>NZ_JACHYC010000021.1 GCF_014192575.1 Variovorax sp. Sphag1AA | reverse complement strand
ATCAGATGTCGAGGATCTTGGCCACGACGCCCGAGCCCACGGTGCGGCCGCCTTCGCGGATCGCGAAGCGCAGACCTTCTTCCATGGCGATCGGAGCAATCAGCTTCACTGTGATCGACACGTTGTCGCCCGGCATGACCATTTCCTTGTCCTTGGGCAGCTCGATCGAGCCGGTCACGTCCGTTGTGCGGAAGTAGAACTGCGGGCGATAGTTGTTGAAGAACGGCGTGTGACGGCCACCTTCGTCCTTGCTCAGCACATACACCTCAGCGGTGAAGTGCGTGTGCGGCTTGATCGAGCCGGGCTTGCACAGCACCTGGCCGCGCTCGACTTCTTCGCGCTTGGTGCCGCGCAGCAGCACGCCCACGTTGTCGCCAGCCTGACCCTGGTCCAGCAGCTTGCGGAACATTTCCACGCCCGTGCAGGTGGTCTTCTGGGTCGCACGGATACCGACGATTTCGATTTCGTCGCCGACCTTGATGATGCCGCGCTCGACAGCGCCGGTCACCACCGTGCCGCGACCGGAGATCGAGAACACGTCTTCCACAGGCATCAGGAACGTGCCGTCCACCGCGCGCTCAGGCGTGGGGATGTAGGTGTCCAGCGCCTCGGCCAGCTTCATGATCGAGCCTTCGCCCAGCTCGCCCTTGTCGCCTTCCAGCGCCAGCTTGGCCGAGCCGTGGATGATCGGGGTGGCGTCGCCAGGGAACTCGTACTTGTCGAGCAGTTCGCGAACTTCCATTTCGACGAGCTCGAGCAGCTCCTTGTCGTCCACCATGTCGCACTTGTTCAGGTAGACGATGATGTAGCCCACACCCACCTGGCGAGCCAGCAGGATGTGCTCACGGGTCTGGGGCATCGGGCCGTCAGCAGCCGAGCACACCAGGATCGCGCCGTCCATCTGGGCAGCACCCGTGATCATGTTCTTCACATAGTCGGCGTGGCCGGGGCAGTCCACGTGCGCGTAGTGACGGTTGGCCGTCTCGTACTCGACGTGCGCGGTGTTGATCGTGATGCCGCGCGCCTTTTCTTCGGGCGCCGCGTCGATCTGGTCGTAGGCCTTGGCTTCGCCGCCGAACTTGCTCGACAGCACGGTCGCAATCGCCGCCGTCAGAGTCGTCTTGCCATGGTCAACGTGACCAATCGTGCCCACGTTCACGTGCGGCTTCGTGCGGGTGAATTTTCCTTTTGCCATTTT
>NZ_JACHYC010000020.1 GCF_014192575.1 Variovorax sp. Sphag1AA | reverse complement strand
TGACCTGCCCCCTGCCGCCGTGCCGTTCATAACGAGGAAGTCCGGGGTTGCAAGACTAATTGATCTCTGTGGTGATTGAAGTGGTTTGAGCTGAATCGCCAGCGCGCTGGCGATGCAGCTCGGCGAACTTTGCAGGCGGCATGCGGCCGCAACTGCTGTGCGGCCTGATCTCGTTGTAGTCCTGCCTCCATGTTGCGATGGCCGCTCTGGCCTGCTGCAACGTCTCGAACCACTGCTCGTTCAGGCACTCGTCCCGGAACTTTCCGTTGAAGCTCTCGATGTACCCGTTCTGCATGGGCCGGCCCGGCTCGATCCGGATGTGCCGGATGCCATGCGTCTGCGCCCAGCCCATGAAGGCCCGGCTGGTGAACTCCGGACCATTGTCGGTACGCACCGCCAGCGGGTAGCCACGGAAGATGGCTGCCTGGTCGAGCAGCCGCGTGACGTACTGGCCCGAGATACCCCAGTCCACTGCGATGCTCACGCATTCATGACTGAAGTCATCGGCCACCGTCAGGCACTTGATGCGCCGACCGGTACTCAGGCTGTCGCTGACGAAATCCATACTCCACACCTCATTGACCGAGCGGGCCAATTGCAGCGGCACGCGCTCGGACGCAGGACGCTTGACCTTCTTGCGCTTGCGCACGGCCAGGTTGGCCGCGCTGTACAGCCGATAGACCTTCTTGTGGTTCACGCCTGGGTACTGCGGGCGCAGCAAGTCGTGGATGCGTCGATAGCCGAAGCGCCGACGCGCGTGCGCGATCTCCACGATGCTGGCCTGCAGATCCTGGGTCGCCTGATCGCTCTCGGGTGGGTTGCGATAGCTGTCGCGGGAGAGCCCCACAAGCCTGCACGCACGTCGCTCGGACAGATCGCATTGGTCGATCATCACGGTGATTGCTGCGCGCTTGGCCTGCGGGGCTAACGCTTTACCCCGAAGGCGGTGTTCAGCGCGTGGATGTCCAAGTGGGCCTCGGCCAGCAGCTTCTTGAGCTTGGCGTTCTCGCTCTCGAGGTCACGCAGTCGCTTGGCATCGGGAACATCCATGCCGCCGTACTTCGCACGCCACTTGTAGAAGGTGGCGTCGCTGAAACCGCCCTTGCGGCACAACTCCTTGATCGGCAAACCGGCCTCCGACTGCCGGATGAAACCGATGATCTGCTCTTCGGTGAATCTGCTCTTTCTCATGCCCGTCATTCTCCAAGTTGACGGACTCCACTACGTTGAGACTGGTACGGCTGGGAGGGGGCAGGTCA
>NZ_JACHYC010000019.1 GCF_014192575.1 Variovorax sp. Sphag1AA | reverse complement strand
GATTCTGTTGAAAAACAGGTGGGCAGCCGCACTCGCCGCGCCCCTCTCTCTCGATTCACGAGGGAGCGCGTACCTCCGGGGCGTCGACCGCCCGGCGCCTCTCAAATCGCGGCTGCGGTTCTTCCTTGAACCCCAAGCAGCCGTTTTGCCATCCTTCGTAGGTTCTGTGCTGTTGCTGCGAGCAGGAACTCGTCTCTTGCTCCAGACATTCCTCGCAGCCGTAGCCGGTCGAGCTTCAAGATGCGCTTCAAATGGGCGAACAACATTTCGACCTTCTTGCGCTGGCGTTTCGAATCGATGTACTCCGGCGTTCGTCCAATGGCGCGCCCCACATCTCTGGACTCCTCGTGAACGCTTCGAGCGATCTTGCGAATCGACGTGTTGGGACAGCAACGTTGCTTGAGCTGGCATCCCGCGCAGTCCTGCTTGCGTGAACGATAGATGATCGTGTCGGCTTTGGTGACGTGATCTCGAGGCTCGGTGAAGTTTCGTCGCTCGCTGCGCAGGGAGACGCCTTCTGGGCAACGGTACTCGTTCGCTTGCTCATTCCAGGTGAACTCATTGCTTGAGAGCGTCCCGTCCTTGCGCTGCGTCTTGTCCCAGACCGGGACGTGAGGCGCTATCTCCTTCTCCTTGACCATCCAGGACAGCATCGCACCTGAGCCGTACGCCGTATCGCCAACGAGGCGGCGAGGCTTTAGGCCGAAGCGCTCTTCCACGCGATCGACCATGACCTTCGTCGATTCGACCTCCCAGCTCCGGTTCGCTGGCGTGGCTTCGACATCGACGATGATCCCGACGTCCAGGTCGATCAGGTAGTTGGTTGAGTAGGCATATTGCGGCGGCCCGCCAGGCGCCGCGGTCCAATGCGCGGCAGGATCACTGAGAGAGATGTTCCGCTCCGAAGGCAACTCCGTATCGTCCGAGGCCACAGGGTTGGTCGCCTCCACACCTTCCAAATACTCACGTACAGCTCGGCTCGGGTTTTCCCACTTTGGCACCTGGCCGCGCTCCACTCCACGAGCGCGGTTCGCGTCGGCGCGTATGAAGCTTGCATCGACGGCAAAACCCTCTCCGCCCACCAGTCCCTCTGTCATGCATCGACGCAGAACGCTCTCGAAGAGCTGTCGGAAGGCGTCACTCGTGCGGAACCTGCCGTGCCGATTCTTGGAGAAAGTCGAGTGGTTCGGTACCTGTGCATCCAACTCAAGGCGGCAGAACCAACGATAGGCTAGGTTCAGATGAACCTCCTCGCACAGTCGACGCTCGGACCGAATGCCGCAGCAGTAGCCCACGATGAGCATCCGCAGGATCAGCTCTGGATCAATCGATGGGCGTCCCGTATGGCTGTAGAACGGCGCAAGCTGAGCGCGTAGCTCTCGCAGGTCCAGCACTTGATCGATTCCGCGAAGCAGATGGTCTCGCGGCACGTGTTCGTCGAGATTGAAGGAGTAGAAGAGTCTGTCTTGGCTGCCATCCTGTTGACCCATCATGTCAAAGCGCCTCCAACAAATTCGTTGCCTTCAACATAGGCGACCCGAACCAATTTGCCAGCGGGTTTTTCAACAGAATC
>NZ_JACHYC010000018.1 GCF_014192575.1 Variovorax sp. Sphag1AA | reverse complement strand
GTGCGGGCTGCTCTTCGGCCTGATCAACGGCGTGCTCGTGGCCTTCGTGAAGCTGCCGCCTTTCATCGTGACGCTCGGTGCGCTCACCGCGGTGCGGGGCATCGCGCGGCTCATCGGCAACGACACCACCATCTTCAACCCGCAACTGCCATTTGCCTTCATCGGCAATGGCGAGGTGCTGGGCGTGCCGTGGCTCGTGATCATCGCCTTCGCGGTGGTGGCGCTGTCGTGGTTCATCCTGCGCCGCACGGTGCTCGGCCTGAACATCTACTCGGTCGGCGGCAATCCGGAAGCCGCACGCCTCGCGGGCATCAAGGTGTGGGCGGTGCTGCTGTTCGTCTACTGCACATCGGGGCTGCTCTCGGGTCTCGGTGGCGTGATGGCTTCGGCGCGGCTCTATGCGGCCAACGGACTGCAACTCGGTGCGTCCTATGAACTCGATGCGATCGCCGCGGTGATTCTCGGGGGCACCAGCTTCGTCGGCGGTACCGGCTCGATCCTCGGCACGCTGGTTGGCGCGCTGATCATCGCGGTGCTCACCAACGGGCTGATCCTCATGGGGGTCTCCGACATCTGGCAATACATCGTCAAGGGCCTCGTGATCATCGGCGCCGTCGCACTGGACCGCTACCGCCGCAAGGATTCCGCAAGGACCTGATTCCCGCTCCGCTTCCCGCCTACCAACCACCAAAGGAGACTCTTCATGCGCAACAAGCTCTTCGCCCTCGCCGCCATTGCCACTGCCTTCGCGATGCCCTCGGCATACGCCGCCGACAAGGAATTCAAGAACGTCGGCATCACGCTCGGCTCGATGGGCAATCCCTTCTTCGTCTCGCTCGCGAAGGGCGCCGAAGCGAAGGCCAAGCAGTACAACCCGAACGCGAAGGTCACCGCCCTGTCGGCCGACTACGACCTCAACAAGCAGTTCTCGCAGATCGACGGCTTCATCTCCGCCGGCACCGACCTGATCCTCGTGAACGCGGTGGACGCCAAGGCGATCGAGCCCGCACTGACGAAGGCGAAGAAGGCCGGCATCATCGTCGTCGGCGTCGACGTCGCGGCCAATGGCGCCGATGCCACCGTACAGACCAACAACGTGCAGGCCGGCGAGATCGCCTGCCAGTACATCGTCGAAAAGCTCGGCGGCAAGGGCAACGTGATCATCCAGAACGGACCGCAGGTCTCGGCCGTGATCGACCGCGTGAACGGCTGCAAGACGGTGTTCAAGAAGAGCCCCGACATCAAGATCCTCTCGGACGACCAGGACGCCAAGGGCTCGCGCGAAGGGGGCCTGAACGTGATGCAGAACCACCTCACGCGCTTCCCGAAGATCGATGCGGTGTTCGCCATCAATGATCCGCAGGCCATCGGCACCGATCTCGCGGCCAAGCAGCTCAACCGCAAGAACATCATCATCACGTCGGTCGACGGCGCGCCGGACATCGAGACCGCGCTCAAGGGCGACACGCAGGTGCAGGCCTCGGCCAGCCAGGACCCGTACATGATCGCGGTGAAGGCGGTGGAGATCGGGCACGACATCCTCAACGGCAAGAAGCCGGATTCGCCGATGACGCTGCTGCCCTCGACGCTGATCACGCGCACCAACGTCAAGGACTACAAGGGCTGGCAGGCGCCACGCTGAACGAGGAGAAACGTCATGTTCGTGGTCTGCGGCGAAGCGCTGATGGATGTGTACATGGGCGCCTCGACGCCCACCGGCATGACGTTGGATGCGCGCATCGGCGGCTCGCCGCTGAATGTGGCGCAGGGGCTGGCGCGATTGGCTCGGCCCTCTGCGTTTCTCACCGGCCTGTCGACCGACGCGCTTGGCGAACGGCTGCTCGCCTCGCTGCAGGGCGAAGGCGTGGACACCTCGCTGATCCTGCGCAACGACGCACCGAGCACGCTGAGCGTCGTGAGCGTCGATGCGAGCGGCGTGCCGCGCTATGCCTTCCACGGCAACGGTGCGGCGGACAGGCAGATCACGCACGACACGTTGCCCGCCCTCCCCCCTGCGACGCGCGTGCTCCAGTTCGGTTCCTACGCGCTGGTGGTCGAGCCGGTAGGCAGCGCGCTGCGTGCGCTCGCTGCGCGCGAGCGAGAACGGCGCCTGATCGCCTACGACCCGAACGTGCGGCTCAACGTCGAACCGGACCTCTCGCATTGGCGGGCGATCGTCGAGCAGATGGTGTCGATCGCGCATCTGGTGAAAGTGAGCGATGAAGACCTGGGCCTGCTCTTCCCGGGCGAAACGCCGGAACAGGTTGCAGCCCGCTGGCTGTCGCAAGGGGCTTCGCTGGTCGCGGT
>NZ_JACHYC010000017.1 GCF_014192575.1 Variovorax sp. Sphag1AA | reverse complement strand
AAAAGCAAAAAGCCCAGCTGATTAGGCTGGGCTTTTTGGGGCTGTAAGAGCCTGACGATGACCTACTTTCACACGGGAACCCGCACTATCATCGGCGCTGAGGCGTTTCACTGTCCTGTTCGGGATGGGAAGGAGTGGGACCACCTCGCTATGGTCATCAGGCATAAAGGGTTGCCATCCTGGTGTTGAGTCAGGACGGCGAATTCATAGAGTTTGGAATCAGTTTTGTATTTGACTGCGTCAACTTGGCATATTTCTTTGATTTTCAGATCAAAGTTATAGGGTCAAGCCGCACGAGCAATTAGTATCGGTTAGCTTAACGCATTACTGCGCTTCCACACCCGACCTATCAACGTCCTGGTCTTGAACGACTCTTCAGGGGGCTCAAGGCCCCGGCAGATCTCATCTTGAAACGAGTTTCCCGCTTAGATGCTTTCAGCGGTTATCTCTTCCACACTTAGCTACTCGGCAATGCCACTGGCGTGACAACCGATACACCAGAGGTGTGTCCACTCCGGTCCTCTCGTACTAGGAGCAGGCTTCCTCAAATCTGCAGCGCCCACGGAAGATAGGGACCAAACTGTCTCACGACGTTTTAAACCCAGCTCACGTACCTCTTTAAATGGCGAACAGCCATACCCTTGGGACCGGCTACAGCCCCAGGATGAGATGAGCCGACATCGAGGTGCCAAACACCGCCGTCGATATGAACTCTTGGGCGGTATCAGCCTGTTATCCCCAGAGTACCTTTTATCCGTTGAGCGATGGCCCTTCCATACAGAACCACCGGATCACTATGTCCTGCTTTCGCATCTGCTCGACTTGTCAGTCTCGCAGTTAAGCACGCTTATGCCATTGCACTATCGTCACGATGTCCGACCGTAACTAGCGTACCTTCGAACTCCTCCGTTACGCTTTGGGAGGAGACCGCCCCAGTCAAACTGCCTACCATGCACTGTCCCCGATCCAGATAATGGACCTAGGTTAGAACCTCAAACACACCAGGGTGGTATTTCAACGTTGGCTCCATGAGAACTAGCGTCCTCACTTCAAAGCCTCCCACCTATCCTACACAGATCTGTTCAAAGTCCAATACAAAGCTACAGTAAAGGTTCATGGGGTCTTTCCGTCTTTCCGCGGGGAGATTGCATCATCACAAACATTTCAACTTCGCTGAGTCTCAGGAGGAGACAGTGTGGCCATCGTTACGCCATTCGTGCAGGTCGGAACTTACCCGACAAGGAATTTCGCTACCTTAGGACCGTTATAGTTACGGCCGCCGTTTACTGGGACTTCAATCAAGAGCTTGCACCCCATCATTTAATCTTCCAGCACCGGGCAGGCGTCACACCCTATACGTCCACTTTCGTGTTTGCAGAGTGCTGTGTTTTTAATAAACAGTCGCAGCCACCGATTTCTTGCAACCCGTTCATGCTCCGTTGTTCACTTCACACTAATAGGGCACACCTTCTCCCGAAGTTACGGTGTTAATTTGCCGAGTTCCTTCTCCTGAGTTCTCTCAAGCGCCTTAGAATACTCATCTCGCGCACCAGTGTCGGTTTGCGGTACGGTCGTGTGCAGCTGAAGCTTAGTGGCTTTTCCTGGAACCTCGTTCAGTCACTTCACAAGCAAGCTTGCTCGATCGTTGGCCTCGGTATATGACGGGCGGATTTGCCTACCCATCGCCTACATCCAACTAAACCGGGATATCCAACACCCGGATGACCTATTAAGATCCGTCCCCACATCGCACTACACATCGGTACAGGAATATTGACCTGTTTCCCATCAGCTACGCATCTCTGCCTCGCCTTAGGGGCCGACTCACTCTACGCCGATGAACGTTGCGTAGAAAACCTTGCGCTTACGGCGAGGGGGCTTTTCACCCCCTTTAACGCTACTCATGTCAGCATTCGCACTTCTGATACCTCCAGCATCCTTTACAAGACACCTTCACAGGCTTACAGAACGCTCTCCTACCACTTGCAATAAATTGCAAATCCGCAGCTTCGGTAACTGGCTTAGCCCCGTTACATCTTCCGCGCAGGACGACTCGATCAGTGAGCTATTACGCTTTCTTTAAATGATGGCTGCTTCTAAGCCAACATCCTGACTGTTTTAGCCTTCCCACTTCGTTTCCCACTTAGCCAATTTTAGGGACCTTAGCTGGCGGTCTGGGTTGTTTCCCTCTTGAGTCCGGACGTTAGCACCCGGTGCTCTGTCTCCCAAGCTGTACTCTTCGGTATTCGGAGTTTGCCTTGGTTTGGTAAGTCGCCATGACCCCCTAGCCAAAACAGTGCTCTACCCCCGAAGGTAATACTTGAGGCACTACCTAAATAGTTTTCGGAGAGAACCAGCTATTTCCAAGTTTGTTTAGCCTTTCACCCCTATCCACAGCTCATCCGCTAGTTTTGCAACACTAGTCGGTTCGGACCTCCAGTACCTGTTACGGCACCTTCATCCTGGCCATGGATAGATCACTTGGTTTCGGGTCTACACCCAGCGACTAGACGCCCTATTCGGACTCGATTTCTCTACGGCTTCCCTATTCGGTTAACCTTGCCACTGAATGTAAGTCGCTGACCCATTATACAAAAGGTACGCCGTCACCCTTGCGGGCTCCGACTTTTTGTAAGCATGCGGTTTCAGGATCTATTTCACTCCCCTCCCGGGGTTCTTTTCGCCTTTCCCTCACGGTACTAGTTCACTATCGGTCGATGATGAGTATTTAGCCTTGGAGGATGGTCCCCCCATATTCAGACAGGATTTCTCGTGTCCCGCCCTACTTTTCGTCAGCTTAGTACCACACAAGTCTTTTCACATACGGGGCTATCACCCACTATGGCCAGCCTTTCCAAGCTGTTTTGTTAAGTCTTGTGCTATCACTAACAGGCTCTTCCGATTTCGCTCGCCACTACTTTCGGAATCTCGGTTGATGTCTTTTCCTCGAGCTACTGAGATGTTTCAGTTCACCCGGTTCGCCTCGCACGCCTATGTATTCAGCGTGCGATACCTTTCGGTGGGTTTCCCCATTCGGAAATCTCCGGATCAAAGCTAATTTGCCAGCTCCCCGAAGCTTATCGCAGGCTATCACGTCCTTCGTCGCCTATCATCGCCAAGGCATCCACCACATGCTCTTATTCACTTGACCCTATAACTTTGACGTTTCTTCACAGAAACCAAAGTCAATCAAGGAATTACCAGGTCTTTCACCTGGCGCGTTATGCCGTCTTCAGACTTCGAGTTTCCTCGAAATTGAAGTTCATTTGACGCAATCAAAAATTCAAGTTGCTGGCGGCACGGTGAGCCATGACGCTCTTTCCGCCAGCAACGCTGATTCGACTCTATGAATTTTTAAAGAACAGCCGATCAATCGAGAGATCTCGATCAACAACAAAAATGCCTCTTGCAAAGCATCTTTGGTGTTGATGAATTCCTGCTGGAATGGTGGAGGATGACGGGATCGAACCGACGACCCCCTGCTTGCAAAGCAGGTGCTCTCCCAGCTGAGCTAATCCCCCAAGCCCCATGCAACCGCAACCGCGGCTCACATGACCATTGGAACGAACCATTGGAAGAATTTGGTGGGTCTAGTTGGGCTCGAACCAACGACCCCCGCCTTATCAAGACGGTGCTCTAACCAGCTGAGCTACAGACCCATGTCGATGGAATCGACTTCATCCAACAACCGATAAGTGTGGGCGTTCAATTTGAACAGCTTGTTTCCAGAAAGGAGGTGATCCAGCCGCACCTTCCGATACGGCTACCTTGTTACGACTTCACCCCAGTCACGAACCCTGCCGTGGTAATCGCCCTCCTTGCGGTTAGGCTAACTACTTCTGGCAGAACCCGCTCCCATGGTGTGACGGGCGGTGTGTACAAGACCCGGGAACGTATTCACCGTGACATTCTGATCCACGATTACTAGCGATTCCGACTTCACGCAGTCGAGTTGCAGACTGCGATCCGGACTACGACTGGTTTTATGGGATTAGCTCCCCCTCGCGGGTTGGCAACCCTTTGTACCAGCCATTGTATGACGTGTGTAGCCCCACCTATAAGGGCCATGAGGACTTGACGTCATCCCCACCTTCCTCCGGTTTGTCACCGGCAGTCTCATTAGAGTGCCCAACTAAATGTAGCAACTAATGACAAGGGTTGCGCTCGTTGCGGGACTTAACCCAACATCTCACGACACGAGCTGACGACAGCCATGCAGCACCTGTGTTACGGTTCTCTTTCGAGCACTAAGCCATCTCTGGCAAATTCCGTACATGTCAAAGGTGGGTAAGGTTTTTCGCGTTGCATCGAATTAAACCACATCATCCACCGCTTGTGCGGGTCCCCGTCAATTCCTTTGAGTTTCAACCTTGCGGCCGTACTCCCCAGGCGGTCAACTTCACGCGTTAGCTTCGTTACTGAGAAAGTGAATTCCCAACAACCAGTTGACATCGTTTAGGGCGTGGACTACCAGGGTATCTAATCCTGTTTGCTCCCCACGCTTTCGTGCATGAGCGTCAGTGCAGGCCCAGGGGATTGCCTTCGCCATCGGTGTTCCTCCGCATATCTACGCATTTCACTGCTACACGCGGAATTCCATCCCCCTCTGCCGCACTCCAGCGATGCAGTCACAGATGCAGTTCCCAGGTTGAGCCCGGGGATTTCACAACTGTCTTACATCACCGCCTGCGCACGCTTTACGCCCAGTAATTCCGATTAACGCTTGCACCCTACGTATTACCGCGGCTGCTGGCACGTAGTTAGCCGGTGCTTATTCTTACGGTACCGTCATGAGCTCTCTTTATTAGAAAGAACCTTTTCGTTCCGTACAAAAGCAGTTTACAACCCGAAGGCCTTCATCCTGCACGCGGCATGGCTGGATCAGGCTTGCGCCCATTGTCCAAAATTCCCCACTGCTGCCTCCCGTAGGAGTCTGGGCCGTGTCTCAGTCCCAGTGTGGCTGGTCGTCCTCTCAGACCAGCTACAGATCGTCGGCTTGGTGAGCCTTTACCCCACCAACTACCTAATCTGCCATCGGCCGCTCCATTCGCGCAAGGCCTTGCGGTCCCCTGCTTTCATCCGTAGATCGTATGCGGTATTAGCACAGCTTTCGCTGCGTTATCCCCCACGATTGGGCACGTTCCGATGTATTACTCACCCGTTCGCCACTCGCCGCCAGGATTGCTCCCGCGCTGCCGTTCGACTTGCATGTGTAAGGCATGCCGCCAGCGTTCAATCTGAGCCAGGATCAAACTCTATAGTTCGATCTTGAAGTTTTCGCTCGATTTCTCGAGCAACTCATAAAAACGGAATTGAAGTGAACTTCACTTCTATTCTCATGAGCGTTTAAAAGTCCGAAGACTTAGTTCCGAAGAACTTGGCCATTCGCCTCAAACGCCCACGCTTATCGGCTGTATGTTTTTAACGATCACGACACTCAACATCTTCTGTTTTGCGTCTTGCTTGCTGCGATCAGCGAAGCTCTCTACTATAACACGATTTTTTGAAGTTCAGAAAAAATTTTTGAAGATTTTTCTTTTCTTCCCTCCGCTCAACTCGCCACACCCCGAAGGATCTAACTCGTCGCTGTGTTTTGCGGAGCCCTCGATTATGACAGAGTTTTT
>NZ_JACHYC010000016.1 GCF_014192575.1 Variovorax sp. Sphag1AA | reverse complement strand
TTCAGCTCAAACCACTTCAATCACCACAGAGATCAATTAGTCTTGCAACCCCGGACTTCCTCGTTATGAACGGCACGGCGGCAGGGGGCAGGTCATTGAGGCAGAGCTGCACGATCCGCACGGTGCAACGTTCACCATCTCCCTTGGAAGCGGGCCGCCGTCGATCGGTGCCAGCGCATCCTCGCATCGAATCTCCGACCCGTGCGGGCCTGTGCTGACACAGCCGGGCGCGTGGCCTTGACCCCGTGCACCCGTTGGTTGCCGTCTCGAATAAAGAAGGGCACGTCCCGCCCGGTTGCGACAGTGCGTGTTCGCTCGGGCCGTTGCAAGCACTCGATCTGGCAAAGGGTCCAGTGTGAAGGTTGGCGGGAGGCGTGCCGTGGTTGATCATCACTCGCTTGGCACGAAGATCCAAAGCAGCAAGTACGCCACCAGCCCCGCGCCGCCGCAGAACAACAGCGCGGCGAAGATGAGTCGCCATACCCAGACCTCCAGGGCGGTCGCCTGAGCCAGGCCACCGCACACGCCGGCAATCCAGCGCTCGCTCCGGCTACGGCGCAGCGCATTGACGGCCGACGCCCACGATTGTCCGGATGCCCGGCTCCCGGCACCCAACAAGTGCGACTTGGCGCGCGCGAACTCCTCGTCCGAAAGCACGCCGCGCCCGTGCAATTCAGCCAAACGGTCGATTTCTTCACTTAGGGACATGATCTCTCCGCCAAAATCTTCGACGCCTTCATGATGCCCCTCGCTCATATCGGCGGATTGCGCGCTGTCAACGCTGGCTCGCGACCCAGCGGGTCGGCGCCCATCGCATGAGCGCCAACCCGCGTGCCAACTCGTCAAAGAGTTCCGCAGGCTGGTAGCTGCGCAACCAGTCTTCGAGCAGCGCGATGTGCGAAGGCGTTCGTTCGAAACCCGCTAGCGGAACCTGGTGCGCGCACTGAGTGCCTTCGACGGGCAGTTCATCCACCCTCTGGGGCCGGTCGCGCCCTTGGGGGATGGCAGCACAATCATCGAAACACAGTGACTTGTGCTCACCATCCTCGAACTCGCGTTCTTCGAGGGGCGACAGCACGAGATCCATGTGGCTCGCGACCGCCTTTGCCCAAGCCCGCGTGGAGGCGGGTGCGAACAGGCAAGGTCGCGCGCCCATTTGATCAGTCCGGTCGGAGCATCGAGCTCGATCGGAACGAGTGGCTACTGGATCAGGATACGCGCCTCGCAATTCCGAATCCGTTTAAACGGGTGATCTTCGTCTTCGTGCAGTATGGAAGCGACGCGGGCGGCACCCGATCCACTCTGCGTCATCGTTGATCAGCATCAAAGCGCAAGCGCGTCGGGAGACGGAAGCTCCAAGCATGACGCAAGCCAATCTCCAGCAGTCGACGCCAACAGCAGTGGCTCGGGCGCCGCGCGCCGCGACTCGCGCAAGCCCTGGCAACTTGTACGAGGCGAAGGTGCTGTCGGTCCATCACTGGACCGATCGCCTATTCTCGTTCACCACCACGCGCGACGCGGGCTTTCGATTTCATAGCGGGCAGTTCACCATGATCGGGCTCGATGTCGACGGCCGGCCGCTGCTGCGCGCCTACAGCATGGCAAGCTCGCCCTATGTCGACACGCTCGAGTTCCTGAGCATCAAGGTGCCGGACGGCGCCCTCACCTCGCGGCTGCAGCATGTGCAGTGCGGCGACACGGTGCTGGTCGGACGCAAGCCCTCGGGCACCCTGCTGGTGGAAAACCTGCTGCCCGGTCGGGTGCTCTACCTCCTGGCCACCGGCACTGGCCTCGCGCCCTTCATGAGCATCGTGCGAGATCCAGAGGTCTACTCCCTGTTCGAGAAGATCGTGCTCGTGCACGGCTGCCGCCGGGTCGCGGAACTGGCGTACCGGCAACTCATTGACGAGGAGCTCCCGCGAGATCCATGGATCGGCGGGGCGGTCATCGACCGGCTCCTGTATTACCCCACCGTGACACGCGAGCCGTTCGTTCAGCAGGGCCGGATTCCGGGCCTTTTGGAGAGCGGCGAACTGAGCCGTCGCCTCGGCCTTGCGCCCATTGACCGCGGGGGGGACCGCTTCATGCTGTGCGGCAGCCCGGCGATGCTCGCCGACACCCGGGCAGTGCTCGAGAAGTTCGGATGTGCCGAAGGCAACATGAGCCGGCCAGGGCAGTACGTGATCGAACGTGCCTTCGTCGACAAGTAGGCACGCAGTGCATCCGAGGGGCTTCGCATGACGTGCTGGAGGGCCGCAACGATGCAATGCTCGCGACGTCGGCAGCGGCTGCCACAACATCAATATCCTCCTGGATGACGGCCGGCAACGGGCAGCGCCCGCGCAACACAGCAGCCCTCAATGTCCTCATAGCTGAGTCCATGTTCACACGCTGTTCATGGCCGGCTCCGATGGTCCATATGCGGGCGCGATTGCCCGCGGAGGGAAACACTTTGAATCTCGACAAAACGGGGCCTGCACCGCGGCCCGAGTTGCGCGCGCCCGAAGATTGGACGATGGAGGTCATCCGGGACGGAAGCCCGTACTACACGGCCGTGATCGCGCTCGCCGGAGCCACCATGTGCCGGCTTTCGATTGCCAAGAGCGTCGGTGACGATGCCTCGGCGCGAACGGTGCTCGCCGACAAAGGTCGTCGTTGGATACGCGACTTTCTTTCGCGTCACCCCGCGACGTCCAGTTGAATGTCAGCGGGTCTTGCGAGTATGCGGGAAGACACGCTTGTCTCGAAGGAAACGCCGTTGAGCGCGTCGAATTCCTGGGTTGCGCCGGGGTGCGCAATGGGCGCACACGCGAGCTGAATCGAACCACTACCATGCACGAAATTCCCGATAACAAGCCGCTGAAGGGCCAGCGGATCACGCTCGACGACGAGCAAGACGTATGTACTTGGACGAGATCGTTGGGCTGTTCGGAAAGAGAACTGCGCGAAGCGGTTGCCGCCGTTGGATCTTCGGCGGAAAAGGTACGAAGGCATTTGGCCAAACGCAGATGGGCGCGGGGTTTGGGCCAACTCCCGCGTCACGTCTAGGCGTTTGAGTCTGCGCTCATCATGCGTAGATCCGTGGCTGAGTGGCGCTCCGAACGCCGCTTAACCGTGCTGCTTCGACGAGGAAGAGTCTTCCGAGCGTCCACCGACCATTTCGGAAGCGTTGCCGCTCGCGGCGGGCGTTCCTGTCTGGCTGCCGGCGGGCTGCCTTCAATCGAGGGATTCTGGCTCGCGCGATTGCTGCGCCAAGCGTCGAACTCACTGGCAAACTTCCCGTATCGCTCGCGTCGAAACGCCTCGAAGTCGTCGTCGAAACGCTGAAGCTGCTCATTGCGCCACTGCTGCTAGTCCGGGTCTGAGTGACGGCCCTGTCCCATGCCGCGTCCCTGCATGCCACTGCCAACAACGCTGCCCCAGGTGCGTGGGCCGCTGGTTGTGCGCCACACCGCTCGTGAGCGGACCGCTGTGCCCGGCCTCAGCGTGCTTACCGCGTCGCGTTGCCTAGCTCAGCTAAGGTGAGCACGTGGCGGCGACGCCCCTTGCCCGGGGCCTCTCTGTAGCATTCAACATGGTGGACGGCTCCAGTGAGCAGCCGCAGGTGGCTGCGGCCTCGGTGGAGGATGGCATTGCCATCCTTTTGAGAAGGAGTGCATCATGGAATCGCACGACACCTCCGCCCATGGACCTTGGAACAAGGGAAAGCTGATTGGCCAGAAGGCACCGCTCAAGGCAAAAGAAGTCTGGGCCATTCGAACACACTTGGAGATACGCAAACGTATCCGGGATCTGGCACTTTTCAACCTCGGCTTCGACAGCAAGCTGCGGGGCTGTGACCTAGTCTCGCTGCGCGTGCGTGACGTCTGCCATGGCGACCGAGTGGCCAATCGCGTAACGGTCATGCAACGGAAGACTCACAGGCCGGTTCAGTTCGAGATCACCCAGACAACTCGCGACTCTTTGATAGCGTGGATTGGCTCCAAGCACCTACGTCCCGACGACTTTGTATTCCCAGTCGGATTGACGACTCTTCTCACCTTGGCACCCGGCAATACGCCAGGATCGTTCATGGCTGGGTAGAGGAAATCGGACTGGACACGACGGCGTATGGCACCCACTCGATGCGTCGCACCAAGGCGTCCATGATCTACAAGAAGACGAAGAACCTGCGAGCGGTGCAGATCTTGTTGGGTCACAACAAGCTTGAGAGCACGGTCAGGTACCTTGGCATCGAGGTCGACGACGCTTTGGATATTGCTGAACAGCTCGACGTGTAGGTCGTCGTGTCAGGCGCGGTCGGTTCGCAGCCGCTTCGCGGCGGACAGGAGTAGTAGGTGGTTCCTGTCAAACTGGCCGCACCCGATGCACAACGGCATTGGAGAGCTCAATCATCGAAACGGCTGGGTTGAGTTGAGCAGTCATCGGACGGGAGAGCGGCTTCCTGTCCGTCGTAGCCGCCTTTACTGCCCATCAAAGAAACTAGCCTTGCCGTACGTATTTCGTCGATGACCGACCGAGACGTACGCAAGCACTTCAGTTCCTTGGCCGATACCGGGCCATGACGCGCCTATCAATGCGGCTGCCGAAGGGCAGCCGTTTGCCCCTCTCTCGGCCCTTCAAGCGTTCTCTCCCGAGTCAACGCCAGCGGAGGATGGCCCGATACGGGAACTACCGATGAGCTCAGCAACTTCACCCGGACCTATATGCGCCTGATGTTCGACTGGTAGCCGGTACTCGCCATCTTTGCGTAAGGGCAGATCTTCTCAGTTTCCGAGATGAGCTCATCGGCTTCTTCGTCATTCATCGAAGGAAGTGCGACCTGGAGTTCAGCGGTGATTAGGAACAAGCCGTCCCCAGGATCACGGCCGAACGTTACAGTAGCCTTGATTTCCAGATCAGCAGGCAATCGGACTTTCCGCTTCAAGGCGACCAACGTCATTGCGCCGTGGAAGCAAGCCGCGTAGCCTGCGGCAAAGAGCTGTTCAGGGTTGGTCCCGCCTCCGTTGCCACCCAATTGCTTAGGCAGGCGCAACACGAGATCGAGTTCTCCATCGTCCGACCGTGCAACCCCCGAGGAGCGCGCATGGCGCGCCTCGCCGCCGCCGACGACGACGGTGGTCGAGTAAAGAGGCAGTATGGTGTCGCCCTGGTAGAGATCGAGCAGCGATACGGGAGGTGTGGTGAGCTTGGTCATGGACTTGCGTCAGGGAAGTTGATGCTTGTTGGTTGATGAAGAGGACTTCAGCAGGTCGAGCGCTACGTCGACGATCATGTCCTCCTGCCCACCCACCATCTTCCGGGCGCCCAGCTCGACGAGGATGTCGACGGTCTTGAGGCCGTACTTCTCGGCCGCGGCCTCCGCATGCCGCAGGAAGCTCGAATACACGCCGGCGTAGCCGAGCGCGAGCGTTTCACGGTCGACACGCACCGGCCGATCCTGGAGCGGGCGCACAAGATCGTCGGCCGCATCCATCAGCATGTAGAGATTGGTGCCGTGATTCCAACCCTGCCGCTCTGCCGCGGCGATGAACACCTCGAGCGGGGCATTGCCCGCTCCTGCGCCCATGCCGGTCAGGCTCGCGTCGATCCGGTCGCAGCCCTCTTCCACCGCCACCATGGAATTGGCAACGCCGAGGCTGAGGTTGTGATGCGCATGAATGCCGGTCTGCGTCTCTGGCTTCAGGACGTCCTTGAACGCACGGAATCGGTCGCGCACGTCGCTCATGCCCAGCGCACCGCCCGAATCGACGACATAGACGCAGGTCGCACCGTAGCTCTCCATGAGACGCGCCTGCTCCGCCAGCTTTTGCGGCGTGGTCATGTGGCTCATCATCAGGAAACCGACGGGGTCCATCCCAAGATGGCGCGCGTACTCCAGATGCTGGCGGGACACATCGGCTTCGGTGCAATGCATCGCGACGCGAACCACCCGGGCTCCCGCGTCGAATGCGTTGCGAAGATCATGCGTCGTTCCGATGCCCGGCAGCAGGAGCGTCGCGACCTTTGCCGTCCTGACGGTCTCGGCCACTGCCGAGATCCATTCGACGTCCGTGTGTGCGCCGAAGCCGTAGTTGAAGCTCGAACCCTCCAGACCATCGCCATGGGCGACCTCGATGCTGTCGACGCCCGCCGCGTCCAATGCGGCCGAGATGGCCTTGACATGCGCGATGCTGTATTGGTGGCGGATCGCATGACTGCCGTCGCGCAGCGTCACGTCGCTGATGTAGAGCTTCTTGCCGATGCCCTGCTCGTTGTTGCTCATGCCTTCTCCTTGAGGCCGCGGGCGGTGCCGTCGGCGATGCGTCTTTGGGCCATCATGTCGCCGCAGGCAAGCGCGGCGGAGGTCATGATGTCGAGGTTGCCGGCGTAGGACGGTAGGTAGTGCGCGGCCCCCTCCACCTCCAGGAAGACGGAGGTCTTGAGGCCATGGCGAGGCCCGAGCTTCGGCACGTTGAGCGGACAGTCCGCAGGGACGACGTCGAACTGCACTCGTTGCTTCAACCGGTAGCCGGGCACGTACGCCTGGACCTTGGCGACCATCCTCGCGATGCTCGCCTCGACTTCAGCCTGGTCCGCCAGCTCGGAGAGGACGAACACGGTGTCCCGCATGATCAGCGGCGGTTCCGCAGGATTCAGCACGATGATTGCCTTGCCGCGCTCGGCCCCGCCCAGCTTCTCGATGGCCGCCTTCGTGGTCTCGGTGAACTCGTCGATGTTGGCACGCGTCCCCGGTCCGGCGCTCTTGCTCGAGATCGATGCGACGATCTCGGCATAGTGGACCTTCGCGACCTGCGACACGGCCGCGACCATCGGGATGGTGGCCTGCCCGCCGCAGGTCACCATGTTGATGTTGCTCGCGTTCTCTGCATCCAGATTGATCGCGGGAATGACGTACGGTCCGATCGCCGCCGGCGTCAGGTCGATCACCTGGACACCATGGGCCGCCAGCGCGTCGTTGTGGCGTTGGTGTGCGTTTGCGGAGGTCGCATCGAACACGATGTCGATGTCATCGAAGACGTCGAGCTTCAGCAGACCATCCAGCCCGTCGGACGTTGTGGCGATGCCCAGGCGCGCTGCACGCGCGAGGCCATCGGACGCGGCATCCACGCCGACCATCGCACCCATCTCCAGGTGCTTGCTGTTGCGCATGACCTTGATCATCAGGTCGGTGCCGATGTTACCGGGACCAATGATCGCGGCCTTCAGTTTCTGAGTCACAAAGATTCCTTCGGTTTAGGGGTGGGTCGGAGCGCTAGGGAGCAGCTACTCCCCGACATGAAAGCCGGCCACGCCCAGTCGCTCCACCTCGATGGAGACATACTGGCCAGGCTCGATCCACTCGGCGGGCGTTGCACCTCCTGCCATGACGATCCAGCCCGCCCGGAGCGGCTCGCCGGCGGCGGCGGACAGGCGCGCTGCGGCGACGAGCGAGCGCAGCGGATGCCCAAGGATGGCCGCGGTCGATCCGACCTGCACCGTGCGACCGTCGATGTTCATCGTCAGCCCCAGGTTGCTGAAGTCCTGGCGCGGATCGTTCCAGGCCCCGACGATAAATCCACTGGAAGATGCGTTGTCGGCGATCACGTCCGTCAGGCTGAACTTGAAGTCGCGATAGCGTGAATCGATGATCTCCAGCGCCGGGGCCACCGCCTCGACAGCGGCCAAGGCTTCCGCGGCCGTGACATCGCCGGCGAGTTCCTTCTTCAACACAAAGGCGATCTCCGGCTCGACCCTCGGATGGATGAAGCGGGAGCGCTTCACCATCGAACCTTCTTCAACCTGCATGCCGCTCGACAGGCGGCCCCAGATGACATCGTCGATGCCCATCTGGATCATCTTCGCGCGGCTGGTGAAGCCCATCTTGACACCGACGCGTCGCTCGCCGCGTTGCACGCGACGCTCGATCGACGCGGCCTGGATTGCATAGGCATCGGCGACCGACAGCCGGCCATCAGGATCTATCTGGAACACCGACCCGGCGGCACGTGCCGCGTCGTCCAGCAGTTCCGCCACGTTCTGGATGCGGCTCATGCTTGCTCCTTGGTGTTGCTTGCCGCTTCGAAGACGGCCTTGATCCCGCCGAGCCCGTGGATGCGTGTCTCGAAGACATCGCCAGGCAGTACCGGAACCATGGGCCCCAGCGCGCCGGACAGCACCAGGTCCCCGGCGCGCAGCGGTTCGCCAAGCGCCGCCATGGTCCGTGCAAGCCAGACCACGGCGTTGATCGGGTTGCCAAGGCAGGCTGCACCAGCGCCCACGGAGACAGGTTCGCCACGACGGGTCATCACCATGCCACACAGCCGCAGGTCGAAATCCGATAGACGCCGGGGCGTGCTGCCGAGCACGTAGGCGCTCGACGAAGCGTTGTCCGCGACGGTGTCGACGAACTTGATGCTCCAGTTGGCAATGCGGCTGCCCACGATTTCCAGCGCGGGCAATGCATGGTCGATCGCACGCATCACATCGACCTGGGACGGCGAGGGCATGTCCAGGTCACGGCCGAGCACGAAAGCGACTTCCGCCTCGATCTTCGGCTGCTGCAGCGCGAGCAACGGCACGGGCTCCCCGTCGCCGTAGCCCATGTCGTCGAACAGGACGCCGAAATCCGGCTGGTTCACGCCCAACTGGGTTTGCACGGCGCGCGCGGTCAATCCGATCTTGCGGCCGACGATGCGCCGCCCGCTGGCGACACGATGCTCGGTGTTGATGCGCTGAATCTCGTAGGCGGACTTCGCGTCCAGCGTCGGATAGGTCTCGCGCAACGGCGGTAGATATTGCCCGGACGCGGCGGCATCGCGCAGCGAACGGGCGGCTGTGGCTAGTTGGTCAGTCGTCACTTGTGGTCTCTCTGGGATGGCGGCATTCACGCTTCCACGTACGCATCGGACAGCGAGAAGAACTCTTCTGCGTTGCCGGCGAGCATGCGGGAACGATCTGCTTCGGAAAGGAAGTCGGCCTCTTCGATCAGCGTTCCGATACGGGCCTCGCCCAGCGGGAACGGGTAGTCGGAGCCGAGCAGGATGCGGTTCGTACCGTGCACTTCCGTCAGCAAGCGCAAGGAGCGCTGCTCGAAGACCGCGCTGTCGACATGGAAGCGGTCGACGTAGGAAGACGGCAGGTTCGGGCAGTTCTCCCGAACGATGTCGCGGTGCTTCCACGCGTTGTCGACCCTGCCGAGCAGGAACGCGAATGCACCGCCGCCATGGGCAAAGCAGATCTTCAAGGACTTCGGAATGCGCTCAAACGCACCCGACAGGATCAGCGAGAGCATGCCCAGTTGCGTCTCGGCCGGCATCGCGACCAGCCAGGGCAGCATCCACTTCTTCATGCGGCCTTCGCCCATCATGTCCCACGGATGGACCAGGACAGCGATGCCTTCCTGCGCGCAGTGCGTGAGGAACGCCACCAGCCGTTCGTCGTCCATGTCCCGATGGCCCAGGTGGTTCCCGATCTGGACGCCGACGTGTCCGGCGCGCGTGGCGCGTGTCGCCTCGATGCACGCTAGGTCGAGGTCCTGCAGGGGCACCTGCGCGAGCACCTTGAGCCGCGAGGGGTCGGCGCTGGCGAACGTCAGCGCATGGTCGTTCATCCGCGCGCACCAGTCGGCAGCCACATTGGGTTCGGCGCTGTAGCCGAACATGATGGGCGTTGCGCAACTGATCTGGATCTCGACGCCTTGCCGGTCCAGGTCTTCGAGACGTGCGTGTGCGTCCCACAGCACGCGATCGACCGGCCGGAACGGCTCGCTGCCCCGCATGATCTGGCCGTGATCGCCGCCAGCGTCGATATGCAACCAGGGACCCGATTGGGCACTCAGCAAGTTCGCTTCCTCCCGCGTGAGCCGCGGAAAGTGATGCGCATGCATGTCAATCTTCTTGCGTGTTTTCATACATGCCTGCGACTAGCCGAGCGCGTGGTGGCTGGTGAGCGTGTGATGCCACGCGGCGGCATCACGCCCAGGGTGGACCTCGCCGCAGTTCGGGCAGGTGCGATCCGCCTCCGATGACGCGTAGAAGCGCTCGTACGTCGGAGGCAGGTCCGCGACGATGCTCCTGAGCTGGACCGTGTACCGCTGGACCAGATGGCCGCAGCAGGCGCAGTTCCATTGAAAGGCGTCGATGTCGTTCTGGGGACGTTGACGTTCGACCACCAGGCACACGCTCCCGACCTCGGGCCGCTGCGGCGAGTGCAGCACATGCGGCGCCATCAGGAACATGTCGCCCTCCTTCAGGTCGACCCGGTCGTACTTCCCCCGGTCGAGGATTAGCAGATACGCGTTGCCCTTGAACTGATAGAAGAACTCCTCCATCGGATCGTCATGGAAGTCGCTTCGCTTGTTCGGCCCGCCGACGACGGTGACCAGGAAATCGCTGTCCTTCCAGATCTGCTGGTTGCCGACCGGCGGTTTCAGCAGGTGCGCGTTGTCGTCGATCCAGCGCTGGAAGTTGAGAGGGTGTCCGTACTTGTACATGGTTGACCTCGTGTGGAAGTTGCTCAGACCTTCGCGTCGGTGCCCACCGGCTTCCAGGCGACGACCTTGATCTCGATCAGCAGATGCGGATGCGGCAGCTGGTGCACGGCCACGGTCGTCCGTGCCGGCCCGCTCTCGTCGAAGAACTCGCCGTAGACCTCGTTGTAGCCACCGAAGTCGTTCATGTTCACCAGGTAGGCGCACGCCTCGACCACGTCCGACAAGGACGCGCCGGCCGCTCGCAACACATCCTCGATGTTCGTGATGACCGCGCGGGTCTGCGCGCGGATGTCGAGCGACGTGGTCCCCAACGCATCGACCGCGACGCCTTCGAAGCTGTTGTCCGGCCGGCGCGAACTGGTCCCGGAAACGAAGATGAAATCGCCCGCGCGGCGAAAGTGCGGAAAGCGGCCGCGAGGCTTGGCTTTTCCTTCGACGACCTGGCTCTGGATGGCACTCATGATGGGGTCCTAGAGTTGGATGCTGATGTTGCTGATCTCGGAATAGAAATCGAGCGAGTGCCGCCCGCCCTCGCGGCCGAGGCCCGAAAGCTTGGCACCGCCGAAAGGCGTGCGAAGGTCGCGTGTGAACCACGTGTTGACCCACGCGATGCCCACGTGGAGCCGCCGCGACACGTTGTGTGCGCGCTTCAGGCTCGTGGTCCAGACGCTCGCGGCCAATCCGTACTTGCTGTCGTTGACGCGGCGGACCACCTCTTCCTCCGTGTCGAAGGGCGAGATGTGGCACACCGGCCCGAAGACTTCCTCGACATTGCAGCGCGCGCTGTCCGGGAGCCCGGTCCAGATGGTCGGAAGCACGTAGGCACCGTTGTCCCGCGCATCACCGAACGAGGGCACGCCGCCGCCGGTGACCACCGTGGCACCTTCCTGCACGGCGAGCTCGAAGTACGACAGCACCTTCTGCCGATGGCCATGCGAGATCAGCGAGCCCATGCCGACGCCGGGTTCGTCCGGATACCCGATCACGAGCGACTCCACCTTCTGCTTGAGGGCAGCCACGAACCGACCGAAGATCGGCCGTTCGACGAAGACGCGCTCGGAGCACAGGCAGACCTGCCCCGAGTTCGTGAAGCTCGACTTCAACACACCGTTGACGGCCGCCTCGAAGTCGGCGTCCGCGAAGACGACCGCCGCGTTCTTTCCGCCAAGCTCGAACGACACTTCGCGCACGCCTTCGGCCGCCACCTTCATGATGGCTTCGCCGGTGCGCGATTCGCCGGTGAACGTGATGGCGTCCACCAAGGGATGCCGTGTGAGGAATTCGCCCGCCGAATCTGGCCCGAAGCCATGCAGCAGATTGAAGACGCCCTTGGGCACGCCCGCTTCGTGCATCACCTCTGCCAGCAAGGTCGCGGAGGACGGCGTCTCCTCCGAAGGCTTGACGACCACGCAGTTGCCGCATGCCAGGGCCGGCGCCACCTTCCATGTCAGCAGCAGCAGCGGCAGGTTCCACGGCGAGATGATGCCGATGACGCCGTGCGGCTTGCGTACGGTGTAGTTCAGCAGCTCGCCTTCCTGGGTTCGCATCTCGAAGGTCTCGCCGCCGGCGACCTTCATGAGGTCGGCGAAGGTACGGAAGTTGGCCACGCCGCGGTAGACATCCAGGCTTCGCGCCTGCTCGACCAGGCGGCCGGTATCCGCGACCTCGGCAGCGATGAAGTCGTCGAAGCGGCGCTCGATGCCGTCGGCGACGCGCTGCAGGATTGCGGCGCGCTCCGCGGGCGAGAAAGCGCCCCACGGGCCATCGAGTGCCGCGCGTGCCGCGCGCACCGCCTGGTCGACGAGCGCCGAATCGGCTTCGCTGACGTCCGCGATCACCTCGCCATTGACGGGCGATCTGTTCGAGAACCATTTGTCCGTGGCGACGAACTCGCCGTTCACATAGTTCAACGTCGGGCTGAGCGAGGCAGGTAGGGTCAGAGTCTGTTGCATGGTGAAGTTCTCTTGGTGACCGCTCTCTGGCTGGAGTGGATCGCGGTTGGAAGAAACTTTAGTCACGCAGACCGGCTCTGGATAATCAATCTCTCGCGATCGTCTATAACCGTCCTTCATACCGGATCCGCATCGCTTCATCGCCCCGCGCGCCTTGCCATGAGCGTTTGGAATATCCACGGCCCGAACATTCATTACCACCGGCACGGATGGCCTCTTATGCTTCCGCCGAACTGTCATGAAGCAGAGGCCCAGGATGAATCCACACGAACTTAGCGCCACCAGCCACGGGACGTCCGCATTGCCGACGGGCCCTCACAAGGCCGCCATGCTGCAGGCGGCGTACGAGTTCCTCGCCTTCGTCGGCGACCAGCCGCTGGGCCCCGAACTCGAATCGCGCATCAACGACCACTACGGTCCACACACCGAGCGATTCGCCACGCTGCTGAAGCTCCTGCGTCACGGCATTGACGAAGGCTGGGCCTGCTACAGCGAGATCACCGGCCCCGACTATCGTCGCGGCCGCATTGCGGAAGCCTCTCCACTGACACACGGCTTCACCGTGGAGAGCGGCAAGCTCCGGAACGTGCTGGGCAACTACCACCGGCACCCTCGCGGCGAGATCAACATGATCGGCCCCGTCGACGCCACGGGCCAGTTCTGCGGGCATGGCGCGGGCTGGAGGGTCTTCCCACCCCACAGCCGCCACTACCCGACCGTCACCGGCGGCACGGTCACGCTGCTCTTCTTCCTGCCAGGCGGCGAGATCGAATACACGGACCCGCCTGCCCCCTAGGCACTGCGCCTCCGCCCGGTCCTGACCGGGCGCATCCATCAGCACCCTTTTTCACACGCGCTGCGGATCGGCTCCGCAGGTCTCCACTCGTCCATCAGGAACACACCATGAAGCTCGCACCGCTCGCCCTTCCCGCCCTGCTTGCTCTTTCCTTCAGCGCACAGGCTGCCGACAAGATCAAGATCGGCTTTGTCAGCACGCTCTCCGGGCCCTTGTCCGGGCTCGGCATCGAGATACGGGACGGCTTTCGCCTCGCACTCAAGGAGACCGACGGGAAGATCGGCGGCCTGCCCGTGGAAGTCGTCGAAGGCGACGACCAGGCAAGCCCCGACGTCGGCAAGCAGATCGTCGATCGCATGCTCAAGCGCGACAAGGTGGACTTCATGACGGGAGTCGTCTACTCCAACGTCATGCTCGCGGTGGGCGCACCGACCTTCGCGGCCAAGACCTTCTACGTCAGTGCAGCCGCGGGCCCCGCGTCCCTCGCAGGCGCACAGTGCAACCCGTACTTCTTCGGCCTCTCGTGGCAGAACGACGGCCAGGCCGAAGCCATGGGCACGTACATGACGGAGAAGGGGTTCAAGAACGTCTTCATCCTCGCGCCCAACTACGCCGGCGGTCGCGAGAACCTCGCCGGCTTCAAGCGCTACTTCAAGGGCAAGATCGCGCAGGAGTCGTACGTCAAGCTCGGCGAACTGGATTTCGCTTCCGAGCTGTCGCAGATCCGCGCAGCCAAGCCGGATGCGGTCTTCTTCTTCCTCCCCGGCTCGATGGGAACGAACTTCCTCAAGCAGTTCAACGCATCGGGCCTGGGCAAGGACCTGCCCTACTTCGTGCCCGGCTATTCCGCCGACGAGGACACGATCCAGGCCGTCGGCGATCCGATGGTCGGCCTCTACAACTCTTCCCATTGGGCCTGGGACCTCGACAACGCCGCCAACAGGAAGTTCGTGGCGGCCTTCCGGGCCCAGTACAAGCGCACGCCCTCGATGTACGCGTTCCAGGGCTATGACGTCGCGCGGCTCATCGATCGCGCGGTCGGCGACGTCAAGGGGAACGTCGAAGACAAGAAGGCACTGCACGCGGCGCTTGCGGCGGCTCGCTTCGACTCGGCGCGAGGAAGCTTCAAGTTCAACTCGAACCAGTTCCCGATCAACAGCTTCTACCTGCGCCAGATCCAGAAGGATGCCAACGGTGTCGTCACCAACAAGACCGTCTCGCGAATCATCGATTCGCACACCGACAGCTACGCCGGCGAATGCAAGATGAAGCCGCTCTGACCGGCAGCGGGAAACGAATCATGAAACCCAGGATCCTCGCGTTTGCCGGCAGTTCGCGCACCGGCTCTTTCAACAGGCAACTCGCGGCGGTAGCAGCCGAGCACGGGCGCACCATGGGCGCCGACGTGACGCTGGTCGACCTGCGGGACTTCCCCATGCCGATCTACGACGGCGACGACGAAGCAACGAACGGATTGCCCGAGGCTGCGATCCGGTTTCGCGCGCTCCTCGGCGAGCACCAGGCATTCCTGGTGGCATCGCCGGAGCACAACGGATCGGTCACCGCCCTGCTGAAGAACGTGCTCGACTGGGCCTCGCGCCCGGCGGACGGCCTCGACGGCCTCACGCTCTTTCGGGGCAAGACGGTGGGCCTGGTGGCCGCATCGCCCGGGCCCTTCGGCGGCGTGCGTTCGGTGGCCCATCTGCGCGGCATCCTGAGCAAGATGGGCGCGCACGTGTTGGCGGACGAGGTCCTGGTGGCAGGTGCACAGCATGCCTTCGACGAATCCGGAAGGCTGACCAACGCCCTCTCGGAGAAGCTGACGGTTCAGCTGATGACCCAGCTCGTGGCGAGCGCCCGCAGGAGCGACGCACCATGAGCGCACTGTACGAATCCTCGCTCAACGGACTCCAGTTCGGCCTGATGCTGTTCCTGCTGGCCGCCGGGCTGACGCTGGTGTTCGGCATCATGGACATGATCAACCTCGCGCACGGATCGCTGTACATGTTCGGCGCGTACCTCACGGCGACCCTCGTCAATGCAACGGGCTCCTTCCTGGTCGCCGTTCCCGTCGCGCTGCTGTCCACGGCCGCGATCGGCATGCTGCTCGAGGTCTCCGTGCTGCGAACTCTCTACCGACGCGACCACCTGTCGCAGGTTCTCGCGACCTTCGCGCTCATTCTCGTGAGCAACGAAGTCGTACGGCTGGTGTGGGGTGCGCAACCGATCAAGCTGAACATTCCCGAGGCGCTCTCGGGACCGATCGCCGTGGGCGGCGGCGTTTCATACCCCGCCTACCGGCTGCTGGTCATCGGCGTCGGCATCGTGGTCGCGATCGCGCTCTACCTGATCGTCGCGCGCACCCGGATGGGCATGTGGGTGCGCGCCGGTGCATCCAACCGCGAGATGGCGACCGCGATGGGCGTGGACATCAGGCGACTCTTCACCTATGTCTTCGGGTTCGGCGCGCTGCTCTGCGGCCTGGCCGGCGCCATGCTCGGTCCGCTGCTGGCCGTGCAGGTGGGTATGGGCGAAAGCATCCTGATCCTCGCGTTCGTGGTGGTCGTGATCGGCGGCATCGGCTCGATCCGGGGTGCGCTCGTCGGCGCCCTGCTGGTGGGGCTGGTCGACACCGTCGGGCGCACCGCCCTGCCCGCCCTGTTCGGCGTCTTCTTCTCGCCCACGGTGGCATCGGGCCTCGGCCCCACGGCGGCGTCCATGCTGATCTACGTGCTGATGGCTGCCGTGCTCTTCTTCAAGCCACGCGGCCTCTTTCCTGCCAGGGGATGACACCATGACGCTTCATCAATCCGTCCGCATTCCGCTGGCCGCAGGGCTGCTGCTTCTCGCGGTCGTCATGCCCTTCGCGGCATCGGCGCTCGACCATGAGTTCTACGTCGGCGTGCTCACCCGCATCATGATCTTCGGCATCGTCGCGACGAGCCTCAACCTTCTCATCGGATTCGGCGGGATGGTGTGCTTCGGGCATGCGGCCTTCTTCGGCCTGGGAGGCTACGCGGTGGGGATCCTCGCTCACCACGGGTTCCATGCAGCATGGCTCGCCTGGCCGCTGGCCATGCTCGTCGCCGCACTGGCGGCAGCCATCATCGGGGCGATCAGCCTTCGCACGCATGGCGTCTACTTCATCATGATCACGCTGGCGTTCGCCCAGATGCTTCACTACATGTTCGTCTCGCTGGCGGACTACGGTGGCGACGATGGGCTGCCCATCAGCCAGCGATCGTCGATGACCTCGGGGCTCGACCTTTCGCAGGACACGGTCTTCTACTACGTGGTGCTGGCCCTGCTGCTGACGGTGCTGGCCTTCGTGCAATCCCTCGTCAACTCACGCTTCGGCCGTGTGCTGCAGGCGACCAAGGAGAACGAGCAGCGCACCGAAGCGATCGGCTTCCCGGTCTTTCGCTACAAGCTCATCGCCTTCGTGATCGCAGGCGCGATCGCCGGCCTCGGTGGCGCGTTGATCGCCAACCAGAACGGCATGGTGAGCCCGAGCCTCATGTTCTGGACGCAATCGGGCGCGTTGATGGTGATGGTGATCGTCGGCGGCGTGGGCTACGTGTACGGCGGCATCCTCGGCGCGTTCATCCTGCTGCTTCTTGAAGAGATCCTCGCGACCTACACGATCTACTGGCAACTGCCGCTCGGAGTGCTTCTGCTCGGCATCGTCATCTTCTCGCGCAACGGCATCGCGAGCCTTCTGTCGCGACGTCAGCACGATTGAACTGGAGGAACACACCATGCTCAAGATCCAGAACCTGGTCAAGCGCT
This sequence comes from Variovorax sp. Sphag1AA, assembly GCF_014192575.1. Classification (GTDB taxonomy): domain Bacteria; phylum Pseudomonadota; class Gammaproteobacteria; order Burkholderiales; family Burkholderiaceae_C; genus Variovorax. The sequence continues at coordinate 34,909 of NZ_JACHYC010000016.1, read as the reverse complement.
TCGGCGGCCTCGTGGCGACCGACCATGCGAATCTCGCGGTTCAGGCCGGCGACATCCATGCGTTGATCGGACCGAACGGCGCCGGCAAGACGACCTTGCTGCACCAGATTTCGGGCACCTTGCGCTCGAACGCCGGCAGCATCACCTTCGACGGGCGCGACGTGACGCACATGTCGATGCACGACCGGGTGCGCCTCGGCCTGGCACGCTCCTACCAGATCACCAACACCTTCCGGAACTTCTCGGTGCTCGACAACGTCGCGCTGGCGGTGCAGGCACGCAGCGGCTCCAGCTATTCCTTCTTCAGCGCGGCTCGCCGCGAGCGCCAGATCTTCGACGAAGCGCTCGCGGTGCTCGAGCGGATCGGGCTGGCGAAGCGCGCCGACGACCTCGCGGGCAGCATCGCGCACGGGGAACAGCGGCAGCTCGAACTCGGCATTGCCCTCGCCACCAGCCCCAAGCTGCTGGTGCTCGACGAACCGATGGCGGGAATGGGCCCCGACGAGTCGCTGGAAATGGTGGCACTGCTGGAAGCACTGCGCGGCGAGGTCACCATGCTGCTCGTCGAGCACGACATGGACGCCGTGTTCCGGTTGGCCGATCGCATCTCGGTGCTCGTCTACGGACGCGTGATCGCATCGGGTTCCCCCAACGAGATTCGCGTCAGCCCCGAGGTTCGGAAAGCCTATCTCGGCGAGGAGGCCACGGCATGAGCAACAGCATTCTCGAAGTGGAAGCGCTGCAGACCTTCTACGGCGACAGCCAGGTGCTGTTCGGTGTGTCACTCGACATCGAGGCCGGCGAGATGCACACGCTGCTCGGGCGCAACGGCATGGGCAAGACGACCACGGTGCGCAGCATCTTCGGCCTCACGCCTTGCCGTGGCGGCGCGGTCCGCTTCCTCGGCGAGCGCATCGACAAACTGTCCGCGGACAAGGTGGGCCGGCTCGGCATCGCGCTCGTGCCCGAGGGGCGGCAGATCTTCCCCAATCTCTCGGTCAGGGAGAACCTAGTCGCATTCGCGCGCGCCGGCGCCAAGTCATGGGGCCGTGGCGCAGACGGCGATCGATGGACGCTCGACCGGATCTACGCGATCTTTCCCCGCTTGCGAGAGCGCGAGAAGAACATGGGCAACCAGCTCTCCGGTGGCGAGCAGCAGATGCTCGCGATCGGGCGCGCGCTGATGACCAATCCGCGCCTGCTCATACTCGACGAGGCGACCGAAGGCCTGGCTCCGCTCATTCGCGAAGAGATCTGGCGCTGCCTCGAACTCCTGAGGGCTGCCGGGCAGACCGTGCTGGTGATCGACAAGTACGTCGACAGGCTCGTCAAGATCGCGGACCGGCACACGATCGTGGAACGCGGGCAGGTCGCGTGGCAAGGCTCCTCCGGGCAGCTTTCGTCCGACCCGCAGCTCTGGCAGCGCTACATCGGGGTGTGAACGATGAAGCACGTCTCGATGGCGCACCTCGGCAACATGCAGAAGTACTGGCTCATCACGGGCAGCATCGGGCCGCGTCCGATCGCCCTGGTGACCTCGCTCGGCGCAGACGGCCTGTGCAATGCCGCCCCCTTCAGCGCATTCAACTACATGGGAGAAGAGCCGCCGCTGTTCGTCATCGCGATCGACCGGTACGGAGAAGAAAGCCATCGGCCACGCGAGAGGAAGGACACGCTGATCAACATCCTCGACCGGAAAGAGTTCGTCGTGAACATGGTGGACGAGTCGATCGCGGAGCGCATGGCCCGTTGCGCCACCGACTACCCCGCGCGCGTGTCGGAGCCGCAGGCCGTCGGCCTGGACCTCGCACCCAGCAAGATCGTACGGGTACCGAGGATCGCAGAGGCACCGATCTCCTGGGAGTGCGAGCTTTTCAGGACCATCGAGTTCTCGGAGCACCGGACGCTGGTCTTCGGGGAGATCGTTTCGATGGCCTTCAGGGACGAACTGCTCGACGAAGACCGCATGCGCGTTCACGTCGACCGATTTGCCCCTTACGGGCGGCTGGGCGGCCCCAACTACGTGCGAACCACCGATCGCGTTCAACTGCGGGTTCCAACCTTCCTGCCTTCGGTCGGCGCACCGAGGGAGTAGCCGTGCGAAGTCGGCGCGTCACTCCGAAACCTGGGTCAGGTCGACGGCGGCCCGCCTGAGGCACATCAGGAATCGCTTGCAGGACGGCGCAAGATCCTTGTCCGCCCTGATCGAGAACCCGACGCGCCCCGCGTTGTGCATCGCGGGCATCGAAAGAATCGACAGGCTGCCGACCCTCATCAATTGAACCGCTGCGGCACGCGGCATGAATGAAAGCAGGTCGCTGTGAAGCATCAGCCCCAGGTTGGCGAGCAGGGACAGCGACTCGACCCTCGGTATTGGCACCGGGATGCCCGCGTCGTGGAACATCTTCTCGGCCGCCATCCGGGCGGGGGACTCCGGCAAGGGGAAGATCCATGCGGCGTCCGCGAGCTCGGCGACGGCCACATCCTCTCGTCCGGCAAGCGGGTGGTCCGTACCGCAGACCACGCTGAACTCTTCGCCGTAGAGCTCCTCATGCCTGATCGGAAGCGAGGTGTAGAGCTGCGAATCCCGCTCGGGCAGGCGCCCGACGACGATGTCGATCTCGCCCGTCATGAGCTTTGGAAACAGCTGCGCCGCAGTCCCCTCCTGGATCGTGACGAGCACGCCGGGTGCCTCGTCCTGCAATTGCGCAATCGCTCTCGGAAGCAGGACGGCCGAAGCCGCGATCAGCGTTCCGACGATGAGGTGCCCCGTGTCGCCTTTGCGGAATGCGTGGACCTCGTCGGTCATGAAGCGAAGCTCCGCGATCAGCGATCGCACGCGGCGGCCGAGCATGAGTCCGAACTCGGTGGGTGTGACGCCGCGGTTCGATCGGTTGAACAGTTCTTCATCGAAGAACGACTCGAGTTCGAAGATGGCCTTCGAGATGGCGGGCTGCGTCAATCCAAGCTCATTGGCGGCGCGAATGAACGATCCGGTGTCGAGCACCCGCGCGAACACCATCATCTGGCTCAGCTTGAGCTTTCGACTCAGGTTGATCGTGGAGATCGGTCTGGCATTGATGCGTTCGTTCATGGGTCAAGCTCCGGTCTGGTTCTGGGTCGTCGGCAAGGCATCGACGCGCCCTGCGCGCGCAAACGCGCTCGGCGAGACGCCCACCGATCGGCTGAAGGCCGCGCTGAAGGCGCTCGCCGACTGGTAGCCGATGCCATGCGCGACTTCCCCGAGCGAGAGACCGTCGTGCCACAGCATGTCCTTCGCCAGGGCCATGCGCCAACGCAAGACGTATTCCATGGGCGGCACGCCCATCACCTGCATGAAGCGGGCGGCAAATGCGGCGCGCGACATGCCCAGCTCGTCCGCGAGGCCCTCGATCGTCCAGCGGCGCGCCACGTCCTCGTGGATGAGCCGAAGCGCCTTCGCCATGCGGACATCTGCCAGTCCCGCGAGAAGACCGCCGAGCGGGGCGGCAGCGTCCTCGTGCACCGGGCGCCAGCGCAAGGCCTCGATCAGCATGACCTCGACGAGCCGCGTCAGGATGGCGTCGCCGCCCGCCCGTTGCGTCGAGCTCTCTTCGCCGATGGCGCGGGCGATCCACGTCAGTCGCTCCGCGCCGGGATCGTCGGCCTTGATGTGGACCACGGCCGGCAGCAGGCCAACCAGCAGCGGTGCGTTCGTCGGGTCGAAGACGAAGTACCCGCCCAGCATTCGCACGGCCGCCTCGTCTTCCTGGATGCCGTGCCGGACCTCGCGGGCCGGGGTGGCCTCGGCGATGCGCATGGTGGGCCGCTCCAGCGCCTCGAGGTCGCTCCCCATCCGGAAGCCGGGCGTGGCCGGCATAAGCACGTAGTCGCCGGGCTCCATCAGGAAGGGTTCGTTGGATTCGAGGGCGAGCCAGCAGGAGCCCTCCAGCATGAGGGCAAAACTGGGCTGGCCATAGTTGGGGTACTGCACAGCCCAACTGCCCGAACCGCTGACGAACTTCGACAGGACGGTCTGTGGACGGAGCAAGGCAACGATGGCGGCCAATGGGTCAGCGTTTAGACGATCTCGCATGATTGAAAGACTAAACGCCATTGATCGTCTTGGTCAAGCCTCCTAGCATCGGTCCCTTCCATCGACTGTCCATTTATCTCCTTGAAGGATCGAACATGAAAACCGTACTGATCACAGGCTGCTCTTCGGGCTATGGCAAGGCAACTGCGGAGCACTTCCTGGAGCAGGGGTGGAAGGTCATCGCCACGATGCGCCAGCCCGATCCCGGCATGTCCGGACACGACCGCCTGCGCGTGGTCCAGCTCGACGTGACCGACGATGCCAGCATCGACCACGCCATCCGCCACAGCATTGCCGCCTTCGGCAAGATCGACGTGCTGGTGAACAACGCCGGCATCGGCCTGCTCTCGGCTTTCGAGGTCACGCCCAGGAAGACCATCCGCGAGATCTTCGAGACGAACACCTTCGGGACGATGGCGATGACGCAGGCCGTCATTCCGCACATGCGCGAGCGCGGCGAGGGCACGATCATCAATGTGACCTCCAGCGTCTGTTTCGCAGGCATGCCGATGGTCGCGCCGTACGCCGCGAGCAAGTGGGCCATCGAAGGCTTCACCGAATCACTGTTCTTCGAGCTCGACTCGCTGGGCATCCGTGTGCGGCTCGTCGAGCCGGGCTACGGTCCGGGAACGGCGTTCTCCGCCAACGGCATGGAACGCATGAACGGGCTCGTCTCCGCGCCTTACCAGGCCTATGCCGGACAACTGCTGGCGCAGTTCGAAAGCCCGGGCGCCGTGACTGTCGCGGACCAGGTCGCGGCAGCGGTCTTCGCCGCGGCAACCGACGAGACGGAAAGACTGCGCTTCCCCGCCGGCCCGGACAGCGACCACCTTGCCAACGCGCGCTGGAACAGCACGGATGAGCAGTTCCTTGCCGCTATGCGGTCGATGCTTCGCGCGAAGGCTTGATGCCTCGCCGAAACGCAAATGAAGCTACCCAACGGATTCGCGTGCTCGGTCGTCGCCTTGGCGGCCGCATTGATTGCGGGATGCGGTTCGCTTCATGAGACGAAGGCCGCCGAAGCAGCTTCGGTACGTACGCTGGAGGAAGTGCGCGGAGATACTCTGCGCAAGGCCAAGGCGCCTTCTTCCCGCCCGGTGGTGGGCCTTGCGCTGGGCGGCGGCGGGTTGCGCGGCTATGCCCACGTTGGCGTACTTCAGGCGCTCGACGAAGCCGGGATCGACATCGAGGTCGTGGCGGGCACTTCCGTAGGTGCTGTCATCGGCGCACTGTATTCCAGCGGCAAGAGCCCGGCGGAGATCAGGAATCTGGCAGAAAACCTCGATGTAGCAAGCCTGACGGACTGGCACATCAGCTCAGCCTCCTTCATGCGTGGCGATGCCCTGACCCGATGGGTCTCATCGATGACGCGGCCTATCGAATCGATGCCACGCCGCTTCGGAGCGGTGGCCGCGGCCATCGATAGCGGTGAGCCCCTTCTCCTCGACGGCGGCGACGCAGGAATGGCCGTGCGCGCGTCGGCGGCTGTGCCAGGCGCCATGCAGCCGGTGGATTCGCCGCATGGTCCGCTCGTCGATGGCGGAATCTCGAGTCTGGTTCCAGTGCGCTTCGCGCGGGCGCTGGGCGCTGACGTGGTGATTGGCGTGGACATCTACTGCAATAGCCCGCGTGCATCCGGAATGTCGTTCCTCACAACGCTCACCAAGGTGGCCCAAACGCAGACCTGTCTGGTGAGTCACGCCGAGACGGCTGAAGCGGATGTTGTCATCGCGCCCAGCATTAGCGTGAAGGACATGAAGAGCATCACGCAACGCGACGATGCGATCCTCGCCGGATACACGATGGCGCGGGCTGCAATTCCCACAATCCTCGACCTACTAGACGGCCGCGGCACAGGGAAGTCCGAGAGCACCGCTCTGCAGTGAGTCCGTGTCGACAAGGGGCGCCCGATCGCATTGTCGATTGCCACGGATGGATTCTTCGAGCCACTCTCGGGCATCGATGCGCAGCGTGTGCAGGCGCAAAAAACTACCAGCTTGATGGGATCACTTGATGTCAGTAACCAGTCGTTCTCTTTACGCTTGCCCCGACCGGAAAGGGCACTGACCCGCCCATCCACCCTGTCCTCCTCTTCGGCCGGTCTCGCTGCACTGCGGCTATTCGGCAGCTCAATCCAAAGCGGCGGGGTGCCCTTTATCAGCCTGGAACCCGATTCCCGTCGGATAGCCCAAGCTCATTCCTTCGCGCGACACATAGCACTCTCCTACTTCAAGCTGATACCCATCTCCTTGCCGATACTGACATACATCGCATGATCGGACTCGAGCTGCTGCCGGAACGCTTCAGGCGAACTCCCGACCGGCGTGATAGCCATCTCCTTCAGGCGTGCAGCGAGGGCTGGATTTCCCAAGGCTGCCACAAAAGCCTTCTGCAGCTTCGCCAGTACATCCGGCGCAGTACCGGCAGGCGCGAGCACACCATACCAAGGAACAATGGCCACGCTGGGGTAGCCCGCCTCAGCCAGGGTCGGAAGGTCCGGGGCCAGTTCCGACCGCGTAGGCATCGCCACCGCAATGGGTCGAATACGGCCGCCGCGCTGATACGTCAGCACTTCCGGCAGATTGCCAAAGGCGAGCTGGATGTGTCCGCCGGCGAGCGCGGTCATCGTTTCCGCCATTCCCTTGAACGGAATGTCCGTGAGCGTGATCCCCGTGACTTGCTCCAGCCGCTTGCCATTGATGTGCCCGCCGCTGCCCACGCCCAGTGAGCCAATGCTGTACCCGCCAGGACTAGACCTCGCTAGAGTTACCAGATCCTTCATACTCTTGGCAGGTGAGTTTTCCGGCACCGCGACGACCTGCGCGATCGTTCCAAGCAACGTGATCGGAACGAAGTCCTTTCTCCAGTCATAGTTGACCGGCGCTCCCAGCGCTTGTGCCGACACGATGTTGCCTGCAGTGATCAGCAAGGTGTATCCGTCGGGGCGCGCGTGCGCGACCACAGCGGTACCGATGGCGCTTCCGGCACCAGGCCGGTTCTCCACCAGCACCGGCTGACCCAATTGTTGCGAGAGCTGCTCGGCCAGCAGGCGCGCCATGATGTCGAGCGAGCCGCCCGCTGCGAAGGGATTGATCATCGTCACTGGCTTGCTGGGATAGGTCTGGGCGACGGCGCCGACGGGTGCGCCCAAGGCCACAACGAGTGCAACCAAGACGCTGAAGACGCGTTTCACTCTCATGGGGAACTCCTTCTTTTAACTTGGGATCGGGGCACGCGAATCCTTACTTGGACTGGGTCGCGATCCGGCCCGAACCGAAGGCGCGTTCGAACGAAGGCAGCTTTCCTGCCTGCGCCGAAATTCCGCCACGCGTTGCTTCGATACGTGGATCGAGATGTCGCCAGTCGTCAGCGGTCAACCACAGTCGCAGCAAGAGCCGCGCGCGCTCAGGTTCGGGCCAGTTCTCGAACGCCGTGCGCGCATGCAATACCGCGTAGTTGTTCAGCAGATAGATCTCGCCCGGGTCCAGCTGGAATTCAAAAGCGACTTCATACGTCAACTGCTCGAGGCAGTTCAGTGCATCGATCTGTAGTTGATTCAACGGCTTGCCGCTTTCCCGCGCGGCAGTTTCGATGTACGAGCGCGCGTATCGCGTGCTCAGTTGCCCCTGCACGTAGGAGAAGACGGGAATGCGGTGCGGAGTGATCGGCGCCTCGCCCGGCAGGTTCTCGCCGCGACGGTGGTACGGGAAGCCTTCGTACAGCGGCTCGAGATACTGAGGAAATCGCTCCAGGAGCACGTTATGCACCGCAGCCACGCTAGACGCAATGGACACCCCACCGTGACGCGCAGTGCGCACGCACATGAGGCCGACGATGTCGGAGGTGTCCGTGTGCGGAGTCAGCTCCTGCTTGTTGCGGTATGCGCGCGCATGGGGATCCGTGGCTGTCGTGTCCTTGACGTGTCCTAGCCGATCGCCGAGCACGCTTTGGGAAACACCCACGCCGAAGTGCGTGCCGATGCCCCAATAGATCATCTCCAGTTCAGGCACGCTGTAGCGGCTGGCATCAATGCCGCGCAGGATCGCGATACCTCGCCCGCTTCGAAGCTCCTCACGTGCGTCTTGAAGGAATGCGGTTGTGCGGGGCAACTCGAAGTGCCGGCGCTCCAGCGTGTCCAACCCCAGACCGGCATCTCGCGCCGTCTTGAGAGTTGCATCGATCTCATCGAGATGTTCGGTCTCGAAATGCAGCGTGATGTCCTCCTTCGAGCGAAAGTCACTGCCCTTCCAGGCACTCGCATCACGAATTGCTTCCTTTAGAACTTCCATGGTTACTCCAGTGTTGAGGTGATCCAGTCTCGTGCGGGCACACGCTTGCATTTTTCGGGCACCCTGTGGCGCGGCCCTCGCTTCGTTTATTTGGTATGCCATTGTGGGCTACATATATGGCATCGTCAACTCATCGAAGGGCCATTCTTTCAAGTTATTTGGTATACCATTACGGTACTTTTTTACGCCATATCAGGAGCATCCGATGAACATTGCCGCCGACGAAGCTGTCCACTCGACCACGCTGCCCTCCACTTTCGAGGACATCGTCCGCCGCCGCCGCACCGTCTATTTCTTTGAAGACCGAGACGTGCCAAGGCATCTGCTGGAACAAGCCCTGGAGCTGGCGGTCTTCGCCCCAAGTCACTTCAACACGCGGCCCTGGCGCTTCACGGTCTTCGCCGGCAGCGCGCGCAACGAGCTCGCAGCAGCTTACGAGAAGGCGGCAATGCGTATGGGATGGCATCCTTTGCGGGCACGATCCCGCGCATTCGATGCACCAGTCACGGTCGTGATCGGCTGCGTCCCCGACGTCCGGCACCCCAGGGTCCGCCCGCTGGAGGAGGAGTTCGCCTCAGCGGCGGCCACCCAGAACCTGATGCTGGCATTGACCTCCATGCATCTCGCGTCGGCGCTGAGTTCGTCCCCCCTTCAGGTCTCAAGGGAGGTGGAGAGAGCCGCCGGCATCGTCTCGGGCCGCGTGATTGGCGTGCTTCAGGTCGGTTACCGGGACACTACCCGCGAGTTGTTCAAGCGGCCACGCCCCGACATTTCGGGCGTCGTGCACTGGCGCTAGGCACTTTCTGCAACCTCAGGGCGCCGACGAGATAGCAGCGGCGTGCAGTTGTCGAGCCACTTCGCGACCCAAGGCCACCGCTCCCTGTAGGTCGGTGAGCGCCAGTCTTGCGCTAGCCTGACCCTGCACAGGAGTGGCGCAGCCTGGCTCACCCGAAATGGCCCGGAGCGTCAGCCATCCATCTTCACGCCATGCGTGAGCAGCAAAGGGTTGCGAGCAACCGGCGCGCATCTCGTGGCCCACGGTCCTTTCCGCTGTGACGCATTGCGTCGTCTCAACATGGACCAGCGGCGCGAGCCTCTGTGCAATGTCGGTTCGATCGGTGGCGATCTCGATACCGATTGCACCTTGACCGACAGCGGGCAGCATCCGATCGGTCTGAAAGATCTCGGTCACCCGGCTTTCGAGTCCCAAGCGGCGCAGTCCCGCCAAGGCCAGGACTACCGCATCGAAGTCGCCCCGATCCAGTTTGGCGAGACGGCCGTCGATATTTCCTCGAAGAAAGGTGATCTCCAGATCGGGCCGCAGTCGCCCAAGCAACATGGCGCGCCGCAGGCTCGATGTGCCTACTCGGGCATTTGGCCGCAGCGCCTCAAGCGCTGCGCCACTCGCGGAGACTAGGGCGTCGCGGGGGTCGCCGCGTTCGAGGACCGCCGCGAGCGTCCATCCGTCCGGCATCGCCATCGGCACATCCTTGAGGGAGTGCACCGCGAGATCGGCACGCCCCTCGGCCAACGCGATCTCGATCTCCTTGGTGAAAAGCCCTTTGCCGCCGATCTTGTCAAGGGTCCGATCAAGGATGCGATCGCCGCTCGTCACGATTCGCTCCAGGCGTGCCGCATGCCCTAGGCGCTCCAGGCGCCGGCGCACCTCCTCGGCCTGCCACAGCGCAAGCGGACTTCCGCGCGTGGCAATGACCAGCGGCCTCGCGGCGCTCAACTGACCAACTGCCCCGCCCGCGAAGGCCAGATGCGCCTGTAGAGCCGCATGAGGATCTCCTCACTTGTCAGGCCTTCCTCGATGCCGACGGTCGTATGGAACACCGGCTCTGCCTTGCCTGAGGCGGCCCGCTCGAGAATTGGACGAATCACCGCGTCACGCGTTGGATTCATGAAGAACGGAATCGAAAAGCGCTCCCGACCAGACCGGTTGATGACGCGATGTGGAGTCGCCATGAACATTCCCCCGGTCCAGATCTTCATGACCTCGCCGAGGTTGATGACATAGCTTCCTTCGAGTGGTGGCACGCCCAACCATTCACCCCCTTCGCCAAGAATCTCCAGGCCGCCGGTCTCGTCCTGCGCGAGGATCGTGAACGCGCAGTTGTCCGTGTGCGGCCTCGTGCCGAAGCGGCCCTCGGCCTCGGACGGCTCCTGCGGGGGGTAGTGAATCAGGCGCAGCAGCGACAGGGGATCGTCGAAGTAGCGCAGGAACGTGTCCTCCGGAAGGCCGATGCCCAACGCAGCCACGCGAAGCAGACCTCGAGCGAGGTCGCTCACGCGCGCGCAGTAGTCCAGCACTTCTTCCTGCATCGACGGCATGGATACGGGCCAAGGGTTTTGCACTACGGCAGCATCCTGTCCGTCCCCGGGCGAGCCGGATTGCCACACATGAAAGCTCTCCAGAAGCAGGCCCTTCATCGCGGGGTCGCCGCCCGTGGTCTTCATCGGGAGGTAGCCCCGATAGGCATTGTTGTTTGCCATCGAAAGCTCGAGCTTTTGCTGCTGGGGCAAGCGAAAGAACTCTTCGGCAAGCTCGAACATGCGCGCCATCTGCACCTCGGGAATGCCGTGGTTGACGATGTAGAAGAAGCCAACCTCGCTGCAGGCACGCGCCACTTCCTCTCCAAGTCGGCGACGCACGACCGGATCGTTGCTGCGCAGGTCGGTCAGGTCGACGACGGCGATCTTCTGGGTGTTTCGGGTAGCGGTGGACATACTCATGGAAAGGTCTCCGAATATCTGCCGATTCAATCGGCCTTCATGTTCTCTTCTTTTGCGATTCGCTTGTAGCGCACGAGTTCGGCACTTAGCCGTTCGTTGAATTGCGCGGGCGTATTGCCCACGACGTCAATCCCCAGGTCAGCCAGCCGGTTGCGGACATCCGGCAGGGCGAGCACCGCCTGGAAGTCTTTCGTCATGGCCTCCACGATGGCCTGAGGCGTCCCAGCGGCGGTCATCAAGCCATACCAGGCACCCTCGTTGATGCCCGGCACGCCAGCCTCGGCGAGCGTGGGTACATCCGGTGTCGCTGCGGTGCGGCGGTCTGTCATCGTGGCGAGGATCCGCACCTTGCCATCGTGGGCCTGCTTGACCGCCGAGGGCATGTTGATCATTGCCAACTGGACCGTCCCACCCATCACTGCGAGCATGATGTCTGCCTGCCCCTTGAAGGGCACCTTGAGAAACTCGACCTTGGCGGTCTTGGCCACTTGCGCGATGACGAACTCGCTCTGACTGCCCGACCCGCTGGTACCGAAGGTGACGGGTTGCTTCGCCTGGCGGGCCTGGTCGAAGAGGTCCGTCAGCGACTTCGCGGGCGAGTTGCCCGGCACGACCAGTGCATAAGGCGCAACACCGATGAGGGTGATGGGCGTCAGGTCCTTCTGCAGGTCATATGGCAGGTCGTCCCGCACTGACGGAGTCGTGGTGAGGCCGTTCGCCTGAATGAGGATGGTTCGGCCATCGGGCTTGGCCTTGGCGACGAAGGAAGTGCCGATGATCCCGGCGGCGCCGACGCGATTGTCGACAACGACGACCTTGTACCTGTTGGAGACTTCCGGAAGCTTGTTCGCGAACAGGCGTGCAATCGCGTCGATCGTCGAGCCGGCGGCGAACGGCACAACGAAGCGAAGCATGCCGTCGTCCTGCGCATGCACGAGGCCGAACGGAAGCGTAGCGGCGAAGGCGACGAGCGCGCGTCGCGTGGAGTCGATTTGCATGGTCTTCAGCTTCGTGGGGTAATTAATAGGATCGGAAGCAGGAAGTAGACCAATGTGTCCCACACGTTTGATGTCTATTCCATCCGACGGCATACCGACTGCGCACGCCGATCTATTCGAGGACACATCCGGCACCTTGTCAACGTGGGTTTTGCCTAGCTGCCAGCTGGGCCTCCAGGCGGCTCCACTTCGCCAGCTCTTCCTGTACGAAGTGGGCGAACTGCGCCGGCTTGCCCAGAGCGGGCTCAGCCCCCACTTTGAGCATCGCGTCGATGATCTCCGGCGTCTGCATGAGCGCGTTCACATCGTCCGAGATTCGATTGACAACCGGTCCAGGCGTCGAAGCCGGCGCAAAAAGTCCAAACCAGCCCGAGGCCGCGTATCCAGGCACGCCCGATTCCGCGATGGTCGGCAGCGCCGGTGCAGCCCGGGCACGCTGGGCACTCGTGACGGCGATGGCCACCAGTTTTCCGGATGCAACATGGGGAAGCACCGCCTGTCCTGGTGCAAACATGAGCTGGATGGTGCCGGCCAACAGGTCCGTCACGGCTTGGCCGGTGCCCTTGTACGGCACGTGCAGCATGTCCACGCCAGCCATCTGCTTGAAGAGTTCCACGGTAAGCTGGGAAGCAGAGCCCTCGCCGGACGACCCGAAGGAGAGCTTGCCTGGCTGGGACTTTGCACGTGCGATCAGGTCGCGAACGCTCTTGATTCCGAGGGACGGGTGCACCACGGCGATGTATGGCGATGCGGAGACCAGAGCCACCGGCGCGAGCGTGGCGGAATTGCTCTCGTCGATCGCGCCGGTCGACGCCATCAGCAGCATATGGCCATCCGCGGTCCCACGCGCCACGGCGGACGCGCCGATCTTGCCGCTCGCACCGGGTCGGTTGTCGACCACGACGGACTGATGCCAGGTCCTTCCAAGAGACGGCGCAAGGATGCGGGACAGCGTGTCGGCGCCACCGCCCGGCGGGAAAGGGACAAGCAGCGTCACCGTTCTTCCAGGAAAGCCTTGCTGCGCGCGCGCCCACGGAGCGGCGACCACCAGACTGGCCGCCGTGGCAGCAATGAACGCGCGGCGCGAGGTGCTGCCCGACTTGCGATGCCGGCTCATGGCGCCACGATCCGGTTGCGCAGCACCATCGCTGGCGACTCGAAGGCGCACTCGACGACGTCGCCGGGCTTGAGGAACAGAGCCTCTGCATTGGCCTTCCCGACGGCGACTCCACCCGGCGCGCCCGTGGAGAACATGTCGCCAACTTCCAGCGGGACCAGCCGGGAGAAGTGCTCGATGATGCGTGCCAGGCGCCAGATCTGCTCGTTCGTGTTGACGCGCATGCGCTGCTCGCCGTTCACGCTGCAGGTAACCCAGATGTCATAGGGATCGGCAACCTCATCCATCGTGATGATGAACGGTCCCAAAGGCCCAAAGCCAGGTGCGTTCTTCGCGGTCCAGAACCGCGAGCCAGAAGCGACCTCGCGCTTCTGGGTATCGCGGCAGGTCAGGTCGTTCAGAATCGTGATGCCGGCAACGTAGGAAAGCGCGTTTTCCGGCTTGATCTGATAGGCCGGTTTGCCAATGACAAACACCATCTCCGGCTCGTAGTCGAGATGTGTCACGGTGGGCGGGCGTACGACATCACGGTCATGGCCGGTAAGGCAGTCGTTAAGCTTCACGAAACCCGTGGGCTCCTGTGGCAGTTCCTTGATGAGATCGGTGCGCTTGAGCTCCTCCAGATGGCTGCGGTAGTTCTTGCCCACGCAGAGGAACTTGGCTGCATCGGGCACCGGAGGCAGAAAGCGCACATCCGAGAGTGCGTGCGTTGGAGCCTGAATACTTTCGAGCTGTCCGGCCAGCTCCTGCAAGGCCTCCGGGCCGCGGCCGAGCAGCGCCTTCATGGAACCGACGTCCAGTTCAAGGAGTCGGCCCGCGCGGAGAGCGCCAACCCGAGCGCGCCCGGGGGATTGGATCGTTTCGAATGTGGCAAGTCGCATTTTTCGTGTCCTCTTAAATGTCCAGCGTGATGCGCGCGCTTTTGCAGCGCGACACACAGGGAAGCACCAGCTTGTTGGCGCGCTTCTCTGCGTCGGTGAGGTATGAGTCGAAGTGCGCCGGCATGCCGTCCACCACGTCGACGGCGCACCAGCCGCACACGCCGTACTCGCACTCGCTCTTCATGACGATGCCGGCTTCGCGGATGGCACCAAGCATGGTCTGGGTAGGCGCGACAGGAATCTCGCGCCCCGTGCTGTGCTGCACCACTGTGAATTCCGCATCCTGCGAAATGTCGCGAGTGGTCACCGGCGCCTCAAAAAACTCGAAGTGCAATCGCTCGGTCAACCCAGCGGCCTCGCCGACTTCGCGCACCGCATCCATCAGGCCCGAGGGCCCGCAGCAGTAGACATGCGCGCCTTCTGGCGCTTGCCAGATCTCGGCTTCGAGATCGTAGAGTGCCGTGGCTTGCGAGTCATGGTGCACATGAATCTGATGGAAGCTCGCTAGCTCCGAGAGCCATGCACCAAACCCAAGCGATGCGGGGTCACGGCAGAGATGCACCAGGCGGGCCCGCACGCCGCGTGCCTTGAGTGCATACAGCATCGAGATGATCGGCGTAATGCCGATCCCCCCGCTGATGAAGAGGAAGGGGCCCGCTCCATCGACCAGCGGAAAGTGGTTGCGCGGAACGGAAAGCGCGATGCGCGTTCCCGGTGTCGCGTGCTCGAAGAGCCAGCGGCTTCCTCCCGTCCCCTCGGGCGCGAGCTTGATGCCAAGCTCGTAGACGCCGGATTCTCGTCCCGGGCCCGTGAGCGAATAGTGCCGCACGGCCTCGGTACCGCATTGGATGGCGACGTGTGCACCCGGTTCGTAAGCCGCAAGCACCTCGTCATTCGGCGACTCCAATCGAAGCAGCAGGATGTCGGACGCCACGGTCTCGGCAGCGACGACTACGGCATGCAGCCACACTGCCTTCTTCTCGTCCGTACGCGACGAGTCGAGTTCGACGACTTCCATGGATTTGCCTATCGAGTGAGAGGAAGGGTGGACACCGCGAGCGAGCGCTCATGGCCGAGCCTGCGCCGCACAGCCGGCGCATCGGGCTTTTCGACGCGTTCACCACCCTTGTAGATTGCAGCGATGCTGCGGCGCGATCCCAGCACGCGGATGTCCTGTAGCGGGTCCGACTCGAGCAGCAGCAGATCAGCCCACCGCCCTGGTTGGAGACTCCCGACGTCGTTGTCCCAGCCGAACGCCTTGGCGTTGTTGTAGGTACCCGTGCTGATCGCCATGAGTGGACTCATGCCGAGTAGTTCGACCATCAACTCGATCTCACGGGCGTGCCATAGACCGTAAGGCGTCACGGAGAAGCCCGCCTCCGATCCGGCCATCATCGGAATGCCGGCCTCGATCGAACGCCGGTGCACCTTCACGAGCGAATCGAGCTCGCGCTTTTTGACTTCGATGTAGTTTGGATCGACGCCCACCTCGCGACCGTGCTGCACGATGTTCGCGGTGTAGGTCATGGTGGGACAGACCGGAATCTGCAGATCCCTGAGCAGACCGATGTCTGCGGCGTCCATGTAGGAGGCGTGAATGACCCAGTCCACCCCCGCGCGCGCGGCGGCGGCGACGGTCTTCGCGTATCGCGAATGGATCGTCACCTTGCGGCCCAGACCGTGCGCGGTCTGGACAATGCAGGCCATCTCGTCGGCCGTGAAACAGGGGCCGGCATCGGGGCGCGAGTCCTGCGCCTGGCTGTCGCCGCTGATCTTGATGAGATCGACGCGGTTCTTGACCTGTCGCCTGACCTCGCTTCGCATCGAATCGGGCGTTGGGCAGAGCACCCCTTCGGCGGACACCGGCATGCCAAGCCAACCTGGGAAGTAGTCAGCGAACCCGCCGTCGGCACTGATGTGACGTCCTGCGGCGAAGATGCGCGGCCCGTCGAACATGCCGTTGTTGATCGCATCCCGGCATGTCACTGCAACGTTCCAGGTCGATCCCGGATCGCAGAACGATGTGAAGCCGCTATGCAGCACCTTCTGGGCATTCCATACCGCCCGCACGGCCGCCCATTCAGCGCCGCCGTAAATGTCGACCTCCTCCGCTGTCTTCCCCTCGCCATAGGAGATGTGGCAGTGCGAATCGATGAGACCGGGGAGCACCGTGCGGCCACCGGCCTGCACGAACTCGTCTGCGGGGCAGCGCGCGGCCGGCGGGCGGTCTTCACCCGTCCACACCGCTGTGATCCGCCCGTCGACTGCGCGCAGCGTCGCGTCGCGCAGCGGTTCACGCCCGGTACCGTCGATCAGGGTGCAGCCCGCGATTTCAAAGATCTTGCTCATCGCGGCAGGTCGATCTTGAAGAGCCTGGCCGCATTGCCCGCCACCACCTTGAAGCGATCTTCCGGCGAGAGATCACTCAGGATCCGGTCGATGTTCTGCGTGGTGTTGGGATACGGGCACGGGGGATGCGGGAAGTCTGAGCCCCACATGATCCGATCGATGCCGATCTCGTTGCGCAGCTTTGCGGCAAGCGGGTCATTGATGATGCCGGCGTAGATGTTTTCTTCGATGTAGCGACTCGCAGGCTTCTTCTGGAGGTGATCGAAGCCCGGGAAGGTCTGGATGCGGTTCAGGCGGTACTTCAGGATCGGCAGCCAGGACGCGTCGTATTCGGACAGGAAGATCTTCAGGCGCGGGAACCGGTCGAAGATGCCGCCGAAGATGAACTCATTGGCAAGCGCGGGCTGCGCTTCGTAGAACAGATCCAGGAAGCTGGCAGGGACATCCTCGCGCTCCTTGTCGCCGTGAAGCGTGAACGGATCGCGCACGCGGCCGGTCACGATATGCAGCGTGACAGGAAGCTCCGCTTCCTGAGCGGCGGCCCAGAAGCGGTCGTACTTCCGATCGCGGTACGGGGCGGCGCCGTCAACGGGATTGGTGCCGATCATGATGGCGCGCGCGCCACGCTTCACGACGCGATCCAGTTCCTTCACGGCCCAGTCGACGTCCACGATCGGGATCATCGCCACCGCCAGCAGCCGCTTCAGGTTCTCGGAGCAGTACTCTTGGATCCAGTCGTTGAAGACCTCCGCGCAAGCGTTGCGAGCGGCGCCATCGGCCATCCGCGGGATCCACAGGCCCCACGTCGGGTTCAGAACTTCGGCGTGGATGCCATCCTTGTCCATGAGTTGCAGGCGATAGACCGGATCTGCACCCGCCTTGGCCAAATCGTCCAGGCGACGGTCCTTGCCGTCATCGGATACCAGTTCTTCCAGGCGCGCCGCCTCGCCGGGCCGCCCTACGTAGAAGAAGTTGCCCTCGTGCCCCTCGAACTGGCTCACGCCATGCGGGACCTTGTCGCCAAAGCGGTCGCCCAAGGTCTTCTTCCAGAGATCGGTCGGCTCGAAAACGTGGGAGTCCGAGGAAATGATGATTTCGTCCATGGTTGTCAGATTTCGTGGTGGATGACGGAATTAACTATATACCTTAATGGTATGCCAATCAAGCACGTTTCTTCTGCTGCAGAAGAAAATCGAGCGCGCAGCCGGTGAATTCCTCCGCCTCGAAGTTGAGCAGGCGATGCGGCTTGCCTTCGAAGACACGCAGACCGGATGCGGGAATGAGCTGGTGCATGCGCTGCGAGTGAACGCTCGGCGTCACTGCATCGTTGGATCCCACCGCGATCCAGGTCGGGCAGGCGATGCCGTGAAGGCGGTCGGCCGTGTCATGTGCCAGGATGGCCCGGTAGTGACCGGCCAGACCCACTCGCGACGGAGCATCCCCTCGTTCCCAACGGGCGATGCGCTTCGCGATCTCCTCGCGAAGTGCCTGGTGGTGTGCATTGATGAACTCCGGTCCGAACGCGGAGAACGCGCTGTACATCGCCCACAGCTCGGGGGTAGCCTCCTCCACGACCTTGACCAGGATGTCGTAGCGCAGTCGCATGTAGGGCAACGGCCGCTCGTAGCTCGCATACAGTGACAGCGAGAGCACTCGCGCCGGCTGGCCCAAGGTCATCTCCTGCGCGATCGCGCCACCGAGCGAGTAGCCGGCCAGGTGAACTTCCGTGATGTCCAAGGCCGACAGCAGCCCCCATGCGTCCTTTGCCATCTCGGCCGGCGTGTAGCCGGAATCGGGCACATCGCTAGCGCCGATGCCGCGCAGGTCGTAGACGATGCAGCGGAAGTGCCGCGCGAAGGCCGGCAACTGCTCGTCGAATGTCGTGTGGCCCATGCCGTTGCCGGCAATCAGCAGCAGGGGCGGGCCGTCCCCCATCGTGCGGTAGAAGGTCCGCACCCCGTTGGCGATGACGTGAGGCATGGCCGGCCTCATCGACGAGTCATGTGAGCGATCTCACGATCCCACGTGTCCTGCCACTTCGCGCGGCCCGTCGCCGTCGCCTGCTCATCGAAGACGACCAACTTCTGGAATTGCGCGTCCGAGAGCGTGTAGCGCGCGTGCTCGGCATCGATCTTCGCGTCTCGATTGACGGGCGTGATCTTCAGTTCACGCGTGACGTTGGCGATGATCTGCGGGCTCAGGTAGAAGTCGATGAACTTCTTTGCGTCCTGCGCATTGGGCCCGTTCTTCACCAAGGCGACGACATCCATGCCCGCGGGCGCGCCCTCGCAGGGAATGGTGAACTTTGCCGGCACGCCCTCATCGATCATCTTGTAGGCAGCGCTCGACACCATCGGCACTGCCCATACTTCCTGCTGCGCCAGAAGACGCTGCTGTCCGGCGGAGTCATCCACCACGGCCACCAGGTTCTGGCCCATCGTCTTCACGAGATCCAGCCCGGGCCTGACATCCGCTTCCGTGCCACCGGCGAGCTTGTTCGCCATGAGCAGGAAGTAGCCGTTCATGTATTTGGGGGAAGAGACGGCGACCTTGTTGCGCAAGTCCTGCCGCCAGAGGTCCTTCCAGCACTTGACCTCGTTCTTGACCTTGTCAGTGCGGTAGACGATGCCGTAGGGGTAGACCCACATGCCCGCGAACTTGATCGCACCATTCGCATCGCGCCGCAGTCCATTGGGGGGCAATGTCGCCAACACGGGGATTTCCTTGGAATCGAGCGTGGCCAGCAAGCCATCGTCGTAGGCGGTGACGGCGTCCTGAGATGTCGCCATCACGAGATCGATCTTCGGGCTGGCGCGCTGAGCCGAGAGCATTTGGATGTTCGCGAGAGATACCCCGGAGATGACCTTCACCTTCACTCCGGTCGCCTTCTCGAAGGGTGCGATGGCCTGTTCGGCGATCGCCTTGCCCCAAGTTCCTCCCCACGTGGCGAGCACAACCTCTCCGGCATCGGCTGTGCAGTGAAGGGCAAGGGCTGCTGCGAGCGCGATGGTCGATCGCGGCAGGCGGGCATTCATGTTCATGGTGGGATCCTCGTCATGAAGTAGACAGTTCCGATATTTGGTATGTATGATTGGCATACCAATTAGATATCCTGAACTCTATGACCGACTATGTCAATCCGAACCCGCCGGCACCCGCCTCTTTCGGCGAACTCGCGCAGCGCCGCCGCTCGGTCTATTCCTATCTCGACGAACCTGTACCCCGTGACGTGATCGAGCGCGCGCTCGCCTCCGCGGTGCTGGCCCCCAACCATCATCGGACCGCGCCCTGGCGCTTCTTCGTCATCACGTGCGAGTCGCGCCACCGCCTGCAAAGCGCTTATCAAGGCGCGGCGCGACGCATGGAACGGGATGTGATGCGGGCCGCGCAGCGCGCTAATGACGCACCGATCAACGTTGTTGTGGCGTGCGTGCCCACACAGGACAACCCACGCGTGATCCTCCGCGAGGAGGAGTTCGCGACCGCCGCAGCGGTCCAGAACTTCCTGCTGGCGCTCGCGGACGCCGGAGTCGGCTCACTGCTCACCACCGGCGCGTTGGCAGAGTCACCCGAAGTTGCGGCCCTGGTCGGCCTGAACGACCCTGGCGCACGTGTAGTCGGGGTAATTAACGTGGGCTACCCGAATCCGCAACGGCCAATTCCCCCGCGGCCCCATACCCAGTTGGATCGCGTGGTCCGCTGGATCAACGAAGACTGAATCCCTACCTAGAAAGGACTGAACATGAGCGAAATCACCCGCGGCGATCCCCCCAGCCTTGCCAATGTACGCAAGACCGTCTATCACCACTACATTCGCGTCGACAACCCCTCGTCCCTGATCTTCCTTTCAGGGCAGCTGGCACGGGACGGCCAGGGCAAGCTGGTCGGTGCCGGAGACATGGCCGAACAGACGCGCCAGTGCATCCGGAACATGCGCACCGTGCTGGAGGCAGCCGGCGGCTCCCTCGAGGACATCGTCTCCCTCGTGGTCTACACGACGGATGTGCGGCAGTTCAAGGAGATCGTGGCAGCGCGGATGGAATTCTTCAAGGACAGGCTGCCAACCAGCACGATCGTGGAGGTCAACCACCTCGCAGATCCTGGACTACTCATTGAGTTCCAGGCGACTGCCGCGCTTTGAGCGATGCGGGCGGGCTGCACGGGGGACGCGGTAGCACCCGCACGGCCCGGCGTTCGCCAGCAGACAGAAGCAAAAGGCCGCATCCTCGCAAGCGAGCCAAGGTACACCGTGGGTGTGCACCCGGGCCGCACCTGCAGGCCCAGACATTTGAAGAATGCGGCGCGCCGAGTTCGAGAGACGCTCGTGCGCCCGGAGGGCTTACGCCGCGGCCTTCCCGCGCGCGACCTTTTTCGCCGGCTTCGCCGCACCGTGGTTCGACGTTCGCTTGGGCGATGCCACAGCCGGAGCGGGCCGCGAATTAGTGGACACGCTCCAGGATGGGACCTGGAGACGATTCTCGTAGGTTGAGATTGCGGCACTGATTTGCTGGCAAACGAGTTGCACGAAACCGGCAACATCCCGGCGCTCGAGCGCCTTGATCATCTGCTGATGGGTGTCCAGCGTTGCGGAAGCACGACCGAAATCCTGCCAATGGTAATGGCGAACGACATAGGCCTTGTCGCGCAGCATGACCAGCACCTCCTGGAGCCATCGATTGCGCGTGGCGCCGCTCAGAGTAGCGTGAAAGTCCGCGCGAACCTCGAGCATCCTTACGAGATCGCGCTGCTCGAGGGCAAGTTTGAACTCCTTGTTGATCTGCTTGAGGGCATCAATTTCCGCCGGCGTGATGTGCGCCACGATCTCTCGCGCGGCCGTACTCTCCAGCTGCAGGCGCAGCGCGTAGAGCTGACGCAGATCTTCCAGGCTGATATCCACGACAACGGCCACCCCCCTTGGGCCGGTCTCGACGAAGCCACGCTCCAGCAACCGCTTCGTTGCCTCTCGAACGGGCGTTCGGCTCACACCGAAACGGGATACCAATTCGCGCTCGGAAAGCCGATCACGAGGTCGAATCGCACCGGCAAGGATGTCCGTGACAATGCCGCTAAAGACACGATCGGCTTCCGTGGATTTGCTCATGGTACGTGTGCGACTTGCTTGCCGCAGTGGGGACTGATAAGGGTGCCCAGCGAGTCTATCGCGAAATTCCGCACCTTCTTTCGGTTCGACGCCACACACGCCCAACACTTCAAGCACGATCGCCACCTCGGAACCTGCCCAGATCGGCGTCCGTCCAGCCCGCGTCGTGCCAATCGGAAAACGCGAATCGTCGCCCCGACGGCGGCGTGACCCCGCCTCGCATCACGCCTGCTTGGGTCGGGCCAAAGATCGACACCGCATCGTCGGGTAGACGGCGACTATCGGGCGTGGCCAGCCACAAGCGCAACTGCGTCCTTCTCAGCCCAGGATCCTCATGGTCCTGGTAGTCGGTGCGCGAATGGTATACCACGTGATTATTGAAGAACTGCATGTCGCCTCGGCGCAGCGCGATCGTCGTACTCAGTTCATCGGCCAGTTGCGCCACCAGCTCAAGCGCCTCACGCTGCGCCTTGGTCAGTTGCGGCACGCCTTCCAACCGCTGCGCACTCTCGATGAAAGAGAGCGAGAAGATGCTCGTGAACCGGCCATCCGCGCTCCAGTCGAAGACGGGCCGCCCGTACCACGGCATTTCACCTTCGACTTCCTCGCCTTGGCGGCTGAAGAAAAACGGCGCGCGCAACACCGGCAGCAGGTCGGGTCTGCGCCGAAGAACCTCGTTGTGAATGGCTGCCGAACTGACCACGCGACTATCTCCGCCCGAGATGGGCTCGCGAACGCACAACAGGCCGAGCACGTCGCACTGGTCGGTATGGAAACGCAGGGGTCCGCCGGCGCGATAGGCCCGTGTGGTGGCCTGCCCCATCCTCTCGCCGATGTCCTTGACCTCGGCAATGTAGTTCTGGAGCCGACTCTGCGACACCGGGGCGCCCAGCTGCAGTCCGATGCCCCAAAACAGGAACGTGCATTCCTCATCCGACAGATCTTCAACCGGAACGCCCCGGATCAGCGAAAAGCCGCACCCGTGCTCCACCTCGCGCGCCACCTGGCCCCAGCGGAACTGAAGCTGTGGCAGCCGGTAGTCTTCACGGCGCAGCGCCTCCAAGGGTCTTCCACTCTCGACGACGGCCCGTGTGGCTCGCACCAGCTCTGTGGCTTCAGAGGGACTCAACGTAGAACTCCAGCCGGTCGCCGTCTGCATCTGCGTACCAGTCCAGACATACGGCCCTTCCATGGCGGTCAGGTTCGATTGCTCCATATGCTTACTCCTTGTCTCAATGTTGGTTGGTGGCTCTCGCTCCGTCGCCCACGAAACGCAGCGGTTCCCTCGGGTCTTTCAGGCCCGCAGGCCCACGAAGCGATCCATGCCCACGACCCTGTCGATGACCAGCACTCCCGCAACTGACAGCAGGACCAGCATTGCGGATACCGCGGATACGGTGGGATCGAGGTTGAATTCCATGTACTGGTAGATGGCGATGGGCAACGTCTTCGTTCCGGGGGTGATCAGGAAGATCGTGGTGGCGAAGTCGTCGAAGGACATCACGAAGGCGAACAGCGCACCGGCGAAGAGCCCCGGACGAATCAGCGGAAGCGTCACCCGCCAGAAGGCTACGACCGGTCGAACCCGCAGCGATGCCGCGACCTCATCGAGTTGCTTGTCATAGCGCGCGAGCGAGGCCAGTACAGATCGGAAGCTATACGGGAACGTGACGATGACATGTGCGAGCACGATGTTCCACAGCCCGTCGTAGAAGAACCCCCGGCTGAAGAACACCAGCAATGCAAGCCCGGTCACCACGAGCGGCAACAGGATCGGCGCCATCAGCACGGACTCCCAGGCACGGGACCCCGGACCCGGATACTTCCAGAGACCATAGGCCGCGAGAGTTCCTATCGCCACCGAAACCGGCGTCGCGAGCACGGCGACCTGCACGCTGGTGATGAAGCTGTCCACAAACTCGCCGCGCAACAACGCGTTTGCATACCACCGCAGCGAATAACTCTGCGGCGGCAACGTGGTGTAAGAGTCGCCCGAGAAGGACAACAGGATCACCAACAAGATCGGAAGAAAAAGCAAGCCGAATGCGGCTGCCCTCAGCACCCAAACGGCGAAGAAGGCCAGAGAGAGACGCGCGCGATGCATGCTGTTGCGGTGGTTACGCATGACTCCTCCTTTGAGAGAGACGACCAGCCGCGTAGAGACAGGCGACCGTGAAAAGCAGGGCCAGAACACTCAGCGCAGCCGCCATCGGCATGTTTTGCGCGAACATCGCCTGGTCGTAGATGACATTGCCGACCATGCGGACCGCACTGCCGCCGAGAATCAGAGGCGTGGCGAAGGCCGTGCCCGCAAGCACGAAGGCGAGCGTGCAGGCAGCCAGAACCCCGGGCGCCAGTAGCGGTAGCGTGATCCGCAGAAAGGTCACTACCTCGTCCGCGCCCAGGTTCTGCGCCGCGTCCTCCAGCGTTCGGTCATATCGACGGAAGCTGCCGGCGAGCGTGAAGATGACGAACGGCAAGACGAAGTAGGTCAGCCCGATGGAGACACCGACCTCGTTGCGTACCAGCGCAATGAAGTCGTTCTCTGCGATCCAGCCAGCGGCCTGCAGCAAGGTGTTGACGAGACCACTGTTGCCCAGCACCAGTAACAGCGCATACAGGCGCACGATGAGGCTGGTCATGAACGGAACTGCGACGAGAATGATCAGCAATGCTCTGACTCGGCGCGATTCGGTCCGCACGATCCAGTAGGCCACCGGCAGGCCCAGCGCCAGACTACATATCGTGGCCACGGCAGAAAGGCGGACTGTTGCGAGGATCGTGCCCATGTAGAGCGAATCGCGAAGGATGCGGGCATAGCTCGTCCAGCCGATGCTGCCAACGCGCTCGGCGCCCAGCTTTCCTTCGCTATAGAAGCTCCAGTTCAGCAGATCCAGAAGCGCGACTGCGAAGACGCCCAGCACCAACAGGGCTGGCGCCAGCAGCATGCACTTGCGCAGGCTGATCGCCGTCCGCGGCACCCGAACCGAAGGCACCTCGCCCTGTGGTTCGCTTCCGGACTGGACGGGAACAGTCGGGGTGGCCGCGCTGCTCATGTCCGCAGCACCTTGACGGCCTCGGGCGCCCAACGCATAAGCACGGGCTGGCCCGCCTCCAGCAGCGGAGGATTGGGACCTGCGGGCAGCTTGACCAGAAGCCGATGCGACCCGACCTTAGCGCGGATCTCGATGAAGGACCCCATGTAGGCGGCACTGACGACCTCGGCAGCCAGGCCGGTCTTTGAATCGGATCCGACAGCTCCGCTGGAGACGTCCACTTCAATGAGTTCCGGCCGGATAAGAAGGCTGGCGACCTTCCCGTGTGCCGCGGAGGCTCCCCCGCGGATCACGATCCCGCTGGAAGTTCGGAAGAGCGCTTCACCGTCCGCTGCGACGCCGACGTGCTCGGCATCCACGACATTCGCGTCACCGACGAAGTTCGCGACGAAGGAATCCGCCGGGTGCAGATAGATGTCTGACGGGGTGCCGACTTGGCGGATACCACCCTCGGCCATAACCACGATGCGGTCTGACATGCCCAGGGCTTCCTCCTGGTTATGAGTAACCGCTACCGCAGTTACGCCCAGGCGCTTCAGAAGGGCAGCCAACTCGACTCGCATCTCCGAGCGCAGCCTCGCGTCGAGATTAGACATGGGCTCGTCGAGGAGCAGCAGCGACGGGCGCATGGCCAACGCCCGCGCGATCGCCACGCGCTGCTGCTGCCCACCCGAGAGCTCATGGGGATAGCGCGCCCGAAGACGCTCGAGCCGGACCTGTGCCAGCGCCTCCGCGACACGGGCCTCAATCTCAGCCGCAGGCACCTTCATCATCCGCGGCCCGAAGCTGAGATTTCCCTCCACCGTCATGTGGGGGAAAAGTCCGTAGTTCTGAAAAACCAGCCCCACGTCGCGCTGGTAGGCGGGCACGTTTTCCATTGGCTCACCGCGCAGGCTGATCCGGCCGGCGCTTGCCGGCATGAAGCCCGCAATCGTTCGCAGAAGGGAGGTCTTGCCGCTGCCACTGGGGCCCAGCAGGGTGACGAACTCACCCTCCCGAACGTCGAAGGACGCGCCGGACACAACGAGGTTGCCCCCGTAGCGTATGTCAACGCCCTGCACCTCCAGGACCGGAGGAAGGGTTCGTGCATTCATATCCACACTCCGATCCAGTATTTTTGGCATCCATTATTGGTATGCCATATGCAAATACTACCGGATTGCCTACGACTGTCAACGACCGTTGCCACCCTGTCGGCCCAGCAGCACCAGCGGCTGGCGCATAGCGCATGTGCGGATGCCCGCGCCTTCGGCTGGTGAAGCACATCGCGCGCACACGCGCGAATTCCATGGCGGGGACGTTCGATTCAACCTGGACCCGCCACGCCCAGCGACTGCTTCCGGATGCGCCGGTCCAACAGCACGAGCGAAACAGCCGAGACAAGGAAATAGAAGGCGCCGAACGCTGCGTAGGGCGCGATGTCGGCAATCGTGGGCACCTGGGTTCCACCCGCCCGCATGATGAAGAAGGATCCCGCAAGCGCGGACTGAGCTCCGCTGAGGATCATGGCCCATTGAGCTCCATGCACCTTCCAGCGGCGTACGCCCGTGACAAGCTGAAACGCACCAGCCA
Organism: Variovorax sp. Sphag1AA; assembly: GCF_014192575.1. Lineage (GTDB taxonomy): Bacteria > Pseudomonadota > Gammaproteobacteria > Burkholderiales > Burkholderiaceae_C > Variovorax. Next base: position 8,732 of record NZ_JACHYC010000016.1, on the reverse strand, counting down.
GGATCGCCCATGTGCCGAACACGCCTAGCACCGCATGCATGCTGATCGGAAGCGCGATCGCTACGGCCGCGGTGGCCCCACTGCTCACGGCGACGTTGAGCGCCTGGCTGTAGTTCTGCGTGAGTCCGCCGTTGCGGCGGGCGTCCACCCAATTGGCCAGCGCATCCCAGGCCGGATAGACGACGAGCAGCACCGCGCCGAGTAAAGGCATCTTTGTGCCAAGTACGATGGCAGCCGCGACCCACACGATGGAGAACGCTGCGCGTGCGACGTAGTACCGCTTCAGCCAATCGCCTCCTGATGCGGAAGCCCTCGGGTTTAGTGTCATTTCGGTCATGTTCATTCCTCATTCAAAGTTGCATGTTTCATGCTCGCGCCGGGCTAGACCCCGGATCAAGACGCGGTCAGTTTCTTTCGGCTGAGAACCGCTGCCAGCGCCAGACCTCCACCGATTGCGAGCGACGCGATCGAGAACGCGGCCTTCACATCACCCGCGCCATCACCGTCCGATGCGAGGCTGAAGAACAGGCCACCGATGACCGCCGTCGAGACGGCCGCGCTGATCTGCAGCGTGGCATTGACCAGGCCTGCCGCCAGTCCTGCCCAACGCGCGTCCACCTGGTCCACGTTCAACCGCACAAGTGCCGGCAATGCAATTCCTTGTCCTATGCCGATGAGGAAAAGGGGCACCGGGAGCCAAGCGGGAGCGTCCGACCACGCCAAGGCAGCGGCAACCAGCATCCCGGCGACCTCCAGGGCCATGCCGAAGGCTGCCGTGCTGGAGGCCAGCCGTCGTGCCAACGTGGGGCTGCAAATTGGCCCGAGCAGAAAGCCGATGCCCAGAGGGAGGATCGCCAGCCCCGCGGCAAGCGGCTCGCGGCCCAGACCCGCCTGCTGATAGACCGCGAATACAAGGAAGAAGGGCGCGATGGAATAGAAAAAGAAGGTGGCTGCAAGGCTGCGCCGCAGACCCGGCGCGACAAGGAGCGAAGGCACGACCAGCGGCATACGGTTGTTTCGCTCCCTGCGTTCCTCATATTTCCAGAATGCGACGAGCAGCGGTGCGCTCAGGGTCAGCACCCCGACGCACCACCAAGGCCATTGACGTTCGCGCCCCTCGATGAGGGGTACGACCGCCGCCAGCAAGCCCGCTGCGAGCAGCAGCGTGCCCGCGACGTCTAGGCGAGCTCTCTTTTCCGACCGGCTCTCGCGTACCCATGCGAACGCTGCCGGAACGGCGAATACGATGATCGGAAGGTTGATGAGAAACACGGCGCGCCACCCAAGACCGAGCAGATTGCTCGAGACAAGCACCCCGCCCAGCAGCTGCCCGGCCACGGACGCCAATCCGAACGTGGCGCCATACATGCTGAGCGCGCGTGCCTTCTCGTGGGCCGGGAAGATGGCATGGATGGATGCCAGTGACTGTGGGGCCATCACCGCGGCAGTGATGCCCTGCAACAGCCGTCCCGCGACCAGCATCCCCGCAGAGGTGGCGAATCCGCACATGGCCGATGCTGCGCCAAAGCCCATCATCCCGGCAATGAAGACTCGCTTGCGCCCGTAGAGGTCACCCAGGCGTGCTCCAAGGATGAGCGTGACCGCATAAGCCGCTGCGTACACGGATATGACCAACTGGGCCACCGAGGATGTCGCGTGAAGGTCAGCCTGGATGACGGGCAGCGTGACGTTGACGATGAAAAAGTCCAGCGGCGGCAGCAGAGTGCCGACCAGCAGGACAGCCAGGGCCATCCATCGACGGGAATCGTGTCCAGCTCGATCAGGCGGGGAGATCGCTGTTGCAGTTTTCATGAGATTGCATGTGTTGCGGCCAAGGCGTGTTCACTTGCCGCGTTCATGGGCGCCGTCCGCCCTCGATCGTGAACTTCGCCATTGCCGACCAGTCCTGTTCGCCCCATCCGGCGTTGACTGCCTCCTCCATGCGGGCCCGCGTGGCCTCCAGCACGGGCAGCGTCCGGTCCGCTGCGCCTGCGGCTTGAACGGCCAGACGAAGATCTTTGAGACCCAGTGCGGCCTTGAAGCCCGGTTCGTAGGCGCCTGCCGAGATGCTTGCCGAATAGGTTCGATAAGGCCGGCTGTTGAACAAGGTGCCGAGGATCAACTCAAAGAAGCTCTCCCGCGATACGCCGTTGGCCTCCGTCAGTACCACGGCTTCAGCCATCGCCTCGATAGCCATGGCGATCATCATGTTGCAGGCGATCTTGGCTGCGTTCGCCGCGGGGGCGTCATCACCTAACAGCCAGATGCGCCCGCTGATCGCCTCGAGCGGGGCGCGCACGCGATCGATCGCCTCCGGCGCGCCGCTGACCAGGACATTGAGTTCCCCTCTGGCGGCGACATCCGGTCGCCCGAGCACGGGAGCCGACACGAAGCCGACGCTTGCCGCCTGGTGCGCGCACGCCAGTTCCCTGGCAAAAGCGAGCGATATGGTCGAAGACACGACGTGGACAAGCCCGGGGCGTGCGGAAGCCAAAAGACCCGCATCGAGGATCACGTCTCGTATCGCGGCGTCGTCCGAAAGCATGGTGAGGACCGCATCCGAATTGAACGCTTCTCGCGGGTCGCCCAGCATGTCGACACCTTCGACGCAGCCACCCGAGCGATTCCAGGCGCGCACCCGATGACCCGCAGCGGCGAGGTTCTTCGCCATCGCGGAGCCCATCGATCCCAGGCCAATGATGCCGATGTCCATCGCCGTCCTCAAAGCGGCTTCGCCAGGCTGCGCTGAGGCTTGACCGCGGTCACGAGATCGACATCAGCCATCACCCGGGCCGTCTCGGGCGAGGACAAGGCCGCTCTCATGGCCGCTTCGTCCCGGAAGACGCAGTGGGCGATCGCGATCAGGCCGCTGTCGTCGCCTTGGGGAAAGAAGCCCCCGAGGCGCTCCAGTCCATAAGGCCCCCAGCATTGCCGCACGAGCGGGAAATGAACGTTGATCCAGTGCTCTCGGTTGAACGGCGTGTCGGCGTTGCCGGCGTAAGTCACGTACATGGAAATCATCAGAAGGTCCTTGGGTTGGAGATGTCCTACCGACGCCCCTCGGCATCGATACAAAGGGAATTTAGCGAGTTGAATTTGTTCGACAACTGACAATGCTGTACGCTGTGCGTTCATTTTTGTGGGTACCGGCACTTGGAGTGGAGTGACGTCAGAATTTTTTTGGCCGTGGCGCGTACGGGCAGTCTGGGTGGTGCTGCGCGCGCACTGCATCTGAGTCATCCAACGATTGGGCGTCGTATCCGGGCGCTGGAACAGGCCATCGGCCAAACGCTGTTTCAGCGGACCGCAGATGGCTTCGTTCTCACAGATGAGGGCGCCGGCGTCGTCCCGCTTGCGGAGCAGATGGAAGAAGGGGCGCTCACGATGGAGCGGCGCCTCACGGGGCGAGAAAGCAAACTACAAGGGCGCTTGCGAATATCGTCTGCCGACTGGTTCGGCGCGTACGTGCTCCCGCCTGTCATTTCGGACTTCACGAGGGCCTACCCACACGTCGATGTAGAGATCCTCACAGGGACTCGCCTGTTCAACCTGGCACAAAGGGAGGCCGACGTCGCTTTCAGGATCGTCCCATTCAATGCGTCCGATGTCGTGCAGAGACGGCTGGTCCGGCTGCCCTATGGTGTCTACGCCGCTGAAGACTCTGCCAATCCGGTGTTCGGCGATGGATCCGGCTTTCGGCTCATCACCCACGACACTTCAACAGGTCAATTTCCGGACATCGAATGGCTCAAGGCCAGTTTCCCCAACGCCAAGCCGATCATGGCGTCCAACAACCGGAACGTCCAAGGGCGGATGTGTGCACATGGCATCGGCATCGCCGTGCTTCCGCAGGTGGTCGGCGCGCAGATGGCCGGCCTGAGGCGGCTACATCTTCCGGACGATCCGCCTTCGAGAGACATATGGATGGGGTATCACCGTGATCTGCGACGGCTCAACCGCTTGCGCGCATTCATCGCCACCGTGACCGGTCACATAGGAAGCCACTATTCGTGACGCAGACGTCCTCATTGGTGGCGCAACCGCCTTGAGGCGATGCCCTGGGGTGCCGCACGAAATGACTGTCGTGGTGCGATCGGACGATCCAAAGTGCGCCACGCTGCGATGGCGCCGATGTCGCCCAAGCTCATAAAGCTTAGGCCCAACGCGCGGAGTGGAGGCCAGGTTCCACACACGTGCGATCGGGGCGCTCGCGTAGACCCCCTGCCCTCCCACAATTGGTCCACGAAGGAGACCCCGATGAACGCAGCTTCCGAGCATGTCAACCGCTACCCGCGCCTTTCATGCGCTTTCGACATTTCGTTGATCACATTCGCCGGAAGATCCATTTCCATCTTCGCAATGCTCCAGGCGGTTCCATCAGGCAGTGACATACGCGTGGCATGGACTTCATAGGCCATGAAATCCCTGTTGCGCTGAGGCGGACCTGGGTTCCCCTCATCTACCAAACATTCCGAGCTACCGGAGATCGAGAGAGATGGCGACCAAAAAAAACGTTGGCAATTCTGAAGGCGCAGAAGCGGCGGGGCGCATGCGGATGGAATGCGCATTCTTTGGGACGCGCCTATCGCGATGAACGACGGCGTCGTTCTGCGCGCCGAGATCTTCCTGCCGGAAGCACCCGGCGCTATGGCGCGATCATGTCCTACGGTCCGTACGGCAAGGGACTGCCGCTTCAGGTCGGCTACAAAAGCCAATGGTCGCGCATGGTCGCCGCCGCACCTGACAGTCTGGAGGGCTCGACCGGCAAGTACCAAAGCTGGGAAGTCGTGGACCCCGAGAAGTGGGTGCCCGACGGCTTCGTGTGCGTTCGTTTCGACAGCCGCGGCGCAGGTCGATCTCCTGGCGTGCTTGATACGCCGTCTTCGCGAGAGATCCAGGATTTCCATGAATGCATCGAGTGGGCTGCGGCGCAGACCAGGAGCAACGGCAAGATCGGGCTGAACGGTATTTCCTACTACGCGACTACTCAGTGGCGCGTGGCCGCACTGCGGCCTCCGCATCTTGCTGCCATCTGTGTATGGGAAAGGTCCGGGTCGCGGCGCTGGCTCGTCGTCGAACGGCCACGTATTGGCCGGGATGTGAAGTTTTTCAAGCTACGGTAGGACCGCAAAGGGCACTGACACGCCGAGCTGCATGACTCCGGTTATCGGCGGCTTGGTGGCGAAGACCGGCCATTCAAAGGCCGGTTGCCGAAGGACGGCTCCTGGCCGGAAGCAGGCCCTTAGCGCATGCCTTCGTTCGACTGTTTTCCGGTCAGCGCGGAGCCAATGATTTCAACAAGAACCCCGAGCGCAAACACGCCCGCAGCAGCCCCGGAGGCTCCGGCGACAAGCAGGACAACCGCAGCAACAACACTGCTTAGCGAAAAAATGTGAACGAACTTCATCAGGTTCCTCCGAAGGTCGAGGTTGGGCGAATTCTGCCGTACACGGGAATGACTGGTTGTGGCCCGACGGCAGTCTGTCGGGGTTCCGTCATCTTGTTCAAGGCGTACAGACAAATATGTTCGGCGGCCTGACGGGGACGGTCTCCGCCACCTCAACCGCCTTCCCGAAATTTGGCGCCTGCGTGTTCATCCACATGTTCAGACCGTCAAGATTTCGACGCAACGCCACTTTGCAGTCACGCCCGTAGACGAAATCCCCGACGTACACAACGCTCGCCTCCGCCGCGGCGAAGGCGGTCGCGTCCTGCGCGAGCCGTGCTCCGTTGAATCCGCTATAGGCGTAGTAGCCGCTTGGAACTTCAAATGCGAAGTGGCGCACTGGACCGGGCAGCGCGGAAACCGTTGCCTCCATTCTGTTGAATCGATAGCAATCACCGGATAGCTCTTGTCGCTCCATGTCATATTGGTCGAGTTGGACTCCGAACTTCTGGAACTTCCATTCGCCCTCTACTCCCACACCGTAGACGACGACCGACGCTCGGTCTTGCCGCGTCGCACCAGGGGCAAACGGATGAACGCGATTCACCACGCAGGCACACTGGACGCAAGGTAGGGCCACAAGTAGCAGCACACGAAGAAGTCGGAACATATCTGCAGGACGGTGACAAGGCCGGACAGTGGTAGTCAAAACCAGCCGGCACCGGCTCCTATCGCGTTGGTGGAACGTGAAATCCGTCGGCGCTCTTGGCGTACGGACATGGAGTGCCACCACCACCGCCCACCAGGTCCAGCTCAACCCTTGCAAACGACGGCGACTCTGCCGGCGGAGAAGAGCGCTCGTCTTCTTCGCTAGGGACGTACAGCTTATCGGAGCCGGTGTTGAACCTCAGCACTGCTCGCTTGTAGTCTGCGCGGCTCTTGAATTCGACGGGACTAGGGGGAGCGTTCGCCGTGCGGATGATGTTTTCGGGAACACCATGGCTCTTCAACAGGCCGCGCACGTAGTCGGCGCGTCGTTCCGCAAGGACTCGACGCACGTTCACGCTGCCCTCAGAAGTCGCTGCGGATGCAGTAAGGACTACGGTGTCGAACGGGCACCAATCAGCTTGCCGAATCTTCTCGAGCTTGGATGCAATCTTCGCCATCTCGCTCGTTGGCAATGTGACTTCGCCAAGCGAGAAGTTCAGGTCAGCCGACGCTGTGATGCGCTCCCCGGATGCCCCACGGAGCGGTATTCCCAGAACCAGGGTCGCGAGCAAAAGCGCAAGTCGGCAATTCTTCATGGTCACATGAAGCGATTGTTCATGCCTGCCAGTTTGTGTGCACGCGCTTCGGTTGAAGCGCGCCTATCCCACGCCCAGTGCGAGAAGGCCGCGAATGTCCGCCATGCAGCGAATTGGAGGACGCCGGCGAACGACTGGTCCTAGCGCGCACTCAAGTCGTCGACCGAAGATAGGCGGGTGCCTGGGCATGCCCCTCGTAACCTCCGTATCGAGCGACCGACGGATAGTATTCCGCAGAGAACTGCACCTTCCCGGCGGCATCGTCACCGGCCACGCTGGCGATGAACGCCAGCATGAGGTCGATGCCTGCCGACACCCCGGAAGACGACCAGATGTTTCCATCCTGCACGTATCGCTGCTCGACGACCGTGACATCGCCGAGCGCGCGCAGCCGCTCAAGCGAGGCCCAATGCGTAGTGGCCTTCTTTCCGGAGAGAAGGCCTGCTGCGTGCAGTACGAACGAGCCCGTGCATACGGACAGCACGGCCTTACATGTCCTCGCCTGAGCTGCGATGAACTCCAGCAACGCCCGGTTGGCTACCTCCCTGCGCGTCCCTTGTCCGCCTGGAACCAGCAAATAGTCGAGGCGCGGGCAGTCGGCAAAGGAGACATGCGGATTGATGGACAGTCCCTTGACGCACTTCACCGGACCCGGGGACTGCGCAACTACCAGACATTGGCTCGGACCATCGGCGACCTTGCTCCACATGGTGAGCATCTCCCACGGTCCCACGAAGTCCAACTCCTCCACGTCGTCGAAAACCAAGATACCGAAGTTCATCGAGAAGCCCTTGTGTTGCTTGAGTGCGCTACGCGAGCTGGAAGCATCGTCAGCTGGCCCAACTGTAGCCGGCAGCACGAACTCTTACTCGGCATCGGACGGCTGCTTCCTAGCGTAGAGCCCCGCGCTCGACCGGCCGCTGGCTGATCGAAAGATCAGCGGCGAAAACGGAAATCCGCCATGGCCCACTGCAACGACCTCGTCGAGATCATTCACATGCTTTCTCGCGAAGAAAGCCAAAGGCAACCATCTGCTTCGGAATGGCGCTCGAGCATTGACCAGCAACGCCGGGAACCGTCGGGCGCGGCCTGCAGTGACACCACAGAGGCGAAATTACAAGCAGAAGATGGAACTTCCGACACCGGCCCTTCTGATCAAACCCTTGGTCGAACGAACCTAAGTAAGGTTCGCGACAAAACAGGTCGGCTTACCGGCCGTTGCCGGCTGCCGCACTGTACGACTTCGCACACAACAGGATGCTCAGCGCGGATTGAGGCACCGCGCTTGCTGAACAACGGCAGTCGACGATTCAACCGTCAAGGTCTCGTGCCCCGAGAGGCCATACTGAAGTTGACCCGATTTCGCGGACACCCGATCCTTATGGATGAAGGAGTCCTGACGTCTCCCCCGAATCCGGTCATTTCTAAACTGGAGTCGGGCGGCTTCCGGCTTCGTTCTCTGACCTCTTTTTGACGAACTCACTCGGGGTCAGGTGGCCGAGCGAGCTGTGCGGGCGGTGATGGTTGTAGTCATGTTGCCAAGCCTTCAACTTCTCCCGCGCATCCTGCATCGTAGTGAACTCGTTGACGTTCAGGAACTCATCGCGCAGACGACCGTTGAACGACTCGATCAGCCCGTTGTCCGTGGGCTTTCCGGGCCTGGTGTAGTCCAGCTTCACGCCGCGTCGCCAGGCCCATTCATCGAGCGCCTTGGAGGTGAACTCCGTGCCGTTGTCCACCGTGATCGCCTTGGGCCAGCCGCGCTGCTGCGCAGCCTCGTCCAGGGCCTTCCCCACGCAGCGACCTGTCAGCCGGAAGTTGGCCTCTAGAGATACGCTTTCGCGACTCCACTGATCGATCACCGTAAGCACACGAAACGCTCTTCCATCGAGCATCTGATCGTGGACGAAGTCCATACTCCAGTGCTGGTTCGGCCCCGTGGCCGGCGCCGGTCGGCCGCGCAGCAGGCTGATTCGCTTGCGGCGTTTGACCTTCATGCGAAGCTGCAATCCCTCCAGCCGGTACAGGCGATAGACCCGCTT
>NZ_JACHYC010000015.1:68235-79334 GCF_014192575.1 Variovorax sp. Sphag1AA | reverse complement strand
ACGGCGGCGTCCAGCGCGCGTTCGAAGTCGGCGTCATCGAAGATCACGAACGGGCTCTTGCCGCCGAGTTCCATGCTGAACTTCTTCAGGCCGGCCGACTTCACGATGCGGTTGCCCGTCGCCGTCGATCCGGTGAACGAGATTGCACGCACGTCGGGGTGCGCCACCAGCGGCTCGCCCGCATCCTTGCCGTAGCCATGCACGAGATTCAGCACGCCGGCCGGAATGCCTGCTTCGAGCGCCAACTCACCGAGGCGCGCAGCGGTCAGCGGCGACAGCTCGCTCATCTTCAGCACGGCCGTATTGCCGAAGGCGAGGCACGGCGCGACCTTCCACGTGGCGGTCATGAAGGGCACGTTCCACGGCGAGATCAGCGCGCAGACGCCGACCGGATGAAAGAGCGTGTAGTTCAGATGCGTCGGCGTCGGATAGGTATGCCCATCCACCCGCGTGCACATCTCCGCGAAGTAATAGAAGTTATCCGCCGCGCGCGGCACGAGTTGCTTACCGGTCTGCGCGATCACCTGGCCGCAGTCGTTGGTCTCGGTCTGCGCGATCTCGGGCACGTTCTTCGCGATCAGGTCGCCGAGCTTGCGGATCAGCTTCGCGCGCTCGGGTGCGGGCATGCCGGCCCACTTCGGAAAGGCTTCCTTGGCGGCTGCGACGGCTGCGTTGACTTCGGCTTCGCCGCCAGCAGCGACTTCGGCCAGCACTTCCTGCGTGGCGGGATTGACGGTCTGGAAATAGTCGCGGCCCGCGACCGGCTTGCCGTTGATGAGATGGTCGATTTGCATTGGATTCAATCCGGTTGATGTCAGGCTGCGGCGATGGTGTTGACCAGCGCGCCGATGTGTTCGATCTCGGTGACGATCACGTCGCCGGGTCGGCAATCGACGACGCCATCCGGCGTGCCGGTCAGGATCAGGTCGCCCGGCGACAGCGTCATGAAGCTGCTGAAGTACTCGATGAGGAAGGGCGCGTCGAAGATCATGTCCTTCGTGTTGCCCGACTGCGTGACCTTGCCGTTGACCGTGGTCGAAAGCGCGAGCGACATCGGGTCAGCCACGTCCTTCGCGTCCACCAGCCAGGGGCCGATCGGCGTGCAGGTGTCGCGGTTCTTCACACGCAGATTGGGGCGATACCAGTTCTCGAGGTAGTCGCGAATCGCGTAGTCGTTGGCGACCGTGTAGCCGCCAATGAAGTCGTAGGCGTCATCGCGCTTGACCTTGCGTGCGGTCTTGCCGACGACGATCACCAGCTCGCATTCGTAGTGCATGAACTGCACGTCCGAAGGCCGATAGGTCAACTGCCGGTGACCGGTCAGCGTGCTTTCGCCCTTCACGAACACCAGCGGTTCTTCCGGCGCCTTGAATTCGAGTTCCTTCGCGTGATCCGCGTAGTTGAGCCCCAGCGCGAGGATGGTGCGCGGGCGCGGCGTCGGCGCGAGCGGCGGCAGCCAGGTGACCACGTCGAGCGCCACGCGGCGGCCGTCGCCCAGCAGCAGTTGGCCGTCGCTCTCGACCGCGTCATGCGCCGTGCCTTCATAGAGGATGCGTGCGCGCTTCATGCCTGTTCCTTCACGAGCGTATTGACCAGCGTTTCGAAGCCCGGCGCGCTGATCTCGATGGTGTCTCCGACGCGCGCGAGCGGCCGGCCGGCGTCGCAGCCGAGCATCAGCACGTCACCGTGCGCGAGGGTCATGAATGCGCCGACGTCTTCGAGCAATTGCGATGCGCTGCGCACGGTCTTCGAGAAATCGACCGATTGCCGAAGCTCGCCGTTGATGCGCACTTCGAGCTTGAACTCGGCCGGGTCGGCAACCTCCTGCGCGTCGCGCATGGCGGGGCCGATGCCGAGGAAGCCATCGAGGCACTTGAACTTGACCGGCGGGCGAAAGAAGCTCGCATGCGGGATCGAGAGATCGTTCATCAGCACGAAGCCTTCGACGTCGTTGTCCGCGCCGATCACCATCGCGATCGTCGCGCCGACTTCGACCTCGGCGACATTCGCCGGCACCGTGATCGCACTGCCGTGCGCGCTCCAGGTGTTGGCCGTCTTCACATAGAGGATGGGTGCCTTCGGCGGCGCCTTGTACGGCGGCTGCGTCATCTGCGGCGCGAGCGCCTCGACTTCCGCGCGGAAGTTGAGGAGCACGCCGTAGACCGTGCCCTTGGGGAGAAAACTCATGGTTTCGCCGCCGGGCCGCCCCAAGGCGGAACGCGCCCCCTCGGGGGGCAGCGACGACACGGAGTGCGGAGCGTGGGGGTTCATGGTTGTTCCAGTGCAATCAATTCGTCGAGCAGCGCGTAGAGCTGGGTGAGCTTCTCTTTGCCGAGCGACTCTTCCATCCACTTGTAGTGCGCCTCGATGCTCACCGAGAGCCGCTTCACCAGCTTGCGCCCGTGCGGCGTCGCCTCGATGACGGTGCAGCGCTGGTCTTCTGGGTCGCGGCTGCGGGTGATGAGCCCGTCGCGCTCCATGCGCGCGAGCACGCCGGTGAGGCTCGGGCCGAGGATGAACGCCTCGCGCGCCACGCGACCGGTTTCGACGGACCCGTGTTCGCCGACCACGCGCAGCACGCGCCATTGCTGGTCCGACAACTCATGCTCGCGCAGGCTCGGGCGCGTGTGCGCCATCACGGCTTCGCGCGCCTGCAGAAGCAGACGCGGCAGATTGCGGTGCGCGAAGGTGGTGCTCATCCTGTGTCTCGATTTATTTAACATGTTAAATATCGGACGCAGGAAACCCACTCCGGGTTAACCCTGAGTGGTCAAGCAAAGAGCTGTCGGTCGACGAACTTGAGATCTGACGAATCGAAGTACGCCTCGGCCCATTCGCCGGTGGTGCGAAGCGACCATTTCACCGCCTTGGCGGCAGCGTCCTTGGCGGCCGGCGCAGCCGACTTCAGCGGCTCCTTCTGGCCCTTCTTCTTCGCATAGCGATCAAGGAACAGGAAGTGATCGACCAGCGCAATGGCTTCGAGCGCGAACACCGTTGCAACCTCTTCCCCGCGCAGGCAGATGAGGTTGTCGCCATTGGCCTGCTCGCCGCCCAGTGCAAGGTTCGAAGAGCCGCAATACACCGTCGGGTTGTCGTCATTGAATGCGCACACCACGAACTTGTGATGGATCTGATGACCGAGCCCCACGCTGCGCACCTGGTTGAAAGGCGGCGGCAGGATGGTCGAACTCGGCTTGCCGGTCACGAGCACCCCGGTCGACTTGCCGGGCTCGTAGAGCGCAATGCCCGACGGGTTGTCCGAAATGCCGTAGCTGAAGATCTTCTGGTTCTTGTGCAGCGTGCTCAGCGACGTGTAGACGGGGCTCGTGCCGTTGTCCATCTCCATCACCGCGAACAGCACGCTGGCCTTGCCCTGCGGATTCTTGCCCTCCTGCGCAATGCGCGTCGCGATCTCGTCGAGCACCGAGTTGGCGACTTGCGGCGAGTGCGGCGCAAAGCTGATGTCTCCCGTGATCTTGCGTGACAGCTTGAAATCGAAAATCTGCCCGGACAGCGGTGACTTGATGAACGCCGGGCCGCTCACATCGTCGTCCCACGCGGCATCGAAGACCTTGGCGTATTCACCGGCCACGTTCGCGTCGTCGAAGACCAGCACATGGTTGGAGTTGACGTACATCCCCGTCACCGAAAAATTGGTCGACCCGCACAGCACCTTCGTCGCCGTGCTGTCCGCCACCTTGCGCACGACGAAGACCTTGTCGTGCGCGAACCGCTTGAAATGCCCCCGCTTGATCGCGGAGCCGCTCTTCTTTGCCTTGGTGAAGAGCGTCTCGAACTGGTCCTCCGGCTTGGACATCGCCTTGTCGTGATGCAGTGCCGCGTCGTCGAGGATGACACGGACCCGCCCGACCTTCGCGAGCGCGATAAGGCTTTCGATCACCGTCGGTTCGTTGAGGTCGTAGGCGAAGACATCGACCGTCAGCTTGCCGTCCGCAAGCACTTCGTCGAGCAGATCCATCACGCGCTGGCGGGCGGTGAAACCCAGCCAGCTGTATTCCTCCTCGAAGGTGTATTGCTCGCCGGCGGCGTTCGAGCCCGAGATCTGCGACGTGTCGAACAGAAGCTCCTTGTCGTTCGGCCGGATCAGCGCCTTCGGCCCGAAGTGATTCAGAAAGCCTTGCGACTGCACGTACCCGCGCGTGAAGCCGAGCTGTAGCCCGTCCAGCTCAAAAGGCTGCACCGGCACCTTGACCGAGACGCTGAGCTTCGCGTCCAGCGGCTGCATCGACTGCTTGGCATCCACGTAGCGCGGCGTCACCGTGTACGTGTACATCCCCATGAACGGCTGCAGCCCCTGGTGGATGGACCCCGGCACATGCAGCCACCTGAACTTCTGGAACGGCGCATTCAGGCTGGAGCCGGGCGGCTGCTTCGTGTCCTGGGCATGAAGCTCCGGCGACGCGAAAGTCAGCGTGTTGTGCAGGTAGTAGGGCGTCTGGCCCTCGGGCTGCACCTTGATCGTGAATCCGACCAGGTTCTTCGTCTTGGCCTTCGGCATGTCGAACGCCAGAAGCGTCTTGGCGTCGCCGATGTAGGCCCTGACCGAGAGCCCTGCGGTTTTCTTCGATACGGAAGCGGGCATCCTCATCTCCACACGTTGGTTGTCGATGTTGGCTGTGCACGGCTATTCCACGCCAAGGCGCGCGGCTCTCCATCATCAGACTTGGCGATGACGAATCGGGGAAATCGGCGGCGATGCCTCCCTACACTCACGCCATGGCCAAGGAAAAAACCGTTTACGTCTGCACCGAGTGCGGCGGCACGAGCGCCAAGTGGCTCGGCAAATGCCCGAGCTGCGGCGCATGGAACACATTGATCGAGCAGGTCGCGCAGCCCGCGGGCGGCGCGGCCAACAACCGCTTCGGCACCCAGTTTGCGTCGCTCGGCGGATCGGCCGAGCTGGCCACCCTCTCTGAAATCGAAGCCGCCGACGTCGCACGCGCCCCCACCGGCATGGAAGAACTCGACCGCGTGCTCGGCGGCGGCATCGTCGACGGCGGCGTCACGCTGATCGGCGGCGACCCCGGCATCGGTAAATCCACGCTGCTGCTGCAGGCGGCCGATGCGCTGCAGAACATGGGCCGCAACGCGCTCTACGTCACCGGCGAAGAAAGCGGCGCACAGGTCGCGCTGCGCTCGCGGCGCCTCGGCCTCGACCATTCGCAGGTGCAAGTGCTCGCCGAGATCCAGTTGGAAAAGATCATCGCCACGCTCGACGCCACACGTCCGACGATCGCGGTCATCGATTCGATCCAGACCGTGTATTCGGACCAGCTCACCTCCGCGCCCGGCTCCGTTGCGCAGGTGCGCGAATGCGCGGCGCACCTCACGCGCTTCGCCAAGGCCAGCGGCACCGCGGTCGTGCTTGTCGGCCACGTAACGAAGGAAGGCGCGCTCGCTGGCCCGCGCGTGCTCGAACACATGGTCGACACGGTGCTGTACTTCGAAGGCGACACGCATTCGAGCTTCCGCCTCGTGCGCGCCATCAAGAACCGCTTCGGCGCGGTCAACGAGATCGGCGTCTTCGCGATGACCGAACGCGGCCTCAAGGGCGTGACCAACCCCAGCGCGATCTTCCTGAGCCAGCACGCCGAGCCCGTGCCCGGCAGCGTGGTGCTCGTCACGCTCGAAGGCACGCGGCCGATGCTGGTGGAAATCCAGGCGCTGGTCGACAACGGCGGACCCAGCCCGAGGCGCTTGTCAGTGGGCCTGGACCGCGATCGCCTCGCGATGCTGCTCGCCGTGCTGCACCGGCACGCGGGCGTGGCGTGCATGGATCAGGACGTGTTCGTCAACGCCGTCGGCGGCGTGCGCATCAGCGAACCGGCAGCCGATTTGGCGGTGATGCTCGCGATCACGTCGAGCCTGCGCGGCAAGCCGCTGCCCAAGGGCTTCATCGCGTTCGGCGAAGTCGGGCTTGCTGGTGAAGTGCGGCCTGCGCCGCGTGGGCAGGAGCGTTTGCGTGAAGCCGCCAAGCTCGGCTTCAGCGTGGCCGTGGTGCCGAAGGCGAACGCGCCGAAGAAGGGCGCGAAGGAGATCGAGGGGCTGACGATCCACGCGGTGGAGCGGATCGAAGAGGCGCTGGATATCGTGAGGCAGCTGCAGTAGGGAGAGGGCGCACCCCTCCCGCAAGGAGGGGGCCGGACGGGCCTTGCTCGGGCATCCTTCAATGCTCCCTCCCGTCCTCCTGTGTCCTTCGAACCGGCCGAGTGCCCCTCCCTTTCGACCATCGCAGAGCCTTCTGCGACCACTCCGGATCTGAACCTCCCTCTGGTTCATCCGGCCTATTTGCGGCTGCTCGTCACCGCCGCCGCGGCTGAGGGCATCGACCCCGGCCTCTGTCTGGCCCCGCTGGGCCTGAACCTGACCCAGCTAAAACGCAGTGATGTCCCGGTGTCGCTGGCTGTCTGGCGCAGTGTCATGCTGAGTCTGGAGCGGGTGGCGCCCCGCCCCGGGCTGCCAATGCGTCTGGGCCGACGCGTGCCACTGCTTTCGCACGGCGCGCTGGCTTATTTGATGGTGAGTTCTTCCGACCTGCGTCAGGCGCTCGAGGGCCTTGTGCGTTTTGCTCCGTTGCGCCTTGCCGTCCTGAATCTCCGGTTGCGCGAACGCGGCCAGCATGTCGAGTTGCATGCTCGGCCTCTCGTATCGCTGGGCGATGTGGAGCGTTTCACCCTCGAGTTCCTGCTGTCGATGCTCTGCAAGGCCATCCGCGACCTGTGCGGTAGTGCCTCCCGCGTCATGAAGCTGCATCTGCCGGGCTCCATGGCCCGCAACACGCGCATCTGGGCCGAGCAGGGCGTCTCGGTCTCGAGGAGTGCGGGCTGGCCGTATTTTTCGTTTCCCGGATCGTTGGCTGCGATGGCGCTTCCCACGGCCTCGGGGCCGGATCGCCTCCTCGCATGGCAGGCCTGCGAAGAGGCGGAGCGCCATCGAGGATGGTCGCCCTCGATCAGCTCGCGCATTGAACAGCTTTTCCGGACCGGGCCGTCAACCAACTACAAGCTGGAGCAGGTCGCCGAGCAGCTCGGCTTGTCGCGGCGCACGATCGCGCGCCGCCTCACCGAAGAGCAGACGAACTTCAGCGCACTGGTCGATGCCAGCCGCAAGCAAAGGCTGCTGCGCCGACTGGCCGAGCGGCGATCGAACCCGAGCCGCTCGCTCACTCTCGCCGAGATTGCCGACGACCTCGGCTATGCGGATGGCGCAGTCCTCGGCCGGGCGGTGCAGCGCTGGTTCGGCATCAGTCCGAGCGACTTGCAGCGCTGGGTCGATGCCGGATTGACGCGACCGGGCGAGGCTTCCGGGGCCGTGTCACCAAAGGCAAAAACGGTGGCACCGGAAGTCTAGGGTCGTCGTTCGAACCAACTCTAGAGTGCTTCCGTACGGGTTATGCAGAGGCAAGTCCGTGCTGAATTAAGCAACTAGCTGGAGACAGAAGATGAGAAAGACAACCTGGGTAGGTTGTGTGGTGATGGCGTTGTTGGCCGGATGTGGCGGTGGGAATTCCTCGAACGTCGCACTGCCCACGGCGCCCGCCGCATCGAGCCCGACCGCCGCAACTGCGGCACCCGCCGCACCGGCCACGGTGCCTACCGTTCCCGCTGCGCCCTCCGCGGCCGCTGCCACCCCCAATGCCTTGTTCAAGGTCGGTGCAGCCACGGTCAGCGTCGCGCCTGACGCCCCGGTGTACGTGGGCGGATATTCGGACCCAGGCAAGCCGCCGATCCAGGTCAGCAACGACCCGCTCGAAGTTCGCGCCTTTGTGGTCGCCAAGGGCGACAAGGCCGTTGCCTTTGCCGTCGTCGACAGCACCGGTTGGTTCGCCGAGTACCAGGATGCCGACGTGGGCAACGGGCAGTTCGGCGCACGCGTGGATGCTGCAAAAAAGCTGGCCGATCGCGGCTTCAACGTCGACCGCTCGGCGGTGATGGTCTCGACCACGCACTCGCATGCAACGCCGACCCTGGTGGGCATCTGGGGACTCATGGGTTCCGCGAACAAGACCTACCTCAAGAAGGTCCACGACGCAGTGGTTCAGGCCGTGGACACTGCCGCTTCCAACCTCAAGACCTCGGAGCTGTGGACCGCGAACGGCGACATCGGCTCCATCATCTGGCAGAACGGCCAGGGCACGGACCATGTCGACGGGTTCGCCGTCGACGCAAGAATGCCCTTGCTTTGGGCGCGCGATCCGCAGACAGGCGCCACCAACGCGCTCTACGTCAACATCCCCAACCACCCTGACGAATTCCGCCCGTTCAACGGTGCCGTCACGCAGGGCTTCTCGGCCGATGTGCCCGGGTATGTCCGCCACCAGATGGACCTCACCATCGGCGGGGTCAGCGTCGTCGGGTCGGGAACCCTGGGCCGGCAGGAATCGCCGGGCACGAACGCCGACTACGCAGAAGTGAGTTATCAGGGGCAGTACGTCCTCAACGCGCTGCGTCTGGCCATGGCACAGGCTGCGCCACTCAAGAGCGACACCATCGGAAGTTCGGAAACCCTGATCCCGTCCATCACGGTAGGGACCTCCCCGTACAACCAGGGCCTGCTCAACCTGATGAAATACAACGCGCAGGCCGCCGGCCTGGGCGGCTCGAACTGCAATTCGGCCCTCGGCGGCAGCTGCTCCGTTCCGCGCGCATTGACGGCGCCCTGGTGCGTTGGCAGCTGTTCGGCCGGCAGCAACGGATCGACATCGCTCGGCACCTACGCGACGGCGCTGAGAATCGGCCCGCTGCTCTACATCAGCAACCCGGGCGAAGCCTTTGCGGAAGTCAATGACACCGTCCGCGGCGAGGTGCTCGACGCGCAGTCGGTCAATGTCGTCGGACTGGCGGGTGACTTCCTCGGATACAACTGGGCGCCGAGCGACTACACCACCCTCCAGTTCGGGTCCGGTGACTTCGCGAAGTACAACGTCGGCCCGGACCTGGCCCAACTCACCGCCGATGGCGCCTACGCCAATGCAGCCGCGCTCGGCTTCAAGGTCAAGCCTGCCAAAGACGTCGTGAAAGCTCCTTACGACAGTTCGGTGGCCAACCTGCCCGGCATCCAGTTCTATTCGACGCAGATCGCCACGACGCCGACGAGCATCAGCTTCTATGGCTCGACCGCGCAACCCCAGAGCAACTACCAGCAGCCGAACCATGTGTTGAGCGCCATCGCCTGGGACTTCGGCGACAACTCCGGCCCAGTCACGTCGAACAGCCAGGACCGCCTGTCCCACGCCTTCACGACACCTGGCTCCTACAAGGTCACCGCGAAAGTCATCGACAACAACACTGGCAACTCCCGCTCCTGGAGCCAGACGTTGACGATCCTTCCGACCTTCTCTGTCGCGATCAACGCGATCGTTTCGGACGTCGATTCGACCAAGACGCAACTGAGTCTCCGGCCCGATGGCGGCCAAGGCAAATTGCTGGCGGCCCGCTGGACGTGTCCCGATGGGCAGACGCCTCAAGGCCTGACGGTGGTGTGCAACAGGCTGCCGCGCAACGGAATCGTGCAGGTCACCGCGTGGGATGGCGCGGGTAACTCGGCGTCGTCGCAGACCTCGGTGCCCTGAGGAAGGGTGGCGTGGGTCATCCCACGCGAGCGTCAGGCATCCAGCCCTTTGACGGCGGCCGCGATCTCCGCCGCATTGGGCAGGTAGCAAAGACCGTTCGGACCCTCCATGGCCTCGATGTGCCGCCAGGCGATGGTGCCCGCCCGATCGATCAGGAAATGGCCGACGAGCTGGGTGCCATAGCTCGCCGCGATCTCGCCGTCGACCGGCTCCATTTCAAAGCCGTCCTTGGCATTGAGCGCAGCGTTCGCGGCCATGGGCTGCGTCGGCTCCGGCAGCACACCACCGGGGTTGATGCGGGCCGCTTCGAACTCCGCCAGGCTCGCGCGGAAAGGCCATTGCGGCGTCTCCGTGCTGTCGGGTGACTGGAACGCGGCGCGCGGCACGCCGAAAGCCTCGTGCGTGCGGCACTCGGGGTCGGACAGCAGCAGGAGTGGCGTCGGGCGAAAACGGTAGTACTGGCGGGCGCGCTCCAATGGCGTGTTGATCACCGCCACCGTCTTGACGCCGGCCGCTTGCAGGGCGGGCTGCTGGGCTGCCAACTGCATCACCTGGCGGCGGCAGAAGGGGCAATGCAGGCCCCGGAAGAGGCCGATGAGGAAAGGGCGGCCACGGAGATCCGAAAGGGCGACCGTGCCTTCCTGGCTCGCTGACGGCAGCACGAAATCGGGCGCGGGATCGCCCGGTTGCAAGGGGAGTGGCGGCGGGTTTCCCATGGCAGCTCCTTCGTTGAATGAGCGGTTGGGCCGGAGGGCGTTCGACCGTAGCACTTGTCGGGGCGGGGCACAACGCGGGGCGGTCGGCGCATTGGGTGGCGCTGGCATACTGCGCGAGTCGTGTCGAAAAAGGACGCGATCGGGTTTGGAAGCCCGAAGCAATGTTTGCAGAAGAAGAGCCGCATGCCGTTATTGGTTGTGCGGCTTCTTCGTTCGCGCCCCTTTTTGGCGGCTCGGACGGGAGGACGCAAGTCCTGCCGGTTTCTGCAAAGGTTGCCCGGTCTTCCAACCCGTTCGAGCTGCCGCCATCGTTTGGAAGCGGAGGCGGCGGTTTCAGGAAACCGCAACCTAAGGGAGGCCGAAAAAATGGCCAAGTCAGAACGCACCGCCGCGACCTCGTCCGGTAAGTCCAAACGCGCAAGGCTCAAAGGCGTCAAACGCCGAACGATGCCAACTCCCGCAACGCGCAAGTCAGCCAAGAGCAGGGCAATCAGCAGTGCCTTGATGTCTGTTGAGGACGAATTCAACAACCTCCGCGCAGCGCATCGCGCATATGACTGCGTCGAGAACTTCCTGACGCCGATCTACCGCCACGACTTCGAGGAGTTCTTCGTTCGGCCGAGCGAGCTGCGCGCGTTGCTGGAGGTGGTCAACGCGGAGATGGTGCGGCGTATGCAGACGGTAACGGATGCGATTGAGTCGGTGCGGAAGGTGTTGCATTGAGGTGGACGAGGGCTTGATCGCGGCTGATGGCCGCATACACGCCTTCGAATTGATACTGTCACCGCCGA
>NZ_JACHYC010000015.1:0-68139 GCF_014192575.1 Variovorax sp. Sphag1AA | reverse complement strand
CCGATCCGCCGATCCGCCGATCCGCCGATCCGCCGATCCGCCGATCCGCCGATCCGCCGATCCGCCGATCCGCCGATCCGCCGATCCGCCGATCCGCCGATCCGCCCCTACGACTCAGAACTCCTGGCGTTGGGCGACACGGCGCGATACTCCCGAGTGAACTCTTGCCGCGCAAATTTCTTGAATCAGGGTCTTTCAAGGCCCACCTGAGGTAGCCGCACCCCGAGTCTCTTGCCTACGCTCTTGAAATTGAAATGCACCGTGTCGGTAGGCAGCGGGCCCGATGGCAGCAACGCCACCCCAAAATCGAGAGCTTCCCTGGGGCTAACTGAATTCATTGCAGGGTCAACCCGCGAGCTGAGCTCATGAAACATCCACGACACCACAGCAGTTCTATTTCTGCCATTGATGGCGGCGACCATTTGGTTTGGCAAAGATAAACAGGAGGTCTTGATCGTTCCGGCTTCATCAACTATGCAAAAGGCTGCCTGATCAATGTCGCATCTAGCCTCTCCGCCGGGCGGTAGCGGGCAATCGCAAATATTTTTAGTGGCCATGTTGATTCATCCTTATTTTGCGGAAATTTGATAGCCGCCTACGGTGTTCTGAACCTTATATTGAGGAATCGAGCCAGGTGTCGTAAGGTTCGCCAGTGCGACTAGAGCGCGCGCGGCATTTGCTTCGTGCAAATCAAATTTCTGCAGAGTCGACAATTTTTGAATTTCCGTGAAGCCATCGAGTGTCACGTTGGAACCATTGATCTCGCCGATGAGAAGCGCGGCCTGCTCAAACGTGGTTCCATGCGGAAATGAGGCATGAAAGCCAGGCTTGGCAGAGGGTTTGTGCGTTGGATATGTGAACCACACCAAAATGAATAATGCAATAGCTCCTGCCGCATTTACGGCATATTTCGCATTGGCCGAAAGTTCGCCCGATATTTGAACCACGACTGAACCGGTGAGAAACATGCCTGCCGCGCCCGCAAAGAATGCAGAAATGATTCGCAAAATTGGGGCGCTACTTTGTTTCGGGGGAAAGAAGTAGGCAACAACAAAGAACAGCAGCGCAGCCGCTGCAAAGGCCACGCCGACCCATTGAACATCACTCACAACGTTCCTCCAGTTATTGTTGAACTCGCCGCTCGAGGTCCACGTCTGCCACTCCCGTGGTCGCCGAGAGTCGAAAGAGCCGCCGATCGTCAGCCAAAACGGCTGCTTGATGTCTGTCGCGCGGTGCTGGGGAGAATATCCGGCAAACCGCCGATGCGAAAGAGGCGAAATGGCAAAAGGCCAAAAGTGCTCTGGGCGCGCCGGCCACTTAACGACGTGTCGTGTTCAGATCATCGCGAGGTCAAGGCAGAATTGCCCGCTCAAAAGGAGTGAGGCATGACATACGACCAGATGGGGCTCAACGAATGGCTGATTATTGGGGCAACCATCGTCGGCCCCATCCTTGCGGTCCAGGCTCAAAAGTGGATCGAGCGCGCGCGAGTCGCCACTGGGCGTCGTACTTGGATCTTCGAAACACTTATGGCGACTAGGGGCGCTCGGATGTCCATGGACCATGTGCGAGCCTTGAACACGATCGATCTGGCTTTCTATGGGACCAAAATCTTGGGTAGAACTGTGCGCTCCAGAAAGTGGCAAAGCGTCATCGACGCATGGCACGAATACCATGCACACCTAAGTCAACCGGAAGAGCAGAGACCGAAGACAAAAGACCAAGACGTTGCATGGGGCGCGAAGGGAGAGGAGTTGTTCGTCAACTTGCTCACCGCGCTCGCTGTCTCCAATCACTATCGGTTCGATAGGACGCAACTGCGAATGGGCGGCTACTCGCCGGCTGGCCATGCCACCGTTGAAAACGAGCAGACGGCGCTGCGGAACTTGCTGATCAGGATGTTAAGTGGTCAACACCCCTTGCCGGTGGAGGTCCGGTCGACGGCCGTTGCTAACGCGGACGCACCGAGATCTGGGCCACAAATTGGCCTATTGCAAGAGCCATGGGGATCCAAGACCGGCTCAGGGGGAACGTGAGCGACGCACGAGATAGCCGTTTCGTGCCGAAACTGGGCGCTGATGGACGAATGCTCGCGCGCGTTGAGCCGCCGTCGATTGTTGCCGCACACCGTGCGCAAGGGCGCGCATGACTTCGACCATCAAGGTGATGACGTTGCATGCGAGCAATGGGCTGGAGTTTCCGGTGGTTGCTGTGATGGGCGCGCGTCAGCCGGAGGTGGGCAGCGAGACCGGTGCCGCGGATGATGAAGCGCGGGAAGAGATGCGGTTGTTCTACGTCGGCGCGACGCGGGCGACTTCGCGGCTCATCGTGGCGAACGCACCTTGCCAGTAGTCCGGCCGCTGCTGCTTGGTCGGAGAGAAGTCGGGCAGACGGCGAGTCGAACGAGCCGGCACGCAATGTGCCGCACGGTCCAGCACCTCGTTCACTTCCAGCCGAAAGTGCCGACCGCATTGCAGGTGCTTCTGACTGAGCCTGGCGGTCTGATGCCTGAGCCAGACTTCGCCTAGTTCCGCGTACGCGTAGGGTCGTGTCGCTTGGACGAACATGGCAAGGTCTTCGCCAAGCATTCCTGCGAGTTGCTTTGTGTGTTGCTCGATAGACATGGTGCGCTCCGCTGGGGGTAAGTGGTAGCGCGAGAGTAGTGAGGGGCGCCTGAGAAAGCGCTCCGCTTCTTGCTCTTGAAACAGGGCCGTGATTACAGCCTATAGGCTGTATCGGCGGGCACCGACGCAGCAGCAGCCGTCTGCCGCTCCCTCAGCATCTCCCGCAGCTTGTGCACGAACTCATCGAGCGCAAAGGGCTTGCTGATCATCTGCATGCCCTCGCCAAGAAACTCCGAGCGGTTGAGCGCGTATTCCGCATACCCGGTCATGAACAGCACGGGTAGCCCGGGCCGGTATTGACGCGCCTGTTCGGCGAGTTGTCGGCCGTTCATGCCCGGCAGGCCCACATCGCTGATGAGCAAGTCGATATGCAACCGCTGCTCGATCAGATACGGCAGCGCCGCATTGCCGTCTGCCGCCTCCAGCGCGCGATAGCCGTGCTGAGCCAGCACTTCGAGCACGAAGAGGCGCACGCTCGGGTCGTCCTCGACGACAAGCACGAATTCGCCATTGCCTTGCGGCAGCGGATCGAGGATGGGCGCTTCGATGCGCGCGGCCGCCTGCGTGGCGCGCGGCAGCAGCAGCGTGACGGTGGTGCCGCGCCCGGGCGCGCTGTCGATCTGCACATGGCCGCGCGATTGCTGCGCAAAGCCGTAGACCATCGAAAGCCCAAGGCCAGTGCCTTGCCCGATGGGCTTCGTCGTGAAGAAGGGATCGAAGGCGCGCGCAAGCACGTCGGGCGTCATGCCCGTTCCGGTGTCTGCAACGCGCACGGCGATGTAGCGGCCGGGCAGAACGCCGTCGATCTCGCGCTGGGCGGAAGGGGGCAGCACGACTTCATCCGTGGAGATGGTGAGGTCACCGCCGCGCGGCATCGCGTCGCGCGCGTTGATCGAGAGGTTGAGAATCGCGCTTTCAAGCTGGCTCTCGTCGCCGACGGCAAGCACCGTGGTCGGCGTGAGGTTCACGCATAGCCGGACCTGTTCGCCGAGCGAGCGGCGCATCAGCTCTTCCATCGAGCGGATGAGCGCGTTGACGTCCACCGGCCGTGGGTCGAGCGATTGGCGCCGCGAAAACGCGAGCAGCCGCTGCACGAGGGCGGCGGCGCGCTGCGCAGAGGTGGCAGCGGTTTCGACGAAGCGATCGAGGTCCTGGGTGCGGCCGATGGCGATGCGGCGGCGGATGACTTCGAGCGCGCCGGTGATGCCTTGCAGCATGTTGTTGAAGTCGTGCGCAATGCCGCCAGTGAGCTGGCCGATGGCTTCCATCTTCTGGCCGTGGAGCGTGCGCTGTTCGGATGCGCGCAGCGCGGTCACGTCGCGCCCGACCGCATGCACGAAGTGATCGTCGGGCACCGCGGTCCACGAAAGAACGCGCAGGCTGCCGTCCTTGTGCCGCAGCCGGCATTCGAAGCGGGAGGCCGCGTTCCCCTTGGCCAGCTGCATGAGTTCGCCGGAGACGGCGCGCGTGTCCGGCGACGCGACGCGGTCGAGGATCGATCCGCCGACCAGTTCCGATTCTTTCCATCCGAGCGTGGCGAACCAGGCCGGGTTGACCGCGATCACGCGGCCCTCCAGCGACATGACGACGAGCAGGTCAGTCGAGAGCTG
Organism: Variovorax sp. Sphag1AA; assembly: GCF_014192575.1. Taxonomy (GTDB): domain Bacteria; phylum Pseudomonadota; class Gammaproteobacteria; order Burkholderiales; family Burkholderiaceae_C; genus Variovorax. The sequence goes on along the minus strand of NZ_JACHYC010000015.1, from coordinate 63,905 downwards.
CCAGAGGCGGTTGCGGTCGCGGGTGCGTTCTTCCACGCGCTGTTCGAGCTCGACCTCGCTCGCGGCGAGCCGGCGGGTGGCGTTCACACGGTCGGTGGTTTCGCTGACGATGCACAGCACGCCGCCGACGGTGCCGTCGGGCAGGCGCACGGGCGAATACGAGATGTCGAAGAACACCTCTTCCATGTGGCCGTGGCGGTTGATCTGGAAGGGGCGATCTCGCGCGGCGACGGTTTCGCCGCCGATGAGAACGCGGTCGAGCAGCGGGCGCAGGTCGTCCCAGAGTTCGGTCCAGTATTCGCAGCCGGGGCGGCCCATCGCGGCGGGGTGCTTGTCGCCGATGGTCGGCGAATAGGCGTCGTTGTAGAGCGCGCAGTACTGCGGCCCCCAGAAAAGAACGATCTGCGCCTGTGAGGTCAGCATCAGATCAACGACGGTTCGCAGGGCTTCGGGCCAGGTGTCTGGCGGCCCCAGCGGCGAGTTGGCGGCGTCAAGCGCGCGGATGCAGGTAGCGGCATTCCCGGTGGCGGCAGGCCAGGGCGGAGAAGACGACGCTTGATGCATGAGCCGCGCAGGGGGTGGGGATGTTGCAAATTGTCCGCCGCTCTCGTTCAGCAGAGTTGTCAGATGAACGCCCGAGTTCGCTCCGGGATTGCGGCGCCGGCCGGGGTTTTCGGACGCGCGACAATCGCGGCCATGAATTTCGGCAAAGTCCTGGTGCCCCTCGTCGGCATCGTATTGATCGCTGGCGCGTGGCGCAGCTACGGTTGGTCCGGCGTGGCGCTGGTTGTGGGCGCGATGGTGATGTTCATGCTTCTGCATTTCAACCGGGCGATCCAGGTGCTGAAGCGTGCGGCCAATCGTCCCATCGGCACGGTCGCGAGCGCGGTGATGCTCAACGCCAAGCTCAAGCCGAAGGCGAACCTGCTGCATGTGGTGGCGCTGACCCGCGCCATCGGCGAATTGCGCTCGCCGCAGGACACCCAGCCCGAGATCTTCCGCTGGACCGATGCCGGCGGCTCGTGGGTCGATGCGACCTTCGTCAACGGCAAGTTGACCGAATGGAATCTCGTGCGCCCCGAGCCCACTGAAGAAGCCGCCGCGATCGAGGCGGATGCGCCGGCGTCGGATGCGGTGAAACCCGGCGCGACGGACGCGCTGCGCCCGCCGGTCTGAGTTTCTGGCGCCGATTTAGAACGGCGCTGATTCGTCGGCCAGGGCCTCTTCCTGCACCTTGGCCGGCGCAGCCGGCGCGGATGGGGCGGCAGGCGCGGCACCGAGCTGCATTTCTCCGCCCAGGGCTTCGAGCAGTTCGGGCACCAGCTGGCCCAGTTCGCCGGTCGCGATCGCGGCGTCGGCGTCAAAGTTGTCTTCCTTGCCCGAGCCAGGCGCGTCGTCGAGCGTGCCTTCGAGGAACACGATCTTGCGCAGTTGCATGCCTTCGGTCAGCTCGAAGGAGACGCGGTCGTCCCAGGTCATCGCGAGTCGGGTCGGGCGCTTGCCGTTGGCGATGTGCTGGCGGACTTCGTCGATGTCCAACGCATGCTTGGCGTAGCGGACCACGGATTTCGACTCGTCGCTGGCCTTGAGCTCGCATTCGCGGTCGATGGTGAAGCCGGCCGGCGGTTCCTGGCTCGACAGCCATTCGGCCATGGCGGCGGCCGGCTCGACCTGCGTATTGACCAGGCTCACCGCGAAGCCGTCGAGCGCCTTCACGAGGCTCGTGACTACCTCGTCGGCGCGCTGTGCATTGCTCGCGTTCACGACGAGCCGGTGCGACTGCTGGTCGATCCACACCGCCACGCGCGCATGGCGGGTGAAGGCCAGCGGCAGCAGCTCGTGGGTGATGTCTTCCTTGAGCTCCTTCTTTTCTTTCTTGCCCGGCTTGCGGCCGGTGGTGGCTTCGATCTGCGCGGCGCGCTCGTCGACCTTGCGGCGCACTACCGAGGCCGGCAGCGTCTTGCTCTCGATCATGAATTCGAGCAGCCATTGCCCGCCCACCGATTCGACCAGCGGGCCATGCGCTTCGCCGCGGGGCTCGATCCAGCCGATGGACTTCTCCTGCGAGGGGCCGCAGGGCACGAAGCGCTGGGTCTCCAGGCCTTTCTGGACCTCTTCGAGCGGCTGCGACCAGGTGGTCTCGATGCGGTAGACGATGACGTTCTTGAAAACGGACACGGGAACCCTTTTCCTTGGCTGATTGGCAAAGCCGAGCATTGTCGGTGCGTCGGGATTGGGCTCGGCCGTAAAATCGTCAGCTTTTGCGACATACCCTCCCGCGAAGGACAAAGAACATGAGCGCGCTGCCCCCCGCACTGGACGACCGTGACGGCAAGATCTGGATGGATGGCGATCTCGTGGACTGGCGCGACGCCAAGATCCACGTGCTGACCCACACGCTGCACTATGGCTGCGGCGTTTTCGAAGGCGTACGTGCCTACAACACGGTCAACGGCACCGCGATCTTCCGCCTGCAGGAGCACACCGAACGCCTCTTCAACAGCGCCAAGATCCTGCGCATGAAGATCCCGTTCTCGCAAGAACAGGTCAATGAAGCGCAAAAGCAGGTGGTTCGCGTCAACAACCTCGAAAGCTGCTACCTGCGCCCGCTGGTGTGGATCGGCTCCGAAAAGCTCGGCGTGAGCCCCAAGGGCAACACCATCCACTCGATGGTCGCCGCATGGTCGTGGGGCGCCTACCTCGGCGAAGAAGGCCTCAAGCAGGGCATCCGCGTCAAGACCTCCAGCTACACCCGCCATCACGTCAACATCACGATGACGCAGGCCAAGGCGGTCAGCAATTACAGCAACTCGATCCTCGCCAACATGGAAGCGGTGGACGACGGCTACGACGAAGCGCTGCTGCTCGACTCGGCCGGTTTCGTCTCCGAAGGCGCGGGCGAGAACATCTTCGTGGTCAAGGGCGGCGTGGTGTACACGCCCGACCTGTCGGCCGGTGCGCTCAACGGCATCACCCGCAACACCATCCTGCACATCTGCAAGGACCTCGGCGTCGAAGTCGTGCAGAAGCGCATCACGCGCGACGAGGTCTACATCGCCGACGAAGCCTTCTTCACCGGCACTGCGGCGGAAGTCACGCCGATCCGTGAACTCGACCGCGTGCAGATCGGCATCGGCTCGCGCGGCCCGGTCACCGAGAAAATCCAGAACGCGTTCTTCGACATCGTGAACGGACGCAATCCCAAATACGCCCACTGGCTCACGAAGGTCTGAGAGAAGCTATGTCGTCCCCCAAAGCCGTCATCGAACTGCTCGCCAAAGACCTGAACGACCAGGGCGGCGTGTTCTGCCCGAACCCGAAGGCGGACATGCAGCTGTGGAGCGCACACCCCAAGGTCTACCTCGACGTCGCGCGCCTCGGCGAAGCGAAGTGCCCATACTGCGGCACGGTCTACCGCCTCAAGGCGGGTGAAGTGGCCGGCAGCCACCACTGAAGTCCATGAGTCTCCTTCACGCCGCGGGTGGAGGCTCCATCCGGGCGATACCGCTTTTCGGCATCTTCAGGGCCCGGCGCCGTGCACATGCGGTGCCAGCGCGGGGCCTGTTCCTCGTCAACGTCAAGGTGGGCCGCGGCTGCAGCAACAAGCTGTCGTCGGGGCTGGCAGGCGCGTATGTCTCGGCCTACGTGACCGCGGCAGACGCCGACGCCGCCACCCGGCTCGCGATCATGAAGCTCACCTCGAAGGGCTTCGAGTTCCTGGGGACGCAGGGCCCTGTCTCCCGCATCGAACTCGAAGATTGGCCGCAGCACATTGCGCAATCGTGGCCCGAGTTCATCGACGAACTTCCGCAACAGGGCGAACTGGCGGCGGCCATCTCGAAGGACACGGTCTTCTTCGGCCCCTTCGTAGGCTACGAGCGCTCGGCCTGATGGCTGATTGACAGCGCCTCGTGCCTGCCTAGCATGGCGGGCGTGGATTCAACGTGATGAAACGCCGCGCCTTGCTCCTCGCGCCGGCCGCCACCGCGCTTTCGATGCTCGCAGCTTGCGCGCAGAGATTAGTTCATGCCCAGGAAGAGCCGGAGTCGCTTTTGGATGCCGCCGTGGCGCAGCTCCTCACTCAGCCGTCCGAGCATCCCTTCAGTGCGGTGGTCGACTTCTCGCAGCGTTCAACCGAGCCACGCTTCCATGTGGTCGAGCGAAGTTCGCGGGAGATCGTGCAGAGCTTCGTGGTCGCGCATGGCGTTGGCTCGGCCGCACCTTCGGACGACGGCTATGCGGAGGTGTTCTCCAACACCGAAGGCAGCGAGGCCAGCAGCCTTGGGCTCTACCGCACCGGCGACACCTACGTGAGCGAGCAGCTCGAGAACGGGCTGTCGATGCGGCTCCATGGCCTGTCACCGAGCAACAGCAACGCCTACAAGCGCCTCATCGTCGTGCATGGCCACTGGTACATGGACCCGCGCAACATCCGCGAGCGCGGCAGCGCCGGCCTGAGCGAAGGCTGCATGGTCTTCTCGTACAAGGACCGCGATGTCGTCGTCGACATGCTCAAGGGCGGCGCATTGATCCTTGCGGTGAAGGACCTCGCGCGTCTTCAGGTCTGAAGTGGCGCAGGCGACGGCGACGGGGCAAGTTTCTGCGGCAGCAGCCGGCTCCATGAATCGCCCGGCGCCTGAGCGAGACGCAGGTAGACCATCGTGACCCACAGGATCGAAAGCCCGATCTGCGCGTCGCGGAGCGCGGAATTGAGGCTGGTGGCGATCAGCAGGATCAGCGTCGCGACGAAGGCATAGCGGCCCGCGACATCATCGCGACGCCACGCGATCCAGATCGCGGTGAGCACGATCGCAAGCAGGCTCAGCGAACCCAGCACGCCCGCCTGCGAACCCATCCACAGGAAATCGTTGTGCGGCATGTTGTAGTCCGCGAGCAGCTTCGGCCCGCGCAGATGCCACTGCTCGGTCCACCCGCCGATGCCCCAGCCGGAAAGCGGGCGGTCGATGATCATGCGGGCGGTGTCGCGGTACATGTAGTAGCGCACCACCCAGCTGCCTTCGGAGACCGAGCCGGCCTGCGCGGCTTCGATTTCATGCATGCCGAGTTCGAACTTCTGCTGCACACCCGGCGAATTCCAGAGGCCCACGGCGACCACTGCGCCGCCGACCACCATCGCCACCGCGAGAAGCTTGAGCTGCCGGCGCCACTTGTGCACGCAGGCCGCTGCCGAGGCGATCACCAGCGCAAGCAGCGAAGTGCGCGAGATCAGGGTCAGGGTGATGATCGCGGCCACGGCCAGCACCAGCGCGAGGGCGGCCAGCACACGCCATGGCCGGTGCTCCATGAGCGACTTGAGGCCGAACACCACCGCCGTCGCCGCCATGATGGTGAAGAGCAGGGCATTGCTGATCGACTTGTTGCCGACGAGGATCAGCACGCCGCGCCAGGGCTCCAGCATCGGAAAGCCGACCGAGTAGTAGAGCCCGATCATCACGATGTTGACGAGCCCGATGATCCAGAAGCCGCGCAGCGCCCAGATGGCTTCCTCATCCGTGAGCGCAAGCGCCATCAGCACCGTCGCCGCGATGCGGAGTCCATGCCCCAGGTTCGACCCGGTTTGCGGATAGTGCGGCCCAATGGCCAGCACGATCAGCGTCCACGCCACGTAGATGATGACCGGCCACCACATTGGATTGCCGCGCAGCCGAATGGCGCGCTCGCGCAGGCCACCGGCCGCGAACAAGGTGATGAGCAGTAGGACCGCGGCAACGTAGGTGACGCCGACCGGCATGAACACCGTGAGGCCCCAGAACATTGCGGCGGGGCGGACGATGTTTGACTTCATAAAAAGAATTATTGCTCGCCCCCAGCCTCGCCCACTTCGTGTGGCTCTGCACCCCCTACCGGGGGCAACACCGGTGGCCCGGCAAAGCCGGCTCCACGGTGTTTCTCGAAGGGAGCCGGGCTGCGCCGGCTCTGAGGCCTTGTGGTTAGTGGGGGAGAGTGATGACGAAGCTGGCGCCGCCGCCGGGACGGTCTTCGCAGCGGACGCTGCCGCCGTGGCGCTCTGTGATGGACTTGACCAGCGCCAAGCCGAGACCGACGCCGCCGTTGCGCTCGCTCGCGCCAGGCAGACGATAGAAGGGCTCGAAGATGCGATCGCGCAGCGCAGCGGGCACACCGGGGCCGCGGTCGCTGACGCGAATCTCGGCGAGGTTGCCGCGGCTGGCCAACTCGACGCTCGTTTCACCTGCGCCGTAGCGGCGGGCGTTTTCAAGCAGGTTGCGGATCGCGCGGCGCAGTAGGCGCGGCACGCCGCGCACTGTGAGCACGTCGCTTTGGGTGCCTTCGCTCACTTCGAGGTCGGCGTCGACCCGCGCGCATTCCTCGGCGGCAAGGCCGGTGAGGTCCACCGTTTCGACGGTGCCCATGTCGGCCTCCTTCGCATCGAGCCGGCTGGCGAGCAGGATCTCGTCGATGAGCTGATCGAGCTCGGCGATGTTGCGTGAGATCTCTTCGCGTGCGGCCTCGCTGGGGCGCTCGCCGCCCATCAGTTCCAGGCCCATGCGGATGCGCGCGAGCGGCGAGCGCAATTCGTGCGATGCGTTCGCGAGCAGCGACTTGTGCGAACGCACGAGTTCCTCGATGCGGGTGGCCGCCAGGTTGAAGCGCTTCGACAGGTCGGCGACTTCATCCTGGCCCTCTTCGACGACACGCGCCGAGAGGTCGCCTTCTCCCCAACTCTGGACGCCGCGCTGCAGCCCTTCGAGCCGCTTGGTGAGCCGACGCACGATCGGATAGACACCCAGCGCGACGGCGACGCCGATCAACGCCACCATCCAGCCGAGTCCGAACGGCGAGCGCCAGGGCGCAAGGCCCGGACCGCCGCCCGGTGGACCCATCTGGGGCCGCGGGCCGACGCGCAGCGTGATGTTGCGACCGTCACCCAGGTCGACATCGAAGTCGAGGCCCTGTCCCGGCACGCGTATGGCCTTGCCGCGTCCGATGGGGCGGTCCTGGTCGTCGAGCACCACGACGTCGCGCGGTACGGGTGCGAGCCGTTCACGCTCGTACTCGGCGGCCTCGCGCACGATCCAGTTGGCCGTGAGCGTCAGGATGAAGACGCCCGCCACGACCGCAAGCCAGATGCGAACGTAGAGGTGGCGCCGGTAGAGGTTCAGCAGCATCGCCGTGCCTAGTCCTGCTGCTTGGCGAAGACGTAGCCGACGCCGCGCACGGTGAGGATGCGCTTCGGATTCTTGGCGTCGGCCTCGATTGCGGCACGGATGCGGCCCATGTGCACGTCGATCGAACGATCGAAGGCTTCGAGCTCGCGGCCGCGCACGGCTTCCATGATCTGGTCGCGCGTGAGCACGCGGCCGGCGCGTTCGGCCATCGCGGCGAGCAGGTCGAACTGGTAGGAGGTGAGGTCGGCCGGCTCCCCGCTGACCGTGACGGTGCGCGCGTTGCGGTCGATCTCGAGCGAGCCGAAGCGCATCACCGAAGGCGCGGTCGCATCGGCGGCGCTTTCGCCGCGGCGGCGCAGCACTGCGCGGATGCGGGCGAGCAGTTCGCGCGGCTCGAAGGGCTTGGGCAGGTAGTCGTCGGCGCCGATCTCGAGGCCGATGATGCGGTCCATCGGATCACCCTTGGCGGTCAGCATCAGCACCGACACCTTGGCAAGGCCGTTGGGCAGCGCGCGGATGCGGCGGCAGACTTCGAGGCCGTCGGTGTCCGGCAGCATCAGGTCAAGGATGACGAGGTCGGGCGTGCGCTGCTGCAGCATTTCGAGGCCGGTGGCGCCGTCTGCGGCGTGGCTGAAGCCGAAACCCGATTGGGTCAGGTATTCACCCACCATCTGCGCGAGGCGGGTGTCGTCTTCGATCATCAGGAGTTGGGGCGTGCTCATCGTTTTATTCCCTCCACGGGACGGCATGTTGCAAGGTTCCTCGCCCGCCGCCAAGCGGGCTTGAACGCAACGTAAAGTTCAGTAAACGTGTCTCGCCGGATATTTCAGGCCGGCGCAAAAAGCATCGATTCGCGGGGGCTGTCGCAGACGGCGGCCATCGGCCGCTCGCCGAGCACGGCGCGCAGCTTGCCAGCTTCCAGTGCGGGATGGTCGAGCGTCGCGCGCTCGAGGATTTCCGTCGCGAGCAGATCCAGCTGCCGCGCCGAATCCTTCAGCCGCTTGACGAATGCGCGGTCGTCGAGCCGGTCCGTGAGACTGCGGTTGAGTTCGGCGAACCAGGGCAGAGCGGCTTGGTCGAGCAGCGCCGGCGGATTGCGACGGTTGCTCACCGCCGACCACGCGCGCAGGAAATCCTGAATCGCGAAGTTCAGTCGCTGGCAATGCTGCAGGTCGTTGCGCACCTGGCCGAGCAGCGCCACGTCGGTGAGCCGCTGCTGGAAGAAGATCTGCGACAGCACGCCCCAGTAGTAGGTGTAGTCCCAGATCACCTTGACCGGCAGCACTTCCGGGTCACCGAACATCGCGTACTGGTCGGTGTAGAGCGCGAGGGTGCTCTCGTAGAACGAGTGGTAGATCTGGTCGTAGAGCTGCGCGCGCGCCTCCAGCGGCAAGCCTTCACGGTCGCGCGCGATCAGGTCGGTGATGTAGGTGTTGCCGATCGCGATGAAGTCGCTGCCCGGCGAATAGAACGGATCGAGAAAGAGTCCGGCCTCGCCGGTGAGCGCCCAGCGGTCGGCCGAGAACACCTGCTTGCAGCCATAGGAGAAGCGGCGGAAGAAAGCGAAGTCCTGCAGTAGATGGCGCTTGCCGTCGAGCTCGTCGAAGAGGCGCGGCTGCCAGGTGCGGAACCACTCCATCGCTTTGTCGAAGCTGTCCATCTTCTCCAGCGGATGCAGCCGCGGATCGGCCACGATGCCCACCGAGTGCGAACCGGAGGCCAGCGGGATCAGCCACACCCAGTAGCCCGCGCCGACGAGGTGGTTGGTCGACAGCCACCGCGCCTGCGGCTCGCAGCGCGTGCGCCAGGCCGGGTCGTCGGACCATTCGTCGATGGTGATGCGGTCGCCGATGCGGAACCAGACCGCGTTGCATTCGTGGGCGTTCGGCTGTGCGAGCCCGAGCTTGCGCTTGAGCATGCCGGCGCGGCCGCAGGCATCGACCAGCCAACGCGCGTGCAGCGCGTGCGTCTCGCCGCTACGCGTCCATTCGATGCGATGCGGCGATCGCGGGTCGTCGGCCAGGTCGATGCGCCGGACCGTGGCGCCGTCGATGAAGCGCACGCCGCGGCGCGCGGCTTCTTCGGCAAGGTAGTTTTCGAAGATGCCGCGGTCGATCTGATAGCTCGGCACCGAGAGATAGCGGCTCGCGCCGATTTCGGTCACCGCGTCGATGTCGCGTCGCCCTTCGCTGAAGAAGAAGCGGAAGCCGAACTTGCGCAGCTGCGCGCCACGCATGTGCGGCCCGAGGCCGAGGACGGTGTCGAAATAGTGCGCCCCGATCTCCACCGACGATTCGCCTACCTTGTGCGCCGCATGCGGCACCGGATGGCTCCGGCGCTCCAGCACGACCACGTCGATGTCGGCGAACTGCTGCTTGAGCTGCAGCGCGAGCGTGAGACCGGCCAGCCCGCCGCCCGTGATCACGACGTCGTGCTGGGCGGTGGTCACGGCCATGGCGATCTCAGCAAGGTTGCAGCGCGAGCTGCAGGGAGAGCTTGTCTGACAGTGGCAGGCGCAGCGATTCGGAATCGCCGCGTGCCAGCGCCTCGAACACCGGCAGCGCATCGGCCATTGCGTTGTCGCTGAGCGCGCGCGCGGCATCGGTCCGCAGGGGCGTCGCCTTCGCCGGGCCGTTGGCGAGCGACCAGTCGATCGACGCCACGGTGTGGTCGGTGCGCTCGGGCGAAATGACCATCGCCACCGCCAGCAAGCCGCGGCTGGTCGTCACCGAGGCGAGCGCGCCGACGGCGGGCATGTCGTAGCCGACGAGCAGCACCGCTTGCTGGTCGGCCGCGCACTGCGCCGCCGCTTCGAGAAGGGCGGACGCGAAGGTGCTTTCATAGGCCGTCAGCGAATTGCTCGCAGCCATGCAGCCGGTGCCGATGGTCCAGTAGCCCACGGCCGCGTTGTGCACCGAGTTGTGGAACTTGATCGGCGACAGCAGCTTCGGGTCGGCCGCGAGCGTGCTGCACATGTAGTCGTTGATGCCGAGGTCGCCGTGCGCCGATGCGAACACGCACGGCAGGTCGGCCGCGTTGCGGCCCGAGGCGGCCACGGCAGCCGCCGCGACTTCGAGCGACAGCGCGACGGTGTCGGGCGCGCGACGGCGCTCGGCGGGTGCCAGCACCTGCGGTGACGGCCGCTTGGCCGGCGGATCGACGGGTTGTCCCTCGCCCCGGAAGACGGCGCGCGCCGTCTCCCAACCGGGCAGTGTGGGCGCCCAGAAGGCCGGTCCTTCGATGTAGACGGTCGGGGTCTTCGCGCTCATGCCGCGGCCCCCTTGCCGAAGATCAGCGCGCAGTTGTTGCCGCCGAAGCCGAAGGAGTTGCTGAGCGCGTAGCGCACTTCGCCGCGTGCCGGCTGCAGCTTGATCTGCGGGCCGCATTCAGCGTCGAGCACGGTGGTGTTGACGGTGCCGGGCTTGAGGCCGGTCTCGATCGCCAGCAGGCTGATGACGGCCTCGACGATGCCCGCCGCGCCCAGCGTGTGGCCGGTGAAGCCCTTGGTCGAGCTGGCGTGGGTGGTTTCCGGGAAGCGCCGCGCAACCAGCGCACCTTCCACTTCGTCGTTCTTGGTGCTCGCGGTGCCGTGCATGTTGATGTAGTCGATGTCCGCGGGCTTGAGGCCGGCGCGCGCGAGCGCGTCGTCGAGCGCGTGTTCGGCGCCCAGGCCTTCGGGGTGCGGGGTGGACATGTGGTGTGCGTCGCTCGCCTCGCCATAGCCCAGCAGTTCGAGCGGGCCTTCGCCGCGTTCGAGCAGCGCGAAGCCCGCGGCTTCGCCGAGGCTGATGCCGTTGCGTCCGGCATCGAAGGGGCGGCACGGTTCAGGCGACACCAGTTCGAGCGAGTTGAAGCCGAACAGCACGCTGCCGCACAGCGTGTCGACACCGCCGACCACGGCCGCATCGACCAGCCCGAGGCGGATCAGTCGCTCGGCCGACGCGAACACCTTGCCGCTCGACGAGCAGGCGGTGGAGATGGTCTCCGCCGGTCCTTCGAGGCCGAGTGCTTCCTGCACGAACATGGTGAGCGAATGCGGCGTGTGCACCTTGGGGCGGTGCTGGTGCGCCGGGAAGGCGCCGTTGTCGAGCTCGGTGTAGGCCGCTTCGGTTTCGCCGATGCTCGAGGTCGAAGTGCCGAGGATCAGCGCGATCCGGCCCGCACCATAGCGCTTGCGCGCCGCTGCCACTGCTTCGATGAAGCCGTCCGCCTGCAGGCCGAGCCATGCGAGCCGGTTGTTGCGGCAATCCCAACCGGCGAGCTCATCGGGCAGCCGGAGTTCTTCGAGGCCATCGACGCGGCCGATCCAGGTCGGCAGCGGCGTCGGGCCGAAATCATTGGCGCGAAGGCCGCTCTTCGATTGTTCGAGCGCCGCCAGAAGCGGGCCCTTGCCCACGCCGACCGACGACGTGGCGGTGAAGGCGCTGACTCGTAGGGGAGGAATGCGTGAAGGTGACACGGTGAAAGAGGTGTGCAAATGCGCTTCGGCGCGAAACCTTTAAGCCTAACAGCTACCGGCGATTTGGATGCGACCGCCCGTCCTGCCGCCCTGACGGAGGGCGTCAGGGTGAGGTGGCTGTCGGGTCGGGCGCCTTGTCTTTCGCTGCGCCGTTGGTATAGGTGCGAGACGCCAGCGCCACGAGGAACAGCACCGGCACGCCCAGCGCCGCCGTCCCGATGAAGAAGGCGTGGTAGCCGTAGGCATCCACGAACGCACCCGAATACCCGGCGATGAACTTGGGCAGCAGGAGCATCAGCGAACTGAACAGCGCGTACTGCGTGGCCGAGTAGCTCACGTTCGTCAGGCTCGACAGGTAGGCGATGAAGGCCGCCGAGGCGATGCCGCCGGCAAGGTTGTCGGCCGACACCACCAGCACCAGCGCGGTCAGGTCGTGTCCGCGCGTGGCCAGGCCGGCGAAGAGCAGGTTGCTCGCGGCGCTCAGGATCGCGCCGAGCATCAGCACGCGCATCACGCCGAGCCGCATCGACAGCACGCCGCCGACGAACGCGCCGACCAGCGTCATGATCACGCCGTAGATCTTGCTGACGGTCGCGACCTCGTCCTTGGTGAAGCCCATGTCGACATAGAACGGGTTGGCCATGATGCCCATCACGACGTCGCTGATTCGGTAGACCGCGATCAGGGACAGGATCAGCACCGCTTGCCACCGGTAGCGGCGGATGAAATCGGCGAAGGGCTCGATGAGCACGCTTTCGAGCCACTCGCCCGCGCTCTTCGGCTTCGGCAGCGCCGCGCGCGCTGGCTCTGGCGACAGCAGCACGGTGATCACGCCCACCGCCATCGATCCGGCCATCACGAGGTAGGCGAATTTCCACGCGCTGTTCTGGTAGCCAGAGAGGCCCGGCAGTTCGGCCCACGCGGCGATCCACAGCACGCCCGCGCCCGCCCAGATCATCGCGAGGCGGTAGCCGGTCTGGTAGGCCGCGGCCAGCGCGGCCTGCTTGCGCGCAGCGGCGGATTCGATGCGGAAAGCGTCGAGCGCGATGTCCTGCGTCGCCGAGCCGAAAGCCACCAGCACCGCGCACCACACCAGTGGTGGCAGGCCGTCGCGCGGATCGTTGAAGGCCATGCCGCACAGGCCGGCGATCACCGCGAACTGCGCGATCAGGAGCCACCCGCGCCGCCTGCCCAGGAGCGTGGTGAAGGGCGGGACCGGCACGCGGTCCACCAGAGGCGCCCACGCCCACTTGAAGCCGTAGGCAAGCCCGACCCAGCTCAGGAAGCCGATGGTGGTGCGGTCGATGCCTGCTTCGCGCAATCTGAAGCTCAGCGTGCCGAGCACCAGCAGCAGCGGGAGGCCCGCCGAGAAGCCGAGCGCAAGCATGCGCAGCGTGGCGGGTTCGAGATAGACCTTCAGCGCATCGCGCCAGGGCAGGGAAGAGGGGGTTTCGGCAGCCGGTGGTGCGGACATGGACTGGCGGTGTTCAGGGTTCCCGCATTATTCCCGCTTGCGTCGGCTCGTCTGCGCTGCCGATGCGCGTTCGGCGTTGGCATACCGCTTGCAAGGCATCTTGTACACAAGACGGGATGCCTAATGATGGTGCACGAGCAAACGGATGACGCAGCCGGACCGGCGTGGATCACGCGGCTGGCCTCGCCCGTGAAGACGGCCGCGACCGGCCCGCTGGCCGGCCTGCGCTTCGCGGCCAAGGACAACATCGACGTGGCCGGCGTGCCGACCACGGCCGCCTGCCCGGCCTTCGCACGCACAGCCATGGCGCACGCATCCGTGGTGCAGCGCCTGCTCGACGCCGGTGCGGAACTGCTCGGCAAGACCAACCTGGACCAGTTCGCCTGCGGCCTCAACGGCACGCGCTCGCCCTACGGTGCGGTGCCGAACAGCTTCGATGCGCGCTATGTCTCGGGCGGCTCCAGCTCGGGTTCGGCCTATGTGGTGGCCAAGGGCGAGGCCGACTTCGCGCTCGGCACGGACACCGCAGGCTCGGGTCGTGTGCCTGCCGGCCTCAACAACATCGTCGGCATCAAGCCTTCGCGCGGACTTCTGAGTGCGCGCGGCGTGGTGCCCGCCGCGCAGAGCGTGGATTGCGTGTCGATCTTCGCGCGCACCGTCGATGTCGCGGCGCGCGTGCTGCAGGCCGCGATGGGCTTCGACGCAGGCGACCCGTATTCGCGCAGCCTCGCGCTTGCGACGCAGCCGCTGCCGGCGAGTTTCCGCTTCGGCGTGCCGTCGGTACTGCGCTTCTTCGGCGACGTGCAGGCGCAGCAGGCCTTCGTGCGCTCGATCGAACAGATGTGCGCGCTCGGCGGCACGCCAGTGGAGATCGACTACGCGCCTCTTGCCGAAGCGGCCGCGCTGCTCTACGACAGTGCGCTGGTGGCTGAACGCTACGCCGCGGTGCGCGAGTTCTTCGATGCGCACGAGGCCGAGGTGATCGAACCGGTGCGCGGCATCCTCGCGCAAGGCCGGGGCTACAGCGCTGCCGATTTCGTCGATGCGCGCGTGAAGCTGCAGGCGCTGGCCCAACGCGCAGTGGCGCTGTGGGACGGCATCGACGTCCTGCTGGTGCCGACCGCGCCGACCCACTACACGATCGAAGCCATGCAGGCCGACCCGGTCGCGCTCAACCGCAACCTGGGCGAATACACGAACTTCGTGAACCTGCTCGACTACGCAGCCATCTCGGTGCCGGCGAGCATTCGCGAGGACGGCCTGCCTTTCGGCATCACGCTCATCGGCCGCGCCGGCAGCGACTTCCAGTTGGCCGAACTGGGGCAGCGCTTTCACCACGCCACCGGCCTGCCGCTCGGCGCGACTGGCGAACCGATGCCTGCGCCGCAGCCGTTGCCGATCGTCGCGCCCGCACCAACAGTGCGTGTTGTCCTGGTCGGCGCACACCTCTCCGGCATGCCGCTCAACGGCCAGTTGATCGAACGCGGTGCACGACTGCTGCGTGCTACGCACACCGCGCCGCAGTACCGCCTCTACGCACTGCCTGGCACGGTACCGCCAAAGCCGGGGCTGCTGCGCGTGCCTTCGGGCGAAGGCGCAGCCATCGCGGTCGAGGTCTGGGAGATGCCGCTTGCGCACTACGGCAGCTTTGTCGCGCTCATTCCGGCACCGCTCGGCATCGGGAGCCTGACGCTCGCCGACGGCAGCAGCGCGCAGGGCTTTCTCTGCGAGGCGCTGGCCGTGCAGGGCGCGGAAGACATCACGCACCACGGCGGCTGGCGCGCCTACATCGCGTCGCGCACCGCGCAGACCGCCTGAACCCTCCTATCCAACTTCGAACTCTCTGGAGTACTCCATGGCCCGTTCCGACACTCCCCTGACTCCTAAAGCGCAGGCCTCGCGCCGCCGCGTGCTCCAGGCCGGCGCCGCCGGATTGGCCGTGCTTGCTGCGCCGGCGCTGGTGCGCGCGCAGGCCTCGCCGAAGATCCGCATCGGCTACTGGCCCATTGCGGCGGGGCTGCCCTTCTATGCCGCGGTGGAGCAGGGCTATTTCAAGAGCGCCGGCCTCGATGTCGAAGTGCAGCGCTTCGCCGGTGCACAGCAGATCATGGAAGCGATGCTTTCCGACCGTTGCGACGGGAGCGCGAACGGCACCGGTTCGGCCAACATCGCGATCGGCGAGATTGCCGCGCCGGGCAGCTTCAAGATCTTCTGCTCCAACCCGAGCAACGCGAAGAACGTGCTCGACCAGATGCTGGTGCCCGCCGCCAGCACTGCCAAGACCATGGCCGACCTCAAGGGCAAGCGCGTCGCATCGGGGCCGGGCATCCAGAACGTGACGCTCGCCAAGACCATCCTCGAGCGCGGCGGCGCGACCGGCGCCACCGTCGTCGAGCTTCCGATCGGCCAGCATGTCGCGTCGCTCGCGGCGGGGCAGGTCGACGGCTGCTACACGCTGGAGCCGACCGGCACCATCGGCCGACTGAACGGCAGCACCCGCGTGCTCGAATCCGGCGTGATCGCGAAGTACGTGCTGGGCGATCCGATGGCCCCGTGGTTCGGCGGCTCGGCGTCGCTCACCTCGGCGTTCATCAAGAAGAACCCGGAAGCCGCGAAGAAATTCATCACCGCCTACGGACAGGGCGTGGCCTTCGTGCGCAACAAGCCGGCCGAAGCGCGTCAGTTCCTGAAGGGCTACACCGCGATCGAAGGGCCGCTCACCGCCGAAGTGCCGCTGGCGGCGTACACGATGTACAACGAGTTCACGCCGGCCGACGTCGCGTACTTCCAGAAGTTCTTCGACCTGTTCTCCGAAAAGGGCATCTTCTCGTCGCGCCTGATGGTCGACACGATGCTCTACAAGGGGTGATGCGATGAGCGCCACGCCCTGGGTCGCGCCCGCCGCAACGCAAGCCGCCGCGCCGCCGCGCGCATCGCACTGGGGCAAGGCACTGCCCTTCATCGGGCCGGTCGTGCTGTTCATCGTGTGGGACCTCGCGGTTCGCCTTGGCTTCATCAAGGCGATCCTGCTGCCGATGCCCTCGGACACCATCGCCACGCTGCTGACCGGGCTCGCGGGCGGGGCGCTGCTGACCGACTTCGCGGTCACGGTGTGGCGCACTCTGCAGGCCTTCCTGATCGCGGCGGTCGTGGGCGTGCCGCTGGGCGTGCTGCTCGGAAGCAACGAGAAGGCCTATCGCAGCGTCGAGTTCCTGATCGACTTCTTCCGCTCCACACCATCGTCGGCGCTGATCCCGCTCTTCCTGATGATCTTCGGCGTCTCGGACGTCAACAAGGTCGCGATCGCTGCTTTCGGCGCCATGCTGATCGTGGTGTTCAACAGCGCCTATGGCGTGATGAACGCACGCAAGCAGCGCGTGATGGCCGCGAAGGTGATGGGCGCATCGCGCTGGCAAATCTTCCGCGACGTGCTGGTGTGGGAAAGCCTGCAGCCGAGCTTCGTGGGCCTGCGCTCGGCGGTCTCGATGGCGCTGGTGATCGTGATCGTCGCCGAGATGTTCATCGGCTCCGACAGCGGCCTCGGCCATCGGATCATCAACTCGCAGCAGGTGATGAACGTGAAGGACATGTACGCATCGATCCTCGCGGCCGGTGCGCTGGGCTACGCGCTCAACATCCTCTTCCTGCTGGCCGAGCGCCGCATCGTGCACTGGAGCGGACGATGAGAACCGAAGGCACCGTCATCAACGGCCCGGTGTACGCCGATGTGCCGACGCCCACGTTCCAGCCCGGGCCCGCCGGCACGCACATCACGATCCGCGGGCTCACCAAGTACTTCGCGGGCTGGCCGTTGTACGAGAACTTCGATCTCGACATTCCGAAGAACAAGATCGTCTCGGTCTTCGGTCCCAACGGCTGTGGCAAGTCCACGTTGATCAACATGATCGCGGGGCTGATCCCGATCGACTCGGGCGAGATCCTGTTCGACGGCAAGTCGCTCAAGGACACCAAGATCGGCTACGTCTTCCAGAACTATCGCGAGGCGATGTTCCCTTGGATGCGGACCATCGACAACATCGCCTATCCGCTGAAGCTCGAAGGGCGATCGAAAGCGGAAGTCGACCGCCGCATGCAGGAGCTGGTGGCCTCGTTCGACGTGAAGTTCGACCTCAACCGGTATCCGTACGAACTCTCGGGCGGGCAGCAGCAGACGGCTTCGATCATGCGGGCGCTGGCGCCGAACCCGGAGGTGCTGTTCCTCGACGAACCTTTCTCTGCGCTCGACTTCGAGATGACGCTTTTCATCCGCGAAAAGCTGCAGGAAGTGTTCATGCAGACTGGCACCACGATGCTGCTGGTGTCGCACGACCTCGAAGAGGCGGTGTATCTCGCCGACCAGGTGCTGCTGTTGACAAAGCGGCCGACGAAGGTGGCGGAGATCCTCGACTACAGGGACGAGCGGCCCCGCACGCTCGAAACGCTGAGCGCTGCGAGCTTCGTCGCGATGAAGAAGCTCAGCCTGGAAATCTTTCAACGCGAAGTGCGCCGGTGAAGGGAGCCGCGATGACGCCCACGCAGATCGAAACCTACGTTGACGCCACATCCACTGCACTCGGCATGCGGCTCCGGCCCGATCACCGGGCGGGTGTTCTTCGCTACTTCGCGCTCGCAGCGGAGTTCGCCGCCGTCATCGATGCCGTTCCGCTGGAGCCGCATCACGAGCCCGCTGTGGCTTTCTCGCCGGTCGTGCCAAGGGAGAAAGAGCAATGAAGGCCGCCGAGATCGTGCTCAAGGATGCGACCTCGATGGCCGAGGCGGTGCGCTCCGGCGTGGTGGGCGCCGGTGCGCTGGTGCAGGCGAGCCTCGATCGCATTGCTGCGACCGACGTGCGCGTGAACGCGTTCACCGACGTGGTCCGCGAACGTGCATTGCGGCGCGCATCGCAGATCGATGAGTCGCTTGCATCCGAAAGGGGCGCGCGCACCCGCGAACTGCCGCTGTTGGGCGTGCCCTTCGCGGTGAAGAACCTCTTCGACATCGCCGGCCTGCCGACGCTTGCGGGTTCGAAGATCGAGCGCGAGGCGACGCCGGCGCGCAGCGATGCGGCGTTGGTGCGCCGGCTGGAGAGCGCCGGCGCGGTGCTCGTCGGTGCGCTCAACATGGACGAGTACGCCTACGGATTCACCACCGAGAACAGTCACGTCGGCGCGGCGCACAACCCGCATGACCTGTCGCGCATCGCCGGCGGTTCGTCGGGCGGCTCCGGCGCGGCTGTGGCGGCGGGGCAGGTGCCGATCACGCTCGGGTCGGACACCAACGGATCGATCCGCGTGCCTGCGTCGCTGTGCGGCGTGTTCGGGCTCAAGCCGACCTTCGGACGTTTGCCGCGCACTGGGAGCTACCCCTTCGTGTCGAGCCTCGATCATCTCGGGCCTTTCGCGCGATCGGTGCGCGATCTCGCAACCGCGTATGACGCGATGCAGGGCCCCGAGACGATGGGGCCACGCGACCCCGGATGTGCGCAACGGAACATCGAGCTCGCGTCGCCTGCATTGGGGCACGGCCTGCACGGGTTGCGCATCGGCGTGCTCGGCGGCTGGTTTCGCGAACGTGCGCAGCCCGAGGCGATTACGGCGGTCGATTCCGTCGCGCAGGCTTTGGGCGCGAATCACACGGTGGAATTGCCGATGGTCGAGGCGGGACGCGCGGCAGCTTTCCTCATCACGAACAGCGAAGGCGCAGCATTGCATTTGCCGGACCTGCGCACACGTGCGCAGGACTTCGAGCCGCTGTCGCGCGATCGCTTTCTTGCAGGTGCGCTGTTGCCGGCCGCGTGGGTCGCGCGCGCCCAGCGCGTGCGGCGCCTCTATGCGGAGCAGGTGGCACGCCTCCTGGATCGCTTCGACATCCTCCTGGCCCCAGCGACACCGTGCGCCGCGACGCCGATCGGCGCGGAATGGTTCGAGCTGGGCGGCCAGCGCCTGCCGGTGCGCCCCAACATGGGCGTGCTGACGCAGCCCATCTCGTGCATCGGACTGCCGGTGTGCGCTGTGCCGGTGTGGGGCGCGCACCCCAGCCTGCCGATCGGCGTGCAGGTGATCGCCGCGCCATGGCGCGAAGACCTCGTGTTGCGCGTTGCCGCGGCACTCGAATCGGCGGGCATTGCGCACGCACCCGTCGCACCGCTTTGAAAGGAGGCCCAGACGATGACGCCCCTGATCAATCTCCCCGAGGTCGTGGCCGAAGTCACCGCCGCCTTCGACCGCTACGAAGACGCGCTGGTGAACAACAAGGTCGAGGTGCTCGACGAACTGTTCTGGCACAGCCCGCACACGCTGCGCTACGGCGCGACCGAGAACCTCTACGGCTACGCCGAGATCCAGGCATTCCGTGCCGCACGCCCGGCGCAGGGCCTTGCGCGCGAGGTCCTGCGCACCGTGATCACCACCTACGGCCTCGACTTCGCGACCGCCAACATCGAATTCCGCCGCGAAGGAAGCACAAGGACGGGGCGCCAGAGCCAGACGTGGATGCGCACCGCCCAAGGCTGGCGCGTGGTGGCCGCGCACGTGAGCCTCTTGGGCTGATTCCGGTCCCTTTTTGGCGCATTTCGGTTGGTACGGTTTATGCACACCATCTTGTATCCAAGTTAGGCCTCAGCGCCCTCCGCCCCTTCACTTCCAGGAGCCTGCACCATGAGCCAGTTCAATCGTCGCGATTCCCTCAAGTCCCTTGCAGCACTTGCGTCGGCGACGACGCTCGGCGGCTGGAGCGTGCTTGCCAACGCGCAGAAGCCGATGACGGTCGGCGTGATCTACGTCGGCCCGCGCGACGACTACGGCTACAACCAGGCGCACGCGCAGGCGGCGGCCGAGCTAAAGAAGATGCCCGGCATCAAGGTGGTCGAGGAAGAGAACGTGCCCGAGACCGCGGCCGTGCAGAAGACGATGACCGGCATGATCGCGCAGGACGGCGCGACGCTGCTCTTTCCGACGTCGTTCGGCTACTTCGACCCGCACATCCTTGCGGTCGCGCCGAAGAACCCCGATGTGCGCTTCTCGCACTGCGGCGGCCTCTGGACCGAAGGCAAGCATCCGAAGAACGTCGGCAGCTTCTTCGGCTACATCGACGAGTGCCAGTACCTCAACGGCGTGGTCGCCGGCCACATGACGAAGAGCAACAAGATTGCCTTCGTTGCCGCGAAGCCCATTCCACAGGTGCTGCGCAATATCAACGCCTTCACCATGGGCGCGCGATCGGTCAAGCCGAACATCACCTGCAGCGTCATCTTTACCGGCGACTGGTCGATGGCGGTCAAGGAAGCGGAAGCCACCAACAGCCTCGCCGACCAAGGCTGCGACGTGTTCACGATGCACGTCGACGGACCCAAGGTGGTGGTCGAGACAGCGGCCAAGCGCGGAAAGATGGTCTGCGGCTACCACGCGAGCCAGGCGAAGCTCGCGCCCAACGCCTACCTGACCGGCGCGGAATGGAACTGGCTCACCGCCTACAAGACCATCATCGACGCGGCCCAGACCGGCAAGCCGCATCCCAACTTCCTGCGCGGCGGCCTGAAAGAGGGCTACGTGAAGATGTCGCCCTACGGTTCGATGGTGACCGACGCCGCGAAGAAGAACGCCGACGACATCAAGGCCAAGATGCTCGCGGGCACCTTCGACATCTTCCAGGGGCCGCTCAAGGACAACAAGGGCAATGTCGTGATCGCTGCCGGCAAGACGCTGAAGCAGACCGATCTCGAACTGGAAAAGATGAACTACCTCGTCGAAGGCGTGGTCGGCTCCGTAGGCTGAGCGCGATTCTTTCCAGCTCAGCGAGCCGACGATGCCCAGCGCATTGAAAGAGATCGCCCTGCCGGTGTTCGCCATCGCGGCGGCGCTGCTGTTGTTCGGCGTGTTCGTCTGGTTCGCCGGCGTGAGCCCTGTGGATGTCTGGGTCATCCTCTTCAAGGGCGCGTTCGGCGACTGGTTCTCGTGGCAGAACACCTTGCAGCGCGCGGCGCCGCTGATGCTCACCGCGCTCTGCGTTGCGATTCCGGCGCGCGCGGGATTGGTGATCATCGGTGGCGAAGGCGCACTGGTGCTGGGTGGATTGGCCTGTGCGGCACTGCCTTATGTGCTGCCGCTGCCGGCGAACATCGTGGGGACCTTTGCGCTCTGCGTCGCCGGTGCAATCGCCGGCGCAGCCTGGATCGCCCTCGCCGGGTGGCTGCGGCAATACCGCGGCATCAACGAGACCATCAGCAGCCTGTTGCTTGCGTACGTGGCGATCGGATTCTTCAAGCACTTCGTCGAAGGCGCACTGCGGGATCCGGCAAGTCTGAACAAGCCGGCGACGCGATCGCTGGCCGAGGGCCTCGGCATTGGTGGCATCGGCGGTTCGGATGTGCATTGGGGGCTGGTGATCGGCATCGTCGCCTGCATCGCGTCGGGGCTGTGGCTGCGCTTCACGGCCTCGGGATTTTCGGTGCGTGTGGTTGGCGGCAATCCGCGCACTGCGCAACTCGTCGGCTTGCCGGCCAACCGGTTGATCCTCGCGGCATGCGGGTTGGGTGGCGCGTGCGCCGGTGTCGCGGGCGCGGTCGAGGTCGCTGCCGTTCACACCAACGCCAATGCGTCGCTGATCGCGGGCTACGGTTACGCCGGCATCCTCGTTTCGTTCATTGCGCGGCATAACCCGGTCGCAATCATTCCGGTGGCGATCCTCTTCGGCGGATTCGGCGCCGCCGGCAGCCTGCTGCAGCGGCGGCTCGGCCTGCCAGACGCATCGGTGCTGGTGCTGCAGGGCATGGCGTTCGTGCTGATTCTTGCGAGCGAGGGGCTGCGCATGGTCGACTGGAAGGCGCTGCTGAAGAACCGTGCGCCCGTCGCGCCACGCGGCCCCGCGATCGCGACGGAGGCCACGCCATGACGGCCGACCAGTGGGTCGCCCTCTTCGCGGCCATCGTAGGTGGTGCATTGCGCGTCGGAGCGCCGTTTCTCTTCGTGAGCCTCGGCGAGTGCCTCACCGAGAAATCGGGCCGCATCAACCTCGGGCTGGAAGGCGTGCTGGTGCTCTCGGCCATGGCGTCGTTCGGCGGGGCGTGGCTCACGGATTCCGCATGGCTCGGCGCGCTGATCGGCGCGGTCGTCGGTGCGATGCTGGCGCTCCTGCATGGCCTCCTGTGCTCGCTCGACCGCGTGAACGACGTCGCGACCGGCATCGCGCTGATGCTGTTCGGCACCGGGCTTGCGTTCTACCTCGGCAAGCCGTTGATCCAGCCGCAGGCGCCGCAACTGCCATCCATTCCGCTGGGCAACTGGAGCGACAACCCCGTCATCCGCTCGGCACTGCAAGTCAACGCGCTGGTGCCCATCGGCATCGCGCTTGCGGTGCTGCTGTGGTGGGGCTTCGCGCGCACGCGGATCGGCCTTTTGGTGCGCATGGCGGGCGATTCGGCGAACGCGACGCGGGCGCTCGGCTACTCCGTCTCGGGGCTGCGCATCGCGGCGACGACCGCGGGCGGCTTCATCGCGGGCCTCGGTGGCGCGTCGCTCACGCTGTTCTATCCGGGGAGCTGGAACGAAGGCATTTCCAGTGGACAAGGGCTGATCGCGGTCGCGCTGGTGATCTTCGCGCGGTGGAGCCCGTTGCGCTGCATCGGTGCGGCGCTGCTCTTCGGCGGCGCGGGCGCGATCGGGCCCGCGCTGCAGTCGATTGGAGTGGGCTGGGGGTATCACCTGTTCAACACGGTGCCTTACCTGCTCACGCTCGTGATCCTGGTGCTGACCTGCAAGCCGGGCAAGGTGGCGGTCGGAAGTCCGGGCGAACTGTCTTCCACACGATGAACGCCATGAAAACGACACACGTTGCGGCGGAGCCCTATCTGTGGCCCTACAACGGCGCACTGCGGCCGGACAACACCGCCCTGATCGTCATCGACATGCAGACCGACTTCTGCGGCGAAGGCGGCTATGTCGACGTGATGGGCTACGACCTTTCTCTGGTGCAGGCGCCGATCGAACCGATCCGCCGCACGCTGGCGCGGATGCGAGAGCTGGGCTTTCACATCATTCACACGCGCGAGGGTCATCGCCCGGATCTGGCGGACCTGCCCGCGAACAAACGCTGGCGCTCGCGGCAGATCGGCGCCAATGGCGTCGGCATCGGCGACGCGGGCCCCTGCGGCCGCATCCTCGTTCGCGGCGAGCCGGGGTGGGAAATCATTCCCGCGCTCGCGCCGATCGATGGCGAAGCGGTGATCGACAAGCCGGGCAAGGGCTCGTTCTACGCGACTGATCTCGAACTGGTGCTGCACACGCGCGGCGTGGAGAACCTGATCCTCACCGGCATCACGACCGACGTGTGCGTGCACACCACGATGCGCGACGCGAACGATCGCGGATTCGAATGCCTCCTGCTGTCGGACTGCACCGCTGCCACGGACCACGGCAACCATCTCGCGGCGCTCAAGATGATCACGATGCAGGGCGGCGTGTTCGGTGCGCATGCGACCTCGGGCTCGCTGCTCGAAGCGCTCGCGACGTTCTGAGAAAGGCCAAGCCACCATGATTGCGCCCGTCGATCCGCTTCCCCCCGCCACCGGCGCGCTCGCGCTGGACACCTACGAGCTCACCAAGCGCTTCGGCAGCTTCACCGCGATGGACCGCGTGACGATGCGCGTCGAGCCCGGCACCGTCCATGCGCTGCTCGGCGAGAACGGCGCTGGCAAGAGCACGCTCGTCAAATGCGTCGCGGGCTACCAGCGAGCCGAGGAGGGCAGCATCCTCATCGACGGCCGGGAGCAGGACATCGCGAATCCGATCGTCGCGCGCGCGCTCGGCATCGGCATGGTCTACCAGCACTTCACGCTCGCGCCGGGCATGACGGTGGCCGAGAACCTGCTGCTGGCAGGCGGCAAGACGCCCGCCCTGATCGACTGGAAGCGCAAGCGCGCGGAGTTGAAGGACTTTCTCGCGACCACGCCGTTCAGTCTCGATCTGGATGTGCGGCCCGCCGAGTTGGCCGCCGGCGAAAAGCAGAAGCTGGAGCTGCTCAAGCAGCTCTACCTGAAGCCGCGCCTGCTGATCCTCGACGAACCGACTTCGGTTCTCACGCCGCAGGAGG
This sequence comes from Variovorax sp. Sphag1AA, assembly GCF_014192575.1. Lineage (GTDB taxonomy): Bacteria > Pseudomonadota > Gammaproteobacteria > Burkholderiales > Burkholderiaceae_C > Variovorax. The sequence continues at coordinate 39,739 of NZ_JACHYC010000015.1, read as the reverse complement.
CCGACGAAGTGCTCGGCCATGTGCGGGAGTTCGCACTGAGTGGCATGTGCACCGTGCTCATCATCACGCACAAGTTCCGCGAGGTGATGGCCTACGCCGACAGCGTCACGGTGCTGCGTCGTGGCAAGGCGGTGCATCACTGCAAGGTCGCGGACACCGACCCGGCACGGCTCGCCGCCGCGATGATGGGCGAGGGCGAGACGGCGCCGCCCGAGGTCGACACGCAATCCCCTGCGGACCGCGCCCTGCATCTGGTGACGCCGACCCGTGCAGACGCGCACATCGCGCTGAAGGTGGAGCGGCTGAGCGCGCAAGGCGATCGCGGCACGCTCGCCGTGCACGACCTCAGCCTGGAGGTGCGCAGCGGCGAGATCCTCGGCGTGGCGGGCGTATCGGGCAATGGCCAGCGCGAGTTGGTCGAGGCGCTGGTCGGCCAGCGCCCGCGCCTCGGTGGGCAGGTCACCGTGATGGGCGAACCCTATGGCGCGCGCCGCGAGGAAAACCGTCGGTTGAAGGTGCGGAGCCTTCCCGAAGAACCGTTGCGCAATGCCTGCGTGGGCGATCTCAGCGTGTCGGAAAACATGGCCCTGCGCGATTTCGACCAGCCACCGCTGGCCTGGAAGGCGACGGGCGCGGACGTGCTGAACTTCCCGGTCTGGCGAAGCCGCGCGCGCGAGTGGATCTCGGAATACGGCGTCAAGACGCAAGGCGAGGGCGCGCCGATCCGAAGTCTCTCTGGCGGCAACGTGCAGCGCGCGGTGCTCGCGCGTGAGCTTGCCGGCGACATCAATGTCCTGATCGCGGCGAACCCGGTGTTCGGGCTGGACTTCGCGGCGGTCGCGGAGATCCACAGCCGAATCAAGCAGGTGCGCGCACGCGGCGGGGCGGTGCTACTCATCAGTGAGGACCTCGACGAACTGCTCGAAATGGCCGACCGCATCGTCGTGATGAGCGAAGGCCGCGTGGTCTTCGAGACACCTGCCGCCACTGCCGAGCGCCACGTGCTCGGTGCCCACATGGGCGGCGGCGACCATCAGCACGCGGCTGCCGCATAACCCTTCGAACATCGCCATGCAGATCGACGCCAATCCGTTCGCCTACGAGTTCGACATTGCGAAGACCGCGCTCGTGCTGATCGACATGCAGCGCGACTTCATCGAGCCCGGCGGCTTCGGCGAAACGCTGGGCAACGACGTGTCGCTGCTCGAGGCCATCGTGCCGGCCGCGCACCGGGCGCTCGAAGCGTGGCGTGAGGCGGGCGGCCTGGTCGTGCACACGCGCGAGGCGCACAAGCCCGATCTATCGGACTGCCCACCCGCGAAGCGCAACCGCGGCAATCCGAGCCTGCGCATCGGCGACGCGGGGCCGATGGGCCGCATCCTCGTGATGGGCGAACCCGGCAACCAGATCATCGAGGCGCTCGCGCCGGTCGAAGGCGAGATCGTGGTCGACAAGCCCGGCAAGGGCGCGTTCTACGCCACCGGCCTGCACGAGATGCTCAAGCGTCGCGGCATCACGCACCTCATCTTCGGCGGCGTGACCACCGAGGTCTGCGTGCAGACCAGCATGCGCGAGGCCAACGACCGTGGCTACGACAGCCTGCTGCTCGAAGATTGCACCGAGAGCTACTTTCCCGCCTTCAAGGCGGCGGCCATCGAGATGATCCGCGCGCAGGGCGCGATCGTCGGCTGGACCGCTCCCAGCCACGCACTGCTCGCCGTGCTCGGCAAGCACTAACATCCCATTCGTGTCGAACGTTCGATCTCCTTCCGACCCCACTGCCGCTGCGTCGCAGGACGCGGCCTTCCGCACGCGTGCCGATCAGGTCTATGCGCAACTCAAGCGCGACGTGGCTGAGTTCAGCCTGGTGCCGGGCGACCGATTCACCGAGAACGAGATCAGCGAGCGGCTCGGTGTTTCACGCACGCCGGTGCGTCAGGCGCTTTTCCGGCTCCAGCAGGAGGGCTTCGTCGAGGTGCTCTTCCGTAGCGGCTGGCGGGTGCTGCCTTTCGACTTCGACCAGTTCGAGCAGCTCTACGACCTGCGCATGGTGCTGGAGACCACCGCGGTGCACCGGCTCTGTGAAAGCGACCATCGCGTGGACCGCAGCCTGCTCGACAGTCTCGCCAACATCTGGCTGGTGCCGGTGGCGCAGCGCAGCACGGACACCGTGCAGGTCGCGCAATGGGACGAGGCTTTCCACTGCTCGCTCGTCGAGGCCGCCGGCAACGCCGAGATGGCGCGCGTGCATCGCGACGTGACCGATCGGATCCGCATCATCCGCCGGCTCGACTTCACCAAGCAGCCGCGCATCGACGCGACCTATGACGAGCACGCGAAGATCCTGAAGGCGATCCGCGCGAACCGCGGCGATCAGGCCGCGATGCTGCTTCGCGCACACATCGAGACCAGCCAGGCCGAGGTCCGCAAGATCACCCTGCACCAGGTGCACATGGCACGGCATGCTGGCCGCACGCGGCGGCCTGGTCGCTGAGGTCGCGCGCGCTCAGTCTGCGGTGATGCCGCCGCGTTGCACGACGTCGGCCCAGCGCTTTTCATCCTTTGCGATCAGTGCGCCGAACTCCTCGGGCGTCGATGAGGCCGGCACCATGCCCTGCGCCTCGAAGGCGGTCGCGACTTCAGGCTGCCTGAGGATCGCGCCGATCTCCTTGTTGAGCCGCGCGACGACGGCAGGCGGGGTGCCCTTGGGCGCGAGCACGCCGTACCACATGTCGACGTTGCCGCCCTTGATGCCGGCTTCCGCCAGCGTCGGTACGTTCGGCAATTGCGGCAGGCGCTTGTCGCTGCCGGTGGCGATTGCCTTGAGCTTGCCGGCCTGAATCTGCTGCAGTGCCACGTGCACCGGCAGGAACATGTAGTCGATGCGCCCGCCCAGCAGATCGGTCACCGCGCCGGCCGTGCCCTTGTACGGGACATGCAGCATCTCGGTGCCGGTGTTCTGCATCAGCAGCGACATGGCGAGGTGGTGCGGCGTGCCGACGCCGGGTGTCGCGTAGGTCAGCTTGCCCGGTGCCGCCTTGGCCGCGGCCACCATCTGCTGCACGGTGGTCGACTTCTGCACGTTCGGGTTGGTCACCAGCAGCAGCGTGCCCCATGAGGTGAGCGACACCGGCGTGAAGTCCGCCACCGGATCGTAGGCGAGCGTCTTGTAGAGGCTCTTGTTCATCACCAGCGTGTTGACCTGCACCATCAGCGTGTAGCCGTCGGGCTTGGCGCGCGCGACTTTCTCGCTGCCGATGTTGCCGCTCGCGCCCGGGACGTTCTCGACGATCACCGGCTGGCCGAGCACGGCGGGCAGCCGCACCGACAACTGCCGTGCGATCAGGTCGATGCCGGTGCCGGGCGTGTAGGGGACGACCAGCGTGATGGGCTGGTCGGGCCATGCATGAGCGGCCATGGCGCTGGCGCCCAACAGCATGGCGCCCAGGAATTTCGTGAGTTTGCGCATCGATGTCTCCGTCTTTGTTCGTTGTCGTCGTGGTTCACAGATAGGAAGGCCGTGCCTTGAGGGCGGCCGGGTCGTAGCCCGCCACGCGCTTGTAGTTGTCCGAGATCGCCTGCAGCTCGGCCTGTGTGACGAAATCGTCGAGCCGGTCGAAACGCCGACCGCCAGAGCGTTCGAACACTTCGCGCAGGATCGCGTCGGGCGGATTGGTCCGGTTGGTCAGCACCACGTTGGTGGTCGCCTTCACGCGCACGCTGTCGTATTCCTCCAGTGCGGCATTGCTGACGCCGAGCCGACGCAATGCGCCCGCGAGATAGCGTGCATCGATGATCGCCTGGCCCGCGCCGTTCGAGCCGCGCGGCACCATCGGGTGCGCCGCGTCGCCCAGCAGCGTCACCCGGCCGTGCGTCCACTTGGGCAAGGGGTCCTGGTCGACCATCGGGTATTCGAGGATCGAATCTGACGACCGGATCAGCGCGGGCACGTCGAGCCAATCGAAGTGCCAGTTCTCGAAAGCGGGGAGAAAGTCCTCGAGGCGGCCTGGACGACTCCAGTCCTGCAATGCGGGCTTCGGCGCGTGGATTTCCGCGACCCAGTTGATGAGCTGGTTGCCTTCGCCGTCCACGTTGTCGCGAATCGGGTAGATCACCATCTTGCCCTCGTCGAGCCAGCCTGCGCGCACCATGCTCGCGCCAGAAAGGAAGGGCTTGTGCTTCGCGGTACCGCGCCACATGTTGACGCCCGAGTACCGCGGTGCGCCCTCGTTGGGATAGAGCTGCTTGCGCAGGACCGAGTGGATGCCGTCGCAGCCCACCGCGATGTTCGCGCGCACGCTCGGCAGTGGCGAGCCGTCGGGCCCGGTGAAGCGGGCGGTGACGCCGGCGTTGTCCTGGTCCACCCCGGCGCAGCGATGTCCGCACACCACGGCGTCCGCGCCGAGGCGCTGGCGGGTTGCTGCCAGCAGCACGGAGTGGAGGTCGCCGCGATGGATCGAGTACTGCGGCCAGTCATAGCCCGCGGCAGTGCCGGCTGCCTCGCTAAAGACGAGCTGGCCATGCGAGTTGAAGAAAACCGCCTCCTTGGTGCGGACCGCGACCGCATCGAGCACCGCATTCAGACCGAGTTCGCTCAGTTCGCGCACCGCGTGCGGCAGCAGGTTGATGCCGACGCCGAGCGGCTTCAGTTCTGGCACCGCCTCGTAGACGCGGCACGGAATGCCGGCTTGATGCAGGCTCAGCGCCAGCGTGAGTCCACCGATGCCGGCGCCCAGCACGATGACTTCGGTCTCTTTGCTCATATCGATCTGCCTTGTCTCTGTCTTCGATCAGAAAAACAGCGGATTAGACCGGCTCGAAGATCATCTGAGAAATTTAGATGTCGTATGGATTTATCATGAATTGATATGAATCTCTCGACCCGTCAGATGCGCGCCTTTCTCCACGTCGCACGCATCGGCAACTTCACGCGAGCGGCTGAGCAGGCGCACATGACGCAGGCTGGCCTGAGCACGCTGGTTCGCGAGATGGAACGGCAGCTCGACTGCCGGCTCTTCGACCGCACGACGCGCGTTGTCAATCTCACCGCTGCTGGCCGGCGGCTGCTGCCGGTGGTGGAGCGCGTGGTGACCGATCTGGATGATGTGACCGCGCACCTGGGCGCGGAAGGCGATGCCGCAAGGCAGACCCTGCGCATCGCCGCGACGCCGCTGGTGTCGTCGCATCTACTGCCGCAGGTCTTCCATCAATTCCGGCAGAGCCATCCAGCGGTGAGTCTGAGGCTCTTCGATGCCGATCTGCGCGATGTGCAGGACATGGTGGTCAGTGGCGAGGCGGACATGGGCCTCGGGTTCTTCTTCAAGGCGGCGCCGGGGCTGGAGCGATCGCCGGTCGGCCGCTTCCACCTGATGCGCGTGGCGCCGGCTGCGTCGGACGAAGACGTGTCGACCACCGGCGCCGTCCCGTGGTCGACATTGCGCTCCGAAGAACTGCTGGGCTTGCCTCCGAGCAATCCGATCCAGAAAGTCATCGACGGCCATCTCGCGACCATCGGCCGTGCGGATGCGCAGCGGCCGACCTTCAACTTCTTCGGCACGCTGATCTCGATGGTGGAATCCGGCTTCGGCAACGCCGTGATGCCGACCTTTGCGCTTGCGGCCTGTCGCCGTCACCGGGTGCGCACCGACGTGCTGGTGCGGCCCAAGGTCGCGATGGACTTCTACCGCATCACCAAGCGCGGTGCGATGGAGTCGGAGGCGATGCAGGCATTCGGCGCGACGCTGATGGCGGCTCTGCCCGCACTGTCGCGCTGAGCGGCCCGGGGATCAGAGTTTGAAGTCGTAGTCGACCGTGATGGGGGCGTGGTCGCTGAACTTGATCGTCTTGAAGATCGATTCGGTGCGCGCGAGCTTGGCGATGGCCGGTGTCGCAAGGTGGTAGTCCAGACGCCACCCCACGTTGTTCGCGTAGGCCTGGCCGCGGTTGCTCCACCACGTGTAGGCGTCGCCGGTGGTCTCGGGCTTGAGCATGCGGTAGACATCGACGAGCCCCGCGCCCTCCGCGCCGACGTCGAGCAGCCGGGTCATCCAGGCTCGCTCTTCCGGAAGGAATCCGCTGTTCTTCTGGTTGCCGCGCCAGTTCTTCAGGTCGATTTCCTTGTGCGCGATGTTGATGTCGCCGCACAGGACGAACTCGCGCTCCTTCTTGAGTGCCACGAGATGCGGGAAGAAGCCCTTGAGAAAACGGAATTTCGCTTCCTGCCGCTCTTCGCCTGAGGAGCCGCTCGGAAAGTAGCAGCTGATCACTGAGAACTTGCGCTTGGGCGTGTCGAAGCGCACTTCGAGATAGCGGCCCTCGGCGTCGAATTCCGAATCGCCCCAGCCGACCACGATGTCGCTCGGCGCGTGTCTGGTGTAGACGGCGGTACCGGAGTAGCCTTTCTTTTCGGCGAAATGGAAGTGGCCCTTCAGGCCCGCCATTTCCTCGAAGCGGCCCTCGATGTCGCTGGCCTGGACGCGGGTTTCCTGCATGCAAATACAATCCGGCGCCAGTTCGGCCACCCAGTCGGCAACGCCCTTGGTGGCAGCCGATCGCAGGCCGTTGAGGTTGAGGCTGGTCAGTTTGAACACGAGGACATTCCCTATGGCTGGAGAGTTTGGAGAGGGCGGCGCGCTCGCACAGGAGTTCGTGCAGTTCGCCCTGGAGTCGGGGGTGCTGCGCTTCGGCCAGTTCAAGACCAAGGCCGGTCGCATGAGCCCCTATTTCTTCAATGCGGGGCTGTTCGACGACGGCGCCAAGATCGCGCGGCTCGCCGGATTCTATGCAGACCGCCTGATCGAGAGCGGGCTCGAATTCGACATGATCTTCGGCCCCGCCTACAAGGGCATTCCGCTGGGCGCCACCGTGGCTGCCGAGCTCGCGCGCCGCGGCCGCAACGTGCCCTTCGCCTACAACCGTAAGGAAGCCAAGGATCACGGTGAAGGCGGCACGCTGGTCGGCGCGCCGCTCAAGGGACGGGTACTGATCGTCGACGACGTGATGTCGGCCGGCACCGCAGTGCGTGAATCCATCGCCGCCATCCGGAATGCCGGCGCCACGCCGCACGCAGTCGCGATCGCGTTGGACCGCCAGGAGAAGGCGACCGAGAACGGCGTCGACGTGGATCACAGCGCCGTGCAATATGTACGGAATCAGCTGGGGCTGCAGGTGGTCGCCATCGCAACGCTGGACGACTTGTTACAGTACCTCTCGGGCCGCGCGGACGGAGAGCTGGGCGCCCATCGACAGGGAGTGTTGGAGTATCGGGCGCGCTACGGAGCGCGTTGATTCAACCTTCCCGAAGGGACGGACGTGGCGAGATTCCAGGCATCGTTGTTAGCTTTCATGGCGCTCTCGCTGGCTGCGGCCGGCCACGCGCAAGCGCAGCAATCCGGTGCGGCTCGCCAGTCGGGCGCTGCAAGCAGTGCCGGTATCTACAGTTGCATCGATTCAAAAGGCCGCACGATCACCGCGGACCGTCCGATCGCGGATTGCAACGACCGCGAGCAGCGCGAACTGAATCCCAGTGGCACCACACGCCGCAAGATCGAACCCACTTACACCGCAAAGGAACAGGCCGAGCGCGAAGAGCGCGAGCGCCAGGCCCAGTTGCAGGCGGCGCGCCAGGTCGAGGAGCGCCGTCGCGAGCGCGCATTGCTGGTCCGCTACCCGAACGCCGCCGCGCATGACCGTGAACGCGCCGAGGCGCTGGTGCAGATCGACGCGGTGATCACCGCCGCCAGGAAGCGGCTGAGCGAACTGGCAGAAGACCGCAAGCGCATCGACGACGAACTCGAGTTCTACAAGAGCGAACCCAGCAAGGCGCCCGGTTCGATCCGCCGCAAGGCCGAGGACAACACGCGAAGCGTCGACGTGCAGAACCGCTTCATCACGGAGCAGGAAGAAGAAAAGAAGCGCGTCAACGCGCGCTTCGATGAAGAGCAGGCCCGCCTGAAGCCGCTCTGGGCCGCCAACGCGGCCGCGCAGGCGCAGCGCTGACCCGCAACGCGCGGGTCGCGCGATTCAACCGAGTTTGGCTTTCAGCAGCGCATTGACCTGCGCCGGGTTGGCCTTGCCCTGGCTGGCCTTCATGACCTGACCGACCAGCGCGTTGAAGGCCTTGTCCTTGCCGGCGCGGTATTCGTCGATGTTCTTCTGGTTCGTGGCCAGAACGCCATCGATGATCTTTTCGAGCGCGCCGGTGTCGCTCATTTGCTTCAAGCCTTTGGCGTCGATCACGCTGTCGACGTCCTGGCCCTCACCGGTCCACAGCGCGTCGAACACCTGCCGCGCAGCGTTGTTCGAGATCGTGCCGTCGCTGATGCGCGCGATGAGCTTCGCGAGCTGCGCCGCGCCGACCGGGGCTTCGGCAATGCCGATGTCCTGCAGGTTCAGGCGGCGCGCGATCTCGCCGGTGATCCAGTTGCTCGCGAGCTTGGGCGCGGCGCCGGCACTCACCGCGTCGTCGAAGTAGCGCGCGAGCGCAGGGCTTTGCGTGAGCTGCGTTGCGTCGTATTCCGACAGGCCGTGCTGCTGCACATAGCGATCGGCCATGGCGCGCGGAAGCTCGGGCATCTCGGCGCGGACGCGTTCGATCCACTCGGCGGCAATGGCCAGTGGCGGGAGGTCCGGGTCGGGGAAGTAGCGATAGTCGGCCGCATCTTCCTTGGTGCGCATCGCACGTGTTTCGCCGGTGTCGGGGTCGAACAGCACCGTGGCCTGCTGGATCGCGCGGCCTTCCTCCAGTTCGTCGATCTGCCAGCGGATCTCGAAATCGATCGCCTGCTGCATGAACTTGAAGCTGTTCAGGTTCTTGATCTCGCGCCGGGTGCCCAGCGGCTCGCCGGGCCTGCGCACCGACACGTTGGCGTCGCAGCGGAAGCTGCCTTCCTGCATGTTGCCGTCGCAGATGCCAATCCAGGTCACGATCTTGTGCAGCTCGCGTGCGTAGGCCACGGCCTCGGCGGTGGAGCGCATGTCCGGCTCGGTCACGATCTCGAGCAGCGGCGTGCCGGCGCGGTTCAGGTCGATGCCCGACTGCCCGATGAAATCTTCGTGCAGCGATTTGCCGGCGTCTTCTTCGAGATGCGCGCGCACGAGGCGCACCGTCTTCTTGTCTTCGCCGAGGAAGAAGCTCACCGAGCCGCCCTGCACGACGGGGATTTCGTACTGGCTGATCTGGTAGCCCTTCGGCAGGTCGGGGTAGAAGTAGTTCTTGCGCGCAAACACGCTGCGCGGCGCGATGTGCGAGCCGAGTGCGAGGCCCAGCTTGATCGCGCGTTCGACCGCTCCCTTGTTCATCACCGGCAGCGTGCCGGGCAGCGCGAGATCCACGGCGCTCGCCTGCGTGTTCGGCTCGGCGCCGAAGGCGGTCGAGGCGCGGCTGAAGATCTTGGATGCGGTGGAAAGCTGCGCGTGCGTCTCGAAGCCGATGATGACTTCATACCCACGCACGAGCGGGCCCGTCGGGCGTCCGCTCTGTGCGGCTTCAAAAGTGTTGGTTTCGCTCATGTCAGTTCTTCGCCATCAAAAGCCAGCCGGCGTCCGCTGGTGCCAGTCGGTGGCTTGCTGGAAGCGGTGCGCGGCGTTGAGCAGGCGCGATTCGTCGCAGTAGTTGCCGAGCAACTGGAGGCCCACCGGCATGCCGCCGTCGAAGCCCGCCGGAATGCTCATGCCGGGCAGGCCCGCAAGCGATCCGGGCAGCGTGAAGATGTCGGCGAGGTAGTCGGCCACCGGGTCATCGCCGTGCTCGCCGAGCTTCCAGGCAACCGTCGGCGCGGCCGGGCCGGCGATCAGGTCGCATTGCTTGAACGCCTGCTGGAAGTCGTCCGCGATCATGCGACGCACCTTCTGCGCCTGCAGGTAGTAGGCGTCGTAGTAGCCATGCGAGAGCACGTACGTGCCGATCATGATGCGGCGCTTGACCTCGTCGCCGAAGCCCTCTTCGCGCGTCTTGGCGTACATGTCGGCGAGGTCGCGGTAGTCCTTCGCGCGATGGCCGAACTTGACGCCGTCGAAGCGGCTCAGATTGCTCGATGCCTCGGCGGCCGCAATGATGTAGTAGACCGGGATCGACAGCTCGGTGCGCGGCAGCGTGATCTCGACGCGGCGGGCGCCGAGCTTTTCGTATTCGGCCAGTGCCGCTTCGACCACCGCCCGAACGCCAGGCGCGACGCCGTCACCCAGGAATTCCTTCGGCACGCCGATGCGCAGGCCTTCGAGCGAATCGCCGAGGCGGCGGGAGAAGTCTTCGGCAGGGCGGTCGAGCGACGTCGAATCGCGGTCCGGATCGGGGCCGCACATGGCGGACAGCAGCAGGGCGCAGTCTTCTGCCGAGTGAGCCATTGGCCCGGCCTGATCGAGGCTCGACGCGAAGGCGACCATGCCGTAACGCGATGCGCGGCCGTAAGTCGGCTTGATGCCGGTCACGCCGCAGAACGAGGCGGGCTGGCGAATCGATCCGCCCGTATCGGTGCCAGTGGCGGCGGGCGCAAGGCGCGCGGCCACCGCAGCGGCGCTGCCGCCCGACGAGCCACCGGGGATGCGGTCGCGATCCCACGGATTGCGAACCGGCACTGCCTTGTCGAAGCCGACTGCAGGAACGGCGACGTTCTCGTTGGACGAGCCCATCGCGAACTCGTCGCAGCTCAGCTTGCCGAGGGTCACCGCACCGGCCTCGGCGAGGCGGCGGACCACGGTGGCGTCGAAGGGCGAGCGATAGCCTTCCAGAATTTGCGAGCCGGCACTGGTCGGCAGGCCGGTGGTGACAAAGATGTCCTTGTGGGCGATCGGCACGCCCGTCAACGCCGCGGCGTTGCCGGCGGCGAGCTTCTCGTCGGCCGCGCGGGCCTGGGCCAAGGTCAGATCCTCGTCGACCGCTACAAAGGCGCCGAGGTCCTTGTGCTGACCGATCCGATCGAGCTGGTGCCGGGCGGCTTCGACGGCCGAAACCTTGCGCTCGCGCAGCGCCTTGGCGAGTTCGGCCACGCCCATCTGATGGATTGCCGCGCTCATTCGATCACCTTCGGAACCAGGAACAGGCCGTTTTCGACGGCGGGAGCGCTGCGTTGATTTGCTTCGCGGTTATTGGGTTCGCTGACGACGTCTTCGGCGAGGCGAAGCGTCACGTCCTGGATCGTGGCGACCGGGTGGGCGAGCGGCTCGACACCGGTGGTGTCGACGGCACGCATGCGCTCGACGAGGTCGAAGAAGCCGTTGATCTGGCCACGCAGGCGATCGCTTTCCTCGGGTGCCAGCTGAAGCCGGGCGAGCGACGCGATGCGCGCAATATCTGAAGCGGTGAGGGACATCGGAAAAGGAGACTTGTCGACCGTGAAAACGCGGGGCGTTGCACCTCAAAAGGTGCATGTAAACGCTGGAGCGTCAAGGGATTCGGTTATTATCCCGCCTTTGCCGCAACCCCCGCGAACGCGCCGGCATTTGCCGCAAAAACGTTTCAATCCACCCCTGTCAAACGACCCAGCAAGAGGGCGACGGCCTGCCGACGCGCATGCCGTGCTCCAGAGGATTCCACAATGTTCGGAGCTTTTCGTCGGTACTTCTCTACCGACCTCGCGATCGACCTCGGCACCGCCAACACACTCATCTTTGCTCGCAACAAGGGCATCGTCCTGGACGAGCCGTCGGTCGTCGCCATCCGGCACGAGGGCGGCCCCCACGGAAAGAAGGTGATCCAGGCCGTCGGCCGCGAAGCCAAGGCCATGCTCGGCAAGGTGCCCGGCAACATCGAAGCCATCCGCCCGATGAAGGACGGCGTGATTGCCGACTTCGTGATCACCGAGCAGATGATCAAGCAGTTCATCAAGATGGTTCATCCGCGGTCGCTGCTCACGCCGAGCCCGCGCATCATCATCTGCGTGCCCTGCGGTTCGACCCAGGTTGAGCGCCGCGCGATCAAGGACGCCGCTGAAGCAGCCGGTGCGACGTCGGTCTACCTCATCGAAGAACCCATGGCCGCCGCGATCGGCGCCGGCCTGCCGGTCTCCGAAGCCAGCGGCTCGATGGTCGTCGACATCGGCGGCGGCACCACCGAAGTGGGCGTGATCTCGCTCGGCGGTATGGTCTACAAGGGCAGCGTCCGCGTCGGCGGCGACCGCTTCGACGAGGCCATCATCAATTACATCCGCCGCAACTACGGCATGCTGATCGGCGAGCCGACGGCGGAAGTCATCAAGAAGAGCATCGGCTCGGCATTCCCTGGCTCCGAAGTCAAGGAAATGGAAGTCAAGGGCCGCAACCTCAGCGAAGGCGTGCCGCGCAGCTTCACCATCAGCAGCAACGAAGTGCTGGAAGCGCTGACCGATCCCCTGAACAACATCGTTTCCGCCGTCAAGAACGCGCTGGAACAAACGCCGCCTGAACTCGGTGCCGATATCGCCGAGCGCGGCATGATGCTCACCGGCGGCGGTGCATTGCTGCGTGACCTTGACCGCTTGCTCGCCGAAGAGACCGGCCTGCCAGTGCTCGTGGCCGAAGACCCGCTGACCTGTGTGGTCCGCGGCTGCGGTATTGCCCTCGAGCGCATGGACCGGCTCGGGAGCATCTTCACGAGCGAATAATGCGCTTGATGCGCAAATGGCCGGCCCGCGTTTGCGCAGGGCCGGCTTTTTCAATTTAAAGTCCCCTCCGCCATGCCGCTCGGCACGCTCGATCGCACTGCGCCACCCCTGTTCAACCAGGGTCCATCGGCGCTTAGCAAGCTGATCTTTTTCAGCGCGCTCGCGCTGTTCCTGATGGTGGCCGATGCGCGCCTCAACATCGTGCAGCCGGTCCGCACGGCGGTCGGTGCGGTGCTTTACCCGATCCAGTGGCTGGCGCTGAAACCCGTTCAGCTGGTGATGGGCGGTAGCCGATACCTCGAAGACCTGCAGGTCGCGCAGGCCAATGAGGCCGAGGCGCGCAAGGCCTTGGCGCTGCAGTCGGAACGTGCCAGCCAGGCCGACCTGCTGGCCCAGGAAAACGCGCGACTCCGCACGATGCTGGAACTGCGCCAAGTCACGCAGACGCCAGGCCGGGTCGCCGAGGTGCTCTACGACACGGCGGATCCGTACACCCGCAAGGTGGTGATCGACCAGGGCCTGACGCACGGCATCGCTCCAGGGTCGCCGGTGATCGACGAGAACGGCGTGCTCGGGCAGGTCACACAGGTGCAACCTTTCACGAGCGAAATCACGCTGGTGATCGACCGCGATCTCGCCATCCCCGTTCAGAACACCCGGACCGGTGCGCGCAGCGTGGCTTTCGGCGACGCCAGCGCCCATGGTGGCGGGCTGGAGCTGCGCTTCATGGGCGCCAATTCAGATGTCCAGGAAGGCGATGTGCTGACTACCAGCGGCGTCGACGGGGTTTATCCGGCGGGGCTGCCGGTCGCGAAGATCGACCGCATCGAGCGTCGCGCCGACTCGGCCTTCGCCCGCATCCACTTGACGCCGATGGGGCACGTGAATTCCGCGCGGTACGTACTGGTGCTGGCACCGACCGGCACGCCGCCGGTGCCGAAACCCGCTCCTGCCGCGCCGGCAGCGAGCACCTCGACTAAGAAAAAGGGCGACAAGTCCGATAAGGCGGGCGTCAAGTCCGACAAGTCCGATAAGTCGGACAAGGCCGCCGCAAAGGCCGACAGCAAGTCTGAAAAGTCCGAGAAAACAGACAAGGCGGAGAAGACAGACAAGGCGGCCGACAAGAAGGAGAAGCGCGCGCCATGATCATGCGTCCCGGCCAGCAGCAACTCCTGTTGCCCGTCAGCCCGCTATTCATGTGGGCCAGCTTGATCGTCGCCCTGTTGATCAACATGGTGCCGATCGGCAGGGCTGCCTGGACGCCTGATCTGCTGGCGCTGGTGATCGTCTTCTGGAGCGTGCACCAGCCGGCGCGCATCGGCATCGGCGCTGCTTTCGTCTTCGGTCTGCTGATGGACGTGCACCAGGCCTCGATGCTCGGGCAGCACGCGCTGTCGTACACGACGCTCGGCTTCTTCGCGATCATGATCCACCGCCGCCTGCTGTGGTTTTCGGTCGCTTCGCAGGCGCTGCAGGTGCTTCCGCTGTTCGCGGTGTCGCATCTGATCGAACTCGCGATCCGCATGATCGGCGGCGGCGTGTTCCCGGGTTGGACGCTGCTCATCGCGCCCTTGATCGAGGCAGCGCTTTGGCCGCTGGTCAGTGTGCTTTTGTTGGCACCCCAACGCAGGGCGCCGGAACCAGACGCCAACCGGCCACTCTAGATGTTGCCCGCCCGGCCGATGGAGTTGCTGTGGTGAGTATTTGCTTTCATTGTTTGTCCCGCTAAGCTGAGCTTTCATGACCGAGATCCGTAACGTCGCTGCCGACCTGTCGCGCTTCAAGCGCCGGGTGGTCGTGATCGCGCTGGTCGTGCTGGTGGCGTTCGGGCTGCTGGCGTCGCGGCTTGTGTATCTGCAGGTCGTGCGGCACGAGGACTTGGCCGAACAGGCGGAAAGCAATCGCACGGCGGTTGTGCCGGTGGTGCCGAACCGCGGGCTCATCCTCGACCGAAACGGGATCGTGCTGGCCTCCAACTATTCGGCCTACACGCTGGAGATCACGCCGTCGAAAGCCGGGAATCTCGAGGAAACCATCGATTCCCTGTCTGAGGTCCTCGAGATCACGCCCCGCGACCGGCGCCGCTTCAAGCGGTTGCGCGAAGACTCGCGCAGCTTCGACTCGGTGCCGATCCGTACGCGCCTGAGCGACGAAGAGGTCGCCCGGTTCGCCGCGCAGCGCTATCGATTCCCAGGTGTCGAGATCAAGGCGCGACTGTTCCGCAACTACCCGAACGGCGAGTTGGCGAGCCATGTGCTCGGCTACATCGGGCGTATCAACCAGGCCGAAAAAGCGGCCATGGAAGACTGGGAAGACGAGGACCTCGCCAACTACAAGGGCACCGAGTACATCGGCAAGCTCGGCGTAGAGCAAAGCTATGAGAAGACCCTGCACGGCCTGACGGGCGTCGAGCAGATGGAAACGTCCGCGGGCGGCCGTGCGGTGCGTCGGCTCGCGGCGCATCCGGCCACGCCGGGCAACACCGTCATGCTGTCGATCGACATCAAGTTGCAGAAGCTGGTCGAGGACATGTTCGGCGATCGACGCGGCGCGCTGGTCGCGATCGATCCGAGGACAGGCGAGATCCTGGCGTTCGTAAGCAAGCCGACCTTCGACCCGAACCTGTTCGTGGAAGGCATCGACGTCGACAACTGGAAGGAACTCAGTGAGTCGATCAACAAGCCACTGCTCAATCGGGCGTTGCGCGGCACCTACCCGCCGGGCTCGACCTACAAGCCGTTCATGGCGCTGGCTGCGTTGCAAACAGGCAAGCGCGCACCGAGCGTGGTGGTCAACGATCCGGGCTACTTCAACTTCGGCGGTCACCGCTTCGGCAGCCCCGAGGGCAACATCGGCGGCGTGGACATGCGGCGCGCGATCCAGCTGTCGAGCAACATCTACTTCTATTCGCTGGCCAACGAGATGGGCGTGGACCTGATCCACGACTCGATGAAACCGCTAGGCTTCGGCCAGATCACGGGCATCGACATCGGCGGCGAAGTGCGCGGTGTGCTGCCGAGCACCGAGTGGAAGCGCAACACCTACAAGCGCGCCGAGCAGAAGAAGTGGTACGCCGGCGAAACCATTTCGCTCGGCATCGGCCAGGGCTACAACGCCTTCACGATGCTGCAGCTGGCGCACGCCACATCGATCGTGGCCAATGGGGGCATCAAGCTCAAGCCCCATCTGGGCCTCGCGATCCGCGACACCGTGACCGGCGACGTGAAGCCGATCGAGCAGGCGCCGGCACAGAACCTCAATATCCCTCCCGCGAACATCGGCGTGATCCGCGACGGTCTCGTTGCGGTGGTCAATGCCGGCACGGCGCGCGGCGTCTTCGCTGGCGCGGGTTATCAGGCGGCTGGCAAGACCGGCACGGCCCAGGCGGTGGGCATGGCGCAGAACACGAAGTACAACGCCAAGGCCCTCGAAGAGCACCAACGGGACCATGCGCTTTTCATGGCGTACGCGCCGGCCAACGACCCGAAGATCGCGGTGGCGCTCATCGTCGAAAACGCGGGCTGGGGCGCCGGCGCTGCCGCGCCGATTGCACGGCGGGTGTTCGACTACTGGCTGATGAACCAGTACCCAAGCGAGGCGGATCTGGCCGCCATCCAGCAGGGCAAGGCCGCCGCGCCGATCGGCAAGCCGCGCGTCGCGAGCGAAGTCGCATGGCCGCCGGCAGGCACGCAGGCCGCGGCGTCGACCGCGCCCTGACCCTGGTTCGCCGGCGCAGGCCGCTTTACCGCAGGAAGGCGTCGTAAGCGGTCTTCAGGATCAGCGCGCTCACCACGAAGATGAAGACCGTCCGCACAAAGCCCGCGCCATGGCGGATCGCAACGCGGGCCCCGATCACTCCACCGGCGACGTTCGCCACCGCCATCACCAGCCCGTAGTGCCACAGCACGTGGCCCTTGAGCCCGAGCAGCAGCAGGGCGCCCAGGTTGGTCATGACATTGAGCAGCTTGGCCGATGCCGCCGCGTTGAGGAAGTCGTAGCCCAGCCAGCGGACGAACAGGAACACGAAGAAGCTGCCCGTACCGGGGCCGAAGAAGCCGTCGTACACACCGAGCGCGAAACCGATCGCTGCTGTGGCTACCAGCTCGGCCCGGCCGTGGAAGCGCGGCTCGTGGTGCTTGCCCATGTCCTTGCGCGCGAGGGTGTAGAGCAGCAGCACGATCAGGATCACCGGCAGCAGCTTGCGCAGGAAATCGCCGGGCACCACCGTCACGGCCCAGGCGCCCATCAGCGAACCGAAGAAGGCCAGCGCGGCCGCGGGCATCAGGGTGCGCCAGCGCAGGCCCACGCGGAAATGGAATTGCGCGGTGGCGGCCGCCGTGCCCCACACCGAGGCGCTTTTATTGGTGCCGAGCAGCGTCGCGGGGGCCACGCCCGGCAGCACGCTGAAAAGCGCCGGCACCAGGATCAGTCCGCCTCCCCCCACGATTGAATCAACGAATCCCGCGAACAGCGAGGCGAGGGTCAGCACGACGATTTCCATTGCGGGAATTGTCGCAGCGCGGTTTGCTATTGATTTGGTAGCGTCAAACCCATGCCCTGCGGGCGCTTCCGAACACGACACAAAAAAGAAAAGGCGCCGACCAGCGGCGCCTTGATCAAAAAAACAGCATCTCGTCCGGATGCCTTGTGTCTAGTGTTCTGGTTCTTCGAAGGTTTGTCTCCTCGGTCCCCCGCGCAGCGGGCAGGCCCGTTTGCGAGTGGCTGGACTTTATTCGGTGCACCGCCGCAGTGCATCGGGGATTACCCGCCAATCGGCCCCAATCTGCAACAACCGGCAACGCAACCCGCGCTCAACCCCGCTCAGCAGTGGCTTCGCGGACCCATGCCGCCGCCTTCTCCGCCATCATCAGCGTGGGGCTGTTGGTGTTGCCGCTGGTGATCGTAGGCATGGCGCCTGCGTCGACCACGCGCAGCCCGTCGATGCCGCGCACGCGCATGCGCGCATCAAGCACCGCCATCGGATCGTCGTCGCGGCCCATCTTCGTCGTGCCGACCGGATGGAAGATCGTGGTCGCGATATCGCCCGCGAGGCGCGCGAGTTCGTCGTCGCTCTGATACTGCGGGCCGGGCTTCCATTCCTCCGGGCTGTACCTGGCGAGCGCCGGCTGCGATGCAATGCGGCGCGTGACACGCAGCGAATCGGCGGCAACCTTGCGGTCATCGTCTGTGCTGAGATAGTTCGGGGCGATCGCGGGCGCGTCCTCAAAGCGGGGGCTCTTGATGCGTACCGTGCCCCGGCTCGTCGGGTTGAGGTTGCACACGCTGGCGGTGAACGCCGGAAAGCTGTGCAGCGGCTCGCCGAATGCATCAAGCGAAAGCGGCTGCACGTGGTATTCGAGATTGGGCCATTCATAGGCCGGCGAGCTGCGCGTGAATGCGCCGAGCTGCGAAGGCGCCATGCTCATCGGGCCGGTGCGCCGGAGCACGTATTCCATCCCGATCTTCGCCTTGCCGTAGAGCGACGACGCCAGCACGTTGAGCGTCGGCGCATCCTTGATCTTGTAGACCGCGCGGATCTGGAGATGGTCCTGCAGATTCGCACCGACGCCAGGCGCATCGCGCACCACCTGGATGCCGTGTTGTCGCAGCAGGTCTGCCGGACCGACGCCCGAGAGCTGCAGGATCTGCGGCGATCCGATGCTGCCGGCACAGAGAATCGTCTCGCGTGTGGCATGGGCGATCACCATCTCATGCCCGTCCCACACCTGCACGCCGGTGCAGCGGTGGCTGCCGTCGGCGTGCGAGTCAAAGATCAGGCGCGAGACCTGCGCACCAGTCCAGAGCTCGAAGTTCGGGCGGCCATAGCAGGTCGGCCGCAGGAAGGCCTTGGCGGTGTTCCAGCGCCATCCATCCTTCTGGTTGACCTGGAAGTAGCCCACGCCCTCGTTGCTGCCACGATTGAAATCGGTGCTGCGCGGCACGCCGGCCTGCACCGCGGCTTCGGCGAAGGCGTCGAGGATGTCCCAGCGCAGCCGTTGCTTTTCGACGCGCCATTCGCCGCCGGCGCCGTGGAGTTCATCCGCGCCGAGGTAGTAGTCCTCATGCTTCTTGAAGGCCGGGAGCGCGTTCTCCCAACGCCACTCGTTGTCGCCGGTGAGCTCGGCCCACTGGTCGTAGTCGCGCGACTGGCCGCGCATGTAGATCATCCCGTTGATGCTCGACGAGCCGCCGAGCGTCTTGCCGCGCGGATAGCGCAGGCTGCGGCCGTTGAGGCCGGCGTCCGGTTCTGTGTTGTAGAGCCAGTCGGTGCGCGGGTTGCCGATGCAGTAGAGATAGCCGACCGGGATGTGGATCCAGTAGTAGTCGTCCTTGCGGCCGGCTTCGATGAGCAGCACGCGCATCCGCTTGTCCGCGCTCAGGCGATTGGCCATGAGCGACCCGGCGGTGCCGCCGCCAATCACGATGTAGTCGAAGGTTGTGTCGGTCATGCGCTGCTTGTCTCTCGTTGTTCTAAGTCGTAGCTCGTATCCGGCTTCGATGCCGGCGGACCTTCACTTCGCTGTTGGCATGACAAATTCAGCGCCCTTGCCGATGCTCTCGGGCCAGCGCTGCATGATCGACTTCTGCTTGGTATAGAAGCGCACGCCTTCTTCGCCATACGCATGCATGTCGCCGAAGAGCGATTTCTTCCAGCCGCCGAAACCATGCCAGGCCATTGGCACCGGGATCGGCACATTGATGCCGACCATGCCCACCTGCACGCGCCGCGAGAACTCGCGCGCCACGTTGCCGTCGCGCGTGAAGCACGAGACGCCGTTGCCGAACTCGTGCGCGTTGATCAGGTCAACCGCTTCCTTCAGGTCGTGTACGCGCACGCACGACAGCACCGGACCGAAGATCTCTTCCTTGTAGATGCGCATATCCGGGGTCACGTTGTCGAACAACGTGCCGCCCATCCAGAAGCCGTTGTCGCAGCCTTCGCCGGCCGCTTTGCCTTCGAATCCTCGGCCGTCGACCACCAGCTTCGCGCCTTCCTTCTCGCCCTGCGCGATGTAGCCGGTGATGCGCTCGTGCGCGGCGCGCGTGACGATCGGGCCCATCTCCGCGTCGAGCTCGGTGCCGTTCTTGACCTTGAGCGTCTTCGCGCGTTCGGCCAGCAGCGGCATGACCTTGTCGGCCACGTCACCCACCATCACCGCCACGCTGATCGCCATGCAACGCTCGCCGGCCGAGCCGTAGCCGGAGCCGATCAGCGCATCGACCGTCTGCTCGATGTCCGCGTCGGGCATCACCACCATGTGGTTCTTCGCGCCGCCGAGCGCCTGGACGCGCTTTCCGTGGCGCGCACCGGTCTCGTAGATGTAGTTGGCGATCGGCGTCGAGCCGACGAAGCTGATCGCCTGGACGTCCGGATGCACCAGCAGCGCGTCGACCGCTTCCTTGTCGCCCTGGACGACGTTGAACACGCCGTCGGGCAAGCCGGCTTCCTTCAGCAGCTCGGCAATGCGCAGCGACGGGCTCGGGTCGAGGGGGCTCGGCTTCAGGATGAAGCAGTTGCCGGCCGCGATCGCGACCGGGAACATCCACATCGGCACCATGACCGGGAAATTGAATGGCGTGATGCCCGCCACCACGCCGAGCGGCTGGCGCATCGTCCAGTTGTCGATGCCCGTCGATACCTGGTCGGTGTAGTCGCCCTTCAGAAGCTGGGGAATTCCGCAGGCGAATTCGACGATGTCGATGCCGCGCGTGACTTCGCCCTGTGCGTCGGTGAAAACCTTGCCGTGCTCGGCGGTGATGAGGTGGGCCAGTTCGTCGCGGTGCTTGTTGAGCAGTTCCAGGAACTTGAACATCACGCGCGCCCGCCGGATCGGCGGCGTGTCGGCCCAGGCAGGAAACGCCGCGCGCGCAGCAGCCACTGCCGCATCGACGTCAGCACGGTCGGCCAGCGCAACGCTGCCGGTCGCCGCGCCGGTCGCGGGGTTGAACACGTCCTGGCTGCGAGAGGAATTCGGAGCGGCGACGCGGCCGCCGATGTAATGATGGATCGGTGTCTTACTCATCTGCATGGCGTTCTCCTGCCGACGACACGGCCGGCTGATGGCGGAATGGATCGGGATTCGGTCGCCGATTGTGGCAAACGCTTGAGCGATGCGCGACCGCCCCGTGTGTCGTGCGCGTTCGCCCCGAGGGTTTGCACGGACGCACCCGGTTACGATGCTGCGTTCGTTTGCCGACACCCGATCCGCCTGCATGTCCGTCAACCCTTCGTCCATCACCGCGCAGGAAGCCGAGAGCGATCATCCTCGTGTGGAAGAGCGCCAGCAGGAGGGCGGAACCTGGGCCATCGCAACCGGCCGGTGGACGGCGCTGGCGATCTCCTCGCGGCGCACGTGGGAGGCGCTGTCCAGCAACCTCGACGGCGTGCCGCCCAGCGAGGACCGCGCGTGGGACCTGCGCCCGATCGAGCAGCTCGATCACATCGGCGCGCAGCTCCTGTGGAACCACTGGGGTCACGCCTGGCCCGCCCGCATCGAAATGGACTCGCAGCACAAGGCAGTGCTCGATCAGGTCGCTCTCTATACCTGCGTGGCGCCGGCCGAAACCTGGCCGACGCTCGCGGACCGGTTCAGGGCCTTCGCGCACAACGGGCCGCGCATGATGTTCGTCGCGCGCGACTTCCTGGGGCTCATCGGCCAGCTCACGCTGGACGTCGGCAAGCTGCTGCGCGCACCGCACCGCGCGCCGTGGCGCGACTTCTCGGGGCAGATCTATCACTTCGGCACCACCGCATTGCCGATCACGGCGCTGGTCGGGCTGCTGATCGGCGTGGTGCTGGCCTACCTGACCTCGCAGCAACTGCGGCAGTACGGGGCGGAAACCTTCATCGTCAACATCCTGGGCCTGTCGCTGATCCGCGAGCTCGGCCCGGTGCTTGCGGCGGTGCTGATCGCGGGGCGGTCCGGTTCGGCGATCACTGCGCAAATCGGCGTAATGCGCGTGACCGAGGAGCTCGACGCGATGCGCGTGATGGGCATCCCGCACGGCTTCCGGCTCGTGATGCCGCGCGTGCTGGCCCTGGCGATCGCGATGCCGCTGATCAGCATGTGGACCTCGATGGCGGCGCTCTTCGGCGGGATGATCGCGGCCGACCTCGCGCTCGACATCTCGCCGTCGTACTTCATGTCGGCGCTGCCGCGCGCGGTGCCGATGGCGAACCTCTGGCTCGCCATGTCGAAGTCGGCGGTGTTCGGCGTGCTGATCGCGCTCATCGCCTGCTATTTCGGCCTCAAGGTCAAGCCCAACACCGAGAGCCTCGGGCGCGGGACCACGTCGTCGGTGGTGACCTCGATCACCGTCGTGATCCTGGTCGACGCGCTCTTCGCCGTGCTGTTCAAAGGGGTGGGGTTCCGCTGATGACCGACGTGCCGAACAACGTCCAGCCACTGGTCGAGATCCGCAAGCTCTGGACGGTCTTCAAGACGCCGGACGGCCCGCAGGTCGTGCATCGCGATCTCGACCTGTCGATCCGGCGCGGCGAGGTGCTGTCGCTGGTCGGCGGCTCGGGCACCGGCAAGACGGTGCTGCTGCGCCAGATCCTCGGGCTGGAGCACCCGTCCAAGGGCACGGTCACGGTGCTCGGCCGGCCACCCGGCCAGTTCAGCGTGAAGGGCGCGGCCAACGTCGGCATGCTGTTCCAGCATGGCGCGCTGTTCTCGGCCTTCAACGTGCTCGACAACGTCGCGTTCCCGCTGCGCGAGCTCAAGGTGCTGCCGGACGAACTCATCCGCGACGCCGCGCTGGTCAAGCTGCAGATGGTCGGCCTCGATCCCAAGCAGGCGACCAAGAGCCCGGCCGACCTCTCGGGCGGGATGATCAAGCGCGTGGCGCTCGCGCGCGCGCTCATCATGGATCCGCCGCTGCTACTGCTCGACGAGCCCACCGCCGGGCTCGATCCCGAGGGCGCCGACGGCTTCTGCGACCTCCTGCGCGGACTGCATCGCGAGCTCGGGCTCACGGTGGTGATGGTCACGCACGACCTCGACACGCTGTTCGACCTGAGCACGCGCATCGCGGTGCTGGCCGACCAGCGGGTGATCGTCGCGGGCACGGCGCGCGACGTCATCGCCTATCCGCATCCCTTCATCCACGAATACTTTCTCGGCGGCCGCGGGCAGCGCGCCATGGAGGCACTCCATGACGGCTCCGTCCCCGCGGCCCTCGCCGGACCGGCCGACACGGCGTCGGCCCCCCACAACGAAAGGTAGCTGCCATGGAAAACAAAGCCCATGCAATGGCCGCCGGTGTCTTCGTCCTCGGCCTGGTCGCCGTGCTCGTCGCGCTGGTCGTCTGGCTCACGCGCGACGATACGGTGCGCAACATCTACGAGCTGTCCACGCGCGATCCGGTGAGTGGCCTCCAGCCGCAGGCGATGGTGCGCTATCGCGGCATCGCGGTCGGCAAGGTCGCGTCGATCGACTTCGATCCGAAAGTCAAGGGCAATGTGCGCGTGCGCATCACGGTCGACGAACGCGTGCCGCTCACCACCTCGACCTTCGCGACGCTGAGCTACCAGGGCGTGACCGGGCTGGCCTTCATTGCGCTGGACGACAAGGGTGAATCGCAGGTGGCGCTCACGCCCGACAACCAGAACCCCCCGCGCATTCCGCTCAAGCCGTCTCTGCTATCGCAGCTGCAGGATCGCGGCGAGGCGATCATCGGCCGCGTCGAGGAAGCGACAAAGCGCATCAACACGCTTCTGGCCGAGGACAACCAGAAGCGCATCGCCGATACGCTGGAGAACATCTCGCAGGCGGCCGCGAGCGCCAACCAGCTCACGAAGTCGCTGGAGACCAACCTCAGTCCCACGCTCAAGGCGCTGCCGCAGTTGGTGGATCGCACGAAGGAGACCATGGTCTCGGTCAAGGGCGCGGCTGGCGACGTGTCGCGCGTGGCGAAGAACCTCAACAACACCGTGGTGCGGCTCAACGCGCAGGACGGCCCGATCGACCGGCTCGGCGATGGCACCAAGTCGCTGTCGCAGGCGGTGGAGTCCTTCAACAACGCCACGCTGCCGCGCCTGAACCGCGTTGCCGACGACACCTCTCGCGCGGTCCGGCGCCTCGGTCGCGCGGCCGACAACATCAACGACAACCCCCAATCGCTGCTGTTCGGCAGCGGCGGTGTGGTCGCCGGCCCGGGCGAACCGGGCTTTGCGTCGCCCGCCGCATCCTCCGCGCAGCCCTGAGACCATGACCATGAAGACGCATGAACCGCTGAAGATCGCCGCCGTCGTCGGCGCCTTGTTCGCGACGCTCCTGATGGCGGGCTGCGGCGCGCTGCCTGACAAGCCCACACGTTCGACGCTCTACGATTTCGGGCCGGGGCCGGCAACCGCGCCCGCGCGCGCCGCGACCCCCGCGCTTCAGCCGCTGGCGCTGGCCGACATCGAGGCGAACACCCGGCTCGACGGCACGCAGATGCTCTACCGGCTCGGCTATGCCGATGCGAACGAGGTCAGGCCGTACGGCCAATCGCGCTGGAGCCAAGCGCCAGCCCAACTGCTGCGACAGCGCTTGCGCGAGGCGCTCGCTGCCACGCGTCCGGTGCTCGGGCCGGAGGAGAGCGCCACCATCGCCCGCACCGAAGGGCGCGTGCCCGACACGCTGCGCGTCACGCTGGAGGAGTTCAGCCACTTCTTCGAATCGCCTTCGACCAGCGTGGGCTTGATCCGCGTGAATGCCACCCTGATCCGCACCGCGCCGGGTGGCGATCGTGTGCTGGCGCAGCGCAGCTTCACTGCGCAGAAGCCGGCGCCGAGCAACGACGCGCCGGGCGGCGTGAAGGCGCTTGCGGCCGCGAGCGATGCCGTGGTCGCCGACATCGTGACCTGGGTCAGCCAGCCGCGCTGAGGGCTGCAACACCGGGCTGCGGCATGCGACGCATTGGCGTCATCTCGGACACGCACAACCTGCTGAGGCCGGAAGCTTCGGCGTTCCTGCGCGGATGCGATCAAATCATTCACGGCGGCGACATCTGCGAGCAGCGCATCCTCGACGAGCTTGCCGCGATCGCGCCCCTGACTGTTGTTCGCGGCAACAACGACATGGGCGCGTGGGCGCGGGACATCCCGGAAACGGCGTTGTTCGACCTCCATGGCGTCCGCTTCTACGCGATCCACAACCTCGCGGAATTGCCCATCGATCCCGTCGCTGCCGGCGTGCGTGTGGTGGTCTCCGGGCATTCGCACCGTCCGCTGGCGCAGGAGTGCGATGGCGTCCTCTATGTCAATCCCGGCAGCGCCGGGCCGAGGCGCTTCAAGCTGCCGATTTCCGCCGCCGAGCTGCTGCTCGATGGCGGGGCGATCACGCCGCGAATCGTCGAATTGGTCGCGCGCTAGCTCCGCGCATCACGCCGCACGATGCAGCACCGGGAATAGCGTGCCGAGCCCGGCCGCCATCACTTCCACCGCCAGTGCCGCGAGGATCAGGCCCATCAGTCGCGTCATCACGTTGATGCCGGTCTTGCCGAGCACGCGCGAGATCGGCTCGGCGAGCGAGAAGGTCACGCCGGTGGCCAGCCCGATCACCACGCCGTAGCCGACCAGCACCGCCAGCTCCCAGTAGTGCTGCGCCCGGTCTGCAAAGATGACCACCGTCGACATCGTGGCCGGCCCGGTCAGGAGCGGGATGGTCAGCGGCACCACTGCGATCGAGGCACCGAGCGACGCCTTCACCTCGGTCGCGCGGATCTCCTCGCTGGTGGTCTTTGATTCGGCGGGCTGCGCATTGAGCATGGAGAGCGAGCTCATCAGCAGCAACATGCCGCCGCCGACCTGGAAGCTCGCGATCGAGATGCCGAAGAACGCCAGCAACTGCAGCCCCAGCAATGCGCTCACCGCGATGACGACGAACGCGCTGAAGGCCGACACCCAGGCCGTGCGCTTGCGCTGAAGATCGGTACAGCCCTGCGTGTAGTGGATGAAGAAGGGGACGATCGCCAGCGGATTCACGATGGCAAGCAGCGTGATCAGCGGCTTGATCAGGTCCATCGTCGGCGTGGCCATCTAGCGTCCGCCTGTCACGTCGAGCGAGGTGCCCGTCACGTAGCTCGCTTCATCCGACAGCAGCCAGACGATGCCCTGCGCCACTTCCTCGGCGCTGCCGGTGCGCTTCATCGGCACCGTCGGCGCGAGCTGGAAGGCGCGGTCCGGCATGCCGCCCGAGGCGTGGATCTCGGTGTCGATCAAGCCAGGTCGCACTGCATTGACGCGGATGCCTTCGTCCGCGACCTCTTTCGCGAGCCCGATGGTGAAACTCTCGATGGCGCCCTTGCTCGCCGCGTAATCGACGTACTGCCCCGGCGAGCCGAGCCGCGCGGCCGCGCTGGAAAGATTGACGATCGCACCGCCTTCGCCGCCGTGCTTCGTGCTCATGCGCCGCACTGCTTCGCGTGCGCA
Organism: Variovorax sp. Sphag1AA; assembly: GCF_014192575.1. Lineage (GTDB taxonomy): Bacteria > Pseudomonadota > Gammaproteobacteria > Burkholderiales > Burkholderiaceae_C > Variovorax. The sequence goes on along the minus strand of NZ_JACHYC010000015.1, from coordinate 13,741 downwards.
GACGAAGCTGCCGATGATGTTGATGCGCATCATGCGTTCGAGTCGCGCGACGCTCATCTCGTCGACGCGCGACTGCACGTCGACGATGCCGGCGTTGTTCACCAGTGCGGTGAGGCGGCCGAGCTTGGCATCGACCTTGTCGAACATGGCAAGCACCTGCGCTTCGTCACCCACGTCGGCCTGCACGGTGATCGCGGTGCCGCCATCCGCGCGGATCGCGCGCACCACTTCATCGGCGGCGAGCGAGTTGCTCGTGTAGTTGACCGCGACCGCGTAGCCGCGCTTTGCCGCCAGCAAAGCCGTGGCGGCACCGATGCCGCGACTGCCGCCCGTGACCAAGAGCACCTTGTCCAAATCCCACCTCCTGCACAGAAGCCGTGCCTCAGTTAAAAACCCTGGGTCGGATTACATCATCGAGGAGCCTCCCGTGAGCCGCACCATCGACTACTACTTCACGCCCCAAAGCCCCTGGACCTATCTCGGCCACGCGCGTTTCGCACGCCTTGCGAAGTCCCACGGGGCTGCCGTGCGGGTGCGGCCGATCGATTTCGGCGCGGTGTTTCCGGTGTCCGGCGGACTCCCGCTGGGCAAGCGCGCACCGCAGCGGCAGGCCTACCGGCTGGTCGATTTGGCGCGCTTTTCGCAGCACCTCGACATTCCGCTGAATCCCAAGCCCAAGTTCTTTCCGGTCGCGAGCGACGATGCGGCCAAGCTCATCATTGCGGCCGATCTGCACGACGGCACCGACATCGCGATGAAACTGTGCGGTGCGATCTTCGCGGCCGTGTGGGTGCAGGAACGTAACATCGCGGACCCCAAGGTGCTGGAAGCGCTCGTCGAGGAATGCGGCCTGCCGGCGCGGCGCGTCGAGCAGTCGCTCAGCCAGACCGTCCAGGAACGCTACGAGGACTACACGCAGGAGGCCATCGACGCCAAGGTGTTCGGTGCGCCGAGCTACGTGATCGACGGCGAAATCTTCTGGGGGCAGGACCGGCTCGAATTCGTCGAGCGCGCACTCAAGCAATAACCATCAACAAAGGAGTATGACCATGGGTCAATTCATCGATCTCACCGCCAAGGACGGCTTTACCTTTCCTGCATACGTTGCGGAACCGGCGGGCAAGCCCAAGGGCGCTGTGGTCGTCGTTCAGGAAATCTTCGGCGTGAATTCGCACATCCGGTCGGTTGCCGATGGCTATGCGGCGGACGGATATCTCGCGATTGCGCCGGCCACCTTCCACCGTGTGAAGCAGGGCGTCGAGCTCGGCTACAGCGAAGACGACATGAAGGCCGGCTTCGCGCTCAAGATGGCGGTCGAAGGGTTGCCTGCACCGGGCGTGCTGCAAGACCTGCAGGCGGCGGTCGACTACGCGTCGAAGGCGGGCAAGGTCGGCATCGTGGGCTACTGCTGGGGCGGCCTGCTGACGTGGCGCGCAGCCGCCGAGGTCTCGGGGCTGTCGGCCGCGGCGCCTTACTACGGCGGTGGCTCGACGACGCCCGAGGAAATCGCGCGCAAGCCCAAGGTGCCGGTGCTCGCGCACTTCGGCAAGGAAGATCACTGGATTCCCCTCGACACCGTCGAGGCTCTGAAGAAGGCGCATCCCGAGGTCGAAGTCCACATCTATGACTGCGGTCACGGATTCAACTGCGATCAGCGCGGTGCGTACAACGCCGCGGCGGCCAAGCTCGCGAAGGAACGCACGCTGGCGTTCTTCGCCAAGCACCTCGCCTGAGCGGCTCAGGCCTGTGCCGTCGAGGCGGCGCGGGCCCCGCCACCGCCGCGCTTGGCGGGCTGGGTTGCCGCCTCCTTGCTGACCTTGTCCTCGAGGAAGTCGAGCATCGCCCGAAGTGCGGCGCTGTTGTGGCGGCGCTGCGTGTAGGCGGCGTACAGCCACAGGTCGGTCGGCATGTATTCCTTGAGTACCGGAACGAGTGCGCCGCGCTCGATGTCCGGCTGGGCCATGATCGTCGGCACGCACACCGCACCAAGCCCCGTCAAGGCAACGCCAATGAGCGGTGCCGCGTCGTTGGCGTCCATGCGGCTGTGCACCGGGACGCTGTAGGGCTTGCCATCCACTTCGAAAGGCAGGCTGGGTGTGTTGCCGGCAAGCGAGTAAGTCAGCACGTCGTGCCGGCGCATATCGTCCGGCTTCTTGGGCAGGCCGCGCTTCGACCAATAGCCCGGCGTCGCGCATAGTGCGAGATCCATCTGCTGCAGGCGCCGCACGATGAGGTTCTCGTCGCGGATGCGGCCGAGGCGCAGCGCGATGTCCACGCCTTCTTCGACGAGGTCGATCACGCGGTTGCTCAGGTGCAGGCTCACGTGCACATCCGGATAGATCGACATGAACTCGCCGATGAGCCCCGGCAGCTTGCCCTGGCTCAGCCCGTGAGGCGCGGTGATTCGCAGGCGCCCGCGTGGGCTTCCGGCGTGATCCTGCAGTTCAGTCTGCGTGAGCTCGACCATTTCCATCAGCGGCGTGCTGCGCTCCAGCAGCAGATGCCCCGCATCGGTCAGGCTGACCGATCGCGTCGAGCGATTCAGCAAGCGCACGCCGAAGCGCTCCTCGAGTTGCGCCACGTATTTGCTGACGTTGGCCTTCGACATGCCAAGTGAGATCGCTGCACGAGAAAAGCTGCCCCGTGCGGCGACTTCACGAAAGGCTTTCAGTAAGTCAAGACCATCCATTGGAATTCCATTGTTTCTTTTTGGTGAACACCGTTGTTCACATTTATAGGGTTTCTACCTATAAAACTGGCGCAAACTCGCCGGCGCAGAACAGCCAGTGCTGATCTGAATCATCCAAGAGCAATCCCAAGAAGGACACCAGAATGAAGACCTCGAAGCTCATCGCAGCCGCAGCCCTCACGATTCTCGCCGCCGCCGGCGCGCAAGCCGAAACCTATGAAGGCGTGCACGCGCCCGTGTCGGCCAACAGCCGCGCAGAAGTCCAGGCTCAAGGCGTGGTCGCTGCCCGCAGCGAAAACCCGTACGGCGATGCCGCCTCGTCGCGTGTCGCACCGACGCTGACCGCTTCGGCTGAGCGCTCCACTGTTCGCTCCGCTGCCGTCGCCACCGCACACTCGGCCAACCAGAACCTCAAGCGCGAAGCGTTCGTGAACAGCGTGGTCCCCTCGCAGTTCAAGCTCGACCGCCCGACGACGCAGCAAGCCGGTCTGTAAGCTCAGACGGCTTCGAACGAACAAGGCGGGCCGCGTGAAAGCGCGGCCCGCCTTGTCATTTCCGCGATTGTTTCGATCGCGGAAACGCCGTGTCTCATTTCTCGGTGTTTTCCCTGAGGTGTTCCGCCGGACACTCTGCCGCACAGGCCAGCGACAGCGAGCCTGGGTTGAAAACGAATCGATCCTCTATCGAACCAAAGGAACTGAAATGAAGACCTCGCACATCCTCGCCGCTGCCGCTCTCTCGATCCTCGCTGCCGCTGGCGCTCAAGCTGAAACCTACGACGGCGTGCAATCCGCTGTGACGGCCAAGAGCCGCGACGAAGTGAGCGCGGAAGCTGTGCGCACCGCCGCCGCTCCTGACCAGAACATCCCGCGCGGTTCGCGTGGTGCCGAGGCGTTCAAGTCGGTCGCTGACCCGGCCGCCGTTCGCGCTCAAGCTGTTGCAACCGCCAACGCACCTGACCAGAACGTGGTCGGTGGCTCGAAGTACAACAGCCGCGTGATCTCGACGATGAACAAGTCGGCCGAGCCCCGCGTCCAAGCTCAGAAGGAAGGCGCAGCCGCGGCCAAGTAATCAGGCCCGCCTGCCAAGGCCGGACGGTGCGAAAGCGCCGTCCGGCTTTTTCTTTTTGGCGCGCCGGTCAGCGCGTGCGCGCGAGATAGCGCTTGCGCCAGAAGATCACCACGAGCGCCACCGCGATCGCGCCCATGGATCCCATAGCGATCCAGAACCCGTCGGCCTTGTGAATGAGCGGGATGAATTCGAAGTTCATCCCGAAGATGCCGGCAATCAGGTTGAGGGGCAGGAACACCGCAGTCAGCACGGTGAGCACACGCATGATGTCGTTCGCCCGGTGGCTCTGCACGCTGAAGTGCATCTGCACCGCGGTTTCGGCGTTCTGCTCGAGGCGCCGCACGTGATGAACCACGCGCTCGATGTGTTCGAGCACGTCCCTGCTGCGGATCATGACGAGTTCATGCTCCCGCACCGCTGGCGCGCCGGTCGGGGCCGGGAGGGTTTCCAAGGCATCGATCCAGTCCTGGATGCAGGCGCGCTGGTCTTCGCAGATTTCGTCGAGATGATGGAGCGACTGGCGGGCCTCCATCAACGCGCTCCAGTTGCTGAAGCGGCTCTTCGGGTCGATCAGTTCGGATTGCCAGTGATCGAGCTGTCGCGTGAGTTCGCGCCGCAGGTCGAGATAGGCATCGACGATGTGGTTGATGACGCGCAGCATGAGGTCGGTCGGACTCGCGGGAATGCGCGCGGAAACCGCCCGCACATCGAGCGCCGGCGCGGCGGTGCTGCCACGTTCACCAGGCGCTGCGGCGGCCAGGAGCTTGGACGCGAATGCATCGCGCACCGTGCCGTCTTCCGGGTGGACTGAGAGCAAGACCCGATCAAACAGTGCGAAGCCGACGGGGCGCGTGTCGACCCGCCGAAGCACAGTCGGCCCTGTCTTCGGAGCGGCCGGCTCGTCTTTGCCGGGCGCTTGGCCGTTGGATGCGGCCAGCCGGCGAAACACCAGCAGGTCGTACTGTGAGGTGTAGTCGTAGCGCGAGGGAAGCTGGTCGTTGAGCAGATCGCTCACATGCAGGTCGACCAGATGCGTGTTGCACAGCGACTGAAGCACATCCTGCACCTGTGCGAGCGAGGCTCGGAACTCGTCCCGGGTCAGCGATAGCCAGAGATAGCCCTGTTCGCAGGCGCCGGGTGCGGCCATGGGCGCCAGTGCGTCGTGTTCGGTGACCTGTGCACCGTTGATCTTGAAGATACGCATGAGGACTCTTGTCGTTGGTCCGTGACGCCGGCGCCGTCTCCGGGGCGCCGGCAGTGGCGTCCGCTCAGCGCTGCTTCAGCAGCCGTGCGGCATCGCGCGCGAAATAGGTCAGGACACCATCCGCGCCGGCGCGCTTGAACGCCAGCAGACTTTCCATGATGACCGCATCGCGATCAAGCCAGCCGTTCTGCGCGGCGGCCATGAGCATGGCGTACTCGCCGCTGACCTGGTAGACGAACGTGGGCACATGGAACTCGTCCTTGACCCGCCGGACGATGTCGAGGTACGGCATGCCCGGCTTGACCATCACCATGTCGGCGCCTTCGGCGATGTCGATCGCGACTTCGCGCAGGGCTTCGTTGCTGTTGCCCGGGTCCATCTGATAGACCTTCTTGTTGCTCTTGCCGAGGTTGGCGGCCGAGCCGACCGCATCGCGGAACGGGCCGTAGAAGGCGCTCGCGTACTTGGCGCTGTACGCCATGATCCGCGTGTGAATGTCGCCGCGCGCTTCCAGGGCCTGACGGATCGCGCCGATGCGGCCATCCATCATGTCGCTCGGCGCGACGATGTCGACGCCCGCCTGGGACTGGGTGAGTGCCTGCTTGACCAGGACTTCCACGGTCGGATCGTTGAGGATGTAGCCGGTCTCGTCGAGCAAGCCGTCCTGTCCGTGACTGGTGTAGGGGTCGAGCGCCACGTCGGTCATGACGCCGAGGTCCGGGAATCGTGATTTGAGCGCAGCGACCACGCGCGGGATCAGGCCGTCGGGGTTGCAGGCCTCGTCTCCGGCAGGCGTCTTGAGGCTGGGGTCGATCACCGGAAAAAGCGCCATTACCGGGACGCCGAGCTCCACGCACTCTTCGGCGACCGGCAGAAGAGCGTCCAGGCTCAGGCGCTCGACGCCCGGCATCGACGGGACGGGGTCTCGTCGCTTCGTACCTTCCTGCACAAAGACCGGGTAGATCAGGTCTTTCGTGGTAAGCATGTGCTCACGTACAAGATCGCGCGTGAAGGTATCGCGGCGCAGCCGGCGCGGCCGGCCGGCAGGAAAGGGAGCGTGGAGGGTCATGCTGAAAATTGTGCCCCAAGAGGCATTTACCGCTTTTCGGGGGCGGATGATCTATGCCGATTTGTTAGACAAAAGCCATCAGATTGGGCCTCATGAGCGGCAATGTGTAGACCGAAAGCACAAAAAAAGTCACTGTTAGCTTGATAGGTTGTTTTGCCTTTGTTAAATTCTGTCTTGGGCGGCTTGCCGCCCCCCGCTTTTCCTCCCTGAGCGGGTGCCTTGATGTGTGACAGCAAAAGGGCTTCCCGCCCGGCGTTTTGACGCCGGGCTTTTTTTTGCCCGTTCGATTCGTCGGCACTCGGCTCGGAGCGGGCCACTAAACTGCCCGCCATGCTTTGGGTCAAGTCGCTGCACATCGTGTTCGTCGCCAGCTGGTTCGCTGGTTTGTTCTATCTGCCGCGAATCTTCGTGAACCTGGCGATGGTCGCGCCCGAATCTGTGGCGGAGCGCGCGCGACTCCTGCTGATGGCGCGCAAGCTGTTCCGGTTCACCACTTTCCTGGCCGTTCCGGCGGTTGCATTCGGTCTCTGGCTCTGGCTCGGCTACGGCATCGGCAGAGGGCCTGGCAACGGCTGGATGCACGCGAAGCTCGCGCTGGTGCTCGTGGTGATCGGCTATCACCACGGCTGCGGGGTGCTTCTGCGCCGCCTGGCTTCGGGGGAAGACAGGCACAGCCACCGTTGGTATCGATGGTTCAATGAACTCCCGGTGCTCCTGTTGCTCGGAATCGTGGTGTTGGTCGTCGTCAAACCCTTCTGAGCTGTGGCAACGCAGCACAAGTCCGTCGCCTTGCCGCTGGCCTTGGCGTACGCGGTCCTCATCGTCTATGCGAGCCTCTACCCCTTTGCGGACTGGCGCGATCAGGGGATTGCGCCCTGGGCGTATCTCGCTGCACCTTGGCCGAGATGGTGGACCGGATTCGATTTCGGGATCAATGTCATTGGCTACATGCCGCTCGGCTTCCTGGGCGCCACGGCACTCTTGCGATCGCGTCCCGAGGCATCCGCAACGGGTGCCGTGCTCCGTGCGACGGTGGCGGGTGGGGCGATTTCCTTCGCGATGGAGACCTTGCAGAGCTACCTGCCGTCGCGCGTCCCCTCGAACGTCGACCTGGGGCTGAACACGCTCGGTGCCTTCGTTGGTGGATTGCTGGCGGTCGCCTTCGAGCGGTTCGGGCTGGTGGCGTACTGGCAGCGCGCCCGCACCAACTGGTTTGTCGAAGACGCACGAGGTGGGCTGGTTCTGCTCGCCCTTTGGCCGCTGGCGCTGCTCTTTCCTGCGGCAGTGACCTTCGGGCTCGGCCAGGTGTTCGAGCGGGTCGAAGGCGCTATTTCTGAATGGCTTCTCGACACACCGTTCATTGATTGGCTGCCGGTCCGCCAGTTCGAGCTCGAGCCGCTGGTGCCGGGCGTGGAGTTGCTTTGCGTGATGCTGGGTGCGCTGGTCCCTTGCCTGCTGGGTTTCCTTGTTACGAGGTCGGTTGTCCGGCGTGCCATCCTGTTGCCGGCCACCCTGATCGCGGGCATCGCGGCGACTGCGCTGTCGGCGGCGCTGAGCTATGGACCGGAACATGCTTGGGCATGGCTGAGCCTTCCGGTGCAGATTGGCATCGCCGCCACCCTGTTCGTCGGCATCCTGCTGGTTCCGGCGACAAGAAGGTTCTGTGCTGCGCTGTTGCTGGTCGCGTTGATGGTCCACCTGAGTCTGCTGAACCAAGCACCCGAAAGCGCCTATTTCGCTCAGACGCTTGCGACCTGGGAGCAGGGGCGCTTCATCCGATTCCATGGCGTGGTCCAGTGGCTGGGCTGGATCTGGCCGTTCGCGACGCTCATCTACGTGCTGATGGTGCTTTCCGGCCGGCCGCGAAACGGGTAACCCGCACGACCCTGTTGGAGCATCCGAAAGGGATGGCTCCCTAAAATGGCCCGATGTCCAGTTCCAATGCCCTGGCGCCGAAGGGTTACTACGGCCGACACATCTTCTTCTGCCTGAACGAGCGCAAGGGCGATGAAGATTCCTGCTCCAAACACAACGCGCAGGAGGGCTTCGATCGCTGCAAGTCGCGCGTCAAGGCTGAAGGTCTTGCGGGTCCCGGCAAAGTCCGCGTCAACAAGGCGGGTTGCCTCGATCGCTGCGCGGGAGGCCCGGTGGCGGTCGTCTATCCGGAAGCGGTCTGGTACACCTATGTCGACGCTGCCGACATCGACGAGATCGTCGATTCTCATCTGAAGAACGGCACGGTGGTCGAGCGCCTGCTGCTTCCGCCCAACGTCGGACGCTGAAGCAACGCCAGGCCATGAATTCGCGTACTGAAAAACTTCAGCTGAAGGGAGCCGCGGGCGTCATCGAAGCGCTGCGAGATCCGGCCGCGGACGGCACGCCGGCACTTGGCGTCGCGGTCATCGCCCACCCGCACCCGCTGTTCGGCGGCACGATGGACAACAAGGTCGTCCAGACGCTTGCGCGTGCATTCGTCACCTGCGGATGGACTGCCGTGCGCTTCAACTTCCGAGGCGTTGGCGCCAGCGAGGGTGCGCACGACGAAGGGCGCGGTGAGCACGAAGACCTGCTCTCGGTCGTCGATCAGGTCGCTCACGACGGCCCGCTGGCCATCGCCGGCTTTTCGTTCGGCGCTTTCGTTGCCAGCCATGCCATCGAAAAGCTGCACGCGTCGCGCGATATCCGCCACATCGTTCTGGTCGGCACGGCGGCGGCGCGCTTTTCGGTTGCGGCGGTGCCGCCGGACTGGCACGAGCGCACGCTCGTCGTGCACGGAGAGCACGACGACACGGTTCCGCTAGCAGCGGCGATGGATTGGGCGCGACCGCAGACACTTCCTGTCACAGTCGTTCCTGGGGGCGGCCATTTCTTCCACGGACAATTGCCGCTGCTCAAGAATCTCGTGGTCCGCCATTTGCGCGCTGGCTAGCGGTCGTCTCTCCATCCCCATGAATCGTTTGATCAAAGCGCTGCGTGCGTTCGCGGTCGCTGCTGTCGCTTCCTTTTGCATCGTTGCCGTCGCGCAGGTGCCCGCGCCGCCGGAAATCGCGGCACGGAGCTATCTGCTTCTCGACGTGACGGCCAACCAGATGCTGGCGCAAAAGGACATCGACAGCGCGGTGGAGCCGGCCTCGCTGACCAAGCTCATGTCGGCATACCTGGTCTTCGACGCGCTGAAGTCCGGGAAGATCACGCTCCGACAGACCCTGCCTGTCAGCACACGCGCCTGGAAGATGCCGGGCTCGCGAATGTTCATCGATCCGAAGATGCAAGTTCCTGTCGAGGATCTGCTCAAGGGGTTGATCGTCCAGTCGGCCAATGACGCCACCATCGCGCTTGCCGAGGGCGTCGGCGGCAGCGTCGAGCACTTCGTCGACCTGATGAATGAGCAGGCCAAGGTGCTCGGGCTGAAGAACACCACGTACAAGAATCCTGAAGGGCTGGCCACGCCCGGCCATACGACGACTGCGCGCGATCTCAGCATCCTCGCGACGCGGCTGATGCGGGACTTTCCGGAATACGTGTACTTCTACGCGATCAAGAAGTACCGCTTCCCGGGCACGCCGTCGACGAACGACACCAATCGCAACGTGCTCCTTTTCCGGGATCCGACGGTCGACGGCTTGAAAACCGGGCATACGGATGCTGCCGGCTATTGCATGATCGTGACGGCCAAGCGCGATTTCCCGAACCTCAGCAACGGCCGGCGGCTGCTGTCGATCGTCCTGGGCACGGCGAGCGAAAACGCTCGAGCCAACGAATCGCAGAAGCTGCTGAACTGGGGCTACACCGCCTTCGATGCTGTGCGTCTGTTCGACGCCAATCAACCCGTTGCGACGCCGCCGGTGTGGAAGGGCAAGGAAAGCACGATCAAGCTGGGCCGGCCGGAACCGATCGTCGTGGCTGTTCCCTCGGGGTCCGCGAGCAAGATCAAGACACAGGTGGCGCGGCCGGATCCGCTGGTGGCGCCTTTCGTGAAGCTCCAGCCGGTCGGCTCGCTCAAGATCACACTTGCCGACCAGCCTGTTGCCGAAGTGCCTCTGGTCACACTCGAGCCTGTGGAGCAGGCTGGCGTGCTTGGCCGGGCCTGGGACGCGATTCGGCTCTGGATCAAGTAATAGCGCCCTTCCGGCTGCGGGGTGGCCGGTCGTTGAGGGTCGTTTCGCATTGCGGCCGGCGGCTCGCGCTGCTATACTCGTGGGCTTTTCGGAAAAATCCGAAGGGATTCACGTTTTCGTTCATCTCCTGGTCCCCTTGCGTGTCACGTCGCGTTGAGGAATCTGGCCGGGGTGTTTTGGGACTTATTCATTCATGCCAACCATCAATCAACTGGTGCGTCAGGGTCGCGAGGTCGAAAAGACCAAGTCGAAGAGCCCTGCCATGCAGAACTCGCCGCAGCGTCGCGGTGTCTGCACCCGGGTCTACACCACGACCCCCAAGAAGCCGAACTCGGCGCTGCGTAAGGTCGCCAAGGTGCGCCTGACCAACGGCTTCGAAGTCATTTCCTACATCGGCGGCGAAGGCCACAATCTCCAGGAACACAGCGTCGTGCTGGTTCGTGGCGGTCGTGTCAAGGATCTGCCGGGTGTTCGCTATCACATCGTCCGCGGTTCGCTGGACCTGCAAGGCGTCAAGGATCGCAAGCAGTCTCGCTCCAAGTACGGCGCGAAGCGTCCCAAGAAGGCCTGATCAAGGTCGTGTTTCAACGGTGTTCGGTCGCCTGGCTGGCGCATCGAGCGAAGTGACCCGTCATTGGGTCGAGTAAGTGAGGGCTGTTGTCGGCTCTCGCGGTGTCGGAAACGGCGCCAACTGAAGCAAAGAGGTTTTAAAAATGCCACGTCGTCGCGAAGTCCCCAAACGTGAAATCCTGCCGGATCCGAAGTACGGCAATGTCGAGCTGTCGAAATTCATGAACGTGATCATGGAAGGCGGCAAGAAGGCGGTTGCAGAGCGCATCATCTATGGCGCCCTCGACCAGATCGAAAAGAAGAACCCGGGCAAGGACCCGCTGGAAGCCTTCACGATCGCCATCAACAACGTCAAGCCGATGGTCGAAGTGAAGTCGCGCCGCGTTGGTGGTGCGAACTATCAGGTTCCGGTTGAAGTCCGTCCGGTCCGCCGTCTCGCGCTGTCGATGCGCTGGATCAAGGAAGCAGCGCGCAAGCGCGGTGAGAAGTCGATGGCCCTTCGCCTGGCCAACGAAATCATGGAAGCCACGGAAGGCCGTGGTGGTGCCATGAAGAAGCGCGATGAAGTGCACCGGATGGCCGAGGCCAACAAGGCATTCAGCCACTTCCGCTTCTAAGAATCGTCACATAAGTCAGACAGGCTGGAAGCCCGACCCACTGAATCCGGTGGGCGGGCTTTCATCCGTTAACGGAGTAATTTCATGTCACGCAAGACCCCCATCGAGCGCTACCGCAACATTGGTATTTCGGCGCACATCGACGCCGGCAAGACCACCACGACCGAGCGCATCCTTTTCTATACCGGCGTCACCCACAAGCTGGGCGAAGTGCACGATGGTGCGGCGACCACCGACTGGATGGAGCAGGAGCAAGAGCGTGGCATCACGATCACCTCCGCAGCCGTGACCTGCTTCTGGAAGGGCATGGACCGCTCCTTCCCCGAGCACCGCATCAACATTATCGACACCCCCGGGCACGTGGACTTCACCATTGAGGTGGAGCGCTCGATGCGCGTGCTCGACGGCGCAGTCATGGTGTATGACTCGGTCGGCGGCGTTCAGCCTCAGTCCGAGACCGTCTGGCGCCAAGCCAACAAGTACAAGGTTCCGCGCCTCGCGTTCGTGAACAAGATGGACCGGATCGGCGCCAACTTCTTCCGCGTGCGCCAGATGATGGTCGACCGCCTGCGTGCGAACCCCGTTCCGATCGTGATTCCTATCGGTGCCGAGGACAAGTTCCAGGGCGTCGTGGACCTGCGCAAGATGAAGGCGATCATCTGGGACGAAGCCTCGCAGGGCATGAAGTTCGAGTTCAAGGACATTCCGGAAGACCTCGTGGAACTGGCCAAGGAATGGCGCGAGAAGATGGTCGAAAGCGCGGCCGAGGCTTCTGAAGAGCTGATGAACAAGTACCTCGAAGAGGGCGACCTCACCGAGGAAGAGATCACCCTGGGTCTGCGCACTCGCACGATCGCCGGTGAAATTCAGCCGATGCTGTGCGGCAGCGCGTTCAAGAACAAGGGCGTGCAGCGCATGCTCGACGCCGTGATCGAACTCATGCCGTCCCCGGTGGACATTCCTCCGGTTGGCGGAACCGATGACGACGAGAAGGAAGTCAGCCGCAAGTCGGACGACAACGAGAAGTTCTCGGCCCTGGCGTTCAAGCTGATGACCGACCCCTATGTCGGCCAGCTCACCTTCGTGCGTGTGTACTCGGGCGTTCTGAGCAAGGGCGATACCGTCTTCAATCCGGTGAAGGGCAAGAAGGAGCGCATCGGTCGTATCGTGCAGATGCACGCGAACGAGCGCATCGAAATCGACGAAATCCGCGCCGGCGACATCGCCGCCTGCGTGGGCCTGAAGGACGTGACGACCGGCGAAACGCTGTGCGATCCCGACGCCATCATCACGCTCGAGCGCATGGAGTTCCCCGAGCCCGTGATCTCGCAGGCTGTCGAGCCCAAGACCAAGGCCGACCAGGAAAAGATGGGCATCGCGCTGCAGCGCCTCGCTTCGGAAGATCCTTCGTTCCGCGTTCGTACCGACGAAGAGTCTGGCCAGACCATCATTTCGGGCATGGGCGAACTTCACCTCGAAATCATCGTGGACCGCATGAAGCGCGAGTTCGGTGTCGAGTCGAATGTCGGCAAGCCGCAGGTGGCCTACCGCGAAACCATTCGCAAGGTTGTCGAGGATGCCGAAGGCAAGTTCGTGCGTCAGTCGGGCGGTAAGGGCCAGTACGGTCACGTTGTGCTCAAGGTCGAGCCGAACGAAACTGGCAAGGGTTTCGAGTTCGTCGACGCCATCAAGGGTGGTGTGGTGCCGCGCGAGTACATCCCCGCGGTCGAGAAGGGCGTCATCGAAGCGCTGGGTCAAGGCGTGCTCGCCGGCTACCCGGTCGTGGACGTCAAGGTCACCCTGCACTTCGGTTCGTACCACGACGTGGACTCGAACGAAATGGCGTTCAAGATGGCTGCCATCTTCGGCTTCAAGGAAGGTGCTCGCAAGGCCAACCCCGTGATCCTCGAGCCGATGATGGCCGTGGAAGTGGAGACGCCCGAGGAATACGCCGGTACCGTGATGGGTGACCTGTCGTCCCGTCGCGGCATGGTTCAGGGCATGGACGACGTCGTCGGTGGTGGCAAGACCATCAAGGCTGAAGTTCCGCTGTCGGAAATGTTCGGTTATTCGACCGACCTCCGTTCTGCAACTCAAGGCCGTGCGACGTACACGATGGAGTTCAAGCACTACTCCGAAGCTCCTCGCAACGTGTCCGAAGCGATCATCGCGGCTCGCGCGAAGTAATTCGCCACCGAGTTTTTCGAATCTGTCTGCGATCGTGTGCCCCTCGTTGTCCGTGGCGAGGGATACAGCAACACGGTGCAGACGTTAAACCCCACACGGACTCTGCTCTTTCAAGGATTGAAAAATGGCAAAAGGAAAATTCACCCGCACGAAGCCGCACGTGAACGTGGGCACGATTGGTCACGTTGACCATGGCAAGACGACTCTGACGGCGGC
>NZ_JACHYC010000014.1 GCF_014192575.1 Variovorax sp. Sphag1AA | reverse complement strand
ATTTTTCTTTTCTTCCCTCCGCTCAACTCGCCACACCCCGAAGGATCTAACTCGTCGCTGTGTTTTGCGGAGCCCTCGATTATGACAGAGTTTTTAATATCCCGTCAATCTCTGGGGTCTTTTCTCCTTCGACGTTTCTTGCGATCCGTCGTTTCAGCGGAGCCTTCGATTATGACCTGTTTTTGAGAACATCGTCAACACTTCAGCTCTTTTTTCTTCTGCCCTGCTTGCGCAGTTTCAGTCGAGCCGGCGAGTATATGCCATTCCTGTAGCCAATCAATCGCTATCGACACCAGCCTGCCAAGCCCGATCCGATAATCCGGGACACATGGCACTCATCACCCTTCTCGACGCGCAACTGGCGTTCGGTCACGTTCCACTGCTCGACCACGCAGACTTCTCCCTTATCGAATCTGAGCGCATTGGCCTGATAGGAAGGAACGGCGCTGGCAAGTCGTCGCTCCTGAAGATCATCGGGGGCATGGAAAAGGCCGACGACGGAACGCTGCAGGTTCAACAGGGGCTACGGATCACATATGTAGCCCAGGAGCCCGCACTTGATATGGATGCGGACGTGTTCACTGCGGCAAGTGCCGGCATCGCGCACGTCATCGCGCTCCGCGATCAATATCTGTCCGCCGCACCTGGCACCGACCTGGATGCGCTTCAGTCGCAAATCGAGGCATTCGACGCATGGAACTGGGAGCAGCGTGTCGAAGAGACCCTTCATCGCCTGCATCTAGACGGCACGGCACGCGTCGGCGCACTTTCGGGCGGTACCCGCAAGCGGGTGGCTCTCGCGCAGGCGCTCGTTGCTACGCCAGACATTCTCCTTCTCGACGAGCCGACCAATCACCTTGATCTCGATTCCATCGAATGGCTCGAGCAGTTGCTCATCGACTTCAAGGGCAGCGTGGTCACGATCACGCACGACCGGAGCTTTCTCAATCGTGTCGCAACCCGAATCGTGGAGCTGGATCGCGGCAAGCTCACCTCGTACCCCGGCAACTTCGAGCAATACCTCGTGCAGAAGCAGGAGCAGCTCGCGCAGGAAGCGATCATCAACGCCAAGGCCGACAAGCTGCTCGCACAAGAAGAGATCTGGATACGCAAGGGCGTCGAAGCCCGTCGCACTCGGAGCCAGAGTCGAATCAACCGCCTAATGGAGTTGCGGGCCAGCCGGGCCGCGCGCCGCGAAGCACTGGGCAGCGTAAACATGGACGTCTCTTCCGGTCAGGCCAGCGGCAAGATCGTCGCCGAATTGACCGGTGCGTCGAAGTCCTTCGGCGACAAGACCATCGTGCGCAACTTCACAAGCACGATCCTGCGCGGTGACAAGGTGGGACTTGTCGGCCCCAACGGCGCAGGCAAGACGACCTTGCTGAAGTTGATCCTCGGCGAGTTCGAGCCTGACGCCGGCACGATACGCCGCGGCACCAACCTGCAGGTGGCGTACTTCGACCAGATGCGCAACGCGCTCAACCTCGACGCGACGCTCGAGGACTTCATCAGTCCTGGCAGCGAATGGATCGAGATCGGGACCCAGCGCAAGCACGTCAAGAGCTACCTCGGCGACTTCCTGTTCTCTCCTGCACGCGCACATTCGCCCGTGCGATCTCTCAGCGGCGGCGAGCGCAACCGCCTGCTTCTGGCAAGGCTGTTCGCAAGGCCGGCCAACGTCCTGGTGCTGGACGAACCCACCAACGACCTCGACATCGACACGCTCGAACTGCTCGAAGACCTGCTGCAGAACTACGACGGGACGGTCTTCCTGGTTAGCCACGACCGCACTTTCCTCGACAACGTAGTGACGAGCACGATCGCGTACGAAGGCGATGGCCGCTGGCGCGAATACGAGGGCGGCGTCCAGGACTGGCTCACCCAATCCAAGCGCGCCCGCGAGATTGCAGAACAGCGTGCAGCCACATCCGCGCCCGCTCCAGCCGCGCCGCCTCCGCCCGCGCCCCAGCGAAGCAGCCCCAAGCGAAAGCTTGGCTATAAGGAACAGCGCGAACTCGAGATGCTTCCATCCCGGATTGCCGACCTGGAAGACGAGCAGAAGCAGATCGCAGAAACCCTCGAGAAGGACGGCGGCGCAATCTACGGAACTGACGCGTCCCGCGCGGCGGAACTGGGTGAGCGCCACGCCCAGATCGAAGAGGAACTGCTTACCGCGCTCGAACGCTGGGAAGAACTCGGCTCGGTCGGCCAGGGATAGCAGCGTCTTTGTCTGACGTGCGGCGTCCGGAGGCCGCGCTATACAAGCGGCGTCGAGGCTTTTCGAATGCCGCATGAGGTCACCCAACCCATTCAGACGACTGTCCACTACGCTGCTCCGCCTGGGCGCCGCACTCGGCATGGTCCTGTGCCTGTCGGCGTGTGCCGAGTTACCCAAGAACGTCGAGCGGCCTATTTCGACCGCATTGGAATCGCCGGCCGACACGCCCCTGGCGCTGCTGGTGAAGCAGCGCCGCGAAGCAGCCGCGACGCGCTTTGATTCCGGCTTCCTCCTAGTCGACGGCCCGCCGGCCGCTTACGGCAGCCGGCTCGCACTGGCACAGGGTGCTCAGAAGACGCTGGATCTGCAGTATTACTCGATCCATGCCGACGCAAGCACCGCGCACCTGCTCCGCGCGGTGCGAGACGCTGCCCGGCGGGGCGTGCGGGTGCGCATCCTGCTCGACGATTTCCACAGCACCGGTCGAGACGCTGTCGTGATGTACCTCGCGTTCGAGCCCAACATCGAGATGCGGATGTTCAATCCGTTGGCCGGCGCAAGAACATCGACGCTGTCGCGGCTCGTCAACTCGATCGACGACGCTTCGCGCATTCAGCAGCGAATGCACAACAAGCTCTTCGTCGCCGACAACGTCCTTGGAGTGACCGGCGGCCGAAATCTGGGCGACGCGTACTTCGGCAATGC
This sequence comes from Variovorax sp. Sphag1AA, assembly GCF_014192575.1. Classification (GTDB taxonomy): domain Bacteria; phylum Pseudomonadota; class Gammaproteobacteria; order Burkholderiales; family Burkholderiaceae_C; genus Variovorax. The sequence continues at coordinate 85,672 of NZ_JACHYC010000014.1, read as the reverse complement.
GCCCAACGCCAACTTCCTCGATCTCGACGTACTGGTAGCCGGCCGGGTCGTGCAGGATCTCTCGCGCAGCTTCGATGCCTACTGGAACAACGAGCGTGCATACCCGGTGGAGTCGCTGGTCAAACGCGAGGAACTCGAAAAGATCCGCGCCGACGCCAAGGCGGCAGCCGAGCGCGAACGGACCGCGCCGCAGGAATCGCAAGCCGATGAAGGCGACGGGGCGCGAACCGATCCGCACCTCCCTCGCTGGGACCGGCAACCCATGGACCTCCGGACTGCCTCTTTCATCTGGGCGCCAGCCGCCGTGATAGTCGACAAGCCGGCCAAGATCCCATCGGACCGATCGAGTGCAGCGGGTAGCGAACGCAAGGCGCCCGGCGTCGAGATCCCCGACCGCAAGGCGCGCACGGCCGACAAAGGCAGAAGCGGCGCGCTCCAGGTCGCGCTCAATGCGGCCTCCGAAGGAGACACCGTGGTCGAAGGATTGCTGCAGTTGATCGGCCTCGCGAAGAAGGACCTTCTGATCATCTCCCCCTATTTCGTCCCCGGGCCGGACATGAAGCAGGCTTTTGCCGCCGCACTCTCTCGGGGCGTCAGGATCCGCGTGTTGACCAACTCCCTCGCCTCGAACGATGCGCCAGTCGCCCACGTAGGCTATGCGCGCCATCGCGAAGAGTTGCTGAAGATGGGCGTCGAGCTCTACGAACTCCGAAGCGAACAGGCTGGTCTGCGCAGCACGTTCGGCTCGTCGGGTAGCACCGGCGCATCAGGCGAATCCCGCTCCATGCTGCATTCCAAGGGGCTGGTCATGGACGGCGAGTGGGTGGTGGTCGGCTCCATGAACCTCGATCTGCGCTCGCAGCTTCAGAACACCGAGATCGCGGTGCTGATCCGCAGCAACGAACTCGCGCGCGTCACCACCGAGAAAATCGAGACCACGCTGCGCGAGGGTTCCTGGCATGTCGAAGAAGTGGACGGCCGGCTCGTGTGGCACGCACCCCAGGGCAGTGGGTTGAAGGACGAAACCACCGAGCCCGACGCAAGCCCCAGTCTTCGGCTGATGCTGAAGCTCTTCGGACCGCTGGCGCCGGACACCCTTCTCTGAGTCAGAGCTGATCGCGCACGCGCGCGAACACCTTCCAGAACGCCGCATCCTGCCCTGTCGCGAAATTGATCCGCATCAGTGTGGTGGGCGGACGTCGAGCGTGGAAAAGGGAACCTGGCGCAATGAGATAACCCTCGTCGAGCATGCGCTGCGTCAGGGCGTCCGTATCGACGCCGGTGTCGACCCAACCGAACAGGCCGGCAGGTTCTGCAGCGAGGGTGCACCCCGCGTTCAGCGCTAGCTTGACCGTGCGCCCGCGCGCGCCATCGAGCCGCAGGCGAATGCGCTCGGCGTGGCGGCGCAACTGGCCCTGGTCGATGCACCAGGCCAAGGCGCGCTCGAACAACGAAGGGGTGGTCAATGTCGCGATCAGCTTGGTTTCGAGAAAGCGCCCCACCAACTCCGGGGAGGCCGCAAGAAAGCCGATGCGCCAGTTGGGCGCGAGGATCTTGGCGAAGCCGCTCACATAGACGGTGCGCTGCAGCCCATCGAGCGAAGACAGCCGCGTCGCGTGTTCGGGCGCGAGATGGCTGTAGGTGTCGTCCTCGACGATATGAAAGTCGTGCTTGTTCGCGAGCTGCAGCACGCGATGCGCGCTGCCCGGGCTGAGGCTGTATCCGGTCGGGTTGTGCAGCACGCTGACGCTCACGAACAGCTTCGGCCGATGGCCTTCACCGGCGTTGCAATAGCGCTCCATCACTTCCAAATCCGGCCCGTCGGCATGCCGCGGCACCGGCAGGATGCGCATACCAAGCGCCTCGAGTCGCGCGAACTCGAGCGCCCACCCGGGCTCCTCGACCATCACCGGATCGCCGGGCCGCAGCAGGGTCCGGCTGACGATGTCCAGCGCGTGCGTTGCGCCGACGGTCGTCACGATCTGGTCGGGCCCCGCAGGCACGTTGATGCGGGCGAGCTTGGTCGCGAGGCTGCGGCGCAGGCCGCTGTCTCCGGCTGGTTCGCCGTACTGCAGCGAGAACTCTTGGAGGGACTTGGCGCCGGTGACGCGTCTCAACGCAGCAGGCATGAAGGTCGATTCGAGCCAATCGGGCGGAAACACACCCATGCCGGGCTGTGGCTTGTCGCTCGGCCGGTGGAACATGCCGCGAATCAGTGTGCTGGCATCCGCGGCCACGACCGGTACAGGCGCCGGCTGGCTGACGAAGCTCATGCTCATCGACGCCGTGCCGTTCACGGCCGCCGCGTCGCGCACATAGAAGCCCTTCTGTCGTCGAGCTTCGATGAGGCCCTGCGCAAGCAGTTGGTCATATGCGGCCACCACCGTATGCGGGCTCACGCCTTGCTGGCGCGCGCATTCGCGCACCGAAGGCAGGCGCGCGCCAGGCGCGAGCAAACGGTTGCGGATCCGCTCCGAAAACCGGTCCGCAAGCTGGCCGGTCAGAGACTGCGAAGAGGTTCGTGTCAGCATATGTGTTTGCTTCTGTGTCGATCGGTGAACCAATACAGACCGACCCCTTGTTTGACCAACTGTACTGCTACTGTAATGGTCCTCAGTTTAAAGTGTGTCCAATGAACTGGCAAGAATTCACCGCGCTGCTGGTGCTCGCCACGGCGATGAGCTTCTCGCCCGGTCCGAACACGACGCTGTCCACCGCATTGGCCGCAAACGGCGGCCTGCAGCGCGCAATGCGCTTCGTGATTGCGGTCCCCGTGGGTTGGACGTTGCTGCTCCTGTTGTGCGCCGCCGGCGTCGGCGCCTTGGTGGTGGCAGTTCCGTCGCTGCGCTGGGGGATCAAGGCATTCGGCATCGTCTATCTGCTCTGGCTGGCTTGGAAGCTCAGCCGCAGTGCATCGCTCGCCCAGGCGGATGGCCAGCGTCTCAACGTCGGCTTCAAGCAAGGCGTGATGCTGCAGTTCCTCAACATCAAGGCGTGGTTGCTGGCGCTCACCCTGGTGGCGGGCTGGATCGCCGGGCAGCCGGATGCACTGCAGCGGCTCGCGATCGTGGCACCGGTGATGCTGCTTTACGCGTTCGTCAGCAACCTGACTTACGCCGTCGCCGGAGCGCTATTGCGCCACTGGCTCGCGCAGGGACAGCGACTGCTGTGGTTCAACCGCCTCATGGGCGCCGTGTTGGTTCTCACCGCCTGGTGGATGCTGAGCGTATGACAAAGACTCGGGACGAAGCCCTCGGCATGTGGCTGGGCGTGCTCGGCGTGGCGTTCTTCGCTGTCACGCTGCCGATGACGCGCCTTGCCACCGGGACACAGGCCGATCCGCAGCTCTCACCCTGGTTCGTGACGCTTGGACGCGCGGCACTTGCAGGCGTGCTGTCGACGATCTTTCTGCTCGTCACGCGCGCGCCGCGACCGAAGCCGAACCACTGGCGGCCGCTGGGCATGGCAGTGATGGGCAACGCGATCGGCTATCCGCTCTTGCTGGCCTACGCGCTGCGCGTCGTCAGCGCGAGCCATGCGGCCGTCATCACCGCACTTCTTCCGCTGGTCACGGCAGCGTGCGCCGCATGGGTGCTGCACCAGCGCGCGCGACTCGGCTTCTGGCTTTGCGCAGTAGCGGGCAGCGCCCTCGTAGTGGCGTTCTCGCTGCTTCGCGCCTCGGGCCACGGCACGGGCTTTGGCTTCGAATGGGCAGACCTGTTGCTGGTCGGCGCGGTGTTCGCGGCCTCGCTGGGATACATCTACGGCGCACAGGTCACGCCAGCGCTTGGCGCGGAGCGCGTGATCTGCTGGGTGTGCGTCCTCGCGCTGCCGGTCACGCTGCCGGGCACGATCTTTCTCTGGCCGCAACAGCCGGTCGCCGCATCGGCCTGGGTCGGGTTCGTCTATGTCGGGGTGTTCTCGATGTGGGTGGGGTTCTTCGCGTGGTACCGCGGCCTGGCGATGGGCGGCGCACTCCGCGTGAGCCAGACGCAACTGCTGCAACCCTTTCTTTCCATCCTCGCCGCGATGCCATTGTTGGGCGAGCCTCTCGATATCGTTACGCTCGGCTTCGCGGCCGCCGTCGTCGCCACCGTGATCGCCGGCAAGCGGCTTTCGCAACCTGCCACGCCCACCGCGCTCGCTCCGGCTTCGCGATAGCGATTCACACACACCTCAAGGAGTCAAGACATGCAATGGAAACTCGCCGCACGGGCCGAAAAGATGAATCCTTCGGTGATCCGTGAAATCCTCAAGGTCACCGAACGCCCCGGCATCATCAGCCTGGCCGGCGGCCTGCCTTCGTCCAAGACCTTCCCGATCTCTGCATTCGCCGAAGCCTGCGCCAACGTGCTGCACAAGGACGGCCAGGCAGCGCTGCAATACGCGGCCAGCGAAGGCTACGGCCCGCTGCGGGAAGCCGTGAGCCAGATGCTCCCCTGGAAGGTTGACCCGGCCCAGGTGCTGATCACGACCGGCTCGCAGCAGGGTCTCGACCTGATCGCCAAAGTGCTTCTCGATCCCGGCAGCCGCGTGCTGGTCGAAACGCCGACCTACCTCGGCGCCCTGCAGGCCTTCTCGCCGATGGAGCCCGAACCAGTGAGCGTCGCGAGCGACAACGAAGGTGTGGTGGTGGACGACATGGTCGCCAAGTCGAAGGACGCGCGCTTCATCTACCTGCTGCCGAACTTCCAGAACCCGACCGGTCGCACGATGACCGAAGAACGCCGCGCTGCCGTGTCCGCCGCAGCGGCCGAAGCGGGCCTGCCGATCATCGAAGACAACCCCTACGGCGAACTCTGGTTCGATGAAGCACCGCCGCTGCCGCTCACCGCGCGCAATCCGGAAGGCTGCATCTACCTCGGTTCGTTCTCGAAGGTGCTGGCACCGGGCCTCCGGCTCGGCTTCCTTGTCGCACCGAAGGCGATCTTCCCCAAGCTGTTGCAAGCCAAGCAGGCGGCGGACCTGCACACGCCAAGCTTCAACCAGCGGATGGTGTCCGAGGTCATGAAGGACGGCTTCCTGAGCAAGCACGTGCCCACGATTCGCGCGCTCTACAAGCGCCAGCGCGACGTGATGCTCGCCGCGCTGACGCGCGAAATGAATGGCCTGCAGGTCGAGTTCAACAAGCCGAACGGCGGCATGTTCCTCTGGTTGCGACTGCCGGCTGGCGTGGACGCCGTCGCGCTGCTGCCCAAGGCGGTCGAGCGCGGCGTGGCCTTCGTGCCGGGCCTTCCGTTCTATGCGGGCGAAGGCGATCCGCGGACGCTGCGTCTGTCCTTCGTGACCGCCAGCGACGACGAAATCAATACCGCGATCGCCGCGCTGGCCGATGCAATCCGCGAACAGCTCGCGCACAGCGCCGCCGCCGAAGTGGAGCGGCAAATGGCGGCCCACCCAAACTGAGGCTATTCGGAAAGACCTGAAATGCTCAACATCTGGGGACGCATCAGTTCGATCAACGTGCGCAAGGTCGTCTGGTGTGCGCAGGAACTCGGCCTCGACTTCCAGCGCACCGAAGCCGGCGGCAAGTTCGGCGTGGTCCAGACGCCCGAATACCTCTCGATGAATCCGAACGCGCTCGTGCCAGCCATCGACGATGGCGAGGGCGAGGATCGCGTCGTGCTCTGGGAATCGAACGTGATCGTGCGCTACCTCTGCGCGAAGCATTCGATGGGCCGGCTCTATCCCGAGCCGCTGCCCGAACGTTTCGACGCCGAGCGCTGGATGGACTGGCAGCAGACCACGCTAAACCCGGTGAGCGGCGACGCCTTCAGGCAATGGGTCCGCACGCCGGCCGCACAACGTCGGCCCGAAGTGATCGCCCATTCGGTGCACGCCACCGAGCCGCTCTTCGCTTTGCTCGACGCCCACCTCGCGACGCGCACCTACATGCTCGGCGAGCGCTTCACGATGGCCGATATCCCCGTCGGCTGTGAAGCGCATCGCTGGTTCGGATTGCCGCAGACCGAATACACGCGGCCCTCGTGGCCGAACGTCGAGCGGTGGTTCGCCGACCTGCGCAGCCGGGCCGGCGCGCGCGGCGTTCTCGATCTCCCACTGGAATGACTCCGATGAAAACCCGCCCGTTCAAGCAAGTCGACGTTTTCACTTCGACGCCGTATGTCGGCAATCCCCTTGCCGTGGTGCTGGATGGCACCGGGCTCGACGACGCGACGATGCAGCGCTTCGCAGCATGGACGCACCTTTCCGAAACCACCTTCCTGCTGCCCCCGACCGATCCTTCGGCCGACTACCAGGTGCGCATCTTCACGCCTGGTGGGGAACTGCCCTTTGCCGGCCATCCGACGCTGGGAAGTTGCCACGCCTGGCTGCAAGCGGGCGGCAAGCCGAAAGCCGGCAACCTGATCGTTCAGCAGTGCGCCAAGGGCCTCGTGCCGATCCGGCGCGAAGGCGAGCGGCTGACCTTCGCCGCGCCCACGCTGCGACGCAGCGCGCCGAGCCCGACCTTGCTGGCGAAGGTGGCGAGCGCGCTGGGCATCCGGGCGCAGCAGATCGTCACGGCGCAATTGCTGGACAACGGTCCGGTGTGGCTCGGGCTGCTGCTGAACGACGCAGACACAGTGCTCGCGCTCGAGCCCGATCATCATGTGCTGGCCGAGCTCGGGCAGAAGGTCGGCGTTGCCGGCCTCTATCCAGCGGGCACCACGTCACCACTGATCACGCGATCGAACCGCGAGGCTCGCGCCTTCGTGCGCGCCGAAGAGACGGCGCCGAGCGTCGAAGTGCGCGCGTTCGCGGCCGCCATCGGCGTGGATGAGGACCCCGTCACCGGCAGCTTCAACGCGAGCCTCGCCGAGTGGCTGATTGCCGAGGGACATCTCCCGAGTCAGTACGTCGCATCACAAGGCCAGGTGCTGGGTCGTGACGGACGCGTCCACATCGAACGCGACAGCGACCGGCAGGTCTGGGTCGGCGGCGATTCGGTCACTTGCATCGACGGACACGTCACGCTCTAGAGCCGCCATGCCAGCGCGTGTCGACCATCTGGTGATCGCGGCCCGAAGCCTCGACGAAGGCGTGGGCTGGTGCGAAGCCACGTTGGGCGTCACGCCGAGTGCCGGCGGCGCACATCCGCTGATGGGCACGCACAACCGGCTGATGAAGATCGCGAGCGCTGCATTCCCGCGCGCATATCTGGAAATCATTGCCATCGACCCAGGCGCAAGGCCGACGCGGGGCGCGGCAAAGCATCGGTGGTTCGATCTCGACGATGCACACCTGCAAGCGGCGCTCGACCGGAGCGGGCCGCGTCTCGTGCACTTCGTCGCCGAGGTGCCGGATGCTCATGTCGCCGTGCAGGCACTGCGCCATGCTCGCCTCGATCGAGGCCACGTGATCGAGGCCTCGCGCGACACGCCGGCCGGACGTCTGTCATGGCAGATCACGGTGCGCGACGACGGCCAGCGACTGTTCTACGGGGCGCTGCCCACCCTGATTCAATGGGGCCCCGTCCATCCGAGCGACAGCATGGTCGATTCGGGTGTGACGTTGCGCTCGCTCGATCTCACGCATCCGCGTGCCGCGGATCTCGAAGCCGCGCTGCGCACCATCGGGCTCTCCGGCGTATCACTCGCCAATGGCGCACCCAACATTCATGCCGTGCTGGAAACGCCGCGCGGCACTGTTTCTCTGCATTCACGAGGTATCTGACGTGCTGACGCCCATCGAACTCGCATGGTTCACCCTGGCTGCCCTGGTGTTGGTGCTGACGCCTGGGCCCAACATGATCTATTGCGTTTCCCGTGCGCTTTGTCAGGGGCGGGCCGCCGGCCTGATTTCGCTCGGAGGAGTCCTGCTTGGCTTCGTCGTGCACCTGATGGCGGCAGCCCTCGGCCTGACCGCATTGCTGATCGCAGTCCCCTTCGCATTCGACACGATTCGCCTCGCCGGCGCCGCCTACCTGCTCTGGCTCGCGTGGCAGGCGCTAAAGCCCAACGGCACCGCACCGTTCGAAGCCCGACTGCTGCCGCATGACCGGCCAGCCAAGCTGTTCAGCATGGGGTTCCTGACCAATGTGCTGAACCCCAAGGTGGCGATGTTCTACCTGTCGTTCTTCCCGCAGTTCCTGCATCCCGATCGCGGATCGGTGCTGCTGCAAAGTCTGGCGCTGGGTGCCATCCAGATCCTGGTGAGCGGCGGGATCAATGCCCTGCTGGTTCTTGGCGCGGCGAGCATCACCGCCTTTCTGTCGAAAAGCCGCGGCTGGCTGCGAGCACAGCGCTATGTGATGGGAAGCGTCCTCGCGGCACTGGCAGTCCGGATCGCCCTGACGGACCGGAAATGATGAAGTGACTGACTGGCAAGCGCAGACGCGTTTGCGGCCGCCAATTTGACATTGGTGACAATGTTCACCAAATGCTGCACGATACTGGCCCGCCCTGGATTGAAGGCGGGTTTTCGAACTATTGGCGGCAAGTAGAATGCGTGCCCCTCATGCCGAGGGGCACCATAGTCTTCAAGAACGGTTTGATTGCATGAATAAGCGCGTCATCATCGCTGACGACCACCCCATCATCCGGGCCGGCGTGCGCATGGTGCTTGAAAGCGCAATGAACATCTCGATCGTCGGCGAAGCCGATTCGCCGGAAGCGCTTCTGGCGATGTTGCGCGACACGCCCACCGACCTGCTCATTACTGATTTCTCGATGCCGGGGGGCCAAGAGGCCGATGGCCTCGGCCTGCTTCAGCGCATCCGTCGTCTCTACCCTGAATTGCCCGTGATCGTCTTGACGATGGTGGGCAATGTTGGCGTGATCGGCGCGATCCTCGCCACCGGTGTGCGCGGCCTGATCGACAAGTCAGCGGGCATGGCCGAAATTTCGGTCGCGATCCAGGCAGTGAGCCAAGGACGGGATTACGTCAGCACGACCTTCAAACAGAGCCTTCTTCAAAGCCAGTTCAATTCCGAAGCCGGCACGGTTGCGCGCCTGTCGCCGCGGGAGATCGAAGTGCTTCGCCTTTTCGCGTCCGGGATGACTGTGTCCGCGATCGCCGATCGCCTGTCACGCAGCATCAAGACGGTGAGTCGTCAAAAGACCGATGCGATGAACAAGCTTGGCCTCAAGAGCGATCTGGAGATCTACGCCTTCGCGCGTGAAAACAATCTGATTTCTTGACCGGGCCGAGAACCAGTGAATGCCGTCGCCCGCTGCATGACAGAGGCGACTTCGGCGCGAGCAGTCGGGTACAGCGCGAGCGAGGTCTCGTCGGAATCGCTGTCCTCCACGGCCTTGAACGCACGCACCGCCTCGTCCTCGTCCAGCTGATGGCAGGCCGAACTCATGCGATGCGCAAGCTGGCGCAGGACCGTGTGGTTGGCAGCATCAGCGGCCCGTTCCATCGCCTGCATGTCCTTCTCGGTCGCTGCCACGAAGACTGCCACGAGTTTTGCGACCTTGGCCGGGTCGCCATCGCATAGCTGCATGAGCCGGGCATAGCGCGGCGCGGTGGAGGCCGCAGCAGCCTGCACCGCACCCTTCTCTTCGTCCGTCTCCACACCCCTCTGGAGCACCTTGGACAGCGCCTCGCGCAGATCCCCCAACTGCAGTGGCTTCGAGAGATACGCATCCATCCCCAGCGCCAGACAGCGCTCGGCTTCGCCCTGCAGCGCATTGGCCGTCAGCGCCACGATCGGCAGCCTCGGCAGACCCCGCTCTCGCTCGCGCTCCCGAAGTCGCCGCGTCAGCTCGTAGCCATCCAGCCGCGGCATGTGGCAGTCCGTCAGCAGCAGGGCGTAGTCGCCCCCGGGCGCTGGCTGCGCCTCGAGCATCTCCCAGGCCTGCTGTCCGTCCTCGGCGCAGTCGCAGGCGTAGCCCAGCTTGTGCAGCTGCCGGGTGAGCACTTCGCGGTTGATCGGGTGGTCCTCGGCCAGCAGCACCCGCTGGCCCTGGCCAGCCTGGCTGGGTTCGGACGATGGCTTGGCCACCGGTTGTCTCACCGCCGCGTCGATGGCCAGCCGGTGCGGCGCGCTGCGCCCGGGCGCCGAGCCCACGCTGGGCACCCACGGCCGCAGCGGCAGGGTCACGATGAAGCGGCTGCCCGCGCCGAGTGCGCTCTCGCAGCGCACGCTGCCGTGCATCAGCTCCACCAGCTGCTTGACGATGGTCAGCCCCAGCCCCGTGCCGCCATAGCGCCGGGTGGTGGCGATGTCGGCTTGGCGGAAGGGCTCGAAGAGCGTCCTGACCGCCCGCGGATCGATGCCGATGCCGGTGTCCTGCACGGCCAGTTCGAGCTCGCCCTTGTCGGTGCGCAGCACCTCCACCCGCACGCTGCCCTGCTGGGTGAACTTGATGGCGTTGCCGATCAGGTTGGTGAGCACCTGGCGCAGTCGCACCGAATCGCCCACCACGAACTGCGGGATGGCCGGATCGACGTGAAAACTCAGCCCGATGGCCTTGCGCGCGGTCTCCGCGCCGAAGGTGGCGCAGACATCCTCCACGAGGCCGGCCAGCGCCAGCGGCCGGCTCTCGATGTCCAGCATGCGCGCCTCGATCTTGGAGAAGTCCAGGATGTCGTTGATGATGGTCAGCAGCGACACGGACGACTCACGGCAGCGCCCGAGCATGGTGCGCTGGTCGTCGTCCAGGGGCGTGTCCAGCACGAGATCGATCATGCCGAGCACGCCGTTCAACGGGGTGCGCACCTCGTGGCTCATCATGGCCAGGAAGTGGGCCTTGGCATCCACCGCCGAGCGTGCCTCCTCGGCCTTGGTCACAAGGTTCGCCTTGAGTGCTTCCTCGTCGGTGATGTCCTTGGCGATGCCAATGAAAGAGACGATGGCCCCCTGAACGGCCGCATCGTTGCGCACGGACAAACTGCCGCGAACTTCCAGCGTGCGTTCCCCGCCATCAGGCGTGCAGATGCGGAACTGCTTCCGATAGGCGCCGCGCCGTTGGCGATACACCTCCTGCAGCCGCGCGGCAACAGGCGGACGGTCCTGCGGATGGACGCGCATGAACAACTGCCGATAGGTCACCGACTCGTCGTCATCAAACCCGCAGATCTCGCGCATGCGGCGGTCCGCATGAATGGCCGAATCCAGAAACGCCGGATTGTTCAGGCCGTCATGCGTGCGCAGGCGCGTAACCGAGCGCCAGACACCCAGCCCACCAATGCTCAGCGCAAGCTCCAGATCGGCGCGGGATTGCTCCAGTTGGCGCCGGACACGCAACTCCGCAGTGACGTCGACCGAAACTCCGACCAGCCCCAGAAACCGGCCCCGTTGATCGAAGATGGGCTGCTTGCGAGACTGAAAGTTGTGCGGGACGCCGTCGATCGAAATCTCGTCGTCGTAGGTGCTCGCGACGCGCGAGACCATCAGCTCTCCGTCCTGCGAGGCGCTTCGCTCGGAATGCTCGGGGCCGAAGATGTCCTGATCGCGCCTGCCGATGACGCGCTCGGAGTCGACACGAAACATGCGCTCGAACTCTGCGTTCAAGGCCTTGTAGCGAAGTTGGGAGTCCTTGACGAACAACGCATGCGGAACCGCGTCGAGGATGGCATTGAGTGCGTCGCTCCGCCGCTGCGCCCGCAGCGAACTCTTGAACCGCAACACCGCCAACGCAACGATGCCGACGGAGATCAGCGCTGCCCAATGCCAGCTCAGCACGATCGCCATCGGTCGTCCGAACAGATAGCTCGCGACGCCGAGAAGGCAGGTCAGGAGGGTCGCGAAGATTCCGCCATCGAGCACACGTCGCAAAGGACCGGCGGACGCCTCGCGTGGGCGAAAGCTCCCCACGGAATTGGACGAGTAGAACGGCGGCACGGATGAACCTCGAGCGCTGTCAGGTGCAAACCCGATCCGTCAGACGGTGGCGACAGTGGCCCGCTGCAGGGCCCCTGCAAGATGCGGCGCCGCCTTGTGAGCTTCGCCCCACGGCGACGCAAATTTGATCGGCGAGTGCCGACCGCTCACGAAAGCGGAATGCGTCCGCGAATACCGATCCCACGCCGACGTTTCGAAGACCTCCATGGAGCTGCGCATGCCAAGGCCGACCAGCGCTGCCATCGAGTAGACCGGCCAGGACCCATAGTGCTTGCGCGCACGGATGGTCAATCTCTCCAGCACGTCTTCCGCATGGTTCCGCGAGACATGACCCGCCGCGAGCGCAAGGCGGATCAGATAGGCGAGTTGCTGGATGTCCCATGCCAGCACACTGAGATGGCCATGACTGAGGTCATCGGTCGAAACAAGACGGTCCAGCCGAGCGACGTCGCCCTCTGCATGCCGCTCGTCGAGCCAGGCAGCAACCGCTTTCATCTCCGCTGGAGAAATCTCTCCAAGCCGCGCCATCGCCTGATCGATGACTCGAATGCAATCTGCGCGCGTCTCGATGCCCCATTGCTCCGCCAGCAGCTTCTTGACTCGCTGCCTGGGCAAGGCGCTCGCCAGTTGTTTGAAGTTGTCGTTCATCAGCAGGGCGAAGTTCGCGCTGAGCAAGCAGCCGAACAGCAGTTCGGGAGACATTTCCTCGGACGCAGCAGATTCGACGTCTCGAGCGACGCGCGCGGCGAGCTTTGATTGACCGAAGGCCGACGACACGAAAGACCACGCAGGAGCAAGCAGAACCATCATCGGAGTTCCTTGAATTCTTGAAAGAAGGGAGCGGGCGGCGCCATCGCCCAATGCGGTTCGATTCAGACCGGAAAGCCCCGCGAATCGAGTGAAAGGGATCGTAAAAAGGGGTCGCCGGGCGACCCATCAGAACTCTCTGAAAGGTCTGTCACTAGGCAAAGCCGATTCGCTTAGTCGTGAACAACGCCGCGGCGCAGGTCACCAAGAAAGGTCACCGCGGTGACGCGGAAAACTGGCATCGATTGGCAGAATTCGCCGCATGGGAACCCTCTATCTCGTCCGTCACGGACAGGCCAGCTTCGGCGCTGCCGACTACGACCAGCTAAGCGAGCTGGGCCACAAGCAGTCAGTGCGGCTGGGCGAGTACTGGCGCGAGCGCGGCATGCAGTTCGACGCTGTGATCACCGGTACCTTGCGGCGCCATCGGCAAACATGGCAGGGCATCGCCGAAGGGCTCGGCCTGTCGCGGGACGATGTTCTCCCCTGGCCGGGACTGAACGAATACGACAGCGAAGCCATCATCGCGACGATCCATCCCGAAAAGCTGGAGAAGGCGGATACGCCCGAGATGTACAGGCATCACTTCCGGCTCCTGCGCGATGGGCTCAATGCGTGGATGGAAGGCCGAACCGCTCCGGTCGGCATGCCGAGCTATGTGGATTTCCTTGCCGGTGTGACCAGCGCACTGGACCATGTCCGCGCCCGCCACCACGGAGCAAAGGTGCTCGTGGTGTCGAGCGGGGGTCCGATTTCCACCGCGGTGGGCCACATCCTCGGCACCAGTCCGGCGACGACAGTGGAGCTCAATCTGCGCATGCGAAATTCAGCCGTGACCGAGTTCGCGTTCACGCCGAAACGCCACATGCTGGTGACCTACAACACGCTGCCCCATCTCGACGGGCCGGCGTACGAGAACTGGGTCACCTACTCCTGAGCACGACGCGGCGTGCTGCCAGCCCTGAGCCAGTCCAGGTAGTCGGCAGAACCCGCGGTGATCGGCACGCGCACGATTTCGGGCGTCTCATAGCTGTGTCGTTCGCGAATGAAGGCTTCGAGTGCGCCATATCGCGCATCGAGCGTCTTGATGTGGAGCACCCATTCCGGCTCGCGATGCAGCACGTCCTGCCAGATATAGAGGCTGCGCACCCGCTGCACCTGGACGCATGCGGCGAGCCGCGCTTCCACGATCGCCTCCGCGAGCGCGTCAGCCTCGTCCTCGGTGCCGATGCTCGTCATCACGATGCAAACGCCTGAGTCCATGTGCACCTCCCGGGGTGAATAGAGCTAGCCCTGCCAGACGCCGTACCCCGCCTCGCGCAGCGCGATGCCGAGCTCGACCTCCATCTCGCGTGCAGCTTCGTAGGGCATCGGGTTGTACATGGCATAGAGCGCCGGCAGCAATCTCAGACCATAGTCACGCGCGAATGCGTTGGCCTGAATGCCGGCCTTGTGCTTGTCGAATCGCACGTCGGGGTCGAGCCCGGTCATTCCGACGTAGACAAAGGGCATGCCAAGCTTGTAGTCAGGGTTCACCCGACGGAACCGCGCCGCGTTCCACACGCGGTCGTCGAGTTCGATCACGTAGACGTGATGGTGATGGCGGCTGCGCGTCTTGCGCGTTGGCATGCGACGAAGCGGCGCGATCTCACTTGCGCTTGATCAGTCCGTAGATGAAAAGCAGCACGATTGCGCCGACCACCGAGGCGATGAAGCCTGCGCCCTGCCCTGCCGAGTACCAGCCCATGGCCTGCCCGGCGTACGTCGCGACGAGCGAACCGGCAATGCCGATCAGCGTCGTGACGATGAAGCCCGCCGAGTCGTCGCCGGGTTTGATTGCGCGAGCTACCAAGCCCGCAACGAAGCCGATCAGAATGGTCCAAACGATGCTCATACGGTGCCCCTGGCAGAGGAAGGAAGACGGCGCAAGCCGTTGCGAAACGATGCGGTCCAGATGATAGCGGGCCCCCAGGAATCGTTCCTACACACCCAGCGGCCGCCGACGCTATATAAGAACAGCATGCTGGAAAAACTCCCGGATGCGATCGGTCATGCCTTGCACGAAGTGCGTGCGGGGCTGGAGAAGATTGCCTTCAACACCATCGGCCTGCGTCAGGGAACGGCATCGATCAAGATTTCCAGCCTGGCGTTCGCCGATCACGGGCCGCTGCCCGCGCGCTACACGGCGGATGGCGAAGGACGCTCGCCGCCGTTGCACTGGATCGGCATACCGTCCGGCGCAGTCTCGCTGGTGCTGATGGTCGAAGATGCGGATTCGCCCACACCGCATCCGCTGGTCCATGCGATCGCAGTGGACCTGCCCGCTGTCGATGGTGGACTGCCCGATGGTGCGCTGTCGGATGACGACGATGAGAAGGGCGTCCACACCGGCCGCAATTCCTACCTGCGAACCGCCTGGCTGCCACCCGATCCACCACCGGGCCACGGCGTGCATCGCTATGCGTTCCAGATCTTCGCGCTCGGCGCACCGCATGAGTTCTCCTCGACCCCCGGCCGCGACGAGTTGCTCGACGCATTGAAAGCGCACGCCATCGCGAGCGGCCTGCTGATCGGCACGTGCGAGAGGCCCGACGGGTCGATCAAGATCGGTGACGCGGTGCCAACCGGTGCAGCACCTGCCGGCTGACTAAGGCGTCAGGGATTCGGCGTGTTGCCGATCGTCGCAAGCGGCAGGCGCGAGACCTCGGCAAGCAGCAATGCGAGTTGCTTGGCAGCCGCATCGACCAGTGCGCGGCCTTTTTCGGCGGTGGCTGCGGCGGCATTCCCGGCAGCGCCCGCGGGGTTGTAGTCCTCCATCGCCCAGCCCAGCTTGGCGCTCTTGCCATTACCGAGAATCGCGTAGTCGCGCGCACGCTGGCGGGAGGTCGAATCGAAATCGCGCGCGACCCCCATGGCGACTTCGTCCGGCGCGAGCGCCAGCATCATCGATGTTTCCATCTCCCCCGCATGGACGCCGAAGCGGTGTTCGTCCGCGCTGAACTGCGCGCCCGCGTCGCCGAGCGGCAGGTTGAACCAGCTCACGCTGTAGACGAGCAGATCGTGCGCAACGCGCAGTTCGCGCGCGACGATATCCATCGCGCCGACATGTCCGCCGTGTGCATTGAAGAGCACCAGTTTCCGGATGCCCGAGCGCGCCACGCTGGCGCCGATCTCGCTCCAGAGCCGGATCAGCGTCTCTGAAGAAAGAGTCAACGTGCCCGGAAAGCGCGCGTGCTCGGGGCTCAGCCCGATCTGCTGGGTCGGCAGGAAAAGCACCGGGAGGTCTGCCGGCAATACCGGCAGCGCCGCTTCGATGATCCCGTCTGCCAGCGTCGAATCCACACAGAGCGGCAGGTGCGGACCATGTTGCTCGGTCGCGCCGAGCGGCAGCACCGCAACCGTCGTGGCTGGGTCGAGCGCTGCGAAGTCGCGCGTGGTGAGTCGGGACCAGAAGCGGCTGGCGGGGGCATTCATGCGGGCGATCTTAGTGCCCTGGCTTCACTCGCGGGCGACGCGCCAGACTGCATTGCCGACGTCGTCGGCGACCAGCAACGCGCCGCTCTTGTCGAGGGCCACGCCAACCGGCCGACCTTGTGCCTTTTCATCGGCCGACAGAAAGCCCGTCAGGAAATCCACCGGCTGCCCGCTCGGACGGCCATTGGCGAAGGGCACGAACACCACCTTGTAGCCCGCCATCGGCTTGCGATTCCAGGAGCCGTGTTCTCCGATGAACGCACCGCTCGCGAATTGCGGCGGCATGCCCCGCGGGCTCGAGAAGGCGATGCCAAGCGGCGCACGGTGCGAACCCAGTGCGTAGTCCGGCACGACGGCCTTCGCCACCATGTCGGGGCGCTGCGGCTCCACGCGGGTATCGACGTGATTGCCGTAGTAGCTCCAGGGCCAGCCGTAGAACGCCCCGTCCTTCACCGATGTGAGGTAGTCGGGCACGAGGTCGCTGCCGAGTTCGTCTCGCTCGTTGACCACCGCCCAGAGCGCTTGCGTCGTCGGCTCCCAGTCCACCGCCACCGGATTGCGCAGCCCGCTCGCGAAGAGGCGCTTCTGACCGGTCTTCGCATCCACCTCCCAAACCGACGCGCGCCCTTCCTCGGCCTGCAGCCCGTTTTCACCGACGTTGCTGTTGGAACCGACCGTCACGTAGAGCTTGGTGCCGTCCCGGTTCGCGACCACGTGCTTGGTCCAGTGGTGGTTGATGCCGGAAGGCAGGTCGGTGACCTTGACCGGCGCCGCACTGGCGGCGATGTCGCCGTCGGTGTACGGCACCTTGACCAGCGCGTCGGCGTTGGCAATGAACAGTTCCTTGCCGACCAGCACGACGCCGAAGGGCGACATCAGCTTGTCGATGAAGACCTTGCGCACGTCGGCGACCCCGTCTCCGTCGGTGTCGCGCAGCAGAGTGATGCGGTTGGCGCTCGGCACGCCGGCGCCGGCGCGCTTCTGGACGATGTCCATCGCCTTGTCGCGGACTTTCGCCATGAGTCCCTTGCTTTCACCGTTGTCGGGTTTGGGCGGCCGATTGCTCTCGACCACGAGCACGTCGCCGTTGGGCAGCGTGTAGACCATCCGCGGATGGTCGAGCCCGCGGGCAAAGGCGGTCACGACGAAGCCTTCCGGCGCAGTCGGGCCGGCTGCGTCCGCCCAGCCGACAGCCGGCGCGATGTTGATGGTGGGGATCATCGTCTTGACCGGTGGCGGCAGTTCGGGCGTCTGGCCGATGCCCGCCTCGGTGGGCAGCTTCGCGGTCTCGCCGCAAGCACTGAGCAGCGTGGCGACCGCCAGCATCGGTCCGAACATCGCCGTACGCGCGGCATGGGGAGTGAGCGCTCTCATCATCTTCGACATCCTGGGGTCGTCACGAAATGGCATCCGTTTGTATCCTGCAATCCGTTTCGCGCCCGAGTGTCGGCGACAGGCGCTTTCAGGCGTGGGAGCCACCCGGGCATGGCGCGGCCGCTACCATCACGCGATGACCGATGAACTGTTCCGATCCGACGCCTACCTGCGCGACTGCGAGGCGCGCATCCTGCGAATCGAAGAAGGCGGTGTCGTACTCGATCGCACGGTCTTCTATCCGCAGGGCGGCGGCCAGGCCGGCGACAGCGGCTGGCTGGTTCTGAGCGATGGTCGCGAGATCGCGATCGCCGATACCCGGAAGGCGAAAGACGCCGAAGGCAAGGCGACCCAGGAGATCCTCCATGTGCCCGCCGCCGGCCAGGAAGCACTGCTGGGCGCGCTGAAGCCCGGCGACGACGTGTCGGCGCGCATCGACTGGGAGCGCCGGCACAGGCTGATGCGCTTCCATACCGCCACGCACCTGCTGTGCCATCTGGTGCCGCAACCGGTCAATGGATGCTCGATCACGCCCGAGTACGCGCGGCTGGACTTCCACATGACCGAGCCGCTCGACAAGGAAATGCTCACGGCCGGTCTTGCGCGTCTCGTCGACGCCAGCCATCCGTTGACCGTCGGTGCAATCACCGACGCGGAACTTGACGCCAATCCCGCCCTCGTGAAGAGCATGAGCGTGCAGCCGCCCCGTGGCACAGGCACCGTTCGAACGATCCGTATCGGCGCCGCGGATCTGATCGATTTCCAGCCCTGCGGCGGCACACATGTCGCCAATACGCACGAAATCGGCGCAGTCATCGTGACCAAGATCGAAAAGAAAAGCGCCAATAGCCGCCGCGTGGTGCTCGGATGGGCCGCATGAGACGCTGCCGGAACTTCGACCCGGGCGCCCGCTCCGACTGAACCGCATGGCAATCCAGATTCGTCGATTCATCGCGGGCCTCGGGCTCGTCGCCCTCGCCACCGCGGCAGCCTCGCTGCCGGCTGCGGCGCAGATCTCTTCCTCGCGCGTCGGCTCGGTCGTCACCACGCCCCATGTGCGCGCCGAACTGATCGCGCATGCGCCCGATGGCATCTCGCCCGGGACACCGGCCTGGGTCGGGTTGCAGATCACGCATCAGCCCGAGTGGCACACCTACTGGAAGAACGCCGGAGACTCCGGCCTGCCGACCGAGTTGGCATGGACGCTCCCGTCCGGCGCGTCGGCTGGCGACATTGCGTGGCCGGTGCCGCGAAAGATCCCGATCGGCAATCTCGCCAACTACGGTTACGAAGGCACGGTGCTATTGCCGGTGCCACTCACTGTGGCGCCGGACTTCAAGCCGCCCCTGTCGCTCACCGGCGCGCAGGAACTCGACGTCCGCCTCAAGGCTTCGTGGCTGGTCTGCCGCAAGGAGTGCATCCCCGAAGAGGGCGAGTTCCAGCTCAAGGTGCCCCTGCACGGCTCGACCGCGCTGAACAAGAGTGAGTTCGAGGCCGCCTGGGCAGCTCAGCCCGTGGCGCTCGACAAGCCCGGCGACATCAGGATCGACGGCAACAAGCTCCAGGTTCGCCTCGAAGGCCTGCCGGCGTCGGTTCGCGGCAAGACGCTGGAGTTCTTCCCGGAGACCGGCGAGGTCATTCACACCGCGGCGGTACTCGGGAAAGACTGGACCCAAGCCTGGCAAGGCGAAGCCTGGACCGCGACCATCCCGCTCGCGGAACAACGCAGCGCCAGCCCGAGCGCAATGCCCGTCGTGGTCGCGCTGGCCGATGCCGACCGGCAGGCGGGCCAGCCGATTGCATGGCGGGCCGAGGCGCCGGTGACCGGCACCTGGCCCACCGTGGCCTCCAAGGCCCAGGTTTCCCCCGCACTGCAAGCCGCGCTCGAAGCCAACGCCGGGCCCGCGTCTTCATCGCGCCCCTCGGGCACGCTCGTCGCGGCGCTGCTGGGCGCGTTGATAGGCGGTCTGCTGCTCAACCTGATGCCGTGCGTATTTCCTGTGCTGGCGATCAAGGTGCTGAACTTCACGCGGCACGCGGAGGATCGGCGTCGGCACCGCTTGGCCGCGATCGCCTACACCGCCGGAGTGATCCTGTCCTGCCTGGCACTCGGCGGCGCGATGCTCGCGCTGCGCGCGGCCGGCACCCAACTCGGCTGGGGCTTCCAACTCCAGTCGCCTGCCGTCGTGGCCGGGCTCGCGGCGCTGTTCACGCTGATCGGACTCAATCTCGCCGGGTTGTTCGAGTTCGCCAACGTCGCGCCGAGGTCGCTCGCGGCGGCCCAGGTGCGGCATCCGGTGGTCAACGACTTCCTCTCCGGCGTGCTCGCCGTGGTGATCGCCTCGCCGTGCACCGCGCCATTCATGGGCGCGTCGCTGGGTTTCGCGATCGGGCTGCCCGCGACGGAAGCGCTTTTCATGTTCGCCGTGCTCGGTCTTGGGTTGGCGCTGCCCTATCTGCTGGCGGGCTTCGTCCCGGCGGTCGCGCGCCTGCTTCCGAGACCTGGGCCATGGATGCAGACCTTGCGCCACTTGCTCGCGTTTCCGATGTTCGCGACGGTCGCATGGCTGGTCTGGGTGCTGGGCCAGCAAAGCGGTATCGACGGCGCGGGCGCCCTGCTCGGCCTGTTGGTCTGCCTCGCGGCCGTCGTCTGGGCGCTCACCCTGCGCGGCCGCACCCGGATCGTGGTCGCCGGTCTCGCGATCGCCGCTACCGCCGCGCTGTCCGCCGCGATCGGTGGAAACGTCCTGCGGGTCGCTGAGCCGGCCACCGCTGCCGCGTCCGCGGGCGACCGCTGGCAGCCTTGGTCGGAGGCCAAGGCTGCCGAACTGCGAGCCGCTGGCCGTCCGGTGTTCGTCGACTTCACCGCAGCATGGTGTGTCACATGCCAGTACAACAAGCGCGCCACACTCTCCAATCCCGAGGTGCTCGCCGACTTCGAAGCCCGCAATGTCGCCATGCTGCGCGCCGACTGGACGCGGCGTGACCCGGCCATCACCGCCGCGCTGACCGCGCTGGGCCGCAGCGGCGTGCCCGTCTATGTGCTCCAGGCGCCGGGGAAGGAACCGGTGGTCCTCACGGAAATTCTCAGTAAGGAGGAGATCCGCGAAGCGCTCGCCAGACTGTGAGACCATGAACCCGGTACGGGTTGTCACAACAGCTTGAAGAATCCGTTCTAAGCTGTCGTGGTTGTTGAGTTTTATCGAATGGAGTTCAAGCTGACCATGTCGTCATCGTCATCTGCAGATTCCCGCTCGTACCGCGCCGCCCGCCAAGCCAGGGCCGCATTGAGCCGCGCATCGCGCCGCGCCGTGATGGCCGCCGCCGTCGCCCTTGGCGCCACCCTCCTCATGAATGCACAGGCCATGGCGGCCCCCGCCGTCGGACAGCCGGCGCCCGATTTCGTCGCTGTCGACACCGCCGGCAAGCAGCATCGCCTTTCCGATTTCACCGGCAAGTACGTGGTCCTCGAATGGACGAATCCCGGCTGCCCGTTCGTGCGCAAGCATTACGGCAGCGGCAACATGCCGGCCACGCAGAAGGCCGCCACGGACAAGGGCGTGGTCTGGCTCGCGATCAATTCGACCGAGCGCGCCGCCAGCGACTATCTGAAGCCGGCCGCTCTCGACGCCTGGATGAAGGAACAGTCCGGCGCGCCGAGCGCGCTGCTGATGGACGAGGACGGGGTGATCGGCCGAGCCTACGGCGCGCGCACCACACCGCACATATTCATCGTCGACCCGAAGGGCACGCTGGTTTACGCTGGTGGCATCGACAGCATCGCCTCGGCACGCCCCGAGGACATCAAGACCGCCACCAACTACGTGAACCAGGCGCTTGGCGAAGCCTTCGGCGGCAAGTCGATCAGCGCCGCGACGACACGCCCCTACGGCTGCTCGATCAAGTACAAGACCTGACGGTCCTCCGGGGGCGAGCGACAATCGCCGGATGCCTTTCGCCCCACTGAAGAACGACACCTTCCTGCGCGCCTGCTGGCGACAAGCAACCGATCACACGCCCGTCTGGCTCATGCGCCAGGCGGGGCGCTACCTCCCCGAATACGTGGCGACGCGCGCGAAAGCCGGCAGTTTCATGGGGCTGGCCACCAATGTCGACTTCGCCACTGAAGTCACGCTGCAGCCGCTGGAGCGCTATCCGCTGGACGCCGCGATCCTGTTCTCCGACATCCTGACGGTGCCGGACGCGATGGGCCTCGGGCTCTCGTTCGAAGCCGGAGAGGGCCCGCGCTTCGCGCGCCCGCTGCGCGACGAAACCGCGATCTCCGCGCTCGCCGTGCCGGACATGGACAAGCTGCGCTACGTCTTCGACGCCGTGACCTCGATCCGCAAGGCGCTCGCCGGCCGCGTGCCTCTCATCGGCTTTTCAGGCAGCCCATGGACGCTGGCCTGTTACATGGTCGAAGGAGCGGGCTCCAGCGACTATCGCCAGGTCAAGACGTTGATGTACAGCCGCCCTGATTTGATGCATCGCCTGCTCGAGGTAAACGCGGACTCGGTCGCTGCCTATCTCAACGCACAGATCGCAGCGGGCGCTCAGTCGGTGATGGTGTTCGACAGCTGGGGGGGCGTCCTGGCCGATGGCGCGTTCCAGGAATTCAGCCTCGCCTACACCGCGCGCGTGCTCGCGCAGCTGCAACGCGACGGCGCCGACGGCCGACCTGTGCCACGCATCGTGTTCACCAAGGGGGGCGGGCTCTGGCTGCAGGACATGCGCGCGCTGGACTGCGAAGTCCTGGGCCTGGACTGGACCGTGAACCTGGGCCGCGCGCGCTCTCTCGTTGGCGAAGGCGACGGCGGCAAGGCGCTTCAGGGAAACATCGATCCGAACGTGTTGTTCGCGCCGCCGGCGCAGATCGAAACGGAAGTTGCGAAGGTGCTGCAAAGCTTCGGCAAACCGCACGCCGACACGCAGACGACCGGGCCGACGCACATCTTCAACCTCGGCCACGGCATCAGCCAGTTCACGCCGCCTGAGCACGTCGCAGCGCTGGTTGCGGCGGTGCACGCACAGTCCCGCGCCCTGCGCGCATGACCGTATTGTTATGACTTGTAAACACCGAGATCGTCGATCCGAGGTTTGTCAAGGGGTAAAAAGCGTGAGGGGGGACTGACTTATGCACAAAACTGCTGTTGCGGTGCGCAAAACCGTCTGAAGCGCGCCAAGCGTTGCTCCTAAAGCGATAGCGCCGCTAAGTCATTGATTTATATGGGTTTTGAACTTTGCTTTTTTTGCGGGCATTCCAGCGGGAGCCTTGATTTTCAAGGGCTCGCGGCGCGTCGAAGCCCAATATCAACAAAGTTATCCACAGAAAATCTGGATGATGTGCAAAGCACTGATAAATCAACAACTTAGGTCGTTTTGCTCAAAGTCGCTTTAACAAAGGTGTCATCCTGGGGACGGCGTTGAACTGGCGAATCGACGTCGCGGTTCAGACGCCGGCACACAGTGCACTAGGGGATGTCCTTAGCTATGCCAGTGGCGCGCCAGTCACGCCCGGGGCATTGGTACGGGTGCCGCTGGGGCGCCGCGAAGTGCTTGGCGTCGCCTGGGCGGTTCATCCGGAGGACACCGGATCGGCGGGGCCGGAGCTGAAGCCGATCAGTGCTGTCCTCGACGCACTGGCGCCACTTGGCGAGGGGTGGCGCGATCTGGTCGCCTTTGCCGCGCGCTACTACCAGCGTTCACTGGGCGAAATCGCGCTTGCAGCCTTGCCGCCGCAGCTCCGCGACCTTTCCGCAGTCCAGCTTGCGCGGCGGCTGAAGCGCAAGCGCGCCGACAGCGCGGTCGCCGGCATTTCGCCCTCTCCAGTGACGCCCAGCGCGGAGCAAACCGAAGCGCTGGCGAGGTTCGAGGCCGAAGCCGGCCCCTTCCTGCTTTTCGGCAGCACCGGCAGCGGCAAGACGGAGGTCTATCTGCGCGCGGTCACCTCATTGCTGGAGCGGGAACCAGGGGCCCAGGCGCTCGTGATGGTGCCGGAGATCAACCTCACGCCCCAGCTCGAAGCCCGGTTCAAGGAGCGCTTCGGCGAAGACACCGTGGTTTCGCTCCACAGCGGCATGACGAATCCGCAGCGTCTCGCGAGTTGGCTCGCGGCGCACAGCGGCGCAGCGCGGATCGTGCTCGGCACCCGCATGGCGGTTTTCGCGTCGATGCCGTCACTGCGGCTCATCGTGGTCGACGAAGAGCACGACCCCAGCTACAAGCAGCAGGAAGGCGCCCGTTACTCGGCGCGCGATCTGGCCGTCTGGCGCGGCCGGCGCGAAAACGCGAAGGTGATTCTCGGCTCCGCCACGCCCTCGCTCGAAAGCTGGCACCAGAGTCGCCCGGCCGCGGCCGACGATCCGGGCGGGCGCTACGTGCGGCTGTCGATGCCATCGCGGATCGGCACTGGCGCGCTGCCCAAGGTGCGTCTGGTGGACATGAACCTGCAGCCGCCGAAGACGGTGCTTTCCGCCGCGCTGCTTGATGCGATCGGGCAGCGCATCGCGCGCGGCGAACAGAGCATGGTGTTCCTCAACCGCCGCGGCTACGCCCCGGTGCTGGCCTGCGCCGACTGCGGGTGGAAGAGCGAATGCCCGCACTGCAGCGCCTATCGCGTATTCCACAAGATCGACCGGACGCTGCGCTGCCACCACTGCGGCTTTACCGAGCGCGTGCCCCGCGCCTGCCCCGAGTGCGGCAACCTCGACATCGCCCCCGTGGGCCGCGGCACCGAGCGGCTCGAAGAGCATCTGGGCGAGCTCTTCGAAGCGGTTCGGCGGCCGGACGGCAGCGCGGTGCGCATCGCCCGCATCGACGCCGACACCACGCGCAAGCAAGGCGCGCTCGAGTCGCAGCTGGCCGCCGTTCATGCCGGCGAGGTGGATGTGCTCGTGGGCACCCAGATGATCGCGAAGGGACACGACTTCCGGCGGATCACGCTGGTGGCCGCGATCAACCCCGATGGGGCGCTGTTTTCAGGTGATTTCCGCGCGCCCGAGCGGTTGTTCAGCCTGCTGATGCAATCCGCAGGGCGCGCAGGCCGCGATGCGACGTACGTCTCGGAGCAGGGCGCGACAGCGGAAATGTGGATCCAGACCCACCATCCGCAGCATCCGCTCTTCGCCGCACTGAAGCGGCACGACTACCCGGCGTTCGCGCAAGGGGAACTCGAGGACCGCGCCGCCGCCGGCATGCCGCCGTTCGCCTACCAGGCCCTGCTCCGCGCAGATGCACGCGCACAGGAAGTCGCGCAGGCATTTCTGCAAGCCGCAAACCTCGCGGCGGACGGTCTGCCGGGGGCCGAACAGGTCACACGGTATCCCGCCGTACCGCTGGCAATCCAGCGCGTGGCCAATGTGGAAAGGGCGCAGATGCTGCTGGAGAGCCCATCGCGCGCGGCGTTGCAACGGGTGCTATCGGGCTGGCAGCCCCTGCTGCATGAATTGAGGCGCACGCCCGAAGGAAAGGGCGTGATCCGGTGGCTGGTGGACGTGGATCCACACAGCATTTGAAAGAGACGCGGGGCCCGTCAGGCGGCTCCGCTTCCGGTCACAACTGGCCGACCGGCTCCTTACCCATTTCGACGTACTGCAGGCTCGACCGCTTTCTTCGGCTCGCGGTGTTCGGCCACACCAGAAGAAGTGTGCCCAGAAGGCCGGCGCCCAGCGCAGCACCTGTCCTCAAGGCCCCCATGTGCCAAAGGAAGGCGGCCATGGTGAGCCAGACCAACCACAAAGCTCCTCGCAACCATGTCGTCATGCCAACTCTCCCGATTCAGAAAGCCACTTTAGCAGCGCTTGTGAAAACCTAAGCATTAACAATAAGGAATATTTGGCACTATCGCCCTATTGCACTATCTGGTGTGTAGGAAATACTCTGAAACAGTGGTTGACGGCGCAACGAAGCGCTGTTCAAGCTACGGGAAAAGGATGGATTCATGCCGGATCCGACAAGGGGTGGACAAGTGAAAGCGCCGTTTGGAGTCATCTGGGGTATTTCGCTCGCATTGCTGTGGCCGGCTGCGCTATCTGCCGAGCTCGAGTTGCAGGGGAGCCGCCTCCTCGTCACCGGCATGCTGGATGGGACGGCCATCAAGGCCTTCGAGGAGCATCTCGCCTCGGGGCACGTCCGAACCGTCGTGTTCGAGAACTCGCTTGGCGGCACGCCCGAGGTGGCCAGCGAATTCGCCCGTGCGATCCGGGCCAGCGGCGTCAACACCGAAGCCAAAGGGCAGTGCCACGCTGCCTGCGCCTACGCATTCCTCGCCGGCAAGGAGCACCGTTTCGGGCGGGGCTTCCAGGTGAATGGCCTGCTGATCCCGGTCGCGGGTCGGCCGCGCCCCGCCGATCTCGCGAGCCGCTGGAGCGGGGACGACGGCCTCCGGACCCTGTCGGATTTCATCGCGCCCCCACCGGACGTGGCGCCGACGGACGCCGCCGTGGTACCTCCGCCCGCGGCCCCCAGTGCGCCGGCAGCGATCCAGGCCCAGGCGCCCAAGGAGCGTTGGCAACCCAACCAGGGCGTGCTGTTCGTCTCGACGCCGACGCTGTTCGGCCGCGTCTACAACAGCTTCTACTGCGACGGAACGCAGGGCCGCGACATGTCACGTTGCGAACTGCTCTCCGACGCCGACCCGTACAAACTCGGCGTCCTGACGCCCTAGGGCGCCGTGTGCAGCCACCCCGCGACGAGCGGGAAGCTGAAGAATGCCGCCACGGTGGTCCAGAAGATGATCCGCGCGATGCGCGCGTTGTCGGCCCCGAAGCGTTCGGCGAGCATCGACACGTTGCTCGCGCTTGGCAGCGCGGCAATGAGCACGATCGTGACCATCGTCGAAGGCGCCAGCGCCACTCCAAAGGCCATGGCACCGCGCGCGACGCCATAGACCAGCAGGGGATGCGCGATTAGCTTGATCGCGATCACCGGCAGCACATCTCCAAGCGGGGCACGCGGCGGCGGCGCGGATCCGCTACCAATGGCCTCGGCCACGACCGCACTCGCCTGGTGCTCCCGAGCCAGCACACTGGCGCGGGCGAGCACCGCGCCGATCGTGAACAGCGCGACCGGTGACGCGGCCTCCGCGAGCATTGCAATCGTGCGGTCCACCGCGCCCGGCAGGACCAGGCCGGTCGCGGAAGCAAGGCCGCCCAGCACGATCGACCACGGCATGGGGTTCTGCACGATGCCCCGCATCGCTTGGCGCACCGCCCTCGCGGCGCCGTGCTCATCGGCCCCGTCCAGGCGCGACAGCGCGATGCACAGCGACGAAGTCACGATCATGTCGAATGCGATGGTGATGATCGTCGGCGTCGCGGCCTTCGCCCCAAGGATCGCCACCAGCAGCGGCACGCCCATGAAACCCGTGTTCGGAAAGGCCGCCACCAGCGCCCCGAAGGCCGCGTCGTTCCAGCCGATGTGCCGCTTGCGGCTCCATGCCGCGGTCACGCTGACCACGATCAGCGCGCAAAGCCCCCAGATGAGCACGACTCCCGCATCGAGCAACTTCGCGATCGGCGCGCCCGCACCAAACCGGAACAGCATGCACGGCAGCGCGAAATACAGGACGAAGACATTCAGGCCCGGGATCGCCGCCAACGGCAGCGCCCCGCCGCGAGCTGCCGCGTAGCCGGCCGCGATCAATGCAAAGAAGGGAACGGTGACAAGAAATATCTGGAGCACGCGGCGATTGTCTCTGCGCACTGCCGCAAGGCAGGGTTGCGTGCAGCTAACGCAAAAAGCGTGGCAGGTCTAGCACAACTCACGGCCCCGGCGACCACGGGCCGCCCCGTATCATTGCCCGCTTTGCGCCTCGCCCTCCCCCGTTCCCACTCTCCATGTCCTCCGGTCTCAATTTCGCGCAGCAAGAAGCAGTCAACTACATGCACGGGCCTTGTCTCGTGCTCGCGGGCGCAGGTTCCGGCAAGACACGCGTGATCACCCACAAGATCGCGCGGCTGATCCAGGCGGGGCTCGAGCCCAAGCGCATCGCGGCGATCACCTTCACCAACAAGGCTGCAGCCGAAATGCGCGAACGGGCCAAGGGCCTGATCGGCCGTGACGCCAAGAATGTCGTCGTCTGCACCTTCCATGCGCTCGGCGTGCGCATGATGCGCGAAGACGGCGCAGTGCTGGGCCTCAAGCCCGCCTTCAGCATCCTCGACGCGGACGACGTGGCGAAGATCCTCAAGGACGCCGGCGGCACCAGCGACCTTGCAACCGCCCGCATCTGGCAGTGGACGATCAGCAAGTGGAAGAACATGGGCCTGAACGCCGCGCAGGCCGAGGCGCAGGCAGCCGACGACAACGAGCGCATCACCGCGCGGATCATGGCGCGCTACGAGGAGCGCCTCGTGGCCTACCAGAGCGTGGATTTCGACGACCTCATCGGCATGCCGCTCAAGCTGCTCAAGGACTTCGACGAAGTGCGTGCCAAGTGGCAGGCCGCGCTCGGGCACATCCTGGTCGACGAATACCAGGACACCAACGCAACGCAGTACGAAGTGCTGAAGGCGCTCGCCGGCGAACGCGGGCGCTTCACCGCGGTGGGCGACGACGACCAGTCGATCTACGGCTGGCGCGGCGCGACGCTCGACAACCTGCGCAAGCTCCCGATCGACTACCCCAGCCTCAAGGTCATCAAGCTCGAGCAGAACTACCGAAGCACGAGCGCGATCCTGCGCGCGGCGAACAACGTGATCGGGCCGAATCCGAAGCTCTTCCCGAAGACGCTGTTCAGCGAGCTCGGCGAGGGCGAACCGGTGCGCGTCGTCGACGCGGACAACGAACAGCACGAGGCCGAACGCGCGGTCGCGCGCATCCAGAGCCTGCGCGCGGGCGATGCGTCATCGCAAGGCCAGCAGTTCAGGGAGTTCCGCGACTTCGCGATCCTCTATCGAGCGAACCATCAGGCCAGGGTGTTCGAGCAGGCACTGCGCAAGGCGCAGATCCCGTACAAGGTCTCCGGCGGCCAGAGCTTCTTCGACCGCGCGGAAATCAAGGACCTCTGCGGCTGGTTCCGACTGTGGGTCAACAACGACGACGATCCGGCGTTCCTGCGCGCGGTGACCACGCCCAAGCGCGGCATCGGGCACACCACGCTCGCGAGCCTCGGCACCTTCGCGAGCCAGTACAAGCTCAGTCTGTTCGAGGCACTGTTCAGCCCCTCGCTGCCGAGCGTGATGCCCAAGCGCGCCCTCGATGGCCTGCATGAATTCGGTCGCTACATCAACGACCTCGAATACAGGGCGCGACGCACCACGGGCGCGGAGGATTCGCGCGCATTCCTCACCGAATGGCTCAAGGAAATCGAGTACGAGAAGCACCTGTACGACGGCGAGGACAGCGAGCAGGCCGCGGCCAGCCGCTGGACCAACGTGCTCGAGTTCTGCGACTGGATGTCCCAGCGCTGCGGCGGCCAGATCGACGACGCCTCCGGCGCGACGATGGAAAACGAACGCAAGAGCCTGCTCGAAGTGGCGCAAACGATCTCGCTGCTCTCCACGATCAGCGAGCGCGAGCAAGACCAGAACGTCGTCACGCTTTCCACCCTGCATGCGTCCAAGGGGCTGGAGTGGCCGCACGTGATGCTGATCGGCGTGAACGAAGGCCTGCTGCCCTTCAAGCTCGACGACGACAACGGACGGCAGGAGAAGATCAGCGAGAGCACGCTGGAGCGCCTTCAGGAAGAACGCCGGCTCATGTATGTCGGCATCACGCGCGCGCAGCGCAGCCTCGCGGTGAGCTGGACCAAGCGCCGCAAGCAGGGACGCGAGATGGTGGCTGCGCAACCGAGCCGCTTCATCGGCGAGATGGCGCTCGACAAGAACACCGTGAAGGAAGACCCGCGCGAGAAGCTCAAGGCGCTGCGCGCCGAGTTCGCGAAGAAGGTCAAGGACAACGCTGCCGCGGCTGCCGCCGCATCGGCGCCATGAAGCGCGCACTGATCGCCTGCCTGGCGGCGGCGTGTCTGCTCACCGGCAGACACGCGTTGGCGCAGAACCCATCCCCTGCCGCCGCCGCGACCAGTTGCCCGGCAACCGCTTCCGACATGCCGCTCGAGGCGCTCTTCGGCACTTGGGAAGCGCGCTTCGACGGGCTGCCCGGGGTTGCCAGGATGCAGCTTGCCAAACATCCCGACTACGCCGGCGTGCGCGGCACGATCACGCGCGGCGGGGGCGACACGCCAACGAGCGTCGCCCAGCTCGCAGGCGATGTCGATCAAGACGCTTACCTGAGCCTCGACGAGTCGATGGACGGCCACGCCATCAGCGGCGTCTGGCTGGGAGAGCTGCAGGCTGCATCCTGCGGCAAGGAATTCAAGGGAATCTGGCGGAACGCCGCCGACGACAGCACGCGCCCCTTCGTGCTGACCAAGATCAACGACAACGCAGGGAAATGACCATGAGGGTGGACCTTCGCATCCTTTCTTTCGTGACGCTCATCGCGGGATTCGGCGCGAGCGCCGTGCAGGCGCAGGCGGTCGATCGGCCGCGCAGTCCGCTCGCCGATGCACAGCTCACCTGGCAAGAGTGCCAGCGCCTGACCGGCGACAACGAAGCGCGTCTGGCGTGTTTCGACCGCTGGGCACAGCAGCAGACACTGCCCGCGGCGGCCGTGCCCGCGGCCCCGCCCGTGCTCGCGGAAACACCACCGCCCACGCCCGTCGATGCGAGCGTGCCGGCGACCCGCGTGGTCTCGGTCGCGACCACCGATGGTTGCCGCGATCGGCAGTACAGCTCGCTGTCGCGATTCTGGGAACTCGAGTCCGGCACCGACTGCGGCACTTTCGGCTTCCGCGGGTATCGCCCGCTGAACGTATCGCTGGGCGTGGCGGCGCATGATCCGGAAACCCCGACTTCGCCGGCACCGGGCCGCGATGGCGTGGACCGCCCCTATCAGGCGCAAGACATGCGCATCGGACTTTCGCTGCGCACCAAGCTCGCGCAGGGGCTGCTGACCGGCGACGACCCGAACAAGCGGGACGGGTTGTGGTTCGGCTACACGCAGCAGTCGACATGGCAGGTGTTCAACGAAGAGCTCTCGCGTCCGTTCCGCACGACGGATCATGAGCCGGAGTTCATGTACTCCTACCCCACCGACTACAAGCTCCCCGGCGGCTGGCGGATGCGCTACACCGGCCTCGGCCTGAACCACCAGTCGAACGGCCAGGACCTGCCGCTGTCGCGAAGCTGGAACCGCATCTACCTGATGGCCGGCGCCGACCTCGATGACCGCTACATCATCACGGGACGCATCTGGAAGCGCATTTCCGAAAGCGGCTCGGTGCACATCGATCCGTCCAAGGACGACAACCCGGACATCGAGGACTACATCGGCCGCGCCGAAGTGAAGGGCATCTGGAACTTCAACCGTGACAACCAGCTCGGCGTCACGGTACGCAACAACCTGCGTGCGAGCGGCAAGGGCTCGATCCGCCTTGAGTGGCTGAAGGCGATCGGCGACCCCGCGCGCAGCAACCTGCGCTTCCACACGCAGCTGTTCTACGGCTACGGCGACACGCTGATCGACTACAACAAGAAGCGCACCGTCTTCATGGTGGGCCTGAGCCTGGTGGACTTCTGAGGTCCTACCAGGTCACTTCGCGGTCGGGCGTCGCCGAGATGCGATGGATGGAGATGTCCGCGCCGTCGTACTCCTCCTCCTGCGTCAGCCGGATGCCCACGGTCGACTTGAGCGTGCCGTAGACAACGGCGCCGGCCACCAGGGCCCAGACGACGCCGATGACGACGCCAATCAACTGGGCGATCAGGCTCACACCGCCGATCCCGCCCAGCGCCTTGCTGCCGAAGATGCCGACCGCAAGCCCGCCCCAGGTGCCGCACAGGCCGTGCAATGGCCAGACGCCGAGCACGTCGTCGATCTTCCACTTGTTCTGCGTCAGCGTGAACATCACCACGAACATGGCGCCGGCAATGCCGCCCACCGCCAGCGCCCCAAGCGGGTGCATCACATCGGAGCCGGCGCAAACGGCGACCAGCCCCGCGAGCGGCCCGTTGTAGACGAAGCCCGGATCGTTCTTGCCGAGCGCGAGTGCGGCGAGCGTGCCACCCACCATCGCCATCAGCGAATTCACCGCGACGAGGCCCGAAATCTTGTCGATGGTCTGCGCGCTCATCACGTTGAAGCCGAACCAGCCGACGCACAGCACCCATGCGCCGAGCGCGAGGAACGGGATGTTCGATGGCGGATGTGCACTCAGCGACCCATCGCCGCGATAGCGGTTGCGGCGCGCGCCCAGCAGCAGCACCGCCGGAAAGGCGAGCCAGCCGCCTACCGCGTGCACCACGACGGAGCCTGCGAAGTCATGGAACTCGCTGCCCGTGACTGACGCGATCCAGTCCTGGATCCCGAAGGCCTTGTTCCAGGCGATCCCCTCGTAGAGGGGATACACGAAGCCCACGATCACCGCGGTCGCGACGAGCTGCGGCCAGAACTTCGCGCGCTCCGCGATCCCGCCGGAGATGATCGCGGGAATCGCCGCAGCAAATGTCAGCAGGAAGAAGAACCTCACCAGCTCGAAGCCGCTCTTGGCGGACAGGGTCTCGGCGCTCACGAAGAAATGGGTCCCGTAGGCCACGCCGTACCCAACGAGGAAGTACACGACCGTCGACACCGAGAAGTCGACAAGGATCTTGATCAGTGCATTGACCTGGTTCTTCTTTCGGACCGTGCCGAGTTCCAAAAAGGCAAAGCCGGCGTGCATGGCCAGGACCATGATGGCGCCAAGAAGGATGAAGAGCGCGTTAGCGCCCTGAGTTAGTGCGTCCATGGAGAGCTTGCGAAGGGGGATTGTCTTGTTGTGGTGCGATTCGCCGTCTTTGTGCGAACGCCCGCCTGTCGCAAGCAAAAATGGTGCCGCTTCAGCGCAAATGTGGTGCCGATTGCTCCACTTCGTTGCGCGGCGCACCGAAAACGCCGCGCGCATTCGGTGCGTCAGAAACGAAAAAGCCCTCGAACCTTTTCAGATTCGAGGGCTTTGCGATTTGGTGGCCTGGGGCGGAATCGAACCACCGACACGCGGATTTTCAAGGAATTTTCGGGCCTTGAAGCCAGCGCAACGGATCGCAGAAGACCATATAAATCAACAACTTAACCGCAGTCGAGCGCAACAAAGCGCAAGCAACTTCTGGCAGGAGTGTCAGAAAAGTGTCAGAGCCTGCCAGCACGCGGATGCTAGCAGAGCACGTTCATCGCACCGGCTCGTCGCTTCATAGAACGTTCCTAACCTTGTTCAGCATAGTGCCCAGAAACTGCCCCCAAAACTGAGTAAGGTCTCCGTACTGTTCAACAGGGTTAGCGTGCATGGATTCGGCCTTGCCGTACGCGATGAGCAACAGCGACATGGCTTCCACGCTGCGGCGAGCGGCCTTAACCGCTTCGTCACCCGAAACCGTACCGGGGTCTCGTTCTGAGATTGCCTTCAGAGGCTCCCACATCTCCCGGTAGAAGGGATGACGTGTATTGAGCCGAATGATGACTTGGTCGGCAACATGCGTAGTACTCAGAAAGATGTTGCCCGGAAAGCTCACGGACTCGATGACGAAGGGAAGCTTCTTCTTGTCTTCGATGTACTTCTTCTGCTCTTCGGGCTTGGTAAAGCCTGCATCCTCCGCCAGCTCCTTGAGCACAACGTCGGCAGGCGGCGTGTCCTCCTGAGACTCCACGCGCGGCTTGGGCATCATGGCATCGACTTCCTTGACGGCATCAAGGATGGCCGCGTGCTCGCCAGACGCCTCGTGCTGCTCGCGGGCTGCGACTCCCCAGGTCTCGTCGATAAGCTTGCGCGCGGTTGGGATGTGCTTCTTCAGATGCTCACGTAGCTTATCGCGAAGCTCCCCATGGGGCTCCACGCCCCGTTTGACGTTGCGGATGCCGAAGTAGTCGTCCAGCTCCGGGTCAAAGGACACTTCGATGCCAATGAAGCGGTCCATCTCCTGCACCCCGCCAGGAAGGATGCGAGGGACGTTGGAGTACGCTACCTCGCGATTCTTACGGACGAAGCTGAGCGCGCCTTCATTCTCCGGAATGCGCAGAGACTTCGCCAGCGTGTCACCGCCGAGGCCTCGGCGACGCAGGACTTCCTTGGGGTAGAGGGTCACACGCAAGTGCGCCGCGTGCTGGCCGATTTTCACGATGTCCTCGCCAATTGTGGTTGCGCCGTAGTGGTGCAGAACCCCCTTCTTGAGGTCGTCCCGCTTGTACTCTTTGTTGAGCACGGTGTCGGCCCAGGTGCGCTCCAGCAGCATCAGCGGGTCATGAGGGATGAGCAACGAGTCATTGATGGAAATCTTGATGCCACCGTCAAGGAAGTGCCGGAAGATGCGCGACAACTCCTTCTCCAGCTCCTGGCGCAGCTCATTGAAGTCGCGTGCCGCACGACCTTCCTCCAAGCGGTCAACGTTAGACCACAGCACAACAGTGCCTGTTTCCTTGGGAAATTCTAGGTTCAGGTCCGGCGGAGGCGCTGCAGGCGCAGGCGCCTTCAGCACAACCGACTTACCCAAGCCTTCCTCAACGAGCGCCTCATTGAGGTCGAAGTGAACATGCAACCACTCGGCATCTGGTCGATTGCGACTCCAGACGTCAATGCGGCGTCCAAAGTTCAATGCCGCAAGTTTTGCGCCGACACCGTATTTTCCAATGGTGTCCGAGCGCATATAGCGCGACGAATATCCCAGCACCAGATAGCGGTGCAGGATTTCCGCCGGCATGCCGTCACCGTCATCGCGAATCGCAATGCGATGGACGCGCTTCTTGCCGCGCTCCTCGCTTTGCTCCAGCAGCACCAGGATGTTGTTGGCATTGGCCTCAATGCTGTTGTCGATGACCTCGCCCAGGGCTGTAGGCAGGCTGTGGCCCGAATCCCGGAGCGAAAGCAGAGCCTGCCCCGTCTGAATCATGGCGATATCGCCGGTTGCGCTCGTGGTAGTTGCAGTAGCAGTAGACATTTCATTTCCTCAGGTTTTTGCAGCCGTCGCCGTCAGGTCGGCGGCCACCGTGGGCGCAGCACTGATGTCCAGGCTTGGTCGCAGTAGATGCGTCCATGCCTTGCAGTCGCCCGTGCTGCAGAAGGGGCAACTGTCGGGGCACCCGGCCGGTCGAGCGGGGTGAATCTGGTTAGAGAGAGCGCCGGTCAGGCGCAGGATGTGGAACCACGCCGACTCCAGGCGATACGCCTGCAGGGGGCTTTCGCGCGTCCTCCACGCCACGTACGTTGCAATAGGCAGCAACGGGTGGCGCGCCAAGCGCGTTTGGATGCAGTTGTCGGAGCGTCCTACATAGAACGGCACTTCCATTCGAAGCAACATGTACACGCCAGGCCATCCGGGTGGCACGAAAGCGCGAACGACCGATGGATTGGCAACGAAGGCGACCTGTCGAGGCTCTTCGAACAACAGTTCAGGGCATGACGGCATGTCCGTCCCCCCTGCGCACCTCTGGCGTCAGCCAGAGTTCCACCTGGCCCAACTGCTCGGTCACACGCCGCCGCACTGAACCGGGCCGCGCCAAGAAGCAGGGGCGAGCGGGCGCGCGCTCAGACCGACGATAAGCAGGGGAAAGGTGGGGGAATGGGGCAGCGATGAGCTTGGAACGAACCTGGCGCTCAATGAGACTTTCTGCCTCCGCCAAGAGTTCAAGTTCGGAAATGGCACTACTCGCACGCGGCCAATTGAACGCCAGGTCAAGGGCACGTTCAGCGATGCAGTAGGGTGAGGAGCCAGGGC
Organism: Variovorax sp. Sphag1AA; assembly: GCF_014192575.1. Lineage (GTDB taxonomy): Bacteria > Pseudomonadota > Gammaproteobacteria > Burkholderiales > Burkholderiaceae_C > Variovorax. The sequence continues at coordinate 50,479 of NZ_JACHYC010000014.1, read as the reverse complement.
AATGCTTCGACAGAAGCACCTGGAGGGACACGACAGCGCGCGAGTGCGCCTCGACTTCGGAAATGGTCATGGTTCGCCTTTGTGTGCACGACCGCCCCAAGGGTGCAGCCACGCCGTACTCGACTACATGCCGACCTGTTTCTGCTGCTCCACCCCAAACAGGTAGCGCAACCCGGACAGCAAGCAGCACTGTAGAAGCTGCCCCGGGACTCGTCAATAGCATCGCCTCTTGCTGATAGGTAGACCCCGTTCGTTGCAACTGCGTCCGTCCAGCGACGCGCGGCGGCGTCAAAGCAACAGACGGCGTACGCCGGCTTGCCAAACACCCCGCCCCACGAGATACTGTTGTTTTATACAGTTTTCGGCCGGTCGAAGCGTAGACCGGGACGGACAGCCGTCCCAAAGCGCAATCGCTGCCAACGACAGAATAGCTAATGACTATTTCGTTGGCAGCTTCAGGTCTAAACCGGGTCGGACTGGCGAGGTCGTCCAGTTAAACTAGGCTTCCAATGATTCAGTTGCCTTCCGAAGCCCCGCCGCAGTTCTCGGGGCACGAGACCTTCCCCTTGCGTCAGCTGTGGCTTCGCAAGGCGTACGACGCGGTCACCCAATTTGAAGAACCTGCCCCTCGTTCGATCTTTGCCGACGAAGAGGCCATCGTGCGCTTTGGAGTTGGCAAGAACATGGCCATGTCCATCCGCTTTTGGGCGACGGCTTGTGGGGTTATTGAAGACGCCGGGGGATACATCCCAACCCGTCTCGGCGATTTGCTTTTCAACGATAGAAGTGGCCTCGATAAATATTGCGAGCACACCGCGACCACGTGGTTGATGCATTGGCAGGCCGCAAGCACCCACGAAAAGACCACGACTTGGTGGTATCTCTTCAATCACGTTGTGCAGCAAGTCTTCGACCGCGAGTTCATTGTGAGCTCGCTCACTGGGCTTGTGACAGAGCACAAACTTCGCATCTCAATGGCCACGCTGAAGCGTGACGTCGAATGCTGCATCCGAAGCTACGTGCCCCGCCTTGGGGGCGATTCCCCCGAAGAGATGAGTGAGCCGTTACTCGGCGAACTTGGGCTCATTCAACAAAACGCGAAAGGTGCCTTCGAATTTCGTCGTGGCTCAAAGCGCTCGTTGCCTGACGGGGTCTTCGCCTACGCGCTTTTGGACTACTGGGAACGCATGTCTCACGCGGGCTCAGTAATGGCATTCGACCGAGTAGCCTACGACTACGGCTCGCCCGGCCGCGTGTTCAAACTTGATGAGAACGCAGTTGCCGACAGATTGATGGCGCTCGAGGATTTGACCCGCGGCCAAATTCAATGGACGGAGCAAGCGGGCATTCGGCAAGTCACTCGAAAAGACGCAGCGCTGAAGAGCCTTGCCGAATACAAGTACAGGCTTCTTGAAAGTGCCTATGCGTAAGCAATCTCGCCCCGCAAGCACTGAAACGAAGATGTTGTCGGACGTCGTCACCATCTCTCGCCAATTTCTTCGCTCGGTTCGAATCGATACGGATGTTGGTCGTGAAGATGCACTCTCTGGCTACATTTGCCAGGGTACCGCGAGCTCTCTGCTCGAGAGCATGGCACGGCAAATCGCAGAAACCCGTCAGCGAGCATTCACGTGGACCGGCCCGTACGGCGGAGGCAAGTCGTCTCTCGCATTGATGCTGTGCTCGCTGGTGGGCGGACAACCAAAGGTTCGCGCCAAAGCCAAGCAGCTCCTCGGTTTCGCTGACGACAGCCTGGTCCATAAGGCGTTCGAAGCCAGGGGTGACGGTTGGCTAGTTGTGCCCGTCGTGGGCAAACGAGCGGATGTAGTCCACGAACTTGGCGCTGCTTTGGCCAAGGCGCGGGGGCTGCCTGCTAATCGCAAGAAGCAACCTGATGTTGTCGGCGAGCTTGTCGAAGCTGCAGAGCGTCACCCCCAGGGTGTTCTCGTCGTGATAGATGAACTAGGCAAGCTTCTTGAGGCGTCGGCCCAAGACGGCGGAGACATCTATTTCTTCCAAGAGCTCGCCGAGGCTGCAAGTCGTTGCTCAGGAAAGCTCGTCATCGTTGGCATCTTGCATCAAGCGTTTGAAGCCTACGCGTCCCGCCTAGGCCGGCAGTCTCGCGATGAATGGGCTAAGGTACAAGGCCGGTTCGTTGACATCCCACTCGTTGCTGCTGCAGATGAGGTGATTGAACTCGTCGGCAAGGCCATCAAGGTTGAGGACTTGTCGCTTCCAGCGGAAGCATCAAAGCTTGCGGATAGCGTTGCCGCAGCCATTCGTACTCGTCGCCCGGGAACACCTGCAACGCTGGCGGATTCACTACGCGCTTGCTGGCCGCTTCACCCGGTCACCGCAGCGCTGCTTGGCCCCATCTCGCGGCGTCGCTTCGGGCAGAACGAACGCAGTACCTTCGGTTTTCTGGCATCGCGCGAGCCTCTGGGCTTCGTGGAGTTCCTCAACGGCTATGAAGCGCAGTGGTTCACCATGTACGGCCCTGCTGCGTATTGGGACTACCTCCGCGCCAATCTTGAGCCTGCCATCGTTGCGTCCCCCGACGGACACCGATGGGCTCAATGCTGCGATGCCGTTGAGCGAGCCGAAGCGAAGGGAACAGACGTACACGTCAAGCTGACCAAGACGATTGCTCTGATTGAGATGTTCCGCAACGGGTCTGGGCTGGTTGCGGAAGGACCTGTTCTTGCTGTGTCTACCCCGGGTGTGGACGAAGAGCAGATTCGCACCGCTCTCGAAGAACTTTCAGACTGGAAGGTTCTCATCGAGCGCAAGCACTTGGGTGCTTGGGGCATCTATGCCGGCTCGGACTTTGACATTGAAGCAGCCATCAACCTCGCGCGTGGTGAGATTGGCGAGCCAGACCTCGAGCACATCTCAACGCTAAGTGACCTGCAGCCTGTGCTGGCTAAGCGCCACTACCAGAAAACAGGGACCATGCGATGGTTCACCCGTGGGATTGTTCGGCTTGAGGACGTCGAGAAAGTGGTCGAGCAGTTCGTGCTCAAAGGCGCAAGCGCGGGAGCATTCCTGCTGTGTCTGCCGCCCCCGGGCCAGTCGGTTCGGTCTGCGGAGCATCGCGTGCGTCATGCAAGCGCAACCACGGCACTTGCAACCCTGTTGCTCGGTACTCCGAAAAACGCTGAGCGAATCATCGAACTGAGCCTTGAACTCGCCGCCTCTCAGCGCGTGATGAAGACGAGACCCGAGCTTCACGGAGATTCGGTGGCGCGCCGGGAAGTTGTTGGCCGAATCGAGGCAGTCCGGGCCTCCCTGGAGGAGGAGCTGGCAGACGCGTTCGAGCTTTCAAAGTGGTACATCCGCGGCTCGGCGGTCGAAACGAAGGGGGGCACCGTCCTCTCCGTCATCGCCTCAAACATCATTGAAAAGGTCTACGACAAGGCTCCGCACATTTTCAGTGAACTCATCAATCGTGAGGACCCATCTAGCAACTCAGTGAAGGCTCGTAAGGACCTGATGAATCGCATGGTCACCCATGCTCACCTGCCAAAACTCGGTTACGAAGGCTATCCCGCGGACGCCGGCCTGTACTACACGGTCTTGAACGACCCTGGACTTCATCGCTCTCGCAGCGATGGCGATTGGTCCTTCGGTGACCCAAACTTCAACACGCGAGGAACGTCGTACGAGCACTTTTGGTGGGAAACCAGTGGCGCGCTTGTCACTGAAGGCAAGTCCCTCACCCTTAGGGAGCTCTACACCGCCTGGGCGCTGCCGCCGTTTGGTATTCGAGCTGGAGTCATGCCAGTTCTGTCACTTGCTTTCTACCTAGCCAACCGTTCATCACTTGCCCTGTATGTCAACGGCGTTTTCACTCCCGACCTAACCGAGGCAGTAGTAGACGAGTGGACCCTAGACCCTGGTCGCATTCGCTTCCAGCATGTGGAAGCCTCAAAGGACAAGGCAAAGCTGGTTGACGCCCTGGCAAAAACCGTCTCCGACAGGTCGAGTACAGAAGTAGGCGCGGCTCCTCTCGATGTGGCGCGCGGCCTGGTCGGACTTGTTATAGCCCTGCCCGGCTGGACGAAGCGTACGACCACGGTGTCAACGAAGGCCCAGCTAGTTCGCGCGATGCTACTAAAGGCGAGCGACCCTTTGCGAGTCCTCTTCTCTGACTTGCCTACGTTGCTTGAGGCCCAAGACCCGGCCACCCTCAACTCGCGCCTGCAGGCTGTAACCGACGAGTTGTCTAGTGCATACCACCGAATGTTGGCGAGTGTGCGCGGTCACCTGCTGGAAGCGCTTGACCATGGCGGACGGCAGTTGGAAGACCTACGCCATCGGGCGACCACAGTGAAGGGCATGACGGGCGACTTCAAGCTTGACGCATTCGCCACGCGTCTTGAGACCTACGACGAGTCTGACGAAACCGTGGAGTCACTCATCAGTCTGGCCATCGACAAACCTCAAGCAGCATGGGTTGACCGAGACATTGACGCCGCTATGGCAAAGCTTGCCGAGTGGGCCGTGGACTTCCGCAAGGCGGAGACCATGGCTCCGTTACGAGGCCGGCCATCAACTCGTCGCGTAATTGGCGTTGTCTTCGGCGCGAGCCACGGACAGGACGCCACCGGATTCGTGGACGTCTCTGAAACGGATACGCCCTCGATTGACCGCTTGGTTAAGCAGTTCTTGGCAGAAGCCCAGGGCGAGCGCAAAGAGGTCATTCTGGCCGCGCTCGCTGAAGCAGGCGCAATGATGGTCAAGCAACACAGCAAGGGGAAGAGAAATGGCTGAACGTCACGTTCTGGGGCTCTCAGGAGGCAAAGACAGTGCCGCACTTGCCGTTTACATGAGCCTGAATCATCCCGAGATTCCCCTGGAGTACTACTTCACTGACACAGGCAAGGAGCTGCCCGAGGTCTACGAATTTCTGGGGAAGCTCGAAGGGTTTGTTGGCCGCAAGATTCACTACCTTAATCCGCACCGAGACTTCGACTTCTGGCTGAGGACCTACAACAACTACCTTCCTTCTCCGAGGACCCGCTGGTGCACGCGCAAGCTAAAGCTGGAACCTTTTAAACACTGGATCAGGCCATCGCTGGAGGCCGGCGACACGGTCTACAGCTATGTAGCTATCCGAGCCGATGAAGAACATCGGGAGGGGATGGTCGCCCAGCATGAGAACCTCATCGTCCGGATGCCTTTTCGGGAGCACGGCGTCGACAAACCAGGCGTGTTCGAGCTGCTCGAAGGCTCCGGCCTTGGCCTTCCCAAATATTACGATTGGCGCTCCCGCTCAGGTTGCACCTTCTGCTTCTTTCAGCAGAAGGTCGAATGGGTTCGACTGAAGGAAAACCACCCCGAGGCCTTCGAGGCTGCCAAGGCCTACGAGAAGAACGCCCTTGAGCACGGGTCTCCCTTCACCTGGAGTCACGGGGAGCCGCTGACGGACCTGGAGCAGCCTGAGCGCGTTGCTGAAATCATGGCCGACTTTGAAGCTCGCAAGCAACGTGAGTTGGCACGCCGCAAGCCCAATCCATTGCGCGTCATTCCTATCGAACCAGTCGATATTGATGACCTATACCTCGAAGACGAAGGCGGCGGCGCCTGCCTCGTTTGTCACAAATGAAGGTATCTGCTGGTCGAGCCCTCACGTGGTCAGAGATTGACCTCGCACCTGAAACGCCGGGGGTCTATGCGTGGTACTCGCGCCTCGTGGTCTCGAAGGCGGACATTGATGCGGTCATCAATCGCATCAAGGAGGCAAGCCAGCATGGCGAGATGCAGGCACGTGCTGAGGTCGAAGATGCTCTGGACCGTTTCATCTTCAGCCCCTATCGAGAGACCCCGTATCAAGTGGCCCTGCGTGGGCAGCTGAAGCCAAAGTTCAGCGGAGAAGTCATTCATGAGCCGAGCAAATCAGAGTCCCTCATCGGCAGGCTAGCGACCAATCCCGACCGTTTTCGCACCATTTCGGACGTGCTGAAAGCAGCTGCGCCTTGGTTTACCGCACCGCTTTACATTGGCATGGCAGGAAATCTTCGCAGCCGACTTAGGCAGCATCGAAACAAGATTGTCGAACTACGGGACTTGCAGGGGCAAGGGTCCATCGACGATGCCGTGGAGGCGGGGTTCGCCAACCAGGTCGTTGCACGAAACTTTGACCCGACGAATCTGTTTGTTCACATCGCCGAAGTCAACGATGACGCAGGCGAGTACAACGACATAGAAAACATTCTCAATCGAATCAACTACCCAATCTTCGGGAGAAACTGACATGGCAACCCTGATCGGCGGAGGCAAGAGCGCGCTGGATGTACATCTGAACGGAACTATCGGCACGTTCCGCGTAAGTTCGGAGGACGGCAAATCCGCTGGGGTGGAGGTTCGATACCTACTCACTCACGTCACTCTCTCCGAGAAGCAAGGTCAAGCGCAACTGCTGAGCATGTTGGCGCCAGTCAGAGAAGTGTTCGACCTGAAGCAGCTTGGTTTCGACGAGATCATGCAGCGGGACATTGATGACGCTCGAGTTTCGTTGGAGCTGATCCCCTATCTGCTCGACACTTCGACCTCTGGGCTCATTAAGCTCTTCCCCCCCATCGTCGCGGTCGCGTTGCCGTTGAAGCCCAATAGCAGAGTGCCCGATTCCAACTACCGCAAGGTGGAGCGGACGCGCATAGATTCGCCTGAGCACAAGGGCATCAAAGATGACCGCATAACGGCCGGGTTTGTCGGCGAGGAACAATTCGAGTTCTTCCAGCACTATCGCAACGACGCCCCGCTGGCCGAGGGTGCTCGGCTCAGTTTGGCTCGAGACAACTGCACTTTAGCCATCGTCGACGGCCAGCATCGGGCCATGGCTCTTCTTGCGCTGTACCGCAACCTGACCGGCGGGTGGTCCGACGCTCGACGTAGCCCGTACGAGGGCTACTACAAAGTCTGGCCTGAGAAAGAAATCCGCTCCTACAACCTCAGCGAACTGCAGCTCCCGGTACTCATCTGCGCATTTCCGCAGCTGGACGGAACATTGACGCAGGACATAGACGTGGTGAGAGCCGCACGCCGGGTCTTCCTCACCCTAAACAAGACCGCCAAGAAGGTCTCAGATTCGCGCAACAAGCTCCTTAACGATCAGGACATCGTCGCCGAATGCCTACGGGCGACCCTGTCGTACATCAAGGCACTCGATGCCAAAGACAACACTGGTCTACGCATCTGGAACGTCGAATTGGATCAGGAAGGGGATCGTGTCAAGATCGTCAGCGATGCCGCTTTCAGTGGCGTTAGCCATCTCTACCACCTGACCGAGCAGCTGCTGATGAATGGTCAGGCGCGTGGCATCGAAGCGCGTGGGAAAGTCGGTGCACCTCGCAAGCGATTGGATGAGGCCTTCGACCGGTTGGGCCTGAAGGACGAGCTGACCCTGGACCAACGGATGGTCAACACCCGCACCAACTACTCCGATGAAATTGCCGAAGTCTTCAGGCGGAAGTGGACCGATTTGTATGTGCCCATTGTCGACCGCGTGTTGGGCAAGCTACATCCCTACGCAGCGTTTGCACGGGCCACTATCAGCCTAAACCAGGAACTCGTGAGCAAACGAGACGCTGAACTTGAGAAGATGCTCTTCGACGGCCAGGCAACCTCGCGCACATTCGACGATTTCCGCGAAGGACTGAACCGCCGAGTTCAAGACAAGGAGCCCAACTGGACGACTCCGGAAATCAAAGAAACGCTGGCCCGAGTGAATGGCCTCATGGCAAGCAGGAAGGCAACAGTCGAGGCCATGAAGGCGACCAGGGCACTGTTCATGCTGGACGCCATGACGGGCCCCGCCAAGAGGCAGGTGATTGCCGATGGTGTAGTTGCGAAGCCGGTACGAGACGCCATTGATCGGCTGTTCAGCGACGTTTTTTCCACGGTCGCGTTCCAAACAGCCGTGGTATGCACCTACGCTGAAGCTATCCAGATCGCCTTCGGCGGGGTGCAGCATTCGACGCCCGAACTGCTCGACGAGTACATTGAGGCCGTCAACGGCCTGTTGAGGCCGAAGAATATTACTGACCTGAAGGCACTTCTCCACACCTTCGAAGGCGAGCTTGTGGTTGAGCCTGAAGTTCGGCTAACGGCCGGTGGCCCTACCTTCCGACATGTGGTCTTGCCTGGCGAGCTACAACCCGCGGAATGGCCGAAGTACCGGTACCTCTTGCTGGAGCTTTGGAAGCCTAGCGCCCCCGAGCTACGCACTGTAGTCGACGAAGACAAAGCTCGTGCTCGGTCTGCTGTTGCACAGTCGCTATACCGACGTCGGCTGGTGACCTACTGTCAGGACAACCGTATTGACGAGGCGAGCCTCACCACTGAAGTGAAGGTGGAAATCCTGGCAAAAGTGAAGTCGATGTATGAGGATTTCCTCTCGGCAATCTCGGGACGAAAGACCGGGCTCGACAAATCATTGTTTGAACTGTCCGCGCCGGTGGCCGAGGCAACCGCGGACGACTCTGCAGAGGACGAACAAGCGGCGTAGATATTTCATCGAGAACACGCCGGTGGTCGACCAGGCGACGAGGCGGGGGCACTGGGATCAGGGTGCATACCTCGCCTCGTCGATTCCGCTCCGAAGTGCGGTCATACGGACGAAAGTTCCGAATTTCCAACCATACCGCAAGGCAATACACCAGAGACCCAGGTCCATCCGAACCTGCGGCGTCTCCCGACGAATCCTGCTCCCAACGCTCGGAACGCGGCAAGAAGTCGCTAGTGCATTCGTGAACGCTCGATTTCCTCCATGAGCGCAAGGATGGCTCGGTCCTGCTCCGCGAGTTTCGCGATCAAGATGTCACGCGGTCCGTTGATGGCTGCGTCGACTTCCCGAGTTGCGGCATTGACCGCATCCTTGAGCACACGCAGGTCAGGATTCGCCCTCTCTGCCGTCAGCATTTGGCGCGTCATCCAGCGAAGGGTTGCAAGCATCGCCGCATCCGGCCCATGTGCCGTCGCTACGCGGGCGGCTTCCCAGGCTTCTGCAGCCTGAACGACATGCTCATTTACTGAGCGTCGGAATCTTTGTTGGTGGATCGTGGGCTGCTTAGTGATGCGGTCCGTGGCGAACGAAGCAATGAACCCAACGTCGCCATCGAGTTCAAAGCTAACGTAGTTGCGGTCCGAGACCGCGTCGATAGGGCTTAGGCCGTCGTCTGCCAGCACGATGACCATGTTGCACCCTGATTTCTCGGCCTCGGCAAGTTCCCGTCGAACCTCGTGGATAAACAGTCTCCATCGTGCGTCCGGGATGGCTTGTGCACCGGTCTCCCATAGACCCACGGTTCGGGGCGTGACATCTACCAGCTTGGCCACGTATGCGGCGTCCCAGCCAAAAGCGGTGCGCAACCTAAACATCGCCTTCGGCCGCTCAATGGGTTCCATGATTTCCTTCGATGAAGTTAGTTTCCTCTTCGGAAATTATCGTGTATAAATGCACCCATGGACAAGCGGACCTGTTGCCGCGCAAGAGGAAACTCCAGCCGATGGCGGAGATATCATGACCGCCTGGAACTTTAGAGACGTAGACCTCAACGCGGCTGCAACACCTTTTCAAGGAGAGCCGCAAGCGCGGGCGAATGTTGGAGCCCCGGGATGTATGGATTGGCTCTTCTGGCCTGCGTTTTTACAAACTGGAGCGTGCCGACCTGAGCTAGGCCGGCCCCTTGACGGCCAAAGGGGCACGCAGGTAAGGAGTGCATGCCCAGAAAGCACAACGCCACCCAGGGGGTGGCGCAGGCTCTGATACAGCAGGGGCATCACCAATTTGGGCTCCTCGCGGGGCTTGGCTGTACCTAGCCGCAAAGCTAGGTCTGGGAGCGGCTTTCCTGCCGTGTATGTATCAAGTATAGCAATCCATCAAGGTGCAGGTCAAATGCCATATCCAACCTTCCTTGACACCCTTTCTGCCCCGCGCATGGGTGTCTACAAGAGGGTGTTCCGAACCCAGACCCCGGAAGAAACCAGCGGCGCCGTCCTCTGGGCACAGTCTATGACTGTAGCGCTCCAAGCGCTGATCCATACATTTGAGGTGGTCTTACGCAACCGAGTGCACGTCACGATGTCGCGTCAGGACACAGAAACGCCGGGGCCAGCCGTCGATTCCTTTGCCTGGTACGACTACCTCCAAGGGTCTCGACAGCTCCAGGGCGAGACGTTTGCCAAGGTCGAAGCTGTGCTCTGCGACAAGAATAAGATTCGGCTTTCCACCTTGCCCTCGCCGGATAGAGTGATCGCGAGCCTACCGTTTGGCGTATGGCCTAACATCCTCGATGCGCAATTGCCGACGCCGAAGGTGGAGGTTCGAACCTTTCTGGACGTCTTTCCGCACCATCCGACGGCCAAGTTCCATTGGAAACATCGCGCCAACCAGAAGGCGGCCGTAGCCGTCGTGAAGGACGTGCGCGCTTGGCGTAATCGCCTGTCACATTGCAAGCCGGTGTGGACGGAGGGTTGGTTTCGCAGCAGCGTCAACCAGCACTGGACAGAGGTTTTGAACCGGTTGACTAGCCGCCGAGCTGAGGCGCTGGAGGTGCTTGGCTGGATGTGCCCCAAGACCGCCGCTGTTTACAAAGGCGGGTTCGCTGGCAGGCTGTTCGATGCGCTTGCAACAGACGCCGCCGTGTTCGCCCATATCCAACAACCGCTCGCCGCTGGCACCGGCCCTGTGTATGCGGCGGCTAATCCCGCGGCGCTTGCCGCGTACAAAGCGCGACCATGATTTGTGCGTGAGGGACCTGTTCATTGCCCAGTCCTCGATGCGCACCGCAGGCGGTTCCCCCTCGATCTGCTTGGGGTCCAAGCGTCGCGGAGCGCGGGGAGACCAGATGCTTAGGAGCGGCGATGATGACGGCCCGCGGCGTTTCCCTTACCACCGCGGCACGCTCCCACGAACATGTCGATGTCGCGCAGGGCCCTTGACCGCTCCTTCCCTCAGGGACGCGGGCGTACGCTTGCATCAGAAGAGGCGTCCCCGCCTGAAACGACTCCCCTCAAAGGCGCTGCCACGCACTTCTCAATGCGAACTGTCAGGCATGCGCAATCCATGCGCGATTTGAGTCCAAGGGCCCCAGCCGACGGTTGTGCCGCAAGATGCATCGAAGCGGACGCTCAACACCCAATCGCGCCTCCAGGCAAAAGTCATCCGCACGAAGTGCCGCGTTCGGGTCGAGTCCGGCGAGGTGGATGTGGCCAAAGATGCAGAGCATCTCTTCGTCGTGGAAGCGGGCGACAACCGCATCTCGGCACCCAGCACGAAGGTCCTTATCACCGAAGCAAGCAAACTCAGGTTAGCGTACTGATTTCACGGACGGTTCATTGGGCGCGACAACAGGCCAAGGACATCCCTGATAGGGTGGTCGAGCCATCCGACATTACTTGGTTGCGCTTAGGGTAGTGGAGCTGTCCGACGTTAGAGTAGAGTCATGCAGGGTGGTCGGGCTGTCCGACTTTACGGGAGACCTCGCAGGGTAGTCTCATTGTCCGACTTTGCGAGGCCTCTTCGAACCAGCACCCGGAGCCCCCTGAATTGGGGAAGTGCACTACTGTTTGCACGTTCGCGTCGCCACATCCTGATTTCTTGTCTCGCGGCAATCTGCAGCGAAAGGCGACGCCGCAGGTGCTATCGGGCAACCGCCGAAACAGTCTCCCAAGCTGCCGCCGAACTTGTCTGGAAAGGCGGCTCACGTGGCGACTGAAAGGAGTGCGCGAAGTCTCCGCGTCTTAGGCGGTTCGCCGCTGTCGGCATCAGCTGCAGCGAAAAACATCGCCCTCGCGCAGTCGCCGCCGTGCGTTGCAGTCCGACGCTGGGGAGCCCTCGAAATTGAGCGAGGTTGGCGCCACCTCGAAGCGGACAAGCTGGATGTCATCAGTACTCGGGTTCGTCGCTTTCCCGATCCTCTTGGCGCATGTTGGCGTGCAGCCTCGCTGCACTCTCGCACGCGTTCAACACCGCGGGATCGAGCTGCCTCTCCGGAGTGGCCGCAATTCGCCGCCGAAGGAGTCTTTCAAGCCGGCTGGAATGGCAACTAAAAGGAGTGCGCGACGCCACCACGGCGTAATCCATCGCACCTTCCCGGCGCTACGACCAAAGCGGCAATTCCCACCCCTCGCGAAGCAAGCGGCGGCGGGCGGCGCTGTCCGACGGTCGGCGCTTCTCCATTTTGGACAAGGCTGAAGAGTGTGCCGAAGCAGCCCGAGCGGAAACCCATCCTCCCGGATTCATCGCCGGCAAGTTCCGTTGGTGCCTCTCGATGTGCCGTCTCCGGGGCTCCTCGCAAGAATCCGAGCGCGCGGCTTCCCTGCTGCTTGGAAATCGCTCGCAGGGCATACAAAATCGACGGCGCCGAGCGCCCCCTTTCCAATGGCTTGCTACCGCCGGCCCGGATGTCCTCTGTCGGCTCCGTGCAGCATCACCGACGTCTCCATTGCAGCTGCTATCTGCATCCCATTCGAGGCGGCCAGACGCACCCCAAGGGAGTAGCTAGACAGGCCAACGTTCGCGCAGTCCGCGCAACTCGAGGTCCAGCGCCTTCAGCTCTTCGTTGACTGCCGCGAGCTCGGCAATGGTGTACTCGACGACTTGCTGATCTCCAGTAGGCAGGCCGACGATGTTGACGACCACATTCTGGCGCGGCTCGACACCCCATCGGCCATGAACCATCTGATTTCTCTGCGCTCGGACCTTGTGCATTCTCGCGATCCAGGCGTCATAGGCTGCGCGTCGCCTTGATCCCGGCGGATGTTTGGTAGCCACCTCTCGTTCGAGGCGGGCCAGCTTCTCGTTTAGATTCAGGACTGCTATCTTCTTCGTCAGGTCCTCGAGCTCACGGCCGTCATTCACCCAGACCAGGGCCAACCCGAGGTTCACCTCGATTCGGGAAAGGCCGAACAGCATATGCCCGAGCAGTGACGCCGATTCGGCCTCCAGCCGTTCACGAAGCGCCCAAAGCTCTCCGCCGGTCATCCCAGAGATATGCGACGAGGGCTCGGCCGGTTGAATAGAAGCTTCGTTTTCCATGTCAGCGCGCAGACTAAGTGGTTAACTCACCCGAACACGGTCAATCGGGCGAATGCCCCGAGTTTGAACCGACTCAAAGCTACTATTGCAATAAGACGAGGGGCGTGACGCTGCCACAGCTTCAACGGGTTGGACTGCCTGATTTTTAGGCAAACCCTGGCAGTTTCGGATACCACCGCCAACCATTGACGCGCTCGTTGCCGCGGATTTCGCGGCCATTCCTCGGAGAACGCAGAACTTCCGAATATCTACAACCCGAATCGGTCGCAAATTCTTCAGGGGAATGTCGAACGGTCGACGCAGTATCCAGAACTGCCGGGGATTGCTCAAAGAATACGCACAACACGACCGCGCGGGGCGCCACCGCTACACGGCAAGCTGGATCGACTGCCGCGGCTCAGCAGCAACGAGCGATTGCGCTCAGTCACATCCGGCATAGCGCGAGCGCGGGCGCGAGACCCTCTGGACGCTTTCGACTCCGTGAGGGGCTGGTCAGGGGTCGAGCAATTGACGAAGCATGAGTGAAGTCAAACAGCCACGAGTGATGGTTCTCGATGCCGACGGTGGCCGTGTTTGCTGCTTGATGCGAACTCGAATCCCGCTGCAAGACCTTCCCACAACCCACAACGCCCTGTTTTGAGGCATTAATTTCAACCTGATAATACGAGTTATCAGGTTGAATCACGTTGCCCCTCGCTCGAGGCTCGTGAAGCCAACCAACAGCGAGACCCACGGCAACTTCACCGGTCAATGCCGCCGAGCTTGCCTAAATTAGCCTTCATACGCAGGCCATCGCGTTCTCCCTGCAGCCACGATTCCGCGCAGTGCACGGCACCGGATAAAAGGTGAGTATTCACCAGGGGCCTATGGCCTCAACGTCTCCACCGTCGTCTGCGGAGTCCTCTTCGCGGTCGTGAGCTCCCGTTCAGCGGCGCAGGTCCTCAACGGAGACCTTGGGCTGACCAGGCCGAGTAAGAATGCCCGCAAGATCAGCCAGCTTCCTACGTTTGACGCGCATGACAACCGTGCCATCGCTGAGCTGGGAGAAGCTCAGCTTTGCGCCGGTCGTCAGCCCCAGGCTTTTGCGCAGCGCCTTGGGCAACGTGATCCGGCCTCTCGAGGTCAGTGTCGTTTCCATGGCCATGATTCTCCTCAGGTTCAACGAAAGCGCGCAACGCCATCCCTAGCTGCTGCAATTGCCGAAAGAGCGTGGCAACGATGCGAGCAATCGAAATCGCAGCCCTCAAAAAAGCGACGGCTCTTCAGGCGGGGCCTTCGTGGCACCAGTCACCCTCGCCTTGGGCTCCTTCGGCGGCGGTGTCTCCGCCGTCGTCGCAAGCCGGTCGGGCGGAAACTGCATCATGAGACTTCATAGCATCCGACATCGCCACGCTCAACTTGGACATTGGGCAAGCTTAGGACAGATGTAGTGACGAAGCTCGTGCCAATTGCGCATCCCCTCGCCAATGCCGCCCGGCCCTCGCCCGTTGCGATGGCGTCGGACATCAATGCGTTGACGGCTTGACGAAGAAGGGGGGACCCGTGCTTCCGCTCCACCCATGGTTCCTCACCTTGTGGCCCTTCCAGACCATCGTCCACGGCGTTGCCAGCTGAAGTTCAGCCATTCTCCGGATAGCTAATGCTATTCGACGGATAGCTGCATAAAGGATAAAGCGAAGATAGCTTTAGCACAGCTATCCCATGGACGCACTTCCTGCCTAACCCCTGCTTGCTCACCAGCGATCTACTGCCAGCCCCCCAAAGCCGCAGACCTCGAGGTGGTTACGACTTTAATCTGGGCTATGGGTTCATCGAAGCGCTCACCGCGGAGGCGCGCAAAAATCGCGACGGCGATTTCGTATGTCGAGGGAGGACGATATGCTGTGCTCGGCGGGAACCGAGGCGGCCTCGCCGCTTTAACCCGAGCGAGAGCGAACTCCTGACATGTACGACGTCTATCACAGCGACAAGAACGACACGTGGCGCTACGCGCTCGGTAAAGCTGGTCGCCGCACCTTGATTGCCTTCGGGCACATGCCGCCGCTGGCCGCCGGTGAACACGCAGACCCTGACCTGGCAGCAGTACAGGAAGCTGCGCAGGCCAGTGGCTACGACGGGTTCATCCTGGTCAACCTTTATCCGGTGCGCGCGGCAGAGGTAAACGAGTTGCCCGAGCAGGTAGACCGGGTCGCCTTTGAGAACAACCTCGACAACATCGAGGCTCTGGTAGCCGGAAACCTGGAAGGTACCCTGTGGGCCGCTTGGGGGACCTCGATTTCCGAACGGGCGTACCTGGCGCAGGCTCGTGATACGTTGCTGCAGCGACTGCAGCCCTACGGCGTGCCATGGGTCAGCCGAGGCGAGCTCGTCGACGGCCACCCGCTACCGCCGCGTACTCATCGAGAAGCCAAGCTGGCAACTTTCGTCGCACCGGTGTAGGCGCTCGCAATGCAAAGTTCGACGCGCGCGAACGTCGACCCTTCGGAACTGCACCTCGGCCAACACGACCTGGACGAGAGGTACCAAGTACTGGGCCGCTTTTACGCGTACCCAGGCGAAGCCCTGGGCAAGTCGTACCTTTGCCGGGACATCCTGGAGATTCATCGAACGGCCGTTGGCGACCAGCCCTGCAATGCGGTGTTCGTGATGATGAACCCCGGCGACTCCAAGCCGCTGCTTGGCACGGAATCAGCGCCCAAGCATGAGGCTCGGCTGGTGGCCACGAGACCGGACAGGACCCAGTTTCAGCTGATGCGCCTGATGGGTATGCTTGGCTGGCAACGGGTTCGAGTGCTGAACCTTTCAGACCTGCGAAACCCGAGAAGCTCGAGCTTCTACGAGCAACTGAAAGGCTTCAAAGCACATGAGGGCCACAACGGGCACTCAATCTTTTCGACGACGAGGAAGGCTGAGCTGGCCGGCGCGCTGGCTCGGAAGCCAGGCGCGCCAATCGTCGCCGCTTGGGGTGTCGGTCGCCCTTTGAAGGACCTGGCAACCAACGCAGTTGATGCGTTGAACGGAAAGGCAGTTGGACTTAACCATCCGCGGGGCGCTTGGGCATACCGCCATCCACTGCCCCAAAGGAATGGGCCCCAGATTCAATGGCGGCTGGATGCCTTGGAGCTGCTTCGCCCCTTCAGTTAGCAAATACGTCCGGCAGCGCGACCTGCTGTGCTGTGTGCTGCGCGACGCCGGACGAAATTGCATCCTCCAGAAAGTGGATTGACGCTCCAGCAGCACCCAGCGATCCTGTCGCGCGCCGCGCCTATGTGGCGACGGGTCGGGGAGCATCATGCGCAAACGTCCTTCGTTAAGCCTTGCGCGGCTTGCTGCGCTCGCGGGTGTCGCATTCGGGTCCCACATGGAGCCCGTGAATGCGTTCTGCCCTTACCAGTGCAGCGGCAACTACTCGAACTACTGCATGTCGATGTGCGGAGCGGACCGCCGCAGTCCTGCGCAGATAGAGGCGGATCGGCAGGCCGAGGCGGAGCGACAGAAAAGATCGAAGGAAGTGCTGGCCGAATTCACCGCGCGTCGGAACAAGCTGCACAGCACGGACCCCTCCAGTTCGCAGTTCAAGGCCGTCTTCGAGGCGTACAGAGCGGCCCGACGCAAGCGTGACGGGGACCTCCTCGGCGCCTATGTCGCTGCAACCGAGGAGAACATGCTGGGCGTGTTGTTGACGGGCGGCACCGTGTTGCAGGTGCTGGATGAGCCCTACATGCTGCCGCCGATGTCGCGCAAGGCCTTTCATGAATACGCAGCCGCCCAAATGCAACGGGTGCTCAACGGCGCAAGCATTCTCTCCGTCATGGGCCCCGATGGCTCGGTCATCTCGAGCGAGGAAGGCAACGCCATTGGCAGCTACGGACGATATGTCTTCCTCGCCGACAAGCAGGAGTTGGACGTCTGGAAAAACGCCCACGGCATCGCGACGGACCCATACCCGCCCGAGCCCGTCTCACCGCAAGACGAGGAGCGAAAGCAACGGCAGCGCGCGGAAATCCAGGCTGCATCGGATCACGCGGAGGCAGCCAAGAGGTATGGCCAATGCCAACTGGATCACGGGCTTCGCCTCGGCACGCGGCCGACGATGGAGGAACTGCGCGCGGCGCGGCAGGCCTGCGCCGACCTCCGGCCCCCGCGCAGATAGTGGCCGCAGCAAGCCGCAGCTTGTCGTGCAGTCGCTTTCGTGCGCAAGCGCGACAACGGTGAAGTAATTTACTCTCGAGGCGAGCGCGTCGAGGACTGCGTTGTAGTTCACAGTACCCTCAGACAATGCTGACAGCGCCTTCCCCTCCTCCTAATGCGCCCCTCGCAAGTGCGCTTGCACCCGACCCGTTCAAGGGCTACCTCGACTACTCGTTCGACCCCGTCTTCAAAGACCTGAGGCTTGGATGGTTCCCATGGGTAGGGAGCGGCTTCAGCGCGAGCGCCTGCCGGACGATCATCCTGGGCGAGAGCATCTACCTCTACAAGACCGCAGCTGGCCTCGAAAAGGACCGCGCACGCATTGAGGCCCCGGACAGCCTACGCAAGCGCCACCTCACGCACGGCATTGAGGCAAAGTTCAAGTCGCGCTACGTTCGCAACTTCGAACGCGCGGTTTTCCAGAAGGTCAAGCCGAACCGCGGGGAGCGAGAAAAGCTCTGGACCGAGGTGATCTATCACAACCTTGCGCCCAAGCTCCTCGGGGAGCTTTCGCATCGACCAACCTACGAGCACTACCAAGACGGCTGGCGAGCGTTCCTGAAGTTAGTGCCCGCCGTCGGCGCGACGCACTGCATCGCCTATGGGCACGAGAAAGTCAAAGTTCGAGCGCTGCTCAGCGTGCTCAAAGACCATCCCGAGGTCGAGCTGCTCGAGAAGCTGAGCCTGCCTGTGGTGGGAAGGAAGGCCGTCCCCGTCGCGGTCTCCCTGCGCATCGCCAGCCAGCAGCTGGACATCCTGTTCATCGGACACCCCAGCCGAGCCTTCTCCTGGAAGAAATGGGGCGCTGTCATGCGCGAGCAAGGGATGTTGTTAGGCCCGCCGGCGGCCGCTGCTGTGCCGGGCGCTTGATGCGCCAGCTACTCGACGTACTTCCAGTTCTCGGCGTGGAGCGCGAAGAGCCTGGCGACCATGTTTGAAACCCGCGGGTCCTTCGCGGGGATGCCCTTGCTCTCAGCCAGGTACCGGCCCAGCGCCACGTGCATGTCGCCGTTCGCGTCGCTGGCGTAGCGACTGAGGACCACCGTTCCGAATCGCAGGTTGGTCTGCAGGTGGAACAGCTTCGCCACATCTCCATCCCCGATTCGCTTGGCCCACTCGGCAGGGACAGCCATGTATCCGCGCGAGTTAGTGTCGCTCATGAAGAACCGCCTGAAGTTCGAGGTCTGTTCGATGAGCGCCAAGGCAATCGTAGGGTCGAGGCCCTGCCGCTTGCTCTCAAACCAAACCGTCTGGACAAACTCCCGCCGAGTCGGCGCGTCAGGCATGACGTTGCGCAAGCGGTCCGCCATGGCTGCTGACCACCGAAGGTAGGCGGAGCGGGAGGCTGAGTCCGGGAATTCGACAGCGGGCGCGGGGCCTGCGACCACGTCGGTGGTCATGCCGGCTCGCACGCAGCCCCGTGCTATGAGCATGTCTGCGCGCGCCGCGTCGCCGTCAGGAACGTTCGAGTATTCGTTCCCGCACTTAAAGATCGACATTTGCTGCGAGGAAGCCATCCCGGCCCAGCACGCCAGCAAGACAAGAGCAACTCCTCGCTTCATCGCATATCCCTCGTTAGGTGCCCGACTGTACGGCAGCCGCCCGGCCACCGACCGAGCACCCCCGCAGGCTCAAGCCGCTTTCTTGTTTTCCCACCATCGTCGACGACGGCTGGAGCGACCGTCGTCAGAGCGCCGTATTGTTGCCCTGACGGCGAGCCCGCATTTCCAAGTTAACTTTGTCGAACATACCTCGGAGGTCGAACAGTTTTTCTTGCGGCGCCTCGGCCGCGACAGGTCCAGGCTGGGCCGCGGGATCGGCCTCTTCGGCTGCCGGCGCCGCGGCTTCCTCCGTCTGCTGCGTGGCTGCCTGTGCTCGCCTGCGCTGCATCAACTGGACCGCGGTGAGGTGGGAGTTTGGAACATCTGGCGCCGGGTCTGCCTGGGCGGCCCGGGCCTCCTGCTCTTCGGCAGCAAGCGCGGCCTCTTGCGCTTCCGTCAAGGCCTCTTGCACGTCCGCAGCTTTGGGCACTTCAATGCGTTCGCGCTTGGCAATCACTGCCTGGCAGTCTGCTTCGAACTGCGCATAGACGAACGCCGCTCGGGTCGTGCTCTTGTACATCTCGCGCAGGAAATCTGGCGTCAACTTCTTGCGAACGGCCCCGGAAAACTCGTCCGCCTCCGCCTGCGAAAGCAGATAGTCGGTTGCCAGCGGCTCAAGCAGGTCCGGAAGCATCTCGAGCATTTCCTTGGCATCGTCGACGATGAGCCCGTCCATCAGGAGCTTCGAGGCCTTGGTCGCCGCCGTGCCTCCGGCCAGCGAGCCCATGATTGCCCCCACAAAGCCACCCGCGACGGTGCCTACAACCGGCAAGGCCGATCCGACTGCGGCTCCCGCTGCAGCGCCCGCCATCCAGCCGCCGGCGCCCCCGGCCACACCAGCCCCGTTAACCAGGAGGTTCTTGCTGAACTGGGCCCAGGAGACGTTTCGCTTGAACGCCGCGCGATACAGGTCCGGCGCGGAGATGACGGCTGTCGTCACGACGCTGGTAGCGACGTTGGTTCGCAGCAGCTTGGCTACGTGGTTCTGCGCCGCTGCACCGTAGATGGCCTTGCCGGTGGAGTAGGCCGCCAGGTTGTTGATTGCAGCCCTACCAAGGCCCGTGCCGGCCGCCACTTTCACGCCAGCGCGTGCGACAGGCACCCACGCTGCAGCAGCATGCGTTCGAAGCAGTTGGGACGTGGCCACGCCGGTGATGAACGATGCGGCGCCCGAGAGGAAGCCCATGGTCACCGATTCCTTGACGGCCTCCTTGTAGGGCTTCCCGTCCCAACGAGCCTTGGCGAAGTTGATCGCAAACGAGATTGCAAAGGCGTAGCTCGTCGTGACAGCCTGCTGCTTGGCATCGAATGCCAGGCTGTCAATGTTGCCGGCACGAGCGATGTTGCGGGCTTGCTTGTAAGTGACATCGCCCTTTTTGACGATGCTCTCTGCGAGCGCCGGGTCGTCCACGCCGGGCACCTTGCCGGCCGCGATCTTCTCGCGCATCAGCTGGAGGCTGTCCTCATACTGGTCAGCCGGCACCTCGAGCAGTTGCTTGCCGTAACGGTAGAGGCCGTCGTCACCGAAGGCGCTGTTGACCGTCCGCCCAGCGTTCTCGAAGTACTTGGTCTGAATCGGGACGCCGTTGCTGACTCGGTCCGCCCCATTCAGCGTGTTGTCCGTGCCGCTTTGCTCCACCTTCATGCCGCGCGCGCGGTCCGCCATGGTGTTGGCTTCCTCCGCGGCGAAACCAGTTCCGCCCTTGGTGTGGAACTTGTTGATCTGGGTGTTTTCGAGGTCGACCGCTACACGCGAGCCGCTGACATAGTCATACGGATTCTTCTTCTCTTCGGACATAGGCACCATCGGTTAAATAAAAGGTGGCCTCCATTCGAAAATGACAAGCCAAGCGCGCGCTCGTACCTTCTGAAAGTACGAGTTACATTAAATTGTAACTATTTGTTAAATATCGATTTACACAGGTGTCCTGTGAGTCCTCTTTCCTGGTTGCCTGACTCGGACTGGTGGAAGGCTCCCGGGCCTCAGCCCACCGGTAGTCCGCCACGCACAAACGGTTCTCTCGCAGGCCTCAGTCATCCCTGCTGGAAGCAAACTTTGCGTATAAGTGCGCGGCGACCACAGTCACTGCGCCCGCGAGAAACGCGACGATGTGAGTCTTGAGGTATTCGGTCGGACTGGGAATGAGCACTGCTGTCTCCTTGAACAAATTGGCTGGGGCATCAGGGTCGTTATCCGGCGGAGTGTCTGAGGGCGCCGCTGGCACGACGGTCTAGGCATTCATCTCTGCCTTGCGGCGCATGTACGCCACTTGGACAACGCAGGGAACGGTGACGCGGTAAGCGGGGCTTGCCATGTCGGCCAACGCCCACGCACCGGTGACGGCCCACCCGATGGGGCCGGCCAGCGCGGCAATCGGCCGAGCTAGGAGCGCTGTGGTGCCCATGAACATGCTCCGGCCCAGAAGCGCCTGAGCTGACGCAGCCGCGACAGATCGCGCCATGAAATACCCCCCAGTGCGGCTGAAGGCGAACGCCGACAGCAATGCGGCAGCCTGGGTCGCGCCGAACGCAGCGGCGGCCCCCGCAGTCGCCGCCGCCGCTCCGCGCTTTGCGACGTCGAGCGCATCAACGACTCCGAGTTCGCCCAACAGGTTGGCACGGTCCCCCTCTGCCATCTTCTCGAAGGACGCGACAAGAAGCGCCTTCAGGATGCCCTCTTCCACTTGCGGCGTGCCGGCGTACTTGTCGAACTTGACCTTGAGGTGCTCAGCCACGTCCCGCACGATTTCGTCATAGGTCACGGTCGCCGGGGCGTTCGAGCCCAGGCCACCCAGGAAGTCGCGAACACTGCGCATGACGTTGGCCACGCTGTTGCCACCGAACTTGCGAAGCTCGTCCTCGATGGTGTGGCGCTCAACGACGGTGTAGTTCGGCCGTGCCTTGGCGCCGACTAGAGATGTGCAGGTCGACTTATCGAGGGAGACCCGGCCTTGCCCCGAGTCGGTGATGTAGTCGACCAAGACATCCAGGTCCTCTTTGTCGCCAGCGGCCAGGATTTCTTTGAGAGTTGCGGTGGTGTAGTTCATGGTTAGTTCCGTGCAGTAGTAGTTCCAACGATGCCGCACAAGGTCAGCAGCACCGAGAGATGTTCCTTGGATACGCCGTCGACAGAGCGAAAAGGGATGGCGGCAGCCACTGTCGCAGTTGAGGCTCTAACCGCGCGCCGGAACGCTCGAATCTCGGTCGAGACCCGGCCGTCCTGGTCGTTCTCGACGGTGTTGAGGACCTCGCCGAGCTTGAGGGCAGCTTGGGCCACGTCGTGTGGGCTGTTCAAACGCATACTCGGCAGTTCTTCGACCATGGACACAAAATCAGAGGCGCGCAAAGCCTTGAGAAACGTCATCGTTCCCGTTGCAAGGCTGGCCCAATCCTTGGGTCGCATCAGAAGAAACGCGGGCGGAACGCCCAAGGTGTCGGCTAACCTGCATAGGACGTCCAGCGTTGGGTTTGCCGGCGGGTCACCCGAGCCGCCGGCCATGAACTTCGACAATGTCGAGCGACTGACCTGGGCCTCTTCAGCGAGGTCCGACGTGGTCTTCGGTTGAAGCTCACCTTCTTCCGGTAACCCCGCCACTCGCATTGCGCCGCGCAATCCCTCCGTAAAGCTGCGCGACACGCTCTCAAAAAGCCGGGCATCGCCGGCCGCTTCTTCGCTCACTTCGACTCCTCCGTTTCGAATGGAGCGCAGTCTATGCAGCCCCACCAACCCGCGCCAAGCGCGGTTGTTCATTCAAAGCAGCACGCGTTGATTGCGCATATTTCGGGACTCTGCTAACCGCACGCGCGCAGCGCGATTGCCAGCTTCTTATCGGCTGAAGCCTGTCCTTTTTAAAGGTCAGGACGTGGCATATCCCACATCACAATCGATGGTTCCTTGCGCATACTCGCCGCACCAAAAACAGGGAGCCCATCCGTGCTGAAGTTCACAGAAGCCGCAGATGCAATAGACTAAGTTGCCAAGTGACCAAGGCGCGATTCTCTAGGGAGGCAGCGGCATTCGCGAGTGAGGGAAGTTCTGTCGGCTGCCTGCTGCAGACCTCGACACCGAGGGCTACGATGTCGGAATGCCTTTCCGCAATAGACACCTTGCCCAACAGCTTCGTGCGGCCTTACGCCGGTCGCGGTGGGACGCGGGAGTCATCGCATTCCGAGCGTGCGTGTCGCGGCAGTCGATGGCGCGGCTTCTCATGGGCGACACTGACATTCCAATGCGGGTGTATGAATTGGTCGCCGAACAGCTTGAATTGAGCGTAACGCTCGAGCCGTTTCTGCCGACCATCGGGCCGGCGCCTGGGCCGGTTGCAAGTCTTGTCGACGTGGTGCGCGAGCGCCTACACGCGGGGCACTTTCCCGCGCAACATTCAACAGGTTGAATAGCCAGCCCATTGCTTCAACGAGCTCGAATCTATAGTCCAGGCAACCGCAGCGAGCTTTTCGTTGATGTACGCCCAAGCCTCCGGGCTGAGATTCCCCTCGGACACGTACGATGACAGCGCGGAATTCGTCCTGTAGATGTGTTCGTATTGGCGCAGTACGCCGCTCTCCAGCCATGCCTTTGATGCGCGGATCATGATGAGGGCTGCCCCACGCCCTGCGGCAGCCTCGGCGAGACCGAGCAGGACGCTGCGGCTGGGCAGTCTCAGGTTTTCATCGTACTTTGCGCTTGCCCACGGATTGATCTGCAAGGCGGCAACGTTTTGGGAGATGAACTGCTCGCCATATCGCTGACACAACGAGCGGAGGCGAGGCCGCCACCACCCACTCATTCCCACAGGAGCGTTCTGATGGAGCCCTGCAAGCGGCCAACCGTCAATCCGAAAGTGGTGGTCGTCAAGCGTGGAAGTGGCGTCGTGCCCTGGGTTTGCCAAGAGCAGGACAACCGGTGCCGTGTCAATGTTCCCCTCGTGCGGGCACGGCCCCATTTCGGGATGCAGGCGGTACTTCTCGCTGGCTCTCGCGTTGTACCGTTCAATGGCAGTCAGGTCGCCGTCGTACATGTCTTCCATTCCTCGTCACCTGGTATCCGGACCTCAAGCGCATGGTAGCTATTCGGTCGGAGCTCACCCTGGCCGGCATCGCCATGGCAAGTCGCTAACCGTACTTCGCGCCTATTGGCTTGGGCTACACGGGAGGCGCCGCGAGCGCCCCAAAAGACCCCGCGCGCCTTGGCGTATATCGAAAATGTGCGATTAGGCAAGTCTGGTTTTGCACCATAGGATCACCCAATGAAATCCTTGGAGCCCCAACAAACCACGACTCTATCGAGCCAACTTGTTCTCGCGCTCGACCTTGAGGGCACACTCATTTCGACCGCCGTGAGCCAGTTCCCGAGGCCCGGCTTGTTTGAATTCCTCGAGCGTTGCCACGAGATGTTCAGCCGCGTCGTCGTGTTCACTGCCGTGAATGAGCCAACGTTTCGCAAGATCGCCCAACGCTTGGCGACCGAGGGGACTGTGCCCTCTTGGTTTCCTGAACTCTCGTACGTGCGCTGGAATGGCGACACGAAAGACCTGACGCTCATCCCAGGCGCCCACATCGACAACGTGTTCCTGGTCGACGATCTTTCCGCCTACGTGCATCCGGGCCAACAGGCGAATTGGATCGAGATTGCGCCGTTTGTTCCTCCCTACGACGACTCCGATGTCGAACTCGCAAAAGTACTGGCTGAGCTAGAGAAGCGTATTGGAGGACCACGCTCGTGACCGCCTGCGGCATCTCTCGCGACGACGCAACGGCGATCCGTGTTCAGGTCGTGTCCGACTTGCACCTCGAACTCCTCGCCTCACGGGTTCCGGCCGCTTGGCACGGCATACCGCTGGTTCGGGAAGCGGACCTTCTGGTCCTGGCCGGCGACATCGGTCGCCCCGAGGACGTCATCCGTTTGTTTGGTGAGTGGCCTACGCCGGTCCTTTTCGTTCTCGGAAACCACGAGTTCTACAACGTGGAAATGATTGCGACGCGAAAGCGTGTCCGCGATATGTCGCAAGGGACCTCAATAGTCTTGCTGGACAACGATCAAGTCGGCTTGGCGGAGTTTTCCCGGTTCGAGCGTTGGGCCGAGCCACGGCTGCAGAAACTGGCGGGCCTGCGAATCCTCGGCGGCACGCTCTGGACGAATTACGACTATCCGTCAGGAGCGCAGGATTGGCGCACCTTGCTTATGGGGGAAGCAGGTCGTCGACTCAACGACCACCGACTCATCGGCTATGGCGACGGACTGTTCCGACCGGAGCATGCGCTCGCACAGCACAGAGCGACAGTGAGTTGGCTAGGCGAAGTGCTCGAAGCTCCGTTCGATGGAAAGACGCTGGTCATCACCCACCACGCGCCAAGCGCTGGTTCGATACATCCCAGACATCGCACGCACCTGCTGTCGGCGGCATTTGCATCGGACTTGCCTGAGGAACTCATCGGCCGAGTTGACCTGTGGCTGCACGGTCATGTCCATGACTCCTGCGACTACAGGACACACGGGTGCCGAATAGTCGCCAATCCAAGAGGCCACCTTCGCGCGGTGGGCGCCACCGACGATCCGCGGGCACTCGCTTTCGAGAACGGGAGCTTTGACGCCGGCTTGCTCGTCACTGTCTGATCGCCATGGCGCCTGTCCATACGTCCGTGAATCCTATGAACGCATCGGGACCTGTCCCCAGCACCGTCATCAAGGCACCCCGTGGCCGCGGCGAGTTGCTCCTGTATCTCGACTTTGACGGCGTGCTCCACCACGAGGAGGTGTATTGGACGCCTCGGCGCGGCGCATACATCAAGCCGGAAGGACACGCCCTCTTCGAGCACGCTCGATTGCTCGAACAAGTACTGGCACCGTATCCGACACCCAGGATCGTTCTCTCGACGAGTTGGGTACGCGCGTACTCGTGCGCCAAGTCAGCAAAACGGTTGCCGCCCAGCCTGCGGTCTCGCGTGATTGGCGCGACGTTTCACAGCGAAATGAACGAGGACGCGTTTGCCACCAAGGCTCGAGGCATTCAGGTCTTCGAAGATGTGTGCAGGCGTCGCCCACGCGCTTGGCTGGCGCTTGACGACGATGATTTCAATTGCCCCTCATGGTGTCGCGAGAATCTGGTTCATACGCATCATGAACTCGGCATCAGCGAGCCATCTGTGCTGGCCGAGCTCAGGGAAAAACTCCAGCTAGCGCACGCGGCCTTCGATTCGCCGACGGAGCGCGCGCGGTCTCCCTCTTGTTATCACGGTCCGCTGTCGCCCTCTGCGCCTTGAAGGCATGTTATTTCTGGACACCGAGTTCTTCGAGTCGCGCCGCGAGACGCGGCTGTTGAGCATCGGCCTGGTCGCACCGAACGATGAGTTCTACGCTGAGCTCGACCGTCCAAGTCTCGCCAGACTAGCAGGCATACGCAGGAATCGCTTCCTGCAAGCCACGGTGTTGCCTCAGTTTGGACGCGTGGCGCACGCAGAAGCAAGGCTGCACGACATGGCACACATGACAGCGTCCTGGTTGCGCGCCCAAGAGCCCGAAGCGCTCCCAATCGCCTACGACTACAGCATCGACTACGAGTTGCTGGAAGAGCTTTTGCAGCTTGTCGATCCGGGCTTGGTGCCGCAACTAGAGCCCGTCCACGTTGGCTATCTTCTCGAAGACCCGGACGGCATCGCAGCCGCCGAGGCGGCATGGATTGCCACCGAAGCCCGATACGGACTGGGCAGGCATCACGCCTTGGCAGACGCCCTCGCGCTCATGGCTCGATTCGAAGCCGTCCACGGCAGCTCAAGGACGAGATGATGCCTGCGATGATCGAACTCGAGACAAGAGACATCTGGCGTGCCACCGGCTCACGGAGGCGCGCATGACGGAAAGGCGGTGGGGTCAATCGACCGGTAGCAGCCAGTCCGCTCCCGCACGCAGTTACGTTGCCTTCTGGACGGCGGACCGCACAACGTGGAACGAAATGGTCGCAGCAGGACTCCCGCCAGATTTTCTGAATATGCTCGCCCAAGACATAGACATCGGGGCCGGGCAACTAGCTGCTTGGCTGGAGCTCTACCCAGAAGGAGATGCGTTCATCGCGACCGCGGGCGTTCTGGCCGTCGCTCGCTTGGTAGGCCAGGTCGAGACTATCGTCAGCCAGTCGGGGAACCCGGATCGCTTCGACGCTGCGCGCTGGATTGGGACTTGGCTCGCGGCGCCGCATCCAGCGCTCGGTGGGCGCACACCTGCGGAGTACCTTTCGAGTGAGGATGGCAGAGCGCTGCTGGAATGCCTCCTCGGCCGAATGCAAAGCGGTGCCTACTCATGACCTTGGCCTCGTCAAATACTGGCGGGTGTGCTCCGACCTCAATACGAACAGTCGGCGGCTCAACAGATACGGCAGCCAACCACTGTGTCAGCTACGCCGCCTCGGTCGTTGCGCGCCACATACTATGAGGGGTTGTCGTGTCCCGATCAATCATTTCCTCCAGGGGCCGGACAGAAGCTTCGAGGTGCCTTCCGAAGGCTTGATGACGATAAGAACCCTTGAATCGTCACTCGATGTCGAATCTCTCGAACGCTTGAGCGCTCGGCGCCAATGTGGGCTTTCAAGTCGCTGGAGCTTGTACCGCAATTGCATTGCGCTGACCGCATGAAGACAGCAACCCGAGCGCAGGCAGCAGAGTGACGCGGACCTCGACACGGAGCGGTTCGAGTGCGCCGCAATCCGGGATGCAGACGCGGCGAGGTAACGAGGGTAACGAGGTAACGACCAGGGCCGCCACCCGCACACACCTCAATATTCACGCGTCGGCGGCTTCCCTTGATGGCTGCAGTTCCTCAGGAAGCTCGAACGACGTAACCTTGCAGCTTGGTAGGCCGGGCCCGAGGCGCTGCGTGCTCTCCTTGCCCCCCGGTAGCCGTCGCAGTACAAGTGCCCACCCACCTGCAGCCCACCTAGTTCCAGCAAACAACCTCTTCAGTTCGGAGTGATTCGGAGAGTTCGCCACGAGCAGGAACCAGCGTCCGTCCGACTGGCATACGCGAAGGCCGAACTGCGCAAGACGGGCCTCGAAGGCGCGCTTGCCAACATGATTGTGGGTAACACAGCGAATCGCTTCAGCAATAGCGAGCTTCGTTCCACCAGCAATCGCCTGGTCAAATGGCACGACCCGGGTGAGCAGAGCAGTAAGGCACTCCTGTTCGTCCTGGACCACCTGCTTCTTCGACCGCGCTGCAATGCCAGCGCGCCGAACCAAGGATTCCGCGTCAAGCTGCGTTGCCGGTCGGTCACTGGTGAACGCCCAGTAGCTGGCGAGGAGATACCCCACGGTGTCGGCCATCCGTGCGTCACCACCTTGGGCTTGGATTGCGAGACGAATCACTTCTAGGCTCGCGGCGAAGACCGCCCAGCGGCTGACAAACAGGCGTGCCAGCCGCGCCCCGACGCCCGCAGCTTCGGACGGTTGCAGCATCACCCCTGCATCGCCAGTATCGTGAGGCCTCTTGCGCGCTTCGAGGATGACCCAGCGGGTCAGATCGGCGGGCTCCATCCGGCCTGGCGAGATGGCTGCCGCCACAAATGGTGAACTCAAGCGGTACGTCCGGACATCACCTCCGGGGGCCGCTCGCACGACGCCGACATCCGACTCCTGCAGGGAATAGGCGGCGCGCGCGGCCTCAAAGGCATCTTGGCATCGCCGACTCTGGCCATCTGCCTCGAATTCATCGATTGCGATGGCTCGGGTGGGTCGGTCATGGACCAGTTGGTGGAGCCCCATCCAGGAAGGACTACCTGTCAGCGCCTCGATGTTCGGCCCGAGAAGATGGGTGAGCTGCTGCAGCAAGGTCGACTTGCCACACCCTGCCGGCCCCGTAATCAACAGATGCGGTCGCCGCCGCATCGCCCCGGCTGCCACGGCGACCCCGAGCCAGCCCAGCACGAGTTCAGGGGCCATGCCTACCATCCAGTCGTAGGACCGAAAAGCCTGCAGGACGCGCTCCACATCCTCAGGAGAGGCCAGCTCACTCGAGGGGCCGAAGCCCATGGGCTTGCCCATCGGATAGACGTGCCGACCATGGATGCCGTGGACCATCTCGCTGCCGTCGCCACGCCAGAGCACATCGCTGTTGATGACAAGTGAGCCGTCAGCTTCGAGCCAGATGCCGGTCCTGCGCTCAGTGCCAGCGACATAGTGCCCTGCGACCTGGCACGCCTCGAGGATGTGGTCAACGACGAGGCGGCCAGCCTGCCGCTTGGGAAGGCGCAAGCCCGCCTCGGCGCGCGCGCGCTGGAGGTAGGCAAGTTGCGCGTCGTACCAGCCTGCTCCGAGTTTCAGCTTGAGGCCGATTTCGCTCAGGTCGGCGGCCCGAAGTTTCACAACCGCCTTGTGCAGGCAAGAGAAAACGACGACCTTGTCGCCATCCGTTCCGAGCGGGAGGTATCCGGTGGCGGGTTCGCTCGGAATCGCCCCCTCCTCAAAGGCATCTTCGAGCGCATCGGCGTCCACGAGGTCGAGTTGAATGGTCATATGCGTTGGTCCTTGGTCACTTTTCATTGCGCCGCACCGGCGCCCATGGCTCGTATAGCGTTGGATCGCGCGCATCAGATGCAGGCCGCACGACGTGCGCCTGCATCTGATGCGCATTGGCAGCTCAGTGCGGCTGCCAGGACTCCTGCGCTGCGAAAAGGCGCTGCTGCCAGCGTCGGACCGCGATTTCAGACCAGTAAACCCTGCGACCCACGCGGACAGGTGGCGGAAATGTGCCCTCCTGCACCATGTTCTCGAGGGTTCGAAGAGAGAGGCTCAGCCGGTTGCAGACGCTGACCTTGTCCAGCAGTTCGGCGGCGAGAGCCGTGGAGGATGGAATGACTTTGCTCATTCCTTGTATAGCGCGTCAGACCACGCATGAAGGCCTATCGCACTTTCCTCAAAACACCCTGCAAACAAGGGCGATCTTTGGAAAAGGACGAGAGCGCCCCGAGTCCTTCCAACCTCAGGGCGCTCCTTTCGCGGAGGCTAGTCGCTGGGGGGCGGCGGCGTCCGCTTGCGCCGCGGATACCAATCCTTCAGCGGCGGATACTCAATCTCCCCGCCTGGACCCAAGGTCGTCCCGAGTGGCCAGGGACCGCCGTCGGCCTTGAAGTAGCCCCATTCATCAGGGGAGACCTGCACAAATCCCCACCGCCGCAGGAGGTCAAAGTACTCGCCTGTCTCGGTGGTGACGATGCGCAGAACGACAGCACTGCCTCCCAGCAGACAGCAAATCTGCAGCAGCCGCTTGAAACGCCCCTGACTTTGCAGATGCAAGGGAATCCGAATCAGGCCCAGGCAGACGGCCCCTCGCACACGACGCCCGCCGCCCTCCCAATGGTGAAGGAACTGCGCGTACACGAACATGCCTTCACCTTCGATGCGCTGGACAGAGTAGTCGCCGATGAACCTCGCCCTCATCAACCAGCTCGCCACCCTCAGCTCGAAGGTTGGCAATTGCTTGTGAAGCATCATGCAGCCTTCCTGAACTCCACACGAATGACATTCGCGCTCGCCGCCAAGGGAGACGGTACGTCAGGCCCCACGCCCTTTCCCAGACCCACCTCGCCCAACGGCGGAGCCGGGGGCCATGGAAGGCCAGCCTTCCTGGCCTCCTGCGCCTGGCGCCGCAAGCTCTGCTCCCTGGCCACGCGCTCGCGAATTGCCTGCTTCGCCTCGGCGGCCATTGCCTGTGCCTGGATGGAAACCTCCGCCATCAGGTCAGCGTTCAGCCCAGCCGGCGTCTCATTCGCCTCGAGCCCGTCACCATGCATGTAGGCCGCGGCGTGCCTCGCATTGACGTGGATGTAGCGGTCCAGCATCGCCGACGTCTTGTGCCCAGTTACCGCCTTGATGAAGAAGGCATTGCCCTGAAACTCGATGGCGTAGCGCGTCGCCGCGGTATGGCGCAGGTCGTGCAAATGGAGGTTGCTGACGCCCGCTGCCGTGCAGGCAGTCTTCCACGCCTTCTTGAGGGTCTCGTAGGTCGTCGGAAACACGGGCTCCTCAAGTCCACTTGTGAGTTCCATGGCCTGGACTGCGTGCAGGATATCGACGGCTCCAGGGCTCAGCGGCACCTCGCGCTTGCCTGTTTTGCTATCAGGCAGGACCAGCACCCGCGCCTGCCAATCGATGTCTTGCCAGCGCAGGCGGGTCAGCGGCTCGGAGCTGCGCATCGCAGTCTCAATCATGAGGCAGACAAGAGGGAACACGCACCGGTTCTTGGACCGCGCCAGTACGGGAGCGATTCGCACCCATTCCTCCTCGCTCAGGATGCGCTTCCTCGTATTGTCCTCGGACGCGATTTTCAGCCCACTTGCGGGATTCTGATGAGGCTGTGTCCATTTCCAGATTTTCCGTGAGTGGTTGAACATCTGCCTCAGCACGGCCACTTCAAGGCGGACGGTCGACATGCCGAAGCCTTCTTTCTCAAGGGCGTCCACAAATCGTTGGAGCCGATGCGCACTGACGTCCGCTACCATGATTCGCGCCAGCAGGCTGCGCAGCGTGTCGCTGCCGAGGCCTTCTGCTTCAAGACGAGCCCTGTGCTCACGAAGGCTCGCCGGAATCACGCGCTCTTGCTCGACATCCTCCAGCCCGACCTTGAAATGCACGGCTTGCTCCGTGCGCTTCTGCCCCCGCATTGATGCCTTTACCGACCCGGGCTCGCCCTGGAGCTTCTCGACTTTTAGCAAGGGCAGCTGCACAGCGCGCAGATAGCGGTTGATGCGACGCGCCTCCTGCTCAGCCCCCTTGTGCTTTGGCAACTCGGCCAGCGCGTAGTCGCAGAGCGCCTGCGCCACCGACGTCCGCGCGGCTCCGAAACCTACCTGCTTGTCGGCTTGTTTCAGCTCCACCTTTCGGCTGTCGCGTGCCTCTTCCGCAGCCTTCTTGCTGCGAAAGCCGCTTTGGTAGATGTCCTGGCCATGGACACGCAGGCGAAACGCCCAGCCGGCGCCTTCCTTGTATGCCTTAGCCATGCTGCACCTCCTCGAGCGCAGCTCGAGCCTGGATGGGTGCCGCAGGTCGTGCTTGCCGGCACGGACAGACACTTGGGCTGTGGTTCCGGCCGCCACGGCCGGCTTGGTAGCCTGGCGCAGACAACCAGGGGGCGCGAGCGCGCCCGGTCCGCGACGAGTGGCGGTAGTGGTGGCGGCGGCGGTGAACCGTCGTATCAGAAAGACGCAAGACTGAACTCCTTTGAAAAAGTCTCTGGTCTTTGCGTGTAGTGCTGCGCGGGCAGCATGACGGGGGTGTTCATCCACTTTTTTTGCATGCCGGCCACGCAGAAAAGCGCAGCTGACCGCAGTGGTCCACCGATGGCAGTGTCAGAACACTGTCAGAAAAAGCAAAAGCCCAGCGCGGAGGCTGGGCTAAGTGCTTGATTTTATTTGGTGGCCTGGGGCGGAATCGAACCACCGACACGCGGATTTTCAATCCGCTGCTCTACCAACTGAGCTACCGGGCCTTGGTATGAAGCCCTCGATTATACAGTGCTTCGGCGCCCTCTCGAAAGATCGACGCCAAGTTGCTTCAGTTTTCTGTAAAGGTGCGTCCGCTCGAGGCCCGTCTTTTCGGCCACGCGGGTCATGGAGCCGTTCTCCATGGCGAGATGGAACTCGAAGTAAGCCTTTTCGAACCCGTCTCGCGCATCGCGCAGTGGACGGTCGAGGTCGAAGCTCTGCGTTGATTGCGGGCCGGTCTCTACGACCGCTGTCTGCGGCGCAGTGGGCACCAGACTGCTTTCGCCGACGGTCGTGACCACTGTCGAGAGATGGCTCGCCGGGGGCACCACGCTGGCGGCGGCGCGGCGCGCGCTTTCGCGAGCAAGGCCTTGCTCGACGGCCTTCAGAAGCTTTTGCAGCGTGATCGGCTTTTCGAGGAAAGCGAAGGCGCCGATGCGCGTGGCGTCGACGGCGGTGTCGATGGTGGCGTGTCCGCTCATCATGACCACGGGCATGCTCAGGAGGCCGGCAGCCGACCATTCCTTCAGTAGCGTGACGCCGTCGGTATCGGGCATCCAGATGTCGAGCAGGACCAGGTCGGGTCGGGCTCGCTGTCGCGCGGCTCGGGCCTCGGCTGCGTTTTCGGCGAGTTCGACGTTGTGGCCTTCGTCGTTGAGAATTTCAAAGAGCAGGTCTCGGATGCCCAGCTCGTCATCGACCACGAGGATGTTTGCCATGTCTTTGAGGTGTGCGCCGATGTTTGTCTAGTTAGTGATGTGCCGAAGGCCTGTGCGAATGATCGCCTGGTGCTCAGATCGCGGATGACTTCGAATCTTCTGTGTGAGCAACCGCTCCCTGCGGCCCCCCTGCAAGCGCGAATGATAACGAGACTTGTGCACCAACCACAGCCCCATCGACGACACGATTCGAAAGTTCGATGCGCGCGCCGTGCTCGTCGGCAATCTTCTTGACGACCGCGAGGCCCAGGCCGGTGCCCTTCGCCTTGGTCGTGACGTACGGCTCGAACGCGCGCTTGAGGATGTGCTCCGCGAAGCCTGCACCGCTGTCCTGCACTGTCAGACGAACGCGCTGGCCAGATTCCGCGAGCCTGGTCCGGATGGTGACCTCGCCGGCATGACCGGTCCGACTGGCATTGGCCTCCGCCGCATCCTGGGCGTTCTGCAGAAGGTTGTGGATGACTTGCCGGATCTGCTGCGCATCGGCACGGATCGGTGGGCAGCGTTCGTCCAGTTCCGGCCGCAAGGCCACCGAAGCGTTCTCGGCCGGATAGAGATGAAGGATGTCTGTCACCAGCGCATTGAGGTCCACGGCCTTCAGGTCCGCTGCCGGCAAGCGGGCGTAGTCGCGGAATTCATTGACGAGCCGCTTCATGGCATCGACCTGGTCGACGATGGTCTTGACGGACTTGGTCAGCACCGTTTGCTCGGGGGCGCCAACCTTGCCGGAGAGCTTCATCTCGAGCCGTTCGGCCGAGAGCTGGATCGGGGTCAGCGGGTTCTTGATCTCGTGCGCGAGTCGTCGCGCGACTTCGCCCCAAGCCTGCGCGCGCTGCGCAGAGACGATTTCTGAAATGTCGTCGAACACCAGCAGCCGGGTCGCCCCCGGCAGTTCGGCACCGCGGGCAACGATGTTGATCGTGTCCTCCACCACCGCATCGCCGGCGGAATGCAGCTCGAATGCGTGCTGCCAGTGGTCGAGGCCGTGCTGCAGGCGCTCGACCTCGAAGTCATCGAACTGCTGCTGCACGCTCTGCGCGAAGTCGGAAAGGCCCGGCACGTCGGAGAGGTGCTGGCCCTCGTACGCAGCGAGCGGCGCGCGCAGGACGCGCGTGGCGCCCGGGTTGGTCGAAGCGATCACGCCGTCCGCATGGAGCACGATCACGCCGGAGGTCAGGTTGTCGAGGATGGTCTGCAGATTGGACCGGGCGGCATCCAGCTCGCCCATGGTCTTCTCGACCGCGCCGCGCGCTTCGGCCAGTTGCTGCGTCATCACGGCGAACGAACGGGTGAGGCCGCCGAGTTCATCCTTGCCTTGCAACACAGCCGTCGGACGCAGATCGCCGCCCGCCACCTGGCGCACGCCGTCGGCCAGCACCAGCAGGGGACGGGCGAGCTGGTTTCCGAAGAGCACAGCCAGGAGCACCGCGCCGAACACCGCCAGAAAGAGGGTCAGCGTCAGCGTGCCGATGTACATCCGGCGGAGGCCCTCGCGAGCGAGTGCTCTTTCCTGGTACTCGCGATTGGCCTCCTGCACCGCCAGGGCGTTGGCGACGACTGCGGCCGGCAGCGGCTGCGTCACCTGCAGGAAACGGGGCTCGGTATTGAATTCGAAGCCCTGCCGCTGTACCAGTGCGATCGCGCGGACGCTCGCTGGCGGCGGCGTAGCGGCGCCGGGCGCGGGGATTTCGTCCAGTCCCTCGATGTGCGCGATGGCGCGGTCTGCGCGCACCTGCCTCAGTTGTTGCGACGTAGGTCGCTCCGGACTGAGCTGAAAGCGCGAGGTACCCGCCCCGGCAATGAGTTGCCCGCTGCTCGACCACAACACGACATCGGTGGCGCCCAACTGGTCGCGAATCCGCTCCAGTACGAGGCCGGCGCCGGCGTCGGAGACATTGGCGAGCTGCCCACCAGCTGCCTTCGTCTTGTTCATGAGGTCTTCGGACAGCGAGTCCAGCGTGGCGCGCCCGAGGTTGAGGCCCGCATCGAGCGCGCCCTCCACCTTCACGTCGAACCAGCTCTCGATGGACCGCGCGACGAATTGGTAGGACACGACATACACCAGCACGCCCGGCACCACGCCCACCAGCGCGAAGATGGCGGCCAGCTTGACCAGCAAGCGGCTGCCGAACTTGCCTTGGCGGAGCCGGCTGAGCAGCCGGTAGGCGACCCACCCGATCACGAGGATCAGCACCACCGCGACGACCACGTTGATGCCGAGCAGTCGCTCGTAGTTGCGCTCGTAGAACGCGCGGTTGTTGGTCGCCTGCGCGAGAAGGAACATCAGCACCAGGCCGATGGCCGTGACCATCGCCGCACCGACGCCGATGGCCCAGCGAACCGCGCGCGAACGCCGCGCCGCCGGCGACTTGGAGCCGCCGCGCGATGCAATGCTCACTTCGCCTTCTCCAGCGGCAAGCGGGCGCTTTTCTCGATGGAGATGTTCCAGTCGGGCTGGCCGCCGAGGCCACCGATCTGGAACTGGAACGGCCGCGGCAGTTGCGAGGTGTCGAGGCGGAAGCGGAACGTCACCGGATGATCTGCCGCATCGCCGATATCGGAGAGATCGCCGAGCCGCATCCTGCCGACCCGCCGCACCCCATCGAGGGCGTCGGCGAGGGTCTCGAAGTTCTGGTTCAGCGAAACGCCGAACCCGGCGTTGGTGATGGGCACGGGCGACACGTTGAGACGCCACCGCCGGCTGAGCGGCTGGTAGGCAAGTCGCATGTGCCGCACGGCTTGTGCCACTTTAAGGTCTGTCCAATACCAGCGTTCGCGGTAGACCTCTGCCTCGGCGACGAAGTAGATCGCAATGCCCTTCTCGAGCACCTCTTCGACCAGCGTAGGCAGTTCGAACTGGACCTGGGCGGTAAGGTAGATCCCGTCGTCCGCCTGTTCGAGGCGCATCTGGGTGACGGAAGCGCCGTGCGTGTCAGCCTTGGCGGCGCCGGGGAACCATGCGAGGCACCAGCAGACGAGCACCAGCAGCGCGGCCAACCGGGCCGGGAAGGATCGGTCAGCCCGTCTGCTTCTCCAGCAGGGCGTAGAAGAAACCGTCGTGATCACCCAACGGATTGTCCGGGACGGCACGCGCGTTTACCCCGATTTGCGGCAGCAAATGACCCGGCGAGGGCAGTAAACGGGCGTCGGTGTTGCGTGCAAAGAACGCCTCAATCTGGTGCGCACCCTCTTCCTTGAACACCGAGCAGGTGCAATACAGGAGGCGACCGCCTGGTCGAACCAGGGGCCAGAGTGCCTGTAGCAGCATGGCCTGCTCCAACGCAAGTTGCTCGATGTCGCTCTCGCGGCGAAGCCATCGAACGTCCGGGTGCCGCCGGACGATGCCGGATGCGGTGCACGGCGCATCGAGCAGGATGGCGTCGAAGGGTTTGCCATCCCACCACTCGGCGGGGCGGGAGGCGTCCGCCACGACGACGTTGGCGGTCATTCCGAGCCTTGAAAGCGTTTCGCCGATCCGCCGGCTCCGCACGGCATCGACCTCGAGCGCCGTGACTTCGACTCCGCCCGGAGCCGCCGTTTCAAGAAGGTGCGCCGTCTTCCCGCCAGGTGCCGCGCAGGCATCCAACACGCGCAGGGGCGCGCCGCCGGCCCGAAGACCCGTCAACAGCAGCGGCGCGGCAATCTGGGCGGCGGCGTCCTGCACCGAGCATTCGCCGTCGGCAAAGCCAGGGAGTTGTTGCACCGGCCGGGCACGCGCCAGTTGAATGCCGCTTTCGCCAACCGGGGAGCCGCTCAAGCCGGCGGCGCTCAATTCCTCAAGGTAGCGATTGACGCTGCCGTGGCGAAGGTTGACGCGAAGGGTCATCGGCGCCTGCGAATTGTCTGCAGTGAGCACCCGCTGCCATTCGCGGGGATGGTCGCGCTTGAGGCGCTCGATCCACCAGCGCGGGTGGTTCCACTGCGCGACGGGCTCGCGATCCGTTGTCGCGATCAGCTCTTCACGATCCCGCAGAAATCGCCGCAGACATGCATTGATGAAGCTCGCCTGCGCGCGGGTTTCGGGATTGCGCTTCGCAGCTTCAACGGCCTGGTCAACCAGGGTGAACGGCTCATAAGGCGAACGCTGCGGGTCCCACGCCAGTGCGAGCGCCGTGCACAGCAACGCATCCGCCGCCGGCGGGGGCGTGCGCTTGGCGAGTTGGCGCCGCAAGGCCTCCGCACGGCCAAGCCAGCGCAGCGCCTGGAAGCCGAGGGCCTGGACGCCCGGCCGCAGCGACGGCTCCACGGCTTCGAACGCCACGGAGCCCGAAGCCCCCGCGCGGATCGAGGCCAACGCAGCGGCGGTCAGTTGCAACTGGCGCCAAAGAGGCGGCGAAACAGAATTGGGATGGGAAAGGTCTGGCAAATCGGGTCGATGGTAAATGTGTGATGCGTCAGCCACGCAACACTGGAATCAGCGCAGCGGTGCCGCCGGCTTGATCTGCATGATCCACGCCACCAGCACCGCCGGAAATTCGGCGATCGCGGCGTTGTACTGGGCCACAGCAAGATTGAAGTGCCCGCGGGCCATCTCGGCAGCGGCGGACGGTTCCGGCCAGGCGATGGGTTGCGAGATTTCCGCACCGTCCGGGAGGCCCTCGAGTGGCGCCGGCCGGGACAGGGTTCCGTCGGCGTCGAAGCTGACGACCGCATCGGGGTGGAGGCTCTGCCACGCCGCAAGCATGACGTGCATCGCCGTGCCCATCGCCGCCACGCCCGCGGGATTCAATGGCCGAAGACGCGTCGCTGCGAGCAGGGTCGAGAGTTGGTTCGCGGCAGCCTGCACAGACGCGCTCGGCGACTCGAGCGGCGTGGCGGACGGCTCGTCCTTGGCCACGCGTGCAAGAACGAAATCGAGTTGCCGTACCAGCGCTGCATCGAGCATCGCGTACGCTTG
Source organism: Variovorax sp. Sphag1AA (assembly GCF_014192575.1). Classification (GTDB taxonomy): domain Bacteria; phylum Pseudomonadota; class Gammaproteobacteria; order Burkholderiales; family Burkholderiaceae_C; genus Variovorax. The sequence continues at coordinate 12,563 of NZ_JACHYC010000014.1, read as the reverse complement.
AAGCGCGGCCGAACGCAGGCGCATCAGGCGGTTGTAGGCGCCCACGAACCAGAACAGCGCGATGGCGCCGGCAATCCAGTACGGCAAGGATTCAGGCACTTCCGGCATTCAGCGCACGCCCAATAAAAAGCCCCCGATCCGCGGGCGGAAAGGGGGCAGTTGGGGACCGGTCATGACCGGCGATGCTACTACCGCTTATTCGGTTGCAGCGCCTTCGCCAGCATCCACCGTCACGGTCGCTACGTCGTCAGCGGTCGTCGAGCCGGACAGCTCTGCCGCTTCGGCTTCTGCGATCGCGCGGCGCTCGGCCTCGTCCATGGCGTCCTTCGCCTTGCGTGCCTGGTGGTACGCCATGCCGGTGCCTGCGGGGATCAGACGGCCGACGATGACGTTTTCCTTCAGGCCGCGCAGCTCGTCGCGCTTGCCCATGATCGCGGCTTCGGTCAGCACGCGCGTCGTTTCCTGGAACGATGCGGCGCTGATGAAGCTGTCGGTCGAGAGCGATGCCTTCGTGATACCCAGCAGCAGGTTGGTGTACGTCGCGGGGATCTTGCCATCGGCGCGCAGCGCGTCGTTGGTGTTGAGCATCTCGCTGCGTTCGATCTGTTCGCCGGCGATGTAGGTGGTGTCGCCCGGGTTCTCGACCACGACGCGGCGCAGCATCTGGCGAACGATCACCTCGATGTGCTTGTCGTTGATCTTCACACCCTGCAAGCGGTACACGTCCTGCACTTCGTCCACGATGTAGCGCGCCAGTTCTTCGGAGCCCAGCAGGCGCAGGATGTCCTGCGGATCGGCCGGACCGTCGACGATCGACTCGCCCTTGTTCACCACCTGGCCTTCGTGCACCAGGATGTTCTTTTCCTTCGGCACGAGTTCTTCCCAGACCTTGCCTTCCGGATCGGTGATCTGCAGACGGACCTTGCCCTTCGTTTCCTTGCCGAACGACACGGTGCCGGTCATCTCGGCCAGCATGCCCTTGTCCTTCGGCGAACGGGCTTCGAACAGCTCGGCCACACGCGGCAGACCGCCGGTAATGTCGCGGGTCTTCTGGCCTTCGACCGGAATACGCGCCAGCACTTCGCCGGGGCCCACGTCCTGACCGTCGCGGATCTGGACCAGCGAACCGATCGGGAAGCCGATCGTCACCGAGTGGTCGGTGCCGGGGATCTTCACCTCGGCGCCCGAGGCGTCGATCAGCTTCACTTGCGGACGCACGACCTTGGCAGCGCCGCGGCGCTTCGGGTCGATCACGACCAGCGTCGACAGGCCGGTGACTTCGTCCACCTGCTTGGCGACCGTGAGGCCTTCCTCGACGTTCTCGAACTTCGTCTTGCCGGCGAATTCCGTGATGATCGGGCGCGTCAGCGGATCCCAGTTGGCCAGCACGTGGCCCGCCTTGATCTGCTGGTCTGCCTTCACCGTCAGCGTGGCACCGTAAGGCACCTTGTGACGCTCGCGCTCACGGCCGTGCTCGTCGTGAATGACGATTTCGCCCGAACGCGCGATGACCACGAGTTCGTTCTTGCTGTTGGTCACGTAGCGCATCGTGGCGTTGAAGCCGATCACGCCGTTCGACTTGGCTTCGACGCTCGAGGCCACTGCCGCACGCGATGCCGCACCACCGATGTGGAACGTACGCATCGTCAGCTGCGTGCCCGGTTCGCCGATCGACTGCGCTGCAATCACGCCGACGGCTTCGCCGTTGTTGACGAGACCGCCGCGGCCGAGGTCACGGCCATAGCACTTGGCGCAGAGGCCGAAGCGGGTCGCGCAAGTCAGCGCGGTGCGAACCTTGACTTCGTCGACGCCTTCGGCTTCGAGGGCTTCGATCGTGTCTTCGTCCAGCATGTCGCCGGCCTTGGCCAGAACTGCACGCGTTTCGGGGTGAAGCACGTCTTCGGCAGCCGTACGACCCAGGATACGTTCGCGCAGCGATTCGATCACTTCACCGCCTTCGACGATCGCGCGCATCACGGCGCCGTCCTGCGTGCCGCAATCCTGCTCGATCACGACCAGATCCTGCGTCACGTCGACCAGACGACGGGTCAGGTAACCCGAGTTCGCGGTCTTCAGCGCGGTATCGGCCAGACCCTTACGAGCACCGTGGGTGGAGATGAAGTACTCCAACACGTTCAGGCCTTCGCGGAAGTTCGCCGTGATCGGCGTCTCGATGATCGAGCCGTCCGGCTTGGCCATCAGGCCCCGCATGCCGGCCACCTGACGGATCTGCGCAGCAGAACCGCGAGCGCCCGAGTCGGCCATCATGTAGATGGAGTTGAACGACTCCTGCTCGACTTCCTTGCCGTTGCGGTCGGTGACCTTTTCCTTCGACAGCTTGGCCATCATGACCTTCGACACTTCGTCGCCGGCCTTGCCCCAGATGTCGACCACCTTGTTGTAGCGCTCGCCAGCGGTCACGAGACCGGAGACGTACTGCTGCTCGATTTCCTTCACTTCCTTGGCCGAGCGGTCGATGATGCCGTGCTTCTCGGAAGGCACGAGCATGTCGTCGATCGCGATCGAAATACCAGCCTTGGTCGCGAGGCGGAAGCCGTTCTGCAGCAGCTTGTCGGCGAAGACCACCGTCTCCTTCAGACCGCACTTGCGGAACGAGGCGTTGATGAGCTTGGAGATTTCCTTCTTCTTCAGCGCCTTGTTGATGTTCGAGAACGCCAGGCCCTTCGGCAGGATCTCGGACAGCAACGCACGGCCCACGGTCGTATCGACGAGCGAGGTCGAGGACGTGAATTCGCCCGTTTCCTTGTTCTTCGTGTACTCGGTGATCCGGACGGCGATCTTGGCGGTGAGTTCGACCACGCCGGCGTCGAGTGCGCGCTGCACTTCGCCGATGTCGGAGAACACCAGACCTTCGCCCTTGCCATTCACGCGATCGCGGGTCGTGTAGTACAGACCCAGCACCACGTCCTGCGACGGCACGATCGACGGTTCGCCGTTGGCCGGGAACAGCACGTTGTTGGAGGCCAGCATCAGCGTGCGGGCTTCCATCTGCGCTTCGACCGACAGCGGCACGTGGACGGCCATCTGGTCACCGTCGAAGTCGGCGTTGAATGCCGCGCAAACCAACGGGTGCAGCTGGATCGCCTTGCCTTCGATCAGGATCGGCTCGAAGGCCTGGATGCCCAGGCGGTGCAGCGTCGGTGCGCGGTTCAGCATCACCGGGTGTTCCTTGATGACTTCTTCAAGGATGTCCCACACCACCGGCGTGCCGGATTCGACTTCCTTCTTCGCCGCCTTGATGGTGGTCGCAATGCCCATGGCTTCGAGGCGCGAGAAGATGAAAGGCTTGAACAGCTCGAGGGCCATCAGCTTCGGCAGACCGCACTGATGCAGCTTGAGCGTCGGGCCCACCACGATGACCGAACGGCCCGAGTAGTCGACGCGCTTGCCCAGCAGGTTCTGGCGGAAGCGACCGCTCTTGCCCTTGATCATGTCGGCCAGCGACTTGAGCGCACGCTTGTTGGCGCCCGTCATGGCCTTGCCGCGACGGCCGTTGTCCAACAGCGAATCGACCGCTTCCTGGAGCATCCGCTTTTCGTTGCGCGCGATGATTTCCGGCGCCTTCAGTTCGAGCAGGCGACGCAGTCGGCTGTTGCGGTTGATGACGCGACGGTAGAGGTCGTTGAGGTCGGAGGTCGCGAAGCGGCCGCCGTCCAGCGGCACCAGCGGACGCAGGTCCGGCGGCAGCACGGGCAGCACGTCGAGCACCATCCACTCGGGCTTGATGCCCGACTTGCGGAAGGCTTCCAGCACCTTGAGGCGCTTGGAGTTCTTCTTGACCTTGACTTCGGAGCCGGTCAGGTCGCCGCGGAGCTTTTCGATCTCGGTGTCGAGCTCGATGCCCATCAGCAGGTCCTTGATACCTTCAGCGCCCATCTTGGCGATGAACTCGTCGCCGTATTCCTTGCGCTTCGCGTCGTAGTCGTCCTCGGACATGATGCTGAACTTCTTCAGCGGGGTCATGCCGGGATCGGTCACCACATAGGCTTCGAAGTACAGCACGCGCTCGATATCGCGCAGCGTCATGTCGAGCACGAGGCCCAGACGCGACGGCAGCGACTTCAGGAACCAGATGTGCGCGCAGGGCGCCGCGAGGTCGATGTGACCCATGCGCTCACGACGCACCTTGGTCTGCGTGACTTCAACGCCGCACTTCTCGCAGATCACGCCGCGGTGCTTCAGGCGCTTGTACTTGCCGCACAAGCACTCGTAGTCCTTGATAGGGCCGAAGATCTTCGCGCAGAAAAGACCATCACGCTCGGGCTTGAAGGTCCGGTAGTTGATCGTCTCGGGCTTCTTCACTTCGCCGAAAGACCACGAACGGATCTTCTCGGGCGAAGCCATGCCAATCTTGATGGCATCGAAATGCTCATCAGGGGTGAACTGCTTGAACAGGTCGAGTAGCGATTTCATAAGTCTCTATCCCCTTCCAATTACGAACGCTCGAGCTCGATGTCGAGACCCAGCGAACGGATTTCCTTGACCAGCACGTTGAACGATTCCGGCATGCCGGCTTCGATCGAGTGCTCGCCCTTGACGATGCTTTCGTAGACCTTGGTACGGCCCTGCACGTCGTCGGACTTCACGGTCAGCATTTCCTGCAGGACGTAGGAAGCGCCGTAGGCTTCGAGCGCCCACACTTCCATTTCCCCGAAACGCTGGCCGCCGAACTGCGCCTTGCCGCCGAGCGGCTGCTGCGTGACCAGCGAGTACGGGCCGGTCGAGCGGGCGTGCATCTTGTCGTCCACCAGGTGATGCAGCTTCAGGAAGTGCATGTAGCCGACGGTGACCGGGCGCTCGAAGCGCTCGCCGGTACGGCCGTCGTACAGGTACGCCTGCGTGCGGGTCTCGGTCAGGCCCTTGAGCTTGGCGATGTCGTCCGGATAGGCGAGCTTCAGCATGCCGCGGATTTCCTCTTCCGAGGCACCGTCGAACACCGGCGTCGCGAACGGCACGCCCTGCGACAGGTTCTGCGCCATTTCGATCACGTCGGTATCGCTCAGCGCGCTGAGTTCTTCCTTGCGACCCGAGCCGTTGTACAGGTCCTCGAAGAACTTGCGCAGCTCGGCCACCTTGGCCTCCGCCTGCAGCAGGTCGCCGATGCGCTGGCCCACGCCCTTGGCGGCCCAGCCCAGATGCACCTCCAGCACCTGACCCACGTTCATCCGCGAAGGCACACCCAGCGGATTCAGGCAGATGTCGCACGGCGTGCCGTCGGCCATGTGCGGCATGTCTTCGACCGGAACGATCTTCGACACCACACCCTTGTTACCGTGACGGCCGGCCATCTTGTCGCCAGGCTGCAGACGGCGCTTGACGGCCAGGTACACCTTGACCATCTTGAGCACGCCTGCGGGCAGCTCGTCGCCTTGCGTGAGCTTCTTGCGCTTTTCTTCGAACGCGAGGTCGAAGCTGTGGCGCGTCTGCTCCAGCGAGTTCTTGATCGACTCGAGCTGCAGGGCCACATCGTCTTCCGCCGGGCGAATGTCGAACCAGTGGAACTTCTCGATCGACGAGAGATACGCCTTGTCGAGCTTGGTGCCCTTGGCCAGCTTGTTGGGGCCACCGTTGGCAACCTTGCCGGTCAGGAGCTTCTCGATACGGTCGAACGCGTCGGCTTCGACGATGCGAAGCTGGTCGTTCAGGTCGAGGCGGAAGCGCTTGAGTTCGTCGTCGATGATCTGCTGCGCGCGCTTGTCGCGCGTGATGCCTTCGCGGGTGAACACCTGCACGTCGATCACGGTGCCTTGCGAGCCTTGATCCACACGCAGCGAGGTGTCCTTCACGTCCGAAGCCTTCTCGCCGAAGATCGCGCGAAGCAGCTTTTCTTCCGGCGTCAGCGTGGTCTCGCCCTTCGGCGTGACCTTGCCAACCAGCGTGTCGCCCGGCTGCACTTCGGCGCCGACGTAGATGATCCCGGATTCGTCCAGGCGGTTGAGCTGCTGCTCGGCCAGGTTCGGGATGTCACGCGTGATTTCCTCGGCACCCAGCTTGGTGTCGCGAGCCATCACCACCAGTTCCTCGATGTGGATCGAGGTGTAGCGGTCTTCGGCGACGACGCGTTCGCTGATCAGGATCGAGTCTTCGAAGTTGTAGCCGTTCCACGGCATGAAGCCGATCAGCATGTTCTGGCCGAGCGCGAGCTCGCCCAGATCGGTCGAAGCGCCATCGGCAATGACGTCGCCCTTGGCGATCTTGTCGCCGCGCTTGACGATCGGACGCTGGTGGATGTTCGTGTTCTGGTTCGAACGCTGGTACTTGATCAGGTTGTAGATGTCCACACCGACTTCACCTGCAGCCGCTTCCGCGTCATTCACGCGAACCACGATGCGGGTCGCGTCGACATAGTCGACAACGCCACCACGGGTCGCGGTCACGACGGTGCCCGAGTCGACCGCGGAAACGCGCTCGATGCCGGTACCGACGAACGGCTTTTCAGGACGCAGCACAGGCACGGCCTGACGCTGCATGTTGGCGCCCATCAACGCGCGGTTCGCATCGTCGTGCTCGAGGAACGGAACGAGCGATGCGGCCACCGACACGATCTGCGCCGGCGACACGTCCATGTACTGCACGCGTTCGGCGCTCACCAGGATCGATTCGCCGGTTTCGCGGGCAGAGACGAGGTCGCCAGTCAGTCGGCCTTCCTTGTCGAGCGCAGCGTTGGCCTGCGCGATCACGTACTTGCCTTCCTCGATGGCCGACAGGTAGTCGATCTCGTTCGTGACCTTGCTGTCCACCACGCGACGGTACGGCGTCTCGATGAAGCCGTATTCGTTGAGGCGGGCGTACAGAGCCAGCGAGTTGATCAGACCGATGTTCGGACCTTCAGGCGTTTCGATCGGGCACACACGGCCGTAGTGCGTAACGTGCACGTCGCGCACTTCGAAGCCGGCGCGTTCGCGCGTCAGACCGCCCGGGCCGAGGGCCGAGACGCGACGCTTGTGCGTGATCTCGGACAGCGGGTTGGTCTGGTCCATGAACTGCGACAGCTGCGAGGCACCGAAGAACTCCTTCAGTGCGGCCGAGATCGGCTTGCTGTTGATCAGGTCGTGCGGCATCAGCGGCTCTTGCTCGGCCTGGCCCAGACGCTCCTTGACGGCCTTCTCGATACGAGCCAAGCCAGTGCGGTACTGGTTTTCGGCCAGTTCGCCCACGCAACGCACGCGGCGGTTGCCCAGGTGATCGATGTCGTCGACTTCGCCACGACCGTTGCGCAGATCCACGAGGATCTTGACGACAGCCAGGATGTCTTCGTTGGTCAGGACCATCGGGCCGGTCGACTCGTCACGACCGACCTTGGCGTTGAACTTCATCCGGCCGACGCGCGACAGGTCGTAGGTGTCGGGGTTGTAGAACAGACGCTGGAACAGGGCCTGCACGGCGTCTTCCGTCGGCGGCTCGCCGGGACGCATCATGCGATAGATGGCCACGCGCGCAGCGAACTCATCGGCGGTTTCGTCGATGCGCAGGGTCTGCGAGATGTACGCGCCCTGGTCGAGTTCGTTCGTGTAGATGCACTGGAGCTCCTGCACACCGGCCGAACGCAGCTTCTTCAGCAGCGTTTCGGTGAGCTCGTCGTTGGCCTTTGCCAGGATTTCACCCGAGTCCGGATCGACGATGTTGCGAGCGACCACGCGGCCGATCAGGAAGTCTTCCGGCACGCTGATGTGGGTCGTGCCCGACTGTTCGAGTTCGCGCGTGTGGCGAGCCGTGACGCGCTTGTCCTTGGCGACAACGACCTTGCCCGACTTGTCGGTGATGTCGAAGCGCGCGACTTCGCCGCGCAGGCGCTCGGAGACGAACTCCATCTGCGCACCGCTGTCCATGAGGCGGAAGTTGTCGTTGACGAAGAAGTTCGCGAGGATCGATTCCGGATTGAGGCCGATCGCCTTCAGAAGGATCGTGACAGGCATCTTCCGGCGACGGTCGACGCGGAAGTACAGCATGTCCTTCGGATCGAACTCGAAGTCGAGCCACGAGCCGCGGTAGGGGATCACGCGGGCCGAGAACAACAGCTTGCCCGAGCTGTGCGTCTTGCCCTTGTCGTGTTCGAAGAACACGCCCGGCGAACGGTGAAGCTGCGACACGATGACGCGCTCGGTACCGTTGATGATGAACGAGCCCTTGTCGGTCATGAGCGGCACTTCGCCCATGTAGACCTCTTGCTCCTTCACTTCCTTGACCACCTTCGACTGCGGCGTCGACGACTCGCGGTCATAGATGATGAGCTGCACCTTGGCGCGAACAGCCGAGGCGAAGGTCAGACCGCGGGTCTGGCACTCGCGCACGTCGAACGCCGGCTTCGCCAGGTTGTACTCGAGGAACTTCATCTCGACGAAACCGTTGTGCGAGACGATCGGGAAGGCCGCGTGGAACGCGGCTTGCAGCCCTTCCACAGTCCGCTTCTGAGGTGCGACGCCCGCTTGCAGGAACGCGGTGTACGCGTCTTTTTGCATCTGCAGCAGGTAGGGGATTTCGACGACGCTGTCGCGGCTACCGAAATTCTTTCGGATGCGCTTGCGTTCGGTGTAACTGTACGTGGACGTTTGGGCCATGAGAGCTCCGGTGCTTGAGATCTTCAGCGACTTGTCAGCAGCGCTTTCGCGCCACTGCTTGGCGGCTGGCCACTACCAGCCGTTGGCGGACAGTGATGCGTTGCACATCACCCGAACCAAGGGGTCTTCTGTAGTCGGGGTCAGAAGACACTCAAAAAACGCTGAAAAGAGGCGGCTTTTGGGTGCGCTCTGAAAGCGGCAAAGGCTGGAGGGCCTTGCGGCACACTCCAGCCCTCCAGGATGACTGAATTACTTCAGTTCCACCTTGGCGCCAGCTTCTTCCAGCTTCTTCTTGGCGGCTTCGGCGTCTGCCTTCGGCAGAGCTTCCTTGACGGCCTTCGGAGCGGCTTCCACGAGGTCCTTGGCTTCCTTGAGGCCCAGGCCGGTGATTTCGCGCACGGCCTTGATCGCTGCAACCTTGTTCGAGCCAGCGTCGAGCAGAACGACGTTGAATTCGGTCTTCTCTTCAGCGGCGGGGGCAGCGGCGCCACCGGCAGCAGCCGGAGCAGCCATTGCAGCGGCGCTCACGCCGAACTTCTCTTCGATGGCTTTCACCAGGTCGTTGAGTTCCAGGACCGTCATGCTGTCGAGCGCGGTCAGAAATGCGTCTTTATCGAATGCCATTTTTGTTTCCTAACAATTGGGTTGAATATTTCAAAGTCAAGCCTTAAGCGGCTTGAGCCTCGGCCGGGGCTTCGCCACCACCACGCTTCTCGGCGAGCGCGGCCAGGACACGGGCCGTGCGCGAGATCGGGGATTGCATCAAGCCCAGCAGCTGTGCCAGCAACACTTCCTTCGTAGGAATGTTGGCCAGTTGCTTAACGCCTTCGACATCCAGGGCCTTGCCACCGAATGCGCCGCCGCGGATGACCAACTTGTCGTTGGTCTTCGCGAAATCGGCCACCACCTTCGCGGCAGCCACAGCGTCTTCGGAGAAGCCATAGATCAGCGGGCCGGTCATCTGGTCGCCGACGACCTCAAACGAGCTACCGGCGACAGCACGGCGGGCCAGCGTGTTCTTCAACACGCTGAGGCTCACACCCTTGCTGCGCGCTTCGGTGCGCAGTTTGGTCATATCGGCGACCGTGATGCCACGGTATTCCGCCATCACGAGCGTTTGAGCTTTTGCGGCGAGGCTGGTCACTTCATTGATGACCGCTTCTTTCTCACTGCGATTCAGACTCAAGGTCTACTCCTTTTCAATGCGTCCCTTAACCGAAGTCTCGGAACGCGCTTCATGCAGCGACCAACTGTTCCGGAAACTAGCTCCTTTGCAGCGGGGTCGCCATCTGCGCTGGCCGCAACACCAAGTGAAGCGATTAAGTACAGGCAATCCTGTACGCCAGCGGTCTTGGATGGCCCGAAGCCGCCTGAAGCAGCTTCGACCCACCACATCACCCGGCGACCTTTTGACGGGCCGCCAGGCAAATTCACATCAGCCTTGAGCGATGGTCTGCGTGTCCACGCGGACACCCACACCCATCGTCGAAGACACTGCCACCTTGCGCAGGTACACACCCTTGCTCGAGGCCGGCTTGGCCTTGACCAGCGCCTCAATCAGCGCGGACAGGTTGCCTTGCAGCTTGTCGGTGTCGAACGAGCGACGGCCGATCGAACCATGGATGATCCCGGCCTTGTCGACGCGGAACTGCACCTGACCCGCCTTGGCGTTCTTGACAGCCGTAGCAACGTCCGGCGTCACAGTGCCGACCTTGGGGTTCGGCATGAGGCCGCGCGGACCGAGGATCTGACCCAGGGTACCGACGACGCGCATCGCGTCAGGAGCGGCGATCACGACGTCAAAGGGCATGTCACCAGCCTTCACCTGAGCGGCGAGGTCGTCCATGCCGACGATGTCGGCGCCGGCAGCCTTGGCTTCCTCAGCCTTGGCGCCCTGTGCGAACACCGCCACGCGCTTGGTCTTGCCGGTGCCGTTCGGCATCACGACGGCGCCACGCACCACCTGGTCGGACTTCTTGGCATCAATGCCGAGCTGCACTGCAACGTCGATGGACTCGTCGAACTTCGCGGTAGCGGCTTCCTTCACGATGCCGAGCGCGTCAGCCAGCGCGTAAAGCTTGCCGCTGTCGACCTTGCCTGCGAGGGCCTTTTGCTTCTTGGTGATCTTGGCCATTTACACGCCCTCCACATTCACGCCCATCGAGCGGGCAGAACCGGCAATGGTGCGGACTGCTGCGTCCAGGTCGGCCGCGGTCAGATCCTTCATCTTGGTCTTGGCGATTTCTTCGAGCTGTGCGCGCGTGATCTTGCCGACCTTGTCCGTGTGCGGACGTGCGGAACCCTTCTCGAGCTTGATCGCCTTCTTGATCAACGTGATCGCCGGCGGCGTCTTGATGATGAAGGTGAAGCTCTTGTCGGCGAACGCGGTGATGACCACCGGCAGCGGCAGACCCGGCTCAACGCCTTGAGTCTGCGCGTTGAACGCCTTGCAGAACTCCATGATGTTCAAACCGCGCTGGCCCAGAGCGGGACCGATCGGCGGCGACGGATTGGCCTTACCAGCTGGCACTTGCAGCTTGATGAAGCCGACGATTTTCTTCGCCATGCTTTTTCTCCTTGCGGGTATTAGCGCCTTAGCCTTCTCGGCCTTGGCTCCCCGGGGTTAACGACTCTCTTCAATCCAGATTCACGCCGAGTCGGAGGGACGCGAACCACAAAAATTCAAGGCCAGGTCACCCGGCCTTGTTTTCTCGCACTCAAGTCTTTTCGACTTGCGCAAATTCGAGTTCGACCGGCGTGGCACGACCGAAGATCATGACCGACACGCGAACCTTGTTCTTTTCGTAGTTGACTTCCTCGACGGTGCCGTTGAAGTCGGTAAAAGGACCTTCCTTGACGCGCACGAATTCGCCGACGACAAATTCGATCTTGTGGCGCGGCTTCTCGGTGCCCTGCTGCATCTGGCTGACGATGTCTTCGACTTCCTTCTGCGAAATCGGAGCGGGGCGATTCTTCGCGCCCCCAACGAAACCCGTCACCTTGTTCGTGTGCTTCACGAGGTGCCAGCTCTCGTCGTCCATGATCATTTCGACCAGGACGTAACCGGGGAAGAACCGACGCTCGGTAGTGCGCTTCTGCCCGTTCTTGACCTCGACCACCTCTTCGGTCGGGACCAGGATTCGGCCAAACTTGTCCTGCATCCCGGCGCGTGTAATCCGCTCCGTGATGTTCCGCTCCACCGCCTTCTCCATTCCGGAGTACGCGTGCACCACATACCAGCGGAAATCGGGATTGGCGGCCGGGGCCAGCACATGCCCGCCTTCCGGCGCAACGTCGATGGCGTCGTCAGTCATTTACTTTCTCCAGCCCAGAATGAGATCAAAAAACACCCATTCGAGCGTCTTGTCGGTGAGCCAAAGGAAGATCGACATGATTGCCACAAAGGCAAACACGTACGCCGTCATTTGGATCGCCTCTTTGCGAGTCGGCCAGACAACCTTCTTGACTTCACGCCACGAATCGCGACCGAACGCCCACAACTGACGACCGCTCTCGGAACTCGCAAATACACCCACGGCAGCAGCAAGCCCCACCAGCAAGGCACCCCACTGCACCACCGGACCCTGGCGAGTCAGCAGATAGAACGCAGCAATGGCACCCACGACCAAGACGACGGCTGTCGCCAACTTGGCCTTGTCAGCACTGGTGCTTACGGTTTCGATTTGAGAAGAAGCCATCTGGGCACTATTCCTGAAGCCTCTCAGCTTCCATTTCAATGCGTCTTCTGAGACGCCGAAGCCCGTCAGGACATGACGGGCTTTTTCGGGACCACCCTCAGGTGGCAGGGGCAGTAGGAATCGAACCTACAACCTTCGGTTTTGGAGACCGACGCTCTGCCAATTGAGCTATACCCCTCCGCGATTCCTAAATCAGATGTCGAGGATCTTGGCCACGACGCCCGAGCCCACGGTGCGGCCGCCTTCGCGGATCGCGAAGCGCAGACCTTCTTCCATGGCGATCGGA
>NZ_JACHYC010000013.1 GCF_014192575.1 Variovorax sp. Sphag1AA | reverse complement strand
CTGTTGACCCATCATGTCAAAGCGCCTCCAACAAATTCGTTGCCTTCAACATAGGCGACCCGAACCAATTTGCCAGCGGGTTTTTCAACAGAATCCAGCGAGAGCAGCCGAAGGGGCGGGCGGATCGGGAGTGGTGCTCCGTGCCCTTTGCGGTAGTTCCAGCCGGCTCGTCCGTCGCCACCAACGGTCCGGTACAGACTGTCGCACCGTGACTCAACAATGGGGAAAGCGGTGGCCCGGCGGATTCGCATCGATCATTGGGTTTCGACACGGTCTTCTTGCTTATCCATGAGGCAACATATTTCTTTTTTGATCAAAAATCATACAATGAGCGAAGGAGATCACGGGCAATCAACGATGACGAAGACAAGCACGCTCGACATTGCAGACATCCAACCGATGGAGCGCGAAACCCTGCAGGCGAGGGTCTATCGAGAGCTAAGACAGTTGCTTATGGTTGGGCGCTTTCGACCGGGTCAGGTGCTCAAGATTCGGGACCTCGCAGAGGTCTTCGCCACGAGCATGCAGCCCATCCGAGAGTCGATTCGTCAGTTGATTGCGGAGCGAGCCTTGGAAGCCGCGGCAAACTCCAGCGCGCGTGTGCCGAACCTCAATGTGGCCCAACTCGAAGATTTGCGACTGGTTCGCCTGGCGGTAGAAGGCTTGGCCGCCGAGCGGGCAACTCTCGTAGCGACGCCCGCAGACGTGAAGGACCTGATGTCCGTAGTCGATGCTGAACTCGAGGCGGATCAACGCCAACTGGTTGAAGCGAGCGTATCGCGCAATTTGGAGTTTCACTTTCGGCTCTACAGGCTGTCCGGATCGCAGGAATTGCTGTCGATCATTGAAGGCCTATGGCTGCGTCTCGGCCCCGTCATCCGGGAGGCAGCGGAAAATTTCGATGCCCGCGAAGGCAAGGGGGCAGCGCATCATTCAGCCATGCTTGCGGCGCTCCGGCGGAACGATGCGGCCAAGGTGCGCCAGTCCGTCGAACGGGACATCAATCACTTCTTTGATTTGGCGGTCCGTCGCCTCGAGCAGGCGGAAGCTACGAAAAGATCGGCACGACGGCGGGCGGCTTAAAAGTCTCTGGCGCATCTGAGAAGCGGGCGATTCCGAAGGGAGCCGCCCGCTTTCGCGCTTCTGCGCCTCGCTCAGGCGCGAGCGGTGAGTGGGGTTAACCCTAAGATCCTCCTCCGTTAAGAGATTTATGATTTGTGATCACCGATTTAAGGGTTGACGGCTGTCCGCTGTCCGGGACCCTCCGTCCCTCGGCACCGTCGCCTTCGCAAAGAAGTCTCGAACATGATCCATATTGACGCGTCCATCCCCTCAGGACGGATCACAGTCCTCAGTGCGGACAATCCTGCTGACATCCGCCTTGAGATTCCCACGGATGCCAATAGCTTCTATAGAGGCTGGTACTACTTCCGCTCGTCCGGCGTCCGGGGACAGAAGTGCACTTATCGCCTGATGAATGCAGGTGGATTTCCTGATCGTCCAGGCTTTGAGAATCCGTGGATGGACACGGGGCCATTGGCAAGCTACGACGGTATCCGCTGGTTCCGTGTCCCCGCGACATTCGATGGCAAGGTCTACTCTTTCGAACATCAAGCCGAGTCCGATATTTGCTACTACGCGCCCTTCGCGCCGTATCCGGCGGAGCGCGATCAGAAACTGATCGCCAGCCTTCAAGGCTCGCCTCTCGTCCGCGTGCGGACTTTGGGGCACAGCGCGCAAGGCCGTCCCATTGACCTGCTGACGGTCGGCGTTGAGTCATCCGAGAAAAAGGCCTGCTGGGTCATTGCTCGCCAGCATCCTTCCGAAACGCAGGGGGGCTTCTTCATCGAGGGCATGCTGGAACGGCTACTGGATTCCAACGATCCCGTCGCTCGCACCCTCTTGGAGAAGGCGACGTTCCACATCGTCCCGAACATGAACCCCGATGGCTCTGCTAACGGCTTCTTCCGCACAAACACGCTCGGTGTGGACCTGAACCGCGAGTGGGGCGCCCCCAGCCTGGACCGGTCGCCGGAAGTGTGCGTTGTGCGGGGCGCCATGGAGCAGATCGGCGTGGACTTTTGCATTGACTGCCATGCGGACCCAGGTCTGAGTTGCAACTTCGTATGGCCATCGCAGAATGTGCCCACATGGCACGCAGGGCGCGCGAGCCAGTTCGACCACTTCGAGCGTGCATGGGCTGCAGCCTCGCCTGAATACGGTTACGGAGAGCCATACCCCGGCGGCGTCCCGGAGAACGCTGACTTGTCGATGGCTTGGAACTGGGTCGGCAACCGGTTTCCCGACTCGCTGTCGGTGCTCCTCGAGCAACCCTACAAAGACACACGGCGCGCCCCGGTCCCGGAAACCGGCTGGTCGCCCCAACGCGCGGCGCGATTCGGCGCAACCTTCCTGAATGGCCTGCACGGGGTGGTCGACCACTTGCGATCGCAAGCAGAGGCCTGAGCATGAACCACCCAAGTTTCGACGCGCTGTTTCAGCCCTTCAGCGTGAAGTCGCTGTCACTGAAAAATCGGATCGTCATGGCCCCGATGACGCGGTTCTTCTCGCCGCAAGGGCTACCTGGCGAAGATGTGGCGGCCTACTACCGACGCCGTGCGGAAGCCGAGGTCGGGTTGATCCTTTCAGAGGGCACAACAGTCGAGCGCCCCGCTGCACGCAACGATCCGAACATCCCGTACTTTCATGGCGAAGCCGCGTTGTCGGCCTGGAAGCGCGTGATCGGTGGCGTGCACGCTGCAGGCGGCCGTATGGGTCCGCAACTGTGGCACGTCGGGGCGGTAAAGAATGCCCTTGCCGACTGGAACTCCGGATTCGAAGCGGAAAGCCCCTCGGGCTTGGCCGCGCCGAGTGTGCAGCGCGGTGAAGTCATGAGCGAGGAGGCCATCGCAGACACCGTCGCGGCGTTCGGCCGCGCAGCTGCGGATGCAAAGGCTCTGGGGTTCGACACGGTCGAGGTTCACGGCGCGCACGGATACCTGATCGATCAGTTCTTTTGGTCGGGAACCAATCGGCGGAACGACCGCTATGGGGGTCTCTCTTTGAAAGAGCGCGCTCGCTTCGCGG
This sequence comes from Variovorax sp. Sphag1AA, assembly GCF_014192575.1. Classification (GTDB taxonomy): domain Bacteria; phylum Pseudomonadota; class Gammaproteobacteria; order Burkholderiales; family Burkholderiaceae_C; genus Variovorax. Next base: position 86,029 of record NZ_JACHYC010000013.1, on the reverse strand, counting down.
CCGAAGTGATCAAAGCGATCAGGGTAGCGGTTGGAGACGACTACCCCATCATTCTTCGCTTGAGCCAATGGAAGCAGCAGGACTACAAGGCTCGGCTTGCCGACACGGTTGGCGAAATGTCGGATTGGTTGGTGCCGTTGGTGGAGGCGGGAGCAGATGTGCTTCATTGCTCGCAGCGTCGTTTCTGGGAAGCTGAATTCTCTGAAATCGATGGGACTGACGGTCTGAATTTCGCGGGTTGGGCGAAGAAGCTCACGGGTGCCACGACCATCAGTGTCGGGTCGGTCGGTCTGTCCGGGGAATTCATCCGCTCCTTCGCGGGCGAGGGCGCCAAGCCCGCTAGCCTTGACAACCTAATTCGTCGCATGGAACGAGAAGAGTTCGACCTGATTGCGGTGGGAAGGGCGTTGCTGAGCGATCCCCTGTGGGCGAGCAAGGTGCGCACGCGAGACTTGGCCAGCCTGCAGGATTTCAACCCTTCCTCGATGCGCGAGCTCGTCTAAATCAGTTCCGAAAGCTTCGCTACTGTCGATCGATGCCCCATCGCGCCATCGGCACTGATCCGCGCGATCTCGCCCCCTTGCGCGAGCAACGGTTGCTGATCCGCTATGGCGTCAGCTTCATCGATGAGTCTCTTCGCCCGCGCGCTATGCGCATCTTGCGCAAGCTCGACAACGGCTCTCGTCTCGCGAGGAGCGAGTTCGCTTTGCTGTCGCGCGCGGTTGAGCAGCGATCAAAGCAATCGCTGGCTCGCGCCTACCACCTCCGAGAGGCGAGCCACTTTGCAAAGAAGTTCAGGCGGACCGGCGACCCTTGGACGGCCGTCAATGCCAGCAGTTGCTATCGCAGGGGCGGCGAGCCCCACGCGGCCTTGGAAATCGTGGCTGACCTTAGCTTGGATTGCCTGAAGACGCCGGCCATTCTTGCTGCGCTTTGTACGACCAAGGGCGGAGTGATGCGAGACCTGGGTCGTCTGGATGAAGCGTTGCGGTTCGGCGAACTCGCCCATCGCTGCGAGCCATCCGACTATCGACCGTGTACGTTGCTGGGCGCAACGCACATCGAACGCGGGAACCTCCGTGAAGGGTTGGCGTGGTATCAGCGGGCAGCGCAGCGTGGTGCCGATGTCTCAACGCTGGACGAGGAACTCCGCGCGATCTTCGCCCAAGCCTTGAGCCGCTAGCCGGCGCCCTGCTCCAGTGCTTCGCGTCAGCTGAACCGACGGCTTTGCCGAGAGTCCTTTTAGTCGGTCAGGGTTGGGCCGGGACTCGCCTTGCGCTGTGCATGCCGCTCGAAAAAGCGTTGATCAGTGGCGCATCGATACTGCTCGAAAATGCGCGGGCCTTGGGTACGGCTCAGGGCTGACATGAGTGACCAGGAACGTGGCCACGCGCTCAGCGGTGACCTTGCCGAGCCTTCGACGAGATGTCACTGCCTTGTCGACTGCGAATCGGCGCAATGCGTCCAAAGTGTAGATTCCTCGGGCCTGCAGTGCGTCAACCGATGTTCCCAGCCAGGGCCTCAGCTCTTCGATTGGCGTATGAGCAGCGGTGGGCGCTACGAGTTCATCGGTGTCGGCTAGGCCGTGACGCCAGAGTTCCACTGGCTTGGCCGACGCGGCGAACGGGCGATCCGTGAGCATCAACGCTTCGTAGATTTCTCGCGTTTCGCGTTTGCCAAACGCCTCGCAAATAGTCACCAGCCGAAGTCGACGCAGAGCGCCAACGGATTCATGGCCTAGATCCAGTGCGCGTATGAGCGTCGCGGGCCGAAGGCCAAGGGATGCGGTCGGAGATGAGTCCTTCAGGTCTCTAAGCGCTACGGCACGCGCCTCATAGGACAAAGCTTGGATTGCCTTGCTTTGATCGAGAGCACGCTGTCTGTGATCGGGGTTCGGCGAGAACTCCATGCCGAGCCCCGCAAGAATCTCGCGCAGTCGGTTCGTGGTTTTCCGCCCGATGGATACCTCCGCGAGGAGCTCGCCTTCGCTGATGGCGGAAAGGTCCTCGATGCAGTAGATGTTGAGCGCCTTAAAGGCCTCATGAACGCTCTTTCGAAGGGGGAGCTCTTCGATGGGCGTCTCGGGAGAGAGAAGTGGCGTATCGAGGCGGTTGGCGGTCTTGGGGCGCCAATTGAACGAGTGAAAGGCAAAGGGTGTGGCCGAGGAGACGACGCCCTCTTGCTGAGATATGGCATGAACGCGCCTCGCCTCCATCACCGCGGTGCGCAATGCCGCCATGCAGGATCGCAACTCCTCGTCGGGCAGTTGCGCGAGATCGTTGATCGTCTGAATCGTGCAAGCTGGAATGGAGAACTCCTGGATCTTCTGAAGCCGTCAGAGTCTCCGAATCGATGTCGGCCGCGTCAATTGCACCTTGGTGCATCACGGCTTTCGGTGAGTCCTGTCGGCGCAGTGACGCAGAGGGAAAGCAATTCCCTGCCTGCACGGACTGGTAGTCGACGGAGGCCTGTCGGCCTTTTCACTAAGAGGTATCACGAACTCCATCCGATGCTGTGGATGGAGTTCGCACAGCACTTAACTTCTCGTCAAAACACGTGGCTGAAGCCGAGATCCAGACCGGTGGAGCTTTGCGGCGTCAGCGTGCCGGTAGCAGGGCTGGTCTTGACGTAGGCTGGGCCGCCCAGCGTGAGGTCGGCGCCGTACTTGTTCGATACGCGCGCGACAGTCGCGTAGAACGCGGTGCGCTTCGACAAGTTATGAACGTAGCTCAGTGCCCACTTGCTGGCTTCGGGCTCGTCGGAACTGATGATCTGGCTTGCGCGGTTGACGTTGTTGTACTTCACTTCCGCGTAGGAGAGGCGGATCATTCCCGGGCCCACGGGAATAGTCGAACCGACGATCCACCCGTTTGCTCCGGGCCCGACGAAACCGAACGGATTCGCCAACGGTGAACTGTCGTTGACCTTGATCTTGTTGTGCGAGTAGGCGCTGAAGAGCTTGGCGTACTTGAAGTCGTACGACGCACCGATGCCCCAGGTCTCGAGGCTGTTCGTTCTTCCGAGGAAGTAATTGGAAGTGATCGGCGTCGACGCCAGGAGCACCGAAGTGTCCAGCTGGCCATTGGTGTAGCCGAGGCGCGTGCCGAGGTAGCTGCCGACTCGCGCGTTGTCATTGGTCGTCGCGAGCGAAGGATTGTTCACAATCGCCGCGGCAGTGGGCGGGGTGAGCGTGCCGGGGTCGTAGCTGGTCTTTTCGTTCATGGCGTACATGAACTGGCCATAGAACCCACCCAAATTGGGAGGCAGGAAGTAACCAACGGAATTGCTGGCGCGCACATAGTTGGCGTTGGCAGTGAATCCGCTCTGCGCGAGCATGCTGCCCGGGCTGTTGTAGCCATGCGCGCTCGCAATGAGACTGACACCGACGCCATTGATGCCCATCGGATCGTACATCGCGTCTTGCCAGAAGGATGGCGTGTAGTCGCGGCCAAGCCTGACCTCGCCGAACGGACCCGATAGGCTCACGGTTGATCGACGGTCGAACGCAAAGCCTCCGCCGGTGGCCGCACCCGCCCCGGTGTCAGTGAGCACAGAACCCTCCATCCAAAAGTTCGCCGCAAGGCCACCGCCCAAGTCTTCGGTGCCGCGGAAGCCCAGGCGAGACGAGTTGTAGCCCGAGTTCCGAAGCACAGTTTGACTGGTCGTAGCGCTTTGCCCCAGCGCGTTCTGCGACTTGTTGGAGAACATCGAGAAGGTTGCGTCCATCACGCCAAACAACGTGACGGAAGACTGTGCCCATGTCGAACCAGTTGCCACTAGGGCGGCGAGCGCAACGAAAGACTTCCTATTTTTTGCCATCAGAAATACACCTTTGCTATGAAATGTGATCACAGATCATAGATTTCCGATTGAATTATGATTCTGAGTACTTCTACGGCTTGCAGGAAGCGACCGTCGCATGTAAGCGCGAGAGCTTCAGCTCTTTGGCTTTGAGGCTAGGTAAAAACCCCCAGATGATTTATCGAAGACGATCTTATATTTGTGATCACAAGTCACTAGGCCGCTATCTTTTCGGCCTCGACTCCCCACACTCATCCAATGATTTCTATTGACGCAGCGATCCCGTCCGGCCGCATTACGGTGAGGAATGCCAGCGACGCTTCGGACATCCAACTAGACGTTCCGAAGGACCCAGAGAGCAACTTTCTCGGCTGGTATCACTTCCGTGCAAGCGGGGTGCGTGGCCGCAAGTGCCGGTTCCGGCTGATGAATGCCGGGGAGAGCAGGGCGGTGCGCCTGGCCAACCGCGAAGGCATCGAAGACCGCTGGACGCACACGGGTCCACTTGCGAGCTACGACCTCGTCAACTGGTTTCGCATCAACGCGACGTTCGATGGCACGACATTCGATTTCGAGCACGAGCCCGCGTTTGATGTCTGCTACTACGCTGCCTTCGCCCCATTTCCGCCTGAGCGCGATCAGCGATTGATTGCGGGCGCACTGGCATCACCACTCGCTCGTCTGGAGACGATCGGCCATAGTCTTCAGGCTCGTCCAATCGACTTGCTGACGATGGGAGCGCCGACGCCCGAAAAGAAGCAGTGTTGGATCATTGCGCGTCAACATCCGTCCGAGACACAAGCCGGCTTTTTCATCGAAGGTCTCATCGAACGCCTATTGAATGCGCAAGACGCCGTCGCCCGAGCGCTCCTTGAACAGGCCGTCTTCTACATCGTCCCCAATATGAACCCGGACGGCTCTGCCAATGGCTTCAGCCGGACGACTTCGACCGGCGTCAACTTGAATCGCGAATGGGCGTCTCCCAGCGACGAGCGCTCGCCTGAAGTCGTTGCGGTTCAGGACGCAATGCGCCGCATCGGACTCGACTTCTGCATCGATTGCCATGCGGACCCCGAACTGCGTTGCAACTTCGTATGGCCCTCGCAAAATGTCCCGACTTGGAACGCAGACCGCCAACGCGTCTTTGAGTACTTCGAGGACGCCTGGCACGCGGCCTCCCCCGACTACGGTCTCGGCGAGGTCTACCCAGGTGGCGTCCCGCAGGAGGCTGATCTCTCCATGGCATGGAACTGGATAGGCAATGCGTTCCCGCACGCCCTATCGGTCCTGCTAGAGCAGCCCTTTAAGGACACGCGATACACACCAGTTCCAGCGACGGGTTGGACACCCCAGCGGGCGTCCCGCTTCGGCGCTGCATTTCTCGACGGCCTTCATGGCGTCATCGACCACCTCCGGAAACAGTGAGGTGCAAGTGGCCCTGCCGCTACACATCTCCAGCCTATCAGCCCTCTTGCGGCCTCACGTGCCGCACGGATCGTCCTCATGAATCTCGTTATCCGACTCCTTTCGATCTTCCTGATTGCCGCATCGATGACCGCCGCCCATGCCCAGCGCGCACAGAACGCGCTTACTTGGGGCTTTGGTGGCGAAGTCGAGACTCTTGACCCCTACGCCACCGGCAAGGGCACCGTTCAACTCGTCAGTCGCAATGTGCTCGAGAACCTCGTGGTGCGGGACCCGAGCGGCGCTGTGCGTCCGGCGCTGGCGACTTCCTGGCGGATGGTCAACGACAAGACCATCGAATTCACCCTGCGGCAGGGAGTGACCTTTCACAACGGGCAGCCGTTCGACGCGGACGATGTGGTCTACACCGTCAATTACGTGAAGCGTCCCGACTCCAAAATTTCGTCGCAAGGGGACTATGGTTTCATCGCGGGCGCCGAACGCGTGGGACCGTACAAGGTGAACTTGATCCTGAGTTCGCCCACGCCGTCCGCCATCGACCGGCTGACGCAGACCCTGTATATCTTGCCGAAGACCGCACATGCGGCCATGAGTCCAGCACAGTTTGGTGCGAAGCCGATTGGCACTGGGCCCTACGCCGTCACTTCGTTCGAAGCGGGGCGTAAGGCTGAATTGACGCGTTACGCCGGCTACTACCAGGCCGATTGGGGAACCCCGCGGCTTGACCGAATCACCGTGCTCTCGCTGCCGGACCCGCAGACGCTGGTCGCTGAATTGACCAGCGGCCGGGTCGATTTCGTCTGGAGCGTCCCCAAGGACACCCTGCCGATGCTCAAGGGGAACCCGAAGGTCGCGACGGCCACTGGCGCCTCGAACGCAATCTACTTTCTCACGCTCGATGCGGCCGGCCGGAGCGGGCCCAATCCGATGCAGGACAAGAACGTGCGCCTCGCGATCTCGCATGCAATCAACCGCGCAGCGATCAGCGAAGTGCTGCGCGGCGGCGGCAGCGTGGTCATCAACGCACCATGCCATCCGCAGCAGTTCGGTTGCGCGCAGGATGTGCCGGCCTACGAGTACGACGTCAAGAAGGCCAAGGCTTTCATGAAGGCATCGGGCTACCCGAACGGCTTCGAGCTGAGCATCGCCGCCTTCGGTGAGGGCGGCCCCGTGGCCGAAGCCATCCTGGGCGACCTTGCTGAGATCGGCATCAAAGGCAAGCTCGAACAACGAGAAACCTCCGCGTGGGTGAAGGACTTCTTCGCCGGAAAGTTCAAGGCCGCCGTGGTGCCCTGGCCATCGGCCGGTGTGCGCGACGTGTCGGCGCTGACGCCGGTCTTCTTCCAGGGTGGCCAGGGCGACTACGTCCGTGACCCCGAGGTAACCGCGTGGTTCAAGAATGCCGGCGCAATAAGTGACCCAGCCGAGCGCAAGCGGCTCTACCGGCTCGGCTTCGACCAATTGGCCCGCGAGGCGATGGAACTGCCGCTGATGACCAGCACCGTCAACTATGGCTACCGAGCAGGCCTCGACTTCACGCCCCCAGCCGATGGCTATCCGCTGATGTACATGACCGGCTGGAAGAAGTAGGCGGCGGTTCCACGATGTTTCGTTTTCTCTTGACCAAACTGGTGGAGGCAGCGCTCGTCTGCTTCGCCGTGTCGGTCATCACCTTCGCACTGGTCCACTGGACCGGCGACCTGGCCGTCTCCATCGGAGGCATGGATGCGAGTGCCGAAGATATCGCTCGCTTGCGCAACGTCTATGGCCTCGATCGCTCGGTGTTTGCGCAGTACGCAGACTGGGCGGGGCGCGCGCTGCAAGGCGACTTCGGAACATCCTTCTTCTCCAAGGAGGATGTGCTCACGCTGATCCTTTCGCGCCTGCCCGTGACCGTAACGCTCGCCTTCCTGTCGCTGGGTCTGGCTCTTGTCATCGCGGTGCCACTGGGCGTCTATGCCGCTACACGTCCGGGTGCCCGCATCGATCGCGTCGCACTTTCGATGGCCGTGCTCGGGCAGGCAATGCCTGCGTATTGGTCCGCCCTGTTGCTGATCTTGCTCTTCAGCGTGCACCTGCAACTTCTGCCCATCTCCGGAACTGAAACTTGGCAAAGCTTCGTGTTGCCGGCTATTGCGCTGGCCTGGTATCTCATGCCGGTTCTGATGCGGCTGACCCGCGCCGGAATGATCGATGTACTCAAGGCCGACTACGTGCGCACTGCGCGCGCCAAAGGTTTGAGTCGCCGCACCGTGCTGTTCAAGCATGCGCTACGCAACGCAATCATGCCGGTCGTCGCGGTGGCCGCAGTCCAGTTGGGCTTCCTACTTGGCGGTTCGATCGTGGTGGAGAGCGTCTTCGCGCTCAACGGTGTCGGCCTGCTCGCGTGGAACGCGATCCAGCGTTCGGACTTCCCCGTCGTGCAGGCGCTTGTTCTGGTCATTGCCATCGTGTTTGTCCTGCTTAATTTCCTTGCAGAGTGCCTCAATGCGCTCATCGATCCACGCATCCGGGCCGCCTGAATGGAAGCACTCGTCATCAATCAGCCCGCGTCCGTGGACCCCGCGCGCAAGCCGCGTAGAAAGCCAACCAAGGGCCTCGTGATCGGCGGCACACTGCTGCTCCTGTTTCTTCTCGTCGCGGTGTTTCCGGGTGTGATTTCGCCCCACGATCCGTATGCACAAAGCCTCATGCGCCGCATGCGGCCGCCAGTTTGGGCTGGGGGCAGTTGGACCTATCCGCTCGGCACAGACACCTTCGGACGCGACTACCTCTCGCGCCTTGCGCACGGAGCTCGCATCTCGCTTTTCGTCGGCTTCGGTGGCGCAGCGCTGGCCGGATTGATCGGTGCAGGTCTCGGCATCCTCGCCGGCTACTTCGGCGGCTGGGTCGACCGCTTCGTGTCTTTCGTCGTCGCGACGCGACTCGCCTTGCCGTCCCTGCTGATGGCGCTGGCTGTGCTGCAGATTGCCGGCAGTGGACTCGCCATCGTGATCGCGGTCCTTGCGCTCACCCATTGGGACCGTTTCGCCGTCGTCATGCGCACAGTGGTGCGGCAGGTCGCTGGCATGGACTATGTGACCCGCGCACGTGCCATGGGGAGTTCGGACCTCCGCATCATCGGCCAGGAAGTACTGCCGAACGTGACCAGCCAACTGATCGTCGTGTTCACGCTCGAAGTCGCCCAATGCATCCTGGCGGCCGCGGTGCTGAGCTTCCTGGGACTGGGCATCCAGGCACCCGAACCATCGTGGGGTCTCATGATGTCCGAGGGCCGGGTGATGCTCACGGTCAATCCATGGCTCATCACGCTCGCCGGCATTGCGCTGATGGTGCTTGTGCTGGCCGTCAATCTTGTGGGAGATGGCCTGCGCGAACTCCTTGCTCCGAAGGGCCCGCAATGATGCGCGCGACACAAGCTTCCAGCACCGCACTGGAGGTCGAGGACCTGCATGTCACCATCCCGCTCGAGGCCGGGCTGCTACGCGCGGTGCGAGGCGTCGATATTCATGTCGACAGCGGCGAAACGCTGTGCATCGTAGGTGAGAGCGGCTGCGGAAAGTCGATGACTTCGCTGGCCCTGATGGCGCTATTGCCACCCCACGCACAACGCAAGGCCAAGAGCATCCGCTTGATGGGCGAAGAACTCGCCAACGCGCCCGACTCCCGTATGGAAGCGTTGCGCGGCGACCGAATCGCGATGATCTTCCAGGAGCCGATGACTGCGCTGAATCCGGCCTACACCGTCGGCAACCAGCTGGTCGAAGGCATCTTGCGCCACCGACCCGATGTCGACCACGCGGCCGCGACCGCTCGCGCAGTTGAGTTGCTCGAAACCTGCGGCATCGGGCAGGCTCGCCGCCGCATGCGCCAGTACCCGCACCAACTCTCGGGAGGGCTGCGGCAGCGCGTCATGATCGCGATGGCGCTGATGACCGAGCCGAGCGTGCTCATCGCCGACGAGCCGACGACCGCCCTCGATGCCACCATCCAGGCGCAGATCCTCGACCTGCTCGCGCAGTTACAGAGGCAGTTTTCGCTTGCGATCATCCTGATAACGCACAACTTCGAAGTGGTGCGACGCATCGCCGACCGCGTGATGGTGATGTATGCTGGCGAAGTGGTGGAGGAGGGCAATGCCGACCAGGTGCTCGCACGTCCTTCGCATCCGTACACACAGGCACTTCTCTCTTGTGTTCCCACTGATGCGCCACGGCAAGCGGGGGAGCGCCTCGGCTACTTGCCAGGTACCGTGCCGTCGCTGATTGGCGAACTCCATGGCTGCCAATTTCGAAGCCGCTGCGAACTCGTATCGGCCGCCTGCGCTGCTTCGATCCCGAGACAAGCTGCCGGTAATGGGCATGACTATGTGTGCGTGATTGCGCCCGAGGTTATGGCGGCCCGCGCCGACTCGCCGTCACCAGCGGTCGCCGTCTCGATGAACGATGCGCGTGCCGTTCCCCGTGGTTCGACCAAGGTCGTGGAAATCCGCGATCTGGAAGTCACCTATTCGATCAGCAATGGTCTCTTCGCGAGGCGATCGAGCCTGCGCGCACTGCGTGGCGTAAATCTCTCGCTGGGTGCGGGCCAAGCCCTTGGTGTGGTCGGAGAAAGCGGCAGCGGCAAGTCGACGCTCGCGCGAATCATGCTCGGCCTCGAGGCGCCGACGTCCGGGCAGGTGCTGCTGAAAGGCGTTTCCACGGCCACCTTTGGTCGCGCCGAACGAGCGCGCGTGGTGCAGCCGATCTTTCAGGATCCATACTCGTCGCTGAACCCCCGGCGCAGCGTGGCCTCCACTATCCGGTTGCCGCTGGACATCCACGGCATCGGCACCAATGCGCAGCGCGACCAGGCGGTCAAGCGAATGATGGACCTCTGCGGTCTACCGGCGCGTACCGCACAGAGCCTGCCATCTCAGCTTTCCGGCGGACAGCGGCAACGCGTCGCAATTGCAAGCGCGCTGGTGATGAAGCCCGAGATCGTGATTTGCGATGAGCCGACCAGCGCGCTCGATGTTTCGGTGCAGGCGCAGATTCTGAATCTCTTACAGGACCTCAGAGGCGAACTTAAACTGTCCTACGTGGTCATCAGTCACGACCTGAACGTCATCCGCTACCTCTGCGATCGCGTCGCGGTGATGTACCTGGGCGCGATTGTCGAGGAGCGCTCTACTGACGAACTGTTCGCCTCGCCTTCGCATCCCTATTCGCAAATGCTGTTGGCAGCCGAACTGCATTCTGCAGAAGGCACGCGTGTGGTCGGCGAGTTTCCAAACCCGGTGAGCCCGCCTCCAGGCTGTGCTTTCCATCCTCGATGCAGCCGGGCCGAAGACATCTGCAAGGAGCGCACTCCAACGCTGAAAGGTGGCCCTGACGCAGAGGCCGCCTGCCACTTTCCGCTTTCCATTTCCCATCTCGAGACGGTCCATTCCTGAGACCAAAGCCACGTGAACACCTTTACCTCCACGAATCCCGGCCTGCCAGAAGACCTCATTCGCCAAGCCACCTATCGTCGCAACGGCCTTGCCGTATTCGGCGACATCGATCCCAGCAGGACGGCGCTGCTGGTGCTCAACATGCAGAACGCTTGGGTCGGGCCCGGCGCGCCTTTCAGCCCGGAACCGCTCGACGACTTGCTCAAGCGCATCAATGTCTTCGCGCAGATCGTGCGCGAAGGCAGGGGACAGGTTGCCTGGATTCGAACGACCGTGGGAGCGCCAGGCACGCCGGCCTACTGGAGCACCTACTACGACAACTTCGTCGCGCCCGAACTGCGTGTGCATGCGGTCGCCGCACTGACGCCGGAAAGTCCGATGCACGAACTGCATCCGAGCGCGGAAGTCCATCTGGACGACTGGGTCATCGACAAGCACCGATTTAGCGCCTTTGCTGGCAATCCCTACGACCTGGATCGCAACCTGCGCGATCGAGGGGTGGAGAACGTGATCGTCGTCGGAACGGCGACCAATGTGTGCTGCGAATCGACGATCCGAGATGCGCAGGCGCGGGACTTCCGCACCTTCATGCCCTTCGACCTCGTCACTGCCCCCACTGCGGATGGCCATACCGCCGGACTGCGCAGCGTGATGCAGGCCTTCGCCGATGTGCGCAATACCGCAGCCCTGACTTGGCGCGACGCGCAACCGGTGCGTTCATGAACGCTCGCTCTTGAATACCTCCTTGTTTACCAACGACCCATGACCATCGAAACCATCACTCTCGCACCTGACTACACGATCTCGCGCGTGGCCAAGGGCAACTGGCAACTCGCCACCAAGCACAGCGCACCCTACGCGCAGGACGACGCCATCGAGGACATGCGGCGTTTCGTCGAAGCCGGCATCAATGCCTTCGATTGCGCCGACCACTACGTCGGGGTCGAAGACATCATCGGCGCCTTCTCGCGGCGCTACCCGGCGCTCGGGCGGCAACTGCGCATCTCGACCAAGTACACGCCCGATCAGGAGGCACTCGGAAAGCTGCGTCGCGATGACGTCGAGGCAGCGATTGACACCTCGTTGCAACGACTCGGAGTGGAGCGCCTCGACCTCGTGCAGTTCCATTGGTGGGACTACGAAATTCCCGGCTACGTCGAGGCCATGCAGTGGCTCAAGGAGCTTCAACAGGAAGGCAAGATCGCGCATTTAGGAACGACGAACTTCGATGTGCGCCGTCTTCGCGAGATCACTGAAAGCGGCGTAAAGCTGCTGACAAACCAACTGCAGTATTCGTTGCTCGATCATCGGCCGGAACATGGGATGGTGGACTTCTGCAAGGCGAACGACATTCAGCTTCTCTGCTACGGTACCTTGGCAGGCGGCTTTCTGTCAGAACGATACCTTGGGCAGCCTGAGCCGACGCCGCCATACGCGAACAGGTCGCTGGTCAAGTACCGGTTGATCATTGAGGAGTTCGGTGGGTGGGAGGCCTATCAGTCGCTTCTTCGAACACTGTCGGCCGTTGCAAAGAAGCACGGCAGCAGCGTCTCCGCGGTGGCCGCGCGCTACGTGCTCGACAAGCCCCAGGTGGCGGCCGCCTTGGTCGGCGCCAAGGATGCTAGCCACCTGGACGAGACACTCGCCATCTTCCGGCTCCAACTCGACGCCGACGATCGAGCAAGCATCGCGGCTCACACCGAGAACGCGATGGGGCCAGCAGGCGATTGCTATGACCTCGAGCGCATCAAGGGTGGCCGGCACGCCAAGATCATGCAGACGAACCAGAACACGCAAGGGGCGCCCGCGAGTGTTGACCTCGCGCCGGATGTCGCATCGCCGCAATCAGAGCACGCCTTCACGATTCATGACCTGCGAGTCGAAGTGGTTGCACCGGATGGCGCCAAGCTCTATTGTGGTGCGAATGTCGGTGACTATTTCGAGCTGCGCGGAGAGATGCTGCACCTGCCACCAGGGCAGGGTTTCTCGATCTATTCGCTCGGTGCGCTGCTGCCTCTGCTGGCAGCCAAGCAGCGGCACATTGATCCGAACGATTGGATGAGCACGGATGCAGACATTGCCTGTCCCGATCCAAACTGCCCCTCTCGTTTCCGCATCTCACGGACTAACCCCCGCACCTTCCGGCACGCCGACACAACGGCGGTGGTCCATCCATCCAGCAAGAGTTGAAGTTCGCAAGGAGCTTGCATGCCCAGACGTTTGAGGATTGCCTCGCTCGTTTCTTCCGCCCTTCTTTTGTTCGGGTCCGCCTCGGTCTGTGCCGAAAAGTCGGCGCAGTCGACACCGAAACGCCTGGACAAGCTCTCGGAGATGTTCGTGTGGTGGAACGACGCGATGAAGACGCCAGGCGCGCTTACGGAGGCTGGCTTCGCGAAGTACTTCACCGCAGACGCGCCGCTCGTCATCGACGGAGTAGAGGCAACGCGCGGGCCGGACGGCTGGGCCAATCACTTTCAAAACATCCAGGCGGCGGTCGGGCCCGATGGGAGAGTGGAGACGGTCGTTCCCTTTCGCTACGTCTTCCAGAAGGACGACCGCATCTACACCTATCACGTGATCCGTAGCCGCGCTCACGGCATGGTGTCGTGCATGCTCGCGGCCGGCCATGCGGACCTGAAGGGTGGCCGCATCAACAAGGTCACGCTGGTGCGCGCCGAAATCGACCCTGCGTCCGATCCGGACTGCTGGAAGAAATAGCTTTTCAACCGAGTCGAGAGGACCCCGTCTATGAAAAAGTCATTGCCCTGCTGGATGTTTGCGTTCAACGTCTTTCTGTTGGCGTTGCTTCCGGGGGTCTCAGCAGGCGCGGCGGAACAAGTCGCCATCGTTGGAGCCGGCTATGTGGACGTGCTGACGGGCAAGGCGGTCCCCAACGCCGTGGTCGTTGTAGAGGATGGCAGGATCGCCGCCATAGGCCCGGCCGCAGGTGTACCCGTTCCCGCAGGCGCGAAGCGGATTGAACTGCCGGGCAAGTGGCTCATCCCGGGTCTGATGAACATGCACGTGCATCTCGGTCTGATCCTGCCTGGCATTCAGATGCTCGAACACGCCAATGAGAGCGATGCACAACTGGCGCTTCGCATGGCGGAGAACGCACAGAAGTCACTCCTCAGCGGGGTAACCACCATTCGTACGACCGGCGATCTCCACCATGCTGACATCGCGCTCGCCCGAGCAATAGGCAGGGGCTCTCAGCCAGGTCCACGCATTGTTTCGTCGGGTGAGATCATCGCGATCACCGGTGGGCATGGTGCATTCGGCGAGGTCGCCAACGACGGGGCCGATGCGATGCGCAAGGCGACCCGCCGCGAGATAGATGCTGGCGCGCGCTGGATCAAGATTGCCATCACCGGTGGTATCGGAACGCCAGGAGGGGGTGTTCAACAGGGCCTGATGACGCCCGACGAAATAGCCTCCGTGGTGCAGATCGCGAAACGCAATGACATCAAGGTCACTGCGCATTCCGGGTCTCCAAACGCGACTCGAGAGGCTGTGGAACTGGGTGTGAGCGGCATCGAGCACGGCTACTTCCTCGATCGACCAATTCTCAAGCTAATGAAGCAGCGCGGTGTTTGGTTCGTGCCGACCATCCTGGTGAGTCAGCCTGCGACCTTCGAATTTTTTCAACGCATCGGTGCCCCCGCCTGGTACATGGCACGCGTGCGCGAGGTCGGAAAGGCGCATTGGCTCGCGCTCAAGACTGCCATCGAGGAAGGCGTGAACATCGCTGTGGGAAGCGACCAGTTTCCCTTCGAACCCAATGACGGCACTACGGCCACCATCCGCGAGACCGAGTACTACGCGGAAGCCGGCATGACGAATCTGCAGGCGCTGCAGGCCGCGACGATCCAGCCCGCTCGGATGATCGGGATGGAGAGCCAACTGGGGTCCCTGACGCAGGGGAAGTTCGCTGACATTGTGGCAATCGACGGCAATCCGCTCGATGGCATCTCGGCCTTGCGCAAGTTGGGCTTCGTCATGAAGAGTGGGCGCGTCTACCGCAACGATTGGGATCGTCAGAGCGCCGTACCCCCACTGATTCAAGCGGACCCAACAGAAGCAGGACCGCCTCCTGGTGACGCGCATGTCGATGTCATCTTCTGATGTGGTGCGCTGCCGTGAATCGCTTCCAACCGTGTGTACTTTTTATAACCCCGCCAATCGAGTGATCGGCAGACAGTTGATCCTGCTTGGCTCTCAACTCTGGAGGTTCCCGTGAACAAACTCTCTCGTCCGATTTTGTACGCGATGCTCGTCGCAGGAACTCTCGCAATGTCGGGTGGCGCTCCGGCACAGCAAACGGATGCCACCGCGGCGACCGTCAAGTGCAATGATCCTCGCGTCGACCGCACCGCTTGCTTCCGTGAAGCCGCTGCAGCTCAGGAGGCGAAGCGGCAGGGAACCTTGAACAGCCCAGGAGGATATGAGGAGAACGCGCTCAGGCGCTGCCTGCGGCAACCTGAGAGTGCGCGCGCGGCTTGCGAGCAGCGTGTCCGCGGCACTGGCAATACCCAAGTGAGGGGCAGCGTGGCGGGGGGCGGAAAGATTCGCATCACCGAAACACCGGTCCCAGCGCCAAAGAACTGATTCGACGAACGAGAAACCGTCAACAGGAGACTGCCGTGAGAGTCAAGACACGAATGTTCGCGGTAATCGCCGCGATATGCATGTCCCTTGGGCCGCTGGCGGCCCCGGCGCGTGCCGCGGAGATCCCCATAGTGACCGGCGAGCAATGGACGGGGTCGAACGAGGCTGTCAAGAAGGCCTACCTCGTAGGCTTGGCCAACATGGTTCAGGTTCAGAGCGCATACCAAGGAAGCAATCCGCCGTCGGACGAGCAAAGCTTCCTCCCGCGCCTGGCAAAGGGCATGCAGGGTCAGACATTGGATAGCGTGCGCGAAGGCGTGGATCGCTGGTACGCAGCCAATCCAACGAAGCTAAGGCACCCGGTGCTGGACATCATCTGGTTCGAGATGGCCGTGCCAAGGCTGCAGAAGAACAAGTAAACGGAGCTTGACCATGAAACAACTCAGTTTTGCAAGGATCGCAGCGGCTGCAGCGGCTATCACTTTCACGCTCGGCTGCACCGATATGACGCCGAGGCAACAAGGCACGATGACTGGTGCGGCCATGGGGGCTGCTGGTGGCGCCGGTATCGCCGCGATCTCTGGCGGGGACGCATGGACCGGGGCAGCAATCGGTGGCATTGCCGGTGGCATCGCTGGAAACATCCACGGCGGCCGGCAGCAGCAGATCGGGTGGTAAGGGCCTCGGTCGGCGGTTGGCGCTCCATATGCTGATCGCCTCGCGAACTTCTCAATCTCCCTGCGACTGCGCCCCTCTGTCCGCGTGCGGGCCCCTTCAACCAGACGCGTTCGACGCGAACTTCCCCGCGAGGCACTGCCGATTTCGCTCCGCGATGGCATGTGGCTCGAGGTTGCTCATGAAACAACTGACCCATCATCTGCTCGGCAGTTTGCCGTACGCGGCTCTGCTTGCCTTGCTATTGCTCTGTCCGCCATTCAGCGACTTTGCGTTCTCCAATCTTCTGGTCCAGGCTGCGCTGTTCCTCGGCATCGTCATCGTCCCGGCACTCAAGACCGGTCGCATGTCCTATGTCGACATTGGCTGGCCCATCGGTTTGTTCCTTGTCGGCGTACAGGTTCTGGTGCTCAGCACCGAAATCACTTTGCGCACCTCGCTGATTGCAGGCATGTACCTGTTCGCAGGCGGACGCATGTCGCTCATGGCCCTGACCGGTTGGCGGATGGGCGCGTTTGACAAGGAGTTGCCGCGTTACCAGTATCAGCGGCGGCGCTGGGAACGACGGAAGTGGGCTGCAAAGCCCGCCCTTCTCTTTGAGATAGCGACCCAAGGTTTCGCCAACATGAGCGTGCTCGCTTTGCCGGCCATCGTGCAGGCAGCCAATCCGGCGAGTCCGATCACACCGCTTGAACTTGCTGCGTATGGTCTATGGCTGGCGGCGTTCGCCTTCGAGTTTGTCGCCGACATTCAAAAGGCAAGATTTGGTTCCCGCATGAGGCAAGAAGGTCGCAAGCGCGAGTCCTGTGAGGAAGGTCTGTGGCGATACAGCCGTCATCCGAACTATTTCGGTGAGTGGATGGTTTGGAACGCGCTCGCAATCTCGTCCCTTCCGTCGCTGCTAATCCTTTCAACCGAGCTTCCCCTATGGCAAAGCTTGGCGCTCGCAGCGGGATTGCTGTACCTGTCTTACGTGATGTATGTCGTGCTGACTCGCTATTCGGGTGCGGTTCCGTCCGAGTACTACTCGGTTCAGAAGCGGCCCGGATACGCGGACTATCAACGTCGCGTTTCCATGTTTTTCCCGCGGCGACCTCGGCCTTGACGCCGGTTCGGCATCGAGGAAGGCGTGTCTGTTCATCAACCCGTTCAGCCAACCCAATGACCAAGTACCTATCTAGCATCGGCAAACCTGCCGCGGCGCTCATGGTCTCCTGCCTCGTGTCCAGCGCGTGGGCCGACAGCGAGCCTGCAATCTTGAACAGCATCTATGCCAATGAGCCCTGGCGGCAAACTGGGCTTGTCGGTGACGACGCTTGGTACTTCAACATTGGTGCCGGAGTCGTGAACATGCCGAAGTATCCGGGTGCCAGCGGGACCAAGACCGAGATCGTGCCCCTGGTCGGCGCGAACTATGGGCGCTACTTCATCGGCGCGAATCCGGATGCGGGAGCCGCGCTCGCTCTGGGTGCTTATCTCCTGCGCGACAGCAACTGGCGTGTCGGCGCTGCGATCGCGTACGACACCTTTAAGCCTCGATCCGAATCAGACAGTCAGCGCCTATACGGACTGGGCGACATCGATAGGACGACCCATGCTGAACTCTTCGCCATCTACGCCATGAGTTGGGCTGAATTGCGCGCGAGCGTGCAGAGTGACATCGGCGGTCGAGATCAAGGAACTTTTGCGACCCTGGACTTCATGGCTCGGTATCAAGCGACTCCATCGCTGACCCTCACTGCGGGGCCCGGACTCACATGGGGCAACAGTCAGCACAATCAAACCTTCTTCGGCGTCGACTATCTGCAAAGCGCAAAGTCGCAGTTTCCTCAGTATGCAGCCGGCTCTGGCGTGAATGCGTATCGAATCTCCATGGGCGCGAGCTACCGTTTGGCGCCTCAGTGGAGCCTCGCGCTCAACGTCGCGGCAAGCCGACTGCAAGGGGATGCTGGCGATAGCCCCATCGTAGAGAAGAAGACACAGATGACCTACGGTGTACTTGTCGGCTATCAGTTCTAGGCTCCAGACGGCGTGCGGCGGTCAATCTATGGTGACGCGCTCTCGTTGGGTATGAGTGGAAGAATCGCCCCTGGCGAGGGGCCTCAAGGTATCGGTGGCGTGATGGAAATAACGACCTCCGCGTCCTCGTTGCCATTGTTGCCATAGCGGTGACTGTGGATGGCATCGAAGTTGAAAGCTTCACCAGCGCGGACCTCGTGGGTGATTCCAGCCAGTTCAACTGTCAAGACTCCGCGGACAACGTATATGCATTCGACAGTCTCGTGGGTGGCCTTCGTGGACAAAGAAAACTGTCCCGGATTCAAGACCGTGCGCAAGACCTCCATCGGTCCGTCGCCGCACGTCAGCCGTTCGTAGCTGATGGTGTCTTTGGGTCGAACAAGCAGCGTGCGTTCCCCGGGCCTGCTGACGCGAATAGTCGGGACGGCGGGGTCCTGGAACAGCGCATCCATCGGCTCGTTGAATACGCTGCTCAACGCTCGCAACGTGGCCAGGCTCGGCTGTGTCACTTCGCGCTCAATTTGGCTCAAGAGGGTTGCGGAGACGCCGGCGGCGTTGGCCAGCGCCCGGAGAGACAGTCCCTTGGCCTGCCGCAGTTCGAATAGACGTTTTCCGAGCACGGATGTAGTTGTGGAAGCGAGTGCTCTGAGCATACGAGATGCCGTCGAGGTGTTCACCGAATCGCAAGGCCCTGCACGCATGACGTCCTGGCCGCGAAGGTGCGGGACTTGCTGACCCAGGAGCCGTGGCTACATCGGTCTCGGAAATCCAATTGGATGTGAGGCGACGATGCGCGGCTTTGGACCGCTCCGCAGCGAGGCTGTGTGAAAACGGTTGAAGGACTCGCGCAACTCGCCTATGTTGTGGCAACTCGTCGAGAGGGGTCACATGAAGCGATTCATCGAGGGAGAGGACCGAACTCAGGTCACCTTGCTGCCGGAGTGTCTCGACGACTTCATCGCGGAGGACAACTCGGTCCGAGTGGTCGATGCCTTCGTCGACGAACTGGACTTTCAGGAACTCGGGTTCGAATGTGTTCGCCCCGCTTGCACCGGTCGGCCCGGCTATCACCCGGCCGTGCTGCTCAAGATCTACATCTACGGCTACCTCAACCGTATCCAGTCCAGTCGGCGCCTGGAGCGTGAGTGCCAGCGAAACCTCGAGTTGATGTGGCTGACGGGACGGCTTGCTCCGGACTTCAAAACCATCGCAGACTTCCGGCGCGACAGCGGCAAGGGCATTCGCAACGTGTGCCGGCGCTTCATCGTGCTGTGTCGCGAACTGAGGCTGTTCTCTCAAGCCGTGGTCGCCATCGACGGCAGCAAATTCAAGGCGGTGAACAGTCGAGAGCGCAACTACACCGAAGGCAAGATCGCCCGTCGGGAGCGGGAAATCGAGGCCAACATCCGGCGCTACCTTGATGCGCTGGACACCAACGATCGCACGGGGCCGAGCGACTGGCTTGAGAAGACGGCCCGGCTGAGCGCCAAGGTGCACGATCTTCGGCAGAAGATGAAGGCGTTGCGCCGCATGCGCGAGCAGGTTCGGGCGGCGCCTGACGGCCAGGTCTCGCTGAGCGACCCCGATGCCCGGGCAATGACCACACACAGCAATACGGGCATGGCGATGGTCGGCTACAACGTGCAGGCGGCGGTGGACGCCAAGCACCACTTGGTTGTGGCCCATCAGGTGACAAACACGGGCAGTGACAGGGCCCAGCTCAGCACGATGGCGCATGCTGCGTGCGAAGCCATGGGCAAGCGCCGCTTGAAGGCCATCGCAGACCGCGGGTACTTCAGCAGCGTGCAGATCAAGGCATGCGCCGATGCGGAAATCGAAGCGTACGTCCCCAAGCCAACGACCTCCAACGCCAAGGCAGCGGGCCGCTTCGACAGGGCGGACTTCGTGTACATCGCTCGCGACGATGAATATCAGTGCCCCGCCCGGGAGCGCGCGATCTATAGGTTCACGCGCGAGGAGAGCGGCCTACAGATGCGCCGCTACTGGAGCAGTGCCTGCCCTGAATGTCCGATGAAGGCGCGCTGCACACCCAGTGACTACAGACGGATCTCACGATGGGAGCATGAAGACGTTCTGGAGGCAGTGCAGCGACGCCTTGATCGCCAGCCGGATGCGATGTTGACGCGTAAGAAGACCATCGAGCACGTCTTCGGCACGTTGAAACACTGGATGGGCTGGACGCACTTCCTGACGCGTGGCATCGAGAACGTGAGTACAGAGTTCAGCCTCAGCGTGCTCGCTTACAACCTCAAGCGCGTCATCTCTATCCTGGGTATCGCCAAAACGATGAAGGCGGTGAGGCTGGCCGGTGGGTGACCACCCTTTTATGCCGCAAACGGCCCCTTCTCCCCTCAAGTAAGCATCTCGGCCTCGCCGTACTACTGGACGACCACCATGGCCGGCGATCGTCTACTGGCGCGGGTGAACGCCATGGCGGCCGTTCTCACACGGGCTCCAGCGTGAGCCGTCGTTCCTCGCCGCATCCCTCAATGGCCGCTGACTGCCAGGCAGCAGAAGTGCAGGGCGTTGATGCCCGGTGTACCAACCCACCGTAATGGGGCGTTATGGTGGGTTGCGTTATGGCGGGTTGGCGCTACCGAACGGCGTTGAGCCTCGATGCGGTAGCTCAGTGCTTTGAGTCTCTGAGTCCGCTGGTAGAACAGTAAGCGGAAGTTCGTGAGCTGAATCGTGGCCGGACGGAGAATCATCTTGTCATTCGCCGACCAAGCGTTGCTGTGAGCCGAGGACTTCGGCCCTTGCCGCTCCCTCTTCTCGCTGGTGAGTTCCGCCTCCTAGGGCGTCCAGCGCCGACGCATTTCGCGTTCTAGTTTGTGCGCCGAACATGTCTTTCTCCCGCAAGGCCCGCTCGCTGCGTCAAAGCTGTACAAAATAACAGTGCATTGTTACAATGCATCAAGAGAGTGAACCATGGGAAAAGACACCCGCATCGAGTGGACGCACCACACCTTCAATCCATGGTGGGGTTGCGTGCGCGTGTCCGATGCGTGTGACCATTGCTATGCCGAAACCTGGGCGAAGCGCCTCGGGGAAGACGTTTGGGGTGCGAAGTCGGAACGGCGGTTTTTTGGCGATGCCCACTGGAAGGAACCCTTGAAGTGGGACCGGGAGGCCAAGGAGAGCAAGACTAGGCGGCGCGTGTTTTGTGCGTCCATGGCAGACGTCTTCGAGAACCGCAAGGATCTGGTTCCGCATCGGCTGCGCCTTCTGGACCTCATCGCGGCAACGCCTCATCTTGATTGGCTGCTCCTGACCAAACGGATCCACTTGGTGCGCAAGCAACTGCCAAAGGGCTATGAGCTGCCTTCCAATGTTTGGCTGGGCGCGACCGTCGAGAACCAGGATGCCGCAGGCAAACGGCTGAAGTATCTTCTGGAGTTCGATACGCCGGCTGTCCGGTTCTTGTCATGCGAGCCTCTACTTGGGCCCCTGGATCTGCGCCAGTGGTTGAAGCTGTCCTTCGCGCTTTGCCGTACCTCGTGCATGCGACGAAAGATGCCCTGCAGTTCCCGAAGTTCGTCAGGCGACAGCACCCGCTCACGCTCATCATTGATGTTGTAGCTGGGAGCAACGATCTTCTCGATGTCGAGCAGCTCGGCGGGGTTTTGCTCGATCAGCAGTTCTCGCCAGGGCTTCCGCTTCTCGGCCCATGTGAACACCTGGACAAGGTCGCGATACACACGCACTGCCATTCGGTTGCGCCCGCGTGCCACGATGGAGACGAGAACCTTGCGGAGATCGTGCTCGGTCATGTCCTTCACGGGCTTGCCGCCAATGACGGGGATGACGTCTTTGGCGAAAGACCGGCGCAGTTCCGCATTGCCGTCTTTGCGGGCGACGCCGGTTTTCAGCCATTCCTCGAACATCTCGGAAAACGGGAGCAGGGTGGTGCGCAGCTGCTCTGCCGCCTGGCGCTCCTTGGCGAGCGCGTCGGCTGCCTGTTGTTGAAAGTCAATGCCGGACCGGGCGAGCGACTGAATGCGGGCATTTTCGGCAGCGGCATCTGCCAACCCCATGAATCCTTCGCCACCGTTCCCGTAAGGCTTGGGCAGGCGGGCTTCTCGCTGCTTGCCGTCCACCACGTACTTGACGAGCCACCGCTTCTCCCCATTGGTGGCTACGCGGAGGTGTAGCCCGGTGTCTACCGTGAGTTTGTAGGGTTTGGCGCGCGGTTTTGCCGCCTCGATTGCCCGAACAGTTAATTTGGCCATGCCTACCGTGCCCTAAATATGCCCTAAATGGCGGTGAATTTTAACCCACCTGGTTGCACGGCGTTGGACAAGAATATTCGATAAATTATTGTTTTATATGAGTTTCTTGTGTTTAACGGCGTGCAACGCAATGCGATATTAAGTGCATGGGGTGCAAGGGGTAGAAGGTTCGAATCCTTTCACACCGACCAAAATTGACAGGGGTTAGCGGCGAATAGCTGCTAACCCCTTCGTCATTTGTGGCTCGGCGCTGACCCGCTCAGCGCGTGCAGCTCACTCCGCGACCATGCTCAGATCCTTCGCCATCTTGCCAAGACGTGCGGTCTCGCTGTCAACGAAAGCGGTGAACTGCGCGCGGTTGCCGAGCATGGGCTCCGTGTTTCGAGCGGCCATGTCGGCGCGTTGGGCTGGCGAGCTGATGAAGGTCTGCGCCGCGGCGTTGAGCTTGTCGAGCACCGCCGGCGGCGTTCCCTTGGGCGCGAAGAGACCCAGCCAATGGATCATGCGAATCGAAGGGTAGCCCGCTTCGGCCGTGGTCGGCACATCGGGCAATTGCGGCATGCGCTTGTCCGAGGCCACGGCCAGCATGCGCACCTTGCCGGCTTTTCCGAGGTTCACGAGGGCGACGCTGGGCACGTCGGATAGCAGCTGCACCTGGTGCGAGCTCAGCGCCATGGCGGTCTCGCCACTGCCCTTGTATTGAACGAAAGTGAGCGGCACGCCGAGCGCTGCCTTGATCATCTCGCCCGAGAAATGCCCCGTGCTGCCGATGCCGGTAGTGCCGAAGAAGATGCCCTTGGAATCGGCCTTCGCGTGCACCTGCAGTTGCGCCAGGGTGTTCACGTTGATGGTCGGATCCGCCACGATCAACGAGGGCGAGAAGGACACGCCGGTCACCGGTACCAGGTCGCTCGCCGCGTAGGGCAGCTTGCGGTGAATCAGCGGATTGATCAGCGTGCCGTTGGCGCCTGCCAGCAGTGTGTAGCCGTCGGCCGGCGACTTCGCGACGATGTCGGCGCCGATCACTCCGCCGGCACCGGGCTTGTTGTCCACCACCACGGGCTGGCCGAGTGCCTTCGAGAGGCCTTCTGCAATGGTGCGGGCGCTCTCATCGCCGGCGCCACCTGCCGCATACGGTGCCACGATGCGGATCGGGCGCATGGGCCAGTCGGCCTGTGCGAAGGCGCCGCTGCTGAGGGCAAGGCCGGCAAGCGCGGCGGCGCCGAGTCGTCGAAAGGAGTCCATGGGCTTGTCTCCGTGTCGATGCTGTCTGTGATTCACTCGAAGGCCGCGCGCACGGGCGGCGCGAGCAGCGCCATCAGTTCGCGTATGTCAGGCAGGTCTTCCAGACCCAGCGTCATCTCCTCGATGGCGCGCTGGCGCGGCGCATCGATCAGTCCGTCGGTCAGGTCGCGGAACTTGGCGGCGACGCCGGCGGTGTCCTGCGGTTTCTCGATCACGCGCGAGCTGTTGCGGTCGGCCACGATGCGCTGCCCATCGGTGAAAGTCACGGCCACACGGGTCTGGCCGCGCTTGAGCATGCCGCCCACGTCGAAGGCCGGGTCGTGCCGCACCTCGACCTTGGGCAGCAGGGCCCAGACATCGTCGGCGTCGATGCGCGCGGGCGAGAACTGCCGCACCATCGCGGCGCCGTCGATGGCCGCCACCGACAGGGCATAGCCGATGTTCATCTGCGCGCCGATGGGCGTCAGTGGCCGCTCGGGCACCCACCAGCCATGGTGGTACACGGCGTGCGAGACATCGCATTCGATCCTCGCGATCTCGTGCGGCCGAAGCGGGCGCTGCGCGGCAACATCGAAGAGCGCGTCGAGCGGCGAGTGGATGCCGCCCATGGCCGCATAGGGCTTGATCACGATGCGCTCGACCTCCCAGCGCTGGCCGAGGCCGCTGGTGATCTGCGATGCATCGGGGTCATGGCCTTCTCCGAAGGTGGAGAGAAAGCCGCCGTAGGGCCGCTCGAACACGCGCTTGATGCCGGTGTAGCCTCCTTCGGCCAGCACGGCGGCGTAGAGCCCGTTGCGCGCTGAGAAACCGTGATGCATGCGCTTGCACATGGCTTCGTACTGCGCCGCCATCAGCCCGGCCGACTGCGTGCCGGCCAGGCCCAGCGCATCTTCGAAGCGCGCGGCATCCAGGCGCATGAGCTTGCCTACCGCCGCAGCGGCAGCATGCGTGCCGAAGACGGACCCCGAGTGCCAGCCGCGCGACAGCATCTGCGCGCCGTGCAGCGCCATGCCCACGCGCGGGCCCACTTCGTAGCCTGCCAGCGCGGCTTCGACGAACTGCCGGCCGCTGACCTTTCTGCCTTTGTCTTCGGCCGCGGCCCACAGGGCGGGCAGCACGATCGACGCACTGTGCAGTGGGCCCAGCGGGTGATAGTCGTCCAGTTCGAAGCCCTGGATGAAGGTTCCGTTGAGCAGCGCTGCCGCGGGCGCGCTGGTAGTCGCGCCCCATCCGACGATGCTGCGATCGCCCGCGCCCTCGAAGCGGCGCACGATCTCCACCGCGGTGCGCGACCACGGCAACTGGGCACCGACGATGGCGCAGCCGATGCCGTCCAGCGTCAGTGCCTTGGCACGTTCGCGCGCCGAAGCTGGCGCGTGGTCGAGCGAGAAGCCGGCGAGCCAGTCGCAAAGCTGCCCGGTGGGCCCGGCCGGGTCGGTCGCGGCGGTGGGTTTGGATGCAAGGCTCATCGGTTTCACTCCAGCGGATACAGCTTCACCAGTGCGTCCATGCGTGCGCTGTCCTCGCGGATCTGCGCGGCGAATTCGGCAGGCGTGTTCACGAGCGGCTCGGCGCCGGCCGCGGCGATGGTCTTCTGCACGTCAGCATCCTTCACGGCTTCGCGCAATGCGCCGACGATGCCTTGTGTCACCTCGGCCGGCGTGCCCTTGGGCGCGAAGAGGCCATACCAGGTGACCGACTGGAACTGCGGATAGCCAGCCTCGGCGGTGGTGGGCACTTCAGGCAGCGCGGCGGCGCGTTTCTGGCCTTGCGTGGCGAAGATCTTCAGCGTGCCGGCCTTGTAGTGCGGCAGAGCGGCGGTGATGCCGGTGAAGGCCATGTTCACGTTGTTGGCGATCATGTCGGTGACGATCGCGCCGGTGCCCTTGTAGTTGACGACGATCAGGTTCGGAATGCCGGCCTCTGCCGCGAGTTGCTTGGCCGAAACACGCGCGAGGCTCTCGCCGCTGGCCAGCGAGCAGGGTGTGCTCGCGGTCTTGCAGTAGCGGATGAATTCATCGAGGGTCTTGGCCGGCACCTTCGCGCTTGCAACGATCGCGGCCGGCGAGATCGAGACCGCGGTAACAGGCGTCAAGCGAGGGATCGGGTCCACACCCTTGAGCCCGGGCATGTGCTTGGTGACGACGATGGATGGCACCTGCAACAGCAGCGTGTAGCCGTCGGGCCGCGCGTCCATGACGCGCCGCGTGCCGATCAGCCCGTCGGCGCCCGGCATGTTTTCCACGACCACCGGCTGGCCCCACAGCTCGCCCAGGCGGCGTGCGACGGCGCGGGCGGTCGCATCGGTGCCGCCGCCGGGCGTGTAGGGCACGACCAGCGAGACAGGGTGGTCGGGCTTCCAGAGGCTCTGCGCTTGCACTGCAGGGGTGGTCAGCATTGCGGCGGCTGCCAATGCGCCGGCGGCGCGAAGGCACGCGTGGCTTTTCATTCGTCTTGTCTCCATCGTCATGTGTGTTCTTTCTCGAAAGTGGTGTCGCTTCAGGGAGCCACCGGCCGCGCGCGCAGCCAGTCGCGGCGGAACAGGCCGTCCAGCCGCCCGCGCGCCACCGCATGGCGGCGCAGCAATGGCATGAGTTGTTCGCGCGTCGATGGTGCGTCGGGCGGCTGCGTCAACGCGAAGAGCTGGAACACATAGCGATGCGGGCCATGGCCCGGCAGCGGTCGTGCACCGGCATAGCTCTCGAGTTCGCCTTCGGCGAGCCGCGCGACGGAGGCGGGGCCGCTGGCCACGCCATGCACGTAGGCGTGGCGAAGCGGCACGTCCGGGTCCTCGATCAACAGGGCCCAGTGCGTGGCGCCATCCGGCAAGGTGTCCCACTGCAATTCGGGAGAAAGGTTGTCGCCCACGCCGATGCCTGCTTGCCGCACGTTCATCGCGTGGCCATGCTTGAAGGAATCACTGTGCAGCGCCAGCGTTTGCGGAAGCGCGGCCAGCACCGGGTCGTTGCACGCGAGCGTGGCATCGCCGGCGCGTCGCCCGCGCAGCGGCAGACCGATCCAGCGCAGCAGCCACGGGCTCATCGGGGTTTGGCTCATGCGCGCGGCTCCGCGGCTGATGCCGGCCAGGCCCACGGGCGGCGTTGGCGGTCGGCCGCCTGCCAGGCGCGGATCAGCGCATCGTCCTTCAGCGTGAGGCCGATGTCGTCGAGGCCCAGCAGCAGGGCTTCGCGCCGCAATGGGTCGACGCTGAAGGGCCGTGTCCCGACGGCTTCATGTGTGAGCGTGCAACCTTGCAGGTCGACGGTGAGGGCGGAACCGTCCGCACACGCACGAGCGAGCGTCTCGACTTCCGATGCAGGCAGGCGAAGCGCGAGCATTCCGTTCTGGAAGCAGTTGTTGAAGAAGATGTCGCCGAAGCTCGGCGCGATCACGCAGCGGATGCCCATGCCCATCAGCGCCCAGACCGCACCCTCGCGCGAAGAGCCGCAGCCGAAGTTCTCGCCGGCCAGCAAGATCGGTGCGCCGCGGAAGGCCGGTCGATTGAGGACGAAGCCCGGCTCTTCGCTGCCGTCCTCGCGGTAGCGCAGGGCTTCGAGAGCATAGGGGCCGAGCTGGTCGCGCGTCAGCGTGGTGAGGCGCTCGATGCGCACGATCACATCGGTGTCGATGTTGGCGCGCGGCAGGTGCGCGGCGGCGCCGGTGACGGAGACGAAGGGCTGCATGTTCAAGCCTGGAGCGATTCGATGTCGCAGATGACGCCGGCGATGGCTGCGGCGGCTGCCATCGCCGGGCTGGCGAGGTGCGTGCGCGCGCCGGGGCCCTGGCGGCCGACGAAGTTGCGGTTGGAGGTGGAGACCGACCGCTGCTGCGGCGGTACCTGTTCGCCATTGGCGGCGACGCACATGCTGCAGCCGGGTTCGCGCCAGGAGAAGCCGGCGGCCTCGAACACCGCGCGCAGGCCTTCGGCCTCGGCTTCGCGCTTGACGTTCTCGGAGCCGGGCACGACCCACGCATTCACGCCCGGTGCCACCTTGCGGCCACGTGCAACCTCGGCGGCGGCGCGCAGGTCCGACAGGCGTGCGTTGGCGCAGGAACCGATGAAGACCCAATCCACCGGCGTGCCGGCGATCTTCTGGCCCGGCGCGAGTCCCATGTAGTCCAGCGCTGCACGGATGTTGTCGCGCTGCGTATCGTTGCTCGCAGCCTGCGGGTCCGGCACGTATCCGTCGATGGGGATGGCGTGTTCGGGGCTCGTGCCCCAGGTGATGGTCGGGCGCACCGCGTTTGCGTCGAAGACTTCCTCGCGATCGAAGCGGGCACCTTCGTCACTGTGCAGGTCGCGCCATTGCGCGACCGCCGCGTCGAAGTCTGCCACCTGTGGCGCGAAAGGGCGGCCGCGCAGATAGGCGAAGGTCCTTTCGTCCGGCGCCACGAGGCCAAAGCGCGCACCCAGTTCCACCGAGAGGTTGCACAGGGTGAGCCGGCCTTCGACTTCCATCGCCTCGATGCCCGGGCCAGCGAACTCGATGGCATGCGCGACGCCCGCGGCCGCGCCAAGCCTGCCAATGATGTGCAGCGCCAGGTCCTTCGCGCTGACACCGGTGCGCAACTGGCCTTCGACCCGCACGCGCATCTGCCGGGGCTTCTGCTGGCGCAGTGTCTGCGTCGCCAGCGCATGAGTGCTTTCCGACGAGCCCACACCGAAGGCCATGGCGCCCAGGCCGCCGTTGGTGCAGGTGTGGCTGTCGCCGCAGATCACGGTGAGGCCAGGCAGCACGATGCCCAGCTCCGGACCCATCACGTGAACGATGCCCTGGCCTGGCTCGCCCAGGTCGAAGAGTCGCACGTGCATCTTCTGGCCGAGCTGCTTGAGCGCGCCGTGCAGCCGGCCGCCCAGCGGGAAAGTCGTCGCCACGCGGCCCGGCTGGCTGGAGACGGCGTGGTCCGGCGTGGCAAAGACCAGCTCGGGGTTGTGCAGCGGCAGCCCGCGCGCAGCGACCTCGCCCAGCGCGGGCGGACCGGACAGGTCGTGCAGCAGGTGACGATCGATGTGCAGCAGGGCCCAGCCATCGCCCAGGTCGCGCACCACGTGCGCATCCCACAGCTTGTCGAAGAGGGTTCGCGCGTTCATGGCCGGCTCAGCGCTTCTGTTCCATGGTGGCGCCTGCGTTGAAGCGGGTGCGCAGCGCGTCCCACTCGTCAGCACCGAAGCGTCGGAAGGTCTGGGCCACGGTCTGCGTCACCTGCGGCGCCTGATGATTGCGCTTGAGTTCGGCGAGTGCTGCATCGCCGGCCTCGATGGCGGCCTTGAGCATCAGGCCGGGCAGGATCGCAAGCTTGTAGCCCATGTCCTGCGCCTGCCGCAGGTCGAAGATCGGTGTGCGCCCGCCGGGCACGACGTTGAGCAGGCAAGGGCC
The DNA here is from genome assembly GCF_014192575.1 of Variovorax sp. Sphag1AA. Taxonomy (GTDB): domain Bacteria; phylum Pseudomonadota; class Gammaproteobacteria; order Burkholderiales; family Burkholderiaceae_C; genus Variovorax. The sequence continues at coordinate 57,194 of NZ_JACHYC010000013.1, read as the reverse complement.
TTTCACCTGCTTGGGCACGGCCGCCACTTCATCCAGGTTCTGGGTGGCTTCGACGAAGGCCATGTCGGCACCGGCGTCGAGCGCCGCATTGGCGCGCCATATCGCTTCGTCCAGCGACAGCATGGCCCGTGCGTCGGTGCGCGCGATCACGATGAAGTCCTTGGTGCGACGCGCTTCCACTGCGGCGCGGATCTTCGAGACGAAATCTTCGCGCGAAACCACCTCCTTGCCGTCGAGGTGCCCGCAGCGCTTGGGCGAGACCTGGTCTTCGATGTGGATCGCGGCCACGCCGCGCGATTCGTACTCGCGCACGGTGCGCGTCACGTTCAGCTCGTTGCCGTAGCCGGTGTCGGCATCTGCGATGAGCGGCACCGAGATCGAACGCGCCATGGTGGCCGCATTGCCCACCATCTCGCTCATGTCCAGAAGACCGAAGTCGGGAAACCCGCGTGACGCGGAAGTGCCCGCGCCGGTCATGTAGACGGCCGGAAAGCCTGCCTGCTCGATCAGGCGCGCGCCGATGCAGTCGTAGGCGCCGGGGGCGATGACCATGCCGGGCGCGGCCAGCAGTTGCCGAAGAAGCGAGGCGGGGTGGCTCATGTCAGTTGTCTCTTGGATTGATCGAGTTGTATTAAGAATATCACAACATAACAACAAGTCAACCAGCTATGCTCGCGGCCATGAATACGGCGACGGCGGACAACTCCATGAGCAGCGCGCGCGGCACGGCGCTGCATCGGCAAATCTTTCTGGTGCTGCGTGACGAGATCTCGCGTGGACTGTTCGCGGGCGGCGCATTGCCGGGCGAGGAGCAGCTATGCGAACGCTTCGGTGTCTCGCGCATCACGGTGCGTCGCGCGCTGAGCGACTTGGCGGCTCAAGGCCTCGTGGAGCGACGCCACGGCCGCGGCACCTTCGTGCGCGGCGAGGCGGGCGCGTCCTGGCGGCCGGCGCCCAGCCTCAGCGTGATCGACAGCCTGCGCAAGACCGCGACCGAGACGGTCGTGCGTGTGTTGGAGGTGGTTCAGACCGCACCGCCAGCCGATGTGGCGCGCCTTCTGGAGCTGACCCCCGGCGAGAAGGCGGTGCATGCGCTGCGCGTGCGCTCCAATCGCGACGGCCTCCCGGCCATGCTTACCGAAGCCTGGGTGCCAGTGGCCATCGGCCGGCGCGCCACCGAAGCCGCGTTGAAGAAGCGCGCGCTCTACGAAATCCTGATGGACCAGGGCGTGAAGTTCGGCCGGGTCGTGCAGGAGATCAGCGCGGCGGTGACCGATCCGCAGCGCGCCGCACTGCTACAGACCGAAGTCGGCGGGCCCTTGCTCAAGCTCGTGCGCCTGATGCACGACCTGGAAGACCGCCCGGTGCTGCACCTCACGGCGCACATGGTCGCCGAGCGCGCCAGCATCCTGATGGAGATCCCGGCTGCCACCGTCAACACCTTGACGGCGGGGCGCATCGTGCTCGACGAACCGAAAACTGCAAAATGACGCCGGCATGATCTCCTACGCCGCCGCCGCAATCGTCCTTCTGCTCACGCTGGCAGCACTCGGGCTGGGCATCCGGCTTGCCGCGTTCCTTCCGAGCCACCATCTGATCAATGATGCGCGTGACTCTGCCAAGATCGGCATCGGGATGCTTGCGACGCTTCTGGCGCTCGTTCTGGGCCTGATGATTACGTCGGCGAAGCGTTCGTTCGACGAGCGCGAGGCGGAGCTGGTTCAGACCGCGACGTCCATCGTGCTGCTCGACCGAACGCTGATGGCGCTCGGCCAGGAGGCGCAGCCAGCCCGCTCGCGGCTCAGGCAGGTGCTCGACGACATCACGCGGCTGGCCAGCCGGGAAGGGCGGCACGACGTCGACGACAAGGACTGGTTCAGGAACCTGCGCGCGGTCTCGGAGCTTCAGCAGACCATCCTGTCGCTCTCCCCACACACCGATGCAGAGAAGTGGCACCAAACACGCGCGATGCAGCTCTCGACCACGATCGCGCATGACCGCGTGCTCGTCGCGGAACACGGAACAAGCACCGTGCCAACCGCGTTGCTCGTCGTCGTGACCGGCTGGGTCACGGTCATCTATTTCGGCCTGGGTGTGTTCCTGGTGGGCAATCGGAGCGTCTATTTCGCCCTGTGTACTTGCGCCATCGCCTTTGCTTGCTCGATCTTCATCATCCTCGAACTCGATACGCCGTTCTCGGGGGTAGTGGGTGTGTCGGATCGGTCCTTGATACGCGCGCAGGCTGAACTCGCACAAGAGGCCCGCTGACGCGCGGCGGCCCCGGGGCGCTCAGGCGGCAGTCAGTTCGGCTTCCGCGTTCGCGAAGAAGTCTGCGCTTTCGAGCAGCACGGCGGTCTGCGGTGCGGCGAGGTAGCGCTCCAGCGCCTTGGCCTCGATCTGGTCGAAGTGCGACTGGCAGGCAGCGGCAAAGCACTCGTCGTCGCGAGGTGCCTCGAAGATGTCGTGCAGCGCGTCGTCGGAGATGCGGGCGATGATGCGGGGTCCATCGAAGCCGTCCGGGTAGATCGCGAATCTGACCGTCTCCGTATCGCTGCAATGGATCGCTTCGCTGAACATGGTGATCTCCTTTTCTCAAGCTCATGGATTTCACGCTTTCATGAAGCAAGATGAACGCGGCATACTTCGTCAACCGCGGACAGATGCCGCCTACAGGAGGAGTTGGTCCCATGAACGACCCCTTCGCCTTGCAACGCTTCGTCGATGCCCAGGCCGACGTGATCGACACTGCGATGGATGAGTTGCGCGCTGGCAGGAAGCGCAGCCACTGGATGTGGTTCGTCTTTCCGCAACTGGCCGGGCTGGGGCGCAGCACGATGGCTCAGCACTACGCCATTTCCTCGCTCGAGGAGTCGCGCGCCTATCTCGCACATCCTGTGCTCGGCCCGCGTCTTCGGCAGTGCAGCGAGATCGTGCTGGACGTGCAGGATCGCAGCGTCGGCGACATCTTCGGCTCGCCGGACGATCAGAAGTTCTGGTCTTCGATGACGCTCTTCTCGATCACGGCCGATTCGACGACGACGGTGTTCCGCTCATGCCTGCAGAAGTACTTTGGCGGGAGTTCGGATCGCGGCACCCTGCTGCTCCTGCAGGGCACCACGCCTTGACGGCCCAGCGGGCCTAGTGCAGGTCGCCGTTGAGGTACGGCTCGGGGTCGACGGCCTGGCCCTGCTTGCGGATCTCGAAGTGAAGCTTCACGCGATCAGCGCCGCTGTTGCCGATCTCGGCAATCTTCTGACCTTGCCGCACCACCTCGTTTTCCTTCACGAGGATCGTCTGTGCGTGTGCGTAGGCGGTGAGATAGGTGTCGTTGTGCTTGACGATCACCATGTTGCCGTAGCCGCGCAGTTCGCCGCCGACATAGACCACGCGCCCGTCGGCGGATGCGACGATGGGGTCGCCCATGTTGCCCGCGATGTCGATGCCCTTGTTGCGCGTACCGTCGAACGTCGAGATGGTCCGACCGGGCGCGGGGCGCAGGAAGGTCGCTGTCTTCGCGGGTGCAGGCGGAGGCGCTGGGCGTGCCGTGGCGGGTGGCAATGGATAGAAGCCGGGTGCCGGCCCCTGGCTCTGGTTCAGGGGCGTCGACGTGCAGGCGACCAGTGAGACAGCCGCCGCCATGGCGGCAGCGGCACGAAAAAAGTGGTTGTGTACTTTCATGGCGGCTCTTTCGAACGCGATGGACGCCAGGGGGTTCCCGACCTCACAACAGAACGCCATTTTTAGCATGGCGCGGCCGTCATTGGGATCAGACGAACGCTTCTACTTGACGGGTATTGGCGCCGCGCGATCGATGGGCACCGCGGTGACGCTGTTCTTCGGTGAGCCGTCGATGAGGAGATCGGAATAGGTCAGGTAGACGAGCGTGTTGCGCTTTACGTCGACCATGCGGACGACGCGAAGTCGCTTGAAGAGAATCGACTGGCGCTCGCTGTACACCTCTTCGCGCTTAGGCAGCGGTTGCGTGATGCTGACCGGGCCCACCTGCCGACAGGCAATCGAGGCCTCGGCCTTGTCCTCGGCCAAGCCCAGCGCGCCCGAGACGCCGCCGGTCTTCGCGCGCGAGACATAGCAGGTCACACCACTCACCTTCGGGTCGTCGTAGGCATCGACCACGATCTTGTGGTCGGGGCCGATGAGCTTGAAGGCGGTGTCGACGTCGCCGACCTGTTCGGCTCTCGCGAAGAGCGAAAGAGCCGTCAGCGCCAGGACGGCAGTGCCTCGCGCGAGAGGGCTCATACGATGTCCAGCGTGTGGACGCGATCGAAGCTGCCGCGCCGCCGGTCTTCGAAGTAGCGTTCGAGCGCCGCCTTGACGGTGCGGAACGCGATCTCGTCCCAGGGAATTTCTTCCTCGGTGAAGAGCTTCGCTTCAAGCGTCTCGTGGCCCGGATCGAAACGATCGCTGAGCAGACGGGCGCGATAGAACAGATGGACCTGCCCGACCCGCACGACGCTCATGACGGCGAAGAGGCCTTCCATCTCGTACTCGGCGCCGGCCTCCTCATCGGTTTCTCGTGCCGCGCCCTGTTCGGTGGTCTCGTTGAGCTCCATGAAGCCCGCGGGCAGTGTCCACTTGCCCCAGCGCGGCTCGATGTTGCGCTTGCACAGCAGCACGCGGTCGCCCAGGACCGGGATCGTGCCCACCACGTTCAGCGGGTTCTCGTAGTGGATCGTGTTGCATGCCGGGCAGACCGCGCGCTCTTTCGTGTCCCCGTCGTCGGGGACACGGTAGACCACCGCGGTGCCGCAGTTCTTGCAGTGCTTGATGGGAACGCGCAGAAACATCGGAGCCTGGCTCAGACCACCTTGACCGTCAGGGTCGGCAGGCCGGTGATCTCGCCGACCAGCGTGTCGCCGGTGACCACCGCCGCCACGCCTTCAGGCGTGCCCGTGAAGATCAGGTCGCCCGGCTGCAGCTCCCATGCAGCCGACAGGTGCTCGATGGTTTCCGCGATGTTCCAGATCAGCTTGCTCACGTTGCTGCGCTGACGGTCTGCACCAGCGACCTTGAGGGAGATCTCCGCCTTCTCGACGTCGCCCGCCTTGGCGACCGGCACGATCGGCCCGATCGGCGCGCTTTGCTCGAAGCTCTTGCCGATGTCCCAGGGGCGGCCCTGCTTCTTCATGTCGTTCTGCAGGTCGCGGCGGGTCATGTCGAGGCCGACGGCGTAGCCGAAGATGTGCTTGTAGGCGTCTGCTGCCTTGATGTTCTTGCCGCCGGTGCCAATGGCTGCGACGAGCTCGATTTCGTGGTGCAGGTTCTTGGTGAGCGTCGGGTAGGCCATGGTGCCGGTGGCGCCGGCATCGACCACCACGACCGCGTCGGCCGGCTTCATGAAGAAGAAGGGCGGTTCGCGGCCGGTGAAGCCCATTTCCTTGGCGTGTTCTTCGTAGTTGCGGCCGACGCAATAGATGCGGTGCACCGGGAAGCGGGCGGCTTCTCCGACGACGGGGATCGAGACGAGGGGCTGGGGGGTGAATACGTACTCGGAGGCCATGGGAAATAGAGTCCTTTTTGCGCTTTCTTGCGAAAACGGCAGTGTGCCAGAGCGCGCGGCGGGCCGTTCTCGGGCCTTGCCCTGCCCACGTGGCTGGCCGGTGACATCCGGCGGGGATATGCTTGCCGGATGATGAAGCTGCACAACTACTTTCGTTCCTCCGCTTCGTTCCGCGTACGCATCGCGCTGAACCTGAAGGGCCTCGACTTCGATTACATCCCGGTGCACATCGCCCGCGGCGACCACAAGACCGGCCCGTTCTCCGCGATTTCGCCCGACATGCTCGTGCCACTGCTCGAGGACGATGGCGAACGCCTCACCCAGTCCATGGCGATCATCGAATACCTCGACGAGGTGTACCCCGAGCCGGCGCTGCTGCCGAACGATCCAGTGGGCCGCGCGAAGGTGCGCGCGTTGTCGCAGACGATTGCGTGCGAGATTCATCCGCTGAACAACCTTCGCGTCTTGAAGTACCTCGTGCGCGACCTCAAGGTCGACGACGACGCCAAGAACACCTGGTATCGCCACTGGGTGCGCGAGGGCTTGCTGGCATTCGAGCGCCAGTTGGCCCTGTTGCCCGCCAGCACCTACTGCTACGGCAACACGCCCACCATGGCGGACTGCTGCCTCGTGCCGCAGATCTTCAATGGGCAGCGCTTCGATTGCGACTTCAGCGGACTGCCGCGCACCATGGCGGCGTTCGAGGCCTGCATGCAGCTCGAGGCCTTCCAGCGTGCGCAGCCTTCACAGTCGCCAGACGCCGAAGCGTGATACCTGCTGACTGGATCGTCCCCGACTGGCCGGCGCCGCCTGGTGTGCGTGCGGTATGTACCACGCGCGCCGGCGGCGTCTCGAGCGGCAACTACCAGAGTCTGAATCTCGGGGACCACGTCGGCGATGACCCGGCTTCGGTGCGCTCGAATCGACAGGTCCTCGCCGATGCGATCGGTGCGCGGCCGGTTTTTCTCCAGCAGGTGCACGCGACGGACGTTGCCGTTCTGGGCAGCGGTGCGAGCGACGGCAGGGTCGCCGACGGCTGCATCACGGTCCAGAGAGGCATCGCCTGCACGATCATGGTGGCCGACTGCCTGCCGGTGTTGTTCACGGACGAAACCGGTCACTGCGTCGCAGCGGCGCACGCGGGCTGGCGCGGGCTTGCCGCCGGCGTCCTCGAACGCACACTCGATGGCTTCGGCGCAGACGGCGGTGCGCAGCGCGTGATCGCATGGCTCGGCCCGTGCATCGGCCCCGATGCGTTCGAGGTTGGCGATGAAGTCCGCGCCGCTTTCGAAAGCGCATCACCGGATGCGAGGCAGTACTTCAGACCCGCGCAGGCAAACGGCAAGTGGATGGCCGATCTCGCAGGGCTCGCGCGCCAGCGGCTGCATGCTGCCGGGGTCACCCGGCTCTACGGCAACGACAGCACCGACGCGTGGTGTACGGTGCACAACCCGTTACGATTTTTCTCGCACCGGCGCGATCGCATCGGCGGGCGCTTCGCCGCCTGTGTCTGGCGCGATTGATGCTGCTGCATGCGCACGAATGGCGGCTTCCCTTTCGGTGGCTTCGCGTTCCTTCAAGAGGCGTCGGCGTGCGGGTGAGCTCATCAGGTAAACCACCAGTGCCACCGGAATCAGGCCGTAGAGTAGAAAGGTGAAGACCGCGCCCAGGACCGTGCCGTTGGTGTTGGTGGCCTCTGCGACCGCCATCATCAAGGCAACATACAGCCAGGCAATCACGACGAGGTGCATAGGTGATGTTTTCAGGAAGGTATCGAACGCTACGCTGGTCGGGCATTCGTGAATGCAGCATACTCAAAAGCCATTCAGAACAGGTGAGGAAGCAGGAGACACCATGAAACAAGAACACGCCTCGGCCGCAGATACGTTTGCGCCGTTTCAACAGGCGCTCTCGCAGGGATGGAGCAAGGCACTCGAAGCGTTCCAGTCGATCGGTGCACACGGCAACGGAATCACCCCCCGCCTTGAATTGCCCAAGTTCTCGCTCGACCCCGAAAGGCTCCAGGCGCTTCAGCAACAGTACCTGAGCGAGGCCGCAGCGCTCTGGCAGCAGGATGTCGCGGCCCGCATGAGCGGCGACAAGCGTTTCGCCGGCGAAGCGTGGAGTCACAACCCGCTGTCTTCCTTCGCAGCTGCGGTCTATCTCCTCAACGCACGCACCTTGATGAGCATGGCGGAAGCCGTCGAGGCTGACGACAAAACTCGCGCCCGCGTGCGTTTTGCAGTTGAACAATGGATGGCCGCTTCATCGCCAAGCAACTATCTCGCGTTCAACGCTGAAGCGCAGAAGAAGGCGATCGACACGCAGGGCGAGAGCATCGCCAAGGGCATCCAGAACCTGATGCACGACGTGCAGCAGGGTCACATGAGCATGACCGACGAGAGCGCCTTCGAAGTGGGCCGCAACGTCGGCTCGACCGAAGGCGCGGTCGTCTTCGAGAACGACCTGTTCCAGCTTCTCGAATACAAGCCGCTGACTGCCAAGGTCTACGAACGTCCGCTGCTGCTGGTGCCGCCTTGCATCAACAAGTTCTACATCCTCGATCTGCAGCCCACGAACTCGCTGATCCGCTATGCGGTGGAGCAGGGGCATCGGGTCTTCGTGGTGAGCTGGCGCAATCCGGATTCGTCGATGGCCCAGTACACCTGGGACCAGTACATCGAGGATGCCGCGATCAAGGCGATCCAGGTCACGCGCGAAATCACCGGGCAAGACAAGGCCGGCGGCAAGATCGACACGCTCGGCTTCTGCGTCGGCGGCACCATCCTCAGCACTGCGCTGGCCGTGCTGGCGGCACGCGGCGAGCAGCCGGCCGCGTCGGTCACGCTGCTCACCACCTTGCTCGACTTCACCGACACCGGCGTGCTCGACATCTTCATCGACGAAGGCTTCGTGCAGTTCCGTGAGATGCAGATGGGCAACGGCGGGCTGCTGGCCGGTGGCGAACTGGCATCCACCTTCAGCTTCCTGCGGCCGAACGATCTCGTGTGGAACTACGTGGTCGGCAACTATCTGAAGGGCGAGACACCGCCGCCCTTCGACCTGCTCTACTGGAACAGCGACGCAACCAACCTGCCGGGGCCGATGTACTGCTGGTACCTGCGCAACACCTACCACGAGAACAAGCTGGCGCAGCCCGGCGTGCTGACCGTGTGCGGCGAGACGGTCGACCTCGGCAAGATCGAGGCGCCGGTCTACATCTACGGCTCGCGCGAAGACCACATCGTGCCCATCGGCGGTGCCTATGCATCGACGCAACTCCTCTCAGGCAAGAAGCGCTTCGTGATGGGCGCTTCGGGCCATATCGCCGGCGTGATCAATCCGCCCGCGAGCAAGAAGCGAAGCCACTGGATCCGCGCCGACGGCAAGCTGCCGAAGTCGCAGGCCGAGTGGCTGAGCGGTGCCACCGAGCATCCCGGCAGTTGGTGGACCGACTGGTCCGACTGGCTCAAGACCCACGCGGGCAAGCAGATCCCTGCCCCCAAGTCCTACGGCAAGGGGAGCGCCTACAAGGCGACCGAACCTGCGCCCGGCCGATACGTCAAGGCGAAAGCCTGATCCCTGTTCCCGTCAATTCACTTCTCAATCAACGCATCGGAGAGCACACCATGGAAGACATCGTCATCGTTTCAGCTGCGCGCACCGCCGTCGGCAAATTCGGCGGATCGCTGGCCGGCATTCCCGCGACCGAGTTGGGCGCGATCGTGATCAAGGAGGTGCTCGCGCGCGCCAAGGTCGCACCCGACCAGATCGGCGAAGTCATCATGGGCCAGGTGCTGACGGCCGGTAGCGGCCAGAACCCGGCGCGCCAGGCGCTGCTGAAGAGCGGCGTCGTCAAGGAGACGCCCGCGCTCACCATCAACGCGGTGTGCGGGTCGGGCCTCAAGGCCGTGATGCTTGCAGCGCAAGCAGTGGCGACCGGCGACAGCGAGATCGTCGTGGCCGGCGGCCAGGAAAGCATGAGCCTCGCGCCGCACGTGCTGCCCAACTCGCGCAACGGCCAGCGCATGGGCGACTGGAAGCTGCAGGACACGATGATCGTCGACGGCCTGTGGGATGTGTACAACCAGTACCACATGGGCATCACTGCCGAGAACGTCGCCAAGAAGTACGACATCAGCCGTGCCGCTCAGGACGAACTCGCACTCGGCAGCCAGACCAAGGCCGCTGCAGCGCAGGACGCCGGCAAGTTCAAGGACGAGATCGTCGCGGTCAACATCCCGCAGAAGAAGGGCGACCCGGTCGTCTTCGACAAGGATGAGTTCATCAACCGCAAGACCAATGCCGAAGGCCTCGCAGGCCTGCGTCCCGCCTTCGACAAGGCCGGCGGCGTGACTGCAGGCAATGCCTCGGGCCTGAACGACGGCGCCGCCGCCGTGATGGTGATGACCGCCAAGAAGGCGGCCGCACTCGGCCTCAAGCCGCTCGGCCGCATCGCGAGCTACGCGAGCACCGGTCTCGATCCGGCCTTCATGGGCATGGGCCCGGTGCCGGCTTCGCAGAAGGCGCTGCAGCGCGCGGGCTGGAAGCCGCAGGACCTCGACCTGCTCGAGATCAACGAAGCCTTCGCGGCGCAGGCCTGCGCGGTGAATCGCGAAATGGGCTGGGACGTGAACAAGGTCAACGTGAACGGCGGCGCGATCGCCATCGGCCACCCGATCGGTGCCTCCGGCTGCCGCATCCTGGTCACGCTGCTGCACGAAATGCAGCGGCAGAACGCCAAGAAGGGCATTGCGTCTCTGTGCATCGGCGGCGGCATGGGCGTGGCGCTGACGATCGAGCGCTGAGCGCTGTAGTGCACGACAAGAGCCGCGTCCTTGGGCGCGGCTTTTTTCTTTCCGGATCGACATCACAACCAAGAAGGAGACAAGAAGGATGAACGACAACGACAGCACCCTGTTCCAGCAGATCCGCGACGAACTCTTCGTTGCCGCAGTGGGCGACGTGCTCGACACGATGGGCTATCACCATCAGTTCCTCCCCGCCGGCATTGCGCCGCTGGAGAAGACGATGCGCATCGTCGGGCGCGCGATGCCGGTGCTGGAGGCCGATGTCATCAATGACGGGCAGAAGTCGGCGGGGCCGCTGTCGGGCAAGCCGTTCGGCCTGATGCTGGAGGCGCTCGACGATCTCAAGCCCGGCGAGATCTACATCGCCACGGGGGCTTCGCTTCGCTATGCACTCTGGGGTGGGCTGATGTCGACGCGAGCTCAGCACTTGAAGGCCGCAGGCGCGATCCTCGACGGCTATGTGCGCGACGCGAACGAGATCGAGCACCTCGGCTTCACCGTGTTCTGCCGCGGCACCTACGCGCAGGACCAGGGCGTGCGCGGGCAGGTGATCGACTACCGCTGCACCATCGAGATCGATGGTGTCCGCATTGCGCCGGGCGACCTGCTCTTCGGCGATCGCGAGGGCGTGCTGGTCATTCCTCGCGCGGTCGAGGCCGAGGCGGTGCAGAAGGCGCTCGAGAAGGTGCGCACCGAGAACAAGGTCGCCGACGCTATTCGCAATGGCATGGGCGCGTGCGAGGCGTTCCAGACCTTCGGCGTGATGTAGTCGTACCTAAAGCCCCATCACAGGTCCTTGTCGCTGGATGGCGGTGTGCTGTTGCGCTATCGCCCGTTCGTGGTCCTGTTGCTGGCTCTGTTCGAATGTCTGCGTCCAGGCATGACTGCTTTGCTCAATGGGCGTATTGAGGGCTTCGATCGTCGGGACGTTGGCGATTCGCTTGCGCGGTGAGTCGGAGGCGCCTTGGACGATGAAGACCCTCGAGGCGTCCGTGCCCAGCGCCACTTGGTCGATGCGGTCCAATCCATTTGAACGGGCAATGACGACGAGGGCGCACGCCAATTGGACACTCGACTGATCGGGCGTGCGGCCGACTTCCGCATCCAGCATTCCGAGCGAAATACCGTTCTGCTCCAGGAGCGCCTCTTGCAGCCCGAGTCCGGCATGTCCAGGCGCACCTCACCGACAGGAGAGGTATTGAGCAACTCATATTGGCACACCGAGCCTACGAGTCCGGCTGCGTGGTAGTTGGTGTAGTCGGAGTTGCCGTGGTGCCCCAGTTGAGCGTTGTCCGGCTTCTTGTCGAAATAGTGCTTTGCGGCGGCCTCGGTGTTGCGAGAGTGGGGTGTGAGGGAAAGGTCGGCGTTGAGGGTAAAGCCTTCCTTCGCCGTGAATTGCGGACGCCCGTCGACTTCCTTGACTTCGACGAAGTCGAAGACGTAGCCGACATCTCTTGTCAGTTTCCCAAGGTCCGACAAATCAGCGTCTGGATTGCCTTGCTTGACGCGGCTGACCAGCGCATTCCAGCCCGCAATATGCGCATTGGCCTCGTCGCTTCGATTGATCGCCAGCATCTGATCCAGCGCCGAGCTGTAGTCGTGTACGGGTTGACCGCTTTCCAGCACGCCTCGGACGTTCTTGTCGAATTGTTCGAGGCCTTGTCGGGTCCGCCCGCTGTTGATTCCATGCTGGATTTCATGGCCGATGAGGAAGGTGAGAGCATCCCGCTGCTTCGCATCCAAAAGATTGCTGCGCTTCAGGTTGATCGTTCTTGTCTCAGGGTCGTAGCTGGCTCCGGCGTTCTCGGTTTCGGGCATCAACGCGAAGTGCTTCAGGTGACCCTGTGCGAGCGCGTCGTTCATCTGCTGCATCAGCGCCGGGGACTGTTCGAGGACGGCTCGGATGTTTCGATAAGCAGGTGAAGTCGGGTCGCCAAGCTCAAGGATCACCTGTTCGAGCCGAGTGCCGACGGCGCTCATTGCGACACCGCCAATGTCTCGTTCTCAAGGAAACCGATGGACACCCGCTTGACGCAACCGTGGGAGATCTTCTCGAAGCTATCGCTGCTTTCACCGACGATTCCGATATCGACCTCAACCAGTCCGCGTCGGTATTGCTTGGCTGCACTTTCGCGGCGCGCATTGCCAACATGCCGATAGCCCATCTTGAGCAATGCGTCGTGGAAGTGCATTGCGTCGAACTGGCAGATGTCTGCCTTCGAAGGGCGCTGAGTTGAGTGCTTGTCGGTCTCGATGAATGTCAGACCGAGATCGGGAAGACGGGTCGCGCTATTCAGGCCCCAGATGTACAGATATCGCCATGCATCGGTAAGCGGCTGGAATATCTGGTACGCGTCATTGGTAGGCTTTTCGGAGAACGGCCTCATGGTGAATCCGGTGAATCGCGCTACCCGGTCGGTGGTCAGATCCTGGGGTTGGTGCAATGTGTCGATGAGCGCAAGCAGTCGACGCAAGACTTCAGGTGCGTCGGGAAGTGAGGCGTCGGCCAGCACGGAAGCGGACATGGTTTTTTTCTCCGAAGGAACTGCTGGGGTGTTGCTCGTGGAACAAGCGCCGAGAGCCGATCCCATCGACAGGCAGAGAAGTCCGCGAGTTAGAAAGCGAGCCAATGGATGACCCATCGCGACGTGTTGAGTCACTTCTTTTCCTCCCGTGCGCTGAAATTTTTTGCGCATTCTAGGTACGCCTCGGTCCCCGTCTCCTTTGTTCGTTTCAATGAATCAGCGTGGGGTACGGAGCGAATCCTTTCGGCTTCCGGTTCTGAAAAACAGAAGCCCCTCTTCCGAAATCGCAGATTGCGCCGTGCTCTACGGATCGCCACCATGGCTGCCTCTCGCACAGTTAAAGAGGAGACACCGTGAAACAGAAATCAGTCTTGCAAATGCTCGTCATCGCGGCATTTGCTTGCAGCGCGATCGGCATCCAGGCGCCCGCTGCTGCGGCCGAGACGTGGCCAGAGAAACCAGTCACGCTGGTCGTTCCCTATTCGGCAGGCGGCCCCACCGACGTCGTCGCGCGCATGCTCGCGATCCCGATGGCCAAGTCGCTCGGCCAGCCGGTGGTGGTCGAGAACACGGTCGGCGCCGGCGGCACGATCGCGCCCGCGCGCGTCGCCAGGGCGGCGCCCAATGGCTACACGATCCTGATCCACCACATGGGCATGGCGACCGCGCCGGCGCTCTACAAGAAGCTGCCCTACGACCCGCTCAAGGACTTCGAATACATCGGGCAGGTGCTCGACGTGCCAATGACACTGCTATCGCGCAAGGACTTCCCCGCGAACAACTTGCAGGAGTTGCTGAGCTACGTGAAGGCGAACAAGGACAAGGTCTCGCTCGCCAACGCCGGCATCGGCGCGGTGTCGCAACTGTGCGGCCTGCTGTTCACGAGCCAGATCGGCGTGGACCTCACGACCGTGCCGTACAAGGGCGCTGGGCCCGCGCTGAACGACCTGATGGGCGGGCAGGTCGACCTGTTGTGCGACCAGACCACGCAGACCGTGCCGGTCATCAAGGACGGCAACCGCGTGAAGGTCTTCGGCGTGACCACGCCCAAGCGCCTGCCGAGCCTGCCGGACCTTCCGACGCTCGACGAACAGGGACTCAAGGGCTTCGACGTGCGCGTGTGGCACGGCGTCTATGCGCCCAAGGGAACGCCCAAGCCCGTGATCGACAAGCTCAACGTCGCACTGCGCGCGGCATTGCAGGACGACATGGTCAAGCGGCGCATCGCGGAGTTGAGTTCCGAGATCGTGCCGATGGACAAGGTCACGCCTGAGGCGCTGCGGACGCATCTCGCGTCCGAAGTCGAGAAGTGGGGCAAGGTGATCCGCGCCGCCGGAATTCAAGGCGAGTGAACCAGCGCGGCACCCTAGTTGCCTAGTTCGATGAAGACCGGTTGATGGTCCGACGCCTGCGTTTTCAGATCGACTTCCATGCGGCGCACGCGCGGCGCGAGCGCGTCGCTGACGAAGATGAAGTCGCAGGCGATCGGGTCGGGCCCGTAGGTGTGATCGAAAAGGCGAAAGGTGGGATCGTGCGGCCGGTTCGGATGTGCGATGGGCCACGCGTCCTGAAGACGCAAGTCGGGCGTTCCACCGACGGGCAGCGCAGGGTCGGTGAAGGTGCGCTGGATCTCGTCGTAGCCTGAGTCAGACGCCGGCATGTTGAAGTCGCCGCACAGAATGGCCTGCGAGGTGTGCACCTTGGCCTGGAAAGGCGTGCCGAGGGTGTCGGGCACCGGAGGCGCGGCGACCAGTTCGCAAGCCTCCACATGCAGTTCGCGCAAGGCCTTGGCTTGTGCGAGACGCTGAGTCGCGGAGTAGTACTCGAGGTGCGTGGTCATCACGCGCACCGAGCCCAGTTCGGGGCTGGTCAGCGTCACCGTGGTGCACATGCGCGGCATGCTGGTCACGGTCGGATCGGGCCGCCAGGGCAACGGGTGATGCTGCACACGCCAGACCGGCAGGCGCGTCGCGATCAGGTTGCCGAATTGCTGGTGCTTGCCGTTGGCGTCGAACTCATCTACGGCCGCGCCGAAGAAGACCTGAAAGCCCGGCAGCAGGGCTCGCATATCGGCAGGCTGGTCGCCGGGGCGTCCGGGCATGCCGCCGAAGCCGGAGGCGATCTCCTGCAGGCAGAGTACGTCGAAGTCGGCCAGAGCGCGCGCGTCCTCGATGATTCGCTTCGCGCTCACGACGCCGTCGAGGCCGCAGCACCACTGGGTGTTCCATGTCACGAGTTTCATCGGGATCCACGCTGTCTTTGATCGGGTCGTTTTATCAGCTCGCGTTGACCGCACTGCGTCATCCGGCTTCGCTTCGGGCGGAAGTCCTTCCGCAATTCTTCGATCGTGGCGGCGGCGCTCGCGATGAATCTTTCGAGAGCAGGACTCATCCGTGCCGGGTTCCACACGAGCAGGGCCGGTGCGATGGCGGGCGCACCTGTGAACGGCACGAACCGGACGTTCTCGACCTTCGATCGCGCGAGCGAGCGCGGCACCAGCGACACGCCCAGCCCCTCGGCCACCATGGCGACGATGGTGAGCCACTGGCGGGCGGCATGCACCGTCTTCGGATGCACGCCGGCCCGGCTGAAGATCGCGATGACGTTGTCGTAGTTCGCGGGTGACACCTCGCGCGAGAACATCACGAAGCGCTCGTCGGCCAGCTCGCTCAACTCGACGGCCTTGGCGTTCGCGCGGCGGTGTCCTGCGGGCAGGCAGAGCACGAATTCATCCTCGATGAGCGGGAGCGAGCGAAGCTGGGGCGGCACCACGAACGCATTGAGAAAGCCGGCGTCCAGTTGGCCGTGGAGCAGGCCCTGGAGCTCTTCGGCAGTCGACATCTCGCGCAGGATCAGCTCGATGCCATGGTCGTCGGCGTCGAAGCGTTGAACGATGGCGGGCACGCCGCGATAGACGAGGGAGCCGGTCATCCCGATTTCCAGACGGCCGCGACTGCCGCTCGCGACGGCAAGCGCAATGGAAGAGGCGCGCGTCACGCGATCGAGGATCTGGCGGGCTTCCTCCAGGAACGCGGAGCCGGCCGGTGTCAGCTCGACATGCTTGCTGCTGCGTAAGAGCAACTGCACACCCAGCTCTTCTTCCAGTGCCTTGATGGCGAGGCTCAGCGGCGGCTGCGTGATGGCGAGGCGGTCGGCGGCGCGGCCGAAATGGAGTTCCTCGGCCAAGACCGTGAAGTACCGAAGGAAGTGCAGCTTCATGCCCAACGATTCTAGAAATGAATCGTTCGAGCCACAAAGTGAATTGGACGCAAATGATCGCTATCTCCAAGATGCGAACCGTCGCGATCAGACGACGGATATTCAGGAGACAACCCATGCAGTTCTTTCGACGTGCCTTGGCGGTGCTTGCGGCCACGGCGGCACCCTTGGCTTTCGCACAGGCCTACCCCACCATGCCGGTCACGATGGTCGTGCCATTCGCGGCGGGCAGCGGCACCGATGCTGTGGCGCGCATCGTGGCGAAGCGGCTGGGCGAGCGGCTGAAGCAGCCGGTGCTGGTGGACAACCGGGCCGGTGCGAGCGCGCAGATCGGCGCTCAGTTCGTCGCCAAGGCCAAGCCGGACGGCTACACGCTGTTCATGACGACGAACACCTCGCACTCGGCCAACCCGGCGCTCTTCGCGAATCTCAAGTACGACCCGATCAAGGACTTCACGCCGATCGCTCGCCTGGGCGAGTTGCCTTTCGCGGTCGTGGTGGATGCAAAGTCCCCCGCCAAAAGCATGAAGGACCTGATCGACCAGGCCAAGGCCAACCCCGGCAAGCTCTCTTACGCGACGCCGAACAGCACCTCGCTCGTGGCGTCAGAGACCATCCGGCGAATCGCCAGCATCGACCTGCTCGGCGTGCCCTACAAGTCCAGTCCGCAGGCGCTGACCGACCTCATCGGCGGGCAGGTGCAGATGTACGTCGCCGATCTCGGGTCGAGCATGTCGATGATAAAGGCGGGAAGTGTCCGCGCCTTGGCCGTGACGACCAAAGGACCCTTGAAGTCGCTGCCTGGCGTCCCGCCGGTGGCCGATGCGGTCCCGGGCTTCGACCTCACTTCCTGGAACGGCGTCTTCGGTCCGGCCGGCATGCCGAGGCCGATCGTGGACAGGCTGGATGCCGAAATCCGGCAGGTGCTGGCGGACAAGGAAGTGCAGGAACAGCTTGCGCAACTCGGCTTCGAAGTTTGGCCCAGCAGCGGTCCGGACGACTTCGCGAAGTACGTGGCCGACCAGCTCGCGCACTGGACCACCCTCATCAAACAGGCCGGCATCAAGCAGGAGTAGCCATGACGCAGGAAGGAAAGTCCGTGCGAAGCGGTCCGCTCTCGGGTGTGCGTGTGCTCGATATGACCTCGGTGATCATGGGACCTTACGCCACGCAGATCCTTGCCGAACTGGGTGCGGACGTCATCAAGGTCGAAAGCGTGGACGGGGACAACATGCGCCACGTCGGGCCGATGAACAACCCCGGCATGGGCCACATCTTCCTGCACGCCAACGCCGGGAAGCGAAGCATCGTCCTCGACCTGAAGCACGAGAGCGGACGCGAGGCCGCACTGAAACTGGCCGAGGGTTGCGATGTGCTGATCAGCAATGTGCGGCCCAAGGCCATGGCACGCCTCGGAATGGACTACGCCGCGGTGAAGGCGCGGAATCCGCAGCTCATCTACGTAAGCTGCTGCGGCTTCGACCAGGACGGCCCCGATGCGGCGCGACCAGCCTACGACGATCTGGTCCAGGGTGCGACGGGATTGCCGTGGCTGATGCAGCAGTACGGCGCACCGGAGCCGACCTATGTGCCGACGACGCTCTCGGACCGGGTCACCGGCCTGCATGCGGTCTATGCAGTCACCGCGGCGCTGTTTGCGCGCAGCCGCACGGGCGAAGGGCAGGCGGTGGTCGTACCGATGTTCGAGGCGATGTCGCAGTTCATCCTCGGCGACCACATGGCCGGGCTGACCTTCGATCCGCCGCTCGGCACGCCCGGCTACGCCCGTCTGCTGACGCCGCACCGCAAGCCCTACGCGACGCGCGACGGTTGGCTCTGCGTGCTGATCTACAACGACAAGCACTGGCGGAGCTTCTTCGCGGCCATCGGTGAATCGGATGGCCTCGGCGCCGACCCGCGCTTCGCCGCCCATGGGGCGCGTGCCGCGCACATCGATGCGGTCTATGCGGAGGTCTCGCGCATCATGCGCACGCGCACCACCGAGGCATGGCGCACGCTGCTGGATGCGGCCGACGTACCGAACATGCCGATGAACAGTCCGGCCGACCTGCTCTCGAATCCGCAGCTCCGCGCTACGGGCTTCCTGCGCGACGCCGTGCATCCCACCGAAGGCCGGATGCATGCGATGGCGCATCCGACGAAGTGGTCCGGTACGCCGCCAGCGCGTGAATCCACGCCCGCACCACGACTGGGAGAGCACACCGTAGCGCTCTTGCGCGAGGCGGGCTATTCGCAGGCGGCTGTCGAAGAACTCCTGGCAAGCGGCGCTTGTGCCGCGGCGCCGTCCGAACCGATGCATTGACCCATGAAACTCAAATACCTGATCCGCAGCGACGACGTTCCTGCCTACCAGCCGGCCAACCATCACCACACCAGCAATCGCCGCCTCATCGGTCCGGAAACCGTGGGCGCGCGGCAGATGGAAGTGCTGCTCGGCACGCTGCACAAAGGTGGTGGCGCATTGCCGCACGCGCACCCCGGCATCGAGCAGGCCTGCCATCTGCTGGAAGGCTCCGCGCATGTCGAAGTCGCCGGCGAAGCCTTCGAGATGGTGCCGGGCGACACCTGCTTCTTTCCGGCTGACGCGATGCACCTCTTTCAGGTGACGAGCGACACGCCGGTCAAGCTGCTGGTGATCTACAGCCCGCCCTACGGCGAGTCGCCGGACAAGGTTCGCCGGCCCGCGAACGATTGAGCACGATTGAAGAGGAGACGAACATGAACTTCAGCCTCACGCCGGAACAGGAGCAGATCCGCGACGCGATCGAAAAGGTCTGCACACCCTTCGACGCCGACTACTGGCTGCGCAAGGATCGCGAGGGCGGCTTCCCGGACGACTTCCACCATGCGCTCGCGGAATCGGGCTGGCTGGGCATTGCGATGCCCGAAGAGCATGGCGGCGCGGGGCTCGGCATCAGCGAGGCGGCGCTGATGATGCACACCATCGCGGCGACGGGCGCAGGGCTGTCGGGCGCGTCCGCGGTGCACATGAACATCTTCGGCCTGCATCCGGTGGTCGTCTTCGGGACGGATGAGCAGAAACGCCGCTGGCTGCCGCCGCTCATCCAGGGCAGGGACCGAGCCTGCTTCGGCGTGACCGAGCCGAATACCGGGCTCAACACGCTGAAGCTCAAGACGCGAGCGGTGCGCGAGGGCGACCACTACGTCGTGCACGGGCAGAAGGTCTGGATCAGCACGGCCCAGGTCGCCAACAAGATCCTGCTGCTCGCGCGCACCACGCCGATCGAAGACTGCAAGGGCACTGAGGGCCTGAGTCTTTTCTATACCGACCTCGACCGCTCGAAGGTCGAGGTGCGCGAGATCGAGAAGCTCGGCCGCAAGTGCGTCGATTCCAATCAGGTCTTCATCGATGGCCTCCGCATCCCGGTCGAGGACCGCGTGGGCGAGGAGGGCAAGGGGTTCAGCTACATCCTGCATGGCCTGAACCCGGAGCGAATCCTGATCGCGTCGGAGGCGATCGGTCTGGGCCGCGCTGCGCTGAAGCGCGCCGCCGGCTACGCCAACGAGCGCGAAGTCTTCGGCCGCCCGATCGGCATGAACCAGGGCATCCAGCATCCGCTGGCGAAGTCATGGATGGAACTGGAAGCGGCCCACCTGATGGTGCAGAAGGCGGCATGGCTCTACGACCAGCACCTGCCCTGCGGTGCGGAGGCCAACAGCGCGAAGTACCTTGCGGCGGAAGCTTGCTATGCGGCTTGCGAGAACGCGATCTTCACGCACGGCGGGATGGGCTACGCGAAGGAATACCACGTCGAGCGCTACCTGCGCGAAGCGTGGATTCCGCGCCTCGCGCCGGTGAGCCCGCAGCTCATCCTTTGCTTCATTGCCGAGAAGGTGCTGGGGCTGCCCAAGTCCTACTGAAAGGTCACTTGATACCGGCGCGCATGAAGCTCTGCACGAACTGGCGCTGAAACAGCAGGAAGGCAATCAGCAGGGGCGCGGAAGTCATCAACGTCGCCGCGGTGATCACCGACCAGTCGACACCTTGGTCCACGGATGAGAACACCTGCAGGCCCACCGTGAGCGGCCGTGCGTTCACGCTGTTGGTGATGATGAGCGGCCACAGGAAGTTGTTCCAGTGGAAGCTGACCGACACCAATGCGAACGCGGTGTAGACGGGCTTGGCGAGCGGCACATAGACGCGCCAGAGGGTCTGCATCGCGCTGGCCCCTTCGACGCGCGCGGCTTCGTCGAGCTCCTTCGGGATGCCCATGAAGGTCTGCCGCAGCAGGAAGATCGCGAAAGCCGAGGCGAAGTAGGGCAGGCCGATAGAGACGAGCGTGTCGACCAGGCCGAGGCGCGCCATCGTCTTGTAGTTCTCGACCAGCAGGATGTCCGGCATGATCATCAGCTGCACCAGCACCAGTGCAAACGCGACATTGCGGCCCCTGAACTCGTACCGTGCAAAGGCATAGGCCGCGAGTGTGCCGAGCACCAACTGGGCCACAAGCACCATCGCGACCAGCAGCGTCGTGTTGACGAAATAGCGCGCAAAGGGCGCCGCTTCCCAGGCACGGCGGAAGTTGTCGAGCGTGAGCGGCGCGGCGAGTGCGAAACGGGTCGAGTACTCGGCCGGGTGGAAGGCGGTCCACACCGCGTAAGCCAGCGGCAAGATCCAGAGCAGCGCAAGCAGCCAAGCTGCCAGCGTGTCGAGCCATGTGGGCTCGTTGAAGACGAGCCGCTGCGTACTTGAGGCGGGGCGCTCATTTGTAGTGCACCCGCTTGTCGAGCACGAAGAACTGGAACAGCGCGATGCCCGCGAGCACCACCACCAGCACCACGGTGATCGTCGACGCATAGGCCGTGTCCCAGAAGCTGAATCCGACCTCGTACAGGTGGTAGAGCAGCAGGATCGATGCGTTGTCCGGCCCGCCGCGCGTGAGCACGAAGAGGTGGTCGACCATGCGGAAGGCATTGATGAACGCATTGACCAGCACGAACAGCGTGGTCGGCATCAGCAGCGGCCATTGCACCCGCCGGAAGAAATACCAGCGCGATGCGCCCTCGATCGCCGCCGCTTCGCGCAGGCTCGGGTTGAGCGTCTGCAGCGCGGCGAGATAGAAGATCATGAAGAAGCCGGCTTCCTTCCAGATCGCCACCACGGTGACTGCGCCCAGTGCAGTGGACGGGCTGCCCAGCCAGTTGTGCGAGGGCAGGCCGAGCGCGCTGGTGATCTGCTCCAGCAGGCCGTACTGCGGCGTGTAGAAGAAGAGCCAGATGTTCGCCACCGCAATCATCGGCAGCACCGTCGGCGTGAAGTAGGCCATGCGCAGGAAGGCACGGCCCGCGATGCGCTCATTGACCCACAGGGCCATCACCAGCGCGAGCGCGATCGACATGGGTATGGTCGCGCCCGCGAACCAGAGGTTGTTGCGCACAGCCTTCCAGAACACCGGATCGCCGATCATCGCCTCGTAGTTCTCCAGCCCGACCCACACGCCCGGGCGCTTGCCCTTGGGCGTGGAGAAGAAGCTGTCAATCAGCGTCGAGATGGCCGGCCAGTGCGTGAAGGCGATCAGCAGCACCAGCGCGGGCAGCAGCATCAGCCAGGCATGGACGGTGCGCTGTCTCATCCGAGATGCCTGGTGTCAAGGCACCCGCGGAACCGGCTTGGCCGGGCCGCTGGGTGCGCCCCCTGGAAGGGGGTTGGCGAACCTGCGAAGCAGGGTAGCCTGGGGGTCATTTGAAAGATTTCAATATGCGGTCGGCTTCCTTTTGCGAATCCTGCATCGCCTGCGCGGGCGGCTTCGTGCCGGTCAGAGCAGCCTGGAGACCGTCATTGAGCGCCTTGGTGACGCGCTGGTTGTCATGCGTCGAGAACTCGGCGACAGAGAAGGGCAACTGGTCGCGCGCAACCAGCGCGGCGGGGAACTCGCTGCCGTACTTGCGCAGCGCCTCGGTCTCATACGCGGCAGGCGAGACGCCGACGTAGCCAGTGTCGATGCTCCACTGCGCGGCGCGCTCGGGCTGCGTGATCCACTTGATGAACTTGAACGAGGCCTCCTGCTGGGCCGGCGTCGCCTTCTTGAAGATGTAGAAGTTGCCGCCGCCGGTCGGTGAGCCCTTGCGCTTGTTGGCCGGGATCATGCCGACGCCGAAGTCGAACTTGGCGTTCGCCTTGATGTTGGTCAGGTTGCCGGTCGTCGTGTAGATGATCGCGGCCTTCTTCTCGAAGAAGTCCTTCGGCGTCGTGCCCCACTCGACCACGCCCGGCGGATGCACGCCGGCCTTGCCGAGGTCGACCCAGTACTGCAGCGCTTCGACCACCTTCGGGTCGTCGAACTTGACCGCGGTGCCCGCGTCGTTGGCGAGGATCGTGTCGTTCGGCGTGGTGAGCGTCTGGAAGAGCCAGTACGGGAAGCCGCTAGACGGAATCTGCACGCCCCATTGCGTGACCTTGCCGCTCGCGTCCTTCTTGGTCAGCTTGGTCGCGGCGTCCTTGAGTTCGCCCCAGTTGGCCGGCGCCTTGTTCGGGTCGAGGCCGGCTTCCTTGAAGAGCTCCTTGTTCCAGTACATCACCACGGTGGAGCGCTGGAACGGAATGCCCCAGGTCTTTCCGCCGGTCTGGCTGTTCATCATGAAGGCCTTGTAGAAGCCGCCGAGCCAGGCCTTGTCTTCAGGCGTCTTCACGAAGTCGTCGAAGGGCACGATCGCGTCTTCGTCGATCAGCGTGAACATGTCGGTCGACAGCAGCACCGAAGTGACCGGTGGCGTGCCGGACTTGTGCGCGGTCAAAGCCTTGACGATGGTTTCCTGGTAGGTGCCCGCATAGATCGGCGTCACCTTGATGCCGGGGTTCTCTTTCATGAAGCCGGCCGCGAAGCCATCGATGATCTTCGCGATCGGGCCGCCGACGGCGACCGGGTAGTAGAACTGGACTTCCACCGGCGTCTGCGCATGGAGCGCGCCGGATGCGCCGGCAAAAAGGCCGCCGGCAGCGATGAACTGGACGGCGAGCGCCCGGACGAACGTCTTGCGTTTCATGGTCTTCTTCTTCCTCTTTGGTTGGAATCGAACGGTCAGTGAATGCGCTTCCCCGCGGCATCGAAGCCGTGGGCATCTTCCCGGGCCCAGCGCAGGCCCACGTGATCGCCGGCGTCGGCGTGGTGCCGGCCGTCCGCCCGCACCAGCAGGCTCTGCGTGCCGACCCGGCAGTTCAGGACGAGGTCCGCACCGAGGTATTCCACGCTTTGCACCGTGGCAGGGATGCCCTGCGCATCGAGCGCAATTGCTTCGGGCCGAACGCCGAGCGTGGCCGCCTGCAGGCCGGCGTCGGTGTCGCTGCCGGCGATGCGGCCGCCTTCGAGCGAGACCAGGTTCATCGGCGGCGTGCCGATGAAGCGCGCTGAGAAAGTGGTCGATGGTTTCGCATACAAATCACGCGGCATGCCGGCCTGCTCGACCCGGCCCTGGTGCAGCAGCACGACCTGGTCGGCCATGCTCATCGCCTCGGCCTGGTCGTGCGTGACGTAGACGACGGTCAGGCCAAGCTGCCGCTGCAGCTCGCGCAGTTCGCGCCGCATCTCCTGGCGCAGTTGCGCGTCGAGGTTGGAAAGCGGCTCATCCATGAGGCAGACCTTGGCCTGCGCGACAAGCGCACGGCCGAGCGCGACACGCTGCTGCTGGCCACCGGAGAGCTGTCCGGGCTTGCGTTCGAGCAAGGCGCCGAGGCCCAGCAGGTCGGCTGCGTTTCTCAGGCGAAGCGCGGTTTCGGCGGCGGGCACTTTGCGCACCGACAAACCGAAGGTGATGTTGTCCGCCACGCTGAGATGCGGGAACAGCGCATAGTTCTGGAAGACCATCGCAATGCCGCGCTGCGCAGGCGGCAGCGACGTCACGTCACGCCCATCGATCAGCACCTGCCCGGCCGTGGCCGTCTCGAGTCCGGCCACGATGCGAAGGGTGGTCGACTTGCCGCAGCCCGAAGGGCCCAGCAGCACGCAGAAGGAACCCGGCTCGATCTGGAGGTTGACCGCATGCAAGGCGGTGCTGTCGCCCCATGACTTGGCGATATCGATCAACGCGATGGAAGACATCGAATCAGTATATGGATCGGTTGTGACACCCAGTTGCAAAGAGGGGTCAGTGTTTTCCTGATCGGGCGTTGGTGAGAAACTTCGATAAAGTGACCAACGCCTGTTCAGGCTTCACCTATAAGGAACACTCATGAGCAAGAAAGTCGCATACGTCACCGGAGGCATGGGAGGCATCGGAACAGCCATTTGCCAACGCCTTCACAAGGACGGTTTCACCGTCATCGCAGGATGTGGTCCGACCCGGGACTACGCCAAGTGGCTCGCAGAACAGAAAGCCGAAGGCTTCGAGTTCCACGCGTCGGTCGGCAACGTCGGGGACTGGCAGTCCACTGTCGAAGCCTTCACCAAAGCCAAGGCAGAGCACGGGCCCATCGACGTGCTGGTCAACAACGCGGGCATCACGCGTGATCGCATGTTCGTCAAGATGACGCCCGAGGACTGGAGCGCGGTGATCGAGACCAACCTCAACAGCATGTTCAACGTGACCAAGCAGGTCGTCGGCGACATGGTGGAAAAGGGCTGGGGTCGCGTCATCAACATCAGCTCGGTCAACGGCGCGAAGGGCCAGGCGGGGCAGACCAACTACTCGGCCGCCAAGGCCGGCATGCACGGCTTCACGATGGCCCTGGCACAGGAGCTTGCCGGCAAGGGCGTGACGGTCAACACCGTGAGCCCGGGCTACATCGGCACCGACATGGTCAAGGCGATCCGCCAGGAAGTGCTCGACAAGATCGTCGGCACCATCCCGGTCAAGCGCCTGGGCGAACCGGGTGAGATCGCCTCGATCATCGCGTGGCTCGCTTCCGAAGATGGCGGCTACTCCACCGGCGCGGACTTCCCCGTGAACGGCGGATTGCACATGCACTAAGGAGGCACGCAGCCTCGATGGAACAAAGACCCGCCTTGGCGGGTCTTTTTTGTTGGGAGGGACCAGGAGCCAGAGATTGGGTCAGGTGTGCCGAAGTCGCGCCGGCCCAAGAAAAGCAAACAAGGAGTTCCTTCATGACCCCGACCCCCCAGGCACCGGCTCGCAAGAAGCCACCGATCTATCAGTCCCTCTACGCCCAGGTGATCACGGCCGTCATCATCGGCGTGCTGCTCGGTCACTTCTTCCCGTCGGTCGGCGAATCCATGAAGCCGCTGGGCGACGCCTTCATCAAGCTCATCAAGATGCTGATCGCCCCGATCATCTTCTGCACCGTGGTGGTCGGCATCGCGGGCATGGAGGACATGAAGAAGGTTGGCAAGACCGGCGGGCTGGCTCTGCTGTACTTCGAGATCGTGAGCAGCATCGCGCTGGTCGTGGGGCTGGTGCTGGTGAACCTGGTCAAGCCGGGTGCGGGCATGAACGTGGACCCGAACTCCCTGGACACCCGGGCGCTCGCGGCCTACACAGGCCCGGGCAAGATGGAAGGCACGGTCGACTTCCTGATGAACATCATCCCGAACACCGTGGTCGACGCCTTCGCCAAGGGCGAGATCCTGCAGGTGTTGCTGATCGCTGTCCTCTTCGGCTTTGCCCTGCACCGTTTTGGTGGGCGCGGCACCCTGGTGTTCGACGTGATCGAGAAGGGCTCCCACGTGCTCTTCGCGATCATCGGCTACATCATGAAACTGGCGCCCATTGGCGCTTTCGGGGCGATGTCCTTCACGATCGGCAAGTACGGCATCGGCTCGCTGTTCCAGCTCGGCAAGCTGATGGGTACCTTCTACCTGACCTGCCTGCTGTTCATCTTCGTGGTGCTCGGGACGATTGCCCGCTTGCATGGCTTCAGCATCTGGAAGTTCATCAAGTACATCAAGGAAGAGTTGCTGATCGTGCTCGGCACCTCGTCTTCCGAGTCGGTGCTGCCGCGGATGATGGAGAAGATGGAGAACCTCGGTGCAAACAAGACGACTGTCGGCCTGGTGATCCCGACGGGCTACTCCTTCAATCTCGATGGCACGTCGATCTATTTGACGATGGCGGCAGTTTTCATTGCGCAGGCGACGAACACGCCGATGACGCTGATGCAGGAGATCACCTTGCTAGCGGTGCTGCTGCTGACCTCGAAGGGCGCAGCCGGCGTCACTGGCAGCGGCTTCATCGTGCTTGCGGCGACGTTGTCCGCGGTGGGGCATGTGCCGGTCGCGGGGCTGGCGCTCATTCTCGGGATCGACCGCTTCATGTCTGAAGCGCGCGCGTTGACCAATCTCATCGGCAACGGCGTCGCGACGATCGTGGTGGCCAAGTGGACCGACGAGCTCGACATGGACCGGCTGCAGGCAGGCCTCAACAACGAGACGTGGGAAGAGGCGCAGAACCCTGAAGAACTCGTCAACGCGCGCGACGGAAAAATGGCCACCTGAAATCGGGGCAAAAGCATCGCTCTGCAGAATGCGGGGCGATGCCTCATAGCGTTTCACTGATCAACACACTTGCCGCCGGCCTGGGGCTGGCGCTGTTGTTCGGCTTCCTGGCGGCGCGTCTGCGGTTGCCTGCGCTGGTCGGCTACCTTCTCGCGGGCGTCATCATCGGGCCGTTCACGCCCGGCTTCGTGGCCGATGCAGGCATCGCTGCGCAACTCGCCGAGATCGGGGTGATGCTGCTGATGTTCGGTGTCGGGCTGCACTTCTCGCTCGACGACCTGCTCGCGGTGCGCAAGATCGCGGTGCCCGGGGCGCTGGTGCAGATCGCGGTCGCCACGATGCTCGGCGGCGCGCTCGCGACGTGGTGGGGCTGGAACCTGGGCGCCGCGCTGGTTTTCGGCCTGGCACTTTCGGTGGCGAGCACGGTGGTGCTGCTGCGCGCGCTGGAGAACCTCGGCATCCTCGATTCGTTCACCGGTCGCATCGCGGTCGGCTGGCTGGTGGTGGAAGACCTTGCGATGGTTCTCGTGCTGGTGTTGATGCCGCCGCTCGCGAACGCGCTGGTCGGCGCGGACCCAGGGGAGCGGACCGCGCCGATCTGGCAGACGCTGGGGCTCACGCTGCTGCAGGTAGGCGGCTTCGTTGCGCTCATGCTGGTGGTGGGGCGGCGCCTGTTTCCGTGGGTGCTCTGGCAGGTCACACGCACCGGGTCGCGCGAGCTCTTCACGCTATGCGTCATCGCGGCGGCGGTGGGCATCGCGTTCTCGGCAGCCGCTCTGTTCGGGGTGTCCTTCGCGTTGGGCGCCTTCTTCGCAGGCATGGTGATGCGCGAGTCGGAGTTCAGCCACCGCGCCGCGCAAGAATCGCTGCCGCTGCGGGATGCCTTCGCGGTGCTGTTCTTCGTCTCGGTGGGCATGCTGTTCAACCCGGCGGTGCTGGTCGAGCGGCCGTTGCAGGTGCTCGCGGTGGTGCTGGTGATCGTGGTGGGCAAGTCGTTGGCGGCGTGCGCGTTGGTGCTGCTGTTTCGCTATCCGCTCAGCACCGCGCTCACGGTGAGCGCGAGCCTCGCGCAGATCGGCGAGTTCTCGTTCATCCTGGCTTCGCTCGGCGGGCGGCTCGGGCTGCTGCCGGTCGAGGGGCAGAGTCTGCTGCTCGCGGCGGGGCTGATCTCCATCGCCACCAACCCTTTGTGGTTCAGCCTGATCGCGCCCATCCAGAAATGGCTGCATGCGCACTCGTCGTTCGCGCGCGGGCTCGAGGCGCGCGACGATCCGCTGGCCGAACTGCCGATGAGCACGGCTGAGAAGTACCTGTCGAAGCAGGTGGTGCTGGTGGGCTATGGCCGGGTCGGCCGCCGCATCGCGGCAACGCTCTCGGCGCATGACATCCCTTTCGTCGTTGCCGAGCAGAACCGCGAGCTGGTCGAAAAGCTGCGGGCCCAGGGCATGGCGGCGGTGTGGGGCGACGCGGCTGACCCGGGGGTGCTGATCCAGGCGCACATCGCCCGCGCTCGCATGCTGGTGGTGGCGACGGCGGATGCAATCAGCGTGCGTCAGATGATCGAAGCGGCGCGCACGCTCAACCCGGGCATCGAAACCGTCATTCGCAGCCACAACGAGGACGAAGCCCGCCTGCTCGCGCAGGAGGTGTCGGCCACCGTGTTCCTCGGCGAGCACGAACTGGCCCAGGCCATGGCCCGGGCCGTCTTGAAGTGAGCCTTCCTACAGGTCCTCGATCACGAGCGTGCGGTAGCGCTGGGCGATCGAGTAAGGCACCGTTCGCACGAACACCATGAGCCTGTTCGCCGCCTCTTCGTTGCGGGTCCGCACGAGCAGGGCGGTGTGGCCTTCGCGCGCGAGCTTGGTGTAGGCGCGGACCGTGGCGGCATCGGTGCCCGCGGAAGGCAGTGGGTTGTCGGTGTCGCGGACGGTCGGCGTGATCTGCTCAATGATCACGTGCGGCGGGATCAGGTAGATCTCGTCGCCGCTGAAGCCGTTGTCCAGGAGCTGGTGGCCGATGCGGTTGGCGTCTGCCGCGTCAGGAAACATCACCATGGAGTGACCGCTCGGATAGAAGGCGCCTCCGACGACGGCGGTCATATGAGGATCGAGATTGAAATGCTTCATGTCTCCTCCTGAATGGCGGGGTTGGACAAGACTGAGCTTAGGTTCGGCCCGCGTCAAGGGCTGTAGGAAAGTTTGGTGACCGGGTCCTGCGGCCGAACATCCCCCTGGCTCGGGGTATCCGGGACTTGCCAAAAGTAAATCTAATGGTCACATTTGTGTCCATTCGTGAAATTGTGCGTAGGCGTTTGTTACAAGGTTTGAATAGGATCGGTTCTCCTACGAAGACCCGTGCCTAACCCCATGTCGCAATTGCGAAATATCGCGCTCACCGTTCAAGAACTCGAAGAGGGCGAGTTCTATTGGGTGCTCCTGGAAGCCACCGACTACGAGATGGATGACGCGCTGCCTTATCTGCCGATCGAGGCCGCGACCGACCCGTATGTCACCTATTCCAACGCCTTGGTCGCGGGTGTCGCCGCGATCCGGAAACTGTTCGGCAAGGACGGCCCGCGAAGCTGAGCGGGATGACGTCGATATTGGGGGGAAGCATGCGGAAACTTGGAGGAGTGGCGATCGGCGCCGGTGTCGGATTCCTGATCGTGATCGGCTGGATCTTCCGGCCCGCGACCTCGGGCGAGTGGGCCGCATGGGTGCAGACGTTCGGCGTGCTGGTGGCCATCTTCTGGGCCGCGCGGCTGCAGGTCGCGGCATCGCGACAGGGCTTGCGCCAGGCCGGGCAGGTCGCCGCGATGTTCGCCAGCCATATGCACTGGGTCTTTCGCGAACTCAACGACGCCTGCATCAAGCGAAGCTGGGAAGACTACAGCGTGCATCGCCGCATCCTCCAGGAAGTTCTCATGCAAGGCCGCGAGGTCACGTTGCAACTGCTGGACGGCCGCTCGCTGGCGATGGTGAGCAGCCTTCGCACGATCGCGGTCGAGGCGCTCGAAAAGACAGAGGGTCACACCAACACCGGCAACTGGATGCACTTGCAGCTCTATTTCGACCGCCGCCTGCCGAGCATCGCGGCCTGGCTGTCGGCGACCGGCAATCCGCCCGAGAGCAGCGGCCCGACCGACTACGCTGGCCTTCGTACGTCGTTCGGCCCGATGGGCAATCTCTGAAGCTCAGGCGGACGCCGCGGCAAAGCTGCTGCGCAAGGCGGCGTACAGCGCCTTGAAGCGCAGGTGGCGCACCGTGAACACGTCTCGCGCCGACGCATCCGGATCGAACCGCTGCCGCACCGGCGGCTGAAGGCACACAGCCGCTTCCGACGCGCCGTCCGCCAGCCATGCGAGCCGCGCGGCGCCCAGCGCGCCTCCGGCCTCGCCGCCTTCGCACGCCGCGAGCGGCACCTGCAGGATGTCCGCGAGCAAGCGGGCCCACCAGGTGCTTCGCGCGCCGCCCCCAACCAGCAGGAGGTCGCCCGAGGGCTTCTCCAGCGTGTCCAGTCCGTCCCGAAGCCCGAAGCTCACACCCTCGGCAACCGCATAGGCGATCTCGGCCGGCCCGTGCGCGTGCGTGAGACCGAACAACACGCCTTGCGCGTTCGCGTCGTTGTGCGGCGAGCGTTCGCCGGAGAGATAGGGCAGAAAGAAGGGGGCCTGGCGCCGACCGTTCGCGTCGACGGTCGCGGCTGCGGCGAACAGCGCGGCCTCGTTGCCGAGCCCGAAAGTGCGCGCGGCCCATGTCACGGCGCTGGACGCCGAGAGCATCACCGACATCTGGTGCCATCGGCCCGGCAGCGCGTGACAGAAGGCATGCACCGCGCGCGGCGGATCGGGTGCGAAACGGTCGCCGCAGACGAAGATCACACCCGAGGTGCCGAGCGACACGAAGCCTTGCCCGGCGGAGACGAGCCCCATCCCCACCGCGCTCGCGGCGTTGTCGCCGCCGCCTCCGGCGATCGGGATACCGGCGGGGAGGCCCCAGCGCGCCGCCAGTTCGGGCTTGAGCCTGCCCGCGACGGCACTGCCTTCGACGAGTTCCGGCATGTTCCTGCGGCTAAGACCGCACGCGGCGAGGATCTCATCCGACCAGTCGCGTGCCGCGACGTCGAGCCACAAGGTGCCTGAGGCATCGGACATGTCGCTCGCCCGCATGCCGCTGAGCATGAAGCGCAGCCAGTCCTTCGGCAGCAGCACCGAGGCCGTGCGCGCGAACAATTCCGGCTCGTGCGTACGCATCCACAGCAGCTTGGGCGCGGTGAAGCCGGGCATCGCGAGATTGCCGGTGATGTCGCCGAGATGCGGCACGAGCGCCGTCAATTCATCGCACTGCGCGGCGCTTCGGCCATCGTTCCAGAGAATCGCCGGGCGCAGCACCTGGCCGTTCGCATCGAGCGCGACAGCGCCGTGCATCTGCCCGGAAAGGCCGATGGCGCGTACCGCTGAAAGCGCTTCCGCATTGCTTCGGCGCAGCGCGGCCATCGCGGTCTCGAGCGCCTCCCACCACTGGGAGGGCAATTGCTCCGACCACAGCGGATGCGGACGGCTCACGGTCAGCGGCGCACGCGCGAGCGCCACGATGCGGTGATCGTCGGCCAGCAGCAGCGCCTTCAGCTCCGAGGTGCCGAGATCGAGCCCGAGGTACACGGCGGTCCTTCAGGCGAGGGTGCCGAAACGGCTGTCGCTTTGGCGGCGGAACTCGGTGGGCGTCATGCCCTTGATTTCGAGAAACCGCCGATTGAAGTTGGCGACGTTGTTGAAGCCCACCTGGTAGCAGATGTCCGTCACGTAGTGGTCGGTCTGCATCAGCAAGTGGCATGCGCTGTTGATGCGCACACGGTTCACGAAGTCAGTAAAGCTGTTGCCCGTCGAGCGCTTGAAGAATCGGCTGAAGCGGCTTTCGCTCATGCCCAGCTCGGTGGCGATGTCGGACATCACGATCGGCTCGGCCAGATTCGAGGTGATGCGGTTCACGATCACGTTGATCTGGTCGACCTCCGCATCGCCTTCCATGCCCTGCATCTGCACATTGGATAGCAACCGGTAGTCGGCGCACTTGACGAGTTCCGCCAGGTATTCGAGGAAGCGCGCGAGCCTTTGCAGGCCATGCGTGGCCTTGACCGCTTCCCAGTGTTCGAGCGCCCGGTCGGCGATGCCGAAGAACTCGATGCCATGGCGCGAACGCTCCAGCAACTGCAGCACTTCGCGCAGTTCGGGGATGTCCGATGCTGCGCTCTCGATCGGCTCGTGCCGGAACTGGATCACGCGATCGCGCTCGGCCACGCCGCCTTCAGGCACATCGAGCGACAGCCAGTTGTGCGGCAGTCGCGGTCCACACAGCACCAGATGCCCGGGCTGGAAGGGGCCGATCCAGTCGCCGACGAAAGCGCGGCCCGATGTTTCGGTGATGAGATGCAGCTCGTACTCTTCGTGGAAGTGCCAGCGCACGAGCGGGCTCGGAAAGCCATGCGCGAGGCATCGCACGAGGCCGGATTCCTCCGGCGCCTCATAGCCGAGCGACGGCGATCGCGTGATCTCGCGCTCCAGCTCTGGCTCGCGATGACGGGGGAGGTGACGTTGGCGCGCCGCTGTCATGTCTCGGCCTCATTCAACGCTCTGCCGCCCATGAACCCGAACGGCACCGAAGGCCGCGGAGCAGGCCATGCGGGAGCACCCGCGGAACCGGCTCCGCCGGGCCGCAGCGGTGCGCCCCCTCGAGGGGGTGGAGAGTGACACGAAGTGCGCGAGCCTGGGGGTGGGCTTCATATCAGCTCATGACGTTACCACCGTCGACATTGAGTGTCTGTGCGGTGATGTACCGGGCCTCGTCGCTCGCGAGGAATACGGCGGCACCGGCGATATCGCCCGGCGCACCCATGCGACCGAGAGGGACTTCGAGGCCGACCTGCCGCTTCTTCTCGCCCGCCGGGAGGTTCTGGTACTTCGCGAACAGCGAATCGACGTGGTTCCACATCGGCGTGTCGACCACGCCCGGCGAGATCGCGTTCACGCGGATGCCGTGCGGCGCCATCGCAAGCGCGGCGCTCTGCGTGTAGCTGATGACCGCCGCCTTCGTCGCGCAGTAGTGAGACACCAGCGCCTCGCCGCGTCGACCGGCTTGCGACGCCATGTTGATCACCGAGCCGTCCTTCACCCCTTCGTCGAGCATGTGTTGCAGCACGCGCTGCATCACGAAGAACATGCCCTTGACGTTGACCGCGAAGAGGCGATCGAAGGAGGCCTCGTCGCTCTGCAGCAGCGGTGCCATGTCGAAGATCGCGGCGTTGTTGACCAGTGTGTGGATCGGCCCGTGCGCCGCGCGTGCTGCGTAGAGCATCCCGCCCACGGAGGGCGCCTGCGTCACATCGGTCTCGACATACGCGAGCGTGTCGGGATGCTTGCGACGAAGTTGCTCCACGCCCTCTGAAGGTTTCGCCGACAGGTCCGACAGCGTGCAGCAGGCGCCTTCGGCGAGACATGCCGAGGCGATCGCAAGGCCGATGCCGCCGCCCGCGCCGGTGATCAACACATGGCGTTGTGCGAGACGGCCGCTCATGGCGCGCGCTCCTTGATGAAGGCCTGCACCCGCGCATCGGCCTTGCGCAGTGCATCGACCAGCCGCGCATCGTTGGCGGCGTCGCCCCACAAGGTGCGGTTGCCGGCCAGCGCCGCGACCGGATCGGCCGCGTCGCAGATGGCGTGGGCTGCCGCTTCGTCCATCCCCTGGTCCTGGTAGACGTACGGCAGCACGCCCCGGTGCCAGCGTTGCAGGAAGGCGAGGAACAGCGCCGGAAGCATCGCAACGCTGCCGATGCTCGCGTTGCGTGCGAGTCGTTCGCGCACCGTGGGTGCGATGAAGCCCGGGATCTTCGAGAACCCATCCATCGCGACCCGCTGGTTGGTGTCGCGGATCGCCGGATTGCCGAAGCGTTCGAGCACCACGTCGCGGTACGCAGGCAGGTCGACCGGGCTCGGGCGGCCGGGCGAATCCAGGCAGGGGATCACGTCGTCCGTCACGTAGTCGAAGGCCATGCGGCAGATCTCCGCGTCGTGCGTGCCCTCGTGGATGTACTGGAACCCCGCGAGGGTGCCGGCCCATGCGATGCAACTGTGGCTGGCGTTGAGGATGCGGATCTTCGCTTCCTCGTACGGCGCGACCGATTCGACCAGTTGCACGCCGACGCGACCCCAGTCCGGCCGGCCATTCGCGAAGTCGTCCTCGATCACCCACTGGATGAAGCTCTCGCCGGTGACGGGCGCGGCGTCGTCCCAGCCAGTGGCCTGCAGCACGCGCTGCCGCAGTTCGGGCGGTGGCCTGGGCGTGATGCGGTCGACCATTGCGTTGGGGCTGGTCGTTTGCGTGCGCACCCATTCCAGCAGTTGCGTGTCCCCGGCCTTCTCGATGAAGGCGAGCAGTCCCTTTCGGAAGCGCTCGCCGTTGTGTCGCAGGTTGTCGCAGTTCAGCAGCGTTACCGCGCCGCCATTGGCGGCTCGACGCGCGCGCAGGATCGCGCAGATCGCGCCGTAGATCGTGGTCCCGGCTTCGCCACGTCGCGCGCGGTCGAGGTCGGCGGCGAGGTCGGCCACGCCGAAGTCGAGCCGGTCCGTGGGGTCGAGGTAGTAGCCCGCCTCGGTCACGGTGAACGAGATCACCCGCGTCCGCGGATCAGCGCCGCGCGCGATCACGGCCGCAAGTGACGGATCGAAGGCCAGTACTTCGCGGATCGATTCGATGCGCTGATAGCGGTACTCGCCGGCCGGCGACACGGTTTCGAGCGTGTACGCGCCGCTTTGCCTGATCAGCGCTGCTTCGACCTCCGCCATGTCGGGCCGAAGGTTCGCACCCACGAGCGACCAGCTTGCATCGCCGGCGTCGATCAGCGCCTGCAGGTAGACGGCCTGGTGCGCGCGATGAAAGGATCCCAGTCCGAGGTGCAGCACCACGGACCCGGAAGGAGCAGGGTTGGCCATTTCAGCGACTCAGGCGGCGACGGCGCGACCGTCGCGATTGAAGAAGTGAAGCACCGACGGATCGAGCTCGACGCTGACCGCATCGCCAGGCTGGAGCTCGGTGCGCTCGTTCTGCCGTGCGATGAGCGGCACACCATCGACGTTGATGTGGATCAGCGTGTCGGCGCCGAGCGCCTCGATGAGGTCGACCTGCGCCGACGCGCCCCTTGCATGCCCGTTGCGATGAACGTGCAGTTGCTCGGGGCGCACGCCGAGGAAGCCGTCAGAAGGCAGCCGCCCGCCGGTGAGCGCCGAGAAACTCGGGATCGCCGTCGCCTGCACCATGTTCATCGACGGCATGCCGATGAACTGCGCGACGAACTGGTTCGCGGGGTGGTCGTAGAGTTCCATCGGCGTGCCGACCTGCTCGATGAGGCCGTCGCGCAGCACCACCACGCGATCCGCGAGCGTCATCGCCTCGACCTGGTCGTGCGTGACGTAGATGCTGGTCGCGCCCAATGCGCGGTGCAGCTTGTGGATCTCCACCCGTGTGTTGCCGCGCAGGGCGGCGTCGAGGTTGGAGAGCGGTTCGTCGAAGAGAAACACCTTCGGCGCCCGCACGATGGCGCGGCCGATCGCGACGCGCTGACGCTGGCCGCCGGAGAGTTCCTTCGGCGTGCGCGTGAGGTACTGCGTGAGGTTCAGCGTCTTCGCCGCGTACTCCACCTTGGTCTTGATGACGTCCTTCGACACCTTCGCGAGCTTGAGCGCGAAGGACATGTTGTCGTACACGCTCATGTGCGGATAGAGCGCATAGCTCTGGAACACCATCGCGAGGTCGCGCTTGCCCGAAGCTGTGTGCGTGATGTCCTTGCCGTCGAGCGAGAGCTTGCCGCTGGTGATCGATTCGAGCCCCGCGATCAGCCGCAGCAGCGTTGACTTGCCGCAGCCCGAGGGACCGACGAACACGATGAACTCGCCCTTGTCGATCTCCAGGTTCACGCCCTTGATGACGTGTGTTTCGCCGAAGCTCTTCTGGATGTTGTCGAGTTGGAGGTAGGCCATGTGGATGTCCTCTCTGATTCGTTTACTTCACTGCGCCGAAGGTCAAACCTTGGACGAGCTGCTTCTGGCTGAACCAGCCGAAGACGACGATCGGTGCGATCGCCATGACCGATGCGGCCGAGAGCTTGGCCCAGAAGAGGCCTTCGGGGCTCGAGTACGACGCGATCATGGTCGCCAGCGTGCCGGCCTTCGCGGAGCTGAGATTGAGTGCCCAGAAGGCTTCGTTCCAGCTCAGGATCAGGCACAGCAGGCCGGTGGAGGCGAGGCCGCCGATCGACAGCGGCAGCACGACATGCCGGAACTCGGTCCACAGGTTCGCGCCGTCCATGCGTGCGGCCTCGAGGATCTCGGGCGGGATGTCCTTGTAGCTCGTGTAGAGCATCCACACCATGATCGGCAGGTTCGACAACGTGAAGACGATGGTGAGCGCAGTGCGCGTGTCGAGCAGGCCGGCGGTCTGCGCGATCACGTAGATCGGCACCAGTGCGCCGACGGCCGGCATCATCTTGGTGGAGAGCATCCACATCAGGATGTCGCGCGTGCGCTTCGTGCGGAAGAACGCCATCGAATACGCCGCTGGAGCGGCAATCGCAAGGCCGATGATGGTCGAGCCGATGCTGGTGATGACCGAGTTCTTCGCGAAGAGCAGGTAGTCGCTGCGACGCTGCACTTCGGTGAAGTTCTCCAGCGTGGGCTCGAAGAAGAACAGCGGCGGCACTTTGATTGCCTGCAGTTCGGTCTTGAACGAGGTCAGCACCAGCCAGCCCAGCGGGAAGAAGAGCAGCAGGGTGACGACCCACGCGCCGATCGTGCGCAGGATCAGGGGGAGGCGGCTTTCGTCAGGCATGGCTTTCCCCTCAATCCAGGTTCTTGCCGATGATGCGGATCAGGAAGGCCGCAACGATGTTGGCCAGGATCACCGCGAACAGCGCGCCCGCAGAGGCCACGCCCACGTCGAAGTTCATCAGCGACTGCTTGAAGATCATGTACGTGAGGTTCGTGCTCTCGTTGCCGGGGCCGCCGGCGGTCGTGATCGCGATCTCGGCGAACACGGAGAGCAGGAAGATCATCTCGATCATGATCACCACCGCCATCGGTCGCGCGAGGTGCGGCAGCGTGAGGTACCCGAATCGCTGGAAGGCGCTCGCACCGTCCATGCGCGCGGCTTCCATCTGTTCGCGATCGAGCGATTGGAGCGACGTGATGAAGATCAGGCAGGCGAAGGGCAGCCATTGCCAGGCGACCATGATGATCACCGAGAACAGCGGCAGGTCGGTGAGCCAGTCGACGGGCTCCGCGCCGAACGTGCGCCACACGTCGGCCAGGATGCCGTAGATCGGGTTCATCATCATGTGCTTCCACAGCAGCGCGTTCACCGTGGGCATCACGAAGAAGGGCGAGATCAGCAGCACCCGCACGATCCCGCGCCCCGGGAATGGCTCGTTCACCAGCAGTGCAAGCGCCACGCCGAGCACCACCGTGATGACGATCACGCTGCCGATCAGCACCAGCGTGTTCCACACCGCGGGCCAGAAGTCCGGGTCGGTGATGAAGTACTCGAAGTTCGCGAGCCCGTTGAACGTGCGCTCGCCAGGCTGCATGAGGTTGTAGTTGACGAACGAAAAGTAGATCGTCATCAACAGCGGCGCCAGCATCCAGAGGACGAGAACCGCCACGGCCGGCGCCATCAATGCGCGGGGCAGCAGGCGGCTCACGGGAGCCTCCTTCTGGGTGCTTCCGGCACTGCCGCGGACCCAGCTTTGCTGGTCCGCAGGCTGCGTCCCCTGCACGGGAGTGGGGAGGTGCGACACGGCGAAGTGTCCTCAGGCCCTGGGGTTACTTGTAGTACCCAGCCTTTTTCATTTCACGTTCCGCCGTCGTTTGCGAGGTCTTCAACGCTTGATCGACCGTGACCTTGCCTGACAGCGCCGCGCTCATCTGCTGGCCGACGGCAACACCGATCGCCTGGAACTCCGGAATCGCCGCGTACTGCACGCCAACGTATGGCGACTTGGGCAACGTGCTGTCGTTCGGGTTCGCGGTGTCGATCGCTTTCTTCTCCGCTTCGGCAAAGCGCGCGGCCTTGACGAACTCGGGATTGGCGTAGGTCGACTTGCGCGTGCCGGTCGGTACCGAGCCCCAGCCTTCTTCCTTCGCGACGAGGTTGATGTAGTCCTTCGACGTGGCCCACTTGATGAAGGTCTGCGCGGCGTCGACCTTCTGCGAACCGGCAGGAATCGCGAGCGCCCACGCCCAGAGCCAGTTCGCGCCCTTCGGCGTGACCGCAACCGGCGCTTGCGCGAACGCGACCTTGTCGGCCACCCTCGACTGCTTCGGATCGCTCACGAACGACGCCGCAATGGTTGCGTCCACCCACATGCCGCACTTGCCCTCGTTGAAGAGCGCAAGGTTCTCGTTGAAGCTGTTGGCCGATGCACCGGGCGGGCCGTAGGACTTCATCAGGTCCACGTAGAAGCTGATCGCGTCATGCCAGGGCTTGGAGTCGATCTGCGGCTTCCAGCTCGTGTCGAACCACTGGCCGCCGTTGGTGTTGACCATGGTGGTGAGGAGCGCCATGTTGTCGCCCCAACCCGGCTTGCCGCGCAGGCAGATGCCGTAGACGCCGTTCTTCGGGTCGTGGACCTTGCCGGCGAGTTCCTTGACCTGCGTCCATGTGGGCTGATCGGGCATCTTGAAGCCGACCTTGTCCGCGAGGTCCTTGCGGTACATGAGCATCGAACTCTCGCCATAGAAGGGTGCGGCGTAGAGCTTGCCGTCGGCAGACAGGCCGTTGCGCATCGCCGGCAGCAGGTCGTCGACGTCATAGGCGGCATCGGTGGCGATCGGAATCAGCCAGCCCTTCTTGGCCCAGATCGGCGTTTCGTACATGCCGATGGTCATCACGTCGAACTGGCCGCCCTTGGTGGCGATGTCCGTCGTCACGCGCTGGCGCAACGTGCCTTCTTCGAGCGTGACCCACTTGAGCTTGATGTCGGGATTGGCCTGCTCGAAGAACTTGGTGAGCTTCTGCATCTCGATCATGTGGCCGTTGTTCACGGTCGCAATGACCAGCTCGGTGGCGGCATGCGCCAAGCCCGTGCCCGCGATCGCGAGCGCAAGGCCCGCCTTCAGAAAACGCTTCATGTTTGTCTCCTTGGGATCGACGACGGCGGGTCGCCGTGGTCAGATTCTGGAGACTGCGAATTGCGGGTTTGGTACTCGGATTGCCGCTATCGATACTCAGATGCGTTGATTGATTGGTGACTTCCCTAGCCTGAGCAAGCAGGGATGTGCCAACGGCTGAGTTGCCGCGTCAAGCGGCTTGCAGGGAAGGCGCACGGTCGCCAAGACGGCTGCTCCATGCGGCCAGAACGAGCGCGCAGAGAGTGATGGCGGCACCGGCCCACGGCAGGTCCGCCAGCGGCGCACCGGCGGCAAGCATGCCGCTGCCGATCCACGCGCCGGTCGCATTGCCGAGATTGAAGGCGCCCTGGTTCAGCGTCGAAGCGAGATTGGGCGCGGCGCTCGCGTGCTGGACGATGAGCGTCTGCAGGAGCGGTACGAGCGCGAAGGACAGCGTGGTCCACAGCAGCATCATCGCGACGGTCGGCGCGCGCATCGGCAGCAGGAAGTGCATCAACCCGAGCGTCAGTGCGTTGAGGCCCAGCACGAGCAGCAAGGAAGGCACGAGTCGCCTGTCGCCGAGCCGTCCGCCGACGGTACTGCCAATGGTGAGCCCGACGCCCAGCAGAAGCAGGATCGGCGCGACCGCCGAGGTCGAAAAGCCGCTCACCTGCGTGAGCAGCGGCGCGATGTAGGTGAAGACGACGAACAGGCTCGCCGAGGCCAGCGCGCTGGTCGCGAGTGCCAGCAGCACGCGGCCGTCCGCAAGCACGGTGAACTCACGCAGGATGTTGCCCTTCTGCATTTCGATGTGCCGCGGCAGCAGCGCCACGAGCGAGGCGACCGCCGCGAGTGCGATCAGCACGATGGCTGCGAAGGTCATGCGCCAGCCGTAGTGCTCGCCGATGATGCGGCCGAGCGGTACGCCCAGCACGTTGGCGAGCGTGAGCCCGGTGAACATCAGCGCGATGGCCTGTGCGCGCTTGTTGGGTGCCACCAGCCCGGCGGCGACCACAGATCCGATGCCGAAGAAGGTGCCGTGCGCCAGAGCGGTGACCACGCGCGCAGCCATCAGCAGCCCGTAGTTCGGCGCCAGCGCGCACAACAGATTGCCCAGCACGAAGAGCGACGCCAGCGCGATGAGCGTGGCCTTGCGGGGCAACCGCGCGGTCGCCACCGCGAAGACCGGTGCGCCGACGACCACGCCCATGGCGTAGCCCGTGACCAGGAGGCCCGCCTGCGACAGGGTGACGCCAAGGTCGAGCGCCATGTCGGGCAGCAAGCCCATCACGACGAATTCGCTGGTGCCGATCGCAAAGGCTGCGGCGGCGAGCGCCAGCAGGGCGATGGGCATGCGGGAGGAAGCGGGTGGCGTCTCGGCGGCGGCGGTCATTCGGGCGGCGGGTGATTAGGGAAAACCCTGAATTATCCCGGGAGCCGCTCCGAAGTGGCCCGCAGAAGGGCATTCCGGCGGAACTCTGTTGCATAAAACAACAGCGCGACCACCGCGAAGCCGCCGCCCAGCAGGCTCAGCCCGTTCCAGCCGTGGAAGGCATAGATGGCCGCCGCCAGTCCGGATGCCACCGCAGCGCACAGGAAGATGAAGGTGAGAAACAGCCCGTTGAGTCGTCCGCGCAATTCGGGCGCGAGCACGTAGAGGCTGCGCAGGCTGAGCACGTTGCACAGTTGCACCGCGCCGTCGAGCAGGATGCCGGCTGCGACCAGCGCCGTCAGCGACCTGAAATGCACCCCGACGGCACCCAGTGCGAAGGACAGCAGCGCGGCAGCCATGGCCCAGCCAGTCGCAGGTCGCGTCAGTCCTCGATCTGCCAGCCGACCGGCCCACGGCGCGGCAAGCGCGCCGGCCGCGCCCGCGAGCGCGAAGAGCGCGATGCCGGCTTGCCCCATGTTGAACTCGTGCGCGAGCGCCAGTGGCACCGCAGTCCAGAACGCCTGGAAGCCCGCGAACATCATTCCCTGGTAGAAGGCCCGGCGTCGCAGCAAGGGTGTGTTCCAGACGATGCCCGGAAGCGATGCCATCGTGCGCGCATAGCCGAACGAGGCATGTGGCCGCCGTACCGGCAGTGCGCGCCAGAGCACGACGGCGAGCACCGCCATCAGCGCTGCGGAGATCGCGAACACTGCGCGCCATCCAAGCGCCGAAGCCACCACGCTGGAGAACGGTCGCGCGAGCATGATCCCCGCGAGCAGCCCCGCCATGATGTTGCCGACCACCTTGCCGCGCGTTGCTTCGGGCACCAGATGCGAAGCCAGCGGGACCAGAACCTGCGCTGCCACCGCGCAAGTCCCGACCAGGAAGGATGCGGCGAGGAAGGTCGCCGCGGAATTCGACAGCGCGATCCCCACCAGCCCCAGCACCGCACCAACCATCGCGAAGATGATCAGCCGGCGGTTTTCGACCACGTCGGCGAGCGGCACGAGCAGCAGCAGGCCGGTTCCGTAGCCGAGCTGCGTGAGCGTCATGATCAACCCCGCGAGGCCTGCGTGGAGCTGCAGCGTTGCTGCAATCGGCCCGATCAGCGGCTGCGCGAAGTAGATGTTGGCGACGCAGAGGCCGCATGCCACGGCGAAGAGAAGAGTGAGGCCGGTGGAAAGTCCGGCAGGGGCGGGTGCGTGGGTGTGCGGCAAGACGGACTTTCGGCGCTTGTTTTAGGGGTTAACCCGAGGGGTCCGGCACCTTAGCACTTCTGCCGCCTGCCTGCAGGGCCCAGCCCATCGGGGGTTTTGTCAAGCCGTCGGGAGTTCGCGCCCTGGAGCGTTGATTGACATACTTTCAGCACCTCCATCCTGAAGGACTCCCAATGGCCAAGTACAAGTTCGTGAACAAGCTCGGTTTTGGCGACATCTTCGTGCAGGCGCTGCTCTGGGCCATCCTGATCGTGATCACCTTCGGGCTCGCCACACCGTTCTTCGCTTACTACTTCTTGAAGCTGATCATCAACAACACCGAACTTCACGAGATCTGAACGGCCGGGGCGCAGAATCCAATGACCATGAAGAAACTGATCACAGCGGCCCTGCTGGCCCTCGCGGGCCTCACGGGTTCCGGAACAGCGGCGGCGTGGCAGAACAGCCCGCAGTTCGATCGCGATCTCCATTTCTGCAGCAGGAGCCACAACTTCGAGCGCTGCATGTGGGACCGGGGCTGGCAGCGCGGCCAGGGAAGGCGATGGGTGCGCCACGGGCCGGGTCAGAACTGGCATCAGCCACCACCGCACTGGCACCAGCCACCGCCCCCGAACTGGCACCAGCCACCCCCTCCGCGGCGCAATCAGCCAAGGCTGAGCGACATGCAGCGGCGAGCCCTCGATAACTGCAACTTCCTGCCGCCCAACGAGCAGCCAAGGTGCCGCGCCACCGTCTGGTCGACAGTGCGTTGAGGCCCGACGTCGGCGTGGGTCGGATGGCTCGCGTCGCGAAGACGGCCTCTTGTCCGACAAGATCGGCGAAACCCCGAACCTAGTCTGGCCCGTCCGAAAAGGGGCGGCGTGCGTTGGCGGGTCGGTGGGCGTATGGAAATACTTGTTGTTGTAGGGACCTTGAGCGGTCAGGGTGGAATCGAGACTTGCGTGCAATCGCTGGCGCAGGAAGCGAAAGCAAACGGTGATCACGTCAGGGTGCTGGCGCTATGCCCCAGCGCAGTCGACCCCAGTTGGCACGAAGGGCTGGACTACACCGAGGTCTCGAACGGGTCTACATCGTTGAAGCGGCAGGCCTTGCAGGGTCTGCCCTCGATCATTCGCGAGTGCCGGCAGCAGCGGCCCGACGCGGTCGTCGTCATCTACAGCTCGTCCGTTCCGCTTGCGAGGCTCGCGCTCTTTCTGGCGGGGCTGAAGCGGCCGGTCATGGCGTGGCTGCATTTCTCCGACGCGCTAGATCAGCGGATCAGGCTGCTGCGCTACGCGCACGGCCACATCTGCATCAGCCGTCCCATCGCGGAATCGATCCGAAAGCTGGAGGGCGTCCGGCCCGAGAACGTCCACCTGGTGCACAACGGCACGCGCATGAATGGGATCGCGCCTGTCCCGCGTGGTGGACAAGGTCCATTGCGGATCGTCCACATCGGCCGTCTCACCGTCGGAGGCCAGAAGCGGACCGACGATCTCCTGCGGGCCCTCGCCACGATCGATGGCGATTGGCGGCTGCAGATCGTCGGAAGCGTCTGTCTCTCCGAGGACGCGGGCAAGCTCGAAACCCTTGCCGATGATCTGGGCATCGCCGATCGCGTCGACTGGCTCGGCTGGCAGCCGGATCCCTGGGCTGCCCTCAACAGCGCGGATCTGCTCGTTCTCTGCTCGGCTTTCGAGGGGTTCCCGATGGTGCTGATCGAGGCGATGGCGCGGGGCATTCCGTGCCTGAGCAGCGACTGCGTATCCGGCCCGTCGGACATCGTCCGGCCCGGGCGCAACGGGTGGCTCTATCCCGTGGATGACAACGACGCCCTGGCAAGCCGGCTGCAAGCGCTGGCGGTCAATCGATCGTTGTTGCCGTCTCCGGAAGCCGTGCGCGCTTCGGTGCAGCCGTTCAGCAGCCGCACGGTGTTCCTGAAGATCCGGAAGGCGATCGAACAGACCGTTGGAAGCGTTCGAGCCTCGGGTTCCGTTCCTGTTCACGAGTGACGATCGCCTCGGGCGAAACCGGTAGAAGCCGCCGCGCCGTCCATACGCGCCACCTGGCGCTTGGTAGCTGGGAAAATGAGGCCAGATGTGCAATCCGTGTCCGTCCAATCGCGGCCACGTTTTGCAGCTTTCTTTGATGACCTCGTGCGCGCTTCGTGTGCACTTCTCTCCTTTGCACACTGCCCGAATCAGGATTT
The DNA here is from genome assembly GCF_014192575.1 of Variovorax sp. Sphag1AA. Classification (GTDB taxonomy): domain Bacteria; phylum Pseudomonadota; class Gammaproteobacteria; order Burkholderiales; family Burkholderiaceae_C; genus Variovorax. Next base: position 13,706 of record NZ_JACHYC010000013.1, on the reverse strand, counting down.
CTGATGATCGAAAAAGATCAACAAGATCAAACACTTAGTGCCATGCGCGTGAGCGTGGCACCGATGATGGATTGGACGGACCGCCACTGCCGCTACTTCCATCGCCTGCTCACGCGCCGCGCGCTGCTCTACACCGAGATGGTGACCACGGGCGCGCTGATCCATGGCGACGTTCCGCGCCATCTGCGTTTCAACACCGAAGAACACCCGGTTGCCTTGCAGCTCGGCGGCAGCGAGCCCGCCGATCTCGCGCAGTGCGCGAAGGTGGGCGAGGAGTGGGGCTACGACGAGATCAACATCAACTGCGGCTGCCCGAGCGAACGGGTGCAGCGCGGCGCATTCGGTGCGTGTCTGATGAACGAGCCCGATCTCGTCGCCGATTGCGTGAAGGCGATGGTCGACGTCGTGGACGTGCCGGTCACGGTCAAGCACCGCATCGGCATCGACAAGGTCGAGAGCTACGAATTCGTGCGCGACTTCATCGGCAAGGTGAGCGAGGCGGGATGCGACACCTTCATCGTGCATGCGCGCAATGCGTGGCTCAAGGGACTGTCGCCGAAGCAGAACCGCGAAGTGCCGCCGCTTCGCTACGAGATCGTGCACCGGCTGAAGCATGAGTTTCCGACGCTGCGGATCTCGATCAATGGCGGGCTGAACGACAACGCCGAGATGCATGCGCACCTGCGGCTTCTCGACGGCGTGATGATCGGGCGCGAGGCCTATCACAACCCCTGGTGGCTCGCGGAGTGGGATGCGGCTTTCTTCGGCGAAGAGCCTTCGACGCTCTCCCGCGAGGAAGTCGAAGAGCAGATGTCCGACTACATGGCGCGCGAGGCCGCCGAGCATGGCACCCCTTGGTCGAACATCGCACGCCACATGCTCGGTCTGCGCAACGGTCTCCCCGGCGCGCGGCGCTGGCGGCAGGTGTGGAGCGACCACCGGCTGAAGTCGCGCACACCCCACGAAGTCATGGCGATCGCTCGCGAGCCGTCCGCGCAGGCTGCCTGAGTCGCACCGCCCTGGTCAGGCGGCCATGAGGTGCGCCTCGGGCACGTCCTCGATCGTGGTGCGGCGAAGTTCGCGTCGCTCGCTGATGTCGTAGCGCCGTCCGCGGTGCAAGGTGCTGCGGTTGTCCCACATCACGAGGTCGTGCACCTGCCATTCGTGGCAATAGACACGTTCGCGTTGCGTGGCGTGTTCAAGCAGGTCCTGCAGGTACATGCGGCCTTCCGCGATGGGCCATCCGATGACTTCCCGCGCGTGCACGCCGACGAAGAGCAGCTTGCGCCCTGAGCCGGGGTGCGTCTGCACCAGCGGCCAGACCGCAGGCGGGATGGCCTTCTTCTGGTCGTCCGTGTAGGCATCGTCGCCAAGCAGGATGCGGGTGTGCAGCGCGAAGTGCTCGGCGCTCAGTCCTTCGACTTCGGCGCGGGTCCGCTCGGGCAGCGTGTCGTAGGCCGCGCGCAGATCGGCGAATTCCGTGGTCCCGCCCCAGCTTGGAAGCACCAGCGCATGCAGCATCGAATAGGCAGCGCGCGGGTTCTGGAACGAGCTGTCGCTGTGCCAGAGCTGGTTCGCGAAGTTCGAGAGGTTCTTCGGCGAATCGCGTCGCGCGACCTTGCCCTCTGCGTCGACATTGGAGATGTCGATCAGGCGCTCGTCTTCGAGCCGCTCCTTTCGGTTGAACACTTTCTTGAGGCCGAGGTCCAGCGGGCCGAAGGACTTGGCGAAGTCGAGCTGCTGCTGGCCGGTGAGGGCCTGGCCGCGCCAGACGAGCACGGCGTACTCGTTCATGGCTGCGTTGATCTGACGCACTTCGCTGTCGGAGAGGGGGCGCGTGATGTCGATGCCGCTGGCTTCCGCGACGAAGACTGAATGGAGGGGCTTGAGTTTGAGGGACATGGGTTTGTCGGGATAGGTTGAAGTGCGCTCAGTCGGCCTGGATGCCGGCTTCGTTGATGACGCGCGCCCAACGGGTCATTTCGGATTTCACGAAGGCGTCGAACTGCTCGGGCGTCGAGGCGACGACTTCCATGCCTTGTTCCTCGATGCGCTTTCGCATTTCGGGATCGCGCAGCACCTTCGCCGTGTCAGCCTGGATCTTCTGCACGATCGCGCGCGGCGTACCGTGAGGCGCGACGAAGCCGAGCAGCGCATTGACGTTGAAGCCGGGGATCGTCTCCGCGACCGTCGGGTAGTTGAAGCCCTCGACGCGCTTCGGCCCCATCGTGGCGATCATCTTCATGCGACCTGCCTTCACGAAAGGAAGCACCGAAAGAAACGGATCGACCACGATGTCGATGCGCCCGCCCATGAGTTCGGTGTGCGCGGGAGCGCTTCCCTTGAAGGGCGAGTGCAGCATGTCGAAGCCCGCTTCACGCTTGAGCAGTTCGGCACCCAGATGAGTCGTGCTGCCGGCACCCGGCGTGCCATAGGTCAGCTTGCCGGGATTCTTCTTGGCGTAGGCGATGAGCTCCGGCAGCGTGTTGAAGGGCGCATCGGGGCGGGCGACGATGGCGAGCTGCAGGTTCGCGATCTGCGTGATGCCCTGCAGGTCCTTGACCGTGTCGTAGGGCAATGTCTTGCGCAGCGACGGATTCACTGCAAACGAGGAGTTCACCATCCCGATGGTCAGGCCGTCGGGCGGCGCCTTGGCGACGAAGTCGACGCCGATCGCGGTGCCGGCGCCGGGTTTGTAGTCGACGAGAACGGGCTGGCCCCACATCTCCTGCAGTTTCTGGGCAATGAGCCGACCCACTGTATCGGTCGGTCCGCCAGGTGCGAAGGGGATGATGATCTTGACCGGCCCCTTCGGAAAATCCTGGGCCGCAGCGTCGAATCCAATGCCGAGGCCCGCGGCCATGAGGCTACCTGTCAGGAGAAAACTGCGCCGGGATGCGTGGAATGATTGTCTCGTCATAATATTTTATGGAACAGTGTTTTGAAATAATAGCGAGCGCTTGACGCGCGTCAACGACTTTTTGAGAAAATATGAAACATCGTTTTGAAAAAATGGCCGAATCGACAACCGAGCCGCTCGGTGGGTCCGGAAAGGACGAGGTGACTGCACTGGCGCGCGGCTTGGCCGTGCTGAAGGTGGTCGGTGACGCCGCGGGTCCGCTCAGCAATCGCGATCTGGCGGATGCAACCGGGATTCCGAAGGCCACTGTTTCCCGTCTGGCCGCCACACTGGTCGCCAACGGCTACCTGAGGCAATCGGCTGATACGGAGCGATTCACCCTCGGCCCCGCGTTGCTGGACATGAGTACGCGCTATCTGCGGCACTTCGATCTGCGCTCATTGGCGCGGCCGCATCTCAACGAGCTCGCCGAGTTCGCGGGCGCCAGTGTTCATGTCGGGGTGCGGGATGAACTGGACATGCTCATCATCGATTCGATCCGACCTCGCACGGCACTGATCACCTCGCGCATCGAAGTCGGATCGCGTATGACGATCGCGACGTCGGCCGCCGGGCGCGCGTATCTCGCAGCGCTGCCGCCGGCGGAGCGCGACGAGTTGCTTGGGCAGATCAAGCTGGCGAGCGGGGAGAACTGGGCTGAACTGGAGCCGCGCATCCTGGCCGGCATCGAAGAGCATGCGCGGCTGGGCTACTGCGCGTCGTACGGCGAATGGCATCCGCACATCCATGCGCTGGGTTTCGCGCTGCGTGGCCCGCGCGGCGAACGGTATGCGGTGAGTTGCGGCGGCCCGGCTTACTTGCTTCCGAGGGAGACGATGGTGGGACGCATCGCACCGCGCCTTCTCGAAACCGTGCAGCAGATCAACGCCGAGATGGGCATCGCTGCGCCCGAAGCCAGTTGATCGCCGTCAGGCCGCGGCTTCGAGCCCGTTGAGGAAGTGCTGCTGCATCCGGGCCATCGCGCCGGCTGAATCGCGTTCCTTGATGGCGGCCATGACCGCGCGATGCTCCTTCAGCGACTCGTCGATGCGCCCCGACTTGAGCAGCGAGTTGTGGCGATTGAGCTTCATCACCTTGCGCAGGTCGGCCACGACCTGATCGCGCCAGCGGTTGTTGGCGATCGCGAGCAGGCGCATGTGAAAACGCTCGTTGATCGCAAAGAAGTTTTCCCGATCCACCTTGCCCGGCCTTGCTGCGGCTTCGAGCTCGGCATGAAGTGCTTCGAGCTCGGCGAGCTCGGCGTCGGTTGCGCGCGCTGCGACAACGCCGGCGGCATCGCTCTCCAGCAGGCTCAGCAGGTGATAGACGTCGGCCAGATCCTTTTCGGAGACCTCGGTCACATAGGCGCCACGACGCACCTTCATCGTCACGAGGCCCTCGGCGGCGAGCACCTTGAGCGCCTCGCGCAGGGGCGTGCGGCTGATGCCGTATTCCTCGGCCAGCTTGAGCTCGTCGATCCAGCTTCCCGGTTCGAGCTCGCGCTTGAAGATGCGCTGGCGAAGCAGTTCGGCGACTTCTTCGTAGAGCGCACGGGGGGTAAGGGTGGCGGCTGACATGGTTAGAACTGTACCCCAAAAAATTGGTTTGAATTAATAATTACGGATGGAGTAGACTCCCGAACATTCCGAGCAGCGCCTCAGCGCGCGCATCCCCGAGACCCGACCGACCACAGAAAACGGCGCCATGAGCAAACCCGAACCGCAATTTTCTTCAGCCACCCTTGAAGCCTGGGCCAAGGCCGCCGCCAAGTCCGCGCCAGGTGGCGACGTAAGTGCATTGAACTGGATCACGCCGGACGGCATCACCGTCAAGCCGCTCTACACGGCCGCCGATCTGCAGGGGCTGAAGTACACCGACACGCTGCCCGGATTCGAGCCTTATCTGCGCGGCCCGCAGGCGACGATGTATGCGGTGCGCCCCTGGACCATCCGCCAGTACGCGGGCTTCTCCACCGCCGAGGAATCGAACGCGTTCTACCGCAAGGCGCTCGCAGCCGGCGGCCAGGGCGTGAGCGTGGCGTTCGATCTCGCCACCCATCGCGGCTACGACAGCGACCATCCGCGCGTGACCGGCGACGTGGGCAAGGCCGGCGTGGCGATCGATTCGGTCGAAGACATGAAGATCCTCTTCGACCAGATCCCGCTCGACAAGGTCAGCGTGTCGATGACGATGAATGGCGCGGTGCTGCCGGTGCTCGCAGGCTACGTGGTCGCGGCGGAAGAGCAGGGCGTGCCACAAGACAAGCTCAGCGGAACCATCCAGAACGACATCCTCAAGGAGTTCATGGTCCGCAACACCTACATCTTTCCGCCCGAGCCGTCGATGCGGATCATCGGCGACATCATCGAGTACACGTCGAAGAACATGCCGAAGTTCAACTCGATCTCGATCAGCGGCTATCACATGCAGGAAGCCGGTGCCAACCAGGCACTCGAACTGGCCTTCACGCTCGCGGACGGCAAGGAATACGTGAAGACCGCGCTGTCCAAAGGCCTGGACGTGGACGACTTCGCTGGCCGGCTCAGCTTCTTCTGGGCCATCGGCATGAACTTCTATCTCGAAGTCGCCAAGATGCGCGCGGGCCGTCTTCTGTGGTGCCGGATCATGAAGGAGTTCGAGCCCAAGAACCCCAAGAGCCTGATGTTGCGCACGCATTGTCAGACCTCTGGCTGGTCGCTCACCGAGCAGGACCCGTACAACAACGTGGTCCGCACCACGATCGAGGCGATGGCTGCGGTCTTCGGCGGCACGCAGAGCCTGCACACCAACGCGCTCGACGAGGCGATCGCGCTGCCCACCGAATTCAGCGCCCGCATCGCGCGCAACACGCAGCTCATCATCCAGGAAGAGACGCACATCACGAACGTGATCGACCCCTGGGCCGGCAGCTACATGATGGAGAAGCTCACGCAGGACATGGCCGATGCCGCTTGGAAGATCATCGAAGAGGTCGAGGCGATGGGCGGCATGACCCGCGCGGTCGACAGCGGGTGGGCCAAGCTCAAGATCGAAGCCGCCGCCGCGGACAAGCAGGCGCGCATCGATTCCGGCAAGGACGTGATCGTGGGCGTCAACAAGTACAAGCTCAAGGACGAGGACACGCACGACATCCTCGAGATCGACAACGTCAAGGTGCGCGAAAGCCAGGTCGCTCGGCTCAATGCCATCCGCGCAAAGCGCGATGGTGCAACCGTGCAAGCGGCGCTCGAAGCGCTTACTGCCGCTGCGGACAGCGGCCAGGGCAACCTGCTTGACCTGAGCATCAAGGCGGTGCGTCTGCGCGCCACCGTCGGCGAGATCAGCGATGCGCTCGAGAAGGTCTATGGCCGTCATCGTGCCGATACCCAGAAGGTCACCGGCGTCTATGCCGCCGCTTACGACTCGGCGGAAGGTTGGGAAGCGCTCCAGAAGGAGATCACCGCTTTCGCCGAAGAGCAGGGCCGCCGTCCGCGCGTGATGATTTCCAAGCTCGGCCAGGACGGCCATGACCGCGGTGCGAAGGTCGTTGCCACTGCCTTCGCCGATCTCGGCTTCGACGTCGACATGGGCCCACTCTTCCAGACGCCCGAGGAATGCGCGCGCCAGGCCATCGAGAACGACGTGCATGCCGTGGGCGTCAGCACGCTGGCGGCAGGCCACAAGACGCTGGTGCCGGCCATCATCGAAGAGCTGAGGAAGCAGGGCGCCGACGACATCATCGTGTTCGTGGGCGGCGTTATTCCGCGCCAGGACTACGAGTTCCTGTACGACGCGGGCGTGAAGGGCATCTACGGTCCTGGTACGCCGATCCCGGCCAGCGCCAAGGACGTGCTGGAGCAGATCCGCGCGGCGGTCGCTGCCTGAGCATGCCGGTTCGATCACCCGTCACTGTCGAATCCGTGGTGACGTCGGAAGGTCCTGCGCAGCGCCGTGCGATCGCGAAGACGATCACGCTGCTCGAATCGACTCGCACCGACCATCGTGCGCAGGCCGACGAGCTTCTGACCGCCTTGTTGCCGCACACCGGCAAGTCGTTCAGGCTCGGCATCTCCGGCGTGCCGGGTGTCGGCAAGTCGACCTTCATCGAAGCACTCGGGCTGTACCTGATCGGTCGAGGACACCGCGTGGCCGTGCTGACCATCGATCCCTCGTCGACGGTGTCGGGCGGCTCCATCCTCGGCGACAAGACGCGCATGGAGAAGCTCTCGGTTGACGAGCGTGCCTACATCCGGCCCAGCCCTTCGTCGGGCACGCTCGGCGGCGTCGCCGAGAAGACGCGCGAGGCGATGCTGGTGTGCGAAGCCGCGGGCTACGACATCGTGATCGTCGAGACGGTCGGCGTCGGCCAGAGCGAAACCGCGGTTTCGGGCATGACGGACATGTTCGTGCTGCTGCAACTGCCGAACGCCGGTGACGACCTGCAGGCCATCAAGAAGGGCGTGATGGAGCTTGCCGACCTGGTCGTCATCAACAAGGCGGATCTGGACAAGGACGCCGCCACGCGCGCGCAGGCGCAGATCACTTCGGCGCTGCGGCTTTTCGGGCATCACGGCAACCCGGCGCATGCACATGTTGTTCATGCCGCGCACGGGGTGGCAACGCCTGAGGCGCAGTGGCAGCCGAAAGTGATCCAGCTCAGCGCGCTGAACGGCACCGGCGTCGACGCCTTCTGGGAAGCCGTCCTCGAATTCAAGTCATTGCAAACGACCAACGGCCGTCTCGCCACGCGCCGCGAAAAGCAGGCGCTCGCATGGATGTGGGAGCGTATCGACGCCGGCCTCAAGCAGGCGTTCCGTCAGCATCCGGCCGTGCGAGAACTGCTGCCGCAAGCCATCGCCCAGGTCGCGGCGGGCACGCTTCCCGCTTCGACGGCGGCGCGCAATCTTCTGGCGTCACAGGCCGGACAGGCGTAGCCTGCCGCCCATGCCGAAAGCCAAGAACCCGACACCCAACAAGATCAACTCCGACAACCAGCAAGCCATGAAAGAAATCCTCGAAGAACTCGAAAAGCGCCGCGATCAGGCGCGCCTCGGCGGTGGACAGAAACGCATCGACTCACAACATGCCAAGGGCAAGCTGACGGCGCGCGAGCGCATCGAACTGCTCCTCGACGACAACACCTTCGAAGAGTGGGACATGTTCGTCGAGCACCGCTCCAGCGACTTCGGCATGGCCGACAACAAGATCCCGGGTGACGGTGTGGTCACCGGCTACGGGATGATCAACGGCCGACTGGTGTTCGTCTTCAGCCAGGACTTCACCGTCTTCGGCGGTGCGCTGAGCGAGGCGCATGCCGAGAAGATCTGCAAGGTGATGGACCAGGCGATGAAGGTCGGTGCACCGGTGATCGGCCTCAACGATTCGGGCGGCGCGCGCATCCAGGAAGGCGTGGCCTCGCTCGGTGGCTATGCCGAGGTGTTCCAGCGCAACGTGATGGCCTCTGGCGTGGTGCCGCAGATCAGCATGATCATGGGCCCGTGCGCGGGCGGTGCGGTGTATTCGCCCGCCATGACCGACTTCATCTTCATGGTGAAGGACAGCTCGTACATGTTCGTGACCGGTCCCGAAGTCGTGAAGACGGTGACGCACGAGGACGTGACGGCCGAGGAACTCGGCGGCGCGTCGACCCACACCACCAAGAGCGGCGTCGCCGACATGGCGTTCGAGAACGACGTCGAGGCGCTGATGATGCTGCGCCGCCTCTACAACTACCTGCCGCTCAACAACCGCGAGAAGCCCCCGGTGCGCCCGAGCGGCGATCCGGCCGACCGCGCCGACCTGTCGCTCGACACGCTGGTGCCGGACAACCCGAACAAGCCGTACGACATGAAGGAGCTGATCCTCAAGGTGGTCGATGACGGCGACTTCTTCGAGTTGCAGCCCGACTACGCGAAGAACATCGTGATCGGCTTCGCGCGCATGGAAGGCCAGAGCGTGGGCATCGTCGCCAACCAGCCGCTGGTGCTGGCCGGTTGCCTGGACATCAAGTCGTCGATCAAGGCAGCACGCTTCGTGCGCTTCTGCGATGCGTTCAACATCCCGGTCGTCACCTTCGTCGACGTGCCCGGCTTCATGCCCGGCACCAGCCAGGAGTACGGCGGCATCATCAAGCACGGTGCGAAGCTGCTCTATGCGTATGCCGAGTGCACGGTGCCGAAGATCACGGTCATCACGCGCAAGGCCTATGGCGGTGCGTACGACGTGATGGCTTCGAAGCATCTGCGCGGTGACGTCAACCTCGCCTGGCCGCGCGCCGAGATCGCGGTGATGGGCGCGAAGGGCGCGGTGGAGATCATCTTCCGCGAAGACAAGAACGACCCCGAGAAGCTCGCTGCGCGCGAAGCCGAATACAAGGCGCGCTTCGCGAACCCGTTCGTGGCTGGCGCGCGTGGCTACATCGACGACGTGGTCCTGCCGAGCGAAACCCGCAAACGCATCTGCCGCAGCCTCGTCATGCTGCGCGAGAAGAAGCTTGAGAACCCGTGGCGCAAGCACGGCAACATCCCCCTCTGAGCGCGCGAGAGAGAAGAAACATGTTCAAGAAAATTTTGATCGCCAATCGCGGAGAGATTGCTTGCCGCGTCATCAAGACGGCAAAGAAGATGGGCATCCTCACGGTGGCCGTCTATTCCGATGCCGACAAGGAAGCGCGCCACGTCGAGCTCGCCGATGAAGCCGTGCACATCGGCGCATCGCCCAGCCGCGAGAGCTATCTGCAGGCCGACCGCATCATCGCGGCCTGCAAGAAGACCGGCGCCGAGGCGGTGCATCCCGGCTACGGCTTCCTGTCCGAGAACGAAGCCTTCGCGCGCAAGGTGGAAGAAGAGGGCATCGTCTTCATCGGCCCCAAGCACTATTCGATCGCAGCCATGGGCGACAAGATTGCCTCGAAGAAGCTCGCGGGCGAAGCCAAGGTCAACACGATTCCCGGCTGGAACGACGCAATCGATTCGGCCGAGCGCGCCGTCGAGATCGCCAAGGACATCGGCTACCCCGTGATGATCAAGGCGTCGGCTGGTGGCGGTGGCAAGGGCCTGCGTGTCGCGTTCAACGACAAGGATGCGTTCGAGGGCTTCACCTCGTGCCGCAATGAAGCGCGCAACAGCTTCGGCGACGACCGCGTCTTCATCGAGAAGTTCGTCGAAGAGCCGCGCCATATCGAGATCCAGGTGCTTGGCGATTCGCAGGGCAATGTGATCTACCTGAACGAGCGCGAATGCTCGATCCAGCGCCGGCACCAGAAGGTAATCGAAGAAGCGCCTTCGCCGTTCATCAGTGATGCGACGCGCAAGGCGATGGGTGAGCAGGCGGTGGCGCTCGCCAAGGCGGTGAAGTACCAGAGCGCAGGCACGGTGGAGTTCGTGGTCGGCAAGGACCAGAGCTTCTACTTCCTCGAAATGAACACCCGGCTGCAGGTGGAGCATCCGGTGACCGAGGCCATCACCGGTCTGGATCTGGTGGAACTGATGATCCGCGTTGCGGCCGGCGAGAAGCTGCCGCTGTCGCAGCAGGACGTGAAGCGCAACGGCTGGGCGATCGAATGCCGGATCAACGCTGAAGATCCGTTCCGGAACTTCCTGCCTTCGACGGGGCGCCTGGTGCGCTTCCAGCCGCCGAAGGAGACGATGTTCTCGGCTGACACCGAGCATCTCTACGGCGTGCGGGTCGACACCGGCGTGTACGACGGCGGTGAGATCCCGATGTTCTACGACTCGATGATCGCCAAGCTGATCGTGCACGGGCGTGACCGCGCCCATGCGATCTCGATGATGCGCGAGGCGCTCAACGGGTTCGTGATCCGCGGCATCAATAGCAACATCCCGTTCCAGGCGGCGCTGCTGGCGCATCCGAAATTCGTGAGCGGGGACTTCAACACCGGCTTCATCGCAGAGCACTACGGCAAGGGCTTCCATGCGGAAGACGTGCCGCATGACGATCCGGATTTCCTGGTCGCGCTTGCCGCGTACATGAATCGCCGTTACCGGGCTCGCGCTTCCGGCATCAGCGGTCAACTCGAAGGCCACGGCGTGAAGGTCGGCGAGCAGTTCGTGGTGGTCGTGCTGGACGAGAGCGGGAAGCATATTCACAAGCCGGTGTCGGTCACCGACTTCCACGGTCAGACGGGCTCGAGCGCTATCACCGTGGGTTCGAACAGCTACAAGATCGACAGCAAGGCGCCGCTCGGCAGCATCCGCGTCGAGGGCTCGGTCAACGGGCGCGTCTTCACGGCGCAGGTCGAGCGCGGCGCGGGCAAGAATCCGCTGGCGCTTCGCATCTCCCACAACGGGACGCAGATCGAGGCGATGGTGCTGTCGCCGCTTGGCGCGCGCCTGCTCGAGTTGATGCCCTACAAGGCGCCGCCGGATCTCAGCAAGTTCCTGATGTCGCCGATGCCGGGGTTGCTCGTCGAGGTGGCCGTGCAGCCGGGTCAGCGGGTGCAGGCGGGCGAGAAGCTTGCGGTGATCGAGGCCATGAAGATGGAAAACGTGCTGTTCGCGGCGCACGACGGTGTGGTCGGCAATATCGCGGCCGCCAAGGGCGAATCGCTCTCGGTCGATCAGGTGATTCTGGAGTTCGCGTGATGGAACGGCCGTTCAAGGTGCTGGGCGTCCAGCAGATCGCGATCGGCGGGCCCGACAAGCTGCGTTTGCGCAAGCTCTGGGTCGAGATGCTGGGGCTCGAAGTCACCGGCACGTTCAAGAGCGAACGCGAGAACGTCGATGAAGACATCTGCGCGATGGGCAGCGGGCCTTTCAAGGTCGAGGTCGATCTGATGCAACCGCTCGACCCGGAGAAGAAGCCCGCCGTCCACACGACGCCGCTGAATCACGTGGGCTTGTGGATCGACGATCTGCCTCGTGCGGTCGAATGGCTCACGGCACAGGGCGTGCGCTTTGCGCCGGGCGGCATTCGCAAGGGCGCGGCCGGCTTCGACATCTGCTTCCTCCATCCGAAGGGCAATGAGGAGTTTCCGATTGCCGGCGAGGGCGTGCTGGTTGAACTGGTTCAGGCGCCGCCTGAGGTCGTCAAGGCCTTCTCGGCGCTGGCCGCAGCCTGATGAGGAGTGCGGTCAAGCGCCAGGGCGGCGCCAGACCGCCAGCGTGGCGGCCAGCAGCCACATCCCCGCCGCGCAACCGCGGTTGAGCGCGCGCAGGCTGCGCTGCGACAGCCATCTCACCGCCTGCGTGCCGGCCATCGCGTAGCCGAGCATCACGCAGGTGTCGATGGATACGAAGACGGCGCCGAGAATCAGGTACTGCATGCCCTGAGGCCGGGTCGTGTCCACGAATTGGGGCAGGAAGGCCGCGAAGAAGAGCAGGGATTTCGGGTTGGACAACGCGACGGCCAGGCTGCGCGCCAGCGCGAGCCGTCCGCGCAGCGGTTTGGCAGCAGCAGCCGTCAGTTCGGAGGCGACATCCGTCGGTTGAGCCCTCCAGAGCTTGACGCCGAGCCATACGAGGTAGACGACGCCGAAGATACGGATCGCATTGAAGAGGTACTCGGACGCGGCCAGGATCGAGCCCAGTCCGAGGGCGACTGTGCTGATCACGATCGTGCTGCCCAGCGATGCGCCCGCAATTCCCCAGGACGCCGCGCGCATCCCTCCTGCAATGCCGTTGGACATCGCAAGCAACATCGTCGGGCCGGGCGTGATCGCCAACGCAAGCGAGGCAATGACGAAGAGGAGGAGGGTGTCGATGCTCATAGTTTTCCGGACTCCGGGCTGGATTTGCCGGCGCGTGCGCGCGCCAGCGCGGCCTCGATGATCGCGCGTTTCCGGTCTGCCGGGGCGGCGGGCGGCGCCGCTTCCTCTGCGGGGGCGCGTTTGCCGAGGCGTTGCTGGCGGGCCTCGTAGCGCTGCCGAGCATGGTCTGCGAGCGTCTGGGACCATGCCTGCCAGCCGCTCTTGCCGGGTGTGACGGTTTCGAGCGAGATGCAGTCGACGGGACACACGGGGATGCAGAGCTCGCAACCGGTGCAGTGCGGTTCAATCACCGTGTGCATGCGTTTGTTGATTCCGACGATTGCATCCGTCGGACAGGCGTCGAGGCAAAGCGTGCATCCGATGCACCAGGCTTCATCGATGACCGCAAGCATGCGCGGTCCTTCGACGCCGAACTGTGGATCAACCGGGCCGGCAGGCTTGCCGGTCAATCGAGAGAGACGAATGACGCCTTCAGCCCCACCAGGGGGGCATTGATTGATGCCGGCCTCACCGGCTTCGATTGCCTTGGCATATCCCGCACAGTCCGGATAGCCGCAACGGGTGCATTGCGTTTGCGGCAGCACCTCGAGAAGGTGCGTGGCCAGCGGGTTCACGACATCACGACGACTTGCGCGCGGATGTGCGGGGGCGGGACGCGGTCTTGCGTGCGGCGGCCGACGTCGCACGCTTCTTCGTCCTCGAAGGCGCAGGCGTCGCGTCTTCCTGCGCCAGCACCGACTGCGGCGCGCGGGTTTGCGGCTGGTCGTGCTCGAGGATGAATGCCGTCACCTGCGGATACACCTTCTCGCGCCACCGGCGGCCGCTGAAGATGCCGTAGTGCCCAGCGCCCTTGACCTCGAGATGACGCTGTTCCTCCGAGACGATGCCGGTGCACAGGTCGTGCGCGGCGCGCGTCTGGCCGGCCCCCGAGATGTCGTCAAGCTCGCCTTCGATGGTGAGCAGCCCGGTCGAGCGGATGTCCTGCGGACGCACCAGCTCCTGAGCACCCTCGGGACTCTTCACCTCCCAGGTGCCGTTGACCAGGTCGAACTCCTGGAACACCGTGCGGATGGTCTCCAGGTAGTAGTCCGCATCCATGTC
>NZ_JACHYC010000012.1 GCF_014192575.1 Variovorax sp. Sphag1AA | reverse complement strand
GCTACGTTTGGACCGAGAACATCGGCAAGGCGCATCGCGTCGCTGCTGCGATCGAGGCCGGCATGTGCTTCGTCAACAGCCAGAACGTGCGCGATCTGCGCCAGCCTTTCGGCGGCACCAAGGCATCGGGCACGGGGCGCGAAGGTGGCACTTGGAGCTACGAAGTCTTCTGCGAGCCGAAGAACGTGGCGGTGTCGCTCGGCGGGCATCACATTCCGCACTGGGGCGTGTGACATGGGCAAGCTCGCACTCGCCGCCAAGATCACGCACGTCCCCTCGCTGTATCTCAGCGAACTCGATGGCCCGCGCAAGGGCAGCCGTCAGGCCGCCATCGACGGCCATCGCGAAATCGGCCGCCGCTGCCGCGAACTGGGCGTGGACACCATCGTGGTGTTCGACACGCACTGGCTGGTCAACGCGAGCTACCACCTGAACTGCGCGCCGCACTTCAAGGGCATCTATTCGAGCAACGAACTGCCGCACTTCATCAGCAACATGCCGTTCGAGATTCCGGGCAACCCGGAGCTCGGCAAGCTGCTGGCGAAGACGTGCAATGAGTGGGGCGTGGAAACGTTCGCACACGACGCGACCACGCTCGGACCCGAGTACGGCACGCTGGTGCCGATGCGCTACATGAACGAGGACCTGCACTTCAAGGCGATCTGCGTGTCGGCGCTGTGCACCAGCCACTACCTGAACGACAGCGCACGCCTTGGCTGGGCGATGCGCCGTGCGGTGGAAGACCACTATGACGGCACTGTCGCCTTCTTCGCGAGCGGGTCGCTCTCGCATCGCTTTGCGCAGAACGGACTCGCACCGCAGTTCGCCGATCGCATCTGGAGCCCATTGCTTCAACGCATGGATCACGACGTGGTGCAGATGTGGGAGAACGGCGAGTGGGCCGACTTCTGCTCGATGCTGCCGGAGTACGCCGTCAAGGGCCATGGTGAAGGCTTCATGCACGACACCGCGATGGTCCTCGGCGCGCTGGGCTGGTCGGCCTATGACGGCAACGCGGAAGTGGTGACGCCGTACTTCGGCTCGTCGGGCACCGGACAGATCAACGCGATCTTCCCGGTCACGCCGCAGGATGGCCGCGCCATCCCGAAGGCCCAGGCTTCGAGTGCCGAGGGCTTCCAGGCCGTTTCACGCCTCTGAGATCCGCACCCATGACATTCACCACTGAACAGATCACACAACTCGCGCGCGAGCTTCACGAAAGCGAGAAGCGCCGCGTGCAGGTCGAGCACTTCTCCAAGCGCTTCCGCGGCATGACGATCGAGGATGGCTACGCCGTCTCTCGCGCCTGGGTGCAGATGAAACTCGCCGAAGGCCGCAAGACCATCGGCCACAAGATCGGGCTCACTTCTCGCGCCATGCAGGTGGCCAGCCAGATCCACGAGCCCGACTATGGGACGCTGCTCGACGACATGCTGTTCGAGCCGGGCGACATTCCAACGTCGCGCTTCATCGCACCGCGCGTCGAAGTCGAACTCGCGTTCGTCCTCAAGAGGAAGCTGGAGGGATCGCAGATCTCCGTGCAGGACGTCATCGACGCGACCGAGTACGTGACGCCGGCCATCGAGATCATCGATTCGCGCATCGAGCAGTTCGATCGCCACACGAAGGTGATGCGCAAGGTCTACGACACCATCAGCGACAACGCAGCCAATGCCGGCATCGTGCTTGGCGGCCGCAAGATGCATCCGCGCGAGCTGGACTTGCCCTGGTGCGGCGCGATCCTCCGGCAGAACGGTGCCGTCGAAGAGACCGGCCTCGCGGCTGGCGTGCAGGGCGATCCTGCGATTGGCGTCGCATGGCTCTCGATGAAGCTCGCTCCGTGGGGTGAATGCCTGGAGGCCGGCGAGATCGTTCTGGCCGGCTCGTTCACCCGTCCTGTGGCAGCAAAGCAAGGCGACGTGTTTGACGCCGACTACGGTCAACTCGGCCGCTTCCAGTTCCGCTTTGTCTGAGGAGCCCTATCGATGATTCAACTGAAAGACCCTTCCCTCCTGCGTTCGGCGGCATACATCGCCGGCGAATGGTGCAACGCAGACAGCGGACTCACCATCAGCGTGCGCAACCCCGCCACTGGCGAAGTAGTCGGCACGGTGCCCAAGGCAGGCGCAGTCGAGACCCAGCGCGCCATCGAAGCCGCTGATCGCGCCTTCAAGCCGTGGCGCGCGACAACGGCCGAGTACCGCGCACGCATCCTGCGCCGCTGGTTCGACCTGATGAACGAGCATCAGGACGACCTCGCGCTGATCATGACGCTTGAACAAGGCAAGCCCCTCGCGGAAGCCAAAGGCGAGATCGCCTACGCCGCCGCCTATGTCGAGTGGTTCGCGGAGGAAGCACGTCGTACCTATGGTGATCTGATTCCTTCACCATGGGCCGACCGCGACATCGTGATCCGCAAGGAGCCGGTCGGTGTGTGCGCGGCAGTCACGCCGTGGAACTTCCCGGCGGCGATGATCACGCGCAAGGTGGCACCGGCACTTGCGGCTGGCTGCACGATGATCGTCAAGCCCGCATCGCAGACGCCGTTGTCGGCGCTCGCGCTGGCTGAGCTTGCATCGCGAGCCGGCGTTCCTGCTGGCGTATTGAGCGTCATCACGGGTAGCGCAGGCGAGATCGGCGGTGCGCTGACCAGCAGCCCTCTGGTGCGCAAGCTCAGCTTCACCGGATCTACCGAAGTCGGCCGCACGCTTGCGGCGCAATGCGCACCGACGCTCAAGCGGCTGTCGCTCGAGCTGGGCGGCAATGCGCCTTTCATCGTCTTCGACGACGCGGATCTCGAAGCGGCGGTCGAAGGTGCGATCGCATCGAAGTACCGCAACAGCGGCCAGACCTGCGTGTGCGCCAACCGCTTTCTGGTGCAGTCGGGTGTCTATGACCGCTTCGCCGATATGCTGGCTGCGGCCGTCTCGCGGCTTCAGGTCGGCAACGGCGTGGATGCCGGCGTGCAGCAGGGGCCGCTCATCGATGCGCCTTCGCTGGCGAAGGTGGAAGAGCTCGTTGCCGAAGCGGTTCAATCGGGCGCCAAGGTGGCGATCGGCGGAAGGCGCCACGCGCTCGGCGGCACCTTCTACGAACCCACGGTGCTGACAAACGTTGCACCTGATGCTCGCGTCGTCAACGAGGAGATCTTCGGCCCGGTTGCGCCGCTGGTCCGCTTCGAGACGGAAGACGATGCGATCGCCATCGCCAATAGCAGCGAGTTCGGCCTGGCGTCGTACTTCTTCTCGCGCGACCTTGCCCGCGTCTGGCGCGTGGCAGGCGCGATCGAGGCCGGCATGGTCGGCGTGAACACCGGCCTGATCAGCACCGCCGTGGCACCCTTCGGCGGCGTCAAGCAGTCGGGCATGGGCCGCGAGGGCTCCAAATTCGGCCTCGACGAATACATGGAAACCAAGTACGTCTGCCTCGGCGGACTCAAGCCGTAGTCATCACGAAAGATCACGATGGAATCAGAAGCAAAGATCCGCAAAGACCTCGCCGCCTGCTACCGGTTGTTCGACTGGCTCGGCTGGACGGAACTGATCTTCAACCACATCACGGTGCGCGTGCCCACGCTGGAGGGCGACAAGCCCGAATATTTGATCAACCCCTTCGGCCTGCACTACGCCGAAGTCACGCCCGAGAACCTCGTGCGCATCGATATCGACGGCACGCCGCGCGGTGGAAGCACCGGCCAGGTGAACCGCGCAGGCTTCGTGATCCACAGCGCGATCCATTCGGCGCGTAACGACGCGCACTGCATCATGCATGTGCACACCACGGCCGGGTGCGCAGTGGCGTCGAAGGAATCGGGCCTGCGCCACGACAACTTCTACAGCGCCATGCTGTACGACGATGTCGCCTATCACGACTACGAAGGCGTGACGACCAACCTGGACGAGCAGCCGCGCCTCGTAAAGTCGCTCGGCAAGCGCAACCACCTGATCCTGCGAAACCATGGCCTGCTGGTGGTCGGTCCGGACATCCCGACCACCTTCAACCGGCTGTGGGTGCTGCAGCGCGCCTGCGAGATCCAACTCGCTTCGGATGCCGGCAGCGGGCCGAACCGCGCCATCCCGGAATCGATCCTGCGCACCGTGCCGGAGACACGCGTCGCGGGCAAGGGCGAAGTCCATCGCGTCATCTTCGACACGATGCTCAGGCGCGCCGGCATTTCGTTCTGACCGATCACCCCACTTCAACAAATTGACGGAGACAACCGTGCGCCCTTCCTTTGCCCAAAAGCTTCTGTGTGCGATCAGCCTGACCACCGCGGCGCTCGGCGTCTGCGCACAAGGCTTTCCTTCCCGGCCGATCACCATCATTGCGCCCTTCGCGGCCGGCGGATCGGCGGACGGCATCGCGCGTATCGTGGCCCGCGAGCTCCAGCAGACGCTGGGCCAGTCCGTCGTCGTGGACAACAGGCCGGGCGCCGGCGGCGCGACCGGACTGATCGTGGTGGCGAATACCAAGCCCGATGGCTACACCATCGGCATGGGTGCGGCGGGGGCGATCGTCATCGGCCCTCACCTGCCCGATGCGCCACCGCTGAATCCGGAGAAGCAACTCCAGCCGCTGGCCAAGCTGGCGGATATTCCGCTGGTGCTCGTCTCGGGCGCCAATTCCGGCTACGGCAATCTGCAAGCGTTGCTGAACGCAGCGAAGACCACCGAAGTGCCCGTTGGCAATGCGGGCCAGTACACAGCACATCACCTCTCCGCCGAACTGCTGGCGAGCACGACGAAGACCAAGCTCCCCGCGATTCCGTACCGCGGCAGCGCACCGGCGGTGACCGACGTCATCGGCGGCCAGGTTCCGCTCGCCATGGTGGACTTGACCTCGGTGGCCGGGCAACTGAAGGCGGGCACCGTGAGGGCGCTGGGCGTCACGAGCGCAAAGCGATCGAAGCTGGCACCCGAGATCCCGAGCATTTCCGAAGCCGTCCCCGGTTACGCCGCGCCTGGCTGGCTGGGCATGTTCGCGCCGAAGGGGGTTCCGGCCGACGTGAGCGACAAGCTTGCGAAGAGCATCCAGACCGTGCTGGAGAAGCCTGAGGTGCAGGCGCAGATCCTCAATCTGGCGGCCGAACCGGCCTACCTCGGTCCCAAGCCGTTCACCGCCTTCATCGACGCCGAATCCCGGCGCTGGGCGACCGTGATCGCCGGCCTGCCCAAGCAACCGCAGAAATAGGCAATCACCGATCGATCGCCAAAGGCAATCGCGATTCGCGATGCCGGCTAGGCGTTTGCGCCGCTTGCCGACAGCATCGCAAGGTTCAACTCACTGAAATCTCACATGCCCAATTTCGCTCGGCGCACTCTGCTTGCTTGTGGTTTGTCCCTCATCGCCGTGGCCGGCGCGTCGCATGCCCAGACGCTCCCGCCGACGATCAAGCTCATCGTCCCCTACCCGCCCGGTGGAAGCGTCGACACGCTGGCGCGACTGATCGCGCAGCCGCTGCAGGAGCAGCTCAAGACCACCGTGGTCGTCGACAACAAGCCGGGCGCCGGTGGGCGCATCTCGGCGTCGCAACTCAAGCGATCGCCTGCGGACGGCAGCGTGATCCTCATCGCGCCGAATGCCCTGACCACCATCCAGTCGCTCGTGTATGCGGGGCAGCTCGACTACAAGGTGATGGATGACTTCATTCCCTTGTCGCGCCTCACCAGCTTTCCGATCAGCCTCGCAGTGCCTGCCACGAGCTCATTCAAGACTGCACCCCAACTCGTCGCCGCGATGAAGGGTGCGAAGGAAGCGAACTACGGCACCTCGGGCGCGGGCGGCCTCGCGCACTTCGCCGGGCTCGAATTCGGCAAGGCGACGGGCATCGAGTGGACGCACGTGGCCTACAAGGGCGGCGCGCCACTGATCACCGATCTGATCGGCGGGCATCTGCCGGTAGCGATCGACACGCTGGTCGACCAGATCGAGCACCAGCGCGGCGGCAAGATCCGCGTGCTCGGAATCTTCAGCGACAAGCGCTACTCGCTGGCGCCGGACGTCCCCACCCTGGCCGAACAGGGCATCAAGGTGCCGACGGCCGAAGGCTGGTTCGGTGCCTTCCTGCCGGCCAAGACGCCCGCTGCCGTGGTCACCCAGCTCGATCAGGCAATGGCCAAGGCGATTGCCAATCCGGAGGTGAAGGAAAAGCTGAACAAGCTGGTCCTCCAGACCGCCTATCTCAACTCGGCAGACTTCACCCGGCTGCAGGCCGCAGAGCTCCAGCAGTGGGCGCCGGTGGTGCGGGATTCGGGCTTCAAGCCCGACTGACAGCGTCCAGATCGAGCACGCCCGTCAGGCGTGCGTAGGAGCGCAGCATCGCGACGAGCTGCGCGCCCTCCGGGCTCAGCCGACGGGTGGCCTTCGACACGATGCCCACCTGGTAGGCAAGGTTCGACTGCTCGCGCACCGGGATCTCGATCAGGTTGCCCGCGGTGAGCGGATGCCGCAGCAGCTGCGCGGGCAACCGCGCGACGCAGTCGGATTCGAGCAGCATCGAGATCGCGCCGAACACCGAGTCCGAGACCGCGGCGAACCGGGGTCGACCAAGGCGATGCTGCAGGAAGAGCTCCTGGATGCTTTCGTCCTGGTGCCCCGGGCGCGAAGGATCGCCGACGACGATCCAGTGCGAGTCGACCAGTTCGCTCACGCTCGTGGCGTCGCTCAATGGATGCCCTCGACGCGCGACGATCGCGGCGCTGGTCGAATAGAGCGGCTGGACCTGCAGGTCATCCGACATCGCATCCTGCGGGAGTCTCATCACAGCGAAATCGAGGCGATTGTCGAGCACGGCCGCAACGAGCTCGTTCGACGAGCGCTGGGTCAGGTGGATCGTCGTCTTCGGAAAGGCGTTGCGGAAGTCCTTCAGCACCGCAGGCACGAGCCTGAGCGAAGGCTCGACCGAAGCACCCACCTTGACCTGCTTGGGCGCCGGCCGACGGGCGCGGTTGAGCCACGCTTCGGCCCGATCCGCTTCGTGCAGGACCGCACGCGCATAGGTGACGAACTCCTCACCCTCGGCAGTCAGCGCGATGCCTTGCGAGGTGCGCTCGATCAGCACGATGTCGTGCTCCTCTTCCAGTTTTGCCAGGCTCTTCGTCAATCCGGCCTGGGACACATCCAGCGCACGTGCCGCCGCGCGGTAGCCGCCGTGGGACACCACCGCCAGGAGATCACGAAGTTGCTGCAGTCGCATGACGTTCATGGCAGGTGGCGGCAGCTGATCGCCAAAGGCGATCGCGAAGCGCGCATTGCGCTGGTCAACGCATACCGAACTGACGGACCATTGAATGATGAGTTCATCTATCTCCTATCCCACGCACGTTGCCGCGCTCAAACCCTACGTCCCGGGCCTTCCGATTTCCGCAGTAGCCACTCGCTCGGGCATTGCCGAGGATCGCATCGTCAAGCTCGCATCGAACGAGAACCCGCTGGGTGCCAGCCCCAAGGCGCTGGACGCGCTGTCGCGCGCTGCCATCGATCTTTCGCGCTATCCGGACAGTGACTGTGCGGCGTTGACGGACGCGATCGCGCAGTTCCATGGTGTGCCCCGCGACTGGATCGTCGTGGGGGCCGGCTCCGAAAGCGTGCTCGGCAATCTCGTCTCGACGCTGCTGCAACCGGGCCGCTCGACGGTCTATGCCCAGTACTCCTTCCAGGCCTACGTGAATGCGGCGCAGAAGCTCGGTGCGCGTTCCATCGTCGTGCCGTCGCCCGACTTCGGCATCGACCTGGACGGCCTTGCCAATGCGATCGAACCGTCGACCGCACTCGTCTACATCGCCAATCCCGGCAATCCGACCGGCACGGTGGTCGATCCGGATGCGCTGAAGGCATTCCTGGCCCGCGTTCCTGCACACGTGGTCGTGCTGCTCGACGAGGCGTACTTCGAATTCATGCCGGCGGCGCTGCGCGGCGACTCGGTGGCCTGGGTGCGCCAGCACCCCAACCTCGTGGTCACGCGGACGTTCTCCAAGGCCTACGGCCTCGCAGGATTGCGGATCGGCTACGGCATCGCGCAATCGGGCCTCGCGGACGTGATGCGCCGGGTTCGGTCGCCGTTCACGATCTCGGAGGCCGCGCAAGTCGCCGCGATCGCGGCGCTCGAAGACGTCGGCTTCATCGAAGACACCGTGGCAATGACCGAACAGGGCCGGAAGGCGCTGACCAGCGGGCTCGCCGCCAAGGGCTATCGATGCATCGAGTCCCATACCAACTTCGTCCTGGCCGATGTCGGCGGCGGGGCCGCGTTCGCCGGCAGATTGGAAAAGCATGGCCTGATCGTTCGCCCGGTGACGTCCTACGGCCTGGCCGATTGGGTTCGGATCAGCATCGGCACGCCGGCCGAGATCGACAGGTTTCTCGCGGCGCTCTAGTCCATCGTGGCGCCGGACGCCTTCACGACCGCGCCCCAGCGAGCGGTCTCCGACTTCACGTACGCAGCGAGTTGCTGCGACGGCAGCGTCGGCGGCTCCACGCCATCGGCGGCCAAGCGCTCCTGGATCTCGGGTTGCTTCATGACCTTCTCGAGCGCAGCCGCGTACTTGGCGATCAGCTCCGGCGGCGTGCCAGCCGGTGCAACAAGGCTTTGCCAGGCGACCGCCTGGAAGTCCTTGGTGCCGGGAGCGCCCGACTCGGCAATCGTCGGCACCTCGGGCATGGCGACCTGCCGCTTGGACGAGGTCACGCCCAACGCGCGCAGACGCCCGCCGCGCACATGCGCAAGCGCCGGCGGGATGTCGCTGAACATCAGCTGGATCTGGCCGCCGAGCAGGTCGGTCAACGCGAGCGCACTGCCGCGATACGGCACGTGGGTCAGGTCGGCGCCGGTGGCCGCCTTGAACATCTCGACAGCCAGGTGCTGCGGACTGCCATTGCCCGCGGAGCCATAGCTCAGCTTGCCCGGCTTGGCCTTCGACAATGCGACGAGTTCGCCGATCGTCTTCGCCGGCACCGATGCGTTGACCACGGCAACCAGCGGAACCGAGCCGATCATGCCGATGGGCGTGAAATCCTTGATCGGGTCGTAGCCCAGGCGCTTGTAGAGCCACGGATTGATCGCGAGCGTGGTGCTCGTCGCAACGAGCAGCGTACGGCCGTCGGCCGGTGCATGCGCAGCAAAGGTAGCCCCAAGGCCGCTGCCTGCGCCCGGCTTGTTGTCCACGATGATGTTGGTGCCCAGCAAGGGCGCCATCTCCTTGGCCAGGATGCGCCCGAGCAGGTCGGTCGTTCCACCCGGGGCATAGGGCACCACGAGCGTGATCGGCTTGTCGCCCTGGGCGAATACGTTGGCTGTGGCCGTGGCTGCGGCGACAGTGCCTGCCAGCCGGATGATCGCTTTGCGTCTGTTCATCGAATGTCTCCAGTGCAGCGGGGCGTTCGGCGCCGGGTCTGCAGGTTGGTATTCAGAGGGAATGTCTTTGATTAGAGTTCAAGGGTGTGCGTTTGAGAAATGAATCCTTGCATGTCGATTCATAAGCAACCCTTATCTTCCCTCCCCTCCGTCCGGCAGCTTCGTGCCTTCGTGGCGGTCTATCACACCGGCAGTGTCTCCGCTGCTGCGCAGGAGCTATCGCTCACGCAGCCCGCGGTCACGATGCTGCTGCGCGAACTGGAGACCCGGCTCGGCGTCAGTCTGTTCGATCGCCACACCCGGGCGATTCACCGCACGGATGCCGCAACCCGCGCGATCGGCTATGCGCAAAGGGCCCTCGCCGAAATGGAAGGCCTGTCGACTTCGATGAGCGAGCTGGCCGGACTTCATGCGGGCCGTGTCCGCGTTGTCGCTACCGCAGCGGTCGCACAGGCGATGCTGCCTCCGGCGATGCGCAAGTTCATCGACAAGCACCCCGGCGTCAGCCTGGAGATCGACGAAGTCGCACCGGCGGATTTCGTCAAGGCGATCGAAGCTAACCAGGCGGACTTCGGGGTGGGAACGCTCGAGAGTTCCGAATCCGGTCTTCGCGAGGAAGTGCTGATCCGCGAGACCCTGGTCGCGGCGTCGCTCCCGTCGCCTGCGTTCCCGGGCGGCATTCCGATGACCTGGAAGCAACTGAGCGCGCTTCCGTTGGTGACGGTTCGTTCGGGCTACGGCATCCGGGGCCGCATCGAGGCTGCTGCGCGGGATGCCGGGGTCGAGCTCAAGGTGGCGCACGAGGTCTCCCTGCTCGCAACGGCCGTGGCATTGGCGGCGAACGGCCTCGGCGTGGTCGTGGTGCCGCCATCCATCGTCGCGCACGAGACAAAGCTGGTGACGCAGCGGCTCATCCGGCCGACCATCGAGCGTGTCATCGGCGTCCATTTCCGGCGAGAGCGATCACTCTCGCCGGCGGCCGACGCGTTCCTCCAGGTGCTCAAGCAGCTTGCGGCTGCCGGCTAGGAGAGGCCAAGCCCGGGCATCGGGACGGCCTTGATCAGCCGCGTCTCCTGCGCCGTGATCAAGTGCTCCGATGCCTTCAAGTAGGCGGGGAAGTCCGGGTGCGTGTCGCGTGCCTGGCAGCGCCGCTCGTAGTCGGCCAGATCGTCGTACCCCCACAGATGCACGAACTGGTTGAGCGGGCCGACATGGCTCACGTAGAAGCCCAACGGCGTGCCCAGCGTCTCCATCAGGAACGGCATCGCCATCCGGTTGAAGACCTCCAGAAACTCCGGCATCTTGCGCAACCGGATCGTATAGATGCGCTGATCGACCAGCGGCTTAGGCGGGAATGACATCGGCTTGTCTTGCAGTGGTATTGCTTGTGGTCGTGGAAGAAAGCGACGGCTCGAGCCCTGCCAGATGGCGGCCGGTGATGTAGCCGAAGGTCATGATCGGCCCGAGCGTGATGCCGGCACCGGGGTAGTTGCCGCCCATCACGCTGGCGCGGTCGTTGCCCACTGCGTAGAGGCCTTCGATCGGCTGACGCTGTGCATCGAGCACACGCCCCACCACGTCGGTGCCGATGCCGTCGAAGGTGCCCAGGTCGCCCATCACCACGCGCAGGGCGTAGTAGGGCCCTTGGCCGACCGGCGCCACGCAGGGGTTCGGTTTGTTGTCGGGGTCCGCGAGGTAGCGGTTGAAGGAAGTGGTGCCGCGGCCGAACTGGCGATCTTCGCCATGCACAGCGCCTTCGTTGTACTCGCGCACCGTCTGCTCGAGACCGGCAGGGTCGATGCCGGCCTTCTGCGCAAGCTCGCGCAGCGTCGCGCCCTTGACCAGGTAGCCGTTGCGCACCAGCGGCCCGAGAGGCATCGGCGCCGGCTTGGCATAGCCCAAGCCGTACTTGCCGATCGTGGCCTGGTCGCAGACGAGCCACATACCGGCGTCCGCCCCCTGCCCTGCCGCGACCATCGCGGCGCCCACGTCGTGGTACGAATTCGATTCGTTGGTGAAGCGCTTGCCGTTCGACAGCACGCCGATGATCCCGGGCTTGTAGCGGTCCAGCAGATGCGGGAACGCGCCGTACTCGCCGTTGCCCAGCGGGACCTTCGATGTCGGCATCCAGGCCGCGGGCGAGCTGAAGCGGATCTCCACGCGCCCGCCCACTTTCTCGGCCATCCGCGCGCCGTCACCCGTGTTGCCCCTGGGCACGGGAGAGAAATGCTCACCCCCCGCACGCACGTGCGGATAGGCCTGGGCGATGCGCTGCCGGTCGTGCGAGAAGCCGCCGCCGGCCAGCACAACGCCCTTGCGCGCGATGATGCGCTGCAGCCCTTCGGGGCCCTTCACCAGTGCACCGACGACGCGTCCGTTGTCGGTGATCAGCTCCTGCGCCGGCGTGCTCGTGTGGATCGGGATCTTCAGGTCGAGCGCCGATTTCGCCAGCCGCGCGGCCAGCGCATTGCCGCTCGTCACGTTGATGCCGCGCCGGTAGAGCGCCAGCTCCTTCACATGGTTGAGCAGACGTTTGACGACGTAGCTGAACGAAGTGAAGGACTTGGTGAAGCGGAAGAAGTGCTTGAGGTCCGCGTTGGCGGAGTTGAACATCATCCCGATGAAGGTGATGGTCGCAAGCGGCGGACGCAGTCGCGCCATCTCCGGCCCCAGCCCACGGATGTCGTAGGGCGCGGCGAGGATCGAACGGCCGATGTCCACGCCACCGTCGGCGTCCGGGTGGTAGTCGGGATAGAGCGTGGTGATGAAGTGCACCTCCGTCTCGCGCTCGAAGAAGTCCACCATTTCGGGGCCCTTCTCGATGAAGGCTTCCACCGAAGGCGCGTCGTACCAGCGCCCTGTCTCGGCCTTCATGAAGCGGATCACGGCCTCGCGCGTGTCGGCGTAACCGGCCTTCTTCGCATGCGATGACAGCGGGATCCACAGCACGCCGCCGGAAAACGCCGTGGTGCCGCCGAACACCGGCTCTTTCTCGACGACGACGACATCCAGGCCGTTCTTCCTGGCGGTGATCGCGGTCGAGAGGCCACCGGCACCCGCGCCGATCACCAGCACGTCGCATTCCGTCGTGGGCAGTTCGTTCATGTTCATGCGCTGGCCTCCTGCACCGCTGCGCCGCTGCGAAGCTGATCGAAGTAGTGGCTCATTTCGGCTTCCGCCGCATCAGGATCGCGCTCGCGCATGTGCGTGAGGATCTTCCGACGCACCGGCACCAGTTCGGGACGGGCGCGGAGCGTCGAATCGGTCTGCAGCACATGACGCAACAGCGTTGTGAGCGTCTCCGCCACGACCACCAGTACGTCGTTGTGTGCCGCCTTGGTCACCAGACGGAAGAACTCGATGCTGGCTTCCGCGCGATGCGCCGCATCGGGGTAGTTCTCGATCTCTGCAATGTTGCGTTCGATGGCATCGAAGTCTTCCGTTGCGCCGTTCTGGCAGGCCAGGCGCAGCAGCATGCAATTGATCAGCCGACGCGCCTGGTCGAGGTGGATCGAATCGAGCTGCCCGCTGGCGGCCAGTTCGCGCAGCGACTGCGCCAGCATCATGTAGGCGCCCTTGTAGAACACCAGCGAGGCTTCCTGCCGGCCATGGTCGAACTTCGCCACCTGGCCCAGGAAGAGCACGTGATCGCCCGCGAGATGCTCGGCGAACTTGTCGCATTCGAAAGTGGCCACGCTGCCGGCGATCACCGGCAGCCCGCGATGGCCCGGCGCCCACGCCACGCCTTCGAACTTGTCTGCGATGGCGCCGCTCGCGAAGCGTGCCGACAGGTCCTTCTGGTCTTCGGCCAGCACGTTGATCGCGAAGGACCCGCTCTGCCGGAAGGCCTCCAGGCTCTTGCTGGCGAGCCTGAGCCCCCAGGACACCAGCGGTGGATCGAGCGATACCGAGCTGAACGAGTTGCAGGTGAGCCCGATCGGCGTGCCGTCGGGACCGGTCGTGGTGATGATGGCCACACCAGTCGGGAAGCTGCCGAGCGCGCTGCGGAAGGCCCGCACGTCGAAGGCGTTCTGCATCTCGGTGGACGCGAGGTTCGGAATCGTCATGAGGTCGTTCCAAAAGTTGAATGGTTTGACCATTATAGATATACTGGCCTGCCATTACAACCAAGGGGACCCACCCAATGACTCGTCGAGTTGCCATCATCGGCACCAGCGCGATTCCGGTCGGCCGCCACCAGACCAAGGCGGAAGAGCCGCTTCAGGTGCTGGAGCAGGAGATCATGACGAAGCTGGTGGTCGATGCGGTCGCGGACGCCGGCGTCGAGAAGAAGGACATCGGCAGCCTGGTGCTGACGCTGCCCAGGCCCTACACGCTGCAGAAGTACTTTTCCACCTTCCTTGTCAGCCACCTGCGCCTCCAATGCACCGGCAGCGTGCTTGAGGTCATGGGCAACGGCATGACCGGCGCGGTCTGCTTCGACCGGGCCTGCGACGAAATCCTGCTCGGCCGCACCAACGTCGCACTGGCGGTAGGTATCAATATGGAGGCGGCCACGTCGGCCTCCGAGCATGCGATGAGCAGCATGCGAACCACCGGCGACGTGGACTTCCATGCCTCGGGCGGATTCATCCCGATCAGCTGGTACGCCATGGACGCCATGCGCTACATGCACGAATACGGCGCCACGCGCGAGCATTTCGGCGCGGTCGCGGTCAAGAACCGCTGGCATGCATCGATGAACCCGCTGGCGCAATATCGCAAGCCGATCACGCTGCCGGAGGTGCTGGAGCAGCGCCCCATCGTCGAGCCATTGGGCCTCTACGACGTGCCGGGCCGCAGCGACGGCGCGGCCTGCCTGGTGCTGGCTTCCGAAGAAGTCGCGAAGTCGCTGGGCCGGCCCTATGCGCTGGTGCGCGGACGCGGCTTCTGCCACGACGGCTCGCACCAGATCAACGAAGTGCCCAACGACATGACCGAACTCATCGCCGCCAAGCAGGCGTCGGCCACGGCGTACGCGCAGGCCGGGATCTCCGCCAAGGACATCGACCTGGCCGAGTTCTATGCGCCCTGCACCATCGTCGAGGTGCTCGTGAGCGAGGCGGTCGGTTTCTTCGGCCGCGGTGAAGGCGCGCCCGCAGCAGCGGAAGGCTGCACCAAGCTGGGCGGGCAGATCCCGATCTCGACCTCCGGCGGCCTGACCTCGCGCGGCCATCCGGCGTACGTCACGTCGCTCTACAACTACTGCGAGATGGCGGACCAACTGCGCGGCCGTGCCGGCGAGCGCCAGGTCGCAAATGCGCAGCTGGGCCTCACCACCGGCGAACTCGGCAACTACAACGCCGCACTTGTCCATGTGATGGAGGCCCAACGATGACGCTCGAGATGATTCCCGTGGCGCGCACGCGCGCCTATCCGCCACGCGTGTCGACCTTCACGCAGACCTTCTGGGAAGGCCTTCGCGATGGCCGCTGGCAGAGCACCTGCTGCGAAGCCTGCGGCAAGTTCACCTTTCCGCCCAAGCCCGTGTGCCCGCATTGCTGGTCGCCCAAGATGCAGTGGAAGGAGCTGAGCCAGCGCGGCACGCTCTATTCGTGGACCCGCATCCACGCCGCACCCAAGGTGTTCGTGGACGAGGCGCCCTATGCCGTCTGCGTGGTCGACCTCGACATCGGCCTGCGCATCGCGACCCGGCTCGTCGAGCGCGAGGGCAAGCCGTTCGAGTGCGGCATGCCGGTCGAACTCGTCGTCCTGCAGTACGAGGACGGGCCGCTGCTCGCCTCGCGTCCGCTCTAGCAAAAGGAGTTTCAACTTGTTCTACGAACTACGCACCTACACCTGCGCCCCGGGCAAGCTGCCGGTGGCCCTCAAGCGCTTCGAAACGGCCACCCTCGCGCTGTTCGAGAAGTACGGCATCCGCCGCGTGACGCCGGTATTCACAGTGGCTGTCGGCGAAGACAACATGCAGCTCAAGTACCTGCTTCAGTGGGAATCGCACGAGCAACGCGACCGCGCATGGGCGGCTTTTCGTGCCGATCCCGCCTGGCACAAGGCCCTGGCCGAGTCGGACAAGGACGGCCCGGCGGTCGTGCGGATTGCCAACGAACTGCTCGCTGCAGCCCTTCCGCTGGCCGTTTGAACGGGGCGAGGGACTAGAATCCGCGCCGTGAGCCACGCCGACTTCCGCACCAAAGAAGCCTTCGAATCCTCCCTCGGATTCGAGCCCATCGCCCCTTCGCGCGCGTTCGAAGAGATCGCAGCGCAGATCCGCGATCTCGTGGCCACCGGCCGGCTCAAGCCCGGCGATCGCCTCCCTGCCGAGCGCGATCTTTCCGCCAAGTTCAAGGTCAGCCGCAACACCCTGCGCGAGGCGCTCCGCGCCCTCGAGTTGAGCGGGATGATCGAACTGCGCAAGGGCGCCGCCGGCGGCGCCTTCGTGCTTCCGGGCAACTCCGGCGTGGTCGTCAACGGCCTGCGGGACCTTTATCACCTCGGCGCCATCAAGCCCGAGCACCTCACGGAAGCGCGGGTCTGGCTCAGCGAGATCGTGGTGCGCGTGGCCTGCGAGCGCCTGACGGAAGAGGACCTGAAGGCACTCGAGGCGAACGTGGCGCAGGCCACCAAGGCTGACAAGGCCGGTAACTTCCAGGAACGCGCGGACCTGCACCGCGAGTTCCACAACCTGCTGGCCGCCGCCACCCGGAACCCCATCATCGAGATCACGATGGAAGGCGTGATGGAGGTGATGCGCGAGTTCGTCAAGGCCATCGGCCCGAGCGACAACCCCTACACCCTGCCCTCGCGCCGCCGGCTGCTCAAGCACCTGCGTGCGCGCGATGCCGACGCGGCGGTCGCCGAAATGAACAAGTTCCTGGAACGCCTGCAGGCGAACTACATGGAACTCTGGGGCTCGCGCAAGCAGTGAGTCACGCGGCAGCCTTCGCCGCGAACCGACCCGCCCGCCTTCCCGACGTCACTGCCCAGCAGATGTGATGGCCGTTGCCGGCCAGCAGCAAACCGCCCTGACCTGCGGCCCCTGCCGCGTAGAGCCGGGGGATCACGGTGTCGTCGGCGCGCAGCACCTGGTGCGAGCCGTTGACCGCCAGTCCTCCATCGGTGATGACGATCCTTGCTTCCAGTGGGCCGAGCGCATGCAGCGGTGACTGCCACTGTCGATCACGCAAGGTGCTTTCGAGTGCATCGGCCGGCAGGCCCGTCGCGCGGGCCAGCGCCGCCGGCGTCGCACCAGTGCGGTACAGGTCCTTGCGATGCCGCCGGTAGTCCGGCAGGTACGCAAAGGCCACGCCCGGGGCGGTCGAGACATGGTTCGGCGCCGCCGAAAACTTGCGCGCGAGCGCATCGTCGAACAGCAGCCAGGCCTGCCCGCCCGGCTGCGCGGCAATGGCGAGGCCAGGTGCCTGCTGTTCATCCACGAAACGCTCGCCGTTGCGATTGACCAGCACGGCGCCGCTGCGCAGCAGGCTTGCCTCCGGCCCTAGCGAGGCGGTCATGAAGGACATGACGAAGGGACGGAAGAGCGCGGCTGGCAGCGTCGCAAGCGCCACCGACATGAGCTTTCCGAGCGCCCAAGAAGGCGGCAGCCGCTGCACGAGGCTCGGCTTGGCCGGCGCGCCGAACCGCAGGCCAGGGCCGAAGACCACATCGCCGTTGACGATGCGCGCGCCGATCGCTTCCGCCAGTCGATGGCCGTCACCCGTCGCGGTCGGATTGACGCCTGGGATGTTTTCGAGTTCGGGACGGAAGCGCGCCTTCATCGCGGCACCGTTGCTGTAGTCGCCCGAGCAGAGGACCACACCACGCCGCGCGGTGATCTTCATGCGCCGGCCGCCAACCAGCGCTTCGACACCGCAAACGCCGCCGTCTTCCGCGCGCAGCAGCTCGGTCACCTCTGCGCCGAGCAGCACTCGCACACCGCGGCGCTTTGCTTCCTTCGACAGGTAGTACGGGTAGGCCCGCGAGTTCGGCAGCACGTTGTGCATGCGCGGATGGCGATGCGGCGGATCGGCTGTGGGCCCGTAGAAGCTCAGCCCCAGCGACATCAGCCAGTGCAGCGTGTCGGCCGCGTTGTCGACCAGCAGGCGCCGCAGCGCACGGTTCTCCTGCGACGCGAACGGGCCCATGAAATGGTCCATGTCGTCGAAGTGCTCGTCGGGCGAATCGATGATGCCGGCGTGCTGCTGCAGGCGTGAGCCCGCCGCATTGATGGAGCCGACGGACAGCCGGCTGCTGCCGCCCGGGATCGGGTTCTTCTCAAGCACCAGTACGCTGGCGCCCGCCGCTGCAGCCTCGATGGCAGCCGCAAGGCCGGAAGCACCGCCGCCCACTACGACGACATCGGCCGCCTCAACATCGCCCCCTTGGCGAGAGGACGACCCGCTCACACGATCTTCACTTCCTGCATCAGATACACGCCCACGGGCGCGAGGAACGGGTCTTCGAAGACCAACCTGCGCCCGGGCGGCGACTCCAGCGCAGTGCGCGCAGAAGCTGCATCGTCGAACCACAGTTCGCTCACCGCTTCGGCACCGGATGGATCGCCCGACGGCACGCCGGCCGCCACGGGATGGGCGCGGTCCACCACGAAGTTCTGGACGAATCGACGGGCACCCGGCAACGCACGGGTGGCGTCACGGTTCGCCGCTACCCACTGCTCACGCAGGCCGGCCGACGGCGCATCTGAACGCCGCGTCGACACCCACATCAGCTTGGTCGGCGCGTTCTCACCCGCCAACAGTTCATCCGCTTCGATCACGAGGATGGTGATGCCGCCCTGGAACTTCGGAATGTCGAGCTTGCAGGCCGCGTACTCCGGCGAGGCATCGGACACCTCCATCGCCGCGATGCTCGGAAAAGAGAGCTGCGCGATGCCGTCGATCGCCTGCACGGGCGAATTCGGCGACTCGTACAAGCGTTCGCGGATGTGATTCTGTCGATAGGTGCCGAGCCCCGGCAGCTTGGCCGCCAACGGCCCGTGCACGCCAAGCCAGTGGCTCGCGAACTGCGCCGGCGTCACATCCGCTCGCCGACTGAACAGCGCACACCGATAGACCGTCACTTGAGTTCCTTGCCCGCATGCTCCCCTTCGAGGAAGCGGTTGGGCTTGAGGAAGAAGGACAGCACCAGCGCGCCGCCGGGCGAGCGCGCCAGATGCCGGTTGCCCTTCGGGCGCCAGACGTAGTCGCCCTCGCGCACCTCGCCCTCGTCGTCGACGATGCTGCCTTCGAGCACGTAGGTCTGCTCGACCTCCACGTGCTCGTGCAGCGGCAGCTGCGTGCCCGGCTGCCAGCGGAACAGCGCCGTCAGCAAGCCGCTGGCGTCGTCCTGCATCAGTACCTTCATCTCGATGCCAGGCGTGGGCGTGGGCTTCCAGGGCAGGCTTGCCACGTCCACGTAGCGGGAGGCATCCTCCGCCAGCCCATCGTGCCGGGGATGAAAGGGCGTGATGGTCGTCATCGCCCTGTCTGTCAGAACTTGTAGCCGTACTTGGCGGCGACTTCCTTGAAGCCGAACACGCGCGCGGCGTTCTCACCCAGCACCTTGCGGCGCGACACCTCGCTCATGTGGCCCATCTGCCGTTCGATGGCCTGGGCCGAATGCGGCCAGGTGCCTTCGTGGTGCGGATAGTCGTTGGCCCACATGAAGTTGTCCTGCAGGCCGTGCTCTTCCATCAGGCCGAGGCCGGCGCGGTCCTCGCCGAAGGTCGCGAAGCCGCGTGCCTTGAAGTAGTCCGAAGGCAGCATCTTCAGCTTCGGCCGCACCCAGAAGTGGTGCTTCAGATAGGCCTCGTCCATGGCGTCGAGCATCCATGGCACCCAGCCGATACCGGCCTCGACGCTGCCGAAGCGCAGTTCCGGGAAGCGTTCGGCCACGCCGGCCGCGCAGATGTTCACCAGCGGCTCCAGCGTCGGCGACAGCGAGTGCACCACGTAGTTCACCACCGCACCGCCATTGCCGCGGGTGGTGCGCGGGTCCTTGCCGGTGGAGACGTGGAACGTGGCCGGCACGCCCGCTTCGACGAAACGCGCCCACATCGGGTCGAACTCGACCTTGTTGTAGTTGAGCTCGTTGGTCTTCGGCGGGCCGAAGAGCGGCTTGCACGGCAACGTGAAATGACGGAAGCCCAGCTTCAGGCAGCGGTCGATTTCCTTGAGCGTCGCCTCGATGTTGCCGGTGGCCAGCGCCGCTGCGGGCGACAGGCGTTCGACGTGAGGACCGAAGTTCTCCCAGGCCCAGGTGTTGTAGACCTCGCACTGTGCATGGGCGAAGTCGGGGTCGAACGTGTACCACATGCCCAGGCCCTTGCCGGGGAAGATGATCTCGCCGTCGATGCCGTCGAGCTCCAGGTCATGCAGCCGCTGCTCGACGCTCGGGCCACGCTCGGAGGCGGTGGCGCCGGCCTTGGAACGGGCCAGATCTTCGCCCTCCAGCTTGGCAAGGATCAGGCGGTCAGGCTGCTCCGACGCTTCCATCTTGCGCCACTGCACGCCCTTCTCGTCGATCCACACCTTGGGCAGGCGGTCGCGGTACTTGGCGTCGATGCGCTCGGCCCACAGGTTGCCCGGCTCGTTGGCATGCGTGTCCGCCGAGATCATCAGGTACTTGTTGGCGGCTCCGGGCTGAGGCGACTTCTCCCATCCGGCGGAGCCGGGGGTGTTCAGGCGCCATTGATTGGCTTCGTTGACGACGATCTCGGTCATGACGGGGGTCCTCGGTGGGATTGCGTGGAAGGTTGAACCACTAGATTTGAATGGTTTGACCATTCTAAACAGCGAAAAACCCCTGTCAAGCCCCGAAGCGAGGCAAGCCCGCGCAAAGCGGGCCGGAAATCAGCGTGTTTTCTTGGGAGCCGGCGCAGGCTCGGGCACGGCGTCCATGCCCTCCTGCACGATCGTCAGGTATTCGTCCATGCCCTTGGCGGCGGCCTTGGCATCGCGGGCCCGCATCGCCTTGAGGATGCGGCGACGCACCGGCACTAGTTCAGGACGCGCCTTTCGGCCGGTGCGGTCGATCACGTAGCGGATGATGTCCGACAGCGAATCCACCAGCATCGAGAGCACTTCGTTACGCGTCGCGCGGGCGATCAGACCAAAGAAGCGAACGCCCTCGTCGGCGCGCTGCGGGAGGTCCTCGCTCTTCTCGATCTCCATCATGTTCTGCTCGATGGCGGCAAAGTCTTCTTCTGTCGCGCGCTCGCAGGCCAACTCGATCACCATGCCGTTGATCAATCTTCGCGCCTCGGCAAGGCCGGCCAGCGACACGCGCCCGAGGATCATCAAGTCCTGCAGTGACTGGGTGAGAAGCGCCGGGTTGCCGTCGCGGATGAATGCACCACCCTTCACACCCTTCTGCAGGGAAACGACGCCGGATATCTCGAGCGTGCGCAACGCCTCTCGCACCGCCGGCCGGCTGACCTGAAACTCCACCGCCAGGTCGCGTTCGGCCGGCAGCTTGTCGCCGGGCTTGAGCACGCCGGAAGCGAGGCGCTTTCGGATCTGCTCACAGATCTCCTCGAAGACACGGCGCGTCTTCACCTCCTGGAAGGACAGCTGCGGAATGGGTTGCATGACTGGACTCGACATAGTTGTGTTGAGCGAGGATAGCCCAAGGCCACCAAGGGTCGGACTGCTCAATCTCATGGACTTGCAATGGACTGACCATTACACTTCATCCATGGCCACCCCTCCCCAGATCCACGACATTCCCGCCGGCCGCGTGCTGGTCTTCGATTCCGCCACCTATGTTGAGAGCCACGTTGCCCATGCGCCGGAGACCAGCGGCGGCGTGGTCGTCAACGCCTCGTACAGCGGCGTGCTTTGTGCGCGCATGGTGATGCGCGCCCGGCCGCAGGCCGTCATCGGGCTGGACTGCGCCATCGGCAAGGACGGCGCAGGCATCGCTGGCCTCTGGTATTACGAAGCGCTGGGCGTACCCGCTGCCGCAGCCGACGTGATGACCGCCGAGATGGGCAACGGTGCCGACCTGTACGACCACGGCATCGTCAGCCGCGTGAACGACGCTGCGCAGGCGCTGGGCATCGTGCAGGGCATGACGGTTCGCGACGCCGCGCGGTGCATGCTGACCGGCGAGAACAAGCCTGCGACCTTCGATCCCGCACGCCGCCTGGTGATCCACACCGCCGACAGTGGCCGCAGCATCGTGTGCACCGATTCCATCGCCTATGCCCTGCCGGAGGACCGCGAGCGCAATGTGCTGTGCACCGCCGGTCATACAGGGCGAAGCGTCATCGGGTACTTCCGTGACTTCCGGCCCTGGGCCTTCATCTGCTCCGACGGCGGCGGCGGCAAGAACGACAGCGGCCTGAGTGCGCTCGAGGCAGTGGAACCCGACGGCATCGCCGGCGCCAGCGTCAGCGCGTTGACCGCACGCATGGGCGACGGCCAGAGCACGTATTTCGACGGCGTGATCAGCGCCGCCAACCGCATCGCCCGCGACAAGGGCGTGCGCGTCGGGCAGTCCGCCCGCGAGGCCGCCTTGCTGCTCCTGGCCTGAGCCTTACAAACCCCTGGAGAAACTGGATGAAGTCCGAAACCCCTTCCGGCCCGTTGCGCGGCCTGCGCGTCGTCGAGTTCGCCGGCATCGGCCCCGGTCCCTTCGCGTGCATGCTGCTGTCCGACATGGGCGCGGATGTCGTCTCTATCGACCGGCCCGGCAAGAAGCTTGGCGAGCCGCACAACATCACCGGCCGCGGACGCAGCGTGGTGCTGGCCGATCTGAAGGACGCTGCCGCGCGCGAGCAGGTCTTCCAGTTGCTGGAGAAGGCCGACGTGCTGATCGAAGGCTATCGCCCCGGCGTGATGGAGCGCCTCGGCTTCGGCCCGGATGCCGTGCTCGCGCGCAATCCGCGCATCGTCTATGGCCGGATGACGGGCTGGGGCCAGGAGGGCCCGCTCGCGCAGGCTGCGGGTCACGACCTCAACTACATCGCCATCAGCGGCGCGCTCCACGCCATCGGGCCGAAGGGCGGCGCGCCGGTGCCGCCGCTGAACCTGATCGGCGACTACGGCGGCGGCAGCCTCTACCTGATCGTCGGCGTGCTGGCCGCGCTGCGCGAAGCAAACCTTTCCGGCCACGGCCAGGTGGTGGACGCAGCAATGACCGACGGTGCGGCCTCGCTCATGACCAACTTCGTGAGCCAGCAGATGCGCGGCGTGTTCGGCGAAACGCGGGGCAGCAATCTGCTGGACGGCGGCGCACCCTATTACCGCGTCTACGAGACCGCAGACGGCGAGCACGTCACACTGGGTGCCATCGAGCCGCAGTTCTTCTCGGAGTTCTGTGAGCGCGTGGGCGTGCCTTCCGAGCTGCATCGCGCGCAGAACGACCGCGCGCAATGGCCTCGTCTGCACGATGAGTTCGCCCGCATCTTCAAGCAGAAGACGCAGCAGGAATGGACGGACGCGCTGGAAGGCACAGATGTGTGCTTCGCCCCAGTGCTGCCCCTGTCGCGGGCGCAACTGCATCCGCACAACCGCGCGCGCAACACCTTCGTCGAGGTAGAGGGCGTCCGCCAGCCTGCACCCGCGCCGCGCTTCTCCCGCACCCCTTCGCAGATCCAGGGCCCGGCGCCGAAACAGCCGACGCCCTCGGCGGACGTTCTCGCTCGCTGGCAATGAGCGCCGCGCCGAGCGCGCCGGTCCGGCTGCTCGCGGCAGCCGCCTTCTTCAGCGCCGCGGCACTTCGGGTTTGCGATTCGCTGTTGCCGCGCTTCGCGCTTGAGTTCGAGCGCAGCGCCGGCGAAGCGGGCCGCCTGATCGTCGCGTTCGCCGTCGCCTACGGACTCATGCAACTGCTGTCCGGCCCGCTCGCGGACCGCTTCGGCAAGCAGCGCTTGATGACTTTCGCGCTCGCGGGCTGTGGTCTTACTTCAACAGCAGCCGCATTCGCAGGCTCGTTCGACACGCTGCTGGCCTGGCGCGCACTGTGGGGCATGGCGGCAGCCGGCATCGTGCCGCTCTCGATGGCCTGGATCGGCGACGCGGTTGCCTACGAGGCTCGCCAGGCGACACTCGCACGCCTGTTGCTCGGCACGCTGTCGGGCATGGTGATCGGCCAGCTGCTGGGCGGGCTGTTCGCGGAGACGGCGCTGGGTTGGCGCGGGGCCTTCGGGGTACTCAGCATCGGCTACTGGGTCGTGGGCGGGCTCCTATGGCGCGATGCAGCACGAACGAAGACGATGCGTGCACCTGCTGCAAGCCGCAGAGGCATCAGCGTCGTGATTGCACAGCCGTGGGCTCGCGTCGTACTGCTGGCGGTGTTCATCGAGGGCGTATTTCTGCTCGGTGCACTCAGCTACCTGCCGACCTATCTCCATGCCCGAGAAGGCCTCGGCCTCGCCGCTGCCTCGGCCGTCGCGGCGCTCTACGCGGTGGGTGGGCTGGTCTACGCGATCTGCGCGCGACGCGTCGTCGGCACGCTCGGCGAGATCCGGATGGCGGCAGCCGGCGGGCTGTTGATGGCCACCGCGCTTGCAGGCCTGTGGCTGCTGCCGCACTGGTCGGCCGCGGCGCCGCTGTCGGTGCTTCTCGGCTTCGGCACCTACCTGTATCACAACACCCTGCAGACGCATGCGACGCAGATGGCTCCAGAGGCGCGCGGCAGTGCGGTCTCGCTGTTTTCGTTCTGCCTGTTTGCCGGCCAGTCCGTGGGTGTCGTGGCCTTCGGCGGCACGGTCGACCTGCACGCGTATGCCGCCCTTCTGCTGCTGCCCGCGGTGGCCCTCGCCATCGTGGGAGCCGGCTTCGCCGCTCTGCTTCGGCGGCGACTCAGCGTCGCCGGATAGCGAAGGCGCCGCCGGCCGCCAGCAGCACCGACACGGCCCAGAACACCGTGATCATCCCGACCGCCGAGCCCAGTGCGCCGAACAACATCGGCAGGAAAGTCTGGCTCGCACTGGTGATGGTGGATCGCACGCCGACCGCCTCGCCGATGCGGTCCTCGGGCGAGTGGCTGTGCACGAGCGCCATCGAGACGGGCTGACCGCAGCCAAGGCTCATCCCCAGAAGGAAGGACGCCAGCAGCAGCGGTCCGAAGGCACTCAGGAGCGGGAAGGCCAGGTAGCCCAGCGCCGTGACGAACAGCGCACCGGCCATGGTGGCCCATTCGCCAGCGCCGCGCGAGATGCGTGGCAGCACCAGGCGAATCGCAAAGGTCCCGACGCCGAAGGCGCCCATCAACACGCCCGTGCTGGTCGCGCTCAGCCCGGCTCGCACACCCTGCAGCGGCGCGAGGAAGGTGAACAGATCCCAACCCATGGAAAGCAGGCCGCTGACGAGGAACACCGCGCGCAGCGGCCGGTGAGCCAGCAGATCGACGAGCCGCGGCTGCGCTTGCGCACCATCGCCGGTCGACGCCAGACGATACCGGCGTGCCGCGCGGCGCAGCAGCACCATGCTCGCGAGCGAGAAGGCACACAAGACCAGGAAGGCCCATCGATGCCCGGCGTGATCGATGACGACGCCAGCGAGCATCGGCCCCGTGAGCCCCGACAGCGAGAACGCGACGGCCATTGCGGAGAAGGCATCGGTGCGGCGCTCCGGTGTGCTGGCGCGGCCGATCGCCAGGTTGATCGCGACATGCGCCGACATGTAGCCCGTGCCCGTGAGCACGCTCGCGACGAAGAGCGAAGGCATCGAAGGCCACGCGCCGACCAGCAGGCCACCCGCCAGCAGCAGCGCGAGGCCGCCTGCCGCAAAGGGCACATAGCCGATGCGATCGGACCAGCGGCCGATCTTCACCGCGGCCAGCATGGGCACGATCATCACGAGCCCCAGGAGGGTGCCGATCGCGAGCGGCGACGCATGCAGTGCGACCGCATGCAGCGTGATCGTGAAGCGGTTGCCGGAGAACGCCGCGTGCCCGATCGCGAGCGCGACGATCAGCCCGAGCGGCAAGCCGCTCGAATCTAGGCCACGCAGCGCCACTGCATCAGCGTGTACGGCGGATCGGCCTGCGGATGGTGCTCGAAGACGCCCTCCACCTCGGCGCCGATCACCACGTCCTGCATCGGATCGCCGAGCAGATTGCCCAGCATGCGCACGCTGCCGGCCTCCGGCAGTTCGACCAGCACAACGAGGTACGGCCCCGCGCCCTTCAGGCAGGGATGCACGGGGTGCCAGACTCGCTCCCAGCTGTAGATGCGGCCGCGTGGCGCGACCTCGACCCAGTCCGGATCGAAACGATGGCAGCGATGGCAGAGCCATTCCGGGCCGAACTGCCATGTGCCGCAGCCGCCGCAACGCTGCACTCGCAAGCGGTCTTCCTTCAGGCCACTCCAGTAGGGCTTCGACAGGCCGTCGGCCTCGGGGACGGGGATCGGCAAGCCGGGCGGCAGGTAGGTTTCGGTGCTCACAACACGGCCTCCGATCCGAGCATCAAATTGCTGACGGGCGTGACCATGGGCCCGCCGATGACCAGCGCCACGTCGTTGCGCGGCGCTTGTGCGGTGGAGGTGCCGCGCACCTGGCGCACCGCCTCCAGGACGAGCTCGAAGCCGTGCATGTAGCACTCGGCGAGATTGCCACCGCTGGTGTTGAGCGGCAGCTTGCCGCTGGGCGACAGCAGGTTCTCGAGTCGCAGGAAATCGTTGGCCTCGTCCGGATGGAAGAAACCATGCTCGGCCAGTGCCATCAGCACACCGCCGGTGAAGTTCTCGTAGCTCTGCACCACGCCCACGTCCTTGGGAGTGACACCGGCCATCTGGTAGAGGTTGGGCGCCACGGTGGCAAAGCTGGAGCTCGCGTAGTTGGGCGTGTTGTGCGGCACCGCGGCCACGCGCTCGTCCGACCCGGTGGCCGCGCCGAGGACATACACCGGCCTATTAGGAAAGTCCTTCGCCCGTTCCGCCGGCACCATGATCACCGCAGCCGCACCGTCGTTCTCCATGCAGCAGTCGAACAGATGGAAGGGCTCGACGATCCAGCGCGAGTCGTCGTACTGCGCCTCGGTCAACGGCTTGCCATGCATCACGGCACGCGGATTGCGCTGGGCATGCGCATAGGACGCCATCGCGATCGCGCGCAGCGCCTCTTGCTTGACGCCGTGTTCGTGCATGAAGCGACGCGCCTTCATTGCGAACTTCTGGCCGGGCGACAGCACGCCGTAAGGAGCCTGCCAGGCCATGTCGCCGGAAATCGTGGGCGCGGTAGGCGCCTGCCCGAAGCGGCCGAACTGCCCCTGTGCCAGTGCGCGAAAAGCGACGACGCAATCCGACAAGCCCGACGCCACGGCGGCCGCTCCATTGGCAATCGCCGCGCAATTGCCCCCGCCCCCGCCGCCCCATTGCATGGTGGTGGAGCGCAGTTGCGGCAGCCCCAGCGCTGCAGCCAGCCGCGAGGGATCGTTGCGATCGTTGCTGTACGAGGCGAAGCCGTCGATCTCGCGCGGGTCCATTCCAGCGTCCTGACAGGCGGCGAGGACCGCCTTGAGCGCCAGCTTGAACTCGGCATCGGGCGACTGCCCGTGGCGGTAGTAGGTCGTCTCGCCGATGCCGACGATGGCGACGCGACCGCGCAATGTTCGGTTGTCCATGCTCAAAACATCTAACTGTTAAATGGTTGGACCAATGCTATCACAGTCCCTATACTCGCGCGCTCTTCATCCACCGATTTGCGAAGGAGCCCGCCAGTCATGCCCATCCAGAGATCCGTACTCGTCACCGGCGGTGCAGCCGGCATCGGCCTGGCCATCGCTCGCGGGTTTGCTGGTCTCGGGCACCGCGTGCTGCTGGCCGATGTAAGCGAGACCGTTCACGCCGCCGCGAACCGGCTGTCCACGCCGCAGGCACCGGTGCATTCGCAGTTGGCCGATATCGGTGACGAGGAACAGGTGCTTCGGGTCGCGGCGCGCGTGCAGGAGCTGTTCGGCGGCTGCGACATCCTCATCAACTGCGCCGGCATCTCGAGCAAGCGCAACGGCCAACCCGTTCCTCCCACCGAGGTCACCACCGCCGACTGGCATCGCGTGCTGGGCGTCAATCTGACAGCGCCCTTCCTGCTCTCGCGCGAGCTGATCCCGGGAATGCGGCAGCGCGGCTTCGGGCGCATCGTCAACATCGCCTCGCGGGCCGGGCGCACCTTCGTCGCACCGGCCGGCGTTGACTATGCCGCCTCCAAGGCAGCGCTGATCGGTCTCACGCGGCACCTAGCGGGCACCTATGCGCCGGACGGC
This sequence comes from Variovorax sp. Sphag1AA, assembly GCF_014192575.1. Lineage (GTDB taxonomy): Bacteria > Pseudomonadota > Gammaproteobacteria > Burkholderiales > Burkholderiaceae_C > Variovorax. The sequence goes on along the minus strand of NZ_JACHYC010000012.1, from coordinate 72,404 downwards.
ATCACGGTCAACTGCGTGGCACCGGGCCGTATAGAGACTGCGCTGTCATCGCTATCCAGTCCTGAAGTCATCGCAGCGGCGACGCGAGCGATTCCGTTGGGGCGACTGGGGACGACCGACGAAGTTGCGGGTGCCGTGCTCTTTCTTGCGAGCGAGGAGGCGTCCTATGTCACCGGTGCTTGCGTGGACGTGAACGGCGGCGTGTTCATGGGCTGACGCGGCGCGGGGCCCACTTCACGACGGCGTCAGCACCTGGCCGCCGCACACCGAGATGCATTGCCCCGTCACGTAGGACGACAACGGCGTCACCAGGAACTCCAGCGCGTTCGCGCAGTCCTCGACCTCGCCGAAGCGGCGCAGCGGGATGCGCTTGAGTTCCTTCTCGTTCTGCATGCCGCGCTCTGCCGCCTGCTTGCGAATGCGCTCGGTGAGCATCGACCCCGGCGCGATGCAGTTGACGCGGATTCCCTCCGGACCCAGTTCGTAGGCGAGATAGCGCGTCAGCGTGAGCACCGCGCCTTTCGCAACGGCGTACGGCGCGAGACGCCCCGCTGCGCGCGATGGATCGAGCGCGGCCAGGGTAGCGATGTTGACGATCACCCCACCGCCCTGGGCGCGCATCGCGGGCAGTACCTCCTGGCTGCAAGAGAGCGCACTGCGGTAGTTGACGTCCAGCATCGCGTCGCTGTCCTCGTCCGGCATGCGTGAGGCCGTGCTTCGCTCCATTGGCGTGAAGGCTCCGCCTGCGTTGTTGACCAGGATGTCGATGCGGCCGAACTCGGCCATCGTTCTTTCAACGAGCATGCGAGCACCTTCGCGATGGCGCAAATCCGCCTGAATGCCGATGCTGCGGCGGCCCAACGCGCGAATCTCCTCCGGCACGCTCGCTGCGGTGAGCGTCTCGCCGAATTCGCGTGCCGACTCGAGGTCGACGTCGGCAACCACCACGTCGGCGCCGAGTTGTGCGAGTCGCAACGCATAGCCGCGCCCGAGGCCACGCGCGGCGCCGGTGACGATGGCCACCTGGCCCTGCAGCGTGGAAGGGATGGCATTGTTCATTGGGTTCATCATATTATTGGTCCAACCATTAGGTCAATGTGACGCAAACATGCTCGTTGCCGCTACGATCCGCCCCATGCCCAGCCCCCTCGACCGCGACGACTTCGACGTCGTCCCCATCAATCCGCAACGCATCTTCCAGGAGGTGGCCAACCAGTTGCGGCGGCTGATCTCCGAGGGAAAGCTGCGTCCGGGCGACAAGCTTCCGCCGGAGCGGGAACTGGCCAAGCGCTTCGGCGTGAGCCGCAACACCATGCGCGAGGCTTTGCGCGCGCTGGAGCTCAGCGGACTGATCGAGCTGCGTCTCGGTGCAACGGGCGGTGCGTTCGTGCTGCCGGGCAGTTCGAACGCCGTGGTGGCGGGCATGCGCGATCTCTACTTTCTTGGCGCGATCACACCGCAGCACCTCACGGAGGCACGCATCGCAGTGAGCGCCGCGGTGATCCGCGTGGCCTGCGAGCGCATCACCGACGAGGAGATCGATGCGCTGGAGGCCAACGTCGCGGCCGCAGAGCAAGCAAAGAAGGCCGGCGATTTCGAGGAGCGCACCCGGCATCACCAGGCCTTCCACGTCATGCTGGCGCGAACCACGCACAACCCCGTGCTGATCGCGACCACCGAGGGGATCATGGAGATCACCCGCCAGTTCGTGAAGGCGATCGGCCCGACCGACCAGCAGGACTACACCCATCCTTCGCGCAAGCGTCTGCTCAAGCACCTGCGTGCACGGGACACGGAGAAGGCGGTGGCCGAGATGACTTCGGCACTGACCAAGCTGCACCGCGGCTACATGATCAATGCCGAAACTCCCGGAGCTAACGCGCCAGCACCACCCCGGCCGCCTCGCGATCCCAAGCCTGCGAAAGCGCGGCCTCGAGCTCCTGGCGCAGCTTGAACTTCTCGACCTTCTGGCTCATGGTGGTGGGCAGCGCATCGCGGAACTGGATGTAGCGCGGCACCATGAAGTAGGCCATGTTGCGCTGGCAATGCGCGACGAGCTGCAATTCGTCCAACTGCGCATCCGGCTTGATGACGATCACCGCGGCGACCTCCTCGTCGTTGGTCGCCGTTGCCACCGGGAAGACCGCCGCATCGGCCACACCGGGATGCGTGGCGATGATCTGCTCGACCTCGAAGGCCGAGATGTTCTCGCCGCGACGACGGATGCAGTCCTTCTTGCGATCCACGAAGTAGAGATAGCCGTCGGCGTCGCGCATGCCCCGGTCGCCGGTATGGAACCACAGGTTGCGGCGTGACGTGAGCGTGGCCTCGGGCATCTTGTAGTAGCCCATGGTGCCGCGCCAGGGCTCGTCGAATCGCAGCACCATTTCGCCCGGCTCACCGGCCGGCACCTCGAAGTCGTCGTCGTCCACGATCCGCACTTGCACGCCGCGCCGCGGGCGACCGATGGAGCCGAGCTTGTCGCGCGGGTCCCACTGTGTGAAGGACGTGACCATGCCGTAGTCGGACAGGCCGTAGTTGTTCATCGCCCGCAGGCCGAAGCGCTCCTCGAACTCGGCCGCGTACTTCGGCGTCGGCGCCATGCTGACAAGGCGCAGGCAGTTGTCGGCGTCGGCGGGCGACGGCGGCTGGCTCCAGAGAAAGCTGGACATCGCACCGAGGAAGTTGGTGATCGTGGCCTTCGACGCCCGGATCTCGTCCCAGAACCTCGACACCGAGAAGCGCCGCGACATCACCACCGATGCGCCGCACACCAGCGCCGCACCCGTGGCCGCCAGCAGTGCGTTGTTATGGAAGAGCGGCAGGCACACATAGAAGATGTCCGATGCGCGATAGCCCTGTGCCTCGGCCGCGCTGGTGCCATACGTGAGGGCCGCTGCCTGCGACAACATGCTGCCCTTGGAAGGCCCTGTGGTGCCGGAAGTGTAGGCGATCAGCACGAGATCGCAGAAGCGCGGCTCGATCGCAGGGACGAAAGGTGTGGCGGCTGCGCGCTCGACCAGCGCGTGGAAGTCGGCGACCTCGAAAGAGCCGGTCGACTCGATCGTGCTTTCGTCTTCCTCGCCTGTGCGCAGGATGACGACGCGCTTGAGCAGCGGCAGGTCCGGCAGCACTTCATGCAGACGCGAGGCCATCGCTGCATCGACGATCACCGTCTCGCAATCAGACTGGCCGAGGTAGTAGCGCAGAAGCTCGCCGCGCGCGGCGGTGTTGACCGGCACGGACACCGCGCCGATCTTGGCGATGGCGAGGAAGGTCGCGAGGTGCTCCGCCGAGTTGCCCATCAGCAGGCCGGTGTGCCCGCCGCGCCTCACGCCGAAGCCGTGCAGCGCATGCGCGACGCGGTCGGTCCAGGCGTCGAGCTGGCCGTAGGTGAAAGTACGACCGGTGGCCGTTTCGGTCAGGAAAACCTTGTCGCGCGATCGTTGCGCAAATCTGGCGAGCACTTTCGGAAAAGTCAGCTCGCGCAGGGCATAGGTGTCGGCGGTAACGGCGTTCGGCTCCACGCCAGGTGCGTTCGGGTTCATTCGGGAGTGATGTTGTTGCGCTTGATGACATCGAGCCAGCGCTCGTTGTGACGGGCCAGCAGGGCCGCGAACTCTTCGGGCGTGCTGCTGGTGGCGGTGACGCCGGCCTTTTCCATGGATTCGCGGTAGTTGGCGTCGGCCACGGCGACCTTCATCGCCGCTGAGAGCTTGTCCAACACCGGCTTGGGCGTACCGGCCGGCGCGACCAGTCCAAAGAAGATCTCGATCGTGAGGTCCGGCTGACCCACTTCCTTCATCGTCGGGAACTGCGGCAGCGCCGGCTCGCGCTTGGGCGTGGTCACCGCGTAGCCCTTGAGCTTGCCGGCCTTGATCTGCGGCGTGGCGGCCGAGGTGGAGGTGAACATGATGTCGACCTGCCCGCCGAGCTGCGCATTGACGCCCTCGATCTCACCCTTGTAGGGCACATGCAGCAGGTCGATCCCGGCAGACTGCTTGAGCATCTCGGCCAGCAGATGCGGCGCGCTGCCGTTGCCAGAGGACGCGATGCTGATCTTGCCCGGCGACGCCTTTGCGAGCTTCACCAGATCGCCGAAGTCCTTGGCGGGCAGGTCGGCCCGCGACGTCAGCGTCCAAGACGAGATCGCCGCCAGGCTCACCGGCGCGAAGGCCTTGCGCGGGTCGTAGGGCGGGTTCCTGGTCACATGGGGTGTCACGCTCATCGGGCTGTTGCCGCCCCAGCCCAGCGTGTAGCCGTCCGGCTGGGCGCGCGCCACGACACCCATGCCGATCATGCCGCCCGCACCGGCGCGGTTCTCGACCACGAAAGGCTGGCCGAGCTGCTTCGACAGCAGCGTCGCGATCATGCGTGCGGACAGGTCGGTGGCACCGCCCGCGGAGAAGGGCACGATGATCGTCACCGGCTTGGTGGGGTAGTTGTCCGGGCCCTGCGCGAACGAGGTCGCTGCGGCCACGAGCATCGCGGCGGCGGCGAATAGGCGGGCGGTCTTCATGGGATATGTCTCCTGGTTCTCTCTGCGTGCAAAGCGCGAGTGGTGCCTATAATATTCCAAATGGTCCAACCATTCAATCATTCAGACAATCCCGGCCTGCTCCAGGGTTTGCGCGTTCTGGAGCTGTGCGAACCCGAGGCCGAGTACTGCGGCCTGCTGCTCGCCGGGCTCGGCGCCCATGTCACCAAGATCGAACCACTCGCAGGCGCCGCGTCGCGGCGCATGCCGCCGCTTGCGGCGGACGGGCGCTCGCTCTATTTCCAAGCCTACAACCGCGACAAGGACTCGGTGCTGCTGGACCTGCCGAGTGCGCCCGCGCGCGCTTCGCTGCTCGCGCTTCTGGAAGACGCCGATGTGTTCCTGTGCGGCAGCATGGCTCAAGCGGAATTCGCGACCGGGCTCGCGCTGCCGGAACTCGCCCGACGCTTCCCCCGCCTGGTGACCGCGCGGATCACGCCCTTCGGCGACGACGGGCCCTGGAAGGACTTCCGCGGCAGCGATCTCATCCACCTGGCATTGGGCGGCGTGATGATGAACACGGGCTACGACCCCGATTCACAGGGCCGTTACGACCTGCCTCCGATCGCGCCGCAGGCCTTCCACGCCGGCCACATCGCATGCGAGCAGGCGCTGATCGGCATCCTCGGCGCGCTGATGCATCGCGAACGCACCGGCGAGGGCCAGGACGTGAGCTGTGCGATCCACACCGCAGTGTCGGTCTCCACCGAGATGGACCTGATGTCCTGGGCGATGCGCGCCGCCCATCAGCAGCGGCAGACCTGCAGACACTCTGCCGAGCTGCCCAACATCACGACGCCGCTCGCGCAGACCAAGGACGGGCGCTGGAACCTCGGCTGGATGGTGACCGCGGCGGATGAGAAGAAGCTCGTCGAGTTCCTCGCGTCCCGCGACATGGCCTACGACCTCACCGGCCCGGACCCGACGCGTGATCCGAAGAAGCGCGACGTGCCCGGCGCCACGGCTTTCGAAGAGCACAAGGCCCATGTCTTCGAAGTGGTGCAGCGCTTCGTGCGCAGCTTCCGATTCCGCGACCTGCCCTGGGAAGCGGCGCAGGCGCACGGCCTGATGTGGGCGCCCCTGCGTAAGCCGCACGAGAACCTCGACGACCCGCACTGGGCCGCGCGCGGCACGTATGCGTGGATCGACGGGCTGCCCTATCCGCGCAGCAAGTGGATCGGCTCGACGACTGCATGGGTTGCCGATCGTGCGGCGCCTCAACCTGGCGAACAGCGGAAGAGCGAACCGCGGGCTGCCCGCAAGGACACGCCGACCAATGAGCGAAGCGCACGCTCCGCGCGCGGCAGGCCTTTCGCGCTGCAGGGCATCCGCATCCTTGACTTCTCGTGGTTCCTCGCCTCCGCCGGCGGCACGCGCATGGTGACGGCGCTCGGCGCGGAATGCATCAAGGTCGAGTGGAAGGACAACCTCGACAGCCGCCTTGGTGCCATGGCACCGGTCGGCGGCCGCGAGGCACGCCGGCGCGCCACCGGCCCTTTGCAAGGCGTCGACGACCCCACGATGGGCGGCCACTACAACCACAAGAACGCCGGCAAGCGCGGCCTGTCGCTCAACATCCGCGACCCGCGCGGACTGGAGATCGCACGGAAGCTGGTGGCAGTCAGCGATGTCGTGGCCGAGGGCTTCTCGCCCGGCGTGATGGACCGCTGGGGCCTGGGCTACGAGGCAATGAAGCGCATCCGCCCGGACATCGTCTACGTGCAGCAATCGGGCATGGGCGCGCACGGACGCTACGGCCGCATGCGCACGGTCGGCCCGATCGCCGCGGCATTCACCGGCATCAGCGAGATGTCCGGCCTGCCCGATCCCGCGCCACCGGCGGGTTGGGGCTATTCGTATCTCGACTGGATGGGCGCCTATGGCTTCGCGCAGGCCATCCTCGCTGGCTTGTTGCACCGCGAACGCACCGGCGAAGGTCAATGGATCGATGCATCTCAATGCGAGTCCGGGCTGATGCTTACCGGCGTGCAATGCCTGGAATGGGCGCTGCAGCGCAAGCCTTTCACACGCACCGGCAATCGCTCACCCTATGTACCCGCGGCACCGCATGGCGCCTACCGATGCGCGGGCGAGGACCGATGGATCGCCATCGCCTGCTTCGACGATCGCGACTGGCAGGCACTCGTGCGTGCCGCCGGCGATGCCGAGGCATTGCGTGACCCGCGCTTCGCCACGCTCGAATCTCGCATCTCACATCAGGACGCGCTGGACGAAGCCGTGGAGAACTGGACCCGCACGCAGGAGCGCTATGCCTGCATGGCGCTGCTGCAATCGCATGGCATCGCCGCAGGCGTGTGCCAGACCGCGGAAGACCGCTGCGAGTTCGACCCGCAGCTCGCGCAGCAGCAGTGGATGACCGAAGTGACGGCGCCGCGCATCGGCACCTGGCCCATCACCGAACTGCCTGCAAGGCTCTCGCGAACGCCAAGCCATGTCGGCGGCCTGCCGCAGCGCGGCGCGCCCGTCTATGGCGAGGACAACGAGTACGTGCTGGGCGAGCTGCTCGGCTACGCAAGCGCGGATATCCGCGCCTTCGAGCGCGACGGCGTGATCTGAGCGCTGGCCGTCCGCCTCAGTCGAGGTGGATGTCGGTCGACTTGATGAACGTCTTCCAGCGCGCGCTGTCGGCCTGGATGGTCTTCTGCAGATAGGCCGCGCTCGTGTCCTCGGCCGGGTCCACGCCCACATCGCGCATTCGCTGGCGCACCTTGGGATCGGCCAGCATCTTCGCGATCTCCGTGTTCAAGCGCTTCACTGCCTCGGGCGGCGTGCCGGCAGGCGCGCAGATGCTGTACCAGGTGTCGACCACGAAGCCCTTCACGCCCTCCTCCTCCATCGTCCGCAACTCGGGTGCAGCGCCCAAGTGGGTGCGGCCGGTGACGGCCAGCGCACGCAGCTTGCCGCTGCGCACCTGCGGCAGCACCGAGGTGTCGACGAACAGGAAGTCGATCTGGCCGCCGAGCAGGTCCACGATGGCCGGACCGCTGCCCTTGTACGGCACGTGCACCACAGGCGCACCGGTGAGCTGGCGGAACATTTCGCCTGACAGGTGTGGCGTAGACCCGTTGCCGGCCGAGCCGTAGTTCACCTTGCCCGGATTGGCCTTGGCATAGGCGATCAGGTCCTTCACCGAACGCACCGGGCTCGACGCATTGACCACCAGCACGTTCGCGTTGGTGAAGATCATGGACACCGGCGTGAAGTCCTTGATCGGATCGAAGGGCAGCTTCGAATACAGATGCGGATTGATGGCCATGGTGCTGTTGACCGCCATCAGCAGCGTGTAGCCATCCGGCTGCGCCTTGGCCACGTACGCAGCGCCGAGCGCGCCGTTGGCGCCGGCCTTGTAGTCGACCACGACGTTCTCGCCCAGCTTGGGGGTGAGCGCTTCGCTGACGATGTTGCCGAAGGTGCTGCCCATGCCGCCCGGCGGATAGGGAACGATCAGCATGACCGGCTTGTCGGGATAGGCGGCCAGCGCAGGCCACGCGGCGCCAGCAGCCATCGCACCAAGGCTGAAGCGGAGGAATTGCTTTCGGTTCATGGTCGGATCCCCAATGCCTGGCGTTCCTGGAAGATGAAGTCGTCCTGATTGCGCCGGCCCGTCTGTTGCGATGCAGGCGGGCTCGGCAGGTCGGCAGGCACCGGCACGAACTGCTTCCAGTCCGCCACCAGCGTGCGTCGCGCGATCTTCCAGCGACGGTCCTCGCGCCGCTCGAAGCGGTCGACATAGCGCGAGCAGGTCATGAGGTCCATGCCGCCGCCATCAGCACCCGCCTTGCCGCCAGCGAGTTGGTCCAGCGCGGCGCGCGCCTCGGCCGGGTAGCGCTGCGTGGTGCGAACGTAAGTCTCCACCAACGCGAGGTCGGGGCCGGCGAACTCGATCAGCAGGTTGCTCACCGCATGCATCGAGAAGGGAATGGCCGCATGGCGGCTTCGAATCCAGTCGATCAAGCCATCCACCGGGCCATCGTAGGCACCATGCATGTCGGTCGCGTCGTGATGAAAAACATCGCGGATGCCGCTGAAGTCCAGCCGGTCCACCGCGCGGCACCAGCGGTACATGCAGTCCTGGATCTGCATGCGGTCTGCGATGCGCTCGGGCGAGTAGTCGTCGAGGAAATTGCTCATCGTCATTCCGCCTCAATGCCGGCCTTGGTGATCACGCCTGTCCACAGCGCATGGTCGCGCGTCATCATGTCGCCGAAGCTCTTGGCATCGCCGGGATGCGGGAACATGCCCAGCGCCTTGAGCTTCTCCTGCACTGCAGGCTCGGCAATCGATTTGTTGAGCGCGTCGTTGAGCTTTGCGATCACTGCGGGAGGCGTTCCCGCGGGCGCCGACATCCCGAAGAAGGCGTTCACCACGAAGTTGGGCAGGGTCTCCGAGATGGCTGGCACATCGGGCAGCAGCGGACTGCGCTTCTCGCTCGACACCGCGAGCATGCGCACGCGGCCCGCACCTACGAAGGAATTGATCGCGTCGGAGGGCGTGGTCAGGGCCACTTTGACATCGCCCGCGAGGACCGCGTTGAACGCCTGCGAAGCGCCTTGATAAGGCACGAAGACCATCTTCAGGCCAGCTGCCTGGTTGAAGGATTCAGTCGCCAGATGCGCCAGCGATCCGCGGCCAGCCGACGAGAACTCCAGCTTGCCGGCATTGGCCTTGGCGTAGTCGATGAGCTGCTTGATGTTCGTGGCCGGCACCACCGGATTGATCAGGAACACCATCGGCGTGGTGGCGATCAGGCCCACCGGCGCGAGATCCTTCTGCGAGTCGTAGTTGGCCGCCTTCTGCAGCATCGGCGTGGTCACGGTCGAGTTGCCCACCTGCAGCAGCGTGTAGCCATCGGCCGGCGAATTCTTGACGAACACCGTGCCCATCGACCCGCTCGCACCCAGGCGGTTCTCCACAATGATCGGCTGCCCGAGACGCCGCTGCAGCGGCTCCTGCAGTGTGCGGATCAGCACATCGCCGGTGCCACCCGCGGCGAAGGGCACGATGATCTTGATCGGCCGGCTCGGAAAGGTGTCGGCCTGCGCACTGCCCAGCGCCAGCGCGGAAAGCGCGAGCGCCGACATGGCCAGCCATTGGCGTCGGAACATCATGGGTTGTCTCCTGGGATCGTGTAGTGAAGAAACGCGGAAGCGGCGCGCCGGTCAGCTCGATGGCCTGAACACCGGGAAGGCACGCCGCGAGTCGGGATGGCTCCAGTCCACCTCCACCGCCTGGCCGATGGCCAGGTCCTCGTAGCGCGCGTGGACGCGGGCGAGCATGCGCGGGCCTTCAGCCAGTTGCACCAGCGCCATCGGGTACGGCACCGCGTCGGCCAGATGCGGCGGTCCGACGCGGCTCAGCGTCAGCGCGACGATCGCGCCGCGGCCGCTGGCTTCGCGCCACTCCGTGCCGGACTCGCTCCAGAGGCTCTGCGGACGAGGATAGAACTGCGCGCGTCCGTTGCTGCGATCGAACTGCAGCATCAGGCGGCCGTCACGCAAGCCTTCGATGAACGGAGCGCCCACGTCGGGCAGTTCGGTTGTCGTGCTCATTGGCTTCGCTCCAGAAGCATCACCGTGCTGGTGCCCCAGGTGCGGGCGTACTGGATCACGCCAATGCCCGAGAGCATCGCGTTGCTGGCATCGCGGACCTGTCGCTCGCCGGCCTCGCCGAACATCTGGCGAAGGCACTCGACGAGGTTGACACCGCCGCCGGCCAGTCCAGGCTGGCCGGCAGAGATCTGGCCACCGCCTGTGTTCAGCGGCAGTTCGCCGCGCCAGGTCATGTCGTGCGCCTTGACGAACGCGCCGCCCTCGCCCGGGCCGCAGAAGCCGGTCTGTTCCAACTGCAAGATCAGCGCGATCAAGAAGTCGTCGTACCAGTGCAGCATCTTCACGTCGGCAGGCTTCCATCCCACCGCGTTGAAGGCACGGGGCGCGACGTCGGTGAAGCCGGTTCGCAACATGTCGCCAGACGCCTCGGTCGGATCGAAGTTGATGCGCTCTGCATAGGCAATCGGGTGCACGAGCTTCTGGAAACCCATCTCTCGCGCACGTCGCGTCGACATCACCAGCACCGCGCTCGCGCCATCGCAGCGCATCACGCAATCGAGGATGCGCAGAGGGTCAGACACGATCTTGGAGTCGAGGTATTCCTGCTCCGTCAACGGACGGCGCAACACGTCGCACGCGTTCTCATTGAGCAACGCCCCCTCGCGCTGCGTCACTGCCAGCTTCGCCAATGCGTCGTGCGGCAGTCCGTAGCGCTGGTCGTACACGTTTGACAGCAGTGCGAAGGCCGACAGAGGCCCGGCGTAACCTGCCGGGTCGCAGTACTCGGTGCGATGCCCCGACTGAACCGAGCGATCGACGGTCGACACCGCATCCGATGCAAGGCAAAGCCCGATGTCGCACAGGCCCGCCTGGATGGCTGCCGCCGCGCGCGCGATGTTGCCGCCCGAAGATGCGCCGCCAATCTCCGTCGCCTGGCACCAGGTGACAGACAGCCCCAGCCCCTCGGCCAGCAGATTGCTGTAGAACGGGTTGCCACCTTCGCTCATGGCCAGCGTGGTGGCAAAGCCATCGATGCGTGCGCGGTCGATGCCGGTTTGCGCGATGAGCCGATCGACAGCTTCGCCGGCCAGTGAGAGCGCGGTGCGTCCACTGCGGCGCACCAGCTTGGTTTCGGCGTAGCCGACGATCGCGATGCTGCGGTCTGCGAGAGACTTCATGCCATCACGCGTCCACGAAATGAACCGCTTGCTCGACCGTCGCGCGCGAGGTGCGATAGCTGTTGGCAGGATGCGCGGTGTCTTCGTAGCCGAAGGAGATGCCGCACACCATCAGGCGCTCTTTCGGAATCCCGAGTTCCTGCTTGATGAGGTCACTGTGGTGTGCGAGCGCCGCCTGCGGAATGGCGCCAAGGCCGTGTGCCTGCATGGCGAGCAACACCACCTGCACGTAGCCGCCCACATCGACGGCGCCGTAGACGCCAAGACCAGGATCGCTGGTCAGGATCGCGACGTGCGGCGCACCGAACAGGCGGAAGTTCTCGAGCGTCTGGCGCGCATAGCCTTCCCGGTCTCCGCGCTCCACGCCAACTGCGTTGTAGAGCTGGAAGCCGCATTCGCGTCGACGCTCCAGGTAGACGCCGCGGTATTCCTGCGGAAAGGGAAAGTCAGTGCTGCCGCCTTCGCCAGCACGCGCTGCGGCAACGAGCCTTGCGCGCAGGCGCTCGGTCGCGTCGCCCGAAGTCACGCTGACCTGCCAGGCCTGCGAGTTGCACCAGGAGGCGGCGCGCTGGGCGGTGCGCAGGACCGACTCGAGGGTGGCGCGCTCCACCGGCTTCTGCAGGAAAGCGCGACAGCTGTGACGCTGAGCGAGCAGCGAATCCAGCATCTGTGCCGGCGTGGAGTTCATCGTGGGATCGATTATTGGTTGCATATTTGAATGGTAGGACCAATATAATGACATTTCCAGGCCGAGTCAAACCAGCCGGACCCTGTTCAACGAAGGAGACACCATGACCGAGTACCGCATCCGGCGCCGCACACTGCTTGCCGCCGGCGCTGCCATTGCCGCCCAGCCCCTCTGGGCGGCTGACGAGCCGTTCCCGTCGCGGCCCATCAAGATACTCGTGGGTGCCGGTGCCGGTGGCACCACCGACATCACCGCCCGTCTGGTGGGCGACAAGATGGGCAAGCTGCTCGGCCAACCCGTGGTGATCGACAACAAGCCAGGCGCCTCGGGAACGCTCTCGGTGGCGCAAACGGTGCGCGCACCCGCCGACGGCTACACGCTGGTGTGGGTCGGCAACAGCGTGATGGCGATCTCGCCCTATCTCTACAAGAACCCCGGCTACGACGTGAAGACGCTGATCCCCGTGGGACAGGCGACCACCTCGGGCTTCATCCTGGTCGCGTCGCCATCGCTCGGCGTCAACAACGTGAAGGAACTGGTGGCCTACGGCAAGGCGCATCCAGGACAACTGAGCTTCGGCTCCAACGGCGTCAACGGTAGCCTGCACTTGCTGGCAGAACTGCTCAAGAGCGAGGCCGGCTTCGAGGCGCTCCATGTGCCCTATAAGGGCGGCGCGGAATCGGCGAGTGCCATCCTGGGCGGCAACATCCAGTTCCTGTTCGACGCGTTGTCGTCCAACATTCCCCTCGTGCGCTCGGGCAAGCTCAAGGCGCTGGCGGTGACCGGCCCGCAGCGTGAGAAGGAACTGCCCGAAGTTCCGACCATGGCCGAGCAAGGCTACCCCGGCATGACGACAGAGGTGTTCTTCGGTCTCGTGGCACCGCCCGGAACGCCCCACGCGGTGGTGATGAAGCTCAACGAGACGATGGGCAAGGCGCTGGAGGACCCCGCCGTCCGCGAAGCCCTGCAACGCTCGGGCAACGAGCCGAAGTTCAGCTCGCCGCAGCAGTTCCGCGCGCTGGTCGACAAGGAAGGTGCGCGCTTCGGAGCGTTGCTGCAAGCGAAGGGCATCCAACCGGAATGAGTCCGACGGCCCGCGGCGCTCAGGCGCCGCGCTGGCCCCAGCGAATGATCGCGGGCTCGCCGCCGCGGCGCAGCCCATGGCAGCTGCCCAGCAGGCGGTCTGCAGACTTCGGGTCATCGATCGGTTCGCCACGCCGCACGCGCCGGCGTTCGAGAGCAGGGTTGATCGCCTGGAAGGCGGTCGTGGCCATAGGGCCTAGCAGTTCGGTCAGGTGCGTGCACCCTTGCTCGCCCGAGAACCGTTCCTTCACTGCCTTGGTGAACCCGCCCTTGATCTGCAGCCCGACCAATTGCTTGTAGGCGTCATTGATGCCGCCGCAGTCCGCATAGGGCACCTGGTGCGAACAGGCTTCCGCCGCCACGATGGTGAAGCGGTCGTCCAGCGTGATGCGAAGCGACATCAGATGCACCGGATCGCCCGCCTTGCGCGGCGCGTTGCCGCGAGAGCCGTCCTGGTCGAACTCGCGTACGTCCGACAGACGTCCCTCGACGTCGAAGAGGCCATCCTCGCGCTCCCACCCCGTGCATTCCACTCGCCGCGTATGCAGCAGTGCGCGTGGCGCCGCAGGCGAGAGCTGCTTCATCCCGCGGTCGCCTCCGCAGCTGCCGGAGCGGGCCGTCGTGTGGCAGCGGCCGGCTCCAAGGCGCCACTGGCCTGCAGCGCTGCGATGCGCGCGTCGTCGTAGCCGAGCACCTCGGTCAGCACCTCCTCCGTGTGCTGGCCCACCGCCGGCGCAGCCTTCGGGTCTGCCAGCGGCGTGCCCGAGTAGAGGATCGGCAGGCGCACGTTGGGAATCCATCCCAGCGTCGGATGCTCGACGCGCGAGACGAGGCCGCGCTCCTTCGCTTCGGGCGAGCGCAGCGCATCGCCAACGCTTCGCACCTCGCCGCACGGAATCTGCGCGGCTCGCATGCGCGGCTGCCAGTAAGACCATGGATGCTGCACGAACAGCTCCTCCAGCAGCTTGAAGATCTCGTCGCGCTTGCTCATGCGGCCGTTGCGATCGGAGTAGACCGGGTCATCCGCCAGGTCCTGCCGCTCCAGCACCTGCCCAGCGAGGCGATGGAAGATCTTGTCGTTGCCGCAGTTGATATAGAAGGGCTTGTCCTGGCTCATGAACACGCCCGATGGGCAGGTGTCCGGGCTGGTGTTGCCATGTCGCTGCGGATGCGCGCCGGTGTAGAGGTGCTGCAGGGCGGCGTAGCCGGTCATCAGCACTGCGTTGTCGAACAGCGCGATTTCGATCTGCTGCCCCTGCCCCGTGCGCCCACGGGCCAGCAGCGCACCCAGGATGGCATTGCAGGCCATCATCGCGGTGCTGATGTCCACCACCGGCGACAACGTACGAACGCCCTGGCGATCGGGATAGCCGTTCATCGAGATGAAGCCGCTTTCTGCCTGCGCGATCGGGTCGAAACCCAGCCGATCGCTGAAGGCACCCTCACGGCCATACGCCGAGACCGAGCAATAGATGATCTGCGGATTGATCTTCTTCACGCTCTCGTAGTCGAGCCCGAAGCGCTCCATCACGCCCGTAGAGAAGTTCTCGCACAGCACGTCGGCCTGCGCGATCAGCTCCTTCACGACCGCGACGCCTTCCGGGCTCTTGAGATTGAGCGCCACGCTGCGCTTGTTGCGGTTGCCCCATGCGTAGGGCGCACCTTGCGCCGGCGCCTCGGCAGGCACTGGCGGGTAGTGGCGGAATTCATCGCCGCGTCCGGGCGTCTCCACCTTGATCACGTCCGCGCCCATGTCGCCGAGGATCATGGTGGCGAAGGGGCCAGCAAGGAAGTGGCTGAAGTCGATGACGCGGATGCCCTCCAGCGCCACGGGCGCATCGGCAGGGCGTGGCGTGTGCACCGGGAAGTCGTTTTCGAGGCGTTCGAACATGGAAGGCGACCCTAAAATATCATTGGTAAGACCATTATACTTACGCAATTCTCGAAGCGTCAACGCATTCATCGAAGGAACACGCATGTCGGAATCCGAAGCCCCGCTTCAACGCCTGCTGGCCGCGCAGGCCATTGCCGAGACCAAGGCACGCTATTGCCGGTACATCGATACCAAGCAGTGGTCGCGGCTCGCCTCGTTGTTCACGCCCGACTGCCGCTTCGAAGGGCTCGGCTCCGCACCCGCCGGCGCAGACGTGGCGACATTCGTACAGGGCGTTTCGACGCGACTCGCGAACACCATCTCCGTGCACCACTGCCACATGCCGGAGATCCGCCTGCTCAGTGCCGGTCACGCGCGCGTGGTCTGGGCGATGGAGGACTACGTCGACTGGACAGACGGCAGCACGGTGAAGGAGGCGCCAGGCAGCCGCGGATTTCGCGGCTATGGCCACTACGAAGAGGAGTACCGCGAGGTCAATGGCGAATGGAAGATCAGCTTCCTGCGCCTCACGCGGCTGCGCATCGACCCGGTCGACGCGTCGCAGCCGCCGGCGCTGAAGGGCCAGCGGCAAGCAACGCCCGACTGGCTCAACGCGGACTGAGGTGCTTCAGGAAATCACGCCGCGCGCGACCAGCGCATCGACCTCTTCCGCTGGCAGTCCCCACCCCTGCAGCGCGGCCCTTGCATCCACCCCCGCAGCGACGCCGGCCTCAGGCATTGCGCTCGGCGTGCGCGAAAAGCGAGGGGCAGGCGCAGGCTGTACATGGCCGTCGATCTCGATGAAGGTGCGACGCGCCGCGTTGTGCGGATGCGCTGCCGCCTCGCGCAGATCCAGCACGGGTGCATAGCAGACTTCTGCCGATTCCATCAGCGCGGTCCACTCGTCGCGCGTACGGGTGCGGAAGATGGCGGCCAAACGATTGCGCAGCTCGGGCCAGTTTGCAGGATCTGCGCGATCCGGCACCGGATCGCGATCCAGCCCGGTGAGGCGCAGCAGCTCCGCATAGAACTTCGGCTCGGCCGAGCCGACGGAAACGTACTTGCCGTCCTTCGTCTCGTACACGCCGTAGTGCGGCGCCGCGCCGCCGAGAGTCGAGCGCCCGCGGCCCGGCCACTTGCCGCCGGCCATGTAGCCGTAAAAGTAGGTCATCAGCGAAGCGGCGCCATCGACCATCGCGGCATCGACGACTTGTCCCTTGCCCGATCGCGCGGCCTCGATCAGCCCGCACGCGATGCCGAAGGCGAGATACATGCCGCCACCGCCGAAGTCGCCCGCGAGGTTCAGCGGCAACACAGGGGGACCATCGGCAGGGCCGATCGCATCGAGTACGCCTGCGAGTGCGATGTAGTTGATGTCGTGGCCCGGCGCCTGCGCGAGCGGGCCCTCCTGCCCCCAACCAGTCATGCGGCCGTAGACCAGACGCGGATTGAGCGCCAGGCATTCTTCGGGGCCGAGGCCCAGGCGTTCCATCACGCCGGGACGAAATCCTTCGATCAGCGCATTGGCCTCGCCGATCAAACGCCGCACGAAGCTCACCCCCTCTTCGGTCTTGAGGTCCAGCGCAATCGAGCGCCGGTTGCGGTCGGTGAACCAGTACTGCTGCGGCATCGGACGCGCTGCAGGCTCGGGTCGATCGATGCGCAGCACCTCGGCGCCCATGTCGGCCAGCATCATCGCGGCGAACGGGCCGGGCGCGAGGCCCGCCATTTCCACGACCCGCAACCCTGCCAGCGGGCCTTGCCGTGCGGGTGACATCAATGCGCCCCAGTGGCGCCGGCGGGCACGACGGTTTCCATTTGCCGAGACGCACGCGTGCGGGTGCTGCCCGGTACCTCGCGCACGAAAGTGCCGGTGCCGTCCACGGTGTAGCCGCCGCCAGGCATTTCATCGAGCAGGCCGCCGGTCGCGGTGAGCAGCATGTCCCACAGCTCGATCCAGGCGCCGTCGCGTTCTTCTTCCCACACATAGCGGGTCACGCGGTAGGTGCGGCCGCGCGCGTCTTCGACATCGAACTGACGCTCGGCCACGGTGCGGGTGGCGGGGGTTGTATTCATCGGAGCGATCATACGCCGCTCGTGGTCTTTTGGTAAGACCTATAGACATTTAGGCCAATTGGGTCGATCATCCGGCCCACAAGGAGACTCTGTCATGTATCGCCGTACCCTCATGGCGGGCGCCCTGCTCGCCGCCGTGGCCGCAAGCGCCCCCGCACTGGCCCAGGACCGCTGGCCCGATCGCCCCATCAAGTTCATCGTGCCCGCCGCAGCGGGCGGCACCAACGACGTGCTCGGCCGCTACATCCAGGAGCCGCTGCAGAAGCTCCTCGGCCAGCCGGTGGTGATGGAATACAAGTCCGGCGCCGGCGGCCAGATCGCCTCGCAGTATGTCCTGCAGCAGCCGGCCGACGGCTACACCTTCCTCCTGCACGGTAGCGGTCTAGTGACGGTGCCGCTCGTGCAGCGCAAGCCGAGCTACGACGCGGTGAAGGACTTCGTCCCGGTCACGCTGCTTGGCACTTCGCCGATGGTGCTGATGACGAATCCGTCGATGCCCGACACGCTTGCCAAGTTCGTGCAGCAGGCCCGCGCCAACCCGGGCTCGCTCGAATGGGGCGCCTCTGCGCTGGGCGGCGTCGGCCAGCTTGCGATGGAGGCCTTCCACGAAGCGGCCGGCATCAAGAAGATGGTGATGGTGCCCTACCCCGGCGCGGGGCCGTCCGCCCAGGCGCTGCTCGCCGGGCAGACCAAGTACATGCTCTCGACGCCGTCGTCCGTGACCTCCGGCTTCGTCAAGGACGGCAAGATGCGCATCCTGGGCGTGTCCACCGCGCAGCGCAGCCCGCTGCTGCCCGATGTGCCGAGCATCTCCGAAGTGGTACCGGGCTACGACACCCAAACCTGGTTCGGCTTGGTCGCACGTACCGGCACACCGCCGCAAGTGGTCTCGAAGATGGCCGACGCGATCGCCAAGGTGCTCGCGCAGCCGGATATCCAGGAGAAGTTCCGCGAGGTCTATGTGGTCCCGAAGGGCGGCACGAAGGCGTTGGGCGACATCATCGTGTCCGACCACACCTTGTGGGCCAAGGTGGTGAAGGACAACAACATCACGATGGACTGAGCTCTGCGGCTTCGCCCGGCGCCGTCGTCGACGCGCCGGCGCGTCCCGCCATGAACTCCGCGGCGACGAAGCCGAAGGTCAACGCCGGGCCAAGCGTGATGCCACCGCCCGGATAGCCTCCGCCCATCACGCTCGAGTTGTCGTTGCCCGCGGCGAAGAGGCCTTCGATGGCACGGCCATGCGCGTCGAGCACCCGTGCATGCTCGTCGGTGCGAATGCCAGCAAAGGTGCCCAAGTCACCCATCACGATCCTCACCGCGTAGAACGGTCCCTGCACGACCGGTGCCACGCAAGGGTTAGGCTGGTGAGTGCGGTCGCCGAGGAAGCGGTTGTAGACGCGCCACCCACGGCGGAACTGCAGATCCTTGCCATCGACGGCACCGACGTTGTACGTGTCCACCGTCTTCTGCAACTGCGCCGCATCGATGCCCGCCTTTGCTGCCAGTTCGGCGAGCGTAGCGCCACGCAGAAGGTAGCCGGAACGCAGATGCGAGCCCAACGGCAGCGGGAAGGGCTTCACGAAGCCCAATCCATAGCGCCGGATGGTGCGGTGATCCGCAATCAGCCACGCTTCGACCTCGGCCTTGTCCGCGCAGGCCTTCTGCATCTGCACACCCACGTCGTGGTACGAGTCGGATTCGTTGACGAAGCGCTGGCCACGGCGGTTGACCGCGATCACGCCCGGCTTGTAGCGATCGATGAGGTGCGGGAACACGCCCGTGATGCCCTTCCTGCGCGGCACCCGCGAGACCGGAATCCAGGCCCCTGCATTCGGCAGGTCGCGCGCAACCTGTCCACCGACCGATTCGGCAAGCCGCAAGCCATCGCCGGTGTTGCCGGGCGGCGCGGGCGAATGATGCTCATGACCGGTGGGCGCATGCGGGAACAACTCGGCACGGCGCGCCACATCTTGCGGAAAGCCGCCGGCTGCGAGCACCACCCCACGGCGCGCGCGCACCTGCACGCACTGCCCGTCGCGGCGACCCACCACCACGCCGCTGACCCGCTCGCCGTCTCGCAGCAGCGCGACGGCAGGCGATTGCAGCCACAGCGGGATACCCAGTGCAAACGCGCTCTTCGCCAGACGGGCGGCGAGCGCGTTGCCATTGGTCAGCCGCATCGCGCGGCCGTGCACCAGCATCTCTTTCGCATGCGTGAGCAGCCGCCGCGCTACGTAGGCTGCCGAGTGCAGCGAACGCGTGACATTGAAAAAGTGCGAGATCTCCGCGCTGGAGTTGAACATCATCCCCACGAACGTGATCTCGCGCAGCGGCGGGCGCAGCTGGCGGATGCGATCGCCCAACTCGCGGCCATCCATCGGCGCCGCCATGATCGAGCGGCCCGCCGTGCGGCCGCCCGGGCTCTCGGCGTGATAGTCCGGGTACTCGGGCAGCGGGATCAGTTGCACGTCGGTGTGGCGCACGAAGAAGTCCACCATGCGCGGACCCTGCGTCAGAAAGGCTTCGACGCGTGCCGCGTCGTAGTGCGCGCCGCACTCGTGGCGCAGATACGTGCGCGCGTCATCCATTGAATCCGGCTCCGGCCTGAAGGTGGAGATCGGGTTGTTCGGGATCCACAGCACACCGCCGGATCGCGCGGTGGTGCCGCCGTAGCAGGCCTCCTTTTCGATGACCAGTACTTCCAGCCCGAGCTTTCTCGCGGCCACGGCTGCGGCCAGTCCGCCAGCACCGCTGCCAACGACCACCACGTCCACTTCGTCGAGATGCTCGCTCATGACAAGCGCACTCCATGCACGAGCAGCGTGACGTTGCCTGCCAGGAGCTCACGCCCGTCGTCGCGCAGCGGCAGGCGTGCATCGGAGGCGTAGGACTCCAGCATCGCGCTCTCGTCGGCGAAGCAGAGCTCGGCAATGCCATCGACGCGCAGGCTGTCGTACGCCGCCGGCCGGCCGTCGGCGCCGAAGCGCGCCGTGACCAGGTGCTGGGCATAGCCATCGACCCGCGGCAGTTGCTTCACTAGATCGGCATGCCGACCGAACCACGCATCGCGGAAGGCCTCGGGACTGGCCGCCGCACGGCGCAGCAGCATCCAGCGGCGGAAGCCGCCGTCGACAGCACCGCGCACTGATGCAACCGGCACGTTGGAAAAGACATCGAAGGCACAGATTCGCTCACCCGACTCTTCCACTGCGGCAGCAAAGGCGCGCCATTGCGCGCCGGCTTGCGCCTGGGCCCGCGCGGCCGCATCGGGAAAGCTGCATTCGACGATGGTGTGGATGCGCTCGGCGTCCGGCACGATGGGCCGCCGCGCCTGCTCCTCGGTCACCGAATCGGTCGGGATGTGCCGCAGCACGCTGTAGATGTGCACCTGCGCGTTGGGCAGTCGAGGCGCCGCAGCGCGCACGGCAGCGTCACCCGCGAGGCAAAGGATGTGAGTCGACATGGCTGGCGATTCGTTTTGGTTGAAGGATTGTATGGTTCTACCATTTACATCACAATGCCAACCATGAAAGCCATCGTCTGTCGCAACTTCGGGCCCGTCGACCAGCTCGACTACGCCGAGATCCCCGCCCGCCCGCTGCTGCCGCACGAAGTGCGTGTCCGCGTCCATGCTGCTGGCGTCAATTTTCCTGATTCGCTGAAGGTCGAGGGCCTGCACCAGATCAAGCCGCCGCTGCCTTGGGTGCCGGGCAGCGAGACGGGCGGCGTGGTGGAGGCGGTCGGTGCCGACGTCCAATCGGTCAAGGCCGGCGATCGCGTGATGGGTGTGTCAGACGCACGCGGCGGCGGCTTCGCCGAGCAGATCGTGCTCGATGCGACACGCGTGTTCGCGTTGCCCTCGGCGATGACCTTCGAGGAAGCGGCTGCGACCCCGGTGGTCTACGGCACCACGCTCTACGCACTCAAGCAACGTGGCCGCCTCGCACCCGGTGAATGGCTGCTGGTGCTGGGCGCGGCCGGCGGCGTCGGCCTCGCCACCGTGCAGCTCGGCAAAGCCATGGGCGCGCGCGTGATCGCCGCTGCCAGCACACCCGAGAAGCGCGCCCTGTGCCTCGAGCACGGTGCCGAATACGCCATCGACTACACACGCCCCGATTGGCGCGAAGAGGTCAAGGCGCTCACCGGCGGACGCGGCGTGGACGTCGCCTATGACCCGGTGGGCGGCGATGCCTTCGACGAGGCGGTGCGCTGCATGGCCTTTGACGGGCGCTACCTCGTGATCGGCTTCACCTCCGGCCGCATCCCCGACATCAAGGTGAACTACCCGCTGGTGAAGGGCTTCGACATCCTCGGTGTTCGCTACGACGTGTGGCGCGACGGCAGTTGGCCCGAGGCGCGCGCCAACCTGCAGCAGGTGCTGGACTACTACGAGCAGGGCAGCGTGCGCCCGCTCGTCTCGGGCAGCTACCCGCTCGGTCGCGCGGTGGAGGCAATGCGCAGCATCACCTCGCGCGGCACCACCGGCAAGGTGGTGCTCGTCACAGGCTGACTGCTACTTGGCGGATCGCGTCGAGGGCCGCTTGGGTTTCTTGTCCCGCTCGCTGATGAGGTATTCCGTCACCCTTCGCAGGTGTTCCGCCATGGCATCGGAGGCGGCCTGCGCGTTGCGCTTTCGCATGAGGTCGAGCACGCGCTGGCGCACCACCATGATGTCCTTGTTCGGGCGCGGGTCCACGCTCGCGAGCATCGCGCGGTATGCCTCCGACAGGGCATCCACCATCATCAGTACCAGCGGGTTGTGCGTCGCTTGCGCGATGAGCCGGTAGAACTCGATCACCGACTGCGTGTTGCGCGATGCACGCCCCAGGCGGAACAGATCCGCATGCAGGTCGATGTCGCGCTGGATCACGTCGAACTCCTCATCCGTTGCGCGCGGGCAGGCGAGGCGGATCGCCACGCAGATGATCTCGGTGCGCGCTTCCATCACGTTCTCCAGTGACGCCTGTGCGAGCGACACCATGTCCTGTACCGTCTGCGCAAGCCCGCCGCTGCCGCCATTCCTGATGAAGAAGCCGCCCTGGATGCCCTTGCGCGCTTCCACCACGCCCGAGACCTCGAGGCTGCGCAATGCGTCGCGTGCTGCCGCGCGTCCGATGCCGAAGCGCTCAGCCAGTTCGCGTTCACCGGGGAGCTGGTCGCCCGGCTTCAGCTCGCCGCTCATCAACTGTTCGCGAATGCGGTCGCACACGGCCTCGAAGCCGCGCCGGGTGCGCACAGGTTGGAAGAGCGATTCGTTGGTCATGAAAGATCCTTTTGAGGGTTCCGCAGTATTGCATATTCATTGGTTGAACCATAAGATGATTCGCCATGGACCTGGACCTCACCCCCGAACAGCGCGCCTTCCGTGACGAGGTGCGCACCTTCATCCGCGAAAAACTACCTGCAGAGATCCGCGAACGCCTGCGCGCCGGCCATCCGCCGCGCAAGCAGGACACCGTGATCTGGCAGCGCATCCTCAACGAGCGTGGCTGGGCTGCGCCGCACTGGCCGAAGCGCTACGGCGGCGCCGACCTCGGCCCGATGGAACGCCTGATCCTGCTCGACGAAACCTATCGCGCCCCCGCCCCGCTGCCGCAGGTGTTCAACGTCGGCATGCTCGGCCCGGTGCTGATGAAGTTCGGCACGCCCGCGCAATGCGATTACTTCCTGCCGCGCCTGGCCAACCTCGACATCTGGTTCTGCCAGGGCTTCTCGGAGCCCGGCTCCGGCTCCGACCTCGCGTCGCTGCGCACTGCCGCGCGCCGCGAAGGCGATCACTACATCGTCAACGGCCAGAAGATCTGGACCACGACCGCCCATCTGGCCGACTGGGTGTTCGCCCTCGTGCGCACCGATTCCGAAGCGCGCAAGCAGGAAGGCATCTCTTTCCTGCTGATCGACCTGCGCACGCCCGGCATCACGATCCGGCCGATCCACTCCATCGACGGCGAGCATCACCTCAACGAAGTCTTCTTTGATGAAGTTCGCGTGCCCGCAACCAACCTCGTCGGCCAGGAGAACAAGGGCTGGGATTGCGCGAAGTTCCTGCTGTCGAACGAACGCACCGGCATCGCCAACGTCGGCCTGTGCCGCGAGCGGCTCGACTACGCGCGCGAACTCGCCGGGCGCTACACGCAGGCTGGAAAGCCGCTGCTCGACGACCCCAAGCTGCGCGCAGACATCGCCATGCTGGAGGCCGAAACGCGCGCGCTGGAGATCACCAACTGGCGCTTCCTGCTCACCGACAGCGAGCAGAAGCGCCTGCCGGCCTTCGCGTCCGTGCTCAAGCTCAAGGGCACCGAGCTGCAGCAGGAGATCAATGCGCTTCTTGCACGCATCGTCGGCCCGGGCGGCCTGGAGCGCCGCTCCGCCGACGAAGTCACGCACGGCCCGATCACGCCGCGCTATTTCTATTCGCGCGCAGCGTCGATCTACGGCGGCACGACCGAAGTGCAGAAGGACATCCTGGCCAAGGCCATCGTCGGATAAGGCAATCATGAATTTCGAACTGAATGAGGATCAGGCGGCGCTCACGGAGAGCCTTTCCCGCCTGCTGGCCGATCGCTATGGATTCGAGAAGCGTCGTGCGCTCACCGCCTCCGGCGCAGCGCATGACGAGAAGACCTGGGCTGGATTGGCGGAGCTGGGCCTGACCGCGTTGCCGGTGCCCGAATCGCTCGACGGCTTCGGCGGCGGTGCGCGCGACTTGCTGCCCGCGATGCAGGCCTTCGGCCGTTCGCTCTCGATGGAACCCTTCCTGGCCAGCGCGGTGCTCGCAGGCACCGCCCTGCGCCTCGGCGCCGACGAAGCGATGCAGACACGACTGCTGCCGGGCATGGCCAGTGGCGAGATCGTGTCGGCCTGGGCGCATGACGAACCCGCCGGCCGCCACGCGCCACTGTGGATTGAAACGCGCGCCGAACGCAAGGACGGCGGCTGGAAGCTCGACGGCATCAAGTCGAACGTCCTGTCCGGCGGCTTGGCGCAGTACTTCATCGTGAGTGCGCGTATCGCCGGCGCACCGGCCGACGCGAATGGCTGCGCGCTGTTCCTCGTGGACGCCAAGGACGCAGGCGTCGCACTGCGCGAGTTCCGCCTGGTCGATGACACGGCAGCAGGCGAACTGGTGCTGAAGCAGGCCGCGGCACAGCCATTGGCCAACCCCGAAGATTCGACTCGCACACGTCTTGCCATCGACGGCACCGTGGCCGCTGGCATCGCCGCCGTGTGCGCCGACATGAGCGGCGCCGCGCAGGCCGCCTTCGAACTCGCGATGGACTACCTGCGCACGCGCAAGCAGTTCGGCCGACTGATCGGCGAAAACCAGGCGCTGCGCCATCGCGCGTCCGAGATGCTGGTCAGCCTCGAAATGGCGCGCAGCATGGCCATGGCCGCGGCGGTCGCAGCAGACGATTCCAGCGCGGAAGACAGTGCCCTCGACCTGCACCGCGCGAAGCTCTCCGTTGCCCGCAACGCGCGCAACGTGGCGCTCGGTGCCATCCAGCTTCACGGCGGCATCGGCATGACAGAGGAATACGCCGTCGGGCACTACCTGCGGCGCATCCACGTGCTCGACCAGATGTTCGGCGACGCCGACGCCCATGCCGCGCGTCTCGCGGCTGCCCTTCTTTGAGACCTACACCGATGAGCATCACCCCCATGATCTACCTCGACGGCCGCGGCGTGACGCGCGACGAGGTGCTGCGCGTGGCGCAGCAGGCAGCCACCGGCTTCGAACAACTCGGCGTGAGCGAGGGCGACACCGTCGCCCTGCTGCTGCGCAACGACTTCGCCTTCTTCGAAGTGCAGCAGGCCGCAGCCGCAGTGGGCGCCTACGGCGTGCCGCTCAACTGGCACGGCCGCACGGAAGAAGTGATCTACGTGCTCGAAGACGCGAAGCCGAAGGTGCTGATCGCGCATGCCGACCTGCTCGCGCCTATCCGCGCGCTCGTGCCCGCGGGCATCCGCGTCTTCGTGGTGCCGACCCCGCCGGAAATCCAGCAGCGCTACGGCGTCCCGGCCGAACTCGCGCGGCCCTTGCCGGGCGACACGGTGTGGCGCGAATGGGCCGAGCGCTTCGAGCCACTGCAGGCACCGCCGCGCCGCGCCCGCGCGACCATGATCTACACCTCCGGCACCACCGGCCATCCAAAGGGCGTGAAGCGCCAGCCCGCCACGCCCGAGGAAAGCAAGGCCTATGTCGAGTTGTTCGCCAGCGTCTACGGACTCAAGCCCGGCGTGCGTGCGCTGGTGAGCGGCCCGCTCTACCACGCGTCGCCCAACGCGTACGGCCGTCAGGCGCTGATGACGGCCGACGTGCTGGTGCTGCAGTCCAAGTTCGATCCGGAAGAAACGCTCTCGCTGATCGAGACGCACCGCATCGACAACGCAGTGATGGTGCCGACGATGTTCGTTCGCATGCTCAAGCTGCCGCCCGAGGTGCGCAACCGCTATGACGTGCGCTCGCTGCGATGGGTGACGCACACCGGTGCACCGTGTCCGCGCGAGGTGAAGAAGGACCTGATGGACTGGTGGGGCCCTGTGGTCTACGAGACCTACGGCGGTACTGAAGTCGGTACCGCCACGCTCGCCACGCCGCAGGACTGGCTGGAGCATCCCGGTTGCGTCGGCATGCCCACGCCCGGCACGCGCATGGCCTTCTATGACGAGGAGGGCAATCGCCTGCCCGAAGGCGAGATCGGCGAGATCTTCGCCCGCGTGCCAGCGTATGCCGACTTCACCTATCTCAACCACGAAGAGAAGCGAAAGAGCGTGGAGCGCGACGGCCTCGTCAGCCTGGGCGATGTGGGCTACATGAAGGAGGGGCGCCTGTACCTCTGCGACCGCCGTTCGGACATGGTGATCTTCGGTGGCACCAACATCTACCCGGCCGAGATCGAGATGGTGCTGACCCAGTGCCCCGGCGTGAAGGACTGCGCGGTGTTCGGCATTCCCGACGACGACTTCGGCGAATCGCTCGCTGCAGCCGTCGAACGCATGCCCGAGTCGCAAGTCACACCGGAGGAGATCCGGGCCTATCTGCTCGAACGTCTCGCCAAGTTCAAGGTGCCCAAGCGGATCGACTTCCACGAATCGCTGCCGCGCGAGGACAGCGGCAAGATCTTCAAGCGCCGCTTGCGCGACCCGTTCTGGCAGAACGCCGGGCGCAAGATCTGAGGGGCAGCGCATGGGCAAGTGGCTGCAATCCAGTGAACACCTCACCTTCGAGGTGAGAGAGCGCGTCGCGCGCATCACCCTCAACCGACCGGACCGGCGCAATGCGCTGTCGTGGGAGATGCTCTCCGAGCTGCGCGCCGCGCTGCTGGAGGCGGACGACCTGCGCAGCGTGAGCGTGATCGTGCTCGAAGGCGCAGGCCCGGACTTCTGCGCGGGCTACGACATGAAGTCAGCCTACGCACGCTACGCCGCCGAAGGCGATGCCGCGCTCGACTACCGCAGCGGAAGCGGCTCCTTCGACGACGACGTGTGGAAGCTGGAGCGCTTTCAGGAGCTGCTGCGCACTGCCTTCGTGGTGCACAAGCCGGTGATCGCCAAGGTGCACGGCCATTGCGTGGCAGGTGGGACGGACCTCGCGCTCTATTGCGACATGGTCATCGCGGCCGACGACGCGCGCATCGGTTTCCCCGCGACGCGCGCGATGGGATCGCCGCCCAACCACATGTGGATCTACAACGTCGGGCCGCAGTGGGCCAAGCGCCTTCTGTTGAGCGGCGACGTGGTGAGCGGCACCGACGCTGCGCGCATCGGCCTGGTAGTGGCGAGCGCTCCGGCCGATCGCCTGGAGGAAGAGGTATCGACGCTCGCGAATCGCCTCGCCACCGTCGACCCCGAACTGCTGGCAACCCAGAAGCGCATCGTCAACCTCGCGCTCGAGCTGGCGGGTGCCGGGACCTTGCCGCGTCTGGCGGCCGAGATGGATGCACGCGCTCATCTCTCGCGAGCCAAGAAGGATTTCGATGCCGAGGTCGCAACGCTCGGCTTCAAGGCTGCAGTGCGCAAGCGCGACGAGCCTTTCGGCGAGGGCGTCGCCCGGCCGAGCTGGTGAATTTCCCCGGTCCTACAAGGAGACAAGCATGCAGAAGCATTTCACGCGCGCTAGACGCGCGGTCCTTGCCGCCGCCCTGACGCTGGGTGCGGTGTTGCCCGCAGCGGCGCAGAACGCGCCCTTCCCGAACAAGCCGATCCGCATCGTGATCCCCACGGCGCCGGGCGGCAACATGGACGCGCTGGCGCGCCTGTACGCGGCCAAGCTCACCGAGGCCTGGGGCCAGCAGGTCATCGTCGAACCGAAGCCCGGGGCCAATACCATCCTCGCGACTTCGTACGTCGCCAAGTCGCCGGCCGATGGCTATACCGCGCTCTTCACCATCAGCGGCTTCATCCAGAACCTGGTGCTGCAGTCGAACCCGCAGTACAAGATGAGCGACCTCGCGCCCGTGTCGCTGGTGGCGAGCTTTCCGATCGCGCTCGCGGCCAACGCGGCGCTGCCGGCCAATGATCTGGCGGCCGTCATCCGCCTCGCGAAGCAGGACCCGGAGAAATACACCTTCGGCAGCTACGGCGTGGGCTCCGGCGCGCACCTGATCGGCGAAGGCCTCAACAAGGCCGCAGGCATCCGGATCAAGCACGCCGCATACAAGGGCGAGGCTGCGTCCTTCACCGACGTGGCGAGCGGCGAGATCGCGCTGGCCTATGGCTCGGTGGGCTTCTATGCCAACCAGATCACCTCCGGCAAGGTCAAGCTGATCGCGGTGGCCTCGCCCAATCGCCTGAAGACCTTTCCCGACCTGCCCACCTTCGCCGAACTCGGCTATCCGGACATCAACCTGCCCGGCTGGGGCGCGATGTTCCTGCCGGCCGGCACGCCGGCGCCGATCGTGGAGAAGTACGTGCAGGAGATCCGCCGCATCACGGCTTTGCCTGACGTGCAGGCCAAGATCTATCAGCTCGGCTACGAACCAGTGGCCAACACCAACACCGAGTTCGCGCAGTTCCTTCAGGAAGACCTGAAGCGCTGGACCCGCATCGCGCGCGAGAACGACATTCGCCTGGACTGAAGAAAACATGAAGAACCGCATCACCGAACTGCTGGGCATCCGCTATCCGATCATCCAGGGCGGCATGCAATGGGTCGGCCGTGCCGAGATGGCCGCCGCTGTATCCAACGCTGGCGGGCTCGGCACGCTCGGCGCGCTGACCCAGCCCACGCCCGAGGACCTCGCCCGCGAGATCGAGCGCTGCCGCGCGATGACCGACAGGCCCTTCGGCGTGAACGTCACCATGCTGCCGACCGTGAATCCGCCGCCCTACGAGCGCATCTTCGACGTGATCGTGGAAGGCGGCATCCGCATCGTGGAGACGGCCGGCAACGTGCCCGCAGCGGTGTTCGATCGGCTGCGTGCCGCTGGCATCGTGATCGTGCACAAGTGCACCTCGGTGCGCCACGCGCTGGCAGCCGAGAAGCGCGGCGTGCACATCGTGAGCATCGACGGCTTCGAATGCGCGGGCCATCCGGGCGAAGAGGACGTACCCGGCCTCGTGCTGATTCCGGCCGCGGTGTCGGCGCTCAACGTTCCGGTGATCGCCTCCGGCGGCATCGCCGATGGGCGCGGCATGGCAGCGGCCCTGTCGCTCGGCGCGGAGGGCGTGAACATGGGCACCCGCTTCGTGGCCACGCGCGAGGCACCGGTGCATGACAACGTCAAGCAGGCACTGGTCAAGGCGCGCGAGAACGAGACGCGGCTGATCATGCGCACGCTGCGCAACAGCTCGCGCGTGCTGCTCAATCCTGTCTCCGAGGAAGTGCTCGAGCTGGAGCATCGCCCGGGCGGCGCGGCCTTCGAAGTGCTGCGGCCGCTGGTCAACGGGCAGCGCGGGCGTGCAGCGCTGGAGAGTGGCGACACCACCAATGGCGTGATCTGGGCCGGCATGGTGGCGGGATTGATCGACGACATTCCTTCGTGCGGCGAGTTGATCGAACGCATGGTTGCGCAGTGCCGCGCGCGGCTCGCTGCCGCAGCGGCTCTGGCAGCGGCATGAACGACGAACAGACGCGCGGCGCTCTCACGGCGGTACTCGCGCGCAACGGCCGCCGCGGCGAAGTGCAGTCGCTGGCGCGGCTCACCGGTGGTGCGACCAAGACGACATGGTCCTTCGACTGGCTCGACGACGAAGGCCGTCATCCGTTCATCCTTCAGCAGACGCCCCCGCGTATGCAGGATGCGGAAACCTCCACCCGCCGACCGCCCAAACTCTCGGGCGACGAAGACGCCGCGTTGATGATCGTCGCGCGCGAAGCAGGCGTGGCAGCGCCGCGCGTCGTGCATGTGCTTGCGCCCGCGGACGGACTCGGCGGCGGCTACATCACCGAACGCATCGACGGCGAGGCACTCGGCAAGCGCATCGTGGCCGATGCCGCTTTCGACGCCGTGCGTCCGCGCCTCGCTGCACAGTGCGGCGAGATCCTCGCTGCCATCCACCGCATGCCGGTGGACGGGCTCCCCTTCCTCGCACGGTTGAGCCCGGCTGACGAGCTTGCGATCTACGCCGGCTTGCTCAAGGAGCATGCCTTCGTGCATCCCGCGCTCTCATATGCGGTGCGCTGGATCGGCGAGCGCCTCCCACCGGACGATCAGGCCCGCGTGGTGCACGCCGACTTCCGCACCGGCAACCTGATCGTCGATCCGGCCGAAGGCGTGCGCTGCGTGCTCGACTGGGAAATCGCACGCATCGGCGATCCGATGCACGATCTCGGCGTGCTGTGCATGCGCAGCTGGCGCTTCGGCGGCAAGGGCGAAGTCGGTGGCTTCGGTTCGCGCGAGGACCTGTACACGGCCTACGAGCGCGCTTCGGGCATCTCGGTCGATCCACGGCGCGTGCGCTTCTGGGAAGCGATGTCCAACCTCAAGTGGGCGATCTCATGCGTGCGGCGTGGCCTCGCGCGCGGTGCGGACGGAAAGCCCGCGAGCAGCGAACTCGCCGCCATCGGACGCCGCCTGGAAGAGCCTTTGTGGGACTTCATGACGCTCGCAACCGCCAAGGACTGAGGAGAACGACCCATGCCCGCCTTCGTCCCACCCGCCTCGACGTTGCTGCAGGCCGCAGCCGACGACCTCGAACGCGATGTACTTCCCGCGCTCGCCGGATTCCCGCGCTTTCGCACGCGCGTCATCGTGAACGTGCTGCGACTGCTGACGCGCGAACTCGCACTGGGCGATGCGGCCGATGCCGCCGAGCACGCACGGCTGCAGGCGCTGCTCGACACGGATGACGAGGACCTGCCGGCGCTGCGCACGGCGCTGGCGCAGCGCATCGAGTCCGGCGCAGCAGACCTCGCTGACGAGGCGCTGATCCGTCACCTCCGCGAAAGCCTGCGCGAAGCACTGGCCATCGACAGCCCCGCCTGGACCACCGAACGCGCCTGAACAACAAGGAGACAAAGCATGCTCAACACCACCCGACGCCGGGCCCTTTGCGCCCTGGCCGCCGCCTCGTTCGCATTCGCCGGCGCTGCCGGTGCGCAGGACAGCGCCCGCTGGCCCGACAGGCCGCTTCGTATCGTCATCCCGACGCCGCCGGGTGGCGCACTGGACGGCACCGCTCGCCTGATCGCCGAGCGCCTCGCAGCTTCGCTCGGACAGCCGGTGGTGGTGGACAACCGCGCCGGCGCCAATGGCGCCATCGCCTATGGCGTGGTCGCGAAGGCACCGCCGGACGGCAACACGATGGTGCTGACGCTGAGCAGCCTCATCCTCACCAGCCTGATGGTGAAGTCGCCCGGATACACGCTGCAGGAGCTCACGCCGGTGTCGCTGGTGGCGATGCTGCCCAACAGCTTTGCCGTCGCCAAGCATGTGCCCGCCACCAACCTGCGCGATTTCATCGCATGGGCACGCAACCGCAAGGAAGGCGTCGACTACGGCACCAGCGGCCCAGGCAGTTCGGCCAACATCCTGGGCAGCATGTTCGCGCAGCAGGCCGGTATCAACATGGTCCACGTGCCCTTCAAGGGCGAGGCGCCGGCCGTGCAGGCCGCATTGGGTGGGCAGATCGCCGTCGTGATCGGCGCAGCGGGCACGCTCGCTGCCCAAGCCCAGGCGGGGCAGATGAAGCTGCTGGCCGTCGCGCTGCCCAACCGGCTGAAGGACTTTCCGGACGTGCCCACTTTCGGTGAGCTGGGCTATCCCGCGGTGAGCCTTTCGGGCTGGTCGGTGATGGCGGTCCCCTCGGGCACACCCAAGCCGATCGTGGACCGGCTGTCGTCCGAGATCACGCGCATCGTCCAGACGCCCGAGATATCGGCGCGCATCTTCGCCTACGGCTTCCAGCCCGAGGGCGGTACCTCCGACGCGGCCCGGCGCTTCGTGCAGGAAGAGACGACCCGCTGGACCGACGCCATCAAGGCGACCGGCATCACGATGGAGTGAGAAGACCCTCGCGGGCCCAGCGCGTGCCCGCGAGGCGCCCCGAGCGCGACAGCGTGATGTACGCGTCGCGCCCGTCGGCGCCGCCGAAGCAGATGTTGGTGGTGGAGCGGTCCGGCATCGGCACCCGCTCGACCAGCGCGCCGTTCGGGTCGATCACCGTGATGCCCGCGATGCCTGGCGCGCCGATGGTCGCGACGCAGACATTGCCCCCAGCCTCGACCGCGAGCGAATCGAACATGCAATAGATGGGCGAGGCGAACAGCATGTCGCCGGGCGTCAGTGCCGGCCAGCCGTGCAGCGCCAGTTCGCCCGGCCCACTGACGGCGAAGCGCCATACGCGTGCGGTGACGGTCTCGGCCACGTACAACCATCGGCCGTCCGGCGACAGGCCGATGCCGTTGGGCGTGAGCATCGGGAACACCACCTCGCGGATCGACGAACCATCGGCCCGCGCATAGCAGATGCGGCCGCGATGCAGCGCATCGTGTCCCATCGACCCGAGATCGGTAAACCAGAAGCCGCCGTGCGCGTCGAACACGATGTCGTTGGGACTTTGCAGCGGCCCGTTGCTGGTGCGGTCGTACAGGCGCTCGACGCGGCCGCTCGCGAGGTCGATGCGCTCGATGCGTCCGCCGTCGTAGTCCGCTGCCCGGCCATGAGGATAGAGCCCGCCACTCGGATCGGTGTGCCACTGCATGCCACCGTTGTTGCAGACATAGCAGGCGCCGTCCGGCCCGATCGCCGCGCCGTTGGGGCCTCCGCCGGGCTTGGCCACAATCTCCACGCGTCCATCTGGACGCAGGCAACTCAAGCGCCCAGCCGCGATCTCCACGAACAGCACGGAGCCGTCGTCAAGGACCACCGGTCCCTCGGGAAACTGCAGGCCGGTGGCCAGGATCTTCAAGTCTTCATCCATGTTCTTGCTCCTTCATGCGCCAGTCCAGCGCGGTGGTCGGTGCTCGGCGAACGCACGCGGGCCTTCGCGCGCGTCGGCGCTCGCCATGACGCGGCGACCCGTCGCATCGGCTTCGGCGCGCAACACGGCATCGTTCAGGTCGAAGGCTCGGCGCGCGAGCGCGAGGCTGGCGCGCAGGGCCAGCGGTGCATTGGCCGCCGCCAGGGCAGCCACACGCATCGCTTCGGGGATCAGGTGTTCAGGCGCCGTCACACGGTTGACGAGGCCGAGACGCAGTGCCTCGGCGGCATCGATCGGCTCACCGGTGGCGATCATCTCCAGCGCCACGCCGCGCGCAATGTTGCGCGGCAGTCGCCACACACCACCCGCGGTCGCAGCCAGTCCGCGCTTCACTTCCGGCAAGGCGAATACTGCATTGACCGATGCGATCGTGAAGTCGCAAGCCAGCATGAGCTCGAAACCGCCTGCGACTGCCGCACCGTTCACTGCTGCGATCCACAACTTCTCGCGCGGGGCGTGCACGAAGCCGGCGAAGCCGCCTTCGGATGTGGAGCGTCCGCCGGGCGCGGAGCCGCTCGCCAGTTCCTTGAGATCGGCACCGGCGCAAAAGGCCTTGTCGCCGGCACCGGTCAGGATCGCAACCTGCACAGCAGGATCGCGCTCGACATCGGCCACGATGCCGGCGAGCGCGAGCGCAGCCTCGGCATTGATCGCATTGCGCGCCTGTGGCCTGTTGATCGTGATGAGCGCGACACCGTCGTGGTCCTCGCGCAGCACCACGCTCATTTCACCGCTCCGCCCGAGCGCAGGCGCGCGATCTCGTCCTCCCCGTAGCCGGCTTCACGCAGCACCTCGTCGGTGTGCTCGCCGATGCCGGGCGCGTGTCGCGGATAGGTCTTGTCTGCGCCGTCGACCTGAAACGGACTGCTGACCGTCAGACCGGTGCCCGGAATGCCTTCGCCCGGCACCAGTGCGCCGCAGATGCGCATCTGCTCGTCGCCCAGCACATCGCCACTGCGTGCGACCACGCCGACCGTGAGCCCTTCGTCGCCGAAGCGCGAGGTCCACTCCGCGCTGTCGCGCTCCTGGAAAACCTCGTCCAGCAGCGCAGCGAGCGTCGGTGCGTTCTCGCGTCGCGCCGGCGTGGCGGCGAAGCGCGGGTCCTGAGCAAGCGCGGGACGTTCGATCGCGCGCAGAAAGGCCTCCCAGTCGCGCTCTTCCGTCACAAGGCTCAGGATGAACCATCGGCCATCGCGGCAGCGATAGAAGTTGGTGAGCGCATTGCGCGGCTGGCTGCGTGGCTGCCGATACACCAGCTGTCCGCCGACCAGCATGCCCTGAATCGCCATCGCATTCGCCCATGCGCCGTTGGCCAACAGCGAGGTGCTCACCATGCCACCCTTGCCCGTGCGCTCGCGCGCGTACAGGCCAGTGACGATCGCCGAGAACAGCGTGACTGCAGTGGGCTGGTCGCCCAGACCGTTGGCCGGATTCGCGGGCGGGCCTTCGGGGTCGGGCCGCGTGAGATCGGCCAGCCCGCTGCGAGCCCAGTAGGTGGTGGCATCGAAGCCCGGCTTGCCGGCTTCAGGGCCGGTCTCGCCGTAGCCCGTCAGCGATGCATACACAAGGCGCGGATTGAGCTCGCGAATCGTCTCCCACGCCAACCCAAGGCGGGCACGCACCGGCAGCGGGTAGTTGGTGATGAGCACATCGGCCTCGCGCACGAGCCGATGCAGCACCGCCTGGCCTTCGGGCTTCTTGAGGTCCAGCGCGATGGCTCTCCGGCTGCGCGCGCCCTGCATCCAGAGATAGTTGTGCTCGGAGTACGCGAGGTTCGGATTGAGGACGGTCTTGCGGAAACCATCGCCCTCGGGCACTTCGACCTTGATCACATCGGCGCCGAAGTCGGCAAGGATCGTCGCCGCCGCTGGGCCGGCGATGAAGCTTGCGACGTCGAGGACCCTGAGGCCGCTGAAGACGCTCATTGCACGGCGTCCGCTTGCCGCTCCGAAATCGGCACGCCGTCGTTCATCAGGTCGCAGTACTCCGTCATGCCCAGAACGGTGTGGCCTTCACAGGTGTACTCCGACATGCTCTCCGTGATCCGCGTGTAGGTCTTGAAGTCGCGGGCTCCGACCTTCCGGTGCCGCAACGGCACGGTGGTCACGATGCGGCCCTTCATCACATAGGTCTTGCGCTCGGTCGTTACCCACGCGGTCAGGCCCTTCGGAATCCACGCCTCGTCGTACTCGGTCTCGATGCGGCCGTCGATCACGGGTTCGTAGACCCCATCGCGAAGCACGTTGCCGCTGATGCGGTTCGGGCCACCCTCGGGACGCCCCTTGATCGACAGCAGGATGCCGAAATCGCGCGAGAAGGTGACGGGCAGCCACTTGTACCAAAAGAAGCTGTGCCAGTGCCGAGGGCCCCAGGACTTGTCGCGATAGCCGGTCCCGCCGACGAGATCGTGCTTCACGCCGTCCACGGTGATGTGCCCGTTCACCGCCATGTTCTGCTCGGTGTGTCCGCGATACACCGCGTGCTCGGGGTCGAGTTCGATCGGACGCCCCTGCATGTCGACGATCTCGCCGCCGTGCATGGGCGAGACGCCTTCGAAGTCCAGTGCGATCGACGCGGGCCGCTTCGGATAGCGCTTGAACGCCGTGCTGGGGTCCGCCATGGCGAGCGGATCGTCCATCACCAGCAGGTCGCCCTCGTAGGTCACGCGATGCCGCTTGAAGGGCTCGATCACCTCGAAGGTCATGCCCGCGGCCGACATCCGTTCGTTGCCGGTGATGCTGGGGCGGGCGAACATGAAGCCCACCCGGCCGTCGGGCAGGTAGACGCAGCAGGTCATCTCCGCATGGCCTTCGTTGGGCCGGTTGCCCACGCGAACCCATGCGCCGATGCGGCGCGCGGAATCGAAGGCATTGAAATACATGCTCTCGTTGTAGTTGCCCACCGCTTCGGGCGGGTGCGTGTATTCGTCGCGGGGGTCCAGCTTGAGTCGGGTATCGGGCGGCATGTACATGAGGGGAATCCTTTCAATGGGTCGCCAGCTCGAGGCGGGCGATCTGGTTGCGATGTACTTCGTCGGGGCCGTCGGCAATGCGCAGGCCGCGCGCCTGTGCATACGAGCGCGCGAGGATGAAGTCCTGCGACAGGCCCGCAGCGCCATGGGCCTGGATGGCCCAGTCGATCACCTGGCAGGCCATGGAGGGCGCGGCGACCTTGATCATGGCGATCTCCTTGCGCGCACCCTTGATGCCGACGGTGTCCATCTTCCAGGCGGCATGCAGGGTGAGAAGGCGCGTCTGGTCGATCAACACGCGCGCCTGCGCGATGCGCTCCATGGTCACGGTCTGGTTCGCGATCGGGCGGCCGAAAGCGACGCGCTCCTTCGATCGCGCGCACATCAGCTCCAGGCAGCGTTCGGCGCGACCCACCAGCCGCATGCAGTGGTGGATGCGCCCCGGCCCGAGGCGGCCCTGCGCGATCTCGAAGCCGCGGTCTTCGCCCAGCAGGATGTTCTCCACCGGCACGCGCACGTTGTCGTACACCACTTCCGAGTGGCCGTGCGGCGCATCGTCCCAGCCGAAGACCTCCAGGTTGCGCACGACGCGCACGCCGGGCGTGTTGCGCGGAATCAGCAGCATCGACTGCTGGCGGTGCTTGTCTTCACTCGCGGCATTCGTCTTGCCCATGAAGATGATGAGTTCGCAGCGGGGGTCGGTGATGCCAGATGTCCACCACTTGCGACCGTTGACCACGTAGTGATCGCCGTCGCGCCGGATCTCGGCTTCGATGTTTGTGGCATCGGAAGACGCTACTGCCGGTTCGGTCATCGAGAAGCACGAGCGGATTCGGCCCTCCAGGAGTGGCATGAGCCAGCGTTCCTTCTGCGCCTCGGTGCCGTAGCGGGCCAGGATCTCCATGTTGCCGCTGTCGGGCGCGGAGCAGTTGAACACCTCGGGCGCGATCGGCGATCGCCCCATCAATTCGGCCAGCGGTGCGTAGTCCTGGTTGTTCAGGCCGGCGCCGTGCTCGCTGTCGGGCAGGAACAGGTTCCACAGGCCCTGCGACTTCGCTTTCGCCTTGAGTTCTTCCATGACGGCAGGCTCGTGCGCCGCGCGCTCGGCCGGGTAGACGTGCGCATCCATGAAGGCGGCGAGCCGCTCGCGCAGCTCGGTGGTACGGGGGCTGTGTTCAAAGTCCATCGCGTTTGAAGAAGTGCGGCCGCAGTCCGGGGCGCGGCCAGTCCACCGCGGCGAGACGGCCTGTGGAAGACAGCGTGATGTACGCCGTCTTCATGTCCGACCCGCCGAAGCAGAGGTTGGTGGTGAAGCGGTCCGGCAGCGGCACGTGCTCGATCGTGCTGCCGTCGGGCGCAATGACGGTGATGCCGCCGTTGAAGAGCGTGGCCACGCAGATGCGGCCATCCGCCTCCACCGCCAGCGAGTCGAAGAGCTGGTAGCCCGGCAGGCCCGCAACCAGCGTGCCGCCGTGCGGTGCCGGAGAGTCCGGCGCGCGTGCGATGCGCCCCGGCTCGATCACATCGAAGGCCCACAGGCGGCCTGGTGCGGTCTCTGCCACATACAGGCGCTTGCCGTCGGGCGAGAGCCCCACGCCGTTGGGCGTGTTCATGGGAAAGATGACCTCCCTGCATTCGCTGCCATCGGGCCGCGCCCAGCAGATCGCGCCGTGGTCCATGTCGCGCTGGCGACGCTTGCCGAGGTCGCTGAACCAGAAGCCGCCGTCGGCGCCGAACACGATGTCGTTGGGTCCCTTGAGCGGCGCCTTGTTGCTGTGCGTGTAGAGAACCTCGACCTTGCCGGTGCGCAGGTCCACACGCTGAATGCGGCCGCCGGAATAGTCCGACGGCTGCAGGCCGGGCGTCTGCGTTCCGTCCGCATGCTGATGCCATTCGAAGCCACCGCCATCGCATACGTAGCAGGCGCCGTCCGGACCGATGGCGGCACCGTTCGGGCCGCCGCCGGTCTTCGCCACCACTTCGCGGCGCCCGTCGCCGAACACGCGGGTGAGGCTTCCCGATTCGATCTCCACCACCAGCAGCGAGCCATCTGCGAGGACGACGGGGCCCTCGGGGAAGTCCAGGTTCTCTGCAACGATCTTCATCGACGGTTCCTCTTGGGGCGCATCTACAGGCCGAGATAAGCGGCGCGCACATCCGGATGCGCAGCCAGTTCGCGAGCGCCGCCGTGCATCACGACCTCGCCGTTCTGGAGTACGTAGGCGCGATCGGCAACGGACAGCGCCATCTCGGCGTTCTGCTCGGCCAGCAACACCGAGACGCCGGTCGAACGGATGTGCCGAATGAAGGCCGCGATCTCCTGCACGATCAGCGGCGCAAGCCCCAGCGTGGGTTCGTCCAGCATCAGCACGCGCGGCTGCGCCATCAGCGCGCGGCCGATCGCCAGCATCTGCTGTTCGCCGCCTGACAAGGTGCCGGCGAGTTGCTGCCGACGTTCGCGCAGTCGCGGGAACCAGCGGTACACCGTCTCGCGTCGCTCACGCCGCGCGGCCGGGTCGCGCCCCAGATCGCCCAGGTCAAGGTTCTCCTCGACGGAGAGATCCGGAAACACACGCCGGCCTTCGGGCGACAGTGCGAGCCCCGTGGCGATGCGCTCGCGGGTGGGCAGCGTCTCGATGCGCTTGCCAGCCAAGGTGACTGCGCCACCTGCCTGCGGCACAAGCCCCAACAGCGCATTGAGCAGCGAGGACTTGCCCGCGCCATTGGCACCGACCAGCGCAACAACCTCGCGTGCGCCGAGTGTCATGCTCACGTCGACGAGTGCACGCGTTTCGCCATAGCGGACATCGAGGTTTTCGATCTGCAGCAGTGGAGACGTCATGCGGCCAGCTCCTCGACCGGAGCGGCAGGCGCGCTGCCGAGATAGGCCGACACCACATCGGGCATGCGCGTCACGTCGCCCGGAACGCCGTCGGCGATCTTCACGCCGTGGTGCAGCACCACAACGCGATCGACGAATGACATCAGCATCTTCAGGTTGTGGTCGACCACGATCAGCGTCATGCCCTTGTCGCGCAGGCCGCGCAGCACTTCGGCGAGACGCGTCGCTTCGACCTGGTTGAGGCCGGCGGCCGGTTCGTCGAGCAAGAGGAGTTCAGGCTGCGCAGCAAGCGCCATCGCCACGCCGAGCAGCTTCTGTTCACCGTAGGGCAGGCTGCCCGCCAAGTCGTCGCGACGTGCCAGCAGCCCGACTTCGGCGAGACAGCCCAGTGCATGCGCGGTGCGCTCCCGCTCGCGCGCCCGCCAGCCCGGGGTCCGCAGCAGCGCGCTCCAGAAGCCTCCGGGCCGATGCAGGTGGCTGGCGATCGCCATGTTGGCTGCGACGGTCTGGCCCGCACAGAGCGCGGTCTGCTGGAAGCTGCGCACCACGCCCAGACGAGCCACGCGATGGGCGGGGCGCCCCGCGATGTCCTGCCCGCGCACGCGGATTGCGCCCGTACTCACCGACAGGAAGCCCGACAGCATGCTCAACAGCGTGGTCTTGCCGGCGCCATTGGGACCGATGAGCCCGAGGATCTCGCCCGCGCGCACATCGAACGACACATCCTGCACCGCCTTGAGTCCCTTGAAATGACGGCTCACGCCGGCGACTTGGAGCACCATGCCTTCGCGATGCTGCCGCGGCGCGAGGGGCTCTGGCTGTGAGTCTTCGGATGTATGCGACGCACGCGCCGCGCGCCAACGTGCAAAGGCTGGCCGGTCGACCAGCCAACCCACGAGGCCACCCGGGAGCAATCGCACCGCGAGCAGCAGCATCAGCGCGAAAGCCGCGAAGTTGAGGTCGCCGAGAAAGCGCAGGCCCTCGGGAATGATCGCGAACAGTGCCCCGCCCAGAACAGGGCCCACCAAGGTCGCCTTGCCGCCGAGGATCACGCCCAGGATGCCGGTGGCCGAATAGGTCACGCCCAGCAGCGAGGGCGAGAGCACGAACACCTTGGGAATCAGAAGCGCCCCGGCCAGCGCGGCGACGCCGCCTGATACCGCGATGTTCAGCACCCGCGAGCGCACGGTCGCGATGCCGAGCGATTCGGCCAACGCCGGTGCCTCTCGGATTGCGGTCCAACTGCGCCCGGTTGCACTGCCACGTAGGTTGCGCAGCAGCACGAAGGCGATGGCGAGCGCTGCGATCACCGCGAAGAGATAACCCTGCTGCGCATTCCAGCCCACGTTCTGCGCGAGCGGCAGCGGCGATGCCGTCACCATCAATCCCATGGGGCCGCGCGTGAGGTCCACCCAGTTGACCACGAGCAGCACAAGGATCTCGGCCACCACCAGCGTTGCAATGGCGAAGTAGGCCCCGCTCAGCCGCGCCGACACGATGCCCACCAGCCCGCCGAGCAACAGGCCGGGCAGGATGCCCAGCGGCACAGCAGCCCAGTAGTTCCACCCGTGCTGCGTCACCAGAATGCCGACGGTGTACGCGCCCAATCCCAGGAAGGCCGCATGCCCGAAGCTCACGTAGCCGAGTTGTCCGAAGGTCACCGACACGCCGAGCACGAAGATCGCGAGCACAGCGGCGTAGGCGGCAACATCCAGCAGGTACGGTGAGCGGATGACGCTCGCCAGAAGCGCCGCCACGGCGATGCCGACCAGCATGTCGCGCAGCGTCCGGATCATCGTGCCGCTCCTGCAAGGCCCTGGGGCCGCACCAGCAGCACCACGAGCATCAGCGAATACACCGTGGCCGCGGCCATGCCCTCTTCCATGACGAGGCCAAGCATCGCTTCGATCACGCCCACCGCGAGTGCGCACAGCACTGCACCGCCCGCGCTGCCGAGGCCACCCAGCACCACGATCACGAAGGCCTTGATCAGCACCGCCTGCCCCAGCATCGGCGAGTAGGACGTGATCGGTGCCAGCAGCGCACCGCCGAGGCCGCCGACCACCGCAGCGAGCAGGAATGCGCGCGTGCCCACCGACTTCACATTGATGCCCACCACGCGCGCGGCATGCTCGCTCTGCGCAAGCGCGCGCATCTCAACCCCGAAGCGCGTGCGGCGTGCCAGCAGGTCCAGCACCACCAGCGCGACGATGCTGGCAACGATGACGAACAGGCGCTGCGCACTCAGCCCCACGCCCGCAAGTTCGATGCGGCCCTGCAGCCCGTCGACGCGCGCCGGCGCCGGTCCCCACACCGAGAGCACGGCCTGATTGAAGAGCACGCCGACTGCGAAAGTCGTGAGCAGGATGTCGGTGCGCCCATCCGCCCGGCGCAGCAGCGGCGACACCGCGAGCCAATCGAAGACCCACCCGACGATCGCGCCCACCAGCATCGCAAGCGGCAACGCCGCGAGATAGGGCAGGCCCAGCAGCTTGTTCGCCAGCACCACGGTGAGGGCGCCGAGCATGACCACTTCCCCGTGGCCGAAGTTGATGATGTGCAGCACGCCGAAGGCGAGCGTGAGGCCCAGTGCGATCAGCGCATAGCCGAAGCCGATCGACAAGCCGTTGAGCAGTTGCTGAAGCAGCGCTTCGGTCATGGCTTCCGTGTCGCGTTCTTCGACTTCAATCGCCTGACGAAGCGATCTTTCCGTCCTTGACCTCCAGCACGACCCATTTGTCGGACGTCGCCTGGTTGCCCGGGAAGCGAACCGTGCCGCGCGGCGAATCCCAGGTGCCATCGCGCAGGGTCGAGGCGAGCTTGGCGGTGTCGGTCACCGTGCCGGCCTTGCGAATGGCCTGGCCGAGGATCCACATGCTCTCGAAGCCGAGGAAGTCCACCTTGCCAGGCATCGCCTTGTACTTGGCCTGGTAGGCATCAACGAACTTGCGGTTGGTCTCGGTGCTCATCGTCGGCGCCCAGATGTCGAGCGTGAACGCGCCCTCGGCCGCCGGCCCGGCCACCTGCAGCAGCGCAGGCGTCACCGACCCGGGCAGGATGCACCGCTTGGCGTTGACGCCCGCTTCGGCCAGCGTACGCAGCAGGCTGCCGCCCTGCTCCGGCGCGGAGAAAGCCATGCACACCACATCGGGGTTGGCCGCCTTCACGCGCGCGGCAACCGTGCTGAAGTCCGTCTGCTTCAGGATCTCGTACAGCTCTGTCGCGACGACCGCGTTGCCGAAGCTGCTCTTCATGCTCGCGATGATCGAGCGGCCGTAGTCGCCGTTCTCCACCACCACGGCCATGCGCTGCGGTTTCACCTTGTCCTTGAGGTACTGGTTGAAGACCTCGCCGTCGGTGGACACCAGCGGATTGAAACGGAAAGCGCGGTCGTACTCGGTGACCTGCGGCGCCTTCGTCACGGCGGCGAGGAACATCGCGCCGCTCTGCTGCGCGACCTGCGTCACGCCGAGCGACACCGCGGTGTTGATCGCACCGACGATGACCGGCACCTTGTCTTCGCTGAGCAGCTTGCGCGCCGCAGCCACGGCATCGGCGGGCTGGTAGTTGTCGTCGTACACCACCAGCTTGAGCTGTCGGCCGTTCAGCACGCCGCCGCTGGCGTTGATCATGTCGGCGGCGATCTCCGAGCCGTTGCGGCCCTGCTGGCCGAGCATGGTCTTGATCGGATAGAGCACGCCGATCTTGACCTCTTGCGCGAGCGCGGGCGCCCCCGTGAGAAGCCCGGCAAGAACACCTGCGCCGACGAGGCCGCGCATCGCGGAAGAAAGAATGCTGCGCATCACGCTTGTCTCCTTAATGGTTCTACCATTAAAGTATTGAATCGACGGCCATTGAATCGGGGTAAGTACCGAGAGGCGCCGCTAGTGCGGAACGCGAAGCCACGCCTTTCCGACTGTGGAGCGGCCTTCGAGCGCGGCCAGCGCCGTCTGTGCCTCGTTGAAGTCGAACGCAGGACCGGGCATAAGCCGGAGGCGGCGTTCGGCATGCCAGTCATAGACCTCGCGCGTGAGCTGCGCGGCGAGCGCGATGTCGCGCTTGCGCACCTCGCCCCACAGCACGCCGATCGCACTGGCGTTGTGAAGCAGCAGCCGGTTCGCCGGCAGTTGCGTCAGCGTGCCGGCCGCAAAGCCGATGACGAGGTAGCGTGCGCCGAAGGCAAGGCAGCGAAGGCTCTGCGCACCGATCTCCCCGCCCACGGGGTCGTAGATCACGTCGGCGCCACCGGGCGCGACCTTGCGAAACGCATCGACCCAATCGGGATCGCGGTAGTCCAGCGCGGCATCGGCGCCCGCATCAAGACAGGCTTGCACCTTCTCCGGTCCACCCGCAGTAGCGATCACACGTGCGCCCATCAACTTGCCGAGTTGCAGCGCCGCGCTGCCGACGCCACCTGCAGCGGCATGCACGAGCAGTGTCTCGCCAGGCTGCAGACGCCCGGCCATGCGCAGCGCGAACAGCGACGTCGGATAGTTGCTGCGCAGTGCGAGCGCATCGCCCGGGTCGATGTCCTGCGGGATCGCGATGGCTTCGCTGCGCGGCACCAGCGCGTACTGCGCGAAGCCGCCCTGCCGCGAAGAGCTCGCGACGCGCGTGCCGACCGGTAGATCGCCGCCCTCACCCGCCACGATGGTGCCCAGCACTTCGGAGCCGGGTGTGAAGGGCAGCGATGGCTTGATCTGGTACTTGCCGCGCACGATCAACGTGTCGCCGAAGGCGAGGCCCGCGGCCTCGACGCGGACGAGGTATTGATCGGGGGCGGGCTGGGGCACCTCCACGTCGCGAAGATGCATCTCGCCGCGGTCGCTGATTTCCTCGACGCGCCATGCGCGCATCGAGGATGGCAGGTTGCTCGTCATCAAGACTCCTTCGTTGCCGCCCAACCGGCTTCCGCGGTGGCTTGAACGCGCGCAGCCACAGCGGCGGCCCGGCTGTTGGCCGCGTTGCCGTCCAGCGCGCGACGGGCGACACCCTGCTGGATAGCGGCAAGGCGGAACATGTTGAATGCGAGGTGGTAGTGCCAGTGCGCAATGCGCGCATCGCTGCGACCGCTTGCGCGGCAGTAGTCGGCCACGTGCTGCGCTTCGGTCGGAATGCCTTCCGGCAAGAGGTCGAGTCCCGCGAGCGTGCGATGCGTTCCGAGCTGCAGGCGCCACGCGAGGCAGTGATACGCAAAGTCCACCAGCGGATCGCCCAAGGTGGAGAGCTCCCAGTCGAGCACGGCAACGATGCGCGGCTCGGTCGGATGGAACACGAGGTTGTCGAGCCGGAAGTCGCCGTGCACGAGCGATGTGCTTTCCTGCGGCGGCACATGCACGGGCAGCCATTCGATCAGGCGCTCCATTGCATCGATGCGGCTGGTCTCGCTCGCGCGGTACTGGCGTGTCCAGCGGTCCAGCTGGCGCTCGACATATCTGCCTTCGCGGCCATAGTCGCCAAGGCCGCGTGAACGCCAATCCACCGAGTGAAGCGCCGCCATCACGCGAGCCATCTCGGCGTAGTGGGCGCGACGCTCGGCCGCAGCCATGCCGGGCAAGGTCTGGTCGGTGAGGATGCGCCCTTCGACGAAGTCCATCAGGTAGAACGTGCTGCCCAGCACCGCCGGGTCTTCGCACAGCACGCGTGCGCGCGGCACCGGCACGTCCGATCCCTCGAGCGCGCGCAGCACGCGGAATTCGCGCTCCACCGCATGCGCCGAAGGCAGCAGCACGCCTGGCGGCTTGCGTCGCAGCACGAGCCGCCGCGTGCCTGCATCGACGATGAAAGTGGGGTTGGACTGCCCGCCTTCCACCTGCCGTACCCGCAGAGCGCCGTCGAAGGCGCCGATCTCCCGGCGAATCAACGCATCGAGCGCGCTCGTCTGCGCCGGGTCGAACGCACTTGCTGTCGTGAATGTTGGGGTGGATGAATTGTTCACTTTGTCGTTTAATCTATGGTTGAACCAATGATTTCGACGAATCGTATAGCACCCGAATCCATCACACAAGGAGACATCGCAATGAAGTTCACTCGACGCCAGACGCTTGCTGCAGCCCTGGGCTCGCTCGGTGCGGGCGTGCTGCCGCTCGCGCAGGCGCAGACGCAGCCCTTCCCTTCACAGGTCATCAAGTTCGTGATTCCTACGCCGGCGGGCGGAGGCCACGACACCATGATGCGGATCATTGGCCAGAAGCTGACCGATGCATGGGGCCAGCCCTGCATCGTCGAATCCCGGTCTGGTGCGAGTGGCGCCATCGCCGCAGCCACGGTGTCGCAGGCACCGGCCGACGGATACACGGTGTTGATCGGCTACAGCGCGCTCCTCAGCAACACGGTGCTGATGCCGAAGCCGGGCTATCGGCTCGAAGACCTGCAGCCGGTCGGCATGCTGGCGCTCACGCCGATCGCACTCGGCGTTCGCGAGAGCCTGCCTGCCTCGACGCTCAAGCAATACGTGGCGCTCGCCAAGACACGGCCCGGCAAGCTTTCATATGGCTCCTATGGTCCAGGCTCGGGTGGTCACTTCGTCGGCGAGTTGTTCAACATG
The DNA here is from genome assembly GCF_014192575.1 of Variovorax sp. Sphag1AA. Classification (GTDB taxonomy): domain Bacteria; phylum Pseudomonadota; class Gammaproteobacteria; order Burkholderiales; family Burkholderiaceae_C; genus Variovorax. Next base: position 27,613 of record NZ_JACHYC010000012.1, on the reverse strand, counting down.
GCGGCCGGCATCGACACCGTGCATGTGCCGTACAAGGGCGAGACGCCCGCGTTGCAGGACCTGATCGGCGGACAGATCGACGCGGCAGTGGCGTCGGTCGGCGGCGTGAACCGCTACCCCGGCAAGATCAAGCCGCTCGCCGTTGCCAGCGCCACGCGCTTTCCTGCGTATCCCGACGTGCCGACCTTCGCCGAGCTCGGCTATCCGGAAGTCGACATGCCGGGCTGGGGCGCCGCCTTCGTGCCGGCCAAGACGCCGAAGGCGATCGTGGACAAGCTCAACGCGGAGTTGGGCCGCATCCTCGTGATGCCGGATGTGCGCGCGAAGCTGCTGGAGCTGGGCTTCGAGCCGGCACCGTGGAGCCCCGACAAGACGCAGCGCTTCATGAAGGACCAGCTCGCACTCACGCAGAAGCTCGTCGATGCCGGGCGCGTGAAACTCTAGTCCTCAGCGCCTGACCAGCAGGCGCGCGCTCAATCGTTCGCGCGCTTGCTGATCGAGACCGAGCGGCCCTTCCAGGTACGCGTCGAACGAGCCCCAGCGCTTGTCGATGTCATCGAACGCGCACTGCAGATAGTCGGCGTGCACCGTCGCCAGCAGTGCCCAATCGGCCGATACACCCTGCATGGACCAGCGCCCGTTGCTCGCCAGAAAGTCGTCGAGCACGGTTTCGCGCGGCACCCCAAGCGCAAGCAGCAGCAACGCCGCAGCCCAGCCGGTGCGGTCCTTTCCGGCGGTGCAGTGAATCACCAACGGGAGCGGCGTCGCCTCATCGGCGACCAGCCGCAGGAGCGAGGCGAAGACAGGCGTGTGTTCGTTCACGAAGCGCCGATAGACCTCGAACATGATGGCGGCCAGCGCGGACTTGTCGGGTTCACCCGCCTCACGCAGTTCGCGCAGCGCGCCCATCGCGCGCGGCTCGATCGGCAGATGCAGCTCGCGGATCCCGAATTGCGGCAGGCGCGACGGCGCGCGCGTCCGCTCGTCCGCGCCGCGCAGATCGATCACCGACTGCAGTCCAATGGCGCGCAGCGCGTCCAGTTCGTCGTCCGAGACCGAACCGAAATGACTGGAACGCCAGAGTCGCCCGGGTGCAATGACATGGCCCGACGCGGTGGCGATGCCACCCAGGTCGCGCAGGTTCGGCACGCTGGCCGCGACCAGCCCCGTCATCAAGCCCCCAGGACAGCGCGTCCGTTGGCCAGCACCTGCACGCCGCGCTCCTTCACGCTGGCACGGAAGGCGATCTCCTCCGAGCCCAGTTGCCAGCAATCAAGCACCAGCGTTTCGCCGGGATAGACCGGCGAGGTCAACCGCGCGCGGATCGACTTCATGCGCGAGGCATCGTGCCCACAGAACTTTGCCAGGATGCCGCGGCATGCGTTGCCATAGGTGGCGAGGCCATGCAGGATCGGTCGGGGAAAGCCGGCCTTGGTAGCAACTGCAGGATCGATGTGCAGCGGATTGATGTCGCCCGAGAGGCGGTACAGCACGGCGGCATCCGCGCGGGTCGGCAGCTCGATCGTCACGTCCGGCGCCGCGTCGGGTGTCGCAGGTGCAGCAGGTGCGGGCTCGTCGCCACCGCCGTTCTTCGAGAACCCACCATCGCCGCGCAGGAAGAGCACCATCTCGGACGTGGCGACATGCTGGCCGCTCGCCTCGTCGGTGAGGGTCTTCTCCACATGCATCGTCGCGCCCTTGCCCTCGCCCTTGTCGACGATGCGGGTGACGCGGCTCTGGCCGATCAGCGTGCCGGCTGCGGGCAACGGCGAATGGATCGTCACGCCCTGTTCGCCGTGCACCAGCTTCAGGTAGTCGATGCCGAGCTCCTTGCGATCACGCATCCAGAAGCCGGGCGATGCCAGGACCGCGGCCATCGTCGGCACGGCCTGGAGTTCCTTTTCGTAGACGAAGCGCAGTTCTTCCAACACCAGCGGATCGGACGCGAAACCCACGCCGAGGGCATAGAGGATGGTGTCGCGCTCGGTGTAGGTGTGGCGCACCGGATCGGAACGCCAGGCCTTGGTCTTCTCGTAGTCGATCATGCTTTCAATCCTTGTTCGGCCAGCGGAACTGCGCCGGCTCCTTGGCAGCGAAGCGGCGGATCGCTTCGCGGAAGTACGCACTGGACGAGGCAATCGCCTGCGAGGACGCTTCCATGTCCAGCATGGTCTCCAGATCGCTCTGCAGCGTCGCGGCCAGCGCGCGCTTGGAGAGGCTGAATGCCGTCGGCGATGCACCCGCGAGACTGCGGGCCAGTTCCATTGCGCGTGGCATCAGGGCCTCCGGCGCGAGAGCCTCGAGCGCGATGTTCATGCGCACTGCCTCGTCGGCACCGAACTCGCGGGCCGAATAGATCAGTTCCTTGGCACGCTGCAATCCCACCACACGTGGCAACTGGTACCAGGCACCTACATCGGGCACGAGGCCGATGCGATGAAACACCATGGCCAGCCGCGCGCGCGTGCTCACCAGCACGATGTCCGCATAGAGCGCCATGCTGAGGCCCGCGCCGAAGGCGACGCCATCGACTGCGGCGATCAGCGGCTTGTCCAGCGACGCCAACGCGCGCGCCAGTTCGGCATAGCGGGCCATGCCCGCGCGGCGCTGCTCGACAGTCCGCGAGCCGCCATCGGCCATGCCCTTGACGTCGCCGCCCGCGCAGAAGTCGCCGCCCGCACCCGTCAGCACGACGGCGCGGATGTCGTCGTCAGCACGCAGCGCGCGCAAGGAGGCCACCAGTGCGTCGGTGGTCGGGATGTCGATCGCGTTCTTCGCCGACGGCCGGTTCAGCGTGAGGACGGCCACGCCGTCCGCGCGCTCCAGGAGGACGCTGTCGCCCGTCATGTCAGAGGCTGATGTGGAAGCCGCCGTTCACGCCCAGATGCTGGCCCGTGATGTAGCTCGATCCATCCGACAGCAGGAAGCAGACGCTCTTCACCACCTCGCCCGGCGTGGACCAGCGACCCAACGGAATCTGGGCGAGCATGCCGTCGCGGAACTTCTCGCCACGCACGACTTCGGTCATCGGCGTTTCGACCACGCCGAAGCAGATCGAGTTGGTGCGGATGTTGTAGCGGCCCCATTCGCGTGCGGCGGTCATCGTCATGCCCAGCATGCCGGCCTTGGCCGCTGCGTAGTTGATCTGGCCGATCGAGCCCTTGCGACCGGCGTCGGACGAGATGTTGACGATCGAGCCGCCCGTCTTGTCGCCACCCTTGGCCCGTTCGACCATGTGACGGCCAGTGGCACGCATCCAGTAGAAGGAACCGGTGAGGTGCACGTCGATCACCTCCTGCCATTGCTGGTCGGTCATCTTGTCGATCATGGCGGGGCGGATGATGCCGGCGTTGTTGACGAGGCCGTGCACAGCGCCAAACTTGGCAACCGCTTCGGTAACCGCGCGATCGGCCACGGCCGGGTCGGCCACGCTGCCTTGCACCGCAAGCACGCGCGCCTGCGGCAGCGGAGAGACCGCAGCGTCGAGCGTCTGACCGTTGAGGTCGACGGCCACCACGTTGGCACCGAGGTCGATGGCCAGTTCCACAATGCCCTTGCCGATGCCCTGGCCGGCCCCGGTGACGACGATGGTGCGCCCTTGCAGGCTGACGATGGGATCCACTTTGATGCTCCTTGTTTGCTTGTTCGATGGTTGAACCAATGATATCCTACTCGCGAACAGTGGCTGGAGCAAACACATGACCATCAAACGCAAGGCCTGCATCGCAGGCGCCTATGAACACCCGACCCGCAAGGCCCCCGACAAGACAGTGGCGCAACTGCACGCTGAATGCGCGCGCGGCGCGTTGGCGGATGCCGGACTCACCCTGCAGGACGTCGACGGCTATTTCTGCGCCGGCGATGCGCCCGGCCTGGGTGCCAACAACATGGCCGACTATCTGGGCCTGACCAAGCTGCGCCATATAGACACCACCGACACCGGCGGGTCGGCGTACCTGATCCACGTGTCGCATGCTGCGCAGGCCATTGCAGCCGGCAAGTGCGATGTCGCGCTGGTGACCCTCGCGGGTCGTCCGCGCAGCGAAGGATCGAGCGGCGTCGCGCCCCGGCTCGTCACGGCCAACACGCCGGACGTGCCCTGGGAGATGCCCTACAGCCCCGTCACCGTCAACATGTACGCGCTGGCAGCAGCCCGCCACATGCACGAGTACGGCACCACCAGCGAGCAGCTCGCGTGGATCAAGGTGGCAGCCGCTGCCCATGCGCAGCACAACCCGAACGCGATGCTGCGCGAACCGGTGACCGTGGAAGAAGTGCTGGCCTCCCCGATGATTTCCGACCCACTGCACAAGCTGGACTGCTGCGTGGTGAGCGACGGCGGTGGCGCGCTGGTGGTGGTGCGGCCCGAGATCGCTGCGCGCCTGAAACGCCCGGTCATCAACATCCTCGGCGCGGGCGAAACCATCAAGGGCCAGCTCGGCGGGCAGGTCGACCTGACCTGGTCCGGCGCGGCGATCTCCGGACCGATCGCGTTCAAGGAAGCGGGTGTGAGCCCCGCCGACATCCAGTACGCATCGATCTACGACAGCTTCACCATCACTGTGCTGATGCAGCTGGAAGACCTGGGCTTCTGCAAGAAGGGTGAAGGCGGTCGCTTCGTGGCCGACGGCAACCTGATCTCGGGCGTCGGCAAGCTGCCCTTCAATACCGATGGCGGCGGCCTGTGCAACAACCATCCGGCCAATCGCGGCGGCATCACGAAGGTGATCGAGGCCGTGCGCCAGTTGCGCGGTGAAGCGCACCCGAAGGTTCAGGTGCCCGATTGCACCCTGGCTCTGGCGCAAGGCACCGGCGGCCTGCTCGGCTCGCGCCACGGCAGCGCCACCCTGATCATGGAAAGGCAATAAGCGATGACCACTCCCTACACCGATCGCCCTCTGGCACCCGTGACCGTCGACGCCGCCACCGAGCACTTCTGGACGCAGGCCAAGGAAGGCCTTCTTTGCACGCGGCGTTGCACCAGTTGCGGCAAGGTCCACTGGTATCCGCGCGCGCTCTGCCCCTTCTGCATGGGCGACACCGAGTGGTGCAGCCTCTCGGGACTGGGCACGATCTACAGCGTGAGCGTCACGCGACGCGCCGGCCCCATTCCCTACGCAATCGCCTACGTCGCGCTCGATGAAGGCATCACCATGCTCACCAACATCGTCGACTGTGATTTCGACGATCTGAAGATCGGGCAACGCGTCGAGGTGACCTTCAAGCCGGCAGACGGCGGCGCGATGGTCCCGATGTTCAAGCCGGCCTGAGCACAGTGCAGATGGAGACGCTCGACTTCTCTGTGGAGAACGCGGTCGGCTGGATTCGCCTCACCCGGCCTGAGATCCACAACCCGCTGGATGTGCCGCTGCGCACCGACCTCATGACGGTGCTGGAGCAAGTGCGCAACGACCCTGCCGTGCGCGTGCTCGTCCTCACCGGCGGCGCGGGCGCCTTCTGCGCCGGGGGCAACCTCCACGCGCTGCAGGAGCATGCGAATGCAGGGCCCGCCTACTGGCAACGGCGGATCAACGCTGGGCTTCGCCTCACCGACGATCTACTTAACGTGGGCTGCCCCGTGATCGCCGCGATCGACGGTCCGGCGATCGGTGCCGGCTTCGCGCTGGCGTTGTGTGCGGACATGATCATCGCCAGCCCGCGCGCGAAGTTCGCCATGGCGCATTTGCGGCTAGGCCTCGTCCCGGACCTTGGCGCGCTCTATCTGCTGCCGCGTGTCGTGGGTCTCCAGCGTGCGAAGGAGCTGGTGTTCTCCACCCGCGATGTCAGCGTCGACGAAGCTCGCGAACTCGGCATCGTGATGGAAGTGCACGCCAGCGAAGCGCTCGAAGCACGTGCGCGCGACATGGCCGAACGCATGGCCCGCGCCGCGCCGACCGCAGTCGCGCTTACCAAGGCAATGCTGAATGCCTCGCTCGACAGCGACAGGCAGAGTGCCTTCGCGCTGGAAGCTGCGAGCCAGGCCGCCGCTTTCGCGGCGCCGGAACCGGCCGCGCAGGTCGAAGCGATTCTTGGAAAGCAGCGTCCGGCCTTCAGCGGCCTGAAGTCCGCGCGAGGTTGACGCGCTCAGCCGAAGTGCGATGCGAAGAAGGCCAAGGCCTTCTCCGCTGCGCGTCGCGCGCGCTCGCCTCCTGGCAGCGCGGAGTCGGCAATGATGGGCGTTTCCAACTCGATCTCCGCGTCAGGCGACAAGGCTTCCACAAGCCCTTTCAGATCGAGGCCGCCATCGCCCAGGTACATGCGGCCCGACATCGCTTCGTCGAACAGGGTCGTTTCAGCCGCCCGCACGGCGGGCGCGTCACAGAGTTGCGTGAGATAGATGCATCGGGCGTCGAGCGCACGCACGTCCGCGCTGCCTGCGCCGGAACGCGCGAGATGGAGCGAGTCGATCAGCAGGCCCACATTGCGCGCACCGCTGTCGGCAATCACGCGCTGCGCATCGGCAATCGTCTTGAGCGAGCTCATGGGCATGAACTCGAGCGCAATGCGCACGCCAGCATCGGCCGCCGCGCGCGCGTAGTCGCGCAGCAGTTCCGCCACGCGCGGCAGATCAGGCTCGAAGCAGCCCTGCGAGATCAGCGGTGCACCGACGCGGCGTGCGGCTTCCACGTTGGCGAGCAGGTGCGACAGGCTCGTCTTCTCCGACAGGTAGTAGCCGGAGATGCTGGAGATGCGGATCGAGAGCGCCTCGGCTCGCGCGCGTATCTGCTCGAAGCCATCGCCCTCGGCATTCGGCTGCGGCCACGGATCCCCGGGATTGCGACCGCTGACACGCAAGCCCACAGCGCCGAAGCCTGCTTCGGCTGCTGCCGAGAGCACATCCAGCGCCGCCGCATTGGCACCGAGAGAAAGAAAGCCCAGCGTGAGCGCGCGGACTTCGCGGCGACGTGGATTGCCGCTCATGCCGGCAACACCTCGCTGGCCTGCAGTTCGCGCAGGCGCTGCACCAGCGTCGCATCGGTCTCGATGCAGTCGTGGAAGCCGGCCCGCCGGATCTTCGCCGTCGCCAGCACGATGTCGTGCGACTGGCGCAGCATGTAGTCCATCCATCGCCAGTCGACGATCTTGCCAATGTCGATCGTCCGCAGGCCATGCCGGCACGCGATGCGATCCCACACTGCTTGCTGCGCCGGCATGAGGTCCGCGAGAGGCAGCGTCTTCGGCTCGGCGAAGGCCATCCCGAGCGCTTCCGCGAGCCCAGGCCACGTATGACGCCAGCGCGCCGGATCGCCGTTGGTGATGTTGAAGACCTCATCCTCGGCTGCCGGCGCGTCCGCGGCCCACGCCGCCGCGGCGCCGATCTGCCGCGCGTCCGCGATCTGGTGCAGAGCCTCGTAGGCGCCCACACTGCCGGGAAAGCGCAGTGGAATGCCAAGCTCCTTGCACACCGCGGCATAGAGCCCGATGCCCAGCACCAGGTTCATCGGATTGCCCACTGCATAGCCGGAGACGAAGGGCGGAATCAGGTTGACCCAGCGCCAGCGCGCGCTGCGACTCGCTTCGCGCAACCAGTCCTCCTGGTCGTAGTAGAAGTTCGGCGGCAGTTGTCTCGGGTCGCTCTCGCGGCAAGGCGTCGGGCTCTCGCCCCACTGGATGCCGTAGAACTTTGCGCCCGTGACCAGCACCACCTTACGCAATGCCGGCGAGGCCTGCTGCACCGCCTCGACCACATTGCGCAGCATCGCCAGGTTGGGTGCCACTTCGGCAGCTCGACTGGGCGCCGGTTGAAAGGCCGCATGGAACACATGCGTGATGCCGGTGTGCGGCGCCATGGCCCTCGCGCAAGCCTCGGCATCCAGAAGGTCCACCGCCACACCTTCCGTACCCGGCAAGTTGCCGCCACCGGAGCGGCTCGCGCACAGCACGCGCCAGCCATCACGGACCAGGCGCTCGGCAATGCCGCGCCCCACGATGCCGCTCGCGCCAGCGATCAGCGCCGTCTTCTTCTCTTGCATGCGGGCGCCTCAGCTGCTGAGCGTGATGCCCAGTCGCTTGATGAGATCGCCCCATGTCTGGCTGTCGCTCAGCGCCAGCTTGCGGAAGGCCTCGCCATGCACCAGCGAAGGCACGCCGCCGGTGCGGCGCACGGACTCCTGGAACGCGGGATCGGCCTGCATGTCCGCGACGGCCTTCAAAAGCTTCGGCGTCACCGGAGCCGGCATGTTGGCCGGCCCGACCATGCCGAAGAGTTGATCCGGAATCCGCACCGGCAGGCCGGATTCACTCAGATTGGGCACGTTCGGCAAAGCCGGATCACGGCCCTCGCCCGTCACCGCCAGCGCCTTGATGCGCCCGGCCTGGATGAGCGGCAGCGAAGTGGCAAGCGAAGCAATCGTGTACTGCACTTCGCCGGCAATCATGGCCGTGTCGGTCTCGTTGCCCGTCTTGAAAGGCACGTGCACCGCCTTGATGCCGACGGCCGCGTTGAACTGCTCCACCGCCAGGTGAATGCTGTTGCCCACCCCGCTCGATCCGAAGTTGAGCGTGCCGGGCTTGGCCTTGGCCAGTGCGATGAAATCCTGCAGCGTGTCCACGCCAAGCTTGGGCGACACCGTCAGGACCTGGCGCGATGTCTGGATCAGGCCGAGGTAGGTGAAGGACTTCTCGACGTCGTAGCCCGGGTTCTTGATGAGGTGCGGCGCGGAAGTCAGCGACGTGGTCGTGCCCATGCCGATCGTGTAGCCGTCGGGACGCGCGCGGGCCACCGCCGCCATGCCGATGGTTCCCGAGCCGCCGATCTTCTGCTCCACGATCACGGTCTGCCCCAGCCGGCCGGTGAGGTCGGCGGCGATCAGGCGCGCCAGGATGTCGACGGCACCGCCGAAGGGGGTGATCAGCGTGATGGGCCGATCCGGCCAGGTTCCCTGCGCGAACAGGCGATCGGGGGAAACGGCGAGGGCGGCGGCACCCGCCGCGATCCGGAAAAGCGCGGTGCGACGGCCGCAGCGTGTCGTGGGCATGTCAGGACTCCTGAGGAAACGAAAGATCTGCTCAAAAGCATAATGGACAGACCAATGGATCATTCCCCGGTAATACCCCGAGTCGCAATGCTTCGTTCCATCTTTCGCTTCTTCGAGTTCGAGATTAGAATGGTTTAACCAATAATCCAATCCAACCTCATTTCACGGAGCCCCCCATGCTCTCCCCTGAAGACAACGAAACGCTCGTGCGCGTCGGCCCAGGCACCGCCATGGGCAGCCTGATGCGCCTGTACTGGATTCCTTTCCTGCCCACCAGCGACCTGCCTGCAGGCGGCATGCCGCAACGGGTACGGCTGCTGGGCGAAGACCTCATCGCTTTCCGCGACAGCGAAGGCAGGCTCGGCCTCGTGGACCACGCCTGTCCGCACCGCGGTGCGCCGCTGGTTTTCGGCCGCAACGAAGATTGCGGCCTTCGGTGCGTCTACCACGGCTGGAAGTTCGGCACCGACGGCCATGTGCAGGACATGCCGGCCGAACTGCCAGAGAGCCGGCTGAAGGACAAGGTCCGTCTCAAGGCCTACGCCTGCCGCGAACGAAACGGCATCGCCTGGGCCTACATGGGCCCGCAGCAGGACAATCCGCCGCCGCTGCCCGACGTGGAATGGAACCTCGTGCCTGCCGAGCGCGTTCACGTGAGCTTCCGCGTGCAGGAATGCAACTGGCTGCAGGCGGTGGAAGGCGAGATCGACTCCGCCCACGCGCCGATCCTGCACGGCCGTATCGATGCACAGGGCGCCATCAGCGACTGGATCGCCAAGCGCGACCTGCGGCCCACCTTCCAATGCCAGCGCCAGCCCTTCGGCATGAGCATCGCCTCGCGCCGCAAGCTCGACGACGAGACCAACTACTGGCGGGTGAACCAGTTCCTCCTGCCCTTCTGGACGTTGGTGCCGCCGCAGTCGCAATACCCTGAGCTGTCGGGTCACGCGTGGGTGCCGATCGACGACTACAACTCGCTGTGCATCATGTTCTCCTACCACCCCTCGGAGAAGCTCTACGACAAGTCGCGCGCGCTGTTCGAGAAGGGCCACGCGGGCCGCGAGACCGGCCATGCCAGCCAGGACGCCTTCGAGCCGCGACCGGCGACCGAACCTTTCGCCAAGTACTGGACCAAGTACAACCGGCAGAACGGCTATCTCTTCAACTACGACGCGCAGACCAAGACGTGGTTCTCCGGCCTGCCGGGCCTGTGGGTGCAGGATGCGGCCTGCCAGTCGGGCGTGGCCGCGATCTATGACCGCAGCAAGGAACATCTCGGCATCAGCGACACCGGCGTCGCGATGACGCGCCGCCTGCTGCTGGACACGGTGCGCAACATGCAGGCCAGCGGCACCGAGCCGCAGGGTGTGGCCGACCCATCGACATACATGGTGCGCGCCGTCTCGCTCACGCTGCCCGCGGAAGTGCCGTGGCAGGAACACGCCGAGCACATGACCGCGCGGCTGGACGCCGGCTTCGGCTACACGCCGTGAGCGGGCCGCAACTGCTGCTACGCCAGCTTCGTCGCGAAGCGGAAGGCATCGTCTCGTACGAGTTCGTTTCCGCCGGCGGCGCGCCGCTGCCGGCCTTCACTGCGGGTGCGCACATCGACCTGCAACTGCCCGGCGGCCTGCAGCGCAGCTACTCACTGGTGAACGACCCGAGCGAGCGCCATCGCTACGTGATTGCGGTGGACCGCGCGGCGGAGAGCCGCGGCGGTTCGGCCTGGATGCACAGCACGCCGCGGCCGGGCGATGGTTTCGCGAGCAGCGTACCGGTCAATGACTTCCCTCTGTACGAAGACGCGCCGCTTTCGATCTTCATTGCCGGCGGGATCGGCATCACGCCGTTCATGGCCATGGCCGCGCGCCTGAACACGCTGGGCCGCGCCTGGCGCCTGCACTACGCCGTGCGCTCGCGACAACGCGCCGCCTACCTCCAGGAACTCAACGCGCTGGACCGCAGCGGTACGGCGGTGAACCTGCACTGCACCAGCGAGAACATGGCACGCCCGGACATCGCCGCCATCGTGCGCGAAGCCCCGGCAGGGTCGCATCTGTACTGCTGCGGGCCGAACGGCATGCTGGACGCATTCACCAGCGCCTGCAGTGGCCTGCCGTCGCAGCGGGTGCATCTGGAGCGCTTCAGCGCCAGCCAGGAAGCGGCCACCGACGGCGGATACGAAGTGCGGCTGGCCCGCAGCGGCAAGACCTTGAACGTGGAGGCCGGAAGAACGCTTCTGGACACCCTGCTCGACGCTGGCGTGACCGTCCAGTACTCGTGCTCCCAGGGAATTTGCGGCACCTGCTGCACGCCCGTGCTCGAAGGCACGCCCGACCACCGCGACGACTACCTCACCCACGAGGAGAAGGCGGCCAATCAGGCCATGATGGTCTGCTGCTCCGGCAGCCTCTCGGCGCGGCTGGTGCTCGACATCTGACTTCACTGAAGCTGGGCGTCGATCGCCTCCCGCGACCATTCGGGCGCAACCATCTGGATGAAGTCGAACGCGAACTTCTTCAGCAGGTGGTCCCGCCGCAGGCTGATCATCGCGCTCGACGATGGAAACAGATGGTCGACGGGGATGGCGCGCAGGTCCTTGTCCAATCTTGCGCTGAACGCCATCTTCTGCAGCACGGCGACACCGACGCCGGCCGCGACGTAGGCCTTGATGATGCTGGCGTCCATGGCCCGCATCACGACCCACGGCGTGATGCCATGCCTGCGGAACTCACCCTGCACCACTGAGCCGGATGTAAAGCTGCTGTCGTAGGTGATGAGCGGCCATCGCGCGATCTGCTCCATCGTCACCCTCCCCGTCTTCGCCATCTTCAACAGCGGATGGCGCGGCGGCACGATCAGGCACCGGTCGATGTCATAGGCCTTCACCGAGACAACGCCCTTAGGCACGGTATCCGGCAGCGTGCAAAGGCCGATGTCGATGGTGCCCGCCGTCACGCCCGCCAGGATCTGCGACGGCGGGCCGATCGTGAACTCGAGCTTCACCTGCGGATAGACGGCGAGGAATCGGCGCGTCACCTCGATCAGCGAATAGCGCGCGTGGATGTGCGTGGTCCCCACGCGCAAGGTGCCTTCGCTTTCGGCGGGCGAGTCCTGCTTCAGACGCCTGAGCGCCTGCGCATCCTGAAGCACCCGCGCGCACAGCGAAAGCGCTTCCTTGCCGGGCTCGGTCAATCCCGTCAGGCGGTTGCCGGCCCGGGTGAACAACTCGACGCCGATCTCCTTTTCGAGCAGACGAATCATCTTGCTGACGCCGGGCTGCGTCGTATGCAGCGATTCGGCGGCGCGCGACACGCTGAAGCCGCTTTCGACCACCTGGCGCACGCACTGGAGTTGCTGGAAGGTGATTGGCAAGGTCTTCTCCACTATTCCTTTGAAGGAATGATGATCGACCAAATATTCATTTCACACAATGATCCGCAAGGCGAAGAATTGCGGTCATCAAGGCATCGCTCCCATGAAAAACCTCCAACCCACCGCCGAGCCCCACGACGTGAACGCGGATTTCCGCGGCGGCGGGCGCTCCGTCGAATACCTCGACCAGATCAACAAGGCTTCGATCGTCGCGCTGGCCGAGGCGCGCATCGTGTCGCCGGATGTCGCCAGCCGGATCGCAGCCGGCGTCCTCACGTTGATCCGAGCCGAGCGCGACAAGCCGCGGCAATGGTCCGCCGACTACCTCGACTACGAACCCAAGCTGCTCGCCATCGTGGGCGCCGATGCCTCGCGATTGCATTGCGGACGCAGCCGGCAGGACATCTCGGCAACCATCGCGCGCATGAATCTCCGTGCGGGCTTGCTGGACGAATGCGATGCGCTCGTGCAGGCCCGGGAGGCGCTACTTTTTCTTGCCGCGCAGCACACGCGCACCATCGTGCCGGCTTACACGCATGGCGTGCAGGCGCAGCCGACGACCTTCGCTCACTACCTGCTGGCCATGGATGGCGCGCTGACGCGCAGCACCTCCCGCCTGCGCGCTGCGTACCAGCACGTGAACCAGGGCCCGCTGGGATCGGCCGCGCTGACGACATCGAGCTTCGCACTCGACCGCGACCGTCTCGCATGGCTGCTGGGCTTCGACGGCTTGGTTGAGAACGCCTACGACGCGAACCATTTCGCGCCGGTCGACACCAGTCTGGAGGTGGCGACCGCACTCGGCATTGCAGCCGTGCAGATCGGGCAGTTCGCGCAGGATCTTCACGCGCAATACGCGGCGCCCGAACCGTGGATGACCCTGCAGCGAGGCGAGCTCGTGGGGGTCAGCAGCATCATGCCGCAGAAGCGCAATCCGGCTGCCCTGGAGCAACTGCGCGTGCAGAGCAGCATGCTCCTCGGCGACATGCAGGCCGTCTCGCTGCTGGCGCACAACGTCCGCAGCGGGATGTTCGACTACCGCGCCTACGACCCCGTGCCGAGCGCCCGCGCGCTTGCCCTGTTCGAGCTCTTGCGCAAGGTTCTCGGCGGCCTCGTCGTCGACAAGGAACGCGCGCTCGCCGAAGTCCATGCCGACTATTCGACGGCGACGGAGATCGCCGACGCATTGCTGCAGCGCGCGGACGTCCCCTTCCGCATCGGCCATCATTTCGCGTCGGCACTGACCGACTACGGCCGCTCGCGCCATCTCGCCCTGCGCGACATCCCCTATCGCGAAGCCGCGCGCATCTACGAAGCCATGGCATCGCAGGCCTTTCCACTGGACGCGCAAGCCTTCTCCGAGGTCACGAGCCCCGAGTACATGGTGTTCGGCCGCAGGGGAGCCGGTGGCCCACAGATCGCGGAGGTGGATCGGATGCTTGCCCGGCAGCGCGAAGAACTCGCGACCGATCTTTCCTGGACGCACTCGCGCCGCGCGCACCTGTCACTCGCCGAGGCGCAACTCGATGCCGCCGTCGCGGCGATCGCGGACGGCGCAACCGCATCTTTCCCCATCGTTTCGAACCCGGAGACAACATCATGAAGAGACTTCTCTCGCTGTTCGCGGCCCTGGCCGTTTCCTTGTCGGCCATGGCCGCGTCCTACCCGGACAAGCCGGTGCGCATCGTCGTGCCCTACTCGCCGGGCGGTGGCGGCGATGTGGTGGGCCGCCCGCTCTCGCAGGAACTCGGAAAGCAGCTCGGCGGTTCGTTCTACATCGACAACCGGGGCGGCGCGGGCGGCAACATCGGCATGGAGTACGTGGCGCAGTCGCCGGCCGACGGCTACGCAGTGGTGCTCGCTCTCACCTCGCAACTTGCCATCAACCAGGCCCTGTATCCGAAGCTGCACTACGATGCGCTCAACGATTTCGTTCCGATCACGCTCCTCGGTTCGGCACCGTATTTCCTCGCGGTCAACTCGTCGCTGCCGGTCAAGAACCTGGACGAGTTCATCAAGCTCGCGAAGTCCAAGCCCGGTGGCATGTCGTATGCATCGACGGGTAACGGCAGCGGCCTGCACCTGTCGATGGAGCTTCTCAAGTCGATGGCCGGGATCGATCTGGTCCACGTGCCGTACAAGGGCGGCGGCGCTGCGCTGACCGACCTGCTGTCTGGCAACGTGCAAGCGATGTTCGTGAGCTACGGCACCGGCAGTGCGCAGATCAAGGCCGGCAAGATCCGGGTGCTTGCGGTCACCTCCAGCCAGCGCTCGTCCGCACTGCCGGATGTTCCGACCATTGCTGAGGCCGGCGTGCCGGGCTACGAGTCCGGTGTCTGGTATGCGCTGCTCGCGCCGCGCGGAACGCCTCCGGAGATCGTCAAGCGCCTGCATGACGGTTCGGTGGCCGCGCTTCAATCCAAGGACCTGCGCGAGCGCTTCGCCTCCGACGGCGTCAAGACGATCGGCTCGACGCCGGAGGAGCTCACGAAGTACATCCAATCCGAACGCGTCAAGTGGGCCGACGTCGTGAAGCGGTCCGGCGCGACGGTCGAGTAGAGGCCAATGGGCCGCCCACCCTAAAACCGGGCTCCGAGCAGCCGATAAGTCCGATAGGCGTCGCATGGCGCGCCTGAAAGCCGCCCCTCGGCATGCCGGGCAGGGCGGATTCTTCACAGGATCTAAAGGACTTGGAATTGAAAGCAAACAACAAGAAGCGCTTGGCTCTGCTCGCGCTGAGCGCCCTGACGGCGGCCGCAATCACAGCATGCGGAGGCGGCGGCAACGGCGGCTTCGCCCTGCCCGTCGCGACCAGCTCGCCGACCACCACCACGCAGACCGACTCCACCACCGTGACCGGCGTGGCGGCAACGGGTTCTCCGATCGCCAGCAGCGCCGTGGAACTCAAGTGCGCTTCGGGCGCGACGGGCTCCGCGACGACTGACGCCAACGGCGTCTGGACGGCAACGTTCAAGAGCACCGACTACCCATGCGTCGCACGCGTGCAATTCGTGCAGGTCAACAACGTCTACACATCGCTCTACGCGAACGCCCTGCCCACCACGACGACGACCTGGATTCATTCCGTGGTGGCGGCACCCGGCACGGCGAACATCACGCCGCTCACCGACCTGATCGTGGGCATCCTCGGCAACCAGGATCCCGCAACCTGGTTCGCGGCTGTGACCAACGGCACCCTCAGCGGCGCGATCACGTCGAGCGCCCTGGCCGACGCACTGGCCAAGCTCAAGACGACGCTTTCCACGCTCCCGGGCAAGCCGTCCCTGCCTGATGGCTTCAATCCGCTGACGTCGGCGTTCAGCGCAAAGAAGGGCGACGCGGGCGACGACATCCTCGAAAGCTACAGCGCCGCGCTGCAGGCCTCCGGCCTCACGCAAGCGCAGGCCGCCGCGCATGCGGCCGCCGGAGAAGACCTGACGCAGGAGTCCTATGTGGCGACGGCGTTCACCACGCCGAACCTCACGGCATTCCGCGTCGGTGCGGCGAAGACCCTGGCAGGCCAATACGCAGTGGCCATCCCGGACCCGAACCGCGGCGCGACATGGGCCACCGGCGGACTCGACTCGAACGGCAATCTCACCAGCGTGGAACTGGGCCCGTACGTCGGCGTCGTGAGCAAGGATCAGAACCGGGCCGTCGAGCTGTGCTCGTGGACCGGCGGCGCACAACGCAGCCAGTACGTCTTCGTGGCCGAAGACCTGGTTCCGGTGACCGATCCGACCGAGCTGCAGGGCCAGTACTTCATCGAGTACGAGAACTGCACTGCCACGGGCACCTCCATGTTCCTGTTGGACGGCTCCTTCGTGTTCACGCCCACCAGCGGACCCAGCGATGCGCCCGACATGAACATCGCGCAAGCCTTCACCGAAGCGGGTCTCGAAAAGCAGGAGACGGGTGGGCTTGCCGTGCGGCGCGCCAAGGCGTTCAAGTACACGGTGGATGGATTCACCAAGTACGTGTACGTCATGGTGAACACCCGCAAGGACTCCACCACGCCGGAACTCAATGGTGATACCGACTATGTCCTGATGGGCATCTCGCAGATGCCGAGCTGACCGTCGGCCTTGTGCATCCGCGCTACTCGGCGCGGATGCCGGCCTGCTTGACGACGCGACTCCAGCGGGCCACTTCTTCCTTCACGAGCGCGTCGACCTGCGGGCCGGTCCTGAAGTCGCCTTCGAGCCCCAGCGCTTCGATCCGCGGCTTCACGTCGGACCTGGCCAACACTTCGGCCACGTCGTCCGACAGCTTCTTGAGGATCGCATCGGGCACCTTCGCCGGCGCCAGCATCGCGAGCCACGTACCCACGTCGAACCCAGCCAGGCCGGCCGCATCGGCAATCGGAGGCGCCTGCGGCAGCAAAGACGAGGGACGCGCGGTCGTCACGCCCAGCGCCACCAGCTTGCCCGCCTTGATGTAAGGCAGCGCAAGCGAAGTCGACATCGGCATCATGTTGACGCGCCCGCTCAGCAGGTCGCTGGTTGCGTCAGGCTGCCCTTTGTACGGCACATGCGCCAGCTCCACCTTCGCGGACTGCGCAAGAAGCTCGCCCGTGAGATGCGACGACGTGCCGATGCCCGAACTCGCATACGTCATCGGTTCCTTGCTGCTGCGCGCAAGCTCGATGAACTCCTTCATGCTCTTGGCCGGCACGCTCGGGTGGACCACGATGACGTTCGGGATCACACCGAAACCCGCCACGCCGCGGAAGTCCCTGACGGGATCCCACGTGATGCCCTTCTGCAGCGAAGGCGCGACTGCATGGCTCGGAGACACCATGAGCAGTGTGTAGCCATCGGGCGGTGCTTTCGCCACCACGCCGGTGCCCAGCGCGCCGCCGGCGCCGGGCTTGTTCTCGACGATCACCGGCTGGCCGTACTTCGACGACAGCCCCTGTCCGACGATGCGCGCGACGCCGTCGACGACGCCGCCCGCCGGGAACGGAACGATGATGCGGATCGGCTTGTCGGGGTAGGTGCCCTGCGCACCAGCGGGCCCTGCAGCGGCAAGGCAAGCGATGCTACCGAGCGCGGCGAGAAGAGGTCGGAACGATGTCATGAAGTCTCCATTCATTGGTGTCGGATCGGGTGGCCCGCTAGCGAATGCGCATGGCCTCTTCCAGCTCGCGCACCGCATCCTTGAGCAGCGGCACGACCACGCGGACCAGCTTGTCTTCCGCTGCGCGGTGCGAGTAGAGCGAGCAGTTCATCGCGAGCGCGGGGTCTCCGGGTCGGTGTCCGATGGGCAGGGCGACTGCATGGATCTCCTTGCGCCATTCGCCCAGCGCCATGCAGTAGCCCTCGCTCGCGAAGAGCTTGCGGTTGTGTTCGAAGGCCTCGCGGTGCGCATCGAACTGCCCGGGGTCGTGGACCTTGAGGTAGTTGACGATCGCGGTGCATTCCGCCGGCGGCGACGCGAGGATCAGCGCCCGGCCGATCGAACTCGCCAGCAGCGGCCGCGTCGTCCCGATGTCTGGCAGATGCGAATTGGCCCTGTCGGCGCGCACGGAGTCGACGTACACCACGCTCGCGCGATCGCGGACGCCGAGGTTCACGGTGCATCCGGTCTTGCGCGCGAGCGTTTCCATCATCGGCTTGGCAAGTTGCCGCACCTGCATGCTCGCAAGCAGCGGATGGCCCAGGGAGAGCACGCCGGGGCCAAGGCGGTACTTCTGCAGCGCCATGTCGCGCGACAGGTAGCCCAGCAGGGTCAGCGTGTAGGTCAGCCTCGACACCGTGGCCTTGGGCAGACCGGTGCGGTCGGAGATGTCGCGATTCCCGAGCACGGGCGTGTCGGCCGTGAAGGCGCGCAGCACCTCCATGCCTCTTGCGAGGTTCATGGAGAACTGCCTGTCATCCGCAAGGTCGTGCGGATCGACGAGGCCGGGAAGTGCGATGGCGCTCATGCTGCGTGGTGCGGTGTTGCGTGACTTCATGTTCCGTTCTCCACACTGTTCCCGTCAACGAAATCGGCTCGCAGTTTCGCGTATCGAAACAGTGGTTGTAGTGCTGATCCGCATCTGCCACAAACCATGCCTCGAGCAACAAGCAAGCTGCCAAGGAACAACCCGTGCCGACGACTCACAAGCCCCAAGGTGCGCTGCATGGCGTACGCATCCTCGACATGGCCACGGTCCTCGCCGCGCCGCTCGGCGCCACCTTGTGCGCGGACCACGGCGCCGATGTCGTCAAGCTGGAACTGCCGGACGGCAGCGACGCGCTTCGCGGCCTTCAGCCGGTGAAGGACGGCGTGCCACTGTGGTGGAAGGTCGCCAACCGCGGCAAGCAGGGCATCACGCTGGACGTTCGCACGCCCAAGGGGCGCGAGCTCCTCCTGTCGATGCTTCCGGAATTCGATGTGCTGGTGGAGAACTTCCGCACCGGCACGATGGCCCGGTGGGGCCTGGACACCGAGACGCTGCATCGCGCCAATCCGCGCCTGATCGTCATCCGCCTCACGGGATTCGGGCAGACGGGCCCGTACAGGGAGCGCCCCGGCTTCGCGCGGATCTTCGAAGCCATGAGCGGCTTCACCAACCTCACGGGCGAAGCCGGCGGCCCGCCCCTGCACAGCAACTATCCGATCGGCGACTACATCGCGGGCCTCTTCTGCGCTTTCGCCATCGCGATGGAGGTCGCGCGGCTGCGAGGCGACCCCGATGCGCCCGGCACCGAAGTGGACCTCGCGGCCACCGAAGCGCTCTTCAGGCTGCTCGACCCACTGCCGGTGGAGCACGAGCAGATGGACTACGTGCGCGGGCCGTCGGGCAATCGCGCGAGCTACACCGCGCCGTCCAACATGTACCGCAGCCGCGACGGCGTGTGGCTGTCGCTGGTGGCGTCGTCGAATGCCATCTTCGCGCGCACCTGCGATGTGGTCGGTCTTTCCGGCTGGGCCACCGATCCGCGCTTTGCCACCAATCCCGCGCGTGTGCAGAACCTCGATGAACTCGATGGCGCACTGGGCCGCTGGTTCGCCGCGCACGACTACGCCGACATCGCAGGCAAGCTCGAAGCGGGCGGCATCCCGTTCAGCAAGGTCTATTCGATCGAGGACATCCGCAGCGATCCGCACTTTGCCGAGCGCGGCGCGATCGTGCGCATGGCCGATCCGGAGCTGGGCTCCGTGCCCGGGCCGTGCATCGTGCCGCGCGTCGTGGGGCACGAGCCTGCCATCCCCCGCACCGGGCCCTCGCCCGGCGAACACAACGAAACCGTCTATGCCCGCTTCGGCATCGGCCCCCAGGAACTCGCGCGCCTGCGCGAGCAGAAAGTCATCTAGCCCAGGAGACCCGCTCATGAAATCCATCCAACCACCCGTACGCCTTTTCGGAGACCACTTTCTTCGCCAACTGAACAGCGAGGAACGGGCCGTCGTCGACCGCGTCAGAGGCCTCGCTGCCGAAGTCCTGGGCCCGTCGGCCGCGGATGTGGCAAAGACCGACACCTTCGCGTGGGACACCTTCCGCCTGCTCGCACGCGAGGGCATCGTCGGCACCGCGTTCCCGCGCGAGTACGGCGGCAGCGATGCGCGGCAGGCTCTGCGCATCCGCATCATCGAAGAGCTTGGACGGGTGTGCAGCACGTCCGCGTCGCTCATCACCGGCACCGATCTCTCCAGCCGCGCCATCGTCGCTGGCGCGTCCGCCGAGATGAAAGACAAACTGCTGCCGCGCCTTTGCACCGGCGAGCTGCAGGCGGCCTTCGCACTCACGGAGCCCGATGCAGGCTCGGACGTGCGCGGCCTGCAGACGCGCATCCGGCGCGAAGGCGGCCGGTACGTGGTCAACGGACGCAAGAAGTTCATCACGCGCGGAACGACCTCGGACTGGTTCGTCACGGTCGGCCGCGCCGAGGAAGATCCTTCGGTCTTCATCGCCGTGCTGGTGCCGCGTAAAGCCGCCGACTTCACCATCAGCCCCGAAGTCGGCAAGCTGGGCTGGCACGGCGTGCCGATCTCGTCGCTCGAATTCCGCGACGTCGAGGTGCCGCACGGCCACCTGCTCGGGGCCGAGGGCGAAGGTTTCAACCTTGCGCAGGACGCGCTGCTCCGCGCCCGCATCGGGCATGCCGCCATGGCGCTGGGCCGCGCCATCGGCGCGATCGAGATCGCAGCCACCTACATGTCGGATCGAAAGCTGTTCGGCAAGGCACTCGGCGAGCACCAGGGGCCGCAGTGGATGCTGGCGGAGATGGTGACGAAGATCGAAGCGACCCGCGCACTGGTCGCGCTCGCCGCGGAGAAGTACGACGCCAGGGATGCGGACGTGGCGATCTTCGCGTCGATGGCGAAACTCCAGGCGACCGACCTGTGCATGGCGGTCGTGACCGACGCGCTCCAGCTGACCGGCGGGCGCGGCTACCTGCAGGACTTTCCGCTCGAACGCTTCTTCCGCGACGCCAAGCTCAACCAGATTGGAGAGGGATCGAGCGAGGTCCACAAGACCGTGATCGGCCGCGACGTCATGCGTCGCGCACGCACCGCCGACCGCAACCCCTGCTTGCGTCCGGGCTCGCTGGTCGAGTATTGAACGGCGCAAGCGCTGCCATCACAGGTCGATGCTTCGCGCCAAAGTCGTGGAAGGCGTTTCACCGAAGCAGCGCTTGTACCGCTGTGCGAAACGGCCCAACTCGAAGAAGCCAAGCGTCGTCGCAATCCCGGTGACGGTGGTCCCGTCTCGCGCACGTGTCAGCATCTGACGCGCGACCTCGAGGCGTCTTCGCAAGAGGAATTCCTGCGGGGAGTAGCCGCGTGACTGCCTGAAGCTCATTTGCAGCGAACGCACGCCAACGCCGACCGCCGCCGCCATCTCCTCGACGCCGATCGCCTCACCCAGGTTGGCGTCGATCCACTCCTCGGCCCGTCGTACACGCAGGAAGCCGATGCTTTCGTTGCGGCCAACGGAGCCTGGTGCGACTTCGGCAAGGCATTCGGTGAACAGGCCCAGAAGCTCGCGCTCGGCGTGCTCGCGCGCACTCGCTGCATCGAGCAGGGCAGGTTCAGGCGCATCGAGTGCGGCAACCATCCTGCAAGTGAACGCGCGAAGGGATTGCAGGGCAGGCGATTTCGGCAGCACGTCGAGCCAGTCGCGATAGGGAGACAGTCGACGAAAGCGCTGTTCCATCGCCGAACGCACGAAGTGGCCATCGAGGCTCACGAGCAGGAACCTGGCGGGTCCGAGATTCGCGCGCAGATCCATGCCCGGGCTGTGAACCACGACGTTGTCCGAATTCGAGACGGAGGGGTTCCGGAGCGTGAGGTGCTCCATCGCTCCGAAGTCATGCAGAAAGAAGCGGAATCGATCGGAGAGCGGTCCCTGGGCCCTCAGGTCCACGACGCAGTCGTGCTGGATGTAGGAGAACGTGACCCGGTCGCCCGCCAGATGGTTCCAGCGGAGGCCGTAGCTACCTTCCTTGATGGAGGTCCTGTTTCGCTCCCAGATCCGGCAGGCAAATTGTTCGCCTGCGGCTACATCGCCCGTAGAGAAAACACGATGACGTGACAACGGCTCCATGGACCAATCCCCCCCCGGATGGATCACGGCCATGCTAGCCGCAGGGCACGACGAAGACCAGCGGATTTCCACTTTCGTTTTCTGCATAGCCGCGCACTCTCGGTTGGGGAAGATTCGACGGCTTCAGAACTCTGAATGGTGAGGAGGCAAACCATGGCGACCCTTTCGGTCCGGCTTTTCTTGTCCGCATTCATGCGGTCCCTTACTGGCTTCAACCCGTTTCGCATTGCCCATCGCGTGCTCGCGCTGTGCCTGCTCGCAGTCGCCGCCGCGCCCGTCTGGGCGGCCGGGGATGAAGGGAGACCGAACATCCTCGTGATCTTCGGCGATGACATCGGCATGTGGAACGTCGGCGCCTATACCCACGGGATGATGGGCAGGACGCCCAACATCGACCGCATCGCAGCAGAAGGCATGCTGTTCACCGATCACTACGGGCAACCCAGTTGCACCGCGGGACGCGCCGCGTTCCTCATGGGCCAACTGCCGGTGCGCACGGGGATGACGACCGTGGGCATTCCCGGATCGGCGCGAGGTGTCCAGAAGTCCGATCCCACGCTGGCCGAAGTGCTGAAGACGCGGGGCTACGCCACGGCGCAGTTCGGCAAGAACCACCTGGGCGACAGGAACGAGTTCCTGCCCACGGTCCACGGCTTCGACGAGTGGTACGGCAACCTCTACCACCTCAATGCCGAAGAGGAACCGGAGGAGCTGGACTACCCGGGTCAGAAGAACCCGGAATACAAGAAGAAGTACGGCCCTCGCGGCGTCCTGCATAGCTGGGCGACCGACAAGGACGATGCGACGACCGACCCGAAGTTCGGCCGCATCGGAAAGCAGAAGATCGAAGACACCGGCCCCCTGACGCGCAAGCGCATGGAGACCATCGACGCGGAGGTGACCGACGAGACCCTGAAGTGGCTCGACAAGAATGGCAAGGGCGACAAGCCGTTCTTCGTCTGGTTCAACACAACTGCGATCCACATCTGGTCTCACCCGCAGAACAAGTATGTGCAGCAGGCGGTGGATGAAGGTCGCGCCGAGGAAGACATCGTGCGGGCGCGCATGATCGAACACGATGAACAGGTCGGCCTTCTGCTCAAGAAGCTGGACGACCTCGGCATCGCGAAGAACACCATCGTGATCTACACCACGGACAACGGCAACGAGCTGATGTACTGGCCCGACGGCGGCTATGCGCCCTTCCGCGGCGAGAAGGGCACGACATGGGAGGGCGGCGTGCGCGTGCCGATGATCGTGAAATGGCCGGGCAGGATCCAGCCGGGCAGCACCTCCAACGGCGTCCAGAGTCACGAGGATCTCTACGTCACGCTCGCAGCGGCGTGCGGGCTACCCAATCTCAAGGATGACCTGCTCAAAGGCGTGAAGCTGGGCGCCGGCACCTACAAGGTCCACCTCGACGGATACGACAACCTGCCGCTCTGGACAGGCCAGACCCAGAAGTCCGCCCGACGCGAATTCTTCTACTACGACGAAACCGACCTGATGGCCGTGCGGGTGGACGGGTGGAAGATGCATATCGGCGTCAAGCCCCACGGAACGTGGTTCGACGAGAAGAAGTACCCGAGTGTTCCGTACGTGGTCAACCTGCTCATGGACCCCATGGAGAAGATGACGCCGGACTCGGAGGAATGGGGCTACATCGGCCGCAAGTTCCTTGCACAGAAGCTCTGGGCACCGACGGCCGCCGGCCCCTTCCTCGCTGCCCATCTGAAGAGCCTGCAGGACTTCCCGCCCAGCCAGGGTGCCGACACCTTGAGCATGAAGAAGGCCGTCGAATCGGCCATGCAGAAGTTGGACAACCCGCGCGGCTCGTCCAACTAGGCAAGGGGGACTCCGTGGCGGGCCGCACAGGCACGTCACGGAGATGAAATACGAGGCTGATAGCGTCGCGGGCTTCGTCAATCTCACAACCCCTTACACATTGTGAAGACCGCACGCTCGACCCGAATTCACTCAATCCTTGTTTCTTCGATCCTGGCGGCCAGCCTTGGCGCATGTGGTGGCGGTGGCGGAAATACCGGCGCCGTCGTCGGTGGCACCGGCACCACCAACACGACTGGCACCAGCAGCGGCGGCGCGGTCGACGGAAAGCCCGTGCTCTCGTTTACCGATCCCCAGAGCACCTACGACCTGAACAACTACACGCAGACAGCCAGCTACGCGCTGCAGTACGCGACCAGCGGCACGAACCTGCTGAATGCCGAAGCATCGGGCGTGACCTACGACAAGGACACCGATTCGTTGTTCGTCGTCGGCGACGGCGGCACATCGGTCGTGCAGATTGCCAAAAGCGACGGTCATGTTCTCGATTCCATGACGCTCAACGCCGGGGACTTCGTGGACACCGAAGGCATCACCTATGTCGGTGGCGGCAAGTTCGTCCTGGTGGAAGAGCGCCTGCGTCAGGTGGACCTGTTCACCTATGTCCCCGGTGGAACCCTTCGCAGGGCAGACGTGCAGTCCGTCAAGCTGGGCGCGACAGTCGGCAATGTCGGCATCGAGGGCATCACCTTCGACACCCGGACGGCAGGCTATATCGCCGTGCGCCAGTCGCAGCCGACCAACATCTTCCAGGCGGCGATCGATTTCGCGGGCGGTACGGCGACGGCGTCGGACGGCACGCCCATCCTGTCGACGACCGACAACCCGCCGGTGCTGTTCGATGCGGCCAAGACGGGCCTCTCCGCATTCAACGACGTGTTCTCGTTCTCGAACATCGTGCCGAGCAGCGCGCCGGACTACGACAACGTCATCATCATCGGCGCGCCGGACGGAAAGATCGTCAAGACCGATCGCACCGGCAAGCTGCTGAGCAGCCTCTACATGAGTGCGACCGCCCAGAACGAGGGCGTGACGATGGGCCCGGACGGCACCATCTATGCCGTCGGCGAGCAGGCTGCCGGCCCGAGCCTGCCGGGGCTGACCATCTTCAAGCCGACCACGAGCAAATCGAACGTCGGCATCGGCAGCAACCTCTACCTGACGTTCAATCAATCGGTGAAGGCGGGCTCCGGCAACCTCGTTCTCAGCAATGGCGCCGGCGATACGCGTGCCATTCCGGTGAGCGACAACTCGCAGGTGAGCTTCAGCGGCAGCGTCATGAAGATCCATCCGAAGTTCTTCATGGTGGCCAACACCAGCTACAGCATCACGTACCAAGCAGGCGCGATCAAGACCGCAGCAGGCAGCGACACCGCTGCAGTCGGCGACGCATCGACGCTCTCGTTCACGACGATCGGTACGGTGGACCAGACTGCTCCGACGTTGACCAGCACTGCGCCCGTCGACGGCGCGACCGGCATCACCGGCAGTCACGTCACGCTGACGTTCAGCGAGATCGTGCAGGCGGGTGCCGGCAACATCGTCATCAGCAATGGCTCGGATACGCGCAACGTCTCGATCGACGATACGACCCAAGTCAAGTTCAACGGCGGCCGGGTGAGCATCACGCTGACGACGCCCTTGCAGGCCAACTCCCGCTACACCGTGCAGGTGGCCAGCGGCGTGATCACCGACCTGTATGGCAACGCCTTCGCCGGCACGACGAAGAGCTTCACCACCGCAGCCGCTGGTTCGCCGGCACCGACCGTTCTGGTCACGGAAGTGAACTCGAACGCCGACGGTGGCCAGGACTTCTTCGAGCTCTACAACTACGGCAGTGCCGCCATCGATCTGACCGGCTGGAAGTGGGGCGACAACCATGCCGACGTCAACGATGCCAACAACAGCGCCGCATTCGTGGCCGGCACGATCCTCGCGCCGGGCGCACGGCTGGTCGTCGTTCCGGGTGTGCCGGGAACGGACGAGAACGTGTTCCGCACGACCTGGGGTCTTGCAGGCACGGTGCCGGTCGTTGCGATGCTGAACGTCAACAACGACCCGGCCAATCCGATCGGCCTGGGCAAGGGCGATGCCGTGATCGTCTATGACGCCAACGGGAATGTCGTGGCCGCGATGAACTACGGCACCCCGATCAACGCGACGCAGGGCGACGGAACGCTGAAGGCGATCCCGACGGCCACAGGCGCGGATGCCACCCTCGTGGCGGCCGGAAACCATGCAGGTGCCATCTTCGTCGGCGGCAACGCGAAGGTGTCCGCGGTGTGGGACACCGTTTCGACTGCCACGCCGAACTATGTCGAAGCGGCAGTGGGCACGAATGGCGGCATCTCCCAGCCGTCCAAACCCGCGTCGATCGGCTCTCCCGGACAGTGAGACGACGCGCCAGGCGCTTGAGCTAGCGAGTGGCGCGGCTCAGCGTCTGGTGCGGCAGTTCGTCGAAGCGCTCCCTGTAGCAGGCGGCGAAGCGGCCCGGGTGCGCGAATCCGTATTCGAGCGCCGTCTGCGTGACGTTGGCGTCGGGTTGCAGCAGGAGCCGTGAGCGCACGGCGTCCAGCCTGAGATTGCGGAGCAAGGTCATCGGCGCCACACCGTGGAAGCGGCGACACAGCACATTCAGCGTCCGTTCGCTCACCGACGCCGCTCGCGCCAGATCACTCAACGAAATCGGCGCGAACATGCGCGACTGCATGTACTCGAGCGCGCGTTCCATGCATTGCGCGCCATGGGAGAGCGCCAGCGGCTCGGAGGCAACTCGCGTGGTGTCCTCGCGCACGTTCTCGGCCGACATCCATGCATACGAGGGATCTGGCTGATGGCTCGAAAGAAAGAGCGCCGAGCTGCGCTCGAAGTGCTCGACCCACGCGGAACTGAAGACCGCATCGCTCGGTGCAGCCAGCATGCCCAGTAACGCCTGGCTGAGCGCAACCCATTGGGGCGTCAGCGAACGGGACACCATGAAGCCCGATCCGACAGGAATGTCGCCCTCACCGCGCTCCGGCGCGGGCCCGAGCAATTCGTAGGGCACCTTGACCACCATGCGCTCCGCGCCCTGCAGGCAATGCAGGCGAAGGCGCTTGCGAGGCGCGATGACGGCCGCGCGGCCTTCGGCCACATGGAGGTCGCGTCCATCGACCTCGATGCCGGTGCCGCCACGTAGCGACATATGCACCAGCGCGAAGCCGTCGAAGGTGTCCGAATCGACCGTGACTTCCGCGCCGTAGCGCAGCACGAACAGCTCCAGATGCTTGAGCTTGCCCTTGAACAGTGCGGTGTCGGCCAGGCCCCGGCCCCATTTCATCGAATGATCGACCAGCTCTTCGCCCAGGAAATCGAAGGCGCGGGCCCGTTCAGCCGATCGAAAGATGCAGTTCTCATAGAGCGGCTTCACATCCGGTCCGCACGCGGACCGCGAAGTGGGAGTGGGGCGTTCTGGCATGAGGGTAGAAGCCGCGAGAGCGGCAGCACCGGGTGACACGCCAGATTGTCCGCCCGCGGATCGCCGGCCTGGGATCGGTGTTTACCCACGCGCAGCAATGAAAGCCCTGACCTCCGGATACACCTTCTCGCGCCACCGGCGGCCGCTGAAGATGCCGTAGTGCCCCGCGCCCTTCACCTCGAGATGACGCTGTTCCTCCGAGACGATGCCGGTGCACAGGTCGTGCGCGGCGCGCGTCTGGCCGGCCCCCGAGATGTCGTCCAGCTCGCCTTCGATGGTGAGCAGCCCGGTCGAGCGGATGTCCTGCGGGCGGACCAGCTCCTGAACGCCCTCGGGACTCTTCACCTCCCAGGTGCCGTTGACCAGGTCGAACTCCTGGAACACCGTGCGGATGGTCTCCAGGTAGTAGTCCGCATCCATGTC
>NZ_JACHYC010000011.1 GCF_014192575.1 Variovorax sp. Sphag1AA | reverse complement strand
CTCTTCGGTGAATCTGCTC
This sequence comes from Variovorax sp. Sphag1AA, assembly GCF_014192575.1. Taxonomy (GTDB): domain Bacteria; phylum Pseudomonadota; class Gammaproteobacteria; order Burkholderiales; family Burkholderiaceae_C; genus Variovorax. Next base: position 131,094 of record NZ_JACHYC010000011.1, on the reverse strand, counting down.
TTTCTCATGCCCGTCATTCTCCAAGTTGACGGACTCCACTACGTTGAGACTGGTACGGCTGGGAGGGGGCAGGTCACGCGCTGCCTTCACTCGGCGCTGCATCGTTCGCAGTCGTGTCTTCCCGGCATGGCGGAACTACGGCAAGTCGTCGTTCTGGCGAAGGTGAGAATCGCGTTGCGGTCGATTGCAATGCGGCCGTGGCCCTGCACGACGCCACGACGCAGGATTGCGTTCCGCGCGGCACGTCGCGCAAACGCGCGTCACTTCGTGGGCATGCCCTCAAGCGTGTTCACAGCCTCTTGCAGTCCTGTCATGACTCGCTCCGCTACCAAGGGCGAGAAGTCTTTGGGCAACTGCGCCTGCACCTCTCGTATTACGCCTGGCGTCCGATCGATCAGGTTCGTGATGATGTCTTCGGCATCACGTCCGAGGCCCACCTTCTGTGCGGTGCTGTTGAAATGCCGCCTTTGGATGGTGGTCATGTTGTAGTGCCGGTTCTTGCCCAGTAGCGCCATCGCCATCTTCAAGTCGTGGAGCGACCATTGATTTGGTCCGCTACCGAGGATGGGGTAGGCCGACATCACGTCATACAACTTCGTGAGCTGGAACGCTCCGCCCGCGAGCAGACGGATGCTGAAATTCTTCGCGTGACCGTCGGGGGCGCGCAGTAGCCAGAACAGGATTTGCGTGGCCATCAATGTGCGCATGTCGTCTTCGGAATTCGCCGACTGCTGCAGGATCGAGAAGAGCTTGCTCAAGCCGGGCCCTCCCTCGTTCTCGTACTTGATCAGAGGTGACGTCCCCGTGGCCTGGCAGAAGTCTTCTTGGGGCAAGCGCAAGATGCGACCGTTCGAAAGCCGCCTGTCGAAGCGCTCGACAACCAGGACGCGCTGTTTCCCGAAGGAGGCGATGGTCGCGTCCGCCGCGGGCAGACCGTAGGCCTGAAGGAGCTTCAGGCACAGCCATTCGTTGTCCACTGAGGTTGAGAAGTCGGCCTGGCGCCCGCCAATCAGACCGAGAGGAAGCTTGAAGATGTGCGTGGTGGGTGTGGTGCCTCGAGGCTTGTTCCAAGTCCCGTTCCACCAAAGGAAGGCGTCCTTCTCCTGCGCGCCGGCGAGAGAGATGCGGAAGTCGTCATCCGGGTCTCCTGCTCCGCCGAACTTGTCGGGGTTGACGACGCTCAGGAGGTGTCGCTCGATGGATTCGTCGTCGACTGGCACGGCTTCGATCTGGTCGATCGATGACGGGGTCTCGGCCTCATCGAGCAGTTGTATGGCGCCCACGCAGTCGCGGCCGATGGCGTGGAGCAAATCGAATGCATCCACCGAGCCGGTCTTGAATCGCGCTGCGACTCGCTTTCGTATGTCCGCACTGTCCGGCAGCAGGTTGTCGAAGTAGTGTTCGACGGACGGTCCTTTGAGGGGCTCGTTGTGGGGATTGAAGGGCAAGGACAGAGAGAGGGGACGACCCACGGCCGAACGCACCCAGGCATCGTCGTAGCGCAGCTCCATGTCGCCGCGCGCCGGGATCGTCCAGCGACCAACGCGTTCGCCGTTTGACCAGAGGCCGAGGGACTGGCTGTGCGAGCGACGGCCCATCTCACCACTCCGTCTCTCGTGGCGCGGCCTCGGACGCGCCGCGCGCGCCAAGCTTGAGCTCGAGGCCCAGCATCGAGCACCAGGTCAAGAGTTGCTTGAAGCTCATCTCCTCGGGATGAAGCTCGAGGTATGAAACCCGGTTTTGGCTCAGGTTCAGTTTTGCGCCAATCGCGGTCTGGGTCAGCTTCAGTCGCTTGCGCGTGCTGCGCAGCATCTGACCTAGCTGGTCGCCGGACACGAGGGTTTGAGCGGGCAAGGCAGCCATAGAGTAGCCGTGTTTGTGCTATTTTTAGTTTAGCCTCATGTCAGCTAAAAGCAAAATAGCTGAAATGAAGTTAAATCTAGGATAGCCGAAATCAGGCTAGGCAGAAGGCCTCCAAGCCCGCGACGATCGAGTTGTCGCTCGTCCTCATGGCGAGCCTCCCGCCTGCCATGCGAGGAACGCTGCAGGGAGGAGGGCGGCTGCTGCAATCGCAAGTCCGGCCCAGGCGCGCGATGCGCTGCGCACCGCAAACACCCAGATCACGGATCCGGCGTAGAGGGCGAAGCTCGCGAGCATGCCGGTCAGAACTGCCTGGGGCGGCGTGATCGGAAGCGCGAGGGATGCAACGCTGCCCAGGGCGGCAAGCGCGTAGCCGCCCGCCACCGCGGCCACGATTCGCGAAATCAGAGGAGCCACGCGGCGGGCTCTAGCGCCGGGCGAGGTCACGCGGGGCATTCGTGATGGCAAGTCAGAGGTCCACGTTGTGTAGCTGCGACCACTTGTCGCGAAACGTATACAGAGTCCTTCATTCGTGTTGCGCAAATGATTATGATTCGCATTCTATTTCGATTCCGCGATTGCTCCTGAGGAGGAGGCGATCGTGCGAGTCGCCTGTCCACTCCCTTTCCTTGCAAGCAAAACAACATGATTCGGGCATCCAGAGCAACTGCATTTCCGTCGTCGACACAACTCAAACCAATCGTCTGGTGTATCGCCATGGCCCTTCCGGTCCTGGCTTCCGCACAGCAAAACCCAGAGACGCTGTCGCCTGTCACCGTCGAGGCGACGTCGGAATCCGCGGTTACAGAAGGCTCTGGGTCCTTCATCACGCGGGAGACCAGCACGGCGACGCCGCTGAGCTTGAGCCCGCGCGAAACGCCGCAATCGGTGTCCGTCGTGACGCATCAGCGAATCCAGGATCAGCGCCTCCAGACCATCACCGACGTCGTCAACAACACGACGGGCGTCTCGGTGAACCAGTACGAGACCAATCGCGCCTCGTTCGTCTCGCGCGGCTTCGAGATCAATACGTTGATGTTCGATGGGGTGCCAACGACTTGGGAGCAGCCATGGAGCTCAGGCGAGGTCTTCACCAGCCTGGCCATGTTCGACCGTGTCGAGCTCGTGAGAGGCGCGACCGGCCTGACGACGGGTGCAGGCGATCCTTCGGGCGCCATCAATCTGGTGCGCAAGCGCGCGAACAGCTCCGTCTTCACCGGCAACGTGGAGCTGGAAGCCGGTTCGTGGAATCAGCGCCGCGGATTGGTTGATCTGTCTACCGCGCTGAACGAAGCCAAAGCCCTGCGCGCGCGCATCGTGGCCGAGGCCACCGACCAGGACAGCTATATCCAGAATCTGACCCGCAAGAACGAGACGCTGTTCGCCACATTTGAAGCGGACTTGAGTCCGAACACGCTTCTCACAGCCGGCTTCAGCTATCAGAACGACAAGGCGCATGGCCCTATGTGGGGTGGCCTGCCGGTCTGGTACAGCAACGGCGCGTTTACGGACTGGGACGTCTCCAAGACCAGCGCCGCGCCGTGGACGAGCTGGGACACGCGCTACCAGACGTATTTCGCATCGCTGGAGCATCGCTTCGCCAATGACTGGAATCTGCGCATGAGCTACACCCATGGCGAGCGCAAGGCGGACTCGTATCTGCTCTACTCGTACGGCGCACCCGACATCGTGACGGGACAAGGCATGTCCGCGCTGCCCGGCTCCTACAAGGTCAAGACGAAGCAGGATGATTTCGGTATCCGCCTCGACGGCTCGTTCGATCTGCTGGGTCGCAAGCACGAAGCGGCGTTCGGCTTCGTGAGTTCGAGGCAGGACTTCGGCGCCCAGGATCGGCAGGCGACGCCCGCGTTTGGAGACATCTCGAACTTCAACGTGTGGGGTGGAACCGCCTACCCGGCGCCGCTGTGGGGGCCGTTGTCCTACTACGGCAAGAGCAAGACCGATCAGGATGCCATCTACGGCACGGCCCGCTTCCACGTGAGCGACCCACTCAAACTGATCGTAGGCGCGCGCGTCACCAACTACGAGAAGAGGGGCGACGACATCTACACCAACCCCTTCACGCTGAAATACAACGAGGAGATCACGCCCTACATCGGCGCGACCTACGACCTGTCCAAGCAGCTGACCGCGTATGCGAGCTACACCGACATCTTCCTGCCGCAGAACGCCCGCGACATCACCGGCAGCTACATCGAACCCATCAAGGGCGAGAGCTATGAGCTTGGGCTGAAGGGCGAATTTCTCGATCGTCGCCTGAATGCGTCCGGCGCGGTGTTCCACATCAAGCAGAAGAACCTTGCGGTGGCAACGACGGACACGATCGTCGGCATCGGTGGCCTGCCTGAAACGGCCTATCGCGCTTCAGATGGCGCGACCAGCGAGGGCTTCGAGTTCGAACTGAGCGGCCAGCTGGCGCCTGACTGGAATCTCACGGCCGGGTACACGCAATTCACGCTTCGCGACGCGGACGGACAGGACGTGAACACGATCTATCCGCGCAAGCTGCTGCGTCTGTTCACTACCTACCGACTGCCGGGCGCGTTGAACAAGCTCACCGTGGGCGGCGGCGTGAGCTGGCAGGGCAAGACTTACACGAACGCAATCAATCCGCTGGGCATCCTGCAGACGATCGAGCAGGGGGCCTACGGGCTGGTCAACCTCATGGCGCGCTACGACTTCACCGAAAAGCTGTCGCTGCAGTTGAACATCAACAACGTGACCGATCGCAAGTTCTACGGCATGTTCGATGCGTACAGCCAGATCACCTACGGTGCGCCGCGCAACGCCACGCTGACGATGCGGTACCGGTTCTGAGACCCGATGGTCATTGAGCGAAAGTCCGCCTTCGTGTCGACGCCTCCACTTCGTGCAGATAGGTCGTGAAGCCATCCCTGGCCGGTGCAACTGAGTTGAGCAGCATCACCGCGCTGACCTGCCCACGATGGCCGGCTCCGTGAGTGACGACATGCATCAGCATTTCCTCGCGGGACATGCTTCCGGGTGCGCCATCGGTGAACGCGAAGTCGATACGTTCGGCCAATTGGTCGACGTCGAGCGTCGAGACGTAGTCGATGTATTCCTGGTCACTCTTTCTGAGGTCGGAGGACAAATCTCCTAGCGTTGGCATATCGGCCAAATTGGCCGATATGTACGCGTGTGGCTTCCGCCTGATGTGCGCGGCGAAGATCCGGTCGACGACATACGTGTGACTCAAAGCCTTGATTGCCAGTGTGGTGATGGGGGACTTCTCATTGAACCGGTCCAGCGCCGTTAATAGGTGATCATTCGCCCAGGCTTTGTATCTGAACAGAAGATGCAATGTGTTGTTCATCGAAGGGCTCCTATTGAGGTTGCACGCTACGTTCGCATGCGTTCAGAATATGAGCGATCCCTCGCTTTTTCTACTCGCATTGACGGAGGCGAAAAATGGCGCGCAAACCGGTCGTCAAGCCCAGGAAAATTGCCACTCAGAACCGGTCGCGCGCGACTGTGGACAGCTTGATCGAGGCAACTGCTCGCATTCTGGTCAAGGAGGGCTTCGACAAGGCCAGCACCAATCGCATCGCTGAAGTCTCGGGGGTGAGCGTTGGTTCGCTCTATCAATATTTCCCCAGCAAGGAGGCGCTCGTCGCAGCCGTGATCGAGCGCCACCAGCAGGAGATCATGCAAACAGTGCGCAGCGAGCTGGCGCAGGTCTTGGACCAACCAGTCGAAGAAGCAATGCGAAAATTTGTCGCTGTTGCCGTGAAGGCGCACCGTCTCCAGCCTCAACTGCATCGCGTTCTTGCCGAACAGATTCCGCGCGTAGGCAAGCTCGAGAAACTGGAGAACTTCAGTCGTGAGAACTTCAGTTTGTTCAGGGCCTATCTCGAAGGAGTCCGAGACGAACTCGGTGTCGAAGACCTGGAGTTGGCGTCCTTTGTATGCGTGACCACGATCGAGGCATTGACGCACAACGCGGTGCTGCACCATTCGAACACATTGACGGACGATCGGATGGATGCCCTCATCAACGAAGGTGCGCGTCTCGTAACCGGCTATCTGAATGGCTGATCGGCCTTAGCCAGGTAGTCCGAGCACATCGGCACCCCACGGCGTGCTCCAGTCTTCGCCTCGATAGAGTGGATCCTCCGAGATCAAAGGCCACCCTCCAGTCGAGCCAGTTCCGGAATCCACTGCGTGACGATCGGCCGGACACTTCCCCAGATAAGCAGGCCTAGTATTCCCGCAACGGCGATGCAGAGCGTTGCCCGCACCAGCTTGCCGACCAAGTCTGGATTGCGCGTTCGCAAAACGAACGAGAGGCTGAATGCGAGACTCGTGAATGAGGCCAACACCGCCCCGGTGCCCGCGACGCTGGGCGATATGCTGCCCTGCGAAGCCAGGGCAGCCGCGGCGGCCACCGCGCTGGCGCTGGACATCAATCCCCCCACCACGCAGACGAAGTAGAACCCCACGTCGCCGAACTGACGCTGGGTCAGCCCGCCGACGACATGCAGCACCAGAAACACGACTCCGTACTTGAGCGCCAGCGGTAACGAGAAAGGCAGTTCGAGCTTGATCTCCGGCGACTTCTCGCCCAGACGATGCCGACGCCTGCCATAGCTCCACATCACGATGGCAATGCTTGTCGCCAGCATCAGTGCGAACGCGGCCAACGAGCCGAGCAAGGCCAACGGCGCAAGGATCAAGAGCAACGTTGCGTTGCGCATGATCATCGCGGACGTTGCAAGAAGGATTCCCCGATAGGCTGAATCCACAGTTCCTCCTGGCGATTGCTTCACGCGCGACGACAACTCGATCACCGTGAAGTTGCTGTTTACCAGCCCGCCGAGGAAGCCCGAGAGCTCGGTGCCACGAGCGCCATACAGCTTCCAGAGGATGTAGTTCACGAAGCCGATGCCGGCGATGAGGATTACCGTCACCCAGGCTGCCCTGGGGTCCACGAGTTTCCACGGCCCCACCGGGCCCGCTGGCAAGGCTGGGTAGATCACGATGGCCAGAATTGCCAGCAGAAGGGCAGACCGCATCTCGCCTTCGGTCAGTCCAGTGGAGAGGCCAGCCAATCGCTCCTTCCAGGCCAGGAGTGCCGTCGCGATGACCATCACAGCCGCCGGGGAGATGGTGTGGCCCTGGCCGCAGAGAATGCCGGCGACACAGGTGACAAGCATCGCGGCTGACGTGGTCAACTCAGTCCCTTGTCCCGCGCGCAGCGTCTGCACGTTCAGAAGGACAGCCAGCATCCCGACCAGCGCCAGGATCAAGAGCGCGAACGCGACGCCGAGAGATCCGCCCAGCGCGCCGAGGAGCGCTATGAATCCGAAAGTGCGCAGCCCGGCTTCTTTGCCGCGCCGCTCGCGCTCCAGTCCGATCAGAAGGCCCAGCGCGAGGCTGAGCGCCAAGCGCACGAGAATCTGCAGGTAGGGCCATTCGACATTGGGCAGTACTGGCGGGGGCTCAAACATGACCGCGTCATCTCCACGTTGGTTGGATGCCTACATTTTCATCGCGAGCGATTCAGCGTGCTTTCCCTGTTCTTCGTGCTGATGGTCGGTCTGTTTGCCGGATGCGTGAGCGGCGTCATTGGAACGGGTTCCTCCTTGTTGCTTTTGCCCGTCCTAGTCCAAGTGTTCGGGCCGTCGAAGGCGCACGGCGGGAGGGCGACGATCGAGGCTTGAGCATCGATTCCGGCATCGCTGACATGCGTTCGGCCCATCAAGTCCTCGGTACAGACTACGACCTCGTCATCTCGTGCGACAACTCCGTTCCGCACCTGTTGACTGATGACGACCTACTTCTTGCGTTTCAGCAGTTCCATAGCTGTTTGCGGCCCGGGGGCGGATGCCTCATCATTGTCAGGGACTGCGCAAAGGAAGCGCGAGGATCCAATCTCGTCAAACACTACGGAGCCCGTGTCGAAAACGGAAAGCGCTACGTGCTGTTCCAGATTTGGGATTTCGTTGATCACGACTACTGCGATCTATCCTTCTTTGTTGTTGAGGATGATCTGGCGAGTGGGCAGGTGCGCTCGCATGTGATGCGGTCCAGGTACTACGCCGTCGCAACTGCGCACCTCTGCGATTTGATGCTCAGGGCCGGATTTGAAGGCGTGAAGAGACTCGACGACGTGTTCTACCAGCCCGTTCTTCTGGGCACCGAGTCCGCATGATGGCCTTGACTCCAAGAGTGCCAGGCAAGCACCCCGTCTAGAACGTCCACCGAGCACTGACCCGAACAGTCCGCGGCTCCATCGGGTGGATGTGCCTGTCATCAATGCCACTGCCGCAAGCACCTCTGGCGACTTCTCCTGCCGTGCACGAGGCGTAGAAGTACTCGATGTCGTTGCCCTTGCTGCCCGCCAGATTGAACACGTCCAGGCCCAGACTCAGGTTCTTGTTCACCGCGTAGCGCGAGCCGAAGTTGAGCAGCGTGGTCGAACTCGATCGCACGGTGTTGGTGGTGTCCAGGGCGCGCGGCCCCATGTAGCGCAGGCGCAGCGTGGCCATGAGGGGGCCGCTCGTCCACACGACACCAGCAGAGACCGCAGTCTCGATGGCGTTGTCGATGTAGTTGCCCTCGCCTTCGGGCGGTGTGCCGCGAAAGCGGGCACGCGACAGTGCCGCGTCGACATCGAAGCTCCAGTGCGAGGACGGCATCCAGCGCATCGTTGCCTCGATGCCGCGCCGGTTGCTGGGTCGTCCCGGCTCAGTGGTTCCGGCGTCGCCCACGTAGACCAGCTCTGAATCGAGGTTGAGCATCCACAAGGCAGTCGTCAGGCTGAACTGCTCGCTGGGCTGGAAGCGCCAGCCCAACTCGGCCCCATGGCCCTTGACCAGCGCGGGGACCCTCTCGGCGGGCAATCCGGACTGGGGGTCGACAGTGATGGTGGCTCCGCGCACGTCGTTGCCGTGGAAGCCGGTGCCTGCGTTCAGGTAGAGCTCATTCGCAGGATTCACCGTGAAGGCGAGGCCCGCCTTCGGCGTCACGATGGCATCGTTCCCGCTTCCACTGTTGACTGGGCCGTAGATTGGCTCTCGCCCATGGACGTCGTAGTACAGCGCGTCACCGCGAGCCCGAGGTAGCCTCGCCAGCGGTCGCTGAAGTTCACGAGTTGCTGGCCGTAAATGGAAAAGAGGTCTTGGGAAACCTTGTCGTCGCGCACGGTCTGATAGCGCTCGCGAAATTGCGTGTTGTAGAGGCCTACGCTACCGATGCGATCGCCGCGCCACTGGCCGCCGAAGCTCAGGATGCCGTCCAGCGCACCCAGTTTGTTGGGCATCGAGTGCGAGGCCTGCGACCCGTAGACCTGGCGTTGGTCGCTCTGCTCGAACTGGTCGCCCCGCTCGGGGTTGTTCAGGAAGTACGTGAAGTCGGAGAAAAGTTCGAAGCGGTAGTCGATGGCATAGGCATTGACCTGCGTCTGGCCATCAGGCGAGTTGTCGAACCACTGGCCCGACAGGCTCAGGCGTCGCGTGTCGCCGCCATCGGTCGGATTGAGAGACCCATAGCGGTTCAGTTCGCCCGAGTCGATGAGACGCTGCGGCACCTGGTCTGTGGCCGTCCAGTCGCTCTTGTAGGCCATGCCGGTGATGCTGAAGCCACGCGTCTGGCTGCCCTGCGAATAGCGCAGCACTGCGTTGGCCTTCTTCAGGTTCTCCGGCACCTCCCAGGGACCGTCGTTGCCGACAAGCTCCAACGCGGCCATCCAGGTCTGGTCCTGCACGGTGCGCGAACCGGCGGTCAGCAGCCGTCGGTAGTTGTTGCCGCCCAAGGTCACTTCGGTAAACGGCGCATCCAGCGCGCTGAGGTAGTCCATGGACGCGCTTCCCGCGAGGGAGAAATCACCGTTCTCGACGCAGTACGGACCCTTGCGGTAGCGCACGCCCGAGACCAGTTCCGGAATGAGGAAGTTCAGGTCCGCATAGCCCTGGCCGTGCCCATGCGTGGGCATGTTCACCGGCATACCGCTGACCCACATCGAGAAGTCGGTGCCGTGATCCAGGTTGAAGCCGCGCAGAAAGTATTGGTTGGCCTTGCCATCGCCCGAGTGCTGCGTGGCGACGACGCCGGGCACCACCTCGACGATGTCACCCGGGCGCAGCTTGGGGCGCGACTGAAAGGACTCTCGCTCCACGGCCCCTTCGCTGGCGCTGTCTGCGTTGCCTATCGTCGCATCGCGCGGGCCGCGCACCTCGATCTCGGGCAAATGGCTGGTCTGGGCCCAAGCCTGCACGCCACCGCCGGCCCACAGGAGGCCCGCAGCAGCGGATGAATTGAGGAGATTGCCGAGTCGTTCGCGTCGCGGGGATTTCGTTCTTCTTCTGGACGTCATGCGTAAGAAGATACTTGAATACTTCTTACAGCCCGACGTGCAGGCCGTACGCCATCAGGCGTAGATGGATGGTCAGTTGACGGGGGTCAGATGCGTGTGGGCGCTACCGCCGTGCGCATGGCGATGAGGCTTGTGGTCGGAGTCCAGCAGGATCAGATGAACCTGGCCGTGCCGAACGCCCCTGAGGGCAATCAGCTGGTCCGCAATGGCGCGCACTTCCTTCGCCGGACCACGCAACACCGTCGCTTCGATGCAGTGATGGTGGTCAAGATGTGTACGCACGGAACTCATCACCAGATCGTGGTGCTGATGCTGCAGGCCAAGCACCCGCGTCGTGACGGTCTGGTCATGCTGGTCATACACATAGCTGACGTTGGCGACGCACCACTTCGGCTTCGGGCCCGTTGAAGTTGTCTGGCCTTCGGCGCCGCCGAGCCTGGAGCGAATCAGGTCACGAACCGCTTCAGAGCGGTTCTCATAGCCCTTCGCAGCAATCAGCGTGTCGAACTGGTGGGCGAGTTCGTCGTCGAGGGAGATGGTGAAGCGTTGCATGGGCGGATTCTGCAGCCAAGCCCTCCCTGTCCTGGTTTCCAGCGAAGTGCCCAACACACGAGGGAGGGCCGCTTTTTGCTGGACGCGATGTCTGCCTAGGGAAGGAGCCGCCGAAAACGCCGTCTTGGCAGAGCCGGCAATACAGCGAAGGCCGCCGATTGCGAGAGCAGGGCGGCAATGCCGCTTCGTTCGCCGAAGCATCGTGCAGCGCGCAAGCTCTATAGCAACACCGTGGTCGGGATGTGGCCCTCACCAGTGAAGATAGAACATGGCCTTCGCCAGCAGCACGATGATCAGGACATGGCAGAACACGCTCAGGTGCAGACGGCGGGAACGCCTTTCGCCCAGTACCCCGCGCCGCCGCCAAACCATGGCCGTGGCGAAATGTCCGAACACGCTCAGAGCCAACCCGATCTTGAGCGCTAGCAGCAGCCCGAAACTGCTGGCCAGCGGCTGGGCCAGGGCGGCGCGATGGTGCCAAGCCATGCCGATGCCGGCCGCGTAGAGCGTCAGCAGCACCCAGGGCATCACGGCAGTCGCCCGGTTGCCAATCGCGCGCTCGACCTCGCGCGTCATCTGCTGTGGCAGGCGCCGGCGCACGCCTTCGAGCATGACCACTTCGAAGAAGACGGTGCCGGCGAAGGCGATCGCCGTCAGAAGATGCAGCGCCAACAGGAGGCCGTAGCTCATACGCGTATCCGCCGTTCGACTTTCACCCGCCGGTCCGTGACGACGGGCAGGCCGGTGCCGGGAAGCAGGTCCGCCAGGGTGAAGCCGTCCAGGTGCGCCAGGAAATTCCGCATGGCGCCGTCGAGCACGCCCGCCAAGCGGCAGCGGCCGGTCAAAGTGCATTGATTGTTTGTGGAGAAGCACTCGACCAGGTCGAAATCCGGTTCGATGCTGCGCACCACAGCGCCCACGTTGATCTGCGCCGGCGAATGGGCCAGGCGCATGCCGCCGCCCTTGCCGCGCACGGTCTCGATCCATCCCTGTAGCCCGAGTTGGTGCGTCACCTTCATCAGGTGCGCCTCGGAAATCTCGTGGGCTTGTGCGATTTCGGCGATCGTGCAAAGCCGATCTTGCCGGCTCGCCACGTACATCAGCAGGCGCAGCGCGTAGTCGGTCATCATGGTCAGCCGCATGGGGGGACTCCCGTCATCTTGGTGTGCGCGCCTGCACGGGCGGCTTGAGACTGAGCTTCGAAGGCGTCTCATCAATGCGCGGCCGGATCATCATCGGGAAGAATCGCCAAAGGTACATCACGAAAGCCAGCACCCAGGCACCGGCCGAGGCATGCAGCGCGCTGGCCGTCAGGCTCGACGGGAGCAGGGCCAGCAAGCGCAGCGCGGCCGCGGCAATCACCAGCAGGTAGGCGGCTACCATGCTGCGGTCCGCGCGCAATGGCCGACCCAGGTGGCCCAGCGCCGTACGCGTGACCATGCCGATGATTAGCACCGAAAACCCCGCCACGTCGATCACATGGGCCGGCCATGCGGTGCGCAGCAACAGGCCGGCCGCATGAGCCGCCGCGACCAGCAAGCCTGCGCCCAGCGCCGCGTAGCCCAGGTAGAGGATCCACAGCAACGGGACCCGGCGCACCGCCCACGGCTTCCAGGCCCGCACTTGCACCAGCGCGATGGCACCGGCCAGGGCGAGGAAGCAGGTCATGGCCGGCATCCAGTTCAGAAGACTGAAGCCGATGGCCAGCGCGCCCGCGCCGAGCTGCCATCGTCCGCTGTCCGTGTGCATCGGAATCGACAGACCGGGCACCGCGCGCATCGCGAAGAATGGGATCACCCGCCGCGCCACCAGCAGCGCGATCACGGCCATGCACAACAAGCCGGTATTGAAGTGCTGCATCAGCATGACGTGGTCGCCCTGCCAAGCTGCCTGCAGGTACAGCGCGTCGGCCGCGCCGAGTGCAAGCACGAGCAGCGGTACGCCGTAGTTGCGCCGACTGCGCGCGGCATGGATGACGCCTCCGAGCGCCACGGCGGCCCAGGCGAAGAACAGCAGTTCACAGGCAGCCGCCACCCAGAAGGCCACTGGGCGGGGCGTCAAGAAACCTACCCGCGCCAGCACCCACAGGACGCCCAAGCCGCCCAGAGCGGGGCCGCGCAGAGGGTTGATGCCTGTCCAGTTGCTGGCGGCCGTGAGCAGGAAGCCGACGGCAATGGTGGCGATGAAGCCCCAGAGCATTTCATGGGCGTGCCAGACCACACCGGCCATCTGGTTCGTCAGCCATTGTGGCGCGAACACCCACAGCGCCACTGAGACTGCGGCCCAGAAGCAGCCCGCGAGGTAGAGCGGGCGAAACCCCATTTCGAGGAAGGCATGCCACTGCGGCGCCGCAGTCGCTGCGTCGCCCGGCTCGTCGATATGAAGCAGCTTAGCCATCGGCGAGCGCCGTGGGGACAGCGGCAGGGTTGCGGCTCATCTGGTAGCCCATCCACAGGCTTTGCGCGATGCGCTCGGCGGCCGCCCGGGCCTGCTCGCCCATGGTCTTGTTTGGTTGCGCGGCGGTGGTCTCGCGAAACAGGGCAAGCCAGCGCCGGAACAGTTCGGCGTTCAGGCCCGGCAGCCTCGCGTGCTTGGGCATCGGAGCGCCGGTGAAGCGTCCGGTGCAGCGCAGGATGGACGACCAGAAGTCCGCCAGCTTGTGTTGATGGTGATCCCAATCCTCGATGTGCGCATCGAAGATGGGGCCCAGCACCTCGTCCTGGCGCACCCGTGCGTAGAACGCACGAACCAGGTTCGAAATCTCTTCCTCGGTGCACAGCTTGCTGGCGCTCATTTCCCGCTCCTTGATTTGCCTAGGGTAGGTTCACATAAGATCTATTGTAAATATATCTTATGAGACTCGACACAACGCACGATGACTTCCGCCGCCTTGACCTGCATCAATAGCCAAGAGAGGCCATGGCTCTGAAACATGCCCAACCCCTGGAATGCATCGACCTGCCAGCGATATGCAGAGGGGCGCAACGATCAGCAGCAGCTTGCTGAAGACGGCCCATCTGCAGTTGATCCGCGTGGTCTTGCTGGCGGGGCGGGCGTGACCTCACCTAGTTCGTAGTAGTGCCGCCCCCCCGGGTAGAGCGGAATGGAAGCTGCGGCACGATCCTCGCGAGCTAGGGCGGAGCGCAAGCCAATGGACTCGGCGCGCAGCCTGTCAGGCCGCTCCGCGCCGCTGTTGGGCGAGCACACCGAAGCCGTGCTCAGCCAAGCGCTCGGCCTTGAACCTCACCGCATCGCCGAGTTGCGCGCCCAAGGGGTGATTTGATCAACGCGGCAACTGCCGCCTTCTTGCGTATCGCGGAGACTTCGAATGAATCGCCACCTCTTTTTTCGCGGCGCGGCCGCGCTCGCCTTGGCCGCGGTCTGTGGGGCAGCTTTCGCCCAGACACGCGCGGCCGCTATTCGCTTTGTCGTGCCCTATCCCGCTGAGCGCTCGATCGATTGATGGTGAGCTGGGCTCACCGGGTTGCGTCGCCTCAGACCACCTCGACCGGTCGGGGCATCACGCGCTCGTAGCGCTTCATCTTCACAGGTTCGATGCCGAGCCATCCGGCGACTTGCTCGGGCGTGCTGCCGCGGCGCATCTGCCTGATCGCAAAGGTATGGCGCAGTCGGAACGAACCGCCTTCCTGTGAATCAAGCCCCGCCTCGGCGAGAACACGCCGAGCGCACTCGTATTGCGAGGGCTTCTGCCATTGCTTGCCGGTTCGCGTCGAAGGGAAAAGGAAGTGGCCGGCAATGCCCATCTCGGAACGCACATCCAGCCAGTGTCGAAGCAGTTCGGCCGCCCAAGGGGCGATCGGCGCTTCACGCGCTGGCGAATCGCCATCACCCGGCACGTGGAGTTTCCATGGCCGCCCTTGCACTCGACCGCCTTGCGAGACAGGCGAGTTCAAGGTCAGGGCGCGCACGTCGCCGGGCGTGAGTCCAGCACCGAGCTGCAGTGCCACCGAGACCCGATTGCGGACTTCCTGCCAGCTGAAGGCCGCTTGGGCATCACGCCGAGATCCCGGGCGGGGTCGGGCTTCCGACAGGAACGCAATGAGGTGCTTGGCCTCGATCATCGAGAGGTACTCGGGTAGGGGATCGGCCGGCGCGGAATCGGCATAGCGCACCGCCGGTACGGCGGCGATCCAGTCGATCGCCGCCGTATTGGGCGAGGCATCCGACTGCGCTGCATGGTGACGAAGGACCCGGTCAATGAGACGCATCAGGCGCAGGGTGTAGCGCGGGGTGAGCGACAGATCAGACGTCTTGCGCCCGAATCGCGCAGCCTGGAAGGCTTGCAGATCTGCCACGCCAAGGGATGACAAAGTCACGACCGGAGACTGCGCAAGGCACCAGCTCGAGAACGCATCCTACATGTCCTTGTAGACCGAGATGGAGCCCTCGCGCCGCAGCTGACCTGAGCCTTTCTGATCGGCGAGCCAGTGCTCGAACGCTTGAGCGAAGGCAACCACATGCCCGGTGGGTGGGAGCTCATCGAACAGTGGCAGTGATGGATTCACAAGCATTGGGCGCAAAGCATAAAACAAACTAACGGCGTCCGCGAATGAACCTCGGAGCGGCGAAGGCGCCGTCGTGCAGTGCAGGGACCCGGATTGTTGTTAGCTGTACTCCGTTAGCTTGTTTTCGGTGCTATTCGGTAGTCGCAGTCAACAGCACGGCACGCGCGACATTCGTCACGTAGCGTTTGCGCGGCGGTCGCCCGATCATCTCAGGGCTTTGGCCTTGAATGTCTTGCGAAGGGTAGGGCAAGGCCTTGAAAAGGCCCGCGAACGGTCGTTATGTCCGGGCGTATCGATCGTCGGCTCCGACGGACTTACCCGGGCCAACTTCAAAGACACCTACCTCGCCGGCGCGGTCGATATCTATGACCTCGAGCGCCGTATAAAGCATCTCGACCAGCGAACGGCTCAGCGTCCGTTCGACCTGCAGCACTCCATCTGAGTGCGTTGGCCGATCGGCCGCAATAGCCGAAAAGCCTCGCGGCGTTTGTCGGCTGGATCTTTTTGCTCGGGCTTGCGGGGGTACCGAGGCTCGCGCCACTTCAGCATCGCTTCGAGCGCTGTCGGCTTTTCGAGCCAGGACCTCCGAAGGTTGTCGAAGCCGTCAACCGCTAGGTAGAGCCCTGCACCAGGCCCATGGCAAGCACCAAGCCGTGCCTGCCCCGTTGCCAACTGCGCTGATCTGGCTTGATCCATAGAGGATCGACGAGAACCTTTTGAGTCGCGCCGATCCAAGCGTCAAGCCACCGAGGAAGGCCACAAAGAGAATACTTGGCCAGAAGACCCATGAACTGGTGAATGGAGCCAGCGAGCATCAAAAGCTGGATGAGCAACCACTGGCCCGCTGGCAACTGCACGGACATCAACCAGCCCCCTCCAAAGAAGTATCGGGCCCATCCCAACCGCCGAGCTTCGTCGTACTTGAAGCTCACGCTGAGGACTGCGCATCCGAGCACATTCAGGAGGAGCAGCGCGAAGTTCAGCGCAATCGGATGGGGCAGCATCCGGCGCCTGCATTTCAGTGTTGGGCTCCGAGAACGCAACAACGTGTGCGGGGGAGATGCCCGTTCGTCGCCAACTTGAAGGCGACTGCATCACGAGGCACTGTTCCGGCTAGTTGTCGCCGTAGGCGGCAGCACCGCGGGCTGCAATAGACCGGGCTTCCGCGCGAACGGTGGCTCGATCGGCCATGCCGGGTCGCGATTGGGCGCCGGTGCCGCCATTGCTGATCAGCATCGGGGTTCTCGCCTGCATCTCGACGGACGCGCGTGACTGTGTGGACAGGAAGGGCGCCAGTGGCAACGGATTCTGTTCGCCTTGAAACGCTTGCGCGTTGACGGCAAAGACGGATCCTGCGCTCAGCGCGATCAGCCATCGTGAAAGCAGATTGGCGTGCATGGCGGACTCCTTCGAAAGTTAGTGCGATGCACACCTTGTACGGACTCGTGGTCTGGCTGGATCTCCGGCGGTAGTTGGCTCAAGGGTTTATAAATTCACTTGGCCAACGGAGCCCGCGGTCCTTCCCCGACCGTCGCGCCCACCAACCGCATCACAAAACCATTGAACCGATGCAACTGCAACGCTCATGGGGCCACCTCAACTGAAGAGGCCGCCTTCGGGACCCTGAAGACGCGCAGCAGGTGCAACTTTCGCTCCGCCAAATCATGCAGGTGCGAGCGCAGGTCAAGGCCCAACAGTCTCGGTCACCCAAGGTTGCCGCACAAGTAAGCTAGCGCATCATCGCGGCCGGTGCACGCTCGAAGCAGAGTCTCCAGGACTCGGCAAGAGTGGAGCCACCACCTCCGCTACGACCTCCGCGTTTCTGCAGCTGATATCGCGCATCGGGCGCGACAGTCGCTCGTCCGCTGCCGCCGCCAACCAGAACGCGTGCCCGGCTTGAAAGGCTTGGGCCCATACGTCCCGTTGGGCACCCAACGATTGAAACGACGGCGCGACGGGTCGCAACTCCGGCTCGATGCCACCCCCAACGGGCGAATACATCATGGGGAGCATGTCATAGGCCGGCGACACCGCGACCGGGTGGCCGCCTTCATCGGTCATTAGGGAGAGGTTCTCGAAATGTCGATCACCGTTGCCAATCAGCTCTGAAAACGCCGTGAGCACCTGGACGCGTTGCACGTCATCCTGGTCCATCAAGCCTTCGTCTGCACAGCGCTGGGCAAAGGCAGGCCAGTTGTCTCGCATGCCGAAGAGTTCATCGTCAATGGCACCCGCGGAGATCATCCCGCGGCGGCCATACCGGCCCACTCGATCGAACCGATCGACCTCCAGGAAACCGTACCCGTCGGCTTCGAAGTATCGGGCAGGGGCAGCCTCGACGCCCGCGGCAGTAAGCGCCGAAAGCGCGAGCTCTTCGAGCACGAGCATGTCCGCCGAACGGCTCCTGACACGCGCGAACTTCACGATGAGGTGACCGCGAGACTCGGTTTCGCACGTGAACTTGGGCTGCTCGCCGCCGGCGCTGCTTCCGGCGCCGCTCTGGCTCGTGGCGCTTGCGAGTTCCTGGTACACGTGAGGGATGTCAGCATCTCGAATGGGCGCGACACGGCGCGAATCCATGTGGACTGCGAATGAACTCTGTCCCCACATCAGCGCCCCTGCAACGTCCGACCCTATCGTGCAAAGGAACTTCACACGGTGATCGTCCGACCAGTCGCGAAGAGAAGATGGCACGCCAATCGTCGACGCGACAACTTTTGCGATTCGTGCGCCAAGGTATCCCGAGGGCGCAGCGAACGCCATCGCGGGAGGAAGTCCTTCGAAAAGGCGGCTGTTCGGGCCCCCCATATCAACCCAAGTGCCCCCGCCACGCAGGAAGCTGACCTTTCCAATTTCCGTGACCCGTCCGTCCTCGCTGACCTGGAAAATCGACTGGGGGGACGGCACCGGCTCACCTCGCAGTAGTCCGTATCGCGGCGTGCGAACACCCGGCTCTCGAAACGAAATCGTCTCACCGCCCATTTGCTGAATAGTTCGCGAGAAAGTGGCTTGGCTAATCTTGAGTTGCGCGAGTAACTCGTCAACCGGCTTGGCTCCGTGTGCAAGCGCCTGCCGCAGCGCTACAGAGCGCGCGCTCTGTGGCTCGTCATGACGCGATCGCGTGGCGTTCACTGGATTGCTGGATGAATAGTTCGGAGAATAGAAAATTGTACGCTTGACGCCCCTTGGCCGCCAGCCATCTCTACCTCTGCAGACTCCTGTACGCGCTGTCGTGCCGATGGCGCCTTAGCCGTTGCCCAGTGCCTCGCTAGGGAGGCCTGCTCGCGTAGCGACGTCCGCCCGTTCCAGGTCCCCGAGGGCCCCCCAAAACTCCGCCGGTGTCTTGAAGGCGCATTTGCAGACGACCATTCGGACCTTGTTGAGCGCCGGGATCAGTCAACGGGAGATCGAGCGCATTACGGGTATCGATCACAACGATCCGTCGGAACCAGAAAGCAAGGAGTGATTCGCTTCGCCGGCGATGTGCCTCTCGGGGCGGATAGCGGGTGACGCTGCGTCGCATGCGGGGCTCCATTGGTGGCAAAGAGGGGATGTGCACATCTGGCACTTCGTGCCCGAAGTGGACCAGGAGCGACCCCTATCTCTCGTGAAGAAGCTCCCAGCTGGATGGCATTGACGCCTTGGAGGTCAACGCCCTGGCGGATGCTGCAGGCGCTCCCAGCTGAACACCGGCCAGCCACAGTCACTCTGTGCCTGGTCAGTGTCGCCGCCATAGACCACGCTGCCGCCGTCCAGAGCACCGGGGAAGGTGGCGGTGAAATTACGTAGGCCTCGGAAGTAGTCGGTGTTGACGGTCGCGCCCGCCTTGATTTCCACGGCGCGGAGCTTACGGCCCGAGGGAATCAGCAGGTCGACTTCATGGCCCGTCGCATCGCGGAAGAAGTACATCTCGGCTGATTCGCCCTGGTTGAATCGTGTCTTGAGCGCATCCATGATCACCAGGTTTTCGAACAAGCCCCCGAATAGCGGGTCTCGTGACACTTGGTCGGCGCTACGCAAACCGAGCAGCCAGCAGGCCAAGCCCACGTCATGGAAGTAGAGCTTGGGGCTCTTCACGAGTCGCTTCGATGTGTTGGTGAGCCAGGGCGGCAGTACGTGCACGATGTAGCTCGCCTCGAGCAGTGCCAGCCATGCCCTCGCCGTGACGTGCGACACCCCCGCGTCATTTCCGAGACTGGTGAGATTCAGGATCTGGCCTATGCGTCCTGCACATAGCCGCACGAAGCGTTCGAAGCGCTGGGTGTCGTGAACAGCCGTGAGCCGGCGTAGGTCACGCTCGACGTATGTCGTGAAGTAGTCGCCCAGGGCCTCCGAAGGATCAAGGCCTTGGTCGTGAATGCGTGGGAGGAAGCCCGTGAGCAATGTCTGGGCGAGTGGCGGCGCCCGATGCAGTCGGGCCACCTCGGCGAGGGAGAACGGCAGCAGTTGCAGCACGGCCGTCCGTCCCGCCAACGACTGACTCACCTGGGACATGAGTTCGAACTGCTGATTTCCGGTGAGGATGAAGCGTCCCGGAGTGGGATCGGCATCGACCATCGCCTGAAGATAGGGGGCGATCTGCGGCGCGCGCTGGATTTCTTCCACGACGGCACCGCCTTCGATACCTTTCAGAAAGCCACGAGGATCTTCCTCGGCGAAACGCCGGGTATGCGGGTCTTCGAGGGTGACGTAAGGCTTTTTGGGGAAGAGGGTGCGGCAGAGGGTCGTCTTGCCACTTTGGCGCGGTCCGGTCAACGTCAAGACGGGATATCGACCCGCCAATTCGGTCGCGATGGGCGCGATGTCGCGAGGGATCATGAGGGCATTCTAGGTCTCGTATGCAAATTGAAAATTGTCTGTTCCATTTGCAATGCTGCCTAGCCGAGTCGTCGGCAACTGCCGGTGCCGGTCGCACGCGCAGCCGCTGGCGTGTCGATTCCCGACCTGCTCGCCCACACGTCGACGCCGCCTGCGGATGCAGTGGCGAATCTGCTCGCTCGGCTGTGCTGCTTGGGCGGCGGGGACGTGGCATTGGGCTTGTGCAGCCGCCAGGCGCTTCCGCTGGTTCGTCAATGAAGCACCGCCCATGGGCCCGCGCCGACATCGTTGAGGCGAGCCCGGTGCGCCGCTGCTGCGCCTGCAGCGCCTGGTCCACGCGCGCGACGGAGGGCCGGTGGAGCACCGGACGGTGTGGCTGAGCCCGGAGCGCAGCCGCATCGTGACGGAGCTGCAGCTGAACGACGTGGACTCGCTGCGGACGGCGCGTGTGGTGCATGACCGCGAGGCGCCAGGGCGCCCCTCACCTCGCCGGCATCGCTTTCCAGACGCGGTCGAACGCCTCCACGAACGCGCGCTCGGCCACCGCCATCGGCCGGTAGCGATTGCGCAGGATGCGAACCGTGAGTTTCTCGCTGGACTGGAAGGGCCGCACGGCCAGTCCGGCGAGCAGGCCGCCGGCGATCGAGACCTGGTCGACCACCGCGATGCCCACGCCGGCTTGCGCGAACCAGCAGGCGGTCGTGGAACTCGTGGCCAGGAAGTCGCGGTGCATGGCTTCGGCGTCGGCGCCGAAGGCGCGTCTCAGGGTCTGGCCGAAAGGCGTCGTCTCCGGTGAGGAGATCACGCGCTCGCCGCGCAGGTCCGCGGGCCGCACCAGCTTGCGCCGGGCCAGCGGATGCTCTTCGCGCATCACGCAGGCCAGCCCGCACTGGTACGCCTTGACCGTCGCCAGGTTCGGGTGGTCGTGCGGCAGCAGGGCCACGCCCAGGTGCGTGGAGCGATCGAGCAGCGCCTGGTTCAGGATGTCGGGTGAATAGACCTGCACGCGGCACTGCAGCCGCGGGATGTCTTCGTACAGGCGGGCGACCGTGCGCGACACCACGTAGGGCGCGAGGCTGGCGGAGCACACCAGGCGCAGGCTGGCCTGCTCCGGTTCGGCGAGCTCGCGCGAGATGTCGCGCACCTTCTCGACGCCGCGCCACAGCTGGTCGATCTCGGCGTAGAGCTGGTGCGCCTCCGGCGTCGGGATGAGGCGGCCCTTGACGCGCTCGAAGAGCACCAGCCCGCTGGCCCTAGCGGCCTGGGCCAGCACCTTGCTGATCGCGGGCGGCGACACGTGCAGCATCTCGGCCGCGCTGTTCACGCCGCCGGCGAACATCACGGCCCGGAAGACCTCCATCTGCCTCAGATTCACGCGCGCTCCAAGTGTTAACCGCAGTTTAACTACGGGTGCATTCTTTTCAGTTGGCTGGCCGCGTCCCCCAACGCAGAATGCCTGCCAAGCCCGTTGACCACGGTGGCGGGCAGGACCAGGAGACAACCATGCATCGCTCCCCCAGCCGTCGGCAGCTGCTGGCCGGCGCGGGCGCCGCTTCGCTCGGCCTCGCCTTCCCGGCGATCGTGCGCGCGCAGGCCCGGCCCCTCACCATCTTCCTCACCGTGCCTCCGGGCACGTCCTCCGACACGCTGGCCCGCCTGCTGGGCGAGCACCTGCACGCGAAGCTCAAGCGCACCGTGCTGGTCGACTCGCGCTCGGGCGCCGGCGGCCTGGTCGCCATCCAGGCGCTGCGCAACCAAGAGGCCGATGGGTCGTACCTGATGATGGCCCCCAATTCCGCCGTGTCGCTGCTGCCCCTGTTCACCACCAAGCCGACCTTCGACTACGAGAAGGAGTTGGTTGCGGTGGTGGAATGCGCCTCGGCGCCGATGGCATTCACCGTCAACCCCGCATCCGGCGTGAACACGCTGGGCGAGTACTTCGACAGCGTGCGGCGCAACCCGCAGCTGGGATCCATCGGCGTGCCCAGCCCGGTGAGCATGGGCGCGCTGGTGATCTACCAGCTAGGCAAGCAGCTGAACCTGCCCTTGCAGGCCGTGTCCTATCGCGGCGGCGCGCCGCTGCTCAACGACATCCTGGGCAACCAGATTCCCGCGAGCGGATCGATCCTGCCCGACTACCTCGAGCAGCATCGCGCCGGCAAGCTCAGGATCCTGGCGCACGCGAGCGAGAAGCGCTCGGTGCTCGCACCCGACATCCCGACGATCACCGAGGCGGGCTATCCAGGCTACGTGGCGGTCACCTCGTTCGGGCTCTATGGCAAGGTGGGGCTGCCGCCCCAGCTCGCGACGGAGTACGCGGGCATCGTGACCGAAGCCCTCGCCACGCCGCAGATCGTCGAGGCGCTGCACAAGATGGGCCTCGTGCCGGTCGGCGGAACGCCGGCGGAATTCCACCGCAAGGTGCTGGGCGACCGCGAGCGCTGGGCGCCGATCATCAAGGCCAGCGGCATCAAGATGGACGCATGATGAGCGAAGACCTCCAACACCGCGTGACGGCGATCGGCCTCACGCGCGAGAACAAGACCGGCATGCAGTACCGCCACGTCGGCCGCTCGGGCCTGATCGCCTCGGCCATCGGCGTCGGCTGCTTCCCCTTCGGCGGCTTCGTCAGCGTGCCGGACAGCTGCCGCGTCGTGGACCAGGCGCTGGACCTGGGCATCAACTACTTCGACACGGCCAACAGCTACGGCATCGGCAAGTCCGAGGAAGCGCTCGGAATCGCGCTGGAAGGCAAGCGGCAGCAGGCGCTGATCGCCACCAAGTTCGGCAACCGCACGGGCGACGGCCCGAACGACATCGGCGCGTCGCGCATGGCCATCCTGCGGGCCTGCGAAGCGAGCCTCAAGCGGCTGAAGACCGACTACATCGACCTGTACCAGCTGCACTGGCCCGACCACGACACGCCGATCGACGAGACGCTGCGCGCGCTCGACGACCTGGTGCGCGCAGGCAAGGTCCGCTACATCGGCTGCTCCAACATGTTCGCCTGGGAGATCGCCGAAGCGCATTTCACGGCGGAGAAGCTGGGCGTCGGCAAGTTCATCTCGGCGCAGGACCACTACAGCCTGCTGTACCGGGACATCGAGAAGCGCTTCGAACCCTTCTGCGTGAAGTACGGGATCGGCATGACCCACTACTTCCCGCTGGCCGGAGGGATGCTGTCGGGTGCGTACAAGCGCGGATCGATCACGCCGGGCACGCGGCAGGCGAACAACCCCAACACCGCGGCGTGGCAGTCCGACCGCAACTGGAACGTGCAGGAGAAGCTGCTGGCATTCGCGCAGGAGCGTGGCTGGACCCTGCCGCAGATGTCGCTCGCCTGGCTGCTGCAGCGGCCCGCCACCTTCACCGTCATCGCCGGCGCCGACCGCCCCGAGCACCTGCAGGAAAACGTCAAGGCGCTGCAGGTGCGCTTCAGCCCCGAGGACCTGGTGGCGATCGACCGCATCACGCTGGTGGACGAGGACCGCAGCGTCGCGCCGCCGTACCGCACCCTGCGGCCGGAGAAGGTGCACGAGTTCGAGCCCATGCAGCGCGCCCGCGCCGGCGCACCGAGCCGCGCGGCCCATTGAGACTTCCCGAGACATCCCTCATGCAGACCCCTTCCGATCCCTCGCTCGATCCCCTCGTCGGCGCCTGTGAACTCGAAGCCTATCCCGGCGAGGTGATGGAGCGCCGCATCGCGCACGGCGACTTCGCCTCCGAGGGCAAGCGCTTCCGCGTGCTGAATCCGCGCGGGACGCCGCCGGCGATCCGCCTGCGCCCCATGGCGCCGCGCCAGGCCAGCCTCGCCGGCGGCACCGTATACCTGGTCGACGTTCGCTTCATGAACGGCAAGTCCTTCCTGGAGGAGATCCAGGGCGTGTTCGCGGAGCGCTTTCCCGACGTCAAGACCGTTGTGCGGCAGAAGCGCGGCGGCTACACCGAGGACGATCCGGAGCTGTGGAAGGAGATCGAGGCGAACGCCGCGCTGGTGATCATGGCCATCGGCCACTGCAGCACCTGCGCCCCCGCCGTGGCCGTGCATTGCATGAACCTCGAGGAGCGCGGCATCCCGACGGCGCCGCTGGTGACGTCCGCCTTTCCCGACCTCGTGCGTGCCGTCAGCCACAAGGCGGGCATGCCGCGCCTGCGCTTCACCTTCGTCCCCCACCCGGTCGGCGGCAAGAGCCCCGCAGAGTTGCGCGAGTACGTGCGCGGCCCCGATCCCGTCGCAGGCACGCCGGTGATCGACGGCATCGTGCAGGCGCTCACCGCGCCGCTGACGGCCGAAGAGTCGAAGACTGGTGAACTGCAGCGGCCCGTCCCGCGCCTTCTGGGCGCCGACACGGAAGACGAACTGCACGCCATGTTCCGCGACGCGTGGTGGAGCGACGGCCTGCCCGTGGTCCTGCCGACGCCCGAACGCGTGCAGGCCATGCTGGCCGCCACGCGCCATGCGCCGGACGAAGTGGTCGGGCGCATGCGGCCCACGCAAACCCAGGAAGACTGGACCTACACCGTAGAGCAGGTCGCGGTGAACGCCGTCATGGCGGGCGCGCAGCCGGAACACTTCCCGGTGATCCTGGCCTTGGCAGCGAGCCAGGTCACGGCCCTGCACAGTTCCACCAGCGGCTTCGCAACGATGGTGGTCGTGAACGGGCCGATCCGCCACGAAATCCGGATGAATTCCGGGCTGGGCGCCCTCGGCCCCTTCAACCACGCGAACGCGGCGATCGCGCGCGCCTACCACCTGCTCTCGCGCAACCTGGGCGGCGGCGCGGTGCCGGGCATCACCTATCTCGGCTCGCAGGGCAATCCGCTCAATTACGCCGGCATCTGCTTCGCGGAAAACCAGGAGCGCAGCCCGTGGGAGCCTTTCCATGTGCAGAAGGGATTCCAGCCGGAAGAAAGCACGGTCAGCATCTTCCGCGGGCGCACCTTCAACCACATGCTCGAGATCCGCGCGAGGACCTGGAAGGAGCAGCTGCTGAACATGGTGGCCGGCTACACGCCGGTGCCGTCGACGGGCCTGACGATGCTGGTGGAACCGCTCGCCGCGCGTGCACTGGTAGAACGCGAAGGCTTCAAGACCAAGGAGCAGCTCGCGCAGTGGTTCCACGAGAATTCGACGCTGCCTTACGAGACGTATTGGGACTACCAGCTGGTGGTGAACTACATCGAGCCGCTCGCGCGCAAGGGCCAGCAGCCTTTCGCCTTCTACCTGGCGCAGCCGCCCGGTTCGCGCGTGCCGCGCTTCGCCGACCCGAAGGCCATCAGCACGCTGGTGGTCGGCGGCGAGAAGAACGCCTACTGGTACACCACCGACTTCCAGTACATGGCGACCGTGCGCATCGACGACTGGCGCTAGATGTTCACCATGACGGACAAACACGCACTGAACCGCAGGCACTTCCTCGCCGCATCGGCCTTCGCTCTGGCGGGGCCTGCCTTCGCCCTGGGCGACAAGCCGCTGCGCCTCCTCGTCGGCTATCCCGCCGGCGGCGGCACCGACCTGCAGGCCCGCCTGCTCGGGCAGTTCCTGTCGCCCCTGCTTGGGGTACCCGTCGTGGTCGACAACCGCGCAGGCGCCGGCACGATGATCGCGGCCAACGAGCTGGTTCGCTCGGCGCCCGACGGGTACACGCTGATGTACACGCCCGCATCGACGATCGCGCAACTGCCCCACACGATGCTGGCCGTGAAGTACGAGCCCCTGCGCGACTTCACGCCGGTGGCGCAATGCGCGCTTGGCCCCAATGTGCTGGTGCTGCAGAAGTCGGTGCCGGCCACCAGCCTCGCCGAGCTGGTCGACTACGCGAAGAAGAATCCGGGCCAGCTGAACTACGCTTCGCAGGGCATCGGCACGTCGGCGCACGTCTTCGGCGAGATGCTCGCCAGGCAGGCCGGCATCGACATCGTCCACGTGCCCTACAAGGGCGCCAGCGACGTGGCGAAGGATCTCCTGGCCGGACGCGTGCAGATGCAGTTCGCATCGTCGTCGGCGGCCGAGGCGCTGGCCCGCACGGGCCAGGTGCGACTTCTCGGCGTCGTGGCGCCCGGGCGCAGTTCGCTCTTCCCCGACCTGAAGACCATGTCCGAGCTGGGCATCCAGGGCATGGACATGGACACGTCGCTCGGACTGCTCGGTCCGGCGCAGATGCCGGCCGCCGTCGTGGCCCGCCTCGCGGAGGCCGCACGCACGGTCATGGCGGTGCCGCAGGTGCAGAACGAATTCCGCATTGGCGGCGTCGACCCGCGCTGGGCCGGTCCCGCCGCCTTCACGGAGACCGTTCGCGAAGCGGATGCGGCGTGGGGGCGGTTGATTGCGGCGATTGGGTATCGGAAGCAGTAGGGGGCGTCGGCAGGTCGGCGGGGGCCGGGCAGAGCGTCTGAGAGAAGGCGTGAGGGTGGCGCCTATGTCCGGGTCAGACTGTGTGCGGAAGTTCGAGATAAGCAACTCGGTTACGAACGCGCCGTGAGTTGGGCGACGAGACCGATTGATAGAGAGTCAGAGTCTGCATGATTGGTTCTTGCGAACTGGGTGTCGGAGCTCAGAGCTTGGAGCCGCCGTCGACGTGCTTGGAGCCGCCGTCGACGTGCAAGGTGTCGCCGGTGATCCACCGCGCCCAGCCTGACGGGCGAGGGCGCCGTCTACGACCGCCTGCTGCGCAGCCGCGGTCTGCAGCGCAACTTGGTGGCCACCGTGAGCCACTACAGCGCCGCCTACGAGGTGGTGCGTCGCTCCGAACTGATTGCTGTCCTGCCCTGGTCCGAGGGGCGCGAGGCCGTGCGCATGGACGGGCTGGTGCGCTTGGCCCCGCCCATCGCCGCGCCGGCTCGCACCATCGAACTGTTCTGGCATGAGCGACACGAGACCTCCGTGCTGCACCAATGGTTGATCGGCTTACTCGTCGCGATGTTCGCGCGCGAGCCGATATAGGGGCCGTAGCTGAAGGTGCTAGTCCTTCTTGAGTTCGATGAGCCGCGCGATGGAACCGAACCGCGCAAGATCGGAATTGGCGCGAGCCCTGGCATCGCTGGGCGCCGCGGAGGCGCTGGGCATGGGCACGCTGGCGATTGCGATTCGTACCGTGCTGGTGGACAAGACACCCAGCGATTTCGGCGAGTCGATCGCGGCGATGACGTTGCAGGCGATGGGTGTTGAGCACGAGGAAGCGCTGCGCCTGTCGGCGGCGGCTATTCCTGAGCCTGATCGTCGCTAGACAAGGCGCTCTCGCGGAAGTGCTGGGCTCGATCCTGGACATGAGAACAGGATCGATCACGGGATCATGTTCCTGCCAGCCGCATAGAGGGCGCGTTTCTGCGTGCGGCCCAAGTCCAGTTGTCATGCCCCTTTGTCGCCCTCTAGGTTTGAGCCGGCACCGGTCCGCAGGAGTCGCGCACGATAAGCTCGGTTTCCAGTTCGACGCGTTCGATGGGACTGTTTGGCGCGTCCAGCCTGCGTAGCAGCAATTGGGCGGCTGCACGACCAGCACCGACCAAGTCCATCCGCAGGCAGCTCAGAGGTGGGTGAGCCAGCTCCAGCATTTCCGGCGCCCCTGTAGCGATCACCGAAAAATCCTCAGGCACGCGCAAGCCGCGCTGCCGCAGCGCACGCAGGGCGCCGGAAAGCAGTCGCGTGCCCAGGCACACCAGCGCGGTGGGAGGGTCGGGCAGATCCAACAGCTTCAGTAGCGGCTCGGCGCCATCCTGCAGGGGGGACGTCAACCTCGGGATGTAGCGCTTGTGCGAGGCCAAACCCGCTTGCCGGAACGCGTCCGCGTAACCCGCGATGCGCTCGCCGCCCGGCACATGGTCGAGGGCTGGCGTGAAGAGCGCAATCCGCCTGTGTCCAAGAGCCAGCAGATGGCGCACAGTCGTGCGCATGCCGTTGCGCCGCTCCAGGCACACGCGATCGATGCCTTCCACCTCGCGGTCTATCAAGACCAGCGGCAGGCGGTTGCCCTCGTAGTGCGCTGGTGAGGCCGCGATCGGATCGTAGGACGCACTGATGATCGCCCCGTCCAGGGTCCCGCGCTGGAACGTATCGAGGATGGAGCGTTCGCGTGTGACTTCGCCTTGGGCATCTGCCAGCAGCAGCATGCGGCCGTGCTGCGTCAGCTCGCGTTCGACTGCAGCAACCACGCCGGCATACATCGGGTGGCGCATGTCGCTCACCAACATTCCGATCGTGTTGCTTCGACCCAATCGAAGGCCCTGCGCATAGGCGTGAGGCCGATAGCCCAGTCGTTGCGCCGCCTGGTTCACGCGCGAACGCAGCTCCGCACTGACGTGTTTTTCACCATTGAGCGCGCGCGACACCGAACCAGGAGCCACACCTGCTTCGCGGGCCACGTCGATCACCGATACGCGTTTCATGACTGCAAAGTTTTCTGGATTTCAGAAAACGATTGTAGGGATTGTCTTCTCAAGTGAAGTCGGCAAAAGACGCAGTATTCCCACAAACGTTTTCTGAAGGAATATTGCATGGCTCGTCTGCCTTTTTTTGATCTGAACAACATTCCGGGTTCGCTCGGGGAAACGCTTAGGGCTCGCCCACCGTTGAATCTTTACCGCATGCTGCCCAACGCTCCGGAAGTGGCGGAGGGATTCCTTGCGCTGGGTGGCGCCATCTTGCGGCAGTCGTCTTTGACGCCTGCACTGCGTGAGCTGGTGATTCTGCGCGTAGGCGCGCTGTGCGAAGCCCACTACGAAATTCATCAGCACCGTCGCGTCGCGCGCGGTGCAGGCGTGCCAGACGCCAAGATCGAGGCTGCGCTCACCGATCCGGCCAACGCCGTCTTCGACGAGCGTGAGCGGGCCGTGCTGGCCTTCACTGACGCCGTCGTCCGGCAGGTGAAGGCGCCGCAACCCTTGTATGAGGCGCTGGCTGCGCACTGCACTTCGCAGGAGCAGATGGAGGTCATCGTCACCATTGGCTTCTACATGCTGGTCAGCCGGCTGCTGGAAAACACTGAACTGGAAGTCGAAGGCGACGGTGCGGCCCCCATCGAGATCGAGCGCCAGGCGGTCGCCCCTGCGCCAGCGTCGGTCGATCCTTTGCGGCAGTTGTTCGCGCCGGCCATGGGCAAGGCCAAGCCATCCGGGCGCCTCGCTGGTCGGCGCGTACTGATCGTCGGTGGCGGCCAACGTCGCACCGTCGATGAGCAGCCGCCAGTGGGAAATGGTCGCGCGATGACGGTGCTTTTTGCCCGCGAGGGCGCCAGCATCGCGTGTGCCGACATGGATCTGGCAAGCGCGGAAGAAAGTGTCGCCAAGGCGCGCAGCGAAGGCGGCACTGCCGTTGCGCTGCAAGCCGATGTTTCGCGTCCTGAGGAGATCACGCGCTTGGTCCGCGAAGCGGCGCAGGCACTGGGGGGGCTGGATGGCCTGGTTCTCAATGTCGGTATCGGTAACGATAGCCGCTTCGGCACGGAAACCGCCGAGGCCTGGGATGCCGTCATGGACGTCAACCTGCGGGCTCACATGCTGTGCGCGCAGGAGGCGGCCAAGGTGATGGACGAAGGTGGGTCGATTGTTTTCGTTTCCTCTACCGCGTCGATATCCCCGCTGACCGGGATCCCGGCCTACGAGTGTTCCAAGGCTGCGTTGGCGGCACTGTGCCGCTCGACGGCCTATGCCACGCATGCCCGCGGCCTTCGCGCCAACGTGATTGCACCGGGCTTGATCGATACGCCACTGGGGCGTGATGCCTCGCGCAATCGTCCTGCACGCTCAGCTCGACCCCTCCCGTTCGGGAGGCAGGGCACGGGCTGGGAGGTGGCGCATGCAGCGCAGTTCCTTCTGTCGTCGGAGGCGTCGTACGTCAACGGCCAGGTGCTGATTGCCGATGGCGGCTTGTCCATCAGCACGGTACGGCAGCCCGCAGCGGCCTGAACCCACACGTTGCTTACTCGCGTGCCGGCTGACTGGTGCGCGATCAAAAACGTTGACTGTTCAAAAGAGGAAGATGCAAATGCTCGTTTCTATCGTCACTTCGACTCGTAGTGTGGTCGCTCGGTTGGGCTTGGTTGCCGCGATTGCGACGCTCGCGGGCACGACGGTTGCGGCCGAAGATGCCTATCCGTCGAGACCAGTAAAGATCGCTTTGATGATGGCCCCAGGCAATGGCCTTGACATCGCGACACGCAACTTCGCCGACATGCTCGCGAAGGAGCTTGGGCAACCTGTGGTGGTGGATAACCGCCCCGGCGCGAACGGAATCATCGCCTTTCAATCCGCGAAGTCCGCGCCCGCCGACGGCTATACGTTGCTGGTGGGGAGTTCGTCGCCCATGACGATCGTGACGGCGATGGACAGGCCGGTGCCCTACGATCCCTTCAAGGATTTCAAGCCGGTGGCAGGCATGCTCCGAGCCGTGGGTCTCCTCACGGTGCCGGCGGACTCCAAGTTGACCTCGATCCGTGATCTGGCCAAGGCTTCCAAGGCGAAGCCTCTATCCATCGCGACATACTCAGACAGCTACGCCCTCGGTGGGCTGCAACTCGGCGAAATGGCTGGCGCCCAATTGCTGAGCGTGCCCTACAAGGGCTACAACGCAATCCTGCAGGACCTGGTCGGAGGGCGGGTGGACATTGCGTTTGGCGATGCTTTCGCCCCTCAGGAACTCATCAAGGCCGGAAAACTTCGCCCGCTCGCCGTGACAGGCAAGACACGAATCGACGCCTACCCAGATATCCCGACCGTGGCGGAGAGCGGGCTGCCGGACTACTCGTTCTATACCTGGGACATCTTTCTGGTCCGCAGCGAAACCCCCGCACCCATCGCGGCAAAGCTGGGCGCTGCGATCAGCCACGTAATGAACGGTCGCGAGTGGCCGGCCTACCTGCGTGCGAACGGCGGCTCCGAGACGATGCGCGACAGCGCGCCCGAGATCCAGCGCATGCTTGAAAACGAGGTCACTCTCTACCGCACGCTGGCCGCCAAGATGCCAAAGACGGCGCAGTAAATCCCAAGCCTGGAGATTGACCATGAATACGGAAACCTATACGCCGCCGCGCGATGCCAGCCGGCTCGACGGCCGGGTCGCGATCGTGACCGGCGCGGGCTCGCGCACGCCCGAGATCGGCAACGGCCGCGCCGCGGCCATTCTGCTGGCGCGCCGAGGTGCTGCGGTGCTGCTCATCGACATGCAGTTCGAAGCAGCCGAGCAGACTCGCAAGATGATCGAAGCCGAAGGTGGACGCGCTTTGGCGCTGCAAGCCGACGTTTCCCGCTCCATCGATTGCGAGAACGCAGTACGGACCGCCGTAGCGCAATGGGGGCGCGTCGACATCCTGGTCAACAACGTCGGCGTGGGTGGGCCTGTGCAGAACGCCGTGGATGTCGATCCGGAGGAATGGGAGGCTGCACTGCGCATCAACGTCACGTCGATGATGCTGATGGCGAAGTACGCAATCCCCGAAATGCGCCGCGTCGGCGCGGGCGCGATCGTGAACATCGCCTCCGTGGCAGGCCTGCTCGGCGGCACGCCTAGCCTGCTATACCCAACCTCCAAGGGAGCCGTTGTCAACATGACCCGGGCAATGGCAGCACACCACGGCGTGGAAGGCATCCGCGTCAACTGCGTGGCCCCGGGCATGGTCTACACGCCAATGGTGGCTACTCGCATGACACCGGAGGCGCGCGAGGAGCGCCGCCAGCGGTCGCTGCTGCAAACCGAGGGTTCCGGCTGGGATGTCGGACATGCCGTGGCGTACCTGGCAAGCGACGAGGCGCGCTGGGTGACCGGCGTGGTCCTGCCGGTCGATGCAGGGGCGACCGCCGGGCAGGTCAAGTCGCCCACGCTGTCCCCTGATAAAGCCGCGAGGACCGCCTGATGCCGCGCATCGAAATGCTGCCCCAGCAGCCGCCGGATCCCGACGCCCGCGAACTGTTCGACCGGGTTCGCCGCTCGCGCGGCTCCGATGCCCCGATGCCCGACCTGTACCGGGTGCTAGGCGTTGCACCGGCAATGTTCAAGGCATGGCTCGACTTCGCATGGCCATTGCGCCTGAATGCGAAGACCTCGCGCAAGCTACGCGAGCTCATGATCCTGCGTGGCGCGCTGATTTCCCGTACCGCTTACGAATGGGCGCATCACCTACCGATGGCGGAAGAAGCCGGCATCAGCGCGGCGCAAATCGCGGCCCTGCCGGCCTGGCGCGAAGCCGGCTGTTTCGATGCCACCGAGCGCGTGGCACTCCAGCTGGCAGACGAAGTGACGTCAGGACCAGGCGCCTCGCAGGAGACCATCGATGCACTCAAGCGTGTGGGCTTCAACGATGCGCAGGTCATCGAACTGGTTCTGACGACCAGCTTCTACGTCTGCGTCGGCCGCTTCCTCCACTCGATGGATATCAAGCCCGAGGCTGACTACGAGACGCCGCTCCCCTCCGCATGAACGTCAGCAAGCAAACCGGTCTGATCGTCATCATCGACGGCGCCATGACAGTCGGCCGCCACCAAGGTGTACTCGACAAATCCCGGCGGCGGCGTTCCGCTCACAAGCATGGTCGCTGCACTTGTAGTGTGAATCTGCCGCGTGGTATGCCACGGTGACACGCACGGATTCAACAATCATGTGGGAGTGAACACGACCGGCACCAGGAAGACCCTTGTTCTTCGAATTCGACGATGCCTGCCCGGGATTGTTGGCCTACGACTTTCGCGTGCTGCCTGGGTCGTCCCTCTCTCGCAAAGGTCTCAAGAACCCCCCGACACTTTGCATGAACGCTGGACACATTCCCTCCGCGGGTGCCGCCGGGGCGGCGGCGTCACTCTGGGACGAACTCGGTGCGTGTCGACTGACGGAGAAAGCAGATAGAGATGTTCGAGGCGCGGGGAGAGTTGGACCTGTGCGCCTGACGGCGTACCGTGGCCGGGCTGCGGCACATCGGCGCAGCCCTGGGCCAGACCATATTCGTGAAAAGTCGCGTCGGCGCCAGCGGCAACATCGGCACCGAGTTCGTCGCCCGCGCGGCGCCGGATGGCTACACCGTGCTCCACCAGACATCAGGCCTGGCGATCGTTCCGGCCCTGTTCAAGAAGCTTCCGTTCGACCCGCTCGCGAGCTTCGCGCCGGTGGCCATGCCGGCCGACATCAACGTGATCCTGCTGGTGGAGAACTCGCTGCCCGTCACCGACCTGCCGTCCTTCCTGCAGTACCTCAAGGCCCACCCGGGCAAGCTGAGTTGTGGCTCGGGCGGTCGCGGAAACATCACGCACCTGGCGGTCGAAGTGCTGCTGCAAAAGCTGGGCACGACCGCAGTCCATGTCCCGTACAAGGGGACGGCCCCGGCGATGACCGACCTGCTGGGCGGGCAGATCGACTTCATGCTCGATGCCATCAACACCGCATATCCCTATGTAAAAGACGGCCGCGTGCGCGCCATCGCAGTTACCGGTCCAGCCGCTCTCCATTGCTGCCGCAACTGCCCGCCGTGACGGAGGCCGGCGTGCAGGACTACGCCATGTCGACCTGGCAATGCATGTTGCTGCTTGCGGGCACGCCACCCGCGATTGTGCAGGCGCTCAACGCCGCAGTGAACAAGGCTGCGGCGGATTCTGATCTGCAGAAGCAGTTTTCCGCGCAAGGCGTCCAGCTGCAGCAATCCACGCCGCAACAGCTAGAAACGCGCTTGCGTGCGGACATTCCGAAGTGGCTCAAGGTGGCGAGGGCGGCCGGGGTGGAGCCAGAGTAGGAATCTCCGACAGACTGCTGGCCGCTGAAGTACAGCGATGTCGAAGCGTCGCCATCGACTTCGGTGGCACCGCTGGCCACGCCGCGCTGCGAGCGCTCGCTCGTCGCCCGACTCACGTGGCCGCGACTACAACCCCAGCATGCGGGCAAGCTCCGAGCTCTTGTCATTTGGGCGGGGAGCGACATGGCTTTCGAGGTGCTGCAAATGAGCCAGCATCCGTTGGACTGCCTGCTTCCGATCGCCGGCAAGAATGGCAGCGACGATGTCAGCATGTTCGTGTTCCGAGCAAGAAACGCTTTGTCCCGGGTCCCCATGCGCCAGGTAGATCAACGGGGTACGCGCGACTAGTTGCTCCAGGAATTCGGTCAGGACTGCATTGCCTGCGTACTTGGCAAGTCGCACATGAAAGTCCGCTGAGAGCTTGATGCCTGCCCGCATGTCGCCGGCACCATAGGCGTCACTTTCCTTCTTCATGAGGTTGCGCAGCTCTTTCGCATCTTTGGCGCTGATGCCGCCGGTCAGGTTTTCCACCACGGCCAATTCCACAAGCCGGCGGGCGGCAAAGATCTGCCCCACTTCCTCTGAAGACGGACTGGCGACAGACGCCCCGTACTGAGAGCGGATCGTCACCACTTTTGCGGCCGCCAAGCGTACTAGCGCTTTGCGGATCACACCGCGTGTGACGCTGAACGCCTCCGCGAGGGGCACCTCCTTGAGTTTCGTGCCGGGGAGAAGACGATGGTCCAGGATGCCTTCGTAGAGCGTTCGATAGACGCGCTCCTCAGGGCTGTTCGAGTTCGTCGGCGTTTCACCGTCGCCCGACTCACGCGTGGACTTGCCGGACTTCGCGGACACATCCCTCTTCATGCTCGACCCGAAGGCATTGCTCATGTTGACCCTCATGTAGCTCGTTCCGTCCGTTCTGCGCTGTCCCGACTCAGGAAATTCTGCTGTTGCTCGAAGCGGAGAAGACAGGCCCAAGATTCTATGCTTACAAAAAATGTGCACATTGCATCGTAAATAATGTTGACAATAAATGTGCGCAGGAATCACACTGCCTCCATCCAATGCGTAGCGAGCGCGATGCGGACGCTCGCAATTGATCTTCTTTGAGGAGAACCTTCAGATGTCCAGTCAATTGGCAGAGGCCGCTCGACGGCCGCCCACCAGCATCACGTTGGTGGTGAACGGCGAGCCGCATCAGATCGATAGCCCCGACTCCAACAAGACGCTCCTCGCGTACTTGCGCGAGACGCTCTGCCTCACCGGAACCAAGGAAGGTTGTGCGGAAGGAGACTGTGGCGCTTGCACGGTCGTAGTCACCGAAAGGCATGGCAACGGAACGCGCAGCCGCGCGGTGAATGCATGTATTCAGTTGCTGGCCACCTTGCATGGCAAAGAAGTCACCACGGTGGAAGGGCTTGCAGGACGCGATGGCTCGCTTCATCCGGTGCAGCAAGCCATGGTCGACTGTCACGCTTCGCAATGCGGCTTCTGCACGCCGGGCATCGTGATGTCGCTTCATGCCCTGACGACATCGACCCCGAACCCGACACGCACTCAGGTCGAATGCGCTCTCGCCGGGAACCTGTGTCGCTGTACTGGCTATCGGCCTATCGTTGACGCGGCGCTGCAGGCCGATGCTGGCGGCGAGAACGGCAATTGCAGTTCAGCATGGACCCAGAAAGATGCCTGTCCGCGAGGTCTGGAAGAAGCGGCCCGAGGTCGGGTCGCCTTGGATCATCCAGCGCGCCGCTACTGGGCACCGGAGACGCTGGGCGAGTTTGCGGATCTGCGCGCGGTGCATCCCGACGCCGTCGTCCTCGCAGGCGGTACGGACCTGGGCCTCACGATCACGAAGAAGCGCCAAGACCTGCCAGCGCTTCTCTACATTGGAAGAGTCGCTGAGCTGCGGCGGATCGCCTTCTCGAAGACCCATCTCGAGATCGGGGCGGCTGCGACTTTGACCGATGTGTTCGAACCGCTTGTGGATCACTTTCCCGAGCTTGCCGAATGGGCGCGACGCTTCGCATCGCCGCCAATTCGCAATGTCGGCACGCTTGGAGGCAACATCGGCAACGGCTCTCCCATTGGCGACTCGATGCCTGTCCTCATGACCTTGGGCACGAGTCTGGTGCTGCGGTGCGGACCCGAAAGGCGCGAGATTCCGCTGGACGAGTTCTACACGGGCTATCAGCGCAACGTGCTCGTCCCAGGCGAATTCATCGAGAGTATTCGCGTTCCTCTGCGAGTTGCTGGTAGCCGCTTGGGCGCCTACAAGATCTCCAAGCGATTCGACCAGGACATTTCTGCGGTATGTGCCGCATTCTCGATCCGCGTGGATGGAGGAAGGGTGGCGCACGCCAAGATCGCCTTTGGGGGAATGGCCGCGGTGCCAAAGCGCGCGCTGCACTGCGAGGCAGCGCTGATGGGAGAGATCTGGAGCAATGACGCTGTCCACGCGGGAATGAGGGCGTTGACACAGGACTTTCAGCCCATCGACGACATGCGTGCCACCAAGGGCTACCGCCAGTTGGTGGCGCAAAACCTTCTCTACAAGTTCCTGCTCGAGACGACCACGGCCGGTCGCATCAGCGTAGTTACCAGCGAGGTCTGATCGATGCGCCAGCAAAACAACAAATCGGCGGTAGGGCAACCGATCCGCCACGACAGCGCCCACCTCCATGTCACAGGCAGGGCCACCTACGTCGACGACATTCCCGAATTGCGTGGAACGCTTTATGCGGCGGTGGGCCAGAGCGCTCGGGCCCACGCGCGCGTCACGTCCCTCGATCTGTCGGCCGTCCTGTCGGCACCCGGTGTCGTGGCTGTCATGACGGCAAAGGACATCCCGGGTAAGAACGATTGTGGGCCGATGGTCGACGATGAGCCCATCCTGGCGGACGGCCTCGTTCAGTGCGTCGGTCAAGCGCTGTTCTCCGTGGCCGCAAGGTCGATCGAGCAGGCCCGTCGCGCCGTGCGCCTCGCAATTGTCGAGTACGAGGACCTCGAGCCGATCTTTACCGTGCAGGAGGCGATAGCCGCGCAGTCGTTCGTCCTGCCCACCATGCACTTGCGCCGCGGCGACGCAAAGCCCGCCATCTCAAAGGCTCCCCATCGACTCCGTGGTTCGATCCGCATGGGTGGCCAGGAGCAGTTCTATCTGGAAGGCCACATCGCCTACGCGGTCCCCCGTGACGACGGTGGAATGCACATCTACACCTCGACGCAACATCCCACCGAGACCCAGATGCACGTCGCACACGCACTGCATCTTGCCGAGAAGGATGTAGTCGCGGAATGCCGTCGTATGGGTGGCGGATTCGGAGGCAAAGAGAGCGGATCGGTCCTGTTTGCCTGCAACGCAGCATTGCTTGCCCAGAAGACGGGACGCCCCGTGAAGCTGCGTGTCGACCGGGACGACGACATGGTCATGACCGGCAAGCGCCATGACTTCGAGACTTCATTTGAAGTCGGTTTCGATCGCGACGGTCGCATACGCGGCATCGAGATGGACGTGGCGGGACGCTGCGGCTATTCCGCCGATCTGTCGGCGGGGGTCAACGATCGAGCTGCACTGACGAGCGACAACACGTATTTTCTGGAGAACGTGGCAATCCACTCGTACCGGTGCAAGACAAACACCGTCTCCGCGACCGCGTTCCGGGGCTTTGGCGGCCCGCAGGGGGCGCTTGGCATCGAGCAAGTCATCGAGGAAATCGCTTTCCATCTCGGCAAGGATCCGCTCGAGGTGCGCAAGGCAAACCTCTATGGCATCGAAGAACGCAACGTCACGCACTACGGACAGGTGCTGAAGGACAACGTCATCGCCGACCTGATCTCGAAGCTCGAGTTGAGCTCGGGCTACGCGGATCGGCGACGTGATGCTCGGACCTTCAACGCAACGAGCGGCCATCTCAAGAAGGGGATCGCGCTGACACCACTGAAGTACGGCATTTCCTTCACCGCACCGCACCTGAACCAAGCCGGCGCGCTCGTGCACGTCTATACCGACGGCAGCGTGATGCTGAACCATGGTGGCACCGAGATGGGCCAGGGGCTCTTCACCAAGGTGGCGCAGGTGGTTTCCGAGGAGTTCGGCATTGACGTTGACCGCATCCGCATCACCGCTTCGGACACGAGCAAGGTGCCGAATACATCCGCCACGGCGGCATCGTCCGGCAGCGATCTCAACGGCAAGGCTGCGCAGGACGCCGCACGCCGGATCCGTCAACGGCTGGCTGGGCTGGCAGCTGCGCACTTCGGCGTCGTTCAGGAGTCGGTGCACTTCGCCCGCAACGAGGTGCGAGCCGGAGACCAGGCCATCAGCTTCGCCGAACTGGCGCAGTTGGCTCACTTCAACCAGATTTCGCTTTCCGCCAACGGCTACTACCGCACGCCGATGCTCGATTGGGACGCGAAGACCCTGACCGGTACGCGACCCTTCTATTACTTCGTATACGGCGCCGCAGTGTCGGAAGTGCTCGTCGATATTCTGACCGGCGAGAGCCGTGTTCTGCGGACTGACATCCTGCACGACGTCGGTCGCTCCTTGAACCCTGCGATTGACCGTGGGCAGATCGAAGGAGCATTCGCACAAGGCATGGGCTGGCTCACGATGGAGGAGCTCTGCTGGGATGCCAAGGGGCGGTTGACGACCCATGCGCCGTCGACCTACAAGATTCCGGTCGCCAGCGACATGCCCAGGGACTTCCGCGTTGCGCTCTATGAATCCCCCGGCAATGTGGAGGACTCGATCCATCGCTCCAAAGCGATCGGTGAGCCACCGGTGCTACACGGCATCTCGGTCTTTCATGCCTTGAGGGATGCGATCGCGAGCGTTGCAGACTACACGCTGAGTCCGAGGCTTGATGCGCCTGCGACCGCCGAGCGCATCCTCTTCAGCGTGATCGATCTGCAGCGCCGCGCGGCCGCGATGCGCGCACCGCAGGAGGTGCTCGCTGTATGACCGCCTGGTTGTTCGATGCCCAGAACTTGTCGCGACAGGGCAAGGCCTTTGTCATGGTGACGGTTGCCAGGACACTGGGCTCCGCGCCACGCGAAGCAGGTACGCGGATGTTGGTAACTCGGGAGGAAGCCCTTGGCACGATCGGTGGTGGCCATCTCGAATATCAGGCCGCGTCGATGGCCCGCGAGATGCTCACCAACGGACCCGGGTTTCTCTGGCACCGCTTTGCGCTCGGCCCGAGCCTCGGACAGTGCTGCGGGGGCGTCGTCGAGTTGCTTTTCGAACACGAACACGCCGATCGTCTTGGTTGGATCGATGTGCTCGTAGACCAGCTGCGAGGCGGCGCTTCCGCGGTACTGGCCGTAGTTGCCGAGGGAGAACGTCGCTGCCGCATGGTGCTCGCGCCCGGGATGACGTGGAACGACGGTGAGCTCGATGCTGCGGCGCAGGGGCTGGCCCGGCGAGCGCTCTGCGCGCAGGGGGTGCACATAGCCGCCGCATCGCAGTCGTCACGTCCCTCACGAGTTGCGCTCGCGCAATGCGTGCGGCCTCCGGAGCTCGAAGTGGTCCTGTTTGGCGCGGGACACGTCGGACGGGCTCTGATAGGGGTTCTCGGCATGCTGCCTTGCCATGTGACGTGGGTAGATAGCCGCGAGGATGAATTCTGTTCCGACCCTCCTGCGAACGTGACGGTGGAATGCACCGCGGACCCGACCGACGAGGTGGCCTCTGCCGCGATAGGCGCATGCTTTCTTGTCCTAACTCATAGCCACGCGCTGGACTTCGAACTGAGCCGAAGAATTCTTGCCCGTGGAGACTTCCGCTTCTTCGGCTTGATCGGCTCACTTACCAAGCGGCGAGGCTTCGAGCGCCGCCTGCGCGATCGCGGTGTGCCGGAGTCGATGCTGGAACGCATGCGGTGCCCGATCGGAGTCGAAGGGATCGCTGGCAAGGAGCCCGGTGTGATCGCCGTGGCTGTCGCGGCGCAACTGCTTCGATTGCGCGAGGGGTGCGGAGCACCCGCATCCCATGACTACCGACGCGCTCATCGACAAGTGGCTGAAGAGGTTCATTGAGGAACGTGCCAAACGGAATTCGCCGATTGGACTTGAACGACAACCTGAGGAAGAACGACCATGAAATTCCAACGCAGACTCACTCTCCTTGCACTCGCGTCGCTTGCCTTCTGGCCGCATGCGCACGCCGAGCAGACGGCTCCGCTCGAAGTGGCATTCCTTTACGACAACCCCATCGGCGACGTGGGCTGGGTCCGCCAGCATGAAATGGGACGGCTGGCCATCGAGAAAGCCCTGGGCGACAAGGTCAAGACCAAGTATGTCCAGGTGCCTACCGGGGCGGATTCCGAGCGTGTGATGCGATCACTGGCGCAGTCCGGCACCAAGCTTATCTACGGCGTGTCTTTCGGCTACATGAATCCAATGGCCAAGGTCGCCGCGCAGTTCCCGGGCACGACGTTCATGAATGCGCAGGGATTCATGACCAGCAAGAACATGGGCGTCTACTCCGCGCGGGTCTACGAGGGCTTCTACATGAATGGCGTCATCGCCGGCAAGATGAGCAAAACCGGGACCGTCGGCTACATCGCATCGATGCCTGTGCCGGAGGTCGTGCAGGGCGTGAACGCATTCATGTTGGGCATGCGTAGCGTGAACCCCAAGGCTACCGTCAAGATCGTTTGGCTCAACACCTGGTATGACCCAGGTCGCGAGCGCGAGGCCGCCAACGCACTGTTGTCCGATGGCGCGGATGTGCTGACCTCGGTATTGTCCTCGCCGGTTGCCGTCCAAGTGGCCGAGGAACGCGGCGCCTACGCAGTCGCCTGGCAAAGCGACATGTCGAAGTACGGCCCGCGGGCGCAACTGAGCTGTGCGCTGCTGGATTGGTCGAATCCCTATACCCAGATCACCAAAGCCGTAGCGGCCGGAACTTGGAAATCCTCCAATGACTGGCTTGGTGTGCGCGAAGGGGTCATCCGCATGGTCGGTCTGAGCGCTTCGCTGCCGTCCGATGTCAGGCAACTAGTGACTCACATCGAGTCCGACATGAAGAGCGGAAGCTTCAAGCCGTTTACCGGCCCGATCGTGGATCAGGACGGCAAACAACGCGTTGCTGCAGGCGTCTCCATGAGCGACGACGAACTGCGCAAGATCGACTGGCTCGTCGCCGGCATCCAGGGTCGCATTCCGGCGAACTGAGAAGGGAGCCGTGCACCAGCGCCAACAACCAGCCAGCAGCATGCCCATGTCCGATAACCACGAAAAGTCGACGTCTCCACCACGCCTGGAGCTGCGCGGCCTGACCAAGATTTATCCTTCCCTCATCGCCAACGACAAAGTCGATCTGGTGGTGCAGCCTGGCGAGATTCACGCAGTGCTAGGCGAGAACGGCGCTGGAAAGAGCACGCTGATGAAGAGCATCTATGGCGTGGTCAAGCCGGATGCCGGGCAGATCCTGTGGGACGGCCAGCGCGTGAACGTCACCAGTCCGGCACATGCGCGCTCGCTAGGCATTGGCATGGTCTTCCAGCACTTCTCGCTGTTCGAGACCTTGACCGTGACTGAGAACGCGGCGCTGGGTCTGCCGGGCAAGCCGGACCTGGGCGACCTGGCTCGCCGCATCGAGGCTGTTTCGCTGCGCTACGGCCTCGCTGTGGACCCGCAGCGCCTCGTGCACTCTCTATCTGTGGGCGAACGCCAGCGCGTCGAAATCATTCGCTGCATGCTGCAAAACCCGCGCCTGCTGATCATGGACGAGCCCACCTCGGTGCTCACACCTCAGGCAGTCGAGAAGCTCTTCGATACCCTGCGCCTACTGGCCGATGGAGGATGCAGCATTCTCTACATCAGCCACAAGCTGCACGAGATCAAGGCGCTGTGCCATACAGCGACCGTGCTGCGCGGCGGCCGCGTCGTTGGTCATTGCGATCCTCGCCGGGAAACTGAGGCGACCATGGCTAGGCTCATGGTCGGCCAAGAGGTCGTTGGGTGCCGGCCGGCGGCGAAGGCTGCGAGCGGACCGGATGTTCTGGTGGTGAAGCATCTGACGCACCGAACGGACGATCCGTTCGGTACCGATCTCGAAGATGTGTCCTTCACAGTGCGCGGGGGGGAGATCGTGGGCATCGCCGGCGTCTCGGGCAATGGACAGCAGGAATTGTTGGGCCTGCTCTCTGGGGAGTCGTCAGGCCATTCTCCGGCTGCGATCCAGATCCTCGGGACGCCAGCCGGCCATCTCGGTCCCGCGGCGAGGCGGCGCTTGGGCATGGGGTACGTTCCTGAGGAGAGACTTGGCCGGGGCGCGGTACCTGGCATGTCCCTGCTCGAGAACGCATTGCTGACGGCTGATCGAAAGGGGCTGGCAAGACACGGGCTCATTGACGCGCCCGCGCTGAGTGCTTTCGCGCAGCGCTGCATAGCCGACTTCAACGTCAAGTGTCGCGGCCCACATGCGTCCGCGGACAGCCTTTCTGGCGGCAACCTGCAGAAATTCATCGTGGGGCGCGAGATTCTGCAGATGCCGAAGCTGCTGGTGGTCGCACAGCCGACCTGGGGCGTCGACATTCAAGCGAGTGCCTTCGTTCGCCGCCAGCTGGTCGAGCTGCGCGATGCCGGCGTCGCGGTGCTGGTGATCTCGGATGACCTCGACGAACTGTTCGAGATCTGCGACGGCTTGCTCGTTATCGCCGAAGGCCGGCTGTCGCCGGTCAAGCGACGTGAAGACACGAATGTCGAGGAAGTGGGCCTGTGGATGAGCGGTCTATGGTCCAGCTCGCAGGCTGTGACTGATCAACCAGGGATCGAGGAGGTACGTCAGCATGCGGCTCAAACTTGAAACCCGGCCGGAACCCTCGGCCACCATGCGCTATGCCTCGCCGCTGGTTGCCCTCGTGCTTACCGGATTGGTTGGGACCGCGTTGTTCATCATTCTCGGCCGCAGTCCGCTGCAGGCTTTCGAGGCCCTGTTCATCACGCCGGTCAGCTCCCTTGCCGGCCTGGGCGAACTCGCTCTCAAGGCGTCACCGCTGATGCTGATTGCGATGGGACTAACCGTGGGCTTTCGGGCGAGCGTCTGGAACATTGGTGCCGAAGGCCAACTGGTGGCTGGTGCCATCGTCGGCGGAGGGCTGGCGGTGCATTTCCATGGCGTCCAAAGCGGCTGGCTGTTGCCGGCGATGATGTTCGGCGGGGCCTTGGGTGGCGCGGCATGGGCAGCGGTTCCGGCACTGCTCCGCACTCGGTTCAACGCCAACGAGATCCTCACAAGCCTGATGCTGACCTATGTGGCGCAGCTTGCCTTGAGCTACCTGGTCTACGGACCATGGCGCGATCCAAATGGCTTCAATCTCCCGCAGACCCGTATGTTCGACAGTAGTGCGCTGTTCTCGATCCTGATCGATGAAACGCGCATGAACACCAGCCTGTTTGTTGCGCTGGCGGCGGTTGCACTTGGATGGATCTTCATGAGCAAGAGTCTTCTTGGCTACCAGATGCGCGTGGCCGGGATGTCCAGTGCTGCAGCCTCGTATGCCGGGATTAATGCCCGGAAGACTGTTTGGGTCGGCATGCTCGCAGGAGGTGTTGCCGCCGGTCTGGCGGGCGTGGGCGAAGTGGCGGGGCCTATCGGGCAATTGCTTCCGGTGGTGTCGCCCGGCTACGGGTTCGCCGCCATCATCGTGGCCTTCGTCGGGCGCCTGCATCCGGTCGGCATTGTTCTCGCGAGCCTGCTAATGGCCTTGCTCTATCTTGGCGGAGAAGCCGCGCAGCTCAACCTCAACATGCCAGCAGCCATCACCGGTCTATTCCAGGGCATCCTCTTGTTCATCCTTCTCGGGACTGATGTGCTCGTTAGCTACCGGATTCGAATCGAGTTCCGCCGTCCACGGACCGGTGCAGCCAAGCAGGGAGTCTTCGCATGATCGATGCACTTGTTCCCGTTGTGATCGCCACGATCGGCGCAGGGACCGCTATCGCCTTCGCTGCTCTGGGTGAACTGGTCACTGAACGATCTGGAGTACTCAATCTGGGTGTCGAGGGCGAGATGCTCGTCGGTGCCATCGCCGCATTCGCTGCCGCGTCGGGAACTGGCAGCCTCTGGACTGGGGTCGCGGCAGGCATGCTCGCTGGCGCCGCCATGGCGCTGTTGTTCGCCTTCCTCACGTTGACCCTGATGGCCAATCAGGTTGCCTGCGGGCTGGCTCTGTCGATCTTCGGCGTGGGCCTCAGCGCCTACGTTGGCCAAGCCTATCTGAACATCGTGCTTCCAACGCAACCCGTGTTGCCATTGCCGGGGTTGTCTGCTCTGCCCGTGCTCGGACCGATGCTGTTCTCACATCAGCCGCTGGTCTATGCATCCTGGATGCTATTGGGCGCAGTTTGGTGGTTCCTGTATCGCAGCCGGGCCGGCCTCAAGCTTCGGTCGGTCGGCGAGTCGCCCCAATCGGCGCATGCGTTGGGACTGCCAGTGACTCGGATCCGCTATCTGGCCACGATGTTCGGCGGCGCGACCGCGGGGGTTGGCGGCGCATTCCTCGCCGTCATGTATACGCCGATGTGGGTCGAAGGCATGACTGCGGGCCGCGGCTGGATCGCACTTGCCCTTGTCGTCTTCGGGACCTGGAGGCCGGCGCGTGTCATGCTCGGTGCCTATCTCTTTGGTGGCATCACCGTCGCCCAATTGTTCGCCCAGAGTCGTGGGATTGCTGTGCCCTCTCAA
The DNA here is from genome assembly GCF_014192575.1 of Variovorax sp. Sphag1AA. Classification (GTDB taxonomy): domain Bacteria; phylum Pseudomonadota; class Gammaproteobacteria; order Burkholderiales; family Burkholderiaceae_C; genus Variovorax. Next base: position 86,574 of record NZ_JACHYC010000011.1, on the reverse strand, counting down.
TTGCTCGCAATGTTGCCTTACCTCGCGACGGTGGTGGTGCTCGTGATCATCTCGAGCAACCCGCTACGAATCAGGCTCAGCACGCCTGCTTCCCTCGGCCAGTCATTTCGAGCCGCGTCGTAGTGCCTGCCGGCGTCCCTTCGCGATCGACATGAGCATTCGCGCAATGAGACGCAGATTTCCAATGTTGACCCAAACCAACCTATCGGAGGATCGAGCGGCTCGCTCGCTATCGCTGCCGCACGGAGCCGCTGGATTCTTTCAGCCTCTCCAGCCCGCCTTGCGCAAGCCCGTGAGCCAGTGCTGAAAGACGGCCTCATCGCGAAATCCCAATGAGGCGCGAGCTGCCTGTTCGGTCGTAAAGCCTGGTAGCAGCGCCATGCATTGTTCCAGCGCTTCCCTTGCTTGCTCAAAATCGCCAACTTGACCGAGCGCAATGGCCAGACAGCGCCATCCCGACGGAAAGTGTGGGTCGCGCAGCACTGTCAGCTTCGCAACTTCTGCCGCTCTCTCATAGTTGCGCGCAAGATAGTGCCCTAGTGAAAGCAGTGAGAGATGGTTTTGCAGCATCGAATCTTGTGGGCTTATTCGCAATGCCTTCTCTATGGCCTCTATGCCCAGTGCGTACTCCCCGCAAAACAGCCGAGTGGTTGCTAGCGCCGCATACGCCGCTGCGTAGCTTGGATTGTGCTCAATCGCGCTCTGGCACATGGCAAGCGCTTCGTCATGTTTGCCAGTGCGGGCGAGTACATAGCCGAGGATCCCGTACGCCATCGCGTCGAGGGGATCAATCGCGATTGCGGCGAGCGCGCACGCCTTGGCCTCTGCAAGTGCTTCCCGTGGATTGGTGGTCCAAAGGAACCAGGCTTCGCATAGGCGCACGGCGGCAACTCCCGAGTGCGGGCCAGCGAGGCCCGAGTCGAGTTGAATCGACCTGCGAAACAGGGGTACAGCGGCCACGAGATCCTCTCGGCGGAAGCGCTGTAAGTGCCACATCCCTCGTTGGAATGAGTCCCAGGCGTCAAGGCTGCCGGGCTTCTTAAGGTGCGCGCGCTCGGTTTCCGCCAGACCGACCGCCCCTTCGAGCGCGCCAACTATGCCATCGGCCAGGTCGTCCTGGATCGCAAATAGATCTTGAAGTTCTCGGTCATAGCGCTCCGCCCAGATCTGATGACCGGTAGTCGTGTCGACAAGGCGCCCGTTCACGCGCACCCGGTGGTCCACTTTGCGCACGCTGCCTTCCAGCACATAGTGGGCGCCAAGCTCGCGCCCCACCACCTTGGAGTCGACGGGGCGCCCCTTGAACGCGAAACTCGAATTCCTCGCGATGACAGGCAAGCAGCGCCACAGTGCCAAGCGGGTCAGAATGTCCTCTGCCAGACCATCTGCGAAGTATTCCTGCTCCGTATCGCCCGAAAGGTTGGCAAATGGCATCACGGCAAGTGCAGGCCGTCCGCCAAAACCTGCGACTGGTTTCGAGACATCGACTCCAGTGATGGCAAGCAGGAGGTTGTCAGCGGCTCGCCCAGCATAGACGCGGACGGGGTCGGCAATATTCTTAACCTGTTGCTCACCACGGTCCTGGAAGTCCGCTGGAATCTTTCCCTTTACGGCACTTCGCATCGAAGCGGATACGGCAATGCCTCCGGGCTCGGCAAGCCCCTCGAGCCGCGCAGCGATATTCACGCCGTCGCCATAAACCGTTCCGTCAGCCTTCTCGATCACATCGCCCAGATGCAGGCCAATGCGAAAAAGCATCCGCCGACCTTCAGATGCTGTTTCGGCCAAGGCATTGATCTGCTCTTGGACAGCTAGAGCCGCTGAGACTGCGCCCGTTGCCGTTTCGAAAACGGCCAGCACGGAGTCCCCCGCCATGTCGATGATGCGGCCTTGCTTGGCTTCGATTTGTGTCTTGAAGATCTCTCGCGCCGCTTCGAGTGCGGTCACCGTAGCGAGCGCGTCCAACGACATCATGAGCGAGTACCCTGCAGCGTCTGCTGCCAGGATCGCAACGAGGCGATCCCTTTGGTCGGTGCTGTTCATGACATATGCCCTCATCGGATACAGCGACACGATCCGTAGTATCCGCGTCCACAGACCGAAGGGCAATTGTTAGCAACTTGAATGAACGATGCCTGGTCCTCGCTTGGTCAGTCAGTTCTTGGTCAGCAACGTGCTTTCAGGCGTGCGGGCCTCGCCAGGGGATTGAAAAACAGCCGTCAATCGATCACGCGTGTAGCGCGGGAAGCACCGGAGTGTAGGCATATGAACGTCACTACATCACTGAGCACTTCCCGCAAATCCAGGCCATCGGCTTAGCGTTCGGGCGCCCCATCGACGCGCTCGGACGTCCCGCCGAACGAGCGGCCTCGCGCGTTTCGGCAATGGAGCGCATCGGTGTGGTGAACATCACGATCACACTCGTGACACTGGGCGAGGTATCGAAGCATTCGGGCACGCACCACCCCGACTGCGAAACGCACCGGGCAAGAAGCCTTCGAGATTAGACCTCTCCGGTGGCGGAGCGCTTCGGGGTCGGAGCTTTCGGGCTCGGATAGCGGCGCCCGGGGCCTGCAGGGGCAGGGCGCTTCGTTGTAGGGGCTTCGGGGCTCGCCGGCGGAGGCCTATCCGGACAGCGTGCCCAGACTCGCGCGTGCGCGGCGACGCTCGCTCATTTGTGCTTCGGCGACGCCGAGCTGATCTTGCTGCCACCGCCACTTGAGCGTCGAGGGGCATCATCCGAGACAAAAGCTGTATGAGTGCCTCCATGGTCCAGACGCCACGAGAACTCGTTGGAGGCATCAATGGCAAGTTCAAAGACTTCAGTAAAGCCATCCGTCACGCAAGACACCTTGTAATCGAACTCTGGGGCTGAGGCCCTGAGTCGGACGCCCGAACAGACCGTCGACAGAACCTGGCCGCCGGTCAATCGCGAATTTCGAATCGTATAAGTGAAGTCGCCCTCCCTGCTGTCATACGGTTGCGCATCCAGTCCGACAGTCGCGAAGTTTGGCTCAACCGAGTCTACGAGGGGCCGGACATGCGGATAGCCTCTCAACAAGATGGTGCGCCGGCTTCCTCCTCCACTCGCGATCTCTGTGCGCAACACCAAGGCTTGCCCGCAACCTCTCATCGTCACGCGCTGCTCGCCAAATTGGCTGCTCAAGGTCGTTGAGTAGCCCGGCAGCGGGCCCAATCGTGGAATCTTCCCGTTCGCCTGAGCAACGACATCGGGCGCCAGCCCCGATTCAACCAAATCGCTGCACGCCTCCGTGGGCAAGAAGCCGTCCCCGGCGCCCCTCGCAGTCGACTCCTTTTGACGCGCAGCGCCGGGCTTGGAAGGCTCTGCGGGCGCAACTCCAGTTGTGATGGAGTTGATGTCGTCGATTGCGTGGTCCATCTTCCCAGCGGTCGAAAGATTCATCTTTCTCAATTGCTTCCACGACCTGTCGATGTTCTTTGAGACCACAGGGTCGATGTCGTCGTTCTTGTAGATGTCTTTGCGTGTCGCATCCGCACGATCATGAATCTCGGCGTACTTCCTTTGGCTTTCCGTCATTCCGCTGCGGCCACTACTCGGGGCACTCGAGGCGACCGAAGACTCCGCCGCCGAGGAATCTGATTGCGCATCATCCGATTCGCCCTCGCTGCCACCAGCCAAGGCTTCGTAGAGAGCGGCTCCGAGTTGTGCAGAGTTCATGCCCGGTCGGATGCGCGGCGCGGCGGCGGCCCTGGCGGGCGCGGGCGGAGCGGCTTGGCTTTTCAGAGCGAGCTCGATGGAAACCTGCTTCTCGCGTGCGTAACGTTGCTGAGCCTGTAGCGAGGACATCCGCGCCTGTTCCTCGGCCCTCGCGCTCGCCTCCTGCCTTTCCCTGGTCCTCTGTGCCGCCTCCATCTGGGAGCACGTCTCGTCGAGACTCTTGACCCGTTGATCCGCCTTTTCCTCGAGCTTTTGGAGCGGTGCGTTTTGACCGTAGCATCTCGTCAATCCGCTAAATCCACTCTGCATGTCGCATTGAACCTGCCTGTCAATTACAGCGCTTCTCTCCTGTCGCGCTTGCGCTAGCAAGCTCTTGCATTCCTCAACGCTCGCAACCAATTCGGCCTGAGATGGGGTGCAGAGGAGTAGACATCCAATCGCGGCCACTATCGGCCCAAAAGGCGTCTGCGACATGATCAATGCACGCCTCTGGCTGGGCCGCCGGACGGAAGGCTTGAAGGCTTCGGAGTCGATGTAGTCGTTGGAGACGACGCCCGTTTCACTGCAGATGGGTCGTAGCTTCCCTGGGACGCTGAGGAGCCGGAGCTGTAGGTGCGGCCACCTCCCCCGGCGCAGCCGGCGATCGCGCCGGATACCGAACATGCGACAAGAATTGCTGCAACGAATCTCATGGCGCCCTCCAAATGGAGCTGGATGCTCCTTGTGAAAATCCTAGGAGCACCATTCGTCGCCAGAAATACGCGTTCTGGTATTGACAGGCTACCCGGCCGGCGTTATTTCCAGCCCCGCCGAGAGGCTTCAATGACCGGAGGTGGCCAGTCGGATGAGAGCTGATTGCTTTGAGCAGCCCGTCTTGCTCAGGAGCATGTCGATGCGCTTGCGGATGTTGTTCAGCGACGTGTTCGTCTCGTCGGCAATTTCCTGGGCGGACTTGCCTGCCACGAGCTCTTGCAACACGCCCAACTCCGCCTCGGTAAGCTGATAGACGGCGGCGAGCGCCTTCATTGTTGGCGGAGGACCGCAGCGATCATGGGGCTTGACTCTGCATAGTAGCGCGGGGGCGCGGCCTGTCTGACGCGGCCACTGAGCCAGCACGAACTGCAGCGTCAGCACCAGGCTCGGCGCAGCAATCGACGGCACCACCAGCGGGCCCACCGCTGCGCCAATGTGTGCGCGCGCAATCGAGTCTTCCAGGATCCGCCGGATACGGTCGTCGGGATGCCACAGGCGGCCGGCGCGCAACCTGAGTTCGTGGGGGCCGCCCAATGCGGCCGCCGCAGTCTCGGAAAGATGCGCCACCCGTCCAGACCGCTCGATCAGGGCGACGCCTTCGTCAAATTGCTCGAACGCCAGCTGAACTGACTGAAGCCAGGCTGATTCCCGCTCACGACGCAGGCGCAGCGCATCTCGCGCCGACGCGAGGAAGTGACGAACTGGAGTGCTCGCGAAAAGTTCATCGATTCCGTGTCCAGGCGCAGCATGCTCCCGCTGAAAGCTGATGGTCGCGGTGTGATGGGGTTCGGACTCTAGGAAGTGGCAAAGGATTTGAGGCATGCGGTGCTTGCACATGAAATCCGCGTAATACTCGTTAGCGATGAGCTGCGCCTTTGACATCACGCGCTCCGTATCGAGCCATCTTCCGGCTGCGGAGTCGCTCCAGGGCAATAGGATGTCATAAGAGTGGAAGTGCTCCTGGTAGTCACGCACGGCGGCCGGGTCGGTGCCGAAGTCCTGGAGTGTGGTGACGAACTGCCTGTCCTCCATCTGGATGAACACCCCGCCGGTGGCCCCGAGGAAGTCGCATGCGCCAGCGATGATGTCGCGCCACGGCGGTGGCTCGGCATCCGCGAGATGATGCGCGGCTTCAATCGACCGATCGATGGGCGTCTTCATGGCTCATCCCTCGCGGCGGCCGGAACACCGGCGAGATTGGCCGAGGGCGATTGACCCTAGGCCCTGTTTTAGTAGTGCTTTGGTTTTAGCTTAGGGGCTTCTGGCCCGCCGGTCAACAACGGGTGGCCCGGCCCTCTGCCAACCCATCGTGATTCGAAGCTCAACGAGTGAGGATCTGACCGATGGAATCGATGCCCCAGCGCTCACGTACCAGATTCGGCGGTTCCCTATGCGGCCACGGACCGGACGTACGACGGCATGTTCGATACATACCAGACTACCTACGGTGCGCCGCGCAATGACACGCTAGCGATGCGATACCGGTTCTGAGACCCAACGGTCTTCAGGCCACGGCCCGCCTTCGAGTCGACGCCTCCACCTCATGCAGATAGGTAGTGAAGCCGTCCCTGGCCGGTGCTACCGAGTTGAGCAGCATCACTGCGCTGACCTGACCGCGATGACCGATTCCGTGCGTGACGACGTGCATGAGCATTTCCTCGCGACATGCACCCCGGTGCGCCGTCAGTGAGCGCGAAATCGATTCGCTCGGCCAATTGGCTGGGACCGAGCGTCGCTACAAAGGCAATGAATTCCTGATCGCTCCTTCCAAGATCGACCGAGAGTTCTTGCAGCGTCGGCATCTCGCTCGAGTTGGCCGACGTGTACGCATGAGCTTCTCGGCGGATGTTCAAGCCCTCCCTCTCAACTCAATCGAGCCTTTAGAAGCGGCGTCAGTCTGGGCCCGGTCTTTGGAATTTCCGAGTGCGTATATGTTTATGTATTCGTAAGATCTTAGAATGCCAGAATGAACAACGTCAAGCAAACGCCGCTTCGGGCAGCCGACACCGTCTATGGCACGTTGAAATTGCGCATCTTGCGCAATCAGCTTTCCGGTGGAAGCCAGCTTCTGGAAGACACGGTCGCGGCCGAACTCGGTGTTAGTCGAACGCCCGTCCGGGAGGCACTTGCAAGGCTCGAGGCAGAGGGCCTGGTCGAGCCGATTCCCCGTCACGGTTATCGGGTACTTCCCATCACGATGGATGACATCCGAGAGATCTACGAGGTACTGTCACCGCTCGAGACGGTGGCCGCGGAACTTCTGGCGCAGAAGAAGCCGAATTCAACAGAGGTCAAAGCACTTCAGGAAGCGGTTGACAAGATGGCGACGGCATTGAAAGCAGACAATCTCGATGCTTGGGCTGAAGCGGACGAAAGCTTCCACGCACGATTGGTCGACCTCTGTGGAAACCGCAGATTGGCGAAGGTCGCACATTTGCTGTTCGCACAATCGCATCGCGTGCGGCTCTTTACACTGCATCTGCGTGACAAGCCCTCGTCTTCAGTGAAGCACCACGCCGCGCTCGTTGATGCCATTCGCAAAGGACGCCCAGATCTGGCCCGTCAAATCCATGCAGGGCAGCGAGACAACTGGACGGCAACGATAGCCCAGTTGCTTGAGCGCCTGAGCATCCATCAGCTATAGGGCCGTTCCGGCTGTAGTTGTCGATCGCTAGTCGCCGCGAACGCCGGACAATTCGACCAGTTTGCCCCAGCGCTCGATCTCTGCACCGACAAACTGGCGGAATGCCTCAGGGTTCTTGTAGTTTGCATTCACGCCGGCGTCGGCGAACGTCTTCTGGACCTGTGGAAGCGCCAGCACGGCCTCAATTTCGCTGGATAGCCGAGCGATGATTGCGCCGGGCACTTTGGCAGGCGCAAAGATGCCGTACCAATGCGTGTAGTCTGCGTCCGGGTAGCCCTGTTCCGACATTGTTGGCACATCAGGCAATTGCGGTATGCGATGCGTGTCAAGGACCGCAATCGCTCGCAATTTTCCGGCCTTGATCTGTGGCAACGCTGCACCGGTAGTTGAAACGAGCATCGACACCTGATTGCCCATCAGATCGGTAATGGCTGGCGGAATGCCCTTGTAGGGTACGTGCACCATGTCCAAATTGTTCCGTGCGCGAAACAGCGCGGAAATCAGATGCGCAGTGCTGCCATTGCCATACGAAGCGTAGCCGAGCGGAGTCTTGCTCTGGCGAGCATATTCGACGAACTCCGCAAGGTTCTTGGCCGGCGTGGTGCTGTTAACCAGCACCACATGCGGCCCCGTCGCCAATAGCGCAACCGGCTCGAAGTCTGTCTTTGGGTTGTAGCGAAGTTGCTTGAAGAATGTCGCATTGATCGCATGCGTGTTCGTCACTCCCAAGACGAACGTGTAGCCGTCGGCAGGAGCACGCGCAACAAGCTCGGTGCCAATGATGCCGGACGCCCCGGGCCGGTTATCGACTACGAAGGGGCGGCCCAGCCGCTCCTGCAACTGGTTTGCGACCGTCCGCGCGATCACGTCTGTCCCTCCACCGGCTGGCCACGGAACAACCAGTGTCACCGGCCTCGCAGGCCAGGACTCGGCGCCCGCTTGAGTCAGCGGAAGGGCTGCATAGGCGGCATAGGCCCCCAATTTCAGCAATGACCTTCGATTCATGTTGTCTCCTCGATTGATACGTGGATCAGTGCGCGCCGTTTGCCTGTCGGACCTCGGCTTCGGATGGGAGCCGCCCATCCAACAGGTAGCGTTCGAACAGTGGCCGGATCGCTGGAGGCATCGGATAGGCCTGGTGTAGCGACATTCCAGCAAGAAGCAGCGAGCGGCAGAACTGCTCCTCCTTGGTGAAAGCCTCAAAGCCCTCGATCACGTCTTGAACCCAGCGCTCGGGGATGACGACTACGCCGTCTCGATCAGCCAGAATCCAGTCGCCCGGCACTACCAGTGCGCCGCCACATTGCACTGGTACGTCAGATTCCCAGGCCACCAAGGTCGGGGCCGACGGAACCGGGAAAGTGTCGGCAGCAAAAACCGGCAACCCCACATCTTCGAGTCCGACCAAATCGCGCATCACTCCGTCAGTCGCGATGCCCACCGCGCCGTTGAGTTTTGCGCGCAGCGCGAGCATGTCGCCGAGCACAGAGCCTCTCGGCCAGCCCTGTGCGTCAAAGATCAGGAAGTCACCTGGTCGCGTAGCGTCGAGTAAGCGGAAGTTCGCCGGCCCGCCGGGCGCTTTGCGATGGTCGACGCGGGTTGGCAGGAAGCGCAGCGTGCGAGCACGGCCAGCCACCGAACCTTCGAGCGGAAACAGCGTCTTCACGCCCGAGAGCACCAACTGACAGGGGTCCTGCTCCTTGAGCAGGTCAAGAGCCGCCGTTGTCGGGATGCGCGTGAGAGCATCTCGTACTGCTGCATCGTCCAGTTGGCCCGCCGCATCTGCGACGACCGGCGAGCTTGACAAGGTCTGAAGGGTCGACGACATGCTCATGAGGTCCTCTTGAGCATGTCGTCGTACTTGACCTTCTGATGTACTTCGATCGGGTCCCCTCCAGCCCGGATGGCCGCGATCACGCCGTCTTCGGTGTCTTTCACGAAGCGGGCGATCTTCAATACCCCCTCAATCTGCTCGTGCGGCACCACCACCACACCGTTCTCGTCGCCCACGATCAGATCACCAGGGCGCACGATGTTGGCGCCGAGTTTGGCCTCGGTGTTGTGACTCACATAGCCAACGCGGCCGCGGACCGATTGATGGATGAAGCCCTTGCCGAACACGGGAAGGTCAAGGGTCTTGTATTCGTCGATGTCGCGCGCGACGCCATCGCACACCACACCCGCCAGGCCATAGTGCTGGGTCGTGGCCCCGGCAACACCGCCAAACGTATTGAGATCCATGCGGCCGCCGACGTCGATCACCAGTACGTCGCCCGGGAGTGCATCCATGATGGCCTGCAGCGTGCCTACCACGGTCGTGATCTCCTTGTGCGAGCGTTCGAGCGGCGCGAGCGTCAAGGTCATGGCCGGGCCGACGATCTTTTTGCAGCTTGACCAGAGTGCGCCGATCTGAGTGGGCTCGCAAGGTATGCCGAGCCTGTCCAGCGCATCACTGATGTTGGATGTGGAAACGGCCATGTATCCGTTAATGAGTGCCTTGCTGATGGGTTTACGCATGGGTTCTCCTGTTGCGTGGTTTCGAAACATGCCGTCCGAATGCGGCATGCAGGGTTGTAGTGTACATTTCTACGTATACGCAATACAATACCTAAAACGGTACGAAGGTGACGAAATCTGACCGATTTCTCGTAAGGAGACAACCCTCATGGCAGAACCCTTGCTTCATAGCTCTCGAAGAATCTTCTTGAAGTCGCTCGGCGCGTCGACCGCCGCAACGGCGGCTTCCGGCTTTGGCGCCGCCCACGCTCATTCCGCCAAAGCGCCGATAGGTTCGTTGGACGTCACGTCGCAGGCCTACACGTTTCTCTTACCAGACGAAGCTGCATTCATTGAAGCGGCGGTAGATGTTTTTCTTCCGAAGGACGAAGTGGGCCCAGGTGGCGTGGAGTCTGGTGTCGTCTACTACATCGATCAGTATTTGGCCGGCGCATTCGGCGTAGGCAGTGGGACGAACCTTCAAGGGCCGTTCTTGCCCGGCACCGCGACGCAGGGCTACCAATTGCCATTCACACCCCAGCAGATCTATCGCATCGGCGTTCGTGAGGTCGACGCTCATTGCAAGGCCACGCTCGGCGGGAAGTCATTTCATGCCCTTTCGCATGACGATCGCAACAGCGTGCTCAAGCGCATGCAGGAAGGCGCGATTTCTCTTCCCACAGTGCCGGCGCGGACCTTTTTGCTCGCCCTCTACAACAACACCATGGAGGGCTACTTCGCCGACCCGGCCTACGGTGGAAATCGTGACAAGGCGACTTGGCGGATGTTGGGATTTCCTGGCGTGGGCTATGTCTACACCGAAGACATCCGGGCATACAGCGGGCGTCGACAACAGTTGGAGCCTCAGAGCTTGGCGGACTTTCGCTAGCGAACAGAGAGATCGCCCGATGATCACAACGAAATCGGTAGACGCAGTTGTCGTCGGACTCGGATGGACGGGAAGCATCGTCGCCCGCGAGCTTGTCGATGCCGGATTGCGTGTTGTCGCCCTCGAACGTGGCGGCCCTCGCGACGCCCAAGAGTTCAGCTATCCACAAAAGGACGACGAGCTCAAGTTTGTCCAGCGCAATGTGCTCATGACGAATCTGGCGCTCGAAACGCTGACTTTTCGCAATCGCTCGAGCGAAACAGCCCTGCCCATGCGAAACCACGGGTCGTTCCTGGTCGGAGACGGAGTCGGTGGTTCAGGCACGCACTGGGGGGGAGTCACGTGGCGCTGGTTGCCGTGGGACCATGAGCCGCGCCGCAGACTGGAGGAACGGTATGGCCGCAAGTTCGTACCGAAGGACATGACCATCCAGGACTGGGGCGTCACCTACGATGAGCTTGAGCCTTGGTACGCAAAGGTGGAGGCGGATTGGGCCGTATCCGGGAAGGCGGGCAATATCCTCGGCCAGCGGATCGAGGGAGGCAATCCCTTCGAGGGGCCCCGAAGCGGAGAGTATGGGAATCCACCGCTCTCTCCGTCGAACATGATGGTCGAGATGGAGCGCGCCGCACGCTCATTGGGGCTGCATCCATTCACTGCGCCCGCTGCAATCTCCTCTCGTGCTTACACGAACGCCGACGGTATTCAGTACGGGCAATGCCACTACAACGGCTTCTGCGAGCGCTTCGGGTGTCCCTCCAATGCAAAAGCAAGCCCTGTCAACACGGTGCTACCGTTGCTGACCAGCAAGTCGAACTTCGAACTGAGAACGCACTCGCGCGTGATGAAGGTGAACTTGGATTCGTCAAAACGCAGGGCGACCGGGGTCACCTACGTCGATGCGCTCGGGCGCGAAATCTTCCAACCAGCGGAACTGGTGATTCTCTCGGCCTACGGCCTCGGCAACGTGCACCTAATGCTGCTGTCGGGAATTGGTGAGCCCTATGACCCGATCACGGGGCGAGGTGTCATCGGCAAGAACTACGCGTACCAGTGCCAAGGGGGGGTCACAGTCTTCCTCGACGACGACAAATGGATGAATCCATGGATGGGGTCAGGCGGGCTACAAATGGCGCTCGACGACTTCAACGTCGAGACGAACGATTTCGAAAAGCTGGGCTTCATCGGGGGCGCGACCATTGCAACGGCTTCGAACGGTGCGCGTCCTATTGCATTCCGGCCGGTTCCACCGGGCACTCCTTCCTGGGGTACCGACTGGAAGCGCGCTGTCGTCAAACACTACCAACATACGTTCCCCATCAACGGACAGGGTGGGGGCATGGCGTATGCAAGCAACTACCTCGATCTGGATCCAACATATCGCGATGCGTTCGGGCGCCCGATGCTGCGCATGACGTTCGACTTCAACGAAAACGAACAGCGCATGGCGAACTACGCGACAGATCAGTGCGAGCGCATCGGCAAGGCCACCGGCGCCAAGGTTGTCGCGAAACGCAGCGCGCCGAAGCAATACGACATCGTGCCTTACCAGAGCACGCACAACACTGGCGGCGCGATCATGGGCGTCGATCCAAGCCAGAGCGCGATCAACAGCTATCTGCAAAGTTGGGATGTTCCAAACGTGTTTGCGGTTGGCGCGAATGCCTTTCCTCAAAACGCTGGGAAGAACCCGACGGGTCCGCTCGCCGCACTGGCATATCGGACCGCCCATGCGATCCGCCACCGCTACCTCAAAGCCCCGGGCCTGATCAGCTAGTACTCCAGTCACCAATCAAGAGTCGATCGATGCAAACGAAATATCAAGTAGACGCATCCGTCGGTCCCGTGCTGAAGTCATGCGCGATCGGGGTGCTCCTTCTCTTCCACAGCTTCACTGCTTATGCGGACCAACTGCTTGCGCAGGAAAAAAACTGTATGGCGTGTCACGCCGTTGGCAGAAAGCTCGTCGGCCCATCGTTTGAAGCCGTCGCACAACGCTATGCCGGTCTGCGTGGGGCGCAGAGCAGCATCGCCGCTTCCATGCTCAGCGGAAGCACGGGCAAGTGGGGTGCGGCGTCCATGCCTCCTCAATCGAATCTGAACGCGTCAGACGCCGAGAGGCTTGCGGGCTGGATTCTCTCTTTTCAATCGGCAGCCGCTACCCACTGAAATGTGCCTCACCGCTTATTCGGCCAACCTTCAGCGAGTATCAACGTGACCAACGGGCATGAACACTGGCAGCGCAACCTCGCGGTTTGCATGCTTGGAAGTTTTACGACCATCGTCGGCATGACGGTTGTGCTTCCTTTCCTTCCGCTCTATGTGGCCCAACTCGGTGTGCAAGGACACGCCGCCATCGTGCAATGGTCCGGGGTTGCATTCGGCGCCACCTTTCTCAGTGCTGCACTTGTCGCGCCGCTTTGGGGGCGCTTGGCCGATCGCTACGGCCGCAAGCTCATGCTGATCCGCGCAAGTCTTGGCATGACCATCGCGACCGTGCTCATCGGGATGGCACAGGATGTGTGGCAGCTGGTCGCGTTGCGCTTGCTGACAGGACTGCTCGGTGGCTATGCCTCGGGCTCGATGGCACTCGTCGCGGCACAGACGCCCACGGAGCGCTCCGGATGGGCGCTCGGCATGCTGTCCTCGGCAATCATGGCCGGCAATCTGGCAGGGCCGCTGCTCGGTGGAGGGTTGCCCGCAGTGATCGGCATCCGCAGCACCTTCTTTGCGTCTGCCGCCCTCATCGGCCTGGCATTCGTTGGCACGTCCCTACTGATTCGCGAAGTGCAACGCCGCCCGAAGCCGCCAGGAGTCAGAACGGCATCGGCGGTAGTCCTCGTAGCTACCGACCATCGGGCTGTGGTCGCGATGCTCGCGACTGGCGTATTGCTCATGGTCGCCAATATGTCGATCGAGCCGATCATCACGGTCTACGTTGCTGAGCTAAGCAGCGATCCAGGCAGCGTAACGATGATTGCAGGCATCGTGATGTCCGCAACAGCGCTCGGAGCCATCGTGTCTGCATCCCGTTTGGGCCGACTGGCAGACCGGGTCGGGCACCCAAAGATCATCGTGGGTTGCATGGCAATTGCCTCCGCGCTGCTTCTGCCACAGGCGTTTGTGTCTGAGCCCTGGCAGCTTGTTGTCCTGCGCTTCTTGATGGGTTTGTCGCTGGGAGGCCTGCTCCCATGCCTGGCGAGTGTGATCCGACACAACGTTCCTGAAGGCGCCGTTGGTCGCTTCCTCGGCTACTCCACATCAGCCCAATACGCCGGTCAGGTAGTCGGTCCCCTCGTCGGGGGTTTTGTCGGCGGCCACATCGGCATGGCTGCCGTCTTCCTCGGCACGGCCGTTCTCATGGGTCTCGGTGCACTTCTCAACTACCAATCATTCCTCAACCATCGAACGGCTTGAACTCATGCGACCTTGCAACTCATCAGAGCTGGGTACCTCAATCGGTCTCTCATCTTGCGCCCACGGCTTCAGGCCAATGTGCGACCGACCGGCCGAGGCGCTGGCGAATACAAGCAAGGCGCCGTCATGAGCAACCTGTTTTCGCTCAACGCGTGCACTGCCTTGGTGACTGGAGGTTTCAGTGGCCTCGGACGACATTTCTGCGCGACCCTGCTGCAAGCCGGAGCGAATGTCGCCATTGCCGGACGGCGGATCGAACAAGGTCACGATGCAGCACAGGCGCTGCAGGAGTGGGCGGACGAGCAGGGACACTGCGGCCGGGTTCTTGCGTTCTCTCTAGACGTGAAACGGCGAGAGAGTGTCGAGGCATGCCTGCGTGAGGTCCGAGAACGACTTGGGCAGGCGACCATCCTGGTGAACAACGCGGGCGTGGCGACGACCACGCCGGTCCTCGAGACCACTGATGCCGATTGGAATTCGGTGCTGGACGTCAACCTCACTGGCGCCTGGCGGGTCGCGCAGGTGTTTGCACAAGATCTGGTCGCCAGCGACATGGCGGGCCGCATCATCAACGTCGGCTCCATCCTGGGCTTGCGTGTCGCGCAGCAGGTTCCCGCATATGCAGCGAGCAAAGCCGGACTTCTGCACCTGACGCGCGCACTGGCGATCGAACTTGCCCGCCATTCGATTCGTGTCAACGCGCTTGCACCAGGGTACTTTCAAACCGACCTGAATCAAGAGTTCTTTCGCAGCGAAGCGGGCCAGTCCCTCATCCGGCGTATCCCCGAGCGCCGCCTTGGCAATCTCGGCGAACTGGACGGACCGCTGCTATTGCTGGCGTCCGAAGCAGGTTCCTTCATGAACGGTGCCGTCCTGACAGTGGACGGCGGTCACAGCACTAACAGTCTTTGAACTGAGTCGCCATGGATTTCAAGGTCGACTCCGAGACGAATGAACTGCGTATCCGGATCCACGAGATGGTTCTTGCTCGCCGTCTGGTGTCCGAAGGCGATCAGTTCTGGCAGTTGGACTGAGCCGGGCGATCAAACGACAACCACCACTCAACATATGAGAACGAAACCCATGGAACTGAAAGCCGTTGCATTGGACGACAAGTACACCCTTAAGGAGGGGCGTATCTTCATCACCGGCACGCAGGCGCTGGTTCGCCTGCCGCTGACCCAACAGGAAAGAGATCGCCAGCAAGGCCACAACACCGCCGGCTACATCAGTGGCTACCGCGGGTCGCCGCTGGGTACTCTGGACGATCAGCTTGGCAAGGCCAAGAAGCACCTGCAAGCCCACAACGTTGTCTTTGTGCCCGGCGTCAATGAAGACCTGGCGGCTACTGCAGTCTGGGGCTCACAACAAGCGGAGATCGGCGGCGACGGCAAGTACGACGGCGTATTTGCCCTCTGGTACGGTAAAGGGCCTGGGGTCGACCGAACCGGTGACGCGTTCCGCCATGGCAATCTTGCAGGAAGCTCCAAGCTTGGAGGCGTCGTAGTGCTGATGGGTGACGACCACACTTGCGAATCCTCCACGACCTGCCATCAGAGCGAATTTGCGATGGTTGACGCCATGATCCCGGTGCTTAGTCCTGCCGGTGTTCAGGAGATTTTGGACTACGGCATCCTCGGCTGGGGCCTGTCACGCTTCAGCGGCTGCTGGGTCGGCATGAAGTGCGTGAAAGACACGGTTGAGGCCACTGCCTCGATCGACGTGGACATCAACCGCATCGAGATTCGCATTCCCGACGGAGTGCCTTTACCAGCCGACGGAGTCAATATCCGCCAGCCCGACACACCGCATGCGCAGGAAGCGCGACTGCATCGTCACAAGCTCGTCGCGGTGCGTGCTTTTGCACGCGCCAATCGTATCGACCGCACGATCATCGACGGCGCGGCCGCGAAGCTGGGCGTCATCACTCATGGCAAGAGCTACCTCGACGTCCTGCAGGCGCTCGACGAGCTGAATCTGTCGGAGGAGGGGGCCGCGGAACTGGGCTTGCGTTTGTACAAGGTCGGCATGACATGGCCACTTGAACCCGAAGGCGCCTTGGAATTCGCAGCGGGCCTATCGAAGATCCTGGTCGTCGAGGAAAAGCGCAGTCTGATCGAGTTCCAACTCAAGGACCAGCTATATGGTCACCACAATGGCCCTGCCATCGTTGGCAAGTACGACGAGCATGGCAATGTCCTTTTTCAATCTGAAATGTCGCTGGATTCCAACCAAGTGGCGATCGCAATCGGCGAGCGCTTGTTGGAATTGGGTGAGAACGAGGCGCTTCGCAAGCGCATCGAAGAGATCCGCGCCTTTCGCGCTCCGAAGGGGATCGTGGACATCCTTTCGCGGAGCTTCTACTTCTGCAGCGGCTGCCCCCATAGCTCGTCGACCGTGCTTCCTGATGGAAGCAAGGGCTACGCCGGAATCGGGTGCAGCTGGATGGCGCAGGCCATGGATCGCTCGACCACCGGCTACACACAGATGGGTGCTGAAGGGTTGTCCTGGGTAGGCGAAGCGCCATTTTCGCGCCGCAAGCATATGTTCCAGAACATCGGTGACGGCACGTACTTTCATTCGGGCTTGTTGGCAATCCGCGCGGCAGTCTCGGCCAGGACGAATGTGACCTACAAAATCCTGTTCAACGATGCTGTCGCAATGACAGGCGGACAGAGACATGACGGCAATCTGGACGTTCCAACGATTGCGCATCAAGTCCATGCCGAAGGCGTCCGGCGCATCGTTGTTGTCACCGATGAGCCCACGAAGTATGCGGCGGGCGTTTCATGGCCTTCTGGCCTGACGATCCACCACCGCGACGAGATCAACGGGATTCAGCGTGAGCTGCGAGAGATCGAGGGCACCACGGCGTTGATTTATGACCAGACTTGCGCGGCAGAAAAGCGCCGCCGCCGAAAGCGCGGGACCTTCCCCGATCCATCGAAGCGAATCCTCATCAACGATCTGGTATGCGAGGGCTGCGGCGACTGCGGCGTCAAGTCGAACTGTGTTTCAGTGCAGCCGCTGGAAACAGAGTTTGGTCGCAAGCGCACGATCGACCAATCGTCGTGCAACAAGGACTATTCGTGCGTCAAAGGGTTCTGTCCCAGCTTTGTGACCGTTCTCGGTGGCAAGCTGCGCAAACCGGAGCCCGTCCCCGATGCCGTAGTCTTTCCGGCTCTGGTAGACCCGGTGCTGCCCTCGATCGAGGGCCGGGTGTACAGCATCCTGGTGACTGGAATGGGCGGCACCGGCGTGGTCACTATCGGCGCCATCCTGGGAATGGCCGCGCACTTGGAAGGCCGCGGCTGCGGATTGCTGGACATGGCCGGGCTGGCCCAGAAGGGAGGCTCGGTGTGGAGTCACCTACGCTTTGGCGCGACGCCAGAATCCATCAAGACCATTCGCATCGCTGCCGGCGGCGCCGATCTGGTGCTGGGATGCGACATGATCGTAGCCGGCAACTCGAAGACCTTGGTCACCACACGCCGCGGCACGACCAAGATGTTGGTCAATACGCAGGAAATGATGCCGGGCGACTTCACCCGAAATGCAGACATGCTGTACCCGAGCCGCAGCTTGCGTGCCAACATGATTGATGCAGTTGGCGTTGAGGGGGTCGAATTCGTCGACGCGGGGCGCGTCGCGGAGGCCCTAATGGGCGACGGCATCGCTTCCAACATGTTCATGCTTGGCTTCGCGTATCAGCGCGGCCTGATCCCGATCTCTGCGGATGCCATTGAGGCGGCGATCGTGCTCAATGGGGCGGCCCAGCAGATGAACAAGGATGCTTTCCTATGGGGACGTCGCACTGCGGTCAATCCCAAGACGGTCGAGCGTCTGCTGACATCCATGCAAGCTTCCCGGCGCGCAAGTTTGTCACCCGCGCCGACCAGTAGCCTTGAACACGCCCTTGAGACCCGCAGGAAGTTTCTGATCGACTACCAGGATGCGGCCTATGCGCAGCGCTATGTCGATCTCGTGGAGCGAGTCCGAGTTGCCGAGCAGCTGGCCTTCGCCGGACGCACAGAGCTGACCGAGGCAGCAGCCAAATACTATTTCAAGCTTCTTGCGATCAAGGATGAATACGAAGTTGCGCGCTTGTACGTGAGGAGCGGTTTCCTCGAGAGTGTTTCGCAGCAGTTCGAAGGCGACTACAAGCTGGTTTTCAACCTGGCGCCGCCGCTACTGTCAAGGCGTGATCCTTCGACGGGCGCGTTGAAGAAGAGTGAGTTTGGTCCGTGGATCGTTCCCGTATTTCGCGCTTTGACCAAGCTTCGCTTCCTTAGGGGCACCCCGCTCGACATGTTTGGCTACACCCAAGAGCGTCGGATGGAGCGCTCGTTAGTTGCCCAGTATGAGAAGAACATCGATGCGGCGCTGTCAGTGTTGGAGGTAACAAGGGATCCCTTGCACCACGACTGCGCGGTTGCGCTGGCGTCCTTGCCGGAGCACATTCGCGGCTACGGGCACGTCCGCGAGCAGCACGTCGAGAAGGCGCGCGAGCGCGAGCGGGAACTGCTTGAGACTCTGCAGCGGCGGGTGATCCCTCTCAAGTCAGCGGCATGAACGCTGGTGGAGGAGACGAGATCGTGGGAAGCACCGGTGAAATTCTGGGGGTCGGTGCGGCGCGAACGGCGACCGGAGCTTTTGGCGGATCACCAAGGGGAATCCCCGACTGAGTATTCGATGCTGTGAGTTCAAACCAGTTCTATATCTTCAGCCATCCCGGCGCGATGGGCAATGTGAAGAACCGCATGGAGAACATCATTTCGGCCACGAACCCGGCCGATCCCTTCTTGGATCGCCCCGAAATCGGGCGAAGGTTGCGCAATGAATTGCAAGCTGGCATCTAACCTGATGGCGTCTCGGCCGTCCGTCTGCCGATCTGTTCAGACCCTATCGCGCAATCTGAGCCTCAAATATCGCGAGTGGCATCACGGAATTCGATCTTGCCCGCTGCACCGCGTAAGCCGCGACCTGCGTACGTGACTTGAGTCCGAGCTTTCGCAGGATGTTCTTGACGTGTGTTTCGATCGTCAACTCGCTCAGGAAGAGCAACGATGCAATCTCCTTGTTCGACTTGCCTTGTGCAACGAGCGCGATCACTTCGGTCTCCCGATTGCTGACTGGCTGACCGAGCGTCTTGCGCGGCTGCCCGAAAAGGGGGCGTCGACCGGCTTGCCTGAGTCGCTGCCCGACAGCCGCAGCCTCTCTGGTGGCGCGGATGCTCGTATAGATGGCGCCGGCCGCATTCAGCGCGGCGACCGACAGGTCGTCGGCGCCCGATGCGGCGAGGGCCTCCGCCAGATCCACGCGCGCCCGCGCAGCATTCCACGGACGTTGCGTGGCCTCCCAATGCTCCGCGGCTCGGCCAAGGTCATGACATGCTCCCTGGAAGTCCCGCTGCATCTGCCGCAGGAGCCCCTGCACATGCAGAGTGGTGCCGTCGCAGCCTGATGCGGAAGGCTTTCGCAGGAGCTGAAGCTCATGGAGGAACTTCTTCGCTTCTTCCGCGCGGCCGAGACGTGCCGCCGCTTCCGCAGCCAAGGACAGCGCATGCGGATGAAGGGCATAGAAAGTGATTGGCACCGGCTTGGTGATGGTGTCTCTCAACGCGGAGAGAAGCGTCAGAACCGCTTCGAAGCGACCTTCATGGAACGCCACGAATGCCTCGCAGCACGCTTGCACCACCACAACGCGAAGCTCGTTCTTCTCCAGTTCCGAGACCAGCCGTTTCGATTCGTCGAGGTGATGTCGGGCCTTGGCAAGGTCTCCTGCGACCCAATATGCGACGGCGAGGAACGCGTGCGTTCTCGGCAGCACGGCGCCTTGGCCCGTTGTCTGGTCCAGCGCCAGCGCACTCTTGCCCAGTTCGATTGCCTCATCCACGCGGCCTTCGAAGGTGTAGCGCTCGATCCGGATGGATTGAGCCCACGACACGAGTGCCACCGAATGCATCCGCTCGGCGATGCGCATGCAGGCGTCGCAATGCTGCTCGAACACTGCGAAGTCACCTTCGTAGCGCAGCAGGCCTGCCATCGTGTAGTGGGCGAGGAAGGCCGCACCCGGGTAGGGGAGGTCTTCGCACAGTGCGAGCGACTTCTTGATCGCCTGGACCGCGGATCGCAGGTCGCCGCGATAGCCATGCGCCAGGCAGATCACGATGTGGATACGGGCGACAGCCTCCGGATGGCGTTCCTCATCGGTGAGGGCGAGTGCGCGGGCCGCTTCGTCCAGCGCCTCTTGCAGGCGGCCTTGACGTGCGAGCGACAACGCGTATTCCTGTCGAAGGAATGCCGCCTCTTCGGTCGCTTCTGCCTCGGCCAGACGCGCGATTCCGTCTTGCAGGACACGCATGGCTTCCTTCTCGTGTCCAGCCTGCCAGTGGGTTCGGGCGATGCATCGCCTGAGCGTCGCGGCCACGCGCGCATCCGCCAGAGGAAGAGCCTGTGTCCAAGAATCAATGGCTTCGGTGAATCGCCCAAGGCGTTTGAATGACTCGCCATGGTCGAGATGAATGCGGGGCAGTAACGCCCGGGAGTCGACATGCGTGCGTGCGAGCTGGAGCGCCGAGTCGAGCAACGCAATGGCTTCATGGTTGCCGAAGACCGAAACGGCATCGTGCGCAGCGCGCAGAAGGTAGGGCAGGGCGTCGTGCTGCCGGTCGGCGGCTGCGCCGGCGAGCAGGTGCCTTGCGATGGTCGCGGCGTCATGGTCGTCGGTGCGCATCACTTCCGCGGCGATCGTCCGGTGCAGGAACTGGCGGCGTGCCGCGCCCATGCCGCGATAGACGATCGCCTGGACCAGCGGTTTGTGGAATGCGTATGCCACGTCATGACCATCGACGATCTCGGCCAAGAAGCGCAACGCGCACAGCCGGTCGGTGGCGTCGAGCAGGCGCTCTTCGTCGAACCCGGTCAGCACCAGCAAGAGCCTGTAGCCGATCGGCGCCTCGAACGCGGCGGCGAAGGCAAGCACACGCCTGCAAGCCTCGTCCAGTTCCCGCAGGCGCTCGTTGAGAAGTGCCTGTACGGTGCCAGGCATTTCGTCGATCGAGTTCCAGGTGGGCGGCACGTCCCGGCCGCGCGCCGCGGCGTGCTTGCCGAACTCCCTGACGAAGAAGGCATTGCCCTGCGTCAGATGATGGAGTTGGTGGACCGCGCCAGTAGGCCAATTGCGCCCCGTCTCTTCGATCAGGATCGCGCCTGTCGCATCGACCGTCAGGGGGGGAACCGCCAGCGACTCGGCCAGACCGAGCCGAACGAGCGATTCGACGCAGACGTTGAGGGACGAATCGCTTCGGAGATCGTCGCCTCGATAGATGCCGAAGATGAGGACCTTGCAACCGTCCAGCGCACGCACCACCGCGTGCAGCAGTTCCACCGAGCTGGCGTCGGCCCACTGCAGGTTGTCCAGGACGACAACCAAGCGCCGGTCTCGCGCCATCCTTGAGAGCATCGTTCCCATCTGGCCGAACAGGCGAACCTGTTCCGAGCCGATGTCGCCGTTGGGTGCCGGAAGGGGTTCTAGCGACAGGTGCTGGCAGGCCGGAAAGAGTCGCGGAAGGTCCGAGCCGCCCGGAAGAACATGGAGGAGTTCGCGCCTCGGCAGCAAGCGCAGGTGCTGCTCCAGTGCGTCGACCCATACCGCATAGGGCGTTGTTGCCGTGGCCTGGAAGGCCCTGCCGTAGAGGTACGTTGCTTCCCCGGAATCGCGCCTGCGCAGTTCCTCGACCAGCCGCGTCTTGCCGACACCGGCCTCGCCTGTGATGGCTACGAAGCGAGGTCCGTTGCCCTCGACTGCATCGACCTGCTGTGCCAGGCGCGCGACGAGGTCGTCGCGCTCGAGAAATGCGCCTGTGGAGTTCGCTGCGCTCATGTCGACTCCTTTGCTCTCTCCGGATGGTCCGCGGACGGTCAGGCAGGCTGCGCGTCCACGAGGCCCAGTTTCTCCGCGATGGCCAGTGTGCGCAATGCAAGGTCGATGTTCACCTTCTCGATGAGCTTGCCGCCGATGATGACCGCCGCCTTGTTGGAAGCGCGGGCCTCCGTGATCGCATCACGCATCTCCAGCGCGGCGTCGATATCGTCCCTTGTTGGAGAAAAGATCCTGTTGATTGGTCCGACATGCTTCGGGTGCACCACCAGCGCGCCGTCATAGCCCAAACGCCGGAGAAACGCTCCCCATTCCTCGATGATGGATTCACGGTTCATGTCCGAGAAAGCCACGGCGGGTGCGAGCGCCGCCAGTCCGTGATAGCGGGCGACGCACAGCATCTTGCTGAGCGGGTACAGCACCCGGTCGGGAATGTCGACGAAATGCGCGCCGACGGACACGGTGTAGTCCCCGATCCCGAAGCACAGGCCGGTCAGGCGCGGGACTTCAGCTGCGATTCGTTCGCAATGGATGATCGCGCCGGTCGTTTCGATCATTGGCCACATGCGCATGTCGGCAGCATCTGCAGATTCGTCCAGGAAGTGGACGATCTCGAGCAGGTCCTCGGGCGTGTCGCATTTGGGCGGAACGATGGTCGTCACGCCGGCGTCGACGCAGGCGCGGATATCGCCTTTCCACCAGGGCATGTCGGTCGAGTTGATCCGGACCACTACCTGTCTGCGCCCGAAATCGATCGTGCGCATGGCCTCAACAAGGGTCTGCTGGGCCCCGAGCTTCGAGACATCGTCGTACACCACGGCGTCGTCGAGGTCGATCATGATCACGTCGGCATCGGATGAGGCGGCCTTCTCGATCATCCGCAGATTCGATCCCGGCACGAGAAGCATGCAGCGGCGTGGGCGAACGGTATTCATATCCATGACTGAGTCCTTTGTGAAAGTGCCAGTGCAGTGTGTTCTCCGTGCCCTATTTGCCGAATCCCCGAGTCCGGGTATTTGCATGCTGCGCAGGTTGTACTCACGCGCTCCCGGCGCTGGCAAGCCATGGAAAACGCGCGTGGTGCCGTGCTTCGAAGGCCTGGATATCGGGCGTCTTTCCAAGGGTGATGGCAACGTCGTCGAAGCCTTGCAGGAGACAGTCCTTCCTGAAGGGGTCTATCTCGAAGGCACCTATCTCGACAGACTGCCCTGCAACATGCACACGCTGCTTCGGCAAGTCGACGACCAGCCGCAGCGCCTCAGCGCCTTGCTCAGCATGCGTGAACAGCGTGTCGATCGCGGCGACCGGCAGCACGACCAGGAGAAGGCCGTTCTTTAACGCGTTCTGAAAGAAGATGTCCCCGAAGCTCGGCGCGATCACCACGCGGAATCCGAACTGGAGCAGGGCCCAGGCGGCGTGTTCCCGTGAAGACCCGCAGCCGAAGTTCGCCCGGGTGAGCAGGATCGAAGTCTCCTGGTATCTCGGCAGATTGAGTACGAAGTCAGGCCGCCTTGGCCGCGAGGTGCAGTCCATGCCGGGCTCCCCACGATCGGCATAGCGCCATTCGTCGAAGAGGTTCTGCCCGAACCCCGTCCTCTTGATCGAAGTCAGGAACTGCTTGGGAATGATGGCGTCCGTGTCCACGTTCGCGCGATCGAGCGGCGCGACGAGCCCGGTGTGTTCGATGAATGCCTGCATGACCTTCCTTGTCTGGTTATCCGTATTGCCTGACATCGACGAAATGCCCGGCAATAGCCGCCGCGGCCGCCATGGCCGGGCTCACGAGATGGGTGCGGCCACCCGTTCCCTGCCGGCCTTCGAAATTGCGGTTGGAGGTGGACGCGCAGCGCTCGCCCGGCGAGAGGCGGTCGGCGTTCATTGCCATGCACATGGAGCATCCCGGTTGCCGCCATTCGAAGCCGGCCTCGACGAAGACCTGGTCCAGGCCTTCCGCTTCAGCTTGCGCCTTCACCAATCCGGACCCGGGCACAACCATCGCGAGCTTCACGTTGGGCGCTTTCTTTCTTCCCTTGACGATGCTCGCCGCCGCTCTCAGGTCCTCGATGCGCGAGTTGGTGCAGGAGCCGATGAAGATCTTGTCGAGTCTGATCGCAGTCATTGGCGTGAGGGGCTGCAGTCCCATGTAGTGCAGCGCGCGGACCATGTCCTGGCGCCTTACCGGATCGGCTTCGTTCGCCGGATCCGGGACGGCGCCGCCGATGGTGGTCACCATCTCTGGCGAGGTTCCCCACGAGACCTGCGGTTCGACCTTGTTGGCATCCAGCGTCACGATGAGATCGAAATGGGCGTCCGCGTCGGAGCGCAGGGTCCGCCAGTACTCCTCGGCCTGTGTCCACAGCGAGCCCGTGGGCGAGAGTGGCCGGCCTCGCACGTAGTCCAGCGTGGTCTGGTCCACGCCGATCATTCCGGCGCGGGCTCCGGCTTCGATCGACATGTTGCAGACGGTCATCCGGCCCTCCATCGACATCGCTTCGATGACAGGGCCGGCGTATTCGATCGCATGACCGGTCGCACCGCCCGCACCGATGCGGCCGATCAGGTGCAGGATGACGTCCTTCGGCGTCACCCCTTCGCCGAGCGCACCGTCGATCCGCACCAGCATGTTCTTCATCTTCTTCGTGACCAGCGTCTGCGTCGCGAGAACATGCTCGACCTCGGACGTTCCGATGCCGTGAGCGAGGCACGCGAACGCGCCGTGTGTCGACGTATGTGAATCGCCGCAGACCACCGTCATGCCCGGCAGGGTGGCGCCTTGCTCCGGGCCGATGACGTGCTCGATGCCTTGCCGGGGGTCGAGCGCTCCAAAGTAGGTGATGCCGAACTGGCGCGCGTTGTTTTCGAGTGCGCCGACCTGCTCTCGTGCGAGAGGGTCGGCAATGCCGGCGGATCTGTCGGTCGTGGGCACGTTGTGGTCGACCACCGCGAGGCAACTTCCGGCGCGCCAGGGCGTGCGGTCAGCCTCCCGAAGGGCTTCGAAAGCCTGCGGACTCGAGACCTCGTTGATGAGATGACGGTCGATGTAGAGAAGGCTGGTGCCGTCCTCGCCGGTGGAGACGACGTGGGCATCCCAGAGCTTGTCGTAGAGAGTTTTAGCCATGCGGGCATGCTAGGTCGCTGACGGCGGCGTCCTTGCGTATTTCGCGAGGCCACGTATCTCCGTGCGTGATACGTGGCGCCGGTCGCGAAACCGGCCGTTCCCAAACGAGATGGCGATGTGCCGAGGGCCGCGTAGTGTCCGGGCCTCTGGAGAACCCATCATGGAAGAAATACGAATCTCGGGCCGCCCCTTGTTCCTCTCAGGCGACCCGGAGTTGATGAAGCGCCAACTCGAAGGCGAGAGCCTTTCGTTGCGCGAAGCGGGGCCCTTGCGTGACGACGTATCGACCGACGAGATCACGCCGGTCACGGTCATGCTGACCCATGACGAAAGGCTTGGAAGGTATCCCTATGTAGGGCTGGAGGCAGGCGGCGTGCGTCCGGTGACGATGGACGCGGTCCGCAATGGCGGGTTCGGCATCACAGTGGCTGGAAAGCGCTACGGCAAAGGATCGTCGCGCGAATCAAGCCCGCTCGCAGAACTCTATGCCGGCATACGGCTGGTCATCGCCGAAAGCTTCGAGCGCATCTACCAGCAGAACTGCGACAACCTCGGCTTGCTGACGAGCACCGATTTTGGTCTTCTCGAAAGAATTGCCGCAGGGGAGTCGATTCCCATCGACGAGTTCCTGCGTGGCCGCGATCCACTGACGCAGAAGATCATCCGCGCCGGAGGGCTCCTGGCATATAGCAAGCGATTGAGCTGGTCGTCCGGCGACCCGCTACGAGTCGAGGGCGACAGGCCGCGCACGCTCGTCGAGAAAATCATCGCGCAGCAGGCGCATCCGGCTACTCCGTCGGTCGAGACCGGCGAAGGGCTCTTCGTGCGTTGCGACTGGCGCTTCAGCCATGACTACTTCACCGGCATGGCCGCGCACTTCATGCATCGCGCGTTCGGCAAGCCGGCTGAACTGCACGAGCCGGCTTCTGTCGTGGCGTTTCAGGACCACCTGGTCCTGGCTGCGCAAAGCGTGCCGCACGTGCGCGGGGGCTTGTTGCCGGGCATCCGCGATTTGACGCGTGGGCACGAGGAGTTCGTTTCGCTCTATCCGGTGCGGCGGCACGGGCAACTCGACGGCGAGCCGGGAGCGGAAGGCATCTGTCATGCGTTGATGGCCGAGCAATACGCGTTGCCGGGCCAGGTGGTCGTAGGAACGGATTCCCACACCCCTCATTCGGGCGCATTGGGCTGCCTGGCGTTCGGCGTCGGCGCGACCGACATCGCGAACAGCTGGATCACGGGCTATGCGCGATGCAAGGTACCGGAGACGGTGCGCGTCGAGGTCAGCGGCCGGTTGCGACCGGGCGTGATGGCCAAGGATGTCGTGCTTCATCTGCTGCGGATGGACTCGATCCGCAGTGGCGGCGCCATCGGTGCGGTCTTCGAGTTCTGCGGCTCAGCAGTGCGGCACATGAACATCGACGAGCGCGCGACCCTCACCAACATGGTTGCCGAACTGGGGGGCTTCACGGGCATCGTGGAGCCCGATGACAAGACCGTCGACTTCCTCCGCGAGCGCCGCAGTATTGAATTCGCCGTCGAGCCGTGGATGCGGAGCGATCAGGATGCCCGCTATCGCACCCGCATCCTGATCGACGGCAGCGAACTGGCGCCGATGCTCGCGAGCCCCGGAGATCCGGGCAACGGCTTGCCGGTCGCCGAGCTGCCGACCAGCGGCGTTCCGATTTCGATTGCCTACGGTGGTTCCTGCACCGGGGGAAAGCAGGAAGACTTCGACCGCTACCACGAGGTCTTCCAATGGGCACTAGGGCGGAACAGACGTTTGCCCGAAGGCGTGCGCCTCTACCTTCAGTTCGGCACTTCGGCAGTGCGGGACTACTGCGAGGCGCGCGGATACATGCGGACCTTTGAGGAGATCGGTGCCGAGATCGTGCTGCCCGGCTGCGGCGCCTGTGCGAACTGCGGTCCGGGGCAGTCGCTGTCGGCCGACGACGTCACCATCAGTGCGATCAATCGCAATTTTCCCGGGCGCTCCGGCCCGGGAAAGGTGTGGCTGGCGAGTCCCTACACGGTTGCGGCAAGCGCTGTGGCGGGACGCATCACTTCCTTCGAGCAGCTCTCTGGTGGCACTTGAGCGCTGCTTCATGGCGGAACGCAGCCCGATTACCTGCTTTCGGGGAGGGTCAGCATCGCAGGGTGCGGGCACATTCTCCGGACAAGGAATTGATTCATGCGTATCGAAAAGAAGTGCTTCTACGTTGATGGAGAGTGGGTCCCGGCAGCGGAGCCCGATCGTGTTCGGGTCTGGACACCCCGCACCGGCGAAGTCCTTGGCACGGTGCCGTCGGCCACCGCCGCAGAGGCTGACGTGGCCGTCCGCGCGGCGCGCGTCGCGCTTCGGTCCTGGGCTGCATCGCAGCCGGATGCGCGCGCTGCATGGCTCGAACGCATTGCCGACGAACTCGAAAAGCAGGCCGAGCCCACCGCTACCCTCATCTGCGATGAGGTTGGCACCCCGATCAGGCTGGCGAGAAAGATCCAGACGGATCTGCCGATTGCGAACCTCCGTCATCACGCGGCGCAACTCAGGCGCATGTGTTTCGAGGAACGCGTGGATGAGTCGCTCGTGCTGCGCGAGCCGGTGGGCGTGGTGGTAGCGATCACGCCGTGGAACTACCCGCTGCATCAGATCGTGCTCAAGCTCGCGGCCGCACTGGCCGCAGGATGCACCGTGGTGCTCAAGCCGTCCGAGATCGCGCCGCTCAATGCGTATGCACTGGCCGAAGCGATCGACCGCGCGGGACTGCCGGACGGGGTGTTCAACATGATCGTCTCCTCCGATCCGCAAGTCGGCGTGCGGCTGACAACGCATCCGGAGGTCGACAAGGTGTCCTTCACCGGATCGACCGCGATTGGCAAGCTGGTTGCGGCGCAGGCGGCCGGCACGTTGAAACGGGTAACGCTCGAGCTCGGCGGCAAGAGCGCCGCGATCGTCATGGATTCCGCCGATCTGGGCAGGGCAGTCCGGCACACGGTCAACTCCTGCTTCCTGAATTCCGGGCAGACCTGCACGTCCCTGACGCGCTTGCTCGTTCCGCACGCTCTGCGACATGAATGCGAGCAGATCGCCGTTGCGCACGCGGCCGCATTGGCTGTCGGCGATCCCAGGCTTCAGGCCACGAAGATCGGTCCGCTCAAGACGAGCGCGCAATTGCAGCGCGTGCGTGGCTGTGTCGAAGCAGGTCTGCGCGAAGGCGCGCGTCTCCTGTGCGGCGGACTCGATTCGCCAACCAATGTGCCGTCCGGCGGCTTCTACATGCAGCCGACGATCTTCGGCGACGTGAGGCCGGGCACGACCATCGAGCAGCAAGAGATCTTCGGGCCCGTGCTGGCTGTCATTCCCTATTCGGACATCGACGATGCCGTCGCGATCGCAGACGGAACGCCATACGGTCTTGCCGCCTCGGTGTGGGGCGAAGCGGATGCGGCGCAGCGCATCGCCCGAAGACTGCGATCAGGCCAGGTCGACATCAACGGCGCGGCCTTCAATCCCGGCGCGCCCTTCGGTGGCATGAAGGAGTCCGGGTACGGGCGCGAGGCAGGCCGGTTCGGAATCGAGGATTTCCTCGAATACAAGTCGCTGCAGGGCGCATAGCTTTTTCTTGTCGAGGTCACATCATGAGTACAGCGTCCTTTGGCGCCCAATCCGTTGTCGATGCGCTGGTCGAATCCGGCGTTACGACGTTCTTTGCGAATCCGGGCACATCGGAGATCCATCTGGTTTCCGCCATCGACCGCAACCCGAATGCACGGGCGGTGCTTTGCCTGTTCGAAGGCGTGGCGACCGGCGCCGCCGATGGCTATGCGCGAGCGACAGGAAGGCCGGCGGCGGTCCTGCTTCATCTCGGTCCGGGGCTGGCCAATGGGCTCGCCAACCTGCACAACGCACGAAAGGCCCGGAGCCCCATGGTGGTGGTGGTCGGCGAGCATGCGAGCAACCATCTGGCCTACGACACGCCGCTGAAGAGCGATCTTGATGCGCTGGCGGGCTACGCGGCCAAGGCCGTCTTCCATATGCAGCCTGGCGATGACCTCGCCGCGATCAGCCGCAATGCGGCGGCACTCGCCGTGACCGCGCCATGCGGGCCCGTCATCATTGTTGCCAATGCGGATGTGATGTGGTCGCTGCCCGGCGGCAAGCCCCGGGGTCTTGCGCAACCGGCGCATCGGAATGTCGACACGCCGGACCTTCCGCCGCAGCAGGCACTCGACTTCCTCCGTGGTGAGCGGTCGGCAGTTCTGCTTGGGGGAGACGCGCTCTGCGCCGAGGGCATTTCGCTCGCGGATTCACTCGCCCAGGCAACCGGAAGTGCGCTCCTTGTCGAAACCTTCAATGGACGGCACGAACGCGGAGAGGGTATTCCTCACGTTGATCGCCTGCCGTACTTCCGCGAAGCCGCGCTGGACAAGCTCGCGTCTGTCGATCGGCTTCTGCTCGTCGGCAGCCGGGCTCCAGTGGCGTTTTTCGGAAGCGTGGAGGGATCCAGTGTGTTGACGAGGCCGGATGCTCAGCTGCTCGCGACAGCGGAGACGCAGTCACCTCTGGCCATGCTGCGCCGCATGGTGGCGCTCCTGTCCAAGATCCCCGCTCCGCGGCTTGAAGAGCGAAAGGAGCTTGAAGCACCCGTGGGGCCGCTGACGCCGAAGGCCATATGGGCGGTGGTCAATCGCCTGATGCCCGAAGGTGCGATCGTCTCCGACGAGTCTGGCGTGACCTCCGTCGGCGCCGACGAGGCGATGCGCGGCGCAAGACGCCATGCCTGGCTCAACCTCACCGGGGGATCGATCGGGCAGGGCCTTCCCGCGGGCAGCGGCGCGGCCGTAGGTGCGCCTGATGCGCAGGTGCTGGTGTTCCATGGCGACGGCGGCGCGATGTACACCGTGCAGGCGCTCTGGACGCAGGCACGCGAGCGCTCGAAGGTGGTGAACGTCATCTTCCGCAATGACCGCTATGCGATCCTCGATTACGAGGTCAAGCGGCACGGATTGGGCGTGCTCGGCGAGAAGGGTGCATCCATGTTCTCGCTCGCTGATCCCTCTCTGGATTGGGTCTCGATGGCCCAGGCGATGGGAGTCAAGGCATCGAGCGTGGCCACGGCCGAGGAGTTCGCGGCCGCTTTCGAAGAAGCGCTGGCCACCGAAGGCCCCGTGCTCATAGAAGCCCGCGTCGGTTCCGGCAAGCGCAGCCGTTAGAACCTCCTGCCCCGGCGATGTCCGGGGCGACCCTGCGCAGCTTCGCAGGGCTCCCCCGCGCCCCTACAGCGCGTGCGATTGCGCGCAGAGATGATCCACCAGCAGCCGGGCGGTGACTGGCAGCGATGAGAAGTCGCGCGCCACTAGGTAGAGGGTGCGGGTCGCCCATTCGTCGCTGAGCGGCACTGCCGCGATGTCGCCGGTCGACTGCAGAAGCTCGTAGGCGCGATGCGGCATCACGCCGACGCCGAGACCGTTGTGGATCATGCGGCACATGGCGTCGAGGCCGGTCACCTGGATGCGCAGCTTGATGGTCATGCCCGCATCGGCTGCTGCGCGGCGCATCGCCAGGTACAGCGCGCTGTTGCTGTGCAATCCGACGTGGTCGTACTCGAGCGTGTCTGCGAATCGCACCGCGGGCAGCACGGCCAGCGGGTGCTTCTTCGGCACGACGAGCACGAGCCTGTCCGCGTGATACGCGCGGCTTTGCAGGCTGCCCATGTTCACCTGGGGGTTGCAGATGCCGATGTCTGCGTGCCCGTCCTGCACCGCATTGATGATGCTCGTGCTGACGTGCTCCTCCAGAGCTACCTTCACGCCAGGATGCGCTCGCAGGAAGCCTGCGATGTCCTCGGGAAGAAACTGGACGATGGCAGAAATGTTCGCGTGAACCCGCACATGCCCGCGCACGCCCAGCGTGTATTCGCTCAACTCCCCGCACATCTTGTCGAGATTGAAGAGCAGCGTGCGTGCGTGGTGGAGCATCGTCTGGCCCGCAGGCGTGGGCTCGACGCCACGTGCATGCCGGTACAGCAACGGCGTCTGAAGAAGCGATTCAAGATCGGAAAGCCGCTTGCTCACTGCCGACGCGGCAATGAACTCATGCTCTGCCGCACGGAGGATGGACCCCGTCTCGCACACCGAGACGAACAACTGCAGAGTGGTCAGGTCCAGCCGCCTCGGCAGATTGCGTTCGTCGGCGGCGATGGCTGTGGCTTTGTTCATTGCGATCGCGATTATTCGGGCGCTTCATGCGGGCAGTCATAGCTCTTGGAGATGGGTCTCTTTCCTCATCGGCAATAGGAATTCGCCACGCGAATCACTAGAGTCGCGAGCAGGGCTGATGCGTGGCAGGCAAAGGTGTCGATCGGGGCGGCGATCCCCGGCGAACCCGCTGACGAATACCCGAAGACGGGTATGTCGTCCAAGCCCGCGCAGCAAGAGACTGGTTCCCAGCAAGCACATCGCTTGCGCACTAGGAGACAAGGTGAACCGTCGTTCGATTTCGATTTCCGCTGCCCTGGCGGCGCTCATGCTCGGTCTCGCGAGCCCGAGCTGGGCTGCCTATCCGGATCGGCCCGTCAGGCTGATCGTTCCGTTCGCTCCCGGCGGGGGCACCGACATCGTCGGCCGGCAGGTGGCCGAGCGGCTGACCACGATGCTCAAGCAGCCCTTCGTGGTGGAGAACAAGCCGGGCGCGGGCGCCATGCTCGGTGCCGACTACGTTGCACAGGCTGCCCCGGATGGCTACACCCTGCTGATGGGCACCTCCGCGGAGCTCACCATCGGCCCGCGCCTCACGCCTTCGATTGCCCGCTACGACCCGGTGAAGGACTTCGCGCCTGTCGCGTTGATCGGCGTCTCACCCAATGTGCTGGTGGCTGCTTCCGGTTTCGCGCCGAAGACCATTCCCG
Source organism: Variovorax sp. Sphag1AA (assembly GCF_014192575.1). Classification (GTDB taxonomy): domain Bacteria; phylum Pseudomonadota; class Gammaproteobacteria; order Burkholderiales; family Burkholderiaceae_C; genus Variovorax. The sequence continues at coordinate 54,768 of NZ_JACHYC010000011.1, read as the reverse complement.
AGATTATTTCCTACGGAAAAGCCAATCCGGATCGGCTTTCCTATGGCAGCGGCGGTACCGGAACGGGTCCGCATCTCGCAGGTGAATTGCTCAAGAGCATGGGCAAGTTGCCAATGACGCACATCCCCTACAAGGGGAGCGGTCCTGCGTTGACGGACGTACTGGCAGGGCAGACGCAACTCATGATGTCCACGGTCGCTCCGGCGCTTCCATTCATCAAGAGCGGCAAGCTTCACGCGATCGCCGTCACCTCCGGCAAGCGCTCTCCGTTGTTGCCGAACGTTCCGACCGTGGCTGAGCAGGGACTGGCCGGCTATGAAGCGGTGACCTGGTATGCCGTGGTCGCGCCTGCGGGTGTGCCTGCGGAAGTGCAGGAGCGATTGCGCAACGCGATCGCCCAGATCCTCCAGAGCAAGGAGTTCATCGACAAGCTAGCGGCTCTTGGCGTCGAGACACCGGAAGCGTCCGCGAGCGCCGGAAGTTTGAAGGAACGCATCCGGCGAGAGTTGGACCAGTGGGGCACCGTCATCCGCGACGCCGGCATTCGAGCTGAATAGGGGGACCAGGAAATGCAACAAACGAACGGATGGTCCGGATCGAGCAGGAACGACGGAGGCAACAAGCTGCTGGAAGGCATACGCATCGTCGACTGCTCGACGGTATTCGCGGGCCCTGCCGCTGCTGCGTACCTTTCGGATTTCGGCGCGCAGGTACTGAAAGTCGAGCACCCCGATGGGGACCAGGCAAGGCTGTTCGAACCGGTCCACAAGGACATCTCGCTCTGGTCGAAGCTGGTGAACCGGAACAAGGATAACGTCACGCTCGACCTGCATCACAGCGAAGGCCAGGAGATCTTCCGGAAGCTCGTCACCGAGGCGGACGTGGTTGTCGAGAACTTCCGGCCGGGCACCTTGAAGCGGTGGAACGTGGACTACCCGTCGCTGCTCAAGGTGAACCCGAAGCTCATCATGCTTCACGTGACGGCATTCGGCCAGACTGGTCCGTATTCGAGCCGCCCGGGGTACGGGACGCTCGCCGAGGCCATGAGCGGCATGGCGCACCTGATCGGCTATCCGGACAGACCGCCACTACTGCCGCCCTTGGCGCTCGGCGACAACATCGGAGCGATCGCCGGCGCGTTCGCCGTCGTGACGGCGCTGTTCCATCGGGAACGCACGGGGCAGGGCCAGGAGATAGATCTCGCACTCGTAGAGCCCCTGCTCGCTGTGCTCGGCATTCAGTCGCTGGTGCGAAGCGTGACCGGCGAGTCGATGCAGAGGCAGGGAAACCGTGTCAATCATCTGGCGCCGCGTGGCGCGTGGCAGACGCAGGATGGGCGATGGATCTCCGTCACGGTGGGCAACGACAGCACCTTCAGGAGCCTTGCAACTGCGATGGCCATGCCGGAGTTGCTGGCGGATGCAAGGTTCCTCACCAATCGTGATCGCCTGGCGAATGTCGAAGCCATCGAGGATGTCCTTGCCCGCTGGTTCGCACGCACGCGCTACGAAGATGCCATCGAAAGGCTCGAGGAGCACAAGGTCGCGCATGCTCCGCTCTATGACGCAGAGCAACTGCTGGAGGATCGACAGCTTCTCAGCCGGGAAGCGTTCGTTCGAGTGGACGATGATGAACTTGGTGAAGCAATGCTGCCGAATGTGCTCGCGCGCTTCTCGGCGGCGAAGGGCCAGGTTCGATTTGCGGGTCGCCCGAAGGGCTCGGACAACGAGCGCATCTACCGAGATGTTCTGGGCATGTCGGAAAGCGACCTGAAGCAACTGGGCGAAAGCGGTGTGATCTAGAACGTTCTTCAAGAATCGGGAAGCAACGATCGTGGATCTCATCTCCTCGCCTCCTCGAGGTGACATCGGCACAGGTGTATAACGGTCACCCGTGTCGATCGAGCCGAAGGACGTCTTGCTTTGCATCCCGCAGGCCTGCTAGCGTCTGATGCGAAAGAACCAGCGAGGTGGACCAGCGCGGCGCAGGACTTTGAGAGACCAAAGGCGGGCTGCCATACTGGAGCTGCCGGCTTGTGAGAAATCCGAGGCGAGGGGGGACGCTATCGAGAGATTCGCATCGGACGGACGCGGGCCACGCGCAGCTCTGACGAGCGCCTCGGGGCTGGACCGAGTCGAACGTCCACCTGCCAAACAAAGTTCAGCTGCGCCGAACCCGAAGCGGCAAGTATCACAAGATTGATCACCTTGTGTCTCCAGAACCCTCGCAATGCGGCGCTATAGAAATCCGCCTACATGTGGCCCCTCGAAGGTGTGGCAGGGATGATCGAGAAGGGATTCCTGATTGCCATTTGTTCTCCACGATAGGAGTTGCGTCGCATGCGACAAACACCCGAGGTCGTGAAGATCGAGCTCGGCCAACGCCGATGGTGGCAAGCAAACGCAACAAGTGCTGTTGAGCTCAAAGGATTCGCTCAAAATCGCCTTCCCATCCGCTGACCGGGAGACAGCCAATGATGAACCTCACCGAGCCTGCGGCTCCGCATCGACAGTTCTTTGCGCCGCAGCGACCTCGAAGTAGCGCGCGACAGGATCTGCTGCGGCGCCAGGTGGGGAAGCTCCTGGAGCGCCTGCAACGAATTGGCGTGAAGTGCGCGATCGCAGGTTCCTTCGCGCGTGAAGCGAAGCCGTTAGTCGCTGGGTCCGATGTGGAGGTACTGATCCTTGATGACGCAGGGCTGCGGGACTTCCGAATCTGGGAGATCGCCTGGGATGAAGTCTCGGAAGCCGACGTGAACCTGGTGTTCGCGCGCGACGTGACGCAGGGGGGCTTGCTGCGGCCAAAGGCCTGACCGCAGCGTTCGCTATCGCCTGCGGTTGCCGCGTTCGTGACAATACTGCGGAACGTGTTTGCGGAAACAGACAAGGAGGGGGCAGATGCTCACGTACGGCCAGTGCGGAGTGGCAAGTCGCGTAGGCAATGGGAGGCAGGATATCGAACGGCCGCTTCGCGATGCCTAGATGCCGCGTGGGCACGGTGCTGCCGTTCGCGCTAGTCCCCAAATTCTTGCTCGACTGAACTTCCGCAAACTGTCGATCATCGGCCGGTGAATCACTTCTCGGTGGCCGACTGCTTTCGCTGCGAGCCCGGCAGGGCGGTCCCACTTCGGTGCCCTGAGCCGACTTCCAAATTTATCTAGAACGGCCATTCCTTCAAATGGGAGCGTGCCACCTTCGTTGCCCGCTGGTAGCGCGCTAGGCGAAACCGCTCTATCCGCCCGCCCAACCGGGCGGACTAATCAACTGGTGATGCCACGCTCCTGCGGGAGGGAGGTAATCCCAGCACGAGTCTCGCAACTCACCATTCGCCAAGCCATGGGCATCGATTCGTCGTTCATGACGCCTCTGAGGAAGCGCTCCGCGTCGGCGCCCCCTTGTTCGGAGGTAGGTTCGGGCAAGCCGGACAGCTTCAAGTCAAATGGCACTTCCTCTATGACGCTAGGCTGGATTAACGCGGCGTCGAAGGCACCTTGCCGGATGGGCTCGAGCGCGCGCAGAAGCGCCGGCTGGCCTTCGTCATTGGGAGGAAGGTCCAGCTACGGCGTATCGGCAAACACCGATGCCAGACCAGGGCTGCTTCAACCTCCAAAATGTGAGCTGACGCCTTTTTCAGACGGCTCTGACATGCAATGCGAGCCGACAGGCGAAGGATCGCGTCATGCACACGGCCCTTATTCTGTCGCTCAGTGTTATCCCGATTGCCCTCGTCTGCGGCGGCATCGCTCTCGGAGCCTATATCGCCAGCCTTCATTCCGATCGCGCGGATTCGCAACGCGAACATGCCAGAGAGCTTGGTGTGCCCCAGTCGCGCGTGCAACGAGTCGAAAGGCCGCCCCGTCGAGCAACCTAGGCAGCGAGGCAGGTGCCGGCAATCCGGCCGCTCGCGATCGTCGAGGAAAGTGTGCTGAGCATTCAGATTCGATCTCGTTCCATTGCCGACCGTACGACCGCTTGCCGGATATCCGGTCACTCTTACGGACGCCACGGCTTGGTTGCAACTGGGCGCCAGGCCCGCCATTTACGCTAGCGTCAGGGTGCGGACCGAAGCGACGGTCGGTCGCGCCGCAGAATTTGCGGGGTAGCAGACGTTCGCAAACGTGAAGCGACGCCGCAGTTCGTGCCGAAGGCAAAGCCGCCCCAGGTGCTCAAGGGGTCGCTGGTCGAGAAGGCCCTCTAGCCTCGCGCGCGCGGGTACGCAGCGCGCGGCAGATTGGATTCATGCCCTTGCGGGCCATTGGACATTGGCATCCATTGCTCGAGGACCCTCGTAGTAGGAACACCTGCCACGCATCGGCAGGCATCTCTCGCAAGGAGTCATCCATGTCTTCGATCAACGCAACCCGTCTGCTGACTGCCATCGCCGCGTCGCTCACCTTCGCCTGCGCCGCTTCCGTTTCCCACGCTCAGGTCATGGTGGGCGGCGCGCCTATGCTTGCCAGCAAGGACATCATCGACAACGCTGTCAACTCCAAGGACCACACCACACTGGTCGCCGCCGTCAAAGCCGCGGGGCTGGTCGATACGCTGAAGGGCCCCGGCCCGTTCACCGTGTTCGCGCCGACCAATGCGGCATTCTCTGCACTGCCGGCAGGCACGGTCGATACGCTGCTCAAGACGGAGAACAAGCCCATGCTGACGACGATCCTCACCTACCACGTCGTGCCGGGCAAGTGGGACGCCGCGGCGCTGGGCAACATGATCATGGACGGCAAGGGCGAAGCGACGCTCAAGACCGTGGCTGGCGGCACGCTGAAGGCGACGGCCTCCGGCGGCAAGATCATGCTGATCGACGAGAAAGGCGGGATGGCAAATGTGACCATCGCCGATGTGTATCAGTCGAACGGAGTCATTCACGTCGTCGACAAGGTACTGATGCCGAAGTAGCGTCGCGTTGATGACGGCGATCGGACTGCGGTGTCTGCTTACGGCTCTGGCCCGCGAAGAGGGCCATCAGCGGCGTGGTCATCACTGTCGTGTCAACGTCATGACCAGGAGCATCGTCCGGCCTGAGCGGGCCGGTGTCCAAGCCAATCCTCATGGCGATGAGTCCCCGCAGGCACACACCGGACCTCGCGCTTTCTCCGAAGCGGTCGTTCGCGGCGACTTTAAGGCCGCCTGAGGCGACGCACCTGTGTGGCTTGCGCGCCTCGCGATCAATGAGTGATATTCCTCCCGCGACTCGTGCGATGGCGGGGCGCCGCGGCTAAGCCTCCAATTTGCGTAAAGCAGTAGCCGCCAGTACTGCCACGCCTACAGCACATGCCGCTATGCCCGCGATCATCGGCAAGGGCGAGCCGTCTGCAAAGGGCGCTACCAGGGACATCAGTACTGCCCCCCCGGCGAAGTTCAGCGTCCCGATCAATGCCGACGCGGAGCCAGCGCGCGAGGCGTGCTGATCCATCGCCAGGACGAACGCGGAGGGCACGATCAAACCGTTGAGACCGAAGCCGCCCATGAGCAGCAGCACCAGCAGCCACAGCTGATCCAAGCCCGCGACTTGCGCGGCGAGCAGTGACAACAGGACGGCCATCTGAAGCGCGGCCGCCCATCGCAGAGTGCGGCGCAGCCCCAGCTTGGCCGACAGAGGGCCATTGAGTTGTGAAACGAAGACCAAGGACACAGCGTTGAGCGAAAAGAGCAGTGCATAGCGCTGCGGCCCCACTCCATAGTGGCTCGCGAAAACGAAGGCCGAATTGGCGACGTAGATGAAGAAGCTTCCCACCGCCAGAGACGCTACGAGAGCAATACCGACGAAGTGTCTGTCGGCCAGCAAGGTGCGATAGCCAGCGAACGCGCCGCGCATGCCTGCTGGATTGCGAGCGGCCGGCGAACGAGTCTCTTGCAGCAGTCGCGAGACCATGAAAATGGCCAGGAGCGCCAGCGCGCCCACCGCCACGAAGACGCTCCGCCATCCCGCCGCAGCGGCGACGGCACTGCCGGCCAAAGGCGCCAGGATCGGTGACACGCTGTAGACCGTCAACAGCAGCGCCATCAGGCGTGCCGCCTCTGGCCCCGAATGCAGGTCACGTACAACTGCGCGTGGGATCACCATTGCGGCACAGGCCCCCAGGCCCTGTACGAAGCGCAAGGCAATCAATACGCCGATCGTCGGTGCCAGTGCGCACCCGAAGCTGGCTACCGAGAAGACTGCGAGACCGACGCATAGAGGCGCCTTGCGCCCGAAACGATCCGACAAGGGGCCCACTATGAGTTGCCCTGCACCCAGAGCGAGAAAGAAGCTCATGAGACTTGCTTGCGCTGCGTGTGGGGTTGCCTGAAGGGTCTTCGCAAGTGTTGGGAGGGCCGGCAAGTACATGTCGATGGCGAACGGGCCGATCGCTGTAAGGAGCCCGAGGACCAGAGCAAGCCGGGCAATGCCGGACGACGGTTCACGCCGGGAAGCGGGGGTGGGGGTTGAGGCTGCGGGCATGGCCCTATCGTCTCCCGCAATTCCGTCCTGATGAATAATTTGGCGTACTGATTGCCTATTCGATCGTACAGAATGGACCCTCTTTCCGATGTCCTATCGCTTCTGCGAGTTCGCAGCGGCCTCGTTTCACGCTTCGAAGGCCGAGGTGCCTGGGCCTTGGCGTTCCCAGAGTACGAATCTCATATCAAATTCGGGTGCGTCCTTTCGGGCAGCTTTCTGCTGCAGATCGAAGGCGCGGAACAACCATCGACATTGAAGGAGGGCGACTTCTACCTGCTAACCAACGGGCGGCCCTTCTCGACGTTCGCAAGCGCAGCCGATCTGCGGAGCCGCCGCAGGGATGGCCCCGAGACCTATCGCGCGCATCGCGCTGATGATGGTGTGGTGCGGTATGAGGGCCGCTTGACAGCTGGTCGAGCCATCTCGGAGGTTCGACTCGCAAGCGGGCGTTTCATGTTCGAAGGCGAAGCCACGCCATTGCTGCTACGGCATCTTCCGCCGCTGATCCATCTGCAGGCATCCGATGTCGCGACGCGGCCGCTGGCGGGTCTTTTGGCGCTGTTGCGCTGGGAGGTGGAAGAGCGAGGGCCGGGTGCCTCGATGGCGCAAGCGCATTTGGCGGGTCTCGTGCTGATTCAGGCCCTCAGGGCTCATCTTGCCGCAGCCGCTCAGCCCGAGGGCTGGCTACGCGCCATGGCGGATGCACGTGTTGGCGCGTCGCTAGCGGCGATGCATGACGACTTTGCACAGGCTTGGACGGTCGATCGTCTGGCTCAGGTAGCCCACATGTCACGGACTGCATTCGCCGTGCGCTTCAAGCGCCTGGTCGGGACGCCGCCGCTGGACTACTTGACGGGATGGCGCATGACGGTTGCTCGCGATGCTTTGCGGCGCGGAACTGACACCATCGCCCGAATTTCCGAGCGGGTCGGGTATCAATCGGAGACTTCCTTCAGCGCGGCATTCAAGCGAAATACCGGCAAAAGTCCTGGTTACCGAGCACATTCGGCTGCACAGTCGCCCTGAGAATTCGATTGTCTCGGGCACCTTCCTGACATCCGGCGTTTTCCATGAAGTGGCGCTGTGCATATCCGTAGAGCGCCGGCTCTCGGCTTCGCGGCCAACGCGGTGCATGGCGCCGCGGCGACCGCGATGCTCGACGAGCCGCTCCGATGGACGAAGACGCTCCAGGGGCTGCGAGCGTAGCCAACGTCTCAAGTGCCGATCCGACGCCGACTCCGATGTGATCGGTTTCGCGGAGCCGCCGCTACGAAATGGCGACTGCGCCCACCGCTACCGTCGTCCACGCCACAGATCTCGTCAATCTCGCGCGAACATCTCAACCAGCAAGGCCATGAGCCACTGGTGAAGCAAGGATGTCTCGTGTCGCTCGTGCCAGAACAGTGCAATGGTGCGCGCCGGCGGGAGATGGGTGGGCCCAATTGCACCAGTCCGTCCATGCGCAACCGCGCGACGCGAGGGAATCCAGGAGGCCAGCGCCCCGGCCTCCCTGCTATCCGTTGGAGAAGCCGAGGCGCCATTGACTATCGGTAGCAAAGCTCGTGGCGACGAAGTCTACGAATTCGCGGACCTTAGCCGACGGTTGCCGCGGTTGAGGGAACACTGCATAGAGTGTGCGCGATTCAGGTGTCCATTCAGGCAGAACCACCTGAAGATCGCCTGATGCGATGTCGTCGGCGACAAGGAACTTCGGCAGCAAGCCGATGCCCGCGCCTTCGAGCAACGACTCGCGGAGCACTTGGCTGTTGTTGCAACGGCAATCGCCAGTGACGCGAATGGTCCGGTCGCCGTTGGGCGCGATCAGGTGCCATTCGTCCGGTGACTGTCCGCGGTTGTAGATCAGGCAGTTGTGATGTTTCAGATCGGCCACTGTTGCAGGCTCCCCGTGTCGCCTGAGGTACGCAGGCGCGGCGATCATCGCGCGAGCCATACGCCCTATCGGACGGGCGCCTCGCATCGGCTCGCGCTCGTTGTTGCCGATGGCGATGGAAACGTCGACACCTTGCTCTGCCGGATCGATGAAGAAGTCGTTCAGCGTGAGTTCGAGCTTGACCTCGCGAAAGCGCGCGAGGAAGTCCGCGATCGTGCGGCCCAGATGCGCCGATCCAAGCGAGATCGGCGCGCGAACCCTGAGCAGACCGCGCGGCGTCGGATGGTGCTGGCCGGTGGCCTTCTCGGCCTCCTCGATGTCGTCGAGGATGCGCACGCACTTGGCGTAGTAGCTCGCCCCGGCTTCCGTGAGGCTGATGCGCCGCGTGGTGCGCGCCAAGAGCGGCGTTCCGATGTGCGTCTCCAGTGCAGCCACGTACTTGCTCACTGAGCCAGCCGACATCGTGAGTTCTTCGGCCGCCTCGCTGAAGCTGTGCCGCTCCACCACCTTGCGGAACACCGCCATGCAGGTCAGTCGATCCATATTTTTTCCGATCAGGAAAGTAATTCTTGAAGGAACGAATATTTATATCCCGAAAGGAAACTGTCACGATCAGTTGCAGAAGCTTGGACACGAAAGAAATAAGCCCCATGACGAGAACTCTGATCCAGCACGCCAATGTGCTGTCCATGGATCCGGCTGTCGGTGATTTCGAGGACGCCGACATCCTCGTCGAGAACGGGCGCATCGTCGCGGTGGGACCGAATCTCGCCGCCGGCGATGCAGAGTTGATCGACGGACGCGGCCGCATCGTCACGCCCGGGCTGGTCAATGCGCACATCCATACCTGGGAGTTCCAGCTTCGAGGCATTGGTGCTGACTGGGTTGGCTTCCGGGACTACGTGGCCAACATGCATGGAAACCTCGCGACGCGATATGGCGCGCAGGACGTGTACCTTGGCAACCTGCTCGGGGCGCTGAACCAGTTGCGCAACGGCACCACGACGATCGTCGATTGGTGCCACATCCTGCGCGACGCGGAGATGACCGATGTGGCGATCGATGCGCTGGAGGAGTCGGGCATCCGCGCCGTCTTCGCGCGCGGCACCGTCAAGCCGCCCGAGCGCCCCGGCGAGGTGCCGTACCACAAGAAGCCCTTCCCCCGCGAAGAGATCGTGCGCCTGCGCAAGGGCAGGTTCGCTTCGGACGATCGCCTGGTCACGCTGGCGATGGCGATCCTGGGGCCCGACTGGGGCGAGTACGACGTGGCCGCGCACGACATCCGCCTGGCGCGCGAGTTCGGCCTGATCAACTCGGCCCACACCTACGGACGCAAGGGCAAGCGCGTGGTGGAGGACGGCTACCCGCGTCTTGCCGCCGAAGGCCTGCTGGGTCCGGACCACAACATCGGGCACGGCAACTGCTTCGACGAGACCGAACTGAAGATCGTGCTTGATGCCGGTTGCACCATCACGGCCACCAACCTCACGGAGATGCTCAACTACGAGCAGCCGGCCATGCTCGGGCGCCTGGTCAAGCACGGGGCGATGCCATCGCTGGGCACCGACTGCGATCCGTACTTCAACAGCTCAATGCTGGCCGTGACGCGCCACGCCTTCCTGCACCAGCGCGAGCTGGACAACCGCAGCCTCTGGCACGAAGGCGCATGGCCGGCGAAGACGCAGCACTCCACGCTCACGCGCGATGCGCTGTACTGGGCAACGATGGGTGGTGCCAAGGCCTTCGGGCTGGACCGCAAGACCGGCTCGATCACGCCGGGCAAGCAGGCGGACCTGGTGATGTTCGACTGCCGCGGGATGAACATCTTCCCGGCGCTGCCCGGAGGCAACGCGGCGCACATCGTGGTGATGTACGCGGAGACCTCGGACATCGAGAACGTGATGGTGGCCGGGCGCTGGGCCAAGCGGGCAGGGCAGTTGACCTTCGATGCCAAGCGCCTGGAACGCTTGCAGGAAGAACTGATGTCTTCCCGCTTGCGCCTCTTCGAGCAGGGCAGCTACAAGTCCATCCCCGTGCAGCGCGGGCCGCAACCTGAGAAGTTCTTCGTGTGACCACCCGCCCGCGGGCCCGCGGCAACCGCGCCCGCTGTTCGCTTTCCAGCTCTCCCTTCAGCTTGATCAAGGAGTCGACATGAAAAGCCGGATTCACATGCCCAGGCGGCTGGCGAGCCTGCTGGCCGCGGGTGCACTTGCGGTCCTCGGCGGCCCCGCAGTGGCCGACCCCACAGGCACGCTTCGCTTCGGAAGTAACCAGGGTCTCGACGACTGGGAAACCTTGACCAAGCCCAACAGCATCTACACCTCGCTTGTGTACGAAGGCCTTGCCGAAGTGACGCCCGATGGCCTCTCCATCGCGCCGAAGCTCGCCACGAGCTGGAAGGAGTCGCCGCGCAAGCTCGAGCTCACGCTGCGGCCCAACGTGACGTTCCACGACGGGACGCCCTTCGATGCAGCAGCAGTGGTCAAGAACCTCGAACGCATCCGCGACACGCCGGGGCAATGGCGCGGCGTGTTCAGCGCGGTCGACAAGTTCGTCGTCGTGTCTCCAACACGCGTCGACATCACGCTCAAGATGCCTGCACCGAACCTGCTGCCGAACCTGGCTCGGCGGGGTGCCTACATGGTGTCGCCGAAGGCGCTCGACGACGGCTCCTACAAACTGACTCCGGTGGGCACCGGCCCATGGAAATACGAGCCCAAGGACACGGTGAAGGGCCTGCGCACCGTCGTGACCTCCTACGACAAGTACTACGCGCCCAAGACGGTGGGTCCGGCGCGCATCGAGGTCACGCACATCAACGACCCCGACAGCCTCTACAACGCGCTGCGGACAGGCCAGCTCGACATCGTCTGGACCAATCCGTCGATCGCGAAGCGCGCCGAGCGCGAGGGGCTCAAGACCACCTGGTTCCCCTCGGTCATGTGGCATCTGCAGATGATGGACACGGTCAAGGCGTTCAACAGCACCAAGCTGCGACAAGCCATCTGCCACGCGATCAATGCACAGGACTACATCGACGCCGCGCTCGGCGGCAACGGCAAGGTGCACACGCAGCGCCTGCGCGAAGGCATGAATGGCTTCAACCCGGCGGTGAAGGGCTATCCCTACGATCTCGCGAAAGCCAAACAGCTCATGGCTTCGCTGGGCAATCCGAAGATCCAGCTCACGCTGGCCACCTTCGACAACCAGCGCATCATCGCCGAGCTCTTCAAGAGCCAGATGGCGCAGATCGGCGTCGACGTGAAGCTGGAGACCATGACCTTCGGGCAGTTCTTCAGCACCTTCCGCAGCGGCAAGTACCCGGCGGCGATCCTGACCGATTCGCAGGACACCGGCGCCTATGACTACTACCTCTATCACTACGCGCCGGAGGGCGCCGGCAATCCGCTGAAGACGGTGTTCCCCGGCGTGGAAGCCGCGGTCAAGGAAGCCCTGGCGGCCGACGATGTCGAGGGCCAGAACGCGGGCTGGCAGAAGATGGCCAAGGCCATCGACGACGAGGCGCTGGACTGCGGCTTCTTCGACTACGCCGCCTACTGGGCCTACAACCCCAAGCGGGTGAACAACATCGTCTCCACGGTCGGCGACGTGGCCGTGTTCCGCTACATCGATGCCAAGGTGACGCCATAGGCCGGGCGACGTTCTTCAACGAGTCATTCCCACGGAGGTTCCCTTGACCCACGTCCGTCCGCGCGCCCTGCTGATCCAGAACGCCATGGTGCTCACCATGGACCCCGCCCTCGGCGATCTCGAAAAAGCCGATGTCCTTGTCGAAGGCACGCGCATCACTCAGGTCGGCGCGGCGCTCGCGGCACCGCCTGAAGCCGAGCGGATCGACGGCAGCGGCATGATCCTCATCCCCGGGCTGATCGACACCCACACCCACATGTGGCAGGGCCCGCTCAAGGGCCTCGGTGCAGGGCTGTGGGGTACGCCCGACTACCAGAAGCACGTATTCCCGCTGCGCGAGAAATTCGGCGCGGAAGACATGCACGATGCCTGCTTCGCCGCGGGCACCGAGATGCTGGACAGCGGCATCACGACCGTGCTGGACTTCTGCCACAACACGATGACGCCCGCCCACGCGGAGCAGTCGATCGCGGGCCACCGTAGGACGGGCCAGCGCGTGCTCTTCGCCTACGGCATGCTGGGCGAATTCAAGAGCCTCGCGGCCGACCATCCGTGGCGACTCGCGCAGGTGCGCGAACTGGCAAGCGAACTGAGGAGCGACCCCGACGGACTCGTGCGGCTCGGCCTGGCGGTCGGTTCGCTGGAGTACTCCGGCATGGAACTGGTGAAGACCGAGATCGAGCTCGGCCGCAGGCTGGGCCTGCCAATGTCCTTCCACCAGAACCCGCCCGCGCAGATCCGCCAGTTGGGCGAGGCGGGATTGCTGGGTAGCGACCTGGTGCCGGTGCATGCGAATCTTGCGGCCGACGATGAACTCGAGATGCTTGCCGCGTGCGGTGCAGGCATTTCCTTCACCGTCGAAGGCGAGTTCGGCGGCGGCCGCGCGATGAACATCATCGGGCGCGCGCATCGCGCGGGCGTCACGCCGAGCCTGGGGGTGGACATCCCTTCGCGCGTCGCCCTTGACCTGTTTGGCCAGATGCGCCTGACCTTCCATGTCATGCGTGCGGAAGAAGCGCTGGCCGAGCGCATCACCGGACGCTGGCCGCTTGCGCGGCGACCAGGCACGCCGCACATCCAGCCACGGCACATGCTGGAGTACGTCACCGTGAATGCGGCACGCGCGGTGGGCCGCGGCGACGAACTGGGACGCATCGCGCCGGGCTACCTGGCCGACCTCGTACTGCTGTCGACCGGGCCCTACAGCATGTCGCTGGGCGACCCTGCGGCGCATGTCGCGCTTCAAAGCACGCCGGCCGATGTCGACACCGTGATCGTGAACGGCGAAGTCCGCAAGCGTGCCGGACGGTTGACGGGCTTGACGCGTGCCGACGCAACCGGCGCGATTCACCGCGTGCGCGAGCGCGTTCTCTCGATCAAGCCGCACGACGCGGCGCACGCGTGATGAAGAAGCTCGTCGTCTCCCGCCTGCTGTCGGTGGCGCCGATCCTGCTTGCGGTGTCGCTGTTCACCTTCCTGCTCACCCGGCTGACGTCCACCGACCCGGTGACGCAGATCCTCGGTCCGGGTGCGTCTGCAGCGGATCGCGCCGAGTACGCGCACAAGCTCGGGCTCGACCTGCCGCTGGCGCAGCAGTTCTTCCACTGGATCGGTGCTGCGCTGCGCGGCGATCTCGGTGCATCGCTCTACACCGCGCTGCCGGTGGCGCCGACGCTGATCGACGGGGTGAGCGTGACGCTGTGCCTGGCGCTGGCGGGCATGCTGCTCGCGCTCCTCATGGGCATTCCTCTCGGCATCTGGGCGGCGGTCCGACATGGTTCCTGGGCCGACCGGCTGCTGTCCGTCATCGTCTCGCTCGGCCTGGCCGTGCCGAGCATCTGGCTGGCGCTGCTGCTGTCGCTGGCCTTCGCCGTCGAGCTGCAATGGTTCCAGGTCGTGGGCTACACACCGTTCTCTCAGGACCCGCTGGAGTGGGCACGGGGCCTGGTCCTTCCTGCCGTCGCGTTGTCGGTGCACACCGCATCTGTACTCGCGCGTCAGACGCGCAGCGCGATGATCGACGTGCTTCATTCGTCCTACGTGCATGCCCTGCGCGCGCGCGGGCTGCCGCCGCGGCTGATCATCGCGCGCTACGGGATCCGCAACGCATTGGGCCCTGTGCTCAGCGTGATGGCGATCCAGATGTCGGTGCTGGTCGGCGCGAGTGTCGCGGTGGAGCGCATCTTCGCCATTCCCGCGCTCGGCACGCTCTTGATCGACAGCGTGGTGCGCGGTGACTTCCCGGTTTTGCAAGGGACAGTGGTCGTCGTCGCGACCATCGTGCTGGTCGTCAATCTGGTCACGGACATCGGCTATGGGCTGGTCAATCCCAAGGTCCGCGCCCACTGAGTCGGGGGACGACGCGATGAGTGACGCCGCCGCGCTGCCCAGTCTTGCGCCCGTGCAGGCTGCCAACGACGACAACGCCCGCGCGCCGCGCCGATCGCGCTGGCGCCTGCTGTCGCAACCCTTCGCACTGCTGCCGGCCGCGTTCCTGCTGCTGGTGGTGATCTGCGCGATCGGCGCACCATGGCTCGCGCCCTACGACCCCTTCACGCCCAGCCTTCGCCATCGGCTGGAGCCGCCCGGCGCTGCCTTCTGGCTCGGCACCGACGACCTGGGTCGGGACATGCTCTCCCGCGTCATCTTCGGCGCGCGCACCGCGCTGCAGGCATCGCTACAGAGCGTGAGCATCGGCGTGCTGCTGGGCGTGAGCCTGGGCCTACTGGCGGGCTATGTCGGCGGCTGGCTCGACCGCATCGCGATGCGGTTGGCCGATGTGATGCAGTCGATCCCGGCGGTGCTGCTCGCGCTCGCGCTGATCAGCGTGCTGGGCAAGGGCCTGGGCAATGCAATGCTCGCGGTAGGTCTGATCTTCGCGGTGAGCTTCATGCGCATCACGCGTGCGGTGGTCCTCGCCGAGCGTGAGCGGCTGTACGTGGATGCGGCGCGCGTGCTCGGCCTTCGCCCTGGCGCGATCATGCTGCGGCAGATCCTGCCGAACATCTCCGGCCCGCTGATCGTGCAGGCATCGATCTCGCTGGGCACCGCTCTGCTGATCGAAGCCATGCTCAGCTTCCTCGGCGTCGGTGCGGAGAGCACGCAGATCAGCTGGGGCGCGATGCTGGAGACGGCCCGCCAGTTCCAGAGCGAACAGCCGCTGCTGCCCTTGGTGCCCGGCGTGGCGATCACGCTGACCGTGCTGTCGTTCAACCTGCTGGGTGATGCCCTGCGCGATGCGATGCTGCCGGGCGGCCCGACGCGCAAGGCGCCATCGCCGGTCATCGCTGCATCCGGGATCGCGGATGCAGCGATGGATGCGCCCCGAGCGACACCGCCGGATGCGCTGCTCGTTGTTCGCGGGCTGACCGTGCGAGCAGGCGCCCAGGGCACCGAATCCGAACTGGTCAGTGGGATTTCTCTGCACCTCAGGCGCGGGGAGGTGCTGGGCCTGGTCGGCGAATCGGGCTGCGGCAAGTCGATGACTGCGAACGCCATCCTCGACCTGCTCCCGGCCGGCGCCCATATTGCGGCGGGTTCGGTACGGCTCGGCGACACCGAACTCGTCGGACTGGGTGACGAGGCGCTGAGGCACATCCGTGGTGGGCGCATCGGCATGGTGTTCCAGGACCCGAACGCGGCGCTGTCGCCGGTCCACACGATCGGCGTGCAGCTCTGCGACATCATCCGCGCGCATCGCAGCCTGAGTCATACGCAAGCGCGCGCGAGGGCGGTGGAGCTGCTGACGCTCGTCGGTGTGCCCGACGCGACACGGCGAATGCAGGACTTTCCGCACCAGTTCTCCGGCGGCATGGCGCAGCGCGTGGTGATCGCCGGAGCGCTCGCCTGCGATCCCGAACTGCTGATCGCTGATGAGCCAACGACAGCCTTGGACGTGACGATCCAGGCGCAGGTCCTCGATCTGCTGGCTGAGCTTCGCGAGCGGCTGGGGATGTCGATCCTGCTCATCACGCACGACCTCGGCGTGGTGGCCGATCTCTGCGACCGGGTGGCGGTGATGTATGCCGGCCAGATCGTCGAGGAAGGCCCGGTGCGGGACACGCTCTCCGCGCCACGTCATCCCTACACCGCTGCGCTCCTGCATGCGATGCCGCGCGGCGAAGCCGGGGAGGGCGCCTTGTCCACTATCGCCGGACGCGTACCGCCCGCGTGGGCATGGCCGCACGGCTGCCGCTTCCATCCGCGATGCACGCATGCGACCGCCGCCTGCTCGGTCGGGCCCGTGCCGCTCGCCGATGGCGTGCGCTGCATCCGGATCGATGAACTTCGCGAGGTGCATGCATGAACGACCAGCCCTTGCTCTCGGTGGAGCATCTCTCGGTCGATTTCCGGCTGCGCGACGGCCTGTTCGGCAGCCGCACGCTGTCGGCCGTGCGCGATGTGAGCTTCACGATCGAGCGCGGCAAGACCTTCGGCCTTGTCGGCGAGTCGGGCTCAGGCAAAAGCACCATCGGCCGCGCGATCCTGCGGCTGGTGCAACCCTCGGCGGGCCGGATCGTGTTCGACGGGCAGGAGGTCACCGCGTTCGGCCGCGCCACGCCGCTGGCTTTCCGCCGCGACGTGCAGGTTGTTTTCCAGGACCCGATCTCCTCACTCAACCCGCGCCAGACGGTCGCGACGACACTCGGCCAGGCGATCGACCGGCATCGGCCGATGCCGGCACGCCAGCGCGCGCGGGAGATCGCGCAGCTGATCGACAACGTCGGCCTGGCGTCATACCAGGCGGGCCGCTATCCGCACGAGCTTTCGGGCGGGCAGAGGCAACGCGTCGCGATCGCACGTGCCCTGGCCGTGCAGCCGCGACTCATCGTGTGCGATGAACCCGTCAGTGCGCTGGATGTGAGCACGCAGGCACAGGTGATCAACCTGCTGGTGGATCTGCAGCGCGAGTTCGGCTTGTCCTATCTGTTCATCGCGCACAACCTGGACGTGGTTCGTCACGTCAGCCATCGGATCGGTGTGCTCTACCTCGGCCGACTTGTCGAGGTCGGTCCCGCGAACGTGGTGCACGAGCGGTCGAGCCATCCATACACACGCATGCTGATGGCCTCGACGCTGGTCGCGGACCCTGAGGTGCAGGCAATACGCAGCAGGGAGCGCCGTCAGGCGATCCGCGCAGAACTGCCCAGCCCGCTTGCACCGCCGCCGGGATGCGCATTCAACACGCGTTGCGTGTGGGCCGATACGGGTTGTCGCGCGCGGATGCCTCAGCTCGAAGACTCCGGCGACGGCGTGCAGGCTGCTTGCCTGCGACTGACGGCGGTGGCCGCCGGCGCTCCGAACCAGACACGCGAAGAAGAGGTGATCGCATGACGAAGTCTTCGACGCCGGGATTGTTGTTGCGCGGCGCGACGCTGCTGACTATGGATTCGGTCCTCGGCGACATCACAGATGGCGACCTTCGCATCGAAGCGGGCCGAATCACCGCCGTCGGCAAGTCGCTCGCCGCGAGGCCGGGTGATGAAGTGATCGACGCACACGGCATGCTCGCGCTGCCCGGCCTGATCGACACCCATACCCACATGTGGCAAGGCCCGCTCAAGGGACTCGGCGCTGCCATGTGGGGCATGGCCGACTACCACCAGCATATCTTCTCCCTGCGCGAGAAGCTGTCGGCGGAAGACATGCACGACGCGGCGTTCGCGACCGGCGTCGAGATGCTGGACAACGGCATCACCACGGTGCTCGACTTCTGCCACAACGTGATGTCGCAGGCGCATGCGGCGCGGTCGATCGATGCACACCGCAAGACCGGTCAGCGCGTGCTGTTCTGCTACGGCATGCTCGGCAACCTGCAGACGCTCGAAGCGGACCACGCATGGCGCCTCGCGCAGGTGCGTAGCCTTGGGGCCGACATGGATGCATCACCCGATGCGCTCGTGCGGCTGGGTATGGCACTGGGGTCGCTGGAGTACACGGGGCTTGAGATGTTCGAGGTGGAGGCGCGCATCGCGCGCGAGCTCGGCCTGCCGATGAGCTTTCATCAGAACGTGGCGGGTCAGGTGCACCAGCTCGAGGCAGCGGGCTTGCTGGGGCCGGACCTGCTACCGGTGCACTGCAACCCCGCGCTCGACGCGGAGTTGGCGTTGCTCGCATCGCATGGCTGCGGCATTTCCTTCACACCGGAGAGCGAAGTCGGCGATGGCCGGTCGACGCGCGTGATGGCGCGGGCGCATCGCGCGGGCGTCACGCCGAGCCTGGGCATCGACGTGCCGTCTCGTGTCGCTCTGGATCTGTTCTCACAGATGCGACTCACGTTCTGGCTGATTCGCAACGAGGAGGCCGAAGCGGAACGCGCGGCGGGCCGCTGGCCGCTTACGCGCTATCCGGGTGTGCCCTTCATCCAGCCGCGGCACCTGTTGGAGTACGTGACTGTCAATGCGGCGCGCGCCGTCGGGCTCGGCGATCAGCTCGGCCGCATCGCGCCCGGGTGCATCGCCGACGTGATCCTGCTGCGCCCGGGCGCCTACAGCCCGTCGCTGGGCGATCCGGCCGCCCATGTGGTGCTGCAGAGCACGACGGCCGATGTCGACACGGTGATCGTGGGAGGCCGCGTGCGCAAGCGCGAGGGCCACCTGCTGGATGTCGCGAGAAGCGATGCGGTGGCCGCGACTCGGCGCATGCGCGAGCGACTCTTTTCCTGACTCGAATCCAAGGAGCTTCATGTCTCAACTGCTGATCAAGAAGGCCTGCATCCTGTCGATGGATCCGGCCGTGGGCGATTTCGAGGACGCCGACATCCTCGTCGAGAACGAGCGCATCGTCGCGGTGGGACCGAATCTCGCCGCCGGCGATGCAGAGGTAATAGACGGGCGTGGCCGCATCGTCACGCCCGGGCTGGTCAATGCCCACATCCATACCTGGGAGTTCCAGCTTCGCGGTATCGGCGCCGACTGGGTGAGCAGTCGCGACTATCACGCCAACATGCACAAGAAGCTGGCGACCTACTACGAGCCGCGGGATGTGTACCTTGGCAACCTGCTCGGGGCGCTGAACCAGCTGCGCAACGGCACCACGACGATCGTCGATTGGTGCCACATCCTGCGCGACGCGGAGATGACCGACGTGGCCATCGACGCGCTGGAGGAATCGGGCATCCGCGCCGTCTTCGCGCGCGGCACCGTCAAGCCGCCCGAGCGCCCCGGCGAGGTGCCGTACCACAAGAAGCCCTTCCCCCGCGAAGAGATCGAGCGCCTGCGCAAGGGCAGGTTCGCTTCGGACGATCGCCTGGTCACGCTGGCGATGGCGATCCTGGGCCCCGACTGGGGCGAGTACGACGTGGCCGCGCACGACATCCGCCTCGCACGCGAATTCGGCCTGATCAACTCGGCCCACACCTACGGACGCAAGGGCAAGCGCGTGGTGGAGGACGGCTACCCGCGTCTTGCCGCCGAAGGCCTGCTGGGTCCGGACCACAACATCGGGCACGGCAACTGCTTCGACGAGACCGAACTGAAGATCGTGCTTGATGCCGGTTGCACCATCACGGCCACCAACCTCACGGAGATGCTCAACTACGAGCAGCCGGCCATGCTCGGGCGCCTGGTCAAGCACGGGGCGATGCCATCGCTGGGCACCGACTGCGATCCGTACTTCAACAGCTCGATGCTCGCCGTGACGCGCCACGCCTTCCTGCACCAACGCGAGTTGGACAACCGCAGCCTCTGGCACGAAGGCGCCTGGCCCGCGAAGACGCAGCACTCCACGCTCACGCGCGACGCGCTGTACTGGGCAACGATGGGTGGTGCCAAGGCCTTCGGGCTGGACCGCAAGACCGGCTCGATCACGCCAGGCAAGCAGGCGGACCTGGTGATGTTCGACTGCCGCGGGATGAACATCTTCCCGGCGCTGCCCGGAGGCAACGCGGCGCACATCGTGGTGATGTACGCGGAGACCTCGGACATCGAGAACGTGATGGTGGCCGGGCGCTGGGCCAAGCGGGCAGGGCAGTTGACCTTCGATGCCAAGCGCCTGGAACGCTTGCAGGAAGAACTGATGTCTTCCCGATTGCGCCTCTTCGAGCAGGGAAGCTACAACTGCGTTCCAGTTGAACGCGGACCCCAACCGGAGCACTTCGTCCTATGACCACTTTCATTCTTCGCCGCGCGATCCTTGGCGCCGCGCTTGTCCTGGGTGCCGCTTCTGCGCTGGGCCAGGCCGCGCCGACGGGGCCATGGCCCAACCGCCCGGTGAAGATCGTCCACGGATTCACGCCGGGTGGGCCGGTGGACGCGCTCGCACGGCTTCTGGCAGCTCAGTTTCCGGAGACCTTCGGCCAACAGGCCATCGTCGAGGGCAAGCCCGGCGCCGGCGGCACGATCGGCGCCAACTTCGTCGCGAAGGCCGAGCCCGACGGCTACACGCTGTTCCTGATGGCATCGGGCCATTCGGCAGCGCCCGGGCTCTACAAGTCATTGCCGTTCGATGCGGTGACGGACTTCACCATGATCTCGATGGTGGCGCGCAGCCCCTTCGCGATCATCGCCAACCCCGATGCCCCGTTCAAGACCGTGCAAGAGTTCATGCAGCAGGCCAAGGCACAGCCCGGCAAAATAGACTACGGATCGGGCGGCACCGGCAGCGGCATGCATCTCGCCGCGGTGCTGTTCCAGGCGCGCAGCGGCGTACAGCTAACCCACGTGCCTTACAAGGGCGGCAACGCGCCAGCGCTGGCGGTGATGGCGGGCGAGGTCCCGGTCATCTTCACGTCGCTGGCCGGCATGTCCGGCCATATCGAAAGCGGCAAGGTGCGGGCACTGGCGGTCACCTCCGGCACGCGCTTCGCTGCCATGCCCTCGATACCGACCGTCGCCGAAACCGTGCTGCCGGATTTCGACGTGAGTGCCTGGTACGCCCTGGCCGGGCCGAAGAATCTTCCGCCCGCCATCGTCTCGCGGCTCAACGAAATGGTGCAGACAACCCTTCGTCGTCCCGAGATCATGCAAACGCTGAAGCTCCAGGCAGCCGAGCCCTGGGCCACGAGTGCTGCCGAGGCACAGGCCTTTCTCAGGACCGACGTCGCACGCTGGACACGCGTGGTCCGCGAAGAGAACATCGCGCCGCCACCGAACTGAGCAACGATGCTCGCGCAGCAGGTGGCTGCGTGGGTAGTCGCCACCCAGTTTGAAGGTCTCCTGAACGTGGACGCCAGCCATCCGACGGAAAGTGATCGGTTCGTGGCGCGTCGTTGTCAGTCGGTTTTCGTGTACCCCGCGGGCTGAGTCCGTTGCGACCTTGCACGCGCTACGGCCGTGTGCTCCCAGAGCGAGCACATTTCATCCCTCTCGAGAAAGGCGTTGCGCTGAAGCGCTGCCCCCAAGGTGTCGCCTCGTGAGCGAGCCAAGGACTGAAGGTCGCAACCGGCTGTGGCCAGACGGAATACTGACGCGCTAGCGGTCTTCATGCGAACACTGCCTAGCTCACTCGGGGGTGGGGGAGGCAGAACAAGTGCGTATTACTTCGACGGGCGAACCTGTATCCCGCCCACCACGAAGTCGACGAGCGTGGACTTCATAACCTCCATGTCCGATGCGACGGCTTGCTGGCAAGGACACCGAGACGGTCGTCAATGCGCTGATCAAGAATGCCCGCAAGCTGCCGCAGGAGCTCTACAAGTCGCTGACCTGGGACCGAGGATCAGAGATGGCAGGCCACAAGCAATTCACCCTGGCGACCGACACCAAGGTCTATTTCTGCGATCCTCAGAATCCTTGGCAACGCGGAAGCAACGAGAACACGAACGGCCTTTTGAGGCAGTACCTTCCCAAGGGAATCGATGTCTCGACCTACTCACAAGCCCAGCTCAATGCGTTGGCGCGGAGGTTGAATGAGAGACCAAGGAAGACTCTCAACTTCCGAACACCTGCTGAAATGTTCAGCCAAACCGTTGCATCGACCGGTTGAATCCGCACCAACAGACAGAGGTGCGAGGGAAGTTTGTGCCTGAGTAGTGCCCGGAGAGAATAGGAGCGTCCCGACACGGACCGGCGCGCCAGGCGCGTCCGGACCGCAAGGGCCTTCGGCAGGGCGGCCTCCCTACCGGCCAGGTGAATCAACCCGACCATTGCGGTCGCATTTGGGCCAACCGATGGAATTTGAGTTCCTGTCCGATCACCAGGCGGTGGTCAAGCGCGTCACTGCCAAACTTGAGAGCTGCAAGCGCGCCGGCTGGGCCGTTGCCTAGACGACGCAAACAATGGACGTCTGGATGCGAGTCCTATGTAAATTGAAGATTATTTCTTCGATTTGTATTAGTATTTGACATAATTATTCTTGTCTAAACCGAATTCTGCAGCTTCTGGCATTCAGGGGTGGTGGTGTGTACAAAGCATTGCCTCACCGACCTGTGGTGGTGGGTGCTGCTTGTCATCGGTGGCTACGCGAATCTCGATAGCTATCGCAACGACTTCCAACGCCGCGCGCTTTGTAAAGAGCGTCCAAGTAGTTCGATGCGCTCGACAGTCGACGAGATTCTGCATTGCTAGCAGCCGCGGAAAGGTTCAACTTGAAAACACACCGTCAAGGGATCCAGCCCTATACCTAGCCCTTGCGCACTAGTCCCGTAAAGCCCGCGACAGTTAGCGCAGCAATGAGCCACCCCATCAAAGTGTGTACTGCAAGCCACCCCTTCAGAACCCCGGCAGGGACTGGCAAGACGTGGCACAAACATCTGCTGTGCTCATCGATGCGCCAACTATCCTTTTGGTGCAGATTCACCGATGGAATAAATGTGTCCAATGCAAAAATGAGCGGGCTGAACTCTGGATAGTTGGGAGGAGACTGGCAGTGCTCGAAGAACTGTGCCGCCGCCTCAGGTTTCGTCGGGACCATAAGTTCGTGGCCCCCGGCAGCGAGTGCCAACGCAAAGCCGGCGATGATCAAAGGGGTGAACAGGAGGGACCGCTGAGGTTGATATCCGTAGCGTAATGTCTGGCCATAGAACGAGTGCCACCAGCGGGCAGCGCCGCGGTAGGCACCCGCGGAGTGCAAGGCGTCCTCCTTGGCAATTGCAACCCGCCGCGCGTCGCGTTCGTGGCCGGCACGACGAAGCACCTGAGCCAATTGCTCGTGAGGCTGCGCATGAAAGGCTGGAGCGTGCCCATCCTTGCGAACGGCCGCTGCGACCAGAGGCGGCTGCAGATCCAGCCAGCGGAGGCGTATCGGTGCGTCCGGAGGATCTATCAGGCCGTAGACGAAGCCTAGGGCGTTTAGCCAGCCCTTCGTTGGCCATCCTCCCTCCGCGTCCTGGAAGCGCGCGACACTAGCATCGGACAGATCCAGCCCGCCCTTCTCTATGCGAAAGCCGGCGTCGAGGTATAAGGTCCCGCCAATGCGCGTGCCTTGCAGCGACAATGCCGTTCCCTGTGCATCAATCCGCGAGCTTCGCAAGTCGAGATCGTTGCCAATCACAGCCCGCTGCAGAAGGACGCTGCCTTGCGCGAAAAGGTCGTCATCCATATGTACCGAATTGCCGACGCGCAGCCCGGTCGCCTGGAGCGCATCGCGACCGCCTCCGAGCATCCATGCGCCACGCAGGCTTAGGTTGCCGTCAATGCTTGAGCCAAAAAGGCGCACTCCCCCACGCACGCGGAATCGCCGCATCTGGGCCGTCCTGCCGGGTTGAACATCTTGAGCAAACTCGCGGCGGAGCAAGACCGACCCCTGTGTCCGCACGCGTTCAATGCATAGCGCGTCGCCCCGCCTCGCCAAAATCCGACTGCCCTCGAATTCGATATTGCCGCCGACCGTGCCCCCAATGTAGACGACGCGGCCGAGAACAGTTAGGCGCGGCCCCAATGAAAGAGTGGCACCAATACTCGAGCCACTCAGATTCAGCGCCACCTCAGTCGGCTCGCAACGGATACAGGAACACCGCTGCGGGCACGATCGCCAAACTAGCAGCGCTTGTCTACGACCCTCGACGCGCGGGCGAAGCACCCGGGAGCGTCAGGCGGCAGGTAGGCTCCAAAGGCGCGCCAGGTGTCAGGCGCGCCGCAGCGAGATCTGTAGCACCTCGGCAGCTCGTTGAGCCGACATGGCCGTGGTCTTGAGGCTCCCGCTGCCATCGTCCTTGGATTCGCCTTCACAGTGGATCGCGGCCGCACGGCCGTCGCTCGTTAGCCAAAGCATGCCGCTGTCCCCGTGCACGGTCCCGGGCGGATCCACCATGAGCACGACGTCGCTGTAATCGGTGATCCCGTATTGGTCTACGCCGATCACGCTCGCGAAGCGGGTTCGATTGGGATCGGAGCCCATGACGCTCACCCCCACCAGTCTCTGATGCCGGAGCGACGCGAGATCGACCGTCGCCATAGGCTTCGCGGCTTGCCCTCTGGACCTCAGTGACTGATCGCTGAGGCTGAAGAGCCCACAGTCGATGTAGCCCCGGCTCCCGCCAATCTTGGCGCCGCCGGTTAGATGGAGCGTTTGGGTCGTGGTGCCAGCGAACTCGAAAGTGCCGGCGCCGCGATCGAACATCTGAATTTCCGCAGAGGTATTGGCATTTCGGTCGGGTCCCAGCATGCAATGCGCGCAGCTCAGGCCCCAGAGCCCAAACTGCGATTCAGCGAAAGCAGTCAACGTACCTTGGGTGAAGCCGTCACGGATGAAGGTGCCTTGGCTCAGGTTCTGGCGGCGCATGAATGGCCAGACCAAGACATCCGTCAGAATTGAAGTCCCGGACACCTGAAAGCGGGGCGGGATGCGTTCGTGTGGGGCAAGCTCGTTCCAAGGCACTTTTTCCCGAACCAAGTAGGTGATGCACGGCCTCGGAAGCACCTCACCCTTGGTGACCTTGACGCCAATCATTGACCCAACGATGTCGCATCGGCCGGCGATGCGCTCGTCGGCCTGCGCGCGGTGCTGCTGCAGCTGCAGCGTCACCCGTCGAGACTGGGAGCGCGAGACGCTCTTCATCACTGCACCCTGCGCAGCGTGACGCTGGCGCCGTTCTGGATGATTTCGTAGAGCTCGAAGTCAGCGGCCGCAGGTGCGTCCGGTGTGATCTTCGCGACGATCGCTTCCAACTTTGGCTTCCAGGCAGTAACGAGTTGCAGGGCCGTGGTTCTAGCACTCGGCGCGGCGGGTTCTGCCGGAAGCTTAGCAAAGGCCTTGGCGCTTTCGATGAGTTGATCGCCGAATGCCGGAATCAGGTTGGCGCTTTCAGGTTTGCCATTAGCCTCCAGGATCGAGGCCAGATTCTTCTTCACGGCCTCAACCACGGGCAGTTCGGTGTTGGCCTCAAGTCCGGCGAGGGCCTTCGTTGCTTTGTCGCTAGACATGTCACTCAACAGACTTTTCATGGCCTCCAAGGTTGCCGCATCCGGAATCTTGGCTGCCTGCTCGGTGCCCCCGGCTGGTGTGCGCCTGATCTGATCAGCTGTGGCGTAGTCCTTCGCGGCTGTTGCACGAGACGTAAGGAGCCCTGACACCGCGGTGATCAACTCTGGAATCTTCGTATCGGTAATCTGCCCAAACTGGGTCAGTTGTCCGTGATCAAGCGTGAGCTTTAAGTCCGACGAGCCGAAGCCGGAGCGCGGATTCGCGTAGATGACTTGGGACCGATCGGTGAGGTACTGGATGGACACCTCCACCGGCTTGTCCTTGTTCTGAGTGCGGCTGACCAAGACATAAGGCTTGGCCCCATAGATTGGAATGCCGGTCTTCTTGCTCAGATCTGCGTCCGAATAGAAATCCACTCCGGCGCAACCGGTCAGTAGAGCTCCTGCCAAGACGGCGGTCCATGTGGTTGCTTCGATCCCAAGAGCCTGAGTCATAGCGGCGCACTCCGTTGTTGGTTTGTGTTTTGCGGTGCGTCAGAATGCAGTTTGGCGCATCACGCACGCATCCCCAGTACTGAGGATGGATGCCGAAGTCCGATGCCTTGCGCCGTCCGCGCTTGCCACGGCAGGTTTCACATGGCCGCGCGAGCGCTCCAGGGTTCGGGCTTCGATCCAACAGGCAGCACCGCACGGTGGCTGCTACATGGTTGCCGCACAAGGCGAGCCAGACTAGATGCCAGCTAGGCAGCGTCCGCAGATCGCAGCCCGGAACAACTCCACGCGCTGGTCATCCGGGTCGCGCATGCACCATTCGCGCAATTGGTTCACCGTAAACAGGCTCATTGCACTGACCGGTCGGCCTGGACCTAGCGCCTCGATGCACGGCTGTGCGGTCGCAGCACGCGCGCGATTCGCTGTTCTCTCAGTCGTCGCCTCTACTTCAACCCTGGAAGGTCCCGCCAGTCACACTAACAGGCGCGGCATCATCATCTAGCTAGCTAGGTGATTTTGAGAAACGCATTTCGCGCGCTTTCGTGAGCGCACGTGCTCCGTCAAAGCTTGGCGCCTTCGGGCCGGAGCGCATGACGGACTGGATGTTGGTGCTTGAGTGGGCTGGAGCCCTCATCGGGCTCGCGTCGGCGTTCATCCTCGCGACGAACTCTCCGATTTCGCGCTTCGGATGAGTGGGCTTTCTGCTGGCCAACTTCCTGATGATCGGGTTTGCTTTGGCCGGGGAGCACTGGGGGTTGCTGACCCAGCAAGCCGGCTTCACCGCGACGAGCATCCTTGGGATATACCGGAGCGGCGTGTTGTGGCGACGTGCTTGATCGCTCACGTGCTTGGTCGACGCAAAAAGGCCGCCTGGACTTTGTTCCAGGCGGCAATCGAACTGCTGCGCGTCGTCAGGGAGCCGACGAGGGAAAACGCGTGGTGGACGAAACCGCTCTCGCGGTAGGCGCTTCGCGCATCCCATGGACATGCCGTGACCCGGTTGCCGCCACCGTTGGCGGCGAGGCAATACCGCCTCGCCATCAACGGAGCAGCCCTCATGGACACCATCACTTCGGCCGTCACCCCGCTGCGTCAACGCATGCTCGAGGACATGCGCATGCGCAAGTTTGAGCCTCGAACTCAGGAGGCCTACGTGCGCGCCGTTCGCAAGCTCGCGGCGTACCTTCACCGCCCCCCGACACGGCGACCGTGGACGAGTTGCGCGACTTCCAACTCCACTTGGTTGATTCGGGCACTTCACCTGTCACGCTCAACGCCACGCTGAGCGGCCTGCGATTCTTCTTCGATGTCACCGTGGGCCGTCAGGAGGTCATGGTCAGGATGCAACCGGTCAAGTTGCCCCGCAGCCTCCCGGTGGTGCTGAGTCCGCAGGAGGTCTCTCGGCTCATCGCCGCTGCGAGCAACGTCAAGCACCAGGTGGCCTTGTCGCTCGCCTACGGCACGGGCCTTCGAGCCAGTGAGGTCGTGCACCTGAAGGTCACCGACGTGGACAGCCAGCGCATGACGCTGCGAGTGGAACAGGGCAAGGGCCGCAAGGACCGCTACGCCATGCTCAGCCCGGTGCTGCTGCAGCGTCTTCGCACTTGGTGGCGTATCGCACATGCCCAGGGCCGTATGCTGCCCGGTGGCTGGCTGTTCCCGGGCATGAACCCCACCGATCCGCTCACCACTCGTCAGCTCAACCGCGCCATTCACGACGCTGCCGATGCCGCCGGCATCCACAAGCGCGTATCGATGCACACGCTGCGGCACTGCTTCGCCACCCACCTGCTGGAGAGCAAGGTCGACATCCGTGTGATCCAGGTTCTGCTGGGACACAAGCGCCTAGAGACAACCACCGTGTACACCCACGTGGCCAACGATCTGCTGCACGAAGTCTTGAGCCCGCTGGAGACGCTGCCGCCCTCTTGAGGCGACTGCCGTGGGCCGGCCTTCCCTGGAGGTCGCCGACATCTTCCGCCAACACGCGCCAGCGTGGCGCGATGCCCTGCGTGGTCATCTAAACCTGGCGCAGTTGAAGGTCATGTCGGCCATCGAACAGTGCCGCAGCGCGGCACTGGGTGGGCACGTCTTGCGCTGCGAGGGCTGCGGCGCCGATCAGATCGCCTACAACTCCTGCCGCAATCGCCACTGCCCCAAGTGCCAGAGCACCGCGGCGCAGCGCTGGCTTGAGGCGCGCCAGGCCGACCTGCTGCCGGTCGAGTACTACCACGTGGTGTTCACGCTGCCGGCACCCATCGCCGACATCGCGTACCAGAACAAGGCCGCGCTCTACGGACTGCTGTTCGACTTGGCCGCCGAGGTGTTGCTCACGATCGCCGGCGATCCGAAGCACCTGGGCGCCAGGATCGGCGCCACGCTGGTGCTGCACACCTGGGGCTCGGCGCTCACGCACCATCCTCATGTGCACGGCATCGTGCCGGGCGGTGGCCTGGCGTCCGATGGCACGCGGTGGGTCGCCTGCCGTCCGGGCTTCTTCCTGCCGGTTCGAGTGCTCTCGCGCTTGTTCCGGCGGCGCTTCCTCGAGGAGTTGCAGCGCCTGCATGCTGCCGGCAAGCTCAAGTTCTTCGGCGAGCTCGCGCATCTAGCCGATGCACGGGCGTTCAAGGCCTGGCTCGCGCCAATGCGGCAAGTCGAGTGGGTGGTCTACGCGAAGCGGCCCTTCGCCGGGCCGCAGGCCGTGCTGGCCTATCTGTCGCGCTACACCCACCGCGTGGCCATCTCCAACAGCCGCCTGCTCGGGATGGACGAGCGAGGCGTGATCTTCCGATGGAAGGACTACCGCGCCAAGGGCCGCACGCGCCACAAGGTCATGACGCTCTCACCTCAGGAGTTCATGCGCCGATTCCTCTTGCATGTGCTGCCCACGGGATTCCATCGCATCCGCCACTACGGCCTCCTGGCCAACGGCGCGCGCACGGCAAGTCTGGCCGCCGCGCGCGAGCTGCTGCATGTGCTGCCGGCGCAGTCGCCATGCACGGACAGCAACGAGCTCGATGCAGAGATGCATCCCGAGCACCCCACCTTCATCTGCCGGCACTGCGGCCACGCCATGACCATCGTGCAGGTCTTCATCCGTGGGCAAGCGATTCGTGCACCGCCATGACTGCAAGTCCATCCCTTGCATCCCTGAAGTCGACCAGCGAACGAGTCGACGGGCCGGCCGCGCGCCGTGTGCGGCCTTCGCCGCAGCGGCACCACGCCCCATCCTCGCCAGCGCGTGTCGCAGCCGCTGCGCGGGATCTGCGCCGCCCGTCAGAGCCGGCGCGCGACGCTAACGCGCCCACGTTGACGGTCCTGCATTCGTCACTATCGCCATAGCGCCGCGGTCCTGAACACCCACCGCGGTGTGCTCCGCGGTTTCCTCCCTCAAGGCTTGTGCGACACCTGCCCTTAGGTCGCGGCCGCTCTACCGCAGCGCGCATGCCGGGCAGATGTCTCACAACCCTTCATGTTTGCAGTCGAGGGCGGGATTATGACGAGCACTGCGCGTTGATCTTGGATCGCGGGCCAGCGAGCGTCCGCTATGGAGCGCAACCGATGTCCGGTAGGTATGCGCCCTAGGCGGGAATCGGGCTCTCCCGAAAGCGGACGGTCCCTGAAGGTCCGGTACAGAGTGCGACGTACAGCCGCTTCGGCCCTTTCCGGCCATTGGGCCCAGCGAAAAGCGGCCCCTCGGCCGCAGGCTCTGGCGCGCCCTCGGCTGACTTTTCGGCTACTGTCGTGGACCCCCGCCGTGCGCTAATAGCTCGGCTCGCCTACTCGCAACTGCGTTCCTTCCATCGAGAGCGCTGGGTCACGAATAAGCTCAACTATCTTCGAAACCGGCGTAACGATGCCGATTCCAACATTTACCCTTTCGCCATCTGCATTTTCGTCGTAGTGACCATGCATGACGCCGAAAAGATGAATTCCAGAGATAAAATCATAGTGCGCAAGGTCTGGATTGATTCGAATTTGTGAGGTACCCAAATTTGCAAAGACTGGCGAACCACTCAGTCCTCCAATCGACCGCGCTTCGATTAACGCAGCATCCATCTGCCCCATTGCTGTGCTCACCTTTTCTTCCGCCATCGCCGCAATGTTTCCAGTTCGCACAATCGGTAGATTTCTCTGAGTACCAGTATGGTGCTTAAATAGTCCAATGATGGACACCCCAGTCCCCACCCCGATATTGTGCTTCTGAAAAACCTCCTCCTCCGGTGTTTCATCCAGAATCCACGGCGTAACCTCGAATCGCTCTTGGTCGATGTCCGCGGGGACCGCGGCCAAGTCTACTTCGGGTCGCTCATGAAAATGAAAGGCGGATACTGGCACTTTAAATTCCTCGCAATTTCCGTCTTTAGTGTTGACTCTCACAGCCAAGTGCTCTACACCCAGCTTCCTCACTTCCTCCACAACATGCCGTGCAGTGACGAAATAGGCCGTGGCGCCACTAAATTGTTTGCGCGCGGCGTTGTCAATTTCTGTACGCGGCGCCTCCCTCGGAACTCGCCAAATAAAAAACCCCGTGCCGCCGAGCCTGGCCCTACCTTCTACGGTCGGCGCTGCTACATAGGCGACGCAAAGCCTTACTAAACTGGATATTCTCATCAATCTCTCTTTTTCCCGGCGACCTCCCGCTTCAACGCGAGGATGGCGAATCTGCTCTTAGGGGAAGGCGCCTTGCATAGGTGGCGGGCTAATTGCGCTGCATGGCCACGGTCCGCTGCTGGCCGCATTCTGGCGGAGGTCGCCAGCGCCGTCCGGCGCCCAAAGCGGAAATAGCCAAGCCTCGATATCAAACGCTCAACGTCGAATTAGGCATCATCCGCAGGGATTGGGTGCGCGCCCCAGCCGTTAAACCGAATCACGCGCTTAGTTACACGCCGACCTTCACCGCTGGCTCCCACGGAGATTGCCTCGCCATCCGTCTTTAGACCGAGGTGACCCTTGCCAGAGCCGTCGTAGTATTCCTCGATAACAACTTCATGCGACGCAGCAATGCGTTCCGCGATGGCAAGTTCTTGAGCTACGCGCGCTTGGTGGGCTTGGAATTCCATTACGATTCTCTGTTTCTTGGCTTCCTCCTCAAGGGTTGCCAATCCCTTAGATTCGGCAGCTCTGACTTCGTCCTGAGAAGATGAGAGAGCCGAATATGCAGCTTTCATATAGCCAGGAACAAAAAAATCCAAAGCAACTTTCCCTGCAATTGAGGCAATCTTTGCTGTATCCACCAATTAAACTCTCCTGAAAATGGCTTACGCCTGAGTTAGTCCGCGCCGCGACGTGGCGTCGGCTCGGATGAATTTTTGGCTTGCACGCGATCGGCGTGGATGGTCTGCTGCTGGCCGAGTGAAGCCTGTTGCCGTCATCGAAGGTTCGGGCCCATTGCACTCACTCGACCTTCTCGGAAGCGGTCCGCTCAACACAACCAATCAAGCTGTCATGTCAAGGAAGCTTTAGATGGTTTTCTACGTCGCGGACACTTACCCAGACGCCAGTCAATTCGACCGGGGATAGGCCTCTCGCCTGAGCTTGTTGGTTAGACGTTTCCTTTTCCAAGTTCGATATCGGACAATTGGATGCAGCACTCGCGATATTGCATCTCGAACCTTCCGCGCTGCCGCTGCTATCGCCTGCTCGTCCAACTGACGCGATATGACGTCCATGTCGGATAGCATTTCTCTCGCCTTGCAGCTCAGTCGATAGGATTCGAACAGATGTGCCGTAGCCTGTTTATTCAGGAAGGCTTTCGCCGCAATTATCTGTTCGACAAATCCAATGAACCTCCTAAAGCCCAAATAAACCGCTGGGGCGACTAGGAGTGAAACCAAACTAAACCAGGCAAGGGTAGCGTCTCCAATTACACATTTTTCACCCCAAATCGCAGCTTGATATAGGGTGCCTCCAGCCGACGCTACAATTGACACTGCTAGCAATTGGGGGACGAGATAAACACGTTTGAGAATTCGAACGCCCTTAAAGGTGCGTGAGACCCAGTTCTCGAGATGCTGTCGTTCATCAGCATCCAGTGACCAGGTCGCATCAATCTTCTTAAATTCGGTCGCCACCACATTAGTGATACTGGACTGAGAGTTCGACACCTGACCCGAAAGTACAGCAAACACTGCATTTGCACCGAACGCCAGGTCGAGAAGGCTTGTGGAATTGCTACAGAGCGCCAACGATTTTTAACTTTAAAGTTCGCAATTCGACACCTCGATGAGCACTCGAATGCGAAGGCAAGGGATGGCCTTGCGCATCTAGTGCGCGCGGGCGTCTATTCTGAAGGGCCGGCCTTTTGTACGAAGCAGCGTCCAGTTGCACCCGACGGGCCCGTAACCATCAGTGGATAGAGAATGTATCCAAATGATTCTCTCGTGGGGCTTTGGCGCGAAAAGCCTTCCAAGTTCATAGGAGTTTGTGGCGCACCCGCCACTCGCACAGCGTGCCAAGGGGAGCGGCCTAGCGAGTAGCTGCTGCTGGCCGACTCCTGCCCGGCGCATCAGCGCTGCGGACAGCGCCTTCCCTTTTCTTCCCGCCTGTAAAGGCCACCATCCCGAGAACAAGAGATCAGGAGCTTCCCCGTGAATCCAAATGCCTCCAAAGCAGACGACGCGCCTTTGGCGCGTTCGGCGGCATCCCCGGCTAGCTGACCACCGCCAGTGACAAAAGCGGTTCGGCTTGCTTCGATTTGGTTGCACGTCGCCTGGGTCGAGCACTGACATGCTGCGCAAAGTTCTGTCCCCTGCTCATTCACTGCACCGCAAGCCAGGCAGGACCATCGGTAGTTCGGCATAGTTCGATCTTGCTACGAATCGAGATGCGGTATGCATTGACGCAAGGGGTCTAAGAAGAAATCGAACTTGCCTTCGAGCCCGGCGACTATGAGATCGCTCGGGGCGATCGCTGGACGGCGGTCGCGCTGTAGACGAGCGAGACCGTTTGCCCTTCATGAACTGTCGATGAGTTCACTGTCTGCACGGGCAGTCGAATGTGAGCGTTGAGTGTGCGGATTTCAGCCGAAATACGGGCGCTCCGCTGGGAACATCGCCCGTTTGACGAAACTTCGCCAAGAGGGTGGCGCCTTGGAACCCAGCACCACAAGGCCGGCACAGTAAGCTTGCGCCCGCTGTTCAGGTGTCAATCCGGCGAGAGCGGCCTCGGCCCGAACCAGATCCTTGCGGCCCTGAAGCTCGTCCACGAAAGCCTTCAGCTTCGCAGCGTCATCCGGCGCCACTTGCGCGAGCTGAGTGAGCGCTTTGTCGGTGGAACGCCCATGCCTGATGCCCAAGCCCAGGATGGACCAGTTCGATGCCAGCTCCATCGCCGTACTCTTATCGTAGATCTCCAGCGCCCGTGCGACCTGCTGCTCGTTCGCACCATTCGACGCCCCAACGAGCAGGATCAGATTCGTCTGCGACCGAGCCGCGCCTGTCGCAAGTGCGAAGGCCTTGCCTAGGCGCCCCTGAATCAGATCGACGTAGCCCTGGGCTGGATTGCCTTGCGGAATGTTGAGACCCGTCTGTAAGGCCTGCTGCATCTTGAGGTAGTCCGACTTGGCAACCAGGTCGTCGATGGCGGCCGTCTCCCCTTTCTCGATGCGCCGCAAGCGCGCCAGGTCGACAGCGACAGCGTTGGCAAGGTACGGCGCCCGATTGCCGGCGCGCTCCAGAGCCTGCCGCGCCTCGGTCCAGGCCTGCTCACTGGCCCAGGTATGCCCCGCAGCGTAGGCGAACCACGCGCTCTCCGGATACGCGACAGCGCCCTTTTTGAAGGCCTGATTCTTCGACTGCGTGTCGTCCATGCAACGCACCACCAGATAGGCCAGGTCGCCGCTGCCCGCGTTCTTTTGCGCGAGTTCGCGTTGTTGCGCGCAGACCTGAGGACGCTCCTGCGACATGGCCGCCAAGTCCTGTTGCATGCGCAGCGAAACCACCTCCAAAGGCGAACGTTCCACGCGCTTCTGCAGAATCGTGCGAACCTGCTCGGGCGGCAGGTCCCGCATCGCCAACATCAGCCACTCGAGCAGTGTGGCCGACTTTGTAGATTCCCACTCGCTGTGCACCGCGAGCATCGCTCGGCGATCACCGTCGGTCGACATCATGTCCAGGATGCCGGCCACGGATTGCGGTGCTGGTGCGCTCACCACCGAGCGCGTTCCGCCGCCCCCTTTGGTGCGAATGCTCTGCGGCGGCGGCTCCAGAAGCGCGTCGGCCTGTTGGACGGACCAGCGCGGCGCACCCAATGGTCTCTCTGGCGCGGCAACGGCACCACCGTAGACGGCAGTCCACGAAACGAAGGGACTGGCACCCGCGACGTTGTAGAGATAGTTCGCACCGATGAACTCGGGGTTGGCGCTGAAGGACTCGATCTCCTGCCCCTCGGTGGTGTACGCACGAACCTCGACCGCCTTGTCTGCCTCGAGGTTGAAGCCGCGCTTCGCCCCGGGCGCGAGCAGCACATCCTGGCCGCCGATCTGGATCTTCACGTTGCGATCCAGTCCGTTGTAAGCCAGCACCGTGGCATTTCCGAGGGAAGAATTGCTCAACCCCATCAGGCCGGTCACGATGCCGCCTGCCACCAGCAGGCGTGCGCCGCCAGCCCACCAGCCGTCCGCGGTCTGGAAGCGCGACCAAGCGTCGAGCCGCATCTGGCGCGGTCGCTCCTGCCCCGCGATCAGGGTCGCGTAGTGCGAAGGAACGACGGGCCCCGCAGGCGAGGCACCCAACGTCGTCCCCGACCTCATGGCGTCGTCCAGGCGGGCTTCGATGTCCAGAAGACAGTCGAGCGCGCTGCGGCGCAATCGCCCCAAGGCACGTGCCATCGGATTGGCCCAGCTGTCGACAACACGCAGCCAGTCATTGAGGTTCTCGCGCGTCGGATGTCCGAAATTGAACTCACCCACGGCTTCTGCCCAAGTCTCACCGCCCAGCGCCGCCTGCGTCTGCTCTCCGAGCTGCAGCTGGGTCGCCTGGCTGGCGATGGCGGCCATGGCGCTGAAGAGGGCCCCGGCGTCTGCCAGCACGCGCTTTGCCTCCGTCTCGTTCACCTTGCGCTTGGCGGTCACCATGCTGAAGGTGTTGGCGAGCAGGACGCGCAGATCGGCGAGGTCTGCTTCCACGTGCTCGGCATAGTGCAGGAGTCGCACCTGTGCCATCCAACCCTCGGCCCATGCAGGGCCCGCAGCCTGCGCCAACGTCTGGTACACGCTGCGGCAGCGGCGGTCGTGCTCGTCCAGCGCCTGCTCCGCCGCCGCGATATCGCGCTCGACCTCCCCGATCGCGTCGGCTACGTCGCTCTTCCTGAGCACGCGGCCGCGATGCTCGAGGCGCGGACCTTCACTCTTCGCGACCCCGTCGCGTACCGCCATCAACGAAGCACGTTCGTGACGCAGGGCATCCAGGCGCTCCAACTGCGCAGAGAGCGTCGAGGGGTACAGCTCTGCACGTGCTGCAATCGCCTCCGTCAAGTTCATCACGTCGAAGAGCTCGGCCGGGTCGTTGCACGTGCGCGTCACGAAACGCGCGAGGTACACGCCCCGGTAAAGTCGCTGATAAGAGCGGCGGTCATACTCCGCATCGAGAGCGGCCAGCGCTTCCTCGCGCGTATCGAGCGCCGGCGGCGGTTCGACATGGCTGATCAGCTTCGCGCACAGGCTTTCGCGCAGCGCCAGCGGCTGATCGAACAGCGCCCACGCCGGCTCATCGCTCATCTCCGCCTGAAGGAAGACCCGCTTGGCGTTCTGCTCACGCTCGTGGCTGGCCGGGTGCGTCGCCCACATGCGCGAGATCGACACCCGATCGCGGCGGAAGACGCGGTGTGCGGCCTCACCTCCGGCAGGTGCGCTGGGCGGAACTCCGTATTCTGGATCGTCGTAGATGACACGCAGCTTGCGCAGCACGCCAGTCTGGATATCCAGAAGATCGGGCGCGGCGTAACCCCGAGGCAGCCGCAGATTGGCAAACTCGAGCGCGCGATCCCATGCGGCGTCCGCGGCCTGAAGCTTGTACAGCGCATCGATCAGCGCGTCGCTGCCCGCGAGGCTCACCGAGACACGGTCCGCCTGGAACTCCATCTCGCGCGACAACGCACGGTCGGCCAGCACCACCAGCCGGAACATGCTGTCGGTCACCGAACGGATCGCCCATACCAAAAGCGAAAACAGCCAGCCGATCCAGGCGATGCGAACGTCCGTGCGCGAAAGCCCTTGAAGAAAGCGGTCTAGGCCATCGCGCTTGGCCACGATGTGGGCTGCGATCTGCTGCGCCAAGTAGACCCACCGGCCGACCGCCATGCTCCGCTGCGCAAAATGGCCGAACTCGTGTGCCAGCACCGCCTTGAACTCGGAGACGCTCAACATGTTCACCAAGGGCAGGCCAATCTCCAGATGCTTCTTCGAGGGCAGGATGAAGTTGAGCAACGAGAGGTCGTAGAACACCGCTGCGTTGACCCGCAACGACAAGTACACCTTCGCCGGCCTCGGCGCGCGCGCTTCGTCCGCAAGACGGTACAGAAAGGCAAAAAGCTTCGGCTGCTCGGCCGCGGTGATTTCGGTCAGGCCGGCCAGCTCTCCGCGGCGCACGAAAACCAGTGCCTTCAACATGAAAACGGCCAGGAAACCTGCGCCGACCCCGGCGCCCAGCAGCATCAGCCCATCGCCGGAGCCCAGCGCCATGGCGCGCAACAGCACGAATGCCTTCCAGGCCAGCCAGCCGGAGAAGGCCAGGTAGGCCAATACGAACGCCAGCAGCGCGAACGTCGCCAGCCAGGCGTGGCGCCTGTAGGCCGGTGTCGCCTTGGTCAGTTGATCACCGCCGGCGGCAGGCCCCGCCGGATAAAGCGTATCCGTCGTCATACACCCTTCTCCTCATAACGCGCATGCGCGCGATGCCCCTCGCGTGCCCGGTTTGCGCACCGTCAAACGCGATCGTTCGACGGCGTGCCCCGAAACATGTAATAAATCTTTACCGACTTGGAGATCATATCTGGCGCATTTGGCAACCGATGTGCGGTCTGGGTTGGGCGTGTCGAAGAGGCAGTCGCTGGCCGGTGCGGCTTGCCTACCGCTCTCGAGTGAATTCCGAGGCGCGGCCCAATGACCGCAATCGGCCGTGCTGCACTCAACCCAAGGGTATGAGCGATCGTCCGCAATGGGCGCACACAGAAGTAGTTCCCCCCGCCCTGCCAGTCGACCGCTCTCGCTGCACTGCCGGCTTCGCCAAGACGGCCTCGCTCGGCTGCACTGTGCTCCTTTGCTGTCCTTCAACCGCCACGCTTGAGCTGGAGATCCGCAGCGAAAGCAGCCGACCGGAAGAGCAGGGCGGATCAGGCGCTTCGTTGCCCCAAGCGGACGTCGAGCCCCTTGGCGTCCTAGCACGAACGGGGTGTCGACGCCTGCACGATTCGCACGAGCAACGGCGCGATTTCGTCAACCATAACGACGTAGTTTGGGTGATCACCCAGAACGGCACTGGACGGCATCTGGGGTCGTCGAGAGTCACTGGGACTCTGGACGATTCGAACGCCACCACGCGCGGCTATTTGATTGAGGCCTCGGGTGCCGTCATGGCCCTCGCCACTGAGCACCACCCCGATGACCTTCTTGCCATAGATCGCTGCAGCCGACTCGAGTGCGAGATCGGCGGGATCTGCGGCGTCCCGGGTCAGTTCTGATAACCCGAGAGTTCCATCGGCCTCGATACGAATGCACTTGTGCACGGGTGCGACATAAGAAGTGGATGCCGCCGGCAACAAGCCTTCGCGAGCGATAGTCATGCGAGGGCCCTTCGCGTACTTGAGAGTTCGACTGAATTCTTGGCCAAGCTCTTCACGCGATAGAGCCAGAATGACCGGAGCCGGGAAGTCTATTGGCAGACTACCGAGTATGGTGGATGCGGCTCTCGCTGAACCTTTACCACCTCCGATCACAACTAGCCAGTGAATCACGGTCGAACCTCCATCTTCATCGCTTCAACTGCATCTGGACCACTGCACCGGTAGCCTCGGAGACGAACCTCTGAATCCCGCAGCGCAGGTGGCTTCGAATATCGAGAATAGGAGGCCTTCATTGCCTAGTTCTTGATATGCGTCAAGTTGGCTGCCGCTCTGGTCACGTGCACGCGGCCGCGGCGCGCCAAGAAGTCGAGATGCGGGAGCATGAGGCCATCACGACCTTGCGCGAGGTCAAGGTTTTTCGCCGCGCCATCAGTATGGTTGGGGGCGCTTTTTGAAAGGATCGCCGTGAAGACCCTCTGGATCTATGTCCACGCATCCATCGCATCGCTTGCGTGGCTCTTCATTCTTGTGGCGCTTTCGTTTGCACTGCTGGATGCAAGTGCTGGTATCCGGGAGGACCCGGTCTTTTCTGTGATCAGCATTGTCCTGGCACTGGGGCACTTGAGTGGCGGGCTCTATCTGGTGCATTGCATTCGCGAGGAGATTCGCGAGGCCAGGCATGGGGCCGGAAGCGGCAATCCACCCCAGCGCGAACGACGCGTGCCCGCTTCATCTTGAGTTCGGAGCGCGTCGCTCGGCTGACTTGCGCTGCATCAATGCGGTTCCGAATGCGGCGCGAATACTTGGGGTCCTTGATCTACTTGAGGAGACGCCATGTACCAACGCATTCTGGTGCCCATCGATGGGAGTGTCATATCCAATTGCGGTCTTTCCGAAGCGATCCGCATCGCGAAGATGACGCAGGGACGGCTTCGTTTGTTCCACGTCATTGATGACCTGTCATTCGCGCTTGCCCTTGGGAGCAATTCGGGCATTTCGAACGATCTGATCGCCTCGTTGCGGGGCGACGCCATGAAGATTCTGGACAAAGCCAAGGCGGTCGCGTGTGCGGCGGGTGTCCAAGTCGAGACGCGTCTGTGCGACGCCTTCAGAGGCGAAGTTCAGGACAAGGTTGCCGAGGAAGCGCGCGAATGGGGAGCGGACCTGATCGTTCTGAGCACGCATGGAAGGCGTGGCGCGAGCCGTTTGCTGCTGGGAAGCGGAGCTGAACGCATCTTGCGCGTAGCGCCCGTTCCGATCCTGCTGGTCCGCGCGCCGGATACCACGCTCTCCGATGAGGTGTCGCGCGCCACCACGTCAGCCCTTGCCGCCGCCGAATGACTCGTCAGGCGTGAGGAACTGGGTTGAGAAGGGGATAGGTTCCATGGCCTTCGATCGGCTGCCGGTTCGCCGCGCGGGCATCGACACGTACCAGCAGCCAGTTGTCTACATGCGAAGCGATTGCCATGTCTGCCGGGCGGAAGGATTCGAGGCGCAAACACAGGTCGAGGTCATCGACAAGGGCCGGCATCTCCTGGCGATCCTCAACCATGTGAGCAGTGACTGGCTCTCTCGTGATGAGATTGCTTTGTCGGATGCGGCCTGGACCATGCTCGATGCCACGGAAGGCGACCTCGTCGAAGTAAGGCATCCCCCGGTGCTTGAGTCGCTGGCACATCTGCGCGGCAAGGTGCATGGGCGCCCCTTCACCTATGCAGCCTTGCGCGCGTTGATGGAGGACGTGAGCCAGGGGCGTGTGCCGGACATCCATCTCGCATCACTCATCACGCTGTGCGCCGGCAACGGGCTCGACGTAGAGGAAACGGTGGCGCTTACGCGCGCGATGGTCGACGTGGGCGAGCGTGTCGCATGGGGCCAGACGCCCGTCATGGACAAGCACTGCATCGGGGGACTACCGGGCAACAGGACCACGCTACTGGTGGTGCCGATCGTTGCAGCATGCGGCGTGACGATGCCGAAAACCTCGTCGCGCGCGATCACTTCCGCGGCTGGAACCGCGGACACCATGGAGGTCCTTGCGCCCGTTGACCTCGATCTATCCACCATGCGGCGGGTTGTGCAACGAGAGCGCGGCTGCATCGTCTGGGGCGGAAACACCCGCATCAGCCCGGCGGACGACATCCTCATCCGCGTGGAGCGACCTCTCAGTCTCGACAGTCAGGGCCTG
Source organism: Variovorax sp. Sphag1AA (assembly GCF_014192575.1). Taxonomy (GTDB): domain Bacteria; phylum Pseudomonadota; class Gammaproteobacteria; order Burkholderiales; family Burkholderiaceae_C; genus Variovorax. Next base: position 15,014 of record NZ_JACHYC010000011.1, on the reverse strand, counting down.
CTGATCGCATCGATTCTCTCGAAGAAGGTTGCTGTCGGCTCTCAGCGCGTGCTGATCGACCTTCCGGTCGGACCGCTGACCAAGGTTCGCAGCGCCAGCGCCGCCGAAGCTCTGTCGAAGGGGCTCGTCGCCGTTGGCGCCGCCATGGGCCTGCAGGTCCGTACGGTGATGACCGATGGCACTCGGCCGGTTGGACGGGGGATCGGCCCGGCGCTGGAAGCGGCCGATGTCATGGCGGTGCTCGAGGGCGCGCCTGGCGCACCGCATGACCTGCGCGAGCGCGCGCTGATGTTGGCCGGCCTCGTTCTGGAAATGGCCGGCAGAACACCCGAGGGCACCGGGACTGAGATGGCGCGGCAGGTGCTCGACGAGGGGCGGGCACTCGCCAAGTTCATCGCCATCTGTGAAGCGCAGGGTGGCTTGCGCATGCCGCCCAAGGCCTCGCACACGTATGTGATCGCCGCGCACGCGAGCGGTTCTATTTCTTCGATCGACACGAGGCTGGTGGCGCGAGCAGCCAAGTTGGCAGGCGCACCGCGCGATCCAACCGCCGGAGCAGTTCTTCATGCGCAGGTAGGTGACCAGATCGAACTGGGCCAACCATTGATGACGCTTCATGCCCAGAGCGAGGGAGCGCTGCAATACGCGCTCAACTTCATGCGGACCCAGCTACCGGCGATTCAACTCGCGGCGGCGACTGGTCCCTGACTCGAGCATCGCGAATCGCATCGAGGCCCTCGCTGCACAGGTGCGGGACTGTCGCCACATTTCACACGGCCGTACCTTCTCAATCGACTGTCAGGTCGTTGACCACTGAGTGAACGCCGGGTGCAGACCAGGCAGCGCCCTGCACTGCATCGAGTTCCGCCCACGAGTGGACCTTGCCCCTGAGATGAACCTCGGAGCCGACTACGGTGACCTGGATGCGATCGGCCTCTCGGTTCGCTTGTCGCGAAAGAGCATCGTGAAGGCGTTTCTCGACGTCGGTCGCCTTCACCTTCGGGATGATCTTGATCGCGTTTGTGACGCCGGTGACGCCCATGAGATTACGGACCGACCGCTCGGCGGCTCGACGCTGATAGTCCCATTCGACCTCTCCGTTGAGAGTGACCCAGCCTCCTTCGACCATCGGCTTGATCTTTCCGGTTGGAACAAGCACCGACCATTCCAGTCCACGCTCAGCCGCCATCGCAATGTCCGCGTCCGAGCGCGTATCGGACGCGGGAAGTTTCACGGTCATTTCCACCGCGAGCGCCTTTACGCCCTTCACGCGACGGGCTGCGGCTTCCGCAGCGTACTTCTCAGCGTGACTGGCGACATGTCCAGTCAGGGTAACAACGCCATCCGCAGCGATCACCCCGATGTGTGCCGGGTTGACTGCCGGGTCCCAGTCCAGTTCAGCCTGGACATCGTTTCTGAGCTGTGCATCGGATCGCATATGAACTTCCTTTCAGGCAAGTGAGCCGTTGAAGCGGTCGGCTGGAACACAAAGCCGACCTTCGGTTCGACTCTAGGCAGTCTTGAAGCTCATGGGCTTGCGCTGCGTCAATCGAGGTGAGCGATTTCCGCCCAGCATGCCTTGATCCATCCCGAACAATCCTTTGACGCAGATAGTCGGAGTTGCGATGAATCAAACCGGAGGACAGCACAGGTCCATAGCATTTCGTGGACGTGCGGCGCTCGCGCGCTTTGCGTGCCTCCTATCGAAGGACAGATGATTTCTGAAAGGTTGATCATGAAGACTGATGCGCAACTGAAGAAGGACGTGGAAAGCGAACTTCAATGGGACCCGGCAGTCAACCCGGCACACATCGGGGTGATGGTTGAGAACGGCGTGGTGACCGTGACGGGACACCTCGCGACCTACCGCGAGAAGTTCCTTGTGGAACGTGCCGTCCAGCGCGTGCAAGGTGTCAAAGCACTGGCGATGGAGCTCGACGTCAAGCTTGCCCCGAGCCACAAGCGAAGCGATTCCGAGATTGCTGCCGCCGCGGAAGATGCGCTGACGTGGGACGCTCAGGTGCCCGCTGGCATCAGCCTGAAGGTCGAGCAAGGCTGGATCACGCTCAAGGGCGATGTGGAGTGGGACTACCAGCGCAACGCGGCCGCCCGAGCCGTGCGGTCACTCACAGGCGTCACAGGGGTCAGCAACAACGTCGTGCTCAAGCAGCGGCCCGCTCATGCCAACGTCATGGCAAAGATTCGCGATGCATTGGTCCGCCAGGCGGAGAAGGAGGCGCAGCATATCGATGTTCTTATCGAAGGATCCGAAGCAAGATTGCGGGGCACGGTCCACTCCTGGGCAGAGCGGTCGGCGGCGCAGGGTGCCGCTTGGTCCGCTGTGGGTGTGACAAAGGTTTTCAACGAGTTGAAGGTCTCCGACTGAGTCCGCCTTCGAGGCTGCCGTGTCGTTCGTCATGCCTCCGCCAATAGATCTCTACCTTTGGGGATCGATCGCGACGGACGTCGCTATGGCGTCGCACGCCGACGCGGGGGCCTTGGAGCAACGGCGGAGGCAACGTCTGCGGCGTCTGGTTGCATCGGCCAAGGAGCGCTCGCCCTTGTATCGGCGCATGTTGCGCCACACGGATTTGGACAAGGCCTGCCTGGAAGACCTGCCGGTCATGAGGAAGGCCGATCTGATGAATCACTTCGACCAGTGGGTCACGGATCCTGCCATTCGCCTCGACGACCTGCGCCGCTTTGTCTCGGACCCGCATCGTATTGCCGAGTCCTACATGAGGCGCTACCTGATATGGGAGAGCTCCGGCAGCAGCGGCGAGCCGGCGATCTTTGTCCAGGATGCCCTCGCTCTGGCCGTGTTCGACGCGCTCGATGCAATCCGCCGGCCTATGCTGAGGCCCATGCGACGGCTGTTCGATCCGTGGGGATGGAGTGAGCGGATGGCTTTCGTCGGGGCCACGAACGGTCATTTCGCAAGCACGGTCTCCATCGAGCGGCTACGGCGGCTCAATCCGCTGTTTGCGCAACGTCTGCGCTGCATCTCCTTCATGCAGCCCCTGGAGGACATCGTTCGGGAGATCGACGCCATGGTGCCGTCCGTGATCGCGACTTACCCCAGCGCGGCAGCGCTGCTGGCGGAAGAACGGACGCAGGGACGTATGAACACAGCGCCCCGCGAAGTCTGGACCGGCGGCGAGAACCTGTCTCCGGCAAACCGCGAATCCATCGGGCGGGCGTTCGGCTGCGCACTGGCGAACAGCTATGGGGCTTCGGAGTTTCTTTCGCTCGCCTTCGAGTGTGAAAAGGGTGCCATGCACCTCAACAGCGATTGGGCGATTCTCGAGTCGGTGGACAAGCGGGGACAGGCGGTGCCCTTTGGCGAAGCTGGCGCGACGGTACTCCTCACGAATCTCGCCAATCACGTTCAGCCGATCATCCGATACGACCTGGGCGACCGCGTGACCCTGCATGCGCATAGGTGCAGATGCGGCTCACATCTGCCGTTGATCGAGATAGAGGGCCGCTGCGAGGAGACGCTTCGCCTGGGTAACGAGCGCAGCTCCGTCTGCGTGCTTCCTCTTGCGTTGAGTACTGCGATCGAAGAAGGATCCGGGCTTTTCGATTTCCAGCTTGTGCAGAAGGGCCCGTGCGACCTGATCCTGAACACCGCGTCGAAAAGCGCCGAGGCCGAGGAGCTGCTTCAAAAGGCCCAATGTGCCCTCGCTGATTTCCTGCGATCTCAGGGTGCGGCAGGTGTTCGAATTGCGTGCCAAGCGGGCGAGCCCCGACAGGTCGGTCGCAGCGGCAAGGTCTCGCGGGTGGTCAGAGACCTCACCGGCGGCTTCACAAAATAGCGATCACGCCCTCGTGCAGCACGATGCCAGTGAGCTGGCCGACGCCCTGGCTGCGCGCATGCTCGATCAACTCCTCAAGATTGGTCACGCGCGCCTGCCGCGTGGGCACCGAGCGGCTCGCGCTAAGGCATGTACTTGCCTCCGTTGATTGACAACGTGATGCCGGTGATGAAACCCGCGTCTTCGGAAGCGAGAAACACGACTGCGCGCGCGATCTCGGCCGGTGTCGCGAGCCGACCCACCGGGACGGTCTTGAGAATGGTGGCGAGCACATCGGGTGGCACCGCGCCGACCATGGCGGTGTCGGTGTATCCCGGCGCGATCACGTTGACCGTGATGTTGCGTGAGGCGCTTTCGAGCGCGAGCGACTTGCTGAACCCGATCAATGCCGCCTTGGTTGCCGCATAGTTGGACTGCCCGACCTGCCCGGACAGGCCGTTGACTGAACCCATGCTGACGATGCGCCCGAAGCGGCGCTCGCGCATGCCTTCGATGACCGCGCGGCACATGTTGAAGCAGCCGCCGAGGTTGATGTCGATCACTTCGCGCCATTGTTCGTCGGACATCTTGTGCAGCATGGCGTCCCGCGTGATGCCGGCATTGTTGACCAGGACGTCGACCGGCCCTGTTTGCGCCTCCACGCGCGCCACGCCCTCGCGGCACGCCCCAAAGTCAGCAACGTTCCATGCGAAGACAGGTATGCCGGTCTGTTTGGAGAAGCGGTTTGCGGCGTCGCTATTGGAGCCGTAGGTGGCGGCCACACGATAGCCGGCGTCCTGCAACGCCTGCGCCGTGGCCGCTCCGATGCCGGCCGTGCCGCCGGTGACGAGTGCGACGCGCATGTCAGCTCTTCCTTTCAAGGATTAAGGTGCGGGCGAGCGAGCCCGACCCGGTGACTCTAGGCAATGGGACCATCGGCCGGCTTGCGCTGGATCAACGGCGCGCTTTGGCGGCGCTGATGCGGCGGGGGTGGATTCCGCTTGATGCATGTCAAGCGCGGCCTGCCGCCGGTCGGCCAGAGTAACCGCGGGCTCGCTGCATTGGCGCGTTCATTTCTGGAGTGCAACCATGAACCTCAAATCCCTTTGCCGACGCGAGGTCGTCGGCGTATCCGCCCGCGTCGGCTATCCGGCGTTCGGCGCCGTGGCTTCGAAGTGACAGATGGTCTGACCAGCCAGGAAGCGCGCGAGCGACTCGCGCGTGATGGTCCGAACGACATCGAGCCGTCACGGCGCAGCGGTTTCGCTGCGTTGGTCAGGAACGTGGCGCACGAGCCGATGTTTCTGCTTCTGCTTGCGGCCGCGGCGCTCTACCTCTTGATTGGAGAGTTGTCCGAAGGCCTGCTGCTTGGTGGCTTCGCGGTCGTTACTGTCGGCTTGGTCATCGTTCAGCAACGGCGGGGGGATCGCGCGCTTGACGCACTGCGTGCATTGGCTGTGCCATATGTGCGAGTGCTGCGCGACAACCAATGGGTGCGCGTTCCCGCGGCGGAAGTCGTGGCGGGCGATGCGATGCTCATCGGCGAAGGCGAGCGTATTGCGGCGGATGTGCAGTTGCGCGAATGCACGGCGCTTGAATGCGATGAATCGCTGCTCACAGGGGAGTCCGTGAGTGTGCCCAAGCAGGTTGGGGACGCCGCCTATGCCGGGACATTGGTCGTGGCCGGACATGGCGTTGCGCAAGTGCAAGCGACCGGCTTGCGCACCCGCATGGGAGCCATCGGCGCCTCCCTGGAACGCATCGACCTCGCGCCGACGCCGTTGCAACAGACACTCGCGCGCGTCACCCGATGGCTGGCGGTGCTCGCCTTCATCCTGAGTGTGCTTCTGGCGGTCTGGCTGGGTATTGGTTCAAGGAATTGGCTGCAGGGTGCCTTGGCCGGCATCGCGTTCGGTATGTCGATGCTGCCCGAGGAGATTCCGATGGTGCTCACCGTGTTTCTCGCTTTTGGCGCGTGGCGGATGGCATCGGTCAAGGTTCTCGCACGGCGTCCGGCCGCGATCGAGGCACTTGGCGCGGCCACCGTGCTGTGCGTGGACAAGACCGGCACGCTCACCGAGAACAGGATGAAGCTGGTGGGCATCGTATTGCCGGGATCGCCCGCCGCGCATGATCCCATCGACGATGCATTGCCGGTACGCACGGCACTGTTGTGCGCGATGCTGGCCTCTCGCCGCGGAACGCTCGACCCGATCGATCGCGCGATCCTCGGTACAGGCGAGGGACTTTTGCATCAGCATTGGGCGCTGGCGCGCGAGTACCCGATGACACCCAAACTCCCCGCGATGGCGCAAGCCTGGTTGCGAGCGGATGGCACGGTCGAGGTGGCGGCCAAGGGCGCGCCGGAGGCGATCGCCTCGATCTGCAGGCTGTCGGCAGACGAGGGCTCGCGGCTTCACCGGCAGGTGGAAGAGCTCGCCAACCGCGGCTTGCGCATACTGGCGGTCGCACGCGCGATCGCGCCGCGATCCGAGGCGCTACCGAGTCTTCATGAACTCGATTTCTCGCTGCTGGGGCTGCTTGCCTTCGAGGACCCGTTGCGCGCGGACGTGCCGGATGCCGTGGCGACGGCGCGCAAGGGGGGCATCGAGGTTGCAATGATCACGGGCGATCACGCCGCCACAGCCCGCGCGATCGCTCGGCAAGCTGGTATCGATACATCCGCGGGTGTGATGACCGGAGATGCGCTCGAAGCGCTCGATGACCAGGCGCTGGCCCGTGTGACGCGCAGGGTCCGCGTGTTCGCCCGCGTCACGCCGCTTCAGAAGTTACGCCTCGTGAAGGCATTCCAGGCGAACGGCGAGACGGTCGCGATGACCGGCGACGGCGTCAACGACGCGCCCTCGCTCAAAGCGGCGCATGTCGGCATTGCGATGGGCGTGCGTGGCACTGATGTTGCGCGTGAGGCGGCCGGGCTGGTGCTGCTGGATGAAGACTTCACGCGCATTGTCGATGGCGTGCGTCTGGGACGTCGCATCGACGACAACTTGCGAAAGGCCATCTTCTACATCGTCGCCATTCATGTTCCTATCGCCGGACTCGCCTTCGTGCCGGTGATGCTGGGAATGCCGGTGCTGATGCTGCCGATCCACGTGGTCCTCACTGAGATGGTGATCGATCCGCTGTGCTCGTTCGCATTCGAAGGCGTGCCAGAGGCGCAGAGCCTGATGAGCCGCCGTCCCCGTCCGCGCGACGCACACGCGTTCCGCTGGCAATCGCTTCGGGGTGGGCTGGTTGCCGGGTTGCTGTTGCTTCTTTCGGTGCTCGGCGTTTGGGGAATCGCTCTCGCCAACGGTGGTACCGCCGATGAGGCGCGGACACTTGCCGTTTGCGCGCTCACGGTGGGCAATCTCTCACTCGTATGGATGTTGGCTCGGCCGCAAGGGGCGCGCAGTGCATTCGCGAGTTGGCCTCTCGTCATCGTGACGGCGGTGTCGGTGATGGTGATGACAGCGGGCGTACTGCTGCCGGGTGCCCGCGAGCTGCTGCGTTTCGCGCCGGTGAATGGACCAGGCCTGCTGGCGGCCATGGCACTGGGCATTGCCGCCGCGGTCGGAGGTGGCCTTGTGGCTGTTCGGACCCAGCGTATGGATCTTCCAGGCGAGAACTCGTTGGTTGACTTGGCGCAAGCCCGACATTGACAAGACGGCCAATCATCCGGGCAGGAGGTCTTCAAGATGTCTGCCAAGAAGCTGCTGTTCCGGGAAGAAGCCCGCGACAAGATCCGCCGTGGAGTTGATACGCTGGCCGAGGCCGTGAAGGTCACGTTGGGTCCGAGAGGCCGCACCGTGGTGCTTGACCGTGAGTTCGGTGCGCCCCAGATCGTCAATTCAGGGGTGGTTGTCGCGAAATCGATCGAGCTCGAAGACCGCTTCGAGAACATGGGTGCGCAGCTGATGCGCGAAGTTGCCGCGCGCACGAGCGAGATGGCGGGTGACGGCACCACCACAGCCACTGTGCTGGCCCACGGCCTGGTGCAGGAAGGCCTGAAGTATTTGGCGGCCGGCATGAATCCGATGGAACTGAAGCACGGCATCGAGCAGGCCGTCGAGATCGTCGTGACCGAGCTCAAGAAGATGGCGCAACCCTGCGCCACATCGCAGGAGATCGCCCATGTCGCAGCGATCTCCGCGAACAACGACCGCTCCATCGGCGAACTGGTCGCAAGGGCCATGGACAAGGTGGGACGCGATGGGGCGGTGTCGATCGAGGATGGATCGGGCATCGCGAGCGAGCTCGAGACCGTCGAAGGGCTGCAGTTCGATCGCGGCTATCTGTCGGCCTACTTCATCAACAACCCGGAGCGGCAGACCTGCGTGCTGGAAGACGTCGCCGTGCTGCTGTACGACCAGAAGCTGTCCGGCCTGCAGGAACTCGTGCCGTTGCTCGAATCGGCCGCGAAGGCCGGAATGCCCTTGCTTGTCGTCGCCGAGGAAGTCGAGGCCGATGCGCTGGCGACCCTGGTCGTCAACGCCATTCGCGGCGTGATCAAGACTTGCGCCGTCAAGGCACCGGGCTTCGGTGACCGCCGCAAGGCAATGTTGCAGGACATTGCCCTCGTTACGGGGGGACAGGTGCTATCCGCGGAGCTGGGCGTATCGCTCGAAAAGGCCACGCTGGAGCATCTCGGACGAGCGCGTCGCGTGGTGGTCGACAAGGAGAACACCACCATCGTCGGCGGTGCCGGCGAGGCATCGGCCATCCGCGAACGCATCGCGACGCTGAAGAAAGAGCGCGAAAAGCTCGGCAGCGACTACGACCGCCAGAAGCTGGACGAGCGCATCGCCAAGCTGTCGGGCGGCGTGGCCGTGATCAAGGTCGGTGCGGCCACTGAGACGGAGCTGAAGGAGCGGAAGTTGCGTGTCGAGGACGCTCTGCATGCCACTCGCGCCGCGATCGAGGAGGGCATCGTCCCAGGGGGCGGGGTGGCCCTGCTGCGCGCCCGGAAGGCGCTCGTGGGCGTGACGCTGCCCACGCTCGATGAAGACTCGGGCCTGAAGATCGTGATCCGCGCGCTGGAAGAGCCGATGCGCCGCATCGTTCTCAATGCCGCGCAGGAACCCTCCATCGTGCTGGACCGGGTCGACGCGGCCGATCGGCCGAGTTTTGGCTACAACGCAGCCCGTCGTGAATACGGCGACATGCTGGATATGGGTGTCATCGATCCGGCCAAGGTCACGCGCCTGGCGTTGCAGAACGCCTGCTCTATCGCAAGCCTGATCCTCACGATCGACTGCATGGTGGCGGATGTGCCCAGGAAAGAGCAGCCACAGCAGGCTGCGCCTTCAGCCGATATGTTCTGAGGGGGCGCGAGTTTGCAAGATTCGCCGTGCATCCGTTCGCCAAATGCCTTCAGCCTTGACGTGCCGCAAACACGGCGGTTTGAGGCCCGGCGAGGATCGAGCGATGGAACATTCATACGTTTGCCCGGCCGGTCATGGGCCGGCTGCCATGGATCTACCGCTCAAGCAGTGGATCGCGCGGCTTGCCAACGGGATCTCGCCCGCATCGCTTGCGCAGGCGCAATCCGACTGGCTGGCGCACTTGATGGTGTCGCCCACAAAGCAGACGGAGCTTTCGGCCAGTGCGCTTCGGAGATCACTTGCGTGGTGGTTGGCCCTTGTGTCGAGCGAGAAGGACGCCGAGGCAGACGAGGCGATGGCCGTCCAGGACAAACGGTTCGCGCGGCCGGAATGGAAGCAGCCTCCCTTCGACGCGTTGGCTCGGGCGTTTCTGTCGACCCAGCAGTGGTGGGAGGAGGCCTGCCGAGGCGTGCGCGGTGTTTCGAAACACCACGAAGACCAGGTGGCCTTCGTTGCGCGCCAATGGCTTGACATGGTGTCGCCGTCCAACTTCGTCGCTACAAATCCGGAGGTGCTGAAACAGACCCTGTTGACGGGCGGCGCGAACCTGGCCAATGGTTGGATCAACTGGGTTCGCGATGCGGCTGCGGTCGCGGGCGATGCCAAGCCACGCGGTGTGGAGGCATTCCTGCCGGGCAAAGCCGTGGCCCTGACCCCGGGCAAGGTCGTCATGCGCAACGAACTGGCAGAGCTGATCCAGTATGAGCCGACAACCGCCACCGTTCTGCGCGAGCCGGTGTTCATCGTTCCGGCCTGGATCATGAAGTTCTACATCCTCGACCTTACGCCCGAGGATTCACTGGTGAAGTACCTGGTGGACAACGGGCATACGGTCTTCATCGTCTCGTGGCGCAACCCCCGCAGCGGTCAGGCCGGTCTGGGAATGGAGGACTACGTTCGCCATGGCGTGTTCGAATCGCTCGACACCATTCGTTCGTTGTATCCGGAGTCGGATGTCCACGCGGCAGGCTACTGCCTCGGCGGCACGCTGCTGGCCATTTCGGCGGCGTTGCCCGAATGCCCTCATGCCATCCGGACGCTGACGCTGTTCGCTGCGCAAACCGACTTCTCCGAGCCGGGAGAGCTGGGACTCTTCATGGACGAGAGCCAGATTTCCTTTCTCGAGGACCTCATGACCGAGAACGGCTACCTGGATGGCAGGCGGATGGCAGGGGCCTTTCAACTCATCAACTCGAAAGACCTCGTATGGTCCAAGCTGGTACATGAGTATCTGATGGGCGCCACCACGCCGATGACTGCGCTACGCGCATGGAATGCCGATGCCACCCGCATGCCCGCGCGGATGCACGCGGAATACCTGCGGCATCTTTACCTGCGCAACGATCTGGCGGAGGGGCGCTATCGGTGCACTTCGCATGAACCGGTCGACTTGTCGCGAATCGGCGTTCCCATGTTCGTGGTCGCGACCGAGAACGACCATGTATCGCCATGGAAGTCGGTCTACAGGATTCACCGGCTCGTTGATTCGCCCATCGACTTCCTGCTGACCTCCGGCGGACACAACGTGGGCATCGTGAACCCTCCGGCCGGGCCGGCGGCACATACGGCTGCGTCGTACCGCAAGGCCCACCATGCCGCACGCAAGGCGCCCGCAGAGCCAGACGAGTGGTTCGCCAGTGCGCAGTATTCGCACGGTTCCTGGTGGCCGGCGTGGACCCACTGGCTGCGAAAGCACTCCAGCGGCGAGATCGCGACACTGCCCGTGCAAGGCGTTGCGGTGAATGGCAAAGAGATTCCCGCACCGGGCTCGTACGTAAAAGAGTCGTAGGAGAGAGTCAATCTGCGTGATCGGTCGAGAACATCGCCGGTAGCGAGAAATCCTGAGTCTCGAGGATCAACGAGCGATGCGGGTCGCGACGATGCAGATGCAGGGCCATTTGCTCGATCACATCGAAGTGCTCTTTGCAGGCCTGTACGAGGCTTTCACCACCGCCGGTAGCGCCGAAGAGATCGCGCAGCGTGTCTTCCGAGATCTCTGCGATCACTCGGTGGCCAGTAGGGCCGTCGGGGTAGATTGGGAACAAGACGCTGGCTCGATCAAAGCAGTAGATCGCATCGGCTTCCATTTCACGCGCCTCAAGGGAAATTGACTAGGACTCTGTCGTAGGTGCCAGGGGGGCTGCCGCCAGAGAAGGCAGCGTGTGCAGGTGATCGCGGGTCAGAGGGTGTGTTCCACCGGGCAGGGCGGCAGCCCAGCTTTGCCACGCATCGTGGTACATGGACGTGAGCGCTTCTATCCACTCCGCCACCGCGCGGACCTGCGCCTGCTGGAACTCCTGGGCACAGTCCTGGAAGAGGTGCTGCCATCCGAGGGACGAAAGGACAAAGGCATCCTCGACTCGCGTTGCAGCCGATTCCGATTGATTCATGGCAAAAACTCCTTTCGCTAGTCAATTGGGATGCAATGCGCTCCTGATTCGAATGCTAGGCGTGCTTGGCGCAATGCTCATTGATCTGCCGCAACTTGTTAGCGGATTCCGCCCCATGGGGATGGGGCGCGAGATCCCTGCGAACGCCTTCTCGCCCCCTGCCAGCCAAGCGCATGCACGCGACGCGCCAGTGGTTCGACCATGGAGAAATCGATAGCAGCGTGGGTGGCCGTTTAGAGCGTGAACCGGAGTCGCAGGCACCTTCGGGCGCGACGGTGCGCGGCTTGCTCGTACCGCTGCTGTTGGCCACCATCTCCTCTGCCAGTACCTGCTCGTTGTCGAACATGTCTTCGACGGTGCGCGCCGCGGCGCAGGGGACTTCATGACCAAAGAGAGATTGGCCAATGGCTGACGCCCCGGAGCTGCGAGCCCTCAAAGCGGCGATTGACGCTGATTCTCCGAGGGAAGCCGCAGCTCAATGAGAGGCGAGGCTGATGCTGCCGTCGGGCCCGAGGATCTGCTTATCGCCGCGAATCGTCCCTTACCGTAGGCGTTGACCCGTTCGCGTCGTAGCCCTTCTTCGTGATCTCGTAGACCTCGCCGCGATCACCGCGGGTGGCGAGCAAACCACGGTCGACGAGTTCCTGCAACGCAGCCTCCCAGGTGGCCACCGCGCGGTGATCGGCCTTGTCGGTCAACAGGCTCTCGCCGTTCGTGTGCAGGTCAACGCTGGCGCCGAATTTCTCGTACAGCACGAGTCCGGCCGGATCGGCTGAAGCACCCTTGAGCAGTATCCGCGCCTCTTTCGATAGCGGCGGGAGAACTACCCCCGTCGGCGCCGGTGCCGGGGCCGGGGCCGATGTCGGTGCCATGGATGGCGGTTTGGAGTCCGACTCGCGAAGGACCGCAACACCGAACCCGAGGACGCCGGCGAAGAGCAACACGAAGATGCCAACACGGACCTTCACCGTCGCCTTGGCAAAGAAGACGTACGCCAGGATGGACAGCGCGACAACCAGCAGTGCCAGGATGCCCAGCCGGCTCTGCGCCGCCGCCTTGATGATGTCGGGGAGACTCTTGAACAACTGGTCCATGGTCCCTCGCCTTGCAGTCGTGGTTGCCGTGTCTGCGAAGGATCATGCAGCGCCCCGGCTCCGGACGGAGGCCGATAGGCGCAGGGTTGAGGGATTCGTGTGCATGGGCCGACTGCCCACTGTATCTGGCGCACGGCGGGATCGCCACAGGTAATTGAAGAGTGGGCTGACTGAGGCGGCCTTGAGCTGCCGGTCGGCACTAGGTCTCAATCGCTAGCTGCTTGGCCTGAAGCGGGAGCGATCACATCGAGAGCGGCGATCTGGCGATCGCTAGTCTTCGAAGCCCCACAGGGCCGCCATGAGGGGTATGCGCTGCAAGAGCTCGGTCGAGGGGACGGTGTCTTCGGGCGAGGAGGGCCGTGTTGCGGAATAGACCTGGCTTCATGGGTATTGAACCGATCGTGCGTTTTTGGGGATGAACGTTCTGCTCTAGCGGGGTCTCGTCCCGCGGGTGCACGAACCAAAAGGATCTACGAATGAAAGCCTCCATCCCCCTCGTCCTGGTTGCCGCTTGCAGCTTTTCCGTATCGGCCGGCGCGCAGTTTGCCAAGACCGAAGATGCCATCAAGTACCGTCAGAGCGCGATGTTCATTCAGAGCCAGCACGTCGCACGCCTGGGTGCCATGGCCAGCGGCAGGGCACCCTACGACGCGACGGCCGCAGTGGCAAACGCGGAAGTTGTGGCCGAAATATCGAAACTTCCCTGGGCCGGATTCGGGCCTGGCACGGAAGGCGGAAAGGCCAAGCCGGAGATCTGGCAGGAGCAGGCGAAATTCAAAGAGCTGAGCGAGAGATTGATGTCCGACACGGAAAAGCTCCTGGGCGCCGCGAAAGCCGGCAATCTCGACGCGCTGAAAGCCGCCATGGGGCCCCTGGGCGAGACCTGCAAGACCTGCCACGACACGTTCAGGAAGAAGTAGCTCGCTCACACAAAGTGGGCCTTGATGCGTACGCCCTTGTCCAGGCTCAGGATCGGGACCCCTGCGCGATATAAGGGTTAACCCTTATAATCGACGTCACCATGAAGAAAATCTTGCAAAGCGCCATGGCCGCGCTTAAGAGCCAGTTTCCCGCCCAGCCCAACTTCGAAGACACCTACCTCGCCGGCGCGGTCGACATCTATGACCTCGAACGCCGCATGAAGCATCTCGACCAGCGGACCGCTCAGCGTCCGTTCCACCTGCAGCACTCCATCTGAGTGCGTCGGCCGATCGGCCGTAGCGACCAGAAAGCCTCGCAGCGCTTCAGCATCACGTCGAGCGCGAGGGCTGGAGGCGGGAGGAAGCCAACTGCCGTCGCGCTCGCGTCGACTGCAATCCCTGTCTCACAAAGCGGGCGGGAAGTCCCGGCACATCGATGCGCATTTGCAGAACGCAACCGGACCAAGGCATTGCCGCAAGCTCGTCTGGCGACCGCTTCTCTCTCGCGGTTGTGATGTAGAGGGTGCGCAGGTCGGCACCCCCGAAACAGGGCATGGTCGGGCAACGCACGGGTAGGTGGATGGTGCGCAGCAACTCGCCTTGCGGGGAATAGCGCAGCACCCGGCCCCCCTCGAACATCGCGACCCAATAGCAGCCCTCCGAATCCACGGCAGCGCCATCGGGCCGACCGTCGTACCCTGAAAGCCGATGTGCTTCCGGCGGCTCGAACCGGGCGAAGACGCGACGATTTGAGGGCTCGCCGCGCTCGGGGTCGTAGTCCCAGGCAGCGATGGTGTGGGCCTTTGTGTCAGCCCAGTACATGGTGCGGCCGTCCGGACTCCATGCAAGTCCGTTGCTGGTCGTGATGTGGCCAGCGACACGCTGAAGCCCTTGTGCATCGAGCCGGTACAGCGATGCGTGGGGTGCATCGCGCGGTTCATAGATCGTTCCAACCCAGAAGCGGCCCTGCGGGTCGGTCTTGCCGTCGTTGAAGCGCTCGACAGCGATGTCGTAGGGTGCCTTGGCAATCACGGTCTGGCTGCCGGTCGTCGGATCCAGGCGCAGCAGGCCGTCCCGTTGCGCGACGATCAGCGTACCGTCGTCGCAGGCGGCGCAGCAGCCAAGATCGTGCGCGAAGACCCAGCTCGCATGCGTCTGGTTGTCGGGGTCATAGCGATGCAGGGTGCGGCTCGGGATGTCGCACCAATACAGCACTTTCTCTCGTGGATGCCACAGTGGTGATTCGCCGAGCAGGCTGGGTTCGACGGGTAGGCGTTCGATGTCCATCGTGCTTGGAGGCGAAGTGCCTCATTCACGCGAGCTCGTGACGCCGCGGCATGTCCGCCCCGCGGCGGGAGCAGGTGATCGCGGCCGCGCGCGCGGCGAATGTGAGGAGTGCATCAAGCCGCGCCGCATCGAGCCCACCCAG
>NZ_JACHYC010000010.1 GCF_014192575.1 Variovorax sp. Sphag1AA | reverse complement strand
ACTTCGATGCTCTCGTGGATCACCACATCGCGATCGCCGACCTTGACGGTCTTGATGCCGAACTCGGGCTTTTCGTAGTCCTTGCCGAGGCGGTAGAGAAGGTCGTAGCCGGCGGCCAGCGGTTGCGCGTGCGGCACCTGGCCGTAGAGCCTGGCCGCGACCTGAGCAAAGTCCACGAAGGGCACGATCAAGGAGCGCTGCGCTTCGTGCAGTTCATAGAGCATCTGGATTCCTTCTCCCGAATGCCGGCTTTCTCTTTTCGAGAAACGCGGACATCCCCTCGATCTGGTCGGCCGTGCCGAACATCGCCTGGAACAACCGGCGTTCGAACATCACGCCATCGGACAGGCCCGATTCGAACGCACGGTTCACGCATTCCTTCGCAGCCATGACCGCATTGCCGCCGAGCGCGCAGATCGTCGCCGCGGCTTCCAGCGCGGTTTCGATGAGCTTGTCATCAGGAACCACGCGCGAGACCAGTCCGGCGCGTTCGGCTTCGTGCGCGTCCATCATGCGGCCGGTCAGCACCATGTCCATGGCTTTCGACTTGCCGACGGCGCGCGGCAGACGCTGCGTGCCACCCGCGCCGGGAAGAATGCCGAGCCGGATCTCGGGCTGCCCGAATCGGGCACTCTCGGCCGCGATGATGAAGTCGCACATCATCGCGAGCTCGCAGCCGCCGCCGAGCGCGAAGCCCGCGACCGCGGCGATCACCGGCTTGCGGATGCCGCGGATCGTCTCCCAGTTGCGCGTGATGAGGTCGCGTTCATACGCCGCAGCGAAATCGTGCTGCGCCAGCATGGCGACGTCGGCACCTGCCGCAAAGGCCTTCTCGCTGCCTGTGATCACGATGCAGCCGATGTGGTCGACCGCATCGCAGGCCCGCAAAGCGCTGCCGAGTTCGTCCATGAGCGCATCGTTCAGCGCGTTGAGCTGCTTGGGCCGGTTCAGCGTGATGACTGCCGTGCGCCGCGCGGTGTCGCCGTGTTCGGCAAGCTGGATGGTTTCGTAGGGCATGGGGCTTGGATTGCAGGTGTTCATTCGGCGCGCTGCTTCACGTAGCGGCCCGGAGCGTCTTCGATGGGCTTGTGCTCGTTGTTGCCGAGCCGCTTGCGCGCCGGGACCTGCTTGCCTTCGGCGCTTCGGAGCCATTGGCGCCAGTGCTTCCACCAGCTGCCCTGCATCTCCTGCGCACCGCCGAGCCATTCTTCGGCCGACTCGCCCTGAGGCCCGCCGACCCAGAAGCTGCGCTTGTCCTTCGATGCCGGATTGATCACGCCCGCGATGTGTCCACTCGCGCCGAGCACGAACTGCGACTTGCCGCCGACCAGTTGGGTCGTCCGGTAGGCCGACCGCCACGGCACGATGTGGTCTTCCTTCGTCGCGAGTACGTAGCAGGGCATGTCGATGCGGCCGAGATCCACCGGCGTCTCGCACATCGTCAGCCGCTCCGGCTCGCGAAGGTTGTTCTCCAGGTACATGTTGCGCAGGTACCAGGCGTACATCGGCCCCGGGAGGTTGGTCGCGTCGGCGTTCCAGTAGAGCAGGTCGAACGCCGCCGGGCTCTTGCCCTTGAGGTAGTTGCCAATCACGTAGGGCCAGATCAGGTCGTTGGCGCGCAGCGTCTGGAAGACGAAGCCAAGCTCCGCGCCCGGATAGATGCCGCCGCGCCCGATGGTCGCCTCGCGCTGCGACACGCCCTGCTCGTCGATGAAGACCCCGAGGTCGCCCGGCTCGGTGAAGTCGAGCATGGTCGTGAGGAAGGTCGCGCTCGCCACGCTGCGGTCACCCTGCGCGCGCAGCACTGCCAGTGCGCTCGCCAGGATGGTGCCGCCCACGCACCAGCCGACCGCATTGACCTTGTCCGCCCCGCTGACCGCCAGTGCCACTTCGATCGCGGCCATCGCCCCGAGCACCAGGTAGTCGTCCCAGGTAACGTGGCCGAGATCGGCACCCGGATTGCGCCATGAGACGAGGAACACCGTCTGCCCCTGCTCGCAGGCGTAGCGCACGAAGGAGTTCTCGGGCTGCAGGTCGAGGATGTAGAACTTGTTGATGCACGGCGGCACGATCAGCAGCGGACGCACCGCCACCTGATCGGTCAGCGGCGCGTACTGGATGAGCTGCATCAGCGGGTTCTCGTAGATCACCGAGCCTTTCGACACCGCCACGTTGCGGCCGACCTCGAATGCGCTTTCGTCGGTGATCGAGATGCGGCCTCTCTTCAGGTCGTCGGCCAACTGGTTCATGCCCGCTGTGAGGCTCGCGCCTTTCGATTCCATCGCGAGCTTCAGCACATCCGGGTTGGTCGCCGTGAAGTTCGCCGGGCTCATCGAATCGATGAACTGCCGCGTGAAGAAGCGCAGCTTGTGCTTCTCGGATGCATCGAGCTCGGCGGATTCGACTATCGCCTCGAGCAGCTTGGCGTTCAGCAGGTAGTTCTGCCTGAGCAGGCTGAACCACGGGTTGTCCTTCCAGGCGTCGCCGTGAAAGCGGCGATCACCGCGTTCGGCATCGACAACCGCTTCCGACTTCGTGCCCCCGCTGGCGAGCCAGCCGGCCCAGAGCGCCATCTGCTGTTGCCAGTAGGTCGCCTGCACATCCGCGCCGGCCGGAAGTCCCGGCGCGCCCGCGGCCTTGAGCATGCTCGCACCGGATTTGAGGAAGCCCTGGACGAATTCGTCCGGGATGTTGAATGGCGACGTCATGCTGCGCTCGCGCCGCTGCTACCTGGGCTGCAGCAGGTTCTTGACTTCCTGCGCGTGCTCGGCGGCGCGCTCGGTGATGCCCGCGATCGCACTCATCTGCGACTGGCGCGCAATCTCGGCCAGTTCTTTCACATGGCCCAGCGCCTTGCTGTACGCGGCTGCGCCGAACTCGGCGCCCTGCACGTCCTGCATGGATTCGCGGAGCATCTCCGCCTGCCTGCTGGAGATCGCCTTCAGGCCTTCGAACAGCGCCTTGTTCGCGGCCACCAGCGCGTCGATGTCCTTGCGGCGGGCCTCGACGATGGCGGAAGGATCGAGCCCGGGCAGTTGCGTCTGCTCGAGCATGCGGGCGAATTCGGCGAAGGGATCGGTGTTGGATGTCATGGATGTCTCCTTGTGTTGTCGGTGTCTAGCGGGCATGCCTCGATGTCGGCATGACGACGGCATCGCCTTCGATGACCACCTTGCCGCCCACGGTGCAGACCGTCGTCAGCGTCACGCGCTTCTTCTCCGTTGCCAGTTCCTTGACGGTCACGGTGGCATGCACCGTGTCGCCCGGCCTCACGGGTGCCTTGAAGCGCAGGTTCTGCCCTAGATAGATGGTTCCGGGCCCCGGCAGCCGCCCGGCGATCGCGGCAGAGATCACGCTCGCGCTCAGCATGCCGTGCGCGATGCGCCCCTTGAACTGCGTGGTTTGCGCGAACTCTTCGTTGATGTGCACCGCGTTGTTGTCGCCCGAGGCGGCAGCAAAGAGCACGATGTCGGCCTCGGTGATGGTCTTCGCGAAGGTCGCGTGCATGCCGGGTTCGAGGTCTTCGAAGTCGTAGCCGTTGAGTGGGTTCATGGCGTAGTGGTCCTCTGCAGTGCTTCAGGCGGCCAGCGTCTCGATTTCGCGCTCGGGCTCCGTCCAGTGCGTTTCCGGCGGGCGCAGGAATGCCTCCCTGCGCTGCGCCTCCAGTTGCGCGGCGGCGGCGATGCTCTTTTCCTTCACATGGCCGTAGCCGCGGATCTCGTCCGGCACGCTGGCCAGTGCCACTGCGGCGGCGTGATTGGCGGGCGTCAGCCGGTGCACGATCTCTTCGAGCAGCACGACGTAGTTCTGGATGAGACGGCGCTCCTCCAGCCGCTCGGCGGTGTTGCCGAAGAAGTCCAACGGACCGCCGCGCAGGCCCTTGAGCTTTGCGAGCACGCCGAACGCGGCCTTCATCCAAGGACCGAACTGCCGCTTGAGCAAATGGCCGGTCACCGGGTCACGCTTCGAAATGGTCGGCGGCGCGAGGTTGTACTTGACGCTGTAGCCATTGGGGAACATGGCATCGAGCTGCGCGAGGAAGGCCGGGTCGCTGTGCAGGCGGGCCACTTCGTACTCGTCCTTGTAGGCCATGAGCTTGTAGAGGTAGCGTGCCGCCGTCTCCGCCAGCTTGGTCGACTCCGGCGTCACACGCCGCTCGGCCGCAACCACCTTGGCGATGACGTTCGCGTAGCGCTTCGCGTAGCCCTCGTCCTGGAAGGCGATCAGCTCCGGCACGCGCACTTCCAGCAGGCGTCGCGTCTCCCCCTGTGCGCCGGTGGTGTCGACGATGGCGCGCGCAACCGGCGAGAGTTCGGGCTTCTTGCTGGAAGGTGCGTACTTCGCGATCTCGGCCAGTACATGGGCGCGATCGACCACCGCCATGCGGCCCCAGCGGAAGGCGGCCAGGCTCTGCTCGACACCGACGCCGGACGCCTGGATGGCCGCTTCGATCGACTCCGCCTTCAGCGGGATCGTGCCCGCCTGGAAGGCCACGCCCACCATGAAGTTGTTCGTCGCCATCGCATCGCCGAAGAGCCCTTCGGCCAGTGCCTGGCCGTCGAGATAGACGTTGTCCGCCTTGCGCGTCACGCGGTCGATGCCTGCAGTCAGGTCCGGCACGATCGGGAAGACGGTCTTGCGGTTCGCGATCATCTGCCCCGTCGGCGTACGCGTCGTCGACACCACCGCAATGGTGCGCTCGGGCAGGCACTTGTCGAGGTTCTTCGGATCGGTCGCGTTCAGGATGTCGAAGCCCAGGTACAGGTCCGTGCGGCCGTCGGAGATCTTGTTTGCGCCGGTGAAGGGCGCATGCGTGATCTTGATGTCGGAGATCACCGCCCCGCCCTTCTGCGCGAGGCCGGTCTGGTCGAGCCCCACGACGTGCTTGCCTTCGAGCCGCGCCGCGTTCGCGATGGTCGCGACCACCGTCACCGAGCCGGTGCCGCCGATGCCCATCACGTGGATGCCGAAACCGAAGCTGTCGTCGACCTTGTTGACCGGATCGGGCAGCACGCGGTCCAGCACCGGGATGCGGCCTTTCTTCTTTTTCTTCTTCGCGCCGTCCGCCGCAGCCGGCTCGGGGTTCGGCGTGATCGTGAGGAACGACGGGCAGAAGCCCTTCACGCACGAGAAGTCCTTGTTGCAGGAGGACTGGTGGATGCGCGTCTTGCGTCCGAACTCGGTGTCCACCGGCTCCACGCTCATGCAGTTGGACTTCACGCCGCAGTCGCCGCAACCTTCGCACACGCGTTCGTTGATGACGGTGACTTCCGCCGGCTCCTCGGCCTTGCCGCGGCTGCGCGCGCGTCGCAATTCGGCGGCGCACTCCTGGTCGTGGATCAGCACCGTGGTGCCCTCGGTCGCCGCCAGCACGCGCTGTGCCTCGTCGAGCCGGTCGCGGTGCCATACCTCGGTGCCGCCGGAGAGGGTCACGCCTTGATAGGGAACGAGGTCGTTGGTAGTGACGATCACTTTCTTCACGCCGTTGGCCAGCAGGTCGGACACCATGCTCGCGACCGGATGCGCGCCCATGATCTCTTGCCCGCCGGTCATCGAGGTGTGCGCGTTGCGCAGCAGCTTGAAGGTGATGTTGGCGTTGGTCGACGCCGCGTAGCGGATCGCGAGGCTGCCAGAGTGCGCGTAGGTGCCATCGCCCATGTTCTGGAAGATGTGCTTGGTGTCGGTGAACGGTGCCATGCCGATCCACTGCGCGCCCTCGGCACCCATGTGCGTGCCCATCACGACATTGCGGTCCATCCACATCGCCATCGTGTGGCAGCCGATGCCGGCGGAGACGATGCTGCCGTCCACGGCCTGCGTGGAGCTGTTGTGCGGGCAGCCCGAGCAATACCACGCGGTGCGCGTGGAGGTGGCCAGCTTGGCGCGGGCGTGGATCTCGTCGAGCCGCTTGAGCCAAGATTCGGCCGATTCGACACTGGCCTTGCGCGAGAGGCGCTTGGTCAGCGCACGGCCGATCACGTCGGACTCGAACTCGCCGTAGTGCGGCAGGAGCTCTTTCTCTTCTTCATCGAACTTGCCGACGATGCGCGGCGCGTTCGCCATGCCGTAGAGCACGTTCTTGGCGAACATCTCCAGGAAGGGGCGCTTCTCCTCGATGACGAAGATCTCTTCCAGCCCCTGCGCGAAGTCGCGCACGATGCTCGGCTCCATCGGGAACAGCATGCCCATCTTGAGGATGCGGATGCCATAGCGGCGCAGGGCATCGTCGTCCAGACCCAACTCCAGGAAGGCCTGGCGCAGGTCGTTGTAGGTCTTGCCGGCCGTGATGATGCCCAGCCACGCATCGCGGTTCTCGAAGACGACGTTGTTCAGCTTGTTCTCGCGCGCATAGCGCTTGGCGACTTCGAGGCGGCGCGTGTAGAGCGACTGCTCCATCTCCAGCGCTTCTGCGCGCACATTCATGCCGAGGTTCATGTTCGGCGTGAAGGGCTTGCCGTCGAACATCAGGTCCGGCGTGACGAACTTCAGCCGATCGGGCGAGACGTTGGCCGTGCCGGTGCCGTCCGCCACGTTGGTGACGATCTTCAGGCCCACCCAGAGGCCCGACAGACGCGACATGTTGTAGCCGTGCAGGCCCAGGTCGAGGATCTCCTGCACGTTGCCCGGATAGAGCGACGGCATGCCGACGTGGAACAGCATCGGCTCGGACTGGCTGCACAGCGACGAGCTCTTGCAGCTCGGGTCGTCGCCCACCACCGCGAGCACGCCGCCGTTCTTGCCGATACCGGTGTAATTGGCGTGCTTGAGCGCATCGCCGCTGCGGTCCACGCCGGGCGCCTTGCCGTACCACATGCCGGTGACGCCGTCGAACTTCTGCTTGCCGACGGTGTGCATCATCTGCGTGCCCCACACGGCCGTGGCGGCGAGGTCCTCGTTGAGGCCGTCGACGAAGCGGATGTTGTGGCCCTCCAGCAGCTTCTGCTGGCGGATCAGCGACGCATCCAGCATGCCCACGGGCGAGCCGCGATAGCCGGAGACGAACATGCCGGTCTTCAGCCCGCGACGCGCATCGGTGCGCACCTGGTCGAGCGTGAGGCGCACCAGCGCGTCGATGCCGCCGAGGTGGATCGCGCCTTCCTCCTGGGTGAAGGCGTTGAGGGTGTCTTTCTTGGTGGCCATGGAGTGTTCTTCTCTGTGTGGGGCGACTCGGATGTCGGTAGGAAGGCGCGCGTTCAGCGGCCGAGCGATTTCGCGGTTTCGCCGGCGATGCCCCAGTTCTCCTTGGGCACGTCATGGATCAGCACGCGCACGCTGGGCCGGGGCGCGTCGACCGCATCCACCAGCGCCTGCGTGACCTTCTCGATCACGGCGCGCTTCTGCTCCTCGGTGCGGCCTTCCATCATGTAGATCTGTGCAAAGGGCATCGCGCGGCTCCGGCTCAGACGAAGCGCATCGAGACAGTGCCCAGGTCCTGGAAGCGCACCGCCACGCTGTCGCCCTTCTCGACCGCGATCGCCTCGGTCACGCCGCCGGTCATGATGAAAGTGCCCGCCGGGATCTCCTGGCCGCGCGCGCCCAGGTGGTTGGCGAGCATCGCGACCGCCGCGAGCGGATGGCCGAGCACCGCCGCGCCGGCCGCCATGCTGACCACTTCGCCGTTCTTCTCCAGCACCACGCCGAGCGTGCGCAGGTCGAGCTCGGCAAGATCGCGCATGCGCCCGCCGATCACGAAGCGCGAAGCGGAGGTGTTGTCGGCAATGACGCTCTTGAGGTCGAACTTGAAGTCGCGGTAGCGCGAGTCGATGACCTCGACGGCAGGCACCACGAAGTCCGTCGCAGCCATGACTGAAGCCACATGGCAGCCGGGGCCCTTCAGCGGCGCCTTCGTAACGATGCAGATCTCCGCTTCCACCTTGGGGTGGATCAGCTGGGAGGTCTCGATGTCGCCGCCGTCGGGCCGCGCCATGTAGTCCGCAACGAAGCCGAACACCGGGCTCGTCACGCCCATCTGCTTCATCTTCGCGAAGGACGTCAGGCCCGCCTTGAGGCCGACGATCTTGTGCCCGCGACCTTCCTTCAGGCCGCGAAGCGCCTCCTGGATGGCGTAGGCGTCATCCCAGTCCATGCCGGGGTAGTCGTCGGTGATCTTGGTGACGTCGCGCGCCTGCAGTTCCGCGGCTTCGAGAAGCTCCGCGAGGCGCGTGACTTCGCTCTTGTCGAGTGTGCTCATGAGGTGTTCCTTGGCTATCAGATGAATCGCACCGAGGTGCCGCCCAGGCCGCCCACGCTGCAGTAGAGGCTGTCGCCGGCCTTCACCGGCACGAGGGGCGACTGCGAGCCCGACAGGATGATTTCGCCTGCCTTCAGGCCGATGCCGAGGCGCCCCAGCGTGTTCGCGAGCCACGCGACCGCGTTCACCGGCGAGCCCTGCACCGAGGCGCCGGTCGAGGTGCTGATGACCTCGCCGTTCTTCTCCAGCACCATGCCGGCCAGCGCGAGGTCGAGGTCGCGCGGGCTGCGGCGCTGCCCACCGAGCGTGAGCACGCCGCACGATGCGTTGTCGGCCACCGTGTCCTGGATCTTGATCTTCCAGTCCCGGATGCGCGAATCGACGATCTCGAAGCACGGCATCACGCACTCGGTGGCGCGCAGCACGTCGGCTGCGGTAACGCCGGGGCCTTCAAGATCGCGCTTGAGCAGGAAGGCCACTTCGGCCTCGGCCTTGGGCGCGATGAGGCTGTCCACGAGCACCGGCTCGCCTTCGTTGAAAACCATCGCCGACAGCAACTGGCCGAAGTCGGGCTGGTTCACCTTCAGCATGTCCATCACCATCTTGCTGGTGACGCCGATCTTCTTGCCGACCACCGTCTCGCCGGCGTCGATTCGACGCTGGATCATCCGCAGCTGGATCTGGTAGGCGTCCTCGATGCTGATGTCGGGTTCACGATCGGTGATCGGGTCGATCGGCTTGCACTCAACGAGCGCGTCATAGAGCGCATCGCCGTAGCTTTCAATTTTTCTTGCTTCCATGTTTCGTCTTCCTCAGTTATCCATTGCGCAGCGCGCCACCCGCATCGCATGAACCAAGCCGGCCCGCGAAGCGAGGCCCGTTCGGAGAATCCCGCGGAACCGGCTTCGCCGGGCCGCAGGGATTGCCCCCGGAGAGGGGGTGGAGAGCGACACGAAGTGCGCGAGCCTGGGGGTGAGCTTCATTCAGTACTTGACCATCACGTTGCGAAGCTCTGTGTAGAACTCGAGCGAGTGCACGCCTCCCTCGCGACCGATGCCCGACTGCTTGGAGCCGCCGAACGACGTGCGCAGGTCGCGCAGGAACCAGCTGTTGATCCAGCACAGGCCCACTTCGATCGCGGCCGCCAGACGCATCGCGCGACTGATGTCCTGCGTGTGGATCGACGTGGCCAAGCCGTAGCGATTGGCGTTGACCATGTTCAGCACTTCCTCTTCGGTGTTGAAGGGCTGGATGTGGCAGCACGGGCCGAAGATCTCTTCGGTGACGACGGTGGCGGTTTCCGGCAGGCCGGTCCAGATCGTCGGCTGCACCCAGCAGCCGTCCTTCAGGTCGGCCGGCATGTCGGGGATGCCACCGCCGGTCACGATGGTGGCGCCCTCTTCCTTGGCCTTCTCATAGAGGCCGAGCACCTTCTTCTGGTGGACCTTGCTCACCAGCGGGCCGATCTTCGTTTCCTTGTCGAACGGGCGGCCCGGCTTCATGGCTTCGGCCTGTGCCTTGAGCGCCTGCACGAACTTGTCGAAGATCGGGCGCTGCACATACACGCGCTCCGTGCCCAGGCAGACCTGGCCGGCGTTTTCGAAGCACGAGCGTGTCACCGTGGCCACTGCGTTGTCGAAATCACAGTCGGCGAACACCAGCGCAGCGTTCTTGCCGCCAAGTTCAAGCGACACGGGGCGGATGCCGTCGGCGCCCGCCTTCATGATCGCGGTGCCGGTCTTCGTTTCCCCGGTGAAGGTGATGCCGTTGACCTGCGGATGCGAGGTCAGGAAAGAGCCGGCCGAATCCACGCCGAAGCCGTTCACGACGTTGTAGACGCCCTTGGGCACGCCGACCTTGTTCATCACCTCACCCAGCAGCGTGGCGGTGCTCGGCGTGGCTTCCGACGGCTTGACGACCACGGTGTTGCCACAGGCGAGCGCAGGGCCAGCCTTCCAGGTCATCAGCAAGAGCGGCAGGTTCCAGGGGCAGATGATCGCGATCACGCCGCGCGGCACGCGCACGCCGTAGCTGCGCGCGGTCTTGCCGTCGGGTGTGCGCATCTCGAACGATTCGGTCGAGGCGTTCTTGATGGTGTCGGTAAAGATCTGGAAGTTGGCCGCGCCACGCGGAATGTCCACGTGGGAGGCCAGGTGCGCAGGCTTGCCGGTGTCGGCGATCTCGGCCTGCAAAAAGTCGTCGAAGCGGTGGTTGATCTCGGCCACCAGCCCATCGAGCATGGCGCAGCGCTCCACGACCGACAGCTTGCCCCAGGGGCCGCGCAGCGCCGCATGGGCTGCCGCAACAGCGGCATCGACCTCCGGCTTGCCGGCCTCGTAGACCATGCCGATGAGCGAGTTGTCGACCGGGTTGCGCTTCTCGTAGGTCTTGCCGCTGAGGTTCTTGACGTACTCGCCGTTGATGAAATTCAGAATGTCCTTGCTCATTTCGCTTTCCTTCGATTCAGGTCGTCATGGCCATAACGGTAAGCCCGGCTCGCGCGCAGGCTTCGTCTTCCAGTTCGGAGCCGCCAGAGACGCCGATGCCGCCGATCAGCCGCCCCTCGTGCTCGATCGGCAGGCCTCCGCCGAAGCACACCATTCGCGGGCGCATCGGGATGCCGTCGCGCACCGCCGACGAGTGCTTGTCGAGTGCGTCGGTCCAACCGCTGGTGGGCATCCCGAAACTCGCGGCCGTGTAGGCCTTGTCGATCGCGATGTCGATCGAGTGCAGGAAGGCACCGGGCATGCGCAGGAACGACACCAGGTTGCCGCCCGCATCGACGACGGCGACGTTGACCCGGATGCCGGCCTCCTCGGCCCAGTGCACGGCCGCCTGCACCATCGCCGAGGCGAACTCCCAGTGCGGCGTTTGGGTGGGCACGCTGATCCTCATCAGGTGAACACCGACAGGAAGGCTTCGTTGAGCTGGCGGTCGTGATAGAAGATCGCCGGCCCCAGCGTCTCGTCGAACCAGGTGATCGCCGGCTTGTCCGGGTAGAAGATGTAGCCGCCCGAAAACACCTCGTTGCGATTGCCCGAGGGATCGAAGAAGTAGATGGTCTCGCCGCGCGTGATGCCGTGCCGCGTCGGGCCCAGGTCGATCGAGGTCTTCGTGCGCGAGAGGATGTCCGCCGCGCGCAGCACCTTCTCCCAGCTGCCCAGCTCGAACGATGCGTGGTGCAGCTTGCCCTTGACCGGCTGGCGGATGAAGGCCACGTCGTGCGCCTTGTTCGAGCAACTCAGGAACGCGGCGATCATGAAGTTCTTGTCCGCGGTGGTCATCACGCGCTCGGCCAGGCTGAAGCCGAGCACTTCGGTGAAGAGCTTGACCGTGCCGTCGAGGTCGTCGCCATACAGCAGGCAGTGGTCGAAGCGCGAAGGCGCGATGCCCTTGAGGCCTTCGGGCCACGGATCGGGGTTGATGTCGGGACCGTCCGTGCCGCAGTTGTTGCCGACCTTGCCCTTGTCGGCATACAGCTCCATCACGTGGCCCGTGGGCACCGTGAAGCGGAAGCGCTCGCCGGTGTGCAGATGCTCGCCGGCCGCGATCCACTGGAGGTCGCTGGCCAGTCCAGACGCTTCCACATCGGCGGCGAGCTTCTTCAGCGTCGCTGCCGAATCCACCTTCCAGCCCATGTAGTCCATGCCCGCCTCGTCGGCCTCGCGCAGCACCAGGCTGTGGTGATCGTGCTCATCCCAGGCCTTGAGGTAGACGCGGCCCTGTTCGTCGCGGCCGGTTTCCACCAGGCCCAGCACGTCGACATAGTGCTTGAGGGCCGGCCCCATTTCGAGCACGCGGATTGCCACGTGTCCGGGGCGTAATACTCCAGTGAGCGCCATTCATATCTCCTTGTTCGAACCAACTTGTCGCGCCTCCACGGCGCGTGCCATCTTTCCAACCACGTCCACCCGCAAGTCGCTTCGCGGATAGATCCTGCAGGCGAGCGCGTAGCCTTCCTGCTCTTCGTCGGCCGCGATCACTGCGCGGCTCATCTTTCTGCGGTCCACTTCGCCTTCGATCACGCGCACCTTGCAGACGCCGCAGCCGCCGTTCCGGCATCCCACCGGGATGCCCTTGCGTCCGAGCTGCTCCATGCCGGCGAGCAGGTTGCGTTCATGGGTGCATCGGAAGGTCTCGCCGGTGTTGGTCACCTGGATCAGGTGACCGCCTGTCGCCTGCGGGATCACTGCCGTACGGGCGAGCGCTTGAGACCCAGCCCGTCATCGATCTCCGCCCGTGCGTACTCCTGGTGCAGTGAGGCCGAGCGGCTGTGCTGGATCAGCATGGTCGCCACCGCCGCAAGCACCGCGGGCACCGCGATCGCGAAGAAGTTCAGCTCCAGCGGCATCTCCATGCCGACCAGCACACCGATCACGATGGGCGCGATGATTGCGCCCGCACGGCCCACGCCGAGCATCAGGCCCACGCCGGTCGAGCGCAGCGACATCGGATAGAACTGGCTGGCATAGGCAGAGTTGACGATCTGCGTGCCGATGGTCGAGGCACCCGCGAGAGCCACCACCGCATAGAGCCAGGCCGTGTCCATCTTCTGTCCGAGCAACACGATCGACACTGCGGCCAGGATGAACATCGCCACCTGCACCCACTTGATGTGCAGCTTGTCGGCCAGCCAGCCGCCGCCGATGGCACCGGCAACCGCGCCGATGTTCAGCACAAGCACGAAGGTCAGCGCCGAGCCCAGGCTGTAGCCCGCCTGCGCCATCAGCTTCGTCAGCCACGAGCTGAGCGCGTACACCATGAAGAGGCACATGAAACAGGCGACCCAGAACATCACCGTGCTGAAACCGCGCCCGTCGTGGAAAAGCTGGCGGATCGGCGCGGCGCTCGTCTTGTCTTCCTTCGGCAGCGAGAACCGGTCGCCGTTCTGCGGCAGGTGGCTGGGCGACATCTGCATGACGATGCGCTGCAACTCCTGCGTGCGCCCCTTGTTGATGAGGTAGGCCATCGACTCCGGCATCGACTTCAGGATCGCCGGGATCAGCAGGATCGGCAGGCCCGCGGCGAAGAACACCGATTGCCAGCCGAACGATTCAATCATCCCCTTGCCCAGCAGCGCGGCGATCATCCCGCCGACCGAATAGCCGCTGAACATCAGCGTGACCATGGTGCTGCGGATCTTGCGCGGCGAGTATTCGGTCATCTGCGCGATGACGTTCGGCATGACCCCGCCGATGCCCACGCCCGCCATGAAGCGCGTGACGCTGAAGGCGATCGGGTCTTTCGTCATGCCCGCAGCGGCGGTGAACACGCTGAACAGCAGGATGCAGACCGAGATGGTCCACCGCCGGCCGATGCGCTCCGAGATCGTGCCGAAGAAAACGTTGCCGAACATCATCCCGAAGAGTGCCGAGCTCACCATGAAGCCGGCGTTGGTGGGGCTCACGCCCATCTCCTTCATGATCGAAGGCAGCGCGATGCCGACGACCGCAAGGTCGTAGCCGTCGAACACGATGATGAGCGCGCACCACAGCAGCACGATCGCGTGGAAGCCGTTGAAGCGCGCCTCATCGGCGATCTTCTGTACGTCGAGTTGTCGCATGAATGTCTCCTCTTTTTTCTCGTTCGACGGGCGGCTCAGACGTGATAGAAGTCCAGCACCGAATCGATGGTGTCGTTGTGGATCACGACGTGCTTCTTCAGGATCACCCAGCTGAAGCCGGCGGGCCTGAGTCGATAGGTCGCGTCGCCGTGGAAGGTCGACGTCTGGCCGAAGCGGTAGACGTAGGTCACCCACTTGGCCTTCGCTTCGAGCTGCGAGTCGGAGACTTCCTGGATCGTCACGTTGCTCACCAGGTGCAGCGTGCGCGGCATCGGCGTCGATGCAGCCGACTTGCCAGTGCCGATGCGGAACACGCGGTCTTCGAGGCCGGCGCGGTTCGCGTAGTACATGAGCGACATGCCGCGCTTCGGGTCGGTGGTGTAGACATGCTCCGAATCCCACTGCGGAATGTGGAGCTCCGAGTTCTCGTCGAACAGCTCCAGGTAGTCCACCCACTCACGGCGGTCGCACAGGTCCGCCTTGCGGTAGAGGAACTGTTCGACGCTCTTTTGCAGCTCGCCCATCATTGCTTTGCTCCTTGTGCGTTGCGGGTCTTGGCATCGAGGCCCCTGAGCAGCGACTCGCGCCATGCGCCGTGCTGGTTCGCGTAGAGGCCTTCGTGGGTCAGCTCGGCGCCGGTGAGCACCGGCCGGATGCCTAGGGTCTCGGCATTCGGGGTGGTGCCCTTGATCCACTTGTCGCAGCCGCGCGAGATGTCGTTCCATCGCTCCACGCGGCCCTGGAAGCCGCGCTGCGCCTCGCGGAACTCGGTGAGGTCGTCCGGCGTGCCCATGCCGGAGACGTTGAAGAAGTCCTCGAACTGGCGGATGCGGTTCTCGCGGTCCGCGTCGGACTCACCCTTGACGCCAATGCACTGGCTCAGGATCTCGGTCTTGTTCCACGCGACCGGACGGATGATCCGAAGCTGCGAGCTGATCTGGTCCATGAAGAACAGGCTCGGATAGATGTTCAGGTTGCGCAGCCGGTGCATCATCCACTCGGCTTTCTTCTGGCCGTACTCGCGCACCAGGCGCGGCATCACCGTGGCGTAGCCCGGACGCACTTCGGGGTTCGGCATTTCGCTGAACAGCACGCTGTGGCCGTTCGGGAAGGAGAACCAGCCGTCGTCCGTGGCGTCGTCGCCCGCGCCCAGCTTGCGGTAGTCGAGCGTGTTGTTGTCGGCCACACCCTTCTTGGCGTTGATCTCGGCGCGGTGCTGCACCGTGGCCACATAGTTGTAGTGCACCGTGCTCACGTGATAGCCGTCGAGGCCGTTCTCGTTCTGCAGCTTCCAGTTGCCCGCGAAGGTGTAGTGGCCCTTGCCGGGCAGCACTTCGAGTTCGCCGGTGGGCGACTGCGCGACCATCAGGTCGAGGAAGACCTTCGCATCGCCGAGGTAGTCCTCCAGCGACATCGTTCCCTCGTTGTCGAGGTTCACGAACACGAAGCCCTTGTAGCTCGCGATGCGTGCCTTCTTGAGGTTGCGCGACGTGAGGTCGAAGCCTTCCGGATATTCCGAGGGCGCCTTGACCTTGAGCAACCGGCCGTCCGAGCGGAAGGTCCAGGCGTGGAACGAGCACACGAAGGTCGACTGGTGTCCGCGGCTCACGCGGGTCAGCGTCGCGCCACGGTGCGCGCAGGCATTGACCAGCGCATTGAGCTGCCCGTTGCCGTCACGCGTGATGATCAGCGGCTGCCGACCCGCCTGCATGGTCACGAAGTTGTGCGGCTTGCTGATCTCGCTCTCGTGGCAGGCGTAGATCCAGTTCTTCTCGAAGATCATCTCCATCTCGAGCTCGAACAGTTCGGGCTCGGTGAACATGGCGCGCGCCACGCGATAGATGTTCTCTTCCGGGCGAAAGTCCAGGCAACCTGCGACGAACTCTCGCCAATCGTCTGCTGATCTTGCAATCGACATGGTGTCTCCGTTGATGAAATGTTGTGTGCGTGTCAGGCGTGCCGCATCGACCGGCGCAGCACCACCGGCGCGCCGTTGGCGACCTTCTTCGTGATCCAGGTCGAAAGGGCCGAATCCATGTAGTCGGTGTGTCCGGGGAACCAGTCGGCCAGCGCCCGGGCCAGGTCGCGGCCGGTCTCGATGTCGCCGTCGGCGACGAGTGCACGGACCTCGCGCACCGAGGCGAGCACCCGTTCGTGCTCCTCGACGTGGCAGTCGCGCACCGGATAGCCGAACTGGTCCATCAGCCGCTGCTCGGTGGCAAAGTGCGCTTCCACGTGAACGGCGAAGCGCTCGAGGATCGATGCGAAGGCGTCGTCCCCAGCGCCCAGCATTGCGTCCACCAGTTCCACGAACTCGTGGTGCGTGTCGTCCATCGCCTGATGACCGACCAGGTAACGGTCGTCCCACGCGAAATCAATCGCGACGTTCATCGATACGTCCTTCCGGAATGGAGCAGGAGATGCGCTAGCCGATGCTTGCGGCGAACTTCTCGAAGTGGAACGAGGCCGACTTCACGTTGACGTCGCGCAGGTACTTGGCGACCGCTTCGACCATCGGCGGCGGACCGCAGAGATAGATATCCACCTCGCCGTCGTTCAGGTGCCCAGGCTCGATGTGATGTGTGACATAACCCTTCTTCGGCTGCTCGCTGTTCGCATCCACCACGCACACCCCGAAGCTGAAGTTGGGAATGAGCCGTGTGTAGGCCTCGAGCTTTTCCGTCTCCACGATGTCGCGATCCATGTTGACGCCGTAGAGGAGATGAATCGGATGCGCACTGCCGCCTGCTGCGACGATCTTGTCGAGCATCGCGAGGAATGGCGCGAGTCCGGTGCCGCCGGCCAGCATCAGCAGCGGCCGCTGGATGGCGCGCAGATAGAAGCTGCCGAACGGGCCGGTGAGCCACAGGCGCACGCCGGGCTTGGCGCGCTGGCTCAGGAAGCCACTCATCAGCCCACCCGGCACGTTGCGGATCAGGAACGACACGGTGTCGCTGCCCGTCGCAAGCGAGCTGAACGAGTACGCGCGCTGGCGCTGCTCTTCACCGGGCACCTGCAGGTTCGCGTATTGCCCCGGCAGGAACACGAGGTCCTTCAGGCCTTCGCCGCGCAGAACCAGCGAGAAGGTGCTGTCGGAGAGCTTGCGCACTTCGACGATCTCGGTCTCGTAGCTCTCCTGCTTGGTGTTGCACGCGCTCGAGTCGGTCGGCAAGAGCAGCACGCAATCGGTCTTGGGGCGCATCTGGCAGGCCAGCGCAAAGCCGTTGTCGGCTTCATCCTTGCTGAGTGCGTCCTCGATGTAGTCGCCCAGCGAATAGTCACCGGACTCCACGCGGCACTTGCAGGTCGAGCAGGCGCCCTCTCTGCAGTCCATCGGGATGCTGATGCCCTGGCGGTAAGCGGCATCGACGACGGACTCAGCACCGCTGCATTGGATGAAGCGCGTCACGCCGTCTTCGAAGTTGAGCGCAATGTTGTAGCTCACAGACCTGTCTCCGTATCGTGGGAAGCAACGTGGCTGTCAGTGCGACCACGGTGCCGTTTTGTATGGAGCCAAGTCTAGGAACGCGAGGTGATGCGATCTATCCGCAATCTGCCGTGCGACGAATGTGCGGAATCCGTTTCTTGCAATCGCTGCGATCGACTGGTCGCGGCTTGCAATGCGACGCGTGCGGAGTGTCCATTTCTTGCGGAAGCACTGCAGCTCGGATGCCAGCCGGCGTTCGCGTCCCTACAGTCCCCGAATGATTGTTCTGCAGCGTCCTCACGGCATCCGGCTCTTCTTCGTCCTCAAGGGATCGGTGCTCCGGAACATCGCGCCCGCCATCGCGACCTGTACCGCTCTGGCGTTGGCAGTTACGCTGTCGCGCGGCGTGCTGTTCAACTGGAAGGTCACGCTCACCGCTGTTCCGTTCTCCATCATCGGACTGGCGCTGTCGATCTTTCTGGGCTTTCGCAACAGCGCTGCATTCGATCGCTACTGGGAAGCGAGAAAGCTCTGGGGTGAGCTCATTCATCGATCGCGCAGCCTCGCGCGACAGGCGCTGACTTTCTGCCGGTCCGACGATTTCGCCGAGCCGCTGATCCGTCGCAGCGTCGCGTTCGCGCACGCCTTGCGTCACCAGCTTCGCGGCAGCGATGCGCGAGGCGACGTCGAACCCTTCCTCTCCAACGTAGAAGCGAAGGCGTTTGCCGATTCGCGCCTCGGCACCGCCTTCCTGCTCCGCCGCATGGGCGTCGACGTGGCTGCGGCGATGCATGAGGGCCGGCTCGATCCGCGCCTCGCCGCGCAGATCGACGAAACCCTCTCGGCCATGACTGCGGTGGCCGCGGGATGCGAGCGCATCAAGTCGACGCCGATACCCTTCGTCTACACGCTGCTGCTGCACAGGACCGCGACGCTCTTCTGCTTTCTGCTGCCCTTCGGCCTCGTGGATCTCATCGGCTACATGACGCCGGTGGTGGTGGCCTTCGTTTCCTACACCTTCTTCGGACTCGCGGCGGTGGGCGACGAGATCGAAGACCCCTTTGGCACCGAACCGCATCACCTGCCGCTGGACGCGCTGTGCCGCACGATCGAGATCGATGCGCTCGAAGCCCTGGGCAAGCAGCCGCTTCCGCCCGCGCTCCAGCCCGTCGACTTCCGGCTGACCTGAACCTGCCGCGCACGGAAGCAAGGAGTGGATGGCTGACCGCGCCCGCCGTGCAGATTTCGGATAGCTCCGCGGGCGCATACCCCTAGACTGCGGTCAACCTTCCATCACTCCCTATCCCACGAGACCAACCATGTGGATGCCACCCCTCTACAGAGACTTCAAGCAGCAGGCCGAGATCGATGCACAGTACGGCACGCAGCAATGGATCCCCGACGCACCGGCCCAGGCGCGCCACTTCGTCGAGCGCAGCGCCTTTGCGCGCGAAAGCCTCCGGTGCACGCTCGACGTGCCATTCGGTCCGACGCTTGACGAGACGCTCGACATCTTTCACGCCGACCAGCCGAACGCACCGGTGTTCGTTTTCATCCACGGCGGCTACTGGCGCGCCAACACCTCCAAGGAGTTCAGCTGCGTCGCGCTCGGCCCCCAGGCCCGCGGATTCACGACCGTGGTGGTCAACTACTCGCTCTGCCCCAAAGTCGGCATCGACGAAATCACGCGGCAGACGCGCGCGGCCGTCGCCTGGGTGGTTCGCAACATTGCGAACCATGGCGGCGATCCCGATCGGATCGCACTCGGCGGTCATTCCGCAGGCGGTCACCTCACCGCGATGTGCCTGCAGACGCCGTGGCAAGAGGAATACGGCCTTCGGCGTGATCCGATCAAGGCGGCGGTCCTGGTGAGTGGCCTCTACGACCTGGAGCCGCTGCGCTACAGCTACCTGCAGCCGCTGATCCAGCTCGACGATCGACTGGTGCGGCGTTACTCGCCGCTGTTCGCGGTGCGCGACTGCGCCACGCCGGCATTGATCACCTGGGGCGGCGCGGAGTCCGACGAGTTCGCAAGGCAATCCGCGAGCTTCCACGCAGCCTGGGGCGCGGCCGGCAATCGCTCGGAGCTGATCCCGCAGGAAGGCGCACACCACTTCTCGGCGATCCACGGCTTCGAGCATTCGTCCAGCCAGCTCTGCGAATGGCTGACACACGCGATGGGCGTCGACAGGTAGCCTGACAGGCCGTTTCTTGCTGGGGCGGGTTTCGGGACTATCCGTTTCTTGCAGTCCAGAGTGGGATCGAGGGTTCATTCGCCTTCGCGGCGTGCATCCCCGGTGTAAGAATTTTGTGATGCCGATCTCGACCAAGGCCGAAGTTCTTTCGCCCCTCTATCGCAACTGCCTCTTCAAGTCCGACGAGCGGGTGACCGCGCACGACCATGTGAGCCGCGAATTGGCCGAGCATGTTCTGCGCTGGAAGAGCGGCATGCCGGACGTGGCCATGTTCAAGGGCCACCTGAACCGCCTCAGCATGTACCTGTTGCGATACGGCGCGGAGGTCGAGGTCACGCCCAGTCCATTCGATGACTTTTCATTGGTCCATACCTCGCTGGTGGGCGGTGCGGAAATCGAGGTCGACGGGCAGAAGCTGGTCATCGCCGAAGGACGGACCGGCGTCCTCACCCCGCAGCAGAAGGTGCGGCTTCGCTGGTATCCGGGCACGCAGCAGCTCATCCTGAAGGTGCCGCACGCGGTGTTGCGGGAGCTGGCCCAGCTCGACGAAGCGGAGAGCACCGAGCTGGTGCCGGGCTTTCTCATCGAACGCGGACACGGCTCCCAGTGGGATCTGCTCACCCATTCGCTGCTGAACGTGATGAGCCTGCCCGCCGGCACGACGCTGGACAAGGCGTGGCTCGATCACTTCGAGCGCAACGTCGCGCTCTTTCTGCTGGCGCACCAGACGCGCGACGGGCGTCCCCGCCCCGAACTGGGCCTCCAGACGGTGCAGCCGACCGACAAGGACTCCTCATCGGCCGCGGGCGATTCGCGCCGCATGAACATGCTGCTGGAGTACATGGACGCCCGTCTGGGCGCACCGCTCTCGCTGGAGGACCTGGCGAGCGCGGCGGGCGTCAGCATCCGCACCATCAACGAGCTGTGCCATCGTCACTACGGCGTGACACCGATGGAGCTGCTGCGCAACCTGCGCCTCGACGCGGTTCGCTCGCGCCTGCGTACGCAGCCGGACCTGAGCATCACCGAGACCGCACTGACCTTCGGCTTCGGCCACCTCGGACGCTTCTCGGCCTACTACTTCGATCGCTTCGGCGAGCTCCCGCGCCAGACGCAGGCGCGGCCCGAATAGCCGCATCACGGCAGGCGGCGCAGCGATTCACAAAGTGCCGTTCCCTGCAGCCGCGAGGCCTCCGCGGCGTCCAGCAGGATCGACGCGCGGACGACGTCCGCAGGGCCTTCGCACTCGCTGATCGGTCCGTGCAGCCACACGGCGGCATCCGGGCGATGCCCCTCCATCGCGATCACATCGAGCGCCACATCCCGTTCCAGTTCACCCAGCCCGGGTAGCAGCGCCACGGTGATGTCGATGCGCGGCCGCCAGTACTGGTCGAGCGCCGCGAGGAGCGACAGGTCGGTGCCGAACATCAGCCAAGCCCTGGGCTCGATCCAGGAGGTCAGCAACTCCTCGATCAACGCGTCGGCCTGCCGCTCGGGGACGCCGAACATCACAACGACCTCAATGGGCTTCACGAAGGTCTCTCGCGCGGATCTCTTCCATCAGTTCCACCTGAAAGCGGCGCGCCAGTGCGGCGAGCGCAAGCAGCCGCTCCGCGTTCTCCTCGCAGGTCTCGCGTGGCAGTGCATCGCATCCGCGGAGCGCCTCGGGCTCCTGCGTCCTGCGTGCGGTGACGTCTAGTCTTGTCTCCTTCATCTGCCCTTCCTCTGCGGCGGCTGGTCGTCCCAGTCTAGGGAGGGGGTCGCGCGGAAACTATCCGCTTTCTGCACGCGGCGGCGCGCGCACTGTCCGCAATCTGCGAGCGCATTCGGCGCTCATTGCATGCGCGCAACACGTCGAAAAGCGCCGTGAGCGCAACGGAACGATTCGAAGGTTCTTCTGCACAGTCGAGACCGCCGATCGAGGTCGGCTCCGCTGGAATAGCTGCAGCTTCCAACTGGAGGTTGGCCCGTTCGCACGGGTCCATTGCATAACCCGTGGAGAAACCTGGAATGAAGAAATCACTCGTCGCCCTTGCGGCGCTGGCAGTGGCCGGCGCCGCATCGGCTCAATCGTCAGTCACGCTGTTCGGTGTGGTGGATGCGGCCTTCAGCGGCTTTTCGAACAAGACCGAAACCGCCGCAGGCAAGAGCATCACGACCAGCCAGACGATCATGCGCAACTCGGGCTACAACGCCAGCCGCCTGGGCTTCCGCGGCCAGGAGGACCTCGGCGGCGGCCTCGCCGCGGGCTTCTGGCTCGAAGCCGCATTGGGCAATGACGATGGCACCTTCGGCGCTGGCCTCAACGGCGCGCCGGCGAGCAGCCAGCTCTTCAACCGGCGCTCGACCCTGAGCCTGTCGGGCGTCTTCGGCGAGCTGCGCATGGGCCGCGACTACGTGCCTACTTTCTGGAACGACATCGTGTTCGATCCGTTCGGCATCAACGGCGTCGGGACCAACCTGATCCTTTCGGCCAGCGGCTTCAATTCGCAAGGCGCGGTCACCAACGGCTTCAGCGCCAACCCGACGCAGATCCGCGCCAGCAACTCGGTCGGCTACTTGCTGCCGCCCAACCTTGGCGGCTTCTATGGCCAGGTGATGTACGCATTCAACGAGCAGACGAGCTATGACCCCGGCAGCTTCACGCCGCCCACAGCCGCGGCGATCGCGGCCAACCCGTCCCTTGCCACCACAGGCAACAACGCCAGGGTGGGCCGCAACGTCAGCGGCCGATTCGGCTACGCGAACGGGCCGCTGGATGTCGCCGCGTCATACGGCGCGAGCACCATCGCATCCAACTACTTCCTCGGCACCACGACCAATCTCGACACCTGGAACCTGGGCGCGTCCTACGACTTCGGCGTCGTGAAGGTGTTCAGCGAGTACTCGAACAACAAGCTCAAGATCGAAAACTCCAATCCCCTGGCCAATCCGCTCGGCTTTCGCGAGCCCGGCGCAAACGGCTGGCTGCTCGGCGCGACGGTGCCCGTCGGCCCCGGGCTGATCCGCTTCGCGTATTCGGCGGTCAAGTACAACAACATCACGCGACTGAACCAGGTGTTCGGCGTCGCCGATGCACCCGAGGCCGACAAGTGGGCACTGGGCTACGTTCACAACCTGTCGAAGCGCACCGCCCTCTATGCGACGGTCGCGCGCGTGAACAACAAGAACGGTGCGGACCTGACCGTGGGCGGCCCGAACTACTTCACCGCGAATGCCGTGACCGGCGCGCTCACGCCGAAGAGCTCGACCGGCTACGACCTGGGTATCCGGCACGCCTTCTGAGGCGACGACGCTTGACGCGCCGAAGCGGGTTGGCCCGCTAGGCTGCGTCCTCCGCGCCACTCCGAAGGCTCTGCCGCATTGCCCTCGGCGAGACACAGTGCCAGCGCTTGAAGGCGCGGCTGAAGCTCGTGAGCTCCGCGTAGCCGAGCTGCGAAGCAATGGCCTCGATCGGAAGGTCCGTGTTCTGCAGGTACCAGGTTGCCTGCGACTTGCGCAGTTGCTCCTTCAGGTCGGAGTAGGTGGTTCCGCTTTCGGCCAGTCGACGCGCCATCGTCTGCACCGAGATGCCCAGGTCCGAGGCCAGCTCGCGAGAGCCCGGGTCCTTCGTCAACCGCTCCACCAGCGCGCGTCGCACACGATGCGCGAACTGCCCTTGCGCCAGTTCGGCTTCCGTCTGCTGGCAAGCGCGCGCCGCGTCGAGAAACTCCTTCGCGTTTGCGGAGACGCAAGGCACCCGCAACAGCTCGGCCGGCATGGCGAATGCCAGATGCTCGTGATCGAACTCGACATTGCGCAAGTACCGCTGATAGGTGAGATCGCCGCCGGCAGGGCGTGCATGCGGCAAGCAGACGACCAGTTCATCCGCGGGACGCCCGAGCATCGCTTCGAGCAACCGCCAGTGGGCGCCGACGATGAACTGGGTGACGAAGTCTTGCACCTCGTGCAGCGGCCTCGTCGGCCTGACTTTGAAGATGCTCCAGCGCGGACCGGCTTCCAGGTGGAAGTCCACTCGCCCGAAGAGCAACCGGCCGTGCCGGCTCATGAACTGAAGGCCGTGGCCCACGTCACGGCTGGTCACCGCCGCGATGCCCACCTGGCTGTGATAGGGCTGGAGCATCAGGCCGGCCAGGAGCCCGAGCGCCGGCTCTCCGCTGCATTGGATCGCCTGCGCGATGAAGCGGCGGAACACGACGAGGTCCATGGCTCGTCCCTCCGAGAGGTCCTGCCACGCGAGGCCCGCATCCGCGAGCAATGCCGAAGGCGCAATACCTCTTCCGCTCAAGCAATCCAGCACGCATCTCGCATAGACGGGCGGCGCGCTCTGGAATCCGTTTGGCGTGGGGAAGTGCGGCGCCTCGGCTTGCCTCGATCGTTCTCGTAGCATTTCAATGAACGCTGCTGTTCTTGTGGCGGCGAGTCTAGAGACGCAACCGCCCGCGCACTATCCACTAACTGCCGCGAACCGGACGGGTCGAAGCCGAATCCTGCTTGCCTAGGCCAGCGCCTTTTCAGCATCCCTGGCCGTCTGCGCGATCATCTCGCGCAGCCAGACGTGGCCCACATCGTGTTCGTCGCGACCATGCCAGACCGCGCGCATGCTCGACGTTCCGGCTTCGTACGGCGGCTGCCGCCGAACCAGCTCTCCGCTCTTCGTCAGCGCGACGGCCAGGGACGCGGGCACGATGGAGAGCATCTGCGTGTCCCGAAGCAGCGCCGGAATGGCGAGCGAGTGCGGGACGGTCATTCGCAGCCGGGGCGCCTCTCCTGACGCGTGGAGCGCCTCTTCCAGTGCATGCCGGTCGAACATCTCCGACTGGCGCGCGAGCCCCCGTTCAACGATGAATCCACCGACCGCACCCTCCTCCTGCCCGCCAACGGAGAGGGTGACGAGCGGGTACTTCGTCAGGTCGGCGCGCGTGAGCTTGCGGCGGGAGGCCGGATGTCCCTTGCGCATCAGGATGGCCTCCCCTTGTGACATCAGCGTTCTCGAGTTCAGGCGGGGCGGAATCTGCGAAAAGATTCCGATCGCAAGGTCGATGCGCCCGAGGTCGATCTGCTCGGCGAGGTCCAGACGCGTCGATGGCCGGATGACGAGGTCGATACCCGGCGCGACCTTTTGCAACTCACGGGACAACGGCGCAACGAGCACGACGGTGACGTGATCGTTCGCGGCGATGACGAAACGCCGCGTCGACCTTTCGGGCGAAAAGGGCTCGACACCGAGTGCGTCCTCGATCCGGCGCAGGGATTCGCGCAGCATCGGCGCCATTGCCGTTGCACGGCCGGTCGGCACCATGCCCTTGCCCGTGCGCATGAAGAGTTCGTCGCCCACGAGTTCACGCAGCCTCCTCAATGCATGGCTCACTGCCGATTGCGTGAGATGAAGGCGCTTGCCTGCAAGCAGCAGATTGCGCTCTTCATAGACCGCCTCGAACACCTTCAACAGATTCAGGTCCGTGCGCCCGATGCTCATGGTGTATCTCCGTGACGTGAATGGCGTGCATTATGAGATTGCAAAGACATCAGTTCCATTCAACTCGATGTTTGCCGAAGATCACGTCCATCCCTTTCAGGAGACGCGAAATGACAGTCGAAACCCTCATCGAAGACCGTGAAGCGCTGATCGAGCGATGCATTCCCTTCCTCGAGGAAGTGAAGGACATGACCACCGGCACCGAGGTCGAGCGCTGGCTGAACCGGAAGTACGGGCCCGAGAGCGAGCTCTACCAGACCCTCGCTCACCTGATCAAGAACGGCGTCAACGACGGCTGGGCGGCGAACATCGAGATCGACGGCCCGACATACCGCCGCAGTCGCATCGCGGAGCCCTCCGAGCGCACGCGCCACTTCAGCATCACCGCCGTGTACATGGACAGCACCGGGAACAGCCAAGGCCACGCCGATCACCGGTTCCGCGGGCAATACCACGGGCACCCTTACGGCGAGTTCAACATGGTCGTGCCGCTGAATCCCGGGGCAGCCTTGAATGGCCCGAACGGCTGGTGCTCCAGCGGCTGGACCGCTCCATCACCTGGCAGTCAACACTATCCGGAAGCGAAGGGCGGTGCAGTCATTGCGCTGTTCTTCCTGCCCTCCGGACGGATTTCGTACCACGACGCACCGCAGGAGTGATGCTCCGCGCTGCGGGACGTTCTAGCGTCCTAGATCCTTCGCACTCACGCCCGCGATGCCCCAGTTCTCCTTGGGCACGTCGTGCAGCCACACGCGCACGTTGGCCTTGGGCGCTCCGACGGCCTCGACGATGGCCTCGGTGACCTTCTCGATCAACGCGCGCTTCTGCTCCTCCGTCCGTCCTTCGATGAGGTAGATCTGTGCGAATGGCATGGTGTCCTCCTCATTCCACGAAGCGCAGCCCGACACTGCCCATGCCCTGCACGCGCAGCGTGACGGAATCGCCCGCCGCAACGGCCACAGCCTCCGTGATGCCGCCCGAGAGGATCAGCGTGCCCGCCGGAATCTCTTCGCCACGCGCGCCGAGGTGATTGGCCAGCATCGCGATCGCTGCCGCCGGATGGCCCAGCACCGCCGCGCCCGCCCCGAAAGCCACGGGCTCGCCGTTCTTCTCCAGCACGATGCCGATGGTGCGCAGGTCGACTTCCGAGGCCGGTATCGCACGGCCACCGACGACGAAGCGCGCCGCAGAGGTGTTGTCCGCCACGACGCTCTTCAGGTCGAACTTGAAGTCGCGGTAGCGGCTGTCGATGACCTCGATGCCCGGCAGCACGAAGTCCGTGGCCGCGAGCACCGCGCCGATGTGGCAGCCGGGCCCTTTCAATGCGCGTCGCGTGACGAAGGCAATCTCCGGCTCGACCTTGGGATGAATGAGTTCGCTCACGCGGCACTCTCCGCCCTCGGGCACTGCAAAGTTGTCTGCCAGGAAGCCGAAGACCGGCGTCTCGACGCCCATCTGCTTCATCTTGGCGTGCGAGGTCAACCCGGCCTTCAGCCCGATGATGCGATGGCCGCGATCGGTCTTGCGCCGCCGGATCGCATCCTGAATGGCGTAGGCGTCGTCCCAATCCATCTGCGGATGCTCGTCGGTGATCTTCGGCGTGTCGCGCGCTTCGAGCTCGCAGGATTCGAGATGCGCGGCGAGGCCAGCAATGGTTTGTGCGTCGAGTTTCATGCGTGTACCTCCTGCTGCGCAGTGCGCGTGCGGGCCAGGGTGATGGCCGTGTCTTCGATCATGTCTTCCTGCCCGCCGACCATGCCGCGGCGGCCCAGCTCGACGAGGATTTCCCGCGCGGGAACGCCCCACTTCTGCTCGGCGCGCCTTGCGAACAGCAGGAAGCTCGAATACACGCCCGCATAGCCGAGCGTGAGGGAATCGCGGTCGACGCGGATGGGCTGATCCATGATCGGCACCACGCGGTCTTCGGCCACGTCCTGAATCGCAAAGACGTCGACGCCGGTTGCAATGCCCATGCGGTCGCACACTGCAACGAAGACTTCGAGCGGCGTGTTGCCCGCGCCCGCGCCCAGGCCGGCCGCAGCCGCATCGATGCGATTCGCGCCCGCCTCGACGGCTGCAACCGAGTTCGCCACGCCCATGGCGAGGTTGTGGTGGCCGTGGAAGCCCAGTTCCGTCTCGGGCTTGAGTACAGCGCGCACTGCTGCGATGCGCGCCTTCACGTCGTCCGGCAGCATGTAGCCCGCCGAATCAGTCACGTAGATGCAGTTCGCGCCATAGCCTTCCATCAGCAGGGCCTGTTCCACCAGCTTCTGGGGAGTGGCCATGTGGGCCATCATCAGGAAGCCGACCGTGTCCATGTCGAGCTTGCGCGCCATGGTGATGTGCTGCTCCGACACGTCGGCCTCGGTGCAGTGCGTCGCGACACGGATCGTGTGCACCCCGACTCCATGGGCCATGCGCAGGTGGTCGACCGTGCCGATGCCGGGGATCAGCAGCGCGGACACCTTCGCCTTCTTCATGCGCGGAATCACCGCACAGAGGTACTGCTCGTCGCTGTGCGCCGGAAAGCCGTAGTTGACCGAACTGCCGCCGAGGCCGTCACCGTGCGTGACTTCGATCAGCGGCACACCCGCTGCATCGAGGCCGGTCGCGATGTCGCTCATCTGTTCGAGCGACATGCGGTGGCGCTTGGGATGCATGCCGTCGCGCAGCGTCATGTCGTGGAGAGTGACGTGTCTTCCTTCGAGTGCCATGGAGTGCTCCTATGCGGTGACGGCTTCGGCCTGCGCGTCGCTGGCCAGCATGGATTCGGCGAACATCTCCGCCGTTCGTGCAGCGGCGGCGGTCATGATGTCGAGGTTGCCGGCGTACTTGGGGAGGTAGTCGCCCAGGCCTTCGACCTCGAGGTAGATGGAAACGCGCTTGCCGTCGAACACGGGGCCGTTCACCAGCTTGTAGCCCGGCACGTAGCGCCGCACTTCGGCAATCATGCGATGCACCGAGGCCGTGATCGCTTCCTGGTCCGGCTCGTCTTCCGTCAGGCAATGCACGGTGTCGCGCATGATCAGCGGCGGCTCCGCGGGGTTGATGATGATGATCGCCTTGCCCACCGCGGCGCCACCGACACGCTCGACCGCGCCGGCCGTGGTGCGCGTGAACTCGTCAATGTTGCGACGCGTACCGGGCCCGACCGAGCGGCTCGACACGGTGGCGACGATCTCGCCGTACGCCACCTTCTGCACCCGCGAGACGGCAGCCACCATCGGGATGGTGGCCTGTCCACCGCAGGTGACCATGTTGACGTTCATCGGTCGCTCGCCCGCGAGCTGGTCGCGCAGGTTGACCGGCGGCACGCAGAACGGCCCGATGGCCGCCGGCGTGAGGTCGATCATCAGCACGCCGAGCGCATTCAGCTTGGCGCTGTTCTCGGCATGCACATAGGCGCTGGTCGCATCGAAGGCGATGCGGATTTCGTCGGCCTCCACGTGCGGCAGCAGGCCGTCAACGCCATCGGCGGTGGTCTTCAGGCCCATCTCGCGGGCGCGCTTCAGGCCGTCGGATTCGGGGTCGATGCCCACCATCCACACAGGCTCCAGCACCGGACTGCGCTGCAGCTTCGCCAGCAGGTCCGTGCCGATGTTGCCGGGCCCGATCAGGGCGCACTTGATCTTCTTGCTCATGGGTGAGTCCTTCTCAGTGGAAACGGACCGAGCAGCCGCCAAGGCCGCCGATCGAAACGCGGAAGTTGTCGCCCGCCGCGGCAGGGAACATCGCCGCGAGCGCACCCGAGAGCACGACTTCGCCGGCCTTCAGGCCGATGCCCAGCTTGCCGAGCGTGTTCGCGAGCCATGCCACGGCATTGACGGGCGAGCCGAGCGCGGCCGCGCCGGCACCGGTGGCGACGATCTCGCCGTTCTTCTCCAGCACCATGCCGCAGGTCACGAGATCGATGCGGCGCGGGTCGACCGCACTGTCGCCGAGCACGAACACGCCGCACGATGCGTTGTCGGCCACGGTGTCCGCGATCTTGATCTTCCAGTCGCGGATGCGCGAATCGACGATCTCGAAACACGGCATCACGCATTCGGTGGCCGCGAGCACGTCGGCATTGCCGATGCCGGGCCCCATCAGGTCGCGCTTGAGCAGGAAGGCGATCTCGCCCTCCGCCTTGGGCTGGATCAGCGTGCGCGTGTCGATGGATTCACCCTCGTTCACCACCATGCCGTCGAGCAGGTAGCCGAAGTCGGGCTGGTACACGCCCAGCATGTTCATCACGGCGCGCGAGGTGACGCCGAT
Source organism: Variovorax sp. Sphag1AA (assembly GCF_014192575.1). Lineage (GTDB taxonomy): Bacteria > Pseudomonadota > Gammaproteobacteria > Burkholderiales > Burkholderiaceae_C > Variovorax. The sequence continues at coordinate 125,800 of NZ_JACHYC010000010.1, read as the reverse complement.
CTTCTTGCCGACGATGCGCTCGCCGGCATCGAGGCGGCGCGCGATCATCCGTTGCTGCACACGATAGGCGTCTTCGATGCCAATGCCTTCATGGCGATTGGTCAGCGGCTCCACGACCTGGCGGTCGCGCAGCGCGGCGTAGAGCTCGTCGCCGAGCTTCTCGATGAGTTGGGAGTCCATGGTTCTTTCCATTGCGATGAATCAAAGGTCTTCGGCCAGGAAGTCGCGCACCAGCCGCACGAAGCGCGCGCTGTGCTCGATCTGCGTCCAGTGGCCGCACCGGCCGAACACGTGGAGCTGGCTGCGTTGAATCCACCGCGAGAGCGTGAGCGAGGTCGCGAGCGGGATCACTTCGTCTTCGCGGCCATGGATCAGCAACGTCTCGTGCGGCAGCGCGCGGATCGCAGCCTCGGGGCTTGCCATGGCGTCGACCCAACGCTGGCGCGGCGCGGGGAACATCGCGGCAAAGCTCTCCTGGAAGCCGGGGCGGATGCTGGCTTCGTAGCGCAGCTGCGCGAGTTCGTCCGTGACCAGCGTTCGATCGAAGGCGAACACATCCATGATGCGGCGCATGTTCTCGAACGAAGGCGTGTAGCCCCAGACCGCGTCGAGTCCGGGTGTGATCGCGAACGGCACGCCCACGCTGCCCATCAGCACCAGTCGCCGTACGCGATGCGGTGCGCGGATCGCCAGTGCCAGCGACAACGCACCCCCGAACGAGTTGCCGACGAGATCGGTGCGCTCGATGTCCAGTGCGTCGAGCAGGTCGAGCGCCTGCTGCACCCACGCGTCCATCGTGTAGACCGCACCGGGTACGCGCTCGGTAAAGCCGAACCCTGCCATGTCGGGCGCAATCACGCGCCGCGTCTTCGCAAGCTCGGGCAATACCAGCCGCCAGTTGGCCCACGCGCTCACGCCGGGGCCCGAACCGTGGATGAAGAGCACCGGCGCGCCGTCGCCCACGTCGTGCACGTTGGTATCGAAGGCGCCGGTGCGCACGCTGCGCGCAATCTCGGGATTGCTCATCGTGGCCACCTCAGAGCTTGATGCAGACGTTGCGCAGCTCGGTATAGAACTCGAGCGAATGCACACCGCCCTCGCGCCCAATGCCCGAGGCCTTGGCGCCGCCGAAGGCCGTTCGCAGGTCACGCAGGAACCAGCTGTTGATCCAGCAGATGCCCACCTCGACCTGCTTTGCGACGCGGTGCGCGCGGCCGAGGTTCTGCGTCCACACGGTGGTGGCGAGGCCGTAGTCCGTCGCGTTGGCGAGCGCGATCGCCTCTTCCTCCGTGTCGAAAGGCGCGATGTGGCAGCACGGGCCGAAGATCTCCTCGCGGATCACCGCCGCCGTCTCGGGCAGGCCCGTCCAGATGGTCGGCTGCACCCAATGGCCTTCCGCCAGTGCGCCCTTCATCGTCGGCACGCCACCGCCGGTGACCACGGTCGCGCCTTCGCGTACTGCCTTCTCGTAGTACGACAGCACCTTCTGCCTGTGCTCCTGAGAGATCAGCGGGCCAATGCTCACGCCGGCTTCTTCCGAAGGGCCGGGCTTGAGCGCCTCGGCCTTCTCCTTGAGCGCGGCAACGAAGCGATCGAAGATCGGCCGCTCCACATACACACGCTCGGTGCCGAGGCACACCTGCCCGCAGTTCTCGAAGGCCGATCGCGTGATGCCGGCCACCGCCTTGTCGAAGTCGGCATCGGCAAACACGATGCCGGCGTTCTTGCCGCCGAGCTCGAAGGACACCGGCCGCACGCCCTTGGCCGCCGCGGCCATGATCGCCTCGCCAGTGCGCGTCTCACCGGTGAAGGTGATGCCGTTCACGCCCGGATGCCGCGTGAGGAATTCACCGGCCGAATCCGGCCCGAAGCCATGCACCACGTTGTAGACGCCGGGCGGGATGCCGACAGCGTTCATCACCTCGCCGAGCAACGTGGCCGTGGCCGGCGTCTCTTCCGAGGGCTTGACCACCACGGTGTTGCCGCAGGCCAGTGCCGGGCCGACCTTCCAGGTCATCAGCAGCAGCGGCAGGTTCCACGGGCACACGACGCCGATCACGCCCACGGGCGAGCGGATCGCGTAGTTGAGCGCCTGGCCGCCATCCGGCGTCGCCATCTCGAAGCTCTCCGTGGGCACGTTCTTCACGATGTCGGCAAACACCTTGAAGTTGGCCGCGCCACGCGGGATGTCCACGTGCGACGCAAGCGCATGCGGCTTGCCGGTGTCGGCCATCTCGGCTTGCAGGAAGTCGTCGAATCGCCGGTTGATCTCGTCGGCCACCGCGTGCAGCAGCTCGACGCGGCGCGTGACCGTCATGCGGCCCCACTCCCCGTGGAGTGCGTTGCGTGCTGCGCGTACCGCCGCGTCGACTTCGTCGGCACCGGCCTCGTGCACGAGGCCGAGCACGCGGTTGTCCACCGGCGCGCGGTTCTCGAAGGTCTTGCCGGTGGCAACGAACTCGCCGCCGATGAAGTTCATGTACTGCTTCATGGCCGCGCCCTCAGGTCAGCACCGAGAGGAAGTTCTCGTTGAGCTTGCGGTCGTGATAGAAGATCGCGCGCCCGAGTTCGTCGTCGGTCCACACCAGCGCCGGCTTGTCCGGGTAGTAGATGTAGCCGCCGGAGAAGACCTCGTTGCGATTGCCGCTCGGATCGAAGAAGTAGATCGTCTCGCCGCGCGTAATGCCGTGGCGCGTCGGGCCGATGTCGAGCGACACGCGCTTCTTGGTGATGATGTCGGCCGCCTTCAGCACCTCGCCCCAGTTGTCGAGCATGAACGACGCGTGGTGGAACTTGTTCTTTTCCGGATGACGAATGAACGCGATGTCATGCGGCTTGGTCGAGCAGGTGAGGAAGGCCGCGATCAGCATCTTCTCGGGGCCGGCCACCACCTTCTCGGCCAGTTCGAAGCCGAGGATCTCGGTGAACACTTTCACGGTGCCGTCGAGGTCGTCGCCGTACAGCAGACAGTGATCGAAGCGCGACGGCGCCATGCCCTTGAGGTCGTCGGGCGAGACCTCCGGGTTCTCGTAGGGCATGCCGTTGCCGACCTTCTCCTTCTCGGCATAGAGCTCCATCACGTGGCCCGTGGGCACCGTGAAGCGGAAGCGCCTTCCGGTGCGCACATGCTCGCCGGCCTCGACCCAGCCGATGTCGGTCGCGAGGCCGCTGGCCTTGAGGTCGGCGGCGAGCTTTTCGAGCGTCGCGTTCGAATCGACGCGGAAGCCCATGAAGTCCATGCCGGCGGTGTCGGCCTCGCGCAGCACGACGCTGTGGTGGTCATGCTCGTCCCAGGCCTTGAGGTAGATGCGGCCCTGCGCGTCACGCGCGGTCTCGATGAGGCCGAGCACATCGCGGTAGTGCTTCAGTGCCGCTTCCATGTCGAGCACGCGAAGTTGAACGTGGCCGGGTCGAAGGACGCCAGTGAGTGCCATGGTGAGTCTCCTTGGTGGGGTTTCAGGGGTGGGGATGGGGTTGCGCCAGATGGCGCTCGATGCAACGGGCCATACGCGGGGCGGCGCGCAGCTCCAGGTCGCTTTGCGGATAGGCGCGGCAGGCCAGCACGAAGCCCTGCGCTTCCTCGTCGGCGGTCACGTGGCAGCGGCTCATGCGTTCGCAGCGCGCGCGGCCCGATTCGATGCGGACCTTGCACACGCCGCAGCCGCCGCCACGGCAACCGACCGGGATGCCCTTGCGGCCGAGCTGCTCCATGCCGCCGAGCAGGGTCTGGTCGGGCCGGCAGGTGTAGCGCTCCTGCGTGTTGCCGATCGCGACGGAAAAGCTTGTCGTCGTCATCACAGGGCCTTGAACAGAGGGCTGCGCGGCGCGGCCGAAGCGGCGTCGGCAGCGGTGAAGAACTTCTCCGTGTAGATGTCGCGCTCGAAGAGCCGGCCCTGCATCAGCGTGGCGATGCAGGCCTCGGTCATCGGCGGCGGTCCGCACAGGTAGGCCTTGTGGCCGCGGAAGTCGTTCGCGAAGTGCGCCTTGAGCGCTTCGTGAGCGAAGCCGCGCGCGCCGCGCCAGTCTTCCTCCGGCGCGATGTCGGACAGCACCGGCAGGTAGGTGAAGTTCGGATGCCGGTCCGCGAGCGCCTCGAAGAGTTCGTGGAAGTAGAGCTCCTCGCGATTGCGCGCACCCTGGATCAGCGTGATCGGCAGCTCGCAGCCTTCGGCCAGCAGGTCGAGCACCATCGATTTCGGGCTCGACAGCCCCGAGCCGCCAGCGACGAAGATCATCGGCACGGCGGCCGACTTGCGCACGAAGAAGCGGCCGTTGGGTGCCGTGAAGCGCACGCGCTGCCCTTGCTGGAGTTCGTCATGCAGCCAACCGGTCGCGCGGCCGTTGGGCACGCGACGGATGTGCAGTTCGATCAGGTCGTCCTGCGGCGCATTGGCGATCGAGAAGGCGCGCGCGCTCTCCACGCCCGGCACGTGCAGCATCACGTACTGGCCCGCCTGGAAAGGCACTGGCCGCTCCGTGCGCAGCCACAGGCCGCGGATGGTGGGTGTGAGCATTCGTGCCTCGGCGACTTCGGCCTCGAAGTCCTCGAGCTGCAGGAACTGCGCATCGGGGTCCTCGTCGATCTCGGCCTCGATGACGATGTCGCCCTGCGCCATCGCGCAGCAGGCGAGGATCTTTCCTTCGTCGCGTTCGAAGTCCATCAACGCGAAGTTGGACGAATCACCGTGGTCGCACTCGCCTTCGAGCACCTGCACCTTGCACGTGCCGCAGACGCCGTGGCCGCAGGCATGCGGCAGCCACACGCCGGCTCGCAGGCAGGCGTCGAGCACCGTCTGGCCGTCACGCGCCTCGATGCCCTGCCCGATCGGCTCGATCATGATCTGGAAGCTCATGGCCGTCTCCCTTGCTGCCTCAGCTCGCCGAGCCCTTGATGCCCTTCAGGCCGGGCACGCGGAAGCGGATCACGGACTTGTGGCCGAGCCCGTTGTCGGCCAGCGACTTCGCCGGATCGGGCGTGAAGGGCTTGCCGGAATCGAACCACTGCGCCTTCGACCAATCGATCTTCTCGAAGTCGGGATGGCTTCCGTAGACACCTGGCAGTACATCGCTGAGCAGCGCGCCAAAAGGCATCGACGGCGGCAGCGGCAGGCACACCGGCGAGCAGAACAGCAGGTGGTCTTCCCAGCCGATGTAGAGCAGGCGATTGCCGTGGAAGCGATCTTCGGTGTCGGCAACGGTGCCGCTGTAGCCGGGTTGGAGTGCAACGACTGACATTTCGGTCTCCTTGTTTCGGGATGAGCTCCGCCAACGCAGCGCGCGCGGCGCGCTGCAGGCTCGGTGATGAATCGCGATTGCTACGGGTTCAGGCGGCTTTCACCTGCGATGAGGACAAGTCCTGCCCGGTCCATCGCTCCCAGTTCGCCTTGTCGGGCGAGCTGTTGAACTCGCCGTTGTCGGCGCCGTTGTTGATGTGGTAGTAGTCCAGCACCGCGGCGAGCGGGTTGAAGCCCTCCACTGTCGGATCGGTGCCTTCCGGGAAGCAGTTGCCCTGGTAGATCTGATGCACCGGCAGCCACGCCTGCACGTACTTCTCGGGCTCGCCGTCGAACACATCCTTGCAGCCGTCCGAGCAGAAGTGATGCTTCATGCCGTGGTAGGTGCTCTCGCGGTAGCAGATCTTGGTCGGGTCGTCCGGCTCGGTAAAGAACATCGGGATCTGGCAGGTCTGGCACAGCATCGGCAGCGTGTTGTTGAACCAGCGCTTGCCGGCCTTCTCCTGCTCGGCGAGCCACTCGAAGCGCGGGCGGTAGAGGCGATCGAAGGTCTCGGGGTACTTCTCCGAGAGCCAGTCCATCTCCTCGGCGCGCGGGACCCACACGTTGAAGTTGGCCGCGTGGCCGTAGTTGTTGAAGACGCTCCAGGCTTCGTGCGAGAGGCGGCTCTTTTCCTTCGTCGCGACCTCGTGGTACTTGGGCATGCGGATGCCGTAGCGCGCGAGATCCTGGAACAGTGCGCCACCGTTCTTCTCGAAGTACATCTCCCAGGCCTCGGACCAGCTCATCACGCGCTTGGGCAGCATGTAGTCCATCATCATCGAGACCAGCGTGAGCAGGCGGTAGCCCCGCCAGAACCACTTGTCGATCCACTTCTGCACGATCGGCACGTTGTCCGGGTCCTGCTCGAGAAGAAACTTCACCACTTCCAACCCCAGCGTCATGTGGCGCGACTCGTCGCTCTGCGCCGAGAAGCCGAAGGTCACGGTCGCCATGTCACCGTTGTAGGCCGCGCCGCTCATGAAGGGCATGAACAGCAGGTTGGTCAGCACGTATTCGAAGGAGAACGAGATCGCGGTGACGAACTCGAACGGCCCTGCGCTCATCGCATCCTCGAAGTAGCTCTTGGGTACCGAGAGGTACCACACGCGGTCGTGCATGTGCTGCGGATCATGCAGGCCGTTGAAGAACTTGTTGAAGTGGCTGATGGTGTGGAACTGCGTCTGCGCATGGCGCAGCTCGTCGATGGACTGCATCTGGCAGGCCACACGCGCGCCGACGCCACGGAACGACCGGCCCGCCATTGCGTAGCCGCGATGTGCCGCGTATTCGAGCGGCGACACGCCGGAGAGGAACAGCTTGAGCGTGTTCAGGTAGCGCGGATCGCTGACGTTGAACTGCCCGTTGTTCTGCTGGAAGGCGTCGATGATCGCGTAGAGCTTCTTTTCCTTCTCGCCCTGGAACTTCCAGTAGGCGTCCATGGTGAGGCGGAAGGGGTCTTCCCACTTGTCCCAGTCATGGATCTTGATGCCTTCGAACTTGTCGAAGGGAAACACGTCGTCCATCGACTCGTAGGTGGTGTCCCAGCCGAGGCCGCGGGTCATCATCGCGTAGCGTTCCTTCAGGCCGAGGCGGGGCTTGGAGCGCGGGGTGCTGTTTGCTTGTGTCATGGCTTGTTCCTCGATTCGGTTGCTGGGCTCAGGCACCCCAGTGCAATGTGAACTCGTCGTCGCTCTCGTCGATGTTTCCAGAGAGGGATATGAGGCTCAGGTGGATCTCCTGCATGCTCCACGGGCGGCCCACACGGTCTTCAACCGATTCGCGCCGGATCACGAGTCGCCCCGGCGCGTCGATCTTGACCATCGCCGGATAGTCATTGACCGTGGCCTCGGGGTTGTCTTCGACGATGGCCTCGACGATGGCGCGCGCGGTCTCGCTGGACTGCAATGCGATGAACACGGGCGGGCGGCTTGCGGCTGCGGTGGCGGTGGTCATGGGGTCTCCTTGGTTTCGGTTCACTGCTGGATGCCGAGGCGCGCGGCGCGCGCATCGAGTTCGGTCACGAGGCTTTCGAGCACGCCGGCGCCGGTGTCGTGCAGCGCGAGCGCAGCCAGCGGCTCCAGTGCCTGCGCGATCTGGTCACGCCACTGCACGTACCAGCGCGAGAGCTCTGCGGCGTTGGCCGGGGATTCGTCGACCGCGGTCTTCACCGTCGCGTCGACCCAGCGCGCGGTCTCGTCGAACCATTCGTTGGGAAACTCGGTCAGCATCGCGAGCGCGTGGCCGCTGGCGGCACTGTGCGCGTTCACATAGCGGCGGTGGATCAGCGGGTACATCAGCCCGTCGAACACCAGGCTCTGCGCAACGAAGACCTCGAACCAGTCCTTGGTGACGAAGAGCTTCTCCATCACGCGCCGCACGCCCTGCCAGGCCGGATGCTGCAGCCATGCCTGCTTGCCCGCTTCAAGAGCAGCGCCCGTGTTGCCGTCCACCTGCAGGCCGATGCGCGACATGTACTGCGCAATGCCGAGCCGGTCCATCGCAGCGAAGATGAAAGCCTGCGTGACCGCCGTGCCGTAGCCATAGCCGCAGCAATAGCTCATGTTCATGTTGGCGCCCCACTCGTAGTGGCGCAGCGGCACCATCACCTGCTGCAGCGATTCGCGCAGTTGCGGGTCGGCCTGTGCAAGAAGGCTGCGCTTCTCCGCGAACTCGAACTGCCGGTCGGCGCCCTCCTGCTGGCGGGCACGCGCCATGGTGTAGACGCCGTAGTAGTAGTGGCGCGGGTCCTTGAAGCTGTACCAGTCGGCCATTTCGATGGCGGTCCGGCGCTTGTCGTAGAGCTCGAACTCGGGCTGCCACAGCGGCCGGTAGTGGAAGTTGGCCGTGGGCTGCATGTCCAGCGTAGCCTCCTGGTAGCGCGAGGCGGGCTTGTCGCCCAGCCGTCGCGCCACGTGCGAGAAGGTCTGCCGGATCGGCCGGATGTCGGAGGTCTTGATGTCGACTTGCACGAGGGTCTCCTTGGGGGTCAGTGGTCGATGCCCGGCGCGCCGTAGCGCCACTTCATGCGCTCGTAGTCGATCCGTGCGCCCTCCTCGGGCGTCAGGTGGCTGACTGCGTGGCGCGCGCAGAACTCGCGGAACTGGTCGAACTGCATGACGAGTTCCACCGCCAGCTCCGGATCGCCGATGGCGAACTCGAATTCGACGAAGCGCGCGTCCTGCGTGCCGGTGACACGCACGAAGCAGGGCTGTCCTGTCATTTCGCCGGCACCTTGCGGGCCGCGGGGCTGGGTGGAAGGCTTCACTTGTTCAATCCATCACTTGTCGGGCAGCAACCGCGCCGCCCGTGCAATAAGGGGCAACGGCCGTGCCAGCGCGGCTAAGTGATTGATTTGTATGAAGTCGGGACCGACACCCGCCTGCAGGTGCGGGTTGTCCCGGATCATCGATTGATCATTTGCTGCGGTGCAGCTTGATCAAATGGTGAAAAACGCAACGCGCGCCGAGGGTCTGTTCATCGGCGGAGGCTTGTCGTCGACCGAGCTGTTCAGTGATCGTAGTGGCCGGAGCGTGAAAGGCTCCGGGTACAGCAATAGGGCTGGCATACTGCGCAAGTCGCGTCGAAAAAGGGCGCGATCGGGTTTGGAAGCCCGCTATGAAGTTGTTACGGCGGAAGCCGCAGTTGTCTTTGGACCTGCGGCTTCCTCGCTCGTGCTCCAGTTTTGGCGGTTCGAGCGGGAGGACGCGAGTCCTGCCGGTTTTTTCGTAAGAACTTCCCCGGTCTTCCAACCCGTTCGAGCCGCCACCCCCGTTTGGAAGCGGATGTGGCGGTTTTTGCAAACCGGAAGTTCAGGGAGGCCAACATGGCCAAATCAGTTCAAGCACCCGCGAGTGCATCCAGCGATTCCAAATCCAAGCGCGCAAGGCTCAAGGCGGTCAAACGCCGACTGGCAACACCGCGCAAATCAGCCAAGAACAGGGCGATAGGCAGCGCCTTGATGGCTGTCGAAGACGAGTTCAACAACCTGCGCGCAGCGCATTGCGCATATAGCTGCGTCGAGAACTTTTTGACGCCGATCTACCGGCACGACTTCGAGGAGTTCTTCGTTCGACCAAGCGAGTTGCGGGCTTTGTTGGAGGTAGTCAATTCAGAGATGGTGCGGCGTATGCGGACAGTGACTGATGCGCTTCAGACTGTGCGAGAGGCGTTGCACTGAATTGACCAGAGAGCTGACGTGTTCTGCTCCAGACTGGTTGCGGAAGTTGGAGACGTCAGGGCCTCACGACCGCTTTAGCGTGAGTAGCGGAAGAAGCATGCGAGGTCGCTTGCAAGGTCTGCTCAAGACTGGAGGACTAAACCGCTCTCGCGGCGCTTCGCGCACCCCATGGGCATGCCATGACCCGGTTGCCGCCACCGTTGGCGGCGAGGCAATTCCGCCTCGCCATCAACGGAGCCGCCATCATGGACACCGTCACCAAGCGCTGAACTGCGACCTCCAATCAGAACGATGAAGCTGATTCATCAGGCTCCGCCCGCATTACCTTGACCCTGCCGTGGGGTGGGGCTGCCATTTGCACGAGCAACATCTGCCTGCCGCCCAGCAACATCACATAGTGCTCTTCGAGCAGATTCCAAATGCGCTGCGTCCATTCGTGAGGCGTGTACTTCAGATCGACCGTGACCGCCCCGTCGTTCTGAAACGGCTGGAAAACATGGATAAGATCGCTGGCCCGGTCGAAAAGGAAGATGACATCGTCCACAGTTAGTCGGGGACGATCTGGCTCGGTGAGGTGATGTGCGCCCGGCGCGGTGTTCGTTATTTTCGTTGGCGTCGGAAAGAAATTCGGGTTCGCCTTCGCAAGCTTGTCGAGGATCTTGTGGGCCTTCCAATGCTGTGCATAGTCCGGATGAATCGCGGCGTAGGCGTCGCGGTGTGCGACCAAGCTGCCAAACACGACCAACTCCATACACTTGCGCAGGTGTAGGGCGATCTGTTCCCACGCGAACATCCACTCGCCAGTCGGATTGGCCTGTTTGATGCCCCTCGTCTGATCGTAGAGCCGGTCACAGGCGGCAAGCCGGTATTTCAACTCGGTCATGCATTGCCAATAGCGGCGATCTGCGTCGTCTGGCGCCGGTGTGGGCGCGGCCTCGGTTGCCATTGGGCGTTGATCGGCTGTTGCGGACGGCAGGATTGTGACACGCTGAGCCGACGTTGGTCTGCCGCGTAGGTCAGAATCGCCCAGCTATGGCTCAAGTCCCGAAGAAGCGAACCCCATCACGATCAAAGCAATTCGCAATGATCGAGAGCATCTCGATCATTGGAATCACAGAACGCATGGGACCGCTGGGGCTGCACATGTATGCCGCCTCGTTCCTTGAAGCTGCGGCATCATTGCCTCCGCCGCAAGTGCCCTTCGATCCTGTGCGACCGTATCTCACTTGCCATTCCATTGAGCTTTCGCTTAGGGCATTCATCTCAATCGGCGGCCCTACGATGCTTGCCCTTTCAGATGGCGGCCACCGGCTGAGTTCGTTGCTTGACAAGGCGCTTGCAGAAAGCTTGGCTGCGATGGTGTCGCTCACGCCTGCGCAGCGTCAAGCGATCCACCTTGCCGACGAGTACTACTCCGGCAAAGTGTTCGAATACCCTGCTGTCGGTGAAGCGATGCTCGGCTATTCGAAGATGCCGCCCATGGACGCCCTCTTGGAAGCAGCGCAGGCATTGGTCGATGGTCTTCGTATTCCCTGTCGCGAAGCACGCTGAAGTTCGGACAGTCCCCAGGTTGAGCATGAACCCTCTTGCTGCGAGCAGGGAAAGGCGGCCCGGCTGTTCAGTCCTTGATCGGACCCGATAGGCTTAAAGCCACGTGAGCGCGATGATGATCGGCATGCACTCCATGCAACTGCTTCACGCCGACGATGACATCGGGTTGACCAAGCTTTTTGGCCGTCACTTCGTGAGCATCATCGTCTACGGCAAATGGCCAACGGGCGAGCCGTTGACTGCCAGCTATTCCGCATTCGTGTTTGCCGCCGGCGAGCGTTGGTTCCTGTTGACCGCCGGTCACAACATCGCAAACTGGAAAGAAGCAGTGGACAAGGGCGCGATCATTCGGGGTTGCGATCTAAATGACGCGTTTGCCGGGGGCCCCCACGACCGCACGCTCCCAATAGACACTCGGTCGGACGACTGGTTGACCATATACGACCCCAAAGATCCCAGCGGGCTCGATCTCGCGTGCGCTCCCCTCGCTGACTTTCATCGTCTCGCCCTCGCTGCCAACGGTATCGTCCCGCTTGAACTCGGCGTCGACTTTCGGAGGCTCTCCAGGACCCCCTGCGCACACCTCTACGTGACTGGAGTTCCAGTCGAGACAACGAGCATCAAGGCCAATCGTCTACATCAAAATCTGTGCGTGATACCCGCCTTCGGGCTTCATGATCAAAGCGTCTCTCCTGCACTTCGCCATGAGCTCAAGCGGCACTATGGCTCCATTCACCTTCCAGGGTGGACATCATCCGGCCTGGCGAACATTGACGGCATGAGTGGCGGCCCGGTGTTCGGGATCTGGCAGGATCAGGCAACGCAGACCTTCGACTATGCAGCGATCGGCATCCAAAGCGGCTGGGATGCCTCGGCGAAGCAGATCGCCGCAACGCCACTCGACGCCATTTCTCGTGCCATCGCCGAATTGTTTGGGGAATAATTCCCAACCCGCGGTTCACGCCACCTAGCGCCATTTTCAGATCATCAACGTCTCGCGCACTAGAGCCGCGGTCGTGATTGGGTGGCGGAAGGGCGGCTAACTCTGCAGTGCGGCGTCCGAGCTCGGCCAGCGGACATTTCCTCACGCCATCTAGTCCAGAGGGCTTTCAAGTTTCCATGAAACTCCTGGTGCACCGATGTCTCGTTGCTGCTGCACCTTCTCCACCATGGCTTTCCTGTGTCCAGCACCAATGAGAAGCACTCCATGAGAGAGTGCACCGCGGATGCAATAGCCACCAATGTTCTCTAGCATTCCTGTCTCGCGACGGTCATTTGTCTCGCTCCATAGAGAGTAGATCTGTCGCAATCTGGCGTCGCCGATCCATTCGACGGTTGCACGCGCCTCGTCGTACATGGCTGCCCATGCTTGGGCGCAGCAATCGCTGTTGAGGTATGGAAAACCGTGATCTCGCGTGTCGAAGCTGTTTTGGTCTATCAGACGGCGATATTCAGGGCTCGTCCTTTCGACCTTCTTGAACATCTCCTCAGATTCTCTAAAGAACTTGTCGCTTGGTTTGTGCAAGTCCACAGGCACAACGTTGACTGGGCGGCGCTCGCGGTAAAGGGCAACGGCAGCAGACTCGAGATTGCCGTGAGAGCCGTCGAGATAGTCAGCAAGATTGGCAGTGGGAATTTCAGCAAAGATGACGTCCGGTTGAAGGCGTTCAAGGATCGTCTGCAATTCCGCCAAGTTGGCGCGTCCATTTTCGGCGTGGACAGTTCCGATCAGCGATATACGCATCAGATTTAGCCTCGAGGCAGACTTAGTGGCGCTTGAAAGCGTTATAGCCGGAACGGTCCGCTTCGGGCACCGCTGCGACGTCCCGCACGGTTGCCAGGCGTGGACTGCGGGAACGACCGCAGAGCGCTAGCTTCCGGACACTCTTTCTAGCCAGGCTGATCGACCGCTATCGCTGCGTGGGAGCCTAGAGCGAGAGGCAGGCATCGGCCGCGAGCGGCAGACAGCTCAAGGAGCGGTCGCGTTGCGCGTGGCACCGGACAAATGCTCCTTACCGAAGGAACCCGATGAGCAACATTGGCAACCCACGAGATGTAAGTGGCGGCGGCGACTTCACGGCTGAACTCGACAAGCGCCTTAGCTAAGGCAAGCTCACTTAGCTGGACGTCGATTTCGCATTTGCTATATTGGTTTGATGACTTGGGTCGTAGCTGCAAACGCTTTCAACGGAGCCACCTGCATTGCCGATGTGCAAGTGACATTTCCTTTCAAAGACAAGACAAGGACTCCACGTTACTTCAATTGCGTTCGCAAGCTGCACAAGCTTTGGAAGAACGCCTACGTGGCCTTTAGCGGCGATGTCCGCACTGGTCTTCTCTTGATTGAAGATCTAAAGCGCGACTGCGTCGCGTGGTACGCGCAGGAGGATCACTACTTCAGCTTGGAAGGCGAGAATCTGCCGACTTTCCAAAAATGGTTAGGGCAAACCTATCGCCGCCACGCCGGCACCGAAGATCCCGAACTCCAGCTGATGTTTCTATGGAACTACCAGGAAGGCGAGGACGTCCACTGGAAAACCGGGGTGCGGCGATTCCTATCGCCGGATTTTAGATTCAGCGGAACGGGACCCCTGCAGGTGGATCAGTGCGGTTCGGGTCTGCGCGCGCCCGAATTTCAAATGCTGTCCGCGTTCTTGCAAGGGAGAGGCCAAGCCGACGATCCCTTGTACCGGCTAATGTTTGGAAATGTTAGTCCCGCTAACCTCTACACGGCGAAGAAGATTCGCAACCTTCTGGTTAGGGAGGCGAGTCGCGCTTCATTTCTTGGCGTAAGTAGAGCGTTCACCTCGGTGTTGCTGGAGTCGCCGCCACCGGATGGCTGGGTCGAGAACAGGGACTTTCCCATGTTCGTTCAGATGCTTAAGAAGCTAGGAGTGCAACCCGCCGAACACCAGACACGGGCCGACGTGCTGCTTACGTTCGCAATGGACATTGCCGCCATCAACGAGCGCGTGCAAAGCCTTCGCGAGGTCTACCCGCAGCAGTTTTATGAACTTTCCTCGATCTTTACAGAGTTCGCTTTGAAGTCGATGAACCGCGACTGGAGCGCGCCTCATAGCGTTGAGGAGCAATTCCATCCAGGTGAGGAGGCGCTGCACAGCGCAAAGCTGTGCGAAACGTGGGAGCAGATCCGTCGGTTCATGATTGGTAAGGGCCTCAACCCACATGCGATGTCAGCCATCGCCTGATCTTCCGTGTGAGTCCGCGAAATTGAAGCAGCCGACGCTTACCCTTTGGCAAGATGAATGCGAGCGCTGACACGGTTCCACACAACAGCGAACGCTGTCGGCATTGATCGCCCGCTTTGGAACGGTCCGACAGTCGGCTTCGGGCATCTATGCGACGTCCCGCAGGGTCACCAGACGCGGGTGAAGGAAGTGACTGCAGCACGGGAGTTTCCGGACTTCCGCACTCACCACATTGAACGTCTGCAACCGCTGCCAAGCCGCTCACGCGCTCCCCCTAACTACGAGTGAAGGCCCCGACGTACAACCAGGGGTGGCCGCGAAACAAGGCAGAACTGGTTGGGCAGAAGGCTCCGTTGAAAACAAGCGTGTGCGCGACCCTAGCTAGCCCGGCGGCAGGCCTTCCTTTTTGAGCCGGTAGGCCAGTTGCGGCCGCGTGATGCCGAGCAGCCGCGCGGCCTGCGAGAGGTTGCCTTTGGCGCGCTGCATCGCCATCTGCATCAGGCGCTGCTCCAGCGAACCGATGTCGATCTTCTGGTCGAGCAGCTTTTCGCAGAACCCGTCGAGCGAGCCGTCGCCTGTTTCCACTTCCCCTGCCGGGCTGTTCGAAGCATCCGGTGGCGTGATCCACAGATGCGCGGCCTCGATGTCGGCATGGTCCGGCGCCAGCAGCACCGCGCGCTCGATGACGTTCTCCAGCTCGCGGATGTTGCCCGGCCACGAATGGCGCATCACTTCGCGCATCGCCTTGTCGGTGAGGCCCCGCAGCTTCTTGCTGTACAGCGCACTGAACTTGTCGACGAAGCGCATCACCAGCGGCGGAATGTCGGCCGTGCGCTCGCGCAGTGGCGGGATGGTGATCGGAAAGGTGTTGAGCCGGTAGAAGAGGTCGCTGCGGAAGCGCCCCGCCTTCATGGCCTCCTGCAGGTTGACGTTGGTCGCCGCGACGATGCGCACATCCACCAGCGTCGGTTGCTCGGCGCCCAGTCGCTCGATCTCGCCCGTCTGCAGCACGCGCAGCAGCTTGACCTGGGTGGCCGGCGGCAAGTCACCGGCCTCGTCGAGGAAGAGCGTGCCGCCGTTCGCACGCTCGAAGCGGCCGGCGCGGGCATGGTGCGCGCCGGTGTAGGCCCCCTTCTCGACGCCGAAGAGTTCGGCCTCGATCAGCTCGGCCGGGATCGCCGCGCAGTTGACCGCGATGAAGGGCTGACGCGCTCGCGGTCCGTTGTCGTGCAGCCAGCGCGCGAAGATTTCCTTGCCGACGCCGGTCTCACCGAGCAGCAGCACGGTGATCGCACTGTCGGCCGCGCTGCGCAGCAGGTCGAAGGCGGCGCGAAAGCCCGGTGACACGCCGACCAGCTTCTGGTCGTATTCGCGGCGCGGCTGCAGGCTGCGCACGTGCTCCAGACCGAGGTTGAATTCGATGAGCTTCTGCGCGACGTGGTGCTGGCGGAAGTAGTCGAGGTAGTGCTCGTCCTGCCAGGCCTCAGCCGCCTGCCCGACGATGCGGCAACGGCTGTCACCCATGCTCGTGCACTCGATTTCCTTGAAGACGACCAGCCGGCCCATGAAGGCGCTGGTGTAGCCCGAGGCGTAGCCGATCTGCGACCAGCACTGCGGGTCTTCGCCGTAGCCGAACTCGGCCACGTGGGACTCACATTCCCAGGAGTTCTCCCAGAGGAACTCGCCGTAGAAGTGCTTCGTCGCGAGGTCCATGTCGATGTGGACCTTCTCGACGCTCACGATGCCTTCGATGGAGTGCAGCCGGGGGCCCAGCATGAAGGCGTCCTCGGTGCGAAGGCCGCTGCGCCGCTCCTTGACGGCCAGTTCGCCGTCGCGCTGCCCGGAAGCGAATCCCATCCGCACAAGCAGGCCGCGCGCGCGTTCGACGCCCAGCGAATCCAGCAACTCCTTGCGCAGTTCGGCAAACGCCCTCGCGTGCAGCAGCAACATGCGCTGCTCGTCGAGCCAGATGTGGCCCGATCCGGCGCTGAAGCGCAGGAGAGAGAGCAGTTCTCCCACGTTGTCTCCTTGGAATGATGGTGGCGGGACCGCACTGCAGGTGCGCCGGGAATCCTAGCACCGGGTGCATGAGCCCTGCGCTTCGAGGCGTAGCATGCCGCCTCGAAAAGGACGCATCGAACCATGGCCACATTCGAATGGATCATCATCCTGCTGCTCGGCGCGGCCTTGCTCGCCGCGTTGGCGCGCAAAGTGGGGGCGCCGTACCCGACCCTGCTCGCGCTCGGCGGTGCTGCCCTGGCTTTCGTGCCCGCCAGTCCGAACTGGACGCTCGACCCCGAACTCGCGTTGACGCTCTTCGTCGCGCCCGTGCTTCTGGATGCGGCCTACGACACCTCGTTGCGCGACCTGCGGTTGAACTGGCGTCCGATTGCCGGTCTCGTCATTGCCGCGGTCGGCACGACGGTGGTCGCGGTCGCATTCACCGTTCGCTGGCTGATCCCCGAGATGCCGTGGCCGGTCGCCATCGCGTTGGGCGCGATCGTCGCGCCGCCTGATGCCGCTGCCGCCACCGCAGTCATGCGCCAGGTCAAGCTGCCGCACAAGCTGCTGAAGATCCTCGAAGGTGAAAGCCTGCTGAACGATGCGAGCGCGCTCTTGGTCTACCGGCTCGCGATCATGACCGTGCTGGCCGGCCACCTCGGGTTCGCCAGCTTCGCACCGGTGTTTCTCCTCACGGTGTTCGGCAGCCTCGCGGCGGGCGTGGGATGTGCCTTCGTGCTGCGGCCGTTGACGTCGGGGCTGCGCGAGGTGCCGATCGCACTGATCGTGCAGTTCTCCCTCACCTTCGGCGTGTGGATCGCGGCCGAGGCCATTGGCCTGTCCGGCATCCTCACGCTGGTGGCGTATGCCATGACGGTCGCGCGTCGTGGCGGCACACAGATGCCGGCGCACATGCGCGTGCCGATCTTCGCGGTGTGGGAGACGGTGGTCTTCGTGCTCAACGCCTTTGCGTTTGTCCTGATCGGCATGCAGTTGCGTCCGATCTGGGAGCGGCTCGAAACCGGCGGCTCCCGCACCGATGCGATGGTCACCGCGGCGGTGGTGCTCGCCGTGACCATCGCGGCGCGCTTTGCCTGGGTGATGAGCTACAAGGCGCTGACGCATCGTCGCGCCAACAGCACCAGCACCGTCGAAACTGGCGATGCGCGGCCTCGTCCGGTGGTCGGCAGCGCCGTGGTGCTCTCCTGGGCCGGCATGCGCGGCATCGTCACGCTGGCGGCGGCGTTCGCCATTCCCGAGACCCTGACGAACGGATCGCCCTTCCCGTATCGCGACCTGATCCTGCTGTGTGCGTTTGCAGTGGTGCTCGGCACGCTGGTGCTGCAAGGGTTGACGATCGGTCCGCTGATCAGGCGGCTTGGCCTGACCGACGACGACCCGGTCGCCCGCGAGGTTCGGCTGGGGCGTGCGCATGCCTATGGCGCGCTGCTCGATGCCATCAAGGACGACGACACGCTTTCCGCGAAGCTGCTGCGCAAGGAGTACGGCGCCATCGTCGAGTTGAACACCAGCGAGGCGCATGAGGTACGCATCGACGATGTGCCGGGCGGCCCACTCAGGCGCCGTGCCATCGCGGTCGCACGGCAGCGTGCATTCGAGATGCGGCGCGACGATGTGATCGGCGATGACGCATTCCGCGTGCTGGTCCAGGAACTCGATTGGGCCGAGCTGAGCGCGGGCGGCGCCAGGCGGGATTGAGCGCGTTCTTCACGACGCGGCGCCGCAAACGCCGCGTACCTGGGCCTTGACCGGCTGGATCGGGCGTGCCGGCATGGCAGCCCCTGCGCGGCTGCTTGCGGTGTGGATCAGCAAAGCGCCGACCACCATCGCCATGCCCACCAGTTCGTTGCCCGCCGGAAACTTGCCGAGCGCGATGCTCATCAGCAGTGCGGAGACCGGAACGAAGTTCAGGAAAGCCGTGCTGGTGATCGTGCCCATCGTGCGCACGCCGAAGTTGAACGCGAGCACGGCCAGCGCGGAAGACACCAGGCCCACGTAGGCCAGTGCGTGCCAGGACGACACCAGGCCCGGTGTGGTCGGTAGCCCTGCCACGCCCGCGGCGGTCGCGACGACGGCACCGAGCAGAAGCAGCGGCCAGGAAGCGAGCACTGTCAGCGCGCTGTATTCCACGACGTCGAGCTTGTTGGCGAACTGCGCGGCGCCACGCGTGTACCAGACCCAGCCCAGCGTGCCCACGAAGGCCATCGCATCGCCGAACGCGGTGGATTCGCCCGCGCTCGCGCCATGCGACGAGAGCGCTCCCGAGACGATCATCACGCCCGCCAGCGCCAGCAGGCTGGTCAGCAATGTGGTGCGGGAGGGGCGAACACCGTCGAGCGCCCAGCGCAGCAATTGCGTCGTCATGGGTGTCGTGGCCATGATGATCGCGCCGTGCGAGGGCACGGAGTGCGCAAGTCCGGTCAGCATCATGACGCTGAACACGCCGAAGCCCGCGACGCCTCGCACCGCCAGCGGCAGCGCGTGCGCCCGCAGCTTGAGCCACGGCGCAGCGCCGCGCGGTGCGAGCAGCGCAACGAAGAGCACGGCAGAAAGGCTGTAGCGGATCAGCGTGAGCCAGAAAGGATCGACGTGCTGCAGCACGCCCTTGCTGACGAGGAACATGCCGCCCCATGCAGATGTGGCGAGAAGCAGCGCGGCAATGCCGAGTGGGCGAGATTGCGTTGTCATGGAATGCCTTGGACGTTGAATCGATGTCCGAAGCATGGGCGCCGATGGCGACGCCGACCATTCGTTTCTTTGGACGGGGCCCTCAGGATTTGCGAATGGCCGCCAAGGGCCAACGCACGCACAATTTGCGGCATGGAGCTCTATCAACTCAAGACCTTCGTCGCGATCGCCCGGGAAGGCAGCCTGACCCGCGCGGCCGAGCGCGTCTTCACGAGCGCACCCGCAGTGAGCGCGCAGCTCAAGGCCCTGGAAGACGAACTCGGCGTCAAGCTCTTCGAACGCACGCCACGCGGCATGACGCCGACCGAAGCCGGACTGAGCCTTCTCGAAGAGGCCGAGCGCACGTTGGCCTCGGCGACGCGCATGCGCTCGACGGCGGAGCAGCTCCGTGGCGCGGCGCAGGGCGTGGTCCGCTTCGGCACGGTGGTCGACCCGGTGGCGCTGCGGCTCGGCAATGTGCTGGTCAAGCTGGCCGAGCGGCATCCGCAAGTGACGCTGCAACTGCAGCAGGGCTTGTCGCACCAGACGCTCGAAGGCGTGCGGCGCGGCGAACTGGACTGCGCCTACGCGTTGAGCGACAGCGAGGACATCGACGGCCTGGCCGTCCAGCGGCTCGGCGTCGTCGATCTGGTCGTCACGCTGCCGCCATCGCTTGCAAAGGCGCACCCCTCGCTCAGCCTCGAGACCCTTACCAGCCTGCCGTGGGTGGGCACGCCGCCGTCATGCATCCTGCGCGCGCATCTCGACGGTCTGTTCGCGAGCATCGGCCGCGAGTACCGACCGACGCAGACCGCCGACAGCGAAAGCGCCATGCGCGCGATGGTTGCGAGCGGACTTGGCGCGGGGCTGCTGCGTCTCGATCAGGCGGAACAGGCCGAGCGCCAGTCGGAACTCGCAATCTGGCAAGGCTGGCGGTCGCACACCTGGCTGTGCTGGGTGGCGCCGGCCGGCGGCAGCCGGAACGCGGCGGTCGAAGCGGTCCGCAGCGCGGTGCTCGAAGCCTGGGCTTGACGATCAAGGGCTACCGGTCACGGGCGGCCCGAGGCTCGCGGGCTTCGGTGGCGGCGGGATCATCTTCGTCAGACCAAAGGCCGACAGCTCTTGCGCGGAGAGCCAGTTCACACCATCCGGCGGTGTTCGCATCATTCGTTCATGCAATGACTTCGGCAAGCCCATCTCTTCGAGGTACTGCCTCGTCTGCGCATTGATGCCCTCGTACTGGGCTTTCTTCGCCCGGGCTGAAGTCACGCCATCGTTGGGTAGGTAGGGGCGATGAATGCCGACCCGTCCACCCACGTATCGCCCCTCCCCCGCTGCCAGCAGATACACGCAGGCGCTGACACATGAAGCGCCGACCTCCACTCGTGTCATGAACGAATATTTCCGGATGATCCGGCCGATGGACATGGCCACCCAGATGTTGCCGCCGCGGCTGTCGAGGGTCACGTTGACAAGGCCATTCGGCATGAAGGTCGCGGCGTCCTGTCGCGCGGTCTCGGCGATGGTCGCAAAGGTTTCGATATCCGTCTGGACAAGGTCACCCTTGATGGAGATCTGTGGAGGCCGATTGCCCGCGGCGGGCCGGTAGACAACGCTGGCCGCGGCGGGAAGGAAGCAGGCGTATGCGCTCAGCAACAAGGTGGACGTGCGCCAAATCTTGAGCCTCTGCATGACTGTGAGATCCCTGATCGCGACCCACGCATTGGGCATCGCAACCGTCAACCCAGTCAACGCGCAACGCGGCAGCAGCGGACTTTCCAATACTCCAAAACCCTGATTGATTTAATTATTGATGGCAATAGCATGAACTACATCAAATCCACATCAAGCATGTCCGCCGCCCCCACCATCGCCGACATCGCCCGTACAGCCGGGGTGGGCACCGCCACTGTGGATCGGGTGCTCAACCGCCGCCCAGGAGTGAACGCCGAGACGGTCCAGCGCGTGCTGCAGGCCGTCGAGGAATTGGGCACCCCCCAGCAGCAACCCGGCCGCCCGCGCAAGAGCGCCAACGCGCGCTTTGCCTTCGTGCTGCCCGCCGAAGAGACCCCCTTCTTCGAATTGGTGGAGCGGCAGATCGCCCAATCCGCGAGCGACTTCCGCCATGCCCACATCACCGAAGTCACCCACCGTATCGACACCACGGATCCGGCGCGCTTCGCCGAACAGCTGGCCGAAGTGGGCGATTGCGAAGGCATCGCGCTGCTGGCGCCCGACCTGCCCCCGATCAAGCGCGCGGTAAACGAACTCGTGCGCGCCGGCGTACACGTGGTCACCCTCTTCTCGGACGTCGCGGGCTCCATGCGCGAGACCTACATCGGCGCCGACAACCGCGCTGCCGGACGCACCGCTGGCCTGTTGCTCGGGCGCATGGCCGGCCAGGAAAAGCGTCGCGACGTGCTCCTGCTTTCCTCGCAGGCGACACGGCTTTCTTCCGAGATCGAGCGGGGCATCGGCTTCGCACAGGCGCTGGAGGAGCGCTTTCCGGAACTGACCATGGTGCGCACCAGCGACCTGCCGCCCGATGACGACGATGCCTGCGAGGCACTGCTGAAGGTGCTGCGCGACGAGGTCGACCCCGCGCGCGTGGCCGGCATCTACAACGTGGGCTCCGCCAGCGCGGGCGTAGCGCGCGCTCTCTCGCAAGCGGGGCTCACGTCCCGGACGGGCGTGGTGGCGCATGACTTCACCGATGCGCATGCCTCACTGCTTGAGGCCAACAGCCTTTCCTACGTCCTCCACCAGGACATCCATTACTGCGTATCGACGGCGGCGCGCGTGCTGCGCGCCCTCTGCGAGAACGTGCGCGGCGCGCTCAACGTAGTGCAGCCGCGCATCGAGATCCTGACGGCCGAAAACCTTCACTGAGGAAATGAAGGCGCGGTTGCCCGGTAAGTGCCCCGAACCCGAACCTTTTGGAGACCTCCATGAATCTGCTCTCGAAAAAGATGTTGCCGGGGATGATCGCCCTGGCCGCGGTAGCTGCGATGGGCCTTGCAAGCACTTCGGTGCGTGCGCAGGACAAGACGATCACGTTGTGCTGGGCCGCCTGGGATCCCGCCAACGCGCTGGTGGAGCTGTCGAAGGACTTCACCGCAAAGACCGGCGTGAAGATGAAGTTCGAATTCGTCCCGTGGACCAACTTCGCCGATCGCATGCTCAACGAGCTCAACTCCAAGGGCAAGCTGTGCGACCTGATCATCGGCGACAGCCAGTGGATCGGCGGCGCCGCCGAGCAGGGCCACTACGTCAAGCTCAATGACTTCTTCGCCAAGGAAGGCATCAAGATGACCGACTTCGCGCCCGCCACCGTGGTGGGCTATGCGGAGTGGCCGAAGAACACACCGAACTACTGGGCGCTGCCCGCGATGGCCGATGCGGTCGGCTGGACCTACCGCAAGGACTGGTTCGCCCGGCCCGAGCTGCAGGCCGAATTCAAGAAGCTGCACAACCGCGACCTGGCGCCGCCCAAGACCTGGGCCGAGTTCAAGCAGGTGTCGGAGTTCTTCCAGGGCAAGACCATCGACGGCAAGAAGGTCTACGGCGCCTACATCTTCACCGAGCGCGGCTCCGAAGGCATCACCATGGGCGTGACCAACGTGCTCTACCCCATGGGCTTTAAGTACGAAGACCCGAAGAAGCCATACGCCATGGACGGCTTCGTGAACTCGCCCGACGCAGTGCGCGGCCTGGAGTTCTACAAGGCGCTCTACAAGGGCAGCACGCCACCGGGCCTCACCAATGCGTACATGAGCGAAGGGCTCGATGCCTTCAAGTCCGGCCAGGTGGCCATGATGATGAACTGGTTCGCCTTCTTCCCCGGCCTCTACAAGGACCCGAACGTAGGCGGCGACAAGATCGGCTTCTTCACCAATCCGTCGGACAAGACCAAGGGCGTGCAGCTCGGCGGCCAGGGCATCTCTGTGGTGTCGTACTCGGCCAACCGCAACGAGTCCCTGCAATACATCAAGTGGTTCGCCAGCCCCGAGGTGCAGAAGAAGTGGCAAGCCATCGGCGGATCGTCGGCGGCCAAGGCAGTACTGGACGACCCGGGCTATCCCAACAGCTCGCCTTTCGCGCAGGCCTTCCTCGACTCCATGGGCATGGTGGTGGACTTCTGGGCCGAGCCTTCGTATGCGCAGTTGCTGCTGTCGATGCAGAAGCGCGTGCATGACTACGTCGTCGCCGACAAGGGCACGGCCAAGGAGGCGCTGGATGCCCTGGTGGTGGACTGGCGCAAGGTCTTCAAGGACGACGGCAAGGCAGCCAAGTAGGCGAGCAGGCCGTGAGCGCCATCCCCCCACCGATGATGAAAGGCCCGCCCGCGCTCGCCACCCGCGCGGCGCAAGCCACGCCGCCGGGCGTGGCGCTGCGGCTGCGCGGGCTGTCGGACAAGGCGCTCGCCTGGCTCTTCGTGGGGCCCACGATGCTGCTCCTGCTGGCGATCAACATCTTTCCGCTGATCTGGACGATCAAGCTGTCCTTCACCAACTACCGGGCCAACCGGCCCAACGCTGCGGTGGTCGACGTGGGCATCGACAACTACGTCTCGGTGCTTACCGACCCGGACATCTGGGCGGCCATGCAGGCCACCGCGCACTTCCTGTTCTGGACCATTGCCCTGCAGACGCTGATCGGGTTCACGATGGCCTACCTGATCGACCGCAAGTTCCGCGGTCACGGCTTCTGGACCACGGTGATCCTCATCCCGATGATGTTGTCGCCGGCCGTGGTGGGCAACTTCTGGGCCTTTCTCTATCAGCCGCAGACAGGGCTCTTCAACTATGCGGTGGCCTTCCTCGCGGGCGTGCCGCCTTCTTCCTTCGAGATGATCGGCTCTGTGAAGCTCGCACCGTGGGCAATCATCATCGTCGACACCTGGATGTGGACGCCCTACGTGATGCTGATCTGCCTCGCGGGCCTGCGGTCCATTCCCGACTACATCTACGAGGCCGCCGAGGTCGATCGCGCCTCGCCATGGCGGCAGTTCTGGTCGATCACGCTGCCGATGGTGCTGCCCTTCATCATGCTGGCGGTCCTGTTTCGCGGCATCGAGAACTTCAAGATGTTCGACATGGTCAACCTGCTCACCTCGGGCGGTCCGGGCTCGGCCACCGAGCTGGCATCGATCACGCTCAAGCGCGAAGCCTTCGAGAAATGGCGCACGGGCTATTCGTCCGCCTTCGCGATCATCCTTTTCGTCGCGGTGTTCGGCCTGGCCAACATCTACGTGAAAGCGCTCAACCGTGTAAAGAGCCGCTGAGATGAGGAGACCCGCATGACCCGCCAAGGCATCAGCACTGCGCATTCGGTGGTCGAACCCCGCAGCGGCACGCGCCTGTTCGCAGGCACCGTGGTCGTGCTGTATGCGCTGCTGACGATGATCCCGCTGGTGTGGATCATCCTCACCGGCTTCAAGACACCGCCGGACTCGATCAGCTATCCGCCGAAGATCCTGTTCACGCCTTCGCCGCAGGGCTACTGCAACCTCTTCACCACCCGCTCGCGCCAGACGCCCGAGTACATCGCGGCCCTGCCTCCCGCCACCGACACCTGCGACAAGGTCGCGCGCGCGGACAACATGGTGATCGCCGGCCCGTCGAACTACGTGCCGCGCTTCATCAACTCGCTGATCATCGCCTTCGGCTCCACCATTCTGTCGGTGGGCTTCGGCGTGATGGCGGCCTATGCCTTCTCGCGCTTCAAGGTACCGCTGAAGGACGACCTGCTGTTCTTCGTGCTGTCCACGCGCATGATGCCGCCCATCGCGGTGGCCATTCCCATCTACCTCATGTATCGCGAGCTGGGCCTGTCGGACACGCGCCTGGGAATGATCCTGCTGTACAGCGCGGTGAACGTGTCGCTGGCGGTGTGGCTGCTCAAGGGTTTCATCGACGAGATCCCGCGCGAGTACGAAGAGGCCGCCATGGTCGACGGCTACACGCGCCTGCAGGCCTTCCGCAAGGTGGTGCTGCCGCAGGCCACCACCGGCATCGTGGCCACGTCGATCTTCTGCCTGATCTTCGCGTGGAACGAATACGCCTTCGCCGTGCTGCTCACCTCCGGCGCGGCGCAGACGGCGCCGCCCTTCATCCCGATCATCATCGGCGAGGGTGGACAGGACTGGCCGGCCGTGGCTGCCGGTACCACGCTGTTCCTCATTCCCATCCTGGTGTTCACCGTGCTGCTTCGCAAGCACCTGCTGCGCGGCATCACTTTCGGAGCGGTACGCAAATGAAAAGCTCACGCCGCTGGCCCCGCTGGCTCAGGCGCGGCCCCATGGAGATGGTGGCCTGCGCGGTGATCGCCGTGGGCCTCTTCATGATGCTGCAGCCGCTGGCCATGGTGCTGTTCACATGGTCGTTCCTGACCACGCTGGCGGGCACGGCGCTGTTCATGGTTGTGTCGAAGTTTCCGGAGTAGCCATGTCGGAGATCCGAGTCCACCACTTGCACAAGGCCTTCGCGGACTTCACCGCCGTGAAGGATTCCAGCTTCGCGGTGCGCGATGGGGAGTTCTTCTGCCTGCTCGGCCCTTCGGGCTGCGGCAAGACCACCACCTTGCGCATGATCGCCGGACTGGAGCTCCCCACGTCGGGCCAGATCTTCCTGGGCGACGAGGACGTGAGCTTCAAGCGCGCCTCGGAGCGCGACATCGCCTTCGTCTTCCAGATGTTCGCGCTCTACCCGCACATGAACGTGCGCCGCAACATCGCCTTTCCGCTGGTGTCGCAAGGCATGGGCCGCGCCGAGATCGCCCGCCAGGTCGAATCGGCCGCGAAGACGCTGCGCATCAGCCATCTGCTGGACAAGCCGGTGTCGCAACTCTCCAGCGGCGACCGCCAGCGCGTCGCGCTGGGGCGCGCCATCGTCCGCCAGCCCAAGGCCTTCCTGATGGATGAGCCGCTGGGCGCTCTCGACGCGGAGTTTCGCGAACTCATGTGCCGCGAGTTGCGCGCCCTGCACGATCGCCTGGGCGCGACCACGGTGTACGTGACGCACGACCAGATGGAGGCCATGGCCATGGCCGACGTCATCGCCGTGATGAACGAAGGCATGGTCGAGCAACTCGGCCCGCCACGCGAGGTCTACGAATGCCCAGCGAGCGTCTTCGTGGCCGACTTCATCGGTGCGCCCGCCATGAACTTCCTGCCCTTCGAGGCCGCTCTTGCACGTGGCGAGGAGGCGATCCGGATCGGCCCCGCGTGCCTTGGCGTGCCGCAGATTCGCGAAGACGTTTCGGCACGCCCGCTGCTGGCAGGTGTGCGACCCGAGCATGTGCGCTTCGCCGACGATTCGCCTCTGAGGGCCGAAGTGCTGGGCACCGAATACCTCGGCACGCGCACCGTGGTGACGCTGGCCACCGCCCAGGGCGCGACGCTGCGTGCCAAGGTGGATGCCGCGACACCTGCGCGGCGCGGCGACCATGTTGGTCTCGCATTCGACGCAAGCGCGGTCTCGCTCTTTGACGCAGCCAGCGGCCGCGCGCTTCGCACCGCGCGAGACGACGCCCTGCAATCCATCCAGCGCCAGGGAGCCCGACATGGCTGACCTTCGCCTCACCGGCATCAGCAAGCGCTTCGGCGCCGTGCAGGCGGTGGCCGACTTGCAATTGGACGTGGCAAGCGGCGAGTTCTTCGTCCTGCTGGGACCGAGCGGCGCGGGCAAGACCACGACCCTGCGTCTGGTCGCGGGGCTGGAACAGCCCGATGCCGGCCGCGTCTACATCGCCGGCCACGATGTCAGCACGCTGGCACCGGCCCTGCGGGACGTGGCCTTCGTCTTCCAGCAGTACTCGCTCTATCCCCATCTGAGCGTCTACGACAACCTGGCCTTTCCGCTGCGCTCGCCGCTGCGCCCCACGCCGGAGGCGCAGATCCGCGCAAAGGTGACGGAAGTGGCACGGCTGCTGCGCATCGAAGACAAGCTCAAGAATCCGGCAACGCGCCTCTCGGGCGGACAGATGCAGCGCGTGGCCATCGGCCGTGCGCTGGTGCGCGACCCGCAGCTGTACCTGATGGACGAGCCCCTGTCCTCGCTCGACGCCAGACTGCGCAACGACCTGCGGCTGGAGCTCAAACGCATCCAGCAGGACCTCGGCTCCACCATGCTCTATGTGACCCACGACCAGATCGAGGCCATGACCATGGCCACCCGTATCGGCGTACTCGAAAGCGGGCGATTGGTGCAGGTAGGCACGCCGCGCGAGATCTACGAGAACCCCAGCACCAGCCAGGTCGCGTCGCGGCTGGGCTCGCCGCGGATCAACCTGTTCGCGCGCGCATTGGTACCAGCGGTAGCTGCCCCAGCCGAGGCGGTGACGGTGGGCGTTCGAGCGGAACACCTGCGCATCCACCGGCAGTCGGACAACGACGCGCACCGCGCCGCCCGCGTGCGCCGCATCGAACGCTTGAGCGACCTGCATCTGGTGCATGTGGCGCCGGAAGGCAGCGACCAGGAGTGGATCGTTTCCGCTCCCGGCGGCGAAAGCTTCGAGCCCGACGACGCAGTGCGCGTCGAACTGCTGCAACCGCTCTGGTTCGACAGCGGCGGACGCCGCGTCGGCACGAGCGCCTGACCCAACACCCGGGAGATTCCCTTGAAACCGAACACCCCCGACCTGATCCGCCGCGCCACCCAGACGCTCATCGATCATGTGGACGAGCTCACCGCCCTCGACCAGGCGATCGGTGACGGTGACCACGGGCTGAACATGCGACGCGGCGCACTGGCCATCCAGGGCAAGCTCGATGAACTCGCGGGCCAGTCGCTCAACGAGGCGCTGCGCACGATGGGCATGACTTGCATGTCGACCATCGGCGGCTCATCGGGACCGGTGTTCGGGACCTTGCTGGTCACCCTCGGCAAGCAACTGCCCGACCCGCCGGATGCGGCGGGCCTGGCCCACGCGCTCGACGCCGCAATCCAGGCGCTCACCCGCCTGGGCAAGGCACAGGTCGGCCAGAAGACATTGCTGGACGTGCTCGACCCGGTGCAGAGGCTTCTCGCCGGAGGCGGCCAGGGGCTCGCCGAGCGCGTGCGCGCCTGCGCTTTCGACGCAGCCGACGCGACTGCGGCGATGGACGCCATCAAGGGCCGAGCCTCATTCCTGGGCGACCGGGCACTGGGCCATGTGGATCCGGGTTCGCGTTCCACTGCATTGATCATCGGAGCGATCTGTGAAAGTCTTGATGCTCCCGCGAGCGCACGACCCTCTTCGCTCTCCGCCTGAATGAAGCCCACTCTTTCCGAAGGCCCAGCACCATGAAGAAGCTCATCAACGACGTCGAAAACATGCTGTCCGAATCGCTGGACGGCTTTGCGGCGGCGCACGCCGATATCGTGACTTTGGGTGAGGCCGGTCAGTTCGTGCGCCGCCGCACACCCAAGCCCGGCAAGGTGGCTTTGGTCTCCGGCGGAGGCTCGGGTCACGAACCACTGCACACCGGCTTCGTCGGCCACGGGATGCTGGACGCGGCGTGCCCGGGACAGATCTTCACATCGCCCACGCCGGACCAGATGCTGGCAGCGGCGCAAGCAGTGAACACCGGCGAGGGTGTGCTGTTCATCGTCAAGAACTACTCCGGCGACATGATGAACTTCCAGATGGCGGCGGAGATGGTCGACTGCGACAACGAGACCGTGGTGGTCAATG
Organism: Variovorax sp. Sphag1AA; assembly: GCF_014192575.1. GTDB lineage: Bacteria > Pseudomonadota > Gammaproteobacteria > Burkholderiales > Burkholderiaceae_C > Variovorax. The sequence goes on along the minus strand of NZ_JACHYC010000010.1, from coordinate 97,223 downwards.
ACGACGTCGCGGTGGAAAACTCCACCTACACCACCGGCCGTCGGGGAGTGGCCGGCACGCTGGTGGTCGAAAAGATCATCGGCGCCGCCGCCGAACGCGGCGATCCGCTCCGAAAGCTCAAGCAACTGGGCGACGCGGTGAACAAGGCGACCGCCTCGATGGGTGTCGCGCTCACCTCGTGCACCGTTCCGGCAGCAGGCAAGCCCACCTTCCAGATCGGGGCGGACGAAATGGAGATGGGCGTGGGAATCCACGGCGAACCGGGTCGGCGACGCATCAAGCTGGCCACCGCCGACGATATCGCGCAAGAACTCACCGGCTCCATCCTCAAGGACCTGTCCCTCAAGGCCGGGCAGGAGGTGCTGCTGCTCGTGAACGGCTTCGGCGGCACGCCCATGCTGGAGCTCTACCTCATGGTCAACGCGGTGCACAAGGTGCTCGCCGGCCATCAGGTGAAGGTGGCGCGGCACCTCACGGGCTCCTATGTGACGTCGCTCGAAATGGCGGGCTGCTCGGTGACGGTGAGTGCGCTCGACGCCGCGCAGTTCGCCCTGTGGGACGCGCCTGTGCATACCGCCGCCTTGCGCTGGGGCATGTAGAAGGGCGATGCAGTGTCCGGCAACCAAGATGCGCTTGCCTTGATCCAGATCGAAGAACGCGCCGGCAGATCCGCCTAGAGTGCCTCCAGGGTCTCAGCAGACTCCGGAGGTTTCACGATGACGAGCCAGATCGCGCAATGGCATGCCGAGCACGGCAATTTCTCTCTGCTTCTCAGCATCCTCGAAGAACAGGTTGCCCAGTTTCGCGATGGCGAGAGTCCGGACTACAACCTGATGCTCGAGATCGTCTCCTACCTGCGAGAGTTTGGAGATTGCTATCACCACCCACGCGAGGATGCCGCTTTCAACATCCTCGTGGCACGCGATCCGCAATTGCGGCTGCCGATCAACCGCCTGCTTCAGGAGCATCGCGTCATTGCGGTGGCCGGTGAAGAACTCGTCGCGCGCCTGAACCAGGTCATCAGCGATGCCTACGTGCTGCGCGCGACGGTGGAGGCAGCCGCGGCGCTCTACCTGGCTTACTACAGGCACCACATCGCCACCGAGGAAAGGCAGATTCTTCCGCGCGCGAGGCTTCTGCTGAATGCGCGGGACTGGGAAGTGGTGGCCCGAGCCGCACCATCGTGTCCGGATCCTGTGTTCGGAAAATCGCCGACCGCGGCCTACTCGAGACTGACCAAGCTGATGGCAGCGCGAGCTTCACCAGACTTGGCACACGCGACGCAATAGCAGGAACGGGAAGACAATGGGCGCCGCCGCATCCACTCGATCGGAGGAATCCCATGTCGATCCAGACTGCGCTCACGAAGCGACTCGGCATCCGCCACCCCGTTCTGCTGGCGCCGATGGATGTGGTCGCCGACGCCTCGCTCGCCTCGGCCGTGAGTGGCGCCGGGGGGCTCGGGATCCTGGGCGGTGGCTACGGCGATGCCGCATGGCTGGAGCGCGAGATCGCGCGCATCAAGGAAACGCAGGTGCGCTTCGGCATCGGCTTCATCACATGGAGCCTCGCGAAGCAGCCGCGCCTGCTCGATCTCGCACTGGAGAGCGGGCCCGCGGCGGTCATGCTTTCCTTCGGTGATCCGGCGCCTTTTGCCGAACCGATCAAGCGCTCGGGCGCAGCGCTGATCTGCCAGGTGCAGACGATCGACATGGCGCGCGAGGCAGCCTCCGTGGGCGCGGACATCCTGGTGGCGCAGGGCACCGAAGCCGGCGGGCACGGCGCCACGCGCTCGACCTTGACGCTGGTGCCGGAGCTCATCGATGCCATCGGGCCGGACGTGCCCGTGGTTGCCGCCGGTGGCATCGCGGATGGGCGGGGGCTAGCCGCGGCGTTGATGCTCGGCGCGTCGGGGGTGCTGATGGGCACGCGCTTCTATGCCACGAAAGAGGCGGCCATTGCGGCCGAAGCCAAGGCCCGCGTCCAACGCGCGACGGGTGACGAGACCGCTCGGGGCGTGGTCTTCGACATCGCGCGAAAGCGGGTTTGGCCTGCGCCGTTCACGGGGCGATGCCTGCGCAACGATTTTCTGGAGCGGTGGACCGGCCGCGAACTCGAACTCGTGCGCCGCGCCGAACAGGAGCACGCGGGCTACCTCGCGGCCCGGGAGGCAGGCAACTTCGACATCGCCGCCGTGATTGCCGGCGAGGCCGTCGGGCTCGTGCGCGACATTCCTTCGGCGCGCGAAGTGGTCGTGCGTGTGAGCCAGGAAGCCGAGGCGCTGCTCAAGGGCGCGACGCAGCGTCTCTCGGAGTGACCTCACTCGATCGGCACGCTGGCCTCTTTCAGCACCCGCAGCACGAAGTGCGACTTGCTGTGGCGGATGCCCGGAATCTTGTAGAGCTTCTCGCGCAGCAGCCGCTCATAGTCGCGCGTGTCGCGCACCGCGATGCGGATGTAGTAGTCGTAGTCGCCTGACACAAGGTAGGCCTCCAGCACCTCGGGGATGGTCGCGAGCACCCGACCGAACTCGTAGAGCGTTTCGTCGGTGTGGCTTTCGAGCGTGAGGTGCACGATCACCGAGTCGCGGTAGCCAAGGCTCGCAGGATCCACGTCGACCGTGTAGCGCCGGATCACGCCTTCGGCTTCGAGACGCTTGATGCGGCTCCAGCAACTGGTGGCCGAGAGCCCGACCTCGCTACCGATGTCCTGCAGCGAACGCCGCGAGTCCTGCAGAAGGATGCGCAGGATCGCCATGTCGATCTTGTCAAAAAGTTCTTCGTCAGATCTCTGGTTTTTCCTTTGAATCTTCAAGGAAACCTCCTTATTCATCGAATTTCCGAAGCACATTCTGCGGCAAAGCCAGAAGAATCGTGGCATGGAAATCGCCACGACAGACCCGGCTCCGCCCGGCACCCAGGAATTGCCCGCAACCCTCCGCAGCGGCGCCCAACTGCTGCTCGACACGCTGGTCGCATGCGGCATCGACACCCTGTTCGGCTACCCCGGCGGCGCAGCCCTTCCGCTGTATGACGCGCTCCACGGAGAGCCCCGGCTGCGCCACATCCTCGTCCGCCACGAACAAGCGGCCGTGCATGCCGCCGAAGGCTATGCACGCACCACCGGCAAGGTCGGCGTAGTGCTGGTGACGTCCGGCCCCGGTGTCAGCAACACCATCACCGGCTTGCTCGATGCGATGAGCGACTCCGTGCCGGTGCTGGTCATCAGCGGGCAGGTCGCGACAAGCGTGATCGGCACCAATGCCTTCCAGGAGAGCGATGCGCTGGGCATGTCGCGTCCCGTGACCAAGTGGAGCTTTCAGGCGCGCAATCCCGGGCAGATCCCCGGGGCGGTGCGGCAGGCACTCGCCATCGCCAGGAGCGGCCGGCCGGGTCCGGTGCTGCTAGATGTGCCCAAGGATGTTCAGCTGGCCCAGAGCGAGTGCGCGCGAACCACCGATGCGATGCGCGCACGTGCAATTGCAGCGCATCCGGCCGCGCATCGAGGCAGCCTGCAGCGCGCGGCCGACCTCATCTCCACCGCGCGTCGTCCGGTGTTCTATGGCGGCGGCGGCCTGGTGAATTCAGGCCCCGATGCGTGCGCCGCTTTCACGCGGCTTGTGCGCGGGACCGGGGCGCCTTGCACGCTCACCCTGATGGGGCTCGGTGTGTTCCCCGCGTCCGATCCGCAGTGGCTCGGCATGCTCGGAATGCACGGCACGCTCGAAGCGAACCTCGCAATGCACGAGGCCGATCTGGTCGTCAACGTCGGAGCGCGCTTCGACGACCGGGTCACCGGCAGGCTCGATGCGTTCTGTCCGCATGCGCGCAAGATCCACATCGACATTGACCCGAGCAGCATCCACAGGACGGTGCGGGCCGACGTGCCGATCGTGGGTGATTGCGGTGAGGTGCTGAACGGTCTGCTGGACCTGCCCGAGCTGCAAGGCCTCGCGCCCGAGCGTCTCGCGCCGTGGTGGCAGCGCATCGCGCGCTGGCGTGAAGAGCGCTGCCTGGACTTCGCCCTGCGACCGGACGAAATCGTGCCGCAGCAACTCATGGTCGCGCTGCAGTCTCGGCTGCAAGGTCGCGACGCCATCGTCTCCACCGACGTCGGGCAGCACCAGATGTGGGCCGCGCAATACCTGCAATTCGATCGACCCGCGCGCTGGCTGACCTCCGGCGGCGCGGGCACCATGGGCTACGGTCTGCCGGCCGCGATCGGCGCGCAGGTGGCGCATCCCGATGCGCTCGTCGTCTGCGTGAGCGGCGATGCGTCCGTCCTGATGAACATCCAGGAGCTCTCGACCGCGGTGCAGCACCGCACGCCCGTCAAGCTTGTGCTCAGCAACAACGGCTACATGGGCATGGTGCGCCAGTGGCAGGAGCTGAACCACGGCAACCGGCTGTCGCACAGCTGGAACGCGGCGCTGCCGGACTTCGTGGCGCTGGCGAAGGCCTTCGGCTGGGGTGCGCGCCGCGTCGCCGATCCGCGTGAGCTGGACGACGCGCTCGCCGAATGCCTGGCCTTCGATGGCCCGTTCTTCCTCGACGTGCAGGTGGCGTCGCAGGAGAACTGCTTTCCGATGATTCCGGCGGGTGCCGGCCATCACGAGGTGATGCTGTCCAAGGATCGCTGGCACCAGGAAAAGGAGCCATCACCGGGGACGCCAGCGGTCGCCTGAGCGGACAAGCGGTCTGGCGTTGCTGTTATCTTTGGTACTACATTTTGAGCACGCCCAGCTTCTTCAGCTTCCGATACTTTTAGGGGGTGCCATGAGAATTCAGTCGAGCTCGCGTTCCCCGCAGACGGAGCGCGTTCAGTTCAACAAGCAGCCAGCGGACATCAGGGACCGGTACGACTGGACGCTCAGCTATCTGGAGCAGGAATATCCAGTCATCGACCCCGATTCGAGCGAATACGACGAGGAGTTGATGTTCGAGGTGTATCGCCGGCTGAAGGCGCTCGTCAAAACCGGCCTGCCCCCCGCGCGTGCGTTAGAGATAGCGGCCTCTGGAGTGCTTCGGCCGTACTCGCACTGATCCCGGTCGCCGACGGTGATTAGGGTAAACCCTCGTTAATTAGGGTTTACCCTGTACAATGGACCCCTAACCGAAGGAAAGTCCAAATGATCACCACCATCCTCTGCCTCGTCGCTGTTTTCGGAGTCTGCGCTTTCGGGCTTGCGAAGCTCGGTATCAAGGAAGCCCAACAGCGCCTCTAAGCCGTCCGCCGCGACCCGCGGCAACGCACTCCCCGATCCCCTGCAAAGCCGCCCTCTCTCGAGAGGGCGGTTCCATTTCCGACACGCAATCGGCTAGCGGCCGCGCTTGGCTTGTCGTCGACTCCGAACCGCGCTCGCGAGTTCGTCCAGGACCGGAACCGTCTGCCTGAAGCTGATGCAGGCATCCGTGATCGATACCCCGCGCTTGAGCGCCACGCCGGGAATCAGATCCTGCCGGCCCTCCTCCAGATTGCTTTCAATCATGATGCCGGTGATGCGCCCGTCGCCCGCGGAGACCTGCTGCGCCACGTCGTGCGCCACCTCGATCTGGCGATGGTGTTGCTTGCTGCTGTTGGCATGCGACACATCGATCATGACCTGCTCCCTGAGGCCATTCGCGCGCAGCGCTTCGCAGTTGGCCGCCACGTCCTCGGCCGAGTAGTTCGGCTTCTTGCCCCCGCGCAGGATCACGTGGCAATCGTCGTTGCCGCGCGTCTCGAAGATCGCGGCCATTCCCATCTTGGTCATGCCCATGAAGGCGTGCGGCGCCCTCGCGGCAAGGATGGCATCGGCGGCCACCTTGATGCTGCCGTCGGTTCCGTTCTTGAAGCCCACGGGGCAACTGAGTCCGGAAGCGAGTTGGCGATGGCTCTGGCTCTCGGTCGTCCGGGCTCCGATGGCACCCCATGCGATGAGATCGGCGATGAACTGGGGACTCAGAAGATCGAGGAACTCGGTGCCCGCCGGAAGCCCCAGCAGCGTCAACTCGAGAAGCAGGCGACGGGCGCGCTCCAGACCCTCGTTGATGGCGAAGCTGCCATCCAGGTGCGGATCATTGATGTACCCCTTCCAGCCCACGGTCGTGCGCGGCTTCTCGAAGTAGGTGCGCATGACGATCAACAGATCGTCCTCGAAATTGCTGGCTTCCTTCTTCAGCAGGTGGGCGTACTCGATGGCCTGGTCATGGTCGTGGATCGAGCAGGGCCCGACCACGACGATCAACCGGTCGTCGCGGCCATGCAGGACATCGGCGATCGCCGAGCGGCCAGCCTCGACGAGAGCGAGGGTGTCGTCCCGAACGGGAACTCGCTCCTGCAGAAGTGCCGGCGTCATCAGGGGGCGAACCGCGCTGATGCGAACGTCATCAATGCGGGTCGTGTCGATCGTGCTGTCGCGGGAGCCGATCTCGGCGTCGTGGAGCGGGTCGTCGAGCTTGGTCATGTTCTTTCCGATGGATTGCCTCGGCATTTTCCTTCACCGACATGGCGACCCGGGAAATCCCTCCCTTCTTCTTGATTGAGTTCCGCAATGTGTTGTTGATAATGCGTATTACCACCCAGCTAATACGCATCAGCAACACATGCCCCCAGCGCGCCGCCTGACTCAGCAAGACATCGCCCGACTCGCCGGCGTCAGTCAGGCCACGGTGTCGCTGGTGCTCAACGGCGCAGAGAACGCGCTTGCGCGCATCCCGCCCGAAACGCGCGAACGGGTGCAAAAGATCATCCGGGAGACCGGCTATGTGCCCGACCCGATCGCCCGTCGGATGGCACGGGGTTCCAACCGGATCCTGGGCGTGTTTACCTACGAGCCGGCGTTTCCGAATGCGCACGCCGACTTCTTCCTGCCCTTCCTGTTCGGCATCGAGGAAGAAGCACAAGCGCGCGGCTACGACCTGCTGCTCCTGACCGGCGCTGGCGAAGGCACGCAGCGCAAGATATTCGCGGAGGAAGGACGCCTGCGCATTGCCGATGGCTGCATCGTCCTGGGCAAGACCTTCGACCGGACCGAGCTCGCGCGGCTGGTGGCGGGCGACTATCCCTTCGTCGCCATCGGCCGTCGCGAGGATGCTGGCGGGTCCGTGCCCTTCGTCGGCGGCGACTACGCGACCGCCACCGCCGCGCTCGTGCAGCAGGCGCGCGAACTGGGGCATCGGCGGCTCGCGTATCTCGGATCGATCGGCCCGGCGGAGTCGCCGCTCGATCGCTGGAAGGGCTTCACGAGCGCGCTCGGCAGCGACCTGGAACTGGTCCTGCAATTGCCGGACACGCCTGCCGACGACCACCAATTGCTCGATGCCTTGCTGGCCAGCGGCGCGACCGCGGCCTTCTGCGTCGAGTTGGCCGACGCGGTGCGCCTTGAGCGTGCGGCGAAAGCGCGCGGGCTGAGCCTGCCGGCGGATTTCTCGGTGCTGGCGCTCGGCTCGCACATTCGCACGGAGGGCAGCGGCACGCGCTTCGCGTCCTTCGCCATTCCACGCGAGGAGATGGGCCGACAGGCCACCGCGATGCTGGTGCGCCGCGTCGAAGGCGGCATGTCGCAAGCGGTGCAGCAGGTGCTCCTGCATTGCGAGCCGATCCGCGGCGAAACCCTCGGCCCCGCGCAGCGGCGTTGACATCGAATCACCCACACGAACGAACAGGGACGACAAAGCATGCGCGAAATGAAGACGGACATCCTCGTGGTCGGCGGTGGGCTGGGCGGCGTGGCCGCGGCGCTGGGTGCGCTGGAAGCCGGCCGTTCGGTCGTGATGAGCGAGGAGTACGACTGGATCGGCGGGCAGCTCACCAGCCAGGCGGTGCCGCCGGACGAGCACAGCTGGGTCGAGCAGTTCGGCGTCACGCGCCGCTATCGGGCGCTGCGCGACGGCATCCGGCGCTACTACCGCGATCACTACCCGTTGACCGCAGCCAGCCGCGCGTGGGATCAACTCAACCCCGGTGCGGGATGGGTGAGCCGCATCTGCGCCGAGCCACGCGTGGGTCTGGCGGTGCTCGAAGCGATGCTGGCGCCCTACCGGGGCGCCGGCCGGCTGACGGTGTTGCAGCCCTACCGCCCCGTCGCCGCCGATACGGATGGCGACACCGTGCGCGCCGTGACGCTGCGTCATCGCGATACGGCTGAAGAGATCGCGGTGGAAGCCGCCTTCGTGATCGACGCGACAGAACTGGGCGACCTGCTGCCGCTCACCGGCTGCGAGTACGTGATCGGCTTCGAAAGCCAGGCCGACACCGGCGAGCCGAGCGCGCCTTCCACGGCGCAGCCGCACAACGTGCAGGCGGTGTCGATCTGCTTCGCGATCGATCATGTCGATGGCGACCACACCATCGACAAGCCCCGCAACTACGAATACTGGCGCACCTACCAGCCGCACTTCTGGGGTGGGCCGCTGCTGGGCTTCAAGGCACCGCATCCGCGCACGCTGGAGATCACCGAGCGCTCCTTCACACCCAATCCGGACGACGATCCACTGCTCGTCGATGCCGACCAGCGCAAGAGCGGCGGCGACCAGAACCTGTGGACCTTCAGGCGCATCGCGGCGCGGCGCAACTTCACTCCCGGCGCCTACGCCTCGGACATCTGCCTCGTGAACTGGCCCATGATCGACTACATGGAGGGCTCGATCCTCGATGTGTCGGAGGCCGAGAAAGCGCGCCATCTGCAATCGGCGGCCGAGTTGTCGCACTCAGTTTTCTACTGGCTGCAGACCGAAGCGCCGCGCGCGGACGGCGGCACGGGCTTCCCGGGGTTGCGTCTGCGCGGCGATGTCACCGGCACTTCGCACGGCCTCGCGATGGCGCCCTATGTTCGCGAGAGTCGCCGCATCCTCGGCGTGACGCGCATCGTCGAGCAGCATCTGTCGCATGCGGTGCGTGGCGACCAGGGCGCCGTGCGGTACCGCGACAGCGTCGGCGTGGGCATGTACCGCATCGACCTGCATCCCTCCACCGGTGGCGACAACTACATCGACGTGCCGTCCTGCCCTTTCGAGATCCCGCTCGGCGCCTTGCTGCCGCGACGCATGACCAACCTGCTCGCCGGCGGCAAGAACATCGCCACCACGCACATCACGAACGGCTGCTATCGGCTGCACCCTGTCGAATGGAACGTGGGCGAAGTGGCCGGCAGGCTGGCCGCCCATTGCCTCGACCAGTGCACCACACCGCATCAGGTGCAGGCCGACGACGCGCGACTCGCCGGCTTCCAGGCGCTGCTCGCGCATGCCGGCGTGGAGACGCACTGGCCCGACGTGCGCGCCTATTGAACAGAGACACAGAGCCATCCACCGAGGAGACATCATGTTCAGACGCAACAAGTCCTTCACGCTCCGCGCCATCACCGGCGGCCTGATCCTGTCGCTGGGCCTTGCGGCCGGCGCATCGGCCGAGACCAAGCTGCGCATGACCATCTGGAGTGCCAACGAAGCACACCTGAAGCTCTTCAACGGCATCGCCGAAGGATTCAAGAAAGAGCACCCGGACGTCACGGTCAGCTTCGAGTCGCTGCCGTTCGAGAACTACACGACCGCGCTGACCACGCAGATTGCCGGCGGCAACGCGCCGGACATGGCCTGGATCTTCGAGACCAGCGCGTATGACTTCGTCAACTCCGGCGCGCTCGTGCCGCTCACCAAGGCACTTGCAGCCACACCGGGTTATGAAGTCGGCGAGATCAGCCCGTCCGCCACCGAACGCTGGTCGAAGGACGGCACGCTCTACGCCTACCCGTTCTCGACCTCACCCTTTGCGGTCTTCGTCAACAACGACCTCATCCGCAAGGCCGGCGCCAAGACGCCCGCTGAACTCATCGCCGCCGGGCAGTGGACCTGGCCCAACGCGATCGCCACCGCGCAGGCCGTGGCCCAGAGTGGCAAGGGCGGGCTGGTGGTGCGCGACTTCAACTACCAGGCATGGCAATACCTCTCCTCCGTGTGGAACGCCTGGGGCGCGGCACCGTGGAGTGCCGACGGCAAGCGCTGCACATTCACCGACAAGCCGATGGTCGACGCACTGGGCTTCATCCACAACGCGATCTTCGAGAAGAAGGCCATCCCCGGACCCGGCCAGAACGTCGACTTCTTCGCCGGCGACGCCGCGATGACGATCACGCAGATCAGCCGTGCTTCGCTGCTACCCAAGGACAAGCGCTTCGATTGGGACCTGGTGCCCCTGCCCAAAGGCCCAGCGGGCGACTACGCGATCGTCGGTCAGGCCGGCATCGGCGTGCTCAAGGCAGGCAAGGACGCAGCGATGGCCACCACGTTCGTCGCCTACATGACCAGCCCCGAGAACTCGGCGAAGCTCGCGCAATTCTTCCCCTCGGCACGCAAGTCGCTGCTCAACGCCGACGTCCTCGGCAAGACCAATGCGCTGCTCTCGCCAGCCCAACTCGACAAGGTGGTGGTCTCGGGTATCTCGACCGGCAAGGTGATGCCGGCGCACACGGATTTCGCGCGACTGCAGCAGATGGTGCGTTCGGGCCTCGATGCCGTCTGGCAGCCGAAGGCCGACATCCCGGCGGCGACGCGTGCGATCTGCGCGCAGATCGGCCCGCTGCTCGCGCAGTAACGCACGACAACGCGCAGCACCAATCACTGTGGCCCGTTCACCCGATCCATCGCGTCCGTTCTGGACGATTGCACGGCGTGACAGCGTGGCGGGCCTGCTTTTCGCCGCGCCGCAACTGGCGGGCACGCTGGTCTTCGTGCTCGCGCCGCTGGTGCTCGTCTTCTGGTATTCGCTGCACGAATGGAACGTGCTTGCCAACAGCTTCAACTACACCGGCATCCAGAACTACCAGCAGTTCCTGAACGACCCGACCTTGCCCGGCGTGCTGCTGGCCTCGGCGTTGTTCTCGGTGGGCCTGGTGGTGCTGAACATGAGCCTCGCGCTGCTGCTGGCCGTGCTGCTGAACCAGAAGCTCGCGGGCATCACGGTGTTTCGCACGCTCTTCTTCTCGCCGGTGGTGGTCTCGCTGGTCGCGTGGACCATCGTCTGGGGCTTCCTGCTGCAGAACAACGGCGGCATCAACGGCATGCTCAAGCTGATCGGCATCGAAGGGCCCAACTGGCTGCGCACGCCCGCCACCGCGATGGTCTCCGTGATCGTGGTGCAGGTGTTCAAGAACGTGGGGCTGAACATGGTGCTCTTCCTTGCCGCGCTGCAGGGCGTGCCGCGCGAGCTCTACGAGGCTGCGCGCATCGACGGTGCGCCGCGCTTCAAGCAGTTCCGGCGCATCACGCTGCCGCTGATCAGTCCTACGATCATGCTGACGTCGATCATCACGATCGTCGGCTCGCTGCAGGTGTTCGCGCAGATCGCGGTGCTCACGCAGGGCGGGCCGGGCGTGTCGACCACGGTGCTCGTCTACTACCTCTACCAGCAGACTTTTCAGTTCCATCGCTTCGGCTATGGCTCGACGCTGGCGATCGTGCTGTTCGCGATCGTCGCGCTGCTGACGCTGGCGCAGTGGCAGATGCGCAAGAAGTTCGTCTTCCATGAACAGTGAAAGCTCCCCGCGCATGAGAGTCGTGCTCTACGGGCTGCTGTGCGTGCTGCTGATTCCCTTCGTGTTCCCGACCTGGTGGATGGTGACCTCGTCGCTCAAGCCGATCAGCGACATCTTCGTGTTCCCGCCCGAGCTCTTTCCGTCGAACCCGGACTGGAGCACCTACAAGCAGGTGTTCGCGATCCAGCCCTTTGCGCAGCAGTACTGGAACTCGGCGTGGATCGCAGCAGTGGTGACGATCGCCACGCTCGCGATCTCATCGATGGCCGGCTATGCCTTTGCGCGCATCCGCTTCCCCGGCGCGAACGTGCTATTTATCGTCGTGCTGACGGGCTTGCTGATTCCATCCGAAGTGACCATCGTGCCGCTCTTCCGCATGTTCCTGAAGCTCGGCTGGGTCAACACGCATTGGCCGCTGGTGCTGATCCCGGTCTTCGGCGCACCCAGCGTGTTCGCGACCTTCGTGATGCGCCAGTTCTTCATCGCGCTGCCGCAGGAGCTGGAAGAAGCTGCACGCGTGGATGGCCTCGGGCGCTTCAGGATCTTCCGCACCATCGCGCTGCCTCTGGCAAAGCCTGCGCTGGCGTCGGTGGCGATCTTTACGTTCCTCCACAGCTGGAACCTGTACCTGGAGCCGATCGTGTTCCTGTCGACGCCATCCAAGTTCACGCTGCCACAGGCGCTGACGCAGTTCACCGACGCTTACGGCGGGCCGATGTGGAACATCCAGCTGGCCGCGGCCACGCTCACGGCGTTGCCTGTGCTGGTGGTCTTCGTGCTTGCGCAGAAGCAGTTTGTCGAAGGCCTGGCTCACACGGGGCTCAAGGGCTGAGCTTCATATCCAGAACGCATACATGGCAGAAGTCCTTCTCTCCCAGGTCCAGAAGCGCTTCGGCGCCGTACAAGTCATCCACGGCATCGACCTGCACATCCACGATGGCGAGTTCGTGGCGCTGGTGGGGCCCTCGGGCTGCGGCAAGTCGACCTTGCTGCGCATGATCGCCGGGCTGGAGACTGTCACGCATGGCCGCATCCACATCGGCGGCCGCGACGTGACCGACCTGGACCCGAAGGACCGCGACATCGCGATGGTGTTCCAGAACTACGCGCTCTACCCGCATATGACGGTGGCCGCCAACATGGGGTTCTCGCTGGAGCACCGCGGCCGGCCGAAGGCGGAGATCGCCGAGCGCGTGCGCTGGGCGGCCGACATCCTCGGGCTCGCGCAGTTGCTAGATCGTTACCCGCGCCAGCTTTCCGGCGGCCAGCGGCAGCGAGTCGCGATGGGGCGAGCAATCGTGCGCAATCCACAGGTGTTCCTGTTCGACGAGCCTCTGTCCAACCTGGACGCGAAGCTGCGCATCGTCATGCGTGGCGAGATCAAGGGCCTGCACCAGCGGCTCAAGACCACGACGGTCTACGTCACGCATGACCAGGTGGAGGCGATGACGATGGCCGACCGCATCGTGGTGCTCAACGCAGGCAAGGTCGAGCAGGCAGGCTCGCCGCTCGATCTCTTCGACCGTCCCGCAAACCAGTTCGTCGCGGGCTTCATCGGATCGCCGGCGATGAACTTCATTCGCGGTCGATGCACCTCAGACGGTTTCGAGACCGCTGGCGCGCGGGTGCCGATCGCCCCGGCGGCCCTTATGCAGGAGTGGCGCGAAGTCATCCTGGGCATCCGGCCCGAGCACTTCGAGATCTCCACGGCAAGCGAAGGCGTGGCAACGCAGGTGCTGCTGGTGGAGCCCCTCGGGTCGGAGACCCAACTGACCCTGCAACTCGGCGATACACAGGTGATCGCGCTGTTCCATGAGCGCTTGACCGTGGCGCCTGGCGATATGCTTCACGTCCGCCCGAAGCCGGGCGCGGTGCACATGTTCGAGCCGGCCACCGGCATACGCATGGAGAGCCGACCACTCATTCCTTCTTGATCACTGCCCATGTCTTCTTCATCGTCGACCTCGCTGCCTCCTCTGCCCACGGATCCGCAGGCACTTCGCAAACTCAGCGCAGCGCAGTGGAAAGCCGTGCTGGAGGCGCCGCCGCAAGTCGCGATCCAATGGATGACGGCGGCCGCTCGCCAGGGCCATGCGGGGTCGCAGTCGGTGCTCGGGCAATGGTTGTTGGAAGGCCGCGGCGCCGCACGCAATCCGGGTGATGCCTTCGCCTGGTTTCTCAAGGCGGCTCAACAAGGCGACGACACCGGCATGAACATGACGGGGCGCTGCTATGAGAACGGCTGGGGGGTCGAGCCGGATCTTCAGGCGGCCATCCGCTGGTATCGGCACGCCGCCATCAAGGGCCTCGATGCCGGGCTCTACAACCTCGCCAACCAGTACGCGTCGGGCCAGGGAATCCCTCGCGACGATGCACAGGCGTTGGCCCTTTACACGCAGGCCGCGCAAATGGGTCATGCCAAGTCGATGACGAAGTCGGGTCGCTTTCATGAAGACGGACTCAGCGTCCCGCGCGACCTGGAGAAGGCGATGGACTGCTACCGCCGCGGTGCCGAAGGGGGCGACTTCCGTGGCCAGTACAACTATGCGCGCATGCTCGCAGAGCGCGGCGCTGTCGAAGCGTCGCTCGATTGGCTGCGCCGCGTGCCGCTCACGGCGACCCCGGACTTCCTCGAAGAAGCCAGCCGCCTGCTGTCCGATTCGCCCGATGCGCGTTTCCGCGCGGTCGCCCAGGAGATGCTGGCTCGCGCCGCGCAACTACGCGCAGCCCCTACAGCCGGCGATGGGAGCCAGTCAGTCGCGCAATGATCGTCGCGCGCACCTGATCGATGTGGTGCTCCATCGCTTCCCGGGCCGCGTTCGCGTCCCCGGTTGCGAGGGCATCCAGAATGGCCAGATGCTCGCTCATGACGATCCGGCGCCTTGAAGGAAACCGGCCGAAGCGAAACATCGAGGTGCGCGTGCGCAGCCCGAGGATCGTCTCCGCGAGCACGGGATTGCCTGCAGCGTCGGCGATCTTCCTGCAGCATGGGTGGAGGCCGTTGGCCAGGGCACGCCTGAGAGGCCCTACGGCCTGCACTGGTGGGCGCTGCCAGGGCGCCCCGGGTTCTACGCCTTCGGTGCGTTCGGGCAATATGCGTTCGTGCTTCCTGAACACGGCCTCGCGATGGCCATTACCGGTGCGGTGCCCGGGTCGATCAGCAGGCCTGACGTGGGCATTCCGCCGATCGTGTGGGCGCATCTGCCGGCCATCCTCTCCGGCGCGGACGCTGATGCTGGCTCCGCAGCGGCCCTTCTCGAACGCACTTCGGCTCTTGCGCTTGCCATCGCGCCGCCTGCGTCGGACACAGGATGTGCGGATCGGATCGACGGCACGCGCTTCGACGCATTGCCCAACGAAGACGGTATTCGCTCGATCACGCTGCGCTTTCGTGGCGCGAAGCATTGCCGACTCGCCATCGAAACAGTCACCGTTGTCCATACGATCGACGCAGGTCTCAATGGAGACTGGATCGAGGGCGAGACCAGCCTCCCCGGAATGGGTCTGCACCACGGCTACGAACCAGAGCGGCTGAGCACCGTCGCCGCCGCAGGATGGACGGCACCTCAAACACTCACCCTGAACTGCCAGTACGTAGAGACGGCATTTCGCGATCGCTTCGAACTGACGTTCGCGGACGATGCGTTGGTGTTCTCGCGAAGCGTCAACGTGAACGGCGGCCGCACGACGCTTGCGCCAATCCGGGCGCTGCGCGAGAAGACCAGTCAGAGCACGTAACCGCCATCGACGGTAAGACTCGCACCCGTCATGAAGCCTGAGGCGGGGCCGCAAAGAAACGACACGAGCGCCGCCACTTCCGAGGGATCGCCGAGGCGCCGCAACGGCACCAGCTGCTTCAGTTGTTCCGTCATCGCGGCCGTCATGTCGGTCTCTGTCGGCCCCGGCTGCACGTTGTTGACCGTGATGCGCCGCGGCGCGAGATCGAGCGCGATGCCCTTCACCATCGACGCGACCGCGGCCTTGGACATCGAGTAGGCACTGCTGCCCGGAAAGCCGCTTCGCACTGCGGTGTTGCTGCCGATCGTGACGACACGCCCGCCGTCTTGCATCTGCGCGACGGCCGCCTGGATCGCGAGAAAGACGCCGCGCACGTTCACGTCGAGCACGAGGTCCAGGTCTTCGAGACTGAAATCGTCGATGCTTCCTCGACGCAGGACTCCCGCGTTGACGACTGCAACACTCAACGGTCCGAGACGCGACACCGCCAACTGGACGGCAGACCGGATCGCAGCAGGGTCTGCGCTGTCGGCCTCGATGGCGATCGCCTGCCGCCCTTGGGCATGCACTGCGGTCGCGAGTTCGTCGGCCTTGTCGGGCCGCGATACGTAGGTGAACGCGACGTCGTAGCCGTCCGCCGCGAGCCGCTTGACGATTGCAGCGCCGATCCCGCGCGCGCCGCCGAAAACCAATGCCACCTGGCGCTTCTCATTCATACGATAGCTCCTTTTATTTGATCGATCGTTCCAGAATAGATAAAAAAACGAACTAGCTAAGAGCCTTCAGGGCCAGCTTCCCGAGGGCGCGCAGTTCCGCGTCGCCCGCACCACCGCGCGCGGCGAGCCGGATCGCCGCAATCTGGGCCTGGAGGAAGGCAGCGGCCTGACGCGCGCCGATGTCCGCAGACACGTCACCCTCGCTCTGCGCCCGCCGGACGCTGTCGACCATGGCTTCGCGCAGCGCATTGCCGGCGACTTCCCGGATCTTTGCGAGGTCTTCGTTCGCACCGCCGAACTCGCTGATCGACCCGATGCCAAGGCAAGGCTGCCGCGCTTCAGCAACGACGCGCGCGAGCATGCGCGCGATGCCGTCGATGGCCTTACCGCCCCTTCCAAGCGCCCCGATGTGCGCCCGGGTCTCGGCGTCCGAATACTGCTGCAGCGCTTCGCCGTAGAGCCGCCACTTGTCGCCGAAGGTGTCGTAGAGGCTCTGGCGGCCGATCTGCATGGCGGTGGTCAGCATCTCGGTCGATGTGCCGGCGAATCCGTGCTCGCGAAACACCTCGACCGCGGCATCGAGGGCGGCCTGTCGATTGAATTCTCTGGGTCTTGGCATGCGCGGAGCATACGTCATTCTGGATTGACCAGTCAACAATGCCTCAAATCACGTCAGGCCGGGAACTCATGGGCTTGCGCGGACAGGGCAGTTCAGGTGCGCGCGACGAAATGGTCGCCGGCGCCCTTGGGCAATCGCAAGGTGTCCAGCAAGCCGGCCAGCGCAATGACCGAGATGAGCAGGAACGCCATCCTGAACTGGATCGCGGGTGCAGTGAAATGAAAGCCCTCGGACAGCGCGCCCCCCAGTCGTACGGCCATCGCGCCCAGTGTGATGCCAGCAGCCATGCCGACCTGGGAGATCACATTGAACAGTCCATTGGCATCGGCCATCTGCCGGTCGGGCACGTCGGCGAAGGCGATGGTGCCCAGGCAGGTGAATTGCATCGAGCGCGTCATGCCGCAGAAGAACAGGATCGGCATCAGCACGCCCATCGGCATGGTGGGGCCGATCAGTGCGCAAAGGCCAAGGCAGGCAGCAGCCAGCAATCCGTTCCACAGCATCACTGGCCGGTAGCCGAATCGTCGAAGGATCGGCGTGGTCACCGCCTTCATCGACAGGTTGCCGGCAAAGACCACCAGGAGCAGCAACCCCGAGTGAAAAGCGTTGAACCCGAAGCCGATCTGGAACATCAGGGGCAGAAGAAAGGGCAGGCTGCCAATGGCCATTCGCATGATCGATCCGCCCACCATGGCCGCTCGAAAGGTGGGGATGCGCAGGGGCGTGAGCGTCAGCATCGGACTGGCCGAGCGCTGGAAGTGCACGACCGCGCCCGCAAGCAAGGTGATGCCACCCCCGAGCAGGGCAAGGTTGGCCAGGTTGGCATTCGCGACCAGCCCTTCAAGCGAGCTGAGCAGGGCGAAGATGCCCAGGCCGAACAATGCAAAGCCCAGCCAGTCGAAGCGACGGCGCGGCGCAGGCTCCAGCGCCGGAATCAGCCGAAGCGCCAGCACGAAGGCGATGAGCCCGAGGGGCAGGTTGAGAAAGAAGATCCAGTGCCAGCTCGCATGCTTGACGATGAAGCCCCCCAGGGGCGGCGCGATCACGGGCGCGGTGAGGGCGGGCCAGACCAGGTTCGACATCGCCGCCATTCGGCGTGACTGCGGCGTGTATCGCAGCACCAGCAGCCGGCCCACCGGCACCATCAGTGCACCACTGGCGCCCTGAAGAATGCGCAGCACGAGGAACAGGGGCAGATGGTCGACAAGGCCGCAAGCAACGGAAGTCAGGGTGAAACAGGCGATGGCCGAGGTGAACACGCGGCGCGGCCCGAATCGATCGGCGATCCACCCGCTCACGGGGATGAACACGCCCAGTGCCAACAGGTAGGCGCTGATGGCAATGTTCAACTGCAAGGCGTCGACCCCGAAGGAGCGGCTCATCTCGGGGAGTGCGGTGGCAATGATGTTGCCATCCAGCACTTCCATGAACATCGAACCCGTCACAAGGAAGGTCACGAGTTGCAGTCGTCGCCCTTCCAGTTGCTTGCCTGTATCCATTGCCAATTCGTCCGTGCAGTCTTGGCCTGCGAGCTTACTGTGCATGCAGGGAGTCGCCTCTGCGCTGGGGCGAAGAGGATGCTCAACGGCGCCATCGCGCCCCTGGACTAACTAGCCCGCGGAGCTTGCCGTCTACGCTGCCTCGAGTTCGACGGCTCGGTCGTCGTTGAAGGCTTGCCTTCGCTCACTCGTGCAGGAAAGCCCTCCAGCAACCAGTCGATGAACAACCGCAGGCGCTGCGTGGCATGTCGGGTTTGCGGATACACGACGTGGAAGGGGTATGGCGCCGGTCGCCAGGGTTTCAGGATTTCCACCAGCGAGCCGTCACGCAGTGACGATGCGGCTGCGTAGGCGAACGTCTGGACGATGCCCAGGCCCGCCAAGCAGGCCGCCAGGTGTGCATTGCTCTCATTGACGCCGATGCGATGCTCGACCTTGATCTCGGTCTTCTCGCCGTCGCGCTCGAAGCGAAACGGCACTGCCCTGCCCGAATGGCTCAATACATAGCTCACCAACCGGTGACCGTTCTTCAATTCGTCGGGGTAGGCAGGCGTGCCGTACTGCTTGAGATAGCTCGGAGTGGCGCAAGTGATCAGCGACGCCTCGCCCAAGCGACGGGCCACCAGCGATGAACTTTCCAGCGGACCGCCGCGAATGACGCAGTCGACGTTGTCGCCGATCAGGTCCACCGCGCGATCCGACACGCCCAGATCGATACGGATGTCCGGGTAGCGCGCCACGAAATCAGGGAGCAGCGGGATGAGTACGTCACGCGCAGTGGAGCCTCCGACATCGATGCGCAGATGCCCTCGGGGCTTGCCGCGCGCAAGGTTGAACGAAGCGTCGATGTCCTCCAGATCGCGCAGGATGCGCGTGCTCTTGGCGTAGTAGTCCTGGCCTTCCGGCGTCACAGTCACGCGCCGGGTCGTGCGCTGAAGCAGCCGCACGCCCAGATGGGCCTCCAGTTCCCGGACCAGCTTGCTGACCGTGGCGAGGGGCACGTCCAGCGAATCGGCCGCCCGTGTGAAGCCGCCTGATTCCACTACGCGGGCAAAGGCGCGCATCGCCAGCAGTTGATCCATGGACCGTTCCTCGTTGCAGGCCACCATTATCTACATAGATGGATAGTCATTTCATTCTTTGATCTTTTTCAATCAATGACCGAGGCCTAAAGTCACTCCCCATACCAACCCTCAAGTCACGAAACGGAGCTCATCATGAACAAGCAACTCGAAGGCAAGATCGCCCTGGTCACCGGCGGCAGCAGCGGCATTGGCCTGGGTGCCGCCAAGGAACTGGCGGCCCAGGGCGCGCGGGTCTTCATCACCGGGCGCCGCCAACCGGAACTGGATGCAGCAGTCGCCCAGATCGGTTCGGCCGCCACCGCGCTGCGTGCCGACGCATCGGTGCTGTCGGACCTGGATGCGGTCTATGCCCAGATCGCAAAGACTGCCGGTCGGCTGGACATCCTGTTTGCCAATGCCGGCGGCGGCGACATGTTGCCGCTGGGCGCCATCACCGAAGAGCACTTCGACCGCATCTTCGGTACCAATGTGCGCGGTGTGCTGTTCACGGTGCAGAAGGCGCTCCCGCTGTTGAGCAATGGCGCATCGGTGATCCTCACCTCGTCGACCACGTCCATCCAGGGCACAGCCAACTTCAGTGTCTACAGCGCCAGCAAGGCAGCGGTGCGCAACTTCGCTCGCTCCTGGGCACTGGACCTGAAGGATCGCGGCATCCGCGTCAACGCCGTCAGCCCCGGCCCCATCCGCACGCCAGGCCTGGGTGATCTGGTGCCCGATGAGGCGCGTCAGGGACTGTTCGACTATCTGGCTTCGCAAGTGCCGCTGGGCCGTCTGGGCGAGCCCGGCGAGATCGGCAAGGCCGTGGCCTTCCTCGCCTCAGACGCCGCCAGCTTCATCAATGGCATCGAACTCTTCGTCGACGGTGGCATGGCCCAGGTCTGACTGACCGGACGAGCGCCACCGGAGTGCTGCTCAGGGCGCGTTGAAGTAGCAGGTGAGCCCGTCCTCGTCACCCTTGATCCCATAGATCTTTCGATCGATCTCGCCCGCCTCGAGGTCGCGCTTCGAACTGAAGATGCGCCCGAAAACGGTCTGCATGTGCTTGGGCATCTTGTCCTGGGCGAAGTACCCATGCCCACCGAATCCGTTCATCGCGTTGGTGCAGCTGATGTAGCGCATGTAGGACTCACGGAAGCGATCCGGCGTGGGGTCCGTTCCGAGTTTGAGCTGACTGTTGCTCCCAAGGTCGAGGTCCGCGACGGCCGCGCCGGCCAGCACCGAGTCGCCCTTGTTGAAGGTCACGAAGAGCTGGCTTAGCGGCCGAATCTTGCCGATCCAGTTTCGGTGATCGCTGGCGCGCACGCACGGCGCAAGAAGCGCAACATTCCGGGCTGTAGCGAGAGACTCCGCAACGACCGGAATGTCCAGCGAGTACTGAAGGAACTGGGCTCCCAGGCTGTGAGCGGCCAATGTGAACGGCTGCGCGTTCGCATCCAGTCGTGCGGCAGCCACCATCCGCAGGAAGCGCGCGAGAGCGTCGACCGAATTCTTACCGTTGAGGACTGCCTGGTGGTATCGATGAATCATCGACTGAATGGGCGATTCCCTTCGATTGCCGGCGTTGACCGCACTCAGGTCGTTCTCGTCGCCAGAATCCGCGCTGGGGATGACGCCCGGCCCCAGCGTGCCGTCGGCCTGGAAGCCCTCCGATGGCCATGAGAAGCCAACGACCTGCACGCCGTACAGCGACTCAAGCTTCAGGCAACGCTCGAAGCACTTCGCCGGCGTATTGTTGAAGCCGTGGATGTAGATCAGGACCGGCGCCGCTCCCTGGAAGATCGGAACGAGCGCCTGCTTCGAGTCGGCATCGTTCACATCGGAATCGATGTCTGCGACAGACCACCCTTTCTTGCCCTTTCTGGCCACCGTCGCCATTCCAAGGATCTCGGAGCCCTGACTGAAGCCCGCCCCAAATGCAGACTCGTCAGAACTCGCCTGCATCGTGCGATTCGTGAATATCAGCATGGCTCCTCCAATCGTTTGGTGTGAATTCTCAATCTCGGCTCGCGATCGCAGACCGCGGCGGACTCGAATTGACAACGGAACGCACGGGATCTTCGTCCCCAATGGAGAGGAGAAAGACGGGTCACGTCCGCGGCCGGCGACGCCAATGCCGCCCAACCCACAAGTACACACCGCTGCCAAGCACCGCAATGGTGATCAGGTCCAGCGTCGCCCAAAGGACTTTCATCGGCATGGCGCCGTAGTCTCCGAAGTGCAGCGGCCGCGCCAGCTGCACTGCGCTCAAGTACCACGGCACATGGCCAATGCTCGAAAGCTCACCGGTTGCCGCATCAACCAAAGCGGGCTGGAAAAGTCGCGATCGAAGCGGACTGTCGCCGATGGCCCAGACCAGGTAGTGATGTGGACTGCCCAGTTCGCCGTCCGGATAGCGCACGCTGCGGATCTTCATGCCGGGCAAGGCCCGGGCTACTGCATCGGCGGCCCCCTGCACGGACGCGAGTTCCGTGGGCATGGGCTTGCCCGCGTACGGCTTCAGTAGATCCCGGATCGCGGTCTCGCGCCAACGGCCGTAGAGCGGTTCGGAAACCTCGTTGAGTACCCCCGTCACGCCGACAACCAGAACCCAGGCCACCGTCGAGATGCCGAGCAGATTGTGCAGATCCAGCCACCGCACGCGGCGCCCCTTGTGCTGCCGAACGGTTCCGAAATCGAGCTTGCGCATGAACGGTGCGTACAGAACCACGCCCGACACCGTCGCAACGAGAAAGAGGATGCCCATCGCACCCAGGAACAGTTCGCCGACCTCACCGGCCAGCAAGCCCTTGTGCAGCCAGAACATGACCGCGATGAAGTCGGGCCTTGCCTCCGCTGCGGAGCGGCGCTGCTCGAGAACGCGCCCGGTACGGGCATCGAACCGGACGACGTGATTGAGCTTCCGATCCGCGTCATATGTCGGCGCGAGCGCGATCCAGATTTCGGAGCGATCGTCCTCCAGACTGATCCAGCGCACTGTCTCCGAAGGGAAGAGACCGTTGGGACCGCGTGCAGCCGCCACCAGCATGTCGAGATCGGCATGCCGTGCGTCGGCGCCTGCAGCCGAAGGCGCGACGGCCTCGGCCTGCCAGGTCTCGATCTCGTCCCTGAAGACGAGCGGCAACCCTGTCACGCACAGCAGAAGCAGGAACAACGTGCAGACCAGGCTGCTCCACTTGTGGACTTGGTACCAGCCTCGGAAGCCGGCCGCCGACGCCATGTGCGCCTTCCGTCAGAAGTCAAACGTGGCGGACAACTGCAGCGTGCGAGGAGAGCTCTGAACGAGATAGCCGTCGACTGCGGCAGCCCAATAGCTCTTGTTGGTCAGGTTCTGGACGTTGAGGCGGATCGTGGTCGGTGTTCCGTTCCATTGGGTTCGGTAACGCACACCGGCGTCGTAACGGGTCCATGACGGGATCGGCTGCAGATTGGCGAGATCCAGGTATTGCCCGTCCGTGTAGATGGCGCGCGCGGAGAAGGTCAGGCCTTGAATGCCCGGGATATCCCATTCGCCTCCCAGGTTGAACTGGACCTTGGGCGCACCGGTGACTTGCTTGCCGTCGTTGATGCCGCCCGCCGTCGCCGTCTGCTTGGCGTTCACGAAGGCAACGCCGCCGAGCAGCCGAACGCCTCGCGTGATCTCGCCGAAGGTGTTCAGCTCGAGCCCGCGCGTACGCTGCTCGCCGTTGATGCCATAGACCAGGGTTTTGGGGTCGGTGAAGCCGTTCGGCGTCGTCAACTGATACGCGCCCAGCGTGGTCGCGAAGCCCCCGAAGTCGACCTTCACGCCGGCTTCGTACTGCTTGGAGACATAAGGCGCAAAGACCTCACCTGCATTCGACGATCCCGCCGCCGCGGTGGGGCCTTGCTGGAGCCCCTCGATGTAGTTGGCGTACAGCGAAACATTGTCCGCGGCCTTGAACAACACACCGACGCCGGGCGTGGTCACGGACTTGTCGTAGCTGGTGAGCGTGCTGCCGTTGGTGGGGCTGAAGTTCTCGGACTTCACGCTCTGGTACCTCAGGCCCAGCATCACCTGCAGCCTGTCGTCCATCATCGACAGCGTGTCGGCGACCGCGAGCCCGGAAGCGGTGGTTTCCCCCGTCTTGGGCACATCGGATGGTCCGGCCAAACCAGCAATGCTCGGTTGCGCAATGAACACCGGCGCGTAGATGTTGGTATAGGTGTTCGCGAGATTGTTCAGGATGATCCCATTGCTGACCCACAGGCCTGAAGCACTCACGACCCAGCTATGCCCGACCGTGCCGGTGACGAAGCGCCCACGCAGTCCGGTTTCGGCCGTCGAGCTGTCCCGATAGACCGGCCAGTACACCTGCCGCTGCAGCAGGTTCCCGTTGGCCGCGTACAAGATGGAGTTGGCGAACAGTTCTTCCTCGCGCATCCGGGATGCACCGACGGCAGCGTAGGCCGTCAGGTCCGGAGAGATGTCGACCTCGCCGCGCAGCGTGCCCATGAGCGACTCGGTGTTGTCATAGGACCAACGCTGCTGCCAGTTCTGGCCCGAGGGGGGTGGTGCCGGAATGGGAAAACCGGACAGCACGTAAGTCGTGCGCGAGGGAGACTGCGCATCGTTCTTTCGATATCCCAAGTCCGCCGACAGCCGAACGTTGTCTTTGCGGTAGTCGAGCGCCAGAGCGCCCATGGCGATCTTCTTGGACTGGCCCTCCGTCGCCGTGTCGCCGTCGCTATAGGCGCCGTTGAATCGCACGCCCAAGCGCTCGTCTTCGCCGAAACGCCGGCTCACGTCGGCACTGACACCGAACTGCGAATCGGAGATGTAGCCTGTCGACAGTCTGGTGAGCGGCGTGCTCGTCGCACGCTTGGGAACCAGGTTGATGCTGCCGCCGACGCCGCCGATCGGGCCCAGGCCATTGAGCAAGGCATTGGCGCCAGTGATGACCTCGACGCGCTCCAGTGCTTCCACGCCCGGAGAGGTCAGGCCGTAGAGGCCCCCGTAGGCTATGTCGAGCGCCTTCACCTTGTTGCCCCGGACGGTGAAATCCGTCGTGACGTCGTTGTCCGGATAGATGAAGCGGAACGCAGGGTTGTTGTCGACCACATCCGCGATGGTCCGAGCCTGCTGGTCCTGGACTGTCTGGGCCGTGTAGGACGTCACGCTGAACGGCGTGTCCATGAAGTCCTTGTTTCCCAGCAACCCGACCCGTCCGCCTCGTGCGACCTGGCCGCCGCTGTAGGGCGCTGGCAGGTCGCCGGGCGATTGCGCCAAAGCGGTCACCACCACCTGCGGCAGACTCGAGACCGAATCCGCAGCCTCTGACTCCGCTGCGGACAGCTTGCGCAGGGCATAGTTCCCGCCACCGACAGGCTCGGCCTTCCAGCCACTGCCGCGCAGTAGTTGTGAGAAACCCTCTTCCACGGAGTAGAGACCCTGAAGTCCCGGCGACTGCAGGCCCTTGAGGTCCGCCGAGCTGAATGAGATCGCCACGCCGGCCGCGCCCGCGAAGCGGCTGACAGCTGGTGCCAAGGGACCGGCGGGGATGTCGAAGCGGCGCGCTGCAGAGGCGCTCGCAGCCGGAGCGCCGGATGCCTGTGCCTGGACGAAGCCCGGCGCGGCCGCCAATGTGCCCAGCAGCACGATGTGAGCGGCACGGGCGATGAGATGTACGGAGAACCCGGCCTTGGTCAGCGCGGAGAACGATGCGGAGCGAGCGACAGTCATGAAATCGAAATCCCTCAGGTTTGGAGCGTCTGAGCGACGCCTTCGGGAGGGAAGTCGAATGAGCCGCGCCAAAAGTGCACGGCGTCGCGAAAAAAATTGCTCGCTCAGCGGGGCATGACCCGCACCCAGTAGCGCGTGCGGGTTTCGATGCGCACCGGCAGCCCGGTCGCCAGCACCGCGAGTGCGCGATCCGTGTCGGGAACGGGAAAGGCGCCGGAAACCGGCAGGCCGGCAATGCTCGGGTCACAGCTCAGCACACCACTGCGGTAGCGGCCGAGTTCCGACAGCAGCTCGGCGAGCGGCATGTCGTTCGCGACGATGCTCCCCTGGCGCCAGGCATCGGCCACCGGATCGGCAGCCACGACCTCCCCGACGCCCCCCGGACCGAAGCGCAGTTGCTGGCCCGCCCGGAGCAGGATGGGCGAATCCGAAGCGCCTCCTGCTGCAGACCGAACCTCGACCGCCTTATCCAGGACCGTGACCCGCGTGGCATCAGCATCGGTGCGCACCAGAAAGCGTGTGCCGAGCGCACGGATGCGGCCATGCGCCGTATCGACCAGGAAAGGCCGCGCACCACCCGATGGGACCATCTGAGGATCCGGCGCGGTTTGCACAAGGATTTCACCCGCATGCAGCAACAGCAGGCGCTGGGAAGCGTTGAAGGCCACGTCGACGGCCGTGCGCGTGTTGAGCACGAGCCTGGAGCCGTCAGCGAGCTTGAGGTCCCGCAACTCGCCAACGCCCGTGCGCAGATCCGCCATCCACTCCTGTCGAGCCGGCTGGCGCCAGCCCCACCAAGCCAGCGCGCTGGTACCCAGCACCACGGCAACGCTGCGCAGCACGACGCGGCGCGTATGGGCTTCGGCATGGACCGCGGCGTTCAAGGCTGGAGCGGCAAGCGCACCGGGCACTGCGGCCAGCCGGCGCTGCATGGCTCCGACACGCTCCCAGGCGGCAGCGTTGAGCGACTGCGCTGCGTGCCAGGCCTCCCAACGTTGGCGGTCCTGATCGGTGGCGGTGCCGGAACACAAGTGCGCATACCAGGCAGCCGCCTCTTCGATGGCCCGTACTTCCGAGGCGGCGCGGATGGGAGGTGCAGACATTGCCGTCAAGGCTGCATGAGACAGATGTGCGCGACAGCCTGCGCCATGTACTTGTTGACTGTCCGCAAACCCATGTTCAGGCGCTCGGCGATCTGAGCGTAGGTCAACCCCTCGAGCTGAGAGAGGATGAAGACCTGCTTGAGCCGGCTTCCCAGGCCATCGAGCATGGCGTCGATTTCATAGAGAGCCTCCAACAAGATGGCGCGCTCCTCGCACGACAACGCCAGAGGTTGGGGCCAGTGCGCCAAGGCTTCGAGATACGCGCGCTCGAGCGCTTGACGCCGATAGTGGTCAACCACCACCCGACCCGCAATAGTGGCCAGATAGCTGCGCGGCTCGCGGATCAGCTGGGCGTTGCGGTCGACCAGGATCCGAACAAAGGTGTCGTGCGCGAGGTCGGCCGCATCGAAGGCACTGCCGAGCTTGCCGCGCAGCCATCCCTGCAACCAGCCGTGGTGGTCACGGTAGAGGAACTCGACACTGTGATGGGAGGCAGGGTCCAACGCGGACATGAGCTGAATGGCCCCCCAGCAATGGCTGAAGAGTCAATCTAAATGCGAATTAATCGCAATTGTAGATCACGATCGCGTCGGGCCTAGGCCGACTGTCCTTCGTGGTCGCCGGGATCCTCTCCTCCATGCTCTTCAGTTGAAGAGTCCGGTGGAACCTTGTTTTCTCGAGCCTGCTGGTCCAGCCACTCAGCGGCACTTGGCTGTACCTTCGCCTCCTCTTGGGATAGCGCTTGAATGGTTGCTACAAGCTCGTCTCGCCGGGACATGATTCCGTTATACGGGTCTCGATGAAGCGATTTGTAGGCGCATCGCAGGTTGCAGCAGTCGCTGAGGCTGACGTGGCATGGCTGCCGACTATTTGGGTGTCCCCGTCTTTTCCTTCGGGTTCGTTGGCACATCAGGACGCTCGCCCTTGACGCCGGCTTGCGGCTTGAGCTCGCCACTGCTGGGTTTCACCTCCGCTCGACCCATTGCGCCCGTGGGCTGAGGAGCATTTGGCTGATTGTTCGTCATCGTCGAAGGTTCGCCTTTGGGCACCGTGGTGTTTGCGGGGCTGCGGTTCTCTGCGCGAGCTTCAGACTTCACCGCCTCGCGCGAAGCCGGGTTGCTTCCATCGGGCCGCTGCGTAGGATTCGCCACGCCGGCGGGCGTCTTGGTGCTCGCTTGTCCTCCCTTTGCAGGATCGGGAGCAGCTGGCACCGCAGTCGTCTGGGAAAGACTCGCACCTGCAAAGCTCAGCAGCCCAACGACCACCGCGAGTGCAGAAAGTCCAGGTTTCATGGTGTTCTCCTACTCTTGTCGAGAAGCACCAATCTAGAGTGCGTCCAAGCGGGCCTTGTGAGGCGCCGACATGAAATCACGTAGGTCGTTGGGGTCCCGCGTTGGTTCAACGCGCTTCGACGGCCCTCACGCTCATGCCCTGGCGCGGTAGCAGCAGCGCCAGCGCCAGGATCACCCCGCTCATCGCCAGCATCACCACGAAGGTCAAGTGCAGCGACGAGCCGACAGCCAGACGCAAGCCCGCTTCGCCGACGTTGGAAGCGGCAGTGCCCTGTAGCAGGTCGCGCAACTGCTCCTCCGGCACCGAGATGCCACCGTTGTGGCGGACGAGTCCGAAGTTGAAGACGGCGCCGAAGAAGGTGGCACCGAGCGCGCTGCCGAGGTTGCGGGAGAAGATGTTGGAGGCGGTGGCGCTACCGCGCTGCGCCATGGTCACCGACTCCTGAATCAGGATCAGCGAGCACAGGCTCAGCAGGCCCATCCCGAGGCCCATGAGGAAAGAGCCGATGCCGGCGGATGTTGGCGAGCCATCCGAATGCAGGAGTGCGAAAACTGCGGCGCCGGACGGCACCAGCATCGATCCGATCAACATAAGCCGCCTGAGGCCCACACGCATGAAACTGCGCGACGCGATGGTGGCGCCGATCGGCCAACCGAGCATCACCATCGTGAGCGCCAGGCCGGCGACCACTGGCGATTGCCCCAGCACCACCTGCACGTACATCGGCAGGAAGCTGGTGACGCCGATCAGCGCCATGCCGGTCAGCAGCGCCGAGCCGTTGACGGTGGCGATGATGCGTCGGCTCCAGAGCTCGAACGACACCATCGGGTCGGCGACGCGGCGCTCCTGGAAGGTGAACAGCACTGCGACAACGACGAAGACGCCAGCCCAGCTCCAGGCTTCCGTGGTGTGGCCGAGGCCGCTTTCCGTCAGGCAGATCATCAGCGAAGCGATGCCGGCGGTGAACAGCAGGGCGCCTGGGAGGTCAATGGAAGCTCGTCGCGTCACTGGCGCCTCGCGCAGATGAATCCAGAAGCCAGCCGCGGCGGCCAGCCCGATCGGTACGTTCATCCAGAAGATCCAGCTCCACGACAGCCGTGTGACGATCAGCGCTCCGAGCATCGGCCCGAGCACCGCCGACACTGCCCACACGCTCGCCAGGTAGCCCTGCACTTTGCCGCGCTCCTGCACTGGATAGAGATCGCCGACGATGGTCAATGAGACCGGCTGGATCGCGCCGGCGCCGATGCCCTGGATGAGCCGGAAGGCGATCATTGCCGGCATCGACCAGGCGAACCCGGCCGCAACGGAACCGATCAGAAAAATTGCGATGCCGACGAGGATCACGGGCTTGCGGCCATAGATGTCCGACAGCTTGCCGAAGACGACCGTCATCGCTGTCTGCGCCAGCAGGAACGAGGCGAAGACCCAGCTATAGAGGCTCAGGCCGCCGAGCTGCGAGGCGATCTGCGGCATCACGGTGGCGACGATCGTCGCTTCGATCGCGACCATGGCCATCGAGGCCATGACGGCCAGGATGACCATCGGCCGGTTGGTGCTTGTGGGAGTGCTGGAGATGGCAGACATCGGTGCAAGGCGCAGGACTTGGAGCCACGCGCCGGAAGATGGCGCAAAGGACTCGGGGAAAACGTCGCATGCTAGCGGTGCCGGCGCATTCCTGCTGGGCGCGGGCCAATCGTGCCCTGCCCTTGCCACCTGGCCTGTTCCATCAGGCCAGGCGCTGCGCGACTCGGCGAGCCGTTCGGAATCGCGCCTGCTTGATAGAGGCGCAGACGCGAGCTATTCGCTGTGGGCAGCTGTTGAGATAGTCGCTGACACTATCCGAACGCATCAAAGCGGCGTAGAGTTCAGGCGGGTCTTCCGGTGCGCCTCTCACGTAGGCAATTGCAGCCTCTCGCAGGCAAACGCAGCATGACGGGAGTCCCGGTCCGGCGGCACGTTGCCGCCGGACTCCTCGCCTTCCCAAGCGCCGAGAGCCTCAGAGTGCCATCGATGGGTGCTGCGCCATCGCCAGGCGCCAGCGCTGCAGGTGTGGACGCGTCTCGTCGACCCTGACCTTCACCACTCGCGCGAAGTCAACTGCCACGACCGCGGTGATGTCCGCGATGCTGAAGCGATCGGCCGCAATGAACTCATGCTCCGTCAGGCGCGCGTCGAGCGTGTCGAAGAAGCGCTGGACCCGCTCAAGGCCACGCGCTGCCAGTTCCGGGATCTGCGCGTAGTCCACCGGGCCGGGCAGCGCGCGATTGACGAGCCCCGGGGAGCTGTTGCGCAAGGTTTCGGCGATCGCGAGCAGGCCTTCGAATTCCACGCGCCAGTTCCAGCTCGCAATCGCGGCCTTTTCCTCCGGTGTGGTTCCCAGCAACGGCGGTTCAGGGTAGCGGGCCTCCAGGTAGGCCGTGATGGCTGCGTTGTCCGTCAGCCGAAGTCCTTCCTCTGTCTGCAGGACGGGCACGGTGCATTGCGGGTTGACCTTGCGAAACGCCTCGCCGAGCTGCTCGCCGTTGCGCAGGTCCACTTCGACCGTCGTGTGCGCAATGCCCTTCTCGGCGAGAAGGATGCGCGCGCGGCGGGGGCTCGGCGCCGTGGCGCAGTCGTAGAGGGTGATCACAGCTTGTCCTCCGTGCGCGTCTGGAAGTCCGCCGCATCATGGCGCTCGTGCAACTGGCTGGACGGCTGGCCCCAGGTGCGATTGACCATGCGACCCCGCTGCGCCGCCGGCCGCGCGGCGATCTCGTTGGTCCAGCGCAGCACATGGGTGTATTCCTGCACCTGCAGAAATTCGCCGGCCTCGTAGAGCTGCCCCTTGGCCAGCGCGCCGTACCAGGGCCACACGGCCATGTCGGCGATGGAGTACTCGTCCCCCGCCAGGTAGGCGCTCTCCGCGAGGCGCCGGTCCAGCACGTCGAGCTGGCGCTTGACCTCCATCGCGTAGCGATCGATGGCGTATTCGATCTTGTCCGGCGCGTAGGCGTAGAAGTGCCCGAAGCCGCCGCCGAGGAAGGGCGCACTGCCCATCTGCCAGAACAGCCACGACAGGCACTCGGCACGCTGCGCGGCATTCGCCGGAAGAAAGGCATCGCTGAACTTCTGCGCGAGGTGCAAGAGGATCGCTCCGGACTCGAACACGCGAACAGGCTGCGGCCCGCTGCGATCCATCAAGGCCGGGATCTTCGAATTCGGATTGGCCGCGACAAAGCCGCTGCCGAACTGCTCGCCCTCGTTGATGCGGATCAGCCACGCGTCGTATTCCGCACCCTGGTGGCCGAGTTCGAGCAGCTCCTCGAGCATCACCGTGACCTTCACGCCGTTGGGCGTCGCGAGCGAATAGAGCTGCAGCGGGTGCCGTCCCACCGGCAGCTCGTGATCATGGGTCGCACCGGCGATCGGGCGGTTGATGTTGGCGAAGCGCCCACCGCTTGCCTTGTTCCAGGTCCAGACGGTGGGTGGCGTGTAGGGCGTGGCATCAGTCATGCGGCGGTCTCCGGCTTCCTTGGGTGGTGAGATCGGCGCAATGATGTCAGACCTCACGCTTCATTGATCATCGTCAAGATCCTCTTCCGGCGGGCGTACTAGCCTCTGACCACAGCCACGTGGGAAAGGAGCACCGCATGTACTCGGATCAGGAGCCAATGGCCATTCGCACGATTGCGCCTTTCCCGCCGCCTCCGCAAGCCGTCACCGAGGAAGAGGTGATCCGCCTCGTGGAAAGCTTCTATTCCAAGGTCCGCAACGACGAAGAGCTGGCACCGGTCTTCGAAGCCTACCTGGCGGACTGGGACCAACACATCGCGAAGATGATCGACTTCTGGTCGTCGGCGCTCCGGGGCACCGGCCGGTACAAGGGAACCCCGATGCCGAAGCACGCGGCACTCCACGGCCTGACGGCGCAGCTCTTTCATCGGTGGCTCGCGCTGTTCTGGAAGACCACCGCCGAATCGGGCAACGCCGTGCTGCAGCAGCGCGCAGACGATCTCGCACGTCGCATGGCTGGCGGACTCTGGCACGGCTACCAGATGGCTCGCGCCGAAGCCGCCGACACCGCATCCGGTTCGTAGGCGACGGGGCCAGAGAGCCTCTGCCTGCACCATGGTCGGCCGGAAGTCAGGAAATCGCTGGAAGCTCGGCGCCAGGAAAATCTGCTTCAACACTGGAGAAACACCATGGGATTGCTCGATTTGCTACAGCAGGCGATAGGCGGAAATCCGGAGGCCCACTTCGATCAGGTCGTGCAGAACGCATCGACCGACCAGCTCGGTGCAGGCCTCGCCGCCGCGATGCGCTCTGACCAGACGCCACCTTTCAGCGACTTGGTCGGAAAGCTCTTCAACGTGTCCTCTTCGTCGCAGCAGGCAGGCATGCTGAACCAGATCCTTGCCACGCTGGGCCCGGCCGCGGTGTCCGCGGCAGCGGGCGGCGCGCTGGGCCGCGTTCTTGCGCCCGGCCAGACCCAGCTGACACCCGATCAGGCTTCGCAGCTGACGCCCGGGCAGGTCACCGAGATCGCCGCGCACGCCGAGCAGGCGCATCCGGGCATCGTCGACGAAGTGAGCCAGTTCTATGCGCAGCACGCCGGACTCATCAAGATGATCGGCGGCGCCGCCCTGGCCGTCACGCTCGCGAAGATGAAGGAACACGCGACCCAGCGCTGAGTTGGTTCAGGGCGCCGTCGGCGACTTGCCATCGGGGCCGCCGGCTCGGAGAATTCCTCCCCAGCACGGCCCTTGTGGCCGGCTGACGCGATGAACCCCGACCCCGCCCCTCCCGTCGCACTGGTCGTCGACGATGAGCCGGTAACCCGCCTGATGGTGAAGCGGGCGCTGGAGAAGCTCGGCTGCGCACCGGTGCTCGATGCACCCGACGGCATCGCGGCGCAGAAGATCCTGCGCGAGCACCCCGAAGTCGCGCTGGTCCTGACCGACATCATGATGCCCCGCATGGACGGGCTGGAATTGCTGCGCTGGGGGCGCGAGGCCGTGCCCGACGCCATGTGGATCGTGCTTTCAGGCCTTGAAACCTTCGACTCGGCGGTGACCGCGATCCGGCTGGGCGCCTTCGACTTCCTGCCGAAGTCGCCGCATTCGGAAGAGATGGCCGTCGCGGTGCGCAACGCGCTGGAGCGGCGGAACCTGCTGGCCGAACGCGAACGGCTTCATCGCGAGCTGCAACGCAAGGTGCGCCAGCTCGAGGAGACCTCCGAGGTGCTGCGGCGCGATCTCGAACGGGCCGAGGTGATCCAGCGCGCACTGCTGCCCCGCAGTCCGCCGCCCATGGAGGGCTATTGCATCCAGGCGCTCTACAGGCCGGGGCAGCACGTCGGTGGCGATCTCTACGACGTGGTGCGAATCGGCGATCGGCATCTTGCCTTCTACCTGGCCGATGCCACCGGGCATGGCGTGACCTCGGCGATGCTTTCCGTGCTGTTCAAGCAGCGACTGGTGCTGGTGGACCCTGCGACGGGCATCGCGCTGCCGCCCGCCGAGGTGCTGGCCGCGGTCAATCGCTCGATCTGCGAGGCGCATGCCGCGCCGGGCCTCTTCCTGACCGCCGTCTTCGGGTTGCTCGACACGTCGGAGTCGAGCCTCACACTGGCTTCGGCGGGGCATCCGCCGGTGATGCACGCGCGCGAAGGCCGCGAGACGCGCCTGATCCGTCGCACCGGCCCCGCGCTCGGGCTGGCGCAGGACGCGCATTTCGGCCAGGAGCGCCTGCAGCTCCTCGCGGGCGACCGGATCCTCGTCTATACCGACGGACTCCTGCCCTCGGGCTCGGAGCGCGAGCTGGACCTGTTGCAGCAGGTGCTCGCCAGGCCGCTCGCCAGTGCGCAGGAAGTGATGGCGGATCTGCATCGCGAAGCGCCGGCGGGTGCCGACCGCGACGACGTGACCATCCTCCTCATCGACGCGCACGCGGGCGCCTCATGGTTCGACAACGGCGCAGAGACGGAAACGGAAACGGAGACGCCCGCAGTCGACGCGCATGAAACGCTGGCGTCCGAGGATGAGGTCGTCTTCTGCGGCGAGACGAACCACGCCGCCTATCTGGCGCTGCGCGGTCGCGCCTCGTGGATGCAATGCGATGCCTTCCACGAGGCGGCGCTGACGGTACTGGACGGCGGGCGGCCCTTGGTGCTGGACCTGTCCGCGTGTGAGTACATGGACAGCACCTGTCTCGGCACGGTGCACGAGCTGGTCGCACGGGGTGGTGTGTCGCTCACCACCGTGAGCCCAGCCGTGCGCGGCCTCTTCGAGGAGCTGAGCATGGAACAGGTGCTCGCCGCGATCCACGAAGACCTGCCTGCTGCGCCCGAACTTCGCGCGCTGGGCGCAGGGCGCGATCACGCGCCCTCGCAGCGGCGGATCCTTCAGGCGCACGAAGCGCTCTCCGCGCTGAGCGAACGCAATCGCGAAGAGTTCAAGGACGTCGTCGATTCGCTGCGCAGCGAACAGGGTGGACCAGGATGAGCACTGTCATTCGCGTACTGCACCTGGAGGACGACGCGGCCGATGCAGAACGCATCCGCGACGGATTGCGGGGCGACGACGTGTCGTTCGAGATCATGTGGGTTCAGACGCGGGAAGACTTCGCCGCCGCGCTGCAGCGGCAGGCCTTCGACCTGGTGCTTATCGACTACGAGGCGGGCGGTATCGAGCTGCTGCGCGGCGTGCATCAGCAGCACGCCGAGACGCCGCTGATCATGGTTTCCAGGCACCTCCTGACCGAGGAAGAAGCGCTCGACTGCATGAAAGCCGGAGCCACGGACTATGTGCTCAAGGAGCGGCTGCGGCGGCTCGGCTTCTCGATGCGGCGCGCGTTCGCAGAACAACAGCAGCGAGCGGCGCTGCGACAAGCGGAAGAGGAACTGCGTGCGCTCAACACCGACCTCGAAGCGCGCGTGCACCAGCGCACCGCCGAACTCGAAACCGCCAATGCGTTCCTGAACTCGGTGCTCCACCACATTCCGTATCACATCCTTGTCAAGAACGCCGATGACCTGACGATCGTGCGCGTCAACCGCGCCTTCGAGCAGTTGAACGCACGCAAGCAGGAGGATCTGGTCGGCAAGACGGTCCACGACTTCGTGGTCTCGAAGGAAGAGGCCGACTTTTTCGCCGCCAAGGACAAGGAAGCCATTGCGTTGGGCCGTGAAGTGGACATTCCCGAAGAGCCCCTGCATGCGCGCGACGGCACCGTGCGTGTGCTGCACGCGAAGAAGGTTCCGATCCTCGACGAGTCCGGCCGGGCGCGCTATGTGCTGACCCTGTCTGAAGACGTGACGGAAAAGAAGCGGAAGGAGCGCGAGATCGAGCGGCTCAACGCCGCCCTCGCGCAACGCAGCGAAGAGGTAGAGGCCGCCAATCGCGCCAAGGGCACCTTCCTGGCCACCATGAGCCACGAGATCAGGACGCCCATGAACGGCATGCTGGGCATGCTGGAGCTCCTGAGCCTGACTGAGCTCGATGCCGAGCAGCGCGAGACGCTCGGCCTGGTGCGCGAATCGAGCCGCTCGCTGCTGCGCGTCATCGACGACATCCTCGACTTCTCGAAGATCGAGGCCGGCAAGCTGGAAGTGCGCCCCGAGGTCGTTTCGGTCAAGCGCCTGATCGAGGAGGTGCACAGCATCTATCTCGGCAATGCCAGCAGCAAGGGGCTGATCGTGCGACGCATGGTGGATACGCGCATCAGTCCGGCACTGCGGGTCGATCCGGTGCGGCTGCGGCAGATCCTCAACAACTTCGTCAGCAACGCGATCAAGTTCACCACGGAGGGTTGGATCGACATCAACGTGCAATGGCTCGGGCGTGGGGACGGACAGGAGCGACTGCGCTTCGAGGTCAAGGACACCGGCATCGGCATCTCGCCCGAGGACCAGGAGCGGTTGTTCCAGCCGTTCACCCAGGCCGAAGGCGACGCTGCCCGCAGGCGGCCGAGCGGCACCGGGCTGGGGCTGGTCATCTCCCGGCAGCTGGCGCAACTGATGGGCGGCTCGATCCGCCTGGAAAGCGAACACGGCAGGGGCACGACGCTCATCCTGGAACTGTCCCTCCCCATCGCCGAACAGCCGCCCGGCAGCGGCGACGGGACCATGGGCGCGCACGCGGTCGATACCGCCACGCGCCGAGCGGCGCCGAGCACCGCGCAGGCCGAGACGGAAGGAACCCTCGTGCTGCTCGTGGACGACCACCCCGTGAACCGCATGCTGCTGATGCGTCAGGTGCGGGCCCTCGGCTATGCCGCCCAGACCGCCGATGACGGCGTGCAGGCCCTGGAGATGTGGAAGTCGGGGCGGTTCGGGCTCGTCATCACCGACTGCCACATGCCGCACATGGACGGCTACGACCTCGCGCGCAGCATCCGCAGGCTCGAACCCGGCGTGGGTCGCGAACGCGTGCCGATCGTCGCCTGCACCGCGAATGCGCTGCAGGGCGAGGCCGAGTCGTGCCTCGCCGCCGGCATGGACGACTTCCTCGTCAAGCCGGTGGAACTGGCACAACTCAGCGAGAAGCTGGATCGGTGGCTGCCGCTGGCACGCACCGGCGAGGCATCCGCTGCGCCTCTTCAAATGAGCGGCAGCGACGCGCCCTCCTCCAGCCCGATCGACGAGGCGCTCCTGAGCGCGAAATGTGCTGGCGATGCATCGATGGTGGCCGAGGTCGTCGCGGCCTTCCGACGAACCTGCGAGGACGATTCGACCGCGCTCAGGCTCGCGGTGACGGCCGACGACGTCGCGCAGGTCACCCAGTTCGCCCACCGCATGGCGGGAGCCGGCAAGATGGTCGGCGCGCTGGCATTCGCGTCAGCATGCGAGAACATCGAGCGCGCCAGTCGCACAGGCCAGTGGAAGGCCGTGGTCACCGGCATGTCGGCGTTCGAACAGGAACTGGCGCGCCTCGGCGTCTACTTCGAGCACCACGCGCAACAGTAACAGCAGATGCTCTCCTGAGTGCCGGCGGTCACGCCAGCCATTGCACGTCGAACACGTGATGGCCCCAGGGCGGCATGTCGAGGAACAAGCCACGTGCAAGCAGGTCGTCTCCCGGCCGATCGAAGACCGCCGGGCCCATGAGGTCCTGCAACCTCAGCGTGCGCCCGGCCATCTCCGGGAAGGGAAGTCGCACGAAGCACTGTGATTGCTGCGGCGAATAGTTCACCGCCACGAACAACCACTCGCGCGCCGGCGATTCCCATCGACAGGCGATGAAGTTGTCTGAAGTCGCGTTCCCGCCCCACGTCGGCATGCATTCCAGCAGCGACCAACGGCCATCACGAACCACCGGCCGACGCAACACCGCGATCAGGTGGTCGTAGAACTGCGCCAAGACGCTGTCCACCGGCTCCTCCGGCGCACGAACCAGATGCGGCGAGATGCGCACGCGCCGCCCCTCGAACTGGCCTTGATGAAAGAACCTCAGCCCCGGCGAGAGGAAGGTCACCACGGCAGCAGCAGGATGGACCTCGGGCGCGAAGGCCGATGCGGCACGCGGCTCGTCGTGGTTCTCCAGGAAGCGCGCCAGCCTGTCCTGGTAGTTCATGTCGGCGCACAGGTGCTCCCGCGCGGGTCGCGCGCGCAGTTCGTGCAGGCGGTCATACAGGCGCTTGTCGTAGGCGTAGTCGAATCCTTCCTGCTGCAGCGTCCATTCCATGTCCCAGTAAGCCTCCGCCATGAACAGGAACGAGGGATGCAGGCCGCGCACTGCACCGATGGCCTTGTGCCAGAAAGGCTCTGCCTTGAGCCCCCAGGTGCGCTCGAAGACTTCCGGCAGGACAAGCATCGCCATGTCGCAGCGCACGCCATCGCATTGGCCAGCGATCCGTTGCAGCTCGCCGACCATCGCGTCTTGCAGCCTGGGGTTGCCATAGTCGAGTTGCAGCGTGTCGGGCCAGCCGTCGAAGTACGGGTCGCGGCCATAGGCGAGCACCGAGGGTCCGCTGCTGGTGGTGACGCGACAGTAGTTCTGGGGTGCACGCGCCAGATCGGCTTC
Organism: Variovorax sp. Sphag1AA; assembly: GCF_014192575.1. Taxonomy (GTDB): domain Bacteria; phylum Pseudomonadota; class Gammaproteobacteria; order Burkholderiales; family Burkholderiaceae_C; genus Variovorax. The sequence continues at coordinate 59,956 of NZ_JACHYC010000010.1, read as the reverse complement.
GGTGCCATGGACGAAGTAGTCCGGGTGGTCCTCCACCCACGGATGGTCGGGTGCCATGTGGTTCGGCACGAAGTCGAGCATCAGGCGCAAGCCCCGCTCGCTCATGCGCGCACGCAACCGCGCGAGGGCGTCATCGCCACCGAGGGCCCGATGCACCGTGTAGCCCGCTATCGCAAAGCCCGAGCCCGCAATGTCCTCTTCGCGCAGATCGGGCAAGGTCTGCTCGAACTCGCGCCTCCACTGCGGATTGCTACGCGAAACGCGTTGCGCGGCGGCGCCGGTCTGCCACACGCTCAGCAGCCATAGCCAATCGAATCCCAGCTTTGCGAGTCGATCGAGTTCGGCGTCCGTGATGTCGTCGAGCGTCGCAGCACGGCCCAGCGAGCGCGACAGGTCGGTCAGCGCGACCCGCGTGTTGATCTGGTACAGCGCGGGATAGCGAGGCGTATCCACGACATCACCGCGCTGCGAGTTCGGCACTCAGGTCGCCCTGCAGTGCCCGGGCCGCCGCGGCCTCGGCGCCCGGCATGAGCAGCAGCTCCTTCGTCAGTAGCGCATTCGTCTGGATGACGCGCGCCACGCAGCCGGTCCAGCCAGTCTGGTGGCTGGCGCCGATCCCCGCCCCGGTGTCGCCGTGGAAGTATTCGTAGAACAGCACCAGATCGCGCCAGTGCGGATCGTCGCGGAATTTCTGCGCAGCACCGTGCGCCGGTCGCTGGCCCTTGCCGTCACGAAGGAAGAGCCGGCTGAGGCGCTCACCCAACTCCTCCGCCACCTGCAGCAGGGTCATCATCTGCCCCGATCCCGTCGGGCATTCGACCTTGAAGTCCTCGCCGAAGTACGCGTAGAGCCGCACCAGCGATGTGTAGAGCAGGAAATTGATCGGCATCCAGACGGGACCCCGCCAGTTGGAATTGCCGCCGAACATTCCCGAGTCGGAGTCGCCCGGTACGTAGGCCACCGTGTACGACTGTCCCCCGTGCTCGAAGACATAGGGGTGATCGCGATGGACACGCGAGAGCGCACGAATGCCGTGTGGGCTGAAGAACTCGTTCTCGTCCAGCATGCGCGCGAGGATGCGCCGCAGCTTCTTCTGGTTGACGATGGACAGCATCCGGCGATGGGCCACGCCAGGCTCCTGCGGCAGATGCACGTTCGCCGCGAGTTCGGGATGCCGCATCAGGAACACGCGCGCGCGTTCCCGAAACCTCGGCAGCCGCTCGATGATGTTTTCCTCGAACACGGCAACGGCAGCCAGCGGCAGGAGCCCGACGATCGAGCGAACCTTCAGGCGTATGGCGTTGCCGTCCGGCAGGCGCAGCACGTCGTAGAAGAAGCCGTCCTCCTCGTCCCACATCTCATCCTGGCGCTCGCCGACGCGATCCATCGCGCCGGCAATGAACAGCGTGTGCTGGAAGAACTTCTCGACGAATTCCTCGTACAGCGGTTCGCTCAGCGCGAGCTCGACCGAGATGCGAAGCATCTGCTGGCTGAAGAACACCATCCATGCCGTGCCGTCGGCCTGATCAAGATAGCCGCCCGTGGGCAACGGCGCGGAGCGGTCGAACACGCCGATGTTGTCGAGGCCGAGAAAGCCGCCCTCGAACACATTGGCACCGGTGCGGTCCTTCCTGTTGACCCACCAGGTGAAGTTCACCAGCAACTTGGAGAAGGCGTACTTGAGGAATTCGATGTCGCCGCTGCCGCCGCGACGCTCCTTGTCGATCAGGTAGAGCTGCATCGTGGCCCACGCGTGCACCGGCGGATTGACGTCGCCGAAGTTCCACTCGTAGGCCGGCAGCTGGCCATTCGGATGCAGGTAGTCGTTGCGCAGCATCAGGTCGAGCTGCTGCTTGGCGAAGTCGGGGTCGACCATCCCCAGCGGGATCATGTGGAACGCGAGGTCCCATGCGGCGTACCAGGGGTACTCCCATTTGTCCGGCATCGAGATGATGTCGTCGTTGAACATGTGGCCCCACTCGTCGTTCCGCACCTGGCGGCGCTCTGACGGTGCCAGCTGGAGGCCCGCGCCGTGCTCCCCGAGCCAGAGTTCGAGGTCGTAGTAGAAGTACTGCTTGGTCCAGAGCATGCCGGCCAGGGCCTGGCGCATGACGTTCGCGCGGTCCGCGTCGTTCCGCACTGCAGGCGGCACCAGCGCGGCGTAGAACGCATCGGCTTCCTTCAGGCGCGCTGCAAAGACGGCATCGAAGTCGTCGAACGGCGCCTGCAAGGTCTCGGGCGCCCGGGTGGTCAGGCGCAGTCGCACGACCTGCGACTGCCCCGGGCCGACGTCCGATTGGCAGTGGCACGCCACCTTGGTGCCCTTCCCTTCGGGATTGATCGCGGCCCCATCGCCATGAATGATGAAGTTGTGGAACGCGTCCTTCACGTAGGCAGAGGCATTGGTGCCACCGAACAGCCGCGCGTTGTTGGTTTCGTTCTCGGTGAAAAGAAGCGGCGCGTCGCCATCGCAGTAAAGGTAGTACGTGTCCAGCGATTCGAGGAACAGCGGATCGGTGTGGCGGGCACGGACGGCGGCCATTCCGGTGGATGTCAGGCGCTCGATGACCGGCTTCGAGCCACCACCGGACTGCGTCCATGTGTTGCGGAACCACAGTGTCGGCAGCAAGTGCAGCGGCGCCGCGTCGGGACCGCGATTGAAGGCGGTGATGCGCACCAGCGTGTCCTCGGGCGAGGCCTTCGCATATTCGACGAAGACGTCGAAATAGCGGTTGTCGTCGAACACGCCGGTGTCCAGCAGCTCGTACTCGGGATCGTGCTTGCCGCGGCTGCGATTGGTGGTGACGAGATCGTTGTACGGGTAGGCCGCCTGCGGGTACTTGTACAGGTACTTCATGTACGAGTGCGTCGGCGTCGAGTCGAGATAGAAGTAGCACTCCTTCACATCCTCGCCATGATTGCCTTCGCTGTTCGCAAGGCCGAAGGCGCGCTCTTTCAGGATCGGATCGCGCCCATTCCACAGCGCGAGCGCAAAGCAAAGAATCTGATGATCGTCGCTGATGCCTCCCAGGCCGTCTTCGCCCCAGCGATAGGCGCGCGAGCGGGCCTGGTCGTGGGTGAAGTAGTTCCACGCGTCGCCGTTGTCGCTGTAGTCCTCGCGAACCGTGCCCCATTGCCGCTCGCTGAGATACGGCCCCCACTTCTTCCAGGCCGCGCTGTGCGAATGCGCGTCGTCGAGCCTGCGCTTTTCTGCCGTTTCAGTGCTCATGGAGGTGCTCCTGAAGAGGCACGATTGGGCCTCAATTGGGCATGGTTGATCAAGACTGAACCGTTTCGCCGTTTGCGGGAATGAACCGTCTCCACGAGGCTGCGAATGACCCCAGGAACATCTTCGAAGACACCGGTGGCGATGAGGTACGAGGAGTACAGTCCGCTGCACGCTCCCTCTCAAGAGCCTTCCATGCCCAGCATGCCCCTCGATGCCGCTCGGCCGCAGGACGAGGGAACGGCCTTGGCCGACCGCGTCGACGCGGGACTGGTCCGCCGGACCGCCGACGGCGAACTGCAGGCCTTCGAGCAGCTCTACCGCGCCTACCACCCGCGACTCACGCGCTTTCTGGATCGCCTGACGCGCCGGCCCGGACTCGTCGGCGAACTGCTCAACGACACGATGCTGGTCGTCTGGAACCGGGCCGCAAGCTACAACGGCCAAAGCAAGGTGTCGACGTGGATATTCGCGATCGCCTACCGCAAGGCCATGAAGGCGCTGAGTCGCCTGGACGAGCCGCTGCCGGACGAGCCCGACGACGATCAGCCCGCGCCGCCGGAGGCCAGCCCCGAGTACCACGCCGCGCAGTCGCAGATTCGCGAGGTGCTGGCGCAAGCGCTGGACCGTCTCTCCTTCGAGCAACGCGCGATCGTCCATCTGACGTACTTCCATGGCATCGGCTGCCGCGAAGTCAGCGAGATCGTGGGCTGCCCCGTCGACACGGTGAAGACGCGCATGTTCCACGCCCGGCGCAAGCTGAAGCAACTCCTGGCCGGACGTCTGGAGGACTGGCTATGAGCGGGCGCGTCGTTCAACTCGGCGCCGACCTGCATCAGAAGGTGCAGGCCCTGCTGCCCTGGTACGTCGGCGAGGGCCTCGACGCAGAGGAACGCGCCAGCGTCGAAGCGCACATCGCAGAGTGCCCGCGTTGCCAGGCCGAGCTGGCCTGGGAACGGGAAGTCCATGCCCTGTACGCGCAGTCGACGCCCGCTGCCAGCGGCGACGCTGACCAGGGATTCGCGGCGTTGCGCGAGCGCATCGCCGCCGATGCGTCCCCGCCACAGGGCGTCGGCCTCCTCGCGCGGCTGAAGGCCCGCTGGCAAGAAACCCCGGTCTGGACGCGCTGGACATTGGCTGGCCAGTGCCTTGCCGTCGCGGTGTTGAGCAGCGTGGTCCTTATCGCGCTGGCGCCCGACCCGGGCTTTCGGGCGCTCGGATCTGCCACCGGCGCGGGCGCCGCTGGCGGGGGCAATCTGATCGTGCGGTTCCGGCCCGAGGCCACCGAGCAGGAAATGCGGCGCGTGCTGCGCAACAGCGAAGCCCGGCTCGTCTACGGACCGACCGCCACCGATGCCTATCTGCTGGCGGTGCCGGCCGGCCTCGAATCCGAGGCGGTCAAACGGCTGCGCAGCGAACGCGCCGTGCTGCTCGTCGAATCGCTGAACGGCCGGGCGGCGCCATGAAGCGGCTCCTGCTTCTGAGCGCATGGGCCGTCGCCCTTGCCGGCTCGCAGGCGCCGGCTCTGGCTGCACCGGACGAACAGACCGCAACAGTGGCCGCCGCGGCGGTATCGACGCCCGCGCCCAATCAACAGGTGTTGCTGTTGCTGCGCCTGCCGCCAGAGCACTACCGACCCGAGAACGCCTATTCGGGCGGCTACGGCGACGGCCCTGCGCATGGCGCACGTCGCCGCATGGCTGCCGCGCTGGCTCGCGATCACGGTCTCACCCTCGTCACCGACTGGGCCCTCCCCCTGCTGGGCGTGGATTGCTTCGTGATGATCGTGCCGGACGATCAATCGCCCGAGAACGTGGCCCGGGCCCTGTCGCAGGACCCGCGCGTCGCTTGGGCGCAGCCGATGAACGTGTTCCGCGCCCAGGGCCACGACGATCCCCTGTATCCGTTGCAGCCGGTGGCGCAGGCCTGGCACCTGCTCGACCTGCATGAGATGTCGACCGGGCGCGACGTGCGCGTCGCGGTCGTCGACAGCGGCGTCGATGCGCAGCACCCGGACCTCGCCGGTCAGGTCGCGCTGAAGGAGAACTTCGTCGACAACCACCGCGACGTCCCGGAAGACCACGGCACCGCCGTCGCGGGCATCATCGCCGCGCGCGCCGACAACGGCCTCGGCATCGTCGGGGTGGCGCCGAACGCCCGGCTGCTTGCGCTGCGCGCCTGCTGGCAGGAGAGCGCGCAGGCCACCCTGTGCACGAGCCTGAGCCTCGCCATGGCGCTGCACTTCGCGATCGCGCATGACGCCGCCATCATCAACCTGAGCCTGAGCGGGCCGCCCGACCGGCTGCTGGATAGGCTGCTCGACGTGGCACTGTCCCGCAACATCAGCGTCATCGCGGCCGTCGACCGAAAACTGCCCGACGGCGGATTTCCTGCGTCGCATGCCGGCGTCGTGGCCGTCGCCGACGACACCGGCGTGCCGGCCTTGCACGGTGCCTTGGTCGCGCCGGGCCGCGATGTGCCGACCACCCTGCCCGGCAGCCGATGGAACCTCGTCTCCGGCTCCTCCTATGCTGCGGCCCATGTGGCAGGTCTGTTCGCGTTGATGCGCGAAAGGTCGCCGGCCAACACGACCGCGCCTTCCGTTGCCAGCGTCGTCTCTTTTCCCGGTGGAGGAATCGACGCCTGTGCCACACTGGCACACGTCGCAGGCGATGACGCCTGCGTGCGAACCGTGACACGCTCGATGGCACCCTCCAACGTCCGTCAGTGACATGCCGACCGCCGGTTCGCGTGCGGCGCTTTGTCCCTCGTTGTTCTTCGTCTGCGGCATGGCGTGCGCGCAAGTCGGCGGGAACATCGCTTTCCTCTCGGACTACCGCTACCGCGGCATCTCGCTCAGCCAGGAAAAGCCGACGCTCCGGCTGGGTGCCGCCTACGACGATCCGAGTGGCTGGTTCGGCGGTGCATCGCTCACCGAGGTCATGCTCTACCGGCCCCGCTGGCAGGTGCAGGTGCTCGGCTACGCGGGCTACGCGGGCCGGCTCTCGGAACGCATCGGCTGGGAAGCGGGCGCCACGTTGGTTCACTTCGGCACGGACTCTTACTACGACTACCAGGAAGCGTTCGCCGCCCTGAGCGGCGAACACTGGAACACGCGGCTGCACTACTCGCCGGACTACTTCGGGAGCGGCATGCGCACCGCCTACGGCGAATTCAACGTCGGTCTGCCCATCTCGCCCATCGTGCGTGTGACTGCCCATGCCGGGGCGCTGATGCGGGTCGGCGGGACATCCACGGAAGGCAGCCGCGTGAGCCTCGACGGAAGCCTGGGAATCGCGGTTGCGCGCGATGCGTGGGAAGTGCAGCTCGCCTGGGTCGCGGGCGGCCGCAGCGCCGTCTATCCGACGGCCTATGGGCGCGCATCGCAAGGCGCGCTGCTGCTGAGCGCGTCGCTGTCGTTCTGACGCGCGAGCGCGTGAACCTTTGGGGCCCGGCTCGGAATACACCGAGCCCCGACCCGAAGGAGTTGCAATGAGAGCCAATCGCCTGAAGCTGTACGGGCTCGCGTGTGCGGGCACACTTTTCCTCGCTGCCTGCGGCGGCGGGGGCGGATACGGCGGGCGCAGTTCGGTCATGCCGGGCTTCGCCGCCCCGCCCGCCATGGGCAACGCCACAGGCATGAGCTTTGTCGCGACCAACCTGGTGTCCGACCTCCCTGTTGCAAGCAACCCCTACGGCAGCACCAGGAGCGACGCTCACCTCATCAATGCATGGGGCGTGGCTTTCAATCCGCAGGGGTTCGCCTGGGTCACGAACAACGGCACGTCGACCTCGACGCTCTACGACGGCAACGGCGTTCCGCAATCACTGGTCGTCGCGATCCCGCCGGGTGGCGCCGGCAGCGCGATGCCGACCGGCATCGTCTTCAACGGCCATCCGGACTTCAAGATCACGCAGGGCGGAGTTTCGGGTGCGAGCGCCTTCATCTTCGTCGGTCAACGCGGCACCCTGTCGGGCTGGTCTCCCGGTGTCAACGCGACCAATGCCGTCACCGTCTTCGACGGCGGCAGCGCGGGCACGGTCTACACCGGCCTTGCGATTGCAAGCCAGGGCGCGTCTGACTTCCTGTATGCGGCCGACTTCCGCCATGCGAGCGTCGACATGTTCGACTCGACCTTCCAGCCAGCGACCGTCGCCGGCAGCTTCCTCGATCCGGCCATTCCCACCGGCTACGCGCCGTTCGGCATCCAGGCGATCGGCGATCTGATCTACGTCAGCTATGCCAAGCGGGATGCGCAGGCCTCGGGCCCGCTCCCGGGCGCGGGCCTCGGCGCGGTCGACGCCTTCGACACGTCGGGCCACCTCGTGCGCAGGATCGTTCCGCCGGGCGGGGCGGTCAATGCGCCCCTGGGCATGGCAATGGCGCCGGCCGGCTTCGGCCCGTTCGGCGGTGCATTGCTCGTCGCCAACAGCGGCGACGGCACCATCGGCGCGTTCAACGCCGCCACCGGTGCATTCATGGGAACGCTGTCCACGTCGACTGGGAGTCCGATCGCGATCGATGGGCTGCACGGAATCGCCTTCGGGAACGGTCTCGACAACCAGCCCACGAGAACCCTCTTCTTCGCCGCAGGGCCCGGCGGAGGAACCCACGGGGTCTATGGCCGCATCGACGTCCGTTGATTTCGCTGCTACTGTCATCGAGGAGCACTCACCATGAAACATGCAATCGTGATGTTCATTTCCGGCGTGTCGCTTGCCTTCAGCCTGTCCGCACTGGCGGCTGGAGGCGGAGGAGGTGGTGGAGGCGGCGGTGGCGGTGGGGGCGGCGGCGGTGGAGGAGGCGGACCGGGCGACCTCATGGCGAATCCGGACCCCGACTTCAGGGCCGGCATGGACGCAGTCCGCAAGGGCGACTGGAAGCAGGTCGAAGCCCGCATGACCGTCTACGTCGCGCGCAGCCCCGGCGACGCCGACGCGTGGAACGAACTCGGCCACGCGCACCGAAAGCTGGGCAACATGGATGCGGCGTTGAGCGACTACGACAAGGCGCTGAAGATCGACCCGAAGCACAAGGGCGCGCACGAGTACCTCGGAGAGGCCTATCTGCAGATGGGCGACCTGCCCCGTGCCGAGCGGGAGCTGAAGGTGCTCGATTCGCTTTGCTTCTTTCCGTGCGAAGAGTTCACCGACCTGAAGGGCGAGATCGCAAAGTACCGGAGCAAGCAGTCGAAAACCGGCTTGTAATACCAGCCATGCGATGGTGTGCCGCGACCCTCATGCTTGCCGGAGCGCTATGCGCTCCGGCAGCCGCGAGCGTGCCGCAGGTCGAGATCCAGACCAACGGCCAGGGCGACGACATCACCGTGACCGCATCCGCCGAGATGCTGGTGGACCCGCACACGGCCTGGGCCGTCATCACCGACTACAACCACCTCGCCGAGTTCATCCCCTACATGCTCAGCTCCCGCGTCGTGCAGCGCGATGCCGACCGGGTCGTCATCGAGCAGACGGGCGTGTTCAGCTTTCTTTTCTACCGGCAGCCGGTGCAGGCGCAACTGTCTGTCGTCGAGTCCCCTCCGCGCCGCGTCATCGCACGCGCCGTCGGCGGAAACCTCCGCGAGATGGAGGGTCACTACACCCTCGAGAAACTGCCCACCGGCACAGTGCGCCTGAGCTATTCGGCGCGGTTGGTGCCCGACTTCGCGGTGCCGCCCGTCATCGGCAAGGTGGTGGTGCGCACGGTCCTGGCAAATCAGTTCAGCGCCATGGTCAAGGAGATCGAGCGCCGCGACGCCGAGAAGGGACGCTGATCGCTTCTATTGCAGCGCGACGCTGAATCCGACGGTCGTGATGCCCTCGGCGGAGCGCGCGAACACCGTGCCGTTGTGCATCACCGCCACCGCCTTCACGATCGACAGCCCCAGCCCGTGGTTCTCGCCGCTGTTGCGGCGCGATGTGTCGATGCGATAGAACCGGTCGAAGAGCCGCGCGAGCTGGTCGGGCGCGATCGGCGCGCTCGGGTTCGAGAAGCTCACCTCGGCCGCATGGTCATGGCTTCCGATGCGCACCAGCACCTCCGCACCGGGCCGTGAGTGCTGGATCGCGTTCTGCAGCAGGTTGGTGAGCGCACGGCGGAACAGCGATGTCTCGATCGGCGCGACCGCATCGCCTTCCACCTGCACCGTCATGCCGGCCTCGTCGAGCAGCAGGTCGAGGAACTCGACGGTCTTGCCGACCTCCTGCGCAATCGACGACGCCACCAGGCCGCGCGCACGCACGCCCTGCTCCGCACGCGCGAGGAACAGCATGTCGGCGACGATGGCGCGCAGGCGCTCCACCTCTTCCAGGTTCGATTGCAGCACCTCGCGCAGCTCGGGCGCGTTGCGGTCGCGCGCGAGCGCGACCTGCGTCTGGCCGATCAGGTTCGCAAGCGGGGTGCGCAGCTCGTGCGCCACGTCGTCGCTGAAGGTCGCGAGCTGCGCGTAGGCCGCATCGAGCCGGTCGAGCGCGGCGTTGAACGAGACACCGAGTCGCGCCAGCTCGCGCGGCAGCGCGGGGAGTTGCAGGCGCAACGCCCGGTTGTCCGGGCCGATCCGCTGCGCCTCTTCCGAAAGCCGCTCCACCGGCGCGAGCCCGATGCGCGCGATCCAGTAGCCCAGCGCCGCCGCCAATCCCGTGCCGGCCAAGGTCAGCAGCAGCAGTGCGGTCTCGAAGGTGCGCAGCGTGTCGCGGAAGGGCTGCGCATCGACGCCGGCCATGAAACGCACCGCCGGACGCGTCTCGGTCGCGGGCATCGTCTGGCCGTGCACGCGCATGCGGCGCGTCTTCGTGGAATCCGGTATCCGCACGACGGCCGTGTCCTGGCCCTCGTCGAGCGCTGCCATGACATCTGCAGCGTCATCGCCGAAGCGATAGGCCGGGTCCTCGCTCCACATCCAGGTGCGGGTGCGCGGGTCGGCACTGCCGAGGGTGTCGAGCTTCTCGCGGATGCGTTCGCCGAGGTTCGTTGCCCGGCCGTGCTGGAGCATGTACGAGATGTCCTCCAGGCGCGCATCGATCTGCGCATGCTGGTGACGCAGCAACTCGCCCGCGAGCACGTGGTGCAGCGCGAAGCCGAGCAGCGCAAAGCCCGCGAGTGCCGCGGCGGCGAACATCAGCGCCAGTCGGGTGGCGATCGAGTTCTTCATTCCGGCTCCGTACCGCCGCGGTCCTCCAGGACGTAGCCCATGCCCCGGATGGTGTGCAGCAGGCTGTGGCCGAAGGGTGCATCGATCTTGGTGCGCAGGCGCTTGATGGCGACTTCGACCACATTGGTGTTGCTGTCGAAATTCATGTCCCAGACCAGCTCGGCGATCACGGTCTTGGACAGGATCTCGCCCTGCCGCCTGGCAAGCACCGCGAGCAGCGCGAACTCCTTGGCCGTCAGGTCGATGCGCTGGTCCTGCCGCCAGGCCTTGCGGCTGATGAGGTCCACGCGCAGGTCGCCCACGCGCAGCAGGGTCGATTCATGGGTGCGTCCGCGCCGCGTGAGCGCCTGCAGCCGCGCGAGCAGTTCGAGAAACGAGAAAGGCTTGACGAGGTAGTCGTCCGCCCCCGCCTGCAGGCCCCGCACCCGGTCGGCGACGCCGTCGCGCGCGGTGAGCATGATGACCGGCGTGTTCTTCACGCTGCGCAGCGACTTCAGGATCGAGAAGCCGTCCAGCCCCGGCAGCATCACGTCGAGCACGATCACGTCGAAGTCGTAGTGCAGCGCCATGTGCTGTCCGTCGATGCCGTCGAAGGCGAGATCGACAGTGCAGCCCTGCTCGGTCAACCCCTGTGAGAGGTAGTCGGCGGTCTTGCGTTCGTCTTCGACGATCAGCACTTTCATTCGGCGATGGCTCCCACGGGTGCGTCGGGTGCGTTGGGCGCATCAGGCAGCCGGCGCTGCCGGCGGGCTTCCTTGCGGCGCACGTACCAGTGGTGCGCACGGTCGAGGTAGAGGTAGATCACGGGCGTGGTGAACAGCGTCAGCATCTGCGAAAGGATGAGCCCGCCGACCATCGCGTAGCCCAGCGGCCGGCGCAGCTCCGAGCCCGAACCGTGCCCGAGCATCAGCGGCAGGCCGCTGAGCAGCGCACACATGGTGGTCATCATGATCGGCCTGAAGCGCAACACGCAGGCCTCGAAGATGGCGTCGCGCGGCGACATGCCCCTGTCGCGCTCGGCGTGCAGGGCAAAGTCGACCATCATGATTCCGTTCTTCTTCACGATGCCGATCAGCAGAATGATCCCGATCAGCGCAATCACGCTCAGATCGTACCCGCCGGCCATCAGGATCAGCAACGCACCCACGCCCGCCGACGGCAGTGTCGAGAGGATCGTCAGCGGATGGATGTAGCTCTCGTACAGCAGCCCGAGCACGATGTAGACCGACACGAGCGCGGCCAGGATCAGGTAAGGCTGCGTGCGCAGCGAGTCACCGAAGGCCTGCGCGGTGCCCTGGAAGGTGCCGCTCAGCGTGGCTGGCACGCCCATCTGCGCCTGCGCGGCATTGATGGCGTCCACCGCCTGCCCCAGCGACGTACCCGGCCGCAGGTTGAACGACAGCGTCACCGCCGGGAACTGGCCCTGGTGGCTGATCGCGAGATAGCCCGTGTGGCTGGTGTCCAGCTTGACGAAGGTCGACAGCGGCACCTGCTGGCCGTTGATCGGCGAGGTCAGGTAGAGGTGATCGAACAGCGTCGGATCGCGCTGGAGTTCGGGCGTGACCTCCAGCACCACGTTGTAGCTGTTGAGCTGCGTGAAGTACTGCGCCACCTGGCGCTGGCCGACCGCGTCGTAGATCGTGGCATCGACCATGGCCGGCGTGATGCCGTAGCTCGATGCGCGCTGGCGGTCGATGGTCACCATCGCGGTCGGCGCGGCGTTCTGCTGGTCGGAGGTCACATCGGTGAGCCCCGGCAGTTGCCGCAGTTTCGCGAGCAGCTTCGGCGCCCACTGGTTGAGCTCGTCGAGGTTCGAGTCGGTCAGCGTGTACTGGTACTGCGTGCGCGACAGTCGGCCGCCCACGTTGATGTCCTGCCCGGCCTGCATGTAGAGCGTGATGCCCTGCACCGGCGCCAGCTTGGGCCGCAGCCTCGCGATGATCTCGTCGGCACTGGCGGTGCGCCCTTCGTCCTTGGGCCTGAGGCCGATGAAGAAGTTGCCCGAGTTGAAGGTGCTCGCGCCGGCCTGCATGCCGAAGCTGGTGATGTCCGGATCGTCGCGAATGATGTCGGCGAGCTTGAGCATGCGGTCATGCATCGCCTGCGACGACGAATCCTGTGCGGAGTCGGCCGAGCCGAAGATGAAGCCGGTGTCCTGCTGCGGGAAGAAGCCCTTGGGGATCGCGATGAAGAGCACCACCGTTGCAGCCACCGTCGCGATGAAGCTCATCAGCGTGATGAACGGATGCCGCAGCACCACGGCAAGACCACGTTTGTAGCCGTTCAGCATCGCGTCGAAGCCGTCCTCGAACCACTGGTAGAGCCGGCCATGCTTCTCGTGCTCCGAGTGCGGCTTGAGGAAGCGCGCGCACAGCATCGGCGTGAGCGTGAGCGAGATCAGCACCGACACCACGATGGTCAGCGTCACCGTCACCGCGAACTCGCGGAAGAGACGCCCGACGATGCCGCCCATCAGCAGCAGCGGAATGAACACCGCGATGAGCGACACAGAGATCGACACGATGGTGAAGCCGATCTCGCCCGCGCCCTTGAGCGCAGCCTCCATCGGCGGCATGCCCGCTTCGACGTGGCGGTAGATGTTCTCCAGCATCACGATCGCGTCATCCACCACGAAGCCGACCGCGATGGTCAGCGCCATGAGCGAGAGGTTGTCGAGGCTGTAGCCCACCACGTACATCACCGCGGCCGTCCCCAGCAGCGCGAGCGGGACCGTCACGCTCGGAATGATGGTCACCGTCAGGTTGCGCAGGAAGACGAAGATCACCGCCACCACCAGCGCGATCGACAGCAGCAGCGTGAACTCCACGTCCTTCACCGATGCACGGATGGTCTGCGTGCGGTCGATCAGCGTGTTGACCGTCACGCTCGGCGGGATCGAAGCCTTGAGCTTCGGCAGCGCGGCCTGGATGCGGTCCACCGTCTCGATCACGTTCGCGCCGGGTTGCTTGGTGATCGCCAGCATGATCGCGCGGCCATCGCTGATGTTGCTGTCCTCGCTCGCGCCTTTGCCGGCATAGCCCCAGGCGGAGACCTTGGCGTTCTCGGGCCCATCGACCGCCACGCCCACATCGCGCACGCGGATCGGCGCGCCGTTGCGCCACGCCAGCACCATGTCATTCCAAGGCGCGGCCTTGAGCAGCTGGTCGTTGGTGTAGACGTTGAACGCCTGCCGGTCGCCGTCGATGGTGCCGGTGGGCTGGCTCACGGTGGTGTTGGCGATCACGCCGCGCACGTCTTCCAGGCTCAGGCCGACCGCCTTGAGCTTGGCGGGATCGATCTGGATGCGCACCGCCGGCTTCTGCACGCCGAAGATGTTGACCAGCCCCACGCCCTGAATGCGCGAGATCTGCTGCGCCAGCACGTTGTCGGCGTAGTCGTTGACCTGGATCAGCGGCAGCACCTTCGACTGCACCCCCAGGATCAGCACCGCCGAATCGGCCGGGTTGATCTTGCGGAAGCTCGGAGGGCTGGGCAGGTTCTGCGGCAACTGGCCGCCGGCGGCGTTGATGGCGCTCTGCACGTCGAGCGCGGCGGCGTCGATGTTGCGGTCGAGGTCGAACTGCAAGGTGATCTGCGAGAGCCCGAGCGAGCTGCTCGAGGTCATCTGCGACAGCCCCGGGATCAGCGAGAACTGCCGCTCCAGCGGCTGCGCAACGCTCGCCGCCATCGTCTCCGGACTCGCGCCCGGTAATCGGCCCGTGACCTGGATCGTCGGGAAGTCGACCTGCGGCAGCGGTGCCACCGGCAGCAGCGGCCATGCGACGAGGCCGATCAGCAGCAGCGCCGCGGCGAGCAGCGACGTGCCGATCGGGCGCTTGATGAAGGCAGCGGAGATGCTCAACGCCTTTCTCCTTCGGCCTTGTCGGCCTTTGCGACCTCGGCCGGGCCGTTGATGCTGCCGCCCTGCTGCCGCTCGGTGATGCGCGCGCCAGGCGTCAGGCGGTACTGTCCGTCGGTCACGACGCGATCGCCGGCGGAGAGGCCCTTGGCGATCACTGTCTTGCCGCCGATCGTGTCGGCCACTTCGATCGGCTGCACGCTGACCTTTTCATCCGCACCCACGACGTAGACGAAGAAGCCGTCCTGGCTGCGCTGCACCGCAGCCGAAGGCATGGTGAGCGCATCGGCGCGCTCGCCGAGCACCAGCCGCGCATCGACCGACTGGCCAGGCCACAGCTTGTGCTCTGAGTTCGTGAACTGCGCCTTCATTGCGATGGTGCCCGTCGTGGTGTCGATCTGGTTGTTCAGCAGCACCAGCTTGCCGGTCGCGAGCACCTCGTGCGTATCGCGATCGATGGCGTCGACACGCAACGGCTCGTGCTGCGTGTTGAGTGCCTTGTTCACGGCCTGGAAGCTGCTCTCGGGCAGGGTGAACTGCACAGCGATCGGGTCGATCTGGTTGATGACCAGCAGCCCGTTGGCGTCAGCCGCGTGCACGATGTTGCCCGGATCGACCAGCCGCGCGCCGACGCGCCCGCCGAGCGGCGCGGTGATCGTCGTGTAGCCGAGCTGCACCTGCGCGAGATGGATCTGCGCATCGTCGCTCTTCACCGCCGCCTGCAGCTGGTTGACCAGCGCGCGTTGCGTGTCCAGCGTCTGCTGCGTGGTCGCGTCTTCCTTGATCAGGTCGCCATAGCGTTGAAGGTCGGCGCGCGCATTGGCGAGCTGGGCTTCATCCTTGGACTTCTGCGCAAGGCTCTGTTCGAGCTGCGCCTGGTAGGTGCGCGGATCGATGCGCGCGAGCACCTGCCCGGCCTTCACGTCCTGCCCTTCCTTGAACTCCACGCTGTCGAGCTGGCCGTCGATGCGCGTGCGCACCGTAACCGACGCAACCGTCATCACGGTGCCGACGCCGGTGCGCGCGATCGGCACGGTTTCGCTAGCCACGCGTGCCGTGCTCGCAGGCACGGGCGGCGGGCCTGCAGTCGGCGCAGCGTGCGGCCGCCACATGCGCCAGGCGCCCGCGGCAATGATCAGCACGGCCACCAGGGCGATCGTGCCGGAGAGCCACCGGCGCCGGGGCGGCTGGGCTTGGGGTGTAGGGGTATCCATGTCGTTCATTCGTTGGTCGAGGCCGCCGGGCCGGCTGCGGCGGAGGTGGCCCTCGGACTCGCGCCCGAGCTGGCCTGGAGCTGGCTCGCGTCCCAGCCGCCGCCGACGGCCTTGGTGAGCGCCACGCTGGCGGCGTATTGACGGCCCTGCAACTGCAGTGCGGTTCGTTCGTTGTTCAATGCGAGCGCCTGCGCGGTGATGACTGCGAGGTACGGCGCGGTGCCGGCGCGGTACTGGCTCAGGGTGACGCGCTCGGCATTGCGCGCCGAGCGCACTGCGCCGTCCTGCACCCCACGCTCTTGCGCGAGCAGGCTGAGCGCAGCGAGGTTGTCTTCGACTTCCTGGAAACCGGACAGCACGGTCTTGCGGTACGTCGCTGCGGACGCATCGAAGACCGCACGCGCCTGCTCGACCTGCGAGGCACGCAGGCCGCCGTCGAAGATCGTGCCAGCGAGCGCGGCGCCGAGCGCCCAGACCCGGTCGGGTGTCGCGAACCAGGGCCCGAAGCCCGAACCGCTGAAGCCGCCCGCCGCCGAGAGCCCGAGCGTCGGATACCGCGCGGCCTGCGCAACACCAATGCTCGCGTTTGCCGAAGCGACGCGGCGTTCCGCGGCGGAAATATCGGGCCGGCGCTCCAGCAGCTCCGAAGGCACCACGGCAGGCACCTGCGGCAGCGTGAGCGCAAAGCTCTCCGGCGCGATCGAGAAGCCGGCCGGCGTCCGGCCCAGCAGCACCGCGATGGCGTGCTCCGCTTGCCGGCGCGCGAGTTCGATGTCGATGGCTTGCGCCTGCGTCGATTGCAGCGTGGTGTTCGCGAGCTCGACATCGGCGCGCGAGGCGACGCCGCCGCGGTACTGGCTCTGCGTGATCTGCAGCGACTTCTGATAGGCCTCGACCGTGCGCGCGTAGAGCTGCTGCTGGGTGTCGGCCACGCGCAGCAGGATGTAGTCGTTGACGACCTCGGCCTGGACCGCCAGGCGCGCGGCGGCGAGATCGGCCTCGCTGGCCTGTGCGCTGTCGCTCGCGCCTTCGATCCCGCGTCGCACGCGACCCCAGAGATCGGCCTCCCAGCCGGCCTGGAGCGACCATGCGTGCGAATTGCCGAGTTTCGGGCCGAGCACCGTCTGGCTCTGCCCCCGACCCACTGAGGCATCGGCCTCCAGTGTCGGGAAGAGCGCCGAGCGCGCGTTCTGCACAAGCGCCTGCGCTTCGCGGTATTGCGCCTCGGCCACGCGCACATCCTGGTTGGCGCGATTGGCCTCGTCGACCAGGTCGTTCAGGCGGGTGTCGCCGAATGCCGTCCACCAAGGCTGGCCGGCATCGACGCTGCCGGGCGCTGCGGGCTTCCAGTCATCGCCCTCCTTAAAGGCGGGCGCCGAAACACCCTCTGGCAGAGAGGGGCGCTGGTAATCGGGTCCGACAGCGCAAGCCGTCAGTGATGCGGCCAGGGCCAGACACAGTATTCGCATGCGGCCACTCTAGGTGGCCACCCGGAACGCCAGGCTGACAGCGAAATGACAATCCTGTCAGATTGGGCCGGTGTCGTCGATCGCGCTGGTCGAGCGCACGCGCTCGCGCAGCACGAACTTCTGGATCTTCCCGGTGGAGGTCTTTGGCAGCTCGCCGAAAACGATGCGCTTGGGCAGCTTGAAGCGCGCCAGATGCGGCCGGCAGAAGTCGATGAGCTCTGCCTCGGTGACCGACACGCCCGCCTTGAGTTCCACGAAGGCACAGGGCACCTCGCCCCACTTGGCATCGGGCAGGGCCACCACTGCAGCGCTCAGCACGGCCGGGTGGTGGTGCAGTGCATCCTCGACCTCGATCGAGGAGATGTTCTCGCCGCCCGAGATGATCACGTCCTTGCTTCGATCGGTGATCTTCACGTAGCCATCGGGATGCAGCACGCCGAGGTCGCCGGTGTGGAACCAGCCGCCCGCGAAGGCCTCCTCGGTGGCACCCGGGTTCTTCAGGTAGCCCTTCATCACGGCATTGCCGCGGAACATGATCTCGCCGATGGTTTCGCCGTCGGCCGGCACCGGCTGCATGGTCTGCGGGTCCAGCACCGTCACCGCCTCCTGCAAGGGATAAGGCACGCCCTGCCGGCTGTTGAGCCGCGCACGCTCCATGACGGAAAGCGCCTTCCAGCCCGGCTGCTTGGCGCAGATGGCCGACGGGCCGTAGACCTCCGTCAGGCCGTAGACATGCGTGAGTTCGATGCCCGCCGCCTCGCAGCCCTCGATGATCGCGGCCGGTGGCGCCGCACCCGCGACCAGCCCCCGGATGGCGTGGCCGATGCCCTCGCGCAGCTCGGCCGGCGCGTTGATCATCATGCTGTAGACGATCGGCGCGCCGCACATGCGGGTCACGTGGTGCTCCCGGATGAGCGCATAGACCTGCGCGGGATCGATGCGGCGCAGGCACACGCTCGTGCCCGCGGAAAGCGCCAACGCCCACGGAAAGCACCAGCCGTTGCAATGGAACATCGGCAGGGTCCACAGATAGACCGATCCGTCGGGCATGTTCCAGGCAATGGCGTTGCTCGCGGCGTTCAGGTAGGCACCGCGATGGTGGGTGACCACGCCCTTTGGATTGCCAGTGGTGCCGGAGGTGTAGTTCAGCGCGATGGCGTCCCATTCGTCGGCCGGCAACTGCCATGCATAGTGCGGGTCGCCTTCGGCGAGGAAGCTCTCGTAGTCGATCTCGCCCAGGCGCTGGCCGGGTGGCGCGCCGTCGTCCTCGACCTCGATCACCAGCGGCCGGCGGTTGCCCAGCGAGGACAACGCCTGTGCGACCACGCCGGAGAACTCGCGGTCGGTCAGCAGCACCCTGGCCTCGCCGTGCTCCAGCATGAAGGCGATGGCCGAGGCATCCAGGCGCGTGTTCAGGGTGTTGAGCACCGCGCCGCTCATCGGCACGCCGAAGTGCGCCTCGAACATGGCCGGTGTGTTCGGCAGCATCACAGCGACCGTGTCCCCGGGGCCGATGCCGCGCGCGGCGAGCGCGCCGGCCAGCCGCCGGCAGCGCGCATAGGTCTCGGCCCAGCTGCGGCGCAGGCTGCCGTAGATGAGGGCCGTGCGCTGCGGATAGACGTGGGCGGCCCGCTCGATGAAGCTCAGCGGCGACAGCGCGACGAAGTTCGCCGCGTTCTTGTCCAACCCCAGCGCGTAGGGATTGATGTGCGTCATGGTCTCTCCTGTTGGCGTGGCATGTAGAGCTTCGCGGACAAAGTTTTCACCAGATCCAGCAAAAGGTGACGAATGTTTGCAAGGGGCCCCCACGAATTTCGTCATGCCCGGTTTGCCCAGAATCAGCTTCAGGCTTCGCGCACCCGTCCATAGCATTCGCCTCCATGTCGCATCGGGAAAACGTTCCCTGCGATGGACTCAACGGAGACGCGAATGGCGTTGCGCATCGTCGGTTTCAGCGGCAATCTCGCCCGCCCCTCCCGCACCCGTACCCTGGTGCAGGCGGTGCTGGACACGGCGAGCGCTCGCGGCCTCGGGCAGACGGCCATCTTCGACCTGATCGATGCGGGAGCGACGTTCGGCCAGACGAGCGAGCGCGCGAAGGCGCATCCGGAGGTCGAAGCGATCCTCGACGCCATCCAGAAGGCCGACGCACTGGTGGTCGGCACGGCCGTCTACAAGGGCGCCTACACCGGTCTGTTCAAGCACCTGTTCGACCTGTTCGACATGACGGCGCTGGCCCGCAAGCCGGTCATCGTGACGGCGACCGGCGCAGCCCCGCATCACGCCTCGGTGATCGACTACCACCTGCGGCCCCTGTTCCTCTTCTTCGACTGCAGTGTGGCAACGCGCGGCCTCTATGCGCTGCAGCCGGATTTCGAATCGCCCGAACGGCTGGTTCCGGCCTTCCAGGCGCGCATCGATCGCACGGTCGACGAACTCGCACAAATGCTGCAGCCCGCCCGCAGCGCTTCCTGAATCCGCACTTCCATCCACCTGCATCCAAGGAGACACGCCATGACCACCAACCTCGACGCATTCCGTGAAGCCGGCAACCCGATGTTCAACGACAACAAGTTCAAGCTGGGCATCTTCGGCTCGAACTGTTCGAACGCATGCGCGATGACGCTGGCAGAGACGAGCTTCGAGCCGACCTTCGAGAAGAACAAGGAAATCGCCGAGATTCTCGAGGCCGCAGGCTGGGAGTGCATGGTGCCGATCGCACGCTGGCGCGGCTTCGGCGGGCCGAGCAACTTCAACGGCAATTGCATGGAAACCTACACCTGGGCCGCTTCGCTGGCCGCGGTGACGAAGAAGATCTTCCTGTTCGCCACGTCGCACGTGCCGACCATCCACCCCATCGTGGCGGCCAAGATGGGCACCACGATCGATCGCATTTCCAAGGGCCGCTTCGGCATCAACATGGTGTGCGGCTGGTTCACGCCCGAGATGGAAATGTTCGGCCGCAAGATGATGGAGCACGACACCCGCTACGAATACGCCACCGAGTGGGTCGAGATCGTCGAGAAGCTCTGGACCGAGCAGTGGTTCGACTACGAAGGCCAGTTCCTGTCGGTAAAGCAGGGCTTCGCGGACCCCAAGCCCTTCCAGAAGCCACGCCCGGTGCTCATCAGCGCCGGTTCTTCAGGCAAGGGCCGTGAGTTCGCCGCCAAGTTCTGCGACATCAACTTCTCGGTCATCGAGGAAGAAGGCCTCGACAAGGCGGCCGCCTGGGTCAAGGAAATGAAGAAGCTCGCCTGGGACCAATACAAGCGTGAGATCGGCACCTTTACCTACAGCTACGCCGTCGCGCGCGACACCGAGAAAGAGGCCAAGGAGTACTACGACTACTACGTCAACCAGAAGGGTGACTGGGAAGCCGCCGACAACATCTGCAAGGTCTTCGGTGTGGAAAGCGGCTCGTACTCGCCCGACTACATGGACAAGTTCCGCCGCAACTTCATCGCCGGCTGGGGCGGCTACCCGCTCGTCGGCACGCCGGAGCAGATCGTCGACCGCATGCTGGAGATGTCGAAGACCGGCGTCGATGGCTCGCTGATCACCATGGTCGACTACAACCAGGAACTGCCCTACTGGAACGAGAAGGTGATGCCGCTGCTCGTGCAGGCCGGTCTGCGCAAGGCGCCTGCGGCAACGCCCGCAGCCGCGAGCGCCAGCCGCCAGCCCGCGCTCGCCTGAGAACGTCGCGCTGATTCGTCAAACCTCTCTGGAGTTCGCCATGACGACCTCTCTCGCCGACAGCGCCCAGGTGACGTCGGAGTTCAAGCGCGCCATGCGCCGGCTTGCGTCCACCGTGACGATCATCAGCACCGCCGACGTCAACGGCAATCGCTACGGCATGACGGCGACCGCTGTGAACTCGCTGACGATGGACCCGCCGTCGCTCCTGATCTGCGTCAACCACAGCGCGAGCATCCATCCCGCCTTGATGGGCCGCGGCCGCTTCTGCGTGAATGTGCTGACCACCGAGCACGAGGACCTGGTGTCCGCCTTCAGCGGCCGGCTCAAGGGCGACGCACGCTTCGAGGTCGGTGAATGGCGCACCGAAGACGGCGGCATGCCGTACCTCGAAGATGCGCAGAGCAATCTCTTCTGCGACATCGACAGCGTGGTGCCCTTCGGAACCCACTCGGTGGTGATCGGTCGCGTGAGCGCAGTGCGCGTCGACGAAGGCATTCGCCCGCTGATCTTTGCCGACGGCAAGCTCGGCGCGACGCAATCGCTCACGGGTCATGTGCGCATCGCATCCAATCTCTCGACGTTGACGCAGTTCTTGCCGAACGACCTGCAGAGCTTCCTGAAGAAGCACCCGCTCATCGACGTGCATCTGGAGGAAAAGGTGAGCACGGCCGTCCTGAGCGCCGTGCAGGAGAACGCCTGCGACATCGGGCTCATCGTGGAGGGACCCAAGGTCAGCGGCCTGGAAGTGATCCCCTATCGCGAGGACCGCCTCGTGCTGACAGTGCCGCAAGACCATTCGCTGGCCGACAAGGCTTCGGTGAAGTTCGCCGAGACGCTGAACTACGACTATGTCGGGCTGCACACCGGCAGCCAGATCAACCTGCAGATCCAGCGCGCCGCGGCGGAACTCGACAAGGCGTGGCGCTGCCGGATGCAGGTGCACACCTATGACGCGCTCGCCGCGATGGTGCAGGCGGGCCTGGGCATCGGCATGCTGCCGCAGAAGATGGCGCAGCTCTATGCGAGCGCGATGAACCTCAAGATCGTCGAGCTCGATGAGCCGTGGGCCCATCGGCGCCATGCGATCGTGATTCGCTCCTACGAATCGCTCCAGGCGGCAGGCAAGCGCCTGATCGACCACCTGAAGCGCTCTTCGCAGTGAGTTGACGATCAGCCCTGCAGGTGCAATGCCATCGCAGGGTCGCTCACGCCGGCCTTGCCTGTTTCGACACGGCCGGCGAAGCGGCGCTCGAAGTTGTCGGCGCTCACGGTGAAGTCGTACCAGTGGCCGCTGGCGTCGAGGTTCCAGTTGAGCTGGCCGGTGGCGCCAGCGCCCACGTCGAGCGTCCAGGGGCCGTCGGTGCGATATGCATTGGCCTGCACCGTCACACGGCCGGCCGCGCGGCCGGTGTTGTGGACCTTGAGGTAGATCGCGCCCGTCGCCGGCTCATAGCAGACCTGCACCTCGGGCTTGAAGTCGGCTGAGTTCCATGCAATGGCGTCGCCCTTGAAGGTGCGGACATAGCCGTTGGTGCCGTAGACCCACAGCTCGTACTTGCCGCTGTCGGTAGCGCCGGGGTTCCACGCGTCCTGCAGTTGCTTGGCGGCTTCCACCGTGTAACGGCGCGGGATGAGGTCGAGATGCAGCTTGTCGTAGACGTGGAACACCGAGCCTTGCTTGCCGGAGTTCGCGAAGATCAGCGACACGGTGCCATTGCTCTCGACGCGCGCGCTGGTGTGCAGTTCGTAGGGCAGCGCGCGAGAGAGGCGCGTGCCGGTCTCCTGGTAGAGCGGCTGCGGCGTGGCGGGCGCGGTGGTCACGGACGTCGTCGGCAGCAGCCTCTGCGCCGCATTGATCGCGGCGAAGTTGCTCATGTCGGGCAGCTTGGGGACGGTCGGGTCGTTCGGGCTCACGAAGTCGAAGCAGGAGGTGAGATCGCCGCAGACCGCGCGATGCCACGGGCTGATCGCGTCCACCGTGATGCCGAAGCGCTGCTCCAGGAAGCGGCCCATCGAGGTGTGGTCGAACACCTGCGAGTTGACCCAGCCGCCCTTGCTCCACGGCGACACCACGTACATCGGCACGCGCGAGCTCAGGCCCCACGGGCGCGTCTTGCCGCTGATGGTGTCGGCTGCGTTCAGGTAGCTGCCCACGGATGCATCGAAATACTCACCGTCCAGCGCCACAGTGGACTTGCCCATGAGCGCGCCACTCGCGTCATACGACGGCACCGCCGGCATCGCCAGGTGGTCGAAGAAGCCGTCGTTCTCGTCGAAGGTCACGAAGAGCGCCGTCTTGCTCCAGACCGCCGGATTGGACGTCAGTGCTTCGAGCACGTCCGAGATGAAGTCGGCCGCACCGGCAACACCTTCGCTGCTGCCGGGATGCTCGGCCAGCGCCTGCGTGGGCAGCACCCAGGAGACCTGCGGCAGCGTGCCGTTCATCACGTCCTGCTTGAGCTGCGCGAGGAAATTGATCGCGCCGTCGGCCGTCGCGGGACCGCCCGTCAGGCCATGCTCATAGATCGACGAACCCGGTTGCGCGGTACGGAAGCTCTGGAAGGCGAGGCAGCCGTGCATGGCGCCCGTCCAGTTGTTGTTCATGTTCTGGTAGATGTGCCAGGTGATGCCCGCCTTTTCGAGAACGTCCGGCAGCGTGTCCCACTTGAAGGCGGTGTTGACGTACTTGTAGTTGTAGGCACTCGTGCTCGGATCGATCTGGCCCGACCCGTCGGCCTGCTGCGCCCGGCCCGCGACCCAATTGGAAGGACTCGGCCAGCAGCGCGAGTTGACGGGCTCGCCGTCGGCGTCCGTGCTGTTGATGCCCTGCTTGCGCAGTTCCGGGTTGAAGTTGGAGCCCGACCAGAACACGATGCGGTTCGGATCGGTGCCGGTCAGGATCGAGCAGTGATAGCCGTCGCAGATGGTGAAGGCATCGGCCAGCGCGAACTGGAACGGAATGTCGTCGCGCAGGTAGTAGCCCATCGTCGCCTGGTTCTTGAACTGGATCCAGCGATCCATCTTTCCCTGCTGCCAAGCGCCCTGCATGTCGGGGAAGTTGTGCGGCGTGCCGGACCCGATCAGGGCATTGGCGATCCGTGAATCGCGACGAAAGGGCTGGATCTCCGCGCCGCCGGCGGGGTTGGGCTGGAAGAACACCGACTTGCCGTTGGCCAGCGGAATCGGGAAGCGGTCACCGAAGCCGCGTACGCCGCGCATCGTGCCGAAGTAGTGATCGAAGCTGCGGTTCTCCTGCATCAGGATCACGATGTGCTTGATGTCCTTGATGGTGCCTGTCTCGACCGCGGCATCGGCCGCAAGCGCGCGCCGGATCACCGGCGGAAGCATGCTCAGCGCAGAGGCAGCACCGATGGTGCCGGCGGATTTGCGCAGGAAGTCGCGGCGGGGAAGTGAGTTCGTCATGGTTTTCTATCGCTTGAATTGGAAGGAATGGCGAGGCGTTCGGAGCGTCCTGCTCTGCGCTCAGGGCGCACAGCTCAGCACCGGGGCGGCCGGCGTCTGCGGCGTGGACGATGTCGGGGTCTGCGTGCCGGGCGTTGATGGCGTGGTAACGCCCACGCCCGAGTTGCCGCTGCCGCCGCCACAGGCGGCCAGGGTGACGAGGATGAAAGCGGCCGCGAGGCCACGCAGTGAAAAGACGAGGTTCATGGGGAGCTTTCCTTTGCGGTCGGTGAGAGATGACAAATGAACGGCGCGTGCAACCCCCTGCCCTGCGGCAGGACTGCTCCGCAAGGCATGGAATGAACGAGCTGGGGAAGAACGGCAGCGAGCCGATGCGAGAACTCTAGGAAGCGCTCATGACAGGCAAATGAAACAAGTTCATTCTGTTGATTGAATTTAATTGAGACAAACTCAATAGAATGAACCGCCTTCTCTTTCCTCCATGACCTGCATCGATCTCCCCTCCGCCGACTTCAGGCCCCATCACGAACCGCAGCACCTGATCCTCGACCTCGACGGCACGCTCATCCGCGAGGACGAAGCCCTGCCCGGCGCGGCCGAGCTGCTCGCGCGCTACCGGGAGCGCTGCGTGATCGTGTCCAACAACTCCACGCACACCGCCTCGGGCGTCGCGCGACGACTTGCACGAATGGGGCTCGCGGTCGACCCTGCGCAGATCGTTCTTGCGGGCGAAGTCACGATCGCGTTCCTGCGGCGATCGCATGCCGATGCGCGCATCCTGCTGGCGTCCAGCGATGCCTTGCGGCGCCATGCAATCGCGCAGGGTTGCACGCTCGTGCGTGCCGATGCCGACCTGGTGGTGCTCGCGCTGGATCCGCGTTTCAGCACCCGGCGCCTCGCGCTGATGGCCAACGAACTGCGGCGCGGCGCGCGCCTGATCGCGACCAACGCCGACGACAACCATCCAGGCCCTGCCGGCAGTGTGGTGCCGGAGACCGGTGCGCTGCTTGCGGCACTGGTGGCGGCCAGCGGCGTCGCGCCGTTGTCGATCATCGGCAAGCCCGGGCCGCTACTGTTCGAAGAAGGCATGCGTCGGCTCGGCGCTGCGGCAACGCGCGCGAACACGGTGGTGATCGGCGACAACCCCGCGACCGATCTGCGGGGCGCAGCGGCATTCGGTCTGCGCGCATTGCTCGTGGGCCCGCGACCCCAAGCCCATGCGGCCACATTGATCGAATTGCTCGATCAGCTGGGTGGTCAATACCTCTTCAACGAAAGCACGTCGAAGGTCTGCCGTAGCGTCTTCACCGAAGTCTCGTAGTCGGCGAGCGCCAGGCACGCGATCAGCGCATCAATGATCGCGAGCTGCGCGAGCCGGCTGGTCATGGCCTCGGTGCGGAAGCTGGTCTCGCGCGCCATGGTGAACAGCAGCACATCGCAGAACGCCTGGATCGGCGATTTGCCGAAGTTGGTGATGCAGATGGTGGATGCGCCCGCTTCCTTGGCCAGGCGCGTGGCGGTCACCGTTTCGTGGGTGCTGCCCGAATGCGACACGGTGAGCACCGCCACGCCGGGCCCGGTCAGCGACGCGCTGATCGCCTGCACGTGGGAATCGACCACCACCTTGGCATTGAGGCCGATGCGCAGCATGCGGTAGTGCGCATCCTCGGCAATGGTGGCCGCGCTGCCGATGCCGTAGATCTCGATCCGGCTGGCCTTGCGCAGGATCTGCACGGCCTGCTCCATCGCCTTGACATCGAGCGCGCCCTGCGTGTCGTGGAGCGTCTGCACGTTGCTCTGGAAGATCTTGCGCACCGTGGTTTCGACCGGGTCGCCGGGTTCGAGGTCTTCGTGGATGAACTGCACCGGCCGCACCAGTTCCTGTGCGAGCGCGATCTTGATCTGCTGGAAGCCCGTCGCGCCGAGGTTCTTGCACAGCCCGACGATGCTGCCCTCGCTCGACCCCGTGCGCTCGGCCACTTCGCTGACAGACATGTGCACCACCTCTTGCGGGTTCTGCACGATGAAGGCCGCGATGCGCTGGCCGACCGGTCCGAGCGAACTCCACATGCTCTCGATCCGTGCGAGCACGGCCGAAGGTGCGGCGGGTGGCGGTGAAGACTTCGAGTGAGCGCGCGACTGCGGGGTTTTCATGCCGAGAGCTTAGCGAATAGCGCCGCTCAATAGCCGGCATGAAGATTCGCAAACCCGCGAGACCTCACCTGCTGGCACCATCGAGCGCATGAAGCTCCAGAAACTCATCGGTCTTGCCATCAGCGCCTCCGGCCTCGCCATCGTCGTCTCCGGAATCATTCACTGAGGGCAACGCTCGCGGGCGCGCTCAGATGTGCATTGCGGCCAGAGCACCAACGGCGAGGCCGACGCCGGCGACGGCGCGCATGCCCCACTCCAGCCACCTTCTTCTGGTCAGCAAAGCCATGGCGGCCAAGGCGATGGATACCTGCAGCGCAGTCGTCGCTTGCGCCCAGCGGTGATGCTGGTGCATCTGCGCCTCCGATTTTTGGTCCCAATCAGTCGCGTCCGCCTCGAGTTTCTGCGCGATGAGCATGATTTCCGCTTTCTCCTGCTCGTAGCGCGACACCTTCGTTTGCCAGTCCTGCTTGCGTCCGTCGGGTGACATGTCCCTCGCGAACTCGGCGAGCGACTGCTTCGTGCTCTTCGCTTGGTAGAAGCTCCATTGATTGGCCGCTTCGGTCTTCTTCATGCCGGCGTTGTTCTTGTAGAGGCCCGCGTTGGCTTGTGTGAGTCCCCCCATGTACGCGAACAACGCTCCTACCGTCGCGATCACAGCCGTCCATACGGCGATCTGACTGGTCATGCTGCTGTGGCCGGACTTTGCCGAGGCTGATTCGGCGTGGTCGTGCGCACCAGCGTGCTCGAGTTCATGGTCGTGCGGGCCGTGCACATGAAAACCGCTTCCTGACATGGATGTCCTTGTTGTCGTGGGGAGCCGAGTATGACGCGTTGCCCTCTCAATCAGCGAAGGGTGCGTTCGCAATCAAGTGCTTATCGAACATGTTCGATCTGCTCAGAATGCCGGCATGACATCCACAGATTCCATCGCAAAGTTCGATCTTTCCAGGTCCGCGGAATATGAGACGCAGAGCCGCATCGCACTCGCAGGCTACGACGCATGCCATGAACTCGCGGCCTGCCTTCTTTCGGCCCAACTGGGGAGCGATGAAAAGACCATCCTCGTCGCGGGTGCGGGCGGCACGGGCCAGGAGATCCTGATCGCCGGAAGACTGGAGCCTGCCTGGAAGTTCGTCGCCGCCGACCCGGCGCCCGCGATGCTGGAGCAGGCCATGGCACGAATCGATGCGGCGGGCTTGTCGAGTCGCACACAAGCCTTCGACGGTACGGTCGACGCGCTCCCGAGCAACGACCGCTTTGACGCAGCGACGCTCATCGGGGTGCTGCACCACATCCCCGAGCAGCACGACAAGGACGAGATCCTGAAAGAGCTGAGCAAGCGACTCAAGCCTGGGGCGCCGCTCATCGTGGCGTGCAACCGATGCCCCTACGAGTCCCAACCGCTGTTTCTCAAGGCCTGGGCGACGCGCTGGCGCATGGCAGGCGCCAGCGAGGCTGACGTGGTCGCCAAGCTGGGCAAGATCCGTCAAGGCGCGGTTCCACCTGCCTCGGAAGCCGATGTCGAAGCGATGCTCGGGAAAGCGGGCTTCGTCGGGCCCTTGCGCTTCTTCTCGAGCCTCTTCTGGAGCGCCTGGATCGCGTTCAAGGCGGCATAGCTTCGCGATCCTGCAGGCCTCGTTACCTACTGCTTGTGGACATGCACGACGCCGGTCATGAACGGGTGCACGGTGCAGTAGTAGCCGAAGTCGCCTTCCTTCTGAAACGCGATCTCGTACTGGTCGTCGGTATCGAGCGCCTTCGAGCCGATGACCTTTTCCTGCCCCTGCGTGCTGGCCACGGTATGCGGCACCTCGTCGTGGTTGATCCAGCGCACTCTGGTGCCGGGCGCGACGGTGATCTCCTTGGGTCCGAAGGCGAACTTGCTGACGTCGACAGTCGTCACGGCGTCGGCGGCAACACTGGCCGACGGGCCCGCCGCAACGCATGCGACCAGCGCGAGCGCCGCGCCCCAGGGTTTCAAGTGGTCTCGATGGAACATGGTGCTGCGCCTCCTCAGCCTTCGAGCGGCCGGTCGACCATGGCCAGCTCGCTCTTGCCGCGGACCAGACTGATCTGCCGGGTGCCGAGCAGCTTGCCAAGTTCGCCGGCTGGAACCTTCACGGGTCCGGGCTCACCGATCCCTGCCTGGCCCGGCGTGGGCAGCGGATAGGCCAGCGACATCGCGGTGTGCATCGCGACGCTGCCTTCCACCTTCTGCAGCACTTGGTGGATGTGCCCGTTGAGCACCGTGACCGATCCGTACGGACGCAGCATCGAGATGAGCTGGGCCGAATCGGCGGTGCCCCATCCCCACGGCTCCCAGACCGTCCAGAGCGGGATGTGCGCCATCACCACGACCGGCGTCGAGCGCGACACGCCGGCGAGATCGCTCTTGACCCAGGCCAGTTGCTCGTCGCCCAGCCCCGCCAGCATGCCGGCCTTGAAATTCAGCGTGTTGGTCAGTCCGATGAAGTGGACGCCGCCCTGGTCGAAGCTGTACCAGGCACGTCCCTTGCCGTCGTGGTCGAAGAACTTGAGATAGCCATTGACCCCATCGTCGATGGTGTCGTGCTCGCCCGGTACCGTATGGACGCGGTCGACGCGAAGCTCCGTGAGGATTTCCTTGGCACTGCCGAATTCCTCGGGTTTCGACAGGTGACTGACATCGCCCGTGTGCACGACGAATGCCGGCGCCCGCGGCAGTGCGTTGATGTCGGCGATGGCATGGCGCAGGCTGCCGACGACATCGGGATTGGCGTCCTTGCGAAAGCCGATGTGGGTGTCGCTGATCTGGACGAAGGTCAGCGCACCCCCTCCAGCCGCTGGCGGTGCGCCGCCACCGGTGGCACCCAGGGCGTGCGGTATGCCGCCGCTCACGGTCCAGACGACGGCTGCGCCGCTCCATGCGGACAGGCACCTGAGGGCTTCACGGCGGCCGGGATTGTGCGTATTCATCTGCTTGCTCCTTTCAACGGATTGAAGGTCGTTGCAAGCTGCAATACGCAGGCAGGCCAGGATTTATTCCCGCATCAAAGCCTTCCGAAACGCAGCACGATGCTGCTCGCGGTCTTGCCGTGACCGCCGCCAAGCCGCGCCTGGAGCTCCGGCCAGGTCAGGTCAGGCGGCAGCGCGCCCGGCTCATAGTCGGTGGCGATCGCGGTGAAGGTGTAGTGGTGCCAGCCCGAGTTCGGCGTGGCGCACGGCCCCATGTAGTAGGCCAGCTCCTGCGTACTCTTGCCCCCCGTGTACTTGGGCGACGGCTTTGTCACTTCGTTTTCGGCGAAGCCACCGATCGCGGGATCGATGCCATAGGCAATCCAGTGGTACACGCCAGTGCCGCCCCGGCCTTCGGGGTCGTGCATGACGATCGCGATGCTTTTCGTTCCCGGCGGCACGTTCTTCCACGCCAGGGCAGGCGACACGTTCTCGCCGACGCAGTTCGGGTTGGCCTTGATGTTGCCGGCGTGACGCTGCTCGAGGGGCGAGTTGTCAGGGAACTGCGGTGCGTACAGCGTGAACGCCTTGTCATGGACGGGAACGTTGCCAGTAGCGGCGCACGCGGCGAGCGCAAGGACCGCAAGCGGCGACAGATGGCGTGCAAGGGATGTGAAGTGCATCGTTGTCTCTTCGTTGTTGTGATATCGGTGAGTTTGCTTCAAGCGTGAGGAGCAGCCGTCGCGCTAGAGCGTGCCGAACAGCGCCTCACGCATCGCGCGAGTGTCTGCAGACTCTTCCGTGCCGTCGTTGCCGAAGAACATCAGTCGCCAGACTGATTCGTTCTTGCGAAGGACGGTTGCATGGATGCCGAGCGGCTTCTCGTTCTTGAGGACACCTTGCGTCTCCAATACGTGATGGCCCTTGGCGATCGTCTGGGTGCCGACCGGCTTGATCTCCATCTTTTCCCGCACGTTGTCGGACCACTCGACGAGGTACTGCTCAAGCGAGTACTGCCGGGGTACTGGCTCCGATGCAAACAGCGCCTCGACGCGCGTCTTGCGATTGATGAAGAAGTAGATGTCCGTGTTCGTTTCGGTGGATTTCTTGACGGACGTTGGGGTCCACCCGGTGGGCAAGGTGACCTTGACGCCGGTGGCCGGATTGATCCACGAGACGGGTGTGCTCGCGATTCGCTCTTGCTCGTTGCCAAGCCCGATGAGAGCAATCATCCCCGCCGTGATCGCCACGCTGACCAATGCGGCGATCGCCTTTCGCATCCCTCCGATGGGGCGCGCCTTGACATTGAAACGACCCGCGTCGTAGCTGGCGTTGTTGCCGGCCTTGACCCGGGAATGCTGGTGATTCATGGTGAAGAGCGTCACCAGCGGGATCCCCAGGCCGAGCCCTCCCCACCACACACCCAGCTGACGACGGAAATACTGGCCGAACGACGGCCGGGCACCTCCCAGCGTGATGACCTTCAAACCCAGCAGCCACTTCCCGAACGTCGACCCTGTCCAGCCAAAGATGATGGCCTCGACGAGAAGCGAGAACGGCACAGTCAGGAAGCCCCACAAGCGGTCCGAGCCGGGTGTGTTCAGGGCCGCTGCGAATCCGGGCCTGTAGTAGCTGGCGACGGCCACCAGAGGCACTCCAACCACGAGCAGGTAGAAGTAGAAGTCGATCATCTTTGCCCAGAAGCGTCGCCAGGGGCCCGCCAGTGGCAAGGCGAGCACCTCATCACGGCGGGGCGAATCCGTGGCCTCTGCCCTTGCTGGATCAATGCCTGATTGGGGCAAGGGCGGCATCGATTCAGGAATAGATCGAATCGAAGGAGAGCCGACCAGCTCTTGCTCATCCTGCAGCGGTATCCAGGCCTCACGGCCGGAAGGCCTCACCAGCGTGGAGCCGTCCAATGCTCCCATGCTCAGCAACGTGCGAATTTTTTCGGGCGGCAGAGGACCGAAGTTCTGCGAGCCGCGCGAGTACCACCACTCATCTTGCATAGGCACTCCTCATCTTCTCGTTCTTGAACGCGGATCTATGCAGCGCTTCTGAATATCGGACTGGGCACGGCGTCACTAGTCCAGGGGCTGAAGGGCAGCCGAAGCGGACTGCGGATGCTCATCGGAAGGCAACAGCTTCGCAGCAAACGTCTGAGCCTTGGCGATGAGCAGTACACCCAGCGCGAGCTGCGCAAATCCGATTGCTCCGTCGATGTGCCGTCCGGGTTCCATCGTCGAGATGGGTTGGCCATTGCCAATCCAGAGCGCACACACGGACAGATAGCCCATGACCGGCGCCAACGCACGAAACGCGATGACCGTCATGCCGAGCACCACACATGCCACCACCAGTGCCTGCTTTGCCGGCAGTCGCAAAGTGTCCTCAAACTTGGTGCGAGGCACGAGCTTGTGGGCGATGGCCATCGGGAAGACCCAGCAGAGTGCGGCTCCCAGCAGATAGATGCCACCCATGAGATACGGTACCCAAACGACGCTTGGGTTCATGCTGCCTTCCTTCAATGCGCTCGCGATGGCAACTGCCTGGAAGGCAGAGATGGCCAGCCATATTGCGAACAAGCGGGAGGCGGTGCCTACGATTTGTTGTGGGGTCATGAGTCAGGCGCAAGTGCGCTCGGGTTGAGAAAGCGAGTTCTTTGGATTGCCGGCTGGCGGCAGTCTGGATGCACCAGTTCAACGTGGAGCGAGCATCAGGAAGTCGACACCTTGCGACCGCACGGACTGCATGTCGAACTTCGACAAGCTGGCCTGGCCAAGAAGAGAGATGCACTCCGCGCATGCAATTGCCGGCACGTTCGTGAGCTCGAACGGCCCCACCTTCATGGACTCGAGCATGATCGACTTCGCGACCACTTTCCGGCCGTCAGCCGTCGTCATGCGCACCGCCGGGTCCAGCACCTTGTAGACCGCACGCGAATCGCGCAACAGGCTCTCCTTCATGCTGGTGAGGGTTGCGCCGGTATCGACCATGAATGGCTTCGGCTTGTCCGACCCGATGGAAACCGGGGCAAAGAAGTGGCCCCCATAGACCGGCAGACGGAGGGCCGTGCGCTCTCCCGTTTTCTCGCCGGCAGCCTGGTCGATGGCCGTCTCGATGGAGATGCGCTGCGCAACGAAGTACGCCTGCTGTCCGCGCGCCTCGAGTTGACTGTCGTAGCCCTGCAGGAGCGAGAGTGCCTCGTAAGGCCGCTGCGACCGCACCAGCAGCCCGGCGAGCTTCCGACGCACGTCCACCAGCGTGGGCACGACCGACAGCGCCTTGTACGACCACTCAATGGCCTCTGGCGTGTGACCGAGCTTCTCGTGACTGTCCGCCAGATAGGAGAACAGGTCGTACGTTCCCGCACCGAGTTCGAGCGAGCGCTTGAACTGGGCGACGGCTTCGTCATGCTTGCCACGTTGATTCAGCAGGATGCCGAGACGACCGGCACCGACGGCGTCATCGGGACGAAGTCGCACGAAATCACGCAGGTTCTCTTCCTGGCACTTCAAGTCGCCGATGCGCATGCACTTGCCGGCCTGCGCCAGGAAGTCTTCCGCCGTCAAATTGGAATAGTTCAACCAGCGCTGCGTGTAGCCGCGCTCCAGGAGCGTGCTGAAGGTCGACGTGGCCAAGACCGCCATGGCGCAGCCGACGAAGACCTTCACGCCCTTGCTTCGGCTCGGCCCATCGCCCCAGAGCGACGCAATGCCGACGCCGATGAGAGGAATGAGCAAGGCTCCGAACGCCACTCCGACTGCATAGGGGATGGCCGCGTTCTCGGGAAGATGGAACTTCAGCGCAGACCAGACAAGGGCCGCAGCAAGCACGAGCGCAACAAGCCACCAGACTGCGGAGACAGGCTTCTCGCGCCTGCGCGCGGTTCGCATGAACCCGACGTCATCGAGGGTGCGGCCCGACAGCCGGCCACGAGAGAGTTCCGGCACTTCGTGAACGGCCTTCCAGGCCATACGGCCCTCGCGCCAGACGAGCGTGTCGGCGTCGATGGTCCCTGCGCGCAGGAGGTCCTCGATCTGCTCGGACGATAGAGGTCCGCTTCGGGCCTCTCCGTTCGCATACCACCAGCCGTGCGTCACCGGCGCCGCCGCGTCGCGTGGTTCCATTGCAGGCGCGCCGGGCTCTTGCATCTGGTCAAGAAATACCGGCTCGCGGCGCCCCTCGAAAGCGTCCATCTGTTTCCCTCTCTCCTCGCTCGCGCGGAATGTTACGGCAGGTAACTAGACGAAGCAACGGCGGGCATCCACTGCTGACAGGACGTTGTCAGTTGTGCACGCCTACAGTCCAATGCACACCAAAACAGCAACAAGCACTGTCAGGAGATGGACTCATGAACAACTTCTGGATCGGCGTGGTTTCGAAGGCGCATGTGCAGAACGGCGTGCGTGGAGGCTTCATCCAGCTCAATCACGGCAAGAAGGCTGCGGTGCAGCGACTGAAGGCCGGCGACATGCTCGCGATGTATTCCCCGCGGACCGACTATCCCGACGGCGCGGCGCTGCAAGCCTTCACGGCCATCGGCACGGTGGCGTCTGGCGAGGTCTACCAGGTGGAGATGTCACCGGACTTCAAGCCCTTCCGCGTAGACGTGAAGTTTCATGAATGCCAGGATGCGCCGATCAAGCCCCTGATCGACCGGCTGTCGTTCATTCGGGACAAGACGCACTGGGGCGCAGCGTTCCGCTTCGGCTACCTGCGGGTGCCGGAGGCGGATTTCCAGCTCATTGCCCAGGCGATGGGTCGTGCGGCGTGACCGCTGCGGCGTTCAGATTCATCCGGATCGCTTCCAGAAGCCGCCTGGAAGCGACGGCCTTGCGCATGCCAGCGACGCTGCCGATGCAGATGCCAACGGATATGACGAACACGATCGCAGCAAAGATCGGGTTCGACCCTGCGAAGTGATAGGCCAGAAGGCTGCCCAACACGATCGGCCCGATGCCCGCGACGTTCGACCCGGCTCTGTAGCAGGCAATCTCACCCGTTTCGTGATTGACCCAACCGAGCAGGCTTCGCCAATCGCCGGGGCGGTCAAGCAGTGCCGTGACAGTCATGCCGTCCTCGATCCGGGGAGAACCGGGAACCGCCACGCGCTCCTGCTTCACGTCTCCCGCCTGGAATCCGAACTCCGTGCGCACCACGCGCTTTCGCTGCGAAGTGGGGACGATGTCGAAGACACGGTCGAAAGTGATGGTGACCTCATTCATGGGCTCGGATTTTGCCGCAGCCCAAGGAAGGACGGCACTCGCTACAACGACAGCAACCGATGCAGGAACGAACGATAGCGGCGCAAAGCCATTCGCAGATCCTCGGTCGAGATCGAGTCCGCCTGAGTGACCTGTGCCTCGAGGCGACCGCGTTCTCCCCTGAAGGTCTCGCTCAGGCTGTGCAGGACCCGGTTGACCAGCTCGTCGGCGTCCTTCACCGCTTTGCGGGGATCGTCGACGAACCCGATCTGCACGGCGTCCCAGCCGCGACGGAAATCGTCGGCAGCGTCTGTCGAGAAGAGTGGTTCGAGGTCATCGGCGTCGCTGCTGCGAAGCGCGGCATGGCCCGGGTCGATCCTGGCATTCATCCGTTCGACCGGCGGCGCCTCGGTCTGGTAGACCTCCTCATCGACACGCCGCATCGCACCCGGGGGTGATGCTTGCAGGTCGTCAGGCGCGACGGCTCTTCCCGCGCGCGGCGCCTCGGCGAGCGCTGTTGCTTCTTCCGCTTCGAGCTCGGCGCTCTGTCTGCGCTTGGAATCGAAAATCATGATCGCACCTCCACCGGCCGGCCCGGCCGTATCGATTGAATGGGCGTTGCGCCGACGCGTTGCCCGGTCACTTCAAGCAAGTCGTCGAAGAGCGCGCGGTAGTGAACCACTGCCCTACGCAACTCCTCCGTGTCGACGTCGCCATCCAGATTGCGCCGGCGAATGTCCTGCGCCGCGCGATAGTGGCTGACCACGCCGGGATGATCGACCGAAATATCGGCGGCCCGGTGTTCGAAATCGCCCAGCGGATAGCCGCGCTTGCCCAGCAACTCGCGCACGAGCGAATCGGCCTTGTCCACCGCATATTGCGGGTTGTCGACGAAGTCGGCCTGCAGCGCATTCCACGCCGCGCTGAAGCGCGCGGCGTCCTCGGGACTCAGCGGAACGATCGTCAGGCGCTCGACTCGCGCCTCCCGACGCTGCAATTCGGCTTCGGCCTTGGTCCGGCTGTCATGCGCCTCCACGGCGCGGTCGTACTCGGAACCGAAGCGCGCGCGCAGCCGATGCGACTGTCTGCTGCGATGAACGCTGTACGCGACCAGCGCAACGAGCGCAACGGCCGCGACGATCGCGACAAGGATCCAGGTCTGGGGGGTCATCGTGTCCATGCGTACTCCCGGCTAGTGAGACAGGCCACCGAACGCAACGGCAGTGCCATGCAGTGGCGAAGCCATGCTGCGCCCCAGCGCGCCGCAGATATCGCGGCCCGGGAGGAGTTTCTGGCGTGAGATAGGGCCTACAGACGCGGTGCACTGCAGAGCCACAGCAGATCGGCATCCGCGCCCACGTATTTCCGAGCACCGGGCCGCGAATGAAGACGATGACTAGTTCGCGCGTTCGATGGCCGTCACCACAAGCTTCCCGTCCTTCCTGTCGGCCGTGAACCGCACCTTGTCGCCTTCGTTCAGTCCGTCCAGAAACCTCGGATCGGAAACCGCAAACACCATCGTCATGGCCGGCATGTCGAGATTCGTGAGGGGTCCGTGCCGGAGCGTGAGCTTTCCCGACTCGCGATCGACCTTGCGCACCTCACCTTCGGACGGCAACGCTTGTGCAGCGTCAGCAGGCTGGGCGACCACATGGTGCGCGGCATGCTCTTCATCGGCGCGAGCGATTGCGCCTGCGGACAGAACGCCAAACGCAGCGGCGGACAAGACGATCTTGATGATGTTGGTTCTCATGGTTTCGCTTTCATTGGAATCAGTGGAAATCAGTGGCCCTCGTGCCCACCGGGACGGCGGACCTGGAGGTTGCTTGCAGCCGGTGGATCGACCCTTGAGCGCGTCGGCTCGGGGACTTCGCCGCGGTACTCGTGAGCGACGGTGCCAGGTGGGTGCCTGTAGTTGCGCGGGTCCTTGTAGTCGCCGGGTCGAACGTTGTCCCGGACCTTCACGACGCTGAACATGCCGCCCATGGCGACGGGGCCGAAGGGCCCTCTGCCCGACATCATCGGCAACGTGTTGTCCGGAAGCGGCATCTCCATCTCGGCCATGTCGTGCATGCCCTTGTCGCCCATGACCATGTAGTCGGGCACGAGCTTCGCAATGCGCTCGGCCAGGCCCCTCTGGTCGACGCCGACCATCGTCGGAACGTCATGCCCCATGGCATTCATGGTGTGGTGCGACTTGTGGCAATGGATGGCCCAGTCGCCGGCAACCGCATCGAACTCGAAGGCGCGAAGCTGGCCGACGCCGATGTCCGTTGTCACCTCCGGCCAGCGCGCGCCCTTGGGAACCCAGCCACCGTCCGTGCCAGTGACCTCGAAGCTCGGACCGTGCATGTGAATGGGATGGTTCGTCATCGTCAGGTTGCCGACGCGGATGCGAACGCGGTCGCCC
Source organism: Variovorax sp. Sphag1AA (assembly GCF_014192575.1). Classification (GTDB taxonomy): domain Bacteria; phylum Pseudomonadota; class Gammaproteobacteria; order Burkholderiales; family Burkholderiaceae_C; genus Variovorax. The sequence continues at coordinate 23,210 of NZ_JACHYC010000010.1, read as the reverse complement.
GTGCGGGCCACCAGCGGGTCGATGCCCGGGAACACGCGGTTGTTCCAGGTCCACATGTTGAAGTCGGCCATGGTGCTCACCTTGGGCGTCATGGCCCCGGGCTCCACGTCATAGGAAGCCAGCATGAACATGAAGTCGCGGTCCACCTTCATGAAGTCCGGGTCTTTCGGGTGCACCACCAGGCAGCCGTACATGCCGAGGGCCAGCTGCAGTTGCTCGTCCAGGTGCGTGTGATAGAAGTGCGACCCCGAACGCACGAGGGTGAACTCGTACACGAAGGTCTTGCCGACTGGAATCGGCGGCTGCGTGAGGCCCGACACGCCATCCATGCCGGAAGGGACGAGCAATCCGTGCCAGTGAATGGCCGTGGGCTCCGGCAGCTTGTTGGTCACGAAGATGCGCACGCGGTCCCCTTCGACCGCCTCGATGGTCGGGCCCGGGCTCGAGCCGTTGAAGCCCCACATGTTGACCTTCATGCCCGGCGCGAATTCGCGGACCACCGGCTCGCAGACCAGGTGGAACTCCTTGACGCCGTTGCGCATGCGCCAGGGAAGCGACCAGCCATTCAGCGTCACGACAGGGTTGAAAGGCCGTCCGTTGGGTGGCGACGGCGGAGGCACAGTGGATGCGGATGACTGAACGGCTGCTTCCGGCAAGGACGCGGCACCTACCCGACTGACTGCTGTTGCACCAAGCGCAACAGCGCCTGCGGCTCTGAAGAAGTTGCGACGATTGGACATTGACTCAGGTTCCTTCTCAGTGAGCCGACGAGCCGCCGGTGAGCGCCGTCTGCAGATTGCTATCGGCCACCCAGAAGTCGCGCAATGCCTGCACGTATCCCGTGACGCCCGCGACTTGCTCCCGAGCGTCTGTCAGAAGCTCGAACACGCTGATCAGCATGCCGTTGTAGCGAAGCATGTTTTCTTCGGAGATGCGCTTGCGAAGCGGCACCACTTCATCGCGGTAGTGCTTGGCCAGCTCGTAGGCTGTCAGGTAGGCCGAGTACGACTCGCGGACTTCCGATCGTGCATTCACGGCGACTTCGGCAGTGCGATTCACGGCCTGCATGTAGATCGCTTCTGCACGGGCCGCACGTGTCGAGCCGAAGTCGAAGAGCGGCAGCTCCAGCTCGATTTCGTAGCCGTTCGAGCGGGGGCGACCGGTCTCGCTCTTGTTCTGGTATCCGACCTCGAGCACGTTCACGAATCGCGTTGCCTTGGTCAAGCCGAGTGACTTGGCAGTGGCCTCCGTATCGCGTCTGGCCATGAGCACGTCCAGACGCTTCTCCAAGGCAACGCGCTCTGCATCGACAGGTTCAGTGGGCTGCTTCGGAAGGTCCGGCAGGCGCTCTGGAAGACTGAAGTTCACTTGGTCGCCGAACAGCCCGAGGAACCGCGTCAGTCGCTCCCTGTCTGCGGTCGCCTGATGACGTGCGCGCGCGAACTGCGCGGTTGCATCGGCATAGAACGCCTGCTCCCGCATCTGCGTGAGCTTGTTGAAGTTGCCAGCCTGCAGCATGCGCCTGGCGAGCTCGTTCGACACATCGGCCGTCTCCTTGACCTGCCCGTAGTACTTGACCAGTTCCTGTGCAGAAACCGCATCGAAGTACGCACGACGCACGTCGGCGGCCAGTGCCACGGCGTCTGAAGCCGCCTGGTATTGCGCCTGTTCGAATCGTTGCTGGCCCACGTGCGATGCGATCGGCATCGTCAGCAGGCCGAGCACGTTGAACAGCACTGCGCGGTCGATTTCCACATCGCCCCCACCGGAGAGACGGCCGAAGCTCAATACCGGGTTGGGAAGCCGGCCGGCCCGCACGTAGTCGGCTTCACTGATGCCCAGCTCGCCGAACTTCGCTTGCAAGCCCCGGTTGTTCAGGAATGCGATTTCGACAGCGGAGTCGGCCGTGAGCGGCTGCTTGAGGAGTTCCGCGACCCGGTCTTGCGCAACCCGACGGTCACTATCGGCACGCTGCAGTGCCACAGGTTGGCCTGTGCGCTCCTTCGTGAGTGCCGAGACGTTGTTGAAGCCGCCGTCCTCCGAAAACGAGGCGCAGCCTGCGAGAAACACGGATGCCGCTGCGAGCGGCAAGAATTTGACTGTGATCAGCCGGATGGGTTTGTTTGTCACTTCCAAGGCAATCTGAACCGCCGACGGTCGTCGGCCGATACCCGTGCACGCGAACGTGCACGAGCGCCATCAGACCTCGCGCGGAGGCCTTAATGCGTCAGATGCTTCGGGGTGGACGCTCCTGCCTGCCGGAAAGAAATTCCGCGGCCTGTGCACTGTGGGAAGGGAGTTCCGCTGTCGCGGGCGGCGCCTGTGGCAGCACGAGCGTCGCGGCCATGGGTGCACCTGCGGAGCAGCAGAAAGCGCAGACGCTGCATTTGTCGCCCGCATCGTGCGTGTGGTGCGAGGCGTGCTCATGGGCCGCGTGCGAGTGCGACGCGCCGTGGCCCTCGTGATGGCCGTGGTCGTGAAGGTCAACGGAGACAACGGTCGCGTGACCGGGCCCTGACCCATTCGCGCCAAGCATGGCCGCGGCCATCGCACCCCGCATCGGGAGCGCGAACACCAGCAAGACCAGGAGCCAGACACGAAAGGACTTCACGGCGCGAATCCTAGACCTTCCCCCCATGGGAAGGTCAACGCGCGTCCAGCTAACGTTTGGATGCACTGAACTTGCGCTCCAATCCCTAATCCTGAGTGGGCACGGTCAAGAATCGACAATTCGATCCGCGACAATCTGCGTTCTGCCCCCTGAATACCCATGCATCCCAAGACTTTCTCCATCCTCCCGGTGGTCCTCGCAATCGCCGCAACCACCCTGGTTCCCACCTCCGCGTCTTTTGCGGCCTCCCACGTCGCCAAGAAAGCAGTCCAAAAGAAGCCCACTGCCGATGCGCCTGCAGCGGCAACCGTAGCCGGCGAGACCGCCGTGGCCGGCGGCGCGCCGGCGCTCGCCGCCAAGGCATGGCTGTTGATGGACTTCGACTCCGGCGAAGTGCTGGCCTCGGCCAATGCTGACGAACCGCTGCCCCCCGCATCGCTGACCAAGATGATGACCAGCTTCCTGGTCGAGCAGGCGCTTCGCTCGGGCAAGCTCAAGAAGGACGACCTCGTCACGACCAGCCAGAACGCCTGGTGCCGCGGTTCGAGCACCGAATCGTGCATGTACCTGCCGCTGAACAGCCAGGCCACGGTGATCGACATCCTGCGCGGGATCATCATCCAGTCCGGCAACGACGCTTCCAAGGCCATCGCCGAGCACATGGCCGGCTCCGAAGAGGGCTTCGCCAAGCTCATGAATGCCGAAGCCCAGCGCCTCGGCATGACGCACACGCATTTCGTCAATGCCACGGGCCTGCCCGACCCTGACCACAAGGCCTCTGCGCGAGACCTCGCGATCCTGGCTCGCGCCATCATCCGCGACAGCTCCGACTTCTATCCGATCTACGCCGAGCGCGAGTTCAAGTACAACGGCATCAAGCAGGGCAATCGCAATGCCCTGCTCTACACCGATCCCACTGTTGACGGCCTGAAGACCGGTCACACGCAGGAGGCGGGCTACTGTCTCGTCACCTCGTCCAAGCGCAACGGGATGCGCCTCATCACGGTCATCCTCAACACCAACAGCGCACAGGCGCGTGCCGACCAGACCCGCACGCTGCTCGGCTGGGGCTACAGCAACTTCGAGAAGGCCACGCCGATCCAGCCGAACGCTGTCGTCGCGACGGCCAAGGTCAACTTCGGCAAGGCCGACACGGTTGCAGCAGGCCTGGCGACGCCATGGACTGTGACCGTGCCGCGCGGCCAGCAAGTGCAGACCTCGGTGCAGATCAAGCCCGACCTGGAAGCGCCAGTGGCCAAGGGTGCGGTGATCGGCAAGGTCGTCGCGAACTCGAACGGCAAGCCGGTGGGCGAAGCACCGCTGATCGCGCAGGCTGATGTCGAACGCGCGGGCTTCATGCTGCGCTCGTGGCAGCGTGTGACCAAGCTGTTCGGCAAGTGATCGCCAGGGGCGTAGCGCCCTTGGGAGTTGTCGCAAGGGCTTGACGAGACAGCGGCCGCCCTCCGGATCGGAGGGTGCCGCTGCAAACGCTGTCGGCAACTTCGTCGCGCGCGAATGTAACTTCACGTCGCGATTTGTAAATACCTCCAAATGATGAGGACCGGCGGCAGTCCACAGGTACAGCCGCACCCGGAAAGTAGCGACAACGCGACATTTTCCAGAACCCTCCGCTCCGCTTGCTACATATGTTTGCATGCGTAACAGCAGCTCGCTATGCTGTTTTCGCATTGAGACCACGCGGCAGGCCAATGCATGAGGATTCAGGTTCGGAACATCGCCGCAGTACTCGCGGCCTCTTTGTGCACGCTGCTCGCCGCGTGCACGACTGTCTATCAGCCGCTCGGGCCAACGGGCGGCTATCGCGACACGAAGCTGAGCGACAACCGCTACTTCGTCGAGTTCTCCGGCAACGGCAACACCTCCAGGGAAGCAGTCTGGAACTACTGGATCTATCGGTGCGCCGACCTGACGCAGCAGAAGGGGTTCGCCTACTTCACCGTCTTGCCCAAAGCGAAGACAGGCGCAGCGGACGATGAGGCATCAACCCTTCGAATGGCCAGCGATGATTCTCTGAATCGCGATCTCGTCGAAATGAAGGGTGGAGGCGGAGGGGGCGGCGGCTTTGTCTACATCCCGGGCGGCGGCGGCCAGATCACGACCTGGCGCAGCAGCGCCACGATCGTGATGTTCAAGTCGCTCGATGAGCCCGAGGCGGCGTATTCACTCAAGGCCAGCGTTGTCCTCGAATCCCTCAAGAGCTTCATCACCACGCAGGGTCGCGAACGCACGATCGCCTCGGAAGACCTCATCCGGCGCGCGATGGCCGCATCGATTCCAGCCTCGAATTCGACGTCGGCGGTGCCGTGGTCGGGCGGCGCGGGCGGACACGTCGAGATGAAGGACCTCGGCGGGCTCATCCCCCAATAGAACGAGAGATCCCATGAGATCAGCTTTCAGCGCCCTGGCGGTTTCGGCGCTCCTCACGACGACGCTGCCGACGGTCGCTGTCGCAAGCACGCCCGAAGAGATCTTCCGCGATGCATCGCCCAGCGTCTGGGTGGTGCTTGCAAACGGTGCCGACAACCGTGTGCTGGCCAGCGGCAGCGGCGTAGTCGTGGCGGCCGGCCGCGTGGTCACGAACTGCCACGTCCTGCGCGGCGCTGCATCGATCACCTTGCGGCAGGAGCGGAAGGAAGTGCAGGCGAAGCTGGAGTTTCCGGACGCTGCGCGCGATCTCTGCCAACTCAAGGCCGACGATGTGCCCTCCCCTGCTGCCCCGATTCAGATCGCGCCTGCTTCCGCACTTCGCGTCGGGCAGAAGGTGTATGCGATCGGCGCACCACGCGGGCTGGAGCAATCGCTCAGCGACGGACTTGTTTCCGCGCTGCGGCGCGACAGTGCCGGCGAGATCGAGTTCATCCAGATGACAGCGCCGATATCGCCGGGATCCAGCGGCGGCGGGCTGTTCGACGAGCAGGGACGGCTTGTCGGCATCACCACTGCGGGAATGTCCGGCTCTGCGCAGAACCTCAACTTCGCGCGACCCGCGGAATGGATTGGCGAGATTCCGGCCCGTGGTGCCCAGGCAATTGCGGACTACAAGCGCGGCAAGACTGCGCCGCAGGCCACGACGCCGACGGCGGCACCAGCCTCCATGACGGTCGCACCGCGAGCGCCGACGCCTGCAGCGGGCTACCAGCCCCGACCCACCACGCCTGCGACTGCCACTGGCGGCAGGGACGCCTACAACGCGGAGCGTCTCGCCCGGTCAACGTCATGCGCGGCCGAGCCACGCGCGGCTCTGGTCGCAAAAGGACCTGGGTTCGAGACCTATTCCATCGCCTGCAGCAACGGTGATGCGCTCGCAGTGCGATGCGAGTTCGGCAACTGCCGTGAATTGAAATGAAGGCACGTGCGCTCGTTGCATGCGCACTGGTATGGGCTTTGCCGGCATCGTTCGCCATGGCTCAGGGCACGCCCGATGGCGGCCGCCATTCCGAAGCCGAACTGCGCGACGAATACATCCGGATCGGCGAACGCTGGTCTGCCGCCCACCAAGGTGAGTACGAATACAACGTCCGGCACGTCCTCGTGAAGACAAAGGAGCAGGCCGACATCGCACTGGCCCGCATCCGTAGCGGCGAAGCCTTTGAAAAGGTCGCCAAGGACATGTCGATGGACGAAGGCTCCGTCGACAAGGGTGGCGAACTCGGCTGGAACCTGAGCGGCAACTTCGTAGATGAGTTTGCCAACGCGATGCGCAAGCTGGGCCCGGCCGGCATGGTCGACGCACCCGTGCAGTCCCAGTTCGGTTGGCACGTCATCGAAGTGCGCGACATGCGTTCACCGACGATGCCGAGCTTTGAATCTTTGCGCGACAAGATCGAGCTTCGTCTGCGTGCGGCGAATGGTCGCTAGGAGCAACACCACGATGCACATCAGCTCTATTCGAATGATCGGCGCGGCGAGCGTTGCCGCATGCATTGCCATTGGCCTCGGCGGATGTGTCGCGCCTCCGCGCTCATCGACGTCGTCGACAAGCCAAGGCGCAGCGTTTGCTGCAGCGGTCTGGCCTGCACAAGGCCCGATCGTTGGCCGCTTCGACGGCGATCGCAACCGCGGCATCAACATCGCGGGCGAGGACGGCTCGCCGGTCGTCGCCGTCGCAGAGGGACGTGTCGTCTATGCCGGGTCGCAACTCAAAGGCTACGGCAACCTGATCATCGTCAAGCACAACAACGAGTACCTCACGGCGTATGCGCACAACCGCCGGATCCTGGTGCAGGAGAACGACGTTGTGCTCGCAGGGCAGCAGATCGCCGAGATGGGGAGCTCCGGAGCCAGCACGACCATGCTTCACTTCGAAGTGCGTCGCTCAGGCAAGGCTGTCGACCCCGAGATGTACCTCGTGGGTTCGGTCGGAAGCGGTCCGGCCTCGGTCTCGCCATCGCGGCGGGAGCCGTACACGGGGCGGACGGATATGGACGATCTCAAGGGCCTGATGCCGGCTCAATAGTACGACCGGAGTCAGGCGACAGCCACACATAGCTATCGTGATAAGAAGAGCTATCGCGATAGCAGCATCTGATCACACGGTGCCTGGCAACCTGAAGGGCTGCAATGCGCTGAACGACCGCCTCAGAGCGCGATCGATGTCCGGTGTGCGCCCATTGCGGTCACTCGCCGTGGCCGGGCTCTGTCACGGTGGGCGCTTCGTACAACCAGACGCTAAGGGCGATGCCCAAGGCGCCCAGCTCGGTTAGAACTTCAGGATCGATGCACAAGGACAGGGAGCGGCTCGCCGCTCTGCAGTCAAGGTAAGGCGCGTACCCGCCCTGCCGACCGAGGCGCGAACCCAACTCCTTTTTCCAGCACATGCACATCCCCAGCAAGGGGGGTGGAAATAGGTTGGAATATCTGCCCAACTACAAGTTGAGTCGATGAGCGTCTGATGCAGAAGTTCTTGTATGTCGTAGCCATCAACTTGCAACCAGTCGCGAGCACGTCGAGCGAAATCCGTTTGGCCGACTGTCGCTCAGTCAATCGACCGGGGACTGGTGGTCCGCCGGGGTGGCGTCATCTCCACACCGCAGTCGGAAGGCCAGCATGCTAGTGAGGGAGGTCGCACTGTTCCTGTGACGACAAAAGGAGCGCCTGTATGAAAGATGACCCAGAGGTCCTGCTCAGCTTTGAGCGCGTACGTTTGAGGGAGTGGGAACAGATTGACAAGGCGAGGTTCGCGACCGGTCAGGTCCTCCTCGGAGACGGCCTGACAGGGTTGGCGCTGTCTGGAGGCGGAATACGGTCTGCGACGTTCAGCCTCGGCGTGCTCCAAGCGCTAGCCCGTGCTGGAGCACTGCGTCGCCTCGACTACCTATCCACGGTATCTGGAGGAGGTTACGCGGGTGCCTGGCTCACGGCCTGGATAGCGAGAACGTCGCTCACCGATGTCAACCAGGATTTGGCCTCGCGTCAACCCCGGCCGGATGGCGCGCCCGAGGCACCTGAGGTGACGTGGCTTCGCCGATACAGCAACTACCTGGCTCCAAAGCTTGGCCTATTGTCGGCCGACTCCATCACGTTGCTCGCCACATGGCTCAGGAACGTCCTGCTGAACCTCATCATTTTTGTGTCCTTCCTGGCAGCTCTATTCCTGCTACCCAGGCTTCTCCTAGTGCCAGCGACCTTCGGGGCCATCCGTATGCCCACAGAGGTGGGATACGCCGCGGTGTGGCTCGCATTCTTCATCTTGCCAACAGGTATCGCTCTGAATTTCTCCAGATACTTCATGCAAGACGGGGGGCGGACCATCATCCTGATGAACGCTACTGCGGGCGTGTTCTACATCGTCATCCTCCCGGGGACACTGGCTGCGCTGCTCGGTAGCCTGGCTCTCTTTTACGGTCAGGGCCCAACGCACAAGGAGATACTCGGCGTTGCGTTCGTCGCCGCAATTCTGCTTTTGGTTGCTGGAGCAGCGACCTGGGTAATTTCGACCATCGCCCCACGCCGCTTTCGCCAGACGTTTGACTTCAAGGAGACCGTCGTCTTCCTAGTCGCATACACCGTCGCCATCGGAGTAGGCGCACTGATGGTCATCTATTTCGTCAAAGCGCTGCAATTGGGCAGCGAGTACCGCGTCGAGCGTGTTGCCCATCTGCTGACTTTCGGGCCGCCTGCGCTGCTGGTCACCTTGGGGGCCATGGGTTCGGTCATTGTCGGCCTGGTTGGAAGAACGTACTTCGAGCAGACCCGAGAGTGGTGGTCGCGCATGAACGCATGGTTCATCATCGTTGGTGTGGGTTGGCTGCTGCTGGTATCTCTATCCTTCTACGCCGCACCCGTTCTCTCCTGGGCCTATGCCAATCTCAGCGGTTGGGCTGCATCGCTGGCTGGAGCCGGCTGGGTCGCCAGCCTGCTTACGACGCTTCTTGTGAAGAAGCCGACAACCGCGGAGCGCGTGAGCACCAAGGTGAAATCATTCGTCCTGAACGCCGCGTTGGGAGTGACTGTCGCCGGTCTCCTCCTGTTCGTCGCCGGGGGCGTGGGTTCCACCCTGGAGGGTTTGGGAGGGGCGGACGAGTCCGCCGCGAACTTGACCAAGACCGCGATTCGACCGGTCGAACTGCAAGTCTCCGCTCTGCCCGGCAAGGACGCTGTTATCAAGTTGATTCCCACGAAAAAAGAGGCGCTCGATTTTGCGGCGCACCTGCAGGAGAGCTTCAAGCAGCAAGACCGGGTCCAGAAGAGTTGCATCGACTTCGGAGTGGGTGGCGGAATTCGCCAGGCAGACCCCAAGGGGTTGAACCTGCTCGATTGCCACTGGAAGGAGGGCAGCATCGACGTGACGTTGGTCGCGTTCCTCGGCTGCGTCGCAATCTGTTTGCTGTTTGGCAGCCGAGTTGACGTCAACAAGTTCTCCCTGCACAACATGTACAAGAACAGGCTCATCCGCTGCTACCTGGGAGCGAGCCGCCAAGGCAAACGACGCGCCCATCCGTTCACGGGCTTCGACGAGAAGGATGACATCGGGTTGACCAAGCTCGATGAGGTACCGGTCCCCTGGGCAGATGCCCGACCGCCGGTAAGGCCGTTTCATCTCGTCAACGCGGCCATCAACATCACCCAGGGCCGGCACTTGGCATGGCAGGAGCGGAAGGCAGCCTCGTTCACGTTCTCGCCCCTTCATTGTGGCTTCACACTGGGCCCGAGCGTCGGTGACGCCAAAGATGCGGCGCTATTGAGCTCGAGCGACGTCAAAGTGGGCGGCTATCGTTCGAGTGAGTTCTGGGCTGCTACTCGGGAGGAGCGCGGCCGGTTTTCCCTCGGGATGGCCATGGCCACCTCCGGGGCGGCGGTGAGTCCTCTCAGTGGCATGCATTCGACGCCCGCCATCGGCTTTCTTGCGACCTTGTTCAACCTTCGACTCGGCCGATGGTCTCCGAACCCATTGGCGCGTGGCGACGGCTGGCGGCAATCCAGTCCCAGATTTGGCCTCTACTACCTCCTGAGCGAGCTCTTTGGCTATGCGACGGAGACGAGCAACTACATCTACCTGTCCGACGGTGGGCATTTCGACAACACGGGAGTCTATGAGCTTGTGCGGCGGAGGTGCTCAACCATCCTCGTCGTTGACGCGGGTGCAGACCTGGCTCGCGGGTTCGACGACCTCGCGAATATGGTGCGCAAGTGCAGGGTCGATTTCGGAGTCGACATCGACTTCAAGTTCGACAAGCTGGGGACCTCGAACGAACCGGCCTCGCCAAGTAAGGGCTACGTAGTTGGGGACATCACGTACCCCGGCAGGGCGGAAAAGGGGAAGCTTGTCGTCATCAAGCCGACACTCATCAAGCTCTCGGCGCTCGGCGTAGACCTGTACTCCTACTCGCGCGGTAGCTCGGCCTTCCCGCAGCAAACGACAGTGGACCAATTCTTCTCAGAAAGCCAGTTCGAAAGCTACCGTGCGCTCGGCGAGCGGATTGCGAAGGACTGCTTAGCCGACCGAGCAGTTCGGATTTGATTCCACACCAAACCGGCACTGTTGGTCATGAGCATCATCATCCCCTTCACCTTCCCCCGCACGAGCTTCTGGACAACGGCGAGAGAAGCTCTCCGTACAAGCCAGATGCTCGGGGTTGCAGCCTGGCTTGCCGTTGTTGCGGCATTTCTCATCGTCGCCCTCGGCGTGGTCGACGTGCGCTGGGGCGGAAGTGTTCCCGCGCCGGGCACGGCCTGCGCGCGCGAGGCCTTTGGAAATCCTGGCTTCGTTGGCTTTCCTGAGTGCAGACAGGCCACGAAGGCGTACATCGACGCCGGTGTCGAGCGCCTGGCGCAAAGAAAGCAAGCGGGTGAGTTGGTGGTCACAACCGCACAGGTCCTGTACTGGGTTGACAACCTGCTGGTAGACATCTACACGACCGTATTCATCGTGACGGCCGCATGGGCCTATCAGCGCCGCACCGGGCTGCGAACGATGGAGATTCGTTGGTGGCGCAATGTGTTCATTGCGACAGTTGTGATTGCGGTGGCCACGGCCATCGCGGACCATGGTGAGAACTTCTGGGCGCTGGCAAAGTTACACAACAGCCTGCATCCTCCGCCGTTGAACGGAGGCGGCCCGATGCCCTTGTACACCGACGGGGAGCTTGACGCTCTCGCCGGTCTTTCAATCTGGAAGTTTCGTCTTTTTGCCTTGTCGGTTGCCCTTGCCCTGATATGGCTCATCATCGCCGTCCGGGAGGAGCGAGACTGGGTCGACGAGGCGAGGTACTACCGCGGGCTGTCGCCGCAGGATAAGCAACTGGCGTTCTTCTCTGCTCCCGCCACAGCCGCCGCTGGGCAGGTGTTCTGGGCTCATTTTCAAGCGCGTGAATGGCCTGCGTTGACTGCCCTCATCAACGAACGCAACGCTCCGCCACTGCTTTGCCACGCCAGCGTGTTTCTATTTTTCGTCTACGCCAAGCTTCCCAAGAACAATCGCGCACGTCGATATTTCTCAGCCTACGCGGTGCGCCGCTATGTGCAGGCCTGCTTCGACGTGGCCCCGTCTTCCCTCGCGGTGCCCAGTATCGACAAGGAAATCGAAGCCTATCTCCAGTTCCTTGCGAGCCGCGGCTACCTCGCGCCCGCCGGTCTGCGCTTCGAAGTCGTGTCGGACAAGTTGGTCATATGAAGGACTCTGCTGGTGCCACTCTGGGCGTGAACGCCGTCCCTTGATGGTCGCCGTACTCCGCAACTTAACTGGATTCCCTTTCCCGTCGGCGCGATACGCCCCGTGCGGAGCAAGGCGAAAGCCGCGGTGCAGCTCTCCGGTTGCTCGGAGTTCGTTCAATGCGATGCGGGTGCTCGACCGATGGATGCGGATGCTCACCAACCCCAACCATCCTCCGTGGCCAAAGATTACCTGGAGTTCAATGAATCGGGGCGCATGAAGCCTTCAGGCTCTTTGGGTGCCGTTTCTCTCCAAATCAGAGCGTGACGCCTTGGGCTCGGGCGACCAGCCGCAGCCGTTGCTGTCCACCTACTCGGTAGGCCCGATGCTTGCAGGAGCCGATGGGTGGAGGCGGTCAAGCCAACCCTCGAGCTGAGTCGCTACGGCAGTTCCTCAAAGCTGGGAGCCCACCGCTCGGGCGGGGCGCAAGGGACGGCACCACCCCAAATCCGCGCCGGTCACCCAGGCTTCGGCGGGCCGCGGTCCGTTCGGGCAACGCCATGTGGCGTTTCATCCTCATCGGTGACAAACAGGGATTCCCGGTCGGGTTTCAGTTGCGCGACGCGTTGCTGTCGACATCCCGCACAGGGTGAGGCGGGGCGCGTAGGCACGGTTATGGGCGGCAAGACTGCCCCTTTGGCGCATTTTTGGCTGCTTGGGGCCCCCATTCAAGCGCATTTAGCCGATTTTTCGCCCCTCCTGCAGGAGTGCGGCAGCGACTGGGCCCTCGGTCGGCCAATCGGCTGCTTGTTGCGGGGGGCAAAAGTGCTACAACCGCTCACATGTCGGTGCCCTATGCTTTCTCACGCGACTACTCGACGCCGAGTCGGCCCGAGTTCAGCAGTGGCTGGTCCCCCGCGAAGCCCGGCCAAGCGCGCACGAAGCACGAGACGCTCACTGTGCTCTACCGTGAAGCGGGAAGCGAGGTTATCTACGCCCTCGACGGCGAGCGTAACCGGTACTTCATCGACAAGGACACCAAGGTGGACTTCGAGCGCACCTCCGTCATGGAGGGCCAAGTCATCGAGGCCTTCGTAAACGACGAAGGCTATGTGCTCAGAGGCCACCTGAGCCAAGACTGAGGGGGAAGGGGTGAGCGTTCTCGACGCCCTTTCCATCAATCCTCATGTTTCCCTGCAGTCCCTGACCAATCGGCCGCTCGCGTGGCCGATGCGCTTTAAGCAAGGTCCTGATTTCAGTCTCTTCCATCCCGGCGACGTCATCCTTGTGAGCGCGACCAAGGACACGGTCGGCAATGTCATCACGGGCGTCCAAAATTCGATTCTTTCGTCAGCTCCCCCCAATGGCGACCCGCGCTGGAGCCGGGACTTGAAGCTGCGCCGGCTGGCGCGCCGTGGTGCAGAAATCACCTCCAAGGAAGGCGAGTCCGTCGTGCATGCAGCGACAGAGTACTTCGAGAAGAAGTATTCCTACTGGGCCATCGTGAAGCATCTGTTCAGCCAGACCTCACTCGCGAGTCCCGAATACTTCTTCTGCAGCTCCTTTGTGGCCCTGGCCTATCGCGACGGCCTCAAGTTCGCACTCGAGCGCCGAGTGTCCGATACGCCCCTGATGCCTGCGACGCTCGCGCTGCACTCGGATTTTGTCGACATCCCGCTGGAGTGGCACCCGTACATCTGACGGCGGCCGGTGACGTCTCGCCGGGATGCTTCCAACCCCCGCACTGCTGGGCGCCGACCCTGTGCCGTTTGGCTAGCTATTGCGGTTAGGCCCGTTACCGGCGTCGAGCCGTGTTGTTTTCCCGTCGTTCCAAACGCCTGCCGGCTCTTCGCCGGGCGGCGTCCTGGCGAGCTCTCGAATCCCTGGATGGCTGACGAATGCGACTCCAGAGGGCGCCGAGCACACCGAGGACGAGCAACCCCAGAAGGATGACGCCAACGTAGTAAGCGAGTTCGGGGAACGGGTCTTCGCCACTGCCCCCACCGTGACGCCCTCGACGAGCATGGGCCTCAGCGGTCAGGAACAAAGTAGCGACAAGTCCGGTGGTGACGCTCGCAAGCAAGTTCATGGGCCTAAGGGATGCCTGTTGAGTGAATTGTGCGGGTGCGCGACGACGGCTAGCGGGTTGCTCGGAAGTCGTCGGGGAGGATGTTGGCCGACGGCGTGGGCGAGCGGCCGAGTGGGCGCATTTCTCGGTCCGCTTCAATGATGGCGTGCTTCACGGCCAGCTTGATGATGAGGTACGTGACCCATAGCCAGAACGCCGTGATGAGGAGGCCGATTGCCCACATGCCCACTGCGACGGCGACTACTTGGTTCTGAATCGTGTTCATACCGCATTCTGTTGCAGAAATTGAGGCTCAATTTCGTACGAGCATCCATGCTGGGCGGCTACACCCGGCAGCCGACAGCTTCGGGCTCCGATTCTGCATGCACGTCAGCCGCCGACAGCGTCAGGGCGCTCGCCGCTCAAGCAAGTGCTTCAACGCAAACAGGTCTCGGCGTACATGTGCGACGTCTGCATCGAGGGCCTCTTGGCTCGCGCCTGCCGTTCGCAGGACAACGAAGGTCAGCAGGCTGCCATCGCCACAGGGTGTCACGCGGAACGAGTTGTGCACGCTGACGCCATTTGGGAGCGTGACATCGTGGTCGAGAACGCCGAATGAATTCTCGGGGGCCATCTCGACTATGACCTCGCCCATCGGCGAGTCGGCAATCCATTTGCCATCCCGTTGCTCGATGCCCTTGGCAAGGCCGGACGCCCAAAGTGGCAGCTTGTCCATCTGACTGGCGAAAGCGTAGACCGCCTCCGTCGACGCATCGACTGCCTGGCTAACCACCACTGCCTCAAGCGCTTTCATCACGCGATGTCCTTCGTTCTGGGAGCCAAAGCATGCACGACTGTTCCGGTCCCGACCTGCTACCCGCCCCTGCGATGCGCCTCGAATGTCTACTTGCGAGCGAATTGAGGGCCGTCGGCGAATGGCTGCTCCTGGCCGCATTCTGCCTGCCAGCAAGCGTGCCCCGTTTCTACGGTACGCGAGCCAAAGAGCCGTTGCCGAGAATCAAGGGCGAGTCGCCCTCTGGACTACCGGCCGAGATTTCTTCAACCACCCGCCATCGCAACTTGCCGTTCGAGAGCTTGGCGGTTCCCATTGCTATCGCACCGTTGCGTCCGCTCGTGACCACCAGTACAGCTGTGTTGCCGACGACGACGCCCTTCACAGGACCTCCTTCATTGAGGCGGCCGCAGCCCGCGACAGCCATCGAGTGGGTGCCGGTGATAGCCTGGCCAGCCTGTGTCAGAACGAATTCCGCTGTTCCACATTCCGTGCCGCGTTGTCGTTCAGCGGGCGTCCGAAAGGTCGACGGTCCAGCTCCCGGTGAACGGCTCTCCAGCGCTAGACGAACCGACGGAGCAGAGCAACCCAGTTACTAGGATGGTCGGCGAGAGAAGACGATTCATATGTCCGTTCTGAGTGTCCGGTGTTGGCCGGGTGTTGGCTCGAAGGCGCCAGTTCGCATAGCGCGCAGTTGCCAGCTATGCGCCGGGCCCGCGCTCCACGGCCACATCCTTTGCCTTCAACGCCGCGTTGCATTCGGAGCAGACCGTAACAGGGTCGAACAGATGACCGCATCCGACGTGCCTATGTAGCAGGGGCCTGCCGGCCTTCCCCGCCATATGCACGTCGCCCCAATGCACGATGGCCATCAAGACGGGGTGCAGGTCCAAGCCTTTTGGCGTCAGCTTGTACTCATAACGCGGTGGTGACTCCTGGTAGGCCACCTTCTTGAGAACGCCGGCATCGACCAGTTTCCCAAGCCGGTCCGCAAGCATAGGACGCGAAATGTCCAGCCGCTCCTGGAACTCGTCGAAACGACGCACACCCAGGAAGCAGTCTCTCAATACGAGCAAGGACCACCGGTCACCGATGACCGAGACCGTGCGCGCGACGGAGCAGTGCTCCTGTTCAAGGTCGTTCCACTTCATGTTCGACTTCGTGCTTGACGAGTTCAGATTTTAAACCTAACCTCCAGTCAGTTCAAAAACAGAACTAAGGAGACAAGCTTGATGCCGTCCACTCATCTGGACCCGATACCGCTGCTCGAGGCGCTGCCCCGACGAATGTCCCATGTCGTGCTCCCGTGGGCGCAGCGCTCGCCCGACGCACCCGCGCTGGTCGAAGGCACCCAGACGCTCACGTACGCAGAGCTTGCAAGCGCAATTTCAACAAGCCAGACGTGGCTAAAAGGGGCAGGCGTTCGTCCCGGTGACCGCGTCATGCTTTTGGGCGAGAACTCGATTGCGCTGGCGGTGCTGGTTCTCGCCATCGGCGGCATCGATGCTTGGCCTTTGGTGGCGAACGCCCGCATTAGCGAGCGCGAGATCGAGGCCATCGGTACCCATAGCGGCGCACGAGCGGTCATCTGCACCTGCACGACCTCAAGCGAGGCCGCCCGTCATGCCGAACGACTCGGACTTCACAACCAAACCATCCCCGGCCTTGGCTCCGTCGCAGTCAGCGCATTAGCGGCGGACGCAGTGGCCGAGCCCGTATCCGAGGAAGCGTCGCGCCAGGTAGGCGCACTCATCTACACGTCCGGAACGACCGGCACACCCAAGGGGGTGATGCTCAGCCACCGCAGTGTCATGTTCACCGCGGCCATCGGCGGCGTACTGCGAAGCTTCGAACCCGACGACCACGTGTATGGGGTCCTGCCCATGTCGCACATCGTGGGCTTCTCGTCGGTACTCGTGGGGACGCTGATGTTCGGCGCTTGCCTGGAACTGGTGCCACGTTTCACCGCAGAAGCCACACTGCAAGCCCTCAAGAGCGGGCGAGTCACTCGGCTGCAAGGCGTCCCGACCATGTACCAGCGCCTGCTCGCGGTTTCGAATGGCACGCTCGACTGTCCCAACCTGCGCAGCATCGGAGTCGCTGGCGCCCCGCTGGACCTGACGCTCAAGCAACAAACCGAAGCCGCATTTCGCCTGACGCTGCACAACGGATACGGCATCACGGAATGCTCGCCGACCATCTCGTTCACGCGCATGGACGACCCACGCCCTGACACAACGGTTGGCCCGGTCATTCCCGGTGTTGACGTGAAGCTCGTAGGTCAAGAAGACACGGAGGTGCAATCGGGCGGAGTGGGCGAGCTGCATGTCAAGGGCCCCAACGTCATGCTCGGCTACTACAGGGCGCCGGAGCTGACTGCAGCTGCTCTCGATGCGAATGGCTGGTTCAACACGGGAGACCTTGCTCGCTTCGACGGCGACTACTTGCACATCGCAGGTCGCACCAAGGAACTCATCATCCGCTCGGGCTTCAATGTCTATCCGCCAGAGGTGGAAGCCGTCTTGGCCACCCACCCGGCGGTTGCAGCATGCGCCGTCGTCGGACGCAAGGTACCCGGAAACGAAGAGGTCGTCGCGTTTGTGCAGTTGCGAGCAGGCGAACACGCGACTACCGAGCAGATTGTCGCGTACGTGGGCGAGCGACTTGCACCCTACAAGCGCCCTGCAGAAGTCCGAATCAAGGATGCGCTGCCGGCCACCGCGGCCGGAAAAATTCTGAAGCACGAACTCGCCAAGGAAGCCGAGGCTCCTTCGGTCTAGGCAACGGTCCGACGTGCATGCTGGCGTTGCCGCCAGCAACCATTCAATCAACTCAGGAGACTGTATGACTGACAAGAAGGCAATTCTTGTGATTGGCGCCGGAGATGCCACTGGCGGCGCCATCGCGCAGAGGTTCGCACGCGAGGGCTACGTCGCGTGCGTGACGCGGCGCAGTGTAGACAAGCTGCAACCGCTCGTTGAACAAATTCAAAGCGCTGGAGGTGAGGCGCACGCCTTCGGAAGCGACGCTCGCAAAGAAGAAGAGATGGTCGCGCTCGTCAACAAGATTGAAACCGAAATCGCACCGATTGAAGTTGCAGTCTTCAACATCGGCGCGAACGTCAGATTCGGCATCACTGAGACAACGGCTCGCGTGTACTACAAGGTCTGGGAGATGGCGTGCTTTGCCGGCTTCCTGATGGGGCGTGAGACCGCAAAGGTGATGCTCCCCCGCGGCCGCGGGACCATCATCTTTACTGGTGCCACGGCGAGCCTGCGAGGCCGCGACGGGTTTGCAGCCTTCGCGGGCGCGAAGCATGGCCTTCGCGCGCTCGCTCAGAGCATGGCGCGCGAGTTGTGGCCCAAGGGCATTCACGTGGCGCATCCCGTGATTGATGGCGCCATCGACACCGAGTTCATCCGAACCAATTTCCCGGACAGGTACGCCCTCAAGGACCGGGAAGGGATTGTCAATCCGGCGCGCATCGCCGACCTCTACTGGCATCTGCACAGCCAGCCTCGTGATGCGTGGACGCACGAGACAGAGGTTCGTCCGTGGCTGGAGCCTTGGTAATCGGCGGCCCGAATCCCTGATGTTGCACCCCTCAACGCGAAGGACATCCCATCAATGAGCAAACCAGCAATCCAGTTTCTGTTCGACTTCGGCAGCCCCAATGCCTACCTCAGTCACAAGGTGATTCCCGAGATTGAATCTCGGGCCGGCACCACGTTCGAGTACGTACCCGTCCTTCTGGGCGGCTTGTTCAAGCTTGCCAACAACCGGTCGCCAGCGGAATCCAATGCCGCGATTCCCCTGAAGCGAGCCTACGACAACCTGGAACTCAAACGGTTCGTCAACAAGCACCATTTGGTGGACTTTCGGTCGAATCCGCACTTCCCAGTGAACACGCTCCAAATCATGCGCGGCGCCGTAGCCGCCCAGGGCCTCGGCTGCTTTGAACGCTATGTCGACGTCGTGTTCGCGAGCATGTGGGAGCGCGAGAAGAAGATGGACGACCCCCTGGTGATTGCGTCCGAGCTCCAGGAGGCCGGACTCGCCCCTGAAGCACTTCTCGCCGCCAGCCAGACCCCGGAGGTCAAGGCAAGGCTGCTCGCGAATACCGAGGATGCGTTCCGTCGGGGTGCCTTCGGCTCTCCGACGTTCTTCGTCGGTACCGAAATGTTCTTTGGCAAGGACCGGCTGCGCGACGTCGAAGAAGAAGCTAGTCGCGCCTAGAAGCAATTCAACAGAGGAGACAACCTGCATGCTCAACACTCGTCGCGCCGCATGTGCGGCCATCGCGGCTTCGGCCATCCTGGGCGTTTCGGCCGCTGCTGATGTGGCCTATCCGACGCGCCCCATCAAAATCGTTATCGGGTTCGCGCCTGGCGGCTCGACGGATGCACCCATGCGTGTGCTCGCCGAGGCCGTTTCCAGGACTCTCAAACAGCCAGTCATCATCGAGAACAAGCCGGGAGCGGGAGGCACCATGCCCGGAGTGGTGCTGCAAAGCGCCGCCAACGACGGGTACACCCTGGGCATCGCATCGTTGGGAATCTATCGTCTTCCGTATACGACCGACATCAAGTGGGACCCCGCCAAGGACCTGACATACGTCATCGGGCTCACCGGCTACGCCTTCGGCATCGTGGTGCCGGCCTCGTCATCCATCAAGACCTGGGCGGAGTATGTGGCGGCCGCGAAAGCGCAGCCCGGCATGCTGACCTACGGAAGTCCAGGCGTGGCGACCACGAACCATTTGACGATGGAGCAGATTTCCCGCAAGGCAGGCATCCGGCTCAATCACATCCCGTACAAGGGCACTGGAGAGACCATGCAGGCACTCCTCGGCGGACAAATCGATTCTGCAGCTGAGACATCAGCCTGGGCGACCTTCGTCAAGGAAGGAAAGATGCGACTGCTCGTGACGTGGGGGGACAAGCGGATGGCAAGCTTTCCCGAAGTACCCACGCTTCGCGAAGTTGGGATACCTCTCACCCAGACCTCCTATTGGGGGCTGGTCGCTCCCAGGGGCACCGACCCGGCGATTGTGAGCAAGCTGCACGACGCGTTCAAGACTGCCATGCAGCAGCCGGAGTTCAAGCAAGTCCTCGCTCGCTACGACATGGAGCCCGACTACAAGAGCTCAGCGGACTTTCACAGGTTCGCGGTGGACACGATGAAGCAGGAGAAGGAAATTCTGGACCTGCTCGGCCTCAGTCGGAAATGAGGAACGGCATCAGCGGTTGCGCTGCATCGCGGCGCACCGCGTCGGGGCCACTGTTCCATCCTTGACGTCGCGGGCAATCCCTACCCCGTCCAAATTCACGAGGAAATGAATGCGCACACGAATCACCGAGCTCTTCAACATCAAGTACCCCATCGTTCAGGGCGGCATGCACTTTGTCGGCTTGGCTGAATTGGCCTCTGCCGTATCAAATGCGGGCGGCCTGGGCCTCATCACCGCCCTCACGCAACCTTCGCCGGCAGCTCTCGCAGATGAGATTGCAAAGTGCAAGACACTTACGAGCAATCCATTTGGCGTAAACCTGACGTTTCTTCCTGCCGTCAAGCCGCCCGACTACCCTGGCTACATTCGCGCGATTGCCGACGGCGGAATCAAGATTGTGGAAACTGCGGGAAACAATCCTGCCAAGTGGATGCCTGTACTCAAGGAGGCCGGCATCAAGGTCATTCACAAGTGCACGGCTGTCAGGCACGCGCTGAAGGCACAAAGCATTGGGTGCGATGCAGTGAGCGTGGATGGATTCGAGTGCGGGGGGCATCCCGGGGAAGACGATGTGCCCAACTTCATCCTGCTGCCTCGCGCCGCCGAAGAACTCGACATTCCCTTCGTGGCGTCGGGCGGGATGGCCGATGCCAGGTCATTGGTTGCGGCGCTCGCCCTGGGCGCCGACGGCATCAACATGGGAACGCGCTTCCTTGCGACGAAGGAAGCGCCTGTGCACGACAACGTCAAGCAAGCGATTCTCGACGCCTCGGAGTTGGACACCAGGTTGGTCATGCGTCCATTGAGAAACACCGAACGCGTACTGAACAACGCTGGTGTTGAGCGAATCCTCGAGAAGGAGAAGCAGATGGGCTCCAGCATCAGCTTTTCGGACATCGCTCCCGAAGTTGCTGGGGTGTACCCCAAGGTCATGCGCAGCGGCGAGATGGATGCAGGCGCGTGGTCGTGCGGCATGGTTGCGGGCTTGATTCACGACATTCCGACAGTCCAGCAACTCATTGAGCGAATAGTCAAAGATGCAGAGCGCCTCGTTTCAGAGCGGCTGGCTCGTCTCGTGTCGATGGCTCCTGTGGCTTGAAGGGCTTGCCATCGAGCACGCGCGGCGCCCGAGCCAGGTTGCTCCGAATGCGAAGCGAATGTCCGGGCGAATTGAAACCCAGCGACGAATGACGGGTCTTGGCCGGGTTCTGCCAGAGGACGTCAGCGCCGCAAGGCACAGCTCAACCCTCAGCATCCAACGTGCGGCGGCGCTCCACAAACCGGTTGGCCAAATCACGCAGCGTCTTCGGCAGGTCTGGCGCTTTCACGGCTTCCGCCAGCGCGGACATGTACTTGGAACGCTCCTGGCTTGAAAGGTGACCATTGAGAATCCGATTCGTCATCACGCGTCTAGGGGGTACATCTCAAAGATCGCGAAGATTGGCTCAATTAATCCATCGTTTCTCTCGGCCTCGGGCACAGCCTCCACGAGTTTGTCGACGCGCAGCACAAAGTCGGCGGCGGCAGGGTCGAGCCGCAGCAACTGTTGCTCAAATTTCTTGACGCTATTCAACATGCAGTAGGGGTTGAGACTTGTGTTGGAGCCACCGGCCGAGTGGCGGCTTGTGGCCGGCTTGTGTCGCTGATGGCGATGTTCTTGGCTCACTTCAATATGCTGTCGGCTATGAAGCCAACACCGCATGTATGGCAGTAAAACCCATGCACGAACTGCTCCAACGGAGCCTCCTCTAGCCACTCCGGACTACATTCGTCGATGGCCACTTGGTCACGTCGCAGGTAGCCGGCCCGTTCCTCTTCGGGAAACATCGCGCTTGGACTTGCCTTGCCGATGAGAAGGAGCTTTACCGTGACTCGTGCGTCGCTGTGACACCGAGGGCAAGCATTCGCCGATTGCTGTGAAGTAGTCATGGAACTCCGCGATTGACTGATAGCAGCGAGAGACCGCTTGTGGCCGGAGCTGGCCGGCCGCGGCGACACGAGCGGCATGAGTTATGGAGTTGCTGCGTTTGTAGCAGGAGCGCCCATCCCTCCAATAATCTTCCATCCCGCCATCGTGTTCTTCCAGGCGTGAATGAATCTTTCGTGCAGAGGGAATTCTTGCCCAGCCCTTGTGACGGCCTGCCCGTGGACCTCGAAATGAACGATGACGTCGTCATCCACTTTGTGGACCGAAACTCGCGTGAGCTCAGATGACCCGGAGCCTGGCTGCAGCATGGAGAGAATTCCAGCCATCAATGCCCTAAGGCCATCCTTGTTCAAGGGCTTCGGTTGATTGTTGGGCCATGCGACCACCGCCTCGTCAAAAAGCGACATGTAGCGTTCCAAGTCGCCCAACTTGAGGTAGTCCCACGATGCGAGCTCAAGGTTCCAAACTTGCTCTTCAGCAGACAGCGTAGTCATAGTCTCTCCTCGTCATGAGTAAAGCTACTCGCAGGGCGCATCTCAGCCGGTCCTGCGGTACGGTCGTGATTCTGGGGTAGTTCGCGGATGTCCGGTTGTGGCCCGATTGTCGACCTACGTCTTCCATCCAGGCACTGCTCTGGCCGCGCAAGACGGCGGTCGAAGTTGGCGGTGTTAGCGCGGCTGCACACCCAGGACCAGCCACGCTTCGTCGGCGAGTTACGCATTGAAACAAATGCCATAATGGCTGGGCCGCGGACATGGCGCCCGATGGCCCATGAACCCAACCCAATCTGGCGCTCGGCCTTCCATTCACAACGGTTTCGACGACCATAAAAATGAAAATCAACCACAAACTCATCGTTCTGACCTTCTCTGCCTTGGTGCTGACGGGCTGTGCCTCCGTCAATATGGCCGGCAAGGAGGAAGCCGACAAGGCTAAGCAGTTCGCAGCTCCAAATACCGGAAACTCAGGCCTCTATGTTTACCGCAACAGCTTTGTTGGGAAGGCATTGAAGAAGGACCTCTGGGTGGACGGTAAATGCCTTGGCGAGAGCGCATCCGACGTGTTCTTCTACACGCAGGTTGAAGGCGGCAAGAAACACAAAATCGAAACCGAATCGGAGTTCTCGCCCAACTCCCTGGAAGTGTTCATGGAAGCCGGCAAGAACTACTTCATTCGGCAGTTCATCAAGATGGGTGCATTCGTGGGCGGCGCGGACTTGGAACAGGTCCCAGAGGAGCAAGGCAAAGCCGATGTAGCCAAGTTGGGTCTGGCGCAGCCGGGGACGTGTAGCAAGTAAGCCATCCTCTTTGAGAACGGCAACGAAAACTCGATTGCCTTCTCCCTCCTCTTTTGCTTGCGATGGGTTGGTTGCGCTGACCTGCCCCCTCCCAGCCGTACCAGTCTCAACGTAGTGGAGTCCGTCAACTTGGAGAATGACGGGCATGAGAAAGAGCAGATTCACCGAAGAG
>NZ_JACHYC010000009.1 GCF_014192575.1 Variovorax sp. Sphag1AA | reverse complement strand
TCGCCCACGGTGATCTTCTTCGCGCGTTCGACGAAGCGATCCACGAACTTCGCGTAGATCGACTGCTGCACCAGGATGCGGCTGCCCGCGGTGCAACGCTCGCCGTTGTTGCTGAAGATCATGAACACGGCGGCGTCCAGCGCGCGTTCGAAGTCGGCGTCATCGAAGATCACGAACGGGCTCTTGCCGCCGAGTTCCATGCTGAACTTCTTCAGGCCGGCGGACTTCACGATTCGGTTGCCCGTCGCGGTCGATCCGGTGAACGAGATCGCGCGCACATCGGGATGCGCCACCAGCGGCTCGCCGGCGTCCTTGCCGTAGCCGTGCACAAGATTCAGAACGCCGGCCGGAATGCCCGCTTCCAGAGCCAGTTCGCCCAGACGCGCTGCGGTCAGCGGCGACAGTTCGCTCATCTTCAGCACTGCGGTGTTGCCGAAGGCGAGGCACGGCGCGACCTTCCACGTCGCTGTCATGAAGGGCACGTTCCACGGCGAGATCAGCGCGCACACGCCGACCGGATGGAACAGCGTGTAGTTCAGATGCGTCGGCGTCGGATAGGTATGCCCATCCACCCGCGTGCACATCTCCGCGAAGTAGTAGAAGTTGTCCGCCGCGCGCGGCACCAATTGCTTGCCCGTCTGCGCGATCACCTGGCCGCAGTCGTTGGTCTCGGTCTGCGCGATCTCGGGCACGTTCTTGGCGATCAGGTCACCGAGCTTGCGGATCAGCTTCGCGCGCTCGGGCGCGGGCATGCCGGCCCACTTCGGAAAGGCTTCCTTGGCGGCTGCGACGGCTGCGTTGACTTCTGCTTCGCCGCCAGCAGCGACTTCGGCCAGCACTTCCTGCGTGGCGGGATTGACGGTCTGGAAATAGTCGCGGCCCGCGACCGGCTTGCCGTTGATCAAGTGATGAACTCGCATCTGGGATCTTTCCTTTATGTACTTCAGCGACCGAAGACTTCGTCGCTCGCAATCGTGTTGACCAGGCGGCCGATGCCTTCGATCTCGCAGACCACTTCGTCACCGGGCTGCACATCGACCACGCCTTCGGGCGTACCGGTGAGGATCACGTCGCCGGTGTTGAGCGTCATGAAGCTGCTCAGGTATTCGATGAGATAAGGGATGTCGAAGACGAAGTCGCGCGTGTTGCCTTCCTGCGTGACCTTGCCGTTGACCAATGTGCGCAGCGGCAGGTGGACGGTGTCGCCGATGTCCGAAGCGTCGACGAACCACGGGCCGAGTACGGTCCCGCCATCGCGGTTCTTCACGCGCAGGTTCGGGCGATACCAGTTCTCGAGGTAGTCGCGGATCGCGTAGTCGTTGGCGACGGTGTAGCCCGCCACATGCGACATCGCATCCTTGCGAGACACCTTGCGCGCGGTCTTGCCGATGACGACGGCCAGTTCGCACTCGTAGTGCATGAACTTCACGTCCGAGGGCCTGCGGGTCTGTCCGCGATGGCCGATGACCGACCCCGGGCCCTTGAGAAAGACAAGCGGCTCTTCCTGCGCGCCGAACGAAAGCTCCTTGGCATGGTCCGCGTAGTTCAGGCCCAGCGCGATGATCGTGCCGACTTCGAACGGCGGAAGCCAGACCACCGCGTCCTGATCGGCGACACGGCCATCGGCCAGACGCAGTGCATCGCCATGCGGCACGGCCTCGTGGATGGCACCGGCATACGCCACTCTTGCGCGCTTCATGCTTCCTCCTTCACGAGCGTGTTCGCCAGGCGGCCGATGCCTTCGATTTCCACGACGACCGATTGGCCGGCCTTGGCATTCGGCGAGCCTGCGGGCACACCGAGCAGCAGGACGTCGCCGGGCGCGAGGGTCATGAACTCGGTCACGTCCGCGAGAAGACGTGCGGCGTTGCGAACCATGCCGCCTGTGGAGGCCGTCTGGGCAAGCGCTCCGTCGACGTGGACCTTGATCGGGAGCTCGTCCGGAATGGCGATGCGACTCGCCGGTACCACCGTGGGGCCGATGACGCACGATCCGTCCAGCGCCTTGAAACGCACGGAAGGCCGGTAGAAGCTGTCATGCGGGACGCTGAAGTCGATCACCACCGTATAGCCCGCCAGGTACGACAAGGCGTCCGCTTCGGACACGCGGCAAGCGGTTTGCCCGATGACGAGGCCGAGCGAGGCACCCACCTGGAGTTCACCGGCGGATAGCGGGACGGCAACGTGGTCGCCATCGAACGCCAGCGTGTTGCGCGGCTTCACATACAGCACGGGCGCCTTGGGCGCCGCTTTGTATGGGGCCGCATTCACTGCCTCGCCGAGGGCGTTCAGGCTGGCGATGCTGTTGAGCAGCGTGCCGTAGACCGCGCCGCTCAGCCGATACGGCGGCACGTCGAATTGAAGAGCCGGTTGGATCATGCGTTGGCACCGGGCGTGTCGCTGAAGCAGCCCCGCAGGCGGTCGACAAGGGCGAGGACGTCTTCCGGTGCGTGATCGCCACGCCATGCGACGTGCTGGTCCGGACGCGAAAGCACGAGTGCGTGGCGATAGGCGGCTGGCACTTCATCGGCTTGCACATCGAGCACCGTCAGCGGCAACCCCCTGCGGGCGGCGGCTTCCTGAAGCGGACGGACGTCGGCCGTCGGGTCGAAACGCAGCAGCGTGTATTCGGCGCCCATGGCGTCGTAGAGCGAGCGACCGTCGGCCAGCCAGAAGTGCGGCGTGCGGCAGCCCGGCACCGTGGATGGCGTGAACTGGTCCATCTCATACGAGGGCGCTGCCTCGCCGTCATAGGCGATCAGCGGCGACGCGTCGTAGTAGTAGCCGAAGTTCAGGCCGGCGCAGCAGTACTGCTTGACGTTGAGGTCGTAGAGCGCCTGTCCGGCCACCCTGCGCGCCTCTTCGCCGGCGGGGCCCGGTTCCTCGATGCCGGCCGGGACGCCTTCGCGTTCCTTCTGCAGTGCGATGGCGTGGTTCATCGCGAACTTCGAGACCTGCTCGGTGATCGGCTGGCGCTCGGCTTCGTAGGCGGCGAGGATCCCTTCCTCAGCCCATCCGTTGATGCGGGCAGCCAACTGCCAGGAGAGATTCATCGCGTCGGCGATGCCGGCATTCATGCCGTAGCCCGCCATGGGCACCCAGAGGTGCGACGCATCACCGCAGATGAAGACGCGACGATCCCGGAACTTGTCGGCGACGAGCCGTCGGCCGATCCAGTCTTCCTTGGAGATGATTTCGTACTTGAAGTCGTCGCCGACACCGAGGATGGTGCGGATCGCCCAGTCACGGTCGACCGAATCGAACTCCAGCTCGTCAGAGCGCAGGTAGTTGTGCAACAGGAAGGTCTCGCGGCCGTCGATCGCGTAGACGTTGCCGCTGCGACGGGGATTGAGCGAGAACGTGGCCCACGCCGGCGTGTTCTTGGTGCGCGACAGCAGATCGGGCGCGCGGAAGTAGGTCGATTGCACCCGTCCCACGACATCCGTGCCTGAGAGCTTCGCGCCGATGGCTTTGCGTACGCTGGAGCGGCCGCCGTCGCAGCCGATCATGTACTGGCTGAAGATGCGGACTTCTTCGCCGGTGTCGAGGTTGACGCCCTTGGCGCTCACGCCGTGCTCGTCCTGCGTGAACTCGTCGATGCGCGTGCGGCTGAGGATGGTCACGCCATCGATGGCCTCGGCATGGGCGAACAGCACGGGCTCCAGGTAGATCTGGTTGATGCGGTGCGGTGGCTCCGCAGTAGGCCACCAGCCGTCCGGACCGCTCTTGTCGGTGTAGCGGCTTGCGCGCGACGGGATATGGATGCGCGAGAGTTCTTCGCCGGTGAAGCTCGTGCGGTACGACACATCATTGGCGTGGTCGGCCGGCAGGCCTGATTCGCGCATGGTCTTTGCAACACCGAGGCGGCGAAAGATCTCCATGGTGCGCGACGAGACGTGATTGCACTTGACGCTCGGAGGCTCGCCGCGGTGCCGGGTCTCGGCCACGATGACGGAGACGCCACGCTGGGCCAGGTCGGTGGCCAGCGTGAGGCCGACCGGACCGCCCCCGACGATCAGTACCTGCGTCTCGATGTTCTTGGTCATGCTCTGTTCCAGATGGGATGGGTGTGGGATTGCCGTGATTAAAGTCAAAGCCAGGCTGAAAGAAAAATCAATCTTTCAGCGGCAATTCATCAAGAACCCTTATTCCACCGTGTAGCTTCCGCCGCCGCGTGTGGAACTGGACTGCGAAAAGATCGCCGCAACGGCTTCACGCCCCGCGACCGGACGTACCAGGATGGGGCTCTTGAACACAACGTTCTCAGCAAGCAGGGCACTCACCTGGGCAGGTGTAGAGCGACCGGATTCCCGTAGTTTGCGCAGAGGATGCATGCTGAGTCAGTTCCCTCGAAGTCCAATTCGCATCGACGGGAAGGCCCTATGTCCCCAGGCAGCGTCCATGTCCTGAGCGTCGGCATGGTTGCCATCGGCACCATCCTGATCGGAGTGGCCGTCTGGCGTGCGTCTTACGTGTGGCGGCGGACTCGCCAAGTGAAGCCCACCAAGCCTGGAGACCCGATCCTCGAGACCCTGCAGAACTTGAATCTCGCCGCGGACAGCGACTACCGGCTTGGCGAATACGCACAGGCGCAAACCAAGTGCCTTGCTGCACTGGAGATTGCCCGGGCTGCCGGGCCAAGGCGGAGGCAGGAGTGAGCCACAGCATCCTGGGGGAGACAGCACTCAAGCTGGGCGCATGGGAGGCTGCGGTCGAACACTTCAATGAGGGGGTCGACCATTTCTCGCAAGCAGGAAGCCAGAAGGCGGCCCGCAGGGCGCTCGATCACTCCCGCACCCTCACGATCGAGCGCCGATCGGAGTCCAGTAACCGTCGCGTTGCCGAGATAGCCGCCGACGTAGTTTCATGCAACGTTTTCTCGTTGGTGTCGTCCAAAGCAGACGGTGGACGTCCATCGCCAAGGGGAACTCATGAACTCACGCCTTGCCTGCATCAGATGGGGTCTAGTCCTGGCTGGCCCTTTGCTTTTCGCGACGCTTGTTCAGGCAGCCGACATCAAGGTGATGTGCGACAGCCCACTTGAGCCCGCGTTGACCAAGGTCGTCGATCTTTACAGTCAACAGACGCACAACCGGGTCAGCTTGGTATTTGACCCATCGCCAGCTGTGCAGAAACGGATCGAAGACGGCGAGGCGGCAGACGTTGTGATCGTCCAACCGGATTTTGCTGAAGACCTGACGAAAGCGGGCAGGGTCAGTGCCGGTGATCGACCGATCATCGCCCACGTGGGCGTTGGCCTTGGCAATCGCAAGGACGGCCCGTCCTACGACATCTCAACGGCTGAGAAGTTGAAGAACACTTTGCTCGGGGCAGATCTACTTGTCTTCAACAGTGTCAAGTCGGGCCAGGCCTTTGCCAACGTCCTGGAACGTCTGGGCATCGCAGAAAGACTCAAGCCGAAGATCGTCCGTACGACACCCAACGGGATTTTTGAGCCCGTGCTGAAGGGGAAGGGCAACGACATGGTGGCGGGCACGATTCCGCTCATCGCAACGACGGGCGGCATCAAACTCCTTGGTCCGCTCCCAGGTGATCTTCAGAGCCCTCTCACATACACCGCCGTGCTCATGGCCAACACGTCGCAACGTGATACAGCCATGGCGTTCATCAAGTTCCTCGCGTCACGACAGGCAAAGGAGGCTTTCGCGGCGAATGGTGCCGAGTGACTGCTTTCTGCTCAAGCCGCAGCCCGCCCGCGCCCCAGCCACATTCGCAGCAGCACCAGTGCCGCGAACAGCACGAGCGCTGCGCCCGCCAGCGATGCATGAATACCCACGGCCGCGCCGGCGATCCCGACCGTGAAGCCGGCGAAGGTGCGCAGGCCGAGCGCCGACATGTTGAACAGACCGATGACCCGGCCGCGCGAGGCGTCTGGCGCATGCAGTTGCACCAGCGTCTGCGCCATCGCACTGAAAGACAACTCGAACACGCCGGCGAGGAACAGCAGCACAAGAGCCGCTGAATAGGAGCCGACGGCAGCGAAGCCCGCCAGCGCCAGGCACCAGCACATGCACAGCGCCACTGCGGTTCCTGCGGCGGGACGCAACAACCCGCCCATGCTCTCCATCAGCATGCCGGCGACCAGCGCGCCGGCGGCGTCGGCCGCCAGAAGCATGCTGTAGGTGGTGCCCGGGTCGCCGTGGCCGAGATCGCGCGCGAAGCCCGGCATCTGTGCCTGGTAGCTGTTGGCGACGAAGAATGAGGCGAGGCCGGCCAGGAGCACCATCGAGGCCAGGCGCCGGTCAGCGCGCACGTCGGCGACTGCGCGGAGCAGGTCGCCGATGCCACGCACCGCACGCTTCGACACTGCTGCGGCACCGGCGCGAAAGCGCGGGCCGTAGGGCGCACGCCAGAGCCAGAGGAAGGCCGGCAGGTAGAAGCAGAGGTTGAGCAGCAATCCGTAGCGCGGCCCGATGGTCAGCATGATCGCGCCGCCCACCGCAGGCCCCACCAGGACGCCCAGCGAGCGTGCGGTGGCGAGCAGGCGCACGCCGCTCGGCAGGTCGGGGCCCGGCACCACGTCGTGCAGCAGCACCTGGGTTGGTCCTTGCCAGAGCACGCCGGCACAGCCGTGGATCACCAGAAGAAGCATCGCCTGCCACATCTGCAGCGTGTCGGTGATGAAGAACCACGCCCAGCCGGCAGAGGCGGTCATGAAGAGCAGCATGCCGCACTGGATCAGCCGCCGCGGATCGACCCGGTCCGCGAGGCCACCGACCGGCACCGACAACAGAAGAAAGGGCAGCCAGTGCGAAACGACGGCGAAGCCGCCGAGCGCCGGCGAGTGGAATTTCTGGAACGCGACCCAGTAGCTGATCACGTGCTCGATGTTGTCGGCCATCATCGCCAGCAGGTAGGTTGCGGCGAGGGCACGAAACCCGGGTAGCCGCAGCGCGGCGAAGGAAGGCGAGGATGAGGCGGGCGCGGGCGGTGGGCTGACGGACATGCTGCGGCGCATTGTGCCGCTAGTCAGTTGCAGTCGTCGGACTGCCCGGCATCGCCAGCTGCAGGTCGTTGCTACGAGCCGAACGTGAGCCGGGCGATCGGGCAATTGGAAGCCGCGGTCGGCTTTCGGCTGTTCGTGCGCCTTGGCGGTCGTCTGGCGCCGACGCCCGAGGCAGAGGCGTACTTTCAGGCGGTGCAACGCTGGTTCCTCGGTATGGAGGCACTGACCGATAGCGCGAAGCAGATCCGCGAAGTCGGCACAGGCACATTGCGCATAGGTGCAGTGGCTTCGCTCGCCATGAGCGTCATGCCGGAAGTCATGCACGCATTTCGCCGCCGGTACCCAGACACGCCAGTCTCGATTCACACGGGCGACTCACCGATCGTGGCGAAGTGGACGGCGAACCGTTACGTGGACATCGGCCTGGTGACCAACCTGGATGACACACCAGGCCTGCAGTCCACTCTGTGGGCGGAGGAAAACGGTGTGTGCATCGTTCCTTCGGGTCACCGGCTGGCACGGAAGCGCGTGGTGCTCAGCTCGGACCTTGACGACGAGTCTTTCATCTCGCTCACCAAGGGTGACGGCACGCGCGTGCCGATCGACGCTGCGTTCAGCCCCGATAGAAGATGTCAGACGATAGACGCGCCGTATTCAGCGGTTATCTGTCGCATGGTGAGCTTTGGATTGGGCGTGAGCGTGGTCAATCCACTCGTCGTGCGGCACCTCGATCTGGCTGGCGTCAAGGTTCTGCCTTTCAAGCCAGTCGTGAAGTTTGCTCGGTACATCATCAAGGCGCAGCAACAGGCGGCGTCCGCGTTGATGCCCGAATTCGTGAGATGTTTGGAAGGCATATGAGGTGCGGTATCGAACGACTCCGCTGCGGTCGTCCATTTCCCGGGCCCGGTTCACTCATCGGGCGCGGACGCTCAGGGCATCGGCCAGCGCCTCGAGGCTGTATGGCTTCAGGAGCAGGCGGAATTCCGCGTTGTTCATCCCCGACGCCGCTCCGGAATATCCAGTCGTCAGCACGATTGGCAACTCAGGGCGCCTGCGCCTGATCTCGCGAGCGAGTTCGAGGCCGCTGACCCCGCCCGGCATCATGATGTCCGAGAACACGACGTCGATGCTTCGCGCATTGGCCAGCGCGCCCAGCGCCGCCGCCGAGCTTGCAGCGTGGACGACAGTGAACCCCAAGTGGCCGAGCATCTCGCGCGAGAGCGCCGCGACTTCGGCGTCATCTTCGACGAGGAGCACGTGACGACCGCTGCCGTCGGCGCGGAGGAGGGGCGCGCTCGTTGCGTCAACCGGCGCGGCCGGCTCCCGCAGCGAGCGAGGCAGTAAAAAGGTGACGGTGGTGCCCACTTGGATCCGACTGTCGATCTTGAGCTGACCGCCAGATTGATGCGCAAAGCCATAAACCTGTGGCAACCCCAATCCCGATCCCTTTCCAATCTCCTTGGTAGTGAAGAACGGTTCGAACGCACGTTCCAGCACCTCTGCCGGCATCCCACTCCCCGTGTCAGCAACCGAAAGCTGAAGGTAGGCGGTCGGCAATCCTTCATCCGTCGCTTTCATCACATTCCTGGCATCGATGGTGATGACGCCGCCGTCGGGCATCGCGTCCCTCGCGTTGGCGAACAGGTTCAACATTGCCAACTCGAACTCCCCCACATCGATCTTGACCGGCCAGAGGTCGGCTCCGAAGTTCATCTCGACACGGATGGTCCCCCGCAGCGAGTGCTCCAGCATTTCACGCATGCCTCGCAGGTGGGCCGCAAGGTCGATCGACTCCGGGTTGATCGCCTGGCGGCGCGTGAACGCAAGAAGCTGGTGCGTCAAGCCGGTTCCTCGTGCCACGGCACGGCGCATGGCGGCATGGATACGCTCCTGCTGCTCCGCCGTCATGGCCCGCTCCAGCAGCTGCAACCCATTTGCGAACACAGCCAGCAAGTTGTTGAAGTCGTGCGCCACACCGCCGGTGAGCCGTCCAAGGGACTCCAGCTTCTGGGATTGACGAAGCGCCTCCTCGGCTTTCCTCAGGCGCTCCTGGTCGAGGATGCGCTCGGTGACGTCATACACGAACTGGTACGCACCGATGCGCAAGCCGCTGCCTGCGCGCAATGTTCTGTAGCGCATTTCGTAGAACCGGCGCTCCTTCGTCGGATCCCCGAATTCCCCAATCTCCACGAACTCCTCACCGCCCAGCGCGCGGCTCCACACGGCCTTCACCGCCGCCTGTTGCTCGGGCTGCGAAGCCAATAGGTCCAGCATGCAGTCACCGACCTTTGGGCGAACGCCGAAGATGCGCTCGAACTCGTCGGCCGCCGAAGGGTTGATGGCAAGCCACCGGTAGTCGAGATCGGCAACCTGGACGAACGCATCGGTGCCTTCCACGATGTCGGCCAGGAGCTTGCGCTGTGCGAGCGCCTCGCTCACCCGGTGTTCGAGCGTCTCGTTCAGGTCACGCAGGGCCTGCTCGGCCAGCACCCTACGGGTCGTCTCCGAGACCGCGCAGAACATTCCGGCGACCTTGCCGCTCTCATCGCGGAGCGGTGAATAGGAGAAGGTGAACCACGTCTGTTCGTTGTAGCCCTTGCGATTCATCACGAGCGGCAGGTCCTCGCGATAGATCGCCTGGCCCCCCATGGCGGCGTCGATCAAGGGGCTGATGTCCGGCCATATCTCCGACCAGATGTCCTGAAAGCGGCTCCCCAGTGCGCGCGGATGC
Organism: Variovorax sp. Sphag1AA; assembly: GCF_014192575.1. Classification (GTDB taxonomy): domain Bacteria; phylum Pseudomonadota; class Gammaproteobacteria; order Burkholderiales; family Burkholderiaceae_C; genus Variovorax. Next base: position 224,044 of record NZ_JACHYC010000009.1, on the reverse strand, counting down.
TTGGCGCCGAGGATTTCGGCGTACGCATCGTTGTAGAGGAAACCGAGCGCTTCTCCCCAGGCGACGAACATGGGGAACCGTGATTGCAGCAGGAGCCCGACGACCGTTCGCAACGGTTGCGGCCAGCTTTGCGGCGGACCAAGCGGCGACTGCGACCAGTCGTGAGAGCGCATCAAGGCACCAACGGCGCCGCCTCCGTCAAACACCTCGACGGTTCGACCTGTCGCTGGCAATCCGGAATCGGACATCACGACGCTTCAGGGTGGTCAGGAAAGGGCAATGATGAAACGATGGTGCACCCTCTCGGGCGGGACCGCAAGAAAATGTATCGGCGGGTGCTTGACATTGAAGCCTTCGATCAAGGCGCCCACGCTGCTGCTTCACAGCCGGAGCGACCGGGCGGTCGACGTGGCTGCAAGTCGTTGAGTGGACTACGCCCGGCGCCACCCTCCGGTCTACGAGGGGCCCAACGACGTGCACATCGTCGGCCGCAATGCCAGCACGACCAAGCCGGCGAAGTTCGTGGTGTTCCTTGTGAAGAACAAGGGCGCTCCGATCTTGACGCCTGTTCGTTGAACCCGGTCAGCCCGAGTTGGGCGAAGTCCAGGCAGCGAAGCCTTCTGGGGACAGTCCCGCGACTGCGCCGATGGCAGCCGTGGCGCACGTCGCGCTACCACCAGGTGTGGCACTATCCCTCGACGACTCACTCCACCTCAACGGAGTCTCGAGAGCGAACGCGTGCCCCTCTCGCCGGAGACAGCAGCATGAAACGTATCCTTGTCTTGTTCATGCCACGAGCCGTCGCTGGCCTGTTGACCCTTGCAGCAGCGATCTGGCTTCCGCCTGCGCACGCTCAGCCGGTCGACTCCGGACCAATGATCGTCAGCGGTTCTCTCCTCGTGATGGGGCCCGTGACGGTGGACGGATCCGTCACCGTCTCTGGGAATGTCCACGTTCGTGGTCCGCTGACGGCCGCGTGGCTTGCCCAGGTGCCTCCCGCGCAGGCATATCGCGGCAAGAAGGTGATTCGTGGCCCCCTTACCGTGCACGGCTCGCTCGTTGTGCAGGGCGACCTCGAAGTGCGCGGGCCACTCACGTCGGACGGCCCTGTCGGAGCAGTCGGCAGTATCGATGCCGAAGGCCCGATCGTCGAGCGTCGTTGACTGTTTTCTGTCCATCGCGCCGCATGGCTTCGATGTCACTGTCTCCAACGCATTGCCGCGCCACCCGCCTTCCGCTTAAATTCCCCAGGTGGATGCCCTGTCCGAAATCCTGAAGGTCGTGCAACTCAACGGCGCGCTCTTCTTCAATGCTCGCTTCACCGCGCCCTGGTGCGTCGAGACCCCTGCTGAGACGACGATCGCGCGCACGTTGGCGCTGGGTGCCGAGAGGGTGCTGCTCTATCACTACGTGCTGGAAGGCTCGTGCCGGATCGCGCTCAAGGGCCATGAAATTCAGCGCTTGCAAACTGGCGACGTCATCCTCATTCCGCACGGCGATGCGCACACGATGTCATCGTCGCCCGATGCCGATGTGCTGCATCTGGACGCTCACGCGGTCCTGCGGGAGCGTCCGAAGCTACTGCACTTCGGCGGCGGCGGCGAAGCGACACGCCTAATCTGCGGCTACATGGTGTGCGACCCTCGGCTGATCCAGCCCCTCCTGACGGCGCTGCCGCGGCTGGCAACCATCAGCTTGCGCGGCGTGAGCGAGACGCACTGGCTGGAGGCATCGCTTCGACACGTCGCGCAGGAAGCGAATTCGCCAGGCCCCGGGGCCGAAGGCGTGCTGGCCAAGTTGTCGGAGGTGATGGTCGTGGAGACCTTGCGCCGGTACATAGCGCAGCTCCCACCGGAGCACACCGGCTGGTTGGCCGGGCTGCGCGACCGGGCCGTCGGACAGTGTCTGGCGCTGATGCATGCGCGACCCGCGCATGCCTGGACGGTGGAGACGATGGCCCGCGAGGTGGGCGTGTCGCGGTCGGTCCTCGCCGAGCGGTTCACGCACTTCGTCGGCAAGTCGCCGATGCAATACCTCGGCGGCTGGCGCATGGCGCTGGCCACGAACTACCTTCGACGCAGCTCGCTGAGCGTCGCCCGAGTCGCCGAAGAAGTGGGCTACGAAACGGACGCGACGTTCAGTCGCGCGTTCCGGCGCGAGTTCGGAATGCCTCCGGCGACCTGGCGGCGCGTGAACGGCCCGCCAGGGATGGGCACATCGACATGACGCATGCACTCAGGGAGTTCAGGCCATTGCGACGATGGGCGAACCTTCGGACGGGGCGACCGACAGCAGCGGCGCCAACGCGCTGTTGACCCGCTCCGCCTGCTCAGCGCTCAGCATCGCGAACAGCACCTTCTGGAATCGAGGCTGCATGACGCCGGAGACGATGTATTGCCAGCGATAGGCCTTGAGGAAGGTCGCCGCGATCTGCTCTTGTTGCGCGCCGGTGAAGCGGCCCGTCGCCACCGCGAAGAAGTACGCCGCATCGGCAGCAGCCTGGGCCTGCAGGATGCCGTCAACGGCGCCGACCAGCTCGATCAGCTCGCCCACGGCCGCATCGCGCTGTGCGTTGTCGAGTCGGGCGTCTTCGCGTCGGAACTCGAGTTCGTCGAGCATGGCGTGTTGCGACTCCTCTTTCCAGTGGAACAGGAACACATCGCGCCACAACTCGCAGATGTCGGCCTCGGCGGCGATGCTGGCGCGGTAGTGTGCCTGCGTGAACAGCTCTATGTGCAGCGTGAGTGCCAGCACGGCCCAGGTACTCTTGCTCAGCACCGCGGCGGCCACGGCGTTCGGCTCGGCCGCAGGGCGGTAGCCGGCGGGCATGTCGGCGTCCATCAAGGTCTCGAGCCGGCGGAAAAGCTCCTGATGCTTGATCTCTTCGTCCGTCATGCGCACCAGGGCTTCCAGCGCCACCTGGTCGCCCATCGCATGCGCGCGGCCGATCTCCAGCATCTTCACGCTGATGAAGCGCTCGACCAGACCGAAGATGTATGCATAGCTCCGGCCTTGAATCTGGCTGACGAGACGTCGATCGCCGACTTGCATGTAGCCGAGTTCGTCCACCAGAGACAACCCCCCGGGCAGAAACGGTTTGCTCAGATCGAAGCGGCGGCCGCGCAGAACGTCGGCTTCGATGTCCCAGCGTACGCGCTTGGAGTTGTGAATGACCTTGGCGTAGGAATCGGTGCTGACGAGAGAGGCTTGCATGGTGTGCTCCTGGGTGAATGACAGGAGCAAATTCTTCGCTGCATGACCTTCGCCGAACATGGCAGCCACTCGGCCAAAATTGGCCCGGGCTCCGGACCTCGCGACGGCGAATCCGTTCTTGCCGCGCGCGGCGCTAGACTCAATGGACATGAGGTCCAGCCCTGATCTGCCGTCCCGGCAGGTGTTAACACCGCGGCCATTGGGCGACGTGGCGGATCACCCGTCGCCTGTGGCGGCGACGGTCGAGGAGTCGCTGCCGGAGCGCGAACTGGAGGACCGGCTGCGCCGGCGGTTGTTCGTGCTGGGACATTCGGCTGTGCGCCAGGGCCTGATGACTGTGGCCGTGTTCACGGCGGTCTTCGCGGGACTCACCGGCCCGCGGCATGCCATTTTCATATGGGCGGCACTGATGCTCTGCGTGCTACTGGTGCGCTTGCACTTCCTCGATCAGAACCTGCGTGTGTATCCGGCGCCCGAATACGTCGAACGTCAGCCGGCCGGCAACTGGCGCTACTTCGGGCCGTACACAGCGACCAGTGCAGCCTGGAGCCTCGGCCCGTGGTTTCTGGTCCCGCTCGGGCCGATTCCGACCGAGTGGCTGGCGCTCCTGGCAGTGTTCATGTCGGGACTGATGACGGGCCCCGTTCCGGTCATCGTGCCGTCGCGCACGGCCGCCCACGTGTGGCTCTTGCCACTGGCGCTGGGCATGGCGGCACGGGCTGCGGTCCACGGTGGAATGGTCGGCTGGACCCTGTGCACCTACATCCTGGTCTATGCAACCGTCGCGTTGCGCTTTGCGCTTCAACAGAACGACCTTCTGCGCGCAGGTCTGCACTCGCAGATCGAGAAGGAGGCGCTGTCGCGACAGCTGATGGCCCAGTCACAAGACCTGGAGCGGTTGAACACCGAGCGTAGCCGCTTCTTTGCCGCGGCCAGCCACGATCTGCGCCAGCCGGTGCATGCACTCGCGCTCTTCTCCGAGGCGCTGCGGCGCGAAGTTCTAGGCACCCCGACGCAACCATTGGCTGAGCGCGTGGTGGAGGCTACACAGTCGGTCAGTGGCCTGCTCAACGGATTGCTCGACATTTCCAAGATCGACGCCGGTGCGGTGCAGCCGGTGTTTGCGCCAGTGGCGGTGGACCAGATTTTCCTGCGTCTGAGCCAACTCTATGAAGACCGCGCGGCGGCTGCCAGGCTGCAACTGCGCTTTCACCCGATTCCATTCGAGATCGTGAGCGACGCCGATCTGCTGTTGCGCGTGCTCTTCAACTTTGTCGACAACGCCTTCAAGTATTGCGAGCGCGGCGGCGTGCTGGTGAGCGCACGGCTGCGTGGCGGCCGAATCAGGTTTGCTGTCTGGGACACCGGGCGCGGCATCGGAGCGGAGCATCTGTCGCGTGTCTTCGATGAGTTCTACCAAGTGGACAATCTGCATCGCGACAGCGCGCGCGGGCTGGGGATCGGACTGGCGATCGTCAGGCGCCTCGCGGTGCTGCTGGAGGGACAAGTGGGCCTTCGTTCCACGCCGGGGCGGGGCAGTGTGTTCTGGATCGAGCTGCCACTACGTGCTGGTGCTGCCCCGCAGGCAACAGTGGCTGCCGACGGCGCCGCGGCGCCTGCGCCCTGGGTGGGGAGCACGAGTGCCGAGGCGCCCGAGCGGCCGTTGCAAGTGTTGGTGCTAGACGATGAGGCCGCCGTCTGCGAAGCCATGCGCTTGTGGCTTGCGCCGTACTGCGCGGCCATCCATACCGCGCAGACGGTGGAGGAAGCCGGACTCGTGGTGGCGCGTGAAGGCGCGAGACTCGACGCTCTGCTGGTGGACTACCGGCTGCCTGGTGAGCTCGACGGGATCGGTGCCGCACACCGGCTGCGCGCCCTGGCTGGGAAAACGCTGCCCGTCATCCTGATCACCGGTGACACAGACCCAGTCCTCGTACGTGCGGCGTACGACAGCGGTCTGCTGGTGATGTTCAAGCCGGTGCAGCCCGAGCAATTGGCGACGCAACTGCGCGAGTTGTGTGCTGCGTCCGCGCGCACCGGCATTCCGACGCACGACAACTCGCGGTTGTCTCGATGAGGCGCAGGCTCGATCGCGACACATGTGCGACTTGTGGTCGGGACGTGCCATGGGCACGATGCTGTCGGTCGCGCTAGCCCCAAAATTCTTGCTCGACTGAACTTCCGCATCCTGTCGATCATCGGCCGGTGAACCACTTCTCGCTGGCAGACTGCTTTCGCTGCGAGCTGGGCAAGGCGGTCGGACTGCTCGGTGTCCATTGCCGAAGTTCGAATGAACTCGCCCCGGGCGACTGCTAAGGCATGCGTCGATCCCGCTTCTGCTTGGCATAGATCGACGCGCAGATACCCCGCAGCCAGCGATTTGCTTCGTCATGATGCATGCGAAGGTGCCAGTACTGCTTTACCGAGAAGGATGGGACCTTCACCGGGCAATTGAGAATTCTCAAGCCCCCGGCGCGAGCGGCCAGGTCCTTGCCCCCGCGGTCGTGCTGCCGTTGGCGGCCATGCTGTCCGAGGAGCAGTTCCTCTCCTGGGGTTGGCGAGTCCCGTTCTGGCTCAGTGTCATCGTGGTCTTCGTGGGCTTCATCGTGCGGCGCAAGCTCGATGAAACTCCTGCATTCGAGAAGGAGCCTTCTCATGGCGACGTGCCGAAGGTTCCGTTGAAGGTGCTGTTCTCCGACTACCGCAAGGAACTCCTCCAGGTGTTCTTTGCCGCAATGATCGCGTCGGTCGGCACCACCTTCGCCGTGTTTGCGCTCTCTTTCGCAACGAGCAAGAGTCAAGCGCACCCGATCAGCGCATCGACGATGCTCTGGATCGCCATCGTGGCGAATCTCATCGCCACCTTCACGATTCCGATGTGGGGTGCCTTGTCCGATCGAATCGGTCGCAAGCCGGTGTTCCTGTCCGGTGTCGTCCTGTGCGCCGCTGCAACGGTCCTCTTCCTGTGGGCGATTCCCACCGGCAACACATCGCTCGTGTTTGCCACCGGCGTCCTGCTGGGCGGAGTCGTCTACAGCATCACGAATGCCGTCTGGCCAGCCACCTACGCGGAGCGCTTCCCGACGCAGGTGCGACTGTCCGGCATGGCCGTGGGTACACAGTTCGGATTTGCATTCGCCGGCTTCGCGCCTCTGATCCAGACCGCATTGATGGGCGCATGGGGAACGCAACCCTGGGTCATGCCCGCCGCGTACGCCGTCCTGATCTGCGTCGTCTCGGCGATTTCCATCTCCTCTATGAAGGAGACCTACAACCTGCCGCTGGAATCGCTCGGGCGTCAGAAGTCATGACTGACTGAAATCCCATAGTCAGGTCCCGTACAAGGTGATCAGGAACAGCGCGAAGCGGTAGCCCAGCGCAATGACGCCGACCGCCAGCGCCAGAACGATCGCCTGCACAACCCGCATCGCACCCCTCGCCCCGTAGACCCGACCGATTGCCACGTACAGATAGAGCGCACAAGCTGCGAGGTTCGCGACGCTGAGCACGTTGTCGACGGCCGGCGTGTCCAGGCCCCCGATTCCCGACCATTCGCATGCCTTGGCTGCCAGGAGGGCGAGACAGAACACAAGCAGCAGGAATGTGTAGACGTGGAGGGAAAAGACAAGGTGCAGCATGAATGGCTGGCGCTTGCGAAGAAAGACCAACGGAAGAAGCGCGCTGAACGGGACCGCCATGACCACAATGAGCGACTTGGCGTTCAGAACGACCGCGCGATCGAAGATCGGCGCGTAGGTGTCGATTGAGGTGCCGGTCACCTCCAGCCGGCTGGAGAGGAGCGATTGGGCAAGCTCGCTCCAATCTTGCTGGTGCAGGTGGGAGTGCAGGTTCGAACTGAAAACGTTGATGCCAGTCAACGACTGAAGGAAGAAGAAGATCACGTTGGCAACGAGGAAGAGCTGGAACGGCGCGACGTAGGGTTTGCGCCTGCCCTCCGTCCAGGCGAGCGTCAGTTCGCCGGGGCGAAGGATGAGGAGGCGAGCCGTACGCAGGACGCGCGCGTCGATGCTGGTGAGAGCGTGCGAGAGCTTTTCCGCGAGTCCGCGCAGCGTCAGGTCAATCGGCTTGAGCGGTTCTTCGCCGCACAGTGGGCAGAAGGGTGTCAGCACGCCGGTTTTGCACGTGGGACAGGTCCAGGGTGCGGGCTCGGCCATGGCATCGCTCCGTTGCAGTCTTGCGGCATTGTCGGCCTGGACGCCGACGAACAGATGTGTGAACGGCTCGCTGCACTCCCGCAGCTCAGTCCGTCAGCGCCAGAAGCAGCCGCTCGCAGCCCGCTCAATCCGAGCTGGACGATTCAGATGCCACTCCGCGTCGCCGTCGACTGCAATGCTACGGCTGGATGTTTTGGTTCATGTGGAACAGGTTGCCCGGGTCGTACTTGCGCTTGATCGACGCCAGCTTGTCATAGTGCGGTCCGAAATTGTCCTTGACACGGCCTTGGTCGTCTTCGGCCATGAAGTTGATGTAGCCGCCTGCCTGCGAGTGGGGCTCGAGGGCTTTGTAGTACTCCTTCACCCACTTCGTGTTCCTGGCGTTGTCAGCAGGATCTGGCCACATCCCAGCGATCACAGTCGCGAAGCTCGCGTCGCGATGGCCCCATGCGGTCGCGTCCGGCTTCACCCGGTGGCAGGCTCCGTTGATCGGGTAGATGTGCATCGTGGAGTTCACCACCGGCACCTGCGGCCCGAACTGGACGTGGGCCTCGATCGCGCCATCCGTCAACTCGGTCGCGAATGAAGCCTTCCAGTAGTGCTGCAGGCCCGGAGGCAACAGCGCATCGAAAAGGCCGTTGATCACGTAATACGGCATCGGCGCGACCATCTCCGCAACGATCGGCGCCGCGCCGCGTATCTTCGCCATTTCCGCGTCGGCCTTGTCCATCGGCCCCGCCCAACACGAGACGATCGCGATGAACGTCTTGCCATGGTCCTCTGCCTTGATGAACGGCAGTGGCGGGGCAATCTGGAACGCTGGGAACAGCCCCATTTCCTCCGGCGCTTTCGCGACATAGTCGCGGTAGAACCGCAACACCTCGCGTACCTTCTCGATCGGATAGAAGAAGATGCCTGCTGTGATGTCCTTCACCGGGTGCAACTGGTACTCGAACGAGGTCACCACGCCAAAGTTCCCGCCTCCGCCGCGGATCGCCCAGAAGAGATCCTCGTTCTCCGCGTCACTCGCCACGCGGAATTGCCCGTCTGCCGTGACGACATCTACCGAGAGCAAGTTGTCCAGCGACAGCCCGAACCCGCGTGTAAGGTAGCCGATGCCACCGCCAAGCGTCAGCCCGGCGATGCCGGTCGAGCCGATGATTCCACCGGTGGTCGCCAAGCCGAACGGATATGTCGCGTGATTGAAGTCGGCCCACAGGGTCCCGCCGCCTGCTCGCGCAGTCTTGCGATTCGGATCGATCCGTACGCCTCTCATCTGCGAGAGGTCGATCACGACGCCCCCATCGCAGGTCCCGAACCCGGGGACGCTGTGCGAACCGCCGCGCACCGACAGATCGAGGCCGTTCTCGCGCGCATAGTCGACCCCCGCCATCACGTCGCCAACGTTGACCGCACGGATCACCACCGAGGGTCGCCTATCGATCATTCCGTTGTAGACCTTGCGCGCCTCTTCGTAACCGTCGTCGGTGGGGGTGATCACCTGCCCGCGAGCGCGCTCCCGAACACCGTCGATCGTTGGCTTGGCCATCGTTGTCATCGCCGCACCTCCGTTTCCGCTGAAAAATTCGGGCAAACAATATGCGCCCATTGAGAAGCCCCGTCAACGACGCAGGCTCGGGCCGTCGGGGCGCGCAACCTCTGCGAACTCAGCCACGAGCGGACCTCCGGCCCAGTGCCACCATTCCAGCGACAGGCCTACTTGGCAAGAATCCACCCAGCGATTTGCTGGACAACTTCGCGATCAAGTCCGTTGAAGCCGTGATTGGCCATCGCCTCGCACGGGTCGCCTTTGTTCTCTCCGCCGTTGAACGTCAGCAGTTCCTTGCTCGGCGAGTTGTCGAGTTTCGCCATCAGCGTGGGCACTTTGGCAAAGTCGCAGAGGGCGCAGCCATCTTGCACGTGATGCACGACGAGGACAGGGATGCGGATTTTGCCGAGCGGCATGGCCGGGACGGGGCGGCTCTTGTCATCCACGAGGATCGTCGAGGTCAGCACAATGCCGTCCGGTCCTTCCGGGCCGGAAAGCTCGGTGGCGATGTAGGCCACGGACTGCGTGCCGCGACTGGTGCCCACGAGCCACACCTTGGCCTTGGACTCCTCGCGCATCCACGCGATGACTGCCTTGATGTCTGCCACATGCTCTGGCTTCTGGCGGAAGCCGCCGAGGTAAGGCGGGCTCTGGCGGTCGGACGGGGCATCGACGACGGCAACCATGAGTCCCTGGTCCGCGAACAGTTGCCGCGTGCGAACGAGGAAATTCCCGTCACCCCACTTGAGCGAGCCATTCGGAAAGATCTGCAGCCCGCCGTGCCCGCCCGCAAACAGGACCACGCCACCTTTCGCCACGGGCGGTGTCAACACAAGCATTCGCTGCGTCACGCCGGGGCGGGTCGGAATATCGACAACCTTTTGCGTGACCTGCGCGATGGCCTGCGAAGCGAGCGCCATGAAAAGGACCACGAGCCAAGGCTTCATGACATTGAACATCGAACGATCTCCTTCCGAATCAATGCCCATGAGGAGTGCATTCTCTCGCGAGCGCTTGGCGATGTCCGCTGCTCGGCACCGCTTTCACGCTCGCCGGATACTCTTTGGACTAGCCACTGACGAGCGAAGCATGCACCTCTCCAAGTTCGGACTTATTCCTTCGTTGCTCCTCGGTGCAACGCCTGTGGTTGCGCAGATCAACGCCGGAACCCTGCCCCCGAACCCATCGCCTCCGTTCAAGCTCGCGAAGGTTGCGCAGTTCGATCTGCCGTGGCGCATCGCTTTTCTGCCAGACGGACGCATGCTGGTCACCGAGAAGATCGGCAAGCTCTTCCTCGCGACCCAATCTGGGCAGAAAGTCGAAGTCACCGGCGTGCCACCGGTGCTGTACCAGAATCAGAACGGCCTGCTTGGCGTTTACCTATCCCCGTCCTATTCGAGCGATGGGACGATCTACCTGACCTATTCGGAGCCCGGGCAGGACCCGGGCACCTCGAGCCTGGCGCTCGCCCGCGCGACGCTCAAGATCGGCACCGGAACCGCCTCGCTGGAGGACCTGAAGGTCATCTGGCGCGACCCGATCAAGGGCAAGGGGGGCCAGGTCGGCGCTGCAGTAGCTTTTTCGCCGGACCAGGACTGTCTTTTCCTCACGGTCGGCGATCGGCAGCGCTTCACCCCCGCCCAGGACCCGAACCAACCGGCCGGCAAGATCTTGCGGTTGACCTTGGACGGCAAGCCTGCACCCGGCAACCCCATGGAGGGCAAGACCGGTGCACGGTCGGTCCCGGTGATCGATCCGCCAAGGGATACGGAGGCTGCCAAGACCGCGCCGGTCGTGAGCACGTATGTTTTTGACGGGCCCAATCTGACGCCGTCCGAAACATGGACCTCGGGGCATCGCACGCCCTACGGCCTCGCGTTCGCGCCGGATGGCCGCCTTTGGGAACTCGAGCATGGGCCGCGCGGCGGCGACGAACTCAACCTGATCGAGCCGGGCAAGAACTACGGTTGGCCGCTCGTTTCCTATGCGGTGAACTACGACGGCGTGCCCATTGCAAGTCCCGACACGCGCCCCGACCTCGCCAAGCCCGTGATCTACTGGACGCCTGTCCTCGCGCCCGGCAACCTGATGTTCTATAGCGGCGCGATGTTTCCGCAGTGGAAGGGCTCTGCTTTCGCGACCGGCCTCATAAGCCGCGCCCTGCATAGGATCGAGGTGCATGGCTCGACCGCGACACCAGCCGAGCACTGGACGGTCGGCTTCCGCGTCCGCGACGTCGAACAGGCGCCGGATGGCGCGCTGTGGTTGATCGAGGACGCCCACGAGGGCGGCTTGTATCGACTCACGCCGAACTAGTTTGGACGCAATGGAGCATCGTTGCGCGCTGGTTTCACTGAAGTCCAGGGATCCCAAGATCAACATAGCGAGCATTCCGCTCGAACTCGAGTAGCCCGAGAACCGAGTTGTTGCTCGCATCGATTGCTGCATCAATCCTGCAACGGATCCCTTCGCGATTCACGTGGCGATCCCCACTGGTTTGCAGTACTGACTCGCCTCAAACTCCGACAGCTTCACCGTAGCCTCAACGAGCAGCTTCCGAACCTCATGACCGATTGGTCCGAGGTCGTTGATTTCAGTCAGTCGGTCGTGCGCTCGTTGCACACATCGGAAAGCACTCTCAAACTCGGCGGGAGCCCTGCTCCCGCGCGAAATCGCCGAGTCCTTGTCCGGTTGCCGGAGCAGGCGCTCTGTAGGCCTGCGGGAGCAGTAGAGGGACTTGCGAGCTCCGTACCATTCGCATGCTACGAGTCCGCTCGTGCGCAGGTCGTGAAGCGATCGATACAGTGTCCCCGTTGTGACCCCCTTTCCGCCTTTCAACAGCAGTCGTCGCGCGAGTTCCTCGGCCGAAATTGATTCGGAACCACAGGCCTGAATGGCGCCAAGGATGCGGATTCTTGCTTGCGTGGGGCGCAAGCCCACCGAACGAAGGAGGTCCGGTATGGGCACCTCTCGCTCAGGCCTTGAGGACGGAACTGGCAAGGTCCTGATCCTCAACTGCGACCAATCATCACGCAGGGGAGTGACTGCCGGCCGCATGATTGCGCAATAGCGAGGGAGTTGGGACCGGTGGCTCGCTCGGTGTGCGAATCAGCATTCGTTGGTTCGATAAGAGCCCACCAGACTACGCCGCATCCGACGCTCGTCAGGGCCCCGAGGGCGCCGATGCAGAAGGCCCGCTCGGGCCAGTAGCACAGGATGACCGCAACAGTCAGCGCCGCACAGGTGAGGACGCCGGCCCAAAGCACCCACCCTTGATTGCGGCCTTCCAGGGTGAGACTGGTTGCGAGCGACGCAAGGAGCAGCACGATGCCCACACCACGAAGCCAGGGTCGCCGCCCACCCGGAGTGCTGCCACGGCCATAGGCGTCTTCGTGGTGCCGGTCCATCGCAAGGGACAGCGCCAGGAAGCCGCTCAGTGCCCCAATGAAGGCAGCACAGCTCAGCAGCAGCGTGCTCATGGCGTCGCCTCCACCGGCCGTGAGACAGGCTTCGCACGCGATTGAACTCGGCCGGCAGAACGCGCTGTCACGCCCAGCGCGATCCCGAGCGCGAGCATCACCAGATCAAAGGCTGCCACCGACCAGAGTCCCTCCGCGATGGCCACGCCGAGGTGGGTGCGCGTAGTCAGGGCATTGAGCAACGGGATGCCGCCGAACAGCAGCGCGCCAATTGCAAGTTGGACCTGCCACATCCGTCTTGTCGGACGCACGAGACCCGCAACCACAGCCGCGCCCCATGCGATGAAGAACCAGCGGATCTCGATCGTGGCGCGTTGCTCGATGCCGACCGGAAGCAATCGGTTGGCCCAGAAGTAGGCGCCGAAGGCGATCGGCACCCCTGCGATGGTGCCGAGATTGAGCGCATCCACCAGACGCAAGCCGAAGCCGACGCGACCGCCGTGCTTCAGCACTTTGGCGTACTTCTGCCTCTCCTTCACCGCCCATAGCAAGAGTCCGGTTGCAACCATCAGGCAACCCGCCAGGCCCGAAACGAAGAAGAGCGCGCGTAGCAAAGGATCGGCGAATCGCCCGATGTGCAGGCCATACAGCACGCCGCGGGTCTGCGCGGCGGCCTGCGGTTCATCACCCGAGGTCGACAGCAGCGCGCCGCTCACGCCGTCGAACAGCATCGAAGGCTGGTTCTGCGACATGCCGCGGCCTTCCTGGCGCGTGATGGCGACGGTCGCGTGAGCGTCGTTGGGGTGGCTCACCACCACGCGGCCGGCCGGGGCTCCATTCCAGTGCGCAGTGGCTTGCGTGAGCATCGGTGCGAGCGGTGCGAGCACGGCCGGGGTGCCGGACGGCTTCGCATCGCGCGGCCCGCCGGAAGGAAAGACCTCCTCGAAGAATGCGTCGATGCCGCCATGCTCCTTGTAGGCCACCTGGGGGCCCCACGGCATGTACATGAACATCAACGTCACCAGTCCGGTGTACGTGATCATCAGGTGATAGGGCAGGGCAAGGACGGCTGTCGCATTGTGCGCATCGAGCCAGGAGCGCTGGCCCTTCTTCGGGCGGAAGGTGAAGAAGTCCTTGAAGATGCGCTTGTGCGTCACGATGCCGCTGATGATCGCGACCAGCATGAACATGGCACAGAAGCCCACGATCCAGCGCGCCCAGATCACCGGCATGTAGTGCAGGTCGAAGTGCAGGCGGTAGATGAACTCGCCCCCTCGCGTCTCGCGCGCGGCGCTCAGTGCCTCGCCGCTTTGCGGGTCGATGGCCGCGTTCTCGAAGCGCGCGCGCTGGCGCTTTTCACCGGATGGCGCCGGTGGTGCCGCGTGGCTCCAGAACATCCTCACCGAAGGTTCGCGATCGCTCGGCAGGGTGATGAACCAGCGAGGACTGTCCGGCCCGCGCTTCTGCAGGAACTCCACCGCGTTTGCGAGCGCCTGCGGTTGCGGCACCTTCGTGCCCATGACGCCATGCAACTCGGGCTTCATCCAGAAGGTGATCTCGTCGCGATAGTAGGAGGCGGTGCCCGCCGCGAAGATGAGGAACAGGACCCAGCCCACCAGGAGGCCGGACCAGGTGTGCAGCCAGGCCATCGACTGGCGAAAACTTTCCTTCATGAGCCGCTTCCTGCATGACTTGCCAGCATGAGGGCACCGAGCACTGCGATCGGCACGGAGATGCCGAACCAGGCGTGCCACGCGTTGCGCGCCGCGAACACCCACATGACCGCGCACACATAGACAACGAAGGAGAGCAGCGTGCCGGTGAGCGCCGCTTCAATGCGGGATAGCGGCAACCACAGCGCCAGTGCCGCCGCCGTCAGCGCGCTGAGCGCGTACCCGCCTGCGATCGCGGCGATCGCACGCGACGCGACCGCGAGCCTGTAGTGCAGGCCCTCGCTTCCATGCGAAATCCAGCGGTGGCGGCGCATGGGTGACACGTCGCGTGCGTGCTGCGTCATTTGACGATGAAGCTCAAGGTCGCGACGTGACGGGTCTGCACATAGGGCTTGCCGTCCCAGGTGCCGCCGGCATTCGTGTCGGTATGCGAGACCTCGGCCACGTACTGGCCAGGCCAGGGCGTCTGCAGCGCAAGCTTGCCTGCGTCATCGCTGTAGAAGCTCTTCTCCCACTTCGGTGGCCCAAAGAGGACCACCTTGGTCTTCGGGAGAGGCTTGCCGTCGAGGACCAGCGTGAAGCTGTTGCTGCCGGGGGCCTCTGGGACCAGCTCGAGTGCATTGCGTGCGACGGTTTCGTTGCGTCCCGCGCGTGCCTGGTAGAGACTGGCCACGCCCTTGTCATTCACGTAGGCGCCTATCAGGCGTGCGTCGCCGCTCGCACCGGCCTTGACCTCGAAATGGTCGGCACGTCGCGTTGCGGGCGCCTGCTTGCCTTGGGCATCGACGGCGCGTGGCGCGGCGATCAGCTTGAGGTGGCCTGTCTCGGTTTCGCGCAGATCCTCCGCCCACTCGCCGAAATAGGCCTTGGCTTCGCCGCCATCAGGCGACTGCTCCAGCCAGACGAAGTGAGCGTGGGCCGCGCTTGAAATCGCGAGGGCGAGGGTGAACCAGATGCGTTTGAGATGCATGGGTGAATCCTTTCAGGGAGGGGTGGAGGGGGTGCTCAGAAGGTGCCCCGCAGCGTGACCTGCACGTTTCGCGGCGCGCCGTAGAAGCTGCTGGTGGTGCTCGTGTAGTAGGTCTTGTCGAACACGTTGTTCAGCGATACCGACATCGAGAGTTGCTTGTTGATCTGATAGCGCGCCATCAGGTCGAGCGTGCCGTAGCTCGGCTGCGTGAAGCGCGCCTTGCCGCTCGGGCCCAGGTTGCTGCTGTAGGTCTCGCTCTGCCAGTTGACGCCGCCTCCCACCGTGAGCCCATTGCCGATGCTCGCGATGCGATAGGTGGTGAAGAGCCTGAAAAGCTGCCCTGGCACCTGCGTGTTCAGGCGCACGCCGTCCGCATCGCGCGCCACACTGCGCGAGAACCCGGCGCCTATTTGCCAGTCGCGCATCAGCTCGCCGGCGGCTTCCAGCTCGTAGCCGCGCGATCGCGTGCCACGGGCCGCGCGGTATGCCGCGGAACCGTCAGGCGCGAACTGCCCCGGCAGCGCGACCGCAAGGTTGTCCTGGTCGGTCTGGAAGACTGCGGCGCTGACGTTGAGTTGGTCCTCGTAGAACGAGCCCTTGACCCCGGCCTCGTAGGCCTTGCCTTCGAGAGGATCGAGAGTGTTGCCGCTCAGGTCCTTGCTGGTTTGCGGCTTGAAGATGTCGGTGTAGCTTGTGTAGACCGACCAGTGATCGGTCAGGTCGTACACCACGCCTGCGTACGGCGTGACCACGCCGTTCTCGCTTCGCGAGCTGAACGTTGCCTTGCCGCTGAACGGAATGCTGCGCTTGCGCTCGCTCCAGTCGCTGACCCGTGCGCCAAGGATGACCGACAGTGCGTCAGTGGGCCGCAGGCGTACCGTGGCGTACGCCCCCGACTGGTTGGTGGCCGTTTCGTTGGTACCGGTCTGCGGATTGAAAGGCTCAGCCGGATAGTCGCCGTTCCAGAGATAGAAGTTCGGAATCGACGAGTCGTAGCCTGGGATGTACCAGTTCGTATAGCTCGGGGGGCGATCCACGGTGCGCGAGATGTTGTAGCCGAGCACCAGGTCGTGTCGTCGGCCGAACAGCTCGAACGGCCCGGTGGCGTGGAAGTCGGCCGCGTTCTGCACCGGCTCGGAGTTCCAGCGGGTGGGCCACAGCGAAAGGCCCGCTCCGGTGGTGCGGTTCACATAGCCGCGCGCTGCATAGCCGATCACGTCGTCATAGGCGCGCTCCGAGCGGTTGAAGGCGGCATGCGCGGTCCAGCCGTTGTCGAAGCGGTGGTCGACGGCCAGGAAGTACTGGCTCTGGTCCTGGTAGGAATGTGCCCAGCTCGCCGCTGCATTTGCCGACCGATCGAAGTTGGCGAGCGAGCCGTCGCTGAAAAAGAGCGGCAGGCCGCTGCGGGCAGAACTGTCGCTGTCGTGCTGCTGAATGTTGACGCCTGCCGTCAGGCGGGTCGCCGGCGTCAGGTCGGCCTCCACGATGCCGTAGAAGATCTGCTTCTGTTCCTTGTAGCGGTCGATCCAGGATTCGTTGTCCTGCACCGCGGCGACGATGCGCCCGCGCACCGTTCCGCTCTCGTTGATCGGACCGCCGATGTCGACCTCGCCTCGGTAGTAGTTCCATGAACCCGCGCTGATTGACGCGTTGGCCTGGAATTCGGCCGTCGGGCGCTTGCGCACCAGGTTGATCGTCGCGGCCGGCGTGCCGACGCCGTTGAGAAGACCCGTGGCGCCGCGCACCACCTCGACGCGGTCGTAGGGGGCGAGGTCTCCGGTCTGCTGGAGCCAGCTGCCCGATGCCGTTCCCGCTTGGGGGATCCCGTCGATCTGGAAGTTCTCGACCATGAAGCCGCGCGAGTACACCGAGTTGCTGTCGCTTCCCGAATTGCCGTTTTGCACGAAGCTGATCCCCGGCGTGCGCCGCAGCACATCGCTCACCTGGCTGATGCCCTGGTCGTCCATGCGCTGGCGCGTGATGACGGTGACCGACTGCGGCGTCTCGCGCAATGTCAGCGGCAGACCTGCGGCGGTGCGGATCGGCGAGTCGGTGGTGAAGGAACCGGTGCCTTCGGTGACGGTGTCGCGTCCGGCCGCGACGGTCACCGTTGGCAGCGATCCGCCGGCCGCTTCTTCGCCGGTTGTGGGGTTCGCACGCACGGGTGCCGGCGTTGCGGGCCTGATCGTGTAGCTGCCCGACGAACCGCGGACTGCTTCGAGGCCACTGCCTTCGAGCAGCGCCAGCAGCGCCTGCCGCGCGGTGAGGCGGCCTTCGAGCGCCGGCGCCTGCTTGCCGCGCACCGCATCCGCATCCACACCGATCTGCAGGCCGGTGCGCAATGCCAGTGCGGTGATGGCATTGCCCATCGGCTGAGCGGGCTGATGCCATTCGATGGCATCCTGGTCGGCCGGAAGGGCCGTTTGTGCCCAGGCGGTCCCGCCGAGCATGCCGCAGGCGAGTGTGAGCGCGGAAAGGCGCAGGAGCGAACGGCAAACCCGGCCGCGTGAATGTCGATACGTCATTTCAATCCTCTTGTCATTGCGTGAACTCCTCTTCACCAGCAATGACAATCGGGACGCGCGATCGGGTAGGGCGGATAAGAAATTTTTCAGCGAACCGTGGGGCTCCTGGAGGACGAGTCGCTGGCTGTCACGCGCACCAGCCAAGGCGAGACCCGTGAAATACGCAGCGGCAGCGCGCTCGCAAGCAGGGCCAGAGCCTGGTCGCTCTGGGTGGTGGGTAGCACTCCGGTAAAGCGCAGGCCCTCCAACGCTTCATCGTCGATCAGCAGGACGCCTGGCCGATAGCGCGCCAACTCGCGGAGCACCTCGCGTGCCGGCACATCCTGGAACACAAGGCGCCCTTGCCGCCACGCCAGCGCGCCTGGTGCGGCATCGGCCACCGGCATGGTCACACCTTGCCGGTCAAAGCGCGCCTGCTGGCCGGCGGCGACGACGACACCGGCGTCGCGTGCTTCACGGGGGCGCAACTGCACGCGGGATTCATCGACCGTGACCAGCGTGTCGTGCTCGTCGCGCCGCACCGCGTAGCGCGTGCCGAGGGCGACCGCCGCGCCGTCGCGGTCGATCACCGCGAAGGGGGCCGCACCTTGCGCCACTTCGACATAGACCTCACCGCGGCGCAGGCGCACGCGGCGCTTGCCGTCCCGCAGGTCGACGTCAACCGCACTGTCACTGTTCAGGGTGATGTGGCTGCCATCGGCAAGAGTGAGCTCACGTGTCTCGCCGACCGCGGTGCGCTCGTCCGCCAACCAGTAGCGCCACGGAAGGGACTGGGCGATCCAGATTGCGCACGGCAATACAACCAGCAAACCGGCCACCCGCCGCACCGTAGGCTTCTGAAGCGCGTTGGTTCGCGGCAGGGGTGTGTCGGGATTGACCGCCTGCCACATGCGGCGCATTGCTTCCAGTGCCTGGGCGTGGCGCGGGTCCTGTGCGCACCAACGATCGCAGGCCGCACGCGTTGAGGCATCGACAACTTCATCGTCCAGCATTACCACCCAGTTGGCGGCCTGCTCCTCGATGCTGGCGATGTGGTGCGAGGCGAGCGCCGCGTCAGTCATGACGGGACGCCGGCACTGCGTTGGCATTCGCGAGCCGGGTATGGAAATGCAGGAGCACCTTGGCGAGATACTGCTTGACGCGCGTCTCCGACACCTGCAGGTGCTCGGCGATCTCACGGTAGGAGAGGCCGTCTACCCTTGCCATCAGGAACGCGGTACGGCTCTTCACGTCGACCTCATGCGCGAGCATCGCGAGCACCTGGCCGAGCAATTGGCGATGTGATGCGACGTCCTCCGCGCTGGCCGCCTGGTTCTCCTCCGCAAGCCGCCCCACGGTGCGCAGCACCTCCGCCTCGATCGTCATACGGCGGAACCGATTGATCATCAGCCTGCTCGCGACGACCTGCAGGAAGGCGCGGGGCTGTCGCAGCACCGGCGGCGTTGGCTGCTCCATCAGGTTGACGAAGGTGTCTTGCGTCAGATCGGAGGCGGTGAAGCCGCAGCGCACGCGCCCGTAGAGCCAACCACGCAACCAACCCTGGTGTGCGACGTACAGATCGTGAAATTGCTGATGATGCGGCGCGGACACGTGAGGAGGTGGCCTCAAAGGCAAGCTGATGATATTGAGAACGATTCTCATTATAGAGAGAGGCGACCGAGGTCCAGGACTACCCGATTCGCGCTTTCGAACGTCATCCATGCATGAGTTCTTTCGAATCGATGCCCGCGGACGTTGCGCCTCGCGGGCGGCGGGCTTCCGTGAAACGCCTGGCTGCAGGGGCTGGCGCCGTCGCGCTGCTGTCTGCAGCCGGCCTTTGGGCGTTTGGCCCGTCGGCCGAAGGTCACTACGAATCCACGACCATCTCCCGTGGCGACATCAAGGCCACCGTGGATGCGATCGGCACGCTACAGCCGCGGCGCTACGTCGAGGTCGGTGCGCAGGTCTCGGGGCAGGTGCGTCGTCTGCACGTGCGCGCCGGCGACGTGGTCGAACAGGGCCAATTGCTGGTCGAAATCGACCCCACGGTGCAGCAGGCGACCGTCGACGCAACGCGGGCTCAACTTGCGGGCCTGCAGGCGCAACTTGCTGATCAGCAAGCCAGCCATCGACTCGCTCGCCACCAACACGCACGCCAAATGCAGTTGTCGCGAGAAGGTGCGACGCGCGACGAGGATCTCCAGATAGCAGAGGCCGATCGAGACAGGACTGCGGCCCGCATCGACGATCTCAAGGCGCAGATCGACCAGGCGAATTCGACGCTCAAAGGCAACCTCGCGCAACTCGGCTACACCCGCATCCACGCACCGATGGCGGGCACCGTGGTCTCGCTCGAAGCCCGGGAGGGCCAGACTCTCAATGCGACCTACCAGACGCCGAACGTGCTGCGCATCGCGGACCTTTCGTTCATGACCGTGTGGACGGAAGTGTCCGAGGCGGAGATCCGCCGGGTTCGCGCCGGCATGCCCGTGCAATTCACGACGCTGGGCGCGACGCCCGGTCAGCCGAAGCGTCAGTGGAGCAGCACGGTGCGGCAGGTTCTTCCCGCGCCACAGCAGCCCGAGGGCAAGACCACCGGGACGGCGCTAGCGCCATCCACGAGCAAGGTTGTGCTCTACACCGTGCTGTTCGACGTCGCGAACGCCGATGGCGAGTTGATGCCGCAGATGACCGCGCAGGTCTCCTTCGTCACCGCCGCAGCGCGCGATGTCCTGACCGCGCCGTTGCCGGCATTGCAGCCGGTCGCGGGCAAGCCCGGGCGCTACAAGGCGCGCGTGCTCGGCACCGACGGACAAGCGCAGCCACGCGAAGTCCGCATTGGCGTGCGCGATCGCCTTGTCGCCGAAGTACTCGAAGGCTTGACCGAAGGCGAACTGCTCGTCACAGGCGAACGGCCGGCGCAAAGCCGGCTGCGGAGATTCCAGTGGTGAGCGCTGCTGTGGATCGCCGGTCACTGATCTCCATCGAGGGTCTTCGAAAGCGCTACGGCGGACGTGGCGGCGCGCCGGAGGTCGAGGTGCTGCGTGGTGTGTCGCTCGAAATCGAGGCCGGCGAGTTCGTGGCCATCGTGGGCGCCTCGGGCTCCGGCAAGTCCACTCTGATGCATATCCTCGGGTGTCTCGATCGCCCGAGCGCCGGTCGCTATCTCTTCAACGGCCATGACGTGGGCACACTCGATCGTGATCAGCTCGCGTGGCTGCGCCGCGAGGCCTTCGGCTTCGTCTTCCAGGGCTACCACCTGATCGCAACTGAATCGGCACTGGAGAACGTTGAAGTGCCCGCGCTCTATGCAGGGCAGCACGAGGGGCAACGGAAGGCACGCGCGCGGTCTTTGCTCGAACGGCTCGGACTCGGTGACCGCATCGACCATCGGCCGCACCAGCTCTCGGGCGGGCAGCAGCAGCGCGTGTCGATTGCCAGGGCCCTGATGAACGGAGGCCGCGTCATTCTTGCGGACGAACCGACGGGCGCGCTGGATTCGAAGAGCGGCGAAGACGTGATGACGCTGCTTCGTGATCTGGCAGAAGCCGGCCATACGGTGATCGTGATCACCCACGACCGCAAGGTCGCGGCGGCGGCCAGGCGAGTGGTGGAGATCCGCGATGGCCAGATCGTCGCGGACAGCGGAAGCACCGTTTCCGCACCCGTTGTGTCTGTGCCAGTTCGGCCGGCAACGCGCACGCGGGGTGCATCGCTTCCCTCCGAACTGCGCGACGCCTGTCGCGCGGCGTGGCGTGTGCTGTGGATCAACCGCTTCCGCACCAGTCTCACGCTGCTCGGCATCGTGATCGGTGTGGCTTCGGTCATCGTGATGGTCGCCATCGGGCTGGGCACGCGGCAACAGGTCGTGGCACAGGCCAGCGCCTTCGGAGCCAACCTGCTCTACATGAGCTCTGTCGGTGCGAGCTCGCGCATTCCCGGACGAAGCGTCACGCTGGCCGACCTGCAGGCGCTCACCGAGATCCCGCAGTTGGCTCACGTTTTGCCCAACGTCACAGGCAACAAGGTGGTCCGATTTGGGGAGAAGGATCTGCAGACCTATGTGCGCGGGACGGGTGCTGCGATGCCCGAAGTACAGGACTGGCCGGTGCGCCTGGGCGGCTTCTTCAGCGCAGAGGACGATCGTGACCTTGCCGCGGTGGCGGTGCTGGGTCACAAACTCGCACGCGACCTGATGCCGGATTTGCCCAACCCGGTGGGCCAGCATGTCCTGATCGAGAACGTACCGTTCCAAGTCATCGGTGTGATGGCCGAGAAAGGGAGTGCAGCCGGAGACCAGAGCTACGACGACCTCCTTCTGATGCCCTTCACGACCGCCGGAGTCAAGCTCTTTGGCCAGCGAGAGCCCACCTATACCGCGATGACAGTGCAAAGCGGTGCGAGCGTGGACGATGCAGAAAAGGCGGTCGATGCGGTCATGTTCGAGCGCCATGGCATCCGCGACTACCGCATCGGCAATGCAGCGGCTGCCATTGCAGCCAAAGCCAAGACTGAAGACAGCATGACCTTGCTGCTGGCGCTCATTGCCGCAGTCTCTCTGCTGGTAGGTGGCATCGGCGTGATGAACGTGATGCTGATGACGGTTCGCGAGCGCACGCGCGAGATCGGCATTCGCATGGCGACGGGCGCGCGCCGGAGGGACATCCTGCGGCAGTTCCTCACCGAGGCCGTACTGGTTTCCGTGGTGGGCGGCAGCGCGGGCGTCGCACTGGGCCTTGGCGTCGGGGCCGCTTTGATGGCCCTCGGCGTACCTGCGATCTTCTCGCTGCGCGCCATCGTCGGCGCCTTCCTGTGCGCAACGGCCACGGGATTGGTGTTCGGCTTCATGCCGGCGCGCCAGGCGGCCGGACTCGAACCTGTAGTTGCACTGGCGAGCGAATGAAAAAGAGCAGTTCGATGCTGGCGATGTTGCGCATCCTCGGATTGGCCACAACGATCGCGATGACGGGGTGCGCGAGCAGCGCGCCTTCTGCGCCCGAGTCCACCGCCGCTGCGATAGAGGCCGATCCTTGGTGGGAAACCTTCGGTAGTCCCGAGCTGACTGCGATGGTCGAGGAGGCCAATGCACAGAACCTCGATGTGGCGGCCGCCGGTGCGCGCGTACGTCAGGCCGAGGCACGGGTGCACGATGCCGACGCGGGGTCCTGGAGCGGGATCTCGCTCGGGGTGGATGCGGGGCGAACCGCGCGTATCAAGTCGGGTGCTTCGGATGCAACGACCACCTACGCGGGCGCTCTGGTCACCAGCTACGAGGTCGATCTCTGGGGCCGCTTGCGCGGGGAGAGCGCTAGTGCCGTTGCCAGCCTTCGCGCCACCGAATTCGATCGCGACGCGGTGCGTCTTTCTGTCAGCGCGGGCACCGCAATCGCTTGGATACGAGCCGTTGGAATGCAGGAGCGCGTGGTGATTGCGGAGCGAAATGTCGCGGATGCCGAGCGGCTGCTCGTACTGGTTGAGGCGCGCAATCGCGCCGGGGCGGCGACGCCACTGGAACTGGCCCAGCAACGTGGCATCACTGCGAGCCAGCGGCGTGCCCTGGAGTCGACGCGGCGAGCGGTTCTCGAAAGCAATGTCGCACTCGCAACCTGGCTTGGGCGCAAAGAGCCCATGTCGCCCGGCTTGCGATCGCTCGAATCGCTGCGCCTCCCATCCTTCGACAACGAACTGCCTTCCAATCTTCTCGTACGTCGCCCTGACATAGCGCGTGCCGAGGCGCAACTCGCAGCGGCGGACGCCGACATCGCGGTGGCACGCGCCGCCATGCTGCCTTCACTTTCGCTCTCGGCTGCCATCGGGACCGGTGGACGACATTGGCGTGACTTGATCGAGTCGCCGATCTACACGTTGGCTGCCGCCATTGCGGCACCCATCTTCGATTCCGGAAGGCTCGCGGCAACGCGGGACCTGTCGGTGGCGCGTCGGGATGAGGTGCTCGCGGGCTACAGATCGAGCATCGTCTCTGCATTCGCCGAAACCCAGAGTGCGCTACAGGCGCTCCGTGCGCACGAAAAGGAAATCGAGCAGCAGGACGGAGTGGTGAAACAGGCTCAGCGCGCTGTGGCCATTGCCGAGAGTCGATATCGTGCCGGAGCCGAGACCTTGCTTGTGCTCCTGGATTCGCAGCGCACGCTCTACACCGCGTTGGACGAGGCGGTGGAGTTGCGGATTCACCGATTTCTCGCCTCGGTCGACCTGTACAAGGCACTCGGAGGCGGGTGGGGAAGGAGCGAAGGCTGACGCCGTTAGTGCTTAGGCTTCGACTCTTCCTATCCCGGTCCACTGCGAAGGACTGATGCTCCTCAGGCACTGTGGTGGGTCCGCGCAACGCGAATGGCACTCTGGTGAGGCCGCTGATCGCGGCGTAGAGGCGGATGGTGACGTAGGCGATCAGGCACGACAGATGATCTAGGTGTCTGCGGGCCATCAGTTCTAGGCTTTCCAGACAACATGCGGCGGTCAATCTATGCGCGTCGCTCTCGCTGGGTATGGTGGAAGAATCGCCCCTAGCGAGGGGCCTCGAGGCATCGGTGGCGTGATGGAAAAGACGACCTCCGCCTCTTCGTTGCCGTTGTTGCCATAGCGGCGACAGGAAGGCCGGCGCAGACCTTGCCGGGATGAGAGAAGCCGCGAGTGCCTCAGCCCGCGAGGCCTGACTTCACCACGATTCGCGCGGTCTCCTCGAAGTGGTGACGCAGCAGGGCGCAAGCGCGGTCCGCGTCCCGCTTCAGGACGGCATCAAGGATCTCGCGGTGCTCCTTCTCCACGTCGCGCTTGCCGGCTGCCGCCACTGGCGCGGACCACCGGCGATAGAGGTCGGTGGACAGGGAAAGGTTGTTGGCGACGCGAATCATCGGCTCGCAACCACAGGCCGAGATCAGGGTCTGGTGAAACGCGCGATGGGCATCCGACCACTCCTCGCTGATCCGGGATGGGTCCTCGCTGCTGCGGCGAGGCGTCCTGGTCAGGCGGTGATGGGCCGCGATCAGGCTGGTCTCCCATTGCAGGTCGCCGCGCTCGATGGCCAGGCGCAGGGCCAGCGACTCGGTCACGCATCGCAGCTCGGTGACGTCCCGGAACTCCTGCAAATCCAACTCGGGAATGAAGAAGCCGCGATTGGTCCTGGCGGCGACGAGGTTCTCTCCGACCAAGCGGGTGAGGGCCTCTCGCACCACGGTCGTGCTGGTGTCGAAGCGCTCGGACAACGCTGCCGGCGCCAGCCTGTGCCCGGGCGCCCAGTCGCCCTCGAGGATCGCGCGGCGAATCCGTTCGAAGACAGGGGCATCGGTGGTGAGAGTCGTCATGGCTGAGATTCTACTATCCATGAATAATATATTCTTTGTTGACAAGTAGCTTTTAACCGTCATAGTATTCAGTCATCGCGAAGAGAAACAAGGAGACGGACTGAATGACGCTGGCTTTGTGTGCCTTGTCGCACTCACCCCTTTTCGGGATCAACGACCCCGGGCCGCAAACGATCAATGGAGTGGTGACTGCGCTGGACGAGATGCGCGCCTTCGTGCGCGACTTCGATCCCGAGATCACCGTGGTCTTCGGGCCCGATCATTTCAACGGTGTCTTCTACGACATGATGCCGGCCTTCTGCATCGGCTCCGGTGCCGTCTCGGTGGGCGACTGGGGCACCGAGCCGGGGCCTCTTCCGGTCGATCGCACGGCGGCTCGCCAACTGGTCCGTGCCGTGCTGGAGGCGGGCGTAGATGTCGCCCAGTCGGAGCGCTTGCACGTCGATCACGGCGTTAGCCAGCCGCTGGAGTTCCTGTTCGGCAAGCACTACACGCAGCAGATCGTGCCGGTCTTCGTCAATGCCGTCGGGCTGCCGCTCGGTCCGATGCAACGCGTGCGCTTGCTAGGCGAAGCAGTGGGCCGGGAAGTCGCGAGTTGGGGCCGGCGCGTGCTGATGATCGCTTCCGGCGGCCTGTCCCACGACCCGCCCGTGCCGCGTCTCGAAGGTGCGCCGCCGGAGGTCGTCGCGCGCCTGATCGACGGCCGCAATCCCACGCCCGAAGCGCGCGCGCTTCGGCAGAAGCGCGTCATCGAAGCGGGTAGGGCGCACGCGCTTGGCGGCGCCTCCTTCCAGAAGATCAATCCCGAATTCGACGCACAGGTGATGGACACGCTGGCATCCGGACGCCTGACGGACGCCGATGCCTGGACCAATGAGTGGATCGAGCGCAGCGGCGGCCATTCGGGCCACGAGATCCGCGCCTGGCTCGCGGCCTTTGCGGCGCTGTCGTCGCGTGGGCGCTACCGCGTGACGAACCGCTGGTATTGGCCTGTCGACGAATGGATGACCGGCTTCGGAATGATGACTGCCACAGAGGAAGACTGAAATGGAGCAAGCGACACTGGACCGACCGACGCTGAGCGTGGAGCTCCGCCTGGAGATCCAGGCACTGACCGCCGACCACGCCTATCGCCTCGACCATGGCTCGGCGAACACGCTGCATGAACTCTACAGCGCCGATGGCGAACTGCTCGGCCTGCCCCCGCGCGATCTCGTGGGTCGCGAAGCCATCGCGGCCTGGGGCGCCGAACGCGTCAAACTACCGCGCGTCTCGCGCCACGTCGAGACCAATCACCGCCTCTGGTGGAGCGACGAGGGGCTGTGCGGCACGCTCTACGCCAGCGTCTTCCGCAGCGAGACCACTGATGCGGTCGACACCACGCCACTGATGGTGGGCGACTACGAGGACCTGTACGTGCAGGAAGACGGCCAGTGGCGCATTCGCCGCCGCGTCATCCGCAAGGCCTTTCGCGCGGCGCGCTGAAGCCGACCGGTGCCGACCATGACCGACTCCACCACCCGCCCGAAGAACGCCGCGCGCGTGTTCCGCATGGACCAGATGCCGCTGACCGAGGTTCGCCCGGGCTTCGCGCGCACCGGCCTGCGGTCCGATGGCGCCGTCACCACCATCAACTGGTTCGACCCTGGCTACAAGACGATCGGCCCGCATTCGCATCCCTTCGACCAGCTCAGCTACGTCCTGTGCGGCGCGATGCGGTTCTTCGTCGGCGACGAGACCTTCGACGTCGTCTCGCCCGCGGTGCTCTACATCCCCGGCGGCGTGCCGCATTGCGCCGAGCCGATCGGTGACGAGCGCGCCCTGAACGTCGACGTCTTCGCGCCGGTGCGAGAGGACTACCTGCCCTTGTGCGAACACCAGGGCTTCATCGCCTGAACGAAGACGCCGCTCGAGCGCGCGCTTCAAAACATTTCCGGAGACTTCCATGAACGACAGCGTCGACACCGACGTGCTGGTGATCGGTGCGGGCCCCATCGGCCTGACCGCTGCCAACCTGCTGGCGGACCAGGGCATGCAGGTGGTTCTTGCCGAGCGCAACCCGACGATCACGGACGAGCCACGCGCCATCAGCATCACCGACGAATCGCTTCGCGTGATGGCGGAGATCGGTGTGCTGGACAAGCTGCTGCCCGAGATGCTGGTCGACACCGGCGCGCGCTATTTCGGTGGCAAGGGGCAACTGCTGGCGGAAGTGGCCGCGAAGAGTGCACGCCTCGGCCAGCCGGCCAAGTCTCAGTTCGATCAGCCGATCCTCGTTGCGCTGCTGCTGGAGGCTGCGCAGACGCGGACCGCCATTGATCTGCGCTTCGGAACCGAAGTCGCGGCGATCATCGAACGCCCGGGGCATGTCGAGGCTGAACTCGTCGTCGGCAACGAAGGGCCGCAGCGGGTGCGCGCGAAATGGATCGTGGCTTGCGACGGCGGCCGTAGCCCGGTGCGCACGCAACTCGGCATTCCGCTCGAAGGCTCGACGCAGGTCGAGAAGTGGATCGTGGTGGACGTGCTCAACACGCCCGGGCAGCCGGAGCGCTTCTCGCAGTTCCACTGCAACGGCGTGCGGCCCTGCGTGGTGGTGCCCGGCGTCAAGGGCCGCTGCCGCTACGAGTTCATGCTGCTGCCCGGTGAGGAGCCGTCGGTGGTGACCGAGCCGGCCTTCATCATCGATCTGGTCGCGCCGTACCAGCGCATCGTGGCATCGGACATCCGGCGCGCCGCCGTCTATGTGGCGCAGCAGCGCATCGCCGCGAGCTACCGCGCCGGCCGCGTGCTGCTGGCGGGAGACGCGGCCCATCTCATGCCGCCCTTCGCAGGGCAGGGGCTCAACGCCGGTGTGCGCGATGCGGCCAACCTGGCCTGGAAGATCGCAGCACAGGTGCGCGGCCAGGCGACCGACTTGCTGATCGACAGCTACCAGACGGAACGCCGTCCGCATGCGGAGCAGATGGTGCGGCTCTCGCACCGCATCGGCAAGGTGGTGATGAGCACGAACCCGCTGGTCACCGCGTTGCGCGACATCGCGGTCGTCGCGCTCGGCATCGTTCCGCCCGCCAAGCGCTGGCTGGTCGGCATGAAGTTTCTGAAGCAGCCGCACTTCACGTCGGGTTGCGTGGTGCCGCCGGGCGCCGACTTGCCGAAGGCGGCCGCCGGACTGGTCGGCCGTTCGCTGCCGCAGCCTACGGTGCAGCGCGGCAACGGTGATCGCGTTGCACTGGACCGGATGCTGGGCGCCGGCTGGGCGGTACTGCGGTTTCCGCGGGACTCGACGCTGATCGAGCTTCAGCCCATGGGGAACAGTGCCGGCCGGCGAGAAAGCGTCATCGACCTCGATGCGTCCTTCGTTGCGCTCGCAGGGAGCGGCGTCGCGCTCGTGGTGCGGCCCGACCGCTATGTGGCGGCGGCCGCGTCCGCCGATGGCGAGCACGCGGTGCTCCAGTCGCTTGCGACCTTGGTGCCCGAGCTCCCGTCCTTCCTGAATGCCGCGCCGCCGCGAGATGGCGCGGCGCTTCGCGCTCCCTTCGCCGCTCGCACGCAGACGCAATGAACAACGCGCGGCGCAGCGCCTGAACCTCCCCAGCAACTTTCACTTTTCTGACCAAGGAACACCATGAAACTCATGAGCTTTGAACACGCCGGCAAGGCGAGCTTCGGCGTCGCGTCCGGCGACGGCGTCTTCGACCTTTTCAAGCTGCTGGAAGGCCGCTACGCCGACCTCAAGAGCCTGCTCGAAGGCGACGGTCTCGCAGCAGCGGCAGCCGCCATCCGGGGCCGCACGCCCGAACTGAAGCTCGCCGACGTGCGCTTCCTGCCTGTCATCCCGAACCCCGGCAAGATCTGGTGCGCGGGCCTCAACTACGGCGAGCACGTGCGCGAAACCGGCCGCGAAGTCAGCGAGAAGCCAATGTTCTTCCTGCGCGTGGCGGACTCGCAGGTCGGCCACGGCGAAGCGATCCCGCGGCCGCCGGAATCGGTCAAGCTGGACTATGAAGGCGAGATCGCGATCGTCATCGGAAAGGGCGGCCGCCGCATCTCCGAGGCCGATGCCTGGAGCCACATCGCGGGCTACGCCTGCTACAACGACGGCTCCGTGCGCGACTGGCAGATACACACCGGCCAATGGGCGCCCGGCAAGAACTTCTGGCGCACCGGCGGCTTCGGCCCCTGGATGGTGACCTCCGACGAGATCGAAGCGGGCGCCACTCTTTCGCTGGTGACGCGCCTGAACGGCACCGAAGTACAGCGCGCCACCACCGACATGATGCTGCACAGCATCCCGCGGCAGATTGCCTATGCATCGACGGTCGCGCCCCTGCAGGCCGGCGATGTCTTCGTGACCGGCACGCCCGGCGGCGTCGGCGCCAAGCGCACGCCCCCGCTGTGGATGAAGCCGGGCGACGTGGTCGAAGTCGAGGTCGAGCGCGTCGGCATCCTGCGCAACACCATCGTCGACGAGCAGGTCGGCTGAATCATCGAACCGCTGAAAGGTCCTCCATGTTCAGGAAACTCCTGCTCTCCCTTGCAGTGGCCGCGGCAGCCGCCATGCCCGTGATCGGACTCGCGCAAGCCTTTCCGACCAAGCCGATCACGATCATCGTTCCGTTCCCGGCCGGGGGCGCCTCCGATGCATCGACGCGCATCGTGGCGCAGAAGCTCGGCGACAACCTCAAGCAGCCGGTGCTGGTCGACAACCGGCCCGGCGCCGGCGGGCAGATCGGCGCTTCCACCGCGAAGCGGGCTCCGGCCGACGGCTATACGCTGTTTCTCGCCAACAGCGGCTCTCATGCGGCCAATCAGGCTCTGTACTCGAAGCTCTCGTACGACCCGGAGGCGGATTTCGATCCGATCATCGAGACCGTGCAGATCCCGCAACTGCTGGTGGTCCCGGCCGACAGTCCGGTCAAGACGGTCGCCGAGCTGATCGCCAAGGCCAAGGCGGCCCCGGGCACGATCAGCTATGCCTCCCAGTCCGTGGGCGCGGGCGGCCACATCGCTGCGGAGATCCTGCGCTCCAGGAACGGGCTGCAGATCAATCACGTGCCCTACAAGGGGTCCGCGCCGGCGCTCACGGACCTTGTAGCCGGACGCGTGGACTTCATGTTCGATGCCATTCCGTCCTCGCTGCCCTTCGTCAAGGACAAGCGGCTGCGCGCCCTGGCCATCGACGCGCCGAAGCGCTCGCCGCTGCTACCAGACGTGCCGACGCTGGTGGAGCAGGGCCTGACTGGCTACGAGGCGAGCCCATGGTTCGGCCTCGTCGCGCCCGCCGGCACGCCCAAGCCGGTGATCGCGAAGCTGCATGACGAAGTCGTCGCCGTGCTGCGCACTCCCGATGTGGTGAGCCGGCTCAACGACCTGGGCATGACGGTCGTCGGCGGCACGCCGCAGGAGTTCGCCAGGCTGATGAAGGCCGACACGCAGCGGCTGGGCGTGGTGATCAAGGAGTCCGGCGCGAAGCTGGATTGACGCGGCGACCGCCGCATCCATGGAGACAGACGGATGAACAACTTCTTGCGCGGCAAGCGGCCGCTCGTGCTCGGACTGCTGCTGGCGTCGGTAGCCTGCGGCGCCGCCACACAGGACTACCCCTCGCGGCCGGTGCAGATGGTGGTGCCCTTCGCGGCGGGCGGCGGCCTCGACCTCAACGCACGCAACCTCGCCGAGGCCATGTCCGAGGGCCTCGGGCAGGCCATTGCCGTGAGCAACCGCGATGGCGCGGCAGGGACCATCGGGCTCAACGTGGTGGCGAGCGCGCGACCCGACGGCTATGTCCTCGCGTTCACGCCGGCGGTGCCGCTGTCGAGCGAGCCACACCGGCTGAAGTCGCTGGCCTACAACCTCGACTCGTTCCGCTATGTGTGCCAGGTCTTCGACAACATCTTCGCGATCGCGGTGCCGGCGAACTCGCCGTATCGCAACATCGGGGACATCCTCGCCGACGCGCGCAAGGACGCGGGCCGGGTGAGCTACGGAACCTCGGGCACGGGCTCCATTCCGCATCTGGGCACTTCGGACATCGAAGCCACGACCAAGGTCACATTGACGCATGTGCCTTACAAGGGCGACGCCCCGATGCTGCAGGACCTGCTGAGCGATCGCCTGAGCTTCGGCGCGGTGCTGGTGAGCTCGATCACCGGGCACCTCAACTCCGGCGCGCTGCGGCTCATCGCGGTGTATGCCGACAAGCGCCATCCGTCGTTCCCGGACGTGCCGACATTGAAGGAGGCCGGCGTGCCTGTCGTGCAGGCGAGCTTCGGCGGTGTGCTCGCGCCAGCGCGTACGCCTGATACGGTCGTCGCGAAGCTGGAGTCGTCCTGCAAGGCCGCCGTGGCTTCGCCCAAGTACCAGGACTGGGCGCGCCGCGCGAATCAGGTGGTCGATTTCCGGCCCGGTAAGGAGTTCGAACGGAACGTTCGCGAGGACAGCCGGCTGAAGGCGGCCACAATCCAGCGCCTGGGCTTGAACAGCCCCTGAGGCTGCGCAGCCATTCCATTGAACCGACTTTCAAATGACCCAACCGATTCTTCACACACTGATCTGCAGCACGCGCCCTGGGCGCGTCGGTCCCGGCGTCGCCGAATGGGCGCATGCCGCCGCCGTCGCGCATGGCGGCTTCGATGCGCGCCTCGTCGACTTGGCATCGTTCGGTCTTCCCGTCTTCGATGAGCCCGAGCATCCGCGTCTTGGCCGCTATGTCCATGAGCACACGAAGGCGTGGAGTGCGAGCGTGAACGCGGCGGATGCGTTCCTGTTCGTGCTGCCCGAGTACAACTACGGTCCGCCGGGTGCGTTGATCAACGCGCTCAACTATCTCGTTCGAGAGTGGCAGTACAAGGCAGTGGGCTTTGTCAGCTACGGTGGTGTGTCCGGTGGCATGCGTTCGGTGCAGGTGACCAAAGGCCTTCTCACCACTCTGAAGATGGTGCCGATGTTGGAAGCAGTGGCGATTCCTTTCGTGGCGCAGCAGCTTCAGGCCGAAGGCGGCATCGCAGCCAACGCGGTGCATGGTGCCGCGGCGACCGCGATGCTCGACGAGCTTCTCCGATGGACGAAGGCGCTCCAGGGGCTGCGGGCGTAGCCAACGTCTGAGTTGCTAGTTCGACTATCGGTAGCAAAGCTCGCGGCGACAAAGTCGACGAATTCGCGGACCCGAAAGCACCATCGCCCGCCTGTCGGGATCGGCCACTGTTGTCAGACAAAGCTGTACCGCTCCGAGTGGTACTTGGAGAGAGGCACCTTCATCTCGCCGAGCGCCGCTTCGATCGCATCCATCATCACGTCGGGCCCGCAGATGAAGTACTCGTGATCGGCATAGTGCGGCGGAAGGTGCCGCTTGAAGAGGTCGGCGTTGATGTAGCCGCTCTCGCCGCTCCAGCCTTCGGGCGGTTGCGAAAGCACGTACACCACTGTGAGGTCGATGCGCCGCGAGAGCGCGTCGAGCTCTTCGCGGAAGGTCATCGATTCAAGATCCTTGCCGCCGTAGAGAAGGATCAGCGGGCGTTTGTCGCCGCGATCGGCGAACGTGCGGATCATGCTCATCATCGGCGTGATGCCGATGCCGCCAGCAATGAGCACGTGCATGTCGGCTGGGTTGCCGATGGTGAATGCACCGTAAGGACCGTCAAGGTAGACGCGTCGCCCGACCGGCACCTTCGCGATGTTGCGCGTGAAGTCGCCAAGGTTGCGGATCGTCATCTCGATGCGGCCGTCGTTCGCCTCGGCGCTCGACGAGAACGAGAACGGATGGCCGGTGATCTTGAAGGGGCTGCCCCATAGCGTGATCCAGCCGAACTGGCCCGGCCTGAAGCGGAAGCCCGCATGGCCGTCGGGGTGCATGACGAGGGTCGTGGTGTCGCCGCGCTCGGGTCGCACTTCGGTCACCCGGTAGGGACGACGCAGCATGAAGAGCGGCTTGAACACGCGCACGTAGAAGAGCAGCGCGATCCAGAAGATCGTCATGCAGATCCACAAGATGCGCTTCCATGGGTCCGCCAGATAGAAGCCCCAGCCGACCATGTGCAGCAGTCCGCCTCCGACAGCAGCCACCGCGAGAACGATGTGACTGATGTGCCAGAACTCGTAGCTGATCTTCAGTCGCGTGCGCCACAGCGCCATGATCACAAGGAGCACCACCGAGCCCAGCGACAGAACGGCGAAGACCGCGCCCATCGGCACCTCGGCGAGCGAGTCGGGCATCGCGAGTTTGTCCGACCCTGCGGCGATCAGGATGGCCGGATGCACCACCACCAAAGCCACCGCAGTCAGCGAGATCCGGCGGTGGAAGTGGTAGATGACGTCCTCGCCCCACGGGTCCGTGACATGACGGAAGCGCGCAGTGAGGCCGAACTGGAGCCCCATCATCGCGAGCCCGCTGTAGCCGAGCGCGACCGAGAACTCGGTCCAGAAATCGCGGGCGGGCGGCATCGCGCCCGCAAGCAGTGCCAGCAGCGGCGCGAGGATGAAGAGCAGGTAGATGGCGGCCCAGATGGTCCTGCTTCGCATGGGGCCTCAGATGCAGGTCGTGAGAAGGAGCGGCGGGCCGAGCACGAGCACCGTGCTCGCGAATGCCGTGATGACGGTCCAGAGAATGGCCTGATGCAGGAAGCTTCCGGTCTTGCCGGTGGCCGGGTCGGGCCGGCCGCGCGCGAACTTGCTCCACATCCAGCCGATCACGACCAGGTGGGCGATGAGCACCAGCACGAGGCTCCAGCGCAGCGCGCCGGTCGACCAGCCGAAGGCGCATCCGATGGCATGCAGCGCATACAGAACCACCAGCGCCACGCACCACACGGTGAAGGCGGCTCCGAGCCACCACACCCGGCCGGGCGGCACGACGACTGCATTCATGGCCGCACTCCCAGGACAGTCACCAGTGCGGGCAGCGAGAGCACGAGGCCGATCGCGATGATGCCGGTGACCAATGTGTAGTCGAGCCACAGCCGTGTGAGCCGCAGATCGTTGAAGCGGCGCTGCGACACATGGCCGCTGCCGATGCGCTGGGCATTGCTGATGAGGAACAGCAGGCCCACGCCCGCATGCACCACCACGTAGCCGAGCAGAACGCATGCCGTCGAACCCAGCGCGTGTTTGCTCGGATCGGGTGTCACGCCCATGATGAGCTGCACCACTTGCGAGATGGCCGCGAGCAGCGCGATCGCAGTGAGGCCGATCCATCCCCAGGGCTTGCCGCCGCGTTGCACGATCCGGAGCGAGCCGCGCGCGGTTGCCACCGCGACCACGAGGCAGGCGATCGCGCCGAAGGCCAGCATCTTGCTCGGCTCGGGGGGCGTCATCTTCTGCCAGTCGGCGCCCGCCAGCCACAGATAGAAGGTGCCGAACACCAGCGACGTGAAGAGCGTGCCGTCGGCCACCAGCGCGCAGATCAGCGAAAGCCACGAGGGCGCGCTCGGCGATTCGGTATGCGGCGGCACCGCGACCCCGCGGCCTACCGGCAGGGGACCGTAGTCACGCGGCAATCCCGCGTTGCGCGCGCCATGGACGAAGAGGCCCAGCGTGACCAGCGCGAACAACGCCGACAACCAGTAAGCCTTGAACAGGAAGCCGAGCACCACGCCCGCAGTGACGATCGCGGTGACGAGCGGCAGATAGGTCGGGTTCGGCAACACGATCAGTTGCTCGGGCTTGCCGCTGGTCGCGTGCACGCCGAGGGCTTCCTGCCAGCCGTTGCGCGTAGACCCGAGGTAGCCCTCGCCGCGTGCGAGCGTGATGGCGAGTTCGCTCTTGGGCACGCCCTCGGTCTCCGGTCCCACGTGCGGGATCGATGCGAAGGCATAGGGCGCGGGAGGAATCGGCATCGCCCACTCGAAGGTCTGCGCCTGCCACGGGTCTCGCCGCACGCGCCGGCCATGGCGAAGCTGCACGACGAGGTCGATCACCAGCAGCCCGAAGCCGATCGTCATCACGAAGCCGCCGACGGAAGACAGCAGGTTGAGCCAGTTCCAGCCCTCGTCGCCCTGGTAGGTGTAGATGCGCCGCGGCATGCCGAGCAGGCCGGTGAGGTGCATCATGAAGAAGGTCATGTTGAAGCCGATGAAGATCAGCCAGAACGCGGGCACCGAGAGTTGATGCACCGCAGTGCGCCCGGTGAGCAACGGCAGCCAGTAGTAGACCGCGGCCATCATCGGGAACGCGAGCGCGCCGGCCACCACGTAGTGCATGTGCGCGACCACGAAGTAGGTGTCGTGCGCCTGCCAGTCGAAGGGCACCATCGCGAGCATCACGCCGGTGAGCCCACCCATCGCGAAGATGAAGAAGAAGCCGAAGATGTAGAGCATCGGCACGTCCCAGCGCGGCTTGCCGTGTGACAGCGTCGCGAGCCATGCGAAGACCTGCACCGCAGTGGGCACCGCGACGATCGCAGAGCCGGCCGAGAAGAACGCGAGCGCGAGGTGCGGAATGCCCACCGTGAACATGTGGTGCACCCAGATGCCGAAGCTCAGGAAGGCCAGCGCGATGATCGCGACCACGATGATGCGATAGCCCACCAACGCGCGCTTGGCGAAGACCGGGATGATGGTCGACAGCACTGCCGCCATCGGCAGGAAGATGATGTAGACGTCCGGGTGGCCGAACAGCCAGAACAGGTGCTGCCAGAGCAGCGAGTCGCCGCCGCGCGTCGGGTCGAAGAAGGGCAGGCCGAAGGCGCGCTCGATCTCCAGCAGGATCGAGCCGAGGATCAGCGGGGGGAAGGCCACGATCATCATCAGCGCGGTGACGAGGATGTACCAGCCGAAGATCGGCATGCGGTCGAGCGACATGCCCGGCGCGCGCATCTTGAGCACCGAGACCACGATCTCCATCGCCAGGGAGAGCGCCGAGATCTCGACGAAGGTGATGCCCAGCAGCCAGATGTCCGCGTTCATGCCGGGCGTGAAGACGTTCGAACTGAGCGGCGTGTACATGAACCAGCCGCTGTCCGGCGCAACGCCGAGGATCAGCGAGGCAGTCACGATGGACGCACCGAACAGATAGCACCAGTAGCCGTAGGCGGTCAGGCGCGGGAACGCGAAGTCGCGCGTGCCGAGGATCTTCGGCGTGAGATAGACGGCGAAGCTCTCCACCATCGGGATCGCGAAGAAGAACAGCATCATCGACCCGTGCATGGTGAAGACCTGGTTGTAGGTCGCCGGGTCAAGAAAGCCGGAATGGGGCGTCGCGAGCTGCACCCGCGTCAGCATGCCTAGCACGCCCGCGATCAGGAAGAACGCGAAGGATGTGATGAACATCCGCATGCCGATGACCGAGTGATTCACCGAGGCAAGCCGCTGCCAGCCGGGGCCGGTCGCCCAGATCCGGGTCAGTTCCCGGTGCAGCCGCAGCGCCTTCGCGCCTTCCGGCTGGGGATCGACGGGTCCGCTCATTTCCTTGCCTCCGGTGCCGCGCGTGCCTGTTCGAGCGCGGCTGAGAATTCGCCCTGTGCGTACACGATCACGCCGAATCGCATGCCGGCGTGGCCGAGGCCGCAGAACTCGTCGCAGGTGCCTTCGTAGCGTCCGGGCTGGTCGGCCTGGATGCGCAGGCGGTTGACCCGGCCCGGTACCGCATCGACCTTGCCGGCGAAGCGCGGCACCCAGAAGGCGTGGATCACGTCCTTGCTCGTCACGACCATGTCGACTGGCGTGCCCGCGGGCAGCAGCAGCATGTTGCGCGTCTCGGCGCCGCCATGGTCGGGATAGCGGAAGGTCCAGTTCCACTGTGCCGCGATGGCCTCGACGCGCTGCGGCGGCGCGGCGCCGGGCAGGGGCAGAAGACGTTCGCCGGTGACCAGCCCGTAAGCCAGCAGCGGCAGCAGCACGATCGCTGGCAGCACCAGCCCGCCCATCACGACCCACCGCGTCGGCGACACGCTGGATCCCCAGCCCGGACGTCGAACGACCTGGATGAAGATGCCGACGACCAGCAGGAAGAGCACTGCCGAGCCGATCAACATCACCCACCACATGGTGGCGATCGAGGCGGCGGCGGGGCCCGAAGGATCCAGCGCGGACAGCGGTCCGCGGCAGCCCGACAAGGCCATCAACGATCCGGCTTGGAGCGCAGCGCGCATGAGGCTAGGATGGCCGCCCATCGACAACGGCATGCGCTTCAAAGGAGAAGAACCATGGCGAACAAAGGCAACGCGACCTCGGCCAAGAGCGAAGTCCTGCTCGAGCTCCAGCGTCTCGACGTCGGCTCCGCGGTCGCTGTGGTCGGCCATCCGCTCCATGTGATGCTGGTGCACTTTCCGGTGGCCTTCGTCGTGGCGACACTCGGCGTCGATGTCTTCTACTGGTGGTCGGGCGACCCCTTCTGGCTGCGTGCAGGCCTCTGGGCGGCCGGCATGGCGTTCTGGAGCGGCGTGGCCGCGAGCATCGTCGGCACCGGTGAGCTGCTGCTGGTGCGCGGCATACGGGCGCACGAGGCGAGCTGGTCGCACGCGGTCGCAGCGATGACGCTGGTCGCCATCGCGGGCGCGAGCTGGGGTGTCCGGTTGACCGATCCCGCTTCGGTGTTGCCGCACGGGTTGATGCTGTCCGTCCTCGGGTCGGTCATGGTGGGCTTTGCCGGCTGGCATGGGGGCAAGCTCGTGTTCGATCATGGCATCGGCATCCTGGTCTCGCCGAAGGATTGATGCCACAGGCGTGAGAGGCCGCCGGGCTCGAAGAGCCGCACCGCGAACTGGTTCGAGTCGATGTGCGGCTTGGCCAGCACCACCCAGACGATCGCGGTGATCAACACCAGGTACGCCACTGTCAGCGTCACGAACGAGACGCGGCCGAAGCGGCCGGTGGGCAGGAAGAGCTGGTGCATCACCAGTCCGGCGACCACGTGCAGCATGGCCATCAATCCGACGAAGACCATCTTGATGGAGAACCACTCGACGAAGGTGGTCTGCAGGAAGATGAGCGCGGTGCCGCTTGCGATGGCGATGAAGGCAGCAGGCGAGGTCAGGTCGACATAGACCAGGCGTGTGACGCGGTGCAGGCGATCGAGCTCCGCCCCGGGGCTGAGCAGGCGACGTTGCCAGAACAGGTAAGGCAGCGCGATCAAGCCGCCAGACCACACTGCGATGGCGGCCAGATGCAGGAACTTGAGAAACGTCGTCACAGCGCCGGCTCGCTAGGTCGGAGGCTCGCCCATGCCGTGTAGAGGCCGACAGCCAGATAGGGCAGCATCGCCGGCACCCACATCAGCAGGCCCGCGAGTTGCTGGTCGGCCAGCGGCGTGAGGCCCCATGGCAGCGTGCTCGTGAGGTGGACCGGATAGAGCGGCACCGATGCAAAGACGATCACCGCGCCGAGCAGGCCCATTTGCGCGACGGTCGCGACCAGCGCGATGAGCGCAGGACCGGAGGACTCTGCGGGTGCCAGGATCGCGCGCCACATGAGCCATGCGCTACCGAGCAGCGAGAGTTGCATCAGCCAGTACGCCGGCACGCTTGCGAGACCCCACGCATAGGGCCCCGGTGCATGCCACAGCCAGAGGACAACCGCGTGCGCGGCCACGACCATCGCGAGAGGTGGATAGCCCAGACGCGGCAGCGGAAACGCCCTCGCGAGAAGCGGGGCCACCGCGGCAACCAGCACGACGTGATGGAACACCCGCGCCGAGAACAGCGCCGACGACAGCGCGCAAAGCGGCGAGACGAAAACCAGCACCATGAGCGCCACCGCGCCCCATCCCGCCCGCGAATCGGACGAGCGACCGGTGCTGATCACGGCAGCCAACGCAGCCAGTGCAGCGATGAGCAACGGATCGGTGTTCCAGCGAACCCAGAGGTTCTCGGGGAGCGCTGCTGGACCACAGTAGGCAATCAGGAAGTCGGGCATCGCGATCTCCTTCCTCCTTCGACTTGGCACGGCGACGCGGCGTCGCCTGACGAATTTGCCGCAGGATAGGCCCTGTCAGCCCGCTGCTCAAGCGCCGAGTGTTCGCGTTGACAAACTTTGTGTGGGGTGGCCTATTGACCTGCCCCGTCCGGAAGCCCGAGCTTTGCGCGAATGGTTCGGGCTGTGAAGGTCGTCTTCATGCCGAGTTGGTCGGAGACGTCGATGTCGCTCATGCCGTCCTGAATCAGCCTTGCAGCGTACGCGTTGCGCACCAGTTGCGGGCCATGGAAGGCGGCCTCGTGACCCAGCGATTCGAGCGTGCGCTTGACGCAGCTCGTGATCACGCGCTCGGCCAGGTCGGGCGCCACCGGACTGCAGGCATCGCCGAGGCCGCCGCCGACGAGTTCCGCTGACATGACCTTGTCCGCCTGCCCCAGGAAGAGCCGGTTGGAGCGGCGGCCGTCCTCGTCGTGGGCGCGGCGCATCTGGACGATGCGAAGGCCGCGCCGGGCGTCGAGCCAGCCCTGCATCGCCCTTGCCAGCATCGGCCGACCGACAAGCGGGCGCGTCACAACCTGACGGTGCCCCGGAGAGCGGATCACCACCGTGCC
Organism: Variovorax sp. Sphag1AA; assembly: GCF_014192575.1. Classification (GTDB taxonomy): domain Bacteria; phylum Pseudomonadota; class Gammaproteobacteria; order Burkholderiales; family Burkholderiaceae_C; genus Variovorax. The sequence goes on along the minus strand of NZ_JACHYC010000009.1, from coordinate 184,764 downwards.
GTTTGGCTGGATCGTGACGTTGCGCGGGATCAGCTTGCAGATCTCGGACAGCTTCAATCCACACTCGGCGACGATCAACCGCAGCGCGAGATTGCGTGCCGGCGACCACGCCTCGGGTAGCTCGGCGCGTTCTTCCTTGAACATCCGCTGCGCCATCTTTTCGTAGGCCTTCAGAAAGCCGGGGCTCGGGGGCAGCGGTGGATCGGTTTCGAACTGCGACTCGGGCGCAAGCCGTTTCCGCCTGAGCACCGTGGCCGCGTGGTTGGCGTTGAGGATGCCGATCTCGTGAAGGTGCGTGAACACGCGATGGATCTCGGCCAGATAGGTACGCATGGTGCGGACACTGGCCGGCGCGCCGCGGCGTCCCTCCAGCGACTTGAGGAAGGCTTCAATGTGCGTTTGCCGCACTTCGTCGAGTTTCAGCGAACGGCCGGTCAGCCATCGGCAGAACTTGCCCCAAAGCGATTGGTAGAGATTGTTGCTGTGCTCGGCATAGAGCGGGGCGTCGGCATCGCTGGTTGAGACGTCACGCTTCCAGCTCAGGGTCGAGCGCCAGCGGCGATGTGCCTCGATCGGATCCTGCAGCCATGGCAACTCGTCGGTGCCACTCGTGACGGTGAATGCGTATGTGCGGGCCATGGAGAGAAGTGTATGGCGCGGTATATCATGAATAAAGGCCTTGCGAGCGCGGGTGCGCCGACCGGGACGATCAGCAACGATGGGCGCTCAAACCTCCGACCACATCCGCAAGAGGTTGTGATAGTGGCCGGTAAGTGCAACGGTCTCGTCGTTCTCTCCGTGCCGGGCGCGAAGCTTCTGGATGGTCTGGTCGAGCTCGAAGAGCATGCTCCTGCGCCCATCGTCGCGGATCATGCTCTGCAGCCAGAAGAACGAGCAGACGCGCGCCCCGCGCGTCACGGGCTGCACGCGGTGAAGGCTCGTCGATGGATACAGGATCAGGTCACCTGCCGGCAGCTTGACTTCGTGAGTGCCGTAGGTGTCGACGACCTCGAGTTCTCCGCCTTCGTACTCATCGGGCTCTCCGAGGAACAGCGTGCAGGAGAGATCGGTGCGCAGTTGCTGCCCTGTCGCGGGTATCGCGCGCACGGAACCATCGATATGGAAGCCATAGTGCTCGCCGCCTTCGTAGCGGTTGAACAGCGGCGGAACAAATCGCAACGGCAAGGCGGCTGCGAAGAAGAGCGGATTGCGTGCCAGTGCGGCAAGGATCATCGCGCCCAGCTCGCGGCTGACTGCGGAGTGCTCCGGCAGCTGCCGGTTGCGCTTGACCTGCGCACCTTGCGCACCGACGGTCTCGCGGCCGTCGATCCAGTCGGCTGCATCCAGCGCCGTGCGGATCTTGCGTACTTCGTCGGCACTCAGTACTTGGGGCACATGCAGCATCATTTCGTCGATCCTTCAAAAAGCAAAAAGCCCCGGCCTGGCGGCGGGGCTGGATTGTCGCGCCCCTCAGGGCGCGACGCCGCAGCAGTGGTTAGAACTGGAAGTTCGCGGTCAGGCGGTAGGTCCGAGGTGCACCCGGCGTGTAGCGGTAGCCGCTCTTGTTGATGGCCGCCACGTACTCCTTGTCCGTCAGGTTGTAGATGTTGAACTGAAGGTCCAGGTTCTTGTTGATGCGATAGCCGGCCATCGCATCGAAGACCCAGTAGTCCTCGACATACGCCGGCGTGCCGATGGCGCCATCGGTGCCGCGATGCATCTTGCCGTTGTAGCGTGCGCCGATGCCAAGGCTCAGGCCGATGGGCAACTGGTACGTGGTCCAGGCCGTGAACGAGTTCTCCGGCGTATAGGCCAGGACCGAGCCGCCATCCGCGAGGACCGACGGGCCGCTGAGCACCTTCGCGTTCTGATGCGTGAAGCCGGTCGTCACGCTCCAGCGGTCGGTGATCGCACCCACGGCGGCGAGTTCGATGCCCTCGACGCGCTTCTCGCCGGTCTGGTAGTAGTTGCCGCTGACGGCGTCTTGCACCACTTCGTTGCTCACGTCGGTACGGAAGAGCGCTGCGGAGAGGGCAAGCCTCTTTTCCAGCACGTCCCACTTCGTTCCCAGTTCCCAGGTCTTGGTCTTCTGGGGCAGGAAGTCGGTGCGGTTCGCGTTGTTGCCGGTTCCGCCCGCCGCGAGGGTGAAGTTGTTGCCGCCGGGCGGCTGCGCGCCGGTGCCGTAGGCCAGGTAGACGCTGCTGTTCTCGGTCGGCTTGTAGATGGCGCCGAGCTTGCCGGTCCATTCACTGCCCGACACGCCGAACGAAGACGGCGTCAGCGCGCCTGTGGTCGCGTTGAGGGCGCTCGACGCGTAATCGGTCGAGTAGTGATCGAAGCGCAGGCCGCCGGTCAGCATCCAGCGTTCGCTGAGCTTCGCGGTGTCGAATGCGTACACGCCGACGGTGTCGGTCGTGCCGGCCGTGGTCGTGCCGTTCGGCAGGCGGAGGTAGCCGCTGACGTACGGGTTCGGCGAGTAGAGGTTGGCCGCGGGCCAGCTGCCGCTGTTGCGGATGCCCGGAATACCGAAGACGGTCGCGTTCTGGCCGTAGTAGCCCACCGAGTCCTGTTCTTCGCGAATCAGTTCGACACCGGCGTTCATCGTATGGCTGATGCTGCCGGTATTGAACTTCGCGCTGACGTTGGTCTGGTTGGTCAGGATGGAGTTTTCCTGATCCTTGTTGGTCGGATTGCTGCGCGCGATCGTCCAGGTCAGCGGTTGCGTGGGGAAGCGCGTGACCAGGTTCGCCGAACTGCCCATGAAGGACGTCAGCATGTAGTCCTGGTCGGTCTTGCCGTAGCGGAAGGTGTTGCGCAGGGTCACGTCGGGCGTGAAGTCATGTTCGAACCGGGCGGTGAACATGGTCTGCGTCACGTTGTCGAAGTCCCACTGCGTTCCGTAGAAGTTGCTCGAAGCCACGGGCGACGCGGTCGTCAGGAAGCGGCGGGTCGGGTCGGGCGACGTGTAGCCCGGCAGGCCGATCGTCGGAACGCCCCCGTCGGGGATGTTGTTCTGCTTGACGTAGACCAGATCGAAGTAGAAGCGCGTCGGCGAATTCAGGCCGAAGGCGAGCGATGGCGCAATGCCCCAGCGCTTGTTGTTCACGACATCGCGGCCGGCGCCATCCGCATCCAGCGCGAACGCATTGAGGCGCAGGGCCGAGCCGATGCCATCGGGGCCGCTCAGGACTTTGTTCCAGTCGATGGTGGTGCGCTTGAAGTCGTCGCTGCCGATGCTCACGGAGCCGAGGAAGCTGTCGGACAGCTGCGGCTTCTTGGTGATCATGTTGATGTAGCCCGTCGGCGACGTGCGGCCCGTATCGGTGCCGGCGGGGCCCTTCACGACTTCGATCTGATCGATGTTGAAGGTGTCGCGCGAGACAGAGCCCGTGTCGCGGATGCCATCGACAAAGATGCTGCTCGAGCTGTCGAAGCCGCGCATGTAGATCGAGTCACCCGTGCTGGTGGTGCCGTTCTCGCCGAGGAAGAAGGTGCCGACGCCGGGCGAGTTGCGCAGCGCTTCGGTCAGCGTCGTCGCGCCTTGCTCGCGCATGACCGTCTCGGGAATGATCTGGATCGTCTGCGGGGTGTTGACCAGCGGAGCCGTGAACTTGGGGTTGGCCGAGTTGTCGACCTTGACGTCCGACGCGGTGCCTTCGACACGGACTTCCTTGAGGGTGTTCGTGGAGGTTTGAGCGGAGACGGGGAGGGCGAGTGCAACGAGGGTGGCAGCGGCCGCGCTACCGAGCGGCGGCAAGACGCGCGCATGCTTGCGGCTCTTGATGTAAGCCATGAAGGTTCTCCTGGAAGGAAGGCAAATGAGAGAGAACTCGACTGGCTGGTCGCATGGAGCCTGATGGCTGTGGCGATTGGCTGGTTGAAGTCTGAGATTCGCGGTTTGCGAAACCTCGCAAATGATAATGAATCGCAATACAAATGTAACGCGAAATCCTCAATTTCGTCGCAATGCAGCAACGACGCGCGTTCAACTGACGAACGAAAACGAGGGAAGAAGAGAGGGATCCGCTCAGTAAACGTCGCGGCGATAGCGATCGCTCGCGGAGAGCTCGCCCATCGCCTCGACGCCGAGGATCTGCCTGAGCGCCGCGTCGACGCCCGACGCCATGCCGTTCAGGCTGCCGCACACATAGATCGCCGCGCCGCGAGCGACCCATTGCGATACGTCCTCATGGGCCTGCAGTAGACGGTGTTGCACGTAGCGCGCTTCCTCCTGGTCCCGCGAGAAGGCCAGGTCGAGCCGACCGAGGACGCCTTCGCGTTGCCATGCCTCGATCTCGGCGCGGCAGAGGAAATCGCATCGCTCGTTGCGCTCGCCGAAGACCAGCCAGTTCTCGCGCTGGCCCATCGCCGCTCTGGCGCGCAGATGGCTCCGAAGTCCCGCGAGCCCCGTTCCGTTGCCGATGAGGATCAACGGGCGGTCGGCATTGCTCCCAAGCCTGAAGCCGTGGTGTGGGCGGATGCGGAAGGTCGCGGTCTCGCCGATGACGAGGGTCGACGTCAACAGTCCGGAGGCGGCGCCCAGCGAGCCGTCGGGGTGTCGTTCCTGCCGAACGAGGAACTGCATTTCCCTGTCTGCGCCGATCGATGCGATCGAGTATTCGCGCGGCCGGCCTGGATCGCTGTCGAGCGTGATTTGCGCCGTGTCGCCGGACTCCCACTGCGCTTCGTGGCCCAGGGCGGGCGTGAAAGCCAGCTCGAAGATCGGGCCGCCCACGCTGCCTTCGTTGAGCAACGTTCGCCGCACGAGTCGCCACGGCTGCGGTGCCGAGGCGGGACTTTCCGTGACGGCCTCTGCATCGCTGCCGCTGCAGTGAGCCTGCCATGCAGCGAGCTGGGCTGCATCGCCGTTGTCCACCTCGATGCGTGCGGATTGGCGCTTGGCGCCCTTCGCCTGAAGCCACTCATCGAGTGCACGGCCGAACGCGCAGAAGTTGGCGTACTGCCGATCACCAAGAGCGAGCACGGCATATCGGAGCGAAGACAGATCAGCGACGGCGCCGCCCATGACACGCTCGGCAAAGAGGCTCGCACCATCCGGCGCATCGCCCTCGCCATAAGTGCTCGCGATGAAGTAGGCGCTTCCCGCAGTGCGCAGGGTGTCTGCATCGACATCGTTGAGCGGCATCAATCGCGAAGGCGTGCCGCGTTCATGGAGCCAGCGCGCCGTCTTCCACGCCAGGGTCTCCGCATTTCCGGTCTGGCTCGCGAAAAGCACCAGGGCCGGCTTGCCGGCACCGCCGCCAGCGAGCGCCGCGCTCGCGCGCGCGTTCTCGAGGCGAATCCGACGCTGCCGCCAATAGACGCTCGTGCAGAGCGCCACATAGGCAAGCACCGTCATGCCGGCACCGACGGCGCGCAACGAAGAGTCGTTCATGCGGCGTGGACTTGCGCCATCCAGCCGTCAGTCGCACACGAAAGACAGCCGTCCTGGTCTTCCTTGACGAACAGTGCGGCGATTTTGTGTCGCTGCGCGAACGCGAAGCCGTCCTCCGGCCCGAGCACCGTGAGCACCGTGGCCAGCGCGTCCGCGTGCATGCAGTGCGGATGGATCACGGAGACGGAAACGAGCGAGTGTCCGACGGGCTCCCCCGTGCGCGGATCGATCGTGTGCGACCAACGCTGCGCATCGACTTCATGCACATGCCAGCGATTGCCGGATGTCGCGATGGCCGTGTCGGCGAGCGCTATGTGAACCGATTGCGTGCCCGCCTCGACAAGCACGCGCCAAGGCTCTCCAGACGGACGCCGTCCGAGGCAGCGCACTTCGCCACCGACTTCCACGAGGAAGGCTCGAAGGCCGAGGGCCTTCAGCGAATCGGCAACTTGATCGACCGAGAAACCCTTGGCGATACCCGACAGATCGAGCCGCACGCCGCCGGGCTGCGTGATCGTGCGTGTCGTGTCATCGAACTGCAGCTTCTGCCAGCCGATGCGCGAGCGCGCGGCAGCGAGGTCGGACGGTGAGGGCAGGCTCATCACCGCCGCGGCGTGCGAGCCGAATCCCCAGAGCGAAACCAGCGGTCCGATCGTCGGGTCGATCGCGCCGCCGCTCGCGGCCGCCCAGCGCAGCCCGCAGGCGAGCACCTCGGCGAATTCCGGCTCCAGCGCATGACGGCTCCCCGCAGGCGCTTCGTTGAAGCGCGTGATGCTCGAGTCGGCCTCCCAGGTGCTCATCTGCGCGATCACGACGTCCAGCGCTTCCTCGATGGCTGCGCGGATGGCTTCGAGCGGCACCATCGACGGATTGTCCAGACGGACGCTCCAGGTGGTCCCCATCGTGCGGCCGCTCAGGCTTTGCAGGCGCGCCGGATCCGCGAGACGCGGGGCGGCGCTGTTTGCATAGCCACCGGCTCCCCATGTCGCGAAAGAAACGCGCGGGGATGTCTGGTCCGCCGGGGAAGTCAGGGCATCACTTCCAGAGTCGCGGCGTAGCTGAGGCGCCGTTCCTTGGCGGCGGGCACCGATGTCTTCGCGTCTTTTCCGGTGGCCTCGAGCCAGTACATGCCCGCCTCGGGCCAGGTGACCGAGAACTGGCCGTTGGCGTCCGTGTGGACCGTGAGTTCGTTGATCTTGTCGCGATAGCGCGTGTTGCCCTGCGTGACCGTCACATCGAAGTTCTTGGCCGGCTGTCCGTCGATGTGCAGCGCGAAAGTGGCCTTCTCGCCCTTGACGAGATCCGTCGGATTGGCGGCAATCAGCTCCAGCCCCTTGCCGCTCGGCTTCAGCGCGCTGGGCTTGCCGACAGTGACGAAGGTTTCGATGCGGCCCGCGGACTGCGTGACCTCGACTTCCTGCGCATCGGCCGGGATCTGGCTCGTGATGTTCTCCGGCGTGCCACGCGCGCGCTTGACCTGACCGGTGGCCTTGTCCTTCCAGCGCGCGAAGACGCCACCGTTGAGCACTGCAACCCGGTACGTTCCCGGTTGCACGAGGTTCAGATCGAACACGCTGCGCAGCTTGCCCTCATGAACGTTCTCGGGCTTGATCGTGCTGCCGTCGGGCGCGGTGACGACGAGGTTGTCGAGGCCCATCGGGCGATGGTTGAAGAAGAACAGGTCGTTCGAGACCGCGGCATCGACCGTAATCCAGTCGCCCTTCGACAGCACCGTGCTCGACGGCAGCAGCCAGACGTTATGTGCGTGGACGGCGGCGCTGGCGGAAAGGGCGAGGGCGATCGAGGCAATGCGGGTGGCAATCTTCATGATGAATTCCCGGTGTCGAGGATGAAAAGGTTCAGGGCGCGAGATCGAGCTTGATCTCGCCGAGTTCGCTGCTGCCGGCGACAGTCGCGGTTTCGGCCTTTGCTGGAGGCCACTGGAAGGGGATGCTCACGATCTCGCGTCCACCGACTTCGCGGGCCGCCTCGACATAGAGCTTGTAGGCGCCCGGCGCCAGCTTCGGCAGCGCGACCGAGCCTTCGGTGAAGGCGATCTGGTGCTTGCCCGCGGGTCGCGTCGCACTGCTCACGCCATCGACAGGCATCTGCAGCTCGCGGCCCGTGCGGCGCCACCACTGCCGCATGTCCTTGAGCCATTTCGTCCCTTCGCCCTCGGCGTTGCCCTTGTTCTTGACGTCGTACCACACGGCCAGCGTCGTCGCGACCGACTGGTCGGGTCGCTCGATCCACGCGGCGACGTAAGGGCGGTGGTACTCCGCGACGTTGAGGCGCGGCACTTCGATGTTGACGGAGAGCCCTCCGGCGAAGGCCGGCGCGCCGAGCAGCGCAACGAGAGCGAGGGAGTAGCGAACTTGCACGAAAACCTCTTTCCTGAGATCAATGAATGAACAGCAAGGCAAGCAGCACCGGGATCACGAGCCCCATCCCGGCCACCGGCCAGGTGAAGGGCCTGTTGCCCGCATGCATCTTGAGAATGAACAGCCCGGTGATCGAGAACACCAGCGCCGCCACGGCGAAGATGTCGATGAACCAGCTCCAGGCCGCGCCCGTGTTGCGGCCCTTGTGCAGATCGTTGAAGTACGACAGCCAGCCGCGGTCGGTGCGCTCGTACTCGATCTCGCCGTCGTCGAGGCTGAGGCGAAGCCAGGCGTCGCCGCCCGGACGCGGAAGCGAAAGATAGATTTCGTCGTCGGTCCACTCGGCCTCTCGGTCCGAGGTCTGGATCGACCATTCGTGCTTGATCCAAGCCTGGAGCGCCTCGGGCAATTCAGCCTTGCCCTTGTTCGCCTTGGCTGCGGGCACTGCCTGCTCGAGTTGCTCGCGCAGGGGCGCATCGATCTTCGCCGTGCGATGGGTGACTTGGGGCTTGGCCTCGATGCTTGCCGCATGGTTGAGCGTGAAGCCGGTGACCGCGAACAGCACCATCCCCACGAGGCAAACCGCGGAGCTGATCCAGTGCCATTCGTGCAGGGTCTTCAGCCAGTAGGCGCGGCGGCGGGCGTTGGGAGCGGAGGTCATCTGAGCCCGCCATTCTAGACATCAAATGCGAATGAATGTCATTTGCGGCGGATCGAGCAGAAATAGCGGCACTGTCGATTTCCGCCTGAAGTCCTTTGCACGCCGCGATTCCGCGCTACGAATTCCATAGCAAGTGAAGTTAAGTAAAGGGCTTGGGGGAGGGCAAGCTGCACCCCGCCTGCGTTGTTCGATGCATCAGAATCGGCGCCATGCCGAGCGCAGCGCATCCCCTACTCGTCCAAGCCGAACAGCTGTTCCGATCGGGCCGCGCGCCTCAGGCCGAGGCCATGCTGCGCACCATGATCGACAAGCCGGACGCACCTTCGCGCGCCCTCGAGCTTCTGGCCTTCATCCGCGGCAACCAGGGCGACATGGCAGGCTGCGAGCACTACCTCGCGCGCGCTGTTGTCTTGCCCGGCTGCTCCGCCGAAGCGCACTTCTATCTGGGTCGCGTGCGCCTTCAAAGGGGCAGTGCGCGCGAAGCCATCGCCTGCTTCGAGCGCGCGATCCGCGAAGCCGGCGAGTTCTTCGAAGCGCTGCATGAAATCGGCGTCGCCCACAGTGCGACGGGCGACCATGCGCTGGCGCTCGCGGCGTTCGAGCGCGCGGCACGCCTCAATGATCGCGTGCCCGAACTCCAGCTCAATCTCGGAAGCAGCCTGCTGGCATTGCAGCGTCCGCAGCAGGCCGTGGTTCACTTCGAGCGCGCGCTGAAGCTCCAGCCCCAGCTCGCGCGCGCATGGTCGGAGCGCGCCATGGCGCTCGCTGAGCTCGGCCGACTCGACGACGCTCTCGCGAGCTGCGAGCGCGCGCTGCAGTTCGCGCCGCAGGATGTCTATGCATCGATGAACCAGGTCGCACTCCTCGAACGCGCAGGCCGCCAGGACGCCGCGCGCAAAGCCCTGTCACGTCTCGCCCGGCTGCCTGCCGACACCGCCCACATGCGCGGGTACTGGCTGCACGACCGAATGCTGGCGTGCCGTTGGGACGGTTACCGGTCGCTGCTGCAGGAGACATTCAGTCGCGTGCTGGCTGGAGAACAAGCGGCCGAACCCTTCGCACTCCTGCCGACCGGCGCTGACCCGAACGTGCTCTTCACCTGCGCAAAGCGCTACGCACAGGATCATGCGGCCTCGGCATCAAGCCCCGCACTGGCGCCTAGAGACGCGGCTTCACGCCGTCTACGCATCGGCTACTTTTCATCCGGCTTCGGTCCGCATCCAACCTCGCAGCTCATTGCGCGCCTCTTCGAGTGCCACGACCGCGAGCGCTTCGAATGCTTCGGCTTTTCGTTCGGCCCGCCGATCTCGGATCCGCTGGGCCGACGCGTCATGCAATCGCTCGATCACTTCATGGAGGTGGCGAACCGCGACGATCCACAGATTGCGGCAATGGCGCATGAAGCAGGCATCGACATCGCGATCGATCTCAACGGCTACATCGAAGGATCCCGCCCCGGCATCTTCGCCCACCGCGCTGCGCCGCTGCAGGTCAGCTATCTCGGCTATCCCGGCACCATGGGCGCGGACTTCATCGACTACATCCTTGCCGACCCTGTGGTGATCCGGCCTGAGGACGAGCGCTTCTACAGTGAAAAGGTCGTCCGCTTGCCCGGCTCGTACCAATGCAACGACGAGCTTGCAGAGATCGCGCCCTGCGCAATCACGCGCGAGCAGGCCGGGCTGCCGGCGGACGGCTTCGTGTTCGCGTGCTTCAACAACAACTACAAGATCACGCCCGACGTCTTCGACGTGTGGATGCGCCTGCTGTCCGCCGTACCCGGCAGCGTGCTGTGGCTCCTGGAAGGTCACGCGGGCGCACCGTCGGCGCTTGCCGCGGAAGCGCAGAAGCGCGGCGTCGACCCGTCGCGAATCGTGTGGGCGAAGCGATCGTCGCATGCGGAGCATCTGTCGCGCCATGCACTGGCGGACCTTTTCCTCGACACCTTTCACTACAACGCGCACACCACCTGCAGCGATGCATTGCGCGCCGGCTTGCCCCTGCTCACGCTCGAAGGAGACACCTTCGCGGCGCGCGTGGCGTCCAGCCTGCTCGGTGCAATGGGGTTGCCTGAACTCGTGACGAAGGATGTCGAGTCTTACGAGGCTCGCGCACTCGAATTCGCTCGCTCGCCGCAATCGCTTGCGGCGTTGCGGAACAAGCTGCTGCTGCAGCGAAAGACCAGCAGCGTGTTCGATGCCCGCCGCTTCACCCGTCACTTCGAAGCCGCGTGCGAGGCCATGTGGGCACGCCACGTTGCTGGCTTGCCTCCCGAGGCCATCGACGTCGCTCGATTCGAGGTGTGACCGCTGTCAGGGCTGCGCGGCGCGGAAGCTGGCGCCGGCGCTCACGAAGTTTCCGCCGCCGAGATGGTGGATCGTGTGCAGCGCCTTGTTGTCGTCACCGAACTGCCAATGGCCGCCTGAGAAGATGCGCTCGTCGGCCGCTGCCGCGACCACTTCACCGAAGCAGGTGTCGTAGGCGTCTTCGGTGTGCGCCTCGGGAATGAGTCGGCATTCGAGCCATGCCGCGCAACCAGTTTCGAGGAGCGGTACGCCAAGCACCGGACCGGGCCGCGCAACGAGTTGGTGTCGCGCGAACTTGTCGACCGAGCGACCGCTCTCGCTGCCGACCGCATAGGTCGTGTCGACGAACGAGACGCTCGGGATGCACAGCCCAAACACCCCGCTCGCTGCAACCAACTCACGCGTGAAGGTGTGCTTGTCGATGACCACCGCAACGCGCGGCGGCGTGAACTCCACCGGCATCGACCATGCCGCCGCCATGACGTTGCGACGCCCGTCGTGCGCGCTGGTCACCAGCACCGTCGGGCCATGGTTGATGAGCCGACAGGCATGCTGGAGCGCGACGGGGCGGAAGTGTTCGTTCGTCGAATTCATCGAGCGATTCTTGCACCTCCGCGGCGCGTGCGGGCTCAGAGCCTGAAGGCCTTCGCCATGTCGACCACCGCCTGCCGGTCGAAGGCGTTGATGTCGTCGATCAGCTCGTTGGTGAACAGTCGGTTCGGATCGCCGAGTTCCTCGGCCAGCTTCGGGTTCTTGCTGCTGTCAGCCGTCATCTCGATGTTCGCCTTCCATTCGGACAGCGACGACGCACCCATGCGCTGGTCGGGATCGTCGGGCCGTCGCATCCAGCTGTTCTTGCGGTCCTTGAGGATGAAGGCGAGTTCCTTGCGCGCCTCGTCTTCGCTGCGGCCCTTGGGCCGGCTTTCGGGGTACACCGCCCAGTGCAGGTCGATGGCCGCTTCGAGGTTCGCGTTCGAGAAGATGGTGGATTTGGCGATGCCCTGGAACAGCGCCACGAGCGACTTGCGCTCCTCCTTCAGCAGCTTCCTCGGCACGCAGATCCAGCCCGACCCGACCTGCGCGAACTTCGGCGTGATCGGCACGTAGCGCAGCTTCGTTCCTACCAGTTCGATGCGTGCGGCGGCGGTGTCGAAGGTCACCATCGCGTCCACCCGGTCGTTGTCGATGGCGGCGCCGGCTGGTGCACCGTCGCCGATGGCGATGTACTCGCACTTGTCGTCTTTCAGGCCCAGCTCGGCCAGCATGGTCTTGGTGATGACGATGCCGGTATCGCCCTGGCTTCGCACGCCGATGCGTTTGCCCGCGAGGTCCGCCGCCGACTTGATCGGGCTGCCCGGCTTCACCACGATCACGTTCGCATTGCGCGGCAGCCACTTGTAGACGCTGACGAGGTCGAGCGACGGGTCCTTCGCCATCGCGGGCAACAGCAGCCCCGGCACCGCCGGCCCGAAGTCCACATGGCCGGCTCGCAGGCTCTGCAGCGCCTGCGTCATGCTGGACATGTTGACGTACTCCACATCCACGCCGTTGGGCTTGTAGAAGTTGAGCTTCGGATGCTGGCCCGCGGTGCAGAAGCACTGCTGCGGATCGTTCACCGCCGCGGTGTTCGCCACCTTCATCACGCGCACAGCCTGCGCCAGTGCCGGAAGCCCGGCGCCAAGGCCCAAGGCGCCGAGGCCCAGGCCGAAATCACGTCGCGTCAACATGGTCCACTCCTTCATGAAGAACTTCAGACATTCACCGTCCGCTGGGAGGTGTCGGCCGGCATCCAGTGCAGCACGCGTCGCTGGATGCGGCGCAGGAGGCCCGTGAGCACGATCCCGATCACCGACAGCACCACGCACACCGCGAAGCTGCCGCCGGTATCGGCCTGTGCCTCCATCTGCAGGATGAGCACGCCGAGCCCCGCCTGTGCGCCGACGAATTCGCCGACCACCGCGCCGACCACGCTGAAGGCGGCCGCCATGTTGAGCCCCGCGAAGATGTACGGCAGCGCGCTCGGGAACTTGGCCTTGCGGAAGATCTGCCATGGCGTTGCCGACAGCGAACGCAGCAGGTCGATGCGGTCCGGGTCTACCGCCTTGAAGCCCGCGATGCTGGTCACCAGCACCGGGAAGAAGGTGAGCAGGCAGATGATCATCACCTTCGACCCGATCCCGAAGCCCAGCCACACCACGATGATCGGTGCGACCGCCACCTTGGGCACACTCTGCAATGCGGCGACGTAGGGCTCCAGCAGCGCTTCGACCTTCGGCATCTGCGACACCACGATGCCGATCGCGAGCCCCACGCCGCTGCCGATGAGGAAGCCCAGCAGGATCTCGGCGACCGTCACGCCACCGTGATACCAGAAGCCATCTTTCGCAAGCGGCCCGGTCGCGAGCCCACGCCAGAGCGCGACCGCGATGTCGCTCACCGGAGGCACGAGGTGCTGCGGCACCTTGAAGAATCGCACGGCCGCTTCCCACGAGCCGAGCAGCGTGACGAGCAGCAGGACCGACTGCACCCGGGTCGAAGCGAGCGGATTGGCCCGACGCGAGTGCTTCGGCCTTGCCGCCTTCGTTGTGGTGTCTTCCGGGTGCGCAATGGAATCAGTCGTGGTGAGCATGGCGGTTGTCATCGGAAGCTCCCTGTCAGTCGAATGAAGCGGCATGCGAGAAGCGCTCGCGGATCGAGGCCGTCGCAGCGGCGAACGCAGGATGCGTCATCACATCCATCGAGCGCGGACGCGGCAGGTCGATGGGCAGCACCCGTTCCAGCGTGCCGGGGCGGGGCGACATCACGAACACCTTGTCGCCGAGAAACACCGCTTCGGGAATCGAGTGGGTGATGAGGACGACCGTCTTGCCGCTCTCCATCCAGATGCGCTGCAACTCCAGGTTCATGCGCTCGCGCGTCATCGCGTCGAGCGCGCCGAAGGGCTCGTCCATCAGCAGGATCTTCGGATCGTGCAGAAGCGCCCGCGCGATCGAGGCGCGCTGCTGCATGCCGCCGCTCAACTGGCGTGGCAGCTTGTGTTCGAAGCCGTCGAGGCGAACCATGTGCAGCAGTTGCATCGCACGCTCGCGCGCCTGCTTCATCGGAATGCCCAGCACTTCCGCGGGCAGCATCACGTTCTCGAGGATGGTGCGCCACGGCAGCAGGATCGAACTCTGGAACACCACGCCCACGTCGCGCCGGGTGCCACGGATCGGCTGGCCGTCGAGCGCGACGCGGCCGACGTCGTAGTCGAGCAGCCCTGCCAGGATGCGCAGCAGCGTGCTCTTTCCACAGCCGCTCGGGCCCACGATGGTCACGAAGCTGCCTTGTTCGATGCTGCAGTCGATGTCCTTCAGCGCGAGCACGCCTTCGCCACCATCGCCGAAGTGCTTCGACAGGCCTTCGACGCGGATGTAGTCGGGCCGCCCGCGCGATCGTTCGCTGGTCGTGTTCATGCCTTGGCTCCTTCGGGTTGGAGAAAGCGGACGATGTGATGCGCCAGCACCTCCGGCGCTTGCATCGCGGTCACATGGCCGATGGCGGGCAGCAGCACGGCATCGGCGCCGCGGATGCGCCCGGCCATGGCGAGGGTCACGCTGGGCGGAACGACGCGATCGAGTTCGCCGGCGAGCACCAGCGTGGGCGCGACGATGTCGGCCACGCCGCGTTCGATCGTGGTTTGCACCGTTGCGCCGCGCCGTGCGGAGCGCGTCGATGCGGGCCGTGCAGTCGCGAACACCCGGCGCAGCTCCGGACGCTGCTTGAGGAAGGCTTCGGGGAAGAACCAGGTCGCCAGTTCCTCGGCCGTGCCCGGCAGGTCGCGTCGCAGCTCGCCCAGTCGACGCGCATCCGGGCACAGTTCCTCGTAGGGCCGCGGCAGCGGCCATGTGCTGCCGAGCACGAGGTGGTCGACTGCACGCGGATGCAAAAGCGCCAACGCCTGCGCCACCCGTCCACCAAAGGACGAGCCGAACACGTGCGCGCGCTTGAGTCCCAGCGCCTTGATCAAGAGCTGTGCGTCGTTCGCAAGATCGGCGAGCGTCGGCGCGCGCTCAGGGCCTTCGGTCTCGCCGCAGTCGCGCTGGTCATACGCGATCACCGTGAAGTGCTTCGACAGAAGCGGCACCAGCGCCGAGAACATTTGACGGGAGGCTTCCGCGCCATGCATCAGCATCAGCGGTGGGCCGTCGCCGTCGCGGTCGAAGGCAACGCGCACTTCGCCGACCTGCACGAAGTGCGTCATGCGCCGCTCCCTTCTTCCTGGTCCAGCCAGAAGGTCATCTCGATCTTGAGGCCGCGCGGATCGTGGAGAAAGAGCTGGTGAATCGCCCAGCCGGGAATTGGCGCTTCTGCAAACGGCACGCCCAGCGCGCGAAGATGCTCCCGCATCTCGACGAGCCCGCGCGAGCGGAAAGAGATGTGGTCGAGGTGGCCCGTGACGGGATCCACGGGTGCGTCCGGCGTCGACAGGTGCGCGTAGAGGTGCACGATCGGCTGGCCATCCGCATAGAGCCACGCACCGGGTGCCGGGATCTCCGGCCGCGCGCCGATGGTCAGGCGCATCACCCGCGTGTAGAAGTCCACCAGCGGTGGCAGTTCGTCCGGCGTGCAGCGGATCGTGAAGTGGTGCAGGGCGGTGACTGGCATGGCATCAATCCAGTAGCGTCGATAGGACAGCCGACAGTTCCGCGGCCGGGTCGGATGGCGTCCACGGCATGCGGAAGGCCACATGGCCGTCGGGCCGCACCAGCACTGCACCGCGCAGGCCGAGCAGGAGGCCGTCCTTCTCATGCGAGTCGTAGAGTTGCCTGGCGAGCACGGTTCGCCCGTTCTTGCCGGACACGGCGCGCGCTGCTTCCATCCATGCATCGGCCTTCGGTCCTGCGACCAGCACGAACTCGCGATCGAACCAGTCGAGCGTGGTGGTGCGCCGCGCAAGGTCCAGCCAGATGTGCGGAAAGCGCATGCCCGGCTTGTCACTCGGTTCGTACCAGCGTGCACGCATCACATGCTTGCCGGTGCCGTCTGGGATCACCGCGCCGTCCTCGTAGCAGAAGCCCAGCGACTGGCCGATGCTGTGGATGTGGTTGTCGCTGTCGCGGATCCAGAAGTCGATGCGATCCGGATTGCCCGAGCGCAGCGCCTCGTCGCACTGGATGAAGCGCGACGCGTTGTGCAGGCTGAAGTCCGCGTTCGACTCCGCCACCGGACGGCGCTCGCGGTCGTAACTGTCGAGCAGGCGCGCGCTCGCACGCCCTGTGAGCACGAAGGCCAGCTTCCACGCGAGGTTGTGTGCGTCCTGGATGCCCGAGTTCATGCCGTAGCCGCCATTCGGCGGAAAGCGATGCGCCGAATCGCCCACCAGCAGCACGCGCCCCTTGCGGAAGGTCGCGGCCACCTGACGGCTCATGCGCCACACCGAGCGGTTGATCACCTTCACGTCGAGGTTCGGCACGCCGGACATCGTGCGTGCCAGCTTCACCACTTCGTCATCGGTGCGCTCGCCGATGCGTTCATCGACTTCGCGGCCCACCGGCAGAAGTGTCAGCCACTTGTCCTTGCCATTGGTGTTGAGCACCGTGGAGATCGGGTAGGGCGAATCCTTCGCGTAGACGCGCCAGCCGGCGCAGAAAG
The DNA here is from genome assembly GCF_014192575.1 of Variovorax sp. Sphag1AA. GTDB lineage: Bacteria > Pseudomonadota > Gammaproteobacteria > Burkholderiales > Burkholderiaceae_C > Variovorax. The sequence continues at coordinate 168,387 of NZ_JACHYC010000009.1, read as the reverse complement.
CGGCATCGCGCACATGCGAGAGATCGGCCTGCCAGTACTCGTTGGCCATGACTGCGAGCGTGGCGGGGCCGCGCATCTCGATGTCGGCCTGTCGACGCACCGAGCTCGTCGCGCCATCAGCCGCGATCAGGTACTGCGCGTGCCACGTCGCGGTCTCGCCGCTGTTGACGTTGCGGCTGGTCACCGCAATGCCGGTGCCGCCTTCGTCGTAGTTCAGGAACTCGTGGCCGTAGAGGATGCGGCCCACCTCGCTCTTGCGGGCATGGTCGAGCAGTTCCTCCTCCACCGTGTCCTGCGACTGGATGATCTTCCAGCACGGCGAGTGGCCCAGGTTCGGCTCTGGATTGGTGCGTCCCCATTCGTGGCCGCTCATCGATTCGCAGAACGAAAAGAAGTCCGAGCCGTCCGGCAGCGCATGACGCTTCATCAGCCCGTCGATGCCCCACTGGCGGAAGATCTCCATCGTGCGGGTGTAGGTGCCGCGCGCCTTCGGATGGTCGGTGGTCGTCGCGCTGCGTTCGAGCAGCACGAAGTCGATGCCGAAGCGTTGCAACAGGATCGCCATCGACAAACCGGCCGGGCCGCCGCCGACGATCACGACAGGGACTTTGCTTTGCATGTTCAAGCCTCCAGAGGGGATGAGAGGGAGACACCGGTGAAGCGATAGGCCAACCCGGGCGCGGCAGGCACCCAGCGCGCGGCGGCGAGCGCCAGCAGCCGGATGCCGAGGACTTCCTGCGGCAGCCAGCGGGCGCGGGTGCCGAAGACGTTGAAGGTGGCGTAGCAGAGGTCGCCCTGCATCAGCGGCACGTTGATCACGCTGCGCACCTTGTAGGCGCGCATCTGCTCGAAGTCGTCGAAGTGCTGCGCCAGCACGTGTTCGCCTTCGCCGACGAACACGCGGCCCCGCACGAAGAGGCACTCGGTCCACGGCGTCAGCGTCTTCCGCTTCGCGCCGTTGACCGGAAAGCTCGCCGCCTCCGATGAATAGAAGCGGCGCAGGAGCACCTGGCCCGGGGCGTCGCGCCCCGTCGTCACGTTCTGCTGGATGCTGAAGATGCTGCCGGAGGCAATCAGCGAGCGGCACAGATCGATGCGACGCAGCGCTTCGTCGGTGCTCCGCGATTCGGCGAGCGCGTTCAGAAACTCTGCCGTGATGCTTTCGTTCGTGAGTGCGTGGATTGCGTCCATGGGGAAAAGTCTAGGACTCGCAATTCACCAAAGTGAAATAATTGCTGATAGCCCGATAACCCTGGAGTTATGGCCTTGCCGACTGCCCGCGACCCCGCCGCCGAACTGCAGCGCGCGCTGCTCTCCCGCCTCAAGCTCAGGCAACTCTCGCTGCTGCAGGCGATCGACCGGCATCGCACGCTGGGCCGCGTGGCCGCCGAGATGCAGCTCAGCCAGCCTGCGATCACCAAGGCGCTGCACGAGGTCGAGGACATCTTCGGCAGCACGCTCTTCGACCGCACCAGCAGAGGCCTTGTGCCGACTGCGGCCGGCGACGCGGTGCTGCACTACGCGCGTCGCTGGCTCGCCGAACTCGAAGCCACCACGCGCGTGCTCACCTCGCTCGAAGCGGGTCGCAGTGGGCGCCTGCGGCTGGGCCTCACGCAGCAGGTGCCGCAGCAACTCATGTCGGCGGCGCTTACCCATCTGCTCGACCGCACCCCGCGCATCTCCGTCATGGCCCGCGAAGGCACCACCGATGAACTGGTCGCCGGCCTGGTCGCGCGAGAACTCGACTGCGCCATCGGACGTTCGTACGACGGCGACGCAAGCGGGCTGGTGCAGGAGGCCATCTACGAGCAGGAGCCCTGTCTCGTGGTCGGCGCGAAGAACGTCAAGCGCCTCTCGCGCGGTCCGCTGGATTGGGCGCGGCTTGCGCAACTCGACTGGATCCTGCCGCCGCCGAACACGCCCATGCGCCGGACCTACAACGCCATCTTCGTGGGGGCGGGCGTGCAGCCGCCGCTGCCCATCCTGGAGACCACGGCCATCCGGAGCATGGAGATGGTGCTTCGGCAGGAGCCCAACGCGATCACCATCTTCGCGCGCGACGTGGTGGCGGAGATGGAGCGTTCGGGGCACTGGGCCGCGCTGCCTTACAGGCTGAGCTGGAACCTTCCGCCGGTGAGCTTCTTCACGCTGAAGGAGCTGGAAGGGCATCCCACGGTGCAGTCGCTGCGCAGTGTCGTGGTCGAGACCGCGCGGCGGATGAAGCAATCCGCTGGTTAAGTCTTGCCAGCGTCATGCTTCGACGGCATCATGCGCGGCGCTGAGGAAGGAGCCCGCTGATGAAACCGTGGATTCGCCATGCCGCCGCTCTCGCAACCCTTGCCACCGCCGCCGCCGTGCAGGCCGCAGGCACCGTGGGCAATACATTGCCGACCGGCTTCCCTGCGATAGAGGACACCTCGCTCGCCAAACCACTCATCGGCTTCGGTGCTGCCGGTCCGGTGACGCGAACGCCGGTGATCCTGATCCACGGCAACAACGACACACCCTACGCGACCGCCTGCAATCCCTACGGCCGCGTGCAGGCACTGGCCCAGTTTCTGGCTGACAACGGGTACTCGACCAGCGAGCTCTGGGGCATCGGCTACCAGGGCGACCAGTGCGACCTGGGCGCCGACCAGACCCGACGCTCGAGCATCGCTCACACCAACGCCGCCAACGTGCCTGACCTGCGGCGCTTCATCCGCGCGGTGATGAAATTCACCGGCGCGAAGCGGGTGGACATCGTGGGCCACAGCCTCGGCGTCACGCTTGCGCGCGAATGGATGCGGCAGGACGAGGCGCAGGACATGGTGCGCCGCTTCGTCGCGATCGATGGGCCCAATCACGGGATCATCAATTGCTCGCCGGACCCCGCCAACTACTGGCAGGCTGCAGCAGCCGGCGGCTTCACACCGCAGAGCGAGGTGTGCCAGGAACTCGGCTCGCCCGACACGCCCTTCCTGCAACTGCTCAACGGTCGTGGCGGCGGCAGAGAAAATGACGGCCCCACGAAGGTGCTGGTCATCCGCAACGGCGACGCGAGCTTCGTCTACTTCCCGGTGCAGGACGGCTCGGTCGCGCCAGTGCCCGCGATCGACTCGTTCGGCAAGCCGACGGATTTCTCGAAGAGCGCAAGGCTTCGCGGCGCACGCGAGATCGTGCTCACGGGGCAGGGTGCCTACGACCCCATCCTGCACAGCAGCCACCTCGGCATCCTGAATTCGCCGCAGACCTGGCAGGCCACGCTCGACTTCCTTGCCGGCCGCTCGAAGGACAAGGACAAGGACGACTGACCGTACTCCCGAGCGGATCGAGCCGCTATGCTGGGCGGCGATGAATCCACAGAAGACGCTGCTCGTTGTCTATCACACGATGACCGGCGGCACTGCGCAGATGGCGCAGGCCGCTGCCGAAGGCGCACGCGAAGAGCCCGGCGTGCAGGTGCGGCTGCTGCGCGCCACCGAAGCCGGCCCTGACGATGTGCTGGGTGCCGATGGCTACCTGTTCGCCACGCCCGAAAACCTCGCCGCGATCGCGGGGCTCATGAAGGACTTCTTCGACCGCTGCTACTACCCCGTGCTCGATCGCATCAACGGCCGCCCCTACGCGCTGCTGGTGTGCGCCGGCAGCGACGGGCAGAACGCGGTGCGGCAGGTCGATCGCATCGCCACCGGCTGGCGGCTCAAGTCGGTGGCGCCGGCGATCATCGTCTGCACGCACGCACAAACGCCCGAAGCCATCCTGCGGCCCAAGCAGATCGGCGAGGCGGATCTCGCGCAATGTCGCGAACTCGGCGCGGCGCTCGCAGCAGGCATGGCACTCGGCGTCTACTGAAGCGGCCGTATCGGCTATGCCTTCTGGCGGTTGCGCTCGGCCTTCACAGGTCTAGCATCCGAAGCCTCTCGAGAGAGGTACCGCCATGAGCTTCAAGATCGACGGCGTCGAGAAACGGATCGGCCTGGCCTTGTCTGGCGGCGGGTTCAGGGCCGCGGCTTTTCACCTTGGGGTGCTACGCCGATTGCAGTCGCTCAACCTGCTGGACAAGCTCGATCTCCTCTCCTGCGTCAGCGGCGGCAGCATCGCGGGCGGGACGCTCGCAGTGAACTGGGGCGACCCGGCCTGCCTCGACAAGCTGGAGAGCTACCTGCGAACGCGCTCCATCGCGGTGGCGTCCGTTGTCGCGGGGGTGTTCGATCCCTTCGAAACGCGGCTGGACAAGCTCGCCGGTTCATACGATCGCGATCTTTTCCAGGGCAAGACGCTGTCGAGCCTGCGCGGCGGGCCGCGCATCTACTTCAACTCGACCAATCTCGCCACCGGCAACATGTTCTTCTTCGTCGCAGGTGGCGGCAAGGCAGAGGAAATGGGCGAGCACGAGCTCGGCGTGGTGCCCGCACCCGACTTTCCGATCAGTCGCGCGGTTGCCGCTTCATCTGCGTTTCCGCCGGTCTTCCCGCCGCTGCGGCTCTCCGCATCGGACTACCCGCCGGGTGCGTCGGTCGAATACGTCACGCTGACCGACGGCGGCGTCTACGACAACATGGGTGTCAACCCGCTGCTTCGGACCGAACGCAATCCGCTGGACTACCTGATCATCAGCGACGGCGGCAAACCCTTCGCGCTGGACGAGCACCCTACCGAATCGGGCGCCGTGGTGCTCAAGGCAAGCCTCAACATCATGATGGAGCAGATCCGCGGCCTGGAATTCGACCGCATCCAGCACCGCCACCTCGCCGGCAAAGGAGCACGGCCCCTGTGGTTCTCCATCAACAGCCTCGAAGGCGAGTCCCAGCCGGGCGATTCGACTTTTGCCTCCGCGATCTCGACCAACCTCAAGAAGCTGAACGACGCCGAAATGAACGTGCTCGTGCGGCACGGCGGCTCGCTGCTCGGTTCACGCATCGACAAGTACGCACCCGAGCTCGCGGCGGTGGCGGCCTAGGCGCCATGGAACCGCGGATCGACAGGCGCTGGCGGGTTCCTCTCCCGGTCTATCGCAGGCTGCGTGTGTTCGCCTTCGATCCGGGCACCACGGCGCGGCTGGACACCGCGGTCATGAACGAGATGACGCTGCTGGTGCCGTGGGAGGACCTGAAGCCCGGTCCCATCGGCGAATACGTCGCCGTCGTGGACAAGGACGATCAGGGCCGCCAGGTGCATCCCGCCGTGGACCTCGACGATCCGGAAATCCTGGCGAACGACGGGCTCGCACCCTCGGACGGCAATCCGCAGTTCCACCATCAGATGGCCTACGCAGTCGCGATGCGGACCATCCGCAATTTCGAGCGCGCGCTCGGGCGCTCCATCCATTGGCCGCCGATCGTGAAGGGCCGCCGCGTGACCTACCGGCGCCAGTTCCCGATCTATCCGCACTACATGACGGATACCAACGCCTACTACAAGCCCGGCGATGGCCTCTGTTTCGGCTACTTCCGCGCGCAGCAGCCCTCCGCGTTCGAGGGCACGACGATCTACACCTGCCTGTCGCAGGACGTGATCGCGCACGAGATCACGCACGCGATGCTCGATGGCATGCGCATCTCGTTCAAGGGCCAGCACCCCGACGTGCTCGCGCTGCACGAGGCCTATGCGGACCTCATCGCGGTGCTGCAGCACTTCTGGCCCTCGGAAGTGTTTCGCGGCCAGATCGCCGCGATCCAGGGCCGGCTGGAGAACTCGCGGCGCCTCGGCGCCATCGCCCCGCAGTTCGGCGAAGCGATCGGGCGGCCCGAGGGCATCCGCAACGCGCTCGGATCGATCGACGAGGCCGGCGACTGGCATCCGCGCAAGCCCGACCCGAAGGCTTACGCATCGACGCTGGAGCCGCACGATCGCGGCGCGATCATTGTGAGTGCGGTCTTCGAGGCTCTGAAGAAGATCTACGAGGCACGCACCGCCGACCTGCGCCGCATTGCGACCAAGGGCACCGGCATCCTGCCCGAGGGCCAGTTGCATCCGGACCTCGTGAGCCGCCTCGCACAGGAGGCATCGCGCTCGGCACAGCGCGTGCTGGAGATGATCATCCGCGCGCTCGACTACATGCCGCCCGTCGAGACCACCAGCGGCGACTTCCTGCGCGCGATCGTCACCGCCGACCATGACCTGCGCCCGGTGGACGATGGCAATTACCGTCTCGCGTTCATCGATGCCTTCCGCAGCTACGGCATCGTGCCGTCGGACGTGGGCACGCTGTCGCTGGACACGATCCTCTGGCGCGCACCGCCCAAGTCCGCCGCGACTCGCGCGGTGAGCGATTTCGTGCGCGAGCTGTCGCGCGAGTTCACGCCCTGGACACTGCCGCATGACCGCGAGGCGCTCTGGCAGATGATCGAAGGCAAACGCGCGCTGCTGCACCAGCGGCTTTCCGACAGCCCGATCTCCGCCATCGGCCCGATCGATCTGCGTCGCCATTTCGAAGTCGAGTCCTTTCATCCGCGCGAGCGCAGCGATGTGTCGGGCAACTTCGCTTTCCAGTGGGTCATCAAGCTGGTGCAAGAGATGCAAGTCGCGCCGCAGCCCAAGGCCAGGGGACAGGCGCTGGAGCTCACGGTCGAGGTCGACACCCGTCCCTGGGCCGGCGTCACGCTCATCGTCGATGGCGACACCGGTCATGTGATCTACCAGATCAAGCGCAAGACACCCAAGGCGAACGCGAAGCAAGCCACTCCCCCGCCACCAAGGATCGAGGCCATCCCGATTGCCCCTTCCACGCAACGGCTGGTGCGCGTGTTCGCCTTCGACCCCAGCATGGGCCGCCAGCGTGAAACCGCCGGCATCAACGAGGCGCTGATCCGCGTGCCTTGGGAGCGTGATGCCAGCGGCAAGGACATCCTCGGGCCCGGCCCGACCGGCGAATACATCGAGGTGATCGATCGTGATCCGGCGAGCCGGTGTTTTTACGAGCCCGTCGATCTCAATGACCGCTACGTGGTCGCGCAGCATGGGCTGCCGCCATCGGAAAGCAGCCCGCAGTTCCATCAGCAGATGGTCTACGCGGTCGCGATGCGGACCATCCGCACCTTCGAGCGCGCACTCGGCCGGCTGGCCTTGTGGCGTTCGCACAATGCGAGGGACGCCGAGGGCGGTGGGCTGAGCGAGGAATACGTGCAGCGGCTGCGCATCTACCCCCATGCGTTGCGCGAGGCCAATGCCTACTACAGCCCCGACAAGAAGGCATTGCTCTTCGGCTACTTCTCGGCACCCGCGGTCGAGGAGAGCGGTGCCCGGCTCACCGTCTTCAGTTGCCTGTCGCACGACATCGTGGCGCATGAAGTGACGCACGCGCTGCTCGACGGCATGCACCGCCGTTTCAGCGAGGCGAGCAACCCCGATGTGCTCGCCTTCCACGAAGCCTTCGCGGACATCGTCGCGCTGCTGCAGCACTTCTCGCTGCCAGAGGTGCTGCGCCAGCAGATCGCATCGACGCGCGGCGATCTTGCCGGCCAGAGCCAGTTGGGCCAACTCGCGCAGGAGTTCGGCCAGGCCATCGGCAACCGGGGTGCGCTGCGAAGCGCGATCGGTGCGATCGACGAGAAGACCGGCCGCTGGCAGCGCCAGGAAGGGCATCCGGACGACTACCAGCGCTCCACGGAGCCGCACGAACGCGGCGCGGTGCTGGTGGCCGCAGTGTTCGATGCCTTTCTTTCCATCTACAAGAGCCGCGTCGCCGATCTGTTCCGAATCGCAAGCGAAGGCACTGGCGTGACGCGCGAAGGCAGCCTCGACCCCGACCTGATCGGTCGCCTTACCGACGAGGCGTCGCAGTCGGCGCGGCAGGTGCTCGACATGTGCATCCGCGCGCTGGACTATTGCCCGCCGGTGGACATCACCTTCGGCGACTACCTGCGAGCGCTCATCACCGCGGATTTCGAGAACGACCCGGTGGACGACGAGCATCGCCGCGTCGCTTTCATCGAAGCCTTCCGCCGGCGCGGCATCGTGCCGGAGAACGTGCGCGCCTTCTCGGTCGAAGGGCTGCTGTGGCGCGCGGCCACCGCCGCGCCCGACGAGAACGAGCATGTGATGGTCGGCATCGTCAAGGAGTGGGCGAAGGACATCCGCTCCTGGGGCCTGTCGAAGGATCGCAAGGCGCTCTTCGAGATGACGCGGGATCGCCGCGCGGCGCTGCATGCCTACCTGAGGCCGCGTCTCGCGGACGAGAAGGTGGTGCTCGCGGGGCTCGATCCCGAGTTGCCTTTCGAGGTGCATTCGCTGCGGCCTTCGATCCGGATGGACTGGGAAGGGCGACCCAACTTCCAGTGGGTCATCGAACTCACGCAGCGCATCCCCCAATTCGTCGAGGGCCAAAAGGCGCGTGGCGACCGCAAGGCGGACTACTACTTCCGCGGCGGATGCACGTTGCTCGTCGATGCCGAATCAGGCGAGGTGCGCTACAGCATCAAGAAGAAGCTCAACGACGAACGCAAGGACCGACAGCGGCGGTTCTTCATGGACGAGGGAAGTCGCAGCCTTGCGGCAACCTATTTCGGCCCGCCGGGCGCGGAAGAGCGCGAGCCTTTCGCCATGCTGCACCGGCATTGATGCAAAGGAGGCCGAAGTGGAATCCGCAGTTCGAATCCGCATGTTCCGCCAGGGCCTGGGAGATTCGTTCCTGCTGAGCTTTCCGGGCGATGCAGGAGAAGTTCACGTGCTCATCGACTTCGGCGTGCTGCTCGGCACGCCCGATGCCAAGGCGAAGATGCAGAAGGTGGCGGGACATATCGTCTCCACGACTGCGGGCAAGCTCGATGTGATGGTGGCCACGCATGAGCACTGGGACCATGTCTCGGGCTTCGCACAAGCGCAAGCACTGCTGGAGCGCGACAAGCTGGAGGTCAGCGAATCGTGGGTCGCGTGGACCGAGAAGCCCGACGAGCCGCTTGCCGACGAGTTGCGCGGCCGTCGCGCGGCAGCCGTGAATCGCATCGCGGCGGCGAGCCGGCAGATCGGCGCAAGCGCGGACCCCGTGGCGCAGAAGAGCGCGGCGCGGCTGAATGCGATCCTGGAGTTCTGGGGCGGGCAGGGCGCTGCAGCGCGCGCCACGACGCGCACCGCGATGGACTGGGTCAAGGCGCGCACGTCGCCGCGTCCGCCGCGCTACCTGTTTCCGGGCGAGACCTTCACGCTGCCCGGCGCGAAGCGTGTGCGTGTGTACGTGCTCGGTCCGCCGCATGACAAGAAGTGGATCAAGAAGAGCGACCCGACGAAAAGTGCGAGCGAGGTCTACCAGCTCGCTGCCGCGAGTGGTGCGGACTTCAGCCTGTTCTCGGCCATCGATGCGCTGGAGGCGGGCGAGATGCCCGGGGACCAGCCCTTCGACGAGTGGTTCCGCATCAGCGAGAAGTCGGCGCGCGGCACTCGCTTCTTCCGCGATCGCTACGACAAGGGCCCCACGTGGCGGCGCATCGAGAACGACTGGCTCGGCCCGGCCGGTGCGCTCGCGCTGCAGCTCGATTCCGACACCAACAACACCAGCCTCGTATTGGCCTTCGAACTGGAGGACACGGGCGAGGTGCTGCTCTTTCCCGCAGATGCGCAGGTCGGCAACTGGCTCTCGTGGGACGAGATCGAATGGAGTGTCGATCCGGGCAACGGCGCGGCTGTGCGGAAGGTGAAGGCCGGGCACTTGCTCGCGCGCACCGTCTTCTACAAGATCGGCCACCATGGCAGCCACAACGCCACCTTGCGCGAGAACGGCCTGGAGCTGATGACCGATGACGGTCTCGTCGCGATGCTGCCGCTCGACCGGCCCACCGCGTCGAAGATGGAGTGGAACATGCCGTTCCCATCGCTCTACGAGCGGCTCGGCGAGCGATGCAAGGGCCGCATCCTCGACCTCGAGCTCGGCATGCCCAAGAAGCCCGAGGCGATGTCCGACGCGGACTGGACGCGGTTCCAGCAGCGGGTCGATGTGCAGGAAGACTGGATCGACTACCGCATCCCGCTCTGAGGCTCGGCTGGAGCCCGATCGCTATCATCCTGCTGCTCAATTCAGGCAGGAACTCACATGACACGCATCAACCGCCGCCGCTTCACAGCGTGGGCCTCTGGCTCGCTGCTGCTCGGCACATCCCTCGTCGCGAATGCCGCCGACAACTTCCCATCGAAGCCCATCAGGATTCTGGTCGGCTACACCGCAGGCGGTGCAGTGGATGCAGTCGCGCGCACCCTTGGGCTGCGCATGTCGACCTTCCTCGGCCAGCCGGTGATCGTCGAGAACAAGCCCGGCGCGGGCACCAACATCGCGGTCAAGACGCTCACCAGCAGCCCCCCGGATGGCTACACGCTGCTGCTCGCGGCCAACGCGCTGGCGGTGAACCCGGCGCTCTTCCAGCCGGCGCCGTACGACCTCGACCGCGACTTCACGCCCATCAGCCTCGTCGGGCGCGTGCCGGTCGTGTTCACGGTGCGCGAAGACTCGCAATTCAAGACGCTCGCGCAGCTCGTCGCCGCCGCCAAGGCCAAGCCCGGTGGCGTCACCGTGGCCACGCCGGGCAACGGCTCGACGCCGCATTTGGCGATGGAACTGTTCCAGCACACCGCCGGCGTCCAGGTGCGCCATGTGCCCTACAAGGGTGGCGCGCCCGCGCTGACCGACGTGCTCGGCGGCCATGTGGACGTGGTTGCGGTCAACGCGCTCGAAGCCCTGCCGCTCGCCAAGGCCGGCAAGCTGCGGGTGCTCGCGGTGATGAGCAGCGAACGCTCGGCCGTGCTGCCGGGTGTGCCGACCGTCGCCGAATCCGGCTACCCCGGCTTCGAGGCCAGCGTGTGGTACGGGCTTGTGGCGCCGGCCGGTCTGCCGAAGCCGGTGCAGGCGCGCCTGTACGAAGCGGTGCAGAAGGCGATCGAATCGAGCGAGGTGCGCGACCTGCTCGCCACGGCCGGCGGCGTGCCGCTTCCGGGCCCCTCGGAGCAGTTCGACAAGCTGCTCAAGAGCGATGCGGCGCGCTACGGCAAGCTGATCCACGAAGCCCACATCCAACCCGATTGAGAGGACCGAGAGGCATGCAACAGATGGCAGACGGAATCACGCGCCGGCAGGCGATGCTTTCGGCGGCAGGTGGTGCGGCACTGCTCGCCACCTCGCATGGCGCGTTCGCGCAGGCGGCCTATCCCACACGGCCCATCCACCTGATCGTGCCCTTCACGCCGGGCGGCTCTTCCGACGTGCTCGGGCGTGCGATCGGCACGGAACTCAGCCTCGCATGGAAGCAGCCCGTGGTGATCGAGAACGTGCCCGGCGCGGGCGGATCGGTCGGCGCCGAAAAGGTCGCGAAGGCGCCCGCCGACGGCTACACGCTGCTGATGGGGCACATCGGCACGCTGGCGGTCAATCCATCGCTGTATCCCAAGCTCAACTACCAGCCGCTGCAGAGCTTCACGCCCGTCGCATGGGTCGCGCGCGTGCCCAACGTGCTGGTGGTAAATGCCTCCGTGCCGGCGCATTCGCTCGCCGAGCTGATCGCACTCGCCAAGGCGAAGCCTGGTCAGCTCGCCTACGGGTCGGGTGGCAACGGTAGCGCCGCGCACATCACGATGGAGTACCTCAAGCTCCAGACCGGGACGTCGTTCCTCCACATTCCGTACCGCGGCACCGCGCCGTCGGTGAGCGACCTGCTGGCAGGGCAGGTGCAGGTACTCTTCACCGGCGCGCCGGCGCTGCTGCCGCACATCAAGGCGGGCAAGCTGCGCGCGCTGGCGGTGTCGAGCCCGAAGCGCATCGCGTCGCTGCCCGACGTGCCGACCGTCGCGGAAAGCGGCCTGCCGGGCACCAAGGGCTTCGAGGCCGACCAGTGGTACGGCATCGTCGCGCCCGCCGGGACGCCAGCGGACGTGGTGGCGGCGCTCAACAAGCAGATCAACCAGTCGCTCAGCTCGGCGGAGGTCAAGACGCGGCTCGCGGCAGAAGGCGCGGAACCGACGCCCGCCTCGCCGGAAGTCTTCGGCAAGCTCATCGCCACCGAACTGAAGCGCTGGGAGCCCGTGATCCGCAACGCGCACGTCACCGTCGACTGAACCAGGGAGACCGCACCATGGGCATCAAGCTCGGCATCATCGGCTACGGCGAAGTGGGGCGGATCTTCGGCCGCGGCCTGCTTCCGCGGACGGACATCGACCGCATCGCGGTGTGGGACCTGCGGTTCGCGGACCCGGCGACGGGTGAAGCCGCCCGCGAAGCCGCGCGTGCCGACGGCATGCGTGTCGCGGACGGGATGGCCGACTTGTGCGAAGGCGCGGACCTGCTGATCTCGGCAGTCACTGCCTCCAACACACTCGACGTGGCGCAGGAAGCCGCGCGACGCGTGGGTGCAGGCGCGCGCTTTCTCGATCTCAATTCGGCCTCGCCGGGCACCAAGCAGCGGGCCGCAGCCGCGATCGACGGCGCGGGTGCGCACTATGTCGAAGCGGGTGTGATGACCTCGGTGCCGCCGTATGGGATCCGGGTGCCGATGCTGCTCGGCGGCGCGCAGGCCGCATCGCTCGCCGAGACACTCGCCAGCTGGGGCATGGATGCGCGCGCGGTCAGCGACCGTGTCGGCGTGGCCTCAGCGATCAAGATGAGCCGCAGCATCATGATCAAGGGCCTGGAGGCGCTCGTCATCGAAAGCTACACCACCGCGCGTCGCTACGGCGTCGAGGCGCACGTGCTGCCGACGCTGAAGGAAACCTTCCCACAGATCGACTGGGACCGGCAGGGCGCCTATTTCTTCAGTCGCGTGGTGCAGCACGGCAAGCGCCGGGCGGAGGAAATGCGCGAAGCGGCGGCCACGGTGCGCGAGGCCGGTTTCGAGCCGCTCATGACCGCCGCGATCGCCGACAAGCAGGACTGGGTTGCGCGGCAGGCGCGAGACGGCGTGTTCGAGGGCGTCGACGCCAAGGACCCGTGGGAAGCGTATGCAGACCGGTTGATCAAGAAGGCCCTCAACCCTGAGAGCAAACCTTGACCGTGACCTTGCAGGGCTCGGTTGGCAGGTAGCTCTCGCAGGTGCCGATGGCGGTCTTGATGGCCGCCGACTCGGTCGGCGCGACGCCGGCGCCCCATTCACCGAAATTGCCGGTTGCGAGCGCGGCGCAGGATCGATCGAAATACGCGCGCACTTCGCACTGGCCTGCGCGGCCTGCGACGCGATTGCATTGCGCAAGCGCGGCGCGTTCCGCGTCGCCGCGCGAGGGCTGGTTGTACGAAAAGCCGTAGGCGCCCTGGCGTGACGCGATCGCGCCCCAGTTCCCGCCGGGGTCGGCTTGGGCCGGCAGGCTGGCCATGCCGGCGAGGATCCCGCCGCCCGCCAGAGCCAGCAAGCTGCATGCGCGCATCGCGCGCGTTCGAAATGTCATCTTCGTCATTCGTTTTCCGGGGGCTTCGAGGCTCGTTCGTGACGAGGTTGACAACGTTTGCGCCCAAAGGTTCGCCGACCTGAGCCGCCTTCGGGCCGGTCGCTAAGATAGCCGCCGAGCCCACCCAGCGGGCAAAAGGACGCCACCACATGAGTGTCGATGAGCAGGTTCGAAGAAACTACAGCCGGTTCTCCCGAGGCAAACCCCGTTCCTCCTATTTGCGGGCGCGGAAGCGCCGGGGGCTGCTGATCTTCTTCGCCGCGGTGCTGATGGTCGCGGTGGCTTCGATCTTCGCGTACGACTACTTCGCCGACGACGAGTCCGTGGCGCTGGCCCGCTCCTCCGCCCCGATCGCGCCGCAGTCCCAAGCCGTCCAGAAAGAGCGGACCGCCGCACTCCCGCCGCTCAACCTTCCCGCCGACGACGCACCGCACGGCTCCGCCATGGAGTGGTGGTACTACAGCGGGGTCCTCGATGCGAAGGGCGGCCAGCGATTCGGCTTCCACATGGTCGTCTTTGTCGCCAATGGATTGATCAAGCACACGGTGATGCACGCGGCGCTCACCGACCTCCAGAACGGCAAGCGCTACACCGCCCAGATGCGCACCGCCGGCACGCCCGCGAATGCGGGGACCAACGGCTTCGACTTCCGGCAGGAAGCCTGGCAGGTGACCGCGACACCCGCATCGCACAAGCTGCACGCCGTCATCGACGGCGGGGCCGAAGTGTCGCTCGCACTGCGTGACGGGGGGCAGGTGGTGGCGCATCGCGCGCCAGAGTCCGAGACGCCGGGCCTGCTCGACTTCGGCACGAGCGGAATCAGCTACTACTACTCGCGCCCGCGCCTGCAGGCCACCGGCGAAGTCACCGTGGCCGGAAAGCCGCTGAAGGTCAGCGGCGACATCTGGTTCGATCACCAGTGGGGCGAGTTCGACGTCCTCACGCTCGGCTGGAACTGGTTCGCACTGCACCTGTCCGACGGGTCGGACCTGATGCTCTACCAGCTGTTCGACATGGAAGGCCGAACTGTGATGACCGCCGGCACCATCTCGAATGTCCAAGGGTCGGTTCCGCTCAAGGACGGAGAGGTCGAGCTGATCGCCGGCAGCAAGTGGACCAGCCCGAGGACGCGCATCGCTTACCCGACTGAGTGGCGGCTCAAGCTGCCTTCGGGCGTGCTCGATGTCAAGCCGTTCCAGCCTGACAGCGAATTCGATTCGAGTACCACTACTGCCAATGTGTACTGGGAAGGGCCTGTGAAGGTTTCTGGGGTGCTGACTGGTGAGGGGTTTTTGGAACTGAGTGGGTATGACCGGCTGGGTGGGGGGCAGGCTCCGCGGAAGTAGGTGAGGAATCTCAGCGAGATTCTTGCCTTTCAAAAGACGGCCATCTATGCGACGTTGGCAACGACAACGGGGTCGGACGTTGGAATGGCCGCAGAGTGGCAGCTTGCGCTCCTTCGTGGAGGTGGACTGGATGATCGCTTTCGCTGCGAGCACCAGCCGACGGACCCGACGTCGAGATTGCAGTCTTATTTAGGGAATCCGCCGGATGGTTTTGGCGACCTGCCTACGAGCCCTTGGCATGGCCGAGCAGGCCCTTTGCGGCTTCTATCCGCAGCGCCATAGGCACTGATTCGTCGTTCATGACGCCTCTCAGAAAGCGCTCCGCTTCGACGCCCGCTTGTTCGAAGACGGGCACTTCGGGCAAGCCGGACAGCTTCAAATCTGCTGGCACTTCCTCTACGACGCCAAGCTGGCTTAACGCGGCTTCGAAGGCAGCTTGTCGGATGGGCTCGAGCGCGCGCAGAAGCGCTGCTTGGCCTTCGTCGTTGGGAGGAAGGTCCAGCCAAGGCGTATCGGCAAACACCGAAGCCAAGTCGGGCGCGACGAACGCTGACCAGCGATCCGGGCTGATCTCCAAGGGCGGCGCGGGCGGGAGTTGCGCCGCGTCGGCGATCAGACGTACATGGGTCAATCCAACGTGCGGCAGGTACCTCGCACGCAGGCCCTGCAGGAAAAGCTCGCCAGCACTCGGCGAAATCGGCGATGCAAGGGAGAACCACAGCTGCGTTGCGTCGACTCCTGAAACCGCGATGGCTGGGGGAGGGAAGCCGAGGTCCGATTGGACGCCCGTCCAGACCGAGGAAAGCTGGTCCCACCCCGCGGGGGGTCTCAGCTCCAGCACCAAGGCTCGAACGCCCTTAGCGGCCGCTGGGGCCGCGTCGTGCGCGGCACTCGCACCGAGCCCGTACAGGCGATCGAGTTCGATCTGCAATGGATTCATGCCGACATGCTAGTCGACCCGCCTCGCCCGATGTCCTGCCAACGGATAGGGAGCGACGGGGATGTCTGAAGAGCGCCGCGCCGCAGGCGCATGCATAGTGTGCGGGGAAGGGGCGACTTTCGCTGCACGGCTGCTATTTGATTTCTGTAGGTGCCCCCTTGCAATCGCCTTCGTTCGAAGCCTCCGCATGCTCGTGGAAAAATCGATCGACATGCGGCTGGAGGTTAGGATCCCAACCTATCTCTCCGTGCATCGGGATGACGGGATACCACGCCGGAGAGGGGAGGAACCTCATGACGCCGAGCCGTTTTCGCAGAGATTCGAATCGCCGCAAGAAGGAGGCGTCTCCGTCGGCATTGCCGGCGCCGCTAGCATTCCTCGGAACCGCCCCGCTACTTGAGAAGGCATTTCTCCTGCTCATCACAGCAGCGATCTCGGGCGTTGTTGTCCCACTTGTAGTCAAGTCGGTCGACGAAGCTCGTGAAGGCCGAGCTGCAGTCAACCGAGCCCAAGCACAGCTCTTCGGCGACATCTCGGAAACCATCTTGCCGGGGGACTTCTCATGTGCGGCGCATTGCGGCCATTTTGGGTGACAAGGCAGCACGACCGCTTTCGCTGCTCAGCAAGCGCCAATCCACACGCCGATCAGTGGAAGCTGTCGGGCCCGGAGCCATCTGTTGGGGGTTCCTTGTGGATCGTCGTCATTCCGACGCTGGACAGTGCGGATACGGAGCGAGCGCGGCGAAAATGCCCCCATGACAAAAGGCAAGCGCATCTCGGCGGACATCGGCGGTGACGCCCTGCACTCGATCCGGGAATTGGGCGGGGCGGCTAGGCTGGCCCGAACGACGGCCGGGGAAGGGCAGGCCGCAGCCGCTGCCCGCCTGGGTGTGCATATCCAAACCATCGGGCGCATCGAAGCGGGGGAGCCCGGCGTTGCTGTCGGGCACGTGCTTGGTCTGCTCGCACTCTACGGTATCGGGGTGAGACTGGAGCAGCCAGAGGGCCGCTGAGTCATGCCCTTGCTGTCGACAGAGCCCGCGACCGCCATCCTTCGCACACTTGCGAACGGGGTGCGGCTGCTCGCCGTTCCCATGCCCCACGTGCAGAGCGCCAGTGTGGGTGTGTTCCTGCGTGTTGGTTCCCGCGATGAAACCCCGGTGACGAATGGCATCGGTCATGTCCTTGAGCACATGGCGTTCAAAGGGACCACCACGCGAAGCGTGCAGGCCATCAACTTGGACGCAGAGCGGCTGGGCGCGGACGTCAACGCGTTCACCAGCAAGGACACCACCGGCTACTTCATGACTGGCCTGGGTCGGCACGCGCAGCATCTGCTGCGCATGACTGCCGACATCGTTCTGCACAGTACGTTTCCTGAAGACGAACTTCGGCGGGAGCTGGAGGTCATCCGCCAGGAAGCCATCGAGTACGAGGAGGACCCAGAGGACGCTTCCAGCGAGCTGCTCGACCGCGCCGTCTGGGGTGATGACCCCATGGGCATGCCTGTGATTGGCACTGTCGGGAACATTGAAGGCTTTACCCGGGAGGACCTGATTCGGCACGTCCAGTCCCACCACGTCGCGGAAAACACCGTCGTCGCGGCGGCCGGGAACTTCGATGTCGAAGCTTGGTTGGCGCTCGCCGAGGAACTCTTTTCCGAGATGCCTTCGGCTCAGTTGCCCGGGCCGCTGCCGCCAAAGCCCGCGAGGTATATGGGTCTTGCCGTGGCGCGTCGCTTTCCGCAGGTGTCTCAGGTCTACCTGAACATCGCCTACCCACTGTCTCCTGTGCGGGACGATGAAATCTCGCATCAGCGCTGGCGCGTTGCGGCGTCGCTGGCCGCCAACCTATTTGGAGGCGGGATGTCGGCGCCCCTGGTCGAAAGGGTCCGGGAGCAACTCGGCTTGGCCTACACGGCGCATGCCACGATGGACAGCGGGGACGTCTGGGCCAACTTCGTGGTTCACGCCGTCACTACGCCGGACAAGCTCGACGCGCTGGTGTCGTCGACGGCCAGCTTGCTGCGCGCGCAAGCAACGAACATCGATCCGGTGCACCTGGAGAGGGCGAAGAATCAATTGATCGTGTCGCGTGTGCGCGCCGGAGAACGGACCTACGCGGCCATGGAGCAGGCTGTCGAGGAGCTCTTTGCCAGCGCAACCGTGACGCCAATAGCCGATGCGATGGCGGCGATCGATGACATCTCTGCAGAAGAGGTGCAGGCTGTCTTCGAGCGGATGCTGGCCTACTCCCCGGCGCTGGCGATTGCCGGCAAGGGCGCTAGCGCGCGAACGGCGAAACAGTTGGCCGCGCGTCTCGTTGCAGGTGGCTGCTAGCGAAACGGGCGTGGTCAAAGACACCTCTCCCGGCTGATTGCGGCCACGAGCAGGTGTCGGGGCCCTTCGGTGAGTCTCCCGGAAGCTGTCCTTGGGGCTGAGGTGTGCAATCCATCCTCTCCGCGACCATGGGAAGGGCGCTGGTAGAGTTCATCGCTTTTGCGAGAAAAACATGACTACTGCCAAGAAGCAAACGGCGTTCACACGCGCCCTGACACCCAGCACCGAACTCGCAGCCATCATTGGCTCCGCGCCTCAACCTCGTACTGAGGTCACCAAATTGCTGTGGGATTACATCAAGGCGAACAACCTTCAAAACCCTGCCAATAAGCGCAACATCCTCTGCGATGCCAAGCTCCTGGCGGTGATGGGAAAGCCCGAGGTGACGATGTTCGAAATGTCGGGGCTTGTCGGAAAGCACCTCTCCTGAACTAATTTTCAGATGATCACTTGCTATCTTCGATACGTCATAGACCCGTTCAAGCTGAAGGAATTCGAGCACTACGGCAAGCTCTGGATTCCGCTTGTCGAGAAGTTCGGCGGGCAGCATCACGGCTACTTCCTCCCATCGGAAGGAGCGAACAATATCGCGCTCGCGCTGTTCACCTTTCCGAGCCTTGCGGACTACGAGAAGTACCGAGCGGCGTCCGCCATTGATTCAGACTGCCAAGACGCATTCAAGTACGCAGAAGACACGCGCTGCATCCTTAGCTATGAGCGCAGCTTCTTCAGGCCTGTGTTCGAGTGACAAGGGCCGTGCGGAATGCTGGGCTGCTTCTTGCGGCCGAGGCCGTGCCCGATCTACGACAGAGCCTTCCGCCTTGTGCCGATCAGGGCTTCGGGCGTGAGCCCGCTTTCGATAGGAATTGCAGCAGTGTCGCGTTGAACGCTTCGGGCTGCTGAACGATCGCCAGATGGCGGCCAGGTATGGTGACAAACTGGACGTCGGGAATGCAACCGGCCGCTCCCTCCGCCGCAATGTGGAAGTAAGAGCGGGTGTCTTTGCCGACGGTGATCAATACCGGCATCTTGATCTGATGAAGCGCATCGCACGTGATGGGAGGTTGTGGCGGTGCCGCAAGCGCAAGCGTCCATGTGCGCGCGTTGTCGAGGAACATCGCACGAATCTCCGGCGTCGTGGTGTCCCAGAAATCGGGCTGATGGTTGACTCCGATCGGTGTAAGCCGCGCCGCACTCGGGAAGTCGCCGGCCTTCACTGCCGCGATCGCAGGCCCCAACGCGGCTGCCCGGTCGTCGCTTGCGATCTTGACGATCGCGGGGTCGCTAATGTAGCTGACGGAACCTGGCTCATGAATGATCAGGCTGTGCACGAGCTCCGGATGCTGCAATACCACCAACATGACGATCGGACCGCTGTACGACCAGCCGACGAGGTCCACCGGGCCGGCGTTCAAACCGCGAATGAAGCTGGCAATATCGTCCACGTCCGTCTGTTGCGAGTATTTCGATTGATCGGCTGGCCATGGGGCTGTACCGAAATAGCGCATGTTGAGACCGATGAAGCGATAGTGCGGCGCAACGGCTTGGCGTTGCGCATCCCAGGCGCGATAGTCCGTGCAGCAACCGTGAATAAAAACCACGGGTGCGCCATCCCCCTGTTCCTCATAGACGAGTGTCACACCGTTGACGCTGGCCTGCTTGATCTGAGGTGCACCGGGTGCTCGTGCGGACCAGGCCTGGCACCCAGCCAATAGGAGCAAGCCACAGATCAGGGCCAATTTGCGGGAGCAGGACGTAAGCACTTCTTGCCGGTAGGCCATGGCTTTGTCTCCTTTGTGCAGTCCTGGGCGCGGTGGGACTATGTGCGCCCTAGCTGAGCACCCGCTGACCCCGCCGCTCGCGGCCTCCATTCCTTTATGGACGGGAATCGCATCGAAGACTGCTCACATGAGGAAGCGCACGACTTCAACGCAGCGGCCAAGTCCCTCGCACGTGGCTGGCCGTCCGCGCTTCAATGTGGAGCGGAGTTGAATGACCGGTGTTGGAGCCGGCTGCCGAAATCCGCGACTGATCGTTTCGTCAGGGGCTGACCGGCAGCACCTGGCGCAGTCCTGTCAGGTCGGGTGACCCTGTATTCGACCGCGCCTGAAGTTCAGCGATGTGGCGGTCCTGGACAGGATCAATGCGTCGAGGAACGTTCCCGGCCTAGGCATCGCTTGGCCTGCAATGCACAGTCGACGCGGGTTGAACTGACCTTTGCGAATGCGATGCAGCAACTCAGTGCCGGCGATCGTCACGGCCGTGCGATCGAAGACCTTGACCCGAGCATTGGGTTGATCCGCGACGCGGCAAGGTCAGCGTGACAACAAGTCCGCACGGCTCCCCGTTACGTAGTTCGAGCGTGCCGCGATGCCGGCGCGCGATGTCCTTTGCGATCGAAAAGCCCAGGCCCACGCCGCCGTGGCTGCGGCTGCGCGAGCCTTCTAGCCGGTAGAACGGCTCCAGCACGCGTTCGAGTTCGGCCTCGGGAATGCCGGGGCCCTCGTCGCGCACTTCGATGCACAAGCGATCGGCGTGGTCGCCCAGCCGGATGCGCGCCTGGCCGCCATAGCGCACGGCATTCTCGACCAGGTTGTCGATGCAGCGGCGGAGGGACGACGTCTGCGCCTCGATCGGCCGAGCCGAGTCGGCCGTCAGGCACACGTCCTGCCCGCAGGCCTGCCGATCGTCGGCCATGCTGTTCAGCAGCGAGGCGACGTCCAGCGGCGCGAAGGGTTCAGGGTCGGCGGCGCCGCACAGGTAGTCCAGCGTCGCGGTGATCATGTCGTTCATCTCGACGATGTCCTGCACGAACTGTTGCCGCTGCGCCGTGTCGGTCAGGCCTTCGGCCCGCAGAGCGAGGCGCGTCAGTGGCGTGCGCAGGTCGTGCGACACCGCCGCCACGAACCGGTCGCGCTCGTCGAGTTGCCGGCGGATCTGCGCCTGCATCTGGTTGAAGACGCGGGTGGCGGCGCGGCATTCGTCGGTGCCGTTCTCGACCATCGGCGGGCGATGGATGTCCAGGCCGATTTCGCGCGCGGCGGTGGCCAGCTGCTTGATCGGCTGCGAAAGCCAGCGCGCACCGATCCAGGCCGCCAGCATCAGTGCGCCGAGGCGGATGCCGACGTCGATGAAGAGTCCGGGGAAAGGCGGCGGCCCGGGTGGGTGAAAACCATGCATCGGATGGCCGGGCGGTGGTGCCGGGTGCAACTCGAACATGAGCGTCAAGGCCAGGACGTGGCTGGCCAGCACGGTGACGAACAGCAGCAGCGCGAGCCGGCCGAGCAACGTGCTGGGGAGGAAACGGGTCCAGCGGCGTGGCATCAGTTCTGCCAAGCGACCTGGTCCTGTACAGAGCGGACGTTGAACAGGTAGCCGGCCCCGCGGACCGTCTTGATCATTTTCGGCTCGCGTGGATCATCGGCAAGCTTCTGGCGCAGCCGGGACACCAACAGGTCGATGCTGCGGTCGAAGGATTCCATGCTGCGCCCGCGCGCCTGCTCCATGAGCTGGTCGCGGCTGAACAGACGGCGCGGCATCTGCAAAAAGGTGGAAAGCAAGCGGAACTCGGCGTTGGACAAGGCCACCGTCAGGCCGGCCGGTGAGACCAGGCATCGGTCGTCGCGATGCAGCGCCCAGCCGTCAAAGCGAACGACGTTGCCGCGGATCTGCGGGTCGGCCGCATGTTGCGCTCCGCCGGCACGGCGCAGCACCGTATGGATCCGCGCCACCAGCTCGCGCGGCTCGAAAGGCTTGCTCATGTAGTCGTCGGCGCCGGACTCAAGGCCGAGCACCCGGTCATATGGATGGCTGCGCGCAGTGAGCATGATGATCGGGATGTGCGTGCCCTGGCGCACCTGGCGGGCCAGCGCCAGACCATCGGTGCCGGGCAGCATCAGGTCGAGCACGATCAGGTCGATGGGATGCTCGGCCAGTTGCGCCTGCATGGCCGCATCGTGGCTGGCCACATGGGCTTTGAAGCCGAAGCGGGCCAGGTAGTCGCGAAGCAGCGTGGTGATGCCTTCGTCGTCGTCGACGATCAGGATCTGCGGCGTACGGCTGCTCGATGGACTCATGACCTCAAAAAGTCTAGTCAGTGCCGGCCCGATCTCAATGCGCGAGCAAGAGGGTGAATCGCCCGCTGTTCCCACATTGAAAGCGCCTTTCGTATCGTCCTTGGTACAAAACCGACAAACGCGGCTTACGGGCACTCTCAAGAATCATGGGGGTCGCTGCTCACCGCCCGGTGGGCACGACGCTTCACTCACCCATGAACCAGGAGGATGCTCACCATGAGTTCCATCAGCGGGATCAGCAGCGCCAGCAGCGCATGGTCCAACATGAGCGCGATGCGCAGTCAGATGCAGGCCAAGATGTTCGCCAAGGCCGATGCCGACGGTAGCGGCGGCGTCGACCAGACCGAGCTTCAAGGCGTTCTCGACGCCGTGGCCGGGAAAACCGGCGTCGCCAGCAGCACCAGCACCGCCGAGTTGTTTACCAAGATGGACAGCGACGGCGACGGCAGCCTGTCCAGCGACGAATTGGCCCAAGGCATGCAAGGCATGATGCCGCCACCACCACCCAGCGGTGACGGTTCCGGCGGATCGGACGACCTGTTCTCCAAGGTCGACTCCGACGGCGACGGCCTGGTCAGCAAGGTCGAGATGCAGCTCTTCATGTCCAAGATGATGTCGGGCGACGAGGCGGATGGCGCCTCCGCCAGCACGGACACGAGCAAGAGCGACGAATTGTTCGCCAAGCTCGACAGCGATGGTGACGGCAGCCTGAGCCAAAGCGAGTTCGACGCCGGGCGCCCCGAGGCAGGCGCGCAGACGGCGCAGGCCCCGAGCGGTGCACCGCCCGCGGGCGGCGGCGGTGGGGGTGGTGGTGCCGTCTCGGGTGTCACGACCTATGACCCGCTGGACACCAACGAGGACGGCGTCGTGTCGCTGGCGGAGCGGATGGCAGGCAACGTGTCGACCGACGCGGTGCAGGCATTGTTCAATGCGATCGACACCGATGGCGACTCCAAGATCAGCAGCGCCGAGTCGAGCGCCTTCGTCAAGGCCTTGAGCGCCCAGGTTGACTCCACGGACGTGTCGCAGACAGGCACCCTGGCAAGTTCCAAGCTGGTGGAACTGGTGCAGCGCGCCTATGCGCAGGTGGCCAGCGCATCGGCGGCGCCAACGCAAGGCGGCACGATCGACGTCACGACCTGATCGGTCGCCGGGGCGAAGCGCCGCGCCTCGGCGCGGCAGCCGACGTCATGCTGTGCTGCATCACTGTGGAGGAGTTGGCCTTCCGTGCTGCTCGTCCACCCAGACCTGGCGCCCGATCATTCGCTGCCCGGTACCGCCTCGGGATGGCCCTCGCGCCATGCGCGCAGCGCCTGTCGGTAGCGGTCCATGGCGAGGTCGTGCAGGTCGAAGATGCAGGGCTCGCACCCGTTACCGCAGCAGTCCTCGAGATCCGGCTGCGGGGGAGGCTGGGGCTGTGGGTCGGGCGCGGTAGACGGCGTCATCGTTGGAGACATTCGTAATGCGGGCTGGGGTGCCGTGATCAGTCTAGTGGAGCATCCCGACCTGCCGACCACGTGGATGCGGGCTCTGCAACAAGGACTTGTGTCGCAGCACCTCCCGCGAGAGACTGAGCGTCCCGCACGGAGGATTGCCATGGCCACTCCCGACGAACTCCAAGCGACCATTGACGCGCTCGTTCAGAAGGGCACGGGGATTTTGGCGGCCGACGAAAGCGGAGCGACCATCGCCAAGCGATTCAAGACGATCGGCGTGGAATCGACCGAGGAAAACCGGCGCGCTTATCGCAGCCTGTTGCTGACTACGCCGGACCTTGGCCGGTACATCAGTGGCGTCATCCTGTACGAAGAGACCCTGAACCAATGCGCGGACGATGGCGAGCCGCTGCCGCAGTTGGCAGCGCGACAAGGGATCGTGCCCGGCATCAAGGTCGATGCGGGAAAGATCCCGCTCGCGTTGGCTCCCGGCGACGAGATCACGCAAGGCCTCGATGGGCTCGGCGAACGGCTCAAGGGCTACAAGCAGCAGGGCGCGCGATTCGCGAAATGGCGCGCCGTCTACAACGTCTCCGACACCTTGCCAAGCCGCGCCGCGATCGAAGCCAACGCTGAAGTGCTTGCGCGCTATGCGGCGGTCTCGCAGGACCAGGGCGTGGTTCCGATCGTGGAGTCCGAGGTGCTGATCGACGGCAATCACACGCTGGCGCGCTGCGCGGAGGTGACTCAGGCTGTGCTGTACGAGGTTTTCCGCGCCTTGGCTCGCCATCGGGTGGTGTTCGAGCACATGTTGCTCAAGCCCAGTATGGTGGTGCCGGGCAAGTCGCACGCGCTGCAGGCAACGCCTGAGGAAGTGGCTTCGGAGACGATCCGCGTGCTGCGCAGGGCGGTGCCGGCGGCGGTCCCGAGCATCAACTTCCTGTCCGGTGGGCAGTCGCCTGTCGAGGCGACGGCCAATCTGGATGCGCTGAACCGGCGTGGCCCACAGCCGTGGCATCTGAGCTTCTCCTATGGACGTGCGCTTCAGGAGCCTGCGCTGCAGGCCTGGCAAGGCCGGCCCGCCAACGTGCAGCAAGCCCAGGAGGCGCTGCTCAAGCGCGCACGACTGAATGGCGCGGCCAGCGTGGGTGCGTACAGCGCGGACATGGAGAACGCCAGCTAGGGTGCGCGGACGGAGGCCTTCCTGATCGGGGCTTTCTGTCTTAAGGAGGCAGTAAGTCAGCGGGCACAGAGTCCTCGCAGTGGCCCCTGGTCGGGCCACGTTCTTCAGGAAAGGACTCCAACATGACCCGGCATCATCAGAAGAAGAATGCGGCCCACATCGTGGCCGTGCTTTGCACCGGCGCGGTGCTGTCATTGGCAGGCATCGGGGCGCAGGCCACGGTCTTCAATCCGCCGATCCACGTGGATCACGGCATCGAATACATGAGCGGCGGTATCGGCTCGGACGAAGCGGAGTTGATGCGCATCGTCGAACCTCGCTGGCCGGCTGTCTTCGAGTTTGCGGTCAAGGACGGGAAGAGCGCTGACTTTGCTGCCGACGTGGTTCTCACGGTGCGCGACGCTCAGGGCAATGTGGTTCTCGACCAGATCCATTCTGCAGGCCCCTACCTGGTGGCGCGTCTCGAGCCTGGACGCTACACGGTGGAAGCCGTGTTGGGGGGCCAGAAAATCCAACGTGAGGTCTCGATCCAGGGTCCGGGCACATCGGCCAAGAGCGTGTTCGAGTGGCCGCAAGGCACCGATACCGCGAGCGCGAGTTCCTGAGCCTGCGCCCCTGCGCGGCTCCTGGCGTGACCGACACCTCGCTGTCGACGCCGTAGGTTGCGTTGGTGTCAAAGCTGGCGTCGCAAGGCCGCAAAGAACAGTTCGGACTGCAGGCGCTCGCCCAGCGTCTGCTCGCAGACTCGCGCGACCAGTTCGGAATCGGCGCGGCGCAGCGGGCGGCCCGTGGACTGAGCGAGCACTTGCGCCATGCAGGCGCGCTCAAGGTAGTAGAGATCGTCGTAGGCGTAGTCGATGCGCTCGCCGCAGACCACCACGCCATGGTTGGCCAGGAAGGCCACGTCGGCGCCCTGCATGGCGCGAGCGATACGCTCGCCCTCGGCGTTGTCGAGCGCAAGGCCGTTGTACTCGGGGTCCAACGCTACGCGGCCATGAAAGCGCATGGCGTTCTGCGACAGGCAGCTGTCCAGCATGCCGTCCTCGGTTAGCGTCAGCGCTGTCGAGTAGGGCATGTGGGTGTGCAACACCACAGCCTTGCCACACAGGCGATGGATGGCGGCGTGGATGAACATGGCGGTCGGCTCCACCGCATGGCGGCCCGCCAAGCGTTCGCCGTGGGTGTCCACCATCACCACGTCGTCGGCCTGCACCTCGGACCACAGCAGGCCACGCGGGTTGAGCAGGAAGCGACCGCTGCTGTCTGGCAGTTCCACGCTGAAGTGGTTGCAGACGCCTTCGGCGAGGCCATGGTGGGCGGCGGCACGGAGGGCCAGCGCCAAGTCCTCGCGCAGCTTGGTCACCGAGGGGCTATCGAAGTCGTCGGAATGCATCGTGAGGCTCCTTCAGGTTCAAGTGCTGCAAGCCCGATAGGCGTCGCAGCGGTTGGGATTGTGCAGGCCAACGCGCTGGTGGGTCGGCTCACTCGCTCAGAGCAACGGCGCCGACCCGCAGCACAGCCCACTACGTAGCTGAAGCAACTCTGCGACGTACGCCGTTGCTGCGATTGACCGAATGCGCTCGGAGACTACTGTCGCGCAAAGATCGGTTGCTCGAAATGCGCAACGCGCGTAGCTCGTCCGGCGATGCAGACCTCCCGAAACTGATACATGAATGCCGCCGTCGGAGCGGCGATCCAGGTCCGACCAACGGGCATCCGCAGAACAGGCTGTTCGCTGTCCTCAATCGAATCGAGCAATGGTGCGTCTGCACGCATGAACTCGCTCACAGGGATGCGATGGATGCTCGCGACTTCGCAGGCGCTGGGCTCGAGCTCGCGTGCCTCGCCTGCCCACACCACCACGGGCGTAATTGCGAATCCAGAGCGGGTGACGAAATCGTCCAGGCGACCCAGGATGGCGCTTTCCTCCAAGCTCAGGCCCACTTCCTCGTGCAGTTCTCGCAACGCGGCCCGCTCCGGAGACTCGTTGTCGTCGATGCTTCCGCCCGGAAGCGCCCACTGGCCAGGGTGGTGGCGCAGTAGCTCCGATCGCCGCGTCAATAGCACTGCTGCGCTGCGACTCCAAGTGGTGGGGGCATCGATGCCGGGCAGCATTGCGCCCGTGCCTTCCTCGACGAGAGCCAGCGCCACGGCGGCTCGACGCGAATCGGGCGCGCTGAGGCTACGCTGATCGAAGCGTCCGAGCCTTTCGGCGATCAGCTGACGCAGTGTGGCGTTGAGGTACATGCCGGATTCAACGTCTGTTAGGGCCCGAAGGGGTCGTGTAGGAGCGGCACTGATTGTCTGCTATTGCGGCGAAGCGGCGGTCCACAGGGCATGTCTGCGGTCCTTCAGGCCTGCGGCAAAATCCTTGTCCCGCGGCAAAGCCGAGATTCACGGAATATCACACATGGGTGCGCAATGGAAAGCCAAGCACAAGGACCTGGCGGCCAACGCCAAGGGGCGGTTGTTCGGCAAGCTGGCGAAGGAAATCATGATCGCCGCTCGCAGCGGGGCCGATCCGGCATCGAATGCGCGGCTGCGGCTGGTGGTTGAGCAGGCGCGCAAAGTCTCCATGCCCAAAGACACCCTGGAGCGGGCTATCAAGAAGGGCGCCGGCCTGACCGGCGAGTCGGTGCATTTCGACCACGTGGTCTACGAGGGCTTCGCGCCGCACCGGGTGCCGGTGATGGTCGAATGCCTGACCGACAACGTGAACCGCACCGCTTCGGAGATGCGGGTGCTTTTCCGCAAGGGCCAGCTGGGCGCCTCAGGGTCGGTCGCCTGGGATTTCGACCACCTCGGCATGATCGAGGCCGAACCGCAGCAAGCGGGGGCCGACCCGGAACTGGCCGCCATCGAGGCCGGCGCCCAGGATTTCGAGCACGGCGAAGAGGGGGTCACGATCTTCCTGACCGACCCCGTCGATCTCGACCTGGTCAGCCGCGCGCTGCCGGCGCAGGGTTTCTCGGTGCTATCGGCGAAGCTCGGCTACAAGGCCAAGAACCCGATCGATCCAGCCAGCCTCGGCGCCGAGGCACTCGAGGAGGTCGAGAGCTTCCTGGCCGCCATCGATTCGAACGACGACGTGCAGAATGTGTACGTGGGACTCGCGGGATAGTCGACGAAGAAGCGTGCGGAGAGCCTACTGACCCACAACTGACCACCCGGCTTGTTGGTTCGTCCTGTCGTTTTCGTAGTCCCACCGCGTACCGCAGGCGTCGCAGCGGTAGGTGGTGACGGTGACTGTGTGACTGCCGCTGTCACCATCGCTGCGCTCTGCCTTGCGACTGGACTGCTGAACTAGTTCGGCATGCCCGGGCGCGCGGCGCCAGTTGCGCTGGATTCCGGCACATGCGGCGCAGAGCACCGCCTTTTTCGGCTCGTCATTCGGCATGCGTTGTTTGCGCTTCCATCGGTAGTCGATCGATGTTAGCAACACACAGGTTCCGCGGTCCGGCAGGAAATGCCTGTGGAAGCCACAGGCAACCCGAGCGAGAATTGTGCGATGGCCACTGCAAGGTCCTTCGAGACCACCGACTACAAGCTCTTCCCCTCGCCACGCAACGTGCATCGGGTCGTGTTCGAACATCAAGTGTTCGTGCCCCAGCCGTACGCGTTGATTGACCTCCCGAGCTATGACCTGAAGGGCCGCTACAGCCTATTCGCTGCCTGCCGACTCTCCGACGGCAAGATGGGTCAACTCGTGACGCTGGAACAGGCGGACGACATTGCAAGATTCAAGGCAAAGTTCGTTCCGGACTAGGCCTCAGTTCAGGGTACGACCTCGGCCGAGGCGCATCGCCGGCTCTTGAAAGGTGGCTCGAAAGTGAATCGACTGGTCGTCTTCGTTGTCCTCGCACTGGCCATCTCCGACGCTACGGCCCAGGCTCCGGTGCCGTTGACAGGTGGCGGGTCTCCGATCGCAGTCCCGCCGATCCAGATTGGCCCCCCATCCGACGGTAGTGGGGCAGCCGTTGGTCGGCGCGTGCAAGAGCAAGAACAGGCGCGGCAACCTGCACTGCCACCATCCCCGTCCCCAGTGCCGTTGAGCAATTGCAATGCTGGTGGGTGCTGGGACAGCCAGGGCAACCTGTACAACAGTACCGGTGACGGATCTCGCTTTGTCAGCCCAGCAGGAAAGCTTTGCCAGACCAACGGAAAGTTCATCTACTGCAACTGAGCAGAGCTACTACTCTTCGGCCGCAAATCGCTTGAACCGCTCCAGATCCAAAATCTCGATGGAGCCGCGCGTCCGACGCAGGAAGCCTCTGGCTTCGAAGTCCTTCAGGATCTGATTCACCGTCTGCCGCGACAGGCCAAGCATCGCTCCAAGATGGTCCTGTTGCACGTTGATGACGCGCTTGCTGGGGCCGTTCCAGTCGCTGTAGCCATGGGCGATCGCAAGAATTCGGTGCGCCAGCCGCACCGGCGGTGCCAGCAGCGTTGCGTCTTCGATGGCGCGGAATGCAAGTCGCAGCTTCTGCGCAAGCAGCTGCCCAAAGGCCTTCCAGTGCACAGGATGTCGTTCGAGAAACTCAACCAACGAGCGCTGCGGAACGCGCAGCAGCACGCAGTCGCTCTGTGCCCAACCTTCGTGACTTCGCGCGGCACCGTCGAAAAGCGCGAGCTCTCCGAACCATTGCGGGGTTTCGGCAAATGCGAGCAATGCCTCCCTGCCGTCCGAGGTGGTCGTCGCAACCCGCACCGCGCCCTCGACCACGAAGCAGATTCCGTCGGGCGCGTCCCCTGGCCCGAACAGGCGCTGGCCGGCGGCGAACGACAACGGAGTCGTGTTCTCTGCGAGCCAGGTCTTCAACTCGATCGGAAGGCCAGCAAACCAGGCGCTCGATTCGAGTGCCGTCAGGCGTTGTGCGGGGTTCAGGAGCTTCGGCACGGCATCTTTCGCTGCTTTATGTCGGGCAGACGACATTGTCTCAATTGGCTTGCCGCAATCATCGGCCCCTTGAATAGACCCAGGCAGCGCCGCTCGTAGGGGCGACGTTGCCAACAAAGGAGAGCTTTCATGGCCGGTTCGACTTCCATGTATCAACGCGATCTTCCGACCGCATTCCGAGCGATGCGCAAACTGCTTGCGAACAGCGACGACACGACGCAGGTGTTCATCATCATGCGCTCGCTCAATGGAGGGGCGGCACATAAGAATTTCGACCGGTTGATGCTGACGCCCAATGGCCCGAAAACTGCCTATCGCCGCGTCGAGTTGACCGAGCGTTTCTCCGACCTGGCATTCATCGCGAGCTTCGAGCCTGGCACCGTTGGGGCCGCCTATCGCTCGTTCCTCGAATCGACGGGCTACTCGGCTGCCGGCCTGGCCGAGATCTCGAATTTCGACCGCGAACCACTGGTCGAACACCCCTATGCCTGGATGGGCAGGCGAATCCGGGACGTCCACGACATCTGGCACGTCCTGACCGGCTACAAGGCCGACGAAACCCTCGGCGAAGCCAGCCTGGTTGCGTTCAGCTATGCGCAGACAGGTGGCCTCGGCTGGGCCTTCATCGCGTTCGCCTCGGCGCTGAAGAGCCTGCGCGTGACTCGCAGCACTGCCTTCGTCCGCGCCGTGATCGAAGGCTGGCGAAATGGGCGCAACGCGGCGTGGTTGCTGGGCGAGGACTATGAGGCCCTGCTGCACGAACCTCTCGACGACGCGCGCAAGCGGCTGGGTATCGCCGAGCCGGTGGCGTACAGGGCAGCGCAGCAGCGGATTCCAATGGATGCGGCTATGTCGACCAGCCGTTAGCCCCAGGTCGGCAGGCTGCGCAAGGCATCGTTGGGCCGATCAAGAATGTCGACGCCTGTGATGTCGCGTCCGCCGGGCAAGAGGTGAACATCGCAGACCACTTCCCAGACGTGACTCTCGGTGCGCCGCGCAGCGCTGACTTCCTCACCGGAGGCAAGGAGATCGATGCATTCCTGAATGCTGATCCGTCTTGCCGCTCCCAATGCGAGTTCATTCGAACCGAGCTGCTTGTCGGCAACCGGATGAACAGCCACGAAATCGATCTTGTCGCCGTCGTAGTGAACAGCGGTGATTGCATGCTGGGCCATGCGGGACCTCCGTTTCAGTGAGCTTCAATCAATGACGCGCGTAGCTCGAAGCAAGATCTCCTTCGGCAAGACCAACCCCAGATCGCGCGCCGTCGCTCCTGTTGCCGGGATCATGAGGACGGGACCGCCACGAGTGTACGCGTGTGAACGCCAGCGGGCCACCAGTAGCGCGGCGTGGGCTAGGTTACGGCAATTGCAGGTAGTGGCTGCCAAGTGGTGTGAGTTGACCATTCGCCGCGAGCAGGCTCGTGTGGTGCGGATCACCGCCTTGTGTCCATCGGCCCGTGAACCATGCATAGCGGAAGACGTCCGCGCGCCCTTCACAGACCGCGACCATCTCGGTCATCTGTGCCATCTGCTTGTCCACCGTGTCGATCTGGGCATTGCCGTCGCCGTTGTGCCAGTTCGCGAATTCGGTAACCCAGAACGGTTTGCCGTACTTCTTCAGGCGATCGAGCTGGTCTTTGAGGCCGTAGTCGTACCAATGGAAGGCCAGGTAGTCGATACGCGGATCGCGGTTGCCGTTGGCTCCGCGGTAGGCGGCGTAGAACGCATCGAGCCATACGACCGGATCGGCAAAGCCGGGCATCGTGCCCCAGGTCATCGCGGGTCCGACAAGTTGCACGCCTGTCTGCGCGGCGATCGCCTCGTAGCGCGGCCAGAGTTGCGCGGCTTGCGGCGGCGTGAGGTTGGCCTGGTCGGTGAGGTTGGGCTCGTTGAGCAGCAGCAGGTGCCGTACCTCCGGGTGCGACTGCAGATAGGCGAGTGCCTGCGCGTCGTCGAAGTCGCCCCACAGCATGGGAACGAAGTCCATGCCGAAGCGCGTGGTGTGGTCCGAAGGGGCGCCTCCATTCGGCCGCAGGCCCCAGTCGTACCACCAGCTGACCCCGGGCGCGAGCGCAGCCATGTCTTGCTCCGTCGCAATGTCGTAGGCGACGCCGCGCTTCGTGCTCTTGCTGGGACTTGCGACGCTGCTGCCCGATGAAGGCTGTGCGGTGGGGTTGCTGGAGTCCGGTGCTGAGGAAGCAGGAGCGTTGCCACCTGCATTGGCGGCGCCGGCGATTGCAGCAGTGCCGGCACCACCACCACCGCCGCCGCCGCAGGCTGCGAGACCAGCCGTGGCCAAGGTTGCGAGACCCGCGGCGAGCAGGCGCCGACGATCGTCCGACGGCACGCGATCCAGGCGATTCACGCGAAGCTTCTTCATGACGGCAGCCATCACAAGGAACTCAGGAATTCGATCACGGCGTCCCGCTCCTCCTTGGACATCGCTTCGAACTTGCCGCGGCTCGCTGCGGCTTCGCCGCCATGCCACAGGATGGCTTCCATCAACGTCCGCGCCCGGCCGTCGTGCAGGTAGTGGACGCTGTCCGCGTTGCCCTGCACGTACTTCAACGACCCCAGTCCCCAGAGCGGTGCCGTTCGCCACATGCTGGCGGTCGCCTTGCCTTCGGCGAGGGTGTCTGTAAG
Source organism: Variovorax sp. Sphag1AA (assembly GCF_014192575.1). Lineage (GTDB taxonomy): Bacteria > Pseudomonadota > Gammaproteobacteria > Burkholderiales > Burkholderiaceae_C > Variovorax. Next base: position 136,190 of record NZ_JACHYC010000009.1, on the reverse strand, counting down.
GCCCGGACCCATGTCGTGCAGCAGCAGGTTGGAGTAGGGGTGGATCGTCTGGTTGCGCAGCTCGGCAAAGGGATGGTTCGCACCGGTCTTCATCTGCGGCGTGTGGCAGGCCACGCATCGCGCTTGCGCGAACAAGGCGCTGCCACGGCTGATCTGCGTGGGGTTGACGTCGTGCTCCGGCGAGACGCGCGTGTCGGCCGGGAAGCCGCTGCGAAGGCTGCGTTGCGCCGGCACCGCCAGTAGCGAAAGATAGTCTGACAGGCGCTCCAGCTCCGATGCGGAGATCGACGTGCCCGCTGCCGCATTGCGGCAATCGGGGCCGAGCCGTTGGCAGTCGCGCGATGGGAACACCGCGCTTGTGACGCCCATGTCCTTCATCAACGCATCGCCGATCTGCTGGCGCAGCGTGGCCTTCGAGGCCTTCCAGCCATAGCGGCCCAGATGGAATTTCCCCGTCTCCGGATCGGCCACCCAGTTGGGGACGCCCTTCACGCCGTCACCGTCGCGATCGGTCGGGTCGGCCAGCGCGAGGATGGTCGATTCGTCGATCGCCTCGATCAGACCCATGCCCACGACCTGCGCCGCTTGCCGCACCGAGTACTTCGCGGGCACGGGTCCCTTGAAGGCATAGACCGGCTTCCTCAGTTCAACCTTTTCGCCGTCGGGCAGCGTGTAGAGCGTGGTGTCGTACGACTGCACGCTCACGGACAGGTCCGTGGCGCTCGCATCGCGGCTGCGCTGCTGCACGTTCACGCCGTAGGTCGCGTCGGGCAGGGGATTGGCGCCGGTCGACGCGGCTGCGGCGGTGAGCACGGCCATCGAGTCCAGACGCGTGCCGATGCCCGGGACGATGCTGCGGCCGTTGAGCGTGTGACACGCGATGCAGCGTTCCTGATTGAAGCGCGGACCGAGCTGGTTCACGTGCGCCGCGAACACCGGGTTGTCGTCAGGGTGCTCGGAATGCTTGCCGTCCAGGAAGGATGTATGAAACAGGCGCCGGCCCTGCACGAAGCGCTTGGCGTTGACGATGCCGATGTTGTTGGACATCTGCTGGAAGACGCGCATCGGCTCTTCCGAGTAGTTGTACGACAGACTCGCCGTCCCTCCGAGCAGCGTTTCCTCGGGCAGCGGCGCGGAGTTGAGGCGCGGTGCGACGCCGTACCACGGCACCAGGCCCTGACCCACGACGTAGAGCTGTTCGAACGAGTAGTAGCGGCTGCCGGCGCCATCGACCACGGCCTTGCCCTTGAGGCTGTCGGACACGGGTTCCCCGGCATGCATGCCGTCGCCGAAGCGCTCCAGGCGCTCGGCGGGCGACAGCTCGATCACGTCACCCATCTTGAGCGCGCGGTGCGGCTGGCCCTTGGGCACGTCCCAGTACGAATCGAAGTCGATCTTGCAGTCGCGGCTGCCCGCCGTGCAGATCGGCTTGCCACCCATGGCCGGATTGTTGAAGCCCGTGTTGAGTGCCCAGCCGTAGTCGCGCACGTTTTCGTCGTTGCTGTTGCGAAAGAGGCTGAAGGTCGTGCCGTCGAAGGTTCCGTCGTTGACGATCAGGAACATCTCGATGAGTTGCTTCCCTGCCGGCACATGGTCGCGAATCTCGATGCCGTAAGTGCGGTTCTGGAAGTAGGCCGATGGAAAGGTGAGATAGCGGCCCGGCCCTTGGTCGGGCGCGGTCCAATCCTCACCCCGCTCGCGCGCATGTCGTTCGGTTGGGCGCATCCCCATCAGCGTTACGAGCGTTCCATCGGTCTCGCGGTACTGGATTTGCTCCGTGACCGGCGAGCCTGCTGCGTACAGCGGATAGAAGCTCGTGATACCCAGGCTTGCGTCGACCGACACGGGCTGCGTCGGTGGCAGTGCCGGCGATGGCGGCACGGGGTTGGGCATGTCGATCTGGGTGCCGATGTTCTCCGGTTCGCCCGCAGTGCCATCTGCTTGCGAAGCAGAAGGCGTCGTGACTGCGGGGGATGTCGCGGTAGCCCCAATCACCCCGGACTTGGACCCACCACCTCCGCCGCAAGCGCTCAATACGGCCGCGGCAATCAGCACGGCGCCTAGATTCTTCCCGTCCACAATTCTTCTCCTCGCGTCTTGAATAAGTTGTTGCGCATGAACTTCAGGGAAGTTCATGGCAGACGTCGTGGATGAATTGCGCAGTCTTCATGCCAGGTCCTTGACGCCATGGAAGACGTCGCGCGCCTGACACGATTTGTCACCCGCCTGGCAAAAAACGAAAGCCGCTACCAGCTCAGGCGATAGCCCTTGCCGTACACCGTTTCGATGCGCAGCGATTCGCCGTGCGTCGGCACGACGCGCTGAAGTTTTCTGCGTAGTTCGTAGGCGTGTTGCTTCACCGCGCGCTCGGCGGTGTCGTCGATGCGACCGCATAGAGCCTGGCAAAGCTCTTCGGTCGCCACGAGCTGATTGCATCGCTCGAAGAGAACGCGCGTCAGCGTCAACTCGCGCGAGGTCAGACGTTCGTTCCGGCGATGCGAACGCAGGACGCCATTCGCGAGATCGAGGGTGTAGGCGCCGATCTTCAATGCGGGGCTCTGCGATGCGCGAAGCTTGACGCTGATGCGCGCAATCGCGCGCTGGACCAGATGGTGCGACATGGGCTCGCAGCTGATTGCATAGTCATCAGCACCCATCAGCAGGGCGCGCGAGATTCTGGCGGCGCCACCCGCGCCAATCACGATGATCGCCGTTTGTGCCGTCAGCTGTTGGCGCAACTCCGCCAGGCACTCGGCAATGTGCGTCTCCGAATCCTCGATCAAGATCGCCGCAAACGCATTCGAGGCGTGAGCGGCGATGAATGATCCGGAGTCCCTGAAGGCCTCAGCCTCGATGCCCTGAGCAACCAATGCGTGAGAGATGTGTGCCATCGCATCGTGATTCCACAAGAGTGTCGCGACCCTCATTGCGGGACCATTCCGAGCGATGTGATTGGTCGACGTGCCGCTCGCGCGCTTGAACTCCAACTAGTCATCTGCAGATTCCGCTTTTTTCCGTTCGGGTCGATGGCAACGATCGGCTCATCGATTGCTCAACCGCAGCACTTCGTATGCCTCTTCATCAGAAGGCAAAAACGAATGCTTAGTCATTCATATTTCAAGCGGAACCTGCGGCCTGCTACTGCACCGAGTGACAAATTTGTCAGCGTGGCCGGCGCAACAGTGGATCGCTTCGGGCGAACGGAGAAGAACTAGGCTCGCAGTTCAGGTGCGTCTGTTCGCGGATCGTCGCCAGAGTCCAGGTACTCCAGCGCACTCTTGCGCCACATGGTCAGTCGCGATCGCCCCAACCACGGCGACCCTCGTGCCGCTCATGTTCCCAGTCACGACGATACCCATCACGGCGATCCCAGCGACGACCACCATCCCACTCGGCACGATAGAACCCACGCCCTTCTGAGCGGTACGCAGGCCCGTAGTACCCGCGGCCTGGTACATAGGCCACGGGCGGGGCAGGGTGGTAGTACACCGGCGGGGGTTGGTAGTACACGGGGGCCGGGGGCGAATAGACCGGCGCTGGCCTGTAGTAGACGGGAGGTGCAGGCTCGGATACGCCGATCGCCACGCCCGGCGCTGCGATACCGACTGACCAGCTTGTTCCAGCGCTTGCGGAGACGGCGACAGTAAGCGCCGACACGGCTACGAAGCCGGCAGCAGCCAGTTTGACCAACGAAGAGCGATTGGGGCGCATGTTTGAAATCTCCTGTTCGAGGCAAGTTGCGCCCCGTGCCAATAAAACGCCCTCGCAAGAAGCCTCGTGCACGGAGTGATTGCAAAGATCGCGTAAACACGAGCAACCGGCTGCAAGAGCCCATAGCACACGATCGCTGGCAAAAAAGGTAACTGCGTCACAGACCGCGCCGTCCGTTTGGAGGATTCACAAGCCGGACTGCGCCTCGCAAAGTAGCGCCTTCACGACTCAGGAGCGCGCAATGGAATCAGAGATCTTCAGCCTCGGCGCACTGGCTGTCCTGGTGACGGTCGGCTGGGTCATCGACCTTGTCGTGCACCGGGAGCCACCAACGCGCATGCAGCGGCTGATGGCTGCGCAGATCCAGCGTTCGGCGGCCGTGATTCGTGGCGGCCCCGCAGAGTAGCAACCCCGGAGCCGTGCCCTCAGGCCGATGGGAGCACCTGCAAACTGACAACGGAATAGGGCGCTGCGAGGCCACCGCCGCGACAAACTGGTTGCGATACTCGAAACCATCATCGGATTGGAGGCTACGCCGGAACGACTCGCTCAGTACCTTGCGCAGTATGCGAAGAGCCTCGAAGCCTCGCTCGCTGTCGCGCCGGTCGTCGAGGGTGTGCTCGAGTTCGTTGCCAGAGGTCATCAAGAAGTCGTCTTCTTCGGCGATTCGCTGGGCGACCTGGACGCCGCGCGAGAGGCCGGGGTCGCCTTTGTGGGCGTCACCAGCGAGCGTGACAACTTCCAAGGTCTTGAAGTCGTCAAGCTCGCAGACTTTGCCTCGACCGAGGCGGTGGACCAAGCGATGCGCGCAGCCATCTGCATGCACCCGCCCAGGGGTTCGGGGCATCATGGCAGCATGACAAGGGCAGCAGCAAGCGCCCCCGGCGCCCCATCAACGCCATGCGTTGCCCACCTGGATGTACCAGGTTCCGCTTTCCGGCCCCTTGGCGTAGTCCATGCCCACCCAAAGTCCGAGCCGGCGCGCGATCAGGTAGCGAAAGCCCACGCCCCTGCTCACCGCCGTCGTTGCGTCGCCGAAGTCGGTCGATTTCCCCCACGCGCGCCCCGCGCCGATGAAGCCGACCGCCGCCCAGCGCGGCGTGAATGACCAGCGCAGCTCGGTCTCGATCACCGCCGTATGGTCGTCCTGGTAGCGCGCCGCCGGAATGCCGCGCATGTCGATGAAGGGCAGCATGTAGAAGGGCACCCGGCCGCTCACGCTGCGGCCGTCGAGCCGGCCGGCGAGCACCAGGCTCTTGTCGATCGGCAAGTAGGCGAACACGTGCGCCCGATAGCTCTGGAAGCGCGTGTCGCTGCCCCAGTCGGGGTCGTAGAAGGTCGCGTCGAAAGCGCCGGTCCAACCTTTGGACGGCGTGAAGATGTTGTCGCGCGAATCGTGCTCCAGGGTCAATCCGAGCCCCGAGGTCTTACGCGTCGTCTGATCGGGTGACAAGCCCGAGCGCGGGTCCTGGCTGAGGTCGAGCTTGCTGCCCAGGTCCAGGAAGATCCAGCGCGCGCCCAGCCAGTTGTCGCTGTCGCCGATGCGCCGGAGCACCTGCTGCATCGACATCCAGCCGTCCAGCGAGTAGTCGATGCTGCGCGCATCGCCACCGAGCCCGCTGCCGCCGATGCCGTAGAAAGCCAGGTTCACGTCCGCGCGGCCGACACCGCCGCGATAGCGCCAGCGGTCGTCCAGGAAGGTCATCATGCCGCCGGCGAAGGCGGCCTTGGTGCCGTTCTCGGTCGCGGCGCCGCCGAGCACGAAGATGTCCGGCGGCGTCATGTGCCCGGTTTCCTTGGCGCGCTCGGCGCTCTCTCCGAGCGAATTGCGCACGAACATCAGCGCCACCCCACCGCCATAGCCCACGGCGGGTTCGGTGATGACGATCGGCACCGGCAGGAAGCCCTTGCGATCGATCATCCAGTCCGAGATGTCGAGGTGCCCGTCCTGCTGGTCGATGAAGCCTTCCATGAAGGCGCGCGCCGGCTGGGAGAGCGCGCCGGCTGCAAGCAACAGAACGAAGGCATTCCTGCAGCGAGCAGCCAGGCCCCTCATGTAGCGCGTTCCTTTCGATGACGTGGAAGACGGTCCAAAAACGCCAACGTACTAAATCGCCCCTGGACGGTCTATGGCACTTTGGTGCAAGGCTGAGTTGCAAGCGGGTTTTCAACTTGAAACAAATCCGCACGGTCCGTCATGGTTTGATCCAACCACGGTTTAGACGGTAATCACCAGACGTCTTAGGGAGCCATGTCGACTTCGGCCCATTCGGACCCGCCCGCTTTCTCGGTGCCCTGCAAGCACTGTGCGGCGCTGCTGCATCCGCAGGAACGGATCTGCCCGTTCTGCAGCTACGACCAGGGCGCGCCCACCGAGGAGGTGGAGGGTCTGCATGCCCTCTCGGAGTTCGAAAGCCCCGATACGCTGCCACCGCTCGACGACGATCAGACACTGATCATGCCGAGGCGTGCGCGACAGAAGGCCTCCGCCGGACGCGCGGTCGTCGCGGCGCCCGCAGTGCCGATCGCGCTGCGCCCGGCCCGGCCCGCCTACACCACGCCGGACAGCTTCTGGCAGCAGGAAGAACCCGAGCGCTCACGGCCGATGCGCTGGATCGGCGGACTGGCCATCAGCCTCGTGGCGGCGGTGGTGCTGTTCGCGTTCACGCTGGCGCTCGACTACTTCTACTTCGACAAACGCACCGAGCCCGGCAAGGCGCGCGCCTTCCAGTCCGACATCGCGCAGGTGCGCGCGGCCCTCGGCCGCGGCGATCTGAGCACCGCTGAGCGCACGCTCGATTCGCTGGACGCCGACTATTCGGACAACCCGACCCTGCAGCCGCTGCGCGAGGAACTGGACCGGCGCATGCAGGAGCAGGAAACCCGGCGCGAACAGCTTCGCGACGCCGCGAAAAGGGCGTCGCAGGCGATCGGCGTGCCGGAGTCCCGCGAACCGCCGGCCGTGGAGGCGACGAAGGCGGCACAGGTCCCCGCGGCTGCAGCGCCGGTTGCTACGACCAGGAACAGCGCGCCCGCGCAGGCGAAGGAAGGGCAGTGCAACGAAGCCCTCGCCGCGCTGTCCCTGTGTTCAACGGATGCCGGCAAGGCGCCATGAGGTGCCGCCGCAGCGCCAACGATCACCAACCCCGAAGGAGCCGACATGCCACTCAGATCCATACTGACCGGGCTGATCCTGATCGCCCTTCTGCCCTTTGCCGCCGCGCAGCAGCCCAGGGCGCAATACAAGATCGTCACCGCGTCGAAGGCCGGCACCTACATCCAGATCGGCCGCGATCTCGCCAAGTACGTCGCCGAGCCGGCAGGCATCGAGCTCGAGGTGCTGGAGTCCAAGGGTTCGGCCGAGAACATCTCGCGCATGCGCTTCGAGCCTGGCGTGAAGCTGGCGCTGGTGCAGTCAGACGTGTACCAGGCCTTCCTCGACGAAGCGAAGGCCGGTAATCCCGATGCGGGCAACATCATCCGACCGCTGCGGCTGATCATGCCGCTCTATGACGAGGAGATCTATTTCGTCGCGCGCGCCGATGCGCCGTTGGAATACATCCACGAGATCAAGAACAAGAAGATCGGCGTCGGCCCCATCGGCAGCGGCACCGCGTTGAGTTCGCGCACGCTCTACCAGCTCATGTTCGACGAACCCATTCCGGCGGCCAGCGCGCAATACCTCACCAACGAGGAGGCGCTCGCGCAGCTCACCGTCGAGAAGAGCATCGACGTCGCGATCATCGTCGCCGGGCAGCCTGCGAAGCTCTTTTCCGACATGAAGCCCGAAGCGCGCAAGTACATCAAGATCCTCAAGCTCGACGAGAAGGCCACCGAATCGGCGCGCGCGATGAAGACCTACTTCCCGGCGACGATCCGCACTTCCAGCTACCCCAGCTGGCTCACCGAGGACGTGCCGACGCTGACGGTGAAGGCCTACCTCGTCACTTACGACTACGGACTGCAGTCGACGGTCGGCAACCTCGTGCGATTTGCCGACTCGCTGTGCGCGAACTTCGACAAGCTCCAGGCCAACGGCCATCCCAAGTGGAAGCAGGTTCGCCTCGAACTGCCGCCGCTGCGGCAGGGCTGGCGCTACTACGGCCCGATGGAAAAGCGCATGCGCACCTGCATCGCGGGCCAGGCTGCGGCCGCGCAGTCGTACACCTCGAATCCTCCTCCGAGGACGCGCCCATGTACCGAACAGGAGATGGTGCTCGGCATCTGCAAGCGGTAGGCTGTGATCTTCAAGAACGGGAGACGACCACAGATGCAAAGCACGGAAACGCACTTCGAACTCACCGGAACCGACGCACAGGCCATAGAAGCCCACCGCTGGCAAGCTCAGGACCCATCGCGTGAGCGCGCCATCGTGCAGATCGCGCACGGCATGGGCGAGCACGCGCTGCGCTACAGGCCGCTCGCCGATGCGCTGACGCAGGCCGGCTGCGCGGTCTATGCCAACGAGCATCGTGGTCATGGCCGGCTGGCGCAGTCGCTCGGCCAGCTTGGCAACTTCGGACCGCGCGGCTTCGAGGGGCTGGTGGACGACATGGCCGTACTGAGCCGCCACGCGCGCGGCAGGCATCCGGGCCTGCCGTTGATCCTGCTCGGCCACAGCATGGGCTCCTTCGCGGCGCAGTACTACCTCCTCAAGTACAGCGGAATGCTGGCTGGCGCCGCGCTCTCCGGCACCACCGCACTCGACCTGCTGGGTGCTGCGCTGCAATCCGGTTTCCGCCTCGAGGACATGAACGCCGCCCTGCCCGATGTGCGCACGTCCTTCGACTGGCTGAGCCGCGACCACGCACAGGTCGACGCCTACATCAACGACCCGCTGTGCGGTTTCACTGTGACGCCCGAGGGCATGGGCTCGATGTTCGCGCACATCGGCGATCTCACGCCGCCCGTCATGCGCGAGCACATCCGGCCCGAACTGCCGCTCTATCTGTTCATCGGCGACCAGGACCCGGTGAGCCACAAGGGCGAGTGGTTCTATCCGCTGGTGCGGCGCTACCGCGAAGCCGGGCTGCGCGACGTGTCGGCCCACGTCTTCGGCGGCGCGCGGCACGAGACGCTGAACGAAACCAATCGCGAGGAAGTCGTCGCGGTGCTGCTGGCCTGGATCGACCGGGTGGTCGGGAAGGCCTAGGTCGCGGCAGGGCCGGCGACCGCGTGCACTTCCACCGGCGCCGACTTGCCCCTGAACTGCGCCGGGCCGAGCGCCTCGACTTCGACACGGCCCTCGATTTCCGCGCAGGTCGCGGGGTCGATCAGGATCCCGCGCTTGGCGACTTTCGTGTGTTCCTCAAGCCGCGCTGCGAGGTTGACCGTGTCGCCGATGCAGGTGTAGGTGGCGCGCTGATGCGTGCCCGTATAGCCGGCGACCATCTCGCCGGTGGCGATGCCCACGCCGATGCGTAGCGGAGTCTTCTTCGCGGCGACGCGCTCCACGTTCAGCAGCTCGATCATCTCCATCATGTCGAGCGCGGCGTAGACGGCCGCGGCGCTGTGATCCTCCAGCGGCAGCGGTGCACCGAAGATCGCCATCAGCCCGTCGCCGATCATCTGGTTCACCACACCGCCGTGGCCGTTGATCGCATCGAACATCAGCGTGTAGTAGGTGTTGAGCAGTTCGATCGTTTCTTCCGGCGGCTGCGATTCGACCAGCGCCGTGAAGCCGCGGATGTCGCAGAACATCACCGTCGCGTGCACACGCCGCCCGCCGAGCGCGAAGCCGGACTGCTGCAGGTCCTGCGCGACTTCGGAAGTCGCGAAGCGGCGCACCATTTCCTTCTGCTGATCGCGCAGCCGCTTCTTCTCCAGGCTCGAATCGATGCGCGCCTTGAGCAGCACCGGGTTGACCGGCTTGTGCAGATAGTCTTCGGCGCCCAGCTCGATGCAGCGCGCAATGTTCGAAACGCCTTCGAGCGATGAAGTGACGATTACCGGCAGATCGCGCAACTTGGGGTCGTCGCTGAGCTGCTCCAGCACCTGGAAGCCGTTCATCTCGGGCATTTCCATGTCGAGCAGCATCAGGTCGAACGAGTCCCGGCGCAGGAATTCGAGCGCGACGCGTCCGTTTTCCGCGCACTCGACCGTGTGGCCTTGCAGCTCGAGACTGCGCGTCATCAGCAGGCGATTGACCTTGTTGTCGTCCGTGACCAGCAGGCGGGCGGGTGCATGTCGCGGTTCAACCATGGCAGAGCTCCGTGAGCGCCGCCGCGACGCGCTCGTATTCCTGTGCCAACGCGTCCACCGGAGCGCCGTCCGGCGGCAGGCCGCCGAGCTCCTGCTCCCGGGCCATGGCGCCGAGCGTGCGCGCGCCGAAAGTCAGGCTGTTCGATTTCAGCGAATGCGCCGCGCGCCGGTAGTCGTCGGCCTTGCCGGCCGCAAGCGCCTCGCGCAGCTCCTGCAGCATCGCCGGCGCTTCTTCCATGAAGGTCTGCACCAGTTCGTTGACGAAATCGGCACCCGCGGTCTCCTGCAGTTCGGCAAAAGTCGCGGGGTCGATGATTGCTTCACTCATTTCATCGGTCCTTTCGTGCGGGCACGCTGTTGAGTGCCTCGACGAGCCGGTCCACCCGGATCGGCTTGGTGAGGTAGTCGTCCATGCCCGCTGCCATGCACATCTCGCGGTCGCCCTGCATCGCATTCGCGGTCATCGCGACGATGCGCGGGCGCGCGGGTGCGGCGAGCATCGTGCAGATCTGTCGCGCGGCATCGAGCCCGTCGAGTTCCGGCATCTGTACGTCCATCAACACGACATCGTAGGCTTGCCGCTGCACCGATTCCACCGCCTCGATGCCGTTGGACGCGAGATCGGCGCGGTAGCCCATCTGCTGCAGCAGGCGCAGCGCGAGCTTCTGGTTGACCGCGTTGTCCTCCGCGAGAAGGATGCGCAGCGGATGCCGCGCTCCCATCGAGGGATCGAGCTGCGGCTTCGGCGCCGCGGTCGGCGCGGGCCGGGCCGATGGGTCGCGCACCAGCAGGCCGGCGAGCGTGTCGAAGAGCTGTGACTGGTGGATCGGCTTGGAAAGATGGGCGCTGAAGACCGATTGGCCATCGCCCGTCTCGCGCCGACCGATGGAACTGAAGAGGACGAGCGGCAACGCGGCATGCTTTGCACGGATGCGCTGCGCGAGCTCGAGCCCATCCATCTCCGGCATGTGCATGTCGACGATCGCGACGTCGAATCGTTCGCCGGCATCGAGCCACTGAAGCGCTTCGAGCGGCGATGCAGTCATGCGCGAATCCATGCCCCACTTGGCGGTCTGCAGCGACAGCACGCGGCGGTTGGTCGCGTTGTCGTCCACGATGAGGAGCCGCTTGCCCGCCATCTCGGGCTGCACCCCGAGGAAGTCGCGGCGACGGCTCGGTGGCAGGCCGGCGACCGGCGCCTCGATGGTGAAGAAGAAGGTCGAGCCAGTGCCCGGCCCGGCGCTCTCGACCCACATGGTCCCGCCCATGAGTTCGGCCAGCCGCTTGCTGATCGCCAAGCCCAGACCTGTACCACCGTATTTGCGCGTGGTGCTCGAATCGGCCTGCGAGAACGACTGGAACAACCTGCTCTTGCCTTGTTCCGACAGCCCGATGCCGGTGTCGCGCACCGCGAAGGTCAGTCGCACATTGCGATTGGGCAGCTTCTCCGAGCTGACGGAAACGACCACCTCGCCGCGCTCGGTGAACTTCACCGAATTGCTCAGCAAGTTGAGCAGCACTTGTCGCAGCCGCGCAAGATCGCCGCTGACCGCATCGGGCACGTCGCCTTCGAACACATAGGCGGTGTCGAGGTCCTTCTCGGTGGCGCGTGCGCTCACGAGATCGAGCGCGGTCTCCACGCAGTCGCGCAGGTCGAAGGGATGCGACTCGATGTCCATCCGGCCGGCCTCGATCTTCGAGTAGTCGAGGATGTCGTTGATGATGGTCAGCAGCGCATCGCCCGACTCGCGGATGGTGGAGACGTAGTCCTGCTGCTCGATGTCGAGTTGCGTGTCCAGCAACAGCCCGCTCATGCCGATGACAGCATTCATCGGCGTACGGATCTCGTGGCTCATGGTTGCGAGGAAGGCGCTCTTGGCTTCGTTCGCGGCCTCGGCGGCCACCCGCGCTTCCTGCGCCTGCTTGAAGAGCGCGGCGTTCTGGATCGCGATGACGGCCTGGTCAGCGAAGGTCTTCAGGAGCCTGATCTCCTTGTCCGCGAACCGGCCGACGGGTTGGCGGGTGACGTGGATCGAACCGATGGAGCGGCCTTCCCACATCAGCGGCGCGATCATGATCGCGTAGCTGCCGACCTTCTCTGCGATCTCTCGCATGAACGGAGGCAGGTGCGATTTTTCGGCCATCACGTCAGGGATGTGCATCACCTCGACGTCCGCCAGGAACCGGTCGCTCTCCCGCTCGTGCTCCGGCGGTCGCGGGTAGTGCCTCTCCAGCACCTCTCGGGCCGAGCCGCGATGCGCGCCGAGATGGACCAGGCCGTCGTAGCCGATCAGCGCGATGCCCATCTGCGAGCTGGAGAACAGTCGCTGGCAACTCTCGAGGATCTTGTCGAACACCGGCTGCGCATCTGCCATCGACCCGCTGATGACCTGCAGCACATCGCTGGTCGCGGTCTGCTGCTCGAGCGCCTCGCGGGTCTCGTTGAAGAGGCGCACGTTCTCGATCGCGATCACCGCCTGGTCGGCGAAGGTCTGCACCAGCGCGATCTCTGCCGCCGAGAAAGGCCGGACCTGGTTGCGCAGCAGCGAGATCACGCCGATGGCCCGGCCGTCGCGCAGCATCGGCACCGCCAGCACCGTGCGGAAGCCGTTGCGCGCCTGGAGCTCGCGGACGTCGGGGTACTCCGTGTCGATCAGCGGCACGACGTCTTCGACGTGCACGCAGCACTGGTCGACAAAGCACCGTCCGCCGATCGAGGTGCGGCGTAGCGGCAGTTCGAGCCCGGCGCCGTCGCCGCCATAGCCCGGCCCGTAGCTGGTCATGGCGCGCAGGCAGTCGCCAGCGGCCAGCCACACCCGGCTGCCCTCGGCGCGGCACAGCAGCCCGGCGCGCTCGGCGACGGTATCGAACACCGGCTGCACGTCGGTCGGCGAGCCGCTGATGACCTTCAGCACCTCCGACGTGGCGGTCTGCCGAGCGAGCGCTTCCTGCGTTTCGTCGAACAGGCGGGCGTTCTCCAGCGCCGCGCCCATGGTCGCGGCCACGGTTTCGAGGAGCTGGATCTGTTCGTGCCCGAAGGCGTATTCGCGCTCGTGGTTCTGCAGCCCGAGCGCACCGAGTACGCGGTCCCGCCCGAGGATCGGCACCGCCGCAAGCGAAAGCGCCCAGTCCGTGCCCGGGTGCGGGGCAAGCCCGATCCGGGTCTGTTCGTCGCGCGTGTTCAGGACACCCACCTCGCGGCGCAGCAGGATGCGCTCCAGCGGCTCGCCGGGCTGAAGCAGGCGGGCTTGCGGCAGCGGCAGGGGGCGGTTGTGCTCGTAGCGGTAGAGGGCCTGCACGAGCTGGGTCTTGTCGTCCCACCACAGGATCGTGACGTCGCCGGAGTCGAAGACCTCGCGCAGCTTGTCGCCGACCATCTGGACGATCGCCGAAAACTCCAGCCGCGCCGCGATGCCGTCCTGGATCCGGTCGATCAGCGAGAGCGCGCCCGCGTTCTGCGCGAGTTCGGCGCTGCGCGCGGCCAGCGTGCTTTCGAGCCGCTCGCGGGTGCGGACGCCGGACAACACGGCGGCCGTCTGGGCCGCCAGTGCCGAGAGCGCCTCCTGGTGCGTTTGCTCGAAGCGACCCTCGGGACCTTCGACGTCGGCATAGAGAAAGCCCGTCAACTCGTCTTGCGCAACCAGAGGCGCGATCAGACACGAGCGCTGGGCCGCCGGCCTGGCGCCTTCCGGGCCATGGCGAAGGCGGGTCGAGCGGGTGACGCGAGCTTCGGCCAGCCAAGGTCCGATCGCGCGAAGGAGTTCGGTGGCCTTTTCGCCGCGCGGCAGTTTCGACCCGGTGATGCGCGGGCCGTCCCCTGTTTCCAGCACCAGCAACACACGTTGCGCACCGAGAAGCGCCTTCACCTCGCCGACGACAAATCGCTGCACCTCGGCAGTGCTGCGCAATGCGCTCATTCGAAGCCCGGTTTCGACCAGCCGCCCGAAATCCGCGCGCGCCCCCGCCGGTGCGCGCCGTGCAAGCCGCGACGAGGGCCGGGACCGGGACTCTGTCATGGGGCGTCTGCCTCCTGCGATCGGGTGGGGGAGTGCGCCGGGGCGCATACGGCGTGGAGTCTAGCGGCGTCCTGAATCGGCGTGGCAAGATCGCACGCCCCGGCCGGACGTCACAAAACGCCTGCCTCGAACGTCTACGCGAGATATGGACGATTCAACCCGCACTTTTGACCAGCTCCGCCCCCGCCTGGAAGGCATCGCCTACCGCATGCTCGGCTCGATGGCCGAGGCCGAGGAAGTGGTTCAGGACGTCTGGCTGCGCTGGCACGAGACCGACCCCGAGACGCTGGAGAGCGCCGAGGCCTGGCTGGTCACCATTGCCACGCGCCTGTCGATCGACCGCCTTCGCAGCGCCAAAGTGCGCCGCGAGCACTACGTCGGCATCTGGCTGCCCGAGCCGATCCTGACCGATTCGCCGCCCACGCCGGACCAGATGCTGGAGCGGGCGGACGAGGTGTCCACCGCCTTCCTGATGCTGCTGGAGCGCCTGTCTCCGGAGGCGCGTGCCGCCTTCCTGCTGCGCGAGGTGTTCGATGCCGACTACCCGCAGGTGTCCGAAATGATCGGCAAGAGCGAGGCCGCCTGCCGCCAGCTCGTGCACCGCGCGAAGGCGCAGCTGCGCGAGGAGCGCCCGCGCTTCGACGTCTCGCCCGACGCGCACCGGCGGCTTCTCGGCGACTTCGCGGCGGCGATCACAGACGGCAACCTCGCGGCGCTGAAGTCGATGCTCTCCGAACGGGCCGAGCTGATCGGCGACGGTGGCGGCAAGGTGCCGAGCTTCGGCAAGCCGCTGGTGGGCAGCCAGCGCATCGCGCAGCTCTATTTCGCGAGCGCGCGGCGCTTCGGTTCGGCGCAGCGCGTCGAGATCGCGAACATCAACGGGCAGTGGGGTCTGCTGCGCTTCATCGACGGGGTGCTCGAATCGGCGCAGTCGTACGAGACGGACGGGCAGCGCATCCTGCGCATTCATGTTCAGCGCAATCCTGACAAGCTGGCGCGGCTCGCGGCGATGCTTCCGCACTGATTGCGGCCCGCCTGTCACAACGGCGCGGGCTCGAACGTCTTCTGGGTATGGCGCACACGGTGTGTGCCTCAAACCCGGAGAAACCATGACCCAACGCATCAACTACTTCCAGCAATCGCCCGAACTGGCCAAGCGCTTCATCGCTTTCAGCAACGCACTGAAGGAAAGCAGGATCGACCGCACCATTCACGACCTCGTCAACATCCGCGCATCGCAAATGAACGGTTGTGGCTTCTGCCTCGACATGCACGTCAAGGAGGCCAGGATCCACGGCGAGCGCGAACTGCGGCTTCATCACGTGGCGATCTGGCACGAATCCACGCTGTTCAGCGCCAAGGAGCGTGCTGCACTGGCGTGGACGGAGGCACTCACCCATCTGCCGCCGCACGGGGTGTCCGACGAGCTCTTCGAAAGTGCACGCGCACATTTCTCCGAGGCGGAGTTGTCGGACCTCACCTTCCTCGTGATGGCCATCAACGCATGGAATCGTGCGAACGCGGCCTTCAAGACGCCGCCCGGCTCGGCGGACAAGGCGTACGGCCTCGAGAAGGCCAACCTGAGCTGACGCAGAGCGGGCGCTACATGCGCTTACACGCCATCGTGATGGTCGCGTTCCGACGTCGTGTCAGTTTGATGTTCGTCACAGAAGTTGCGTTGACATTGACGTGTTCGCGACACACGATGTCTCCTCCTGGCCTGCTGGAGGAATCTCCCGATGGAGAACAAGCATGAGAAGTACCAACGCCTGATCGCGGCCTGCCGGGCGTTCGATCCGATTCCGTGCGCGGTCGCGCATCCCTGCGATGAGAGTTCGCTCAGGGGCGCACTCGAAGCCGCGGAAGAGAACCTGATCGCCCCGATCCTCGTCGGGCCGGAGCAGCGCATCCGGGCGGTGGCCGCCGATTGCGACCTGGATATTTCAAGCTTCTCGATCGTCGACACCCCGCACAGCGAAGCCTCTGCCGAGGCGGCGGTGCGGATTGCGCGCGAAGGCAAGGTAGAGGCCCTCATGAAGGGCAGCCTGCACACCGACGAGCTGATGGCCGCCGTGGTGAAGCGCGAGACGGGCCTGCGCACCGGGCGGCGCATCAGCCACTGTTTCGTCATGGACGTGCCGGCACTGCATCAGCCGCTCATCATCACTGACGCGGCGGTCAACATCTTTCCGACGCTGCAGGACAAGGTCCACATCATCCAGAACGCGATCGACCTCGCCCATGCGCTCGGCAATGGTGCGCCCAAGGTGGCGATCCTCTCGGCGATGGAAACGGTGAATCCCACCGTGCCCACCACGGTCGAGGCGGGTGCGCTGTGCAAGATGGCCGATCGCGGGCAGATCGTCGGCGGCATCCTCGACGGACCGCTCGCGCTGGACAACGCGATCGACCTCACGGCGGCAAAGATCAAGAAGATCGCCTCGCCCGTGGCAGGGCAGGCGGACATCCTCATCGTGCCGGACCTCGAAGCGGGCAACATGCTTGCGAAGAGCCTGACCTTCATGGCCGGTGCGGATTCGGCAGGCATCGTGCTCGGGGCACGCGTGCCGATCATCCTCACGAGCCGCGCCGATTCGCTGATCGCACGGCTCGCCTCGTGTGCGGTGGCCGGTCTCGTCGCACGCGCGCGACGAGAGCAACCCAAGAAAGTGGTCGCATGAAGCAGCCGGGCATCCTGGTTCTCAACGCGGGTTCATCCAGCATCAAGTTCCTCTTCTTCGTCGAGCAGCGTGACGGTCTGGCGCCTGTGGTGCGTGGC
Organism: Variovorax sp. Sphag1AA; assembly: GCF_014192575.1. GTDB lineage: Bacteria > Pseudomonadota > Gammaproteobacteria > Burkholderiales > Burkholderiaceae_C > Variovorax. Next base: position 119,483 of record NZ_JACHYC010000009.1, on the reverse strand, counting down.
CAGGTCGAGGGGCTGCACACCGCACCTCATTTCATTGCCCGCGACGGCGAGGGGCGCGTGGTCGGCGAGAAACGTTGGGGCGAAGGCACCTCGTTGGGGCATCAGGGTGCGGTCGCGCACCTTGCCGAGTTCCTTCGCAGTGAAGGTTCGGACTACGAACTGCACGCGGTCGGCCACCGTGTGGTGCACGGCGGCATGGAGCATGTCCAGCCGGAACGCGTCACGCCCGAATTGTTGGCGTCGCTCGAAAAGCTGGTGCCGCTCGCGCCGTTGCACCAGCCGCACAACCTCGCGCCGATCCGGCTGCTGCTCGAACATCAGCCGGGTCTACCGCAGGTCGCCTGCTTCGACACCGCTTTCCATGCAACCAATCAGGATGTCGTGCGACGCTTCGCGATCCCTTCGGAACTGCACGACGCGGGCGTGCGCCGGTACGGCTTTCACGGGCTGTCCTACGAATACGTGAGCACGGCGCTGCCCGCGCACGATCCGGTTGCGGCTGCGGGCAAGGTCGTGGTGTGCCACCTGGGTAACGGTGTGAGCATGTGCGCGATCGACGGCGGCCGCAGCGTTGCGAACACGATGGGCTTCACCGCGGTCGAGGGGCTTCCGATGGGCACGCGCTCGGGGTCACTGGACCCGGGTGTGCTGCTCTACCTGATGGACGAGCGCAAGATGGATGCGCGCGCGATCGAGAAGCTGCTCTACAGCCAGTCGGGCCTGCTCGGCATGTCGGGCATCTCCAGCGACATGCGCAATCTTCTCGAATCGACCGATCCGCGCGCGAAGACGGCCGTGGATGTCTTCGTCTACCGCATCCGTCGCGAACTGGGGTCGCTCGCTGCCGCGCTGGGTGGGCTCGATGCGCTGGTCTTCACCGCCGGCATCGGAGAGAACAGCGCCGCGATCCGCGAGCGCGTGTGCCGCGATGCCGCCTGGCTGGGCATCGAACTCGATTCGCAAGCCAACGCCAGCCGCGGTCCGCGCATCAGCACCGCCGGCAGCCGCACGGCGGCGTGGGTCATTCCGACGAACGAGGAACTGATGATCGCGCGCCATACCCGGCGCGTGGTCGAGGGTTAGGTTCATGCGCTTTTCATGGTCAGGCACGAATCTCGCGACTAGACTGAACGACCATCTCTTTCACCTATGGGGGCTCTTATGACGGATACACCCAGAGAAAGCGTCTGGACTCACCAGATCGACGATGTCCTGTCACAGATCATGCGGGAAGCATCGATCTGCCAGGTGAAGATGATGGACCCCGGCGTCATCGAGGCCGTGCTCAAGAACAACGACTCGGTCTGCGGGCACCAGAACCCGCTTGCCTTCAAGAAGCTGCGCGAGGCGCTGATGATGGGCTTCATGGTGCGCGAGAAAGCTTACGACGTGCTAGGCCCGATCGAGGCACAGGCGCTGATCGACACCATCCGCGAGCGGCTACGCCAACGGATGGAACACCACTGAGTCCGGCACCCCCCACTTCGACCCCTGGAGTAAAGCGCCATGGGCGACAGCAGCGACGACATGCAGCTCCGCCGCCGGATTGCGCTGCGCGACGGCACGCCCGCGCTCATCCGTCCGATGCGCCCCGATGACCGGGGCCGCATCGTCGCGGCATTCGCGCAACTCGACCCGAGCTCGATCTACACCCGCTACTTCACGCATGTGAAGGCGCTGCCCGAAAAGACGCTCGATCGCCTGAAGGACATCGACTTCGAGCACCTCGCAGGCCTCGCGGTGACGATCGGGGAGGGCGATGACGAGACGGTCATCGGAAGCAGCACGTACGTGGTCTTCGACACGCCCGATGGCGCGAGGGCCGCCGAGGTGGCCTTCACGATCGAAGAGGACTACCACTCCAACGGCCTCGCGACGCGCCTGCTCGAAACCATGATCGAGATCGCGCGCAGGCACCGCATCGTGCGCTTCGAGGCCGATGTGCTCGCCGACAACGCGCCGATGCTGGCGGTGTTCAATCGATGCGGGCTTCCGATGCGCAAGCGGCGCGATGGCGGTGTCACCCACATCGAAATGGATCTCGCGGCTGCGGCCGCACCCGATTGCCAATGAAAGGAACACACATGCCCGTCCGCCAACAGGGACTGACAGAGTCCGCCGAGCGCGCCGCCAGGCTCGCCCGGCTGTATCAGCATCGCACGCAGGTGGCGCAGAAGCGCTTCAAGGATCGCGTGGAACAAGCCGGACTCGCATGGCCGGTCGATGCGAGCAGTGCGCGGCTGCCGACTTGGGAGTTCTGGAACGACTGGGCCAGGTACGTGGTCGATTCGTCCCAGCGTTCGGTGCTCTTCCTGGACACGCTGCGTCAGCGCGGCAACAACTACCTCGAGCATGAGAAGGCCGGCCGGCCGCCGCTCCTGCATTTCGAATGCGAGATGGTGCTCGATGCACGTGGATTCACGCGGCCCGTCAACTACGCGCTGGTGCGCATCGTGCCGCCCAAGGGCGTGACGGTCGATCCGAAGAAGCGGCCCTACGTCATCATCGATCCGCGTGCCGGGCACGGGCCCGGCATCGGCGGCTTCAAGGATGACTCGCAGGTCGGCGTGGCGCTGCGCGCGGGCCACCCGGTGTACTTCGTGATCTTCTTCCCCGATCCGCAGCCCGGGCAGACGCTGCCGGACGTGTGCACCGCGGAGCAGATCTTCGTTCGCAAGGTACGTGAACTGCATCCCGACAGCCTCAAGCCGGCGATCGTCGGCAACTGCCAGGGCGGGTGGGCCGCGATGATGCTCGCGTCGTCGGACCCCGACGACACCGGCCCGATCGTCATCAACGGCGCGCCGATGTCCTACTGGGGCGGCGCGTTCAACGAAGGCGAGACGGAGAACCCGATGCGCTATTCGGGCGGCCTGCTCGGCGGCAGTTGGCTCTCGTCGCTCAGCGCGGACCTGGGCAATGGCGTCTTCGACGGTGCGCACCTGGTGTCGAACTTCGCGAACCTCAACCCGGCCAACGCGCTCTGGGACAAGTACTACAACCTCTACGCCAAGATCGACACCGAGCCGCCGCGCTTCCTGGAGTTCGAGCGCTGGTGGGGCGGTTTCTACCTGATGAACCGGGAGGAGATCGACTGGATCGTCCAGAACCTGTTCGTCGGCAACAAGCTCTGGTCGGGCACGATGGGCAGCAACGGCAAGTCCTTCGATCTGCGCGAGATCCGTTCGCCGATCGTGTTGTTCGCATCGATGGGCGACAACATCACGCCGCCGGAGCAGGCCTTCAACTGGGTGGCCGACGTGTACGGCTCGACCGACGAGATCAAGGCGCGCGGGCAGGTCATCATCGGTTTGCTGCACAAGAACATCGGGCACCTGGGCATCTTCGTCTCGGGCAAGGTCGCGACGAAGGAGCATGCACAGATCGTCGAGGTGCTGGAGTCCATCGAGGCGCTGCCACCGGGCCTCTACGGCATGCACATCGAAGAGATCGGCGACGGCAACGGCAAGGTCCGCTACGAGGTGAGCTTCGTCGAGAAGCAACTCGAGGAGATCGCGGCGCAGTTCAACCGCTTCGAGCGCAAGGACGAGGAGCCGTTCGAAGCCGTGGCGGAGATGTCTGAGTTCAACCAGAAGGCCTATGAGCTTTTCGCGCAGCCACTGGTGCAGGCGATGTCGAACGAGACCACCGCCGAGATTGGCCGCCGGCTGAATCCGATGCGGCTGGAGCAATCGATTCCGTCGGATCGCAACCCCTGGTTCGCGTGGGTCGCTCCGATGGCCGAGGTGGTGCGAGGCGCGCGCCAGGCCGCGCCCGAAGGCTCGCCGTTCAAGCAGGCCGAGCGAGTGGCTTCGACATGGATCAGCGCGTCGCTGGACTACTACCGCGACATCCGGGATGCGGCGAGCGAAGCGTTGTTCTTCCAGACCTTCGGCATCCTCTTCCCGGCGCTGCATCCGGGCATGCGCAAGCGCGACGCCAAGGCGAGCCAGGAGACGATCTCGCCGCGCGATCAACCGGTGGTGCAGGAAGCGCTTGCAGCGATCGGGCAGGGAGGCTACGCCGAGGCACTGGCGCGGGCTGCGTGCCTGCTCGCGCGCAGGGGCGAGCCGCTGCCGCTGGCGCGCGTCGAACTCAAGAGCCAGCTCGCGCGCGAATACGCGGACCTGCTCCCGCCGTTGAGTGCGGAAGCGTGGCATGCCATCCGTGGCCGGCAGGAACTCATCTGCCGCTACGAGCCGGAGCGCGCGCTGCAGACGCTGGCCGGCCTGCTGAAGTCGGCCGAAGACAGAGAACGCTTCGTGGACCTGCTCGACCGCCTGCTGGCCGATCCGCGCGTTTCGGTGATTCGCGCGACACCGGCGCAGGAAGCCACTTACGAGCGCATCCGCGAGGTACTGCCCTCCGCGGTCACGCGGCAGCCGCTGCTCGCCGCCGCGCGGAAGCGAACCCGCACACAGTCATCGACGAGTGCAGCCAAGCCCAAGACCAAGACCACGAAGACCGTGAAGGCGGCTTCTCCGGCGCGGGCTGCGGCCAAGACCACACGGGGAGCGCGCAAATGAGCTACGGCACGCCACACCCAGTCCTCAAGGACGCCAAGGCACTGGTGGTCGGCGTCGCCAACGAACACTCGATCGCCTATGGATGCGCGCGCGCGTTCCGCGAGCTCGGCGCGGATCTCGCGCTCACCTATCTCAACGAGAAGGCGCGAGGCTACGTCGAACCGCTCGCCAAGCAGCTCGATGCTTCCATCCTGATGCCGCTGGACGTGAGCGAGCCCGGACAGCTCGAAGCCGTGTTCTCGCAAGTAGAGCGCTCGTGGGGCAAGCTGGACATCCTCGTGCATTCGATCGCATGGGCGCCCAAGGACGATCTGCAGGGTGGCCTGCTATCTTGTTCGGCGGACGGCTTCGCGAAGGCGATGGATGTCTCGTGCCATTCCTTCATCCGCATGGCGAAGCTCGCTGCGCCCTTGATGCGCGACGGCGGCACGATGATCGCGATGAGCTACTACGGCGCCAATCGTGTGGTGCCGAACTACAACGTCATGGGCCCTGTGAAGGCTGCGCTAGAGGCCTCGTGCCGCTACCTGGCCTACGAGCTGGGCGGGAAGGGCATCCGCGTGCACGCGATGTCGCCGGGGCCGCTCAAGACGCGCGCGGCATCGGGGCTGAAGGACTTCGACTTGCTGCTTACGGAGGCGGCACAGAAGGCGCCGGTCGGCGAACTGGTCGACATCATGGACGTCGGCTTCGCCTGCGCCTACCTCGCCACGCCTTATGCGCGCCGCATCAGCGGCGAGACGATCTACGTGGATGGCGGCGTGCACATCATGGCGTGAGCCCGCCCGCCGCTCAGCGTCTGATGAAAAACACCACCGCTGCCGCAATGATCACGAGCACCGTGGTCACGACGAGCCAGCCCATCGGCATCCTCTTGTCGCGGCGCAGCGTTCGGTAGTTCTCGAGCCGCGCCGGCAGCGTGCGGACCTCGTCGAGGTCGCGATAGGGTTCGAAGCGTTCGTCCTGCTCGACCTTTTCGAGGATGCGCTCCAGGGCAGCGGGGTCGTCGTGATGGCGTTCGACCGCCGCCTTCTGGCCCTGTGACTTCTGGACGTGGGCCAGGAACTGCCACCCATCGGCCGTGAATCCGATGTCCTCGCCGTGGACCGCGAGCACACCGGAATCGATCAGGCCCTCGACGCCGCGGCGTACCGCCGGGCGCTCGTTGACCGGGACAGTGGCCTGCAGGCCCGTGCGTGACGTTCGATCGGCGCCCGAAGCACAGCGGTTTCGCACGAGTTGCGCGAGTACACCAGCGAATGTGGCGCGATCGGTCAGGGCACTGGGCATGCATTTCCCTCCATCAGGGTTCCATGCGGCGAGGCATGTCCGTCAACGATAGCCGCTCTCGTTCGGGTTGTGAATGATCCAGATGAGATTGCCGCTCGAGAAGTCGCCCATGCCGCCGCCCGCGAAGATCAGCCGGCCCTGGCCCTTGTAGGTCATCTCGAAGCGATGGCGATCGCTGCCGAAGTAGAAGGGGATCCACGCCTTGCCCGTGATGTAGGCGCCCTGGTCGGTCGGCTGGCCGGCGAGGTCCGTTACCTGCCTGAGCGACATGCCGATCTGCAACTGCGTGAACTTCGAGTTCTTCGCGGGGATGCCGGTGATCTCGCCTTCGAAGTCGTTGATGCCCTTCACGGTGCGGCCGCTGCCGGCTTCGATCTTCGACGAATCGATCACATTGCCCTGCGCATCCATGCCGGGCTTGGCGCCGCCCTTGCCCGCAGCAGGTGCAGGCGCGGGTGTCGCGGCAACGGGCGTCGGTGCTGCTGCGGGAGCCGGTGCAGCCGCCGGCGCGCTGGCTTGCGTTGCAGTCGGCACGCAGCGATCGAGGTCGACCGCGATGATGTCCGCGTCGGTGCGATAGGCGTACTTCACGATCTTCGCGGTCACTTCGCCGCCGCTGAATCCGGCCGGCGCATTGCGGCAGAAGAAGTACGTGTCGTCCGAGCCTTGCACCGCATAGGCGTTGGCGGGGACGCGGCCACCTTCATTGCTCTTCGCAAGCTCGAGTTCCACCGACTTGCCCACGAGCCGCTTCGACGCTGCGGCATGGCTGCCTGCGCTGCGCGCCGTCTTCTTCACGTCGTCGTAACTGAGCGGCTGCGGGCCCTTGCGCACGGTCTTCGCAGCTTCGGGCTTGACCGGTGCGGGGGCCGGCGCTGGCGCCGGAGCCGCTGCAGGCGCCGGTGCGGCAGCCACGGGTTCTGATTCAGCCTTCTTGGACTGTGTCGCGCAGCCTGCAATCAGGACGGATGCCGCTGCCGCGATGGCGCAAGCGGTCGATGGGAACCTCAGGATCACGATGAGAAACTCCTTGTTACAGAGAGTCCGATCCTAATCGTGATTCATGGTTGGTTCACCTTGCGCTGCACGAAGGTTGTTCAAGACCAATTTAGTCATAAACGGCCCAATACAGTCGTAAACGAGCCATTTGAGTCGTAAACGAATTGGCCAGTGGATCAATATGCGGAGATCGAGGAGTTGAGACGCCTGGCCGACCGTGCCAGGTATCTAGCGGCTCGGTACCGACTCCTTTGCCGGCTGCGCGCTTCTGGCGCTCCGGTCGCTGACTGCCCGAGTGCCGAGGAGTTCGAGGCCGCGGCCCTGCTCGGGAACACGGCGTTAAAAATTTCCCGGACCGATCCTCACGACCACACGCCTTCGCGACGAGCGAGGCCGTAACAGAGGACACATCCGCGAGAAGCCTGGGCTGTTCGGCGGCGACATGCTAGGGGTGGTAGAAGCGATCGTTCGGTAAGGGCACCCGGATGCCTCAAAACAACCGGCCGACTGGCCTTGGGCGCAGCCAAAGGCAGCGTAGAGCATGTCCCGAGAGCCTGGCTTAGGCATTCTTCATAGTGCCGTCGCCACGGCGCCCCCCCGCGCCTTCAGGAGGTCCAGCGCGACGTCGACGATCATGTCTTCCTGTCCACCGACCATGCGGCGGCGGCCCAGTTCGACCAGGATGTCGAAGGCGGATAGGCCATACTTTTGCGCTGCAGCCTCGGTGTGTCGCAGGAAGCTCGAATAGACACCTGCATAGCCCAGCGCCAGCGTTTCGCGGTCCACACGTACGGGGCGCTCTTGCAAGGGTCGCACGACATCCTCGGCCGCGTCGATGAGCTTCCTGACGTCACATCCGTGGTTCCATCCCATGCGATCCACTGCGGCAACAAAGACTTCTAGTGGTGCGTTACCGGCTCCTGCGCCCATGCCGGTCAGACTGGCGTCGATGCGGTCGCAACCGTGCTGCAATGCAACGATCGAGTTCGCAACGCCAAGCGACAAATTGTGGTGTGCGTGCATGCCCGTTTCAGTCTCAGGGCGCAACGTGTCCTTGAAGGCTTTGAACCGGTCCCCCACGTCGCTCATGTTCAGCGCGCCGCCCGAATCCACCACGTAGACGCATTGCGCGCCGTAGCTCTCCATCAAACGGGCCTGCTCCGCCAGGTGCTGCGGCGTGGTCATGTGGCTCATCATGAGGAAGCCGACGGCGTCCATGCCCAGAGCGCGGGCGCACTCGATGTGCTGCCGCGAAACGTCAGCCTCAGTGCAGTGGGTCGCAACGCGGACGACGCGCGCACCGGCCGCGTAGGCGTTCTTCAGATCATGAATCGTGCCGATGCCGGGCAGCAGCAGAGTGGCCACGCGGGCATGGCTCACGGCACCGGCCACGGCCTCGATCCATTCCAGGTCGGTGTGTGCGCCGAAGCCGTAGTTGAAGCTCGATCCCTGCAGCCCATCGCCGTGGGCCACTTCGATGCTGTCCACCCGTGCGTCGTCCAGTGCCTGGGCGATGCGTACTGCTTGCTCCAGCGAGTACTGGTGCCGGATCGCGTGCATGCCATCACGCAGGGTGACATCGGAGATGTAGATCTTCTTGTGTTTGTCGAACATGGGTTTCTCCTGCCGTCAGCGGGCGAGTTGGCGAGCCGCCAGACGATCGGCTGCGGCCAGGGCCGCGCTGGTCATGATGTCGAGGTTGCCAGCATAGGCCGGCAGGTAGTGAGCTGCGCCCTCGACCTCGAGGAAGATCGACACCTTCAGGCCCGGCTGACGGGCGGTGCCTTCCGGCCGTGGAGCGCGTTCGGCGTCCATGCGCTCGAACTGCACTTCCTGCTTCAGGCGGTAGCCCGGAACATACTGCGCGACGGCCGCGGCCATCTCGCGCACCGATGCGCGAATCGCTTCCTGGTCGGCCTTGGCGTCCGCCAGGCAGTAGACCGTGTCGCGCATGATGAGCGGGGGCTCTGCGGGATTGAGCACGATGATGGCTTTGCCCCGGCTTGCGCCGCCGACCTCCACGATGGCGCGTGAAGTGGTCTCGGTGAATTCGTCGATGTTGGCACGCGTGCCGGGGCCGGCCGACTTGCTCGCGATCGAGGCGACGATTTCCGCGTAGTGCACCGGAGCAACGCGTGAAACGGCACGCACCATGGGGATGGTGGCCTGACCCCCGCAGGTCACCATGTTGATGTTGGGCGCATCCAGGTGGTCGTCCAGGTTGACCACCGGGACCACGTACGGGCCGATGGCCGCGGGAGTCAGGTCGATCACCCGCACGCCGAGGGCCTGCAGGAACGCGTTGTGGTGCGCATGGGCGCCAGCGGAGGTCGCGTCGAAGGCGATGCCGATGTCAGAAAAGTTCGGCAGCTCTTGCAGACCTTCGATGCCTTTGGCAGTGACCGGCACGCCCAGTCGGGCGGCGCGGGCCAGTCCGTCGGACGCGGAGTCGATGCCGACCATCGCGCCAAGCTCCAGGTGCTTGGCATGACGCATCAGCTTGATCATGAGGTCGGTGCCGATGTTGCCGGAGCCGATGATGGCGGCGCGAATCTTCCGCCCTGTTGGGGATGTCATTGGGATCACTCCAGATGGATGGCGGCTTCAACGAGCGAACACGGCGCGAACTTCGCCCAGTCCGTCGATACGCGCCGTGAAGCGGTCGCCGGCTTCAGCCGGCACCATGGGACCAAGCGCGCCGCTCATGAGGATGTCCCCAGCGCGCAAGGGCGTTCCCATGCGCACCATCGTGTCGGCAAGCCATGCTGCTGCATTGAGCGGGTTGCCCAGGCAGGCAGCACCCGTGCCGGTGGATACCGGTTGATCCCCACGCAGCATGCTCATCGCGCAGCCAGAAAGATCGAGCTCACGCAGTGGCACGGGCCGTGAGCCGAGAACGAACAACCCGCTGGACGCGTTGTCGGCGATGGTGTCTGCCAGTCGAATGTCCCACCGGTCGATGCGGCTGCCCACCACCTCGATGGCGGCGACTGCATAGGCGCATGCGCTCATGACGTCGGCCAGGGTGTGCTTCTCGTGCGTCAGATCGCGCTCGAGCACGAGGGCGATCTCCGCCTCCACTTTGGGTTGAAGCGTGCGGGTCAGTGCAATCTCTTCGCCATCGCCCACGGCCATCTGTGCGAACAGCGTGCCGAAGTCGGGCGCGTCGACGCCCAGTTGCCGCTGCACCGCCAGCGAGGTGAGTCCGATCTTGCGGCCGACGATGCGTTGTCCGTCGGCAATGCGCTGCGCGGTGTTGCATTGCTGAACGGCGTAGGCCGTTGCCACGAGGTCGTGACCCTGGGCGGCTTCCGCAACGAGTTCGCGCACGGGTGCGATCGACTTGCTTGCGGCTTCGGCCTCGCGCAGCCGGCGCGCAATGTCTGCAATGAGTTCCTGATTCATTGAGAACCTCCGCCCCTCATTCGAAGACCATCAGGTCGCGCGCCACCATGACCGGGCCCTTGAAGTACTTGTGCACGCCGTCGGTGTAGCGTTCGTCGGGCTCGTCGCCGCCGGGTACCAAGTGCGTCAGAACGACCTTTTTCACCTTGGCGTCCTGTGCCAGCCGGCCGATGTCTTCGGGCACCGTGTGCTCGTCGATCATGTGGCGCATCATTCCGTCGGCCACCGGATCGGGCACGTGTTGACGCCGCATCATCTCGCGGGTTAGCGGCAAGTCGATGACCTCGTGCACCAGCAAGTCCGCATCCTTGGCGAAGCCGGTCAATGCCGGACAGCGCCCGGTGTCGCCGCTGAACACGACGGTCTTGTCCGGTGTCTGGATGCGCAATGCATACGATCGGTCCTTGGGATCGCGCTTCTTGTCGGCGTTCGGATCGGTTCCGTAGTGGCAGTTCTCCTGGGCCGTGACGCTGATCAGATCGTCCTTGAAGACAAGGCCATTGCCCTGAATGTCGTGCGCGTGAAAGGCCTGTTCGGGCGGCATCTTGTCGCTCTTCGAATCAGCCTGACGAATGCGTGCATTGACAGAGAAGTACTGCAGGAAGCCCTGCATCATGGATTGCGCGCTCGGCGCATAGACGTCCACCGGCCAGATATTCAGGTCCCACTGCAAGCCCAGCAGCGAGCCCCAGCCGGCGTTGTGGTCGTCGTGGTCGTGGGTGATGAAGACCTGGTGGATGCGGCGCAGATCGATGCCAGCCGCGTAGAGCTGGCGCACCACCCCGTCGCCTGCGTCGATGACATAGACCCGGTCGCGCACGATCAGTGCGTTGGCCGGCTGCGATCGCGTGGTGGAGGGCAGCGGCCCGCCCTGCGTACCCAAGGTCACGAGTCGCGTCTGCGCGAATGAGCTGCCGGCGAAGGCCGCGGCCAACAGCGCCACGCCCATGAGGGACTTCAGTTTCATGCGGATCTCCATTCAGGAATTTCGGTGGCGCGGTTCATGCGGGCACGGCCAAGCCGGAGACGTCGGCCGCGGCGACGAAGCGGTCCGGGCGCAGGGCCACGGCGCGCGCCTGGTACTTGCGCAGCCACGGGCCCAGCACGCCTTCGAGGTCAACCAGTTCGTCGGGACCTTGGGTATGCCGGTCCTGCGGGCGCACGGCGATGTAGCGCGCGCCCAGCGCATCCCAGCCGGCCTTCTGTTCGGCCGTGAGGAGGGTGGCGGGATCCACGTCGTCACCCAGCAGCACGAAGCGGTGGCCCAGCAGCGTGTCCAGCCTCGCCATCACGCCGCGCGTGTCACCCATCGTCGGCTGCGGCGCCATGCGGCCAACGATGCTGGTGTCGGAGAGTGGGCCGCGCAGCCAGCCGCTGGCCAGCACCGGCGGCGCGATCATCGGCGGCTCGGGCGGGTTCGCTGGGTCGGGTGGCGGGGCGTTGAGGGCGGCCTGCTCCTCCTCGCTCAGCTCCTGCTTGATGACGCGGCCGAGCTCCACTGCCAGCTGGGTGAAGAAGGCCGCGTTTGGGCGCCGCTCGGCCTCGTAACTGTCGAGGAACTGGGCCGGCAGTTCTCCCTTGAGCACACCGGCCAGCTTCCAGCCGATGTCGTAGGCGTCCCGCATGCCGGTCTGCATGCCCGCGCCAGCCCATGGCGGCATCAGGTGCGCCGCATCGCCAGCCAGGAAGACGCGCCCCACGCGCCACGTGTCGGCCATCCGCGTGTGGTGGCGATAGAAGGCGTGCTGGTGAATCTCCACGTCGTCCTCTGTCACGCCGAGGGCCTTGAGCAAGGGCCAGACCTGTTCGTTCGTCTGGAAGTCGGCTTCCGTCTCGCCGGGCTTGAGCGGCAACTCCCAGCGGTGGTTACCAGCGGAGAGGGCGATGTCCACAACCGGCCGCTCCTTGTCCGACCAGAAGGTCAGCAGGTTCCGGTCGGGCCACCAGCGCTTGACACGGCAGTCGATGACGATCCACTGCACGTCCAGCGTGTCGCCGAGCAGCTTCACGTCGAGCATGGAGCGCGTCGCGCTGCTGCCGCCGTCGCAGCCGATCGCGTAGCGCACTCGCACGTCTGTCGTGGTGTCAGTCGCCAGATCTCTTGCGCTCACGGTGACACCGTCGTCGTCCTGCGCGAGCCCAGCGAGTTCCATGCCGTAGCGAACGTCGATCTCCGGACGCGACGCCGCACACTCCCGCAGGGTCGCTTCCATCGTCGGCTGGTAGATGTTGAACTGCCGCGGCGTCACGCCCAGCGTGGACGGCGGCAGCTCGATGCGCATGATTTCCGTGCCGTCGTACCGCATCCATCGCAGCGCGCGCTGGGGGTCGATGCACTTGAGCACCGGCTCGTCCACGCCCAGGTTCTGGAAGATGCGCATCGTCCAGTCGTTGACCGTCACGGCGCGCGCGCGTGGGTAGATGTCCTTGTGCCGCTCGAAGACGATGGACGAAATGCCGTGTTTGGCCAGTGTGAGCGCGGTGATGAGACCGGTCGGGCCGTAGCCGACGATGGCGACGTCGGCGTCGTAGCGTTGTTCTTGCATGGGGTATCTCTCTGAAGTGAAGGGCTGCCTCAATGCGGCAGCGGGATCTGGGCATGGGTGCCCACGGCCTCGGTGGGTCCGCGCTTGAGCAGCGTCAGCAGCGCAAAGCCGAGGGAGACGACCGCGCAAATCGCTGACAACCAGCCGATCGACGCGAACAGGCTTCCGGCCTCGGCTGCCAGCGCCGCCACGACCAGGGGGCTGAGGAAGTTGCCGAGGAAGAAAGCGGCCATGTAGCCTCCGGCGCCGCGACCGCGCTGCGCAAAAGGCAGCCGGACCATGATCCAATTCAGCATCAGCGGCATGACGATGCCGCCGCCGAAGCAGGCCACGAAAGCACCGGCGATCAGCACGTTGGTGTCGGCCACGGTGGACACGATGTAGAAGCCGGCGGCGATGATCGCGAACGAGAGGACTATCAGCCGGTTGATGGCCCAGCCCGACAGCCGATGGAACACGAAGGCTCCGAACGGCACGCCCGCGTTGGCAATCGCGCTGCCGATCCCGATGACGGCCGGTGTTGTGACGCCCCGCGCCGTCAGCAGGAAGCTGATCTGGATCGTGATCACGAAATACATCACCGCCGTGAACAGAGACATCGCGCAGATGTGACCGATCTGACGCCACGGGAATGGCAGAGCTTGCACCTCACGGCCAGGCGCTTCGACGCGCTCCTGAGGCTCCCAGACGAAGGCGGCGATGAGCGGCAGGAAGAACACCGCGCAGCCATACACGAGGAAGGGCGTTCGCCAGCCCGCGGAGAACCCGCCCAGCACACCGCCCAGGGCGAACATCGCCACCGCGACGATCGAGGCGGAACCCAGCTGGATGGTGAGCCACTTCTCGCGTTCCTTGCCCTGGAAGTAGTCGGCGGTGAGGGCGGTCGAGATCGTCGTGATCGCAGCTTCCGCGATGCCGACGACGACACGCGTCGCGAGGATCGCGTAGAGGTCGTGCAGGAAGAAGGGCATCGCGCCAGCGACCGCATAGACGGCGATCGACAGCATGTACAGACGCTTTCTTCCGACGACGTCGACCACCGCGCCCATCAGCGGGCCAAGGAGCGCGATCATCAAACCGGGGATCACCAGCACGATCAGTGTGAGCACCTCGGCGTGCGGCTGGTCGGCGAACGCCTGTTGCATGAAGGGCAGGACTGGCGCGATGAGCACGGCGCCGGCCGATGCCAGCCAGCAGGTGGACACGAGTAGCCAGCCGTGCAGGTTGGTCGCGCTGTGCGCGCTTGGTCCGGACTGAACATTCGACAGCATGGTTGTCTCCGTTCTTTTCTTGGGCTGTGAGGCTCAGTCCTTGAGGAAGTCGATCACCAGCCGATTGAATTCACCGGCGTGCTCCCACTGGGCCCAATGGCCGCACTTGGGCAGGACGTGCAGGCGCGCATCCTGGAAGGTGTTGACCATCCGCAGGCCGTGATCGAGGGGAACGAAGCGGTCGTCGCGGCCCCAGGTGATCAGCGTCTTGTGGGCGATTTCGGGGAAGCGGGCCGACAGGTCCCACCGGCTGTGGGGGCAGAGCTTCGAGCTTTCGACGAAGTTCTTCAGGTGGTTCAGGTTCGACTGGATGTTGTTCCACCGGCCCTGGCGCAGTTCATCGGTGATCGCCTCGGGGGCGTAGACGAACACTTCCAGCATGGCGCTGAAGTTCTCGGGGGTGGGCTGCGCGTAGAGCTTCATCATGCGCTTGACGCCCTCGCTGAGCTGGGGCTGGAAGATGCTGGGGCCTTGCGCGCCCGGGCCCATGAGCACCAGACGGTCCATGCGCTCGGGAAACTCCAGCGCGAAGCTCATTGCCGAGGCGCCGCCCATCGAGTTGCCGACGAGGTGGGCCCTGTCGATGTCCAGCGCATCCAGCACGCCCTTGGTGGCGCGCGCATTGATCAATGGGCGCGAAACGTCGGTGACGATTTCGCCGGACTTGTTGAAGCCGGGGCTGTCGATCAGCAGAACGCGATGGCCGGCATTCACCAGCGCCTCGATGTTGCGGTAGTAGTTGCTCCAGCCGCTGGCGCCGGGGCCGCCACCGTGCAGCATGACGACCGCCGGGCCGCTGCCGGCGTCGTTGACATGGATCCTGAAATTCTCCAGGCCGGGTTCGTTGATGGTGACGAACTTGCTGGTGCTGGCTTCGGTGAGGGTCATGGACATGGCTCCAGGGAAGGGACGTGTGGGTGGTTGAAGGATTCGTGTGGGCTCAGCGCGCGGGCTGCGCCGGGGCGTGCGGCGGAGGATTCATCGCGTGCCCCCAGTCGCTCAATTCGGTGTAGCGCTTGACCTCCCAGGTGCTGTCGTCGACGACGATGCCGCCGGCGCCGAACTCGATGGCGAAGCCGGACGGCGCGACCATGTAGAACGAGAACATCTGGTCGTTGGGGTGGTGCCCAAGCTCCATCAGGATGGGCACGCAGGCACGCTTGCAGCGGTCATATGCCATGCCCACGTCATTGGGGTCGGTGCACTCGACCATGATGTGGTGGATGCGCTTTGGGGCCGGGAATGGCGCCTCGGCGATCGCCATGGAATGGTGGCGGCCACTGCGGGCGTGAAAGAAGGTCACTTCGAGCTTTACACCCGGCGCCGCATCGCCGGTGATCGTGTCGCTCAACTGCAGGCCAAGGATGTTTTCGCAGAACGCCTTGGCTTGCGCACTTTGCCTGGGAACGGTCACGAAGTGGCCCGCGCCCAGCCGCCCCGTGCTGAAGGCGCCGCGCAGCGCCGACGAGCGGAAGGCGTCGCGGGTATGGGCACGATAGGCGGTGCTGTAGAACTCGTGGCGGATGCCATCGGGGTCTTGGCAGACGAAGAGACGCGCGACGCGGCGCTGTGCGGCCGCCTGCTCGTTCTCTTCGATGACTTCTACGCCGCGGGCACGTGCCTGATCCACGAAAGCATTGAGCGCCGCGTTCGATTCGAACTCCCAACCCGCAGCCAGGAAGTCGTCGAGGTCACTCTGGAGCAGCAGGATCCGCTGCTCGTAGTCATCCATGCGCAGGCCGAGCGACTCGCCGGGCACTCGCGCACCGACCTGCAAACCCAGCACGTTGACAGCAAATTCTTCCCAGGCCGTCAGGTCACTGACTCCAAGGACCATGTACCCCAAGGTCGACACGCTCTGCATTGGCTTTTCCTCATTGCGTAGTTCACGGGCCGGCGGTCGGGCTTCTGGCCGCCGGGTTCATGGCTGGGAATCGTACCGATTGGTCCAAAACATTCGCCTAGGGGAAACCAGTATTGAACCGATCGGTACAAAATAGGAACTGCAAATGTGGAACAGCACTGACCCACCCTATGATTTGGACGATTGAAAAAGGCCCATACCCAGGCATGGAAGAGACATCGATACAAGGCAATCGGCGCGGTAGGCGCTCCCGGCAAGAGATCCTCGACGCGGCGGCGCGCGTGATGGCGGCGCGCGGCTATGCGGGCACGGCCATGTCGGCGTTGGTGGAAGCCACGGGGCTGCCCAAGAGCGCGATCTATCACCACTTCGAATCGAAAGCTGGCTTGCTGTCAGAGGTGATGGCGCGTGGCGCGCGCGCGTTCTTCGACGCGATGCGCGAAGCCCATCGTGAGCCGCCCGTTGGCGGCTCACCGCGTGAGCGACTGGGCTGGTACCTGCAGAAGACCGGGGAGGTGTTCATGCACCACCAGGACTTTCTTCGTCTGCAACTGGTGCTGGTGATGAGCAACGAAGCCGCAGAAGCGCCGCACGCGATGCAGACCGTGATGCAGGTACGTGCCGAGGGCCGCGACTACATGCGCCTGATGATCGCCTCTGCGTTCAGCGGGGAAGGCGAGGAAACCGCCGCGCACGTGGGCGAGCAGTTGGAGCATTTCGGCATGGTCGGCTTCGACGGTTCTTTCGTATCCATCCAGACAGGCGACCGGCGGACAATGCACCAGCATATGGAGCAGCTCACGCAGGCCATGGCGCTGATAGGTGAAGCGGCCGTGGCGCAATGGAGGGCACGGCCATCCAAGCCGGCACGCCAGCGCGGAGCGAGATAGACGCTGAAGCGTCTCGGTGGAGGCAAGCGACTTCGTATCGCCACGATCGTTCCGCCCTTGTCTCCGGGGCCCGGACCCATGTCGATGATCCAGTAGCACGAAGCGACGACTCGCATCTCATGTTCGACAACGACGGCGGTATTGCCAGACTGCACGAGTCCCTGGAGTTGAGTCATCAACTTGTCGACGTCGGCGGGATGCAGCCCCGTGGTCGGCTCGGAGGTCGCTCCGGAGAGTCGACCCCGTCGAAGCAGAACGGCTGAGCCGACATCCTACGCACTCGGGAGCGGCGAATGCATGCGCCGCTCCAGCTGTTGCCTGCGGAATTGCGCAGGCGTCATGCCGGTCCAGCGCACGAAAGCGCGCCTGAAGTTGGCAGAGTCCGAAAACCCCGTGATGAGTGCAATCTGCTCGACGCTGGCGCCCGGCCGCTGCAGGTGATGGGTCGCCATGGCGTGGCGGACCTGATCGGCAATGTTCGAGTAGGACGTGCCTTCGCCAGCGAGGCGCCTTCGCAGCGTGCGCTCGGTCATCTTGAAAGTCGAGGCCACTGTCTGAGCACCTGAACCGATTCACAGACAGTCAATCCTCAAGGGGACAAGCAATGATCCCGACCATCGTCGGGCTGGCGCGTCGCGCCCGCTCCACCTTTCAAGCACCCAAGCTCGGCCGGCGCGCGTTTTCCTCGCTGCTGATTTCGGCGTTCGTCTGCATGGGCACTTCGAGCGCGTTCGCCGCCGGCGGCAGTCTTGACGCAACCGCACGCGTGCTGGGCAAGAAGCTCGGCGAGATCCTGGGTGATCCCTCATGCTCCGGCCGTCACGCCTCATGAACCTTCAACAACTCGACCACCTGCTTGCCTTGGCGGAGACCTGCACCTTCAGTCGCGCTTCGGAGAAAGTGCATCTCACCCAGCCGGCATTGAGTCGGAGCATCCAGATGCTCGAGCAGGAGCTTGGCCTCCCGCTTGTCGACCAGATCGGCAAGCGCAACGAGCTCACGCCGTTCGGCGCGGTGGTTCTCGAACGTGCGAAGCGCATCTCCATGGAGGCGCACGAGATGCGCCGCAGCGCGGTACTTCTGACCGAGGGCGCGACTGGAACGTTGCACATCGGGCTCGGCGGGGCGCCCAGCGCGGTGTTCTCGTCCCCACTGCTGATTCACATGCTGCGCCACCAGCCGCGCGTGGGACTGCAACTGCGCAGCGGGTCGGCCGATGTGCACGGCGCCGCGCTGCGGTCGCGCGCGCTCGACGCAATGGTCGTGACCTACCGCGCCGTGGTTCCGCGCGAGGACTTGCGCATCGAGGTGCTGCCGACCATGCGCTCAGGCTTCGTCTGCCGGCGTGGGCATCCGCTGCTGAAGCGACGCAAGCTGCGCCTTGCAGACCTGCGGCGCTATCCCGTGATCTCGACTGGCGTGAGCGATGACATCGCGCGCCTTCTCGTCGAGCGCTACGGCAGCGGCGCGAATCCGCAGCGATGGCTGCATGTCACCAGCGACGAGATCGGCGCGTTGATTGAAGCAGTGCGCAGCACCGACGCCATCTTCCTCGGCGTGCTCGCGACGACGCGTCGGTTGCTCGACAGCGGCGAGCTTGTCGAATTGGCGCTGGAGCCCTCCGCCGACCTGAGCGCCCAGTTCGCCTTCATCACGCTCGAAGGCAGGACAGAAGCTCCTGCACTCGGGATCGTGCGTGAATTTCTTTCGGGGCTTGCGCAGGCGGAGAAGTCCCTCATGGCTTGCCCAACTCGGACCTGATTGCCGCGGCGAGCGCCGCTGCAGCTGGCGACAATGACCGGCCGCGCTTGGTGACCAGGGAAATGTCTCTTGAAATCACAGGGTCGTGCAGACGTCTCACCAGCAGGTCCTTGTGCCGCGACGCCTGGGCGTATGCCGTCGGCATGATCGAGGGGCCGGCGCCGGCCTGGGTCATCCACAAGGCAGTTGAATAGAACGTCACCTCGTTCGGGACATCGAGCATGACGCCCGCTTGCGCCGCCGCGCCGTCGATCATCTGACGGATTCCGTATCCCGGCCTGACGGTGATCACCGGAACGCCCTCGAGGTTTGCCCACCGGATGCGCGCTCGCGCTGCCAGCGGATCGTCCTTGCGGCAGACGAGGGCCAGGGTGTCGGTCATGATCCGCTCCGTGTCGACGTCGGCTGCCGCTCGCTCCGGCGCGCCGATACCGAAATCAACGTGCTCGCCCACGATGCGCGAGACGAACTGGTCCGGGGCGCAGTCGTCCACCACGACGCGAATCTCCGGATGCAGTTTGCCGAAGCGCCGCACCACCGCGGGAAGCAGGATCTCGCCGAGGGTGGGCGTGATGGCGAGCGACACCCGTCCGCGCCGGAGCTGTCCGAGATCCCGCAGACCAGCCCCTAGCGAGTCGACGTCGCGAAGCACTCGTTCGGCGATCGAGATCACCTCGTTCGCGGCCTGGGTGGCGCGAAGCGATCGAGTGGTCCGGTCAAAGAGTCGGGTGCCCAGCCCCTCCTCGAGCTGACGAATCAAGACGCTGACTGCGGATTGGGTGAGCGAAAGCTGCTCGGCAGCGGCGCTGAGCTTTCCGAGATGGAACACCGAGTGAAAAGCCCGGAGCTGCCGGATGCTCGGGCTGAACTTGAGGCGTTGATTCATATGAATTCATGATATCTGGTTCATTTAATTTCGATTTACTTAAGAATCGCCGCGGTGTGCAATCCGGTTCAAAAGGAGACACCTGATGAGAACGTCAACTCGCATGTTTGCTGCGGTTCTTGCTGCGATCGTCGCGGCGGCCGCGTGGGGTCAATCGACTGCGGAGAAGTTTCCCCGGCAGCCCGTCCGCATGGTGGTGACCTTCCCACCAGGTGGCAGTTCCGACGCTGTCGTGCGCATGCTCGTGCCGCGGCTGAACGAGACGCTCGGACAGCCAGTGATCGTCGACAACCGACCCGGCGCCGGCGGAAACATCGGAACGAGCATGGTCGCAAAGGCGGTGCCCGATGGCTACACGATGGGCGTGGTCGCGGCGGGGGCGTTGTCGGTCAATAGCAGCCTCTACCCACAGATGCCTTTCGATGTCCAGAAGGACCTACGGCCGGTCAGCATGCTTGCCTCGATTCCATTCGTCCTGGTGGGAAGCCCGTCCTTCCCTGCGAAGACGCTGAAGGATCTCATTGACACGGCAAAGCGCAGGCCTGGAGAGCTCACGATCGCGCACGGCGGGAATGGGACCGCCATGCACTTGTCGACCGCGCTCCTAGGCCAGATGGCGGGCATCAAGTTGGTGGAGATTCCGTACAAGGGCTCTGGCCCTGCGGCACTCGATGCGATCAGCGGGCAAGTGACGCTTGCGATGGTCGACCTGCCTTCGGCGCTGCAACAAATCAAGGCCGGCAAGCTCACCGCCTACGCTGTGACCAGCCCGAAGCGCCTGCCGCAACTGCCGGAGGTCCCCACGATGTCGGAGGCGGGCCTGACCGGCTACGACTCCACTGGGTGGTTCGGTGTCGTTGCACCCGCCGGGACGCCCGCCGTTGCTATCGCCCGCATCAACGCCGCGCTCTCCGACGCGCTGACCGACCCGACGATCCAGGCAAACATGCGCAATCTCGGCGTTGAACCCACTCCGAGTTCACCGGAGGCCATGGGCTCGTTCATCGCTTCGGAGACGGCCAAGTGGGCGAAGGTTATCAAGCAAAGCAACATCAAGCTCGATTGATCAAATGGAAACTATTGAAGCAGACGTCCTCGTCGTGGGTGCAGGGCCGGTGGGGCTGACCCTGGCGATGGATCTTGCGTCGCGAGGCGTGAAAGTGGCAATCGTCGAGGTGCGCGCCTATGCGGAGCCGCCGAATGTCAAATGCAACCACGTTGCCGCCCGAACGATGGAACGCTTCCGTCGCCTGGGGGTTGCGCAGAAGCTGCGCAGCACGGGCTTGCCTGAGGACTATCCCAACGACGTGACCTTCAGGACCAGCATGACGGGGACGGAGCTCTCTCGTATCCCGATCCCGGGGCGTGGCGAGCGGTACACCTCCAAGGAAGGTCCGGACACGTGGTGGCCCACGCCCGAGCCTCCGCATCGGATCAACCAGCTATACCTGGAGCCAGTATTGCTGGAGCACACGGCAGCCCTTCCCGGCGTGACGTTGCTCAATCGCACGCAGCTCACCTCGTTTACACAGGGTGCAGACGGCATCGAAGCCACAGCGCTCGACCTCGAAAGCGAAACACCTCGGACCATTCGTTGCCGCTTTCTTGTCGGCTGCGACGGCGGAAGTTCCTCGGTTCGGAAGGCCATCGGATCGAAGCTGGAAGGCACGGCGGTGGTCCAGCGTGTGCAATCGACATTCATTCGGGCACCGCAACTGCGAAGCATGCTTCCCGGCAAGCCCTCCTGGTGCTACTACTCGGTCAATCCACGTCGTTGCGGTACTGTCTTCGCCATTGATGGCAAAGAAACCTGGCTGGTGCACAACCATCTGAATCCCGCCGAACTGGACTTCGAGTCTGTCGATCGCGATTGGTCGATCCGACAGATCCTCGGGGTCGATCCGGATTTCGAATACGAAGTCATCAGCAAGGAAGACTGGGTCGGCCGCCGTCTGGTCGCCGATCGGTTCCGTGACAGAAACGTATTCATCGCCGGCGACGCATCGCATCTCTGGGTGCCTTACGCCGGTTACGGGATGAACGCGGGGATCGCTGATGCACTCAACCTGTCCTGGTTGCTCGCTGCGCGCGTCCAGGGCTGGGGCGAAGCGTCGATCCTCGATGCCTATGAAGCCGAGCGGCAGCCCATCACCGCGCAGGTCTCCCACTTCGCCATGAACCATGCAGCCAAGATGATCAAGGCGCGAAGTGCCGTGCCCGCGAACATCGAAGAGCCGAGCGCCGAAGGCGCCGCTGCTCGCGACCGGATCGGGCGCGAGGCCTATGACCTCAACGTGGAGCAGTACTGCTGCGCCGGTCTCAATTTCGGCTACTACTACGTGGGGTCGCCCATCATCGCCAGCGATGGCGAGAGCCCCCCTGAGTATTCGATGGGGAGCTTCACGCCTTCGACGGTGCCGGGATGTCGCACGCCTCACTTCTGGTTGTCTGACGGCAGATCGCTCTATGACGCGTTCGGTGCCGGCTATACGCTCCTGCGCTTCGACCCCGCTGTCGACATCGAGGCATTTCGATCCGCTGCGGCATCACGCGGTGTACCGCTCCGGGTCCTGGACCTGTCGGGAGAGAAGGTGCCGGACGCCTATCAGCACAAGCTCGTGCTGTGCCGTGACGATCAGCACGTTGCCTGGCGATCGAATTCGGCGCCGGCAGATGCCATGGCACTCGTCGACATGCTGCGCGGAGCACGGCCCGCACAAGAGCGTGGTTGAACGGACGGGCCGGTACCCACGCTCAGAGATCGCCGAAGGTCTTTCCCTCCTCCGCCAGCCGCACAAGCAGCGGCGCGGGTTGCCACCAGAAGCCGTCCTGCGCGTGAAATCGACGGATGTCGGCCAGCACGCTGGGTAGGCCGATGCGATCGGCCAGGTACATCGGACCGCCATGATGCGCGGGAAAGCCGTAGCCCGTCAGGTAGACGATGTCGATGTCGCCGGGCCGCAGCGCGATCTGCTGCTCCAGCAGCTTCGCGCCTTCGTTGATCATGCCGTACAGGCAGCGCTTGATGATGTCGTCTTCGCTCATCGTCTTGCGCTCGATGCCCATTCGGGCTGACTCCTCGGCGACGAAATTTTCAAGTTCCGGATCGCGTTGCGGCGTGCGGTCGCCCTTCTCGTAGCGATACCAGCCCTTGCCGCTCTTCTGCCCGAAGCGGCCCTGGTCGCACAGCTTGAGGATCAGGTCGTTCCATCGGCGGTCGGTGGGCCGTGTGGCCATCTGAGCTTTCCGCGTCTGATAGCCAACGTCGTTGCCCGCCATGTCGTGCACCGCGAAGATGCCCATCGCATAGCCGAACTTCTTCAATGCGGCATCCACCTCGTGCGGCAGCGCGCCGTCTTCCACCAGGAAGTGGGCCTCGCGGGTGTAGTTGCGGAACAGCGCGTTGCCGATGAATCCTGGATAGATGCGCGACAGCACCGCCACCTTGCCCATGCGCCTGCCAAGGTCCATCAACGTGGCGATCACATCAGGCGCGGTATCTTTTGCCCGAACGACCTCGAGCAGCTTCATCACGTGCGCAGGGCTGAAGAAATGCGCCCCGACCACATCCTGCGGACGTGTGGTCACCGCCGCGATCTGGTCGACGTCGAGGCCCGAGGTGTTGGTCGCGAGGATGGCGCCCGGCTTCGCCAGTCGGTCGAGCTGCCGGAAGATGTCCTGCTTGAGGCCGATGTCCTCGAACACCGCCTCGATCACCAGGTCAGCGTCCTTGACGGCGGACATCTGCAGCGTGCAAGTGATCAGCGCAAGCCGTCGGTCGCGTTCGCCGGGGTCGAGCTTGCCGCGCGCGACGCTGCCCGCATAGTTGTCGCGCACGCGCTCGAGGCCGCGCTCCAGTCCCTGCTGGTTGGCGTCGATCAGCGTGACCGGGATGCCGATGTTCGCGAGCGCCATCGCGATCCCGCCGCCCATCGTGCCCGCGCCGATCACGGCAACCCGGTGAATGGGACGCAGCGGTGTATCGGCCGGGATGTCGGGAATGTGGCTCGCCTCGGCGGTGGCGGCTCTTGCGTGGGCTAGCGCGCGTTCGCGCTCGGCATCAGTGACGGTGAAGAGGTCGGTCGTGCCCATGTGAATCAGCCCTGGTTGTCCTGGATCTTCGCGGCCTTGCCGTCCACGAATTCGCGCAGGCGTTTCTCGGCCTCGGGCGGCCGTGCGCGGGCCGAATTGAGCTGCTCCATGAACAGGCCGTCGTCATGCGACAGGTCCTGCACGCGCGGCAGGACGTTGATGATCATCCAGTTGGTTTCGAGGCTGTTCTTCGCGATGCGGGCGGCAAGCTCTCTCGACTTCGCCAACGCTTCGCCAGCAGGCGTGACATAGCGTACGACATGCTCCTGCAGGCCTTCGGCGGGCGAGAGCAGTCGGCCGGTGAGCATCATGTCCGTCATGACCGTGGTGCCGACGACGCGCTGGATGCGCACCGTGCCGCCGCCACCCACGAAGATGCCGCGCTGCCCCTCGGGGAGACCGAAAAGCGCGGACTCGTCGCACACGCGCAAGTGAGCCGACATCGCCAGTTCGAGCCCGCCGCCTACCACCGCGCCGTGCAGGGCCGCGACGAAGGGAATGGGACCGCGCGCGATGAGATCGAACACCTCGTGCCAGTTGTGGCGCCGCCGCTTGCGAGACGGCTTGATCTGGCCCGTCGCGCGTGCCAGCGCCTCGGCCAGGTCCAGGCCTGCGCAGAAGTTGCTGCCGTGCCCGAAGAGGACGGCGACGTCCGCTTCGTCATGCGCGCGCAGCACGGCGGCCCGCAGTTCGTCGATGAGGGGATCGTTGATCGCATTGCGCTTGTCGGGGCGATTCAGGCCGATCAGCGCGATGTTGCCGTCGAGCTCGTAGGTGATGAGGGGTTCGCTCATTGAGGGGTCTTGCGTTGAAGTGTTCGTTTGGTGGATCAGAGGTCCAGGACCAGCTTCGCCGTCTTGCAGCCCGAGCAGCAGATCATCATCCGATCGTTCGCGGCCTTCTCGGCATTGCTCAGGACGAGGTCCCGGTGGTCGGGAATGCCTTCGAGCACCCGCACCTCGCAGGTGCCGCAGATGCCTTCCTGGCATGAGTACGGTGGTTCGATGCCGACGGCCATCAGGCTGTCGAGGATGGTTTGCCCGGTGCGCACTTCCACCTGCTTGCCGGAACGCGCCAGCTCGACGATGAAGCCGCCGTCCGTAGCAGCGGCGTCCTTGGCTGCGAAGTACTCCATGTGCACCTGCCCGGGCGGCAATCCGGCGGTCGCCTGCTCGTAGGCCGCGAGCATGGGCAGTGGTCCGCAGCAATAGACGTGCGCTCCGGCCGGCAGCGACTGCACGATCGCCGTGATGTCCAGCATCTGCCCGCCGGCCTCCTGGTCGAAGTTGAGCCGCAGGTCGACGTTCGGCTGGTTGTGATAGCCCTGCAGTGCATCCAGGAAGGCCGCGTTGCGCCGCGTGCGCGCCGCATAGTGCAGCTGCCAGGGCGTGCCCAGTGCCTGGCTGCGCGCGATCATGCTCATGATCGGCGTGATGCCAATGCCGCCTGCGATGAAGACATTCATCGTCGATGTCTCGTCGAGCGGGAAGTTGTTGCGTGGCGCGCTGATGGTCAATGTCTCGCCGGAGCGCAGCACTTCGTGCATGTAGCGCGAACCGCCCCGGCTCTTGGCGTCCTTGTTGACGCCGATGAGATAGCGATGCCGCTCGCTGGGCGCATTGAGCAGCGAGTAGCTGCGCAACAGACCGTTCGGCAGGTGCAGGTCGATGTGCGCACCGGCAGTGAAGAGCGGCAGCTCCTTGAGCGGCGGCATCGGAACGAGTTCGAAGCCGAGGATGCCGTCGGCCTCATAGGTCACTGCCCGCACGCGGACCTGCATCAGTGCTTCGTTGTTGCTCATGGTCTTGTCTCCCGGATGCAGAGGGTCAGAGGTCGAGGACGGCCATCGGCTCGATCGCGACGCCCATCGCCTCGGTGTGCTCGCGCTGGACCCACTCGGGTTGCCCGGCGTGGAAGATGAAATGGGTCAGGAGCCGATTCCACTTGGGGTGTCGCCGGTAGTCCGCCAGCGGCAGGCCCTTCAGGAAGAAATCGCGCGAGTCGCTGGGCAGGAAAAGAGGTTCTTTCGATCTGGCGCGGAGCACGCCCTTGGGGTCGCGCCCCGACTGCACCGCATCGATGTCCTCGAACAGCCGGCGCCGCAGCATCGCGATTCCGCGATCACTGGCGCCGAGGTTCTCGCGCGTACGGTCCGCGATGCGTCCCTGGCCGACCCAGGCGACGATGTCCTGGTTGATGATGTGACTCGTGATCCAGCGGCCGGTCGCGGCGTCGCGGATCGGGCTGTGCCACGTGGGGATGGTCTTCTGCACGAACGGCTCGGATTCGCGCGGCACGCGGATGAACGACCAGGTGACGCTCAGCGTGTTCTCGTCATCGATCGGCACGCGCCATTCGAAGTGATCGCCCAGGAAGAAGCCGTTGGGCCACAGGCAGACCCGGCCGATGGTCCAGAGCGGGTGCTGCTCGTTGGTGTCTTCGCTGATCCGCTTGTAGACGAAGCCGTGCTCGAACTCCTCGAACGCGAGCTGCAGGTGTGCGGGTGCATAGCCGCCGTCGTCACCGCGCAGGCGGCGGCTCCAGTTGGCATGCATCCATTCGAAGTGCACCGGGTCGATGGAGTTTTCCTGCGTCTGCAGCCAGTTGCAGGGCACTTCGGAGAAGACCGCCTGGACGAATCCATTGGACCAGTGGAAGGCTTCCCAGTCGGGCAGCTCCGGCACCGGCTGCGGTCCCATGTAGGCCCACAGCAGGCCGGCCATGGGCCGTACTTCATAGGCCTTCAGGCGCACCTTGCAACGCAGGCGTGCAGTGGGATCGACGTGATCCTCGAAGGGTTGCGCCACGCAGGCACCCTTCGCATCGAACTGCCATCCGTGGTAGTGGCAGCGGATGCCTTCCTGCTCGACATAGCCATACGACAGATCGGCGCGGCGGTGCGCGCACTGTCGGTCCACCAGACCGTAGCGGCCGCCGAGATCCTTGAAGAGCACGAGGTCCTCGCCCATGAGCCGCACCGGCTTGACGGGGTCGCGCTCCAGCTCGTCGATGCCGGCAATCGGGTGCCAGTGGCGCCGCAGCACTTCGCCCATCGGCGTGCCCGGTCCAACTTCGGTCAACTGGCCGTTCTTTTCGGGGGTCAGCATGACGGTGTCGTCTCCTTGCTCATTCGGGCTTGAAGCCAGAGGCCTTGATGATGGGCGCCCAGTGCGCGAGCTCGGCGCGCTGCAACGCATCCATCTCGGCGCCGGGACGGAAGTCCGGCTGCACCCACAGGCGTTGCGTGAGCGCGTCCTTGACCTCCGGCGATTGCAGCGCCTGCTGCAAGGCTTTCTGCATCCGTTCGATCTCCGCGGGCGGCGTGCCCGCGCGCGCCCACATGCCGGTCCAGCCTTCGCCCGAGGTCACGTCCACGCCCTGCTCGGCAAAGGTGGGAATCTCGGGGATCAGCGGCGAGCGTTCCTTGGTGAAGATGCCGATCACGCGGATGCGACCGGAACGGTGGTGCGGCATCATGCTGTCGATCAGGCTGATGGCCGAAGGCACGTGCCCGCCGACCAGGTCGGTGACCATCGGCGGCGTCCCCTTGTAGGGTGTCACCGGCAGGTCGATGTTTGCCGTCTTCGCGAGCTGTACCCCGAGGAAGTGGTTCTGTCCGCCCAGCCCTGGCGTACCGAAGCTGGCCTTGCCGGGATTGCGGCGAACCCACTCGATGAATTCGCGCACGTTCGTCGCGCCGGTGTTGTTCGCGACACCCATGCCCAGCGGGTACGTCGCCAGCGTGGCCACCGGCGCGAAGTCCTTCACGATGTTCCAGCGCACTTCGTGGCCGAACACCAGCATCTGGAAGGTCGGCGTCGCGTTGGGCGCCACCATGTAGGTGAGCCCGTCGGCCGGCGCCGCAAGCACCATATCGGCCGCGATGCGTCCGCCCACGCCTGGCTTGTTGTCGATGATCACGGGTTGCCCGAGCAGCGAGGGCAACCGGTCCGCAACCGCACGCAGGATCGCGTCGGTCGCGCCGCCCGGCGGAAAGCCGACGACGATGCGAATCACCGACTTGCTTTGCGCATGAATGGCCTGGGGGACGGCCAGAACGGCCGCGCCATAGGTCAGAAGGTGGCGCCTGTTGAGTTTCATCGTGTTGTCTCCAAGGAGGGCGTCTTGCGCGCCCTTTCGGGGTGATGAGGGATTGGCGGATCAGGCGTCGGCCAGTTGCCGCCACTCGCCGGCACTGGCGATCACGCCACCTACCGAACGGATCTTTCGGTAGTCGAGTTCCGGGTGATGCGCCATCGTGGGCTGCTTGCCTTCCATGAACTCGCGCGCCGCCTTCAGGAGCATCTGGCGTACGCGCAATACCGCGCCGTCAGCGGAGCACAGTTGCTCGTCGGTGCGGTCGACGATCGGCCCCTGGCTCAGGAACATCGCGAAGTCCTCGGTGCCCAGGTGCTGCGGGAACCCGGTCTTGTGGCCGCGCTTCATCAGGTCGCGGTTCTGGCCCCAGTTCTCCTCGGGGCCGCCCGGCGGCAGTGGCGGGAAATTCCACACATCGGGCGAAGCCGACATCACCGTCATGCCCAGCGGGCGATTCGGGTTGAAGTGCACGAACCAGGCGCGGTGCGTCACATCGTCCACCGGGGTCGAGAAGAACACGGTGGTGGGCCCGTTGGCGTCGGGCGGGCAGATGATCCCGTACCACGGCATCACGAAGTTGTTGACCCGCGCATACACCTGGCCGTCGGGCAACGATCGCAGCGCGGCGTAGCGGTAGCCATAGGGACGCTCCTCGAACTCCAGCTTGGGGGCGAGCGCCTTGGTCATCAGCATGCGTTCGTTGCCACCGCCGGCGGTGATCTGGGTGGTCGACTCGTGCAGCACGCCGACATGCGACGAGTCCATCGAGGCTTCGACACCCTGCACCCAGTTGGTCGGCACCTCGGCGCTGGTCACCGAGCGCTGGTGCGCGGGCAGGTCGATGAAAGGCAGGTCGGGGAAGGGCGGTGGTGCGTCCCCCTCACCGAGCCAGACCCAGACGATGCCGCCGCGATCGGCCGCGGTGTAGCGGTTCACGCGCACATGCTTGCAGAACTGCGTCTGGTCGCCCGTGTGGTTCGGGGCCTCGACAACCTCGCCTTTGACGTTGAACTTCCAGCCGTGATAGATGCAGCGCAGGCCGTTGTCCTCGTTGCGCGCCAGCGCGAGCGAGGCCTTGCGATGCGGGCAGCGCTCGTCGAGCACGCCGACCGCGCCGTCGGTGGCGCGGAAGGCCACGTAGTTGCGGCCCAGCAGGCGGATGCGCACCGGCGCGCCGTCGGCTTCCAGCTTGGACGAAGGCACGGCCGGCAGCCAGTAGTGCTGACGGATCATCTCGCCCATCGGGGCGCCGTTCTCCACGCGTGTCAGCAGATCGTTGTCTTCCTTGCTCATCGGCATGAGAGTGTCTCCTCGGATTTCAATAGCGCTGCAACCCAGTCCAGGGCACCCGCGGAACCGGCTTTGCCGGGCCGCTGGGTGCGCCCCCCTCCCGCCGAAGGCGAGAGAGGGGGGAGCCGCGAAGCGGCTTGGGGGGTGTTCATTCCCTGAAGGCGCGCGGATACACGCGGCGGCAGTTGCATTCGAAGATGTCGGTGCGTTGCCGGTCGGTGAGCCATTCGATGCTTTCGATGACCGGCTTCATGTCGTCGTAGTCGCGCCCGCTGATCGGGTCGCGCGAGCTGCCGGTGCCGGGCTTCTCGGTGCCGAAGAGCACGTTGTCGGTGCCCGCCACCTTCAGCAGCAGCTCGATGGCTTCCTTGCTGTAGTTGCAGGTGTCGAAGTAGAGCTTCTTCAACTGCTCGTCGAAGGTCTCCTTCTCGCCCTTGCGCACGTTCCACGAGCGGAAGCGCCCCATCTGGTAGGGGATCGCGCCGCCGCCATGCGCCACGACGATCTTGAGGTCGGGGAAGGTGTCGAAGGTCTTCGCGCCGAGCAGCGAGACGACCGCGATGCTTTCTTCGTTGATGAACTTCAGCGTGTACGACTCGCGTGCGCTGCAGCTGCCTGCGGAGTGGATCAGGCCGGGCACGTCGAGCTCGGTCATCGCCTTGTACAGCGGATGCCAGAACGGATCGCCCAGCCCGGGCGGATCGCCCAGCCCCTCGGTCGGATCGGGGTTGATGAGGCAGCCGACGAAGCCGAGTTGCGTCACGCAGCGGCGGAGCTCGGGAATCGCGCGCAGCTCGAGCGGCTCGTCCATGTACTGCGGCAACCCTGCGACACCGCGGAAGCGGTCAGGGAACATCTCGACGAAGCGTGCGATGAGGTCGTTGCAGTGCGTGGTCCACAGTTCGGTCACGCGACCGGGCTTGACGGAGTGCATCTGCAGATAGGGACGCGGCGAGATGAACTGGATGTCGGTGCCGACGTTGTCCATGCTCTTCACGAGCTCTTCGGCCACCTTGCGCACCGAGGCGTCCGGAATCTTGGGCAGCGTATTGGGATTGGCGCGGCCGCCAACCAGCTCCGCCATGAAGCGGAAGCTCTCGGGCGGCATGACGATGTGGGCGTGGGAATCGATGATCATGAAGAAGCGCTTTCGGGTATGTCTCTCGGGGTTATCGAATGACGGCCATCACTTCGAGCTGCAGCCACATGCCGTGTTGCAGCGGGTACACCGTGATATGGCGCGCCGGGCGGTCGTGGGGATCGGGGAATGCGGCCAGCCACTCGGCATTGACCGCGTCGCGCACCGCGTTGTCGCGCACGGTGACGGAGAGCTTGACCACGTCGGACAACGTGGCGCCGCCGGCTTCGAGCAGGGCGCGCAAGTTGGCGAATGCGTGGCGGGCCTGCGCTGCCATGTCGTCCGGCAACTGGCCGTTGGCGGGGTCCTTGCCTGAGATGGCGGACGAGCAGAGGACGTTGCCGACGCGCGCCCCGGCGGGGATCGGCGCGTTGTGCGAAGCACCAGGCAAGTCGATGGAGCGACCGGTCATGTGAGTTCCTGCGAAGTAGGGAGATCAGGGGATCAGTGGTCCGTGGCTTCGCTCTCGAAGAAGCTCATCGGCATGCGGGCCAGGAATTCCGAGAAGCCGGTCGAGCCCGACGGCACGTGCAGCAGCATGGCGTGGGCGGCGAGTGCCTCGTCGCCCTCCTGGACCGCGCGTGCCACACGCAGGTGGTCCTGCAGCGACTTGCTGATCTGCGCCTTGGTGTGGAAGTCCTTGAGGCGGTAACGCTGGATTTGCCGGCGCGCGTTGCGGATGAGCTCCGCCAGATAGGGATTGCGCGCGCCGTCATAGACGGTTTCGTGGAAGAAGGTGTTGGCGATCGCGTATTCGGCCGCGCCGCCCTGCACCGCGGCGTCCTGGCAACGCTGGATGGCGTCGTCCAGCCTCTTGCGCAGGGGTTCGTCCACGCGCCGCGCGGCGAGCTTGGCGGCCAGCGCTTCCAGCTCGCCGATGCTTTCCATGATGGCGCGCACCTGGTTGATGGACAGCCGCGCCACGCTCACGCCCTGCCGCGGCGCGATGCGCACGAGATCGCGCGCCGCCAGTTGCTGCAAGGCCTCGCGCACCGGCGTGCGTGACACCTGGAAGCGCGCGGCCAATGCGCGCTCGTCCAGCGGTGCACCCGGGGGAAGGCTGCCGCTCTCGATCTCGTCCTGCAGCACGGTGCGGATCTCGTTGGCGCGGCCGCCGCGTCGACGCGATTCGTCGCTCAAGGTGTCTTCGTCGGGAAGTGAGGGGTCGTGCTCTGTTTGCATGGTCCGAAACATACCACTTGCGACCAGTGGTATGCAAGAACTATTTGAAAGGATGCCAAATCTGGGCTTTTCTAGGGATTTTCCCTGACCAAGAGCGCGGGGAACTTGAGCGCTCACTGCGTTGACAAGAGTGAAAACCTCGGGTTTTGTTCAAGGCGTAACGCCGTGGGTACGGTTTTCTGGTGTGTTGACAGTCTGTTTGTGTATGCCACAATGGCCTGTATGAATGCCAACCTCGATTTGCAAGCTTCTCGAGCATCCTGTCTCCCCGCTGCGAGACTGAACCTTCAGCATGTGCTGACGCCGCGGTCCATCGCCATCGTGGGCGCGTCGGCCGACCCACGCTCCTTCGGCGGCTTCGTCCAGGGCAACCTGGAACGCTTCGGCTACGAGGGCGCGCTGCACCTGGTGAGTCGCGGTAGCGTGGAAATCAACGGACGCGCATGCGTGAAGTCGGTCGACGAGCTGCCCGAGGGCATCGACCTGGCCGTGCTCGCCATTCCCGAGGTGGGTGTGCTGGATGCCGTGAAGGCGCTCGCGGCGCGGCGTTGCCACGCGGCGGTGCTGTTCGCATCGGGCTATGCCGAGGCGGGCGAGGAGGGCCAGGCCAGGCAGGAGGCGCTGGCCCAGGTCGCGCAGGAAGCCGGCATCGTGCTCGTGGGGCCGAACTGCATGGGCTTCACCAATCTGGCGGCCGGCGTGCCCGTGACCTTCGAGCCGCTGGCGGCGCGCGAGCGCGAGCGGCGCCCCGGTGTCGGCGTCGTCGCTCAAAGCGGCTTCATGGCAGCGACCTTGCGCGACGCCTTCCTGGGCAACGGCGTGCCGGTGACGTCGGTGTTCTCGACCGGCAACGAGGTGTCGCTCTGTGCCGAGGACGTGGTGGCGCACTACATCGGCGATGCACAGACCCGCGTCATCACCGTGTACGCGGAGCAGATCCGTCGGCCGCGCCTGTTCCTGCAGCTGGCCGCCGAAGCACGCGCCAAAGGCAAGCCGGTCGTGTTGCTGATGCCGGGGCGCAGCGAGCGTGCGCGCGAGGCGGCGCAATCGCACACCGGCGCGCTGGCCGGCGACCACGCCACCGCGACGGCGTTGCTGCGCCGCGAGGCCGTGGTGGTGGTGGAGTCGCTAGACGAACTGCTGGACACCACCGCGATCCTGCTGCGCTATCCGCAGCCGCCGGTGGGCGGCGCCGCCTTCATGACCGGCTCCGGCGCCATGAAGAACATCGCGCTCGACTTCGCCGACGACCTCGGCCTGGAACTGCCGGAACTGCAGCCCGCCACGGTCGACAAGCTCCGCGCGATGCTGCCGGCCTACGCAGTGGCAGAGAACCCGCTGGACTACACCACCATCGGCGTGCGCCAGCCCGGGCTGATTGGCGAACTGCTGCTGACCATGCTGGAAGACGCACGCATCGGAAGCATCGTGCTGGCGATTCCGGTCGGGCCGGTGGTGGCGCAGAAAGACAAAGCCGAGCACATCGTTCCCGCCATCGCGAAGGCCCGCAAGCCTGCGGTGCTGGTGCTGACGGGCGATGCCAGTCCGATCGAGCCCTTCTTCACCGAGGCGATTCATGCGAGCGGCGTGCCGCTGTTCCGCTCGGCCGATCGCGCCTTGCGCGCGCTGCATCGCGTCGCGGCCTACGGGGAAGCGCTGCAACGGGCCGCGCGTGCGTCGCAGGGGCAGTCCCGGCCCGTGCCGCTGCCCGGGCCGATACCCGCGAACGGCATCTTTGCCGAATACCTGGGCAAGGGCTGGCTCGCGCGCGCCGGCCTGACGGTGCCGCGCGGCGCGCTGGCGCGCAGTGCCGACGAAGCGGTGCGCATCGCAAGCGACATCGGCTTTCCGGTCGTGCTCAAGGCGCAGGCGAGCGAACTGCCGCACAAGAGCGATGTCGGTGGCGTGCTCGTCGGTCTTGCCGACGAGGCCGCGCTGCGCGAAGGCTGGCAGCGTCTGCATGACAACGTTGGCCGCCACCGTCCGGAGCTGGCGCTGGACGGCGCGCTGGTCGAGGCCATGGGACCACGCGGCCTCGAACTGGTGGTGGGTGCCAAGCGCGATCCGGAATGGGGCCCCGTCGTCCTGGTGGGGCTGGGTGGTATCTGGATCGAGGCGCTCAAGGATGTGCGGTTGATCCCGGCCGACATGGCGGAGGACGACATCGTTGTCGAACTGGGCCGCCTCAAGGCCGCCGCGGTGTTGCGCGGCACGCGTGGCGAAGCTGGGGTGGACCTCAAGGCGATTGCCCGCGTGGTCGCGCTGGTCGGCGAGCAGATGCGCGCCAATCCGCAGATCAGCGAGATCGACATCAACCCGCTCGTTGCCTATCCGGCGAGCGCGACGCAGGCGGTGCTTGCGCTCGATGCGCTGGTCGTCGCCACGGCTTGAGGTGTCGCGCATGAAGCTGCAGTTCTCACCCGCCGACGAAGCCTTCCGACTGGAAGCGCGCGAATTCGTCAGGACACATCTTCCGGAAGACATCCGCCGCAAGGTCGACCTCGGCCTGCGTCTGGAGCATGCCGACTACGTCACCTGGTTCCGCATCCTCGAAGCGCGCGGCTGGCTCACGCCCGCATGGCCGGTCGAGCACGGCGGACCGGGCTGGAACCATGTGCAGCGCTACATCTTCGACGAGGAGACGCTGCTCGGCGGCGCGCCGCGGATCATCGCCAGCGGCATCCAGATGCTCGGCCCGGTGCTGCATGCCTTTGGCACCGACGAGCAGAAGAGGAAGTACCTGCCCGACATCCGCCAGAGCAACACCTGGTGGGCGCAAGGCTTCTCGGAGCCGGGCGCGGGCTCCGACCTCGCGGCGGTCCGGACCACCGCCGTGCTCGAACCCGACGGCCGGCACTTCGTGGTCAACGGCCACAAGGTGTGGACTTCATACGCGCAGTGGTGCTCGATGATGTTCGCGCTCGTCAGGACCGACCCGGAGGCCGCCAAGCCGCAGGAGGGCATCTCGTTCCTGCTGATCGACATGGCGACGCCCGGCGTGACGGTGCGGCCCATCCGCATGCTCGAAGGCGGCAGCGACCTCAACGAGTGCTATCTCGACAACGTGCGCGTGCCGGTCGAAAACCTGGTGGGCGAGCTGCACAAGGGCTGGTCTTATGGCAAGTACCTGTTGGGCCATGAGCGCACCGGCATCGCTGGCATCGGATCGTGCAAGCAACAACTGGCACGCGCACGCCGGTTGGCGTCGCAGCAGGGGTTGGACGACGACGCGGTGCTGCAGACGCGCCTCGCGCAGTTCGAGGTCGAGCTGATGGCACTCGAATTCACCGCACTGCGCCTTCTGAGCGCGAACCAGCAAAGCCCCATCCCCGCGGTGGAGGCGTCGATGCTCAAGGTGCGCGGCACCGAGCTGCGTCAGGCCATCTACGAGACGCTGGTGGACATCGCCGGCCCCGATGCCGTGCCGTTCTCGCAGGAGGCGCAGTTTCTCGAACAACTCGACCAGGCGGCGACCTGCGAGTCGCTGGTGGCGCTCGCTGCCAATTGCCTCGACTCTCGCAAGGTGACGATCTACGGCGGCACCAACGAAGTCCAGCGCAACCTGATCGCGCGCGCCGCGCTCGACGCACCGTGGAGCAACTGACATGGACTTCTCCCTCAACGACGATCACCTGGCGCTGCGCGATGCGGTGCGCCGTTTCTGCGACGGCGAGTACCCCGCCCAACACCGTGGCAACGCCGAGACGCCCGCGCAGTCGGCCCAGCGCTGGAGCGCCATGGCAGAACTCGGCGTGCTGGGGCTGCCTTTCGAAGCCGACATGGGCGGCACCGGGCAAGGCGCCATCGAGGTGATGCTGGTGGCGCAGGAGCTCGGCCGCGCGCTGGGCGGCGGCGCCTTCGTCGCGAGCACCGTCATGGCGGGCGAGCTGCTGCGCCGGCTGGCATCGCCGACGCAGCAACGGCAATGGCTGCCCGCCATGGCCGAGAGTCGCCTCCAGTCCGCGGTGGCGCTCTACGAGAACGGCATGCGCTACGACTGGCATCGCGTGAGCACCCGGGCTACGGGAACGCTGGGCGGCTACGTGCTCGATGGCCGGAAGACGCTCGTGCTCCATGGCGACACGGCCGACCTGTTGCTCATGACGGCACACGTCGACGACGACTCCGGGCTCAGCGTATTCGCGGTGGACGCCCGCGCGCCCGGCGTGCAGTTGCAGGGTTTCGACACGCTCGACGGCCGCCGCGCCGCGCATGTGCGCTTCGACCGCGTGCCGGTCCGCGCCGAACGCCTGCTGGGCACACGCGCAGCGGCTGGCGAAGCGATCGAGGCGGCGCTCGATGCAGCCATCGCAGCCCTGTGCGCCGAAGCCGTGGGCGCGGTCGAAGCGCTCGTCGCGCACACCGCCGAGCACCTGCGCACACGCAAGCAGTTCGGCGCGCCGCTGGCGAAGTTCCAGGTGCTCCAGCACCGGCTGGCTGACATGGCGATCGCTCTGGAACAGCTCAAGTCCATGGCCTGCGCCGCCGCGATGGCGGTCGAGGCCGGCGACCCTGCTCAACGCCGCCGCCTGGTGTCAGCGGCCAAGGTGCTTGCAAGCCAGCAGGGGCGCCAGATCGCACTCGGCGCCATCCAGATGCACGGCGCGATGGGCATGACGGACGAATGCCGCGTCGGGCACTACGCCAAGCGGCTCATGGTCATTGGCCAGCTCTTCGGGGACGCCGCGTGGCACCTGCAGCGCATGGCGCAGCCCGCTGCTTGAGTCCGGCACCCGGTTTGGAGATCACACAAGGAGACAACCACGTGAATCGCAAGACTTTCAATGCGGCGCTGCTCGCTGCCCTGCTCGGCTTCTCGATGACGGCTGGCGCGCAGTCCGACCAGCCCATCAAGTTGCTTGTCGGGTTTCCGCCCGGTGGCTCGACCGACACGGCGTCGCGCGTGCTCGCGGACAAGCTGTCGGTGGTGCTCAAGCAGCCCATCATCATCGAGAACAAGCCGGGCGCCGGCGGCCGGCTGGCGGCGCAGGCGCTCAAGTCCGCCGCGCCGGACGGGCAGACATTCATGATCGCGCCGAACGCCACGCCGCTGTTCCAGACGCTGCTGTATCCGCCAGCCACGCTGAAGTACGACATGCTCAAGGACTTCGCACCCGTGGCGGTCTTGGTGTCTTACCCGCTGGCATTGGCGGTGAACACGGAAACCGGCATCAAGACCGCAAAGGACTACGTGGCGTGGGTCAAGGCGAACCCGCAGAAGGCCAGTTTCGGAACGGCCGGCGCGGGTGGCCACACGCACTTCAGCGGCATCCAGCTCGGCAAGGCGATCGGCGCGAATCTGCAGATGGTTCCTTACCGTGGCAACGGCCCCTTGGTCACCGATCTGCTGGGCGGACAGGTGCCGGCCGGCGTGATGACGGCGGGCGACATCCTGCCGCACCAGAGCACCGGCAAGGTTCGCATCGTGGGCGTCTTCGGCGGCAAGCGCTCGGCCCTGATGCCCGATGTGCCGACCTTCAAGGAACAGGGCATCGACATCGACACCGGCGACGCCTGGACCGGCATGTGGGCCCCTGCGAAAACGCCGCAGGCGCAGCTCGACCGCATGCAGAACGCGCTCAAGCAGGTGCTGGAGCTGCCCGAGGTGCGCGACATCCTGATGAACAAGGCGACGCTGAATCCCGACTTCCGCCCCGGCGAGGAGATGGACAAGCTGGAACGCAAGGAGCTGGCCTATTGGGGGCCTGTCATCAAAGCGTCCGGCTTTACCCCCGACCAGTGACCCACCGAGAGCGAGAGACAGCAAGATGAGCCTCAACGGATCCGCCTACATCGTCGGCGCCTACGAACATCCCACGCGCAAGGCCGACGACCTCTCTGTGGCGCGCCTGCATGCCGACGTGGCCAAAGGTGCGCTCGAAGACGCCGGCCTGTCGAAGCACGACATCGACGGCTACTTCTGCGCCGGCGATGCGCCCGGTCTGGGCACCACCACGATCGCCGAGTATCTCGGCCTCAAGCTGCGCCATGTCGATTCGACCGAGTGCGGCGGGTCGGCGCCGATCCTGCATGTGGCGCATGCAGCCGAGGCCATCGCGGCGGGACGCTGCAACGTCGCGCTCATCACGCTGGCCGGACGGCCGCGCGCGCAGATGGCGGCCGCGCAGGCCGCAGCGAAGAGCAACGGCATGAAAGCGCCGCTCGCGTTGAGGCCCCCGGATCCGGATGCGCCGGAACTGGCGTTCGAGCTGCCTTACGGCCCGGCGACGCAGAACCTCTACGCCGCCGTCGCGAAGCGCCACATGTACGAGTTCGACACCACCAGCGAACAGCTTGCGTGGATCAAGGTCGCCGCATCGCATCACGCGCAACACAACCCGAACGCGATGCTTCGGGAAGTGGTGACCGTTGAAGACGTCGTGAACTCGCCCATGGTGAGCGATCCGCTGCACCGGCTCGATTGCTGCGTGATGAGCGATGGCGGCGGCGCGATCATCGTCGCGCGTCCGGAGATTGCGCGCGACCTGAAGCGTCCATTGGTCAAGGTGCGCGGCACCGGTGAAGCACCGAAGCATGGAATGGGCGGCAAGCTCGACCTCACGTATTCGGCCGCCGCTTGGTCGGGTCCGTTGGCCTTCGCCGAAGCCGGCGTGACCCCAGCCGACATCCAGTACGCATCGCTCTACGACAGCTTCACCATCACCGTGCTGATGCAGCTGGAAGACCTCGGCTTCTGCAAGAAGGGTGAGGGCGGCCGCTTCGTGGCCGACGGCAACCTGATCTCCGGCGTCGGCAAGCTGCCCTTCAACACCGACGGGGGCGGCTTGTGCAACAACCATCCGGCCAACCGCGGTGGCGTCACCAAGATCATCGAGGCTGTGCGTCAGTTGCGCGGCGAAGCCCATCCTGCGGTACAGGTGCCTAACTGCAGCCTCGCACTGGCGAACGGCATCGGCGGCGCCCTGGCTTCGCGCCATACCGCCGGCACCCTGATTCTTGAAAGGCTCTGAGCGCTATGAGCAGCTCCCCGACCACCACCGGCACCGCACGCCGCATCCCCGCGCCCCGCGTACTGCCCGAATCGCTGCACTACTGGACTGCCGCCGACGAGGGCCGCCTGCTCGTCAAGAAGTGCAGGGCCTGCGGCGAAGTGCATCACTACCCGCGCGACATCTGTCCGCATTGCCTGAGCGCCGATACCGAATGGCTGCAAGCCGCCGGCACCGGCACCGTGTATTCGTTCAGCACCATGGGCAAGGGCGAAGCCGCCTACACGCTGGCTTTCGTGACCTTGGATGAAGGTGTGACGCTCATGACCAACCTGGTGGACTGCGATCCGGCGGCGGTTTCCATCGGCCAGCCGGTACGCGTGGTCTTCAAGCCGAGCGACGGCGGCCATGCCGTGCCGATGTTCACGCCCGCCTGATGGAGATCCGAATGCCCCACACCCAGAACCAGAAGACGACTGGCGCGGACCCGGCGCGCAAAGGCCCGCTGTCGCGGTTCACGATTCTCGACGCCACGCGCGTGCGTGCCGGCCCGACCGCGATCCGCACCTTCGCCGATCTGGGCGCGCGTGTGATCAAGCTCGAGATCCCGCCCGGTGCGCCCGGTGGCGACGACATGATCGGCGGGCGCGACCACAACCGTGCCGACTACGAGAACCTGCATCGCAACAAGGAAAGCCTCACGCTCAACATGAAGGAGCCGGAGGGCCGTGAAATCCTGCACCGGCTCGTCGCGCAGGCGGATGTGTTCATCGAGAACTACCGGCCCGACGTGAAGTACCGCCTCGGCATCGGGCCGGACGAATTGCGCGCGATCAATTCCCGGCTGGTGTACGCGAGCATCTCGGGCTTCGGCCAGGATGGCCCGTATGCGGGCTGGCCCGGCTTCGATTCCATCGCGCAGGGCATGGGCGGGCTGATGAGCGTGACCGGTAAGCCCGAAGATGGCCCGATGCGCGTGGGCATCCCCATCGCCGATCTGTGCGCAGGCCACTTCTGCGCGCAGGCGATCATGGCCGCACTGCTGGAACGCGACGCGACGGGCGAAGGGCAATGGGTGCAGACCTCGCTGCTTGAGGCGCAGATCGCGATGCTCGACTTCCAGGCCGCACAGTGGCTCATTGACGGCAAGGTCCCGAAAGCCACCGGCAACGAACATCCGTTGACGGTGCCCACGGGTGTCTTCCAGACGCGCGACGGCCATATCAACCTCGCGGCCATCGGCCAGACCATGTGGCGGCGCCTGTGCGAAGCGCTCGAAGTGCCGCATCTCGTGCAGGAGCCGGGCTTCGGCTCCGATCCGGAGCGGGTGCAGAACCGTGCGCGCGTCAACGCTGCCGTTGGCGAAGTGTTCAGGACGCGGACCACCGCCGAATGGACCGAGCGCCTGCTCAAGGCCGGCGTGCCTTGCGGACCGATCCACACGGTGGACCGCATGTTCGACGATCCGCAGGTGCAGCACCTTGGCATGGCGCGCCGGATGCACCACCCCGAACTCGGCGACATCTCGGTGGTGGGGCTGCCGATGCAGTTCTCGCGCCACCCGCGGAGCAGCGGGCCGATGACGCCGGCACCGAACCAGGGCGATCAGACGGATGCAATCCTGGGCGATCTCGGCTACGGTCCCGAACGGATCGCGCAATTGCGTGCGCGCTTCGTTGTCTGAAAGCGATTCGAAAGAACACCCATGGCACAACTCGCAGCCGCCTTCGGCTCGTCCCACAGCATCATGCTGGTCTCGCAGCGCGAGGACTGGCAGCACGGCTTTCGTGTCATCGACACGAAGAATCCGCACTACTACGACAAGAGCGGCGAAAAGACCGACTACGAAGCGCTCCTCGCCGCTGCGCCGTCCGACTCGGAGGCGATGGTCACACCCGAGAAGATGGGCCAGCGCTTCGACGCCGCACAGGCCGCCATGGACGAACTCGGACGCCGCATTCGCGAGGCGCGGCTCGACGTGCTGCTGATCGTGGGCGACGACCAGACCGAGCTCTTCCGCACCACCAACAACCCTGCCTTCGCCATCTACTTCGGCGAGACCATCCGCAATACAGCGCGCGAGCCGGCCGCGCCCGGCGACAACTGGGTCAAGTCCGCACGCATGTGGCGGCACGAACCCGAGGTGGATCGCGAATACCCGGTGAAGAGCGATCTCGCCGAATGGCTGATCCGGCAGTTGTGCGATCGCGATTTCGACATTGCCGCCATGGATGGGCTCGAACGCGGCCAGTTCGAAGGTCACGCCTTCCAGTTCATTCACCGCCGACTGCTTGGCGAGCATGCGTTGCCGGTGATCCCGGTGATCCTCAACACCTTCGATCCGCCGAACCAGCCAACGCCGCGCCGCTGCGTCGCGCTCGGCAAGGCGCTGCGTGAACTCATCGCGGAGTGGCCGCAGGACATCCGCGTCGGCGTGATCGCTTCCGGTGGCCTCAGTCACTTCGTGGTCGACGAGGCGCTGGACCACAAGATCATCGACGCGATCCGTGCCAAGGACAGCGCCACGCTCGCTTCGCTCGATCCGAAGCAGTTGCAGGCGGGCAGCTCCGAGATCCGCAACTGGCTGGTGGTCGGCGAGATGGCACGCGATC
This sequence comes from Variovorax sp. Sphag1AA, assembly GCF_014192575.1. Classification (GTDB taxonomy): domain Bacteria; phylum Pseudomonadota; class Gammaproteobacteria; order Burkholderiales; family Burkholderiaceae_C; genus Variovorax. The sequence continues at coordinate 78,683 of NZ_JACHYC010000009.1, read as the reverse complement.
TCGACGTGGAATGGGTCGAATACGTGCCGGGCTACCGCACGCCGGCTCTCACCGGCACCGGTCTTGCCTTCGCGGCCTGGAAGACGCTTCCCTGAAATCTCACTCCTCACGAACACATGAGCGATCCGAACGTACAACGCCTGCGCCGACTCGATGTCTGCGCGGTTTCCGACGCGCTGGACAAGCTGACGCTTCCGGGCGCGGTGACCGGACTGCCGCAGCGCAGCGGCGCAGGCCGCATCGCTGGCCGCGCCGTCACGATGAAGGTGGGGCCGGGCACACCGCCGCCGGGGCCGCCGAAGCACCTCGGCTGCACCGCCATCGAGCAGTCAGGCCCTGACGACGTGATCGTCGTCGAGCAGCGCTCGGGGATCGAGGCCGGCTGCTGGGGCGGGCTGCTTACGCTGGGCGCCAAAGTGCGCGGCGTGGCCGGGGTTGTGGCGGACGGCCCGCTGCGCGACGTCGACGAGGCCATGGCCTACGAGTTTCCGATCTTCAGCCGCAGCCTGACCTCGCGCACCGCGCGCGGCCGCGTCGTCGAACTCGGCGTGCAGGTGCCCGTGACCATCGGCGTCGCCGCCGGCAACGAAGTGGCGGTATGGCCCGGCGACTACGTGCTTGCCGACAGGAGCGCCGTCATCTTCATCGCCGCCGCGCACATCGAGAGGGTGCTCGACGCGGCCGAGGCGATCGTCGCCAAGGAAGCCGCCATGGCCAAGGCCATCCTCGGCGGAACGCCCATCGGAGAGGTGATGGGCGGCAACTACGAACACATGCTGGAGCAGTGAACACCATGGACGCAAAGACCGAGACCACCGACCTGAATGTCGCGCGCGCCGCGCGATTCGACACCGCAACCCTGAGCGACGCACTCGACAAGCTCGGCATTGCGGGCCAGTGCTACCGCGTCAAGCCGCGTGACAACAGCTTCCGCATGGCCGGACGCGCATGGACGCTTCTCTACGGCCCGGCGGGCAGCCCGCCCGGCACCGTGGGCGACTACATCGACGACGTGCCGCCGGGCAGCGTGATCGTGCTCGACAACGGCGGCCGCGAGAACGCGACCGTGTGGGGCGACATCCTCACCGAGATCGCGCACCGCCGCGGCATTGCGGGCACCGTGATCGACGGCGTCTGCCGCGACACCTACCTGTGTCGGGAACTGGGCTACGCGGTGTTCAGCAAGGACCACTGGATGCGCACCGGCAAGGACCGCGTGCAGGTGGAGGCGACCGGCGTGCCGGTGAACATCGGCGATGCGCGCGTGGCACCCGGCGACATCGTCATTGGCGACTCGGACGGCGTGATCGTGATTCCGAAGGAGCACGAGGACAAGGTGCTGCAAGCCGCGGAAGCCATCGATGCGGCCGAGAGCCACATCCGAGAAGCGGTGCGCGGCGGCATGCGGCTCGACGAAGCGCGCAGGCAGTTCAAGTACCACCAGCTCCAGACGCGCCAGGACGCATGACTCGCATGAAGAAGCACGACCCGGCCCTCACCACCCGTCTGGACTTCGAGCGCCTGAGCCCCTCGCTCGCGGCCGACGCAGCGAGCCTGCCCACCGCGACGCTGCATGAAGCGGGCAAGAAGATCGGCGCTTTGCCTTCGGCCATCCGTCCGGTGGCACCGCACTTCCGCTTCGCGGGCTCCGCGCTCACCGTGCATTCGCCTGGCGGTGACAACCTGTGGCTGCATCGCGCACTCGATGTCGCTCGGCCGGGCGACGTGCTCGTGGTCTTCACCGGCGGCGTGTACGAACACGGCTATTGGGGCGAGATCATGACCACCATGGCCAAGGTTCGCGGACTCGCGGGACTCGTCATCGACGGTTGCGTGCGCGATGGTGTGCTGCTCGGCGAGATCGGCTTTCCGGTCTTTGCGCGCGGTCTGTGCATTCGCGGCACCGGCAAGGACTTCGGCGCCACGGGCTGGATCAATCACCCGATCACCATGGGCGAAGTCATCGTTCAGGCGGGCGACCTCGTGGTGGGCGACTTCGATGGCGTAGTCGCCATTCCACAGGCGCGCGCCGCCGAGGTGATCGCGGCTGGCAGGAAGCGTGAAGACGAGGAAGCTGCCATCCTGCGCCGACTGGAGGCTGGCGAGAGCACGCTGAACGTCTACGGCTGGCAATGAAAGCTGCGTGCATGGTTTCAACTGAATCAATGCCTTCGTCCGAGCCGCTCCTGTCGGTGGATGGCTGCGTCGCGACCCTCACGCTCAATCGACCCGCGCACCGCAATCGCCTGGAAAGCGGCGACTTGCGCGCGCTGCTGCGCCATTTCGAGCGCATCGACGCGGACACCACCATCCGCGTGGTCAAGCTGACGGCCAACACGCAGGGCCAGCCCCGGCCGGTGTTCTGCGCGGGCTATCACATCGGCAGCTTCGACAGCGAAACCGAAGACCCCAGCCTGTTCGAGCGAGTGGCGGATGCGCTGGCGGCGTTGCGTCCCGTCACTGTCTGCGCGCTGAACGGCAGCGTGTACGGCGGCGCCACTGATTTCGTGCTGGCCTGCGACCTGTGCATCGGGCTGGCGGGGATCGAATTCCGCATGCCCGCGACCGCACTGGGCCTGCACTACTACCCGGGCGGACTGCAGCGCTATGTGGCGCGGATGGGCTTTGCGGGTGCCAAACGTGCGTTCCTGACCGCGCGCCCATTCACGGCCGAAATGCTGCTGCGGATGGGGTGCCTTGAGCAGATTTCGGAACCGTCGGAGTTCGCAGGCGTTGTCGATGGTCTGGTCGACGAAGTCTCGAACCTTGCGCCTCTTGCAGTCCAGGCCACCAAGCGTTCCCTGAATGAGATAGCAGCCGGACAGGTTGATCTGGCGGGCATGCGGGCGCGCGAGTCGTTGACTGCGGAAAGCCGGGACTTCGCCGAAGGCCGCGCCGCATTCCAGGAGAAACGCCGACCTCGATTTACCGGCGCATGAAGGCCTGCCGCATTTCAACAAGCGGATTCTGAACAAGGAGACTCGATGGACCTGGGGATCAAGGGCCGCAAGGCCGTCGTCTGCGCATCGTCACAAGGCCTTGGCCTTGCGTGCGCCATGTCACTCGCGCGCGAAGGCTGTAGGGTCTGGATCAACGGACGCAGCGAGAGCAAGCTGGAGGAGGCCGCAGCGCAGGTCGAGGTACTGACGGGTCATCGTCCTGCCATCGTGGCTGCCGACATCACCACGGAAGAGGGTCGCGCCCGGCTCGTCGCGGCGTGTCCGGAGGCCGACATCCTGGTCAACAACAACGCGGGCCCGGAGCCGGGCAAGATCTCAGACTGGTCTGCCCAGGACTGGCGCGATGCGGTGGAGGCCAACATGCTCGCGCCCATCATGCTGATCAGGGCGTATGTGCCCGGCATGCGCGCGCGCAGGTTCGGCCGCATCGTCAACATCACCTCGGCGATGGTGAAGTCGCCGCACGCGATGATGGGCCTGTCGGCCGCGGTGCGCGCAGGGCTCACCGCGCTCAGCAAGTCGGTGCAGAACGATTCGGTCGCCGACAACGTCACGATCAACAACCTGCTGCCGGAGCGCTTCGATACGGATCGCCAGCGCTTCATGGCGGAGCGCATGTCTCAGCGCGACGGCATCACGATCGACGAGGCCCGCAAGTGCATCGCCGACACGATCGCCGCCAAGCGCTTCGGCAAGCCGTCCGAACTCGGCGATGCCTGCGCCTATCTGTGCAGCGAGCAGGCTAGTTTCGTCTCCGGCCAGAATCTGCAGCTCGATGGCGGCTCATATGCTGGATTGATTTGAGAATGCTGGGCCGGCGCTCTGTACCCGGATCGCATTTGCCGGTGGCAAGTCGCCATTGACGAGCGCGTCGGGCGCGATCATCCAATCCGACCATTCGAGAGTTCACGCTCCTTTGCGCCCTCAAGAACAACGGAAGCAAAAATGGGCCCGGTTTCCGTGATCGCCTCGAATAGGAGCCTGAAGGGAACTGTTTGCTCCTTGCTTGCAACACCCGTCGCCTTACGTGCGGGCAGAATGAATTCCTCTGCTCACATGCTGGAACTGATCCAAGCATCAGCACGCACCCGAGGGCGCGAAGTGCACCACGTTCACGCGGTTGGACATTGGAGCGGCATTGGCTCGAACTGTGTGCCTTTCGCGGGAAAGGCGGTTGGTCTGCCTGCAGACCCTACTGCGGTTCAGTCCGCTTCAGCACTCGCGAGATCACGTCGCGCCACTCCTGCTCAACCAGCGGTGAATGCGTAGGATGGCTCGACCAGTAGTCTTCCACATAGCTACGGTTGAACAGCGACCGACACCCACGAACCGCATAGCTTGGGTAGCCAAGCCAGGGGTCCTTCGAAGACACGAAAACCATGATCCTGTTCTTGGGGTTCGGATCCCAGAACTCCGCGCGGGAAGACTTGCAATCCATTCCATGGATGAAAACTCCCGCCACTTCCGCCTTCAGGCCTTGCACGACACGGCCACCCTCGCTGTGACCTGACACGTAGATTTTCTTGAACCCCTCATCCTTCAACCACTGCACCTGGCTTTCCAACTCCATGCGACGCGCCTTGATGCGCGAAGGGTTGGATGTTTCTGGCCATCCGTCGGGCTTGGGATAGGGTTCACAGGACGGCTCCCGGCCCTTCACCTTCAAGAAGTCCATCATCACGACGTTGGCGCCTTGCTTCGTATAGAAGGCGCTGAGCGAGCTATCGTCTAGATACTGCGTGAGAGGCGCACCGGAAGACCCGTCTGGACTCTACGCCGCTTTGGCACGCAAGAACAGCGCCCATCATCGCAACGAAGTTGACGGGATTCGCCGATCGGTCAAGACATTGAGGGCGGCCACAGCGGCCGCGGCTGCGGCGAACGAGACGGGGCGTCGTTGGCTGTTTCCAACTCTGCGGACCCGGTAACTGGTCGAGCAACTCAAGAAGTGCGGTCGCAAAGTCCGTTCCCTGTTCTAGCTGTCGAGAGAGCGCGTGTAATTTGGTCGGCGGCCGCGATCCGTCGACAAGAATCCTCATCTGCCGGATTCCGAGACCCAGCGAAACACGTGCGCCTCCGCGGTCAAGTCGGCGATCGACTCGTGACGGACGAGGACGGAATTTGGCTGCCGGCTCGCCGCACTGGCCATGACGGCCTGCGGAACCACGAGACTGGCCACCTGACCGTGCGCGTGCCACCTCTGCGTCGCCGGCGGGCTGCCGTGCCAGCCCTGGCCCTGGGTGCTTGAGGCTCCGGCCCCTCGCTGGCAAGGCTGATCCACCGCGACCTCGTCTTGAGAACAGGAACCTCGAACTCGCCAATCATTCGTGCGCCTATTGGGCTCTGGATGGCAAGCTGCTGCCGGCCATCTTGGGCGGGATCAGGAGGGGCCGATGCGGAAAAATGAACGTCGGGCCGCGAGACTGCGGCCCTGATCGTCGGAAGCTGACGAGAGACAGATGGTTGAGCGACAAGCGCATGGAGTCGAAAATCCACGTTTACGACTTCGTGGGTTCCCCCCGACGTTGCGGTTAGAAATGATGGCCCTTACCCGCCGTTTACGCTTTTATTGGCCGAGAACAGAAGGGGCGAACCTTGCCAGGCGGAGGCGCCCATACCATCTACTGGGCCTTCAAACTAGTCGCGCAAAGAGCGAAGCCATGCGTCTACCGATCGAAGCGACCGTGCGGGCGACGCTCCCACCACGCTCGTTAGGACGCTATGACGTCTAACCTCCGAGGGGGGATAACCAAACATCTCACGAAAGCCGCGACTGAAGTGCGCAAAGGCCTGAAATCCGTGAGCCTCTGCAACGCGTTGGACCCGCAGTGGTCCGGTCGAGCGAGCAAGGGCGGCGTGCACGCGCAAGAGTCGCCGCTCCTTTATGTAGGAGCTTACCCCGCCCAACGGCGCAAACAGGCGATAGAGGCTGCTGCGCGAGAGTTGAAAGAATTTCGCGACCGAGGCCACGGAAAGCGTCTCTTCGTTCAAGTGGAGTTCGATATGGCGGCAGGCCTGGCGCAGCAGGGTGCTCTCGACGGCTGGGTGCGATGCCTCGTTGATCCGGCGCGAGGTCGCGATACTCGCCGCGACCAGTGCGATGGTCGCCGCCGTCATCGCGGCCGCCTCGTCGGGCGCGGTGCGCGGCAGGTGGCGGATCATGGTGTGCAGGTGGTCGGCCAGCACATCAGCGGCCACTCCCCGGGGTACAGTGCCGTGCAGCGGCATCGGATGCATCAGGCTCTCGTCCAGCATCTCGCGCGGAATGTACAGCACGATGTTCTCGGCTTTGTCGCTGTCGACGTGCAGGCATTCCGGGCGCGCCATGTCGGTGATCAGGAGGTCGCCGGGCGCCATCGTCATACGCCTGCCGTCGTCGAGGTCGCAGTGCTGGCGGCCGTCCACCAGCAGGGCGATGCGGTAGTGATCGATCTGATCGTTGAGCACGTGGCGCCGCGTGCGGCGATGGACCTGCGATCCCATGCTCAATTGCAGTGCGACCAGTTTGCCCAGGTGCCAGGCCCTGCCATGGCTGGTGAACTCCGCACCGATCGGACGCAGCGGCGTCTCGACATCGCAGGTGCTTACCATCGAGCGCCAACGCGCAAGGCGCTCACCGGCGCGCCATCGCGCGACGTCGAAGGAGATGTTGGGAAGCGAGGACGCTGGCGCAGGCATTTCGCAAGTGCCGCTTAAGCGGTCGTCGTCAACGACCGGCGTTTCGTGCAGGGACGAGGATGTCCCGAAGTCATCGAAGCTCATGGCTTTGAACTGTTGGACCTGTGGTGGGCGAACTATGGCTGCAAGGCGCGTTCACATCCAATGCTGATGGAATGTCTGCGCGATGCCGCCGCGGCATCGCGCATTGCAGCGACGAGAGACGCCTGAGTCGATGGATCAAGATTTGGGACGCACGGACATGTACGCAAGCCGCATCCGGACAGACCATCGAAGCCTCGGCCTCGCGCCGCATCACTTTCGAGGTTTTCCATGACACGTACCGTGATCGAGCATGTGCTCGACCGTCTGGCCCAAATCGGCGTCACCGACGTCTTCGGCGTGCCCGGTGACTATTCCTTTAGCGTCTGCGACGCCATCTGCCACAGCACGGGCATGCGCTGGATTGGTTGCTGTAACGAGCTGAATGCTGCCTACGCCGCGGACGGCTATGCTCGCGTGCGAGGCGTGGCCGCCTTGTGCACCACCTATGGCGTCGGCGAACTCAGCGCACTCAATGGCGTGGCGGGCGCCTACGCGGAGCACCTGCCGGTGTTCCATCTGGTCGGCACGCCCTGCATGGCCACGCAAGGCGCGCGCGCCCTCATGCATCACACGCTGGGCAACGGGGACTACGAGCTGTATCGCCGAATGAGCGAGCCGGTCGTCTGCGCCAGTGCCGTGATGACGCCGCAGAATGTCGTGTACGAGACGGAGCGTCTGATCGCCGAGGCGCTCTACCACCGTCGGCCGGTCTACATGGCATTTCCGGCCGACCTGGCGAATCTGCCGGTGCAGGGCGAGCTTGCGCCTTTCGAGTCGCCCCGCAGCAACCCGGCCGCGCTTCAAGGCGCGACCGAGGCGATCGCCGCGGCGCTGCAGGAGGCGCACTCCGCCTGCGTGCTGCCGGGCTTCCTGGTCGGCCGAAGCGGCGCCGTCGAACACGTACAGGCGTTGGTGGACAACGTAGGCCTGCCATGGGCGACCATGTTCATGGGCAAGTCGGTGCTCGACGAATCCCACAGCGCTTATCTCGGCCTGTACGACGGTGCCTTGATGAACCCGGAGGTGCGCGCTTTCGTCGAAGGTGTGGAGCGGGTGCTGGTCATCGGTGCGCCCATGACCGACTTCAACACCGGCGGATTCACAGCGCGGCTGGAACCTTCGCGCGTGATCACCATCGGCCACCATCGCACAACGATCGACGGCCGGACTTTCGACAACGTGGAGCTTGGAGAACTGGTCGCGGCACTCGCCGAACGCCTGCCGCGACGCCATTGGCCACGCATCGCGCATCGGGAGCCCGAGCAGAGCTTGGGCCAGGGCGCCGATGCCATCGACGTGCAGGCGCTCTATCCGCGCCTCGCCAGGTTCATCCGCGAAGACGACCTCGTGATCGCGGAGACCGGCACGGTGTCCATGGGCTTGGGATTCGCGAGGCTTCCGCGCGGTGCGCAGTTCTTCAACCAGACGCTCTGGGGTTCGATCGGCTGGGCCACACCCGCTGCGTTCGGTGCGCAGATCGCGGCGCCGGATCGCCGCGTGGTGCTGTTCACTGGCGAAGGCTCGCACCAGTTGACCGCGCAGGAGATCAGCCAGTTCGGTCGGTTGGGGCTCAAGCCCGTCGTGTTCGTGCTGAACAACGATGGCTACCTGATCGAACGGCTGCTGTGCGACGAGCCCGACATTGCCTACAACGATGTCGCGCCCTGGCGCTACACCGAACTGCCCCATGCGTTCGGCTGCAATGACTGGCAGAGCGTGCGCGTGAGCACCTGCGGCGAACTCGATGATGCGCTGGCGATGGCGCAGCATGCGCCCGGCGGGGTCTATGTCGAGATCGTCACCGATGCGTTGGCCGCGTCGCCGCTCGCGCAGAAGCTCGGAGACGCATTGAAGGCGATGCGCAGGGAGCCCTCGGCCAAGGGCGCTTCCTGACGGTGCAGCGGCTCTGGCGGGCCGCAAGTGCGCCGACGGCCGCCCGTCGGCCTACTTCATCTTGAAGCCGTTTTCCGCGATCCCCGCGGCCAGGCCCAGCAGTGAGTCGCCCACCTGCACATTCAGGCCGTCGGGGTCGCGCACGTGGAAGCTTTCCAGGTCCTTCTGCGGATCGAGCCCCTGCGCCAGCAGGTGCGTCTTCAACGCCTGCTCGTCGTAGTGCTCCACGCCGAGCATGAAGTGCGAGATGGTGCCGGGGTTCGGGTCCTCGCGCAGCACCAGCATGCCGGTTCCGAAGCCCAGGAGCACGCTCGACGCGGACTGCTGGATCACCGAGAGGCCGAACAGGCGGCAATACCACTCGGCGGACCGTTGCAGGTTCGACACCGAGATGGCGATGTGGTTGACGCTGACGGCCTTTTGAGTCTGCTGGAAATCGTTCATGGCACGACTATGTTCGAGCCGGCCGCTTCTTTCCAATGCTGATGGCGTCGTGTCGCGATACCGCCGCGGCATCGCTCGCGTCGCGCACCGCGTGCACCACGTTGACGAATCGATTCAGTGCCGCGTTGGCCTTGTCGGGCCGATGGACGAAGGTGAAGGGCATTGGCACGGACACATCCGCCAATGGCCGGAATTGCACCAGCGCAGGCGGCCGGCCGAGGTTGGACGCATTGATGATGGCTGCGCCGATGCCTGCGGAAACGAGCGACAGCACGGCCGTGTCCGTCACTGCCTCCTGTACGATGTCGAGCGTCAGGCCGGCACCGGAACATGCAGCCACCAGCCGGTCGTGGAACAGCGGCTGCACATGCCGCGGGAAGGAGACGAACGGCCGGCCGTTCAGCGCGCAGGCCCGTACCGGCTGGCCCTCCTCGGGCAGGGTCCAGTCGCGGGGAGCGGCCAGTACGATGTCATGCGTTTCCAAGGGGATGGCTCGCAGCGTCGTCGGCACGGCGTCGAAAACGTACAGGAAGGCCGCGTCGATCTCATCGGCATCCAGGGCCTTGAGTTGCGCTGCGGTGGGGCCGGGACGCAGTTCCACGACGACGTGGGGCGCGGCTTCGCGGAAGGCCGAGATGATGGCGGGAACGAACCCGCTCCAGCTCACGGCCTCGACCATGCCGATGCTGAGTTTGCCTGTACTGCCTTGGGCCATGTCGCGCGCCGTCTTGGTCGCATGCGACAGGGCCGCCAGCGTGCGGTGCACTTCGCCGAGAAAGACCTCGCCGATTGGCGTGAGCGTCAGGCCGCGCGGCAAACGTTCGAACAGTGGCGCACCGATTTCTTCTTCGAGCGCCCGGATCTGCCTCGACACGGCAGGCTGCGCCACATGCAAGCGCTGCGAGGCGGCATGCACCCCGCCGCTCTCGGCGACGGCGACGAAATACCTGAGGTGTCGCAGTTCGATGATGGCGCTTGCTCCTGGGGCGCGGCGGCGATGCCGGCTGGTTGCGGAGTATCGATGATCCTTTGCTGAATCCACAGCGCATGTCTTGGGACAGTACGTGTATGGCTTGCGACGGCTGCGCTTCCTAGCATCGGGCGGATGAATGAGACCATCCTCCAGAGCCATCTTTCCGGCGTCGCTCGGCCGGGGCGTTCACGGCTCATCCCGACCTCCGAGCGAGTCTTTGCGGCGCTGGCTGTTGCACTGCCGGTGCTCGCGGCAAGCGGTCATGCCATGGCCGATGACGGGACGGGCTGCAGCGCCACCAACGGCCAGAACTGCGTGATCAATTCGACCGGTGGTACGGGCGGGCAGAACAGCAATGGCAGCGGCCAGGGCGGCGGAAACCCATCGCCAGCATCGATCGACCGCACGTTCACCGACACGACGACTTACATCGCCTCTGACGGTAGCTATGGGGCGATCGACTTCCGGTTGATCGGCGGGAACGGCGGAGACGTGAACTCGGGAGTCGCCGGGCATGGAAAGGACGGCGGCGGTGGCGCAGCAGGTGGCGCGATCACCGTGAACGTCGGTGGGAACGTCACCACGCAAGGCAGCTATGACGGCGGCGTGCAGCGCTACATGAGCCAGGGCGGCACCGGCGGACAAGGCGGCGGCCATGACACGCTGACCGGCCAGTCCGGCACTGCCGGGACCGGCGGTGCTGGCGCAATGGTGCAGGTGAGCACCAGTGCGACCGTGAGTAGTACGGACGCCGCGACCAGCGGCATCGTGGCGCTGTCGCTCGGGGGCACCGGAGGCGCCGGTCAAGACGGGGGCACCGACTTCTTCGCGCCCTATGCGGGCGGCGGCGGTTCGGGCGGATCCGTCACTCTCGATGTGGGCGGCACGGTGAACACATCCGCGACCGGCGTGTACGTTCGTTCGCAGGGCGGACAAGGGGGGCAGGGGCCCAACGACAACGCAGGTTCCCAGCAAGCCGATGGACGCAACGGCGGTCAAGGCGGCGGAGCGAGCACCGTGAACGTGACCATCGCGGCGCAGGTCAGCGCGACGGGTGCCGGCCAGAACGGCATCGACGCCGGTTCGAACGGTGGCATCGGCGGTGCAGGCGGCCACGCCCAGGAGGCACCCCAGGCGATCGGCGGCAACGGCGGCAACGGCGGCAATGGCGGGACGCTCAACGTGGTGCTGAATGGGGGTGCCCAGGTCAACGGAGCGGCGGTAGGCGTGCAGGCGACGAGCAATGGAGGAGACGCAGGCAGCGGTGGCTACGGCAACGGCAGCGGCCTGAGCTCGGGCGGCAATGGCGGCAGCGGGGGCATCGGCGGCCATGCGGGCACGGCGACCGCAACGATCGAAGGCAACGCGCGGGTGACCGCGGGGCTGCAAGGCGCGGCGGTCTACGCCAATGGTGGCCAGGGCGGTGCGGGCGGTGCCAGCCAGGCCGCTGGGACCTCGGGCGGTAGCGGTGGCGCGGGCGGCGATGGCGGCGCGGCCAATGTCAACCTCGGCCCCGCGAGCGTCATGGGGGCATTGAACTCTGCCGTCACACCCGTCTCGGCAATCGCGGCTGGCGGCAATGGCGGTGCAGGCGCCGCGGCATACGGCACTTCGGGCGCACAGGCCGGGAGTGGCGGCAACGGCGGCTCGGGCGGCATTGCCAACGCGCATGTCATCAGTGGCGGCACCGCCGCGAGCTTCGGCATCGACAACCCCGCGCAGACGGCCAACGCGATCCCAGGCGTGCTGGTCCGATCCAATGGCGGTGCCGGCGGGGCTGGCGGCGATGCTTCGGCGCCGCTCGGCGCCCAGGGTGGTGGCGCAGGCTTTGGCGGCGCCGGAGGCTCGGCGACCGCGCTGATCGACGGGACAGTTTCGACGACTGGTACGGCAGCCCATGGTGTGCTGGTGCAAAGCGTGGGGGGCGCGGGCGGTGGCGGCGGCGAAGCAGCAAGCCTGTTCTTCTCGCAGGGCGGCGCCGCACACAACGGTGGCGCGGGTGGCACAGTCACGGTGGGCGGGAACGAGGGCACCGTCCAGACAATCGGGAGTGGCTCGGCGGGCGTGCTGGCGCAGAGCATCGGCGGTGGCGGCGGCAGCGGAGGCAATGCGCTCAGCGTTGGGGTTGGCGTGGCGGTGGCCGTTGGCGGCAACGGCGGCGGTGGTGGCGATGGCCAGGCAGTGCGCGTCGGGCAAGTGGTCGGTGACGCCAGCACCGCCGCGATGAGCGACACGGTGATTACGCGCGGCGCACAGGCTGCCGGCATCGTCGCGCAAAGCGTTGGCGGTGCAGGCGGTCATGGCGGCAATGCGGTCTCGATCGGCACCGAACTGGTTCACCTGGTGATCGGCGGCGACGGCAAGGGCGGTGGCGCCGGCGGACAGGTGAGTGTGAACAACGCCGGACTCGTGACCACCTTCGGCACGCGCTCGGGCGGCATCCTGGCCCAGAGTATTGGTGGTGGTGGAGGCATCGGCGGATCGACCTTTGCGGTAGGCGCCGACGTGCTGAACGCCGGCGTGGCGGTGGGTGGGCAAGGTGGCGGCGGCGGAAGCGGCGCCAATGTCAACCTGAACAACGCCGCACAGGTCACGACCTACGGCAACGACGCCTTCGGCCTGTCGGCCCAGAGCATCTCGGGCGGTGGCGGTCATGGCGGTGCAACCACTGACGTGGCCGTGTCGCTCGGGGTGGGGTCCAATTTGCCGTCGGTGGCCATCGATGTGGCCGTGGGCGGTGCGGGTGGAGCTGGAGGCAATCAGAGCCAAAGCGTGGTCGCGCTCAACAACAGTGGCTTCATCTCCACGGCGGGAGAGGGTGCCCTCGGCCTTGTCGCTCAGAACATCGCGGGCGGCGGCGGCACCGGCGGGGACTCCTCCGCACTCTCTTACGCCTATGGCAACGGCGCGACGGTGTCGGTGGCTGTGGGCGCGGGAGGCAACGGCGGCGCCAGCGGTACCGGCGGCGCGGTGAATGTGAACAACAGCGGACTGGTACTCACGATGGGTGGCTCGAGCCATGCGCTCGTGGCGCAAAGTATCGGAGGCGGCGGTGGCGTCGGTGGTGCAGGCGATTCCTCAGCGCTGGCTTCGGGCACGGATTCGCGGGGTGTGTCAATCGGCCTGTCCGTCGGCGGCCAGGGTGGCAGTGGCAGCATCGGCGGCACAGTCACGGTGGTCAACAACGCCGGTCTGGGAACGAGCGGCGACGGTGCGCGCGCCATCCTCGCGCAGAGCATCGGCGGCGGTGGCGGCGCGTCCGGTGGCGGCACGGCCGTCGCCAACGGCCAGGATCTTTCGCTGGCCGTGACCGTTGGTGGCAACGCAGGGTCGGGCGGCAACGGCGGCAGCGCCACAGTGACCAGCAGCGGCCCGCTGGTGACCAACGGTGCCGACGCGGACGGGATCCTTGTGCAGAGCATCGGCGGCGGCGGTGGGCTTGCAGGCAAGGGCTCATCGAGCGCCGGGACGGCGGCCACGCCGGGAGCCACCGCGACTGCGCTGCTCGGGAGCATCACGAACGGGCTGGGCATCGGCCAGAACGGCGCGACCCAGGTTGCAGACAAGGTCTTCAAGGTCCTCGACAGCGCCCTGAATGACATCAACAACGTCAAGCAGTTGCAGAAGGCACTGGGCGTTGGCGGCGGAAACGATCCGACGGACTCGCTCGCCGTTGCCGACAACGGGGGCGGTGACGACGACAGCAACGGCATTGCCACCGGGCTGCAGCTGTCGTTGACCGTCGGCGGCAAAGGTGGTGCCGGCGGCAATGGCGGCGCGGCCAGCGGCACCAATTCGGGCAACGTCCTCACGGCCGGCGCGCGCGCCGATGGCCTGATGGTGCAGAGCATCGGTGGCGGCGGCGGTGTGGGCGGCGCCTCCACCTTCTCGGGCACCATCGGGCAGAACTCGACGGCGAACAACTCGCTGACGCTGGGGGCCAACGGCGCCGCCGCGGGCGCCGGCGGCAGCGTCAGTGCCACGAACACCAGCGGCGCTTCCATCACGACCTCGGGCGTGCTGGCCAACGGCATGGTTGGCCAGAGCATCGGCGGCGGCGGCGGAGACGCCGGTGTGCAGGGCAACACCGGTGGCGCGCTCATCAACATGTCCGTCGTGGTCGGCGGCAAGGGCGGAGCGGGTGGCAACGGTGGTGCCGTGGCGATGGACAACGAGGGCACGATCACCACCCAGGGTGCCTACGCGTCCGGGATCGTTGCGCAGAGCATCGGCGGTGGCGGCGGAACGGCCAGCGTGCTGACCAGCAATGCGGCAACGAGCGGACTGAATCCGATGCAACTGAGCCTGGGCGGCCGCGGAGGCGCGGGCGGCGACGGCGGCGCGGTGACGATCAGCAGCAGCCTCAGCAGCAGCGCGTCAACTCAAATCAAGACGCAGGGACAGGGAAGCATTGGCGTTTTGGCACAAAGCATCGGCGGTGGCGGTGGCTCGTTGGTGACGACCGACGGCACCTCGGGCAAGCTGTCCGCCACGGTCACGTTGCCGCTGGTCCTGGGCGGCAGCGGCGGCGCAAGCGGCAACGGCGGTGCCGTGACGATGAACCTGGGCCGTCCCGGCATCACGGCCGGCATCTCCACCAACGGACAGGATGCGCACGCGGTCCTGGCCCAGAGCATCGGAGGTGGCGGCGGATTTTCGGCAGGAACCTCCAACGTGCCGACGGCCCTGTCGACGCTGTTCGGCTCAGGGACGCACGAGGGCAGCGGCGGCAGTGTCGCGATCAATGCCACGGCCGCCCGCATCTTCACCAATGGCGACGGCGCCGCCGGAGTCTTGGTCCAGAGCATCGGCGGCGGCGGGGGGCTGTTCGGTGCGGTGTCGCAATTCAAGCCCGGGAGTGCGATTCAGGCGACGCCGGTGAGCACAGGCGGGCAGGGCGGCAATGTGACGGTGAATCTCACCGGTTCGATCATCTCGACCGAGGGCACTCGGGCGCATGGCGTCTTCGCCCAGTCGTTCGGTGGAGGCGGGGGCCTGCTCGGCACCAGCGACGGCAACGGCGTGGCGTTTGCCGGGGCGAGCCCGTACGCCGGTTGCACCGGCAGCGCCTGCACCGGCGCGATCAACGTTTCATTGGCCAACACGACCTTGATGGTCGGTGGCCCAGAGTCCTACGGCATCTACGTGCAAAGCCGCGGCAACGGTGTGAACGACACGACCATTTCGCTCGACAGCAACAGCTTGGTGAGCACGGAGGACCCGGCGGGGATCGGCATCTTCGTGGACGGGGCTGGCACCAACCAGATCAACAACAGCGGCCTCATCAGCGCGATGAACGGCGCTGGCGTGGCGATTGCCGGCAACCAGCCGGCGACCATCAACATCACGGGCGGGAACATCTCGGGCTCGATCCACCTGCCCAAGGGCAGCAGCACCTTGACAAACGAAGCGGGCGGCACATTGAACGCGGGCAGTGTCATCGAGCTGGGCAACGGTGGCCTGCTGAGCAACGCCGGCACGCTGGAAGTGGGCGGAGGCGCCTTCGGCCAGACTCGCGTGCATGCCCGGCTCGAACAGTCCGCCAGCGGACGTACCGTGATCGACGTGGACACTATCGGCCGGCGCAACGACGCCATCGCGGTCGATGGCAGCGCGAGCTTGGCCGGCACGGTGAAGCTGCGTCCGACCACACTCTCGCCGAGCACGTTCACCGTGCTCAGCGCGACGCAGGGCCTGACGGTGGACCCCGCGCTGAAGGTGCTTGACGGCGGCGGCAATCTGCTGTTCGGCTATCGCACCACGCTGGGCGGCGCGGCGGCCCCCGGCGCGGCAACCGGCGCGTTGGCCAAGGCGGACGATGGCGCTACGCTCAGCGTCACGCCGTTCAGCAAACTCGGCACGGCGGCGGTGCTCGGCGGCCTGGGCGCCAACCGCAATGCCCTGGCCCTGCATCTGGACTCGGGCTTCGGTGCGGGCGTGACGCCCGCGCAAGGCGCGGTGTACGCGCAGTTGTCCACCCTGACTTCGCTGCCGGCCTACGCGCGCGCGTTGGACAATCTCTCGGGCGAGCTGCTCCAAAGCGCCAGCCTGACGCGTATGGCCGGCAGCATCTCGCTGACCGAGCGCATGAACACTGCGCGCTGCGCTGGCCCCGAGACCATGGGCGAGCTCGCGCCGGAGGCCGATTGCAACTGGGCGCGCGTCGTCGACAGCCGCACCACGCGCAACGCGACAAGCGACGAACTCGGCTTCCGCCTGTCCGACACCGGCCTGCAAGCCGGCCTCCAGCGGCGGATTGGCGGGAACTGGTTCGCAGGGGGCGCGATCGCCTATGTGAGCGAGCAACTGCAGGCCAACGGGGTGGACCACCGCATTGATGGGAACAATCTCTCGGTCGCCGGTGCGCTGAAGTACGCATCCGGACCGTGGACCATCGCGGGCTCCGCCGACCTGGGATACGGTCGCTATGACGACGCCCGTCAGATTGCCTTTGCCCAGATTCACGCACAGGCCAGGGGCGAGTTCGACATGTGGCATGCCGGCCTGCATGCGCGAATCGCCTACAGCGTCCCAACAGACGGGTTCTACCTGCGGCCGTACCTGGACCTGCACGCCGTGCGCGTTCGAACCGGCAACTACGCTGAATCGGGCGCGGGCGCGCTCAATCTTCAGATGGACAGCAACGCACAGAACTTCTTCGCGGCCTCGCCGATGCTGGAACTCGGCAGCCACCAGGTGACGATCGGGGGCGCGGATCTGCGTGGGTTTGCGGCTGTCGGCGCAATCGTGGCGAGCGACGGTCGCGCGACGGGCCAAGCGCATTTGCAGGGCTGGGCGGGCAGCTTCGGTGTGCCGCCGTTCGAGGCCGCGTCCAGTGTTCCGTCCCGGCGCGCCAAGGTCCAACTGGGTGCCACACTGGCATTGGGCGGGGGCAAGGAGCTCACCTTTGCGTACGACGGCGAGTACGCGAGTGGATACCGCTCCAATGCCGGCATCCTTCAGTTCAGGTACTTGTTCTGACGTGTCTCCCACTCCAGCAGTCGTGCCGGGGTGGGAAATTTTTCAGGAAGGAACCGCTGAAGATGCATCTCTTCATTGCGACGTTCGGCTACTCGCAATCACCTTCGCTACGCAGCGACTCTTCCAGGCGTGAGCTTGGGCTCTGGCGCAGATGCGGGAGATCCCGGTTCAGCCGCCGTAGTTGCCGCTTTTCAATGGCCCGTTGCGCCGAACTGGTTTGCGGGGAGGAACGGATGTCCCGCCCACGTCGTTCGCGGGCGACGCGGCGATGTCTGGCCCGGAATGCGGACGGCGACTGTTGGTCACCTGCTGGGTGGATGATCGAACCACAAGCGACGGCGAAAGCACAATGTTCCGCAACGGCTGGTCTTGCCGGCTCATCGTCTGCAGGAGAAGTTCGGCGGCGGTTGCGCCCATCTCCTCGAAATCCACACGCACCGTGGTCATGGGCGGGGATACCAGGTCAATGAACGGCATGTCGTTCTGGCCCACGATCGATACGTCTTCCGGGCAGCGCAAGCCTCGCTGTCTCAGTGCGTCGTACGCGCCAAGTGCCAGCAAGTCGGACGCGACGGCAATGGCCGTGAGATCGGGAATGCGATCCAGCAGCCTGAGTGCTGCCGTATGTCCTCCTTGCCGATCGAAGGAGGCAGCTTCTTCAATGAACGCCTTGTCCGTGTCCAGTCCATGCGCAGCCTGCGCGAGCCGAAATCCTGCCAGACGAAGATAGCCGGTGGACAGATCCTGCGGACCGGCGATGTGTCCGATCTTTCTGTGACCCAGACTCACGAGGTGGTCCACAGCCAAGCGCATGGCCTCGAGATCGTTGGTGACCGCAGCCGATAGCCGCGAATGCTCTTCGGCCCGGTTGACGAGCACCGCCGAGATTCCGTTGTCGACGCAATAGGTAACCAGCGGATCCTGCCGATGTGCGGTCGCGAGGATGAGCCCGTCCATGCGGCGGGACGAGAGCTCGGAAACAAGTTCCAGTTCACCGGCGGTGGTGTTGCCCACTTCCACGGTGATGACCGAATACGATTCGCGCTTGAGCCGCTTGGAGAGCCCTGCAAGCATCGGTGCGAAAACCGGACTTCCGATGTTGGGCACCACGAACCCGACCATATGGGACGTGCCGCTGCGCAAGCTGCCAGCTGCAGTGTCGTAGTGGTAACCAAGCTTCGCCGCGGTGGCCAGGACCTCCTTGACCACATCCGCGCCGATCATCGACCTTGTCTTCGGGTTCATGGCCCGAGAGGCCGTCGAAAGATGAACGTTCGCTGCGGCCGCAACCTGCCTGAGAGTGACTGCGCTCCTTTGCTTGGCCTTTGTACCTGTCATACGTCTATTACATCAAATGCTGAACCTGCGGGCCGTCGCTGACGGCCCGCAAGGGGTCACGGAAGCCTGAAATTGCGGGCTTGCTCAATGACCTGTGATTTGTCGAAGTTGTTGATGTCGGCGATCAGGTCGTTTGTGTAGAACCTGGTCGGATCCTTGATCCGATTGTCCATTCCATAGATGCGCAGGAAGTCGAACCACGACTCGGGCCGGTAGTAGCCGAACTGCTGGTTCTTGTCCGACTCGTCGATCTTCAGGCCGATGAGCTGTGCCTTCACGACGTGAACCGCGTCCTTGACGGCCTGCTCGAACGGAATGCCCTGGGGAATCTGTTCCGGATAGACCTTCCAATGGATGCGCACAGCCGCCTCGGGGTTGGTCAGCATGAACAGCGTCGACTTGGCGATGGCGCGTCCGACGCCCACCACCGTCTTGCGGTTGTTCTGGATGTATTCGCGCTTGGCAAAGATGCCGGGGCCGAAGGCGTTCTTTGAACCCGGGGGCACGGGTAGCATCCGGAACTGCTGACCCATCGTCTCCATCTGCGCGAAAAGTGCCTCGGTGGTGGACAGGGCGGCAACCTGCCCCGTCTTGAGGGCTTGCAGGGCCTGCGCACCGACACCGACGGCCACGAACTTCAGGTCCTTCTCGGGGTCCATTCCAGCTTCCTTGGCGTAGTAGCGCGCGACCACGACGCCATCGCTCGACAGGCTGGGAACGCCGATGGACAGTCCCTTCAGTTCGCGAATCGATTTCACGGGACTGCTTGCGGACACGCCCAGGTACGTATGGAAGTCCCGCAGCTGGTTGTAGAAGAAGGAGATGCCAAGGTCGTCGTTGCCTTGGGCAGCGCGTTCCAGGATGGGGCTGACGGTTCCGGAGCCGATGTCCTGATTGCGCGACGCGATGAGCTGAACGGCACCGGCCGTTCCTCCCGCTGCGGTCAGGCTGTACTGAACGCTGACGTTCTCCTGCTCGAAGTACCCCATGAACCGGGGAATGGAGGTCTGGTTGGCCACGATGACCGACATGACCGGAAACGCGAACACGTATCGGACCTTGGCCGGCTCCGTGTTCTGGGCGTGCGACGCCGCAGCGAATGTCAGCGTGGAGGCGAGGACGGCAGCGATCCGGCGAACGGCCCGATGCATGCGCAGGGGGGAATGCATAGGAATCTCCTTCATGGTCATTGAGAGTTTCGCGACTTCTCCGAAGCGTCCCAGAACAGCACGCGCCGGCGAATGAAGACGATGACGCGGCTGAGCAGCAGGCCGAATACCGACAGGAGGATCAGCACGGAGAACTGGCCTGAGACGTCGAGGTTGAAGTTCATCTGCTGGATCACCGTGCCAAGCCCGGCCTGGGCGCCGACGAACTCCGCGACGATGGCGCCGATCAGCGCCAGCACGATGGCGATGTCCATGCCGGCAAGCACGAAGGGCAGCGCATTGGGCAGCCGAAGATGCCAGAACACCTGCGTCTTGGTTGCGCCCAGCGACTGCATCAGCAAGACCCGGTCCTCATCCGCCGACCGCAACCCGACGATCGTGTTGATCATCAGCGGGAAGAACGCAATGGTGGCGGCGCTCACGATCTTGGACGGCATACCCAGGCCGAACCACAAGGCGAACAGAGGCGCGAGGGCGACCTTCGGCAAGGCCTGAAACATGACGATGTACGGGTAAAGAAAATAGTCCACGTACTTGTTCGTCGCGACAACGGCGCCGAGGAGGACGCCGACAACCGCGGCGATCACGAAGCCGACAAAGGTTTCAGCCAGGGTGTACGCACCGTGCTCCAGATACAGGCCGCTCGAGATGCCACGCCACAAGGCCTTGAGCACGAGCGAAGGCGGCGGGAAGATGTATCCGGGCACTTCGAAGACGCGGACGCCCAGTTCCCACAGAAAGAGGGAAAGCGCGAGCAGACCGGCGGTCAACGCCATGTTGTGTTTGGTGTTCATGCGTCGATGCCTCCGGCAACATTGAAAAGCTCGCGGATGCGATCCACGTAGGTCCCGAATTCGGGCGTGCTCATGACGCTCAATTGCCGAAGCCTCGGCAGGTCGATGGCGATGTCGTCGACAAAACGTCCCGGCCTAGGTGACATGACGAGCACGCGGTCGGCAAGATAGACCGCCTCCGAGATGGAATGGGTGATCAGGACGATGGTCTTGCCCGTCTTCATCCAGATGCGTTGCAGCTCGAGGTTCATGTGCTCCCGTGTGAACGCATCGAGAGCACCGAATGGCTCGTCCATCAGTAGCAGAGCGGGTTCGCCAATGAGGGCTCGCGCGATCGAGACCCGCTGCTGCATGCCACCCGAGAGTTCCCAAGGGTAGCGGTCCGCGAAGTCCTGCAAGCCGACCAGCTTGAGCATTTCCAGTGCGCGGTCGTGAAAGCTGCCCCGGTCGAGCTTGCGCACATCGACGGGCAACATGAGGTTGTCCATGACTGTGCGCCAGGGAAAGAGCACCGGCGACTGGAACACGACACCGATGTCCGAGCGTGGCGCGGTCAGCTTGCGCCCCATGACATGAATCTCGCCGGTCGATGCGAGCTGAAGACCCGCCAGCATCTTCAGCAAAGAGGACTTCCCGCAACCCGACGGTCCCACGATGACCACAAACGAACCGGGCTTGATGTCGACATTGATGCCGTCGAGCGCGTGAACCTCGCCACGCCGGGTTCCGTATCGCTTGGACACGCCCCTGATCGAAATCGCGCTCTCGGCGCCGACTGCCGCAGCCGGGGGCGTCATGTCTTCTCCCGGTTGATTTGAATGCGCCGAAGACCCGGCGTGTGATGGCGATGCTTCACCGTTCTCTCCTATAAATGCAATCGGTTGCATCATGTTGCATCGCGAAGTTGCTGATGTCAAGGGTAATCAAACCTCGTAATTTCCCTAAGACAATGCGTTAACGAGATCTGGCGACGGCCTATTGCAAAACGAGGATCTCGGGCGTACTATGCAACCGGTTGCATGAAGGAGATCTGAAATGAGTACTGAAGGAATCCCGAAGTTTTCCGACGAGGAAATGACCCGGCGCCATCAATTGGTGCGATCCATGGCGCAGGAGGCAGGCGTGGATGCCTTGCTGATCTTTGGCCACAGTGGAAGCCGCCGCCACAGCCAAGGCGACATCCATTACCTCTCACAGCTTGCCCCGTACCACGAGACCTATGTGCTGCTGCCCGTGAAGGGGCAGGCGGTCCATTGGATTACCCACTACAACCACTACGCGAGCGCGAAAGAGAACGGCTGGATCCCGGACATCCGCCGCGCTGGCAAGGATGCGGCGGGCGTCGTCGCCGCCGAGATTGAAAAGCGCGGCCTGGGCAAGTCCAGGATCGGGCTGGTCGGGACCTTTTTCTATCGCGACGTGGATGCGCTCAGGACGGCATTTCCTTCGGCGACCTTCACGGATCTCTCGGCGCCCTATCGATTCCTGCGCACGCGCAAGAGCACCGAGGAACTGGACTTTCAGCGAAAGGCGGCGCAAGCGTGCGACGCGGTCATGGAAGCCATGGCGCGCGAAGCCCGGCCGGGCGTCGAGGAGCGAGATCTGCTTGTGCTGTCCGAGGAGGTCGCGTGGCGGGAGGGGTGCGAGCCCTATTTCCTCTACCTCAACAGCACTTCGATGCGCCACTCCACCAGTTGCGTGCCCAACCAGGAGCTCTCGCGCAGGCGGCTGCAGGCGGGCGATGTCATCAACACCGAGCTCACCGTCAGCTATGGCATGTACTGTGCCCAGTTGTTGCGCCCGTTCTTTCTGGGAGACCCGACTCCGGAGTACGAACGTGTGTACTCGGTGCTGTGCCAGGTCCATGCGCTGCTTGCGAACGCAATGAAGCCCGGCACGACGGCACAGCAGCTCCACGAGATCTCTGGATTTATCGAGGACTCCGGCCTCACGTCGGTGGACAGCGTGCTGCACGGCTTTGGAGTGGACATTCTTCTGCCCAACCTCCGAACCAAGGGTTTTGCTCCCCCGCCGCCCTTCGTCCTCGAAAGCGGCATGACGATCGTCCTGCAGCCCAATCCGACGACTGCGGACGAGCGGGTGGGCATGCAGATGGGGGAGACCGGCTTGGTCACCGAGAACGGATTCGCCTCGCTCCACAAGTCGCCCAGCGACGTGATCCGGATCAATTGAAAGAGTGGCCGATCATGACTCTCCTCATCAAGAATGGCTACGTGGTCACGATGGACTCGCAGAGGTCCGTCTTCGAGCGTGGGTTCGTCGAGGTCGCGCCGGGCGGGACGATTGGCCGCGTCGGTGCGATGGCTGACTGTCCGGCCGGTGCCACCAGCGTGTTCGATGCCACGGGCATGCTCGTGCTGCCAGGCCTTATCAATCTGCAGCACAGGAACTGGCAGCACCTCGTGCCGCGCGGTGTGCCGGAGCGCTTCTCCGCCTGGGAGGAACAGGCGACGTGGCTTGAAATGGGCCGCCGCCAGCTGAAGCCCGGCGACGTCCGTGCGGCGGCCACCCTGGCGGCTGCCGAGCTGGTCGCAACCGGCACGACTTGCGTCGTGCACGAATGCGCCGGCGAAGGGCAGGCAGACATCGTCGACGCCGAGCTCGAGCCAGGTCTGGAACTCGGCCTGCGCCAGGTCCTTGCGCTGGACACGGTCGGCGCTCCACTCGGGAGCACCGACCTTTGTGACATCGAGCGCAACTTCGAGAAGTGGCATGGCACCCGCGGAGGCTTGACCTGGCTCGCCGGCTCCGTGACGGCAGACGCTGTTTCGATCGCGACCCGCATTGCAACCGAGCAACACGTGCTGGCTGGCTACATCGACGCACGGGAAAGGCGGATCAGCCTGATCGTGCGTGGTGCCGCCGGTGTGGCACGACACGCCGGCGACCTCGACGAGGCCATCCGCAAGACGGGTCGTTCGGAAGTCGTGCACCTGATGGAACTGGGCGCGCTCGACGAGAGGGTGCTGCTGTGCGACGGCGGCGCCCTGAACGATCTCGATTGCTCGCTTCTCGCGGAGGCAGGCGCGCATGTCGTGTATTCCCCCACCAGGGAAGCCATGCGCGGCGCTGTGACGCCGGTTTCGCGGCTGCTCTCGATGGGCGTCAATTGCGCGCTCGGCACGGACGGGCCCGCACTGACCGGCTCGGTCGACATGGTCGAGCAGATCAAGGCGTGCGCCATGATCCAGAACACCGTCGCGCTCGACCCCGGTGCAATGTCGATCGAGCGGGCTCTGGAGATGGCGACCATCGATGCGGCCAGAGCCATCGGCCTCGCTCACGCGATTGGTTCGCTGGAGCCTGGCAAGCAAGCCGACGTGGCCGTCTTCGACATGAGGGACGTACACATGCAGGTTGTCCATAAGCCGCTGTCGAACTTCTTCTGCTGCGGACGAGGTCATGACGCGCGCCTCGTTCTCGTGGCGGGGCGAACGGTCGTTGGCGACGACCTCCCGGCAAGTTCGCCGGCCAGTGATCTCCAACGCGATGGCGCGCGCGTGTGTGCGCAGGCCTTCCAGTCCCAACTCGCGCAACGCGCGCACGGAGTACTTTGATGCGAACCTTGATCAGTAGCGGCACCGTCATTCCGGTCAACGAAAGCCGCGAGGTGATTTCCACCGGCTACGTGGTGATCAACGGCCACGACATAGAGGCCATCGGCCCTGCCGGAAGTGAACCGGCAGGGCCCTACGACAGCGTCGTGGATGCGCGCGGGATGATCGTGGTGCCGGGGCTGATCAACATGCATCAGCATCCGTGGATGAACCTTCTTAAGGGTCTGGCGGATGGCATTCGCCTGGAGCCCTGGGTGTTCAAGCTGATCGTGCCTGCACGTGCGCGTCTCACGAGGGAAGACCTCGATTGGTCAACCCTTCTGTCGGCCATGGAGATGCTGCGCACGGGCACGACGTGCCTGCTGAATCACCATCCGACATTCGAGTTCGAGGAGTCCGAACGCCAGGTCGTCGATCTCTATTCCAGTGCGGGAATCCGCCATGTCCTGGCAGCGCCTTTCCAGTGCCGCACCGAAAAACTTCCGGCTTATCCGCTCACCGCCGCTCAGGCGAAGGAGCGGATGGTTGGCGCCATCGAGGAGTTCCACGGCGCGCGCGACGGAATTGTGCAGATGGCGCTGGTGGTGGAATGCAACGCGCACCACACCGAACTGGGAAAGAGCTCCGACGAGCTTGTCCGTACGGGCTATGAGCTGGCGCGGGAGAAAGATCTTCGCATCGCGGTCCACATGTCCGGCGGTTCGTTGTCGATGAACATGGGGTTCACGAAGTACCGGCGTCAGACGGGCCGCAGCGACGTCGAGTATCTCGAGCGACTCGGCGTGCTGGACGAACGGTGGATCCTCAAGCACGGAATCCACTTCAGCGACATCGACATCGCGACCGTCGCAAGGCGCGGAGCCCACGTGGTCTACACGCCCACCTCCGAGTCCATCCGCGGCGGCGGCATCGGGCCGTGGCGCAACATGGTCGAAGCCGGGGTGAATTGCGCCTTGGGCAGTGACGGGCCGGCAGTCGACTACAGCGTCGACATGGTGGAGCAGATGAAGGCGGCCGTCTACATGCAGAGCATCCGTTATCGGGACGGTTCCGCGCTGTCGCCGGCGTATGCGCTGGAGATGGCCACGATCAATGCGGCGCGGGCACTGGGGCTGGACGACATCATCGGCTCGCTCGAGCCGGGCAAGCGCGCGGATATTGCGCTGTTCAAGGCAACCCGTCCCATCCAGGCGCTTGCCGGTTCAGCGGTGCAGTCGTTGGTGATGGCTTCGCGCGGCAGCGATGCGGACACCGTGTTCGTCAACGGACGCATGGTGCTGCGGCAAGGAATTCCGCTCTCCGTGCCTGACGGTGCGGGCGTAGTGCAGGAAGCCACGCGGCGTGCACGAAGAATCGCGCGTGAAAGCGCAACGGATGCCGGCGCGCAACTAAGGTGGCCGCAAAGAGCTGACGAAGTCCGCGTTGGAGCAGTTCGTGCCTGAGCCCACCGTACAGATGCAGCTTCGATCGCCGGACGGACTGATGGTCCACGTGACCGAATGGGGCACTCCCGCCGGTCCGGAGATCCTCTTCGTTCACGGGATCGGCGCATCGTGTGCCGCATGGCTCGCGCAAGTCTCCAGCCCGGCTCTGCAGCGGTTTCGGATGGTTGCCTACGACTTGCGAGGCCATGGCGAATCGGACAAGCCCGCCGATGCGTCGAACTACGAGAATCCCGCGCTCTGGGCCGAAGAGTTGCACACAGTGATGCAGGAAAGCAAGCTAGTGCGCCCCGTCGTCGTTGCCTGGTCTTATGGAGGGCGCGTTCTGCTGGACTACGTCGAGCGCTTCGGCTGCGAAGGGCTGGCTGGCGTCAACTTCGTTGCAGCCATGCCGATCAATGATCCTGAGTTTGCAGGATCAGCGCTCTTCTCGTCCGAAAGATCGCAGCCTAGGGGTGGGCTCTCTGCACAGCATGCCGAACGCGCGTTCGTGTCGCGCATGACCTTCCTGCCGCGTTCCGTCCAGCACGTCGATCTGGCTGTGGAGACCATGCTGATCGTGCCGGCTTCCCTGAAGGGGGCGCTGAGGCATCGCGCTCGCACAACTGAAGAGATGCTTCGGTCGATCTCGTGTCCCGTGCAGCTGACGCACGGACTCGCAGACTCGATCATTCTCCCGAGCGCTTCCCGGCACGCTGCGCGGCACTTCCCCGATGCGCGGCTATCTCTCTACGAGAGGTGCGGGCACATGCCATTCCTGGAGCACGAGGCCCGGTTCAATCAAGAGTTGGCGAGCTTCGTCGACCACGCAATCGAAGGAGCGAAGCCCCTATGACCCATGCGACGATCTCCGTGATCTCCTTCGGTGGCGGATTCAACCTGCCTCTTTGGGCGGCGCAAGCGTGCGGGTACTTCGAACGCCATGGTGTCACGATGGAACTGCATTTCACCGCGGATTCGCGCCAGGTATTTCGCGGGCTCGCGGATGGCACCTATCACGTTGCGTTGACAGCCCTCGACAATATCGTCGCGCACCAGGAGCGGCAGACGGCAGCCGTGTCGGAAGGCGCTCCTGACTTCTTCGCGTTCATGGGGTCGGACGAAGGCTTCCTGTCTCTGGTGTCCGCGCCTGACATCAGGAGCTTCGCCGACCTGGCAGGTCGGGCGCTGTCCGTCGATGACCCTTCCAATGGCTTCTCGATGGTTCTGCGCGAGATGCTTGCCATGAACGGCTTGGCCCCGGACGATGTCGAATGGCAGAGTGCCGGCGCTACGGATCGGCGCTATGCGGCGCTGGTTGCAGGCCAGCATGCGGCCACGATGTTGCGGACGCCTTTCGATCTGCTGGCTTTGCAAGCCGGCTGCCATCGTCTAGGCAAGGTTCGGGAATTGATCGGTCCGTACATGGGAATCGTTGGTGCGGCCCGGCGTGCATGGGCGGCGAGCAACGGCGAGGCGCTGGTGGGCTTTGTCCGCGCGTACCGCGACGCGGTCGGATGGTTGCACGCTCCGGCCAATCGCGAGGCCGCCGAAACGTTGCTGCGTGCCGGCGTGCCATCGATGTCAGCCGAACTGGGCCGCTTGTCCTGCGATGCGCTTCTGAATCCCGAAGACGGCTTCTATGGGGATGTGCGACTGGACCCCAAAGGGGTGGAGGCGGTCTTGCGCCTGCGCAGCCGCTACGCCGACACGCCCCGGCCATTGAACGACGCATCCCGGTATGTGGACCTCCAGTACTGGAGCGCAGCCTGACGCGGCATGCTCGCCGATCCGGGAAGCCTGTCCGTGCTCGACGGTCTGTGAGCTCTCAGAACTCGTCATGCCACCCCTTCCGGATGAGCTGGACAAAGCGCTTCAGCTTGGGCGAGTAAAGGCGCGCGTAGGGGTAAATGAGGTAGCAGGGAAGCGGCGCGGCGTGCCATTCCGGAACGAGGTGGACGAGCCGCCCCGCATCGATGTCCTCGCGCAGAAGCCAGGTCGAGCCCACGAACGCGCCAAGTCCCATGATCGCCGCGCTTCGCAGTGCATAGAGGCTGTCAGTACAGATGCGCGGGTCCATCGGGATGCGACACTGCTCGCCGTCGTGCGTACGTGTGAGGACCAGTTCGGTGCGGTAGTAGGTTCGAAGCGCCAGCCACGGCAGGCTCGCGAGTTCGGAGGCGTGCCGCGGTGGCCGCTTGCCCTTCGGCATTACCGAGGGCGAGGCCGCGACGATGCGGGGTACCTCGGCCAGCCTGATCGCGACGACGCCTGGATCGTCGATCTCACCGACATGGATCGCGCAGTCCACGCCGTCCGCGATGAAATCGGGTTGCCGGTCATTGAGTAGCCAATCGACGTTCACGTTCGGGTATTGCCGAACGTAGTCCGCCAACGGCTTCACCAGCAGCTGCTGACCGAAGGCGTGCGGGACCATCACGCGCAGCGTGCCTTCGGGCTCGCCGTCGCCGCGCATGTCGGCTTCGAACGCCTGCCAATCGGCGATCAGCTCCCTGGCGCGGGCGAAGCAGCGCTCGCCGTCTTCGGTGAGCTTCAGCGCATGCGTGGAACGACGCAGCAGGCGGATGCCGAGCTGCTTCTCGAGGGCTTGAAGTCGGCGGCTGACGGTGGGCTGCGAGGTGCGCATCTGCGTCGCGGCGGCCGACAGGCTGCCGGCCTCGACGATCCGGACGAAGGTGTTCATTAGTTCGATGCGGTCGGCCGGAGCCGATGACGAGGACGTCGACATGGACGGGTCGGGGAGCGGCTTCTTGTATGCGTGGATCGTATAGCCGTCTTTCGTGCGGTGCCACTACCACGGGGAGGGAGCCGAACTCACACTCTCGGCACTGCTCATCACGGGTGAACACTGTGTCTTCCATTCAATCGACGATTGGCGCAACGGCACGCGACGGCCTACCGGCATCGCTGGTATTGCTACTCGCCAGTAGCGCCGGCCTAGCCGTCGCCGCGCTCTGCTACAGCCAGCCGATGCTAGGCGTGCTCGGTGCCGACATTGGCGCCTCGACCCGCGTAGTCGGATTCGTACCGACGCTCACGCAATTGGGCTATGCGTTCGGGATCCTCCTGCTCGCGCCGCTTGGCGATCGCTTCGACCGGCGCCGCATCATCGTGGCCAAGGCGGCGGTGCTGTCTGCGGCACTGCTGGCGGCGGGGGCTGCGCCCGGCATCGGGCTTCTGCTGGCTGCCAGCCTCGTAATCGGTCTTGCCGCGACCATGACGCAGGACATCGTGCCGGCCGCCGCGACGCTCGCGTCCGAATCGCACCGCGGCAAGGTCGTCGGCACCGTGATGACCGGCCTGCTGCTCGGGATCCTGCTGTCGCGCGTGCTCAGCGGCTTGGTCGCAGAGCAGTTCGGCTGGCGCACGATGTTCCTGCTGGCGGCCGCGAGCCTCGCCCTGACCGGCGCGGTCGCATGGCGCGGATTGCCGCGCTTCCGGCCAACCACGCATCTTCGCTACGGCGCACTGCTCGCATCGCTCGCGACGCTGTGGCGCAGACACGGCGCGCTGCGCAGGGCCGCGCTATCGCAGGGGCTGATGTCGATCGGCTTCAGCGCCTTCTGGTCCACGCTCGCCGTGATGCTGCATGGGGCGCCATTCCATCTCGGCAGCGGTGCGGCTGGCGCGTTCGGGCTCGCAGGCGCGGTCGGAGCGTTCGCCGCGCCGCTGGCTGGCCGGTTGGCGGATCGCAAGGGTCCAGAACTGGTGACGCGCCTCGGCGCCACGCTCGCGGTCATCTCGTTCGCGGCGATGGCGTTCGCACCGATGCTCGATGTGCACGCGCAACTGATTCTGCTGGTCGCGAGTGCCATCGGTTTCGATCTTGGTTTCCAGGGCATGCTCATCGCTCATCAGACCATCATCTACGGCATCGAACCCAACGCGCGTAGTCGCCTCAATGCACTGCTCTTCGCAGGCATGTTCATCGGTATGGCGGCCGGCTCCGCGCTCGGCGCGTTGGTGTTTGCGCAATGGGGCTGGATGGCAGTGGTGGTGGTCGCGACCGGGGCGGCGGTGTCGTCTTTGGTTGTGCGCACAATGGCTTCCGCACACGACGTGCTGTAGACGGCGGGCATTCGATGCCGATGCGCGGAAGGCGTTCCACGTCCTGAATTCGGACTTTGAATCGCTCCAGTGCACGGCCCTTTGGATACCAGAGCCGCCGACGCGGGTTCGTTCGGCCTCCGGGCCGCTGGCGCGTGGAGCGAACCTGTCAACGTGGCCTATGCAGTCATTGTGCGAGGCGCAGCATCGGTTGACGCGTCTATCCCACGTAAAAACGTGCGCACTATTGGGGAGTGATCCATGGGGCAACGCGACTGCGTAAATGGCGTGAGAGTCAAACGACCTCCGATGGGTCAGCGCTGTGTCGAGCTCCGCACCGTGCCAGACGGGGGCGACCGCACGGAATTCGAAGGCTGCCTCGTGCGTCATGCCGCGGACGAAGCGCGATAGGGTTTTCACCAAAAGTCCGTGGGGCTAGTCGACTCGTAGAACTGACCGGAAGCCGCGCAGCGCGCGGTCTCCAGTTGTTCTCATCCACCTGCAACAGGAGTAGTTCATGAACACCTGTCTCACGCGTCGCGCAGTCCTCATTGGGTCCTTGGGAGGCAGTGTTGCCTTGGCGGGGTGCGGAGGAGGTGGAGGCAACCAATGGCTCGGCGCGCTTGCGCAGCAGAACATCGCGCAGGTTGTTGCTTCCCGTTCGGACCTCAGTGTCCTGTCCGACGCCATCAGCAAGGCGGACCTCACGACCACGCTTTCGACGGGCGGCCCGTTCACGCTGTTTGCCCCGAACAATGACGCATTCGTGGCGCTGCTGGGAGAACTGGGGACCACGAAAGACGCGCTGTTCGCGGACAAGGCGCTTCTCTCCGCAGTCCTGAAGTATCACGTGCTCAACGCGACCGTTCGTGCGGCGGACATTCCTTCGGGCAAGGCGATCGAGCCGCTCGCTGGCGGGTTCTTCAAGATCGAGACGCAAGGCTCCAGCGCGCGCATCACCGATGGCCGCAACCGCGTCACGAACATCGTCGCGACAGACATCACGGCGCAAAACGGTGTCGTCCATGTCATCGATCGCGTCCTACTGCCCGCCAACAAGGACATCGTGCAAACGGCGCAGGGCGTTCCCACCCTGAGCATCCTCGTCGAAGCCGTGGTCGCCGCGGATCTTGTTGCGACCCTCAAGGGGCCCGGGCCTTTCACTGTATTCGCGCCTTCAAACGATGCTTTTGTGGCGCTCCTGTCCGAACTCGGTATCACCAAGGATGCACTCTTGGCCGACAAGGCGCTCCTGACCAAGGTGCTCACCTATCACGTCCTTCCAAAGCGGGTCCTCAAGGCCGAGATTCCTCTCAACTCACCGATCGCGACGGTTCAAGGCCAGAGCATCACCATCAACAGCAGCCTGCAGATCATCGACCAGCGGGGACGGACTTCGGGCATTTCCGCGACGGACATCTTCAACACCAACGGTGTGGTGCACTTGATCGACAAGGTGCTCCTGCCCTCCTGATTCGTTGCGTCTCGGCCCCGTTCGAGGAAGGGAAGATCCGGACCCGACCCACAGCCTGCCGGCGAGTGTTCGGGTGCTCGTCGTCGCCAACGCTCAATGACGAGCCGCTGCCTCGACCGTGGTCCAGACGTCCACCTTGGCCTTGGCCAGACAGCGCAACTTCTCGCGCACTTCCCGAGGTCGTGCTCGTGCGCTGCCGAGAGAGATTCGTCCCTTGAACTCGTTCGCCGCGAACAGGTCGGCATGACCGAAGACGCGGTCACCGGCTCTCGTGACGTTGATGGCGATGGAGACGTCGCGATAGATGATCGGATCTGAAGAAGCTTCTCGCATATTCCCCTCCATCAAGGCGCACGACGGAAATGAGCTGCTGCGTTTCTGGCTTTCCACCAGGGTATGCGGGTCCGTCGTTTGGGCGGCGCATCTCCTGGGAAGCTGAATCTCGCCAGTTCTTCACGACCCTTTTCCGTGATGGCCAGCACGTGGGCGGCATCGGTCGTGTCCGAAGGCGTCAGCGCAGCAGGGGAGGCGGGTGTGAGCGCGATCACCAGACCCGCAGCGCGCAGAAGCTTGATCTTGTCGATCTCGACTGGGGTGCTGAACGTCGCCGGCAATGAGCTGGCGGCGAGCTGTCTGAGCAGGTCCATGGCCATTTGACTACCTCCTTTTTTCAACAATGACCAGAGCGAGCGAGAGATAGTGTCTACCGGATCGAAGATCAAGAGTGCCGACACTGGCCGACAAAAATTTAGCGTTTTGTTCCCCCGCAAGGCTGCCTCAGTTGACCCGGGAGGGAACGACTCCGACAGGGCGCGCAATTGCCGGCCACCAACCTGCTCTTGAAAGCATTTTTGCCAGACCCTACTTCGGGAACCGGAAGCGCTGAAGGACGCCTCCGGCGCGCCGTTCAACCTGAATGGAGGTATTCGCTATGTATCGATCCCTGTTTCCGCGCGACATGTTCGCCGAGATGGATCGCCTGCAGCGCGAGATGCAGCAGGCCTTCGATCTGTCTCCCACCATCCGTGGTTTCGGCCGCGGCGGCTTCCCCGCCCTGAACGTGGGAGGAACGCCCCAGACTGTGGAGGTCTATGCCTTCGCCCCCGGGCTGAATCCGTCGGACCTGGAAATCACCCTCGACCGCGGGGTGCTGACGCTTGCCGGAAGCCGCAAGTCCGACTTGCCCGAGCCTGAGAGTACGGCCAAGGGAAGCGCCGTCGCCGTGCACATCAACGAGAGACTGTCGGGCAGGTTCCGCCGAGTTATCAGCCTACCCGATGACGCCGATCCCGAGGCCGTGGAGGCCAGGTACCGTGACGGCGTCCTTCACATCACAGTGCAGCGGCGTGCCGCGGCCCAGCCTCGCCGCATCGCCATTCAATGAGGAAAGGAGCCCTGAAATGAACGATCTTCGCGACCAGCAACGTGCACCGGCGACGACCGCGAAAGAGCAGAGCAACGAGGCGCGCTACAACGCCGCCGCCCTCATGCCTCCGGTCGACGTCGTCGAGGACGCCAGCGGAATTACGCTCTACGCCGACCTGCCGGGTGTTTCGCGCGACAGACTGAATCTGCAGGTCGAGGCGGGAACGCTCACCATCGACGCCGACATCGACCTCAACCTGCCCGAGGGCCTCCAGTCGAGCCACACCGAGGTCGGGTTCGGCCGCTTCCACAGGACCTTCACGCTCAGCTCCGAATTGGACACGGAGAAGGTGAAGGCCGAGCTTGCCGATGGCGTACTGAAGCTGTCCATTCCGAAAGCGGATCACGCGAAACCACGTCGCATCGAGGTCCGCACGGCATGAGCGGTGCCGAGCGGCGCATGCCTTCCGCCAGTACGGCATGTGGTGCGCGCCGCTTGCACTCGCTTCCTTCATCGGAGGTCTCGGTCACGCACTCTGGGTCAGATGTAGGTCCGACATTTCTCCAGAAAGGCGTCGAGCTGGGTGGACTTGTCGAACAGCTTATGCTCGTTGATCTTCGAGCCAAGCGCTGCGCCGACCGGGGGACACAGGTACGCATGCATCTTCAGATGAGCAAGCGTGTCCGCGATCTCGCGCTTTTCAATTTGGGCTTCGACAGCAAGCTGCGGGGTTGCGACCTGGTCGGACTGCAAGTCCGGGGCGTGTGCCGCGGCGACCGGGTTTCTAGTCGTGCGATGGTCACCAACCGTGCGGGTCGTCGAGCAGTTCGCGGGAGTATCCCGACATCAGGAGTATCGGAAGGCCAGGGTGCCTGCGTCTTGCCTGGAGCGCCACTTCCG
The DNA here is from genome assembly GCF_014192575.1 of Variovorax sp. Sphag1AA. Taxonomy (GTDB): domain Bacteria; phylum Pseudomonadota; class Gammaproteobacteria; order Burkholderiales; family Burkholderiaceae_C; genus Variovorax. The sequence goes on along the minus strand of NZ_JACHYC010000009.1, from coordinate 45,562 downwards.
TGCCGCGCGGGCCAGGCCCCAGGAAGACGTCGGTCAACAGCAGGTCGATCGACTGCTTCTCCAAATACCTGAAGTGCCTGTTGTCCATCTGCGCAGGGCAGCGCCTCGAGACCCATCGATGTCAGGATCTGCCGGACCACTTCGATGACTTCCGGGTCGTCCTCGACGAGCAGCACCTTCAGCCCCTTGGGGAACCTTGTTGCGGGTCTGGCGTCCTGCGCTTCCAGCCCGACGTCATCGAGCACGACAGGGGGCAAGTACAGCGTGACCGTCGTGCCGTGGCCGGGTGTGCTCTCCAGGGTGGCTGCGCCCCTCGACTGGCGTGCGAAACCTTTGGGTCATTCGGCGGTTCGTTTGGGCCAAGTGCGAACCGGATGGTAGTCCCCGCGTATAGCGGCTCTCCACAGACGCCGGCATATACGGTACTTAGGTCTGCTCATTCTGTCGCTCGCTTGATCTGAATCAAATCCGAATAGGAGCCGTGCCCTAGAGTTAATTTGGATGTCCAGTCCTAATCCCGCCGCCGCCTTCTTTTCGCGGTGCCGCTTTTCGTCGGGAGGCCTGCTTGCCGTTGCCGCGCTGTTCGCGGCAGGCTGTGCATCGATGGCACCTCCCTACGAGACGCCGCCGTTACCGGTGGCTGAACGCTATCCGCCCGATGTGCCAGCGGCCTCGCAGGCCGGGGCGCGGGCCGCCGCGGTCGGTTGGCGCGATTACTTCTCCGACCCGCACCTTCAGCAACTGATCGCGCAGGCCCTGGAGAACAACCGCGACCTGCGCATCGCCATCCTGAATGTGCAGGAAGCGCGCGCGCTCTATGGCATTCAGCGCGCCGACAGTTGGCCGACCGTCGGTCTCGGCGTGGACGCCGAGCGCTCCCGCGTGCCTGCCGACCTCAGCTTTACCGGGGCGCCGCTGGTCGCCAATCAGTTCCAGGTCGGACTCGGCACGAACGCCTGGGAGCTGGACTTCTGGGGCCGTGTGCGCAGCCTGCAGGACGCGGCGCTGCAGGGGTATCTTGCGACCGATGCGGGCCGGCGTGCCGCGACCCTGTTGCTGGTCGCGCAAGTCGCCGACAGCTACCTGACGTTGCGAAGTCTCGACGAGCGCGTGCTGCTGGCGCAGCGAACCATCGCCACCCGCGAGGAATCGCTGCGCATCTTCACGCGCCGTTTCGAGGTCGGCTCGACCTCGAAGTTCGATCTGACCCAGATGCGCACGCTGCTCGACCAGGCGCTGGCCCTGAACGTCCAGCTCCAGCGGGCCCGTGCGGAACAGGCTCATGCACTGACACGCCTGGTGGGCGCACCGGTCGACCTGGCCCCGTCCGAGGGCCGGCTGGATGAACCGGGCCTTGAGCCGACCTTGCGCGCGGGCCTGCCGTCGGACCTGCTGGCCGATCGCCCCGATATCGCCGCGGCCGAACACCAGTTGCGTGCCGCGGGCGCCAACATCGGCGCGGCCCGCGCGGCGTTCTTCCCGCGTATCACGCTGACAGCCAACCTCGGCACGGCCAGTGCCGAACTCGATGGACTATTCGCATCCGGCAGTCAAGCCTGGAGTTTCGCGCCCAGCCTCACGTTGCCGATCTTCGATGCTGGTCGGCGCAGATCGACGCTCGAGCTCACCGAAGTCCGCCGTGACATCGCAGTCGCCGACTACGAGAAGACGGTCCAGACGGCATTCCGCGAAGTCTCCGATGCGTTGTCCGCGCGCGAGTGGCTTGCCAGGCAGGTGCAGATCCAGCAGTCGACCCTGGCCACGCAATCCGAGCGCGCCCGCCTGGCCAACCTCCGCTATCGCAACGGCGCAACCGCCTTCCTCGAAGTGCTCGACGCGCAGCGCGACCTCCTGGATGTCGAACAGCAGTTGGTGCAGTCGCGCCGCGCACTGCTGTCGGCGGGCGTGAGCCTGTATGCCGCGCTCGGCGGCGGTTCGCAGGAACTGACCCCGGCGCCGACCCCTGTGATTGTTCGACAAGCACCATGACCCTCACAACCAAGAACAAATTGATCGCCGCATTGCTCGTGGCGGCTCTCGCGGCGGCCGGTTATTACGCATGGACACGGCTGCGGCCGTCCGGTCTCGGCGAAGGCTTCGTCAGCGGCAACGGACGCATCGAAGCCACCGAGGTCGACGTGGCGACCAAGCTCGCTGGCCGGGTGGCCGAGATCCTCGTCAGCGAGGGCGACTTCGTGAACGCCGGCCAGCCGCTCGCGAAGATGCAGATCCAGGTCCTGGAGGCGCAGCGCGATGAGGCGCGTGCGAACCAGCAGCAGGCGATCAATGCCGTCGCCAGCGCACAGGCCCAGGTCGCCGTGCGCGAGAGCGACAAGCTGGCGGCCCAGGCGCTGGTTGCGCAGCGCGAGAGTGAACTCGATGCCGCGCGGCGACGGCTGGCACGTTCGGAGACTTTGTCGCGCGAAGGCGCTTCGTCGGTGCAGGAACTCGACGACGACCGCGCCCGTGCGCGCAGCGTGCAAGCTGCTGCGGATGCGGCCAAGGCCCAGGTGAATGCGGCGCAAGCGGCGATCGATGCAGCGAAGGCGCAACTTGTGGGCGCGCGCTCGGTAGTGACAGCGGCCGAGGCCACGGTCAGGCGGGTCGAAGCCGATATTGCGGACAGCGAACTCAAGGCTCCCCTCGACGGCCGCGTCCAGTACCGCATTGCGCAACCGGGCGAGGTGCTGGGCAGCGGCGGCAAGGTGCTGAATCTGATAGACCTGTCGGATGTCTACATGACCTTCTTCCTGCCCGAAACCGTCGCCGGCAGGGTGGCACTCGGCAGCGACGTGCGCGTGGTGCTCGACGCCGCACCGAGCTATGTGATCCCGGCCAAGGTGTCCTTCGTGGCCGCCACGGCGCAGTTCACTCCCAAGACGGTCGAAACTGCCAGTGAGCGGCAGAAGCTGATGTTCCGTGTCAAGGCGCGGATCGATCGCGAGCTGTTGCGAAAGCACCTGACGCAGATCAAGACGGGGCTGCCGGGTGTGGCCTGGCTCAAGCTCGATGCGCAGGCCGGGTGGCCAGCGGAACTGGCGATCCGAATTCCCGAATGAACACGGATGCAGGCTCGGCACCGGCGGCGCGAACGGTCGGCCTCTGGCAGCGCTACGGCAAGACCGTGGCGCTGGGCGGCATCGACCTGGAGATCCCGGCCGGGCGCATGGTGGGCCTGATCGGCCCGGACGGGGTGGGCAAGTCCAGCCTGCTCTCCATCCTCGCCGGCGCGCGTGCCGTGCAACAGGGCACGGTCGAGGCGCTGGGCGGCGACATGGCCTCGAAGCGCCACCGCGAGGCGGTGTGCCCGCGCATCGCCTACATGCCCCAGGGACTGGGCAAGAACCTGTATCCCACCTTGTCGGTGGAAGAGAACCTGCAGTTCTTCGGCCGGCTGTTCGGCCACGACAGCGCCGAGCGTCGAAGGCGCATCGACGAACTCACCCGCAGCACCGGCCTGCAGCAGTTCCTGGCACGGCCGGCCGGCAAGCTCTCGGGCGGGATGAAGCAGAAGCTGGGCCTGTGCTGCGCGCTGATCCATGACCCCGACCTGCTGATCCTCGACGAGCCCACCACCGGCGTCGATCCCCTGGCGCGCGCGCAGTTCTGGGAGCTGATCGCACGCATTCGCGGCGAACGCGCGGGCATGAGCGTGGTCGTCGCCACCGCCTACATGGACGAGGCGCAGCGCTTCGACTGGCTGGTGGCGATGGACGACGGCAAGGTGCTGTCCACCGGAACGCCGCAGGCGTTGCTCGACCGCACCGGTGCCGCGTCGCTGGAGGCCGCCTTCATCGCGCTGCTGCCCGAAAGCAAGAAACGCGGTCACGTCGCGGTGACGATCCCGCCGCTGCCCGGCAGCGACGGCGACGGTGGCGGCGAGGTCGCCATCGAGGCGCGGGACCTGACGATGCGCTTCGGCGACTTCGTCGCGGTGGATCACGTCAGCTTTCGCATCCGACGTGGCGAGATCTTCGGCTTCCTCGGGTCCAACGGCTGCGGCAAGTCGACCACCATGAAGATGCTGACCGGGCTACTGCCGGCCAGCGAAGGCCAGGGCTGGCTGTTCGGCCATGAGGTCAACCCGAAGGACATCGACACGCGCCGCCGCGTGGGCTACATGTCTCAGGCCTTCTCCCTGTATACCGAGCTGACCGTGCAGCAGAACCTGGTGCTGCACGCGCGGCTGTTCCAGGTCCCCGAGCAGGATGTGCCGGCGCGTGTGCAGCAGATGGTCGAGCGTTTCGACCTGCAGGAGTCGCTCCATTCGCTTCCGGACGCATTGCCGCTGGGTATTCGCCAGCGTCTGTCCCTGGCGGTGGCGATGGTGCACCAGCCCGAGCTGCTCATCCTCGACGAGCCGACATCGGGCGTGGACCCGATCGCACGCGACAGGTTCTGGCGCCTGCTGATCGACCTGTCGCGCCGCGACCGGGTGACGATCTTCATCTCCACGCACTTCATGAACGAGGCCGAGCGCTGCGATCGCATCTCCCTGATGCACGCGGGCAGGGTGCTGGTCAGCGACACGCCCGCCGCCATCGTTCACTCGCGCGGAACCGATTCTCTGGAACAGGCTTTCATCGGCTATCTGGTCGATGCCGGTGGCGGCGCAGCGGCTCAGCCTGCCGATGCCACACCGTCGAGGATGCCCGCCGAGGTCGCCCCCCCGCCTGCGCCGCGCCGCAGCCGCTTCAGTTGGGACCGCATGTTCAGCTACCTGTGGCGCGAGACGCTCGAACTGCAGCGCGATCCGGTGCGCGGCACCCTCGCGCTGCTCGGCTCCATGGTGCTGATGTTCGTCATCGGCTACGGCATCAGCCTGGATGTGGAAGACCTGCGCTACGCGGTCCTCGATCGCGACCAGACCGGGCTGAGCCAGAACTATGCGCTCCATCTCGCCGGCTCGCGGTACTTCATCGAGCAGCCGCCGATCGCCGACTATGCCGAACTCGACCGCCGAATGCGCAGCGGCGAGCTGTCGCTGGCGATCGAGATCCCGCCGGGTTTCGCACGCGACATCGAACGCGGGAAGCCGGTGCAAGTCGGCGCCTGGGTCGATGGCGCGATGCCGCAGCGCGCGGAGACCGTGCGCGGCTACATGCAGGGTCTCCATCAGGGTTGGCTGCTCGACCAGGCGACGCATCGGCTCGGTGTGAGCGTCGCGAGCGCGGCCACGATCGAGACCCGCTTTCGCTACAACCCCGACGTCAGGAGCCTGCCGGCGATGATCCCTGCGGTGATCCCGCTGCTTCTGCTGATGTTGCCGGCCATGCTGACCGCGCTGGCGGTGGTGCGCGAGAAAGAGTTGGGCTCGATCATCAACCTCTACGTCACGCCGGTCACGCGCACAGAGTTCGTGCTGGGCAAGCAGATTCCCTATGTCGCGCTGGCGATGCTCAACTTCCTGCTGATGACGCTGCTGGCGGCCACCGTGTTCGGGGTGCCCGTCAAAGGCAGCTTCTTCGCCCTCGCCTTGGCGACCCTGGTCTATTGCGTGCTCTCCACTGGCATCGGCCTGCTGGCCTCGACCTTCACGCGCAGCCAGATCGCGGCGATGTTCTTCACCATGATCAGCACCATTCTGCCGGCGGTGCAGTTCGCCGGGATGATCAATCCGATCTCCTCGCTGGAAGGGGCCGGAAGGCTGGTGGGCGAAATCTACCCCGCCACCTACATGCTGCTCATCAGCCGAGGTGTGTTCGGCAAGGCGCTGCACCTGTCCGATCTTCACAGTGCGTTCTGGCCGCTCCTGCTCGCGGTTCCGGTCGTGCTCGTGGCAACCATCGCGCTGCTCAAGAAACAGGACAGTTGAACATGCCGCGCATCTCCAACATCTTTCGCCTCGGCATCAAGGAGCTCTGGAGCCTGGCGCGCGACCCGGTCATGCTGGTGCTGATCGCCTTTGCCTTCACCGGAATGGTCTACAGCTCCGCGACGGCCATGCCCGAGACTTTGCACAAGGCACCGATCGCCATCGTCGACGAGGACGGCTCGCCGCTGTCGTCGCGCATCGCATCGGCCTTCTATCCGCCGCAGTTCACGCCGCCGTCGATGATTTCCCTCCACGAAGTCGACGCGGGCATGGACGCCGGCCGATACACATTCGCGCTGAACATTCCGCCCAACTTTCAGCAGGACGTGCTGGCGGGCCGATCACCGGCGCTCCAGCTCAACGTCGATGCTACGCGCATGAGCCAGGCCTTCACCGGCAGCGGCTACATCCAGCAGATCGTCCTGTCGGAGATCAACGAATTCTTGCAGCGCCATCGCGGCAGCGCCCCTGCGCCGGTGGACCTCGTGCTGCGCATGCGATTCAATCCCAACCTGAGCCAGCCGTGGTTCGGCGCGCTGATGGAGATCATCAACAACGTCACGATGCTGTCGATCATCCTGACCGGCGCGGCACTGATCCGCGAGCGCGAGCACGGCACCATCGAGCATCTGCTGGTGATGCCAGTCACGCCGACGGAGATCATGCTGAGCAAGGTCTGGTCGATGGGGCTGGTCGTGCTGCTCGCGGCGACATCGTCGCTGGTGCTCGTGGTGCAGGGCCTGCTCCGGGTGCCGGTCGAAGGCTCGATCCTGTTGTTCCTGGCGGGCGCCGCGCTGCACCTGTTTGCCACCACGTCGATGGGCATCTTCATGGCGACACTCGCGCGCAACATGCCCCAGTTCGGGATGCTGCTGATCCTGACGCTGCTGCCGCTGCAACTGCTGTCCGGCGGCGTGACACCGCGGGAGAGCATGCCCGAGTTCGTGCAGAACGTGATGCTGCTTGCCCCAACCACGCACTTCGTGGAGCTGGGCCAGGCGATCCTCTACCGTGGTGCGGGCATCGCGGTGGTGTGGAAGCCTTTTCTTTGCCTGCTGGTGATCGGCTCGGCGCTCTTTGCCTTGTCGCTGGCGCGTTTTCGCAAGACTATCAGCCAGATGACCTGAGATCTGCAGGCGTGACTTGCATGGGTTTGGTGGCGGGAGCCGGACGCTCATCCATCTTGATCCTCATGAATGAGGCGAACTCTTCTTGAGCGCATCCATTTCTTCGGCGGCCTACTTTGCCGGGCAGGTGGTCACGCAGGCGGAATAGGCGTCGCGGCACGCCCGCAATATTCCTGAGTTCTTACCCCCTCTGAAACGCACGATGAATAAATCGCGGTGCATTCCCTGGCGCAGGTCTGTTCCTTCCGGGTCAGATCGATGTCATCGATCCGGTAGGAGGAGCAGCCAGCGAGCGCGAGGCACTCCTCGAAGGCAATGTGGACGCAGTGAAGCGCTGCGCTGCATACATACGTCAAAACGCCGCCAGCGCCCCGGCTCCTCTCCTCAGGCAGGCAAACGAAGCGTCTCAAGGGCACCAGCCGCCCCCGACGATCGCGGTTGATGTTGCGCGCTGGCGATCCCTCTTGAAGGTGTCTCCAAGAAACGCCGCCGTCTGGGCAGACATGTCTAGGCACTACTCAGCGCAAGGCGACAAAAAGCAGGCGATGAGGTGCATGCAAACTGCTTTGCAGCTCGCGCCTGATCGATGAGATGGCAGCGCCCCACCACAACCTGGGGCCCAACCCGCGTGGGACCGGCGACACGCACGTCGCGCCGCGCTTGGAGCCGCCGTCGTAGTCGCCTGCCGGCATTCTGGACCGCCATACCGCACACGTATGGCGAGCCCGCCATAAAGTATTTCCGTTGCGCCCCCCAAATTCCTAGCATGGCGTCCACAACCAATAGGAGCAGCAATGGACGACACGCTTCCCCGTGGCCCTCTGGCCGGCGTGCGCATCGTGGACCTCACCACGGTGCTGATGGGACCTTACGCAACGCAGATCCTCGGGGACTACGGCGCCGACGTCATCAAGGTGGAAGCCCCCGGCGGTGACAACGTGCGGGGCATCGGTCCCGCGCGACACCCCGGCATGGGCAGCCCGTTTCTTCAGGTCAACCGCAACAAGCGCAGTGTCGTACTGGACCTTAAGCAGGCGCAGGGCCGCGACGCCCTGCTGAGGCTTGTCGCTACGGCGGATGTGCTGCTCTACAACGTGCGACCGCAAGCCATGGCACGGCTGGGTCTTTCCTACGAGGAGATCGCCTCGATCAACCCAGACATCATCTATGCCGGCGTCTACGGCTACGGCCAGGGTGGCCCGTATGCGGCCAAGCCGGCCTATGACGACCTGATCCAGGGCGCTACGGGCTTCCCGGCGCTATCGGTGCGCGCGGGCAGCGATGAACCTGTGTATGTGCCGACGCCGATTGCCGACCGCTTCGTCGGCGTCGCGGCAGTCGGTGCGGTTACGGCTGCCTTGTTCCATCGTGAGCGCACGGGCGAAGGCCAGTCCATCGAGATCCCCATGTTCGAGACCATGGCGCAGCTCGTGCTGTCCGACCACATGTACGGCCACGGCTTCGTGCCAGCAGTCGGCGACACCGGTTATCCGCGCGTACTCAACGAACACCGCAAGCCCTATCGAACACGTGACGGATACCTATGCGTGCTGCTCTACAACGATCGGCACTGGCGCGACTTCTTCCGGCTGATCGGCCAGCCCGAGGTGATGGACAGCGATCCACGCTTCAGCACGATCGGCAAGCGCACCGAGAACATCCATGCGCTCTACGCCATGGTGGCCGAGGTGATGGCCACGCGCACCACTACACAGTGGCTGGAAGCGCTCAACGGCATCGACGTGCCGGTCATGCCGATGCATTCGGTCGAGTCGCTGATGGAAGACCCGCACCTCAAGGCCGTCGGGTTCCTGCAGACCGTCGAGCATCCAACGGAAGGCGCCATCGTGCAGATGGCAGTTCCGTCCACTTGGTCGAAGACCCAGCCCGGCGTGCGGCGCCAGGCACCGCGCGCGGGCGAGCAGGGGCGCGAACTCCTCGATGAACTCGGCTACGCCCCTGAGGAAATCGAGGCCATGGCCGCCGCGGGCATCACGCAGTTTCCATTGCAATCCTGAGCCATCGAAGAGACATATGACCCACATCACAACTTCTGATCACGTCCTCGTCATCCGCCACGGTGCGGTCGCGCAACTCGAAATGCGGCTTCGGCCGCCGGGCTACATCGACGAATCGATCGTTCGCGCGCTGGCCGATTCGCTGGAGGCGCTCGACGCCGACGACAGTTGCCGCGCGGTGGTGCTCTGCGCGCAGGGCAAGGTGTTTTGCGCCGGTGCGGACCTCAGCAGCGCCGGCGCAGGGCAACCGCCGGATGTGCGCTCTTTCTACGGCCAGGTCATGCGCCTCTACCGTACGCGCAAGCCAATCGTGGCGGCGGTGGATGGTCCGGCGATCGGTGCAGGCATGGGTCTCACGCTGATGGCGGACTTCCGCGTCGGCGGGCCTGCCGCGCGCTTCTGTGCCAACTTCAACCGGCTGGGCCTGCATCCGGGCTTCGGCATGAGCGTGACGCTGCCGCGCGTGGTGGGCGACCAGCAGGCGACTTTGCTCTTCTACACCGGCCGCCGCTTCGACGGCGAGGCTGCGATGCGCATCGGGCTGCTCGACGAATTCGTGCCCGATGACCAGGTGCTGTCACGTGCGCTCGAACTCGCCGGAGAGATCGCCGCGTCCGCGCCGCTGGCGGTCGAATCGACCCGCGAGACCATGCGCCTTGGGCTCGCGGACCGGATCCACGAGATCAACCAGCGCGAACTGCGCGAACAGCACAAGCAACTGCCGACCGCCGACTTCCGTGAGGGCGTGGCAGCCATGGCCGAGCGGCGCATGCCGGTCTTCCATCGCCGCTGAAACGCGCGCGCCACGAAGGAGGCGGGACATGAATGACACCTCAAAGCTCTCGCGCCGCGCGCTGCTGGGCGCAGCGCTCGCCGCACCGCTTGCTGCATGGGCCCAGACGCGCACCTTCCCGACGCGCCCCGTGCGCTTCATCGTGCCCTTCGCGCCGGGCAGCAATACCGACACGCTCGCACGCCTCTATGGAAAGGCATTCAGCGAGAAGTCGGGCCAGCCGGTCGTGATCGAGAACAAGTCGGGCGGCAATGGCATTCCAGCCGTGCAGGCGGCGCTGGCCGCGCCGGCCGATGGCTATACCGTGTTCTTCAGCAGCAATTCGACGTTGACCACCAACGCCGCAATCTTCAGGAAGCTGCCCTACGACCCGCTCGCGGACTTTGCGCCGGTCACGCTGGTCGGCGGGCAGTACCTCGCGGTCATCGTCCCCGCGAACTCCCCCCACAAGACGCTAGCCGACCTGCTGGCCGACGCGCGCAAGCGTCCGGGCGCGCTGAATCACGCAGCGGGCTCGCCTTCGTACGCGTTGTGGAGTGCGTGGCTCAACGAGATCGCCCACATCAAGACCACGAACATCATGTACAAGGGCGCGGGCGATGTGTTCACCGCCGTGGCTGGCGGCCAGGTGGACTATGCCATCGTGGACGCGTCGGCGAGCAGCGAACAGGTCAAGGGCGGGCGCATGCGCGCGTTGGCCTACACCGGCGAGGAACGCTATGCGCCGCTGCCGGGCGTGCCAACCATGGCCGAGGCGAGTGTGCCGGGCTTCAATCCAATGGCTTGGTCCGGTGTCGCGGTTGCCGCGAAGACGCCGCCCGCAGTGCAGCAGGAATTGCGTCATTGCTTCGCACCGCAGCGGATTCGCACGAAGTGAGGGCATTCATGGATCGCTTCTCCATGAAGCTGCTGCCACAAGGACCGGAGAACATGCGCAAGTTCCAGGTCGAGGAAATCGCGCGCTGGAAGCGACTCATCAGCAGCACCGGGATCGAGTTGGAGTGAGCCGGCTGGCTCCGGCAAACGCCGGAGCCGAGGTGCCTCACTCGGGCTCGACGTTGGCCGCCTTCACGGCCTTGGCCCAATACGCCACTTCGTTCTTTAGCATCGTCGAGAACTCCGCAGCGCTGCTGCCGCGCATCACGACGCCTTGCGCCGCGAACTGCCGCTGGATGGCGGGATCATCGGCTGCCCTTACGGCCGCCGCGTTCAGCTTCTGCACGACGGCCGCAGGTGTATTGGCCGGTACGAGCAGGCCCTGCCAGGTCTGGAACGAATAGCCGCGCATGCCCGATTCGTTCAGCGTCGGCACGTCTGGTAGCAGCGCGCTGCGCTCCAGGCCGGTGGTCGCGAGCACGCGCAGGCGGTTGTCGCGGATGTAGGGCAGGCTGGTGCTGATCGCGTCCAGCATGAACTGCACCTGCCCGCCGATCAGGTCCATCAATGCCGGGTTGGTGCCCTTGTACGGCACATGCACGGCCTCCACGCCTTGCGCCTGAAGAAACTGCACCATGGCCAGATGGCTGCCGTTGCCCGTGCCGCCGCTGCCATAGGCCGCTTTGCCGGGATTCGCCTTCAGGTACTGGACGAGCTGCGCCACGTTGTTCACTGGCAGCTTCGGGTTGACCACCAGCACGCCGGGAATCGTCGCCACCCACGACACGGGTGCGAAGTCCTTGAGCGGGTCGAAGACCGGCTTCTTCTTCAGCGCAGGGCTGAGCGCGATGCCGGAAGAGTGGTAGAGCACGGTGTAGCCGTCGGCGGGTGCCTTCGCGACGAAGTCGGTGCCGATGTCGCCGCTCGCGCCGACCTTATTGTCGACCACGACCGGCTGGCCCAGCTCGGTGGCCATCTTCTGCGCGATGGCGCGCGCGACCGCGTCGGTCGGTCCGCCGGCGGCATAGGGAAGCACCAGCCGGATTGGGCGCTCGGGCCATCCAGCGGCCATGGCGTTGCCTCCAGCGAGCGGAAGCGCCGTGAGTACGGCGAGGGATGCGACGGCGCGTCTGCGCGTGAATGTCATTGCTTGTCTCCAGTCGTTGTCGATGCGGTCAGTAGGACTTGGGAAGCCCGAGCACCTTCTCCGCGACGAAGCAGAAGATCATCTGCTCGCTCACCGGTGCGATGCGTGCGATCATGGCTTCGCGCAGATAGCGCTCCACGTGGTATTCCTTCGCATAGCCGTAGCCGCCATGGGTGAGCACCGCCGTTTCGCAGGCATTCCAGCACGCAGCCGCGCCGAGGTACTTGGCGGCGTTGGCCTCGACGCCGCAGTTCTCGCCGCGGTCGAATTTGGCGGCGGCCTGCATCACCATCAGGTTGGCGGCTTCGAGATGCATCCAGCGCTCGGCCAGCGGATGCTGCACGCCCTGGTTCTTTCCGATCGGCCGGTCGAACACGATGCGTTCGTTGGCGTACTGCGCCGCGCGCTTGAGTGCCGCGCGACCCAACCCGACCGTCTCCGCCGCCGCGAGGATGCGTTCGGCATTCATGCCGTGGAGGATGTAGTGGAAGCCCTTGCCTTCCTCGCCGATGCGGTCTTCCACCGGAATGCGCAGGTTGTCGATGAAGAGCTGGTTGGTGTCCACCGCCTTGCGGCCCATTTTCTCGATCTCGCGCACCTCGATGCGGCTGCGGTCGAAGTCCGTATAGAAGAGCGTCAGGCCCTCGGTCTTGTTCTTGACCTGCTCCAGCGGCGTGGTGCGCGCGAGCAATAGCATCTTCTCGGCGACCTGTGCGGTGGAGATGAAGGTCTTCTGTCCATTGACCACATAGTGGTCGCCGTCGCGAACCGCACGCGTCTTGAGCTGCGTGGTGTTGAGTCCCGTGTTGGGCTCGGTCACGACGAAGCAGGTGCGGTGCTTGCCGGCGATGAGGGGCGGCAGCATGCGGTGTTTCTGCTCCTCGGTGCCGAACACCACGACAGGGTTCAGCCCGAAGATGTTCATGTGCACCGCCGAGCCGCCACTGAAGCCCGCGCCGGTCTCGACCACCGCCTGCATCATCACGGCTGCGTCGGCGATGCCGAGGCCCGATCCCCCGTAGGCCTGCGGAATGCAGATGCCCAGCCAGCCGGCCTCGGCCAGGGCCATGTGGAAGTCGCCGGGAAATCCGCCCGCGCGGTCTTTCTCCAGCCAGTAGTCGGCATCGAAGCGCGTGCAGAGCTGGAAGATCGCCTCCCGGATCTCGCGCTGCTCGGCGCTCAGATTGGCTGTGTAGATGTCTCCTGTGTTCATGGCTCGAATGCTAGGAACTGGCGCACAGGAAAGGAAATACCGTGTTCGTCTGCCGCGATACACCGTGCGTATGGCGTGCCACAATCCGGCGCCTATGGAGCTACGCCAGTTGCGTCAGGCCGTGATGCTGGCCGAGACGCTCAATTTCACGCGTGCGGCCGAGCGGCTGCACATGGCACAGCCGCCGCTTTCGGCTTCGATTCGCAAGCTGGAAGAGGAACTGGGCGTGATCCTCTTCGACCGTCTTCCCAGCGGCGTGCGGCTGACATCCGTGGGCGAAGCGGTGCTGCGCGACGCGCGGCTCGCACTGTTCCACGCCGATCAGGTCCGGCGAACCGCGCGTGAGGGTGCGGCGGGCACCACGGGGCTGCTGCGTCTCGGTTTCACCGGCTCGGCCGCGTACGAGTTGGTGCCGCGCCTGCTGCGCGCCTATCGCGCCGAGTATCCGAAGGTGGCCATCGAGATCCACGAATCGAGCACGAGCGAACTGCTGCGACGCATCGAGAGCCAGTCCGTCGATGTCGCACTGGTGGCCTATCCGGTGCTCGAAGGCACCACGGCCGATGTTGCGCTGTTGCGGCACGAGCGCCTGGCGGTGGCGGTGCATGCCGATTCGCCGCTGGCGCAGCGCTCGGAGATTTCACTTGCGGACTTGGCCGGAGAGCCCTTCATCATCCATTCGCCGACGCTTGCACCCCACATGCATTCGATCGTGCTCAACGCCTTCCAGCAGGCCGGGGTGCAGCCCCGTGTCGTGCAGCAGGCCGTTCAGGTGACCTCCATGCTGGGACTGGTTCAGGGCGGCATGGGGGTTGCGCTCGTGTCGGCCGGCGTGGCGGGCCACGTCAGCAAGCAGGTGAAGCTGATTGAATTGGTGGGACCGGGCGCGCGGCTGGACCTCGGGATGGGTATTGCAACGCTGCCAGGCGCAGAGACGCCGACGACGCGCAACTTCGTCGCGCTCGCGCACAGAGTGATGAAGGACGCGCCCGCGGACTGAGCGCGCGGCGTCATACCTGCTTCGTATCGTTGGCACTGCAAGCGGTATTGGACGCACCGGTTTACCGCTCCTAGATTACGTGGGCCACCCGCCGATGGGTAGCGAAAACGTATCCCGGAGCCGACTTGAATTCCCTGCTTCCACCCTTGCCGCTGGCCGGCATTCCGCCTGAAGACGAGGCGATGCGCCCGCGTGTGCGCGCCTTCCTGCGTGAACATCTGCGCGACGTGCCACCCGAGGTGCGCGCCCGCTCGTGGGGTGGCTTCGACGCCGAATTCAGCCGTGCGCTCGGGCGCGAGGGCCTTCTTCTCCTGACCTTGCCCAAAGAGTACGGCGGCGGAGGCCGCAGCAACCATGCACGCTTCGTCATGGTCGAGGAGATGCTTGCCGCGGGGGCTCCTGTCGCGGGCCACTGGGTCGCCGACCGGCAGACCGGCCCGCTGATCCAGCGCTTCGGCACCGAGGCGCAGCGGCGATTCTTCCTGCCGAAGATGGCGCGCGGCGAGGTCTTCTTCTGCATCGGCATGAGCGAACCCGATGCGGGTTCCGACCTCGCGAGCGTTCGCACGCGGGCCACGCGCACCGAGAGCGGGTGGCGCCTCAACGGCCGGAAGATCTGGACCAGCAATGCGCATCGATCCGACTACATCTGCGCGCTGGTGCGCACCTCGGGCGGCCCCGAGGATCGGCACAAGGGCCTCTCGCAACTGATCTTCAGCACGAAGCTGCCGGGCATCCACATCCGCCCGATCCGTGACATCGCGGGCGACAGCCACTTCTGCGAAGTGCTGTTCGAGGACGTGGAACTGCCCGCCGATGCGCTGATCGGCGAGGAAGGCAGCGGCTGGGCGCAGGTCACGGCCGAACTGGGCTACGAGCGCAGCGGGCCCGAGCGCATCTACTCCAGCATCGTGCTGGCCGACACCTGGCTCGCGGAGATGCGCGCGGCAGGGATCGATCATCCGGTGGTCAATGTCGCCGCCGGACGCATCGCGGGTCGGCTCGCGGTGCTGCGCGCCATGTCGCTCGCGGTGGCCGGCAAGCTCGAACGGCACGAGAGCACCGAACTGGAGGCCTCCTTCGTGAAGGACCTCGGCACGGAGTTCGAGCAGGCCATCCCCGGATGGATCAGGGATGCACTTGAAGCAGTGCCGCAGTTCACGCCTTCCGATGGGCTGCTGCGCACGCTTGCATTCGTCACCCGCATCTCGCCCACCTTTTCGCTGCGCGGCGGTACTCGCCAGATCATGCGCGGCATCCTCGCTCGCGGCCTGGGGCTGCGCTGAACACCATGACCGACTCCATTGCCAACGAATTCGAACGCGCCCTCGAACAACTCTGCGCGCCGGAACGCCTGCGCGCCATCGAGGCCGGAGACGCCGCCGACGCGGATCGCCTGTGGCGCGATGTGGACGCGCTGGGATTCACCGACGCGCTGGTGCCGGCGGAGCACGGCGGCGCCGGCCTCGCGCTCGCAGATGCCTGCGACCTGCTGCTGGCGGCTGGGCGATGCGGGTTGCCGCATCCGTTTGGGGAGACCATGCTGGCACGGGCGCTGCTCGCGGCGCACGGCAAGCGCGATGTCGCGGGTGACGGCGCCATTGCGCTCGCCGCCGCAACACGCGATGGGGAAGGGCTGCTCTGTCCCGATGTTCCGGGTGCACGACTGGCGTCGTTCGTTCTCGTCGATGCGGCCGGTGAATGGCTCCTGATGCCGCGCGCGGATGCTGAAGCGGTGCCAGGCGCGATGCGTCCGCACGCGTCTGCATCGCTGCGCTGGACTTCGGCGCGCGAGGCGGCCGTGCGACTCGACGTCGGAGCGGCAACGGCTGTGACGCTCTGCAACGTCGCCCGTGCGGCTGCCATGGCCGGCGCCATGGACCGCGTGCTCGCGATGACCGTCGGCTATGCCGGAGACCGCCGCCAGTTCGGCAAGGTCATCGCGCAGTTCCAGGCGATCCAGCAAGAGCTTGCAGTGATGGCCGAGCAAGCCGCTGCCGCCGCGATGGGCGCGCGCATGGGCTGCACTGGCGATGCCCTATGCCCCGACCCGTTGCTGGCCGCTGCCGCCAAGCTGCGAGCGTGCGAAGCCGCGGCCATCGTCGCGCCGCTTGCGCACGCCGTGCATGGCGCCATCGGCATCACCGAGGAACTGGTGCTGGGCGTGTTCACCACCCGCCTGCACGAATGGCGCGGCGCGAGTGCCACCGAACGCGCCTGCGCGGAACAACTGGGCCGGGCCGTCATGCGCACCGGCGAGGGATTCATCGACTTCGCCGCCGCTGCGCTGGCACCGTCGGCGTGATGGCGGACACACAAGGAGAACTCGACATGGGACCCCTCAAGGGCTTGAAGATCATCGAACTCGCCGGCATCGGGCCGGGCCCCTTCGGCACGATGCAACTCGCGGATATGGGCGCCACGGTGCTGCGTATCGATCGGCGCGAGCCTGCAGACCTCGGCGTGCCGAAGCAGCTGAAGTACAACCTGCTGATCCGCAACCGCCAGTCGATCGCACTGGACCTCAAGGACCCGGAGGCCATTCGCTTCGTGCTCGAACTGGTCGCCGAAGCGGATGTGTTGATCGAAGGCTTCCGCCCCGGCGTGACCGAGCGTCTCGGCCTCGGCCCCGACGAATGCCTGAAACACAATCCGAAGCTGGTCTACGGCCGTATGACCGGGTGGGGCCAGACCGGGCCGCTTGCGCAAGCCGCCGGGCACGACATCAACTACATCGCACTCACCGGTGCGCTGCATGCCATCGGCCGCGAAGGCCAGCCGCCGACGCCACCGCTCGCGCTCGTCGGCGACATGGGCGGCGGAGGGATGTTCCTGGCGCTCGGCGTGTTGGCTGCGGTGCTGCATGCGCGTGAGACCGGGCAGGGGCAGGTCGTGGATGCGTCCATCGTCGACGGCGCGGCGTCGCTCTGCACCGGCTTCTACGGCATGACGGCTTCGGGCCAATGGCGTGCGGAGCGTGGCAGCAATGTGCTCGATTCAGGTGCGCCTTACTACGACGCGTACGAGTGCAGCGATGCGAAGTGGATCTCGATCGGTCCGATCGAGGCGCGCTTCTTCGCCGATCTGCTGAAGCGCCTCGGCATCGATCCCGCACAGATCGGTGCACAGAATGACCGGGCCGCCTGGCCGCGCGCGAAAGAGACACTCGCAAGCGCTTTCCGCACACGCACGCGCGACGAATGGTGTGCACTGCTGGAAGGCACGGACGTGTGCTTCGCCCCCGTCCTTACCTTCGCCGAGGCACCGCAGCATCCGCATCTGAAGGCGCGCGGAACATTCGTGGATGTCGGAGGTGTGGTGCAGCCCGCACCGGCGGTGCGCTTCAGCCAGACGCCGTCGGCGGAACCATCGCCGCCGTGTGCGCCTGATGCTGGCGCTGCCTTGCGAGGATGGCTTTCGCCGGAGGGGATCGGAAAGTGGAAGCCGTTGCTCGGCGGCTGACGCCGATCAGGGAGGCGCCGAAGCGCCTCCCATGCTCGATTCAACCCATCACGGAGCGCAACTCGAGGTATTCGGCAATGCCGTGCGCGCCGTGCTCCCGTCCGTTGCCTGAGGCCTTGAAGCCGCCGAAGGGCGCGCCGAAATCCATCGTCGCACCGTTCACGCGAACCACGCCGACGCGCAGTTGCCGTGCCACGCGATGCGCGCGTGCGGAGTCGGTGGACCAGACGTAGCCCGCGAGCCCGTAGTCGGTGTCGTTCGCGATGGCCACGGCTTCTTCCTCGGTGTCGTAGGGGATCAGCGAGATCACCGGGCCGAAAATCTCCTCGCGGGCGATGCGCATGTCGTTGCGCACGTCTGCAAAGACGGTGGGTTTTACGTAGTAGCCCATGTTCAGCCCGTCCGGCCGACCGGGCCCGCCCGCTGCGACTCTCGCGCCTTCGGCCATGCCGGCCTCGATCAGCGATTGCACCTTTTCGAACTGCGCCTGGTTGGCTACAGGCCCGATCTTGGTCGCGTCATCGCGCGGTGCACCGACGGGCATGGCGTCGGCCGTCGCGGCAGCGATCGTTACGGCGGCCTCGTAGTGCGCGCGCGGCACCAGCAGACGGGTGGGTGCGGTGCAGGTCTGGCCCGCGTTGAGCATCACGTTGATCACCGTCACCGACACGCTCGTCTTCAGGTCCGCGTCGTCGAGGATCACCGCCGGCGATTTGCCGCCGAGTTCCTGCACCACGCGCTTGACCGTGTCGGCGGCCGCCACCGCGACCTGCCGCCCCGCGCGTGTCGATCCGGTGATCGACACGATGTCGACGCCGCGATGGCGCACGAGCGCATCGCCTACCGTGGGCCCCTCGCCGTAAACCAAGTTGAAAACCCCAGGCGGCACGCCGGCGTCATGAAGAATCTCCGCCGCGATGCGCGCATCCAGCGGTGCGTATTCGGAAGGCTTGAGCACCATCGTGCAGCCGGCAGCCAACGCCGCGGTGACCTTGCCCCAGACCAGATCGGCCGGCCAATTCCACGCCGTGATGAGACCGGCCACGCCGATCGGCACATGGTCGATGCGAGTCGTGCCGTGCGTGGTCTCGAATGCGAAGTCCTTCAGCGCAGCGAGCGAGTGGGTGATCTGGACCATGCCGAAATTGACCTGGTACTCCTTCGCCAGCCATGCGGGTGCGCCGATCTCGCTCGTGATCGCGTCCGCCATGTCGGCCAGCCGCGCCTTGTAGCCGTCGAGGATGCGCGAGAGCAGCGCCATTCTTTGCTCGCGGCTCGTACGCGACCACGATGGAAAGGCCGCCCGCGCGGCGGCCACGGCGCTGTCCACGTCCTGCGCGCTGCCCATCGAGAGTCGGCCGTGGACCTGCTCGGTCGCGGGGTCGACCATGTCGAAGACGGGGGCGCGATTACCCGCGGCCGGTGCGACCCAGCGGCCGCCGATGTAGTAGCTCTTGATGTCGGTCATGGGTGGCCGTGCAAGCTCAGAACCCGCCGCGTCCGCCGCCGCAGATCAGCGTCTGCCCGGTCACGTAGTTCGACTCCGGAATGCACAGCAGGTAGACCGCGCCCGCCGCTTCCTCGGGCGTGCCGCCCCGGCCCAACGGGATCTCGCGCATCGCGCCGGCGATTTTGTCGGCGGGTACGCCGACCTTGATGTCGCGGCCTTCGATGGCAACCGTCGTCTCTTGCGTCACGGGCTGCGTGAGGCGCGTCTCCACATAGCCGAAGGCCACGCAGTTGACGTTGACCTTCATGCGGCCCCACTCCTTGGCGAGGGACTTGGTCAGACCCATCACGCCTGCCTTGGCCGAGGAATAGTTGGACTGGCCCGCGTTGCCGCTGGTACCCGAGGTGGAAGAGATGTTGACGACCTTGCGGAAGACCTCCTGGCCCTTGTCCGCCTCGGCCTTGGCGGCCTCGCGGAAGTAGGGTTGCGCGGCGCGCAGGATCTGGAACGGCGCCTTGAGATGGCAATCGACGATCGCGTCCCACTGCTCGTCGCTCATCTTCTGGATGACGTTGTCCCAGGTGTAGCCGGCGTTGTTGACGATGACGTCCAGGCGGCCCCAGGTGTCGAGCGCGGAGCGGACGAAGCCTTCGGCGAAGCCGGCAGCCGTCACGCTGCCGGCGAAGGCCACGGCCTCGCCGCCAGCAGCACGGATCTCGGCGACCACTTCATTCGCCGGTGCGGGATCGAGGTCGTTGACGACGACCTTCGCGCCGTCGCCGGCCAGCTTGAGGGCGACGCTGCGCCCGATGCCGCGGCCCGCGCCGGTGACGATGGCGACCTTGCCTTCGAGTTTTCTGCTCATGAATTGCTCCTGTGAATCGAGATGTCGGGGGATGGAGAGATGAAAGGCGGGCTCAGTGAATAGCGACGACGGCCTGCCCGGTGAGCTTGACTTCGCCCTTCTGGTTCGCGCACTGGAGGTCGACACGCAAGCGCGTCTCGCCGCCTTCGTCGAAGCGCTCGACGACCTTGCCGGTGCAGAGCGGCGCGTCGTGCACATGGGTGATGCCGGTGAAGCGCACCTGCAGGTTGCGCATGCGCTTCTGCCCGGCCCAGTCGGAGACGAGGCGACCGAGGTAGGCGGCCGAGAGCATGCCGTGCGCGAACACATCGTCGAGCCCGGCAGAGCGTGCGAAATCGATGTCGATGTGGATCGGGTTGTGGTCGCCGGAGGCGCTACGGACCACAAACTCAAGCGGCGCGGTTGAAGCACAGCAAAGGAATGCGGTGCCGCCGAGCGAGGCCGTCTTGGCGAGGCCGGCATTGCAGCGTGAAGCGTCCTTCGGAAGGGCAGGGTGGATGGGCGGGTCCGTGCCCGTTGCGGTCATTTGTTGAGAGGAATACCTTCACTTCGCGGCCTGATGCGGCAATGCGCGGCGGCGGGCAGCCGCCCAATCGGCCGCGCCAAGTCGCGGATTGTTGCCTTGCGAGCAACGCGGTAGCCGCTCTCGCGGTACTACCAGCGACCCCAAGCTCCTTCTTAGACTCATTCCGACGGTAGTTGCGCAAGCCGTTGCGACTGTCGAAGAAGAGGGCCGCACTACGAAGCTGGCCGTATGCCGCCGCCCAGTGCGGCTTACCCACTTAACTTACAGGATTACTGAAATGAGCGAAACAATCCGCAATACTCGACCGGTTACTGACGATCTCGGAAGAGAGGGCTCAGGCGAACTCGTGTCTTCTCGTTACGCAGTGCGCATCGGTGACGTTGACGTGGTGATGATCAGCGATGGTGTTCTGCCGCTGCCGACCACCACCATGTCCACCAACGTGAGCGAGGGGGCCCGCAACGAATGGTTCGATGATCACTTCCTGCAACGTGACATGTTCGACTGGGCGCTGAATATCGCGCTGATACGGAGCGGCGATCGCCTCATCCTGGTCGACTCGGGCGTGGGCGACGGCTTTGAATACTTCTCACGCGCCGGCCGATCGGTCATGCGTCTCGAATCCGCTGGCATCGAACTGGCCGCGATCACCGATGTCGTGATCACGCATATGCACATGGATCACGTCGGCGGGCTGAACGTTGATGGCGTGAAGGCCAAGCTGCGCCCGGACGTTCGCATTCACGTATCGGCCAAAGAAGTGGCATTCTGGAAAAATCCGGACTTCAGCAAGACCGTCATGCCCGAAGCGGTTCCTCCCGCACTCCGCAAGGCTGCCGCAAAGTTCGTGGAACTCTATGGCGAGAACATCGTGCAGTTCGATCAGACCGTGGAAGTTGCTGCGGGCGTGTCGGCCCGTGTGACGGGTGGACACACGCCGGGACATTGCGTCGTGGACGTTGCATCGAAAGGTGAGAAGCTGACGTTCGTAGGCGACATGATCTTCGCGGTCGGCTTCAAAAATCCCGACTGGCAGAACGGCTTCGAGCACGAGCCTGAACTAGCCACCGAGGCGCGTATCGCGCTCCTCAATGAAGCGGCTGAGACCGGCGCTTTGCTGGCTGCGGCGCATGTCGCGTTCCCATCCATCGGGCATGTTGCAAAGGACGGTGCGGCCTTCCGATTCGTGCCAGTGCAATGGGACTACTAATAGCCTTGCCCTGAGGACTCTTAGGGGAGCGCCGCGGGTTCAAGAGATCCGCGGCGTTTTTACGTCTGAACGTCGAACGGGCCAGTAACGCATCGCCGAGCCGACCAGAGTTCCGGAAATGAGATCTCACTCGTATCTGAAATGGAGGTCGGCCGCTCAACGATCGTTCGGCGCATCGTCATCAAACAGCGGCACTTCCAATCGGTCAACGCTGTTGCAGTGTCCATGAGCGTTTCGCCGAGCTGCTGCAGTGTGGCATCCGGGTACGGGTCCTCATAGATTTCGCGCCAGATCTGTTCCACCTCAAGACTCGGAACGTAGGGCACACTGGGATCTCGTTCGAGGACATGTTCAGGTACACGCATTCCGATGCGATTGAAGTACGCAAGGACATCGTCATAGACGGTCGGTTTGGCCAACGCCGAACTGATCTGCGGCCAATGTCGTGAGGATGCGAGGGACCGCAGATGCTCTGCCTGCGCCCCTCCGAGGACATACAGGGTGTAGTGATAGCGCCAGCTATCAAATGTGGCCGTCCCGAAAAGGTCCTTTGGTGACGTCGTTGCGATCGAGCGCCAGGTGGCGTTTAACGGTTCGAAGTGAACGACCACGCGTCCCAAGGTTTGGGTTGCACCGCTCGGATTGTCCGCGCGAAGCTGCTCCTGGGCCGTCCGAAGCTCTTCTGCGATCAGCGTCCACCAGAGTTCGGAAACCTGAGTCGCAACAAGGATTCCAGGCGCATCCGGCGAGTGCGCAGTTGTGGTGGTCACCAGAGGCTTTCGAGCAGGGCGTCGAGTTTTGCCGTGGCGTTCGTGCCAAGGTCGGCGACCTCGTTGGGATAGTTCTTCTTCAGGAGCGTTGCGACCTCGGGCAACTTTGCCCTGTCGAGGTCGAATGCACTGACGCGATAGGGCAACCCCAATGACTTCACGACGCCGGTGATCCTGTCGGCCAGATCGTTCGCCGCCCGCTTGTCACCCGCGCGCGCCGCAAAGACTTCGAGCTTGTCACCGTAGAAATCCGCACAGGCACGAATGACGGGACCGAGCGTGATGCAGGAGGTCGCGCTGTGGGGCAGTCCATAGGTCCCACCCAGGATATGCCCGATGCGGTGACTGAGCCCGTAGATGACAGAAGCCGGGGAGAAGTAGCACTGCCATGCGGCAAGCTGGAGCTGCAGGAGGTCGTTGGCCGTGACCAGCCCCTCGTCGATGGCCTCGCGGGTTTGCATTGCCCTGGGCCACTTCTCGAGAATTCGAAGGAATCGCGCGACACCGCTCGCGGCCATGACCGCGTGAGGATGCTCGCGGGTGACCTTGCGCATGCCTTCGACCGCGTGATCTACCCCCTTGATGGCGGAAGACAGAAGCAGTGCGCGCGGCGTGTCGAGCACAAGCACGGGGTCGATCACGACAACCTTCGGAACTGTTTCACGGACGGCGTAGCTGCGCTTGAACTTCTGTGCACCATCGGTCTCGGTGATGCCGAAGTAGTGAGAGAACTCGGAGCCCGACAGCGTGGTGGGCAGAGCGGCTATGGGAAGAAAGCGGCCGGTCCTCTCGTGATGCAAGTGCGACACCGCTTTGGCGGCATCGAGCACGGACCCGCCGCCGAGCGCGATGATCGATTCGGCTCCGGCGTTCGTGCACGCATCGAGCCCCATCTGCACGGCCACGTCGGGGGCGTGCGCCGGAAGGTCCGTGAAGGTGCCGACACCCAACTTGACGTTGGGTTGCACGTAGGTGTCATGCAGCTTCGCCAACGGCTCGACAGTGAAGGTGATTGCGCGATGGATTCCGTAATCCCCAAGTCGCGCCACGGTGCTTTGCAGGATGTGCTCGCCCCAGAACACGCCGTCTTGCGGGAGGCAGTTGTATTGATTCATCTCGATCGGTCCTTTCAGATTCAGGACCAAAAGATAGAGTCCACGCCATCCGCTCACAAGCCGTCAAACATCAAACGCAGCGTCCACGTCGGTGGACGATCGAGGCCCGCGCAGGCTACTGCCGATCGAATGCAGTGATGACGGGAATCTCGACGGAAAGGAAGTCGACAAGCGATCGCACCGCCGGGAGCAGGCCTGTGCGAAAGGGAATCAGCGCGGATATGCGCGCATCGGCCGCCATCCAGTCCGGCAGGAGTTGCTGCAACGCACCGCTTTGCAGTTCCGACCTGCAGATGTAGCCGGGCAGCGCGGCGATGCCCAGGTTGGCGCATGCCGCTTCCTTGAGCGCGACCATGTTGTTGCTCTGGAATCGGGGCTCGATCGGCATCGTGATTTCTTCGCCGTCGGGTCCGCGCAACTGCCAGTTGGGCGGACCGTTGAGCACCATCGAGATTGCCGTGTGTCGAGCGAGATCCTCGGGTCGTTCGGGCACGCCCATCTGCTCTAGGTACTTGGGCCCCGCGAAGAAATACCAGGGGGACGTGGGCGATGGCACGCTGGACCAGCGACGAATCCTGCAGCGGCGATGTATGCCCGCGTATCGCGAGATCGAAACCCTCGCCGACGATGTCGACGTAGCGGTCGGTCGCGATCTCGACGATGCGGACCTTCGGATGACGATTGAGGAATATCGGCAGCAGATCCCGGAGGGCGAACTGTGCAATCTCGACGGCCGTCGTCAAGCGGATCACGCCGCTGGGCTCCGTCAGCCTTTGGCGGACCGCCTCTTCGGCGATCTCCGCGCTGCGCAGCGCCGCGACGGCGTATTCGTAGAACTCCTTGCCGATGTCGGTCATGCCGAACTGACGCGAAGTCCTGTTGAGGAGACGAACGCCCAGCGACGTCTCCAGTTCCTGAACGCGATGGCTCAGAGTCGACTTCGGCAATCGCAGGCTCGTGCCGGCGGCGGTGAATCCACCCCGGTCGACGACCTGAACGAAATAGAAGACATCCTTCAAGTCCAACATGGTCCGGCAAGCATACTGCGCGCGACCTGGATGACGCGACCCGCGGGCCGCGTTCCTGGCCAGCCGCTCTCACTCAGGAGACGGTCTCGGGTACGCGGATGCGTGGGCCTGCCAATGCGCGCGCAACCGACGCTACGCGCCGCCCCTGGAAGTTCGCCACGGCCAGGTGATCCGCGTCGGGCATCACCGTATCCCGGTGGGACACATGGGTCGCGCCGTACGGCGTGCCGGCGCTGAACATCGCTGCGTCGGCGTAGCCCAGCGGAACGATGATCAGGCCGAGGTGCGCCATGGGTGCGTAGATGGACAGGAGAGTGGACTCGTTGCCGCCGTGCTTCGACGAGGTCGATCCGAACACGGAGCCTGCCTTGCCGTTGAGCTTGCCCTGGAGCCAGAGGCCGCCGAGCCCGTCGATGTAGGCCTTCAGCTCGGCCGAGATCGACCCGAAGCGCGTCGGCGTTCCGAAGACGATGGCATCTGCCCATTCGGCGTCGGCTTCGGTCGGGGCTTCGTACTTCGCGTTCATTTCGGTGGCACGCTCCGACCAGCCGGGCGATTGCCGCATGACCTCGGGTCCGACGAATTCGCGGGCCCGACGGAGGCGCACTTCGGCGCCCTCGGACAGCGCGCCTTCGGCGATGGCCTTTGCGAGGAGTTCGGTCGAGCTGTTGCGGGAGTAGAAGGCGATGAGGATCTTGGGTTTCGACATTTTTTTTTCCTGACGGGTCAGACGGCGATGGGTTCCAGGCGGCCGAGCAATTCGTTCTTGCGCTCGCGCAGCCACGGCGGGAGCTGGAACTCCGAGCCGAAGTGCCCCGGCGCTTCATCGATGGCGAAGCCGATGTCCGTGGTGGCCGCCTCGAACATCACGCCGCCGGGCATCTTGAAGTACATCGAGCGGAAGTAATTGCGGTTGACCGACTCGGACGTGTCGATGTGGCCCATCGACATGAGTTTTTCCTTGATGAGCATCTGCTGCTCGACGTTGTCAACGGCAAAGGCGACGTGATGGATCGTGCCTTCGCCGTAGATCGACGATCCCTGCAGCCGGTCAGGTTCATGCACGAACTCGACGATCGTGCCGGGCGCGCCGTTCGCGGTTTCGAAGCGGTGGTAAGGACCGGACTGGGCTGCGTACCGGAAGTCCAGCGCCTCCTGCATGAAGATGATCGATTCGGCGACCTCGCGAAGCGACAGCGTGATACTGTGCACGCCGCGGATCGCGAACTGCTCCGGGATGTCGCCGGCGGAGCAGGGCGGACGCGTGTCCCGGTCGGATTCGACGAGATCGAATTCGATGCCGCACGGGTGCTGGAAGCGCTGCCGTCTTTCATCGAATCTCTCGACCACGTCCTGGTCGAAGGCAACGCCCTTCGCGCTGAAGCGGTCGCGCCAGAAATCGAGCGAATGCTTCGGCACCGAGTAGTTGATCACCTTGATCTGGCCGGAGCCGCGTCGTCCCTTCACACCCTTCTGCTTGAAGGGGAACGACGTCACGAGCGTGCCGGCGTCACCTTGTGAATTGCCGTAGTAGAGGTGGTAGACCGGTTCTTCGCCGTCGAGAAGAACCGTCTTCTTGATGAGGGTCTGTCCTAGCAGCTTGACGTAGAAGTCCACGTCTTCCTGTGCGCCGCTGACGCACGCGGTCAGATGATGAAAGCCCTTGATGATTGACATGAAAGTCTCCTGTGAATGACTCAAATGGTTGATGGATGCCGCTGTTATGCGTCGATGAACGAGGTGAAGTCGTCGACTTCCACCTTGTGCAGGGTCATCCTGTTCTCCGCCAGCCTGTTGTCGGCCCAGCCCAGCGACATGCCGGCAATCACCATCTCGTCTTCGGGGATGCCGAGCTCGGCGCGCAGCACCGGGTATTGCAGCGACCAGATCTGTTGAGGGCAGGTGTCGAGCCCTCGGCCCCTGGCGGCAAGCATCACGTTCTGCAGGAAGCATCCGTAGCAGATGAAACTCGCCCGCTCCAGGCATCGATCCATCGTGAAGATGATGCCGACGGGCGCATCGAAGAACAGGAACTGGCGCTCGACGTCACGCATGCGCCCCGTCTTGTCGCTGCGATGCACGCCTTGCGCATCGCCGAGCTGGCCGCGAAAGGTGTTGAACCGGGTCGAATACGGATCGGGCAGGGGCTGCGGGAAGAACGCGTACTCGGGTTCCAGCTTCTCCGGGCCGGCGCGAAACGCAGCTACGGCTGCGGTCGTCACGCGCTTGCGCGCTTCGCCCGTGACGACATAGCAGCGCCAGGGTTGTGTATTGCTCGAACTGGGCGCGTACCTCGCGACCTCGAGGATGTCCCTGACCATGTCGAGCGCAACGGGGCGATCGAGAAAGCCGCGCTTGGTGTGCCGGTCCCGGATCAGGTCGTCAATGAAAGGGTTCGCACTCAACTCCATACTCTCCATCCGTGGGTTCGCTGACATGGTCGTTCCTCTGTGTGTGTGACGCATTGATGAAAGCAAGGAAATCGTAGGGAGGGGACCTTCGACTGAGAAGGCGTCGATGCTTGTACGCACGGTCCCGGATTGCCGAACGATCGACCTCGCAGCCGTCTTGGCAGTGGGTCGTCAGGCGCCCCTGGCCTTGGACATGTGCGGGCATACCGCTGGGGGATCGCCGATGAAGGTACGTGCCGACCAGAGCTCCGGAAACGGGATCTCGTTCATCGTGGGCATGAGCCATGCAACGCCTTCGGTGCCGAAGTAGGCCGGCCTGGCGCCGAAGGTCCTGCGCGTCGCCATGAGGTGGCGATGCTTCCATTCGGTGAATCCTTCGGCGATGTCGGCAAGCGTCTCGCCGAGTTGCTGAAGCTCGATGTTCTTGTCCGGGTCTGCGTAGATGTCTCGCCAGATCTGCTCGATCTCCTTGCTGGGGCTGTAGGGTGCGCTCAGATCGCGTTCGAGCAATGACGTGGGCACAGACCGGCCGATCCGGCTGAAGTATGCGAGGACGTCGTCGTAGAGGCTTGGCTCGGAAAGCACCTTCCTGAGTTGTGCCAGCCGTTCGGGCTGCGGCACGAAGTGCTCCAGGTGCTGGGATTGCTTGATGCCGAGCAGGTAGACCATCTGTCGATACGTCCACCCTTGAAGTGCCGTGTCCTTGCCATATTTCGCGACCGCGCAAGAAAGCATGGCGAACAGGTCAGAGGGGGTCATCCACTCGATCGATTTCCAGATGGCCTGGAGCGGCGCGTGATGTGCGACGACGCGGCGCAATGTTCGATGGGCCTCGCGCAGGTTGTCGGCCCGCAGACAGGCCTGCGCGGTCTGGATCTCCTTGATGATGAGCATCCAATAGAGTTCGGAGACCTGCACGTGCGTGATCCAAGCGTGCTCTCCGGGGTGGTCGCTCACCGTGCGCTGCAGGGCGTGAAGTGCATCCGTCTGCATCCACGCGCTGTACGGTGTCTGTCCGGTTCCGTGGCTTGACGATGCCTGGATGTCCAGGCTTGCAGGGTTGTTGCTCACAGTTATCTCCTTGGGTTGCGTTGGCGGGGTGGATTCAGGGTTCCGTTCGATGGGATGGGACGCGCGCTATCGACTCCAACTGCGCCGCAAGCCGAAGGAGCGCGCCGTCCTGTCCCGGCCGCGCCACGATCTGCAGCGATGCGGGAAGCGCGCAGCCAGCGTGCGTCAGGGGAATCGAGATGGCGGGGAATCCCGCGAGGTTGAAAGGCGCGGTGTAGGTCATGAGCGCCTCGCGCACAGTGCCGGACCAGTCGCAGATCACGGTCGATTGCGCGTGCCGCAACGGTGCGGTGCAAGGGCAGGTCGGCAGCACGAGGTAGTCGACCGTCGACATGACCCGGTGCAGGTTGGCTGCGAAGGACCGGCGCGTCTCCTGTGCCTCGGCATAGGCACGCAACTCCAGCTTCTTTGCCCGCTGCAAGCGCTCGACGGTCTCGGCGCCATAGTGCGTGACGATGCGGTCCCAGTCGTTTCGCCTGAAATGCTCTATGGCGCCTTCGGTCAGCACGATGCTCGCGAACGCGTCGTAGAGCTTGTCGAAGAGACCGGATGCCGCGGCATCGACCTCCACGCACTCCACCGCTTCGTTGATGCAATCGATGGCGTTGCCGAATGCAGAGGCGACCTCCGGGCTCGGGGGCACTGGGGCAATCCCACGTATGACGCCCAGGCGCGCGGAAGCCGAAGCATTGCGCGGGGGGAATTCAATCTGGAGGGCCTTCGCGAGAAGGACGACGTCATCGACTGTTGCTCCGAGAAGGCCCGGGTGATCGAGCGTCGGCGCCAATGGGAATATGCCGCGCGTGGAGAGTGTCCCGAACGTCGGCTTGAAGCCCACGATGTCGCACAGCGCTGCGGGGATGCGGACGGAGCCACCGGTGTCCGTACCCAATCCGGCGGCAATCGAACCAAAGGCGATCGCCGCAGCCGCGCCGCCGCTGGAGCCTCCGGCGATGCGTTGCTTGTCCAGTGGGTTCAACGTGTCACCAAAGACGCTGCTGGTCGTGGTGACGCCCCATGCGAACTCATGCGTACTCGTCTTGCCGATGGGGATCGCGCCTTGCTCGACGAGAGCTCTCACGATGTCGGCATCGGCGGTGGGGACATGACCGAGATAGGCTGCAGAGCCGTACCGGGTCTCGAGGTCCTTTGTGTCGATCAGGTCCTTGACGCCGATCGGCAGGCCCTCCAGCGGTCGCTGCGTGCCTTGGGCGTAGCGCAGATCGCTGTCCGCTGCCGCCGCCATCGCACGATCCCAGTCAACGATGGAGAAGGCGTTGACGGTTCGCTTGCAGGCCTCCGCGGATTGGAGCGACTGTTCGATCAACTCGACAGCGGTGATGCGCCGCGTCGCGAGCGCATCGAGCGCGGTTCGAAGGGTTGGGGAGCGCGATGCTGCGGTGGATGACTGATGGACGTGGCTCATGGCGTGGGGACTCGATCGGTGCCTGTTCTCTTGCGTAAAAAGATATGCCAATGAGCGTCCGTCGTCTGCTGTCCTTTGCAGGACACAGCGTCCAGCGATATGGACGACGGCATGCGGTGAGATCGTTCGGCGTCCTCGAACCGTGCGTGCAAGAACTGCAGGCTTCACCGTGGATGTGGATGTGCCTAGAGTCGGTCGCCGAGAGACGCGTGTCTCGAACTTCTACTGGAATCTTTGCCAGGACCTGATGGAGTAGCTGCCGTGAATGCAATCAAGAGCGACGCAAGCAAGAGCGATTCGATGTCGAGTGACGAGTCGTTGATGAAGATGGCGACAGCCGCTCGCGCGGCGATGGTGGATCCGGCTCGCTCGACCATCGTGGGCGATTTCGCGAACCCTCGCTTCGAGCTGTTCCATGCTGCGAGCTCGCTGTGCTCGCAGAAGGTGCGGGCTGTGCTCCACGAGAAGCGATTGCCCTATCGATCGAACGACATGCTCATCCTGAGTTCGATGGGCGCCGAAGGGCTTGTGCCGGCCGAACACTACAGCCCTGCCTAGGTCCGTCTGCGGCTGGTCGCCTGTCGCGAGCTGGGTCGGGAGTTCGTCAAGGGCTACAGCGGGCGGACGTCGGTGGAAACTGAAGGCTTCGACCCTTGCGTCGTTCCGTTGCTCGTCGATCACCAGGCGGGTCGTGTGATCGCGGATTCGCTGCGGATCTGCGCGTACCTCGATTCGACATCCCGCGAGGCGATCCAGCTCGTGCCGAACGCCCCCGAAGCGATTGCCGAAGTGATGCGCCAGGCAGGGATCGTCGACAGGATTCCGAATACCGCGCTGCTCTATGGCTTCCATCCGGATGCCGACATGCGGCCGGAGGCACTCAAGTCGGTGATGGAGACGGTGTACGAATACAAGATCCGGGTGCTGGAGGGATTGATCGCCGCCAATGCCGGGGAGCCCGAACTCGTCGCGGCCTACCGCGCGAAGATCACGAAGGAAAGCGGCGGCCTGCCAAGGCGACGGGACGCGGAGTTCCAGCGCGCCGCTCGCCTCCATACGCGCAAGCTGCTCGAGGATCTCGACCGTGACCTGGATGGGCAGTCGCCGTACCTGATGGGAAGCGCCTTTTCTCTCGGTGACGTGGTCTGGGGTGTCAATCTCGTTCGCGTGGCCTATCTCGGGCTGGCGTCTTTGTGGGACGACCTCCCGAACGTCACGCGGTATTTCGATGCGCTGGTCCAGCGGCCTTCGCTGTACGAGGAGGCGATCGAAGCCTCGGTGCGGAGCTTGCCGCACTCCAGACCCATGGATGCGCTCATGCATTGATTGCAGCAAGCGGGCCTTGGGCTCCGGCCTTGATCTCGCCATCCCACCTTCGTGGTGGGAAAATCGCGGCGCGCAGTCAATGTTGGAGCCAATGGATGCTTCGCCTCTATGACAGTCGGTTGTCCGGGAATTCGTGGAAGGTGCGAATCCTGCTGAGCCAGCTCGGGCTGCCGTATGAGCGCATCACGCTCGATCTCGTCAAGCATGAAACGCAGGATCCGGCGTTTCGCAAGCTCAGCCGTTTCGCACGCGTTCCCGTCCTCCAACTCGACAACGGCCAGACGATCGTGGAGTCCGGCGCGATCCTGCTTTATCTGGCGCAGGGCACGCCCTACCTCCCGGACGATCCGTTCGTTCGCGCGCAGGTGACGAGTTGGCTTTTCTTTGAGCAGGCCGACTTGCAGAAGCCGATCGCGATACCGCGCGTATGGCATTTGCGTGGCCTCACTAGCGGCAGAGAACAGGAGATCCAGCGCTTTCATGCCGAGGGTTACGCGGCCCTCGAGATGCTGGAAGGATGGCTGGACGGGCGAACCTGGCTGGTCGAAGAGCGCTATACGGTTGCAGACACGGCAGTTTTCGCCTACGTCTCGCTGGCTTCCGAAGGTGGCTACGAGATGGACCGATTTCCTTCCATTGGCGAATGGATCGCGCGAGTCAAGGGTCAGACTGGATGGGTGGAGCTGATCCCGCAAGCCGGCTGAGAGGCCATGCTCTTTCGCGCCATCGCTTGATGGGCATATCCACCAGGTGCAGGCAGATCGCGGCCATGGCGAATGAAAAGGCGATGCCGCAGGTCAACGTGATCCAGACCGGTGTGCCCAACTTCCTGAGCGTGAAGACGAGCGGAAAGTGCCAGATGAAGATCCCGTAGGAAAGGCGGCCGATGTAGACCATCGGCCGCGAAGCGAGAAAGCGGCTGTGCGCGTGATCCGCGACATGGCAGATCAGGAGGAAGGAGCAAAGCTCCGCAAGCGTGATCGACAGCGTCACTGCCTCGACCTCGCGATGGAGCGGCAGCGATGGCATGAATGGCATTGCGATGGCGAAGGCCAGCGCAACGCTGGCCACCGCGACGGAACCACCTGACACCTTGGGCCGGGCCAGCGCCGCGATCGCACCCAGCAGGATGCCGCTCATGCGCGTGTCGAAGCTGAAGTAGGCCTGCCGCCATCCCCAGTTGAGCGCGACGAAATAGCGCCACGCGGTCACTGCCACGAAGGCCGCGACCAGCCATGCCACCGGGCGCCGCGTGCGCAGCACGAGCGGAAGCAGGAGCGGCCATAGCAGGTAGAACTTCTCCTCGACCCCCAGCGACCAGGTATGCGCGACGGTAGGTGGAAGATTCCGGATGAATGCCATCGCGTAGTCCATGACGTAGAGCGCGGAGAGCGAGGCACTCATCCATCGGTTCTCGGTCGGCCACACGATCGGTGCCAGCCCGATATAGGCCGCCAGCATGAGCAGCAGGGTGGGGTAGAGCCTGAGCGCCCGCCGGGCGTAGAAGCGGCCGATGCGGATGTCCCCGGCTTGCCGGTACTCGTCGGCCAGCAGCGACGTGATCAGGAAGCCGGAGAGGACGAAGAACATGTCCAGCCCGGCGAACCCGCCGCCGGCGCCCGGCACGTTGGAGTGGAAGAGCACGACCGCGAGGATCGACAGGGCGCGAACGCCATCGAGTGCAGGGTTGTAGTGCATCGCGTTCCTGCGCCCCTCGAGTCAATGGCCGGTCAGGGGATCAGGTCGACACGGCTGCATCAGCGTCTTCCCGCACTCTGGATATGCGGCCGGTCCGCTGACGTCCTGGAGCAGGCCGAACCGCACGATGGAGTCGTATCTGGTGGTATGCAGCACATGCACGCGCTGCGCCTGTGTGAAGTTGTCGAAGACGAGGCCGCCGGTCTGCGAGGGCGTGTCGATCCAGATGCGAAGCCGCGAGCCCTTGCGGAAATAGTGGCCCATCTTGTTGATCTCCACGCGCGCGAAGGTCGGTCGGCCGGGCAGCACCGGGCTGAGATGCTCGGGTTGCTCCGAATGCACTGGCAGGAGCGGCGTCGATCGCGCCGTGTCGAGCGTTCGATTCGACAGGCGCAGCCATCCGCGCTGCACATAGGTCTCCTGGCCATCGGGACGAAGCTCGGTCACGGTGACCTGGATGTCCGCATCACCGGCGTTGGCCGTGACCCAGAGGTCCGCGCTGCCGGGCCCATACACCAACATGTCGCGCTCGAGCGGCGCCGAGGTGTAGGCAAGGCTCGTCTTCTTCCAGTCGGCGGGCAGCGGCCCCCAGAAGGTGGTGCCCGCGACGTCATTGACTGCGACGCCGGCGCCCGGGTAGTCGAACCCATCGGCGGCACCCGGCGAAACGCCATCGGAAAGCACGCCGCCCGGCGCCAGGTGGTACTCCTTCACAACGAGATCGGACGGCTTGACCGTGGGCTTGTGCACCGTCCAGCGCGGCTGCGGCGACGCGCGGCGTTCGAGCACGCTGTCGCCGGTCTCGAAGGTCTCCATCCACACGGTCGTGCGTGGTGTGTCGCGCTCGAAGCCGTTGTCCTGCCCCTTGACGAAGCGGTCGAGAAAGCGGATTGCCATAGCCTGGAAGGCCGCGGCGAAGTACATGTCGTGCCGCCCGTTCGTCTGGAACAGCCATAGCTTGTCCGGGTCCAGCCGGGCCTGATAGTGGCTGCTGCGCGGCGTGATCGCCTGATCCTGGAAGGCCTCGACCGACAGCACCGGCACCTGGATGCGATCCGCATTGCGCGCGAGGTCGAAGCTGTTCATGTAGTCGTCGCGCAAGGGGTGCGCCACCGGCAGATGCATCACCGAGTTCGATTCCTCGGCCGCGAGGTTCCTCACGATCTGCTGCAGGCATTGCGTATCCCCTTCTTCCTCCGCGGCCTGCGCGACGATGTCACTCCAGTAGCCGCGAAAGACGACGCGAAACGGCGTCAGGAACCCCGGTGCGGGCACGCCGCCAGGCGCAATGGCGTCGCGGTAGTCGGTCAGCACCATGCCGGGAACGATGGCGCGCAGGTGCGGCGGTCGATTCTGCGCCGTTGCGACCTGGGACGACCCGCTGTACGACGCGCCCACCATGCCGACCTTGCCATCGGACCAAGGCTGCACGGCAGCGAACTCGACGGCCTCGGCACCATGCTGACCTAGTTGAGGCCGCGTGTACTCCAGCCTGCCGTCGGAGCAGCCGGTGCCGGCCGTGTTCACGCCCATCACCGCGTAGCCCGCTTCCACCAGCCGCTTGTCCAGATCCACCGACATGGAGGTCCTGTACTTCAGGTAGGGCGTGGTTCCGATCGATCCGGCGTCATAGCCGTTGAGTGTGAGCACCGTCGGGAACCTGCCCGTGTTCTTGGGCAGAAGCGCGCTATAGCGCAGTCGCGCTCCGTCGGCAGTCGTCATGTAGCCGGTAATGCGGCGAGCCCAGAACGGCTTCATCACGCCGAGTTCCGGAAACTTGAACGGCTTCGAAACCGGAAGCCCGGTGTCCGGATCGAGCGGGCCCTCCTGTCCATGTGCCGCGAAGGCCGAGGCCAATGCCACCGTGAATGCGAGTCCGGCAGCGAAGCCGGTTCTTCCTGTTCTGGCCATCGTGTCGGAGGAGGGTTTGCGTCAGGAAACCGAAGTTCGACATCTTGCCGCGTCCTGGCGGCTTTTGCATGCCGCCTGCTCGCGATCGTAGAAGTCGCCGTCCAGGGTGAATCCTGCCTGCACCGACGGCTTCACCAAGATGACCCGGCCTGAGGCCGATCGCGCGATGACCACTTCGTCGGGCAGGCCATCGATCAGGTGAATCGGCGCGAGCCTCCCATCTGCGAAGCGTGACGCATAGATGAGGCCGGTCTCGTTGTTGCGAAACGCGGGGCGAAATCCCAAGGACCTGTTGTTGGCGCTGACGCCGCCGCTTCCTTTGAAGGCTGCGTTCTCTTGCGCAAGGATCGTCTGGTTCATCTGCTCACCTCGTGATCGGTGGATCGGTGGATCGGTGGATCGATGCCTCGATGCTAGGTGGACGCCATAGGCCCCGGAAGCTGGCTGGCGGGCACTGGAATGTTGTCCTCGGGGCGACAACCGAACTGGTGCGCAGCCAGCAACACCGTGCTCCCTTTGGCATGTCTACCTGACGTGGCGGTCGGTTCATAGGATCTGTCGACACCACCACTACCAGCACTCGCTGAAGGATGAAGTCGATGTTCTCCAACCGAAACACAGCAAGACAACTGCTCCTGGCCTGCGGCGTGCTGCTCGCACAGCATGCGGCCGCGGCGCCCCAGGCCGTCGTCAAGGAACTCATGACGCACGACCTGCCCGACATACCCGGCAAGGAGGTGCTGACGATCAGCGTCGACTATCCCCCGGGCGCGGTCGATCCCGTCCACCGGCACGACGCGCATGCCTTCGTCTACGTCCTCGAGGGAACCATCGTGATGGGGCTCAAAGGCGGCAACGAAGTCACGCTCACCAAGGGGCAGACCTTCTATGAAGGGCCCGGGGACATCCATACGGTCGGCCGCAACGCGAGCAACAGCAAACCCGCGAAGTTCATCGTCACGCTGATCAAGCCGAAGAACGCCCAGTTCTTCATTCCGGTGCAGGAAGGCCGTTGAGGCCGGCTGCGCTCTTTCAACCCACCACCAGGAGAAACTCATGAATCAACCCAGACTGCCGTGGACTCAGATCGCGCCCAAGGCCTACCAGGCAATGGCTTCGGTCAATGGCGCAATTGCCAAGTCC
This sequence comes from Variovorax sp. Sphag1AA, assembly GCF_014192575.1. Lineage (GTDB taxonomy): Bacteria > Pseudomonadota > Gammaproteobacteria > Burkholderiales > Burkholderiaceae_C > Variovorax. The sequence continues at coordinate 10,161 of NZ_JACHYC010000009.1, read as the reverse complement.
TCCCTCGGCCCCGCGCTGATGGAACTCGTTCAGACGCGCGCCTCCCAGATCAATGGGTGCGCGTTCTGCCTCGACATGCATGCGCGTACGTTGCGCAAGCACGGCGAGAGCTGGCAGCGCCTGAACAGTCTCCAGACCTGGCGCGAGGTGGACTTCTACGACGACCGCGAGCGCGCCGCGCTCAACTGGACCGAGGTCCTGACCCAGTTGCCCGACCATCACTATGACCATGACGCCGCATTCGAGGAACTGAAGGCGCACTACAGCGACCAGGAGATCGTGGAGCTGAGTTGGACCATCGCCTCCATCAACGCGTGGAACCGCATGTCGGTCGGCATGCGCACGCCCCCCTCGCGCGACCCACTGGAGTGAGTCGCGCATCGCCCGCGAGGGCGATCAGGCCCGCTTCAGATGCAGTTGCAGAAAGTCGCGGGTCCGTTCGTTCGCCAGTGCGGCGGCCGCGGCGTCATAGGCGATGCCGTGGTGCCGCGCAAAGGCGTGCCCGCATCCGGGATAGCTGAAGACTTCCACCGTCGGCCGGTACGCGAACGCCTCGCGGATCTGCCGTTGTGCGGGCTTGCCGATGTATTCGTCTTCTTCTGCGAGGTGAACGATCAGAGGACTGTTCACGCCCGCCGCCTCTTCCAGATGCTTGTCGGCGTTGCCGGGGTAGTAGGCCACGGCGGCATCGGCGCCGACACGTGCGGTCGTCAGGTAACTCAACAATCCGCCGAGGCAGTAGCCGACCACGCCGACCCTGCCCGTGCACTGCGGCACCTTCCGCACGGTCTCGATGGCGGCTGCGATGTCCCGCACTCCGGCGTCGAGGTCAAAGGCAGCGTAGAGCGCCGTTGCCTTGATGCGCTCAGCTTCGGTTTGGTCCGTCAGGGCTATGCCGGGCTCGATGCGCCAGAAGAGGTCCGGGCAGATCGCGAGATAGCCTTGCGCAGCCAGTTCATCGCAGGTCTGGCGCAGGTCGGCGTTGACGCCGAAGACCTCGTGGATGACGACGATCGCCGGCGCGGGCGCGGGCGTGTTCTTGGGTTCGGCGACGTACGCCGCGAAGGTGCCTTCCGGCGATGTGATCCGGATGGGATGTGACATTTGAATCTCCTTTGGAAAAGACTACGAGCCGAGCCAGAGCGAGACGTTGCGCACGTACTGCCGGGTCGATCGAAGCGCCTCCGCGAACCGCGCCATGCCGGAACCGGCAGGCTCGATCACGAAGGATGGGCAGCCGGCGGCCGGGTCCCAGTTGTAGTCGGCGAAGTGATGGAAGGTCGATTGCGCGATGACGCGCCCGCCCTGGTGGGATCGTTCGAAGGCGACCGCGATGTTGAAGCGCCGGCCGGTGGCCGAACTCCTGCCCTCCATGATCACGCGGCTGCTCGGATCGTCCGGCGGCGCACTCACCGCTCCTTCATGCGGATGCGCGGGCAGGTACTGGATGACGCCGCTGGACGAGTGCCTGTCGCGCATGACCGGATGGATGCTCCCCACCGACCACACCCGCTGGTAGTCTCCGTTGGCGCCGGAGTGGTAGTTGGGCCAGGAGATGCCGGGACTGTTGGGGTTGTCGATGCATTGCCGGCTCTGGTCAGCCTCGCAGTTGCGGCTGTGAAAGTGATGCGCTGCACCGATGTCGGCAAGGTGCAGGAGCGAACTGCCGAGGTCCATGTGGTCGCGCGTGATCAGAAGCGATCCGCCGGCGCGGCGGAAGCGGGTGATGCCCGCGCAATCGTCGGCCGTGAGGCCGTCGCCGTTGTCGACGCCCAGAAGCCAGAGCTGGTCGACGTCCGATTCATCGAGCGTCGACAGCATTGGGTCCGGCGCGCCGCGGCGAGTGCGATTGCGCGCCGTCACGCGAAACAGCGGTCGGCCATGCTCGTCCTGCAATTCGCGCAGGAAGGTACTCAGAAGACTGAAGCGCGAAACGTTCCAGTCGTCCGGCACGTCTTCAATGGTGGTCTGGAGCAACAGGTGAAGCATGGCTCGGTCGCGTGCGGTTCATCCCCACTCAGGCAGTGCCGCTCAGGAAGGCGAGCAGATCCGCGTTGACCCTGTCCTGCATGGTCGCGGTAAGGCCGTGCGGCGCGCCGGGGTAGTAGATCTCCTTGGCGCCCTTGACCAGCTTCGCGGCCTTTTTTGCGGAATCGTGCACCGGCACGATCTGGTCGTCCTCGCCGTGCATGAAGAGCGTGGGCACGTCGATGCGCTTCAGGTCTTCGGTGAAGTCGGTCTCCGAGAAGGCCTTGACGCACTCGTAGGCGTTCTTCTGACCGCTTTGCATGCTCCAGAGCCAGAACTGGTCGAGGATGCCCTGCGAGACCTTCGCGCCCGCGCGGTTGGCGCCATAGAACGGCATCGCGAGGTCCCTGTAGAACTGCGAGCGGTCCGCTGCGACGCCGGCACGGATGTCGTCGAAGGCCTGCATCGGAAGTCCTTCGGGGTTCGATGCCGACTTCACCATCACCGGCGGCACCGCGCCGATCAGAACGGCTTTGGCCACGCGCTTCGTGCCATGCCGCCCGAGGTAGCGCACCACCTCGCCGCCGCCCGTCGAGTGCCCGACCATGGTGACCTTCTTCAGGTCCAGCGCCTCGAACAGGGCCGCCAGATCGTCGGCATAGCCGTTCATGTCGTTGTTCGAGGAAGACTGCGTGGACCGTCCGTGGCCGCGCCGGTCATGGGCGATGACGCGGAAGCCGTTGCGCGCGAGGAAGTGCATCTGCCCGTCCCACGCGTCGGCATTGAGCGGCCAGCCGTGCGAGAACGTGACCACGGGGCCATCGCCCCAGTCCTTGTAGTAAATCTGCGTGCCGTCCTTGGTGGTGATGGTGCTGCTGGTCATGCGGGAACTCCTGTTGGGTTGGGATGCGGGGGAAGAAGTGGCGGCGTTGGCCGTGCCTTCCGTCAATGCGGTCATTGCGCCGGTGGCGAGAGCAGCGCCGCCGAGCAGAAGGCTGCGGCGGCGCGCAGGAATATGTGCTTGGGTCATGAGAGTCCTCTGTGTTGAAAGTGACGGGTTCATCGTAGGTTTGCGTCCCCGCGCGCGGTAGATCCGAGGGGGGACTCAACCTGTTGTTCGGCGGGCACCAATGCCGGTAGCCGTGCAACGATCAGGCGGCCTGCAACTCGGGTTCGGCCGCGCACTGAAGATCGGCGGCCCGGATCTTCTCGACCATGAAGTCGATGAAGGCGCGCATGCGTGTGGGCAGATGCTGCCGGCTCAGGTAGCAGATGTAGTGGCCGCGATCGTCGGGCGCATGATCTGCAAGGCAGGCCACGAGCGCGCCACTGCGCATCGCATGGCAGATCATGTAGCCGGGCAACTGGGCGATGCCCTGGCCGTCGAGTACCGCCTGCAGCACTAGGTCCGAGTCGTTGTAGGTGAGCCTGGCTTTTGGCAGAAACTTGCGAAGCTCGCCATCCACCTTGAACTCCCATTCCGAGATCCGTCCCGAGGTGTGCCGGAAGTTGATGCATTGGTGCTGCGCCAAAGCCTCGACCGTGGCGGGCAGTCCGTGCGCCTGCCGGTAGGCCGGGGAAGCGCAGACCAGCATCTGCATGGGGATGATCTGCCTGGCGATGATCTGCGCGTCCTCGATGCGCCCGTTGCGAAATTCGATGTCGATGCGGTCCGCGATGAAATCCGCAGGCTTGTTGCCGAGGGACAGGTCGATCGTGACCTCGGGATAGGCGCGCTGGAATTCGCAGAGGAGCGGTGCAACCACCCTGCGGCCGAAGCCGGCCGCGGCGCTGATGCGCAAGTGCCCGCGCGGTGGTCCTGCGCGCAGGTCTTTCATTTCCTCCACCGCCTGCACGATCCGGTCGACACCCGTGTGGCAACTCGCATAGAACATGTCGCCCTCGCGAGTCAAGGTCGTGCTGCGCGTGGTGCGCTGGAACAGTCGCACGTTGAGTTGGTCTTCCAGTCGCTGCACGCTGCGGCTCACTGCGGAGCGGCCGATGCCGAGCCGGTCCGCCGCGCGCGCGAAGCTGCCCTCGGCCACCACGGCGATGAAGGCGACAACGCCCGCATAGGTCGTGGCGAAGCTGGATGCAAGTGGATCGGCGTGCACCGTCGGCGACGCGATCGAGGAAGGAGACAGTAAGGATATTGACATGGCATGCACTCTGCGCGCACCGGCCAGTGGAGGCCAGTTAATGCCTGTCAAGGTTTGTTATCGGCTCAGGGACACGTGAGCTGGAGACGCAGGGCGCGGGCTTCGTCGAGTTCCGGGCCTTCGCTGCCGGCCGCGGCGGCGCGCTCGCAGATTTCCGCCAACCTGCCGGCGGCCCGATCCCGCTTGCCCAGGCGCTGTCCCAGTCTGGCGAGGCTGGTGACTGCACGAAGCTCCCAACTCAGCGCGCCCTGTTGCCGGGCGAGATCGATCGCGCGAAGGTAGAAATCCCCGGCCGCGGGCAGCCTGTCGCGCTGTTCCTCGCGCCAACCGGCGGCACGCCAGGCTTCGGCCGCGCACCACAGGCCTTCGCCCCTTTCGATCCGGGCAATGATCTCATCGTCGAGCCAGTTGACGCAGAAGGTCAGGAGCATCTCCTTGTGGGGTGCGTCGTAGCCTGCGAGTTTTTCCCGGACCCCGCAGACATGAAGCTGCGGATCCGTTGCGAGACGCAGCTGGAGGCCCTGGCTGAACCATTCCGCGTATCGGTACCAACCCTCCAGGCCCTTGCGACGGGCCTCTTCCATCATCCGTGGAATCCACCTGCGGGCCAGTTCCAGTTCGCCACTCCACAGTGCGACGGCGCAACTCCCGTACAACGCAGCGCACAGCGACACGGAGTTGCCGGTCGCCTCCGCGCGCGAGACGGCGTCGCTGGCTGCTTCCAGCGCCTTCACGGTTTGCCCTTGCAGCCACAGCGTCTTGCACAGCACGGCCTTGGCTGCGACGACGTCTTCGGGCCCGACCACCGCGGTGACGGCCGTTCGACCGAAGGGGCCGGAAAGGCCCAGTGCCGCTTCGCTGTGCTTCCTCGAAAGCGCGAAGCTGCCGCAGAAGTGATTCGCCATGGCGCTGACGCGGTGCGAGAGGATGAGTGCCGGCGGGTCGTCCCAGGATTGCACGACCGATTCGAGGATCTCGCTGTTGCGCAGTGCCGCCAGGTACTCACCGCGGAACATGTCGTGCGTGCAGCGACCCCAGCGCGCATGCAGTTCCGGGATCCGCATCTTCACGGCCAGGGCGCCGGCCAGCGCGCGATCGCATGCCTCGCTGCTTTCGTCGCTGGGCGCGCCGGTGCTCAGCAACGCGCTCACCAGTGCGGTGTTCAACGAGGCGGCGGTCTCGATGTCCGGATGGGGCTGTCTGTCGACCAGCGCGAGCGTGGCCCGGACCCAGTCGCGATATTCCGCGACTTGCGACACCTGGAACCACAACAGAGCGGAAGCGGTGATCAGCGACGTGGCGAACTTGGTATCGAGCTGTTCCGTCAGGCACATCTCGATCGCAAGGCGCACGTCGTCCAGCCGGAACGCGTACCTGCCGAGCCACGCCTGCTCGCCCAGTTCGTGCAATTGCGTGCGCGCCGTCTTCATCAGATCGAGCATGAGTGCGGCATGCCGGCGGATCATGGCCGGGCGTTCGTCGCTCGCCGCCAGCAGAGCGGCCGCATAGCTGCGGGTCGTGATGAGGAGCCGGTACGGCGCGATCGCGTCGTTGTTGTCGAAGGAGACCAGCGATTTGTTCGCGAGCGAGATCAGCGCGTCGAAGGCCAGCTCACCGTCCATGTCGCTCTGCGCCACGCTCAGCGCGGACTCCACGTCGAAGCGGCCGCGGAAGACCGAAAGCCGCCGGAACAGTTTCAGCTCGTCAGGTGTCAGCAGCGTCGCGCTCCATTCCAGGGTGGCGGCGAGCGTCGTGTGGCGTGCGAGCAGGGCCCGCTTGTCCATGGAGTAGAGCCGCATGTGGTCGTTCAGCCGCAGGGCCAAGTCGCCGATGGGCTGAACGCCCAGGCGCGCGGCCACCAGCTCGATCGCCAGGGGGATGCCATCGATCTGTCGAGCGATCTTTGCCAGGGCGGAGCCATCCGATTCGCCGAACACGCGCGAGCCCGCAGCGGCGGCTCGTTCGACGAGGAGTTCGACGGCCGGTGCACGCATTGCCTCTGAGAAACCCACGTCGTCCTCATCCGGAACGGCGAGAGGAGAGAGGCGCAGCACGTGCTCTCCCTGGACCCGCATTGCTTCCCGGCTTGTCGCGAGAATGCGCAACTGCGGAAGCTCGGACAGCAGCCTGGACACAAGCGGCGCCACGGTGTCCACCACATGCTCGCAGTTGTCGATGAGCAGAAGCGCATCCAGGCCGGCAAGGCGCATGACGACCGCTTGCATGGTGTCGCCCATATCGGTAGTCACGCTCAGTGCTCGGGCCAGGGTGCTCAGCACGCGGTCGCCGGACGCCAGAGGCGACAGATCGACAAAGGCGATCCGGGAAGCCTTCTGCTGTTCGAGGCACTCCGCCGCACGGATCGCGACGCTCGTCTTGCCGATGCCGCCAGTGCCGACGACGGTCACGAGCCGACCGATCCCGAGCGCCTGGTGGATGCGCTCCACGTCGGCCTCGCGCCCGATCAGTCGGGTGAGGCGAACTGGCAGCTTCGTGAAATTCACATCGGACGGCACCTGCCTGTCCGCGACAGTGGGGGGCGTCGCTTCGCGATAGACCCGGCCGTTGAAACGGTAGCCGCGCAGTGGAATGTTGGAGATCCATTCTTTGCACTCCTGCGCGTCCTCCGGCTCGCCCAATGCCTTGCGAAGCGTGGACATGTGGACGCGCACGCTGGCCTCTTCGACGACGACGCCGGCCCAGACCGTGGCCAGCAAGTCCTCCTTGCTGACCACTTCGCCGGGCCGTTTGATCAGTTGCAGAAGAAGGTCGAAGGACCTGGAGCCCAGGCGCACGGCCTCACCCTGTTGCTCGATACGCCGCTGCGCTTCCCACAAGACGAACGAGCCGAAGCGCCAACAGGTGTCGGTCGGCGCTTGTGTGGGTTCGGCTTGCGCTGTGTGCGGTGGCTCCATGGGGCGATGATCCGCGAAGGCCGTCGAGTCTAGCGGAGGACCCTATCCAATGCGGGGACATTGGGGCCATTGGTGCGTCTCCGTCAACGCAGTGCGCGATTGCACATGTCTTCTGCATCGGGGGGTGGCTTCCTACGATCTGCCGCATGAACCTCCTAAAGAACGGTCACGATGAGCCCAGCGAGGCCGACGAGGTCTTCGATGCCACCGGAATCGCGGCACGCGCCAGGCGCGCCGGCGATCCTGCACCCAAGCATCGGCACCGACATCCCGGTGCTCAATGGCAACGGGCAGTGGGTGCTCCCGGTGCCCGCCACCTACGTGATCGACACCGCAGGGAAGATCCGCTTCGCATTCATCGAAGAAGACATTCGCAAACGTGCCGAGCCGCGCGAGGTGCTTGCTGCCATGAAAAGCATGGGACTTCGGGTCTAGTGGCGCGGCCCGCATCTCACACCACACGACCGCCATGCACCTGGGAAAGTCCTACAAGGTCACCGAGTTCATCGTCTGGACCCGGCGTCAGATCTATCTTCTTCTGTGCGTGGGTGCCGTGCCGGTAATCCTCTACCAGGTCTTCGGCCTGAAGTGGCTGAGCTTGCCGCTCACCGTGGTCGGCTTGCTTGGCACTGCCACCTCCTTCATCGTCGGCTTCAAGAACGTCCAGACCTACAGCCGGACGATCGAGGCGCAACAACTCTGGACCGCCATTCTCGGAACCAGCCGGTTCTGGGGCTCCAGCGTGCACAGCTACGCACTGAATCCTGCCGACGTTCGGGACCTCCTCGCGAGGCATGTGGCATGGGTCACCTGCCTGCGGCATGAACTCAGAACGCCGAGGCCGTGGGAGACCCTTACGAAAGCGTCGCATGCCGAGTACCGTCGCCTGTACCGCATTCCCGAACACGAGACCGCCATCGAGCACGAACTGCGGCGTCACCTGCACCCGGCGGAGCAGCGGCTGGTTGCGAATGCCGCAGACAAGGCGACGCTTGTGCTCTGCCTGCAAGGCCGTGCATTGAAACGCCTTCTGGATGAGAGACGCCTGTCGCCGACCTATCACCTCGAGCTGAACAAGCTACTGAAAGAGTTCATCGACCAGCAAGGGCGCGCCGAACGCATCAAGAACTATCCCTATCCGAGGCAGTACGCGATCATCAACACGATCTTCGTCTGGGCGTTCTGTGCCTTGCTGCCTTTCGGGTTGCTGAAGGAGTTCGACAAGCTCAACGAGGGCATCACCGGCCTCATGCAAGGCTACATGGTGTGGCTCGTGGTGCCGTTCAGCGCCACCATCTCATGGATGTACGCCGCACTGGATCAGGTGGGGGAGAGCACCGAGAACCCCTTCGAAGGCAGCGCCAACGACGTCCCTATCACGCACATCTCGAAGCGTATCGAGCGCGAGTTGATGGCGCTTGCCGGTGAGTCCGTACTGCCGCAGGTGCCGCAACCCGTCAACGACATCCTGATGTGATCGCATGCAGGCATGCCGTCGATTGTTGCGTTGCGCTCAACATCGTGAGCACGCGCGAATGGCTACCCGGATGGAGTCCTCAAACCTAGCATCGATTCCGCTTCGCGGTTCCCGCAAGCCGTTCCATCCAGGAGTTAAGTCATGACCCAACGTATCAACTATGCGGAGCAGTCCCCGGAACTGTTCAAGAAGTTCGTCGAGTTCCTCAACGCAATCAAGGAGGGCGCCATCGAGGAATCGATCCGCGACCTGGTGGCCATCCGCACTTCGCAACTCAATGGCTGCACCTTCTGCCTCGACATGCACGTCAAGCAGGCCAGGATCCATGGCGAGCGAGAACTGCGGCTCTACCACCTCGCTGCGTGGCGCGATTCCACGCTATTCATTCCGCGGGAGCGCGCCGCACTCGCATGGACCGAGGCGCTGACGAAGCTGCCCGAGCAGGGCGTTCCCGACGACATCTACGACCGCGTGCGCACGCAACTCTCGGAGAAGGAAATCTCGGACCTCTCCTTCCTCGTGATGTCAACCAACGCATGGAGTCGTCTGAACGTCGGCTTCAAGAGCGTGCCCGGCTCGTCCGACAAGGTTCTCGGCCTTGACAAGGCGAAGCTCTCCTGAAGCACATCGAAAGGAACATCATCATGAAGATCGTCGTCATCGGAGGCTCCGGCCTCATTGGGTCCAAGACCGTCGCAAGGCTGCGCGCGCGTGGACATGACGTGCTGTCCGCGTCGCCGGCATCGGGCGTCGACACGCTCACAGGCGAGGGCCTCGACGAGGCGCTCGCCGGCGCGCAGGTAGTTCTGGACGTGGCCAACTCGCCATCGTTCGAGGACAAGGCGGTGATGGACTTCTTCCGCACCTCGGGGCAGAACCTGCTGGCGGCAGAAGCGAAGGCCGGCGTGAAGCACCACCTGGCCCTCTCGGTTGTCGGCACTGACCGGCTCACGGAGAGCGGTTACTTCCGGGCCAAGATCGTTCAGGAGACGCTGATCCGCGAGTCGAAGATTCCATACACCCTCGTTCGCTCGACCCAGTTCTTCGAATTCCTGGGTTCGATCGCGCAATCGGGGGTGAATGGCGACAAGGTGCACCTGTCCCCCGCCTTCGTGCAGCCAATTGCCTCGGACGATGTGGCGGATGCGGTCGCCGACTACACGGCCAGCACGCCGCAGAACGCCATCGTCGAGATCGCGGGGCCGGAGCGTGTGCGGCTGTCGGATCTGGTGCAGCGTTTCCTGAAGGCATCGAACGATCCGCGCACTGTGGTGCCGGACGCGCATGCGCGCTACTTCGGGGCCGAACTGAAGGACGACACCTTGGTACCGGGCAGCCCCAACCCTCGTCTGGGTGCGCTTGGTTTCGAAGCCTGGTTCGCCCTGCCGAAGACGCCGCGTTGATTGCGAGCCTCCAATTTGCTCCGGGTTCAAGAATCGGTCTGCTCTTCCGGGAACGCCGCTTCTCCCCAGGGTACGGAGCCGACTTGACCTCGGAACGTTGGCTTTCGAATTCCCTCTTTTCCCGGCGCAAGACCGCTTCGCAGCGATTCTGTTGAAAAACCCGCTGGCAAATTGGTTCGGGTCGCCTATGTTGAAGGCAACGAATTTGTTGGAGGCGCTTTGACATGATGGGTCAACAG
>NZ_JACHYC010000008.1 GCF_014192575.1 Variovorax sp. Sphag1AA | reverse complement strand
GCACCGCGGTGAGCGCACCGAGCGTCACGATGAAAGGCGGCAGCTTCACGAAGGCCACGAGCACGCCGTTGATCAGGCCGAAGAGCAGCCCGCACGCCAGGCCGGCAGGCACGCCGAGCATGCCCAGGCCGGGGACGTTCGACATCAGCATCGCCACCACCGCCGAGGCAGCGAGGATCGAGCCGACCGAAAGGTCGATGCCGCCGGTGAGGATCACGAAGGTCATCCCCGCGGCGAGCACGATGTTGATCGAGGCCTGCTGCGTGATGATGGAGAAGTTCTGCCAGCTCGCGAAGTTCTCGCTCGACACCGCGAAGCCGATGCATAGCAGGATCAGCACCGGCAGCATGCCGATGGCGCGCAGGAGGTCCTTGCCGCGCGACGTCGGCACTGCGGGCTTCACGTGTTCCGTGGTGGCGGCGGCGGGCGTGCTGCTGCCGTCGGCAATCGGAGCGGCGGCCGGGAAGGGGTCGGGCAGGGCCGGATCGGCCGGGTGCGAGGCGTTCATGGTGTGTCTCCGTGAGGGCGTTGTGTGAGGGTCAGTGCACGGTCGGGACGGTGCCGGTGGTGGCGCCGGTGGCCAGGGCCACGATGTTTTCCTGGGTGATAGCGACGCCGGTGTCGCCGCCGACTTCGCCGACGAGATGGCCTTCGCGCATCACGATCACGCGGTCGCAGACGCCGACCACTTCGGCCAGTTCGCTCGAGATCACGAGCACCGCGACGCCGCTGCGTGCGAGTTCATCGATGAGGCGGTAGATCTCGCTCTTGGCACCGATGTCCACGCCGCGCGTCGGTTCGTCGAGGATCAGCACCTTCGGCTTGAGCTCCAGCAGCCGCGCCAGCAGCACTTTCTGCTGGTTGCCTCCAGAGAGCGAGCCCACGTTGACGCGCGGCGAGGCGACGCGGATCGAGAGCTGCCGGATGGCATCGCGGGCGCGCTCCAGGGCGCGGCGTCCGTCCATCACGCCGCCTTTCTGGGCGTCCAGAGGACACACCATCACGTTGATGTTGTCGCGCACGCTGAGGTCGAGGAACAGCCCTTCGCCCTTGCGGTCTTCCGTCAGGTAGAGGATGCCCGAGCGGATGGCGTCGATTGGCTGCTCGATCTTGAGCGGCGTGTCCCCGATCTGCACTTCGCCGCTGGTGCGGGCATCGGCGCCGAAGATCAATCGCGCCAGTTCCGTGCGGCCGGCACCGACCAGGCCGGCGAGGCCGAGGACCTCGCCCGCGAACAGTTCCAGGCTGCAGCCGCGCACGCGGCGGCCGTCGGACATGTTGCGCACCGCCAGCGTGCGGCCGCCGGTGTGCAGGCCCTTGTGCTCCTTGCGGTAGAAGCCCGAGAGATCACGGCCCACCATCATCTTCACCAGCTTGTCGCGTGACAGCTCCGCGCGCTCCAGCGTGCCGACATAGGTGCCGTCGCGCAGCACTGTCACCTCGTCGGCCAGCTCGTCGATCTCGTCCATGCGGTGGCTGATGTAGAGGATCGCGATGCCCTCGCTGCGCAGGCGCTTGATGAGCGCGAAGAGGCGGTCGGTTTCGTGGGTGGACAGCGGCGTGGTCGGCTCGTCCATCACGAGGATGCGGCAGTCGAAGTGCACCGCACGGGCGATCTCCACCAGCTGGCGCTGTGCGATGGAGAGGCTCTCGACGATGGTGGACGGGCCGAAGTCCGCGCCCAGGCGCTGCAGCGTGGCGGTGCACGATTCGGCCATGCCCGCGCGGTCGACCAGCGCGCCCTTGACCATCGGGCGGCCCATGTAGATGTTCTCCGCCACCGTGAGGTTGGGCGCGAGGCTGAGCTCCTGGTAGATCACGGACACGCCCAGCGCCTTGGCCGCGAGCGGGCCGTCGATGGTCACGGCCTTGCCGTCGATGCGGATCTCGGCGCCGGGGTCGGGCATGTAGGCGCCCGAGAGGATTTTCATGAGCGTCGACTTGCCGGCACCGTTCTCGCCCATCAGGGCATGCACCAGGCCCTTGTTGGCGTGCAGTCGCACGTTCTGCAGGGCCTTCACGCCCGGGAAGGTCTTGGAGATGTTGCGCAGTTCGAGCAGGTGAGGTGTGCCTTCAGGCATGTGTGGTCTCCTTGGCGGTGTGGGAGAAAGCGGAGGCGGGCTGTCCGCGCAGCACGTCGGCGCGCGGGGAAAAACTGAAGAACATCGGCAGGCTGGCCGCGCCGACGGCGCCGGCATTGGTGCCGAAGCTGCCGCGCAGTAGCCGCGGTGTCTGCCGGGCTTCGGGGGCGATCTCGCGCAGGCCGGCATCGACACGGCGGACAAGTTTGTCGATCAGGCCATCGTCGATGTCGCAGTCGATCACCACCGCGGGCAGGTCAAGCACCGCCAGCGATGCGCGCAGCGAAGGAACGAGCGCGTCGACGCAATCGTCGAGCCATTCGTCCACCGCACGGCCACCGGATGCGACATGACCTTCGAGGTCGTCGTGGTTGCGCACCGGCAGGCCGCTGTGGCGGAGATGGCGGGTCAGCGCGTTGAGCGACGCGCGCGACAGCAGGATGTCCCAGCGGCGATCCGTCGGCGGTGCGGATGCCAGCCGGCTGGGCAGCACCGGCATCAGGCCGAGGTCGGCGGCATTGCCGCTGCTGCCGCGCAGGCTTTCGCCGCCGATCACCGCGCCTGCGCCGAGCGCCGCGCCGATGAAGACATAGAGGAAGTCGCTTTCCTCGCGGCCGACGCCGAAGAACAGTTCCGCGATCGCAGCGGCATTGCCGTCGTTTTCCTTGAACACCGGCTGCTCGACTGCCTGCGAGAGCATGGCGCCGAAATCCACCTCGTCCCAGATGCGGAAGTCGGCCTTCAGGTCGAGTTCGCGCAGCCAGCTTCCGAGGTTGTAGGGCTGGGCCAGTCCGACACCCATGAGGCGGCGGCGCTGCGTGCCGTCGAGCACGCTGAGCATGCGGGTGATGCTCTTGCGCACGAGCGCCAGGGCTTCGTCGGGATGGGGGAGCAGCAGGTCGTGCGCTTCGCGGGCAAGGATGCGGCCGCCGAGGTCGATCAGCACCGTCTCGATGCTCGTCCGGTCGAGTCGCACGCCGATGCCGTAGGCGCCTTCCGGATTGATGCGGTACAGCCCCGCGGGCTGGCCGCGCTGGCCCTCCTGGCGCCGGCCAGCCGGTTCGATCAGGTGAGATTCCTCGAGGGACTGGACGATGCTGCCCACAGCGGTGTTCGTGAGCTGGGCCCAGCGCGCGAGGTCGGCCTTCGAGGCTTCGCCCGTGCGGCGCAGGCGCTGCAGCAGGGTCCGCTCGTTGTAGAGCCGGAGGTTCATCGAATTCGTACCCCGTCCAGGGCCGCTTGGTCTCACCACGTGTCTCCTTGAGTGCCGATTCCGGCTTCGCGCCGCTCTCGGCAATTAATTAATTCAAGTTGAAGAAAGTTTAGGTCGCGGATCGATCTCTGCGATCAGGGATTTCCCGGGGATCGCGTTGATCGCCCACTGCTCACTCAGCCATTCCCTCGGAGGCGGCCTTCTTCCAATTAACTAAATGCAATTGATTTATTAAATCTGCTGGCCCATAATCCCGCCATCGCGATCGCGACAACAGGGTCCGCAGGCGGTCTGCAGGCCCGTCGTAGTGGAGACAACAGCCTTGCCGAAAAACATCGATCCGCGCGGCTCCAACCAGGTGGGCATGCGCCAGTTCAACGAGCGGGTGGTGCTGCAGGCGATCCGCCTGCATGGCGCACTGCCGAAGGCAGAGATCGCGCGCCTGACCAATCTCACGGCGCAGACGGTGCAGATCATCATCTCGCGCCTGGAGGCCGATGCCCTGGTGGTCAAGCGGGCACCCGTGCGCGGCAAGATCGGACAGCCGTCGGTGCCGATGGCGCTGAATCCCGAAGGCGCGTATTCGATCGGCATCAAGATCGGCCGCCGCAGCCTCGATGTGCTGCTGGTCGACTTCACGGCGCAGGTGCGCGAGCGGCTCTCGCTGGCCTATGAGTTCCCCGACCCCGACACGCTCTTCGACGAGATCCGGCTGCGCCTGAAGGCGCTGCGCCGCTCGCTCGGCCCCACCCGTGCGCAGTTGCTGCACGGCATCGGCATCGCGGCGCCGCTGTCGCTCGGCGGCTGGCAGTCCCTGCTCGGCGTCGCACCGGAGCAGGCCGCCAAGTGGAACGACATCGACATCCGCGCGCGGGTGGCTGCCATGACGACGCTGCCGGTCGAACTCGTCAAGGACACGGCCGCCGCCTGCGTCGCGGAACTGGTGGCCGGGCGTGGGCGGGGGCTGCGCACCTTTCTCTACGTCTTCATCGACACCTTCATCGGCGGAGGGTTGGTGATCGACAGCCATCTGCGCTCCGGCGCCACAGGCAATGCCGGCGCCCTGGCATCGATGTCGCTCGGTGTCGCCGGCGACGGCGCGCAGCCGCGACAGCTACTGAGCGTCGCGTCCCTGTTCACGCTCGAGAAGATGTATGCGCAGGCCGGGCTCGACGCCCGCGCCGTTGCGGATGCGCGCGCGGTCGAGGCGCCGTGGTTGCCGGTCACGCGCGAATGGATGCGGGAGGCGACCCCGGCGATCGCCATGGCCATCCACAGCGCGACGGCGCTGCTGGAGCTCGACGGCGTGATCGTCGACGGGTCCTTCAGCCGCGAAATGCTCGAAGCGGTGCTCGCGGAAACCAACGGGGCACTCGACAAATTCAGCTGGGAAGGCATCGCCCGTCCCGAGCTGCTCGCAGGCGCCGTGGGCGCCGATGCACGGGCCATTGGCGGGGCCCTGCTGCCGCTGTACGCCAACTTCGCTCCCGATCGGGACCTGTTTCTCAAGCTCGATCGCTGAACCACACCCACCTCACGAGGACCCCATGACAACCGATCGCAGCGCCCAGCTCGCCCAGCACTTTCCTGCCCTCGAAGACATCCCCGCCGAATATCGCCTGGCCGAACAGGTGCACCAGCGCCACTCGCTCGTCGCCGGACGGCTGGTCGAATGGAACGGGCCGAGCAAGACCGTGCTGTCCCCGGTGTGCACGCGCGACGCCGCCACCGGCGAAGTGCGCCAGGTCGAGATCGGCAGCTACCCGGTGATGGGCGAGGCCGAGAGCGATGCGGCGCTCGACGCGGCGGTGGCTGCCTATGCCAACGGCCGCGGCCAGTGGCCCACGATGGGCGTTGCTGCGCGCATCGCATGCATGCAGGAGTTCGTGCGCCGCATGGCGCAGCAGCGCGAGCTGATCGTGAACCTGATCATGTGGGAGATCGGCAAGAGCCTGGCCGATTCGCGCAAAGAGTTCGATCGCACCGTCGAGTACATCCAGGCGACCATCCAGGCGCTCAAGGACCTCGACAACGCAAGCTCGCGCTTCGAGATTGCCGAAGGCACCATCGGACAGATCCGGCGAACGCCGCTCGGCGTCGTGTTGTGCATGGGCCCGTACAACTACCCGTTGAACGAGACCTTCGCGACGCTGATCCCGGCGCTGCTGATGGGCAACACCGTGGTCTTCAAGCCGCCGCAGTACGGCACGCTGCTGTTCCATCCGCTGCTGGAGGCCTTCCGATCGGCCTTTCCCGCGGGCGTCATCAACACCATCTATGCACCCGGTGCGCTCGTGGTGCCGCGGCTGCTGGCCTCCGGCAAAGTCAACGTGCTGGCGCTGATCGGTTCGAGCAAGGTAGCCGACCACCTGAAGAAGCAGCATCCGAAGTCGCACCGCCTGCGGGCGATCCTCGGGCTCGACGCCAAGAACGCCGCGATCATCCTGCCCGACGCCGACATCGAGCTCACGGTCAAGGAGTGCCTCTTGGGCGCGCTGTCGTTCAACGGCCAGCGCTGCACGGCGCTCAAGATGTTGATCGTGCACCGCTCGATCGCCGATCGCTTCCTGCAGCGCTTCGTCGAAGAGCTCGACAAGCTCAAGATCGGCATGCCGTGGGAGAGCGGGGTAAGCATCACCCCGCTGCCCGGACTGCATCGCACGGCCTACATGACCGAGGCGCTCGACGATGCCCGTGCGAAGGGCGCACGCATCGTCAACGCGGGTGGCGGCGAGTTCTGCCAGACGCTGTTCCATCCCGCGGTGGTGTATCCGGTCGCCGAAGGCATGAAGCTCTACCGCGAGGAGCAGTTCGGCCCGCTGGTGCCGGTGATGCCCTTCGACGACATCGAGACCGCGCTCGACTACGTCATCACCTCGGACCACGGCCAGCAGGTCAGCATCTTCGGCTCCGACCCCGGCCAGATCGGTGCGCTGGTCGATCCGCTGGTCAACCAGGTCTGCCGCGTCAACATCAACTGCCAATGCCAGCGCGGCCCGGATGTGTTTCCCTTTGCCGGCCGCAAGGATTCGGCCGAGGGCACGCTGTCGGTGGCCGACGCGCTGCGGGCCTTCTCGATCCGCTCGATGGTGGCCGCGAAGCAGACCGAGCCGAGCAAGAAGCTGCTCAACGCGATCGTGCAGGACCACAAGTCCAGCTTCATCAACACCGGCTTCATCCTCTGAGGGGCGGGCCATGCACCGCCAACGCCACGCCAAGATCGTCGCCACCCTCGGGCCGGCGAGTTCCGACGCCGAAACTATCCGCGCACTGTTCGAAGCCGGCGCGGACGTGTTCCGCTTCAACTTCAGCCATGGCAGTCATGAGCAGCACCGCGCGCGCTACGACATCGTGCGGCGCATCGAGCAGGAGAGCGGCAGGCCGATCGCCATCCTGCTCGACCTGCAAGGGCCCAAGCTGCGGGTCGGCAGCTTTGCAAATGGCCCGGTCACGCTGGTCGCCGGCAACGCATTTCGCCTCGACCTCGATAGCGCGCCGGGCAACTCGCGGCGCGCACCCTTGCTTCATCCGGAGATCTTCGCAGCGCTCAAGGCAGGGACCGACCTGCTGCTCGACGACGGCAAGATCCGTCTGCGTGTGGAGGCTTACGGTCCGGACTTCGCAGACACCACCGTCATCGCGGGCGGCATTCTGTCGGAGCGCAAGGGCGTCAACGTGCCGCAGGTGCTGCTGCCAATCTCGGCGTTGACTGCCAAGGACCGTGCCGACCTCGACTTCGGTCTGCAACTCGGCGTCGACTGGGCGGCACTGTCCTTCGTGCAGCGGCCCGAGGACATGCAGGAGCTGCGCGAGATCGTGCAGGGTCGCGCAGGCGTGCTCGCCAAGCTGGAGAAGCCCGCAGCCATCGAACGGCTCGACGCCATCGTCGCGCTGTCCGATGCGGTCATGGTCGCGCGCGGCGACCTCGGCGTGGAGATGCCCGCCGAGCAGGTGCCACGCATCCAGAAGCGCATCGTGCGTGCGTGCCGCGATGCCGGCAAGCCGGTGATCGTCGCCACGCAGATGCTCGAGTCGATGATCAGTGCGCCGGTGCCCACGCGCGCCGAAGCGTCGGATGTCGCAACGGCCGTCTACGACGGCGCGGACGCGGTGATGCTGTCGGCCGAGTCGGCGTCGGGCCAATATCCGCGAGAAGCGGTCGCGATGATGGACCGCATCATTGCAGAGGTGGAGCGCGATGCGCACTACCGCACGGTGATCGACGCGTCGCACAGCGCCCCCCAGCCGACAGTGGCCGATGCGATCTGCTCGTCGCTGCGGCAGACCGCGAGCCTGGTACCGGTCGCGGCCATGGTCACCTACACACGTTCCGGTTACACGAGCCTGCGCGCGGCGCGCGAGCGCCCCGTGGTGCCGGTCGTCAGCATCACGCCCGAACTATCGGTTGCGCGCCGGCTCGCGCTGGCCTGGGGTGTGCACTCCGTGCATGTCGAACACGACGTCAGCGACGTGCCCGGGATGGTCGAGACGGGCTGCGCCGTGGCCCGCAACGAAGGCTACGCCACACCCGGCGACATCGTCGTGATCGCAGCCGGCATGCCCTTCGGCAAAGCGGGGACGACCAACCTGCTGCATATCGCACGCGCCTGAGGGCGCATCACCTTCATTCGAGACAACCATGATGAACCTCCACCCAGTGCTTGCCGCGGTCACCGACCGCATCCGCACCCGCAGCGCGGCGTCGCGCTCCACCTATCTGTCGCGGCTCGAGCGTGCCCGGGCCAAGGGCCCGATCCGGCAGGCCCTCGGCTGCACGAACCTGGCCCACGCTTATGCCGCGGCGCCCGCTGGCGACAAGATCATGCTGCGCGAGATGCGCCGGCCCAACCTGGCCATCGTCTCGTCGTACAACGACATGCTCTCGGCGCACCAGCCCTTCGAGCGCTTCCCCGAGATCATCAAGCGGGCGGCGCGCGAGGCCGGTGCGACGGCGCAGTTCGCAGGCGGTGTGCCCGCGATGTGCGACGGCGTCACGCAGGGCGAGCCCGGCATGGAGTTGTCGCTCTTCAGCCGCGACGTGATCGCCATGGCCACGGCAGTGGCGCTGTCGCACAACATGTTCGATGCCGCGCTATGCCTCGGGATCTGCGACAAGATCGTCCCGGGCCTCCTGATCGGTGCGCTGCAGTTCAGCCACCTTCCGGCGATCTTCGTGCCCGGCGGCCCGATGCCCTCGGGCATCTCGAATGACGAGAAGGCGCGTGTGCGCCAGCGCTTCGCCAAGGGCGAGGTGGGCCGCGACGCGCTGCTCGAATCCGAGGAGAAGTCCTATCACGGCGCGGGCACCTGCACCTTCTACGGCACGGCCAACAGCAACCAGATGCTGATGGAGGTGATGGGGCTGCATCTGCCGGGCTCAGCCTTCGTCAATCCGAACACGCCGCTGCGCGACGCGCTGACCGCGGCGGCGGCGAGACGCGCCGCGGAGATCGGTGCCGAGGGCGCCGAGTACACGCCGATCGGTCACGTGGTCGATGAGCGTGCAATCGCGAATGCCATCGTCGGGCTGCTGGCGACGGGCGGCTCGACAAATCACACGATTCACCTCGTCGCGATCGCGCGTGCCGCGGGCATCGTCATCAACTGGGACGACTTCCGCGATCTCTCCGAGGTGGTGCCGCTGCTGGCGCGCGTCTATCCGAACGGCAAGGCCGACGTCAACCAGTTCCACGCAGCAGGCGGCATGGCCCATGTGATCGGCGAGTTGCTCGATGCGGGGCTGCTGCACGGCGACACGCTCACGGTCGCCGGGGCCGGTGGCCTCGCGCGCTATCGCCAGCAGCCGTACCTCGACGACAGCGGCCGGCTGGCGTGGCGCGATGCGCCACGCGCGAGCACGGAGTCCGGCATCCTCGCGACGGTCTCCGCACCCTTCAGCGCCGATGGCGGATTGAAGCTGCTCACGGGCAACCTCGGCCGTGCCGTCATCAAGACCTCGGCCGTGAAGCCGGAACACCGCATCGTGCAAGCGCCTGCGATCGTGTTCGACACGCAGGAAGCGGTGATCGCCGCCTTCGACCGCGGCGAGCTGCAGCGCGACTTCGTTGCCGTGGTGCGCTTCCAGGGTCCGCGCGCCAACGGCATGCCCGAACTTCACAAGCTCACGCCCATCCTGGGCGTGCTGCAGGACCAGGGCTTCCGCGTGGCGCTGGTCACCGACGGCCGCATGTCGGGCGCCTCTGGCAAGGTGCCGGCGGCGATCCACCTCACGCCCGAGTGCCTTGCCGGAGGACCGCTGGCGCGGGTGCGCGACGGCGACCTCATCGTGCTGGACGGCGAGCGCGGGGTGCTCGAGGTTCGCGTCGTCGACGCCGAGTGGCGAGCCCGCAGGCCCGGCAGCGTCGATCTCGGCGAGTCGCACCACGGCATGGGCCGCGAGCTGTTCGCGGCCTTCCGCACCAACGCACTGGGCGCAGAGGAGGGCGCGATCACCTTCCATGCAGCCGAGCCCGGCGCATCGGCCACCCCGGCGCAGGGGGAACACGCCGCGCCCGTCCACGACCATTTCGCATTCGCACAAGGAGCCACGGCATGAACGTCCTGACCGTCATGCGCACCGGACCGGTGATCCCGGTCATCGTCATCGACCAGATCGAAGACGCGGTGCCGCTGGCGCGCGCGCTGGTGGCAGGCGGCATCCGGGTGCTCGAAGTGACCCTGCGGACACCGGTGGCGCTGAAGGCCATCGAAGCCATCGCGAATGAGGTCGAGGGCGCGATTCCCGGCGTCGGCACCATCACGCAACGGAAAGACTTCGACGCGGCGCTCAAGGCCGGCGCCCTGTTCGGCGTGAGCCCCGGGTTGACGCCGGAGCTGATCGCTGCGGCCAAGGACAGTGCACTGCCCTTGCTGCCCGGCGTGATGACGCCTTCGGACGTCGTCGCGGCGCGCGCTGCGGGCTTCACGGAGCTCAAGCTCTTTCCGGCGCAGCAGGCCGGAGGCGTCGGCATGCTGAAGGCGCTGGGCGGTCCATTTCCGGAACTGCACTTCTGCCCGACGGGCGGCATCAGCGCCGCCACCGCGCCGGACTTCCTCTGCCTGCCCAACGTGGCCTGCGTCGGAGGTTCGTGGCTGACCCCGGCCAACGCGGTCGCCGCACGGGACTGGGGCCGCATCACGGCGCTCGCGCAAGAGACCGCCGGGCTGAAGCGGCCCACCCACTGAAGAAACACCAGGAATCCACATGCCCAAGGTCAACTCATTCGATCTGCTCCTGTTCGGCGGCACCGGCGACCTCGCCATGCGCAAGCTGCTTCCCGCCCTGTATTTCCGCCATCGCGATGGCGACCTGCCGCCGCATGGCCGCATCCTGGGCCTGGCGCGCGAATCCCTGAGCCGCGCCGAATTCATCGCGAAGGTGGAAGCGAACTTCGACAGGTTCGTGCCCGCCGCCGACATCGACAAGGCGACGTTCGAGACATTCGCCGAGCGACTGGACTACGCCAAGGTGGAGGCGAACACGCCGCAGGACTTCGGTGCGCTGGCCGATACGCTGAAGAACTCGCCGGCGGAAGTGCGTGTCTTCTTCCTGTCCACCGCGCCGGACTTCTTCGCACCGATCTGCAAGAACCTGGCGGCTGCGGGACTGGTCGATGCGAACTCGCGCGTCGTGCTGGAGAAGCCGCTTGGCCGGGACGTGGCCTCCGCGCAGAAGATCAACGAGGACGTCGGCAGCGTCTTCAGCGAGCCGCAGATCTTTCGCATCGACCACTACCTCGGCAAGGAGCCCGTCCAGAACCTGCTCGCGCTGCGCTTTGCCAACGCGCTGTTGGAGCCGCTGTGGAACCGCACCTGGGTGCGCAACGTGCAGATCACCATCGCAGAGCAGGTCGGCGTCGAGACCCGGGGCGATTTCTACGACCGCACGGGTGCGCTGCGCGACATGGTGCAGAACCATCTCCTGCAGTTGCTGTGCATCGTCGCGATGGAGCCGCCGACTTCCATCGACCCGGATGCGGTGCGCGATGAAAAGCTGAAGGTCCTGCGCGCGCTTGCGCCCATCACGCGAGCCAACGTGGGCTCATGCACCGTGCGCGGCCAGTACCGCGCGGGAACGGTCAACGGTGCCGCCGTGCCGGGCTATCTCGAAGAAGCCGGCATCCCGGCCGACACCTCGACGGAAACCTACGTGGCCATCCGCGCCGAGCTCGAGAGCTGGCGCTGGTCCGGCGTTCCGTTCTACCTGCGCACGGGTAAGCGGATGGCCGATCGCGTGGCCGAGATCGTCGTCAACTTCCGCAGCGTGCCGCATTCGATCTTTCCGTCGGCGGGCAAGGAGACGCTCGGCAACCAGCTCGTGATCCAGCTCCAGCCGGAAGAGGGGCTCAAGCTCTTCATGATGGCCAAGGTGCCTGGCGACACGATGAACCTCAGGCCTGTCGGCCTGAACCTGGACTTCGCCGAGCAGTTCAAGCAGCGGCCGATGGAGGCCTACGAACGACTGCTGCTTGACGCCATCCGCGGCAACCTGACGCTCTTCATGCGCAGGGATGAACTGGATGCCGCGTGGCGATGGTGCGAGCCGATCCTGGACGGCTGGCAATCTTCCGGTGAAATGCCCCGGCCCTACGGCGCCGGTTCATGGGGGCCTGCTGCCTCCAGTGCGCTCGTCGGGCGCGATGGTGCGGCCTGGCGCGAGGAGTCCTGATCATGAACATACCCCGCTGCGATCAAACCCAGTCCTGGCGCGCCCTTGCCGAGCACTACGAGTCGCAAGGCCGCACCTTCGATCTGCGCGATGCCTTTGCCCGACACCCTGGGCGCTTCCAGGCGCTCTCGTTCGAGGCGCCGGGCATCTTCGCCGACCTGTCGAAGAATCTCGTCGATGCCCAGACGCTGCGCCTGCTGCTGGAGTTGGCACGCGAATGCGAGCTTGAACAGCGACGCGACGCGATGCTGTCCGGCGCCGCGATCAACACCACCGAGGATCGCGCCGTGCTGCACACCGCGTTGCGCGCGCCACGCGGCGAGGGACCGTTCAGCGACGACGTGCATGGCGTGCTCGACGCGATGCTCGCCTATGTCGAATCGGTGCGGGACACCAGCGCCAGCGGCATCCGCCACATCGTGAACATCGGCATCGGTGGCAGCGACCTCGGGCCTCAGATGGTGGTGCCGGCGCTGGAGGCCTTCGTGCACCCGGAGCTGCGCTTCCACTTCGTCTCCAACGTCGACGGACACGACATCACCTCGGTGCTGCGCCACCTGCATCCGGCCGACACGCTGTTCGTCATCGCGAGCAAGACCTTCACGACGCAGGAGACCATGGCCAACGCCCACGCGGCCAGGGCCTGGTTCGTGGCCAATGGCGGCACCGACACGGCGAAGCACTTCGTCGCGACGACCACCAATGTCGCGGCGGCGGCCGAGTTCGGCATCGAGACCACCTTCGGCTTCTGGGACTGGGTCGGCGGGCGCTACTCGCTGTGGTCGGCCATCGGCCTGCCGATCGCACTGGCCATCGGCGCGGACAACTTCCGTGCGCTGCTGGCCGGCGCACACGAGATGGACATGCACTTCGCGACCGCACCTCTCGCGAAGAACCTGCCGGTGCTCCTGGGACTGATCGACGTCTGGTACCGCAACTTCCACGGCTTCACGACCCGCAGCGTCGCGCCGTATCACCAGGGTCTGAAGCGGCTGCCGGCATACCTGCAGCAACTGGAGATGGAATCGAACGGCAAGTGTGTCGACCTCGACGGCAACGCCTTGCCCTTCGCGACCAGCCCGGTGGTGTGGGGCGAGCCGGGCACCAACGGACAGCACGCCTACTTCCAGATGCTGCACCAGGGCACCGACGTGATCCCGGTCGAATTCGTGCTGGTCAGGCACCCGACGCACGACCTGGCCGACCAGCACACCAAGCTGCTGGCCAACGGACTGGCGCAGGCGCAGGCGCTGATGCTCGGCAAGCGGACCGATCAGGCCATGTCGGAGCGCGCGCCGACAGCCGCAAGATTACTGGCGCCGGAAGTCGTCGCGAAGCATCGGACCTTTCTCGGCAACCGGCCCAGCACGACGCTGCTGCTCGAAAGGCTGACGCCTCGCAGCCTCGGCGCGCTCGTCGCGATGTACGAGCACCGTGTCTTCACGAGCGGCGCACTTTGGGGCATCAACAGCTTCGACCAGTGGGGCGTCGAGCTCGGCAAGGCACTCTGCAACGACCTGCTGCCCCGTATTGCGAGCAGCAATACGGAAGGGCTGGATGCCTCGACTGCGGGGATGATGAGGCGGCTCTTCAGCTGAGGTTGTCGGCCGGACTCGGCTGTCGCTGTCGCGGCCAGATCGAAGCACCAGGTCTTCCGCAAGCGCACGAACTCGCAGCGCAATGCGCGCACCGCGAGGTCGCGCAGCTTCTGGCCCAGCATCCATGGCCGCGCCTGGTCTACGTGGAGCGATCATTTGCCGAGGAGACAGCTCGTGGCGTTCGTGGGCTGCGGGCCTGGGTTACCAACGCCTGCTCGACATGGTCCGAGGCCGGGCGTGACGGCGGCCGCGGATCGAGACTGCAAGTCGACCGCGACCTTTCGCAACTTCTCGATCACGGCGTCAGTCCTGGCGCCCCTGCGTCAGCTGCCGGACGATGACATCGCGGCCGAACCGCTCCGTCGGGGCTTCGGGGTCGATCCAGTCCGGCAGGTCCAGAAGCAGGTACGTGGCGAGCCCCTCGAGCCGTGGTTCGTAGGTTCGTCGCAGTTGCCAGATGGCGCTCGATGCGATGGCGTCGTCATGCCAGCCCGGCAGGATGCGCCGGATCGTGGGCGTAAGCAGTTGCAGCGAAGCCAAGTCGAGCCGGCGCGCCGACACCTCCCGCACCGGCGCCACGCGCAGAGACTCGCTGGCCTCGTCAAGAACGCGCCGCAAGGCGGTGAACGTGGCAGTGGCCTGCTGGCGCCGCGCATCGTCGGCCCCGGCGATCAGCAGCGTGCAGACATCCATCACCACGGCCAGCGATCCCAGCCACGAATGGCCCTCGTGCTGCGATCGGTAGAACGCCAGCATTGGATAGACGGCATTGCTCTCGATCAGGTCGCTGGCCCAGATCTCCCAGTCTCTCAGCCAGCGCTCCAGTTCTTCGGAGCCTCCATGGACGTGCCAGACGAGCAGGGCGGCAGCGGTCGGCGGTGAGCCGGCCCGCGCCGAAAACTCGATGAGCTGGAGGTCGCGGCGGGTGAAGTGCTGATAGAGCACCGGCAGGTAGCCGATGGTCAGCGCGATGAAGGCGAAGCCGGTTCCGGCTTCGAGGATCACCAGCAGTCGCGCGACCCAATGGCTCGGCACGTTGTCGCCGTAGCCGAGCGTGAAGAAAGCGTCGCCGCTGATGATGATGTCGCCGACCAGCGCATCGATGCCGGTGGCGCGGCCGGCCACCAGCCCGTGCAGTGCCCATTGCATCAACCCGAATCCGATGATCAGGGATGCGGCCCACAGGCCGAACAGCATGACCATCGAGAGCGGCCCATAGACCCCGAGGAAATCCTCGCGCCGACGGCCGACAGGCCAGAGGCGGGCGCACCGAGCCCAGATGTCCCAGGTGAATTTGAAGAAGTAGCGGTTCAGGCGCACCTGCCGACGCACGGGGCGGGGCAGAAGAACGACCTCGAAGGCGTCGAGCAGAGTCACTAGCACCATGATGGCGCCGAGCAGGAAAGCGGTCAGGGACATTGGCGGATCATCATGCCCGATCGGGCCGGGTATTTCATGGGCATGAGGAGCGGCCGCGCATGGGCGCAGCGCGCAAGGGGCACGATCGATCGCCAGCGGCGCGTCGTAGCTTCAAAGGTTTGATCTAGCGCAAGTGGGGCTGCTCAGGGGCGACTTACATTGGCCAGTCCACGACTTCCCCACGGAGCGCACCATGAAGACTCTTCCTTCCGTCGGCACAGCACGACGAATGGTGCGCTGAAATGAAGACGCTCATGTTCATTGCTGCGACCATCCTCGCGACCCTGGTCCTGGTGGCCGCCGGATTGGGGGAGGCGGATCAGGGGCCGCGGGTCGGATGGCTCGGGGTATCCCAGCAGCAATGAGTCCCCCATGGCGCATCCGATCCCACTTGCGAGTTGACTGCAGCGGGAGGTTGGCTGCGGCGCGCCACTGTCATTCAAGGGCGTCGCCCAGTTCTACGCGAGCGCCAACCAGATGTTTATCGTTACGAAGGACGCAACTGTCGTTCCAAGAAGGGCTGCTGCGCAAAGCGGCTCGAGGCCATATTTCTGGGCGAGCACCGGATAGATTCCCAACATCGGCACGTACGCGTAGACAATGGCCGCCCGCCGCAAATATGGATCAGCAACGGGTAGCGCACTTAGAGCGATCAGCACGGCCAGTGGGTGGCAAACCAGTTTGCCGAATGCGATCATGGAGATGTCCCGCCACAACCCCTTTGGCCTCAGTCCCACAAGCGCTCCGCCGATCACCATTAGCGCCAAGGGGCTGGCGCTCCCAGCAACAATTTGCACGGTCTTGTCTATCAAGGGAGGCAACGACCATTGCATTGCTGAAAGAAAGATCCCTGCCGTGATTGCGATGATCAGCGGATTTCGAATCAGGGACTGCGCGGCGGCATTGAGACGACTGCTCGAATTGGGCCGCTGACTGCCAGCATCGGCAGCTGCGAGTGCCATGGGGATGATGAGGAGATTCTCGACAAGCATCACCAATGCAAGACCAATGCTCGCCGCAGGCCCCAGCAGTTGCAAGGCAACCGGATAGCCGACGAACGAACTGTTCGAGCCCGCCATTCCAAGACAGTACAACGCGGCCTTTGAAGTGCCTTCATTCTTCCACCAGCGCAGCCAGATCCAACCGACGCAAAAGACGGCCAGCGAGCCCAACGCGTAGACCAGAAGAAAGCGCCAGTTGAGAACTTCGCTGAACGGTCGTGTTGCGAGCGCGCGGAGCAGCAGCGCAGGAAGTGCCAAGACACGTACGTACCGACCCAGGCCTCGCATGAGCGAGGCATCGAACAGCTCGAAGCGTACTGACAGGAATCCAACGAGGATGAGAGCAAAGATTGGTCCGGTTGCCGCCAGCACGCTGCCTGTCGTATCAGTCATGCTTCACTGCGCAAGGCGGTGCGTGATCGCGAGGCCGATTCCTCGAGCCCCACCGGTGACCACGGCCACTTGTCCATCCAATTTCTTGCTCATTCCTGTTTCCTGATGTGAATCTGTTCAAGAACCGTTGTGAGCCGGACAGACGACCGGCTCGCCACTATGTGCAGCTCGACGATGGGGCCGTGTGATGCCGTGAAGCATGAGCACTCTCATGGCTACCTCCTTTAGACCAACGGAATCGTCATGCGCTCGATGAGGGCGCGCGTATCGGGACGCACCCCGCGCCACCAAGCGAAAGCCTCGGCCGCCTGTTCGACCAGCATCCCGACACCGTCGGCCAGTTGCGGCACTCCTGCGTTCTTCGCGAGGCGCAAGAATGGCGTCAACCCCTTCCCGTAGGCGAGCTCATAGGCAAGCTTTGCGCGAATGAAAACTTCGGCGGGCACAGCAGGCAGTTCCGCCTTGAGGCTCGCGGATGTCGCGTTGACCACGATGTCGAACTGCTGGCCGACGAGTTCGTTGAATTCGAGCGACGTGAGCGCGGGGTGGTCGAACTGCTTGACCAGGTCTTGGGCCTTCTCTGGCTTACGGTTCGCCAGCACGAGCGCGGATGGTTCTTGCGACAGGAACGGCTTGAGCGCGCCACGAACTGCACCGCCGGCACCGAGAAGCAGCACACGGGCTCCTTTCATCGACACGCCGAGATTGCGTGTGATGTCGTTGACAAGGCCGACGCCGTCAAAGTTGTCCGCGTAGATGCGGTCGCCTTCGAACTTGAGCGCATTCGTCGCACCGGCGAGCTCTGCACGCTCCAGGCGGTCCGTTGCGAGTTCAAAGGCCTGAAGCTTGAAGGGCGCCGTGACGTTCATTCCACGTCCACCAGCGTCGCGGAATGCGAGCACAGCACCGGCGAAGCCATCGAGGGGGCCTTCAATTGCCGTGTACTCGATGTCCTGCCCGGTTGTCTGGGCGAACGTTCCATGAATCATGGGCGACTTGGTGTGCCCGATGGGATTGCCGATGACGGCGTATTGGTCGGTCATGATGTCTGTTCCTTCACTTGCTGTAGAGCACGCCGTCGGCTTGCATGCCGGCAATCTGGTCGTCGCTGAAGCCCAGACCGCTCGCGATTTCTGCGTTGTGCTGTCCCAATTCGGGCGCGACCTCAGTCTGCGTGACGTCGTAGGTCGAGAACCGGAACGGGAGGTTCGGTAGCCGAATAGGTCCGAGCACTGGGTGTTGCTGCTCCAGAACCATGCCTCGCGCCAGGATCTGGGGGTCCTGCAACACCTCGTCGATGCGTTGGACCTTGGCGCAAGGAACATCCACCTCGTCCAACATCTTCAGGACTTCGGCCACCGGGCGGCTCTCCACCCAGGGGCGGACGACGCTGAGAATCTCCAGCCGATTCACATTGCGACCGGCGGCGGTATGGAAACGCGTGTCCTCACCGAACCCTGCCGGACCGCCGGTGCGCTCGACGAGTGGTGCGAAGCGCTTCCAGGCGTCATCGACCTGTGCGGCAATCACGAGGTCGACATCCTTGGCGCGGAATACGCCGTACAGGGTGGAATTGGGCATGTCGTGTCCTGTTTGCACAGGCACCTCCTTGCCGCCCGACAGCGTGTAGCACTGCACGGCGTACTCGTGCATCGACACCAGCGTGTCGTACAGCGCCATGTCGATGTGCTGACCCTTGCCCGACTTCACCCGCCCCAGGAGTGCTGCGTTGATGGCCGCTACCGCGTGGATACCGGTGTACATGTCACCGAGCGAGATGCGAAGCAGCGGCGGAGCCTCGCCGGGATTGCCGACCATCTGCATGATCCCGCTCTTGGCTTCGGCAATGAGGCCAAAGCCGGCACGATGGGAGTCGGGGCCTGTGTGGCCATAGGCCGAGATGGAGCAGTAGACGAGGCCCGGATTGCGCGCGGCGAGGTCTTCGTAGCCCAGGCCAAGCTTCTTCAGTGCGCCTGGTCGGTAGTTTTCGATGAAGACGTCGGCGCTGTCGACGAGCTTCCGCATCAGTTCGTTGCCGCGGGGGTCCTTGGTGTTGACGCACAGGCCCTTCTTGCCCATGTTCTGCTGCAGGAAGTAGCCGCTGTGGTCACCAACGAACCACGCGTGCTGGCGTCCGGCGTCACCGGTGCCAGGTCGTTCGACCTTGATGACCTCGGCGCCCAGCGCCGCCAGGCAGCGGCCCACGTACGGGCCTGCAAGGAAATGGCTGTAGTCGACAACGCGAATGCCCGCCAGCGGGAGAACCTTCTCCGCGCTCATGCCGGCCTCCGGGGCACCATCACGCGATGCTCGCCCTTCTGGACGACTTCGTCGCGTTGATTGATGAGTTCGGACGGCAGGACCAGAATGCCCCAGCCAGGGCGGCTCCTGGACTCCCGCTTGCTCGCCACGTGGAACTTCACGCGAACGGTGTCGCCGAGCTTGATGGGGCCCACGAAGCTCCACTCCCAGCCGAGCGACATACCGGGCATGAAGCGCATGTCGCTCTTGCTCTTGAGGCCATCAGCGATGGACAGACCGAAGAGACCGTGCGCGACCCGTGTGCCAAAGGGCGTGGTCTTTGCATACTCCTCGTCGGTATGCACGGGGGTGTGGTCTCCCGTCAGGTCGGCATAGGCCATGACCCGGGCCTCGGTCACGTCGTAGGGAGGGCTGACGCATTCCTCGCCGACGACAGCGTCGTCCCAGTATCTGTCTTGGTTGGTGAGCATGATGTTGAAGTAGTCCAGGGTTAGGCGCGCGGGTTGACTGCAAGTGCTTGAGCGACTGCGCCATCGCTTGCTTGAATGAATTCGACAGCGAGACCGTCAGGCAGGCGAAGCCAGTTGCGCCCCTGCTGCATCTCCGTGACGCCGAAGGCCTTTGCTGCGGCCAGAGCGGCCTCGAGGTCTTCGCACATCACGCCGAGATGGCCCAGTCGACCCTCTGGCCCTTCATAGTCGGGCTTGGCCATGAACTGCATGCCACCAAGCGTCCAGTACTGAATCGGCTCTTCCACCGTTCCCTGAACCTCTCGCATCGTCATGCCGCAGACATCCTGAAAGAACTTGATGTGCCAGTGGATGTCCCTGACCCAGATTGCTACGTGCTCGACGTATGCCTTCGGTACGTTGCTCATTTCGGCTCCAGTCGACGTTCGATGCCCTTGACCGCGGCAACCAGGGTCTGGTTGACAGGCGTCGGGACGTTGTATTTCTGGCCCCCACGGACCACTGAGCCGTTGATGAAGTCGACCTCGGTGACGGAACCCTTCTCGATGCTTTGGAGCATCGAGGTCTTGAACTCATAGGGGAGACCTTCAGCTGCCATCCGCCAGGCATCTCGCGGCTCCTTGATGGACAAGGTGACGCCGCTTGCTCGTGCGACAGCCATCGCTTCGGCGACAGCTGCGATCGCCGTAGCTTCGATTTCCGGAACCGCATAGAGCGCTCCGTAGACCTGCCCTGTGATAGCGCTCAAGGCGCCGGTCGACACGTTGATGAGGAGCTTGTCCCACATCACGCCCATGATGTTTTCGCTCACCTCACAGGGAAGCCCGGCGCGCTCGAACTCGGCAGCGATGGCCTTTGCGCGCTCGCTGATGGTTCCGTCGAGCTCGCCAATCACGGTGCGCTTGTCGCGCGTCCCGGCGATGATTCGACCTGGTGAAAGCTTCACGCCACCGACATAGGTCTTGCCCGCCAGTACGCGGTCGCGGCCGACGACCTCAGCCAGAATTTCTTCGTGGCCCATGCCGTTCTGAAGGGACATGACGGCCGTGTCGGGACCAACGATATGACGCGCCGCCTCAATGGCAGAGCGCGTGTGGAACGACTTGACCAGTACGACTATCAAGTCCGGCGGAGCCAGGTCGTCGGCGTTCAAGGCTGCCCGAACTCGAACCACCTGCTCTTCTTCGCCGTCCTTCATCCAAAGGCCGTCGCGATTGATGGCATCCACATGGGGTGGATTTCGGTCGATAAGGGTGACGTCGGAGCCCGCTTTTGCGAGCGTCCCGCCGATGGCGCAACCGAGGGCGCCAGCGCCCAGAAAGCAAATCCTCATTCGTGTCTCCGTCGATGCAGGTCAAATTCTGGTTTTGCCCATCTATCTCGTCCATGAGATGAACGAAATGCCATACATTTCGTTTTTGATATGGCCAAACCACGCGACGAAGACCTCAATTTCGACGGAAGTGCGGAGCTTCTGAGCAGCCGGTCGTTGCTACTGTTTGAGCTGCTTTACACCACTGGCAGCGTGACGCGTACCGCTGAGCTTCTGGGGCACAACCAGCCGACGGTGAGCAACTTGCTGTCGCGGCTTCGAAAGCAGTTGGGAGACGAACTCTTCGTCCGCACCTCGGACGGAATGAGGCCGACCCCGAGGTCCGAGGAACTCATCGTGCCGGTTCGTGACGCTCTGGCGTCCCTCAGACGAATCACCACGCCCACAGAGGCGTTCGACCCGAGCGTTGCGACGCGTGGATTCCGCATCTGCATGACCGATGCGAGTCACATCACGTTGCTGCCTCAAATGCTGGCGCACGTCCGAGCGGTCGCGCCCGGTGTGAGATTGGAGGCGGCGCGAATCGATGAGGAAACGGGGAAGGCCCTGGAGTCAGGTGAGGCCGACCTGGCAATCGGCCTGGTTCCCTGGCTGGAATCCGGCTTCTATCAACAGGTGCTTTTCCCTCAGGATTGGGTCTGTCTGGTCAACCTGCGTCACCCAAAGATTTCCGGCAAGTCGCTGAGCTTGCGGCAATTCAAGGCTGAGGCGCATGTCGGAATCGTCGGGGGGACAGGTGTCCAACTGCTGGAGGCGGCATTGCGAAGACACCATGTGGAGCGTCGCATCTTGCTTGAGCTGCCCGGCTTTCTTGGATTGGCCGCAATCTTGTCGACCACAGACCTCATCGCGACTGTTCCTCGACACATTGGAGAGACGCTGGCTCGAAACAATGGGCTCA
The DNA here is from genome assembly GCF_014192575.1 of Variovorax sp. Sphag1AA. GTDB lineage: Bacteria > Pseudomonadota > Gammaproteobacteria > Burkholderiales > Burkholderiaceae_C > Variovorax. The sequence goes on along the minus strand of NZ_JACHYC010000008.1, from coordinate 338,582 downwards.
GGGTGTTCGACTGCCCGGTGCCCGTTCCTCCCTTCACCGTCAAGCAGCACTGGCACGCCCGCTTCCACCAAGACCCGGCGAATCGCTGGCTTCGAGGTCTGTGTGAAGAATTGTTTGCGAAGAAGGTGGTCAGGACATGAGGGGCGGGCCTCGCCGATTCATCGGGAGGCGGCCGGCAGTTCGTGTCGCACGAGGTAGATGCCGCTCCCGATGATGATCGCCGCGCCGGCGAGCGTCCACGCATCCGGCGCGGTGCGCCAGAACGTCCAGTCGATCAGCATGGCCCAGGCCAGCGCGCTGTATTCGAACGGCGCCACAGCCGCTGCCTGGCCATGGCGAAAGGCCTCCGAGATGGCCAGTTGACCGAGAAACCCGGAGACGGCCAGACCCGCCAGCAAGAGCCCGTGCTCGGCGCGCACCGGAATCCACTGGGGCAGCGCCAGTGCGCCGCCGAACACGGCCATGCACATGGTGGTCCACAGCACGAGGCTGGAACTGGGTTCGGTGCGCCCGATGAGGCGACCCAGCACGCTGAAGATCGCGTACCCGACCGCCGCCGCCAGCACCGCCAGCGCACCGATCGAAAGGAAAGCCGCCTGATTGGGTCGCAGCGCCACCACGATACCCGCGAAGCCGACGGCGATGGCTGTCCAGTGCCGGGCCTTCACCCTTTCCCCAAGCAGCGGTATGGCCAGGATCGTGATCAGGAGCGGCGCGACGAAGCTCAGCGTGTAGGCCTCCGCCAGTCCCAGGCTGCGAAGTCCGGTGGTGAACATCGTCAGCATGACGACACCGATGACACCGCGCAGAAGATGCAGCCCCCAGCGCACATGCCGGCCGGCAACGGCTCCGAGTTCACGCCGCCAGAGGATGTAGAGAGACACCAGTGGCAGCGAAGTGAACCCGCGCAACGCGGTAACCTGCAGCGGCGGGTAGTGGCTGGCGAGCGCTTTCACCGATGCGTCCATGCAGGCGAACATGGCGCAGGCGGCGAGCATTGCGGAGATGCTGCGCAGGTTGCCGGGGTGGGTCATCAGGTATCGGCCCGGAGGCGGTAGGTCCATCGGTACGGGCGACACGTACAACTTGACGCCCTGCTCGACCTAGGTTGACGAGAGCGGGCGAGGAAGCCCACGTTGATGTTCGTGCAAGGGAGAACATCTCGCCTGCGTTAGTGACTCTTGTGCGCGGACCGCTATTCTCGGGGCGCTCCCGATCTCGGCTGCCAGCCGCTGAACTTCGCGTCGGCGGGGTTGCCGCCGAAGGTGGCGGTAAGTTCGCGCGCGTAGAAGGAAGCTCCTTCTCCCAGTTCCTCAACGAGTTTGCGCAGTGCCGGCACTACCAGCTCGCTTGCGTTGAAGTGCTTCTGGTACAGCGAGCCGAGGTGTAGCACCTTTGAGCCCAGGCGATAGCATCCGTCCGCGTCGCGAAGGACGTACCCGAACTTTTCAAGCGACTTGATCAAGCGCAGCAGCGTGCTCTTGTAGAAGCCGGTGCGTTTGGACAAGTCGGCGAGCGTGGTCTTCTCTTCTGTCAGGGCGTCGAGAATCGTCAAGGCGCGATCGACCGCCGCCACGCCGGTTTCATCATTCATGCGTTCCTCCAAGGTTGACATCGCGTTCTATCTGCATCGCAAAAAGCACTATTTATTCCAGTGGGCGTCTATTGTCTTCCGCGTTTGGGAATTCATATGGTCATGCGCGACGCCATCGGCAACTTGAGGACTTGGCGACGCAGCCACAGCGCGAAGTCCCAATCGACCCCATCACGCGGTCGCGCGACACATGACAAATCGCGCAGCCAGCCGGAACAGGGGCGATCCAAAGAGTCACGCCTTGCGTATAGGCAGCATGGCAAGCCTTTCATCCGCGTTGATCAACTGGGCCGAGCAAGGCTGGGTGTCCGATCAAGTGGCTCGCGCCGGCATCCGCAGGCTGATCCGTTCGCGGCTCGCTGAGGTGCAAAGGGGTGCGACGGATGAGGCGGATCGAACCCAGCACTTCGTCGAGCGCATGCGAACCGCCGCACTCGCGCTATTGCCGGAAAGGGCCAACGAGCAGCATTACGAACTGCCGCCGGAGTTCTTCGCCACCGTCCTCGGTCCTCACCGCAAATACAGCAGCGCCTACTGGCCGCAGGGGACTACAACGTTGTCGAACGCAGAGCAAGCCGCGCTCGCGCAGACCTGCGAACGCGCGCAGCTGGCCGATGGTCAGAACGTGCTTGAACTCGGCTGCGGATGGGGATCACTGACGCTCTGGATGGCCGCGGCGTATCCACGAAGCACAGTCACGGCGCTGTCCAACTCCTGTTCCCAGCGCCGCTTCCTCGAAGCCGAGGCAGGCCGTCGGGGGCTCGACAACGTTCGCGTCATCACCTGCGACATCAATGAGTTCGACACCGCGGAGCGCTTCGATCGCGTGGTCTCGGTCGAGATGTTCGAGCACCTGCGCAACTGGCCTCGCGCCTTCGCGCAGGTCGCGCGCTGGTTGGATCCAGGTGGAAAGTTCTTCCTGCATGTGTTCGCGCACAGGTCGGTGCCGTACGCATTTGTCGAGCGTGACGCCAGCGACTGGATGAGCCAGCATTTCTTCTCCGGCGGGATGATGCCGAGCGACGATCTCGCGCTGCACTGCCAGGACGACCTGCGGCTCGTGCAGCGCTGGCGGTGGGACGGAACGCACTACCAGCGCACCGCCGAGGAATGGCTGAGCAGAATGGATGCCAACCGCGCCGAGCTGCAACCGCTGTTCTGCGCCATCTACGGAAGTGCCGCCGCTGTGTGGTGGATGCGTTGGCGACTCTTCTTCATGGCGGTAGCGGAGCTGTTCGGCTTCGATCGTGGCCAGCAGTGGTGGGTGAGCCACTATCTTTTCGAGAAGCGCGAATGAAGCTGCAGATCGCTCTCATAGCACTTGCGTTCTGCCTCGCCCTGGGCGTGCTCACATGGCTTTGCAGCCTGGTCCGCAAGGATGCCAGCCTCGCTGATCGCGCCTGGCCGGTTGCGGTCGGGGGTGCGGGCTTGATTCCGGTGTTCCTGCTACCGGGTGCGCCCACCCAACGGGCCATCGTCATGGCGCTGCTCGGCACCGCATGGGCCCTGCGATTGGGCGTCTATGTCACAGCGCGCAACTGGGGCCACGGTGAAGATCGCCGCTATCGCGACATGCGATTGCGCAATGAACCGGGCTTCGGCTGGAAGAGCCTCTATCTCGTGTTCGGACTCCAGGCCGTGCTCGCGTGGATCGTGGCGGCCCCCTTCCTCGCTGGCGCCGTGGGCGAGCACCCTTGGGGATGGCCCGACACCGTGGGCGCAGCACTCGCCGCCTTCGGCATTGCGTTCGAAGCGATCGGCGACGCGCAGCTCGCGCGCTTCAAGGCCGATCCCGAGCATCGCCGCCGAGTGATGGACCGCGGACTGTGGCGTTACACGCGGCACCCAAACTACTTCGGCGAATGCTGCGTCTGGTGGGGCCTGTGGCTGATGGCGGTGCACGGCGCTGGGTGGAGTGGGGCGTGGAGCATCGTGTCGCCTGTCGTGATGAGCCTGCTGCTGCTCAAGGTCTCGGGCGTCTCCCTGCTCGAAAAGGACATCGCGCAGCGCCGACCCGCGTACCGGGACTACATCGCGCGCACCAATGCCTTCCTGCCGTGGCCGCCGCGACGGACGGCTGGATGAACTGGAGATCGATGGCATGTCCGTCCGGCAGTTCTTCGTCGCCTATCTCGCCGCCGCCATGACCATGCTGGCGCTGGACGCGGTGTGGCTGACCGGCATGGCCAACCTGCTCTACCGCCCGCAAATCGGTCATCTGATGTCGGAGCGCTTCGCGCTCGCACCGGCGCTCGCTTTCTACGCCATCTACATCGCGGGCGTGGTGGTGTTCGCGGTGAGCCCGGCCGCGGTTCGGCGACGTGTGCGGCTGGCCTTCTGGCGGGGCGCCTTCCTGGGGCTGCTCGCGTACGCCACTTACGACCTCACCAACCAGGCGACCCTGAAGCAGTGGCCCTGGTTGCTGACCCTTGTCGATCTGGCGTGGGGCACTTTCCTTACTGCCGTGGCTTCCGCCGCCGGGTGCCGCGCAGCGATGGCTGCGGCGGCCGCGCCTCGTGGCGATGGGTGAGCCGCGCGCGCCCGGCCCCTACATGCCCATCAGCGTCCCGAGCGTTCGCGCGATCACGCCCTGGAACATCAGGCCGCCTTCGATGCTGGCCAGGCAGATGCATTCGCCGCTGACCTGCACTTCCGGCTGATGCAGTACCGTGCCGTCGGTTTCGTCGAAATCTCCGACGGCGAACAAGTCGCGCCCGTCGTGGAAGCGGCCATGCAGGACCTGCGTGAGTTCGCAGCCACCATGCGTGTGCATCGCGAGTTTCTTGCCCGCGCCCATGCGAAGCAGGAAGACCTTGGCCATCGGATCGGACGGCACTGACACGCGGCTCCATCGCATGCCGGGGCCGATCCAGCGCCAAGGCGTGGCGCTGCAAACGCTCAGCGCGTCCGGCCAACGCATGCCTTCGGGCGCGCTGGGAAGCCCGCCGCCGCGCTCTGCCGGTGCGGACTTCAGCGCAGGCGCTTCGATGGCGGCCATCGTCCTGGCCAGTGCGTCGGGAGCCAGCGCTTGCGGCTCCAGCGCATCGAGCAAAGCCCCGCCGGCGGCTTCGAGAACCAGCAGCCGATCGCGGCAATGCGCGCACGCCTCCAGATGACTCGTCACCAGCAGTGCGGCGCCTCCGGAAAGGCTGCCCGCGGCGAGGCCCAGCAGAAGGTTGTCGGCGGGATGGTGATGGATCATGGCTCGAGACCGTCGAGCAATCGACGCAGATGATGGACCGCCAGCCTCACGCGCGACTTGACGGTGCCCAGAGGGATGCCAAGCTCGCTCGCGATGCGCGCGTGCGGCCGTTCTTCGAAAAAGGAAAGGCGCAGGATCAGCGCCTGCTCCTCCGGCAAGCGCGCCAGCGCCATGCGCACGCGCGACTCGCGTTCGTGCGCGAGGACCTGCTCGTCGAGCGCGGGGGATGTGTCGGGATGCGCTTCGGAGTCGTCATGCAGGTCGACGACCACCGGATGATCGTGTCGCCGGAAGTAGTCCACCCGCACGTTGCGGGCAATCGTGAAGATCCAGGTGGACAGGCCGGCGCGATCAGGGTCGAAGCTCGTGGCCTTGCGCCACACGTTGACCATGGTTTCCTGCGCCAGCTCTTCAGCCAGCGCGTCGCTGGTGCCGCAGCGGATCAGGTAGGACTTGATCCTCGGTGCGAAATGCTTGAACAGCGCGGCGAAGGCCTGCCGGTCGGCATCCCTTGCCACGGCCAACGCCAGGCTGTTGAGTTCTTCGCTCGTCGGCATGTCCCCCCGCCGTGGATGCTTTGGCACGATCGACAGCCAGGGCGAGCGCTGGGCTGCCGGAATCGGTGGCTGGTGAACCCTGTCCATGCGGCTCTTACGTGCCGCGCGGGCGATTAGATCACAGGGTTCACAGCAAGGGATCCAAACGCTGAGCGGCTGCGTACAAGCCAACATGCCCCTAGCTGCCGACACTGACAAGCGCCACCGGACCCGGGCAACGCCGCCGCTCGATGTGGCCGTGATCGGAAGTGGCATTTCCGGCTTGTCGGCAGCCTGGCTGCTGTCGCAACGCCATCGGGTCACCGTGTTCGAGGCCGACCGCCGCGCCGGGGGGCACAGCAATACGGTCGACGTACCGGGGGCGAACGGTGCGCCGGTGCCGGTCGACACCGGCTTCATCGTCTACAACGAGGCGGCCTATCCGAACCTGACCGCCCTGTTCGCGCACCTGGGCGTGGAGACCGACGCTTCGGACATGTCCTTCGGCGTTAGCCTCGACCGTGGCGCGCTGGAGTATTCGGGCACCGATCTGCGCGGGCTCTTCGCGCAGCGCCGCAACCTGGTCAACCTGCGCTTCTGGTCGATGTTGCGCGACCTGGTGCGCTTCTATCGGCAAGCGCCGGCCGACGCCGGCGGCGTGGGGCTGATGCCGCTCGATCTGTACCTGGACTTGCGAGGCTACGGGCGTGCGTTCCGCGAGGACCATCTCTATCCGATGGCCGCCGCCATCTGGTCGACCCCGGCTGCCCGCATCGGCCAGTACCCGACCGAATCCTTCATTCGCTTCTGCGAGAACCATCAACTCCTCAGTTTCGGCAACAGGCCTTCATGGCGCACGGTGCGCGGCGGAAGCCGGCGCTACGTCGAGAAGCTGATGCAAGCTGTCGGAAGCCGGCTTCGCCTCGCGAGCGCGGCGCTGGAGGTGCGCCCCGCGCAAGATGGCGTCTGGGTCCACACCGAAGGGCGCGGCCAGGCCGAGCGCTTCGATGAGGTGGTGATCGCGACACACGCCGACCAGGCCCTGCGCCTGTTGCTCGACGCGAGTCCCCTTGAGGCGAGATTGCTCGGCGCATTCCGGTACAGCCGCAACCACGCCGTACTGCACACCGACCCGACGCTCATGCCTCGCCGCGCCCGCGTATGGTCCAGCTGGAACTACACCGCCGATCGAGGGGACGCGAAGGGGCCTTGCGTCACCTACTGGATGAACAGGCTTCAGCGTCTGCCGGGCGTGTCACCGCTGTTCCTCTCGCTCAACCCTTTTCGCGAGCCGGACCCGCGCAGTGTGATCCGCAGCGAGCTGTACGAACACCCGCTCTTCGATGCCGCCGCGATTCGCGCACAGCGCGAACTCTGGTCGCTGCAGGGCCGCCGGCGTCTCTGGTTCTGCGGCGCGTACTTCGGCGCCGGCTTTCATGAAGACGGATTGCAGGCCGGGCTCGCTGTCGCCGAAGCACTGGGAGGCGTGCGCCGGCCATGGGACGTGGCAGCCGAGTCGGGACGCATCCACCTGCGAGCGCCACTGGCGACGGCCTCATGAGCACTCGCTCGGCCTTCTATGCCGGCAGCGTCGCGCACTGGCGCGTGCGTCCCGCATCGCACCGCTTGCGCTACCGCGTCTTCTGGCTGCTGGTGGATCTCGACGAGCTGCCGAGTCTTGCGCAACGTCTGCGCCTGCTTTCCGTGGACCGCTTCAACATCTTCAGCCTGCATTCGCGCGACCACGGTGCCGGCGACGGGCGCACATTGCGCGACCACATCGAGCGCCAGCTGCGTGCCGCGCAGCTTCCCACTGGCGGCACGATCCAGTTGCTGTGCATGCCCCGTGTTCTCGGGTATGTGTTCAATCCCCTGAGCGTGTATCTCTGTCGTGGTCCGCAAGGAGAACTGCAGGCCGTCGTCTATGAAGTCAACAACACCTTCGGTGAGCGGCACAGCTATCTCATCGAGGTCCCGCTTGCAGCCCGTTACGAGAAGCGCATCACGCAGCATTGCGCCAAGCAACTTCATGTGTCGCCCTTTCTCGACCTCGACATGCGCTATCGCTTCGACATCGAGCCGCCCGGCCCCGACAGGGAAGGGTTGAAGCTCGCGATCACGGCAAGCGATGCCCAGGGGCCCATGCTCGTCGCACACATGGAGGCCCAACGCCGGCCACTGACCGACCGGGTCCTGGCGTTCGCGTTCTTCACCTATCCGCTGCTCACGCTCAAGGTCGTGGCGGCGATCCACTGGGAGGCGCTCCTGCTGTGGCTCAAGGGCATCCGCCTGCGGCCACATCCCGGCGATGCCGTTGCCGAGGTCTCCATCACCAGGAACAAGGACTCGTGATGACGTCATCCGAGCCATCGAAGGCAACTCCCGCGACGCCCGCAACGCTCGAGCCTCGGTCTGGTGGCCTCGTCGGTTCGGCAATGCAACCGCTGCGGCGGCTTGTGGAACGCTTGATGAAGCGGATGCACGCAGGTGCAATGACGGTCGAGCTGCCAGACGGGAGCCGCATCGAGGGCCGCGGCATGCTCGCAGGCCCGCATGTCACTGTGGTGTTGCATCGGTGGCGCCCGTTGCTGCGACTGGTGCTGCAAGGCGACATCGGTTTCGCGAGGTCCTATCGCGACGCAGACTGGTCGACCCCGGACCTCACGGCCCTGCTGCTGCTGGCCCTGCGCAATGAGTCGCACTGGATGGCTGCGATCAGGGGATCGAAGGCGATGCGTGGCATCGATCGCCTGCGGCATCTCATGCGCCGCAATACGCGTCGGGGAAGCCGCGAGAACATTTCCTTCCACTACGACCTGGGCAACGAGTTCTATGCGCAGTGGCTCGATCCCGAGCTGATCTATTCCAGCGCGCTGTGGCGCTCCGGCGCCGAATCGCTCGAGGAGGCCCAGGCGAACAAGCTTGCGCGCATCGTCGAACTGCTGGATCTCCCAGCGGACGCCTCCGTGCTGGAGATCGGATGCGGCTGGGGCGCGCTGGCAGTCGCACTCGCACGGGATCGCCGAGCGCACGTGACCGGGCTGACGCTTTCAACCGAACAACTCGCGCACGCCCGACTGCGTGCCACCAAAGAGGGCGTGCAGTCACTGTTGGACTTGCGGTTGCAGGACTATCGCGATGTGCGCGGGACCTACGACCGCATTGTTTCCGTCGAAATGCTGGAGGCGGTCGGCGAGCACTTCTGGCCCGGCTATTTCGACACGCTGCGCCGGCGATTAAAGCCGGCTGGCCTCGCGGTGCTGCAGGTCATCACTATCGACGACACGCAGTTCGCGCACTACCGCGAGAGCGCCGACTTCATCCAGCGGCTGATCTTCCCAGGGGGCATGCTCCCATCATGGGGCGCTCTGCAAGCGCAGGCCCTGCGTGCGGGCTTTGCAATCGAGCGGGTGGAGTCGTTCGGAGAGAGCTACGCGACGACGCTCGTGCATTGGCGGCAGCGTTTCATCCATGCCTGGCCAGCGATCGAAGCAATGGGGTTCGATGCGCGATTTCGCAGGCTCTGGGAGTACTACCTCTGCTATTGCGAAGCCGGCTTTCGCGCTGGTCGCGTCGATGTGGGGCTCTTCACCTTGCGACATCGCGATCCAGGGTAGCGCGCGCCAGATCAGACCTTTGCGCGTCCCTTCAAGCCCTTTGAAGCGCTCGTGTAACCACCCCCACCGCCATCCACGAAATGCACGTGAAGACTGTCGGAGGGCGACAACACCAGGCACGTCATCAGCGCGGTATCCGAGCAGTGCATCCCGTAACGCAGGCCACCCGCCTGCGCCCTTTCGGACAGATAGCGTTGAACGTCACCGACGCAGGCATTCGGGCAGTCGATCACCAGACAGAGCGTCTCGTCGTGCTTGCAGAAATCGGTGTTCGTGACGATCTCGCGGCGATAGCGTTCCGGGTCAAAGTTTCCGATCGGCTTGCCGCGAGCCAGCACAAGGCGGGCCAGGAGCGTCTCCGCCAGCACGCGCGCGGTCCATGCAATCAGGGAGCCGCCGCGGCGGCGCGCCCGTGCCTCCAACATGAAACCTTTAGGCGGCCAGCGCGCCCGCAAGGTGGCCAGGCTGACAGGGTTCGCCTGCGTCTCCGGACCGGCAATCCGCATGATCTCGGCGTGTATCGCGCCAAGATCATCCGACCCGCAAACGATCAACGTCAGGATCGTTCCGCGGCTCGAATGCAGCGTGTCCCAGCGACACGACAAGCCTTCGAGGTTGACTGGCTGCCCGTCGTCCAGCGCTTCCGGGATGACGCAAAGCTGGGTCAGTTCGCTGTTCCCGCGTCCCTTCACGGCAGCGTCGAGCAGTCCGACGCCGCCACCCAGGAACACGCCGAAGCTGTTTCCGGGCGTCGGCTCGAACCTGCCAACCCGAACGTCGCACCCAAAGCGTCGCAAGATCTCCACCGATACCAGGCCCACGCGCAAACTGAGGCCGAAGTCTCGCGCAGCCTGCCGCCGAACGCGTGCAAGCTCGACACGGGCCTCCTCGATCTTTGTCGGAGGAACGAGCACGACCGCGCCATCCCCGCCGAAAAGAAACGGAATTCGGAGAGGCGCGCAAAGGTTGCGTAGACCCGCGATGCCCATGGCGGCCACGAAGTTCACCGACTTGTGAAGCCCCTTTTCGACGGCGACGGTGGAATCGACGACATCGGTCACCACGAGCGCCCAGTCATCAGGCGCAGGCCGGTATTGGTGCGGGTCGAAGGTATTCCTCGCACTCTCGAGCAGGGGCAACTCCGCAAAGAAGTTTGCGGAGACGTTCGCTTGATCCGCAACGTTGGCGTTCATGTGGATGCCTCGAAGCCACTGCCGAGTGCGGCCCCGCACAGGTCCAGCACATTTGCGCCAGTAGATGCATCGGTGCGGCGCTCAAGACGGTGCCGATGCACCGTGATCGCGAGTTCCATTGAACCCGTGCCGACTTCCAGCGCCAGCAAATGCCCGCCGTGCGCGGCGAAGCTGCTGTCGCAAGCCACCGCATGCAGATGGGGCAGGGGCTCGCCGTCCTTCCAGGCGAGGCTTCCGACGAGGCTGCCGATCTCGACGTTGTCGAAGCGGCGCGGGTTGAACCTGCGCTGCTGCGCATCCCAGAAGCCGAAGGTTGCATGGCCGAAGCCGAGGCCGACGAGGCTCGCGCTCGGGATGTTCATGCTCCGCGTCAGGTCGACCAGGTTCGCGAAGACGTCGTCCCCCTGGCGAAGCACCATGAGGTAGCCGCTGTCGGTGGCCATGAAGCGGGTGGCGTCGGGTGCGGTCATTGGATCGTCTCCTGGGTGCGGAAAGGCTGATATCTCGTTTTGAGTCTATGACGCATCGCCGCCATTTCCTACTCTTGCGCCATCGCGTCGCAGGGTGCGACACGAAAACAGATCAGGAGACAGCGATGCCTTTGTTTCTCAACGAAGTCTGGCTCGGGGACATCAAGCCCGAGGTCATGGAGGAGGCGGTGGCCTTCTTCGGCAATCTGAGTGTCGGCACCAAGCCCGACAACCTTCCGCCCGACCTGCGCATGGTCGCGGGCCCGTGGCTCTCGGCGGAGGAGGCGAAGGTGATGTTCATCTTCGAGATCGACGACCCGTCGACCATGTTCGATGCCTACGCCGAGCGTGTGGTGAGTGGGCTCTTCGCCCGACGCAAGCTCACGCTGCTTTCCGGGTGGGACCAGATGAAGGCCTACACCGATCGCGTGACGACGGCCTGAACACCAAACAGAGACAAGGAGAAACCGAAATGCCCAAGTTCTTCAACGAAGTGTGGCTGCGCGACATGTCGCCCCGGACGATGCAAGGCGTCGTCGATTTCCTCGGCAAGCTGCGCGTCGGCGTGAAGCCGCACAACCTGCCCGGCGACCTCAAGCTGCTGGCGGGCCCATGGCTTTCGAACGAAGAGGCGAAGGTGTACTTCGTCTTCGAGATCGACGACCCGACTGAGACCTTCGAGGCTTTCGCTGAGCGCGTGGCCGACGGACTCTTCCTCAAGCGGCGGCTGACGCTGATCCAGGACTGGGACGGCGCGAGGAGCTTCTCGAAGTACCTCAGCAACCGCAAGACGGCGACTGTCTAGTCCGAGAGAAGAACGCACAAGAGACCGGCAAGAGACCAACGACAGGAGACAAATCATGAGTGGATTCGATAAAGGGCGCCGCCTGGTGCTCGGGCGAGGTGTTGCCATCGCGGCCGCGACAGCGGCGCCGGCGTTGATGCTGAGTACACCGGCGCGCTCGGCGGGGCAGACCTTCAACTACAAGCTGGGCATCGCGCTGGCGCCCACCCATCCGACTACCGCGAACCTGACGGCGGCCGCCGCCGAGATCGGCCGCGCGTCCAGTGGCAGGCTCAATATCCAGGTGTTCCCCAACAGCCAGTTGGGCAGCGACACCGACATGATCTCGCAGGTGCGTTCGGGTGCGATCGACTTCGTGAGTACCGCGGGCCTCATCTGGGGCACGCTGGTGCCGGCGGCATCGATCAGCGGCGTCGGATTCGCATTCCCGAGCTACGACCATGTCTGGAAAGCGATGGACGGCGATCTCGGCGCGCACATCCGTGCCGCCTTCGCGAAGGTCAACCTGATTCCCCAGTCGAAGATCTGGGACCACGGCTTCCGCCAGGTGACCAGCAGCAGCCGGCAGATCCAGTCGCCGCAGGACCTGAGCGGCTTCAAGATCCGCGTGCCGCTCAGTCCCGCGCTCACTTCGCTGTTCAAGGCCTTTGGCGCCGCGCCGGCCGGCATCAACATGGCGGAGACCTACACCGCGCTGCAGACCCGTGTGGTCGACGGCCAGGAGAACCCACTGACCATCCTGGAGACGCAGCGGCTCTACGAGGTGCAGAAGTACTGCTCGCTGACCTCGCATGTGTGGGACGGCTTCTGGCTCGTCGGCAACCTCCGCACCTGGAATGCGCTGCCCGAGGACCTGCGCCAGATCGCATCGACGACCTTCGATGCCTACGCCGTCAAGCAGCGCCAGGCGGTCGATGCGCTGAACACTCGCCTGCGCGATGAGCTCAAGGGCCGCGGCATGGTGTTCAACCAGCCCGAGCTCGACGGCTTCCGCGCCTACCTGAGCAAGGCGGGCTTCTACAGCGACTGGAAGAAGAAGTTCCCGGCGGAAACCTGGGCCCTGCTCGAGAAGTACGCGGGCCAACTCGCGTAGCCCTCTTCATCCATTTCCTCAAGTGATCGATTCGGTCTCCGGCTCCGTGCCGGCGACCGCGGCAGAACTCACTCACGACTTTTAAGGAGACATCATGAAAGCATTCGTTCGACTCGCAACCTTCGGCGCTTTGGCCTTGGCCATCACTTCGGTCACGCCGGCTGCAGTGGCGCAAGACCTCAAGGGCAAGTACATGAAGACGCCTACCGGCTACCTCATGGTGCTTCGCCGGGGCGACAACGTCCTGCAAAACCTCGAGCAGCTCGCGCAGGCGGAGAAGATCCCGAGCGCCAGCTTCACCGGCATCGGCTTCATGTCGGAAGCCACCTTCGGCTTCTACGACTTCGCCCGCAAGCAGTTCGACCCCAAGACCTTCCGCAATGTCGAGATGGCGAACATGACGGGCTCGATCGCGTGGAAGGAGGGCAAGCCCTCGATCCATGCGCACGGCACGGTGACCGACGGTACCTTCAACGGCGCGGGCGGTCATCTGCTGGGGCTCACGGTCGGCACCGGCTCGTGCGAAGTCACGGTGGTCGTGCACCCGGAGCGGCTGGAGCGCTTCGTCGATCCGGAAATCCAGGCCAACGTCCTCGGCCTGCCGCAGCCGCAGTGAAGGAGCGCGGCCATGTCTACGCATGCGGTCGAGATTCATCGGCGGCTCGTCGATACGCCTGAAGCGGGCGCGCCCGCGGGGGTTCTTCAACTGGCCGACAAGGCGCTGGGCATGCTGTGCGAAGTGCCGGCGGCCCTGCTCGTGCTCGCGGAAATCGTCGTGCTCTTCAGCGGCGTCGTCAGCCGCTACCTGCTGCACAGCCCGCTGGTGTGGGCCGACGAACTGGCATCGCTCCTCTTCATCTGGCTCATCATGTTCGGTGCCGCGGTCGCGTTCAGGCGTGGCAGCCACATGCGGATGACTGCCCTGGTGGACAAGGCGCAGCCGGCCACGCGCAACTTCCTCGAACTCGTCGCGACTGTCGCTGCGATGACCTGGCTTGCCCTGGTGGCGCATCCGGCGTTCGAGTTCGCGAGCGAAGAAGCCATGGTCACCATGCCCGCACTCGATATCTCCAACGCCTGGCGCGCGGCGGCGCTGCCGGTCGGCATCGGGTTGATCCTGCTGATGAGCGTGGTGCGGCTGCTCGCCACGTCCAGCCGCCGCATGGCGCTGGCCGCGGTGCTCGTCTGCGGCGCGATCGTGGGCGGGCTGGTAGCGCTGCAGCCCATGCTGCAGGGGCTCGGCAATGCAAACCTGCTGGTGTTCTTCGTGGTGATCGTCGGGTTGCTGGTGTTTGCCGGCGTGCCGATCGCGTTCTCGTTCGGCCTTGCCACCTTCGGGTATCTCGCGCTGACCACGTCGACGCCGACCATGGTGATCGTCGGTCGCATGGATGAAGGCATGTCGCACCTGATCCTTCTTTCAGTGCCGCTCTTCGTGTTCCTCGGCGTGCTGATCGAGATGACGTCGATGGCGCGGGCGATGGTGCAGTTTCTCGCCAACCTGCTGGGGCATGTGCGCGGCGGCCTCTCGTACGTGCTGATCGGCGCGATGTACCTCGTGTCGGGCATCTCGGGTTCCAAGGCGGCCGACATGGCTGCGGTGGCGCCGGTGCTCTTCCCCGAGATGAAGGAGCGCGGCGCGAAGGACGGCGAGATGGTCGCGCTTCTGTCCGCGACCGGTGCGCAGACCGAGACCATCCCGCCGAGCCTGGTGCTCATCACGATCGGCTCGGTGATGGGGATCTCGATCGCGGATCTGTTCACTGGTGGATTGCTTCCGGGCGTGGTGCTCGCGGCCATGCTCGGTCTCGTGGTGTGGTGGCGCGCCCGAAAGGCTGGCGGGCCGACCGTGGCACGGGTGCAGTGGCGCACCGTGGGCAAGAGCTTCGTCGTCGCGCTGCCGGCACTCGCACTGCCTTTCGTGATCCGCGCCGCTGTGGTGGAGGGCGTCGCGACCGCGACCGAGGTCTCGACCATCGGCATCGTCTACGCGGTTTTGGCAGGCCTGCTTGTGTATCGCAAGTTCGACCTCCGCCGCGTGTGGCCGGCATTGATCGAAACGGCGGCGCTGTCCGGCGCGATCCTGCTCATCATCGGCACGGCGACCGGCATGGCCTGGGCGCTGACGCAGTCCGGCTTCTCGAGCGACCTCGCGGCCGCGATGGCAGCGCTGCCGGGAGGCGCGATCGGCTTCATGGCGGTCTCGATCCTGGCCTTCGTCCTTCTGGGCAGTGTGCTCGAAGGCATACCCGCCATCGTGCTCTTCGGGCCGCTGCTGTTCCCGATCGCGCGCCAGCTCGGCATCCACGACGTTCACTACGCGATGGTGGTCGTGCTGGCGATGGGCATCGGCCTCTTCGCGCCGCCTTTCGGCGTGGGCTACTACGCAGCCTGCGCGATCAGCCGCACCAGCCCGAGCGAAGGCGTGCGGCACATCTGGCTCTACATGGCTTCGCTGTTCATCGGCACGGTGCTGGTGGCGGCGGTGCCGTGGATCTCCATCGGTTTTCTCAACAGGTAACGCTCCCATGAAATTCACAGCCTTCGTCGAATACAACCGCGAGCCCGAGCGGATCGCGGCAACGCGGCCCGCGCACCGGGCCTATCTGCAGGATCTGCTGCAGCAGGGGCGGCTGGTGCTGGCCGGCCCGTTCGCGGACGGCAGCGGTGCGCTGTTCGTCTACGACGTTCCCAACGAGGACGAGGCCACGAAGCTGGCCGCCAACGATCCGTTCGCCAAGGCATCGCTGTTCCGCAAGGTCGTCATGAAGCCGTGGACTCCGGTGTTCTCGAATCCCCTCCATCTGACACCGGCGCTGTGAGGCTCGCATGAACACATCGACGATCGAACGCATGGCTGCCGCGCTGCGAACTGCGGCGCAGGAAGGCCGGCCGATTTCACCGCTGCGCGACGAGTTGGCTGCGATGGGTGTGGACGGCGCCTATGCAGTGCAGGATCTCAACACCGCCTTCCATCTCGAATCCGGCCGCCGTCTCACCGGCCGCAAGATCGGCCTCACCTCGAAGTCGGTGCAGCAGCAACTCGGCGTCGATGCGCCGGACTTCGGCATGCTGTTTGCCGACATGGAGCTTGCGCCGGACGAGGCCATCGCCGTCGGCCGCGTGCCGCAGCCGAAGGTCGAAGCCGAAGTGGCAGTGGTGCTCGAACGCGACTTGAAGGGCGAGCAGATCACGCTGTCGCAACTGATGTCTGCCGTGGCCTATGTGCTGCCGGCGGTCGAGATCGTCGGCAGCCGCATCCGCGACTGGGACATCCGTCTGCTCGACACCATCGCGGACAACGCTTCGTCGGGCCTCTATGCATTGGGCACTTCGCCGAAGAAGCTCTCGGAAGTGGACCTGCGCACCTGCGGGATGCTCATGGAGCGCAAGGGCGAGGTCGTCTCGCTCGGCGTAGGAGCAGCGTGCCTCGGGCACCCGCTCAATGCGGCGCTGTGGCTCGCCCGCAAGATGGCCGAGGTCGGTCGTCCGCTGCAGGCCGGCGACGTGATCATGACCGGTGCGCTCGGCCCGATGGTCGCGGTCTCGCCCGGCGACGTCATCGACACCACCATTGCCGGACTGGGCGCCGTGAAGACGGCGTTCGCTGCGGCTTGAATGAGGAACACCCCAATGTCCAGCAAGAAGACCAAGGCCGCGATCATCGGCAGCGGCAATATCGGCACCGATCTCATGATCAAGATCCTGCGGCACGGCAAGCATGTGGAGCTTGCCGCGATGGTCGGGATCGACGCGGCCTCTGAAGGCCTTGCAAGAGCGCAGCGCCTCGGTGTCGCGACGACGCATGAGGGCGTCGAGGGCCTCGCGCGGCTGGCTGCGTTCGGCGACATCGAGCTCGTGTTCGATGCCACCAGTGCATCGGCGCACGTCTTCAATGACCGCTACCTGCGCGAACGCAAGGCCGATCTGCGCATGGTCGACCTGACGCCCGCGGCCATCGGCCCGTACTGCGTGCCGGTCGTCAACGGGGACGAATGCCTGGACGAGCTCAACGTCAACATGGTGACCTGCGGCGGGCAGGCAACGATCCCGATCGTCGCCGCTGTCTCGCGCGTGGCGAAGGTGCGCTATGCGGAAATCGTCGCGAGCATTTCGAGCCGCTCGGCGGGCCCGGGCACGCGGGCCAACATCGACGAGTTCACCGAAACCACCTCCAGAGCCATTCAAACGGTGGGCGGTGCGGAAAGCGGCAAGGCGATCATCGTGCTCAATCCGGCGGAGCCGCCGTTGATGATGCGCGACACCGTCTACACGCTGAGCGAGATCGCCAGCGAGTCGCTGATCGCCGAATCGGTGAAGAAGATGGTCGACGCCGTGCAGCGCTACGTGCCCGGCTATCGGCTGAAGCAGGACGTGCAGTTCGATCGCGTGCAGGGCCTGAACATCCCGGGCATTGGCCTTGTCGATGGCCTGAAGACCACGGTGCTGCTGGAAGTGGAGGGCGCAGCCCACTACTTGCCGTCGTACGCGGGTAACCTGGACATCATGACCAGTGCCGCGCTCTCGACCGCCGAGCGCATCGCCGAACGAATCAACTCGGGAATGTCCCAGGCGGCCGAGCCCGCCCTCTGAAGGAGACGAACGTGAACGGCAAGAAGATCTATGTTTCGGACGTGACGCTGCGCGACGGCAGCCATGCGATCCGTCACCAGTACAGCATCGAACAGGTCCGCACCATCGCGAAGGCGCTGGACGCGGCCGGCGTGGACTCGATCGAGGTCGCGCATGGCGACGGCCTGCGTGGATCGAGCTTCAACTACGGATTCGGCGCGCACACCGACGTGGCGTGGATCGAAGCTGCCGCCGAGTCGGTGAAGCACGCGAAGATCACCACGCTGCTGCTTCCGGGCATCGGCACGGTGCACGACCTGAAGGAAGCGCATGCGGCAGGTGCGCGCATCGTGCGCGTCGCCACGCATTGCACCGAGGCCGATGTCAGCCGGCAGCACATCGAGACCGCGCGCCAGCTCGGCATGGAGGCGGTGGGCTTCCTGATGATGAGCCACATGACCACGCCTCAGAAGCTGGCCGAGCAGGCGCGGCTCATGGAGAGCTACGGTGCGACCTGCTGCTACGTGGTCGACTCCGGTGGGGCACTTGGCATGGAAGACGTGCGCCATCGCATCCGCGCTTTCCGCGACACGCTTCGTGCAGAGACGCAGATCGGCATCCACGCGCACCACAACCTCTCGCTGGGCGTGGCGAACTCGATCGTGGCGGTGGAAGAGGGTTGCGACCGTGTCGATGCCAGCCTCGCCGGCATGGGCGCGGGCGCCGGCAACGCGCCGCTGGAGGTGTTCATCGCCGCCGCGGACCGGCTCGGCTGGAACCACGGTTGCGACCTGTTCGCGCTGATGAATGCGGCCGAGGACATCGTGCGGCCCTTGCAGGACCGCCCGGTGCGGGTCGATCGCGAAACGCTGGCGCTGGGCTATGCGGGTGTGTATTCGAGCTTCCTGAGGCACTCGGAAGTGGCCGCGGCCAAGTACGGCATTCCCGCGGTCGACATCCTCGTCGAGCTCGGCAAGCGGCGGATGGTGGGCGGCCAGGAGGACATGATCGTCGACGTGGCGCTCGACCTGCTCAACCGGCGCGCGTCAGCTTCCGTATGAGGTCGATGACCGTGCGGCTGGCCTGCGTCAGCGGCCGCTGTGCACTGGTCGCGAGCACCAGCGTGCGGGTCAGCTCGGGGTCGACGATGCGGCTGATGGCGATGCGGCCGAGCTTCATGTCGACCTCCACCGCCTGCCGCGTCAGAAAGCTGTAGGCGGCGCCGCTCGCCACGATCTCGCGCATCGCAGTGAGCGAATCGACCTCGATCTCGGTGTTCAGCGATACGTCCGCCTTGCGGGCTGCATCCAGCAGCATCATGTACAAGCCGTCGGGCGCGCCCGGCAGCACGAGGGGCAGGCGCGATGCATCGGCGAAGCGGCATTCCGGTTTCGACACTTGCGGATCACCTGCGCGGCCGACGAGGTACAGCTCGTTGGTGACCAGCGGCTCGTCGGTCTTGTGGATGTTGTCCCCGTAGCGCGAGAACACGCCGACGTCGGCGCGGCCGGTGGCGAGCGCGTCCTCGATGTTGCCTGCGAAGCCTTCCATCAGCCGCAGGTCGATCTTCGGGAAGTCGGCCCGCACGCGCTGGAAGAGCGGACCCACCAGCGTGTGCGTGATCGACGCCTGCACCGCGAGCCGCACAGGCCCGCTGGGCACATCGGAGCGGTCGCGGATGTCGCTCTTCAGTTGCTCGAACTCGCTGAGCAGCGCGCGCACCCTCGGCATGATCGACTGGCCGAACTCGGTCAGCACCACGCCGCGCCCGGTGCGGTAGAAGAGCTTGGCGCCGAACTCGTCTTCCAGTGCCGCGATGTGCTTGCTCAGCGCGGACTGGGCAATGCCGCGCGACGCGCAGACCTTGCTCAGGCTGCCCGCCTCGACGATGTCCACCAGCAGTTGCAGGCGCTTGAGGTCCATGGGGGTGCGTCAGTGCGCGATCAGTCCCACTGCGGCGCGATGCCTTCGGGGCTCGCGAGGCGCTCGTTTCGATCCAGCGCGGCGATGGCGGCCATGTCTTCGTCGCTGAGACGGAGTTCCGCAGCCTTCAGGTTGCTCTGCAGGTTCTCGCGCCGCGTCGAGGAAGGGATGACCGAATAGCCCTGTTGCAGTGCCCAGGCCAGGGCGACCTGCGCAGGCGTGGCCTTGTGGCGTTCGGCGATGGTCTTCAGCACCGGGTCTTGCACCGCCTTGCCGTAGGCGAGCGTCATGTACGAGGTGAGGTGAACACCTTGTTCGCGCGCGAAGGCGGCGAGCTTGCGGTTCTGCAGGTAGGGGCTGATCTCGACCTGGTTGGTAGCAATCTGCTCGCGCCCGGCCAGCGCGATCGCTTCGCGCAGCAGCGGGATGGTGAAGTTCGACACGCCGATCTGCCGGGTCAGGCCCTGGGCCTTTGCTTCAGACAGGGCCTGCAGCGTCTCGGCCAGCGGCACCGCGCCGCCGGGCGAGGGCCAGTGGATCAGGGTCAGGTCCACATGGTCGGTGCGCAGCTTCGCGAGGCTTTCGCGCAGGCTCGGAATCAACTTGGCCGGTGAGAGGTTGTCGATCCAGATCTTGGTGGTGAGGAACAGCGACGAGCGCGGCACGCCGGATTCGGCAATCGCCTGGCCGATGTCGGCCTCGTTGCCATAGATCTGGGCGGTGTCGATCGCGCGGTAGCCGACATCCAGCGCATTGCGCACGGAATCGATGACGGTCTGGCCTTTCAGGCGGAAGGTGCCGAGGCCGAAAGAGGGAATGCTCATGGGAACTCCGGTAAAGCAGCGAGTCTCGCGGTTTTCGCCATTGAGAAAAAGTCACCTATAAAGCAAACACATTTGATCTGAAATCAACAATGAAGACCACCCTCGATGAACTTCAGGCGCTGGTGTCGGTAGTGGACACCGGCGCCCTCTCGCGGGCCGCCGAGCAGCTTGGCATGACCGTCTCGGCCGTCAGCCGCACTCTCGCGCGGCTGGAAGAAAAGCTGCAGGCCACCCTCCTGCGCCGCACCACGAGGCGCCTGGAGCTGACCGACGAGGGCGAGGCCTTTCTCGCACGGGCGCGCCAGATTCTGGCCAGCGTGGATGCAGCAGAGGAAGACATGGCGATGCGCCGCGAGCGGCCTGCAGGGCGCCTGCGGGTCGATGCGGCCTCACCCTTCATGCTGCATGCGGTGGTGCCGCTGGTGGCCGGCTACCGGGCGCGCTATCCGGAAGTGGTGCTGGAACTCAACAGCAACGACGGCCTCATCGACCTGCTGGAACATCGCACCGACGTCGCGATCCGCATCGGGCGCCTCAAGGATTCGACCCTGCACGCGCGGCCCATCGGCAGCAGCCGCCTGCGCGTGCTGGCTTCACCGGACTACCTCGAACGGGTGGGGCGGCCACGCACCGTTGCAGACCTGCGCCGGCATTGCCTGCTGGGCTTCACGCAGCCCGCATCTCTCAATGAATGGCCGCTGGCGGACAAGGACAAGCTGCCCTTGCACATCAAGCCTGACGTTGCCGCATCCAGCGGCGAGACGCTGCGGAAGCTGGCGCTCGAAGGCGTGGGCATCGCTTGCCTCGCGGACTACATGACGCATCGCGATCGGGCCGAAGGGAAACTCGTGCCGCTGTTCGCAGCCCGCACGCTGGATGTCCGGCAGCCGATCAACGCGGTGTACTACCGCAATACAGCGCTGACCGCGCGCATCGCCTCATTTGTGGACTATCTCGCCGAACAGTGGAATGCGGGGACGGGCGGGTGCGGTTGATGCGCGAAGCGCGAGCGCTCTCCGGCGCTGCGCGCCCACCACGGTCACCGCCGCACAGCACACGAGATTGAGCATGGCGATGGACGTGAAGAACAAGTCGTGGATGACGATGGAACCGTAGGCCACGGCGGTGGCGTTGGCCACGACCCATGATCCCCAGGTCAGCAGGGAAATGTCGCGTGCGCCGTCCGTGCTGCGCCAGACCGCCATCAATTGGGGCACATAGGTGACGACGCGCGCGGCGTTGGTCAGGATGTAGAGCCACGCGATCATCGAGTCTGCTGGCAAGGAGGTGGGGACGGTGAGCAAGGTCATAGGTTCCGGGGATTCAGCTTCCCCGCAAGACTAGGCGAGTTGCGTTCTCGTCGCGTCATATGAACCGATGACTGGTACGCAGAGCACCTCCAATGGCTCCGACCGGCCCCTGACGCTGATGACCTCGGCCACGCCCAGCGCCTGCGCCGCGCCGGCCTGTTCCGCGGCAAAGAGCGATACGACCAGCCGTGCGGCGGCATGCTTCGAATAGTCCTGCAGCCGGCTCGCGGTGTTCACCACTTCGCCGACGGCGGTGAAGGTCGTCGTATCCATGTAGCCGACCTCGCCGACGGCAGCACGCCCGGCATGCAGGCCCATGCCGAAGTCCAGCCGATTGCCGAACTGGCTCTCGAAGCCGATGCGCCATTCGTCCAGCCGTCGGCTGATCAACTCGGTCGCGCTGAGGGCCTGGCGACAGGCTGTCTGCAGGTCGACATCGAGGCCGAAGATGGCCATGACGCTGTCGCCGATGAACTGGTTCGGCAAGCCGCCACTCTCGCGAACCGCCTCGCCGACGATCGCGAAGTAGTGGTCGAGGACGTAGGTGAGGTCGGCGGGCCACTGCCGCTCGGAAAGCCCGGACCACCGCCGCAGGTCGACGAAGAGGATGGCAACGTCGCGTTCCGAACGCGAGTGCGACGCCGGAATCCCGCGACGAATTCCCGACGGAGCGGCGAACAGGGGCGTGACGGTCAGGTCGCCCTGCGGACGCAGCTGGCAGGCAAGGCGGACATCGGCAGGAGCATTCACACGGGCGAGCGTGTGCAGCTCTTCCCGTCCGGCGTCGCCGATGTGTTCCGCGGGCCCGCTCACGCGGATGCGGCAGGTCGAGCAGCGTGCTCGCCCGCCGCAGCTCGACATGTGTGCGATGCCGTGCGCGCGGCTCGCTTCGAGCACGGTCCAGCCCCGCGGTACCCGTATCTCGCGATCCGGGTAGCGGAGAGTGACCCAGGTTCGGCCGGCGCCTCGGGCGACGAACGCATGGTAAAGCTGACGGGCCGCAAGCAGCGCCAGCAGCGCCGCGCCATAGATCCATGCAAAGCGCTCTCGCGCGGCATCGATGGCCGTCGACTGGGCGAGCGAGAGCGATCGCGCCGACTCCGGTCGCAGCCCGATCCATTGCAGTTCACGCCCCATCGAAAGGAAGCCGAGAGCAGCCAGGACCGGCAACAGCACCGCCAGCGCAAACCACAGGTAGAAGGTGCGGCGATAGCCCGCCCGCGCGCGCAATGCGAGGTGCAGGCCAAGGCAGCCATGCAGCCACACGGCAACCAGCATGGACAGCTGGAAGCTCGCACCCGCGGGAGTCCAGAGGCCGCCCACGACACGTGCATAGGAGCCATCGATCCCGAAGACTTCATAGGCCCATCGCATCGCCGTCAGATGGCTGGCAAGAAGAAGCGGCAGCGAGAAACCCAGCACCAGCCGCAGCGCTTCGATGAACGGCATGCGCAAGCTGCGGCGTTCCCACAGTGCGATGGCTGCCAGGGTGATGTGCGTGATGGCGGCCCCGTACAGCAGGACCGTTCCCGGCGCGCTGTGCCAGAACGCGCGAAATCCGCCCAGTACCGTCTCGGCGGTTCCGAGCGACACCAGCCCCAGCGCGTGGTTGGTGAGGTGCAGGGCGGCATAGGCCATCAGGACGAGCCCGCTCGTCCATCGCAGATCGCGCCTGGAAGGAAATGTCGACAGAAAGCGGGAACGGCCGTCCATGAATACGCTCAGAAGGGGTTCGAGCATAAGCCTGACCCTTCCCGCATGTTCATGACCGATACCGATCGCTCCACCCTCGCGCTGCGCCGCATAT
Source organism: Variovorax sp. Sphag1AA (assembly GCF_014192575.1). Taxonomy (GTDB): domain Bacteria; phylum Pseudomonadota; class Gammaproteobacteria; order Burkholderiales; family Burkholderiaceae_C; genus Variovorax. Next base: position 315,636 of record NZ_JACHYC010000008.1, on the reverse strand, counting down.
CCCTGCTCCAGGACCTGCCCGAGGAGCGTCTCGATGCGGTGGCCAGGCAATGTGTCTGGAAGACCATCGATGCGCAACAGCTCCTCATGGCACGCGACGATGACCGCCAGGAGGTGTACTTCCTGGTCTCGGGCTCGGTGCGCGTGACGACCTATTCGGTGCAGGGCCGCCAGGTGACCTTCCGCGATTGCGTTGCAGGCGCTGTGATCGGCGACCTTGCCGCGATCGACGGGCTGCCCCGTTCCGCGGACGTCATGACGCTCGAAGCAAGCGTGGTCGCGAGCCTCGACCGCAACACTTTCCTGAAGCTCTTGCGCGCGGAGCCTCAGCTCGCGGAACGCATGATGAAGCGGCTCGCCTTGCTGGTGCGCCAACTGACGGAGCGCGTGGTCGATGTGAGCACGCTGGGCGTGCAGGGTCGCCTGCACCTCGAATTGGTCCGGCTGGCCCGGCTGGCAGGCGTGACGGACAACGTCGCGAGGCTCGCGCCGGCGCCGCGGCATGCCGCGCTGGCCAGCCAGATCAGCACGACGCGCGAACAGGTCACGCGCGAACTCAACGCGCTGGTACGCAGCGGCATCCTCATCAAGGAGCTGAACGCGCTGGTGATCGCGGACATGGCGCGCCTCACCGCGCAAGCGGCGCCTGCGCGGGAGGGCGCGGGCTAGTGTCGCGGGCTAGTGTCGCGGGCTCAGTTGAAGCGGCCTGTCTTGCCTCCGGCACTCAGGCTCCCGGCGCCCAGCAACATCACGGCCAGTGCGCCGAACAGATAGAGACCCTGCAGTTCGAGCGCCCAGCCGCCTTGCTTCGTAAGGGAGAACAGGCTGCCCATATGCACGAGGGCGAAGGCCACCAGCATGTTGAAAGACACAACGGCTGCGGCTGCGCGCGTACCGAGACCGATGATCATCATCACCGGAGCGATCACTTCACCGATGTAGACGAGATAGCCAAGCGCGCCCGGCAGGCCGGCGCGTTCCAGCATCGTCACGACGAAGCCGGGGCCGGTGGACAACTTGTCGATCCCGTGAAGCAGCACCAGAAATGCCACGGCGACGCGGAGCAGCAACTTGCCGGCATCTTCGAGTCGGGCGGAGGTGTCTGGCGCGAGGATGCCAACGGGGCCGTTGGCGCTGGCAAGAGAAAGCTTCTTCACTGTCGATATTCCTGAGTCGTATTGGAAAAACAGCGAGCTTAGAAAGGCGCATCGCGATGCGCAGTGCGTTTTGGCACAGGTTTGAGGATTTAGCGTCGCCCAATGAGCCCGTGGGCTTCGGAACCCCTTCGTCAAACCAATCGCTTGCAGTGCTCTTCAAGGCACTCACGAAATGCCGTCGCACCAGGGGACAGCGAACGCGCAGCGCGAATCGCCAGTTCGATCTGTCGGTAGACCACGGGCTTGTGCAACACCCGAAAGCGCACTCGGCTCGATCGCATCAACTGCCCCACATAGGCCGGCACCACCGTCACGCCCAGTCCTGCTTCGGCCAGGCCCACGGCGGTTCCGATGTGCCCGACCTCGAAGCGCGGGGTGATGGCGACGCCCGTCTCATGCAGATAGGGATCGACCAGTGCGCGATAGCCGCTGTGGTGTGACATCGCGATCATGGGCAGCTGCTGGAGATCGGCCCATGTGACGTCCTTTCGCCGTCGCGCGAGCGGCCAGGTGGCGGGCACCATGACGCCCATGCGGTGCTTCAGCATCGGAACACGCTGCAAGTCTGCATCCAGCTGGGGAAAGACGCCGAGGCCGAAGTCAGCGTCGCCCGACTGGACCATTCGCACGATCTGGTCCGTCGGCAGATCGGCCAGGTGCACCGTGACGCCGGGGTAGCGCTCCTGGAAGCTGGCGATCACGCGCGGCAGGTAGGTCGCCGACAGGAACGGCGTGGCCGCGATGGTGACCCGGCCGCGCCGGCGCGACACCAGATCCTGCGCATTGGTCACGACCTGTTCGACGTCGCCGAGGATGCGCTCCGCACTGCGCAGCAGTTCGCTGCCGGCCTCGGTGACCGCGATCTGCCGCGTGGTGCGGTCCACGAGTTGCAGGCCCAGTTGCGTTTCGAGCTCGCGGATCAGGAGGCTCGTCGCCGATTGGGTCAGGTGCAGCTTGCGGGCCGCCGCGGTAAAGCCGCCCGACCGCACGACCTCGACGAATGCGCGGAGCTGCCGCAGGGTGATGTTCATGCGGCGGCAGTATAGGTTTCACCCCGCGGTGGACGCGATCAGAACGCGTGGCGAATGCCGAGGTCGTAGCCCGTGGAGTCCTCGTTGACCGCACCCGGCACGGTACTGGAGACGGACAGCTTGGCGCCGTTCTTGTTGCGGATGCGCGCGACAGTGGCGTAGAGCGCCGTGCGCTTCGACAGGTTGTGCACGTAGCCCAGCGCGATGTTGCTGGCCTCCGGGCGGCCGGGCCAGTCGACCCGCACACTCGAATACGCCGCCTTGATCTCGCCGACCCCGACCGGGATCGACACGCCCAGCGTGTAGCCCTTGCTCGTGTTCTCCGTGGTCGCGGTGTCGTAGGTCTCGTGCGAGTACTCGCCCATCACCATCACAGGCCCGAGGTCGTAGGAGCCGCCGAGGTTCACGCTCGTGACATCGGGCACCGAGGCGGTCGCCGGATTGGCGCCATTCACCTTCCCGGCGGCCAGCGCGACGTTGACCGGCCCGTTGCGATAGCCGACGCGGCCGCCGTAGTAGCGACCCTGGCGGTTTCCCGGGTCCGACTGTTCATCGAGTGCGTACTGCACTTGCCCATACACCCCGCCGAGATTGGGCGGGAGGAAGTAGGCAATGCTGTTGTTCGTGCGGAAGTAGGTCGGGTTGTTTGCCGCGCGGGTGGCGGTGAAGGGCGCGCGGCCCGCAGCAGTGCTGCTCATGCGCTGCAGCGACACGACGTGCGTGCCCACGCCGACGGCGCCGAACGGATCGAACCAGTCGTTGAAATAGGTGGGCGTGTAGTCGCGGCCGAGGCGAATCTCGCCCCAGCGATCTGCAAGGCTGACCGTCGAACGCCGGGAGAACGAGAAGCCGCTGCTGCCGTTGCCATCGTCGAGCGAAAGCGGCGCTTCGAGCCAGAAGGATGCGCTCATGCCGCCCCCCAGATCCTCCGTGCCGCGAAACCCGAGGCGGCTGTTGCTGTTGCCTGAACTCGACAATGCGGTCTGGCTGCGAGGCCCGCTTGAGTAGTGGCTCACGGCCACGTCCGCGACACCGAAGATGGTCACGGAGGATTGCGCCGTGGCGGCACCGGCGGCCGCCGCAACAGCCAGGGCGATGGTCAGCTTTTTCATGGGTAGGTAGTTCCCTCGTCGTTGTTGATGGAGTGCTTGTTCTTCAGAGGTTGAAGAACGACTTGGCGTTGGACCGGAAGATCTGCTCGCGGGCCGTGCCGTCGAGGAAACCGCATGAGCGCACCAGCCCGCCGGGCTCCTGCTCGCCAAGAGGAAAGGGCGCGTCCGTGCCCAGCATCACGCGGTCATGGCCCAGCACGTCGGTCAGCAGGCGCAGTGCGCCGGCATCGAACACGGCGCTGTCGGTGTGGAGACGCCGCGCATAGGAGGAAGGAAGCTCGGGGCAGTCCTGGCGAACGATGTCGCGGTGCTTCCATGCGTTGTCGACACGGCCCAGCGTGTAGGCGAAGCTTCCGCCGCCATGCGCGAAGCAGATCTTCAGCGACTGGGGAATGCGCTCGAGCGCGCCCGAGAGAATCAGCGAGAGCATGCCCAGCTGCGTTTCGGCAGGCATGGCCACCAGCCAGGGCAGCATCCATTTGCGCATGCGACCCTCGCTGCCCATCATGTCCCACGGGTGAACGAAGACAGGCACTCCCCGCTCGGCGCAGAAGCACAGGAAGTCGACCATGTCCGGATGGTCGAGATCCTTCTCGCCGATGTGGTTGCCGATCTGCACGCCGACGCACCCGGCCTTCATGGCGCGCTCGGTCTCCGCGCACGCAAGTCGGATGTCCTGCATGGGCACCTGCGCCATCGCCTTGAGCCGGGTCGGATGCGCGGCGCAGAACTGCAGTGCCTTCTCGTTCATGCGCGAGGACCACTCGGCCGCGGCGTGCGCGTCCCACGCGTAGCCGAACATCACCGGCGTGGCGCAGATGATCTGCAGCTCGATGCCCGCTGCGTCGAGTTCGCGAACGCGCGTGTCCGGGTCCCAGAGTGCGTCGTGCACAGGCCGGAAAGGCCGCTCACCCACCATGATCTGGCCCGATCGACTTTCGGCGCCGATCTGCAGCCATGGCGCCCGTTCAGCCTGCACGCCACGCGCCTCTTCCCGGCTGATCGTCGGGAAGAAGTGCGAGTGGATGTCGATCATGCGGCGCTCCTTGCCGCGTCGTAGCGTCGATGCCAGGCCTGGTAGTCGCGGCCGGGGTGGATCTCGCCGCAGTGGCTGCAGCGCCTTGCCTCGTCACTGCTCGCATAGAAGCGCTCGTAGAGCGGTGGCAGGTCGTTGACGATGCTCTCCAGCAGCACCTCGTGGCGCTGGATCACATGGCCGCAGTTCGCGCAGCTCCACTGGAACGCATCGACTTCGCCCTTCGGCCGCCGGCGCTCGATGACCAGGCAGAGGCTTCCGGCTTCCGGCCGCTGGGGCGAGTGCAGCGTGTGAGGTGGCATCAGGAAGATGTCGCCTTCCTTGAGGTCCACGCGGTCGTAGCGTCCGTCCGCCCACATCAGGAGGTGGGCGTTGCCCTTGAACTGGTAGAAGAATTCTTCCACCGGGTCGTCGTGGAAATCGCTGCGTCCGTTGGGGCCACCGACCACGGTGACCATGAAGTCGCTGTCCTGCCAGATCTGCTGGTTGCCGACAGGCGGCTTCAGCCGATGGGCGTTGTCGCCCAGCCAGCGTTGGAAGTTGAGCGGGGGTCCGTACTTGTACATGGTGCTTCCTCGGGTGATGTCAGCTGCTCGCGGCCAAGGGCCGATAGGCCACGGCCTTGATCTCGATCAGCAGGTGGGGATGGGGCAGTTGATGGACTGCCACGGTGGTGCGCGTTGGCCCGTCGTAGTCGAAGTACTCGGCCCACGCTTCGTTGTAGCCACCGAAGTCGTTCATGTTGACCAGGAAGACTTGCGTCTCCACGAGGTCGGAAAGACCGGCGCCTTCGCTGGCCAGGATGTCGCGGATGTTCTCGATCACCGCGCGTGTCTGGGCGCGAATGTCGAGTTGGGTCACGCCCATCTCGTCGACTTGCACGCCGACGAAGCTGTTGTCCGGCCGCCGCGAACTCGTGCCCGAGACGAACAGGAAATCGCCCGCGCGCTTGACGTGCGGAAACCGCCCGCGCGGCCGGGCCTTGCCTGCGACAACGCTCATGCCGCTCCCCCTGAAGCGACGAAGGCCACGCTGCCGAGCGATGCGCTGCCGGTGCCGATGCGGCATTCGACATGCACGCCACTCTGCAGGGCTTCGGCAGCGGTCGCCGCGCCGGCCATGATGAGCGACCCGGCGGGCAGGCTCATCCCGGCGCCATGCAGCAGGCGAGATGCCTGGACGATCGAGCGCATCGGTTGGCCGAGGATCGCGCGGGTGGAGCCCACCTGCACATCGCGGCCGTCGAACTGCAGGCGGACGCCGGCATTGCCCAGCGCTTCGAAACTGCGCGACCAGCTGCCCACCACCAGTCCTGCCGACGAACAGTTGTCCGCCACCACGTCCTCGAGGCTGAACCTGAAGTTGCGATAGCGCGAATCGATGATCTCCATCGCCGGCGCCACCGCCTCGATGAAGTCCGCCGCTTCGAGCGAAGTCAGTGGCCCATCGATCGCCCTGCGCGTAAGGAAGCACACTTCGGGTTCGACACGCGGATGGATGTAGCGGCCGAGGTCGACCACACCACCGTCCTCTTCGATCATCCCGTCGGTGAGCAGCCCCCAGATCAGGCTGTCGATGCCCATCTGGACCATCTTGGCGCGGCTCGTGAAGCCGAGCTTGATGCCCTTCAGCACCTCACCCCGCGAGATGCGATGCGCGATGGAGGCGCGCTGGATGTCGTAGGCCTGCGCCAGCGTGAAGTGCTCCGCGGGAAACTGCTCGATCGCCTCGCGACCGAAGGCGGCGCTGTCGAGCAGCGCGGCTGCGTCGTCAATGAGGCTCATGCGGCCTCCTTGCCGGCTTTCGCCAGAAGGTCCAGCGCGACGTCGACGATCATGTCTTCCTGTCCGCCCACCATCCGGCGCCTGCCCAGCTCCACCAGGATGTCGAAGGCCGACAGGCCGTAACGCTTCGCCGCGGCTTCGCTGTGCAGCAGGAAGCTCGAATACACGCCCGCGTAGCCGAGTGCCAGCGTCTCGCGGTCGACGCGCACCGGCCGCACCTGCAGCGGTCGCACGATGTCCTCGGCCGCGTCGATCAGCTTGCGGACGTCGCAACCGTGATCGAGGCCCATCCTGTCCACCGCCGCGATGAACACCTCCAGCGGCGCATTGCCGGCGCCGGCGCCCATGCCGGTCAGGCTCGCATCCACGCGATCGCAACCATGTTCGAGCGCCACCATGCTGTTGGCCACGCCCAGGCTCAGGTTGTGGTGCGCGTGGATGCCGGTCTGCGTCTCGGGCTTCAGAACATCCTTCAATGCCTTGAAGCGATCCGCCACGTCGTACATGTTCATCGCGCCGCCGGAGTCGACCACGTAGACGCACTGGGCACCGTAGCTCTCCATCAGCCGCGCCTGCTCTGCCAGGCCCTGCGGCGTGTTCATGTGGCTCATCATCAGGAAGCCCACGGTGTCCATGCCGAGCTTGCGCGCGTGCTCGATGTGCTGGCGCGAGATGTCGGCCTCCGTGCAGTGGGTGGCCACACGCACCACGCGGGCGCCGGCGTCATAGGCTGCGCGCAAGTCGTGCAGCGTGCCGATGCCGGGCAACAGCAGCGTCGCGACCTTCGCACGCTGCACTGTGCCGGCCACGGCCGCGATCCACTCCAGGTCGCTGTGCGCACCGAAGCCGTAGTTGAAGCTCGAACCGCTCAATCCGTCGCCGTGCGCGACCTCGATGCTGTCGACGCCCGCCTCGTCCAGTGCCTTGGCGATGCGTGCCGCGTCCGCGAGCGAGTACTGGTGGCGCACGGCGTGCATGCCGTCGCGCAGGGTCACGTCAGAGACGTAGATCTTCTTCGTGCGCTTCATGCGCTCCTCCTCTGCGCACCCAGACGGCGCTCGGCCATCCGCTCGCCAGTGGCGAGAGCAGCGCTCGTCATGATGTCGAGATTGCCCGCATAGGCAGGCAGGTAGTGGGCCGCGCCCTCGACTTCGAGAAACACCGACACCTTCAGGCCCTGGTCGATGCGCTCGAATTGCGTGCGCTGCTTGAGCCGGTAGCCCGGCACGTAGGCCGAGACCTCCTTGACCATCTGCACGACCGAGGCCTCGATGGCTTCCGGGTCGGCGCCCAGGTCCGCGAGGCAATACACGGTGTCGCGCATGACCAGCGGCGGTTCGGCGGGGTTCAGCACGATGATCGCCTTGCCGCGCGCGGCACCGCCGACTTCGACGATCGCCTTCGAGGTCGTCTCGGTGAACTCGTCGATGTTGGCGCGCGTGCCCGGTCCTGCCGACTTGCTCGCGATGGAGGCGACGATCTCAGCGTAATGCACCGGCGCGATCCGCGAGACCGCACGGACGATCGGAATCGTCGCCTGGCCGCCGCAGGTCACCATGTTCACGTTGGGTGCGTCCAGATGCGCATCGAGGTTCACGACCGGAACCACGTACGGCCCGAGCGCCGCGGGGGTGAGATCGATCACCTGCTTGCCGTGCTGCCGGAGCAGCGCGTCGTGGGCCACATGCGCGCCTGCGCTCGTCGCATCGAACACGATGCCGATGTCGTCGAAGCAGGGCAGCCCGAGGAGGCCTTCGATGCCGTCCGACGTCACCGCCAGTCCCAGCCGCTGCGCACGTGCGAGGCCGTCCGATTGCGGATCGATGCCCACCATCGCGTCCATCGAAAGATGGCTTGCGTGGCGCAGCGCCTTGATCATCAGGTCGGTGCCGATGTTGCCGCTGCCGATGATGGCGGCCGACACCTTTCGCGCGCCGCTCATCGTGCTTCTCCCGCTTCGCCGAACACTGCGCTGACGGAACCGAGTCCTTCGATCGAGGCGCTGAACACGTCATTGGGTTGCGCAACAACCATCGGCCCGAGCGCGCCGGTCATCAACACATCGCCGGCCTTGAGCGGCGTGCCGAGGCGCGCCAGGGTGTCGGCCAGCCACACCGCGGCGTTCAGCGGATTGCCGAGGCAAGCTGCGCCGGCGCCCACCGACACCTGATCGCCACGCCGTTCCATCGCCATGCCGCAACCAGCCAGATCCAGACGCGAGAGACGCACCGGTCGGGTGCCGAGCACGAACAGGCCGGACGATGCGTTGTCCGCCACCGTGTCGGCCAGGCGGATGTCCCAGTTCGCGATGCGGCTGCCGACGACCTCGATCGCCGGCAGCGCATACGCAGTTGCCGAGATCACGTCGGCGACCGTGTGCTTCTCGTGCGCCAGGTCGCGTTCGAGGACGAGGGCGATCTCTGCTTCCACCTTGGGTTGCATCAGGCGCGACCACGCAATCTCCTCGCCGTCGCCAACCGCCATGTCGGCAAAGAGCGCGCCGAAGTCGGGCGAGTCCACGCCGAGCTGACGCTGCACTGCGAGCGAAGTCAGGCCGATCTTTCGCCCCACCAGCCGACCGCCCGCGTCGAGACGGCGTTGCGTGTTCGTCTGTTGGATTGCGTAGGCCGCGGACAGCAGGTCGCCGCTTTCGGCAAACTGCCCGATCCGGTCGCGCACCGGCGCGATGGGTTGGCCGGATCGCTCGGCCTCCCGGAGTTCGTCGGCAATCAATGCCAGACGCAGGTTCATGTCGTTTCCTTGAAGTGTTGAATGCGGCACGCTCAGACCTTGATGCAGACGTTGGTCGTCTCGGAATAGAAGTCGAGCGAATAGCGGCCACCTTCGCGGCCGATGCCGGAAAGTCGGGTGCCGCCGAAAGGGGTGCGAAGGTCGCGCGAGAACCAAGTGTTGACCCAAACGATTCCCACGCTGAGCCGCGGCGTCACGCGGTGCGCGCGAGAAAGATTGGTGGTCCACACCGAACTGGCGAGGCCGTAGGCGGTGTCGTTGACGCGGCGGATGACTTCGTCCTCGCTGTCGAACGGCGAGATGTGGCACACCGGCCCGAAGACTTCCTCGATCATGCAACGCGCGGTGTCTGGCAAGCCGGTCCAGATCGTCGGCTGCACGAAGGCGCCGTCGTCGCGTTCGTCGCCGAAGACCGGCACACCGCCCCCGGTAACGACCGTCGCGCCTTCCTCCACTGCGAGCCGGTAGTAAGACAACACCTTCTCGCGGTGCTCCCGCGAAATCAGCGAGCCCATGAAGACACCGGGTTCGTCGGGCCAACCGATCTTCAGCGCCTCGGTCCTCGCCTTCATGGCCGCGATGAAACGATCGAAGATGGGACGCTCCACGTACACGCGCTCGGAGCAGAGGCACACCTGCCCTGAATTGGTGAAGGACGAGCGGATGACGCCTTCGACTGCGGCGTCGAAGTCCGCGTCCGCGAACACGACCGCGGCGTTCTTGCCGCCGAGCTCGAAGGAGATGTCCTTCACACCATCCGCGGCCGCCTTCATGATCGCGGCGCCGGTGCGCGATTCGCCGGTGAACGTCACCGCATCGATGCCGGGATGCCGCGTGAGCGCCTCGCCGGCCGAGCCCGGCCCGAAGCCGTGCACGACGTTGAACACGCCGGCTGGCACGCCAGCTTCGTGAAAGACCTCCGCCAGCAGCGTGGCGGACGAGGGCGTCTCCTCCGAGGGCTTGCACACGATCGCGTTGCCGCAGATGAGCACGGGCGCCGCCTTCCACGTCAACGACAGCAGCGGAAGGTTCCACGGCGAAATGCTTGCAACCACGCCAAGGGGCTTGCGCAGCGTGTGGTTCAGCAGCTTCGTTCCGTCGGGCAGGAAGGTCTCGAAGTAGTCGCCGTGCGCGACCTTGCCCAGATCGGCGAAGGTCCTGAAGTTCGCGATGCCGCGATAGACGTCGAGTGAGCGGGCCTGTTCGAGCGGGCGGCCCGTGTCCGCGATCTCGGCAGCGAGGAACTCGTCGAAGCGGCGCTCGATGCCATCGGCCACCGCATGCAGCACCTTCGCGCGCTCCTGCACATTGGTGCGTCCCCATGCGCCTTCGACTGCACGGCGTGCGCTGCGCACTGCGCGATCGACCAGCGCTTCATCGGCTTCGTGCACCTTCGCGAGTACGCGGCCGTTCAGGGGGCTGACGTTGTCGAAGGTCTTGCTGCTCTCGACGAACTCACCGTCGACATAGTTGCGAAGGCCACTCAGAGTGGGCGGAAGCGAGAAGACGGATGACACGGTGACAAACCCCAACTTGTGATGCGGCGGGAGTCTAGAGATCCGACCTATTCTTGAATAATGAGAAGTTGGGCGTGATGTATAGCCATGTGGAATACATGACGTGACTCACTTCCGTCGCGGGCCGAGGGCCTCCGCGGCCTCTTCGACCGCCGAGAGAAAACGGCGCGTTGCGGGCGTCGGCTCGAGGTCCGCACGGATCGTGTAGCCCACTCCGCCGAAGGTTCCCAGACCCTCCATGGGTAGCACTGCAAGCAATCCGGACTTCGCGAATCGCATCGCGGCCGACTGCGGCATCAGCGCGACCATCGATCCCGCGCGAAGCAACTCCAGGTTGGTCAGAATGGAGATCGACTCCACCGGCTGACGCGGCAGAGACAGCCCCTGCTGCTCGAAGAAATGCCTGACGGCACCGTAGGCCACCGAGTCGGAGGTGGGCACGATCCACTCCTGCTCCTGCAGATCCGCCGCCTGGATCTTGCGGCGCCGTGCGAGCGGATGCTGCACGCCGACGACGACGCGCAAGGCCTCGTCGTACAGCGGCACATGGGTGAGGCGAGCGCGGTCGGCTTCGTGCAGGCCCGCGGAAGATGCACCGGGTAGAGCGCCGACGACGACGTCGAGTTCGCCGCGTGCCAGGGCCGGAAACAACGCCGAGTTGGGTCCGACTCGCACCGTGACCGCGACATCGGGCGCCGCCTGCCTGAGCCGGGTGATTGCCTGCGGCAGGAGGGTCGCTGATGCCGCGATCAGCGTACCGACGATCACATGGCCGGAGACGCCCGTCTGCGAGGCGTTGAGGTCTTCCGCCAGGTAGCGCAACTCCGCCAGCATGGACTTCGCATGTCGCTCGAACAGGCCGCCGAAGTCGGTCAGCGCGACGCCGTATTTGCTCCGCACGAAGAGTGCGCCACCGAGTTGTTCTTCGATTTCGTGGACGGCCTTGCTGACTGCCGGCTGCGTCATCGCGAGCTCGCGAGAGGCGGCGAGGATGGAACCCGCCTCCACGACCTTCTCGAAGATGAGCAACTGCTGAAAGCGAAGACGACGGGCGATGGACTGGCGCGAGTGCCGTGTGGTGCGAGTCAAGAGAGCTCCCGAGGTGGCGGCGGTGCGCCGCAGCGGCGGGATTCTAAGAATGAGATCGCTGATTCTTCGATGATTTCAACTTATGGATCTATGAGATTAAATCGTTTGCTCAATGGATCGCCTGCGGTTGAAATCCATGCCGACCCACACCAGGAGAATTGAAGATGCGATCCATTTCCCGCCGCTTGCTCGTCAGTTCGACGATTGCATGCGCAGCCCTCTTTTCCGTCGGCGTCCAGGCGCAGGCTCAAACCCAGGCGAAGGTGCAGTCGGCGCAACTCGCAGAGCTGCTGAGCAAGCAGGCCATCACCGAGCTGCTCTACAAGTACCCGCGTGCGCTGGACCGGCTGGACCGCGAACTGCTGATGTCGATCGGACATCCCGACGCCAAGGTCGAATTCGGCAAGTCGGTGTTCCCCAACTGGGCCGCTTACACCGACTTCATGATGAAGGCCCACGGCGAGATGGAGGGCAACAACCACCGCATCACCAACATCCTCATCGAGGTCAAGGGCGACACCGCGGTCAGCGAGTCGACTGGCACCGCCACGCTGCTGGTCAAGAAGGAAGGCCGCGACGATGTGTACGAAGAGCGCTGGATGCATTCGCGCTACCTGGACAAATGGTCGCGTCGCAACGGCAAGTGGGGACTCGACAGCCGCCAGACGGTGATGGACTACCGCCGCGTGCTCGACGTGCCGGCCGCCATCGTGAAGAGTGGCTACGTGATGGGCGCACGCACGGGTCGCGACGATCCTTCGTACAAGCTGTTCGGCAGCCACTGAGGTAGCGCAGGAATGAACAGAGCAAGATGGCAACCGAACTGCGGCCACCTGGGTTGCAGCTCCCGTCGCGGGTTCCTTCGCTCGCTCGCCGCGCTCGGCGCGACCGCTGCCGTGCCCGGCGCCGGTGCGCTCGCACAGGCGGTTCAATCCGCACAGCCAGCGCCGGCGGTCAATGTCCCGCGCATCGACTTCCATCACCATTTCTTTTCGCCGGCGTGGGTCAAGCTCGTCGAGTCGAAGAATTCGGTGAAGCCGGTGCTCGGCTTCGAGCAGTTCAAGACCTACACGGTGGCGCAGGACATCGAGTCGATGGACCGCGGCAATGTCGAGAAGGCGTTCCTCTCGGTCACGCAGCCGGGCGTCTGGTTCGGCGACGTGGCCGAGACGCGCAAGGCGGCGCGCGAGCTCAATGAATATGCCGCGCGCCTCAAGTCCGACTACAAGGGGCGCTATGGCCACTTCGCGGTCTTGCCGCTGCCGGACGTGGAAGGCACGCTGCGCGAGATCGAATACGCGTTCGACACCCTGAAGGCGGACGGCGTCGGCCTGCTGTCGAGCTATGACGACAAGTGGCTGGGCGACAAGTCCTTCGCGCCGGTCTGGGAAGAGCTCAACCGTCGCAAGGCGATCGTCTACACGCACGCCACGGCACCCAACTGCTGCTCGTGGGACTTCCAGCCGGGCATCCTGCCGACCTTCGTCGAGCTGGGTTCCGACATGGCGCGCGCGATGGTGAGCCTGATCCACAACGGCACCGCCAAGGCGACGCCGGATGTGCGCTACATCTGGTCGCACGGCGGCGGCAGCATCTGGGCGCAGCGCTACCTGGTGGGCGAGACCACCGAGAGTCTCGCGCGCAAGGCGCCGGCCGACTCGCGGCTGCATCACTTCCGCCGCTTCTACTACGACACCGCCGCGGCGGCGGATGCGGTGCACATCGGCATCCTGAAGATGATCGTGCCGACGTCGCAGATCGTGTTCGGGTCAGACTATCCGTGGGTCGAGCCGCACCGCATCTCGGCCGGGCTGCAAACTTCGGGGCTGACGCCGGAAGAGCTGCGCGCGGTCTACCGCGACAACGCATTCCAGCTGATGCCGCAACTGCGCGGTTGAATATCTCTCTCTTGTTTCCTTGGGCTTATCGATGAAGTTGTTCAGGTTTCTCGCGGCGTTGTGCCTGTCGCTGCCGATGGGAGTCTTCGCGCAGGGCTTTCCGAGCCAGACCGTGAAGATCGTGGTCCCCTATGCGCCGGGCGGCGGGGTGGATGTGCTTGCCCGCACGCTGGCCGACAGGCTGCAGAAGAAGTGGGGCAAGCCGGTGATCGTCGACAACAAGGCGGGCGCCTCCACCATCATCGGCGCGTCCGCGGTGGCGAAGGCGCCTGCGGACGGCCACACGCTGCTGCTGACCAGCGAGGCCACGATCACCAGCAATCCGTTCCTGTCCCAGTCGCTGCCGTACGACCCGGTGCGCGGCCTCGCGCCCATCTCGCGGCTCGTGAGCCTGCCGCAGATGGTGATCGCCAATCCCTCGGTGTCGGCGAACACGATGGACGAGCTGGTGGCGCTGGCCAAATCGAAGCCGAACGGCCTGAGCTATGCGTCGTACGGCTCGGGCAGCCTGCCGCATCTGCTCTTCGAAGGGCTCAGGCACCGCAGCCACATCGACCTCAACCATGTGCCGTACAAAGGCATCTCGCCGGCGGTGCTCGCCGTGCTGTCCGGCGAGGTCGACCTGACGCTGGCCGGCGTTCCAGGCGCGCAGATGCACATCGCGACGGGCAAGTTGAAGCCGATCGCGGTGGGGCGCGCGGAACGTCTTCCGAGCCTGCCGAACGTGCCCACGCTGAAGGAGGCGGGTTACGCCGACATCGACCCGCACGAATCGTGGTTCGGCCTCTTCGCCACCGGCGGCACGCCGCCTGCCATCGTGCAGAAGATCTACGCCGACGTTGCTGCGATCACTGCGGACCCCGCGTTCCGCGAGACGCAGGTGACGGCCCGCGGATTCGACCCCGTGTTCTCGACGCCCGACGACTTCGCGAAGTTCATCCAGGCGGACATGGCCCAGAAGGAACGTCTGATCCGCATCTCCGGAGCAAAAGCGGAATGAGCACGGGCAGCGAGCTCGTCATCCGCGGCGGACACGTGCTCACCATGGATCCGGTGCTCGGCGACATGCCGTGCGCGGATGTGCTGGTGCGCGACGGCCAGATCGCGGCGATCGGCCCTGATCTCAAGGCGGACGGCGCCAGGGAAGTGGACGCGCGCGGCATGATCGTCATGCCGGGCTTCGTCGACACGCACTGGCATCTGTGGAACAGCTCGCTGCGCGCGCTCGTCCGGGGCGACGATGCGGTGCGCGGCTACTTCCCGGTCACGCTGGGCATCGGGCCGCTCTTCACGCCCGAGGACAGCTACCGTTCCGTGCGCCTGGGGCTTGCGGAGGGCATCGCCTCCGGCATCACGACGGTGAACAACTGGTCGCACAACACGCGGAGCCCGGCGCATGCGGATGCCGAGATCCGCGCGATGAACGACATGGGCGTGCGCGGCAGGTTCTCGTACGGCTGGGCACAGGAGAGTCCGCTCGACCGGCCGATGGATCTAAATGACCTCGCTCGCGTGCAGCGCGGCGGCCTGCCCGAGGGCGATCTGCTGACGCTCGGCGCGGCGGTGCGCACACCGGTGTCCAACCCGCGCGGCGTGGTTCCCATCGACGTCGTGGCGGCGGAGATCGAGGGCATCCGCGAGCTCGGGCTGCCTGTCACGATGCATGCGCGGCCCGGCGTGGTGTCGGTGCTCGACCAGCACGGCCTGCTGGGGTCCGACCTGCAGCTCGTGCATCCGCAGGGCATATCGCCCGACGAATGCGTGCGGCTCGCCGAAAGCGGCACCTCGATGACCTGTTCGCCGGTCATCGAAGTCCACTATGCGCAGGCGACGCGTGGCGAAATCCAGTTCCAGGAGCTTCTCGAAGCCAGGGTGCGGCAGAGCCTGTCGGTCGACAGCTCGGCGGCGTCGGCCAATGCGGACTTCTTCAGCTGCATGCGTGCACTGCTGTGGTCGCACAAGCAGCGCTTCGGTGCGCGCATCCCGCTGTCGCCGAAGCGGCTGCTCGAGCTGGCCACGATCGACGGCGCTCACGATCTCGGCATCGCGGACCGCGTCGGATCACTGGTGACCGGCAAGCGGGCGGACATCATCGTCGTGCGCACCGGGGACCCGAACATGGCGCCCGTCGTCGATCCCGCCTATTCGCTGGTGTATTCGGCACAGCCCGCCAACATCGACACCGTGATGGTCGACGGGCGGATCCTCCTGCGGCATGGCCGATTCATCGCGTGCGACCACGAACGGATCGTGCACGAGGCATGCGACTCCGTGCGCACATTGTCTGCACGCGCGCCGCGGCACCTTTGCGTGGATGCGTGCTGCTGCTGATGCGGCCGCGTCCGACTTCTTCCTCAGCAACGCGACCTGAACCGTCGCATCCCCACCGGAGATCTTCGATGAAGCTATTGGCCTCTTTCGCCGCGAGTGCGGCTGCGTTGACGTTTGCCACGTCCGCCCTGGCGGCGGACTACATGGAGCAGGGAGAGCGGATCAAGGGCCGCTCCTATTCGCCGGCGGTGATCACCGAAGGCGGGCGCGTCGTCTGGCTCGCCGGCGAGACCACCACGACCGACCTGACCGGCAAGGACATCAAGGGTGACTTCGAGGCGCAGGCGCGAACGGTCTTTGCGCTGATCGACCAGACGCTGAAGCGGGCCGGCGGCAGCCTGCAGGACGTGGTCACGATGACGGTGTTCATGACCGATGCCCGCAACGGCGCCACCTTCTCGAAGGTGCGCAGCGAGATGTTCCCCAACCGCAATTTCCCGGCGAGCGCGCAGATCACGGTGTCGAACCTCGCCGTGCCGGGCATGCAGATCGAGATCCAGGCGACGGCCGTCATCGGAGACAAGTGCTCCAAGACGAGCCCCTGCATTCCGCACTGAGGCCACCCTGATCGAGCCCCCGGGCTCGAGTCCCGATCGGCGGGTTGAGCGAATATATGTTCGCCAATAACCAAAAGGCACTAAGATCGCCGCCGTGAAACCCAAGGACGACGAAAAGCTCCGCGCCATCGCCGAAGCCACGTTCACGCTGGTCGAACAGACCGGCCTGAGCGGGCTGACCATGGCCGCCATTGCGCGCGAAGCGGGCCTGGCCACGGGCACGCTGTACGTCTACTTCAAGTCGAAAGAAGAATTGATGGTCGCGCTCTACGAGCAGGCCAAGACGACCACCGCCGCCATGCTCATGCACGGCGATGACCCGAAAGCGCCGTTTCGCAGCCGCTTCCGGCACATGTGGATGAACTGGCTCGAACACCGCCTGACGCACTATGCGCAGGTGGTCTTTCTCGAGCAGTACTACAACTCGCCCTGGTTCAGCGAAGAGAGCCGCAATCTCTCCGCCCGGCTCATCAAGGACTGGGTCGACCTGATCGAATCGGCCAAGGCGCACCAGATCCTGAAGGACGTGCCCACGGTTCTGTTGACCAACAGCTTTGGCGGCTCGGTGCGCGAGACCGCCAACCTGCTTCGTTCTGGTGCGCTGGCGCGCACGGACGAGAACCTCGCGATGGCCTTCGGCCTCTGCTGGGACGGTATCAAGGCCTGAGTCGCTTGACCTGGCCTGCGCACAGGTCTATCGTTTCGCCGAATCAATATTCATCGAAGACGAGAAAGCCCCACCATGACTACCCTTCGCATCAACGGCAAGGACCTGCAGGTCGACGCCGATCCCTCCACCCCCATCCTCTGGGCCTTGCGCGACACGCTGGGCATGACCGGCACCAAGTTCGGTTGTGGCGCTGCGCTCTGCGGGGCCTGCACGGTGCATCTCAACGGCCAGGCGATCCGCTCGTGCGTGACGCCGATCTCCGCCGCGGCGGGCCAGAAGATCACCACCATCGAAGCAGTCACCGATGGCAGCGACAAGGTCGGCAAGGCGGTGCATGAAGCCTGGGTCAAGCATGACGTGGCGCAGTGCGGCTACTGCCAGAGCGGCCAGATCATGTCGGCCACCGCCTTCCTGAAGACCGTCACGCCCGGAAAGCTGCCTAGCGAGGCCGAGATCGATTCAGCCATGGCCGGCAACATCTGCCGCTGTGGCACCTACGTGCGCATCCGCGCCGCCGTCGCCGACGCCGCCAAGGCGCTGGCTTGAACGAGGAGATCACCATGAACTTCGATCAAGCCACTTTCGAGCTGCCCGCCAACCTCCGCGCGCTGATGACGCGCGACGAGAACACCACCGAACCCAATGGCCTGCCTCGTCGCAGCTTCCTGAAGCTCGCGGCGGTGGGCGGCTTCGCGCTCGGTGTCTTTCCGATGGGCGCGCTCGCGCAGGACACGAGCGCGGCACCCGCCAGGCCGGCAGGCCTGAAACCGTTCCAGCAGCCGGCGGCCTTCGTGCGCATCGACCGCGACGGCACGACCACCATCACCATCAACCGGCTCGACTTCGGGCAGGGCGTGCAGACCGGGCTGCCGATGATCCTGGCTGAAGAACTCGACGCCGACTGGTCCAAGGTCCGAAGCGTTCACGGCACCAACGATCCCGCCTATGTCGACCCTGCGTTCGGCATGCACATCACGGGCGGCTCGGGTTCCATCAAGAACTCGTACATGCAATACCGCGAACTCGGCGCTCGCACCCGCGCCATGCTGGTCAGCGCGGCAGCGGCACAGTGGAAGGTGGATGCCTCGACGCTGCAAACGCGCAATGGCGTCGTGATCGGCCCCGGCGGCAAGCAACTGGGCTACGGCGAGCTCGCCGAAGCGGCGATGAAGCTGCCGGTGCCCGAGAACGTCAAGCTCAAGGACCCGAAGGACTTCCGCCTAATCGGCAAACCCACCGGCCGGCTCGACGCGCAGGCCAAGTCCAGCGGCCACCAGGACTACGGCATCGACATGCGCCTGCCTGGCATGCTGACCGCCGTCGTGTCTCATCCGCCAGTGTTCGGCGCCAAGCTCAAGTCGGTGGACGACAGCGCCGCGAAGGCGATCAAGGGCGTGAAGGCCGTTGTGCGCGTACAGCTTGACCGCGGCGCGGAAGGCGTGGCGGTGGTCGCCGACGGCTACTGGGCCGCCAAGCAGGGCCGCGACGCGGTCAAGCTCGATTGGGACACCAGCGGCGTCGAGAAGGTCGACAGCGAAAAGCAGCTCGCGCAATACCGCGAGCTCGCGACGAAGCCGGGCAATCGCAAGTACGACGCCGATGTCTCGAAGCTCGGCGGAGCCCCGCACAAGATCGAGGCCGAGTTCGTCTTCCCGTATCTCGCGCACGCGCCGATGGAGCCGCTCAACTGCACCGTCAGCCTCGCGGGAGGCAAGGCCGAAGTCTGGACGGGCACGCAGATGCCGGGCATCGATGGCATGGCAGCCGCCAAGGTGCTGGGTGTGCCGCCCGAGAACGTCAAGGTCCACGCGCTGATGGCGGGCGGCGGCTTCGGCCGTCGAGGCTTGCTGACCAGCGACTTCGTGGCCGAGGCCTGTGGCGTCGTCAAGGCCGCGCAGGCTGCGGGCATCGCAGCGCCGATCCGCACGCTGTGGAGCCGCGAGGACGACATCAAGGGCGGCTACTACCGCCCGATGCATCTGCACACCGCGAAGATCGGTTTCGACGCGCAGGGCAAGGTCACAGCCTGGGACCACGTCATCGTGGGTCAGTCGCTGCTGATGGGCAGCATGTTCGAGCCGATGATGGTCAAGGACGGCATCGACGCCACTGCAGTCGAAGGCATGAAGGAGCCCTACGACGTGCCGATGCGGCTCACGGTGCATCACCCCAAGCTCAACGTGCCGGTTCTCTGGTGGCGCAGCGTGGGCTCGACCCACACTGCGTTCGTCATGGAAACGCTGCTCGACGAAATCGCCCGCACCACCAGGCAGGACCCGGTCGCCTATCGCATGAAGCTCATTGGTGACCAGCACCCGCGCCACAAGGCGGCACTGCAACTCGCGGTGGACAAGTCCGGCTACGGCAAGAAGAAGCTCGACGCAGGTCGGGCCTGGGGCGTGGCGGTACACGAGTCCTTCAATTCCGTGGTGGCGTATGTCGTCGAAGCCTCGGTGAAGGACGGCACGCCCACGCTGCACAACGTGACGGCTGGCGTGCATTGCAATCTCGCGGTCAACCCGAAGAGCGTCGAAGCACAAGTGCAGGGTGGCGCGGTGATGGGGATGTCGATGTGCCTGCCCGGCGCCGCGATCACGCTGAAAGACGGCGTCGTGCAGCAGAGCAACTTCAGCGACTTCGTGGTGCCACGAATCACCGACGCGCCACAGATTGCCGTCTACATCGTGCCGAGTGCCGATGCGCCCACTGGCATGGGCGAACCGGGGCTGCCTCCGCTGGCGCCCGCCTTTGCGAATGCGGTGGCGGCGATCACGGGGAAGCCGGTGCGGGCGTTGCCTTTCAAGCTGGCTTGAGCCCGGTCCGTCGCATCAGCGCCCTGATGCGAACTGATACCCGACGCGCCGCGTCGGTGTCAGAGCCCCGAACGTGGGCCACGCAAGCAGGACGCCTTGCTGTCCGAGCGTGCGCTGGAAGTCGCGAAGGCTTTCCTTGTCGGCGCGCACGGACCGCAAGGGCTGGCTGCGCGCCAGCGCGAACGCAGCGAGCGCGCCGGCGGCTTCGCCGATGCTCCACTCGGTCGCGTGTTCGCGATACGCGCCATTGGTGATGCGCGTGGTTCCCAGGTTCTTGCAGGCCGGCAGAAGGTTCTCGACCCGCACCGGCAGCAGTGCACCGAGCGGAATCTGGAAAGGAAACGAGTCGATGTCGACGGTGTTGCGTCCGCGCGTGCTGGGATGCAGGTCGATCCGGTAGGCGCCGATGCCCACGCTGTCCTCGAAAGACTCGGCCGCATCGGATCCGGGGCGCGCCGCGACGCCGATGTGCTGCTCTAGCACCGTGAACTCCGCGCGAATGCGTCGACCTTCGCGGTAGTAGGCCTGCTTGGCGAGGCCATCGGACGTCCCCAGTACATCGCCGCGCAGCCGGAGCCCCGGATAACCATGGCCGCCGTCGTGGCGCGGCGCCTCGGTCTGCATCCAGTAGAAGAAGGCCAGGCTCAGATCCCGAGCATCGTTCAAGGCCCGCGCCTGCTCCTCTGGCGAAACACCGACCACAGGCCTTTCCCAGTAGTCCATCTGGGGCCAGTTCGCCAGCGTGATGTCGCTTGCGTAGCTGCCCGGCCGGAAGTTCTGCCGATATGCAATGCGCCGCGCATGCCAGAGGTCGTACAGCGATTCGGTGTCGGTCGGGCCCACGAACAGCGGCCGCTCCCTCGGCTCGTGCGTCACGAAGTCGCTCAGCGTCCAGCTCAGTTGAGGGCCGGGCCAGCAATCGAGCTGGAGCGTCCTGAGCCGGTCATAGTCGCGCGGCTTCTCGATCGTGTGGTCCTCATCCGGCAGGTAGTCCGCGGCGAGGCACCAGGTAATGGCTTGCTGGTCGAAAGGATCGGCTTCGGGCAGTGCGTGCAGCTCGCTCGTCTGGGATTGCGCCTCCGCACCGAAGACATGCTCGACGCCGGCCATTTCGAGGAGATCGCCGATTTCGGTGGCATCGATGAAGATCCGCGCGGTCAGGACCTTTTCGACGTTGGCATCGAGGTCGAGCAGGTACACCGCCCGCACGTTGTCTGCGTGGCTCTCGGCCTTCAATGTCCGATGCCGCCTGAGCACGCGAACCATGCCCGAGGCGATGTGGGGCGCCAGCAGTTCGTCGATGACCTTCACTGCAACCCACGGCTCATGACACAGCGAGCTGACATTCCCCTGGCCCGGATTGAGCCGCACGCGCGCCTGCGCAGCGTCCGTCAGCGGCAGATGCCTGCGGTAGTAGGCACGGATGGCCGCGCGGAAGTCGGCGTAGCTTTGCGATGCGGTGAGATGCTCGATCCACGGGTGCTCATCGGGCGGCACGCCTTGCGACGTCAGTTGGCCGCCGAGCCAGTCCAGCTCTTCCACCAGCACCACCGTGCTTCCCAACCTTGCCGCTGCCAGAGCCGCAGAAACGCCGCCCAGTCCGCCGCCGATGATCGCGACGTCCGTCGAGAGTTCGCTGTTTGCCATGCGTCGACTCAATCCGCCTTGATGCCCAGCTTGCGGATGGCGTCGCCATAGCGCTGCGTGTCGCTGGCGATGAGCTTGCCGAAGTCCGAAGGGCTCCCCGTGCCGGCTTCGACGCCGATGCCTTGCAGCCGGGCCTTGGTGTCGGGGTCGTTGAGCAAGGCATTGATGTCCTTGTTCAGCCGGGCAATCACGGGCTGCGGCGTACCGGCTGGGGCCAGAACGCCGAACCAGCCAGTCACCTCGAAGCCTGCGATGCCTTGTTCGGCGACCGTGGGCACATCCGGCAGCACGCTGGATCGCGACTTGGTCGTGACGGCGATCGGGACCAGCTTTCCGGCCTTGATGTGCGGCAGCGCGCTCGAAGGAATGTCGAAACCCAGGTCGACTTCGCCGGAGAGCAGGGCTGTCAGTGCCGGGCCCGATCCCTTGTACGGAACCATGACCATGTCGACCTTGGCCTCGTTCTTCAGGAACTCGGCCGCGAGGCTCGTGGTCGTCGCGCCGCCGCCACCCGCCGCGTAGTTGAGCTTTCCGGGGTTCTTGCGCGCGGCATCGATCACGTCCTTCAACTTCCTGAAAGGCGCGCTTGCCGGTGCCACGATCACCACCGGCGAGGCGCCGAGTTTCGCGACGGGCTCGAAGCTCTTCTGCGGGTCATAGCTGAGCTTGGGATAGAGCGCACCGCTGCCCGCGTGCCCGCTGGTGACCAGCAGCAGGGTGTAGCCGTCCGGCTTGGACGCGGCGACGGCTGCGGTCGCGATCGTTGCGCCGGCACCGGGCTTGTTGTCCACGACGACAGGCTGGCCGAGCGAATCGCCGAGCTTCTGTGCAACCAGGCGCGCGAGGATGTCGGCAGACCCGCCGGGCGCGAAGCCGACGACCAGCGTGACAGGTCGGGTGGGATAGGACTGCGCCTGGGCGATGGAAAGAGCGAGTGCAGTCCCTGCAATCAGGAGTGCCTTGAACAGGGGTCGGAAGGTCTGGCGCATGAGTTTGTCTCTTGTATGTCTGATGAGGTTCTTGAATCCTAGAAACGTGTGCAGCAGGGGTCCAATACCAATGCGACCCGGGGCTATAACACGGTGTTCTAGACTCCCGCGATGAATCTCCGGCAGATCGAAGTTTTTCGCGCGGTCATGTCGACCGGATCCACGACCAATGCGGCCAGGCTGCTGCATGTCTCCCAGCCGGGAATCAGCCGGCTCATCAGGCATCTCGAAATCCAGCTGGGCGTACCGCTCTTCGAGCGGCGCAATGCACGCCTCCTCCCGACGCCGGAGGCGCACGCCCTGCACGCGGAGGTCGAGAAGGTCTACCGCGGCGTTCAGCATGTCCAGAACGTCGCGACGCATCTTCGCTTTGGCGATCACGGAACGCTTCGGGTGCTCTCCAGCGCCAACACCGGACTCCAGCTGGTGCCCCGCGCCACCGCGAGGCTGCTGCAACGCTTCGCGCATGCCAAGGTCTTCTTCGAGTCGCTGCCTACGCGCGAGATCGTCCAAACGCTGGTGGCGGAAGAGGCGGACGTGGCGATCTCCAGTGCGCCGCTGGACCACCCCGTGCTCGATGTGCGTGAGATCGGTCGCTGGAGCCTGCTCTGTGCGGTGCCGAAGGACCACCCCTTGCTCGCGGCCAGCAAGTTCGACCTTGCGAATGCGTTGCGGCAACGCCTGATCGTCTACAGCCCGGAGGCGCCACAGAGTCGCGTCATCGACGCATGGCTCGCGAAGTTCGGCATTGCGCGCCAGGTGGCGGTGGAGGTCCGGTCAGGCTATGCGGCTTGCGCCATGGCGGCCAGCGGCGCGGGCGTTGCGTTCGTCGACGAGTTCTCCGCCCGCGCGCATCGCTCGCGAGACCTCGCGCTCATCCGAATCCCCAAGGCGCCGAGCTTTGCGATCTACAGCGTCACCAACGTCAACCGGCCCACGTCCCAACTCGGTCAGACTTTCATCGAGCTTGCGAAGCACGAGCTCGATCACATCCGAAGAAGTCCCCTGTAGGGATCGGCACGATGCCTTGGCCGTCCAAGCTGGCAGACTCGGCCCATGGACACTGTCGAGACCGTGCTGCTGGTACTTCTTTTCGGGGCCCTGACGGGCATCGCGGCCCGCTACCTGAGGGCCATACCGCTTCCATTGATCCAGATCGCGCTCGGTGCAGCCCTGTCGTGGCCGCAACAGGGGCTGCACATTGCCTTCGATCCGGAACTGTTCCTGGCGCTCTTCATTCCGCCGCTTCTGTTCGCGGACGGCTGGCGCATTCCCAAGCGTGAGTTCTTTGCGCTGGCCGGGCCGATCCTGCGGCTCGCGCTCGGCCTGGTTCTCTTTACCGTGCTGGGCCTCGGCTACCTGGTCCACTGGATCATCCCGGACATCCCCCTGAGCGTCGCCTTTGCATTGGC
Source organism: Variovorax sp. Sphag1AA (assembly GCF_014192575.1). Classification (GTDB taxonomy): domain Bacteria; phylum Pseudomonadota; class Gammaproteobacteria; order Burkholderiales; family Burkholderiaceae_C; genus Variovorax. The sequence goes on along the minus strand of NZ_JACHYC010000008.1, from coordinate 291,843 downwards.
TGCAGTGGTGTCTCCGACGGACGCCGTCGCGGTTTCGGCGATCACGCGCAACCTGGGCATGCCCGCGAGGTCCATGCTCGTGCTGGAAGGCGAGTCGCTGCTCAACGATGCCTCCGGCCTCGTGGCGCTGAAATTCGCCGTGGCTGCCACGCTGACTGGGGTGTTCTCGTGGGGCGAAGTGGCGCGCGAGTTCCTTTGGGTGGCCGCAGGCGGGCTCGGGCTGGGGGCGCTGGTCGGCTGGGGCTTCGCTGCGACGCGCGACGCCGTCACGCGGCGTGTCGGCGATGTGGCGGCCACGCAGATGGTCCTGCTGCTGGTGCTGCTGCCCTTCGCGGCCTATCTGCTCGGCGAGCGCCTCGGCGTGTCGGGCATCCTGGCTGCGGTCGCCGCGGGCTTCACCACCAACTTCGCCGACCTGCGGCGCAGTGAATTCATCGCCGAGCGCATGCAGACCGAAGGCACGTGGACCGTGGTCGAGTCGGCGTTCAACGGCGCGGTGTTCCTGTTGCTGGGCTTGCAACTGCCGTCGATCGTCGGCTCCACGCTGATCGAGGCGGCGGGCCGGTGGTGGGTGCCTGCCGCGCAGGTGGTGGCGATCAGCGCAGCGCTGCTCGGCCTGCGCTGGCTGTGGCTCACGCTCGGGGTCAAGCGCAGCCTGCATCGTGCGCATGAGCGCGGCCATATTGCCGAGCGGCCGACGTCGCTGCTGACCCTTGCACAGACGCTCGCCGGCATCCGGGGTGCCGTCACGCTCGCCGGCGCGTTGTCGATACCGCTGCAGATGCCCGGCGGCGCGCCGTTTCCGGGGCGGGACCTGCTGGTCTTCCTGGCCACAGGCACCATCCTCTTCACATTGATCGTCGGCAGCATCGGCCTGCCGCTCGTCCTTCGGCGGCTGCCGCCGGCTGGCGAGCCGGTCTTCGTGCGCGAGGAGCGGAGCGCGCGCTTGGCCGCCTGTCGCGCCGCGATCGCCCATCTGGCGCTTGCGCCCAAGGCGCGCCACGCGAGCACGGATGCGAACTGGCTTTCACAACACCAGGAGGCCGTGGGGCGTCTCACGCAGGACTATCGCAAGCGCATCGATCTGCTGGAAGAACCGGCCGATTCGGCCACGCCCGAGGCGCAGGCCGAGTCGGCCGAAGCAGTGCGCCAGCGGCGGCAGCGGTATCTGGTCGAGATGGAGCTTCGGCTGGAGGCACTGCACGTCGAGCGCAATGTGCTGTACGCCGAGCGTCAGGCGCAACGGATCAACGACCAATCGCTTCGCGCGCTGGTGGCCGAGCTCGACCTGTCGGAGGTGTCGCTGCGCAAACGTCTGGTCGTGGCACGCCGCACTGCGAGCACCACATCCGTCCACTAGGCACCGCAACTGCCGGCCTTCGGCGTGCGTAGCAGCGGCACGCCGGCGCCGACTCCGGTGGGCTTGCCCTCGTCGACGGCAAGTACTCCGTTCACCAGCACTGCAACCACGCGTTCCGACAGAAGCGTGGGCTGCGTGTAGGTGGCCTTCGCCGCATAGCGCGTTGGGTCGAACACCACCACGTCGGCGTAGTAGCCGGGGCGAAGGTGGCCGCGCTGCACGAGACCGAGCGTGTCGGCCGTCAGCGCCGAACTGCTGTTGATGAATTGCGCCATCGAAATCACGTGCTCCTTCACGACGTATTGCGCGTACTTCTGCGCGAAGGTGCCATAGGCGCGCGGGTGACCGGGCGACGAGTCGGACGAGGTCATGACCCATGGGCGCTTCATGAACGCGCGAACGTCGTCGTCGCTCTGGTTGAACGATGCAATCAGCAGGTCGCCGTCGCGCAGCACGGCGATGGCCGCGTCGACCGGGTCAGCGTTCGAGGCTTTGCCGGTCGACGCCGAGCGCCTTGATGTGCGCGACATGCACCGGCAACTTCGCCTCGTGGCCGATGCGGATGACCTCGTCGATCGAGCCCTTGAGCCCGATGTTGTACATGGACTCGTCGCGGATGTGGCTGTCGTAGATGCCACCGTGCCGCGCTGCGACCTTGGCGAGCTCGATGACCTCTTCGGTCTTCGAGTAGTTCTGCGGCGGATAGAAAAGGCCGGTCGACAGGCCCAGCGCGCCCTCGCACATCGCCTGGCTCACGTGATGCTTCATCACCTCGAGCTGCGCGGGCGTCGGCGCCTGGTTGGCCTCGCCGAGCTGGTCGATGCGCACGGGGCCGAATCCCACGTACATCGCGACGTTGGTGCCGATGGGCGCAGCACGCAGGCGTTGTGCCTGCGCTGCGATGTCGAAGCCGCCGAAGCCGTCGTTGCCAATCACCGACGTGGTCACGCCCTGTGTCACGAACGGGATGTTGAGGCGCTTCTTGGGGTCCTTGGAATGCAGGTCGACATCGGCATGCGTGTGGGCGTCGATGAAACCCGGCGCCACCACCATGCCCGTGGCGTCGATGGTGCGCCTGGCGCTGAACTGCGCGGGCGCGGCCTTGCCCGCGAACACGATGCGGTCGCCCATGATGCCCACGTCGCCCACCACGGGCGTCTGGGCGTCGCCCGTGTAGATCGTGCCACCGCGCAGCAGCAGGTCGAGTTGGACGGGTGCGTCAGTGGCGGCGTGAAGCGAGGGAGAGAACGCTGCCAGCACGGCCAGCAGGAGAGAGGATTGATGCATCGGGCAGATGAGCAGGAAATGGAGCGATGAGTCTGGAGCCGAACCTTGATGCCTGCCAATGCCTTTTGGGCGGTGCGCCATGACGGGAAGGCATGGCCGAGGGCAGGTGCCTCGCCTTCGGGTTCGCCCGCTCCAGCACCTGCCCCAGGGTCTGCAGAATCACGCAGCGCGCCAACGGACTGACGACTTGCCACTCACGCAAAACGAGGAGATTGCATGACCACGCTGACCGACTTCACCGCAGTCCTTGCCCATTGGGAGGCGCAGCGACCCGATGCGACGGCGATCACCTTCGGTGGAACGAGGCGGACCTGGCGCGAACTGGCTGCGCGAGTCCGCCAGAATGCCGCGGCCCAGCAGGCGGCGGGGCTGCGTCCCGGCGACCGGATCGCCGTGGTCGACTTCAACCATCCGTCGTGCCTCGAACTCACACTGGCCTGCGCGCAGGTCGGCACGGCCAACGCCATCGTCAATTTCAGGCTTGCGCCGCCCGAGATGGTCTATGTCATCAACGACGCACAGGCCCGCCTCCTCTTCGTCGGACCGGAGTTCGCAGGCGCTGTCGAACAGCTTCGCGCGCAACTGCCGACCGTCGAGCGAGTCATCCGCATCGGCGGCCCCGACGATGAATACGAGGCATGGCTTGCGGCACAAGAGCCCGACCCGAAGCCCTTTTCCCCCCAGCCCGACGACTGCTTCGTGCAGCTCTACACCTCGGGCACGACCGGCTTTCCGAAGGGCGCGATGCTCACGCATCGAGGCATGCTCGCGCACGCGCGCGATGTCGCGCTCGACCAGGAAATGGGCCCCGACGCAAAGGCCCAGGTCGCGATGCCGCTGTATCACGTCGGCGGTACGAGCTACTCGCTGGTGGTGATGAGCCAGGGTGCGCAGATCGCGATGCTGCGGCTACCCGATCCGGCGGCGGTGCTGGAGATGCTCGAAGCCGAGAAGATCACGCACACCTTCCTGGTACCCGCGCTCTTGGCCATGGTCAACAAAGTCCCAGGTGCCGCCGATCGCGACTATTCGGCCTTGAAGCGACTGTCCTATGGCGCCTCGCCGATGCCGCTGCCGGTGATGCGCGCCTCGCTCGCGCTTTTCCCCGGCGTGATGCAGCAGGTCTACGGCATGACCGAGGAATGTGGCGTGGTGAGCGTGCTCGGTGTGGCGGACCACATGGACCCGTCGGTGGCCCACCGGCTGGTGTCGGCGGGCAAGGCGATCCACGGTGTGGAAATCAAGATCTGTGAGCCCGGCACCGGTGAGCCCGTGCCGACGGGGCAGCCCGGCGAGATCTGGATTCGAAGCGAGCAACGCATGGGTGGCTACTGGCACAAGCCTGAAGCGACGGCCGCTGCTTTCACGAGTGATGGCTGGCTGCGCTCAGGCGACGGTGGCCATATCGACGCAGACGGCTACCTCTACGTCACGGACCGCATCAAGGACATGATCATCAGCGGTGGGGAGAACATCTATCCGGCCGAGATCGAGCGGGTGCTGGTCGAGCATCCCAGCATCGACGACGTCGCCGTGATTGGCGTGCCGGACGAGAAGTGGGGCGAGGTCCCCAAGGCGGTGATCGTCGCCGTGCCCGACCGTGCCATCGACGCCGAAGAGATCCTTGCGTACTGCCGGGAGCGCCTGGCTCCATTCAAGTGCCCGAAGTCCGTCGACGTCGTTGCTGCGCTCCCGCGGAACCCGACCGGCAAGATCCTGAAGAAGGATCTGCGCAAGCCCTACTGGGAAGGGCGAGAGCGCCAGATCGTCTGAGGTCGGGGACGACGCGCGTCAGCGGCCCACGTTGGCGCCTCGAGTTGCCTGCGCGGTTTGTGCCGCGGCGGCCAGGCGCCGCTGCCGCTCCGGGTACCAGCCGGTGAACCAGATCGCAAAGGCCAACGCGCCCACCGACACGGCGATGCCGATCCACAGTGGCACCTCGGGCATGTGCGCCATCACATGGTCCGCAGCGGTGAGTATGAGGAAGGCCAGTGCCCATACGCCCGTCAGGATCTGGTTGAAGCGCAGGAACTGCGGCTTGGCGGCGATCTCAGGGCTGACGCGTTCGCGCGCATATTGCAGCGTGAAGGGCTGGCGGATCAGCATCGAGAAGGCCACGATGAGGAACAGGCCGCCGTCCACCCAGAAGCGCACTTCTGCAATGCCCCATGCACCGCCGCGTGACCAGGCAATGAGCGCCAGGCCGCCGAAGAGAAGGGCGGTGCCGACTTCGAGGATCTTGATGCTGCGCTTGTGCCGCACGACGTCGTTGAGCAACTGGGCGATCGCCACCAGTGCGGCTGCCGCGAGCGCAAGCATCACCGGAACGTTGCGAGAAAGTACTGCGAAGGCAATGAAGGGCGCGAAGGCCAGCAGGATCTGCATCAGTCGTCTCCAAGGTTGAGCGCGGCACCGGGGATCCAGCTGCCGTGAAAGCCGCCCGGCACACGGTGCGAGAGTTGCACGGTGGCCACCGGGCCCGATGCGATGTCCTGGGCGTCCAGTACCAGCAGATCGCTGCGGCCTTCCTGCATGCGCGCAGCGACGGCCAGCACCCAGCCTTCGCCTTCGGGAGCGTCGGCATCGCGCGGCACGAACACGGGCTCCGACAGCCGGTCGCCTTGCGGCACGTGGTAGACCGCGCGGCGCCCTTGAATCGTGTCGTGGTGTGCGACGCCGTCGTAGCTCGGCTGCGTGGCGCCTTCGCGCTGGCAGGCGTACCAGCCATGGCGGTGCGCGCGTCCGGTAAAGCGGTCGTCCATGCGCGGGAATTCGCCCAGCAGGTCGTCCAGCGGCTCCTGCCGGAAGGTGTTGCTCGTGCCGTCCAGGTCGAAAGTCCAGCGCACCAGGCGCGCCATCGAGCGCAGCGTATCGGTGGGGCGGCCATCGGCAAAGGGGAACAGCGGCGGTTGCTCGAACTGCAGCACGTCGGCCTTCAACAGACGGTGGCCTTGCGCGTCGCGCTCTTCCCACGCGTTCATGAAATGGAAGATGTAGCAAGCCTTGCCCTCGAACCAGCGGATGTCGCTGGCCGGTGCGTTGCGCGGCAGGATGCCTACGCGCGCCCCGAGCTCCGGCTCCCAGGCAAACGGCGGCCGGCCGCTGCTTGCGCGCTCCATGCTGCCTGTGAGGGGCAGAACCGGAAACACCATGTGGTGCTCGGTGATGGCGAAGTCGTGAACCATGCTGGAGAAGGGCGCGATGAACCGGTCGAAGCGCGTGACCTCGCCGGCGGCGTTCATGGTGCCGAAAGAGATGTCGGGCGTGAAGTAGCCACCGGCGCCATAGCCGAAGAACAGCATCTCGCCGGTGGCCGGGTCCACATGCGGATGCGCCGTGAACGGGCCCTTCAGCTTGCCGCCGAAGTCCGCGCTTCCCAGCGTTCGCAGCGTGGCGGCGTCGATCTCGATGGGCAGATGGGCCTCTTCCAGCGCGAAGAGCCGCCCGGCGTGGCCGATGACGTGCGTGTTGCCGGTGCCGTTGTCCTCGGCAGGCAGGGCAGGGTCTTCGGGGTTGATGGGGCGCCCTGCGGCGTTGTAGAGGCGGCGGCCGGCGGCATGCTCGGCCTGCCAGGCATTGGTGCGTATCCAGCGGTTGCGGTAGCTTGCCCGGCCTTCGTGCAGCGTGAACGCGTGCAGCATGCCGTCGCCGAAGAACAGGTGGGCGTTCTCCAACGGGAACTGGGGATTGGGCCCGGTGCGGTAGAGCGTCCCCTGGAGGCCCTCGGGCAGTTCGCCCAGCACCGGGAGGAAAGCGGCATCGGCCTCGAAGGAGATCGGGTTGAAGTAGCTGGAGCGCTTGGTCGGAGTGGGGGCGGAGCTCATGAGGATGGTCTCTCCAAACATATTGACAGCGTCAAGTTGAACGGATTGGACGCCCGATCGAGCGGCGAGTCAAGATAAATTTACAATGACAACATTTTTCGCAGCAAACGCATCCGAGCCCCTGAATGAGCAAGAACGTCGCCCCCAAGGCAGCCGCACGCCCCCGCGTCCGGAAGAAGTCCGAAGGGACGCCCTACCACCATGGCGCGCTGCATGCGGCCCTGCTCGCAGCCGCACAGGACATCCTGGAAAGCCAGGGCCTCGCAGCGCTCACCCTGCGTGCGGCAGCCCGCGCGGCTGGCGTATCGCATGCGGCGCCGAAGAATCACTTTGGCGACCTGACGGGCCTGTTGAGCGACCTCGCCGCAGTAGGCTTTCGCGAGTTCACTGAAGCGCTACGCGTCGCGGGCGAAGGGGCTGGCTCGCCGGAGCAACGCTTCGACGCCATCGGTGAAGCCTATGTGCGCTTCGCGCGCGAACGCACTGCGATGTTCCTGCTCATGTTCCGCAGCGAGCGCCTGGACATGCAGAGGCCTCAACTGCGCGAGGCCGTGGAAGCATCGCGCGCCATGCTGGGTGGCGCCACGGCCCGGCGCATGGGGCGTGACCCCGCGCAGCCGCCCAATTCGGCCCAACTGGGGCGCATGGTGGGCGCGTGGTCACTGGTGCATGGCTTTGCCATGCTGCTGATCGATGGCCGGCTCGAGAAGGTGCTGTCGCAGCACGAAGGCGGGCCGGACTGGCAAGCGCTGCTTCGTGACGTGCTCACCCCGCCGGGGCGCGCAGGCACAGGGAACTGAACCTGCGAGCTTTAGGTGGTCATTGCGCCGGCGTGAGCTTGAAGATCTGGTTGCCGTTGGACGCGCCGACGTAGATGGTGCCGTCGGCGGCCACCGCCACGCCGATCGGAAAGTTGAACGTCAGCGCCGTGCCGGTGCTGTCGCGCAATGTGTTGATCTCGCCCGCAGGCGTGACCACGCGAGCCACGCCATCCCAGGCGTGCGTCAGGAACACGTTGTCGTGCGCATCCACCGTCACGCCGTAGGAATAGCCGAGCTTGGCCGACGAGGCGGCCGTGCCGTCAACCACACCAGCGCCCGCGTTGCCGTTGGCGCAATCGCCCAGCAGCGTGCTCACCTTGGCGCTGGCCACGTCGATCTTGCGCAGGCATGGGCTGTCGGTGTCTGTGTCGTAGAGCGTGCTTCCGTCGCGGCTGATCGCCAGGCCCTGCGGCCGAGCGAACTCTGCGGCCGTTCCGACGCCATCGAGGTACGCCTGCACGCCATCACCAGAGAACGTGCTCGCAGTGCCATCGGCCGCGACTTTGCGCACGCGCTTGTTCTCCAGGTCGGCGACGAACAGATTGCCCGTGGCGTCCACAGCGATGCCGGCCGGGGTGTTGAACAACGGCGTGGCCGGGCTGTCGGCGTAGCCGCTGGTGCCGCTGCCCACCCAGGTGCTGAAGGTCGTCGCGCCGGCGGCGATCTTGTTGATGCGGTGCTGGTCACTCACGTACAGGGTTCCATCGGCCGCCAGTGCCAGGCCGAACGGCGCGTTCATGGTCAGCCCCGGGGTCACTTCGGCGCCGCTGCCGCTGGCCGTGTCGATCTTGTAGATCGAACCGTTGCCACCCATCGCCACGTAGAGGTTCGTGCCGCTTGCATCCAGCGCGAGTTGATAGGGGTGGCTGTAGGTCACCCCCGTCGTTGCCAATGCAGTGGCGACCCAGGGCTTGATGGTCAGCGTGGCCGCATTGCTTGTCACGCTGCCGCCGGCGCCCGTCACTCGCACGCGCAGTTGCTGGCCGCTATCGGACACCTGGTTGGCGGCTGTGGTGTAGCTGTCGTGAGTGGCGTCGGCGATGTCGACCCAGTTGGCGCCGCCATCAACGCTGCGCTGCCACTGATAGGCCGTCGCCCCTGTGGCCTGAACCGCCAGCGTGGCGGGCAGGCCCTGGCCGATGGTGGCGGCGGCCGGCTGCTTGGCGATGGTCGGCGCGGTGGCGGCGCTGCTTTGCGTGGACGGTGAAGCCTGAGACCCTTGTGCAGTGGATGAGGATGCAGGCGATGACACGGGGAAGTAGCCGCTGTTCCCACCGCCGCAAGCCGCCAGCGTCAGGTTGAGTGCAATCAAGGCGGGACGACTGATCTTCATGTTGGAGCCTCCTTTGTCCATGTGAATGAGAAGGCTCCAAAGGTAGGTGAAGCGACCCGCGTGGGCCAGTGCCGAAAGTCATCCTCGCGTGGCGCGAGACAACGGCAATCAGGAGAGCGTGTGCGCGTGTGCCTGGTCGCGCAACGTAAGCGCGGCAAGGGCCTGCAGCAGCCTGTCGGCAGCCACCGGCTTGAACAGCACGCGCAGGCCCGAGTCGTGCATCTGCTGTTGCCGCTGCGGCGCTGTTTCGCCGGTGATCAACAGCACGGGCAGGCCGGGGCCGAAGCGCGTGCGCAACCGCTGCGCGGCGGCCAATCCGTCGGCGCCGTCGGCCAGCCGCACATCGCACAGCAGCGCTTCGATGGATGCACCGCCTTGCGTGGACTGCACCAGCACCGCTTCTGCTTCGGCTTCGCTGGCCACTGCGTGAACAGCCACGCCGTGGGCCTGCAGCAACTCGGTCACGGCCTGGCGGATCGCTGTTTCATCATCTATCACCAGCACGCGTCGCGGCAAAGGCAACGCACTGCCTGAGTGTGCCGCGGCCGGCAGGGCGCCGAGGGCCGACACGGCCGGCAGCACCAGACGAAAGCGGCTGCCGCGACCCGGACGCGAATGCACATGCAGTGGATGCGCCAGCAGGCGCGACAGCCGCTGCACGATGGACAGGCCGATGCCCAGCCCCTGCGCGCGGTCGCGGCCCGGATTTCCGATCTGATAGAACTCGTCGAAGATGTGACCGAGGTGCTCGTTCGCCATGCCGATGCCGGTGTCGTGCACGTCGATCCATACCAGCGAGCCACGCGTACGCGCGGCGACGACCACGCCGCCGCGTGGCGTGTACTTGAGCGCGTTGTCCACCAGGTTGGACAGCAGGCGCTGCAGCAGCCGCGGATCGCTCAGCACCCAGCATGGCGTGGCGCGCAGCCGCAGTTGCAGGTCCCGGTCGGCGGCCTGTGCCGCGAACACATGGTTGAGCGAGAGGAACAGCGGATTGAGCGCCACCGGCTGGATCTCCGACGTCACTTCGCCTGCGTCGAGGCGCGAGATGTCCAGCAGCGTATCGAGCGACTGGCCGAGTGCGCCGACCGCATCCATCAGTCGCGCAGCGTGTTGTCCTTCTTCGCGGCCCTGCAGCTCCTTCTCGAGCACGGCACCGAACAGTGCGATGGCGTGGAGAGGTTGGCGCAGGTCGTGGCTTGCTGCGGCAAGAAAACGCGTCTTCTCCTCGCTGGCACGCTGGGTGGCGGCAATCTGTCGGCTCAGTTGCTCGGCCAGTGCCTCTTTTTCGAAGCGCATGGTCAGCGACGCGGTCAGCAGCCGGTGATGCTGCAGCGCGAACGTGATGATGACGCCCATGTACAGCAGGCAGCCGACGGCCAGGAACAGGTGCGTGCTGTCGCCGCGCCAGGCCAGCGCCACGGTCAGGCTGCTCATGCTTGGCACGATGAAGCGCGGGATGTTGCGCTTGAGAACGGCCAGCGACAGGGCACCGCCGGCACACCAGCCCATCATCATGACGATCAGCATGACCCACGGACCGAGTTGCCGCCCGGGGGGAATGCAGAGCCAGGGCGCCAACGCCCAGACGCTGGAGCGCAGCAGGACGTTGCGAGCGTTGAAACGTGCCCAGTACTCGGGGTGGTCCGCCGCATCGGGACTGCGCTGATAGCGCCGGTAGGCGCGCCGCAGGGTCAGCGCCAGATGCAGCGCCATCCACAGCAGCACTTGCCAGCGCCACGTTGCGAAGAATAGGCCGATGCCCAGCGCCTGTGCGGTGAGGAGGTCCGCGAGATAGGCCGCCGGCGCGCTGGCGTGGACCGCTGCCACCTGCTCGCGCAGCACGCGCTGGGCCAACTCGGGCGGCGGCGCGTCACTCATCGTGGCTGACGGTGACTCATCTCAAGCCGCTGATCAGTTGGGCTCGCGAGCGCATGCCGAACAGCAGCAGCAGGGTGGACACATGGTTCTTCACCGTGCCCTCGCTCAAGTGCGACAGCTGCGCGATCTCCTTGTTCGACTTGCCGGCCAGCAGCCAGTCGAGGATCTCCACCTGGCGCGGGGTCAGTTGCTGCGCGGACGTTGCAGCCGCCGCACGGTCGTTGGCCGGGGCTTCGGGCGTCCACGCCGGCGGCCCATCCGGCGACCCGGCCAGGTCGTGGTCGCGCACGTAGCGCAGTACCTCGCCCAGATGGCCGGACTTGTGCAGGAAGGCCTGCGCGCCCAGCGTCAGCGCACCTTGCATCAACGCGGGGCTGCCCGTGCCCGAGAGCACGATCACGCGCGAGTGTGGAAAGGCTCGCCTGAAGCGCACCAGGGCGTCGAGGCCCTGGGCATCGGGCAGGTCGAGATCGAGCAATACGAGGTGAAGGGACGCGGCATGGACAGCGTAGAGCTCCAGCGCGTCGGCCAGGCTGCGTGCTTCGTACACCGGCATGCTGCCGCTCTGGGCTTGCAGCAGCGCGCGCAGGCCCAGACGCACCAGATCGTGGTCGTCCACCACCAGGATGCCCGGCGTGGCATGCGGCAGAGGTGTGACAGCAGCCATGGCGGCCATCTTAGGCGGACGGCCGGGGGGCTGGGAAGTGACCAAAGTCATGGGGCCCCAGTCTTGCGGGGCGTGGACTAAGTCTTCACTGCTGCCGCGCATTGATCGCGCGATAGACCTCCGCCTCGATCTCGATGAGCGCCTTCTGGCCGCGCTCGCGAGGCCGCCCGACCGTGATGTCGAAGATCTGGTGGATGCGGCCCGGCCGCGGCGACAGCAGCACCACGCGGTCGGCCAGGAACACCGCCTCGCCGACGTCATGCGTCACGAACACGATGGTGCGCCGTTCGCGCTCCCACAGGCGCAAAAGGTCCTCCTGCAGCGCGACGCGCGTCAGGTGATCGACGGCGCCGAAGGGTTCGTCCATCAGCAGCACCTCGGGTTCGTTGGCAAGCGCACGCGCAATGCCCGCGCGCTGCCGCATGCCGCCCGAGAGCTGGTGTGGATAGGCATCCTCGAAGCCGGCCAGCCCCACGCGGGCGAGGCTTGCGACTGCGCGCGCGCGGCGTTCGCGGCGACGGAGGCCGCGCAACTCGGGCCCGAACCCGACGTTCTCCGCGATCGTGCGCCACGGCATCAGCGCCGGGTCCTGAAACACGAGGCCCCTGCGCGGATCGGTGCCCTGGATCGGCCGTCCATCGAAAAGCGCCTTGCCGCTGCTCGGCCGTTCGAGCCCGGCGAGGATGTCGAGCAGCGTGCTCTTGCCGCAGCCGCTCGCACCAAGCAGGCAGACGAACTCGCCAGCGCGCACCCGCAGGTCGACGCCCTGCAGTGCGGTGACTGGCGTCGGTCCGTCGAAGACCTTGCCCAGCGACTCGAGAACGAAATCGGCCATCGATGGAACGGAGCTCAGGGCTTCGGTGGCTTGGGGATGAACGCGAGGTTCACGAACTTCGCGGCGTCGTAGATCTCCTTCTGGAAACCCAGTGCCTGCTGGATCTGCTGCGTCTCGCGGATCTCGTCGAGCGACACCGTCGGGTCGTTGGCCCAGATCGGCAGTTCGCGCTGCACCGCGGCGTCGGCGACCTTCGGGTCGACGCCGAGCCGCTTGGCATAGAAGGCCTTGTACTCGTCGAGGTTCGCCTTCGCGTATTCGTTCGAGCGGAAGTAGGCACGCAGGAACTTCTCGACAACCTGCGGCGAGTTGGCAATGAACTGGTTGTTCGCGACGATCACGCCGGTGTGAAAGCGCGGCAGGTAGTCGTAGCCCGCCGCGAGCACCTTGCCCTTGCCGGTCTGCTCGGCGAGCGATGCGAAAGGCTCGTGGATGATCGTGGCGCTGACCGACCCGTTCTCGACCGTCGCAAGTGCCGCCGCGTTGACCCCGTTGGCAACGAAGGAGACGCTGTCGAGTGGCACGCCTTCCTTCGAAAGGATCGTGCGCGCATACACGTCGAGCCCGGTGCCGAACGCGGCAGAGCCGACTGTCTTGCCCTTGAGCGCCGCAACCGACGGCACATCCGGCGCACCGACGAGATAGAACGGCCCGACGTGCCGGAACATCGACGCGACGATCGTGAGCGGTGCGCCCTTGCCCGCCGCGACGATCGCGCCGGTGGTGTTCCAGTCGGCCACATCGATGTCACCGCTCGCGAGGCCCGCGACCGCGTCCTGCGTGGTGATGAATTCGAGCGCGAGTCCTTCGTCCTTGAAGAAGCCCTTCTCGATGCCGAGCTGCACGCCGAGGCCGGTGACGCCCGGATAGCCCGCATAGCGCACCTTCTGCGCTGCCGCTTCGGCTGCCGGGGCCGGCGCCGCGGCGACGCGAGGTTCAGGCTCCTGGCGCGAGCACGCCGCGAGGAGCGCCACGCCGATCGCCAGCGCGGCGAGGCTCGCGCGACGCAACCCGTGCGCGCGCGGAATGGGAGTGAGCGAAAAGAGAGAGGTCATGGATCGATCCGAAAGGAGAACGAAAGAACGCGAAGGGCGCGCGGCGATTCAGGCGGCCCGCCAGCGCAGGAAAACCATCCGCTCGAGCAGATCGAGCGCGGCGATCATCGCCACCGCGAGCAGCGTGACCAGCGCGATCAGCGCGAAGGTCTCGGCGGTATCGAGTGAGGCGGTGGAGCGCGTGATCAGGTTGCCGAGGCCTTCCTTGGACGACAGCATCTCGGCGAACAGCGCGCCGAGCAGCCCCACCGAGGCCGAGACACGCAGCGCGGCAAAGATGGTTGGCATCGCCGAAGGCAGGATCACCTTGAACACCGTCTGCAGCGTGCTCGCCCGAAAGGCCCGGGCCACCTTGAGATGCTCGCGCCGCGTCTGCTTGATGCCTGCGACCGTGCTGTAGACGATCTGGAACACCGCGAAGAGGAAGACGATCGCGACCTTGTGCGTGAAGCCGATGCCCAGCCAGAGCGCCAGCAGCGGCACGATGGCCACCTTGGGCACCGACATCAGCGCGCCGATGAAAGGATGCGCGAAGCGCTCCGCCGACGGCACGAGCACGAGCAGCACACCGAGGCCGATCCCGCCGAAGACCGCCGCCGCATAGCCCACCGCGAACTCGGCCAGCGTGACCGCTGTGTGATGCAGCAGGCGGCCCTGCGCGAGCAGCGGCCCGAAGCTCTCGACGATCGCCGTTGGCGCGGGCAGATAGAGCGCGTTGACCGTGTTGGAGCGCACGGCCCATTCCCAGGCCAGCAGCAGTACGAGCACGGTCAGCCCCTGCGCCAGCGGGATGGCTGGCAGAGCGCGGAGGCGCCGCGCTGGCACCGCCTCAGACGACACGATGATGCGTCTCGGTGATGCGGCCGTGCTCGGCCTGCGCGGCTGCACCGGTGCCCTCAAAGCGGCTCGCAGGTCGCGCGCCTATGCCGAAGTGCGCGCCGAAGGTGTCGCCTTCGTAGTCTTCGCGGAACAGCCCGCGTGCGCGCAGGATCGGCAGCACCAGCCCGATGAAGTCGTCGAGCCCGCCCGGCAGGTGCGGCGGGCAGACGTTGAAACCATCGGCTGCGCCGTTCTCGAACCAGTGCTGGATGGTGTCCGCGACTTCCTCGGCGCTGCCGATGGCCAGGAAGTGACCTCGGCCGCGTGCGATCGAATATTCGAAGACATGGCGAACCGTCGGCCGGTCCGTCCGATTGAGCTTGCGCGCCTGCGTGATGAAGAGCCGCGCGAGCGCGAACGAGGCATCGGTCTCGTCGAAGGCTGGGAAAGGGTCGTCGCCGCCGAGGCCGGTGAGCGGGATGTGCAGGTCCCGCTCGAGCGCCGCGATGTCGAGCTTTGCTGCGATCAACCCGCTGAGCCGCTGGTAGAGCGCATAGGCCTCGTCGCTGGTGCGGCCGACGTAGGGCACGAGGCCGGGCAGGATCGAGACGTCCTCGGCGCGGCGGCCGTTGGCGATCGCGCCGGCCTTGATCTCCGCATAGAAGGACTGGGCCGCCTCGAAGGTCGGCACGCCCGCGAAGACCACGGTGGACCGCGCGGCGCCGAATGCGCGCGAACGTGCGGAGGTGCCGGCGTTGACGAGCGGGATCTGCCCCTGCGGTGGCCGCGCGACGTTGAGCGGCCCCTTGACCTGGAAGAAATTCCCCTCGTGCTCGATCGTGTGCAGCTTGCGCGGATCGACGAGCAACCCGGCCTCCTGGTCGCCGATCAGTGCGTCGTCCTCCCACGAATCCCAGAGCTTCGAGACCACCTCGACCAGTTCTTCGGCGTAATCGTAGCGGCGACTGTTTTCCCAATGGTGGTCGCGGCCGAAGTTCTTCGCGGCGCGTTCGTCGGCCCCGGTCACGACGTTCCATGCCAGTCGCCCGCGACTCAGGTGGTCGAGCGAGGCGGTCTGGCGTGCGATGTGATAGGGGTCGGCGTAGGTCGTGTTCGCGGTCGCGATGAGGCCGATGCGCTGCGTCTGCGCGGCCACGTAGCCCATCATCGTGAAAGGCTCGAGCCGTACCGTCTGCGACGGAAACACGTACTGCTGCTCGGCGCTGGTCGCGAGCGCATCGCCGAGGAAGAAGAAGTCGAACTTGGCGTCCTCGGCCTTGCGCGCGATCGACGCGATGAACGCCGGATCATGCGAAGCCTGCGGGCTCACGCCCGGAAGGCGCCACGCGCCCGGGTGATAGCCGATGGAGAACAGGAAGATGCCGAAGTGAAGCTGGCGCGCAGGAGAAGGGTCGATGGGCATCCGGGAGACAGGCAGACGAGGCGGTGAAGACGAGGCGCCTAGTCTGGCCGCAAGCGTGGTTTCCCGAAACTCGAAAACCGGCTTAGCTTATGCGTCCTGTGTTGCGGCGCGCCCACGACGTGATCGGACCGATGGTGCCGTTCAGTCAGCGCGCACTGGAAGCCACGGACGCATTCGCAACGACCGGCTTCCCCGCCACGTCGTAGGCCGTCCAGTAGTTCTCCAACCCCTGCTTCTTGAGCGCCGCGCGAAGGTATCGGGGCTCGAACCAGTCATCCACCGTCACGCTGCGACGGATGAGCTTGAGCTTCAGCGCGTCTTCGACCACGGCCTTGTAGCGGCCGAGCACGAAGGCGTCGAGCAGAGGGGAGTTGCGCGCCGCCAGCGACTGGCCATCGAACTCCGCCTGCCACGACGCGACCGGCGTGCCGCTCTTGGCCCAGATCTCGAAGAGCGCCGCGCGGTTGTTCTCGTCGGATGCCCAGCGCGCCGCACGCACGAACGCGTCGACCACGCGCTGGACCTCTGCCGGGTTGGCCTGTTCGAAATCGCCGCGCACCACGAGTGCCGCCTGGCGTGTGAGCGACGGATCCTTGCCCTGCGTCGAATAGACCACGCGCACCAGTCCCTGGTCCCGCACCTTGAACCATTCGTAGCCGCCGAAAGCAGCGTCCACGCCGTCGGAGACCAGCGCGGCCTGCGCACTGCCGGTATCCAGATGCACGCCCTTGATGTCGCGCTCGGCCAGGCCGTTGGCCGCCAGCACGTTGATCGCGACCAGATGGCCATTGGTGCCGCGGAAGATGGCAACCCGGCGGTCCTTCAGGTCCTTGATCTCATGAATGCCGGACTTCGGCGGCACGACGACGTACAGGTTGTTCCGGGTGCCGCTGGCAAGGAGCAGCCGGGTGTTCAGCCCGTTGGCGCGACCGACCAGCGAGGGGAGATCGCCCTGGTAGGCGAAGTCGATCTGCTTGTTCGAGAGCGCTTCGTTGACTGCCGGACCTGCTCCCTTGAAGAAGACCCACTCGATCCGCGTGCCGGAGCCCTTGAACTCGTCTTCCAGCAACCGCTGGTTCTGCGCCACTCCGCCGGGTGAGCCACCCCAGGTGACCGGATCGCCGCCGCCGGCCGTGGCAATGCCGATGCGGATGACATCGGGCGCCGCATATGCGGGCAGCGCGCCGAACAGGCAGGCAGCGGCCAGGGCCGCGCCCCGGCGCAGGAATGCGAAACGTGAGATGCGCATCGAAGAGTCCTTGCGAAATTGCGGATCAGGCATCCGACACCTTGCCCAGTTGGCGGCCGACTTCGGTGCCCTCGAAGAAGCGCGGATTGGCCTCGGTGTAGAAGCGCAGCGGATTGCCGAACACGAATGCGCGGAAGTCCTGCCGCGAGATGACGCCCTGTTCGACCAGGTCCCATGTCTCGGCCAAGGGCTCGGTGAACTCCGGTACGTCCCAATGGCCGACGTCGGAAGACCAGATCGCATTGACCGTCACGCCGCCCGGATGCACGCGATGGTTGAAGGCGGCGGCGACGGTGCGGTCGTCCGCCTCCGAGCCGAAGAAGAAGGGGTCGACCCAGCGCGCGCGAATGTCATCCACCTTCTCGATGCCGGCCAGCGCGAAGTCGTCGATCTCGTCGGCGCGGGGCTCGCGGCTGTGCGGCAGCGCGGAGATGCCGAGGCTATCGCGCACCAGCGTCGACTTGTCGACGGACCGGCCCTGGAGCAGCTCGCCGCCGTGCTGCTCGAACAGTGCAGCGAGCAGCTCGACGTCGACCTCGGACGGGTCGTAGTTGCGCACGGCTTCGCGGTTGCGCTTTTCCCATCGGTCCACCAGGTGGGTGTAGACATGGGAACCCCAGTCCGCACCGCCTTCCAGCAAGCCCACGCGCAGACCCGGGAAGCGGCGCGTCACGCCGCCGAAGAACAGCGCCTTCGCGAAGGCTTGCGATCCATCGGCGAAGTGGCCGATGTGGTTGAACATGTAGTTGCTGATCGAGTGCCGTCCGGTCCAGCCCTGGCTGCCGTAGTGCGTGGTCACGGGCACGCCGAGCTCGACCACCTTGGCCCAGAACGGGTCGTAGTCATGCGGGCTGTCGATGCCGTAGAAATCGATGTAGCCAACATGCTTTGCGATCTCCGGATGCTGGTCCTTGGGGTACTTCTCGGCAATCGCCGGGATGGGCCGGCGCACGCCACCGGGGATGTTGATCACCTTCAGCCCCAGCGTCTTGACGGCGAACTCCAGCTCCTCGATGGCTTCCTGCGGCGTGTGCATCGGGATGCCGGCCACCGGCGTGAGGCGGTCCGCGTAGTGTCTGTACTGGTCGGCATGGAAGTGGTTCAGTGCGCGGTGCAGCGGCTGGCGGTAGTCCGTGCCCGCGGCGGCCGGCGAAAGCACATCGTTGGGGAACAGCACGGAATAGTCCGAGCCCTGCTCGGCGAGCCGTTCGTACAGCAGCGCGGGGATGGTGTAGGTCGCGAGGTCGTAGGTGTTGCGCGTCACGCGGGCCCACCACGGCGAGCGCAGCGTGCGATGGTGCTGGCGCTCGGCGGGTGTCTGCTGGTACCAGTCCTTGCCGGCGCTGTCGCGGGTCGCGAAACGTCCGCCCAGCGCCTTGCGAAGCGCATCGACGAGCTTCGGTCCGCCGTACTGCGCGATGTAGTCCTCCAGCACCGGCGCGTAGTCGTTGACGTGCACGTCGGTGTCGATCACGGGATGGTCCAGCTGCGCCTTCAGGGCGGCGGAGCGGGAGGCTTTCAGTGGGTTGATGCGAGTGTTCACGCGAAGGCTCCTGTCGTTTGTGCGAACTCTGGAGCGGGCACGTTAGAGCCGACCGGTGATCACGCCAAAGAAGGGTTTCGCATTTGCTTCGGTGCTCCGCGGCTTTGCGGAACCCGGACGGGACGGTCACTCATCCATTTGCTTATTCGCATTGTCGATTTCATCCCGGCGACGTTGCTTGGTATCGTCGCTGTCTGAACTCAAGGAGATAACCATGCGCCGTCACTTCATCGCCGCCGCGCTCGCAACCGTCGCGCTGCTGCCTTCGCTCAGCGCCCATGCCGACCAGCTTGCAGACATCAAGAAGCGCGGCGAACTCGTGGTCGGCGTGCTCGGCACCGATGAGCCCGCTACCTTCGTCGATCCCAAGACCCGCCAGATCGTCGGCTACGAAGTCGACCTGGTGAACGCGATCGCGGAGAAGATCGGCGTGAAGCCGAAGCTCAAGCAGATCGCGGTGGCCGCGCGCATTCCCGAATTGCAGCAGGGCCACGTCGACCTCGTCGCCGCCGGCCTCACGCACAACAAGGAACGCGAATCGCAGATCGACTTTTCGCTGACCACCTTCGTCACCGGCCAGAAGGCCCTCGTCAAGAAGGACAGCGGCATCACCGAAGTGCCGCAACTGGCCGGCAAGAAGGTGCTGACGATCCGTGGCGGAACGCAGGAGCCCAACCTGCGCAAGGCCGTGCCGGGGGTGGACGTGGTCACGTTCGACACCAGCCAGCAGGCCTTCCAGGCACTCCAGCAGGGCAAGGGCGTGGGCTATGTCGATGACGAAGCCGCGCTGCTGCGCAGCTACGCGAAGCTGGGTCCGCAGAAGGCGCAATACACGGTGCTCAAGCAGAACCTCAGCACCGAGTCGCTGGCGATCGGCATCAAGAAGGGCGAAACCGCGCTGAAGGCCGTGGTGGACGACACGCTGCGCGACCTCGAGAAGTCCGGTCAGGCCGAGAAGATCTTCGTCAAGTGGTATGGCCCCGAAACGGCCTCTGGCTTCCAGAGCCGCGACTTCCGGTTCGAGACCGACAAGATCACCGAGTGACCCCGGCCGGGCGAGACCCCGGCGCGCGTACGATGGCACACCCCGCGCGCGGAGCGAACCGCGCGCCATCCGTCACATTCCATTGTTCGACTACTCACTGCTCCTGAGCGGCCGCTACCACGACATGCTGGTCGCGGGCCTGTGGCTGTCGCTGCAACTCCTGGTGGCCTCGCTGATCCTTGCACTGCCGATCGCAGTCGTCGTGGCATTGCTGCGCCTGTCGTCCGTGCGCTGGCTCCAGCGGCTGGGCTTCGCCTATGTGGAAGTGATCCGCAACATCCCGCTGCTGGCCCACATGCTGTTCTGGTACTTCGGCGCGCCGGAGCTCCTGCCGACTGCATTCAAGGAATGGCTGTATGCGCGCAACATCGAGGCGGTGAGCGCGGTGATCGCGCTGGCCCTGTACAGCGCGGCCTACATGGCCGAGGACATTCGCAGCGGCATCCGCGCCATTCCGGCGGTGCAGTTCGAAGCCGGCCGCGCGCTGGGTTTCGGCTTCATCGCCACGATGCGGCGCGTGGTGCTGCCGCAGGCCCTGCGGGTCACCGTGCCGCCCCTGATCTCCCAGACGCTCAATCTGTGGAAGAACACCTCGATCGCCACGGTGATTGGTGTCGCCGAACTCATGTACCAGGCCGGGCAAGTGGAAAGCGCGAGCTTCCGCAGCTTCGAATCCTTTGCGTTTGCGAGCGCGGCCTACCTCAGCGTGTCGCTGCTGATCACCGCATTGGCCGGCTGGTATCAGCATCGCTTCCCGGTGCGCGTGACATGACGGGAGCGGCAGGTCATGCTTGAACTGATCCAGACCTATTGGCTCTACTTCCTGGTCGGACAGTACCCGAACGGGCCGCTCGGCGGACTGGTGCTCACGGTGCTGCTTGCCACTTGCGGACTCGTGCTTGCGCTGCCGCTGGGCATCGCGTTCGGCCTGGCACGGTTGAGCCCGTGGCGCTGGCTGCGATGGCCGGTCACGGGCCTGGTCTATGTGGTGCGAGGCGTGCCGCTGCTGATGGTGATCTTCTGGGCCTACTTCTTCCTGCCCAGCGTGACCGGCGTCAAGACCGATCAGTTCACCACCATGCTCATCGCACTCGTCGTGTTCGACGCGGCCTATCTTGCGGAGATCGTGCGTGCCGGCGTGCGAGGCCTGCCGCGCGGCCAGGCCGAGGCGGCGCGCGCGCTGGGCCTGGACTACGGCCGGTCGATGCGGCTGGTGCTGCTGCCGCAGGCGCTGCGCAGCATGCTGCCCTCGCTGGTGAACCAGTTCGTCTCCACCATCAAGGAAACCTCGCTGGGCTACATCATCGGGCTCGCGGAGGTGTCCTTCATCGCCACGCAGATCAATACCCAGGTCTTCACGCGGCCCGCCGAGGTCTACAGCATCCTGGGGCTGACGTATTTCCTGATGTGCTTCGGCCTGTCGCGCTTCGCCTTCTGGCTGGAGCGTCGCCTGGCCCGGCGCAGCATTCCGACGGCCGCAGCGCGGCAGGTGTCTTCATGATCGAGCTTCAGAACGTCAACAAGTGGTATGGGGCGTACCACGCGCTGGTCGATGTCAGCGAGACCGTGCGCGCCGGCGAGGTCGTCGTGGTGTGCGGTCCCTCCGGGTCCGGCAAGTCGACGCTGATCCGCACGCTCAACCGGCTGGAGCCGATCCAGTCCGGACACATCCTCATCGATGGAAAGGACATCCATGCGCCGGGCACGGACGTGAATGCCTTCCGCTCGAGGATCGGCTTCGTGTTCCAGCAGTTCAACCTGTTTCCTCATCTGACGGTGCTGGGCAACTGCACGATGGCCCCGATGCAGCTGCGTGGCCTGTCGCGCGCACAGGCTGAAGAACGCGCGCTTGCGCTGCTCGACCGTGTCGGCCTGGCCGCCAAGGCGCATGCGTGGCCTTCGGAGCTCTCGGGCGGCCAGCAGCAGCGGGTGGCCATCGCCCGAGCGCTCGCGATGCAACCGCCGCTGATGCTGTTCGACGAACCCACGAGTGCGCTCGACCCCGAAATGGTCGGCGAAGTGCTGCTGGTGATGCGCGACCTGGCGGACGACGGCATGACCATGGTGTGCGTCACGCACGAGATGGGATTCGCCCGTGAGGTCGCGGACCGCGTCTTCTTCATGGATCAGGGCCGCGTCCTCGAACGGGCGACGCCCGAGGAGTTCTTCAACCATCCGCAGCACCCGCGAACCCGGCAGTTTCTTTCGGACATCCGCTCGCCCTTCCGCGAGGCCTGAGGCGAGAGGATGCCGGCTACCAGTGTGGATGCACCGGCTCGAACACCGGCCTGAAAAGAAAGCGGCGCGCGATCTCGCCATAGCCTCGATAGTAGAAGTGCCCGTTGGCAGCGAGCACTGCGGCGCGATGCTGCCTGAAGTGCAGCGGGATCTCGTACCACGGCATCGTCGGCGCGCGGTGATGAATGTGGTGCAGGTTGTTGAACAGGTACAGGACGCCGAACACGAGGTTGGATTCGACGATCGCCACGCGCGCATGCGGCATCTCGCTCCAGCGGTGTTCGGTAAAGCTGCGTAGCGTGCCGAGCATCATGCCGGGATAGACGAAGCACAGCACGTAGGTGACCGGCGACATGCCGCGAACCTCGATGACGTAGAAGAGCACGAGCACGACGCCGGCAGTGTGCAGAAGCCAGATCCGCACGTGCGTGAAGTCATGTGCAATCAGGCGTGCCGCCTCGCAGCGCGCCATCTTGAGCAGCAGCAGCCAGGGGCCGACCACCATGCGGAAAGCCAGCGTCTGGTTGGTGCCGTGGATCCAGCGTTGCAACGGGCCGTAGCCCTGCCAGTCCGGCGCGGAGTGGTAGGCGCTTTCGCTGTCCTTGCGCGGATGGGTCAGGTGGAAATTGACGTGATGCTCACTGTGGCTGCGCTTGAAGAGCCGGTAGGGCAGCCAGAGATTGAGAGGCGGCCAGACGACCGCTTCGCGCAGCCAGCGTGGCAGCCTGCGCATCGCGTGGATGCTCTCATGCTGCAGCGACGCATGCAGTTGCGCGAGATAGCCGCCGAGCAGAAAGAGCAGCCACGCCGGCACCGCCCGGTGCCACCAGACCAGTCCGGCCCACGCCGCGTAACAGGCGAGCGCGAGCACCAGCGTGGGAACTTCGTAGTGCCGCCACCAGGTGGCGCGCGTCGGGCGATGGGGAAGAGGGCGGTGGATCGTCATGGCACGCGTCATCGAGGTGCCGTGCCGATGCTAGGAAAAAGAGCCGCGCCGACATGCGCCCATTGCGCACATGGATATGCGCAATGCGTCGTTGCCGGCCGCCCGACCCCACCCTAGAGTGGCTGGAATTCGCTTCCGGACCCTCGACGTTGCGTGCTGATACGACCGTTTCCCCCGATGCGTTGCGCAGCGCGTTGCTGGGCAGCGGGGAGCTTGCGCTGCTCGATGTGCGCGAGGCGCGCTGGTTCTGCGACGCGCACCTCAATCTCGCCCGCTTGGCACCGTTGTCCACGCTGGAGCTGCAGATTGGCGAGTTCGTGCCTCGGCGCACCACCGACATCGTGGTCTATGACGAAGACGACGCTGCGCACGGTCCGGCCGCGCGAGCCGCAGCGCTGCTCAGGCGGTTGGGCTATGCGCGCGTCCGGCGTCTCGCGGGCGGCCTGAACGCATGGCGCGCTGAAGGCCTGCCGCTCATCGACGGCTATGCGACGCTGGTCAAGGCCTTCGGCGATCTTGCTCGCCAGCACTACGGAACGCCAACCCTCTCGCTGGCGGAGTTCGAACAACGACGACGCGCGGGGCGTCCCACCACGCTGATCGACGCCAGACCGCGCGAGGAGTTCGAGTTCCTTTCGATCGAGGGTGCGCGCAACTATCCCGGCACCGAACTGGCGCTGCGCGCGCTGCCGGCGCACGAGCCGGACCACCTGTGGGTGGTCAACTGCTTCAGCCGCACGCGCGGCATCATCGGCACCACCACGCTGCGCCTGCTGGCGTGCGGTGGTCGCACGGTGTTTCTCGAGGATGGCGTGATGGCCTGGGGCCTGCACGGCGGCGCGGTGGTGCAGAACGCGAACCCGGTGGACGACATCCCGCCCGAGTCGCCGGAAGTACTGCGAGCGCTCGCGGACCGCTTGATCGCACGCCACGGCCTGTCCGTCGTCGATAGCGAAGGTCTGGAGCGATTCAGGCGCGACGAGGATCGCAGCCTCTACGTGTTCGATCTGCGACCTGAGAGCGCGAAGACACCGGGCACAGGCGCGCGCAGCGTGCCCGGGGGCCAGCTGCTCATGCACTTCGAGAACTACGTCGGCACGCGCAACGCCCGGATCGCGCTCGTCGACGAGCCGCATGGGCTGCGCGCGGCCGTCACTGCCTTCTGGCTCGCCCAGCTCAACCAGTTCGAGGTCCATGTGCTGAGGGGCGACCTTCCCGCTTCGGGGGAGACGGCGCCGAGGCATGTCCCGGATGACAACGACCCGGGCCTGCTGCCTGAAGTGCTTGCAGATCGAATCGCGCGGGGCGAGGTCGACGTGATCGATGTCGGACCCAGCATTGACTACGAGAAAGGGCATCTGCCGCACGCGCATTTCCTGCTGCCTGCTTCGCTCGATCCGCTCGAACCGCTGCTTCGTCAGGGCCGTGCCGTCGTCTTCGTGTCACCGGATGGTGCCGCGTCGCGTCTTGCCACTCGGGACGCAAGGCTGCGCTGGCCCGGCGCGACGTTCGACTGGTTGCGCGGCGGCAAGGCGGCGTGGGTTGCGGAAGGCCATGCGCTGCAGACGTCCTATGGGCCGGCGCAGTTGCTGACACCCTTCGATGACGACTGGGGCTCGGTGATGCGCGTCTTCGGCCCCCGACGCGACGAGGTGTGGGCCGACTATCTCGAATGGGAGCGCGGCCTCTCGCGCCGCGTGATCGCGGACCCGACGGTGAACTTCCGCTTCTTCGACATCACCGTCGACGCAAGGACGTAGCGACGCTAGTCGATCCCGGACTGCGTCGCCGCGAGCTGCCCGAGCCCTGGCGCGAAGAGATCGGCGAAGGCGTACGCATATTGACGCAGAGGCCCGCCGCGGCGCACTGCGAGTTGGGTGTCGTTGGCACCGAAGAGGTGTTTCGCATCGAGTGCGCGTAGCCGCGTGTCGCGCCTGGAATCGAATGCGATGTCGGCAATGACGCCCACCCCCATGCCGAGTTCGACGTACCGCTTGATCACGTCGGCATCCATGGCCGTGAGCACGATCTCGGGCTTCAACCCGTGCGCCGCAAAGACTTCGTCGATGCGCGAGCGGCCGGTGAGGCCGCTGTCGTAGGTGATGAGCGGATGTCGTGCGAGCCGTTCGATGGTGAGCGGCGCCTCCCGCAGCAGCGAGTGCCCCTCCCGCACGATCGCGAGATGCCCCCATTCACGACAAGAGAAGACGGCGAGTTGCGGATGGTCCGTCGGGAGATCGGTCGCGATCCCGAGATCGACCTCGCCCTCGAGCAGCATCTGGGCGATCTGGCGCGGCGATCCCTGATGCAGGTGCAGCCGCACCTCGGGAAAGAAGCCTCTGAACCGCTGCACCGCATCGGGCAGTGCGTAGCGCGCTTGCGCGTGCGTCGCCGCGATCGACAGCAGCCCATCCTGCCTTGCAAGAAACGCCTGGCCGGCCTGCTGGAGATCGAGTCCGCTGTCGAGCACGCGCTCGATGATCGGAAGGAGGTGGTCGCCGGGCAGCGTCAGGCCGACGAGCCGCTTGCCCGAGCGGGTGAAGAGCGTGATGCCGAGTTCCTGTTCGAGGTCCCGGATCTGGCGGCTGACGCCCGATTGCGATGCCTGCAGGACCACGGCGGCGTCCGTGAGGCTGAAGTCGCAGCGAACGGTCTCGCGGACCGCGCGCAGTTGCTGGAAGTTCATGTTTCACACGCTGTCCGTGCCCGCGGCGGCTGCCTTCAGGCCGTTCCGATGCGGTAGGCCGTCGGCTGCGCGGTGCCGTTCACCGCAAACGCGCCAACCTGCCTTTCGCGGTAGACCCGCGGGTTGTGCGATGTGATGGTCCGGGCGTTCCGCCAGTAGCGGTCCAGCCCGTTCGTGCGCAGTGTTGCAGAGGCTCCCAGGGCGTCGAAGAGTTCGGTGCTTGCCTTCAAGACGAGATCCGTGACCACCGAGACCGCCTGGTCCACTTCGAGCGGTGCTGCGCGCGTAGCGGCCGCTCGCGCCTGCTCTCCGGCGCTCGTGCTGCGGAGCGCGACATCCGCGCGCTGAAGCGCGCCCGCCGCATGCAGTGCGACAGCGCCCGCCGCATAGGCGGCACTGCGCACGCGGCCCACGACCTGGAGGATCTGCGGATCGTCGCTCACACGTGCGGCATTGCCGTGGCTGTAGGTGCGGTCGCGTTCGCGCACCCGTGTGGTCAGGTCGTCCGCGAGCGCACGCCCGATGCCTGCGAGCGATGCGATATGCACCAGCTGGTAGAAGGGCGCCGCATAGGCAAAGCGGTTGTCGCTGGGATTGATCCAGTCCTGTTCGACGGGGACGTCGGTGAAAGTGGCCGTTCCGCTCGCAGTGAGCGACTGGCCGAATCCGCTCCAGTCGTCCACCACTTCGACCCCAGGGGCGGTGCGCGGAACGGCGACGAACACGCTCGCGTCGCCGTCGCCGCTCGCAGCGGTGTTGATCCAGTCCGCGAAAAGCGAACCGGTGGTGTAGAACTTCCTGCCCTGGAGCCGCAAGCCGTTGCCGGTCCGCTCCAGGCGGGTCGAGAACGCTCCCACCTTCGCATCGCCGGTCTCCGAGAAGCCCGATCCGATGAGATCGCCGCGTGCAAGCCGGTCCAGCCAGCGATGCCGCCAGTCTGCCTCCGTGGAATGAAGCACGTCTTCGCTGAAGCCGAAGTGCGCGCGCAATGCGTTGACGATGTTCGTGTCGGCGGCGGCGAGTTCGATGAGCAGGGCGAAGAACTCCGTCAGCGTGGCATCGCGCCCACCGTACTCGGCGGGCAAGCGAAGGCGCGTAAAGCCAGCTTCGCGTAGCCAGCCGATCTCCTCATGCGGCAGGCGACGTTGCAGGTCGCGTTCCACCGCGTCTGCGCGGATGCGCTCGATGACAGGGCGAAAGTCGCGCGCGAGTTCTTCATAGCGCGCGCTCGGTGGCGCGCCCCAGGGGTGGTCGAGAGTCGATGTGGGTTCGGTCATGTTCAGGCGGCAAGCCGGTCTTCGTCCTTGATGGTGCTTGCGCTCTTCGGATGCCCGGGCTTGCGCAGCCCGAGGTGTTCGCGCAGCGTGTGTCCGCTGTATTCGTTGCGGAAGAGGCCGCGGCGGCGCAGCTCGGGCAGCACGAGTTCGATGAAGTCGTCGAGCCCGCCCGGGAACCACGGCGCCATGATGTTGAAGCCGTCGGCCGCACCTTCCTCGAACCACTGCTGGAGCTGGTCCGCGATCTGCTGTGGCGTGCCGACCACCTGCTGGTGGCCGCGTGCGCCCGCGATGCGCAGGTAGAGCTGGCGGATGGTGAGCCCCTCGCGCCGCGCGAGGTCGACCAGCAGTTGCTGGCGGCTCTTGGGGCCGTTGGTCTCCGGCAGTTCGGGCACGGGTCCATCGACCGGGTGACCCGAGAGATCGATGTCCCCCAGCACGGTCGACAGCAAGGCGAGGCCGACGACCGGGTCCACCAGTGATTGCAGCTGCTCGAACTTCTCTTCCGCTTCAGACTGCGTGCGGCCCACGACCGGGAAGATGCCCGGCATGATCTTCACTTCGTCGCGCCGGCGTCCGTGGCGGGCCAGTCGGCCGCCGATGTCGGCGGCGAATGCCTTCGCCTCCTCGAAGGTCTGGTGCGCAACGAAGATGACTTCCGCCGTGCGGGCCGCGAGTTCCTTGCCTGCGTCGGAAGCGCCCGCCTGTACCACCACCGGCCGCCCCTGCGGCGAGCGATTGACGTTGAGCGGGCCGTGGACCTGGAAGTGCGTGCCCTTGTGGCCGAGCACGTGCAGCTTTTCGGTGTCGAGATAGATGCCGCTCTGCTTGTCGCGCACGAAGCTGTCTTCCTCCCAGCTGTCCCACAGGCCGGTCACCACGTCGTGGAACTCGGCCGCGCGTTCATAGCGCAGCGCATGCGCGAAGTGCGATTCGCGGTTGAAGTTGAGCGCCTCGGCGCCGCCGCTGGAGGTCACCAGGTTCCAGCCGGAGCGACCACCGCTGATCTGATCGAGCGATGCGAACTTGCGCGCCACGTTGAAGGGCTCGTTGAACGATGTCGACACCGTGGCGATGAGGCCGATGCGTTCCGTCACCGCCGCGAGTGCTGCAAGCAGCGTCAGCGGCTCGAAGTGATCGGAGCGCGCGGTGCGCGCGAGCGACGGAAGATGTGTGCTGCGCACGCCCACCGCGTCGGCGAGGAAGACCGCATCGAACTTCGCGGCCTCGGCCTTGCGCGCCAATGCCACGTAGTGGCGGAAGTTGCTGCCGGCATCGGCCTGCGCGTCGGGGTGGCGCCACCCGGCGATGTGGTGGCCGGTCTGCATCAGGAAAGCGCCCAGACTGAACTGGCGTTGGGAAGAACTCATGAGGGACTCACGCTCGAAAGAAGGGCGGATTCTGTGGATCGCACGATGGCCGCGCCAACGAAGAAAAGCGCACTTGCATATGCAGCGGACGCGACGCGGCCAAGCTCGCCGCGCGACTATGCAAATGCGCAAAACGTTGGGACGGCGCGCGCCTTGAGTCTGAAAATCGTGCAGCTCTTCATCTCGCTTGCATCTCCCATGTCCCAACAAGTTCTCAAGGTGGTCGCCCTCTCCGGCGGACTGCAACGCCCCTCCCGCACGCTCGCGCTCGTCGAGGAATTGGTCGAAGGCCTGTCGCAGGCGCTGCCCGTGCAGGCGCGCGTCGTCGAACTCGGCGAGCTGGTGCCCCACTTCGGGTCGGTGCTCTATCGCAAACAACTTCCCGAGCAGGTCGAGGATGCACTCCAGGCCATCGAATCCGCCGACCTGATCGTGGCCGCCAGCCCGGTGTTCAGGGGCGCCTACAGCGGCCTCTTCAAGCACCTGCTGGATTTCGTGCACCAGGACGCGCTGGTCGACAAGCTGGTGCTGCTTGCCGCCACCGGCGGAAGCGAGCGCCACGCGCTGGTGATCGACCATCAGCTGCGGCCGCTGTTCAGCTTCTTCCAGTCGCGCACGCTGCCGATCGGCGTGTATGCGACGGACACCGACTTCAGCAACTACGCGGTGAGCAGCGAAGCCCTGCGCGCGCGGATCACGCTGGCGGTGGAACGTGCGATTCCGCCCCTGCGGCAGATCGCAAGCGCACGCGCCGCCACCGCTGCACGCGCGCCGCTGCTCGCGTTGGCCTGAAGACTCGCCCGCCTCAGCCCTGAGGCACTTCCACTTCGCTGCGCGGCCTGCTCTCGAAAGTGGGCAAGGCCGCCGCGAGCGCCGCCGAATAGGGATGCGCGGGATGGTCGAACACCTGCGCGGTGCGACCACTTTCGACGACGCGGCCATGGCGCATCACCAGTACGCGCTGGCACAGTAGCCGCACCACCTGCAGGTCGTGCGAGACGAAGAGATAGCCCATGCCGCTGTCGCGCCGGAGTTCGTCGAGTAGTTGCAGGATGCCGATCTGCACCGACACATCCAGCGCGCTCGTGGGCTCGTCGAGGATCAGCAAGGCGGGTTCCAGCGCAAGCGCACGTGCGATGCCAACACGCGCAGCCTGGCCGCCCGAGAGCTGGTGCGGATAGTGGTCCAGCAGCGAGCGAGGCAGCCGCGCCCGCTCGGCGGCACGATGCACGCGCTGCTGCAATGCCGGGCCGCGCAGACCCGCGATCACGCGCAACGGCGCGGCAATGGCGTCGAAGGCGCGGGCCCGCGGGTCGAGGCTGTCGACCGGATCCTGGAACACCATCTGGATGCGCGCCCGCCACGGCGCGCGCGCCGCATGGCGCGCAGGCGTGCGCGCGATGTCTTCGCCTTCGAACAGGATCTCGCCCCGGTCCGGGTCGGCGAGTCGGGCAACCAGGCTGGCTGTCGTGGATTTGCCCGAGCCCGATTCGCCGACGAGGCCAAGCGCTTCGCCGTGCGCGAGTTCGAAGCTCACGTCATCGACGGCGAGCAGTTCCTGCGACTGACGTCGCCATGGCAGAGACCAACCGCGAGCCGCAGCAGGAAGCGCAAAGGCCTTGCGCAGACCGCGCACCCGAAGGAGTGGGACGGACGGGCTCACAGCGGATTCCAGCAGGCGACGCGGTGTCCCGGCCCTGTCGATGAAAGCACCGGCATGCGCTCGCAGGCGCGCTCGATCCGGCGCGTGCAGCGTTCGGCGAAGCGACAGGCAGGCAGGTCGCCCCGGCCGAGGTCGGGCACCTCACCGGGCACGGCCTCCAGCGCCGCAAGCGGCAGCCCGTGTCGCGGCGTGGCCTGGATCAGATGTTGCGAATAGGGATGCGAGGGCGCACCGAACAAGGCGCCGACAGGTGCATCCTCGACCAGATGGCCCGCGTGCATCACCGCCACGCGCTGGCAGCGGCCCGAGGCCAGTGCGAGGTCGTGTGTGATGAGCAGCGTCGCCATGCCACGCTGGCGCGCCTGCGCCGCGATCAGGTCCATCACCGCGGCCTGCGTGCTCACGTCGAGGCCGGTTGTCGGCTCGTCGGCGATCAGCAGCGCCGGCTCGCCCGAAAGGGCCAGCGCGATCATGACCCGCTGGCACATGCCGCCCGACAGCTCCCACGGGTACGCATGCCGGCGCGATTCCGGTCGATCAATGCCGACCTGCGCCAGCAGTTCGACGGCACGTTCTCTTGCCTGACGCGCGGGCCTCGGGCGTCGTGCCTGGAGTGCATCCTCGATCTGGCGGCCGACGCGGCGAATGGGGTTGAGCGACCGGCGGGGGTTCTGGAACACGATCCCGAGCAACTCGCGCCGCGCCTTCTCCAACGTGGAAGTGGATGCGCCGGCCAACTCGATGCCCGCGAGCCGCACGCTTCCGCGCATCAGTTCGGCGGCAGGGTCGAGAAGGCCCGCGATCGCCAGTGCCGTGACGGACTTGCCTGAGCCCGATTCGCCCACGAGGGCCAGCGTCTGTCCGGCGTCGAGGTCGAAGGAAACACCTTCGAGCGCATGCACCGGGGTGCGCCCCCGCCGATGAAAGCGCAGGCTCAGGTCACGAACCTGCAGCAGCGCGCCGCTCATGTGCGCCTCCGCGGATCGAGCAGGTCGCGAAGGGCGTCGCCCGCGAGCGTGAAGGCATACACGGCAAGAAAGAGTGCCAGCCCGGGGAACAGTGCGACCCACCACTGCCCGGTCAGGATGAACTGCGCGCCTTCGTTCACCAGCACGCCCCATTCGGGCGTCGGTGGGCGCACGCCGAGGCCGATGAACGAGAGCCCGGCGCCATTCAGGATCGCCCAGCCGAGGTTCATCGACATCTGCACGGCGAGCATCGGAAGTGCATTGGGGAACAGCACGGTGAAGAGGATGCGTCCTTCGCCGGCACCGCCCAGCCGCGCGGCTTGCACGTAGGTGGCGCTCCGGCGAACGGCCACTTCCGCACGCGAGAGCCGGATGTAGAACGGCAGATTGATCAGTGCCGTGGCCCAGATGACGCTGCTCACTGAATTGCCGAGCGCCGCGACGAGCGCCATCGCAACCACGAAGAGCGGGAAGGCCATCATCACGTCGACCACGCGGCCCACCCAGCGGTCGAGCGCGCCTCCAACGAAGCCGCATGCAGCGCCGGTGAGGTTGCCGACGAGGGCAGACAGCAGCACGGCGGAGAAGGCGATGCCCATGTCGAGCGGCGCGGCCGCGAGCACGCGACTGAACACGTCGCGCCCCAGTTGATCGGTGCCGAACCAGTGCGTGGCCGAGGGCGGCTGCAGGCCGAGAGTCACGTCGGTGGCGAGCGGGTCGTGGGGCGCGAGCGCTGGCCCGATGATCGCCAAGGCCAGCAGCAGTGCCGCCGGCGCGAGTGGAAGCCATCGACTTCGAGTCGTCATGCGCTGCCCCGGGTTCGCGGATCGGCCAGCTGGCCGAGCAGGTCGACGAGCAGATTGACCAGCGAGAACACCACAGCCACCAGCAGCACGAAGCCCTGCACCGGCGCGTGGTCGGCGCTCATCAGCGCGTCCAGCGCGTAGCTGCCGATGCCGGGCCACGCGAAGAGCTTCTCGATGACCACGTTGGCGCCCAGCATGTACGAGAACACCAGTCCCATCGTCGTGAGCACCGGCAGGAGCGCATTGCGCAGCGCATAGGTCAGCAGCGCCTGCCGGTGCGGCAGGCCCAGCGCGCGTGCGGTCCGCATGAAGTCGCTGCCGAGGACCGCGAGCATCGACGATCGTGTGATCCGCGCGAGGGGCGCCACCGAGAAGAGCGCCATCGAGACGGCGGGCAACAGCAGGTGCGAAAGCGCGGATCGCCATGCGGCACCGTCGCCCGCCAACGCGGCATCGATCAGCAGGAAGCCGGTGTGCACCGGCGGCGGCGCCAGCATCGGATCGAGCCGGCCCACGGGCTCGGCCGCCCATCCGAGGGAGAAGTAGAGAACGTAGATCAGCAGCAGCCCGACGACGAAGGTCGGCGCGCAACTACCGGCGGTGCAGACGGCGCGGCAGACGTGGTCCATCGCGCCACCGGGCTTCAATGCGGCGGCGATGCCCAACGGAAGCCCGATCGCCAGCGCGAGCGCGAATGCGAAGAGGCTCAACTCCATCGAAGCAGGGAGCCTCTGCAGCAGGTCCGCGACGACCGGCTGGCCGGTCGTGAAGGACTGCCCCCAGTCGCCATGCGCGAGCCGGCTCAGGTAGTCGAGCAGTTGAAGATGCAGCGGAAGGTCCAGCCCGAGCTGCTGGCGCAGTGCCGCGATGTCTTCCGCGCTCGCCTGCCCGGACGCGAGAAAGGCGGCCGCATCGCCGGGCAGCACCCGCGTGAGCAAGAAGGTGAAGACGGCCGCGCCGAAAAGGATCGGCAAGGTGGCGAGGACGCGGCGCAGGATCGGCATTCGCGGGAGCGGGCAGCCTCTACCCGCGCGTCAGCGGGCGGAAGTCCACCTGGCCATGGATGTAGTAGGTGAAGTTCGCCAGATCGGGCTGGAGCGCGACGTCGAACGACGGCAGCCACAGCGGCACGATCGGCACTTCGCGGAACACGATCTGGATGGCTTTGCGGATCGCCGCGTCGTACTTCGCCTTGTCGGTTTCCCAGCGGGCCGCCTCCACGAGCGTGCCGAGCTCGGCGTTGTCGAACGCGCCGAAGTTCCAGCGCCAGTCGCCCTGGAAGAAGATCCGGAAGAAGTAGTCCGGATCGTTGAACCACGCGGACGAGCTGTCGATGTAGAAGGGCAGCTTCCGGTCGGTCTGCAGGGTGCCCCACTGCGCGCCGGGCACTTTCTCGATGGTCACTTCGATGCCCACGCGGCGCAGGGCCTCCTGCACGAGCAGCGCGGCCGGCTCCCCGATGGTGGCATCGCCGACGTTGTAGCTGAAGGTCGTCTTGAAGCCGTTGGCGTAGCCTGCCTGTGCCAGCAGCTCGCGCGCTTTCTGGAGTTGCGTCTCGTAGGGATAGGGTTGCGGAAACGTCGACGTGGACGGCGTGGCGGATGCGGCGCCGAACAGCGGCTGTCCGTGGCCGAGGCTCGCGCCGCGGAAAAGGCTGGTGTAGGGCAGCGCCCAGGCAACAGCCTGCCTCACCCGCACATCGTCGAAAGGCTTGCTGCGCGTGTTGAAGGCAATGAAGCGGAAGGAATTGGTCACCGGGATCGAATGCACCCGTACCGACTTGCTCTCGCTCAGCGCATCGATGTCCTTCGGCGGCAGTTGCAGCGCCACGTCGGCATCGCCGCGCTGCAGTGCGGCCGAACGCGTGGCGGGCGTGGGAACGGTCTGGAAGAGGGCGCGCTTCACGTACGGCAACGGGCCGCTCTTCCACTCGTCGAAGCGCACGTAGACGATCTGCTGGCCCGGTGTCCAAGATTCGACCTTGTAGGCGCCGCCGCCAGCGGCGTTGTTGCGCACCCATTGCGCGCCCCACGGGTCCTGCGGCGTGGCGTGCTTCTTTACCAGTTCGGCGTTGAGGACGGACGCGAACGTGAGCGCCAGGTTGGGCAGCGTATAGCGGTCCGCGCGCGGCAGCGTGATGCGCAGCGTGTGCGCGTCCACCACCGTGAACTGAGATGGGTCGGTCAGCGATCCCGTCGAGAGCTGGCGCTTGGATGCCGGCAGGCTCACCGCACGGTCGAGCGACCACTTCACGTCCGCCGCCGTCACCGGTGCGCCGTCATGGAAGGTGGCATCGCGCCGCAGATGGAAGGTGAGCACGCGTCCGCAATCGGAAACTTCGAAGCGCTCCGCCAGTTCGCCCTTGAAGCGCCCGTAGTCGTAGCGGCGGATGCCCGACGGCAGCTTCACGCTGTCGAAGTTGATGAGCCGGTCGTAGATGTTGGTGAAGGTGCCAAGCGATTCGCGGCTCACGCCCTCGCCGTGCGGGTCGCGTGAGTTGGGTGCGCCTTCGGCCAGTACGCGCACCGTTTCCTGCCGCGTCTGCGCATGGGCCAATGGTGCGGCAAGAGGCAGTGCGGACAGGAAGCCGGCTCCGGAACCTGCCTGCAGCAGATGGCGTCGTGTGATTGAACTCATGGGCGTTTGAATGAAGGAGTCAGAGCGATGCATGGCGGCGCGGCTGCGCGTCGTTGAGCCAGTGGTTTCCGACCGCGTGGTACTTCCAGCGCAGCGGGTCGTGCACGGTGTGCGTGCGCGCGTTGCGCCAGTGGCGGTCCAGCGCGTGCGACTCGAGCGTCGACTGCGTGCCGGCAAGCTCGATGAGCACGCTGGCTGCATCGATGGAGAGCGTGGTCGTGAGCACCTTGGCCTCGGCGACCGCGATCGAGGCTTCGGTGACGCGTCGCGCGCTGGCTTCCGACGCATCGCTGTCGCGCGAGGCATCGAGGAAGCGCGCGGCGCGCTCCTGCAGGGCCTCGGCCGCGTGCAGCCGGATCACCAGTTCGCCAATCCTGTGCAGTGTCAGCGGATCTTGCGAGGCACGGTCGACGCCGCTGTCGGCCCACGGGCGTGCACGCTCGCGAACCCAGTGCCGCAGGTCGGCGAGCGCGGCGCGCGCGATGCCGAGGTCGATGGCCGAGTGCAGCAGTTGCGCAAACGCGCCGTGGATCGTCGGCGGTTCGAACAGCCGATGACGGGCCACCACCTGCAGCGGCTGCACCGAGACGTTGTCCGCGAGCACCGTGCCGCTGGCGGTGGTGCGCTGGCCGAAGCCGCTCCAGTCGTCCTGCACCGTGAGGCCGGGCGCGGTGCGGTCGACATAGACCAGCACCTGCCGTTCATCGTCGTCCAGCGCAGCCACCGGCACCCAGTGCGCGAAGAGTGCGCCCGTCGAATAGGCCTTGCGGCCGTTGAGCCGCAGGCCGAGCGGGGTGCGCGTGAGGCGGGTCTTGATGGTCTTGCTGTTGGGCGTGCCGGTCTCCGAGACCGCATTGCCGAAGCGCTTTCCGTTCAGTGCCTGCGAGAAGAAGAAGTGCTGCTGCTCGCGCGTGCCGACGAGGCGGATCGCATCGACGAGGCAGAAGTGGTTCTGCGGGATCTGCCCTAGCGAAGGGTCTGCTTCCGAGACGATCGCCGTCACTTCCGACAGCGTGGCGTGCGACACCTCGGCACCGCCGAACTCGCGCGGCACGGTGATGGCCCACAGGCCGCTGCGTGAGAAGCGCTCGACTTCCTCGGCGGGCAGTCGGCGGTGCCGGTCGCGATCGATTGCACCGGCGGCGAAATCCGCCGCGAGCGCGCGTGCGACTTCGATCGCGTGGCCGTCGTCGCGGATGCGTTCGGCGGTTTCGGAAAAGGCTGGCAGAGCGGACAAGATGGGACTCCTGGAGCAGACGGAATGCGAAGGCCGCCACGCCGCACCCGCGTGCGAGGCCGGCAGGCGCGAGCGGCCGGGGCCGAAGAGCTTTTCGCGCAAGGTGCCGTCGGCGTAGCGCTGCTTGAAACGGCCGCGGGACTGCAGTTCGGGCACCACGAGCCGGCCGAAGTCCTCGAAGCATTCGGGCGTGACGGTGCGCACGAGGTTGAAGCCGTCCACGCCGGACTCGTCGGCCCAACGCAACAGTTCATCGGCCACGCGAGAAGGCGAGCCGACGATGGGATCGAAGCGGCCACCCAGCCGCATGCCATCGAGAAGCCGTCGCACGGTCCATGCGCCGGCGGCATCCCCGGCGACGACCGCGTCATGCGCGGAGCGGATGCCGTCGCCGCGACCGGCGCGGATCGGCTCGTCCGGCTCGTAGCGCGAGAAGTCGATACCCGTTGCCGCAGCGAACTGGGCGAGTGCCGCCTGCGGTTGCGCATAGCGCGCGTATTCGTCCGCCTTGTCGCGCGCCTCGGCGTCGGTGGCGGCGACGATCACCTCGATGCTCGTAAGGATGCGGGCTGCTTCGGGTGCACGGCCCGCTTCGACCAGGCGACTGCGTAGGCGCTTCACCAGCGCAGCGGTGGCGGCCGGGCCTTGGTTGGGCAGGAAGATGCACTCCGCGTGCTTCACCGCGAAGTCGGTGCCACGCTCGGAGGCGCCGGCCTGATAGAGCACCGGCGTGCGTTGTGGCGATGGCGCGCTCAGGTGAACGCCATCCACGCGATACCACGGCCCTTCATGCCGGATGCGACGCACGCGCGACGGATCGGTGTAGACGCCAGCTTCGGCATCGGCGCGCACTGCGT
Organism: Variovorax sp. Sphag1AA; assembly: GCF_014192575.1. Lineage (GTDB taxonomy): Bacteria > Pseudomonadota > Gammaproteobacteria > Burkholderiales > Burkholderiaceae_C > Variovorax. Next base: position 256,016 of record NZ_JACHYC010000008.1, on the reverse strand, counting down.
TGTCGTCCCAGCTCGCTTCCCAGAGCTTGTAGACCGCATCCATGAAATCGTCGGCGCGCGCGTAGCGTTCGTCATGGCTGGTCTGTGCCGACTGGCCCGCCGCGCGGGCAGCGCTGTCGAGGAAGCCGGTCACGATGTTCCATCCGAGGCGTCCGCCGCTCAGGTGGTCCAGCGTCGACATGCGCCGCGCGAAAAGATGCGGCTGCTCGTTGCCGATGTTGACCGTCACACCGAAGCCCAGGTGTTGCGTCACGGCGGCCATCGCCGGGACCAGCGGCAGGGGGTCGTTGATGGGCAACTGGATCGCGTGCCGGAGTGCCGCATCCGCACTGCCGCCATAGACGTCGTACACGCCGGTCACGTCAGCGAGAAAGAGCCCGTCGAAGAGGCCCGCTTCCAGCGTGCGCGCCAGCGATTGCCAGTAGCCGATGTGGTGATAGTGGCGCGACCGGTCGCGCGGATGCCGCCACAGGCCATGGGCCAGGTGGCCCACGGTGTTCATCTCGAAGGCGTTGAGCAGCAGTTCGGAGCGTGACAAGGGGCGCGGCCTCAGAAGGGCCGGCTGCCCGCGAGGCTGATGCGCTTCAGGCGCCGGCGCAGGGCAGGGTCGAACGCAGTGCGGCTGTGCAGCGTGGCCTGGTTGTCCCAGTAGACGATGTCGCCCACCTTCCAGCGATGCGTGTAGGCAAAGCGCGGTTCGAGCAGATGCTCGCGCAGGCGCGCGATGAGCGCTGCGCCGCGTGCCGGGTCGTAGCCGACGATCTCCACCTCGGTCGCCTCGCCCAGGTACAGCAGGCGCTTGCCGCTGTCCGGATGCGTGCGCACCAGTGGATGCGCGACCCACGGCGTGAGCGGCTCGATGTCCGGCGTGCGGTAGCGCGGCACACCCTGCACACCGGGCAGCGGATGGCGCTTGCGGAGGAAAGGGTTGTAGGTGATGAGTTGCAGGCCGTCGATCTCGCGCCGGGTGGCTTCGTCGAGGGCCTCATAGGCCGCGACGAGGTTGAACCAGGTTGTGTCGCCGCCCGCGGCAGGAATCTCCAGTGCATGGAGCAGCGAACCGGACGAGGGCTGCGGCGTCCAGTGGTGATCGGCATGGGCCGTCAGCTCGGCGTTGCCCAGGAGGCCGTCTTCCACATTCGACACCAGCACGATGTCGGGCGCGGCGCCGTAGGGGTCGGAGCCCAGCACGGGCGCATTGCGCGGTGGCGAGAAGATCGTGCCGAAGTAGCTGCTGAACTGCAGGAAGTCCTCGTCATCGGGCTGCTGGCCGCGAAAGAGAAGGATGTGATGGTCCTGAAGCGCGACCTTGAGCGCATGGATCTGGGCGCCGGTCGGCGCGCGGCGCACGTCGAATCCTTCGACCAACGCGCCGAGCGCTGCGTCGAGCGGAGAGATGCGGAACGGGGAGGCTGAAGAGGAGGAGGCCACGGCGCTTGGCCGTTCGGCGACAGAAAGACTCATGGCTGGCGCGATAACGAAGTGAAGCTCGGCATCGTAGGAAGCGGCGGTGCTTTCGCTAAGGAAGGAATGCGAGCGACGAAATGCGCGATGCAAATATGGGGAGCGATGCCGCGGCCCAGCGCATAAATGAAAAAGTAGTTTGGAATTCACTTTTCAGTCGTTTGAGAAACAAGGTTGCTCTCCTAAGGTGCTGGCTATCGCCATCTGAACTAGCCAGAACAAAGGAAAGACACCATGTCCGTCGACATCGAAGGAGCGCTCGCGCAACAGCTCCATCCCGCGCTCGAGCAGGCGCAATCGCAGGCCGCCGAGGCCAACCTTCCCTATGCCGGGGGCGTGACGCCGCCGGTGGCCTGGGATCTGGTGCAGCAGAACCGCGCACTGCTGGTCGACGTCCGGTCGGCGGAAGAGCGCAAGTTCGTCGGTCACATCGAAGGCAGCCTGCATGTGGCATGGGCCACCGGCACTTCGCTCACCCGCAACCCGCGCTTCGTGCGCGAGCTGGAAGCCAAGGTCGGCGGCAAGGATGCGGTGGTGCTGCTCCTGTGCCGCAGCGGCAAACGATCGGCGCTGGCAGCCGAGGCGGCGGCCAAGGCGGGCTTCCTTCATGTGTTCAACGTGCTCGAAGGCTTCGAGGGCGAACTCGACGCGAAGCAGCAGCGCGGGCATTCCGATGGTTGGCGCTTCCACGGCCTGCCGTGGGTGCAGGACTGAACAGACGCGCGATGACTGCGTTCGTCGTGGAAGGCGTGGTGCGTGAGCTGCACGCGCTGCGCAATGAATGGCGCGACCTGCAGAAGCGTTCGCGTGAACCGGGCAGCCGCGAGTTCCCGTCGCGCGATGCGCTGGCTGGGATCGTCGAGCAGCTCAAGGCGGTGCTGTTCCCGATGCGGCTCGGTCCGCCCGAGCTTCGTCGCGAGAGCGAGGACTTCTATGTCGGCTACACGCTAGACGCCGCGCTGGAGGCACTGCTGGCGCAGGCGCGGTTGGAGATCGCGTATGTCGGGCGGCATGAGAGCCCGTCGGCCGAGTCGGTGCACGCGCGTGCCGAAGGCGCCGTGCGCGAGTTCGCCTCGGCGCTGCCCGGCATCCGCAGGTTGCTGGATTCGGATGTGCTCGCGGCATTTCATGGCGATCCGGCAGCGCGCAGCGTTGACGAGGTGCTGCTCTGCTATCCGGGTGTGCTTGCGCTGATCCACCACCGGCTCGCACACCAGCTCTACTGCCTCGGGCTGCCGCTGCTGGCGCGCATCGTGGCCGAGCTTGCGCATGGTGCGACGGGCATCGACATCCATCCGGGCGCGAAGATCGGCGCGGGTTTCTTCATCGACCACGGCACGGGCGTCGTGATCGGAGAAACGGCCGTGATCGGTGAGCGCGTGCGCGTCTACCAGGCCGTGACGCTGGGTGCCAAACGCTTCCCCACCGATGCCGAAGGCAACGTGCACAAGGGCCTGCCGCGGCACCCGATCGTCGAGGACGACGTGGTCATCTACGCCGGCGCGACCATCCTCGGGCGCGTGACCATCGGCCATGGCGCCGTGATCGGCGGCAACGTCTGGGTCACCGAGGACGTGGCTGCGGGCGCCAGCATCAGCCAGGCCAGGGCGCGCAGCGCGGGCGCCTCATGACGGCGAGTACCGACGTCGCGGATGAACTGATCGAGTTGTTCGGCCTGACGGTGCGGCAGTTGCGCGAGGCCGAGGGCTGGTCGCAGGACGAACTGGCAGCGCGCTCTCTGCTCAACCGCAGCTACGTCGGCGAGATCGAGCGCGGGCGGGTCGTTGCATCCCTCATGACCGCCCAGAAACTGGCTCTGGCCTTCCAGCTCAGTCTCGCGATGCTGCTCGTGCGTTGCGAGCAGACGGGCCAGCGCCGCGTGGTGCAGCGCATCAATTTGGCGGCTATAGCCAGTTGATGAGTGGCGATGAGCAGCACGACACTGCCGCCCATCCCTTCTGTTTTCCTTCCTCATCCTTCCTGAACAACGGAGTTTCTGAATGACTGCAACCGTGGGCGGTACCACCGCACTGGGCGACAACGCCGCCAGACAGCTAGCCAATGCCACCAAGACCGTCCCACAGCTGGAGACGATCAGCCCGCGCTGGCTGACCCACCTGCTGCAGTGGGTGCCGGTGGAGGCGGGCATCTACCGGTTGAACAAGGTCAAGAACCCGGATTCGATCAAGGTCACCTGCACCGCCAAGGAGCAGGAGAACCAGCTCCCGCGCACCTTCGTGGACTACGAGGAGAAGCCGCACGAATACTTCCTCAATGCGGTTTCCACGGTGCTGGACGTTCACACGCGCGTGTCGGACCTCTACAGCAGCCCGCACGACCAGATCAAGGAACAGCTTCGCCTGACGATCGAGACGATCAAGGAGAACCAGGAAAGCGAGCTGATCAACAACCCCGACTACGGCCTGCTCGCGCAGGTGACGGACGAGCAGCGCATCTTCCCGCTGACTGGCGCGCCCACGCCTGACGATCTCGACGAGCTGCTGACCAAGGTCTGGAAGGAGCCGGCCTTCTTCCTCACGCATCCGCTGGCCATTGCCGCCTTCGGTCGCGAGGCCACGCGCCGCGGCACGCCACCGCCGACGGTGAGCCTCTTCGGCTCGCAGTTCATCACCTGGCGCGGCATCCCGCTGATCCCGTCGAACAAGGTGCCGGTGGCCGACGGCAAGACCAAGATCCTGCTGCTGCGCGTAGGCGACAAGCGCCAGGGCGTGGTGGGTCTCTACCAGCCGGGGCTTCCGGGCGAGCAGGGGCCGGGCCTGTCGGTGCGCTTCATGGGCATCAACAACCACGCGATCGCGTCGTACCTGATTTCCCTGTACTGCTCGCTGGCGGTGCTCACCACCGATGCGCTTGCCGTGCTCGACGACGTGGAGATCAACCGCTACCACGACTACTCCGCACTGGACACCTACAAGTAAGCGCGGGGCCTCGGCATCATGACCGCAGTTCCCTCCACTTTCGAGGCGCCCATCGACCCGGCCCTGCTGGCGCAGATGGCCAACGCGCTGTTCTCCGCGCGCCCGCCGTCATCGGTGCCCAGCCTGCCGCTGACACCACCGGGCGTGCAGGCGCCCGTCAACATCGCCCCGCCGGGCTCGCCGCTGGCCAGTCCGGCGGGGCTCGGCCCTTCGGTGCCCGGCACGCCGATTCCGCAGGGGCAGGTGCCCGGCACCAACGTGCTGCCTGCCTCGCCGACGCCGGTGCTCTCGCTGGCGCATCGGGCACCCGCGTTGGCGCCGCATGCGGTGGCCGGCAACGGCGTTCCCGACAACGTCTACGCCGCGGTGCCCGGCTATGAGCCACGCTTCGGCAGCATGCAGGGTGTGCCCGGTGCGCAGGATGCGGGCGCCGAGCGCACCGCGCCGGTCGCCGCCGTCACACCGCACACGCCTTACTACTTCCTCGAAAGCGGCCACGGCCATCCTTCTCCGGGCGGCGCGCCGCTGCCCGCGGGCGATCCGCTGGACGCGCTCGCGCACCAGCCCTTCGCCACGCCGGAGCCGCCGCGCGCTGTGCAGGCCGCGCCCGTGGGTACGCTGCCTTCGACGCAACCGTCCGCGGACCCGAGGTTCTACTTCGTCGATGCGGTGGTCCTGCCGAGCGGCTATGTCACGCCTGCCAAGCCATCGCCTCATGGCGATGCGCCTCTGGGTGCGCAGGAACGTCATCCGCCTTTCGACGTGCATGCGGTGCGGCGCGACTTTCCGATCCTGTCCGAGCGGGTGAACGGCCGTCCTCTCGCATGGCTGGACAACGCCGCGACGACGCACAAGCCGCGTTCCGTCATCGAGCGTCTTTCGTACTTCTACGAGCACGAGAACTCGAACATCCACCGCGCCGCGCATGAGCTCGCGGCGCGTGCGACCGACGCCTACGAGGCGGCACGCGAAAAGGTGCGCGCCTTTCTCAACGCGCCGGACGTGAACGAGGTGATCTTCGTGCGCGGCACCACCGAGGCCATCAACCTGGTGGCCAAGAGCTGGGGCTGGCAGCACGTGGGCGAGGGCGACGAGATCATCGTGAGCCACCTGGAGCACCACGCGAACATCGTGCCGTGGCAGCAGCTCGCGGCGGCCAAGGGTGCGCGGCTGCGCGTGATCCCTGTCGACGACTCGGGCCAGGTGTTGCTGGACGAATACCGCAAGCTTTTGAACGACCGGACGAAGATCGTGTCGGTCACGCAGGTCTCCAATGCGCTCGGCACGGTCGTGCCGGTCAAGGAGATCGTCGAGCTCGCGCATCGCGCAGGCGCCCGCGCGCTGGTCGATGGTGCGCAGTCGGTCTCGCACATGCGGGTGGACGTGCAGGACATCGGCGCCGACTTCTTCGTGTTTTCGGGCCACAAGGTGTTCGGCCCCACTGGCATCGGCGCGCTGTGGGGCAAGCGCGAGGTGCTGGAAGACATGCCGCCCTGGCAGGGCGGCGGCAACATGATTGCCGACGTCACCTTCGAGAAGACGGTGTTCCAGCCGCTGCCCAACACCTTCGAGGCGGGCACCGGCAACATCGCCGACGCGGTGGGCCTCGGCGCGGCGATCGACTACGTCAGCCGCATCGGCATGGAGAACATCGCTCGTTATGAGCACGATCTGTTGTGCCACGGCATGCGGCTGCTGGGTGGCATCGAAGGGGTGCGCCTCATCGGCACCGCAGCCGACAAGGCCAGCGTGATGTCCTTCGTGCTCGCAGGCTATGACACCGACGAAGTGGGGCGCGCGCTGAACGAGGAAGGCATCGCGGTGCGCACCGGCCACCACTGCGCACAGCCCATCCTGCGCCGCTTCGGCGTGGAAACCACGGTGCGGCCATCGCTTGCCTTCTACAACACCTTCGAGGAAGTGGACCGGCTGGTGGCTGTGGTGCGGCGGCTCGCATCGTTGCGGCGCGCGTGATTCAACGGGCGAATCTTCAAACTCGCATTCCTTCTTTGTCGGATGCGGCGGTGGTCTTCAGAATTGCAGCCATGAAGACGATCGAAGACCTCCCGCTGTCAGAGCGCGCTCGCCGCGTCGTGGCGCTGACTGCATCCGCCTGGCAGGTGGCGCCGCTTTCCGCCCACGCGGCTGCGCGGCAGGCGCCGCGCGGCTACGTTCCCCTGAGAGTCGCGCGCCGCATGCGCGCGGCGATCACCGCGACCGCCTTCGCCCATTCGTGGTGAGGCGGGCATCAACATCCCAAGATCAGATGACGACACTGCAATCCATTCCCGACGCCGCGCTCGACCAGCTTTTCAGGAAGGCGCGCACCGTGCATGCCTTCAAGCCGGTCCCGATCACCGACGAGACGATCCGTGCGCTTTACGACCTCGTGAAGTGGGGCCCCACGGCTTTCAACGCACAACCTGCGCGCTTCGTCTTCGTGCGCAGCCAGGAAGCGAGGGAGCGGCTCAAGCCGGCGCTCTCGTCGGGCAACACCGCGCAGACGCTGGCCGCCGGCGCGACCGTGATCGTGGCGCACGACACGCGCTTCCACGACCATCTGCCCAGCCAGTTTCCGGCCTACGACGCCAAGCCGCTCTTCGACGGCAACGCCGACCTGGCGTCGGCCACTGCGTTCCGCAACGGTAGCCTGCAGGGGGCTTACCTGATCCTCGCGGCACGCGCGCTGGGGCTCGATGCGGGTCCGCAATCCGGCTTCAACGCCGCGCTGGTGGACAAGGAGTTCTTCCCTGATGGCCGCTGGCGCACCAACTTCCTCGTGAACCTCGGCGTGGCCGATCATGCCGGCACCTTCGAGCGCGGGCCGCGCCTCCCGTTCGACGAAGCCGTGCGCATCGTCTGAGCTCAGCGCGCTGCGAAGAACCGGTTGTCCGGACGGGGCAACCCCAGGTTCTCGCGCAGCGTGCGGCCTTCGTACTCGCGGCGGAAGATGCCGCGCCGCTGCAGCTCCGGGACCACCTTCTCCACGAACGCATCGAGCCCGCCGGGCAGCCACGGGAACATGATGTTGAAGCCGTCCGAAGCCTCGGACTCCAGCCATTCCTGCATCTCGTCCGCGATGGTGCTCGCGGTGCCGACGAAGGCCAGTCCGCCGTAGCCGCCGAGCCGCTGCGCAAGCTGGCGCACGGTGAGCCCTTCGCGTCGTGCCAGCGCAATGACGCGCTCGCGGCTGCTCTTGCTTGCGTTGGTTTCCGGCACGTCGGGTAGCGGCGCATCGGGATCGAATGTCGATGCGTCATGCCCGAGCGCGACGGAGAGCGAGGCAATCGCGCTTTCGTAGTGGACGAGGCTGTCGAGCCTTGCGCGGATGGCGCGGGCTTCATCGACGGTGTCGCCCACCACCACGAAGGCGGCCGGCAGGATCTTGAGGTGGTCGCGATCGCGGCCCAGCGCGGAGAGGCGCCCTTTCACGTCGGCATAGAAGCGACGGCCTTCTTCGATGGTGCCTTGCGCCGCGAAGATCACTTCGGCCGTTTCCGCCGCAAGCTGCCGCCCTGCCTCTGAAGCGCCGGCCTGCACGATCACCGGCCAGCCCTGCACCGGCCGGGCAATGTGCAGCGGGCCGCGCACCGACAGGTACTTGCCCTTGTGATCGAGGGTGTGCAGCCGCGAGGGATCGAAGTAGATGCCTGCCTCCGCGTCGCGGACGAACGCGTCGTCGGCCCAGCTGTCCCACAGGCCGGTGACCACGTCATGGAACTCGCGTGCGCGTGCGTAGCGCTCGTCGTGCTCCATGTGATCCTCGAGCCCGAAGTTGAGCGCTGCATCGGGGTTCGACGTGGTCACGATGTTCCAGCCGGCGCGGCCGTTGCTCAGGTGGTCGAGCGAAGCGAATCGCCGTGCGATGTGGAAAGGTTCGTCGAAGGTGGTCGAAGCGGTCGCGACCAGTCCGATGTGCTCCGTGGCCTGGCTCAACGCCGACAGCAGCGTGAAGGGCTCGAACGACGTGGCGGTGTGGCTGCGCTTGAGCGCATCCATCGGCATGTTCAGCAACGCAAGATGGTCCGCCATGAAGAAGGCGTCGAAGCGCGCGCGCTCCAGCGTTTGCGCGAAGCGCCTGAGATGCGAGAAGTTGAAGTTGGCATCCGCGAAGGCCCCGGGGTAGCGCCATGCGCCGGTGTGGATGCTGACGGGGCGCATGAAAGCGCCCAGCTTGAGTTGGCGTGCAGAGGTCATGGTGTGTCGATGTTTGCGCGTGTTGTACGGCACGCGGGCGTGGCAACCAAGGACAGATTGCTTCCTTGCATATGCGCGCACGGCGAGCTTGGTTGATTGCGCTATATCGATCTGAGATATCGGTCGTTCGGTTTTGAAGGCTTCGTTCGGACAATCGTTCTCGTCCATCGGCGACCAGCCGCGAGAGCCCGAGAGAGAACGCTACATGTCATCCATCACCGCCAGTGGCATCGGCCATGCGCCCGCGGAACCCGCCTCCCGTTCTACTGCCACAACCGCGCCGTGGCGCCGCTGGGCGCAGCGCTGGATCGCGTGGCCTTTTCCGCTGCTGATTCTTCTGCTCTGGTATCTCGGCGCCGAATACGAGTGGATCGCGCCGCAGGTTCTCCCATCGCCGGCGGCGGTCTGGGCAACGCTCGTCGATCTGTTCCGCACCGGCGAGATCTGGGGGCATCTGCAGGTCAGCCTGCTGCGCGTCTTCGGCGGGTTCGCGCTGGGGCTCGCAGTGGGCGGTGCGCTCGGCATTGCCATGGGGTTGTCGCCCGTCTTCAAGGACTACGTCTATCCGCTCTTCAAGGCCTTCAGTCAGGTGCCGGTGCTGGGCTGGTTGCCGCTTCTCATGCTCCTGGTGGGCATCGACGAGGCATTGAAGATCATCCTCATCGCGAAAGCGGCGCTGGTACCCATCGCCCTCAACACCTACAAGGGCATCCAGGGCGTGCCGACGCGCTACATCGAAGTGGCGCGCGTGCTGCGATTCACGCGCTGGCAACTGCTCACCAAGGTGGTCTTTCCGTCGGCCTTCGCGCCTATCTGGAACGGCGTGCGCTATGGGTTCACGCATGCATGGCTGGCGCTGGTGGTCGTCGAGCTGCTGGCTTCCAGCGAAGGGATCGGCTTCCTCATCGTCTACGGCCGCCAGCTCTTCCAGCTCGACGTGGTGCTCGCCGCCGTCGTGGTGGTGGGCTTCGTTGGCTTCGTGCTCGACAAGGCGCTGGCGCTGATCGAGGTGCGTCTGACGCGCTGGCGTCGGGCCGGATTCTGAAAGGCCGGCGATGAGTGAAGCTGGAACGCGTCCGCATCCGGTGCCGAAGGCACTGCGCGGCTGGGTGCTGCCGCTCGGGCTGGTCCTCCTGTGGTGGGCCGCGACCCGCTTCGGCTGGAGCACTTCGCCGCTGCTGGTGTCGCCCGGGGCGGTATGGGAACGCGCCGTGCAATACACCGCGAGCGGCGAACTGCGCGTGGCGCTGGGGTCGAGCTTGTGGCGCAATCTCGCGGGCTTCGCGATCGGTGCATCGGGCGGGCTCGTCTTCGGCGCCGCGCTCGGCTTCTCGCGTCTCTTCGAACGGGCCGTGGGGCCGAGCTTCCACACGCTCAAGCAGATCTCGCTGTTCGCGTGGATTCCGCTGATCTCGGTGTGGTTCGGCCTTGGCGATGCCGCGAAGGTCGCCTTCCTGTCGCTCGCCGCCTTCTTCCCGGTCGTGCTCAACACCTTCGAGGGCATCCGCAGCGTGCCGCGCGAATTCATCGAGGTGGCGCGCGTCCTGCGGTTCAGCCGCCGGCAGATGTTGACGCGCGTGGTGCTGCCGAGTGCGTCGCCTTCGATCTTCGCGGGCATCCATCTCGCACTCATCTATGCATGGCTCGCGACGCTCGGCGCGGAGTACCTGCTGGTCGCCGGCAAGGGCATCGGCAACACCATGATCGACGGCCGCGAGCACTTCCAGATGGACCTGGTGATCTTCGGCGTGATCGTCGTCGGACTGGTGGGCTTCACGCTCAACTGGATCGCCACCCGCATCGAGAACCGGCTGCTGGCATGGCGCGGCCGTTCTGTCGCACAGTTTTGAGGAACCACATCGACATGGCCAACAACGCGGGGACGCTCGACATCCGGCACCTGAACAAGCAATACACCGTGGAGGGCGAAGCGCTGCCGGTGCTGAACGACATCTCGCTGCGCATCGAGCCGGGCGAATTCGTGAGCATCGTCGGCACCAGCGGCTGCGGCAAGTCGACGCTGCTGCGGCTCGTCGTCGGGCTGGAAGACGACTACGAGGGCGAGATCCTGCTCGACGGCAAGCGCATCGTGGGCACGAGCCTGGACCGCGGGATCGTCTTCCAGGAGCACCGCCTCTTTCCATGGCTCACCGTGGAGGACAACATCGCGCTCGGCCTGCTCAATGCGTCGCTGACGGAAGGCCAGAAGCGCATGCAGGTGCGCGAGCACATCGAGCTGGTCGGCCTGCAGGGCTTCGAGAAGGCGTGGCCGCACCAGCTCTCAGGCGGCATGGCGCAACGGGTGGCGATCGCGCGGGCGCTGGTCAACCGGCCCGAGATCCTGCTGCTCGACGAGCCCTTCGGTGCGCTCGACGCCATGACGCGAGCCCACTTGCAGCAGGAACTTCTGCGCATCTGGCAGGCCGAGGGCATCACCACGATCCTGGTCACCCACGATGTCGAAGAGGCAGTGTTCCTCGGCGACAAGGTGGTCGTGATGGAGCCGCGGCCGGGCCGCATCCGGCGCGTGGTGCCAGTGCCGCTTTCGCATCCACGCCAGCGCAGCACGCAGGCTTTCGCCGAGATCAAGGACAGCGTGCTCGCCGAGTTCGGCGCCGAGACGCCTGCGCTGCTGGCTGCCTGATTTCATCGTTTCTTTGTTCCGCAGGTATTGCATGACACGACGTTTGCTCTCCATCGGCCGCCGGCCGCTTCTGGCTTCCGCACTGGCCTTCACCGCACTGCTGGGCGCAGGCGCCGCAACTGCCGCCGATCTTCCGAAAGTGATCCGCCTCGCCGCGCCCGAGCAAGGCAGCGCGGGCAAGTCCTTTGCGGGCGCGGGCCCGGTGTCGCTGGTGTATGCGCAGAAGGCGCTCGAATCCGAGTTCGAGAAGGACGGCGTGAAGATCGAATGGAAGTTCTTCAAGGGTGCCGGCCCCGCGATCAATGAAGCGCTCGCCACCGGCCAGCTCGACGTGGTCTTCCTCGGCGACCTGGCGGGCGTCATCGGGCGCGCGAGCGGTCTCAAGACGCGGCTGGTCGCCTCGGGCGGACGCGGCAGCAACAGCTACCTCGCGACCGCGCTGGGCTCGAACATCCAGAGCTTCAAGGACCTGAAAGGCAAGCGCGTCGCGGTGCTGCGCGGAACCGCTTATCAGCTGTCGTTCAACCGCCTGCTCGAAGACCAGGGGCTGACTGAGAAGGATGTGCGCTTCACCAATCTCGACTGGCCGACCTCCAAGGCGGCGGTCGCGAGCAAGGACATCGACGCGACTTTCGGCGGGTCGGACCTTCAGTTGCTGAAGCTCGCGGGCACCGCGGAGATCCCGGTGAGCACGCGCAACAAGGGGCCGATCTACGGCATCAATTCCGGCGTGATCGCCACCGACGACTTCGCGAAGCAACACCCTGAAGCGCTCACGCGACTCATCAAGGTGATCGTGAAGCAGGCCCAGGTGGCTTCGGATGACTCGAAGCGCGATGCGCTGTTCAACCGCTTCCACGAAATCAGCGGCTTGCCGGTGGTCCTCTTCTCCAGCGACTTCGAAGGCACATCGCTCAAGGAGCGCTACTCGCCGCTGCTCGACGACGGCTTCGTGTCCCACTACACCGACGTGATCGACGGCGCGAAGAAGATCGGGATCATCCGCCAGACCTTCGATGCGAAGACCTGGGCCGATCCGAGCTTCCTGAACCGCGCACTCAAGGAACTGCAGCTGGAGACCTTCTGGGCGCCGACGAACTCGGCCGGTCTGGTCGCCATCAGGCCATGAGTGCCGTCTTCACCGACTGGCCGGGCGCGCAGGCGCTGACAGCCGTGCAGGCCCAGCTCAACTACCTGAAGCCCGGCACGTCGCGGCCGGTCAGCTACACCTTCGAGCCGCCCGAGGGCGTGCCGTGGACCACCGGCGAGAACGAGCCGCGGCGTGTCCAGATTCGCGACGGCAGGCCTTTCGCCGCGCTGGGCGAGCTGTCGCTCGACCGCAGCGGCTTCGAGCTTGTCGCTCATCGCAGCGAGGTGAGGAACTTCTCGGACGACGCTGCCGTTCGCAGCGTGTACTACCCCGAGAGCGAGCAACTGCTGCTCGCGGCAACGGGCGCGGAGAAGGTCGTGGTGTTCGATCACACGCTGCGCGACAGCGCGCAAGGCTCGCGTGCGACGGCCGCACTGCGAGAGCCGGTGCGCCGCGTGCACAACGACCAGACCTTCGTGTCGGGGCCGCGCCGCGTGCGCGACCACCTGCCGGCCGAAGAAGCGGAGACGCGCCTGCGCAATCGCTTCGCGATCATCAATCTCTGGCGGCCACTCGCCACGGTCGAGCAGTGGCCGTTGGCGCTCTGCGATGCGCGTTCGATCGTCCCCGGCGATCTGGTGCCGAGCGACCTGGTCTACCGCGACAAGGTCGGCGAAACCTACTCGTTCCTGCACAACCCGAACCATCGCTGGTATTGGTTCCCGCGCCTGCGTCCGGACGAGGCGCTGCTGCTCAAGATCTACGACTCGCGCGACGACGGCACCGCGCGGCTGACCGCGCACACCGCCTTCGAGCTTCCTGTCGACTCCGGTTCCGGTGCCGTGCCAGCGCCCCGGCGCAGCATCGAGCTGCGGGCGCTGGTCTTCTGGCCCGCCGAGTGAATGCCCTTCAGGGCAGCGTTCGCACGTTGGCCCTGATGGGGCCACCCCGGCGCAGCGTGTTGTAGATCGGGCAGGCGCCCGTGAAGGCATCGACCAAAGCCTGCGCGACCGTCAGTTCGACTCCACCGATCGCGAAGTCGAGCCGGATCTCGCGATAGCGCGTGCCGTCGTCCGGATCGCGCTCGAAGCGCACTTCCACTTCGGTGCGCGTCAGCCAGACCTCGCGCGCGAGGGCCTCCTTCTGCACGAGTGCCAGTCCGCACGAAGCCAGCGAAGAGAGCAACAGCTCGCCCGCCTGCACCGCTTCGCCGGGTCCGCCGGCGGAGGCTTTCGCATCGGAGACGAAGTGGTTGTGCCGCGCGCTGACGAGGAACCGGCCCGATGTGTCCAGCGCCTTCGCATGAATGGCGACGACTTCGCCGTGGGTTGTGGCGGGCGGTGCGTTCGGATCGATCACGGCGCTCATTGGGTAACCTCCGCGCTTCGCGCTGCGGTGCGAGCGCCTTCGGGCGGCCGGGCGGCGCTCATGCAGCCTCCCGCAGAGCGCTCGCCGCCGCCCGTTCACGCCATGCGTCGACACCAGGCCGTTCGAGCCCGAGGTTCTCGCGCAGGTTGCGCCCCTCGTACGCCGTGCGATAGAGGCCGCGCTTCTGAAGCTCGGGCACCACGAGGCGCACGAAGTCTTCGAAGCCACCCGGCTGGAAGGGCGCGCTGATCATGAAGCCGTCGCATGCGCCGCCGCGGAACCAGCGCTCCAGTCCGTCGGCCACCTTGTCCGGCGTGCCGATCAGGTCGCCTTCGTAGCGGCTGCCGTAGCGCTTGCCCAGGTCGCGCAGCGTGAGCCGGTCGCGGTCGGTGGCTTCGCGCACTTCCTGGTAGTGGCCCTGCACGCCGGGCACGTCGATGTCGGGGAGCTCGGCATCGAGCGGATAGGCCGACAGGTCCACGTCGAGGTGATACGACAGCGTGGACAGTCCCGCATGCGGATCGACCAGTGCGCGCAACGCGCGGTCCTTCTCTTCGGCGATCGCCTGCGTCTCGCCGACGAGCGGCGTGGCGGCTGGCAGCACCTTGAGCGAATCGGGATCGCGGCCGTGCGAGCGCGCGCGGTCCTTGATCTCCTTGTAGAACGCCTTCGCGCTGTCGAAGGAATCGTGGCTCACGAAGATCGCGTCGGCCCAGCGTGCCGCAAAGTCGCGGCCGCGGTCCGAGGCACCGGCCTGCAGGATCACCGGGTAGCCCTGCGGCGGTCGCGCCACGTTGAGCGGACCGCGCACGTTGAACCACTCGCCTTCGTGATCGATGTACCGGACCTTCTTCGGATCGGCGAAGAGCGGTGTCTGACGGTCATACACCAGCGCGTCGTCTTCCCAGCTGTCCCACAGCTTGAACACCACTTCGAGGAATTCATCGGCGCGGTCGTAGCGCTTGTTGCGCGGCACCTGCTGCTTCTTCGAGAAGTTGCGCGCCTCGGCATCCTGGAACGACGTGACCACGTTCCACGCCGCGCGGCCCGCGCTCAGGTGGTCGAGCGTGGCGAAAGAGCGCGCGACCTCGAAGGGTTCGTAGTGGCTCGTCGAGCGCGTGGAGGCCAGCCCCAGGTGCTTCGTCGCCGCGGCCATGATCGACAGCACCACGACCGGGTCGAGACGCAGCGAACCGAGCGCACCGTAGCGCAACTGCGTGTCGTTGCTCCCCTGGTAGCGATCCGGCACCGCGAGGATGTCGGCGAAGAAGGCGAGATCGAAAAGCCCGCGCTCCAGCGTGCGCGCGATGCCCTGGTAGTAGTCCGCGTCGAGCCAGCCCGACTCGGACGCCGGATAGCGCCAGCCGCCCGGACGGCCCGGGCCCGCGGTCACGAATGCGGCGAGATGGATCTTCTTGTCTTGTGTCTTCGTCATGGTTCAGGCTCCCAGTTCGGCAGCGACCTGCTTGCGATAGGCATCGAATTTCGGATCGAGCAGGAAGCTGCGTACGTCGGTCCGGTTCGGCAGCACGCCGAGTGCATGGAAGTTGTCCGCAAGGTCCTGCGTGGAGGCCGCGGCGGCCTCGTCGATGGGGCGCAGCGCGGTCGCGCCCGAGTCCGACAGGCGCTGGTCGACGATGAGCTGGCGGTACACCTTCTGTTCGGTGCTGCCGGCCTCGAAGCCGCCCTGCGCGGCCCACGAGGCCACGGTGTCGTCCGGGTGCGCGACGATGTACTGCTGGGTCTCGCGGATCAGGCGCACGAGCTTCGCGGCTGCCTGCGGATTCTTTTCGGCAAAGCCGGTGCGTGCCACGTAGAAGGCCCAGTCGTAGGTCTTCACGGCCGGCAGCGTGCGCGCCTTGTCGCCGAGCTTGGCCAGGGCGAGCGCGCTCGCGGGCTGCCAGTGGATCCACGCATCGATGCTGCCTTGCGCGAAGGCGGTGTACGCATCGGCGCCGCTGAGGCTGACGGCTTCGACGTCCGAGAGGCGAAGGCCCGCGCTGTCGAGGTACTTGATGAGGCTGTAGGTGCCGGTGGTGCCGTTCTGGTGAGCGACCTTGCGCCCCTTGAGATCGGCCGCGCTGCGGATTGGCGAGTCCGCCCGCACCAGCACGTCGACCTCGTCGGCCGGGAGCGGATAAGCGGCAAGCGGCACGATCGGCACGCCCGCGGCCACCGCATTGACCACGGCCGTGGCTGTGGCAAAGCTGAAGTCGACACCGCCGGCCTTGATGCCTTCCATCACGGGCAGCGATGCGGTGAAGCCGGGTTGCCACACGACCTTGGCACCGATTTCGTCTTCCAGCTTGCGCCCGCCGTCGCCCGCGCGCAGCGATGCGAACACGCCGGTCCGGCCGTCACCAATGATCGCGATGGTGAGCTGCGGTTGAGCCGCTGCCGAAGGCGCAGCGGGTGCGGCAGGCGTTGTCGAAGCCGTCGTCGATGCGCCTTCCTTGCTGCATCCCGCAAGCCACAGCGCGCCGGCGGTGCCGAGCAATGCGGAACCTGCCTGCGTGAGAAAACGCCGCCGCGCACCGGGGACGTGAATATCGGAAGGGTTCATGGAAAGCGGTCCTTGGATGAAGAAAGAGAAATGAGAGATAGGAGGGCGCGTCTCAGCGCGCAGCCTCGGCGGCAAGCAGTCCGTCGAGCAGCTCCTCCTTGAGTGCCGCCAGCACCGGATCGCCGCGATGCCGTGGCCGTTCGAGCCCGATCGCAAGGTCGCGGGCCACGCGGCCTTCGCGCATCAGCAGCACGCGGTCGGACAGCATCAATGCTTCCTCGACGTCATGCGTGACCAGCAGCACGGTGCGCGGGCGGCGTGCGAGCAGTTGCTCCAGCAGCAGTTGCATTGCCGCGCGCGTGATGGCGTCGAGCGCGCCGAAGGGCTCGTCGAGCAGCAGCAGTTCGGGCTCGTGGATCAGCGCACGGGCGAGCGCCACGCGCTGCCGTTGGCCACCGGAGAGCACCACCGGGTAGTCGCTCTCGCGCCCTGCGAGTCCGACTGCCGCGAGCAGCGCGCGCGCTTCCGCGTCGCGCCCGCGCAGGCCCAGCGTCACATTGCGCAGCACCGTGCGCCAGGGCATCAGCCGGTCTTCCTGGAACATCATGCGGATGTCGGGCTGCGGCGCGCGGGAGTGCAGGTCGATGCGTCCGTCGCTCGGCGGCTCCAGTCCCGCCACCAGCCGCAGCAGCGTCGACTTGCCGACGCCGCTCGGTCCGATCAGCGAGACGAACTGTCCCGCGGGGATGTCGAGATCGATGTCCTTGAGCACATGGCGTTGGCCGAATCGTTTGCCGACACCTTGCAGCACCAGCCGTTCGTGATCGCTTGCACTCATGCTGCGGCTCCCTTCGCATAGTTGGGGTGCCAGCGCAGGAGGCGGCGCTCGATCGCGCGTGTCAATGCATCGGCGAGCCAACCGGCGATGGCATACAGCGCGATCGCCAGCAGGATGATGTCGGTGCGCAACAGCTCACGTGCGTTCTGCACGAGGTAGCCGATGCCGTCGCGCGAGGCGATCGTTTCCCCGACCACCAGCGTCAGCCAAGCGACGCCCAGCGCGTAGCGGATGCCGGTGAGGATCGCGGGCAAGGCCGCAGGGAACACCACGGTTGCGACGAGGCCGAGCGGACCCAGCCCGTAGGAGCGGCCGAGTTCCACCAGCTTCGGATCCACGTTGCGGATGCCGCTCACCGTGTTGATGTAGACCGGGAACAGCGAGCCCATCGCGACCAGCAGCACACGCGGCTCTTCGCCGATGCCGAACCACAGGATCATCAGCGGCACCAGCGCAAGGTGCGGAATGGTGCGCACCATCTGCAGCGAGCGGTCCAGCACATCGTGCGCGAGCGTCGAAAGGCCGACGATGAAGCCGAGCGCCAACCCAGCGACGGCACCGGAGAAGAAGCCGATCGCCACGCGTCGCAGACTCACGAGGATGTCGCGCTGCAGTTCGCCGCGCTGCGCAAGCGCCCATGCGGCACGCACCACATCCAGGGGCGCGGGGAGGACCGATGCCGGCAGACGGCCCGTGCTGCTGAGGAACTGCCACGCGGCGATGAGCAGCACCGGCAGCAGCCACGGCAGGACCGTCGAGCGCCACCACGGCCGCGAGTTGCCTCCACGCGCGATGCCACGCTGAGTGGCGTCGGCAATGCGTCTCGTGCGGAGCGGTCGATCCGGCGAAGCGGGATCGGTATGCGAAGTCGCGGAAGGCCGTGGATCGGAGGGCGCGGAGGAAGATGCGGAAGCGGGAGGAAGAACGGCGCTCATGGGAAGGAAACGTGATGCGTCTCTCGCGGCGGGCGCAGGAGACGAGTCCGAATCTAGACGCGCAGGCTTTCGCCGCGAACGAATGTCCGCGTATATCGATCTTCGGTTTGCTTCTTTGCCCGCTGCGGCTAGACGCCGCGCGGTGCGCGCGCCGCGCTCGGCGGGTGGCCGATGACGCGCTTGAAGGCGCGGCTGAACGATGCCTCGGAGTCATAGCCGAGCCGGTCGGCCGCGACCGCGATGCGCATCCCCTCCTGCGCGATCCATCGCCGTGCCTGGAATATCTTCACCTTGGCGACGTAGCGCGCCGGGCTTTCGCCGAGCGTCCGCGTGAAGGCATCCGCGAAGGTGGAGCGCGATGCGCCCATCAGTTGCGCAAGCTCCGGCACGCGCCAGTCGCGCTCCGGATCCTTGTGGATGGCCGCGATGACCTTGCCGATCTTCGGGCAGTGCACTGCGGCGATCCAGCCAGTCGAGTCGCTGCAGCCGCACTCGACCCAGGCGCGGATGATGCTCGCGGCCAGCACGTCGGCCAGGCGCGCGAGAACACCGCAGGCGCCGATGCGGTCGAGCGCGACTTCGCGCTCCATGGCCTCGAGCAGCGCCGGCACCGTCGGGTCGCGCCGTGCGAGTTCGCCCGCGCGCATCACGTCCGGCATCATCGCCAGCAGCGGATGGAGCGGGTCGAGGTTGAAGCGCATCGCGCCGCAGAACATCACGTTCGAAGGCGTTGCGTCGATCGAATCGTTCGAGACCTTCGTATCGCCGCACCCGCGCACGAGGTAGATGTTCTCGGACACCGCGATGCGCGACAACGAATCGATGTCGACGCATGGCACATCGGGCGCACTCGCCAGCACATGAAAGCTGCCGCGCGGCAGCAGCACCGCGTCGCCTGGGTTGAGCTGCACCCATTCGGTCGCCGGCGTGCGCAGCCAGCAACTGCCGCTGGCGACGAAATGGAAGCGCGCTTCGCGCTGCGCGGGATACGCGATCGCCCACGGCGACTGCATCACGCAGCGGCCATACTCGACACCGTCGAGACGCAGCCCGAGCAGCACCTGGGTCAGGGTGTCGTGCCCCTGGCGGTCTTCGGGGGTTGCTTTCACGTCTGGCGTGGCGTCGGACAAAAGGTCAAGCAATTCGGCTCTCCCGGCATGGAAACGCCGGATTCTTGGCCATAGGCTAAAGGCCTTGCTTCACTACGGCATCTCGACGCCGCTTTTCAACGTGACTTCCGCCTGCAGCACCTGCCCACCCGATCCCGACCGCGCGCCCACCCCGAAAGCGCCGGCTGAAAACGCCGCGGAGGCGCACTGGCCCGCCGTGGCTGCCCTCGCGCTCGGTGTCTTCGGCCTCGTGACCGCCGAGTTCCTGCCCGCAAGCTTGCTGACCGCCATGGCGGCCGATCTGCGCGTCACCGAAGGGGCAGCCGGCCAGACCGTGACGGCGACCGCGCTCGTCGGCGCGATTGCCGCGCCTTCGATGCCCTTGCTGACGCGTCGCTTTGATCGTCGCGCCGTGATGCTCGTGCTGACGGTCGTCCTCGTGGTGTCGAACGTACTCGCCGTGACGGCCGACAGCCTGGCCGGATTGCTCTTCGCGCGCGTGCTGCTCGGCGTGGCGCTCGGCGGGTTCTGGTCGATGGCGGGAGCGCTCGCGCTGCGACTCGTGCCGGAGCGCCTCTTTGCGCGTGCGATGTCGCTGATCCTCACGGGCGTCTCGGTCGCGACCGTCTGCGCCGCGCCGGTCGGGGCATGGATGGGCGAGCTTTGGGGATGGCGCAGCGCATTCGTCGCGGCTGGCGTGGTCAGTGTGATCACGCTCGTGGCGCAGCTCTTCACGCTCCCTGCACTGCCATCGCGTGACAACCCGGACCTGCGTGTGCTCGGCGAACTGCTCACGCGACCCGGCGTGCGCGTTGCGCTGCTCGCGGTGCTCCTGGTGATCTCGGGCCACTTCGCGGGCTTCACCTACATCCGGCCGCTGATGGAGAACGTCACGCACCTGTCGGTCGGCGCGGTGTCGGCGATCCTGCTCGGCTACGGCATCGGCGGGTTCTTCGGCAACCTTGCGGGTGGCTACATCGCCGAGCGCAGCGAGCGCCGCGCAATCGTGCTCGGAGGTGCGCTGATCGCCGCACTGGCCGCAAGCCTCGTGCTGGCGGGCGGATCGGCGGTGGTCACGGCCGTTGCGGTCGTGCTCTGGGGATTTGCTTTCGGGGCCTTTCCGGTCGGCTTCCAGACGTGGATCGTGCGCGTCGCGCCGGACCATGCCGAAGGCGCGGGCGGACTCCTGGTCGCGGCCTTCCAGATCGCGATCGCAAGCGGGGCGATCGGCGGCGGCCTGCTCGTGGATCGCATCGGCGCACTGGGCGGGCCGGTGTTCGCGCTCGCGGCGATGACGCTCGGCACGCTGCTCACGTTGCGCCATGGCCCTCGGAGGCGTTCGACGTGACTGGCGCTACTCAGGAATGGCAGACCAGCCCGTCCTTGAGCAGCCCGATCTCGAAAAGCAGGTTACCGACCCGCGCGCTGCGCGCCTGTTGCTGTTCACCATCGACACGCCATTCGCGCATCGCGGCGGTGAGCCAGTCGCGCGATCGCGTATCGCCGGAGGCCATGCGGATCGTGGCGTCGGATCCTGGCGCGAGGCCGCGCGCGATGGTGCGGTAGAAGCGCCACTCCTCGTTGCGGAGCAACCGCTCGAGCACATCGCCGTGATCGACGAGTGCCTGGCACTCGCCAGCCATGAAGGCCGACGCGGCATGCACGGAAGACGGATAGGTTTGCGGTCGCGCACCGTAGCGTTCGGCAAGCGTGGCCGAGTAGCCCGTTCCTTGCGCCACGCAGATCGGCGCACCGCGCAGGTCGTCGGTGCCCTGCAGCTTTCCGGCGCGAAGCGCCACCAGTGTGCCGGAGTCGCTGTCATAGCTGCCTTCCGCCGCGGTAGTGCCCGCGTCGGGTGACCCTTCCGATGCGCCGGCTATGACCAGGTCCACACGGCCGGTGCGCAAGGCCGCATCCTGTTCCGCAGGCGCAAGACCCACCAGTTCGAGGCGAAGCGCGAGGCGTTCGGTCATCCGGCGAGCGAGGGCGACGTCGTAGCTGTCAGGCTCGGCTGGCGCGAGCGCACCCGGTGGCGCAGGGCGTGGGTAGCTGCGCACTCCGACGATCAGCACGCCGCGCTGTGTCGCGCGCTCGAGGATGGGTCCGCGCGGCAGTTCAGCAGGCGACGGCGCAGGCAGCAAGGCGTGCGCCAGCCCCGAGACAGCCGGATGGCCTGCGAATGCAATGGCTGCCAGCACGCACGCCGATGCGCCAACGGCGGCCACCGTCGCGCGGACTCCAAGGACTGGTGCGTCAATCATCGAGGCTCAATCCCTTGCGCCAGCGCAGCAGGCGCCGCTCCAGCAGGGCCAAGAGATAGTTGAGAAGCAGCCCGACCACCGCGAGCATCAGGATGCCGGCGTACATGGTCGGGATCTGGAAGGTCTCCTGCGAATTGAGCGTGAGGAAGCCCAGTCCCGAGTGGGCACCGATCATCTCGGCGGCGACGAGCGCGGTGATGCAGTAGGCACCTGCAAGGCGGATGCCGGTGAAGATCGACGGCGAAGCCGCGGGCAACACCACCTTGAAGAAGATGAACCGGCGCGTGGCGCCCATCGAGCGTGCGGAGTTGATCAGCAAACGGTCGACCTGCTTCACGCCGCTGATCGTGCTGAGCAGCACCGGCCAGAAAGAGGCCCAGAAGATGATCGCCACTTTCGACAGTTCGCCGATGCCGAGGAACAGGATGAAGACCGGGAAGAGGGCGAAGGCCGAGGTCTGGCGGAAGAGCTGCAGGACCGGGTCGAGCAGGTATTCGAGACGGCGCACCGCACCCATCAGCAACCCGAGCAGCACGCCCGCGCCAATGGCCAGCAGCAGGCCCCACAGCGAGCGTTGAAGGCTCGCGGCAATGTGCTTCCACAGCAGGTTCTGCTCGGCGAGCTGCGCGATGCTGGCGATCACCGACGAGGGCGGGCTGAGATAGGCTTCGCTGACGATGCCGCTGCGAGGCAGCAGCTCCCACAGCACCAGGAAGAGCAGCAGTCCCAGGCCGCGCTCCGCCAGTTTCGCGAACGGCTGCAGCCATGTACGCCATGGCCACGCCCGTCGATGCGCACGCAGCGCGGGTTCGAGCGAGACACCGTTGTCTTGCAGATTCGCGCTCATGGTGCGGCCTCCTCGAGCGCGGAGACTGGCGCAAGCTCCTTGCGCTCGGCCGGGTTGGCGGTGGCGCCAAGGGGCGCGACGCCGAACTGCACCTCGTCCTTGAGCACGTCCCATGCGCGCTGGCGCAGGTTCGCGAACTCGGGCGTGTTGCGCAGCTCGGCCGAACGGGGCCGCGCGAGCGGGATGTCGATGATCTGCTTGATGCGGCCGGGCCGCTGCGTCATCACGGCGACGCGATCGGACAGGTAGATGGCCTCGTCGAGGCTGTGCGTGATGAACACGATGGTCTTGCGATCGTGCTCCCAGAGGCGAAGCAGCTCGCCTTGCAGGATCTCGCGCGTCTGCGCATCCAGCGCCGCGAAGGGCTCGTCCATGAGCAGCACGTCGGGCCGGTAGGCGAGCGAACGCGCGAGCGCCACGCGCTGCTTCATGCCGCCCGAGAGCTCATGCGGATAGCGGTCGGCAAAGCCGTGCAGCCCCACGAGTTCGAGGTACTCGTTCGCGATGCGGCGCCGCGCGACCCTGTCGATGCCGCGGATCTCGAGACCGACCGCGATGTTGTCGAGCACTGTGCGCCACGGGAACAGTGCATAGCCCTGGAACACCACGCCCTGGTTCCGGTTGATGCCTGCGAGCGTGCGGCCATCGACCGTGATCGTGCCCCCGGTGTTCGGCGTCAGGCCGGCCAGGATGCCGAGGAAGGTCGACTTGCCGCAGCCCGAAGGCCCGAGCACGGAGAGGAACTCGCCCTCGCGCACGTCGAGGTCGAAGTGCTCGAGCACGCGAATGCGCTCGCCGGCGCCGCGCGCCGCGTAGTCCATGCGCAGCTCGCGCGCCGAAATCTTGATCGTCATTCGCGTGTCCGGGAGGCGGCCTCAGGCCTTCGGGCGCGAGGTTTGCGCGAAGGGATTGAATTCGTTGGTGTAGACCTGCTTCACCTCGACCTTGCCGGCGGCGAGCTTGCCTTCGGACTGCAGGATGTCGATGTAGTACTGGATGGGCGGCTCCGTCACGACGAGGTCGTCGATGTAGGCAAAGCGGTCCACGTTCTCCAGCGCCATGTTGATGCGCTTGGAGACGATCCGGCGTGCATCTTCAGGATGCGCGTTGACCCAGTTGGCTGCCTTGGCCAGCGCCGTCACCACGTCGCGCGTGCCTTCGGGCTGCTCGCGGACGAAGCGGCCGTGCGCGCTGTAGGGCGCCATGCCGCCCAGGCCGCCGTCGAGGTCGTAGTCGCTCCACAGGCGCACCAGTTGCTGCGCGTTGTCGGCCCGCCCCGAGAAGGGCGCGTGAATGATCGCGAGATCGGTGTTGCCGGTCACCAGCGTCTGCTCGGCCTGCTCGTCGGGCACCACCAGGAAGTTGATCTTGGTCACGTCGACGCCCTTTTCGCGCAGGAACTTCTTCGTGACGAACTCGGCGCACGCACCGAAGCTGTTGAAGCCGATGGTCTTGCCTTCGAGGTCCTTCGGCGCGCGAATGCCCGAGTCCTTGCGGACGAAGTACTTCATGTGCGGCGCTTCCTGCAGCGTCTTGCCGCCTGCGGCCACCACCTTGAGATCGGCGCCCGATGCAATGGCCGAGATCACCAGCGGCACCATGCGCGAGCCGAAGTCGATCTCGCCCGTGCCCACCAGCGGAATGATCTGCGGCGCGGCGATCTTGCCGACGTACTGCGGGCGCGTGTTGGTGCCGTCGAAGTAGCCGAGCTCGTCGGCCAGGTAGATGAGATCGAAGGAAGGGTTGTCCGGGTACTTGAAGGCGACCTTGTCGCCCGCATTGCGCACCACGGACGGACCGCCCGCGGCTGACGTGGCCGATGCGGCCTTGTCCTCGCGCGAGCATCCGCCCAGCGCCAGTGCGAGTCCGCCGGCGGTACTGGCCAGTCCGAAGGCGGCAAGGGTCTTGAGCGCACTGCGGCGCGGCGCGGGAGAGGGCGTGGATGCGGTCATGGCGTGTGATGGGATGAAACCGATGAATCGTAGAAATGGCGACCTGCATGCTCAACGAAGAATTGCGAGCATGCATATGCGCCGTCGCTACTGCGATGCCGCGCCCGACGGCGTGATGTTGCCGACGAAGTCGGTGAGGTAGAGGTCGCTGGCCTTGACGGCTTCTTTCAATACGCCAGCGGCGAGCAGCTCGTCGAAGTTGGCCTGTTGTTCCGTCAGGAATCGGTCGTCGATCTTCTGCAGCGCCTTGGCACCGCGACCGAAAGTCGTCTTGATGGCCGATTCGCTGAACTGGATCTTCGGCGCGACGATGCGCGCCTGCTCGTCGGGATGCGCCTGCGCCCATGCGATCGTGTCGGCCAGCACCTGGACGAAGGCGGCCAGCGCCTCCTTCTTCTCCTCGACGGCCTTCTTCCGGGCGACGTAGGGGTAGAGGTTCTGGATCCGCTGGGCCTTTCCGTCGGCGATGAGACGGGCGCCGGTCTTCTCGACGACGTCGGCCATGTTGGGGTCGATGGTGTAGTAGCCCTCGACCTGGCCCGTCTGGAATGCCTTGACCGCGGCAGGGCCGGCGAGCTCGACGAACTTGAAGTCGGACTCCTGCAGTCCGGCATCGGCGATCTGGTGCTTGACGCCTAGGTAGGTGTTGGTCGACTTGAGGAACAGCAGCTGCTTGCCCCTCAGGTCGGCGAACTTCTGATAGGGGCTGTCCTTGGAGACGAGAAGGCCCGTGTTGCCTGCGTTGGGCTGCGTCACCGCGATCACCTTGACGTCGCCCTTGCTCGCCGCGAACGACTGCGCGGCACCCACGTCACCGATCTCGGTGATGTCGAGCTGCCCGCCATTGAAGGCGGTGAGCATGTCCACGAAGTTGGGAAAGTACTTGTATTCGATCTTCACGCCGGGCGTCTGCACATCCTTCGCCCACAGCGTGCTCAGGTAGCCGAAGTTGCGCGGGACGCCCACGACCAGCGTCACCGGATTCGCGGGATCGAGCTTGCTCGCGGTGGGCGTCGGGGCTGCGTCCTTGCCGCATGCGGCGAGTGAACCCGCAAGGGCGACGGAGAGCAGCGCGTAGGTGGTTCGGCGGGCGGCTGGGGAAAAGATGGCCATGTCAGGAGTCCTGGGAATTGAAACGGGTCGATGCGGAAGCGCGGCTCTTCACGCGTGGTGCGACCTCGGCGGCAAAGCGTTCGAGTTCGGCTTCCAGTGGCTGGAACTGCAGCATGAAGAGTTCGATGCCTGCTTCGGCGAAGGCGTCGATGCGGGCGGCTACCTCGTCGTAGCTTCCGACGAGGCCGGCGAGCGTGCCGCCGTTGGTGCCGACCTTCTTGCGGTCGGCGCTGACCTTGAACATGGCCACTTCCGGGTCGACGCCCCGCACGACGGCAGAGCGGTCGTCGAGATCGGCCAGCGCCTGCAGGCGCTCGTATTCGGCGCGGGCCTCGGAGGCGGTTTCCCTCGCGATGACGAAGGCCGCCAACCCGAAGCGCAGAGGCTTGCCCTTTCGCGGCCTGCGACGCAGATCGTTGACCAGCGCGCCGGTCTCGGGCAGCGGACGGCCGTTGATGAAGAAGACATCGGCGCTTGCCGCCGCAAGCTGGCGGGCCGGTTCCGACTCTCCTCCCAGGTAGATCGCGGGGCGGCGTCCTTCGCGCGGGCCGGGCGCGAGTCGCAATCGCTCGATCGAGAAGCGTTCGCCGGCATGGTCGATCGTGTCGCCCGACCAGAGCCGGGTCACGATGTCGAGCCATTCGGCAGAGTACGCGTAGCGTGAGTCGTGGGGCGGCATCTCGATGCCGAGATGCGCCATCTCCGGGCGGAACCACGCGCTGACGAGGTTGATGGCGAAGCGGCCACCGCTGATGTCGTGGATGCCCAATGCCATCTTGGCGAGCACGCCGGGATGAAACAGCAGCGGCTTGACGGCGGCGATGAGCTCGATGCGCCGGGTCGCCTCCGCGATGCCCGCCGCAGCGGTCCATGTCTCGAGGATCGCCCCGTCCGTCAGGGACGGACTGACGATGTGCTGCGCGAGCAGCGCCGAGTCGAAGCCGAGCGCCTCCGCACGCACGATCAGGTCGCGGCTGCGCCTGTAGCTTGCATCGGGCGGATCGTCGGGATGCTGGTAGCTGCCCCAGGCGCCGTAGACGGGCGCCCAGACGCCGAAGCGGGTGGTGGTCATGAAGTCCTTTCGTGTGCACTGACCACGGCGTCGAGTTCGAGCACGCCAAGGTCCGCGAGGATGCGCTGGCGCGCGGCCTCGAATCGTTCGTCGATGCGCGCGCGGGGGCGCGGCAGATCGACCGCGAACAGGTCCGCGACCCGCCCGTTGTCCAGCACGGCGACGCGATCGGCCAGGAGGACGGCTTCTTCGACGTCGTGCGTGACGAGGACGACCGCGAAGCCCTTGTTCCGCCACAGGCCGTTGACCAGCGCATGCATGCGAAGGCGGGTCAACGCGTCCAGCGCGCCGAAGGGCTCGTCGAGCAGGAGCACGGCCGGCTCCCGGATGAGCGAGCGGGCAAGGGCGGCACGCTGGGCCTCGCCGCCCGACAGCGTTCGCGGCCAGGCGTCGGCGTGGCCGGCAAGGTCGACCGCGGCCAGCGCTTCGAGCGCCTGCGTGCGCAGCAGCGGGCGCGGGCCGCCGAGGCCGAACACCACGTTCTCCCAGACGCGTGCCCAGGGCAGCAGACGTGCATCCTGGAAGCCGAAGGCCACGGTGCCATCGACATGCAGATCGCCGGTGTAGCCGGCGTCGAGCCCGCCGATGGCGCGCAGCAGCGTGCTCTTGCCGCACCCGCTCTTGCCGACGATGGCAAGGAACTCGCCCGGCTCGATCGTGAGGTGAATGTCCCGAAGGACGGTCCTGCCGTCGAAGCTGCGACCGACACCGCGCGCGGTGACGGCGGCCTTCGCCCGGCTCTGGGTGGATGCGTTCATGCGGAGACGAAGTCCTTGCGCCAGCCCAGCGTCTGCCATTCGATCAGCCGCACCGCCGCCTCCAGCAGCAGGCCGAGCAGGGCATAGATCACCAGTCCGAGCACGATCACGTCGGTCTGCAGGAACTGCTGGCCCTGCTGGATGAGATAGCCCACGCCGGCGTCCGCGTTGACCGCTTCCGTGACCACCAGTGACAGCCATGCAATGCCGAGCGCATAGCGAAGGCCGACGAGAAACGAGGGCCACGCGCCCGGCAGGATCACCCAGCGCAGGAGGCCCCAGCGGTTCACGCCGCAGACCTTCGTCAGTTCGGCGAAGCGCGGATCGACTGCGCGGATTCCCTTGTGCAGGTTGAGGTAGACCGGAAAGATCACGCCGATGACCACCAGCCCCACCTTGATGCCCTCGCCGATGCCGAGCCACACGATGAGCAAGGGCAACAGCCCGAGGAAGGGCAGGGCGCGCAGCATCTGCAGTGGTGCATCGACGATTTCTTCGCCTACGCGCGAGAGGCCGGCGACGACGCCCAGCACGGTCCCGATCGAAACGCCGATGGCGAGCCCGATGCTGACCCGGCGCAGCGACACGAGGATGCCGGGCAACAGCTCGCCGGACCGCCAGAGCTTCACGGCCGCTTGCCACACTTCGGCAGGAGAGGCGAGCGTCTGCACGTTGACCCAGCCGGCCCAGGAAGCGGCCTGCCAGATCGCGACGATGAACGCGACGACAAGGGTTCGACGCGCGGGCCCTGCGAACTTGCCGAGACGCTGAAGACCAGAGGACGACGTGCTGTGCGCGCGAGAAGCCTTGGCAGGAGTGCCAATCGCTGCTGCGGTCATGCCTTGGCCTCACGCGGCACGAGGCTGGGCTGCACGGCCCCTGCTTGGTCGAGCGGTATCGCGGCCTCGCGGAAGCCCGCGATGGGCAGGTCGGCGCTGAAGATCGGAA
Organism: Variovorax sp. Sphag1AA; assembly: GCF_014192575.1. Classification (GTDB taxonomy): domain Bacteria; phylum Pseudomonadota; class Gammaproteobacteria; order Burkholderiales; family Burkholderiaceae_C; genus Variovorax. The sequence continues at coordinate 227,978 of NZ_JACHYC010000008.1, read as the reverse complement.
GGTCGGAGCCGAACAGCAGGCGGTCTGCCCCGAACGTGCGGGCAGCCAGAGCGATGGCGCCGGCGCCGAGCGACGCGGTGTCGACATAGATGCGCCGGAGACGCTCGCGCGATGCGATCGCGCCTCGGTCGCGCAGGTCGATGGCATCGAAGCGTTCCACGATGAACGGCAGGGTGCCGCCGAGGTTCGCTACCTGCACGGTCACGTCGGGGTAGTCGTCCAGCAGGTCCGTGAAAGCCAGCGTGATCGCCGCCGAGGTGATTCGCGACTGCAGGTCTTGGGCACCGCGGCGGTATGCGGCGTTGTCGATGGCGGTGACGCCTTCAGCGCCTGCAGCCGGCAGCGTTGCGGCCACCGGTCCCGGGTGCACGAACAGGTGGGCGTGCCATCGCTGCGCAACCGCAAGGACGGGTTTCCAGGCCTGCGCGTCGTCATGGCTCAGGAAGGCATCGACCGGAAGGATTGCGCCGATGAGCACGCCCTCCGCCAGTTCGCGCTCGAACACTTCCGCGGCGCGTGCCGGGTCGGCGATCGGCAGGGCTACCAGCCCGGAGAAGCGTTCGGGTCGACTGCGTACGAGCGCTCGCGTCTCGTCATTGAAGATCCGCACCAGCGGTTCAGCCTCCGCAACGGGGAGGCTGTCGATGCGGAACAGCCCGGGCAATGAAAGGACTTGTCGGTCGATGCCGGTCTCGTCCAGCAGGCGCAGGCGGGCGTCGATGTCGTGATAGGTGTCCCAGAGAACGAGGGAAGAGTCCGCATAGAGCAGCCGCTTGGCTTCGAGGTCGATGCGCGGTCCTTCCTTGCGGCGGGCGAGCGCGTCGACGAGTCGTGCAGGCAACCAGTGGGTATGCCAGTCGGTGAGGGACATGGAGTTCCTTGGAGAACGATCTAGATGTAGGTGCGAGGGCCCGGCACCACGCCGTTGAGGTGGTAGTTGCCGAGGTGGTAGAGCTTCCATCGCAGCGGGTCGTGCAGCGAATGGGTCCGTGCATTGCGCCAGTGGCGGTCGAGTCCGCGTGCTTCCAGCGTCGCGCGTGCGCCCGTCAGGGTGAAGAACCGATCGGCGAGCGTGGTCGCGGCGTCACCGCAGTTCAGGCGCGCATCGGCGATGGCGAGTCGTGCTTCCAGCACGCTGCGGTCGCTTGGTGCGGCCCACGCTTCGTCGACGCGCTCGGCCGCGTTGCGCAGCGAAAGCGCTGCCGTGCGCACTTGCACTGCATAGCTGCCGAACTCCTGAACCACGAAGGGCTCTCGCGCGTGCTCGTCATGCGGGTTGTCGATCCACGGACGGTTCTCGTGGAGGATGTACCGGCGCGCGTCGTCGAGCACCTCCTCCGCGATGCCCTGGTCGATGGCGGCATGGATGAGGCTCGCGAGCAATCGCCGCGATTGATTGGCGGGCCCTTCGCTGGCGAACGGCAACACATGCGCATCGGGCACGTGGACCTGGTCGAACAGCGTGGTGCCACTGGCGGTGGTGCGCTGGCCCATGCCGCTCCAGTCGTTGACGACCTTCAGGCCGGGACTTTCCGCATGGGCGAAGAACATGTGCGGACGGCCGGCTTCATCGTCGCCAATGAACGGAATCCACTGCGCGAAGATGGCGCCGGTCGAATAGAACTTGCGGCCCGTCATGCGCCATCCGCCCTCGACGCGCTCTAGGCGGTGCTCGTAGTCGAAGGCGCGCTTGCGGGTGTCTTCGGAATGCGCGTTGCCGATGCGGTCCCCGGCCAGGATGCGGGCATGGAAGAAGCGGGCCTGCTCCGGTGTCCCGTTCGAGAACAGTGGCAGCCAGCAGAAGTGGTTCTGCGGAATCTGCGCGATGCTCGGGTCGGCCGCGGCCAGAACGCGGAAGCAGTGAACCACCGTGGCCGCGGAGACTTCTGCGCCGCCGTGGGCTCGCGGCACGGTGATGCCGAAGAAGCCGGCGCTGGTGAGCTGTTCGATCTCCTTTGCGGGCAGCACACGCTGCTGGTCGCGCTCTCTTGCGCCTTCGCGAAATTCAACAGCCAGACGATCGACGACGTCGCGGGCCTGCGCATCGCTGGCGATAAGAGAAACACTCATGAGGGCTCCGGCGTTAGATGAAAGAGGGTTGAACGCACGGAGCGCGATCGCGCCCGGATGGCTGCGCTGGTTCACACGGAAAAAAAGTATAGGAACGCAATGAGCAGTGGCTTAGAAGCAATCCGCGCATCGATAGTCGTCGAGATGGAGAGTGGCCCGCGCGCATATCGATACTCGCAATTCGATGTTGTGAGCGCCGCCGCCTCTGACTAAGGTCGCGCCTTTGCACTCAAGCAGAGGACAACCATCGTGGGCATCAGACAGTTCGACCAGGAGCCGCTATCGGGCGCGGCCGGCTCCAATCAGCACGCTGCCGACGTGCTCGTGATCGGGGGCGGCCCTGCGGGCACCTGGGCTGCGGTGTCGGCTGCCGCGCAAGGCGCCCGCGTGGTGCTGGCAGACAAGGGCTTCTGCGGGACTTCGGGCGCTACTGCGCCGTCCGGCACCGGCCTCTGGCATGTGTCGCCCGATGGTGCGGCGCGCGAATCGGCCAAGGCCAGCCGCTACGCGATGGGTGGTGAGCTGGCCGAGCATGCATGGATGGATCGCGTCCTCGAACAGACGTGGGACAACGTCGAACGGCTCAAGGAGTGGGGATACCCGTTTCCGGCCGATGACGAGGGGCGCCTGCGTTGCACGTCGCTGCAGGGCCCGGAGTACATGCGGCTGATGCGCAAGCAGGCGAAGGCCGCAGGTGCGCGCATCCTCGATCACAGCCCGGCGCTCGAACTGCTCGTCGACGAACAGGGCACGGTGTGCGGCGCGACCGGCGTCAATCGGCAGAGCGGCGATACCTGGGTCGTGCGGGCGGGCGCCGTCGTGATCGCCACGGGCGGCTGCGCCTTTCTCAGCAAGGCGCTCGGCTGCAACGTGCTCACGGGCGATGGCTTGCTGATGGCGGCGGAAGTGGGTGCGTCACTGTCCGGCATGGAGTTCTCCAACGCCTATGGACTGGGCCCGGCTTTCTCGTCCGTGACCAAGTCGCTCTTCTACAACTGGGCCACTTTCTATACGGCGGACGGCACGCCGATCGAAGGCGCTGGCTCTTCCCGAGGCCGGAGTGTGATCGCGCAGACGCTGCAGACGCAACCTGTCTTTGCTTGCATCGACCGCGCCGATGCGCAGATCCGTGCGTGGATGCGCGTGGCGCAGCCGAACTTCTTCGTCTCCTTCGACCGCCAGGGCATCGATCCCTTTACCCAGCACTTCCCGGTGGCGCTGCGGCTAGAGGGGACGGTGCGCGGCACCGGCGGCCTGCATCTCGTCGACGAGCATTGCAGCACGTCGGTTGCGGGGCTCTATGCGGCCGGAGATGCGGCAACGCGCGAGTTGATCTGCGGAGGCTTCACCGGTGGCGGGAGCCACAACGCAGCGTGGGCAATGTCCTCGGGCTTCTGGGCAGGCGCGGGTGCCGCGGCATTCGGCCGCGCTGCGCGATCCGCTTCGACGCGCGTCGCATTGCGTGCCGGCGGTGCGGGGCTTGGCCGAGGCGATGCGGCACAACTGGACAGCCAGGCGGTGATCCAAGCGGTGCAGGACGAAGTGTTTCCGTTCGAGCGCAACTGGTTTCGTGAAGGCGACCTGCTGCGTGATTCACTCGGACGCCTCGACGCACTGTGGGCGCGGCTGCGCAGCAGCGCCCCCACAGCCAATGCGGTGGCAGCGGTGCGCACGCGTGAAGCCGCGGCCATGCTCGCGACTTCACGCTGGATGTACCGGAGCGCCTTGCAGCGCACGGAAACGCGCGGCATGCACCGTCGCCGCGAGCACACGGGCATCGATCCGGCGCAACGCCATCGCTTGCTCAGCGGCGGCCTCGACGAGGTGTGGGTGCAGCGGCATGCTTTGACGGAAGAGGTGCACGCATGATCGAGATCATCGACACCGCACGCTGCACCGACTGCAACATCTGTGTGAGTGCCTGCCCGACCAATGTGTTCGAGGCCACGCCGGGCGGGCCGCCGCGCATCGCGCGCCAGCACGATTGCCAGACCTGCTTCATGTGCGAGCTGTATTGCCCGGAGGACGCACTCTACGTGGCGCCGATCGCCGACCGGAGCGCCAATGCGGTCGAGCGCGATGCCGCAACCCGCGCGCTCATGGGCAGCTACCGCAGCGCCATCGGCTGGGGCCGTGGCCGTCAGTCGACCGCGTCGCTTGATGCGAGCTTCGAGCTGCTCACGCGAGCGCACTGACCTGATCCGACTTCACCTGCACGTTCATTTCCGACTGACTCATGATCTATTCCCCATCACGTCGAAGACTCCTGCGCGGCGCACTTGCCACCGCAGCGGTCGGCGCGACCACCTCGCTCGCACTGGCGCAAGGCTCTGGCAAGGTATTGCGGCTCGGCTACATCGGCCCGGGCAAGAAGCCCGCCGCGGCCACTGGCTGGGCGCTGCAGCAGGGACAACTGTTGCGCGAGCTTGCACCGCTCGGATTCACGGAGATCGCGACGCGAAACTTTCCGAACGGTCCGGACCTGAACGAAGCCTTCCTCTCCGGCGTGCTCGATGTGGGTATCTATGGCGACACGCCCGCGGTCGTCGCACGATCGAAAGGCCTGGACGGGCAGCTCATCGGCTTTGATGCCGTCGGCATGAACGTCTGGCTGCTGACGCCGCGCGGTGGCGTGCGCAGCGTGAAGGAACTCGAAGGGCAGACGATCGGCGTGGCACGTGGGTCGTACATGCATCGCTACGTGCTGGGTCTGCTCAAGGAGAACGGGCTGCAAGGTTCCGTGAAGGTGATCCACATGTTTCCGCGCGACGGTGAAGCGGCACTCGACCAGGGATCGATCGCTGCCTTTGCGGCACAGATCGATGTCGGTCCGCTGCTTGCGTCACGTGGCTATCCGGTCATCGACGAAGCGGCAAAGCATCCGACGCTGTTGGGGAGTTCGGTGATCGTGGCGTCGAAGAAGATCCTCGCAGCCTCGCCGGACCTGCCGGCGGCATGGACCCGCGCGCGCCGTGCGGCCCTGAGCGACACCCACAAGGACAGCGATCGCTATTACGCCTTTCACTCCGAGGTCAGTGGATTTCCTCTGGCGGCAGTGAAGGCATCACATCCGCTGAGTCAGTTCCCCGCGGAAGCGTATCCGGCACAGGGCCTTGCGCTGCTCGAGGAAGTCAAGAAGTTCCTGCTGGCTGAACGACTGGTGACGCAGGACTTCGCGCTTGCGCAGTGGAGGGTCGCGAACGCCTGAGCAGGCAGAATCGCGGCTGATGTCCGCCTCTGCGCCACTGCTGATCGAGACGCTCACCGAGATCAACATCGCCGACCTTCTGGATTCGGTCGGCCTTTCGCGCTTTAACGGCACGCCCTTGCGCCGCTTGTTCCACCCGGCTGCGCGTCGCTTTGCCTTGACGGCTCACGAGTTCGACAGCCGGGTGGGCGACGAAGGCCTTGCCCAAGGCAGTGAATGGTTGATGGGCCGCATGACGTCGGGCCTCGCTACATCCGGGCTGGAGCATGTCCCGGCACAAGGCCCGGTGGTGGTCCTGGCGAACCACCCGGGAATGACCGATACCGTCGCACTCTTCACCAGTCTCGCGTCGCGGCGGGATCTTCGGGTGATCGCGGCGGATCGTCCGTTTCTTCGTGCCCTGCCCAACGTAGCGCGACAACTGATTCTTCTGCCTGAGAACGAGGGCGGGCACCTGGCCGTCATGCGAGGCGCCGCAAGGCATCTGCGGGAAGGTGGTGCGCTGCTGACTTTCCCGGCGGGAGAGATTGAACCCGACCCCGCGACCTTCGGTCCGCAGCGGGCCATCTCGTCATTGCAGAACTGGTCCGACAGCTTCGCGTTGTTCGCGCGGCTTGTCCCGGAGGTTCGGTTCGTGCCGGCGCTCGTGAGCAATGTCATTTCGCCGCATGCGCAGAAGCATCCGTTCACCTTGCTGCGCCGCACGGCCCGCAACAGGGAGAAGCTTGCCGCCGCGATGCAGGTCGCGCTTCCTCGCTATCGGGACCTTGTCGCCAGGGTTGCGTTCGGCCGCGCATCAGACGCAGGTGCGGTCTCGGCGCGGGAACTCGCTGTGTCGATTTCCGCGCAGATGCGCGATCTGATCCTTGCCGACGGGTCGGCATGGCGTGCAGGGCAGTGAAGGCGCTCCGGAGCGTCAGCTTGCTGTCGCGGGGAAACTTTCTTTGTCTTCCGCGTCGGCTCTGCCTCCCAGCCCAGAGAATCTTTCAAACGTCGCCTTGGGCGTACCCATCCGCTGCGCCGCCAGCGCGTCCAGGGCCTTCAGGATCCTGGCATTGAATATCTTGCCGCCCAGGTGGCTGCCTAGTGCGCGATAGCTCTCCCACTGCGCCTCGTCGAAGAACTGGTCGGCCGTCGGCTCCTGCGGGAATTTGTCGTGATCCAGCGCGTATTGCCGCACGTCCGCCTCGGCGTCGTGCGGCACGTTGGGCTTGATGACGATGATCTGCGTGCTGGGCCGCCGCGCACCTCGCGCGTAGGCCCAGAGCAATAGCGCGGTGGGCGTTGGCTGGTTGTTCACCGCCGGGTCGATGCAAGGGCTCATGCGCTTGAAGGCTTCGGGACGGGCGAATACGCTCGCCAGATCACCCGTGAAGTTCGTCTCCACCTCGACCTCCACGTTGAGGTCGATGCGCGCAAGGCGGATGAGGTTGGCGAGATCCTCGAAGCGATAGCCGGGGTCGGCGCCGTCGTCGCAGGCGAAGATCTGGCGCACCTTGCGTTCCGGACGCAGCAACTCGTAGATGCCGGTGTTCTCGAAGTGGCCGCCGTCGGACAGGTACTGCCACGCGCGCGCCGTGCCGAAGAACCGCGCACGCAGTTCGTAGGAGATGTAGGTCTGCGTGCGGAAGGCCACGCCGATGCCGCGCCGGATCCAGTCCCACGCATGCAGGAACTTCTGCTTGTCCAGTCCAGAGGCCCACCATGTGCCCAGCCGCACATTGGCCGCCCCCATCAGCAGCGACATCCCCAGCGAGGTCTCGCGGCCGATGCCGGTCGAGAACGCGGCGCCGGAAGTGCCGATCCATTGGCCGATCGACAAAGGCCGGCTGGCGTTGGTGCTCATCCGGCGGGGTGGCTGGAAGCTGGCGCATTCCGGGGAATCCAGGTGAAAGCCGAACGGCAGCACGGCCAGCGGTTGACCCTTCCGATCGCGCTGCACCAGCTGCTCCGACGGATCCACCGTCTTGTTCACGGTCACGTTGATGATGTGCAGCGGCGCAAAGGTGGTCAGCACCTTTTCATCCTTCGGGCGACCCGGACGGTGACCGTAGTAGTCCTCCAGGACCAGGTTGTCGCTGGGCAGCGGTTCGGCGGCGCTGAGCGCCGCGCCGTCGGGCTTGAAGCGCTCGCCGTTGGACGCGCCGAGGTAGGCTCGCGTGAGCCGTGCGCTGTAGAAGGACTGCAGGCTCGAGAGGTTGATGAAACCCGCGAACTGGCCCGTGACCGTGGACAGCACGATGCTGATGCCGAGGATGAACAGGAGCGTCATCCGCTGTCCGTCGCCGAGGAAATCGGGGCCGATGCTCGGGCGCTGGCCGTCCCACACGATCCAGTGCACGAGCAGCCCCCACAGTGAGCCGACCAGCACGAAGATGACGATACCGGCGAGCCCGGCCAGCGTGTACATCGGCACCTTGGAGGCCCAGCCCGGCAGGGACGTCCCCTTGGCTGCAAGACGCTTGGCCAGCCATACCAGCACGCCCGCAAGGCCCGCTGGCGTGAGCACGGGGCCAAGCGGCGGTCTGGACGTGGCGAGGATGTAGAGCGTCTGCCCCAGCGTGTCGACCACGGCCATCACCACGATCGCCGCGGTTGCCACCAGCACCGTGCTCAGGAACCTTGTCAGCCACACGCGCTGCACCGCCGCAGAGCGGTTCACGCAGGCCACGATGACGTAGATGACGATCCCGAGCAGGACAGCCCCGCCCACGAAGAGCACCATCACTTGCCGATGCCATAGCGTCGGATCCAGATCCTTCGATGCATAACTCTGGAACGGGCCGCCTTTGAGGCCGAGAAACGAAATGCCGACCATCAGCAGAACGATGACCACGCTGCCCAGCACGGCCAGGTTGAGCGGCAGGCTCTTGCCGTCGCGCCGCTCGTGGACCAGCCAGAACGCGATGCCCAGCGGCAGCCCGATCACCACCGGCGGGACGAGGCTCAAGGGAAACAGCGAACTCCACCAGATGTGGGGCACGAACGTGGGCTCGCTGGCGGCGTAGAGGCTGGCCTGCAGCACGCTCACTTCCCAATCCATGACGAACGGGAAGTAGTAGGCCGCCAACGCCCGCAGCACGCCTACGCCGGCCAGTGCCGCGAGCAGCACCGTGCCGATGACGTAGTGAAGCGCCAGCCAGTTCCGGATGCCGAGCGCCGCCGCGTAGAACGCGTCGCCGGTGCCGGTGGGGATGAGATAGCGGCCGTTCTCGCGCAGCCAGGCCATCGGGGCTTCCAGGATGGCGTTTCCGTCGAAGGGGCCTGACGAGCGGATGCGGCCGGGTGGGCCCGACTGCAGGACCCTCACGGCGTCGTCCGCGGCCTTGGCCGCCTCCTCGGCGGTGAACGAGCGGCCCGGATTCTCATCTGTCGTCGCGCGCTTCAGGCGCGAGAAAAGTGATCCGAATAGGGAGTGGCGCTTTGGCGGCGGGGATTGCGTGGAGGCGCGCGATGGTCCGTGGCGACGCAGGCGGTTGGGCTGGAACAGGCTGCAAAGGAAGGCGCCGATGTAGCCACCTCCACTCACGGTCGACAGATAGTCGAAGCGGGACAGGAAGGAGCTTCTGAAGAGATCGCCCGGCTTGGTCGGCGAGCCAGGCTTGTCGTTGGTGTCGTGCTTCGCGATCGTCTCCAGCACACCGAGCGCGAACGTCGCGCTGCGAATGCCACCGCCCGAAAGCGCCAGGCCCCTATGGCCGGTGGCATCGGTGGACTCACCCGGATTGATCTCGGCCCGCCGGCGGGCCAGCAGGTCATCCTCGGAGGGTGCTTCGGGTGTCGCGGTGCCCTTGTGCATGCTTGCTCCATTCGCGTGGACGATCGACCGAGATCATCCTACGCAAGCGCCCCGGGTGCGACATCGCCCCGATTGGCGATGGATGCAAGCTATTGCCGCACGTCCACGTCGCGCGACTCCGGCAGCATCCACATCGCCCAGAGGCTGATCGCGCTCATGACCACCACGTACCAGGCCGGTGCCATGGGGTTCTTCGTGAGGGCCAGCAGCCAGGTGACGACGAACTGCGTGGTGCCGCCGAAGATCGACGTGCCGATCGCGTAGACCAGCGAGAGGCCGGTGCTCCGCACGGCCATGGGCAGCAACTCGGGCACCTGCACCAGGCCGGCGGTGCCGAACATGGCGGTGAGTGAGGCCAGCACGGCCGTCACGGTGAGCAGCGTGGCGACGCTCGGCGCGCCGGCCAGCCACATGAACAGCGGCACGATCAGCACCAGCAGCGCGAGGCGCGGAAGCATGTTGACGATGCGGCGGCCGTGGCGGTCGCACAGCGCGCCGCCCACCAGTGCGAACACGAAGGTCATCAGCCCGCCCATGAGCACGCTGCCTTGCGCGACTGCGGCGGGCAGCTTGAGCACCTGCACCGCGTAGGTCACCATGTAGTTGCCCACCTGCGAGGCCACCGCGGTCGAGGCCGTGGCCAGCACGCCGAGCAGCAGGATCCTGCGATGCTCGCGGAACACCGCGCCGACGATGGCCGTGCCGCTGCGCTCGTGGGCATGGTCATGCGTCTCCGGCAGGCTGCGGCGGATGTAGAGGGCGATGGGCACCAGCGCCAGGCTCAGCAGGAAAGGCACGCGCCAGCCCCAGGACGCCAGTTGCTCCGGCGACAGCGCGAGCGACAGTCCCACGCCGAGGCATCCGCCCACGGCGACCGCGAGGCCCTGGCTGGCGATCTGCCAGCTCGAATAGAAGCCGCGTTTCCCTTTGGGCGCGGCCTCGATCAGCAGTGCGGTGGCCGGACCCACTTCGCCGCCGAGGGCGAGGCCCTGCAGCAGCCGGCAGAAGACCACGATGATCGGCGCCGCGATGCCGATGCTGGCGTAGCCCGGCGTGGCTGCGAGACCAAGCGTGCCGACGGTGATGAGCGCCACCGTGAGGATCATGGCCGGCTTGCGGCCTGCCTTGTCGGCGAAGGCGCCGATGAGCACGCCGCCCAGCGGCCGTGTGAAGAAGCCCACGCCGAAGGTCGCGACCGCCGCGAGCAGGCTGCCGAACTCGCCGCTCACCGGGAAGAAGGTCTTGCCGATGTAGACCGCGAAATACGCGTAGATCACGAAGTCGTAGAACTCCAGCGCATTGCCGGCGACTGCGGCCGCGACCGCCTTGCGGCTGATGCGGGACGGCGCGGCGTCATGGGCGGCGTCGTTCGGGCGGATGATCGGCTGCACGGGGTTGGAACCGAGAGTGGTGGCGTTCATGGGGATCCTGGGGGTGGAGTGTGTGTGGTGCGGATCGTCTGCGCGCAATCAGCCTTGCGACTGGCGGCCCAACTGCAGGCCGTCGATGGCCTGGAGGCAGGCCTGGCGTCCCTGGTGCCAGATCGCCTGCTTCCAGTCTTCCGCGTCGGGGTAGAAGGCGTCCTTGAGCGCCTGCTTGATGTTGAGCGCCTGCACGCCGTCGTCGGCGCCGTGGCGATGCATCCAGTGTTCGGCGCGCAGCGCGGGCATCACGCGCTCGTTGGGATGCGTGCCGTATTCGAGACAGATGCCGATGTGCACGGCCTGCGGGCATTCCTCGAAGAGCGCCGTCTGGATGGGCCCGGTCATCGGAATGCTGGTTGAGCTGCCCGCGTGCACGTCGGTGAGCTCGCCCCACCACTGCTGCGCTCGCGGAAGCACGCCGTTGTCGAAGCTCGCGAAGATGCGTTCGCCCACGCCGTAGGGCCCAAGGCCCGTGTGGATGTCGATCGACGCGATCTCGCGCGCTCGCGTTGCGTACTGGCGCAAGACGGCGCGGAAGGTGCGGTTGCTCCAAGTGGGCGCGCGCCCGCCGAAGAACATGCCATCCGCGTGCGCATGCTGTCCGAGGCCGATGGCGCGCTGCAATCCGCGCTCGCCGTGCTTGTCGCGGTAGGCGGCCAGGGTGGCTTCGGCTTCGCTCGACGGAGGCCAGGCGGGCGGCAGCAGCGAGTCGTGGATCTCTACATAGCCCGCGTTGAGGGGCAAGGGCTTGCCGAAATCGACGAAGTTGCGGTTGAGGTCGACGTTCTCCTGCGTCACCCGGCGCAGATGCGAGAAGCCGTAGGGATTGATCGCGTGGACGTGCAGCACCGCGGTGTCCGCGTGCGCGGGCTGCCCGAGGCGCAGCACGCCGGTCTGGATCGCCGATCCGCAGAAGCCCTCGACCCCATGCACGCCGCTGAGCACGACCAGCATCCGGCTCGCGTCGGCCGGGCCGTCGAGCACCACGTCCATCGCCAGGGTCTCGCCTTCAGCGCCCGGCAGGTCCAGCACGCGGCTGTCGACCGGCAGGCCGCGCGCCGCCGCGGCATCGAGGAATTTCCGCCGCGCCGTGGCGTAGCTGGGACTGAAGAGGTCGAGGGAGGCGGTGTCGTTCATGGCAGTCAGGAAAGAATCAGGCGGCGAGCGCGACGCGCGCGACACGCTGCGCCGAAGGCACGGAAGATGGCTTGCGCCAAAGGGCAGTCGTCGATGCGCATCTCGGGGTGCCACTGCACGGCCAAGGCGAACGAGGAAGCGCCTTCGACGGAGAAGGCCTCGACCAGCCCGTCGGGCGCGACGGCTTCTGTGCGCAGGCCAGTGCCAAGGCGCTCGATGCCCTGGTGATGCAGCGAGTTGACCGAGAGACGGCGCAGCGGCAGGAGGCCGGCCAGCACGCCACCCGGCGCAATGTGGATCTCATGGCTGTCGTCGTACCAGCGCTGGATGGGCCGGTCGTGATCGCCTTCGCGATGATCGAGCCTGCCGTCCCGCGTGTGCACGGCGGCATCCAGCGTGCCGCCCCAGGCGACGTTCATCTCCTGGAAGCCGCGGCATACGCCGAGCACCGGGACGCCGGCGGCAACCAGCCGCGGCAGCAGCGGCAGCACAGTGGCGTCCCGCTCGTGGTCGAGCAGAACGCTGTCAGGCAATGCGTCGGCGCCATAGCGTTCGGGCGCTACATTGGAGGGGCTGCCGGTCAGCACGATGCCGTCGATGCCATGGATCAGGCTGTCCGCATCCATGGCCTGCGGTGCCGCAGGCAGCGCCAGGGGCAGGGCAGAGGCCAGTTCGGATACCGCGCGCACATAGCCATGCAGCAGGGCATGTGCAGGGTGCATGTGGCGCTCGATGCGGTCGGCGGCGATGGCTACCAGCGGGCGGCCTGGAGGGGTGGAAAGGTTGGAGTCGGTCATGGCGTTGTGGCCCATTGCCGCGAGTCTAGGAATCGGGGACGATTGCGTAAATTGCAAGTTCCATGTCATCAGCTTGCAATTTCTGCAAGTCATGGAGACCGTCCCTTGAACACCCGTCAGTTGCGCCACTTTCTCGCCGTGATGGACCTCGGCTCGCTCGCTGCAGCGGCCGAAGCCGTGCACCTGAGCCCGCCGGCGCTTTCGCGCAGCCTGCGCGCACTCGAAGACGAATTGCGCGTCCCCCTGTTCGACCGCCAGGACCGGAGGCTGCGTCCCACGCCCTACGCCGAGACCTATGCCGAGCGGGCGCGGCGCATCGTGTTCGACGAGCGGGAGGGCGCGCGCTCCCTGGCGCTGATGCGTTCGGGCGAGCTTGGGTCCTTGTCTTTCGGCATGGGCTCGTCGATTGCCATGACGCTGCTCGGCCCCATGGTGCTCGAATTGCTGTCAGCCGCGCCCGGCTTGCGGCTATCGACGCTGGTGCAAAGCACCGACGTGCTGCTGGCTGCGCTGCAACGCGAAGAACTCGACTTCTTCGTGGGCGATGTCCGGGCCGCCGAGGCGGACGACAGCCTGAGCGTCGAGCCGGTCTACGACTGCACCTTCGGATGGTTCGCCAGGCGCGACCATCCGCTGGCCGGCGCTGCGCGCATCGGTATCGAAGACCTGCAGCGCTATCCGCTGATCATGTCCGGCTATGCCAACGAGGCGCTGCTTCGCCGGATGGCGGTGCTGTATGGGCTGTCCCTGCCCTTGCAGGAGCACTTCGCCGCGAGCACGAACGACGTCTCCACCGTGCTCACGCTGCTCAAGTCAAGCGATGCGATCGCGCCTTCGACCGACGTGGCGGTGATCTCGGCGCTGCGCGCGGGAACGCTCGTGCGGCTCGACGTCCAGCCGATGCTCGACCTGCCACTGACGCTGGGCATCATCGAGCAGGCGGGCCGCACGCGCCTGCCGGCGGCAGAGCGAGCGTTCAAGGTCGTCAGGGCGCACTTTGCGGCCGTCAAGGAAGAGGCGGACGCTCAGCGGTCGCAGCTCACTGATCGGGCGGCGGCTCGGGCGGGGCGTCGTCCGAGGGCGTCGACATCTCTCGCATGAGTTGGTCGATCTGGTCCGGTCGCATGCTCTCGTCCGGTGCAAGCGTCGCCGGCGCGGTGCGCAGCCAACGCGTGGTGGCGGGCCATGCGATCACCATGCCCATCACCACCAGCAGCGCGACGAGATAAGGCACGAGCACCGCAAGCACGCGCCACGACCCGGGCCGGGGCGACGTGTGGCCGCGCGCCAGCACCACCGCATAACCGAAGGGCGGAAGCAGGAAACCCGCCTGCAGCGCGAACAGTGCCAGCGTCGAGACCCAGGCGGCATCGTCGATCTGCGCAAGAAGCGGCGGCATGACGATCGGCACCACCAGGAAGATGAGTTCGAAGGCATCCAGCACGAAGGCACATGCCAGCAGCACGCCGAGCACGGTCAGCGTCGCGAGCACCGGATGTCCCTGCAGCGATTGCATCAGTTGCACCGCGAGCTTGTCGGTGCCGAGGATGCGCAGCAGCAGCGAGAAGCTGGTCGCGGCGACCAGCAGGGCGAACAGCGCACCGGTCAGCGACATGGCCTCGTCGAGCACCAGCCAGAGCAGCGGCCCGGTCAGCCTGCGCGACAGGACACCCCAGCCGAGCAGCAGCATGCCCGCAGTGGCTGCCGCTTCGACGGCGCGCACCTTGCCGATCGCGACCAGCGACAGCAGGACGACGATGACCAGTGGCACCACGCAGAGCGAAGCGCGCTCGCCTGTCGTCAGCGGCATGGGCGCTGTGCTTCGAGGCGCGCGCGGTGCGGTGAAGAGGATCAGCATCGCCCATAGCACCAGCAGCACGGCGCCGGGCAGCAGGGCGGCCTGAAGAATGTCCTGCGTATTGACGATGCGGACCGCTGCGCCCGTGTGCGGCAGGCCCATCGCCTGTGCAAGGTTCACGCCCTCGGTGTGCGCCTGCAGCATCGCGTCGCCGAGCAGCAGCAGGACCAGTGACGGCGGCACGATCACACCGAGCGTGCTCGCAAGCGCGACCATCGCCGCGCGCCGCGCGGGCGGACGGCCTTCGGTGGCCCACTTCGCGTCGGCGGTGCGGGACAGCGTCATCAGGCTGGCGCCGACCGATCCGTTCATTGGCGCGAGCATCACGCCGAGTCCGAGCCCGGCGAGCTCGGGCGCCGCCGACGGCGTGCGCCGGCGCAGTACCTTGTCGAGCCCGGTGTAGAGACTGTCGGCGAGCATCAGCCGATTCAGCAGGGCGCCGACCAGCGCATAGAGCGCGAGCGCCTGTAGAAGATCGCGATCGAGCAGGCCCACGATGCGAGTGGGCAGCGTTCCGAGCACGGCGGCGTCGATGGCACCGGATGCCAATCCCGCCAACGTGCCGGCCGAACACACGCCGAGCAACACGGCGTACGTCGGCCAGCCGGTGGTCATCATCAGCACCAGCGCCAGCAGGAGCAGGGCGAGTCCGAACCAGCCCATTTCCATCACGATTCCACCGGCTCGCCGCGCAGTGCGTGAACGAGGTCGAGCGCGGACTGGAGCAGCATCACGATGCCCATCAGCATCAATGCGACCTTGATCATGAAATAGCCCGGGTTGAAGCTGTCCGGGAACAGTTCGAGCGCCTGCACCGACTGGCTCACCGGCGCCGCCGCGCTGACCACGAGGAACAAGGCCCATGGGAGCACGCACAACGGCGCGCCGATGCGGCGCAGCCGCGCCATGACGCCCGCGCCGGACGGCGGGATGTCGGGGCGCGCGACGAGATGTGCGCCCCGGCGTCGCGCATGGTTGATGGCGACCGCGACATAGAGTGCGAACAACCATTGCGCGAGGTCGTTCGCCTGCGTCGACCCCTTGCCGATCCAGTCCCGAAGCGGCCATTGAAGGAACAGCAACAGCGTGATGGCCAGCGCCAGCGGCATCATCGCGATGCTGATGCCGTCCAGCAGGCGCTGCAGGCGCGAGCGGCTGTTCATCGAAAGGGTGTCTCCTGGCTGAGGTGGTGCGCATCGTGCCACGCCTGTGGGTGAAGTCCAAGCAAGCAAGCCCGGCGTGGCGTTCCGCCCAAGGCCATCGCCACGGTCACGAAAGGCCTGTACAAAGCGCGGATGTCCTCGCCCGCTCCGCGACTTCGCGTACATGACCTTCGTTCCGCATTGGCGGGGCCGTTCGACCTGCACGCGGATGCCGGGGAGTGCGTGGTCCTCATGGGCAAGTCCGGCGCCGGGAAGACCGTGCTGCTGAGGTTGATCGCGGACCTCGATCCGCCTCGGACGGGCACGGTGGAGTTGGACGGTGCGCGCCGCGAACGCCTGAGCGGGCCGGACTGGCGCCGCCGGGTCATCTACCAGCCCGCCGAGCCGGCCTGGTGGTCGCCGGTCGTGCGCCAGCATTTCGGCGGCGCCGATCTCGACAGAGTGGGGGCGATGGTCACCGCGCTGGGGCTGCCGCCCGCCATCCTGGACGCGGAACTCATGCACCTGTCGACAGGGGAGCGCCAGCGCCTGGCAATGGTCAGGTCGCTTTCGCGCGGTCCTTCGGTGCTGTTGCTCGACGAGCCGACCGCGGCGCTCGACCAGGCGTCGACCCTGGCCTACGAAGCCTTGCTGCGCGAAGAGACGGCCAAGGGGACGGCCATCGTCTGGGTGACGCACTCGGAGGAGCAGGCCGCGCGTGTCGGGCATCGCCGTCTCGTCGTGGTCGATCGCAGTCTGCAAAGCCCATGAACGTCATCCATCTGCAATTCACGGACATCGCGCTTGCGGCGACGCTGGTTCTGGCGAATGCCGTCGCCTCGATGGTCTTGCGGTTGAGCGTGCATCGCCAGGTCCTCTGGGCGGCGGTGCGGATGGTGGTGCAGCTGCTGCTCGTCGGCTATGTGCTCAGGCTGGTGTTCCAGTCTCAATCGCCGGGCTTCACGGTGCTCGTGGCCGCGTTGATGATGGCCGCCGCGGCGCGTGAAGTCGCGGTGCGTCCGGAATGGCGCCTGCGCAGGGGCGGCAACTACGGCATCGCGGCGGTCACGGTGTCCGTGTCGAGCGTGGCGACGGTGGTGCTTGCCCTGCTCACCGCGATCCGGCCGGAACCATGGCACGACCCGCGCTATGCCATTCCGCTGCTGGGCATCGTGCTCGGCAGCGTGCTCAATTCCGCCAGCCTGGGGCTCGACAGCTTCTTCGACGGTGTGGCGGTGCGACGGACGGCGATCGAAGCGCAGCTTGCGTTGGGCGAAACCATTCGCGAGGCGCTCAGGGAGCTGGTGCGCACGTCGATCCGGCGCGGCATCATTCCGATCATCAACCAGATGTCGGCGGCGGGCATCATCACCTTGCCGGGGATCATGACCGGGCAGTTGCTCGCCGGCATGGATCCGCTCGAATCGGCCAAGTACCAGATCCTGCTGCTGCTGTTGCTGACGGGCGCCGGCGCCTTGGCCTCGATCGGATCGGTGCTGCTCGCTGCCCGCCTCATCACCGACGACCGCCAGCGCTTGCGCATGGACAGGCTGGTGCATGCAAAAGCGGCCAGGCGCAAGGAATGACGGGAACGTATGCGTGTTCATACGTGCGTAAGATTTGTCGTTCAAGATCGCGGCAGACAGTTCGCAGGCGCTGGTAGAGGGCGCTTCGGCGCTGGTCCAGAGGATCGGTTCCCTCGATGCCTCGAACTGTCCCCACCGCCGCGAACTCGTCGCGGCGCGACATATGATCGGACGCCGCCGAACCCGTTCCATGTGGGACGCCCATCCGGTGCCGCCCTAGCCAATCAATGAAAGTCATCGATTTCCTCTGGATTCTCAGCGGCGTGCTGCTGAACGCAGCCGCACAGTTGCTGCTCAAGTCCGGCGCCAACGCCGCCGGCGAAATCAACATGTCGGCCGGCGCGAGTGCGCTCTGGCGCACTGCCATGGGCCTCGCGATGCATCCCGGCATCATCGGCGGGCTGGCCTGCTATGCCATCAGCGTGGTCGTGTGGATCGTCGCACTGTCGCGCGTGGAAGTGAGCGTCGCCTACCCGATGCTGTCCATCGGCTACGTCGTCAATGCGCTGCTGGCGTGGTGGCTGTTCGGCGAGAGCGTCGGCCTGCAGCGCTGGCTGGGCATCGGCGTGATCATCATCGGCGTGATCCTGGTCGCGCGCAGCGGCCATTCGGCATAGCGCAGCTCAGCGCTTGATCACTGCCTTGTAGCTGAACTGGTCCGCGCGGAAGTACATCTCCGAATAGCACAGCGGCTGGTCCGACACGTCATGCGGCGTGAAGCGGATGCGCAGCAGCGGGGCGCTTTCCGGCACGTCGAGCTGGCGTCCGCGCGCCTTGCCGGCGCGCACCGCGCTGGCCTCGATGTGCGTCGATCGCAGGCGGAAGCCGAGCCTGCCCTCCAGCATCGTCATCATGTCGTTCGCTTCCGCGTCCTCGTCGACCAGCGCCTTGATGAGCGACGGCGGCCCGTAGGTCGTGCCGACCGCGAGCGGCTTGCCGTCGACCAGCCGAAGGATCGCCACCGCTGTGAGCGGCGTGCCCGGCGAGACGCCCAACGCTTCGGCGATCTGCGCACTCGCCGCGACTTGCCGGACTGACAGCGTCCGCCCATGCGCCTCGCGCCCCTGGGCGCGCATGTGTTCGTAGAAGCCGGTCAGGCCGCCGAGGCGCGGCAGCTCGTTCGGTCGCGTGACGAAGCTGCCCTTGCCATTGATCTTCTGGATGAAGCCGCTCGCGTGGAGCGACGAGAGCGCCTGTCGCACCGTGATGCGGCTGACGCCGAACTCGCGCTCGAGTTCGGATTCGGAAGGCAGCTTGTCTCCGGCCACCAGCTTGTTGTCCAGGATGCGCTCGCGCAGCGCCGATTCGACTTGCGCGAAGAGAGGGGGCGGGGCGGACGGGGCTTTGGCTTCCATGGGGGTGCGATGACGGGCGAGGAATTCTGTCGACGCCGAGATCATCGCCGAGTGACCTGTTATGACAGCTTAGGTGAAATCCCTATCACCTGTCATAACAGGTACGGCGCATCATTCGACCGTCCGGGCATCGGCGCAATCGCGGCCGCTGCCTCGCCAACACCACTCCGGAGACACCATGATCAGGTCCATCGTCCCTGCAGTCCTCGCCCTGGCGGCCGCTTTCGTGACCGGTTCCGTCCAGAGCGAGGAGGCATTTCCCACCAAGCCGATCCGCGTCATCGTTCCCTATGCGGCGGGCGGCGTGGTCGATGTGCAGACGCGCGCCGTCACGCAGCGCATGGCGACCGAGCTCGGCCAGCCGATGGTGGTCGAGGCCCGCCCCGGAGCCGCCGGCAACATCGCGGCCGACTTCGTCGCGCATGCACCCGCGGACGGCTACACGCTGCTCGTGTCCGCGCCGTTCCTGATCAACAACCCGCTGATGGAAAGCCACCTGCGCTGGGCGCCGAAGGACTTCGCGCCGGTCGGGCGCTTCACGCTCTCGCCGAGCTACTTCGTCGTGCCCGCCAGTTCGCCCGCGAAGACAGTGAAGGAGTTCGTCGCGATGGCGAAGAAGGCGCCCAAGCCGCTGCAATTCGGCGACGGCGGCTCTGGCAGCACGCAGAACATGGCGAACGAGATGTTCAAGATCGTGGCCGATATCCCGCTGGAGCCCGTGACCTACAAGGGCGCGCCGCCGATGGTGCCGGACCTGATCAACGGTGCCTTCTCGATGGCGATCCTGCCGTCGAGCGTGGCCTATCCGCACATCAAGTCGGGCGCGATCCGCGCGCTTGCCAACATCAACAGCACACGCTCCGCGCAACTGCCGGATGTGCCGACCATTGCCGAAGCAGGCTATCCGGAAGTGACGGCGCTCTCGTGGTACGGCTTCCATGTGCCGGCGGGTACGCCGCCCGAGGTCATCCGGAAGCTCGATGCCGCGCTGCAGAAGGCCACCGCCGCGCCCGAGACGAAAGAACGCCTGGTCAACGCCGGCGGCGAAGAGGCCTACATGAACACGGCTGACTTTGCCGCGTTCATCAAGGCCGATGCGGTTCGTTGGGAAAAAGTCGCCAACGCGATCCGCAAGTGATGCAGCAGACAAGGCAGGAGAAGCGAACGTGAGCGTGGCGCGCAACACCGCTGAATTCAATGCGCTGATCGAGAATCTGCGCGACTTCATCGATACGGAAGTCATTCCCTGCGAGGACTTGCGCCTTGCCGGCGACCGCGAGGCGATGCGCGAACTGACGGGCCGCCTGCGCGATCGAGCGATCGCGCGCGGCCTTGGAGCGCCTCGCACGCCGCGTGAGATGGGCGGGCTCGATCTCTCGTGGGAGGAATGCTGCAGCTTCCTCGAAGAAGCAGGGCGTAGTTTCCTCGGGCCGGCCACCTTGCAATGCGCGCCCCCGGGCCAGCCGGACATCGCCGCGCTCGACAAACTCGCGAGCCCGTCGCAGCGCGAACGCTTTCTCGAGCCGCTCATGCGCGGCGAGCGGCGCTCCTGTTTCGCGATGACCGAGCCCGCTCCTGGCGTGGGCTCCGACCCTCGCATGCTGCGCACCACCGCACGGCGAGATGGCGAAGGCTGGGTGATCGACGGGCACAAGTGGTTCATCACCGGCGCGATGCAAGCGGACTTCGCGATCGTGGTCGCGCGGACCGAGGCGGGCCCGTCGTGGTTCCTCGTCGAGCGGGGAACGCCCGGCTTCGAGCTGGTGCGCGACATTCCGAACATCGAGCCCTTCGACCTTGGCGGCCATGGCGAGTTGCGCTTCACCGAATGCAGAGTGGGATCCGATGCATTGGTCGGCGAGGAAGGGCGTGGTCTCGAGAACGCCCAGTTGCGGCTCGAAGGCGCGCGGCTCTTTCATTGCATGCGCTACATCGGCCTGGCCTCGCGCGCGATGTCGATCGCGCAGGACTACGCGAGCGGACGCGAGTCGCACGGCACGCGGCTCGCGGAGCATCAGATGGTGCAGGCCATGGTGGCCGATGCGCACATCGAGCTCTATGCAGCACGACTGATGACCGTGGATGTTGCGCGACGGCTGGACCGCGGCGAATCGATCCGCCATGAATCCTCGATGGCCAAGGTCTTCGTGTCCGAGGCGGTGAACCGCGTCGCCGATTCGGCAGTGCAGATCGCCGGCGCGCTCGGCATCTCGGAGGACGCGCCGCTCTCGATGATCCTGCGCATGCTGCGCCCCTTCCGCATCTACGACGGTGCGTCCGAGGTTCACCGCTCGGCGATCGCCCGCCGGGCTTTTCATCAGCGCCTGAGGGCCTGAGCCAACAAACCCATGACAGCGACTTCCGACCTTTCAGACTTCCGGCGCCGCGTGCGCGACTTCGTGCAGGAGCACCTTCCACCGGATATTCGCGACAGCGTTCGGCGCGGTCAGCAGTTGTCGCGCGAGCGCACGGTGGCCTGGAACGAAATCCTTGCCAGGCACGGCTACCTTGTGCCGCACTGGCCGCGTGAATGGGGCGGGCAAGGTTGGACGGTGAGCCAGCAGCTCGCGTTCGACGAGGAGATGTGCACGCACGACGCGCCCGAACTCAACTCGGTCACCTTCGACATGATCGGCCCGGTGCTGGTGCGCTATGGCACCGACGCACAGCGCGATCGCTTCCTCCCGGCCATTGCTTCGGGGCGTCAGTGGTGGTGCCAGGGATATTCGGAACCGAACGCGGGCTCCGACCTCGCATCGCTCGCCACGCGTGCGGAGCGCCACGGAGACCGGTATGTGGTCACCGGCTCCAAGATATGGACGTCCTATGCGCAGTACGCGGACTGGATGTTCTGCCTCGTCCGCACCGACACGCAGGCCAAGCCGCAGGAGGGCATCTCGTTCCTTCTCATCGACATGAAGAGCCCTGGCATCACCGTGCGCCCCATCGTCGGCATCCACGGCTGGGTGGTCTTCAACGAAGTGTTTCTCGACGCGGTGGAAGTGCCTGTCGCCAACCTGGTGGGCGAGGAACATCGCGGCTGGGGCATCGCGAAATCGTTGCTGGAGTTCGAACGGCTCAAGCTTGCGCGCGTTGGCGAGAACAAGCGGCGCCGCGCACGGGCGCGTGCGGTCGCAATGGAGCGTCATGTCGATGGTCGGCGCATCGCGGATCACGGCTGGTTCCGCGAGCGTTTCGCGGAACTCGACATGCGCCTCATGGCGCTTGAGGCGAACGCCGCACGTTTCATCGCGCGCTCGCAGGCCGGCGAGCCGATCGGCGCCGAGGTCTCGATGTTGAAGCTGCGCGGCAGCCAGTTGATCCAGCGCTGGGAGGAGCTCACCGTCGATGCGCTCGGCGAGGACGCCCTGCCGCTCGATCCGGCCGCGCTCGATGGCAGCGGCCGTGCGGAAGGACTTGCCGCAATCGCATTGACCGCGTCTTCGAGGCGCTTTCTGTCGCGCGGCTACACGATCGCGGGTGGCTCCAGCGAGATCCAGCACAACATCCTTGCCAAACAGGTGCTTGGCCTATGACCGACATGACCCTCAGCGATGACCAGGGCATGCTGGCCGATAGCGCGCGACGCTACGTCGAGCGCGCCTACGACGCGGCCGTGCGCGAGCGCTCGATGTTGGACGGCCATGGTTGTCTGAAGGAAGTCTGGCAAGCCTTCGCCGGTATGGGATGGCTTGCCATGGCGCTGCCCGAGTCGGCGGATGGCCTCGGGGCTTCGGTGCTCGATCTGTGTCTGGTGGCCGAAGAGCTGGGTCGGGCGCCGGTGAACGAGCCATGGATCGCCGCGAGCGTGTTCGCCGCGCCGCTGCTCGCGGCATGCGCCGACGATGAGCTTCGTCGGGAGTGGCTTCCCGGGCTCATCGACGGCACGCGTCGTATCGCCTTCGTGCCTTGGACGCACGGCACGGTCTTGCGCAAAGAGAACAGCGTGGAGGTGCTCGAAGGCGGCGGCGGCGCACTCGTGATCGGCGGCTCAGGTGCCGATGCGTACATCGTGGAAGCCTCGCCGCAGGAAGGACGGCGGGCGCTGCTGCTGGTTCGCGCGGATCAGGCGGGTGTGACCATCGATGCCTGTGCGCTGTACGACGGGCGTGGTGCCGCCAGGTTGCGCTTCAGCGGCGTTGAAGCCACCTGCTTGCGGTCGGATACGCGCGAAGCCATCGCTGCATGTGTGGAGGTCGTCGTGCAGCAGGCCACCGTGGCGCACTGTGCGGAAACGGTTGGCAGCATGCAGCGTGCCTTCGAAATAACCCTGGAGTACCTGAAGACGAGGCGGCAGTTCGGCGGGAGCATTGCTGCAAACCAGGTGGTGCAGCATCGGCTTGTCGACCTGATGATCGAGATAGAGGAAGCGCGTGCTCTGACGCATGCGGCTGCGCGCTCGCTGGACGACGACGCTGCGACCGATGCGGCACGGCGGCGGATGGTTTCGGGTGCGGCGAGTTGCGTCTCGAGCGCCGCGCGGTTGGTGTGGAAGGAGTGCGTGCAGTTGCACGGCGCCATCGGCATGACGCAAGAGTACGAGCTCGGCCAGTTCGTCCGCCGGCTGGCAGCGGCAGCGACGCTTCATGGCGGTGCGGCTTCGCATCTCGAAGCGCTTGCCGCTCTCTCATTGGACGAAGAAGGAATTCCGGCATGACCGCAGATCAACGGCCCGTGGTCGACATCGAGCGCAACGATGGCGTGCTTCAGCTGCGCATCGATGCGCCCGCGACACGCAATTCACTTTCCACGCCGGGCGTCGTCGAGGGCCTGCTCGCGGGGCTCGACCAACTCGAGAACGATCCCGAATTGCGTTGCGCCATCCTGACCGGCGCAGGCGGCGCGTTCTGCTCGGGCGGTGATCTCCGGCAACTCGCGAGTGCGCCCGAAGCCGACACTCGCCGCAAGATGAGCGCGAACGCGTGGCTCTACAGGCGCATCGCATTGGCCGACAAGCTCGTCATCGCGGCAGTGGATGGGCCGGCCTTTGGTGCGGGGCTCGGGCTCGCGACCTGCTGCGACCTGGTCGTCGCCGGCGCCTCGGCGCGCTTCTGCTGTGCCTTCGTTCGCGTGGGCGCGATGCCCGACGCCGGGTTGTTCTGGTCGCTGCCCGCGCGTGTGGGTGTGCCCATGGCGCGGCGGATGATGCTCTTTGCAGAAGAGCTGGACGGTGCTCAGGCGCGGGCGGCAGGCCTCGCCGACGAGCACGTGACGGAGGGTTCCGCGCTGCCCGCGGCGCATGCGCTTGCGCGCCGACTAGTCGAAGGACCGGGCAGGGCACATGGGCGCATCAAGGCGGGGTTGCGGCAGTCGCCGATGTCGATCGAGCAGGCGTTGGCGTTTCAGCTCGACAACGCGCCGGGTCTGTTCGCGAGCGCGGACTTCCAGGAGGGCGCGGCGGCCTTCTTCGAAAAGCGCAAGCCGGTCTTCACTGGACGATGAGGTCGGGCATGCAAACGCAAGATTCCTTTTCGTCGACCAGTGCGCCGCTCGCGGGCTTGCGCGTGGTCGAGTTCGGTCAATTCATCGCCGCGCCCGCGGCAGCGCAGACGCTGGCCGACCTGGGCGCTGATGTGATCAAGGTCGAACCCGCCGCCGGTGATGCCGCACGCGCAGTGGGCTGGACCCGCGATGCGTTCGGCCCGATGTTCACCGCCTACAACCGGTCGAAGCGCTCGGTGGTGCTTGACCTGCGCTCCGAGGCGGGTCGCGCGCAGGCGCGCAAGCTCGCGGGCAGCGCCGACGTGCTTCTGCAGAACATGCGTCCAGGGAGCATGGAGAAGCTCGGCCTTGGCGCGGCACAGTTGGTCGATGCGTTCCCTCGACTCGTCTACGGGCAGGTCAGTGGCTTCGGGCAGGCCGGGCCCGCAAGCGTGCGGCCGGGTTTCGACATTGCAGCGCAGGCCGAGAGCGGGATGATGAGCCTCAATGGCCCGCGTGACGGCGACCCCACCCGCGTCGGATTCACCGCGGTCGATTCGATGGCCGCTCACGCGCTCGCGACCGGGGTGCTCGCGGCATTGGTGCGGCGTGGCACTACCGGTCGCGGCGGGTTGGTGGATGTCTCGCTGGTCGACGTTGCGATCGAGGCGCTGGGCAATGCATGGGCCGAGTACGGCCTGACTGGTGAACTGCCCATGCGCTGCGGCAACGGGCAGCCGCACACCGCGCCCGCGGCGGACGTGATCGCGACCGCCGACGGGATGGTGGTGGTGTCGGCATACACGCAGGAGCACTTCCCGCGTCTGTGCGCTGCCATCGGGCGCGAGGACATGGCAATCGATCCACGCTTTCGCGAGAACGCCGGGCGTGTGCAGAACCGTGCGGCGTTGCGCGCCGAACTATCGGCAGCGCTGCGGCACCTGTCGTCGGATGCCGTGTCCGAATTGCTCACGCGCGCAGGCGTCGTGGTCGGCGCGATCCGCACGATGGCCGAGGTGAAGCCCGGGCGTGCGGGTGTTTCGGCAGATCTGTTCGTCGACATCGCAGCGCCGGGGCGCGATGCGGTGCGCATCCCGGGCCTGCCTTTGACGATCGATGGCGGTCTGCGACACGGAGCGCGATTGCCGGCTGTCGGAGAGCACACGCGCGAAGTGCTCGCCGAACTTGAAGCGCTGGGTGCGGGCGGCTAGTCGAGCGTGATGCCGGCCTTGCGCGTCACGCCGCGCCAGCGGGAGAGGTCCGCTTCGAGATCGGCACGGAATTCGCTCGGGCTGTTCAGCACCGGCTCAACGCCGCGGACTGTCAGACCCTTGCGGGACTCGGAATCGCTGAAACCCTGCCCGAGCGCGACGTTGAGTTGCTGCGCGATCGCGCTGTCGAGCCGGGGCGGCGCGAGGACGCCGAACCATGTCGTCGGGCTGTACTCGGTAAGACCTGCCTCTTGCATCGTCGGGATGTCCGGTGCGGCCGCGGAGCGCGCTTGCCCGGTGACCGCCAGTGCGCGCAATTGCCCGTTCTGGATGAAAGGCAGGGACGAAGGTAGCGTGTCGAAATAGGCCTGTACCTGGCCGCCGATCAGGTCGGTGATGACCTGCCCGCTTCCCTTGTACGGAATGTGCCGGAGCTGGGTGGCGCCGGTGGTCTGCACGAAGAGCTCTGCCGCCATGTGCGTGATGTTGCCGATACCTGCCGACCCATAAGGCACAGGCTCCTTGCTGGCCTTCACGTAGGTGATGAACTCGCTCACCGATCTGACGGGCAGCTTCGGATTGACCACCAACACTAGCGGCGTGAAGCCGACCATGCTGATCGGCGTGAAGTCCCGCAGCGGGTCGTAAGGAGGCTTCGCCACCAGCACGGGGCTGATGGACTGGCTCGCGGTCACGCCCAGGAGCAGCGTGTAGCCATCCGCCGCAGAGCGGGCCACGTCGGCCGCCGCGATCATGCCGTTGGCGCCCGCCTTGTTTTCCACGACGACGCTGGCACCCAGCGCCTGGCTCATGCGCTGGGCAACGAGCCGGCCGACGAAGTCAGCGCCGCCTGCCGGCGGGAAGCCGATGACGAGGCGAACGGGACGCTCTGGATACGCAGCCGCATGCAGGGGAAGGGCGGCCGCTCCGAGCAGACACGAAAGACCGCCGAGCATGGCACCTCTGCGGGTGATGGAAGGGTTCACGTATGTCTCCTTGATCGAGCATGGTGCCCGCTCTCGCGCGTCGTGTCAGGCGGCTTCGCGGACCGGCGCCCAGGCGAACGAGCCGGGCTTGGCTGCAATCACGGCGCCGGACGCGAGCAGGGCGTCGCGCTGTGCGCCGATGACACCTGCGGCTTCGAGAACTTCGAGCGTGTGTTCACCCAGTTCGGCGGGTGCGAGGGTTCGCACGCCGTCTGTTGCCGCGTGCAGGCGCGGGAACTCCGGCGCCTGGAATTCCAGGCCGCGGAAGCGCAGCGCGCGTGTCTTGCCCGGCTGTTGCGACTGCGGTGCCTCGAGCACGCGCTCGAGCGGCAGCACTTCGGTGCAGCCCACACCCGCTGCCTTGAGCCGCGCGACAACGTCGTCGAACGCGTGCTGCGAGATCGCGCGGCGGACGATGTCCTCGACATGCTCGCGCGCCTTCTTACGCAGCCGAAGTGTGGCGAGCGCGGGGTCGGCAGCCTGCGGAAGACTCATCGCCTCGCAGAACTTGAGCCAGTGCCCGTCGGTGAGCATGAGCAGGTAGATCCAGCGCTCGTCGGCAGTGCGATACGCGCCATAGCCCGGCATGCTGAATTCACCATGCGGCTCGCGCTCGGGCCTTCCGAGCAGTTGCGTCTTGAGCTGCACGCCCACCAGATCGCGCGATGCGACATGCAGGCCGGTTTCGTACAGGCCGATTTCGACATGGCCCTGATCGCTTTCCTGTCGGGGCTGCAGCATCGATGCAAGGATGCCGATCACGGCATAGGCCCCGGCGAACTGATCGTGATAGGAGGGGCCGAGGCGGCTCGGGCGGCCATCGATGCGGTTGGCATCCATCACGCCGGTAGCGGCTTCCGCCACGGGGTTCGATGCGAGGTCGTCTTCCTGCGGGCCGCCGGCGTAGCCGCGGATGTGGCAGTAGATGAGAGCCGGGTTGATCTTTGCGCACGCTTCGCGCGTCACGCCCAGCTTGCGCGCAGCGCGCGGCGCGAGGTTGTGGACCAGCGCATCGGCGCTTGCGAGCAACGCACGCAACGCGGCCTGGCCGTCGGGCTTCGACAGGTCGATGCAGACGCTTTTCTTTCCGTGGCTGTAGGCGATGAACGTGCCGCTCGGGCCGCCGCGCACCAGGCTGCGCGTGGGGTCGCCTGCAGGCGGCTCGACCTTGATTACCTCCGCGCCCAGCTGGGAAAGGATGTGTGTGGCAAAGGGGGCGGCCAGCATCGTGCCGAGTTCGATCACGCGTTTGCCGGTAAGGGGCGGTTGGCTCATGGCTTCGGTTTGACTCCTTGAGAATGCATTCTATAAGTGTGATTCGGATAGGGAAATGGCATTTCCCAAAGGAAAACCCTAAGACATTGGCTTCACGATGAACTTATAGAATGCATTCTTGAGTGGTTCGAAAGCGATTTTTCTTCCAGTTCAGGAGACAACCATGCGTAGAAGGACTTTTCTCTCCACCGGGGTTGCGGCGGCATCGGTGGCGTTGCCCACCTGGGCGCCTGCGCAGCAGGCCTCGCCCGGTATCGATACGGCGACGAAGACGGTGACGGTCGGTGCGTTCACCCCGATCACCGGTCCGGTGCCCTTCTACACAATCCTCACGCACGCGGCGGAGTCCTGCTTCAAGTGGGCCAACGAGACCAACGCCCTCGATGGCTGGAAGATCAACTACGTCACCTACGACGACGGCTACGAGCCCGCACGCAGCGTTGCGGTCACGCGCCGGCTGGTGGAAGAGAACAAGGTCTTCGCGCTCGCCGCGCCAGTAGGCACAGCGCAATCGGTCGCAGTGATTCCCTATGCCAAGGAAGTGGGGCTGCCGATGATCGGCCCCATCGGCGGCGCTACCGCGCTCTTCTCCGAACGGCTCGTCTTCCCGCTTCTGCCTGACTACGGTTGGTCTGCCGCGGCCAACCTGGACTACGCACTCGGCGATCTCAAGGCCGACCGCGTGGCGCTTCTCTGTGAGAACGACGAACTCGGCCGCTCGGCCAAGCGCGGTTTCGACCTCCATATGGAAACCGTGAAGAAGGAAGCGGCCGAGTCCATCCCCTTCGAGGTGCGCAACACCGACTTCACACCGCACGTTCGCCGACTGGCCAACGCGAAGGCAGATGTGGTCATCCTTTTCGGCTCCAACGCCAATCTCGCGGCCGCGTTGAAGGCCGCCGATCGCGTCGGCTACCAGGCCAAGTGGATGGCGCCCTTCTTCACGGCCGACCCGACCACGCGCAAGCTGGCCGGCAATCTCCTCGACGGCACCTATTTCTCCTCGTGGCTGATGCCGGTCACGGCCGACGATGCCGACATCAAGGCCTATCGGGAGCAGGTCGCGAAGTACTTTCCGTCCGATCCCATCGGCGTGTTCGGCCTCAATGGCTGGAGCAACGGTGCGCTGTTTGTGAAGGGCTTCAAGACGCTGCTGGCCAGCGGCAAGCCGCTCACGCGCGCCAGCCTCGTCGACGTGATGGAGACCATGACCGACCAGACCGTGGGCGGCGCGCGCGGCGTGAGCTTCAAGTCCGGCGACCACCGCGGCGCACGGCAGGAAGCCATCATCCAGGCCGCGACGGACGGCAGCTTCAAGATGGTGAGGGACTTCCGGCCGTACCCGGCCGCGGTCTTCGACGCCAAGATCTCGTGAGGTGCGACCGTTGACTGCTTCCTACGAAAGCTGGATCGGCCGCGAAGAAGAGCGCACCGAGCGCATCTCGGTCCACGCCGTCGAAACCATGGCGGCCACGCTCGATCTCGAAAGCAGCCCGCGCCTCGGCGACGCACTCCCACCGGGCTGGCAATGGATGTTCTTCAACCCTGCGGTGCCCCGCCGCGGACTCGGCGTGGATGGTCACCCGCGCCGTGGTGGCTTCCTGCCGCCGATCGAGCTGCCTCGTCGCATGTGGGCAGGCAGCCGCATTCGGTACCTGGCGGATCTGCCTGTGGGCTCGAGCGCGACGAGAAAGAGCCGCATCCAGAAGGTGGAGAACAAGGTCGGCAAGCGCGGTTCGCTGTGGTTCGTCACCGTGCAGCACACCACGCAGTGCGAAGGGGTGGACTGCATCGTCGAAGAGCAGGACATCGTCTATCGCGAGGCAACGCCTCCGGGTGCCGCAACACCTGCGCCGGCGCGGCACGACGACGTGGCGCAATGGGGCCGCGAGATCGTGCTCGATACGACGCTGCTGTTCCGCTACTCGGCCCTGACCTTCAATGGCCACCGCATCCACTACGACCAGGCGTATGCGCGCAATGAGGAAGGCTATCCGGACCTTGTCGTGCACGGCCCGTTGACCGCGACCCTGCTGCAGGGCCTCGCGATGGAACACGGCGGTGGACGCGCGCTCGCGAGCTTCGAGTTCCGCGGCGTCAGCCCGTTGTTCGTCTCGCACCCGTTCCGCGTGGAAGGCCGCGAAGGCGAGGGCGGAACGCTCGTGCTGTGGGCCCGTGGGCCTGCCGGCGAACTCGCCATGTCGGCCAGCGCGTCCTTCCGTTGATACGCGCGGCGATCCAGCAACAACATCATCAGGAGCAAGTGGAATGGCACAACATCTGAGCGGCCCCGCCAGCCTGGAAGGCCAGGTGGCGTTCATCACCGGCGGTGCCGGCGGCATGGGCCGGGCCATCTCGGCCGCATTCAAGGCAGCGGGTGCGCGCGTCATCGCGACGGACCGCGCCGAGAAGGAAGACATCGGCGCCGGCATCGAGTACCGCCGCTACGACGTGACCTCGCGCGCCGACACCGACGAGGTGATCGATAGCGTGATCGCGAAGCACGGCCGCATCGACATCCTCGTCCTCTGCGCAGGGATCATCGCGCGCACACCGCTCGGCGACAGCACCGACGAGGAGTGGGACGCCATCATGCAAGTCAACGTGCGTGGCGTCGTCAATCCGGCGCGAAAGCTCTTCCCGCTGATGTGCGAGCGCGGCTACGGAAAGATCCTCGCGGCCGGTTCGATTGCGGCGAAGAACGGCGGCGTCGCCTCCGGCCCGGCCTACGTCTCCTCGAAGGCCGCAGTGCACGGAATGATGCGCTGGATCGCCAAGGCCGGCGCGCCGCATGGCGTCTACGCCAACACGCTGGCACCCGGACCGGTCGAGACCGCGATGTGGGCCAACGTCACCGGCAGCGCCGCTCCGTCGGCCAATGCCACGGTGCCGCTCGGTCGCTATGGCAACGCGGAAGACATCGCGCAGGCGGCCCTCTTCCTCTGCTCACCCGCTTCCAACTGGATCACCGGCACGTCGCTCGACATCAGCGGCGGCATGTGGATGGACTGACCGCGAGGAGCGAGCCATGACAGAACAATCCAGTCCGGTGATCGGCTTCGTGGGCCTGGGCGTGATGGGCGGACCCATGTGCCGCAACATGGCGCTGAAGCACTCGGGCGAGGTGCTGGCCTTCGACACGAACGAATCGGCCTTCGAGGCGGTGCAAGGCACGAAGGCACGCCGCGTGCAGACGCTCGGCGACCTGGCCGCGCAAGCAGACATCGTGTTTCTCTCGCTGCCGGGTGGTCCTGCGGTCGAATCGGTGTGCCTCGGCGCGCAGGGGCTCACAGCAGGCGCGCGTCGTCCGCGGGTGATCGTCGACCTGAGCACCACCACGGTGGCATCGGCCCGCAGCGTCGCCGAGCGGCTCGCGGAACGCGATGTGCAGTTTGCCGACGCACCGGTGGCTCGTACACGCGAAGCGGCACAGCGCGGCGAGCTCAGCCTCATGGTGGGCGCGCAGCCCGCGCTCTTCGAGCGCATCGAGCCCTTGTTGCAATACATCGGCTCCGACGTCACGCTGTGCGGCGGCGTCGGCTGCGGCCAGGTGGTCAAGCTGATCAACAACGCACTGGTGTTCGAGAACACCGTCGCGCTGGCCGAGATGATGGTGCTGGGCGAGCGCGCGGGCGTGAAGCCCGAGACGCTGCTCGATGCAGTCTCCAAGGGTTCCGGCGACAGCTTCGTGCTGCGCAACCATGGCCGCAAGGCGATGCTGCCGCGCAGCTTTCCCGACAAGTCCTTCTCGCCCGAGTACGTGCTCAAGGACATCTCGTACGTGCTCGAACTGGCCGGGCAGACCGGCGTGTCCGCGCACGTCACCGAACTCGCGCAGCGCTACTACGCGGCCACGGCTGCCAACGGTTTCAGCGGTCGCTACTTCCCTGCGGTCATCGAAATGGTGGACCGCAACCAGCGCCTCGCCGAAGGAAAGGCCTGACACGCCATGGCCGACTTCCTGGGTCTCGTGTGGGCAGGCATCGTGAGCGGATGCCTCTATGCCATGGGCGCGATCGGCATCGTGCTGATCTACAAGAGCTCGATGGTCGTGAACTTCGCGCACGGCAACCTGGCAGGCCTCGCGGCCTTCCTGGTGTTCGGCTTCACTGGCGGCATCCTCGGCAACATGGCGTGGGGCGCGGCGGTCATGCTGTCGCTGGCGATCATGGTGGCAGCGATGGCGGTGGCCTACCTGCTCATCGCGCCGCTGGTATTCAAGTCTGACCTGACCAGCACGATCGCGACCCTGGGCGTGGGCCTTGTGACGCAGGGCATCACGCAACTGGTGTTCGGCTCCAACGTGGTCTCGCTCGAACTGCCACTGCCTGCATGGCGCATCGACGTGGGCACGATCCGCATCTCGTCCTATGACCTCGCGGTGCTCGGCGTCACGCTGCTCGTGATCGGCGCGCTCTACCTGCTGATCGAGCGCACGCGCATCGGCATTGCCTTCCGTGCGGTGTCGGCCCATCCCTTCGCCAGCCGGGTGTGCGGACTGAGCCTGCGGCGGATCCATCTCTTCTCGTGGGTCGTGGCGGGTGTGCTGGGGCTGATCGCTTCGCTGCTGATCGTGCCGACCACCTTCCTGTCGTCCACCAGCGTGGCTTCATTCATGTTGCAGGCCTTTGCCGCGGCAGTCGTCGGCGGCTTCGCCAGCTTGCCCGGCGCGGTGGTCGGCGGCATCTTCATCGGGGTGCTGATGAACCTGCTGTCCTTCTACGTGGCGGCGGAGTTCAACAACACCTACATGCTGGCGACGATCCTGCTGGTGCTCAACCTCTTCCCCAAGGGCGTCCTTGCGGTTCGCGGAGGTGCCCGTGTCTGAGGCGGCCATGGTCAGCGCCACGCACGCGCCAGCGGTGGAGACAAGGGCCGCTGCTGCGCGCCAGCTTCCATGGGCCGCCGTGGTGCTCGGCGCAGTGCTGATGCTCCTGCCGTGGGTGGCGGGTGGCTACTGGACGTTCACGCTGGGCCTGTGCTTCGCCAATGCGATTGCGCTGCTCGCGGTGAGCTTCATGGTCCGCTACGGCGGAGAGGTGTCGATCGGCCATGGCGTCTTCGTCGCGGTGGGTGCCTATGTGGTGGCCCTCGCGGAAAGGTACCTGGGTCTTTCGCTGCTGTTCAGCCTGCCTGTGGCCGCAGTCGCGGGTGCGTTGCTGGGGCTGGTGTTCGCCTATCCGTCGCGCAATCTCTCCGGCATCTACCTGGCCGTGGCGACCATGGCGCTGGCGCTCGCGTTGCCCGAGGTGCTCCTGTACTTCTCGAAAGTCACCGGCGGCTACGAAGGCCTGTATGTCAAGCGCGACGCGCTGCCCGGCATGTCGCGCGAACTGCAGCGCTACTACCTCCCGTTGGCCGGGCTGGTCATCGTGGTGCTGCTACTGCGACAGTTCCGACGCTCGCGGCAGGCCATGGCGCTTCTGCTCATTCGCACTTCGGCGCCAGCGGCTGAATCGTTCGGCGTGAAGCGCAGCTGGGCGCGGCTGTCGTGCATGGCGCTCAGTGCCGCGATCGCGGCCATCGGCGGGGCGCTGCTGTCCTTCAGCTCGTCGACCGTGTCGCCTAACAGTTTCACGCTGTGGACGTCGATCTTCCTGCTGGTAGGTTCGGTGGTGAGCCTCTATTCGCTGAGCTTCATCGGCAGCTTCATCGGAGCCTTGTTCCTCACGCTCATGCCGTTGCTGCTCGCAGGTGCCGGCGATTGGGTGCCGATCCTCTATGGCGGCGCGCTGCTGGCGGTGGTGCTGGGTGTGAACGCGCTGCCCGCCTCACTGCGCAAGCGCCTCGAGGGAGGTCACGCATGAGCGCGACGGTGATGCAACCGGCGCCGCTCGCAGTGCAGGGCCTCTCGCTTTCCTTCGGCGGCATCCAGGTGCTGCAGAAGATCAGCCTGCAGCTCAGGCCGGGCGAAATCACCGGCTTGATCGGCCCCAACGGCGCTGGCAAGACGAGCTTCTTCAATTGCCTGACTGGCTTGTACTCGCCGCAGGTGGGCAGCATCCGCCTCGGCGACGTGCAACTGGAGGGCGTGCCCCCAACGGGCCGCGCTTCGCTCGGCTTCTCACGCAGCTTCCAGCACGTCGCCTTGTGCCCGGAGCTGTCGGTGGTCGAGAACGTTGCGATCGGTCTGCATCGCCAGAGCCGCGCGGGTTGGCTCGATGCGTTCCTGCCGCTGCCGCAAGGGCGTGCAGAACGCGCAAGCAATCGTGAGCTCGCTCTGGCCGCGCTGTCTCGCCTGGGCATCGCGCACGTCGCGGATGAAGCGCCCTCGCAATTGCCGCCCGGCGTCCTGCGGCTGGCCGAGATCGCACGCGCCATTGCCGGGCAGCCTCGCGTACTCCTGCTGGACGAACCGGCGGCTGGACTGAATTCGGTGGAGACGCGCGACCTGTCCAGCGCGCTCAAGAAGCTGCGCTCGCCGGACCTCGTTCTGGTGGTCGTCGAGCACGACATGGACCTGATCATGGACGTGTGCGACAGCATCCATGTGCTCAACGTCGGCACCTTGCTGGCCTCCGGCACGCCAGCACAGATCCGCGGCAACGCCGACGTGGTGCGGGTCTACCTGGGAGACGACGATGAGTGAGCTGCTGCGCATCGAGGCCTTGAGCGTGGGCTACGGCGCGGGCCCTGTGGTGCACGGCGTCTCGCTCGCCATGGGCGCCGGCACCGTGGCGGCGCTGCTGGGTGCCAACGGCGCCGGCAAGTCGAGCACATTGCGCGCGATCGCAGGACTGGAGCCGGCGCAGGGCCGCGTGGTCTTCGACGGACAGGACATCACCCGGCTCGATGCAGCGCAGCGCTTTCGCGCCGGGATCGTCTACGTGCCCGAGGGCCGCGCAATCGTGACCGACCTGAGCGTGGCCGAGAACCTCACGCTGGGTTCCTACTTCGTCGACAGCCGTACGCGCGCGCAGCGCCAGCAGATGGTGCTCGACTTCTTCCCCGAGATCGCCAATCGCCTGAAGGCGCCGGCAGGGCTGCTCAGTGGCGGCGAACAGCAGATGCTGGCCATCGGCCGCGGACTGATGTCGGCACCGCGCCTGCTGCTGCTCGACGAGCCTTCGCTCGGCCTTGCACCGTTGCTGGTGGCGCGCGTCTACGAGCGGCTCGCGCGCATCCAGAGCGAACACAAGCTCAGCGCGCTGCTGGTCGAGCAGAGCTTTCACGCGGCGGCCAAGCTGGCTTCGCGTGCCTGGGTGATGCGCCATGGGCACATCGTGGGTGAACTGGATTCGGTCGCGCTGGGCAGCCGCGAAGGTCGCCAGCGTGCGATCGACGCTTACCTCGGTGCGCGGGCCGAAGCGGCGCAGGCCGCACATGCATGAGCGGAGACGACAAGCAATGAAGCAACTCAAGCTGCAAGGTCGCGTGATGGCCGAGGGCCTGCGCTTTCCCGAAGGGCCGATCGCCATGCCCGACGGAAGCGTCCTGGTGGTGGAGATCGAAGGTGCGCGCTTGATACGCGTGCACCCTGATGGCCAACTGCAGGTTGTCGCAACCCTTGGCGGCGGCCCGAATGGCGCGGCGATCGGGCCGGATGGCCATTGCTACATCTGCAACAACGGCGGCTTCAGCTGGCGCACCGATGCCGGCTTCACCCGGCCCACGGGCCCCGCAGCGGACTACGAGGGAGGTGCGATCCAGCGCGTGAACCTCAAGACCGGTGCGGTCGAGATGCTCTACACGCACTGCGACGGCATTCCGCTGCACGGGCCCAACGACATCGTCTTCGACGGCGAGGGCGGCTTCTGGTTCACCGACTTCGGCAAGACCTTCGAGGACCGAATGTTGCGCGGCGCGGTGTACTACGCGCGCACCGACAAGCGCTTCATCCGCCGTGCCGCGCATCCGGTGCTCACGCCCAATGGCGTGGGGCTGTCGCCAGACGGTCGCACGCTCTACGTGTCCGAGACGGAAACGAGCCGCCTCTGGTCCTATCCGGTTCGGCGGCCCGGCGAACTGGACCTCGCGCCGTGGCCCTCGCCCAACGGCGGAACACTTGTGCACGGCCTGAGTGGTTACCAGCGCTTCGACTCGCTGGCGGTGGAAGAGAACGGGAACATCTGCGTGGCCACGCTGGTGCGCGGCGGCATCAGCGTGTTCTCGCCAGAGGGCGAACTGCTCGAATTCCACGAGGCGCCGGAGGGCTACTGCACCAACATCTGCTTCGGCGGACCCGATCGGCGCACCGCCTTCATCACCCTGTCGGGCCATGGGCAACTGTTCGCGGCCCAATGGCCCCGGCCGGGCCTGGTGCTGGCGGCTTGAGCGCGATGGAGAACAGCATGAAAGCACTGAAGGCGCTCCTACGGCCCATCCGCCGCAATCTGCTGTGCATGGGCGCGGCCGCGGTCCTTGCGCTCGGCGCGCTGCCCCAGCGCTCGATGGCGCAATCGAGCTGGCCCGAGCGGCCGGTGCGGCTCATCGTGCCCTACGCGGCCGGGCAGGGCGCCGACGTTCTGGCGCGCCTGCTCACGCAGGAGCTGCAGAAGACGCTCGGCCAGAGCTTCGTGATCGACAACCGCGCGGGGGCCGGCGGCAACATCGGTGCAGCAGCCGTGGCCAAGGCGGCGCCGGATGGGTACACCTTCCTGCTCGGCACCAACGCCACGAATGCGGCCAACGAGTTTCTGTTCGCGACCCCCGGGTTCAGCGCGGCCACTGATCTCGAAGGCGTCGGCATGATCGGCCTGCTGCCGATGGTGTTCTCCACCTCGTCGCCGGACTTTCCGGCCAACGGCATCGCCGAGCTCATTGCCGCCGCGCGCGCCAAGCCCAACACGCTCAATGTCGGCCTGCCGAGCACGACCGCCCAGGTGGTCTTCGCGCAGTTCGTGAAGGAAGCGCAGGCACCGCTCTTCGCGGTCAACTACAAGTCGTCGGGTCAATCGATGACCGACGCCCTCGGCGGACAGATCCCGCTGGTCATCGACACGGTGACCGCATCGCGCACGCACATCGCTAGCGGCAAGCTGCGCGCACTCGGCATCACCTCGCTGCACGCCAGCGACATGCTGCCGGGCGTCAAGCCGATCTCGGAACAGGGCGTTCCGGGATTCGACGTGGTCGCGTGGGACGCGGTGTTCGCGCCTCGCGGAACGCCGCCCGAGGTCGTCCGCAAGCTCAGCGAGCACATGCAGCGCGCGCTGCAGCAGCCCGAGATGCGCCGCCGAATGATGGAGATCGGGGTCGAACCCCGATCCATGTCCGCCCCCGAGCTCGATGCCTTCGTGAAGGCCGAGCGCAAGAAGTGGGGCGCAACCATCCAGGCCGCCGGCATCCGCAGCGAGTGAGCCCACATCCCTTTCCCCCCAACCAACGCATTTCGCATCTGACTTCAACCTGCCCTTAGGAGCATCAACGTGAGCACTGCCATCGCAACCCCCCCTCAATCCGACGTCGGCAATCGCCCCGCCGAGGGACTCATCACCGACGAAGCCATCGCCGCCGCCAAGGCGATGATCGGCCTGCACCTTCGTCCCGAGGGGCCGTATCTGCAGGATGCGACCGCGGACACCATGCGCAACTGGTGCAACGGCATCGGCGACATGAATCCGCTCTATCGCGAAGCCGGCTACGGTCCTGCAACGCGCTACGGTTCAATGGTCGCGCACCCGATGTTCCCGATGGCTTTCGGCTGGCTTGGCCGCACCCGCTGGGGTCTGCCCGGCGTGCACGGCTTCTATGCCGGCAACGACTGGGAGCTGTTCCGCCACATTCGTCCTGGCGATCGCATCTCGGCGATCGAGCGCGTGGTCGGTGTCGAGGAAAAGGAAAGCAAGTTCTCCGGCCGCCTCGTGCTCCAGTACGTCGAAGCCTGCTACTACAACCAGCGCAGCGAGCTGGTGGCCCGCGCGCTCGGCACCTGCACGCGCCACGAACGCAAGGCCGCGCGCGACACCGGCAAGTACAAGGACATCGAGCAGCACGAGTACTCGGACGAGGAACGCGACCGCATCGACGAGATCGTGCTCGACGAAGTCAAGAAGATCCGCGGCGCCAACGTGCGCTACTGGGAAGAGGTGCGCGAGGGCGAAGAGCTTCCGACCATCGCACGCGGCCCGCTGTCGCTGATGGACACGATGGGCTTCCTCGTTGGCTGCGGTCGCGGTCACACGCACGGCGTGGTGCTCCAGGCGGCGGTCAAGCACCCGGGTCACTTCTTCCGCAACCCGGAGGCCGGCGGCGGCGTCGAGTACACGGGCATCGGCCATCACCGCGAATCGGTGGCCAAGGAAGTCGGCGTGCCCGGCACCTACGACTACGGTCCGCAGCGCTCGGCATGGATGTGCTCGCTCGTGACCAACTGGATGGGCGATGCCGGTGTCATCAAGCGCGTTCGCACCGAGATGCGCCGCTTCAACATCGTCGGCGACACCACCTTCTGCAAGGGCAAGGTCCTGCGCAAGTACGTCAAGGACAAGATCGGCCTCGTGGACATCGAGATCGCCGCAGTCAACCAGCGCGGCGAAGTCACGACCCCGGGGATCGCCACCGTGGCCCTGCCGTCGCGCGATGTGAAGCTGCCTGCCTTCATCGACGGGTCGGCAGTGGATCTCGAATTGCCCGTGGTCCGCTGACGCCACAGGCCATCCGTACGCAAGAGGGAGTGCGCATGCAATCGAAGGAAGACTCGCCGCAGGTGGACCAGCCCCTGGCCGGCTGCCGCGTCGTCGAGCGTTCGCGCTCGGTGGCGGCCGCCTACGCCGGCCGGCTGCTGGCGGCCATGGGCGCGGAGGTCGTGATGTTGGAGCCCGAGCACGGGTCGATCCTGCGGCACGCGCCTCCGCTGCTGGAAGACGGCGGCGACAGCGCACTCTTCGCGTATCTGTCGGTGGGCAAGCGCAGTCTCGTGTGCAACCCGCACACGGCGGCCGGGCAGGCGCTGCTGCAGCAGCAGCTTGCGCAGGCGGACATCCTCATCGACGACACGCCGTTGGCGGAGCGCGCGGCCGTGAACCTCGATCCCTCCGAGGTTGCGGAGCGGCATCCGCAACTGGTGCATGTGAGCGTGCTGCCCTTCGGCGCCAGCGGGCCCAAGGCGCGCTGGTGCGGTGAAGAGGTCAACCTGCTGCACGCGGGCGGCGAGGGTTACCTGCTGCCCAACGGGTTGTCGAACGAACTCTTTCCGGATCGACCCCCGCTGAAGATCTACGGACACTTCGCGGGCTACCAGGGCGGCAGCACCGCCGCAATGTGCGCGCTGGCCGCATGGTGGTCGGTGCCGCTCCAGGGTGGGCAGTACGTGGATGTGTCGGTGCAGGACGCGACGCTGTCCGTGGGCGCCTTCGCGTTGCAGCGCCTGGGCGACGGTTCGCTGGAGCACCGGACCACCCGGCGCTTCCGCTACGGCGGCGTGTTCAAGACGCTCAACGGCTATCTGGAACTGCTGACACTGGAAGACCGCCAGTGGAGTGGCCTCGTCGAACTCATGGGGCGGCCCGAGTGGGCGCTCGACGACGCACTGCGTGACCCGCTAGAACGCAGCCGCCGCGGCGACGAACTCAACCAGCACATCCGCGAGTGGATGGCCCGCCATCCGGTGGAAGAGATCGTCAGGCGCGCGCAAGAGCTCGGCGTGCCGGCGGCGAAGTACCGCACGCCTGCGGAGGTGGTCAGCGGCGAGCACGAATCCGCGCGCGGCCTGTTCGGACCGGCCATGCTGGAAGACGGCGAAGAGGTGGATGTGCTGGTCGCGCCGTTCCAGTTCCGCTGCACGCCGCTGCGGCGGGGCGGCAGGGTGCCCGCGCTGGGCGAGATGAACGAGGATGCGATCCAGGTATGAAGCAGGTCCGAGCTCCGCTGGCCGGTGTGCGCATCGCCGACTTCACGATCCATGCGGCTGGGCCGTTCTGCACGCACCTGCTGTCGCAGCTGGGCGCGGAGTGCATCAAGATCGAAAGCCGCACGCGGCCCGATGCCTTCCGCAAGCCCCATGCGGTGTACGGGCGCATGCAGGCGGCCACCTTCGACCAGGTGTCGGCCAACAAGCTGTCGGTGCGCCTCAACCTCAAGCAGCCCGAGGCGGTGGCTCTGGCCAAGCGCATCGTGGCCCTGTCCGATGTGGCGGCGGAGAGCTTCCGGCCCGGCGTGATGAAGCGGCTGGGGCTCGATTTCGACGCGCTGCGCGAGGCAAGGTCGGACATCGTGCTGCTTTCTCTGTCGTCGTGCGGTCAGAGCGGGCCCGATTCGCACTTCGCCGGCTATGCGCCGCTCTTCGGCGCGTGGGGCGGCCTGGGCTGGATGACCGGCTACTCAGATGGTCCGCCGGTGGAGATGCGGCATGTGATGGACCATTCCGCCGGCGTCCATGCGGCGCTGGCGACGATCGCGGCCCTGCACCAGCGCCGCCGCACCGGGCGTGCCCAGCACGTGGACTTGGCCGCGCGCGAAGTGGCCTCGGCCATGATCGGCGATGCACTCGTGCAGGCCAGCGCCGGGCATGAGCCGGTCCGCACCGGCAACGCCCACGCGGCCATGGCGCCGCATGGCATCTACGCCTCCGCGGAGCCCGATCGCTGGCTGACGCTCGCGGTTCGGCATGACGAGGACTGGCGCAACCTGCAGCGCGTGCTGGGGCAATTCGCCGACGATCCGCGCTTCGAGACCGCCGAGGGGCGCCGTCGCCATCGACCGGACCTCGACGCGCTGGTCGCACGCTGGCTGTCGCGCTGCGATGCGGACGAGACGGCCGCGCGGCTGCAACAGGCGGGCGTCTGCGCGCATGTGTCCTGGAACATGCAGGACATCGCGGAGGATGCGCACCTGCGAAGCCGGGGCGCGCTGACCGAGGTGAGCGCGCCGGACATCCCGGCGCGGCTGGCAGTGGGTGCACCCGCGCGTTTCAGCCGCTCCGACGACGTCGGCATCCGCCGGCTGACACCGGCCCTCGGACAGGACGAAGATTACGTCTACGGCGAACTGCTGGGTCTCTCTAGCGCCCAGCGCGCCGAACTCGAAGCGCGCGAGGTCATCCTCTGACCGCCCGCTTCACATCGACCTGAAGGAGTTTCAATGAAAGATTCGATCTACCTCGTCCTCGACATGGAGAACGACCTCGTGCACGCCGATGGCCCGAACGGCAAGGCCGCCTACGGCGAGCAGGTGCGCGGCCGCCGCATCATCGAGAACACGCGAAAGGCGCTGGACAAGGCCCGTGCGGCCGGCCTGCACATCGGCTTCGTGCGCGTGGGTTTCTCGCCCGACTACCGCGAGTGCCCGCCCGAGTCGCCCGTCTTCTCGGGCGCGCGCAAGAACGGCATCTTCAAGCTCGGCACCTGGGGCACCGAGATCCATCCGGACCTGGGCATGCAGCCGGGCGATTTCGACATCGTCAAGCATCGCGTGAGCCCGTTCTACAGCACCAGCCTCGAAGCCATCCTGCGTGCCAAGGGCATCCGGCGGATCTACTGCTCGGGCATCTCCACCAACGCAGTCGTTCAGGCCACGGTGCGCGATGGACACGACCGCGACTACGAGATGGTCGTGCTGGAAGACTGCTGCTGCGCCTTGTCGGCCGAGGAGCACGAGCAGTCCATCTCCGGACTCAAGCGCTTCTGTCGCTTGACGAGCTCGCAGGACGTGGTCTTCGAGTGATGAACGCTGCGACCGCGCCACGCGCTGCCCGCAGCCTGCTTTTCGTGCCGGGCCACCGGCCGGACCGGTTCGACAAGGCCGCGGCTTCCGGCGCGCACCAGGTGGTGCTGGACCTCGAGGACGCGGTGGCGCCTGAAGCCAAGTCCGAGGCGCGCGAAGCCGTCGCCGGCTGGCTGAAAGAGGGGGGCCGTGCGCTGGTTCGCATCAACGCTGCGGACACCGCCTGGCATGAGGCCGACCTCGGCATGCTGAAGGCCTTTCCCAACGCCGGCGTG
This sequence comes from Variovorax sp. Sphag1AA, assembly GCF_014192575.1. Taxonomy (GTDB): domain Bacteria; phylum Pseudomonadota; class Gammaproteobacteria; order Burkholderiales; family Burkholderiaceae_C; genus Variovorax. The sequence goes on along the minus strand of NZ_JACHYC010000008.1, from coordinate 186,832 downwards.
ATGCTGGCCAAGGCCGACCGGGCCTCGCTCGCGCACACCGTTTCCGAGTTGCCCGGGCGGCCCGTGGTCGCACTGCTGGAGACGGTGGCCGGCTATCTCGACCTGCCGGCCCTGTGCGCGGTGCGCGGTCTCACGCGCATCGCCTTCGGCAGCGTGGACTTCGGGATCGACAGCGGCATCGCGGACGAGGGCGATGCGATGACATCGGTGCGCGTGCAGGTCGTGCTGCATTCGCGACTCGCGGGCCTCGATGCCCCGGTGGACGGCGTCAGCGTCAATTTCAGCGATGTCGGCCGCATGCGCGAGGATGCGCTTCGATCGCGGCAACTCGGCTTCGGCGGCAAGCTGTGCATCCACCCCGCTCAGGTTTCGGCGGTGAATCAGGCCTTCGAGCCCACGGAAGAAGAGCGCATCTGGGCGGGGCGTGTGCTGGCCGCCTTCGAGGCCAGCGCGGGTGCCGCGACGGCGCTCGACGGCAAGATGATCGACCGCCCCGTCGTCGAGCGCGCACGGCGGATCCTGGCCGACCTTGCGCCCCGGACGGCCGCTTAGAATCGAGCGCGCCGAGCGATACCCGAGCCGAACCGGTTGGAGCGAGCCGTGAGCCATCTGCTTTCAGGCGAGACCTTCGGAGACTTCTCGCTCGGCCTGGACACAAGGGGCGTGCGGCTCGTGATGGAATACCGAACCAAAGAAGAACAGGTCGCGGACTACCTCCGGGAGAGGATCATTTCCGGGGTCTACCAACGCGGCTCGCGCCTCAAGCAGGCCGAGATCGCCGAGCAGCTCAACCTGAGCATCACTCCCGTGCGCGAGGCGCTCAAGCTGCTGGAGGCCGAAGGCTACGTCAGCGGCGATTCGTATCGCGGCGCCCGCGTGGTGCCCTTCGATGCCGGGGCTTCCGGCGAGATCCTGAGCCTGCGCCTGATGCTCGAGGCGCAACTGGTCCGCGGCGCGGCCGAGCGCGCGACCTCCGAAGACCTCGCCGAACTGCGCACATTGGCGGACGAATTCGCCAAGGCCTTCGAGACCGGCAACCGCGCCATTGCCCGTGGCGTCAACTACCGCTTCCATCGCCGCATGTACGACATCGCGGCAATGCCGCAGACGCTGCATTTCGTGCAGATCCTCTGGGCGCGCTATCCCTTCGACCTCATCAATGCCGCCGAGGGGCGTGGCGCCGATGCGGTGAAGGAGCACGACGAGATCCTCGATGCGCTCGCCAGCGGCGATGTGTCGGCGGCCGTGCTGTCGATGCGCAAGCACATCGAGTCCGGCTGGACGGTGCTCAAGGAAATACAGTAGCCGTCGGGCCGCAGGCAGCGGCCTTCTAGGACATCCCCGCGTTTTCCGGGTTCGCCAGCTGGCGCAGGGTCTCGAAGACCAGCCGGCGCGGCGCGATCTCCAGGCCGAGTCGTTGCTTCGTCGCATTCACCGCGCGCATCGCCAGCAGCGAATGGCCGCCGAGCTCGAAAAAGTTGTCGGTGCGTCCGACGACTTCCACGCCGAGCAGCTCGGACCAGATCTCGGCGATCACCCTCTCTTCTTCGGTGGATGGCGGCTGGTGCGTGCCGCCTTCCGCGCGCGAGGCGTCGACCACTGGCGCCGGCAGTGCGTTGCGGTCCACCTTGCCATTGGGTAGCAGCGGCATCGCCCGCAGAACCACGAGGTGCTGCGGCACCATGTATTCCGGTAGCGATGCCTGCAGGTGTTCGCGCAGCGCGGCCAACCGCAGGTCCGGCGATTGCGCCACCACGTAGCCCACGAGGCGCACGTCGTCCTCGCCCCCGGGGCGGGTGACGACCACGCACTGGGCAACTTCGGGATGGTCCAGCAACGCCGCTTCGATCTCGCCCAGCTCGATGCGGAAACCCCGGACCTTGACCTGATGATCGAGGCGCCCCAGGTGCTCCAGCAGCCCGTCATGGCGCCAGCGGCACAGGTCGCCGGTGCGATAGAGCCGTGCACCGGGCTCGTCGCTCCAGCGGTCGACGACGAAGCGCTCGTCCGTCAGCGCCTTGCGCTTGTGATAGCCGAGCGTCACGCCCGCGCCTCCGATGCACAGCTCGCCCGGAACGCCGATGGGGCAGGGCAGGCCGTTGGCGTCGAGCACCCAGACGGAGGTGTTGTCGATCGGCCGCCCGATGGAGATGCCGAGTCGCGGCGCATCCACCTTCCACGCGGTGGACCACACGGTGGTTTCCGTCGGGCCGTACATGTTCCAGAGCGCCGAGCAGCGCGACAGCAGTTGCTCGGCCAGCGTCGCCTGCAGCGGCTCGCCGCCGACCAGCGCGCGGAAGCCCGGCCGGCCGGTCCACCCGATGTCGAGCAGGGCGCGCCACAAGGAAGGCGTGGCCTGCATCACGGTCGCGTCGTGCCGCTCGATGAGCGTGCGCAGCCGGATCGGGTCGCGGACGTGGTCGCTGTCGGCAATCACCACCTGCGCACCGACCGCGAGCGGCAGCAGCAGCTCGAGCACCGCGATGTCGAAGGACAGGGTGGTCACGGCCACCAGACGGTCGGATGCATCGAGACCTGGTTCGCGCGCCATCGAGGCGAGGAAATTCGCGACCGCGCGATGCGGCACGGCGACCGCCTTCGGCCGGCCGGTGGAACCGGAGGTGTAGATGAAGTAGGCCGGATCGAGTGGGCGCGCGTCGCGCTCGGGGTCAGGGCGCAGAAGTTCCGACTCTGCGCCTGCGGACTGCTGCGCGAGCTCGATCGGGTCCAGCAAGGGAATGCCGGTTGCGCTGAATGGCGCGGCCATGTCCGGCCGCACGAGGATGGCCGAGAGTTCCGCATCGCTGGCCATGTAGGTCAGCCGGTCGATGGGGAAAGCGGGGTCCAGCGGCACATAGGCCGCGCCCGACTTGAGCACCGCGAGCTGCGCCACGAGCATGCCCGCGTCGCGCGCGAGGCTCAGGCCGATGCGGTGGCCACGCCCATAGCCGTGCGCGCGCAATGAGGATGCGAGCCGGTCCGACGACGCATTCAGCTCGCCGTACGTCATGCGGCGCCCTTGCGAATCGAACACCGCGATCCGGCCGGCCCGCGCCGGATCCTCACAACGCAGGTGGCGATGAATCAGCAGATCCGGTGGCAGTTTGTGTTGCGTCGCGTTCCACTGGTCGTGCAGCAAGGCCAGTTGCGCGGGCGCGAGGATCGCGTAGTCCGCGATCGGCCGGTTCTCGTCGCCGAGCACCTGGTCGACCAGCCACAGGTAGTTCTCCAGCATGCGGCTGGCCGTTTCCGCGGCGAAGAGGTCCGTCGAATACTCGAGGTGAATACGGTGGCCGAACTCGGTGTCCACGTGGAACGAGAGATCGAACTGGGCTGCAGTGGCTTCGAGCTCGAACGCCTCGTAGCTGAAGTCCACCGGTGGCAGCTTGCCGAGCGGCGCGTTCAGCACGTTGAACAGGGTGCGCACGAGTCCCTCGGGATGGGTGCGGCGGTCCTGCCCCAGCACTTCCACGATCTCGTCGAAGGGCGCGTCCTGGTGGGCGTACGCCTCCAGGGCGGTCGCGCGCACGCGCTGCACCAGCTCGGCGAAGTCCGGGTTGCCCGAGAGGTCTGTGCGCATGACGAGCGTGTTGACCAGCGTGCCGACGAGCTGCTCGGTTACGAGGTGATGCCGATTGGCGATCGGCGTGCCCACCGCGATGTCGTGACTTGCACAGTGACGCGACAGCATGAGCTTGAAGGCCGCGAGCAGCACCACGAACGGCGTGACCGCATGGCGTCCGCAGAAGCGGCGCAGGCTGTCGCGCATCGCGGGCGGAAGCGGCATCGAGACTTTTGCGCCGCGGAAGCTCGGCAGCAGCGGCCGCGGATAGTCGGTGGGCAGATTGATCGGCTGCAGGTCGCGCAGCCGCTCCGCCCAGAAATCGATCTGGCGTTGCCGCTGCGCGGTCGCGGCCGGCGAACGCTGCCATGCGGCGTAGTCCGCGTACTCGATGCCGAGCGGCGGCAGCTCCGCCTGCCCACGGGTCGATAGTGACGCGTACAGCTGCAGCAAATCGCGCATCAGGATCGCGATCGACCAGTTGTCGGTGATCGCGTGGTGCATGCGCCAGAAGAAAAGATGGTCCTCGTCCCCGAGGTTGACGAGCGTCGGGAAGTGCAGCGGCGCCTGCGTCAGATCGAATGGCCGCGATCCGCGTTCCTGCAGCAGGGCCCGTGCTTCGTCCATGCGAAGCCCGTCCGGCTGGGCGCGCAAGTCGATCCGCTCGATCGCAACCTGCATTGAAGGCGCGATCTGCTGCATTGGTTCTTCGCCGTGCATCTCGAACCAGGTGCGCAGCCCTTCGTGCCGCTCCACCAGCCGCTCGAAGGCAAGTCGCATGGCATCGTCGTCCAGCGCACCGCGCAGGCGTAGCGAGACCGCGATGTTGTAGGCGACCGATTCGGGGTCGAACTGCTGGATCACCCACATGCGTCGCTGCGACAGCGATACCGGCAGCGGCCCGTCCCTCGCCACGCGCGGAATCGACGCCGGCGCGGTCGACCAGGTCCGGGGCAACTCCTCGTCCAGCCGCGCCGCGAGCCCTGCGATGGTCGGATGCTCGAACAGTAGCGCCAGCGGAAGCTCGATGCCCAGTTGTTGCCGGACGCGCGAAGCCACCTGCATCGTCAGCAGCGAATGGCCGCCCAGGTCGAAGAAGCTGTCGTCCACGCCGAACGCGGTGGCGTGCAGCACGCTGCGCCAGATCTCCCACAGCGTCTGCTCCGTGCTGCTTCGTGGCATCACGCGCTCGCCGCCGTCGTTTTCGCGCGCTGGCAGTGGCAAGGCTCGGCGATCGACCTTGCTGCTGCTGGTGAGCGGCAGCGCATCGAGCACGATGAACGCGGCGGGCACCATGTATTCGGGCAGCACGCCGTGCAGGTACCGCTTCAGCGTCGCCGTGATGCCGGTGGCGACAGCGCCCGGCGCCAGTGTCATATAAGCCACCAGGCGCTTCTGCCCGGGCTCATCCTCGCGCAGCAGCACGGCGACGTCGGCGACCGACGGATGTTGGTCGATGTGCGCCTCGATCTCGCCCGGCTCGATGCGGAAGCCGCGCAGCTTGACCTGGTCGTCGCAGCGGCTGACGTACTCGATGCTTCCGTCGCTGCGCCAGCGGCCGATGTCGCCGGTCTTGTAGAGGCGCGCACCCGTGTGCGTGGCAAAGAGGTCGTCGAAGAAGGCCGCTCCGTCCAGCGCCGCCTGTCCGAGGTAGCCGAGCGCCATGCCCGAGCCGCCGATGTAGATCTCGCCCTTGACGCCGATCGGCACCGGCTGGCGCAGGCCGTCGAGGATGCGCACCGTCGTGTTGTCGATCGGATGGCCGATCGATGGGAGCAACGGCCAGTCGTGCGGCGCGCCTTGCAGGTCGAGCGCGGTGGCGATCGGGTATTCGGTAGGGCCGTACTGGTTCTGTAGTCGGCAGCCGCCCAGTCGCTCGAAGAACTCGCGGATTTCCGAGCTGATGCGCAATTGCTCGGCACCGGTGATGACCTGCTTCAGAGGGGGCAGCGGCTCGCCGGAGGTCGCCGCCTGTTCGGCCAGGTGCTGCAGCGCGATGAACGGAAGGATCAGCCGCTCGACGCGTTCTTCCCGCAGCACGCGGAGCACCGCAGCCATGTCGCGGCGCGCGCCCTCGTGGATCAGCACCAGCGCGCCGCCGCCGCAAAGCGTGCTGAATATCTCCTGGAACGCGACGTCGAATCCAATCGCGACGTACTGCAACGTCCTCGGCGCGGGCTGGCCGTCGCGATGACGCGCTTGCCAGTGGATCAGGTTCGTGAGCGCCGAATGCGGAACGGCAACGCCCTTCGGCGTGCCGGTCGAGCCCGAGGTGTAGACCACGTAGACAGGATCGTCGGGATGCACCTCGACTGCGATCGGCCCGGCGTTCGCATCGGCAGCAGGGTCCGCGTCGACGATGAGCGGGGTCTGCTGGGTGCGGGGCAGGGCGGCCAGCAGGCGCTTCTGGGTCAACAGCACGCGCGGGGCGGCATCGTCCAGCATGCGCGCGATGCGTTCCTGCGGATCGGTCGGGTCCAGCGGGACATAGGCTGCGCCGGTCTTGAGCACTGCGAGCATCGCCACGATCAGGTCCACGCCGCGGCCAAGGAACAGCGCCGCTCGCATTCCACGCCCGAGCCCTTCTGCCTGGAGCCGATGGGCGAGGCGATTGGCCTGCGCATCGAGTTCGCCATAACGCAGGCTGCGATGGTCGGCGACCAGTGCGACGGCCTCCGGCGTGCGCGTGGCCTGCGCCTCGAAGAGAGCATGGACCCGCGTTTCGCCCCCGTGCGTGACGCGTGTGTCGTTGAACCGGTCGAGCAGCAGGCTCCGCTCGTGGTCGCCCATCATCGGAAGGGCGGCGACCCGCTGTGCGCCGTCTGCAGCCATCGCTTCGAGCAGGCGCAGCAGGTAGCCGGCCCAGCGCTCGATGGTCGCGCGGTCGAAGAGGGCAGTGGCATACGCGATGCGGCCGAGCAGGCCGTCGGCCGTCTCGCGGAACAGCATCATCAGATCCGTGGCCACGCTCTGAGGCGGCACCTCGATCAACTGCAGGGTCGCGCCGGGCAGGTCGATACGCTCGGTCTCGAAGTTCTGGATGACCATCAACACCTGGTAGATCGGGCTGTGGCTCGGGTTTCTCGCCGGCCGCACCAGCTCCACCACCTGCTCGAAGGGCACGTCCTGCCGCAGGTACGCCGCTTGCCCGATTCCGCGCACCCGTTCGAGCAGTGCATCGGCGGTCGGGTCGTCGCTCAGGTCGGTGCGCAGTGCGACGGTGTTGACGAAGAACCCCACCGCCTGCCGGTATGCCGGACGGCGGCGGTTCGCGACTGGCGTTCCGATCACGATGTCCTGCTGGCCGGCAAGGCGCGAGAACAGCACGTTCAGGCCCGCGTGCAGCGCCATCGTCAGCGTGGCACCGCGGCTCCTCGCCCATTCGCGGAGCGCGGCGACCAGCGGCGGCGGAAACACGATCTCGACGCGGTCGCCTGCATGGTCCTGTATAGCGGGGCGCGGCCGGTCGGTGGGAAGCTCGAGCAGTTCGGGCGCACCTTCGAGCTGGCGCCGCCAGTAGTCGAGGCGCGCCTGGCGTGCGGGCGATGTGGCCCGCTCGCGTTCTTCGGCCACGTAGTCGCCGTAGTGAGCGGGCAGGTCTGGCAACGGATTCGGCTTGCCCTCGGCAAAAGCGGAGTAGACGGCCGCCACGTCCTTCATGAAGACGGCGATCGACCAGCCATCCGCCACCATGTGGTGCGCACAGAGCACCAGCGTGTGCCGCTGTGGGCCGAGCCGCAGCAGCCGTCCGCGGACCAGCGGGCCGCGTTCGAGGTCGAAGGGTGCCGAGCATTCTTCGCGGATCTGCCTTTCGCGTTCCGCTTCCATGGCTTCGGTGCCGAGATGGCTCAGATCGTCGATTCGCAATGGAAACGGTCCCGGCGGCGCGATGCGCAGCACCGGCTCCTCGTCGACTTCCTCGAAGGTCGTGCGCAGGACTTCATGGCGCGCCATGAGTGTCTCAAGACTGAGACGGAGGGCGTCTTCGTCGAGATGGCCCTCGAACTCCAGCGCGCCCGAAAGGTGATAGGCATCGCGGACATCGGCCTTGATCCGGTCGAGAAACCACAGGCGTCGCTGCGCAGACGAAAGTGAAACTGGCTGTTGTGAGGCTTCCCCGCCGATATCCATCCGGACCAATATACGAACTCCATGTCAGGTTTGGGTCAGACAATACCCCGAGTACGACAGGCATATTTCGTACGTTCGCGGTGAATTACCGATTACGGCCCGCAATTCATCCCGCTTCTGTTTCACGCGGATGAACGTCCCACCAGCGGACAGGGTCGGCCTCCGGCGTCATGGACCGGCCACGAGGCACAACTACGCTCGCATGCAAACAAGTATCCGAACAGGCGGCACGGAGACGAAAAACCTGTCGAGGGGAACCAGGCGATCCATCCATCCACCGCAAAGGATTTGAACCATGCAAGCTTCTTCCACCATCCATCGGCTGATTGCCACCACCGCCGCGCTTTGGCTGGTGACAGGCACTGCCCACGCGCAGCAGCCCGTGGGGCGCAGCCGCGCCGAAGTGCAGGCCGAAGCCGTCTCGGCGGCGCATGCACCCGACCAGAACGTCACGCGCGGCTCGCGCGGGGCAGAGAAGTTCACGCCGATGGCCGATCCGGGCAAGGTCTATGAGCAGGCCGTCGACACCGCACGCGCGCCCGACCAGAACGTCGTGCGTGGCTCGCGCGGCGCAGAGAAGTTCACGCCAATGGCGGACCCGGAGCAGGTCTACCGCCAGGCCGTGTCGACCGCGAGCGCACCGGACCAGAACGTCAACAGCGGCTCGCGCGTCAACAGTAAGGTGATCTCGACCATGTCCAACCCGGCCGAGGTGGCCGCCCAGACACAGCCAGGCTTGGCGAAATAGCATTCACGCGGGCGTCATCGCGACCGGCGAGCATCGGCGTCCATGGATCAAGACATGGCGCCCTGCCGCACCCGCTGAATGCCGCGGGGCTTCTACTTGCTGATCGCCGGACAGGCGATCTCCGCGTTGGCGGACAACGCGCTGCTGATCGTCGCCATTGCGCTGCTGCAGGAGCGCGGCTCGCCGCTGTGGTGGGCGCCGCTGCTCAAGTTCGCTTTCACGCTGTCCTACGTGGTGCTCGCGCCCATGATCGGCCCGTTGGCCGACGCCATGCCCAAGGCCCGGCTCATGACCGCGATGAACGGCGTCAAGCTGGTGGGCGTCGGCCTGCTCATGGGCGGCATCAACCCGCTCGTGGCCTTCGCGGTGGTGGGTTTCGGCGCCGCGGCGTATGCGCCGGCCAAGTACGGCCTGGTCACCGAGATGGTGGGACCGCGCCGTCTGGTCGCGGCCAATGGATGGATCGAAGTGTCTGTCGTCTGCGCGGCGCTGCTGGGCACGGTGCTTGGCGGCCTGCTGGTGGCGGACCTGCTGCGCGGCTCATCGGCCAGCCTCGCGATGCGCGACTGGCTCGCGCCGTGTGCCGCCAGCACCCTGCAGTTGTCGATGGCTGTGTTGCTGGCCGCGTATCTGGTCGCCGCGCTGATGAATGCCGGCGTGCCCGACAGCGGCGCGCGCTATGCACCGCCCACACGCCTTCACCTGCTGGTGCTGATACGCGAATTCCGCAGCGCGAACCGCACGCTGTGGAGCGATCGCGACGGCGGGCTCTCGCTCGCGGTCACCAGCATCTTCTGGGGCGTGGGTGCGACGCTGCAGTTCGCGGTCCTCAAATGGGCCACCGAGATTCTTGGCCTCACGCTGGAGCGCGCGGCCTATCTACAGGTGGCGGTGGCGGTCGGCGTGATCGCGGGTGCCGGGCTCGCGGGTCGCCATGTGGCGCTCGGTCGCGCCAAGCGGGTGCTGCCGGCGGGCGTGCTGCTGGGGCTGTGCATGCCCATGGTGGCGTCGACCGACGCGTTGTGGCTGGCGGTGTTGTTGATGGTGTTCGTCGGCGCTGTGGGTGGCATCCTGGTGGTGCCGCTCAACGCGCTCCTCCAGCACCGTGGCTACAACCTGCTGAGCGCCGGCCGCTCGATCGCGGTGCAGGGCTTCAACGAGAACCTCAACGTACTGATGATGCTGGCCGGCTATGCGGCGCTGATCGCGATGGATGTGCCGATCGTGCCGCTGATGTGGATCCTGGGGCTGCTCGTGGCCGCTGCGATCGCGCTTCTGATCTGGCGCGAGCACGGTATCGAGCGCCGCCTCGGCCCGAGCGCGGACAGCCAGTTCACGTCCTTGCGCTGACGGCGTTGTGCTCGACGCGCTTCAGGCTGCGCCGGCGATGGTGCGGCCGCGCGCATCGGCCACTTGTGACGTCTCTCCCGCGGCGATGGTGGCGTAGAGCACTTCTTCCACCTGCGCGACGATGCGGTCCCAGCCTGCTTCGCCGGCGCTCTCGCGCGCACGCAGGCCCATCTGCCGCGCGGCGTCACGGCCGCCGGCCACGAGTTCGCGCGCCAGCCGGACGAAGGTCGGCTCGTCGCCGAGCGGTGCGAGCAGGCCATTGCTGCCGCTGTGAATCATCTGTCCGGCACTTGCATGGTCGTAGGCCAGCACCGCGAGTCCGCTGGCCATGGCCTCGAGCGTCACGTTGCCGAAGGTCTCCGTCATGCTCGGAAAGATGAACAGATCGCTCGAGGCATAGTGCGCGCCGAGGTCCTCTCCGCGGCGCGTGCCGGCAAAGATCGCGTCGGGCACCGCGGCAGCGAGCTGGGGCGCGGCAGGGCCTTCGCCCACCACCACGAGGCGCGTAGCCGCATCCTGTGCCTGCATCGCGCGGAAGGCATTGGCCAGTGCGTCGAGGTTCTTCTCGGTGGCCAGCCGCCCCACGTAGAGCGCGACCGGCGTGTCCGGAGAGACACCCCATTGCGCACGCAATGCCTCGCTGCGACGCGCGGGCGTGAACTGCTCGGTGTCGACTCCGCGCGTGACCAGCATCAGGCGCTCGAAGCCGTGGCCGCGCAACTGCTGCCGGAGGCTCTCGCTGGGCACCATCGTGAAAGCGGTGCGGTTATGGAACTTGCGCAGGTAGCTCATGATCGGCCGGTACAGCCAGCCGATGCCGTAGTGCCGGCTGTAGACATGAAAGTTGGTGCGGAAGTCCGAGCACACGGGCAGCTTGAGCTTGCGTGCGATCTGCAGCGCCGACCAGCCGAGGGGTCCCTCGGTGGCGATGTAGACCAGGTCCGGCCGCTGGCGGCTCCAGAGTTGCACCAGTGCCTTGTTGGCGGGCATGCCCATCTTCATTTCGGGGTAGCGCGGGATCGGCACGCCACGCACGAGCACCTCGTCGAGCCGGTCCAGGCGCCGGGCGAGATCGCCGTCGGTCTGGCGGGGCCGGACGAGCTGGATGTCGTGCTGGAGTGCGCGCAGTCCCTCCACCACCCGCTGCAGGGTGAGGGCCACACCGTTGACTTCGGGCGGGTAGGTCTCGGTGACCACCGCAATGCGCATCGAGCGCCGGGCGGGCGGCATGTGCTCGACAACGATCGGACCAAGCGATGAGCTCATGTCGCGGATGCTGGCGGCTGTTGGCGACAGAGCGATGACGGTCCGCACATCGTCACCAAGAATTCACGCATGCCCGTCACGATGCCGTCACGCGCTGCGCTCGTGCGGCGTCGTTCCAACCCAGGTCCAACAGGAGAGCCCGTGAACGAATTCTTGCGCAACCTTCAGATCCAGCGCTGGGACGATCATCGTTACTACCACCACAGCCGCATCAACCAGTCGCTGCACCTCGTGAGCGCGATCAGTTTCGTGATCGCCTACGTGATGCTGTTCATCGACCCGGTGATCGCCGCGCTGATCGGCTGGGGCGTGTCGATGACCAGTCGCCAGGCGGGCCACTTCTTCTTCGAGCCCAAGGGCTACGACGAGGTGAACCACGCCACGCACGAATACAAGGAAGAGATCAAGGTCGGCTACAACCTGCGCCGCAAGGTGGTGCTGATGGCACTGTGGGCCGCAGTGCCCGTCGTGCTGTGGTGGGACCGCACGCTGTTCGGCCTCATGGACCCAACCACCGGGTTCGAAGGCTACGTGCGCCAGGTCGGCTTCGCATGGCTGGTGCTGGGCGCGGGCGGCCTGCTGTTCCGCACTTTCCATCTCTTCCTGCTCAAGGACGTGAAGACCGGGCTGGTGTGGATGACGAAGATCCTCACCGACCCGTTCCACGACATCAAGCTCTACCACCGCGCGCCCCTGTACCTGCTGCGTGGCGAGCTGATCGACCCCGCGCACGGGGCCGGTCACCGCGCCTGAGTGCCGTCAGATTCCGAATCGCTGCGCGAGCATCTCGCGCAGGATGCCGCGCTTGATTGCCTTGTTGGTCAGCGCGGCGTCGTGCGACCACCAGCCGTCCTGCTGCATCTGCCGGGCCGCGGCGACGAACCTTTCGGCCACTTGCTCGAAATCGGCATCGGTGTAGTTGAGGCTGAAGATCAACCGGCCGCTGCCGACCCAGCTCAGTGCCAGCCGCTGCGCGCGCAGGTAGTACTGCAGCAGCCAGTTGTAGCGGCCGGGCGAGGTGTAGAGCACGGTCCAGATCGACGAGATGTTGGCCACGCGCACCGGCAGCCCGGCCTGTTCGAGCCGGTCGTTGAGGTCGCGTGCGCGGCGGTTCCAGCGTTCGTCGAGGTCGTCGTAGAGCACCCGGACTTCCGGCTCGTCGATGCGCCTCAGGAAGGCGTACATCGCGCCCATCACGTAGGGATGCGCGTTGAAGGTGCCACGCGCGAAGCAGATGTCGGCCGGGCGCTCCTCGCGGTAGCGCTTCATCAGATCGGCCCGTCCGCAGACCACGCCGACCGGCAAACCGCCGCCCAGTGTCTTGCCGTAGGTCACCATGTCCGCCTTCACCCCGAAGTACTCCTGCGCACCGCCGGGCGCGAGCCGGAAGCCCACGAAGATCTCGTCGAGGATCAGCACGATGCCGCGCTCGGTGCAGACCTGGCGCAGCTTGTGCAGCCACTCGGTGTAGGCGACGCGGTCGAAGCTCGCACGCCTGCTGCTGTCGACCAGCGACGAATCGCCGGGCGCGCCGGAGTTGGGATGCAGCGCCTGCAGCGGATTGACCAGCACGCAGGCGATGTCGCGGCGCTTGCGCAGCACGCGCAGCGACCGCTCGTCCATCTCGCGCAGGGTGTAGGTCTCGTGCGGTTGCAGCGGGTTGCCCACGCCGGGCTGCACGTCTTCCCACCAGCCGTGATAGGCGCCGCAGAAGCGCACGAGATGCGTGCGCCGCGTGTGATAGCGCGCCAGCCGCACCGCCTGCATCACGGCCTCGGTGCCGGACATGTGGAACGACACCTCGTCCTGCCCGGAGATCTCGCGCAGCCGATGCACGTTCTCCAGCACGCAGGGGTGATAGGCGCCGAGCACCGGCCCGAGTGGCTCGGCAAGCCGGCTGCCCTCTGCGATGCACTCCTTGTAGAAGTCCACGCCGAGCAGGTTGACGCCGTACGAACCGGTGAGGTCGTAGAACTCCTGCCCATCCAGGTCGCGCAGCATGACGCCGTTCGCGGACTGCATGAAGGCGCCCACCGGGAGGTGCTCGCGCACATGCGGGCTGTACTGGAAGGGCACCCGGTAGCTGCTGGTGAACTGCAGGTCCGACACCGAGGGGCGTGCCGCGCGCGTGGCCGCGATCGACTGCGCATGGCGGGTCTTCAGGAGCCGCGACAGCGCCTCGAAGCCGGCCCGGCGCCGGGCCACCACGTCGTCCGGCGCGCCGTCGGAATCGTAGAAGCGCTGGTCGTCGTAGGCGTAGCCCGGAAGCTGCGCCGCGACCCGTTTGGCCATGCGCGAATGGCCGGTCAGCGAAGGATGCTTGGCGCGCGAAAGCTCGAGCCGGCGCCAGGCCGGAACCGCGGAAGCGGCGAGCGCCGCAAGCGCGACGGAAGAGAGAAGGAATGTCTGGCTCATGAACTCTTTATTGCAATGAACAGCGAACACCCCACGGTCTATCTCAGCTTCTTGACGCGCTCATGAAAACACTTCGACAAACACGTGATGCCCTGTTGCAGCAGGAAGACATCAACTTCCTGCTCACCAACCGGGTACCCCGCATCGCGCTGACGCGCTTCATGGGCTGGTTCAGCAAGATCCGCAATCCTGTGGTGCGCGATCTTTCGATCGGCGTGTGGCGGCTCTTCACCGAACTCGACCTGAGCGAGGCGAAGAAAACACGCTTCGACAGCATGCACGACTGCTTCACCCGCGAGTTGAAGGAGGGCGCCCGCGTCGTCGATGCGCGCGAGGATGTGCTCGCAAGCCCATGCGATGCCATCGTCGGCGCCTGCGGGACGGTGAACGGGATGGAGGTCTTCCAGGCCAAGGGTTTCCCGTATGCGATGGCCGACCTGTTCGGCGATGCACGATCCGCGGAGCCTTTCCGTGACGGCACTTTCGTGACGCTCCGGCTGACGTCGAGCATGTACCACCGCTTCCATGCGCCCCACGACTGCACGGTCGAGCGGGTCAACTACATGTCGGGCGACACCTGGAACGTGAACCCGATCGCGCTAAAACGCGTGGAGCGCCTCTTCTGCCGCAATGTGCGCGCGGCGGTCCACACGCGCCTGCATGCGGGCGGGCACCGCATCGCACTGGTGCCGGTGGCAGCCATCCTGGTCGCGAGCCTGCGGCTGCATTGCCTCGATGCACTGCTGAACCTCGGCTGGAGCGGCCCGACGCGCATGGATTGCGATGCACCCTATCGCAAGGGCCAGGAGATGGGCTGGTTCGAGCATGGCTCGACCATCATCGTGTTCGCGCCGAAGGGCTTTGCTTTGGCCGAGGGCATCGAGTCCGGCACGCGCATCCGGATGGGGCAGGCGCTGATGAAGTTGCCCGGCTATTTGGCCGGCTCGGCCCAGTAGGCTTCGATCCGCTGCACGAGGCTGTCGGGCAGCGGCACGTAGTTGAGCGCCCGTGCGTCCGCCTTGCCTTGCTCCAGCGACCATTTGAAGAAGCGCAATGCCTCGGCCGCCTGCTCCGGCTTCCGGGGGTTTCGCGGCATCAATGCGAATGTGGTCGCGGTGATCGGCCAGGACGCATCACCGGACGCATCGGTCAGCACCTCGTAGAAGTCCGGGCTCGTCCAGCCGGTGCTCGCAGCCGCGGCCTCGAAGCTCGCGGGCGTGGGCCCGACGAAGGCGCCGCTCTTGTTCTTCAGCATCGGATAGGTCATCTTGTGTTCGAGCGCATAGGCGAGCTCGACATAGCCGATCGACCCTTTCACGTAGTTCACGTAGCGGGCCACCCCGTCGTTCCCGCTGCCACCGCTTCCGGCCGGCCACTTGACCATCGTGCCTTCGCCGACCTTGGTCTTCCACTCGTCGCTGACCTTGGAGAGGTAGTTGACGAAATTGAAGGTCGTGCCCGACGCGTCCAGCCGATGCATGGCCGTGATCTTCAGGCTCGGCAGCCCCACGTCGGGGTTCAGCGCGGCGATGGCTGCGTCGTTCCAGTTCGTGACCTTGCCGAGGTAGATGTCGGCGAGCAGTTCGCCCGTGAACTTCAACCGACCGGGCGCGACGCCGTCGAGATTCACCACCGGCACCACGCCACCGATCACGAGTGGGAACTGCATCAAGTCGGCGGCCTTGAGTTCATCCGGTGGCAGGGGCTTGTCCGACGCACCGAAGGCCACCTGGCCGGCCTTGACCTGCTGGATGCCGCTGCCGGAGCCGATCGCCTGGTAGTTGACCTTGACCTTTTCGTTGTTGTAGTAGCCGGAGGCCCATCGGAGCATGACCGGATAGACAAAGGTCGAGCCGGAACCGGTGATGTCCGTGGCGGATGCCGGCTGGGCCATGAGCATCGTGGCGGTCAATCCCAGCATGGTCTGAAGGGCGCGAAGGCCGTTCTGCATTGCCATGGTCGTGATTCCTCCAAGCGTCGGGCAGTATGCGGGGGGCACCCGGGCTTGCCAACACGCCGAATGGCCGATGCACAGCGTCGAGCGAGGGCTGCGAAACAGGGCTTCCGCCTACAGTCGCGCGACCTGGGGCCGCTAGGGTGCAGGCATGCGGAACTTTCATCCACCCCTCGTTCTCGTGGCTCTGGCAGCGGTCCTGTCGCTGAGTGCGTGCGATCCGAAGCCGTCGCCGCCCAAGGCTGACGCGCCGCAGTCCTCGCCGGCAACGGACCCGGCGCACCCCGCTGCGACCGTCACGCCGCAGTCCCCGCACGCCAGCGACGTGGTCCAGGGCGGCTCGGGACACGGGCCTTCGGACGGCGCCAGTGCAGTCGGCGGATTGGCCGGCAACCAGGAAAAGGGCGGGGCGGCAAGCGGCGGGACGCCGTCGCCCTCGGGTGGCGACGGGGCCGCCGGCGCACCTGCCAAATAGGCCCTCGTGGACACCGCGAATCGCCCGTGCTATGTTTTGCGGCACCGTACCGGGCGTAGCGCAGCGCCCCGTGGAGAACGGGCGCGCAAGCGCCAACGCCGGAGACATCCAATGGACATGAACCGAAGGCAGTTCTTTCGTGTGAGCGGAGCCGGGCTGGCCGCTTCCAGCCTGGTCGCGCTGGGGTTCTCTCCCACCGCGGCACTTGCGGAGACGCGCCACTTCAAGCTGGCGCGCGCGACCGAGACGCGCAACACCTGTCCGTATTGCTCCGTGGGCTGCGGGATCATCATGTACGGGCTTGGCGATCGCGCCAAGAACGTGGTGACCGACATCATCCACATCGAGGGCGATCCCGACCATCCGGTGAACCGCGGCACGCTGTGCCCGAAGGGCGCCGGGCTCCTCGACTTCGTCCACAGCCCGTTGCGGCTCAAGTACCCCGAGGTGCGCGAGCCCGGCACCGACGCCTGGAAGCGCATCAGCTGGGACGAGGCGATGTCGCGCATCGCCAAGCTGCTCAAGGAAGACCGCGACGCGAACTTCGTCGCCAACAATGCCGACGGCAAGGTGGTCAACCGCTGGACCAGCACCGGCATGCTGTGCGCATCCGCATCCTCCAACGAATCGGGCTACATCACGCACAAGGCGATGCGCTCGATGGGGATGCTGGTCTTCGACAATCAGGCGCGCGTCTGACACGCCCCGACGGTGGCCGGTCTGGCCCCGACGTTTGGGCGCGGTGCGATGACGAACCACTGGGTCGACATCAAGAACGCGAATCTGGTTTTGATCATGGGCGGCAATGCCGCCGAGGCGCATCCGTGCGGCTTCAAATGGGTGATCGAGGCCAAGCACCACAACCGCGCCGATCTCGTGGTGGTTGACCCGCGCTTCACGCGCTCCGCCGCGATGGCCGACTTCTACGCGCCGATTCGCGCGGGCAGCGACATCGCCTTCCTGGGCGGCGTCATCAACTACCTGCTGAGCCAGGACAAGATCCAGCACGAGTACGTACGCAACTACACGAATGCGCCCTTCATCGTGGGCGAGGCCTTCGGCTTCGAGGACGGCATCTTCTCCGGCTATGACGAGAGCAAGCGCCGCTACGACAACAAGAGTTGGGGCTACGAACTCGACGAGCAGGGCTTCGCAAAGGTCGACATGACGATGCAGCATCCGAGGTGCGTGCTGCAGGTCATGAAGAGCCACTACTCGCGCTACACGCCCGAAATGGTGAGCCGCATCACCGGCACGCCGCAGGACAAGTTCCTGAAGGTCTGTGAATACATCGCATCGACCTCGGTGCCCAACCGCACGATGACGATCATGTACGCGCTCGGCTGGACGCAGCACAGCCAGGGCTCGCAGATGATCCGCACGGGTGCGATCGTGCAACTGCTGCTTGGCAACATCGGGGTTGCGGGCGGCGGCATGAACGCGCTGCGCGGGCACAGCAACATTCAGGGGCTCACGGATCTCGGGCTGCTGTCGAACTCGCTCACGGGCTACATGTCGCTCGCGACGGAGTCCGAGCAGGACCTGGAGACCTACTACAAGACCCGCGCGCTCAAGCCGCTGCGCCCCAACCAGATGAGCTACTGGCAGAACTATCCGAAGTTCTTCGTCAGCTTCCAGAAGTCATGGTGGGGTGATGCCGCAACCGCGGAGAACCAGTGGGCGTTCCATTACCTGCCCAAGATCGACAAGCTGTATGACGTGCTGCAGGCCTTCGAGCTCATGAACCAGGGCAAGCTCAACGGCTACATCTGCCAGGGCTTCAATCCGGTAGGCTCGTTCCCGAACAAGAAGAAGATCGTTGCGGGGCTCTCGAAGCTGAAGTTCCTGGTGAGCATCGATCCGCTGCAGACCGAGACCGCCGAGTTCTGGAAGAACCACGGCGAGCACAACGATGTGAAGACTGCGGAGATCCAGACCACCGTCTTCCGTCTGCCGTGCACCTGCTTTGCTGAAGAAGAGGGCTCGCTCACCAACTCCGGCCGCTGGCTGCAGTGGCACTGGAAGGGCGCGGAGCCGCCGGGCGAAGCGCGCGGTGATGCCGAGATCATCGCGGACCTGTTCATCCGCGTGCGGTCGGCCTATCAGAAGGATGGCGGCGCCTTCCCCGATCCGATCGTCAAGCTGACCTGGCCCTACAAGATCCCGCACAGCCCATCGGCCGAGGAACTTGCGAAGGAATACAACGGCCGGGCCATCACCGACCTCACCGATCCGGCGGACAAGAGCAAGGTGCTCGTCAAGGCCGGCGACCAGCTCTCTGGCTTCGGCCAATTGCGGGATGACGGCAGCACCGCGTCCGGCTGCTGGGTCTATTGCGGCGCATGGACGCAGGCCGGCAACCAGATGGCCCGCCGCGACAGCGCCGATCCTTGGGGCATCGGCCAGACGCTTGCGTGGTCGTGGGCGTGGCCGGCCAACCGGCGCATCCTCTACAACGCTGCGTCGAGCGCGCCCGACGGCAAGCCGTGGGACGCGACACGCAAGCTCGTGCAGTGGACCGGATCGAGCTGGGGTGGCGCGGACGTGCCGGACATCCGGCCCGACGCGAATCCATCGGACGCCGATCGTGTGCAGCCTTTCATCATGACCTCCGAGGGTGTCGCGCGGCTGTTTGCGCCCACCGGCATGGCGGAAGGTCCGCTGCCGGAGCATTACGAACCCTTCGAGACGCCGCTGGCCGCCAATCCGATGCATCCCAACAACCCGAAGGCGCGATCGAATCCCGCCGCGCGCGTGTTCAAGGGCGACCTCGAAGCCTTCGGCACCGCGAAGGAGTTCCCGTTCGTCGCGACGAGCTACCGGCTCACCGAGCACTTCCACTACTGGACGAAGAACGTCAAGACCAGCGCGATCATCCAGCCGCAGCAGTTCGTCGAGATCGGCGAGGAGCTTGCGAAGGCCAAGGGCATCGCTAACGGCGACCAGGTCAAGGTCAGCTCGAACCGGGGCTTCATCAAGGCAGTGGCACTGGTCACCAAGCGCATTCCGCAGCTCGATGTCGATGGCCGCAAGATCGATACCGTGGGCCTGCCCAACCACTGGGGCTTCGTGGGTCTTGCGCGCAAGGGCTACCTGGTGAACACGCTGACGCCATTCGTCGGAGACGCCAACACGCAGACGCCCGAGTTCAAGTCCTTCGTGGTCAACATCGAGAAAGCCTGAAGATGTCAACGCTTCAATCCCTCGACATTGCGGCACGCTCCGCCACCACGACGCCGAGCCCGCAGGCGCGCCGCTCGGTGGCCGAAGTCGCGAAGCTCATCGATGTGACGAGCTGCATCGGCTGCAAGGCCTGCCAGGTGGCCTGCATGCAGTGGAATGACCTGCGCGACGAGGTGGGTCACAACGTCGGGGTCTATGACAACCCGGCTGACCTGAGCGCGCAGTCGTGGACCGTCATGCGCTTTTCCGAGGTCGAGATGCCGCGCCCGGGCACGCAGGAGACGCGGCTCGAATGGCTCATCCGCAAGGACGGCTGCATGCATTGCGCCGATCCCGGCTGCCTCAAGGCGTGTCCTTCGCCCGGTGCGATCGTCAAGTACACCAACGGCATCGTCGACTTCATCCAGGAAAACTGCATCGGCTGCGGCAACTGCATCACCGGCTGCCCGTTCGACATCCCGCGCCTTTCCGCAAAGGACAACCGCGTCTACAAGTGCACCCTGTGCTCGGACCGCGTGGCGGTGGGCATGGAGCCCGCCTGCATCAAGTCCTGCCCGACAGGCGCCCTTCGCTTCGGGAGCAAGGAAGACATGAAGGACTTCGCCGAGGAGCGCATCACCGACCTCAAGGCACGGGGCTTTGCCAATGCGGGCCTGTACGACCCGCCGGGCGTCGACGGCACGCATGTGATGTACGTCCTCCAGCATGCCGACCAGCCGCAGCTCTATGCGGGCTTGCCGTCCGAGCCGAAGATCAGTCCATGGGTCTCGCTCTGGAAGGGCGCCGCCAAGCCGCTTGCGCTGCTCGCGATGGCGGGCGCGGCGGTGGTCGGCTTTTTCCACTACATGAAGGTCGGCCCGAGCGGGGACGAGGACGACGAATCGCCCGAGGCGATCGACGAGCGACGTCGCCGCGATGAGGCCGAAGCGCGCGGTGTCCCGCCGCTGCCGCCGAACGCATGAGGAGCGCGAGATGGCCTACCTGATCCAACGCTATCGTGACGGCACCCGCATGAACCACTGGGTAGTGGTGCTCCTGTTCTTCTGCGCGGGGCTCAGCGGACTTGCGCTGTTCCATCCCGCGCTCTTTCCGCTGGTCAACCTTTTCGGTGGCGGACAGTGGACGCGCACCTTGCATCCCTACTTCGGCCTGCTGATGGTGCTCGGCTTCGTCTTCCTGTTCTTCCAGATGTGGCGCGAGAACCTCTGGAGCCGGCGTGACACGGAGTGGATGCGCGCCGCGCCGAAGCTCCTGCGGACCGGCGAAGAGGAGGGCATGCCGCCGGTCGAGAAATACAACGCGGGGCAGAAGCTCGTCTTCTGGTTCTCGGCGGTGAGCCTGCTGCTCCTGTTCATCACCGGCTTCATGTTCTGGCAACCGTGGTTTGCGGACAGCTTCCCGATCCTCGTGCGGCGCATCGCCGTGGTGGTGCATGCCTTCGCTGCGACCGTGCTCATCCTGACGATCATCGCGCACGTGTACGCGGCCATCTGGGTCAAGGGCTCGATGCGCGCGATGACGCGCGGCACGGTCACCGAGCGCTGGGCGCGACGCAACCATCCGCTCTGGGCGGCCCGCATGCGGGAGGGCGTCGCCACCGATGCCGCAGTGCACAAGCGCCAGGTCGTCGATTTGCGCAGCGAAAGCTGACGGTCTGCGGCACACTCGCGCAATGCCTCCGACTTCCACCGCGCGGCTGCTGTCACCCGAAGAGATCGCCATCCAGGCAGGGCATCAGGTCGCCTTCCTGCGGCTGCCGGAGCGTGCGAGCGTGTTCGCCGAGCGCGCGATGCGGTTGCGACAACGGGCTGCCGGGCATCCGATGCGCGACTTCCTGCTGTTCATCGCGGAGGTCGCCGATGCGCAGCATGCACTGCTGAGTGGCTTTCCGGCGGTGCAGCTTTCCGGCGAACAAGCCATTGAAAGCGCTGCGCGGCGCGGCGTGCCGCCATTGGCCGCTTCGACCTGGCCGCGCGATCCGGCATGGCGAACCGGCCTCCGGCAACTGCTCGATGCGCTGATGCCTCGCCTGGCCGACAGTCCCGCGCTTGCGACCGTGCAATTGCTGCGCGAAGCGGGCGACGACTGGATCGAGCAGCAAGCCGGGCGACTGCTCGGCGGCGTCATGATGGATCTCGACCTCGCGGCGGCACCGCTGATCGCCGCCGCCCTGCAGGCCTACTGGACGCATCTCGTGATCTCGACCGATGCCGCGCGCGGCGCGGGCATGCCCAACGCCTTCGGCCGTATTGACGATCCCACCGTGTGCCCCTGCTGCGGCAGCCGGCCGACAGCGAGCATCTCGCGCATCGGTGCGGAGGCGTCCGGCTACCGCTATCTGCACTGCGCGCTGTGCAGCACGCAATGGCACATGGTGCGCATCAAATGTTCGCACTGCCTGAGCACCAAGGGCATCCACTACCAGTCGCTGGCGCAGCGCGATGCCGTGCCGGATGATGATGCGGCGCCGGGCGCGCAACCGGTTGTCGAAGCCGAAACCTGCGATTCCTGCGGCCACTACCTCAAGATCGTGCACATGGAACGCGACCACAACGTCGAACCGGTGGCCGACGATCTCGCGACGCTGACGCTGGATCTGCTCGTCTCGGAAGCGGGTTTCGAGCGCCACGGCGTGCAGATGCTGCTGCTGTTCGGCGATTCCGATCCGCCTCAGGGCGGCGGTGGAGGCTCAGGTTGATGCCGGCGCCCGAAGAGTCCGTGGTCCACGGCTCGAAGGCCCACCCAGCGGAGCTGCCTTCAGTCGACAAAGTCTTGCGCCTGCCCGAGGCGGAGGTGCTGCGTGCAGCGCACGGGCACACCCTCGTGGCAAGCGAGACGCGCGGGCTGCTTGACGATCTTCGCGCGCAAGCGGTGGCGGGAACGCTCGATCGCTCCGCGGTCGCTTCGCAGGCGCTCGCCAAGGCCCTCGCTGCGCGCATCGAAGCGCGCCTCGCGCCCCGGCTGCGCGCGGTGATCAATCTCACCGGCACGGTCATCCACACCAATCTCGGCCGCTCACTGCTCGCCGATGCCGCCCTGCAGCGGCTGCTCGGCCTGATGAGCGCGCCGAACAATCTCGAATACGACCTGGATTCGGGTGGCCGCGGCGATCGCGATTCGCTGATTGAAGAGCTGCTCTGCGAGATCACCGGCGCTGAGGCCGCAACGGTTGTCAACAACAATGCGGCGGCCGTGCTCCTGACGATCGCGGCCCTCGCACGCGGACGCGAAGTGGTGATCTCGCGGGGCGAACTGGTGGAGATCGGTGGCGCTTTCCGGATGCCCGACGTGATGGCGAGCGCCGGTGCGCGCATGGTCGAAGTCGGTACCACCAACCGCACGCATCCGGCCGACTACGAACGGGCCATCGTGCCGGAGACCGCACTCGTGATGAAGGTGCACACCAGCAACTACCTGGTGCAGGGCTTCACCGCCGCGGTCGATGAACGCACGCTTGCGCCGATCGTCCATGCGCGCGGCGTGCCGCTCGCGACCGACCTCGGCAGCGGATCGCTGGTCGATCTGGCGCACTACGGCCTGCCGCGTGAGCCGCTGCCGCAGGAGATGCTCGCGGCCGGTTGCGACGTCGTGACCTTTTCCGGCGACAAGCTGCTCGGTGGTCCGCAGGCGGGGCTGATCGTCGGAACCCGCGATGCCGTCACGCGCATTCGCAAGTTCCCGATGAAGCGCGCATTGCGACTCAGCAAACTTCCGCTCGCGGCGCTGGAGGCCACGCTGTCGCTCTATCTGCGTCCGGAGCGGCTGGCGCAGGATCTGCCGACGCTGCGCCTGCTCACCCGGCCTGTGGCGGCCATCGAGGCGCAGGCGCGAGCGCTTCGGCCGAAGCTCGCTGAAGCACTCGCGCCGCGCTTCGCAGTCGAAGCGGTCCCGCTGCAAGGGCAGATCGGCTCCGGGTCGCTGCCGGTGGAGCGGCTTGCCTCGGCGGGGCTCGCGATCGCACCCACCAGCAGCCAGCGCCGTGGCGTCGGTTCGGCGCTCGATGCGCTTGCTGCGGCGTTGCGCGGCCTGCCGCTGCCGGTGATCGGACGCATCGCCGACGACCGCCTTCTCCTCGACCTTCGCTGCCTGGAAGACACGGCGGCCTTCGAAGCGCAGCTGTCCGCGCTGCGCGATGCACTGAAATGATCGTCGGCACCGCAGGCCACATCGACCACGGCAAGACCGCGTTGGTGCGCGCGCTGACCGGTGTTGATACCGACCGCCTGCCGGAAGAGAAGCGACGAGGCATCTCCATCGAACTCGGCTATGCCTATCTCGACGTGCCGGGTGGTCCGGCCGGCGAACGCATCGCCTTCGTCGATGTGCCCGGCCACGAAAGGCTCGTGCGCACGATGCTCGCGGGTGCCACCGGTATCGACTTCTGCCTGTTGCTCATTGCGGCCGATGACGGCGTGATGCCGCAGACGCGCGAACATCTCGCGATCTTCAGTTTGCTCGGTCTCGCGCGCGGCCTTGTGGTTGTCACGAAGAACGATCGCGTGCCGACCGCGCGCGTCGCCGAAGTTCGTGCGCAGGCGGTCGCGTTGCTGGTGGGCACTCCACTTGCCGGTGCTGAGGTGCTCGAGGTGTCCTCGCTCACTGGCGCCGGCATCGATGCGCTGCGCGAGCGCCTGTTCGATGCGGCGCGCGCGACGGCGCAGCGGGAGGATCCTGGGTTGGAGTTTCGTCTCGCGGTGGATCGGGTGTTCACGCTGGATGGCGTCGGCACCGTGGCGACCGGCACGGTGCATGCGGGCCGCGTCACCGTAGGCGACGAACTCGAAAAGGCACCATCGGGCACGGCGGCGAACGCGCGCGTGCGCAGTCTGCACGCGCAGAACCGTCCTGTTCAATCGGCGCGAGCGGGAGAGCGCTGCGCCGTCGCTGTTGCCGGCATCGCGCACGACGCACTGGTGCGCGGTCAGTGGCTGGTGGCGCGAGGATGCGGCATTTCGACGCGTCGGCTCGATGTCCTGCTGACGCTGTGGCATGACGAAGAGAAGCCGTTGCGCTCCGGCACCCCCGTGCATGTGCACGTCGGGTCGGCGGATGTGCTGGGGACCGTCGCGATATTGCGGCTACTCGATCAGCCCGCTGCTTCGGAGTTGGACGTGCCGCTCGGCCCCGGGGCTTCGGCGTGGGTGCAGTTGGTGTTGCGCACGCCGATCGCTGCCTGGCACGGCGATCGCGTGGTACTGCGCGACAACGCGGCGGCGCGCACGCTGGCGGGCGGCCGGGTGCTGGATCCCTTCGCGCCGGTGCGCCATCGCCGTACTCCGCAGCGTTTCGACGAACTCGCGGCGTGGTCGCGGGAAGATGCGGCGTCGCGGCTGGAAGGCCTGATCGCGGCATCGCCCGACGGTGTCTCGGTCCGGCACTGGGCGCTGGCGGAAGGCTTGCTGCCCGATCGCGTGCCTCCGCTGACGGAGGGCGGCGTGCAGATCCACGACGCTGCAAGCGGCGACTGGGTCGTTGGCGCCGGCCATGCCGCCGCGGTGCGCAGAAACGTGCTCGAAACGCTCGCCGCCTTTCATGCGCGCGAGCCCGATGCGCTCGGTCCGGACGCTGCGCGCTTGCGGCGACTCGCCGCACCCAGGCTGCCGGATGCGCTCTGGCGTGGCATGTTGTCGACGCTGCGGGAAGCCGGTGCGGTGGTGTTGCGCGGCGCGTTCGTGCACCTCCCCGAGCACGCGCTGAAGCTCTCGGCGAGCGACGAGCGGATCGCGCAGAAGATCCTGCCCTTGATGAGCGAGGCCGGCTTCGAAGGGAGCTGGGTGCGCGATCTTGCGAAGGACCTGCACGAGCAGGAAGCTGCGCTGCGCACCACGCTCGCGCGGCTCGCACAGAGTGGCTCGCTGCATCAGGTCGTGAGAGACCTCTACTTCACGCAGGACTGCGTCGCGCGCCTTGCCGGACTGGCGCGCGGACTGGCTGGCGACGCGGAAGGCACGCTGAGCGCCGCGCGTTTTCGCGATGCGACGGGGCTCGGGCGCAAGCGGGCGATCCAGGTGCTCGAATACTTCGACCGGATAGGATTGCTGCGTCGCGTCGGCGACCTGCACCGCGTGCGCAGCGACACCACGCTTTTCGAACAGGGGACGCCATGAAGCACGCCTGGCGCCCCGGTGCGGAGATCCATTCGGAGGGGAGACGTCCCTGGTGGGACGGCCGGGCTTCAAACCCGGTGGTCGGCGCCACGCGCCGATGGGTGGGTTCGACTCCCACGCTCCTCCGCCCTCGATTCGCCAGGAACGCCGCATGAAGACGGACGGCCTGGGCTTTCCACGGGACTTGCACTACCTCGTCGAGCACGACGTCTGGGCTCGTTTGCACGGCGATGGAACGGCCACCGTCGGGATCACCTCGCTGGGCATCAAGCTCTCGGGCGAGATCTACATGTGTCGCGTGAAGCCGGTCGGCTCCGAAATCGCGCAGGGGCGCGCCATCGCCGTGGTGGAACTCGCGAAGGCGATCATGTCGGTCAAGTGCGCGATGTCCGGGGTTGTGCTCGCGGTCAACTCGAGGCTGGAAGACGAGCCCGAACTCATCCATCGCGATCCCTATGGCGAAGGCTGGCTCGCGCGGCTGCGGCTCGTCGATCCCGGCGCCGATCGCGGTCGCCTCATGAATGGCGACGACGTGCACGAGGCCATGGCGCGCCACGCGGCCGCGTTCGATCAAGAATGACGGCATGAACGAGAGCATGGGCAGCGCGGCAGATCGACAGGCGGCGGGCGTGGCGATCCTTCTCTGGGCCAGCGAGCCCGAGGCGCCGCATCGACTGGTCACGCCTTTCTTCCACGCGGCCGCAGCGGCCGCCTTCGACCTGCCGGTGGAGATCTACTTCACCGCGCGCAGCGTGTTGCTGCTGCGGCCCGGCGTTGCGGCATCGCTGCGCGCGGCGAACCATCCGAAGACCGTCTACGACGCGATGCAGGAGGCCGCGCGGCACGGCGCGGTGTTCTATGCCTGCACGGATGCGCTGGAAGCCGCGGGACTGGCCAATGCCGAGCTTGTTCCCGAATGCACGCGCCGTGGCGGCGCGGTCCAGTTCATGGAGCGCGCAGCGGACCTGCACTGGCGCACGCTGGTTTTCTAGGGCCATTGGTCAGAGGCGGCTCAGCGCGCGGTTGTAGTATTCGCGCCAATCACCATGTTCGAGGCCTTTGTCATCGTCGCTCGCGAGGCGGGCGAGCTGCTCCTGATTCTTCTCGCCCTGTCGCATGCCGCGCGCCGCGGAGGGCGCCCCGAACTCATGCGGTCGGCCTACGCCGGCGTTGCCGCCGGCTTCGCAGGGGGCTGGGCGCTGGTCGGCGCGCTGCCGCCTTCGGGGATGAACGAGTGGCTCGACATCGGCCTGACTTTCGGCTTCGGCCTGACGTTGGCGCTGGTGTCGAGCGGAACGATGGCCTCGCTGGCCCGCGTCGACGCACAGGCCGGCGAATGGCTCGACGACTGGATTTCGCATCGCTGGGCGGGCCTCGCCGTGTTCCTCTTTGCCGGCTTCAGCGCCTTGCGGGAGACGCTCGAGGCACTGGTGCTGATCCGGTTCATCTCCGCGCAGGAGCCTTCGTCGGACGTGGCCCTGGGTGTCGCGCTTGGGCTGATCGCGTGTGCGTTGCTGGCTGTGGTCTGGCGCGCGATTGCCGGACGCCGGGGCACACGCTGGTCGTTCAGGCTGTCTGCAGTGATCCTTTTCGTGCTGGGCGCGCAGATGATGATCGAGGCGGTGGCCGAGACGCTGATGCGCGGCGCCGGCGGCTCGATGTTCACCCGCGTGGGCTACGCGCTGCTGCCGTATCTGGAAAACGGCGATCGCTACTGGATGCTTTGCGTGTTGCTCGCGCTCATCCCGCTGACGCTCTGGACGCGGGACTGGCTGCGAAAGGTGGGCCGCTGACCCCTGTCAGCCGTGTAGCGGTACGCCGCAGAACCGGCACACGCCGGCATCGTGATCGTGCCCGGCGTGGCGCGCACGGCCGGCCACGCAATAGACGCTGCGCGGGCGGCCGTCGTGCGGCGCCCAGTGGCGCTCGATGGCGCGGGCCTCTTCGAGCACCTTGAGCGCGCGATAGAGCTTGGACATGACCATCGCATTGCCGTTGGCCAGCAGCGCTCTGTAGATCGCGTTGACGTCCGCGAAATCCTCTTCCATTTCGATGAGCGTGTGCAGCAGCGTGGCATGCACCATGCCGACACGCCGCGCGCTCGTCGGCCCGAGCTGCGCGCGGATTTCCTGGATCAGTTCGCTCGTCGACGCGGCACCTGCGGCGGCGAAGGATCGCGTCGATGCGGCTGCAGTGTGGTTCATGGTTTCAGGCATGCATTCCATTCCGACCCGCGAGGTCCGGCGGGCCCAATCTACTATCGATAGTAGGACGACAGCGTACTACTTTTAATTTGGCCATCCAGGGGGGAAAGCCTGTTGTATTTTTTCGTCAGCTTCATGAACGGTAGGTGTACAGACTGCTACTCGAATCTTTCAAAATGTATACTTTGCGCCGATTCATCCGGCGAGCCAGTTCACTCGTGAATAGCCAGCCTTCCACCTACGCGCGGCGTATGTCGCGTATTCATGGAGGCCAAATTGGCTCGTATCTCTCGCCGTCGGAAGGCGGCTCCACGTCCTTCGTCCGTCAGGGCATCGTCAGCGTCAGCACCCGCATCGCGCTCGCCGCTGTCCGTTGAAACCACCGCTTTCCCGCTCGGCGCGCTGATGCTGGCCGCCTCGGTCAGCAGCTGGGCGCAGTCGAACACGGGCGGCGACGCACCGACGCTCGGCACGGTCACGGTCACCGACCAGGCCGACATCCAGGGTCGCGACCAACTCCAGACCACTCGCACCAACATCGGCCGGGGCACGCAGGACATCCGCGACATCCCGCAGTCCCTGAACGTCATCACCGAAAAGCTGATGAACGACGCCAAGCTCGACACGCTGAAGGAAGCCCTGCACTACTCCGCGGGCATCACCTTCGCCGCGACCGAGAACGGCACCGACCAGGACATCCGCCTGCGCGGCTTCCCGGTGGCGACGGTGGGCGACCTGCTCATCGACGGCATGCGCGATCCGTCGCAGTACGACCGTGACACCTTCAACCTCGACCGCATCGAAGTGCTGCGTGGTTCGGCATCGATGATCTTTGGCCGCGGGTCCACCGGCGGCGTGATCAACCAGGTCAGCAAGAAGCCGCTTCTCGCGGACCAGACCGACATCGTCGGCACCGTCGGCTCGCGCGACTTCTATCGCACCACGATCGACATGAACAAGCGTGTCGGCGAAGACTCGGCATTCCGCATCAACGGCATGTGGAACAACGCCGACAACGGCGGCGCGAAGATCGACAAGTACGGCATTGCGCCGTCGTACAGCTGGGGCATCGGCACGCGCGACGAGTTCAGCGTCGGCCTGTTCTATCTCGACGTGGACAACGTGCCCATGGCCGGCACGCGCTACCTGTCCAACGGCACCTTCGCCAACGGCGTGGCGCAAAGCACGATCCCGAACCTCGCACCGGGCGCGTTCTATGGCGCGGCGACCGACTACCTGCGCGGCAAGGCGCAATACGGCAACGCTTCGTGGAACCACACCTTCGACGACGGTGGCCAGATTCGCACCCAGGTTCGCAGCGGTACCTTCGAGCGCTCGCAGTGGGGCACGACCGCGAGCTTCTGCAACTCGTCGCCGATCGTGAGCGGCAACAGCGTCACATGCCGCACGCCCACCACTGCGGCCAATCTGTCGCCGTTGACCTATGTGTACGGTCAGGGCCTGGCGCCGCGCAGCGATGAGTACAAGGGCACCTACCTGCAGAGCGACTACAGCAACACCTTCAACTGGGGTGGCATGAAGCACGAAGTTCTGACCGGTGCGGACTGGGCGGACGAGTCTGCCGACCGCTACACCGCGTACGGCACTGTCGGTACCAACTACTTCAAGGGCATCACGCGTGTCGGCCTGGCCAACCCCGGCTGGTACGCCGCGCTGTCGCCGACCTATCGCAAGACCACGGACTACTCGGCCAACAACTTCGGCTTGTACTTCCAGGATCTGGTGCAGGTTGCCCCGGACTGGAAGCTGCTCGGCGGCGTCCGCTGGGACAGCTTCGACGGCGACTTCCGCCAGATCAGCTATGCCAACACCAATGCCGTCGTGCCGAACGCTGTCGCGAAGACGAGCATGTCGGACTCGGTGTGGAGCTACCGCGCGGGCGTGCTGTACCAGCCGTCGCCGACGCAGTCGTACCACCTGTCGTACAGCACGTCGTTCAACACCGCGGCCGACACGTACCAGTACGTGACCCCGCAGAACGCGAACACGCCGCCGGAAGAAAGCCGCAACATCGAACTCGGTGCCAAGCTCGACTGGCTCGACGGCAAGCTGTCGACCCGCGCTGCGCTGTTCCGCACTGAAAAGTTCAACGAGCGGACCACCGACTCCGACTTCGCCGGCACCAGTTACCTGCTGTCGGGCAAGCGCCACTCGCAGGGTCTGGAACTCGAAGTCGTCGGTCGCCTGACGCCGCAGTGGGAGATCTACGCTTCGTACGCCTACATCCCCGACGCCAAGATCGACAAGGCCGGCAGCACGCAGGCGAACATCGTCGGCTCGCGCGTCGGCCTCACGCCGGAGCACAGCGGCGCGGTGTGGGTCAGCTACCAGGCCACGCAGAAGTTCCGCACGGCCGTCGGCATCCGCGGTGCATCGGAGAACCGTCCGCTGCAGGGCACGACCGGCGCGGCCTCGACGACTGCTTACGTTCCCGGCTATGTGGTGGGCGATCTCATGTTCGAATACAAGTTCACCCCGGACGTCTACGCACAGCTCAACGTGACCAACTTCACCAACAAGCTCTACGGCGACCAGTTGTATCCGGGCTTCGTCATCTCCGGCGCCCAGCGGACCTACCAGGCGACCGTCGGAGTGCGTTTCTAAGAGAGTCGAACCATGCTGCTGCACGTCCGTGAAGTGCTCACCCGCGACGAGGTCGCGCAAGCT
Source organism: Variovorax sp. Sphag1AA (assembly GCF_014192575.1). Lineage (GTDB taxonomy): Bacteria > Pseudomonadota > Gammaproteobacteria > Burkholderiales > Burkholderiaceae_C > Variovorax. The sequence continues at coordinate 156,749 of NZ_JACHYC010000008.1, read as the reverse complement.
CGCAAGATCCTGGCGGGTGCACCCTGGGAGGACGGACGGCTGACAGCCGGCGAGCAGTCCGCGCGCGCAAAGAACAATGAACAGTTGCGCGAGGACTGCGACGAGACCCGCGCCGTGCAGCAACTGCTGCTGCGCGGACTCGAGCGCCACCAGATCTTCTTCTCGGCGGCGCTGCCCAAGCAGATCTCGCCGCCGTTGTTCAACCGCTATGGCGGCGAGGCCAACAGCTTCGGCAATCATGTCGACAGCGCGGTGCGCTTTCTGCGCAACGGTGCGGGCCGCGTGCGCACCGATGTCTCGTGCACCGTCTTCCTGAGCGATCCCGACGAGTACGACGGCGGCGAGCTCATCGTCGAGGACACCTTTGGCGAGCAGCGCGTCAAGCTGCCCGCGGGCGACATGGTGCTCTATCCGGGCACCAGTGTTCATCGCGTGCTCCCGGTCTCGCGCGGCCATCGCGTCGCGAGCTACTTCTGGATCCAGAGCATGATCCGCAGCGACGAGCAGCGCAGGCTGCTCTTCGACATGGACAACCACCTGCGACACCTCCGCAGCACCGTCGGCGAGACCGATCCCGGTGTGATCGGCCTCACGAGTACCTATCACAACCTGCTGCGCATGTGGCTCGACGTCTGAGCGACGGCGCGCGGCTCCCTTCTTTCAAGGTCATTCCAATGCACACATCCCTCATCACCAAGACCGCCTTCGCGGCGCTGGCGCTTTGCCTTGCAGGCGGTGCCGCCGCGCAGTACGTCAATCACGACAGCGTGAAGTGCGAGGCCATTCCCAAGGAAGAAATGAAGCCCCAGATGGAGCTTCAGCGCAAGCTGACCAGCGAAGGCTGGAAAGTGCGCCAGGTGAAGAATTTCAACGGCTGCTACGAGGTCTATGGCTTCGACGGCACCGGCAAGCGGGTGGAAGCCTTCTTCCACCCCAAGACCTTCGAAAAGGTCGGCGAAGTCAAGCAGCCCGATTGAGCGACCGCCGATGACGCCATCGCGCGACATGGTCCGTGTGTGGGACCCCGCGCAGCGGATCCTCCACTGGGGCCTCGTGATCTCGGTCGCGCTGGCCTGGTGGGCCGGTGAAGACCGGCTCGCGCTGCACGTGCGGGTGGGCTACGTGGCCCTCGCGATCGTCGCGGCGCGCATCGTCTGGGGCCTGTTCGGAAGCCGGCATGCGCGCTTCTCGGATTTCGTTTTCGGGCCGCGCGAGGTGCTCCGCTACACGAAGCGAATCGCGCGCGGGCGGGAAGAGCGCCACATGGGCCACAACCCGCTGGGCGGCTGGATGGTGGTGGCGCTGCTCGCGTGCATCGCCGTCGTCTGCGTTTCGGGCTTTCTCTACACCACGGATGCCTTCTGGGGCGTCGAATGGGTCGAAGAGACGCATCGCGTGTCGGCCTGGACGCTCGTGGGGCTGATCGCGGCGCATGTAGCGGGTGTGATCTTCACCAGCATTCGCCACCGCGAGAACCTCGTGGCCGCCATGTTCAGCGGACGCAAACCGGTCTCGACACAACGGCCGGATCACTAGCACGACGCGCAGCCTGCGGGTCGTTCAATTCCTCGTCTTTTCCGGGCATTAACATTGGGGCCTGTTTGCGAGGAGCATTTCTGTGGCGATGACTGACGACCAGATCATGAAGGTGGTGGACCGGGCGGTCGACTGCTTTCAGGGCGACCTGAATGATCTCGAGAGCGCCATCGGCATGCTGCTCATCGGGCGGCACTACGGCTGGCGCGTGGTCTTCCTGATCCACAGCCCGGCCACCATCCGCAAGTACACCAAGCTGCTCGGCCTCAAGAACCTGCGGGACGTGCTCCCGGAAGTCGGCGTACTCGCGCACCGGTCCAACGCCTGGCGGCTGCTGGACGACGGCAAGAACTTCTGGAAGGTCGTGCGCGGGCAGATCGCCGGCATCCGCAGCTCGAAGGCCGAGCCGCCGCGCTAGGGCTGTGCCGACGCCAGCCCGCGCCGCGTTCCGGCGTTGCCGCGTCGCTGGGCGCGGCGAACCATCCGAAAACCGTCTCTGACGCAATGCGGTGGGCGGCGCAGCACGGCGCGGTCTTCCATGCCTGCTCCGATGCACTTGAAGCCGCGGGACTTTTCGATGTAGAACTCATCCCGGAATGCACGCAGCGCGGAGGTGCGGTGCAGTTCAGTTCATGCACACCTGTACCCGATCCACCCACCTGTGAGGAGACATCGCATATGCAACGCCGCCGCTTCCTCTGCCTGTCTGCCGCCACGCCGCTGCTCGGCATCGGTACCCTTCCCGCCATCGCTTCGGCGGGGAGTCTGCCTGCCAGCGATGGCTTGCGAGGCTACGACGTCGTCACGACCGTCGATCTCGGCGAACGTACCGGTCTGGGCCGCGTGTGGGTGCCGCTGCCGGCTCAACAACTCGTCGACTCCTCGGGCGCGTATCAGCGCCTGGTCGATACCCGGTTCGACGCCCCTGGCGCCCGGCAGGCCAAGGTGGTCGCAGGTCATGCCGGTGCACGCATGCTGATGGTGGAGTGGACCGATCCCGATGCGCCCCAGCAACTCACGCTGACCAACCGCGTGATGCTGCGCGACCGGGCCGTCGATCTTGGCGCGAACCCGAAGGCCGGCACCGCGACCGCAGAGCAGCTTCGGCCGTGGCTGCGCGCCAGCGAGTACAAGCCGCTGGATGGAATCGTGGCCGATACGTCGCGAAAAATCGTGCGCGACGCCGATGCGAAGACCGATGTCGAGAAAGCCCGGGCGATCTATGACTGGATCGTTGCCAACTGCCATCGCGAAGGAAGCGTTCGCGGCTGCGGTACGGGCGATGTGAAGGTCTTGCTCACCAGCGGCAATTTCGGAGGCAAGTGTGCCGATCTCAACGGCCTGTTCGTCGCGTTGGCCCGCGCAAGCGGTGTGCCTGCGCGCGACGTCTACGGCGTGCGTGTGGACGACTCGGCGCACGGCTATGCGAGCCTGGGCAAGAGCGGAGACATCACGCGAGCGCAGCACTGCCGAGCCGAGTTCTACGCCCAGGGCTATGGCTGGGTGCCCGTGGACCCGGCCGACGTGCGCAAGGTCATGCTGGAGGAGGTCAAGGGAGGTCTGCCCGCGACCGATGCCCGCGTACGTGCCGCCAATGCAATGCTGTTCGGTGCGTGGGAGATGAACTGGCTGGGCTACAACAGTGCGGAGGATGTGCGCCTACCCGGCAGCAGCCAGACGATGCCAGTCGCTTTTCTGATGTACCCGAATGGAGAGACGGCCAAGGGCCGCCTGGACAGCCTGGATCCCGCCACGTTCCGATACGGAATCCAGTCGCGTCGCGCTGCCTGAGCGTCTTCGACGCGTGATGCCGTTGCACGTGCCGCGCCGCCGCGTATTGCTGCTTGCCGGCGTTGCGATGGCCACGGGCGCAACGGCGGTCGCCGAGGTGCCGAACTCCCTGATGCCGTGGCGCCCCGCCAAGGCGCCCGGGCTGCGCGTCGTCGATCTGCAAACGGAGCAGCCACGGAGCCTGGCCGACTTCGCAGGCCATGTGCTCATCATCAATTTCTGGGCGACATGGTGCGGACCCTGCCGCGTGGAACTCCCATCGCTGAACGCCGTCGCAGACCGCTATGCGGACCGCGGCCTTCGGCTTCTCGCAGTCAACCATGGCGAGATGCCGGAGCGGGTTCGCCGCTTTCTGGGCGAAGTACCCATTCATGGCACCGTGCTGCTCGACCGCAGTCTGGAGCAACTGCGGGCCTGGGGCGCTCGAGGATTGCCGGCGAGCTTCGTGCTCGATGCAAAAGGCCGGCCGCGGTATTCGGCGACGGGGGAGATCGATTGGCTTTCGCGACAAGTGTCGGACTCCATCGAAGCCATCGTCAGTGCACGATAGGTTCCGCAGCGACATCGGTCGCCATAATGACCGACGCACTCCAGAAAGCCTTTCATGAACGATCGAAGCCTGAACACCTCGTCGTCGCCGCCGGCAGCGCCCGCGCTGCGGCTCACCAGTTTTTCGCACGGCGGCGGCTGCGGCTGCAAGATCGCCCCCGGTGTGCTGTCCGAGATCCTCCAGAAGAGCGGCAGCGGCCTGATCCCACCCGAACTGCTGGTAGGCATCGAGACGGCCGATGACGCCGCCGTCTACAAGCTCAACGACGAGCAGGCACTGATCGCCACCACCGATTTCTTCATGCCGATCGTCGACGACCCCTTCGACTTCGGCCGCATTGCCGCGACGAACGCGATCAGCGATGTCTACGCGATGGGTGGCACGCCGATCATGGCGCTCGCGCTGGTCGCGATGCCGGTCAACCAGTTGCCGCTGGAGGTCATCGGCGAAGTGGTGCGCGGCGGCCAGGCGGTGTGCCGCGAGGCGGGCATCCCGATCGCGGGCGGCCACACCATCGATTCGGTCGAGCCGATCTACGGCCTCGTGGTGATGGGACTGGTGCATCCCAAGCGCCTGAAGCGCAATGCCGATGCGAAAGCGGGCGACGTGCTCATCCTCGGCAAGCCGCTTGGCGTGGGCGTGCTGTCGGCGGCGCTCAAGAAGGAGAAGCTCGATGCCGAAGGCTATTCCCAGCTCATCGCCAACACCACGAGGCTGAACAAGCCCGGCACTGCGCTGGCGGCGCTCGATGGCGTGCATGCGCTGACCGATGTCACCGGCTTCGGCCTCGCCGGCCATACGCTGGAGGTGGCGCGCGGGGCGGGCCTGCGCGCCGTGATCGACTGGGCGAAGGTGCCGCTGCTGTCGAACGTCGCCGCGATGGCTGCCGACGGCTTCGTGACCGGCGCTTCGGGCCGCAACTGGGCCGGCTATGGCGCGGAGGTGCAGCTCGACCCAGCACTTGCGCCGGTCGTGCGCGATCTCGTGACCGATCCGCAGACCTCGGGCGGCCTCCTCGTCAGCTGCGCACCGGACAGCGTGCAGGAAGTGCTGGCCCTGTTCCGCGCGCAGGGCTTCGACGGCGCCGCCGTGATCGGCCGCATGGAAGAAGGACAGGGCCTGCGCGTGGCCGTCTAGTCGCCTAGCGCCGGGCGGCCTCGCGCACGCTCACCAGCGCGATGCCCGCGAGCACCAGCACGCTGCCGGCGACAAAGGTCGCCTCGATCGACTCGCCCAGCAGGCCGACGCCGAGCACCACGCCAAACAGCGGCGTGAGGAACGAGAACACGCCGAGGCGCGAAGCCAGATAGCGGCGCAGCAGCCAGAACCACGTCAGGAAGCTCGCGAACGACACCACGAGGCTCTGGAAGCCGAAATGCGCCCAGACGATCGCGGACGGCTCGAAGTGCCACTGCCCCGTGAGCCACGCTGCTGGCAGCAAGAGCACGAACGCGCCGAGCAACTGATAGGACAACGTCTCGGTTGCAGGGGCCGTACTCAGCGACGAGCAGCGGATCGTGACCGTCGTTGCACCCCATGCGATGCCTGCCAACAACGCAAGGCCGTCTCCGAGCAGCGCCCGGCGATCCACGTGGTCCCATGAGGCGCCATCGCCACCCATGAAGGCCAAGGCGATGCCCGCGAAGGCCAGCGCGATGCCGGCCATCTGCCGCGTGCCGAGCCGCTCGGCCGGCAAGCGCAGATGCAGCCCGAGCGCGGCGAAGATCGGCGCGCTGTAGAGGAACACGACCACGTGCGACGCTGCGGTCATCCGAAGCGCCTCGGCCACCAGCAGGTATTCGATGGCAAACAGCGCACCGACCGCGATGCCAGGCCTCCAGCGTCCGGCACCCGGCATCTCGCCGCGGCGATGCATGAGTACCGCGAGCAGAAGCAGCGCCACTGCGGAGCGCAACGCCACCATCAGCATGGGGCTGGCCTGGTCGGCAATGGCCTTCAGGGAAATCTGCTGCAGGCTCCAGGTCAGGCTGAGCAGCGTCATCACGCCGACCGCACGGGAATCGAGCTGGCCGGGCGTCGTGGTGCGATGGGAGGCTGTCGGAAGCGTGGTCAGGGAGTTCATGGTGACCGTACTGTGCCGCGCGAAGCCCAAGGCGAAAAGCGCATAATTTTTCTGCGACCCATTCGCCAATCGAATACATCAGGAAGAACCCATCCATGCAGGACTTGCAGATCGACTGGTTGAAGAGCTTCGTCGCGGCCGTCGACGCGGGCTCACTCTCGAGCGCTGCGCCCGAGGTCCATCGCTCGCAGTCGGCGGTGAGCATGCAGATCAAGAAGCTCGAATCGGCAACCGGATACCGGCTGCTGGTGCGTGGCGCGCGTCAGCTCCAGCTCACGCACGAAGGGCAGACGCTGCTCGGCTATGCGCGCCGCATGCTCGATCTGCACGCGGAGGCGCAGGCGGCGCTGCAGGGGGATTCGCTCTCCGGTGTCGTGAAGCTCGGCGTTCCGGACGACTATGCGAGCCGCTATCTCACACCCGTGCTCAAGCGATTCGCGCCGCGCCACGGCGGTGTTGAGATCCAGCTCGATTGCGAGCAGTCGACAGAGCTGATTCCGCGCGTGGCCCGTGGCGATCTCGACCTTGCGCTCGTGTCGCGCGACCACCCGCGGCGCGGCACGCTGCTTTTCCACGAGCCGATGGTGTGGGTCGGCTCCGCGCAGTTCGACATCTGGCGCCGCGACCCGTTGCCCATCGCGGTGTACGAGGCAGCGAGCCTCGGTCGACGCAGCGCGATCAACTCACTCGCGCTGCAAGGCCGTCCCTACAAGGTGGTCTACAACAGCTCCAGCCTTGCGGGCCAGATCGCTGCCGTTGAAAGTGGCCTCGCCGTCGCAGCACTCACGCAATGCAGCGCGCCACCGCATCTGCTCACGTTGGGGCTCGATCATGGGCTGGGTCCGATGCAACCGATGGAAGTTGCGCTCTACCGCAGCCAGGCTTCGCGCGGCTCGAAGGCTGTGGACAGCCTGCATCGAATGCTTCTGCAGACGCTGCGGTCGCCGCTGCAGGGTTAGCGGTTCTCCAGCCGGTTGTAGTCGAGGATGCCGGCGGTCGACGGTTGCGCACTCGCATAGGCTGCGTGCAGCGCATCGCTGAAGGCCCAGAAGCCCGGATCGGTGCGCCGCACCGCAAAGCGTTCAGCAAAGGCCGTGTAGTCCGCTTCCGATCCGAGGCCGGCAAGTGCTGCGGTGAAAGCCGGCAGGTCGCGCACCTGCACGCGGTAGAAGGCATTCGGATAGGCACCCAGCACACCGGGCACCACGGTCAGCGTGTTTTCGTCGGGACGCAGTTGCGCCTTCTCGCGCAGGAAGTACGACACCGAGTTGTGGCCGGTGTCGCGCAGCAGGCTGAACCAGCGTGTGGGCCGGCCGGGCGATTCCACGGCGAGGATGCTGGTCTCGTTGGCCCATGAGAGCGACGCGCCGTGCACCGCCGCGAGCTTCAGCAGTTGCGCTCGCAGCGCGGCATCGGGCTCGCTGTCCAGCCCGGGAAACTGATTGCGCGCCAGCGGTGCCATGCGCTGCTCGAGCATGCCGAGCAACTCGGTCTTGGCATCGGCGTTCCGGTAGCGGATGCCGCTGTCGGCATCCAGTCGCGCGGGGCCGCCATACACCTGCTGCCGCGTTCTCAGGCTGTCGCCGCGATACCAGGTATCGCGCACCGCTTCGCGCTGGTCCTTCGGCAGCAGGATGAGGAAGTTGAACTCACCCTCCATTCGCAGGAAGTCCATGTACAGGCGCGAGTTGAGCTGGTGGCCGATGTTGCCGTACACGTCGTACAGCGCCACGAGCAGATAGTGGATTCGCTCCAGCAGCGGGTAGCCGATGACCCATGCCGTCTTGGGCGGCTGCTCGCCCACCAGTCCCTTGACGACGCTCGCGCTGTCGAAGTGGCGCATCACCGTGAGCGCTGCGTTGGGATTGCGTTCCGGTCCACCGTTCCAGACCATGTTGAGGTCCACGTGCGCGCCGGCACCGACGCGCTTGGCGAGCGCTTCCGACTTGGCTTCGAGATAGCCCTTCTCCAGGTTCGCATAACGCAGCCAGGGCGAGAGAAGGCCGGTGTTGCTGTTGCCGGTAGGCAGGCGCAGCAGGTCGGCCTCGCCGGCCAACTGGTGCGCCATCGCCTCGTCGTAGCCTTTCGACGGTGCCAGGAAGAAAACCCAGAAGCGGTCGTCGATCACGTCCAGCGCCATCTGGCCGCGGCACACCGGCCCCTTGATGAAGCCCATGATGGTGAACTCGGCCTCGTCCAGCATGAAGCTGTAGCGCGCCGCCACCGGCAGCGCCTCGAAGGTCTTGAAAGGGTTGGCAGCATCCTGCGCGTCGTAGCCCGGAAGGCGGTCGACGACATGGGCGGGTTCGAGGAAGAGCGAGCGCCATCGCGCCATGCGCGCCGCGTCGAGCCGGTAGGGCATGTGCGTCTTGGCGACGATGGTTTCGCGCTCGGGCACCAGCCGGTAGTAAACACGCGGCACGCCGGGGTCGTCCACCGGGCGGCGGGTGGCGATCTCGCGCACCGGCTGGCCGCTCGGCGTGCTGGAGCGCACGAGCTTGAAGTACTGGCGCGCCTTGTCGTCGTCGAAGAAGAGGTGAGCGAGGAACAGGTGCTCATACGCATAGCGCGCGAATAGCTGTTCCTTCAGGCTGTCGCCGTTGAAGAAGCGCTCCCACTGCGCGATGCGCTGCTGCGCGAGAGCTGGCAAAGCGGCGACCGGCTCGGCCGGCGCGCCCTGTTCAAGCCACTTGGCGAGTGAATCGTGCTCGATGCGGGTGAGCCCGGGCAGGCCGAAGGGCATGCCGCCTTGGGGATTGCGCTTCTCGTAGGCGTCGATCTCCGGGCCAGCCGGGCAGGTCTGCGCGCGGTCGATGGAAAAGTCCAGCTCGGCGGGTGCGGTGCCGCTCGTGGGCATCGGATGCTGCTGCTTGAGAGTGAGCAGTCGGTGCATCAGGCCCGCTGTGCGGTTGGCTTCGGGCGTTTGCGTTGCCTGCTCATTGAGCACTGGGAAGAAGCCCTTCTCGCGCCACTCAGAGGCCTTGTCCGCGTCCACGAAGAGCCGCGACGGTTCGGCAGCCAGGAGGCGCGTGGCGTCGTACACCCGCGTCTTGCTCGCGCCGCGCGCAATGCCTTCCCAGCTCGTGGCCTTGAGCTGGCAGGGTGCGTCGTAGCAGGCGTGGCAGACCACGCAGCGCTTGTCGAGGATGGGCTGGATCGTCTGCGTGTAAGACACATCGTTGGCCGCAGGCGGTGGGCGTTGGTCGAAGCGCGTCGGCTGCGCTGGCCCGAACAGGTCGTCGAACTTGCTCCGGTTGGCAAGGGTTGCACAGGCGCTGAGGATCAGCAGGCAGGCCACGAGGGCGAATCGGCGATGTCGCATGGGGGCGGAGTGTGCCCGCTCAGCCGCGCGAACGCGAGGTCGGCCCGAAGTCCACCGGCAGGCTGCCTTCGGACTTCACTTCCCGCAGCACGATCGCCGATCGCACGTGCGTGACGCCGGCCTGCTCGAACAGCGTGGTGTGCAGGAATTTCTCGTAGTGCTTGATGTCCGGCACATGCACCGTGAGGATGTAGTCGGCCGGGCCGGTGGCCGAGACGCAGCGCACGATCGCGGGGCTGGCCTCGACCGCTCTTTCAAAGTCGCGCACCTTCGATTCGTTGTGCCGGTCCAGATTCACCTCGGTCACCGCCGCGAGGTTGAGGCCGACCTTCTCGCGATCGATCACCACCGTGTAGCCGCGAATCACGCCCGCAGCTTCCATCTCCTTGATGCGGCGCCAGCAGGGGGTGGATGAGAGACCGATCTTGTCGGCGATCTGCTGCACCGTCTGGCGGGCGTCGCGCTGCAGTTCGAGCAGGATCTGCATCGAATAGTGGTCAAGAGGAATGGAATCGTCGTTCATGGCTTGATTGGAGAATGAAGTTCTCGCTATGAGGGTCTGTTCGGGTGCAATTGAGAGAATATTACTCAGCGCCGAGAAGAACAATCCTCGGATGAGCTCGACAACGAATTCCCCCACGATCCGGCGCCCCGACTACCAGCTTTCCGACAGCCTCTGGGCACGCTCGGGCGCCATCTTTTTAACCGGCACGCAGGCGCTCGTCCGCATCCTGTTGATGCAGCGCCAGCGCGACGCAGCCCGCGGCTTCAACACGCAGGGCTTCGTCAGCGGCTACCGCGGATCGCCGCTCGGCATGGTCGACCAGGCGATCTGGAAGGCCGGCCCGGCATTCAAGGAAGCCGGCATCCGCTTCGTGCCCGCGATCAACGAAGAACTGGGCGCCACGCAAGTGCTCGGCACGCAGCGCGTGGAATCCGACCCGGAGCGCACCGTCGATGGCGTCTTCGCCATGTGGTACGGCAAGGGCCCTGGCGTGGACCGCGCGGGCGATGCGCTCAAGCATGGCAACGCCTATGGCTCATCGCCGCACGGCGGCGTGCTCGTGGTGGCGGGCGACGACCACGGCTGCGTGTCGTCGTCGATGCCGCACCAGAGCGACCACGCCTTCGCCGCGTGGAGCATGCCGATCGTGCAGCCGGCCAGCGTTGCCGAGTACCTCGAGTTCGGCCTGTACGGCTACGAGCTCTCGCGCTACTCGGGTGCGTGGGTCGGCATGGCCGCGCTGTCGGAAGTGGTCGAAAGCGCCGGCACCGTGGACCTCGACCTGATCGATTCGCGCATCGCCACCTGGGCAGATGCAGACACCGTGCGCGCCGCCACCGGCCATCGCGCGCCGGCCGATGGCCTGCACTACCGCTGGCCTGACCTGCCGTCGCTGCGCATCGAATCGCGGCTCGCGGACAAGCTCGAAGCCGTCGCTGCCTTCTCGCGCGTGAACAGCATCGACCGCCATGTGATCGAGAGCCCGAAAGCCAAGGTCGGCATCGTTACCTGCGGCAAGGCGCACTACGACCTGATGGAAGTGCTGCGCCGCCTCGAAGTCACGCCCGAGAGCCTCGCGCGCGTCGGCGTGCGGCTCTACAAGGTGGGCCTGAGCTTCCCGATCGAGCAGACCCGCATGAAGGCCTTTGCCGAGGGGCTCCAGGAGATCCTGATCGTCGAAGAGAAGGGCGCGATCGTCGAGACGCAGCTGCGCGATCTGTTCTACAACGCGCCGCCCGATGCGCGGCCGGCGCTGGTCGGCAAGCACGACCGCGACGGCAAGCCGCTGGTGTCGGCGCTCGGCGAGTTGCGACCTTCGCGCCTGATCGAATTGGTGGCGCATTGGCTGTCGGAACACTTCCCGGACAACGGCGAGCTGGGCAACCACTTCCAGCATGTGCGCGACTTCACCGTGCCCGAGCTGCTGAGCAACGACGGCGACAGCGTGAAGCGCCTGCCGTACTTCTGCGCCGGCTGCCCGCACAACACCAGCACCAAGGTGCCCGAAGGCTCGACCGCGCGCGCCGGCATCGGCTGCCACTTCATGGCCAACTGGATGGACCGCAGCACCGCGGGCCTGATCCAGATGGGCGGCGAGGGTGTCGACTGGGTCTCGCACTCGATGTTCACGCGCACGCCGCATGTGTTCCAGAACCTCGGCGACGGCACTTACTACCACTCGGGCTATCTTGCGATCCGGCAGGCGGTCGCGGCCAAGGCCACGATCACCTACAAGATCCTCTTCAACGACGCGGTCGCAATGACCGGCGGCCAGCCGGTGGACGGCATCATCAGCGTCGATGCGATCGCGCGGCAGGTCGAGTCCGAAGGCGTGAAGCAGGTGGTGGTGGTCAGCGATGCGATCGACAAGTACGACGCGATCAAGAACCGCTTTCCGGCCGACACCGAGTTCCACGATCGCGCCGAGCTCGACGCGGTGCAGCGACGCCTGCGCGAAGTGCCCGGCGTGACCGTGCTCATCTACGAACAGACCTGTGCGGCCGAGAAGCGCCGCCGTCGCAAGAAGGGCGAGATGGTCGACCCGGCCAAGCGGCTCTTCATCAACGAGGCAGTGTGCGAAGGCTGCGGCGATTGCAGCGTGCAGAGCAACTGCGTCGCGGTTCTGCCCCATGAGACCGACCTCGGGCGCAAACGCAAGATCGACCAGACGAGCTGCAACAAGGACTATTCGTGCGCCAAGGGCTTCTGCCCGAGCTTCGTCGGCGTGACCGGCGGAGCGCTGCGCAAGAAGAGCGGCGCGCTTGCTTCCGGGCAGGATGCCTTCCTGCAGCATGTCGCTGCGTTGCCGCGCCCGACAGCGCACGTCTGGGATGCACCCTATGACCTGCTGGTCACCGGCGTCGGCGGCACCGGCGTCGTGACGGTCGGCGCGGTGATCGCGATGGCTGCGCACCTCGAAGGCAAGTCGGCCAGCGTGCTCGACTTCATGGGCTTTGCGCAGAAGGGCGGCGCGGTGCTGAGCTTCGTGCGCCTCGCCGACACGCCCGCGCGGCTCAACCAGGTGCGCATCGACACGCAGCAGGCCGACGCGATCCTCGCCTGTGACTTCGTCGTCGGTGCATCGGCCGATGCACTGCAGACGGTGCGCCACGGCCGCACGCGCATCCTAGCGAACACGCACGAGATCCCGGTGGCCGAATCGCTGCGCAATCCTGATGCGGACCTCAAGGTCGAGCTGCTGCTGGAAAAGATGCGCTTCGTCGCAGGCCGCGACCAGGTCGAGACCTTCGATGCGCAGACGATGGCGGAAGAGTTCCTCGGCGACACGCTGGCTTCGAACATCCTCGCGACCGGCTACGCATGGCAGCGCGGCTTGATCCCCCTGAGCCTGGAGGCCCTGACGCGCGCGATTGAACTCAATGGGGTCGCGGTCAAGTCGAACCTCATGGCCTTCTCGCTCGGCCGGCTCGCGGCCGGTGCGCCGCAGGCAGTCGAAGCGCTGCGTGGCGCGACCTCGGGCGACAGCGTCGATGAGTCGCTGGATGCGCTGATCGCGCGTGCGCGTGCGCATCTCACCGGTTTCCAGAACGCGTCGTGGGCACAACGCTTCGAGACCCGTGTGCGCGCCATGCAGCAGCGCGAAGCGGCGATCGCAGGTGGTGACCGTTCATTGCCGGTTTCGCGCAATGCCGCGCGCAGCCTGCTCAAGCTCATGAGCTACAAGGATGAGTACGAAGTCGCGCGCCTCTACAGCGATGGCAGCTTCCGCGAAAAGCTCGCCGAGCAGTTCGAAGGCGATGTGAAGCTCGAGTTCTACATGGCTCCGCCATTGCTCTCACGGCCGAAGAACGGACAGGCGCCAGCCAAGATCCGCCTCGGTGCATGGATGTTGCCGGCCATGAAGTGGCTCGCGCTCGGCAAGCGCCTGCGCGGCACGACCTTCGATGTGTTCGGCCATACCGAAGAGCGCCGCCTGGAGCGCTCGCTGATCAGCCAGTTCGAAGCGCGACTCGACGAGTTGATGGGCGAACTGTCGGCCGATAACCAAAAGCTCGCGGCGCAGATCGTCGCGGTGCCGATGACAATCCGCGGCTACGGCCACGTGAAGCTCGCGAACCTCGCGCTGGCGCGTGGACGTGAGGCGGAACTGATGCACCGCTTCTCGCCGGGTCGCTATCCGCGTCCTGCGACTGAAGCGAAAGCCGGGCAGATCCGCGGCATCGCGGTGGTTGCGAGCTCCTAGTTGCTCTACCCAAGGCGGGGAACGTCCAGAGCCTGCACCTCGATCTCGACCTTCGCCCCCTTGTAGAGCACGGACTGCACGCACGAGCGTGAAGGCAGGCCATCCGGGAAGTGCTTTGCATACTCTTCGTTGAACGCGGCGAAGTCGCCCAGGTCCGCGAGCCAGATGGTGGCGCGCACCACGCTGGCCATGCTGGTGCCGCATTCCTTCAGGGTCTGGGCGATGCGCTCCAGGACGGCGCGGGCTTGCACCTGCACATCGCCTTCGATGATGCCGCCCTGCGCGTCCATGGCCAGCACGCCCGACAGGAACAGGAAGCCGCCGGCACGGACGGCCTTGGAGAACGGGACCGGCAGGGGAGAGGGGATGCGTTCGATGTTCATGCCTGTGCGCCTTGTTGCTGGTTGGGGGTTTGGCGGGTGATGACCTGCCCGTTGCGTGCCCCGGTGTGCGCGCCGTGCCGCCAGGTCACGAGGCCATTGACGATGACGGCATCGATGCCTTCGGCCGGCGTCTTCGGGGATTCATAGCTCGCGGAATCGCGGATCGTCGCCGCGTCGAACACGACGATGTCGGCGTGATGCCCAACCTGGAGCGTGCCGCGTTCATGCAGCCCGAAGTTGCGCGCGGTGAGCCCGGTCATCTTCCAGACGGCAGTCTCCAGCGGGAACAGCCCGACGTCGCGGCTGTAGTGCCCCAGCACGCGCGGGAAGGTGCCCCACAGGCGCGGATGCGGCTTCTCGCCCAGTGGAATGCCGTCGGAGCCGATCATGGTTTCGTCGAAGGCGAGGATGCGCTGCACGTCGTTCTCGTCCATCAGGAAGTAGATCGCGCTTCCCGGCTGGAGACGGCGCGATGCCTCGACCTTGTCGACGCCCCATTCGCGCGCGATGTCGTCGAGGTCGCGGCCCGCGCATTCGGGGTGCGGCTGGCTGTCGGCGATCAGCACGCGGCAGTCGAGCATGCCGCGATCCGGGCGGATCATGGTCGAGCCGGCGGTGTAGGGGTAGCAATCTAAGCAGACGCGCTGGTTCTTCATCGCTTCGCGGATGTGCGGAAGCGTGGTCTGCGACCTGCCGAAGTTCTGCGTGTTCTGCACCTTGTGATGCGAGACCACCACCGGCACGCCCAGCTCGCGACCAATGCGAAAGGTCTCGTCCAGCGCCTCCATCACCTGATCCGCTTCGTCGCGCATGTGCGTGACGTAGAGCGCGTTGCGTGCACTGAGCGGTCGGCTGACTTCGATGATCTCCTCGGTCGTGGCCTTGGCCGCGGGCGGGTAGAAGGTGCCGGTCGAAAGACCGATGGCGCCGGCTTCCATCGCCTCTTCCACCAGCGTCTGCATGACCGCGATCTCTTCGGGCGTGGCCTCGCGATCGGTCGAGTCCATGGTGACCGCACGCAGCGTGGAATGTCCCACCATCGCCGCCACGTTGACCGACGAGGGTTGTGCGCGCAACGCGTCGAGGTAGGCGCGGAAGGTGGTGAAGCGGTCTTTCGCGGGCATGTCCAGCAGGCTCAGCGGCATGGGCAATTCCATCTCGGAGCGCAGCGGCGCGGCGCTGATGCCGCAGTTGCCTGCGATGACGGTCGTCACGCCCTGCGAGACCTTGAAGGGCATCGTCGCCTGCGACAGCACTGCCTGGTCGTCGTGTGTGTGCGAATCGATAAAGCCCGGCGCGACGATGCGGCCGCCGGCTTCGATCACGGTGTCGGCAGTGTGATCGCGGAGGTTGCCGATCGCGCTGATGCGCCCGTCGCGCACGGCCACATCGGCATCGAAGCGAGGGGCGCGCGTTCCGTCGATCACGGTGCCGCCGCGGATCAGCAGGTCATGGTGTTTGGTTTTCATGGTTGACTCCTGAGGCAAGACAGACGGCAGTGCCGTTCAACGGAAGTGGCAGGCGACCCAGTGCTCCTGCCTGCCGTCGGTGCCGGCAGTGGCTGCACGCACCGACAACGGCGGCGCCTGCTCCTTGCAGACGGGTTGGGCCAGCGGGCAGCGCGTGTGGAAGCGACAGCCGGAAGGTGGATTGGCGGGGCTTGGCGGATCGCCCTGCAGCAGCATGCGCTGCGCAGGCGAGCGCGGATTGGGCACGGGCACCGCCGACAGCAGGATCTGCGTGTAGGGATGGCGCGGCGCGTTGAACAACGTATCGCGATCCGCCAGCTCGACGATGCGGCCGAGGTACATCACGGCCACACGATGGCTGATGTGGCGCACCACCGAGAGGTCGTGCGCGACGAAGATATAGGCGATGCCGAACTCGGCCTGCAGGTCCATCAAGAGATTGACCACCTGCGCCTGCACCGAGACATCGAGCGCCGACACCGGTTCGTCGCAGACGATGAGCTTGGGCTGCATGGCCAGCGCGCGGGCGATGCCCAGCCGCTGCCGCTGCCCGCCCGAGAACTCATGCGGGTACTTGTCGATCGCCTCGGGCCGCAGGCCCACCTTGCTGAACAACCACTGCACGCGTTCGCGACGCTCTGCAGCCGACTGGTTGCCGAAGTTCTTCAGCGGCTCGGCCACGATCTCGCCGGCCTTCAGGCGTGGGCTGAGCGACGCGTACGGGTCCTGGAAGATGATCTGCACGTCACGCCGACGCTGGCGCATTTGCGCAGGACTGAGCTTGAGCAGATCCTCTCCGTCAAGCAGCACCGAGCCGGAGGTCGGTTCGATCAGGCGCATCACGGACTTGGCCGTCGTCGTCTTGCCGCAGCCCGATTCGCCGACCAGCGACAGCGTCTCGCCACGTGCCACGGTGAAGGAGACATCGTCGACCGCCTGAACGGCAGGTTGCGGGCGCGAAAGCCAGCGTCGCGGGCTGGTGTAGTGCTTGCGCAGCCCTTCGACGCGAAGCAGTGTGTTCGTGGCGGTCATGCGCTTGCTGCCTCCAGCGTGGATGGGGCGTATCGACCTTCTTCGACGGCGAAGCACGCGACGCCATGGCCGTGGCCTTGTTCCGTCAGGCTTGGGATCTCCGCGGTGCAGCGCGCGTTGGCGAGGCTGCAGCGTGCGGCGAAGGCGCAGCCGCGGCGGGGCTCCAGTGGAGAAGGCACGAGGCCCGGAATCTCGGTCAGCCGCGGACTGCGCGTGTTCATCGAAGGCATCGAAGCCATCAGCGCGCGCGTGTAGGGATGCAGCGGGCGGTCGAAGAGCTCCTGCACGTCGGCTTCCTCCACCTTGCGGCCGGCATACATCACGACCACCTTGTCGCAGCTCTCAGCCACCACGCCCAGGTCGTGCGTGATCATGACCACGCCCATCCCCAGCTCCTTCTGCAGGCGCTTGATCAGGTCGAGGATCTGCGCCTGGATGGTCACGTCCAGCGCCGTCGTGGGTTCGTCGGCGATCAACACTTCGGGGTTGCAGGCCAGCGCGAGCGCGATCATCACGCGCTGGCGCATGCCACCGGAAAGCTGGTGCGGGTATTCCTTCGCGCGGCGCTCCGGTTCGGGGATCTGCACCAGCCGCAGCATCTCCACCGCGCGCGCCATGGCCTCGCCGCGGCTCGCCTTCTGATGCAGACGAACCGTCTCCGCGATCTGCCGTCCCACCGTGAGCACCGGGTTGAGCGAGGTCATCGGCTCCTGGAAGATCATCGAGATGCGATTGCCGCGAATGGTGCGCATCTCCGCTTCGCTGAGCGAAAGCAGATCGGTGCCCTTGAGTCGAACGGCGCCATAGAGGCGCGCAGGCGGCGTGGGCAAGAGACGCATGATCGACATCGCCGTGACGCTCTTGCCGCAGCCCGATTCGCCGACCACGCCAAGCGTCTCTCCGGCGCGGACGGTGTAGGAAACGCCGTCCACTGCGCGGGCTGGGCCGTCGAGCGTGTCGAAGCGGGTGTAGAGGTTGTCCACCTCCAGCAGCACCCCGCCATTGGCTTTGTCCATGCTGTTCATCCGAAGTGCCTCCGCTTCAGAGTTGACGCGCGAGACGCGGGTCCAGCGCATCGCGCAGGCCGTCGCCGAGCAGGTTGATCGCGAGCACCGTCGCAGCCAGCAGCATCCCGGGGTACAGGATGATGTGGAAGGCCACGGCGACGAAGTTGCGGCCCTCGGCCATCATGTTTCCCCAACTGGGCGTGGTGGGCGGAACGCCAACGCCGAGAAAGGACAGAGCAGCTTCGATCAGCACCGCCGATGCAGCGATGAACGTGGCCTGCACCACCAGCGGCGCAACCATGTTCGGCAGAACGTGGCGAAGCAGGATCACCGGCAGCCGTGTGCCCACGGCATGCGCAGCTTCGACGTAGAGCTGTTCGCGCAACGTGAGCGCAAGCGACCGCACCAGCCGCACCACGCGCGGCACCTCCGGCACGATGATCGCGACGATCACCGTCGTAAGACTGGCGCGGGTGACGGCCATCAGCGCAATGGCCAGCAGGATGCCGGGAATCGCCATCAGCCCGTCCATGATGCGCATGACAAACCCGTCGATGCGCCGAACGAAGCCAGCCGCCAGCCCGAGGATCACGCCAAGGATCGTGGAAACCACCGCAACGCTGATGCCGACGATCAACGAGACGCGTCCTCCCCAGACAGTGCGGCTGAACACATCGCGCCCAAGTGCATCGGTGCCGAACCAGTGTTCGGACGACGGCGCCTGCATGCGAGCGAGTGGATCGATGTCCTGCGGATCATGCGTCGCGATCCACGGCGCTGCCAATGCGATCGCTGCAACGATCAACAGCAGAAGGGCGCCGATGATGAGCGTCGGATGCTTGCGCACCCAGCGCCAGCGGGGGGGCACGAACACCGAATCGTCGCTCGGTGGTGCGGTCTTTGGGAGGGGGACGGCGGACATCGTGTTTTGCGTCGTGTCAGAGGATCAACAACCGCCGTGAAGGATCGTGACGATGGTGTGCTCTGCGCAGCGAAATAAAGGAGGAGGCCGAAGGCCGGGGGACATTCGCGGAGCAGAGTACGCCGTCGGCGCGATCCCGCCCCCGCTCTCGATCGTGCATTCCGGGGTGCTTCATCTCAGTACCGGATACGCGGATCAAAGAGCCGATAGCTCAGGTCGATCAGCAGATTGATCACGACATACACACCAGCAGAGAGCAGCAGAACGCTCTGAATCACCGGATAGTCGTGACGCTGCACCGAATCGACCACCAACCGCCCCACACCCGGAATGGCGAACACGGTCTCCGTCACGACCACGCCGCCAATGAGCAGCGCAATGCCAACGCCCACCGTCGTTGCAATGGGCACGGCTGCGTTGCGAAGTGCATGGCCGAGCACGGGAAGCACACCCAAGCCCTTGGCTCGCGCGGTGCGGATGTAGTCCTCGTGAAGCACTTCCATCACCGTCGCACGCGTCATTCGCGTCACCAGTGCGATGTAGACCAGCGCGAGATTGACGCACGGCAGCACGATGCTGCGCAGCCACGGGCCCACGCCATCGCTGATGCGGACATAGCCTTGCACCGGGAACCACGGCAGTTGGATGGCAAAGGCGTAGACCAACAGGTAGCCCACCAGGAATGCCGGCACCGAGAACGCAAGCACCGCGAACAGCATCACCAGCCGATCGACCCAACTCCCCGCGCGATACGCTGCCAGCGTGCCCAGCGGAATGGCGATCAGGATCGTGAAGAGCATCGTCACCAGCGCGATCGCCAGCGTGGGCTCGACGCGCTGCGCGAGCAGCGTGGTCACCGAGACCTGCGTGAAGATCGACGTGCCCAGGTCACCCGTCGCCAGCTTGCCGATCCAGATCAGGAACTGCTGCCAGATCGGCAGGTTCAGCCCCAGAGCCTCGCGCAGGTGACGGATGTCGTCCTCGGTGGCAAGGTCGCCCGCGATGAGCGCAGCCGGATCGCCCGGCGACAGATGGATCAGCAGGAAGACCACCACCGCCACCACCGCCATGACAGGCAGGGTGGCGACGAGGCGACGCAGGATGTAGCCCATGGACGACGCTTGCAGGAGGGCTTACTTGTCCAGCGCCCAGACCAGCGGCATGCCACCCCAGAGCTTGTCGAGGCCCTTGAGGTCGGCGCGCGCGGCATAGACGGCGGAGTACTGGCCCGCGTTGATGTAGGGCACGGCTTCGAAGGCGCGAGTCTGGAAGGCGTCGAGGCGCGGCTTGCGCTGCGATGCATCGCTCGCTTGCAGCCACGCGGCGCGCAAGGCGTCGAGTTCCTTGTCGCACGGCCAGCCGGGCAGGGAGTTGCCGCAGGCAGGGCTCAGGTAGGCGTTGGTGATCGGCGAGTTGGCATCGAACTCGCCGGCAACGGTCACGTACACATTCCAGCCGCCGGCGGATGGCGCGTCACGCTTGGCGCGACGGGCACCGATCGAGGCCCAGTCCATTGACTGCATGTCCACGTTCACGCCGATGCTGCGCAGCGTCTGCGCGGCCATCAGGGCGAGTGCATTGAGGTAGGTCACATCGGTCGGCACCAGCAGCACCACCTTCTCGCCCTTGTAGCCGGACTCGGCCAGCAGCGCCTTGGCCTTCGCGAGGTCCGGCTTGGCGTGGCCCTGCGAGCCCGCCGCGGTGTCGTTGGGGCTGCCGCAGATGAAGTAGGTGTGGCAGTAGGCCATGCGCATGTCAGCCGGATAGCCCATCGCGGCGACGAATCGCTCCTGGTTCACCGCCATCTGGAAGGCCTGGCGGGCCTTGATGTTGTCGAAAGGTGCGTGCAACTGGTTGAGCACCAGGAAGGCCTGGTAGTTGCCGCCGCTGCCGACCTTGATCTTGCTGTCGGCGCGCAGCGGAGCGATGTAGTCGGGCGGCAGCTGTTCGATCAGGTCCACTTCGCCACGCTGCAGGGCGGCTACCGCGCTGTTTGCGTCGGGCAGGTAGAGCCACTCCACGCGATCGAAGTTGCTCTTCTTGCTACCGGAAAGGCCATTGACGGCCTCGGTGCGCGGCGCGTATTGCGTGTTGCGCACGAACACCGCCTTGTTCCCCGGCACCCACTCGTCACGCTTGAAGACGTAGGGGCCGGAGCCCAGCACTTCGGTCATCGGCGCGGTGGCAGGCAGCTTGGCCAGCTTCTCGGGAAGGATGAAAGCCGGGTAGCCGGAAGGCTTGGAGAGCGCTTCCAGCACCATGCCGAAGGGCTGTGCGAGCGTCAGCGTGAAGGTGCGGGCGTCGACCGCCTTCCATTCAGTGCCGTTCGCGGCCATCGCACGGCCGAGGCTGTCGCGGCTGGTCCAGCGCTGCATCGATGCGATGACGTCCGTGGACGTGACCGGCGAGCCGTCCGAGAACTTCAGGCCCGGGCGCAGCGTGAAGCTCCACTGCTTGCCGTCGGGCGACTGGGTGTACTTCTCCACCATCTGCGGCTGGGGCTTGCCGGTGGTGTCCTGCGAGAACAGGGTGTCGTAGACCATGTACCCGAAGTTGCGCGAGATGTAGGCCGTGGTGAAGGTCGGGTCGAGGATCTTCAGGTCGGCATGCGCCACCACACGAAGGGTCTTCGCTGGCGCCTGGGCCATCGCGGTGGGGCTGAGGATGCCCAGCGTGATTGCGCCAAAGGCAGCCAGGGCAGCAAGGGTGCGTCGTTTCATCGTCGGAACTCCGTGAAGGTTCGTCACAAGGGAGAGAAAAGAACTGCGTGTCAGGCGGCGAGTGCGTCCATCGGCCACTTCGGGCGCTGGATCTTCTGGTAGGGCAGGGTGTTGAGGTCGAGCGTCACCGAGCCCGGCGCGGCGACGTAGATCACATGCTTGCCCACCTTGGAGAAGGATGCGTAGAAGTGCTGCGAGGACTTCACCACGATGAGCTGCTTCGACGCCAGGTCGCAGCCGAGTTGCGTGAAGAGGTCGGTGCCCATCGCTTGATTGCGCAGCGTGATCAGCACGATCTCGATGCCTGCGACTTCGATGAGGGCGCAATCGCCCATCGGCGTGGGCGTGCCTGCGAGGCCGGTCATCACCATGCCGGGCTTGAGCGCCTTGACGGTGCAGTCGAGATCCAGCGGCTGGCCCGACAGCGGACTGATCTTGCCGCCGATGCGCATCCGCAGGCGCGCACCTTCGCCGGCGTCGAAGGCGATCCGCACGGCGATCGGATCCCACAGCGGGCCGAGCGCGGCGTTGGTGATGCCGCGTTCGACCATGCGCTGCAGCACGAAGGTCGAATCGCTCGCTGCGCCGCCGCCGGCGTTGTCGGCGCCGTCGGCCATGACCACCGGGCCGCCCTTGAAGGCCATCGCCTCGTCGAGCGCGACATCGATGGCGGGGTAGTTCACCGTGAGCGCGTCGCGCATGCCGATCACCTCGTCGGCGAGCTGGCGTGCCAGGGCTTGCGCCTGATCGACATTGCGGTCGGTGTAGACCAGCATCTTGGTGCCCATGCCGGGCACGTCGCCCCAGCTGAAGCCATGCGCCAGCGAGATGGAGAGCACGCCGTCCTTGCCTTCGAGCGACTGCATGCGCTGCACGAAGCCGCGCGCAGGTTCGCGCGAGGTGTGCACCGTGACGATCAGGCCGGTGTCGACCACGGCTGCTACGGGGCTGATCTTCTTCTGCGCAGTGGCCACGCAGAGGTCCACCAGCTCCAGGCCGCGCTCGAGCACGTCGGTGTGCGGGTACTCCTTGAACGTGATGAGCATGTTGGCGTTCTTCACCATCTCGGGCGTGAGATGGCAGTGCGGATCGAGTTCCGCACCGATGACGGTGTCGGGGCCGACCAGCGCGCGCACGCGCTGCAGCAGGTCGCCTTCGCAATCGTCGTAGCCGTCGGCCACCATGGCGCCGTGCAGGCCGAGCAGCACCACATCAACGGGCAGGGCGGCCTTCAGGTCGCGCAGCAACTCGTCGCGCAGGGACTCGTAGGCGTGACGCGTCGTGATGCCGCTGGGCTGGGCTGCGGCGACCATGCCCTCGATGAGCGTCCAGCCCGCTTCCTTCCCACGCAGGCGCGCGGCCCACAGCGGGCCGGAGAACAGCGTCATCGCATCGGGATGCTTCCCGGCCGGGAAGTAGCCGCGATCACGAAATGACGCAAGCCCAGTCGGCATCGGGCCGAAGGTGTTGGTTTCGGTGGCGAGTGAAGCGCTGAAGACACGCACGGCGAGTACTCCTGTGGCGAATGGCAAATGGGATCAGCTTGCGACGACGTCCTGCGCGCGCAGGCGTCGCGGGCTCAGCATCTCGGCGGTCAGGCCGAACGAGGAAGGGTGTGGTGGCACGGGCAGTCCGCGCGCGAGTGCAGCGCAGGTCTCGCCCATCGCGGCGGAAGTCTGGATGCCATAGCCGCCTTGCGCGGCGATCCAGAAGAAGCCTTCCACCTGGTCGTCGAAGCCGCCGACGAGATTGCCGTCGCCCACGAAGGAACGCAGCCCGGCCCAGGTGCGCGTGGGCCGGCGGATCTGCAGCGTGGTCATTTCCTCGATGCGGTGGATGGCCAGGGCGATGTCCAGTTCTTCCGGCTGGATGTCCTGTGGATCGACTGGGTCCGCGTTGGCGGGCGATCCCAGCAACATGCCGGCATCGGGCTTGATGTACCAGTCTTCGGTGGCGCCATGCACCATGGGCCAATGGGTGTGGTCCTGCCCGGGAGTACCGGCAAAGATGAATGCCGAGCGTCGGCAGGGCTGAAGGCCCAGCGGCTGCGCGCCGGCCAGTTGCCCGATCACGTCGCACCATGCGCCCGCCGCGTTGAGCACCACCGGGGCTTCGTAGGTCGCACCGCCTGCGGTGACTTGCCAGCGGCCGCCCACGCGCCGCATCTGCGACACGTCGGCATCGCACACCAGCGTGCCGCCTGCGCGTCGCATGCCGCGCAGATAGCCCTGATGGATTGCGTGCACGTCCATGTCGGCGGCATCCGGTTCGTAGACCGCGCCGTGCAGCAACTCGGCCTTCAGCGCGGGAACGAGTTCGCAGGCTTCGGCGGGCGATAGGCGACGTGCGCGTGGCGACATCGCACTGAGCACTTCCCAGTGCGCGTCGAGCTCGGCGCTCTGCTCGGGCGTGCCGACCATCATCGCGCCGCGCGGCGTCAGCAGCGGGTGTTCGGTGAAGCCCGCTGGTGGTGATTCGAAGAATGCGCGGCTGGCCAGGGTCAGCGCGCGCACTTGCTCGGTGCCGTAGCTTTCCATGAAGAGGGCCGCCGAACGCCCGGTCGAGTGATAGCCGGGCTGTGATTCGCGCTCGAGCACGATGGTGCGCCCATGCGGTGCAAGCCAGTGCGCAACGGATGCGCCCGCGATGCCCGCGCCGATCACGAGGAAGTCGGCTTGGATGGCGGCGGTCTCGGAAGTCATGGTTCGGAAAGAAGGGTCGGTCAAGTCGAAGCGGAGTGTATGGAAGAATTTGCGGATACGCAAAAAATCAAGCCCGGTTTCAGGGAAAACACCCAGCGCCTCCCATTGGGGAATTTGCAGATTCGCAATTTGCATGAACGCAAAATCCAGGCCAGGAAGGCGCATGATCGGCGGCGCCGGCTGGCAGAATCCCCGTTGGGCAGGCCCGCTGAGACACACAGGAGATCAAGGATGAACCCATGAAGCCGCGCGAGAGCGAGGCAGCGCAGCCCGAGGGCCAGTTGCTGGACAGAGAGACTTTCGGCCGCCGATTGCGAAGTGCCCGCAAGAGCCTGGGCTGGACGCTGCAGCAGTTGTCGGAACTCTCAGGCGTTTCGGTGCCGACGATTTCGCGCGCCGAGCGCGGCCAGCTGGCGCTGGGCTACGAGAACTTCGCAGCGCTCGGCCACGCACTGAAGATGGACATGAACGCCATGTTCGCGGGCGAAGGCGTGAAGACCTCTGCGCTGCAGGCGCCCGTCGTGACGCGATCCGGCAAGGGAGTCGTCTACCGGGGCCTTTCGTTTGCGTATGAGTTTCTCGGCACGACCGCCACCGGCAAGCTCATGAGCCCGGTGATCGGCACGGTGCACGCGCGGCGCATCGATGGACCCGAGGATTTCGCGCGCCACGACGGTGAAGAGTTCGCGTACGTGCTCTCGGGCACGATCGAGGTGCATTTCGACACGGGAGAAGTCGTGCGGCTGGGGCGCGGCGATTCGCTCTACTTCGACAGCCGCATCGGCCATGCATACATCAGCACCAGCAAGCAACTCGCGCGCATCGTCGGCGTGACCTCGACGGAAAGCCTCTTGATGCGCACGGCGCGTGCAGGGGAACAGCGAGGGCCGATCCAGGTGGTTGCCGCCAAGCCGCCGGCCGCGCCTAGGCGGGCACGGCGGACTGCGTAATCGCGTCGAGCTTGGTCCTGAGACGGTGGATGTTCCGCTCGTGCCGCGCGGTGCGCGGACCTCTGCCGTACATGCCGGCCTTGAGCACCAGGCGCAATTGTTCGCGCTGCAGATGCATCTTCAGACGCCGCGCGCGCCGGCCGTAGGCCTGGCCCATTTCGCGTCGCACGCGCCAGCGATCGAGCGGTGACCCGAGGCGCAGCCATTCGTCATCGCGCAGCAATTCGCGCTCGGGCACGAGTGCCGCGGCCAGCGCATGCAGATAGGCGCCGGTCTCGCGGGTGCCTGCGTGCCAGATCAGCGCCACCGCGAGCAGCACGGGCAGGCCCTTGGCCAGCAGAAGCAGCGCCAGGCCCGCGAAGTCGTCGCTGAACCAGTCTTCCATCCACGGCGAATTCCAGACGAAGTGCATGGCCCATGCGAGCGCAAAGCACAGCACTGCCATGCCGATGCGCTCGGCGCGCGTGCGGTCGCGACGAAACAGGAACAGGGCGATGCCGTAGGAAGCCACCGCGGTATAGGCCGCATGCGTCCACAGGCCGCTCAACACACCGCGCGTGACCAGATCGTAGAGAACCGGCTGCACCTGGCTGTCCGACGGAAAGGTGATGGCCGATCGCACGGTGTAGTTCAGGTTCTCCACCACCTGGAAGCCCAGCCCCGTCATGGCCCCGACGATGAGAACGGAGAGTTCCGTGCGGAACTGGTTGCGCGCCGTCAGGATGAGCAGGATCACGCCCATCAGCTTGAGAAATTCCTCGGTGATCGGGCCGGCCAGCGCCGGGCCCCAGACGGCCACGAATTCGGGCGAGACGAGCTTGGCCGCCAGGCTCTGGATGGCCCTGTTGGCAGGCGCGGAGAGATGCGCCGCACCCAGGCCACCCCAGGCAAAGGCGAGCACGTAGCCTGCGGGCGGATGTTGGTCGAGCAGGTCCATCGCCCGGAACACCGCGACGAAGCCGAGCGTGTAGAGCGCCCAGACAAGCAGGCCGAGCAGCGCTGCGATCGGCACCACCCGAAAGCCCGAGGCAAACAACTGTCCGATCGAGAATAGTCCGTTGAGCAGCAGCACCACGAGCAGCCAGAAGGAGGCGCGGGTCGGCTGGAAGAAAGGGTCGATGCCCGTGAGGTCGAGATCGGGTGGCGCCAGCGGCAGGGGGCTCGACGTGGCGGTCTGGCTCACGATGCTTCGAGGTCCATGGAAGCGAGCATGTGCCGGGCGTCGTCCAGCGCCTCTGCGGCACTTGCGGCGTTGTCGTTCGGGCCGTAGAAGTCCACCTGCACCACCGAGGCCCGCGCGGGATCGACCATCAACCAGAAGCGGCCGCTGAGCTTGGGGCCGTAGTAGGCGAAGGTCGTGCCTTCAAGACCCCAGTCGGTGAGGAACTTGGACACGTCGCCTTCTACATGCAGATGCTGTCCGCGCTCGATCAGGCGTTGCTGGCGCTCCAGCGGGCCCTCGGGGCCACCCAGCCAGCGCGAAGTCGTGACCGAGAAGGTGTGCCCGTTCTTGAAGAGCACGAGCCTCTGGCCCGGCCGCGATCGCGACACGTTCATCAGCCATCCTTCGGCGGGAACGAAGCGCGCCTGCCCCACGAGCACCGGTTCCCCTTCGGGCAGCAGCCGCGTACTGAGGGTGAGACGGTCCCAGAGCTGCAGACCGCCCACATAGACCGTGATCGCGACGAGGATGGCCAGCGTCGCAGGCCACGTGCGATAGGCGGTGCGCGGTGCGGCGCCAACGGCGGATGCGGACATTCGGCTATCCGGCCAGCCACCGGGTTCCGGACGAATGCGAACCTGGCTTGAAGCTCGACTCGTCCTGGTCGTCGTCGCTATCGTCCTTGCCGCAGGCGTTTACCAGCGGGCCGGGACACTCCGTGCGGAACTGCAGATAGCCAAGTGCGCCGCCGGCTACGGTGATCCCGATGAACAGAAGCCATGCCGCAGCCGATGCCCATCTGCGCGCGCGCCAGCGGCGGGCGAATTGCCTGGGCGACCGGTCGACATTGCCGTAGAGCTGAGTCTCGATTTCCTTGAGGGACCGCCCGACTGCGGAGATGTGCCTGCCGATGGCCAGCGCCTTCAGGCTTCCGAGCACGGCGATCGCCAGGGGCACGGCCCACACCAATCCGCTGAAACCGACCAGCGACTGCGAGTTGGTCGCGACCCAGGCGAAGACGATCGCCGCGCTGAAGATGCAGCCCCGTTCGAGCAAGGCCAGTTCGGCCATGCAGGCGTTGGCTTCGTTGTGGAGCGCTGCGTACTCGTCCTTCAGCAGCGTGGGCTCGGTCATGGAATTCTCCGGATGTGCGAAATGGTGCAGGAGGACGGATTGTGATCGAGTGGCGTGTTCCCGAGCAGCATTACCATCGCGCCCATGCTGAACCTGCGCACCGCGATCGCCCTCTGCATCTGCCTCGTGCTGGCCGCTTGCGCCAGTTCGCCGAAGTCCACGATGCGCAGCGCGCGGCCACCGATCTTGTCCGCCGAGCAATCGCGCGATGCGGCGATCCACGCGATGGGCCTGGTCGGCACGCCGTACCGCTATGGCGGCAACACGGTCGATGGCGGTTTTGATTGCAGCGGGCTCATCGCCTACGTCTACCGTGAAAGCGCAGGCCTTTCGACGCCGCGAACCGTGGCGCAGCTCGCGGGTTTCGGCGACGCGATCCCGCGCGATGAACTGCGCACCGGCGACCTCGTCGTCTTCGGTGGCGGACGCCCCACGCATGCGGGCATCTATGTGGGCGAGAACCGCTTCGTGCACGCGCCGTCGACCGGCGGCGAGGTGCGTCTCGACCGCCTCGACGGGCCGTACTGGTCGCGGCAGAAGCTGGACGTGCGGCGGCCCTGAAGCCGCTCCGCGACGTCAGTCGACTTTCGCGCCGGACGCCTTCACGACCACGCCCATCGCATCCCAGTCGGCGCGCAGCAACTTCTGGAATTCCTCCGGGCTCTGATTGCGTGGCTCCACGCCCAGGCGCTTGAACCGCTCCTGGATGACCGGGTCGGCCATCACCTTGTTGGTCGCCGCATTCAGCTTCTCCACTTCCGCCTTCGGCGTGGCCGCCGGTGCGAGCAGGCCGATCCACGAATCGAAGGAATAGCCCGGCAATCCGCTCTCGGCGACGGTCGGCAGGTTCGGCAGGAAGGGGCTGCGCTGTTCGCCCGTCGATGCCAGCAGCTTCATGCGCGGGTCGTTCTGGAAGCCGATCACGCCGATGCTCGACGAGATCACCGCCTGCACGCGGCCGGCGAGCAATTCGTTGACGGCTTCGCCCGTGGACTTGGTCGGGATGTGCGTCATCTGCAGGCCGGCCTTCGCGAGGAAGGACGCCATCGCGAGGTGCGTCGCACTGCCATTGCCGGCGGAGGCGTAGTTGTACTTGCCGGGGTTGGCCTTGACTTCCTTGATGAACTCGGCCGTGCTCGCGGGATTGAGACCGCCGCCCACCGCCAGCGCGTAGCCCGCGTTGCCGATGTTGGCGACGCCGACGAAATCCTTCAGCGGGTCATAGGCCAGCTTGCTGTAGAGGAAGCCCGCGATGTGGTGGCTTGCCGCAGCCAGCACCAGCGTGTTGCCGTCGGCAGGGGCCTTGGCAACGATCGCTGCGCCGACCGTGCCGCCCGCACCCGCGCGGTTGTCGACGACGATGGCTGCGTTGAGCGCCGCACCGAGCTCATTGCTGATGGCGCGAGCCACCGTGTCTTGCACCGCGCCCGTGGCGAAGGGCACGACGATGTGGATCACGCGCTGCTGCGCGAATGCGGTGGGCACGGCGCCGCTGGCGAGCAAGGCGCCCGCGGCGGCAAGGACGGAGCGGCGCGAAGTTTGATGCGTCATCGGGGAAGTGGCTTTCCTGTCGAGTGGAGGAACGTTGAGGGATCTCATGCACCGGTGCCGACCGGGAGCCAGCGCTCCACCAGCTTCACGAAGTAGCTGGCGCCGATCGGGATGATCTCGTCGTTGAAGTCGAAAGAGGTGTTGTGAATGATGCAAGGCCCGGGCCCGTGGCCTTCGAGCCGGTGATCGCCGTCGCCGTTGCCCAGGAAGGCATAGCAGCCCGGACGCACCTGCAGCATGTGAGCGAAGTCCTCCGCGCCCATCACGGCCGGGAAGTTGTCGGTGACCATGTTGTCGCCCACCACCTCGCGCATCACACTTGCCGCGAAGCGTGCCTCGGCCGGATGGTTGACGACAGGCGGCGATGCGCGGTTGAAGACGATCTCGGCGGTGCACTCATGTGCGGCAGCCACGCCTTGGGCCACGGTGCGCAGGCGCGCCTCGATCTTGTCGGTTGCCTCGACCGAGAAGGTGCGCACCGTGCCGCCCACCGAGGCCCAATCGGGAATCACGTTCGGCGCATCCGAGCCCTGCAGTTGGGTGACCGCGAGCAGCGCGCGCTCGGTGCTCGCGATGGTGCGCGGCACGATGGTCTGCAGCTGTTGCGCGAGGTTGATGACCGCCGCGACCGGGTCGATCCCGGTGTGCGGCATCGAGGCGTGCGTGCCGCGTCCGCGCAGCGTGATCTTGTAGGTGTTGCTTGACGCCATGAGCGCGCCTTCGTTGACCGCGAAGCGACCCACGTCGCCGACCGGGAAGTTGTGCAGCGCGAACACCGCATCGCACGGGAAGCGGTCGAAGAGGCCGTCCTGGATCATCTTCTTGGCGCCGGCCTTGCCCATCTCCTCCGCGGGCTGGAAGATGAAATGGACCGTGCCATCGAACTGGCTGCCCTTCTGCGCCAGATGCCATGCGGCCGCCAGCAGCATGGTGGTGTGGCCGTCATGCCCGCAGGCGTGCATGCGGCCGGCATGTGTCGACTTGTGGGGGAACTCGTTGGCCTCGTTGAGCGGCAGTGCATCCATGTCGGCGCGCAGGCCGATGGTGCGCTTGCCGCTGCCGCGGCGCAGCACGCCGACAAGGCCGGTCCCGGCGATGCCGCGATGGACTTCGATGCCCCAGTCTTCGAGCAGCTTCGCAACGATCTCCGAAGTGCGATCCTCCTCGAAACCCAACTCGGGATGCGCATGGATGTCGCGGCGGATCGCGACGAAACGGGTGACGTCCGCAAAGGAATCGGAAATGTTCATGGGGCGCGATTCTGGCGCAGGGCAAGGGCTTTGCTACATGGCAAGATCCCCAGTCCCATGACCGCACCCATCTTTCGATCGGCCACGCCGCCGGACACCGCACGCTGCTACGAAATCGAAATCTCGTCCTATGAAGGCGACGAAGCCGCCACGCGCGAGAAGATCGCCACGCGCATCGCGCAGTACCCCGAAGGCTTCCTGGTCATGGAGCTGGGTGGCGAAATCATCGGCTTCATCAACGGCGGATGCGCCCATGAGGTCGTGCTGGCGGACGAAGCGTTCAAGGAACTGGTCGGCCACGATCCGCTGGCGCCTAACGTGGTGATCATGTCGGTCGTGATCGACCGGGCCCATCAGGGCAAGGGCTACGCGAGCGTGATGATGCGGACCTTCGTCGAACGCATGCGGGCGATGGGCAAGAAGACGATCCATCTCATGTGCAAGGACCGGCATGTCGCCCTGTACGAGCGGCTCGGCTACCGCTACGTCAAGCCATCCGCTTCAGACCACGGCGGCATGGCGTGGCACGAGATGGTGATGGATCTCTGACCGGCTGATGCCGCTTCAGCGGCGCACGCCGGCAAAGAGGTCCGCCAGATCGACTTCCTGCTCCGCGCCTGCGCCGGCGATCACGCGCTGCTCCAGCTCGTCGAGGTGCTCCATCGCGATGTCGAGCGCACGGGTGAGTGACGGGCCCATCAGCGCCTCGATGATCTCTTCATGTTCCTTCGGCGCGCAGCTCGCGGCTTCGACGCTGTCGAACAGCGCCTTGTAGAGCTCGGTGTTCGACACCAGCCGCTGGATATAGGACTGCAGTTCTTCGCTGCCCGCCATCTGCGCGAGCAGGAGATGGAATTCGCCCGCAAGTCGGAACGCATCCTCGCGCCGCCCTTCCTTGAACGCCTTCTGCTCGGCCTGGACGTGCTTGCGCAACTGCGCGACCTGCTCGCGCGTGAGCTTGCCGAACAGCGTGGTGACGAGGCCCGCCTCGACGATGCGGCGTGCGCGGTAGGTGTTGCGCATGTCCTCGACTGAAGGGTTCGGTACGAAGGCGCCGCGGTTGTATTCGAGCACCAGCCGCTTTTCCGCACCCAGCCGCGCGAGCACCTTGCGGATCGCACCGCGCGTGCATCCCATCGCCTCGGCCAGCGCGCGTTCGCGCAGCGGCGTGCCGGGGCGCAGCTTGCCGCTCAGCAGCGCCTTGGAGACCGCCTCGTAGACGCGTTCGTCGACATCGACGTCGGTGTCCGGCGTAGAGACGGCGCCTTTGGCTCGGCGGGGTTTCGCGGAGGTGGTTTCAGGGCTGGCGAGCGCGGTTTTCGGCATGGAGATCGGAAAGCAAGAAGCGCCGCACATGTTAGTGGCAGTGCCCCTGGGTGCGGGTTTCCACGGGTTCAGGTGATTTGGTTAACCAAATATAGTTTGTTTAGTTGACCATAAATCGTAACCAAACACAGATCGCGAGGCTTCGAATGAAATCCGTCAAGTGGCTGGCAGCACTGCCAGTGATCGCCTTTTTCAGCGGCGGATGGCTTTCCGCCCACGCGCCGACCTTCGTGCTCGGCATGCCCTTCCTCATGGTGTGGAACGTGAGCTGGCTGGTGCTGACCTCTGCGGTCATGCTGGTCATCGACCGTGCCGAGGGCGACCTCGACGCTCCCCGCGATGGCTCGGGAGGTGCACGATGAGCGCCGCACTGGTGGTGATTGCGCTCTTCATGGTGGGCGCGCTGGTGCTTGCGGTGCTCGCACGGCGCGGCCGGAAGATGAGCCTGGAGCAATGGGCGATCGGCGGCCGCGGGCTCGGCGCGCTGATGGTCTTCCTGCTGATGGCGGGCGAGGCTTTCTCGACCTTCACATTCCTCGGCGCAAGCGGCTGGTCGTACGGTAAGGGCGTGCCGGCCTTCTACATCCTGGCCTACGGCGGCCTGGCTCACCTGATGGCCTTCTGGATGCTGCCGGCCATCTGGCGCTACGCGACGGCGCACAAGCTGGTGTCGTTCTCTGATTTCTTCGCGAGCAAGTACCAGAGCCGTGCACTCGGCGTGCTGGTGTCGATCGTCGCGCTGATGGGCATGGTGGCGCTGCTCACCATCCAGCTGCGCGGGCTCGGGATCATCGTCTCGGAAGCGTCGTACGGCGCCATCGCGCCACAGGTGTCGATCTGGATCGGCGTG
The DNA here is from genome assembly GCF_014192575.1 of Variovorax sp. Sphag1AA. GTDB lineage: Bacteria > Pseudomonadota > Gammaproteobacteria > Burkholderiales > Burkholderiaceae_C > Variovorax. Next base: position 124,801 of record NZ_JACHYC010000008.1, on the reverse strand, counting down.
ATCGTGATGGTCAGCTACATCCTCGTATCGGGCATTCACGGCTCGGCCAGCATCGCGATCGTCAAGGACATCCTGATCCTGGGGATCGCGATCTTCCTCGGCGTGTACCTGCCGTGGCACTACTACGGCGGCGTGACGCCGATGTTCGAGGCAATCCACGCCGCAAAGCCGAACTTCTTCGAGTTCCCCAAGGAAGGCCTGAACCTGAGCTGGTACAACTCGACCATCCTGCTGACCGCGCTGGGCTACTACCTGTACCCGTTCAACATGACCTCGGTCTACGCGGCCAAGAGCGCAGGCGCCGTTCGCCGCAACACGATGATGATGCCGCTCTACCAGATCGTGATCGCCTTCCTGTTCCTCGTGGGCTTCGCGGCCATCCTCAAGGTGCCGGGGCTGCAGGGTTCGGAAGTGGACCTCGCGCTCTTCGGCCTTGCCAAGGCGACCTTCGATCCGTGGTTCGTCGGCGTGATCGGAGGCACCGGTGTGCTCACCGCACTCGTGCCGGGCGCGATGATCCTGCTCACCGCATCGACCGTGATTGGGAAGAACATCTACAAGGAAGGCTTCGCGCCGCAGGCCAACGACCGGCAGGTGGCGCTGGTCGCGCGCTGTGCGCTGCCGCTCTTCGCGCTGATCGCGGTGTTCTTCGTGCTGCGCGGCGGCACCACCATCGTGGCGATCGCGATCTTCGCGTCCAGCCTGCTCACGCAGCTGCTGCCCTCGCTGATCTTCAGCCTGCTGCCGCGCCCCTTCGGCACACGGCAGGCCGCGTTCGCGGGCATCCTTGCCGGTGGTGCGGTGCTGGCGTTCACGACGCTGTCGGGCATGGGCCTGCCGCAGCTTCTGCCGAATGCGCCGGTGGTGATCAAGTCGATCAACATCGGGCTGGTGGCGCTGGCGACCAACGCGCTGGTGTTCACCGCGGTCACGCTGCTCGGCCGACGTGCTGCGGCGCGTGGCGTGGCGGGTGTGCCGGCCTGAGTTCGTTCCTGTTTTCCGAGAGTTCTTCATGACCAAGCCTTCCTCCCTCCTCATCCGCAACGTGCGCCCACTCGGCACGGCATTTGTCGACGTCCTGGTGCAGGGCGACCGCATCGCCGCGATCGGCGCGGGCCTCGATGCACCCGCAGGGTGTGCGGTGGAGGAGGGCAGCGGTGCGCTGCTGCTGCCGGGGCTGGTCGAAGGCCACACCCATCTCGACAAGACGATGTGGGGCATGGACTGGTATCGCAACGAAGTCGGCACGCGGCTCATCGACAAGATCGACAACGAGCGCGCCTTCCGGCAGGCGAGTGGCCACGATGCCGCCGCGCAATCGCTGGTGCTCGCCAAGGCTTTCCTCGCCGCGGGCACCACGCGCCTGCGCACGCATGTGGACGTCGACACGCAGGCCGGCCTTCGCCACCTGCAAGGTGTGATGCGCACGCGAGAGACGCTGCAGGCGCTGCAACAGATCCAGATCGTCGCCTTTCCCCAGTCTGGGTTGCTCAAGCGACCCGGCACGGCCGAGCTGCTCGACGAGGCGATGGCCGCGGGCGCAGACGTTCTCGGTGGACTCGATCCGTGCGCCATCGACGGCGACCCTGTCCGTTCGCTCGACGTGCTCTTCGGCATCGCCGAACGGCACGATCGTCCGCTCGACATCCACCTGCACGAGCCCGGCGCGATGGGCGCGTTCTCGCTTGAACTGATCCTCGACCGCACCGCGGCGCACGGACTCCAGGGTCGCGTCGCGATCAGCCACGGCTTCTGCCTCGGCGATGTCACCGACGGCGAACGCGGCGTGTTGCTCGACCGCATGGCAAAGCTCGGCGTGTGCCTGGTCACCAGCGCGCCGCCGTCGCGCACGGTGCCGCCGCTCATGGCGTGCAGGCAGGCGGGCGTGACCATGCTCGGCGGCAACGACGGCATCCGCGACACCTGGTCGCCATACGGCAATCCGGACATGCTGGAGCGCGCGATGCTCATCGGCATGCGCTACAACCTGCGCCGCGACGACGAGATCGAGATCGCGCTCGATACGGTCACGCATTCCGGTGCGCGCGGTTGCGGCTTCACCGACTACGGGCTCGTGCCGGGCAACCGCGCTGATCTGGTTCTTGTCGATGCGCAGACGGTGGCGCAGGCTGTGGTCTCGCGACCCGTGCGCCGGCTGGTCGTCGCGGGCGGGCGCATCGTCGCGCGCGCCGGGGCGTTGCTGCCCGACGCGGTGTCGGCGTGACGGTGGCGACTGCGGGCAGGCCGCCCGCCAAGATGCAAGGACTCGGCTTCGCGCTGCTGGTGGTGCTGATCGCGATCAACCTCCGCGCCTTCCTGACGTCCACGAGCCCGTTGCTGGACGAGATTCGCGCGGAGACCGGGCTCGGCTTCCGCGGCGCGTCGATGCTGACCATGCTGCCGATGTTCGCGATGGGGCTGATGTCGCTGGTCGGCGTGTCGATCGGCGGTCGCATTGGCGCACGCGCCGGTGTGCTGTGCGGACTCGCGGCCATCGCCGTGGCTTGCGGCGGGCGACTGTTCGCCGAAGACGCCGCATGGCTGCTCGCCAGCGCAGCGCTGGCCGGCGTCGGCGTGGGGTTGGTTCAGGCGCTGATGCCCGCGGTGGTCAAGCGCGGCTATCCGGCGCACACCGGCATGGCGATGGGGCTCTATTCGGCCGCATTGATGGGTGGCGGCGGACTGGGCGCGATCGGCGCACCGTGGCTCGCGCATGCCAGCGGGGATTGGCATGCGGCGCTCGCAATCTGGGCGCTGCCGGCGCTGTTCGCCGCGGTGATCTGGGCGTGCTCGCGATCCGATGCCGCTGCGACTGTCGCCACGCCGGATTCGCAAGCGCGGCATGACTGGCGGCGGTGCCTGCGCAACCCCCGTGCATGGATGCTCGCGTGCTACTTCGGTCTCATCAACGGCGGCTATACGAGCCTCGTCGCGTGGCTGCCGCAGTTCTATGCCGCGAAAGGCTGGGATGCGGCGCACACCGGTTCGATGCTCACCTGGATGACGGTCGCGCAGCTCCTCTCCGCACTTGTCGTGCCGGTTCTCGCGCGACGCCACCGCGACCTGCGGCCATGGCTGATCGCGATGCTGGTGATGCAGATCGCGGGCTTTGCTGCGCTGGCGTTACACGCGCCGATGGCCGCGACCTCCGTCGGCGTGCTGGGGCTCGGCCTGGGCGGCGCGTTTGCACTGTGCATGGCGCTTGCGCTCGATCATCTTCCGCATCCCGAGCAGGCTGGTGCGCTTGCGGCCTTCATGCAGGGCGTCGGCTTCATGGTCGCGGCGCTCGCACCCCTGGTGACCGGATGGATGCGCGAGCACGCGGGTGGTTTCGAAGCGGCCTGGATCTACCTCGGGGTGGTGGCGGCGCTTCTGCTGCCGCTGACGTGGCGATTCGACCCGCGTTCATACGCGCGTGCGGTGGCCGGTCTTTTCACACACAAAAATAGAATGTCGCTCGATCCATGAAACACATGAAGGGCATGGCCCTTTCGCATGCCCTGACGTGAATCCCCGCGACGAGCGCTCTCCTGCAAGCGGCAGCCGCGGCCTGTCGGCGCTGCTCCTGCTCGTCACGGCCCTCTGGGGCCTGAACATGACCGCGATGAAGACCATCGCGACCTACTTCGATCCGGCCGTGATGGCGACCTGGCGGGCCGCGATTGCCGCGACGCTGATGGGCGTGCTGCTCTGGCGGCAGCGGGCCACGAAGCAGCGAACCCGCATGAACCGACGCCAGTTCGCGACCGCGGTGTTCTGCGCGGTGCTGATGGTCTATCTCAACCAGATCCTTGTCGCTGCCGGTCTTTCGAGGACCACGGCGACGAACGGATCGGTGGCCATCGCCCTGAGTCCACTGGTTTCTTCGCTCATGGCCGCGTTCATCCTGCGCGAGCGCATCGGGCTGATGCGGATCGTCGGCGTGCTGCTCGGTCTGGGCGGCGTGCTGATCGTGGTGCTGAAGTCGCCCGGCGCCCATGTCGCCGGCGCCGGCTGGGGCGATGTCATGGTGGTCGCTTCGGTCGTGACGTTCTCGATCGGCGGCGTCTTCATCCAGCGCCTTGCGCGTGAAACCGATGCGCTGCATGCCAGCGCGATGATCTACGCGTGCGGCACGCTCATGCTCGCCCTGCACGCGATCGCCGTCGGCGCGGCCGCCAGCCTCACCGCGTGGGTGCCGGGCTTCTGGCCGGTGGTGCTGGTGCTGTTCTCGGCGCTGATCGCCACCGCCTTCGGCAACCTCGCATGGAACCACGCGATCGTGAAGATCGGCGTTGCGCGCGTGTCCCTGTGGTTCTACTGGGTGCCGGTTTTCGGCGTGGGTTTTGCGGCGTTGCTGCTCGGCGAGACGCTGTCGCTCTGGCATGTGGTGGGCCTGGTCGCGGTTGCGGCCGGGACGGCGCTGGGGACCTACAGCCGGGCTTGATGCTCGCGCGCCGCCTGCTGGCAGCGCCACTGGCTGGGCGGTTCGCCGAAATGGCGCTTGAAACTGCGCGTCAGGTGGCTCTGGTCGGCAAAGCCGGTCTCCCACGCAATCTCCGCCACGGACCGTGACGGCTGTTCGAGCAGTTCACGGGCACGTTGCAGCCGCAGCTTGAGCACGTGCTGGTGCGGAGAACAGTCGAAGGTGTCGCGAAACAGCCGGGTGAAGCGGTCGACGCTCAGGTTCTCCTGGCTCGCCAGCATCGCGACCGGTAGCGGATGTGCAAGGTTCGACGCGATGAAGCTGGTGATCTTGCGGCGGCGCGCCATGTCGAAGCCAGTGCGGGCCGGCGTCTGCGGCGCAGGCTCGGCGTGGCGGCGAACGAGTCGCACCGCGAGCTGCAGTGCGAGCGATTTCATCATCAGGCTCGCGCCGGCATCGCGCGCCGTGGCTTCGCGCGCAATCGAATGAACGAGGCCGAGCACCTCGTCGTCACGCGCCTGCACGCAATCGCGCAAGCGCCATGGGCCCGCGTTCGGGCCATGAATGTCGGCCACCACCCGGTCCATGAGATGGGGTGAGAGATAAACCTGGATCGCACTGGAAGGCCGGTCCCAGCTCCACTCGCTGCCGGTGCCACAGTCCTTGAAGGCGAGTTCGCCCGGTGCCACGCGCGCCGCGATCTCGCGCCCGCCGAAGCGCCGGGTCACACGCGGTGTGCCGTCGACATAGGCAATGACCGTGTGGTTGCGCAGGTGCATGTAGACGCTGGTCGGATCGCAACTGACGCCGCGCAGGGCCACATCGTCCCAGCCCGGTTCGACGCCATCGAGCCAGACGTCGCAGGGCAGGTACTTCAGGAGCTCAGAAGGATGGGCAGGAGATTTCTTGCGCATGGCCTCGAGTATGTTGATGGTAGAACCATTGCCATTTCGGGAAAACCCGTGAAGCGGGAATGTTCATGGTGAAACACGTTGTTTGTTCAAGACGGGCGCGAGGGCCAAACCTACATTGGCCGTCGACATGGAACTCTCGCAACTCTTCACCGTCTCCCTGCTTGCCAACGCATTGGCGCTGGCATCGCTGCTGACGATTCTTTCGAGTGGCCTGGCGCTCATCTTCGGGCTGCGTGACGTGATGAACTTCGCGCACGGCGCGCTCTACATGGCGGGCGCCTACCTGGGCTACACACTGAGCTCGGTCCTCGGCTTCTGGGCGGCGCTGGTCGTGGTGCCATTGGTTCTGGCGGTGGCGGGGGTCGCGCTAGAACTGGCCGTGCTGCGGCCGCTGGCGCGTCGTTCGCACATGGATCTCGCACTGATCACCTTCGGCCTCGCGCTGATCATCGGCAAGGCCGTGACGCTCGTCTGGGGAACCGAGCCGCGGCCCGTCACGGCACCTGCGGCCCTTGCGGGCTCGATCGACCTTTTCGGGGAGATGTATCCGACGTATCGGCTGTTCCTGATCGCGGTGGGCTTCGGGACTTGCGCGGCCTTGGCCATCTGGCTGAAGTTCTCGCGATCGGGCATGCATGTTCGGGCCGTGAGCCTGAGGCCCGATGTGGCCCGGATGATGGGCGTGAACACCGACCGCCTCGGCTTCGTCGTCGTGTGCCTGGGTACCGGGTTCGCTGGCCTCGCTGGTGTGCTGGCCGGCCCGTACCTTTCGGTGGACCCGGGCATGGGGTCTTCGATCCTCATCAGCTGCCTGATCGTGGTGGTGGTTGGCGGGTTGGGCAGCATCGGCGGCGCGATCGCTGCCGCGGTGGTGTACGGATTCATCCAGGTCATCGGCAGCATCGCCCTGCCGAGTGTGGCGGTGCTCGCTCCCTATCTGTTGCTCTTCGTCGTGCTTCTGGTGCGGCCACAAGGGTTTGGAAAGGGGAGGGTCGCATGAGCGCGGTACCAGCGGCGATGCCGCAAGGTGGAGCAGCGCAAGTGGCCCCCAAGGCGCGGGGCAAGGCGCTGCGCGTGGTGATGCTGTGCGTGGTCGTGCTTCTCGGACTGCTGCTTCCGATGGCCATGGGAAGCAGCTTCTATCTTGGGTTGCTCACGCAGGCGGCGATCCTGGCGGTGGCCGCTGTCGGGGTGGGATTCCTCATGCACCACTGCGGGCTTGTGATGTTCGGCGTGGCTGGCGTTTCCGGGGGAGCGACCTACCTGGTGGCACTCTCGTCGATGGCGTGGGGTTGGAACGCACCGGCCTCGGCAGTGTTCGGCTTGCTGGGCACAACGATGGCCTTTGCACTGGTCGGTGCATTGATCGTGCGGGCCCGGCCGCTTCCGTTTGCCATGCTGACGCTGGCACTTGCCCAGATGCTGCGGCAACTGGTGTCGATCACCGGCCTGCGGCACATCACTGGCGGCGACGACGGCATCAGCATCAGCTTCAACGGCAGTGTGTTCGGAATGACGCAGGCGGAACTCGCGCAGCCCTCCGTGTTCTGGCCGGTGGTCTGGCTCGCGCTGTGCGGTTCGATGCTGCTGGCGTGGCGCGTGAGCCGCTCGCGACTGGGACTGGTGTTGCGCGCGATTCGTGCCAACGAGGAACGCATGCGCTTCTCGGGCTTCAACACCTACCTGCCGCGCCTGGGGGCCTTCGTGCTCGCCGGCTTCATCATTGCGCTGGCGGGCGTGCTGACAGCGCTGCACTCGGCCTTCGCATCGCCGGAGTTGCTGGATTTCGGCACGGGCGGAAACACGCTGGTCGCAACCATCATTGGTGGTGCCGGCAACGTGTTCGGCCCGGTGCTCGGCAGCCTGCTGTTCGCGTTGGGGCAGGACCGCTTCGGGGCCAGCGGCCATCTCGAACTCTTCACGGGCATCGCGGTGGTGGTTGTCATCGCTGCCTTCCCGGATGGGCTCATCGGCTTTGTCCGGAACCTGTGGTCAAGGAAGCGCGATGCTCGAGATTGAGAACCTCTGCGTCAGCTACGGCAGCGTGCGCGCGCTCGACGACGTGAACCTCCGCATGGCCTCCAGTGGGTCGCTGCACGGCATCATCGGGCCCAACGGGGCGGGCAAGTCGACGTTGATGGATGCGATCACCGGCCGCGCGACACCCACGCGCGGCAGGGTGCGCATGAACGGCGTGGACCTGACCGGCCGGCCGGTCGCGTGGCGGCGCCGGCACGGCATGGCGCGGTCGTTCCAGCGCACCAGCATCTTCGCGGGCCTGAGCGTGAGGGAGCAACTGGAGCTGGTGGCGTCGCAACTCGGCGAGCGCGACCTGCAAGGCATCGTCGACGCGCTGGACCTCGGCGCGGTCTACGACCTGCCCGCCGACAGCATTGCCTACGGCGATCAACGGCGCATCGACATCGCACTGTCGCTGATCGGGCATCCGAAGTTGATCCTGCTCGATGAGCCGGCGGCGGGGCTGTCCACCGTGGAGACCGTGTCGCTGTTCGAGCATCTGTCGGCACTCGCCAGACAGCGTGGCGTCTCGGCGATCGTGGTCGAACACGATGTCGATGCGGTGTTCCGCTTCTGCGAGCAGATCACGGTGCTCGACTTGGGCCGGGTGGTGACCACCGGCGAGCCAGCACAGGTCCGCAGCGACTCGCGCGTGATCGCGGCCTACCTGGGGAGCGCCGCATGAGCTTCGTTCGGATGCAAGGGGTTCACGCGGGCTATGGCAACTCGGTCGTGCTTCGCAATATCGATCTGGAAGTCGGCGAGGGCGAGGCGGTCGCGGTAGTGGGCAAGAACGGCGCCGGGAAGTCGACGATGCTGCTCTCGTTCTTCGGCGGCGTCACGGTCCGGTCGGGCAGTCTCAGCGTCGGCGGTGCCGAGTTGCGCGGGCGGCCTCACTACCTCGCCTGCAAGCACGGTATTTCGCTGTCGCCGCAGGGCCGCATGATTCTTCCCAATCTCACCGTGCGCGAGAACCTGCTGCTGGGCGAGGCGTCGGGCCGCCGCGGTCAATGGACTCTCGATGCGGTCTACAAGCTCTTTCCGATCCTGAAGGAGCGCCAGGCCAGCCCGGGCACCGCACTCAGCGGCGGTCAGCAGCAGATGCTGGCCGTGGGCCGTGCATTGCTCGCGAATCCCCGGGTGCTGATGCTCGATGAGCCTTCCGAAGGGCTGTCGCCGCTGCTCGTGGACGAACTGGCCGCCGTGCTGGGGCAGATCACGCGGGCCGGCACCGGCATCCTGGTCGTCGAGCAGCACCTGAGCCTCGTGCGCCGCGTGACGCAGCGCTTCGTCGTCATGGCCAAGGGCGAAATCATCGATCGCGGCGGCACCGCGGACATCGATGCCGAGCAGCACCGAGAGGCGCTCGCCTTCTAGCAACCCGTTCCCGAGAAAACACAGGAGACAAGCAGATGATTCGAAAGCTGTTCAGGTGCGCCGCGCTCGCGCTGGCACTGGGAGGCGCAACGCTCGCCGCGAACGCCGCGGACCCCATCAAGATCGGGCTGGTGCTCATCGACAGCGGGCCGTTCGCTTCCAACTACGGCATGGGCGATTCAGCCAAGCTGGCGGTGGACCTGCTCAATGCGCAAGGCGGCGCATTGGGCCGCAAGTTCGAACTCGCGGTGCAGACGCATCCGGGAACGCCGGCCGGCGCCATTTCGGCGGTGACGCGCGCCGTGCAGCAGGATGGCGCGTCCTTCTTCACCGGCATGTTCTTCTCGTCGATGGCGCTGGCACTCGGGCCCCGGCTGCAGGGGCTCAACGCGCTGATGCTCGATTCCAATTCGCAGTCGGACGACCTGATCGGCAAGAACTGCCAGGCAAACTACTTCCGCACCGCGGCCAATGACGGCACCGTGATCAACGCGTTCCGCTCCTATCTCGCGCAGAGCGACGCCAAGACGTGGAACATCATCGCCACCGACTTCGCGGGCGGCCACGACTTCGCACGCAAGTTCACGGCGCTGGTGCAGGAGCGCGGTGGCAGTGTTGGGCTGACCCTGTTCAACCCGCTGGGGACTGCCGACTTCGGCAGCTTCATCTCGCAGCTCAACACCAAGCCGGCGGACGGCCTGGCCGTGATGGTGGTCGGCACGGACGCGGTGACCTTTGCCAAGCAACAGCAGCAGTTCGGCCTGCTGCCCAAGTACAAGACGGTGCTCTCCAACACCTTCACGAATGACATCGTGCTCGGTGCACAGGGCGACAGCACCATGGGCGTGATTGCCGGCATCAGCTATCTGAGCAGCCTTCCGGGCGCGAAGAACGCGGCCTTCGTGAAGGCCTTCGAATCACGCTACAAGCGCCGGCCGAACTTCATCGAGGCCGATGTCTACGTCTCGCTCGAAATGCTTCAGGCCGCGATCGTCAAGGCCGGGTCGACCGATGTCGCTGCGGTGCGCAAGGCGCTGGCCGGCCTCAAGACGGAAACGATCTATGGCGATGTGGAGATGCGAGCCGCCGATCACCAGCTCGTCCGGCAGATGCTCATGGCGGAAGTGGTGAAGGGTGAGGACGGAAAGCCGGGCTTTGCGATCAGGTCGGTCTACCCCGGCACATCGAACACACCGCCAGCCAACCCCGAATGCAAGCTGTAAGCCATGACTGAAAGACGTCTTGAGGGGCAGGTGGCGCTGGTGACCGGCGGCGGCTCGGGCATCGGCGAAGCCGTGGCACGCCGGCTGGCTGCCGATGGCGCAGCGGTGGTCGTCGCGGACATCGCCACGGAAAGCGCGAACGCCGTCGCGAGATCGCTGGGCGACCGGGCGCTGGCGGTCTGCGCCGATTCAGGTTCCGAGCCTGACATGCAACGCGCTGTGGCGTTGGCCGTGGAGCGGTTCGGTGCGCTTCACATCGGCGTGAACGCAGCAGGCTTCGGCATTTCGGCCGAGGTGCTGGACATGGACGTCGAACGCTGGAACGACGTGATGCGCGTCACGCTCGGCGGTGTCTTCGTCTCATGCAAGGCAGAGGCGCGGCAGATGGTGCGGCAGGGCGGCGGCGGGGTTGTCATCAACATCGCGTCGACCAATGCCCTGCAACCGGCCGAGGGTCTCAGCGCCTATTGCACCGCGAAGGCGGGCGTTGCGATGTTCACCCGCGTGGCGGCACTCGAACTGGCACAGCACCGGGTGCGCGTGGTCGGCGTCGGGCCGGGGCTCACGGCCACGCCGGCGACCCAGCGCTTTCTCGAATCGCCGGTCGCGAGTGCTGCGTACCTTGCCAACATACCGGCCGGCAGGCCTGCCAAGGCGGAAGAGATCGCCAGCATGGTCGCCTACCTTGCATCGTCCGAGGCCGGGTACATCACCGGCGACACTTTCTACGTCGATGGGGGCCTGCTCACGCGTAACTACCCCACGCTCGCCGAGCGTCGACCCTCGGGTTACGAGGGCGCGGACTTCCTGAAAACCGTCGAGGGGGAGATCCCGTCGCGATGAAGGCACTGGTGTACGAAGGCGCGCAGCGCATGCGCGTGCTGGAAATCGATGAACCGCAGCTTGGGCCCGGCGATCTGCTCATACGGGTCGCGGCGGTGGGTGTGTGCGGCTCCGACCTGGGTCTGGTGCGCCATGGCGTTCCTGCGATCGCGCCGCCGTTGGTGCTTGGCCATGAGTTCGGAGGATGGCGTGAGGACAACGGCGAATTCGTCGTGGTGAACCCGATGCTTTCGTGCGGCCAATGCGCGGTGTGCCGCGATGGCCGCACCCACCTCTGCGCGGAACGGAAGGTCCTCGGCTTTCGCCGCCAGGGGGGCTACGCCGAGCGCGTGGCAGTGCCGGCGGACAACGTCGTGCCGGGTCCGGGGCTCACGGCGACCCAGGCGGCGCTGGCCGAGCCCATCGCCAACGGGGTGCATGCATGGCGACGCGCGGGTCGCCCCACGCAACGCGTGGCCATCATCGGGGCAGGGTCGGTCGGCCTTTGCCTGCTGTATGTGCTGCGCACGCAAGGTGTGCGCGACATCACTGTCGTTGACGTCGTACCGGGTCGGCTGGCGCATGCCATGGCGCTGGGCGCGAGCCGGGTTGCTGGCGCGCTGGAAGCCGACGGCATGTACGAGGCCGTGTTCGATGCGGCCGGCACGCGCGACACCCGCGCCGCCGCCGTGGCCGCCACCATGCCCGGCGGAAGCGTGGCGTTGATCGGCTTGCATGACGATGAGCTGCATCTCTCGGCGGGCGCGCTGGTGGTGGGCGACAAGACCCTCTGCGGCTGCTTCGCCTACACGCGCGACGAATTCGCGGAGGCAGTTCGACTCGCCGGCGGCATTCCGACCTCGTGGGTCCGCAGCGTGCCGATCGAGCAGGCGGAGCAGGCCTATGACGAGCTCGTGCGCGGCGTGGGCTCGCCGCTGCACGGCAAGACGCAGTTTCATTTCGGAGCCCTCCACGCATGATCAGGATCACGTACGTCGAGGATGGCGGAACGCGCCACACCGTCACGGCGCAAGCGGGCAGGTCGTTGATGCAGATTGCGGTAGAGAACGGCGTGCCCGGCATCGATGCAGACTGCGGTGGCTCCTGCGTGTGCGCGACCTGCCACATCCACGTGGATACGCCGTGGAGCGAGCGCCTGGCACCGCCGGACGAAGTGGAGCTGACGACGCTGGAGTTCGCCGTGGGTGCCGAGCCTCGGACGTCGCGGCTCTCGTGCCAGATCGCCGTGAGCGAAGCGCTGGACGGCATCGAAGTGCGCATGCCGTCAACCCAGCGCTAGCCGGGCGCCACGATTTCAACCCCACAGGAGTAAGCATGAGCGACGACTCAAACCACGAAACGAAGGCATCCCGCAAGAGCACGGGCCGCATCGAGATCTTTCGCGCGGCAGACTCGCGAACGCTCCAGGAGGCCGGCATGATGCACGCCGAGCCGCCGCCCGAAGAGCGCGCGCCGCTGAACGCCGTGTTTGCGCAGGCTGTTGGCGCCGGTACGTCGTCGCGCGTACTTTTCAAGGCGCCGGGGCCGTCCGGCTTCAGTCTGGTCTATGCGTGGTTCAAGAGCCACTACCCGCTGCCGACCCATTCGCACAACACGCCCTGCCTGTACTACGTGATCTCGGGTGAACTGCAGATGGGCAAGCAGACACTCGGGCCGGGCGATGGGTTCTTCGTGCCGCCCTGCGCCAACTACGCCTACCAGGCTGGTCCCGAGGGCGTGGAGATTCTGGAATTTCGCGACACCAACGACTTCGACTTCGTGATGCGCAGCGGCACGTTGCCGATGTGGGAGCGCATGGCAGCCATCTGCAGCGCCAATCTCGAACATTGGAAAAGCGAGGAACCGCCGGTGCGGCGATCAGCCGGTCTGGGCTGATCGGAGAAGCTCGCCTCAGTCCCGCCGCGAATTATTTTTGATCAGGAAGTACGTCAGCGCCGCTATCACCAGGGCCAAGGCTGTGCCGAACCATGCGATGTTGGGTGAGCCGTCCCACGCGACAACTTCGCGCAGAAACAGAACCGACAAGACTGCGATCACGACGCTGACGAGGTTGCCTTTGAGGTCTTCGAGACTTCGGACCGCCATCCATTTCGGGACGGGCAGGTCGTCGTCGATGAACAGCGAATACAGCCCTGTGCTGATGATGTAGACGGCGATCGCGATCAGGAAAACATCGACGGCTTCCACAATGCCGACGGCAAAGATCTTGACCGCCTTGGCCGAAACGGCGCCACTTTGAATGGTCTCGACAAAGGTCGCTACCAGCACGAGCGACTCGTACACGATCAGCGCCATCGATCCAAGGAAGGTCCCCACGATGGGGATGATCATGATGTAGCGGCTCGATGCCAGGATTCGTCGCAGCATGGTCGGAAGGTACCGTAAGGTGGCGCGCCAGCATAGCCCCGTCCCTTCGGATCGCAGGCCGACGCCCTCTAATCTTGCAGGCCGCGGACGTTCTGATACTTGCAGCCAACCGAGTTGACGTAGCGGTCCCGAAACTCTATTGGCGTGTCGTTGTAGGTGAACGCCGTGCGCTGGATGTGAAGAAGCGGATCGCCGACCGCAATCCCGAGAGGCTCGGCGAGGGCTTCGTCTGCCACGCACGCACCGAGGTTCTCGACGACACGTACGACAGAAATTCCGTAGTGCTCCTGGTAGAAGCGATAGATCGAGCTGCGGCGCGCTGCGAACGTGCTGGCGCTCAGGTCGGCGAATCGGTCGAGCGGTATCCAGATCCGGTCCACCATCAGGGGCGTCTGGTCGAGAAGACGGAGATTGTCGATGCGTGCAACGCGCGCGCCTTGCGGGAGCCGCAACGCACGGCTCACATCCGGGCTTGCCCGCTCCTTCTTGAAGCCGAGCATCTGGGCGGACAGCTTGAGCGGCTCGCCGGCCTCATCGACGAAGCTGAAGTACAGGTCGAAGCTGTGGTCGTCCGTGTGCTTCGCGACGGTGGTGCCGCGCCTGGCGCGCCGGATCAGAACGCCCTGTGCCACCAGGTCCTCGACGGCGCGCCGGATGGTGCCGATGCCAACGTCGAACTCCGACGCCAGTTGCGCTTCCGTCGGGATGCGGTCCCCGGGCGACCACTCACCCGAGCGCAGGCGATCGAGCACGCGTGCGCGTACCGATTCGAACAGACGTTGGTTGGGCTTGGCGGATTCCGTTTGCATTCTTCTCGGTTTGTCGATGAGGCGGGCGAGGGGCTTTTACAGAGCCCGCGGCGACCGGAGCATAGCGTAAACCCTCAAAGTTGAAATAAATCGAATCATTCGAATGATTCGATTGACGGAGGAAGTTGCCGCTCCTAGACTTCCCTGCAATCGCGCCGCGGTGGCGCGTACTTTCAGGAGAACCTCATGCCCAACTTCATCAAGCACATCGCCCTCAAGGTCGACGACGTCGAGAAGACGCGCGTCTTCTACGAGACTGTCTTTGGCTACAAGCACGTGAACACGGTGCGCCGCAAAGGCAAGAACGGCGACCACATCTCGCATCACCTCACGGATGGCTACATGGATCTGACGCTCATCCACTACGAGAGCCCGGATTCGGATGAAGCCGACTTCGCGGGTCCGGCCCCTTGCATCCACCACATCGGCATGGAGGTCGAGAACCTCGACGAATTCATCGCCTCGATCAAGGCCAATGGCGGTGAGATCCTCACGGCGCCCGGTCACCTGCCCGTCAAGTTCCGCTCGCCGAACGGCCCTGTCGGCGAAGTCGTCCCCATGGAGCGCTGGGAGAAGAAGACGCTGTCCGCAGGCGTGCACGGCGAGGTGCTTGCCTGAGGGAGCCAGGCCCGGATCGAGCGATCTCACTTCCCCACGCCAAAAAAAGGAGATGAAATGCTGATATGTGCGCCACGCAAGCGGATTGCAGCGTCCACGGTCGTGCTGGCGATTCTTTGCGCGATGTCATTCGTCATGTACATCGACCGAACGAACATCGCTACCGCCGCGCTGGCCATCCGAGCGGAGATGGGCTTGAGCAACTCGCAGATGGGCCTTGTCTTCTCCGCCTTCGCAGTCGTCTACGCCGTTGCGATGATCCCCGGCAGCTGGATTGGCGACAGGATCGGCGCTCACAGGATGCTGGCAATCTGCGGCGTTCTGTGGGCGACCGGAACCTTGCTGACGGGCATCGCCGGCGGACTGTTCGGCCTGATCATGGCCCGCTTCATCGTGGGTCTCGGCGAGAGCGCGATCGTCCCGACGTCCGCGAAGGCACTCGCCGTGTGGATGCCGCCGGACCGACGCGGTTTTGCCCAAGGCATCACCCACTCCTTCGCGCGACTCGGCAACGCGTCCGCGCCGATGGTGGTGGCCGCCCTGGTCGTCGCGACATCGTGGCGGATGATGTTCGTCGTCCTTGGTCTGGTGAGCCTGGCCTGGGTGGTTCTATGGGTCTGGTACTACCGTGATGACCCACGAAAGCACTCCAGAGTCACCTCGGATGAACTCGCGCGTCTGCCGACGGCTGCACAGGGCGCGCGACCCCGCATGCGATGGGCGCCGCTTCTGCGCACGCTCTGGCCCGCGACCCTCGTGAGCTTCTGCCATGGGTGGGCACTCTGGTTCTTCCTCAACTGGATGCCGTCCTACTTCGCGCAAAACTATCACCTGGACATCAAGCGCTCGGCGATCTTCAGCTCCGCGATCTTCCTGGGGGGAGTGATCGGCACCACATTGGGCGGCGTGCTGAGCGATATGGTTCTCCGGCGCACCAAGGATGTCCGTCGGGCGCGCCGGTCGGTCATCGTGTTCGGCTTCCTGAGCCCTGTGCTGTTTCTTGTCCCGATGCTGTCGAACCCCACGCTGAACATGGCGGCGATCTGTCTGGGGTGCGCCTTCTTCCTGTCGGAACTGGTGACTGCACCCCTGTGGGCGGTGGCCATGGATCTCGCCCCGCGACATGCAGCGACCTCCAGCGGCATCATGAACACCGGGCTTGCCATCGCCGCGACGGTATCCGCGCCCATCGTGGGTTGGGTGATCGACCACACGGGGTCCTGGCACCTCGTATTCGCGATGTCGATGTCAGTCCTTGTTCTGGGTCCGATCGCTGCATGCCTCATCCGTCCTGATCGGCCCTACATGGGTGAGGGCCCGGGGCCGGATGCAAAGCCGAAAACGGACGAGCTTGCTTCCGATGCGCCCCCGGTGGCCTCTGCCGCGGCGTCCTGAATCTTCGACAGGCATGCGCTCGATGACGATCTTGCGCATGCCCAGCCACGGCTATTATTTCGACCGATCACGTGGCGGCCGACCTCTCACAATCGTGCGGTGCTTTGCCCGGACCATCGCACCCCTGGAGAGAACCCTCGATGCCGCTTCCCCGTACGCTTCTCGCGCGAATCACGCTGATGGTGGTCGTGGGCATGGTCATCGCGCAGGCGCTGACCTTCATGGCGATCCGCTACGAGCGCGGACAGGCGATGCAGACGCTGATGATCAGCGGCGTCGAGCGTGACATCGCCAGCTCGATCGCCGTGCTGGACCGGGTGCCTGCCTCCGAGCGGGCGGAATGGCTGGACCGGCTCGAGCGCCCCAACTTTCGCTTCGCATTGACCGGCGATGTCGACACGCCTCCGCCGGCTTCCGGGCCGCTGCAGCAGTTTGTCGACGTGATCACGGCCGCGCTCAAGCCATTCCCTGTGCTCGCAGTGGGGCAGGTGCCGTCGATGCGCGAAGCCGTGTGGATGCAGGTCCGGCTGAACGATGGCAGCAGCGTCTATCTCCTCGCACGACGTGTTCCGATGCCGGTGTCGGAGTGGGTGATCTGGCTGCTCCTGGCGCAATTGGTGGTGCTGGGGATTTGCGCATGGCAGGCATCGCGACTGGTGACGCGGCCCTTGAAGCGGCTGGGCGACGCTGCCGATGCGTTGGGCCCTGACCTGCGCCCGACGGTGGTCGATGAGAACGGACCGGTCGAAGTGGCGCACACCGCGCGTGCCTTCAACGCCATGCAGCGGCGCATCGCTGGCTACGTGCAGGAGCGGATCCAGATCCTCGCGGCCGTATCGCACGATCTGCAAACGCCGATCACGCGCATGCGGCTTCGCGTCGACCTGATGGACGACGAGCTGCCCGAGCGCGACAAGTTCCGGCAGGACCTGGACTCCATGCGCAGCCTCGTGCAGGAAGGCGTGAGCTACGCGCGGACGCTGCAGGGCAGCACCGAGGCCGAGCGTCGCGTCGATGTCGGCGCGCTGATCGAAAGCATCGTCAACGACTACACCGACACCGGCCAGCCGGTGACATTGACGGGCGATGCCGGCGAGCCGATCTCGTCGCGCCCCAATGCCTTGCGGCGCGTCGTCGGCAACCTCGTGGACAACGCGCTCAAGTTCGGCACGAAGGTGGAGGTGCGCCTCGCGAGAATCGAAACGGTCGGCGGCACGCAGCTGCATATCGCGGTGCTGGACGACGGCCCGGGCATCCCGCCCGACCAGCTCGAAGCCGTGCTGCAACCGTTCTATCGTGTCGAAGGCTCGCGCAGCCGCGAAACCGGTGGCACCGGCCTGGGCCTTGCCATCGCGCACCAGCTCACGCTGTCCATGGGTGGCCAGCTCGTGTTGAGCAACCGCGCCGAAGGCGGGCTGGAAGCGCTGCTGCGCCTGCCCGTCTGAAACCTGAATTCTGGAGATTCCCGATGTCCGTCACCGCTCCCGTCGCCGACCACATCCTGGTGGTGGACGACGACCGCGAGATCCGCGAGCTGATCACTGCCTACCTCGTCAAGAACGGTATGCGCGTGGACGCCGTGCCCACCGGCCGCCATATGCGGCAATCCCTTGAGCAATCCGGCCCGTTCGATCTCATCATCCTCGACCTGATGCTGCCGGGCGAGGACGGCCTCGCGTTGTGCCGCGACCTGCGCGCCGGCAAGTACAAGACGATCCCGATCCTGATGCTGACCGCGCGCGGCGACGAGGCGGATCGCATCCTGGGGCTGGAAATGGGCGCGGACGATTACCTTGCCAAGCCCTTCGCCGCGCGTGAGTTGCTGGCTCGCATCCGATCGGTGCTGCGCCGCACGCGCATGCTGCCGCCCAACATGCGCAGCAGCGCCGAGGCTCGCTGGCTGGTCTTCGGCGACTGGCGGCTCGACACGGTCGATCGTCATCTGGTCGACGCCGACGGTGTCGTGGTGTCGCTGAGCGGTGCGGAATACCGGCTGCTGCGCATGTTCCTCGACCATCCGCAGAAGGTGCTCAACCGCGACCAGATCCTCAACATCACGCAGGGGCGCGACGCCGAACTGTTCGAGCGCTCCATCGACCTGATGGTGAGCCGCCTGCGCAAGGCGCTGCGCGAGGATGCACGGGAGCCGCGGTACATCAAGACGGTGCGCAGCGAGGGGTATGTGTTCTCGGCCGAAGTGCAGGCAACGGACGAGGGGGCTTAGCCCGGTTTGAGGTCCGCTACCTGCTGTAGCGCCGGACCAGCTTGCTGAGAGTCGTCGCCTGGATCAGCAGACTGAAAACAACCACCACATAGGCCACTCCGATGACCATCTCGCGTCCCTGGAAGTCCGGCAGCGACAGAGCCAGGGCGATCGAGATGGCCCCTCGCAAGCCACCCCAGGTCATGATCTTGACGGCGTGCGGGCTGGCCGCGCGGTAGCGACGCAACATCGTCAAAGGGGCGGCCACGCTCACCGCACGCGCGATCAGCACCACGGGGATGGCTGCCAATCCGATCCAGATGTCTTGCAGCTTGAAGGACAACGCGATCACTTCCAGGCCGATGAGACCGAACAGGACCAGGTTCATCAATTCGTCGAGCAAGCCCCAGAAGCCGAACAGGTGCTCGCGTGTCTTTTCGGTCAGGCTCGTCGATACGCCGTGATTGCCAATGACCAGGCCCATGATCACGACGGCCAGAGGTGCAGACACATGCAGGGTCTCGGCAAGGCTGTAGCCCGCCGTCGCGACTGCCAGGGTGGTCAGGATTTCCACGGGATAGCTATCCATGCCGCGCAACATCAGGCAAACGAGGCATCCAACGATTCCGCCGACCACCAGTGCGCCGAGCACCTCGCGCAGCAACGTCGTCGACACCTGCGATGCCGAGAACTCGGCGGTGCCGCTGGCCAGGCCGACCAGCGTCACGAATGCCACCACCGCCGTCCCGTCGTTGAAAAGCGCTTCCCCGGAGATCTTGCTTTCGAGGGTGGCGGACGCTCCGGCTTTCTTGAGCACGCTGAGAACCGCAATCGGGTCCGTGGGGGAAATGAGCGCGCCAAAGACAAGGCACCACAAGAAGGAAATCGGATGCCCGAACGCCTGGGCGATCATCCAGAACCCCGCGCCGACGGCCGTCGTCGAGATCAGCACGCCGACCGTCGCCAGGAGCAGAACTTCCACCTTGAGTTCGCGCAGGCGAGAGAAGTCCACGTGCAGGGCGCCTGCAAACAACAGAAGGCTCAGCAGGCCGTGAAAGACAACTTCCGGAAAGTTGATCTGCTTCACGAGTTCCTGCGCGTAGATGACCATCTCGGGGTGAGACGGCCCCATGAGCGACACGCCAAGACAGGCCACCAGACCCACGAGCGTGATTCCCAGTGTGTCTGGCAGTTTGATGAAGCGATAGTTGATGTAGCCGAATACGGCGACGACGGAGAAAAGAATTCCCGCGCCTTCGAAGACTTGCATGTTTTTCCTGGGTGGGTTGGAGACGGAAGGGCGGACTCTAGGAATGAGCCCTCGCTGAGTCGATGGGACTGGTCTCAAACCCCGCCTTGAGTTTTGTACCGCTGTGTATCTGGCTGCCCGCCCTGTACACAGTCATTCACTCCGGCCCCCATTCGACACATGCCGCGTACATGCGGGCGGTCTACTGGCGTCACCCCAATCAACGAGGAAAGACGCCATGAACACAACCAACGCTCCTACCGCCCGTCGCAGCTTTCTCGCCGGTGCCGCTGCCACGCTGGCTGCCGTGCCATTCAGCGGACTGCTCGCATCCGCCGCCCGGGCCGCGGAGCCGCCGCGCACCAGCGGCCTGTCGCGCTTCCAGACGCTTCGCCAGATCGATGCCGGCGACCTGAACGTCGGCTACGCCGAAGTCGGCCCGGCCAATGGCGCGCCGGTGATCCTGCTCCACGGCTGGCCGTACGACATCCACACCTACGTCGACGTCGCACCGATCCTTGCGGCCGCCGGACATCGCGTCATCGTTCCGTATCTGCGCGGCTATGGCTCGACCCGCTTCCTCGCCGCGAGCACGCCGCGCAACGGGCAGCAGGCTGCGGTGGCGCAAGACATCATCGCGCTGATGGACGCGCTGAAGATCCAGCGCGCGACCATTGCCGGCTGCGACTGGGGCGCACGCACCGCCTGCATCCTCGCCGCGCTGTGGCCCGAGCGCTTCAATGCGCTGGTGTCGGTCAGCGGCTACCTGATCGGCAACCCCAAGGTCAATGCGATGCCGCAGTCACCGGCGGCCGAGTTCGCGTGGTGGTATCAGTCGTACTTCGCGACCGATCGCGGCCGCGAAGGCTACGAAAAGGACCGCGCCGCCTTCGCGCGCTTCATCTGGCGGCAGGCTTCGCCGCAATGGCAGTTCGACGATGCGACCTTCGCGCGGTCGGCAGTGGCGTTCGACAACCCTGACCATGTCGCGGTCGTCATCCACAACTATCGCTGGCGCATCGGGCTGGTGCAGGGCGAGTCGCGCTTCGATGCGCTCGAAGCCCGGCTGGCCGAAGCGCCCAAGATCGTACTGCCGACGATCACGCTCGAAGGCGATGCCAACGGTGCACCGCACCCTGATCCGGCCGCCTACGCGTCGAAGTTCTCGGGGCCCTACCAGCATCGGCAACTGAGTGGCGGCATCGGCCACAACCTGCCGCAGGAAGCGCCGGCCGATTTCGCACGTGCGGTGCTCGACGTGACGCGGCTTTGATTCACCGCACGCTGAACTGTCCGAGGAGAAAGTCATGAATGCCTCCCTGTACCTCGCGGCCTTTTCCGGCGGCGCACTGACTCTTCTGAGCCCTTGCATCCTGCCGGTGCTGCCTTTCGTCCTCGCCCGCACGGGCCGGCCGTTTCGGCAGGGCGCGCTGCCGTTGCTGGTCGGCATGGCGCTGACCTTCGCGGTGGTCGCATCGCTGGGCGCGGTGGCGGGCGGCTGGGCGGTGAGGCTCAATCAGTTCGGCCGCGCGACGGCGCTCGTGGCGTTGGCGATCAGTGCGCTCGCGCTGCTCTCGCCGCGACTGGCGGACTGGATGACGCGGCCCGTGGTGCAACTTGGCGATCGGCTGTCGAATCGTGTGGGCAGTGACACGGGCTGGCTCGGCTCGGTGCTGCTGGGCGTTGCGACCGGCGTTGTGTGGTCACCATGCGCGGGGCCGATCCTCGGCCTGATCCTCACTGGCGCCGCGCTGGCCGGCCCCGGCGTGCAGACCTCCCTGCTGCTGCTCGCCTATGCGGCCGGTGCGGCACTTGCGCTCGCAGTGGCCCTGCGAGTGGGCGAAGAACGGTTCGCCGGTCTCAACGCAAGACTGCGTACCAGCGTCTGGCCGCGCCGTGTGCTGGGTGCGGCCATGCTGGCGGGTGTGGCGGCGGTCGCTTCCGGCGCGGACACCGGTGCGCTGGCGCGCCTGTCGCTGAACTGGAGCAATGGCCTGGAACAGCGCCTGTTGCAGGCGCTCCCGATGGGCGCCGCGGCGGCGGAAACCTTGCCCGATGCCCCGCGCGGAACGCCGTCGGGCCTGCCGGTCGAACCGATCCGGCCCGACCTGTCGGGCGCGATGAACTGGCTCAACGGCGAGCCGCTGAATCTGCAGCAGTTGCGCGGAAAGGTGGTGCTGGTCAACTTCTGGACCTACTCGTGCATCAACTGCCTGCGCACCTTGCCGCATGTGCGCGCGTGGGCACAGAAGTACGCCGACCAGGGGCTCGTGGTGATCGGTGTGCACACGCCCGAGTTCGCGTTCGAGAAGGACGCTGGCAATGTGCAGAAGGCGCTCAAGCGGCTGGGCATCACCTATCCGGTCGCACAGGACAACGACTTCACGGTCTGGCGTGCGTTCCAGAACCAGTACTGGCCGGCGCTCTACTTCATCGATGCGCAGGGCCGCGTGCGACACCACCAGTTCGGCGAGGGCGACGAGGCGCGCTCGGAGCAGGTGATCCAGGCCCTTCTGCGCGAATCGGGCGCCGAAGGCACGGCCAAGCCCTCCGTCGCGCTCGACACGCACGGCCCCGGCTTGCCGGCTGATCTGAGCAACGTGCGTTCGCCCGAGACCTACCTCGGCTACCGCGAGGCCAGCGGCTTCGCATCGCCCTCAGGCGTTGCCAGGGACCGCAGCAAGGCCTACACCGTGGGTCGCCTCGGGCTCAACGACTGGGGCCTGAAGGGCGCGTGGACCATCGGCCCCGAGTTCGCGCAGCTCGACGAATCCGGAGGCGCGGTCGCGATCCGCTTCCATGCACGCGATGCGCATCTGGTGCTGGGGCTTGTGGCGGGACACGGTCCGATCCCGTTCCAGCTCACGCTCGATGGGCGTACGCCGGGTGCGGATCACGGTGAAGACGTCGATGCAGAAGGCCGCGGCGTCGTCGATGCGACGCGTCTCTACCAACTGGTTCGTCAGCATGGGTCGATCGGCGATCGCGTGGTGGAGATCCGTTTTCTCGATCGCGGCGCGCGAGCCTTTGCGTTCACATTCGGTTGAACTGTTTCGCTGAGTCGCGTGGGAAAGAAAGGAGGCAAGGTCAGGTGTGGGTCAGTTAAATGACACGTGCGTGTCACTGGATGTTTCTACATTTTTCTTCGGTCTGGCGCCCCTCTGCACCTGCACCTGGAAGAACCGGATTCGTCCGATCTCGCGCTGGCCATTTCGCCAACCATCGCCTCATACCCAATGATCAATACCCACAAACGAGCACTGCTTACGTCCCTGACGGCCGTCGCGGCATGCGCGCTCGCCGCCTGCGGTGGCGGCAGCAGCAATAGCAGCTTCCCCATCACCTCGACCCCCACCAGTGGTTCGAGCACCACGACCCTCAGCGGCGTGGTGGCCGCCAGCGGTTATGTGCCGGGTAGCACCACCGGCAACCCGACGCTGAAGGCCGGCTACTACCAGAACGCCAAGGTCTTCCTCGACACCAACGGCAACGGCGTGCTCGACAGCGGCGAAGTCTCGACCGTCACCGACGCTAGCGGCAAGTTCACGCTGAAGGTCACCAGCACCGGCGGCCAGCTCGTTGCGGACATCACCCCTTCGGCCACCAACACCGCCACCGGTGTGGCCGTGGCCCAGCATCTCGTGCTGCGTGCATCGGCTGCGCAGATCACGGACCAAGGCGCCTCGAACATCGTCATCAGCCCGTTGTCGAGCGAAGCGCAGCGCCTGGTCGAAGCCCGCGGCACCAACTACGCGACCGAGAAGGCCAATCTCGCCACGCGCCTGAGCGGCCCGGCGTTCAACCTCGGCAGCGCCTCGGTCACCGACCCGCTGGCAGACGTCAACACCCTGAGTGGCGCGGCCCAGTACGCGGTGCTCTATGAAGACAACCAGCTGACCAACCGCTACACCTACGCGACCGCCAAGCTCGACCGCGGCGACATGTACCCGGACAACCTGGCCGTTACCGGTGGTGACCCGGGCCTGGTCGGTAAAGCCGTGAGTGCCGCCACCCAGGTGCAGCCGACCCAGACGCAGGCGAAGATCACCTTCGCCCAGGCCCAGCAGGCCGCGTTCAACGTCGAAGGGGTGCCGGCCTTCGACCACATCTTCGTCATCGTCGAAGAGAACAAGTCCTCGGGCGCCATCCTGGGCAACCCGCGCGTGCCCTACATGAACGCGATGCTGAGCAAGTTCAACCAGCTCACGACCTACTACTCGACCGGCAATCCGTCCGAGCCCAACTACACCGCCCTCGGTGGTGGCGATGACTACGGCATCACCGACGACAACTGGTTCGGTTGCGGTGCCCAGCCGGGAACCCCGTACGCTGTGACTGACGCGGCGCGCGCCGCCAGCGTCGCATCGGATGGGCAGCCCCTGCCGGCGACCTTCCCGCTGCCGACCGCCGGCAATGTCTCGGGCGGTGGCCAGAACAGCAACCTTCTGGCGGGCTACAGCACCACGCTCACAGCGGCTTGCGGCCTGACCCCGACGAGCGGCACGGTCCACAACATTCCGGGCGCCAACCTCTTCACCCTGCTGTCGCAGGCCGGCCTCACCGCGCGGACCTACAGCGAGTCGATGAACCCCGGCCAGGACGCCCGCGCCGACAGCGTGGCCGACGCGGCCGTCGCCGCCACCTACAGCGGTTCCTATGTCACCGACGACCTGCTCCAGCAGGCAGCGATCGACAGCAACCCCTCCCTCACCAGCGGCGTCCTTACGGGCACGCCCAACTTTGCAGTGGTCAACGGCCTGTACAAGGTCAAGCACGGTCCGTCGATCGCCTGGCAGGATGCACGCAACCTGCCCGAGTTCTTCGCGGACAACCGCACGATCTTCGGCACGCAGTACCAGGAAGCCAACTGGAAGGCGAATTCGAGCACCTATGCGGGTTATGACAAGTCGGCCTGGATCTACGACCAGTTCAGCAAGGACCTGGACACGGGCGACGTGGGCACCATCAACTTCATCGTGCCCGACCAATGCGACGACATGCACGGCGTCGGCAGTGACGTGAGTTGCGCCAACAACAACAACGGCGCAGCCGTGGGCCTGACGCGTGCCGACATCTACCTGCAAAAGGTGGTCAGCAAGATTCGCAACTCGGCGCTGTGGAAGAACCCGCAGCAACGCAATGCGATCGTCGTGATCTTCGACGAAGGCGAAGGCACCAGCACCGCGTGCTGCGGCTGGAACCCCAGCACGAGCTCGGGCGCGCAACCGCTGACGATTGCTTCGGACGGCACGATCACGAAGACGTCGCCCACCAACTACCAGAAAGGCAACTTCGGCCACGGCCAGACCATCTTCGGCGTCATGACCAACCAGCACGACCTCGGCAAGCAGAACAAGGGTGTGGTGGACAGCGACTCCTACAGCCACTTCTCGCTGGTGCGTACCTTCCAGGACATGTTCCAGCTGGCTGATCCGGCCAAGGATGCGACCTACCTGAACCGCGCGAAGTACACGGAGGAATTCATCCTCGCGAACATCGGCAACCTGCCCGAGTTCGTGAGCAGCGCCGACACCCACTTCGACGCCGTGCGTCCGATCAATCACGCCTACGTGATTCCGGCCAGCTACCAGCAGCGTCTGAATCCGGCGGACTACGCGTACGCCGCCGGCACCGCTGCGCCTCCGTACCAGACCGGTCCGGACGCGACGCAGGAAAGCATCTGGGGTTCGGCGCGCTAAGCAGCGTCTGACAAGCAGAAGCAGTAGCAAAAGCAGGGAGGCGGCTTCGGCCGCTTCCCGGCTTTTTTGTATTTGTCCCAAGGGAAATCAATGCGCAAGGTTCTCCAGCTGTTCGTGTCATGCGCCGCCTTGACGCTGGCGGCCTGTGGGGGTGGCGGAGGTTCCGGCGGTGCGTCGGTCACGTCGGCAGCAGGAACGCAGACTGCGGCCACCAGCAACGCCACTGGCACCACGACGAACACCAGCAACCTGAGTCTTGCCGCACAGGTCGGCCAGAAGTTGTTCTTTGACCAGAATTTGTCGGGCGGCAAGAACCAGTCATGCGCGAGCTGCCATGACCCGAACTACGCCTACGGCCCGCCCAACAGCCTGGCTGTGCAACTCGGCTCGGACGGCCTGTCCAAGGGCCAGCGCGCGGTGCCTTCGCTTCGCTACAAGGACATGACGCCGCCCTACAGCGACGTCGCTGAAAACCCCGACGGCGTGACCACCAGCGCGCCCGGAGGCGGCTTCATGCTCGATGGCCGCGCGCCGACGCTGGCCGATCAGGTGACGCTCCCGCTGCTGAATCCGATCGAGATGAACAATGCCTCGAAGGAAGCAGTGGTCCAGACTGCACGCAGCGCCTCTTATGCGGCGCTCTTCAAGCAGGCCTTCGGCGCGAATGCGCTCGACGACACCGACGCCGCCTTTGCCAGCATCGGCCAGGCGATCGCGGCCTTCGAAACCGAAGACGTCAGCTTCCATCCGTACAAGAGCAAGTACGACCTCTACATCGGCAACAAGATCGGCGGCACGCTGACGCCCGCGGAGATGCGTGGTCTGGCGGTTTTCAATCGCGAAGACCGCGGCAACTGCCTGGCCTGCCACTTCCAGGGTGCCAACTTCAATGGCAGCACGGGGTTGATGACCGACTTCACCTACCAGGCCATCGGCGCGCCGCGCAACGACAGGTCGATTCCGAACAACCCCGATCCCATTCCGGCCAACGACGATCCGTCCTACTTCGACATGGGTCTGTGCGGCCCCGCCAACGACGACAGCTACAACAGCCACAAACCCGGAACGCCCAAGGCCGGCGCGGCGCCGGACCCGTTCACGGGCGCCAACAACCCGAATCCGTACTGCGGCCGCTTCAAGGTGCCGACCTTGCGCAACGCCGCGTCGCGCTCGGTGTTCTTCCACAACGGCATCTTCCACGCGCTGGAGCAGGTGGTCCGCTTCTACAACACGCGCGACACCAACCCCGAGTACTGGTATCCCTCGAGCGGAGGCACCGGCACGGCGACGGCCAATCCTCCGTATGCCTTGCAGCCGACTTCCGTGCCTGGCGCGACGGTCGACAAGTTCAACGATTTGCCTGCGATGTACCGGGGCAACATCGACGAGGAAGCACCGCTGGGGCAAGGCCAGACCGATGCGGGCGGCAGCACGGCGCTCAACGGTGCGCAGCCGCGCCCGGCGGGTTCGACTCCGCAGCTCTCGGAACAGGACATCAAGGACCTGGTCTGCTTCCTCGGCGTTCTCAGCGATGGCTATCAGCCGCCGGCGGAAGCACCAACTGGCGGAACGTGCGTCAATTGAACTCGAATACGAACACGACGAAGCGCGCCGGTTTCGCTGCCTTCCTCCTGATGTCGCTGGCCGTTCTCTCCGCATGCGGCGACAACGAACAGGCCCGCTTTCCGAGCCGGGACAACTTCACGGCGACGGTGAACGATTTCCTCGCGCAGCGCGGGCATGTGTGCCTTGCGAAGTACGACTGGCCCATTGCGGTGGCGGCCGCTTCGCGCGACGCCGATGCGCAGCAGATGCCGGTGCTCGAGAAGATCGGCCTCGTGAGCGGCCGCGACATCGTCCGCAACGACGGCGCGGCGCGCGAATACACGCTGACCGCCGAGGGACAGAAGTTCTACCGGCACGAGCCGGTGGTGATTCGCACCGCGACACGCAGGGTCGTCCATCCGGCGGACCTGTGCGCCGCCACCCTGACGCTGGACCGCCTGCTCGGATGGGACGCGCCGCAAACCCGCGACGGCCCCACAGGGACCTCGCTCTTGTTCACCTACCGCATCGCGCCTGAGACATGGGCCGCAGCGCCTGAGGTGCTGCATGCCTTTCCGGTGCTGTCGCGCGCCATCCAGAACGAAAAGACCATGCAGGTGCGCCTCGGTGTGCACCTGACGCCGCATGGCTGGGTGGCGGACGAACTCGACGAGCACTGATCTTTTTTCTTCTATCCACTTTCGATTCATGAACACCCGTTCTTCACTCCAGCTCATGCTGAGCATCGCGGCAGCCTTCTCGCTGACCGCTTGCAACGCCGTCCACGACGCCAAGGCACCGACGCCCGAGAACATGGCCGTCGCGCTCGACGACTACCTGGCCCAGCGCGGCGATCTCTGCCTCTCGATGTTCGACTGGCCGGCCGACCTGACGGAAGCCGAGGCCGGTTCCGGTGCGCGCCGCGCGGTGCAGTTCCCGGTCATGGAAAAGCTCGGCCTCGTGCGCAGCACTATCGTCGAGGCGCCGAAGAGCAAGGAGAACCCTGACGGTGCCGTCAAGCGCTTCGAACTGACCGAAGACGGCCGCAAGTTCTACAAGCCGCACCCGTATGCGGCGCGTGGCGGCGAAGAGCACGCCAACGACTTCTGCGTCGCGCACCTCAAGCGCGAGAAGGTCGTGGATGTGCAGGTGGACGCGCATGACGCGCAGCACCCGCTAGCGGTGGTGAGCTACACCTACCAGATCGACCCCGCGCCGTGGATGCAGGACGCCGATGCACAGCGCGTGTTCCCGATGATCGCGCGTGTCATCCAGGGCGCCGGCAGCCTGCAATTGCGCCAGGGCTTCACGCTCGAAGACAAGGGCTGGGTCCCCAAGATCGGACCGGTCTGAGATGGGCACTGTCGTCCGCTTCTCGCCGGATCTTGGCCGCTGGGTGACGCGCCACCTCGACAGCGGCCACGCGCCCCAGGCGCTGGTGGCCACGATGTTGAAGCAGGGCATGAACGAGCGGTCCGCGCACGCGATCGTGGCGGCCTATGTCGACGCCCGCCAGCATGGCGGGCCGACGCCGACCGACAGCATCGAACTGCCCGACGAAGCCACTTCCAGGCCGCCCATGCGTCTCGCCCCGGGCACGCGCATCTCGGCGGGCGATCGCGAGATCGCCGTTTATTCGCGCACCGAGGACCCGGTCTTCGCCTCGCTCGGCAACGTCCTGGACGCCGCGGAATGCCAGGCCGTGATCGACATGGCACGCCCGCGGCTGAAGCCCTCGACGCTGGTCGATCCGATGAGTGGCCGCGACATCGTGAGCGACAAGCGAACGAGCTGGGGCATGTTCTTCCGACTGGAAGAAAACGAACTGATCGCCCGGCTCGACCGGCGCTTGTCGGCGCTGATGAATCTGCCGCTCGAAAACGGCGAGGGATTGCAGGTACTGCACTACCCGACAGGCGCGGGCAGTGAGCCCCACTACGACTACCTTGCGCCCACCAACGCCGCCAACCGCGAGTCCGTCGCGCGAAGCGGCCAGCGCGTGAGCACGCTGGTCACCTATCTCAACGATCCGCCCGAAGGCGGCCAGACCGTGTTCCCGCAGCTTGGGCTGGCGGTTTCGCCGTTCCGTGGCAATGCTTGCTATTTCGAGTACGGCGACGACAGTGGCCGCGTCGATCCTCGCTCGCTGCATGCGAGCGCGCCGGTGACACGCGGCGAGAAGTGGGTCGTGACCAAGTGGATGCGCAACCGGCGCTTTGTCTCTGCCTAGGACTCGGGCAGCAGGTTGAGGCTCAGCATCGTGATGATCGCCTCGCCCGGCTCCCGCGACTGCCTGAAGCCAAAGCGGCGGCCGAGCGAGCGCATTGCGTTGTTCTCGGAAAGCGTGTTGCCGTACAACCGCCGCACACCGGACTGCTTCGCAAGTTCGATCAAGGCCGAAAGCAGTTGCGCGCCGAGGCCCTGGCCCTGCCATTCGTCGCCGATCACCATCGCGAACTCGGCTTCGCCGTCCGCGCCCTCCATCACGTAGCGGGCGACGCCCACTTGCCGTTCGCGTCCGTCGATGGTGACGGTGGCGACCACCGCACCCTCGCGCGATCGGTCGATGTGCGTCCAGCGGAAGAGTTCATCGGCGGTCGGCTTGCGCACCGACATCAGCCGCTGGTAGGAGGTGCGCGGCGAAAGGCCTTCGACGAATTCGCGCTCGCGCTCGAAGTCATCGGGCTCGATCAGGCGCAGATGGATCGAGGTGCCATCGTCGTACGGCAACGCGTGGCCGGGATGCTGCAAATGCGCGCCGGATGCGATAGGACGTGTGGGGGACATGATGGCAACCTCCGTGGGGATGGCGCGCCTTCAATCTATTCCTTGCTTCTCTGGTGAAAAAGACGGCCCCGGTCAATACGGCATTGCATTTGCCGAAACAATCCGCTGCGTCACACTATCCGAAGCAGAATCGGACGCGTCACCCGGTCCGCGACAGGAGAAAAGAATGGAACTGGAAGATATCAACGCAAGGCTGCGTGCGCTCGAGTTGAGGGCGGTCGCGCACACGGCGGCCATCGCGGTGCTGCTGCAGGAGGCGCCCAATGCATCCGCCAAGCTGCACCTGGTGGCCGAACATCTCGTCGATGCGCCGCCGCTGCCGCTGTCCGACGAGGACCTCGTGAAGGTCGCGGCCTACATCCAGGCGATGCTCGGCGGGCCGTGGATCGACTGACTGTCACACTACGGGCCGAATTCACTTTTCCAGAGCTTCATCGATGTCCGAATCCGCACAAATGCCCCCGCTGCCTGACCATCTTTCGGTCGATCCGCGCAGCCCACACCATGTCCCCGCCATCTTCGAGCACGACATCGGCGTCCGCTTCAACGGCAAGGACCGGAACGACGTCGAGGAATACTGCATCAGCGAAGGCTGGATCAAGGTGCCTGCAGGCCGGGCGCTCGATCGCAAGGGCCAGCCCTTGCTGATCAAGCTCAAGGGCAAGGTCGAGGTCTTCTACAAGTAGGGGACGCCATGCAGCAGGACAACGCCGCCCATCGCCTTTCCGCCGCGGGTCTCGCCGAGTTCGCGCGCACGCTGCTCGAACGCGCCGGAATGCCGGGCGACAAGGCCCAGGTCGTTGCGACCGTGCTGGTCGAGGGTGACCTGATGGGGCACACCACGCACGGGCTGCAATTGCTCGCGCCTTACCTTGCCGACATCGAGAAGGGCGGCATGGTGCTCGAAGGCGGGCCGGAGATCGTGTCGTCGCGACCAGCCGCCCAGCTGTGGGATGGCCGCCGTCTGCCGGGCCCGTGGCTGGTGCTTCGCGCGCTCGAAGAGGCCGCGCGGCTTGCCTGCGACGAGGGCACCGGCACGGTCGTGATCCGGCGCAGCCATCACATCGCAAGTCTCGCGAGCTACCACCAGCGTGCGGCCGAGCAGGGGCTGGTGTTGCTGCTGACGTGCTCTGATCCCAATGCCGCGAGCGTCGCGCCCTTCGGCGGACTGGACCCTGTCTTCACGCCCAATCCGGTGTCGGCGGGCTTCCCTTCGGGTGACTCGCCGGTGTCGATCGATATCTCCACCTCCACCACGACCAACGGCCTGACCGGTCGCCTGCACAAGGAAGGCGGCAAGCTACCGGCTCCGTGGCTGATCGATGGGCACGGAAAGGCATCCGATGATCCTGCCGTGCTCTTCAACGAGCCGAAGGGCACCATTCTTCCGCTGGGCGGGCTCGATTCGGGACACAAGGGCTTCGGCCTGTCGCTGCTGGTCGAGGCACTGACCGGCGGCCTTGCCGGCCACGGCCGCGCCGATCCGCGCGAGGGATGGGGCGCCACGGTCTTCCTGCAGGTGATCGACCCGGCGGCGTTCGCGGGCCTCGAAGCCTTCGAGCGGCAGATGGGCGAGGTCGCACGCCAGTGCCGCGCCTCGAAGCCCGTCGATGCAACGCGCCCGGTTCGGCTACCAGGCGAACGAGGCTATCGATTGGCCGCCGACCAGCAGGATCGCGGCGTGCTGCTGCACGACAGCATCCTCCCCGCGCTGCGTCCGTGGGCCGAGAAGTACGGCGTCGCGCTGCCTCAGCCCGAATCGAACTGATCGGCGTTGCGCCCGCGAAACGGCGCGTAGAAGGCGCGGATGCGGGCGATGTCGCCGTCGACATCGTCGGTCGGGTCCACCAGCGGCCCGAGGCCGCAGGAGCGGGTTCCCCAGTCGAGATAGGAGAGCTGGATCGGCAACCCCGCGCCGCGGGCGATGTGGTGGAAGCCGGCTTTCCATTGGCGCGCGCGGCTGCGGGTGCCTTCGGGCGCTACCACCAATTGCAGCGGACCGGGCGCCAGCTTCAGCGCCTCGACCGAAGCCGCGATCAGGTTGTTCGACCGTTCGCGATGCACCGGGATGCCGCCAAGCCAGCGCATCAGTCCGCCGAAAGGAGGGCGAAACAAAGAAGCCTTGCCCATCCAGCGGATGCGCATGCGCAGCGCGAATGCCGCGAGCAGCGTGAAGGGGAAGTCCCAGTTGCTGGTGTGGGGCGCCGCGATGACGACGCAACGCACCGCGCGCTCCGGCAACTCGCCGTGCACCTTCCAGCCGAGCACGCGCAGCACGCCGCGCGATGCGTTTCGCAGCATCGGCTCCAGCAGCGGGGTGTCGAAGATGGTCCGGGCCATGGGCCGCAAGCATAGGGCACGAAGCCGGCCCTACACTGCGCCCCATGCCCGAGCCCGTGGAACCGAAGATCGACGCCCGAATGCCGCCGGCAGTGAGCCCGGTGCACGCCCCATCGATGGACCACGCATCGCGCCGCATGGTGGCGCTGCTCGGCGCGGCGATCACCGCGGGCTTCGAGGCCGGCGCGATCAGCTACGTGCTGCCGGCCATGCGCGCTTCCACCGGGGCGTCCGCGCAACTGGCCTCGTGGTTGCTGTCGGTGTTCGTCGCCGCAACGCTCGTGGCGGTGCCGCTGGCTGCATTGGCGGTCCGGCGCGTGGGTGCGACCCGGCTGCTGCGCGGCTCCCTGATGCTGGCGGTCGTCTCGGGTGGGCTGGCCACCGTGCTGCCCAGCCCGGACGGCGTATTGGCTGCGCGCGCACTGCAGGGGCTGGCGCATGGTCCCTTGTTGCCCTTGGTGGCGGCCGTCATCGTGACCCATTGGCCGCCCGAACAGCACGGCCGGCTGCTGGGGCAGGTGTCGATGGCCTATGGATTGACCTACGTCGTGGCGACCATCGGCACGCCCTGGTTGCTGCAACTCGGCTGGCGCACTGCGTTCTCGTTCGGCGCCTGCCTCGCGTTGCTGTCGCTTGCGTGGCCGCTGCCGGCCTCGGCCGCATCGCACGAGTCGGAGCGGCCGGCGCCCTGGTGGCTGGCGTTCAGCCGGCCGATGCTTCCGACCATCCTGCTCGCGCTGGGCACCGGTGCGGGTCAATCCGCGCTGGTCTGGATGCCCACGGTCGCGGCCACGCGACTCGGACTGGGCATGACCGCCACGGCTCCGCTGATGGTGCCGCTGCTGCTCGGCGGCCTGTTCGCCACCGCATGCGTGATCCGCTGGCTCGATCGCACGGGATCACGTCCGTTGGTCATCACCGGCCTCACGAGTGCGATTGCGGGTGTGTTGCTGGTCGTGGCCGCGCCCGCGGGCGCGGTCTTCTTCATGGTGGGTGGCGCGGCGCTGGGCTTCGGCATCGGCATGCTCTCGGGCGGACCGCTGCGCTATGCCGCAGCGCGTGCGTTGCCGCGCGATGCGCAAGGCCTTGCACAGGGCGCGGTGGCGTGGCTCACAGACGTGGGCTTGCTGGCCGGCAGCGTGGTGGTCGGCCACATCGCGGGGCGGGGTGCCGATGCACGCACCGCGATCGAAACGGCTTTGGCGGTGGTCTGTGCGCTGATGCTGCTGTGCGCCCCGGCCGTGTTCAGGCTGGCGCGGCAGGACAAGGTGGCCGCGTGACCATGAGCACCCCCATCGTCGAACTGGAGGACGACGCCAGGGCGCTCCTCGGCCGCTGCGCAATCTTCCGCCGATGCAGCACCGCCGACCTCGGAGCACTGGCCCACAGCACCCGATGGGTCGACTACGCGGACGGCGTCGACCTGGTGCGCGAAGGCGACACGCCGGAAGAGCTGCTCATCATCGAGCACGGCCAGGCGCAAGTGCTCAAGCGCGGCGTGAACGGCGACGAGCACCTCATCAACCGCGTCGGCCCCGGCGACTCGATCGGCGAGATGGCGCTGTTCGACCTCGTGCCGCGCTCGGCGACGGTGCGCGCCGAAGGCCCGGTGCGCGGCCTCTCTCTGCCGCTGTCCGACATCGTGCATCTCGCCGAATCGCGGCCTTCTCTGGTGCCGGTGCTGATGGACATCGGCGCGCTGGTGGCCGAACGGCTGCGCGTGACCAGCGCCAATGCCGCGGCCTCGGCGGACCGCATCCTGGCGCAGGAACGCACGCGCGCGGTGATGGGCCGCTTCACGCTGCTGCTGATGCTGGCCTACACGCTGTACACGTGGGTGCTCGGTACTGCGATGCGCGTCAAGGAGACCTTCGGCCACAGCGAGTTCGTTACCGTGCCCGCGATCTTCGTCTGCTGCGCGATCATGTTCGTCTTCGTGCGGGTGTCGCGGTATCCGGCCCGCTTCTTCGGCCTGACGACCGAGAACGCGGGCCCGCATGTGCGCGAGGCGGTGCTCTTCACCTTGCCCCTGATGGCCGCCACAGTGCTGCTGAAGCTCGCGCTCGTGACCTGGGTGCCTGCCATGCACGGGCAGCCTCTGTTCCAGATGTTCTCGTCGTCGTCATCCGGGAGCACCTTCAACCCGTGGCTGGCCGCGGCCTACGTGGTGTTCGCGCCCTTCCAGGAGCTGATCTATCGCGGTGGCGTGCAGGGGCCGCTGTCGCACTTCCTCACCGGGCGCTGGAGTACCTGGCTCGCGATCGTCGGCGCGAACATCATCTTTTCGGCCGCGCACCTGTACGTGTCGCCGGGGCTGGCGGTGGTCGCCTTCGTGGCGGGGCTGTTCTGGGGCTGGCTCTATGCGCGACAGGGTGGGCTCATTGGCGTGTCGGTGTCCCACGTGCTGCTTGGGTTCTGGGCCTTCGAGGTGGTCGATCTCGGCGTGCTGGAGTAGCGCAAACCACCATCTCGGGCCGCCCGTTATTGCCCTAGACTCATTTGCTTACATTCAAATGAGGTGGTGGATGAGGAGTTGGGGCACGGTTGCGGTGTTGCTCACCGCATTGGCAATGGGGGGGTGTGCATCGGTCACCCAAGGCACCGACCAGTCGATCAAGGTCGAGACCATCGTCGATGGCGGTGCCGCGATTCCGGGGGCGGAATGCGAACTTCAGAACGACAAGGGCTCGTCCTTCGTTCGCTCCGGCGAGAGCGCGGTGGTTCGCCGATCAGGCGGCAATCTGTCGATCAAGTGCGCGCTCGCGGGCCAGCCACCTGCGGTGGGCCAGGCCGTTTCGCGTGCCAATGCGGGGCTTGCGGGCAACGTCGTGATCGGGGGCGTCATCGGTGCGGCGATCGACGTCGGGACCGGGGCAGCATTCACCTATCCGACCTGGATCCAGCTCGTCTTCGGTCAGGAGCGCGCGTATGACCGAAGCGGAAACCGGGACGATGGCCTGGTGACTGGCACGTTTGTCCGGGCGACGGTTCCGGGGGCGGCGCCTGTCCTCGCCGCTGAACCGTCTGAGAAGAAGCTGGTCGCGAACCCAGTGCAGGAGCCAGCCGTCGTGGAGCAACCCGTCGCGAAGGCGCCGACACCGTCGCCCGCGCCGGTCGTGCCCGTTGCGTTTACCCCGGCAGCGCCCGCCGCGCACACCGTCACGGGCGCGGCCCTGCGCAGGGGCGATGCGCTCGAATACGTGCTGGTGGACAAACTCACCGGCACCCGTTCGACCGTGCTCTATCAGCTCGACAGAATCGAGAGCGACCGCCTCATCTTCAACCAGGGAAGCCGGATCGAGTCGCTCGACGGAAAGGTCCTGTCCGTGAGCTCGCCGCTTGGCGGCCTTTTCGATTCATCGTCTCCGCCCGGCGGCTGGGGGCGCAAGGACCTTCGGTCCGGCATGCGGTGGCATGAGGAGTACGTCGCTTCGAACGGCGAGAAGGCCCGCTACGAGCTGGACGCAACGGTCCTCGGCGATTCGACGTTCGATGTCGACGGCGCGTCGCTGAAGGCAACGAAGATCACCTACAAGGGCTGGATGTACGCCGCGGTGGGCGTTGGGCCCGCACAGGCGCTGCCCTTCGAAGCAACGGCTTTCTATGCGCAGGACATCGGCCGCGTGGTGAAGTTCGAGGCGCAATATCGCCGCGCCTATATCGGCCTGACCAGCGAGTCGCTGGAGTTGACCCGAATCCTGCGCTGAGGTTCGGGCGTGGCTGCGGCGTCCTCAGGCGCCGCGGCAGTTCGCGACCTTGTGCAACAGCTCGATCAGGATCATCCGCTCGCCCTGCGTGAGCGATGCGAGCGCTTCATCCTCACCCTTGAGCACCGACTGCGTGGCCTTCGTCACGAGGGTCGCGCCTGCCGGCGTGGTGCGCAGATGCTGCGCGCGCCGATCGGTCGCATGCGGAATGCGGTGGATCAGTCCGCGCTTCTCGAGGCGGTCGATCCACGCGGCGATGTTGGGTGCAGTCACTGCGAGCGCCTTGGCAAGCCGTGCAGCCGACACATCGGGGTTCTCGTGAATCAGCGCGAGCACCGTGTATTCGACCGGCCGCAACTCGTGAGGGCCGCCCACCTGCTCGGTGAAGACCGCGTCCGTGACGATGGACGCCTGCGCGAGCTGGTAGCCGAGCACCCGGTGCAGTGAGGCTTCGACCAGCCGGCCCGCGGGCGTGGCATCGAGGGGAGCGTTTTTGTTCCTGGGCATCGGCCGATTGTCGCGTTACACCTATTTGTTCTATCGCTGAACTTTAGTTGTTGGTCAAGTTCATCTCATGCCAATCAGAGTTGGTGTAAACGATAGATTGGTTACTCCACATAGTTAATTAGATTAACTAGTTGACGCCTCATGCATGCGTCAGAGGAGACATACTTGAAGACAACATCAGCAGCATCCCTGGCCCTCGTCGCCACGTTGCTCGCCGCCTGCGGTGGTGGTGGCAGCAGCGGTTTCTTCCCAACCCCGTCGACCGGCACATCGACGTCGAGCGGTGGCAACACCACGCCGCCTGCCTCGGGCGGCACGACGACCACGCCACCGGTCGAGACCTTGCCGGTGCTCGGCGTCGCGGTCGGCGCGGCGCTCAAGGACTGCGCCTCGCTCACTGGCTTCAACTTCGCGAACACCACGATCACTGCGGCCAACTCGATCGCGGCCGGCACGCTGACCGTGGCGGGCAAGTCCGTCGGCGCGCATTGCCAGGTGACGGGCTCGATGTATTCGCGTACCAGCACGGTCGACGGACAGAACTACGCGGTGGGCTTCGAGATGCGCCTGCCAGCAAACTGGAACGGCCGCTTCTTCTACCAGGCCAATGGCGGCATCGACGGCAGCGTCGTCACCGCGACCGGCGCCGTCAACGGAGGTGGCGCGCTGGACAACGCACTCAACATGGGCTTCGCCGTGATCAGCTCGGACGCGGGCCATCAGCAAGGCACGCCGTTCTTCGGCATCGACCCGCAGGCGCGCCTCGACTACGGCTACCAGGCCGTCGCCAAGCTCACGCCGATGGCGAAGGCGCTGATCGCCTCGGCCTACGGCAAGGGGCCGGACCGCTCGTACTTCGGCGGCTGCTCCAACGGCGGGCGCCACACCATGGTTGCGATGTCGCGCTACCCCGACGACTACGACGGCTTCCTCGTCGGTGACCCAGGCTTCCGGCTGCCGCTCGCTGCGTCGGCGAACATCGTCGGCGCGCAGAACTACAACGCGCTGGCGACCACGCCCGGGGACCTGGGTACTGGCTTCACCGCAACCGAACGCGCATTGGTCTCGAACGCGGTGCTCGCAAAGTGCGATGCGCTTGACGGTGCGACCGACGGCCTCGTGCAAGACACCGGCGCCTGCCAGGCGGCCTTCAACCTCGACCGCGATGTGCCGACCTGCAGCGGTTCGCGCGACGGCACTTGCCTGAGCGCCGACCAGAAGCAGCGCATCGGCCAGCTCTTCGCTGGTGCGCTCGACGGCAACGGGCAGAAGTTCTACTCGAGCTTCCCGTTCGATGCGGGGCTGGGCACCAGCGGATGGTCGACCTGGAAGTTCCAGTTCTCGCTCCTACTCGATCCGGGTGCGGTTGCCTTTATCTGGCAGGTGCCGCCGGAGAGCCCGACAGGCTTCAGCGGCTCGACCTTCACGCTCAACTCGAACATCGACACGATCCTCGCGAAGATCACCGCGACGAGCGCGCTCTACACCGAGAACTCGCTGTCCTTCATGACGCCGCCGAATCCGAGCGACCTCAGCAAGCTGAAGAAGCGCGGTGCGAAGGCAATGGTCTATCACGGCACGAGCGACCCGATCTTCTCGAGCGACGACACGCAGCGTTGGTACAACGAACTCATGGCGGCCAATGGCGGCGATGCCTCGAACTTCGCGCGCTTCTATCGCGTGCCGGGCATGAACCATTGCGCCGGCGGGCCGACGACCGACCAGTTCGACATGCTCACGCCGCTCGTCAACTGGGTCGAGAAGGGCGAGATCGCGGACTCGGTCGTGGCTTCCGCTCGCGGCACCGGCAATGCGGGCGGCGTGAACGCCGACGTGCCCGCAAGTTGGGCCCCCGACCGCACCCGTCCGCTGTGCGCGTACCCGAAGGTGGCGCGCTACAAGGGCAGCGGCGACATCGAGAAGGCCGAGAACTTCGTCTGCCAATAGCAGGCAGATAGAAGGTCAGCCGGTGGGGGGCTTGCTGGTCGCCGCATGGCGCTCCAGCAGCATGTAGAGCAGCAGCCCTCCACCTAGCGGCACCAGGTAGTAGAGCGCGCGATAGGCGAGGACTGCGCCCATCAGCGCGCTCTGTCGCACGGAGCCTGACAGCAGCGCGAGATAGACGGCCTCAAGCACGCCGAGGCCTGCCGGGATGGGCGTGATCACACCGGCGATCGATGC
Organism: Variovorax sp. Sphag1AA; assembly: GCF_014192575.1. GTDB lineage: Bacteria > Pseudomonadota > Gammaproteobacteria > Burkholderiales > Burkholderiaceae_C > Variovorax. The sequence goes on along the minus strand of NZ_JACHYC010000008.1, from coordinate 86,613 downwards.
CGCCATCAGCACAGCCAACGTGGTCGAGTAGGGCACATGGCGCCCCAGCAGAAGGTACATGGCGGTACCCGTCAGGAGCCAGTGGCAGGACGACAGCGCAAGCTGCAGCAGCGCGAGCCGGCCCGACGGCGGCTTGAGCGTGCGGCCCCGCCAACGCCATTCGCGTCCATGCGAGAGGGCGCAGGCCACCACGTAGCCCAGCGCGACCAGCACCATCAGAACCCCCAGCGCGCGGAAGGTGCTCATGCCGAGATGCGCCTCGCCCGGCGGACGGATCGTGCCCGATGCAAACAGGCCTCCGGCGATCAGGGCGTAGCCGAGCCAGTTCGTCGCAAGACTCAGCGCCACGACCTGCGCGATGGTGGCTTCGTCGAGCCCCGCACGCGTGTAGAGGCGGGTGCGAAGCCCCACGCTGCCCACCAGCGCTCCCAGGTTGAGGTTGAAGGCGAAGCTCGTCACCGCGATCGCCCAGGTGCGCCAACGCGCCAGACCGTGGTGCGTGTGCTGCCGCCCGATCAGGTCGAAGCAGCCGTAGACGGCGTGGCTCGCAGTCGCCAACCCCAACACCCCGAGCAGCAGCAGCGGTGAATAGCGGTGAAGCGCTGCCCACGCGCCGGCCCAGTCCACCTTGCCCGCGTGAAAGAGCAGCAGCCCAAGCACCACCGCCGCGAACAGCGGCACGAGCCAGCGCCGCCACCGTCGCCAGCCAGAAGGGGCTGCGACGGACATCGGGTCGGCGGTGATGGCGGCGGCCTCCGGGCGCATGGTCTGGCGTGACCATAGGCGCTCGGGCCCGGCGGGCGTGTGGGACGGCGCCCGCTTGCGCTGGCAGCGGCTTGCTCAGCCGCAGGGGTCCGTCAGGCGCGGTTCGACATCAGCGCGATGACTTCGCCCACGGGCTTGCCGTTGGCGATGCGCTGGTTCGGCGAAAGAAAGCCGCTGTTGTCGAGTTGGTAGCGCGTGGCGAAGACGGTGTTGCGGACGTTCCCGCCGATCGCCAGGCACATGTTCGGGCCGACCGCCACCACGATGTCCGTGTGACTGGGCCACTGGGGGTTTGCCTGCGCGGCAAGGAACTGGTCGTAGCTGTGCGGATCGTTGCGCCAGTTCGCGATGATGTCGCCGACCAGTGGCTTCTGGTTGTTGCGGCGCACGCCCCAGAACGTGGCTGTCGTGTCGCCGCTTGCCATCGCACGGATCGAGGACCAGATGTACCGCGCATGCCCGGTCGATTCGGGAAACCGCCCGTAGGCTTCGAAGCCCTTGGCCGCGGCATTGCGCACCATCAGCGAGATCGCGACCGCCGACCAGGGCATCTGCTGGTCCTTGCCGGTGAACTTCTCTCCGAAGTGCTTCCACATCGCGCCGATGAAGCTGCTGAAGGGTTCCTTGGTCTCCTCGCCTTCGCCGCGGTCGAACCGGATCCACTGCGCGATGGCCGCATCGGCCAGCGCCTCGCGGGCAGCGCTTTCAAGCGGGCGGAAGGTGGGTTGCGGCGGTGGGTTCCAGGCGGCGGTCTTGTGGAGCTCGCTGACGGCGAAGCCTTCGATCTCCTTGCCGTCGACTTCGGTGCGAACGTGCATCCAGCCCGAAGGCCCGTCTTCCAGGTCTTCGACCGGATGCCCGAGGTCGAGTGTTCCGAGGATGTTGTTGGCCTGCGTCGTGGTTCCCGAACGCACGTTGATGGCCTCGACACCGACCTTCTTCTGCATCGCCGTCTCCTCGCGCAGGGTGGGGGTAGGGCATCGTTCAGCCTTTCGGGCGGGGTGTCAATCCGGATCGGGCCACCCTAGGCCGTTCGGGGTATTGGGCCGGCTTGCGCCGGGTTCGATGATGCGGGGACTTCCGGTCGACCGGAGCGAGGAAGGAGCGATCCATGGCCGCTGATCCTTCGAGCCTGCCGCAGCAGGTCGAACCCGCGCTCGAGGCTTCGCCGCAACGCGCGGCGCCGATCGCACCCGCGTCCCAGGCCGCTCAGCTGCAGTACGTCTACCAGGCGATCGACGCGCAACTGCGCGACCGCGAGCCGCGTGCCAACTGGTACCGGGTGTCGAGCTTCGTGACGCAGCTTGCGATTGCGCTGCTCGCCGCGAGCATCACCGTGATCACCGGCTTCCAGGTGGCAGGCGGCACCGGGCTGGGCGCGGTCGCGACGAACGTCGTGCTGGTGCTGAGCGCCCTGGCGACGCTGGTCACGCTGGTGAAGACCTTCTACGCGCCGCGCGAGCTGTGGATCGCGCTGCGCACCTATTGCAGCGACCTGAGGGACCTCAAGGAAAAGCTGGAGTTCGCCGAACGCAGCCCGGATTTCGAGACCCGCCGCGAGCAGGTCGCCGGCGATGGCTTCGCCGAGTACCAGCGGCTCACCGAAGCGTACGAGCAGACGTGGAAGGCCATCCGCGAGCGAGACAAATAGGCGACCGTCGCGAGACGGGCCGGTGGGTTCCAATCGGGCGGTCCAATACCGAAGATCGAACACCGATAAGGAGACACCGATGTCCACGTCCGACCCCCTGTTTTCGCTGGCCGGCAAGGTTGCCATCATCACCGGCTCGTCGCGCGGCATCGGCCGTGCGATTGCCGAGCGCATGGCAGAGCATGGCGCCAAGGTCGTGATCTCGTCGCGCAAGCCCGAACCCTGCGCCGAAGTGCGCGATGCGATCAACCGCGCGCACGGCGACGGCGCGGCGATCTCGATCCCGGCCAACATCTCGTCGAAGGCCGACCTGCGCCATCTGGTCGACGAGACCACGCGCCAGCTCGGCCGGGTGGACGTGGTGGTGTGCAACGCCGCGAGCAATCCGTACTACGGCCCGCTTGGGGGTATCGAGGACGACCAGTTCCGCAAGATCCTCGAGAACAACGTCATCGCCAACCACTGGCTCATCAACTTCGCGGTGCCGCAGATGATCGAGCGCAAGGAAGGCTCGATCATCATCGTGTCGTCGATCGGCGGCCTGCGCGGCTCGCCGGTGATCGGTGCCTACAACGTCTCGAAGGCGGCCGACTTTCAGCTCGCGCGCAATCTCGCGGTGGAATATGGCCCGGACAACATCCGCGTGAACTGCATCGCGCCGGGGCTCATCAAGACCGACTTTGCGCGTGCGCTCTGGGACGACCCTGAGACCCTCCAGCGCCGCACGTCCACTACGCCGCTGCGCCGCATTGGCGAGCCCGACGAGATCGCAGGCGCCGCGGTGTTCCTGGCATCGAAGGCCGGTGCGTTCATGACCGGTCAGAGCCTCGTCATCGACGGCGGCGTGACCTGCTGAGCTGCCTCACTTGCGCCAGAACGACGGCGTGAGAAGCGCGATGAAGCTCAGCATCTCCAGCCGTCCGAGCACCATCGCGAAGGTGCAGACCCAGACCTGAAAGTTCGTCAGCCCGCTGAAGTTGCCCGCCGGCCCGACGCTGCCGAGCCCCGGCCCGGTGCAGTTGACGCTGGCGATGACCGCGCTGAAGGCGGTGACCGGATCGAGGTCGGTCAGCACCAGCAGCATGCTCAGCGCGATCGTGGTCACGCCGTAGACCAGCATGAAGGCGAGCACCGAGAAGATCACGCGGTTGTCCACGACCACGCTGCCGAGCGTCACTGGCTGGACCGCGCGTGGATGCACGAGGCGCGTCATCTCGCGCCGGGCCTGCTTCACGAGGATGAGCACGCGCACCATCTTGATCCCGCATCCGGCCGAACCGGCGCTTGTCGCGACACCCGAGAGCAGCAGCATGAACATCGGCGCGAACACGGGCCAGTGCAGGTAGTCGACAGTGGCGTACCCGGTGGTGCTGCCGACCGAGATCGCGTGGAACATGCCGTGGCGCAGCGCGTCGAGCGGCCCGTAGACGCCCTTGGCCCATAGCACCACAGCCACGAGAAAGCCGCCCCCGATGAGGGCGATGAGCGTGGCGCGCATTTCCGGGTCGCGCCAGAAGCCGCGCAAGCTCCCCTTGCGCATCGCGACGAAGTAGAGCGCGAAGTTGCAGCTCGCCGCGAGCATGAAGAACACGGCCACGGCTTCGAGGGCCGCCGAGTGGAAGTACGCGAAGCTCGCATCGTGTGACGAGAGACCACCGAGGCTCACGGTGGTGAACATGTGCATCACCGCGTCGATCGCGGACATGCCGCCGGCCCAGTAGGCGAGGAAGCACACCACCGAGAAGGTCGCGTAGATGCCCCAGAGGCCCTTGGCGGTTTCCTTCACGCGCGGCGTGAGCTTGCTGTCCTTGATCGGCCCGGCCACTTCGGCCTTGAAGAGCTGGCTGCCGCCCACGCCCAGCAACGGCAGGATCGCGACCGCCAGCACCAGGATGCCCATGCCGCCGATCCATTGCAGGAAGGTGCGCCATATGTTGATCGACACCGGCAGATCGTCCAGCTGCGTGAGGACGGTCGCGCCGGTGGTCGTGAGACCCGACACCGCCTCGAAGTACGCATGCGTGAAGTTGATCGGCCGACCGACATCGTGCAGCGACCACATCAGCGGCAGCGTTGCGATCAACGGCAGCAGCACCCAGGTGAACGACACCAGGAAGATGCCATGGCGAGGCTGCAACTCGCGCTTGTAGCGTCGCAGGCCCACCCACATGGCGGCGCCGATGACGAAGGCGATGGCCGCGGAGATGGCCCAGACGTGACGCAGCCCGTCGGCATGTGTCCATGAGATCACCCACGGCACGAACATGCTCAGCGAAAAGAAGGTGATCAGCGCGCCGAGGACGCGCAGCACCGGGAGGAAGTCGCTCATGGAATCGGCGCCGCTGCGTCAGAAGAAGGTGGCGCTCACGCGGAATAGCTTCTCGACATCGCGCACCTGTCTCTTCCTGGGCACGAAGACGATGACGTGATCGTTGCTCTCGATCACGGTGTCGCCGCGCGCGATGATGACCTGCGCGGGTGCAAGTGGTGCGCCGCCGTTCGGCACCGAGCCCATGCCGAGGTCCGGCAGCCCGCGCATGATGAGCCCGACCTGCGCGCCCTTGGGCAGCCGGATGTCCGAGACGCTGCGGCCGACCACGCGCGAGGTCTTGCGGTCGCCGCGCGCCACGATCTCCAGGGCCTCGGCGACGCCGCGGCGAAGGCTGTGGACCGCCTGCACGTCGCCTTGCCTCACATAGGCGAGCAGCTCGCCGAGCATCGTCTGCGCCGGCGAAAGCGCGATGTCGATCTGCGTGCCGTGCATCAGGTCGGCATAGCTGCGGCGGTTGATCAGCGCCAGCACGCGCGTCGCGCCCATGCGCTTGGCCAGCAGGCTGGCCATGATGTTGTCCTCGTCGTCGCTGGTGAGTGCGAGGAAGAGGTCGATGCTCTCGATCCCTTCGTCGTCGAGCAGGTCCTCGTCGGTGCCGTCGCCGTGCAGCACCAGCACGCTCGAAGGCAGCTCGGAGGCGAGCTGCACGCAACGCGCGGCGTCACGCTCCAGCAGCTTGATCTGGTAGCTGCGGCCGGTCTCGACAAGCTGCTTCGCCAGTCGCAGGCCCACGCGGCCACCGCCCGCGATCATGATGCGCTCGACCTCCCGGCGGCCCCCCTGGTCGTCACGGTGAAGCGCGGACAGCACCGACTGCAGGTGCTCGCGCGCCGAGAGCACGAACACCTCGTCGCCGGGCTCGATGAGCGTGCGGCCTTCGCAGAGGATGAAGCGATCGGGTTCGTTCTCGAAGCGGCGGTAGATCGCGACGATGCGCATGTCCGCGTTGGGCACGCGTTCGCGCAGCTCGGCGATGCTGTGCCGCACCAGCGGCGCGCCGGCCACCGCGCGCACCGCCACGAGGCAGGCGAGGCCATCGGCGAACTCGCGCACCTGCAGCGCCTCCGGATACTCGACCAGCTTGCCGATGTAGCGCGTGAGCGATTCCTCGGGGCAGATCACGCAATCGACCGCGAAGCCTTCCTTGCCGAGCAGCGGGCTGTCCGCCTTGAAGGCGTCGGAGCGCACGCGCGCGATGCGCGTCGGTATGTTGAAGAGCTGGTAGGCGACCTTGCAGCAGACGAGATTGGTTTCGTCCTGTGCCGCGCACGCGATCAGCATGTCGGCATCGCGCGCGCCGGCTTCGGCCAGCACGTCGGGCTCGATCCCGCTGCCGACCACGCCGCGAAGTTCGAAGCGCTCCTCGAGCTCGCGCAGGCGCGCCGCATCGGTGTCGATGACCGTGATGTCGTTGGCCTCCGACACAAGCGTGCCGGCCACGCTCTCGCCGATCCGGCCCGCGCCGAGGATGATGATTTTCAAGGTGATGTCTCCAGCCGGCGCTGAACGCCCCGGCGCAGTCGCTGGGGCGACGCACCGAACCAGCGCTGGCAGGCACGCGTCAACACGGACTGGTCCGCGTACCCCAGCAATTGCGCGATGTGGCCCAGGCTCAGGCCCGGCTGCGCCAACAACTGGCCCACCCAGGCCTTGCGGGCGGCATCGCGCAGGTCCTCGAACACCGCGCCCTCGGCGCGCAAACGACGCTGCAGGGTGCGCGGGTGCTGGCCCAGAACGCGCGCCACCGCGGGCAGGTCCGCCGGGCCCACGCGCATCAGGTTGCCCAGGATGCTGCGCACCTGGTTAGCTACACCGGTCTCCGACCCCGGCGACGTATCGATGAGGAAACGCTCGACAAACTGTTGCAGCAGCCGGTTGTGGCGCGGTATGGGCTGGCGCCAGGCGAGCGGGTCGATGGCAATGCCGTCGAACGCGGCGCGAAAGTGCGGCAGCTGTCCCAGGTGCTGCCGGTACTGCGCGCTGCTGCCGACGGGCGCGTGGCGGAAATGGATCGCGCTGGGGCGCAGCGCGCCTTCGGACAGCACGTGGGCCAGGCGGCACATGTAGGCCACGCAGAGTTCCATCACCTGCGGTATGTCGAGCAGGGACGACAGGTTCGAGAACACCTCCACGTATTCCAGCCCCTCATCGGGCGCCATGAAGGTCCGGTAGCCCAGCGTGGAATTGTGGAAATGGACGTACCGCGCTCCCTGCATCATCCCTTCGCGCACGGTGGGCGCGGACTGGATGACCAGCCCCAGCAGCCCCAGCGTTTCCACGCCCTGCAGGGCGCAAAGGCGCAGGCCGAAGTCGCGCACGTTCAGCGCGCGGGCGGCCTCCTCGATGGCCAGGGCCACCGCGCGGTTGGGTAGATAGTGCTCGGGGTCGGCCAGGTCGTGCGGCGTCAGGCCGCAGGTTTGCAGGATGACGGCGGGGTTGCCCCCGTGCGTGCGCACCAGGTCCTCGAAGCCCGTGAGCGAGGCGGCGCGGACAAAGCTCGCGGCAAGGGAATCGGCGGGCATCAGGGTCTTTACGGAGTGTCGTGCAACATCAAAATCGTGTCGCGCAAACACAAGTGCCGCCAGAGGGTTAGACCTAGCATGACCCATCGCACACACACCAGGAGACACCTCGCATGGCGCAGCATTTCGATTTCCTCATCATCGGCGCCGGCATCTCCGGCATCGGCGCGGCCTGCCACCTGCGCCAGCGTTTCGCGGACAGCAGCCTCGCCATCCTCGAAGCCATGGACGGCTTCGGCGGCACGTGGTGGACACACCGCTACCCTGGCGCGCGCTCGGACAGCGACCTGTTCACCTATGGCTACGGCTTCAAGCCCTGGAAGGGCAGTGCCATCGCCTCGGCGGATGAGATCCGCGGCTACCTGAGCGAGGTGATCGACGAAAACGGCCTGGCGCCGCTGATCCGCTACGGCCACCAGGTGCGGGCGGCGCGCTGGTCGTCCGAAGACCAGCGCTGGACGCTGGAGGTCACCCGCACCGGATCGGACGAGGTGCTGACCTTCACCACCAGCTTCCTCTGGATCTGCGCGGGCTACTACGACCACGGGCAGGGCTACACGCCCGAGTGGCCAACGCTGAAGGATTTCAAGGGCCAGGTGGTGCATCCGCAGCATTGGCCGGAGAACCTGGACTACAAGGGCAAGCGCGTGGTGGTGATCGGCTCCGGCGCCACGGCGGCCACGCTGATCCCGAACCTGGCGGACGACGCGGGCCACGTGACCATGCTGCAGCGCTCGCCCACCTTCTTCCTGCCCGCGCATGAGCATCCGCTGGTGCCGCTGCTCAAGCCGCTGAACCTGCCCGATGCGTGGTACCACGAGATCATGCGCCGCGCCTTTGTCGCGCGCACCGACGAGATCGTGCAGACCGCCAAGCAGCACCCCGAAGCGATGCGCGCCTTCCTGCTCGGCGAGATCCGGCCGCACCTGCCCGAAGGCTTCGACGTCGACAAGCACTTCAACCCCCGCTACCGCCCCTGGCAGCAGCGCATTGCCGTGGTGCCGGAGGGCGACTTCTTCAAGGCCATCCGCGAGGGCCAGGCCTCGGTGGTGACGGACACGATCGAGCGCTTCGATGCCAAAGGCATCCAGTTGACCAGCGGCGAACACCTGGACGCCGACATCATCGTCACCGCCACGGGCTTCAACCTCAAGCTGTTCGGCGGCATTCCTTTCAGCGTGGACGGCGCGCCGGTGGATTTGCGCGAGCGCATCACCTACCGGGGCGTGATGATCGAGGGCTTGCCCAACATGGCGTTCACCCAAGGCTACTTCCGCGCCAGCTGGACGCTGCGCTCCGACCTGGTGTGCGACTGGGTGTGCCGCCTGATCGCCCACATGCGCGAACAGGGCCACAACGTGGTGCAGCCCACCGTGCCCAGCGCCGATGCAGACATGCAGCGCCTGTCCTGGATGGAGGCCGACAACTTCAACGCGGGCTACGTCGTGCGTGCGCAGGCGGCCATGTACGGTCAGGGCGACCGCCATCCGTGGAAGCACGGCATGGAGCACGCCGAAGAGCGCAATATCCTGCCCGCGGCGTCCCTGCAGGACGAAGCCCTGGCCTACCGCTGAGCCCCTTCATTCACAACCCAGGAGACTTTCGCATGCCTCTCGATCCGCATCTCGCCGGCGTTCTTCAAATGATGGCCGGCTCGGGCGCCAAGCCCGTTGCCGACGGCACGCCAGTAGAAGGCCGCGCCGGCTATCTGGCGCTGACCAAAGGCTCGCTCACGCCCGAGCAGACCGTGCCGGTGGCCAGCGTGCAGGACACCACCGTGCCTGGCGGCGCGGGCCCCATCGCCGCGCGCATCTACCGGCCCGAAGGCACTGGCCCCTTTCCCACCGTCGCCTACTTCCACGGCGGTGGCTTCGTCATCGGCAACCTGGACACGCACGACAACATGTGCCGCGAGATCTGCCGCGGCGCGCAGGCGGTGGTGGTGTCGGTGGACTACCGGCTCGCGCCCGAGCATCCGTTTCCTGCGGGCATCGAGGACGCCGTGGCCGCTGCCAAGTGGGTCGTGGCTCATGCACGCGAACTGGGCGGCAACGGCATCGTTGCCGTGGCCGGCGACAGCGCGGGCGGCAATTTCTCCGCAGTGGTGTCGCAGCAGTTGCGCGATGCGGGCATTGCGCTGGCCGCGCAGTTCCTGATCTACCCGGCGGTGGACCATGTGGCGGCCGTGTACCCCAGTGCCGGGCAGAACGGCAAGGGCTACTTCCTCGAAGCGGAAACCATGGCCTGGTTCTACGACCACTACGCGAGTGGCTACGCCAACACCCTCGACCCGCGCCTGGCCCCGCTGCAGGCAAAGAGCCTGGCAAACCTGCCGCCTGCCGTGATCGTGAATGCCGAGTTCGACCCGCTGCGCGACCAGGCGCCGGCCTACGCCAACGCGCTGCGCGCCGCTGGCGGCCACGCCGAACTGATCGAAGGGCCGGGCATGGTCCACGGCTTCTTCGACATGGGCCGCTGGTCTCCGGGCGCGCAAGCTGTCATCACGCACAGCATCGCGCGCTTTGGCGCTCTCCTGAAGCAACAAGCCAACTGAGGAAGCAACCATGTCCCAAGTGAACCACCTGACTGTTCTGGGTTCGGGCGTGCTGGGCGGCCAGATCGCCTGGCACAGCGCCTTCAAAGGCAAGAACGTCGTTGTGTACGACATCTCGGAAGAGGCGCTGGCGCGCTGCCGCGCCGCGCAGGAGCACTATGCGGCCATCTACCTGAAGCCCGAGATCGGCGCCAGTGAGGCCGACGTGGAGAGCACGCGCCAGCGTCTCACCTTCACCACCGATCTGGCCCGAGCCGTGGCCCAGGCCGATCTGGTCATCGAGGCGGTGCCCGAGATTCCGGACGTCAAGACCAGCGTCTACCGGCAAATGGCGCCGCTGCTGCCGGCCCATGCCGTGGTCGCCACGAATTCGTCCACCTTCCTACCGAGCGATTTCGCAGCGGCCACCGGGCGACCCGACAAGTTCTGTGCGCTGCACTACGCCAACTACATCTGGTCAGCCAACGTCGTCGAAATCATGCCGCATGCGGCGACGGCCCGGGCCACGCTCGAAACCGTCACCCAATTTGCCATCGAGACCGGCATGGTGCCGATCCCCGTAGGCACGGAGCACAACGGCTACGTGATCAACACCTGGTTCCCCGCCTTGCTCAGCGCAGCCCAGTCACTGGTGACCAACGGCATCGCCACCCCGGAGGATGTGGATCGCACCTTCCTGATCGCCAACCGGGGCGCGCGCATGGGTCCGTTCGGCATGATGGACATCGTCGGCATGAAGACCACCTATGACGTGTCCACCTACTGGGGCCATGTGCGGGGCGACGCGCAGATGTTGGCCAATGCCCAATACATCAAAACCCATCTGATGGACAAAGGGCGCACCGGCATGCTGGCAGGCAAGGGCTACTACGACTACCCCAATCCCGCCTTCGAGGCGGCGGACTTCCTGGCGGTGCCGCCGCTGTCGCAACTGTCCGACATCGTGGATCGCTGCATCCCCAAAGCCTGAGCCTTCGTTGAGCGCATGGTGGCGACCGTGCATGCGGATGATCGCCGGCCTCGACTACGCCAGCACCACCCTCGGAAAATAGAACGACACCACCCAATTTGGCACGTCGACGATCGAGCTGATGCGAAGGTCCGCGCATACGCTGCACAGCATGTAGGCGTCGAGCGGGTCGTAGCCGTAGCGGCGGCTCAGGAGTTCGATCATTTCCGACACGGCCATGCGGGCACCCGCCATGAGATCGGGCCCGATGCCGGTCGTAACCTCGTACCCGTGTGTGTCGAAATGTCGACTGACGGGCCCTGGCGTGACGTAGCGCAGCGAGCGCAGCCGGGCGTCCTTCACGAGTTCGAATTTCAGCGCCACGTCGATCGGGCTTTCGATCGCCGTGCCACAGACCTCGCCGTCGCCCTGCGCAGCATGCGTGTCGCCCACGGAGAAGAGCGCACCTTCGACTTCGATCGGAAGGTAGAGCTCGGTCCCTTCGGCGATGTCGCGCGCATCCATGTTCCCGCCGACGTTGCGTGGCGGAATGATGCTGTGCAAGCCCGGCTCGGCGGGCGCGACTCCGATCGTCCCGGTGAAAGGCTTCAAGGGCACGCGACCGCCGGGCCCGTACATCGCGGGCGTCAGGCCGGGGTCGTAGTTCCAGTGATGAATCCTGGCCTTCGGGAATTGGTCGGTGAGCAATCCGAAGCCGGGAATGTTCGCGGTCCAGCCCCAGCCCGAGGGTAGTAGCGACAACACGGTGACCTTGAGCGCATCGCCCGGCATCGCGCCGTCGATGTACACCGGCCCCGTGACGGGATTCACGTGCGCAAGATCGAGCTTCTCGACATCGGCGGCCGTCGATGTGCGTGTGAACTGGCCGGAGGACGCGTCGAGCGTCTCGAACTGCACCGTCTCGCCCGGGGCAATCTTCAGGCAGGGCGGGAAGGCATTGTTCCAGCCATGGTGGATGTGCTTCCTGTGGATCGTGTGCTGCGTCGCGAGCGCGTTCATGGTCGGCACTCCCGGACCTAGACGGCCACAGTCAGCGCGCCGTCGATCACCAGGTTGGTCCCGGAGATCCGGCTGGCGGCCGGGCTCGAGATAAACACCACGCCGCGCGCCACCTCATCGGGCGTGCCGAACTTGCCGGTGGGGTTGACCTTTAGCGTCGAGGCGAATAGGTCGGGCATGTTCTTCTCGATGTTCTGCCAGATCCCGCCGTCGAAGTAGGTGTTGCCCGGCGAGACGCAGTTCACGCGGATTCCCTTGCTGACGAGCTGCCGGCTCAGGCCCTTGGCGTAGTGGATGAGCGCCGCCTTGATCGCGCCGTAGGAGCCGGCTGCGAAGTCGACCTCGAAGCCCGAAACGCTGGAGATCAGCACGATGGAGCCGAAGCCGGACTTCTCCAGGAACGGAACCGCAGCCGCCACGGCATTGACCGTATGCATCATGTCGGTGTGGAACGCTTTTTCCCAGGACTCCGCGTTGTCGCCGACCGCCAGCGCGCTCACATTGCAGACCAGGGCGTCGATGCCGCCCAGGAAGCGCCCGCTCGCGGTGATCCATTCGATCAGCGCCGGACCGTCGGCCACATCCAGCGCGCGGCCAAAGGATTTGACGCCCTTGGCCTGCAATGCTGCCGCGGCCTCGCCCACCTCGTTTTCCTTGCGTGCGCAGATGGCCACATCGGCGCCCTCGTCGGCGAAACACTCGGCGATGGCTCTCCCGATTCCCCTGCTGCCGCCGGTCACGACAGCTCGCTTGCCCTTGAGCCCGAGATCCATGGCCACTCTCCTTTGAGGGATGGGGGCATGCATTCTGAGCGTCCGCCGCCGCCATGTAAATGATCCGGACGCACCGCGAACTGTCGCTCGACTTGCGGGTTCAGATCCTGCCTTGAGACTGGTCTCGGTCAGCTCGCCTCGGATGCGGCATAGAGACGCCACTGTCCGGGCACACCCTTCAATTCATGGCTGCCGCGATCCTGGAAAGCCAGTCCCGAGCCTGCCACGAGATCTTTGACCGTACTGGATACGAGAATCTCTCCGGGGCTCGCTGCACTGGCGATCCGAGCGCCGATATGTACCGCGATGCCGCCGATCTTCGCGCCCATCACCTCGCACTCGCCCGTGTGTACGCCGGCACGAATCTCCAGGCCGAGAGAGCGAACACTGCTTCCAATGGCGGCCGCGCAACGCACAGCCCGCGCAGGACCGTCGAAGGCCGCAAAAAAGCCGTCCCCAGCCGTGTCGACTTCACGCCCCCGGAAGTGGTCACCGCCGGGAAATTCCGCATACTCGGCGCCTGGAATCCTCTGTGCCAAGTAGCGCGCGTGCTCGACCGGTACGGTGCGCTCGCCGACGCGGTGCAAGATCATTGCCGGAACCCGTATTGCGGGAAGGATCGGGCGTGCGTCGATCTCGTAGGCCATGCGTAGCAAGGCCACTGCCGCGCCTGGGCTGCACGACTGCCGCTGGAAGCGCCCCCACCATTCGCGTGCTGCCGCGTCATCGGCGAGCGAAGGTGCAAGGGCGCTCAACAGCACGCCCTTGCCCCATTCCTGTTCCATCCGCTGCAGTAGCGCGTCATACACCTCGGGCGGTGTTCCGAACGTGTAGTCGGGTGCCCAGGCGATCCGCGCGAAAGTTCCCATCAGAACCGACGCACTAGCCCTCCAAGCGACACGATCACACCTGATGCGGCGCCACGATCCGCCGCTCGCCGATCAGGAATGCGTCCGCCACGAGCTGAAAGGGTCGCCAGTCCACCTCGGATGCGCCGGCACCGCACAGCGCGGCGAAGCGCGAATACAGGCGCGGATATTCGCCCGCCAATCCTTGGTCTGCCGCCATGACGCGATCATCGATGGCAAGCCCGGATCCACCTCGCGTGAGCTTCAATCGGCCGTCGGCGGCAAACAGTTCGATGTCCCAACTCTGTTCGCCCTTCTGTCGGAAGTCGAGCTCGGCCGCAATGGTCACGCCGTCGCCGGTGCGCAATTGCAGGTTGGCGGCGATCGGCGCTTGCTGATTCTCAGGAAACTCCAGCACGGCGGTCTCCACGCACACTTCGGTCGAGAGCACTTCGGTCAAGACCGACAGCGCATTGATGCCCGGATCGAACACACCGAAGCCACCCGGTTCCCAGATCCACTGCTGCCCGGGATGCCAGTGATGGACGTCTTCCTTCCAGATGATCCGGCCGCTGGTGAGCGCACGGCCGCGCGTCCACTCGCGGGCGGCGTCAACGCCGCCGGCAAAACGCGAATGCCAGCTTTGGAACAGCGTGCGCCCATGCTTTGCCGCCTCCTGCGCCAGCAGCGCAATCTGACGCGTGGTGGCTGTGGGCGGCTTTTCGAGCATGACGTGCTTGCCCGCGCGCAGTGCCATCAATGCCGCGTCGAAATGCGCCTGCGGCGGCGTACAGATCGACACGCAATCCAGTTCTGGCGCTCCCCCCAGCATCGATGCCAGGTCCGGAAAGTTGGCGACGCCATCGACGCTGGCATTGCGGCTTGCACATGCCACGAGTTCGAAGTCGGCGCTGGCGTTGAGGGCCGGAATGTGTTGGTCGCGCGCGATCTTGCCGATTCCCAACAAGCCCAATTTCAGAGGCATGCGATTCTCCGCTTTCAGGACAACTCGATGGTCTGTCGCAGCAATCCTGTTTGCTCGGCACTCGGTCCGACGAGGATCTCGACCTGGCCCGCCTCGAACACGGGTTGCAGGTCCGGTCCGAGATAGCGCAGGTCGGTCGCCGGCAGCGACAGTTCCACCGAGCCGGCTTCGCCGGGCTTCAATCGCAGCTTTGCATAGCCCTTGAGCTCCAGCAGCGGCCGGGTGACGGGGCTCACCTTCGCGCGGGTGAACAGGAAGACAGTCTCTTCAGCCTCGCGCGCGCCGTCGTTTCGCAGGTTGACGCTGATCTTCAGCGTGTCTTGCTCGCGCACGCGCTGCGGCTCGACCCGAAGCTCGTCGTAGCAGAACCGGCCGTAGGTCAAGCCATGGCCGAAGTCATACAGCGGCGTGTTGTCGACGTCGTGGTACTTGCTCGTGTAGTAGTCGGCGGGATTCATCGGACGGCCGCTCGGGCGCTGGCCGAAGAAGATCGGTATCTGTCCGATGACGCGCGGCCAGCTCATCGGCGTGCGACCACTGGGCGATGCGTGGCCCGTGAGCACGTCGGCAATCGCGTTTCCGGCCTCGACACCGAGGAACCACGCGGCCAGCAATGCATCGGCGTGTTCGGACAGCCAGGGAACGACCAACGGGCGGCCTGAAAACAGGATCGCAATGACGGGGATGCCGAGCGCGCGTGCACGCGCAATCACCGCTTCGGCCAGCGCCTGTTGTCGACCGGGAAGCGCGGGCGTGGCGCGGCTCGCGGCCTCGCCGCTCATCGAGGCGCGCTCGCCCAGGCACAGCAGGACGGCATCGACGCCATCGCACAGTGCGACAGCAGCCTCGATGCCGCTTTCATCGTCGCTGTTGATGGCAACGCCGGGCGCATGGCGTATGTCGGTCTGCGGCAGTGCGGCGCGCAGGCCGGCCAGCACGCTGACGGCCGGTTCGTGTTCACCGGCGCCCCACCATGGACCTTTCATCTCCGTGTGTGCGTCGGCCAGCGGGCCGATGACACACAGCGACTTCGCCGCTGTGGGCAAGGGGAGCGTGTCGCGCTCGTTCTTCAGCATCACGATGGACTTGCGAGCAACTTCGCGCGCCAGCGTGTGTCGTTCGGCGATGAGTGCCGCGGGCTCCTGTGTCGTGCCGCGGCGGTAGGGGTCGTCGAACAGGCCGAGTTCTTCCTTGAGCCGCAACACGCGTCGCACGGATGTGTCGATTTCCTCCATCGTCACGCGGCCCTGCTCGAGCGCGACCGGCAGGCCCTTGCGATACGCGTCGGCCATCATGTCGATGTCGACGCCGGCCTTCAGCGCCAGCACCGCGGCATCGACGAGATCTGCGGCGACCCCGTGCTTGATGAGTTCCGCGATCGCGTTGTAGTCGGTCACGATGACGCCGTCGAAACCCATCTCGACGCGCAGCCAGTCGCGCAGCAAGGGGATGTGCGCTGTCATTGGCACGCCGTTGAGATCGGTGAAGGCGGGCATCAATGTCGCGACGCCCGCGCGTACCGCCGCAGCGAAGCCCGGCAGGTACACCTCGTGCAGGGTGCGGTCCGAGATGTCGACGGCGGCGTACTCCCGTCCCGCGGTGACTGCGCCATAGGCGACGAAGTGCTTCGCACAGGCGGCCATTGCTTCGGGCGACGACAGGTCGTTGCCCTGAAAGCCACGTACCTTGGCCTGCGCGATGCGCGCGTTGAGCCACGAGTCTTCGCCCGGGCCCTCCGCGGTGCGACCCCAGCGCGGATCGCGCGATACGTCGAGCATCGGCGCGAATGTCATCGCCAGGCCATCGGCCGCGCCTTCGCGCGCAGCCTCGCGCGCCGTTCGCTCCCAGAGGTCTTCGTCGAAGATGCCTGCCTCCGCGAGCGGAATCGGGAAGAGGGTGCGATGGCCATGGATGATGTCCAGGCCGATCAGCAGCGGAATGCCGAGCCGTGACTTCTCGACGGCCAGCCGTTGCATTTCGTGCACAGGCCCGGGGCCGACCATGTTCAGCAGATTGCCGATGGTGCCGTCGATGATGGACTGGGTGGAATCCCCCGCGATCACCGGCCCGGTGACCGTGTAACTGGAGGCAGTCATCGTGAGCTGCCCCAGCTTTTCGGGTAGCGTCATGCGGGCGATGAGGGTGTCGATGCGACTCATTGTTGACTTCGAAGCAGAACCCAAGGGGACCTGATGATGGCATGCTGTGGGGTGACACACCAGTCAACGAACACAGGAGGCGTTCAGTGTTGAAGGATGACAGGAACCCGAAGGCCTTGGCGGCCCTGCCCGACGAAGCCTTGATCGAGGCCGTGCAGCGCCAGACCTTTCGCTATTTCTGGGATGGTGCGGATGCAGCCAGCGGCCTGGCGCTCGACCGCCGCACGCTCATCAGTGCCACAGGTGAAGACAAGGCCGACGAGAGAGTCGCGATCGGTGGCACGGGCTTCGGCGTGATGGCCATGATCGTTGCGGTAGAGCGCGGCTGGATCACGCGAGATGCAGCGCTGGAGCGGCTGCGGCGCATGCTCGATGCCCTGCTGCGCGCGAAGCGCTACCACGGTACCTTTCCGCACTTCATGGACGGCGCGACCGGAACGACGTTCCCCATGAGCCCCAAGGACGATGCAGGCGATCTGGTCGAGACCTCGTTTCTCATGATGGGCCTGCTGTGCGTGCGCCAGTATTTCAGCAAGGACACGCCTGCAGAGAGCCGACTGCGAAGCGACATCGACATGCTGTGGCACGAGGTCGAATGGAACTGGTTCACGCAGGGGCGGGACGTGCTGTATTGGCACTGGAGCCCGAACCACGGCTGGGCGATGAACCATGAAGTGCACGGTTGGAACGAGTGCCTCATCACCTACCTGATGGCTGCCGCCTCGCCAAGCCATGCGATCGATCCGCGGGTCTACCACCACGGCTATGCGTCGGGGCCGGACTTCCTCAACGGCCGCTCGTACTGCGGCATCGAACTGCCGCTGGGTGCGCCGTATGGCGGCCCGCTGTTCTTCACCCACTACTCGTTCTGCGGCCTCGATCCGCGCGGGCTGAAGGATCGGTACGCCGACTACTGGGATCTCAATTGCCGCCACGTGCGGGTCAATCGTGCGCACTGCATCGCCAATCCGAAGGGCTTCAAGGGCTACGGCGAATCGTGTTGGGGCCTCACCGCCAGCGACGATCCGGACGGCTACCTCGCGCATGACCCGGTCAACGACAACGGCACCATCTCGCCGACTGGCGCGCTGGCCAGTCTGGCGTATGCGCCCGCCGAGGTGATGCAGGTGGTGCGGCATTTCCTCAATGTTCATGGCACGCGCGTGTGGCGGGACTACGGTTTCGTCGACGCGTTCTGCGAGCAGCGCGGCTGGTACGCCGATACCTTCCTCGCCATCGACCAGGGCCCGATCGTCGTGATGATGGAGAACCATCGGACGGGCCTTCTGTGGAAGCTGTTCATGAGCGTGCCCGAAGTGCAGGCCGGGCTGCGCGCACTGGACTTCACCAGCCCGCTTCTCGGGTCGACTGCGTCGTGACCTTCGAGTCCTGGCTCGAAACGCAGCTTGGCCGTTCGGCGAGTGCGATGCTGTCCAGCATCTCACCGGTATCGATCGTCAAGCAGCGCCCAGGCTTCGACCAGACCGTGCAGCCGGTCGCCGGCGCCATCATCGCTTCGCCCGTGCTGGGCAGCTACGACCCGGACCCGGACTACTTCTTCCACTGGTTCCGCGATTCCGCCGTCGTGATCGATGCGCTGCGCCTGCTCTACGTTGACCGACGCATCGGCGACGAAGCCCTGCAGCACGTGCGCGACTTCACCCGCTTCAGCCTTGCCTTGAACCGGCTCGACGGCCGCGAGGTGGCCGCAGTGCCCGATCGCGGCGCGCGTGTTGCCCCCGACCTCCTGCAGTACCTGCGCGAGGACCATGAGCTTGCAAACGTCCACGGCGATGCGGTCGTCGCCGAGACGCGTGTGAACCCCGACGGCACGCTGGACATCCTGCGATGGGCGCGCCCCCAGCACGACGGGCCGCCGCTGCGCGCGCTGGCACTGATGCGTTGGGGGGCCAGCGGGCACCTCGACGCGCCCGTGCTGGCGGAAGTCGCCGACCTGATCCGATTCGACATCGACTTCACGTTGCGCCACTGGCGGGTGCCGTCGTTCGACATCTGGGAAGAGGAAAGCGGCCATCACTACTACACGCTGCGCGTCTCTGCAGCCGCGCTGGCTGAAGGCGCGGCATGGCTGCAGGGCCTGGGCGAGACGGCGCAGGCACAGCGCTGCCGGGATGAGTCGAAAGCCGTGCTGAGTCTGCTGGACGGCTTCTGGGCTGATGAGCCCGATGCGGCGCACGGCTACTACCGCTCGCGCAGGCTGGCGGACGACCGTCCCAGCCCGAAGGCGCTCGATATCGCAGTGATCCTCTCGGCGATCCACACCGTAGATTCAGACGTTGCGCATGGCCCGGCCGATCCGCGCATGCAGGCCACGCTGGCGCGACTGGACGCGCTGTTCGATGCGGCCTATCCGATCAACCGCGATCGCGCCCCAGGCCTTGGCGCGGCGATGGGCCGATACGACGGCGATGTGTACTACTCCGGCGGCGCGTACTACTTCTCGACGCTTGGCGCTGCCGAGTTCTGTTTCCGCGCTGCCGCGCAGGGTGGTGGACACGATTGGCTCGCACGCGGTGACGCCTATCTCGCGACCGTGCGCGCCTACACGCCGGCCAATGGCGACCTGTCGGAGCAGTTCGACCAGCGCAGCGGCGCGCAGACGTCGGCGAAACAGCTGGCCTGGAGCCACGCCGCGTTCATCTCGTGTGTCTCGGCGCGCCGCATCGCGTCCGCCGTTTGTCAGGCGCCGCCGCAACGATGAGCGCGACGTCGCCGAACCCTGACGAGCCGGTCGTGAAGACCGGCGTCTTCCGTCAGGTCCGCGAGTTGCTTGGTGCGGTGGGGGCGTCGCAGGTCGCCGGCAAGCTGGCCGTGCTGGTGGGCGGGATCGTGGTCGTCGTGGCAATGACGGCTTACGCGCAGATC
Organism: Variovorax sp. Sphag1AA; assembly: GCF_014192575.1. Taxonomy (GTDB): domain Bacteria; phylum Pseudomonadota; class Gammaproteobacteria; order Burkholderiales; family Burkholderiaceae_C; genus Variovorax. The sequence goes on along the minus strand of NZ_JACHYC010000008.1, from coordinate 67,169 downwards.
GAACTCAACAGCTGGAACAAGCCTTTCTACGATGCGATCTCGCGTCGCGACCTGAACGATTTCATCAAGCAGGTCGGCGTCTTCGCAATGATCGCGGGCGTGCTGCTGGTCCTGAACGTCGTGCAGAGGTGGCTGGGCGAAACCCTGCAGATGCGATTGCGCGAAGCCGTGGTCAATGACCTCGTGGGACTGTGGCTGCACCCGCGCCGGGCCTTCTGGCTGCAGGCCAGCGGCCCCATGGGTGCCCACCCGGATCAGCGCATGCACGAAGACACGCTGAAGCTTTGCGATCTGTCGGTCGCGCTCGGCGTGGGGCTGCTGCAGGCAGCGATGCTGTTCGGCAGCTTCGCGAGCGTGCTGTGGGTGCTCTCCAAGGACTTCAGCATCTTCTATGACGGCCAGGACCATGTCCTGCCGGGCTTCATGCTATGGGCTGCGATCGTTTATGCGATCGTCGGCTCGCTGATGACCTACTGGGTCGGCAACGGCCTGATCCTTCGCAACGCCGAGCGCTATGCACGCGAGGGCGAACTACGCTTTTCGCTGACACGCATCAACGAGCATCTCGACGGCATCTCCCTGGCAGCCGGCGAGGCCGACGAGAAGCGCCGCGTCGCCATGCATTTCGGCGATGTCCTGCGTGCGCAATCGCGCGTGGTGCTCGGGTTGACCAATCTGACCTGGGTTACCGCGGGCTTCGGATGGGTCACCATCATCGCGCCGACGCTGGTGGCCGCACCGCTCTACTTTTCGGGCAAGGTGTCGTTCGGCGGCCTGATGATGGCCGCCGCTGCCTTCACGCAGGCGCAATCGTCGCTGCGCTGGTTCGTCGACAACTTCAGCATCATTGCCGACTGGCGCGCCACGCTGCTGCGCGTCTCCGACCTGCGCCAGATGCTCGCGTCCGACCTCGAGGCTCAAGCGAGCGGCAGCCGCATTGCCTACGAGGAGAGCGAAGACGACACCCTCTCGATCGAAGCGCTCGAGGTTCGCGCCTGGACGGGGCACGACCGGCTGGACGCGCCGGAACTCATCGTGCACCCCGGCGAGCGGCTGTTGATTCTGGGCACGCCGGGCACCGAGAAGACCTTGCTGTTCCGTGCGCTCGCGGGCCTCTGGCCCTGGGGCTCCGGCATCGTGCGCCGCCCCCGCGGCGAGGCGATCCACTACATGCCGCGCGGCACGCCCTACCTTCCGCGCGGCACGCTGGCCGAAGTGCTGTCGTACGGGATGGAGCCTTCGATCTATCCGAGAGAGGCCATGGTGGCCTCGCTCGCCAGTGTGGGCCTCCAGCGGCTGGAGCCATTGCTGGACAAGACGGGGCGCTGGGAGCGCGAACTCAGCATGGACGAACAACTGCGGCTGGGCTTCGCCCGCGTGGTGCTGCAGGCACCGCCCTGGCTGGTCATGGACGACGCTTTCGGCGCGTTCGACGACGACACGCTTGAATTGATCATCGACGTGCTGGACACGCTCGCGGACACGGGCATCGTCCATATCGGATCAGCCGGAGAGGCGCACGACCGGCTGTTCACGCAGGTGGTGCATCTCGTCAAGGCGCCGAACGCAATGCCCGAGGAGCAGCGACCATGAGACAGCCTGGGTCCACCCCCCGTCGCGCGCGTCGCGCCTTGATCCGGCTGCTTCTTGCGTTGCCCATCTGGGCCCGGGCGGCGGATTTCGGCTTCCGGCCACCGGCCGATCCCGACGATGCCACTGCAGCAGAGCTGATGAAGGATCTGGCGCAGCGCATCCTGCCGGTCTACCAGGAGGCGGATACGGACGGCTTCCTCGCCAACGTGACCGCGCTTCAGATCGTCAGCGGCGCCTACCGTGCGGGCTTCGACAGCAGCAAGGCGCTCCGCGGCCGGCGCCAGGGCAAGCCGTTCGACGACCTGACCCAGCGAGCGATCCTCGATGGCATCTATGCGCGTGCGCGCGTGCTCGAAGCGGACGAGCGCCTCAGCTTCGCCGACGCCTACGGGCGCGCCTTCCAGGAGCTGGTGTCGCCTCTCGACAATGCGCAGGCCCAGGCCATCATGGCGCGGCTCGAGATCCCGCTGGCCGTGTACAGGAAGCCGCTCGCTCAAGCGTTCGATCTCTGGCGTGCGAAGGGCAGCCTTCCGGAGGCCGACGCGCTGGCGCTCGTGCGCATGTGGCTTTCATACGATTCGCGTCGCAACTTCGGCGCGCTGCTGCCCGAACTGTTCGCCGCGGAAAACCGCAGCCGCTATCTGGCGGAGGGCGACATCCGGATTCCCGTGCGTGGAGGTGTCATCCATGCCAACCTGGTCCGGCCCGGTCGCGCAGATGGCGCTTTGCCGACGCTGTTGCGCTTCACGCTCGATCCCGCCGAAGACGACGCGCGGGCCAGCGCCGTCAAAGGCTATGTCGGCATCACCGCGTATGTGCGCGGACGCACGCCCGACGGAAAGGGCGCGGTGTGGCCGTTCGTTCGCGACGGCGAGGACGCCGTGGCGGTCATCGACTGGATCGTCCAGCAGCCGTGGAGTGATGGCCGCGTGGCCATGGTCGGCGACGGCTACTCCGGCTACGCCGCCTGGGCAGCCGCCCGCAGGAGACCGCCGGCGCTCAAGGCGATCGCCACGATCGCGCCGATGGCGCCGGGCATCGACTTCCCGATGGCCGGGCAGATCTTTCGCAACAGCATGGTGCGCTGGGCGCAGGAACACGCGACCCTCGATCCGCTGCGGCCCGACATCGATGTCGAAGGCGACGCCGACGCAGATGCGATATGGCAGGCACTCGACGCACGCTGGTACCGTGGCGATCGCCCTTACTGGGACATCGACCGCATCCTCCTGGGCAAGCGCAGCAGGCTGATCCGGACCTGGCTGACGCACCCGAGTCACGATCGCTTCTGGCAGAAGTTCCTGCCATCGCCAGAGCAGTTCGCGCGGATCGACATCCCGGTGCTCACCTTCGCTGGCTACTTCGGCGCTGATGCCGGCGCGCTGTACTTCCACAACGAGCATCGCCGCAACCGGCCGCAGGCCGACACGACGCTGCTGGTCGGCCCCTACGACGCGACATCGATCCGCCCCGGTACGGCGGCAACGCTGCGTGGCTACACGCTGGACCCCGTCGCGCGTGTTGACCTGCCCGATCTGCGCTACCAGTGGCTCGACCACGTCCTGAAGGGCGCGAACAAGCCTTCCCTGCTGTCGGATCGCGTCAACTACCAGGTGATGGGCGCGGACCAATGGCGCCATGTGCCGACGCTGGACGCGCCCGAGCGCACCCGGCTGCGCCTGTACCTGGACGCCGGCGAGCGCGACGACACGCATCGGCTGTCGTCAACGATGTCCGAAGGCCTTCGTACGCCGCGGCTCTCGGTCGATCTTGCCGACCGGCGCGATGTGCGTATCCCGTGGTCGAATGCGCTGCGCGTGAAGCAACTTGCGATGCGCAACAGCATCAGCTTCGTCAGCGATCCGCTGCCTGCGGACACCGAGATCGACGGAAGCCTGCGCGGCGTGTTCGACATGACGCCATCGCGGCAGGACGTGGACTTCAACATCGCGATGTACGAGCAAACGGAGAGCGGTGAATACCAGTTGCTCTTCGAGCCCTACGACTTCCGCGCCAGCTACGCCGGCCATCGCGTGCGTCGCCGGCTTCTTCGGGCCGGCATGCGTCAGTCGATGGCCTTCACTGCCGAGCGCGTGACTGCTTGCAAGCTTGCGGCGGGCAGCCGCATCGTGCTGGTGATCGGCCTCAATAGGCGCCCGGACCGTCAGATCAACTACGGCAGCGGCAAGGACGTGAACTCGGAAACCATTGCAGACGCAAGATGGCCCGTGCGCGTGCGCTGGCATGCGCACAGCTACATCGAGATGACGACGCCTTCGTAAGGTGCGAGCACCATCGGGCCATCGACGACGTCGGCGCGCGCAGGGTCGGTCGATGCGAGCACGGTCGGCTTGCGCGGGATCAACGCCGGTGAGATCGGCGCCGAGGTGGTGCCGAAGTTCAACAGCACCACCAGTCGTTGTCCGCCGCTGTTGCGTGCATAGGCGAGGACATCGTCCCCAGCTTGCAGCGCTTCATGGTCGCCCTGGTGCAATGCGGGCTGCGCGCGGCGCAATGCGATGAGGCGCTGGTAGAGCGCAAGCATCGACCCCGCATCGCGTGACTGGGCTTCCACGTTGCGTGTGCGCCAGTCGTCCGCCAGGCGCAGCCACGGCGTGCCGGTCGTGAAGCCGGCGTGGGGTGCGGCGCTCCACGGCATCGGGGTTCGCTCCGGGTCGCGGCCCAGGCCCATGCCGGGCTTGTTCTTCTCGAACGGGTCCTGGACTTCGTCCGCAGGGATGAGGACATCCGTCATGCCGATCTCGTCGCCGTAGTAGAGCGTCGGCGTCCCGCGCAGCGTGAGCAGCAGCATGGCCGCGAGCCGCGCCATCTCCGGGCCGACACGGCTGGCGATGCGGGACCTGTCGTGATTGCCCAGCACCCAGTTCGGTTGCGCGCCGGCGGGCAGGGCGGCTTCGTAGTCGCGCACCAACTGGCCGATGTGCGCGGCCTGCCATTCGGCGCCGATCAACTGGAAGTTGAAGGGCAGCTGCACGCCTTCGAGAATGCCATTGGCGCTCTGGCCGTAGTAGGCGACCAGACGCGGGAGCGGCAGGTAGAGCTCGCCGATCAGCACGCGCGACGCGCTTGCATCGCTGAATGCATCGACCACGCGCCGCATCTCGAGCACGATCTCCTGCACCTCCGGCAGGTCCGTGTTGTAGAGCATCAACCAGCGGTGAAACGGGTCCTGGCCTTCGACGAAGTCCGGGTTCGCCGGGTTGTCGCGGAACTGGGCGTCCTTGATGATCTGTGAGAGCACGTCGACACGGAACCCGTCGACGCCGCGTCGAAGCCAGAAGCGCAGCACCTCGTACATCGCTGCGCGCACTTCAGGGTTGCGCCAGTTGAGGTCCGGCTGTTCCTTCAGGAACGAATGGGCGTAGTACTGCCCGGTCGTCGGATCGAAGCGCCAGGCCGGGCCGCCGAAGTTGCTGATCCAGTTGTTGGGCGGGCCGCCGTCGGGCGCCGGGTCGCGCCACAGGTACCAGTCGCGCCGTGGGTCATTGCGTGCGCTGCGGCTCTGCACGAACCACGGATGCTGGTCGGAGGTGTGGTTCGGCACGAAGTCCAGGATGACCTTGAGCCCACGCGAATGGGCATCGCTCACCAGCGCATCGAAGCCATCCAGCGTGCCGAAGCGTGGATCGATGCCGCAGAAGTCGGCAATGTCGTAGCCGAAGTCCGCCATCGGCGAGGGATAGATCGGCGAGATCCAAACGGCGTCGATGCCGAGCGCGACGAGGTAGTCGAGCCGTGCGCGGATTCCATCGAGGTCGCCGATGCCATCGCCGTTGCTGTCCTGGAACGAGCGCGGGTAGATCTGATAGACGATTCCGTTCTTCCACCATGTGTCGGCTGGCATCTGGCGAGGGTGCCACGATCAAGCCTGGATGGGAAGAAGCGGCCGTGTGCGCCTACCTACTTCCGGTCGTGGTCGTGACCGTGGTCGTCGTCCTCGTCATCGTCGTCTTCGCGGTGGCCTTGGTCGTCCCGAAACCGCTGGTTGACGAACTTCGATCCGCCCAGGTCGGCATCGGTGAACGCGAAGACGAACCACTGGTTCGGATTGGCGAGCCCGCCGGGCGTCGTGGCGAGGAAGTCGTTGTCATTGCCGACGTACAGCGTGTGCTTGGTCACGCCGTCAACCACCACGTCCTCGCCGAAAGTCATGCCCTCGAGCTTGGCGGGGATCTGCGCCGCGGCGAGGCCATGCGCCTTGAGGGCGGCGGCGATATCGAGGAACAGCGACTTCGAGGCCGCCTTCTGCAGCAGCGCGGCCTGGCCGGTCAACCCCGAGACATCGGCAGCGCCCTTGATGTCGATCTTGTAGATGCGCTTGACGTCGGCATTGCTGTCGTCGCCGAGGCCCTTGCCGTCGCGTTCGAGCACCAGCAGCTCATGGTTGTTGAGCGCGAGCAGTTCGCTGCTGTTGTAGGCCTTGGCCTTGTCGTCGAGGTAGTTGTCGTAGGCGTACTGCGTCGTCGCGCCGGTCTTGATGTTCACCGCGACGATGCGGTTGGCGCGGCCGCCGTCGCCGCCGTCCTGGATCAGCGGGCTCTGCATGAAGCCGAACAGGGTCTTGCCGTTCGGCGAGATGGCGAGGCCTTCCATGCCCTTGTTCGCAACCCGGCCCGAGGTGTTGCCGGAGATCTCGGTGGCGCCCATTGCCGACTTGTGGCTCACCGCGAGGATCGCCGGCAGCGTGAAGGTGCGCAGGCGTTCGCCGGTGCGACGGTCGAACTGGTAGAGGTAGGGCCCGTACTCGTCGGAGATGAACACGCTCTTGCCGTCGCGCGAGAGGCGGATGCCCTCGGTGTCCAGCCGTGCGTCACGCGCGTCCGACGAGGGCGTCGCGGGGTTGAAGTTGTCCGAGCGGCCGGAGAAGTAGTAGTGCCCGCGCGTGTTGCTCGCCGGGGTGGCGCCGAAGCCGGCCACCACGCCGCCGTAGTTCAGGCGCTCGCGGCTGTACAGGAGGGTGGTCTGTGCGAGCACCGGCTGCAGTGTGAAGGGCAGTCCGGTGGCCGCGCTCGCCTCGCGCTTCAGGTGCAAGTGCAAGGTGTGGAAGCGCGGGATGTAGCTGGTCGTGTTGTCGACGGTGGCGTTCCAGTTGACCGCGTTGGGGCCGCGGTCCGGCAACGCCAGGAAGGTGCTGCCGCCGGCCCAGGCCAGGCCTGAGCCGATGCCGCCGAGCAGGTCGCCGCGCACACCGTTCTCGAGCAGCGCGCTCTGGCCTGAGAGGTCCGCACCGGTGCCCGGCAACGCGCCGATGGCGATCAGATCGATGGCCTGCGCGGTGGTGCAAGCCAGGGCGCTGGCAACGCACGTTGCAGCGAAGAGTCCCTTCCTCCAGTTCATGGCAGCTCCTTTTTTGACAAAAGCCGCATCGTCAAGAGACTGCGTGACAGAAATATGACGGCAGCCAAAGGGCTCAAGTTGTGCCGCAGCCGAAGTTCGATTAGCGCTCAAACGCGCGCTCACGGTGCTGCTGGGTGGGACGCAAGCCGTATCGCCACCCGAATCACTCCGTTACGACTTTTGGGAAGGGGTCGCGGGCAGCTTTATTCGTGCCGTCATACGGCATCACTAATCTCGCCGCGCTGCAAGAAGATGCCAGTCGGCATCCTCCGGCGTTTCAACTCGAGAGGGGCGAGGGCATGACTTTGGAACACGATGAAACCAACCTCCAACTCAGCCGCCGCAGGCTCCTGGCCGCTGCGGGCATCGTCGTCACGGCGGCGCCGATACTGACGACCGGGGCGGCCCACGCGGCTGCCGATCGCGATGGAGATCGCGGTCGCGGCAACGAGCCCGACCCTGTCGCGACGCCGCCGGTCGCCGGCTTGCACCTGCAGTTCGGTGCGGATGCATCGTCGAGCGTGGTGGTGTCCTGGCACACGCTGCAGCCCGTGCGGAATCCGCGGGCGCTGATCGGCGGCCTCGACGGCAGGCTCGACTACCAAGTCGCGGCCAAGGAGGTGAGCTACGCCGACGCCAAGTCGAAGCAGGTTGTTTATGCCTACCATGCATCGGTCAACCGACTGAAGCCAGACTCGGCCTATCTTTATGCCGCCCTGCACGAGGGTGCCGAGCCACAGTTCGGGACTTTCCATACTGCGCCGCGTGGCCGTTCGGCTTTCACCTTCACGAGCTTTGGCGACCAGGGCACGCCCACGCTGGGCAAGCAGATCACGCCAGCGGGCGCGACCAGCCCGATCTACGTCAACGACAACCTCGGTTCGCCGTCGGCGGGCGACACCACGCTCGGCGTGGAACGGGTCAGGCCCTTGTTCCACCTGTTCAATGGCGACCTGTGCTACGCGAACCTTGCCAACGACCGTGTACGCACCTGGTGGGACTTCTGGAACAACAACACCCGGAGCGCCCGAAACCGGCCCTGGATGCCGTCCGCAGGAAACCACGAGAACGAACTGGGCAACGGGCCCATCGGTTATCAGGCCTACCAAACCTACTTCTCGGTGCCGGAAGCGCAAGGGCAGACTCCCGTGACCAAGGGGCTGTGGTACGCCTTCACCGCAGGGGCGGTACGCGTGCTGAGCATCAACAACGACGACGTGTGCTACCAGGACGGCGGCAATTCCTATGTGCACGGCTACTCGGGCGGCGCTCAGAAGGCCTGGCTGGAGCAGGAACTGGCCGCGGCGCGCGCCGACCGCGGCATTGATTGGGTCGTGATCTGCATGCACCAGGTGGCCGTCTCGAGCGCCAACAACTTCAACGGCGCGGACCTGGGGGTTCGCCAGGAGTGGATGCCGTTGTTCGACAAGTACCAGGTCGATCTGGTGGTGTGCGGCCATGAGCACCACTACGAGCGCTCTCATCCGATCCGGGGGGCGCTCAGCAAGCTCCTGACGCCGCAGCCGGCCGATTTCAATACGTCCGTGGTCGACACCACCAAAGGCACGGTGCACATGGTCATCGGCGGAGGAGGCACCTCGGCACCGTCGAACCAGCTGTTCTTCAACCCGCCGCAGTGCCGGGTCATCACCAGCGTTGCCGCGCCGGACCCCACCACGGGAAAGCGCGCGCCGATCTACAACTTCGGCGGCGACCCGGAGTACGCGGCGTGGTCGGCCGTGCGCAACGCCGCGCATTCCTACGGCTTTGCCGCATTCGACGTCGATCCGGGTTCGCACACGGGCGGCTACACCACGATGAAAGTCACCTACTACGACGTCGTGGGCCCGGACGGGCAACTGGCTCCCTTCGAAACCTTCACGCTACGCCGGCCCCGTCGCGACGGCGGCTCTTGAGGCGAACACCTGTATCTGAGCGACGCCCGAGAACCGGGTGGCCTTCGTTTGCCATCAGGTTCTCGAGGTATAGGTCAGCAACTCTGCGAATCGCAGTGCCGAGCGTCTACGCGGCTCGAGCGCACGCATGAACTGAAGGCTGCCTGACGGGGTCAGTCCGAGGCCTGCGCCGCATTGACCAGGTTGTCGCGCAGGGCCACGATCTCTTTTTGCAGCGACGTGAACTGATCGCCAGTGAGGCCGCACGCGTCTCCAAGATCGATGCTCGAGGTCTTTTCGCGCAGGCGGCGTCCCTCCTTGGTGAGGCGCACGCGAACCTGACGCTCGTCCAATGCGTCGCGCGCACGCTCCACGTAGCCCATGGCCTCAAGCTTCTTCAGGATCGGCGTGAGGGTGTTCGATTCAAGGAAGAGCTTTTCCCCCAGGCCACTCACGGTTTGATCGTCTTCTTCCAGAAGCGCGATGACCGTGACGTACTGGGTGTACGTGAGCCCGAGCTTTTCAAGGATCGGCCTGTAGACCTTGCCGAACGCAAGGTTTGCCGAGTAGACGGCAAAGCAGAGGAAGTCGCCCAGCCTGCGGGTAGGGGGAACGGATGGCTTGCTTGATTTCATGCGTGCGCCTCGGGTGAGGGAAGGGGCGAATATTAAATCGTATGCGATGTGGTCGCAAACGATTTGATGCAAATTTCCGAAACCAACCAGTTGACCTGGTCTCTTTCGCTCCCTACCATTCAATACATCGTATGCGATCTAATCGAATGCGATGCACAGCCAACCTATCCATCGGAACTTCACATGACCACCACCAAGATCGAAAAAGTCCTTCTGACCGGCAAGACCCGCACCACGGTCAATCGCACCAAGGCGCGTCCCGCCGGCGAAAACCACCTGGACATTCAGCTGAGCACACCCAACTTTCCCAAGTTGGTCCATTCGTTCCAGGACATCCAGCCGCACCCCACCGCCGAGCAACTCTTCGCGGGTGCTTGGTCCGCCTGTTACATCAGCGCCTTGGCACTCGTGGCCAAGCAGCACAAGATCGAATTGCCGACCTCGACGGCGGTCGACATCGAGGTTGACCTGGGTGTGTCCGGAAGCGCCTACCTGCTCCAGGCGCGGCTCAATGCGTTCCTGCCCGGTCTGGATCAGGCGCTGGCGGAGCAGATCGCTCACGCAGCGGATGAAATCTGCCCTTACTCGAAGGCGACGCGAGGCAATATCGACGTCGCCCTGAACGTCTTGACCTCCTGAGCCTGAGAGGCCGCAGCCGGGGGCGTTCTGCGCTACCCTTTGGCTGCGGCGATCGCGGCTGCAGCCGCAGCAGTGGAGTGAGTCATGGCACAGTCCCCGGGCATTTCCAACGTTCTCTTCTTCATTCCCGACATCGGCGGGTTCACCCGGTTTGTCACAGAGACCGAGATCAGCCACAGCCAGCACATCATTAGCGAACTGCTCGAGTTGCTGGTGGATTCCAACGAGATCGGCCTGGAGGTTTCCGAGTTCGAAGGCGATGCGGTGCTCTTTTTCTGCACTGCGCCTCACACCTTGCAAGAGCTACTGGCGCAGGCCAAGAGGATGTACCTGAACTTTCACATGCATCTGAGAGAGCGTGAAAAGGGGAGGGTCTGCCAATGCGGCGCGTGTACCCGTATGCACCAGCTGACCCTCAAGTTCATCGCGCACAGCGGACCAGCCAGCACCATGGACGTCAAGGGGCATTCGAAATTCATCGGCAGGAGTGTCATCGTCGCGCATCGACTGCTGAAGAACTCGGTATCTGTACCCGAGTACCTGCTGGTCACGCAGGAAGCGCTGGATCAACTGGGCGGCAAGCTTCCGACGCCCGTGACGTTCGAGAGCGGCAGCAATCGCTACGATGATCTCGGTGAGGTCGCGTACCGCCATCATTCGATGACCAGCTATCTGGATGAGTTGACGGCTCCATAGCAGGGCTCAGTTCACTCAGGCACGCTCGAGCAAGTCGGAGTCGACCGGCAGTTTTCGAATCCTGCGACCGGTGGCCGCAAAGATTGTCGCGGCTCTTTGCCCGCAGGCCCGCGCAGATGAACGAGCGCGCCAGGTTGGCTCATTGTTTCTCATCGATCAATGCCGCGTTGTCGGCGAGTGTCTTGGCCCGCAAGGCGCTCTTGCCTACAGTTTCTACATCGGCTTTCATCAGTACGGAGAGGGCAATGTCTGTATCTACCCGGTTCGAGTTGAGGTTTTCATCGCTATTCAACTCAGGCCGCGCCTTCGCATTCGCATGCGACTCGGCAGGCCATGTTGATCTGGATCGACTCTCGGAGCAGGGCCGCCGCAACTACATGTTCGCCACGGAGATGGTGGGCAGGGAGTTCGCGGTCCCGACCGTGCGCGTGGCCTCACCGTCGTGAATCTCTTTCAATCTACAGCTCATCACTATCATGAAACTCGCAGCCCTGTCTGACCAGCGCCCTGACGGCGCACTCGTGGATCTTGCCTCTGTCCCATGCGCCGATCGTGCGGCTTCGTTCGAGGAGGCCGAATCGCATCGCACTTCCGATGAAGATACCGCTTGGGACAATTGGAAGTCTGTGCGCGATCTGGGGGGCTGAGAAACGGCGCCTTCGATAAGGCCACCGCGAATTCGCGCGTTGCGCCATGAACGTGGCGAGGAGGACGCGCGGACCGTGGTGCAGGCCGTTTCAGACTGATTGGGGGAGGGCGGTCAGTCCAGGGTGCATGATGCGCGCATGATCGTCCGACCGCGCCCGAACTGGTTTCGCATGCTCTTTGTCTGGCGGGGCTCGGTGCTGCCGGTGATCCTGCCGCAGTTGATTGCGACCACTGCGTTCGCGATCCTGGTCACGGTGCTGCACGGTGTCGTGTTCGCATGGAAGATCCCGCTCAACTTCGTGCCGTTCTCGCTGATCGGCTTGACGCTCGCCATCTTCCTGGGCTTTCGCAACAGCACGAGCTATGCGCGCTACTGGGAGGCACGCACGCTCTGGGGCACGCTGCTCAACGAAACGCGCGCGCTCGTGCGGCAGGCGCTGACGTTGGTCGATCCACCGTCGGACGTGCCCGTGCTCACTGCGCGGCTGATGGCCTTCGTGCACGCGCTGCGGCACCAGTTGCGCATGACCGATGCGAAGGCCGACTTGGAGCGATTGCTTGCGCCGCAGGACTGCGCCCGCGTGCAGGCTGCACGCTACAAGCCGGCGATCCTGCTGCTCATGACGGGCGAGTGGCTGGCCGAGCGGCTCCGGGCGGGGCAGGTCTCACCTGCGCTCGTGCAGGCCATGGAAGTACCGCTTGGCCGTTTGACCGAAGCCCTGGGCGGCTGCGAGCGCATCGCAAGCACGCCGATCCCGTTCACGTACTCGGTGATCATCCACCGCACGATCTACCTGTATTGCGTGCTGCTGCCGTTCGGGCTGGTCGACGCGATCGGGCCGATGACGCCGGTGATCGTCGCCTTCATTGCTTACACCTTCTTCGCGCTCGAGGCCTTGAGTGCCGAGATCGAGGAGCCCTTCGGCACCGAGCCGAACGACCTCGCGCTCGACGCGATGTCGGCCATGATCGAATCGACGCTGCGCGAGATGATGGGCGAGGCGCTCCCGCCGCGAACCGGGCTGGCGCCCGGCGAGTTCATCCAGACCTAGCGTTTGCCGGCGACGAGACGCAGGCCTGGCATCAGCTCCGCGGCGATCTCGGGGCGATCGAGTGCGTAGTCGAGATTCATGCGCGCGATCTCGACATGCTCTTCGCCCAAGGCTTGTGCGCGAGACCCCTGGCCCCGCTCGATCGCCTGCACCAGCGCGTGGTGTTGGCGATGAGCCTGCTGCATCCACTGCTGGCCTTCTTCCATCGACGACTGCATCGGCAGCATCGCGCTCGGTGACGCGAAGGGCTGCCCCACCAGCAGCTCCATGATTCGCTTGAGCGTCGAGTTGCCGCAGCCGTCGATGATGAGCCGATGGAAGTTGTCGTTCATCTCGACATAGGCCGCGTAGTCGTCCAGCTCCATCTGGGGCTTGTTCACCGCCTTGTCACCGGCATCGAGGCAGTCGTTCAGGTCGCGCAGCAATTGGCGCGGCGCGCCCTCTTCGGCGAGCAGCCGGGCCGCAAAGCCCTCGATGACGCCGCGGACTCGGATCGCGTCGGCGATCTCGCGTGATGTGAAGCGGCGCATCTGGTAGCCGCCGGCGGGCGAGGGCTCGATCAGCCCTTCATGTTCCAGGCTGCCAAGGGCAAGCCGAACCGGCGTGCGTGACGCGCCCATTCGTTCGGCAAGAGGGATCTCTGCAAGACGTTCCCCTGGGACGAACTCGCCCTTGAGGATCATGTCGCGCAGCTGTACCAAGACGCGGGATTGTTGAGAGTCCATGGCTGGGATTGCATGCAATCAAGACGGCTGATTCTAGTCCTGTGGCCGAGGTCGCACGCAAGAAGTCGTTTCTGGCCCGTTTAATGCATGCACATGGACACATGACTAAAGAAAGCGGGTCTGTGCATCAAGAAAGATCGGCCGAAACGTAGGTATTTACCCGCGAAATTGGACGTTTCACCTGCTCAATCCATTGACCTTCATCAACCTTCGGGCGAACAATGAGTACCATTGCATGCAATCGCGTGCAGTCCCCACCAATTTCAGGAGTCCCACATGATCAGCGCTGAAAAGAATGACCTGATGACCCGCGTCGGGCCCGACATGCCGGCGGGCAAGCTGCTTCGCCGCTACTGGCAACCCGTGGCCTTGACCGAAGAGTTGAAGGGTCCGCGCCCCCTCAAGCCGGTGAAGCTCATGGGCCAGGACTTCGTCCTCTTCCGTGACCAGCAAGGCAAGCTCGGCATGCTGGATCGCGACTGTCCCCACCGTGGTGCCGACCTCGCATTCGGCCGTCTCGAAGCCGGTGGTCTGCGTTGCGCGTTCCACGGCTGGCTGTTCGATGCCAGCGGCCAGTGCCTCGAGACGCCGGCTGAACCTGCGGGCAGCAAGCTCTGCACGCGCATTCAGCAGTCGGCCTACCCGGTCGTCGAGAAGAGCGGTGTCATCTTTGCGTACATCGGCGAAGGCGAGCCCCCGGCCTTCCCGGACTTCGACTGCTTCGTCGCGCCCGACAGCCACACCTTTGCATTCAAGGGCCTGTGGGAGTGCAACTGGCTGCAGGCGCTCGAAGTGGGGATGGACCCCGCGCACGCCTCGTTCCTGCACCGCTTCTTTGAAGACGAGGACACCTCCGAGAGCTACGGCAAGCAGTTCCGGGGTGCCTCTGCCGATTCCGAGATGGCGATCACGCAGGTGCTTCGCGAATACGACTGCCCCGAGATCCGAGTCGCGCCTGCACCTTTCGGCATGCAGCTCACCACGCTGCGCAAGCTCTCCGAAGAGCAGACGCATGTGCGCGTCACCAACGTCGTCTTCCCGCAGGCCTTCGTCATTCCGATGAGCAGCGAGATGACCATCTCCCAATGGCATGTGCCCGTGGACGACACGCACTGCTACTGGTATGCGATCTTCACCAGCTTCACCGGTCCGGTCGACAAGCAGCAGATGCGCGAGCAGCGCCTCGGCACGATCGAGTTGCCCGAATACACCTCGCGCAAGAACAAGCGCAACAACTACGGCTACAGCGTCGAGGAGCAGCTGAAGCAGACCTACACCGGCATGGGCGAGGACATCAACGTGCACGACCAATGGGCGTGCGAGTCCATGGGGCCGATCCAGAACCGCACGCGCGAACACCTCGGCACGACGGACAAGGGCATCGTTGCCTACCGCCGCATGCTGCTGGAAGCCATCGACAGCACGATGGCCGGCGACAAGCCGCCGATGCAGCCCAACGCCGAGCAGGCCACCGCGCTCACTGGTCCGCCCTCCATCGATGGCGTGGCGAATGCCGCCAATGTCGAGACGTACTGCAAGGACGCCGACCTCGCGCGGCGCCAGAGCAGCGACTGGGCTTCTGCACGTCTGTCTGCCTGAGCACGACGATCATGGAAAGCTTTGTTGAACACTTCGGCCTCTGGTCCGGCGACCAGCGCAAGCAGGCGAACGAGGTCATCGCGCGCCTCAAGTCAGGGGAGGTGGACGTGGTCCGCTTCGTCTGGCCCGATCAGCACGGCATGCTGCGCGGCAAGACACTGGTCGCGCATGCGGCCCAGGACGCACTGCTGGAAGGGGTCAACCTCACATCGACCCTGCTCGCGAAGGACACATCGCACAAGACCGTCTTTCCGGTGTTCACCGCCGGCGGCGGCTTCGACAACCCCGGTATGCAAGGCGGGGCCGATTTCAAGATCGTGCCGGACCCGGGCACCTATCGTGTGCTTCCGTGGTCGCCGCGCACCGGCTGGGTGCTTTGCGATGCCTTCACCACGGACGGCAAGCCGTGCGTATTCGGCACTCGCCAGATCCTGCAGCGTGCGGTGGGCGAACTTGACGAGCTGGGCCTGGAGTTCGTCGCTGGCCTCGAAGTCGAGTTCCATGTGTTCAAGCTCGACGACCCGAGCCTGCGCCTCGAACATGCAGGACAGCCGGGCGAGCCGCCGCGCGTCTCGTTGCTGACGCAGGGCCATCAGTACCTGACCGAGCTGCGCTATGACCGCGTCGAGCCGCTCATGGAGCTGTTGCGATCGCAACTGATGGCGCTGGGCCTTCCGCTGCTTTCGCTGGAAATCGAGTTCGGCCCCAGCCAGTTCGAGCTGGTGTTCGGTCCGACGGCGGGGCTGGTGCCGGCCGACACGATGGTGTTGCTGCGCAGCGCGATCAAGCAGATCTGCCAGCGCCATGGCTACCACGCGACCTTCATGTGCCGGCCGCGCATCCCCAATGTGATGTCGAGCGGATGGCATTTGCATCAGTCGCTGCGCAACAAGGCGGATGGCCGCAACGCCTTCGTGCCGCAGAACGACGACACGGCGCTGAGCCCGTTGGGCATGCACTACCTGGCAGGCCTCAAGGCGCATGCACGCGGCTCGGCACCGCTGGCCAGTCCCACCATCAATGGGTATCGCCGCTACCGTCCCTTCTCGCTGGCGCCTGATCGCGCCATCTGGGCCCGCGACAACCGTGGCGCGATGCTGCGTGTGCTCGGTGGTGCAGGCCAGAACGCGACGCGCATCGAGAACCGCGTGGGCGAGCCGACGGCCAATCCGTACCTGTACCTCGCCTCGCAGATCTTCTCGGGTCTCGACGGAATGCGAAGGCAGCTCGATCCGGGTCCCTCGGCGGACGCCCCATACGAAACCACTGCCGACCAGCTCCCACGTTCGCTCGCCGACGCGCTCGCCGCACTGCGCGCCGACACCGTGCTGAAGGAGCAACTCGGCACGCGCTTCGTCGACTACTACTGCCACATCAAGGAGGCAGAGATCGCCCGCTTCAACCTCGAAGTCAGCGAGTGGGAACACCGCGAGTACTTCGACATGTTCTGAGTTCGTCATGCCCACGATCAACTACATCCTCAAGGACGGCAGCACGCGCAGCATCGACGCCAAAGTCGGTACCAGCGTGATGGAAACCGCCATCCACCACAACGTGCGCGGCATCGATGCCGAGTGCGGCGGGTGCTGTTCCTGCGCGACCTGCCATGTCTACGTCGAAGACGCGTTCATGGACCGGCTGCCCGCGCCCGATGACATGGAGAACGAGCTGCTCGACGGCGTCGCGTCCGATCGTCTTCCCGGCAGTCGTCTGGGTTGCCAGATCGTCATCACACCGGCGCTCGAAGGGCTCACCGTGCGCATTCCAGAGAGCCAGGTGTGATGAACGCTTCTCCGCTCGTCATCGTCGGGGCGTCCTATGCCGGCACGCAACTGGCTGCCAGCGCACGCGAGCTGGGCTTCGACGCGCCCATCGTGATGCTGGGCGATGAACGTCACGCACCGTATCAGCGTCCGCCGTTGTCCAAGGGGGTGCTAACCGGGAAGACCACCCTTGACTCGCTGCCGCTGCGAGGCGCTGACTTCTTTGACGTCCAGGGTATTGATCTTCGTCTTGGGCATCGGGCGACTGCGTTGAACACCGGGGCGCAGACCCTGACACTCGACGACGGGAGCATCCTGAAATACGGCACGCTCGCCTTGGCGACCGGCGCGCGTTGCAGGCCGCTGCCAGTCACCGGCAGTGACCTTGAAGGTGTATTCAACCTTCGAACGCTGGATGACGCCTTGCGCGTATCCGATGCGCTGTCCAAGGCCACACGGGCCTGCGTGATCGGTGGTGGATTCATCGGCCTCGAAGTCGCGTCGGCACTGGCAGCACGAGGCGCCTCTGTCACCGTTGTCGAAAGCCAGCCACGATTGCTCGCGCGCAGCTTTCCGCCATTGATGTCGGAGTACCTCGCCAACGCGCATCGCCAACGCAATGTCGAACTCGTCCTCGGCCGTGGTGTGCGTGCGTTGTCCGGCGCGTCGGGTCGGGTCGAGCATGTTGAGTTGGACGATGGCCGCCGGATCGACTGCGACATGGTCGTGCTGGGCATCGGCGTTCAGCCCAATGTCGAGTTGGCGCAGCAGGCGGGTGTCGCGTGCGACAACGGCATCCTGACCGACGCGCTGGGTCGCACCAGTGCGCCGAACGTCATCGCTGTGGGCGATGTCGCGAACACTGAAGCACCCACGACCCCGGGAGGCCCCGCGCGCATGCGGCTGGAGTCCATCCAGGCGGCTAACGATGGCGCGCGCGCAGCAGCCAGTGCACTCGCGGGCAAGCCTCAACCTTTCGAAGGCGTGCCGTGGTTCTGGAGCGACCAGCACAACCTCAAGCTGCAGATGGCCGGATTGGCAATGCCCGGCGACGAGGTGATCGCGCGTGGCGACATGCAGACGGACCGCTTCAGTCTTTTCTACCTGCGCGAAGGCGCGGTCGTGGCCGCGCACTCGGTGAACCGGCCGGCGGAACACATGCTGAGCCGAAAGCTGATCGCGCGTCGCGTGCGGATCGATCCGCAGCAACTGAGCGACGAGTCCTTCGACCTCAAGACCCTTTAGAACGATTTCCACCGGCTTGCCGGTCAACCCCCAGGAGTTCCTCGATGAAGATGACCAAGAGAACATTGTTGGGCGCAGCCATCATGGCTTGCGCCGCTGCACACGTCCCCGCCTTTGCGCAGGACGCGCTGCGTATCGGTTTGATCGCCACCTACTCCGGCCCCTATGCCGACTACGGCCGCCAGTTCGACGCGGGCGTTGCTCTGTACCTCAAGGAGCATGGCGGCAAGATCGCAGGCCGGCCCGTCGAGATCATCAAGAAGGACACTGCAGGCCCCGCGCCCGACGCCGCCAAGCGCATCGCGCAGGAGCTGATCGTGCGCGACAAGGTCAGCGTGCTCACGGGTCTGGACTTCAGCCCGAACGCTTATGCCGTCGGCGCGATCGCGACGCAGGCCAAGATCCCGACGATCGTGATGAATGCGGCGTCTTCCGCCATCACGGGCAGCTCGCCGTACATCGCGCGCTTGTCCTTCACGGTGCAACAGGTGACCGATCCGATGGCGCGCTACATGCTCAAGCAGAACGTCAAGGAGGCCTACACGGTGGTGGCCGACTACGCGTCGGGCCAGGATGCAGAGACTGCGTTCAAGAAGGCCTTCACCGCCGGCGGCGGCAAGGTGGTCGGCGAAGTGCGCACGCCGATGAACAACCCCGACTTCTCTGCCTACGTGCAGCGCATCAAGGATGCGAAGCCGCAGGCGGTGTTCTTCTTCTTTCCCTCGGGCGTGATGCCGCCGGCTTTCCTCAAGGTGTGGAAGGAACGCGGCATGGAAGATGCCGGCATCAAGCTCTTCGCGACCGGCGAGGCCACCGACGACAGCTTCATGGAAGTCACGGGCGACGTGGCGCTGGGCCTCGTCACCAGCCACCACTACTCCTATGCGCATCCGAGCGCCAAGAACCAGAAGTTCGTGAAGGACTTCGAGGCGCAGTTTGGTACTTCGCTGCGGCCGAACTACTTCGCGGTGACGGCCTATGACGCCATGGCGGCCATCGACCTGGCGCTCGCCAAGACCAAGGGCGACGTCTCGGGCGACAAGGTGATGCAGGCACTCAAGGGCCTGACGTTCGAGAGCCCGCGCGGCCCCATCGAGATTGATGCCGCCACGCGCGACATCGTTCAGACGGTCTACATCCGCAAGGTCGAGAAGGTGGGCGGCAAACTGGTCAACGTGGAGTTCGACAAGTTCGATCGCGTGAAGGACCCGGCGAAGGAAGCCCAGTAAGTGTCTCGGTAGGCCACGCCATGGGAATTGTTCTGTTCGACGGAGTGGCCTACGGGATGCTCCTGTTTCTGATCGGGGTGGGCTTGTCCATCACGATGGGGCTGATGAACTTCGTCAACCTCGCGCATGGCAGCTTCGCCATGGTGGGCGGCTATGCGGCCAGCGCACTCATGAGCCGCCTGGGGTTGGGCTTCTTCCCCGCGCTGGTTGCTGCCTTCGTGGCGGCGGCCCTTGTAGGTGCGGTGCTGGAGTTCGTCTTCTATCGGCGCCTGTACCGGGCCCATCCGCTGGACCAGGTGCTGCTGTCCATCGGATTGGTGTTCGTCTCCATCGCCGCCTTCACCTGGGGTTTCGGTCCGACGATGCAACCGTTCTCGCTTCCTTCCTACCTGGAAGGGCAACTGGCGATCGGCAGCTTCGCCGTGGGACGCTATCGGCTGTTCCTCATCGTGGCTGGCGTGCTGGTTCTCGCAGGCCTGCTTCTGGGTCTGGGCAAGACACGCTATGGCGCGATGGTGCGCGCGGCGGTGGACAACCAGCGGGTTGCCGGCGGCACGGGCATCCATGTGCAGCGATTGTTCTTTCTCACCTTCTCGCTGGGCTGCGGCCTCGCGGGCCTGGGCGGCGCACTGAGCCTGGGGATGCTGGGCCTGGAGCCGAGCTTTCCGCTCAAGTACCTCGTGTACTTCCTGATCGTGGTGTGCGTCGGCGGTGCGGGGACTATCGCGGGGCCGTTCATCGCGGCACTGCTGGTGGGCATCGTGGACGTCGCAGGCAAGTACTACCTGCCCGAAGCCGGCGCCTTTCTCATCTACGTATTCATGATCGCCATGCTGCTGCTGCGGCCCAACGGCATCGTGCCTCGCAAGGGACTCACGTGAAGAACACATTGACGCTCACGCCGCAACGGCTGCGCACCGTCGAGATCGCCTTCTGGCTTGCGCTGGGCTGCAGCTTCTTCGTGCTGCCCGACCAACTCACGCTGATGAGCCAGATCCTGATCTTCGGCCTGTTCGCGGTCTCTCTGGACATGGCCCTGGGCTACGCGGGCATCCTGACTGTCGGCCATGCGGCGTTCTTCGGCGCGGGTGCCTACGTGGCGGGGCTGCTGGCCAAGCACGGGTGGGGCGAACCGATCAGCGGCTTGCTAGTGGCCCTGCTTGTGTGCGCCGCGCTCGGCTATGCACTCAGCTACCTCGTGGTGCGCGGCGCCGACCTCACGCGGCTGATGATCACCATCGGCGTGTGCGTGCTGCTGGCCGAGCTCGCCAATCGGTTGTCGGGCATTACCGGTGGCACCGATGGGTTGCAGGGCATGGTGGTGTGGCCGGTGCTGGGTCTGTTCGAGTTCGATCTGTTCGGCAAGACCGCATTCGGGTATGCCTTCGTGGCAGTGCTGGTCATGTTCCTCCTGGTGCGCCTCGTCCTGCGATCGCCGTTCGGCCTGGCGCTGCGCGGCATTCACGACAGTCGCAAGCGCATGCTGGCGATCGGCTCACCGGTGGAGGCGCGCCTTCGCATGGCCTATGCCTTCTCTGCAGCCGTGGCCGGTGTCGCCGGCGCATTGCTGGCGCAGACCACGCAGTTCGTCGGCATCGAATCGATCGGCTTCAATCGCTCGGCCGAGGTGCTGATCATCCTGGTGCTCGGCGGAACGGGGCGCCTCTATGGCGGCATGGTCGGGGCCATCGTCTACATGCTGGTGCACGACTGGTTCGCCGACATGAACCCGCAGTACTGGATGTTCTGGCTCGGCATCTTCCTGATCGCCGCGGTCATGCTCGGACGCGGCGGCATCATGGGCGCACTGTCGCGTCGCTTTCGCACCGAGGAGTCCGCACGATGAGCGCCGCGCACGCATTGCAGACGAGTGGCCTGGGCATCAGCTTCGGCGCCTTCCAGGCGGTGGCGGACGTGAACCTCACGCTGGAGCCGGGTGCACGTCAGGCGCTCATCGGCCCCAACGGCGCGGGCAAGACCACGCTGATCAATCTGCTCACGGGCGTGTACCGGCCGACGGCGGGGACGATCCGCATGGGCGACCAGGACATCACCGCGCTGACCTGCGACCAGCGGGCCCGCATGGGACTGGCGCGAACCTTCCAGATCAACACGCTCTTTCCGAGCCTCACGCCGCTGCTGTCGGTGGTGCTGGCCATCAGCGAGCGGGAAGGGCTGGCCGCGACATGGTGGCGGCCCTTGAAGCGCTGCACGCATGTGTTCGACGAAGCGCATGCGCTGCTCGGGCGCCTGCGGCTTGACGATCTGGCGAACGTGCCGGTGGCACAGCTCGCGTATGGCAAACAGCGATTGCTGGAGATCGCACTGGCACTCGCTGCGCGACCTCGCATCCTTCTCCTCGACGAGCCCGCCGCGGGTGTTCCGGAGGACGAGAGCGGTGAACTCTTCGAGGTCATCGCGGACTTGCCGCAAGACATCAGCATCCTCTTCATCGAGCACGACATGAACCTCGTCTTTCGCTTCTCGCGCCGGATCTCGGTGCTGGTGGCCGGCCGCATCCTCACCGAGGGCACGCCGGCCGAGATCGGCAGCGACCCGCGCGTGCGCGAGGTCTACCTGGGCAACACGCATGTCGCCGCGCATGCGCCCGTCGCGAGGGTGGCCTATGCCTGAGATGCTCGACTTCGATCAAGTCACTGCAGGGTACGGAAACGCGGTGGTGCTCGACCGTCTGTGCTTCTCGATCGCACAGGGCCAGAGTCTTGCCGTCCTCGGTCGTAACGGCGTGGGAAAGACCACGTTGCTCGAAACGCTCATGGGCAACACCCGCGTGATGAGCGGCACGATCCGCTGGCGCGGCGATGACATCACGCGCCGGCCTGCGCATCTGCGCGTGCGCGCAGGCCTCGGCTGGGTGCCGCAGGAGCGCGAAGTGTTCCCGTCGCTCACGGTCGAAGAGAACCTCACTGTCGTCGCGCGACCGGGCCCGTGGAACCTCGACCGCGTCTACGACTTCTTCCCGCGCCTGCGCGAGCGCCGCGCTAACTACGGCAACCAGCTCTCCGGCGGCGAGCAGCAGATGCTCGCCATCGGCCGGGCGTTGATGACCAACCCCGCGCTGCTGCTGCTCGATGAACCGATGGAAGGGCTCGCGCCGATCATCGTGGAGGAGCTGGCCCGATCCATCCGGCGCCTCTGCGAAAGCGAAGGTCTGGCATCGATCGTGGTCGAGCAGCATCCGGTGCTGGCGCTGGAGATGACTCATCAGGCGATCGTGCTGGAGCGAGGGACCGTGGTGCATTCGGGGCCGAGTGCCGACCTTGCCGCCGACGTCGCGCTGCTCGATCGACTGCTGGGCGTTGGCATCGAAGAGTTCGCGAGTTGATGCACATGAAGCCGATCGCCGTTTTTCAGCACACCGAAGTCGGGGCGCCAGGCAGCGTGGTCCCCATCCTGCAATCGCTCGGCCACGCGGTGCGCGTGATCCGCATCGTCGACGGTGAACCCGTTCCGGAGAGTGCCGATGACTTCTGTGGCCTTGTCTTCATGGGCGGCTACATGGGCGTTCATGACGACCTGCCGTGGATACCGCGCGAACTGGCGCTGATTCGCGACGCCGATGCGCGTGGCCTGCCCGTGGCCGGGCATTGCCTCGGAAGCCAGCTTGTCGCGCAGGCGCTCGGCGGCAGCGTCGCGCGCCATACCGCGCCCGAGATCGGGTGGCAGCCGTTGAAGACGGGAAGCGATGCGCTCGCACACGAGTGGTGGGGTGAATTCGCTGCGCGTGATGTGCAGACGTTCCAGTGGCACGGCGACACGTTCCAGCCGCCACCGGGGGCACAGCAGATCGCCCGCAGCGATCACTGTTCGAACCAGGCATTCATTCTTCGCGACCGGCACCTGCTGCTGCAGTCGCACTTGGAGATGACGCCCCAGCTCGTCGAGCTTTCACTCGAGCGAAACGGCGAGCAACTCAAGCGGCAGTTCGCCGCGGGCAATCCAGCCGTGAGCGATCCCGTGGATGCGACCAACGATCTCGAGGCTAGGACCGCACGCATGCGAGCGGTTCTCACACGCCTGTACGCGCGCTGGGTTCGCGGCTGCAGCTAGATCGAAGACGCCCGACCTGGTTCGGCCGCGGCGCTGCGCGAAAGTCCGTTGGGCAGGGGCACGGCGCCCAGGCACTCCACAAAGCACTTGGTGGCCGGCGTCAGTCGGGCATTTCGAAGCGTCACGACGCTGACCTCCACCGTAGGCAGACCTTCCTTGAGCTTGAGAGGCTCGAGGTTCCGCGGGCGCAACTCCGGCTCGTACGCTGGTGTGGATGCCAGCATCAGCAGATCCATCTTGCTGGCCAGGTGAATCGCGATGCCGAAGGATTCGCAACCCAGGATTGCGGCCGGCGGCTCCAGCTCGTGCGAGGTGAACAGGCGATGGAACGGCATGCGGTTGAGCGAAGGTACGACCCATCGCTGTCCCTGCAGTTCGCGCAGCGATCGGGCGCCTCTCGCAGGGTGGCCTGCACGGGCCACGATCATGAGTTGCATGACGAAGAGCGGATGCTGCACGAACTCAGCCGGCAGATCGTCGGCCAGCGTGTTGGTCACGATGAAGTCCAGCGTGCCGTTGCGCAACTTCTCCAGGGCAATGGGCGGTGCGTCTTCGGTCAGGCTGATGCGGGCCTCCGGCATTCGCCGCATGAAGGACTCCAGGGCATCGGGCAGCACCGTGAGGCCGATGGTGCTGGTCACGGCCGCCGAGACCTGACCGCCGCGCCCCTCCTTCATGAACGCAAGCTCCTCGCGAGTGCGCCGGATGTCTTGCAGCAGTAGCCGCGCCCGCACCTGCAGCGCCGCGCCCGCCTCGGTCAGTTCCACGCCTTCGACGCTGCGACGCAGCAGCAGGATGTCCAGGTCGTGCTCCAGCTCGCGGATCGTGCGTGTGACCGCCGGTTGGGAGACGAAGAGCGCGCGCGCCGCGGCACGGATGCTCCGATGCTCGGCAACGGCCACGAAGGTGCGTAACTGGTGGAGCTTCATGGGCGCGGAGGGGATAACCAAATAACATCATTGTGCTTGAAATGTTGTCTTTTCCTGATCGATAGAGCCTTCTAGCATCCCCGCACCCCGCTGACCCTTTGCCACCGATCCACACACCGAAGCACCACCATGAGACTGACCAAATTTCTTGCTGCCGTCTTCACCGGCTTGCTGGTGACCTGCAGCGCTGCAGCCGCCGATACGTACCCCTCCCGGACCGTGAGCCTGGTGGTCCCGTATCCCCCCGGAGGCTCTTCCGATGTGATCGCGAGGGTGATCAACGAGCCGCTGTCCAGGCTGCTCGGGCAACCCGTGATCGTCGACAACATCGGGGGCGCGGCAGGCGCGATCGGCGCCCAGAAGATGCTCAACGCGAAGCCCGATGGCTACAGCGTCTTCCAGGGTTCCGTGACGGAGACCATCCTCGTGCCCTTGGCCAATGCAGCCGTGAAGTTCAAGAGCGACGAATTCCGGCCCGTGCAGATGATCGGCGTGGCCCCGATGGTGCTGGTTGCAAGAGCCGACCTGCAGGCCAACGACATGGACGAGTTGATCGCGTTGGCGCGCCGCCAGGCCGCTGCCGGTGCCCCGCTGACCTACGGAAGCACCGGCTTCGGCTCCCTGTTCCATGTGTTGGGCGAGAAGCTTTCCGTTTCGGCCGGCGCGCCGATGGTCCATGTGCCCTACAAGGGTGGCGCTCCTCTCATGCAGGATCTGGCGTCCGGCCAGGTCGATTTCATGCTGGCACCGATCCAGCAGCAGATCCTGGGCATGACCGATGCCGGCCGGATGAAGATCCTCGGCACTCTGGAGCCGCGCGGCACCAAGGGCGCACCGCTTCTCAAGAAATATCCTAGCGTCAACGACGGCGCGCTCGTCAAGGACTTCAGCTACCAGTTCTGGCACGGCTACTTCGTTCGCAAGGACACGCCTGAAGCCATCGTGGAGCGGCTGAACAAGGCGCTCGGCACCGTGCTGCAGGACCCGAAGGTCAGGGCGCAGCTCGAAGAACAGGGGCTCACCGTGGCAGCGCCCGGCACCACCGCGGAAGCGGCGCGTGCCTACGAGGCCGAGATCGCCCGCTACCGGGACATCGCCAAGGTGGTCAAGCTGCAACCGCAGTGAGTACGAAGGCCATGCTGCAGCCCTTTTCCGCGAGCTATGCGATGGCCCGGCATCGCTTTCTCGAAGCCGCACGCGCTCGCCTCGGGGAAGTGCAGAGCTTCGCCATCGACGCCCCGGGCAGCGAGGACGAGGCGCTTTCGCTGGACGCTGCGATCATTCGTCCGGCCGACGCGCGCGCGTTGCTCGTGATCACCTCGGCCACGCATGGCGTCGAGGGCTATTGCGGCTCGGGTTGCCAACTGGCGTTGCTGGGAGATGACGGACTGCTTGCCCACGCGCTGCGGGCCAAGGTCGCTCTCCTGCTGGTGCATGCGCTCAATCCGTACGGGTTCTCGTGGCACAGCCGGACGAACGAAGACAACATCGACCTGAACCGGAATGCGCGCGCATTCGACGCGGCACCACCGCCCAACGAAGGCTACGCGCAGCTGCATCCGCACCTCGTTCCACCGCAATGGCCGCCGGGTGCGCAGCAGCGCGAAGCGGTTGCTGCCTTCATCAGCGCCCATGGGTTCCCCGCCTATCAGGACGCAGTGTCGCGCGGGCAGTACACGCATCCCGACGGCGTGTTCTTCGGCGGCAAAGCGCGTAGCGCGTCACTGAGGCATTTCAGGTCGTTGCTCGAATCGCATGGCCGAGGATTTGCAGACATCGGATGGATCGACATCCATACCGGTCTGGGGCCGTGGGGTCATGGGGAGAAGATCTTCGCCGGTCGAAACGACCTCGAGGAGATCGAGCGCGCACGCCGATGGTGGGGCCTGGACCTGGCGGTGCCTTTCGCCGGCACCTCGGCCTCCGTCGCGATCACCGGCCAGGTTGCATCGCTCATCTACGAAGCCTGTCCCGAGGCGCGCCCGACCTCCATCGCCCTCGAGTTCGGCACCGTGGCGCTCGACGCCATGTTCGAGGCGGTCTGCGGTGAAGCGTGGCTGCGCTCGTACCCGCACGCGCCGACCGAACAAGCCGAGCGCATCCGCGAGGCCATGCGCGCCGCATTCTTCAGCGACAGTCCGATCTGGCAAGGCATGGTGCTCGGCCAGTTCAGGACCACCTTCGTTCAAGCCCTTCAAGGCTTGAGCTTCGCGCCGCGTCAGTAGCGGTATGGGTTGTCCGGGCGGCGGTCGTAGCGGTCCGGCACGCCATCGCGGTCGTAGTCGCGGCGCGCGCCTGGTGGCGGCGGAGCGGGGCGGCTGTAGTAGGCGCCCGGCGGCGGGCCCGCGTCGTAGGGAACAGCCACGCAACCCGAAAGCGCGGTCACGGCGGCAGCGGCGAAGAGGAGTGGTACGAGGACTTTCATGTGCCCAAGGTGCCCTGATCCGCGGCAAGTGGCACTGCCGCGTCCACCCGTCTCCAAGTAGGCGCATGTCGCTAGTTCGGCGGCGCGTGACCGAGCTTCGCGCTCGTCGCTTCGGCCTCGCGCCGTAGCGCCGTCGCGATCACGCCATCGGCCGAGGGATCGAAGCCGCCGGTCGCGCCGAGCGCGGTGATCACCGCGCACACGCGCCCGGTGAAGTCGTAGACCGGCGCAGCGACCGCGCTGATGCCGCGCAGGTAGACATCCCGCACGATCGCGCATCCTGCCGCGCGGACTTCCTTCTGCAACTGTGCGATCGGGTCCGGCGTCGGCAGCATCGCGAGCATCTCGGGCGTTGCTGCCGCGAGTTCTTCTTCGGCGAGCGTCCGCACGCGGGCTTCGTCGAGCAGCCCGAGAAAGACGCGGCCGGTGGCCGACCACACCAGCGACATCACGCTGCCCGCGCGCACATTGACCGTCACCGGCAGGCCGGGCTCTTCGAATCGCATGATGGTCGGCCCCTTGTTGCCCATCAGCGCGACGAAGCAGGTGACTTCGAGTTGCTCGCGCAGGCGCACCAACGCCGGTTCGACGAGACGGATGGGCTCGGCCTGACGCATCGCGGTGAGGCCGATGCGAATGAGTTCGGGGCCGAGGAAGTAGCGCTGCGAGCCGGCGTCCTGATCGACCAGCCCTTCCTGGATCAGGCTCGCGAGATAGCGATGGACCTTGGCCGGACTTTCGTCGAGCTGCGCCGCCAGGGCGCTCAGGCTGGCGCTGCCACCCATGGCCGAGAGGGTCTTCAGAACCGCCATGCCGGTCTCGGCGGACTGCACGCGCTGCCGGCGCTCCAGCACGCGCGGCGGCGCGCTCGTTTCGGTGGATGCGTCGGTCTTGCGGGTCTTTCTCATGGCGCTGGATCGTACTCAGGGGGCAGGGGTCGGTAGAAACCCCAAGTGGTGAATTACGCATAGCGTAGAACAATTACGCAAATTATTCCAAAGGATTCAACCCGATGAAGAAGCTGCTTGTCGCCGCGCTCCTGGCGCTGCCTGTCCTGCCGATGTCCGCCTTCGCCCAGCAGGCGTTCCCGACCAAGTCGGTGCGTTGGGTCGTGCCCTATGCGGCGGGCGGTGGTTCGGACTTCCTTGCGCGAACCATCGGCCAGACATGGTCGACGCAGGCGGGCCAACCGGTGCTGGTGGACAACAAGCCGGGCGGCAACACGGCGCTCGGCGCCTCCGAAGTCGCACGCGCCGCGGCCGACGGCTACACGGTGCTGTCGGCGGACAACGGCACGCTGGTGTTCAACCCGGTGCTCTACAAGTCGCTGAGCTACAACCCGACCAAGGACCTCGCGCCGGTCACGCTGATGGGCCGCTTCCCGATGATCCTGGTCGTCGGCCCCGGCATCCAGGTGAAGGACGCCAAGGACTTCATCGCGCAGG
This sequence comes from Variovorax sp. Sphag1AA, assembly GCF_014192575.1. GTDB lineage: Bacteria > Pseudomonadota > Gammaproteobacteria > Burkholderiales > Burkholderiaceae_C > Variovorax. The sequence continues at coordinate 39,222 of NZ_JACHYC010000008.1, read as the reverse complement.
CGAAGGCCAAGTCCGGCGGCTTCAACTACGGCTCGGCCGGCGCGGGCAGCCCGCATCACCTCGCGATGGAATTGCTGAAGTCCGAAGCCGGCATCGAGATGACCCACGCACCCTACCGTGGCGCCGCACCGGCACTGGCCGACGTGGCCGGCGGCCAGATTCCCGCCATGATGGTCGACCTCGCGGCGGGCGCGGCCTTCATCAAGGGCGGCAAGGTCAAGGCGCTCGCGGTGGCGAACGCAACGCGCTTGCCACAGCTGCCGGATGTGCCGACCTTCGCGGAGCTGGGCTACAAGAACGTCGAAGCCGCAGCGCTCGTCGGCATGGTGGTGCCGGCCGGCACGCCGCCCGCGACGATCGCTGCCATCAACAAGCAGGTGGTCGCGGCGATCAACGATCCGGCGGTGCGCAAGCGCCTAATCGACTTCGGCGTCGAGCCGGTCGGCGACACGCCGGCGCAGTTCGCGGCGCTGCTCAAGACCGAATCCGACAAGTGGCAGAAGCTCATCCGCGACTTGAAGATCACGCTGGATTGAGGTGCGCGCGATGAGCTCTGTTGATGTCCCTCGCCGAGCCACCGGCTGTCCTGTGGCGCATGGTGCGCTCTCCGCCGAGCGCACGCCGACCGGCTGCCCGGTGAGTCAGCGCGCGGCCGACTTCGACCCTTTCGAAGATGGCTACCAGCAGGACCCGCCCGAGTACGTGCGCTGGGCGCGCGAGAAGGAGCCGATCTTCTGGAGCCCGAAGCTGGGCTACTGGGTGGTCACGCGCTACGACGACATCAAGGCGATCTTCCGCGACAACATCACCTTCAGCCCCGCCATCGCGCTCGAGAAGATCACGCCGACCGGCGATGAGGCGAACGCGGTGTTGGCTTCCTACGGCTTTGCGTTGAATCGCACGCTGGTCAACGAGGACGAACCCGCGCACATGCCGCGCCGCCGTGCGCTGATGGACCCGTTCACGCCCGAGGAGCTCAAGCACCACGAGCCGATGGTCCGGCAGCTCGCGCGCGAGTATGTCGACCGCTTCATCGAAGACGGCCGCGCGGATCTCGTCGATCAGATGCTGTGGGAAGTCCCGCTCACTGTCGCCCTGCATTTCCTCGGCGTGCCCGAGGAGGACATGGACACGCTGCGCAAGTATTCGATCGCGCACACGGTCAACACCTGGGGTCGGCCGAAACCGGAAGAGCAGGTCGCGGTCGCGCATGCGGTCGGCAACTTCTGGCAGTTCGCCGGCAAGGTTCTCGACAAGATGCGCGAGAACCCGGAAGGCGGCGGCTGGATGCAGTACGGCCTTCGCAAGCAGCGCGAGCTGCCCGAGGTCGTCACCGATTCGTACCTGCACTCGATGATGATGGCCGGCATCGTCGCCGCTCACGAGACCACCGCGAACGCGACTGCGAATGCGATGAAGCTGCTGCTGCAGCACCCCGACGTATGGCGCGAGGTCTGTGAAGACCCGAGCCTGATTCCCAATGCGGTCGAGGAATGCCTGCGACACAACGGCTCGGTGGCCGCATGGCGTCGCATCGTCACGGCCGATACGCAGGTGGGCGGCGTCGATCTGCCGAAGGGATCGAAGCTGCTGATCGTCACCTCGTCGGCCAACCACGACCAGGCGCACTTCGCGGATGCGGACTTCTTCGACATCCGCCGTGACAACGCTAGCGACCATCTCACCTTTGGTTACGGTTCGCACCAGTGCATGGGCAAGAACCTCGCGCGCATGGAGATGCAGATCTTCCTGGAAGAGTTCGCGCGCCGGCTGCCGCACATGCGGCTTGCGGAGCAGCAGTTCAGCTATGTGCCCAATACCTCATTCCGCGGACCCGAGCACCTATGGGTCGAATGGGACGCGGCGCTGAATCCCGAACGCGCGCAGCCTGCGTTGCGAGAACCGGAAGTCCCGGTGCCGGTGCGCGTCGGCGAACCGTCGAAGGGCGCGATCACGCGGCCCGTGGTGGTCGAGCGCGTCACACGAGCGGCCGACGGCATCGTGAGGCTGCGCCTCGTCGCGCCAGACGGCCGGCCGATGCCGCGCTGGACGCCGGGGTCGCACATCGACATCGAATGCGGGCATCCGGATCTGTCGCGGCAGTACTCGCTGTGCGGTGATCCCGACGACGCGAATGCCCTCGAGATCGCGGTGCTGCACGAGCCCGAGGGACGCGGCGGTTCGGCGTGGGTCCATGCGAACGTGAAGGCCGGCGACAAGCTCAAGATCCGCGGGCCGCGCAATCACTTCCATCTCGACGAGTCGGCGAAGAAGGTGATCTTCATCGCGGGCGGCATCGGGATCACGCCGGTGAGCGCGATGGCGCGTCGCGCGAGGGCATTGGGCATCGACTACACGCTGCACTACAGCGGCCGCTCCCGCTCCAGCATGGCGATGCTCGACGAGCTCGCCGCGATGCACAGCGATCGGCTGGTGGTCTATGCGGGCGACGAAGGCCGTCGCAACGATCTTGCAGCGCTGCTCTCCACGCCCGAGCCGGGCACGCAGGTGTATGCCTGCGGCCCGAAGCGCATGCTGACCGCGCTCGAAAGCCAATGCGCCGCATGGCCCGAGGACACGCTGCACATCGAGCATTTCGAATCGACGCTGCGCACGCTCGACCCTTCGCGCGAGCAGGCTTTTGAAGTCGAACTGAAGGACTCCGGCATCGTCGTGCACGTGCCGGCCGACCAGACCCTGTTGAATGCGCTGCGCGGCGCCAACATCGACGTGCAGAGCGATTGCGAGGAAGGCCTGTGCGGCTCCTGCGAGGTGCGAGTGCTGGGCGGGCGGATCGATCACCGCGACGTGGTGCTCACCCGCGCAGAGCGGGATGCCGGCGCCAGGATGATGGCCTGCTGCTCGCGTGCCTGCGGGGGCGAGAAGCTCGTGCTGGAGCTCTGAACGCGTGCCCGGCCCAGCGCGGCCGGGGCCTGCGTCACAGGCTTGTCAGGAATCAGGCAGATGCTGGCGGGAGAATGGAGCCCTTCCCAATTTCCGATGGAGGGCCGGTGGCCGTTGTTGACTATCCCCGCAAACCGACGACCGTCTTCGTGGCGGTCGTCCTTTTGTCTCTTGCGCTTGCTGTCGACCTCGTCTCCTGGCTCATTGCGCTGAACGACCTGCCGGGCGACGGCCAGGTCTACGGGCTGATGGTCGTCGGCGCGGTCATGCTGGTGGTGGCCTACCTGCTCTGGCAGGTTGTCGGACGGGCGCGGTGGGCGGCCATCCTCCTGAGCGTGCTGCTGGTGGTGCTGGAGCTGCCCAATCTCCTTGATCTCGTGACCGGCGGGATTGACCAGCCTGTCGCCGAGGGTGATCTGCTGTTTGAGGGCGTCGAGGCGGTGCTGTGCCTGGTCGGCGTCGCGCTGCTCTGGACGAAGCCAAGTCGCAACTGGTTTTTCCCTCGCGTGCGGCGCGTCAGGAGATAGGCAAGCACATCAGCAGCTTACCGTCAACGCTCGCTATCGTCGCCATAGTCGTTTTTGGTCGCACCAAAACGGGTTTGGCCACAGAATGCCCCTTCGTCCCACGATACAACCCAAGGAGTGGCTCACATGAGTAGCGAAAAGACTGTAGACGATAAGACGGAAGCCAAGTGCCCGTTCAGCAGCCGGGCCAGCGGTGGCACCGGCAACCGCGACTGGTGGCCGCAGCAATTGCGCCTCGACCTGCTTCATCAGCATTCTTCCAAGTCAGATCCGCTAGGCGCGGACTTCGAGTACAGGAAGGCGTTCAAGAGCCTGGACTACGCGGCGCTCAAGAAGGACATCGCCGACCTCATGACTGACTCGCAGGACTGGTGGCCCGCCGACTTCGGCCACTACGGTCCGCTCTTCATCCGCATGGCCTGGCATAGCACGGGCACCTATCGGACCGGCGATGGGCGCGGAGGCGGTGGACGCGGCCAGCAGCGTTTTGCCCCACTCAACAGCTGGCCGGACAACGTCAGCCTCGACAAGGCCCGTCGCCTGCTGTGGCCGATCAAGCAGAAGTACGGCCAGAGCATTTCGTGGGCCGACCTGATGGTCCTCACGGGCAACGTTGCGCTCGAAACGATGGGCTTCAAGACCTTCGGCTTCGGCGGCGGACGCGCCGATGTCTGGGAGCCGGACCAGGACGTGTATTGGGGCCGTGAAACGACATGGCTCGGAGGCGACATCCGCTATTCCAAGGGCTCGCCGGGCGTCGAGAAGGACCGCGGCGTGCTCGTCAAGGACGACGACAGCCAGGTGCCGCACACACGCGATCTGGAGAACCCGCTCGCAGCCGTCCAGATGGGCCTGATCTACGTCAACCCCGAAGGCCCGGACGGCAATCCCGACCCGCTCGCTGCAGCAAAGGACATCCGCGACACCTTCGGCCGGATGGCGATGAACGACGAGGAAACCGTTGCGCTGATCGCGGGCGGCCACACCTTCGGCAAGACCCACGGCGCCGGCCCCGCCAGCAATGTGGGGCACGAGCCCGAAGCGGCCGATCTCGAAGAGCAGGGCCTGGGCTGGAAGAACGCATTCGGCTCCGGCAAGGGCGGCGACACCATCACCAGCGGCCTGGAAGTCACCTGGACCACCACGCCGACAAAGTGGAGCAACAACTTCTTCTGGAACCTGTTCGGCTACGAATACGAGCTGACCAAGAGCCCGGCGGGTGCGCAGCAGTGGGTCGCCAAGGGTGCGGGCGCGACCATCCCGCATGCGCACGATCCGTCCAAGAAGCTGGTGCCAACGATGCTGACGACGGACCTGTCGCTGCGTTTCGATCCGGTCTACGAGAAGATCTCGCGCCGCTTCATGGAGCATCCCGACCAGTTCGCCGACGCCTTCGCGCGCGCATGGTTCAAGCTCACGCACCGCGACATGGGCCCGATCGCCCGCTACCTCGGCCCCGAAGTTCCGGCCGAGCAACTGATCTGGCAAGACCCGGTGCCGAAGGTCGACCACCCGCTGGTCGATGCGAAGGATGTCGCCGCGCTCAAGAAGGACGTGCTGGCCTCCGGACTGACGGTGCCGCAGCTCGTCTCGACCGCATGGGCTTCGGCTTCGACCTTCCGCGGCTCCGACAAGCGCGGTGGCGCGAACGGCGCGCGCATCCGTCTCGCGCCGCAGAAGGATTGGGCCGTCAATCAGCCCGACCAGCTTGCCAAGGTGCTGCAGACGCTGGAAGGCATCCGCGAGAAGTTCAATGGCGCGCAAAGCGGCGGCAAGAAGATCTCGCTGGCTGACCTGATCGTGCTCGCGGGCAATGCTGCAGTCGAGAAGGCAGCGAAGGATGCTGGCCAGGATGTGACGGTGCCGTTCTCCCCCGGCCGCACCGATGCCTCGCAGGAGCAGACCGACGTCGAATCCTTCGGACCGCTGGAGCCAGTGGCCGATGGTTTCCGCAACTACGCGAAGTCGCGGTTTGCGGTGCCGACCGAAGCCATCCTGATCGACAAGGCGCAACTGCTCACGCTGACCGCGCCCGAGATGACGGTGCTCATCGGCGGCCTGCGCGTCCTGGGTGCAAACGCCGGCGGCTCCAAGCACGGCGTCTTCACGCAGAAGCCGGGCACGTTGAGCAACGATTACTTCGTCAACCTGCTCGACATGGGCACCGAGTGGAAACCCACCTCGGACGCCAAGGAGGAGTTCGAAGGCAGCGACCGCAAGGGCGGAAAGGCGAAGTGGACCGCCACACGCGTGGACCTCGTCTTCGGATCGAACTCGCAGCTGCGCGCGATCGCGGAGGTCTACGCAAGCTCGGATGCCAAGAAGAAGTTTGCCGATGACTTCGTGGCCGCCTGGACGAAGGTGATGAACCTGGATCGCTTCGACCTGGCGAGCTGAGTCGCTTCGTCCATTGACCCGTCGTTCAGGCGGGCCGGTTCACGCCGGCCCGCCTGAATTTTTTCCTGCTCCTCGTTCGTGAAGTGCGTGACATGCGCCGGTCATGCCGATGACACGCGCGCTGTCTAGCCTTGCGCCGCGTCTCCCCCGACGCACCTCGCGCGCGCAACGCGCCCCATCTTTTTCAACGAGCAGAAAAAAGTATGACCAACAACTCTCGCCGAAAATTTCTTCAAAGCACCGCCACCTCCGGCATCGCTGCAGCGACGCTAGCTGCATTCCCCCCGAGCATCCGACGCGCACTCGCGATCCCCGCGCATCACGAGACGGGCACCGTCAAGGACGTCAAGCACGTCGTGTTGCTGATGCAGGAGAACCGTTCGTTCGACAGCTACTTCGGCACCTTCAAGGGTGTGCGCGGTTTCGGTGATCGTTTTGCGGTGCCGACCTCGAACGGCAAGAATGTCTTCTATCAGACGTACACCAAGGTCACGCCGACGGCCACCTACGTTCCCTACCATCTCGACGCGAGCAAGGGCAACGCGCAGCGCGCGGGCAGCACGCCGCACACATGGTCCGACTCGCAGGCGGCGTGGGACCACGGCCGCATGGACAAGTGGCCCGATGCGAAGAACCTTCTCTCGCTGGGCTATTACGAGAACGCAGAAGTGCCTTTCCAGCGTGCGCTCGCCGATGCTTTCACGCTGTGCGACCACTATCACTGCGGCATGCACACGGGCACGATCGCGAACCGGCTCTTCTACTGGAGCGGCACCAATGGCCCGAACGGCGTCAGTCCCGTCGATGGCACCAAGGTGAACGTCGCGGCGCTGAACAACCAGTTCAATGGTGGCAACGACATCGGCCCGTCCACGCAGGGCTGGACCTGGACCACCTATGCCGATCGCCTCGAGAAGGCCGGCGTGAAGTGGAAGGTCTACCAGAGCCTGATCGACAACTACGGCTGCAACGAGATGATGGGCTTCCGCCACTGGCGCGCCGCGATCGAGCAGATGCCTGAATCGCGCCGCCCGATCTACGTCGCCTCGACCGATATCACGCAGCCCGTGACCGCCGCGGGTCCGTTCTACGACCCGGTGGTGGACGATGCACTGAGCCCGCTCGCAAAGGGCTTCCACAACACGATGCCGTACGGCTTCCTCGAAACCTTCCGTGACGACATCCAGAACGGCAAGCTGCCGGCGGTGTCGTGGATCATCGCGCCGTCCGCGTACAGCGAGCACCCCGGACCGTCGAGCCCGGCCAAGGGCGGCTGGTATGTGCAGCAGGTGCTGGATGCGCTCACCGCCAACCCCGAGGTCTGGAGCAAGACGGTGCTCCTGATCAACTTCGACGAGAACGACGGCTTCTTCGACCATCTGCCGTCACCCGCAGTGCCTTCGCGCAATGCGGACGGCACGCTCGCAGGCGCCAGCACGCTCTCTGCCGCGGATACCGCTGTGGAGTACCACAACTACGCACCGGCAACCACGAGCCAGCCTGCGATCGACGGTCGTCCTTACGGCCCCGGCCCGCGCGTGCCGCTGTGGGTGGTGTCGCCGTGGAGCCGTGGCGGCTGGGTCAACTCGCAGGTCAGCGATCACACCTCGACGCTGCTCTTCCTCGAGAAGGTGTTCGGCGTGGTCGAGCCGCAGATCGGCGCGCATCGCCGCGCGGTGTGCAGCGATCTCATCAGCGCCTTCAACTTCGAGCGCCCCAATGACGAGCCCTTGCCCACGCTGGCCGGCCGCAAGACCAAGGACGAGGCCGATGCGCTGACGCTGGCGCAGCAGGCGCTGCCCAAGATCAATCCGACCACTGACCTCGTTCTGCCGGTGCAGGCCACCGGCGTGCGTCCGTCGCGCGCGCTGCCGTACGAACTGCACACGAGCGCGCGCGCGGATCTGCTCAATGGCCGCGTGCAAGTGCTGTTCGCGAACAGCGGGCGCGCCGCTGCCGTGTTCCACGTCTACGACAAGCTGCACCTGTCGGACCGTCTGCCGCGTCGCTACGTGGTCGAGCCGGGCAAGCAACTCAGCGACTACTGGGCCGCGATGAGCGACAACGCGGGCCTGTACGACCTGTGGGTGCTGGGCCCGAATGGCTTCCACCGCCAGTTCAAGGGCGACATGAACAAACTGCGCGGCAATGGCGCAGCGGTGCCGGAGATTCGCGTGGGCTACGACCGCCGCCGCGGCGACATCCACCTGCAGGTGCGCAACGATGGCCGTCGCGACTGTGTCTTCACGGTGCGCTCGAACGGCACGTATCCGCGCCCGGACGGCCGCGGCGCTGCCGGCAAGGATGACCATCACGACAACGGCAACCACAACGGTTGGGGAAACGGCAAGGGCAACAACGACCACGACGACCATCGCGACGGCAACGCTGCCATTGCGAGCAACCGTGATGGTTCGTGGACGCTGCGCGCCAAGGGCGGCGACGACGCGAGCGTGCGCTGGAGCCTGGACGACAGCGGCAACTGGTACGACTTCGTCGTCACCTGCGATGCCGACCCGAGCTTCTATCGCCGCTTCGCGGGCCGTGTGGAAACCGGCAGGCACTCGGTGAGCGATCCGGCGATGGGCCTCGCGGATCGCTTCTGAGGAACCGGCAATCGATCGGACAGGATCGCGCGGGCGCGCAGGGCCGCCTCGACCACGAGTGCGGCGTCCTGCGCGCAGTGCTGCAGCATGCGTTCGTCGTCGTCGATGCCCGCGTCCTCGGTCCTGCCGAGCAGCGTCCGGCTGACCTCGAGCGCTGCGGATGCAACGGCCAGGCACATGTGCAGGCCTGCATCCGTTCGCTGGTCGGCGGCGATCGAGCGCGCCGCAACAAGACTCTGCTCGTTGCAATCGCTCGCGATACCCACGAGGCGCGAATGACGCGCGCCTTCGACGATCTGTGCATCGAACAGTTCCAGCATCACGTTGTCGACGGCGCATCGTGCGCGTTTGATCTTGTCTGCGACAGGGCTCATGGGCGTTGGCTTGGCGGAAAACGAGTCGCGAATCTAGTGAGCGAAAGAGGAAAAATCGGGGAGCGTGCTCCCCAATCTTTCCCAGATTGACGCGCAGCATTCGCGGGATGCACGCATCTTCTGTTTCGTACTGCGGGCCCCGCCTGCATCTCTCGTTTCATTCCCCCCAAGTCCTGGAAGCCGCCGCCGAATGAGGCGCGCCATCCTGGCCTTGGCGTCGACGCTCCTTGCATCGACGACCTGGGCCATCGAACCATTCACCGTCAAGGACATCCGCGTCGAAGGCCTTCAGCGTGTCGAGGTCGGCACGATCTTCGCGACGCTGCCGGTGCACGTCGGCGACACCTACACCGATGAGACCGGCGCGAACGCCATCCGCGCGCTTTTCGATCTGGGGCTGTTCAAGGACGCCCGCATCGATGTGGTCAACAACGTGCTCGTTGTCATCGTGGAGGAGCGCCCCACAGTGGCCGACGTCGACTTTGTCGGCGCGAAGGAATTCGACAAGGCGGCCCTGGTCAAGGCGCTGCGCGAGGTCGGTCTTGCCGACGGGCGGCCCTTCGACAAGGCGCTCGCGGATCGCGCTGAACAAGAACTCAAGCGGCAGTATGTGAGCCGCAGTCTCTACAACGCGCAGATCGTCACCACCGTGACGCCCATCGAACGCAATCGCGTGAACCTCACGTTCACGGTGACCGAAGGCGAGGTGGCTCACATTCGCGAAGTGCGCATCGTGGGCAACAAGGCATTCAGCGAGAAGACGCTCGTGAACCTGTTCGACCAGGACAGCGGCACGATGCTGAGCTGGTACACCAAGTCGAATCAGTACTCGCGCGCGAAGCTCAACGCGGACCTCGAAACGCTGCGCTCCTACTACCTTACGCGCGGTTACCTCGAGTTCAACATCGACTCCACGCAGGTGGCGATTTCGCCGGACCGTCAGGACCTCACCATCACGGTCAACATCTCGGAAGGCGAGAAGTTCGTCGTGTCGGGCGTGAAACTGGCGGGCAACTATTTCGGACGTGACGAAGAGTTCAAGTCACTCGTGCAGATCCGCGCCGGCGAGCCGTACAACGCCGAGGACGTCAATGCGACCGTGAAGGCGTTCACCGACTACTTCGGCAGCTTCGGCTATGCGTTCGCGCAAGTGCAGCCGGTGCCGGAGATCGATCGCGAGAAAGGTCGTGTGAACCTCACGCTGAAGTCCGAGCCGTCACGCCGCGTGTCGGTGCGGCGCGTGGTCGTGTCCGGCAACGATCGCACGCGGGACGAAGTCATCCGCCGCGAGTTCCGGCAGTTTGAAGCATCCTGGTATGACGGCGACAAGATCAAGCTCTCGCGCGATCGCGTGGACCGGCTGGGCTACTTCAGCGATGTCGATGTGCAAACGCAGGAGGTGTCCGGCGCGCCCGACCAGGTCGACGTGCTGGTCACTGTGAAAGAAAAGCCCACGGGCAGCCTGCAGCTCGGGGCCGGCTATTCGACGACCGACAAGGTGTCGCTGACCTTCGGCATCACGCAGGAGAACCTCTTCGGCTCAGGGAACTACCTCGGGCTGCAGGTCAACACGAGTTCGTACAACAAATCGATCTCGCTGACCGCGACCGATCCGTACTTCACGAAAGACGGCATCTCGCGAACCCTGAGCCTCTATCACACGACTACGCGGCCCTACTACTCGGCCGACGGCAACTACAAGCTTACGAACGATGGCGGCGCGATCCGCTTCGGCGTGCCCTTCAACGAGTTGAACACGGTGTACTTCGGGCTGGGCCTGGAGCGCTACAGCTTCTCGCCCGGCACCAACGGGTCATACACGCTTGTCGATGGCTCATACGTCTACACCGCGACGCCGCAGGCCTACCTGGACTACTTCGAGTGCTCGGGCACGGTGCCGAGCGTGGTTTGTGCGAAAGGTAACGTGATCGGCGTGCCGTTCACCATCGGCTGGTCGCGTGACGATCGCGACAGTGCACTGGTGCCGACGCGCGGGCGGCTGCAGTCGGCCAACCTCGAAGTGGGCGTGGGCTCCGAACTGCGCTACCTGAAGAGCCAGTACAGCTATCAGCAGTACGTGCCGCTGTCGAAGCAGTACACGCTGTCTTTCAACGGACAGCTGGGCTATGCCACGCCATACGGCAACACGACGTTCCCGATCTTCAAGAACTTCTATGCCGGCGGTCTCGGATCGATCCGTGGCTTCGAGCAGAACTCGCTCGGGCCGACGGACGCGGTCACGGGTGGGGCGCTTGGCGGCACGAAGAAGGCCATCTTCAACATGGAGCTCAGCACGCCTTTCCCGGGTGCAGGCAACGATCGTTCGCTGCGGCTCTATGGCTTCTTCGATGCGGGCAATGTGTTCTCCGATCGCACCGCGTCGATGACCGATGCGCAGTGGACTGCGCAGAACAAGCTGCGCTCGTCGATGGGCATCGGCATCAGCTGGATCTCACCGCTGGGCCCGCTGCGGCTTGCGTATGCGCTGCCGATCACCTATCAGAAGCTGGATGAGGCGAACGGCATCGCGGCCGACCGCCTGCAGCGCATCCAGTTCCAGATCGGTACGTCGTTCTGAGTCGAGACTACTGAAGATCCGCCGCGATCACCTGCACGATGCGCAACGCATCGGCGGGTGCCACCGTGGCATTGGCGCGGCCGATGACCGTCACAGCGCTCGTGTCGTTGTCGCTGCGCACCTGGATGCCGAGCTTGAGCGGCGCGGCCACCGGGCCCGGATGAACGAAGTCGATCAGCTTCGCGAAGGCGCCGGGCTCTTTGCCAAGGTTCGGCGGCACGTAGCGGACGAAGTAGGTGCCTTCGCTGCGGTTGCGGTCTTCGACCGTGAAGCCGGTGCGGTCCAGCGCGAGGCCGACGTGCCGCCAGGCGAGGTCGAAGTTCTCGGCCAGTTGCAGCGTCGGCTGTCCTTTTGGGTCAATGATCTGCGGGCCGCGCTTCGGTGCGACGGGGGCTTGAGCCGCGGTGGTTGTAGCGGCGCCAGGAACTTCGCCAAGGCGGGCCATCATGCGGCGCAGCCATTCGGCCTCGAGCTCGGCATCGGCCGGCTGTGTGAGCCAGGCGGTGTGGGCATCGCGCGATGTGTCGGCGACCTCGCGCATCCCGCGATGGCTGACGTAGATTTCCGTGCCGCCGGGGACCTGTTCCAGCCGGGTCCGGAAACGGTCCATCTCCGCCGTGCCTTGCGACAACTCGGGCGTCGAAGCGAGAGAGGCGACCGCATCGCGGACCAGACCCGTCGAGACCTTGGCGTGGCTTTCTGCCCAGTCCGTCTCCATGATGCGCCGCTCCGGTTGGTCGGTGTCGAGCACGAAGCCGTTGTCCTGCCAGAACTTGCGCAGCGGCTCCCAGAGCTGCTCCGGCGTGCGGCCGACCACGAGCCAGCGGTGGCGGCCCTCGCTTTCCATGCGCACGTCGCCGATCGCATCGGGTGCGGTGGAAGGTGCGGTCGTCTGCGGTCGTGCGGCGTGATAGTCGCTGGCGGAAGCCACCCGGGGCGAGGCGATGCCGCCCTGGGTGCTCATGAGCTGCGTGACATCGGGCGGCGTGGCCAGCGAACTGGCCTTGGCCTTGTTGGTGCTCTGGTAGCGGAGGTTGTCGTCCTGGGGGGTACTGCATGCGGCCAGGCCCAGGCTGATGGCGCACAGGGCGAGGCGGGAAGGTGTGAAACTCATCGGATCTTTCGGGAATCGGACCCCCGAAAAAGGGGTCGCGCGCACGCGATCCTGACCAATGAATCGGGAGAAAGCTGGGAGAGTTGTTTCGTCTTCAACCGAAACGAAGCGCAATCACGCCCGCCACGAGCACCGCGGTGCCCGCTGCCCGATGGCGTCCGAACGCCTCGCGCAGCCAGAGCGTGCCGATAACCGCCGCAAAGAGCACCGAGGTTTCGCGCAGTGCCGCGACCGCAGCGACAGGTGCACGCGTCATGGCCCAGAGCGCAATACCGTAGCTGCCGACGGAGGCCAGCATGCCGATGCACGCGATCTTCCAGCGCCCGGCCATGTACGCCAGCGCGGCGCGTCCCTGTCCGGCGCCGCGTCGACGCCACATCACCAGCAGCATGTAGGGAATGCCGTCGAAGAGGAAAAGCGCCGCGAGATAGGCCGCTGGGTTGCCCGACGCGCGTACGCCGAGGCCATCCACGATGGTGTAGACCGCGATGATCGCGGCGTTGCTCAGCGCGTAGCGCACCGCCTTGCCGCGATGCCCATCGGCTGCGTGCAGGCTCGCGGGCGAAAGGCCGAGCAGGATCACGCCTGTGCAGATGGCCGCGACGCCGCCCCACGCGACGGGAGAGATCGCTTCGCCGATCACCGCATGGCTGCTGAGAGCAACGAGCAGTGGGGCGCAGCCACGCATCAGCGGATAGGTGAGGCTGAGATCCCCGTGCTTGTAGGCGCCCGCGAGCGCGATGTAGTAGCCGATATGGACCAGCGTCGAGGTGATGATGTAGGGCCACGCCGCCGGCGGGGGCAGGCCGGTGATGGACAGCAGCGGCACCGCGACGACGAAGCCCAGGCTGTGAATGAGCGCGGTATCAAGCGACTTGTCGGGTGCGGACTTGATCAGCGCATTCCAGCTCGCATGCAGCAGTGCGCCGAACAGCACCGCCAGCACGATGGGGCCGGTGAGTGTCACGCGGCTGCGCCTGTCATGCAGCGCTGGGCTCGGGTCAGGTAGTGCGCGAGATCGGGCGTGGCGTGGTTGCTCTTCTTGGCCTTGTCGTCCCACAGACGCAGGCGGACCGCATCTTCGGCGTGTGGGCGGCCGATGAATTCGCTTGCCTCTTCAGCAGAGAACACGCCGCCTTGCAGCACCAGGCTGCGCTTGGAGTCGTCTGACAGAGCCGCCCAGTACGCGGGTCGCGTTGCGCACAGATAGCGCTTGGCGTCCACGTGCCATCGGATCGCATCGAGCACGCGATCGGAGAACACGCCGCGCAGAAAAGGCAGGGCAAAGAACTGGTGCAGGTCGTCGATGCCGCGCAGCGACGGCGTCTCGCCCTGATCGTTCAGCAGGTGGCCGAGATCGTGCAGCAAGGCGGCGGTGACGAGTTCGTCGTCCGCGCCGTCCTCTTCGGCGAGGTGCGCGCTTTGCAATGCGTGTTCGAGCTGGCTGACCGGTTCGCCGCTGTACTGGGCGTCACCCTTCTTGCGGAACAGGGATTCGATGTCGTCGAGCGTGAGTGCCACGGCGTTCGCTTTCAGGCCAGTGCAGGTTGACGCGATGCCGCGGTCGAGGTGGCGGCGGATTCGGCGAGCTTCTGTTCGTGATTGCGCAAGGTGCGGTCGCGGCTGTTCATCACGTGCTGGAACATCGCCTGCCCGGCGGCGTCCGCGTCGCCAGCGGCAATTGCCTTCACGATCTGCCGATGCTCGCGCGAATAGATCGCCATCGATTCCTTGGTGAGGTTCTGCCGGCGGAAGAGGGACAGCTCGTTGACCAGCTTGCGGTAGGTCGCGAGCAGCTTGTCGTTGCCAGCGAGTTCGAGCAGGCGGTCGTGGAACTTGAGATTGAAGCGGTGGTAGTCCTGCGCGTTCTCGGTCTTCACTGCCTGATCCATCGCATCGACCAGCTGGCGCAATTCCTTGACCTGCGTGGTGTTGAGCGATTGCGCGAGCTTGCGGCCGACGTAGAGATCCATCGCCGCGCGCACCTCGAAGATCTGCATCGCCTCGTCGATCGGTATGTCGCGCACGAAGACGCCGCGGTTCTTCTCGGTGCGCACGAGACCTGCTTCTTCCAGCATCCGGAAGGCTTCTCGAATGGGCCCTCGAGAAACCCCGAGCTGGTCGGCGAGTGTGGACTCGGTGAGCTTCGCACCAGAAGGGAGATCGCCCGCGAGGATCAAGCGTTCGATTTCGGTTTGCACCAGGTTCGCGAGCGAGTTGCACTGAAGCTGGGCGATGGCGGGGTGAGGAGAAATCTTCTTGCCGGGCATGGGTAAAAACTGTACGTTGCCGGGTGCAGATTGTCTACGATCTGCAATCGACGATAGACAAAGCTAAGCGACTGGCCCCGATTTTGCTACGCGGATATGTCACGAGGATGACTTCTTCGCCCGGCACATTTCGGCCCACCTTTTGTTCGAGGAGCTCGCACATGCACTACGCAAAAACTATCGTGGCCGCGCTGATCGGCCTGACCTGCGCAACCGGCGCACTGGCCCAGAAGACCCAACTGACCGTCTACACCGCACTGGAAACGGACCAGCTCAAGGCCTATCAGGAAGCTTTCAACAAGGTCAATCCGAACATCGACATCAAGTGGGTGCGTGATTCGACTGGCGTGATCACCGCCAAGCTGCTGGCCGAAAAGGCGAACCCGCAGGCGGACGTCATCTGGGGCGTGGCTGCGTCGAGCCTGGCGCTCTTCGAGAAGAACGGCATGCTGGAGCCGTATGCGCCTCTGAATCTCGACGCGATCATGCCGCAGTACCGCGACAAGAAGTCGCCGCCGGCATGGTGGGGCATGGACGTGTTCGGCGCGACGGTGTGCTTCAACACCGTCGAGGCCAAGAAGAAGAACATCCCGGTGCCGACCACCTGGAAAGACCTGCTCAAGCCCGAGTACAAGGGCCAGATCGTGATGCCGAACCCGGCTTCGTCCGGCACCGGCTACTTCGACGTGGCGGCCTGGCTGCAGATGTGGGGCGACGAGAACGGCAAGGGCGGCGGCTGGAAGTACATGGATGCGCTGCACGAGAACATCGCGCAGTACACGCACTCCGGCTCCAAGCCCTGCAACATGGCCGCCGCGGGCGAGTACGTCGCAGGCATCTCCTTCGAATACCGCGGCCACACCAACAAGGCCAAGGGCGCGCCGATCGAACTCGTCTTCCCGAAGGAAGGCCTCGGCTGGGACCTCGAAGGCTTCGCGATCTACAAGGGCACGAAGAAGGAAGAGGCTGCGAAGAAGCTCGCTGACTGGGCTTCGTCCAAGGACGCGATGCTGCTGTACGGCAAGAACTTCGCGATCACGGCGCAGCCCGGCGTGGCGCCCAAGCTCGCAAACATCCCGGATGACTACGAAGCGCGCTTGATCAAGATGGACTTCGAGAAGTCGGCAGTGAACCGCGAGCGCATCCTCGCCGAATGGACGAAGCGCTACGACTCCAAGAGCGAGGCGAAGAAGTGAGGCTCGTACCGGCGCGCGCCTTCGGCGTGGAGCGCAGCGCCGGTACGCCGGCGCTCTCTGCGTTCCAGTCAGGAGCCAGGATGGACCCGAACGACACCTATCTGCGCATCGAGGGCGTGCACAAGCGCTTTGGCGCTTTCACGGCGCTGGAGCACATCGACCTCGCGATCCGTCGCGGCGAGTTCGTCTGCTTCCTCGGCCCGTCGGGCTGCGGCAAGACGACGCTGCTGCGCATCATCGCGGGGCTCGAAGTGCAGAGCAGCGGCCGGCTCTGGCAGGACGGCCGCGACATCTCGCTGCTGCCGCCGCCGGATCGCGACTACGGGATCGTGTTCCAGTCCTATGCGCTCTTTCCCAACCTGACGATTGCCGAGAACGTGGGCTACGGGCTGGTAAATCGGCACGAGCCCAGGGCGCAGGTCAAGGCGCGCGTGGAAGAACTGCTGAACCTCGTCGGCCTGCCCGGCAGCGGCGGCAAGTACCCGGCGCAGATGTCCGGCGGCCAGCAGCAGCGCGTGGCGCTTGCACGTGCGCTCGCGACGTCGCCGGGGCTGCTGTTGCTGGACGAACCGCTCTCTGCACTCGACGCGATCGTGCGCGTGCATCTGCGCAACGAGATCCATGCGTTGCAACGCGAGTTGGGCGTGACCACCATCATGGTCACGCACGACCAGGAAGAGGCGCTCTCGGTGGCCGATCGACTCGTGGTGATGAACCACGGTGTGATCGAACAGGTCGGCACGCCCATGGAGGTGTATCGCGAACCGGCGTCGCCGTTCGTGGCCGGATTCGTCGGCAAGGTGAACCGTCTGCCCGCGGTGGCTGAAGGCGATCGTTCATTCGCTTGCGGAAAGATGAAGCTGCGCTGCGAAGACGGGCAGGGTGCGGCCTACAAGGCCGGCCAGGAAGTGATGCTCTACCTGCGCCCAGAGGACCGTTTGATGCTCAGTCCCGGCGCGGACCATCCCGACCGCTGCTCGGGCATGGTGAAGCGGATCGAGTTCCTCGGCGGCAACTGCCTCGCGGAAGTCGATGCCGAGTGCCTCCCCGGCATGCCGCTGCAACTGCAGTTCTCGCTTAACCAGATGGACGAGTTCAACGTGCGTGAAGGCCATCGCCTGGACTTCGCGCTGCGCACCGACCGGCTGCGCGTCTTCCCGCGAAACGGGGCCTGAGATGGCTGCGGTTCTTCACGAGGCGCGCGCGGCGCGTCTGCACGTGCACTGGAGCGAACGCGCGGCGCATGTCGCGCTGCTGGTGGTCGCTGCGTTTCTGCTCATCGGGCTGGTCTTTCCGCTGGGGGCGATCCTCTCGCAGGCGGTGCAGGGCAATGAGGCTCGCACCGGCTGGGCGAACTTCGCGTCGTATCTGTCTTCCCCGGCGCTGCTGAACAGCCTCTGGAACAGCGTGTGGGTATCGATGATGGTGACGCTGGTCGTCATCCCGCTCGCCTTTGCCTTTGCCTACGCACTCACGCGAAGCTGCATGCCGGCCAAGGGGCTGCTGCGCAGCATCACGCTGCTGCCGCTGCTCGCGCCTTCCCTGCTGTCGGCCATCTCGCTGATCTACTGGTTCGGCAACCAGGGCGTGGCCAAGGAGTTCTGGCGGGCGCTCGGCTTCCCGGGCATCTACGGGCCGTCGGGCATTGTGCTGGCTGAATGCTTCGCGACCTTTCCGCATGCGCTGATGATCCTCGTCACTGCGTTGTCGCTGGCCGATGCACGGCTGTACGAAGCTGCAGATGCGATGGGCACCTCGACCGTCCGGCGCTTCTTCACGATCACGCTGCCGGGTGCGAAGTACGGGTTGATCTCCGCTGCGCTGGTGGTGTTCACGCTCGTCATCACCGACTTCGGCATTCCGAAGGTGGTGGGCGGCAACTTCAACGTGCTGGCGACCGACGTGTTCAAGCTGGTGATCGGCCAGCAGGACTTCCAGCGTGGCGCGGTGGTCGCGCTGCTGCTGCTTGCGCCCGCGGCCATCACCTTCGCGGTCGATCATTTCGTGCAGCGCAAGCAGACCGCGATGCTGACCGCGCGCGCGGTGGCCTACGTGCCCCGGCCATCACGCGGCTTCGATGCGGCGATGACCGGCTTCTGCCTCTTCGTCTGCGCGCTGATGATTGCGATGTTCGGGATGGCCGTGTTCGCGTCGTTCGTCACTCTGTGGCCCTACAACCTGACGCCGAGCCTGACCCACTACATCGCAGGCATCGTGGACGCGGAGCTTGGTGATTCGGTCATCAACAGCCTGAAGCTGGCTGCCGGTACCGCAGTGTTCGGCACGGCAGTGGTGTTTGTCGGGGCCTATCTGCTGGAGAAGACGCGCGGCATGGATTGGGCGCGCCCTATCGTGCGGCTGATGGCCATGCTGCCGATGGCTGTGCCGGGACTGGTGCTGGGACTCGGCTACATCTTCTTCTTCAATGCGCCGGGCAATCCGCTCAATGGGCTGTACCAGACGATGGCGATCCTCATCCTCTGCACCGTCGTGCACTTCTACACCACGGGGCATCTGACCATGGTGACGGCACTGAAGGCGATCGATGCGGAATTCGAGGCGGTGTCGGCGTCCCTGAAGGTGCCGTTCCACGTCACGCTGCGGCGCGTGACGCTGCCGATCTGCCTGCCGGTGCTGCTCGACGTGTCGCGCTACTTCTTTATCAATGCGATGACCACGATCTCGGCGGTCGTCTTCCTCTATTCGCCGGACACCAAGCTGGCTTCGGTAGCCATTCTCAATCTCGACGAGGCGGGCGAGATCGGCGCAGCCGCTGCGATGGCGGTGCTGATCGCCGCCACTTCGACGGTCGTCACGCTGCTCTACCTGCTCGCGGGACGCTGGGTGGAGCGCCGCACACAGGCATGGCGGCAACGCTGAGCCACTTCCAGAAAGACATGAGCAACACAACGAACTTCGATCTGATCGTCGTCGGCGCCGGCATCGTCGGCCTGGCGCATGCGTACACCGCCGTCCAGCGCGGCCTCAAGGTGTGCGTGGTGGACAAGGACGCCGCATGCATCGGCGCGTCCATCCGCAACTTCGGCTTCGTCACGGTGACCGGGCAGGGCGCGGGCGACACCTGGCGGCGTGCACGCCGCGCGCGCGAAGTCTGGGGCGACGTCGCGCCCCAGACGGGCATCGACGTCATTCATCGCGGGCTCTACCTCACGGCATTTCGCCCGAAGGCGCTGACCGTGCTCGAAGAGTTCATGGGCACGGCCATGGCCGAAGGCTGCGAGCTGCTGGGCATCGACGAAGCTGCGCGCCGAGCGCCGACGCTCCGGCTGGACGGCGCGCAGGCAGTGCTCTACAGCCCGCATGAAGCGCGAGTCGAATCGCGCACTGCAATCGGCCTGCTCGCCAAGTGGCTCGCCGAGGCCAAAGGCGTGACTTTCCGCTTCGGCGAACAAGTGCTTGAAGTTGCGACGCCGCGGGTTCGCACCTCGCGCGCCACGCTGCATGCGGATCGCGTCGCGGTGTGCACGAACATCGAACTCGGCGGGCTCTTTGCCGAGCGCCTCGCGACGCATCGACTGCGCCTCTGCCAGCTCCACATGCTGCGCGTGCGGCCGCCGGAAGGCTTCCGGCTGCCAGGGTCGGTGATGGCCGACCTGAGCCTGGTGCGATACCTTGGCTACAGCGAGCTGCCTGCAGCCAAGGCGTTGCGCGCGCAGCTGGAAGCCGAAGAGGGCGAATCGCTCGCCAACGGCATCCACCTGATCGTGGTCCAGAGTGCCGACGGCTCGTTGGTGGTCGGCGATTCGCACCATTACGGTCCCGTGGTCGAGCCCTTTGCGGACGCGCGGGTCGACGACCTCATCCTGCGCCACATGCAGGAGACGCTGAATCTGCCCGACTACACCGTGACCCATCGCTGGGTCGGCACCTATCCCTCATCACCGACGACCGACTGCCTCATCGATGCGCCCGACGCCGCAACGCGCCTCGTGATCGTGACCAGCGGCACCGGCGCCAGCACTGCCTTCGGCATCGCCGAGGAAGTCTTCGCCGGCTGGTAGCCAGTACTGCACACCATGAACCAACATCAAGACAAACTCCAGGCCGTCGTCTTCGACTGGGCCGGCACCATCATCGACTTCGGTTCCTGCGCACCGATGGGCGCCTTCGTGCGCCTCTTCGAGAAGTTCGGCATCGAGATCAGCATTGCAGAAGCGCGCGGACCGATGGGCCTCGCCAAGTGGGACCACATCAAGGCGCTGAGCGAACTGCCGCGCGTCGCCGCGCAGTGGGAGGCGAAGAACGGCAAGGCCTTCACCCATGCGGACATCGATCATCTGTATGACGTCTTCACGCCGATGAATGCAGCGGTCGTGCCGGACTTCTGCGATTTCATTCCCGGCGCGCTGGACGCGGTGAAGGCGGCGCGTGCACGCGGCCTGAAGATCGGATCGACCACCGGGTACAACCGGCCGATCATGGACGTGGTCACGAAGATCGCGGCCGACGGGGGCTATGTGCCGGACAACCTCGTGTGCGCCGGCGATCTCGTTGCAGGCCGGCCGACGCCGCTCATGATGTATCGCACTTTCGCCGACATCGGGGTGTGGCCGCCATACACGGTCGTCAAGGTCGACGACACCGGCGTCGGCGTGCAGGAAGGCATCAACGCGGGGACCTGGTCCATCGGCCTGTCGATCAGCGGCAACGCCGCCGGCCTCACGCTCGCCGGGTGGCAAGCGCTCGATGCCGCGGGCCAGCAAGTGGTGCGCGATCGCGCGACTGCCGAACTGAAAGCCGCCGGTGCGCACTACGTGATCGACAGCGTGGCCGACCTGATGCCGGTGCTCGACGACATCGACGCACGCCTGGCTCGCGGCGAAAGGCCCTGAGGGCGCTTTCGGAGGCCGCCGATCGTCGGGTAATCTCGCGCGCTTCAATCGACATGAAGGAGGCAACGCGATGTACATCGAACAAGGCGGGGAAGGCCCGGACCTGCTGGTCATGCTTCACGGCCTGGGCGCCACGGCGGCGGTGTGGTCGCCGATGTGCGCGCAGGCCGGCGCGCGCTGGCGCGGTCGATGGATCGCGATGGACCTGCCGGGCCATGGCGAATCCGGCACTCAGGACTCCTACGCAATCGGTCAGTACGCTGCGAGCGTTGCGCGCGCGGTGTTGCCGCATGTCGATCCCGCAGGCCGGCTGGTGGTGCTCGGGCATTCGCTCGGTGGCGTGATCGCGCTCGCACTTGCGACGGGCTGGTTCGGCGTGGTGCCGCATCGGGTCTTCGGCGCGGGCATCAAGGTCGCGTGGACCGAAGACGAGTTGCGCGGCATGGAGGCGCTCGCCTCTCGACCTGCGAAGAAGTTCGCTGCAGAGGAAGAGGCCTGGGACCGCTACCTCAAGGTCTCCGGCCTCGTCGGCCTCGTTGACGCCCAATCACCGGTCGCGCGACGCGGCGTGCAGCAGGACGCCGACGGCTGGCGCCTCGCGATGAACCCGCGTGCGCACGGCGTGGGCAAGCCGCCGACGGCAGAGTTGTTCAGGCTGGCGCGTTGCCCAGTGCATCTCGGTCGCGCTGCCAACGATGCGCTGGTGACGATGGATCAACTCCGTGCGATCGATGCCGACGCGTCGGACCTCGGTCCCTGCGGCCACAACGTGATGGTCGAGGCGCCGACGCGGGTATGGGACTGGGTCGCGGCGCGCGAAGGCGCCACGACGTAGTCAGCGGGTCGGACGATTCAGCCGGTTCGCGTCAGCCGATTCCTACGTCGCTGTACCGTCGAGTGGGGCACGCGCCAAAGCCCCAAGAACCCCCGTTGCGAACTCAACACGCATGCGTGATAGTGCCAGTTGGCATCCTGCGGCCGGGATAAAGGCCGCCGGACGCAGACGCTGTCCGAAGCCCTCCATTGCTGAAGAGACAGGCAGTCCGCGATGTCTCTCCGCACTCAAAGGTGGTTCAGCATGCAAGCGGTTGAAAAGATTCCGTTCGTGGCCTCGGTGGATGAGCTCGAGCTGCTTCTCGAAGCGTTGACCCGTCTCCGCAAGGGCGACTCCAAGGCGCGTTTGCCGATGCACTGGACCGGCATCTCCGGCAAGGTGGCCGAGGTCTTCAACGACGTGGTCGAGCAGAACGCCGCACTCGCTTCCGAGCTCGTTCGCCTGCGCAAGGTGGTGGGGCGCGAAGGCAAGCTCAAGCAGCGCGCGGTGATGGCGGAGACACGCGGCTTCTGGGGCGAATCGATCGAATGCGTGAACGCGCTGATCGATGACCTCGTGCACCCGACGACCGAAGTCGCACGTGTGATCGGCGCTGTCGCGCAGGGCGATCTGTCGAAGAGCATGGCGCTCGATGTCGATGGCCGTGAGCTCGAAGGCGAGTTCCTGCGGACCGCGAAGACCATCAACAAGATGGTGGAGCAGCTCGGCGATTTCTCCGCCGAAGTGACGCGCGTGGCGCGCGAAGTGGGCACCGAAGGAAAGCTGGGCGGGCAGGCCAAGGTCAAGGGCGTTGCGGGCACGTGGAAGGACCTGACCGACTCCGTGAACTCGATGGCCGGCAACCTCACGGACCAGGTGCGGAACATCGCGGACGTGACCACTGCAGTGGCGAAGGGCGATCTCTCGAAGAAGATCGATGTGGACGTGAAGGGCGAGTTCCTCACGCTCAAGAACACGATCAACACGATGGTGGACCAGCTCCGCTCCTTTGCGTCGGAGGTGACGCGGGTGGCGCGCGAGGTGGGCACCGAAGGCTCGCTAGGCGGCCAGGCACGCGTCGAAGGCGTGTCCGGCACCTGGAAGGACTTGACCGATTCGGTCAACTCGATGGCCGGCAATCTCACCAGCCAGGTGCGCAACATCGCGGACGTGACGAAGGCCGTTGCGGCGGGCGATCTCTCCAAGAAGATCACGGTCGACGTGAAGGGCGAGATCCTCGAGTTGAAGAACACGGTCAACACGATGGTGGACCAGCTTCGCTCGTTCGCTGCCGAAGTGACGCGCGTGGCGCGCGAAGTGGGCACCGAAGGCAAGCTGGGCGGTCAGGCCGATGTGCAGGGTGTGGCCGGTACCTGGAAGGACCTCACCGAATCGGTGAACTTCATGGCGGGCAATCTCACTTCGCAGGTACGCAATATCGCGGAAGTGACCACGGCCGTGGCGGCGGGCGATCTCTCCAAGAAGATCACGGTGGACGTGAAGGGCGAGATCTCCGAACTGAAGAACACGATCAACAGCATGGTCGACCAGCTCCGGTCGTTCGCGGCCGAAGTGACGCGCGTGGCGCGCGAAGTGGGCACCGAGGGCAAGCTGGGCGGGCAGGCCGACGTGCAGGGGGTGGCGGGCACCTGGAAGGACTTGACGAATTCGGTCAACTCCATGGCCTCGAACCTCACGAGCCAGGTGCGCAACATCGCGGATGTGACGAAGGCGGTGGCTGCGGGCGACCTCTCCAAGAAGATCACGGTGGACGTGAAGGGCGAGATCCTTGAACTGAAGGCAACCATCAACACGATGGTGGACACGCTCAATTCATTCGCGGCCGAAGTGACGCGGGTGGCGCGCGAAGTGGGCACCGAAGGCAAGCTGGGCGGCCAGGCCGACGTGCAGGGCGTGGCCGGCACCTGGAAGGACCTCACCGAATCGGTGAACTTCATGGCCGGCAACCTCACCTCGCAGGTGCGCAACGTGGCTGAAGTGACGACGGCCGTGGCGGCCGGCGACCTCGGCAAGAAGATCACGGTGGATGCCAAGGGCGAGGTGCTCGAACTCAAGAACACCATCAACACGATGGTGGATCAGCTCTCATCCTTCGCCGCCGAAGTGACGCGCGTGGCACGCGAAGTGGGCACCGAAGGCAAGCTGGGCGGTCAGGCCGACGTGCAGGGCGTCGCCGGCACATGGAAGGACCTCACCGAATCGGTGAACTCGATGGCGTCGAACCTCACCTCGCAGGTTCGCAACATCGCGGACGTGACGAAGGCGGTTGCTGCGGGCGACCTCTCCAAGAAGATCACGGTGGACGTGAAGGGCGAGATCCTCGAACTGAAGAACACCGTCAACACGATGGTGGACACGCTCAACTCCTTCGCCGCCGAAGTCACGCGTGTGGCGCGTGAGGTGGGCACGGAAGGCAAGCTGGGTGGGCAGGCCGACGTGCAGGGTGTGGCGGGTACCTGGAAGGACCTCACCGATTCGGTGAACCTGATGGCGTCGAACCTCACCTCGCAGGTGCGCAACATTGCGGACGTGACCAAGGCCGTTGCCGCGGGCGACCTCTCCAAGAAGATCACGGTCGATGTGAAAGGCGAGATCCTCGAACTGAAGGCGACGATCAACACCATGGTGGACCAGCTCTCGTCCTTCGCCGCCGAAGTGACGCGCGTGGCGCGCGAGGTCGGCACCGAAGGCCGGCTCGGCGGCCAGGCGGAGGTCAAGGGCGTGTCGGGCACCTGGAAGGACCTCACCGATAACGTGAACTTCATGGCGGGCAATCTGACGGGTCAGGTGCGCGGTATCGCAAAGGTGGTGACCGCGGTTGCGGACGGCGACCTCAAGCAGAAGCTGACGGTGGAGGCGAAGGGCGAAATCGCCGCGCTGGCAGAGACCATCAACAACATGACCGACACGCTCGCGACCTTCGCCGACCAGGTGACCACCGTCGCGCGGGAAGTGGGGGTCGAAGGCAAGCTCGGCGGACAGGCCAAGGTGCCCGGCGCGGCCGGTACCTGGAAGGGGCTGACCGAGAACGTCAACCAGCTCGCTGCGAACCTCACCACGCAGGTGCGCGCGATCGCCGAAGTGGCGACGGCGGTGACGCAGGGCAACCTCACGCGGTCGATTGCGGTCGAGGCGCAGGGCGAAGTGGCCGCGCTCAAGGACACGATCAACGAGATGATCCGCAACCTGCGCGACAACATCCAGAAGAACACCGAGCAGGACTGGCTCAAGACCAACCTCGCGAAGTTCAGCCGCATGCTGCAGGGGCAGAAGGACCTGCTGACGGTCGGCCAGCTCATCCTGTCCGAGCTCGCACCGGTGGTCGGTGCGCAGCAGGCCGAGTTCTACGTGCTCACCAATGTGGGCGGCACGCCCAAGCTCAAGCTGTTCGCGAGCTATGCCTCGGGCGGACAGGACGCGCATGGCAAGGAGATCGAACTGGGACAGGGCCTGGTGGGCCAATGCGCGGTCGAGAAGTCGAAGATCCTGTTGACCAATGTCGCCAATCCGGCCTTCCGCATCGCGACCGGCCTCAGCGAGAGTGCGGCGATGGACGTGATCGTGCTGCCGATCGTTTTTGAAGGCGAGGTACGCGGCGTGATGGAGCTCGCATCGCTGGAGCGCTTCAACCCCTCGCACCAGGCCTTCCTCGACCAGCTGACCGAATCGATCGGCATCGTGATCAACACGATCGCCGCCAACATGCGGACCGAGGACTTGCTCACGCAATCCCAGTCGCTCGCCGAAGAGCTGCAAAGCCGGCAGCTCGAACTGCAACAGACCAACGAGGAGCTGCAGGAGAAGGCGCGCCTGCTGGTGCACCAGAACCAGGAAGTGGAGCGCAAGAACCGCGAGGTCGAGCAGGCCCGGCAGGCGCTGGAGGAAAAGGCCGAGCAGCTCGCGCTTACCTCGAAGTACAAGTCCGAGTTCCTCGCGAACATGTCGCACGAGCTGCGCACGCCACTCAACAGCCTGTTGATCCTGTCCGACCAGCTCTGCAAGAACACGGGCGGCAACCTCACGACCAAGCAGGTGGAGTTCGCGAAGACGATCCACCTGTCGGGCAATGACCTGCTGATGCTCATCAACGACATCCTCGACCTGTCGAAGATCGAGTCGGGCACCGTCGCGGTCGAAGTGAGCGAACTTCGGCTCGACGACCTGCAGCGTTCGGTCGAACGCAGCTTCCGTCATGTGGCCGAGTCGCGCCACGTGGGCTTCGAGATCGTCGCGCCGCAGCCGCTGCCCGAGACCCTGGTCACCGATGCGAAGCGGCTGCAGCAGATCATCAAGAACCTGCTCTCCAACGCCTTCAAGTTCACCCATCAAGGCGCGGTGTCGCTGTCGGTCTCGACGGTAGACAGTGGCTGGTCGCGCGACAACGAGGAGCTCAACCGCGCAAGCAGCGTGGTGGCGTTCGCGGTGTCGGACACCGGCATCGGCATCTCCGCCGACAAGCAGCAGATCATCTTCGAGGCCTTCCAGCAGGCGGACGGATCGACATCGCGCAAGTACGGCGGCACCGGTCTCGGCCTGGCGATCAGTCGCGAGCTGGCGCGACTGCTCGGCGGCGAGATCCGGCTGAAGAGCGTGCCGTCGCAGGGCAGCACCTTCACGCTCTATCTGCCGCAGAACTACAGCCCGTCGCGCAGCGTGCGCACCAGCCGCAGCGCGCCCGCCGAGCCGGAGACGCTGCCGCGCGCCGAACGTGAGCAGGTGGAAATGCGCAGGCGCATCGACACGGAACCGGTCGTGACCGCCAGGGAACCGGCGAACGATGCGCATGACTTCGAGGTCAATGTCGCCGATGACGATCGCGGCAACATCCTCCCGGGTGACCGGGTCGCGCTGATCGTGGAGAACGACCTCGCGTTCTCGAAGATGCTGCTGCAGTCGGCGCGCCGCGCAGGCTTCAAGGGGCTGGTGAGCGCGAGCGGCGCAGATGCGCTGGGGCTCACCCGGGACTACCGGCCGGTGGTCATCACGCTCGACATCTTCCTGCCGGATATGGAGGGCTGGCGCATCCTGGAGCGGCTGAAGGCCGATCTCGCCACGCGGCACATCCCGGTGCTGGTGGTCTCCACTGACGATTCGCGCGAACGCGCACTCGGATCGGGCGCGGTCGGCTTCCTCGCGAAGCCGCTGCAGTCCATCGACATGGTCGATACGGCGCTGGCGGATCTTCGCGAATTCCTCCGCTCGGGCACTCGCCGGATGGTCCTCGCGATGAAGCCCTCGGACCTGCGTGACAGCTATGTGGCTGCACTGGGCGGCGACGTGCAGGTAGTGATGGCAGATTCCATCGGCCGACTGCGGCAAGAGCTGGTGCGCAGCGATGTGGATTGCCTGGTCACCGATGGTTCGGTGGTGGACTTCCATCGTGGTGACATGGCGGAGTTCGCCGAGGATCGCTCGCCTGCACGGCAGTTGCCGGTGATTCTGTTCAACCCCGAAGGCGGCACGCTGCCAGGCTGGGAGCCAGGGCCCAACGTGCCGGCCCTGTGCGTTGCGCAATCGCTTGACCGGCTGATCGACGCGACCACCTTCTTCCTGCATCGCGGCATTGCAGTGATGTCGGAGGCCGAGAGAGCCGCGGTGGATGCGATCAGCGACACCGCGCGTACGCTCGCGGGCAAGAAGGTGCTGATCGTCGACGACGACATCCGCAACATCTTCGCGCTGGCTGCGGTGCTCGACGAGCAGGGCATGTCGATCGTCTCGGCGGAGAACGGCCGCGACGCGATCCGGCAGGTCCAGGACGATCCGGACATCGACGTGGTGCTGATGGACATCATGATGCCGGAGATGGACGGCATGGAGACCATGCGCGCGCTGCGCAAGTTGCCGCGCGGCAAGCACCTGCCGCTGATCGCGGTGACCGCGAAGGCCATGAAGGGTGACCGCGAGAAGTGCATCGAGGCCGGCGCCTGGGACTATCTCTCGAAGCCGGTGGAGACTGCCCACCTGCTGGTCGTGCTGCGAGGCTGGCTGTGCCACTAGACCCTTCGAACGGCGCGATGGTGCCGTCGCCCGACGATGCGGCGGAGCCGGTCGACATCCTCATCGTGGACGACCTGCCGGAGAAACTGCTCGTCTTCCGCACGGTGCTGGAGGAACTCGGCCAGAACCTCGTGGCAGTGCGTTCGGGCGCGGAGGCGCTGCGCGAGATCCTGAAGCGCGAGTTCGCCGTAATCCTGCTCGACGTCAACATGCCGGACCTGGACGGCTTCGAGACCGCGGCACTGATCCGCAAGCACCGGCGGTCGGCCTACACGCCGATCATCTTCATCACCTCCTACTGGGACGAGGTGCAAAGCGCGCGGGGCTACTCGCTCGGCGCGGTCGACTTCATCATCTCGCCGGTAGTGCCGGAGGTGCTGCGCAGCAAGGTCGGCGTGTTCGTGTCGCTCTACCAGATGAAGCGGCAGGTGCAGCTGCAGGCGGACAACCGCGCCGCGGTGATGGCGGCCGAAGCCGCGCGCCGCGTCGCGGAAGAGAACGACCGGCGCTCCGCCTTCCTCGCGCATGCGAGCCGCACGCTTGGTGGGACGCTGGAGATCGACCGGGCGATGGCTCAGTTGGTCGAACTGCTGGTGCCGGCATTCGGTTGCAGGGCGGTGGTGCGGCTGATCGATGCGGAATCGGAGGTTGATGGCTGGTGCCTAGCCGAAGAGGTCGATGGCGGCGTGCGCGTGCGTACGGATACAGACTCGGACGCCGTGCTGGAGCCTGCGGTCGAAGCGATGCTCCGGAAGGTCATCGCCTCTGGCCACGCCATCGAAGTCGATGCGGCGCGCGAAGGGCGTGCCGATCTGCAGTGGGCATGGATGGCCGCGGTGCCGTTCGTGGCCGGTGAACGCTGTCTGGGCGCACTCTGGGTCGCGCTCGACGAAGGTCGCGCCTGGCCGCGTGCCATCGCTGCCGGCATGCTGGGCGAGGTGGCCGCGCGTGCGTCGGTGGCCTTCGAGAATGCGCGCCTCTATGGTCTGCTGCAGCGGGAGATCGTCGAGCGGCAGCTGGCCCAGCAGGAACTGCAACTGGCCAGCCGCAGAAAGGACGAGTTCCTCGCGATGATGTCGCACGAGTTGCGCAATCCGCTCGCGTCCATCGTCACGGCGATCGAGGTGATTCGCCGGATCGCGCCGAACGAAGGCAAGCTCACCTGGGCGATCGATGTCGCGAGCCGCCAGTCGCGCCAGATGACGCGGCTCATCGAGGAGCTGCTGGATGTCTCGCGCATCAGCGAGGGAAAGATCGTCCTCAAGTACGAAGGCTTCGAACTGCGGCATCTCGTCGCGCAGAGCGTCGAGACGGTGCGCGCGGCGGTGGAGCGGCACCGGCAGACGCTGAGCGTGCATGTTCCGGAAGAGCCGCTGTGGCTTCGCGGCGACGTGGCGCGGCTCACGCAGGTCATCTCGAACCTGCTGCACAACGCATCCAAGTACAGCCCGGACGGCAAGGCCATCGCGCTGCATGCACGGCGCGAGGGCGACGAGATCGTGATCACCGTGCACGACCAGGGCATGGGCATCGAGGCCGAGCTGCTGCCGCGCATCTTCGATCTCTTTGCACAAGGCCAGCGCGGGCTGGACCGCGCACAGGGCGGGCTCGGCGTGGGACTCACGCTGGCGCGGCGGCTCACGCATCTGCATGGCGGCGACATCGAAGCATTCAGCGAGGGCAAGGACCGGGGCTCCGTCTTCAAGGTGCGATTGCCGTGCGCGAAGGAAGAACTGGCGATCGAAACCGGCATCGCAACGGGGCCAGTTCCACAGGCGACGCGTCGCAAGGTGCTGCTGGTCGACGACAACCTCGATGCCGCTGCAGGCATCGAGGCGCTTTTGCGCATCGAGGGCCATGAGGTCCGCGTGGCGCTCGACGGCGAACAGGGCCTTTCGGTTTTCGTCGACTTCGAGCCCGCGGTCGTGATCCTCGATATCGGCCTGCCCAAGGTCGACGGCTACGAGGTCGCGCGGCGCATGCGTAGCATGGCGCAGGGGCAAGGCGTCCTGATGATCGCGCTCACCGGTTACGGACAAGCCGAGGACCGACAGGCGGCGCTCGATGCGGGATTCGACAGGCACTTCGTCAAGCCTGCCGATGCGCAGCTGCTGCTGGCGTGCATTCGCGAATGGGGGCGCGTCGTCGCATCAGTCGCAGGTGTGGCGGAGTTCGATACCCAAAAGTTCACGCAGACGCTAGATACCTGAGCTTGCGCGTGGTCCCACCGCCCGATCGGCGGTGCCGCACTAAGAACATTCGGCGCGATCAAGAGCCCCTTCGCGCCGAGCCTTCCTCTAAGCTTCCGCCCGCCCTGAAATCGTCGTCTTGATGGCGGTGATTTCAGGATTCGCGCCGTTGTCACGCGGTCGCGCCGGTCCTGGAATCGGGCAGGGAAGTGAAATCAGAAAAGGGAGTGTGTTTTGAGAAATCGATTGAACGCTGCACGTGAGTGCGGCCGAGTAATTGGCGCTGCGCTGATCCTGGCGTTTTCCATATTGCATGGTTCGGCCAGCCATGCGGCTGATGTCAGATGGCCGGCGATGCATATTATTTCCTTCGACGCTGACCCAATCATTTTGCGCGAGAAGTCGTGGCCGCCCGAAATCATGGGCTCCTCTGGGCCCGAAGTCTGTGCGCAAATGAATGCTCATGCTGACAGACTCTGGATAGCTGGCACGACCTGGAGCTTTTGCCCCGCGCAGATTTCGTGCCAGTTCTCCGATGAGGCATGCAATCCGGATACCGGATGGAACTGGACAATCGGTGCTTATTGCTCGCCCGTACCGCTGATGAAGCCCAGGCCTTCAGGGGCGTCACGAATCACCCTTGACTACACAAATCCAAGCCAAGCGATGTGTGTTTGCCCCGAGGGAACCAAGCCGGAACCGGAGAGCGGCTCGTGTATCAAGAGGAAGCCGATTGTGGTTGGGTTCTTCAATGGGGTGTGGAATACGGATAAGCAGGCGGGCGCCGGACTTCAATCGCTAGAGGAACTCATTGGGCCAACATACCAAGGCACCAAACTGCAGTATGAAAGCTTCTACAACCAGACAGGTACGGGTAACGGCAGCACTGCTTTGCAAGACATCGCCGAAGTCTTCATCCAGCGCGGCAAGGAACTCGATGGCGTGCTCAACAACCGCTGGGAGCACTACTGGGAGTTGCTCGCCGGCAAGCATGCAGAAGGCGACTCGCTGACGGCCCGTCTGCTCAATGGATTGGGCAATGGGGCGTCAGCTCTGGCCGGGCTGTTCGATGCGACCTTCAATGCCACGCTCGGCCAGATGTTCAGCGGCTATTCGCAGATGCTCAGCAAACCGCCCACCGCCGCAGACGTGGCGGGCCAGCTTCAAAAGCTCCGGGACTTGGCCGACGAGGACTATTCCTTCGTCCTCATCGCGCATTCACAGGGAAATCTTTTCGTCAACAGCGCCTATGACGGGCTTCGTAGCAGCCACCCGGGCACCGCGGCCGATGTCGTCCATGTAGCCCCGGCTTCGCCCACCTTGCGCGGTGAGCACCTGCTGGCCGATATCGATCTGGTCATCAATGGGCTGCGCGTGCAGGGCATCAACTCCGTGGCGTCGAACAACGTCAACCTGCCGATCAGCAAAAGCGATCTGAGCGGCCACACCTTGGTCGGGACCTATCTCGATACGGCGCGCGCTGCGCGGGAAAAGATCAACGGAATGGTGCAGGCCGTGCTCGGCAAGCTCTAGGTTCAATACAGGGAGAAGAATCAAATGACATCTTTCAAATCGTTTATCGGTGGTGTTCTCTTGGCCACAGCGCTTGTAGCCTGCGGTGGTGGCAGTGGCGGCGGTTCTGGATTCTTCGGGACGGGCGAGGGGGCCTCCACGTCCCCAGCCGGCAGTTCGTCCGAACCGCCGTCTAGCGCGTCATCCGGCTCATCGCCCGTCGCGGCGGGCAATCTGACGCTCGCTCAGCAGATTGAACTGCTGGAACGAAAGGGTGGCTACCCGGCATTGGATCGCTCGTCCGACATCGCAGGGCCTGACGCCAACAAGAACGGCGTGCGCGACGACATCGAGGCTTGGATCAATACGCTCAATGTGACCGAGCCGCAGCGCAAGGCACTTATGCAGGATGCGCGCGCTACGCAGGGGACTCTGCTTGTTGACTTGACGGACAAAGCGGCCGTGCAGCGTGTCGGCGAAGGTCTGATGGCTTCCAACCACTGCGGCTCAATCAGATTCAAGCCGTTCGCCGAATTCATTGGGCCCAGTCAGAAGATCGAAGCCATGACCGCGAACACGCGCCAACGAGCGGCACGTTATATGCAATACAACAAGGCGCGTTCGGGCAGCAGCACGACTCTCCCGAACTACGACACCTGCGAGCTTTAGGTGCTTGTGTTCGGAAAGTAGCTCATTGGCGGGCAGGGTAGGCGCCCGGGGTTGCACCAAGGCATTCTTCCTCGTTGCCAAACCGCGGCCCCCCACCCCACAATGCGCCGGCCACATCAACGAAGGACGAACGAATGATCTCTCGCTTCCTGGCGCTTCTGCCGCTGTTGTTGACCTCCTTGCTCCTGGGTGCGTGCGCAAACCCTCCAGGCACGACGCCCAAGGACACGCTGGCCCGCATCAGCCAGACGCAGACGATCAAGCTGGGGTTCCGGGAGGATGCAAAGCCATTCGCCTTCAGGGGGCCTGACGGGGCGCCCACCGGATATTCCGTGGAGCTCTGCAAGCGCGTCGCGAATTCCCTGAAGACGCAACTCAATCTTGCCAAGCTGGACGTGCAGTGGGTGCCGGTGACCGTCGCCTCTCGCATTCCGGCGGTGGTCGATGGCACCGTCGACCTCGAATGCGGAAGCACCTCGCGCACGCTCGGGCGTGAGCGGCAGGTCGACTTCAGCAACACCATCTGGGTCGAGGGCGCGTCGTATGTGTCGCTGTCTTCCAAGCCGATCGCGCGCGCGGTCGACCTCAACGGAAAGCGCGTGGGAGTGATTCCCGGGTCGACCACGGAGAAGGTACTCAGGGGCCTCTCGGATCGCGGCATCGTGCCGGTCTTCGTCACGGTCCAGACGCATACCGACGGCATCGCTGCGGTGCGCGACGGCCGCGCCGATGCGTATGCGACGGATCGCCTCATCCTCGTGGGCGAAGTGCTGGGCGGGCCGGCGGGCACCACGCTGCGCCTGAGCGACGACTACCTCTCGATGGAGACCTATTCGCTGATGATGCGCCGCGACCCGGACATGCGCCTTGCAGTGAACCGGGCACTCTCGGAGGTCTACCGCAGCGGCGAGATCGTGAACGTGTTCCGCCAGACCTTCGCGCCCGGCACCGTGCCTTCGCCGTTGATCGAGGCGGTGTACCTGCTGAACGCGCTGCCGGAGTGAGGGTGGACCTAGCCGGGGCTGCCTGCCGCGATCGCATCGCGTAGTTGCGCCTCGTAGGCCCGCTTGTACGCAGGCCGCGCTTCTCCGCGTGCGACATAGGCGGACAGGTTCGGATATTCGTCCAGGATGCCCGAAGGCCGCGACCTGAGCAGCACCGACACCATCATGAGGTCGCCCGCGCTGAAGGCTCCGTCGAGCCAGTCGGCGTCGCCCAGATGCGCCGAGAGCTGCGCCAGCCGCGCGCGGACGCGATCTTTGACCAGAGGCATGCGCGCCTCGCTCCATGGCTTGTCGCCCTCCAGGATCTTTGCGGTCGAGAGTTCGAGGATCGGCGGCTCCACCGTGTTGAGAGCGGCAAACAGCCAGGTGATCGCGCGTGCCCGTGCGCTGGGGTCGTCCGGCAGCAGGCCGGCATGTCGCGAGGCGATATGGAACACGATCGCTCCGCTCTCGAACAGCACGAGATCGCCTTCCTCGTAAGTGGGGATCTGGCCGAAAGGGTGCAGCGCGAGATGGGCGGGCTCTTTCATCGCAGCGAACGAAACATGCCGGACCTCGAAAGGAATGCCCGCTTCCTCGAGCGCCCAGCGGACGCGTGTGTCGCGCGCCAGGCCTTTGCCGCCATCAGGTGAGCGTTCGAATGCGGTGATGGTCACAGTCATGCTGAGGTCTCCGGCAGGAAGGGTCACACATCCGGATGATGACGCAGATCGAGGTCGGTGCTACGTTGCGCATGCGTCCGGTTGTCGACAAGACATGACGAGGAGGGCAACATGCGCAAGCTCCAGCGCTGGTTGTTGGCATGGGTCATCCTGCTTGCGAGCTTCCTCGTGCTTGCCCATTCAGATCCCTTCGCGCTCGGCGGTTGCCATACACGGGCCGAGCTGTTTGCCAGGGTAGGGCCGCATCTAGAGCACGTGTTGTCGATGTGGGGAAGCTCGGAACTGTCCGCGTACGAACACGACTACGAGTTCGCGATGATGGTTCGCGTGATCGACGGCGTTCGTTCGCCGGTCATCCTTCAGGCGAGGCAACCGGCCGTGGCAATGCGACCGACCGTGTTCTGCGCTTGGCTGAGGTCGATTGCCGCGCCTTCCTCCCTGGCCCATATGAAGCCTGGGAATCCGCCGGCGGTCGATGTGCTGCTGTTGCCGAACGCCAACGAGGCGCTGGCCCGCGCGCATTGCCGCGAGGCCATCGATCGCCATTTCGAGCGCTGGGGCGATCGGCTCGCCCCGCATGGCGGAGGCTACGTCCCGAACCTCGACGCCTACCTCATCGCGGAAGGTGCAAAGGGGCGAACGCCGGCGCAGATGCAGCAGTCCCTCGACGAGCAACGCGAAGCACTCGTTGCCGAGGCGACGAGCGGGCGAAGCCTCTTGTGCGACAGCTATCCGTCGCTCAAGGAAAGGCTCTTGAAGATGGGTTTCAGACTGGTGGCCGCATTTCATGCGGACCAGCTGCGGTTCGATGGATCGGTGGGCCACCATGATCAATCCATTGCATTGTTTCTGACCAGTGGTACGCCGGCAGCATGGAGGCTGTACAGGGTCGAAGGGCACGGGACTGCGATCCACCAGGCTTCGGGTGGCGAGTTTCACGTGGGCGGTGCGCAGTACCTGCCGGCGACCGGGGCCCGAAGGTAGCGTGGAGATGCCGGCGTTCAGCCGGCCCACGGACTGTGATTTAGCGTGTACTCGCCGAGCGTGCTCTGCCCACTGTTGGCATGCGCGATCAACCGCACCGTCAACACATGCGCGGGCAATCCGCGCACGATCGCGATCTTCGGCACCATGAGGATCTGGCCGCTCGCAGGGTCGAAGGGGATGTCTTCCGCGCGGTACTCGGCATCTTGAGCGAACGAAAGACGCAGCACTGCATCGATGCGTTCGACACCCGCCAGCGGTGCCTCGATGCGGGCCACCAGCACTTCGTCCTCCGGCGCGGCGCTGCAGTTGACACTGCCGTTGTGCGCAAGGCGATATTCGCGCACGCGCCGCCCCTCATCGACCAGCCGCTGCACGAAGGCCCCGCTCACGAAGGCATGCACCAGCCCAAGGTCGAACGCGCGGCGCACCGCATCGCCGAGGGCGACGAGGTCGTCCAGCGTACGGCCGCAGGGGTCGCAGCCGAGCAGGTGCAGGTCGATAGCGTCGGTTTGCGTTTCATCCGTCTCGCCGAGCCAGTAGGCCAGGAGCGTCTGCTCGTCGAGGTGCGGGGCATTCATGCAGTGAGCTCCCGGCCACCTTCCACGCATCGGCGCAATTGCGCGATGCCTCGATGGCGGATCACTCGGACGTTGCCGGCGGTGAGCCCCAGTTCGCCCGCGACCTCATCGGCAGCTTTCTCGTCGTAGAAGCTCATGAGGAGCACGCTGCGCTCGCGTTCGCGCAGCGCATCGAGGCAGCGGGCGACGCGCTCGTGGTCGCGGCGCGGCGCGATGGCGATCTCCGGCGTGGCCAGCATCTCGCCGTGGCGCTCCAGCAGGCTTTCCCGGCGCGATTCCTTCCGATGCATCGCGAGCACCAGCGTGCGGCAGCTTCCGAAGATGAAGGACACCACCCGCTCGGGCTCGCGGACGCGGCCGGTGCGGAGCTGATCGAGCACGAGCAGCATCACCTGCTGCATCAGGTCGTCCGCTGCCGAGGCATCGCGCAGGTGGCGAAGCCCGTATCGGCGCACGCGCGGGGCGAGATGGCGGTAGAGCGCCGCTTCGGCCTCGACGTCCCGCGCCGCGCCTGCGCCCGCAATGCGCAGGGCGAGCCTGACCTCGGCCTCGGTTTCCGCGGATTCCGCTCGCACGGCGTTCGACATGGGGCCGAGCTTAGCGACGCGCACGCGGAATTTCCAGATGGCTGTAACGACAGGGCGCGTCACGACACAACCTGCGGTCATTCACCCCACGGACACAAGGAGACCCGCATGATCACCAACGCCGCCGCCGGCACCAATGTGCAGGAAATCGCCACCGGCATCTTTCGCATCAACACGCCCGTGCCGCTGCCCGACGGCCAGCTCTTCAGCTTCAACCAGTACCTGGTGGTGGATGACGAGCCCTTGCTCTTTCACACCGGGCCGCGCCAGCTCTTCCCGCTGGTGAGCGAGGCGATCGCGCGCGCGATGCCGATCGAGCGGCTGCGCTACATCGGCCTGTCGCATGTGGAAGCCGACGAGTGCGGCGCGATGAACCTGCTGCTGGCGGTTGCGCCGCAGGCGGTGCCGCTCTGCGGTCAGGTCGCGGCGATGGTCTCGATGACCGATCTGGCCGACCGGCCGCCGCGCGCGATGGCCGATGGCGAGGAGCTCGACCTGGGCAGCCACACGATCCGCTGGTTCGACATGCCCCATGTGCCGCACGGCTGGGAATGCGGGCTGATGATGGACACCCGCACGCGCACGCTGTTCTGCGGCGATCTCTTCACGCAAGGCGGGCCGAGCGAGAAGGCGCTGACCAGCGCCGACATCCTTGGCCCGAGCGAGGCGTTCCGGCTGCAGATGGACTATTTCGCGCACGCCCCGCAGACGGCGGAGCGGCTGGCGGCACTGGCCGCGCAGTCACCGCGCGTGATGGCGGTGATGCACGGAAGCGCCTGGGAGGGGGATGGTGCCGCGCTGCTGCGGCACCTGGGGGAGGCGCTCAGTGCTCCTTCGGCAGGTTCAGGCTCTGCAGCACAGGCAGCCAGCGCTCGGACTCGGTCTTGACGAACTTTGAAAGCTCTTCCGGCGTGCTGCCGCGCGGCTCCATGCCGATGGTGCGGGCGCGGGCCACGAATTCAGGATCGGCGATCACCTGGTTGACGGCCTTGTTCAGGCGGTCGATCGCTGCCCTCGGTGTGCCGGCCGGTACCGAGAACGAATACCAGAGCGTCGCTTCGAGGTCGTAGCCCTGTTCCTTGAAGGTGGGCGCATCGGGCACCTGCGACAGGCGCTTGGAATCCATCACGCCAAGCACGCGCAGCTTGCCGGACTTGATGTAGGGCAGCGACCCGGTGATCGAAGTGCCATGGATGTCGATCTGGTCACCCAGCAGCGCCTGCAGGGCGGGTGCGTCGCCGTTGAACGGAATGTGCGTCGCGGTGATGCCGGCGTTCTTCTCGAACACCATCGGCGCGAGGTTAGTCAGGATGGCCGCGCCGGGCGATCCGCGGTTGATCTTGCCGGGGTTCTTCTTCGCGTACTCGACCATCTCCTTGATGTTCTTGTACGGCAGGTCGGTGCGGCCCACGATGATGGCCGGCTGGTAGGCGATCTGCGTGACCGGCGCGAAGTCCTTCTGCGGGTCATAGGGCAGCTTGTCGTACAGGACGGCGTTGCTCGCGAGCGTTCCCATCGACGAGACCAGCACCGTCTGCCCGTCCGGCTTGGCGCGCGCCACGTAGTCGGCGGCGATGATGCCGCTCGCACCGGGCTTGTTCTCGATGATGACGTTCATCCCGTGCTTGCTCAGCTCCTGGGCGAGGATGCGGCAGTACTGGTCGGTGCCGCCGCCGGCGGCGAAGGGAACGACGATGCGGGTGACCTGCTGCTGAGCCAGCGCAGACCCGACGGCACAGGCCCCGATCACGAGGCCCGCGATGAATTTCCGGTAGCTCACTTTGTCTCCTGTTTCCGGTCCGGTGTCGGACTCGCTGAATCCAGTCTAGTTCGCATGCCGGGCGTGGGATCTGCAAGGAGTGAAAAGATGCTTTCCGCGTCCTGCACAACGCGAGGGCCGGGCTAGGTCGGAGCCTGCTCGTCCCGCAGCGCCTCCGCCACGAAATCCACGAAAGCCCGCACCTTCAGCGGCAACACCTGGCTCTGTCGGAACACCGCGAAGATGCCGTTCGAAAACGCCCGCACCGCAAATCGATAGTCCGGCAGCAGCCGCACGAGCGAGCCGTCCTGCAGGTTGCTGCGCACCGTGGGCTCCGACAGCAGCGCAACGCCCATGCCGCCCAACGCGGCCAGGCGTAGCAGTTCGCCGTTGTTGGCGCTCAGCACGCCCTGGATGGGCAACTCCTGTTGCTCGCCGTTCTCGTCGACGTACTTCCACGAGATCGCCTCGTGCTCCCTCCGGTATGTCAGGCAGCGCACGTCCGGCAGGTCCCGTGGGTGCTTGATGCGCGAGTAGGTCTTGACGAACGCGGGGCTGGCGACCAGCACTTCATCGCTCGACAGGAGCCGCTTGATGACGAACCCGGAGTCGTTCGATTCGCCGGTGCGGATGTCGACGTCGAAGTCGTGCTCGACGAGATTGACCGGGTGCTCCGACAGTTCGATCTCCACGCGGATGTCCGGGTAGCGCTGCGCGAAGCGCGGCAGGAGCGGTGCCACCACACGCAGGCCGATATGGGTGCGCGAATGCACGCGCAGGCGTCCCTCGGGCCGCTGGCGTGCATTGCGGGCCGCCTGCTCGGCCTCGGCCATGGCCTCCAGCACGCCTTCGGCACGCTCCAGGAAAGCCTGGCCGGCTTCGGTCATCTTAAGGTTGCGGCTGGTGCGATCGACCAGTTGCACGCCCAATTCCTCTTCGAGCGCACTGATGCGACGCGAGATCGTGGCCGGCGACAGGCTGAGGCTGCGGGCGGCCGCCGAGAGGCTGCCCTTCCTCTGCGTGGTGACGAAGATCCTCAGCGAATCGAGGGCCTTCATTGCTTGGAGAGGCCGCCACTGCCATAGGGACGCGTGAGCAGTTCCAGCACATGGCCGTCGGGATCGTCCCAGTAGACGCCTCGACCGCCGTCGTTGTGGTTGATGTGGCCCACGTGCTCGTGGCGCGGATCAGCCCAGTAGGAAAGGCCACGAGCGCGGATGCGGTCGAAGATCACGTCGAACTCGTCCTCGCTCACGAGAAATGCGAAGTGCTGGACGGGGAATTCGCCCTCGTCGCGGATGTAGTCGAGCGTCACGCCGTTGTCCACCGTCACGCCCTGGAAGGGGCCGAAGGGCACCGGCGCGCCGAAGCCCAGGATCTCGGACAGGAAGGTGGCGGACGCCAGCGGATCGCGGGCCGAGACGATGGTGTGGTTGAGCTGGATCATGGTGGTAGCTGGATCGACCTCGCTGCGACATCGTGATCGACGCATTTTGATTGAGTGCTATCGACCCGGCGCGCAAAATTGACGTCTCCCCCGAATCCGGTCATTTCTAAACTGGAGTCGGGCGGCTTCCGGCTTCGTTCTCTGACCTCTTTTTGACGAACTCACTCGGGGTCA
>NZ_JACHYC010000007.1 GCF_014192575.1 Variovorax sp. Sphag1AA | reverse complement strand
CCTCTTCATCGCTTCTCCTTCCTGCCCTCGCGGGCCGGCCGAAAAAGCCACCTTACCTCTAGTTTTGAAAAGTCCGGAATTCGGGGGAGACGTCAGATGCACAGACACCGGGGTACTACCTAGACGGCCTGCAACTGCGCAACAACAACGGCTGGGCCATCTGGCAGACAGAGAACTATGGGACTGAGCGCGTAGAGGTCCTGCGCGGTCCGTCGTCGGTGCTCTATGGACAAAACGGCCCCGGCGGCATGATCAACGTGGTCAGCAAGCGGCCGACCGAGGAACCTCTGCGCGAGATGCAGGTGCAACTGGGCGACAACTCGCATCGCCAGATCGCAGGCGATTTTTCGGGTCCGCTGGACCAAGAAGGCAAGGTGCTCTACCGCATCACCGGACTGGTTCGCGACGCCAAGCTGGAGGGCAGCGGCCTGCCAAACGACCGCGCCTTCATTGCCCCGTCCCTCACTTGGCGCCCGTCGAGCGACACCTCGCTCACGCTGCTTTCACACTACCTGAGAATCCGCGACGGAAGCTCCTATGCCGGCTTTCCGGAAGTCGGCACGCTGCTACCCAATCCCAACGGGCGCTTTTCCCCGAAGACCTATGTGGGTGAGCCCAACTTCGATCACTTCAACCAGGACCAGTGGATGGTCGGCTACCTGCTCGAGCATCGCGTGAACGACACATGGACGTTGCGCCAGAACGCTCGCTATGGATCCATCGATGTCGACTACAGGCAGGTGTACAACCAGAGCGACTTTTTCGTCGTCGACCCCGATGTGCCCGAGAACCCGGCCAACTTCCGGGTATTCAACCGATACACCTTCGGCAGCAAAGAAAAGATCAAGCTAGGGACCATCGACAATCAGGCGCAAGCCAGGGTCAACCTGGGCGACTGGCAGCACACCTTCCTGTTCGGGCTGGACTTCCAGCAGTCGCGGAACTACCAACGTACCTACAACGACGGCACCGTCTCCCCGATTGACGGTTTCGCGCCTGTCTACACCAACGACGCCCTTCCGGGCAATCCGTGGTTCGATGCCAGAACCAGGCTATCGCAGACCGGCTTCTACCTGCAGGATCAGATCAGGTGGGGCGACTGGGTTGCCACATTGGGTGGCCGGTATGACGATGCCTCCGCAACGGTGGACAGCTACCTCGACGGATCGACAACACGCTTCTCGGATCACAAGTTCACCAGCCGCGCTGGCTTGGTCTATCTTCATCCGAGCGGATGGGCACCATACCTGAGCTATTCCGAATCCTTCTCCCCGACCTTGACGATCGATCCGGACACGAACACACCGCTGAAGCCCGAAACGGGTCGGCAGTACGAAGCCGGTATCCGCTTTCAGCCGCCCGGCGGCAAGAGCACGTATAGCGCCGCGGTATTCGATCTTCGGCGCCAAAACTACGTGACTTACACCGAAGATTTCCTACCGAAGCAGACGGGCGAGATTCTGGTGCGCGGTCTCGAGTTCGAAGCAGCGTTTCAACCGATCCGCGACCTGAACGTCGTGGCAGCCTACACCTTCACGCCGACGGCGGAAGTCACGGCCAGCAGTACGCCGAGCGAGATCGGCAAACAGATGCAGGCCGTTTCTAGAAATCAAATGTCCGTGTGGACGGACTATCGCTTCGGTTCCGGCATCAAGGTGGGCCTGGGCGCGCGCTTCGTGGGCTCGAACTACGGGTACCAGGAATCCGCCGGAGCCAAGGTTCCTGCCTACACATTGCTCGATGCGCTCATCGGCTATGACTTTCAGCGTTGGAGCCTGGCGCTGAACATTCGCAACCTGACCGACAAGCTTTACCTCAGCAATTGCAGTTCCGGCATCTGCCGCTATGGCGATTTGCGAAAGATCGTGGCAACGGCGAACTATCGCTTCTAGCTGCCCCGTGCCGGACGCGATCGCGGAGCACGTGATGACTTCGAGTTTCGCGAGGCCGTCGCATTGGCGCTGAGGCATCACGCGTCGTGTTGCTCGCGCGCGGACTCCCTGTCAATTCGAACGATGCGAATGGCGTCCGGCTCCTGGACGAGTACGCAAGCCTTGCCGGTGCGCCGGCAGAGGTCTTGGACGCGCCAATACGCGCCATGGCTGAGGCAGCCGGTCTGGCAAATTACAAGATCAGCCGCGACGAGGCTGCTCTCCAGGTCCGCAAGGTCTTCGACCTCTGCTTCGGGCTCCGCTCGATGAGTGACATCGACGGGTCCATGCATGGCCGTCACGACAGGCGCGTGTTCCGGTGGACTGCGCCGCTGCCAATGCAGCCGCTCGCGCATCAACTCTTGAATGCGTGCCAGCAATGCATCGACGCGTTGCGCCAGAGCTTTCCGCCTGGGCAGACCGGGAATC
Organism: Variovorax sp. Sphag1AA; assembly: GCF_014192575.1. Taxonomy (GTDB): domain Bacteria; phylum Pseudomonadota; class Gammaproteobacteria; order Burkholderiales; family Burkholderiaceae_C; genus Variovorax. Next base: position 464,195 of record NZ_JACHYC010000007.1, on the reverse strand, counting down.
GATGCTTCTAGCGAAGCTCGGTATTCCTGTGCCCATGCCAATGCGGTATCCCGAACAATCACGGCCGCGCGCAACCGAATGGTCTGCGCGCGCAACTTTTCGATCTCGGCGGCCTGCTCGCGCACCAAGTCACCACAGCGCATTTGCACTTGGCCATAGTGGCGCACAAGTGCGAGGTGTTCATCGATCAGTTGGTCGACAGGGTCGTAGTCAATCATGAATAGATCCCCTGCTGCTCGGTCAAGCCATGGCTGTGTCGAGCAACATCATCAGCACGAAGCCAACCATCAAGCCGCCCGTTGCAAAGGCCTCATGTCCCTTTCGATGGGACTCGGGGATGATCTCGTGGCTGATCACAAAAAGCATCGCACCGGCCGCGAAGCCGAGACCCCACGGCAGCAGCGCGGCCGAATAGCCGAAGACGGCCGCACCGAGAACCGCGCCTATCGGTTCGACCAGTCCGGACGCTGCACCGAGCGCGACTGCGAACGAACGCCTGTATCCCGCGGCAAGCAATGCGACCGCGACCACCAGTCCCTCGGGCACATCCTGAATAGCGATACCCATGGCCAACGCGTCGGCGCGCAACCCTTCGTTGCCCGCGTAGCCGACACCGATGGCGAGCCCTTCGGGCAGGTTATGCAAGGCAATGGCAATCACGAAAAGCCAGGTGCGCCGCAACATCCGGGCGGAGTGCCCCTCGCGCCCCTTGATGAAATGCTCATGCGGCAGCAACCTCTCCATCATCAAGAGCGCTAGCGCGCCGACGAGGATCGCACTGCCGACCACGCTGCCAGCGGCCCATGGGCTGCCTCCGAAGGTTCCGCCTGCCCTGGCCGCTGCAATTCCCGGGATCACCAGCGAAAACGCACTGGCGGCAAGCATCACGCCCGCTCCGAATCCGAACAGCGTGTCCTGCACCCGATCCGAGAGGCGTTGCGAGAAAACGACCGGCAATGTGCCCAACGCGGTGGCGATCGCCGCCACCGTTCCGCCGACGAATGCGCTCAGCACGACCGGGTTGCCGCGCACGAATTGCCAGACCTGTGCAAGCAGCACAAGAGCGCCGGCGCACGCGATGCCGCGACCGATCCAGACGCGCGGGCGTGTGCGGCTCGACGCCATCACGTCGTTTGGAGTGTTCTTGGTGGCCATCGCGTAGTCATTGCGGTCGTCGAGCAGCAAGGTATCGCCGCTCGACTTCGGTCCAGTCGATCACGTTGTAGAACGCCGCGATGTACTCGGGACGTCGGTTCTGGTACTTCAGGTAGTACGCGTGTTCCCAGACGTCGAGGCCCAGGATCGGCGTATTGCCGGAACCGATGCCGGCCATGAGCGGACTGTCTTGGTTGCCCGAGCTCTCGACCGAGAGCACTCCCGCCGCATCGACACAGAGCCAGGCCCAGCCGCTACCGAACCGCGTGAGTGCGGCCTTGGTAAAGGCGGCCTTGAACGCGTCGAAGCCACCCAACTCGGTATCGATTGCCCGCGCCAGCTGGGCGGTCGGTGCGCCGCCGCCATTCGGCGACATCACCGTCCAGAACAAGCTGTGGTTGGCATGACCGCCGCCATTGTTTCGTACTGCCGCGCGCAGTTCGGCAGGCAGGCTCTCCACCCCGGCGATGAGTTGTTCGACCGGACGCTCGGCCAACTCGCTGCCTTCAAGGGCAACGTTCAGATTGTTCACGTACGTCTGATGATGTTTGGTGAAGTGAATCTCCATGGTCTGTGCGTCGATGTGCGGTTCGAGTGCGTCATAGGCATACGCAAGTTTCGGCAACGTATAGGGCATGGGAGTCAATGCAGAGTTGGTGCTGGACGCGCCGGATTGGCCGTGACCGACATGCAGCCAGCGCGCAATGCTGCGAGTACGTTTTCGACATTGCCGTGTTGCCCGAGATGCTCGAGCAGCGCGGCGTGTGTTTCCCGGCTGTGCCGCAGCGCGGCTTGCTGAAGGGATCGGTCCGCGCCGGGATCGCGCAGGAGCGACATCAGCGCGCAATGGGCTGTGCAGAGATAGTCCGCAGCCAACGCGGGGTTCTCGGCCTCCGCATGGAGATCGGCCAGGTTCAGATGCGTGACGACAAACGCCGCGACCCGGTCATCAGGAGGTTCGGCGGACACGTGCGAGCCTTCGAGCAGCGCGCGTGAAATGACCAGTGCCTCGAGGTACAGGCGTTCCGCCAAGAGCACCTGCCCACTTGATGCGGCGTTGGTGCCGTTGCGCATCGCTTGCTCCCATTCGCGCAACCGATGTGAAGTCGAAGTCTTCATCAACACTCCTTTTCGGAGCCCTTTGCGTTGAACGAGACTTACGTACTCGGGCCATCAAATGATAATCATTCTTATTTGAATCGTCTATGGGGAGGGCGTACAGGTCGGTGGACCTTGTGCGACAAAGGCTCGATCGGACAGGCGCGGACCTTTGGCGCGGCGATTCGGCTGGTAAGAGCTTCGGCACACGCTACAAGGCCAATCCCGACATCGTGCAGGTCAAGATCACGCGCAAGAGTCATGACCAAGGCGCCCCGGCTGATCTTGCCGAACCGGCCAGCACACGCCGGGTTGAGCTTTCCGGTCGGCCTTGTCGGCAGCCCCTGAACCGAAGGTTATAGGCGCACCTGGCGATTCAACGGGATCAACACTGCCGGTGCAGATCGCACGCCGAGTCAGAACTGCGCGAAGATCAGACCAAGAGTGAGCGCGACCGAGGTGCCGAAGATGACCAAGCCGACGCGCCGGCGGCGGTGCGTCAACATCCAGAGCGCGACGCCGGAGATGGACAGGAAGATCAGGCTGCCCGCCAGTGTGTCAACCAGCAAGATCCATGCGACCGGCATGCCCACGCCCTTGTGCAGATTCGCCAGGGTGGCGACGAAGCCGTTGCTGGTCGTCGTGATGCCGACCGAGCGATTGCCGCGCCAGTACTCGGCCTGGATTGCTTCGTGAGGACCGCCGAAACCGAAAACCCAGCGCTCGGGCTGCATCAGCGCAGGTGCGCGAGCGGCATCGAAATCCGCAACGGACCCTGCCGCGTACTTGTCCTTGTCCGTCCAGGCGACAGGCTTGGCCGGCTCGATGCGCATCGTGTTGGGCGGACCGTCCTGGTTCAGCGCCGTCTGAAGCCATGCAGCCATTTCCTTGGCGCCGGTCGGCGCCGGATCCGGCAGGGCCAGTTGCGCATTGAGACGCTGCTGGCTCATCGGCAACTTGAGCACCGCGCGGTGGTTCAGCCAGACGCCCGCCGTGCCGAAGATCAATCCGAGGATCGCACCCCACAGGCCGATCCAGCCATGCATCTTGCGTATCCACTGCACGATCGCAGTTCGACGTTGCCGCCCACGAACGCGATCGTCCAGCGATCCAGATGGAGAAAATGCCGCAGGACCGGCGGCAGTTGAGAAATCGGGAGCAGTTTCCATCTGAACGACCTAGGTGTCGCTCCATTTGCGAAGAAGATTGTGATAGATGCCCACCAGCGTGCGACGCGCGGACTCGTCCGCGCCGGCTTGATTCAGGCGCTGGATGGCATTGTCGAGATCGAAGAGCAGCGCCCGGTCCGCGGCATCCCGCACCAAGCTCTGCACCCAGAAAAAGCAGGCGAGCCGAACCCCGCGCGTGATGGGCGTCACCTGGTGCAGGCTGGTGGCTGGATAGATCACCATGTCGCCGGCCGCGAGTTTCACGGTCTGCATTCCATGGGTGTCTTCCATCTGCAATTCGCCACCGTCGTAGCTGTCGGGCGGCGACAGGAACAACGTTGCGGACAGGTCGGTGCGCAACTTGCGTCCGTTATGCGGATGAATGCGCACTCCCCCGTCGACGTGCAGGCCGAAGGTCATTCCGGCGCTGTAGCGATTGAACATCGGTGGATACAGGATGTTCGGCAGTCCTGCACTGATGAAGACCGGATTCCGTTCGAGCGCGCTGGCCACAATGCTCTGGCATTCCGCAGCCACTTGCGACCGCTCGTCGATCTGCTGGTTGAACTTGACAGGCGCCCCTTGGTACCCCGCCGTCACCCTCCCATCGATCCAGGCACTACCGGCGGCCTCCAGGCGCGCAACGACGGCTTCAAGCGACTCGGCATCAAGGACGCGAGGAATGCAGACCAGCATGGCTGTAGAGGGCTCGATGTCAGAAACGATAGTTCATCGACAGCATGGCAGTGCGCCCCGAACCGGGCACAGCCCGACCGCCATCGGACGGGATCAGAGCGTCGTAATAGTGCTCGTCGAAGAGGTTGAACAGGTTGAGCCGGACATCGTAGTGCGGCTGGTGGTAGGCCAACATAGCGTCGATTCGCGTGTAGCTGTCTACCCCTACCAGGTTCGTGTTGTTGGCGTAACGGCTGCCAACGTAGGTCGCGCCGCCACCGAACTCCCATTCGGGTGTGACGGTGTAGACAGCCCAGATGCTCGCCGCATTGCGCGGGGTGTTGGCCGGCACCTTGCCTTGCGTACCGGGCGCTATGCCGTCGACGATCGTTCCATCGAGGTAGGTGTAGGCGCCGAAGACTTGGAGCGCGCTGGTGACGCGCCCCGCGATGCCGGCGCGCGCGCCGTTGACGCGCACGGTGCCTGTCGCTGTGTAGGTGCCGTCCGAGTTCTGCGCCCTCGCGTTGTCCTGCGTGATGCTGAAGGCAGCAGCAGTCATCGACAGAGCACCTCCGTTGACGTCCCACTTGCCCCCGAGTTCATAGGACTTGTTTTCCTGCGGAGGCAGGGGTTGCGTGGCTCCGGTGGTCGCGACGAGCTGTTCGAGCGATGGATTGAACGACGTGCTGTAGGACACGTAGTACGAGTGCTCGGTTGTCGGCTGCCAGATGCCCCCGGCGCGCACGCTGGTGAAGTTCACTGTCTGCTGTTCGTAGGCCAGCGTTGTCGCAGTCGGTATCGTGTTGTTGACACTGGCGCGATAGTTGTCTTGCCGTACGCCCCCGACCAGCTTGAACTGCGGATTGAGTTCGACGGTGTCATTGAGGTATCCCGCGACCGTATCGGCATCCGCCGTCGCGAGGTTGCCCGGGAGACCGGGCGCATTGAGTGGCGAATCGGTCGAGAAGGGGTTCAGTAGTGGCGTGCACGAAACATAGCCACTGGAGCCGCCCACCGGATTGAGCGGCACGCCATTGCAGGTTCCGTTGCGGTAGTAGCCCTGGTTCCTGTAGGTGTCGTGTCCGAGCTCCAGTCCTGCCAGCAGCGTGTGCTTGAGCGAGCCCGTGTCGAACTGGGTGTTGTACTCGGTCAGGTTGAAGAGCGAGGTATCGCGGATGTCGCGGTCATGGCTCTGCTGACGCACCCAGAGTTGGCTGAGGGGCAGCGTGCTGGTCGCCGCGGCCGGGAACGCCGTAGTTCCGGTGGAGAACGCCGTATAGCCCTTTGCATTGACCGTTCCGATGCCTTGCGGGGCAGTCTCCGTTGCATCGGTGGTGACCTGGTTGTACTGCGTCTGATTGCGAATCGAACTCGTGGGCGTCAGCTTGTGCAGGATCGTTGCGTTGAATGCGCCGATGTCGGAGATAGTGCGATCGTCGTTGAAGCCATAGGCATTGTTCCGATCCACCTGCGCAGGCGCGCCGTTGAGCGGCGGGATGCCGTAGTCGGCCATGTCGTGGTTGTGCTGGATCAACGCCGACAAGGTCACTTGCGTCGGCGTGTTGATTCCGAACTTCAGCGACGGCGCAATGCCGACATCCTGGATCTTCGTCTGGTCCCGGGTGGAAGCATCACCTTCCTGACCCATAGCTGCTATTCGGAACGCTGAAGTCTCCGACAGCGGCCGGTTCACATCGACGGTCGTTCGCACCAGGCCATTGCTAGTGACCGAGACATCCGCCTGTCCCGCAGGCGTGAGCGACGGCTTCTTGCTCACCTGGTTGATGACACCACCTGTCGATCCTCGTCCGAACAGCATGGACGAAGGCCCCATGAGCACTTCGATGCTGTCGAGCGCAAACGTATCGCGGTAGTACTGGCCGCGGTCGCGCGCACCGTCCAGAAAGAGGTCGGTCCGCGCGGAAAAGCCGTTTAGATTGATGTTGGTCCCGATCTGCCCGCCTTCGGCAGCGCCGATGGTCAGGCCAGGCACGTTTCGCAGCGCGCTAGCCAGCGAAGTGGCGCCCTGCGACTGCATCAGCGGCTGATTGATGATGGTGACCGATTGCGGTACGTCATGGGGGTCCGCGGGCAGGCGACTGATCGACAACGGATTGGCCCCAAAGCTCCCCCTGTCCACCGTGTCTTGAACCTGCACTTCGCGAAGTGTCGCTGGAGTCGAAGTGCTCGTTGAGGCGGATGGGGAGGACGCAGTGCCTGCTGCCGATTGCGGCGTCACATCTTGCTGGGCAAGGGCCGGGGCAGAAACCATGGCAAGCATGGTCAACGCGACGGGTGTACGCCGTACGCAATAGCGATCTGAACGTTTCATGGGGTGCCCCGAGGGAATTCTTCCACCCGTTGCGACCACTGGGTGGTCGTCAAGTCTAAATGCGAATCAATCTTTATATCGCCCGTCTCGCACGCGTGTTGCCGGTGGAAGACAGCATCCAAAAGCACATGAAATTCGTCAGTACATGGTCAGGCAAAGGAGCGCCCGGATCCGGCCATCCCCTCCATCGCTTTGAGCACCTCGACGCCGCACCGCACGAATGGCCGGAACAACGATCCGCAATACAGGACTTCGATCGCGCTTCGAAGGCATGCACCAGCGACGGGCCATGCTCGTCCCGGTCAAGGGAGCACAGTTGGCCTCGCAGATGCACATGAGTGCGTGCCGTGTGCGAAAGGTTTGCCACTAGGGGCAACGTCTGCAACCCCATCAGAGCTGTCCGACAGCAGCGGCCGCTTCTTGCTCAACCCGCGTGGCCTGCCGTGGTCCGAGGTGCAGGCCGACGATGTGGATATGGTGGACACCCGTGGCGAGCGCCTGGGGGGCCGCCATGCCGTGGAGCCGACCGCGATTCATCCGCGCCGCCATCCATCGCTTGGGTCGCAAGATCGTTGTCGAAGTCCACAAATTCTTCTAGTCGTGCCCTCGAGTGCTGCTAGTGGTCATTTGGAGACTTTTCCTCGATTCGTGAGCTTCCTCGAAGCCTGCTAGGGTCTCGCGATGCCTTGCGCCGTCCGCGCTTGCCGCCGCACGGCCGCGCAGCGCTCCAGGGTTCGGGCTTCGATCCAACAGGCAGCTCCGCTCGGTGGTTGTTGCTACACGGTTCCGCTCGAGGCGAGCCAGACTACGTGCCAGCTAGGCAGCAGTCCTCGAAGCGAAACAGCCATGAGTCTTGCCTATGCGACAATCGCGCTCGAAGACCGCGAAAAACGGCTGTCTTGCATGTCGCCCGGCTCTCAAGCCAGTGCTCCATAGGACAATCGCGTACACGCCACCCCGCAAAACCTGCAAGGTCGGCCAGCGTTTCCCCCGACACAGTCGGACCTCTACGAACCGTCGCGCATTGAAGCGCGTATTCGTAGACACCGGAACACGCCATGAGCAACCACCTTGATTTCCCGCCCCTCTCGACACCCCTTCGCATCGCCATCGTCGGCGCCGGTCTTGGTGGATTGACACTGGCACGTGTACTGCACGTCAACGGCATCACCGCAACCGTCTACGAAGCCGAAGCCTCGCCGGCTGCGCGACGCCAGGGCGGCCTGTTGGACATCCATGAATACAACGGGCAGGTCGGCCTGAAGGCCGCCGGCCTCTACGACGAGTTTCTTGCCCTCACGCTTCCAGGAGAAGATGCCAAGCGCATCGTCGACCGAAACGGCGTCGTTCTGCTCGACAAACCCGGCTCGGGCAGCACGGCCAAGCCTGAAGTCGACAGGGGCGCTCTGCGTCAACGCCTCATCGAGTCCCTACCGGCCGAAACTATCAGGTGGGGCCGCAAACTCGCTCAGGCGCACCTTCTCGCCAACGGAAAACACCACCTGGTCTTTGCTGACGGCTCCACGACCATGGGCGATTTGCTGGTCGGGGCCGACGGCGCCTGGTCGAGAGTCCGCCCGCTCCTGTCTGCCGCAAAGCCAGCCTATGTTGGCACGACCTTCATCGAGACCAACCTCTTCGACGGTCCGGCCCGGCACGGGGCCAGCGCCGAAGCCATCGGCAGCGGCACGTTGATGGCGGTTGAGCCCGGCAAGGCCATCATGGCGCACCACCACGCGAACGGCACCTTGCAAATCTATGTCGCGCTGAACAAGGCAGAAGGATGGATTGGCGCCATCGACTTCAGGCAACCGGCGGCCGCACTTCATCGCATCGCAAGCGAGTTTGCGGGGTGGGCGCCCCAGCTTCAGGCATTGGTCAAAGAAAGCGACACGGCACCTGTCGTAAGGCCCATCTATGCCCTGCCTGTGGACCATCGGTGGCAAAGTGTTCCCGGCGTCACGCTCGTGGGCGACGCTGCGCATCTGATGTCGCCCTTCGCGGGCGAGGGAGCCAACCTCGCCATTCTCGATGGCGCCGAATTGGGCCATGCGCTTCGGGATCATTCTGATGACATCAAGGCTGCACTGGAGGTCTACGAACGGGCACTATTTTCTCGCAGCGCCTCCTTCGCCCACCAGGCCGCGCGGAACCACCAGTGCTTCTTCGGCGACGAAGCACCTCGAAGCGTGGTGGAGTTGTTTCGCCATAGTTGAATTTCAAGGGCCGTCAGGAAGGTCCGGTCCTGGCTAGCGCGAGCTCATCGTCATCGGAATGCGTTCGAACGACTCAAGCGCGGCACGGGTGGCGCGCCGAGCAGCATCTTGTAGGGCGGCCAACGGCGCGGGTGCACGCTCTGAATGAGGTTGCGCACGAGAACTCATAGGGAAGATTTCCTTCCCCTTTTGAATTCCTGTTCGGACTTCCGCTCAGGGCACGCGAAGAAGCGGTTCGGCCCCGCCCTCCTAGCCGACCGCTCTCGCTGCTGCGGAGCCGACTTGGTCGAAATACCAACCAGACGCAGATGCCGAAGCCCCGTGTCAACGGCTCACCTTGTCGAGAAAGCGTCAATTCCAGTAAGTTGCGCAGATAACGTCCAAAGGCGTTCCGCCTGCTCGGGGTCGCTCGCATAAGCTCGCACGCCGCTGAAAGACGGCGGCTCGCTTTCATCCATTTTTGCAATCTCGCAATCTTCACAATACAACCCACCCATGCCATTCAACTGGGGGGAGGTTGCCGCCCATACCTGGGTCGCTGCGCCTTGCCGCGTGGTCTTGAACGTTGGATCGACCGGGGTACCGCTGGCATCAATCCAACCGGCGGCAAGCATTTCATCATGCGACAGATGGCGCTGGAGCGGCGTGAAGATCTTGCCAGGATGAAGAGAGAAAGCGCGCACGCCTTCGCTCCGGCCGAGCCGATCCAGATGAACAGCAAACAGGGCATTGGCAGTCTTTGATTGTCCATAGGCCCGCCACTTGTCGTAGCTCTTTGCGAACTGCACGTCATCCCATTGAATGGCCGATAGATGGTGCCCCGCTGACGATACAGCTACCACCCGCGCACCACCTACGAGTGCCGGCCAAAGCTGATTCACAAGTGCATAGTGCCCCAGATGATTGATCGCGAACTGCGCTTCCCACGCTAGTGGCCCGACGCGTGTCTCGGGACAAGTCATGATGCCTGCGCTGCAGATCAGGATGTGAATGTGCTGCTTGCGCGCCAGAAACTGCCGGGCAAAGTCGCGCACGCTCGATAGGTCGGAGAGATCGAGTCGCTCGACTTGCGCATCGCGGATGCCATTGATCCTTTCGAGGGCAGATTTCACATCTCGAGCGCCAACAATGACGCGTGCGCCTGCATCCGTCAATGCGCGCGTTGTTTCGAGACCAAGTCCAGAATGCCCTCCGGTGACGATGGCGATGGCGCCAGACAGATCACGGCCCGCGAGTACCTCTGCCGCGGTGGTTGCCGCGCCGAAGCCGGAATTGATAGGAAACTGTTTGCTACTCATGAATGCGACATCTACCCTTTTGCAGCCTTGAATCTGACAACAGATGGGCTGTGATGATTCAGTTTCGAGCCACGACTACCGCATGCCCAATGGTCGCTTTGAACAGAAGCGGCCAAGTCAGACGGACGGCTGCCTACAGAAATCCCGTGGAGAGCCAAGGAACGACGGCAATCATGATCGTACCCAGCAGCAGCGCCACGAGGTATCCGATGATTGGGCGAAGCCCGGCATCTGGATTGACTCGCGCGATTGCGCAGGCCGAGTAGTACCCGACACCCAGCGGCGGCGCGAACAAGCCCAGTCCCATAGAGAGGATGACGACCATGGTGTAGTGGACCTCGTGGATTCCGAGTTGCCGCGCAATCGGGAACAACAGCGGCCCAAACAACACGATGGCAGGAATCCCCTCGAGTACGGAGCCCAGTATGACGAACATGAGCACCGAGACCGCCATGAACGCTGGGACGCCGCCGGGCATGGTCGACATGGCAGCGGCCAACGAATTGGAAAAGCCAGACTGGGTCAGCGCCCATGCCATCGCGGTGGCGGTGCCGATGATGAACAAAATGGCGCCAGACAACGTGGCAGTGCCAACCAACATCGGCATGAGTTCCCGCCACTCGAACCGTCGGTAGATCAGAGTACCGGCGACTATCGTGTAGACAATCCCCAGCGTTGACACCTCAGTGGCCGTGGCTACCCCTTCGACGACCGCAGCGCGGATCACGAACGGCAGCGCAAGTGCGGGCAGCGCAATCACGAGAGCCCGCGCGACTTGTCGCAATGGAGCGCGCACCGCCTTGCCATGGTCCTCATTGCGCGCTCGGAAAGCCACCACGGCGCAAAGCATCAGTCCTAACAGCAGTGCCGGAAGAAGGCCTCCGGTGAATAGCGCGGAGATGGACACGCCCGTGACGGAGCCTATGGTGATCAAGACCAGACTCGGAGGAACGGTCTCAGTCTGGGCGCCGGTAGCAGCCAGCAGTGCGACCAATTCCCCGTCCTTGGCCCCGCGCTTTTTCATCTCCGGGAAGAGTCCGGGCGCTAGCGCCGCCATGTCCGCCGCCTTCGATCCGGAGATACCCGAGACGAGGTACATCCCCGCAACAAGAACGTAAGAAAGCCCCCCTCTCACGTGGCCGATCAATCCTGCAAGAAATCCGATCATTGCGTTGGCCATGCCGGTGAGCTCAATCAGGCGCCCTAGAAAGACAAAGAGCGGGATAGCCAGGAGGATCAGGTGCGACATCCCCTCATCCATGCGCCCAACCACAACCGACAGCGGCAGACTCGTGCTCAGGGCGAGATAGCCGAAGGTGCCCAGCCCAAACGCAAATGCGATTGGGATCCCGGCGAAGACGCAACCGGCAGCGACACCAACAAAGAAGATGAGGAGATTCCAACGCCCGAGATCTGCGAAGACCGGCCGCGCCAACCAGAATGCACTGACGATCGCGATCACGATCAGCGCCCCGATCGCGACATGCCGCCATCGCACTTCACTCAAGAGGCGCAGGATTGCAAAGAGTGCCATGAGCACGATGCCTACCGGAAGAGCTGCCGCACGCCATAAACCCGATATTTCCAACGCAGGCATGTTGGCGATCTGCTCCTCTGCTGCGTAGTCGAACGACGGCGCGACGGCAATAAGGAGGAAGGCCAGGCACGCACAGATACTGACGCTTTCGATGACGGCGGCACTCGAGCGGCTCGCCCGCGCAGTGAGTGCTGTCATGCGCATGTGTTCGCTACCATGAAGCGCTAACACCGCGCCAAGTGTGGCCAACCAAAGGAAGAGGATGGATGCCACCTCGTCAGACCAGGCGATCGGCGCGTGGAACACGAAGCGGCAGATCACGCCGGTCAGCAACACCGCAATCTCGGCCAGTACCAGCAATGCGGCCGGTATCGCAACCATGGAGGCCAAGAGATCGGCCACCTGCTTGATTCGGGCGCGCGGGCCATCAGCCGGTTCATTGGCTCTGCGGGAGGACATAGTTTTCTCGCCAGGAACGTATGCGGTCGGCGTTTCGATGATTTTCACGTGCACGACAGGCCTCCTTGGTGCTGCTGCGCTTCTTGGCCATATCCAAGCACTCCTCTCGAAGCGGATACAGCGCTCGCCTCAAAAAATCTCTTGCACACGAGTTCAGCAAAGCCCCCCTCGTTGATGTGAAATGGCGCGATCTCAAGGCGCCTGTGAGAATTTGTCCGCAGCCCTCCCTCGATCGCGTCAAAAAGTGCCCGGTCCGCGACGGGGTCGTAAAAAGGCTGATCCACCGCGTCGAGCGCGGAGACCCCTTTCTCCGGAAGGATCATGCGCACAGGACCTTCACACAGATTCAGTCGGGCGGCAATCCATGCGCCAATTCGAGAACTCTCCTCTGGGCTAGTCCTCATCAACGTGACCTGCGGGTTGTGCCGATAGAGGCGACGCCTGCGAAACTGCGATGGCAGAGTCTCCTCAGGCCCAAAATTCACCATGTCCAGCGCTCCGCAGGAGACGACGCAGGGCGCTTGCGTTCTTATCGTGGCGCCGAAACGATCCGGGGTGCACGGCAAAACGCCTCCTACGATGAAGTCCGCCACTTCCGTGGTCGTGACGTCCAGCAACCCCTGGAGCATTCGACCTTCGAGGAGTCTCTCCATGATCTGTCCACCGACACCGGTTGCGTGGAACACCATGCACTCCCGCGAGTCCGCGAGCCTTCGTCTGAGTTCATCAACGCATGGGGTTGTGACGCCGAACTGTGTGATGCCCACAGCGGGTAGTTCGTGCGCTTCGGCTGCGCGCGAATCATGGGCGACCATGCCGGCGATGGCGTGGGCAGCGTTGCGCAGGACGACTCGGTTGAGACGGTTCAGGCCGGCAATGTCGGTCACGGGTGAGATCATGCAGATGTCACTCATCCCGACGTACGGTGAGACATCACCTGACGCCACAGTCGAAACCATGACTTTGGGGGTTCCGAGGGGGAGCGATCGCATTGCGGACGTGACCAGTGACGTGTTCCCGCCCCCACCCAACCCAATGATCCCGCCAACGTCGTCGCGGCTGGCCAGGTAGGCAATGAGCGCTTCGCCCATCGCCTTGACCGCCTCTCCTCGATCGGTGAGCCCAAGGACGGCTGTACGTCCCAGCGGATGGGAAGCGGCCACCGCTTGGGCAGAGACGTCTGCGACGGATCTTTGGCTGCGCGTTCCAACATCCACCAACAGCGCCGATGCGCCCAGTCTGGAGAGTTCGGACTTCACGAAGCTCAGTTCTTCCTGCTTGGTGTCGCAGGTACCAACCACAAAGATCTTGTTCATGCGTGCTCCTTCCGGCGACGCGCTCAACGGCGCTCGCCTAAGAGGTTTTTCAACGATGTGCGCTCAGGCGAGCGCTAAGTCGCAGCGGCGTGCGTGATGAGCTCCACCGGCAGGCGAACCACTGATGGCTTGCCTGTGCCGTCGATCATGGCCATCAGCATCCGCACTGCCTCTTGGCCAATCTGCCGTGTCGGCTGCGCAACCATGGGAAGTGGGGGCTCCAGAAAGGTGGCCCAAGGGACTTTGTCAAAGCTGACGATTTCCACGTCCTTGCCGTACTGAAGACCGAGTTCTTTGAGCGCATGCATCACGCCTTCTGTGACACGGTGACTCGAGGTGAGCAATGCCGTCGGCCGATTCGGTTGCGAGAGGATTCCAAGCGCTGCCTTTCTTGCACTGTCGACGTGGACGCCCCCCATCGAGATCCACTCGTCTTTGACATGCAACTTGCCCTCAGCCATTGCGGAGCGAAAACCTGCCACGCGCTCGCGTGATGTCATGAGACCCATGCTGGCCACGAGAGCCCCGATCTTTCGATGCCCACGGCTGATCAGGTACCGCACCGCTTGGTGCGCTCCGGCCTCGTTCTCCGTCAGGACGGCGCCGCACCCTCGCAGGTCGATGCTGCGATTGAAGGAGACGACCGGAAACTGCGAGGGCAGAACCTTGCGAAGGTAGGCGTGATTTCCCTCGGCCGGCGCAATGATGAGGCCGTCCACGCGACGCTCGAAGAGACTTGCGACCGCGTTTTGCTCCCGCTGAAGGTCCTCGCCGCTGTTGGCCAGCAGCAGCGACCAGCCATGCGCGGTGGTTTCGGCCTCTGCGCCACTGACAACCTCAGCAAAGTACGCATTCTCGATGTCGGAAACCACGAGGCCGATCACCTTGGAGTGCTTGGCGCGCAGGCTTCCCGCCAGGCGATTGGGGCGATAGCCGAGCTTGCGACAGATGGCCATCACCCGTTCGCGCGTCTCTTCGCTGATCTCGCTGTGTCCGTTGACCGCACGCGAGACCGTCTGCATGGAAACCTGCGCCTCACGGGCGACGTCTTTGAGGGTGGCGGTGCGTGATTCCATGGCTCGGCTCATTTGTTGGCTCGCAGTTCAACAAGGAACAATAACCCAACGTTCAGGCGAGCTTGCCCACCGCCTTTTCGAGCAGCTCGAAGGGAGCCGCGCCGCCGTAGGCATCGCGCCACCGCGCATACGACCCAGCTTGGCGAAGCGCTTCTCTAAAGGATGGGCGGTCCGGCTCGATGAATGTCTGGCCTTTATCCTTCAGGAGTGCCTGCAGGACCCCGTCCCCCTTGGCGATGTCGGCGCGTTCCAAGACTGCCGCGGCATCCAGGTTCCGGGCGAGAACGTCTTGGAGATCCTTGGGCAGTCGTGCCCAGGCGGCGCCGTTGGCGAGCATTTCGAACGGCGTCTGCATGTGAGCGGTCAGCGTGATGAACTTGCTGGTCTCGTAGTACTTGCTGTTTTCGATTGTGACGAGCGGCCCCTCGGCGCCATCGACCAAACGGGTTTGCAGCGCTGTGTAAACCTCCGCACTCGGGACGGTCGTTGGCGAGGCGCCCAGCCCTTTGAAGAGCGAGACGGCAAGGGCTCCGGTGGGCACCCTGAATTTCATGCCCTTCATGTCCGGCGCTGCTCGCACGGGCTTTTGACTCGTAAAAAGGTGACGCGTCCCGCCATCCCAGCCCTTGTCGAAGACGTGCACACCGAGCTTGCGTTCGATCTCTGCGTGGACGTATTTGCCGAACTCGCCGTCCATCGCGCCCCAAAGGCTGGCGGAGTTCTCGAACGCAAAGGGAAGCGCAGCGAGCGAGGCAACGGGGACGGCGTTGCCGATGATGATGTCGCCCATGTGGCACAACTCGAGCGCCCCCGAGCGAACCTGCGACAGCATCTGGGCGTCGCTGCCCAGCTGGCTGTTCGGGTAGATCTCCACCATCAGGCGGCCACCTGACTCCTGCGCAATGTTCTTTGACGCCTCCACCAGCCGCAGATGCTGCGGATGGGTGGTCGCGTTGTTGTGGCCCAGCTTATAGGTGAACTCAGCCGCCGCCTGAGAGGGCAGATGCAGGAAGCTGGCTGCTCCGAGGCTGGCGGCCCGGGTCACGAATTGCCTGCGATTGACAGTCATGATTGTCTCCTTTGCTTTGATCAGTGAGGCGGGTCTTCGCCCGCGTGGGGCGTTGCCTTGCCTAGGTCGCGACGAGTTCGATCGGTGCGTTGCGCGAGGCGGACTCAAGTGCCGCTTCGAGTACGGCGACTACGGGTCTGAGCTCTGCGGCGGAGCACATCGGCGATCGCCCCTCGCCAATTGCCATGGCAAATTCTCGGAACTGCCCGTCGAAGCTCTCGTCCCCGTCGATATAGGGTGTCAGTTCGGCGCTGACGACAGTTTCGCCGTTGAGCGTCAGGGTGCGGTCGTTCGTCAACTGCATGCTGCCATTGGGGCCCACGATCCATCGCTCGTTGACGTGGGCGGGCATGTTCAGAGAGAGGTGCCCTGTGGCGATGCTGCCGTCGGCGAAGGTCAGGACGACGGTAGCCTGATCTTCGCCCTCCCACTTCTCAGGCTTGAGCCGGCTTGTCTGGGTGTAGACCCGCACCGGGAGCTCACCCATGAGCCACAGGATGGTGTCCACCACATGAGGACCGTTGAGCCCAAGGGCCAGCCCCCCAGCTTTAGCCGCCGAACGCCACCAGTCCACCTTGGCATCGTCGACGAAGACACCCAGCACGTGCGTAATGTCCAGAGGCCGCCCAAGTTCTCGAACTCGCTTTTGCGCCTGCGCGGCGCCGGCGAAGAAGCGTCTGCACTGCGCAACCATCAGCACGCGCCCCGAAGCGTTGGCCTCGGCAATCATGGCGTCTGCGTCCTCCAGCGAGTTGGCCAGAGGCTTTTCGACCAGCACATGCTTGCCTGCCCGCATGGCTTGAATCGCGACCTCCCGATGCAGGTGATTGGGAACCGTGAGGACGACGGCGTCGAGTTCGGGGTCGGACAAGGTGAGCGCCAGGTTGTCACTCGCCTGGTCAGCCCCAAACTCCTTGGCCAAGGCGGCAGTACGCTCCTGCTCATGCGCAAGGCCGACGACGTAGGAGAGTTTCGCCACGTCGGCGTTTTTCCTGATCGCATTCAGGTGGGCTCGGGAGATGCGCCCCGGCCCGATCACCGCGACTCGGATCTTTTTCATCGCTTGGCCTTTCTCAGGAGGTAACCTGGGCGCCGTTCACGTCCAGCGAGACGCCGGACACGAAGACGGCATCGTCGGAGGCCAAGAAGGCGATGGCTGGCGCAATGTCTTCCGCCGTGGGGATCCGGCGCAGCGGAATGGCATTGATCAGGGCCTGCTCCTTCTCGGGCGTCATGATCTCGCTCAGCCGTTCTCCGTAGAAGGCTGTCGGACAGACGGCATTCGCGCAGATTCCGCGAGGGCCGTACTCGTGTGCAATGTGGCGCGTGAGGCCCAGAACTCCTGCCTTGGCCGCTGCGTAGTGGGCCCCCAGGAAGTGACTGTAGGTCCGCGCGGCGAGCGAGGAGATGTTCACGATGCGCCCATAGCGTTGGTCAAGCATGACCGGCAGGACCGCTTGGCAGCAAAGAAAGATGCTCTTGAGGTTGGAGTCGATGATGCGCTCCCATTCCTCTTCAGACGTCTCGACGAGTCCCCTGTAGGGCGCATAGCCCGCGCCGATGTTCACGATGGCGTCCACCCGACCGTGCTTGCGCACCGCAACGTCGACCATGTTCTGGATCATGGATTTGGAGGTCACGTCGACTTCTACGGCCGTCGCCTTGCCTGCGCCGGCTTGGTTGATCGAGCCGACGACGTCGTTCAACCGGGCTAGGTTGATGTCCGCGGCGACGAGATTGGCGCCTTCGGCGGCGAGAAGCCGAGCGGTGGTTTCGGCCAGGCCGCGTGCGGCACCCGTCACGATGACAGTCTTGTCTTTGAATCGCATTGTTGACTCCGAAAATTGAGTGTGAGACGGTGAAATTCAGGCGGCCACAGCCGTGCGAAGTTCCTTGAACTTGCGAGCCTGGGTCGTGATGGCGACCTCTGTGGGGATGCGTTCCATGCTGGAGGCGCCAAAGAAGCCGGAAATGCCGGTTGTGTTCTCCATCAGCCAATGCGCGTCGTCGGGCTCGGAGATGGGGCCGCCGTGACAGATCACGATGACGTCGGAGCACACGCGCTTGGCGGCGTCGTGGATTTCCTGGACCCGTTGCGCGGCTTCGGTGAGTTCCATCGCATTGGTTGCACCAATGGTCCCCTTGCTGGTGAGGCCCATATGCGCAACGAGCAGATCCGCGCCTGCACGGGCCATGGCGACTGCTTCGTCGGGATTGAATACGTACGGGCAGGTCAGAAGCCCGAGGCGGTGGGCCTGCGCAATCATGTCCACCTCTAGGCCGTAGCCCATGCCCGTCGTCTCGAGGTCGCGCCTGATCTTCCCGTCGAACAGCCCGACGGTCGGGAAGTTCTGGACGCCGCTAAAGCCGGCATCGCGAACTTGCTTGAGGAACACCGGCATCAATCGGAACGGATCCGTTCCGCAGACGCCCGCCAGTACCGGTGTGTGTTTCACAACGGGGAGCACTTCGCCGGCCATATCCATCACGATTGCGTTTGCGTCGCCGTAGGGCATCAGCCCGGCCATCGAGCCGCGTCCTGCCATTCGGTAGCGGCCGGAGTTGTAAATGATGATCAGATCGACGCCCCCTGCCTCCGCACACTTGGCGGAAAGTCCGGTGCCTGCGCCTGCTCCCACTAGTGCTTGGCCCGCCGCAAGCGTGGTGCGCAGCCGAGCTAATGACTGTTCTCTATCCATTGTCTGCCTTCCTTTCGTTAACGATCCCGTGAACGATAACGGAAATGTACAGGAATTCGTTCGGAAGAGAACATCAGGGATTCCCCGAGGGTGCTCGAGAGCCTGAGCTAGGCAGATAGGCCGCGCTCGCGTAGGTCTGACTGACAATCCAGCTTCCGACTCGCGCAGGGAACGCCGGCCTTAGTCGCCCACTGAGGACTGTGGTCAATCAGGGCACCAGTTGTCGCGTCGGCCCATGGTCCGCTTTCGAGCAGCCGCCACTTCCGCTACTGCCAAGACCCAGATTGAGCACCGAGCAGAAATTCCGCCCTACCCTCAGTACCAGCCGCTTTCGTTGCAGAGCAGACAAGCCTGAGCTTCAATGCCGCTGCATCGGTCGCGGACGCTCCTGAGGCGCGCCGAGTGGCTGCTCCGCGTCAACTCGCAAGTCTTCACTGGCGAGGACCTTCAACCCTGTCCAAGAAAGTCGAATCGCGCCGCGACCCGGAGGGCGACAACTCCGACTTGGCGCTTTTTGTTGCTGCTCGGCACTTCGGCAAGGAACCCCATCGATCTCATGCTGCGATCAGCCGGATGGGGGCGTTGTCGCGACTGATGAAATCGCGTTCGCTTGAGCCGTGGGTGACGCCTTCGGCGGAGGGCGGTGACTCCGTCATGGTCTCCAGGGCAGCCCTCGAGGCAGCGGCGCGCTGCGAGCTGATCGACGTACACGGCGAAGCCGGATTCGACTACCGGAAATTCATGGCCTTGTGCGCCGAATATGGGGCGACCGAGGCTATGGCGCCGACCTGACGTAGCGACGCGCGCCGTCGCCTTCTGGCTGCAGTCTATTTCGCCACGAAGGCGCCCGACGCGTTGACCACCCGATGCTTTCGAGGGCCGGTTCGGCGTGCTGCACGTCCAATCGCGCCGCATCGTCTGATGGCGTACCTGGTCCCGAATTCGCCAACGCTCGACCGTTCGAAGTCGCGGAATCGAAGAAGAGAACGACGACCCGTCTTCGCCCCGTCGTGGGGAGATCTTGTTGCACGCCACAGGATCGCAATGTACAGTTGTTATGTAACGACTGCTACATCTAAGATGAATCAATCAAATACCATCACCTGGCCGCTTCTCACCTACAAGATCCTGCCCGAGCCAAGCAAGGTGCGCATGGGCGCTGTCGGAGGCGCACGCCAACGAGGTCTCGCGCCAGCAGACCGCGCGCGGCACGACCTTGAACGAACCTGCCGCCGCCATGCGGTCTGCACCAACGACCAAGAAAGCCACCGTCCAAGTGCCGAACGATGAAATTGAAAGCCCTCACCTACAACACCCTGTTCGGCGGTCGCGACGGCAATGAAGATCGGCGCGCGCTGGCGCAGATCGAGTTGGTCAACGAACTGCGACCCAACGTGTTCCTGATGCAGGAGGCCAAGGCCTTCGATCTCAACGGCAGCGCGTGGCTCTTCGAGACCGAACGCCGTCTCGGCATGCGCGGCTTTCTCGCTCCCGCACCCCGAACAGGTCAGCACGTCGCGATATTCATCCGGGAGCCCTTGCGGCCCATCAGTTTCGATGCCGACGGCGCAAACTTTCATCACGCCTTGGCCACCTTGAAGGTGGCACTACCGAACAGCGACCGCGTGCTCACGCTCCTGAGCGCACACCTCTGTCCCAACGGACCGGCGGTACGACGGCGGGAAGCCGCCTATCTCGCGGTGCAGGCCGCACCCAATGCATGGAGCCTCCTGACGGGAGACTTCAACTCGGCGTCTCCGCACGATCTCGAACCCGTGGGCTTCGACGAACTGGCGCTACACCATCGAGCCCGCTACCTCGCGGATGACCTGAAAACCGCCGATCGAAGCGTCCTCGGGCACCTCGAAGCGGCCGGCTGGGTGGACGTCGGCCACGCCCTTGGCGGCAACGATGCGCCGACAGTACCCACCACAGGTTTCGTCGGCACCGCGTTCGCGACGATGCGATGCGACTACGTCCTGGCCTCGCCAGCGCTTGCGGCGCATGCCAGTTCGTATCGAGTCATCCGCACACCGCTGACCGACATGGCGTCCGACCACTACCCAGTGATGGCCAGCTTTGAGGTGTCGCCTTGAACGGGAGAAGCGACCATGTGGTTGCCCACACTTGCACAACGCGCTCCCTCCGGCCGGCTACGCAGGCGACGGGACCAGGTCATGGATAGGTTCGAGGGGGAGCTCTTCGATCCCGGTCGCCGAGAAGAGTCCATGCAGGAGCGGCCTGCGGGATGGCTGAATCGAACGGTCGCGGGCGCCGGATTGACCAGTGCACTCGGCGACTTTTGCTACGAAACGACCTCGGTGATCCTGCCTGGCTTTCTGGCGGTATTAGGCATTCCGGCTGCAGTCCTGGGGATCATCGAAGGCATCGCCGATGCCGTGGCGGCCTTCACCAAGATGCTCTCGGGGTATATCGCCGACAAGGTCGGCCACCGCAAGCTGCTGGTGCTTGTCGGCTACGCCCTCACGCCGGTCGGCCAAGGACTCATCGCACTGGCAGCGGGCTGGCCTTTGCTCATGCTGGGACGAATCGTGTCGTGGTTCGGCAAGGGACTGAGAGGCCCGCTGCGCGATGCCATCGTCATCCAGGCGGTGTCCCCCGAGACCCGCGGCCGCGCGTTTGGATTCCATCGCGCGGCCGATACTGTGGGGGCAGTCGCGGGACCGCTGCTCGGTGTTGCACTCCTGGGTTGGGCGCAGGCACTACCTTGGGACAGCCCCGCGGGCCCTTTCCGCCTCGTGCTGTGGTTGTCAGTGATCCCTGGCGCCATGGCCGTCGTGGCCTTTCTCGCGCTAGTCCGCGACCCGGAACACTCCACCAATCCGGCGATGAAGTTCTTCGGCACGCTGAGAGCGCTACCGGCGCGATTCAAGCGCTATTTAGCCGCAGTGGGGATCTTTGGCGTTGGGGACTTCTCGCACAGCTTGCTGATCCTGGCTGCGACCACGTTGCTCACTCCACGGCTCGGCGTAGTGAAAGCCGCCCAGGTGGCGGGTCTGCTCTACGTGTGGCGAAACGTGGTCCAGGTCGTCATTTCGTATCCGATTGGCTATCTGGCTGACCGGGCAGGCCATGCCCGCGTGCTGATTGCCGGCTACGTCCTCGGCGCCTTGACCGCCATGTTGACTGCACTGGCGTTCTGGCTGCAAGTCGACAGCGTGCCGCAGCTCGCGGGCATCTTCTTCATCGCAGGCCTGTACATCGCGGTCCAGGAAGCGCTGGAGTCCACAGTCACCGCCGAGATGGTGGATACCGACACGCTGGCGCTCAGCTACGGAGCATTGGGCACGGTGAATGGCGTCGCCAAGTTCGTCTCGAGCGCAACGGTCGGGACTGTGTGGACAGCACTGTCCCCGGTGGTCGGATTCGCATTGGCCGCCGTGTTGATGGCAGCAGGCACGTGGGCCTTGATCTCGGGAGGCCGGCGATAAAGACCTCTCGCATCTCGGCCTCACCTCTGCCTGTGCTTGCCTTGGTCGGGCTACCGAGCCGGGTACTCCTGGATCGAGGCAACCCACCGACTGGCCCTGACCACGCACATGCGTAGCAACAAAGGAAAAGGACTCAATGAAATGAACTGGACTTCAATTGCACCCATTGTCCTCGCAGCCTTCATGGCGTCGATGGTGGAATTCGTCGAGGCGCTGACCATCGTGCTCGCGGTGGGCATCGTGCGCGGCTGGCGCTCGGCGTTGCTCGGCACTGGCGCAGCCCTGGCCGTGCTGCTCGCCCTCATAGCAGCCCTCGGGCCAGCGCTGATGCGCATCCCCCTGCAAACCGTCCAACTTGTCGTTGGCACGCTCTTGCTGCTCTTCGGACTGCGCTGGCTCAGAAAAGCCGTTCTTCGCGCTGCTGGCGTGCTGGCGCTGCACGACGAGGCCAAAGCCTTCGAGGAAGAGACGGCCACCCTGCGACGGCAGGCCCGTTCCGTTGGTCGGTCGATCGATACCTTGGCCTTCACGACCTCCTTCAAGATCATCATGCTCGAAGGCATCGAAGTCGTGTTCATCGTTATCGCGATCGGTGCCGGTGGCGCGCTGGTTCCGGCCATCGTCGGCGCAGGTCTGGCACTTTTGACCGTGGTCGTCCTTGGCCTGTTCCTGCACCGCCCGCTCGCAAACGTCCCGGAGAACGCGCTCAAGTTCGGCGTCGGCGTGCTGTTGGCGGCCTTCGGTACCTTCTGGGTCGGAGAAGGTCTCGGCATGGAGTGGCCTGGCGAGGACTGGGCCATCCTTGCACTGATCGCGCTGTTCCTCATCGCCTCCCTGGGGCTCGTATTGCTGTGCCGTCGGCTCGGGAAGTCGGCCGCTGCACGTGTGGCTGCCATCATCCAGAAGCAGAAGCCCCCCGCGGCGAGCGCCCCTCAGCCCAAAGAAAGCACCTTGCGGCTGATCATGAACGAGGCCGTTTCCCTGTTCATCGACGACGGCTGGTTGGCCGCCGGCATCGTCGTCTGGGTCGCGGCCATCTGGTTCTTTGGCCCGACCGTTGCCCTTCCGTCTTCCGAGAAGGTCGCCATCTTGAGCGTCGGGCTGACCGCCCTCCTGGCTATCAGCGCCAGCAGGCGCGCAGCCCGCTGACGACTTCGCCATGTCCGGTCGTCTTGTCCTGCTGCGCCATGGCGAGTCCGAATGGAACCGCGAGCAGCGCTTTACCGGCTGGGCGGATGTCGAGCTGACAACCCTGGGGCAGACGCAGATGCGTCACGCGGGCCGAGCAATGCGCGATGCCGGCGTCGAGGTCGACGTCGCCTTTACTTCGGTGTTGCGACGTTGTGTGCACTCCCTATGGGTGACTCTCGATGAGATGCAGCGATTCTGGATTCCCCAGCGATTGGATTGGCGCTTGAACGAACGCCACTACGGCGGCCTCGGGACTCCTTCATCGCGATGCTGTCCGTGACTTCGGCGAAGCACAGGTCAGGCAGTGGCGGCGTTCGGCGAGCGCCGTTCCGCCTTCCATGGACGAGCGAGCCTCCAGCCTGATTCCGGTCGATGAGCGCTACTCGGGACTGGACGTGAGCCTTGCTTTGCGGGGCGAGTCGCTGCTACAGACCATGGAACGCGTGCAAGAGGCATGGACTGAGGCCGTGGCACCCCTGCTTGACGAAGGGCAACACGTGCTGATGGTCGGTCATGGCAATGCACTCAGAGCGCTCGTCGGGATCATTGAAAACCTGGACGGCGACCGAGTCGCGAATCTTGAGATCTCCAACGGTACTCCGGTCATCTATGAACTCGATGGGGAATTGAAGGCGCTATCGAAGACTGTGATCGACGCGGGGCCACGAACCCCATCGGAGATTCTCTGACAAGGTACAGGCTAACTACGGTGCAGTGATCCCCGCCAGTGGGCGTTGCTTGGCAAATGCGATTGGCATTACAAAGATCTTGTGCGGGAGGCTTTGGACATCATGGCAGCAGCACAACGTGACACGACAACGCTTGATGCGGCAAGGCAGACCGGATTGTCCGAAGCAGAAGCTCAGGCGCGGCTGCGACGGTACGGCTTCAATGAAATTCCGGAGGCGCGAGCGAGCCTGGCGAGGGGTGTTCTCAAGCGGCTATGGGGACCCATCCCCTGGACGCTGGAAATCGCCCTCATTCTCGAAGTCCTGCTGGGCAAATTGAATGAGCCGCTCCTGATCGGGATCTGGTTGCTCTTCAGCGCAGGTGTAGGTGGCGTCCAGGAGCGTCGGGCGCAACGCGTGTTGGACCTCCTGCGCAGCCGGCTGAGGGTGAACGCGAGCGCTCGCCGCGATGGCACGTGGCGGATCGTCCCCGCGCGAGAACTGGTTCCTGGCGATGAAATACACCTCGGTCCGGGCGACCTGGTTCCCGCCGATTGCACAATCGCCGAGGGAACCGTTGAGCTGGATCAGTCTGCGCTGACTGGCGAGTCCGCTGTCGTAGCCCGCAGCGTGGGCGAAGTCATCTACTCTGCATCCACGGTTCGCAGTGGACAGGCGACCGCCACTGCGGCTGCAACCGGAGCCAAGAGCTACTACGGACGGACCGCCGAGCTCGTGCGTTCCGCGCGGTCTGCTGGTCACCTCGATCAACTCCTCTTCGCCGTCGTTCGACGCTTGGTCACCATCGACGCCCTATTGGCTGCACTGCTGGTGGTGTTCGCCCTATGGACCGGCGCCGATCTGGTCGCGTTGATCCCCTTTCCGCTCGTGCTAGTGATTGCAACAGTCCCGGTGACGATGCCCGCGGCATTTACCGTGGCCAACGCGGTGGAGGCCCGCACACTCGCTCAAGATGGCGTTCTCGTAACCGGCCTGTCTGCAGTTCAGGAAGCGGCAACGATGGACGTGCTGTGCATCGACAAGACAGGCACACTGACTCACAACCGGCAGGTCATCTCAGCCCTGGTTCCTATCCTGGAGGCCGACACCGAATCCGACGTGCTGATGTGGGCGGCCGCTGCATGTGATGAAGCATCGCAGGGGCAACTGGAGTTGAGCATCCTCGCGGCGCTCGGACAGCGCGGGCTGCGATCCCTTGAACGCTTGCAGCTCGTCCCCTTCGATCCAGCGCTGAAACGAGCGGAAGCCTATGTACGCCGCGGCGGGCAAACCATTCGGGTCGTCCTCGGATCGCCACCTGCCGTATCGCAGATCGCCGAACTGAACGACGGATTGGACCGACGCGTGGAGGAGCTCGCCTCGACAGGTGCCCGCGTTCTGGTCGTTGCGGCCGGACCCGAGGGCGGCCTTGTCATCCGGGGACTGATGGCATTCGCAGACACACTGTGCGAGGACGCGCCTGCACTCGTTCAGGCGGTGCGCCGACTCGGCGTGCGCGTCCTGATGATCAGCGGGGACACCGTGGCCACCGCACGGGCCATCGCTCGGCAAGTCGGTCTAGGCGAGCGCCTTGGCGATGGCATCTCACAAGCGGAAGATCCGCTCAGTTTCGATGGCTTCGCCCACTGCTATCCGCAAGAGAAATTCCAGCTGGTGCAGAAGCTCCAGCAAGCCGGCCATGTCGTGGGCATGACGGGCGACGGCGTGAACGACGCCCCCGCGCTGAAACAGGCCGAGGTCGGCATTGCCGTCAGCAGCGCGACCGACGTGGCAAAGGGCTCCGCCCAGGTCGTGCTCACGCGGCCGGGATTGCACGACTTGATCGCCGTCATCAGCAGCGGTCGACGGGTCTACCGAAGGATGTTGACCTGGACGATCACCAAGATCGCGCGGACGATCGAGCTGGCCGTGCTGCTCACCTTCGGCTACATGATCACTGGATTTTTCGTGACATCTCTAGCGTTGATTGCCGTGCTCGTCGTCCTAAACGATGTCGTCACCATCACGCTCGCCACCGATCGCGCCGGGGTCTCGCAGGCACCGGAGAAATGGAGCATCAACGCCATTGGAAATATCGCAGGCATTCTCGCCGCAGGATGGCTGATTTTGGGGTTCGCTGTCGTTTGGGTCGCGCGCGACGTATGGGCCATGTCGATCCCTCAGACCCAGACGTTGACCTTCGTCTACCTGATCTACTCGGCGCAGGCGACGATCTACTTGACCCGTGTCCGCGGCCGGCTTTGGTCGTCGGCTCCAAGCATGTGGGTTGCCGCTGCCACCATCGGCAACGCAGTCATCGCGTCACTCATGGCGTACTTCGGACTGTTGGCTGAGCCCGTATCGGGGACCTCGTTATTCCTCTTGCTGGCATCAGTCATTGCCGCAGCCTTTGTCCTCGACGAATGCAAGATAGCCTTCTTCAGGAAGGCGACGCAGTAGCGATGCTCCCCTTCATGCCACCCGTCTTGGCTCGCGTTGCGCACTCGCCAAACTGGAAGTGGCGCTACCGAAAATCACGTCTTCTTGCGAGCCGTCTTGCGGGCAGCCTTCTTTGCGGCTGGCGTCGTACGGGCACTGATGCGCGGATTCCCCTTGAGCGGAGCCTTTGAGTTTTGCTCGCGCTCGAAGACCTCTGCCGCGTAGGCGTCCAAGAGCGCCTCACACTCCGCCAACTGCTTCTCGGCAGTTTCTCGGGCAGGCGCGCCGTAGAAATCCAACGTCTTGATGCGCTCCAGCCAATTCTTGAGCTTCTTGAGGTCCTCGTCGTTTTCCTTGAGTTCCGCAAACGTGTAGTGGTCCGCGTCAACCTCTTTCGCGACTTCCTTCTTGTAGTCGGCGCATTTGTCCAGGAACTCCTCGTAGTCCTGCTCGCGGTCATGCTTGAAATAGGCAACAACACGTGCCTCCTGCTTGGCATCCAACGCGAGCGTCTCGAAGATGACCGCTTCGCCGCCGCCACGTTCGATCTCGCTTTGGACCATCCGGAACTGACGCTGGTGCTCAGTACTCGCGGGAAGCACGCAGATGCTGTTCTGGATATACACCGCCCCCAGGCTACGGATACGACGCCAGATGGCTACTCGCACCTTCGACGGTTCGCTCGGAACCTTGTAGGTCAGAAGAAGCCAGGCGGAGTTGTTTGTCTGCATCTTTTGTCGTGTAGCGACCGTTACATTCTCAGTGTATCTTATCCAGGGGCGGGATTGATGACGTGGTCGTGACGCGCATCAGGCGATGCGCTGTTGACTCACGCTCGTGGACAACGACGATTACCCAAACGCGGAGGCTGGAGCTCCTTTGATCCGCTTGCTGCGGTTCCGGCAAAGGACACGCTTCGCGCGGTCCTCGCAGTGAATCACGCGAGCATTCAAGGATTGAGCATGCAAAAACGCCGTGCTAAGCTTTCTGCGCTGGAGATGGCATTCCTCCATGAACCGCGGCACCTGAATGGGTGACGCTGATGATGCCTACGGTTTCCCGAGTACGGGACTGTGGGCGTTCGTTCGGAATGGTCAGTCTCATGCTCGGGTGGTCAACTTTGACTGCGCAACGCATGAAGCATTTCTCCAAACCACGGATCTCTGACTCGACGGACGGTCCAGGTGGCACGTCCCCCAACGCCTGCCCACTTCTCAGCGACGGTGCACCTCCGAAGCATTCGCTCCCCGACCTTTCCCGCCGTCCCACGTTCGGGCAGGTTTCCCTCCGGGGAGGGTCTGCATCATGAGGCTCGGCGCCGTTCCAAGTCAGAACTTCGCATTGGAGCAGGAACGTTCCCGCATCCTCAAGCGGCTCGCTCTTTGGACGACCGCACATGTCGGCCTCCTCTTTGTGTGGCTTGGGCTGTTTTTCAAGTATCAGCAACTGTCGCTGGAGACATCCGAGTTGTTGATCTGGTCCGCTGCCACAGTCTTCGTGTGGGTCCGTCTCGTATTGCTCATCATGAGCTGGCGGGCGGTGAACAAAGAGCCGATGCTTGATCGCTGAGACGAGGTGCCCATGATTCTCATTGACATCCCGAACTCGCCGTCGTTGCGCTTGAATCACGTGGTGCTGGACTTCAATGGCACCCTCGCCTGCGATGGCGTGCTGATCAACGGCGTGCGCTACCGGCTCAACCATCTGGCCGAATGTCTCCAGATCCACGTGGTAACCGGCGACATCTTCGGCCGCGCGCGAGCGGAGATGGCGGACGTGGCGTGCGAGTTGATCATCCTTGAATCACAGAACCAGCAGATTGCGAAGCGCGACTACGTCAATCATCTCGGCGCAGAGCATTCCGTCTGCATCGGGAATGGTCGGAACGACAAACTGATGTTGGAGGTCGCAGCTCTTGGTATCGCGGTTGTTCAAAGTGAAGGCGCTGCGCCCGAAACACTGTTCGCGGCCGATGTCGTAGTTCGGAACATCAGCGACGCGCTGGACCTCCTCACCAACCCGCAGCGGGTGGCGGCAACCTTGCGGCCGTGAATGCCCGCTTCGCGGCGGCCCTTCCTGGCCGCGAAGGGCACGCTCGATGCACAGCTACGACGATGCCTCCGGGCGCCTGTAGCCGCCGATCAGGCCCTTCTTCGACAGCACCCATTGCCAGAGCTGGAGGTCCCGCGCGCGAAACGCCCCCGCACACGACAGGAGGTAGTACCGCCACATCCGCCGGAACCGCTCCCCCATGCGTTGCTCGAAGCGCGGCCATGCCGCCTCGAAATTCGCGCACCAGGCCATCAAGGTCTTGTCGTAGTCAGCTCCGAAGTTGTGAAGATCCTCCACAACGAAGAGGCCGTCGACCGCGTCGCCGATTTGCCCTACCGATGGCAGATCGCCATTCGGGAAGATGTACTTGTCGATCCACGCATCCGAAATCGTGTCGCGCATATTCTTCCCGATGGTGTGCAGGAGAAATAGCCCGTCATCCGCAAGGCATCGGTGAGCGACTTCCATGTACTCCCGGTGATTCCTGCGACCCACGTGCTCGAACATGCCAACGCTCGCGATGCAATCGAACGGCTCGTCCAGGGACCGATAGTCCTGCAGCCTGATCTCGACAGGTAGCGCCGCATACCTCGCGGACGCCCAAGCGGCTTGCTCCTTCGAGACAGTGACACCGACGCATTCCACGCCATAGCGCTCCGCTGCGAAGCCCATCAGGCTTCCCCAGCCGCACCCGATGTCCAGTAGCCGCATTCCTGGATGCAGGCGCAGCTTCCTGCAGATCAGATCGAGCTTTGCCTCTTGCGCCTCCGCGAGGTTGGACGCGTGATCCCAGTACCCGCAGCTATAGGTCATCCTCGGGTCGAGCATCGCCTCGTAGAAATCGTTGCCGATGTCATAGTGAGCCTTTCCCACCGTCCAAGCGCGCTCGAAGCCTTGAAGGTTGAACAGGCGCATGCGAAGTGCGTGAAGTGCCAACCGAAGCGGTCTGACCTCCTGGTCCAGGCGCGCCCGCAGAACGCGAAAGAAGAACCCGTCGAGTTGCCGGGCATCCCAATGACCATCCATGTAGGCCTCGCCGAGGCCCAGGCCGCCATGCGTGAAAACGCGTTCGGGGAGCGAAGGATCCTTGAGCTGAAGATCCCAGGGATCGGGCCCGTCGACCCGAACACCCGCTTGGTCGAGAAGCTCCACCATCGATCGATAGAGCCGCGACTGACCGCGATGGTCCTTTGCAACCGCGGACATGCTCGAAACACGTTCGTTCATTCTCTTTCCCAGCACCGCGCCCTGCGCGGTTGTTAGGACCGGAGGAAGGAATGCGAAGACCTGCGCGCTGATTCGCCGCGATGAAGACGCCAGCTAGGCTGGCATCCTGACGCTCAACGCAAGAGGAGAACTCTCCGCGCGTACCTACACACCCAGTCACGGGTCATGTAGGCATCATCAGCCGGGGCGGCGGTTTGGAATGCGGAGGAATGCCATCTCCACCGATGACTATAGGGGTCTGGCATGAGGACATCAAGGACCCGCTCGCAAGTAGTGAGCCCTATGGCGAACACTGTGGCGGGGTGGTACCCTCCTCTGACTGGAGATGGCATTCCTCCATGAACCGCCGCAAATTGGTGCGGCTGATGATGCCTACACCTACTGACTGATGTCGGGGGCTGTAGGTGTCCGCGCACATACACCCTCGCTCATCGGTCAACCTCGCAAGTTCGAGAGGAATACGACCGATGCCACGTAGTCAACGAATCATCTTCGGCCGCCGGATGTCACGCAGCGGAGGCGCGTGATGCTGACCGTGCGAAACCTACCGCCTGAGCCAACCTTTCGCGACTGGCTTCAAGAAAACACGCAGCTGCTCGTTGCCCTTGGCGCATGGGCGCTGACGATGCTCGCCATCAGTGGCAGCGTTCCCCAAGGAGTCGCCTCGTCATGGCATGTCGTCCGCTTTGTGGAAGGTGCGGCGATCTACGATCAGACGCAAAGCGAATCCGATTGCGATGTCACCGAGGCCAGCGGGGACGGCATCTGCCTTTCGGGCCCCGGCTTGTAGCTTACGCGGCAATCAGCGGTCCGACTGTCCCCCGATCGACGGCATATCAGGGCACCGCCGCCGGTTCCTCGGCACTCGATTCCCGTTCGAAGATCTCTTCGTAGAGATCCTCCCCGTGACTCGTCGCCAGCGGCTCCCCTTCGGAGAGCTTGAAGGATCGACTGCCGTCGTCACGCCGCTCCGCCCGCAGGAAGATGGCGTCGCTTCTTGCCTGAACGAAGAACCCATTGGCGAGTTCGAACATGTGCGTCACATAGAACACCTTGACATAGCGATCGAGCAACGCGTTCACGATCTGCCGGGCGACCTCGGAGCCTTCGCGCTCATTCGTCGATGCGAAGGATTCGTTGAAGAGCACCAGCGCACCGGTATGGACGGCGTCTGCAATGGCGCTCATTCTGACGAGCTCCTCGTCGAGCTTGCCGCTGTTCATCGTGGCGTCCTCCTCCCGCTTGTAGTGGGTGAAGACCCCTGAGCACAGTTCCGCGGCGAATGCTCGACCTGCGACGAACATGCCGGACTGCATCATCACCTGAGCGAGACCGATGCTGCGCAGGAAACTCGACTTCCCACCTTGGTTCGCGCCGGTGATCACGAAGAGGCTCTTGTGATCCGTGTCGAGGGTGTTGCCGACGATCGCCTTGCCCATGTTCAGCGCGAGGCACACGTCATAGAGGTCTTCGAAGGACAGCTCGCGCGAGCCAGCCGCGTGCGGTTCGGGAAGGCACGTCACGGCCCCCATCGTTTCCATCCTGTCACGCAGGTTGAGGCAGCACACGTAGAAGCCCACCTCGGTTCGAAGCATCTCGAAGAAGCTCAGGATGTGGTCCATCGACTGGGCCATCGCGTTCGCGACCAGGGTGATTCCACGGTCCCGTATCTCGGAGAGAATCCTCGCCCCGCCCTCATCCCGCTCGGCCAGCTGAAAACTGAAGGCCGGTCCGCCCTTACCCAGCAGCCGCTCGAACCAGTTGGGAGGCCTGCCGCGAGGGTGCCTCAACACATGGTCCACCCCTTGATTCCCGTCGCCCAATCGCGCGCTGATCAGGACGCCCGAGTTGAACTTGAGCTCGCGCAGATGCCTTTGGACCTCCACGAAATACTCGTCGCTGAACTCCCGCTCGATCATCGCGAAGAGCTTCCTGAAGCCGCGCGAGCGGAAGCGCTTGGAATACGCCTCGGACATGACCCTCAGCCTGGTGAGCACGCCCATGAACATCACCATCACATCGATCGCGCCGCTGAGGATCCCGCTCGGGTAGTTGCTGAAGACGCCGAAGTGCGACTTCCTCTTGCCCTCGATGGCTTCGATCGCGAGCTCGTAGAGCTCTCGAACCAAGGCGGGGTTCCTGGCCGCATCAAACAGGACCTCCTGCCGATAGATGATGGTTCCAATGTCATTCTGCGCAGAGCAGACGAGCGCCTTGCGCGACACGTTCAGCAGGAACGGATCTTCGCCGGCCATCGCGCTCAACAACGTCGAGAGCTCGAGATCCTGGATCAGCTCGGCCTCGTTCGCTGGCGGACTCTGTTCGGGATCGAAATCCTGCTCGGCATGCATGAGGAGCGCTTTCATGGCATCACCCGCTTCTTGAGGCGTTCGAACGTCACGCCGTATTTCTGTGCAATCGCCAGCGCGTAGGAAAGACCGTCCGCCGGCCGCCGCTCGAGCTTGTAAGTCCGGATCGATACGTCGTCAGGGTCCACGGTACTGACCATGCTCACCGTCTTGAAGTCAAAGGCCGCAAGTTCGTCGAGGAACGTGACGCACACGGCGACCAGATCGAGGCGAGAGATGCTCTCGAACACCTTGCGCCCAAGGTAGACGGCATCCTTGAGCGTGGTCGACGAGAAGATCTCGTTCATGATCACGAGGCTGTCGGGCGTAGCGTTCTGCAGAATCCGATGGATTCGGACCAGGTCGTCCTGGAGCTTCCCTCGCAAGTTCCGGATGTCTTCGGCTCGCTCGAAGTGCGTGAAGAGCCGATCGAAGAAGAGGAGCTTCGCCTCCGTTCCGGGGACCTGGCAGCCCAGGCATGCCAGGTAGTGCAACTGTCCGAACGTGCGAGCAAGGGTCGTCTTTCCGCCGTTGTTCGGCCCGGAGACAACCAGCACGCGCTCTGAGCCATGCAGCTCGAAATCGTTGCACACGATCTGCTTCTGCTCCTTGATGAGCTTCCCGGCCAATGCAAGATCGAACGACTCCCGACTGACGATTTCATTGTCTCGACTCAGACTCGGGTAGCAAAGGCTCAGGCCCGCCTGGCGAAACCGGGCGATGTAAGAGAGGTAGGAGACATAGAAGTGGATCTCTCGATCGAACCGGGAAAGCACCGGATCAAGGTAGTCCTGATGTCCGGACCAGAACCCGTCCAAAGCCCCGAAAGCCGCCGGATTCAGCAGGGCGACCTGATCGAGGACCTGGGCCTCGATGTGGTTCAGACCTACCCAGCTCGAAAACTTGGCCCGATAGTCCTTCACCGCACCTCGCCGGAATTTCTCGAAGGTGTGTTCCACCTCAGCGCTGTAGTCAGGCTCGGCATCGTAGTTCCGCACCGTCACCGTGAGTCCCCGGATCAAGAGCGTGTACTGGATGGCGGAGAGACCCTTGATGACCTCGCCCGCCTCAACGACAAGGGACCGGTAGGCGTCGCTCACTGCATAGCCAGCAAGGTATTCGTGGAACGTCCGCATGCCGTCCGAGCAGAACTCAAGCGTCGATAGCGCCCGCGCAAACTCTTCCACGGCGAGGCCATAGGCTTGGACGGCTCTCACGAACCATCGCTCCTTCTCGTACCTGTAGTGCAACTTTCCCATCTGCGTCAGAAGCTCGCGCACCGAACGCATTTTTTGACCGAAAGCCCTGACCGCTTGCATGAGCGACTCGGACTGCAGGTCCTTCATGATCTCCTGTCGATAGGTGATCGTGGCAAGGTCGTCCAGCTTGAAGTAGAAGAATGGCCCGAGGTCGTATTCCTGCCATTCCGCCGTGATCGACTGCACGATCTGATCGAGGTTGAGGTCGTGGAAGAACTCCGGCGCGTCGCGCGGTTCTTTGCCCGATTTCATGTGCCCAGGGTACAGGATGCTTTCGAACTCCACAGACACACCAGCTTCCTTCGGTATCTCATCCGCCCGCTGAGCGTCCTCGACCTTCTTCACTTCGACCGATGTGGATGGCTCATCAGAAGGGATGGCTCGCAACATCAGCGGCTCCTCGCGTCGTGTCCGAAGAGGGCTCGGGCGCCCAGCTCCCCTTCAATCTCGAGCAGGCGGTTGTATTTCGCGGTTCGCTCGCCCCGACACACGGAGCCCGTCTTGATGTGACTCGCGTTCATGGCGACCGCAAAATCCGCAATGAAGGTGTCCTCCGTCTCGCCGGAACGGTGCGCCACGGCATAGTGCCAATGGGCACGGCAGCACAGCTCGACGGCTGCGATCGCGGCGCTCACCGTGCCGATCTGGTTGAGCTTGATGAGCGCAGCGTTGCAGCTGCCCTGTTCGATGGCTCGGGCGATGAACTCCGGGTTGGTCACGACTAGGTCGTCGCCCATGATCTGGATCTGATGTCCCAGTGCGGTCATGAGCTCTCTCAAGCCCGCCGGATCGCTCTCGGCGATCCCGTCCTCGATCGAGACGATCGGATACTTGTGGACCCACTGCTGGTAGAGCTCGATCAGCTGCACGCTCGTTTTGGACCGGTAACCTGTCCGAGAGAGCCAATAGTTGCCATCCCGGAAGAACGAGGCCGCCGCGGCATCGAGTGCGAGGCAGATGTCCACTCCGGGCCGATAGCCGGCCGC
This sequence comes from Variovorax sp. Sphag1AA, assembly GCF_014192575.1. Taxonomy (GTDB): domain Bacteria; phylum Pseudomonadota; class Gammaproteobacteria; order Burkholderiales; family Burkholderiaceae_C; genus Variovorax. The sequence goes on along the minus strand of NZ_JACHYC010000007.1, from coordinate 430,474 downwards.
GACGATTGCTTCCATGATGAGGTCGAAGGCCTCCTCATTGCTCGTCAGAAGCGGAGCGAAGCCGCCTTCGTCACCGACTGCGCTCGTGTAGCCTCGCGTGCCGAGGATCCGCGCGAGTGCGTGGAATATCTCCACGCCATAGCGAAGCGCTTCCGAGAAGCTGGGTGCTCCGATCGGCACGATCATGAACTCCTGCATGTCGAGACTGCTGTCGGCATGCTTGCCTCCGTTGATCACGTTGATCATCGGCATCGGCAATCGCACCGCGTCCTTGCCACCGAGATAGGTGTAGAGCGGAACTCCGTTGGAGGCCGCAGCGGCGACGGCGCAAGCCTGGGACACCGCGAGGACTGCGTTCGCGCCCATGCGTTCGAGGTTGGCGGTGCCGTCGATCTCCCTCATCGCATCGTCGATCTCCACCTGGCGGGTGACATCCATGCCCATCAAGGCAGGCGCCAACACGTCGTTGACGTTCCCGACGGCTTTGCGTACGCCCCTGCCGCGGTAGCGAAACATGTCCCCATCTCGGAGTTCAGCAGCCTCGTTGACGCCGATGGACGCGCCCGCCGGGACGGAGGAGGTTCCTCGCGCTCCGCTGTCCAAAACGACGCTCACCCGCACAGTGGGGTTGCCTCTCGAATCGAGAATCTCCATCGCACGAATGCTGCCGATGCAATCGATCATGGGGGGTGTCTCCTGCGAGTTCGCGGTTGGTGGAACGGGTAGTCGGGCGGTGAAGGATTCGCCCTCAAATACTCATGCGGCGCTGGTAGTCCTGGTAGGCAGCAGCGGCTCGCAGGACTTCGTCACGTGCCTCTTGTGCACCAGCCCATCCGCCGAGCTTGACCCACTTGCCGGGCTCCAGATCCTTGTAGTGCTCAAAGAAGTGGGCTATCTGCTGGAGCTGCAGCGCCGGAACATCGTTTGGCTCCTGGACGGCGATGTACAGAGCGCTGGACGCGCTCACCGGGACGGCGAGGACCTTCACGTCCTCTCCCTTTTCGTCCTCCATCTTGAGCAACCCGATCGGGCGAGCGCGAACGACGACACCTGTTGACAGAGGCACGGGCGTGATCACCAGTACGTCCATCGGATCGCCGTCCGGACAGAGCGTGCGGGGGATGTAGCCGTAGTTGCACGGGTAGTGCATGGCCGTGGACATGAAGCGATCCACGAAGACCGCGCCGGTGGCCTTGTCCACCTCGTACTTGATGGGGGCGCCGAGCATCGGAATCTCGATCACGACGTTGCACTCTTGCGGGACGTCACGCCCTGCGTCGACCAACTGCATGCCCATGTCGCTTCTCCTGGTCCCTGTCGCGCACGGATGCGCGACGACGAACATCGTTCGAGAGTCAGGGAGGAGGCCTGAGGAGTCTTGCCGCCGCGGGCAACTCAGGCACTGCGATCCGAATCGATCACAGGGAGGAAGAAGGTCAGTTCATTCATCCGCACACACCTTGACACCCGAACGGGTGGCACAGGCATCATCAGCCGGTGTGGCGGTTTCACAAGGTGGAGGAATGCCATCTCCGGTTACCACTATAGGGCTCCGTGATCTACGGTGCAAGCGGGCATCGCTAGGGACGGGCACTCAGAGCTTGCAGAAGCTTCGGCTACGAATCACGACGGGGACGGCTCGGCTGCCTCACAGCGCGAAAGGATCGACAGCAGCCTCGCCTTGCATGCCGTCAAATACTCCAGTCGCGCGCCGAGCCTGACTTCGTCCAGATCTCGTAGCGCCTTGCCTCTGTCGATCGCCTCGTCGATGTCGCGCACGGCCGCTCGCAGGAACAGATCCATCTCGCGAAACAGGAGGGCGATACTGTCCCTGATGCGGGCTTCAAAGGCGCTTCGCATCCTGCCGGCCTGCATTTCCACGAGATCGATTGCGCGCCGCTGGGCGCGGCGCAGGATCAATGGATGCCCCAGCGCGCGCGGAAGCATCCGGACCAACGCATCGGTGATGAGGAACAGACTCGGGGTCTGCTCCCAGAACTTGTACTGGAAGTGCGGCCCGTGCGTCGCGATGGGTTCACCGTCCCCCCTCGAAAGGGGAACACTGAAGAGTTCCGCAGCGCTGCACATGAGTGCATCGACAATCTCTGTGCGTTCCCGGGATACGCGCTCGCGCAACCGATCACATAGATCATCGACAACACTCTCCTCTTGAGCGCGCCACTGGTCAAAGCGTTGACGAACCATGGCAATAGACCCCTCTTCGAGCCCGGCCCGAAGACGTCGGGAGCCCGCGGATCGAAACTCGCGATGCCAAGCATCGAGCGCATCGACCAATTGGCCTGACAGAGTCTCCCCGAACGCGGCGAGGTCGGGTTCTAGCTGCTGCTTGACGAATACACGGCCGGCCTCCTCCAGCACGGCACGGAACTCCGACTGCGCCTGAAAACTGCGACGCTTCCCCGTCTCGAGGTGGGCCAACCGGGCATTGAGGAGATTCAATGGATCCGACAGCCCTGCCAGTTCGAGCTCGACGGAAAGTCGCGTCCGCTCCAGGAGCCGAGCCAGTCTTCGCCGCACCGATTGGACCCAGGTCCGTGACTGTTCCTCTGTGAGGAAGCGGCGCAGCTCCGAGGTGAACGTCGGGAGTCCGCTTCTCTGAACAGCGCTCTCGTCCCCTTCCGTCGCTCCTCTTAGGGCCAGTCGAGCAGACACAGGAAATACTGTCGCCGGCGCGCCCAAAGCGTCACACAGAACGCTTCGCACAAAGCTCACCGATTCGGACAACTCCCTCTCGCTCAGGTGATCGATCTTGTTGAGAACGTAGAAGAGCCGGCCCTCGTTTCGGCGGATGTCAACGATGAAGTCGAGTTCGGCTTTGCCAAGTGGTTGGTCGACGGATGCCACGAAGATCACGGCATCGGCCTCCGGCAGAAAGCGCCGCGTCGCCTCGGTGTTGTGACGATGGACCGACCCTAACCCAGGCGTATCCACCAGGCGAATTCCCTCCGACAACCAGGCCGCCGGATAGCCGACTGTCACCTGGCGAACGTTCTTCGCGTTCCCGGGGTTGCCTTCCTCCGTCACGTAGGAAGCTAAATCCTCGATTCCCGCTTGGCGCACTTCACCGCTCTCGAACTCCACTTCGATTCCGGGTTCGTTTGAATGCCCGAGCAAGGTCACGACGGACGTGAGCGGCAGCACTCCCATCGGCAAGACCTCGGCACCGAGCAATGCGTTGACCAGCGTGCTCTTGCCGCGCTTGAACTCGCCGACCACCGCCAGGTTGAATCGGCGCTGCAACACCTTCTCCTGCAGTGCCCGCAGCGATACGGCAGGGACTTCCGGGACCATGGCCGCATCGTCGAGGAGCTCCAGCAGCTCTGTAGCCGCGGGAAACGGCAGACGATCGTTCTTCATGGGGTCACATCCGTTCAACGCCGCCTGACCAGTCACGGGCTCGAAATTCGGCTCTCTCTCAACGTACGAATGCCTTGCGCCCCGCATATTCGGCCGAGTCGCCCAGTTCTTCCTCGATGCGAAGGAGTTGGTTGTATTTCTCGACGCGCTCGCCTCGACAAGGCGCACCCGTCTTCAGATGACCCGTTCCCAAGGCGACCGTCAGATCGGCGATGAAGCTGTCGACGGTCTCGCCACTGCGATGCGAGACCATGGCGCCCCACCCCGCATCGAAGGCCATGCGCACAGCCGCAAACGTCTCGGTCAAGGTGCCGATCTGGTTCGGCTTGATCAGCACCGCGTTGGCCACGTTCTCGCGAATGCCACGAGCGATCCGCTCGACGTTCGTGACGAACAGATCGTCCCCAACGAGTTCGATCTTGTGGCCGAGCGCCTCGTTCAGGAGTCTCCAACCGTCCCAGTCGTCTTCGGCGAGACCGTCCTCGAGCACGGAAATCGGATACTTGCCAATCCACTCGGCGTACATCGCGACCAGTTCATGGGCGGTCACTTTTCGATCTTCGGTGCGCAAGTGATAGACGCCATCCCCAAAGAAGCCGGTGGACGCCGGGTCGAGAGCCAGAGCGACATCTTCGCCAGGCCGAAATCCGGCAGCCTCGATCGCAACGAGGATCAGGTCCATTGCATCGGCGTTTCGCTTCAGGGCCGGTGCGAATCCGCCTTCGTCCCCCACGGAGGTCGAATGACCTCGCACCTGCATCAGCGCCTTGAGATGGTGGTAGATCTCGGCACCCCATCTGAGTGCTTCGGAGAAGCTGGGGGCACCTACGGGCGCGATCATGAACTCTTGCATATCCGTGCCCTGCCAGTTCACATGCACGCCGCCGTTGAGGACGTTGAACATTGGAACAGGCAGGCGGCAGGCCGATGCGCCGCCCAGATACTTGAACAGCGACAGGTGCGACGCTGCGGCCGCCGCCCGCGCAACCGCCAGGCTCACGCCGAGGATCGCGTTGCCGCCGAGCTTGGACTTGTTCGCGGTACCGTCGAGCCTGAGCATCGTTCGGTCCACAGCGCCCTGGTCCAGCGCATCCAAGCCGAGAAGCGCGTCGGCGATGGCCCGGTTGATGTGCGTTACCGCATTTCGCACACCCTTGCCTCCGTAGCGCGTGCCATAGTCATCCCGCAGTTCCTTGGCTTCATGCGCGCCGGTCGAGGCTCCCGATGGAACCGAAGCACGGGCGACGGCGCCCCCTTCCAGTCGGACATCGACCTCGACGGTCGGATTGCCTCGCGAGTCGAGGATTTCTCTCGCGCGGATCGATTGAATTGCGGTGTCCATGAGGTATCTCCGAGAAGATGTGAAAAGTGGCCGACGTCCTGGCGCAACCGAGGCTATGAGAAGCCGCTGAACCGATGCATGGCCCGCACGACGCCGTCCTTGGCGTCTTGCTTGAGCAAATCCGCCAGTCCGGACAGCCGCCGTCGCTGATCGGCTGCCAGCAGAGAGTGAACGACCCCTCTGGGCTCAAGCAGATAGGCGCTCGCATGGTGCTTCATGCACAGCCATAGCCACGCTCGAAACTGCGGCGATGCCTTTCGACGCGAAGCGCCTTGAGAAGCCTGGCGGTGGCCTGGAGCTCGGCAACGGCCAGCCGCTCGCAGGCGGGGCAACGCGCGATCCGCGGCGCGTGTTGAATCGGCGGGTCGGTCTTCTTGCGGCGACGACGTCGCCCCCATTTCACCGCGCGAGCCGCGGCAAGTTCGGCCTCCGATTCCGCCGCGCTCACCAGGGAACGCAACTGTTGCTGCAATTGCTCCAGCGCAACGCGCAGCGAATGCGCGACGACTGCCCTCACCAGCGCAGTTTCGCCAAGCGCCGCGGCGACGGAAACGTGATGCGCACACGTCGGCAGGAATAGCCACATCTCGGGGGAAGGCAGAATCCCTTGACGAACGGTTTCAAGCCACCTCCGGCGTGCTCGTTCAACCTCGATGCAGACAGGACAGGCCACCATGCACGTCACGAATTCGGCCAGGTCACTCAAGTCGGGAAGCACATCCTCGAAGCAGGAAGGAGCGAAAGTCGCCTCACCGAACGGTTCGGCGACTAGGCGGAGAACGTCACGCAACTTCGGCGCAGCGTCTTCGTCCTCAAGTTCCAATCGACCCGCTGACTCGATGGATTCGAGGTCCTGGATCTCCTGGGATTCACGCTCCAGCATGGCGAGGTAGCGACCCAGCGCCAGGATGCGGTGCTCTGGTTCCACGTTGCGTGCCAAACATCGAAAATGCGAAATGCACAGCGCGTGGTGATCGTGATCAATGCGGGCGTCTGACGTCGAAGAACCGGCAAACGCGCTACTCACCCGCCCTGCATGGCGTCCGACCGCGCGCCGCTCGAACGTGCAGGCCGGGCACGCGTGCGCGGCCGAAAAATAGACCTGCTGAAACTTGGCGTCGCCGAAACTGCGCTCGGACAACAGGGGCATGGTCTGCCGGATTGCGCTCGCAAAGACTGGGGCCGCAGCTTCGCGGACCAGCGCTTCGGCAAGCAGGCCCCGGCTGTGCTCATGGCAGAAGCCGAGCGCATCCGCCACGGACTCGCTCGTCGTGGTAAATCGACGCGGGTCGCCGAAAGCAGCAAGAGCGTAGGAAGCGCGGCTCTCAAGCCATGTCCTGCAGATTGGGCAGCCGCAACTTGTTGGGCCGAGGTCGGTAGTGGAAGCCCAAGTCGCGCGGCTGCGCAGCGGGTCATCAGAGAAAGAGTGCGCGGTCGGTGGCCAGCCGGCAGTGTGCGCTCCGGCGCCACATGGTCGTTCTGCAAGGGGATCGATCGCCTCGAGAATGGATTTGTTCCACATCCGCACGTGCCTCCGCGCCCAAGTTGGGTGGCGTAGACATCATCAGCCGGTGCGGCGGTTTCACGAGGTGGAGGAATGTCATCTCCAAAGGGCCACTATACGAGTGCGCCCCACGGTTCGCAATTCTCTGCAGCAGGCAGCCGCTGAAGCAGCAGTGTGTTTGCTGCGGCATGGCCTCATCGATATACTGGGTCGCAGCGGAGATGGCATGCCTCCGAGAACCGCCCGTGAGGGCCGATGATGCCTACCAGGCCCCGAAGCGGGCGGTGTAGGCGTGCTGCGCGCATAGCGCACATCCATGCGTCAATCGCTTCGGTCTCGTCGATCCTTCCAGGCTCGTGAAGACCGCCATGCTGCCAATCTCTTCCGTCCCGAAACGCAAGTTCGATGTGGTGATCGTGGGCGCCGGCGGAGCAGGCATGCGGGCCTCGCTGCAGCTGGCGCGCGCCGGTCTCAACGTGGCCGTGGTCTCCAAGGTGTTTCCCACGCGCTCCCACACAGTCGCCGCGCAAGGTGGAATCGCGGCGTCGCTTGCGAACATGAGCGAAGACAACTGGCACTACCACTTCTATGACACCATCAAGGGGTCCGACTGGCTCGGAGACCAGGACGCCATTGAGTTCATGTGCCGCGAGGCGCCGACGCTTGTCTATGAGCTTGAGCATTTTGGGATGCCCTTCGATCGCAATCCGGACGGGACGATCTATCAACGCCCGTTCGGCGGACACACGGCCAACTACGGCGAGAAGGCGGTTCAGCGCGCCTGCGCTGCAGCGGATCGCACCGGCCACGCCCTGCTCCACACCCTCTATCAGCAGAACGTCAAGCTACGCACGACCTTTTTCGTCGAGTGGATGGCGCTCGATCTGATCCAGAACGCTGCGGGCGAGGCGCTCGGCGTCACCGCGCTCGAGATCGAGACGGGGGACATCCACATCCTTCAGGCGAAGACAACCATGATCGCCACAGGAGGCGGCGGGCGGATCTTCGCGGCTTCAACCAACGCCTACACCAACACGGGCGACGGCATGGGCATGGCAGCGCGGGCAGGCATCCCCCTGCAGGACATGGAATTCTGGCAATTCCACCCAACGGGGGTGGCCGGCGCTGGCGTGTTGCTGACTGAAGGGTGCCGCGGCGAGGGGGCCATCCTGCGCAATGCGGATGGCGAGCCATTCATGGAGCGCTATGCCCCGACGCTCAGGGATTTGGCGCCACGCGACTTCGTCTCGCGCTCCATGGACCAGGAGATCAAGGAAGGCCGCGGCTGCGGCCCACGCAAGGACTACGTGATGTTGGACATGACGCATCTCGGAAGCGAGACGATCATGAAGAGGCTGCCTTCGATCTTCGAGATCGGACAGAACTTCGCCAATGTCGACATCACGCGATACCCGATCCCCGTCGTACCCGCGTTGCACTATCAGATGGGAGGCATCCCGACCGACATGAACGGGCAGGTGGTCGTGCCGAGGGCCGGCGAGCCGAACTCTGTCGTTGAGGGTCTCTATGCGGTCGGCGAATGCTCGTGCGTCAGCGTCCACGGCGCGAATCGCCTCGGTTGCAATTCGCTGCTTGATCTGATGGTGTTCGGCCGCGCGGCGGGAAACCATATCGTCGCGCAGGCTCGGGACGACCGCGAGCACAAGGACCTCCCGCAAGATGCAGCGGAGCGCTCTCTTGCAAGGCTCTCGAGGCTCGACGGCTCTTCTACGGGCGAGTATTCGCAGAAGGTCGCCGACGACATCCGAGCCACGATGCAGCAGCACGCCGCGGTATTCCGGACCCAGGCCAGCCTGGACGAAGGAGTGGTCAAGGTTGCAGAGCTTTCTGAGCGCACGAAACGAATCGGCCTTGCAGACAACTCCAGGGTCTTCAACACCGCTCGCATCGAAGCGCTGGAGGTCGAGAACCTCATTGAGGTCGCTCAGGCCACGATCGTCTCTGCGGCGGCGCGCCATGAATGTCGTGGAGCGCACATGGTGATGGACTATGAGTACCCGGTCGACGACGCCCGTTACCCCTTGGGCCGCAACGATGTCGAGTGGCTGAAGCACACCTTGTGGTATCGCGAGGGCAATCGCCTCGACTACAAGCCGGTTCGTCTTCAGCCCTTGACCGTCGAAAGTGTGGCGCCCAAGGTGCGCACGTTCTAGTCGCGGGAGTGATCGATGCGCAGAACCGACGCCACGCCGATGGGCAAGTCGCTTCGAAGCTTGCTTTCCGGTGGCCCCCCCGGGAGCGAACTCTCCGAGCACAGCCGTTCCCGCTTGCAATCACGCCTCGCACGCCTCGATGGGTTGCTCACCGAGGTTCTGCAATGTGTCGATGCGGCCGAGAGGTGCTCTCCGTTCCCCATTCGGGTCGCCGACATCGGGCCCCTGCAACGCCGCGCGCTCGAGGAAGGAACGCAACGTCTTCGCGCCGAGATGGAGCGGATCCTTGCGAAGCATCATTTCGTCGCACCGCCACCTGGCACCAGCGCTCTGTGCGATGTCAGGACAGCGTTGCATCAGGCAAGGAGCACCTTGATCGGGCTGGGTCCGAGCGCCATGCGCGTCGAGGGCCTTCAACTGCGCGACACGGAGGAAGCCGAGCTGCATCGCATCGTCGCGCAGTTGCTCGGGCCGCTAGGGGATCTACAACGGGCCCTTTTCGATGCAGGCTCTGACACAGCGGGCGACAGCATGAGGCCCACCACCGGCACGGAGATGGATCAGCTGCACCGGATGGTCATCACGTACGGCTTCGTCGCACTTCGCGCGCCACTCGATTCGCTCGCAGATCGCATTCATGCCGGCGACTACATGGTCGCGGTGTTCGGAACCGCCAATTCGGGCAAATCGACCTTGCTGAACTACCTGCTCGGAAGCGCGGTCCTGCCGGTCGGCCCCACACCCGTCACGACGGCGCCGATCGTGTTGCGCCACGCAGGCCGAGCGCGAGGTGAAGCCCAGGTTGCCGGCGGGTCCAAAGAGTCGTTTTCGCCCGATCGAATCGCGGAATTCGCGGCCGAACACTTCAATCCCGACAATGGAAAGAGGATCTCTCGCGTGGTCATGGAACTACCAATCGGCCGGCTTGAGAACGGCATCACCTTGGTCGACACACCGCCTCTTTCCGATGAGACCATCGCGACAATGCCCGCGTGCGACCTTGGCATCGTCCTGATCGACGTCTCGGGAACACTCTCAATGACTGAAGCGACCGTGATCGGCGCACTGCTGCGCTCAGGGTCGAAGGTCATCGTGCTTCTCAGCAAGGCGGATAGGCTCAGCAAGGAGGACCGATGGACCGTCTGCGGCCATGTCATCGATCAACTGCTGGTTCGCAACGGCATCGACATCCCGATCTTCTTCGTCAGCTGTCTCGGCAACGATGCGGATTTGAGGGACGACTGGATCGTGCGCGGGCTCGAGCCGTGCATCGCGCAGCGCGAGACGCTACGACAGGTTTCAGTGCAAAGGAAGCTCCAAGCCTTGCGGACGGCGGTCGTCGACGCCCTGGAGCGACGGCTCTCCGACACGCCCGAGTCTCCTGCGCAGGCCGATGAATCGCTGAAGCAAGTCCGCTCAACCCTAGAACAAGCTGCCAGCAAGAGGGCCTCGCTACAAGCCGATGCCAGGCGACTGACACACTGCCTGATCGCAGAGGTGGCGCACAACGCGGCCGTTCTCGGGAGGACAGGCATCGATCCGGTGCTGGACCTCACCTCGTTGATCGCGGCCTCTCTGACGGCCCGGGCGGGCACCGAGACGAATGATGTGTCCAACGAGATTCGTACCCTCGCCGACGGCTGTGTCGATGCGTTGAGGCGCTCGGGTGGCGCCCCTGACCCGGAGACTTTTCAGGTCAGGGACGCCCCGGCGTTTACCGGGGTCGCGCGGCTTCCGAGCACAGTCCTTCCAGTGCCCTGGTTCGCGGCCTTCGGAATCTGGCCCTTGCGGTGGTGGGTACAACGCGTATTGGCAAGTCGCGGCTTGCGAATGCTCGTCTACACCGAGCTTGCGAACCACCTGGTCGGTCTCGGGTTGTGGCGCATCGATGCCCTTGAGCGACTGCAGCTCGCCTTCCTTCACGAGCGACGTCGGCTGCAGAGCCTCCCGCAACGCATTGCCGGCGACCTGGAGAGCTTGCGCGCTCCGCCCAACGATCGAGAGCGGGTCGCATAGCAGAAAGGAGACCACACATGAACGTTCGCAGACTCGTGCTGGACGTGGACAAGGCCGTCAGCACGCCGACCCTGATCGACCTCGCCGATGCGATAAGCAGCGTCAAGGGGGTTGAGTCGGTCAACCTCACAGTCACCGAGATCGATATTGAGACCGTGGGCTTCAACGTCACGATCGAAGGACAAAACCTCGTGTACGAGGATTTCGTGAACGCCATCGAGCACGTTGGGGCGGTGGTGCACAGCATCGATCAACTCGTGGCCGGCGACCGGATCGTGGAGGAGATCAAACGGGGTCGGACGTGACAGCGAAATGGGCCCTTCAGCGTGAGCATCTCTTTTTCCTGGTCACCGGCCTCGCCGAAGGCATGCTCACCGCGCTGATCCTGGCCACCGGAAAGATTCTCGATGGAAGCGCCTTGCTGGATCTCGACCTTGCCGTGAGAGTCGGCATCGTGGCGGGATGTCCGGAGGTGGTGGTCTTCTTCGCCGCCGAGTACGCGCGACAGCGCGGACAGCTGGTGCACATTGCCCAGCAGTTGAACCTGACCCATCACGGGCGAATCGTGAGCAGCCGCCTCGGCCAAATCGCGCTGAGAGACTCCCTTGGGGCGGCGCTCCTGGCAGGCTCCTGCGCGTTCGTCGGCGCATCCTTGCCGCTGTTGGTTGCGAGCGTGGTACCGGGATCGCGGCAGAACGCGATCGTCGCTTCGATCCTCTGTCTGATGCTCTTCGGCTCGGGCGTCGGCTATGCAACGAGGAGCTGCAAGTCGTGCTGGGCCATCGCGTTCGCGCTGGCCGGCGGGATCGTTGCGGTCCTGGGGGCCTGGCTGCGCATCGTCTAAAGCGAATATCAGGCAAATTGCCGGTGTCGTAGCACGCCGATATACTGACTTTCGACGGAGATGGCATACCTCCGAAACCGCCCGCGAGGGCTGATGATGCCTACGACCAACCCCTGGCGGGGTGGTGTAGGCATCACGTGCGCTCAATGCGCCTCTTGCCAGACCGACGTCGCCAGGGTCCTATCGGACAAGGAGCGACATGAGCGGTCTTTCAGCATTGGTTGTCTTCGGTGGTGCCGGGCTCGGTGCACTACTGCGCTGGTGGTTGGGAAGTTGGCTCAACCCCGTCTTCCCGACCATCCCGATGGGAACCGTCGCCGCCAATCTGATTGGCGGGCTGCTGGTCGGTGTCGCCAGCGCTTTTTTTCAGAACAACTCAAGCCTGCCGCCTGAATGGCGACTGCTCGTGATCACTGGATTCATGGGCGGCTTGACGACCTTTTCGACCTTCTCTTTCGAGATCGTCACATTGATCGGCCGGCAACAGTACTGGTGGGCACTGGGAGCCGCCAGCTTGCATCTGGCCGGTTCACTGTTCCTCACCGCGATCGGCATCTTGCTGATCAACTTGGTGACCATCAAGACCTAGCGCGAGACCGTCATGGAAAACCTGAACTGCCCATTCTGCGCACCCGGTGAGCCCGTGTTGGAGAACGCTCTCGCATTCGCGCGCTGGGACATCAATCCAGTGTCGCCGGGACATCTCCTGGTTCTCACGCGCCGGCATGTCGCGGACTTCTTCGAGGTCACGCCGGCCGAGCGTGAAGCGCTCATGGCGTTGCTACTGCAGGCGCACGAGCGCGTCCGCAAAGATCACCACCCTGACGGCTTCAACGTCGGCGTGAATGTGGGCGACGCCGCGGGCCAGACGATCGGGCATGTCCATGTGCACCTGATCCCTCGATACAACGGAGACACACCCGAACCTCGTGGTGGCGTTCGGAGGGTCATTCCGCGCAAGCAGTCGTACTGAGCGGACGCTGGCAGGCCAGCAGGAGGCGAGTGACCATGAACCATCCCATTCTTTTAGCCTACGACGGTACCGACCCCGCAGATCATGCCTTCCAGACGGCTCTGGACATGGCGCGCCAGCGTGCTTCAAAGCTCTACGTCCTTACAGTCGTCTGGGCACCGGAAGCTGAGACCCACGTGATGCACGACAAGCTTCGCGTGATCAGCTGGGCTCGCATGAAACCTTTGCGCGAACGGGCGGCCGCGGTGGGTGTGGAGCTCGATATTGAGGTAGTTGACGGCATCACAGCACCGACCATCGTCGAAGTCGCCACGCGCCTCGAGGCTGACCCCATCGTCATGGGCCACCGGCACCGAAATCTCTTGCAGCGTTGCATGGAGCTGTCGACAGCGAAGCGTGTCATCGATCGAGCGCCATGTACTGTAATGGTTGTACCTTGATCGGCCAGCGCAATACCGACAGATCAGAAGGCCGACGCTTCGGCGCCTCGCCAGACGGACACTCGACGGTCGCCCAGGCCATCAGCCGGAAAGCTCGACCAGCGCTTGAGCGACGGCTAGACCCACCCCGCGGGTCTGCACTTCGCTTTCGGTATCGACGTCTATGCAATAGCCCAAGCCGAGGGAGCCCAGCGCTTCTTGTTCTTCGAAACTCGCCACCAACTCAGCGTGCGACCGTACACCATCACGGTGGCCAGGATGCCGAGACCGCGCAACAAACCTGGCTACGGCCGCTCTTGCGGAACAGCGGCAATGTACCTCCACCAAAGGCGCCTGGAGTGTCCCCAACCACGAGGTAGGTGTCCCGGAATCGCGGCATGAGCCTGGATGGCGCCACCAAGATGTCAGGAGAGCGCCCGACAAGCGCGTTGCCGCATAGCGGAACTCCTCATCAGCTTGTCGGCTGAGCTTGCGACGCAGAGTTTCATCATCGACACCTGCGGGGGGAAAGAGTGCCTCAAGAAAGTCATCCTTGTCGAGAAGCGGGATGGAGAGTTGGTCCGCCAGACTTCTTGCGACCGTGGACTTGCCGCTGGCAGGAAGGCCGCTCACCACAACGAATCCCACCATCCGTTCACCTCCTCATTCTGTACAGGCAGCCGCCGCCCCGTCAGCAGCGTCAACGCTTTTGACCGCGCCAATCCTACCCACTTGAGCTTGCAGACCTCTCTTGCGACGGGTATTCGGCTGTCGGATCAACATGGACCACCATCGGCTGGATGCCACACACGGCGCCCGCAAACTTCGCCAGCGAAGGGCCTGCGCGTTGTATTGCTAGAATCGCCGCTACGGAGATGGCATTCCTCCCCGAACCGCCCGCAGCGACAGTTGCGGAGCTGATGATGCCTACGGAGTCCTGGTCGACCAGGTCGCTGTAGGCGTGCGCCAAGCGTCATCGATCAGGTGTGTTCAACACTTTGATTCGATGATGTATTCCAAACACCCTGAACAGCTCGCGCTCTTTCCGCACGCGACGAAATGGCTGTTGCTGTCGACGGCCGTGGGCGCGCTGGCAGGCGCCGCATCCGCTGTCTTCCTCCTGGCTCTCGAGGCTGCGACCTCGACACGCGAATCGCATCAGTGGCTGATCTGGTGCATGCCCATTGCCGGCTTCGTGGTGAGCTGGCTCTACCTCAAGGTCGGCCAGCGCGTTGAGGCTGGCAACAACCTCCTGATCGACGAGATCCACGATCCGCAGAAGGTCATACCACTGCGCATGGTCCCGCTCATCCTGGGAAGCACCGTCCTCTCCCATCTGGTCGGCGCTTCCGTCGGTCGAGAAGGCACCGCTGTGCAGATGGGCGGCGCGCTCGCGGACCAAGTTACTCACGCGTTCAAGCTCAAGCATGAGGACCGCCGCATCCTCCTGATGGCGGGCATCAGCGCCGGCTTCGCATCCATCTTCGGAACGCCCCTGGCCGGCGCTCTCTTTGGACTGGAGGTCCTCGCAATTGGCAAGTTGCGCTACGACGCGCTGCTCGCCTGCGTCGTCGCAGCAATCGTCGGTGCGCAGACGACGCACTTCCTGGGCGTGCATCACACCCACTACGTGGCAGGCACCATACCGCCGCTGAGCGTTTGGGGCGTCACCGCGGTGCTGTTGGCCGGCGGTGTCTTCGGCATCGTCGGCATGCTCTTTGCCGATGCGACGCACTGGCTCTCCGGTTTCGCTAAGCGGTACATTTCCTATGCACCGCTGCGCCCTCTCATTGGCGGCGCGCTGATCGCGACCGCCATGTGGACCGTGGGCGGTCCTCGCTACGCAGGTCTCGGCATTCCGGTCATTGTCGAGTCCTTCTCCCAACCGGTGGCGCCATGGGACTTCGCGGCCAAGATGGCCTACACCGTGGCGTCCATCGGCACCGGATTCAAGGGCGGAGAGGTCACGCCACTGTTCTACATCGGCGCCACGCTGGGCAACGCGATGGCGCCGCTCCTGCATATGCCGGTTCCCCTGCTTGCAGCGCTCGGCTTCGTCGCGGTCTTTGCCGGCGCGGCGAACACGCCCCTGGCCTGCACGCTCATGGCCATCGAATTGTTCGGCGCCGAGATAGGGGTCTACGCAGTCGTGGCCTGTGTTCTCGCCTACCTCTTTTCCGGTCACACAGGGATCTACCGCGCACAGCGCGTGGGTCATGCCAAACATCGCCATGTGCCCGAAGGCCTGAAGCTGAGCGACGTCCCCGCCTATCGACGCAAATCGCGCGCCGCAACCGCTTCGAAAACCTCCCTACCCGTTGAAGAGATCGAGAAATCATGAGTGAAATGGCCTCGCTGCGTCTTTATTTTCCCCTGTCCGCCCGCGCACGGGGAACGCGCTTCTGGCATCGCCTGAGCGCTCCCGCCCTCGGGCATCACCTGCTGCAGTGCGCGCGCCGAGCGCATATCCATCAAGCCGTGATGCATCGGATCGACTCGGGCTATCTGCCAGGTGACAAGATGACGCATCACCATTTCGAGAGCACCTCAGGGCGCATCCCTCAGTGCATTGAACTGATCGACACGGAAAGCCGTCTCCGCAAGTTCCTTCGCGAGCATGCCGAAGAGCTTCAGAAGGTTCGGGCCGTCCTCTATCGATGCGAGATCCAGTTCACTCCCTGACTTGCACTGGCTGGCGGTACCGCATCCATGCAGCAGGCATGGCTTCGGGGTCGCGCCTCTCAGTGCGTTAAGAAGGAACACTATGGCCGCCTCATCCGGAGCACCGGCCATCCCCAATCGCCGCGCAGACGACGTCCGCCCGGCGTACCAAGCGGCCTTGTGCCGACAAAGCGTTCCGGCGCATCAGATCAACAAGGTGCATCGGACCTATAACAACTCTGGAGAACAAATGAATGCAATAGAACAGACCACCATCTCGAAGATCAGTTGGCGGCTCTTGCCGCTGCTGATGATTGCCTATTTCGTTGCATACCTGGACCGCGTCAACCTTGGGTTCGCCGGCGCCTCGATGTCCAAGGACCTCGGATTTACAAGCACCGTGTTCGGCAATGCTGCGGGCATCTTCTTCATCGCGTACTTCCTCCTTGAGGTGCCAAGCAACCTCGCGCTGGAGCGGTTCGGCGCTCGTCGCTGGATCGCGCGCATCATGTTTACCTGGGGGATCCTCTCCGCAGCACAGGCGTGGGTGGCGGGCGCGACGAGCTTCAACGTCGTGCGCTTCCTCCTCGGCGCCGCCGAAGCGGGGTTCTTTCCGGGCGTGATCTTCTATCTCACGCTCTGGTTTCCGTCGCAATACCGTGCCCGCATCGTTGGCTGGTTCATGTTTGCAGTGCCGATCTCGACGGTGATCGGCTCACCGATCTCGGGCTACATCCTCAACATGGACGGCATTGCGGGCCTGCGGGGCTGGCAGTGGCTATTCATCCTTGAAGCCATCCCGGCGCTGGTCCTAACCCTCGTCGTTCTCTTCTATCTGCCGGATGGTCCAGACGATGCGAAGTGGCTCAGCACGAACGAGCGCGCCTGGCTGAAAGGGACCCTGGTCGCAGAACGCCGCAATCGCGAGTCCCTCCACAAGATCTCCTGGAAGCAGACGCTTTTCAACTGGCGCGTGATCGGCCTCGGCTTCGTCTACATGGGCATCACGGTGCCTCTCTATGGCCTTGGATTCTTTCTCCCACAGATCATCAAGGGATTCGGTGGTCTCACAAATGTCGAGATCGGCTTCATCAACGCATTCCCCTACCTTGTCGGCGCCATCGCAATGGTGCTATGGACGCGCTGGTCGGATGCGCGTCGCGAACGCAAGTGGTTCCTCCTGGTGCCACTGGTCTGCATCATCGTGGGCCTCGTAGCGGCCGCAGAAATTGCATCGCCGATCCCCAAAATGGCCGCAGTGACGCTCGCAGCGTTCGGAATCTTCACGGCGTTGCCCGTGTTCTGGACGATTCCAACCGCCTTGCTGAGTGGCGTGGCCGCCGCTGCCGGCATTGCCTGGATCAATTCGATCGGCAACCTTGGTGGCTACATCGGACCGACCATCTTCGGCCTTCTGAAAGACAAGATGGGCAACGACTTCTATGCGGTGCTCTTCTTGGCACTCTTGGCCGTCGTGGCCTTCATCCTGGTTCTGCTCATCGGGCACGATCCGCGCGCCGAGAAGGCTCAGGGCGCCACGGTAGCGGCCTGATGCGAGCAACTTTGATCACCAATGCGTGGTGCGACACCGAGCCCGAACGCCCAAATTGCTGGTTCGGCCGGTGTTCGCTAGAATGACCAGTAAGGGAGATGGCATACCTCCTTTAACCGCCTAACGGCTGATGATGCCTACCAAGCTCAACTCGGGTGCGGTAGGCATTTTTGTTTTCAGCCCGTTCAACGCCCACCCACTCCATGCGAAGAAGGGATCGGACGTGAACGAAGCAACCTTTCTCCCACCGCGCTCAACAGGCAGCGTCGGGCATGCGCCAGGCCCTGTCTGTGCGACCCACAAGGAGCCCTAGCCATGAACGGATCTTTCCTGCGCTTCTACGTGCACGAGAATCAACGCGTCCACCACACGCTCGTCTGGGAATGGCTGCTCAAGGAGGCGAACAAACTCGGAATCCGCGGCGGCTCTGCGTTTCGGGCGATGGCAGGCTTCGGCAGCCACCACATTCTTCATGAGGACCACTTCTTCGAGCTGGCCGGCACGATGACCGTCGAGGTGGAGTTCATCGTCACGGATGACGAAGCTACCAAGCTCCTCGCGCTCCTGCAGAAGGAAAGTGTTCGGGTCTTCTACGCGCGCGTGCCGGCCGTTTTCGGGGTCATCAATCCGAAGACCGGGGACCCCTCCATTGGAGCCGCTTCGGCAGGGGATGGTGCACCATGACCGAGATCTGGGCTCAAGCTGCCCTCTGGCTCGGACTGGCACTCCTCGCGACGCTCCTTTCCATATGGCTGAAAGTGGCGACGGCTCTCTCCGAAATCGTCGTCGGCACCATCGCCCAGCTGGTCATCGGCGCCTTGTTGAGCAGCACGATCTTGGCGGGGGATGCCTCGTGGCTGAAATTCCTTGCGGGAGCCGGTGCCATCGTGCTCACTTTCCTGGCGGGTGCCGAACTCGATCCGGTCGTATTCAAGCGGCAGTGGAAGCAAGCCGGCGCGATCGGCTTCATCAGCTTCCTTGGTCCGTTTCTCGGGTGCGCGGCGATCGCGCGCTTCGTACTCGGTTGGTCAGGTCAGGCGAGCTGGCTTGCAGGGATCGCCATGTCCACGACGTCCGTGGCTGTCGTCTATGCGGTCATGCTGGAGTTCGGCATCAACCGTTCCGACTACGGCAAGACAGTGTTGGCCGCCTGCTTTGTGACCGACCTTGCGACCGTGGTTGCGCTAGGTCTGCTCTTCGCACCGTTTAGCGTGCGCACTTTGATCTTTCTCGGCGCCGGCATCGTCGTGTTCGTCGTCCTGCCCATCATCACGCCTTGGTTCTTTCGTCGCTACGGCGGGCGTCCGTCTGAACTTGAGGCCAAGTTCCTGATGCTGTGCCTCTTCGGGATGGGTGCGCTTGCAACTTGGGCCGACAGCGAGGCGGTGCTTCCCGCGTACCTGATCGGCATGGTGCTTGCAGGCACGGTCGGCAAGGACCATGTACTGGTGCGACGCCTGAGAACCCTGACCTTCGGGCTGCTGACACCGTTCTACTTCATCCGCGCCGGATCGCTGGTTTCAATTCCGGCCCTCGTTGCAGCGCCGGCAGCAATGCTGATCCTTCTCATCGCCAAGATGGTTACGAAGATCGTCGGCGTCTATCCCGTCACACGTCTGTACGCAGCTCCACGACGCGAAGCCGCGTACACGACGCTGCTTATGTCAACCGGGCTGACGTTCGGGACCATCGCCGCCTTGTTCGGACTCTCTCACGACGTCATCAACCAGGCACAGTACTCGGCATTGGTCGCAACCGTGATCCTGAGCGCCGTCGTTCCCACCCTGATTGCCAACGCCTTCTTCCTTCCACGTCATCTCATCGACTCACAGGCAGCGGATCCCGGTGAAGCGCCAGCCCTGAGCGAGGAAAGCGGTAGCACCGCAGCAAGGAGGGCATCATGATTCGCAGGATTCTCCTGGGCTATGACGGTTCGGCGTCTTCCGACAACGCATACGGCTTCGCGGCTGAGATGGCCAAGCGCTACGCGGCCGAACTGCATGCATTGGTTGTCGCGAGACCGCCGGACTTCGGCGACGAAGTCGAAACGGAGGCGGCACTCGAAGACGTACAGCGTCGCTACAACCGCGTCCTCTCTGCCCTCAAAGTGAGGTTGGCCAACGATGGCTTGGCTGCACATTCGCAGCTTGTGATCGGCCATCCAGCAGAGCAGTTGGTACGTTACGCCGAACAGCATGCCATCGACCACATCGTAGTCGGCCATCGCGGGCACACATTGTTCGAGCGATGGCTCATCGGCTCGGTGGCAAGGCAGGTCGTCGCCTATGCGTATTGCGCGGTAACCATTGTTCGCCAGAACAAATAGGGCCGCAGAGCGCCCTAGCCGCACGGCCCTGTCGCGGCCTCGTCCTCATGTTCCTCGAAATCCCGAATGTATAGCCTGCCTCTTTTGGAGACTTGGAATGTCTCTGGGCTCGAATACCTGCGCGCTTCACCCACTGCGACGAAGTTCGTCGTCGCGTCAGGCATCGTGTTGTCTGAACTGCCCGGTATACGTGGCGGTCCTGGTGACGGCGGTCTACCTGTATCGGGCACGAGACGTGAGATTCATGGCCACGATTGCCGTCGCATGGTTGCTCGGCTGGATCGTAGAGGCGCTCTGCAATGCCCACGCGTACCATGACCGCCCGTTTGCCGCCGGCTTTGGGCCAGCTCTTGTGCATCATGCAGCGAACAACTCGATGCCTAGTTCGCATGTGACGTTTGTCTGGGTCATTGCAGCCGTCTTTGCGATGAAAGGGAAGTGGTCTCTATCCGCAGTCTTGACTGCGTTTGGGTTTGTGCTCGCCTGGGCGCGAATTTACGTCGGCATCCACTGGCCTCTGGACATGATCATGTCGGCAGTGGTTGCGATAGGCAGCGCCGCGTTTGCGGATCTGACTTTTCGGACCATCGCCAACGTCATGCGACGGGCTTGAAGTTGGACAACTGGCCAGTGACACGCTGGGGAGCGCTTCCTGCGATCGAAGCTCGTCACCAGGACCATCAGTCGAGACTCTGGCATGTCGACTCCGCCACCGGACGGTTAGGACAGATGATGGCCAGAACGCGCGCACTTGATGAGAATGTGGCATTGATCAAGGAGCGATGACGCGGTCATGTTTGAACCCCCGCCAGCACTGCCCAATGTCGAATGGCCCTACCTGCAGATTCTCGTGCGCTTGGCGCTCAGCCTCGCGCTGGGCCTTCTGATCGGACTGGAGCGCGAGCGGCGCGGCAAAGAAGCCGGGCTGCGCACTTTCGGATTCATAGCGCTCCTCGGCGCGCTGGGCGGATCTCTCGGCGTCGCGTTCGCGCTCTTGATCCTGGCGCTGGTCGGGATGCTGGCTGTCCTTCTGAACGTGCAGACGCTGCGCGCGGGACAAGGGACTGAGTTGACCACGTCAGCCGCGATGCTTGTCACCTGCGTCGCCGGCATTCTCTGCGGCCAGGGCCACACCATCTCCCCGGCCGCCGTGATGGTCATCGCGACGGCACTCTTGGCCTGGAAGGAACGTTTGGCCGGCCTCTCCACCGGATTGACCGAGGGCGAAATGCGCTCCGCCCTCCTGTTGGCCATTCTGGCCATCGTGATCTACCCAGCCTTGCCAGCGGGCCCGGTCGGGCCGTGGAAGCTCGTGGACCCCCGCGCAGCTTGGGTGACAGTGATCCTCATCGCGAGCATCGGCTTCGTGAACTACATCCTCTGGAAGCTGTATGGGACCCGTGGCACGGAGCTTTCGGGCTTCCTGGGTGGACTGGTGAACAGCAACTTCACTGTGATCGAGTTGTCCTCGCGCGTGAAACAGTCGCCAGAAGGAACAGTGGATTCAGCGTATCGAGGAATCCTTCTGGCGACGTCCGCAATGATCATGCGCAACGCGATCCTGCTTCTGATCCTTGCGCCGTTGGCCCTGCTCGGCTCGCTGGCCGCGTTCGCACTGATGCTGCTGACAAGCATTGCCATCGTGACGTGGAGCTATGGGCGGCGACGGCACCGTCTTGGCGAGAAGTCGCCGGAGATCAAGCTCGAACTGCCCTTCTCCTTGCCTCTGGCGCTCAAGTACGGAGTCGTATTCCTGGTGCTGCATGTGGTCGGCGGATTGACCCAGCACCAGTTCGGCGATCTGGGGTTCTACTTCGTCTGCGTAGTCGGCGGCCTGATGTCCAGCGCCAGCGCGGTAGCCGCCGCTGCAGCGCTCACATCTCAAGGGAGCATCTCGCCCAGTGTCGCTGGTATTGGGGCGGTGCTGGCCTCATTCACAAGTCTCGCGTTCAGCCTCTCGTTCGTTCTGCGAACTCGCAATCCGGACTTGGTCGGCAAGCTGGTCCGGGCAACGCTATGCATCGCCGTTGCGGGCATCGTAGGTCTGCTTATGTGGGGAAGTGTCTGGCCAGCCGTCTCGCAGTGGATTCCGGAATTGGGGCGCCTTGAACGTGGTCTTTGATCCACGCGGCCCGGTTCGATCGGGGGTCTCACCCGGAGGTCGTTTTGCACGCTGCAATGCCCCAATCAAACACCCTCACGATTTGGGGCAGACTGTTCGCGCATGTGTTGAGTTGTTTGCGCTTTTAGCAGGTTGTTTGCGCACCCTGAACTTCCGCTACCCGGCGGCCACCCGGCTGCGGAGAGTGCCCCGTCGACCGGCCGCTCACGCTGCACAACGGTAGTCGACCCCGTCATCGAACCTGCTTGCGCTACACGAGCCTTGGGCTGGTGGGGCAAGCACAAGGGCGCGGGACTCTCTGGCGTCGTCACCTGCCGCCCGCACTGATTCTCGTCGCCGTCGCCCTTCTCGTGCTGGCGGCGGCCAGACCCTCCGCGGTCGTTGTCCTGCCGATGCCGCAGCAGACGATCTTGCTGCTCATGGATGCTTCAGTCAGTATGAAGGCACAGGACGTGAAGCCAAATCGCATGAAGGCCTCTCAACAGGCGGCCGAGAAGTTTGTCAATGACCTTCCCGTGAACGTGCGCGTTGGTGTGATCGCCTATGGTGGTACTGCACACCTTGTCCAGCACCCGACCCTGAACCACGATGACGCCGTCGCCGCGATCGCGGATCTTCGCTTCCAGCGCAGCACCGGAATCGGGGAGGCCATCATCGTTGCACTCGGCACCCTCTTCCCCGATCAAGAGATTGCTGTGCCTGGCACAACCTCGGAACGGGGGGACCGATTGAAGTCGGCTCCTATCGAGCCTCAAGACCACGAGACCACTGTCAGGGCGGCTCCTGGCTCATATCAAGACGCCGCGATCGTCTTGCTGACTGACGGACAGAACACCTCGGGTCCGTCGCCGATCGACGCGGCCCAGTTGGCGGCGGACCGGGGTGTGAGGATCTTCACGGTCGGCTTCGGGACCAAGGACGGAGAAGTCATCGGATACCAAGGCATGCGGATGCGGGTGAGCCTGGATGAACAGACGCTTAGGAACGTTGCCAACCTGACGCTCGGCCAGTACTTCTATGCTGGCAGCGGTTCGGAGCTCGAGGCAGCCTATGACGTGCTGAAGAACCGTGTGGTTCTCGAAAAGAAAAGAACCGAAATCGCGTTCGCGTTCGCTGGCATCGCCGCGCTGCTGGTGGCGATCGCAACGGTCCTGTCCCTGTGGTGGTCGGGCCGGGTCGCGTGAATAGAAACAGAGCGCCCATCGCAAACTCGTTCTCCGGTTAGCGGACTACGCTACTTGGGGCGGGCGTCGCAGACGCTTGAGTCTGCCACTGCTGACGCTGGAGCATGTGAACTCCGTGAACGCGGTCGCGTTGTTGATCGAGCGGGATGACAGCAAGATCTTTGCGCCGCTGCGCCTTGGATGATGGTGAAGACTGAATGGCGCTCTGATACGCGGTCGACCGCTTAAGGTCCTTCTAAGCCTCCGCTCCGATATTGAAGTTGTGCATTGGCAGTCTCGTTGGCGATACATCGAGACAGCCACGAGATTTCGTGCCGGGCACGTTTCAGGTCCGTTTGCACCGGTTCGCGAAAGCAGTGCTCCGAGCAGCACACTGCATCGATCTGCTGCTCTCGTCTCCAAAGGAGAGTCGTCATGAGCCCCCTCTTCCGCAAGATCGTTCTGACAGCCACCGCGGGCGCCCTGTTGTCGGGCGGAGCGCTCGCGCAGGCCACCACGATGCTGCCCCCAGTACACAAGTTCGGCTCCGTCGAATACCTCAGCGGTGGCATCGGGCTGGATGAATCCCGAGCCATCGAACACGCGAGCCCCCAATGGCCGCTGACCTTGGAGTTCGCGGCCAAGGACAAGCAACGCGCCGACTTCCTCGCAGACGTCAAGGTTCGGGTGCGTGACGCTCACGGCAAGGACACTATGAAGGCAACCTCCGACGGACCTTTCCTGCTGGCGAAACTGCCGCCCGGACAGTATGTTGTCGATGCGACGCTTGCTGGCAAGAAGCTGAGCGAGAACATTGTGATCAAGGAGCACGGGCCGACCAAAGCAGTCTTTGTCTGGCCGGGCGAAGCACGCAGCAAAGCTTCGTGAACGAAACGAAGTCGGGTCAGGCTCATGACATCGATCAGCGAGTTCATCCACGAGATCGATGCCGGTGCTTTGTCTGACCACCGTCGACGCCGCATACTGCTGGCCGCAACGCGCGTTATCGGCGCGGTTGGCCTATCGGCTGCAGCCTGTCCGTTCGTTGCCAGTCTCGAACCCTCGGCTCGCGACAGGGCCCAAGGTGGACCAGTCACCGGGGACTTCGCCGGCTTAGCCCCTGGTGAATTGCGCACGGTCGCATGGCGGGGCAAGCCGGTCTGGCTGCTGCGGCGCAGCAATGAGATGGTACGGGCGTTGCAGGAGGTGAATCCAGCACTCGCAGACCCGCTCTCCAAGCGCTCCGAACAACCGGCGTCCTGCATCAATGCGACTAGGTCAGAACGTCCGGAATATTTCGTAGCCATAGGCGTATGCACGCACCTCGGGTGCTCCCCTACCCTCCGCCTTAATGACGAAGCGCTGAGCGCCGAGCTTCATGCGCCTGGCGGTTTCCTGTGCCCCTGCCACGGTTCCCGCTTCGACCTCGCCGGGCGCGTCGTGAAGAACGTGCCGGCGCCTACCAATCTTGAAGTCCCGAACTACCGATTCATATCGTCGACGACGGTTCGGATCGGATGAGGTGTCGCTGAACGGACGGGCCGTCCCATGTGTGTGTTGCATCCAAGGCGCAATCGGCTAGAGTCGGTCTCCTCGAGAGGGCTGCTAACCGATGAAATGGCTTCTTGTGCCGACACTGTCACTTGCCATGTCGGCCGCAGGTTCGTCAGCAGAGCCGTTGATGAGGCCGGTTCCGATTCGGGTTGCCTTGATTGGATCGACCGCGATCGTCATCCACCGGGACGGGCGGAGCGACACGGTCCCTTGCGCTGATTTAAATGTGGGTCGCGTGGCCTACTTCACAAGCGCCCTGATACTCGCCAGGCGGGCGCTCAACGCCATCGAGGATCAAGCGGTTGCCCACGAACTCCAAGCTGTACGGCCTCGGATTGCCGCATACAACGAGGTCGCCTTGCTTTGCGAGAGGGCTGGAGAATTGCCCCCCGATCCGAAGATCGATCATTTGAAGCGGCGACTCGATCGAGCGATTCGGAAATTCGACGAGAGGGCAACCAGGGGCTCGACCTGATACCGACGGCTGCCAGCAGCAATGCCGTCAGTCGGGGCGCGGCTGACCATCCAGGTTGAGCTCCCGCCGGCAGCGAAGGTCATTGAGACGGATCGCCTCCGGCGCCTCACTGACGTCGCGCGCGCTCGCCTCGGCTGTGCCCCACCGGTTGGTCACAATATCGATGTCGTACTTGCCCTGCCAGCCCTTGCCCATGGCCTGATCCATGCAGTGCAGCATGTCCTCGTAACGGGCAGCCATTCCAGCCTGATTCAACATCCCCGTGGCCGCCGGCGCGGTACAAGAAAAAAATGCGGCGGCGAGTGACGCGAGGATTCGTTTCAAGGTAGCAAAGCTCTGTGGATCACGAGCTGGGAATTGTACGAGCCGTGCGTACCAGCGAAGCTGTTCGCCAGTCAACTCACCCGGAGCGCCTTGAGCCGACGGTACAGCGTGCGTTCACTGAGGCCCAGCTTCCGAGCTATTTCGAGCCGTGTGTGTCGCCCCTCCCGAAGCAGCGTTTGCAAGTCGCTGACGCTGTCCTTGCCATTCGACCGCACGGGAGTTTTCGCGATGCCGGGACCGGCGGAGCCGGCGTCTCCGTGCCTCTCGAAGTTCGGCAAATTTTCGGCATGTACTACGCCGTCGTCCGCAAAGAGCCGCGCTCGCTCCAACACATTGCGAAGCTCGCGGATGTTGCCGGGCCAGTCGTGCGACTGCAGACGCGCCATCGCCGCGGGCTCGACCCTTACCCGAGGCTCGGCAGAGCCCCCTCTTTGCAGGAAGGAATCGATTAGCAAAGGAATATCCGAGGTGCGCTCGCGCAGCGGCGGCAAGTAGATCGGGAATGCACTGATGCGGTAGTAGAGATCCTGTCGGAATCGACCGTCGGCCACCATTTCGCGAAGAGGTTTGTGCGTCGCGGAGATCAGCCGAAAGTTGGCCCTCTGCGTTTCAAGGCTACCCACTCGGCGGAACGTACCCGATTCGATCAGGCGCAGCAGCTTCACCTGCATCGCCAGAGGCACATCCCCCATCTCGTCCAGGAAAAGCGTGCCCCCATCGGCAGTCTCGACCAGGCCCTTCTTGCGCGCGTTGGCGCCGGTAAACGCGCCCTTTTCATACCCGAACAGCTCACTCTCGAACAGGGTCTCGGTCAGCCCCGAACAATCCACCACGACAAAGGGGCCGCTCGCGCGTTCGCTGGCCTCGTGGATCGCGCGCGCGAAGAGCTCCTTGCCCGTGCCGGACTCGCCCAGCAACAGCACCGGCAGCATGGACGGCGCCACTCGCTGCACCGCCGAGAGAGCCGCATTGAAGGCGGGCGCACGACCCACCAGGCCTTTGGTACTTGGACTTGCCGATGCGCTGTGCACGGTCACCAGGCGCTCGACGTAGGCCACCACCTCGCCGCGGGCATCCAGGATTGGTCGCAGAGACACATCCACATGCTCCGGTCCGCGCGGTGTGTGATGGATGTGCAGGACACGGTCCGGGCCCTTGAGCTCAAGCGCCCGTTTCATCGGGCAGTGCTCCCCCGCCTGATCGCAAGGCACGTCGTAGTGATGCGAGACGCGGAAGCACTTGTGTCCGATGTAGGGCCTGCCCACCGTGGCGAACTGGCGCTGATAGGCCGTGTTCGCCGCCAGGATGTTGTAGTCCGGGTCTAGCACGATCATCGGCTGCGCCTCGTGCTCGAGGTACGAGATCAGCGCTTGTACTGGAGGGGCGGATGTCATGGCGCCTTCTTCCTTCTTGAGTCGGTTGGACAGCGGCTCGCATGGATCAGGAACCAGTGAGGCGTGTTCCTTGTGCAGTTGACGTTCGGCATCGCAAGCAAGTGCGGAAATTCGACCGATTGTGTGCCGGTCTGCCAAAACTGCCAAAGATGGCAGATAACACTGCCATTTTCTCTGCCACATCTGCCGCCGCCTCGAAGGCCATGAGCCGGGTCGCGAGAGGAAAACATCGGAAAAACTCTTTCATATCAATGACTTGCGTTCAGCGGAGCGAGTCCGCCGAAGGTGGCACGGCTCTTGATAAAGAGGCTGTGTGATGGCCCAAAGGCACACCACCGGTTCAACCAACACGGAGACGCATCATGAAGAGGAACGAGGGCATCCTGGATCGCACACTGCGTGTCGCCATCGGCGTACTTCTGATCGGCTTGGCGGCGACGAATGCCATAGGCGCGTGGGGCTACGTGGGCATCGTGCCGTTGCTGACCGGCGTGGTCGGTATGTGCCCCCTTTACGGGCTGCTTCGAATCAATACCTGTTCGACGAAGCGCGATTGAAGACTGTGACTTCACCATGAATACCCCGCGCAACATGCAGGTCGAAGGCTTTTTCGACCCCGCCACCTGGACCATCAGCTACATCGTCTTCGACCAGAAGACGCGAGCCTGTGCGTTGATCGATAGCGTGCTTGACTACGACCCCAAGTCGGGCCGCACGGACCATGCCAGCGCCGATCGGTTGATCGCTCGCGTGAAAGAACTCGGCGCGGCCGTGGAATGGATCCTCGAAACGCATGTCCATGCCGACCACCTCTCCGCGGCGCCTTACCTGAAGGAGGCATTGGGCGGCCAGCTCGGGATCGGCAAGCAAATTACGATCGTGCAACAGGTCTTCGGGTCGCTGTTCAATTCCGGCAACGAATTCGCGCGCGACGGCCGCCAGTTCGACCACCTCTTCACGGATGACGAGAGCTTCAGCATCGGCAGCCTGAAGGCCCACGCCATCCACACGCCGGGCCACACCCCCGCCTGCATGACGTATGTGGTCAGCGACCCGGAAGATCCCACTTCAGCCAGCGCCGCCTTCGTCGGTGACACGCTCTTCATGCCCGACTACGGCACCGCGCGCTGCGACTTCCCGGGCGGCGATGCCCGCACGTTGTATCGATCCATCAACAAGGTGCTGAGCCTGCCCCGCGAAACCCGGCTCTACATGTGCCATGACTACCAGCCAGGCGGTCGAGAAGTGCAGTTCGTCAGCACGGTCGCCGAGGAGCGGGAGAAGAACATCCATGTGCGAGACGGGATCAGCGAGGAAGAGTTCGTCGCAATGAGGCACGCCCGCGACCTCACGCTGGGCATGCCCACGCTGATCCTGCCATCGGTGCAGGTCAACATGCGGGCGGGACAGTTGCCCGAACCCGAAGACAACGGCACGCGCTACATCAAGATTCCCTTGAACGCGGTGTAGACCGCGACACGGCTCGAAGACGGCTCAACAGGGCCACACGACGCACCAGGAGACAAAGGCATGGACATCAAGTCATTGACTGGCGAACTGTCGGTCTCACCTCAGATTGCCGGCGCCGACATGCAGGCCATCGCAGAGGCCGGATTCCGTTCGGTCATCTGCAATCGCCCGGATGGCGAAGGATCCGATCAACCCGTTTTCAGCGAGATCGAACTTGCTGCCCACGAGCAGGGGCTGCAGGTGCGCTACCTGCCGGCCGAGTCCGGCAAAGTCACCGACGAACAGGGCGCGGCTTTCGGCGCCTTGATGGCAGAGCTTCCGAAGCCGGTGCTGGCGTTCTGCCGCACCGGCATGCGCTCCACAACGATGTGGGCGCTTTCGCAGGCTGGGCAGATGCCGCTGCCGGAGATCATCGAGCGCTCTTTCAAGGCCGGCTTCGACCTCAAGGGCGTCGTGCGGCGCATCGTCAACGGCGGCAAGACACCGATCGAGGTGGCCGATGCAACGCACGAGGTGGTCATCATCGGTGGCGGTGCAGCAGGCATCGCCGTCGCGTCCAGCCTACTGGCGCGCAGACCAAATCTCGACATCGCCATCATCGATCCGGCGGACATTCACTACTACCAGCCTGGGTGGACGATGGTCGGCGCCGGCGTCTTTGACGCGGCGACCACAGCGCGCACCATGGCGTCGGTATTGCCACACGGCGTGCATTGGATCAAGTCGGCCGTCGCTGCGTTCGAGCCCGAGCGCGACGCGGTCATTCTCGATGGCTGCCGCGTGGTCAAGTACAAGCAACTCGTGGTGTGCCCTGGACTCAAGCTCGACTGGCACGGCATCGACGGCCTTGCAGAGACGCTGGGCCGCAATGGCGTGACCTCCAACTACCGGTATGACCTAGCGCCCTATACGTGGCAGCTGGTGCAGCAATTGCATCGGGGCAAGGCGATCTTCACGCAGCCCCCCATGCCCATCAAGTGCGCCGGTGCGCCGCAGAAGGCGATGTACATGTCAGCGGACCAATGGCGGCGCACAGGCGTGCTGAGCGCCATCGACATTCAGTTCTGCAGCGCGGGCGCGGTGCTCTTTGGAGTGAGCGAATACGTGCCTGCGCTGATGGAATACGTCAAGAGCTACGGCATTGGCCTGAACTTCGGGCAAACGCTGGTTTCCGTGGATGGGCCGTCAAGGAAGGCCTGCTTCAGCCAGACGAACGCTGACGGCACCAAGCAGCTGATCACGCGCGAGTTCGACATGATTCATGTCGTGCCGCCACAGAAAGCGCCGGACTTCGTTCGCGTCAGTCCGCTGGCAGATGCGGCGGGATGGATCGACGTAGAGCCGGGGACCCTGTGTCACAAGACCTTCGCCAACATTTTTGCGCTCGGGGATGCAGGAAGCACTTCCAACGCCAAGACAGCGGCCGCGACCCGCAAGCAGGCGCCCGTGGTGGCGCACAACCTGCTCGCCATGCGGGGTGAGGCTAAAGGTGAAGCTATCTACGACGGTTACGGCTCATGCCCGTTGACGGTCGAGCGCGGCAAGATCGTGCTGGCTGAGTTCACTTACGGTGGCAAGCTCGCGCCGAGCTTTCCGAAATGGCTCATCGACGGCACGCGTCCGTCTTCTCTTGCCTGGTACCTCAAGGAGCGCGTTCTCCCGCCCCTTTACTGGCAGGCGATGCTCAAGGGACGCGAGTGGCTAGCTCAGCCCGAGATGACCGCGTAGGGGGTTGGACGGGATGGAAGTTGCACTGCTTGGCTTCGGCCTCGGCACGCTGGTTGGCTTCATCCTGGCGCTCACCGGTGCCGGGGGAGGCATCCTCGCCGTGCCGCTGCTGGTGTTCGGCTTGCATCTGTCCATCGTGCAGGCTGCTCCCGTCGGGCTGATCGCCGTGGGCGCTGCGTCTGCGTTCGGAGCGGTTCTCGGACTGCGCAAGGGCCTGGTCCGCTATCGCGCCGCGGCGCTCATCGGCGTGACGGGCATGTTGCTCGCGCCGCTGGGTTTGCGACTGGCGCGCGTCATCCCTAACGCACCCTTGATGGTGGCGTTCTCCTTCGTACTTGCCTGGGTCGCCTGGCGGATGTTCAACCAGGCACGGCGAGATGCTGGGCCCCCCCCTGATGTCCATCTTTCGTCGAAGCCCCCATGCGTGCTTCATCCCAGCGAGGGCCGGCTGATCTGGACACTTCCCTGTGCTTGGACGCTCGCTGGCACCGGTGTCGTGTCGGGGCTGTTAAGCGGTCTGCTGGGCGTTGGCGGCGGCTTTGTGATCGTGCCTTCGCTCAGCCGCTACACCAATGTCGCGATGCCCGGCATCTTCGCAACGTCCCTTGCAGTGATCGCGCTGGTGTCCGTGGGCGGCGTGGCCTCCGCAGCTTGGCAGGGGTCCATCGTTTGGGCTATCGCCTTACCGTTCGCCGTTGGAGCCGTCGCGGCTCTTCTCGCGGGAAGATTGATCGCCGCCCGCTTGGCCGGAGCCCGACTCCAGCAGGCCTTCGCCGTGATCAGCGGCGCAGTGTCCCTGCTCCTGCTGGCTCGCGGGCTGGGCTGGATCGCTGCGTGATGGTCGACGAGTCAGAGGGAGCACTCTTTCTCACTCCGGGTTGATAGACGTCAATACCAACAAGCCACGCAGCGCCTATGGTTTCAAGGCGTCCAAATAGAAGCGGCGCAGGCGAGGTTGGTCATGCTGGACAGGGTTCTCATTTCTCCTGGCGAACTGGCTGAAATCATCAAGACGAAGGCGGTCGTCGTCATCGATACGAGAGATGCCGCGAACTACGCCGAGGCGCATCTGCCCGGCGCCGTCAACATTCACGAAATATTCACCTACTTGGCAATGTCGACACCGCAAGGCGTGATCGCCTTGCGCGAAACTTTCACCGAAGCCTTTGGCAAGGCCGGCTTGTCAGGCGAGGAAATCGTCGTCGTCTACGAGCAGTCCATGACGACGGGCTTCGGGCAGTCCTGCCGGGGCTACGTGTTGCTGCGCTTTCTGGGCTACCCACGAGACAAGATCAAGGTGCTCCACGGCGGCTTCAATGCGTGGCGTGCAGCCGGACAGCCGAGCACGACAGAGGTGCCGACGCCCAAACCCGTCAAGTTTCCGCTCGCAATCCAAGGGCACGACATCCTGGTCGATCTGAAGGAAATGAGGGAAGCCGTTGCGGACCCGCACATCGTCAAGCTCGATGTGCGAGACGTCGATGAGTGGATCGGGGAAAGCTCTTCCCCCTACGGCAAGGACTTCTGCCCGCGCAAAGGTCGCATTCCAGGCTCGGTCTGGCTTGAGTGGTATCGCATGATGAAGCCCGCCCCGACCGGACAGATGTTCAAGTCACCGGCCGAAATCCTTGCCGAGTGCGCGACGGTCGGGATTCGGCGGGATACACCCGTTGTTGTCTTCTGCTTCAAGGGCGCGCGTGCATCCACCACGTTTGTCGCACTGGAAGAGGCCGGTATCAAGAACGTGCGGCTCTATCTAGGCTCCTGGAACGAGTGGTCGCGGGACCTCTCGCTTCCGATCGAGGAGGGACAGCCCTATTGAGGGCTGAAGCAGTCCGCGCCATGCTCACGAAGCCCGCCGCGAACGTCAGCACGGCAGCGATTCCGAGCGCGATCCTGGGAGCAGTGTCGGCCGATGCAACAGTGAACAACAGGCTCATGACGATGCCGCCTGCCGTTTGACCAGCCAGCCTGGCGGTCCCCTGCATGCCGCCCGCCGCCCCACTCCGTTCGTCGGGCGCTGAAAGGAACATGTTGCGGTTGTTCGGCACCTGGAAAAGTCCGAAGCCTATGCCGCACACCACAGTGATCAGGACCAGCGCTTGAGGCCGCCCTTGGAAAGGCCACAGCGAGGCAGCCCCCAGGGCAACGGCAAGAATGCCAGCGCCCGTGACGCAGAGCCAGGATGTCGGCATGCGGTCCGCGAGACGCCCCGCGAGCGGCGCCACCAATGCCACGGTAAGAGGCCAAGGTGTCATGTGGAGACCGGTCGTCAGCGCGTCCAATTCAAAGGAGTGCTGCAGGTAGAAAGGAAGCGCCATCAAGCCCAAGGTCGTGCCCGAGAAGCAGCTCACCGAGGCGATCACCGAAACGCGCAGGGAAGGCGAGCGAAGCAGGTCCAGCGGAACCAATGGCACGGCCTTCGGCATCTCGCGCCGAACCAGCATCGTGAGGCCCAAGGCCGCTGCCCCGAGGAGCAAGACCGCCACGGCCGGCTTTTCGATCAAGAGCTCCGCACCAATGACCAATGCCGCCAACGCCCCCGCATTCAACGCCACACTGATCAGGTCCAGCCAGCGCCCCGTCCCCTTGAGCGCCGGCAATGCGCGTGCGGCCAGCAAGACCGCAGCGCCCAGCGGCACGTTCAATAGAAACAGCCAGGGCCAACTCGCGTGCGAGAGGATCAATGCACCGATCGTCGGACCAGCCGCCGAGGACAGTGCAACAGCGAGTGCGTTCCAGCCGATGGCCGCACCGAGTTGTTGACGCGGAACGATGGAGCGCAACAGCGCAACGCCCAGCGACATGACGGCGGCACCTCCCAGTCCCTGGAGGAATCGTGCCGCAACAAGCCACGGCAAGGAAGGAGACAGTGCGCACAACGCGGATGCAGCCGTGAACACCGCGACGCCGATTGCAAACACTCCGCGATGGCCCTGGCTCTCTCCCAACGCGGCGCAAGGCAGCAATCCCATCACCAGCGCGGTCTGATAGGCCGTGATCACCCACACCGACATGCCCGGCGTGACTTGCAAGGAACGCGCGATCGTTGGGAGGGCCACGTTGGCGATGCCTGCATCGAGGACCACGAGCACCATCGCCGCGAGCACTGCCGCGACCGCGGCGGCGCGAGGGAGTTGTGTCGTCGAAGGGTTCATCGTGTTCCGAACGCCCAGACGCCGTCCCTCTCCACATAGCGATTCACCCGGTGTTCTTCCTTGTCTTCTTTCTTGAGGTCGCGTTCGGTGAACCGGTACACAAGCGCCGGTCCTTTCATGCATCGCGTGTCATGAATGTCTCCGGGCAGATAGGCCTGAACCTGTCCGGGCCGCATCAGGGTCGAGTCCTTTTGAACCAGTCCGACACTGCCGTCCGGGTTCGTGACCCGCGAATAGGTTCTCATCTCGACCTCGCCTTGCTGGATCGCATAGATGACCCAGCTGCGGCCATGGTCATGGGGTGGCCGATAGAGACCGGCGTACTCGGAATGCGCCAGGAGGACGAACCCATGGGCGGGATCGCGATAGAGCTCTTCATTTGCCGGCGCGTCGCGGTGCAAGGCCGCCAACCAGTCTTCCGTGACAGGGGCCCGGAGCAGGTCTGCCAAGTGGCGCTCACATCCGGCGACGACCTTGTCGCTGAGTGGGCCCCAGACCGACTTGATTCCCAGTATCGATGCTTCGAGAGTATTGCTGACCATCACCATCTCCTTCGAGTTGCGCTCGGACGACCTCCGTTCAAGCAGTGGTGAAACGATAGGACTTCATCGCAAATTGCGGAAGACGCATCAGTTGCAACATATACGTGCATGAAACGCCATGTCGGCACGAACGTGCTAGCGTCGGGCATGTCAACGCCTGATCTGAACCTGCTTGTCACGCTCGATGTGCTCCTCGCCGAAGGCAGCGTTGCAGCCGCTGCGCGCCGCTTGCGCTTGAGCCCTTCGGCGATGAGCCGGGCCCTTGCGCGATTGCGGGAAACAACCGGCGACCCGCTGCTGGTTCGGGCCGGGCGAGGCTTGGTCGCGACTCCCCGTGCGCTCGAACTGCGCGAAAGGGTCAATCACCTTGTTCAAGACGCCGAGGCCATCCTGCGACCTGCCGAGGCGCTCGACCTAAGGCATCTCGCACGGACGTTCACGCTGCGCACCAGCGAAGGATTCGTTGAGACTTTCGGGGGCGACCTGCTCGAACACGTCGGCCGCGAAGCGCCCGGGGTACGGCTGCGATTCATGCAGAAGGCGGACAGGGAGAGTGCATCACTTCGCGACGGCACCGTCGACCTGGAGACGGGCGTGATCGGCAGCACTACGAGTCCGGAGGTGCGTGTGCAGGCCCTGTTCCGGGACCGATTCATTGGCGTCGTGCGTCCCGGGCATCCCCTTTGCCAAGGCGAAATGACACCTGCTCGATATGCGGCCGGAAGGCATGTCGTCGTGTCGCGTCGAAGCATCGACAAAGGGCCGATCGACGACGCGTTGCAGGCGCTGGGTCTGGAGCGTGAAATCGGCACTGTCGTCGGCGGATTCTCGACCGCGTTGGCTTTGGCTCGCGCTTCGGACCTGATTGCCAGCGTTCCCGAACACCACACCGAAGGCCTGCGCCTCGGGCTGCACAGCTTTCCGCTACCGATTCCAGCGCTGGAGATCACAGTTTCCTTGCTCTGGCACCCGCGAATGGATGGGGACCTTGCTCACCGCTGGCTGCGCAGTTGCGTTCGGGACGCCTGCGCCGAACGCAGAGTTTCCGCCGGGTCTTGAGGAGCCCTGAGGCCTGTGAGCGGGGGCACGAATCGCGAACGCCACATGTGCGTTCACGCTCCCCTCCTGCATCTGGCGCCCGTTTCATGGCGCTCCGTCTCATTGCATTGGCGCAGCCGAGGTCGAGGCATGACGATGCCGATTCCGACAACTCGTGCAACTTCCTCCGAGGATCCCGCTCATGCGCATCAGTCAACGTGGCTTACTCCTGGCCTTGGGCCTGTCCCTTTCGATCAACGTCCTGGCAAGCCAGGCAGGATTTCGAACCGTCAGCGTTCCCGGTCTACCCGCGGAACCCGAGCCAATCCCCGTCGCCTTGTTCTACCCTACGCAGGCGCCCGAAAGATCCATCGCCATGGGTCCGTTCACCGTCCATGCCGCCATCGGCGGCACGCCCGACGCGCAAGTGAAGGGCCTGATCGTCCTGAGTCATGGACACGGCGGATCTGAACTGGCACACGCCAGCTTGGCTGAAGCGCTGGCGCGACACGGCTATCTGGTTGCCGCGCTGCGACATCCCGGCGACAACTGGCAGGACAGTTCGTTGCTCGGAAACGGCCCGGCTCGCTATTTCACCGCGCGCCCGCAACAGGCCTCACGTGTGATCGACGCGCTGCTGCAGGACCCCAGTTGGAAGGACCGTATCGCGCGTGACGCCAAGGGGCCACGCGTAGGCGCTGTCGGGCATTCAGCGGGCGGCTATACGGTGTTGGCCCTGGCAGGGGGAGAGCCGGAACTGCAACGGCTCACAACGCATTGCGCGAACAACCGGGCGGACGATCCGATTCTGTGTAGCTTGACGGGAAAGCCAGCGATGACCAAGGCTGGGGCGACGGATCAGGCCGAGCAGACGCTGACCGATAGCCGAGTACGCGCAGTGGTCGCGCTCGCGCCGCTGGGCGCCGTTCTTTCAGCGCGATCGCTGACCTCCATCAAGACGCCGACCTTGGTCTACGAGGCCGATCTGGACCGCTATCTCATCCCTCGCTTTCATGCCGAATGGATCGTGAAGAACGCGCCCAACACCGAACTTCGACGCGTTCCCAATGCATCGCACTGGGCATTCATGGACACCCCAAGCATGCCCATTTCGACGCCCGATGGCGACGTCGGGGCCGATCCAACGGGCTTTGATCGGGCAGCGTTTTTGAAACAGCTGGGCAATGACATCCCAGCATACTTCGATGCGATCTTGAACTCGTCTGGAGACGATCGGAACGCGCGCCCCCTAAGCAAGCCCCACGCGAACGAGGGTGTGACCGCTTCGGCACCGGGCTGACGTTCAACCTTCTTCGATCGGAAGCCGGACCCGAGAGAGAAGCAAACATTCTCGTCACAAGAGATTCAGGTGCCCTTCAAGTGCTCCTGTTCGGACGTTCGACGCAGAACGCATGAATAGGCTCGACTCGTCCACGCAGAGCAAGCGAACCAAGGTCACGGACAAGAACTTCAGGCGGCGGACTAAGCGAGGCCAGCGCCTCCGCCGATGCAATGAAGAAGCATCCTGCTTCGCGGGTCGCCTGCTCGAGGCGTCCCGTGGTGTTCATGACATCGCCATGGAAGACGATCGCACGACGCACCAGGCCAACCTCGCCGGTGATGACCTCGCCCAGATGCAGAGCCGCACGCAGTTCGGGTTCCACGCCAAAGCGTTGGACAAACCGATTCGCGTCCGCGGCAAGCGCTGCGCGCATGGCGAAGAAGCAGCGCAACGCTCGCGCATCGGCAACGCCTTCAGTCTCTACCCACGTGACGACGATCTCGTCACCGACATATTGATAGATTTCGCCGCGGCACAGCTCGATAGGTTCGGCGACCGACGAAAACACCGCGGCAAGGAAGCGATGTGCTTGTAGCGCCCCGAGTCGCTCCGCGATCGCAGTCGAGCCGACCACGTCGGCGAACAGGAAGAACCGTCGTTCTGCGTAGGGCCGGCGATACTTTCCGAACAAGAGAGCAATGAACGTGCGATAGCCGACGAGGCCCGCAGCCTGAAAAACCATTACCACGACGGCAACGGGCACGAGCGACAGGAAAACCGCAACGAGTCCAGTGCGCGCGCTATAGACGGTCACGACGCCTAATAAACGCTCGCCCGGTTGCCCAGCGAGGATCACCCCTGCGATCGCACCGTAGGTAAGCGTCTTCAGGATAAGCACCGCAACGAACGGCAGCGCGTCGAGCCATCGCATCGAAGCGCGAGGAAGAAAAAATATCTCGATACCGGCGATCCATGAAGCCATGAGCAAGGCGTCGATCACGCCAATCGGAATGGAGATCAACATGGAAACGACGAGCGAGCGAGCGCCCGGTCCGGCAATCGCAACGGCATAGACCACTCCGGAGCACGCACCGATCCCCGCAGCCATCCGCAGGATGCGCGTGAAGCGCCGCAGTCGTTCGCGTGCAACGGCGGAAAGTGTGGCGATCATCTGCCTTCGCAGTCTAAGAGCATCACGGCGGATGTCTGCATCGAGCCCTTTCAGTTGCGGCCTTCGCAGTTCCGATACCGGGGAGCCATCCAGCATTTTCGCGCAGTGGTCTTCGCGACCCTGAGCGGAGCGCATTCAATCCCGGCGTCAGCGCTCGTGGCCGCAATACATCGGTGCGGCGTACTGGTTCTCGGCCAGCACGTCTTTCGCCAAGCCTGCGGCAGTCTTCGGCCGTGTGTTCAGCGATAGCTTCGCCGACACTGCGCCAGTGAGCGCCATCGCCTTTGCGGGCGTTGAACTTTCGAGTGCGGCGCTCGGGGCTATCGTCTACAGAATCCTGCGCTGAATGCAGCCATTTGTGCTGTCGCGCCAAGTCTCGAGCCTGAGAAGAAACTGTTGCGCCCGCACCTCTCAAACTTCGCCTCTCAAGCGAACTCGACTCGTCGACGATCGACGGATTCCGACCTCGACGGAACGGTGCCCCAGTACGACGGGAGGGCTGCAAAGGGCACCCAGCCGCCCATCAGCCGCGCTTGGTCATCGGCGGCTTGGTGCCGATGACCGGCCATTCAAAGGCCGGTAACTGAAGGACGGCTCCTGGCCCTTCTCCCCCTGAGACTGACAAATATAGTCGGTCGACCGAGACCTACCTAAGTTGTTGATTCTTCTGGAATTCTCAAGCTCGGTAAAGTTGGTCGGACTTTTGGCGGGTCGCCAGGGTCACGAGGCTTGGCAGAGAATATGCGCTAGTCGAGCCGCGACCGGCGTCGACGGCCGGAAATCCTTCTGGTCTCTCATGCCGATTCACCCTCCTCCGAATTTCTAAGTTTCCAACGACCCCTGGACAGAGCACCGATGAGTACGCCCAATGGCCGATCGCGAACGAAAAGGAGGTCCGCATTTTCGCGAAAGCTTCAGATCGACTCGTCCACGCCAGGTTTCGGCTCTTTAGGCTTCTGCTTCCCCCGGGCCCGCGCCGCCTTTGCTCGTCTCCCCGTCTCTTGCAGTTCGGCAGTGGTCTTGCGCCGGCGCTTGCCAGCAGCATTCGGGCTCATCGCCGCGCTGGTCCGAGGACTTTCGAGCGAGGAGATTGCACGCTTCTCGTTCGCTGTTGCTGCCGCCTTGATGACTGCCAGCGCGACAGCTTTCTCTCTCACTCGCCGCAACTCGTCCTGGTATTCTTCATCTACTACAGAGTCGATGCTGAGCGACTTGAGCGGGCACTGGAGATCCAGACGAAGGTCGCCGCCTTGACCAGCGTGAGCGCAAAGAAGCTCGATGTCTCCGCGCGCAGCCGTGAACCTCGCCGAGCCATAAGCTTCCTGCACATCTTGCAACTCCACAACGAACGCGCCACGCTCCCGCGCGACCCGATACGCCTCCGCAAGCAGCTTCACGAGTTCCCGCTTGAGGCCCGCAGACCAGTTCCATAGCTCAAGAGAGGCGGCTTCAAGTTCAAAGGCTAGCACCGCTCCTAGGACAACCTGGTACTCCCGCAAGAGTTCCTTCCAGTCATCGGAAGATTCAGGGTCGGGAAGAAGCAACAGTTGATCGTCCAGAAATCTCTGCTTAATCTCGCTCTTGCCATGCTTCTCGTTCATCAGCTTCCATATGAAGCTGTAGTTTGCGACTACGAACCATGGAATGCGCACTTCACTACAGGAGAGGAGCAATTTCGATATCAGAGCCGTCGCCCCTTCAGACTGTGTCATGAACTGCAATTCCTCAAGTCCATACAGACAGAGGCCGCAAAAGCCGGACCATGATCCACACTCCAAAGGGACGTCCGCCTCCTTGATTCGATTTGTTCCGCCGGCAAGCATCCCCGGCGGCCCCAGAGTTCGAAGAATCTGAGAGATGCTCCTTCGGCTCCCTACCTTTAGTAGCTCGAAGTCATTCAATGGGACCGAAGGATGACCTTCATCGATGAACACGTGCGTGCGACCACTGAGTATGCGCTCCAAAGCTTCGCACAACTTTGACTTACCACATCCGGCCAAACCAGTGATGATTGCTGGATAAACCGGATCTCCTTGCCCGATTCCCTCATAGCCTGCCCGTAAAGCCGAGCGGGGATCGGCGTACGCGGTTTGTGAGTAACCAAAGGCGCGCTCGATCAATATCTGCATGATTCGACAGCTTGGAAGGTTTGGATAGAAAACCTCCCGCAATCCTGCCTTGATGCGCATCCACGCCACCTCCTTCGGCAGCTTCTCAAGACCTTCGAGTCGTCTGCCTCGAACACGAGATAGTCGTTTTATCTCGTCTAACGATAGCACTCTCTCGTATCGCGCGGCGTACACATTGCCCCCCGCACGCGCGCTCACGATTTCCTTCCCCTCCCAGTGACCCCTCGCGCTTCTCCCGCCTCTCTCCGTGCGACCGCAGATCCCCGCTTGGGCCGACCTCTTGTGCGCCGACCGGCGTTCCACTTGAGACCTACCTGCTCTTTGAACATCGCGTGCACTTCGGCAGCCACCGCATCCCGCTGGTCGTCAGCATCCAGGTTTCGCTCTGCCTCGTGCTTGGCGTACTGCACCACTTCAGCGAGCGACATGTAGATCACTCGGTCGTGGACCGGAATCGGATAGCGCACGTCCAACTGCAAGAGAACACCCTTCCAATCAATCCATATCACCCTCGGGCAGATCTCGAGTACGTAGATCTTCACCTCCAAAGTCTGAGCCTTCACGAGCGATATGCACGCCGTCCGCTCGAGGTCCTTTGAATGATAGTTTCGTCCCACAAACTCCACACCACGTCTGCTAAGGACGGCCGTGCGAACCTCCAGGAAGGCGCGAATGGCCCTGTCCCTGTCAATCTCTTCCGCATCATTCCGACCCAAGCTATTCAGCATGTTCCAAACCCCGTTCGGAGACACCTCCGTCAGGAACTGATCGAGGTCCGGTGCGATTCGACTGCTAACATCAGCTGATCTGTTGAATCTGATGACGTCCATGATGGCACTTCGCGCCAGTTCTATGCTCCTCATTTCGGACTGAAAGAACGAGGGCTCTTCTCGGTTCTTTCTGGATTTGGAATGCCCCGACTCCGCCACGGCGTTGCTCTGAGGCGAGTGAGTCGGAGTCATCTGTCGGATGACCGCACGAAGCTCTGGATCTCGGCTGAGGGCTCCCTCGGTGGCGCCGGGCCCATGATCGGTTGTCTGATGCGGTTCGCACCCGATGCTGGTCCAATCTGCTGGCGATATGGTCATCCCGAACAGACTACAGAACCACACCTTGTCCACCGCCTCGCAGAAGAGCGCGGCGCGATATGAACTAGCCGACTCTCCCCCTTGAGAGAAGCCAATACCTGTTATTACTCCTGATGCGTAGTCTCTCCTGGTGGTTGCATAAAGCGCGGGTAGAGTACTTCCCTCGACATAACCCTTCGGCAACGCCAGGATCGCCTGCGAATCCGACGAAACGCGCTGCATCAGATTCCCGCACTTCTCGGTAAAGCTACCTTTCGTTGGATGCAAGTTCGACCGAGCGTTCCGAGAGCCTACTACCGTCTCCTGAACCTTCCGCTTTCCAATGCTCTCTTCGACGTAATTGATGAATGTCTTTTTGGTCGGAAATGGTAGACCCTTGGGATGATAGAACTCTGTAATCTTCTTCCCTTTCCGCATGCGAATCCTGGTAAGGCAACCAAACTCATTGACCATAACCTCGCCGTAGATTTCGGGGTACTGCAATCCTAGTCCGCTGTACTTCCTGTAGCCTTTGATCATCTTGTCCAGCATATCTGGGCTGGTGTTGTATCCATAGTCCTTCCCTTGATGGCTTGGCCGCCCCCTCTTACTCGTTCCTGCATGAGTGAGTCGTTTCCAACCTCCGATGCGCTCGGTTGCATAGTGAAGAGCCATTCGATCTCGTCCGAAGAGGAGATAGCTATAGAACCAAAGCCTGACCCTCGATTCATTCTGCTTCGGCTTGAGCGACCGTGCATACCGATTGATCTCGCGGTCTGGATCCTCTAGTTCGAATATCTCGTGTGCGCGATCAATTAGCGGCTTGATAATTGCAAGACGACCATCTATCCGCGCATCGTGGCTCCGCACCAGTTCCCGCCGCGAGTTAGGTGACCTGAACCTTATCGAGTTCTCCGAGGCGATCCAGGGAGGGAGGCGTCTTTGCCGCTCAGCTACGACAATTTTCTCGGACCTGACGCCTTGTTCGAAGTCAGTTCGGGGAAGAGAAACCGACATGACGAGTGGGACCCCTGCTGCGGGTCCTGCGTCGTCCGGCATCGGTCTTGTTGTAGCGCTGAGTCTTTGTCTGAACTCTACAAAGAGCGTTCTTTCACTGTCTACGCTACTATGTACGAAGTAGTACTCGGAACCTTTCTCCAGATTCTTATATCCGTTGGGCGCGTACAGAAGACGTCCCCGAGCGATGCCCTGATTCATTTCTCTCCCCTAGAGAACCAGTGGCCATACTCGTCGACGACGCGCCGCACCTCCGGGACCATTGGCTCATCGATCCACAAGCGCGCAGATAGCAATTCGAGCCGCAGGCGCTGGATCCAGATTGCCTGGTACATGACGATCTTTGAATGGTATGTTGGATACCCATGGGACAACTCCAGAAGCTTCAACACCTCCCATGCCGACGCCCCTTTGTCCATTCCTTCTCGCAGCGAGTCGAGTAAGTGCTCCTGCTGTGAAGCGTTCAGGCTTGCTTTCCGCCTGGACCACGCGTGGAGTTGATAAAGGTTCCCAATAAGAATCGGATTCACTTCATCGCCGGCAATCCTGCGCGTTGGTATACCGACATCTCGATACAAGACCTCCTGCACCTTGTGCCTAGCACGCTCTTTGGTCATCAGGCGAGAAAGATCGGTCCTCAAGGTCACCCCGATGGTTGGGAGCTCGAAGGATGAACTGGTGTCCTTGATGTCTTGGTCGACGATGTATGGTCCGTGCCCGTCGCGCAGGAAGAGAAGTATGTCCCCGACCCAACAGGTGGGCTCTTCGTCAAACTCCTCGCTTACAAACCTTGGATGAAACCGAGCGCAATCAAGCTCCTCGGCAACGGCCAGGGTCCCACGAAACTCGGGAAGCACCATCCCTCGCGCCATCGGATGGCCGAAGAGCGGATGCTGGGCCGGGTTGAACGGCAGCATGCGCTGCTCCTGCAGTTCGAACAGCCCAAACTGCGGCCCGAGGTACAGGTCTATGAGCAAAACCATTCTTTCCGGCTCGGACAACGTATGGACGTCTCTTCCTAGAAGCTCAGACCAGACGGTCGCTGGACTCGCCTTGGGCGGAGCTTCAGCGCGAGTTGCCTTGATCGAGGGTTCGTATGATCGTCCGAACTTGGGGGGATCCTGCCGCCTCATGATTCGAATGTGACGCTCTTCGCTCACCGAGCGCTTCTTCTTCCGACCCTTTGTGGTAGCACCCTTCGCCCGTTGCGCCATCAACGTTCCTCCATCATCAAGACACGGCATGAACTAGGCATCGCCGACCACTTCGAGAACGCGCGCGAGCTAGCGCGCCGCGTGCGACTGCATCGTGCACCGCGACTACAAGTGCGTCCGCGTTCTTCCGCTAGTCCTCGCGACCCCGCGCAGCAATCGTCGCGTGTCGAGATAGCTCCCGCTGCTCCTGCGGGTCGAACAGCCAGCATTGGGGGCCGCAATGCGGGTCAGCAAGAAGTGCAAGCCTCCGTTCCTGCTTGGACAGCCTACGGACGCCCCTGCCCAGAGCTTCGGAACGTGCGTTGGACCAGCTCGTCCCGGACGGTGCTTCCTCGCGCGGTGAAACGATCCAGGGCAGATAGTCCCGCCCGAAACTGGTGAGCCCTTGCTTATGCATCATTCGAATACTTCTGTTCTCGCTCACAGAGGCCTTCATACCTCGCCCCTTATCACTGTTGGCTCGGTGCGTCATGACTACTCCTTCATTTCCAGTGTCGAGGCAGCGTATCGCCAGAGCACCGCACATCGCCCCGTGATTTCATTGAACTTGATGCGGCACATGCGAGTGGGTAGTGCATCGCAAGCATTCGTTTACAGGCTCGTTCATGCGGGCAATCCGATCTCGCGACGAGGTCCTCCAGTCGTCGTTCAGGCAAGGCATTACTTGGCTCAAGGCGCAACGGAACTGGTCTCCGCATTCGCCAGAGTCAGCCAACTTTGCCGAAGGCCCGCTCACCTGTTCTGAACTGCCGCTTTCTGGCCCCGGGTTGTTCCTTTCGCCTTCCTAGTTGATCGGCGGCCAAAGAGAATGAGACGAACAGCCCTTTCGACCCGGGTGCAACAGACCCGCAGGATTCGCTCGAGGCAAGCCTGATCGACCGCCTCCGCAAGACATGCCGAGGCCAAGTGCTCTCCGACCCAAAATCTAGAAAGGGCACGCCAACGAGCTGGAGATCTCGCGATGCCGTTCAGAGCGGGAAGCCCCTGTCGCACCAGACGATA
Source organism: Variovorax sp. Sphag1AA (assembly GCF_014192575.1). Classification (GTDB taxonomy): domain Bacteria; phylum Pseudomonadota; class Gammaproteobacteria; order Burkholderiales; family Burkholderiaceae_C; genus Variovorax. Next base: position 387,435 of record NZ_JACHYC010000007.1, on the reverse strand, counting down.
CCTGGCACTAGCAACACTGCACTTCATTTGTCGTGAAACCTCACTATGGTTCCCTCCTGCGCCAATGTATGCCAACCATAGTTCGGAATCAGTAGACTCACAGCGATCAGATGTCCTCTCACCGCGGATGACTGCACTGTCGATCTTTCCACTCAGGGTGGCGACCTCGAAAGCCGCATCTACGTCTTTGCGATTTGCGAATAGGCTAGTCAGAATGAGGGCATACGCGGTCCCGGTCACATATGTAGACCTGCATGCGACGACGTTGTCCAACGGACCAAATGGAAGTCCCTCGCGCTTGCAATCGAACGTATCGAAGTGCTCGGTTGCCCAAGCACTATCGCACATCGAAAGCACTAGATCACTCAGTAGCTTGTGGGACGTCATCCCAGTCGCCCTGGCATACCCGAAGCGATCGCCGATCAGCTTGTTCAAGACCCTAGCCTCCATTGGGCTCGGCCGCACCAAGAGCTGCATGAAGATCTCTGCGTATCGGGCTTGGAACTCGTCCACCACTACCGGTTCAACAAGATGTTCGAGCGAAGTAGCTTGACGTGCCACCCAGTCCTCAGGCCTGGTTGCGAACGGGTCCTTCGCGTGGTTCTGGACCAATCGCACCTTGTGACTCGGACACCAGTCCACCCCTTCAATGTGATGCTTGCGCATGTACCAGGAGGCACCCACGTCCCGCAATTGCTCAGCCACGCAGCAGGGACAGAAGAAGCAGCCCGTGCGATGTGGCAGCATCCCGTGCTTTCTTGCCGAGTTCGCTGCGCTCGGGGATCCAAAGGGGTACAGTTGGCCAGCGCTAACGGCAACACGATGAGCCCCCAGCATTGAGTGATACTGTGCGAAGTGGAGAACATCACATCCCGCAAGTTTTGCCACTAGGTATAGCCTCGGCACGCTTGTGGCGCGTTGCCCATATTCGACCAGCTGTTCCCGCATCTTCGTCAACTGGTCGCGGCGGGATTGGCAGCGCTCGAGTTGCATGTGTCGACCCTCTACTGAAATCGCCAGTTCATCCGGATAGACACCCAGCGACAGCCCGTTTGCCGTCGGTTTGCTCTCCAATCCGCTGACGAGGTCTTGCGTTGTCTGCGAGCTCATCGGTCGTTACCCCGATAGTCGCAAGCCATGGCTCCTGACATTGGCGGGCAAGAGCCAGGTGTCGACGCTCCCGGAATCACTCGGCGGCCCCACGCACCCGAAGGCGGTGGAGACCGCCGCGACGGCGGTTGACGCGCGTGTGGCCACGCACCGGCAAGAAGCGCGTTCTTCTCCGCGACAAGACTTGGGTCGGCCAGCGCGGCAGTCTGCCAGCGAACTCGCTTCTCGATGGGCCGCATCTCAACTGAGTGCTGTTGCCAAACGATTCGCTCCGAAGGAGATCCGAATGAGCGCAGTTCGAGCGCGTATGGCAGGCAAAGCGTGTCTTCTCTCGCCGGTAGCCATCGAGTTATAAGCGCGTTGGGCGAAACCTCAGCCAATGCTCCACTGAGCGGGTTGTCAGGAGCCGTTCTCAGCGTTCGGGACCGTGGCCAATCGGCCCCCAGCGCACGAACATGAGCCGACTTGCGCATCTCGATAGGGAGTATTCGCCGCCAGCGATGACAACTGACAAGCAGGTTCGCTTCGTCGCCAAGCCGTGAAGCGGCATAGAGGGGAACATCCGGCGCCCCTGCGGTCTGTCGCAAACCCTGCCGATCAGGCCATGTTCTGTCGATACGTCTCACCATTACAAAGACAAAGTTCACGTTGCAACTCCTGGTTCACTCCGTGGCGTGCACTTTCGCACGGCCTCGGGGGCCACCAGTGAAGATCTGCAACGATGAAATTGTGGACTCCGAACGTTATAGACTGACAAGTTCGGGTGCTTACAGGACCATCACTTTAAGAAAGGGTCGACCGGAATGGTCGACCCTATAAACCAAAATAATCTAGTCCCGCCAACCCGAGGTTTTAGACACATTGGCCGTCCTTGCTTGCAGCTCAAAGTAGAGCTCCGCAATCAAGAGCTGATGGTCCCGCGATGCTGAGCTAAGTGGATTGACCAAGCCAGAACCATACGCACCTTCTTCAATCTGCGCGATGGCTGCGTGAATCACCTCTGTCCCGCCAAGAACAATCTCGAAGTCTTCGATGTCGATGGCCGCCGATGCTAGAAGCACGCGACCAAGTGGCCACTCCAAGTAGTTCGCAATGCTTTGAAGTGTCTCACGGTCGCACCTCGCGAGCGCTGCCGGATGCGCGCGCAGTCGATACCAATGCGCTGGATGAATTCCAATCGCCGCCGCCAATTCGTTGGGACTGTGTCCTCGTGTCTGCGCTTTCGAAGCCAAGGCAGCGAGTAGGAGTTTGGCGCCATGTGAGTCGTCTGGTCGCTTCTTTGGACTTCCATTGCGCTCGTCCACTTTGTCTGTATTCCCTTCATAGTTTCCTTCTGGTGCAGAGATGTCCTCTGCTTCCCGTGTAGCGAACGTGCAAAAGACTGGCCAGCATCGCGTTGACATGTGGCGCGTCTTGCGTGTGAACGCCGCGCATGGCGATCGCTCTGCCACTGGCAATTGACTCTGCTCCGCTCTTGACCATGTAGGCAGCATGCCGCAGAGACGGCCGAGCAGTCAGCGGGAAAGCATGGGAGCGACTGCGCCGCAGACGAGCCCACTGCTGCACGTGAAGCAGTGGGGGCTCCTGGCAGGCGATTAGTGAGCTGAACCTATAACGTAACACACACTTCGCCCCGCACTAAAACGCTGGCGGCCCCGCTTAGGCGTATCCCTTATAGATGGCCCCGGGGCTTTCTAAGTCCGTGACGATTAGATGCAACCTTGCGCGAAGAGTTGCCTTCAGGTCCTTTGAGTTCTCTTTTTCGGTTCCGTTTTGTCGTTTTTCAGGGATTTGACTGTTCCACGTCCGATCTTGAGATCGGCTCTGTCGCTTGCGTGCGAGCAGGACGTTTTAGATGCCATCCTTGTGTATAGAGAATCTGGAGAAATCGCTATACGACCCGTACACGCTACGATTCTCGAACGCGTGGGCAACCCAGACCCCTATCACCGTGAACGCATCTTTCATCTCACCTCAAGCCATTTCCGATTCGACGCCGACTGCTCAAGCAGAACAAGCCATTCTTCCTTCCGGACAGTTCATCAAGTTTCCCCGAGAGGCGGCACACTCCAAGCTCCCAGCGCGCCTACGCAACCTCCCGGTGCTCCACGGCACGTTCAACCATGAACTGTTTGACCTCAATCCCAATCTGCCAGCGTACGTTGGGTTCGGGCAGTCGGGCACGATTGACACCAACATCTTGACCTTCCGCCTTCAGCGCGGCCCCAACATGCTGTACTGGTTGGCCAACCCCGCAGACCCATGCGTTTGGGAAGCTCTGGACCTATGGGCTGCAGCAGGCGCGCTGGTGCTGATGGCAGAGTTTTCAAACGGCGAGACCTTGCTCCTGAGTCGGTCTTTCGAGCTGGCACCACGGACTCAGGCGTTGAAGTCAGATGTCTCGCGAGCTTCGACCATGACCCCACGTTTTCGAGAGGCAGCCTTTGACATCATCGGCACTGGCAACATTCGTCACATGGCGACAACTGACATCCCGGCCTATCCGACTCTGAACCATGTTCAGGGCTGCATGGTGGCGACTCCGTTCACCCCGCGCGGTCCGGCGGCGGATATCAGAGGCACGTGGGACCCGGCGAGATTCCTGATAGCAGAGGGCAGCCCTCCGGTGTTCATGTCGTCGGTGGAATAGGTTTTTCCTAGTCTCATTCAACTGCCCGCGGCAGTTATAGAGCGGCCCCTGTGGCCGCTCTTTGTTTTTCGCGAGGCACCATTCTTCCGCTCGCCCGTCCGAAACCTGGGCCATACAGCGCGTGCCAACGGTAGAAGATCTCAACTTCTTGCCCGACATGGGCAGAATGAACCGGAACTGGCAATCGGAAGATCCAACTGGCTCTTCGCAGGCTCCCTACGAGCAGGTCAGCGCGCTGCGGCCGTCATGAGCCTGATCCAGTCAGCGAGGCTCAATGGGAGCGCGCCGCACGCGTACCTCAGCGACATCCTCGAGCGGCTGCCCACTCATCCAGCCAGTCGCATCGCCGAGTTGCTGCCGCATCGCTGGCAACCAACAGCAGTGCACTGATCGAAGCACCGTCGTCAAGACGGGATCACCGCGCGCTTACCGAGTAACGGCGGTTTTGCACGAGAGGTTGTTGTTGCAGAGGGCTTCATTTGGAAAGGCTCGCAAGATTGGTTTCGGTCATGCGCAAGGCGGTTTCGTATTTCGCTGGCGCCGTGGCGTTGAAGCGACGGTAGATGTCTTGCGCCTCCGTGAAGTTCTTGCGCGCCTCCGCCATGCGGTTCTCGTCTCGGTTCAGGAGACCCAGGTTGTTAAGAGTCAAGGCAAAATCAGGGAGATAGACATCCGGATTCTTCTGGGCGAGGGTGCGACGGATGGACAGCGACTCCTCGTAGGCCTTGCGCGCCTCCGCCAGGCGGTTCTCGTCACTAAGAAGGTTGCCCAGGTTATTGAGGGTTGTGGCGACGTAAGGGAGGTAGGCTTCCGGGCTCTTCTGGGCCAGGGTGCGGTATGTAGATAGCGCCTCGTCATAGGCCTTGCGCGCCTCCGCCAGGCGGTTCTCGTCCCTATGCAGGACGCCCAGGTTGTTAAGAGTCGAGGCGACGTCAGGCAGATAGGCGTCCGGATTCTTCTGGGCGAGGGTGCGACGGATGGACAGCGCCTCTTCCAACGCCTTGCGCGCCTCCGCCATGCGGTTCTCTTCGCGGTTCAGGACGCCCAGGTTGTTGAGGGTGATGGCGACGTAGGGGAGGTCGGCCTCCGGGCTCTTCCGGGCCAGGGTGCGGTATGTAGATAGCGCCTCTTCATAGGCTTTGCGCGCCTCCGCCAGGCGGTTCTCGTGGCGATTCAGGCGGGCTAGGTTGTTAAGGGTCGAGGCGACGCTAGGGAGATAGACGTCCGGATTCTTCTGGGCCAGGGTGCGACGGATGGACAGCGACTCTTCATAGGCTTTGCGCGCCTCCGCCAGGCGGTTCTCGTCAGTATGCAGGTTGCCCAGGTTATTGAGAGTCCTGGCGACATCTGCCGATTTGCCTTGTTGGCGATAGAGACCCAAGGCTCGTTCGTAGCCTTCGCGCGCCTGCGCAAATTTGTTTTGCTGCTGATGAAAGTAGGCGTATTGAAACCAAGCGTCGGCAGAACCAGGGGCCACCTTGACAGCCCTGCCGTAGGCACGGCCCGCGCCGTCGAAATCGAACCTCAGGGCGAGGATGTCCCCCCGAAGAAGAAATCCTTGCGCCGCCTCGTCGAGCTTCTTCTGCGCCGCTGCGGCTTCGCTGTCCAGGCGGTCTTCCTGCAGCGCATCCAGCGCCGCGTCGAGCTTCCCATCGAGGAACAGCCGCAGCGCCTCGTTGTAGCTTCCACCGCCTTCGGCCGGTGGTTTGGCCGCCAGCCGCCGTGCCAACTCCTCGGCCTGCGACCGAGCCTGGTCACGCTCGCGCAGCAGGAGTTCTCGCTCCGCCGGAGTGACCCCCTGGCGGTCTTGCAGTGCCAACCGCCGTTCGAACTCCTTGTCGGTCGCCTGCAGACCCTTGAGCCGATAGAACTGCAATGCCCACTGTTCCCGCTCGGCCGTCTTGCACAAAATGATCTGCAGCGGCGACGCGTTGGAGCCAGGCAAGTTGGGCTCCAGTTGAATGGCGTTGACCACCACCCAGCCGGGCCGGGCAACCACGATGCGCGTCTTGTCGCCGGGCACCCGTTTCGCGAACTCCAGGACAAAACTGCCATTGCTCAGCGTCGTGGTCTGGTTCGCGTCGTCCGCGCTGATCGACACGCCAGGCACGGGCTCGCCACCCTCCTGATTCAAAACCACCAGACCCTTGAGCGTCGCCGACGGCGCTGCCGACGAGGTGGTGCAACAGACGAGCAATGTCCCAAGGGCCATGATTCTCAAGATCGAGCGGAAGCACATGGCAGCATTCCCAGTTTGCTCTACCGCTCCGACTCAAGGCGAACGGAGAGCGGATTGCTACCGCCGAGTACCACTTGCCCTCTCCAAGGACTATGGCCTGCTGCTGTGATCGTCGCCGTACGATCGGACTCGGGCAGATCTGCGGGCAAGGGGAGATAAAAGCGCCCGTTTGAGTCCGTCATGACCTCCGAGCGGCGCGGAAGACTCAGCTTCGCGCCAGCCAGCGGCTGTCCCTTGGAGTCGAGCACCTGGCCCTGAAAAGGAACCATCCTTGGCTTCACGCGAAGATAAGTTGCCTCGTCGCCAAGCGTGACGCGAGCGGAATCCTCCACAAGCTCATAGTCGTCTGCGCCCTCCAACGCCACGGATACTTGGCGGCCACGTTGGTCAGCAGGAATTCCGATGAAGCGGGCTTCGCCCTTTGTCCCGATCTCTTCATACCTTCGATCGGCGCCGAAATCGAGCCTCAGTTTGCCTCGGTTTCGCAAGACAAGCTGTCCTGATTCGCTGCTCACAAAGATGGTTTGATCAAAACGCACCTCCGGCTTGGGCACCAGCCGGAACCCGAGGAGCACGACTAACAGCACAAGTACAGCAGGTCCTCCAAGTTCCAGGGTGCCATTAAGCACCTTCCCAGTGTATGAAGCGTAGGACCTGAACAATGCGAACAGACACACGGCCGCCGCCAGCCCAACCAGAAGCAGAAGCACGTACCAGAGATGACCGACTAGGCCGAGTCGGACGAGGATGTCAGCTCTCCAGACCATCAAGGCCAGGATTGCCAGCCCGGCCGCAAGAGATATCGCAGCGACGAACAGCGGCGTTCTTGCACGAGAGCTTGCTGTTGAAGAAGGCTTCATTTGGATAGGCTGGCCAGATTACTTTCGGTCAAGCGCAATGCGGTTTCGTATTTCGCTGGCGCCGTGGCGCTGAAGCGACGGTAGATGTCTTGCGCCTCCGTGAGGTTCTTGCGCGCCTCCGCCATGCGGTTCTCGTCGCGGTTCAGGGCGCCCAGGCTGTTAAGAGTCGAGGCGACGTAAGGAAGATACACGTCCGGATTCTTCTGGGCGAGGGTGCGACGGATGGACAGCGACTCCTCGTAGGCCTTGCGCGCCTCCGCCAGGCGGTTCTCGTCACTAAGAAGGTTGCCCAGGTTGTTGAGGGTCGTGGCGAGGTCAGGCAGGTACGCGTCCGGATTCGTCTGGGCGAGGGCGCGACGGATGGACAGCGACTCCTCATATGCCTTGCGCGCCTCCGCCAGGCGGCTCTCGCTGCGATGCAGGGCGCCCAGGTTATTGAGCGTCTTGGCGACGTCAGGCAGATAGACGTCCGAATTCTTCTGAGCCAGCGTGCGGTATGTAGAGAGCGCCTCTTCATAGGCCTTGCGCGCCTCCTCCATGCGGTTCTCTTCGCGATGCAGGTTACCCAGGTTGTTGAGGGTCCTGGCGACGTAAGGCAGATAGACGTCCGGATCCTTCTGGGCAAGGGTGCGACGGATGGACAGCGCCTCTTCCAACGCCTTGCGCGCCTCCGCCATGCGGTTCTCTTCGCGGTTCAGGACGCCCAGGTTGTTGAGGGTCGAGGCGACATCAGGCAGGTAGGCGTCCGGATTCTTCTGGGTCAGCGTCCGGTATGTAGATAGCGACTCTTCAAAGGCCGTGCGCGCATCCGCCATGCGGTTCTCGTCGCGGTTCAGGACGCCCAAGTTGTTAAGGGTCGCGGCGACATCACGGAGATAGACGTCCGGATTCTTGTGGGCGAGGGTGCGACGGATGGACAGCGACTCCTCGTAGGCCTTGCGCGCCTCCGCCATGCGGCTCTCATCACTGAGAAGGTTGCCCAGGTTGTTGAGAGTCGTGGCGACATCTGCCGATTTGCCTTGTTGGCGATAGAGACCCAAGGCTCGCCCGTAGCCTTCGCGCGCCTGCGCAAACTTGTTTTGCTGCTGATGAAAGTAGGCGTATTGAAGCCAGGCGTCGGCAGAACCAGGGGCCACCTTGACAGCCCTGCCGTAGGCACGGCCCGCGCCGTCGAAATCGAACCTCAGGGCGAGGATGTCCCCCCGAAGAAGAAATCCTTGCGCCGCCTCGTCGAGCTTCTTCTGCGCCGCTGCGGCTTCGCTGTCCAGGCGGTCTTCCTGCAGCGCATCCAGCGCCGCGTCGAGCTTCCCATCGAGGAACAGCCGCAGCGCCTCGTTGTAGCTTCCACCGCCTTCGGCCGGTGGTTTGGCCGCCAGCCGCCGTGCCAACTCCTCGGCCTGCGACCGAGCCTGGTCACGCTCGCGCAGCAGGAGTTCTCGCTCCGCCGGAGTGACCCCCTGGCGGTTTTGCAGTGCCAACCGCCGTTCGAACTCCTTGTCGGTCGCCTGCAGACCCTTGAGCCGATAGAACTGCAATGCCCACTGTTCCCGCTCGGCCGTCTTGCACAAAATGATCTGCAGCGGCGACGCGTTGGAGCCAGGCAAGTTGGGCTCCAGTTGAATGGCGTTGACCACCACCCAGCCGGGCCGGGCAACCACGATGCGCGTCTTGTCGCCGGGCACCCGTTTCGTGAACTCCAGGACAAAACTGCCATTGCTCAGCGTCGTGGTCTGGTTCGCGTCGTCCGCGCTGATCGACACGCCAGGCACGGGCTCGCCACCCTCCTGATTCAGAACCACTAGACCCCTCAGCGTCGCTGACGGCGCTGCCGACCAAGCGATGCCGCAGAGCAATAGCACAGCAAAGAGCCAGCGACCCTTAACACCTCCGTCGAACAGCAGAATGCGCACGTTGCCACCTCCTCAGCTCGGTTACGACCTGATCGACCTCGTGTGACGTTCCTCCGATCACGTGGATGTACCACCGCATTCTCATTTCGTCCATTCCCCCGATGGAGATACGCACTTCAGCGACGTCTTCCGTCATCCGAATTGGGGAGAGGTTCGCAGTTGGTTGGCACCCCGGATCGACGCGACGGCCGAAGGGCGCAGCGCCCGTGGGCGTGGAAGCGTCAGCCGAACGAAGAGGGGAGAACGATGGAAGCCCGAATGGGTCGAGAACTTGGGCGATGCGAAGCACAACAGCGCGGCCGGCCAACGCTGGAGGCGCGCATTGAACCTCTCGCGGCCTCTTCGTAGGCAAGGAAGCAGGGTCCAGTGATTCACCAGAGCAGGTCGTCCCCCGCGGCTGTGGACGACCCTGGGGAAAACAGAGCCGCCATCGCGGCAAAGCCGCACCCGAAAGCTGAGCAAACTTCGACGAGGATCGGCCACGGATAAACAGCATTCCCTTTACCGGGAATGCGTTATCCCAACCCCACACGCCCGTTCTTGAAATGGGCCGGCGGCAAGACCCGCCTCCTTCCATCCCTTCTCCCCTACTTTCCGACTGGCGCCCGGCTCATCGAGCCATTTGTCGGCGCTGGCTCTGTATTCCTCGCAACAGACTACCCCGCCTATGTCCTCAACGACGCGAATCCGGACCTCGTGGCGACGTGGGTGGCGCTGAGGGAGCGTCCGCGACAGTACGTCCGCGATGCGAGCGGCTTCTTCTGCGAGGCGAACCGCAGCCAGGCGCGTTACCTGGAACTGCGCGCTGAATTCAACGCTTCCGCAGACGCATATGAACGCGCCGTGCTCCTGCCATATCTCAACAGGTTTGGATTCAACGGGCTCTACCGCGTCAATCAAGCCGGCGGCTTCAACGTGCCTTACGGAAAGCCGGTATCGCTCCCACTGTTTCCATTCAACGCCGCTGCGGCTGCCGCAGAACACCTGAAGCGCGCCATCGTGCTCGGCGGCGATTTCGCTGCGGCCATCGACATGGCTCGGTCTGGAGACGTCGTGTACTGCGACCCCCCTTACCTCGACTCTGCGTCGGGCGCCTCATTCACGGCCTTCACAGCCAATGGGTTTGGTCTGGAGGACCACCAACGTCTTGTCGCTGCAGCCAAGCGCGCGGCTTCCCGAGGCGCCACTGTGCTCATCTCGAACCACGATACAGCCGAAGCGCGTTACCTCTATCGGGGATTCGACCTTCACTCGCTACAGGTCAACCGCAGCATCGCGTCGGCTGGAGCCAATCGCGGTGCCTGCGCTGAGCTTCTGGCCGTTCTCAGAGGCTAAAACCTGAGCCTAGACCTCATAGAGATTCGGCGACGAACTCCTGCGCGGCAACAGCCCGCAATCGACACCACATTCCGAAACCATGAACCTTTCTCCCGACACCACAGTCACTATTCCTCTGTCCCTGGCCTGCGAGCGTGCGCCGCTGCTACTCTCAAACGTTCAATCTTTGACGAGGTGCACTCAAGTCGAGCCAGGTCGATTCACGCCAGTGGTCTGCCGGCTGTCCGAAAGTGCCGACGATGCCTCGGCCTTGACCGGCCTCCTAAATGCGGAGCAGCTGCGCCGACCGGGCGCTCTGGTCATTCTCCCCGAGGCAGCCGACGACTACATCGACGCGCTGCTTGAAGAGCAGTTCTTTCCCATGACCACCACCTATGAGGGTCTCATGAAGTGCATGGCTGTATACGCCCTTATTGACGACGTGAGCGGCGTAGCCTTCGAGATGAGTGCGCTTTCGAAGCTGGGTGAGGACGAATTCATTCTGGCAGTTGTCTGCAATGACAAGCTGCGCCTTCGCCGAATCTCCAACCAGCCGCCAATGAGCGATGATGAGCTCCAGGGAACTTGCTTTTCTGCCGACAACTATCGGCCGTACCGTATGTACTTCCGAGAAGAAGTCGATGAAGCGGCACAGAAGGAGCGCGAGGACTCGGGGGCGCCGTACTGGCTCGTGCGGGAGGTCGTGCTTCTGAACAGAAGGTCTCAACGCCCGGACTCCGCGTGAATGAGCGACCAAGCCGCTTCGGCGGCCATTGGCGCGTTCGGGATTTTTGACACTGGAGGACGGTCGCGCCCGCGCGGCCATCTTCGCTGATGACCACTCAGCAACTCGACTGAGACGTTTGAGCGCCAATCACATGACCCTGGATTGACATATCGCGCATGAAGAGTGAGCCGACAGCCCGGAGGACGGCGATTGGCCGGTATACATTCGCGAACATCCGATGCCCAGCACGGCGCTGGGTGCTCGGCACCCGGCACCTCGGTCTCATGATTTGCATCCAAGGCAAAATCCAAGGGCCATGATGACCGAGCCTGCAGAACTCTCTGATGAAGACCTCCTGGATCGAGCCCACCAGCTGCGACTACTAGCACTACGAGGTCATACGGATGCACGTGGGCCGGCTCACGAGCACGAGCGCGAGGTACGCCGCCGATTCGGGAGCGGCACGACCACCATCGCGGCCTCGCTGGAGCCTCTGCCGAGGAAAAGGCGGTCTATCTGGAGATTCTGGCGACAGGCGTCGTAGGGGGGGTGTACTCGCCCCCGGTTCTCGGCGGGCTACCCCCGACAGGCAACACCTGTGCCTGAACGGCTTCAAGGACTTGCGCGCGCAAAGAAAGTCGCGGCCTGCAGGCCGCGACAAATCAGTCTAGTTCATCGGAACCTCAGTGGCGCGTACCGGGGGGAGCAGCAAGCTCCACGCCTCGTCGAAGCACTGCCTTCAAGAAGCTTTCTCCCGGCTTTTCGTCGACCACATTGACCACCACGCTCTGCGTCTCCGAGGTCCGGACGATGCATGCTTGCAGGTTCTTCAGCCGGGGATACGCCGGCAAGATGCTCTTCGTCTTGCGTTCAACCTCCCCACTGACAATCCCGGCGCAAACCGCCTCGAGGTAGCCAGCTGTGAGCCCGGCCCTCGCCTCCTTAGGGAGCGTCGAGAGGAACTGCAGCTCCTCCAGCTTCTGATGCAGCTGGTAGCGGCTGCCGAAGAGGATGTCCGGCTCGCCATTTGGCCGGTAGCTGAGCGTCAGGCGACGTTCTTGGTTCCAAACGTCCAACGCTCGCCAGATGTAGGGGTCCGCGGGATTCGCGTACCAGCAAAGCATGTCTGCTCCACACTGCACGCGGAACACCAGCGACGGCAACTTGTTGCCGACAGCGTCCCAGCCAACCTCGATTTTGCCGGGGAGATTGGGCGTCTCGATGTCGAAGCGGCTGGCGTCAAAGTCGCCTCGCAGTACGACGCTCGTATCAGGCGTGCAGGCGTCCGCGTCACTCAGGCATTCCGAAGCAGGGACAAAAGCGCCCTGCGGAATGACTGGCAGGTCGGTCGCGAAATCGCGCCGCCAGCGGTTCATGTGCTTCGTGGTCTTCACGTGCTGTTGCTTGCTTTTGGTCTGCTTGGTCTTCATTTCAGTCTGTCCTCAAAGTTGTCGCGAGCCGGATTTCGTTGGCCCGCCAACAGGCGGCTCACTCTGAGTAAAGCGACCAAGAACAAAGCGCCCTGCCCTATACGTTTTAGCTAGAACGGATCGACGAAGACGAGGGGGTTCGGCGGTAGAGGACGACAACTGGTAGTCGACCTGAACTGTCGCGCATCAACCCTTTTTGCAACGCACGTAGCTCCATCCGCGCGGATTCGCGGATTTCCTCTCGATTCAGCTCGGTCACAGATTCATCGACCAAGCTACTGAAATGACTCTCGAGCCAGGGTTGGCGGGTATCAAATTGCTCGACTGCGTAGTCGAGCCAACTGTCGTAGCCGTCTGGTGGCGGCAATGGATTTGGGATTGTGAAGAGTTTTCTCCTTCGTCATTCGAGCCCTTGGGAGGCGAGCATTGCCAGCCACATGGGTGGTGATCGGCCCAGATGTCCTGATTCCCCCCAAACTTAGCCAAACAAGTCCTTGTGTAGGCACGGGAGAAATGACGGCAGCAGAGGTCTGGATCTCAGCGTGCGCGCATCAACTGCATCTGCAGTGTGCACCGGAGATCCGCCCGGCCTCGAAGATCTGGCGGGTCGCCTTTGAGGTGCCCCGAGCCTGTGGGAGTTGTCCCCCACGCGAGCCGTTGCGGACTGGCTCGCGCGGCTTGCTCATGCGCGTGTTCCCGCGGAACTCGACAACCTTCGCGGTGTTCGGCCGAAGCACTGACCTGTGCAATCCCGCAGAGACGGCGGGCACATCCTGGAGCAGATTCGTTCGGCCGCGAAGCAATATGTCGCGGTCGGTGGCCCTGCGAAGCTCAGGAACGCATCATCGCCGGTCGTCGTCCGCCGATGATGGACGCCAAACTGTGTCCAGGAAATCGGGAAATGCGTCATCCCTCCTGCGCCACATGAGACGCACCGGTGCGCCCGAAGCGGCGATTTTTGACAGAGTTACGGCAGAGACTTTCGTCATCTTTCCCCAAAAGGCCGCGGGCGCCAAGATCTCCAGGGCCTCTCCTACTCCGCGCCCCTGCTTCCGATGCACCCAGGACTCTCGTGTGGGGCAGCAGTGATGCTGCAGGCCCCGATTCACCAAACGAGGTTGGACCGCCATCATCGGCGGACGACGACGACCGGCGATGATGCTTCCTAAAGCATGGAATCTCATGTCCCCCGCGCCCCCGAATGTGCCGGTGAAGTCCGAAGCCGGTTCAGCAGCAAGGGCCAGGCGCCCGGATCGAGAACCCTTGGGAGCCTATGAAGCCGCCTGACGCCGAAGACCCCGCCCATTTGGACGGCGGTGCCGAGGACGAAAGATACCTGGTCGAACTCGCCGAGGAGGCGCTTGCCGGGTTGCGAGAACTCGGAGCCGCCCTGATCGTCGGCCAAACGGATCTTGATGCGGCGCTGGGCATTCCGGCACCTGAGTTCGCCGAGCACCTGGCAAAGCAGGACGGTCCCGGGCCGTCATGCGACTAACGCGGATCAACCAGTTCCTTCGAATAACGAGCCTATTCGCGAGTCGACGACCGGGAAAGGGATCAGCCTTCCGCCCTGAGCTGCTCTCGATTCCAGATGGCGATGAATTCGCCCGATCCGTTTGCAGCACGCGAATAGAGCCAGGGTGGCGTCAGCCGTTCGTGCGGCAGCTGCCAGATCGGCTTGTTGGCATGGACATGCTCGTTGCCGACGAAAATGTACTCATCGCAAGAGCCGATGATTGCAGCCTCGTCGACATCGGTCTCGCTGCCTCCGGCTTGCGGGCGACTTGGGTCGTACCGGTGGGTGACCCAACATGCAATCACAACCTCGGGCTTGTACTGCGCGACCGCGGCGGCCGCGTCGAGCCGCTCTACATTGTCACCATAGGGAACCGTGGGCTGCCCCAGCCGTTCGTAGTGGGCCTTGATGGCAGCTTCCTCCTGCTGGCGATTGTCGGTCGCAGGGATACCCAGTTCCCTGGCGAGGATGCCATGCCCAGCGCCAATCTCGATCGCGCTCCTGCCCCCGATGCGGCCTCGCAAGAACTCGCACAGCTCAGTTGTCGGGAAGCTGTAGAAGCCATGAAGAATGCCGAACAGCAGTCTCTCCGTTCGCGTCGTCTCGCTGAGGATGCGAGACGGCGTGACACGGAGGCGCCCGAGGTCGTCCAGTAGCAGATGCGAGATGTCCCGTACCCTGGTTCGATCGATTGCGAAACTCTCCATAGGCCGATTGTCAACGCAGAGCCCGCAACGCCGCTGAACGCGCTGTCAAGGGCGATGAACGGGCTCTGCCCCCGGGAATTCCTCGAGGGATCGCCCAAAAAATGGGGTCGACCGTCCGCCTCTCTGAGCGCGGCACGTCAGGTCATGGCTTTGACCAAGCGTATGCCATCAACCTCGGAGCGGTGCCCATGCGCGCCTACCGACCCGGGGGCGCCAAGTTCGACGCCACACAGCTGCGAAAGCCCGGCCCTGGATCAATGGACGCAGCGCTCTCCTCTCACGCACCGGTTCGCAGCCTGGTGCGCACAAGGCACGGTGAATTCACTCGCAATCGATGCTCCGGGGTCGAGCTAGGCTGATCCCCCTGGCGGCGGCCCGCGAGAAAGGATCCGACATGCCCGTTTGGCGCACACGACCGGTAAAGGAGCAGCGTCTTCTCACGCTGAGAAGCTGGCAGGTGCTCCAGCTCCCCGATGGAGACCGTCACCTCGTCGGATACTGCATTGAAAACAACGAAGGTCGGGTGAGTTCAGTGGTGCGCGAAGTTGATGCCAAGACACTTCGCGTCAAGACTGGAACTGGTCGGACCTATGTCCTCAAAGGGCGTCCGGGAGGGAATCTGGACGCCGAGTATGTTTGGCGACAATGGGCTGCGGCGAACTCGATTGAATCTTGGGAGGACGTTACTGGGGAGGTTTGGCAGCAGCATCAGTATGCCCGGGTTAGGTAGTCCCGCGACCGGGTGTTTCCGGCTCTGCAAACCTCGTCGACATCTTGGGTCAGGCGATACGACCTCTCCAATACCGCCAAGCGCCTGCCACCAGAGCCCCAAAGCCGCGTCATTGGCGCCATCCTCCACTCGGAGATGTAGGAAGGCACGTTTGCCGCAAAAACTCGCGGTCAACAGATCCTGGCCAAGGTCCAGCGATGGCAGCCACGCACATGGCTCGCTCTCGACGACGACGATGAGTTGTGGCCAGAGCAGTGGCTTGCCCATTTGGTCAAGACTCACCCTGAGCTTGGAATCAGCGAGCCGACCGTGCTGGTTGAACTCAATGCGAAGCTTGCGCTGATGCGGGTGCCGTACCGCCCCAGTACCTCAGACCGAGACGGCAATACCGCCTGGGCCATGACTAAACACAGTGAATACACAGCGTGTCATCCATCAACTTCAAGGAACACGCTCAATGCTCGAACTCGAGCCCGTCCGTCTTACCCTCGCCGAAGCCGCCCAACGCGAACGCGCATTCATGCCTATCTATGACCGTATCGAAGCCGCCCGACTGAAAGCAGGGCCGAACTCGTCCGCCTACACCTTCGTCCCAGCGGACCGTCTGCCGACCTTTACGGGCGAACGCCCTCTCCTTTGGCTGAGCTTGCCGTCAAGCGAAGTGGAGAACATGCCGCGCCTGATTGGAAATCTCAACGCCGACAACGTCACTTCTATAGACCTGCAATCGATGTCCGTTCGCTATTCCTTCGTGACGCAAGGTCGGTCAATCGAACTGAACTCTTCCCATATGGAATCTGCATTCGACGACGATTGTGGATTCTCCGTGCTAGCAACGTGCGACGGCAGCGTTTGGATTCAACATCTCGTGCCAATTGACAAGGAACAGTGGGAATACCACATGGACCACCTTCGAGGGTGCATTGAATACTACTTCCCGGATGAATTCAATTCGGAGTCTGAACTCTTGGCGGCGAAGGAAGAAGCGAGCAGGCTTGGCCTCGAGTTCTATCCACCGAATCCAGGAACTCTCAGACCCGAATACTTGTCCCTCCCACTGGAGTAGCACCTTGACCCATAGCTCAGGTCACGTTGCGTCTCTGCCGCCCGGCCAGCCGCGGACGGCCGCTCCCGAAATGAAGGACAAGTGGACAAGGTCCGTCGTCGACCATCGTGCTGCTTCAAGTCGGCACCGCGGTGCTAGTAGGCATCGTTGCCTCCACATCCGAAGGCATGCTCACAATCCGCGTAAGCTCGCCGATTGACGCGGTGGCCCCAGACCTGCTTGCAGTTCAGACGCATTCGGGCAGGCTTTGCAAGTTCGACGGCCCACCGGCCCGACATGGACGCATGCGTGCGCTGATCTCCTGAAAGGATCGCGACCTGCGGACATGAGACGCGCTGGATATCACCGACATTCTTTTGGGGAAATCAGGCATAGCCCTCCAGCCCCCCGTTCCGGCCAATGCCTCACGGCGACCTTTTCAGCCGGGTAAAATTCACCTCCATGTCCACCACAACTCAGCTCTCACAAGACGGCCTGCGCTACATCAAGAAGGCGTCCGGCACAATCATCACGACCCCTCGCGCCGAGTCCATGATGTCGTGCTTCAAATGCGGCAAATTTTCTCTTCGGTCAACGATGTCGTCGCGCCGTTTCCTCGGCAAAAACCAGCTCGTCTGCGCGCCCAAGTGCTCTTGAGTCAACGCATCGGCTGATCGGAAGGCCCGCCTCCGACTGAGGCAGTCGGCGGGTCCACGCTCCGCGGCCGCAACCAAGTTTTCCAACGAAGCGCGACTACTTGAGTGAGCGCCTGTTGAAAGCGCCTCATGCCCATCGAACAGATTCTCCGCCGGTCCGAAGAGCTCGACGATGCGATCGTTCGGATGCTCGATTTGGACTCATATCCTGTCTATGCTGAAGACCGGAAGCGCATGGGGCTCAGCGTCACAGCTGCATCCCTATCCTTCGACCATGCTCGAGCGCTGCGCCTGTTGGTCGCCAGTGGCTTCGTCTCTTCAGCGGTCCCCCTAATGCGAATGCAGTTCGAGGCGACCACGCGATCCGCGTGGCTGCTCTTTGCTGCGGCGGAGGCCGAGGTCGCTGCCGCCGGAGCTCCGCTCTCCGCCGAGAGCCAAGAGGCAGCGCGCTCACTGCCGATGGCCACCGGCATGATCAAGGCCTTGCGGCAGGCCTCAGCCGCGGTTCCCGCGGCGGCGGCGCCAGCAGCCATGCTCGGACAGTTCGACAAGATGCAACGCAATGCCCTGAACTCATTCGTACACGGCGGCATACACGCGTTGCGTCGCCACGAGGATGGCTACCCGGTTGAGTTGGTTCGCCAACTCATTGAATGCTCCAACGGGCTGACAACAATCAGCGCGATGATGCTGGCCATCCTCACTGGAGACACCCTGTTGATGAGAAGGATGAACAGGGTGCACGAAGGCTTCGAGGACTGTCTGACGCCCATCCTGCCGGGCTATTGAGCTACTACGGTCAGCGTTGCGCCCAGACCGCGTCTATTTGTCTTCTCTAGGACGCTCGCACGTTACGTGTCATCCATGCGTGAATGGAACGCAGGTGTGTTCGCACGGGACTGTTCCCTGCACCTGTGGCCAATTGCGCGTCGCTGAGCTGAAACCTGTAGAGGTATAGAACGCCGAACGCCATGGCGGCGAGAACCAAAGCCGTGGCGGACATGCTTGCAGCGCCCATCGCGCTCCATCCCTTCCAAGAGTATGCGGAGCCAATGCCCGCCATTGCACCCAGCATGCCAGAGGCAACGATGAGCGATTTGGCAAGGCCCCATGCAAAGAATTGCAGCGTGCGGCCAACCAGGATGGGGGCCGTTCCACATCCGAACAGTCCACCGAGGACGTAGCTTGCCAACTGCGGTAGCACTACAACGCAGGCTATCGCACCGAGAAGGTTGAGCGACGAATTCACATCCAGAAGGGCGCGCAGAAGGCTATTCAGCCCTGACCCCAGTCGACCATGAAAGACGCCATCTCGATCGACGGCACCGCCGGCGCTCGCCCACATTGCGACCACGACGGTGAGAACTACTGTTAGCGAAAAAAAGTAGCAAACAATTCGAACGTCCGAGGGATGACGTCGCGCCAGCCTTAGCCCAAGCACGACGGCCAGGAAGACTGATGCAACGGTCAGCGCCGCTGCGATAGCCAAGGAGGTTGGTGTATCAGTGGGAATCATCGCGTCCAAGAATGCGTTACGACTCGGTCAAGGCTTGATCTTCATCGGCCGGAAAGTCGAAGAACTGCCTGTGTTGCGGATTCGAAGTGGCGGTCACATGTGCTCATGGGGTCAATGCAAGGAGCATCGCACAAGACGGAGTGCTCCTTGCAATCCGGCGCGAGTCTAGGTTGAGCACAAGCGCTCTGCGTCCCCTATGCCGTTTGCGGCGCCAAATTCGTGCTGAACTTGACCAATGACAGGCCTGAGGTCCAGTCCATCGAGAACCGCGGGAGCGCCGCGCTGGGACAATCCTCGGCTACCTCCGTCCAAGACGAGCATTGCCTCCATGCAAGCCCAAGAGCCCACAACTATTTCGCCCACCACTGCTTCTCCGGATGGAGAGGCGGCCGCGTCGCGCGCCCAAGACGTACTTCGAATCGATATCGAGTCGGATCCAACCCTCGGATTTGCCTCCATTCAGAACGCGGTGCCGGTCATTCGCTCGCTCAGAGTTACCAACACGGGGGAACAGGTGCTCGAGCATGTCGAGCTCCTCGTTGATTGCAATCCGCGGTTCGCGGCCAGCGTCAAATTGCGCTTTGACAAGCTGGGGCCCGGAGAGACTCGGACAATCTCTCCCCTAGACCTGCAAGCAGAACATACCTATCTGTCCAACTTGACGGAGGCGGTCACCGCTTCCATCTCCGTGACCGCGCAAGCGCAGGGCATCGTACTTGGAACCAGCACGAACAAAGTCGAGGTCCTGGCGTACGACCAGTGGGCTGGCACGCGGGCGCTCCCCGAGTTGCTCGCAGCGTTCAGCATGCCCAACAACCCGGCTGTGGACAGGTTGCAGTCCAAGGCTTCGGCCATTCTCCACAAGGCCGACCCACACCTTGCCATGGACGGCTACCAATCCAAAAGCCGCGAGGTGGTTTGGAAGCAGGTGTCCGCCATCTACAGCGCCCTCTCCGCCGAAGGACTGCACTACGCAGAGCCCCCAGCGTCGTTCGGCACCTCTGGTCAAAAGATTCGCACGCCCGACCGGATCCTGGACAGTCACGTAGCCACCTGCCTGGACCTCGCGATGCTATTCGCGTCCTGCTTCGAGCAGGCTGGTCTCCGCTCCGGGGTCCTGTTCAAAGAAGGACATGCCTGGGTTGGGGTGTGGCTGCATCCGGTAAATTTCCCAAACCCACTGACCGATGACGTCCAAGCCGTGCGCAAGCGCGTCGACAGCGGCGAATTCCTTGTCTTCGAAACGACTGGAATCGCCCGCCACGAGACCTATCGCCCGTCTCTGCGCATCGCCATGGAGCAAGGGAACGCGCATCTGCAGGAGGAAGAGTCCTTTCGCTACGCCGTGGACGTCTACCGTGCGAGGCAAGTCCAAATCAAATCGCTCCCTTCGAGAGTCGGCCTGACCAAGCTGGTCGCCAACCCGGGCGTGGACGAAGGAGGTGGTTCGGTCGAACCGATGCCGGTCCTGCCGGACCTGGATGCCGACACGCTCGCCGCCATTGACCTCCCCGCTGAGGACACCCCACAGGGGCGTCTAGCCAAGTGGAAGTCCAAGCTCCTGGACCTCACACTGCGCAACAAGCTGCTGAACTTCAAGCCTACGAAGGCAACGCTGCAGTTCGTTGCACCCGATGTAGCCAAGCTCGAAGACGCCTTGGCTTCCGGAGATGAATTCAAGGTGCGGCCGCTTCCGAATGTCATGGACGGCGGAGCGGATCCGCGTGTTGCGCAGGTCCACGTCGGCCGAAATGGTCGGGCGCCGCTGGACGACATGGCGCTTCAAGCCCTTGCGACCAAGGAGTTCATCACTCGGGCTCCTGCGGAAGACCTTGATGACAAGCTCCTGGCCATCAATACCGTTGCCCGAAGTGGCCTCGAAGAAGGCGGCGCAAACACGCTATACCTCGCAATCGGATTTTTGCAGTGGACGGAGGCGGAAAAGGCGGAGAAGCGACATCGTGCGCCCATCCTTCTTGTCCCAGTCTCGCTGCAACGTCGCTCGGTTCGGGACGGGTTCCGACTGAAGCGCCACGATGACGAGGTCATCGTGAACCCCACCCTTCTGCAGTTGCTCAGCACCAACTTCCAGATGAGGGTGAACGTCCAGGGTCTCGACCAGGTCCCCGGAGACGAGAACGGGGTCGACGTCGAACGGGTCCTGCAATCGTTTCGACTTGCCGTGGCAGAAATCCCCCAATGGGAGGTGCTTCCAGAGGTTCATCTCGGCAACTTCTCCTTCACCAAGTACTTGATGTGGAAGGACCTGCAGGACCGAACGGAGCAGTTGAAGGCGAACCGCGTCGTCCGGCATCTCATCGAAAACCCAGGTCAGGCGTTCGAACGGGAAGGCACCGCTGGCGAGTTCGACCGTCTCGACGACACGCACAGGCCCGAAGACATCCTGGCCCCACTGATGCTCGATTCGTCGCAGCTCAAGGCCATATGTGCCATCCATGCAGGCCGCGACCTCGTCCTTGAAGGGCCGCCAGGCACCGGCAAGTCCCAGACCATCACAAACATCATCGCTCATGCCCTGGGCAACGGAAAACGCGTTCTTTTCGTCTCCGAGAAGATGGCGGCCCTGTCCGTTGTTCACAGGCGCCTGACCGACATCGGGCTTGCCCCCTACTGTCTTGAGCTGCACTCGTCGAAGTCGAACAAGACTGATGTTCTCGAGCAATTGGGCAAAGTCTTACACCTCGCCAACGACAGGACGGCAGAGGATTGGACGAGGGAGGCGGAACGCCTCGGCACCTTGCGGCAGGACCTCAATGGGGTGGTGCATGCCTTGCATCGCGAGTACCCGAATGGTCTGACAGTCTTCAATGCAATCGGGACCTGCATCTCCCTGGCGGGAATAGATCCCTCACCGATGCCTTGGGCCGATGCATTGACGCACAGCCGATCGGAGCTCGACAAGCTGCGCGAAACGGCCCGCAGGATTCAAGCCCACGGTCGCGAAATTCCAGCGGTGCACGGGCACCCTCTTACTCTCATCGGCACCAGGGATTGGACGCCGACTTGGCAGGATGACCTTTTGGCGGCCGCTCAGAGCCTGTCCCAAAGTGCGGACGCACTGCGAAGCAAGGCAGTCGAACTTTCGAGCGTCGTCACCACTGATCCGGCCGGCGCCAGCATGGGCGAACTGAACATTCTGGACAACGTTGCGGACCTCCTGCTGGCAGCACCGAAGGTCCCCGTGGGACTTGCGCGCCAGGCGCACGACTCGACCGTGCGTGAGAAGGTACAGACCCTTGCCCGTCACGGAGAAGCCCGTCGGAAAAGCTGGGAGCAGGCTGGAACGGGTTGGGACGAGCAGTTGGCAAGGCTCAACGGAGTCCAGCTGCGTGGCGAGTGGGCTGCCGCCAAGTCGACGTGGTGGCCAAAGAACTACTTTTCCAAGCGCTCGGTGAGCGCAAGGCTTGCGGACCTCCGTGTCGACAAGAAGCGGCCTACGCCCGAGCAGATCGACGCGATGGTTGCAGCATTGCCGGCGGTGAATGAAGAGGACCTGACCTTGCGGGCGATGCATGAGGAGGCGCGAGGCCTATTGGGCGAGGCATACGCTGGAGTCAAGACGGACTGGAGCGCTCTCTATAAGCATGAGACTTGGGCGCACGAGTTCTCGAAGGCGATCTTGAAGATGTCGGACGGCGACATCGCGAAGGCCTCAACCTTGCGCTCCGCACTAGAACCGCTGGTCGGTGAACACCGCGCGCTGCTTGCCCCTGATGCCAAGGTGGGCCGCGCCCTGCTCCAATTTAGGGACGCCTTGCGAGAGTTCCGCCAGCGCCTGGAGGCAGTCGACCGTCTGGCGAAGCCAGTCGCACCAATCGGCGGTGAGCCCACCGCGGCTGGCGCCCTGACTCGGGCCCAAGGTGTGCTCACCGGTTGGGCGAGCTCCAAACGGATGCTGCAGGCTTGGTGCCTGTGGCGCCAAGTGCGAGACCTTGCTGTCAGTCAAGGTATGCAGGGTTTGATATCCGACCTCGAAGGCGGCTCGGTTCGATTGGAAGATGTCGAGCGGCACTTCGAACTCAGCTATCGAAACTGGTGGGTGAAAAAGGCCATCGATGTCGAACCGCTCCTTCGCAGCTTCTCGAGCGCAGACCATGAGCGAAAGATCAGGGAGTTTCGAGAGGCAGACACGAACTTCCAGAAGCTGACCGAGCGGTACATCGCGGCCAAGCTTGCGGGAACCCTCCCGCGCGGACAAGACGCTGGACGCAGCCCCGAGTTGGCCACGCTTTTGCGCGAACTTGGCAAGAAGCGACGTCAGATGCCCGTGCGGCAGTTGGTTCGTTCGATGCCAACGCTGCTCCCTACCCTGAAGCCGTGTCTGCTGATGTCTCCACTTTCGGTCTCGCAGTATCTGGATGCAGGCTATGCGCAGTTCGACCTTGTCGTATTCGATGAGGCCTCGCAGATCCCGGTCTGGGACGCGGTGGGCGTGATTGCCCGCGGGAAGCAGGTGGTAGTGGTTGGTGACCCTAAGCAGTTGCCGCCGACCAACTTCTTCAACAAGAGCTCCGACGGTGAAGAAGGCGGAGACGAAGACCAAGTCGAAGACCTAGAGAGCATCCTGGACGAGTGCCTTGGCGCAGGGATGAACCGTCTGAGCCTGCAGTGGCACTATCGCAGCCGCCATGAAAGTCTCATCGCGTTCAGCAACACACGCTACTACGGAGGCGACCTCATCACGTTCCCGTCGCCGGTGACAGACGACCTGGCTGTTCGATTTGAGCGCGTTGCAGGCGTGTATGACCGCGGGGGAAGTCGCACCAATCGGGCAGAAGCGCAAGCCATCGTGAAGGGCATTGAAGAGCACTACCTCAACCCAGCGAAGCAACACCTGACGCTGGGAGTGGTCACCTTCAACCAGACTCAGCAAGTCCTCATCGAAACATTGCTGGATGAGCGGCGCCGCAACAGCGCCACACTCGACCGTGCCATCGCTTCGAGGTCCCATGAGCCTCTGTTCATCAAGAACCTCGAGAGCGTTCAGGGTGACGAGCGCGACATCATCTTTTTCTCTATCACGTACGGTGTTGATGCAGCGGGCAAGATGTCCATGAACTTCGGCCCACTGAACGGGGAAGGCGGCCATCGTCGATTGAACGTCGCAATCTCTCGAGCAAGAGAGGGCGTTGTTATCTACAGCACGCTCATGCCGGAGCAAATTGACCTGTCGAGAGTGCGCGCTGCAGGTGTTCGGGACCTCAAGCACTACATGGAGTTCGCCATCCGCGGCGTTCGAGCCATCGCAGAACAGAGTGCGCCGACCGGACTTGGCGCGGACAGCCCCTTCGAGACAGCAGTTATCAATGTTCTCCGTGACAAGGGATGGACTGTTCATCCGCAGGTTGGCTGCTCCGGCTATCGCATCGACATGGCGGTCGTAGATCCAGCTGCACCCGGTCGCTATCTGGTGGGTATCGAATGCGACGGGCGGGCCTATCACTCGGGAGCAACGGCGCGAGACAGAGACCGTTTGCGGCAGTACGTACTGGAAAATCTGGGTTGGAAGATTCACCGCATCTGGTCGACGGATTGGTGGATGAATCCAGAGCGCGAGGTCGAGAAGGTGGTTTCCCTCCTCAATGGTCTGGTCGAGCAGGCAGCCAGCGACGAGGCTACCTCCGAAGGCTCCGCATCTGCCGAAGGGCAACACGCAGAGGTCGACCCCGTGGAACCCAGCGAAGGAACCGCTTCTGAGGCTGGAGACCAAGTTGAAGTGGCTGAACCGCGATATGCGCGAGCCGCACCGGTGCCACAGCCGAGCTCGCGTGGTCATTCCCCTGCCCCCCGTCCCGTTTACGCCCCCACTTCACTGGAAGCCGGCGACCCAGCGGCCTTCTACGATGCTCGGTCTTCGGAGCGCCTGAAGATCCATTTGCAACAGGTCATCGACTCGGAGGGGCCGATCCCCGAGCGAATCGCCTTCCAGCGCGTTGCGCGGGCTTGGGGCCTTGAGCGAACAGGTGCTCGAATTGTTGACCGCCTTCGAGAGCTCATGCCGGGCGCCGTCGTGCAAACCGTAGAACCTGAAGACGTGTTCTTGTGGCCAGGCCATGTAGAGCCGGCCTCGCCCTTCGCGTTCCGCATCGCCGGTGAATCGGAGGCCTCGCGCCGACGGACCGCAGACGTATGCAAAGAAGAGCTGTCCGCGATGGTTATTCACGTACTGCAGGAGACGCGGGGCGGCATCCCGCGCGGCGACGTTGCACGTGGGGTCAGTCGCCTCCTGGGCATGGCCCGCACCACTGCGGAAGCGGAGAAACGGATCATGGTCTGTGTCGACGCCCTGCTCGCCGCTGGCGCCCTTTCCGAAGCAGTGGATGGCACGGTCGCTCGGCTGCACCTGTGAAATCTCCTTTGGTCTAACGAGCGAAATGAGTGGAGGATGTCAAAGACAATCCGGTGCGCGTCGGGCCGGTTGCACATCCACGCGTGCCGGCGGAGCTCAGGAAAATTGACGAAAGGCGGCGAGTTGCTGACGCGTGAGTTCGTGCACTCTCTCTCCGCACCGCAACTCGACTGGATTTGTCCGGGTACGGAGCAATGCAGGCACCGGTCGGCCTCGCCCCCAGCAGACGCCTCGCAGTTGCTGCATTCGAACAGAAGGCGCTTTGTTGGTGAAATTCTCCCGAGATCAATGCTCTGGAACGCATCATCGCCGGTCGTCGTCGTCCGCCGATGATGGGCTTAAAACTGCCTAGAAGAAATCGGGAAATGCGTCATACGTCCTGTGTCACATGAGACGCAGCGATGCGCACGAAGCGACGCCTGGCGCATGGATTCGAGTCTCGTACGGTGCACCAAGGTCTCGCTCTTCGCGCACTAGGCAGCGCGCAATCACCCAGAGTCATATCTTTGAACCGCACTAGGCTGATTGCCTCGCATCCACCTCTCGAGGTACTTCACATGCCCGTTTGGTGCACACGACCGGTCACCGAGCAAGGCCTCCTTACGCTTAGAAATTGGCAGGTAGTCCAGCTCCCTGATGGAGACCGTCACCTAGTCGGCTATTGCATTGAAACGAAGGGCGGGTGAGCTCAGTCGTGCGCGAAGTTGATGCCAAGACACTGCGCGTCAAGACAGGAACGGGTCGAGCCTATGTCCTCAAAGGACGCCCTGGGAGCAACCTGGACGCGGAATACGTCTGGCAACAATGGGCCGCGGCCAACTCGATCGAGTCTTGGGACGACGTCACTCAAGCGGTTTGGCAGCAACACCGGGATTCACAGAAGGAGTAGATCGCCGAGACCGGTTCCAATTTGAGTGAAAGACGGTTTCCGCGAAGCAGCGTTCAGTGTTCGGAGGGCGAGACACATGAGCGTTCGCCAACAGGCGGCCTGACGGACCCAAGAACGTGATCGCGAACAATTGGCACGATGGGACCGGGATGACGGATTGAAACTGTCGCACTGGCAGAACGGGCCGCTCACCCACGGCGCGCTGCTATCCCTCGGAAGCCATCGACGTCAGTCGGTAGACGAAGCGCGCAAGGCGAAGCGTTTCAAAATGACGCAGCCTCACTCGTGCCCCCTGCTTGGTGAGGCGGGGATGCACTGAAAGAACGCCCCGATTCGTTTCGCACTTCAGCCACCGAGACCTGGCACGCCTGCCAACCAGCGGCGCCGATGGGGCAAGCGTACGGTCAGGTTAGCCAGGCTCTGATGCCGCAGGACGTGATGGCCCGTGCGGCCCGAGGCCGTCCCGGTACTTGGCCCGTGCATAGCTGGCCCTGGCCACCTCGGATGGCGCCAAGCATCGCACGAGCGAACTGGCCGCCGGCCTTGATCTGGCCGAGATACGAGCGACGGCCGCTCGCGCCGAAAGGCCGGCGTACCACGCTCGCAGCGCAGCAAGCTGCGACGCACTCGGGATTTCACCCCCCTGCAACGCCCCGCCCCTTCAACTGCGGGTCAGATCCAGCGACGTTCATCGTCTCCAGTTCAGGCGAAGAATGTTGCTATTGTGATAAGAAGAGTTATCGCAATAGCAGCCGCTTAATGCGCGTCGTGTGTCCTTTGCGTCCTAGCCTATCGATACTCGCAGCGAGGAGGGCTCAGCAAGGTAGGCCCCACCTAGCGCGTCGACATGGACGCCTGGAGGTGACGAATGACCCCCGTATGGAGCAGGTCCAACGTTTCCTCCAGATCCTGTTGGCTCGTGTCGATGATCAAGTCCGCCTGCGCATAGAAAGCGGAGCGGCCC
Source organism: Variovorax sp. Sphag1AA (assembly GCF_014192575.1). Lineage (GTDB taxonomy): Bacteria > Pseudomonadota > Gammaproteobacteria > Burkholderiales > Burkholderiaceae_C > Variovorax. The sequence goes on along the minus strand of NZ_JACHYC010000007.1, from coordinate 360,799 downwards.
TCCAGGATCCGCCGCAGATCCTGCATCGCCTCCGCGTTCCCCGCCATGGGCCGCAGGTCTCCTTGCCTCGCCACCCGCGCCATGTGGTCCTCTGGACTGGCTTGAAGCCAGATGCTCCAGCAGTGCCCGAGCAACAGGCTGAACGTCGCCGGTTCCGCGACAACGCCACCGGGTACGGCGATCACGCAATCCGAGTGAATCTGCAGGACCTCTTCAAGCGCGCGGCGTTCGTAGCGGCGGTAGGCATTCGGCCCGTAGAGATCGTGAATCTCGCGAATGCTGAAGCCCGCCATGCGTTCGATGTGCAGACTGAGCTCGATGAAAGAAAACCCCAGGCTCTGCGCAAGCAGCTTCCCGAGCGTCGACTTGCCCGCACCGCGAAGCCCTACGAGCGCAATGCGCTGGCTCTGAGTTCCTGGCGCCTCGGAATGACCGAGCGCCCTGCTCAAGGCGTACCGGGCCTTTCGCAGCTCCGCATCGGATCGGCCCTCCAGCAGATCGCGAATCAACACCCATTCCGCGGAGGCGGTGCTCATGTCGCCGACGACCGCGGCTACCGAACAATCAAGGCCGATCGCAAGCTGGCCCAGTACCAGAAGCGAAGGATTGGCTTCGCCGCATTCCAGACTGGCGAGGTAGCGCTCCGAGATCCCGGTAGCGAGGGCGGCGCTCTTCCGCGTCATGCCTCTCCTGGCACGGAGCGTCCGCAGACGCTCTCCCAGTTCTTCGAGTACCGGACACTTGCCGCCATCGAGGCTCGCCTGCCCGGGATCCGGAAAGCTCATTGACAGGCGTAGCTGGACGCCGCAGTCGGAGAGCCGCTGCCGTTGTAAGTCGCCTTCTTCGGATATGGACAGATCGGCATCGACACACTGCCGTCGCCAGAACTGATGGTGAGTTTCTCCGGAGCGGTATCGCTCTCCACCCACTGGACAAGCGCATCGAAGAACTGGGTCGACCCCGGCAATGGCACGGAGTTGTTGGTGGCCGCAGGTCCCGCCGTGCCTTGCGCCGTACCCACCCCGCTGCAATGCCCCATCCCGGGAACCATGAACAGGCGATTGAACTTGTTGACTTCGACGTTCCCGCCCATCACCTGCGAAACACGGGTGTAGTAGTTGGCCGAGCCCGATGGGGTGATCAGCACGTCGGCAAGGCCGTGGTAGCTGATGATCTTCTTCTTGCCGTCGCGGGCCTTCGTGAGATCGGGGTTGTCGGTGTTGATGTTGCCGAAGTAAGGCTGCAGCGCGATGCCCTGGTAGAAGGCGTTCGCGAGATCGACGTAGGTCAGCTGCTTCCACTTGTTGGCGCCGTTGCCGGTCGCGTTCACGAAACTCGGTGTCGCGTACGTCGGGTCCTGCAGTTCGAGGGCGACCATGTCCGACGAGATCGTGAATGGCGTCGTGCCGGCCAGGCCCGTCAGCGTGCTGCCGCGTGTGAGGCCCCACCAGAGGTGATTGCTCGAAGCGAGCGTCGGTGAACTGGCGTTGTCCACCGCCGGGTCCGGGCTGGTGCCATCCGCCGTTTGGCCGTACCAGATCTTGTTGATGGCACTCGCCTCCGTGAGCGTCACGCACGAGGCACTCGTGTTCGTGCCCACGACGCCGCCGGTGCCCTGCACGCCCGAACACAGCATCGCTGCATCCTTGGTCGGGTCGTAGCGGCACTGGCCCGGATCCGGAATGAACCCGAGATGCTGGCCACCGACCGTGTCGCACGCGCTCACGGCCGCGCCGCTCACCGCGGCAATCTTCGCCGCAGCGATGGGCGCGCCCAGGTCCTGCTGCATGACGACCTGTGGGTAGAGCTCGTTGGTGATGAACTTGGTCCAGTTGAAGGCGGGCGCTCCGACGAGATAGCCGTCGTAGTCGTCCGGATGCTCCTGGGCGATCTTGTAGCCCTGGCGGCCACCGGTCGAGCAGCCGGACCAATAGGCAAACTTCTGCGGTTCGCCGTAGTAGGCCTGGGTGAGTGCCTTGGTCTTCAAGGCCAGCTCGTGAAGGCTGCGTTCCGCGAAGTCGGTCCACAACGTCGAGTTGATTCCGCCGTCCTGGCGCATGGCGAACGAGCCCTGGCCGATGGAGTGACCGGTATCGGTCGTGCCGACCACGTAGCCCGTCGCAGCGGTTGACGCGGCGCCGGTCGAACCGATCAGCGTAGTGGATGCCTGGTTGCCGCCGGCCCAACCGCCGCCGCCCTGGTTCTGAATACGGCTGTTCCAGGCCGAGGGAGCGGGCAGCCAGATCTCCAGTCCGATACCCGGCGAATTCGAGGGCGCAGTCGCTGGAGCATCGGCAAAGCCGGGGCCGACGACGATCTTCACGAGGCACAGGTCCGCGGTGGCCTTCGGTGGTGTGCCGGTAGTGCCCGACAAGGCGAGCGAGTCGCCCTGCTTGAAAGCCTTGACGAGGACCACATTCGTGTTGGCGTCGGGCTTGAACGCGGCGACCATGCTGTCGTCGCACTTCAGCAGCGATGCGGCCGGAGCAGGTGCCGGGGCGGGAGCGGGCGCGGGTGCAGGAGCCGGCGCAGCCGACGTGGGGAGGAAAGGCGTCGAACCGCCGCTGCCTCCCCCACATCCTGCAACGATGATCCCCGCGACACCGAGTGCCGCTTTCCAGAGAAGGTGACGGGGAGCTTGGGGTGCGGGGGCGATGGGGATCGCGCCTGCCGGGGACGCCCTCCGAGATGACGATGCGCTCATGGCTGTTTGTCTCCTTTGGTGAATGGCCGCGCGCAAGATGAACAATGGTGCATTTGCGCGATCGAACGATAGGAGCAACGCGTCATCGACTCTTTCACGGAACGGCCAGTCCTTGCAGAATTCTGCTCACCCCGGGAAAACGATGAAGTAATGTGCATGTTCGATCGCCATGATCGCGCCATGACGCGTTCACCGCTGCTGGACATATCGCCCTGCGACGAACCGGCCACCGTGCTGGCCCATGCGCCGGCGTCTGCCACATGCCTGCCGGTCACGGTCTGTTCCATTCCGGGCTCGGCCGAACTCGTCGATGACTGGCATCCAACGCCAAAAATGCTCGTCGCCCATTCGGGCAGCGGCCGGCGTTGGTACAAGCAGGGATCCCGGACCCTCACGATGCAGACGAGGCCTCGCATGATCGAAATCTACGGAGCGGGCCTTGCATTCGACCGGTGCTGCTGGGAGGGCGAAGCGGGCTTGTGTGCCGTGGTCGAATTCACGGACGAGCATGTGCAGGCCCTCACGCATGGAGAAATCAAGAGCCTGAAGCTCTCGACGCAACACGAGGTGTTCGACCATCGGCTCAGCCAGCTCGCGCTGGAGCTGTCGAACGAAGCCCTGACCGGCTTGCCGAGCGGAGCGCTCTATGCGCAGGGCCTCTCGATCGCGATCCTGGGCCTCCTCGAAAGCGGATACGCCTCAGGCACGCGAGCGTCGAAGCCCGAGGCGGGACAGTTGAGCGCCCGCGATCAACGCCGGTTGATGGACCTGGTGCTTGGCGAACTGGGGACCGATTTGTCCATCGTGAGGATGGCCAGCGAAGTAGGCTTGAGTCCATCCCATTTCGCCCGGGCCTTCAAGGCCACGTTCGGCGTGACGCCTCACAGCTACGTCCAATCCAACCGCCTTCAGTACGCAGTGACGGCGCTGCGGGAAGACGGGGCACGCTCGATTGCCGATATTGCAATCGCCTGCGGTTTCTCCAGTCAGGCCCATATGACCAACCTAATCCGACAGCATCTCGGGGTCACGCCGCGGCAAATTCGAGGGCAAGTTTAGCGATCTAGTGGGCTCACGATCGGATAGGCGGAACTTTGCAGTTTTGCTCCGCCCTCGTCGAGTCGCTCCGCTTGCAGCTCCTTCCTCGACCGAAACGACTGCACGGTCACATTGTGGGTCGCCTCGCATCGGAGAAGGAGCTGCGTCTACTTGGCCTTGTTCACGTTGTTCAGAAGCACGCTCGACTTCGCTCAGCACCGGCGCAAGCACATCATTTTGCGTCCCGCTACTGTTTCTGCAACGCGAGGTCGGAGGTGAGCTTGCCAAATTCGACAGACTGGCGCCTCAAGTACTCGTCGAATTCCTCGGGCGTGCCCGCGACCGTTTCCGAACCTTCTGCGAGGTAACGTTCGCGGATTTCCCTGCTAGCGATTGCGGCCTGCAAGGCACCCGAAATCCTGACCACCACTTCGCGCGGCGTCGCAACCGGTGCGAAGAGGCCGATGGTGGCATAGGAACTAAAACCGGGCATGCCCTGTTCGGCGACTGTCGGCACGTCCGGCAACGCAGGATTTCGCACAGTGGACGTTACGGCCAGCGCTCGCAACTGCCCGCTGCGCACCTTGCTGGAACTACTACCGGTTGCATCGAACACCATCGTCACACGCCCGCTAATGACGTCCGGTATCGCTGCGGCAATACCCTTGTACGGCACGTGCAGGAGTTGCACGCCAGCGCGCTGCAGGAGCATTTGCTCCGCCAGATATGGCGTGGTACCGACGCCACCAGAGGCGAACGACATGTCTGCGGGTCGGGCCTTGGCGCGCGCCACAAAGTCCGCAACGCTTCGATCCGGCTGGCCCGGTCCCACCAACATCAACCATGGCGATCGAGCGATGACTCCGATGCCCGCGAAGTCCTTCAACTCGTATCCGGGGTCCTGCTTCACGAACGGCAGTGCAACGACACTCTCCGAGGTGGCCAGCAACGTATAGCCATCAGCGGGCGAGGACTTGACGAAGCGGACGCCGAGCATCGTGTCGGCACCTGCGCGGTTCTCCACCACCACGGGCTGTCCGAGACTCTCGCTCATCTTTTGCGCCACCATGCGGGTCGCGAGGTCCGCCAGACCTCCAGGCGCCGATGGCACAACTATGCGAATCGGACGAACCGGAAAAACCTCAGTTGCCTGAGCCTGTGCCGCCACAGACATGCACAGGCAGAAACCTGAGAGGACTCTTGTCGACCAACTTTTCATCTTTATGTCTCCTCGCTCTCAATCGGAACGTAAGAGCATGGTGGTCAGACAGCGTGCAGTAGTCCAATTCAGATTTCTTGGAGTGCCCTTACCAAAGGGAATGCGTGACAACTTCCCATGGAAGCTGATTCGCGTGCCAGTGGCCGAGGAAGCGGCGCGTTCTTCTCCGCCCCCACGGAACTACTCAGTCGCTGGGAAAGCTTCGATGGGCACATTGACCACAGCAATGATCATGGTCGAAGACGATGTGGCTCCGACATCCACCAATGTTTTGGCGGCCGTGCAATTGCAGCGTTTGTGCGGCGGAGCCTGCAAACTCGAACGCGCTGCCGTGGGCCAGGAGAGCGCGCGAGACGATGTTGGGCGCAATGCCACCCTGTTGAGGGGCCCAACTTCCGGTTTCAGATGCTCAGCGTGGCCCCAATGACTCCAGCGACGAATGGGGCCACTTTCGACCAGATGAGCTAGATCATGCAGGCATCAGAACCGCATCCAAGATCCCTCCCGGCCTCGCCTAGAAGGTCGTCGAGCGCGTGCGGAGCCGCGACCTTTCGTCCGACCACATTCCTCGCAATGGCCTGGAGCCAGAAAGCATGCGTGGGATGACCTCCCCCCGCGACCACGAGGATGAGGTTCTCTGGCTTGGAGGCGATTGGCCAAGGGTCGAGTTTGACGCTTTCTCGACCCAGTCGGTCACCACCGCGCTCGAACCAGGGAATGCAGCCGTTGCGCTGCAAGACATCCCGTGAAATCTTGGAGTTCTCCCAGAGGAAGCGGCGCGTCTTCTCCTTGGTCCAACCGGTCATCGCAAGGTATTTCGCGACCACCTTCGTCAGCAGGATCGCTCCGGGTGTTCCTTCGGTGTAGCCGTTGATGTAATGGACGCTAGGAGCAGCAAGAAATCCTGCCATGCGGTGCAGACCTTGCAACACGTCCTCTTGCAGCGTCGCATCAGTGGCACTCCGGCGCACGATGTTCGTGGCGCCGGTCGCCCAAAAGAAGGAAATGGAATTGGTGCCAGGCGCGAAGCCGTGCCGCTCGGTTCCATGCGGGAGCCATCCCTCCGGAAGATTCTCCTCATCCTCCGCGAACACGGCGTTGGTGTAGCGCATCGCGCCCCATGGAGCCATCGTTCCTGATCCTGGCAAGGCCCCTCCGAGGTTCTGTTGCAGTTGGCGCAAAGCCCTTCCGATGGAAGCTCCTGCCGGGTGTTGCGCGTCGGGACCGAGGCATCCGAAGCCCGAATTCATTCGAACCTGCTTCCCGATCGGACCGTTGACAATAACCACCGGAAACGTGCCTGCAGAAGTCGCCTGCTCGTGCTCGGCGTTTGCCTTCGGATCCAAGATCGCCTCGACCGCAGCAATGAGGATGCATAGGTACTCCGGTCTTCCACCTGCCATCGCCAAGCTGATGGCGCACGCCTCCACCGTGGCAAGGCCGCCGCGCGGCGGAAACTTGCCAAGGAGATGATCACGCGGCAGATCAGTCCCTCGCAGAATCCACTCAACGCGTTCCCGCGTAGCCGGCCACATCGGCAGCCCGTCACCCCATCGGTTGATCTGAAACAGATGGTTGACCGTCCTCAGCCCTTCTTCGTAGTCCCGACATTCGATGGCGATGATGGCGTCTTCGGCACCGTCAAGATCCCGGGGCACCCAAGAGGTGAGGCCGTAGTAGATTTCTCGCCGACGTTCGGAAAGGGGGGAGAGATCCGAGTCGGGCGTGAAAAGTCCCAATGGGAAAGTGACGATGGCGAGGTCCGGGGGCAGCCCAAGGCCAGACACCGCGTTGCACACCACGGGCACAAACTCCTCACGCGTGATCGTGACAGTCGGAATGCCGATTGCTTCCAGGCGCCCTGCAGCGAGCGCACAAGCAGTCGAACAGGCTCCGCATGCCGCATTGCCGATGACTACAGCGTCCACGCCGCTTCTCTTCACCGCCTCAATCGTTGCATCTTCGGCAATGAAATCCGTTCCCTCCGGAAACGTGTCGAGCGGAAGAATGTCGACGTCATGGAAGTCCTCCCTGAGGTGGCGTATGAGAAGCGGCAAGGACCGGAACGCCTGCCAGTCGCCGTTAGACAAGAATCCGATTCGCTTTCCTGAAAGAGAGGGCAACCGGTCAGCGTGCCGAGCCGTCGTTTCAGTTTTCCCCGACGGGTTATAGAACTCCAGTTTCACATGAATTCCTTGTACGAAGAAAACGAAACGATGGAAGCACATCGACGCCTATGGTCGGGGGCTGCGGCGCGGTGGTGACGCTGGCGCCGCGCATCATTGCTTTTCCAAACCCAGATCAGCGACGAGTTTGCTGAACTCCGCGCGGGCGTTGTTCAATGACTCCGTGTATTCCTCCGGCGACATGACCAGTTGCTCCGCTCCGTCACGCTCAAGGCGTTCACGGATCTCCTTGCTCGCCGTGGCACCTTTGAGAGCGGCTGCGAGCCTGTCAACGATCGCTCTTGGCGTTCCTGCCGGGGCAAGCAAGCCGATGTTGACGTAGGAACTGTAGCCAGGGACCCCCTGCTCCTGGACAGTCGGAATGTCAGGCAGGACCCCAAGTCGAGTTGTCGATGTCACGCCCAAAGCGCGGATTTGCCCGGCGCGAACCTTGCCCGCACTGGCACCGACCGCCTCAAATATCATGGTGACTCTGCCGCCCATTACATCGGGCATTCCGGCCGCCAAGCCTTTGTAGGGAACATGCAGCAGCTTGACTCCGGCGCGCTGCAGGAACATCTGCGCCGCGAGGTGCGGGGTGGTGCCGACGCCTCCGGACGCGAAGGTCAACTTGTCGGGCTGGGCCTTCGCGCGTGCAATGAATTCTGGAATGTTGTTGTCCGGCTGGCTCGTGCCAATCATCACCAACCAAGGGGATCTGGCAATCACTCCAATCCCGACAAAGTCTTGCAAGTCATACCCCGCGTCGAGTTTCACCACGGGCTGACTCGCGATAGTGTCGGAAGTTGCCAGAAGGGTGTAGCCATCCGCGGGGGCACCTTTGACGTAGCGCGTTCCCAGCATGGTGTCAGCGCCGGCGCGATTCTCAACAAGCACCGGTTGCTTCAGGCTCTCCGTCATCTTTTGAGCCACAAGACGGGCCGCAATATCCGTCAACCCGCCTGGAGCCGAATTGACAACAATATGCACAGGTTTGGATGGAAATGCGTCAGAGGCGTGGGCAAGTGCGGCCACACATGAGGCAAGAACGAAGCCCGTGACGGCTCCTGCAAATCTGGTCATCGTGATGTCTCCTTAGTTGATCTCTCCGGTGCGATTCGCTGCATCCAGTTCCATGGTCGCTTCCTGATCGCGCGCGGTCCACTTCTGATTTCTTGGAGTACTCATATCAAAGGGAATAGCACGCGTCCCCGAGCGCTGCGAAGGCTCAATCGTTCTGCCTCCCCTCGTCTATGAGTTGATCTTCAGATCAGCGGGCGCGTACAACAGCGAACCAATGCTGAAGGCCATTCACGGCGAGCAACGGAAGTCCACCGGTCGGCGAAAGCATTCGCATTGGTACGCAGGCGGTGGCGTTTGCGCGGGGAAGGCAGCCGTGGTCTTGCTGCGAGCCCTGGACCGTTCCTTTAACCGCCATCATGGCGGCCTTGATACTCGTCGAAGGCGCAACGCCCGCCAAGCGCAGTCGTCAGTACTTGGCACGTCGGAATGAAACGGGGCCGGGGCCCTCCATGACCTGGATGTTGGGAAAGTTGAAATTGCTCGGGCGAGGATCGCGCAAGGTCGGCCACTGCCCGGGAAGATTGGTCAAGTTCGTCACGCGCTCTGGAAGGAGCGGTCGGAGACCAATCGCCGGCTCTTGTGACGCGAGTCAGCAGGCCCCGGCCGCTTTGAGCGATTCGATCTTGTCTGGTGAATAGCCCAGCTCACGAAGAATTTCGTCCCGGTCGGCGCCGCCTTCTGGCGTCGCCTTGCGGATACGTCGCGGAATACCATCGAAGTTCAGCGGTGACGCAAGCAGGTTCATTCGTCCCAGCGTGGGATGCTGCACCGGCTGCACCATCGCCAGGCTCTGCACCTGCTCGTCCGCGAAGACCTCATCCATGCTGTAGATCGGGCCACAGGTAACCCCGCGATCGTTGAGCGTCTCGATCCAGTGCTGAGTGGACTTGGTGCGCGTCACTTCCTCAATACGCTTGTGGATCTCGGCTTTGTGAGCTCTGCGCCCGTCGCGGGTCAGCCATTCTGGTCTCTCGGCCCATTCCGGATGACCCAGACCTTCACAGAGCTTCGCCCACATTCGTGAGCTGCCAGCGCAGACAGTGATGTGACTATCAAGGGTCGGGAAAACGTCCGTCGGGATCGCGGTGGGGTGAGCATTGCCCACGCGCTGTGGAATCTCCTTGTCGACGAGCCAGCGAGTTGTCTGGAAGTCCATCATGAACAACAGCCCTTCCATCAGGCTGGTGTGCACCCATCGGCCGACGCCGGTGCGGCTTCTCTCAAACAACGCCATCATGACGCTCAGCGCCAGCATGTTGCCCGCCGTCAGATCGCCAACAGCGATGCCAGTGCGCGTTGGCATGCCATCCGGAAATCCAGTCACCGACATAAGGCCGCTCATTCCTTGCGCGATCTGGTCAAGGCCGGGACGTTCTCTGTACGGTCCCTCCTGCCCAAAGCCGCTAATGCTGCCGTAGACAAGGCGCGGATTGATCAACTTCAGATCCTTGTAGCCGATGCCCAAGCGGTCCTTGACGGCTGGCCGCATGTTCTCGACAAGAACGTCCGCATCTTTGACCAAGTCGAGCAATACAGCCTTGCCCGCTGGGTCCTTCAAGTTGATGCGTACCGAACGCTTGTTGCGATGAAGGTTCTGATAGTCCGAGCCGCGCTCCTTGCCCACCACGTCCTCGAGTGCAGGGGAACCGGGCGGCCCCAACGGCTGTTCCACCCTGATCACGTCAGCGCCCCAATCAGCAAGATGCCGCACGGCCGTGGGGCCGGCCCGCGCCAAGGTCAGATCGATCACCTTGAGGCCCGCAAGGGGCAGCAGAGGTTCATCATCACCCATATCGCCAGCCCTCAATTCTTCACTCGAGTTCGTCAATGCACTCTCCTGTTCGAAACTTGGCTTCATGGTGTCGTCGTCGGCGCGTCGCGTCCAATTCAAATTCCTTGGCCCGCTCTTACCGCATGGAATGCCCCTGAGTCCATCCAATAGGTTTGGGTGCCCCAACCACTCGGCCCTGTACATTCAAAGGGGCCTCTCGCAGAATCGGACCGATGAGAATCGAAGACCAAATGGAACTCGCCGGAAGCTACGCAGAGGGCAAGCTACTGGCCGGACGTATCGGCAACGTGGGCATCGTGCTTTTCAATCAACCGGAAAAGCGAAACGCTGTGAGTCTTGAGATGTGGGAAGGCGTATGTGCAGCGCTCGACCTGTTTGGTGCTGCCGAGGACATTCGCGTCGTGGTTTACGCTGGCTCGGGAGGCAAGGCTTTCACCTCTGGTGGAGACATCAGCCAGTATGCCGAGCGTCGCAACAGCGCAGAAGCGAATTCGGAGTACAACCGCATTGCAGCAAAGGGGCGCGAGAAGATGGGTGCTCTTGCCAAACCCAGCATTGCTTGCATAGATGGGTTCTGTCTCGGCGGCGGCCTGAGCATCGCGCTACTGGCCGACTTGCGCGTGGCCGCTCCGGATTCGATGTTCGGTGTCCCGGCTGCACGACTGGGTCTCTGCTATAGCGCAGAAGCCATGGAGCGACTCGTGACTCTGATCGGTCCGGCCAGGGCCCGGCTGATGATCTATACCGCCCGGAGAATCAATGCCTCAGAGGCGTTCGCAATGGGCCTGGTGGACGTCATCGCCGGGAAGGACGCCGCGAGTGAAACTCTGGAACTGGCGATAACGATCGCGGACAACGCACCCCTCTCAGTCGCTGCAGCGAAGTTCTTCATCGATCAAGTGCAGAAGCAGCCAAAGGAGCGGGACGAGGCACGGATGTTGGAGCACATGAGCCGTTGCATGGACAGCTCCGACTATCGCGAAGGGCGGAGCGCATTCATGGAGAAGAGAAAGCCCGCCTTCCTGGGTGCTTGATTCGGACCCGCCATCAGGCGCCCTCCAGGACATGTGCCTCCATGCACCGATACTCCAACGCTGAATCGAGCTGCTCCAGGAACTGATAGACATACTTCGGCAACTGACTGCGGCGGCGCATCAGGACTGCCGATTCTGATGGATCGAACAGGTGGGCGACGTCGCGCGCCCGCAGGGCGCGGTCCTTCGCCGACGAGAAGGCAAAGGCCGGGATGATGCCCATCCCTAGACCCGCCGCCACATAGTTCTTGATGACGTCGACGTCGAGTGCCTGTACCACGACGTTGAGGTCCAGCTCGGCCTGCTGGAACTTGCGCAAGATACGCGCCCCAAGCCGACGCGACGAACTCAGCAGGATGATCGGATGAGGTGCCAAAGCTTCCAGCGTCAGCGGCTTCTTCTCCTTGAGCAGGGGATGGCCGGGAGCAACCACGAGTACACGCGGTGAAGTAAGGAACGGGACCGCCAGCACTTCCTTGGGCAACTCCTCCGGAAGGTGAGTCACGCCAATTGCTGCCTTGCCGTCGCGGACAAGCTCCGCTACCTGATTGGGCGATCCCAACTGGACGTTGATCCGCACTAGGGGGAAACGCTGCCGAAACGCGACGATGACGGGCAGCAGCAAGTAGTTCGCATGGGTGTGGCTGGTTGCCAATGCAATGGTTCCTCCAGCCTCGCCCTCTTCGGCGCGCGCCACCAGGCGAACGTTGTCGGCGCACTGCAGTGCTCGCCGTGCCCACCCCAACACCCGTTCACCTGCCTCGGTCATGGCGACCGGTCTGCCACCCTGCCGCAGAAGGAGGTCGACCCCGAGTTCTTCTTCGAACTGCCGCAGTTGCTTGCTGATGGCCGGCTGGGTCGCATGCAGCGCAATCGCCGCTCGCGATATGTTGAAACCTGCGTCGATCACGGCACACAGGCACTGCAGCTGGCGCAATTTCATGGTGAGCTACGAGTTGGCTCGAGACTAATCCGGCTTACGATAGTGCTGGGGCCAGAGCCGCTGGACGACCGGTCGTTCCCTGCCATAGGCATAGCAGCTGTCCACGAGACCGGCAACAGCTGCACTGTCTGCATCTCGCAGCCGTTCTGGATGCATAGCGAGAATGCCTTGGAAGGCGGTGGTTGCCATCGGAAGCAGCACCTCCATCAAATGAGTGCAGCTCGCCGAACCGCGCAGAAGTTCCTTCACTTTCTTGGACCAACCACGGGCAATCGTCTCACCGACGAGCACCGAAAGGGTCGACTCCGCTTCTCGGCACAGCGCACCCCAAGGCGTGGCATCCGACGATGCAACAAGCGCCCTCACGACATAGTTCTCGTCCACTGTCATTCGGACCCAGAGGTCGTGGACGGGTTCGCCGGCTGGGAGGGGAACCGGCGAGCTGAGTCGTTTGAAATCGAAAGGCTTTCGGTCCACCAAGTGAGCCTCTACGTCATAGAGGCCGTCGCGGCGGGCAAACGCCCGCATATCAATCACTCGGCTATGGATCTCACGGCGGACATCTGGTTCGGCTAGGGGCATGTCAATCGCTTTCAGGAGGGTGTGAAACCGCGCGGCAGAGCACAGCGCCATGGCATTTCTGGAGCAACCGCCATGCCAATGCGACACGGTCGCTGTCAGCTGCGTACAACCTTTGCGGCGCACAGGTCATGGCTGCGCCGAAGGCAACATCGTCCCCACCGCGGACACTTCCCGCGTTCATGACAAGCACGGATGTCGACAGGCTCCTCTTCGCTACTGGAGAAGATTCCCACGATCGGCTCACTGCATCGGTGGATGATGGGAGGATTCGCGGCGCCCCCAGAGGATGATCCCGATCCTCGCGCCCGTTCGACGGCTGCCACGCGCTCAGGAATCTTCTGTGCCTTGCGACCTACGCGCCTTGCCCGATGCACCAATCGTCAACGTCGCACTCTCAATGAAGTTCGCGAGCGCCGGGGCGACGAAGTTCGGGTTCCAGGCCATCATCGCGGGGGCAGTCGCTGCGGCACCTTTGAGCGGCACGAAGCAAACTCCGCGGAGGCCGGCTTTCGACACCGACCTTGGCACGATCGCGACCCCATTGCCCTGGGCCACCAGCGTGACGATCGTGAGCCACGTGCGCGCCTGGTGCACCGTGCGGGGATGGATCGCCGCACGGCTGAAGATCGCAATGACGTTGTCGTGATTGGCCGGCGCGCCCTCGCGCGCGAACATGACGAAACTCTCCTCGGCCACCTCATGGAGATCAACGCTCGCCTTGGCCCCCAGTGGGTGCCCCTCTGGCAGGCAAAGCACAAAGGTGTCGTTCTTCAGCGCCAAGGATTTCAACTGCGGGGGAGCCGTGGATCCATGGACGAATGCGGCGTGCAGTTGCTTGCGAATGAGGCGTTCGAGATGCTCGGCAGAAGACAGCTCGTGCAGTACCACGTCGATGCCCGGCATTTCGCGCTTGAACCTCGAAAGGATGCCCGGCACCTCACGGTACATCAACGAGCCAACGATACCTATCTCCAGGCGCCCTTGAACACCTTCCTCGACGGCCCGAACCATGCCACCGACGCGCGACAACCGCTCGAGGATTTCCCTAGCCTCGTTCAGGAATACGACTCCAGCAGGCGTAAGTTGAACCATCTTGCTGTTGCGCAGGAAGAGTTGTGCGCCGAGTTCCTCCTCCAGCGACTTAATGGCAGCACTCAGGGGCGGCTGCGAGATGGCGAGTCGGCTCGCAGCTCTGTGGAAGTGCAACTCCTCGGCGAGGATGCAGAAGTACCTCAAGAACAGCAACTTCATGGCCAAGTTGAAGCGAATTCAATGATCCATAAAAAGCGATCAACCAATCGCCAATGAGTATTGGACGGCGATCGTAGCGCTCCCTAGACTCACCTGCAAATCGAAAGCAGATACGGAGACAAGTCATGAACTTGGCGTTCAAACGCCTCGCCATCACGCTCGGGTTGGCAATTGCTTCAATCGCGGCGCCGGCCGCAGCGCAGGAGTACCCGAGCAAGCCGATCAAACTGCAGATCCCCTTCAGCCCTGGCGGGGCAACCGACGTGCTTGCACGCCTTGTCGGGGACGAGTTTGCAACGCGCCTCGGACAACCTGTTATCGCCGAGAACAGGCCTGGAGCAAGCACTGGGTTGGCAGCTGCATATGTAGCCAAATCGAAGCCCGACGGCTACACGCTGCTGCTGAGCACGCCAACGCATTCGATCAACGCGGCTGCGAGCCAGAATCTGCCTTTCGACGCGGTGAACGACTTCGAGTTCATCGGCAAGATCGGCCAGATCGGCTTCGTTCTGATGGCGAGCCCCGACCTGCAGGTAACGGATCTACAAGGTCTCGTCGCCCTCGCCCGCCGCGAGCCGGACCGTCTGAAGTACGCCTCTTCCGGTCTGAATGCCCAAGGACAACTCTGGACGGATGCATTCATTCAAAAGGCGAGGATCAATGCGCTCCACATCCCCTACAAGGGCGAGACCCAAGCTCTCACCGACCTCCTGGGCGGCCAGGTGAATCTGTTCCTGTGCACGTTCACCGTGTGCGGTCCGCGCATGAATGACAAGGCGATGGTTCCATTGGCGGTGACCACTTCGAGGCGCTTCGCCCAGGCGCCGACCGTACCCACGGTCATCGAGGCCGGCTTTCCCGAGGCAGAGATGAATTGGTGGGCCTTCATTGCGGCGCCCAAGGGAACGCCACCTGCCGTGATTCAGCGCCTGAACACAACGCTCAATGAGATGCTTGCCGACGAGACGTTCAAGAAGCGACTGCTCGCGCTGGGCATCGACCCTGAGCCCCGTACCACTGCCGCGGCAACTCGCTCGCTCATTCGGTCAGAAATTGACCGCTGGCGATCCTCGGTCGTCAAAACCGACACCAACTGAATCCCACTACGCCTGGGCGTGCGAGTCCAGGTCGGTTGCAGCGCTTTGCGTTGTCCTACCGTTGCCTTGCCAACGGACGGAATGAGCGCGTCCGAATCTTCCCCCTTGAGGACTCAAGGCTGATCGATGAGCCTTGCGGACTGCAGCACTGCGACCTTCGAGTGATTTCGTGTTTACCCAAAGAGATATCGGAGCATGTCGAAGACAATCATTGAGCAGCTTGCAGACTTCACGGCAGGGAGTCGTTTCGATCAGCTTCCGGATATCGTAGTTGAAGAATCCAAGCGCATCGTTCTGGATTCCATTGGCTGCGCGGTGGCGGCGACCGAGCAGACCAAAGGCCGCATTGGCATCGACTATGGCCGCCTGCTGGGCGGCTCCGTCAAAGGCAATGCCACGATCATGGGCACAGGTGATCGCGTGTCCGTCGTGGGCGCAGCGTTCGCCAATGGCGAGCTCATCAACGCTCTCGACATGGACTGCGTGGTGCCGCCCGGCCATGTCTCACCCTATGTACTGCCTGGCGCACTCGCCATGGGCGAAGCACTCGCGTCGAGCGGCAAGGCTCTGATCGAGGCAGTGGCCGTCTCACATGAGATGAGCCACCGGTTCGGCAAGGCCATGGACAACCTGCGCGACACCAAGGATGGGGAGAGCACGCCGCCGAAGGTGTTTGGATATGCGAGTTCCATCTTCGGCGCCACTGCTGCGATCGGCAAGCTCAAGGGCCACGATGGCGAGCGTCTCGCTCACGCACTGGGGATCGCGGGTTGCATCTCGCCGGTGAACTTCCAGATGTCCTGGTATCAGCATCCGCCCTTCTCCACCATCAAATATCTCGTCGGCGGCGTCATGGCGCAGCAGGCGATGACTGCGGCGCATCTGAGCGAGTTCGGTCATCAGGGCGACCTTCACATCCTCGACGACCGCGAATGGGGATACCCCCGCTTCATCGGCACAACGAAGTGGGAGCCCGAGCACATCACGACAGGTCTTGGCAGCGAGTGGCTGTTTCCCACCCTCACCTCCTTCAAGCCATACGCTCACTGCCGCATCATGCACGCATCGATCGATTGCGTGATCCAGATCGTTCGCGACAACGACATCAAACCGCACGAGATCGATGCCATCAAGGTCAATGTGGAAGGATTCGCCGAGCAACCCATCTGGCTAAACCGGCAGATCGGTCATGTGAATGACGCCCAATTCAGCATGGCGCACGGCATCGCGATGGCCGCGCATCAACCTGGCCACGGCCGGGCATGGATGGATCCCGAGCTGGTATTCGGCACCTCGGTGATGGGGCTCATGGACAAGATCACGACCCAGGTCCATCCGGACTACGTGAGGCTCCTGACCTCCCACGGCGCAAGCCGGCCAGCACTGGTCGAGTTGCGCGCACGCGGACAGACCTTCGTGATGGAGAAGCGCTATCCGAAGGGCAGCCCTTCACCGGATCCCAGTACATACATGACCAACGACGAACTGGCGGCGAAATTCCGTCTGAACGCCGAGGGCGTGCTTGCAGCGGCGAACATCGACGCAATCGTCGATGCGGTCATGGGACTCGAGGATGTGAATGACGTGGGAGCGATCCTGCGCATGACCGGCGCTCGGCAAGCCGACGTCGCGAATAGGGTCGCGTAGCTGCGCGCTTCCGTACTTCGACCGCTATGACGGCAAGGTGCCGGACATACACAGAATTGCGGAGTCAATGCTGCAACTCGAGGAATTCGAGCAATGCTGACAGCGCTTCCTATCGCAGAGGTAGACGTCGGACTTCTTGCGAATGCCAGCACGACGGTAGACATTCCGTCCGGTATGAGCACTCCAACGAAGTCGCGCTCGACAAGGCAGGCTCAGCGAGACACGATGTTCTCCATTTCAGAGATGACCACGAGGATGACATGCGATCCGTTTTCAAGTGCACATTGCAGCGCCCGGCCCAAAGCAAAGCCGTTCCCAGCCTGAGGATTCGCGTTGCGCGAGGCTAATCCACAGATGAAGACCAGTGCTTCAGCCATCCGCGGGACTCCGAAAACGGGTCGCACTACAACTCGCTTCGGCTCGTCCGAACCCATTGTCGATACGACGTGTGGCACCGTTCGCGGTGTTCTTCAGGAAGAGATCTATACCTTCAAAGGCGTGCCGTACGGTGCTGACACGGGAGGGGCCAATCGGTTCCAGCCGGCGAAGCCCATAGCGTGGCCGGGTATCCGTGACGCGCTTGACTTTGGGCATCGCTCGCCGCAAGACAGCCGCGAAAGCGGTTCGAGCTTTGCGTCGTTCATAGACCCTAGCCCGATGTCTGAGGACTGCCTGGCACTCAACATCTTCACGCCTTCCATTGCGAGCGCGGGCCATCGCCTTCCCGTGATGGTGTATTTGCACGGTGGCGCTTTCAGGGGGGGCTCTGCCGGGGCGCCCTTTGTGAACGGCGCGAACCTCGCGCGAAAGGGCGTCGTCATCGTTTCCTTGAATCATCGGCTCAACCTATTCGGCCACCTTTATTTGGGCAATGCTGACGGAGGAAAGTACATCGATGCCGGCAACGTCGGAATGCTCGATATCGTCACGGCGCTGAGATGGGTGCGAGACAACATATCGCAGTTCGGCGGAGACCCGGGCAACGTGACGATTTTTGGTCAATCCGGTGGAGGATCCAAGGTAGCCGTGTTGATGGCCATGCCATCGGCACATGGACTTTTTCACAAGGCAATCATTCAAAGTTCCTCTTCAGCACTGAGGCAAGCGACCATTGATGAAGCTGAACGGAACACGTACTACTTCCTGGCGGAGCTAGGCCTGGATCGACGGCGTTTGGCGATGCTGCACGAAATCCCCGCAGCGGTGCTGGTGTCGGCCATGCTCTCAGCCAGACGATCCGCCGGTCGCATAGACAACTATCGCCCTGTCGTTGACGGCCGCGCGCTGCCATGCCAACCGTTCGAAGAGCCTGCGGTGCGGCTCTCAAGCAAGGTGCCTCTGATGACGGGCTGGTGCGAGAACGAGCAGAGATTGCTTTTCTCGGGCACCCCGGCCATCTTCCAGGAAAGCGCGAGCGAAGCGCTTTCGGACACCGCGCGAGTGCTTCGTGTTTCGACTCCAGAGGCCCAAGGTCTGATGAACGTTTATCACCGGAGCAGACCCGCGGACACACCAGGAGACACGTACTGTCAGGTTCTCGGCGACCTCCGGTACCGGCGGACCGTCTTGGGCCTCGCAGAACGTCAGATCCAGCATGGCGGGAGCTCCGTCCATGTCTATCTGCTCAAGTGGAAGACGCCAGTTCGCGACGGGCTCTTGCGCAGCCCGCACACGCTCTGCATACCGTTTGCCTTTGCGAATATCGACATCCCTGGCGGCATCACAGGCAGCGAACCAGACCGATACGTGTTGCAGGAAGAAATGTCGGAAGCCTGGGTTGCCTTCGCGCACCGCGGCAATCCCAACCACTCATCCCTTCCGTATTGGCGCCCCTACTCTCTTCCAGAGCGTTCCACCATGGTCTTCGACAGCAAAACCTTTCTCGATACCGATCCGTTGCCCGAAGAACGGTCTGCCTTTGAGGCCTACCCTCGCTATGTACCGGCGATCGGCGAAGGCTGAGGGACAGAACGCCGGCGCATCACCGCCAAGAGCGGCCTCTTCGGTGCTTTCAGCGCCGCAGAGCGAGCAGCGCACAAGACTCACAGCCAGTCGTGGGGGATCAGCAGTCCCAACAGCGCTGCACCAATCTTTCGGTTGATCTCGGCCTCAGGCTCGCTGAGGTAGATTGAGTTGTGCCCCGCTCTTCGATTCACCCACTTCAACTGCCCCTCGGGACCAACAACTACCCTGTAAGAACTTGATTCAAAATCCATCAATGAAATGATCTCGCGAGCCAGCGCTTCGCTTCGGATCATCACACCCACTTCAGTGTTGTACTGTTCGGACCGACCATCGAGGTTCATGGACCCGAGGAAAACCGACTTGCGATCAAAGACAATTGTCTTCATGTGAAGGGCTGCGTAGGTCGTGCCAAACTGTCCTAGCCGCCGTTCACTCCGGGCAAGCGTCGGGCTCAGTTCGTACAGATCCACCCCCATCTCGACCATGTCCCGCCGGTACTCGAGATATCCCGATCGGCTGGACATCGCTATGACGCCGTCGTGATTGACCGGCGACCCGAGCATCACGAAACTTTCCCGGTCAATCTCGCGAAGGTCGATACTCGCCGTTCGCGCGGTCCGACGGCATGCCAACCTCCCGAGTCGCTTTACAGCATTAGATCCTCCTGTCGTTCCCTGACCGTCACACCGTTCTAAAGGATCCCGCCGCGCAAGGTCGCGGATGTTCCCAATCCAAGCTTTGTCGCACCTTGTGTTCGCAAACCTTCTTGGGTCGCTCGCTTCGGTGGTGGTTGGAGCATCGTGGATAGTCGCGCGACGCGGCTGGATAGCGGGTTGCCCACCTTCAGATGTCTTCCCGTCGGGGAATCCGCGAGTTGGGGAGGAAGCATGAACAGCCTCGAGGAGTCGCGCGCTTGACGGTATCGAGACCGCCCGAGATCATCGCGGGAATGGGTGACTGTGAGATCGCAAATCGAGGCGAGACTGGAAGAGTATTTCGGAAGGTTGCCGTGCTTCTTTTCGTCTGGGCCGCATCTATCGGGTTAACGGGGTGTGCCAGTCTTCCCAACGCTGCTTCGGTTCACCGACCCGCATCCTTCTCGACGGCGGTTCCAAGCGACACGCGCCTCGCCTGGACGGCGAAAAAGGCGTTGGCGAAGATACAGTATGCCTCCGCGTTCAAGTTGCTGCCGGTCGCATCAGGGGCGTATCAGACGTTGATCGAGCTTGTATCGCAGGCTGAGGCTTCCGTCGACTTGCAGACCTTCGTACTGCAGGGTGATGCCTCAGGCACATTGCTGTTGAAGGCGCTGCGGGATGCGGCTGGACGTGGAGTGCGTGTTCGAATCCTGATCGACGATCTACACACGGACTCGGCTGAACTGCTGCTTTCGAACTTGGCCGCCTTCAGGGGCGTGGAGGTCCGTTTGATCAATCCGTTCACCGGGCTGCGCGGCTCACGGGAGTCGAAACTTCTCTCATCGATGTTTGCATTGGACCGCGTGAACCACCGCATGCACAACAAATTGCTGGTGGCCGATAACGTCCTCGCCGTGATCGGGGGTCGGAACATCGGAGACTCTTACTTTATGCGCGCAGAAGACGGTGAGAATTTCATCGACCTTGATGCGCTCGCTGCCGGCGTTGCAGTTCAACAGATGTCTGCGTCCTTTGACGAATATTGGAACAGCGAGTACGCGTGGCCTATCGATGGCATCGTTGCGCCAAGCGGTGAGGCCTCTGCCCGGCGAAGTGCATTTGATCGCGCGGTGGAAAAAATTGGTTCACTGCCTCCTGATCACGGAGTCCTCGAGCATTTGCAGGTGTACGCGACCGCGCCGGATGAGTTGCGCACTGGCTCCCTGAATCTCACTGGTGCGGACGCAGAGGTTGTCGCTGATCCCGTGGACAAGCTCTCGGGCACGCGCGTCGGCGACCGTCGTGGCACTGTGCGTGCGTTCATTGGCGTCGCTGGCCTGGCATCCACCTTCGAGGTATTTACTGTTTCCCCATACTACGTGCCCGGAAAGATCGGCATTGAATCGATGCGAGAGAACCGGGCTAACGGGGTGCGGTTGCGAGTTTTGACCAATTCACTCGCTTCCAGTGACGAACCGGCGGTCCACGCGGGATACCTCCTCGTAACGTGCAGCAGCCCCGGACGTATGGCGTCCCCCTCCTGCCCCCTCGGTATCAAAGGCAGGTCTTCATTGTGTCCGCCTCAAGCCGCGCAGCAGTGAAAGGTAAGCCATATGGCTAACGTTTTCCAAGCGGCTTTACGCTAATCACAGACTTTGTGTCTGCCGCCCTCTTTCCACCGATAACATCGAGCAGAAAGTTGGCAAAGACCTTGACCTTGGCAGAGCCGACACGCGTCTTCGGCATCACAAGGTAGAGCGTCCTTGCGGGGGAGATCCAATCCGCGTAGACGTGTATTAGCGAACCCTCGTCGATAAAGGGGGAAGCGTTCCACGAGGAAGCGTCATGACGTGCTTTGCTATCGATCTAGGATGTGCATACCAGACTTTCTCAAGCTCGGGATGATTTGCGATATGTCGGAGCGCCTCTCGAAGCAGTTTGATTCGGAAGGGATGTCCCATTACGTGAGCGTGCACCGAAATCGCGAAGACCAGCGGTTGCGCCTCGCACTGACACAACATTTCCTCAAACTGGTCAACCACCATGTCTGCGTAATCCTGAGCAGACTGATGTCGAAGCAAAACCACGATTCCGTCGTTGACCTCGAGTGGATAGGGCATTGACAAAATTGGCCCACTTCGGGTGTCGAGCCAGAATGGCTGGTCATCGCAGTACCAGTCCATGACGTATTGGTATCCCGCCTCCTTGAGCAAGTCGATTGTTACGGGAGTTTGCGACAGGCCCGGGCCCATCCAACCCGTTGGGGGACTGCCCTCATGTTCCGCGATCGTGCAAGTGACTTGGCGAATGAGATTTGCCTCATCCACTTCCCACTTGCCAGCTTGTCGCTCGGACTGGGTTCTTCCGTGCGCAACAACCTCATCGCCACGCTCTCGGATGCGGCGCATGATTTCGGGGCAGCACTCATACAACATCGAACTGGTGTTGTGCGCCGCAGGCATGGAGAACTCATCGAGCACGTCAAGAAGGTTCCAAACACCCACCCGTAACCGCCGCCTTTGCCGCGCTGTATTGAGGACTCCAATATGCGTTCCCCGTTCGCCCGGTGATGGAGGACATATTGACAATCGACCCCTTCGCCGACTTGAGGGCGGGCAGGGCGGCTTTGGTCAAGAAGAAGGTGCCGCGGACATTCCAGTCCATCACTCGGTCGTACTCATCCTCCGTGACATCCTCGATCTTCAAGGCAGTATGAGCACTGCCGCCAGCGTTGTTGACCAGCGTGTCGAGCCGTCCAAATTTGGCCAAAGTACCTTCAAGGATTCTTCGGCAGTCTTCGACGACCGCGACATTCCCCGGAACCGTCAGAACTGCATGCCCATCTTCTCGAAGGCCCCGAGCTGCGACTTCAAGCGCGTCGGCATCAATGTCATTCAGCACGACCTTCTGACCGGTGTTCGCCATGGCCTTTGCAATCGCCAAGCCTAAGCCTCTGGCTGCCCCGGTGACCAGTGCTACTCCTGCCAAGGCTTGGTCCGTGCCTCCCGCTTCATTAGGTCCCATACATTCCTTTTGATCGAACGTGCGTACTTCCCATCAAGTGCGCTTCGCGAGAGATCATTGCCCACGCACTGCTTCGGGCGCAATTCACAGACAGTTAAAAGATTTTTTAGGACATCCACGTACGTCGCATCCGTTCAGGTGGTGGGTCGGCTCGCTTGATCCGCGGCGAACCATCAACGCCGTGTCCGCCATAAGCACATTGCGCGAATAGCTGTGTGCGTGCGAAAGACAGGGGGCCGGCTGTCGCGTGAGGCGAATTGAAAGACTGTCGCCCAACCCTAATTGCGGCTGACAAACTTTGAGACTGCGCACCTGGCATATCACTTGCCCGACAGAGAGTCCTTTCCTGTCATCTGATTCGCGGCTCGCCTTCAGCCGCCAGTGGACGAGGCTGAGTGATATGACCCTTGTGGTCGAACGATGTCCAAAAGATCAAACATGAATGTGTTAAGTCGCCTGTGCGCCGTCATCCTGGCGGTTTCCTTCGGCCTAGTGGCCATGGGGAAGGCGCACGCCACCTATCCCGACAAACCGATTCGACTGGTTGCGCCCTACGCGGCCGGCGGCCTCACTGACATCCTGGCGCGCTCTCTTGCACAGGAACTATCCAATCGCGTCGGTCAACCCGTCATCGTCGAGAACCGGGCCGGCGCAGGCGGCATCATCGGCACGGACTTCGTCGCAAAGGCGCCCCCGGACGGGTACACCCTGGCCCTCCTCAGTCAAGGTCTGGCGAGCGTCAACGCCTCGCTGTACCCCAATCTTCCGTACGACACGCAACGCGACTTCACACCCATCTCGCTGATCGCCAAGTTCTCAATGGTCTTGGTCGGCAACCCAGCGCGCACCTCCGAATCGGCGAACCAACTGATCGATCAGGCGCGCAAGAATCCCCTCGCACTGACATACGGTTCTGCGGGCAACGCATCCACAGCGCATCTGACAATGGTCATGCTGAACGATGCTACGGGCACAAAGATGCTGCACGTGCCTTTCAAGGGCGAGGCCCCCGCTCTCACAGAGCTGGTCGGCGGCCGCATCGACAGCATTTTCGCGACCGTTGGTGGTGCGCTTCCGTTGATCCAGGGCGGCAAGCTGCGAGCGATCGCTGTGGCCGACAAGACCCGAAATTCCCAACTCCCGGACGTACCCACATTGCGCGAGACCGGCGTCAAGGATTTCGAGGTGTTCGGGTGGTACGCCGTGCTCGCACCGGCAAAGGTCCCCCCAGAAGTCGTCACGCGCCTGAGCAAGGCACTCATGGCTATTGGCAAGGATGCCCAGTTCCAAAAGTCCATGATCGCACGCGGCATCGAAGCCGTTGGCAGCACCCCCGACGAGGCGGCCAAAACGATCCGCGACGAGACGGCACGCTGGGGCGCCATCGTCAGGAAGGCAAACATCACCGTCGATTGAGCACTACAGCAAGCGCTATGGCACGGCACGACAGGAGAAAACATGCCCGAACCGCAAGACGTTCGCAATGACTTCCCAGACTTCGGAGCCCTGCTCGGCCTGAAGATCCACTTGCCTGAATCAGGTGTGGCCGAACTCGAGCTCCCGCTCGCGCAATACCACTGCAATCGCCTCGGCACCGTCCATGGTGGCGTGATCATGACGCTGCTGGATACCGCCGGGATGTGGGCATGCACCGATGGTGGGAAAGCACCGGTTTGCCCCACCGCGTCAATCAGCTGCAGTTTCCTGAAGGCAGCGCGCCTCGCCGATGCACGCACTTTGAAGGCCCGGGGCGAGGTCACTCGCAAGGGAAGAACGATGTACTTCGTCAACGTCTCCGTCGCAGTTGGCGACGAGCTCGTTGCCACCGCACAGGGCGTGTACGTCGTTCCAGCTTCAGAACGGAACTGACCGTGCCATTGCATCGAACCTCAACCACAGTTTCCAAACTCGACACCCACAGAATCTAGATGAAGCGTCGCCAATTTCTCGCCGCACTCTCCGCGGCCCCCGTCGCAGTGCCCCGCCTTGCATTCGCTCAGGATTTCCCTGCCAAACCGATCCGGCTGATCGTTCCGTTCGCCGCCGGCGGACCCACAGACGCATTGGGTCGCGGTTTCGCACTCCTACTCTCGGAAGTACTCAAGCAACAAGTCATCGTCGACAACAAAGGCGGTGCCGGCGGCAACATCGGCATCGACATGGTGGCCAAGGCCGCACCCGACGGGTACACGATTGGCTTGGGCACCAATGGGCCACTCGCCGGCAACTTGGCTTTGTTCAAGAGCATGCCATACGACCCTGCCCGCGATCTCGCGCCGATCGCACGCTTGGCCTTCGTCCCCAACGTGATTGCCATCCACCCTGCTGTTCCGGCAAAGACGCTGGCGGATCTGATCGCGCTACTGAAGGCCGAGCCAGACCGCTATAGCTTTGCCTCGGGAGGCAATGGCACCACATCGCACTTGGCTGGCGAGTATCTGAAGGTCAAGACCGGCACCCGAATGACCCATGTTCCCTACAAAGGCGACGGCCCGGGGCTCAGCGATGCCCTCGGTGGGCAAATCCCGATCATCATCGCCAGCGTGACTGCCACTGCACCATACGTACATAGTGGCAAGCTGCGCGCACTGGCTGTGACCTCGGCTCAGCGCATGCCCTCGCTCCCCGACGTTCCGACGGTGGCCGAAGCGGCAAGATTGACGGGCTTTGACTTTTCCGCTTGGTATGCCTTGGTCGGACCGGCTCGGATGCCGCCCGAGATCGTCAGCCGGCTCAGCGCCGCCAGCTTACAGGTGGCCGAATCGCGCCAAATGAGCGACCGCCTCGCCACTTTGGGCGGCGTGCCCGCACCCATGAACGCGGAGCAACTCGGAAAGTACATACGGGCCGAGATTCCGCGCATGGCCCAGGTCATCAAGGAGACCGGCGCTAGAGCCGACTGATTGAGTCGACTCAATCAGCAAGCAGCCGGTGTAGGCCGTTCGGAGAACCGCGCGTCTCTCCGTTGGGGGAGCGATTGAAGCCAAGACCTCGTACTCCCTCGCAATCGTCTTGACGAAGCCAATCAGGCGAGCGAGTACCGGCGGTCACCTCTAAAGAAGCTGGTTGCGTGCAGCGTCAGCAGGCTCCAGAACCTCCCTGCCTTCAGCATTCCCGAAAGCTCCAGCCGGTCGTTGCCGCGTCAGGATGCGATGGAAGTATCAGCCCTGCCCGCGATTGAAAGGAGAACCATCGAGGACGTCAAGCAGCAACCCTTTTCCACCCCGACCCAGACCTTCGCCGCCGGCTTGCCAATGCACCTGATGGCGCTGCGGCTGACTGTGGATCGTACGTTCGAAGTGGTCAACGTGGAGGCGTCGATGCCCCGGACGCCGTTTCAGGCGGTCTGTCCTGAAGCTACGAAGGCGATGCAGTCACTGGGGGGTTGCAACCTTCTCAAGGGTTTTCGGCGCGCAGTTGCTGAACGCCTGACGCCGCGTGTGCGTTGTACCCATCTGGCGGAACTGGTCGCGTTGCTGCCTACGCTTGCCGTGCAGGCGCTCGTTCAAGGCAAGGCCGAGTCCGAGCTGCCGAGTGACAAGCCGCCGCTCAAGCTCGACGGTGCAGCAACCTTGAGCTGCGCACCGTGCCCGGCGAAAGCCGTCATTCGGGCTTGATCTGGGCCGCCTTGATCACTGGTTCCCAGCGCGCGATCTCCGCCTTCATCTTGGCGGTGAGCACTTCCGGGCCGCCTGCATCCTTAGAATTGGCGCCGACCGCCGTGAGCCGCTCCTGCATGACGGGCCTTCCCAGGGCCTTGGCGATTGCATCCCGCAGGTGATTCACGAGCGCAGGCGGGGTGCTCTTCGGAACCATGAAGCCCCAGGAGGTGGTAGGCGTGAAATCCTTGTAGCCGAGTTCGACCATCGTCGGTACGTTCGGAAGCAGCGGATCGCGCTGATTCGAGGTCACCGCGACGGCGTTCAAGCGGCCGGACTTGATGTTGGGAAGCACATCGCTCATCGTGGCGAAGTAATAGTCGAGCCGGCCGCCGATCAGGTCGGCCATGGCCGGCGAATTGCCCTTGTAGGCCACGCTGACGGCATCGATGCCCATCGAGCGCTTGAATAGTTCACCGGACAAGTGGCTCATCGAGCCGACGCCGCCGTGGCCGAACGAGACACCCTTAGGGTTGGCCTTGGCGAATGCAATCAGGTCCTTCACCGTCTTGTTCGAACCCGTGGCAGGCGTCAAGAGCACCAAGGGAGCTTCGAAGGTGTAGGCGATCGGCGTGAAGTCGCGGAACAGGTCGTAGGGGAGGCCTGGCTGCAACGCCATATTGACGGCCAAGGTGCTCGAGTACTCCAGGATCGTGTAGCCGTCGGCGGGCGCCTTGGCCGCGTACTCGGTGCCCGGAATCGCGTTGCCGCCCGCGCGGTTCTCGACGATCACGGGTTGCCCCAGCACGTCTCCCAGCTCCTGCCCGAGCGCGCGCGCGAGCAGGTCGCCCGAACCGCCGGCACCGAAGGTGACGATGATGCGCAGGGGCTTCGACGGGAACTTGTCCTCGGCGGACGCCGTGTGTGACAGCCCAATGGCCAGGACCGACAGACCTGCGTGGATGAAACGTCTTCTCTTGATCATGAATCGAGTCTCTTGAATGGTTTTGAGTTGCGACTACCAGGCGCCTTCGAGAAGCGTCAGCAGTTCGGCGTGCGACTGCACGCGCCGCGGCCCGCGGCCGATGAACCAGTCGGCCATCGCAGCGTGCGCGATCGGAGTCAGTTCGTCCTGTTCGACGCCGATGTCGCGCAGCCGGCGTGGCAGGCCGAGTCGCGCGAAGAGCGACTCGATGCACTGCGCCACGAATGCGGGGGAAGCCTGCATGCTGCCGCTGGCCGACCCGTGCAGAAGACTTTCGGTGATGCGCGACGCAGCACCGGCTGTAGCCGGCGCGTTGAAGCGAATCGTGTGCGGAAGGACGATGGCGTTTACCAGGCCGTTGGCGACGTGGGTGCGGTGGCCGATCGCGTGGGCCAGGACCGACGCCAATCCGCCGCCAGCCTGTTCCGTGCCGCGTCCGCAGAGCAAGGCGGCAGTCGCCAACTGTTCGCGGGCGACCGGATCGTCCGTTGACGGACGGCCGAGATTGTCGGCGGTGAGGCGCAGCGCGTGGCGTAGCAACGCTTCCGATATCGGATCGCAGCGCGGCGATTCGAGCGCTTCGACGGCGGTCGAGAGCGTATTGAGGCCGGCGCTCTTCACCAGCTCGGAGGGGGCTGAGCTCAGGAACGCGGGGTGCAGGAAGAGGGCCCTGGCACGGGTCTTGGGATCGAAGAGGGCAACGCGCTCGCCGTTGTCCGGATCGAGCACGGCGCTCCCCGCCTTTACGAAGGCGGTGCTGGGCGTGGTGAGCACACCAAATTGCGGCAACTTGATGGCGGGAAGTCGAGGGCTTTCGAAGGTGCCGTCCGCCAAGCGCCGCGTGCAAAGGGCGCGGGCAGGCTGCCGTTCGGCAAGAAGGATGGCGGCGGCGCGCGCTGTCACCGCGGCCGAGCCGCCGCCGACCGCGATCACCGCGTCGGCGTCGGTGTTCGCGAGCGCCCTTGCGGCTTCTTCGATCGCTGGCAGTGGGCTGTGCGAGCGTACGCCGTCGAATGCGCCTGCCCATGCGGATCCGAGAGCTTCCCGCAGAAGCTGCATGCCTTCGCTGCGGGCCACGGACTTGCCGCTGACGATGACGGCGCGGCAGCACTTGACGCGCTGAAGTTCGCGCGCGAGAGACGCGAGGCTGTCCGCGCCGCTGTAGACGCGGAGTTCGGCAGCAAGGTGCTGGAAGGGCATGGCGTGAATTTAGAGCTCAGGGGCAAAGGTGCGCCGCGACGGCCCGCAGCGAGTTGCCGGCGATGCGCGGTGCAGGCCGCGGGCGGTATGCTCTGTTCGCTTCTGCTCCCCTACCCGAACGGACACTCTCGCCAGCATGGAACTTCGACACTTGCGCTATTTCATGGCCGCGGCGGAAGAAGAGCATTTCGGCCGCGCGGCCGATCGGCTGCACGTGACCCGACCTGCGGTCTCGCAGATCATCGCCGACCTTGAGAGCGAACTCGGGACTGCGCTTTTCGAGCGCTTGCCGCACCAGGTCAAGCTGACGGCTGCCGGCCGCGCCTTGCTGCCCAGGCTTCAGACGGTCATGGACGATCTGAACGAGTCGCTCTCCATGGCGAAGCGCGTGGGCGAAGGCCGCACTGGCGCGCTCAACATCGGCTATGGCGGGCTGACGCTGCTGCACGGGCTCTTCCGCGCCGCCGTCAAGAGATTCCACGAAGCCTGTCCGGACGTCGCGCTGTCGCTGATCGAGCTCGCGACAATGATTCAGCCAAAGGCGCTTGCGGAGGGCAGGATCCATGCGGGCTTCATGCACTTCGGACCGGGCTCCGCGCCGCTGCACGGCAAGGGCGATGGGGGCGTGCGGGCGCAGGACGAGGCGGTCCTCGACTGGATCACGATCCAGTCCGGGGGACTCGGGGTCGCCGTGCCGAACGACCATCCGCTGGCGAAGCGCGAACGCGTCGCGCTGGCCGAGCTTGCGCAAGAGCCCTTCGTCGTGGTGCCACGCTCGAGCAGCAGCCCTGGCTACGGACCAATGTTCTCGCTGTGCAAGGACGCAGGGTTCGAACCGCGGATCGTGCAGGAGGTCAGTTCGGTCGCCTCGCAGCTCAATCTGATCTCGGTGGGAATGGGCATCGGCCTTGCGGTCATGGGCAAGGGCTTCAGCTATCCGTCGAGCCTGGCGGTCATTCCACTCCAGGATGTCGACTACGTGACGCATTTCGTGTTCGGCTGGGTCAAGGGCAGGCGCGATCCTGTACTCGATCGCATAATCGCGATCGTCGAGGAACTGGCTGGGTCCCTTTGATGGCATGTGCGTGCGTTCGAGTGGTGGTCAGCGGCACTGGAATTGCGGCTTGCGCTTTTCCTTGAACGCGCGCACCGCCTCCAGGTGGTCTTCGCTGGTGCGTGCGATCGGCAGGTTGGAGGCTGCGATGTCCAGCGCCGTGTCCAGGTCCTGGCCTTGACTCAGGCGTGCCACGCGTTTGATCAGCTGGACCGATATCGGCGCGGCGTCCGCCACCTGGCGCGCGAATGCGTAGGTGCGCTCCATGAGTTCGTCGTCCGCGAAGACACGGTTGACGAGGCCGATGCGCTCGGCCTCCGCAGCGTCCACCCAGTCGCAGCTCCACAACATTTCGAGCGCCTTAGCCATGCCAACGATGCGCGGTAGCAAGAAGGCGCCGCCGCCGCCCGGGATCAGTCCCATGCGCGCGTAAGTCTCGGCCAATCGGGCGCTGTGGGCAGCGAAGCGGATGTCGCAGGCCAACGCGATATCCAGGCCGCCGCCCGTCGCGAAGCCATTGAGCGCGGCGATGATCGGCTTGTCGATCTCGGCCATCTTGCGCGGCAGCCGTTGGATGCCCTGTATAAGCCGCTCCTTGATGCGCGCGGGAGACAGGGCCGCACTGGCGCCGAAGCTCTCCACGTCGCCACCCGTGGTGAAGGCGCGGCCGGTACCCGTGATCACGATGACGCGCACCGCCGGATCGATGCGGCAGGCCTCAAGCGCATCGACCCAGCGGTCCAGCATGTCGTCGGTGAAGGCGTTGAGCTTTTCAGGACGGTTCAACGTGATCGTGGCGACACCACGATCGATCGCGAGGCCGAGCAGTTCCGACATGGCGCCGCCGCCCTAGCGCGTGGCCTCGGCGGCCACGTCGTCCTTGCGGATGTCGCGCAGCCCCGTCTTGCCATGATGACGGTCTGCGACCTTGTAGCCCAGCGCGTCCTCGGCAATCATGATTTTCTGGACGTTGGCGGAGCCTTCGCCCGTGAAGAAGAGGTCGGCATATGACTTGAGCCACGACACCCGGTATTCCCGTGCCAGGCCATAGCCGCCGAAGATCTGTTGCGCCTTGTCGGCGCACATCTTGGCGGTCTGCGATGCGTGGTACTTGGCCATCGCGGCGATGCGGTTCGATGGCTGGCTGGCATCCATCATTTGCGCGGCTTTGTAGACCAGGGCGCGGCTCGCCTCGATCGCCACGGCCATCTCGGCGATGTCGGACTGGATCATCTGCAGGCGCCCGATCGCCTGACCGCGCAGCGTTCGCTCGTTGGCGTAGCGCACCGCATCTTCGAAGCAGGCGCGCGCAACACCGAGTGCCTTGCCGGCCACCGTCACGCGTCCCGCCTGCAGCGTGCGCATGATGATCTTGAAGCCGTCGCCTTCCTCGCCGAGCCGGTCTTCCACTGGCACGACGAAATCATCGAGGAAAAGCACATTGGTGCGCAGTGCGTTCGAAAGGCCGAGCATGGAAATGGGCTCGGCCTTCCAACCTGGATATTTCTTCGGCTGGACAATGAAGGCCGAGACGCCCTTGGCGCCGGCGTTGCGATCGGTGCGTGCGAGCAGGATGCCGACGTCGGTCTCATTGGCCATCGACGCCCACATCTTCTGCCCGGTGATGCGATAGACTTCGCCGTCGCGCCGGGCGAAGGTTTTCAGGTTGCCTTCGGCGTCGGAGCCGCCGCCCGACTCAGTGAGGGACATCATCCCAATCGTCTTGCCCGCGAGCAGGTTAGGGACGTACTTCTGCACCTGCTCGGCGGTGCCCCCGAAGTAGATGGTGCTGGGGCAGGTTGATCCCTGCTGGTTGTTGCAGGAGGAAAAGCGTACGTCATTGCGCGCCATCTCCTCTTGGATCACGGCCGCGGCGAGGTAGCCCATATTGCTGCCGCCGACCGATTCCGGAAACACCGCGCCGTACAGACCGGCGGCGCCGGCCCTACTGATCACTTCACGCGGGAACTCGCCACGTTGTTCATAGCCGTCCATGACCGGGTTCACTTCCGCCTGCATGAAGCGGTTGACCATATCGCGCACGGCCTCAATTTCCTCCTCGGTGGATGGGTCCATCAGGTGCTCCTGTTTCGATGTTCGGGTGTAAGTGTTGCGCACGGGTATCAGGCGGAATGCACAGCGTCCTTCTGTCTGGATTCGCCCGCGCCGGCCTGCCGGCCAGCGCCGAACGCGCCGGCCTGTTCGAGTCTCGCGATCTCCTCGGCGTCCAGGCTTAGCGCGTGACCCAGCACGGCGTCGCGCTGCTCGCCCAGCCGGGGCACGCGCAACACGCGGTCGTCATCGTCGAGCCAGGCGGGATTCGCAGGCAGCGTGAAGGTACCTCCGAATCCGTCCTCGACTTTGCACAGCGCGCCACGCCGCCGAAGATATGGGTCGTCGACCACTTCCTCCATGCTCAGGATGCCGGCCACCGGCACGTCGAACTCGACCAGCCTGGCGGTGATCTCGGCGCGGGTGTGGACGCGGGTGAAGGACTCCGTGATGGCGTGCACCTCGTGCTGGTGACGCATGCGATCGTTGTAGGTCGCATAGCGCGGATCGGATGCCAGTTCCGGCCGACCTATCGCCGCACAGAGCCGTCGCCAGAAGTCGTCGCGGTTGCAGCCGATGTTGACCGCGCCGTCGGCAGCCGGGAAGGCACCGTAAGGCACGCCGTGGAAATTGTTGGAGCCCGCGAAGTCCGACACGGACTTCTCTTCGATCTGCGCGCGACTCAGCGCGACAGACACCATCGGCAGCATGCATTCGACCAGCCCGACGTCGATGACCTTGCCGACGCCGTACCGCTCCTGGTTGCGCAGCGCGAGCAGGATGCCCGCATGCGCGGACACAGCGGCCATGATGTCGCCGAGGGCGAATCCGCACCATACGGCGTTGCCCTTGTGATCGCGCGTGAGGCCGGTCGCGCCTGCCATGGCTTCGGCCACCATGGCGAGGCCTGCGCGGTCGGCGTACTCGCCGGAATTCTGGAGGCCGAAGCCGGAGATACACGCGATCACGAGACGCGGATAGCGGGCGTGCAGTACGTCCGGATGGATGCCGAGTCGTTCCAGCGCGGAGCTGCGCATGTTCGTCACGAACACGTCAGCGCCCTGGAGAAGACGGTCAAGGATGTCGGCCGCTTCGGCATTCTTCAGGTCGAGCACGACGCTGCTCTTGCCACGGTTGAGCGAGGCGTAGTAGGCCGTCACCTCGCCTTCCTGGGCCTGACGTGCAGGCGGTCGATGTCGCGTGAGTTCGCCGCCCGGCGGCTCGATCTTGATCACGTTGGCACCCTCGTCGGCCAGCATCTGGCCGCAGTAGGGCCCGGCGATGAGGTGGGCGAGTTCGATCACCTGGATGCCCTCGAGGGGCCGTGATGCAGCTCTGGCAGTGGGCATTTTTACTCGGAGTAGAGAGCGGGGTTGGTGTCGAATTCTCGGGATGCGGCAGCTGCGAGTCGAGTTGGCTTTTCTAGCGGTCACGGTTAGTTCTGCTGACCGTCGTGCGATGCCGGCAGTGGCATGGAGATTGCGGCTTCGTCGGCATGAGCACGCAACACACACCGATCGGTCCGAGTGCGGACCGGGCTCCCCTGGCGGGCATCCGCGTCGTCGATTTCAGTACCTTGCTCCCTGGACCGATGTGCACTCTGTTATTGGCGCAAGCCGGTGCGGAAGTCATCAAGATCGAGCGACCAGGCAGCGGTGACGAGATGCGTTCCTATGCGCCGAAGCTGGGCGACGACGCGGTGAATTTCGCGCTGCTCAATCAGGGCAAGCGATCGTTGGCGCTCGATCTCAAGGACCCGGTTGCACGCGAGCAGGCAGTGGAACTGGTGCGTACTGCGGACGTCGTCGTCGAGCAGTTCAGGCCCGGCGTGATGGAGCGCCTGGGCCTCGGATATGCCGACATGCGGGCGTTGAATCCTCGACTGATTTATTGCGCCATCACTGGATGGGGACAGGAAG
Organism: Variovorax sp. Sphag1AA; assembly: GCF_014192575.1. GTDB lineage: Bacteria > Pseudomonadota > Gammaproteobacteria > Burkholderiales > Burkholderiaceae_C > Variovorax. Next base: position 327,808 of record NZ_JACHYC010000007.1, on the reverse strand, counting down.
GGCCGCTCGCGAACATGGCGGCGCACGATCTGAACTACCAGGCCGAGACGGGCCTGCTGGGCTTGGCAGCAGGCGCGGACGGTTCGCCGGGGATTCCCAACGCGCTGGTCGCGGATCTCGCCGGCGGCGCCTATCCGGCAATGATGAACATCCTGCTGGCCCTGAGGGCGCGCGACGCCGACGGTCAAGGTCGGTTCATCGATGTCGCGATGGCGGACAACCTGTTCACTCTCATGTACTGGGGTCTGGGCAATGGCTTCGCAGCCGGGGAATGGCCCACACCCGGTGGCGATCTCGTGACCGGAGGCACGCCGCGATACCAGGTCTACAAGACCCTGGATGGTCGCTTTCTGGCCTGCGCGCCGCTCGAGCAGAAGTTCTGGAACAACTTCATTCGCGTACTCGAAGCGCCTCACCTGCACGCCGACGGCTCGGATCCGGCCGGAGTGCGCTCGGCGGTTGCAGCCATCGTCGCCACTCGGACGGCCGAGGAGTGGACGAGGCGCTTCCAGGGGGTCGATGCGTGCGTCTCGGTCGTGAAGTCGCTGCAGGAGGCGGTGGAGGCGCCGCAGTTTCGAGACCGCGGCGTGTTCGCCGGTCGGCTGGCGGCTGCGGACGGCACCGAGATTCCGGCATTGCCGCTGCCACTCGCACGGAGCGTTCGGCAGGCGGAACCGGCGCGCGGCTTTCCCGCGCTCGGGGAGGCGAGCGCGGGCCTTCCATCTGCGGCGGTGCCAGTCCCGCGGTGATGCTCAAGCATGCTGCAGAAGCCATCGCCACCGGTCAGGCTGAAAAGATCCTGGTGTGTGCAGGCGAGAACCGGGCGACCAGGCAGAGCCGGGACGCCGCCGTGGCCGCCCTCATGGCGGTGGGGCATCCCTACTATGAACAGCCGTACGGCGCATCGATACCGAGCTTCTACGCGATGATCGTCAATCGTCACATGCACGTGCACGTGCATGGTACGACCCGCGAGCAGATGGCCCAGGTCGCGGTCAACACGCGCGCCCACGCGCTGTTGCATCCCAATGCGCACATGAAGAAGCCGCTGTGGCTGCAGGAGGTGCTCGAGGCGAAGCCGATCGCCGATCCCGTGGGAATGCTCGACTGCTGTCTGATCTCGGATGCCGGCGGCGCCTTCATCGTGACCAGCACTGAACGCGCCGCGGACCTCAAAGCCTGTTTACCTGCAGGGCATCGGCGAGTTCCACACGCACGAGCATCTGATGTGCGCGCCGAGCCTGACCGAGTTCGGCGCCATCGAATCGGGTCGCATCGCCGACCAGATGGCCGGACTCGGTCCACAAGATATCGATGTCGCCGAGTTGTACGACTGTTTCACGATCGTGCCGATCATTGAATTGGAGGAACTCGGCTTCTGCAAGCCCGGCGAAGGCGGAGCATTCTTCGCAGAGGGCCATGCACGTATCGGCGGCAGGTTGCCGGTCAACACCCACGGCGGCATGCGTGTCCCACGCGCACGCGCATGCGGGTGCGGCAGGCGGCCTGTTCGGCATCGTGGAAGCGGTGCGCCAACTGCGTGGCGGGCTCGGCGAGCGCCAGGTCAAGGACGCAGAGGTCGCCATCGTGCACAACGAGGGCGGCATCCTGTCGTCGCACTGCACCGTGATCCTGGCCAACGCCAGAGGCTGAAGCCCCCACCCCCTGAACGAAGAGACGCAAAGGAAACGTCATGACCATTGAGCCCCCGCCGCGCGGCCGCTACTACGAGGATTTCGAGGTGGGCAGCGAGTTCGTCACGCCTGCTCGCACGATCACCTCGACGACTTCACGAGATCCGCCATGTTGCTCAAACGCGCAGGCTCGCAGCCTTCGATGCAAGATGCCCCCAGTTATTTCACCGGCCAGGTCCGAATCGATCCTTTGAACGCGCCGCCCGAACCGGCCAGCGTTTCGTGTGCGAGCGTCACGTTCGAGCCGGGGGCGCGCACTGCGTGGCACACCCATCCGCTTGGACAGACCTTGATCGTGACAGCCGGATGCGGCTGGACGCAGTGCGAAGGCGAACCCATCGTTGAGATTCGCCCAGGTGACGTCATATGGTGTCCTCCGAGACACCGTCACTGGCACGGCGCTACACCAACGACCGCGATGACCCACATCGCCATTCAAGAAGCGCTTGACGGCAAGAACGTCGAGTGGATGGAAAAAGTAAGCGACGCTGTGTATCTCGCGGGGCCTCCTGCAGCAACCTGACGAGGTTTTCGAGGAATCACTGCGCGCTTTGCGCCCCGTTCGAGTGATCGCGCTACTTGCGGGTAGTCGTGGACGCTTTATGACGTCGCATTCATGAAACAGGTTCAACAGGCTTTGCAAATGTTGCCGTCTAGTGCCACCGCGCGCGACTAGGTAGATTTGAACCATCGGCCGGTAACGCCCAAGCACACACAAAGAAGATGGTTTGACGGTCGGTTCCCCGTAGCTGCGCAGATGCGCTGAGAAACGAATGCCGTTGGGGTCGCCAACTGGTGTACTGCTGTCCGCTTCCCGTTCGACCTGGCCGGACACGCGCACTTTGGGCGACCTCGAGCGCTACTCCGCAGTCTCCTGGCTCCTGCGTTGGCCAGGTCGAGATCCGCACTCTTCATCTGAAATTCAAGGAACCCAATGACACACAGCTTGTTCGCCCGTTTCGCCCCTGTTGTTCTGGGCTTGCTGGTCACCAGCGACCCGAGTCACGCCCAGACGCTGACCCAGCCTGCGGCCGGGACCGGTTCTCAGACCATGATCATCACCCGCGCCGGTTCCCAAGCCTCTTCGCAAGGCTCGCCGCAGTACTTCACCGGACGTGCACGCGTCGATCCGGTGTTCCCGGCTCGGGCGCCATCTCGCGTCTCTGCTGGCCAGGTCACATTCGACCCCGGCGCTCGTTCGGCATGGCACACGCATCCGCTCGGCCAGACACTCGTCGTCACTTCGGGATCCGGATGGGTACAGCAGGAGGGAGCGGCCAGACAAGAAATCAAGCCGGGTGACGTGATCTGGACGCCGCCCGGTGTGAAGCACTGGCATGGAGCAACCGCGACTACTGGCATGACGCACTACGCGATCCAGGAAGCACTCGACGGCTCCGTCGTAACGTGGCTCGAACCAGTCACGGACGCGCAATACAACGGGAACTGAACCAGGGCAGGACCATGAAGAACATCATCCCTACCTTTCTGCTCGCCGCTGCATGCACACTAGTGCCAATAGCCCATGGCCTGGCGCAAACTTCTACCTCCGTCCAGGAGAGATCTTCCGTGACGCAACATTCCCTCCTGCCTGCCTCACGGCAAGCGATCATTCCAATCGCCGCCTTTGCGGCCGTCGGCGATCTCGGGAAGCTGAATTCAGCGCTCAACCAGGGCCTTGATGCAGGACTGACCGTGAGCGAATGCAGGGAAGTCCTCGTACAGCTGTACGCCTATTCCGGTTTTCCCCGCAGCCTCAACGCCCTGTCTGAACTGATGAAGGTACTCAGAGACCGGGAGCAGCGTGGCATCAAGGATCCGGCCGGCCGTGCGCCTACCGCCCTGCCCCCAGGCAGCAACATCCTGGAACTCGGAACGGCGAACCAGACTAAGCTTGCCGGTGCACCGGTGCGCGGACCACTGTTCAAATTTGCTCCCGCCATCGATGAGTACCTGAAGACACACCTGTTCGGCGACATCTTCGCAAGGGACAATCTGGACTGGCAAAGTCGCGAGCTTGCCACCGTCGGTGCTCTTGCCGCCATGACAGGTGTGGAGCCACAGCTCCTTGCGCACATCCGAATCAGTCTGAACGTCGGCCTCACCGAGGCCCAGTTGCGGCAGGTAGGCGGCATCCTGGCAGAAAAGGTCGGACACGACGCCAGCGCCCGCGTGCAGGAGGCGCTGCAGAAGAAGCCTTAGTACGGATCAGGATCAGCGCGCCGCGGCGAGCCGCCATCCGCAGCTGCGCGGCCAACGAGCGATCCTCAGGCAAGCAAAGATTCCAGGCCTCCCTCAGGCTCATAGCGATCGTTGCGCCAGCAAAGGCGAGTGGGTCCCGGTAGAAGACGATCCGGCACGGAGTGACGAGGGTCGCCCGGGTAGCACACCATGTTCACACCGGCTTCCTGAAATGCCTCCGGCTGGATGCGTGGCGGCTTGTGACTGCGCGCATGAGCGAGCACATCCTCAACGGTCGAAAATCTCGCAATTTGGGCGAGAGTCATGATCTGCGGAGGCGCAAGTTCGATGCGACCTTCCCAGAATTCACGCAAGGCCGCGGAAGGCGCGAGCCAGACACTTTCGGTAGTCTCATGACGGTCATGCACCGGTTTCTGGCCAAGGGGCGCTGCGGCCACGAAGAAGCGCGCATCGAAGTGCTTGCGAGCTCGGACGCTGTTCCGCGGTGTCACCCAACGCGACCATGGAAGCAGGCTCGTCGCCGCCAATGGGGTACCCAGGCCTTCCGTTGCCGCACGGAAAGAACCGGCTGCGGCCCGATGCAGAACCTGCGTCTCGTTCACGCGGTCCTGCCCGACGGCTGCAAACAGAACACCCGCTTCTTCGTAGGCTTCTCGAATGGCCGCCACGTACAGCCCGGCGGCACAGCTCTCGTCCAGTTCGTACTCCCCCAGCGCTTCACGCAACGCCGATGACGCCTGATCGAGTCTGTCGGCCAATAGCGCGTCATCCAGGTCCACCTTTCCGCCCGGAAAGACATAGGCTCCTCCCAGCACTTCCGATAGGCCATGACGCTTTAGGAGGAACACCTCAAGGCCACCGGGCGCGTCGCGCAAAATCAGCACGGAGGCCGAGGGAAAGGGAGACTCAGCAGTGCCGTTGCCTGGGTTCATGTTGACAGATTTCCAAGTCCCGGATCCATGTCTACTGCTTCCGCAATCCAAGCTTCGATGCCATTTTGGGCATCGTACAACTCGCGTTTGCGCGCGTCCGTAGGCCGGAGCAGGAAACATGAAACACGGTGTTCACCTCTGCACGCAAGCACTTCAAGTTGGCAGCTTTGGGTTGGCACTCAGGACGCCTTCTGCACGGGCGGCTGGTAGTGCTGCGGCCAGCGCACTCGGACAACCTCCCGGCTGCGTCCATAGGCATAGCAGCTGTCAAGCTTCGCTTCCGCGTCGCGGCCGTCCGCCTTGTCGAGACGTTCAGGATCCGCCCCCCGGGATGCCTTGCAGCGCTGTGGTGGCCAGCGGAATCAGCATCTCCATCAGATGGGTACAGCTGGCCGCTCCCCGAAGCCGCTCCTTCACCTTGGAAGACCAACCGCGCACCAGTCTTTCCCCGACCAGCACCGACAAGGTGTTCTCCGCTTCCTTGCAGATGGCGTACGGTGTCACGTCGGAGGCCGCCTCGATGGCGCGCACCGTATAGTCGCCCGTGACGGTCATGCGAATCCACAGGTCGTGCAACGCGTGACCGGCCGGTACGGGGTCCGGTGAGCTGAGTCTGAGGAACTCGAATGGCTTGGTATCCACGAGGTGCGCCTCAACATCGAAGAGACCGTCCTCCCGTGCAAAGGCTTGCATATCGATGATGCGGTGATGAACCCCGCGTCGGGAGACAGGATCAGATAACGGCATTTGCAACTCCTCGCCCCCAATTCATATTGATCGCTGGAGCCATCTAAAGTGTGCACTTCGGCCTGATCGAGCCCCAGATCTATCCTCAATGAGGCCGACTTTTTTTCGCTCAGCAAAGCACTCGGCACGCCACCGTTTACAGCTGCGGACGACGCTTATACATGAGGGTGGCCTTCATCTCCTGGACCACCGACCCGTCCTGCTTCACGCACTGTCGAAGAAAGGTGATCACCCCGCGGTCAGGCTTGCTGGTTTCCTTTTTCTCCACCACCTTCTGCACCATACGGATGGTGTCGCCATGCTTTACGGGCCCAAGCATCCGCCACTGATCGATGCCCAGGAGGCCGATCAGAGTGCCGTCGTTGACCCCACTTGCGTACGCCAAGCCACCCATGATTCCGTAGATCAACGGACCATGCGCGATCGGCTCACCGAAGGGCGTCGTCTTGCAGTACTCGAAATTGGTGTGGACTTCGTTGAAATCCCCGGTCAAGCACGCAAAGTTGACGATATCGGTGGAAGTGACGGTGCGCGCAGGAGTGACGATCTCCTGCCCGATCTCAAAGTCATCGAAGTAGCGGCCTCGCGGCTCGGCGTTGAAAGTCATGATGTGGTCCTTTTCTTAGCTTTGGCGCTCAGCCCTTGTCGTTCGCCAGAATGAGCGTGCAATGCGACGAGAGAATCCCCCCCTCGTTGTGCACAAGCGCCACTTCGGCGCCCTGCACTTGTCGCTCGCCTAGGCCGCCACGAAGCTGGCGCACGGCCTCGACAATGCCGAACAGGCCGCCGGCGGCACCTGCATGGGCATGCGACAGCATGCCACCATGGGTGTTGACGGGCAGTTTGCCGCCGATCCGAGCGTTGCCCTCGGCGAAAAAAGCGCCGCCCTCGCCCGGCTTGCAGAAGCCCAGTTCCTCAAGCTCAATGATGGGGACGATCGTGAAGCAGTCGTAGAGCTCCGCCACGTCGATGTCCTGGGGACCCAGCCCCGCCATCTGATAGGCGGTGCGACCCGACTCCGTCGCGCCGAACTCGGTCAGGCTCGGCGCGCACATCAGATGTTCGTGCGTGTGGTACTCACCGATGCCCTGCAGGTACACGGGCTTCGCCTTCAGGTCGCGCGCCCTCTCTGCCGAGGTGACGATGAAGGCCCCACCGGCGTCGGAAATCAGGCAGCAATCCAGCATGCCCAAAGGGTCGGCGATGGCCTTTGCATCCAGCACCTCCTGAAGCGCCAGCGGCTTCTTCATCTGGGCATTTGGATGAAGCAGCGCGTGAGCCCGCGTGTTAACTGCCACATGCGCAAGTTGCTCCCGCTTTGTGCCGTAGACGTGCATATGGCGCTGCGCAATCATCGCGTAGTAGCCAGGAATGGATCCGCCATAGGGCTGTTCGAAATACGGATGGCCTACCGCGAGCAGTGCGGAAAGTGCAGCGTCGCGCGTGAGCCCCGTGGCGCGGTTCTCCCCTGCGCACACCAAGATCGTCTCGGCCTGTCCGGAGACGATCGCTTCCGCCGCGTGCTTAAGCATGACCGCAGGACTGGCACCGCCGGAGACGACCGATGCGTTAAAACGCGGCTTGACGCCGAGGTATTCGCATAGCACTGAACCGAGCATGAAGTAGGGTTCGGTGAATGAATAGGCGGTGAGCACGCCGTCGATGTCCGAGACTTCAAGACCCGATTCGTCCAACGCGCGCTTGGCCGCCTGTGCATTGAGACCGAGGCCCGTCATGTTGGGAACTTTGCCGATGTCGGACTCACCGACTCCAACGATTGCCACCTTGTTCTTCAGGGATGCGGGTGTCTTCATTTTCGTTCTTCCTCTGTCACTCCGTCACGCGCGTGAACTGCGGCACCATGGCGCCTCCGGACCGTTCCTCGAAGGTCACTCGAACCCGGTCGCCGATCTTCACTTCGAGCGCATCCGCACCCACTACATTGGCCATCATTCGGGGACCTTCCTCAAGGTCGATAAGCGCGACCGCGTAGGGAACCAAGGGCGCAAAGGCCGGGTCCGAGGCGCGGCGGATGATCGTGAAGCTGTGCACGCTACCTGCACCTGAGGCATCAATCCATTCCAGCTGGTCGGACCAGCAGTGGGGACACAGGTGCCTGGGCATGAAATGCAATTGGCCACAGGCATTGCACTTGCGAATTGCGAGCCGACGTTCGCGCGCAGCTTCCCAGTAGGGCTTTGAGTCGGCGTTGGCGATCGGCGAAGGAAGTTTGGCTTGTTCCATTCTGTTGTCTCGGATCTGAAGGTTCAATTCGCTCGGCCGTCCAGGATCTGGGCCAGCAAGTTGCGGCGCAGGAAATCTGCCTCCGCGCGGTCAAACGGCTCTCCATGACCCCCATTTGTTCTGAATTCCATGGTGAGGGCAGCGCTGGCGGCGGCGCTCGTTCGTCGAGCGCTTTCGCATTGGGAAAGCGGAGGGGGCAGTACATCGCCACGCATTGCACGCACAGATTGCAGACATTGGCGCAGAAGTGCCATGGTCATAGCACCTTGACGAGTTCCGGCACGGCCGTGAACAGGTCGGCCACGAGGCCGTAGTCGGCCACCGAGAAGATCGGGGCCTCTTCGTCCTTGTTGATCGCGACGATGACCTTGGAGTCCTTCATGCCCGCCAGATGCTGGATCGCGCCGGAGATGCCGGCTGCGATGTAGAGCTGAGGCGCCACGATCTTGCCCGTCTGACCCACCTGCCAGTCGTTGGGGGCGTAGCCCGCGTCCACGGCTGCGCGGCTGGCGCCGAGGGCCGCTCCGAGCTTGTCCGCCAGAGGCGTCATCACTTCGTTGAACTTCTCTGCGCTGCCGAGGGCTCGGCCACCGGAGACGATGATCTTGGCGGCCGTCAGCTCAGGGCGGTCGCTCTTGGTCACTTCCCGGCCCACGAAGCTGCTCTTGCCGCTGTCGGCAACACCTTCAGCGTTTTCCACCTGGGCGCTGCCGCCGGTGGCTGCTGCGGCGTCGAAGCCCGTCGTACGCACGGTGATCACCTTGATCGGATCTGCACTCTGCACGGTGGCAATGGCGTTACCCGCATAGATCGGCCGCTCGAAGGTGTCGGCACTGTCCACCTTGGTGATGTCGCTGATCTGGGCCACATCCAGCTTGGCAGCCACGCGCGGAGCCACGTTCTTGCCGTTGGCCGTGGCCGGGAACAGGATGTGGCTGTAGTTCTTCGCAATGGCGAGAACCTGCGCTGCAACGTTCTCGGCAAGGTTTTCCGCCAGGCTCGGGCTGTCGGCCACGATCACCTTGGCAACGCCTGCCACCTGGGAAGCCGCCTTGCCGGCTTCTGCTGCATTGGCACCTGCAACCAGGATATGAACATCCCCACTTTGGCAAGCCGCTGCGGCAGTGACGGTGTTCAGGGTCGCCGGCTTGAGGGTGGCGTGGTCGTGTTCGGCAATAACAAGTACGGTCATGACAGTCTTCCTCAGATCACCTTGGCTTCGTTCTTCAGCTTGTCCACCAGCGCGGCGACATCGGGCACCTTGATGCCGGCGCCGCGCTTGGGCGGTTCTGCGACCTTGAGGGTCTTCAGGCGCGGAGCGGCGTCCACGCCCAGGTCGGCCGGGGTCACCGTATCGAGCTGCTTCTTCTTGGCCTTCATGATGTTGGGCAAGGTGACGTAGCGCGGCTCGTTCAGGCGCAGGTCGCTGGTGATGACTGCGGGAAGCGAGAGGGAGAGGGTTTCCAGGCCGCCGTCCACTTCGCGGGTGACGCTGACCTTGTCGCCTGCGACTTCGACCTTGCTGGCGAAGGTGGCCTGCGGCAGATCCGCCAGCGCAGCCAGCATCTGGCCGGTCTGGTTGTTGTCGTCGTCGATGGCCTGCTTGCCGAGGATGACGAGCGAGGGCTGTTCCTTGTCCACCAGCGCCTTGAGCAGCTTGGCGACGGCCAGCGGCTGAAGCTCTTCGGACGATTCAACGAGGATGCCGCGATCGGCGCCAATGGCCATCGCCGTGCGCAGCGTCTCCTGGCACTTGGCATCGCCGCAGGAAACAGCGATCACCTCGGTGGCAACGCCCTTCTCCTTCAACCGCACCGCCTCTTCGACAGCAATCTCGTCGAAGGGGTTCATGCTCATCTTGACGTTGGCAATGTCCACACCGGTGCCGTCGCTCTTCACGCGCACCTTCACGTTGTAGTCGACGACCCGCTTGACCGGAACGAGTATCTTCAGCGTCATTCAGCTCGTCCAGGCCTATCGGTCGCGCGCTCTGGCGACCTGTGCACGGCGGGCCGGCGCATAGGGTTCCTGTCCTAGGGCTTGGTACAGCGCCTGTGTCACGTCATGGTGTTCAGACAAGCCTGTGCGCTCAAGCAGCGAAATGGGACCCTCCGGATAGCCCAGACCAAGGCACAACGTTTTGTCCATGTCCTCGGCGCTCGCGAGCTTCTCGTCGAGGCGACGCAGAGCCGCATTGAGGTAGGGACGAATCAGGCGATCCACGATGCGCCCGGGAAAGTCGCCACAAACGGCGACCTTGAGGCCAGCGGCTTCGAAGGCAGCCTTGGCTGCAGCGATCGCTGTATCGCGTGTCTGCGGTTGACGAACGAGTTCCACCAGCGAAGAAGGATCCGCATGGCCGAGCCGAAAACGTGCGAAGCCGACGACATTGGACCCTTCCTGCCCACCGCTTTCGCCAGTGTGTACCCCCAAGCACTCCGTGCCCAGTTCGATGGCCACGAACGGGCATGCGCCGAGCTCGCCCGCGGACGAAAAGGCAGCCCCCGCGCCCTGCCCGACGAAGACGCGAGCGGCACCTTGTGCGTCGGCGCGCTCGACGAATGCGTGCGCTGCGGGGAAGGAGCGGCTCTCGCCCGCTTGAATGATTCGGTAAGTGGTCATCGCCTCAAGCTCCGTACATCTTGCTGTCTGCATACTTGTGAAAGCCGCGGCCGCTCTTCTTTCCGAGCCAGCCTGCAGCGATCATGCGTTTCACCAGAGGCGGGCACGCGGCGCGTGGCTCGTTGGTGATGCCGTGCATCGCTTCACAGAGCAGCTTCTGGGTATCCATCCCGATGAGGTCGAGCAATTCCATGGGACCCATCGCGTATCCCATGCCGGTTTTGATCGCGAGATCAATATCCGCAGCCTCGGCAACGCCTTGCTCCACGAGCCGGATGGCGTCGTTGTTGAACGGGATGAGGAAGTAGTTCAGCACGAAGCCCGGCGTGTCCTGCGTCTTCACGGGCTTCTGACCCATCGCCTCGCACGCAGCCCACGCGCGGGCAAAGGTCTCCTCACTCGTCGAAAGGCCCGGAGACATCTCTACCAGCTTCATTAGTTGCGCCGGCAGACAGAAATGCATACCAACGAAGCGATCTGGCCGCCCACAACCGCCGGCGATTTCCGTGATGCTGATCGTGGACGTGTTGCTTGCGAAGATGGCTTCCGGCTTGCAGATCGTGTTCAGCTTGCCGAACAGGTCGTGCTTGACCGGCAGGCTTTCGAACACCGCCTCGATGACCAGATCACAGTCGGCGAAGTCTTCCAGCCTGGTCGTGCCACTCCACTGGGCCATGATCTCGGGCAGCTTCTCCGCAGCGAGCTTGCCGCGTTCCACGCTCTTGCGAAGGAACCCTTCCGTCTGGTTGCGTGCGCGGTCCAGCGCATCCTGCCTCAGATCGAATACGCGGGTGCGAAATCCCGCGCGTGCACAGACGATCGCGATGCCGGCACCCATGGTGCCCGCGCCGGCGATGCCGATGGTCTTGATTTCACTCATCATTTCTCCTTGAATGCCTTCAGCGTTGCAGGAAGCTGCGGCCGATCAACTGGCGGTGGACCTGATTGGTCCCCTCCCAGATCTGGGTGATCTTGGCGTCACGCATCAGACGCTCCACCCGGAAGTCCTTGCAGTAGCCGTATCCCCCGTGAAACTGCACCGCGTCTGTGGTTATGCGCATTGCGAGGTCGGTCGCCCTCATCTTCAGGACCGACGCCTCGATGCCAAAGTCCTTGGCGCCTGCGTCGACCCAACCGCCGACCTGCCACAACCAGTTCTCAACAAGGACCAACTCAGACGCCAGATCGGCCAACATGAACTGGATGCCCTGGAACTCGATGATCTTCTTGCCGGACTGCTTGCGCTCATTGATGTACGAAAGGGAGTCTTCGAAGGCTCCGCGGGCGATACCGAGAGCGTGCGCTGCGACGCTCGGACGCGATTTGTTGAGCGACGCGAAGAGGATCTTGAGACCGTCGCCGGGATTGCCGATCAGGTTCGCCCGCGGCACGCGACAGTTGTCAAAGGCGAGAGTCGCGGTGCTAGAAGCGCGCGTTCCCATCTTGTCCTCGAGGCGGACCACCGAAAGCCCCGGCGTGCCCTTCTCCAGGATCAGCACCGAGATGCTCTCCTTGGCGCCGGGGATGCCTTCCCACTTGCCGAACAGCAGATACAGGTCGGCAACGTCGCCATTGGTGATGAAGGTCTTCCCTCCATTGATGACGATCTCGTTGCCCTCCTCGCGGAAAGTCGTTCGCATCCCTGTGGCGTCCGATCCCGCGCCGGGCTCGGTGATAGCCAGTGCCCCCAACCCACCCTGAGCAATCCGGGGCAGCAGTCGTTGCTTCTGCTCCTCGGTGCCCCAATCGATCAGAGGCTTCATCCCGTGGTAGTTGGTCGCCCATATGATCCCGGTGGCCGCGCAAGCCTTGCTGATCTCGCGCACGCATGCGAGATACGCGGTGTACGAAAGTTGCGCGCCACCGTAGGCCTCGGGGATGAACATCGCGTTGAGCCCCAGTTCGTTGATGGCTCTGACGTGCTCCCATGGGAATTCCGCACTGCGATCGTAGTGCTCGGCGCGGGGTGCGATCTGCTCTCGGCAGAGCGATTGCACGCTCTCCAACAGCATCGCTTCCTCGTCTGAGAGCGCGAGGCGAAAGTCCAGCTTTTCAAGAATGTTCATGGCTTCAATGGGCGATGCCTTGGCCGCCGTCGATGTAGATGGTCTCGCCGGTGAGGAAGCCACCTGCGGGAGTAAAGAGAGAGGCAACCAGCGCGCCGACATCGGCGGCCGTGCCCGGTTCACGGCCGGGGATGCGTTTGTCCAGGTAGGCGCGAAGCGGTCCGCCAGCCGCCATTGCATCGGCATTGAGGTCAGTCACGATGTAACCTGGGGCCACATCCATCACCCGGATTCCCTTCGTTGCCCACTCAACGGCGAGCACGCGCGTGATCGCACCGACCGCAGCCTTGCTTGCGCAGTAGGCAAGATTGCGCTTGACCCCGAGCTTGTCGAAGAAGGAGCCGATGTTGACGATCATTCCTCCCCCAGCTGCGACCAGATGCGGATAGGCGGCTTGACAGGCCGTGACCACTGAAGTCGCGTTCGTATCCATGACTTGCTGCCACTGAGGAAGCGTCATATCGGCGGAGGCGGCGTCGATGTGCACACCCGCGTTATTGACCAGCCCCTTGATGCTCCATCCTTCGTCCCCGAGCTTGTGAAACGCAGAGGCCAGTGCCGCAGGGTTGGTTACATCAGCGCGCACTGGAATCCAGTGTTCGATCACATTGGCCGACATGCCCGCCGCCGAGGGAAGCGCCCCGGAGCGCGAAAGACAAGCCACATACCGGCCTTGCTGCGCAAGTGCCGCGGCGATCGCGGCGCCAATGCCACGGCTTGCGCCCGTGACCACGATGCATTCACGTTTACTCATCTCGGAACTCCGCTTTGCGTTTTTCAACGAAGGCCTGCATGCCTTCCTCCGCGTCGCGCGTGCGATAGGCCAGGGTCGAGAGATCGGCTTCGACCCGCAATCCTTCGTGCAGCGGAAGATCCACCGCACGCAGCACAGCCTCACGGGCGAACTGCAGCGCACGCAAGCCGTGGCCGCTGAACTCGCGCGCATATGCCTTGGCCGCCGCCAAGCCGGGTGGTTGGACGATGCGATTCACAAGTCCGATGGCGAAGGCCTCTTCGGCATTGACGATGCGGCCTGTCATCACCATCTCGAGCGCGCGGCCCTGGCCGACCAGTCGTGGCAGACGCTGGGTTCCTCCATAGCCGGGAATCAGTCCAAGCTTGACTTCCGGAAGGCCGAATTTCGCATTGGGCAGTGCGATGCGCAGAGTGCACGCCAAGGCCAATTCGCAACCACCACCAAACGCGAAGCCGTTCACCAAGGCGATTGAAGGTATCGACAATCGATCGAGGAGCGCGAACACAGCTTGGCCGAGCTCGGCGCCCTCGCGCTGCGCAGCAAGGTCGCGCTGCTGCAGTTCCCTGATATCAGCACCCGCACAGAAAGCTTTCTCGCCCTCGCCGGTGATGATCAAGGCGCGCGCCTTGGAACGGCCTGCCTGCTTGACGCAATCCCCGATCTGGCCGATCAGATTGAAACTCAGGGCGTTGAGAGCCTGTGGCCGCCGGATAGTGAGGACGGCGAACTCCTCGTCATATGAGAGATCGATCATTTCGCTGTGGCCGGTGCTCGATAGCGCACCGGTTGAGGTTGCAGGCGTCCACTGGAGACCCATTGAATGAGTTCCCGCTTGAGAATCTTGCCGCTGGCGGTCAGGGGGAACTCCCGCACGACGACGAAGTATTCGGGCATGTCGAACTTGGAGAGCCCTTCACGTGCCAAGTGCTCGAGGATCTCGTCGGCGCCGGGTGCCGCGTCTTGCGCGATGACGGCCAGGCACACCTTCTCCCCGAGACGCTCATCCTCGACACCGAACGCCGCAGCCTTTTTCACACCGGGGTGTCGGTGGGCGTATTCCTCGATATGCGCCGGATGGATGTTGTGTCCACCGCGAATGATGAGATCCTTCTTGCGACCGACGATCTCGAGATTCCCAGCCTCATCCAGGCGGCCGAGGTCGCCACTGAGGAACCAGCCACTGCTATTGAAAGACCCCTCCGTCGCGGACTGGTTGTTGAAGTAGCCGAGCATCAGGAGGCCTCCGCGGCCCGCTATCTCGCCAACCTCTCCGACAGCCACCTCGGTATCCGGGTTCTCTGGATTCCAGAGGCGGATTTCGTAGCCGACACAGGACTTTCCGCAGGTGCCCGTGATCACCTCTACCGGGTCGGCGGGCTTCGTATATTGATGCGAGCCACATTCCGTCATGCCGTAGACGTTCTGCGGCTTGGCGCCCAGCGACAATAGCTGTCGAGCAGTTTCCGTGGGAATGGGGGCGCCGGCCATGTAGAAGGTCTTGACCGCGCCCAGCCGGGTCGCTCCCCGATTCTTCGCCTCGGCAAGCACGTCCATGGCATGGGTGGGCACGCCCATGACATAGGAGGCACCCGTCTCCTCGATCCAGTCGTAAGGCTTCACGCCAGCCGATGGATCGTGCATGACGAGTTCGCAGCCCGCGACGAGAGCCTGCTCCAGAGCCACCGTCCCGATGTGGTGGCTCATGGGACTGAGGGTGAGAAGGACCGTCTTCTCGTTGAGCGCCCAATCCGCCACCATTGCACGCCCGTTGGCGAGTAGCGTGTTGTCGCTGTGCATCACACCCTTGGGGGCGCCGGTCGTGCCGCTCGTGAAGGCGAGATAGACGATCTGATCCGGATGGGTGCTATGACCGTGGGCTGAATGCTGGATTGCCCCCGGCATCGGCATGGCATACGCCGCCGTGGGCATCTCCGCATCGGGCGTGCGCAATGCGGGAAGCGCGTAGACGCGTTTCACATGCCCCAGCTCCAGCGCCTTCGAAAAAATGTCCGCGGTCGCGGAGTCTGCTCCGTAGCCGGGCTGCGCGAATAGTGCGCGGCATTCGATGCGCTGCAACAGGGTCACAACCTCTGCCACCGTGTAGTTCTGGTGCAAGGATGGGTTGCAGACGTAGCCGTTGCGCGAGCAGGCAAGCAGGATGACAACGTTCTCGATCCTGTTGGGCAGCCAGATCGACACCCGATCCCCGCGCTGCAACCCAGCGCTGTGGAGGTCCGCGGCCACCGCGTCCACCCATGCGACCAAGGCGCTCCAAGTCAGCCGGCGTGCGCCATCACGCACCGAA
This sequence comes from Variovorax sp. Sphag1AA, assembly GCF_014192575.1. Classification (GTDB taxonomy): domain Bacteria; phylum Pseudomonadota; class Gammaproteobacteria; order Burkholderiales; family Burkholderiaceae_C; genus Variovorax. Next base: position 312,239 of record NZ_JACHYC010000007.1, on the reverse strand, counting down.
AAGGCATGGCCGCGCTCGGTCGCATGACGGTGAGCGAGCGAGTAAAGCGTGTCGGTCTGCCAGACGCCCGAAATGTAGTTCTCACGCGCCCTGGCCGGATCATGCAAAGTTAACAGGTGTGACATGGCGGTCCCCTCCTTCGCAATCGCTTCAGTGGCCGAACTTGTCCGCGTCGGGCTTGCGGCGCTCAGCGAACGAGGCGGCAAGTTCCTTCGACTCCTTGGTTTCCAGGTAGCCACGCAGCAGCAGGTCGTGCGCCATGCGCGAAAGCCCGGATACACCGCCATGGCGGGCGTTGAAGGACGCCTTGATCGAGGCCAAGGCAAAGGCCCCGCGGTCCGCGATCTCCAGGGCGATCTTCTTGGTGAACTCCCAGAGTTGCTCGTCCGGCACGACGTGATTCACCAGACCCCAGTCGAGCGCCTCGCGCGCGGTGAGCTTGGGATTGCGATACCACATCTCCTTCGCCCGCTTCTTGCCGATGAGGTCTTCCAGATACCAGGTGCCGTAGCCACCGTCGAAGCTGCCGACCATCGGGCCCACTTGGCGGAAGATGGCGCTCTCCTTGGCGATGGTGATGTCGCACACGACGTGCAGCACATTGCCGCCGCCCACCGCGAATCCATTGACCATCGCGATGACAGGCTTTTGCAGACGGTCGATCGATTCGTACATCTCCAATGTCGGAAGCGTGCCTGCGTACAGCGTGGTGGCCTCCATGCCATCCTTCTTGCCGCCGGTGCAGAAGACCTTGTCGCCAGCGCCGGTCAGCACGATCACACGCGTGCGAGTCTCGCGTCGGATCTCATTGATGCAATCGCGGATCTCATGGCACATCCGCTCGGTAAACATGTTCCCGTCCTGCGGACGGTTGAGCGTGAGGATGCCGATGGGGCCTTCTTCACGGTAGGTGATTTCTTCGAACTGCATGGCGTCGTCCTCTCAAATGATCTGTTGGGCTCGGAGTTGCTCGATGCGCGTGGCATCGCACTGAAGCCACGCGCTGAGAATCTGTTCGGTATGGGCGCCGAGCTTCGGCGGCGGAGCGTTGGTCCCTTCGGTGCGGCCGTCGAAGCGGATGCCCAGGCCAACCTGCGGGATGTCCCCGCGCGGGCCTTGGGCGCGGTAGATGAATCCGGACTCGTGCAGCGCTGGGTCTTGCGCGACCTCGTCGACTCGCTGGATCGGGCCGGCCGGCACGCGGGCCTTCGCGAGCAGCGCCAGCCAATGAGCGCGCGGCTGCGTCTGCAGAAGTTCGGCAATGACCTTCACGATGTCGTCGCGCTTGGCGCGGCGCTGCGCGTTGCTCGCGAATTCCGGCTCAGCTGCTACCTCCGGGCGGCCTACCGCCTCCCAGAAGCGCTTCCAGATCGCGTCATTGCCCAACCCCAATGTCATCGGACCATCGGCGGTTTCGAAAACTTGATAGATCGCGATCACGCTATCGCGACCGCCGGCGCGGCGAGCCAGGTCCCCGGACCCCAGGTAGGGCATGAGCTTGGGCGTCATGAAGCGCGACATGCTCTCGACCATGGAAATGTCGATGTCGCAGCCCTTTCCTTCGCGCTCGCGCCTGAGCAACGCCGCCAGCACGGCCATCGCCGCATCGCTTCCGGCCAGGAGATCAGCAGCCGGCGTGCCGACTTTCTGAGGGCCGTTTTCCGGCTCCCCGGTGAGGTCCATCACGCTGGAGTAGCCCTCTGCGATCAGGTCATAGCACGGCAGATCCGCACGGCTGCCTTGCAGACCGAAGCCGCTCACGGAGACGTGAATGAGCCGTGGATTGAGGGGCCGAAGCGACGCGGCATCCAGACCCAGCTTGCGCTGCGCGCGCGCCACCAGGTTCAGCAGGACCACGTCGCACTGCGCCACCAGCTGCTTCAAGATTTCCTGGCCTTGAGGTACGGCGATGTCGAGAGTCAAACTCTGCTTGCCGCGATTGACGCTCATGAACCAGAGCGACTCCCCATGCAAAAAAGGAGGGCCCCAGGCGCGCGCGTCATCGCCGCCCTTGGGTTTTTCCACCTTCACCACCGTGGCCCCCATGTCGGCCAGGAGTTGGCCGGCATAGGGTCCTGCAACTGATGAGGTGAGATCGAGGACCTTCACGCCCGCGAGCAGGTCGAGCGCCGGGGCGGACCGCAGCGGAAGGCCGGTAAATGGAAGTGTGGATTCGGGCGTGGACATTGCATTGCTTTGTGCAAGCGGTGTGCCACGTCGCCTTCGCAGCGCGAAACGGCGAAAACAGGGCCTTCCCAGGCCTTCCGTGCAGGATATTCCTCGTCAGCGACCGGTTTCGTGTCTTTCCCGAAGACAGGCCTCAATTCAACAGAAGTATCATGCCCTCAATGGAGACACAAGACACAAGCAGCGCCAAGGCCGCGTCCCTCAAAGATCTGCGCGGCGTGCTGGTCATCGGGCCAGACGGCAATCAGCTGGCCGCAAGCGGCATTGCTCAGCAATCGGAGGCGGCGGGTCGGATCATGGCAGCGTGGCAAGATGCCCGCCGCCGACAACGCCGCCTCTTCGCAGTCGACGGACCAGATGACCAACACATCGTTGTCGTGGTCCTTCCCGGCTCTGATGGGACCGTGCTGGTCGCCATGGAGCGCGATGGCCGAGATCCGCTATTCGAATTCGTGGGCTCGGTCGACTTTGCGGGCGACATCTTTGCGCACTTTCTCACCAATCCCTTCGAAGCGCTGGCGGTGGTCGACCAGAATGCCATCGTGCGCTACATGAGCCCCGTCCATGAGCGGTTCTTCGGGCTGCGACCCGGCGGTGGCATAGGACGCCACACCACCGAGGTCATAGAAAACTCCCGTCTCCAGCACGTGGTCGAGACCGGAAAAGCTGAGATCGGCCTCCTGCACGAAATGCGCGGAATCACACGCGTCGTAGCCCGTCATCCGATTCGCAACACACGGGGCGAATTGGTCGGCGCCATCGGGCAGATCATGTTCAAGGGCCCGGAGCAACTCCAAGCGCTGTCCAACGAGGTTTCCAAACTGAAATCCGAGGTCGCCTACTACCGCCGGGAACTCAACGACCTTCGCAACCGAAGCTACGGTTTGGACCAGATGGTCGGTGACAGTCAGGCCATGCAGCGGCTGAAGCAACAGATCGTGAAGGTGGCGCCGCTCGACGTACCGGTCCTCCTCACGGGCGAGAGTGGTACCGGCAAGGAACTGGCCGCTCACGCGATTCACAAACTCAGCCCCAGACGCGACGGCACGATGGTGATGGTGAACGCCGCGGCCTTGCCGGCCACACTGGTCGAAAGCGAGCTCTTTGGCTACGAGGCGGGCTCCTTCACCGGTGCCGAGCGCAAGGGGCGTAAGGGAAAGATTGAGCAGGCCGATGGTGGCAGCCTTTTCTTCGACGAAGCAGGCGATATGCCGGCAGACGTCCAGGTCAAGTTGCTTCGAGTTTTGCAGGACGGCACTTTCCAGCGCGTAGGGGGCAACGAAGTGCGACGCTCGAACTTCCGCCTCATCAGTGCGAGCAACCGCAACTTCGAGGCGATGATTGCGGATGGCACATTCCGCCTTGACCTCTTCTATCGGATTGGCGGCGTCACCATTCGCCTCCCATCTCTTCGGGAGCGCCTCGAGGACATTCCGATGCTCGTGGAACTGGCGCTGAATCAATTCGCTGAACGGCACGGCCAGCGTGCAAAAAGGGTCTCCGACACCGCCATTGCGTTCCTGCAATCCCAGCGCTGGCCCGGCAATGTACGCCAACTGATGCACACCGTAGAGCGCGCGGCGATCTTCAGCGACTCAGAGGTCATCGAGCCCAGTGACTTCGGCATGATTGACACGGGGCCGGAAGAATCCTCTCAGCTAGTGGCTGCGCCTGCGCAAAGCGCCTCCCCTTCTGCGGCGCCCGGCGCGCCGCGTCAGCCGATGCGTGTGAGCAGTGCGGTCGAACAGGTGGAGGAGCAACTCATCCGGCAAGCGATGGCCAAGTTCAACGGCAACAAGAAGCGCGTGGCTACTGAGTTGGGAATTTCGCGCTCTTACCTGTACAAGCGCCTTGCGCAGATCGGTCTCGGCACAGAGTCCGAGGCTTGAGACCGCCATCGACCTCTAGGATTGCAGCGCGTCAGGATTGGCTTCTCCCAGGTCTGGCGCGCGGTCTCCGGCGTGGTGTCGGAGGCAACGGGTGATGGGCAGCGGTAGCGAAGGCATCTGGGAACCGTCGTCGCTCGCGATGCGTTCCCGAAACAGCCCGCGTTGCTGAAAGTGCGGCGACTCCACCGCTTCCTCCAGGGACTTCACGACAGAGACACACGCGTCGACGCCATCAAAGCGTTCCAGCCATTCGTTCGCGGAGCGTGTGGCAATGATTGCGGCAACGGCCTCCCGTATCCCACCTGGATCCGCGGCGTCATCGAGGAGATGCGGTGCCTCGAGCACGCGAAGGAAGTTTTCCCAGAACTTCTGCTCCAGCGGAGCTGCGGCCAGGTAGCGGCCGTCGTTGGTTCGGTAGACCTGGTACCGCGGCGTCCCGCCAGTGACGAGATCGCCGCCCGGGATGGGCCATTTCCCCGCCGCGAACCCGTTGCCAAGTCCCCAATACACCAGTGGGAACAGGTTGTCCGCCATCGCGATATCGATGAAACACCCCTGTCCACTGCCCTCTCGCGCTCGAAGGGCGAGCAGGATATTCATCATGGCCGGATAGGCGCCACCGACAAGGTCCGCCACCAATACGTTCGGAAGGCCCGGTGCTCCGTCCGACCCGACGGTCAGACCCATGAGGCCTGTTTCTGCTTGATAGTTGAGGTCATGCGCCGCCATGCCGGCAAGCTGTCCATATTGGCCCCACCCCGTGATCGCGCAGTACACAAGGCTTGGATTGATGGCCCGCATCGCCTCATAGCCGAGCCCCAGCCGGTCCATGACACCGGGGCGGAATTGCTCGATTAGCACGTCGGCCTGACGCACGAGGGCGACGGCCTGCTGCACCGCAGTCGGCTCCTTCAGATCCAGCGCTACAGATCGCTTTCCCTGATTCAACAACGCGAAGTTGACGCTCCCGCTGCCGAACTTCGGAACATATGAGCGCATCTCATCTCCCCGGCCGGGCCGCTCGATCTTCAGCACTTCGGCGCCCGCATTTGCCAGGAGAAGGCTGCACATGGGTCCGGGCAGCAGAGTACTGAAATCCACCACACGGACCCCAGCCAAAGGCGCACCCTGCGCCGAAGAGATCTTCGTATTCATCAAGGCGAAGGTGCAAGCGATATGCCACCCAAATCGTCTTCGGCTTCCCCCAACATTGGCAGTCATGTGCACGAAGACGACATTCCGCGTATCGCGCGCGTACAGAATGCTGCGTCCAGGGTCACCGCCTCTCGTGCGCGTAACGACGTGGAGGACGGCACGAGCCTTGCACCGCTCTGGTCCTGTTCACATTCGCGAGGTTCCCATCGTGCTTGCAGTCCAGGTCCAAAAGCCCGGCCCCATCGAAAATCATTCCGTCGAGGAAGTACCTGATCTGCAGGTCGGTCCGGGCCAGGTTCTTGTCGAAGTCAAGGCCGCTGCGGTTAACTACCCAGACCTGCTTGTGATCTCAGGGCGATATCAGACGATTCCACCGTTGCCCTTTTCCCCCGGCAAGGATGCTGCGGGCGTGGTGAGATCCGTCGGTGAAGGCGTGAACCGGGTGAAACCCGGCGACCGCGTGCTTGTGCATGTGGAGTACGGAACATTCGCGACTCTTGCCCTCGCCCGGGAAGATCAATGCCTTCCGCTGCCTAAAGGCATGGCATTTACCGATGCCGTGGCACTCGGCCTTGCAGCCCAGACTGCCTGGTTCGCGCTGCTTGAGCGTGGCGGCTTTGAGCCAGGCCATCGGGTTCTGGTGACCGGCGCAAGCGGTGCGGTAGGTCAGGCGGCCGCGCAGATCGCCAACGCGTTAGGTGGCAGGGTCCTCGCCGCAGCCACCAACGTCGATCGCGCGCGCGGTTTACTGGACGATGGCTCATATCACTTCGTCGACTTGGCGGCACCCAACCTGCGCGAGAGCTTGCGCGAGCAGGTTCACGCCGCTACCGAGGGGCACGGCGCAGACGTCGTGATCGAAACCTTGGGTGGGGACATTTTCGACGCTTCCCTTCGAGCCATGGCCTGGTGTGGCCGAATCGTTACCGTAGGCTTTGCATCCGGCCGCATTCCGGAGATAAAGGCCGGCCACCTGCTGGTCAAGAACATCGCGGCATTGGGCTTGCAGTGGACCGACTACCGGGACCGTCAGCCCCAGCGCGTGGCTCGCGCCCACGCCGCTCTTGCCGCTCTATGGGAGCGTGGCGCGTTGAAGCCCCGAATCATGAAGACACTTCCCTTGACGCAGTGCGCCGAGGCATTTCATCTCATTGACAAACGCCAAGCATCGGGCCGCATCGTCCTCACCATGGACTGAATGCAAGAAGCGGCGAGCCTCCGCGTCCAACTAGCCTCGCCCTAGTGGCATGGGCCCGCGCCTTCTCGGCGGTGGCAATGCCATCCCAAACTCGCCTGCCACCTCACCAACACCGGCGTGCAAACCCCTATTGCTTCTGAATGCCCAGACCTCTGATCAGCGTGTTCATCTGGTCGACGTCGCGCTTGAGGAACTCATCGTATTCATCTGGCGACATGATCATCGACTCCGCGCCGCCTTCACGCATGCGTTCTTTCATTTCCGGGCTCCTCAGCGCGAAATGAAGAGCGTCCGATAGTCTGGTGAGTATCTCTTCGGGCGTCCCCCTAGGAGCCAACGGCCCAACCAAACGTAGTAGTTGAGTTGTAGCCGGGGCCACCCTGCTCGGCGATGGTAGGCGCGTCGGACAGCCCGGGAAGTTGCTTGGAAGAACTGACGCCGAGCACTTTTAGTTGACCTGCTTTGACCTTGCCGGCGCTGCGCTGCTGCCACAAGCCTCGAAGATCATGGTTACACGGCCAGCAATCACGGCCGGCATTGCGGCGCCGTTGCCCTTGTAGGGTACGTGCATCATCCTGACGCCTGCCCGCTGCAGGAACTGGGCGGCCGCGAGGTGAGTGATGGTGCCCACCCCGGCCGATCCACAGGTGAGCTTGTCCGGCGTATCCTTGGCCCGCGCGATCAAATCCGCTATGGATTTGTCAGGCTGATCGTTTGTACCGCCAGAGGCGCCCCTGTCGCGACCTTGCGGGCAAGGGCATACGTGGCACCCATCAGTTCTGCGTCCGAGAACACCTTGTTGACCAGACCGATGCGCTTGGCCTCACGCGCCTCAACCCATACGCAACTCCAGAACATCTCCGGAGCCTTGGCCGCGCCGACGATGCGCGGCAGCAGATAGGCACCCTCGCCGCCTAGAATAAGGCCCATCTTGGCGTAGGTTTCGGCAAAGCGCGCGCTTTCGGCCGCGAATCGAATGTCGCAGGCCAAGGCGATTGGCCAGGCTGCCTCCCGTCGTAAAGCCATTCAAAGCCGCAATCACCGGCTTGTCGATTTCCGCAAGCTTGCGCGGGAGTCGCTGCACACCTTCAACAAGGAGGTTGCGAATCTCGGCCGCGCTTTTCTTCGCACTGGCACCGAAACCATCTACATCACCGCCCGTAGTGAACGCGCGACCGCTGCCTGTCATCACAATGACCCGGACATCGGGATTGGTCCGGGCATCCTCTGAGGACAGCAACCAATCTTCGAGCATCGGACCGGTAAATGCATTGAGCTTGTCAGGCCGATTCAGGGTGATGGTTGCGATGCCATCAAGGATCTCGTACTTGACCAACTCGGACATGGCTCCGGTCCTGAACGCTGTGTGACGGAATCATCCTTGCGGATGTCGCGCAGGCGTGTCTTTCCCTGGTGGCGGTCGGCCAGCTTGTAACCCAGCGCGTCCTCTGCAATCATGATCTTCTGCACATTGGCAGAGCCCTCTCCGGTGAAGAAAAGGTCAGCATAGACACGGTTGTAGGAGACGGGGTACTCTTCTGCCAAGCTGTGGCCTCCGAAGATCAGCACCGCCTTGTCGGCGCACATCTTGGCCGTCTGCGACGCGTGGAACTTGGCTATTGCGGCAAAGCGGTTGTGGGGCATGCTGTTGTCCATCAGCATGGCCGCTTTGTAGACGAGCGCTCGACTTGCCTCAATCGCTACCGCCATCTCGGCAATGTCCGACTGGATCATCTGGAAGTGCCCGATGGGGCTGATCGCGAAATTCGCGCTCGTTCACGTAGCGAACGGCCTCCTCGAAGCACCTGCGCGCCACGCCCCACCGCCTTAGCTGCTACGCCCACGCGACCGGGTTGCAGTGTGCGCATGATGATCTTGGACCCTTCGCCTTCCTCGCCGAGCCGGTCCTCCACGGGCACGACGAAGTCGCCGAGGACACGATATTCGTCCGCATTGACTTGGAAATCCCTAGACAGTCAATCGGTGTGGCATTCCAGCCGAGGTATTTCTTGGGGTGAACAATGAAGGCAATTACGCCTTTGGCACCGGCGCTTCGATTCGTTCGGGCCAGCAACACGCACACATCGGTTTCGTTGGCCATGGAGGCCCACATCTTCTGACCGGAGATCCGATAAACATCGCCATCGCGCTTGGAAGGTTTTCATGTTGCCTTCAGCGTCGGAGCTGCCGCCGGACTCGGTCAGCGACATCATGCCAATCGTCTTGCCTGCAACCAGGTTCGGCACATATTTTCGAATCTGCTCCGGCGTTCCGCCGAAATAGATGGCGCTAGGGGATGTCGATCCCTGCTGGTTATTGCACGAGGCGAAGCGCACATCGTTGCGCACTGTCTCTTCCTGAATAACGGCAGCTGCCAGATAGCCCATGTCGCTACCCCCCACCGACTCAGGAAACACTGCGCCGTACAGGCCGGCAACTCCGGCCTTCCTCACGAGATCGCGTGGAAACTCTCGCCGCTTCTCGTATCCGTCCATTGCCGGCTTCACCTCCGTCTCCATGAAGCGGTTGACCATGTCACGGACCGCTTCGATCTCGGGTGACAACTCGGAAACACTGCCGATATGTCCATCAAGTCTCTCCTGGTATCTCGAATACCGGAATACGCCCCCGCCTACTTTGGTGATTGGCCCGACGTACCTCCGTTGTGAGGAGCAGCAGCAGCAGCACCTACGAAATCGGGGCGCCGCTTCTCGATGAGGGCCGCCAGACCTTCGCGGAACTCGGGATTGGACATGGCGAGCACCTGACCGAATCCCTCAAAGGCGAACATCTCATGCAGAGATGTTTCGAAGCTTCGCGCCATCAAAGTCTTTGCCAGGCCCATGACCTCAGCAGGGCCTTCTGCGAGACGCCGTGCCTCAGCAAGGCCGGCATCGTCCACTTCCTCGTCGGCGACGACCTTTGCGACCAGTCCCAATTCGAGCGCTTCCTGCGGAGACAGGGTTGCACCGCTGAAGAGAAAGTTCTTCGCGCGCGCCATGCCGATCAAGCGTGGCAAGTGGTACATCATCCCGATGTCTGGCACGGTTCCTAGCCTGAAGAAGCCGGACATGAACTTCGCACTCTCACCCGCGATCACGACGTCACCGGTGAGCGCAAGGCCCATTCCTCCACCGACTGCGTGTCCGCGAACACCGACCACGACCGGCTTGTCCAGCGTGATCAGTGGCGTCAGCCAGCGGCCGAGACTTCGGAACCGACGATGCACCGGCCAAGGGTCGCATCCGGCTTGCAACATCTGGAAATCCCCCCCGGAGCAGAAGGTCGGCCCTTCGCCCGTCAGGTACACAGCCCTCACAGAAGTCTCGCCTTCCGCGGTCTCCACGGCTTCCCCCAATTGACGACGCAGTTCCGCCGTCAGCGAGTTGCGATTCTCAGCACACGCCAGCCGGATCACCAAGACCGAACCCTGCTGGGACACCTTCACAACTTCATCGCTCATCAAGCACTCCTTCGCACCGCCTTCCGTCGCGGCGATAGTCCGTAACTGCAATCCACGTGCCATGGGGTTTTCACCGCGAATCTCGCTCAGATAGGCATCTGAGCCGCCTCGGCTGTTCTTCTCGAACACACGCAGTGTTCGCAAAAGACACTTCGCCTTCATGGGTGCCCTAGCGCCATCGCACCCTCAATAGCATTCCTTTCAGGGGAACGAACGAGCGCATTGGGGTGGGTCGGCTTGGTTCCGCGGCAAGCTGGCATACGGATTGCGGTTGAAGTGGCACTGGAACTGACACACGGAGAAAGCTGCATGTTCAACAACGACACTCTGAAAGGTCGCACCGCCCTCATCACCGGCGGCGGTACCGGCCTCGGCTTGGAAATCGCGACCGCCTATGCGCGCCTGGGCGCGTCGGTCATGCTCGTAGGTCGCAACGAAGAGCGTGTACAGGCTGCCGCCGAGACGTTGAATCGCGACGGAGTCAAGGCCGCGGCGGCCAAATGCGATGTTCGGAACTACGACGAAGTGAAGGCTGCAGTCGAGGGGACCGTGAAGCAATTCGGATCGCTCGACATCCTGATCAACAATGCCGCAGGCAACTTTGTCTGTCCGACCTCGGAACTGTCACCGAACGGCTTCCGAACCGTCATCGACATCGATCTCAATGGCACCTTCTACGGTTGTCATGCTGCATACCCTCATCTGAAAGCCTCCAAGCATGGAGGCTCCATCATCAGCATCATCACCATGTTGGGCGTGACCGGCTGGCCGGGAGCCGCTCACGCAGCATCGGCCAAGGGCGGGATCCTTTCCCTGTCGCGAACACTAGCGGTTGAATGGGGCGGCGATGGCATTCGCGTGAACACCATCTCTCCAGGGCCGATTGGCGACACCGAGGGTGTGCAGCGGATGTACATCGATGCAGGCAAGGGTGACCTCGAGGCCAAGAAGACCGCCCTGGGCCGATTCGGTGCAAAGGTCGATATTGCGAATGCCGCGGTCTACCTCGCTTCGGATCTCGCCGGCTACGTCACAGGAGAAAACCTGATCGTCGATGGCGGACGCTGGCTGAAGTACGTCGCGGCCTGATAGGACCGAATCCAAGCATCTTCCCAACGGGATACAGCGGCGCGGCGATCTGTCGTTGTCGCGGACACGCTGTGTCTGCGGGTCGCCGTGGACGACACATCGTGGTATCCCGAATCGGGTCTCTTCGATGGCCAAGGCAGGTGTAAGCCTGTCTTCTGGTCACGAAGTGGCAAGCCTATCGAGGTCTGCACGCCTACTCGTAGAGCGTAGAAGCGAACACTAAAACGGAGCAATCCAGTGAGCCTGGAAATTCAAAAGGTCGGCGTGGTCGGCGCCGGCGCCATGGGACGTGGCATCGCGCAAGTATGCGCAGCTGCAGGCTGCCACGTGCGGCTGTTCGACATGAACCCTGAGGCCGTCGTTCGGGCGCGCGATGCTGTGAGGGATGACCTCGCTCAAGGCGTTCGAAAAGGCCGCGCGACGCAGGAAGACGCTGACGGCACCTTGGCGCGGGTGCAACTGGCGACGGATCTGGTCCAGCTCGGCGACTGCGATCTCGTGGTCGAAGCAATCGTGGAACAACTAGAAGCCAAACAGAGTCTGCTTCGCAGTCTCGAGGCAATCGTTTCACAAAACTGCATCCTCGCGACCAACACCTCGTCCCTCAGCGTGACTGCCATAGCGGCGGCGTGCTCCGGTCCCCAACGCGTGGCAGGTTGGCACTTCTTCAATCCGGTGCCGAGAATGAGGCTCGCGGAGATCGTACAGGCACCGCGCACGTCCACCGGGGTCGTCAACTCTTTGGTCGAGCTGACCAAGCGAGTCGGCCACAGGGCGGTGGTCACATCGGATTCGCCAGGCTTCGTCGTGAATCACGCCGGGCGGGCATTCGTCACAGAGGGCTTGAAGCTTTTGGCGGAGCGGGCGGCCGATCACACTGTGCTGGATGCGATCTTGAGAACATGCGCCGGTTTTCGCATGGGCCCCTTCGAACTGCTGGATCTGACCGGCCTCGATGTCTCAGTGCCGGTGATGGAGTCGATCCATTCGCAGTACTACGGCGATGACCGCTATCGACCCGTGGCACTGGCTCGCACGCGCATGACCGCGGGCCTGCTGGGCCGCAAGAGCAAGGAAGGCTTCTATCGCTACGAAGACGGCGCTGCTCCCGAATCGAGGCCGCAACTCGCCGTCGATCCTGACGGCCTTCAACCCAGCGTCTGGTGGCCAACTGAAGGAGCCGAAACGCTGCCGGCGGAGATCACCGCGCTGCTTCCGTCGGTACGGCGAAGCTCCGATCCGGATGACGCCGATCTGATCCTGCTCGCTCCACTAGGAGCCGACCTATCGACAACGGTTTCGGAGATGGCGATCGATGCGAGCAAGGCGCTGGCGATCGATCCCGTCTTCAGCAGCAAGGCCGGCGTCACGCTGATGGCCTCGCCGGCCACCGCGTCGAGGACAGTCCAATCGGCGCAGCGAATGTTCGCCGCGCAGGGTATTCCGTCGTTCGTAGTCGCCGACTCCCCCGGCTATGTTGCGCCACGCGTTGTTTCCTGCATCGTCAACCTTGCTTGCGAGATGGCTCAGCAGGGAGTTGCATCGCCCACGGACGTCGATGCCGCTGTCCGGCTCGGCTTGGGCTACCCGTCGGGCCCATTTGAATGGGGCGATCGCATCTGCCCGAAACGCGTCCTCACGATTCTTCAGGGGCTTCATGACACTTTCGGTGACCAGCGCTACCGACCGTCGCCCTGGTTGGTTCGCCGAGCCAATCTGTCCTTGCCATTGTCGGCACCAGATCGAGCCGCCTAACCTCTTCTAGCGGAATCGCACCCTCATGACCAACGAAGCTTTCATCTGCGACGCCATCCGCACGCCTTTCGGCCGCTACGGCGGTTCTCTGTCGAGCGTCCGCGCCGACGACCTCGCCGCGGTGCCGATCAAGGCACTCATGGAGCGCAACAAGAACGTCGACTGGCAAGCCGTCGCCGACGTGCTCTACGGCTGCGCGAACCAGGCTGGCGAAGACAACCGCAACGTGGCGCGCATGGCCGGTCTGCTCGCGGGCCTGCCGATCGAAGTCGGCGGCGGCACCATCAACCGCCTTTGCGGCTCGGGCCTCGATGCCGTCGGCAGCGCAGCGCGCGCTATCAAGGCGGGCGAAGCCGGCCTGATGATCGCGGGCGGCGTCGAAAGCATGAGCCGCGCGCCCTTCGTCATGCCGAAGGCCGAGAGCGCCTTCAGCCGCTCCAATGCGGTGTACGACACCACCATCGGCTGGCGCTTCGTCAACAAGCTGATGAAGGCGCAGTACGGTGTCGATTCCATGCCCGAGACGGCCGAGAACGTGGCAACCGACTACAAGATCGAGCGCGAGGCGCAAGACCGCATGGCACTCGCTTCGCAGCAGCGCGCGGTTGCCGCGCAGAAGTCGGGCTTCTTCGACGCCGAGATCGTGCCCGTGAGCGTGGCGCAGAAGAAGGGCGATCCGATCGTCGTCTCCAAGGACGAGCATCCGCGCGACACCAGCCTCGAAGCACTCGCCAAGCTCAAGGGCGTGGTCCGCCCCGACGGCACGGTGACGGCTGGCAACGCCAGCGGCGTGAACGACGGTGCCTGCGCGCTGCTGCTGGCTGATGAAGCGACCGCCGCGAAGAACGGCCTCACGCCGCGCGCCCGCGTGATCGGCATGGCGACTGCCGGCGTCGCGCCGCGCATCATGGGCATCGGCCCGGCGCCCGCGACGCAGAAAGTGCTCGCGCAAACGGGCCTCAAGCTCGACCAGATCGACGTGATCGAACTCAACGAAGCTTTCGCCGCACAAGGTCTGGCGGTGCTGCGTCTTCTGGGTCTCAAGGACGACGATGCGCGCGTCAACATCAACGGTGGCGCGATTGCGCTCGGCCACCCGTTGGGCGCCAGCGGTGCGCGTCTTGCGACCACCGCGATCAACCAACTGCACAAGGGCGGCGGCCGCTATGCGCTGTGCACGATGTGCATCGGCGTCGGCCAAGGCATCGCGGTCATCCTGGAGCGCGTCTAGGCGAGCCATAACAACAGAAAGCGGAGAAGGAACAATGCTGATAGGAGTGCCAGCCGAGATTGCGGCGGGCGAAAACCGGGTGGCTGTCACATCTGAGACGGTCAAGAAGTTAACAGCGCAAGGTCACCTCTTGCGGGTCGCGCGGGGCGCCGGGACTGCCGCAAGCACGCCCGACTCTGCCTACGAGGCAGCGGGCGCTGAGCTCACAGATCAAAACGGGGCTTTTGACTGTGAGTTGGTGCTTAAAGTTAGATCACCGCTCGAGAGCGAGATCGCGTTGCTGAAGCCGGGCACGACCGTTGTCGGCATGCTCAACCCTTTCGACGTCGCAGGCCTGCAACGACTGGCCGCCGCCGGGCTCACCTCCTTCGCGCTCGAAGCCGCCCCCCGCACCACGCGCGCGCAGAGCATGGACGTGCTCTCCTCGCAGGCCAACATCGCCGGCTACAAGGCCGTCATGATGGCCGCCGACAAGTACCAGCGCTTCTTCCCCATGCTGATGACGGCGGCCGGCACCGTGAAGGCGGCCCGTGTCGTGATCCTGGGCGTCGGCGTGGCCGGCTTGCAGGCGATTGCCACCGCCAAGCGCCTGGGCGCCGTGATCGAAGCCTCGGACGTGCGTCCCTCGGTCAAGGAACAGGTCGAGTCCCTCGGCGGCAAGTTCATCGACGTGCCCTACGAGACGGCCGAAGAGAAGGAAGCCGCCGAAGGCGTCGGCGGCTACGCGCGCCCCATGCCCCAGAGCTGGCTCGATCGCCAGAAGGTGGAAGTCGCCAAGCGCGTGGCGCTGGCCGATGTGGTCATCAGCACCGCCCTGATCCCCGGCCGCGCTGCCCCCACCCTCATCACCGAGGACATGGTCAAGGCGATGAAGCCCGGTTCCGTCATCGTCGACATCGCCGCCGGCAAGGGCCCTGTCAATCCCGATGGTGGCATCGGCGGCAACTGCCCGCTCTCCGAAGCCGACAAGACGGTCATCAAGCATGGCGTGACGATCATCGGCGAGACCAACCTGCCGGCGCTCGTGGCGGCCGATGCCTCCTCGCTCTACGCGCGCAATGTGCTGGACTTCCTCAAGCTCGTGCTGCCCAAGGAGGGGGGCCTGAAGATCGACCTCGAGGACGACATCGTCGCCGCCTGCCTGATGACGTTCGGCGGCGAAGTGAAGAGAAAGTAGAACATGGAAGTCAGTCATACCGTCATCAACCTCATCATCTTCGTGCTGGCCATCTACGTGGGCTACCACGTGGTGTGGACCGTCACCCCGGCGCTGCATACGCCGCTGATGGCTGTGACCAACGCCATTTCCGCGATCGTCATCGTGGGCGCGATGCTGGCGGCGGCGCTCACCGAATCCACGCTTGGCAAGACCATGGGCGTGCTGGCCGTGGCGCTGGCGGCGGTGAACGTCTTCGGCGGCTTCCTGGTCACCCGGCGCATGCTGGAGATGTTCAAGAAGAAGGACAAGAAGGCGGCCGCCGGTGGTGAGAAGGGAGATGCAGCATGAGCATGAACGTCGTCACGCTGCTGTACCTCGTTGCCAGTGTCTGCTTCATCCAGGCCCTGAAAGGCCTGTCCCACCCGACCACCTCCATCCGCGGCAACATCTTCGGCATGGTCGGCATGGCCATTGCCATCCTGACCACTGCGGCGCTGATCGTTCAGCTCTCCGGCGGCAAGGCCATCGGCATGGCCTGGGTGCTGCTGGGCCTCGTGGTCGGTGGCGGCTGCGGCGCCTACCGCGCCAAGACCGTCGAGATGACGCAGATGCCTGAGCTGGTGGCCTTCTTCCACAGCATGATCGGTCTGGCGGCCGTCTTCATCGCCGTCGCGGCGGTGGTCGAGCCGTGGGCCTTCGGCGTCACCCCGCCCCCGGTGCCGGCCGCCGTGGGCGTCAACACGCCTGAAGGCGCCGCGATCGTGGACGGGTTCCTGCGCTACGCGATCCCGACGGGCAACCGGCTGGAGCTGTTCCTGGGCGCCGCCATCGGCGCGATCACCTTCAGCGGCTCGGTCATCGCCTTCGGCAAGCTCTCGGGCAAGTACAAGTTCCGCCTCTTCCAGGGCGCGCCGGTGCAGTTCAAGGGCCAGCACATGCTGAACCTGATCCTGGGGCTGGTGACCATCGGCCTGGGTCTGGTCTACATGGCCACCGAGAGCTGGGCGGCGTTCCTCTTGATGGTGCTCCTGGCCTTCGTGATGGGGGTGCTCATCATCATCCCGATCGGTGGGGCGGACATGCCGGTGGTGGTGTCGATGCTCAACAGCTACTCGGGCTGGGCGGCCGCGGGCATCGGCTTCAGCCTGAACAATGCGATGCTGATCGTGGCGGGCAGCCTCGTGGGCAGCTCGGGCGCGATCCTCTCCTACATCATGTGCAAGGCGATGAACCGCTCGTTCTTCAACGTGATCCTGGGTGGCTTCGGCGGCGAGGCGGCTGCGGGTGGGGCCGGGGGGGCCAAGGAGCAGCGGCCGGTCAAGAGCGGCAGTGCGGACGACGCGGCCTTCGTGCTCAGCAATGCAGAGACCGTGATCATCGTGCCGGGCTACGGCCTCGCAGTGGCACGCGCGCAGCATGCGGTGAAGGAGCTCGCGCAGAAGCTCACCGAGCACGGCGTGACCGTGAAGTACGCGATCCACCCGGTGGCGGGCCGGATGCCGGGCCACATGAACGTGCTGCTCGCCGAAGCCGAGGTGCCCTACGACCAGGTCTTCGAGATGGAAGACATCAACAGCGAGTTCGGCCAGGCGGACGTGGCGATCATCCTGGGGGCCAACGACGTGGTGAACCCGGCTGCGCTGCAGAAGGGCACGCCGATCTACGGCATGCCGATCCTGGAGGCCTACAAGGCCAAGACCGTGATCGTGAACAAGCGGAGCATGGCCGCGGGCTATGCGGGGCTGGACAACGAACTCTTCTACATGGACAAGACCATGATGGTCTTCGGCGACGCCAAGAAGGTCGTGGAAGACATGGCCAAGGCGATCGAGTAGATCTCAGCAATGGCGCCTCTCGTCCTGCTGCGTCATGGTCAGTCCGAGTGGAACTTGGACAACCGATTCGCCGGATGGATGGATGTGGGTCTTACCGCCACAGGGGTCGAGCAGGCGCAGCGCACCGGCGCCTTCATGCGTCAGCACGGGATGAAATTCGATCGCTGCTATACGAGCGTGCTGAAGCGTGCCGCTCAAACTGCCCGCTTCTGTCTCGAATCAATGGCCAGCGGCGACATTCCGATCGAGCACCACTGGCGCCTCAACGAGCGGCACTATGGCGCGCTGCATGGTCTCGGAAAAGAAGCAGTTGCCCGCGAGTTCGGCGAGGTGCAGCTTCGCCTGTGGCGCCGGAGCTATGCGACGCGACCTCCCGCGGCTTCGGATCTGGAAACAGACGCGTTCCGTCGGGATCCTCGTTACGCCGAAGCGTCCGTGCCTACCTCGGAATCTCAAGCGGATACCGTCGTGCGCGTCGAGCCGTTCCTGAAGAAAGTACTCCGCCCTGCCCTTGCCAGCGGAACCCGTACCCTGATCGTTGCCCATGGGACGTCCCTGCGTGCCGTGGTCAAACTTCTGTGTGGCATCAGCGGATCTGACATGTTGAAACTTGAGTTCCCGAACGGAATCCCATTCCTGATCGAATTCGGCCCGACTGGACGCGCGATGCTGCCCTACGGACTGCATGAATGACTACGCCTCCTTTTGACTGATCGGTCGTGAAGAGGATCTTCGGCACAGGTCTTGCGGCTTCAGGAACTCTCTTATTTGAGGTGCAACGATGGAATACAGGAGACTCGGCCGCTCCGGCTTGAAAGTTTCGCCCCTATGCCTGGGGGCCATGATGTTTGGCGATCAAACGGATGAAGGCGAATCCAACAGCATCATCTCCCACGCGTGTGATGCCGGCGTAAACTTCATCGATACAGCCGACGCCTATGCAGCAGGTGACTCGGAGCGGATCGTCGGAAAAGCCGTGAAGGCAATGCGAGACCGATGGGTCATCGCTACAAAGGTCGGATACTTTGCGGATACGCTGGTTCCAACCGGTGCCGACTTGTCACGCAAGAACGTGTTTCGCTCAGTTGACCAGAGCCTTCAACGGTTGGATACGGACTACATTGACCTCTACTACCTTCATCGGGATGACTGGTCGACGGCGCTCGAGGAGACCATTCATACACTGGCCGACCTCTTGCGGCAGGGACGCATTCGATACTTCGGTGTATCGAACTTCACGGCGTGGCGCCTGGCCGAAGTCGTTCGACTGTGTGACGAAGCTGGAATCGATCGACCGGTCAGTTGCCAGCCCCAGTACAACGCCATGAATCGCATGCCAGAAGCGGAGCTGCTACCCGCATGTCAGTACTATGGCGTTGGCGTCGTACCCTACAGCCCACTCGCGCGCGGGGTACTGACTGGCAAGTACACCAGTGTCGATCAGCTTCCAGAAGGAAGTCGTGCCGCGCGCAAGGACAAACGCATTCTTCAGACCGAGTTCCGGAGCGAATCGCTGTCACTGGCGAAGGAAATAAAGGCGCATGCCGAAGCTCAAGGCAGCACGGCCTCCCACTTTGCACTGAAGTGGGTGCTGAATAGCGCAGCCGTCACGTCCGTGATCTGCGGGCCCCGCACGTTATCGCAATGGGAAGACTATGCCAAAGCACTCGAAGGGCGACCGTTGACGGCCGATGACGAGGCACTGGTTGATCGCTTGGTGCCACCAGGTCACCCCTCGACCCCGGGCTTCACCGATCCGAACTATCCCGTCAAAGGTCGTCTGGCGCTTTCATAAGGCAGAAACCAACTCGGGCCATTGCGCTCTCTGCACTCCTTCTCGATCCGATGCCGAGCATGAGGCGACTCATTCCATGTCGCTCGTCTGTTTCGACGTCTTGGCTGTCGTCGTCCTCAGTCCGACGGTGTCTTTAACTTGTGCCAAGCCTTTGCTCGGACTGTAAGACCGCCAAGTGGCCCGGCGCGATCGTAAACGTTTCCTCCACCGCCGGGCTACTCGGCGTCCCCAAACGACCCCTCTACTTTGCCTCTAAGCATGCGGTCGTTGGCCTGACGCGCGAGCTTGCAATTGACTTGGCACCGTTCGGTGTACGCGTCAATGCGGTCGCACCCGGGATGGTCAGGACGCCGATGGCCGAGCAGTACTTCGAGGACCCGGAGCGGAACGCTTTCAAACCTCCACTCGCCTCGGCCGCGTCGGCCTGCCGCCAGAGATCGCTGAAGTCATCTCCTTCCTCGCGTCCGACACGGCCAGCTTCGTCAGTGGGGCGGCCATCCCCGTCGACGGTGGTTTCACCGCCGGAAAAGGTTGTTGAAAGTCACGCCCGGGTGGTAAAGACGCAGAGGGCCTTATCAGGCTCGACTGCGTACGGCCATTTGAGCGAGTCAATTGGTGGCCCGAAAGCCATCGTGCAAATCCGCGCGCCATTCACGCGGCGGGCGACGGCAACCATCTTCCCAGCGCCGGCATTCCACCTCGGCCCCACAAGGCCTATCCACAAAACCGGCGTGGCAAGGGCGCGGGATATCAATCGATGAGCATCATGATGCTGGTGATCCCGGCCGCCATGCCACTTCTGGCGGTCGTGAAGGGTCCTAGAACGGGTTCATTCCAATTGGCTCGTCTTCCGCCGTGACGACCTCGGCCGCCTCGCAGTGGATCACCCACGCAACGGCGATTCCGACTAGCGAGACAGAGGCAAAAGCAATGCGCCAGCCCCCGCGCCTCGGTCGAAACAGTCCATGAGTGCGAGACACACGCACGAAATCGAAAGACACGCCGTACGCATCTGCCAAGAGTCTTGAAGCATTGACGCAATATGCAAAGCCCGTGCCCCATGGCGGGCGATGAAGGGCAGGCTTGGGGAAGACCGTACCATGCGGAAGACAAAAGCCCGCTTGCCCCCTTCCTTCCCAATCTGCGCCTGCCCACCAAGGATTCAGTCCGCCATGCCACGCGAAAATATTAACGACCTTCTCGCCTTCATCGCCGTGGCGCGCGAGCGCAGCTTTACCCGCGCAGCCGTCAAACTCGGCGTTTCTCAATCGGCGATCAGTCACACGATCCGTGGCCTCGAGACCAGAATGGGCCTCAAGCTTCTGACACGAACGACGCGCAGCGTTGCCCCCACTGACGCTGGCGATCGCCTGCTTGCAGCCGTCGCCCCTCGTTTCGAGGAGATCGAGAACGAGCTCCTTGCCCTCATCGAGTTGCGCGAGAAGCCGGCCGGCACGATTCGAATCACCACCACGGACTTCGCCGCCGACACAATTCTCTGGCCGCGCTTGTCGAAAGTACTCTCCGACTACCCGGACATCAAGATAGAGATGATCGTGGACTATGGGCTTGCCGACATCGTGGCCGACCGCTTTGATATCGGGGTGCGTTGGGGGAACCAGGTCGCCAAGGACATGTTCGCCGTGCGCGTCGCGCCGGACGTCCGATCGATGGTCGTCGGCGCTCCGGCTTACTTGCAAAGACATGAAGAGCCGAAAACGCCCCAGGATCTGCTGCGCCACAACTGCATCACATTGCGCCTCATGAATGGAGGTCTCTATGCCTGGGAGCTCAAGAAGGGCAAACGGGAGCTTCAGGTCCGCGTGGATGGACAGCTGACTGTCAACGGCGTCTATCAGATGATCAACGCTGCCTTGGACGGTGCAGGTCTAGCCTTCATACCAGAGGATCTCGCGCAGCCGTACCTCGACTCGGGTCGGCTCCGATGGGTTCTCAAAGATTGGACTCCGACGTTTCCCGGCCTGCATATCTTCTATCCAAGCCGCAAGGAATCTTCAAGAGCCCTCTCGGTCGTTGTCGAAGCGCTTCGCTATCGACCCTGAATCCCGCCAACCGCGGAGGTCTTGCTGCGCCAAGGGTGGCTCGGCGTGGGCGATCGGCCCGCGCCTCCGACGTCCGTCGTGTGCTTTTTTGCAAGGCAAAAGCGTTGCCGTCACGGACACCTCTGTCATCTTTCGATACATGCCTCGTGTCGCTGTTGGGGCCATAGCCATGCGGCAGCGATCTACAAACCTCTTCGCAGATAGCTGGCACGACCGTTGCGTTTAGCCGGTCAGAGGCCCCTCATGACGGGGGAAAGGCAGTCAAGAAATTGCAAAGCCATCGAAGCTTTGACACGACAGAGACAAGACGATGCTCATATCGATTACGGCTAGTGCCACGATCCCCGTCGTGCGCCCGACTCACTGCGTTCCCGAACTTGCTTATCAGATCCTTCGTCCGCGGGACGAATCGTCACGCAGCCTCGTCTAGTCCTCAAGCCAGCCATGACGATCAAGCTCGACGCGCACATGCCGTTCGCGCACCCAGTCTACATTCGACGTGTGGTGGACTGTCTCCATAGCCTAGGGATTCGACCTTCGGCCGTTCTTGCGAACGCTGGATTGAGTTGGCAAGACCTGTGTGACGGGCATCACATGGTGGACTTCCAAGTGTTCCGCCAGTTCGTCGAGCATGCCGTGAAGGCCAGCGGTGAGCCTGCCTTGGGGCTCACAGCAGGGTTGATGCTCCTGCCCTATCACACACCAGTTGGCATCGGTGCCGTGACCGCAGCCACATTGAAAGAGTGCCTTCAATTCACCACACGATATGCGCCCTTGATATTCAGAAGCCTGGAGTTCGAGTTGGACAGCACTCCTCAGTGGGGCATCGTCCGCGTGAAACCTTTGCGTCCCCTCTGCGACACACGAGTCTTCGTCACTCAATCCATTGTTGGAATCTTCAACCGTCTGCTTGAGGCCATTCTTGGCAGGCACGCCGATGAACTCAGTGTCGGCCTTCCCTACTCGCGCCCCCCTGGCAACGAAGAAGCCTGCCTTCGTTACATCCTGTCGGTGGAGTTCGACCAACAGTACTTGTCCTTCAGATTGCCCGCAGCTTTGCTTGACGCTCCGTCGATCTCGGCCAATCACGATGCGTTCGTTCGGGCAACCCAATCCTGCCAAAAGATGGAGCAGGAGTTAAAGCAAGGCGGTTTCGTAGAACGCGTGCGGCGAGCGTTGCTCGAAGGGTTGAACACCAATCCGGAGCTCGCAAAAGTCGCTACGGATCTCGGCGTTCCGACGCGCACGCTTGCACGTCGACTCTCGGAGGCTGGCGTGACCTATTCCGATCTGAAGGATGAACTTCGAAGGTCTCACGCCGCTTGGTACCTTCAGCATACCGAGCTCTCGATCGAGGCGATCGCCTCTCAGTTGGGCTATACCAACACCGCCATCTTCAGCCGCAAATTCAAGTGCTGGTACCGCATCGCTCCAAGCAAGATGCGCCAAAGCCTCCGCACTAGCTCGCATTGAGTCTCTTGGGCTGAAGAACAAGTTGGTCCCGAATGAGGCGGTCGCAGTAGATAGCGGCCATAGCCTCGCTTCCAATCCGTAGCCAGCGAGCAACCTTGCCGGGATGCCCCGATCGGCGCGTGCGTTGAGTGCGCATTCCGCCCTCTCTGTTCCAAGAATGCGTTGGACGTCGCGTGCTCGAACCTTGTCATCTCGACCATCTAATCCTCGCGTTGGGGCGTCAACTCGCTCAGGTCAAGCATCTCGCGCTGCAGATGAAGCAGCGTTGTTCGATGCCGCGAACGCAATGTCGCGATTCGACAACGAGTCCGCAAAACAGTTCGGTCTGTTCTGCTGCGGTACTGGCCGACTTTGCATGAATCGCCCAGACGAGAAAGAGCAGCACTGATGCAATCACTTCAACTTCTCAAAGGAAGTTGGCACGGGGATCAATGAAGCGCACAGCGCCATTGCAGCGATCCCTTCGCATCAAAACCTACCCTTAAATCATGGAGATCCTGCAATGAAAAAATCGCTAGTTGCCTTGGCCGCGATGGCTATGGCCGGCGCCGCCTCGGCCCAGTCGTCCGTCACGCTGGCGGGCGTGGTCGACGTTGGCGTCAGCAGCTATGAAAACAAGTCTGAGACGCCGCTTGGAGTGACCGCCAAGACGAGCAAGACTGCACTCACGCAAGGCGCCTGGGGTGCAAGTCGACTGATCTTCAGAGGTCAGGAAGATCTTGGCGGTGGATTGGGGGCGGCCTTCTACCTGGATGCGGCCATCTTCCCCGACGACGGCACCGTGGGCGGCAATGTCGCGAACTCAGGTTCAGCTGTCAGCGGCCTCTTCAATCGACGCTCGACCGTGAGTCTGCTGACCGCGTTCGGCGAGTTCCGGCTCGGTCGCGACTACACGCCCCAGTTCTGGAACGACAACGTCTTCGATCCTTTCTCTACCAGCGGCGTAGGTACCAACCTTATCTCGACCGCTAACGGCTACAGCAGCAACGGCGCGGCCGTGAATGGCTTCCAAGCCAACAACATGTACGTTCGCACCAGCAATTCGGTCGGCTACTTCTTGCCACCGGGCCTGGGGGGTCTGTACGGCCAAGTCATGTACGCGTTCAATGAACAGACGAGTTACGACCCGGGCAACCTCACGCCAAACGTTCCCAACAATTCTCGTGCCGGCACCTATGTCGGTGGCCGCTTCGGCTTCACTCGCGAGAAGTTCGACGTCGCTGCGTCCTATTCCAGCGCCACTTTGGCCGACAACTACTTCGCCGGTCTGACGACAAAGTTGGACACCTTCAACCTCGGCGGATCGTACGACTTTGACGTCGTCAAGATCATGGGCGAGTATTCCCGCGCCGAACTGAAGACCACGAGCAGTGGCCCCGTCCCGAACGGTAACTTCAACGGGCAGCCCACCGGCACCGGCTATCTGCTCGGCTTCACCATTCCCGTGGGACCGGGCCTCATCCGCGGTTCCTGGTCTCGCGTGACCATTGATCCGAATCGCGTGCTGCAATTCACTGACAACCCGCGCGCAGACAAGTGGGCATTGGGCTATGTCCACAATCTCTCCAAGCGTACGGCCCTGTACACGACCATTGCCCAGATCAACAACAAGAACGGCTACGACCTGGGTCTTGGAAACAGTCCTGCCTATGTGCTGGGCGGCACCTTCCAGGCCAAGACGTCCCGCGGCATTGACGTGGGTATTCGCACCTTCTTCTGATCCGGCTTAGGCCGGTTTCGTTGAAAGAGTCTCCCGACCACCCGGCGAAAGTCGGGTGGTCTTTTTTCCGCTCTACCAAGAGAGAGACAACGGCGTCAGAGGTTCGTTCGCCCCGGGTTTTTACTCATCCTGCAATTGCAAGATGAGGCACGGTGTTTGCGAACTGAACTTGAAATTGCAGGACAGGATGACACATGCAGCAGTACAGCCCATTCAGTCAACCGTGTGGAAAGATGCTCGATCTCAACGATCTCCGCATCTTTGCCTATGTCGCTACGCTGGACAGCCTCTCAACGGCCGCCAAAGCCCTGAGTATTCACAAGTCGAGCGTTAGCCGCAGCATCGTTCGCCTCGAAGTCGCGCTCAATGCAACTCTGCTTGATCGAACCACCCGCAAGGTTCAGTTGACCGGAAGGGGCATCGCATTGAAGGGGCATTGCATCGACATTCTGGCCCGCGTCGACGAGACCATTGCTCACGTCGCCCCTTTAGCGACTGAGATGCCTTCTCGATCCCGCATCCGAGTCGACCAGAGCGCCATCTCGACACACCGAATTCAGTAGGCCCTTCTGCGCGATTCCAGTCGCGGTCGGCGGTTTGAGTGCGGCGCCGGTGAGCACGAGATCCAAACCCGACGATGCGCCGCGCCTGTTCGCCCCGAGGACAACTACCCAACCTCTCTGCTCGCAGCGCGCACACGACGACGAACGGACGACGAGACCCTCACCTCCCAACCGGCACACGAATTGCCTGAATCGCCTCGAGCACGTCCTGCCGCAAGCAGGGGCGACGTCGAAGATAGTTCAATCAGAATCAGGAGACACCATGCACCCGACCATCGCGAAGTCATCGCATTCGACCATTTGCAAGCTCTGGCTTGCGTTCGTGTGGGCGGTGCTGCTACCCACCGCTGCACTCGCCCAGGACTTCTCCTCAAAGCCTATCCGCATCATGGTCGGCGCCCCGCCCGGCGGCGCGCTCGACCTTGTTGCTCGCCTTGTGAGCCCGGGGCTCTCCGAGATTCTCAAGACGCCCGTGGTGGTTGAGAACAAGGTGGGCGCGAGCGGACTGATCAACGACGATTACGTCGCCAAGTCGCCTCCCGACGGATTCACGCTGATGATCGGAGCGGGAACACCGGTTGTAGTCGCGCCATTGACGAATCAGGCGAAGTTCAATCCGGTCACCGATCTTGTCGCCATCAACCGGGTCGGCCTCACAGCTCAGACGATTGCCGTCAATCCAACGCACGGTATGAAGTCGCTCAAGGACCTGGTGGAGCGCGCTCGCAAGGGGCCAGTGACTTTGGCATCCAATGGCAATGGCGGCTTTCCACACCTGACCATCGAGCTCCTTACACAGGCCTCCAAGGCCAACATCGTGCACGTCCCTTACAAGGGCGCCGGACCTGCAATCAACGACGCGCTGGCCGGGCACGTGGACGGCATCGTCATGGACGTTTCGGCCTTGTACCCATACATCCAGCAGGACAAGCTGATTTCGCTGGCGGTTACCAGTGAGAAGCAAGACCAGTTCCTGCCGAAGGTGCCGACCGTAAGCGAGTTTCTGCCTGGCTTTGCTGTGATGAACTGGCAAGGGTTGTTTGCCCCTGCCAAAACACCCAAGCCCGTGATCGACGCGATCAACGCAGCGTTCGTCAAGGTGTTGGCTCGCGAGGACGTCAGCTCAATGCTCCTGAAAAATGCGATTGTTCCCGCTCCCATGGCAAGCCCGGAAGCCTTCCAGCAGTTCGTGACAAGTGAATACGATCGCTGGGGCAAGCTCGTCAGGGACAAAAATATCGTCGCCAAGGAATGATCCTTCGCCCTCCGCGGCGATGAGCGACCGCAACAGCGCATCTAGCGGGACGCGGCTGGCCAGGCTAGTGCCTCTCGCTCTCACGGCCT
The DNA here is from genome assembly GCF_014192575.1 of Variovorax sp. Sphag1AA. Classification (GTDB taxonomy): domain Bacteria; phylum Pseudomonadota; class Gammaproteobacteria; order Burkholderiales; family Burkholderiaceae_C; genus Variovorax. Next base: position 286,320 of record NZ_JACHYC010000007.1, on the reverse strand, counting down.
AGGCTCTCGCCGGCGCACGAAATCTTCCACGCGGCGCTTAGGCTGGCAATGGCGTGGCTATGACGGGCGCCTGAAGGAGTGATGTCTTTCCGACGCACTCTGTGTTTCCTGGTCCACACGAATGTTTCCATGGAGAACACTCAAGCCGGCCAACCGACGAAAACCGCTATCAAAGTGGCGCTCCAGCGTTTGGCATGCAGATTGCGGCGGAGCAAACATCACCATTCCGCTCGCTAGATGCAAGAAGGCAAGAACATGAAATGACCTCGCAGTAGAAGACGAAACTGATCGGCCTGAAGATCTTGCCAACGGCGCGTGCCGCATCAGACAGGTTGAAACCATCACATCCCGGCGGGACGCCGGGGGGCGCGTGGCATGAAGCCACCGCACCAGGCCCACACATGCTTGAGCGGGGCCTAGCATTGAATTTGGAGACTTATATGAAAGCGCTTGTTAAACATAGCCTTGCCATCGCTGCCATGGCCCTTCTTGGCGCTACGGCACCCGCCTTGGCTGCCGATGCATTCCCGACCAAGCCGGTCCGATTGATCGTCAGTTCGGCAGCCGGCGGCTTCCTGGACGTCAATGTTCGTCTGGTCGCGCGATACATGAGCGACAAGCTTGGCCAGCAGGTCGTCGTCGAGAACCGCCCGGGCGCTGGAGGGCTGCTCGCCTTCCGCTCCGTGAAGGCTTCGCCAGCCGACGGGTACACCCTACTGGCCGCGGGCAACACTGTCGCAATTCAGCAAGCCGTGAACCGCGAACCCGGCTACGACCTGGCGAAAGATTTCACGGGCGTCGGTCCGCTGACGCGCACGCCGTTCTTGCTGCTGACCGCCCCTAGCCAACCCGACAAGGACCTGGGTGCAATGATCACCCGCGCCAAGGCCAATCCCGCGAAGCTGGACTACGCATCAGCCGGCAACGGCAGCACCACCCACCTCGTGGCCGCGTACTTCGCACAAAAGGCCGGTCTGGACCTCACCCACGTTCCGTACAAGGGAAATTCCGCCGCCTGGCCTGACGTGATCTCCGGACGCGTCAGCATGATCTTCGAGCCGTGGGGAACCGCCGCGCCGATGATCCGCGAAGGCCGCATGAAGGCGCTGGGCGTAACGTCGACCAAGCGCCTCGAGGTGTTGCCCGCATTGCCGACCATCGCAGAGCAGGGCGTGCCCGGATACAGCTTCTACTTCTGGGTCGGCCTCATGGCTCCTGCGGGAACGCCGAAGGAAGTGGTCCAGAAGCTCTCCGACGCGTTGCGAAGCGCCGTCAACATGCCCGAAGTCAAGAACAGGTTCCGAGACGATGGCGCAGAGGCGATGCTGATGTCGCCTGACGAGTTCACGCACTTCCTCAAGGATGAGGCGACAGGCATGTCCAAGCTTGTGTCCGACCTCAAGCTCCCCAAGGAATAGCTCCCTTCCAGGCCAATCAGGTCGATCACCAACTCCTAACGAGATCACAACATGCTGGATCATTTGAGCGGCGAGAGCCGTCTATTCCCCATCTTCGGCGACCCGATCCGATACGTCCAATCGCCCAAGCGGCTGACGACGGGCTTCGCCGCCCGCGGACACAACGGCATCTGCATTCCCATGCAGGTGGCCGAAGCGGATCTGGAAGTCGCGATGCGCGCTTTCGCGCACACGTCCAACGTCGATGGCTTGCTGGTCACGATGCCTCACAAGTTCACGGCCTTCGCTTACTGCGCAACCAGTTCGGAAACCGCGAAGATGCTTGGAGTGGTGAGCGTGATTCGCCGCAATCCGGACGGCACGTGGCATGGCGACATGCTGGACGGCTACGCCTTCGTCAAGGCTCAGAAAGATGCTGGCGCCAAGCCGGAGGGGGCACGAGTCCTGTTGCTCGGCGCCGGCGGCGCCGGTAGCGCCATCGCCATCGCACTGATCGATGCCGGCGTGCGCGAGCTGATCATTCACGACACATCCGAGGAACGCACGAACAAGCTGGTGGAGCTGGTGTCAAAACTTGGCCGCGGGCGTGTTTTGGCCGGCCCCGCTGACCCAACTGGCTGCGATATGGTCTGCAATGCAACGCCCATGGGGATGGCCGACGGCGATCCACTGCCTGTCGCCTCGCATCTGCTCTCCAGTTCAATGTTTGTGGGCGATGTGATCGCCGGACACGGCGTGACTCCGTTCCTGGCTGCAGCGCAGGCAGCAGGCTGCAAGACGGCCGATGGTGACCAGATGGTCGAAGCGGTGCAGGACATCATGCTGGACTTCATGCTTCACAAGAACTGATACCGGGACACGTTGCAAACAAGAAGCGCGCCCTTTGGCGCGCTTCTTGTTTGCGACGTTCACATTGCAGCGCTTGGGCGAGCTGCGCGCATCTGCCGTCGCACGCAGCTCGCTTTACCGCGCAATCACTCGAGTCGAATCCCCGCCTGCTTGATCACCTTGTCCCAACGCGCAACATCGGCGCGCAAGAATTTTTCCAGCGCCTCGGGCGTTCCGGGGTCAAGTTCGAGACCCAAGTCGAGGAGCTTGGCTTCGACGGCCGGCGTCTTCATCGCATCCGTAATGGCTGCGTTGAGCTTGGCAACGATGGCCGGTGGCGTACCTGCCGGCGCCAGGAACGCGTACCACGGCCGCACATCGAACGCGGGGAACCCGCTCTCTGCCGCGGTGGGCACGTTAGGAAGCATGCGCGAGCGCTTGGGAGTTGTGACCGCCAAGGCGCGCAATTCGCCGGAATCGATGTGCGGCTTCGCAAAGGCCAGCCCAAGCGGAGCCATCGCGACGTCACCAGCTCGCATCCCCGCATAGGATTCCGAATCGCTCTTGTAGGGGATATGCGTGAGGTTGATCTGCGCCGCCTGCTTGAGCATCTCGGCCGTCAGGTGGATTGAGGTGCCGATGCCGGCCGACCCATAGTTGACCCCAGGATGCGCCTTCGCGTACGTCACGAACTCGGCAAGTGTCTTGTTCGGCGACGAGGCCGGAACGGTCACCACGTTCGGAATCACACCTACCAGCACGATGGGCGAGAAACTCTTGAGTGGATCCCAAGGCAGCTTCGCATAGAGGCTCGGGTTCGCTGTGTGCGACTGGCTCGCGATGAGGAGCGTGTAGCCATCCGCCGGCGCCCTCGCCACGAGGGAGGTGCCGATCGATCCCGCGGCACCCACACGGTTGTCGATGATGATCGGCTGACCCAGCGTATCGCGCAACCGATCGGAGAGGACCCGAGCGACGACGTCGGCCGTTCCACCCGCGGGAAATGGCGCCACGATCGTGATCGGACGGGTCGGATAGGACTGCGACTGTGCGTGAGCTGGTACGGCACCGCTCAGCGCGAGCATCGATATCGAAAGCAGTTGTCTGCGGTTTTTCACGGTCTCCTCTCGCTCCTGTCTTGATAGAGGCGCGGGTCTCTTTCCGCGCACGTGGAATGAAACCGATCCCTTGGTCACGAGGCCCAGGGGATCGGAGCCTTTAAGCTCCCTGCTTGGCAGGCCGCGCCGAACGCGCCCGCCTGCGCCAGTTCCCGAATGCGCGCGCTGTCATGCTCGAGCCATTCGGCGAGCACTTGATCGGTGTGTTCACCGACGCGCGGCGCGAGCACCGGATCGGCCAGCGGCGTGTCGGAGTAGCGGATTGGCAGGGCCACATTCGGCACCCAGCCGAGTTCGGGATGAGGTACGCGGGTTACGATCTCGCGATCGCGCGCTTCAGGCGAGCGGATTGCCTCGCCAACCGTGCGCAGTTCGCCGCAGGGCACTCCGGCTGAACGCATGCGAGCCTGCCAGTGGGACCATGGCTGCTTCTCGAAAGCGTCTTGAAGCAGCGCGAAGATCTTCTCTCGCCTTTCAACCCGATCCTTGTTGGTTGCATAGGCTGGATCAGCGGCCACATCGGGCAACTCGAGCACCTGGGTCATGAGTCGCTGGAAGATCTGCGTGTTGCCACTATTGATGAAGAAGGATCGGTCCTTCGCCCGGAACACGCCCGAGGGGCAGGTATCCGGGCTGGTATTGCCAGGACGACGCGGCTCGTTACCCGTGAAGATCTGCTGCAACGGCGCGTACCCAGTCATCAGGAAGGCGTTGTCGAAAAGTGCGACCTCGATGGCTTGGCCTTTTCCGGTCCGCCCACGAGCAACCAAGGCGCCAAGAATCGCGTTGCAGGCCATCATGGCCGTGCTGATGTCCATGACCGGTGCCAACGCGCGCACGCCTTCACGATCGGTGTACCCGTTCATCGAGACGAAGCCACTTTCGGCCTGGGCAATGGGATCGAAGCCGGATCGGTCCGCGAAGGCACCGGTGCGTCCATACGCCGAGACCGAACAGAAAATCAGCTTGGGGTTGCTTTCGCGCAGGGTGTTGTAGCCGAGACCAAGGCGCTCAATCACGCCCGTGGAGAAATTCTCGACCACCACGTCTGCCTTGGCTATGAGCTCGCGCGCGAGTGCAACGCCCTCGGGCGACTTGAGGTCCAGCGCGATGCTGCGCTTGTTGCGATTGGTCCAGATGAACGGAGCGCCGCCGCCGAACTCCGCAATCATCGGCGGGTACTGCCGAAAGTCATCCCCTTTGCCGGGCGATTCGACCTTGACAACCTCCGCGCCCATATCGGCCAGGATCATCGTGGCGAGTGGTCCGGCTATGAAGTGCGTGAAGTCGACTACACGGATACCTTGCAGGGCCAGTTCGGCGCCGGCGGGACGGGGGCGATACTCAGGGAAATCAGTTTCAAGTGGACTGGTCATGGTGTGTCGTCGAAGGTGTGGGAACGCAGGTCAACCTGGAAGCGCAAGTCGTATGCCAATAGGAAGCACGCTCATTTCCGAGCGAGCAAGCCATCTGCGGACCCGCAACTGTCCTCCAAGTGGCTCCAATCTGCGGGTCGGCCGATGCTGCGATGTGTTCGATAGGGACAGTTGTCTGCGTCTGTCGTCGCAGCGCACACTAGGATTGCTGCGTCAAGTCTTCTGCCGAAACGCGGCGTAGAGGTTGACGTAGCCATGCTCGATACGTTCCTTGGCACGTTTGACAGCCGCTTCGCGAGTCATCGGCGTGAATCCGTGACCCTCGACAAGGCGCTGCATGAAGGCCGCGCGCGCCGTCACCGCAATGGCATCGTGCAACGCGTGTTCGTCCCAACCCGCGGCGAACGCCGCATCCGCGTCGGCTTGCGTCATCTCTGAAGGCGTCAGCGTCAGTTTCCGCACGAAAGCCAGGAGCGGTTTCAAGCGCACGTCGGCCATCTCAGCGTCGGGATCTTCGAGAAGGCGTTCGATCAGCCCGTTCTCGATACCCCATGCGTAGGCCACCTCCGAATGCGCAACATGGACGAATTTGCAGCCCGCCACGGCAGCCGCATAGCCGAGGATCAGTTCACGCTCTCCCTGACTCAGCGGCGAAGGGCCATTCATCATGGCTTGGCTCATGGTCGACCACGGACCATAGAGCTCGGGATACTTGGTGAACACGGCAGGAGGACCGGCGTTCTCGGCAAGGGATTTGAAGAATGGCATCAAAGTTACCTTCAGGGCGTAGTTGGTAGGAGTAGATCTGCAGGGCCGTGCTCAGCTGCGCTCGGGAAATAGCCAAGAGAACTTCTCGCGGTAGTCCCGCTCGAACGCGTCCAGCTCAGCCTCGTGACGCAGCGTGAGACCTACGTCGTCCAGACCCTCGAGCAAACAGCGTTTGCGAAAAGCGTCAATACGAAAAGCGTATGTGGCACCGTCCGGGCCGGTCACGATCTGGGAGGGCAAGTCGACGCGTAGCACAGCCCCTGGGCGCTCATGCAATTGCTGGCGCAGTCTCGCGCACACGGCGATATCAACTTGCACCGGCAACAGGCCGCTCTTGAGGGCATTGACGTTGAAGATGTCGCCGAAATCGGCGGCGATCACGCAACGGATGCCGTAGTCAAGCAGCGCCCAAGGCGCTTGCTCGCGGCTCGAACCACCACCGAAGTTGCGGTCGCCGACCAGAATTCGAGCCTGGCGGTAGGGTGGCTGGTTGAGCACGAACTCCGGGTCTTCACTGCCATCCTGGCGAAAGCGCAGGTCGCGAAAGAGGAATTGGTCGTACCCCTCCGTGCGCGGTCGCCGCATAAAGCGCGCGGGGAGGATCTGATCGGTGTCGACATCAGGCTTGTCGAATGGCACCGCCACGTCTTCAAGAACGACAAAGGGTTCCATGTCAGATTGCGAGCTCCCGCACGTCCGTGATATGGCCAGTCAGCGCGGCCGCTGCTGCCATGGCCGGGCTGGCCAGGTGAGTGCGGCTACCGGCGCCTTGGCGACCGACGAAATTGCGGTTGGAAGTAGAAATGCAGCGCTTGCCAGGCGCCACTGTGTCGCCGTTCATCGCCACACACATGGAGCAGCCCGCTTCGCCCCACCTGAAACCGGCGTCCAGAAAGATTTGATCCAGCCCTTCGGCCTCTGCTGCGAGCTTGACCTGAGTCGAACCTGGGACCACGAGCGCCGGCACGACGACGCGCCGACCCTTGACGATGCTCGCTGCCGCCCGTAAGTCTTCGATACGCCCGTTGGCACAGGATCCGATGAAGACTTGATCGACCTGGATGTCGGTTAGCGCCATGCCGGGGGTGAGGCCCATGTACTCGAGCGTGCGCTTCATGGAAGCGCGTCGCTCCTTGTCCTCTTCGAGTTGTGGATCAGGCACGTGCGCATGAATCGGCAAGCCGTCGCTTGGGCTGTTGCCCCAAGTCACCATGGGAGCAAGCGTGCGGGCGTCTATTGCGACCTCACGGTCGAAAACAGCGTCGATATCCGATGGCAACGTGCGCCAGTACGCCAGTGCCTTCTCCCATGCTGCACCCTGAGGTGCGAACGGTCGGCCCTTCAGATAGGAATAGGTGGTTTCGTCCGGCGCAACCATGCCGGCACGCGCACCGGCTTCAATCGCCATATTGCACAGCGTCAGGCGCTCCTCGATCGACATCGCCCGCACAGTGGAACCGGCGTATTCGATCACATGGCCAGTCGCCCCGTTGGCCCCCAACAAGGCTGTGATGGCGAGCGTCAGGTCCTTGGCCGTGACCCCCACGGGCATTGCGTGCTCGATGGTGACTCTCATCGTCTTCGCTCGGCGCTGCCATGTCGCTTGGGTAGCGAGCACATGCAGGATATCGCTGGCCCCCATGCCGAACGCCAGCGCGCCAAGCGCGCCATGGGTAGAGGTGTGAGAGTCCCCGCAAACCAGCACCATCCCGGGCTGAGTGATGCCTTGCTCAGGACCGACGACGTGCGCGATGCCTTGTCGCGGATCGTCAAGAGCAAAGTGCACGATGCCAAATCTGCTGGTGTTCTGTCTCAGGAGTTCGACCACGCGGCGTTGCTCAGGATCGGAAATAGCCGCCAGATCGTGACTCCTGGATGAGACTCCGTGATCCGGCGATGCGAAGACCTGATCCGGACGACGTACCTGCAAGCCACGCTCCTGCAGGAAGGCGAATGCGTGGTTGGAACCGTCGTGCGCGAGATGCCGGGCAACATGCAGCAGTGACTGCCCGCCCTCCCCTTCGAGGATGACGTGGGCGTCCCAGATTTTCTGATAGAGGGTCTTGGGCATGGTGGTGGAAACGATCAACCTGCCGCTCAGTGTCGCGTGAGGACGGACACTGCAGTGTAGGCCGCGATGCGCGCGCCTGCAGTCGCCGATCCAGAAGGCAAATTCCTCATGCCGTCAAGCGCTGTGCCAGGTACGACTGCGTAGCCGGGCGCAAGCCCGGATGACGCCGGTATGGATTGGGCGTTCATGAATCTTCCTTCGAAACTTGGGCTACCCACAACAAGTGCAGCATTGGCGCAAGCCACGAACCCGATCCGTCGAACGCGGGTGTATTCCGGCAGACGCCATCAACATAGGGACCGCTCCGACGTCGTCATGGGCATCTCATTCAAAAAGAGGCCGTGCACGCCGGGCAGGCGGGCAACGGGCCTCGTGTGCGCCCTAGGATTCGCTGGCCTCTCGCTGGCGAACTTCTCGGAGTGTCTCGGTCATACCCGCCGGTACCACAAACGAATTGATCGAGAAGCCGCCGCAACAATTGATTGCCTGGCCCGTGATGAACGACGCCGCCGGCGAGGCAAGGAACACCGCCAGATCCGCCATCTCGCTGGGCAATCCGAGTCGCCCGAGCGGAATCTGGCGATGACGATCAGCCAGCACCTCGGGCTTGATCATCTTGCGAGCAAGCGGTGAGTCGATGGTGCCGGGAATCACGACATTGACCCGGATGTTGTCGACCGCCCATTCGAGAGCCATCTGCCGGCTCATCGTGATGAGCGCGGCCTTCGTCGGACCATAGGCCGATTTGCGGGCGTAGCCCACCACCCCCGCGAGAGAAGCCACGTGAACGATCGCAGGCGCGGGGCTCTTGCGCAGATAGGGCAGACACGCGCGCGCCAGCAATAGCGGGCCATGCACATTGGTCTGGAAGGCATTGGCCCAGTCGGCCATGTCGACTTCCTCCAGTAGTGCGTTCTGGCTCCAGGTCGCGGCATTGATCAGGACATCGAGCCGCCCATAGGCTTCTACCGTCGCCTTCACCGCGCGATCGATGTCCTGAGGGTTCGACACATCCATGGCAATCGCGATGGCCTTGCCGCCGTTCGCTACAACTTCGGAGGCCACCCGCTCGGCATTCTCGCCGCGCAAGTCGGCAACGACCACCAGGCCGCCATTGGCCGCGAAAGTCCGTGCGCATGCGGCGCCCATACCACTGCCGCCTCCGACGATGAGAGCGGCGAAGCCTTCGATCGTCGACCTTCTCATCCAGTCTGACGGTCGCGTGTCGATCGGTGCAGTGGGCTGGGTCGTCTCTGTCATGTGTTCACTCCTTGTTGATGCAAGCTTGCGCGGCGAAGGCCGAGGGTCTCTCCTACTCGGCCGAGACGTCGAGCTTGACCTGGTGTCCGACCTTGCCGTCCTGGATGTAGTTGAAGCCCACAGGGAAGGAAAATTCCTGATTGATCCCGTACTGGGCCTTGCCCCGCCATCCGGCCTTGCCCAGGTAACGCGATTCGGGGGTCATCTTGCGCAACTCCGCGGCAATCTTTTCCCCATCCTGATCGGTTCCTGCGAGCGAGATCGCCTTGAGCATGGTCTCGGCGGCCATCTGCGCATTGAAAACAAGGGCGTTGTCGGGAACGGGCCCCTTCATGAGGCGCTCATAGTCGGCCGTGAGCTTCTTGATTGCCGGATCCTCGGTGGGAACATGGTCGAACCAGTAAAAGTTCTTGACCTTCTCAATACCACCCGAATTCTTGATGACAACGTCACCGCCCGCGCCAAGTCGTGCGAACACGCCTGGGAAACCAGCTTCAAGCAACTGCTTGATTAGGATGCCTGCCTCGCCCGGCGGCATGGTGGTCACGTCGACCGCATCGACGTTCATGCTCATGATCCGGGTGGCAATGGGGCCAAAATTGGTCGTGCCGCGCTGATACCACTCCGTTCCGGTCTTCACGCCAGTGTCGTTGTATATCTTCGCCAATTGACTGCCCGCGTCGGTGCCTCCCTGATCATTGGGTCCAAGCACGACGGCGGACTTCAGCTTGAAGCGGTCCTTGGCCGTCTTCACAACCAAGGGACCCCACGCTGGAGGCGACTGGATCTTGTGGAAGGCCAACGGGAAGTCAGGCCCGATCACGTCCTTGGCGAAGCCAGTGGCGAAATTGACCTGGTTGTTGCGCTTACTCACCGGCTTGAAGCCGGTGATTTCGGTAGAAAGCACAGGACCGTTGATCGCGAAAACCTTTTCGCTCGCGAAATAGTTCGATGCCGCGGCACCGCCGGCCACGGTCGACAGGCCGTCAACGGCAACGACCTTCACCTTGCACTTGCGGTTTCCGACCTGCACGCCGCCGTTGGCGTTGACCCACGCCGCTTCGAATTCGACACCGGCCTTCTCCGACAGGCCCCAGCTGGCGCCCCCGCCTGTCATCGGGCCCACTGTGCCAAGCTTGACTTCGCAGTCCTGAGCCAGCACGGGCACGCTGCCAAGGCACAAGCCCAACAGCAGAGTGGCTGTCGCGGCGGCTCGCGCCTTCTTCCTGTTCATGAAATTCACTGTCATTTGGATGCCTCCATATCGTTGGTTAATAGAACTTCAAAATCTTTTCCGCTACGACTTCAGGCATAGGCCGGACTCGGGTGCGACCGGGCCGACCGCCAGAGCGGCATGACGGCGCTTACAGCCGCATGAGGACGGACTTGGTCTGGGTGTAGGCTTCGATGGACTCGGCCCCCATCTCGCGACCCCAGCCTGATTGCTTGTAGCCACCCTGCGACATCGCGACGTCGCCCTCGGCGTAGGTGTTAATCCACACGCGACCCGACTTCAAGGCACGCGCCACTCGGTGCGCACGGCTCACGTCGCGCGTCCACACCGCGGCGGCCAGCCCGTATTCCGTATCGTTGCCTTTCAACACGGCGTCGGCCTCATCCTTGAACGGAATGATGGACAGCACCGGGCCAAAAATTTCCTCCTGTGCGATCCGCATCCCGTTGCCCACGGCGCTGAACACCGTCGGCTCGACGAAGTAACCCACCTTGCCAACCCGCGACCCGCCCATCGACAGGTGTGCGCCGTCTTCCTTGCCAGCGTCGACGTAGGAAAGGACTCGCTCCATCTGGCGTTGCGAGATCAGAGGTCCGAGTTCCGTATCCGCATCGAATGGCGAGCCCACCTTGTACGTCGCCGCGATGCGTGTGATCTGCTCGGTGGCCTGCTCGTGCAGGCTCTCATGCACGAACAAACGCGTTCCCGCGGAGCAGATCTGGCCAGAGTTTCGGCAGAAGGTCATCGCCGCCGCCTTGAACGCCACCTCCAGGTTCGCGTCCGGGAAGATGATGTTGGGCGACTTGCCACCCAGTTCGAGCGTCACCTTCTTCATGTTTCCCGCCGAAGCCTGCAGGATGTGTCGCCCCACCATCGTCGAGCCCGTGAACGCGATCTTGTCGATACCCGGATGAGCCGACATTGCACCGCCCGCGGTCGCCCCGTACCCTGGCAACACGTTCAGCACGCCCGGCGGCAGGCCCACCTCCTCGATCAGTTCCGCCAGCCTCAGCGTCGACAGCGGGGTCTGCTCGGCCGGCTTCAGGATTGCCGTGTTACCGCAAGCAAGCGCCGGCGCAATCTTCATCCCTGCCATGACGAGCGGGACGTTCCAGGCATTGATCAGCGCACATACGCCCATCGGCTCGCGAAGCATGTACAAGAAGCGCGAATCGTCCGTCGGATTTGTCGTCCCGTGGATCTTTGTGGGCCAACCGGCGTAGTAGCGGAAGATCTCGGCCACCTGTGTCGCGCGAGCACGCGTCGCAGACAGCGGAGCGCCGTTGTCGAGGGTCTCAAGCACCGCCAGTTCCTCGGCGTGCGCATCCACCGCATCGGCGATCTTCATCAGCAGACGTGAGCGCGCTGCCGGCGACATGGCGCTCCACGACCGCGCCTCGAATGCCCGCCGAGCCGCCCCCACCGCCGCATCCACGTCCGCGGTGTCAGCTTCTGCAACCAGCGCAAGACGCTCCTCGGTCGCGGGATTGATCGTCTCGAAGGTCTTGCCCGAGACCGCGGGCACCCACTTGCCATCAATCAGCAACCCCTTCGGGCCAGTACCCAGCCACTCCAGCGCCCGCTGGTGGCCAGAAGTGGAGGTGGAAGAGGTTGTCGGGGTCTTGGTCGAGGTCATGAGGCTTCCTTCGGATTCGAGTCCACATACACAGCAATTGCAGTGCCAGTCGTGGCGCCCGCAAAAGCCAAGCGAAAACAACGGCGGCGCACGTTCCCCATGACTTCGCCGACGCCAGCCGGGCACGGGGCCAGACACTTTTGTCCTCAGCAAGGACACACCACCGCAGAGACGCATGTGGGGCCGATGGCACGGCTGTTGCTCAACCATCGGGGATTGCCGCCACGCATCGAGGCGAGCGATCAAGACCGTATCAATGAGACATGACGGAGACAACCATGACACCACACCTCCTTTCTGCAGGACGGCGCAGTTCGCGCGCTGACGGCAGAAAGTCCAGTTCAATGCGACCCGCGTCGGCGTCGACTGATTTCACCTTCCGAACCCTCTAGGCGAATCCCCATGGAAAGCATCGTCTCTACGGGCGTGATCGGCGTCACCCTCGGTACGCAGTACGCCCTGATCAGCATCGGCTTCACGCTCATCTTCGGCATCATGGGCGTCGTCAATTTCGCACATGGTGGCTTCTACATCCTGGGCGGCTACTTCGCATTCACCTTGTCGCACTCGCTCGGCCTTCCCTATGTCCCCGCCGTCCTGCTCGCGACGCTCGCAACCGGTGTGCTCGGCTACGTGATCGAGACCATTTTTGTCGAGAAGTACGTGGTGGATCACCTGGCCACGATGCTGATCACCCTCGGCATCTACCAGATCATGACCACCGGCGTGACGATGGTCTATGGCGCTGAACCTGTCGACTTCAAGTTCCCCATCTCGGGATCGCTGCGCGGAGGCGGATACTACGTTCCGTATGCAAACCTGATCGTCTTCGCGGTTTGCGCCGCAGCCATTGGGGCGGTGTACTACCTGGTGTTCAAGACACGCTATGGCATCGCCCTTCGCGCCATGGCAGACGACGGTCCCGTGGCGAAGGCACAAGGCATCACGCCAGCCCGAATGTTCCCCATGGCATTCGCGATCGCTACAGCCCTCGCCGGCCTCACCGGTGCGCTGGTGACGCCAATGCTCTCTCTCGAACCCACCAGTGGCGAAGGTGTCCTGGGCAAGGCGTTCGTCATCGTCATTCTGGGCGGGCTCGGCAGCGTGACCGGGGCCGTGCTTGCAGCATTCATCGTGGGCTTGGTTGAAGCCTATACCAGTGTTTACTTCGGCGGCTCGCTCGGCGCGCTCGCACTCTTCATTCTCGTGATGTTGATCCTGCTCGTTCGCCCACAGGGCCTGCTGGGCACGGTCGCGCGAAAGGCCTGACATGACCTCGAATCGTCATCGTGATTTCAAGCTTGATCTCTGCGGTATCGCTCTGTTGCTTCCGCTCCTCGTTGTACCGCTGGTCACTCACGAGCCCTTCTACAACTCCCTTGCATACCAGGCTGCCATCGGCGTAAGCGCCGCCATGGCCGTCTATGTGATGCTGCGAATGGGTTTGCTGTCGTTCACTGTGCCCGCATTCATGGCCATCGGCGGCTACTCGGCCGCAATGTTCGCGAAGGCGGGGATGAATGAACTGCTTCTGCTGATGGGAGTCGCGTTCGTCGTACCCGCGCTGTTCGCCATTCCACTCGGCGCATTGGTGCTTCGTCTCAAGGGCATCTACTTCATTTTCGTGACGTTCCTGTTCAACGAGATTCTGCAACTCGTTCTCTTCGAGACCCCCACCCTCACAGGGGGCTCCGATGGCATCTCCGCGGTTCCGGCGGCGAGCCTGTTTGGAACGAGCCTCTCGTCGCCGTCGATGCTTGTCATCGTGACCGTCTCGATCTGCATCGTGGCCTCCATCTGCACGCTGCTCGTGACCCAGCGCTTCCGGGCTGAGTTCACCTCCATCGAAGAAAACGAAACGCTCGCGGAGAGTCTCGGCGTCGCCATCTGGAAGTACCGCACCATTGGCTTCGTTGCATCAGCAGGCATCTCCGGACTGGCCGGCTTCGCGCTCGTGAACATGCTGTCGACCGCCCATCCAAGCTCGTTCGCCTCATGGTCCGTCAACAGCTATATCGCCTATGCGTTCGTCGGCGGGCGGGGCACCATGCTCGGCATGGTCGTAGGGAGCTTTCTGCTCATCTTCATGACCAATATCTTCAGCAGCTACGCGAACCTCTCGGCAGGCCTCTACGGCGTGCTGCTGCTGGTGGTCATGATGGGCGCTCCCAACGGCCTGGTCGGCCTGTTCCTGAAGTTCAGCGAGCGTCGCAAGGCCCCCATCCAACCCACGATCAACCCCATTGTCAAGGAGGGCCACGCATGAGCTCGGTACTTGCTCCCTCCCCCGCACCCGCGCGCAGTGAGTCGCAGAAGTTGCGTGTGGACGCTGTGACGAAGCAGTTTGGCGGCCTGAAGGTCTTCGACAACATCTCCTTCGAGGTGGAACAAGGAGGCGTGCTGGGGGTGATCGGTCCCAACGGTGCCGGCAAGACCACGCTGATCAACGTGATCTGCGGCATGCTGCCGCCAACCGCAGGTCGCATCTTCCTGGGAGATCGCAACATCACCGGCATGCCGTTTCATTCGGTAGCGCGCCTGGGTGTCGCTCGCAGCTTCCAGCAGACGAACACCTTTCGCAGCGTCTGCGTTGAGGAGAACCTCTTTCGCGCAGAGCGCTTCGGGGCGGTTCACGGAGGGGATGACCTCGGCATCGATGCCCTCCTCGACGAATTTGGTCTTTCCTCCCATCTGCACGAGCCGAGCGACAAGCTGCCATACGGACTGCAAAAAATGCTGGGCCTGGTCATGGCACTGTCCGCACGCCCGCGCTTTCTTCTCCTCGATGAGCCTGCCGCGGGGCTGGAGCGGCGGGAGCGTACGCAGGTCGATCGCTTCATCGAGCATGCTCGCACGAAGCTCGGTTGCGGCGTGCTGATCGTTGAACACGACATGGATCTGGTAAAGCGCCTGTGCCCCCGTATCCTGGTGCTTGAGGCTGGCCGGCTGCTGGCTGATGGGCCGCCCACCGAAGTCCTGTCCCGCCGCGAAGTAATCGACGCCTATCTGGGCGCCAGCGAGGAATGAACATGCTCACCATTGAGAATCTCTGTGTCCGCTACGGCGGGATTGAGGCGCTGAACAAGGTCTCCATCGAAGTGCGGCAAGGCGAATCCGTCCTGCTCGTCGGATCGAACGGGGCCGGCAAGTCCAGTCTGATCAATGCAGTGGTTGGTCTCGTGCCGACGGCCTCAGGACGAATCGTGTTCGATGGCAAGGATCTGGCCGGCACCTCATGCCCAGCGCGTGCGCGCCTGGGAATTGGCTACTCGCCCGAAGGACGCCGTGTCTTCCGTTCGCTGACCGTGACCGAGAACGTGCTCTCGGGAACACTCGGCACGCCGATGGCAGAAGCCAAGGCCAACCTCGACTGGATCCAGAACACGTTTCCCCTGCTGCGAGAGCGCGGCGACCAGCCGGCCAACCAATTGAGCGGCGGCCAGCAGCAGATCGTGGCCATTGCTCGTGCAGTAAGCACCATGCCCAAGCTGCTCCTTCTGGACGAGCCGTTCCTCGGATTGGCGCCCGTGTGGATCGGGCACATCAGCGCGGCCATTCGTGAACTGCAACGCCGAGGCACCACAATCCTCATGACCGAGCAGATGGCGAGGCCTGCGCTGAAGCTGGTCGACCGCGCCTATGTGATTCGCGGTGGCGAAGTTCGCCGCAGCGGTACCGTGGACGAGATCCGGGATGTCGCGCTCGCCGAGGAGTACCTCTGAGAACGATCGCCGTGGGGCGTGCAGAATCCGTCATTGCCGTGCCCGACCTGAATCCATGAAGATCGCTCCTGCCACCCATCCACAGTTGTTCGCGGGCCGGGACGAGCCAATCCTTGACCCGGACCTCCCGATCATCGATTCGCACCATCATCTCTTCGACCGGCCGACGCAGCGGTACCTGCTTGACGACTATCTCGAGGATGCCTCGGCTGGGCATCGGATCGTCGCCAGCGTATATCTGGAGACCTTGGCCTTTGCACGAACCGAGGGGCCTGAAGTACTTCGACCGCTGGGCGAGATCGAATTCGCGAATGGCGTTGGCGCGATGTGCGCGAGCGGCCGGTATGGCGAAATTCGCGTCTGCGCCGCAATTGTTGGTCACGCCGACCTGCGGCAGGGCGACGCGGTCGCGGAGTTGCTCGACCGCGCGCTGCAGACAGCGCCCGAGCGCCTGCGTGGTTTTCGCCAGGTCACGCTCGAAGATCCAACCGACGCTCCCTACCGCTTCATCCCGGTTCGCCCACCGAGCGGCGTGATGCAAAGTCCCGGCTTCCGACCTGCCTTCAGGCACCTGGTCAGTCGCGGCCTGAGCTTCGATGCAGCCGTGTTCCATCATCAACTGCAGGATGTGATCGACCTGGCGGATGCCTTTCCCGAAGCGACGATCGTGGTCAATCATTGCGGCCATGCAATGGCGATGGAACTGGGTGAAGAGGAAACCGCGGAAGTCTTCCGCCGGCACCGGGTCTTGATGTTCGAGCTGGCACGCCGGCCAGGGGTCTACTGCAAGGTCGGTGGCCTGGGCATGCCGTTCTGGGGTTTTAGGCTTGAGGAACGCAAGGACCAGATTGGCTATCAAGAGCTCGCAACCATTTGGCGTCCGTTCGTTGAGACCGCGATCGAGGCCTTTGGAGCCGAACGCTGCATGATGGAGAGCAACTACCCGCCAGATGGACGTTCTGCTGGCTTCGTTCCGGCGTGGAACGCCTTGAAGCACATCGTGCGCGGTGCCTCGGCGGAGGACAAGGCAGCCCTCTTCCATGGCACAGCCGCGAAGGTGTACCGCATCCAGTTGCCTGCGCATGCCGCATGAACAACTGCCGCTGACGTGTCGTTCGAGCGGACAAGAATGTCTTCCGATCGGGCGTTACCTTGGCAATCGAGCCCTTGCGGGGGCTTGCTGAAGGAATCTGCACAGGCGCGCTTATTGCACCTGAGGTAGGAATTGAAACGCTGAATGATCAGGCCGGCATGCACAGGCAAGCGCATGCTTCCTGATTGCGGCCCGTATGTACAAGCGAGGGAAACTTGCAAAAATATGACTACATCATCATCGGAGCCGGCTCCGCTGGCTGCGCCGTCGCTCGACGCCTTTCCGATGACCCTGCGGTGAGAGTGCTGCTTCTGGAGGCGGGCCCGCCGGCGAATGAATTCTGGATTCGCACGCCGGCCGGCATGGCAAAGCTCTTCAAGAACAAGCGCTACAACTGGGGGTACTTCACCGAGCCAGTTCCGACGTTGCACGACCGCCGCGTGTACTTCCCACGGGGCAAGGCGCTGGGTGGAAGCGGCGCGATCAACGGGATGGTGTACGTGCGCGGCAATTCCCGCGACTTTGACCAGTGGCGCGATCTGGGGAATCAGGGCTGGGGTTGGGACGATGTTCTTCCCTACTTCAAACGCCTCGAAAATTACGGCGCGCTCGCAAGCCCATTGCTCGGCAACAATGGCCCGCTTACGGTGTCCGAGCCGGTCGTCAAGCATCCGACCGCAGTCGACTTCATCGAAGCTGCCCGACGTATCGGAGTGCCCCACGTGGAAATGCCGAACGGCACAGAGCCGGAATCCGTGGGCTTCCTGCCCGCGAGCATCCGCGACGGTATTCGGCAGTCCGCCTACGATTCCTATATCGCGCCCGTGCGCAGCCGCCCCAATCTCGTTGTCGAATCGGACGTGCACGTTCGGCGAGTGATCCTGGAGAACGGCCAAGCCACTGGCGTGGAAGTCTTGCAGGGGGGCCAGGTCCGCACTATTGGCGCGGGCCGGGAAGTCGTGATTTCGGCCGGCGCGCTCAACTCGCCCCAGGTCCTGATGCTCTCCGGCATCGGTGATGGGGAAGCGCTGCATGCGCACGCCATTGAAACCCTCGTCGACCTGCCGGGCGTCGGCAAGAATCTGCAGGATCATTTCGTTGCCCGTGTGCAGGCGAGATCAACACCGGAGAGCTCTTACAACCGAGCCCTGGCCGGCTGGCGAAAGTACGCTGAAGGAGCTCGCTATGTAGCGACGAAGAGCGGCTACCTTGCCCTGGCCTCTTCGATGGCCGCCGCCTTCGTCAGGAGTTCTCCTGAGGCCGAGTACGCCGATCTCGAGATCAGCTTCCGACCGATGACTTTCACCCACCACCCCAACGGCAAGGTCGATATTGACGACATCGATGCCGTCAGCGCGTCGGTCTACAACACCCGTCCTGCTTCCCGTGGCGAGGTGAGGCTTCGTTCGCGCGACCCCCTGGAAGCGCCCGCGTTCGTACCCAACTTCCTCGCTGAGCCGGCCGACGTGCGGGCGATGATCTCAGGACTGCGCAAGATCCGCGCAATCCTTGCCTCCCAGCCGCTTGCTGCCCGCGTCCTCGAGGAGTTGACACCAGGCCCTGCCGCGGACACGGATGACCAACTTCTGGACTATCTCCGGCGCGAAGGAAACTGCGCCTTCCATCCGGCCGGGTCCTGCAAGATGGGCAACGACCCGATGGCTGTCGTGGACGAACGCTTGCGCGTGCGCGGTGTGAAGCGACTGCGCGTGGCGGACGCGTCGATCATGCCGACCGTCACCGCCGGCAATACGAATGCGCCGTCCATCATGATCGGGGAGAAGGCCGCAGACCTGATTCGCGCTGATGCGAAGAAGATTTGAGTGATGGGAGTTCCGCGATCCGGCCGGCCGAAGAACGTTCAGTTGAACGGCGGCATGGCCGGGGTCGAATCGGATGCTCTTCGCCTGACCGCACCGATTCGGCGGGAGATGCGATCAGGCGTGCTGCAGCCCCTCAGCGCATGATGAAGCCGCCGTCCACCGAGATCGATTGCCCACTCACGTAGCTCGAAGCTTCGCTGCAGAGGAAAAGCACCATGTCCGCGATCTCCTCGGGCCGCCCATAGCGCCCCATGGGCACAGCGTTGAGCAACGCATTCAACGCATCGGCCTGGCCGGATGCGACCATCTGGTCGGCCATCGGAGTCCAGATCAATCCCGGACAGATGGCGTTGATGCGAATGCCCCGTGCTGCGTACTCGAGCGCCGCGCTCTTGGTCAGCCCCAGCACGCCGTGCTTGGCGGCATGATAGGTGCCACGCTCCGCGCCACCGACGAGTCCTCCGAGAGAGGAACAATTCACAATGGATCCACTGCCCTGCTTTCGCATCTGTTGAAGCTCAAACTTCATGCAGTTCCAGACTCCGCGCAAGTTGATGGACATCACGCGATCAAAGTCTTCTCGCGTTGCGTCAGCCGTCTCGGCCAGCACGTTCTGGACGCCGGCATTGTTGTAGGCGGCGTCGAGCCGGCCAAAGCGCTCCACGGTTCGCTCGACCATCTCTTTCACCGCGGCCTCGTCCGACACGTCACATCGAATGCCGAGAGCGCTGTGGCCCTCTTTCGCCAACTGATCGGCCGCGGACAGCACCGACGCTTCGTCCCAATCTGCGAGTACCACGGCCGCTCCGGATTGCGCAAACGCACGCGCGGCCGCAAGGCCCAAACCAGATCCAGCCCCAGTGACAAGTGCCACCTTGTTTTCAAACGAAATATTCATGATTGATCCCACGCCAACTGCGGCGGAAGAGAGACTGTAGACCTTGCCCATTCGCGGATAAAGGCGCCTTGGCGCACGGACTCACGAGGCAGATTCATCAATGCTCCCTTGAAGATCAAGTCAGCGCGGGACGAGTTCACTTGGGCAGCGCGTAGGCGACGATCTTGGTGCTGAGTCGAGTCTTGAGCGACGCGCGGCCGCCTGCAGCGATGACGACGAACTGTCTGCCGCTAGTCGGAGACTGGTAACTCATTGGCGTCGCCATGCCGGCCCCGGGCAGGTCGGACTGCCAGAGTTGTTCACCCGTAGCCGTGTCGAAAGCACGAAACATGCTGTCCACGGTGGCACCGATGAAGGTCAAACCACCGCGCGTGGTCACGGTGCCCCCGCTGTTTGGTACTCCCATCGTGAAGGGCGAATGCGTTCGCATGCCCAGCGGTCCGCTGTCGCGGCCGTTCCCAAGCGGCTTGCTCCAGATGACCTGGCCACCCTGAAGATCCACGGCTGTGAGAAGACCCCATGGCGGTGCGCTGCAAGGCACGCCGAGCGGGGACAAGAACTGTCCATTCTTTGCAGCGTAGGGCGTGTTCTCCTGTGGCGCCGCGGCTGCGCCCTGGCCCTTGGTACCATCGAAGCGCTCTAGCCCACGCCTCCTTGCCTCTTCGCGCGAGAAGACCTCGACGACGCTGGGCAGCCGCATCCAGTTGACCATCATGATCCCACGGTCAACATCGATCGACACGCTGCCCCAGTTGATGCCACCCGAATAGCCAGGATCGAAGAGCGTCGTCCGATTCAATGAGACCGGTGTCAAGGTGCCTTCGTAGTTGGCACGCCGGAAGAGAATGCGGCAGGCCAGTTGGTCGAATGGCGTCAGTCCCCACATGTCGGCCTCTCGCAGCTTGGCGCCGCGGAACGAGGGCATGTCGGTCGAAAACGGCTGCGTGGGAGACACACGTTCGCCAGGCAGGGCGCCGTGCTGCGGGACTGGACGTTCCTCGACAGCCTTGATCGGCTCACCGGTCTCACGGTCGAGCACGAAGATCTCGCCGCGCTTTGTCGGTTGGACCAACGCATGACGCACGCCATTCGAGGTGGGGAAATCGATCAGCGTGGGCTGCGAGGGTACGTCGTAGTCCCAGATGTCGTGATGCAGAGTCTGGAAGCGCCAGCGGCGCTGGCCGGTCTCGGCGTCAAGGGCAATCACCGAACTTGCGACATCGTCGTCAAACGGCCGCCGTTGCGCCCCATAGAAATCCGGCGTGGCATTTCCCATGGGCAGGTACACCAGGCCCAGCGACTCGTCGGCGCTGATCGGCGCCCAACTGTTCGGCGTAGCAGCGGTGTAGCTCTCGCCCGGTGGAGGCGCACCACGACGGTCAGGCCGGCCGGCATCGAAGGCCCAGCGAAGCTGGCCGGTCACGGCATCAAAGGCACGAATGACGCCGGAAGGCTCGCCCCAATACTGCCCGTCCATGATGGCTCCGCCGAGCACAACGTTGCCGCGAACGACTTGCGGCGCCGAGCTGACGTAGTGGTACCCGGCTGGCACGTCTCCGAGCCCCTCAAGAAGCTTGACGCGCCCCCGCTCACCGAAGCCAGAGCAGGGCAGCCCCGTGGCGGCATCGAGCGCGAATAGTTCCGGCGTCTGGCTGGTTGCCAGGATTCGCTCGGTGCAGGCTCCCCGTGCCTGCGGCACCCGGTAGTACGACACGCCGCGGCAAGGCTTGCCCGATGGCAGTCCCGCATCACTCATCGCGTAGCGCCACCGTTCGCGCCCGGTCTCGGCGTCCAGCGCCACAACCACGTTGTGCCCGTTGCAGACATAGAGGGAGTCGCCCACATTGATGG
Organism: Variovorax sp. Sphag1AA; assembly: GCF_014192575.1. Taxonomy (GTDB): domain Bacteria; phylum Pseudomonadota; class Gammaproteobacteria; order Burkholderiales; family Burkholderiaceae_C; genus Variovorax. Next base: position 265,224 of record NZ_JACHYC010000007.1, on the reverse strand, counting down.
GCGTGGTCTGCAGGCTGCCGCGCACGCCTTCAAAAGGCCCCACGTCCGCCTCCCACGCGACCTCGAGTTTGTCCACGTTCTGCGGCGTGATCTGAGCCAGCGGGCTGAACCGCGTGCCCCCTTGATCGTTGCCGTAGTGTTGCCAATCGCTGCCCGGCGTGCTCGCAAGTGGTTGTGCGAGCGGCTGAGGCACCGCGGCTGCGGCGCCGCGTTCCCACAAGGGATCAACGGGCAGGCTCGGGCCCATGCTTCGAAGGCCAATGCCTACCAAGGGCGCAAGGACCATCGCGCTCACGACCACAGGCCAGAGGCCCCTCCGGCGAGGATGGCTTGCGCTGCGTCTGGAAGCACGCCACCATCCGAGCAACATCGGAAGTCCGAGCACCAACGGCGTCGCGAGCCGAGCTACCAGCCCCCACGGATCGAAACGCACTTCATAGACCGCCCATGCCAGCGTTCCGGCCAGCATGGCGCAGTACGCCCAGTGCGCGAGCCCATTGCCGCGCCAGAGCAGGATACCGCTCGCCCCGATCGCCAACCCAGTCAGGACGTAGTAGAGCGATCCGCCTTCACTGACAAGCACGGCGCCACCAACTGCGAGAACTGCACCGACGATCACCAGCAAAATCGCGTAGCCCCGCCAGAGCCAGCGCATTGGAGAGGATTCGTGGACGTTCAAAGGGTTTTTCATTGCCATCGGGTGTTGAGATCGGAAGTCGGCGCGGGTAGGGCACTTCCAGCCAGACCGGTGCATCGTCAGAGGAAGGCCTGCGCCTGAGCCGAGGTCACACGTCAAGTGCACTCGGCAAAAAGCGAGGTTCCATTGGAAGCCGCACATCGCACGAGATAAAGCCGCTAAGGCCGCACGCCCCCATGACCTGGGCTCATGAATGACAGCGGCGATGCGGCGACCGTCAACGACGCGGCGACAGGCGAAGCAATCGGTCGCTGGAAGGCCCTTCGGCCCGAGGCGAACGGTTAGTCGTGATCACGTAGATGTCTCGTCCTACCGGCAAGACATCTCGAATGCGATCGTCCGATCTGAACAGCGGCCTCAGGGACTTGCGCGATTCATCCGCGACGTAGAGTCCACGCGCCCCGAGCGCCGCGACGAGCAAGTCATCGCCCGCAAAGGCAGCACCCGATGGCGCCCAGGTGTCGTTGCCCGATTCGAGCCAAGCGGGTTCCATTCCGGCGCGGCTTGCACTTCCCTCGACCAACGGCCACCCGTAGTTCAGGCCAGCCTTGACGATATTGATTTCATCGTGACCCGACTGGCCGTGCTCGACCACGTGGAGCACGCCCCGCGAGTCCCAAGCCAGGCCTTGAGGATTGCGGTGGCCATAGGAGTAGACATACGAAGCCGGAAACGGGTTGTCCTTCGGCACCTGGCCGTTGAGCATCATGCGAAGGACCTTGCCGGCGAGGCTGTGCAGGTCCTGCGGGCGCTGACGGCTCTCTGTCCACCCGGTCGTGACATAGAGCAAGCCGTCGGGCCCAATGGCAATACGGCCTCCGTTGTAGAGGCGGTGCCCCGGGATGCCGGAAAGCAGCACCCGCGTCTCTCGCCACGCGTTGCCATCGAAGTGCGCCTCGATCACCTTGTTGCTAAGGCCTGCTTCGGACCGGTACGAGTGGTACAGGTAAGCGACACCGCTCTGTCGGAAGTCCTTGGCGAGCGCCATGCCCAACAGGCCTGCGCCGCCCTCCCGGGCGATTGGATCCGAGGTCTTCAACATGCGACGCATGAGTCGGCCGCGTTCGATGGTGACGATATTGCCGGCAGCTTCTGTGACGAGAAGCTGTTCGCCCGCTTGCTCGATGTCCCACGGATAGTCCAGGTCGCGCGCGACGACGTCCACCACCCAGTTCTTTGTGGCCATTTGCTGCAGAGGCAAGCCTTTTCCCGGCTCTTGCGCCAACGCGCCAGCAAGCGGGCAACAGCTTGCTGCAAAGATCCACTGGGCGATGGGGCGCCGCCACTTCATTCCTGCATCCTTCCGTTCACGCGTTGCATCGTCGCGCGGCGGCACGCGAGCCTACAGATTCTTCCCAAAGAAATCGGCCAGTTTGGCCACCGCCGGCGTCACGTACTGGGGCTTGTCGTAGAGATCGAAATGCGAAGCCCCGGGGATCACCATCAGTTCTTTCGGCTGCTTCGCCTTCTCGAACGCGTCCTGGCTGAACTTGAGCGTCTCGGCCTTGCCCCCTGCGATCAGCAGCAACGGGCGAGGCGAAATCGCTTCCATCTGCGAGAACGGAAAGTACGCCATGTGCAAGCCAGGGCTCGTCACCACATATTGGTTCCTGGCGCCCGGATGAGCGCCTCGCGGCGTAAGGTAATAGTCGTAGGCCTCGCGAAAGAACCCCGGCGTCTGGTCCGTCCACTTCTCGCGCCCCGGAATGAGTTGCTCCACGAGAACGGTTTCGCCCGCGGCCTCCTTGTTGAGTTGCCGATCGACGTTCGCAAGGATGTTGAGGCGATCCTGACGCGAAACAGGCATCCCCTCAATACCCTCTCTCGTCGCGGCTCCGATGTCGTAGCTCACCACGCCGGCCACCGCCTTCACACGAAGGTCGGTCTGAGCTTCGTCGAGCGTGTAGCCGCCACCCGCACAGATACCCAACGCCCCGATGCGGTTCGCATCGACCTGAGGCAGATTGCTCAGATACCCGATCGCACTGCGTATATCCTGGACACGATCCGAAGGATTCTCGAGGTCGCGCGGCTCTCCCCCGCTTTCGCCGTAGTGGGAGGCATCGAACGCCAAGGTCACGAAACCCTTTTCGGCAAGCTTCTGCGCGTACAGACCGGCCGTTTGCTCCTTCACCCCGCCCCAAGGGTGCGTCACGACGATCGCCGGATACCTCTTGCTGCGATCGTAGTTTGGGGGTGTGTAGAGGTTACCCGCCATCACGATCGCTCGATTGTTGAACGAGACCTTCATCGCGCCCGCGGCGTTCTCGCCCTCCGCCACACTGGTCGCACTGGCTCCGCACGTGACTGCGGAGAGGGAGAGCAGGATGGCCGCGGAGACGGCAGATCGTTTCAGTGGCGACATTTTCAAGTTTCTTCCGAAGCTGATTGAAGAAGAAGCCATCCTGCCGGCTTGAAGCCTCTGGTCGACCGCGAAGATCATGCCGTCGCACCGGCAGGGAGCATTCAGTGAAATTTAAGTCTGTGCGACTCCTGAGACTAGATGGCTGAATCCGCATGCCGCTATGACTGGTACGCATGAATGCAGTTGGCAGACCACTGATCGCCGGTGGACTAAGAAGGTGACTTCAGATCGCATCGATCCCGCACCGCGAATCACGAGCGGCGGCGAGAAGCCAATGGCCGGTTGCGATCCGGTCCGTTCGACCGAGCGTCATGCTTCGGTTGCTGGTTTCGTCCGAGTTCCTTCCGCCGAGGCGGCACGGTTGTCCAGCAATTCCCCCACCACGCGCAGATGGAGACGAAGCAAGTGCAGTTCGGACTCGTAAGCGCGCGGGAGTCGAAGCTTCCTGATCTCAAGGTCGATCTCAACGATGCGCCTTCTCACAGCATCCCAATCAGCATCCTCGCCGCGCGGTGCCATTTCGCTTTCGAGATCCGTCAGGACTCGATGCCATCGACCGAGCAGGCGAAGGTGAAGCCACCTGTAGATTCTCGGCGCGAGCCCAAGCAGTGGAATCAAGGTCGCGACAACTGGAATGACGAAAAATCCGATTCGATTGAGCAGGGAGGAGAGCCAGAACGACGTGTACTGCTGCCACAAGCCCGGCCCGGAGCGGTAGAAGGCCTGCGCCGTCGGCGAGAGCGGCAAGTCGCCGGCCTGCTCGGCTGGGAACTCGCCGAGGCGATTCAAGGGTCCCGGTCCACCATGCACCTCGCGCATCGCCCGAAGCAGCAGGTACTGCAGCGCAGGATGAAGGTCGTTGCGTACCAGCAATCGATTCTGCAGCGCAAGCATGCTCACGTCCGCGCTTGGAACATCGCGACTGAGGCTGATCAGCCCGCGCGAGAGTACGACATGCTTCAAACCGGGAACCGTCTTGGAAATCGCCTCGGCTTGCGCGACGTTCATGAGATGCATATCGGCCATGTCCAGTGCGTGGAGGATCAATGCATCGTCATACTGGGCCGGGATCATCACCAAGTCGAGCATCCCATCCTCCAAGGCCTGCAGGGCGTCGGCATAGTCAAGGTTCGAAAGCCCGATGGAATCGTCCCATGCCCCGGTGGTCCGCAGAACGTCGAGCACCAACGCGCGCAAGGCAGACCCCGGAAGGCCGATGGAAATCCGCTTGCCTCGCAGTTGGGAAAGTCGTTCCGGTGGCTCCATCCCCTTGAAGAAGATGAAGACCGGCGTGTCCGAGATTCCGCCGAGTGAATGGAGGACGGCTGCGTCGTTCGCCTGCGTGAAGCCGAAGTTCGTCAGCGCCGCCTGGACGCCGGAGTTCTTGTCACGCAAAGCATCGAAGTGCTGGATTGCGCTTGGATAGTTCCGGACCTTCAACTCGACGCCGTCGCGTGCGAGGATTGCCGCATACCTTCTGGCATAGACGTCGTAGGTCGTACCGGGAATGCCCGCCGCAATGGCGAACTGGCGCGGCGGCAATGGATCCACCCAACGATAGAGAGCGCACAGAACGCTGACGACCACGATCGCCCACAGGATGAAAAAGGTCGAGGGTTTCCAAGCCAATAGCCGCATCTGACTGCACCTTCGGGGTTGGCGTACGAAGTCGACACCATGGGCGCCCTACGCCTCTCGTCGCTGCGAGGATCGCGCGCGATCAGGAAGTCTATCCACACATGGAAGCTCGCCCGGCGTCTCTACCCGGAAACGCCATCAGCGAAGCTCCTCGACGTGACCCTGGCACACGACCACGACGGGCGGTCGCGCGCTCGCGGCAGCCCGATGCCCCCGAAACGGGAGCCTGCGCTAGCTAGCTCTTGGACACCAGGGGACAGGTACTCGCCGACAACGGCTGGAAGGCCTCATCCCCTGAGATAGTTCGCCGGATCTTGATGATGTCCCACTCATTCTTCGACTCGGCCGGGGTCTTGACCTGTGCCAGGTACATGTCATGCACCATGCGGCCGTCCGCCCGAATCTTTCCGTTGGCGGCGAAGAAATCATTGACGGGTGTCTCACGCATCTGTTTGACGACAACGTCCGCAGAATCGGTCTTCTGGCTCTCGACCGCCTTCAGATAGTGCATGGTCGCCGAGTAGGCGCCAGCCTGGATCATCGTCGGCATCGCCTTGTGGATCTCGAAGAATCGCCGTGAGAAGTCTCGGGACTCCTGGTTCCTGTCCCAGTAAAAGCCCGTGGTGAAGAGCATTCCCTGAGCAGCGTTCAGGCCGAGCCCTTTGACATCGGTGTCGAACATCAGCAAGGTCGCAAGTGTCTGGTTTTTCGTGATGGCGAACTCGGCGGCCTGGCGAATGGAGTTCTGAGTGTCCTTGCCCGCATTCGCAAGCCCAACGACCTTGGCCTTGGACGCTTGCGCCTGAAGCAGGAAGGAAGCGAGGTCCGGCGCGTTGAGCGGGTGCCTGGATGTGCCGAGGATCTTTCCACCCATGGCTTGGACTACGTTGGTCGTGTCTCGCTCCAGGGACTGACCGAACGCGTAGTCGGCCGTGATGAAATACCAGGACGTACCCCCTTCCTCCATCACCGCGCGGGCAGTTCCGGTGGCGAGGGCGAAGGTGTCGTACACCCAGTGAATCCCGTAGGCAGAACATTCCTTGTTGGTGAGCGCCGTGGACGCGGAGCCAGCGAAGATGATGGGCTTCTTCTTGTCGGCTGCAACCTTTTGCATCGAGATGGCCGCCGCCGAGTCCGTCGACTCGATGACGAGGTCGATCTTGTCGACATCGAACCATTCGCGAACCTTCGACGCGGCAACATCTACCTTGTTCTGGTAGTCGGCGGTGACGACTTCGATCGGCTTGCCTTGCACCTTGCCACCGAAATCCTTGACTGCAAGCTCGACGGCTCGCACGACGCCCCGCCCTCCATTGGCGGAATACACGCCGGTCATATCGACGATCACGCCGATCCTTACGACGTCATCGGATATCTGGGCCGCGACGGGGCCGGAGGTTGACGCAATGGCAAGTGTGAGGGCTGCGACTCGAGATCCGTGCTTCATCGTGGTGTCCTTGATCTTCTGGTGGCCGGAGGGTTTGTCTCGACGACAGATCGGCAAGAAGCGTGCCGCGCGGAAAGCCGGCGCTGAATCTTCGAATCGAAGACTCACGCGGGCGTTGAACGATTCGTCACCCGTGGGACCGCCACGGTCGACCCTCTTGACCGGCAAGGCCGAGGCACAGCGACAGAGACCAGCGAGATGGCGGTCGGGTGACGATTGCCTTTGGCCCCCGCCGCGGTCATCCCTTGTAGATGGTGCATCCTCCATCTACCGCCAGTTCCGAGCCGGTCACGAAGGATGATGCATCGCTCGCCAGGAACAGTGCCGCAGCCGCGACTTCCTCCGGTCTCCCAAGACGCTTGAGCAGGTAGCGATCGAGGGAGGCCTTCTTCTCCGCCTCCGAATGACCTTGCTGGCGAAAACTGATCCGAACGGTGTCCACCGGACCGGGCGAGAGGATGTTGACACGCACGCCTTGGGCGGCATGGTCGACTGCCATCACACGACCGAGTTGCAACAGCGCCGATTTGGTCGAAGCGTATGAAACCCGGCCGGGCGCGGCTACGTGGGCGTTCATCGAGGAAACATGGATCACGGACCCGCCACCAGCTTCGACCATCCACGGCAGTACGGCGCGAGACATCAGGAACGAGCCGGTCAGATTCACCCGATGGACCTTCTCCCATTCGGCCAGGTCGATCTCCAAGATGCTTCCGCTTCGATCCAGCGCCGCGATGCTGTTAACCAGGACCGTGGGCTTACCCAGTTCCGCCACCAAGCGCTGCACGGCGTCCAAGGTTTGTGCCTCTGAACTCACGTCGCACGTGATGGCGATCGCCCGCCCGCCCTCGGCCTCGATGGCTGCAGCGGTTGCGTTGACTCGTTCGGTGTCCAGATCGATACACGCGACGCTCGCGCCGACCTTCGCGAAGAGCTTGCAGATGGCTGCGCCGATGCCTCCGCTGCCGCCCGTGACCACTGCGATCCGGTTGTCCAATCGAAATATCTTCTCGTCCATCCGCGTTCCTGTTCCGTGTCTGCGTTTAACTTGATCAGACATGAGCAATTGCGATGCCATGAGGTTGCCGCGACGGATACGCGAACACAAAGACTTGCGCACGCTGCCTTCCGGACTCAACGAGCTCTTGACGTCTTTTCTACGGACATGTGTTGCCGGCGCACACAGCGGGCCTTTGGCGCGCCATCGGAGATGGCATGAAAGCTGCCTTATCCGCGCACCTCGCGCCGGAGAGCCGAGGCAACCAACCAGAACGGCGACAAGTATGATCTCAAGCAGCTTCTTCGTTCCTCACGAACGGCTCTATCCGCGGTACACCCGCAAAGTGATGATGGGCGCCTCGCTTGCGCTCGCCGCGCTTGGCGCGGTGTCCTCCATCGCAGCCCCACAACCGAGAAGTGAGTACACCTCGCCCATCGTCACTACCACTGGGGGCGCCGTTCGCGGTGTGAGGGAAAACGGGGTGAACGTCTATCGCGGCATTCCATACGCCGCCCCCCCTGTCGGCGAACTGCGCTGGCAGCCTCCTCAGCCTCCGAAGCCTTGGCAGGGGATTCGCGAAGCCTCGAAGCCGACGGCCAGCTGTGCCCAGGTTACGACCCTCGGTCCTTTCGCGGGCCCGGCAAGCATCCAAGAGGACTGCCTCTATCTCAACGTCTACACCACGGGCAAGACAGGCGGGAAAGCCGCAAAGCCCGTCATCGTCTGGATCCATGGAGGCGGAAACTTCACGGGCGCGGCCAAGGACTACGACGCGACGAAGCTGGCTACCGGCGGGACGGATGGCATCGACGCAGTGGTGGTCACCTTCAACTACCGCCTCGGTCTACTGGGAACGCTGTCGCATCCTGCGCTCAATACCGAGGGGCATCCTTGGGGCAACTACCAGACGCTCGACCAGCAGGCTGCCTTGCTTTGGGTCCAGCAGAACATCGCTCGATTTGCCGGCGATCCATCGAAGGTGGCATTGGGCGGACAATCCGCGGGAGCCTACGACGTTGGCGCCAACCTGATATCGCCCTCCGCCAAGGGCCTCTTCAATCGGGCGATCCTGCAGAGTTCACCGGCCTTCTTCGCTTGGACACCCTCGGCGGCAACCGCTCTCACCGCCGGCACCGGATTCGCCGTAGCTGCCGGCTGCCCTGGTTCCGACTCTGCAACGGCCAAGTGCCTTCGGGGTCTGTCGGTGGCTCGCATCCTTCAATTGCAGGGCACCCCAACCGCGGGTGGATCCTATGTAATTGGTCGCCCCTTCGTCGATGGAACGATCGTTCCCATGCAGCCCGAAGAGGCGTGGGTTTCGGGAAAGTTCAATCGCATGCCGGTGATGGGCGGTTCCGTCCGAGATGAGGTGACCTTCTTCACGGGCATCAACGAGTATTTCTCGGGGCCACCCCAAGCACCCATCTCCGCATCGCAGTACCCCTCTATGACGGCACCGGGGGCCTTCTGCATCTACTGCAATGCCAATCGGAAAATGCCCGAAGGCATCGCCGAGCAATACCCCTTGTCGGACCACAACGGCGATCCAATGATCGCCTACCAGCGCATCAGCACCGACGCGGCGAGGTGCGCCGAACTTCACGTTTTGCAGAGGCTGGCACCACAGGTTCCGACCTACGCGTACGACTTCGCCTATCGCAATGCGCCGTTCTATTTGCCGAAGATGCCTGGCTACAAGCCGGGCGCCTCGCACACAATCGACATCCAGTTTCTATTCACGGGGTTCCATGGCGGCGAGCTGGGCGTCAATCTCGACCAGATGTCGGGCATGCCACGAGGTCTGAACTCTGATGAGGAAAAGCTCTCACATCAGATGATCGCCGCTTGGACCCATTTCGCGGATACCGGCAATCCCAACGGAAGTGGGGATGCTCCTTGGCCGCGACTCAACGAGGGCAACGATGGGCGATACCTGGTTCAGGACATCCCGATGTCGAGCAAGTCAGTTGCTGCTTTCCGAGCGGACCACAAGTGCGACTTCTTCGACGCGCAACTGCAGTACTGAGCCTGATTCTGAGAGAAGAAACGCCGGCGTCTGCCGGCGCTTTATCGACAAGCCGAGGGGAGCCTCTAGGAATACCCCTCTGGCATCCTCTGGCACTTGGCCCACAAGATTTAGCTCGGGTCTAGCCATCCCTCGGTATCGCCCCTATGGGGGCGACTCTCGAGCGCATCACTCTGTGGTGACGATGTGCGTTTCCCGGATAAGCTTGCCCCAGCGGGCGTAGTCCGCCGCGACGAATTTTTGAAACGCTTCCGGCGAGGCGAGCGTGCGTGGCGACACCGACGCTGTTTTCAGCTGAGCGCGAACGTCGTCACGCGCCATGACCTTGGCGATGGCGGCGTTCACTTTGTCAATCACATTGCGAGGCGTCTTGGCAGGAGCCATCAAGCCATACCAGCTCATGGCGACAAAGCCCGGAATGTCTTCCCCTACCGTGGCGACCTCCGGTAGGAACTCAGTCCGCTTAGGACTCGTGACTGCGACTGCAACGAGTCGCTTTTCCTTGAACATTGGAACCAACGGAGGAAAGTCCGCAACCAAGCCGTCGACATGGCCTGCAACCGCATCGGCCAGCGCCGGTCCGCCTCCCTTGTAGGGCACGTGGATGATGTTGTTCTTGGAAGCGAGGTTGAGCGACTCGATCACCAGATGCGTCAAGCCACCGGCGCCGGCCGACGCAAGCGTGATCTTCTGTTTCTGGGAAAGCTGCAGGAGATCCTTCACCGTGTTCACGCCGAGCCCGGGACGCACGGCGAGTATCAGTGGCGTGTCGCCGACGAGGTTGATCGGCGCGAAGTCCGTCAACACGTTGTAGGGCGCCTTCGGCATCGCCTGCGGTGAGGCAGTCATTGAACTGGCAGGTGCGAAGAGCAACGTGTAGCCGTCTGGCGTTGATCGCGCAACGAAATCGCTCCCGATTGTGCCGCTCGCGCCCGCCCTATTCTCGACGACGACCGTTGTGTTGAGTGCTTCGCCGAGTCGAGGAGCGATCGCGCGCGCGGTGTAGTCAACCCCGCCTCCAGGCGAGTAGGCGACGATCAGCTTGATGGGCTTCGAGGGATAGTCTTCTGCGAGACCCGGCGTTGCCCAAAGAAGAGCCGACGAGGCGATCGCGGCACATACCGCACGCCGGCGCAAAGCTCCTGCGGTATGAGGTTCGAAAGAGGGACTAGGCTTCATTTAAGTGTCTCATTGGTCGTTGTGGAAGTCGGTGCGCAATACGAAGCGTTGCCGCCCTCGCATCTGCTTTGCGGTCACCATGGGGGCCCTGTGCAACCGTCATGCCAACACCGGGGCTCACAAGAGAGAGGCCCGAGCTCCGATCGCGGCGCAGGTTGCGTAGCGTTCTCATGCAATCAACGCCAGCGCATCCAAGGGGGTAGGCGATGTCCGTCGCGAAGACGGTCATGTCGTCAGAGACGACAGCGGCGAACAGCCAACGCAGCGTGATAAGCCGACCCTATGTCTCGACCCACCGCGTCACGATCGACAGAAGGTGACGGTGCTTCGAGTGGGCACCGGACTTGCGTTGCCCCCGCTCAAATCGGCAAACCCGTTTTGCACGATGGATCACCTCCCACACGAATCAATGCACTGGAGAACTGGAATGAAGGTCGGATATGTCGGATTGGGAGCCATGGGCCGTGCCCTGGCACTTCAACTGAAAAGCACGCACTCTATCGTCGTCTGGGACAACAACCCCAAAACCCTTGAGTCCCTCCCCAGCAAAATGATCGCCGCCAGCAGCGCTGCGGAACTGGCTCGGCAGTGTGATGTCGTCTTCCTCTGCCTGCCGAGTACACCTGACGTTCAGCAGGCCATCTTTGCTCCGGGCGGGCTCCTCGAGGGGTTGTCGGCCGGCAACCTGCTCGTCGATCAGACCAGCGGCATGCCAGGGGACACACGGGCGCTGGCAAGTTCCTTGAGCGAGCGAGGCATAGCCATGATCGACGCACCGATCTCTGGATCGCCGGAAGTTGTAGCCCAAGGCAAGGCGACGGTGATGGCATCAGGCCCAGACGACGCCTACCATCAAGCGCTCCCTTTGCTTCAAGCCATCAGCCCCACGGTCATTCGCTGTGGCACGCGGGTCGGAGATGCGCAGGCCATGAAACTGGTGAACAACGCGATGAACGCGGGCAGTCGGCTATCCACCCTCGAAGTCGTGGCCATGGGCACAAAGATGGGTCTTACGCTCGAGTCCATGACCGATATCCTGAACAAGGGGTCTGGACGCAACTACACCTCGGAGCACATGCTGACAGCGCTAGTGCAAGGCAAGACGTCAACAAACATGGCTTTGCCGCTGATGCTCAAGGATTTGAACCTTGCAGCCTCGCTGGGCGTGGAATGCGACGTGCCAATGCACATCTCGAACGTCGTCCGAGGCCTGCTGCAGATCGGCGTCAACACGCTCGGTCCAAAGGCACGCCTGGAGGATGTGGTTGGCTTGATTGGATCGATGGCGGCCACACGTCTAGCACCGGCCCCGCAAGTTCAGGCTCCCCCACAAAACTTCCCCGAAGTCGCCGCGCGAGAACCTGTCGTGGGCTATGTGGGCCTCGGCGTGATGGGTGGCGCTCTGGCGCGCAGGATGCTGCTGTCACGGAAGCTGCACGTTTTCGACGTGCGCACAGAACTGGCGCGCGAGTTGGAGGCTCAAGGGGCGATTGTTCAGCCCGATCTGCCGTCACTTGCGCGTGCCTGCGACGTGATCATGGTTTGCGTGCCAACTTCAGCAGTGGTTCGCAAGCTCATTTTTGGACCGAATGGACTGGCTGAGGGGCTTGCCGCAGGCAAGATCATCGTCGACCAGACCACAGGTGATCCCACCGAGGCCCGAGCGATCGCCAATGACTTGCGGAGGCTCGACGTGTCACTTGTGGACGCACCGGTGGCTGGAGGACCGCGCGGCGCGGACGCTGGCACCATCGCCATCTACTATGGCGGACCTATCGACATCTTCGGGCCAGTGCGAGCGGTGCTCGAATCGATCAGTCCCAACGTTGTGTACTGCGGCGACACGGGCAACGGACATGTCGCCAAGCTCGTCAATGCATCGATCGCCGCGACCAATCGTCTGATCACCTACGAGTGCGCTGCGTTGGGGGCCAAGTACGGGCTTTCCGTGCCGAAGATGGCAGAGGTCATCAATCAGAGTTCCGGAAGGAACGCAGGCTCCGAGCGCATCCTGCCGGTCTTGGCGACGCACGGCACGTCCGCAAACTTCCAACTGGAACTGATGGTCAAGGATCTGCGTCTCGGCGCGCGCATGGCGATCGACGGCGGCGCACCGATGATCATTGCCGGCGTGATTCGCAACTTGTTCGAGATCGGCATGAATCACCTCGGGCGCTCTGCGAACCTGGACGACATGGCGCATCTCTTCGAGGAAATGGCAAGCTTCAAGTTCGACGCATCTTGAGTGGTCGGCTCGGCACCTCGACGGTACAGCGGTCTTCTGGAATGAAGGTCGCTATTCCAGCGTCAGGTCGAGCCGCGAAAAGGCCGGACCGAGTACAGATTCGGTCCACCGAGGCGTCACCCTACCGGGGGTGATTTCACGTCGAGCGGCATGGTGTGACTGCACCCCGAATATCGGGCGAGTCGGGGAGGCCCCAAAAGGGTTCCGCAACGAGAGGCGCGACACACGCACGCCACTCTAGAACTCTCGTCTCATATCGCAGCCTCGGCGCTCGCGAGCATAGTGCGCGGCTCACTGCGAGAGACGCGCTCCGACAAGCAATGTCGGCTGTGCTACTGACGTGCGTACAACCACGGCAGGGACCGGTACCGGCTGGGGCATGTCCTGCAGGCGCAGCGCCAGCCCGAAGCTTGCGAGCACGGCGGCCTTCACGCCCAGTTGCTTCCGTCAGGGTGTGACGCGCACCATCATTTTCGTGAATCCGCGCATGGAGGACGAATGTACGCGCACCGGTTCGCCTTGAACTTCGATCGCAGAGAAGCGCCTGAGCAGTCCTTCCCAGAGGGTCCCAAGTTGCAGCTCCGCTGTGCGGCTTCCCACGCAGAGGTGGCTTTCCTTGCGAAGCGCGCTGCTTACTTCTGCGCCATCGCCATGTAGTCCACGCTCAGCTGCGAGAGCGTGCGCACGCCCAACAGCAAGCTGGACTCGTCGACGAAGAATCGCGGCGAGTGATTGGGCTCGGCCTTGCTGGCGTCCTTGCCGACCGGCGTGGCGCCAATCATCACGAACAGTCCCGGCGCCTGCTGTGCGAAGAAGGAGAAGTCCTCGCCGCCGGTGCCCTTGGGAATGACCATAGCCTTGCCGCCGGGAACTCGCTCCAGGCTGGGTGTCATCTGAGCGGTGAGTTTGGCGTCGTTGATGGTGGGCGCGTAGCCATCGGCCTCGAAGTGCACATGCGCCTCGCCGCCGCCGCTCTGCGCAATGTGCTCGGCCGTCTCGCCCATGCGCTTGATGTAGAACTTGCGCATCTCGTCGTCGTAGGTGCGCAGGGTGCCGCTCATTTCGGCGTTGTCGGGAATGATGTTGTAGCGGGTGCCAGCCTGGAACGTGCCCACGCTGAGCACCGAGGGCTCCTTGGTCACGTTGACCTGACGGCTGGCAATGGTCTGGAAGCCCAGCACGATCTGCGAGCCGATCACGATCGGGTCCACGCCCAACCAGGGCTGCGAGCCATGCGTTTGACGGCCCTTGACGCTGACCTTGAAGGTGTCGGAGCTGGCGGTAATGGGACCGGGCTTGTAGCCGATCTCGCCGGTGTTCAGGAACGAGACCAGGTGCAGGCCGAACACCACGTCGGGCTTGGGTGAATTGAAGGCACCTTCGGCCAGCATGCGACGCGCGACGCCGATCTCGGCACTGGGCAGCTTCTCTTCGGCCGGCTGGAACATCAGCTTGATGGTGCCGGGCAACTGCTCCTTCATGCCCGCCAGCACCTCGGCCACGCCCATCAGGATGGCGACGTGGCCGTTATGGCCGCAGGCGTGCATCACGTCCACCTCCTTGCCGTCCCAGGTGGTGCGGGCCTTAGAGGCAAACGGCAGGTCCACCTGCTCCTTCACCGGCAGAGCGTCCATGTCAGCGCGCAGCGCCACTACGGGGCCGGGCTTGCCGCCCTTGAGCGTGGCCACCACGCCGGTCACGGCGACGCCTTCGCGCACTTCGTAGCCCAGCGACTTGAGGTGCGCGGCCACCAGTGCGGCGGTGCGCTTTTCCTGGTTGCCCAGTTCCGGGTGCTGGTGAATGTCGTGCCGCCAGGCTATGACCTTCTGCTCCACCGCCTTGGTCCACTCGGCCATCTGCGGGTACAGCGGCACCGCCAGGGCGGGCGCCGGAGCGGCCGCGGTAGCGGAAGACGGCGACTGTGCCTAGACACCCATTGCGCAGACAGTCAGGACGACGGGAAGGAAGGTGCTGGGTCGCAGGAATTCGCGGCGTGACATCGGTGAGGTCCGTGAAGAAGGGTTGAAGGGGAGGTTCGAGAACCCACAAGGCTATTCGGGGCAGCGAATAGCCTCCAGGCACTGGCTTGTATGGATCGGAAGCAATGTCAATTTCGCAGTAACGAAGCTGGCTTCCGAATTTGCCTGGTGCGAAGCAACACCCGCGGCGGTCAGCGATTCACCTGCCGCTGCAGGTGCGCCGGATACCGGTCGCCCTGAATCACGACTTCGGAGAGCGCGATCTGAATGCTTTTCAGGTCGGCGCTCGAGAGCTCAACGTCCGTTGCACCGAGGTTCTCGTCGAGGCGATGCAGCTTGGTCGTGCCCGGGATGGGTACGATCCATGGATGCTGGGCCAGCAACCAAGCGAGTGCAATCTGTGCGGGCGTTGCATTCTTCTCCTGCGCAATTTGGCCGATAAGCGTTACTAGCGACTGATTGGCGGCGCGCGCTTCGGACGAGAAGCGAGGAATGCCATTGCGGCGGTCGCTAGGATCGAACTGCGTCTGCGCGTTGATGGCGCCGGTGAGGAAGCCTTTACCGAGCGGACTGAAGGGGACAAAGCCGATGCCGAGCTCCTCCAGTACGGGCAAGAGTTCGGCTTCCGGTTCGCGCCACCAGAGCGAGTATTCGCTCTGAAGGGCGGCAACGGGCTGGACGGCATGCGCGCGACGGATAGTAGGGACCCCTGCCTCGGACAGACCGAAGTGCAGCACCTTGCCCTCGCGGATCAGGTCCTTGACTGTGCCGGCAACGTCCTCGATGGGCACGTTCGGGTCCACGCGATGCTGATAGTAGAGATCGATCACGTCGGTCTTGAGTCGGCGCAGAGACCCTTCGGCCGCCGCCCGGATCTGCTCCGGCCTGCTGTTAAGCCCTGCCTCGCGACCTTGCTCGTCGAACTGGTAGCCGAACTTCGTCGCGATGACCACGCGACCCCGAAATGGCGCTATGGCCTCCCCGAGAAATTCCTCATTGGTGAAGGGACCATACACCTCCGCCGTATCGAAGAAGGTCACCCCGCGATCGAAGGCCGCTCCGATCAGTTGCACAGCTTCTTCCTGGCTTAGGTCAGATCCACGGCCGTAGTTCAGCCCCATGCAGCCAAAACCGAGGGCTGAGACCTCGAGACCATTTTGGCCAAGTTTTCGCTTTTCCATCTGCAATTCCTTTCTGTTCAGACCGCAAGTCCATGAGAGCAGCGACTCCACTTCGGATATCGCACGATCATCCGGCGCGGAACACTGCTTTCACGTTCATATGCTCCATCAGACCTTCGTAGCCCATGGCGGCCCCCATGCCGCTGTCGCGAACGCCGGCAAACGGCATTTCGGGCACGCTGGGTGTGAAGGTGTTCAACCCAACGATGCCTACGCGCAGGCCTTCCTGGATGCGGCGTGCGCTCGCGATGGTCGATGTGAACGCGTAGCCCGCCAGTCCATATTCGGTCGAGTTCGCCGCGCGAAGCGCGTGCTCCAGGCCGTTGACAGGCTGGAATGATGCGACAGGCCCGAAGGGCTCTTCCCGCATCAGTCGCGCCGTATCGGGCACATCCGTCAATACAGTGGGATGCCAGAAGTACCCCCCACCACTGCGACCTGGCCCACCGGTGAGGATCCGACCTCCATGGGTGAGCGCGTCATGCGTCAGCTCTTCCATCGCCGAGACCCTCCGGCCCTGGGCAAGCGGCCCCATGTCCGTCTCGCCATTGGCACCGTCGCCGACGGTCAGCGACTTCGCGCGTTGAACAAACGCATCGACAGTGCGCTCGTACACGCGCTCGTGCACGAAGAATCGACTCGGCGCGGTGCAGATCTGCCCCGCATTGCGATACTTGCTCGCGACGGCTGCTGCGACAAAAGCGTCGATGTCAGCATCGTCCATCACGATCACGGGCGCATGCCCCCCCAGCTCGAAGGTCACTTTCTTGAGCGCAGCGCCGGCCAGCGTTGCCAAGTGACGACCGACACTCGTCGACCCGGTGAAGGTGATCTTGCGGATGTACGGGGATGAGATCAGTCGTTCCGACACCTGTGCCGGATGGCCGAAGAGCACCTGCAACGCAGCGGGCGGAACACCGGCCGCGTGAAACATCCGGGCGAGCGCAAGCACTGCGCTCGGGCATTCCTCGGCGGGCTTGATCACCACCGAGCATCCCGCCGCGAGCGCATGACCAATCTTGCGCGCCGCCAGGGATATTGGATAGTTCCACGCAGAGAATGCGGCCACGGGGCCCACAGGATCCAGCAGAACCAGTTGCTCCATATGTGGGAACCGGGAAGGCACCACACGCCCGTAGAGACGCTTGCCTTCCTCGCCGAGCCATTGGACCAAGTCGGCCGACCCCAGAACTTCGGCGCGTGCTTCCTTCAGCGTCTTCCCCTGTTCCGATGTCAGAAGCGAGGCCAGGCGCTCGACGTCCGCGCGCATGGTGCTGGCCGTTGCGGCGAGGATGTTGGCGCGCGCCAGCGGCGTGTGACCACGCCAGGCTTCGAAGCCGGCCCGTGCCGTTTCGGCCGCAAGGTCGATGTCTGCCAGACTTGCCAGCGTGAGTTCGCCAATGCTTTCGCCAGTCGCGGGATTGACGATGGCGCGGCGCTCACGGCCTTCGCCGGTGAGTTCCTTGCCGTTGACGAGTAGGGGGACTTGATAGATCTGACTGTCTCGCATTCGTGTATTCCAGATGGGTGGTTGTGCCGCAGCGCCGCCTAAGCCGGTAGCTTGCGAAGAATGAGGTCCGCGGCTTTCTCCGCGATCATCACCGTCGGCGCGTGGGTGTTGCCGGAAGTGACGTACGGCATGACCGAGGCGTCCGCAATGCGCAGCCCACGAACGCCGCGCACGCGAAGTTCCCTATCCACCACCGCCAGGTCATCGGTTCCCATTCGACAGGAACCGACCGGGTGATAGGTTGTGCCGCCCGCGCGCCGCGCGTAGTCCAGCAGTTGCTCGTCCGTCGTCATTTCAGCCCCTGGCATCACCTCCTCGGCGCCGTAGGCAGCGAAGGCTTTCGCGAAGAGGAGGCGCCGAGCCCAGCGCAATCCGGCCACCACGCACTTTTGGTCGACTGCCGACTGCAGGTAGCCGGGTGAGATGATCGGAGCCACTTCCGGTCGCGGCGATATCGTCCGGATATGCCCGCGACTCTCCGGACGCATCTGCCAGACTCCCATCGACATTCCTGGCTTCGATTCAAGGACAAACTTGCCACCGAGCTCGAAGCTCGCCGGAATGAACGAGATCTGGAGATCCGGGATGTCGAGTTCGGGCGAACTCTTCAGATAGCCTGTGACAAACGATGGGGAGGCCGTAAGGATTCCCTTGCCACGCACCATGTAGTTGCAAACCTCGGCCATGAGGCGCAGACCCCTGCCCTGCTCGTTCAACGTGGTCATGCCGCGCAGTCGCCGTACAAGCTTGGATGTGTAGTGATCCTGCATCCCGTGTCCGACGCCTGGCAAGTGGTGCCTGACCGCTATACCGGCGGATTGAAGCTGCTCACCATGGCCGATGCCGGACAGGTTCAGCAAGTGTGGGGTGTTCACTGTTCCACCACATACGATCACTTCTCTACGCGCCGTGGCCGTCTGCTCCACGCCATCGACCCGATAAGTGACGCCACGGGCGCACCGGCTCGCATCCAGATCGATGGAGCAGACCAACGCGGAGGTCTTGATTGCCAGGTTGGAGCGCCCCATGACAGGCCGCAGATAGGCCGTAGCGGTCGTCTCACGGAACCGGCCGTTTCGAGTCTGCTGGGCCTGGCTCACCCCCGCGCGATAGTCGCTGTTGTAGTCCGCCAGCACGGGTAACCCGGTTTCGGCGGCGGCTCGCAGGAAATCTCGCGCAACCGGATGCAAATCGGCGTAGTCGGACACAACTATGGGACCGTCCCGTCCTCGCTTGGTGGGATCGCCGGATGCATAGCTCTCCGAACGCATGAAGAAGGGCCGCACGTCTTCAAACGACCATCCCTCGCAACCATCCCGGGCCCAACGGTCATAGTCGTATGGCAGGCCCCAGGACTGGACGAGACCGTTGATTGCGCCACTGCCGCCGAGAACCTTGCCACGCGGATAGTCGAAGCTGCGTCCCCCGAGCCCCGCTTGCGGCTCGATCTTGTAGCCCCAGCTGGAATGGCCGGATTTAAGGACACGAAAGAATCCCGCTGGAACACGCACGTAGGGATGTCGATCAGACTTGCCTGCTTCCAGCAGCAGAACGCTCGCCCCGCTGTCTACCAAACGTCGCGCTACGACTGCTCCGGCAGCGCCACCCCCAACGACCACATAGTCAAACTCACTCAAATTCATCTCCTTGGGGGCCATGCGAGCCCCACTGGAAGTGGTCGCGGGTGAAGCGATGGAGCCCGTTCATGGCCGACGGCAGACTCTTCAGGTGCCGTATGCCTTGGTGGCGATACCTCCCGGGGGTAAATCTCACCGCTTGCGATCACCTTCTCGTCGTTGCTACGGCTGCAAGCTCGAGCAGAAGTGCCGACATGCTGGCCGGCAGCACGAAGGTCCTGACCTCGATTGCCTTCCAGGACATACCTTCAAACTCTGCGCGACTATCGATGCAGTGCGAGTCATGGCAGGCGGTAGATGCGGCGCGCGGTGCCGCCGAGGATCAGCTTCTTCTCCTCGAGAGAACAGCCAGCGATCAAGCGCTTGAACATATTCCAGACTGTCCCGTACGGCATGCCGGCCTTCTCCACGGGAAAGTTGGACGAGGCCATGCAGCGCTCCGCCCCGAAAAGCTCGAGACACGGCTCAAGATAGGGTCGCCACAATCGCTCCAGTTGCTCCGAGGTGGGCGGGATCTCCGCAGTGCTGAAGTCAAAATTTCCAAGGCACATCAGGAGCCCACCCAACTTGACCGACACATTGGGGCAAGTGGCGAGTTCCTTCATGCCGGCCAACCAGTTGGCGTGAACCTCCGCTTCCCTGCCCACATATGACGAATGCCCAAGCGGACTACCTGTGTGCACCAGCACGATCGTCGCGTCCGGATGGGCCCGCGCGAGCGCGGTAACCTGCGAGAGTTGAGTGTGAAAGACGCTGGCATCGAATGACAATCCCATCGAGGTCAGCAAGTCAATGCCCTCTCCGAATTCCTTCTCCAGGTATACGCCCGTGCGATCCGCGCCGACCGGACCATTCACGGCCGGATCCGGGTCCCACTTGCCGCGCTGCCGCACGCCCCGAAAGCGACCGTTGGCAGCTTCGACGTGAGCTTCAAGGGTTGCGCGCGTCCGATCCCCGAGGGTCAAATCCGCGTAGCCAACAATGGCGGCCGCAGCCTGACAGTTGGTGTACTTGCCGCTTGCTGCCATCGCCGCCATTCCGACTGCGAATTCCGTCTCTCCTACCCAGCGCAGATGCTCGGGCCCAGTTGCACGATACATCGCATGGCATTCGATGAACACCGTTGCATCGATGGTGTGACCCGAAGCCGCGACGTCGCGTGCAAACTCAGGTACGAAGTACCTGTACCCGGTCTTGTGATCCCAGAGGTGCATGTGTGGATCGACAATCGCCAGCTCCGGCTCGATCGGGGCCTCTGCGGGCACACGGTCCAACCAGGCATGGTCCGGCGCGCGCGTGGCCGTGAATAGAGACGTAGCTTGCGGGGTAGCGGAAGAGCGCGATTCGTTGGCCATGTCTCAGGCCCCCTCAAATGCAATGCCAGCCATGGACTCGTAGAGCTTGGCCATCGAATCAATGCTGGCCTGAGGTCCAAGCTTGTGCGCGCCGATCTCGTACAGACTACCGACTGTGCTGGCAATCAGCATCGGAGCGCCTTGCTCAATGGCCAGTTGGCTGACCAGCATCAGATCGTCCACCATTGCGTGCAGCTTCACGGTAGAGGTCGTCTTGGCAGACGAGAGCGAAGGCAGAATTCGCTCCGAAGCGGCGCTCCAGCCAGTGCTCTTGTTGATCAGCATGTCGACGTCAGAGAGCTTGAGCCCGTAGGCGACGGCGATCGAAGCAGCCTCGTAGGTCAGCAGGAGGTTGCAAGCTGCCACCGCGTTCTGAATGAGATGGAGTTCCTTCTCTCCTGCCACCTGTGCGTTCGGATAGGGACCTTCCTCAGCATCGGCTGGATCGACGATGCGCGTTCCCGCCATTGACTCGATCAATCCCATGACACGGTCGAACTGCACGTCCTTGCCCAGCGTACTCACCCCGATCTGCAGCAGTCCCCGCACGATGTTCGCCAACGTCGTCGGCACGCCGCAGACCTTCCCCAGCTGAATGGATTGGCTGATGTCCTTGAGCATCAGCGCCATGGCGAAGTTGGAGACCGCCGCCTTTCCATCAACGATGCCTTGCAGCGTGACCTTCGTCGTGCGATTGCAAGCCGGGCCGCTGTTGATTGCGTCTGTGATTGCCGCGAGCGACAGTCCAAGCTTTCTTCCGAGCGCCACGACCTCGAGCGCCGCAAGCCGACACCCGGCGCTCAGCAGGTTGTTGACGAGCTTCATCGCTTGCCCGTCACCCACGCGTGCGCCACAACGAAACACGTTGGAGCTGATCGCTTTCAGCACCGGGAGAGCTCGGTCGTGGTCCGCCTGCGTCCCCGACGCCATGATCGTGATCGTGCCAGAGGCTGCACCGACCACGCCACCGGAGACCGGCGCGTCCATCATGGCGATTCCGCGCTCGGCCAGCTCGTTGGCGATCACCACGGTCTCGCCTGGCACGCCGCTCGTTTGGTCCACCACGAGCTTGCCAGCGGACAAACCTTCGGCCAGACCGCCAGCGCCGAACATCAGCTTGCGCACATCCGACGTCCGTGGCAGGCATAGCAGGATGATGTCGCACTCGCGCGCGAGGTCAGCCGCCGTAGGGGCGACTGTGGCTCCCAGTTCCTTGAACGTTTCGGCCGCCCCTTCATTGAGGTCCCAGACCGTGAGGGGGTACGCGCCTACAAGGCGACGTGCGAGGACGCCGCCCATCGAACCGAGGCCGATATACCCCACCCTCATTTCACTGTCCCTTGCTTGCCTTCGGCTTCGAACAGTGCAAGCGCGGCCCGGCCGGCAGCGAGGCCTGCGGGCCATCCTGCGTAGAAGGTGACTTGAACGATCAGGCCACGCAGCTCATCGAGCGTGATCCCGGCTTCCAGACCACGGGACATCCAGGCTTTCATCTCGTCGATCTTGCCGCCGGCGGCGAGTACGCCAAGCGTCACGAGAATGCGGTCGCGCCGCGAAAGCTCGGGCTGCTCCCAAACGTCGCCGAGCAGCACATCCTTGCGAAGGCGTGCAAGCTCCGGCACCTGTTCATAGATGCGGGCAGATTCAGAAGATGCGGTAGGCAGTGTCACAAGTTACTCCAGATGGTTGGTTCGGGCGGGTCCATCGGACCCGGTCTATCTGTCAGGAAAAGGCCTCAAGTGCCGTGTGCATCATTCCTTGATAACGATGCCGCGCTCCTTGATGAGCTTCCCAAAGCGTTGGTAGTCATTCGCCACCAGCTTTTGGAACGCTGCTGGATTCGCCTGCGCGTACACCGTGGCACCCGCCTTCACGAACTGCTTGCGCACATCGTCTCGCGCAATCATCTTCATGAGGCCTGCATTCAAGGTGTCAATGATGGGCTTGGGCGTCTTCCCGGGAGCGAAGAGCCCAGTCCAGCTGACCATCACGGTCCCTGGCACGTCTTCCTGCAACGTCGGAATGTCAGGAAGTGCGTCCATACGCTTCTCAGAAGCGATCCCCAACACGAGCAGCTTTCCGTCATTGTGGAAAGGCAGGAACGAGCCAATATCCGAGACAGTGGCGTCGATGTGGCCGGCAATGGCATCGGTGACGGTGGGGCCGGTTCCCTTGTAGGGCACGACCACGAAATTGCCGCCTGTCGATTGGATCAGGCTCTCGACCAGCAGGTGAAGCGCACCGCCCACACCGGATGTGCCGACGGTGACTGGACGCGTGCGGGAAAGCGCCACGAGGTCCTTGAGCCGCTTCACGCCAAGCTTCGGGTTCACCGCAAGCGCCATCGGCGACTCTCCGACCATGTTGACGGGCGTCAAGTCTGTCAAGGCATTGAATGATTGGCGACCCATCGCCTGCGGCGCAATGATGACCGGCGTAGCCGTGCCGACCAACAGTGTGTAGCCATCCGGAGGCGAATTGGCGACGTACTCGGTTGCAATGACGCCCGTGGCGCCGGCCCTGTTCTCCACCACGACGGAGACACCCAGCGCATCTGCAAGGCCCGCCGCAATCATGCGCCCGCCGAAATCCGTAGAACCGCCCGGGACGAAGCCCACGATGATGCGGATCGGCTTCGAGGGATATGACTGCGCAATCGCCGCACCGCCGGAAAGGCCCGCAACGAGCCCCACGCCAAGGCCTAGCGCGGTCCGGCGCGTCATTGCAGTCGGTCGCTGTTTCGGATCAATCATCTGTCTCCTTCTCTAGGTATGCAAAAACTGAAAATTCCGCCTCGGCGCGTGGCCGCCAGGTGCGCTTCTCGCGCTCGTACTCGCAAGCGGTGCAAACTGCATGCCACTCGAGCTCCAAAGGACAAGGGCCGACATTCCCTCGAATGTGTTGCGCGAATAGGGGGGCCGCGAATCTTGAAACTCACGCGCGATGTCTGCTGCAACGACACGACCGTCCCCGTCGCACACACTTGTCTTCCGCGAGCAAGGACTCGTCGCTCATCGCTGAGGGCGGCCTGGGAGGCAAGCCACCAGCTTGCGCGACGACGATGTAGGACGGACGCGATTGGCATGCGCATTGCAATCACTCAAGTTGTGATTCCATCCCGCGCACAGAGAAGATGAGGCTGCAGGCCGACTGCGCCCGAGCGCAGTTGGCCTGCAGCCCCTCCTCGAGGCCATCAACTCGGCCTCTGCCACCAGCAACTCAACACACTCTTCCAGCACAGCCATGACAAACGCGTACAAGCTCTTCATCGATGGAAAATGGTTAGCCGAAGCCGACCAGGAGCTCTTTCCCTCGATCAATCCTTACACTCGAGAGCCTTGGGCGATGGTGCCGCAGGCGACCGATGCTCAGGTGGCCGAGGCGATAGCGGCGGCGCGACGCGCGTTCGACACCCACTGGAGCAAGACTTCGGGCTTGGAGCGCGCCAAGCTTTTGAACCGCCTGGCTGACCTCCTTCAGGCCGACGCAGATCGCATGAGCGTGCTCGAGAGCACTGACAACGGCAAGGTGATCCGTGAAACTCGTTCGCAGCAGCTTTTTGCGGCGCGCGCGTACCGCTTCTACGCGGGCTACGCGGACAAGCTGTGGGGCCAGAGCATGCCGCTCGATGAGCGGGACGTCCTCAACTACACGCGTCGTGAGCCGGTGGGGGTGGTGGTGGCGATCACGGCGTGGAATTCCCCCATGCACCTGCTGTCGAACAAGCTGGCGCCAGCGATCGCTGCCGGCAATTGCATCGTCATCAAGCCCTCGGAACAGGCCTCCTGCACGACGCTCGAATTCGCCAAGCTGATCGAGCAGGCGGGGTTCCCTCCTGGCGTTGTCAACGTTGTGACAGGTGA
The DNA here is from genome assembly GCF_014192575.1 of Variovorax sp. Sphag1AA. GTDB lineage: Bacteria > Pseudomonadota > Gammaproteobacteria > Burkholderiales > Burkholderiaceae_C > Variovorax. Next base: position 241,102 of record NZ_JACHYC010000007.1, on the reverse strand, counting down.
CTATCGCGTGGGCAAGGCACTGCTCACTAGCGGCCGAGTCGACCATGTGACCTTTACGGGCAGCCCAGGCGTCGGGCGGGAAATCTCTGCTACCGCCGGTCGCTTGCTCGTTCCCGTCACGATGGAGCTTGGCGGCAAATCGCCCAACATCATCTTCGAGGACGCAGACATCAAGAAGGCGACCATCGGCGCTCTCGCGGGCATCTATGGGGGGACGGGGCAGTCTTGCATCGCAGGCTCTCGCCTGCTCGTGCAGCGCAAAGTCTATGAGGAGGTCTCCGAGACGCTCGTCGCGCGTGCCAAGATGATCAAGATGGGCAATCCTATCGATCCGAAGACCGAAATGGGAACGGCAGCAAATCAACCCCAGTTCGAGCGCATCATGCAGTCGATCGAGGGTGCGATCAAGGAAGGAGCACGACTGCTCACGGGCGGCAAGGAAGCTTCCGGACCAGACCTCGGCCGGGGTTTCTTCATCGAGCCCACAATTTTCGGGGAGGTGCGCAATTCGATGGCTGTCGCGCAGGAGGAGATCTTCGGCCCTGTGCTCTCGATCATCCCCTTCGACACGGAGGAAGAGGCCATCGCTATCGGAAATGACACGAAATACGGGCTTGCGGCGGGCATCTGGACCACCAACGTCTCTCGCGCCTTGCGGGTCTCGCGCGAGATTCACGCGGGCATGGTCTGGGTCAACACGTACCGTGCAGCAGCCGCCCAGGCACCCTTCGGCGGCGTCAAGGACAGCGGCTCCGGCCGCGAGCGCGGAGAGGAGGCCTTGAACGCCTTCACAACGACAAAGAACGTGATGATCAACTTCTCTGACGAGGAACGCGATCCGTTCGCGATGAAGCTTTGACCGGCGGGAACAATCTGGCAGCGCTCCCCCTCATGAAGCTCAAGTTCGGCCCCAATTCGCCCTACGTTCGCAAGGTAATGGTCCTCGCGATCGAGCTCGGGCTCGAGGGTCGCATCGAGAAGGAGTTGGTCAATCACTCCCCCTACGAGCCCGATCAGGGCGTATTGGCGATCAATCCGCTCGGAAAGATTCCCGCCTTCGTCACGGACGAAGGCATGGCACTTTTCGATTCCGACGTGATTTGCGAATATCTCAGCGTGTTGGCCGGCGATACCGTCTGGTTTCCAGCCGAGCGTAGTGCGCGCTGGCACGCACTACGGTACAACGCACTGGCCAACGGCCTATTGGAGGCAGCACAACTCGTGCGGCTTGAGCAGGTTAGGCCAGTGGCCTTCCGGTACGGCAACTGGGTGCAAGCACAGACAGCCAAGGTTCTTCGCGCAATCGCATCTCTTGAATCGAAGCCCCCGGCGGGAGTGGACATCGGCTCGATCGCCGTAGCATGCGCCCTAGGCTGGCTCGACTATCGGTTCGCAGAGCTCGCGTGGCGCGAGGCGGCCCCGCAGCTTGCCGAATGGTTTGGCGAGTTCAGCGGGCGCGTCAGCTTCGCATCGACTCGCCATCGTGGCCAGAAGTAGGCAGTGCACTCGGACGCCAACGTGTCTTTGGACCACAGCGCACAAGCGCGTCGTACGCAACTTGCGCGGATCATCATCGGACACGTATGCCTTCACGCGTCCATGACCGGTTCGCGCATGGCGGCACCTCTGCTGGCGCTGAATCAGGGTCACGGGAAGGGTGGGGTCGGCCTCCTGGTGGCCCTCTTCGCACTGACCCAGATCTTTCTGTCCCTGCCCGCAGGTCGCTATGCCGATCGGCACGGACTGAAGCGACCTGTCGGGCTGGCGGTCATTGCCGCATCCGTGGGCGTTGGACTCGCAGCAATCTGGCCGATTTATCCAGTGCTATGTCTCACAGCGCTGCTGTGCGGCGGGTCCATAGGCGCAGCGACCATAGCTGTGCAGCGGCATGTTGGACGGATGGCGAACTCGGTCGCTGAGCGACAGCAAGCCTTTTCGTGGCTCGCGATCGCGCCCGCAGCGTCGAACTTCATCGGCCCGTTCGCGAGCGGCCTGGTGATCGATTTCGCGGGCTTCCAGGCGGCGTTTCTCATGCTGGCATGCATGCCTCTAGTGGGGTGGATCCTGTTGCGCGGGGCGCGCGAGTTGCCGCAGGAGCCTGTTGCTCCCGGGAAGGGTGCTGCCTGGGACCTGCTGCGCAGTCCGGGCATGCGCCGGCTTCTGTTGATGAACTGGTTCATGACTGCCTCATGGGACCTGCATGGATTCATGGTTCCTGTACTGGGGCACGAGCGCGGGCTGCAGGCCTCGGTGATCGGCAGCATCCTTGGCGGCTTTGCGCTGGCTGCCGCTTGCGTCCGCGTCGTGATGCCTCTCTTCGCTGGGCGCCTTCAGGAGTGGGTGCTGATCACATCCGCCACGGCCTCGGCGGGCGTGCTCTTCCTGCTCTATCCGCTCACCTCCACCGCCCTGGGTATGGGCGCCTGTTCCGCCGCTCTGGGTTTTGTGCTTAGCGTGGTGCAGCCTATGGTCATGAGCATGCTCCACCAGATCACACCGCGTGAACGCCATGGCGAGGTGCTGGCAGTACGGCTCATCATGATCAATGCATCAAGTGTCGGTATGCCCCTGCTCTTCGGAATGGCCGGGCTCCTCACCGGCGTGACCGGTGTGTTCCTGACGATGGGCGTTATCTTGACTTGCGGCAGTCGGCTCGGACTAGGTCTGCGTGGCCTCGGGGAGGACCCCGAGGGTCCCGATCACTAGGCGTCCGCGAGGACCATATCGGCGCACTTTTCGCCGATCATCATGCAGGGGATACTCGTGTTGCCCGAGATGATCGTCGGCATGATCGACGCGTCCGCGATGCGAAGGCCGGTGATCCCGTGAACCCGCAACCGTGCATCGACCACTGACATCGAGTCCTCGCCCATCTTGCACGTTCCGACGATGTGCTGTGTGATCGTGCCCGTGTTACGGATGTACTCGAGGATCTGCTCATCGCTCTGCACCAGAGGCCCCGGCTCCACCTCCTCGGCGACCAAGCCCCGGATGGGCGGCGCGTTCGCAACTTCGCGCGCCCGACGGACCGCCAGGACGGCCAGCTTGCGCTCGTTCTCGGTGCCGAGGAAACGATAGTTGATGACGGGCGGTGCCGCCGGATCAGCCGACCGGATGTGGATACTGCCCGTGCTTTCGGTGCGCTGGAGATGAGCGTACATCGAGAAGCCTTCGGTCGCCGAGATCCGACGGGTCTTTCCGCCGCGCAGTTCGAGAATGTAGGGGCTGACCACCATCATGATGTCCGGGTTCTCCGCTTCCGGACTAGACCGCGCGAACACGCGCATGGTCCCATGACCTTGACCAATGAAGCCCTTTCGAAAGATTGCATAGCGCAGCATCTCGACCAGCAAGCGCCAGCCGTGACCTTTCTTCGCGAGCGAGATGTCGGGTCGATTGAAGCGCCAGCTCATGAGCGCGGCATAGTGGTCACGAAGATTCTCCCCGACGCCTCTCAGTTCATGAACGACCGGAATGCCGTGCCTTCGAAGAACCTCGGGATTTCCAATGCCGGAGAGCTCAAGAAGCTTCGGCGAGTTCGCGGCACCGCAGGAGACGATCACTTCGCGCCTTGCGCGAACCTCCTGAATCTGCCCGTTTCGGCTGAAGCGCACGCCCACGCATCGCTTGCCTTCAAGAACCAGGGAGGTTGCCTCGGATCCCTTGAGGATCGTCAGGTTGGACCTACCGCGCGCGGGGTGCAGGTACTGTGTCGCGGTGCTGTGGCGCAGGCCGCGGTACGAGGTCTGCTGCGCCATGGCGACGCCTTCCTGTGACGCACCGCTGTAGTCCGCGTTGTAGGGAATGTTCACCGCCCCCGCGGCCTCGATGAACATGTCGTAGAACGGCGCGACCTTCGATGCCTCGGTGACGTTGATCGGTCCTGTTCGTCCGCGATAGTCGTCCGAACCGATCCTGGTCCTCTCGATCTTCTTGAAGTACGGCAGCACGTCCCTGTAGCTCCAACCGGTCCCTCCGAGACGCGCCCACGTGTCGTAGTCAATCCTCTGGCCGCGGTTGTAGACGATCGCATTGATCGCCGTGCTGCCCCCCAGCAACTTACCGCGCGGAACGTAGATGGGGCGATTGCCGTGGCTCTCATGCGGCTCTGACTGATAGCGCCAGTTCACAGCCGGGTTGTCGATCATGTAGACGACCCCCACCGGCGGCCGCGTCCAGATGTAGTGGGCCCCCTTCTGGCCGGCTTCCAGGCACAGCACCGAGTACTTGCCGCACTCGCTGAGCCGGTTGGCTAGCACGCCGCCGGAAGCTCCCGAGCCGATGACAATGAAATCGTACGAGTCAGAATGCATTTGGTTGTGATGTGTCTCAGAATCTTGGGCGCGAGAGCAATCGGGTCGCCAACGCGATCGAATTGGCTCACTGGTTGTGGCTTAGCGCGATGCGCGTAAGGCAGCCACGTGCAGCCCACTTGCGTCGTAGCAGTGGCTTCAAGGTGCGCCAAAGCGCCAACGCAGAAAAGCCATGATGTCGGCTACGCAACGCTCAGGAACAGCATCGGTCAAATGGTGGGGCAGACCGGCGTAGTCGACCAACTGCGCGTCCGGGATGCGTTCGGCCATCATCTCGTAGGCACTCTCGTTACCGATGTTCGCGGCGCCAGGGCGCGCGATCAGCGTGGGGCAGCGGATCTCGCCAAGGCGGTCGGACCAGTCCAGGCTGCTCATCAGCAGGACCATGCGTCCCCCAAAGTTCATGTCGAGCCTGTCGGCTTCGTCGAGGAACCACTCAACGTGCTTCGGATTCAGCTGATCCACGGGCAGACGGCTGGCGATGTTCTGAGCGAGCCAGTTTCGCAGACCGATCTTCTCGACCTCCTTGATCCAGACCGGCCACATGCTTTGCTTGAGACCAGGTGTAGAGCTGAACAGCAACAAGCTCTTGACTCGATCTGGATGGCTCAGAGCCGTGTTCTGGGCGATGTAGCCTCCAGCCGAGGTGCCCGCCATGTGTGCACTCTCGCAGTCGACCTGATCGAGCAGCTCCGTCACGTCTTTGACCAAACGCTCCATGTTCAATGGACTTTCTGCGCCGGGAACTTGCGAAGCACCATGGCCGCGCATGTCCATGCGCAGGACGCGATAGTGTGGCGACAATCGGGGGACCCACTCGAAGTAGCGCTTCGCGCTTCCCATGGCGGGATGCAGTAGCAGAATCGTCTCGGGCTTTGTCCACGGCTTGGTGTTGTCGTCGACGTAGTAGGCGAGTTCGATGCCATCGCTGGTCTTGAATTTGTGCATGTGTATACCTGTGCTAGTTGGTTTTTTCGAACGTCACGGAAATCAGCGCTATCCTTCGCGGCGCCATTGACCCGTGGTGAAGCTCACTCGTCGCTTACGATGTTGAGTTCCTTGATGACACGGCCCCAGCGCCTGAAATCTCTGGCCAGGAACCTCTGGAAGTGCTGCGGAGAAGCGAGGGTGGACGGGATGAATCCTGCCCCGCCCAGCCGCGCTTGAACGTCTGCATGTGCCATGACGCTCAGAAGGGCGGCATTGATGTTGGTGATGATCGGCGCTGGGGTGCCACTTGGCGCAAGCACGCCTGCCAAGCTCGCAGCGCCGAGATCTGCAATGGTTTCGTTGGCGCTCGGCACGTCGGGAAGAAACTCAAAGCGCGTCTCATTTGTGACGGCCACGGCGAGCAGACGACGTTCCCTGAGGAAAGGAAGAACGGGTGCGAGATCCGCAACGACGCCCTGAACGTGGCCGGCCAGCGTGTCGTTCACGCCGGGACTCGAGCCTTTGTAAGGCACGTGCACGATGCGCCCGCCAGACGCTCGATTTAGCATTTCGATCGCAACGTGCGACATGCCACCTGCACCGGCAGACGCCAGCGATAGCCCTTTCGCACGGGCAGCGTCGAGGAGATCAGCGAGCGTCTTGATTCCAAGGGTAGGATTGACGGCGACTACCTGTGTCGTCAGCCCGACGGTGTTGATACCGATCAGATCTGCCAGCGGGTCGAACGACGACGACTTCAGCGTCTGCGGCGTGATGACGACAGGGCTTTGAGAACCCACCAACAACGTGGTGCCGTCGGGTGTTGACTTCGCGACGAAGGCGGCGGCGAGGGTACCGCTGGCGCCAGCTCGATTCTCGACAATGACGTTGCTGCCCAGCGCCTCTCCCAGACGCGGCGCGATCAGGCGCGCAACCAAGTCGGCAGACCCGCCCGGCGCGAATCCCACTACCAGCTTGACGGACCGTCCGATCTCGGCGCTTCCCAGCGTTGGCAGGAATCCAAGGGTGCCGAGCGCGAGCACGTCTCGCCGCGCAAAGGGAATGTGGGCATCCCCGTTACCGCAGTGACGTACTAGGAATTTTGGCAAGGCTGTCTCCGGATTCTTCTGGTCGGGTCTCATCGCGATCCTGCATGCGATCGCTCAAGGTGCACTGTCGCCTCTACGGCATGCCTTGCAAACTATTGTTTTGCGATGGAATCCATTGCGCGGCCTTATGGGCCGCTGTCGCGGTCATTCAGCGCTGCAACGAACTGGTAGATGCGGGATAGATCCTCACCCCCATGGCCCGCCTCCGCCGCCGCCTGCCATAGCCCGCAAGCCGCATGCGCAACACTATGTTCGACGCCAAGCTTTCGCGCCTGCTCCACCGCCAGCACCACATCCTTGTGGGCAATAGCGAGCTTTCCGCCGGTGTCGAAGGCACCCGTGAGGATTTGCGTTTTGAACGTCTCTTCAGTTGCGCGGCTTCGCCCCGTCGAAACGTTGATCACCTCGACAGCGGTGGCCTCGTCAATGCCAGCCTTGCGGGCCATAAGAATCATCTCGACGGCCAGGCAAAGGTTCGCCGCATTGAGCATGTTGTTCGCCAGCTTGAGGACCTGTGCCTGCCCAGGCCGCTCGCCGATATGGAAAAGCCGATCGCAGAGTCCCCGTAACGCTGGCGAAGCAGTGTCGAAATGTGCACGCGGACCCGCCACGAAACAGGTGAGCCGACCGTTCGCCGCACCGATTCGACCACCACTTACGGGTGCGTCGAGCAATGCAATCGATCTCTTCGCGAGAGCGGACTCGATTCGTTGCATCGAATCCACCCCGATGGTGGACATTTCGACGTACTGGCGAACGCAGGTTCCTTGGACGATACCGTCGGCGCCAAGTGCAACCCGCTCGCTGACTTCGGGTGAAGGAAGGCATGCCAGCACGATCTCTGTGCGACTGGCCACGTCCATGGGCGAACTACCCGGCAGCGCTCCCCGTTGAACCAGTTCGGCAACGGCTGGGGCATCGACATCAAACGCAACCACCTCGAAACCGGATTGCAGCAGACGACCAGCCAAGGGGCGACCCATTGACCCGAGGCCAATCATGCCCACGCGGATCTTGGCGCGACTCAAGGTTGGGCTCCTGATGCAAGGGGTTTCGCGCCCGATGGAGCGCTGGTGGAAGCGGCGGAGCCTGCATCAGGACAATGTTGCACATGATCTATGGACATCGATAGGAGCTCTCTACGAATGAAGCGGCGCACACGAGAACCGTTCTGGGCCTGCAGATGGCACTCGTCGGTGCAATCCGCATGCCGCAAGGACGTTGGCAACGGATGTGGCCTCGCGCCGCTATGCCGGAAGCGTCCCGTATCGGGCGCGGGAGCCTGACATCAGAGCTCCCCACCGACGGGTGTGTCCGCCGGAGCGACGGTGGTGTCGTTATCGGCTACAGCTTGCTCGTGCCGAAGTTGTCGCCTCCTGTGGCGCTGCTACATTCAACATGTTGCGATGCAAGTCGTTGAACTGGTCACTTGGTTCGGAGTCGAGTATGGATATGCGGCAGTTGCGATACTTCGTTCAGATTGTCGAAAGCGGCAGTTTGTCCAAGGCGTCGCGCCAGTTGTTCATCGCGCAACCGGCGCTGAGTCAGCGGATGGCTCAACTCGAGGAGGAAGTGGGCAAGTCGCTCCTAGTGCGCTCCGTCCGCGGCGTGGTTCCCACACAGAACGGCGAAGCGCTCTATCACCATGCAAAGTTCGTTCTTCTGCAGCTTGACGAAGCGGTGTTGATTGCTCGGCGCGAGTATTCCGATGTCCGGGGACGCGTCACTGTCGGTATGGCCTCGTCTACCGCCTCGATGGTGGGCTTGCCGCTCTTGAGAGAGCTGAAGGAGAAATATCCCGGCATCTTGCTAAACGTCTTGACCGCACGTCCAGGGCTACTCGAAGAGAAAGCCAAGCGCGGCGAACTGGACGTCGCGATTCTGTTCAGCAAGTTGTCGGGCAGCGACATGAACATCGAGCCGTTGCTGGAGGAGGACGTGTTCGTGATCTTGCCGAAGACCAGCAAGCTCGTATCGGCCCGAAAGACCTCCTTGACTCTTGCTGAAGCTGCCGCGCTGCCGATGGTCCTCTCTGCACCGAGCAACAACCACCGGCGGAAGTTCATGCTCGAATTGGAGCGAGCCAATCTCGAAGCCAACGTCGTTGCCGAAATCGACTCACTGTCGCTTGTTATGCGCTACGTTGCTGAGGGCGGCGGTGCAACGATCCAGGTCGTCGCTGCGACACAAGCGCAGACCCTCCCTCAGGGGTGGCGTTGCCTGCCCATCGTCGACGCTCCCATCAGCCGCACAAACTATCTCTACGCTCTGCCCGTGCAGAAGCTATCGGCCAGCGTCTCCATTGTTCGGACCGAACTCAAGCGCCTTGTTCATGCACTTGTTGAAGACGGCACGTGGCAGCACACACGTCTATTGGGAGAGATGGAAGTACCCAAGAGCGAGGGTTGAATGACTATCGCTCAGCGGCAACCATAAGCTGGCGCGATGGATAAGCTCGCAAAATAGTATTTCTGGCTTCGACGTCTCCATTCCTAAACTGTTTCGCAAGCAACCAGCCGGACGAGCTGGAGTGAAAGCGAACCCGCCAGGTTCGAACCAAGCGAACAACCAGGAGACGGCAGATGATCTATCGCGTTCGAGACGCGTGGTGCTCAGTTCGATCCGTGCGATTCACGAACTTTGCGGGTGGCGCCGACGACGAAGGCGCCCCCCATGATTGACTACACGGTCGTCAGTGCGCATCGAGATCTGCTTGGCGAGGTGCCGATCTGGTGCGAACGCACAGCCAGTCTTTGGTGGATCGACGTCCTCAGATCCGCACTGCATCATCTGGACACGGCAACCGGCCAGATCACAACGGCAACGACCCAGGGGGGCCGCATCGGCAGTATTGCACTGCGCGAACAAGGCGGCTTGCTTGTGGCGAACTCCGAAGGTATCGACTTCTTCGATCCGGGAACGGGAACCCAGCAACCTTTCGCCGGCTACGGACGCCTCGGTCCGGCGCAGCGCTTCAATGATGGCCGCGTTGATCGCCAAGGCCGATTCTGGGTGGGCTCGATGCATGAAGAGTTTCTTCCGCAAGGCACCCTCTTCAGGGTCGATACGGACGGCACGATCACAGCGATCTTTGGCGACATCATCGTTCCGAACGGCATTGCGTTCAGCCCCGACAGCCGGACGCTCTACTTTGCCGATACGCGTCGCTTCTCGATGTGGTCCTTCGATTTCGACGCTGCTACCGGAATGATCTCCAATCGCACGGCGTTCTCGGACACCAAGGGCAAACCGGGTCGGCCCGACGGATCTGCGGTCGACAGCGAAGGTTTCATCTGGAACGCCGAGTACGCGGGCGGCCAGATCGTTCGCTATGCGCCCAACGGTCGTATCGACCGCACCATCGATCTTCCAATGAGTCACCCCACCAGCCTTTGCTTCGGCGGGCCTGATCTCCAAACGCTCTTCATTACATCAGGCAGCTACACCTTGTCCCCCGATGCGCTGGCAGCCGAGCCGCTTGCGGGCGCCGTGATCGCGATTCACGCCGGTGTCAAGGGGCTGCCGGAACCCCGCTTCGGCGGCTAGCCGGCCCATCAATCCGCGCTTTGAAGTCGTGAGCGTTTAGCTCACGACGGAACGCGCTCGCAGCAATCAAAACGGAGACAATATGAAAAGACGCTTTCCCATTCAGGTGGCTGCCGCATTGCTGGGCGGACTGGCGCTCGGCGCCATGATCAGCCGCCCTGCTCGCGCGCAGGAGCCGATCCGCATCGGCTGGCTCTCCTCGCTGAGCGGTCCCCTTTCGACGTCTGCCATCGCCGAGAACCACGGGGTGCAATTCGCCGTGGATGAACTGAACAAGCGGGGCGGCATCAACGGCCGCAAGCTCGAGCTTCTCACCCGAGATACAGCGGGAGACCCCACCAAGGCTGTCAACTTCGCGAACCAGCTCGCCCATCAGGACAAAGTCCAGTTCATTCTCGGCCCGGTCAATTCCGGTGAGGCGCTGCCCGCAGTGCCAATCGTGGCGCGCGCAGGCCTACCCAATCTCCTTGTCACCGCCCTAGAGGACCTGACGGATCCGGTGAAGTATCCGCGCGCGTTTCGCGTCATCTTCACCAACGAACAGTGGATTCGGGCGAGCCAGAACTACTCCATCAATGTCCTGAACCGCAAGAAGATTGCGATCATCGGAGACACGACGGGTTACGGCACCGCCACCGTGAAGAGGTCCACCGAGATGCTGACAGCGTTGGGGATCAAGCCCGTCTACACCGTACTGGTCGATCCGAACCGTACAAGTTTGAACGACGAGATGACCAAGGCGAAGGAGGCCGGCGCCGACGTGGTCATGCCATGGACCGCCTCTACCGGCCTGTTGGCGCGAATTCTCAATGCGCGCGGCGACATGCAGTGGAACGTGCCTGTCATCGGTCACTCGGCCATCATGACCCCGGCGATACGGGGCCTGTTGAACAAACCGGAGTACTGGGAACAGACCTACGCTGCCGGTTTCAAGAACATGACCTACGGGGCCGACGGGAAGCTGCCGGAGAACACTCAAAAGCTGATGGAGGCCATGCGTACTCGTCTCGGCGGCGGCCCGATCGACTTTTCATTTTGGTGGGCTGCGGTTGGTAACGACCTGGTCGGGCTGATCGAGCACGTGGTGAAGACAGCGGGCTCGACCGACCCCGCGGCGATCCAGAAGGCTCTGGAGAACACACGCGACTTCAAGGGCTACTTCGCCACCTACAGCTGGGGCCCCAAGGAACGCAACGGCTTCCAGGACAGCGACATGGTCATGAACGTGGCCAACAGCTTCAAGGACGGCAGCTACAAGCTGGCTCCCGGCCAATGACGCGGGCGCGCTCCATGTCGTTTCATCATCGACCCGATACCTCGGGAGCTGTCGCATGCTGACCGTTCTAGTCACGGGACTCGCTACTGGCGCGCTCTACGTTGCAGCTGCTCTCGCCTATAACGTCATGTATTCGACGTCAAAGGTCCTGAGCGTCACCACCGGCCACATCTTCATGGTGAGCTGCATCTGCGGTGCCTTTCTCATTGGCGAACTCAGGCTCCCCATGATTGTCGGCTTCCTGGGCGCGGTGGCCGCCGGTATCGCCTTCGGCATGCTGACCGAGATCGTGGCGATAAGACGCGTGCTCGCTCGTTCTGACGAGCACCTCTGGCTGCTCAGCACGCTTGCGCTGGCGACCATCGTCCAACAGTCAATGGGCCTGTGGTGGGGAACGGAACCGAAGCCGTTCCCACGCCTTTTCGATCAGGATTTCACGTCCGGGCTCCTGGACCAGAAATACTGGCTTCCCATCGCCGCGGTCGGTCTGATGGCGATCTGCATGGAGCTGTTCTACCGCCGCACCCTGTTCGGGAAGATCTTCCTGGCTGTCTCTGAAGACCCGTTCGCGGCTCGGGCGCGCGGCATCTCTACCGATCGTATCCGCGCCATGTCCTACGCCATTGCGGGTCTGCTCGGTGGTGTGGCCGGCTTCGCGGCAGGTCAGCTGACGTTCGCGTTCTTCGCGCTGGGGCTTTCTCTCACGCTCAATGGTTTTATCGCCTTGGCCGTCGGCGGCCTTGGCAGCAATCTGGGCGCCATTGTCGGCGGCGTCACTCTCGGCCTGCTGAATGCGATGGCCACGTATTTCTTCGGTGGCGAATACCAGCAGACCGTCGCGATTGGCCTGCTCATGGTGTTCCTGCTGCTCAAGCCCGAAGGCCTCTTCGGGAACAAGATGGTGCGTCACGTATGAATCCGCGGTTCCAATCTCCTGCCCTGCTGCTGCTGACCCTGTTCGCGCTGGGCACGCTGCCCTTCTGGGCGCGCGACTCCTACCAGGTTCATTTGGCCGCGCTGATCGCGAGCTATTGGATCCTCGTGGCTGGACTGAACCTCGTCATCGGGTACACAGGCTTGCTGTCCGTCGGCCATGTGGGGCTGCTCGCGATCGGCGCCTACACCTTCGCGATCCTGAGCGGGCGATACGACATAAACCCCTTCTTCGCCATCGCGGTGGCTGGCATGCTCGGCGGCGGCATCGGTTTTGTCCTGGGCCTGCCATCGCTTCGACTGCCCGGCTTCTACTTCGCGATGGCAACGATGGCCTTCTCGATGATGGTCTCGGAGTTCACGCTAGCGCAGCAAGGGTTGACGGGCGGCGGCACCGGCCTGTCCGTCCCGACCTTTCCGAAGCCCTTTGACACGCCCAACGGGTTTTACTGGATGCTGATCAGCTTCGCGGGACTTGTGACCTGGCTCACATGGAATGTTGCCCGCCTGATGTGGGGGCGGGCCCTGATCGCCGTGCGCGACAGCGAAGTGGCGGCGGCGTCCGTGGGCGTGCCGATCTACAACCTCAAGCTGAAGGTGTTCGCATTCAGCGGGGTGATGGCAGGTACGGCGGGCGCGCTCTTCGGCTCGCTGCAGAGCTACATCACGCCCGACACGTTTCATTTCGAGCTCGGGTTGTTCTTCTTCATCTGCATCGTGATCGGCGGCCGCGGCGCTATCCTGGGCCCGCTACTGGGCACGATCGTCTTGACGGCCCTGCCGGAGATGGTGGCGCCCCTCGCCAAGTTCGGGCAGTTCTTCTACGGTGCCTTGCTGCTCGTTGTCGTGCTCTTGCTCCCCGAGGGCATCGGCAACGCATTCACCGTTCTGCGGGAGCGGATCCGGCCACGCCCCCCCCTCAAGCAGCTGATCTCGCCGAATCTTGGCCGCCTCGCGGCAGCTGTCCGACAAAGGGAGGCAGCATGACGATGATTGCAACCGAACGGGCGCAATCCGCCATGCATCACGCGCCCATCGCGTCGACCGTAGCATCGCCCGCGCGATCCTCGCTGAATGAACTAAGGGCGGAAGGCGTCACCAAGCGCTTCGGCGGTGTGACCGCCGTCAATAACGTTTCGCTGACGCTGCAACCCGGCCAGGTTCACGGACTTATTGGAACAAACGGCAGCGGCAAGACCACGATGCTCAACCTGCTCTCTGGCTACTACCCAGCCGATGAAGGCAGCATTTCGCTCGCTGGACAGAAGCTCACCCACGCCCCTGTCCAGCGACGACCGCACGTCGGCATCGCGCGAACCTTCCAAAAGCCACGCCTGCTCGGTACGCTGAGCGTGCTCGACAACGTCATGCTGGGTGGGTGGAAGGACACGAGAGCGGGCTTCCTGTCGACGGCTTTTGCACTGGGCCGCGCGGGGCGAGAGGAGCGGATGCTGCGTGAGCGCGCCGCAGAGCTGTTGCACGGAATCGGACTCGGCCACCTCATGCATCGCAAGGCGAACTTGCTGGACCATGCAGAGCAGCGCTTTCTTGAGATTGCTCGCGGTCTCACCATGCAGCCGCGTTACATCCTGATGGACGAGCCAGCCGGCGGCCTGACGGAACATGAGATCGAGCAACTGGCGCAGATCGTCACGACGATACGCGACTGCCAGGTCGGCGTGCTCATCGTCGAGCATCACACAGACTTCGTTTTTCGAATCAGCCACCGGGTGACCGCCCTGAACCTGGGTCAGATGCTCAAAGAGGGGACACCCGACGAAGTTCGCAACGACCCGGAAGTGATCCGGGTCTACCTGGGAGCATGAGCGTGCAAGATGCGGAACGAAAGAATGCGCCCGTGCTGCTGGACGTGAAAGGCCTTGAGGTCGCCTACGGTAAAGCGCAGGTAATTCACGGCGTTGATTTCCAGGTGCGAAAGGGAGAGTTTGTCGCGTTGCTGGGGCGCAATGGGGCGGGCAAGAGCACAACGCTGCACGCGCTGAGCGGTCTCATTCCCAAGAAGGCGGGCGTGGTGCGCTTCAAAGACCGTGACATCAGTCGTCTGGAGCCGCGGGAGATCGTACGGGAGGGAATCGTCAACGTGCTCGAGGGGCATCGAGTGTTTACGGGACTTACCGTGGAGGACAACCTGCTGTTGGGCACCTACGCCAAGAAAAGCAGCGGTGACGGATCAAAGCTCGATCGCATCTACGCCCTCTTCCCGGAAATCGGCGAGCGCCGCCATCAGCTGGCATCCCGCTTGAGTGGCGGCCAGCAACAGATCCTTGCGGTGGGCCAGGGCATCATCGCGAACCCGCATCTCCTGATTCTCGACGAGCCCTCAGGCGGACTCGCACCCATCGTCGTCGATCGCATCCTCAAGGTCGCCAAGGAGCTGTGCGACTCGGGCATCGCCATCTTGCTCGTAGAGCAACTCGTACGCGAGGCGCTCAAGTTTTCCGACTACTGCTATCTGGTGGAAACCGGACGCATCGGCGGCGAAGGTACGGCCCAGGAAGTGCGCTCAGGCGAACTCATCAAACGCATCTACCTGGGCGGCTGAGTGGGTTGTTCCAGACCCGCCCAGCTTTCCCCAACCTGCCCAACTCTCTATCCCGCGGGGTCGCGCCTCGCAATTTTTTCTTGGAGCAAGCGCAATGATTTATGAACTACGCGTATACCGCGTCACGCCTGGCCGCATGCAGGAAGTCCTCGACCGGTTCGAGAAAATCGTCTTCCGGTACTGGGAGAAGTACGACATTCGCCCCGCGGGCTTCTGGACCACGGTGATCGGCGAGTGCCACCTTGACCTCCACCAGATCCTGGTATGGGAATCGCTTGCGGATCGCGAAGAGAAGTGGAGCGCAATCATGAGCGATGCCGACTTCAAGGCGGAGATGGCTTTGACCGAAAGGAACGGCGTACTCGTCTCCTCTGTCACCAACACGATCATGGCCCCGACCCGTTTCTCGAAGATGCAGTAGTGGTTGGGTCCTCGGCTCAACAGGCCTCATCCACCATGCTCGACCCAAAAAGGACAGCTCCCATGGAACAAGCGTTGCGATGCGACATCCACGCCTGGGGGCAGGCCCAACACGGAATGACATGACCAGTCAAACACCGATATTCCGACGTAGCACGACGCCTGACGAAGCGTGGCTCGCCAGGGCTACGCCGGAAGCGCCGATTGATCCCGATCTGCCAATCATCGATGCTCACCTTCATGCTTGGCACCGAGGGGATCACCGCTACCTGATCGAGGACTACGCGCGCGATCTTGAAAGATCCGGCCACAACGTGATTGCTACTGTCGCAGAAGAAGCAGGGGGGATGTACCGTGCCGATGGTCCGGAGCACCTGAGATGCGTTGGAGAGACCGAGTTCTTCGTTGGCCAAGCAGCTATGGGAGCCAGTGGCAAGTACACCCGAGCGCGCGTAGCTGCGGGTATCGTCGCCTTTGCCGACCTCACTCTGGGCGACCGCACCCGCGAAACGCTTGAAGCGCATATCACCGCTGGCAACGGTCGAGTCAAAGGCATTCGTCAGAACGGCAAATGGGACCCGGACCCAGTCGTGCGCGGCAATGGCCTACCGGGCCGCCCAGGTCTCTATCTGGACTCGGATTTCGGAAGAGGCCTGAATATCCTGACCTCGCTTGGTCTTGCCTTCGATGCAAGCATATTTCACCCGCAACTGCCCGAAGTCACGACGATGGCTCGAACGCATCCCGATGCGCGCATCGTTGTCATTCACTCTGGAACCCCGGTCGGGTTTGGCCACTATGCGGGGAAAGACGACGAGGTCTACGCGAACTGGCTTGCTGGCATGAAGGACCTTGCTGCCTGCCCAAATGTGCACATCAAGCTAGGCGGCCTTCTGATCTTCCTGGCCCGATTCGACTTCACCAAGCGCGCCAAGCCCCCCAGTTCACTTGAACTCGCCACCATGTGGCGACCCTATATCGAGCCTTGCATTGAACTGTTCGGTGCCGATCGCTGCATGGCTACGGCGAACTTCCCGGTGGACAAGGCCGGGGTGCCCTACGGGACTGTCTGGAACATGTTCAAGAGGATCACCGAAGGGTGTTCCGCAGACGAGAAGCGCCGCATCTACGGCGAAACAGCACGTCAAGTCTATCGCCTGAACTTGGCGGATTGACAAGCAAAGCACATTACTCAAAGGACAGACTGTGAATACTGAAAAGCCAAGACGGGGCGTAAGTCCCTTGCATTTTGTGGACGATGAATGGCTTGCACTGCGAACGGAGGAAGTCCTGGAGCCGGATCTCCCTATCGTCGACGCCCACCATCACATCTGGGAAGGTCACCAACACCACACTTACCTGGTCCCCGACTTGCTGCAGGACCTGCAGAGCGGCCACAACATCCGGGGAACGGTTTACGTCGAGTGTTCGTTCATGTACCGCGCAGATGGCGACCCGCGCTTCGCGAGCATCGGCGAGGTCGAATATGCCAATGGAGTCGCCGCGTCCTTCGCAAGCGGTCGTTACGGCGATGTGAGGGCCTGCGCCGGCATTGTGGGCAAGGTGGACCTGACTCTGGGCGCCATGGCCCAGCCGGTTCTCGAGGCTGCGCTGGGGCGTGCACCCGACCGCTTCCGCGGGATCCGTCACATGCTGGCCTGGGACGCGAGTCCGGAAGTCAATCTTCTGCGCAAGCCGCCCGCGAAGGATCTGATGCTGGACCCTGCCTTCAGGCTGGGCTTTGCTCAGCTCGGCAAGCTCGGCCTTTCCTTCGACGCGTGGTGCTATCACCCTCAACTATCGCAGCTGATCGGCCTCGTGGACGAAAACCCCAACACCTGCGTCATCGTCGACCACGTTGGAGGGTGCGCCGGCACGGGTCCGTACGCGTCGCGCAAGGACGAAACATTCCAGAACTGGAAGGCCTCCATGAGCGAACTCGCTCGGCGGCCGAATGTGTTCTGCAAGCTGGGTGGCCTCAACATGAGATTGAGCGGCTTCGAGTACATCGATCGTGACTTGCCGCCGACATCCGGCGAGTTGGCCGCTGCCTGGAGGCCACTGGTCGAGACCTGCATCGAACTGTTCGGCCCCGGCCGATGCATGTTCGAGAGCAACTTTCCACCCGACAAGGCCGGGTGCTCGGCACGCGTGTTGTGGAATGCGTTCAAGCGCATCGCCAGGAACTACTCCGAGGACGAGAAAGCGGCGCTCTTCGCTGGCACGGCCATCCGAGCCTACCGTCTGCCCCCAGGGCTCGGCCAGGCCGCCCAGACCTAGCCCCGACGTACTTCCCCGACGGGGGTTCGAGAGTCGAGCACCACGTGATAAGTGACGGAATCGCCGTTTTGTCGATGAGTGATAACGACTACAGTGCGCCCAATTTTTTTCGCGTAGGCCTCACAGGCCAATCGCCGCCTTCCCGCCTCTTTACTCGATGTCCTGCCGCATCCCGGATCACGCTTCGACCGATATTCCTAAACTCGCCCGCGCAGATGCTCTACGCGCCCTGAACGAAGACACAGCCGACGGTGATCTCACCGCGGCCCTGATAGCCGCCGATGCGCGGGCTCGCGCCCGGGTCGTCTTGCGCGAAGAAGCAACGGTGTGTGGCGCGCCGTGGGTCGAGGCCGTCATCCGCCACGTCGATCCTCAGGCCGCGATCCGCTGGCATTGCGCAGAAGGCCAGCGTTGCCATGCAGGCGAGATCGTGCTGGAACTCGAAGGGAGTGCACGTGCGCTGCTGACAGGCGAACGAACCGCCCTCAACTTCCTGCAGCTTCTGAGTGCCGTCGCGACGTGCACGACCGCCTTTGTCGACGCCGTAAGGGGCACCCGCGCGCAGATCGTCGATACCCGCAAGACTTTGCCCGGCCTTCGTCTGGCGCAGAAGTACGCGGTCCGAATCGGCGGCGGCACCAATCACCGCATCGGGCTATTCGATGCAATCCTTATCAAGGAGAACCACATCTTGGCTGCCGGCGGCATCGCGCAGGCGCTTGCTGCCGCAGCTCGTGCAGCCAGCGGCGCGCGCTTCGTCGAAATTGAGGTCGAGACGCTCGCGCAACTCGAAGCAGCACTCGCGCACGGCGCACGCATGGTGCTGCTCGACAACATGGACCTTGCGACGCTGCGCGAAGCGGTTCGCATCAACGATGCGGCCGGCGAAGCGCGTGCGGTGCTGGAGATCTCGGGCGGCGTCACACGGGAGTCGGTTCGCGCGCTGGCCGAAACAGGCGTGGACCGCATCTCGATCGGCGCGCTCACCAAGGACGTGAAGGCGATCGATTTTTCGATGCGCTTCGAGGGAGCCTAAACCATGAGCGAACTCGTCAGCATCGACTATGAACAGCCCGTGGCGGAAGCATCGGGCACGGTGTGCGACACCCGCCATGCTTGGGCCCGCGTGCCGCCGGAGCTGCCGCTCGCCGAGCGCGGCATGCAGAAGGAAAAGATCCGCCAGTTGCTACGCGAGCGACAGGCGGTGCTGGTCGCGCACTACTACGTGCATCCCGACCTGCAGGACCTCGCCGAGGAGACGGGCGGCCTGGTGGCCGATTCGCTCGAGATGGCCCGCTTCGGGCGCGGCCACGCGGCAAGCACGCTGGTCGTCGCAGGCGTGCGCTTCATGGGAGAGACGGCCAAGATCCTCTCGCCCGACAAGCGCGTGCTGATGCCTGATCTCGACGCCACCTGCTCGCTCGACCTGGGATGCCCCGCCGATGCCTTCAGCGCGTTCTGCGACCAGCATCCTGATCGCACCGTCGTGGTTTACGCCAACACCAGCGCGGCCGTGAAGGCACGCGCCGACTGGATGGTCACGTCCGGCTGCGCGCTCGATGTCGTGCGCGCCCTCACCGCGCAGGGCCGCAAGATCCTCTGGGCGCCGGACCGGCACTTGGGCGACTACATCCGCCGCGAGACCGGCGCCGATCTCCTGAGCTGGAACGGCGCCTGCATCGTGCACGACGAGTTCAAGGCGCTCGAACTCGAACTGCTCAAGGAACGGCATCCCCGCGCCAAGGTGCTGGTGCATCCGGAATCGTCGGCCGACGTGATCGCGCTGGCCGATGCGGTGGGCTCCACCGCGGCCATCCTCACAGCGGCGAAGCGCATGGATGCGCGCGAATTCATCGTCGCGACCGACACTGGGCTGCTGCACAAGCTGCGTGCGCTCAATCCGGGCAAGACCTTCATCGAGGCACCCACGGCGGGCAACGGCGCGACCTGCAAGAGCTGCGCGCACTGTCCCTGGATGGCGATGAACGACCTGATGGGCGTGGTGAGGGTACTCGAAACCGGCGCGAACGAAGTGCAGGTGGATGCCGCTCTCGGCCTGCGCGCGCGGGTGCCGATCGAGCGGATGCTGGACTTCACCGCGGCGCTCAAGGCGGCGGGGCCCACGGCCGCCATCGCGTCGGGCATGGGAGCGGTCTGATGGAGGCGCGCGACTTCGACGTCCTCGTTGTCGGCAGCGGCCTCGCTGGGCTGACCGCCGCGCTGCACCTCGCGCCCACGCATCGGGTCGCGGTGCTGACCAAGCGAACCCTTTCCGACGGCGCAAGCCAACGGGCGCAAGGCGGCATCGCTGCGGTGCTCGATGCCGAAGACAGTATCGACAGGCACATCGACGACACGCTGGTGGCCGGTGCTGGCCTCTGCGACCTATCAGCAACACGCCTCGTGGTCGAAGAGTCACCGGGCTGCATCGCTTGGCTTCGCGCCCTTGGCGTGGCGTTCACGTTTCAAGACGGCGACCTGCATCTGACGCGCGAAGGCGGCCACAGTCATCGGCGCATTGTGCACGCGGCGGACGCGACGGGTGCAGCGGTCCAGCGCACGCTGATCGAGGTCGCACGGCGCGAGCCCAACATCACCTTCTTCGAGCACCACACGCTGGTCGACCTCATTCCTGCGCGCAGCCTCGGTCATGGCGCACCGGCCTGCGCGGGGCTCTATGCGCTCGACGAAGCAAGCGGCGAGGTGGTGGCGTTCAGCGCGCCCGAAGTCGTGCTCGCGACCGGTGGCGCGGGCCGCGTCTACCTGCACACGACGAACCCCGAGACCGCGACCGGCGACGGCATCGCGGCCGCATGGCGGGCGGGCTGCCGGGTGTCGAACATGGAGTTCATCCAGTTCCATCCGACCTCGCTCTTTCATCCCGAGGCGAACTCCTTTCTCATCAGCGAAGCGGTGCGTGGCGAGGGCGGCGTGCTCAAGCTTCCTCCGTCCGCGGGCGGCCACCGCTTCATGCCGGCGCACGACGAGCGCGCGGAACTCGCGCCGCGCGACGTGGTGGCACGGGCCATTGATGCCGAAATGAAGAAGCACGGCCTGGACTGCGTGCATCTCGACATTACGCACCAGAGCCCTGAGTTTCTCCACCATCACTTCCCGAACATCCTCGCGCGCTGTGCGCAGCTGGGCATCGACATCACGCGAGAGCCCATCCCGGTGGTGCCGGCAGCCCACTACACCTGCGGCGGTGTCCTGACGGACCTTCAGGGCCGCACTGACATCGCGGGGCTCTACGCCATCGGCGAGACGGCATGCACCGGGCTGCATGGCGCGAACCGGCTGGCGAGCAACTCGCTGGTTGAATGCATGGTGTTCGCGCGCGCGGCCGCTGGAGCAATAGCAAGGCATCCGAACCGCAAGATGGAAAAGGCGCTGCCATGGCGGCCCGCTTCTTCAGAAGCTGCAGACCCGCGTCTATTGAATGAGAGCCTCCGGGATCTGCGCAGCTTGATGTGGGAGCTTGTGGGAATCGTGCGATCAGCACCGCAGCTACAACGTGCTTCCAACCGCCTCAGCAAACTGCAATCCCGAGTGAATGCGACCTACGAGAGTTCAAAGCTCACGGTTGACCTTGTTGAATTGCGCAACCTTCTGCAGCTTGCGCGGCTTATCGTGCATTCAGCGCAGTCGCGTCGTGAGAGCAGAGGCCTCCACTACCGTATCGATCATCCAATGCTCGCGCGCGTGGCCTCGCCCACGCTACTCGCGCCTGCCCACCTCGACGACAAGAACTGACCCGCCATGTTCAGAACCCTGCTCAAGTCCAAGATCCATCGCGCCACCGTGACCGATTGCGAGCTCCACTACGAAGGCTCCTGCGCCATCGATGAAGACCTTCTCGATGCCGCTGGCCTCGCCGACAACGAACAGATCCACATCTGGAACGTGAACAACGGCGAGCGCTTCGTGACCTACGCGATCCGCGCGCAGCGCGGCTCCGGGATCATCTCGGTCAACGGCTCGGCCGCTCGCCGCGCTTGCGTAGGCGACCTGCTGATCATCGCGGCCTTCGGGCTGGTCGGCGAGGAGCGTGTCGCTTCGCACAAGCCGAAGCTCGTGTTCGTCGACGCCGCGAATCGCATCAAGGAAGTGCACTCGCAAGTCCCGGTGCAGACCGCCGAGACCGAAGCGCTGCCGGCCTGACCGCCCATGTCGTCCTCTGAAACCACCGCGCCCTACGGCGCGGCGAGCGGCGGGGCCGTCACCGCGCCGCGCAAGGCCGTGACGCTGTCGCGCATCGCGGACATGCACGCCCGCGGCGAGAAGATCGCGATGCTCACCGCGTACGACGCCACCTTTGGGGCGGTGGCTGATTTGGCAGGTGTCGATTGCCTGCTGGTCGGCGATTCGCTTGGCATGGTCTGCCAGGGCCTGGACAGCACCGTCGCCGTGTCGATGGAAGCGATGCACCATCACACAGAAAGCGTTGCACGGGGCCTGCGTCGCGCGCAGGGCACCGCATAGCTGATCGCGGACCTGCCCTTCGGCAGCTACCAGGCATCACGCGAACAAGCGCTGCGCAGCGCGATCACGCTGATGCAGGCCGGCGCGCAGATGGGGAAGCTCGAAGGCGGCGGCTGGACCATCGATACCGTGCGCTTCATCGTCGAGCGTGGCGTGCCGGTGTGCGCGCACCTCGGCCTCACGCCGCAGACGGTGCACGCGCTGGGCGGATACAAGGTGCAGGGCCGGGACGATTCCTCCGCGGCACGCCTGCAGGCCGATGCACGTGCCTTGCAGGACGCAGGCGCGGTGATGCTCGTGCTCGAGATGGTCCCTGCGGCGCTCTCCGCAAGGATCACCGGTGAACTCGCAGGCTGCGCCACGATCGGCATCGGCGCTGGCCGGAGCACTGCGGGCCAAGTGCTCGTGATGCACGACATGCTCGGCATCAACCTCGGCAAGCCGCCGAAGTTCGTGCGCAACTTCATGGCCGGCTCGGATGGCATCGAACAGGCCCTGCGGGCCTATGTGCAATCGGTCAAGGACGGCACCTTTCCCGATGACAGCCTCCATGCGTGGTAGCGCCCTTCCCTTCCTTCCCCTTTTCAGAGTCTTTCCAATCCGCATGCACATCGCAAGGACAATTCCCAAACTTCACGAACTCCTTGGCGGTCATCGCCGCACTGCGTTCGTGCCGACCATGGGCAACCTGCACGACGGCCACATCTCGCTGGTTAGAAAGGCCCGGAAGCTGGGCGACGTGACTGTAGCGAGCATCTTCGTGAATCGGCTGCAGTTCCTTCCGCACGAGGACTTCGACACCTACCCCAGCACCTGGGAGAGCGACTGCGAGAAGCTGCGCGCCGCCGGATGCGATGTGCTTTTCGCGCCCGACGAGAAAGCGCTCTATCCCGAGCTGCAGACCTGCAAGGTGCATCCGGACCCGGCGCTGGCAGACATCCTTGAAGGCCATTTCCGCCCCGGATTCTTCACCGGTGTCTGCACGGTGGTGATGAAACTCTTCTCGTGCGTGCAGCCGCAGTTCGCGATCTTCGGCAAAAAGGACTACCAGCAACTCATGGTGATCCGGCACATGGTGCGCCAGTTCGCACTGCCGATCGACGTGGTCGGTGTCGACACGCATCGGGCGGACGACGGCCTCGCACTGTCCTCGCGCAACGGCTATCTCAGCAAGGACGAGCGCGGCGAAGCGCGGCAGTTGTCGCAGACCCTCGTTCTCGTCGCGAAGGCAGTTAGGGATGGAATCACCAACCTCGATGTGATCGAGACCAGGGCGATGGCGCTGCTGCGGGGGCGCGGCTGGCAGCCCGACTATGTGGCGATCCGGCGCAGGTCGGATCTGCAGATGCCTGACGGCGGTGATCCGCTGGTCGTTCTGGCGGCAGCACGGCTGGGCAACACGCGGCTCATCGACAACCTGGAGATCGAAACTGTGACGTCGCACTTTCCTTCAAGCGCAATGACCGGACACACCGAGGCGGCGTTGTCAGCACAGTGATCGCATCCCGACAGCACACATGTCCGTGCAGGTCCTGATCGACTTCATCTCTCCCTGCCCCAGCACGCCGCCCCTGCGAGGCGCGTTTTCTGCACCTGTTGAAGTTCTCGCCGCAGATTCGTTGGAGCAAGTTCGCGACTTGCTCGACGCAGTGCACGAGCGTGCAAAAGAAGGTCGCTGGTGCGTGGGCTTCGTGCGCTACGAGGCCGCGCCGGCGTTCGACCCGGCATTGCAAGTACACCCGCTGCACCCCGGCCCCCTTGCGTGGTTTGGCGTATTCGAGAAGCTGCTTCCTTGGCCGACGAATGCTCCCGATCCCGCACGGGTTGACTGGCAGACTTCACTGGAGGAAGCGGGCACACGGGCGGCAATCGCTGACATCCACAGACGCATCGCTGCGGGCGAGGTCTACCAGGTCAATCACACGGCCCGGATGCGAGGTACCCTTCAAGACGGTACGCCACTCGATCTCTTCGCAGCGCTGCAGCGCTTTCAGCCGGAGACCTACGCAGCGTATGTCGATACCGGCGCACAGCAGGTGCTTTCCGTCTCTCCCGAACTGTTCTTCGATTGGCGAACCGACGGGAGCATCATGGCCCGCCCGATGAAGGGCACAGCACCGCGCGGCACCAATCAGAAGCAGGATGACGAGAACGTCGCCGCTTTGCGCGCCAGCGTGAAGGAGCGTGCTGAAAACGTCATGATCGTGGACCTGATCCGCAACGACCTCTCACGCATTGCCGAACTGCATACCGTTGCGGTGCCCCGCCTATTCCATACCGAGGCCTTGCCGACGGTCTGGTCCATGACCAGCGATGTCACGGCGAAAACTCGGCCTGGCGCCACGCTGACCGACATATTCGCCGCGCTCTTCCCTTGCGGTTCTGTGACTGGCGCGCCCAAGGTACAGGCCATGCGCACCATTAGAACCCTAGAGCCCGACGCGCGCGGCGTCTATTGCGGTGCGGTCGGCGTCATTCGGCCGGGCGGGTCAGCGACTTTCAACGTGGCGATACGAACGCTCGAGATCAACCGGGCTTCCAACGTGCGTTGCGGCATCGGGAGTGGCATCACCATCGATGCCGGCTTCGAGGGAGAGTGGGCCGAGTGGGGCCACAAGGCAGCATTCGTTCGGCGGGCAAGTGCACCGTTTCAATTGCTGGAGACTCTGCGCGTCGAGAATGGCGTTGCCCGAAACGCACAAGCCCATCTGACGCGAATGTCAGTCAGCGCCGCACACTTCGGCTATCCGTGGGATCGCAGAGCTGCCCTTGGCGCCCTGGATCGACTCTTCTCGGAACCGATCCAGGGTGTGCGCCGCGCGCGTCTGCTGCTTCATGCCGATGGTCGATTCGAAGCGCAGGCTGCACCGATGACCGACCATAAGGGGATCGCACGTGTGCGCCTCGCGCGCACGCCTCTGCGCGTGGCCCAGGACGAATTCGTGCGCCACAAGACCACCCGACGTGCGCACTACGACGGCTTCGCTCCTGCCGAAGACGTGTTCGACACTCTTCTCTGGAACGAAGCCGGGGAGGTCACGGAATTCACGCGCGGCAATGTGGCCGTGAAGATCGCAGGACGCTGGGTCACGCCGCCGCTGTCCAGTGGACTGCTGCCTGGAATCGGTCGTGCACACACACTCGCAGCCGGAAGAATCTCGGAAGCTATCGTTCGACTTGAGGATTTGAGGTGTGCGGAGGGAATAGCGTTCATCAACAGCCTACGTGGTTGGATCGATGTGCGCTTGGAGGCATGCGAGATCCCTCGACCTGTACGGGACACCGGGGCCGATCAGAAGTCCGACACCTGTACATATTCTTTGCGCACCCCTTGAGCCTTGCACTTCTACTCTTCGACCCCTGTCAACGAGCATGGCGCGGCGCGCGCCATGAATGTGCTGATTCCCTCGAAGGCCGAGGAGGTCATCACATCACGCTCACCAGCGAGCAGTGCTCAGAGACGATTTTTCCCCGGTTCGCTCTCAACCTCAGCTCGATCACCGCTTGAGAAACCATTCGACCCAGATGACCACACATTGGAGATATGGTTGAGATGCTGACGAACGACCAGTCGCGTCGATTCCAGCTCGCAAGGAGATGCAATGAACAAACTCTTCCTGGCAATGACCACCACCCTGTTCGTGGCGGCCGCCTATGCTCAGAATCCGACAAGCGCGTCCTCGGAGCAGCAACCCATTACGAATAGCAAGGGACAAGTCCGCGCCCAGGGCGAGGTGGATGCCCGCCCTCAAGGCAAGGTGAAGACACCTGTGAGCGATGGGGCCAATAGCTCAGAATTCAATCCTGAAGGCAGTGGCGGCAAGGCGGCCGTTGCAGCTCAGAATAGGGCCACGTCCAAGCCGCAGGGCATGATGAAGTGGCCGAAAGGAGACGAAGCAAACAATAGCGAAGTGAATCCTGAAGCGGCCGGCGGCAAGGCTGCGGCGGCTGCACAAGCGAAGGTCGAAGCGCGAAAGGCCAAGACAACCGCACAATGAAGTGGGGTGGCGGCCTCTGCCCTGCTTGCTGGGCATAGCCGCGCCTCGCATTCAGCGTGGCGACCCCAAAAACGCGCGGACACGCTCGTCGCGCCGAGGAGCGGGCAGACGGTCTATTCCTCAGCCGCGCCTGAGCGCGAGGGTCGCATTTCTCTTATTGCCACACCCGTGCCAGACACTCGGATGTCCTTCAGGTTTCGCCGTCCATTGAACCCGGGTAAAATCTTGCGCCCATGGCCGACTCCCAGCTCTCCCAAGATGGCCTGCGCTACGTCAAGAAGTCGCAGGGATCCATCATCACCACCCCGCGCGCCGAATCGATGATGTCGTGCTTCAAGTGCGGCAAGTTCGCCCTCAGAACGTCCATGACCTCGAAGCGCTTCCTCGGCAAGAATCACCTCGTGTGTGCGCCGAAATGTCAGTGAGCAAGACACTCGATCTTTTCGCCTGCGACCGCTCCCAGTCCGTTCTTCGCACCCCTTCCTGGCTCGGGCCGGATGTCCACGAGGAGATCGAACTAGCGCTCGAACCGGGCGACTACAAGATCACCCCGGGTGATCGCTGGACGGTTGTCGAGTTGAAGACCGGCAAGACGGTTTATTCGGGAATCGGACCGGTACAGATCATCCACGTCACGGCGTAGGCTGCGTCACCCCCTCCTCCCTGTCCCGCCTGACTAAAACCGGCGATGCGATGAAGGGTGCTGGTCGAACGGGCCAAAGCGGCGTAATGTTGAGGCGGGTCTTCCGGTGCGCCTCTCACGTAGGCAATCGCAGCCTCTCGAAGGCAAACGCAGCATGACGGCGGTCCCGGTCCGGCGGCGTTTCCAGCCGCCGGACACTTGTCTTTGGATCAGCCTTTGATCCGTCTTCAGATGCGACCGAGCCCTCCGCCGATCAAGCTACGGTCACTTCTGGCCTACCCCTCACTGCGAGTCGAGTGACGGCAGCGTGAACTAGTTTGCGCCTCGATGGCTTTCGGTCTGCATCACAGCAGACGACAAACCAAAGTACTACACAATCGGCGCCATGCAAAACGATCACGACACCAGTATGGGTTGGTGGACCGACAAGCCAGAGCGTCATGACAGAAGCACGTTCTTTGCTCCGCTAGGCGGCCTCAAGCGTGAATCGGAGGAACGCGTATGGATGAAGGTAGTGGCGGTCGCCACCATCATGGTCGCCTTCGGGATATCCATTCTTCGCATCGCTGCCCAATGCGTCTGAGAAGCTCACCATGTTGGACTTGATAGCGCAGCCTGAAAGGCCTGCACAGGCAGGAAAGCTTCGGCTCAACGCCGACCAATGGCGCACCCTCGAAAGACTGGCCACCACGCCAAAAGAAATCGAAAGCAGAAGCGTAAATTTGAGCTCAGGCCGCCTGACATCGAACGGCCTCGTGGCGCTCGATCACAGAGGCTTCGCCTACTTGACGATCTTGGGGCTGCAGCGGCTGAATCAGGGCCGCTAGAGACGTCTCTTCTGGCTACCAGAAGTTCCAGAACGAACGCTTCGGTGGCGCCTCCACGGTCGCGGCGCTGAAGGCGATTCTGAAATGA
The DNA here is from genome assembly GCF_014192575.1 of Variovorax sp. Sphag1AA. Taxonomy (GTDB): domain Bacteria; phylum Pseudomonadota; class Gammaproteobacteria; order Burkholderiales; family Burkholderiaceae_C; genus Variovorax. The sequence continues at coordinate 213,694 of NZ_JACHYC010000007.1, read as the reverse complement.
GGCCCCGTCGGAGTCGCCCATTTCCACTTGGCAAGGCTGGACCAAAAATGCGGTGCGACTATCAAGCAAATCCTTCGATGAAGCTAGTGACTCACAACTCTGTGACCGTCTGGCGCGGTCCAGTCATTGCCGATCTGTCGCCAAAAGAATCGGGCCGCAAAGCGGCCCGATCAAATTGCCTCTTCAACCTAGACAGGCTGACGGAGGACTCAGCTCGCAGCCGCGCCGGTCTCAGTCGTCTCCGGCGCGGCGGATGTCACAACGGGTGCCGCACCCTTCGTGGTTGCGCGCGGGCTTCGTGTCTTGGCAGCAGGCTGTGACCTGACAGCCTTGCCGGCAGCTTTCTTGGTGGCCTTCGCAGCAACCTTGGGGGCCTTTGCAGCCTTCGGTGCGACCACTTTCTTCTTTGTCGGCGCGGCCTTCTTCGAAGAAGCGCTCTTCTTGGCGGCAACCTTCTTCGCAACTGGCTTCTCAGCCTTGACCTCGGGAGCCGAGGCAGTAGCGGGAACAGCCTTCTTGGCACGAGTCGACTTCTTCACCGGAGCAGCAACAGTGCGGGTCTTGCGAGGGGCCTTCTTCGCTACGGCGACGACAGGTGCCACAGCCTCCTCAACCGCCGAAGTTGCATCGACACCCGATTGGTCGATGAGGAACTTGTCACGACTGCGAGCCGTAGCAATCCAGTTCGGCGCCTTACCGAAGCCCGTCCAGGTCTTGCCGGTCTTAGGGTCACGGTACTTGGGGATACCTGCGCCCTTGCGCGCTGCCTTGCCTGGTGCCTTGGTTGACCTTCCACCACCAAGCGCCTTGCCGGCGGCTGCCTTCAACGCCTCGGCCCCGCGGCCAAAGAGCTGCTCTACGGTCAGGCCAAATGAGGCAATCGATTGCCTGATTTGCGCAACCACCTTGGTCGTCTCGGCCGCTCGTAGCGTGGACGCTTCCTTTTCGAGTTTGGCAATGGTGGCTTTGAGTTGCGCGTAGGTCTTTGTCATTGAGTGGAACGGTTGATTGATGGAGTCATCGCTTGGCGTTGCGAACGCAGGCGAGAGCGGCGCGTGAATGTCGAGGAACCGCGACCGAAAGACGAGCTTTCTTAGACGCGCGGCGGCGGGAATTCTAGCCAGTGCGCTTGCAAACGCTGATCGATCTTGCAGGCCTGTGGCGTATGGCCGGTCCAGCGAATCTACACCGGTATTGCCCGGTTGCGTGGTCGCGCCACGGCTGAGCGCGAAAGCTGGTTGGATCTACGTGCTGCAGAACTACTGGCACGAGGATGGGACGGCCATCGTCAGCGTCACGAAGCGGACAGAGACCGCCCTGCTGTCGGAGATGAACGCGCCCCAGCGCACGATGACGACGCAGATGGGGCTTCTATCAAGTGGTCGCCTGTGCACCTGTCGAATCTACGAAGCAAGCTTCAGAAGTTGCCAATCCGGGTGTTCGCGCCCTACCGGCTGCCGCACCGTCGCAGCGTGCGCGCCTCCCACGAGGTATTGCGGGATCTTGTTGAGCAAGTCCGAACGAGACCTCGGACGCCGGCACCGAAGGTCGCGGCGCCCCGCTCCGCCACGATGGGGACATCGTAGTCACAGCTCTGTCCGGGCCGCCACACCGTTCATTCGCGAATTGGACGGCGCCTTGCCAGCGGACTGTCTCTCGAGACCAGTCCCGGAGAATCGGCGCGATTCAAAAACCCGCCATCAATCTAGCCTTTAGGGCGGCCTGTCGCCTATGGATGCTCTGGGGCCGTCAACATAGCCGTCGCCGTGTCGAGGGTGAACTCGGCCAGCCGGCTCGGCGGTGCAGGCATTGATTCAGGGAGTCAGGGAGTCAGAAAATCCGCCAGCGACTTGCCCCCAGCGATAGCTTCCTTGAGCCAACGCGGCTGAGGCCCGCGGCCCGTCCACGACTTCCCCGACCCATCGCTGTAAAGCACCGACGAAGGACGGCGCTTCTGCGCAGTCTTCTTTGCCGCCGTTTTGGCGGAGCTCACCGTCGATGCACCAACTTGAAAGCTCTCCAGAGGCGCGCCTGCTGCCAATGCTTCCCGCAGCCAGTTCGGTCGCTTGCCCCAGCCACCCCAGGTGTTGCCTTTGCCGTCGCTATACGAGATTCGACCGACTTTCTTCGTCTCGCTCCTTTTCGCAGTCTTACGGGAAGCCTTTTGGCTACTCGTAGCGACCATCTTCCTCGCGGGTGCCTTGCCGCCGAACAACTGCTCGGGAGTCAACTTATAGTGGGAGATCGCAACTTTGATGCGATCAATAACCCCATCGACTTCTCTCGCGCGAATTGCGTCGGCCTTCTGTTGCAACGCTGCGATCTGTTTCTGAAGCTGTGCGTAAGTCTGAGCCATAGTGACTTTCCAAATCGATAAGTCCGCATAGCTTAACGACTTCTGCAAGTTACCCTGTGCGCCACCTGACCGATGTCAGTTGCGCGTGTTGGCTAGGAACTGGCGCCATCCCTAGAGTGGGGCAGACAGCTGTAGCTTCGCGAATCGAACATCCCAAGGGCCGCGCAGCGCCGACTTCTGTCGCCTGACGCGTTCATCCGGAACTGCAGCAAGCGCCGTCTCAACTTGAGGTCGATAGTACTAGCCATCGCTCGTGCCTCTCGATCATCAAACTTCGCACGGCGCTTGGCGGGCCCTCGCCAGCTAATTTCGAACGGCACGCCATACGGGTGCTCCCCGCCCCCTTCGGACCGCCTGGATCAGCCGCCGCGCGGCAAGACCGCAGCGTTAGCGGACAACCGAAGGTGCATTACGCAGTGGCTGCTCACGACCGGACTGCAGACCCTCTGGGCTGGAAATGCTGACCTACTGACCTACGTCTCTCGACCAGCGGCACCGCGCCCGGAGTGAACTGAACGGGGTCCCTTGCTGCGGGCCTCGCAGAGGAGAGCACGGCGCAGAACTGAACAGGTCGGGCGACTCCGCGAATCCGCTAGCGTGACGGTCACCGGATCTCTCGTTGATGTCGACAGTCGAGTTCGAGTTGCCCCAACAGACGTGAGGCAAGGCCAAAGACTCAGTGAGTACGCTTAAAGAATGCCCTCGCCGCTTCTGGATTGGCGGCCTTCCAGGCCTCCAGCGCGGGGCCGCGCAGCCAAAAGTTTCGCTCATTGGGTTCGCGCGAAACGATTACTTCGGCGACCGCGGCGGTCGATCGCGCGACATCCGAGGTTGGCAAGCGCTTTCCAGACTTGATTGGGTCGGCCAAACTCTGGGCCATCTCCGGAAAGAGGAGTGACAGGATGCGGTCGTAGCGACCGTCTCGCAGATATTTCTCCTCGCCTGCGTCCACGCTGTCGCGTACTTCCTGCGCCCACTCCTTGATCTTCTTTTGCTGCGCTTCCGTTTGGCGCGGCTTGTACGCACGGATCGCAATTAGCGCAACGATTGCTTGCGCGCGCCCACGCGGGCCTTTCATTTGCTGAATTGAATTCACCACCTGAAATCCGGTGGCGAGGTCGTAGCCGACGCCCCTGTCGAACTGGATAGACAGGATGCGCGAGACGATTTCCTTCTCGCCCACAAGGTCCGAGTCCCCAGCCTCGGGGTAGCCGTGAATACCCATGCAATCCACGGCATCAGCGAGCCGTTCGGCTGTCATGCTGAGCGTTGACTGAGCGTCCGCGGAATTCCAGTCTCTCCCAGCAGCAATCCGCGCATCGAGGTGAGCGGTGACCGCATCCAGGTATGCTGACGCCACTTGCTCGATCGATCGGGCAAGGACGCGCTCTACGCGTTCGCGCTTTTTCCGCTCGCGCAGAACTTCTTCCTGGTAGAGCGTATGCAAATCCGCCAGCAACGCGGCCCGCCTTTCGTCGGCCATGGGCAGGTAGAGCCACCGCTTCGCATCTAGCCGCTCGACTACGAGTTCACGGAGGCTTTCGCGCGAGACGCGCCCCCCGAACTTGCTCAGATCTATCTCCACGGCCGGCGCGCCCATCGAGCGGATTCGCTCCATTCGCTCGTCGCCGATGGCATTGGTGACGGTGACCTCGACGAGAAGGGGTTGCGATTCCAGTTCGATCGGCGTTCTGATGGCGCAGGTCAGGTCGGGAATGATGCGCCCGTATCGCCGCTCCAGCGTGACGTCGGTGATGTCGGCCCACTGCGCCGGAAAGCGCCAATTCCTCTCGAGGTGCTCAACCTGCACAGAGACGTCGAACTCGGGGACCATGAAGCGCGTCGATTCCGCCAGGATCCGCTTGACCTCGAGATGCAGCAAGGTCTCTCGCCTGAGTGCTGGCGGCAGGTCGTCGGGGAGGTCGATCCCTTCGGGCTGACTATCCAGGAAGCCTTCCGCCTCGTCCTGAGCCGATCGATCGGCGTCTTCCTGCAATACCGCATCGTCCCAGTGGGCGCACCACCTGATTGAGCTGTTGACGAGCGTTAGCCGTTGACGCAAATCGTCCGGGGACATGCCAGCAATGGCCGGATCAGAAATGTCCAGGAAGATGGTCGGCAAGCCCTGCCCGTCTGCTCCGCTGACCGAATCCATGGTCGCGGACACGCCGGTGAGCCGAACGCGAAGGGTGCGCCCGTCGTCCAGGGTGAGCACGGCAAGCGTCTGATCCTGGTAGGTAACGTGCGAGACCCGCACGCGCGCCGGCGGCGCGGTTCGCCACACCTCGTACCGCTCACCGCTCAGTCCGACGAACTTACCCGATACCTTGCGCTGCGGCAGATCGATCAACCCTTCTTCAAGAAGTTGTCGCAGCGCCGCCGACCTAGCGGCCAGGATCAGGCATTCATGGCGCGGCAGACCGCTCGGATGCCGGAAATGTGGACGCGTGAAATACTTATCCTTGGCCGCATTGACAGCGGTCAGGGAAGCGCCGCAACTCGGGCAGCGGCATCGGCACTGTGCTCCACGGCGATCCCTTCCAAGCTCCATGATCCAGCGTGGCTCATTGGTCTCGGCGTCATTTGCCCAAGCGAGGACCAAATCCGATAGCGATGTCCGGGGCGCCACTTCGACGTGACGCACGACATAGGGGCTTGCGGGATGATCCATATTGGGATCATCTATGCCGCACTCGTATCTCGCAATAGGTGCTGGCGAGATTGGCTTGCGCTGCTGCAATCCGCTCCGATACGAAATCGAGAGGCTTCGCTCTCGAAACTCCGTCAGCGCAGGGATCCGGCGTAAGCCAGTGTGTTGGATAGTCGACGACGAACCTTCCGTAGTCTCACCATCTCGCGGACGTAGTCGCTTGAACCGGCGGGCGCACCGCAGCGAAAGCGGATTGGGGGGGCCATAGACGCGAGATGCTGCAAGTCGCCCCTGTGTGCGGACATGGACTAAGCGACCCAGGGGCGCGGTAGGCGCTGGGGGCTTGCTACATTCGCGCTTGGAGGCAATTTCATGCAACTCACATTGAGTATCGGGAAGCTGGAAGACTTCGTTTACGTCGGTCAGGTGCGCTGCGGCGACGAGGAGATCGGCACAAGCGTGATCTACAAGTCCATCGCCAGCGCGATCTGCTCTGTGGCGGGTTCGCTGCGCAACGGGGACGCTTGGTACATAGATGTCGAGTACGGCGGCTTCAGCAGCGGCGACTACCCCATTGAAGATCTATTCCAGGAGGATCGAGCCGAGGTGATCGCAAAGCGTCTCGTTTACCTTGTCGCGGAAGACCGGCGGCGGGCCAGAATTGAATAGCTGATGCCTCGCAACAGCGAAAGCGGCTGCCAGGTCTGGTCACGGTGCACGACCTTCAGGAAGCGTCAGCGAGAGTGTTGACCATAGAGGAGCGAGTTAGCTTCCATCGACCCTGATCTCTCCGACAATGTCCGCCTCTGTCAACACGATGTCGTCAGGAGCCACAGGTGATGAACGTAGCAGCTTCTGGGCGAGCCCTGCCAAGCGATCGAACGTTACAGCAAGATAGTCGAGCGCATCCGGCTCGATGTTCTTGGTGGGCCGCTTATCTGAGATCGAACCAATAAGCTCTGCAAAGCTCTCGTACAGCGGTCCAGCCGATCTTTTTCGCGAGAGGTTTGCCGCGTCAGCGGGGAGAGGGTAGTAGATAATTGGGACCGCAGCGCCATCCTTCAACACCTCGTTGTCCAGGACAGCGAATGACACACCCGCTGCGTCTTGCAAGGGCGCTCCGTGGGTGAACAGATTTCGATACGCTGAGAACGAAGACAACCAGCCAAGATTGTGTTCGCTCGACGCCTCAAGCAACTCGTCTCGAAGTTCGTTAGCCGCGTCGCGCTTCTTGAGGCTTCCAACCAGGCCACGCATAGTGGCAATGCCAGTGAGTTCAAAAGCGAATCGAGCGGCAAACTCTGCCAAAGTGTCCCGCAAGACCGCCAGTTCCCAGAACATGGCATGAATCGCAAGGTACACAGTCGGAGAGTTCGTATCCTTGAACCGGGTATGGGCCTTGAATGGTAGCGATCGAACCTGACTGCGAAGCTGGACCGCGTAGGCCTGGCACAAGTGTTGCAGTCTCGTCTGACCGGAACTCAGACCCGAAGCAATCCGCGCAGCGACATCGGATAGCAGCATCATGTCCTTGTGGCCAGCGTGGAACGCAATTCGCCGCCAGTTCTGTTGCGCATCCTTGGCGCGCCATACGCCTTCAAACGATTGAGCGAAGAACTGCGGGGACGCCAATCCCGAAGCCTCGTCGGTGGACGTGATGAACGTCATTCCGAGCACCGTGTACCCGAAATGACGTAAGGCACCGACAAGTTCCGGATATGCGCGCAAGTTGAACTGAGCAAGCAGGACGTGATTGCCCACGCCTGCAAAAATCTTCACGAGCGGGCCGGGCTGACTGACCGCAACGAGTCCGCCACTAAGCCAGGCAATTCGCGTGACTTGATGCCACGGCGAGCTATTTGAACCACGATCCATGAGCGTGACACCTCCAAACCCGTACTGTGCCTCACCCTGCAGGCGCAGAACGACTCGCGCGGCACCACCCACTCGCACCGCAGACCGATGGGCAAGAACGCCGAACCGGCGGTCCATGCCTTTTAAGGCTTGATGCTCACGCCGCTCGCAGGAATTCACCCAGAACGGAGCTACACACCGCCAGGTGCGTCAAGGACTAGCGGTCTAAGCCAGCAACGCTCGTGCTCGCGACACAAACTCGTCGATCCGGCTAAAGGGGACGATGCGAGGGTTGTCGCACACGACCGGGAAGCGCGTAACGACCATGTGTTGGACGTGGGCGATCGAGAGTCTGGCTTGGAGTAGATGCTCTCGTCGGCGCTCCTTGTCGAGGGCCTTCTCGTAGGCCTTGATGAGCGCGCGGTTGTAGCGGGCAAATCGCCGGGCGTCGGAATCGACGGTAGCCAGATCTACAAAGTTGTTCTTGCACTGAACGTTCCAGACGACGCCTTCCAATACAGTGACCACGTCGAACTCGCGTCGGTTGATGCGCTTAACTTCCTGGACCGCGAACCCTTGCTCGGTCAGTCTGTCCTTCACCACGGTTTCGAAGATGAAGCCGGTGCGGATCTGGTACCTCTTGCGGCTGTCCAGTGTGCGAGCACGCCAGTTGTAGATGAAGCGACTCAACAGGGTGACCGTCGAGCGCAGCATGCCGTCCAATTGCACGAACGGCGCATAGCTCGACAACCCCTCCATGTAGCTCGAAGCCGGGCGCAGGAGCGCCGCGCGCAACACGGAAGGGGCCTTCGCCGCATCGAGCATCGCCTCGAGCATGCCTGGTGCAATCTCCACCCAGAAGTCGTGTACGACGCACTGCCGCGACAGCCTGCGCACGAGCGCTGCGGCGATTGCGAAGTCACTGCCGGCGAGGTCGAACTCCGCATAGGCGGCCTCAATCGTCGCAATGTCATTGCGCAACTCCGCGGCCGAGAACAGCCGGTCCGACCGCAGGGTCCCCCGCATAGCATAGAAGTGCTTGTAGCCTTCCTCCTGCCAGCGAATCTCGTCAATTCGGGATCGCTCTGGCTCCAAGAAGCCAGGGTCCAGCATCGGTATCTCCACGCCGCCTTTGACGGGCAGACCGAGACTTTCACGCGCCAGCCTCGCCATCAGTCCGCCATGCGCACTCATCATCGGGATTCCCATGAACTCCACGATTGGCAACATCACGGTCAAGGCATCCAGGGGGCCCATGCAGACGGTGCCGCGGCAGGCCTTGGGCAGTACATGCAGGAGCGCGACAAAGTGGCGGCGACGCAACTGCAGATAGTCAATCAAGGAGGCGAGGTTGTGCATTGCATCGGCCACCTCACCAATGCCTTGAGAACGAAACGAAGTCGCCATTGAGCTGGCCTGCAGCATCAGTTGCCGGAACCGGTTGGCGAAGGGTGCGGAAAATCGCTCCGTGAGGCGAGCGTGCCAATCCATCAACGGCGCGAGATCATAGACAAGGCCTGCAACGGGCATCTCAAACAAGCGCGCGCTGAAGTCGTCGTCGGGCCAATCTACCGTCTGCAGATTTATGCATTCTTCAATCGTGCGCAGATTGTCCAGCCACGCAAGCGTGGACGAGGTTGGTCAAAGCGCGATAGCCCGTCGAAGACCTGCTTCTCCTTCAATACGATTCTGTCCAGAAGTGCTTGATCTGGCGAGGCAGAACTAAGCACATCGTGCGCGCTGAGACTTTCAGCCAACGGCATCCTCCGATCTACCCCTACTCGGTGACTGGTCGTCGGCCATTAGAGCGAACATCGATTTGATTTCGACATCCGAAATGTCACTAGCCGCATCCTGCGGGCCAGCCTGCTGGTAAGGATCGCTGTCTTCTTCGCTTTCCCGCTCTACAAGAGATTCTCGGCGCTTCTGAATGCCGAGCGTCAGCGCAGCATCGACGGGAACGCCATACGTCTTTGTCGCAAAAGAAAGTTCCTCGCTAAGTGAGTCGAGTTCCTGGCTGGACGAGACGTCCGCGAGCTTCTCCTCCATGCCAGCAATGAAGCTTCGCAGAGCGTCGGCCGCCGCGCTCCGAACTATGTCTTGATCAGCAAGGAGTTCAAGTGCACTAGCAATGCTGGAAATGTTCTCGATGGCCAAGTCATCGCCAGCCCTCGATAGCATGTTCGACGCTGCGGTAGTCAAGGCCTCGCGGGTCAGATCAAGAACCTCATCCGTCCGAGGTATGAGCCGCTTCAGCTGCCGTAAAGAAAACAGACAATCGTAGTGATCTCTGGGTTCGATTCCTTGCAAGGCCAAATCACTGACTACCCCGTCAAGGAGGTTCTGGATGTGCAGACCGGGCAGATGTTCAATCATCTCCAAGATGTACCGCAGCGATTCGATCGCAGTCGTTCTCCTGTGCCCTTGAATGCGGCTCATCGCTGCAATCCACCGATCATGGCCATCAAATTGATTGCGGCACACGGCGATGTTTGTTCTGAAGAAGATCCAGGCGCTTCGAAACTCGGCCATCGTCGACACAGATAGGACGACAACTGGAAGCAAATGGTCGTCGATGAAGACCTTGCTCAAGAAGTCTCGAATGCCAGGATTGGCGAAGGAAATCTCTTGGTCTCCGATCAGCACAAAGGACCCGCTCAACTCCTTCAGACCTGTACGGAAACGGGCAAGCGCGTCTGACGGGGCAACTTGGTAGCCTGCGTTTAGGGCTAAGCGCTTGAACAACTGGAAGCAGAGGTCTACTCCGATGTAGTAGCCGGTGAAGAAGATGGCCCACAACAGGCATCGTGCATCCGCGCTCAAGTGCGATCGATATGGCCGCTCCCACAACTCCGCGGGGTTGTTGAGAACGCGCAAAACCGTTGATTGGACGGAATCGTCGCCCACTGCATAGTAGTCCGCGGAAGTCAGCAACTCGATCAAACGGGGGCTGAAGTTCCGGTGGTCGATCATGTTGAGGAAGAAGTCGCCCTCAAGGAGTTTGGCCTTCTCTTCTTCGACCAGATCTGAGAAATAAATGTGGTTGAAGACGACCTTGGCTTTGATGATCCGCGTATATACCCCGACGTTCAGCACCATCTCGCTCGCCGCCACTCTTGGCGATGAGAGCTTGTCCGATTGGATCTGCGCCTGGTTGAGAAGATACAGCCGCGTGGTCAGGATAAAACGAAGATCCTTGTTGTTTCGAAGTCGATCCAAGAAAACCGGCAGACGTTGATCGACCTTTCCCAGCAGTTCGTTGGTCAGGCTGATCTGACCCAGGAAATCGTCGAGAAAGATCAGTCGCTTCTCGCCGGCCGTGCTGACTGCCATGGCCTCCTGCAGATCGTCCACGACAAAGACCTTCCAGTTCTGCTCCATGTGGAGCCAGAGCAACATTCGACCGAGGGTGGTCTTTCCGACGCCTGGCTCGCCCGCAATGATCAGCGCGCCACGATCTTCCAGGATCGTCTCTGCCTCGGCCACACTGGCGTTGTGCACAAACTTGGGAACAAGTTGCCTGATGCGGGCCAATTCAGCGTCGGTTCGGTTGTAGACCGCACTGTGCAAAATTCGCTCAAGGACCTCAGTACTGGTCAACCAAAGTTTGAAATGCTGACGAAGCACATCTGGATGGAGGCCCAGGAAGTTGTTCAGGTCCTCGCGACCTATCACATCTTCTTCACGGACCGGCGTGGACGGCATCGCTTGCAGAACTTTGCGTTTCAGTTCTGGGGTTAGAGAGAGAGACGTCACGAGGATGTACCGGCTCGGAGCCAGCTTCAGAACTTTTGAGTCCTCTTTAGTCGCGGCCCGGAGAAGGCTTCTCGCCCCACCCTCCACATGATGCTTGGCCTGTACCACCACATCCTGGTCCGCCATGGAGAAGCGGAAATCGATCCCGCCATCCTTTCCCGGGCCGAAGCTCTCCATCGTGATACCCAATTCCGCTTGCAGAAGATCACGCGCGAGCAGTTCAAAGTCGATCGGTGACAAAGTTCGAAAGTCGTACATATCGTCAAGCCTGGGTGGCTGCAATGCGAGTCGGTCAAGCGTATTGCCGTGACTGAAGTAGTGGACGATCTTTAGGATTCGCTTCGCACGCTCCACGCCGAACAGAATTTCGGCGCGCTCATCGACTTGTTCCGAGTCCTTTGGCCCAGGAAGTCTGGAGTAGGTGTAGAGCTCGATGAAACGCCTCATGGCGTTCGGCAGCAACATCAGCACTTCGTGGACAGTCTTATCGGGCGCCTTGTGGAAGCGGTGAATGACTTCAAACAGGAAGTGGTACTCGGACTGGTAGCGTGCGAGAGACGCAGGCATGTCTTCCAGGGTTGAAGACTTCTCGGCAATCCTTCTGATTAGAAATAGCCGCGCGCCTGCCTTGCTTGTAGCTGGCTTGATCTCCCTGAGCAGGTTGAAAAACTCGAAGTTGTGCGTGGAGATGAACAGTTGTTGGCATCGCGTCTGCCAAGGAGAGTTCTTGTCCTGCTGCTCGAAGAAGAGTGCTCGGATTGCCGCGGTCACCTGAAAAATGTGATTGGCGTCGAGGCTTGAGATGGGATCGTCGATGTAGACGATTGTCTCCTTGAATTCCGCTGGCTTAATCTCCTGCAACTTTGTCAGGAAGTACGAGAATGCAACAGCCGTTCGCTCGCCGTCGCTTAAATTCTTGGCAATGGCTCCCGTCTTCCGAACCAACTGAAATCGATCCTGACCTGCCCCATCCTTGACGACCTGGATCTGGATTGCCTCACTACCCAGCATGGACGCTAGGCGCTCGTTGATCTTTTCTCGACCTTGTTGTGCTTTACTGATCTGTGCCTGCAGGTGGTCTATCTCAGGTCGGAGTCTTGCGGCATAGGCCTTCAGACGATCAGAGCGCTTGGCGAGCCTCGTCTTCTGTTGCTCCAGGCCTGTGGCAACCTGATCGTCCACATACTGCTGGACGTAGTGGTATCGAACCAATTTCAACGAATCAGCTTTGGCCTTCTCGAAGTTCGCGGCCAATTCATTGTTCTGCTTGATGAGGAGGTTGACCGCCGAAGCCGCGTCCCTTATGTCCTTTTCCAGGCCAGCGGCCAACGGTGCGGGCATCATGGACTTGCGGGAATCGTCTGCCTTGCGTTGCACTTCATCAGCGAGATTCCTCACCGCCCGGTTGAATGCATCTATGGCACTGGGCAGTGCTTCGGTGGCTGCGGCGTAGGCTTCGCGAAACTGGGCGTTGAGTTCAGCTGGCTTGGGCCAATTTAGGCTGAAGGCGGCCACCTTCACACGCGCAAGGAGACCGTTAACCCGCTCATTGTGATCCGACAGATCCTTTGAAAAGTGCGCGCGAAACGCTGCGAGGCGATCCTGAGACAAGTCGTTGCCGCAGAACTCGCACGGTCCCGACCCGGGATGCAGGGCCAGGCCTTCTTTGACCCAACGTTCAACAGCAGGATTTTCCTCAAGGTACTTGACGGTATTGAAGAGGCTTGGTATCGCCGCCAGAACCGCGACGGCCTCCTTGTGTAGAACATCGATCGACGGTTCAGCACGCAGTTCCTCGACCGTGTTCGGCCTCTTGGAACTGGGCGTCAGAGCAAGTTCAGTGGCATCCGCGAGTTCCTTCTCCGCGAGGACCGGGAGTTCTAGGACGTCGACTGCAACGACGTCCTGGGCGAGATGTGTGGCTGTATAGGGGTCGACCTTCAGGTGTTGGCGGATGAACTTCGCGGTGTCCGTTTTGGTCTGCGCTATCCGCAACTTCAGATCTTCGACCTTGCCGTTCAGACTCCGCTGGACCTCGTCGGATCGCTTGATCCGCTTGCTCAACTCGTCGATCTTTCGTTGTGCTTCCTCGGATTCCTTCCCGAGCAATAGGATGGGGTTGAAGCTCCCGCCATCGAAGTGCAGATTTGATCGGACGAAATCCGAATTAAAGACGCGGACCGACAGACTGCATCGATTGAAGTTCTTCTCCGTGATCGAATCACCTGCAGTATCAAACGTGAACTCGCATCCGCTCAGATCGGGATTAGCCGCCTTGGTCTCAAGCTGGGCGAACAGTCGGGAGAGTGTGGTCTTCCCGGAGTAATTCCAGCCGTAGATGAGATTCTTGATTCCGAACTCTTGTGTGCCCGCTGGCTTGCTGTAACTCTGATAGACGCCGAGCCCCTTGATTCTTTCGATGCTTTTCAGCATGTCACCATCCTCAAATATCGACGCAGGATTACCTCAGTCTTGGTGACTCCCGCGCGGAGGCAAAGAAGACGTATCCTTGCCATGCGCACCCGTCCGTTGGTTGACTGGTTGAGGGTGCAAGTACGTCTTACCCAGCCGAGATCGGCATTGGGCGTGTCGCTACGAATCACACTCCCTTTGTTAGAAAAGCCCTTACCCTCATCCATCCTCTGGGGCGCTCGATACGCTGCGGTAGTCGCAGTGCTAGCTAGCAGCGATGGCTCAATGCGCGAGGTCCTTGAGTGCGGCGCAGGCTGGGGGGCAGGCGACATCGAAGTTGCCGATTGCATAACCTTGGCGTAGAACGCGCCGCGGTTCGGGCACACAGCAGCTTCGGAGTAATTGGGCTCTGCGACATGCTCACATTTCAAGCACCTCTGCGACATCTTCATCGATCCTCTCGCTCCACAAGATTTGTGCGCGAAGCCTAGCCGGAGATCAAGAGATGCGTTTGTGAAGGATTCACGTATGTTGCATTTTTGTGCGCTAGCTTTGGCGGGCGCTGTGGGCCCCACCTCGCAGGATTCTTCAGCCTCTTGAGCTAAGGCAGTCTGGGGACTTGAGGCCCGCAGCCAGTGTTGAGCAAAGCCTTGCGGGCGACCTGGCGTGCCTCTTCCGCTACTCGCGCTGAATTTGACGTGAGGCCCTGGTGGCTCAGGTTCCGCAAGCGGTCAGGTCTGAAGCAGCCCTCTCGGAAGTTCGTCTGCAACTTGTTATCAGGAAAACCTAGCTTCGGGAGAGGCTAGTGTCTGCAAACTGTCTGCAGTTGCCAGAAGCATCGGACATGGCGCCGCCGCTGGCGTAGGGGTTGAAGCGGCCAAGAGTCATAGTTGCCGAGGCAAGTGTTTAACCTACCAATCAACTGATCGCAACTTCATCCGCGTGAGGTCAGCCCTTAGGTTCGCGACGACTCGCGAGTCACCGATCAGGCCGACAACAGGCCATCCAGGGGATCCGCAGCCGATCAAACACCCTTCCCGATGACCCCGGAGACATCGACGCGGCTGGCTACGAGGGAGACCCGCGGCCGAGAATGGACTATGCCCCAACCTGCTGTTGAGCTCGAGATTTCAGACAACGAGCTCCGTCTCGTCTACCGACCACGCGATGGCACCAGCTGGGTTCGGGAGAGGTTCGAGCGCGGCGACGGACTCCTATTAAAGGGCACGTTCCACCTCACGCCGCAGGACCTCGTCGAAGACGCTGCAGAAGAGGCGGCCAGCGTGGCCAGCGATGACGAGATCCAGTGGGTCGACGATGATCGATTGGTATTTGCCGTCGCCATCGCAGACGGTGAGTACTTCCGTTTCAAGCCGGAAGTCCTTGGATTCGAGACGCCGGTCCTGCTGCACCGAGATGCGCAGCCCGATTGGAAGTGGTTCAGTGCCGAACGCAAGGTCTCCATCCTGGGCGTCATCGAGAGCCTCGGTCTCGAGAGCATCGTCATCGGCGGCCCGAATCCGGAAGCCATCCCGATCCCGGAGTACGAACGGTTGCTCAAACAGTTCCCGACGCCGCACGAACTGCGACGCTATGTGCAGGCTCGCGTCGGAACTGTGGTTCGCCAGTACACCGAGCCGGCGATCGACGCCGAAGCGCTGCTGAACGCCTATGTCGACAGGCGGACAACGGCAATCGAGCCCAACCTCGAGGCGCCCTTTCGCCAATTCGATGTCGCCAAGTACGCCCTTGCCCTGCACCGGCTTCAAGCGATGCTGGCCAATGAGATGGGGACTTCGGAGGCGCAGTGGCAACTGGAGATCGTGGAGATCGTGGAGATCATCCTGCTGCTGAATCCCAGGTACATCAAAGCCTTCACCGAGGTCAGGCTCCTGGATGCCGACGCATCGACCTGGCGGCGAATCGACATCCTGCTGGTCGATGCGTCTGGCAATGTCGACGTCATCGAGATCAAGAGGCCGATGGGCAAACCCATCATGCTGCCGGCTCTCTACCGCGACCACCACCTGCCGATGCGCGATCTGATCGGTGCCATGGGTCAGGTTACGCACTATCTGAGGCACCTGAACCGATGGGGGCCGACTGGCGAGAACTATCTGACCCGGCTCCTCGGATCCCAGCTGCCTGCGGGCTTCAGGATCCGAATCGTCAACCCCTCGGGCATCGTGATCATGGGGCGCGGCAACACACTGTCCGACGCACAGCGGCGCGAGTTCGAAGTGCTACGTCGCGACTCCAAGGGCGTTGTCGACATCTTGACCTACGATGACCTGTTGGCGCGGCTCCAGGCGGTCCTGGATCAGCTGCGTGGGGGCCCTGCCGTCAGCGCGGCACCAGCGGTTTCGCCGACCGAATAGGTGAGGTTGGTCACGACGATCCCTCCCGGTCCGGCGAGACCGTGGCCTGGACCTTTGCGCGCGAAATCGGCCTGACCGAGCGCGGCGGGGCTGCAGCACGGCGCCCTGCGCGGGTTGAACGTCCGGCGCGCTGTGCCACTCACCCGGCCACAGACGCCTGCATACACTCGGTCATGCCGATCGATTACCTAGCCACATTCCCTGTGCCTCAACAACTCCTGCCGGAGAGGTTGCGCCGCTTGCTCTCCCCGATCGGCTTGGACCCACAGGAGCGTGTCGAGGTCAGCGCCCTGTCGGAGGGCAAAGACGTGAGCGAAGAGGTGGTGCACCTTGTCATGGCCGCTGTGCCAGAGGCGGCTGTCGACACTCTTGAGGTGCTCGAGGCCGGCAGCAATGGCGTCGTCTCGTTCTCGGTGCCCACGCTGCGCGGGAAGGGCAGCTGTGCTGGGTTCGCGCCTTCTGTGTCCGGCCATGACTACATCGTCGCCTCTTGGGGTGGCGGCTCCTTCTATACCTACAGCTTGGCCGAGAAGGTCTGGATGGCCCTCGGACTCAGCGTCTCATGCATCGGAAACAACGAGCAGCGCCTGGTTTATGACGACCTTGGTCTCCCAGAGTTCGGTGTGGCAGATGGCGAGGTTTCGGCCAACTACTACTGGGAGGTATCGCGCAACGTGATCTGGCGGATGTCCAACGAGTACCTTCGCAAGTACCTGTGGATGCGGGGCGCAGTCGGTGTCCGTTCGTTCTACTACTCAGCGGTACTGCCGGAAACCCCTGAACTTGTGGAGTTGATGGCGGGCAAGGAATACTTTGACCTGAAGGCCGAAGGCAAGTGGTGCGATGGTGACATCCGCAAGGACGAACGCGGCCTCCTCCTGCAGGTCTGGGCCACCGTCGCGGCGGTATCTTGCGAGCTGTGCCTGGAACAGACAGCCGAAGGCCTCGTGTGGCCAGGCCTCGACGGCCCGATGACGCACGCACGTGCGAACGCGCAACTCCACGGTGGCAGCATCTACCTCGATGACCGGTTCCTTGAGCGGTATGAACAGAGCTCCTTCTACGAAAGCATGCCCAACCGCTACGGCGACACCAATCCGTCCTACCTAGGCCAGTGGGCGTTCTCAGACTGCGTACGCGTCGGTCGCAACCTGATCCGTGTTCCGATTCGGGCGCTGTACAAGCCCAAGCCAGACCGAGAGATCGTCCATGCCCATCACTGCGTCGTCGATGGGGGGCGCGTTGCCGGGGCAGACCTCGCCGAGGAGCACGTCGTTGCCAAGACGAAGCGCCTGTTGGACCAGATCCTCGATCTTGGCGACCGCCTCTCCAAGCTCGGCGAGGCTGTTGGAATTCCCAAAGGGGCAGCCGAACTGGTCGGGTTCTCCCGCGCGGAGATCGAAGCCAACTGGTGGACCACCTATCCACAACTGTGCCGCCTGGCGCAGGTGGCGCCATTGAGCATGACGCAGCAGGCGTTCCTTGCGCGATGCAAGAGCCTGCATGAGGTATGGCAACGCGTGCCGGATGGCTTCATGCGCCAGTTGTTGCGCAAGGCAGGGTGCCCGGCCGAGAAGGTGAAGGGGCTGGGCAGCCTCAAGCTGCTTCAGGGGCTACTCAACATCGTGGAGCAGTTGGATACTCAGCAGGAGTCTGTCGACGCGTTCGTCCGCGACGTCGAGCCCGAAACCTGGGCGGAGAAGAACGACCGCATGGCGCCGCTGTTCCTGACGAACGATCTGCGGATTGCCGACGCTCATGAGTCGTTCGGTCAAGCGCTGGCGACCCTACAGGCACTGGGCTTCGACACCGCAACGGTGAATCAAGGCTATGGAAGAGCGCTTGACTTTGTTTTCGATGGCGTCATCGGCGCGTTTGAAGCGGTCAACGGCTCCATCGCAAGTTTGCTGGCACGCTGATGCCGACGCGGGCTCTGCGAGAGTCCAGAATGAAGTCCATGGGGAATTTCTGGCGTCGATCGTCGTGAATCAGTCCATCTGACTAGCGATGAACCTGCAGCTCCTGCAGCTACCTACTGGAGTGCCGAGGGTGCAGCTTCGGGCAGCTTTGAGGCGTCAAGATTAGTACAGCCAATGCCTCTTCAGGGCACGTTTCGGCCGCACGCTGTGTCAGGACTGACGAAATGCCAGCAAGCAACATGCGTGTGCGCTCTTGGCCGAAGCAGTCCTTGACCACTGGATGCGCGACCGGCAGCTCGCCGTCCTAAACGGGCTTTGTGGTCGACCTGGCATGACTTCGCCCGCAACGCGGGGCAAAGCAGTCCTAATCGCGCGACGGTCCGAAGGACCGCAACCAGTCTGAACTACCCCTAGCTTCGACTCTGCTCCCTACGAAGCACCGCATAGGTGAGCGACCGCTTTGCTACGCCGAACTTCACGCGCCACGGATACCGGTCACGTTGACATCAGGATGCGAAGCGCCACAACGAAAACCCGCAACTACCATTTGTCGTCATCTTTGCTCGCGCCTCCCGGCTGCTGTTGCTGTGCCGGGGACTTGCGTTGTGCGGACGGTTTCGCTACCGAAGATGTAGTCGGGGGTGCGGAGACCGTTGCAACGGCATCGGCCGTCCCTGCGGAGGCGACCGATCCTTCAGCAGCCGCGGCAGCCGCAGCCTTGGCCACTGCGCCAGCCCCTGCAAGCTGTTCGCGCAACTGCAGTCCACCTGCTGGCAACTGCTCAAGGTTCGAACGGACGTTCTCAAGACGTCCATATGACAGATTGGGCGTCACGCGCTCCACCACCAGCTCGCAGCACGGCGATTCGACGCGCCCGAGGCTCTGCCCTGTCTGCGGGTCCTTCATCTCGGTGCCCATCGTCACCATGGCGTAGCGTGCGCCTTCCTTCAGCGCCTGCCCACCCTGGCTCAGAACGACGTTCGTGCCATCCAGCGCGACCACGGTCACAGGGAAGGTTCGACGCAGCACCGATGCGACCACCTGGTTCACGAGATCCGTGCTCATGTCTTCCAGCACCTTGCCGGAATCAATCCCCTGGCTCAGCGTCGTCGCTGCAGTGGACGGCACCATGCCGCGCAACGAATCAGACGCGACGACCTGGCGTGTCGCCACATTGACCAGCTTCTCCGAGATGGCCCACCCACCCGAGTAGCTCACGAGCTCGCGGTCGCTCGTCTTCAACTGCCGCGCGTGCCGGTTGTAGGCTAGGTTGCTCACTCGTGCGCTCCACACGAGATCGGCACTCGCGGCTTGAGACAGTTTCGCAAGCTCGGCGCTGGGCGCCTGGCCCGATGAAATCATGTCGAGTTCGCGCTCGATCTCCGGGCTGAACTCCCGATCGAGCACGGCGAAGCGTCCGGTCTGCACCAGCGCATCGCTGATGCGTTGCCGAAGCGTCGCCCCAACCTCCGCGGCCGACACGGATCGGTTGCCCATCGGCAGGCTCGCGCCGTCGAAGCGGATCGGCCCCACCACCACTTTGAGCTTCTGCATGTCCGCAGAGGGCGTGAACTTGGCGATCTGCGCCTCGATGGTCGCCTTGTAGCGCTTGCCACCAATCACGGATGGCTCCTGCAACTCGATCATCCTGAAGTTCTGGATCACCCCACCCGAGCGCTGCTTGACGACGTCCGCAAATGCATTGGCACGCAGGGACACCGCGTCCTGCCCGAGGCTCACATCCAGACCGTACTTGGCCGAGACGGTCGACGACTGGATAGCCGCACCGTTGACCTGCAGGATGGCCATCTTCATTGCCTCCGCGACTGCCTCGCCAGCCGTTGCACCGAAGCCTTCGGCCGTCGTCTTCTCGTTGGCGACTTTGCCGACGTCGGGTACCGGAGGCGCCACGTTGGTCGCTGCGGGTGGCGCTGGCTTCTCGGCGGGCGCCTCCTGCTTGCTACAGGCGGTCAGAACCATGGCGGTCGCGACCGCCGTCGCACAGAACAAATATCGCATCTGAAGTGCCTTGGTCCAGATCGAATCAGAGGGCAGCCAATGCTTGCGTCGCGTCCGTAGGCACCGGGATGTCATGGCTCTGCGCATACGAGATCGCGTTCTTCAATGCCGTGGACACATTGCCCATCGAGCCAGGGAAGTTCGACACCACATAGACCGCCGACTGGAGCTTGGGCAGCATCATGGGAGAGGCACTCGACAGGCTCGAGCCCATGTCCTTGACGTTCTTGCCCACGCCCACGTACTTGGTCACCCCAACGGCCAGGTTGGCCAGCCCATCCGTAAAGATGGCCTTGGATTTGGCATCCAGCACTGGCTGCTTGGCCAACTCCGCAGCCACCGCATCGGTCGAAGCGGACACCGCCTTGTTGGAGGCCTCCAGGCTGTCCTTGGTGGCGCCTTCGGTCAACGCATCGGAGGTTGCCTTCGAGGTGGCGGCCGCATCCTTGAGACCAAGCGCTTCGGCCATCTTGGCGTTCGCGTTGAGGACGTCCTTGTTCGCAGCGACGTAGTTGCGCACCAGCGCATCCTGCTGCACGCCGAGATCGGCGGACGGTGCCGAGCTGCCACCGCCAACAACGTTGGCGACGCCGGGAATCGACTTGAGCGAAAACTGGGCACTGGCCGTCCCCGTCAGCGCGAGCGCGAGGAAACCTGCAGCGACGAGGGAGGATGCGAGCTTGTTCATGTTGTTAGGTCCGTTCTTTTTGAAGTGAATGCGTTGTCGGGAATCACTGCACGCGCTGTGCAGTGACTTGGCTTGTGAGTTCGCGTGCCGCGTTGTTGGCGGCCAGCTTGAGGGCGTTGCCGCGGGCCTCGTCTTCCGACGGACCTACACCGGCGTACTGGACCGGACCCACGGATGCCTTGGTATCCGGGATGGTTTGGGTCATGTCGTAGATCTTGGCGTTCACGGTCACCGACACGCGCACGAGGCCCGTCGCTGGATCCTTGTCGGCCGCGCCGACATCGAGCGTTCCCAGTGCGACGTACGGAACATGGGCGGCGCGCATGCCCGAAGCGATCGATTGCAGCGTCGTGGACTTGAGGTCGTTGCCCGACTGGTAGTCGGCCTCCACATTGGCCACCTTGAACTGGCCGCCGGTCAGGGGCTCGATGAACGCTGCGTCCTTGACGCTGAAGCCGGCGCGCGTGAAGGTGGAGCTAAACACCTGATTGAGATTGGCACTGGGGATCAGGCGGTAGGTCGCTTCGCTGGACCGCTTCACGGTGCTTCCGCCCGTTTCGATGGTCCGGGTGCGGTTTGCGGCCAAGTCCGTCCGGGAGGCCGTAGATGCGTTGGTCTTGATCTGGCCGCCGCTCAGCGACTCGCCCTCAACGCCGTTCTGCGAGGTCGATTCGCTGACGCTGCCCTTCACGGATTCATCCACCCGCTTGAACACGCGGTCGTCGAAGGACTTCACCGAGGCAACCTGCCGCGACACGAAGACAAAGGCGAGCGGAGACTTCTCCCCTGCCCCGGCCTTGGCGACTGCCGAGTTTGACTTGACGAGGTTGCGCAGGTTCGCGACGTTCAGCGAGACGCGCACGGTCGCGGTGTACTGCTTCTTGTCCTTGTTGTCCTCTTCCGCCAGAACAGTCGATTCGAGGATGTAGCGATCGGGGTTCGCGAGGATCTTGTCGCGCACTGCGTCGAAGTTCTCGGACTCCGACTCACCCGCTTCAGCGTAGTAGAACTCCACCGCCTTGAGCTGCGCAGCCTGCGTGGCGCGCGCCTTGTCGTCGGCGCTGACGGACCAGCCCTGATAGTTCACCGAGGCCTTGCCGCGGGATTGTTGAACCTGGGCATTTGCCACCAGGGCGAAGGCGGCAATCGCCACCAGGAGGATGGAACGAATCATTTGCATTGGTCGAGGAGTTGTCTGGTTTTGAGGATTTGCGCTTCGATGTCGGGTGCGGCGGAGGCCGACTTCACCCACGTGTTGCCCTTGCCGGCCACTGCGTCCGACAGCTTGTGGAACATGCCGTTGAGGGAGTCGTAGTACGCGGGGAAGTCGTCGACGTAGGTCTGGGTCACTGGAACGACCTTGACCTCGCCGTTCTTGACCGGCGCGTTCATGTAGACCGTCCCGGAGAGTGGCTCCTCGATCTTCACGTTCGCGAAGGAGCCGTAGACATAGCTCGTGCCCGCGGCGGCCTCGCCGAACTTGACCTTCTTGAAGGCTGGGAAGTCGACGGAGATCTCATAGTCCGGCTTAGGCAGCGTGAGGGAGAACACTGTGCCGTCGGAGACGCGTAGCGGCATCACGCCGCCGATGGCGTAGCCCTGGGTGTAGGGAACGATCGGGACCCCGACTCGCGTCGAGATGGCTTCGCCCACCATGTCGGCAGCCCAAGTCTCGG
Organism: Variovorax sp. Sphag1AA; assembly: GCF_014192575.1. Classification (GTDB taxonomy): domain Bacteria; phylum Pseudomonadota; class Gammaproteobacteria; order Burkholderiales; family Burkholderiaceae_C; genus Variovorax. The sequence continues at coordinate 191,986 of NZ_JACHYC010000007.1, read as the reverse complement.
CGACGCCTGGCGTGCCCTTGAGGTACGCAGGGAGCGCAGCAAGCATCTCGGGGGTCAGGCTCACCTTGGTCACCTTGACGAAGCGCGGCACCTGGGCGGGCACCGACGCCTTGGCGAGCACTGCGGCATAGCGGGCGAAGATGCCCGGCTTGCCGACCGCACCTTCGTAGACGTTCCGGACCCGGGCCAGCACCTCTTCATCGGTCGGATCGCGATCGAAGACATCGATGTAGGCGAAGCTCAGCGGATATGACCGAACGACGGTCATCGACTTGAAGTCGAAGAACAGCGCCTGACCCCGGATCAGCACGAAGAGCTTGCGCAGGTTGCCGAAGGATTCGACGGAGACCGTCTCCGAGCTCACAACCAGCGAGGTGACAAGTGCCTGGTCGCGCCCCTTGAGTTCGTCGATCTGCTCGGTCGTGACCTGCAGGCCTTCCGACGGTGCCTGGGCCACTGCCGCCTTGACCATGGCGTAGGCGTTCTGCCCGGACTTCGCGAGCGCGCTTTCATAGCGTCGCGAATAAGGAAAGCGCTGATCGAGCGAAGCAGCATCGCCGGCGAACGCCAGACCCGCCAGCGTCACATGGGTGGGCTGCGCCACGCATGCGAATGGAACGAACGTGGCAAGGGCCAGCGCCCCCGTCACAACGGCACGGAAGAATCCCGACAAATCCAGCCTCCTGCTTGGCAGCACAACCCTTCTTCATCGGCAGCTTGGTCCGAATGCTGAAGGGTTCCCTCGATGACTACGTGAAGTCGCCTTCGCAAATCAACGCAGTCGTTGCATTGCTTGCCAATTTGACAATTGTTTCCAAAAGTGTAATTGCTGCTGGCGCAGGTCGACGGACGACCGCGGGGCATTTTTCACATTCGTTTGCAGTTTGAACGGGAGGTGCCGCTGATGCTCATCGAGCTCATATGAACTCGATGACTACCGAGGAAGTCACAGGTCCGCAGCGAACAAGGCTGCTGGGCTATGCCTGACGGCGTGCGGCGATTTGATCGCCTACGGAGATGAGGGCTCGAAGCGTGTACAGGACGAGCAGGATCCCGAACAGATCGCCGATGAACATCGGCCCGATCCCCATCAGCGGATCCGGCATCAGGTCGACGATCCAGAAGAAGATGTTGTGTGGCACGGCATTGCATGCGGCCGCGAGGACCGACAGCTGGAAGAGCTTGCCCGGCGTGAGTCCTTGGAGCGACGCGGGCAACTGCAACCACCGGCGACCGATGTACATCGCTGCGACCGGACCGCCCGATGACAGGCAAGCCACGGCGATGGATTGCCATGGGGTCGCGAACGCATGGTTGGTCAGCAGTGCGCCGATCCACAGGCCGAGTGCCCCACGCATCCCGAAAAGCATCACGCTCAGGAGCCGGACCGCAGCAGGGACGAACACCCAACTGATGACGAGTGAGAGGCCCATGTACCCGAAGAGCCAGTCGTTGAACTTGAACAGGCCAACCCAAACGGCGACCGTGCCCAGGACCTGCAAGACAGTCGGCATCACGCTCGAATTCAACCGCGCGCCGCCGTGCTCAGGCACTTGCCGAGTCGGGCAAAGTAGTCCTCGGCGGCAGAGGTCGGGAGAACGTACTTGATCCGGCTGTCGCGTTCATCCTCGCGTAGCTCGATGAGGCCCTTCTCACGCAGCGACTTCAGGCGTCGGTGCACAGTGGTGGGCGACGAATCCGGCGCCAGTTCCATGGCCTGAAGGACTGGCACGCGCTCGCCCTTCGACCAGGCGACTGCAAGTCCGGTGAGGACCCGTTCCTCCACTGCATCAAGGGCCGGGAGCCCGCGAATGGCACTCACGAGATTGACGAACTTCAGGTAGGTCTGGGAGAGCTGCCGGGAATTCTTCATCGGTCGGAGTTGAGAGATGGAGGCAAGGTCGCAAGTATGCCTCTGTCGCACCTCTGGGTATCCCGTATCGCGGCAGCCATTCCTGAATCATGCTCCCTCATGGCACTTCTTCGCAGCAGCGGAAGTGGCCCTCAGTTCGCGATGCGCGAGCGTCGTCAACGCAGAGACCCTGCTGGCGGCCACGTCGGGCCCTCGCGAAGGGTAAGCTCCCATGCGATGAGCCCCGATTCGAACCTCCGCCCCACCCCTTCGATCTGGAGGCGCTTTTGGTCACCCGCGAGCCTGCTTGAAGTAGTTCGGGAAGGGACGCCGGCGGATGAGGCCGAAGCGCTAAGGCTTCGCAACGATGTCTGGCTCAGGACGTACATGGACATGTACATCCTCCGGTGGGGTGCGCTTTGGTTCTGCTCAGTCGTTCTGACGATCTTTGCCACGGACGACGGTGTGCCGATGGCACTTTTCATCGTCGCCCTCCTGGCCTCGATTGGGTCCTTTGGAGGGTTGGCGTCCATGGTCTGGACCTATCGCCGAGCAAGCAGCGCACTCAACGATCGAAACCAGCGCACCGATCGACGGTGAGCCGAAAACTTTCTGCTCGATCAAAGCGCGCCGCCTGTCAGGGCGGCCCTCCTCCGAATTGATGAGGCATCGGTTGTCCGAACGGCGCGCGTTCGCGGCACACTTGGCGAAAGAGACCATGACCATGTCGAGCTACCTTCCGCCCAGCCACCAGATCCTGAATGCCGCACGCGATGCCAGTGGAGGCGACATCGCGAGGGCGATGCGCTGGTATCGGACCGAGCCAATCGTTGCGCTCGAGTTCAAGACTGCTGAAAGGCTTGTAGCAGAGGGACGTGCGGGCGACGTGCTCCGCGCGATGAGCTTCCTGGAGGTTGGTCTCGGCAGGTAAGGTGCGAAGCCCCCGCGCTGTGACCGCCTCCGGCTGCAGTCGCTGTGTAGCCCGCATGTCGTTCTTGCAATAGCGGCCAAGACTCAGCCGCCAGGCTGCGACTGCCCCTGCGCTTGCGAAGTCAAAAATTTAGGAAGACGAATGCTGGATCGCAGCCGTTTTGACAGTGAGACCCTTGCAGCCATGGACGACATCGCCCGACTGCTGCACATCAAGACCGCGGTCAGCGAGATGAACGAGGCCTTCAAGAACGCAGAGGGACTCGATGCCCGTCGCTCCAAGCCTTCCGCCAAACGTGTGATGAAGACGGCACGCGCGGCCGCCGAGGAACTGCTGAAGGAAGCCTTCGTGCGCAAGTCGAGCCGAGACTTTCGTGAGATCCAGCGTCGGCACCTGCGCGATCTGGAAGCGGCCCTGGAATCCGCGGCCCTGCTGTCGAGGCAAGAGTACGCGGCGATTCCCGAATTGTCCGGCAAGGGGATTCTCGACCTGTACGTGGTGCGTCCACTTCAGGAAATGACCGAGCGCTGGAAGGTTGCGACGCGCGACAAGTCTCCCGGAAAGTGACCGAAGCATCCTCGGCCCTCTTCCCTACGACGGCCGGCGTCAGTATCGCCGACCGCGCTCTAGGCCTAGCTCGCTCGCGCCGCGCCCAAGCAAGCTTTGCGCGTTCGAGGGGACGCTGAAGCAGGCGCTAACGGCCGATGCCAGGAGACCACCACACCGATCATCGGCAATGAGAAGACCGCACCCGCTTCGTCAAACGCATAGACCTCGCCACACCGTCGCCTGCGAAAGCAAGGAAGCTAGAAGCGTGCACATCCACCTCAATCTCGAGGCTGGCCCGATGGATCTCGTCCGCATGCCAAGTCGAAGCTGTGACCGGCAACTGCTACACCAATCTCAAATCCCAGAGCACGTCCAGCGATTCATTCGCATGCCCATAGCGTCGGCGCCGCGCCCGTTCTCCTGCGCAAGGCTCCTTCCATTGGGGGATTGACAGTTCGGCAGCTTGGCCTTCAGATTCCGTGAGAACGGCCTTGGGTGGCCTTGTCGTGACCGCGAGCGGTAGGAAGAACAGGTTGCTCAATGAATGATCAGAACGTCAAAGGAGAGACGCACGTCACCGATGCCAAGGCGGCTGGTGTCTTGCTGGAGGCGGTTCAGAAGCCGCGACAGTTGGTTTTGTTTCTCGACGGAACGAACAACACCGTCACCGGACGGCGCAACGATACCAACGTCCTGAAGCTTTACGAAATGCTAGCCGCCCGCGGCGATCCGCAGCAATTGCTCTATTACGATCCGGGCGTTGGCTCGCCTGATTTCCTCCCCAGCACGAGCCCGCTGGATTGGCTGGGTCGATGGCTACAACGCATATATGGACTCGCCTATGGGCGCGGCATCTACGAGAACATCCGCGATGCCTACCAGTTCCTCATGCGCAACTGGCAGCCAGGCGATCAGATCTGGATCTTCGGCTTCTCCCGAGGTGCCTTTACTGCACGCTCCGTCTCCGGCATCGTGAACCTGTTTGGCATCCTCGACGCGCAGCACGAGTCTATGCTGCCCACTGTCCTTCGAGTGTACTTCGCCAAGAGAAAGAAGCCATCGACTCGCACGAGGGGGGGTTGGGCACCCGCACCCAGCATCGGCGAAAAGGTCGCCTCCAAGCGAACTCCAGGGGAGGTTCAAGACCAGATTCGGCAGGCGTTTTGCTCCGGAGACCGAAGCAACGCCTGGGTGCACTTTGTCGGAGTGTGGGACACCGTCGAATCCGTTGGAATACCGCTACTTGGTGTCACCATCTCCAATTCGTCGGACATCGTTGGCAAGCGCATTCGCCATGTACGTCACGCGCTGTCATTGGACGAACTTCGCTTGACGTTTCGGCCCCGAATCTACAATCAGGCCAACGGGACCATCGCAGAGACCGAACAGACCCTCTATCAATTTTGGTTTCGCGGCGTTCACAGCGATGTGGGTGGCGGCTACAAGAATGCCGAAGCCGGACTGTCCGATAGCGCGTTGGACTGGATGGTCGCGCAGGGGCACGCCCTGCACCTGTTTGGCGATCCACAACGCACCGAACCTCCCGATTCGGTCCAAAGTGACCGCCTTCTTCATGACACCGTCTACTCCGTAGCCTGGTGGGCACTTGGCGGGTTGACGATCAGAACTGCACGTTGGAAGGCCAAGAAGGCAACGATCGAGGAGCATCCGTCCGTTGGCGGCCTACCGCCCCCCCGGTCGGTCTGGAGAAGGTGGAACTTCCGTGCGTTCCTCTCGACGTTCATGGCTTTCGCGGTCCTTGCTATCGGCTACTACTTGCAGGCTGGCGCACTCAGCTCGTTCTCACTCGCGAGCATCGATTGGTCGCTGCCAGCGAAGTTGGCAGATGAGCAGAGTTCGCTCGCGCAGTCACCTGGGGTTGGTCTCAAGTCACACCTTGGCGACGGCCCCTTCGAGGGCAGCATCGTCTGGGCGATGATCTTCGATACCTTCATCTTTCTGCCGGCCTTCGCCTATGTACTCGCGCGCCCGGTTGGCTGGGCTTATCGACTTGCAAGCGGTCTGCGCGAGGCCAGCAACGCGAGGCCCGTTTGGCATTGGCTTGGCGTCAGCCCACTCCTGATGCTCGCAGGCGATGTTCTGGAGAACGCCCTAACGATGGTCTGCGCGGACTGGACGGGCGAAGTTTCCGGTTGGCAGTGGCTCGTTCAGGGCGCGCTTGGCGCGAGCTCCACGGTCAAGTGGATAGGTGTGCTTGGCTGCCTTCTGGTGATTGCCCTTGGCCTTTTCAAGGCGGTGTTTCCCAGCAAGAGCAAGCGAGCAGTCCCGCATTCTGTGCCGTAGGCCTACAGGCAGATGCAGGTCTCGTCCCGCCATGTCTCAACCTCTATCCAGAAAGGACCCTTGTGACTACACCATTCGCCTTAATTCCGCCCAGCAGCCTCAACCAAGGCTCGATACCAGGAGCACCGTTCTACAAACAATTCCTGGCTCAGGGGGACTCCTGGTTCTCCATTGGAGCACTACCGTTCTCTTCGACCACAAATCTTCTGTTTCCCTCAGGTCTGAACAAGCGCGCCGGGGTGGTTAATTGCGCGGACCCCGGATTCACCCTCGAGAAAATGCTTGACCGAATGTCTGATCCGGTGTTTCAGCAGTTGCTGTGTGGAGCCATGGAGTACCAGTGGGACGGCATACTAATTTCTGGCCTGGGAAATGACGTCATTCACGCACTCTCCGCAAAGGCCTCAGAGCCCCAGGAAAAGCGATTGCTTGCAACTGCCGCTGAGTGGGGTGACAGTACCTCACCGTCTCGATACATCAGTGAGAGCGGATGGACGGCGTTCGAGAAATACGCCACGGACCTTTACAAGGACCTCGATCGGATGCGTCAAGCTTCAAAGCTCAACAAGGCCACACCGATCATTACCCACACCTACGATTTGGCAACACCTCGCAACGCGCCCGCGGGTCCGAGTGGCCCCTGGCTCTACAAGGCGTTGACTGTCTACGGCGTCCCAACGTCGGATTGGTGCCCCCTTGCGAACGAGCTGCTCGGGCGCCTGTCCGATCTGATCTGTGACATATCCACGAAGGTTTCAGGAATGCATGTCGTTAAGACGCAGGGCACCCTGGCACCGGCCCCAGAAGGATCGACGGGCAAGCAAGGGCATTGGGAGAACGAGATTCACCCGTCACCAGCCGGGTACCAACTACTAGCCAAGAAATTCAGCGCTGAGCTTCAGCTTCTATTTCCCTAAAGCTCGAATCGGCAGTGCACGAGCCTGACTTTTACCGTTCGTCCAGAGCTTGAGGCCCCGTCGATGCCGACAGGCGGCGGCAAGTATTCGCGCGCGCAGCGACGGCATTTGGTAGGTTAGCAAGACAACGCTGAGCGATCGTCAGAAACCTAGCTGTGCAACTGTGCAACGACTGCTGCGCTGCCTTGCGGTACTCGTTACGACGGCCCCGGTCGGCGGCCCGATCCCTAGTCTTGGTGTTCGGGCAGACCATTCGCCCACCAAGCGGACTCGATTCGTCCCTCGCAGCCTTACCCGCTGCACCGTTAAGCGTCAACACGGTGCTGGGCTACATCCTCGCCGAGGCATTGCTCACGTCACCGGTGGCACGCCTGATGGACAGGGCGCAAGACCGATCCGTCGTAGCGCCGACAGACCCGGCCAGACATCAATCGCTGGTCGGAGATTCGCGTAAGCCGCTCCGATCATGATTTGCTCTGCGATATGCGCCCGCAAGGGGAAGGCTGGTCATCCCCAGGGCTTGGCTGTGCTTGCGTCGAAGAAATCCACTTTCGTAAGCGTAGAGCTGAGGTAAGCCATCGCATTGGCCTTAAGTCTGCTGTTCGATAGGCTGTTCTCGTCGCCGTGGACGCTTACGAATATCTGCTGCGATTGAGATCTCTTGATTGCGTCAAAGATGTGAAAGTCGTTCTCATCCATGGAATGCCCCAAAATGAAGATCGGCTCGTCGACATTCCCGAGTGCCCGCAAACAGAACGACAGATAAGGGCTGCGATCAATCCTTTGCTTCTTTCTCTCGTGATTGGGCTCTGCCACGAACAAAGGAAAGCGAGGAGGAGTTTCCTCGAGATTCGACCTTACTTGCCCAACGATTCCACCTCCTATTTCGCCGGTGTAGGCGTGTTTCTTCACTCCTTCGGGATGCTCGTAGATGTGGAGCCCTCCATGAAGAAAATGGACTTCCTGCTGGGTTCCAAACCCTTTCCAGAGTCGCCCTTGACGGAAACCATCGTCGGTCTGCCAGATCGGGTCAACGGTTTGGTTCCTTGCCCAATACATCAGCAAGTCGTAGTTGACAGTGAAGATCTGACCAAAGCTGCTCAAGAAAGTCTTCACAGCGCGAAACTGTGTCGCGTTCACCTTGTCCGGCAGATCAGGATGGCTCTTCGATACCGCAGCCAGGAGGGCCCGCTTGAGAATCTCTTGGTCACCCTTGATGGCCGTTATCAAAGACGGGTCAAAGCCATAAACCTCTCCGACTATTTGACTTGAGACCAGCGATCGCATTACGGCCTCAAAATCCCAAGTACCGAGCCGATCGAACAGCGCCCTGATTTCAGCGTCGCGTCCCTCGAAGTTGGCCGCCTGGAAGAGGCTCGAGTAATCGAAGATGTCGTTGTCCCAAGCTCGAGAGAACCCGTTGCCGAGCAGGATGGCCGGACGAACACCGTCAGGCAGAGTCTCCCAAGCTTCATCAAAGGTGAGCATGTTTAGTACGTCGAGTTGAGGCGGAGAAAGCTGGGATGATCGCACGCCCAGTTCCGTGCGCGATTGCACCTTCCGAAAGCAAGACAAGCATCAGCCGAACTTCAGGGAATCAGATCACGGCCTATCTACGCAAGTTTGGAATCGCGGGACCCAACGGTACTCCCACCTCGATCTACACGCGGATCCGAAACTCCAACGCTGACGTCCCGGGCGTTGCGGCGGCTTAGAGAGTCGGCTACGCCGCCCTTTACACGCGCAACGAGTACATGCACCCGCTCACCGACGAGCAGTTCAAGGATCTTGTCATAGAGGAGACCGGAGCGGGCGGCGAGTCGTCCATCGCATCCATAGTCGTGAGTTGCATCTAGGCGCTGAAGATGTATGGCGTCCATACGCCGAAGGCTGCGGTCGTCCGATTGGTTGAGAAGGAACCAAGGGATCGGCAAATTGGTGACGAGTCGAACAACGGCACGAACAGTCAGGACGACGACGGCGGAGCCGGTCGGCGTGTGCAACGCGGTACCGAGAGTGTCGTTTTGAACGTCGCGAATACGATCAATTTCAATCTGGCCGCGAGATCTGAGATCGCAGTGTTCAACGCGATTTTCAAGAGCGTAAAAAATCCGGGCGCGGGAAGGTTTAAGCGCCTGCGGTTGGCTCACCGTATGCAATCTATTGCAGTTTGCGCAACTTCATGATTCTCAGTTAGGAAGGTATGGTTGGAATCTGGAAATGCGACGTAGGAATTCTTGTGCGTGCAACCCGGCGCGCATACTGAAAAACAAGGACGCGACAGGTCACTGCTTGACTCGCTTACCAGTCCGTCGTTAAGAAATTCCAACCGCTTCTGCAAGTAGCGGTTGATATATCGATTCTTCAAATACCCCTTGCCGAAATCAAGCTGTGTTTTACCCCCGGAGATGCTGTAATAGTGCACTCCAGATGGCGCTGGTACCGCCTGTAGCCGGTCAAGGAAGGTCGGAGAGGGGTCCGCTTTGATCAGTTGGCGCGCAGATTCTCCCTTTACATCGAAGCCTCGCGGATTTGCGTTGCCCACAGCCTCTCCCCAATACGCCATGTATCTCGGAATCCGGTGCCCCTGAAGCGTTCCATCGTTGGGCGTTCCCAGGGTAACGACCTTTCGAACAAATGTTTCGCCCCCAAAGAGCCCAACCGCTGCGCGTGCGACCAGACCGCCCATGCTATGGCCAACAAGAACAATCTTACTGGACGAAATGGTTCCTTTGCGGTCGAACAAAGTCAGCAAGCTGACGAGGCTTCGAGCCGCATGGTCGATCCCGCAATAGGACGCATACTCAAACGCGAAGGACGCAAAGCCAGAGCCGTCGAACTGATGCATCAGTTCGCGCATGTAACTGGCGTCTGCAGTGAAACCGTGGATGAATAGCACCACTGGTTTCTGAGTCGCGAAGTCAGCTTCGGTCGCCTTGACCCCATCGGAAAATCGCAAAATAGCGTCGCCTGATTGGGCCCTCTTTTTTTGCGCGGCAGACATCATTCCGCTCATCACTCCACCCCTACTGCGAATAGATAGACATCCATGTGAATGGCCGTTTGTCCTGGACTACCGTCGCCGTCAGGATCCAATAGGCTCCAGTAGTCAAACGGTGTGAGGTCTGCGTGACCGGAAGCCAGTACGGCGACATCACCCGCTGTGCGGACCTCCCCATTCGGATAGAGAGCCATGGCAGCGAACCTCGAAGATTCAGATGAAGCATCCGATGCATCTCCAAGAAACTTAACCCGTATCGGTTGGGGCCGCTCTTCTAAGAAATAGGTCGCCATGTCGTCTTCGCCGACGTCGCCGTGCACGGTCCAGAAGCACCTTGCAATGTCGGTGACTCGCGAATTGGCGATCCAGTTGGGAAGTCGATCCACCACAGACGATTCTTCGTCTGGCGTCAGGACATGAACTCGGCGGTCGGAATGGATTGCTCCCTCCTCCTCCGACTCAAGCGCGAGCCCCGCCCCTTGAAGTCGTTCGCGGATTCGATACGCACCTTCCTGATCTCCAAGCTGTTCGAAGACACGCAGGGCACGCAAGTACCACGCGTCCGGCATGAATGTCTGATTCGCCTCCTCCAAGACAAGGCCCAATTCGAGCCGCGTTCGCGCCACCCCCTCTGGATCTTTAAGGGCTTGGAAGGCCTCCCCGGCGCTTTCCAGCAAGGTGAGGGCTCCATCCAAATCGGTCAATACCCGCCTCAAACGACCCAATCCGAGGCGCACGTCAGCCTGGCCTCTTTTGTCTCCCACTTCCTCATATATATGAAGGCCGTTACTCATATGAGTCATAGCCTCGTCCACTCGCCCCATCGAAGCGGCAGCGCGTCCCAATGCAACCGACGTTCGGGCCGCAAAACTTCGATCGCCCTTCGGGCCAGCTTCGGCAGCAGACTGCAACATGCCGTACGCCTGTTCAACCTCACTAAGGTCGAGCAGCACCGTCCCAAGCTGGTAGCGAGCTTCGGCACCTCTCCAGATGTCGCCACTCTCCTCAAACGCTGCAATGGCGCGCATGAAACTTTCCTGCGCTCTTGCCGCTTCGCCGGACTGCGTCGCGGCAGTTCCGATCAGCAAGTGGGCTCGCGCGGTCGAGCTCCAGTCGCTTCGTTCGGCCGCTTCAGCCAAAGCCCGATGGTAAAAGTGCAGGGCACGAGCGGTGTCGCCGCGGCTCTGCACCAGCTCGCCGAAGGCGAGCATGGAAGAGACGTCCCACTCGGCGCCCTTCAGCAATCGGGAAAAATCGTCGCCGCTATTCGACTCCCGCCAGTGCTTGAACGATCGAAACTCCCTCCTCGTGCGTTCTACCAGCAACTCGCGGGCTGAAGAATCCGCCACAAGCCGGGATTGAAGGAAGGAATCCGCGTGATGTAGACGGTCGTTCGCATCAAAGAACATCCTGCCGACCTCCGCAAGCATGGTGGTCACGCTGTCCATGGTCACGGATGAGCTGGCATCGCTAAGATCTTGCGCGATAACGAGGAGACAGTCGTTCAGCAGCCAATCCTTCATCGAAGCGAATCGCTGAAACTCGTTTGTCCGCAGTTCGGGTCGTGAAAGCGCGAATGTCGCAAAGCGTGAGAGATCGTCGTCGACCGACCCTGAAATTTCGGATCCGTATCGCCACGGATCGCGAATCAGTAGTTCCATAACTTCTGGGGAGACATCGTCGTCGCGGAGCCGGGATCGCAAAGCCTCCACGAGCAGAAGAAAATTGACCAGCGTCCGTTCCGCGCGCTGCAGGTTGTGCATGGCATACCCATACTCCGCCAAGACCTGATGCGGTAATTCAGCGAATTCTGCTTCTTCTTTCATTGAATCCTCACCCGAGCCTGCGGGACGCGCTGCTCGTTGAATGCACCAAAGGCCGCATGCTAGCAAAATGGATGTAAGAGCAGTACTTTTTTCTTATCAGTTAGAGCGCCCCTCAATGAGAAGACGGGGCAAGATCCAGCGCTGGCTATCGCCAATGGCGGCGTCTCCAGACAAGCCATAAGGGCTGGTTCCGTAACGTCTCAAGAGCCGAGAGTGCCACCGCCCCGATGGAGTCACCTCTATTGGCAGCGGCCGGCAGACGGCGACGCGTTAAGAGCACCACAGGGCACGAGAGCGGAACACCCATACCCGAGTTGGCCCTGGACGAATTCCATCGCGGAGGTGCAACCGTGATGGCGGCCCAAGCGGCCGATTGGCGAATGTCGTCAAGTAAGCCAAGCCAACAAGCCGTCGACCCATGAGCTCAGTCATCGTCTTGGTCGTGCTAGAGACCACAGGCGGTTATCGGCAGGCCTAGGCGGTGGCGCTGACTACGGCGGGCTTGCCCGTGCCGGTGCTCCGCGTCAGACGCGCGACTATCCCTATGCCACGATGCGGCAGATACGACGATACCACGGGCTCTGCGCCTGCACTTGGAAGCAGACCTCAACCTCACGGCGGACTCGGCTGGGCATCGGGCATCCAGACGGCCACGGCAGCCCCGTACTCACGCTTGGCGCGCACGGCAGGCGTGGACTGGGCGCCAGCGCAGACGCTCAGCAATTGCACACGCAACAAACGCGGAATCGGCAGGCCAACCGAACGGTCCTCGGCCGAGGGTACGGGGCCGCCCGCGCCCTCCTGCGCCAGGGCGAGTCGGCGAATGCGCTCGCCTCCTACGCGTCGGCCATGCGCTACTGTTGCGCCTGGTTTGCGAAGCGCGATCCCGGGCTTCGGGACCCCGCGCGTGCGCCGAACTTCGGCGACCTCGTTCATCGGCCCCTTCCGGCTCGCACGAGCTATCCGGCTAAGCGCGCGCTTGAGGCCACTGGTGTCCTGCGCGTACCTACTTTTTGCAGCCTCCCATTTGCGAGAGAGCCACCTTTCCATCTTCGGCACCGCAAATCAACGCTTGCCGGACCTGCTCATTGCGCAAGTAGCCGGTGTGCGCCTCCTGGTAATCCGCGTAATTCAGAGCCAGCGGAAAGATAGGGGGACTGAACTTGACACGAACGTCGACAACGTCAAATCCAAGCTCGTCGACCAATGCCGTTCTACGTTGAGAATCTCCCTTCAGCTGGCGGACCATACTGGTGGGATTTGCCGCTCCGCATTGCGGGTTCTGTGGCACTCCTTTCTCGTCTAACCGACAGCGTAGGTAGGCGAGGTGCTCGAAGTAAGGAACGAGCTCATAGCTCAAGAGGTCGTCAACCTCAGTGAAGGCTACGTACTTTACTTTGGTGCGGGTACGCGCCGGGGTCGAGCTACGGGTCTCGTCACCCACCCTTGACAGCCTCGACGCGGCAACGAGGGGAATCTGATTTGCCATCAAATAAACCTCAAGCTCACCACCGGAAACCTGTTCAAGTTTGCGAGCGAGAGCTTCGTCCCGATCCTTGCTAAGGACGTCAAAAACCATTCTGCTGCCAAGGCTCTCCGCGACGATCGCGACAGGCGCAGATTTGGCGTCAGCCGCCGACGTGCAGGCCGACGCCGTGTCGACATCTATATAGCGAGAGTGCTGTCCCGGTTCGTCAAGCTTCTCGAAATCCATGGTCTGGCCGGTTGCATCGTTGATGGTGGTGCAGATCGCACCCAGAACGGCTTCTCGCATAAGTTGGCCGACCGGTCCCATGTAGAGCGCGGCGTCGGTCATGCCATATGTCAGCACGCTATCGCGAATCTTGCGTGTACCAGATCGGCGAAGCGCCGCGAGGTCCTCATAACCTCCGTAGTTCGCCTGGGGCTCTTCGTGACCGGTCTGAATCCCATCGTCATAGCCCACGAGCGGATAGTCAAAGGCGTTGTAGAAGGCATCGTCCCACAAGAGCCGATAAATCGTGATGGTGCCGCCGTCCGGCGTCTCGATTCTTGTGCGATCAAGGCATCCAACGATCCAGATATTGAAAGGCGCCTGAGGGTCATCGGACCGAAAGCGCTGACTCCCTTTGAGGTGCAGTTTCAAACCGCCAGCCGTCGCCTTGGTCGCTATCTGACCACTTCGCGCCGATTGCGGACAGAGGCGCGTGCTCTGCATGAAGGGATCGGCGGTATACCCGATGAACTTACCAAGGGCAGCATGGAGGTCGTGCCCAAAAGGCTGCGCTTTCGCGTCCTGGGTCCAGCCGATCCCGTGGACAAGCAAAACATTGAGATTTTGCTTTCCGTCGGGGCCTCGACCGATGCGGTCCATTCCCCTGAACCCTCCGTTCAGCGCGGACGGCTCGGCCACCGGCACGGGAAGCGAAAGTTGTCGGACATGCGGTGGTGTGTTGCACGCTGACAGAAGCACGGCGATGAAGGCCAAGAAGGCTCGCATCCCCGTTACGCTTTCTTCCGAGGTTGAACAAACATCTCGCGCGACTTGCTCCAGAACTCCTCCAGGATCGGAATTGCGTGGTTTGCATCAACTAGGTACTGAACAATTACCGGCTTCATGGGCTGCAGCATCGCCGAGTCTGGCTGGGCTTCCGTAACTGCGACCTTGAAAGCCCCCACATAGTAGGGAACCGAAGCCGCCGTCCGGCCGGACATGTCCATCACAAGCACGGGTGACTCTGCGACAACGGCGCGCTGCCCCTGCGCCTCGCCGACGAGCATCGCAATCGGTGCTCGCGTGGCAACGAGGTAAGGTCCAGAGCCGGCCAGTGCGCCGTTCAAACGTGGATCCTTGGCCGTAATGACCTGGAACCACCGGCGATACTCTTGCGCCAGATTGAAATCGTATTCCTCCAATCCAACCGAAGCACGCGGATCGATCCCTTTCTTGGTTGGTACGCCGAACTGATTCATTCGAGCAGCAATGGGCTGAGGGAACGGTGAGTCCGACTTAGCTACTGCCTGTGTCTGTTCAATGAGTTGCAAAAGGCTCTTCAATGCACCTCGAGCTCGGTCGGCGTCCACTGTGCTGCCTTGCTCTGCGCCGTCGCCCACGAGGACATACGTGTACATCGCCGAGGTTGGTCCTTGCCATGGGTTGGTAGGATTCCATGTGATCTTTCGCCACGTGTGCATTGTTATGCCGTCAGCATTGGGAGGGGCGGCGCAGCCGATCAGGCTGGCTACTAACAGCGTGACCGATAGGAAGCGCGCCGAAATCCTATTGAAGCAGTTCACGTTCCATCTCCCGAGCGTGGGCCGGGCTTAGCCGCGTTCGAGACTCGTCTCGAGAGAAACATACCTGCGAGTCCACCTATGACGCCTGCTGCGTAGACAAGATTTGAGTAGTGCTCGAAGGACGAACTGTTTAGGAACCAAGAGAGGAAAAGGTAGGCCGCCATGCCGAACAGGAAGAATCCACAGGCGATCCACGGGATGCTCTTCATTGATTTCCCTCCAGCGCTACCGCGCCACCTGAGCCGAATCGATAAGCCAGACGAGGCCTGCAAGCAAGAATAGTGCGCGGAGGAGCTCGCAGCATCCCAAAAGATGGGGAGCACAGTATTCCTCACGCCCTGGCACGATGTTCACTCATCGGACTTTGAATCGCAACTAGTTCGCGCATCAACTGCAGATTGGGAACGCCATTGCTATCGCCCGTCACTCGGAAGGTAATCTGCTCGAAACGTGGTAAGGGAATGGTGATGGGCGACAACCGGGACAATAGCTACGATTCGCGCTGCATCGGCTTCATCGATGAGCATCGGATCAGGCAAGGCGGTCGCGGTCGTGACGCGTTGGTATCTGATCTGCTGCGCCCAGACCACTGGATGCTCCCGCTTCTCCTTGGATTTCATCGGGCGTTAGCCCCTTCGGCCAACCCCGATGACCCCATTCGCTCGGCCGCTTTCGCTTCGAAGCGGCTGACACAAGCCGCGCGTGGCCAGGTGGCTGATTGGCAAGCCGGGGCTCAGGGTGAACGCTCGTCCGTCGAGCCGCCGCTGAGCAGTCGATGGACATACAGAGAAATGTCGGCCACCAAGCGATCATCGTGAGTCGAAAAGTCGAGGCCTGTAAGCTCTGAAACCTTGGCGATGCGATTGGCAATCGTCTTGCGATGTACACCGAGTCGCTGTGCCGCCGCTTCGTGAGAACAGTTGACGTCGAAAAAAATCCGAAGGGTTTGCAGAAGCTGCTCGCGGGATTTCTCGTCTTCGTGCAGCAGGCGGCCCAGGTTGAGCGCGAGGAATCGCTGCATGCCTGCCTCGTGGCGCAGGCCCAGCAGGAGGCCGAGCACGCCGGCGCGGTCGTAGACAACGGCGCCGCTGCGCTGCAACTGGCGCGCTACGTCCAGGGCTATCTGGGATTCGCGGAACGCGACGTGGAGCTTGTGCGCGCTGGGACAGGCACTGCTGCCGCCGATGAGCACCATGCGCCCGGTCAAGCGATCCTGCAACCGACGAGCGAGCTGCACGGCGAGGCGCTCGATGTCGTCCAGCGCGCCGTCCGTGCAGAGGATCGCAAGAGACAGTCCGCGCAAGGCAACGGCTCGCACGCCTTGCGGCCGCACTTCGCCGATCACATCCAGGACCTGGCGACGCATTGCGGACTGCAGGGGCTCCGCGCTGCCACTGGTCGTAGGCCCGAGCTCCGCGATGAACAGCCGCAGCGGCCCTGACAAATCCAGCCGTGCATCGGCCGCGCGGTCCATCGCTGCAGTGCGCGTAGGCTCCTCCGCTTGCAACAGGTCCCAGACGATGGCATCGATGGTCTCGGAGCGCGCGCGACTGGCCGCACGCTGTTCCAGTCGATGCAGGGCGCCGACGATCGCCACCTGCGCCAGTGCGAGCGCCGTAAGGTCGTTTTGAAGGGGCCCCACTTCGCCGAGCACCCAGGCCACCGTTTCGTTGCCGACGGACATCGGGTGCGCACGCCAGTTCATGGACTGCAGTGCCAGAGGCTGGGGTTCCCTCGTGCGGGTGTTTCGCGCCAGCCACGCCTGCAGTTCGTCCAGCATCTCTCCCTCGGGCCTTCCTTGCCCCGCATGGGCCAGCAGGGTTCCGTCAAGATCCACGAGGACGACGGCGGCACCCAAGTAGCTGCTGGCCCCGGCCACGATTGCGTTCAGGCCACCGCCGTCGAGCAGCAGTTGCATCAGGTCCTGCGTGAGCTTGGACAGTCCTTCGACCGTGTCGTAGCGCTGGTTGAGTGCCAGATTGGCCTGAGCCAGTTGTTCGACGGACTGCTTCTGCGAGGCATACAGTTCGGCGTTCTCGATGGCGATGGACGCCAGATTGGCCAGCGCAACAAGGCGGCTGTTGTCCGCATCGGTAAAGGTCGATGCGCGCCTGCGCCAGACCTCGAGCACGCCGATGGTCTGCTCGCGCCCCAGCAGGGGCGCGGCCAGCGCCGATCGCACCGCCTCCGCTTCGGCCAGATGGAAGAAGTCGCGACTGATGGTGCCGCTGCTCACGTAGTCGTCGACGGAGGAGGGTGCGCGACGGGCGAGCACGAGTCCCGCAAGTCCCTGGCCGGGCCCCATGCGCAATACGGCGGTCTCCGGCGACATGTTGCCCACACAGCGCCGCATGACGATCTCGTCCCCTTCGCGCAGCAGCACACCGCAGATGTCGGAGGACAGGAGGCGCTTGGCCTCCATCGTGATGTGAAGCAGGATCTCGTTCAGGTCATGGCTCTTGAGGATGCGTTCGGCCACGCGCTGAACGGCCTGCACTTCTTCAAGGCCCTGGCGCGCCAGGCGTTGGCGCTCGCAGGTCTGCATGGCCAGCGTGGCGTACTGCCGCAAGACCTCGAGTTCGTCGGAAGGCTCCAGTGCCCCGGAGACATGCTCCACCAACGCGCCGACCGCGCCGGGCGTGAGCGGCACATAGAGCCTGCCAGGTGCGAACGCACGCGGCGTGGTCCAGTGCTGCATCTCTGCGGGGACCACGAGGCGCGCAACATCGTCCACTTCGTCGGGACTCGCCCACCGTCGCCAGATGCCTGCGGAATGCAGCAGCATCTGACTCTGCGCGCCAGGAAAGAGCTGGGACAGTGCGTGCTCGATCTGCGCCACCAGCAATTCCGACCGCCCGAGCATGGCGGCCTCGCCAATGGGAGACAGGAGTCTTGCCAGAGTGAGTGGTACGCGCGGGAGGGCACTCATCATCGAAAAATGGTTGGTCATTGCCACCAGTGTGCGATGCCGTGCCCCGGTGCACTAGGGGGAGACTACCGCCTTGAGGCGGCGCTGCGCGCCCAGTTCGGCGTAGAGCGCCGGCGCATCGGCCAGCGCCCCGCGTGCGTCGATCACGACCGTCGGGTCAAAGGCGCCGCTGGCCACGAGGCGCAGGAGCTTGCGGCGCAGGCGGATCGCGTTGCCGATGGCAAAGCTGACGCTCAGCTCGGCAGCGAAGGCGCGCGCCAAGGGAAAGGACCAGCTCTCGGCCGCGTGCGCGCCGACCGAAACCACGCGTCCTCGAGGCCGGAGCAGCGCGAGTGCCGCATCCAGCGGCCCGGCGCTCCCGACTGCCTCCAGGACTGCGTCGGCACCGCGGCCATCGGTCAGCCGACCCACGAGCGCGGATGCCTCGTCCGGATGCACCGCCAGGTTGCCTTGCGCGCGAGCGAAGTCCCGTCGACCTTCGCTCGGCTCGATGACAATCACGATGCCGGCTGCCAGCGCTTGCGCAGAGAGCGCGGTCAACTGGCCCACAGCGCCGCCGCCCATCACCACGACGGTATCGCCCGCGCCCACACCGGCGCGCTCGGCAGCGATCCAGCCGGTCGCCAGGTTGTCGGCCATCAAGAGACCAGCTTCCGGCGAGCAGCCGGCCGGCAGCTCGCCCAGCGTGGTATCCGCATGCGGCACCCGCACATACTCGGCCTGGGCACCTGACAGGGACGGGCCGAACGCGGTGCCGGTGCCGAAGAAGGCTCGCTCGCCGCAGTGCCAGTGGTCGCCTTCGTCGCACCAGTGGCAACGGCCGCACGCAGTGAAGTCGGAGGACATCACCCGATCGCCGATGCGAAAGCGCTTGACCGCCGCGCCGGCTTCGACCACCTCGCCGACGAACTCGTGGCCGACCACCATGCCCGGATGCATGCCCTGGAAGTCCCCGCGCACCACATGCAGATCGGTGCCGCAGATGCCGGCCAGGTGCACTCGCACGATCGCGTCCGTGTCTGCCACCAGCACGGGACGGGGCACGTCGGCCACTTCGACGCGGCCCGGTTCGCGATAGACGACGGCGCGCATCATCAGGCCGTGGCCGCAGCCGGAGCGGGCGCACTCGGCGCGCTCGGGAGCTGCGCGAGTTCTTCGATGCGCTGGGCGATCCGCGCGGCCGCCTCGCGCAGGGCCTGCAACTCACCGGGGCGCAATGGCAGCTGCACGACTTCTTTCAAGCCCCGTCGATCCAGCCTCACCGGCAGGCCGACACGGGCATCGGTCAGGCCATAGGCGCCTTGCGGTCGAACGCAGGCGGCGATCACCTCGTTGCTGCCGCTGGCCATGATGCGCACCATCGCGGCGGCCGACTCGGCGGGCGAGAAATAGGCGCTGCCCGTTTTCAGCAGCTTCACCACCTCTCCGCCCGATTCGCGCGTGCGCTCCACGATGGCGCTCAGGGTGGACGCGTCGAGCACCGATTCGATGGGCGCGTTGCCCACGAAAGCCTGGCTGAGGGGTATCACCATCTCCGGGCCGTGGCTGCCCAAAGCCAGCGCGCGCACGTCCTGCGGTCGCGCCTTGCCTGTCAGGCCAACCAGCGCACAGAACCGGGCCGAGTCGAGCACACCGGCCATGCCGAGCACGCGGCTTTGCGCGAAGCCCGTGTACTGCGCCGCCAGGTGCGTCATCTCTTCCAGCGGGTTGCTCACCACCACCAGCGTGGCGTCGGGCGCATGCTGGCGGATGCCCTCGCATACCGACTTCATGATGGCCGCGTTGCCGGCGGTCAGGTCGGTGCGCGTCATGCCGGGCTGGCGCGGCTTGCCGGCGGTGATGATGATGTAGTCGCAGCCCCGAAGAGACGACAGATCGTCGCTGCCGGACAGGGGCGTCGAGAAGCCGTACAGACCGGCGCCATGCCACATGTCGAGCGCGAGGCCAGCGGCCAGACCCGGCACCACGTCGACGATCGCCACATGGTCGAAGAGGTCGCTCTCGGCCAGCCGCAGCGCGGCCATGGCACCTACGTGGCCCGCGCCGACCACGCCGGCACGCGGCCGCCTGCCGCCGCCATTCGCCCCCTGGGGGCCCAGGCCGTTTCGGCGATACATCGCACCGGAGACCAGCGGCGCAAAGGGGCGTGTGGATCCACCTGCCGAAGCGGCGAGGGATGTGGCAGGTCGGGCGCTTGCCGATGCGTCCTTTGCGGGTTGCATGGGCGTGGCAGCTGGTGAGGTCGACGGGGCAGTCGGTACAGCCGGAGCTGCCGCACCGGCCTCGACAATTTCCACGCCGAGCTCCTTGGCCCGATCGCGCGCCAGCGGCGTCAAGCGCTGGCCCGGACGAAGCTGCAGCCGGGCGCCCGCGGCTTCGACATCGGCGGCGGTGACGATGCTCATTCCTTGCCTTCCATGGTTTCGATGACCTCGCGAGCGGCAGCCGCCGCCGCCTGGACGTTGCTTTCGGTGCCCGAGATGAACAGGCGGCCGAAGCGGCCGAGCGCGCGCACCTCGATGATGCTGATGTCGGCCGCCTTTTCCGCTTCGTTGGCGGCCAGCGAAACATAGGCGGCCGGCGAGACCTCCAGCACGTAGAGGCTCTGCCCCGGAATCAGCAGGTTGCCCTTGCGCCATTTGTTGATGAGCTGCGCTTGATAGGGATTGACGTTGGTCACGAAGGCCGAGGACGCGATCTTGGGCCGGATGCGGTCCTGCTCCGACAGCTGCAGGTACTCGAGCACCGCCTGGCCCGCCGCCAGCACTTCGGCCTGCGTGCGGGAATGGATCTCCAGCAGGCCGAACTCGCGCTCCACCACCTGCAGCGCAGGCCGCACATCCGCCGCCTTGAGTGCGATGTCGGCGCAGCGAAAGATCTCGTTGCCGGGTGCGACCTCGATGTAGAGCTCGGACATGCCCGCCACAGGCACGTCGCCCTGGCAGGTGGAAGCGACGTGCGCGGCCGCCTGGGGCTGCATACGGTCGACGAAGGCATAGGTTCGAAGTTGGAAGGACATTCAGCTCACCGCAATTCCAAAAGGTGTGATCAGTTCGGCGTGGTCGTAGGCGCGCACCGGCCAGCCCAGGTAGCGGGCGATCACGGTGTCGGCCTGTGGGAGGCGAAGTGCGCCACCGGCCAGGTGCACGGTGCCCGGTGGCGTGCCGCCGCATTGACGGCGGATCGACTCGGCGATGCGCTCGATGCCTGGGCGCAGCAGCGAGGCCACGTCGGCGCCGTGCTCGCGCTTGCGGACTTCCGCGTCTTCGATACTCAGTTTCAGCGCGCCCGCCAGGATCAGGTCGAGTTGGTGACCGCCGCCCGCCTGGTCACTAAGCGACACCAGTTCGCCGCTGCGGAACACGCCTACGCCCGTGGAGCCGCCGCCGACGTCGATCACGGCGCCGTCGCGAACCTGCAGAAGCGCGTTGGCGGCCGTCACTTCGTCAACCAGGGCGCGGCATTCGATGCCGGCCTGTTGCAGCACGAAGTGGCAGGCGCGGCAGTCGCTGGCCGGCACGGCCGGTGGATGGGCTGTGGCGGCTTCATCGATCGTGATGCCCAACGTGGCTTCTGCGCGCGATTTGAGCGTGCGCACCGCGTCAACCGCGCCTTGAAAGTCCACCACCACGCCATCGCGCACGACCGTGGCCCGCACGAAGTCCCAGTAGGCGGGGCGTCCTTCGTCGTCGAGCGCGGTCAGCACGATGGTTGCGGTGCCCAGGTCAACCCCGAACCGCACCGGCGTGCGCCCTTCGGCGCAGACGCGGAGGTGACGCGATGCGTCGGCCAGGAAGCCTTCCACGCGGCCTTCCGCCGGGTTCGACGCCCTGACCTTGTTCGTCGTACGCGGAGCGCGGCGAGTCGCCGGCCGCGGAGTTCGATTGACAGTCATCAGCATCACAGCCCCATCGTCGGCTTGTAGATGTCGCGCCACGGCCTGTTCTCGTGTGCGATGCGCTTGATGTTGATCAGGTGCATCGGCGTCACGTTGTCCGAGACGATGGAGCCGCTCCACGTGCCTGTCCCCAGCATGAAGGACGGGTCGGTGCCGGCGCTGAAGCCCATTCCGCCCAGCAGGCTCGGCGTGTTGACGATGATGCGCGAAGCCGCAAGGGCTGACAGCCGCGCGATCATGTCCTGATCCTGGCCGTGAATGCCCAGCGTGTGCCCCTCGCCGCCGAACGCCAGGATGGCCTGGCATTGGCGGTAGGCAGCCTCGAGATCGCTGGTGCGATAGAAGGTCAGCACGGGCCCCAGGATCTCCGCAGATAGGGGCACCTGAGGTCCCACTTCCGTCAGTTCGGCGGCCAGCACGCGGGTGTTCGCCGGCACGCTGAGACCGATGCGCCGTGCGAGTTCGAGAGCCGTCTGACCGACCGCATCGGGGTTCAACGCACCGCGTTCACCGAAGAGCAGGCGGGCCAGCCGGTCCTGTGCATCGGGCGGCAGGAAGAACGTGCCATGCCGCTGAAAGGCCTGCAGCGCCTGCGCCGCGATGGGCTCGTCCAGCACGACACTCTGCTCGGCGACGCAGGCTGTGCCGTTGTCGAATGATTTGGAGGTGACCACCATCAGTGCGGCCTCTTCCACGTCCGCCACCGATCGGTGGATGTAGACCGGAACGTTGCCTGCGCCCACCGCCAGCGTCGGCTTTCCGGAGGAGTAGGCCGCGCGGACCATGCCCGGTCCGCCAGTGGCCATCACGAGCGCCACGTCGCGGTGCGACATCAGTTCACGCGTGGCCGCCAGTTGGCCTCCTGAAAGACAGCTCACCAGGTTGCGGGGTGCACCAGCGCGCTCGGCGGCGGCGGCCATGATCTCCACGGTGCGCGCGCAGCACTTTGCCGCGCGCGGATGGGGCGTACAGACGATGGCATTGCCCGACTTGACGGCCGCGAGGCACTTGTAGATGGTGGTCGAGGTCGGGTTGGTCACCGGGATGATGCCGGCGATGACGCCCATCGGCGCGCCGATCGCGGTGACCCGGTTGACTTCGTCCACCCAGAGCACGCCCAGTGTGCGCATTGTCTTCATGGCGTTGGCGCAGAAGAGAGCGTTGAACAGGTTCTTGAGGATCTTGTCCTCGTAGATCCCGTAGCCGGTCTCGTCCACGGCCAGTCGGGCCAGTTCGGCCGCACTCGTGCGCGCGGCCTCGGCCATGGCTTCGACGATGCGGTCGGCCTGCTCCTGGCTCACACCCTGGAATGCCTCGAAGGCGCGTCGTGCGTCCCTGGCTTTTGTCCGGGCCTCGCCGATGGCGCTGAGTTCCGGATCCATGTAGCTTGCTTCGCTCACGGTGTGGTGTTCCTTGTAAGGCGCCGCAGTGTTCGCACGTCCTGCCGCAACAGGGTGCGTGCAATCGCGCGCATCCGCGGATCGGTGCTGTTGCGCCGGCGCCAGAGCAGTGAGATTGCGTCTCGTACGTTGGTCATGTTGGTAGGCGGTAAATGGGGTTGCGGCGCGGTGGCTCTTTCAGGAGCGCGGCCGGGTGGCCTCAGCGGCTCTTGGGCAGGATGAGCTCGACGTCCTCGTGAGGACGCGGAATCACGTGGACCGACACGATCTCGCCGATCTTTCCCGCCGCTGCCGCACCTGCGTCGGTCGCAGCCTTCACCGCGCCGACGTCGCCGCGCACCATGACGGTGACCAGGCCGCCGCCGATCTGTTCCCGGCCGACCAGTCGCACGTTGGCCGCCTTGACCATGGCGTCTGCGGCCTCGATCGCGCCGACCAGTCCCTTGGTTTCGATCAGGCCGAGCGCGCCGCGCGGTCCGTCGATCACAGTGGACGTGAGGGTGGAAGTGGTTGCCATACAGATTGCTCCTTTGATGAGGTTGGAAGCGGGTTGAGAAAAGCCTCGCCAGCAGGTCGCTAGCGCTTGATGAAGGTGGAGTGGCCGTCGAACTGGACCGAATCGACGATGGCGACGACTGCGGCATCGGTAGGAGCTGCGCTGCCGTCCGCGGACACTCGTGCCGCGCTTCCGGTCGCCACCAGCACGATCTCGTCGATACCCGCGCCGATCAGGTCGATCGCGACATAGACAGACGAGGGATCGGCGCTACCGGAAGTGGACCCGCCGGGGTCCGAGGCAGGCACCGCCTCCAGCAAAAGCAACTTGTGGCTTGCGAGCCCCGCATCCTTGATGGACGCGACGACGTTGCCGCGTACGCGCGCCAATTGCATCTTTGTCTCCGTGGTCTCGTTGTTGCTCCGAATCCGCGTGGCCAGGGCCGGAAAGCGGATCGCACAACGCAACCTTAGTTGCCATCCCCGACGGAGTCATTGGCCAGTGCGGCGCATATGGCGGGCCAAATTTGGCCACTGTGGCCGTAGGCCCCACCCGGCCATGCGGCTACAGTTTTTGCACCGCCCGACAAACGGGCCAGCCTGGATACCGTGGGGTGTCGGGCCAGAACGGAGACAAGAGCCAATGATCAAGGACAGTGACGCCCAGTTCCACGACACGGATGGAAACCCGCAATGGGCTGAGACCAACTACTTCGGCTTCTACAACGCGGAGGAGAAGCTCAACATCGGCGTCTATGCGCTGTTCCGGCCCAACCTTGGCGTCGTGTCGTCGACCATCTGCATGAACTCGCGACGCGTGGTCACGCACTGGGAAGCGGACTTCTGCGACATGCAGGCGTCGCTGCCAATCCCCAAGCCGCACAACCTGCTGGACTACAAGCTGCTCAACGGCTTGCATGTCCGCTGCCTGGAACCCAACCGGGTCTGGCACATCCAGTACGACGACGGCAAGGGCACCGAGATCGATGTTCGATTCGGCGCATTGATGCCGGCCTTCGACATCCATGACCCCGACATGGACCCGATGGTGGGTGCCAAGACCGAGGCCGGCAAGTTCGCTTGGGGCACCGCCTACAACGGCCACTTCGACCTGACGGGCCGCGTCATTGGCAGCGTGTCCATCCGCGGCCGGCGCATTCCGATCGATTGCGTCTCCACCATGGACCACAGCTGGGGCCCGCGCCCCGAGCGAAACAAGCCCACCATGACCTGGCTGCACGGGCATTTCGGGGATGACCTGGCCGTTCACGCCATCATGGGCTTCGATCCGAGAACTGGTGGCAAGGACCTCTGGCTGGCCCATGGCTACGTGATGGAGAAGGGCCAGGTCTATGGGCTCAAGGCCGGGACGGGCCGTGTCGAGCGCCGCCAGGAGTGGTACGCCGAGCACATCGCACTCGAATTGACGGACCGTACGGACCGGGTCTGGAAGCCGGAGGCGCGCGCGCTCACGACCTTCCCGTGGCTCTGCTGGCCCAACATGATCACCTTCAATCCGTTGTGCGAATGGACGATGTCCGGCCTCACCGGCCACGGTGAGGTGATGGAGTTCATCGAGCTGCCTGAGCTCAATGCGCTCAACAGCGACGAGGCGACGCGCCGTCCCTCCCTTCCCCTGAATCGCTGAGCACCCGAGCGCATCCGCCATGGCTCGTGCCATCCTGTTCGATCTCGACGGGACGCTCGTGGACACACGAACGGCCTCGTGGGACCTGTTCGCCGAAACCAATGCGGCCTTCGGATTGGGCATCGACACGCGCGAGGCGTTCTTCAAGGCTTTCGAGAGCAACTTCTTCGAATCCCTGGCGCGCCTGCCGGTGGAAGCCTCTCGACTGGCGGCGGCCAAGCAGCACTTCATGCAGGCGCTGCGCGAGCGCTACAGCCCGCCGTTCATCCCGGGCATGGCCGACGTGGTGCGCGCGCTGGCGCCGCATTGCGTCATGGCGGTGGTGTCGACCAACGACATCGGCGCCATCCGCCGCATCCTGGTGAACGAAGGCCTGGCGACCTGCTTCTCGCATGTGTTCTCGGGCGACGTGGAGCCGCGCAAGTCGGTGTCGATCCGGCGCTTCATCAGTGGCGAGGGCTATTCGGGCAATCGTCTTTGCTCGCCCAGCTATCAGGGAGGTGCAGACCGACCTCCGCTGCATCCCGACGACGTGGTGCTGGTCACCGACACCGTCGGCGACGTGGTCGAGGCGGTGGAGGCCGGCGTGCGAGCCATTGGCGTGAGCTGGGGCATGCACAGCGAACGGCAACTCCTGGATGCCGGTGCGCAGCGGGTGGCGTTGTGGCCGCAGGAGCTGCTCGCATGGCTGCGGGGCAGCGATCAGGACCATCTGGGTTCGCCGCCGGCGCCGTCATCGGCGATCTGCAGCTGCCATCTTCCCCCTTCCACACCGGCCGCCGACGACCCCGCGAGCACCGGTGCGTTGCGCCGCGCCCGACAACTGCAGGGTCGACAACAGGCGGCGCACGAAGCGCCGGGCAGCACCGATGCGTCCGCCGACGCGGGGCGTACGCAGCAACAGGAAGAACTGCGCCAGGCACTGGCGCGAATCATGGGAAGGCCGCCCTGAAGGGCGGTGTGTCAGCCGCTATTCGTTTCACTTTCAACCACTAACCGGAGACAGATGCCATGACAGTGATTGCGGAAGGATTCAACAGCTTCGAGACCTCCAAGAAGCCGATCGGCACAGTGAAATTCCTGCCTGATCCAAAGTCTGTGATTGCCCTCATTCAGAGCGGCAAGCTCAAGGAGCACATCGTGCTCGCTCAAGGTGGTACCACCACGTTCCTCGCGCCGGTGCTGAGCATGGGCTGCCTGGGCGTGATCACGTTGTCAGGCGCGCCCGAATCCCATCTGGGCATCCTTTCGCGGGAGTTCCAGATTCCCTGCGTCATGACTGCGCATCTCGTGGACGACGAGTCGCGCTATGTCACCGGCGGAGACAACGCGGCGCACTTCAACGCCATGATCAAGGCGCTCGACGGCAAGCGGGTGCAACTTGACTGCGAAGGCGCCGAGACCGGCAAGGTTCTCCTCACCGCCTGACCCCCATTCCTCGACGACAAACCGGAGACAAGCAAGATGGACTATCAGAAACGCTACCAGCCCGGAGACGAAGGGCTGCGCTTTCAGGACCTCACCTACGTCGGCAACTTCAAGGGAATGCCACCGGTGCCCGATGGCCTGCTGGGTGATCGCATGATGAAGGAACGTGCCAAGTCCAAGGTGCTGCAGAAGGTCGGCAAGGAGGACGTGCTGAAGGATCAGTTCACGATCGACGAGCTCAACGACCTGAACAACTACCTCGCGTGGAACATCTGGGACGTCCTCGTGATGCGCGCCACGGAAGGTGCCTCGGGCATGATCCCGCGCCAGGAATACGAGATCCTGGCCTTCATGCAGGAGTTCTACCGCTGGCCCGAAATCCTGCGCATGACGACCGACGAGATCGGGGCGCAGGGCGTGATCGACATCGGCGCGAGTGCGCGCACCCAGATCGGTACCAAGGTCAACTGCGTGCACGACTGGTGCATCGGCGCCGTGGGCTTTGGCATGGGCCGCTGTGGCTTGCTAGCGCTTGAGGTCATCCAGCCCGATGACTACGTGGAAGAGAGCAACGACATCCTCAAGTTCATGCAGCGGGTGCTTTGGGGCAAGCGCCAGGATGGATGGCTGCTGAACTCGCAGGATTCGTACCGCTGCCTGATCCACGAGAAGCCGCTGCTCGACAAGCTGGCTTCGCAGATCGAGCGCTTCGAGGACGGCTCACCGCAGCACGACGCGCTGATCCGCTTCAATGCCGCGGCCGAACTGCTGTCGTTCCTCGATCACTACGACTGCCGGCTTGGGCTCGGCGACACCGGCCCCTATCCGCTGCCCAACGGCAACCTGCTGATCATCCGGGACCTCTTCACCAACGAAGAGGCCTTTGAGTGGAGCGATGTCTGCGACCACGAGAACATTCCCCACTGCTACACCATCGTCCTCGAGATCAACCCCAAGACCATGGGGCTGGACGAGATCCGGGTCAACGACATCTCGACTACGTTCAGCCGGCCCAAGAACTACATCCCCTACGTCGAGGGCGCTGCGGTGTTCGTGCGGGAGAAGTGGAACACCCCCATGGAAGAGGTCTACCAGGTGCCGATCAAGGACCTGGAGAAGCGCCTTGCGGACATCCAGCAGGCCACTTTCAAGCTGTACTCGAAGCTGTCGCGGCAGTCGCGCCGCACGCTGATCACCAACGGCTTCTATGTCTACTACATCGACATGATCCTGCCACATCTGCGCCTGGCCGGCACGTATGACAAGGCTTGCAGCGACTACAACTTCTGGGAAATGGATCAACGGGTGTCCAACTACTACTACGACATCACCAAGCGCGGCTTTGCGCAGGCGGTCGTGCCGCAGAAAATCTTCTCCGGAGAGGGCTATCTTCCCTTCGGCGAGAAGGCCAACCTGCGCCGCTCCAAGTACTTCTGGGGTTGACGGGGCCACACGCCTCACGGAATGCAGCGGCGCCGCGGGCGCGGCTGCGATGGAGAAAGACCGCATGCTTTCAGATAACGAATTCGCTGTGCTGAACGCCATCTACCTGAAGAAGATGGCGACGGCAGCGACCATTTCCGAGATGACCTCGCTGCCCGCCGACGAGGTCGGCGAGCAGCTGTCGCAGGCCCAGCAGAAGGAGCAGGTCATTGCCTTGCCCGACGGCGCGATGCTGCTCCCCGACGGCACGCAAGGCGTGCTCGACTACTACCACCTCAAGTACGCGAACATCCGTCTCGAGCCGCGGACCGTGCAGTGGTACGAGGCCTTCGAGACGCTCAACAGCCGCTTCATTGCGGCGGTCACGGACTGGCAAAGGAGCGAGGGAGACGAGCGCGTCGAGCGCAAGCTGCTGCAATGCGCCGAACGCTTGGCAAAGGACATCGCTGCGCTCGTCCCACAGGTGCCGCGCTATGCCGAGTACGTGCGCCGCTTCGAGCGCAGCATGGATCGCGTCGACCAGGGCCAACGCGACTACGTCTGCAAGCCCACCATCGATTCCGTTCACAACATCTGGTTCGAGTTCCACGAGGACATCCTCGCCGTGCTGGGCCGCCCTCGCGATACGACCTGAGCCATGAACGCCATGACCGACATCCTCTTCGTGCGGCCGGTGGCCGACATCGATCCCGACGACACCGCGCGCTATGGCGGCAAGGCCACTGGCTTGGCGCGCATGGCCGCAGCCGGCATCCCGGTGCCGCCTGCTTTCGTCATTGGCACGGACGGCTATCAGGCCTTCCGTGACGAAGGCGGGCTCCCGGAGGCGCTGCGCGCGCAGGCCATGGACGCGATCGGCCTGCTGGAGCGGGCGACGGGGCGGCGCTTCGGCATGGGCGCCGAGGCATCGCCGCTGCTCGTCTCCGTGCGTTCGGGCGCGCAGATCAGCATGCCCGGGATGATGGACACGGTTCTCAACCTGGGCATCACCGCACGCGGCGCACAACGCCTCGGTCATGACAGCGGCAACCCAGCCTTCGCGCTGGACACCTGGCTGCGTTTCTGGCGCATGTTCTGCGACATTGTGTTGGACCTGGACGGCGACGCGATCGCCGAGACACTGGCGCCTGAATTGCAGGCGGTCCGTGAGCAAGGCGACGACGCGGCCTGGCAGGGGCTCGAGCGCGCGGTGCTGGAGGCGGTCCGTGCCGAAGGCGTCGAAGATGTCCAAGCCGATCCGCACTGGCAGTTGCAGCGTGCCATCGGGGCCGTCTTCGAGTCCTGGGACAGCCGCCGAGCCCGCGCCTACCGTGCCCACCACAAGATCGACGACGCATTGGGCACGGCGGTCACCGTGCAGGCCATGGTGTTCGGAAACTTCGATGCACGGTCGGGCTCCGGCGTTGCCTTCACGCGCAATCCGAATACCGGCGCGCGTGAGCTCTACGGTGAATTCCTTCTTGGCCGGCAAGGTGAGGACCTCGTGTCGGGATCTGCGACACCCGTCTCGATCACCGAGCCTGGAGCCATGCGGGAAGCCCATCGGGAGGAACTGCAGGCCCACGGACAGCGTCTGGAGAAGCTGTATCGCGATGCGGTCGACATCGAGTTCACCGTCGAAGGCGATCAACTCTACTTTCTGCAGGTACGTCCGGCCAAGCGAACCGCGCAGGCGGCGGTTGTGACCGCGGTGGAACTGGTCGACGACCGCATCATTTCCCCATCGGAGGCGTTGCGGAAGGTTTCGGTCGAGCAACTGAAAAAGCTGCTGCGGCCGTCGTTCGAGAGTGCCGCATTGCAGGCCGCCCCGATCCTGGTCGAAGGCATCGGCGCATCCCCTGGCCACGCCTGGGGCGTGGCGGTGCTGGATGCGGACCGAGCCAGCGAACGTGCGGCCACCGGCGAGCGCGTGGTTCTGCTTCGTCCCACCACCAGTCCGCAGGACATTCGTGGCATGCTGGCCTCCGACGCCATCGTCACGGCGCGCGGCGGTGCACTGAGCCATGCAGCAGTGGTTTCGCGCGCGCTCGATGTGCCTTGCGTGGTCGGCTGCGAAGGCATCGAGATCGATCCGGCCGCAGGGCGCTTCACCATCGGCGGGCAGGTGTTCGAGGAAGGAATGGCCCTGTCGGTCGACGGTGCCACAGGACGTATCTACGCCGGCCATCTTCCGATCGAAGGAGGCGCCGACGCAGGCGAGCACATCGATCGTCTGCTGGATTGGGCGGACGATGTTTCAGAGGCCAACTTCTGGACTGCCGATGTCGGTCCGGCCGATGTCGATGCGGCGTTGCGGCACGCCACGGCGGGCCTGGGCGTCGTGGCCTTGACGGACCTGATGATCGGAGTCGGCGATCTGGCGCGGTTCATCGAAGCCATCAACGACCTGAGCCGCAGTCCCGAGGACACGACGGTGCACCGTCGCATCACCGAATTGACGAAGGCGGCCTGTGCGCCGCTGCTGGCCAAGGCGGCGCAGTCGCCGGTCGCGCTGCGGCTGCCCAACCTGGGTTCGCCGCGCGCACAACGAATGATCGACACCTGGGCCTCGCTGGCGCCGAGGCTGTTCCTTCCGCTGGGCCTCAAGGGCTTCTACATGTCGATGCTGCGAGGCATCGCGCAGGCCCTCCAGGAAAGCGGCCACCCGCGGTTGACGGTATTGGCGCCGGCGCTCGGCGATGTGCAGGAACTCGAAGCCTTCTGCCGCGCGGCCCGGAGCGCGGACCTGTCTTCGGTCGGCGTGATGCTGCAAAGCCCCAGCGGCCTGTTCTCGGGCGAGGCGATGACGCAGACCGGGGCCGCGCTGTGGCTGGACATCCGCGAAATCATCCGGACCTTCCACGGCTACCCGAGCGCGCTCTCGTTCGGCGATGAGGTTTTCGAAGACTACCTGGCCGACGGCTACCTCGGCTACAACCCGCGAACGCGCCTGGGCCCTGAGTTGCGCGGCGTCCTGCAGCGGCTCGCGCAGAGCCCGAATGCGGCGCAGGTCGGCGTGGAATGCGGCGATGGCACTGCCCTGAGCCTGATCGAAGATTTGTACGCGCTTGGGTTGCGCATCTTTTCATTGCCTGTCGGTGCGATCGCAGGCGCGCGGTTGGGCTTGGGGCAGTTTGCGGCAAAGCAAGCCGCGATGAAGGAGAACGTGTGATGAGTGAGCTTCAGGGAAGCGCATTGGGCTTTGTCGAAACGATGGGAAAGACCGCGGCGACGCTGGCGGCGGATGCGATGGTCAAGGCCGCCAATGTGCGCCTCGTGACCGTGCAGCAACCCGGTGGTGGAATCATCACGGTCATGGTCCGGGGTGATGTAGGCGCGGTCAAAGCGGCCGTCGATGCAGGTGCGGCTGCGGCGCAGTCCGTGGGCAAGGTACGAACTGCGCATGTGATCCCACGGCCGCACGAGGATGTCGAGGACATTCTGGAACGGCCGCCGGTACGTTGAACGGTGCTCTCGTGCTTGAAGGCGCCTACAACTTCCGCGACCTGGGCGGTCTGCGCACGCGCGATGGCCACCAGCTGCGCAGCGGCCGCGTGTTTCGCAGCGATACGCTGCAGGCCCTTACTGCCGCGGATGTCAATCACCTGCGGGCCGTCGTCGGACTTCGTGGTGTGGTGGATCTTCGGCTGGGGGAAGAGGTCCTTTCGGAGGGACGAGGCCCGCTATGTGAGGTGACGGAGGTTCGATACGCGAACACGCCACTGGACATGGCGGCTACTAATGGGGTCGCGCCGGAGGATGTGATGCGCCGGCTCTACCTCGGCTGTCTGTCGCCCGAGGCCTCTCTAGTCACCGCGATCGAACAGTTGAGCGAGATGGCGGAGCATCCGGTGGTCTTTCATTGCGCCGCGGGAAAGGACCGTACGGGCGTCTTGGCGGCCGTAGTGCTGCGAATGCTGAACGTAGCCGACGAGTACATCGTTGGCGACTATATGAAGAGCGCCGAAGCGATGCCTAGGATGATCGAGCGCTTCAGAACCTGGCCGCGCTATCGCGACCACATGGAGCAGGCGCCGCCGCAAGCCTATGCAGTCGAGCCAGATCCCCTGATAGAGGTCCTGAACAGCCTGGATCGCGACTACGGAGGCGTTCACCAGTGGGCGACAAGCCACGGGATGAGGTCCGAGAAAATCGAGCGGCTCGCTAGACTATGGGTGGAATAGTTTGCGCCGTTGCTGGGATGCGGCCATAGCGAGCGCCGTATCTGTGTCGCTGCACGCGTTCTTCACTTCGCACCACGCCGCGTCGAACGCCTGATGGGTGCCAAGCGTGACCAAGGCCCCTTTTGCTGCCGCCCAGGTTACGCGGGGACGGGGTCGTCGCTCAGTCACCGCACCGCATACCCAGGCCCGCAAAGTCAGAGGCCGGGCCGTTCAATTTCATTGCCACTGTTTGCCCTTATGAACCGCGCAACAGGGTCTGGGTTGTCCGTTGTGTAGCCCTGATGCACGTTGTCCATACCTCGGACGATCAGAAACAGCGCGGCGGTGGTGAATGCGATGAGGAAGCCGGTCCCCAATGCAGAGCTATCTCGAACAGATGTTGTTTGGAACCAGGCGACCACGAGCCCCGCAGCGATCTCCATGAGCCCGTAGACCATTCGGAAACGCAAGCGGAATAGGAACAGGCACCCTCCCGCAACAAAGGCCAAAGGGACGCACACCCAAAGCGCAACGTTCGTGTTTGTGGTCGGGTCTTTGACCCAAATGGACAGCAATGCGATGCCGACCACGGCTATTGACCCCAGGCCGACGATCGCCGCTGAGGTCGCCAGTGCTACCGTGGGGACTAGCCAAAGACTCGTGCGGAGCGGAATGCGGTACCTGGACCCGTTCCGGCGGGCCGTGATCATCTCCTCCCCTATCGCGATTGCAAGCAGGATCGTGAGGATCGCCCAAACGCCGCTAAAGGCGAGGAGTACGAGATGCGACTTCAGAACGTCGACGCTCGTAAGAAGAACGGCACCGAAAACGCCGATAAGCGGCATTGCCGTTTCGAAGGCGGTGAACTTTTGTTGCTGGTTCGCTGTCATGCCCGGGATGATGCATGAGCGCGGTGCGTGGTCGATCCCCCGTGGCCCTGGGGGACCGCAGCCGCGAAGACCCAAACTTCCCCGCGGCACCCAGGTCACCCCCGTTTACCGCCGCTTGCGCCCGCTTCATGCGGGGGAAGGAGCAGTCGCCGTAGAGACTTGATGTCGATGCCGACAAGGGAGCTGATGTTGCACGACATCAACCATGAGGCTCATGGCGTCGGCTTCACCGGGATAAGGGTACCTCGCCAAGATAGCTGCGGGGCTCACTTGGCGAGATTTCGATTGGAGCGGTAGTGCGCGCCGAGCGCGGTATGAACCCGACTCATCTGTGCAAAAGTTGCGCCCGACTCGGGCGCAGGTCAGCAGAGAATCAGGCAGGGGGACATCAGAGGGCCCGGGCCCCACAACTTGGAGGAGATGCATGAGGTTGATTGCCGTCTCCATGGCGTTGGGCGCGATGGCGTCCGCATGGTCACAGACACCACCGATCCTGATCGAGGCGTGTAGCGCAATGCAGCCGGCCGCGAAACGGGGCGAATGCCTACGTGCAGCAAACGAATTAGCCCGCGCCAGCATTGGATCCACGTTCGCGAGCAGGCCATCGAGCGCACCTCAGGCGCTCTATGCGCCAAGCACGTCACGCGGCGCGTCCGTCTCGTCGCAAGCATCTACAACCAGGCCGCCAGGCTCTAGCTACAGCGTCGGCGGCAAGACCTGCTATGTCGGCCCGCGCGGCGGGACCTACACGATTACCGCCAGCGGGCGCAAGAACTACAGCGGGTGCTGAGAATGGCAACAGACGGTGCAGCGGATCTTCAGCGATGGCGCAAACCTCCGATCTACCGGTTGCTCAGCACCGGCGAGCTGCTATCTGGCAACCACTACAACAAAGTCTGGCGTGGCCTATGCCAAGAACCAGGAAGCATCGAATCGGGCGATCCCATGATCGTCAAGTGGCTGGCCAAGACTGAAACGCTGGCATCAGAGCTTGCGTGTTCTTTGGCCGCGCGCGCCCTGAAGCTCAATGTACCCAACGGTGCCCTCGTCCTCTGCGAGCGCGAGCAACTTCCCGGCATCCCAGCCCGTGTCCGCGGCAGCCCGGCAGATCTGGTGATGTGCTACGGCAGCGAATACCAATGGCCGGACGATACCGTTGCACGCCCCAAGGGCGCCGAAGCTCAAGCAGAATGGGTGTGGGGCAAGGTCTGCAACACGCCTCAAGGAGCGGCCGGAGGTGTGTGGGATGAGCTGGTCGCCAATGAAGATCGGCACCACGAAAACGTCGTCTTCGACGGGCAACGCTGGTGGCTAATCGATCACGAAAAGGCGTTGAGCACGGTAGCGAAAGTCATGAAGCAATTCGCGCAAACTGTTGCACGTCAGAGCGTCATCGAGCACCGTGGCAAGCGCAACCAACTGGCAATGGAGATGCTGCGCCGTCGTTCTGCCGATCACAAAATGGAGGCACTTCCGCCAAGTTGGCTGCAGCTTCGACAACGCTTGGCATGGCTGGTCGACCAGTCACGTCAATGGGATGGCGCGACGGGCATGCCTCCTGTAGACAACGTACTTTTCATGTGTCATATCTACCTGCAAGGTATAGACTTGCGCCTTCCCGCCCTGGCATATCTCCTCAGCCAGCGAATGGCGCGCCCGAGCTCGGAGGCTCTGTGGGACCCAAACAGCAACTCGAACTTGAGCACAAAGGGGTAACGCCAGTCATCGACTTCGCGGCACCCCCGTACATAGCACGGTACGCACCGGTGTTTTGGGAACCTGTGCCCGGTACGGGCGAGCGGATCGTGGCCCTCGTGAGTCTTGAGCCGCACCAAGGCTCAACTGTCGCGCTTAGGGCTGCCACCCATCCCATTCTGTCGGCTGAACGCCTTCGAAGCCTACTGGGGCGGCAGCGTGGCCATGCGGCACACAACGTCCTCCTGCAGGCTGCAGAGTTCATGACCCTTCGACAGCAAGCTGGCTTGCCATTGGAAGAGCTGGAGGCTCCGTTCCATGGGTTTGTGATCGGCCCTCGCCGCGTCGTGCGCGGCTACGGCATCGATCAACTCCTCGATGCGGCGGTTCGCAGCGTAAGCGCCTTTGGCACCGCGGGGGAGATGATCGAAGATGAGGACGAGACGGATGAGAAGCCGCGGCACACCATCAAGACCAGTGCGTTTCTCGCAGGGCTCAAGCGATTCGTTGCAGGAAACGACCCCGATGTCAGGTCGCGCTTCGAAAGGAGCCTGCAACCAGCACCTGGCCTCCCGGAGCTGACGGTCGACTATGCGTACAACAAATGGCTTTTGCAGGTGACTAGCTTGCCGAGCAGCAAGCGCCAAGCAATCAATTCGCTGCGAGAGTCGCAAAGCAAGCTCTATGAGATCGACATGATCCGCAGGCATATGTCGGACAACGAAATAGCTCCGGTCTTGCTGGTCAATAGCGACGTCAAGCTCACTAGCATCAGTGCAGGCGCGATGAACGAAGCCAATGACATGCTCGATCGACTGCGCAAGCTGGCCAAGGTCGAGGGACTGGAACTTGTCGAGAGTGAGACCGTGAGCGACGCGGCCGATTTCATCTTGAACCTCAAGTGAGTGGCTAGCCTGCGAAAAACGGGCTAGACCCGCCGCTCCGAATCGGGCCATTGAGGAAGCACGCTAGAAGATCCGTGATGTCTGGCGCATTCTCCCCAGTCGTTGTTGACGACGGCTCTCGGCGCGGCCTCGACATGCGACAGTTGCTCCTTCTCTAACGCTGAGATCGCCGCGGCAAACACCGCGAGCGCTCTGAACTGGAAATTCGAGCAGGGCGCCTCGACTATGTCCCGCGACGATGCTTCTTGCGGGTCTTCCTTTGTGCTGCAGCGTTGGCCTCCGTCGGCAAACGTGGCGTGAGGTCCAATACGCGTGCAAGCACGCGGGCATCGCCGCCCATTCGCTGTTGAGCCAATTGGGCCGCTTCTTCGAGCATCTCCTGCAGCTGCGCTCGGTCCATGCGCACGCCGGTATCCGGATGTCGCCAGCGCTTTGTTGGGTCTGACACCGTCACGATCAGGCAGCCCGTCCTGGCCTTGGAGAACTGCATGTATTTTTTGACCAACTGGTCCTCCACGGTGTCACGCAGTTCTTTGCCCGAGCGAGACTTCTCCCCGACCTTCAGCTCGATGGTGACCTGGTGGTCAGACAGGGCTCGCAGTCGGATGTCGGTTTCCTTACCATCGACCGTCACGGCCTCCTGATCTACCGTGTATGCACCGCGCGCCGCGACCTGGAACTCGCGAGCGATGGCCGGGCGCAGCGCGTTCTCGTCGTTCACCCTAGCCCACGCCTCGCGCGGCGCGGTGTCTTGAAGCATTAGATCCCTCAGGTCGTCCAGTCGGTCCAAGAGGAGGTGCGCCATGTCAGTGCCAGTCTTGGGCGTCAGCTCGCCCCCGCGAAGCATGCGGACCAAGTCATCCGGACTGAAGACACTTGCATCAATCTCGGCCGCCAGGCGCTCGCGCGCAATCTGTTTTATGTGGTCGCGGAGGTGCGCAAAACCCGGGTCTGCGGCCAAGGCCATCTTGGATTCCATTGCTCCGGGACCTGTCGCGGCCATCAGTTCATTGAATACATACCGTCGCCCGTCTTCCGCGTGATCTCGACTCCCCGGCGAATAGACGCCCTCGTGGACAATGTCATGTGATGGCCTGACGTGGTGATAGACCACCTTCACCAGTTGAACCAGCTCTTCGGGTGAGAGCTTGGCACGCCAATTCGGCACCGGTGAATTACTTCGTTCATCAAAGAGTCGGCCGACCATCTCTACGGCCTTGCCGTTCTTTTCGACGGGCAGCCTCGTTAGCAGCGCTAGTAGTGCGACCAGCCCGCGGTGAGGATCAGCGCGGCACAGCACTGCTAGCCAGAAGAACTGGAACGGTCCATCGCCTACCCTACCGAGCTCTCGAGTCGCCACTTCGGCCAGCCACTGCTTAGTCGCATCTGCCCCATGGGTCAGCAACACCCCAGTGACCTGTTCCAACTTGCTCTCGACCTCCGCTGTGTGAGACAGGCTCGCCCGGGGCGAGGCATTCGACAGCCAGCGGATCAGCCGTTGCTCGACGAGTTGTGCGGTTTCACGGCGGCCGTACCGAACCGCTTGCAGGAGAATTGAACTCGAGTTCGGGGAATCGGTCGCCTCCGACAACTCCTCTTCGATCTCCTCGCCGAGAACACGCTCGACCACGTTAGCGTGCGCAGTCCCAAGCGCAACAAGCCAACTCGGGAGTCCATTGAGTTCGAGCAGTGCGTATCGAGCGGCGAGTTCGGCCTCAGCCGAGCTAAGCTTGGTGGCCCATGTCGGATCCTGAGCCTCGGCATACAAGCCCATCAAAGCGTTCGACCAAACGACGAGGTAGGTGTTCTTTTCACCCGCCTTGCGCTCCCGACGGACCGACGGCCGCAATCCACGCCAATAGTCCATCAGCGCCCGCCGAAAGAGATCGGTTGCCACATCTCCGAAGTGCCGACGAAGGAAAGCAAGGTCCCACCTTGCTTCGCCATGGTTATTAGGCTTGTGGCGCAACGCGAGACAGATGTTCCAGATCGTGCTGTCCCGGCGGTCTGATGCGAGCGCCACGGTAGGCTTCTTGGCCAGCTCGCGCCAGAGCTCCGTCCATTGTTTGCGCTCTCGGGCAGCCTTACGCTCCGACCGCTCTTGACGTTGCTGCTGGTCCTTCTGGATCTTGATGTATTCAGGGTTCGGACGGCTGACGGCAGCGACCGACTCATCCAGCTGCGCGACAAGCACCGGGAACTTTGCGACTGCACGCTCGATGGCCTTGCGCCCGACGATCCTGCCTTTCTTGATCGGCGCCAAATAGAGAACGAGATAGAGGAGCACCAGACGAAATTGCTCGGCAGCGGCGGCGTCGCCAAGAGCCTTGACTGCCCAATCCCAATCGCGCTTCAGGGAGTAGGTCAGTAGCCCATCGCGGAAAGCAAGTCGAACGAAAACTGCACGTGGCGTGCGATCTGGATACCGCTCGGCAACCCATGCATAGTCCATCTCAAAGATCCGCTTGCGGCGCTCCGATGGCAGTTCGTCGATGAGCTTGGCCAACTCGGCGTTGCCGCTGCGGTCGGCCTGCGCGAGCGCAGCGGACCTATACGCGATCACGGCAGCGAAAAGTACGTCGTCGGTGCTGACGCCGCGCCCGAGTAGTCGAGCAGACGTCGCCTTCAGTATCAGCGACGCCTTGAGACGGCCTGGCGGCTCGGCCACGTCATCCTCCTGGACTGCCAGCAGTTTGCGCGTCAACTCGATCAATCCCGGCAACAGCGCTTTGAGGCGCCCGACATCCAGCTCGGCCTTCTCGATGACACGTGCGACGCTTCCCGCGTAATCGAGGTCACGCCTGGATTCACGCGTGACTTTGCCCAGCAGTCTTAGCAATTGATCGTCGGTCACCTGTTCCGGATACAGGTACGTCCCAAGCCAGCGACCAAGCACCTGAGGCCAGCCCTCAGCGATCGACATCGCGGATTCGACATACCCAGGCAGTCGATCATCCGACAGCTTGGACAGCGCGAGCAGGGCTTCAAATCGCTCGTTGTCGGACACGGCTTGGTTAGCGGCCACGGATGCCGCAAGATCCGCGCATTCCTGATACCCACCCTCCGAGATGAGCTTCAGCAGCAGACTGCGTATTTCTGGATTCTCAACGCCCCGTTGCCACAAACTCAGGACGGCGCTGCCCAGCGGCTGCCTAGCCAATCTGGACACCTGCACGCTTGGTATTTCAAGCCCCCGCCACTGCCCATCACCATGCATTTCGACGAAAGCGCACAACGCGCGCTGGCACTGAGTGGATTGCAGCGACTCTGGATCGCCGTGCAGCAACAACGTAGCTGGATCAACCTTCAGAACGGCATCGAAAACGTCCTGGCGACGCTGCGCCAACCAAGCTGCGACGGGACGCATGCTGGGTTTGGACACCTTATCGTTGGCGTCCGTCACTGCAAACAACATGCGCATCGCAGCTGATAAGCTGAGCGCGCCTAGTTCAATAAGGTCGTTGATTTGGCACGCCGCCAAATACTCGAGCACGGAGCGATGGCGAAACCGAGCTCGACCATAGCCGCCTTCTCCGAATAGGGACCGCTCGAGGAGAGCCCTGACCTCTTGGGTGTTCCACTCCTCCAGCAGCACGGCAGGGTCGATGGGCGGGTCCCCAGATCCTGGCACGTCAGCCCCTGCGCTATAACGAAACGTCCACCGACGGCAAAGCATGACGGCCAGCGCTAGGCGCTGGGCGCCCTTGCGCGCCTTGTCGAGTGACAGATCGGCCCTTTCTCTTCGGTCGTCTCGCGCCGTCAGACGGGCGCGCACGTGGCTCTCCACCTGCCTGAAGTGCGGTCTGATCTCACCGTGCTCGCGCCAGTCGTCGCACAGCTCGATCAACTCCTGCGGCCAGCGCGCGAAATCGTGAGCGTTGCGTGCGTGAATCTGGCGCAACAGATCCTCTGGCGATTCCACCCCGTGCTCGCGAGCGAGATCGGTGATCTGCCGGTCACCCAAAGGCAGCAGGGAAATCTCCTTGAGCGTTTCCGGCGGGCTCTCTCCGTCGTTAACACGAGGTGAGCGCATGGCAACCTCCACGAATGCCTTGGCTTCCATGCGCTTTGACGGTCGCTCAGGAACTGGCAAGATCTCCGCGATGGCTTGACGGTCGATGGGGACCGGCCGGGAGGTGACAACGATCACAGCTCTGCCTAGCGCGCCCTCGAGATCCTCGGAAAGCCGATACAGAGCCTCCTTGAATGACCCGTGGACCAACTGCAACTCGTCAATAGAGTCGAGGAAGAAGTATCCGAGTTGCGAAGAGGATGCGGCCCACGCTTCGAATCGTTGCCGTTGCTTGCGCCGCAGCAGGCCAACAACGCCATCGGCAAGGAGGTTCTCTAGCCTAAGATAGAACGCCGCCTCACCTCGGTCGAACATCGACGCCGCGCGCCGTTCGCACTCATAACTCTTGCCAGCGCCAGCGTCAGCGACGAGAAGCACACGACGGGACTGAAGGACTTGGTCCCAATTGAGATCGGCATTCCGTTCGAGAAAGCGGTGATCGCGAGTGCTGAAGCCGGCGGTCGTGGTCTCTTCGTTTGTCTTCTCGCGGAAGGTGCGTTGCATTTGGTCAGTGTATCGGTGCCATCTTGAGGCTCAAGCACCGGAAGCCCCGAGGGGCCTACCGACATCGGGGCGCCTAGGGTCAATACCCCTGACCTGAACTGTTGATCTCGAACCGCTCTACGTCGCGTCGCGATCCATGACTGCAATGCTCCGCTTTGCGGCTGCCGCTATCGGGAAGGTCTGCACCAACCACTGCAGCAATAAAAAAGCCCGCTCGAGGCGGGCTTTGACGAATGTGGTCGTGGGCACTTACGCGACCCACGTTACGGCACATTCACATGCAGGAGTCACCTATAGTTTTTCTCGTCGTGGTGGCTCTTGTCCGACGTGCCGCCGTGAGATTCGGCGTTGCCTGCGCAGGCGCATGCTCGGGTGGTCCGAGCAAGGGTCGCATTCTACCAGAGCTGGGGGAGGACCCCTTTCAGGATGCCTCTCCGAGAGGATCACGCGGCGAGCGCAATCGCTCGACTTGGCTAACGCGCCAGGTCAGGCGAGGCCGCCATGGAGCGCGTCGCGACCTGCTTGAGTGATCTAGGCACACACGGTCTGCAACCCGTCCGGGCCACCACCCCCTCGCAAGCGCCTCGCACTCGCTGGCGTCCTCAGGCCACAGCGCCGATGCCTAGAACGACCATCACGAGGAAGATGATCGTGACGATGAGGAAGAGGAAGAACAGAAACTTGGCAATGCCCGCTGCACCGGCACTGATGCCCGTGAAGCCGAAGACGCCGGCGACGAGCGAGATGATCGCGAAGATGATGGCCCATCTGAGCATGAATGCTTCTCCATGTTGGACACCATCGGATTCTTGATAGTTTTCAGGGCTGGCGAGTAGGGTCAAATCTTCGAAAGACGTCGGCGGTAACGCACGCCCTCTTAGAAGGAGACTCTGGCATGCGCCCTGACTCCCGCGAACTTAGTGCTCGCGCAGTGCCCTTCGCCATTCCCACGGCGGCACGGGCTCTGCGTCGCGCCAGAGGCCCACATGCTTTGCCTTGGCCTCAATCTGAGCGAATTCGTACTGTCC
Source organism: Variovorax sp. Sphag1AA (assembly GCF_014192575.1). Classification (GTDB taxonomy): domain Bacteria; phylum Pseudomonadota; class Gammaproteobacteria; order Burkholderiales; family Burkholderiaceae_C; genus Variovorax. The sequence continues at coordinate 150,853 of NZ_JACHYC010000007.1, read as the reverse complement.
CCGCTCTTGTGATGTCTGGTCCTTCGAATACGCGCGATACCACCAGGCCATCCCCACTGTGACCATCGCCAGCCCCGCATCCAAAGTTCTGGGACCGTTTGGTGCGGATCGAGGAGCGACCATCACGCGACAGACGCTTCGACCGTAGCGGTCCGTCTTCCGGCAATCTAGGTCCGCCTCTTTCATGTAGACGAGATCGGACATCGCGCGCTTCGACCGCTCACCAAAGGGCTGGCGCTTCTCGGGAGCGTCGATTCCGCTGAGGCGCACTTTGACTGCCTCGTAGTTTCCACGTGGGCCACATCGAGCCTTCAGAGTGTCGCCGTCAGAAACGCCGACGATGAGGCAACGACTCGGTGCGGCATGGAGAGCAAGAGGTATCGCGAGCACAAGGAGAGCAATCAGTCGAGACATCGACTGATTCTCGTCGGGTGCCGAGACTTTTCCTCGAAGCGCTTCGGAGTTACGTGAATGCCGGATTCAAGAGGTCGATCCCCGCACCCTTGCACTTGATCCACGGGCCACCCGGATGCCCTCTCCCATCCCATGCAGCCAAGGCAGCGCGAGCGTCGGCCGCGTGTTCATAGCAATAGCGTCGCTCGTAGCCCTGTGCATGCAATCCGACGACCACCGCGGTCGTGAAATTGAACTTCTTGATCGCACAGACCTCGCCGGCCAAAGTGCGCAGGTCCGAATACCCCTCCGCAAGAATAGTGGAGGGAGGACAAGGGAATCGGACGATCGGATCTCGGGGAATACGCATTTCGAGAGAGTACTACGCCCAGGCTTCCAGTTGCGGTGTCGATCCTGCACGGCGAATGGCCGACAACCCAGAAGGCGCTGCACCCTAAAACGTATCGCTTCCCACGTGGTTGCTATAGGACTTGAGCCCTGCCTTAGAAAGAGCAAGCCGGCCGCAACCAAAAAAGGAAATCACGTGCAACGCCTTCACTCCCCCACCCTGCAACAACAACCTGCCTCCGGTATCGTGGGCCCTGGTCGCATCGGCATACTTCGGAAAAAACCGACCACCCAAAACACCACCAGCCTGGATGACGACCACCCTGCGCTTGTGGGCGTCTTCGATAGCCGCAGGTTCGACCCGAGCTTCGCCGGTCGAGTCTTTGTCGCCTGCGGTGACCTTCAATGCGGCGACGCCTACGGCATCCACTGTCGGTTGCAAGCCGGACCGGACGCGCTCTACTGGTTCGCCAATGCGGCCGACCCATCGGTGTGGCAGCTGATTGACCGGTGGACCGCCACCGGGAAGCTCGCGCTCGGCGCGCAGTTCCTCGACGGTCGGGTCGTAGACGCCGTCGTCCCGTTCCAGCTAGCAGCGCACGTCGCTGCTTTCAAGGACATCGCACTGCGCAACCAAGCAAGGGCAACGGCAGCGTTCCGCTCCCTTGTCGGAGAAATTGTGGCCACCGGCAACTATGGATGCCTCGACGATTTGAAAGCGCCCGGCTTGCCAGAGGTTCAGCGGGTACAGGGGGTCATCGTCGAGACCGAACACACTGCCGGCATCCGCTGGCCGCTTCCGCCGGCTCACCTGCCATGCGATGGGCAGCTACTGATTCCAACGCCCGATGGCCGAGACATCGCCTTCTATCGTGGCGCGGCACTTCATTGACTGGCGTCTGATTCAATCTAGATGCGCGGACCATGGTCCGCGCTTTCCTTCGCTCGGTGCTCACCTCTCGGCCCACGATGGCAACTCAAGCCGTACCTCGTCGTCGATTGCTCATTCCGTGCCTTTCCGCTCCGGCCATATGGCGTCCGTGAGGTCCACCGCGTTTTCCTGTCCACGGGCCGCCAGCCAAGCGGAGAGCAGTTGGCGTGACTGATCATCCCAGGCCGGCGGGCTGTCAAGCAGATAAAGCCGCCCGGACTCGGTCCGAAGGACGCGCCGCTCCCGGTCGAGTGCAACAATCGGCGAACTCAAACGGACCGTAGTCAAGTCGGCACACGGACCCACTCGCATCCCGGTGAGTACGACGGTGCCATTGCGTAGTTCGACAAGGCGCCATTCACGCACGCACACCATCTCCTGTGATTGCACCGCTGGTGCCAGTCGGATGTTGGCAAAGCGGAAACACATAGGCAGATCGACTTGGCGACCAGCGATCACCTTGGGCGACGCTACATCGCCCTGGCGGCGGCCGTCGCTATCACTCGCCTGGCCCAGCCGAAGACCACCGATCTCGGCCAACTCAGCACAGCAGAGTACCTGCACCGCACGAGCGACTCGGAAAGCGCGACGTCCGCATCGTTCAGGCTCAGTTCGTGAGCACCGTCTCTAGCCAATCGCGGACAGGGGTGATCGACAACCTGCTTGATGACATCACGCGAAAGCACTGACAACAATGCATAGTACCCAGCGTCAATGGCGACCCGCGGGCGATTCGCATCGCACGTCCAAGGCGATTCGGCGTCCCGCATCAACGTGGACGCAATTTGGCAGTAGTCGCGACTTCTTTCGTTCATGCTGCGAAATTCCAGCGAGCTCTGTCACTCTCACTTGGAGGGGGTGGTGCGAGCTCTCAATCCAAAACTCGATCGATCTCGGCTCCCTCTGGATGCATTTCCCTGAATCGCATCAAACGCTTAAGAATCTTGGGAATCCGCTCATCCGGGCAGAAAGGGAGGTCGCAGGTTCGTTCGTGGCCAATCCAGCTGATGGCCAGCATCGAGGCACAAACGCCCGCGCCGTCACGTGTCAACGTCTCGTCAAAATGGCGGTCGGACCGCTTCATCCGCCATGGCCCCTCCTCAAGGGGAACCAAGTAGATGGCACCATTCTGCGTTTCCCGCAAGTCCCAAAGATCCCACGAGGTGTTGGTCAGTCGTGAATTGGCATCGCACAACCAGGCAAGCGCGGCGGCGACGTCATCGGCAAACTCGTTAACCCTCATTCCAAGCTGAGCGCGCACTAAGCCTGGCCAAAGATCCTTGCCCGCGGAGCGCCAGCCGATCAACTTCCGCCGTCGCCTCCCGGGATGCAGATCTTGCTTGTCGTAGAACGTCCAGTCTGACGAATCAAAAGCAGCCAAGGTGCATCTCCGCAGGTTTGGCAAACCAAGGTGACTCAACGATTGCCGTCACTGTCTCCCTTGCTGAGGATCCAAACGGGGATTGATGCGCACCAACGACTCAGCAGCGCAACCATGTGTCGCGCCTGTGGGCACCGCATCGCACGACATCTCCGCTACTACTGACGTCGCCTTGTAAGCACCCTGTGACCACCGCCGGAACCCGTCTACATCGCGTGACCCGCGCGTCTGTGTAGGGCACGACGGCAATGTCCGAAACAATTCTTCGGAGGAAAGCTCGTCGCCTTGAGCGGCTGGTGTATTCATGCGGACCATCCTCTTCCCGTTAATTGCATTTTTGAAAGTCCAGAAGTGCTGAAGCCCGCTTACGCGGGCTTCGTGAATCGTTAGGCGATCTATGGACTCTGTCGGTGACCTCTTGGATTGAGCGACTTCATTAAATTCGTGTTAGGCGATTTGCATATAGACATTACCAGCAATTCCAATCGTGGACAACGGTCTCCTTGAGCACCGCCGCCGGGCGTTGTGCCGTCGGCCGACCGCGACTCTCGGGCGATTCGCATCGCCTGTCCCCGCCAAATCGGCATCCCGCATGGGCATGGATGCCATCTCGCAGTGGGCATGCGTTCGTCGTTCGTACCCGCATCACAGCCCAACCGATTGCCCGCATCTCGTGAGCGCGCCCGTCTGCGCCGCGCGCAGTTTGAATGCAGACCGGAGCTGCTCGTACTCCAGCATTGCGAGACCCACGTTTTCGCGGCAGAGAACCACGTATGGCTTGCGCGCGGCGGTGACCTCGGAGCCACTGTCTGTTGCAGCCGCTGCCTTTTCATACGTGCGGCAGTCATCGTCTTCACCCGGCCGTGGCACGTCATCTGCGAATGGAAGTTCAGATCAGACGTCCTGTGTTTGCACCTCTTCAGGCTACGGCTGTTCGTCCTGCTCGACACCGCGGAAAGCGAGATCACAGCTGCATGCCAGGCACGCCCTCAGTGCACAAGAAGCGCGACCCCGGAGGGTCGCGCACGAAGAGATAGCAGGGTCAATGCGCCGGCTGCCGCGGTGGCACAAGGCGCGCCAGGGATTCAGGAATCAGCAAATCACATGCACTCGAGACCGCGACCTCGAGCGGAACCAGAATGCGTCCCGTCGTTTCGGTGCAGACGGTGCACCCCTGCACATGCCGCACCGACGCGACGCTTGGGATATCGCTGGTCGCCCTGCTCGCCAGCTGACCTGACAGCAAAGCCTCGCCAGCGGACTGCATGAATTCGCGGGTTGAGGTCTGCAGATTTGCCGACGCCACTCGCTGTCGAAGCGCCCGGAGGGCGGGGCCTTTCGTGTACTCTTTGTCGACGAAGAACATTCGTCCGTTGTCGAACTGGGCAGCAACGGCCATCCGACCGGCCGCATGCCATGCATCCAACATTGCCCAGATTGCAGGGTCGGCGGCGTTAGCCAGCCAGTACAGCATGTCCGCGCCAATCTGCAACCTGATGGCAAGGATGGGCAGCTCGCCGTCGGTATCCAACGAACCAAGACCAAGGTGGCTTGGCGCGTTGGGGGCGGGGATGCCCTTTGACGAGCTGAAGCCGCCGGTGAGGACCCGATTGAGAATCCGCAGAACGCGGACATCAGTACGAAACTCAGCCTAGTCGATGCACTACGGCCGAAGTTTTCGGGCGAGCCGCTATGGCCTCAGTTGCTCTACGCAATGTGAGCGGGCCATCGAGCCGCCGGAGTCGCTCGATGCAGGCATGGTGCCTCTCTTCGCATCGACCTCAATCCGGGGGCCCTTCGCAAGAGGGCCCCAGATGGACCACTTGCGCACAGGCCTTTGCTGCAACGAGGCGGCCACCTTCGTCGAGTCGCCGCCTCCAAACCACCGGCGCACTTCCCGCTCGTGTTCATGGGCCGGCACACGCACATTCAAATGGCCTCTCAGGGCCAGGAACCGGAAAGGGCGCTCGGGATGGGGGGCACTTCGGACAAGTCCAAGCCTTTGCGTTGAGCGACGTGGCGCCGCATTGCCTCAAGCCGCGCCGCCTGCTGGTCGCGGAGTCGGTCCAGTTTGTCTTGGCGCATGACTTCTTCGACCAACCAAAAGTCCGGCTCATCGCCGTCTCGTTCCCTTCGCGCCGCCTCCTCGAGCTCTTGCTGCGAGTAGACGTTGTAGGGGTTGTAGCTCTGCACAGAGCAGTCCAGCCCCTGCAAGCCGCCCGTGTCTTCAGGAGGATGATTCGTGATTCGGCGAACGCGAAGCTGGTTTTTGCAGACAACGGCAATAATGAACGGGCCATCGCTCAATCCCCTGAGGCCCGACATCTGTACCGCAATCGCGACTTCATTTTGGTCGTCTTCAAGAGCGAATACAACCATTGACTTCATGTTGCCGTCACACGGCACAGCCATAGCGCGGAACTGCTTTTCGAGCAGTGCGTCGAGGCGGCCGTCGGCTTGGTCCGGCAGGACGAGTAGCGCGCCTGGCGCCGCCGCGTCCCCCGCGCTGATGATTCCCGTCAGCTCTGATTTCTCGCCTTCGTCGCCGGAAAGCCGCACAACGTATGGATGGAATCGCCCTGGCGCGCGCTGTGCGCACTCATAGAGGCCTTCGACATTTGGGCGCAGGAGCGGCGCAAGTTCATATGCCTCCTCCAGAGCCAGGTGAAAAGTCGTATCGGGGCTGAGGTTCAAAGTTTCTCCAGTGTGTTTGCGGTAGCACCCGCTCGCCAGCCGGCTGGCAAGCTGAAATGAGCTCGAAATCGAGACTCATGGAAGCGTCTAGACGCATTTGTTTATCCGAGCACTGCAAGAAGGTCGTTTCATCTGGCACGGGCAAAGACTCGGGAGGCAATGCTGCGGCCAACATGTAGCGAATGCAGCGTGAGCCCCGCGGTGCATGTCTCGGGCTTCAGCCGTGTCGTGGTTGGAGACAAGCACAGTCGCGCCACGAAAACGCTGCCGCCCCTGCTACCAAGACCCAGTCGCGGGTGGTCCTGGAACTCGAAGCCCTTGGTCGTGAAAGCTTGGGACGGGAACTGAGGATTTGTTGATTTCAGCCGGCTCGGCGGTCGCTGGCCAAAGGCCAGCTCAAGGTGATGTCGTATCGGTTCAGAGCGCGCGGAGATCCGCGGAACTACGGTCGCCGGCAAGCGCATAAAACGACTGGCTATTTGTTTGCAGCCCTCCGCAAGGAGGATCTTCAACCTACATGCGCCATGCCATGTCCTCAACTCACATCTATAACCTTTCCGACTTCCCAAATCTGCGTCAGGCTTCCTTCGAGCTGTACACCAGCTCACGTCGGCAGTATCGAACGCGTCTGAAGGAGGTCGCTCCTCCCGCTGCCGCCAGCGTTATCTCGGCGCAGGACCTCCCCCTTGCTGCCAGTGACCTGAATCGAGAAGCTCAGGCCCTGCTCGTTCGGTTGCCTCCTGACTGGCAGCCACACCTCGAACAGCTAGTGGCTGCAGCGCCTGCAGTCGTCGTCCAGCCTGACACCGGCCTGGATGCGCAGGCAGCCTACCTCTCGATGTCGGTGCCCCTGCCCGCTCCCCAGCTACCGCGCGCAATCTGGCTGGAGGTTGTTCGCGTGTTGGAGCTGTCTGCCCACAACCTCAGCGTTGGTGGCAGTGGCTCCGTGCCCATTGTGTTCACCGCGGGGACGCAGTTCGTTTTGGCGGAGTTCAGCACCGCGCCGGAGCTGATGCGGAGATGTGAGGATGCAGTGCACGCTGAAGGCAAGAAGCCCGATGTTGGCAAGACGGATTTGACCAAGGCTAAGCAGGTGGCCGCGAACTACGGCGAGCGGCCGTGGCTGTTCATGCGGTACGACGTGCGCGTGGGTGCGCGCAAGCTTGCGGTCAATTGGGCTGGGGTGATTGGTCGCTTGCCGGCTTGCGTGTTGTAGCAAGTGACCAGCGGCGGGGGGAAGTAGCACCACCCCACCCTCGCCGCTCTGTTCGCACCTGTGCTTTTCGCCGCTTGACGAGGCCAAAAAAGGTACTGCAGCGCATCTCCTGCATGGAAGGCTCTCCTCACATGCGAACGACAGGAGGACTCCCCTAGCGGCGGATTGCTCTTCTTCTAGCACGCTTGGCCGTATCCGATCACTGCACAAGAAGAACTCATCGCGTGTGGCGTGCGAGACGGTGGCACCGCAGTTAGTCATGTCAGTTGGTCCAGGAAGAAGTCCTGCCCCACCGACTCGAGGAGGTCCCTTTCGTTGACTAGCGCACCCCACATCTCAGACAGGGCCAACGTCACTGCAATCTGGCAACCCGACGAAACCTTGTACAGCCTACTCAGCCGGCATCACCGCTTGAGCGGAAACGTGCGGCCAGAAGATACGAGTCTTGAACTCTTTGGACAGAGTGGCCTTGGCATAGCTCACGACCTTCCCGCCCATATTGATCTTCTCGTAAGCCAGACAGCTGGCGTTTTGGGAAGTCCTTCTAGTCTGATCTTCGAACGTACGCTCCTTCCATACTTTTTGCCTCTCATGTCAGCAAGCCGAGCACTGACAGCAGTTGCGTCGGCACGAGGCCAGTCAGTTGCAAGTGGGAAGGCGATATTCGGCTTGCGACACACGTCACTGTGCACATCAAACCCGCTTAAGGCATGCCGGAGATGTATGAAGGAAGATGCAGAAGGATGCTGCTTTGCCTACTGGCACCGCGACCACCAATGGCCAGGTGCAGTGATCTGCCCTCTCCACAATGAGCTACTTGTCCAAGCATCTGGAAGGGTCTACACAGGAAAGCGCTTCGACTGGCTGCTTCCACACGCATTCAAATTCACTCCTTGCGCGCAGTCTCCTCGTGAGAGGACTCTCTCCTATTTTCAGAAGCTAGCCGGATGCGCATGCGGGCTTGGGAACCTGCCCAAGGGCTTCCATTTCGCTCTGGAGATACTCTCCCAGACCTACCGCAGGCGCTTGGTTGAAACGGAGCTCGCTCTGCAAGATGGCCGCCTGAGCCATATGAAGTTCTGCAAGTACCTCTCTGCGGCGACTAATGTTCTCTGTGGAGTGCGAGGTCTCGAAATCCTTTTTCAGAGGAGGGGCAGCATCGAGACGCTTCGATTTGAGCGCCTCCTCTACGCGGGGCATCCAGCGACGCATCCCGTCCTACACGTAATATTGATCTCAGCGGTATTCGACTCGTGGGAGAGCTTCGCTCGTGCCTATGCGGCTGAATGCCTTTCAGTGGAAAGGCTCTGCACTCCGCCATAGCTTGAGGCTTAGGTGGTCTGAATGCACTCAGTTGCGCCGGATAGCATGGATTACTGCGTTGCCCTTCGATTTGAAGATTGGGCCTCGGACCTCGTGGATCGCCTCGACAGACTTTTTTTGTCGCGTCCGACCGTCTTTATTTGTCTCCGACCGACTTTATTTATCACCCTCACCCCTCCTCGCCTCAACTTGCGCCTCGTTCCATCATCATGGACAATATTTCCATGATGATGGAAAAGGCCGATTCAATCGCACCCGACACCGACACCGGCGTCAACGAACGGATCGCGCGCCGTGTCCGCGAGCTTCGCACCGCACGCGGCTACTCCCTGGACGTGCTCGCCACGCGCAGTGGCGTCAGCCGCTCGATGATCTCGCTCATCGAGCGCGCCGCCGCCAGCCCCACAGCCGTCGTGCTCGAAAAGCTGGCGACCGGCCTCGGCATTCCGCTCGCGGGCCTCTTCGGCGGCGGTCGTGAAGATGCGCCGATGGAGCCGCTGGTGCGACGCGCGCAGCAGCCGATCTGGCGCGATCCGGAATCCGGCTACATGCGGCGCAACATCTCACCGCCGGGATGGCCATCGCCGCTGCATCTGGTCGAGGTGGACTTTCCGCCTGGGGCGCGCGTCGCGTATGAAGTCGGGCCGAGAGAGAACGTCGTGCACCAGCAGATCTGGATGCTCAAGGGCCGCATCGATCTGATGCTCGGCGGCCAGCTCCACGAATTGCGCGAAGGCGACTGCCTCGCGATGCAGCTCGACCAGCCGCTGATCTACAGCAACCCCACCCGGCAATCGGCGCGCTACATCGTGGCCATCTGCAGCGAGCCTGCGCCGTCGGGCGGCCGCAGTGCCCAACTATCCGCAGGAGTTTGAATGAGTACCTTGAAATCACAGGACGAGATCCGCCTGATCGAATGCACCGAGGCCGAGCATGCCGAGGCCATTCTCGAAATCCTCAATGACGCCATCGTCAATTCGACGGCTCTGTACGACTACGTGCCCCGGCCGCGCGAAGCGATGGCAACCTGGTTCGCAGCCAAGCGGGCGGGCGGCTTTCCTGTCGTGGGCGCAGTGGACGCTTCGGGTCGCCTGCTCGGCTTCGCAAGCTGGGGGACGTTTCGTGCCTTTCCGGCCTACAAGTACTCGGTCGAACACAGCGTCTACGTGCATCGCGACCATCGTGGCCGCGGACTCGGCGACACGCTGTTGCGCGAGTTGATCCGGCGCGCGCGCGAAGCCCAGCTCCACGTTCTCGTGGGATGCATCGACGCGGCCAACGCAGGCAGCATCGCCCTGCACACGCGGCTGGGCTTTGTTCATTCGGGCACGATGCCCCAGATCGGATTCAAGTTCGGTCGCTGGCTGGATGCGGCGTTCTATCAGCTCAACCTCGAAACACCGCTCGAACCGCAAGACGGCTGACATCCGGTTGCTTTCGGTGACGAGCGATACCGCGATGCCCGGCGAATGCATCGCGGCACGGCGGTATGGTGGGCGGGATGTTCATCCAACCCGAAGTCATCGCGACGCTCCGGCGCCGCATCGCACAGGAAGGCTGGGCCATGGCCGGCGTCGGCACGGGCCACGCGGCGATCACGTTCGTCTACACGGTAGGCCTGCAAAAGAACTTCGCGCACCCGGACCTGATCATGTTCGGCGTCGCGCCAGCGCAGGCCGAGGGCGTGATCGAAGTCATCGCGCAGCGCGTGAAAGCCGGCGAACCGGCCCATGAAGGCGTCATGATCGTCGGCGCTGCGGAGATGCCCTTGATGCCCCGCTGGGCGGACGAGGAGCGTCTGAGGCTGCTGGTCCCCGCCCAGCTTGCGCGCGGAAGGTATCGCTACCTGCAGGTCGTCTGGCCCGACGGGAAGGGACGGTTTCCATGGGAGTCCCACTTCGACAAGAGGAGGCTCCGGTCGCAGTCGTTTCTTTTCGACCTGAGCGGCGAATCGGACTCACAGATCGAAGGCAAGAAAAAAGCCGCGGGCATTGCTGCACGCGGCTAGAACCTATCCAACAGGGACAGGAGGAGACAAGCGGTGAACAGGCGCCGGTATCAGTGACCGGAGAGTCCCGAGGCGGTGAGGCCAGCCATTTCGTCCATTGCACCGGCATACATCGCGCCATTGGCGATGACCAGAAAAAGAAGTGCGATAGAGGTCAAGGCAGTCATGGGAAGCTCCTGTTCGATGGGTGCAATCATAGGGAAAACCCTAATCCCCCGAAATTTCGTCGGGTTCTCCGAGAACCGACACCCCCACTCGGAGGAATCCGCCAACCAAATCGGCGACTTCTGACGCCCGGCGCGCGGCAAAGCGCCAAAGCTCTCTTCACCGGATGTTCTTGAACGAAGAGAGGCCACCATGATCCGCAAGCTGGCATCGGGCCAATACCGCCTGTATTCGCGCAAGGTTGATGCCAAGACCGGCCGACGCCGCAACCTCGGCACTTTCGACACCCGCGCGCAAGCCGAGCAGCATGAGCGCGAGGTGCAGTACTTCAAGCGCCACGGTTAAGGCGAGGAGCGCTGTCGCCATGGGCATGCTGACGTTTTCACGGAGCACAACCGCGATGGCGATCGGCGTCGCCTGCCTGCTTTCCGGCTGCGCGGTGGCGCCAGGGCCGGAGGGCCAACCCGCGCGAAGCTCTGCACCGCCGAGCCCGTCCGCGCCGAAGCCCGCCAGCGCAGCCAAACCCGGACCGGACCGCAGCGGAGCCCGGCAGGTCGGAAAGGCATCCTTCTACGCTGACAAGTTCGCCGGACGAAAGATGGCGGACGGCACCCGTATGGACCCGAACGACGACAACGCCGCGAGCAAGACGTTGCCGCTCGGAAGCGTCGCCAGGGTGACCAACCTGGAAAACGGCCGCAGCGTGATCGTCACCATTCAGGACCGCGGCCCCTACGTGAAGGGCCGCATCGTGGATCTTTCTCCGGCCTCGGCGCGGGAACTCGGCATCTCGAGAGCGGACGGCCTAGCCCGCGTCGAAGTCGTGCCGCTGTCCACACCGACGGCTGAAACCAACGAAGCAGCCCGATAGGAAGCGTTGCCGGAGCGCGACTCATCGCATCCCACGTTCTGAAAGAACTGAAACCACACGTACCCGACTTCCGGGAGCCAGGCACATTCGGTTGCGTAAGCGCCAACCGGTGCGGAGCGGCGCATCTATTTTTGCCTTCCCAGGGGGCTTCGGCTGGGGCTCTCGTCAACTCTGAGAGGTGAGGCTTTCATGATCGATCGACGCACCTTAGCGGCCTGCTGCCTGCTCGCCGTTCCAACCGCAGCCTGCCTTGCGCAGACGTACACCTCGGACCAGTACTTCGACAACCGCTGGTACGTCACGCCCTTCGGGACGTACATCAATGCCGACAGCAACCGCCACGCCGACAACGGCTGGGGCGGCGGCCTCGCCATCGGCAAACCGATCAGCCCGGCCTGGAACATCGAACTACGCACCCAGTACGAGGAACTGGACGGCAAGTCCAATGGCCCGCTCAGCGGGGACAAGTGGAAGATCTGGAGCGCCTCGCTCGATGCGCAGTGGTTCTTCCTGGGCCGCCAGGGATTCCGTGTCTGGCAGTCGAACAGTGTCCAGCCGTATCTGGTCGGGGGCATCGGCGCGATCAACGACAAGATGAACGGGCTGTTCCTGAATGAGAGCAAGACGGGCTTCATGGCCAACGTGGGCGCCGGCATCGTGTGGCCGTTCTCCAGCTGGGGACGCCTGGTGGGCGACATCCGCTACCGCTACGACGACAACAACAGGAACGGCGTCTTCTTCGACCAGGGCCACAACAAGGACTGGCTGTTCACGGTCGGCCTGCAGATTCCATTTGGACCACCGCCAGTGGTGGCTCAAGCCGCTGCGCCCGCGGCACCCGTGGCCATGCCGCCGCCTCCTCCACCGCCGCCGCCACCGCCGGTGCGGAAGTTCGAGCTGGCGTCCGGCGGCACGTTCTTCTTCGACAAGGCAGAACTGACACCGAGCGGCCGCACGCGTGTAGACGGCATGGTCGACGAACTCAAGGCTGCGAACGTGCGCCCGAGCTCGATCGTCATCGTCGGCTATACCGACCCGCTCGGCAGCGCCGAACACAACCAACGCCTCTCCGTGGCGCGGGCGAATGCGGTACGTGACGAGATGGTGAGGATGGGCGTGCCGCCCAACGTGATCCAGACCGAGGGACGCGGTGCATCGAACTTCAAGATCACCGAGGCCGACTGCAGGGCCCAGGGCAAGGCACGCAATCGCACCGCCCTCATCGCCTGCCTGGAGCCGAACCGGCGCGTTGAAATCAACGTGACCGGGCAACAGGCGGCGCCTTAGCGCGCGTCGGCCGCGTAAGCCTTGCGCTGGCGCTCGCGGCTGTTGACCAGATGGATTCGCATCGCAGCGCGCGCGGCCTCCGGGTCGCGCCGCTCGATCGCGGCATAGATGTCCTGGTGCTCCTGGTTCACCTTCTGCAGATGCTCGGTACGTCGCTCGATGTCGAGCCAGGATGAAGAGACCCGGGTCCGCGGAATGACGGCCAGCCCGAGCTGCCCCATCAGCTCACCGTAATAGCGGTTGCCGGCTGCTTGAGAGATCGCCAAGTGGAATCGGAAGTCCGGCGCGACCGTATCGCCGACCGTCGTCAGGTGACGCCCGAAATCCTCCAGCGCATTGCGCATCTCGCGCAACTGCTCGTCGGTGCGACGCATGGCGGCGAGCCCTGCAGCATCGGATTCGAGGCTCGCGCGCAGCTCGAGCACGTCGAGCATGTCGGCCAAGCCGTCCAGCGAAGGCGATTCGATCTGGAAGCGGCTCTGCGGGCTGGACTCCAGCGCAAAGGTCCCGATGCCGTGGAGCGTCTGCACGAGGCCTGCTGCGCCCAATCGGGAAAGCGCCTCGCGAACCACGCCGCGGCTGACGCCGAAGGCCTGCATGATTTCCGATTCGGTGGGAAGCCGCTCACCGGGCTTGATCGCCCCGCTGCGCAGCTTGCCTGTGAACGCGGAGACCAGTTCATGCGCGAGGCCCCTGCCGTTTCTGCCTGTCCGGGGGATTTGCGGGTTTGCCGCCGACTGCGGCTGGGCGCGCGGTTCCGGCGGAGAGTGTGGGATGTCCGACATCTTTGGATGATAGTTCGCCGGATTCGGTCCGTGGGTAGCACCCCTGCGCAGGCCACGTACATGGTTTCCCGAGCCTAGTCATCGGACATCTAATTGTGATTGAGCATTCACTTTCGCCAATAAGGCGCCTCATGCGCCGTCTTTCTCCGGGTAATCCCTATTTTTGACGCGGCCGAGATCACGGATAGTTCAACTTGGTTGTAGGACAACCTACAACTAACGCCCGCACAAGAGATCGACCAGCACCTGCCAACTTTGATTCGGCACGGAGACAGCACAGGTCAGACATCTTGACCCACGTACTTGGAGATAACGCGACATGAAGATCAAAGGCATCCGCTGGTGGATGGTCGGCCTGGTGACCGCCGGCCTGATCGTGAACTACCTCGCCCGCAACACCCTGTCGGTGGCCGCGCCGACGCTGATGAAGGACCTCGGCATCACCACCGAGCAATACGCCTGGGTCGTGGTGTCATGGCAGCTCTGCTATGCGTTCATGCAGCCGGTCGCCGGCTACCTGCTCGACACGATCGGCACCAAGATCGGCTTCTTCGCCTTCGCGCTCGCATGGTCGCTGGCCTGTGCCGCGGCCGCATGGTCCACGGGCTGGCAGAGCCTCGCGTTCTTCCGCGGCCTCCTCGGCCTTACAGAAGCAGCCGGCATTCCAGCCGGGGTCAAGGCCACCTCCGAGTGGTTCCCCGCCAAGGAGCGCTCGGTCGCCATCGGATGGTTCAACATCGGCTCGTCCATCGGCGCGCTGCTCGCGCCGCCGCTGGTCGTGTGGGCGCTGCTGCACGGACAGTGGCAATGGGCCTTCGTGATCGTCGGCGTGCTGGGCATCGTCTGGAGCGTGGTCTGGATGGCGCTTTACCGCCATCCGCGCGACCAGAAGCTGCTGTCCGATGCCGAGCGCGACTACATCGTGTCGGGTCAGGAAGCCAAGCACAGCGAGGCCGGGGCCACCAAGCGCCGCTGGACCGAGATCATCAAGAGCCGCAACTTCTGGGCGATCGGCCTGCCGCGCATCCTGTCGGAGCCGGCCTGGCAGACCTTCAATGCATGGATCCCGCTCTACATGATGACCGAGCGGCACATGAACCTGAAGGAGATCGCGATGTTCGCGTGGATGCCCTTCCTGGCCGCGGACATCGGCTGCATCCTCGGCGGCTATCTCAGCCCGTTCTTCCACAAGCACTTCAAGGTGTCGCTGTTCACGTCGCGCAAGATGGTCTTCGTCTTCGGTGCGCTTTGCATGATCGGCCCGGCCAGCGTCGGCTTCGTGGCAAGCCCCTACGTGGCGATCGCGCTGTTGTGCGTCGGCGGCTTCGCGCACCAGACGCTCTCCGGTGCGCTCTATTCGCTGACCTCCGACATGTTTGGCAAGAACGAAGTGGCAACCGCGACCGGCATGGGCGGCATGGCCGGCTACCTCGGTGCAGCGGCATTCACCGCGCTCTTCGGCGTGCTGGTCACGCAGGTCGGCTATAGCCCGTTGTTCGTGGTGCTGGCGGTGCTGGACCTGGTTGCGGCCGGTGTCGTGTGGGTGCTGGCCACCAGCGGCGACAAGTCGCCAGGGCGCACGCTGCAACAGCCCCTGGTGCCTGCTACTGCGAAGTAACGCGATGGACATGCGCCTCGATGCGGTCGCAAGGCCGCCCCTCTACATCACGATGCACGAGCGCGACAACGTCGCGATCGTGGCCAACGACGGCGGCCTGCCCGCAGGCACCGCCTTCGCCTCGGGCCTGACCCTGCGCGAGAAGGTGCCCCAGGCGCACAAGGTTGCTCTCGTCGACATCCCCGAAGGCGGCGAAGTGCGCCGCTACAACGTCACCATCGGCTTCGCCCTCAAGGACATCGCCGCGGGCAGCTGGGTGCATGAGCGCCTCCTGAAGATGCCCGCCGCGCGCGGGCTCGAAGGCCTGCCGATCGCCACCGTCAAGCCGCCCGAGATGCCCCCGCTGGAAGGCTTCACCTTCGAGGGCTTCCGCAATCCGGACGGCTCCGTGGGCACCCGCAACATCCTTGCGATCACCCAGACCGTGCAGTGCGTGGCCGGCGTGACCGAGTTCGCCGTCGATCGCATCAAGAAGGAATTGCTGCCGAGGTTTCCCAACGTCGACGACGTCGTCGCGCTGGAGCACACCTACGGCTGCGGCGTGGCCATCGACGCACCCGACGCGGTGGTGCCCATCCGCACGCTGCGCAACATCAGCCTGAACCCCAACTTCGGCGGCGAGGTGATGGTGGTGAGCCTGGGCTGCGAGAAGCTGCAGCCCGAGCGCCTGCTGCCGCCGGGGACCATCCCTCTCATCGACGAGCGCAACGTCGCGGACGTGGGCGAGAGCGCCGACAGCAAGCTCGACGTGGTCTGCCTGCAGGACGACGCCCATGTGGGCTTCATGTCGATGATCGAGTCGATCATGCGGCAGGCCGAGGAGCACCTGGAGCGCCTGAACACCCGCCAGCGCGAGACGGTGCCCGCCAGCGAGCTCGTGGTGGGCGTGCAGTGCGGCGGCAGCGATGCGTTCTCCGGCGTCACGGCCAACCCGGCCGTGGGCTTTTGCACCGACCTGCTGGTGCGCGCGGGCGCGACGGTGATGTTCTCCGAGGTCACCGAGGTGCGCGACGGCATCGACCAGCTCACCTCGCGCGCCACAACGCCGGAAGTGGCCGACGCCATGATCCGCGAGATGGCCTGGTACGACGCCTACCTGGACAAGGGCCGGGTGGACCGCAGCGCCAACACCACGCCGGGCAACAAGAAGGGCGGGCTCTCCAACATCGTGGAGAAGGCGATGGGCTCGATCGTGAAGTCCGGCAGCGCGCCGATCTCGGGGGTGATCTCGCCGGGCGAGAAGGTCAAGCAGAAAGGGCTGATCTACGCGGCTACGCCGGCCAGCGATTTCATCTGCGGCACGCTGCAGGTGGCTGCCGGCATCAACCTGCATGTGTTCACCACGGGCCGGGGCACGCCCTATGGTCTGGCGGAAGTGCCGGTGATCAAGGTGGCCACGCGCAGCGACCTGGCGCGGCGCTGGCACGACCTGATGGATGTGAACGCAGGTCGCATCGCCGATGGCGAAGTCTCCATCGAGGAGGTGGGCTGGGAGCTGTTCCGCCTCATGCTGGACGTTGCCAGCGGCAGGAAGAAGACCTGGGCCGAGCAGTGGAAGCTGCACAACGCCCTGGTGCTCTTCAATCCGGCGCCGGTGACCTGAGCACGGCTGCGCCGCTCTTCGGCATTCCCATGGACTGTACGATTCCTCTCCAGGAGACGACCGCCATGAACGAAACACTGAAGAACGAACTTGAAATCCGCCAGATGATCGAGCGCTGGGCCGTCTGGCGCGACGCGGGCGACTGGGATCGTTTCGCAACCGTCTGGCATCCGGACGGCGTGATGATGGCGACCTGGTTCCAGGGCCCCTTCGCGGACTTCATCCGCGTCACCAAGGAAGGCTGGGCCAAGGGCGTGAGCATTCTTCACTTCCTTGGCGGCTCGGCGATCGACATCGCGGGCGATCGCGCTATCGCGCAAACCAAGATGACGATCTCGCAACGCGGCGAAGTGGACGGCGTGTTGTGCGACGTCGTGTGCACCGGGCGCTTCTACGACTTCGTCGTACGGCACGAAGGCCAATGGAAGCTGCTGCATCGCCAGCCGATCTACGAGAAGGACCGTATCGACCCGGTCGACCCGTCGGCCACCGTGGCGCTCGACCAGACTGCACTCGCCACGATGCCCGAAGGCTATCGCCACCTCGCATTGATCCAGACGCGCATCGGCTACACGGTCAAGATGGACATGCCCATGCTCAAGGGTGACGCCGTCCAGGACCTGTATCAGCGCGGAGCCGCCTGGCTCGCCGGAGGCGCGCTGGAGCGCTGAATCCGCACCCTCGCGGGATCATTCGCCGCCGAATCCGAAGACACGCAGAGGCGTTCGATACAGGATCGATGCGCGCGCATCCTCATCGGGGACGAGCTTCTTGAAGAGCGCAAGCAAGGGTCCGTAGTCCAGACGGCGAACGGCCCGCAGATGCGGCCAGTCCGACGCCCACAGACAGTGCTCCGGCCCGAAGTGCGCGAGAAGCGCCTGACTGAACGGCAGCACGTCGTCGAAGGGAAACGGCTCGAGCGAGAACTTGTCGTACCCCGAGAGTTTGACGTAGGCGCGCGATGTTTCCGCGAGCCCGAGCAGCGCCTGGAAGCCCGCGCCGCCAACACCGGCCCGCACATCGGGACGGCCGTGGTGATCCACCAGGATGCGCGCGCCGCAACCCCGCAGCCTTGCACCGAGCCGGGCCATCTGGTCGTCGCGCACCTGCACCTGAACGAACATGTCGAGCTGCGCCAGCCGATCCCACATCGCGTCATATGCATCGTAGAAGGCCTCACCCAGCATCGCGAAGTTGTGCGCGACGCCGACGATCCCTTGCGCCCGGAGGTCCTGCAGTTGCGACACCGACGCATCGGACGAAACGATCGCGACGCCCTTGAAGCGGCCCTTGCCCTGCCGGATCGCATCGAGCATGCAACTGTTGTCGGCGTTGTAGCCCGAGTTGGGTTGCACGAGGAGCGCATGACAAATGCCATGCACGTCCAGGACCTCTTCGAAGTACCGTGCCGTGCCAGTCTCGCCCCCCGACGGGTGGTAGGCCGCGTCGGCCGAATAGGGAAAGCGGTCGGGATCGAAGACGTGACAGTGGCAGTCGATCTTGGGCTGTCCGGCGATGTCTGTTGGCGTGTTCATCGGCGCAACGATACAGGTTCGCCTGATGGAGCCCCCCTCACCTCATGAACGTCAGGCAGGATCGAACGCACCTCGCAGCTCGCGCATGCCGGCCTCGATGAGCCAGTCCATGGCGTAGTACACGAGCGTGCAGCCGCGGTCGCGGAACTGCGGCAGTTCTGCCATCGGCCCTGGCATGCCGTAGCGCTTGCCCATGGCCCGGAGCCGCCGGCAGACGTCGTCGACGATCTTCGTCATCTGCGCATTCTTCGCGCCGCGCTCGCCGCACACGTCCCATGCGAGGTCGTTGGGCCCGATCAGGAAGGCATCGATGCCCGGCACCCCTGTAATCGCCTCGAGGTTTTCCACGGCGTTCTTCGTCTCGATCTGCACGATCAGCACCTTCTGATCCGCGTTCTTGCCGCAGGCAAAGCGAATCAGGTCCACGGCCGCGGTCGCATCGGCCACTGAGTCGCAGTGCGGCACGACGAGGCCATCGGCGCCGCGGTCCAGGAAGCGGACCATTTCTGCCGGGTCAGCCGAGTGCGTGCGCACGATCGACGGCAGCCCTGCCGCACGGGCGGCGAACAGCAGTTCAGCCGCGGCGTCGAGTCCGATGCCCGAGCGTTCGCAATCGATGAATGCTGCATGCACGCCGTAGCGGGCCAGGGATGCGATGGTGTCCGCGTTGCGGCCACCAGGATTCACGGCAAACACCGGCAATCCTGCGGCCAGGCGGTTCTTGAAGTCTTGAGTTGTCATTCGCTGGGGCGGGGTCGTGCTGCGGGATCAACTGAGCTTGATGTTCGAACGTGCAGCCACTTCGGTGAACACGGCGATCTCTCGCACCATGCGCTCCCGGAATGCCACGTCACTCAACTCGGTGGTGCTGACGAGGTTCTTCTGCATCCAGGTACGCGCCTCCGTCTCATGCATGACCTGGCGCATGTCCTTGTTGAGGGCTTGCACGCGCGGCTGCGGCGTCGCGCCCGGAGCGAATACGCCCAGCGTGATCGGCACTTCGAAGTCCGGCAGACCGAGTTCGATCAATGTGCGGACGTCGCGCAAGTCTTCGATGCGTTCCCGGCTCGCGATGGCGACGGGCCGCAGCTGCTTGCTCTGGAAGTACGGCAGGCCCAGCGAGGTCGCGAGGAACATGGCATCGAGCTGTCCCCCAAGCAGATCGGTGAGCGCCGGCGCGCCGCCCTTGTACGGCACGGTGGTGATCCGGATGTTCTCGGCCAGTGCCCAGCGTTCGGCCGCCAGGTGGAACGCACTGCCCGTTCCTTGCACACCGAAATTGAGGCTGCCGGGGTTGGCGCGCGCATGGTCGACCAGATCCTGGTAGCTCCGGAAGCGGCCTTTGGCATTGACGCCGAGCACGCAGCCGCTGACCACCGAAAGCGCCACGGGCTGCAGATCGGTGATCACTTCGAAGCCGAGCGGAGCGTTCAGCGCCTTGGCGACCGAAAGTGCCTCCGGCAGCATGCACAGCAGCAGCGTGCCGTCGCCCGGCCCTTTTGCCACGGTGGCGGCGCCGATCATGCCGGTGGCTCCGCTCTTGTTGTCGACCACCACGGGTACCTTCCAGAGTTCGCCCAGGCCCTTCGCCAACGTGCGTGCGGTGGAATCGCCCAGCCCGCCTGCCGGATAGGGGCAGACCAGCGTGACCGGCCGCGTCGGCCTCGCGTCCTGCGCGCTGACGATCTGCGGCAGCGGCGCTGCGATCGCGGCCGCAAGGCCCGTTCGCATGAGTTGACGCCGCGAAAACTTGTCTCCTGTTTGCATGTCTGCCTCTTCAGTAGTCTTAGAACGGACCGAACAGTTCGCGCGCCTCTCGCATCAATGCGTCGCGATGCTCCGGCGCGGCGATGGACACCATCGCCTTCACGCGCTGCCGTATCGACAGGCCTCGAAGCCTTGCCATCCCGTGCTCGGTGGCGATCACGTCGACATCGCTGCGGGCAGTCGTCACCGGTCCCGAAAGGCGGCTCACCACCTTCGATGCGCCACCTTTGCCCGTGGAAGGCAACGCGATGATCGACACGCCATCCGGCGACTGCGACGCCGCGCGGACGAAGTCGACCTGACCAGCGACAGCGCCGATGTGATCACGGCCGATGGCTTCGGCGTTGACTTGTCCCGTCAGATCCACTTCCAGCGCGGAATTGACGGACACCAGTCGACGCACGCGCGCGAGCGTCGCAGGGTCATGCGTGTGGCTTGCATGGCACAGGCGGATCTGCGAATTGCGATCGGCAAACCGATAGAGACGCTGCGTGCCGAAGAGCATGCCGGTGACAGTCACGCCTGCGTCGATACCCTTGTGTGCGTTGCTGATCGCACCCGCCTGCATGAGATCGACCACCGAGTCGCCGATCATCCCGGAGTGCACGCCGAGGTCGCGCCGGTCCGCGAGCATCGCGACGATCGCCTCCGGAATCGCGCCGATGCCAATCTGGAGCGTCGCGCGATCAGGAATCGCATCCGCCAGATGCGCGGCAATGCGGCGCTCGACATCGCCGAATCGCGCCGGAGGAAGTTCCAGCGGCGCGCGATCGGTATGGACCGCGATCGTGATCTCTGAAGCGCGCAACGGCTCGTCGCACGGCGTCCACGGCACCTGGCTGTTCACCTCCGCGATCACGACGCGTGCCTTGCGCATCGCAGTGCGGAGGTGGTCGTTCACAAGTCCGAAGCTGTGCTCGCCGCGCTCATTGGGCGGGCTGACCTGCAGCATCACCACATCCGAGCGGATGTCGCCGCTTTCGAGCATCGGACCGATCGACGAGAAGTGACACGGCATGGGGTCGAGCTTTCCGGCCGCCACCAGCTTGCGGAGCGTGCCGATGCCGCCGATGCCACTGAACCGCAGATGATCCGCATGCGCTGCTTCGAACGTGTTGGAAAACACGGTGGTGCAGAAGAAGACCCCAGCGCCGCTATAGCTCGCGCGCTGCTGCACGAGCCGCTCCGTGAGGCTCAGCGGTTCGCCCGTGCCTTGGCCGAACAGGATGCCGTCGCCGGGACGGATGTACGCACCGAGATCAAGTTCGTCGAGCGAGGTCACGCGCGCTCTGTCGATCGCCCTCATGACACCAGCTCTGCGGCGCTTCGGCGTGCAGGCACGCGGACCGGAACGGCGTCAGACGCGCGGCGCTCCCACAGGCAGTTCGGGCCGAGCTCCGCCGCACGCGGACAGCCGATCTGCCCCAGCGTGAGGTCCAGCTCGCCGCGCAGGATCTCGATCGCGCGCTGAGCACCAGCCAAACCGTAGCCAGCAAGGCCATAGGCCGCAGCGCGCCCCACGAAACAGAGCCTCGCGCCGAGGCTCAACGCAACCGCGATGTCCGATCCGCGCCGGATGCCACTGTCGAACATGACCACCATCCGATGACCCACCGCGGCGACGACTTCGGGCAAGGCATCGATGGCCGCAACGCTGCGGTCGAGCTGGCGCCCGCCGTGGTTGGAGACGATGACGCCGTCCACGCCAGCGGCGGCTGCGGCTTCGGCGTCCTCCGGGGCCAGGATGCCCTTGAGCACCAGGTTGCCCTTCCACTGTTCGCGCAGTCGACCGACCAGGCCCCACTGGTGCCGCGTGGGCACCTGCGATGCGTAGAAGCTCGTCAGGTCGCGCGCGCTCGTGCCGCGTGGCGCATAGGGCCGGATGTTCTCCATCACCGGCAGGCCGTGGCGCAGATAGCTCGCCACCCAGGCCGGATGACGCAGCGATTCGGCGATTACCGCGGGCGTCGGCTTGTACGGCCGCACCCAGCCGCTTCGCATGTTGCGCTCGCGCTTGGCATGCAGCGGCACGTCGACGGTGACCACGAGCGTCTCGATCCCCGAATCGGCCGCGCGCTTCAGCAGGTCGCGCTCGATCTCGTCGCTCTTGCACGGGTAGTAGTTGAGCCAACTGCCGGGTGCCTTCGCCGCCACCGCTTCGGTCGATGCATTGCTAGCGCCCGAGAGAACGAAGGGCAGGCCGTTGCGATGCGCGACTTCCGCCAGCATCAGGTCGCCGCCGTGACGCACCATGCCCAGCATGCCCATCGGTCCGATGCCGAACGGCGATGCATAGGTGCGGCCGAACACGGCCACTTCCTGCGAGCGCGTTCCGATGTCGACCAGGTAGCGCGGGCGCAGCGTGTGGGCACGGATGCGGTCTTCGTTTCTCGAAAGGCACGCTTCATCGTCCGCACCGCCTTCCAGGTAGTCATAGATGACGCGCGGCAGGTAGCGCCGAGCCTGCTGCTGGAGATCGCGGATGCTGAGGCACTTCTCCACTCTGACGGTCATGCGTTCGCCCTCTCGCGCTGTGCCTGCGTCGGTGCGCCCGCGACATCCACATCGGCCACGAGCACGTGCGTGCCTGCCGTCACGAAGAGTTGCTTGCGCCCGGGTCCGCCATACGCGCAGTTCGTCGTCATGCGACCCACCGGCGAATCGAGCCGCAGCGTTGGCTGGCCGACATCGTCGAAGACCCACACCGCACCGAGTCCGACGTGACAGATCGCGATGCCGCCGCTTTCATCGAGCGCAAGCCCGTCCGGCCCGCCGCCGCCCGAGAGCTGGATGTGCGTGCCGACCTTCGTCACCAGCCCGTGCTGCTTGACCAGCGGCACGCGCCAGATTGCATTGGCGCGCGTGACGGCGACGAACAGCACGTCCTCGTGCAGATTGAGCACCAGCCCGTTCGGGCTCGGCACATTCGAGAGCAGGCAATCCAGTCGTCCATCGGCTGTGAGTCGATAGACACGGCCCGTGGGATCGTGCAGCCCGGTCTGGCCCTGGTCGGTGAAGTACAGGTCACCGTTCGATGCGAAGGTCAGGTCGTTGAGCCCCTTGAACCGCTGCACCAGTGCGCGATCGAGGTACGGCTCGACCTTGCCGCTTTGCGGATCGAACACCATCAGCCCGATCTTGTTGTCGGCGATGAAGGCGCGGCCATCGGGATGGAAGACCAGGCCGTTCGGTTCGCCGTCGTATTCCAGCTCGCAGCTCATGCGGCCGTGCGGATCGATCCTGAACAGGCGGCCCCAGGGAATGTCGACCACCCACAGGTTCCCTTGCGCGTCGAAGGACGGTCCTTCGAGGAAGGCGGGCGTTTCGGCGCCGTGCAACTGGACGCTGACCCACGTCGAGTTCTTGGCCTTGACGTGGAATCGATCAGGAACGGAAGCGAAGACTTCGAATTTCTTTCTCGGCGGTGCTGCGTACATGTCGCTCACTCCATCCGGATGCCGAGGTCCTTGACGAGCGGGCCCATGTTGGCCGACTCGGTCTTGATGAGCTTCACGAGCTCATCGGCCGGCAGCCACGAGGCTTCGAGGCCGAGCGCCGACATCTTCTCGCGCAGATCGGGCTGCTCGAGCACCGCCTGCAGGTCCTGCGCGATCTTCTTCTGGATGGGGGCCGGCAATCCGGCGAGCGCCATGAGCGCATGCCACATCGGCGCTTCGGAATTCTTGAAGCCCAACTCGTTCAGCGTCGGCACATCGGGCAGCGACGCGATGCGCTTCGGGCTGTTGGTGGCAAGCGCACGCAGCTTGCCCGACTTGAGGAACGGCGGATAGGCCGGCACGCCATCGAGGCCCGACTGGATCTCGCTGGAGAGCAGCCCCTTGGTCACATCCGCGCCGCTCTTGTAGGCCACATAGCGGACGTTCACGCCCGCGTCCCGCATGAAGCGCTCGGCGGCGAGCTGCACCCCGACCACGCCACCGCCCATCGTCACGGTGTCGGGCGACTTCTTCGCAAGCGCGACCAGATCGTTCATCGACTTGGCCGGCAGCGTGTCGTTGGCCACGAAGATCAGCGGCACCGACGCGATCATCCCGATCGGCGTGAAGTCCTTGAGCGCGTCGTACGGCAGTTTCGTCACCGCGAACTGGTTGACGGTCAGCGTCGAGTTGATCGGCTGGAACAGCGTGTAGCCGTCCGGCGCAGCGCGCGCAGCATCGACGGCCGCGATGATGGTGTTCGCGCCCGGCTTGTTGTCGACCACCACCTGCTGGCCCCACTTCTCGGTGAGCTTCTGCGCAATGTGCCGCGCCGTGGCGTCGGCGGTGCCGCCTGCCGCGAAGGGCACGATCCAGCGCACGGACTTCGTCGGCCAGTTCGGTTGCGCGGTCTGCGCGCTGGCCGTCAGCAACGTGAGCCCCAATGCTGCGGCGAGGACGCCGCGAATACATCTGATCATCTCTATCTCCTTGTGGTTGTCTTGAATGAAGGCGTGTCAGCCGCGCAGCGCCTTGGCCTGCGCTCGATAGCCGCTGGGATCGACGTGCACGTCGATGAGGCTGGGGCCGTTGCCGGCGAGTGCGTCCTGCAATGCGCTCTCGTACTCGGCTTCGGTTCGGGCTGTGAAGGCGCGCAGACCAAAGCCGCGCGCAACCGCCGCGAAATCGGCGTGCGGCCAGTCGACGCCCGCGTGCGCCATGCCGCGGTTGCGCTGCTTCAGTGCGATGAGGGACAAGGCGCCGTCGTTGAACACCACGATGCACACGCGCGCGCCGCTTTGCGCGGCGGTGGCGAGTTCGCCCGCGCACATCATCAGACCGCCGTCGCCGGTGAAGACGATCGTCGGCACTTCAGGCGCATGCAGAGCACTCGCGATGCCGGCCGGCAGCGCGAACGCCATCGTTGCGAGGCCGTTTGAGATGAGCGCGGTGCCTTGGGCCTTGGCCTGCCAGAAGGCCATCGCCGAGAACATGTGCGCACCGGCATCGACGGTGATGGCAGGGCGCTGCGGTGCGGCGGCCTGCATGGCCTTCTCGACCACGCGTTGCGGCGACAGGCCCGGCCCCTCGCCTTCGTACGACAGCCGCTCGTACATTGCCGAGCGCAGGTCCGCGATCTCGTCCTCGCGCCAGTCCGAAGCCCGGCATGCCGGAAGCAGCGACTCCAGACCCGCGGCCAGGGGGCCATAGATGCCCGCGGCCGGCTTCAGGCAGTGCACCGGATGCGCGTAAAGCGCGACATCGACAACCAGTGCGCGGTAGGGCCAGGGCTTGCCGATGAGTTCCACCGGATCGAACCCGCAGAGCACGATGAGGTCGGCGGACTCGATGCACGGCGATTCGGCCGCGCCGCCGGTCACGTGACCGACGAGCCACTCCGAATCGTCGCTGACGATGCCCTTGGCCTTGTAGGTAGTGAGGACTGGGCAGCGCAGGCGCGTCGCGATCTCGGCGATGTGCGCGGCAGCACCGTTGTCGCGTGCTTCCAGCCCCACCAGCAGCACGGGTCGTGCGGCCGATGCAAGCAGCCCCGCGGCGTCGCCATGGATCTGCATTGCCGGTGGCGCAGCGCCCTGCACACTGCGAGAGAGAGCCGAAGCGCTCACCCGCCGCTTTGCGTTCTCTCCAGTGAGCACGATGTGCGACGGGCCCCACGGCGGCGCGAGCATGCTGCCGATCACCGCATCGAGTTCACCCGCCGGGTCATCCGACTCGAGGCGGGACGCGGCCTTCACCACCGGTGAAGACATCGCGTGCTGGTCGAACACCTGATGCGTATCGCCGGCCAGCTGCGCCGGTGTCCAGCCGTCGCTGATGAAGAGCACCGGTGCACGATCGAGCGATGCGTGTGCGAGCCCGTTCATTGCACTCGCCGCGCCCGGCCCCTGCGTTGCGATCGCCACGCCAAAGCCGTTGCGGATCTCGGCGTCCGCAGCAGCCATCAGCGCGGCGCCGGTTTCGGTGCGGCAAAGCTGGAATTCAATGCCGACGCCCGCAAACGCTTCGATCAGATCGAGCGAGCTGCCGCCACCAGGAACGCCGAAGGCGCGCTTCACGCCTTGTGCCGCGCAGGCCTGCGCGATCACCTCGGCCACAGTGAGCTGTTCCATACGTTCCATGCCCTCAGACCTTCAGCACGAACGGATCCTGGATCTCGTCGCTGGTCTCGCACCAGACGCTCTTCGTCTGCAGGAACTGGTCCACCGACTCCATGCCGTTGACGCGGCCGATCCCGCTGTCCTTGTAGCCGCCGAAGGGCGAGTTGAAGGCCATCGCGCGATAGGTGTTGATCCACACGGTGCCGGCTTGCAGGCGCCGCGCCATCGAATGGGCGCGGCGCAGCTCGCGCGTCCACACGCCGGCAGCAAGGCCGAACTTGGTGCCGTTGGCCAACGCAACGACCTCGTCGTCGTCGCGGAACGGCGTCACCGCGAGCACCGGTCCGAAGACCTCCTCCTGCATGATCGGGTTGTCCGCGGCCAGCCGATGAAGGATGGTCGGCTCGAAGAAGAAGCCCTGCTCCAGCCCCGGCACGCTGGCGCGGCGACCACCGTGCAGGATTTGCGCGCCCGCATCGACTGCCTTCGCCACCATGCTCTCGTTCTTGCGCAACTGCATCGCGGTGGCGGCCGGTCCCATCTGCGTATCCGGCGCCAGTGGATCGCCGAGCCGGATGCCCTTGGCGCGCTGCACGAGCCGGTCCACCACTTCGTCATAGATGCTCTCGTGCACGTAGGCACGCGAGCCGGCAATGCAAGTCTGCCCTGCAGCGGCAAAGATGCCCGACAGCAGGCCGACCACCGCGTTGTCGACCAGCGCATCGCCGAACACGATGTTCGGGCTCTTGCCACCGAGTTCGAGCGTGCAGCTCGCAAGCCGCGCGCCTGCCTGCGACGCGATCGCGCGGCCTGCGCTGTCGCTGCCGGTGAAGCAGATCTTGGCCACGCCCTCGTGGTTCACCAGTGCTTCGCCGACAGCACGCGCGCCGGTCACCACGTTGATGACGCCCGGCGGAATGCCGGCTTCTTCAGCCAGTCGCGCCAACTCGAAGGCTGATGCCGAAGTCACTTCGGAAGGCTTCAGCACCACCGTGTTGCCTGCGGCCAGTGCGGGCGCGCAGCTCATGATGGTGAGGAAGGTCGGCGAGTTCCACGGAACGATCACCCCGATCACGCCAAGTGGCTCGCGCAGCGTGTAGTTGAGGACACTCTGCCGCTCGATAGGGATCACGCGGCCTTCGATCTTGTCGGCGAGTCCGCCGAAGTAGTAGAGCCACTCCTTGACCACGTTGGCCTGGGCCTTCATCTCCGCGAGCAGCTTGCCGTTCTGCGCGGATTCGAGACGGGCGATCTTTTCGCTGCGGGCTGCGATCTTCTCGCCCCACGCCATGAGCAGGCGCCCGCGGCGCGTGGGAGACAGCTTGCCCCACGCACCCGCGAGTGCGTCGCGCGCGGCAGCGACCGCGAGATCCACGTCATCGCGATCCGATTCCGCGAACGAGCCCCACGCCTGGCCATTCGCCGGGTTGATGCTTTCGAAGCGCTGGCCACTGAGGCTCGCGACCGATCGGCCTGCGATGTAGTTGTCGAAGGATTGACCACTTTCAAGTTGCGTCTGCATTGCCGGAAGTCCTCGCTATTTGTACGAACAACTTTGACTATGCGCGCTCGAATGGGTCGATGTCAACGGCTTATAGAGAAAACCCTGCGTGTAGCGGCCCACTATGCTTCGTCTCAATGTTGTACGGACAATAAAGGATATGATCCGCATCACCATGAACACCACAACACCCGTCACCTACCTCTTCGTTCCTGCAGACAGGCCGGAGCGTTTTTCCAAAGCAGCGGGGAGCGGCGCCGACATCGTTGTGCTCGACCTTGAAGACGCGGTAGGTGTCGATCACAAAGCCGCAGCCAGAGAGCACGCGCGTGCGGCACTGGCAAGTGGTGTGTTCAAGGCCTGCGTGCGCATCAACGGCATCGACACCGAATGGTTCGCGGAGGATTGCGCGCTCCTGTCGCTGCCCGGCGTCGCCGCCGTCATGCTCCCCAAGGCAGAAACAGTCGAGGGCATCGCGGCAGTGCGAGCCGCGCGTCGCATCGTCCCGCTCGTCGAGACCGCAAAGGGATTGGCCGTGGCGCGCGAGCTGGCACGATGCGCTGGCGTGGCTCAACTTGCCTTTGGCTCCGTCGACTTTCAGCAGGATCTCGGCATCGAGGGGGACGGGGATGAACTGCTGTTCGCCCGTTCCGAGCTCGTGCTGGCATCGAAGCTGGCCGGCATTGCGGCGCCGGTCGACGGGGTCTCGCTCGCTGTGAAGGACCTGGATGTGGTGTCGAGCGAAGCGCTGCGCGCGCGCCGCCTGGGTTTCGCATCGAAGCTCTGCATTCATCCCGCGCAGATCGCGTCGGTGCGGGCGGCGTTCGCGCCGGACGACAAGGCCGTCGCATGGGCGCGCGGCGTGCTTGCCGCGGCGGCATCCACATCAGGCGGCGCGCTCAGCTTCGAAGGCCAGATGGTGGACAAGCCGCTGCTCGAGCGCGCCCGCGGCATCCTCTCGCGCGCAGAAGCCGCGGCCGCCTGAGCGGCTCAGGCCGCTGGGGTCGGGAATCCGTAGAGCCGCTGCGGATTGCCCGCGAGGACGGCGTCCCTGGCGGCGGCATCCGGCACCGCACGCGCCAGCACATCGAGAAGATCACCCGGATTGGGCATCCGACCGCGAAAGCTCACATGCGGCCAGTCGGAGCCCCACACGCAACGCGACGGCGCGGCCTCGGCCAGCGCAGCGGTGAAGGGCAACATGTCTTCGTACGGCGCACCGGACTGCGAAAGACGGAAGGCGCCGGAGAGCTTCACCCACGCGCCATCACGGACCAACGACAGAAGCGTGCGCCCTGCTTCCGCATCAGCCAGTTCCGGCCGCACGTAGCCCATGTGATCGAACACCGCCGGAACCCGCAGGCGCGAAATCTTCGGCGCAAGCACCGGGATGCGTTCGGGCTCGACCAGGAACTGCAGGTGCCAGCCGAGTTCCATGCAGACGGCCTCATAGTCCGCGAGGGATGCAACGCCCACGCCGCCACCAGTCGTGGTGTTCAGGCGAAGCCCGACGACGCCGGCTTCCTTCAGAGCGCGCCACCCTGCATCGCCGAGGTCCGGGGCAGTGACGGCGATGCCGCGCAAACGCTCGCGATTCGCTTGCAGCGCCTGCAGCATCAGGCTGTTGTCTGTGCCATGCACGCTCACCTGGATCAGCACGCCGTAAGTCATGCCGGTGCCGTCGAGCATCCGCAGATACTCCGACGCCGGCGCAGGATGCGGCGTATAGCTTCGCGATTCGATGTACTCGGTGCCGATGACATGCGCATGCGTGTCGACCGCACCACGTGGCAGCATGAAGCTGCGCGGCGGATGCGGTTGCGCATCGGGCGGCGGGTCCACCTCGAAGCGATCGCGCGATGAATGTGATGACACGCCTTGCCCTATTCCGGCTTGACGCGGCCCGACGCCACCATCTTGGCCATGAAGTCGTTCTCGTTGCGCATCAGGCGATCGTAGTCCTGGCCCGTGCCGTTCTGCACGAAGACGCCAAGCTTCGACATGCCAGCCTTGAAGCGCTCGTCCTCCAGCGCCTTCGCAGTTGCCTTCTGGAGTTCCGCCACCACGGCGTCCGGCGTGGCAGAAGGCGCAGCAATACCGAGGTAGGTGGTGACGTCGAAAGGCTCCGGCCCCAGCGTCGACACGGAAGGCACCTCGCCCAGCGAGGGCATGCGCGCACCGAACACCGCGATCGGCAGCAGGTCGCCGGATTCGATGTACGGCTTTGACGTGGAGATCTGGTCCGCTGCGACTTCGATCTGTCCCGCGAGCATGTCCTGCAGCATCGGACCCGATCCCTTGTAGGCGATGCCGTTGAAACGCACCTGCGCCACCGATTCGAGGTTAAGCATCGCGAGGTGGTTGGGCGTGCCGAGGCCGCTGTAGCCCATCGCGACGCCGCCCGGGCTCGCCTTGGCCGCCTGAACGAGATCGGCGAGCGACTTGTATTTGCTCGACTTCTTCACGACCAGCACGAGCGGCGTCTTGCTCACGAGCGCGACGGGGCGGATGCTGTTCATCCCGTAGTTGACCTTGACGAGGTGCGGCGTGACGGAGAACACGCTGGGCGCGGAGAACAGCAGGGTGTAGCCGTCGGGGCGCGAGCCGATCACATGGTTCGCGCCGATCGCGCCACCGCCGCCGGCGCGGTTGTCCACGACCACCGGCTGGCCGATGCTCCTAGACAGCGCATCCGCGAACAGGCGGGCGGTCAGGTCGGCGTTGCCGCCCGCCGCATAGGGCACCAGCAGCGTGATGGTGCGTGTGGGAAAGGACTGCGCGAAAGCCGCGCCCGACGCATACGCTGCCAGGCCCGCGCCTGTCGCGCGCAAGAGAGTTCGACGTTGCATGTTTGTCTCCGTGTTGTGGGTCTCAGTCGGCGGCGAAGAACGCGCCTGGCTTGAAGACAGTGGGCTGCGATGCCACGCCGTTCTTCTTGGCATCGCCCGCGGCGTACTGCCCCTGCGAATCGCTTCGGCTCTGAAGAGCTTCGCGCGGGATGGCGAACTTCGGATCGAGATCCGACGAGTCCTTCACCAGCGCCGCGCCGACGCGGAACATCACCAGATTGCCGCCAGCCTCATTGGCATGGAAGCGGTAGCGCGTTCCGCGCGGGACGGTCACGCCCTCGAAGGCGCGAACGTCGGTCGTGCTGCCGTCGCCGAAGTGGAAGGTCGCTTCGCCCTGCAGGATCAGGAAGACGTGGTCCTCGATGTCGTGGCTGTGCAGCGCGTTCTCGCCACCGGTCGAATACACCTTGGAATGCGCCCACAGTGCCGGCGCAAGGCCGAGCAGGTCCATCGTGGCCCCGCCTTCCAGCAGGGGCAGGTTCCTCATTGAAAACCGCAGCTTCGCGGCATCCGAGGGAAGGTCGGCCAGGTTGTTCATGGAAATCCTTTCGAAACTCAACGCTTCGCACATGTTGTACGGACAAGAAGGATGTTATTCCTATCAATCGATCCCGTTTGCAGGGTTTACCCGCAGCAAATAGCCATTGCAATCACTGTCTTCTTGCGTTGACAAGGCAATTTCCAATCCAATATAGTTGTCCGTACATCTTGAGGAAAATGCTACATGCACGCTGAACACACACATCGCACGATCTCCGCCTCCGACGAAGCCGAACTGCTTGCCGCCATCGATCGCTGGATCGAGCGCTCGCTCACTCCTGACGTCGTGCGCGAGTTCGATCACGCCGATCGCTATCCGACACACATCGTCGAAGAAATGAAGGAGCTCGGCCTGTTCGGCGCCACCGTAGGCACCGAATACGGTGGACTCGGCCTTCCCGCCAGTACCTACGCCAAGATCGTCATGCGGATCTCCTCGGTCTGGATGGCAGTCACCGGCATCTTCAATTCGCACCTGATGCTCGCCCTGGCCATCGAGAAGTTCGGAACGCCGGAGCAGAAGAATCACTGGCTGCCGAAGCTGGCCTCCGGCGAGGTGCGTGGCGGCCTCGCGCTGACCGAGCCGGACGCTGGCACCGACCTGCAAGGCATCCGCATGACGGCGCGCAAGGACGGCGACCACTACGTCATCAACGGCACCAAGACCTGGATCACGAACTCGGTCGAAGGCTCGTGCTTCGCGCTGCTGGTGAAGACCAACCCGGACGCCCAGCCGCGCCACAAGGGCATGAGCCTGTTCATCGCGCCCAAGGGCCCGGGCTTCTCCAGCAGTCGCAAGCTGCCCAAGCTGGGCTACAAGGCCATCGACAGCGGCGAGCTGGTGGCCGATGGCTACCGGCTTTCCGCCGAGCATCTGATCGGCGGCGTGGAAGGCCAGGGCTTCTATCAGGCCACCGGCGGGCTGGAGCTGGGCCGCATCAACGTGGCGTCGCGCGGCGTGGGCATCGCCGAAGGCGCGCTGCGCCTGGCAACGGAATACGCGCAGATCCGCAAGACCTTCGGCAAGCCGATCGCGGAGCACCAGGCGATCGCGCTCAAGCTCGGCGAGATGGCAACGCGCGCACGCGCGGCGCGGCTGCTCACGCTCGATGCGGCCGCGAGCTTCGATCGCGGCGAGCGCTGCGACATGGAGGCCGGCATGGCGAAGTACTTCTCCTCCGAAGCCGCGCTGGAGAACAGCACCGAATCGATGCGCATCCACGGCGCCTACGGCTACTCGAAGGAATACGACATCGAGCGCCTGTACCGCGACGCGCCGCTGACCTGCATCGGCGAAGGCACGAACGAGATGCAGCGGATCATCATCTCCAAGCAGTGGATCAAGAGGAACCCCGCAGCATGAGCGCAGACCTCGGCAAGAGCGAACGCGCGCG
The DNA here is from genome assembly GCF_014192575.1 of Variovorax sp. Sphag1AA. Classification (GTDB taxonomy): domain Bacteria; phylum Pseudomonadota; class Gammaproteobacteria; order Burkholderiales; family Burkholderiaceae_C; genus Variovorax. Next base: position 118,589 of record NZ_JACHYC010000007.1, on the reverse strand, counting down.
CCCGCGGCCGGCGCAGCTTCCACTGCAGGGCGTTCGCGTCCTGGCGGTGGAGCAGTTCGGCGCGGGGCCCTACGGCACCATGTTCCTCGCTCACCTGGGCGCGGACGTGATCAAGATCGAGAACCCCGCCACGCGGGGCGACCCTTCGCGTCACACCGGCCCCTACTTTCTCGGCGAGAGCGACAGCCAGTACTTCCAGGGCTGGAACACCAACAAGCGCAGCGTCGCGCTCGACATCAAGACGCCCGAAGGCCGCGCCGCGTTCGAAGAACTAGTGCGCGACGCCGACGTGGTGCTGAACAATCTGCGTGGCGACCAGGCCGGGCGGCTCGGTCTGGAATACGAAGACCTGTCGCCGCTGAATCCGGCGATCGTCTGCGTGCACATCTCTGCCTATGGCCGCGACAACAGCCGCGCGGCATGGCCGGGCTACGACTACCTGATGCAGGCGGAGACGGGCCTGATGCATCTCACCGGCGAGCCGGACACGCCGCCCGCGCGCGTCGGTGCGCCTTCGATCGTCGACCACATGACCGGCATGACCTCGATGATCGGCCTGCTCTCCGCGCTGCTGCGCGCACGCGAGACGGGCCAGGGCTGCGACGTGGACACGAGCCTCTTCGACGTGGCGCTCCACCAGCTTGGGTACGCCGCAACATGGCTGCTCAACGAAGGCCATGTCGCGAGCCGGCAGGAGCGCAGCGGGCACTACTCGCTCGCACCGGTGCAGACCTTTCCGACGGCGGACGGCTGGATCTTCGTCATGTGCATGACCCAGAAGTTCTGGGAGGCGCTGGTGGACGTGCTCGGACGCCACGATCTCGCCGCTGCGCCGGAGTTCGGCACCGCTGCCGCGCGAAACGAAAACCGCGGCAAGCTCACCCAGGCTCTGGATGCGGAGTTCCGGCGCCAGCCGACCAGCCATTGGCTGTCACGACTGCAAGGCGTTCTGCCGGTGGCGCCGGTGCGCAGTCTTTCCGATGCGCTGGAGTCCGACTTCTTCCGCGAGAGCGGGATGCTCGCCGAGGTCGAACACCCCGCGAAGCCATCGCTGCGGCTGCTCGCGAATCCGCTGAAGTTCGACGGCCTGAGGCCTGCGCTGCGTGCCTGCTCGCCACTCGGTGCCGATACGGACGACGTGATCCCCGCAGGCGAACTCGAAGGGCCCGCTGCATGAAGCTGCACGGCATCCGCGTGATCGACCTGACGAACTTCCTGCCCGGCCCTTACCTTTCGCTGGAGATGGCTGACCACGGCGCCGAGGTCATCAAGGTCGAGCAGCCCGGCGAAGGCGATCCCGGCCGGCACATCGGTCTCGCCGACGGGCCGCACACCGTGTTCTTTCGCAATCTCAACCGCGGCAAGAAGAGCATCGTGCTCGACCTCAAGACAGACGAGGGGCGCGCTGCGCTTTTCGACCTCGTCGAGAGCGCCGACGTGTTCCTCGAATCGTTCCGGCCCGGCGTGGCAGAACGGCTCGGCTTCGACTACGAATCGCTGCGCGCGCGCAATCCCGGTCTTGTCTATTGCTCGATCAGTGCGTTCGGGCAGGACGGACCCTACGCCAGCCGGCCCGCACACGACCTCGCGGTGGAGGCATTGACCGGCGTGCTGAGCCTCAACGTCGGGCGCGACGGGAGCCCCGCCATTCCCGGCGTGCCGGTGGCGGATCTGCTCGCGGGCCTGCAAGGGCTGTCGGGCGTGCTCATGGCATTGCTGCGGCGGCAGACAACCGGCAAGGGCGATCGCATCGACATCTCGATGATGGACTGCATGGCCGCAGCGCTGCGCAACGTCCTCGGGCCAACCTTCGCGGAAGGGCGCCAGCCCGATCCGAAGCTGGAGCGCACCACCGGCGGCAGCGCCTTCTATCGCATCTACGAAACGAGCGACGGCGGCCGCATCGCGCTCGCGGGGCAGGAGCCGAAGTTCATCCATGCGCTGCTCGCCGCGCTGGAGCGACCAGATCTCGCACCGCTCTGCCTGCGCGGCCCCGGTGCACACCAGCAGCCGTTGACGGACTTCCTTGAACAGACGTTTCGCCAGCGCACCCGGCGCGACTGGGAAGAGCGGCTCTCGTCGCTCGATGTGTGCTTCGGCCCGGTCAACACCCTGCCCGAGGCGCTGCAGGACCCGCACCTGCTCGCGCGCGGCATGGTGCTGCGCGACGCGGAGGGGCGTCCGCACATCGCCAGCCCGATCCGCTTTCTCGACGAGCCGGCCGAGTACGACCTGGATTCGCCCGCGCTCGACCAACACCACCATCTTCTCGACGAACTGAAATCATGACCCGCACCACCGTTGAAACCTCGCCCAACCGCTTCAGGGAAAGCTTCGGCCGCTACTTCGAGGACTTCGAAGTCGGCCACACCTACGAACACCGCCCCGGCCGTACCGTGACCGAGAACGACAACATCTGGTTCACGCTGCTCACCATGAACACGCATCCGCTGCACTTCGACAACGAATACGCGTCGAAGTCGGAGTTCGGCCGTGCACTGGTCAACAGTTGCCTGACGCTCTCGATCGTCGTCGGCATGAGCGTGAGCGATGTGAGCCAGAAGGCCATCGGCAACCTCGGCTGGAACGACATCAAGCTCACCGCGCCGGTGTTCTGCGGCGACACGCTCTATGCGGAATCCACCGTGCTCGGCAAGCGCGAATCCGCAAGCCGGCCCACGCAAGGCATCGTGACCGTGCGCACCACCGGCCGGAAGGGCGACGGCACCGAGGTGATCAGCTTCGAGCGCACGGTGCTCGTGCCGAAACGCGGCCACGGCGTGGACGACTGACGCTGCCGGAGGCGCTTGGGGGTGATGCAGAATGGCGCGATGCCCACCTCCACGAAGTCTTCTCCGCCATCGCCGACGCGCGCCAAGGCACCCGCACGGCCTCGCGGACGCGCCGCGCCGAAGCTCCTTCGCGCGCCGGGTGAGCCGCTCTGGCGGCAGCTGGTGCAATCGCTTCGCAGCGACATCCTGAAGGGCGTGTACCGCGTCGGATCGCAGCTCCCAACCGAAGAAGAACTGTGCGAGCGCTTCTCGGTCAGCCGCCACACCGTGCGCGAGGCCCTTCGGCAGTTGCGCATCGACGGACTGGTGTCTTCGCGGCAGGGTTCGGGCACGACGGTGATGCCACCGCCGCCGAGTTCACCTTTCAATGTTCACCGCGTCGCTTCGATCGACGAGCTGATCGCCTATGCCGCCGAGAGCCGCTATGTGGTCGAGCGCACCGACGTCATCGCAAGCGACGAATTGGCCGAAGACGAACTGCCGCTGCCGGCCAACTGCCGTTGGCTGCGCATCCAGGGCTTTCGCTTCAACGACGAGCCGGCTTCGCCGCCGATCTGCTGGACCGAAGTCTTCGTCGCCTCGGAATATGCCGGTGTCGAACGGCTGATGAACCGTCAGCGCGGGCCGATCTGGCAACTCATCGAGGACATGTACGGTGAGCGCCTCGTCGAAGTCGAGCAGACGATTCGCGTGCGCACCGTCCCGGCTGATGTGGCGGACGGCCTGCGCGCCGAGCCCGGAGCGAGCGTGGTCGAAGTGCGCCGGACCTACCGCACGACATCCGACAAGGTGGCGGAGGTGTCGGTCAATCTCTATCCGGCGGACCAGTTCCGCTTCAGCATGAAGCTACGCCGCGCCTAGGCGCAGCACGACCCAGCTTGCGGCGCCCCTGCGCGCCGATCGCATCCACCATCTGGCGAACGAAGTCCTGCACCAGCGGCGGCAGGGTCCGCCCTTCCAGTGACAGCGCCTGCAGGCGCCTCTGCTGCAGCATCGGCTCGGCAAAGGGCCGCGCCACCACCGTGCCCGCATCGATCAGGCTCGAAACCGTGAGCTGGCCCGACAGCATGATGTCGTGCTCGCGCAGCAGCGGCAGCATCACGGCGGAGAAGTTGCTCACGAAGAGCGGGCGGTATTGCAGCCCCTGCGCGCTGCACGCCAGGTCGAGCAACTGCCGCGCCGTCACACCCGGACTGCCCACCAGCAGTGGAAAGCGCACCGCGCGGGCCAGTTCCACCTGGCGTGCACGCGCCAGCGGGTGCGTGGGCAGCATCACGGCCAGCACGGGCGCGGACGCGGTGTGCTCCACGCGCAGGCCGGCTTCCGGCGCCACGACGTACTTCAGACCGATATCCGATTCGCCGCGCAGCAGCCGCTGGCTCACTTCCTCGGGCGCGCCGACGTATAGCTCGATGCCGGCTGCGGGATGCGCCTGCTGGAAGTCGCGCATCAAGGCTTGCATGAAGCCGCTCGCAAAGCCTTCGGTGCAGCACACCCGCACACGGCCCGCTGCCTGGCCGCCGAGGCTGCGCACTTCGTCGAGCACGTGGTCCGCGTCGAGCAGCGTATTGCGAAGGTGCCCCGCCAGCCGCTGTCCGGCGGCCGTGAGCACCATGCCCTGGCGGTTGCGCTCGAAGAGCGGCGTGCCGAGGCCGTCTTCCAGCTTCGCGATCTGGCGGCTGACGGCCGAGGCAGCCACGAACAGGCGCGCGGCCGCCTGGTTGACGGAGCCGGCCTGCGCCACTTCGATGAAGTAACGCATCGGGATGCTGAGCAGCGAGGGATGCAATCGGGCTCCTGGTGTTGCCTTGGAGGCAACGCCAGTATGCCAAATCGATAGTGCCGGCAATGCCGATCTGGCCTTCTACTTGCGTGATTCCCCGCGATGGAAAAACGCCCCATGGACCGACACGATGCCCTTGCCCTGGCCGACGCCTATTTCGACGGCGGCCGCTTCTTCGACGATCTCTCCCGCCGCGTGGCGCTGCGCACCGAGAGCGACACCGGCAGCGTCCCGCCCGCACTGGCGGACTACCTGAAGGACGAGCTGGTGCCGCGCCTGGCGCCGCTCGGCTTCGAATGCGAGATCGTCGCCAACCCCGCGCCCGGCGGCGGACCCTTTCTGATCGCCCGCCGGGTGGAAGGTCCGCGGCTGCCCACCGTGCTGAGCTACGGCCACGGCGACGTGGTGAGCGGCCAGGACGCGCTCTGGCGCGACGGTCTTTCGCCGTGGCAACTGGTGGCGCGGGGCGAGCGCTGGTACGGCCGCGGCACTGCGGACAACAAGGGCCAGCACACCATCGCACTCGGCGCGCTCGAAGCGACGCTCAAGGCCCGCGACGGGCGCCTTGGCTACAACATCACCTGGCTGATCGAGACGGGCGAAGAAGCCGCTTCGCCCGGCCTCGAAGCGGTCTGTGCGCTGCGCCGGCACGATCTCGCGGCCGACCTCTTCATCGCGAGCGACGGACCGCGCGTGCGCGCCTCGCGTCCCACGCTCTTTCTCGGCTCGCGCGGCGCGGTCAACTTCACGCTGCGGCTCAAGGCGCGCGAGCGCGGTTATCACTCCGGCAACTGGGGCGGCGTGCTCAGCAATCCGGCCACCGTGCTGGCGCATGCGGTCGCCACGCTGGTGGATGCGCGGGGACGCATCCTCGTCGAAGCGCTGCGCCCACCGCTGATGAGCGACGCCCTGCGCCGTGCGGTCGCCACGCTGGAGATCGGCGGTGGCGCAGATGATCCCGAACTCAGCGCCGAGTGGGGTGAACCGGGCCTCACGCCCGCCGAGCGGCTCGTGGGCTGGAACACGCTCGAAGTGCTGGCCTTTGGTGCCGGCGCGCCGCAACGCCCGGTCAACGCGATCCCGTCGGAGGCTGTGGCGCATTGCCAGTTGCGCTTCGTGGTGGGAACGCCCTGGCAGGACCTCGAACGCATCGTGCGCGACCATCTGGCGGCGCACGGCTTCGGGCAGGTCGAGGTGGAAGTCACGCTCAGCGGCGCGGCCACGCGGCTCGATCTCGATAACCCCTGGGTCGACTGGGCGCTTCGTTCCATCGAGGCGAGCAGCGGGCAGCCGGTTGATCTGCTGCCCAATCTCGCAGGCTCGCTGCCCAATGACATCTTCGCGCGCGTGCTGGGCTTGCCCACGCTGTGGGTGCCGCATTCGTACCCCGCATGCGCTCAGCACGCGCCGCACGAGCACCTGCTCGCGCCGGTGGCCCGCGAAGGGCTCCAGGTGATGGCCGGCCTCTACTGGGACCTCGGCGAGGCGGATGCGCCCTGGCGAGAGGGCGCGCTCACACACAACCCACCACTCACAGCTACAGAAAGTCCTTCCCGATGATGAACAAGCGGCATTTCCTTCAGTCGCTCGCGCTAGCCGCCACCGTGCTCGGCCCCGCCATCAGCCTTGCACAAGAGGCCTGGCCCGCGAAACCGATCCGGCTGATCGTGCCTTTTCCGCCGGGCGGGGGCACCGACCTCGTGGCGCGCGCACTGGGGCAGAAGCTGGGCGAGCGGCTCAAGCAGCCGGTGGTGATCGACAACCGCCCCGGCGCCTCGACCATCATCGGCACCGATGCGGTCGCCAAGTCGGCGCCGGACGGCTACACGCTGCTGCTGTCGGGTTCCACGAGCTTCACCGTCAACCCCGCCTTGCGTGCGAAGCTGCCTTACGAGCCGATGCGCGACCTGGCACCGATCGCCATCGTCGCGCGCACGCCGCTGGTGCTGGTGGTGGCGCAGAACGCGCCGTGGAAGACGGTCGACCAACTCGTCGCCGCCGCCAAGGCGAAGCCGCAGGGCATCCGCTATGCGACCTTCGGCACGGGTTCAGGGCCGCACCTCGCGGGCGAGCTGTTCGCGCTCGCGGCCGACATCAAGCTCCAGGACATTCCCTACAAGGGAAGCGCGCAGAGCACGCTCGCGGCGATCAGCGGCGAGATCGACCTCGACATCGACACCGTCGCCACCGTGGCGCCCCACATCAAGGCCGGCAAGCTGCGCGCACTGGGCATCGTGGGCGCGAGCCGCTCCAGCCTGCTGCCCGACGTGAAGACGCTGGCCGAGCAGAAGCTGCCCGATGCCACCTTCGATGCCTGGTACGGCTTCGCTGCGCCTGCGAAGACACCGGCCGCGGTGGTGGAAAGACTCTCGCGCGAACTCACCGCGGTGATGGCCGACCCTGCATTGCAGGCGCAACTGAAGGCACAGGGCATGGAGCCCGTCGCCATCGGCGCCGCCGCGTTCCGCACGCAGATGGAAAGCGAGATCGCGCGCTACCGTGCGCTCGCGCACCGCGCCGGCATCGCGATGGAATAGCCGGAGCTACCCTCAGGCAGGCTTGGGCGATGCGGTGCCCACAGCGCCGGGCTTGCGCAGCATCTTGTCGACATCGGCCGCATGCAGTTCCTCGGCATGGATCATTTGCCGGGCGAACTCTTCCAGCGCGACGGACTTGCCTTCCACGAGCGACAGCAATTCGCGGTAGAGCGCGAGCGCGCGAAGCTCGGTCTCGAGCGATTCGCGCAGCATGGCGGCGATGTCGGTTTGGTGCGAATCGAGCAGCGGCCCTATCGCGAGCGAGGGGTAGTCGCCCAGCGTAGTGATCCACTCGCCCACCTGCTGCGCGTGCAGCAGCGATTCGCTGGCCTGGTCGCGCAGCCACGACACGATGGGGATGCGGCCGAAGCCGAACACCAGAAACGAGTAGTGCGTATAGCGCACCACGCCGGCCAGCTCAGCCTCGAGCAACCGGTTGAGCACGGAGACGACCTTCGCTTGATCGAGCTGTTCCATGTCAGGGCTCCCGAATAGGGGGAGCGAATTATGCGCCGGGCCACGACAATCGCGGGTCCCGCTTTTTCGACTTCTTCTTTCAGCGATCCATGTTCACCCTCACCCGCCTGACGATCCAGCGCGCCAGGAAGGAGCGCCTGCCCCAGGTCGCCGGGAGCCTGACGTTCACGACATTGCTCTCCATCGTGCCGCTGCTGGCGGCGAGCCTCGCGCTGCTCACGCACTTCCCCGTCTTCAGACAGCTGAAGGAGGCGCTGCAGCAACTGCTGCTGGTCAAGTTGCTTCCCGCCGATATCGCGCGGACCGTGCTCCGCTATCTCAACCATTTCGCGGCCAACGCGAGCGGACTGACCTGGATCGGGTCGATCTTTCTGCTCGTCACCGCGGTGGCGATGCTGTTGACGGTGGAGAACGCACTCAACCAGATGTGGCAAGTGCGCAAGAACCGGCCGTTCCTGCGGCGGGTCGGCCTGTATCTGCTCATGATTGCGGTCGGGCCGCCCGTCATCGGCCTAAGCCTGTGGGCGACGTCGTACCTGCTGGGCGCATCGACGGGGCTGATGGGCACCCTGCCGCGCGCGCTTGCATTCGTGCTCGATCTCGGTCCGTTCCTGCTCGGGTTCGTCGCGCTGACGAGTCTGTTCTATCTGGTGCCGAATACCCAGGTGCGTCTGCGTGACGCCATCGCGGGAGGACTGGTCGCCAGCGCCGCATTCGAACTCGGCAAGCGCGGCTTCACCGCGTATCTCGTCAAGGTGCCGACCTACAAGGCGCTCTACGGGGCCTTCGCCACGCTTCCCCTGCTTCTCCTGTGGGTCTACTTCTCGTGGCTGGTCACACTGGTCGCGGCCATGATGACCGCCAACCTGGCGCTCTCCCGGCGGCCCGCCGGCGCACAAAGACGCAACGCAGGACGCGCGGGCTGAGGCGCCCTATCGAGAGCGGGGCCGCGGTCTGTCGGGCAATCCGTCGAATCGAACGGAGGGAGCCGAAAGGCGCTCCCGCGTGATCCAGTTGAACAGCGGCGTGGCCATCAGCGTGCTCAGGATCGCCATCAGCACGAGGATGGCGAACAGCCCCGGCTCGATCACGCCCGCCTGCAGCCCGATGTTGATGATGATCAGCTCCATCAATCCGCGCGCGTTCATCAGTGCGCCGATGGCCATCGCATCGCGGTTGTTCTCGCCCGTCAGGCGAGCGGCGCCCCAGCAGGCGATGCCCTTGCCCGCAAACGAAGCAAAGAGGATGGCGACGGCGGCCAGCATCAGCGCGGGCTGCATCACCATGTCGAGGCGCGTGTTCAGCCCCGAATAGGTGAAGAACATCGGCAGGAAGAACAGGACGACGAAGGGCTGCAGCTGCTCGCGCAGCTTCTGGGTCAGCACGCCCTTGGGCAGCGACGCGCCGAGAAGAAAGCCGCCGAAGACCGCATGGATGCCGATGGCGTCCATCGCCCACGCGCCCAGGCAGAACAGGATGAGCACCGCGCCCAGCACACTGGTGGGAAGTGGCTGATCCGCAGCAAGGTTGCGCCCCAGGCGGCGCAACCAGCGCGAGCCGATCAGCACCATGAAGAGCGCGTAGCCCACGCCTCCGGCAATGGCGAACCATGCGCCGCCCCAGGCACCGCTGAAGCTGGCCAGCACGATCGCGAGGATGCACCACGCGGCCGCGTCATCGAAGGCGCCGGCGGTCAACGCAAGCGTGCCCAGCGAAGTCCCGGAGAGCCCGCGCTCGTGGATGATGCGCGCGAGCATCGGAAAGGCGGTGATCGCAATGGCTGCGCCGAGAAAGAGCGTGGCCTCGAAAAGCCGTGCCTTCTCGGCGAAGAGGCCAGGCACCGTATGCAGCCATGGAGCGAGCACAAAGGCGAGCGCGAAGGGCACGAGGATGCCCGCCATCGACACCGAAACGGCGCTGCGTGCCCGCTCGCGGAAATGGTCGGCGCGGAACTCGGTGCCGACCAGGAACATGTACATCCCGACGCCGAGTTGCCCGGCCACATAGAGCATGCCCAAGGTGGGCTTGGGGAACAGCGCTTGCTGCAGTTGCGGGAAGAGCAGGCCGAACAGCGACGGCCCGAGCATCACGCCGGCAATCATCTCGCCCACCACCTGCGGCTGGCCCAGCTTCTGGGCAAGTCGCCCGACGATGCGACATGCGAACAGGATGACTGCAGCCTGCAGGAAGAAGTAGACGGAGAGTTGCGGGGTGGTCATCAGGCGCGGCTCGGAATCGAGCCCGACATTATGGGGCGCCCGCCCCTGCTCAGCGCGCCCCGACTCTTGGCAGCAGGCTCGGAAGACCGCACTGCAGGAAGCGTCCCGCGCCAGTGCGACCGGTGAAGTCCTTGCCGTCCCAGACCACTTCGCCACGCGCCAGCGTCATGCCCGGCCATGCGGTGAGGTGCATCCCTTCATAGGGCGTGTAGTCGACGTTGTGGTGGAGCTGGCTGTTGCGCAGCACGAATTCGCGCTCGTCCCAGATCACGAGATCGGCATCGGCACCGACCGCGAGGCTGCCCTTGCGCGGATGCAGGCCGTACGCCTTCGCGGGATTGGTCGATGTCAGCTCGACGAACTTCTGCGGCGTGATGCGGCCGGCCATCACGCCTTCGGACCACAGCAGCGCCATGCGGGTCTCGATGCCGGGAATACCGTTGGGGATGTGGCGGAAGTGCTGTTCCTCGCCGCCGGCCTTCTTGCCCTCATCGCCGTCGAAGCAATAGGGCGCGTGGTCGGAAGAGAACACGGTGAACAGCCCGTCCGCGAGGCCCTGCCAGATCACGCGCTGGTTCGACTTGTCGCGCGGCGGCGGGCTGCACACGCATTTCGCGCCCTGGTAGCTGTCGTCGATGCCGAGGTCCTCGGCCGAGAGGAAGAGGTATTGCGGGCAGGTTTCGGCAAAGACGTTGAGTCCGTGCGCGCGCGCCCACCGGATCTGCTCCACGGCCTCTTTGCCGGAGACATGCACGATGAGGATCGGCACGTCCACCAGCTCCGACAACGCGATCGCGCGATGCGTGGCTTCGCGCTCCACCAGCATCGGCCGCGCATGGGCGTGATAGCGCGGCGCAGTGCGGCCGGCGGCTTCGAGGCGGCGGGTCAGCCATTCGATGCAGTCCGCGTTCTCGGCGTGGATCATCGCCATCGCGCCGTGCTCGCGCGCCACCGACAGCACGTCCAGGATCTGGCCGTCGTCCAGCCTGAGGCTGTCGTAGGTCATGTAGATCTTGAACGAGGTGTAGCCCTCGCGGATCAGCGCCGGAAGTTCTTCCGAGAGCACCGTAGGCGTGGGGTCGCTCACGATCAGGTGGAAGGTGTAGTCGATGTGCGCCTTGCCTTCCGCGCGCTGGTGGTAGTCGGCCACCGCATCGCGCAACGTCTGCCCCTTGTGCTGCAGCGCGAAGGGGATGACGGTGGTCGTGCCGCCGCAGGCGGCCGAGCGCGTGCCGGTGTCGAAATCGTCGGCCATGCGCACGGGCGGGGGTTCGGGCTGGTCGAGATGGCAGTGCGCGTCGACGCCGCCCGGCGTGACATGGCGGCCGGCGGCGTCGATCTCGCGCTCAGCGCCGGACAGGCTCTGACCGAGTTGCACGATGCGGCCGTTCTTCACGGCAATGTCGCAGTCGAAGATGTCGCTCGCCGTGACGGCGCGGGCGTTGCGGATGACGAGGTCGAGGGCTGGCATGGAAGGTCTTTGCGGGTGAAGGGTTCAGGCGGCGGTCCAGCCGCCGTCGACCATCAGTTCGGCGCCGGTGATGAAGCGCGCCTCGCTGCTGGCGAGAAAGAGCACCGCCTCGGCCACGTCTTCGGGACGGCCCAGGCGAGGCCAGGGAGTGCGCCGGATGGCGCGGTCCATCACCACCGGGTCAAGCGCACGGCCGCCCTGGCCGGTCTGGATCTTGCCGGGCGCGACGGCGTTGCACACGATCTGATGCGGTGCATAGTCGGCCGCGATCTGCCGCGTCATGTAGGCGATGCCGGCCTTGGTCACGCCATAGCCCAGGTCGCCGGGCGCGGCAATGATCCCGTGCTGCGACGAGATGTTGACGATGCGGCCGCGCACTTCGTCCACCGGCGCCTGTTCGATCATCTGGCGCACGGCGGCACGGCTGCAGCGGTATGCGCCGCCAAGATTGACGTCGATCAGGCGCTGCCAATCGGCCTCGTCGAGCTCGAGCAGTGGCCGCGCATGACGGATGCATGCGTTGTTGACCAGCACATCGAGCCGGCCATGCCGTTCAACGGTCTGCGCCACCAGCGACTCGACCTGCGCGGTGCTGCCAACGTCGGTCGGCACGAAGTCGGCTTCGCCGCCGTCCTGAAGGATCTGCTCCAGCGTGGGCGTGCCGCCTTCGATGGGTTCGCTGGCGATATCGGCCAGCACCACGCGCGCACCCTCTCGCGCAAGTCGTCGCGCGATGGCGCGGCCGATGCCGGAGGCCGCACCGGTGACGATGCAGACCTTCCCCGCCATGCGGGCGTGTGTCTCATGCATGGACCAGTCCTCCGTGCGCCGGCATGTCGAGCCACGCGATGAAGTCGGCCGCCGCGCGCGGCAGATCGAAGCGCGGCGTGAAGCCGGTGTCGCGCCGCAGCGCGGCGATGTCCATCGACGCGCGGTCGTGGTCGGCATAGGCGTTGATGTTGGCCTCGCCCGCGTTGGCGGCCACGGCCCAATCGGCCGCTTCGAAGCCGGGCTGCGCGGCGAACCATGCGCACCACTCGTCCACCGACCACTCGAAGCCGGCCGCCAGGTTGTAGATCGGCTGCGCCGGTCGTTCGAGGTCCAGCAGCGCGGCAATGGCCGCAGCAGCATCGCGCACGTAGAGCCAGTCGCGCCGCAGCGGACGCGGCAACCGCACTGGTTCGCCGGCGCGCAGTCGGCGCAACGCCTGCAGCGGCGCGCTGGGCGTGTCGCGCACGCCAGTGTCGCGCTCCCAAGGGCCGAAACAGGTGCCGAGGCGACCGATGCGCAGGTCGATGCCGAGCAGCGCGGCAAGCCGAAGTGCCGCGGCCTCTGCTGCCTGCTTCGAGATGCCATAGAGCCCCTCGGGCCGCAGCGGCGTGTCCTGCTCGTGCAGCGCTGTGGCTTGTGGGCGATCGCCATACACCGACCCGGAGCTGACCAACAGCACGCGCTCCACGCCATGCTCCGCAGCCAGGCGCAGTGCCTTCGTCACCGCCACTAGATTGACCTCGAAGATGTGCTCGGGCTCCGCGCGTTCGCGTTGGGCCCCGGCAGTTACCGCAGCCAGAAGGACCATGCTGCGCGGCTTGTGTGCCTTCAGCACCGCGCCTAACGCGACGGCATCGCACACGTGACCCTGGATCGGCACGACGCAACCTGGCAATTCAGAGAAGCGCGTCAGCGCTTCCGACGGCAGCGGCATGCGGTCCCAGCCGATCACCGTCTCGTCGCGCGCGAGCAGGTGCTCTACCAGCGCCAGCCCGACGAAGCCGCAGGCCCCGGTGATGAGGATCGAACCCGCCTCAGGCATGGACGGCATCGGCCGGCTCGGGCCGCAATAGCGAGAGGATGTGACGCTTGTAGTCGTTGAAGCGCGGGCTGGTGGAGTCGCGCGGGCGCGGCAGGTCGACCTCGATCATTTCGCGGATGCGGCCGGGTCGCGCCGACATCACCGCGATGTGCGTCCCCAGCGCCAGCGATTCCTCGATGCCGTGCGTCACGAAGACGATGGTGCTCTGGCTGTCGCGCCAGATGCGCACCAGCTCCGCATGCATGTCCATCTTGGTCTGCTCGTCGAGCGCGCCGAAAGGCTCGTCCATCAGGATGACCTCGGGGTTCATCAGCAGCGCCCGCGCGATGCCCACCCGCTGGTTCATGCCGCCGGAGAGCTCGCTCGGAAAGTGGTTCTCGAAGCCGCGCAGGCCGACCATGTCGACGTAGTGCTGCGCCTTCTTGCGCCGCTCTGCCTTGGAGGCGCCGCGCATCGTGAGGTGGAAGGCCACGTTCTCCCACACCGTGAGCCAGGGCATCAGCGTAGGCTGCTGGAACACCACGCCGCGGTCGACGCCCGGCGCTGTCACCGGGCGTCCACCCACCGTCACGGTGCCGCGGCTCGGTTTGTCGAAGCCCGCGATCATGTTGAGCAACGTGGACTTGCCGCATCCGCTCGGGCCCAGCAGGCAAAGGAATTCGTTGCGATTGACGCGCAGGCTCACGTCGTCGAGTGCTTTGACCTGCGTACCGCGCCGTGCGTCGTCGAAAAAGCGCGACGCGTTCTGGATGGTGATGAGGCTCATCGGTCAGCCCTCCTTCGATTGCAGAGTGGAACCACGCTGCCAGCGCAGCACGCGGCCCGCGAGGAGCTTGATGCCCAGGTCGCTGCAGTAGCCGAGCAGGCCGATGCTGGTCATGGCGGCGATCACGATGTCGTAGCGCAGGAAGTAGTACGAGTCCCAGAGCACATAGCCGACGCCGCTCTTCACGGCCACCATCTCCGCGGTGACGGTCAGCATCCATGCCGAACCGACCGCGATGCGCAGGCCGGAGAAGATGCTCGGCAGCGCGGCCGGAAACACGATGTGCCTCACCAGCATTGCAGGCGTGCCACCGGCCATCGCACCAGCGCGCAGCAGGTTGCGGTCGCAGGTCTTCACGCCGTGGATGGTCGACAGCAGAACCGGAAAGAACGAGCCGAGGAACACCAGGAAGATCGCCGGCTTGTTGGCGATGCCGAACCAGATGATGGCGAGGGGAATCCACGACACCGGCGGCACAGGGCGCAGGATCTGGAGCACCGGCTCGATGAGCTTCTCCACGGTGCGCGACCAGCCGATGGCCATGCCCAGCACAATGCCCAGCAGCGTGGAAAGCGCGAAACCCGCGAACACCCGGCCGGCGCTCGATGCCACGTCGAAGATCCAGTGGCCGCTGTACGTCTGCGTGTTGCCGTCCGTGGCAAAGACCCAGTCGGCCCAGGCCACGAGCACCTGCGAGGGCGCGGGCAACAGGGCCGGCGGCAGCACGCCGGAGCGGGAGAACAGCTCCCAGCCGATCAGGAGGAGGGCCGGCACGAGAGCGCGCTCGATCCGCCGGTACAGCCGCTTCCACATCGGAAGGGACGTCCCGTCCGCAGGTGCGGCCGGCAGCGTGGTGGTGGAGGCTTGTGCCATCGGGTCCGGCCTCTTCTCAGTAGCCCAGCGCGCTCTTCGGCTTGCCGGTGGCGGCTTCGAGGAAGCGGTAGTCCATGTTCTTCTCGACCGCGGCGCTCACATCGTTGTTGATGTACTTGAGGTCGCGCATCATCTTCGCGATCGCGACGGCCGAGGCGCGGTGCATCTCGTAGTCGGGGTACAGGTTCGCGGCAGCGCCGGTGGCGATGGCCTTGTCGAGGCCGGTCACCTTCTGGATGGTATCGATGAACTGCGCCTTGTCGCTCGCCATGAGGGCGTTGACCTTGACGATCGAACGCACCGTCTCTTCCACCGCCTTGGGCTTGGCAGCGATCACGTCCGAACGCGTGACGATCAGGTTGGTCAGCTTGCCCGCGGCCTGGTCATAGGGAAAGGCGAAGAACTTCGCGGCCTTCACCTCGCGGATCTGCGTCGCGAAGGGGTCGACCGAGCAGATCAGCTCCACCTCGCCGCGGCGCAGGGCTTGCACATGGTCCGAAGGATTGGGGATGTTGACGAACTGCACGTCCTTGTTGATGTCAATGCCCTGCTTGGCGAACGCGCCGCGCATGTGGATGTCCTGCGCATTGCCGCGCGACGCCGCGACGCGGAAGGGCTTGCCCTGGGCCTTGTAGTCGGCGATGAGCTTCTTCAGGCCGGCCCAGTCGTTCTCGGCGAGCGGCAGGTCGTTGCCGACGAGGATCTGCGAGCCGCCATTGATCTGACCCGAGATGGCGACCACATCGAAGCCCTTGTCGAGCGCGGTCGCGTAGTGCAGGTAGGTGACCTGCGCCACGTCGATGCTCTTGGACAGCAGCGCCGTGAGCACGTCGTTGCCCGTGTTGAAGGCGGTGGCTTCCAGCTTGACCGCGGCCGGATCGGCGTTCTGCGGCGTCAGGGCGAGCGGCGTGCAGTGGGCGCACTTGGCATAGCCGAGCTTGATGGCGTCCTGCGCCTGACTGACCAGCGGCATCAGTGCCGCCGCGGCGACGAGAAGAGGAGCGATGAACTTGCGCATGGCATTCCCAGTAGGTTGAAACACAAGGGACCCGGCATCGGAGCCGGACATGCATGGGTTCAAGCAATGCGCGTGCCATGCTTGTATCCAAAGTGGATCGCACATGTACACAGATAGGTCCGGGCTCTCCTTGTGATCTCGCAACTGCAGATTGGATACAAGTTACCTTGAAGGTGCATACATGCACTCGATCCATGCATGACGCACGCCTAGCGCCAGTAGTGCCGGCCTTCCGCCCCCCAGAGTTCGCGCGCGGCCGCTTCCGCCTCGGCGCAGACAGTCTCCATGTCGACGCGTGTGGGCAGGCCGTCTTCCACCAGCACTTCGCCCTCGACCACCACCATGCGCACATCGCGCCCCTGCCCCGTATGAACGATCAGGCCGAGCGGATTGACATGCGGCCGCAGGTGCGGCCGCCGCGCGTCGAACACTACGAGGTCCGCGGCCTTGCCGACCACGAGGCTGCCGATGTCGCCCTGCTGCCCCAGCGCTCGCGCGCCGCCGAGCGTGGCCATGTGGAACACGTGCGAAGGCTGCCATTCGTCGCTGACGCCGCCTTCCTGCACGCGCGCGGTCGCGAGGGCCCATCGCATGAGCTCCACCATGTCCGCGTGCTGCGTATCGGTTGCCAGTGCGATGTTCACGCCCATGCGCTTGAGCATCGGCGTCGGCGCCATGCGACCCGAAGCCGCATTGCACTTGGGAATGTGCACCGCATGCGCTCCCGCCTCAGCCATCTTGCGTGCGTCACTCTCGCTGACATAGATGCAATGGCCGCCCATCAGTCGCTCGTTGAGCAGGCCGGCATCCAGCAGCGCCTCGGTGGAGGTCTTGCCGGTGCGTTCGCGCACGCGTTCGACTTCCACCTTGCTCTGGCCGAGATGGGTGCTCACCCGCAGGCCATGCGCTTCAGCGGCTGCAGCGACCTCGCGGAGAAAGCCATCCGAGCAGGTATCGACCGCGTGTGCCGCAAGGTTCACCCGCACGCGAGAGTGGCCCTTCCAGCGTTCGTACAGCGCGAGACCCGCTTCCAGTGTGGCGCTGCCGATGGCGGCGTCATAGCACCAGTCACCGTGCGCGACGCGCGCGAAGTCCACGTCGTGGATGCGCCAGCTCGGCGCCAGCCGCATCCCGAGTTCGGCCATCGCCTCGGTACCCACGTCCGCGTGCACGAAGTTGTCGCCGACGAGCGTGGAACCCTGCAGCAGCGCTTCGAGCGCGCCCAGGCGCGCAAGCGCCCTCGCCTGTTGCGCATTCACCTGCGTTCCCTTGGGAATGCCCGGTGTGTACGACGGCGCGAAGCCGAGGTCGGCAGCGACGCCGCGGACCATGCTGAGGATCGAATGCGTATGGACGTTGACGAAGCCCGGCGTGACGAAGTGATCGGGCAGGCGCAGGGTGCGCTTTGCCTCCCAATGTTCGGGCGGCGCCGCGTCAAGCCACGCGATGCGTCCGTCGCGAACGCCAATGGCCGCATCGCGGATCTCGGGACGGGAGGCCTCGGCGGTCAGCGCCGTGGCGCCGAGGATCAGGAGGTCGAATTGATGGAGGGTGCTGGAAGACATGGTCGGTGCGAAGGGGTGAGTCCAGGGGACGACACCCTTTCGCAAGCAACCGACATGCCATTTGTATCCAAAGCCATGTTCGCCTTGAATACAGTTCTTGAATCAACCGAGCAGCACGTCGGCCAGATCCACTTGCGGCTCTTCCTCTTCCTGCAGGTTGAGCGAACGCTCGATGTGATGCAGGTGCTCGACCATGAGCGAGAGCGCCGTCTTGGCCTGACCGGCCTCGATGGCGTCGACCAGCAGCGTGTGCTCGTCGTTCGGGCAGGCCGCGCCGGTGGGCGCCTCGAAGGTGAGGATGGCGAGGCAGGTCAGCGGCGTCAGCTCGCGCATCATCCGCGTGAGGATGCTGCTGCCCGACAGCTCGGCCAGCAGCACGTGGAATTCGCCCGACAGCCGCACCGCCGCGCGCCTGTCGCCGTTGGTGTGGGCCTGCTGCTCGCGCTTGATGAGTGCGCGAAGCTGCTTTACCGCACCCGGCGCCTTGCCTTGCCCGATGCGATCCATGAGCCGCCGCACGATGGCGGGCTCCAGCGTGCGCCGCACTTCCAGCACGTCGTGCGCCTCGTCCACGCTGGGCGTGGTGACGAAGGCGCCGCGATTCGGGATGAGCGTGACCAGTTGCTCCACCGCCAGCCGCTGCAGCACGCCCCGCACCTGCGTGCGACTCACCGCGAAGAGCTCGGCCACCCGCTCTTCCGAGAGCTTGGTGCCCGGCAGCAGGCGGTGCTCGACGATCGCCTCGTAGATGCGCTGGTAGATGTCGGCCTTGGAGGCCGTCTTGGGCGATGCCTTGAGGGCGCGGCGGGATGAGATGGTCGGCATGGGGGAAGAAGGTGGCTCGGCCGAGTGTATGCAATGCCGCGCATTCCCGGTGCGGCACGTGTGGGTCATCAGACGCGGATCTCCCGGTTGAAGCGGTCGATGTACTCGCCGCGGCGCGGGTTCAGCTTGGCCCAGTCGACGCCGTTCATGGTCTCGATGTCGGCCGTGTTCTTCGCGTAGGCCTGCAGGCCGGGACTGAACACCGCCTTGCTGCTGACCGGCGCGACGAAGTAGGGCTCGGCGGCCATCTTCGTCTGCACCTCAGGGCTCAGCGCGGCGTTGATGTAGGCGGCGGCCAGATCGGGGTTCTTCGTGTTCTTGACGATGTGCATCACGCTCTTGATGTGGATCCAGCCGGTGTCCGGCTTCGCCAGCGCCACCGGCACGCCCTTGCCCTGCAGGTCGCCGACGTTGTTGTTGTAGTGCACGGAGATGTCGATCTGCCCCTGCTGGAACAGCGTGGCCAGCGCGCCCGGGTTGCTGGCGACGGCGCTCACGTTGGGCAGCAGCTTCTTCACGAACTGGAAAGCGGGCTCCATGTTCTCTTCGCTGCCGCCGTTGAGCCGGGCGATCTCGACCATCCACGCCGACATCAGCGTCGAGCCCATGCCCGCGAGGCCCACGCGTCCCTTGTACTCAGGCTTGAGCAGGTCGTTCCACGACTTGGGCGGGTTCTTGATCTTCTCGGTGTTGTAGGCGATGCCGATGATCTGGCCCGACACGAACACGCCCAGGCCGCGCGGGTCGACCAGCTTGGCGGGCACGTCCTTGAGGTAAGGCATCTTCTCGACGGGGATCTTCTCGAAGATGTCCTGCGACAGCGCGGCGAGGTAGGGGCCCTCGTCCAGGATGATCACGTCATAGGGCGGGTTGGCCTTGGACGCGACCACCTTCGAGACCGTATCGACCGCCAGCGAAGGCACCAGGCTCACCGACGCGCCGGTGGCCTTGGTGAAGGCCGGCAGCAGGATGCCTCGGTGCGCCGATTCCCACGCGCCCGGGTAGGTGGTGGCCGAGATGGACTTGCCTTGCGCGAGCGCCAGGCCGGAATGCGCGGCCAGTTGCAGGGCGCCGGCGCCAGCGGCGCCCTGAATCAGACGGCGGCGGGACAGGTGGAGGCTCATGGATCTTCCTTTGCTGGAGGAGTGGTTGGATGGCTGCCCCGGCGCAAGCTCCGTGCCAATGCCTTCGCCCGGTGAAAGACATCCGTATCCAAACCATGCGCCCCTTTTTCGGGGATGGCGCGCGCCAAGTTGGATTGCTGCGCACCATGTTGTGCACATTCGTTCAATTGACTTGTATCCAATCTGTCTTCTGATTGGAGACTGGAACATGGCATGGATCTTGAGACGATGGAGCGCGCGGCACACACCGCCGCGCCCCATCACAGGAATCCGCGAATGCCCACTTCCCCTCATGCCTCCGGCGTCGCCGTCGAGCTGGACCAGATCCACCACCGCTACGCGGGCTCGGTGGCGGTCGAGTCGGTCTCGCTGCACATCGGCGCCGGCGAGCTGGTCGCCCTGCTCGGCCCCAGCGGCTGCGGCAAGACCACGCTGCTGCGCATCGTCGCCGGCCTGATGCGCCAAAGCGGCGGCACGGTACGCATCGGCGGCGAAGCGGTCGACGCGTTGCCCACCAACGAGCGAGGCGCCGGCATCGTCTTCCAGAGCTACGCCCTCTTCCCGCACATGACGGTGGAGGCCAACGTGGCCTACGGGCTGCGCGCACGCGGCGTATCCGCATCCGAGGCCCGCGCCACGGCGGCCGAGATGCTGGCCATGGTGCAGATGTCGGCCTTCGGCAAGCGCTATCCACGCGAGCTGTCGGGCGGACAGCAGCAGCGGGTCGCGCTGGCCCGCACGCTGGCCGTGCGCCCGCGCGTCCTGTTGCTGGACGAGCCCTTCGCTGCGCTCGACAAGAACCTCCGGCTGGACATGCAGATCGAGATCCGCCGCATCCAGCGCGAGCTGGGCATCACGACCATCCTCGTCACGCACGACCAGGAAGAAGCCATGTCCATGGCCGATCGCATCGCGGTGATGCACGCCGGCCGCGTGGAGCAGTTCGACACGCCCGAGGCCATCTACGACCGGCCCGCAAGCCTCTTCGTCGCGACCTTCATCGGCACCGCCAATCTGCTGCCGGGCCGGCTCGCGCGGCATGAAGGCGCAGGCTTCTCGGTGGACTGCGAAGGCGGCGGCCGCGTGGCGCTCGCGGATGCCTCCCCATGCTCGCGCTCCGGCGCGGTGGTTCTCGCGACAAGGCCCGAGCATCTGGCGCTTTCGGCACTTGCCACTGATGCGGTGCCCGCCACAGTCGAGATGGTCCTGCCGCTAGGCCCCTCACTGGTGTACGAGTTGCGCCTTGCCGGCGGCGGCACGGTCAAGGTGACGCAGCCGCGCACAGCCGAGCAGCCCCGCTTCTCCGCCGGAGATGCGGTGGGCCTGCGGCTGCGCCAGGGCTCGCCTGCAAGCGTGTTCGCGGGCTGACCGATGGCCGCCGCGTCCACCGTCCCCCGTCTTTCGCCGCCGCTGGCGCTCGGGCTGCCGCTGGCCCTGTTCTTCGTCGTTTTCGTCTTCGCGCCGATGCTGCTGCTTGCCTACGTGAGCCTGCACGACAACCCGGACATGACCGGCTTCGGCGTGCAGCAGTACGTCAAGTTCCTTGGTGACGGCTTCAATCTCGGCATCCTCGGCAACACGCTCTGGCTGGGCCTGCGCGTGACGCTGCTCGCGCTGCTGCTCGGCTTTCCGCTCGCCTACCTCTACACGCTGGCGCCGGCGCGGTGGCAGGGCGTGCTCCTGCTGCTGGTGCTGTTGCCGCTCCTGACCAGCTCGGTCGTGCGCACCTTCGCGTGGGTGGTCATCCTGGGCCGGCAGGGCATCGTCAACAGCGCGCTGATCGATCTGGGCCTCATCGCCGACCCGCTGAAGCTGCTCTACACGCCGGGCGCCGTGGTGGTCGCGCTGGCGCAGATCGAACTGCCGCTGATGGTGCTGCCGCTGATCACCGCGCTGTCGAACCTCGACGCCAACCTCCGGCAGGCATCGCTGGCGCTGGGTGCCGGCCACTGGCGCACCTTCAGACAGATCACGCTGCCGCTGTCGATGCCGGGCCTGCTCGCCGGCAGCCTGCTGGTCTTTGCCTCGAGCGTGAGCGCCTTCGTCACGCAGACGCTCGTGGGTGGCGGGCAGCAGATGTTCATGCCTTTCTACATGTACCAGCAGGCCATCCAGGCCGGCAACTATCCCTTCGCCGCTGCCATCGCCATACTGCTGCTGGTTTGCGTGCTCGGTGTGGTGGCCGCCATCAACGCGCTCGGCCGGCGCAGCAAGGGGTTCGTGCATGCCTGATCAGTTCGTCTCCGGCACCCCGGTGCCGCTTTCGGCGCCGGTGCAGCCCGCGGCGCAGGCCCGGCTCGGCGGTCTCGCGGAGCGCGTGTCGTTCCAGCTCGTCTTCGGCCTGCTCGGCGCGCTCGCTGCAGTGCTGCTGCTGGCACCCACGGTGATCGTCGTCATCACCTCCTTCACCAGCGGCTACTCGCTGAAGTTCCCGCCGCCGGGCTACTCGACGCGCTGGTACGAGGCGCTGTGGAACGACTCGCCCGAACTGATCGAGGCCTTTGTGCTCTCGCTGGAACTTGCCGCTACGGCCACCGCGATCTCCATCGCGCTCGCGGTCTCCGCGGCGCTGGCGCTCGCGCGGCGGCGCGAAACATGGGCGCGTGCGGCGGAAGCGGTGTTCCTGTCGCCGCTGATGCTGCCGGCGCTTGCCATCGGGCTGTCGCTGCTGATGCTGTTCAACCTTGCGGGTACGGGCCTCTCGTTCGCCACGCTGGTGCTGGGCCATGTTGCGATCACCGCGCCCTACATCCTGCGCACCACTTCGGCCAGCCTTTCGCAGATGGACGGCGCGCTGCTGGAAAGCGCGCATTCACTCGGGGCCTCGGCCGTGCACGCATTCCGCACCGTCACGCTGCCGCTGATCGCACCGGGCATCGCGGCCGGCGCTTTCATCGGCTTCATGTATTCGTTCGACAACGTGGCGGTGTCGCTCTTCCTGTCGGACGCGCGCAGCGAGGTGCTGCCGATCCGCATGTGGCACATCATCGAATCGAACCTCGATGTGCGCGCCGCGGCGGTCTCGGGCGTGCTGGTCGCGGCGACCGTGGTGTTGATGGTGGTGATGGAACGGGTGGCGGGCATCTCCCGCCACATGCGATGAGGCGACGCGCGGTCGGCTCAGCGCGCGGGCGCGACCGGGTCGCGACCCCAGCGCAGCCGCAGCGCAAGATAGTCGGCCTCCAGC
Organism: Variovorax sp. Sphag1AA; assembly: GCF_014192575.1. GTDB lineage: Bacteria > Pseudomonadota > Gammaproteobacteria > Burkholderiales > Burkholderiaceae_C > Variovorax. The sequence continues at coordinate 96,139 of NZ_JACHYC010000007.1, read as the reverse complement.
ACGTTCTGGCGCAGTTCCACCTCGTAGCCCGTCATCGCGCAGAACGCCTCGAGGTCGTAGTGGCCGAGATCGGTGCGTCGCAGCGTTGCATGGCGCAACGCCAGCACCAGCGTGCGCACGCCTGCAAGCTTGAGCGCGCCCGCGCACATGGGGCACGGCTCCATGGTGCAGTAGAGCGTCGCGCCCCTCGCCACATCGGCGCCATGCACCGCGAATGCGATCTGCAGCGCGTCGGTCTCTGCATGCGCGGTCGGGTCGCTGCGCGTGTTCTGCCGGTTCTGGCCCCGGGCCAGCAACTCGCCGTCCCTGACCAGCACCGCACCGGTGGGCCAGTCGCCGCGCTCGAAGGCCTCCATCGCCTCGTCGAGTGCGATGCGCATCCAGCGGGTGTCTTCGGTCTCGTTGCTGGTCATGTCTTTCCTTTCTTCGAACACGGAGCATTCCCATGAGCAAGAAGCGCACCCTGCTGCGCCATGCGCGCGCCCTGCTGGGCGATGGCCATGTCTACGAACCGCGTCCTCTCGATGTGCTGGTCGAGGGCGATCGCATCGCGGCGATCGAGCCGGCCGGCACCCTCGCCGGCGCGGACACGGTCATCGATCTGACCAACCGGCTGCTGGTGCCAGGGCTGGTCAACGGGCACCAGCATTCGCATGAGCATTTCCAGCGCGGGCGCACCGAAAACCTGCCGCTGGAGCTGTGGATGCATCTGGTGCGCACGCGCATGCCGGTGGCACTCACGCCGCGACAGGCCTATCTGCGCACGCTGATCGGCGCCATCGAATCGCTGCGCACCGGGTGCACCACCCTGGTCGACGACATGGCGCTCGGCGGCGCGATCGACCGCGAGCGCATCGAGGCCAGCCTGCAGGCCTACGACGACGTGGGCATCCGCGCGCTGGTCGGCTTCGCGATGATGGACAAGCCCATCGTCGACAACTTCCCCTTCGTCGAATCGCTGGTGCCGCCCGAACTGGCGGCGGAGCTTCGCAACGCCCCGCGGCCGGCGCCGGAAGACTGCCTTGCACTCGTGCGCGACCTGGCGCGCGACCGCCATCCCGCGAGCCGCCGCGTGGGCGTGCTGGTCTCCGCATCGGCACCGCAGCGCTGCACCGAACCCTTTCTGCGCGAAGTGCGCGCACTCGCCGACGGTTTGGCCTTGCCCGTCATCACCCACGTGCAGGAGACGCGGCTGCAGGTGGTGACCGGCCAGCTTTTCTACGGCTGCCCCATCGTCGAGTATCTCGACCGCATCGGCTTCCTCAAGCCGGCCACGAGCCTGATCCACGCGGTGTGGCTCAATCCGCGCGAGATCGACGCGCTGGCCCGCACCGGCGCGACTGCGCAGCACAACCCGTGGAGCAACCTGCTGCTGGGCTCGGGCGTGCAGCCGGTGCGCGAGCTGCTGGAGGCCGGCGTCAACGTGAGCCTCGGTTCCGACGGTTCCTGCTCGACGGTCACGGTCAACATGCTCAATGTGCTCGGCAGCGCCGCGGCGTTGTCCAAGATCCGCGGCGACGATCATTCGCGCTGGCTCAGCGCACAAGAAGCGCTGCACGCAGGCACGATCGCCGGTGGGAGGGCTCTGGGCTTCGGAGAGCGGCTCGGCAGCCTGCGCGTGGGCGCCACCGCCGATCTCGTCGCGTATCGCACCGACAGCATCACCTTCACGCCGATGAACGATCCGGTGCGGCAGCTCGTCTATGCCGAGCGCGGCGCCGGACTGGACTTCTCGATGGTTGATGGCGAGGTCGCGATCCGCGATGGCCGCCTCGCGCGCATCGACGAAGCCGCGCTGCTCGCAGAGATCGAGCGCGAGTTCGCCGACTTGTTGCCGCGCTTCGCGCGCGCCGAAGCCGACATGGCGCCGGTCCTCGAAGCGGTGGAGCGAATCCACCGCCAGGGGCTCGCCACGCCGATCGCACCCGACACCTACAAGGCCCGACTGCCATGAACACCTCTGCCAACTACCTGCCGCGCGACCTCATCGGGTATGGCGACACCGCCCCGGCTGTGCGCTGGCCCGGTGGCGCGGGCCTCGCGGTCTCATTCGTGCTGAACGTGGAGGAAGGCGCGGAGTTCGCGCTGAGCGCCGGCGACGAATGCAACGAAGCGCGCCACGAAGTCAACCATGAAGTGGTCGGCGCGCAGGACCTCTGCATGGAAAGCCACTTCGAGTACGGCGCGCGCGTCGGCTACCGACGCATCACGCGCGTGCTCGCGGATGCCGGCGTTCCGCTCACGCTCAACTGCTGCGCCCGCGCGCTGGAAGCCACCCCGTGGATCGCCGAAGACGCACGGCATCGCGGCTTCGAGATTTCCTGCCACGGCTGGCGCTGGGAATCGCACGCAGGAATGCCCGAGGCCGAGGAACGCGCACGCATCGCGCGCAGCGTCGCCACCATCGAGCGCCTCTACGGCAGGCCGCCCGTGGGCTGGCACACCAAGTCGTCGGCGTCCGTCAACACGCGCCGGCTGCTGGTGGAGCACGGCGGCTTTCTCTACGACAGCGACGCCTACAACGATGACCTTCCCTACTACCGGGCCGTCGGCGGGAAGCCGCACCTCGTGGTGCCCTACGCCTTCGACACCAACGACATGCGCTTCTTCGACAGCCACGCCTTCGTGCATGGCGACGATTTCGCGCGCTACTGCGGCGATGCCTTCGACTGGCTTCTGGCCGAATCGCGCGAAGCGCCGCGCATGATGTCCATCGGCCTGCACACCCGCATCATCGGACGGGCCGCACGCATCGGCGGCCTGAAGGCACTGGCGGATCGCATGGCGGGCCGCCAGGGCGTGTGGTTCGCGACCCGCGAGCAGATCGCGCGGCATTGGCTGGAACACGTGCCACCGCCGGCATCGATGAAGGGAGTGGCATGAAGCTGCTGTTGATCAATCCGAACCGTACACAGGCGGTGACGGATGCAGTGCTGGCCGCTGCGCGCGCCGTGGCGCGGCCGGACACGGAGCTGATCCCCGTCACCGGACGGCGCGGCCCCGCCATCATCGCCTCGCGTGCCGAGAACGCGATTGCGCAGCAGGAGGTGCTGGAGTTCGCGGCGCAGCATGCGGGCGAAGTCGATGCGATCGTTCTCGGTGTGTCGCTGGACAGCGCGCTCTGGCCGTGCCGCGAGTTGCTCGACATTCCGGTCATCGGCATGACCGAGGCCGGGCTGCTGGTCGGTGCCACGCTGGCGAGCCGCATTGGCGTGCTGACCTATGGCGCGCGCATGGCGCCGCTGTATCGCGAACTGGTCGCGCAGCACGGCATGGCCGCGCGGCTGGCCGGCGTCGAGGCGCTCGACGTGACGCCCGAGCAGACCTTCACGACACCCGAGCTGGTCCAGGCACAGGTACTCGAAGGCATCGAACGGCTGGTGCAGCGCGATGGTGCCGAAGCTGTGTTGCTTGCCGGCGCCGCGATGGCGTCGATGGCCGGGCCGCTGCAGTCCCGCGCGTCGGTGCCACTGCTGGACGGCGTCGCCTGCGCGGTCGCCCTGGCCGAAGCACGCCATCGACTCGCGCTGCCCGCCGCGCGGGCCGGGAGCCTCGCGCCGATCGTCGGTCGCGACGTGACGGACGTCTCCGCATCGCTGGCCTCTCTCTTCGCAGGAAAGCGCGCATCATGACCGCGCTGCATTCCCTGTCCGCGCGAGCGCTGGCGTCGCAGGTCATCGACGGCGCTCTCAGTGCGGTCGATGTGGCACGGCACTTCATTGCACGCGCGGAAGCCCTGAACCCGGCGTTGCTTGCCATCGTGCAGTTCGATCCCGATCGCGTGCTGCGCGAGGCTGCCGATGTCGATCGCCGCCTGGCCGCGGGCGAATCATTGCCGCTCGCCGGCGTGCCGGTCACCATCAAGGACAACCTCTGGGTCGAGGGCTACCGCATCACGCAGGGGTCGCTGCTGTTCGAGCACTTCATCGCACCGCGCGATGCCTGGGCGGTCGCGCGGCTGCGCGCACTGGGCGCGGTGGTTCTCGGCATCACCAATTGCTCCGAGTTCGCCTGCAAGGGCGTGACCAGCAATCTGATCTACGGGGCGACACGCCACCCGATGGACCCCGCCCTCACGCCAGGCGGTTCGTCCGGCGGCGCGGTGTCGGCCCTCGCAAGCAGGCTGGGTCTGCTCGCGCTGGCCACCGATGCGGGCGGCTCCACGCGACGGCCGGCCGCGCATTGCGGGCTCGTCGGACTCAAGCCCAGCGCGGGAATGATTCCCCACCCGTGGGGCTTCGCCGAGCCCAACTACGGCCTCTCGGTCATCGGCGTGCTCGCAACCGACGTCGCCGACTGCGCATGGGTCTACGACCTGCTGGCTGCCTACGACGCAGGTGATCCGGCAGGCGTCCCCATTCCCAGTGGTCTGGAAGCCGGCACACCGCTCGCCGCGCCACCGCGCGACCTGCGCATTGCGTGGAGCCCTCGGCTCGGTTGCGACTTCGCGATCGACGACGACGTGCTCGCGGCTCTTCAGTCACGCGTCGATGCACTGCGCGCCGAAGGCTGGCGCATCGACGACGCCGACCCCGCATGGCCCGCCGAGGCTCGCGAATACCCGCTGCTTGCGCTTCAGCAAGCCGGTCTTCACGCGTTGTACGGCGACCGGCTGGCGTCGGAGCGCGACCGCATCGATCCGAATCTCGTGATGCAGATCGAAGCGGGAGCGCGCTGCACGCCTGCAGACATCGCACGCGCATTGCGTCTGCGCGAACGCATCGGCCATGCGCTGGGCAGCTTCTTCGAGCGGTACGACCTGCTGCTGAGTCCCACCGCACCGGTGACTGCATGGCCGCTGGACCAGCTCGGCCCGCCGCTCATCGGCGGCCAGCCGGCCGGTCCACGAGGTCACGCAGCCTTCACGCCGTTGTTCAACTACTGTGGCGTTCCCGCATGCTCGGTGCCGGCCGGACTCGTGCGTGGGCTGCCGGTCGGCTTGCAGGTGGTGGCGCCGCGGTACGAAGATGCAACCGTGTTGCGCATGGCCAAGGTCATCGAATCGACGGATCTGCGAGGGTAGAGCGTCGGCGAGTCCTCGGCTGACATCGCGATCTGGAAGGTTGGAGCACACTCCGTTTCAAGCGGCAAGCGCACTCTCCAGGGGAACCGATGAAATCACTCGTGCATCTCGCGTTCGGCGCTCTGCTGTTTTCTGCTGTAGCAATTCACGCTGGCGCGGCGGGCACGAACAAGCTCTGCAATGGACGACCGACGGACATCGTCTTTGCCGTCATCCATGAGGACTCGGACAATCCCGGTTCGAGATGCGAGCTTCGCGGATCGAATTGCCAGGTGATGCTCCAGGGTTGGTACACCATGAAGCCGGGCGTCTGCATGGACGTCGAGATGGGAACCGGCTGGGAGTCCTATCTGTCGATCTTCATCAAGGACACGCCCGCCGGCCAGTACAGGCCCGAGACCTTCCAAATCAACGACAGGTTCTACAAGGACAGGGACGAGAAGAATTCCGGCGTGGCCAACGTCACCGTGTGCCTGCCCGTCGGACCATTCAAGAAGAAGCTGCCCGGCGCGCTCGCGGCCATGTTGAACCCGGCAGGCGCATGCGGTCCCGGCGAGGCGCTGCATCCGGTCAACTACGTCATGCGAGCGGGACCGGAGACCCACGTCATGGTCACGGTGAACTAGCGGTCCGTAGCATGCGGAACCAACCCAACCCCAACTGAAACCATGCGTGACTACTATTCAGCACGAGCCGCCGAGTACGACAAGATCTACTTGAAGCCCGAGCGTCAGCCCAACCTGCGCGAGATGGAGACCTGGATCTCGGGCGTGTTCGCCGGGCGACTCGTGCTTGAGATTGCGTGTGGCACCGGATACTGGACGCAGTTCTTCGCGCCCAATGCCAACAAGGTCGTCGCCCTCGATGCGGCGGAAGAGACGCTGACAATCGCACGACATCGCGTTCCCCCCGGCAAGGTCGAATTCATCCAGGGCGACGCATACGAGCTTCCTGCGCGCACCGAGTCCTTCGACGCGGCCTTCGCCGGTTTCTGGTGGTCTCATATTCCCTTGGAGCGAATCGACCAGTTTCTGCGCGGACTGCACAGGGCGCTCGAACCAGGCGCCACGGTGGTCTTTGTCGACAACCGCTTCGTGCAAGGCAGCAGTACGCCTATTTCGGAACGGGATGACGACGGGAATACCTACCAATACCGCTCGCTGTCGGACGGCTCGAAGCACCGCGTCCTGAAGAACTTCCCTTCGCGCGAGGAACTGCTGAGTTTGGTCGGGCCTTATGCAAGCTCTGCGGCCTACCGGGAGTGGGATTACTTCTGGGCGCTGGAGTACACCTTGGCTGCATAGTCCGTCGAAAGCCAACCCCCAACTTTCCTGAGGAGCCGACGTGTTTTCCGCAGCCACCAGGGCGTCGGTCCGGGCGGCATACCAAGCGGCCTTGGAGAACGGCGGCACCTGCGAAGGCCCTCCAGGGCTTCGCCCGCAGTACCACGACGACTATTACGGCGCCTACTTTCGCGACCCGGACGGGAACAAGCTCTGCGTCGCCTGCCATGCTCCGGTGCTTGACGGCATCTGAACGCGCAAGGACTCGAACGCGTCAGCTGTTTCGAAAGTCCCTGTACTGCTCGCGCGGCCAATACCGCTCCGGCTCGACGCCATCGGCGTCGATGAGTTCCGTCTTGATGCGGTCGTACTCGTAGCAGTTGAGTTCGTACTGATTGCCCCATGGGTCAACCAGGTTGAAGGCCCAGCACAAGTCGAAATCGACGACGTCATCTACAGCGAGCGGCTGACCCGATGGGCTGGCAATCCCGCAGGGGAGGGAGCGGGCGAAGGCGATGAAGCCGTCGGCGTCCAAGCTGAAGGCAACGCCGAGTGTTTGCCGAACCATTGGGTGCCCTTCGCTCGCCTCGAATAGCGCAAGCATCGTCCGACCACCATCGGCCGACATCTGGAGCGGGCCGCCCTCGAAACCATTGGCCCAGAAGTCGAACCTCTCCACAGGCTCGAAGCCGAGATGCTCGGCGTACCACCGTGCCGCCTCTGCACGGTTGGGCACACGAATGTGCACGTGGTCCAGTCGCCCCATTCGGAATTTCGTTGCGCTCATCAGTATTTCCTCTGAAGGTCAGGCCCACTCAGACGGGCATCTGCAACGAACAGGCCTACTCGCCCAGGATGCTCTCAAGATCGGCTTCGTCGCTGCCCGCATCCAGCTTGAGGCTCTCCTCGATGTGCTCCAGGTGATGCAGCATCAGCGCCTCGGCCTTGCGCGCATCCTTGCGCTTGATGGCTTCGACGATCTCTTCGTGCTCGTCGGCGCGGCAGCTGGTGGCCGTCGGTGCGTCGTAGAGCGAGATGATGAGGCAGGTCAGCGTCGACAGCTCGCGCATGGTGCGCGCGAGCGCCGAGTTGCCTGCCAACTCGGCCAGCAGCAGATGGAATTCGCCCGACAGCCGCACCACGGCGCGTGCGTCGTTGCGCTGGCGTGCATCGGCCTCGAGCTCGAGGTGCCTGCGCAGGCGCTGCATCTTGAAGTCGTCGATCGTGCCGATCAGCCGGCGCAGAACGCCGGGTTCGATCAAGCGGCGGGCCTCGAAGACGTCACGCGCCTGTTCGATGGTTGGCTTCGCGACGTGCGCGCCGCGCTGCGGCACCAGTTCGACGATCTGTTCGTGCGCGAGGCGCGTGAGCACCTCGCGAATCTTGGCGCGGTTGGTGTTGAAGATCGTGGCGAGCCGGTCTTCGCCGAGCTTGGTGCCCGGCGCCAGCCGGTGTTCGAGGATGGCCGTCGAGATCTTCTCGGCGATGGCATCGACGCCCTGTTCACGGCCCGGGCTGGCCGTTGTTGTCTCTGGGGTTGAACTTGATTTCTTTGGCATTGCGGTCGGATCTTAGCGACGACGCACGCGGCATGCGCGCCGTCGCCACAAGGCCTTATCGCGAAGTGCGGTCGCGGGCCAGCAGGCGCGCGATGCCCTCTGGCAGGCCCTGGTTCGGCTTGTTCGGCGGCGGCGCGAAGCTGCCTTGCCGCGCCGGCAGCGTGCCCAATGACACCAGCGTCTGCGCATGGCACACGGCGCTCGACACGCCGTCGACCACCGGCACGGGGATGCGGTCCCGGATGGACCTTGCCAGCCCCGCGAGCGGCGCGCCCGCGATGATGATCACGTCGGCGCCATCGTCCTGCACGGCCGAGAGGCACAGCGCTTCGAGGCGCGCGGTGTGGTCTTCCTGCACGCGGCCGATGTCCTTCAGCGGGTTGTCCAGGTTGCGGATGCTCGCAAGCCTGTCGCTCAGGCCGTTGGCGGCCACGCATTCGCGGTACCACGCGGTGATGCGGTGCGAGATCGCGATGATCGAGAAGCGCTTGCCCAGCAGGCAGGCGCTCATCAGCGCGGCTTCGGTGAGGCCCACGACGGGGATGTCCAGCACTTCGCGCAGGCCGTCGATGCCCGGGTCGCCGAAGGCCGCGACCACGATCGCGTCGTGCTGGTCGCAATGCTCGGCGGCGAGCGTGGCGGCAGCGTAGGCACCGATCAACGACTCGAAGCGCGTCTCGATGTAGGCCACGCCGAAGGGCGCGGTGAGCACGCTGATCTGCGTGTCCGGCGCGGCGGCGCGGCGCGCTTCGGCCTCGATGAGATCGGAGACGCTCTGGGAGGTGTTCGGATTGATGAGCAGGATCTTCATGGCGTGCCTCGCTGTTGCGGTGCGGGCAGCAGTGAAGGCCGGCCGCGGCGCAGGAACTGCCCGCGCCCGGCGCGGGGATGGAATGTGCTGCCGTCCCACACGACTTCGCCGCGCGCGAGCGTGACCGCGGGCCATGCTTTCACTTCGATGCCTTCGTAGGGCGTGTAGTCGACCGCATGGTGCAGGTCGGCATTGCGCACCTGCCTCGGCGTCGCGCTCCAGATCACGAGGTCGGCATCGGCGCCGATCGCAATCGTCCCCTTGCGCGGATGCAGGCCGTAGGCCTTCGCGGGATTGGTCGAAGTGAGTTCGACGAAGCGGTTGATCGTGATGCGCCCGTCGAGCACCCCATGCGAGAACAGCAGCGGAAGACGCGTCTCGATGCCGGGAATGCCGTTGGGAATGTGGCGAAACGCGACTTCCTCGCCGCCCGGCTTCTTGCCTTCGGGCGCGTCGTAGCGGAACGGCGCATGGTCCGACGAGAAGATCGTGAACAGGCCATCTGCCAGCCCGTTCCAGATCACCTGCTGGTTGTCCTTGTTGCGCGGCGGCGGGCTGCACACGCAACGTGCGCCGCCGTAGCTGTCGTCGATGCCGAGGTCTTCGGCCGTGAGGAAGAGGTATTGCGGGCAGGTTTCGGCGAACACGTGCAGGCCATGCGAACGCGCCCAGCGGATCTGCTCGACGGCTTCCTTGCCGGAGACGTGCACGATCATGATCGGCACGTCGACCAGCTCCGACAGCGCGATGGCGCGATGCGTGGCCTCGCGCTCGACGAGCATCGGGCGTGCGTGCGCATGGAATCGCGGTGCGGTGCGTCCGCTGGCTTCGAGGCGACGCGTCAGCCACTCGATGCAGTCTGCGTTCTCGGCGTGAATCATCGCCATCGCGTCATGCTCGCGCGCAACCGCGAGCACATCCAGGATCTGGCCATCGTTGAGCTTCAGGTCGTCGTAGGTCATGTAGATCTTGAACGACGTGTAGCCCTCGGCAATCAACTGCGGCAGCTCGTTCTTGAGCACATCCTCCGTCGGGTCGCTGACGATCAGGTGAAAGGCATGGTCGACATGCGCGCGGCCTTCGGCGCGCTGGTGGTAGTCGCGCACCGCGGCCCGCAGGGACTGGCCCTTCTGCTGCGCGGCGAAGGGGATCACCGTGGTCGTGCCGCCGCAGGCGGCAGCGCGTGTGCCGGTGTCGAAATCGTCGGCCATGCGGACCGGCGCTTCCATCGGCTGGTCGAGGTGGCAGTGCGCATCGACGCCACCCGGCGTGACGAATGCGCCGGCCGCGTCGATCTCGCGGCGGCCTTTCGGCAGGCCCATGCCGAGCTGCACGATGCGGCCTCCAGTGATGCCGATGTCGGCGTCGAAGGTGTCGCTGGCGGTGGCGACGCGTGCATTGCGCACAACGAAGTCGAAGGTGTCGGCGCTCATGCGAAGAGCCCTCCCCAGCCCTTGACGATCCCGGTGTCGACACCGGTGATCTTCAGGGCCTTCCACACCACGGTGGCCACCGAGTCGTAGATCGGAATGCCGAGTTCGCGCTCCAGTTCATCGACGAGCGGTGCGCCGTGCAGGTTGGTGCACATCACGGTGATGGCGTCGGGCTTGTGCTGCGCGACCTCGCGGATCATCTTGCGCAAGGTGTCCGCATCGACTTCGGCAAACGAGAAGTTCACCGTCAGGTCGAGATGGCGTTCGGCCACGCATTCGATGTCGAGCGCCGCATAGTTGGCGACGATGCGCCGCTGCACGTCTTCCACGTAGGGCGACACCAGCCCCAGCGTGCGTGCGCCCTGCGCGGCCAGCAGGTCATTGAGCGCCAGCACCGACGTGGTCGCCGGAATGCCGGTGGCTTCGGTGATGCGTGCGCACAGCGCACGGTCGCGCTCGAAGCCGAGCCAGCTCGCGGAAGTGCCGCTCCAGCAGATGACGTCGACGTTCGCATCGGCCAGCAGCTTGGCTGCGTCGAGGATGGTGCGCTCGTCGAACTGGTTCTGCGACTTGTCGCCCATCGAGATCTCGGTCACGCGGAACCGCGAAAAGTGCGCAGTGACGCCCGGCACGCCGGCGACCATCGCGCTGGTCAACGGCTCGAGCGCCGTGTTGGAGGAAGGCGTCAACACGCCGATGCGTTTTTGCTGGGACATTTCGCGGATCTCGAAAAGTGGACTAGACGGGAAGCTTCTTGCTGTAGTCGATGAGCAGCGTGGAGCAGACGAAGAGACCGGCGCCGGCCGCTGCGAAGAGCATCAGCGCCAGGAAGTAGGAACCGGTGGCCTGCACGATCAGGCCGACCACGATCGGCACGCCGATGCCCGCGACATTGCCGCCGAGGTTCATGGTGCCACCGAGGAAGCCGACGTGCTGCCTGCGACCGAGGATCGAAGGCACGCACCAGAAGAGGCCGCACCAGCGCAGGAAGAACAACGTGACGGACAGCAGCACCACCACGGCGACGGGGCTGGTGATCTGCGAGACCGTGTAGATCGCGACGGTCGCGATCACCGAGGCGATGCCGAAGAGCGTGCGCAGGACCTTCGAGTTCGATGCGCCGGCGGCCTTCCACTTGTCGGCCAGCCAGCCGCCGAACATTTCGCCGACGAAGCCGGAGAAGAACATGATGAACACGGCGCCGCCCATCTGCTTGATGTCGAAGCCATGGACCTTGGAGAGGTAGTTGGGCATCCAGGTGAGCAGGCCGTAGAACAGTGCGTTGAAGCACATCCAGCCGAAGAACATGCCCCAGACCGAGCGGAAGCGCAGGAAGTCGAGCAGGCGGCCGCTGGCGCCTTGCGGCTCGCTGGCGGCGTCCGCTGCGTGGCTGGCCTCGATGTACTTCGCCTCGGCGTCGTTCACGCCGGGATGTTCGCGGGGATGGTTGCGGATGTAGCTCCAAGCGAAAAGACCAGCGAGAACCGTGCCGACGCCCGCGATGACGAAGGCGAGACGCCAAGAGCCGAGCATCGCGATCAGGCCCGAGATCAGGATCGCGCCCAATGCGGCCCCGAGCGGCGCACCGCCGTCGAGCAGGGTCGCGCCGCGGCCGCGTTCGTTCTGGGTCATCCAGATGCCGTTGAGCTTGCCGCCCGCCGGATAGATCGGCGCCTCGGCCGCGCCCAATCCGAGGCGGGTGAGCAGCAGCGGAATCCAGCCGGTGCAGGCGGCAGCAATGGCCTGGAAGAAGCCCCAGCCGAGCGTTGCGCCGGCGATCACCACGCGCGGGCCGAAGCGGTCGGCCAGCATGCCGCCCGGGATCTGCATGAGCGCGTAGGTCCAAAAGAAGGAACTGAGCAGAAGGCCCTGCACGGCGGGGCCGATGTCGAATTCCTTCGCGATCAGCGGCATGGCCACGGAGAGCGAGGCGCGGTCGATGTAGTTGATCGAGATGAGGAACAACATCATCAGGAAGATCTTCCAGCGGACCTTCGAGGGCTGGAGGGCGGTGTCGGGTGCTGCGGCGGTCGCCGTCGCGCCGGCCGTCATGGTGGGTTGCATCGGTTTGTCTCCTTGCGGGTGGTGAGGTGGACTTTAGGTCCTGTCGAAATTGAGGTCAACATCATTGTTGACAATTACGTTGACAGTTAGTGAAAGCACCTATCCGACGCTTACGGGCTCATACTCCGCAGACGTTCTCGTTACAAACCGATGCGTCGAATCCACCTGCTGACCCACCGCCACCGCGCGCCGTCGACCAATCGCGCGATGGGCCTCATCCTTGCCTTCAATGCGGGGGCCATCAACGCCGGTGGATTCCTGGTGCTGCACCAGTACACCTCGCACATGACGGGATTCGCTTCCCAGTTCGCGGACGGGCTCGTGCTGGGCAACGCCCGGCTGGTACTGAACGCCGCCGGTGCGATCCTGGCCTTCGTCGCTGGCGCGGCGGTCACAGCGGTGCTGGTCAATTGGGCGCGGCAGCACCGGCTGCGCACGGTCTACGCACCGCCCTTGTTGCTGGAGGCGCTTCTGCTGCTGCCGTTCGGGGTGCTTGGAAGCGCCAGCACGCTCAGCTGGATGACGCCGTTCGCGCTGCCGATCACGGTGCTTCTCCTGTCGTTCGTGATGGGGCTTCAGAACGCAGTGGTCTCCAAGACTTCGGGCGGAAGCATCCGCACGACGCACATGACCGGCAACATCACCGACTTCGGCATGGAGCTCGGCAAGTTGCTCTACTGGAACCGTCGTCGGTCGGAAAGCACCCGCCCCGTGCGTCACGACCGGTCGCGACTTCGCAATGCCGGCGGGCTGATCGCCATGTTCGTGATCGGCGGCGCGGTGGGTGCGATGGGGTTCAAGTACGTCGGCTACGTGTGCGTGGTGCCGTTCGCGGCGTTGCTGCTTGCGCTGGCGGTTCCGCCGCTCTATCGGGAAATGGCCAGGGCGCCGGGAGCATCGTGATGAAGCATCGAATTGCACGAACCCTGATTGCTTCGACACTGCTGTCGACATCACTTTCTACCCAGGTCCTGGCCGCCCAGCCCCAGGAAGATCCGCCGACCGACAGCGCAGTTGGCGCGCCCGAGGCGCCGACCGCCGGGCGCATCGAATACGCCTACGGAGCCGATGTCCTGCAGAAGCTCGACTTCTGGCCTGCGGCCGGGGTTGCCAAGCCGGCGCCGCTCATTGTTTTCGTCCACGGCGGCGGATGGAAGCATGGCGACAAGCGCACGGCCACGGGCATGCAGAAGGTCGAGCATCTGACCCGTGAGGGGTTTGCATTTGCCTCTATCAACTATCGACTGATCCCTGATGCAACCGTGGAGCAGCAGGCAGCCGATGTGGCCGCATCCGTCGCCTGGCTCAGGAGGCAGGCCTCTCGGCTGGGCATCGATCCGTCGCGCATCGTCCTGATGGGCCACAGCGCGGGCGCGCACCTGGTGGCCCTGGTCGGAACCGACCCGAGGTACCTGGCGGCGGCGGGCCTCTCGCTATCGGATCTTCGCGGCGTCGTCGCGCTGGACGGCGCGGGCTATGACATTCCGCGCCAAGTTGCCTCGGCGGGCCGCCTCATGCGCGGAACCTACATGGAAGCATTTGGACTGGAGCCCGCACGCCAGCGTGCGTTGTCGCCTGCCCTGCAGGTCTTCAAACCCGACTCGCCTGCATTCCTCATCGCCCACATCGATCGCGCCGACGGAAAGGCGCAATCCGAGGCCCTGGCGAAGGCGCTCGGGCAGGCCGGCATACCGGCGGAGGTCTACGCCGCCGGGGGCACGGGCCTGATCGGCCATCTGGAGATCAACCGCTTGCTCGGTCGCGCCGACTTTCCGGCCACCGCGGCGGTCGACGCGTGGCTGCGCAAGCTGCTCCATTCGACCTAGATCACACCGCGCCCATACCGGCTACCAGGGCTCCGACGGGCGCGCCCTTCTTCAGCGCGGCAGTGAAGGCCAGCATGCGGTCGATCGGCACGCGTGCGCGCACGCCCAGGTGCTGATCCACCTGGATCTCGCCGGCGCCGGTCTCCAGCGCATTTGCCACGTTGGCCAGGCCGTTCATCGCCATCCACGGGCAATGCGCGCAGCTCTTGCAGGTTGCACCGTTGCCGGCCGTCGGCGCCTCGATGAAGGTCTTGCCCGGGTTGAGCGTGCGCAGCTTGTGCAGCATGCCGTTGTCGGTGGCCACGATGAAGGTCTTGGCGTCCATGCGCTGAGCCGCCTGCAGGATCGCGGAGGTGGACCCCACCGCGTCGGCGAGCGCGATCACGTCGGCAGACGACTCGGGATGCACCAGCACCTTGGCATCGGGGTGCTGCTCTTTCAGCAGCTCGAGTTCAAGCGCCTTGAATTCGTCATGCACGATGCAGGCGCCTTGCCAGCTGACGATGTCCGCGCCGGTCTCACGGCGGATGTAGTCGCCCAGATGGCGGTCCGGCGCCCACAGGATCTTGTGGCCCTCGGCCTTGAGTGCGCTCACCACGTCCAACGCGCAACTTGAAGTGACCACCCAGTCGGCCCGTGCCTTCACGGCGGCACTGGTGTTGGCGTAGACCAGCACGGTGCGGTCAGGATGCGCATCGCAGAAGGCGCTGAATTCGTCGATCGGGCAGCCCAGGTCGAGCGAGCAGTCGGCGCCCAGGTCGGGCATCAGCACGCGCTTGTCGGGCGAGAGGATCTTGGCGGTCTCGCCCATGAAGCGCACGCCGGACACCACGAGCGTGCGCGCGGGATGATCGCGGCCGAAGCGCGCCATCTCCAGCGAGTCGCCCACCAGACCACCGGTTTCCTCGGCCAGGTCCTGCAGGTCCGGGTGCACGTAGTAGTGCGACACCATGACGGCATTGCGCTCCACCAGCAGGCGGCGGATGCGGTCCTTGAGAACATCGCGCTCTGCCCGCGACGGCTCGGCCGGCACGCGCGCCCATGCGTGGCGCGTGTTGCATGCCTCGCCGACGGGCTGCTCGAATTCGACTTCGAAGACCGCGCTCATGCTTGCTCCGCCGCGAAGCGCATCGAGAAGTCGATCGCCTTCACGTCCTTGGTGAGCGCGCCGACCGAGATGCGGTCGACCCCGGTTTCTGCCAACGCACGAAGGCCTTCGAGCGTGACGCCGCCGGAAATCTCGAGCACGGCGCGTGCGTCGCCGGCAGCGTCGTTGCGGCGGACGGCTTCGCGCAGGGTGGGCAGATCCATGTTGTCGAGCAGCACCATGCGGGCCCCGTGGCGCAGGGCCTCGTCGAGCTGCTCCAGCGTCTCGACCTCGATCTGGACGAACTTCGCATTGGGCGCGGCCTGGGCCGCAGCCTTCAACGCCGGGGCGATGCCACCAGCCGCTGCGATGTGGTTTTCCTTGATGAGGATGGCGTCATAGAGGCCAATGCGATGGTTGGTGCCGCCGCCCACGCTCACCGCGTACTTCTGTGCCAGGCGAAGCCCCGGCAGCGTCTTTCGTGTGTCGACGATCTTGGCGCGCGTGCCTTGCACGGCCCGGACGTACTGCGCGGTGCGTGTGGCCACGGCGCTGAGCAATTGCAGGAAGTTGAGTGCGGTCCGTTCGGCAGTGAGCAGCGCACGGGCATCGCCATCGATCGTGAACACGGTCTGGCCGGGTTCGCAATGCTGGCCTTCCGTGCGTTGCCAGACGATGCGGGTGCGCGGATCGACCTGCCTGAACACGGCCTCGACCCAGGGCGCCCCGCACAGCACGGTGTTCTCGCGGGTGATCACGCGCGCCACGGCGCGCTTGCCTTCGGGCACCAGCGTGGCCGTCAGGTCGCCGCTGCCTACATCTTCCAGGAGGGCTCGGCGCACGTCGGCGCTTGCCAGTTCGGCCACGCTGGCCGGTGAGAAATCAAAACTGATGGTCATTTTGGGGGTGAAGCGAGCCACGAGCGGCTCAGTCGAACTCCAGATTGTCGATGAGTCGCGTACTCCCAAGCCGCGCCGCGGCCAGCACCACCAGCGGGTCGCCTGCGACGGGCGCCTTCAGATCGCTGCGGCGGCGTATGGCCACGTAGTCGGGCTTCCATCCGCGCGCCATGAGCGATGTCCTTGCGCGTGCCTCGATGGTGGCGAAGTCGCGCTCGCCTTCGCGCACCGCCGCAGCGACGGATTGCAGCAAGAGCGACAACTGCGTGGCCTCGACACGTTCATCCTTGCCCAGATAGCCGTTGCGCGACGACAGCGCGAGGCCGTCGTCCGCGCGATGCGTCTCGACGCCGACCACATCGATCGGCAAGGCGAACTGGCGCACCATGTGGCGGATCACCATGAGCTGCTGGTAGTCCTTCTTGCCGAACACCGCGAACTGCGGCTGCACGCAGGCGAAGAGCTTCATCACCACCGTGCAGACACCGACGAAGAAGCCGGGACGAAAGTGGCCTTCGAGAATGTCCGCCAGCGCCGGGTCCGGATGCACCTTGCAGGTCTGCGGCTCGGGGTAGAGGGCCTTTTCATCGGGCGCGAAGAGCACGTCGCAGCCCGCGGCGCGCAGCTTCTCGCAGTCGCTCTCCCAGGTGCGCGGATAGGTGTCGAAGTCTTCGTGCGGCAGGAACTGCAGCCGGTTGACGAAGATGCTCGCGACCGTCACCTCGCCGAGCTTGCGAGCCGTCCTGACAAGCGAGAGATGGCCTTCGTGAAGGTTTCCCATGGTCGGCACGAACGCGGCGCGACGCCGGCTGCCCAGGATCTCGCGCAGTTCGGGGATGGTTCTTGCGATTTGCATGAGGGTGTCCTTACCAGGCGTGGAGGTTGTCGTCAGGGAAGGTGCCGTCCTTGACTGATTGCACATAGGCCCGCAGGGCCTGTTCGATGCCGTCCGAGCCGGCCATGAAATTGCGGACGAACTTCGCCGGCTTGCCGAGGTTGATGCCGAGCATGTCATGCATCACGAGCACCTGCCCGGCCGTGCCCCGGCCGGCACCGATGCCGATCGTGGCGCAGCGCGCGAGTTCATCGGTGATCCTTGCGGAGAGAGCGGCAGGGACCATCTCGAGCACGAGCATCGCCGCGCCGGCATCCTGCAATGCACGCGCGTCACCCTGCAAGCGCGCCGCGGAGGAATCGTCCCTGCCCTGCACCTTGTAGCCGCCCAGCGCATGCACCGTCTGCGGCGTGAGCCCAAGGTGCGCACACACCGGCACGCCGCGCTCGACGATGAAGCGCACCGTATCGATGGTCCACCCACCGCCTTCGAGCTTCACCATCTGCGCGCCGGCCTGCATCAGCGTGATCGCGCTGCGCAGCGCCTGTTCGCGTGATTCCTGGTAGCTGCCGAAGGGCAGGTCCGCGATGAGCCATGCAGTGCCTTGCGCGCGACGAAGGCCCCGCGCGACGCTTTCTGTGTGATGGCGCATCGCTTCCATCGACACGGCGACGGTGCTGTCCAGGCCCTGGCAGACCATCCCGAGCGAATCGCCGACCAGCAGGCAATCGACGCCCGCCGCATCAGCCACCGCCGCAAAGGTGGCGTCGTAGGCGGTGAGCATCGCGATCTTCTCGCCGCTCGCGTGCATGTCCGCGAGGCGCGACAGCGTCACGGCCTTGCGTGGCGCAGCGACAGCCGCGCCGCGCGCCGCGCCGTAGGGCGCGGTGGTTTCGGAGATCGACATGAGCGATCAGACCGTCAGCGCTTCGGTCTCGGCGGTCTGCACCGGGACTTGCGAGTGCACTTCCTTGATGCGATTCGCCGCATCGACGAACACGAGCTTCGGCTTGTGCGAGGCGACGCGCTCCTCGCCGACCAGCCCGAAGGCCGCAATGATCAGCAGGTCGCCCGCGCATGCGCGACGCGCAGCGGAGCCGTTGACCGAGATGATCCCCGAGCCCCGCTGGGCGCGGATCGCGTAGGTCACGAAGCGCTCGCCGTTGTTCACGTTCCAGATGTGGATCTGTTCGTTGTCGGCGAGGCCCGCGGCATCGAGCAGGTCTTCATCGATGGCGCATGAGCCTTCGTAGTGCAGTTCGCAGTCGGTCACCGTGGCGCGGTGGATCTTGGACTTGAGCAGGGTTCGGAACATGGGGGTGGGTCCCAGAAGTCAGAAACTGTGTCAGGCGCCCGCAGGCGCGAGAAGCGTCGGCTGCGCGGTCGGCGCGAGCGAGGGATGGTCGATGCGGTAGTGGAGCCCCCGGCTCTCGTGGCGCGCCTGCGCGGACTGCACGATCAGGTCGGCCACTTGCACGAGGTTGCGCAGCTCGAGCAGGTCGCGCGTGATCCTGGCGCTCGCATGGAGCGCATCCACATCGCGTCGCAACTTGGCGATGCGATTCGAGGCGCGCTCCAGATGCGCACCGGAACGCACGATGCCGACGAAGTTCCACATCAGGCAACGCAGGTCGCCAAGGCTGTCTGCAATCGCTGCGGCATCTGCAGCGATTGCAGATGCGGTCTTCCACGAGAGAGGCTCAGCCGTCGCCTCGTTGGGGTGCGTTGCGATGCTTTGGGCCGCAGCCCGCGCGAACACCATGCACTCGACCAGCGAGTTGCTTGCCAGCCGGTTGGCGCCATGCAGGCCCGTGCACGCCGTCTCGCCAATCGCATAGAGACCTGCAATGTCGGTACGCCCCTGAAGGTCGGTGACGACACCGCCGCAGGTGTAGTGCGCCGCAGGCACCACCGGGATGGGCTCGCGCGTGATGTCGATCCCAAGCTGCGCGCAGCGCGCGAGGATGTTCGGGAAGTGATGGCGCAGGAATTCAGGACTCTGGTGCGAGATGTCGAGGTGCACGCAGTCCAGCCCGTGCTTCTTCATCTCCGCATCGATGGCCCGCGCCACCACGTCGCGCGGCGCGAGTTCGGCGCGCGGGTCGTGCGCCGGCATGAAGCGATCGCCGCCCGCCGAAGGCGGAAGCCGCAGAACACCGCCCTCCCCGCGCACCGCTTCGCTGATGAGGAAGGAGTTCGACTCCGGATGAAAGAGCGAAGTCGGATGGAACTGGATGAACTCCATGTTCGACACCCTGCAGCCCGCCCGCCATGCGGCCGCGATGCCGTCGCCGGTCGCGGTCTCGGGGTTCGTCGTGTGCAGGTAGACACGGCCCCCGCCGCCGGTGGCGAGCACGACTTCGGGCGCGCTGAACGCCACCACCTCGCCGCTTGCTTCGTCGAGCGCATAGAGCCCCGCGCAGGCCGGTGCGCCATGACCGAGGCTGCGCGCCGGAATGAGGTCGACCAGCGTGTGGTGCTCGAAGAAGGTGATGTTGGGCTCGCGCCGCGCGACCTCGATCAGCGTTCGCTGGACCGCGGCACCGGTCGCATCCGCCGCGTGCACGATGCGCCGATGGCTGTGGCCGCCTTCGCGCGTCAGGTGCAAGTCACCATCTTCGAGCGTGAAAGGCACGCCCAGCTTGCGAAGCCACGCGATGCAGCCCGGTGACTCTTCGACCACGAGGCGCGTCGCCGGCACGTCGCAAAGGCCTGCGCCGGCCACCAGCGTGTCGTCGATGTGCCTGTCGATGCTGTCATCGGCATCGAGCACCGCAGCGATGCCGCCTTGCGCCCACTGGCTCGCGCCGTCGGGAACAGTCCGCTTGGTGAGCACCGCGACGCGATGCGTGGGTGCGAGATGGAGGGCGGCGGTCAGGCCGGCGAGGCCGCTTCCGACGATGAGCACGTCGAAAGCATTGGAATGGGTGTGAGCCATCGGGGAACGAACGGAAAGATGAATCTGGATGGATCGCCCCACCTCATGCACGGAGGGTGTCGCGAAGCAAAAGGCGCGATTCTGGCAACGCCGACTGCTCCGAAAAACGGCGGTCCGTCACTTTTACGGACGGGACGCGACGGCCTGCGCGCAGCCGCCACCGGGCCGTTCGACCACGCACCGGGCGGATTTCAAGCACACTTCGCGTTCGCGGCGGCGGTCTGAGTATTTGCGGCCCGGACCGAATCCTGTTTTCGCGCATGTCTTCCCCTCCAGCCCCCGCTTCCTCCGCCTCGACCACTTTTTCCCTCCGGAAGATCGCCGTTCCGGCCTTCGGCCCTTCCTTGCTTTTCGGCGTGGGCGAAGGCGCCATCCTTCCCATCGTTCCGCTCACGGCGCGCGACCTCGGCGCATCAGTGTCGATGGCGGCGCTGGTCGTTGGGCTGATCAGCATCGGCTCCCTGCTCAACAACATCCCGGCATCGCTGATCACGATGCGTTGGGGCGAGCGCTGGGCGATCGTCGTCGCCGGCATCTGGAGTGGCCTGGGGATGCTCCTGTGCCTGTGGACCTCGCATCTGGGCCTGTTCGCTGCGGGCTGCCTCATGGTGGGGATGTCGCAGGCTGTCTACAACCTGGCGCGCCAGAGCTACATGTCGGAAGCGGTTCCCGTCATGTATCGAGCGCGGGCGCTGTCGACGCTCGGCGGCGTGATGCGCATCGGCATGTTTGCCGGGCCCTTTCTTGCCGCGGCGGCGGTGCACACCTTCGGTCTTTCGGCGGCCTATGTCGTCGGGATCGTCGGCGTGCTGGGCGCGGCGGCCGTTGGCGCGCGCATTCCTGATCTGGAAGCCCCGCCCCTTCCTGCCGGACAGAGCGCGCCCGCGTCCGCCACCCTCTTCTCCACGATGAAGGACCACTACCGCGTGTTCCTGACCGTGGGCATCGGGGTGGTTCTGGTCAGCGCGGTGCGCGCATCGCGTCAGGCCGTCATCCCGCTGTGGGCCGAGCATCTGGCGCTGGCGCCTGCGGTGGCCTCCCTGATCTACGGGCTGGCCGGCGGCATCGACATGCTGGTGTTCTATCCGGCCGGCAAGGTCATGGATCACAAGGGCCGGCGCTGGGTGGCCGTGCCATCGATGGTGATCATGGGCATCGCGATGCTGCTGATGCCGCTGACCACAGGGTTCACCACGCTGCTGATCGCCGCCCTGGCGATCGGGTTCGGCAACGGCATCGGTTCCGGAATGATCATGACGCTGGGCGCCGACCACGCGCCAAGAAACGGGCGCGCGCACTTCCTGGGCGTGTGGCGGTTGATGTCGGATATCGGCTCATCCGGCGGTCCGGCGCTGCTGTCGTTCCTGGCGGCCAGCCTGTCGCTGTCCGCAGGCATTGCCGTCACAGGGCTGATTGCACTGGCAGCGGCTGGGGCGCTGGCTTACTGGATTCCATCGCGACGCGCGCTTGCGGGCGGTAGCGTGCGGTGAACTCCAGAGCCTGCCGATGAAGCGCGGCCGTTGCCGCCGCCAGCACGCGTCCATCTGATTCGACGGTGAGCGGACGGCCCTGCCAGTCGGTGATCACGCTGCCCGCGCCTTCCACCACGCCGACCAGCGCCATGTAGTCGTAGGGTTGCAGCCCGCATTCGGCGACGAGGTCGACGTGGCCGCCCGCGAGTTGCGCATAAGCGTAGCAATCGCCACCGAAGCGCCGCATCGCGCAGCGGCGGCTCAGCGCGTCGTAGGCCAGCCATTCGTCCGCATCGAAAGCGTCGGGCGAGGTCGTGATGATCCGTGCGTGCGCCAGTTCGATGCAACCGCTGGTGCGCACCTTCCTGCCGTTGCAGGTGGCGCCTTCGCCCGGTAGGCCCAGCCAGCGCTCGCGCAGCACGGGCATGTCGATCATGCCGAGCCCGACGCGCCCGCGATGCACCGCGGCAATGAGCGTGCCCCACAGCGGCGAGCCGGTGATGAAGCTCTTGGTTCCGTCGATCGGGTCGAGCACCCACACGAGGTCGGCATCGAGACGCTCGCGGCCGTGCTCTTCGCCAAGGATGCCGTGCGTGGGCACCGTGTCGTTCAACAAACGGCGCATCGCGGCTTCCGCGCCGCGATCGGCAAGCGTCACCGGACTCGCGTCGGCCTTGATCTCGATGTCGAGCGACGTACGGAAGCAGCCGAGCGAATGTTGCGCCGCGCAGTCTGCAAGACGCGCCGCGAGGTCGATGAGTTCGGAGTTGGAGGGCATTCCAGAGCAGCCGCGTGACCTATGCACGCAATGCGGACATCGACGTCATCGTCACCGACGCAGGCGCGCGAGCACTGCCCACGCTGGCGGCGCTGCGCAAAGGTTCCAGCCAGGTCATCGTGGCCTGAGTGTGGTCGGGACGCCGGCTACCGCCTGCGCATCGGCAGCTAACATCGCGCTCGTTTCATCGTCGAGAGAGCAATGTCCGCGACCACCCTACTGCTGCAGCTGATCGTCATCCTTGCCACGGCACGCGCCTGTGGATGGCTGCTTCGCTACCTGGGACAACCCAGCGTGGTCGGCGAGATGGCCGCCGGCATGCTGCTCGGCCCGGTCGTGATGGGGGCACTGTTCCCTTCCCTGCATGCGCAACTGTTTGCCAAAGACTCTTTGGCAGGGTTGTCGGCGCTGTCGACCGTCGGCCTCGTGATGTTCATGTTCATCGTCGGGCTCGAACTGCGCTCTCACAAGAGCTTCCGCGAACAACTGCGCTCGGCGGGCTCCGTCGGCATCCTCAGCGTGATCGTGCCCTTGGCCCTCGGCCTTGCCATTGCGCCGGCGCTCCATCCTGCTTTGGCGCCAGCGGGCGTGGGGTTCTGGCCCTTCGCCCTCTTCATCGCCGCCGCGCTCTCGATCACCGCCTTTCCGGTCATGGCCCGAATCCTCAAGGACCGCGGATTGACACAGACGCCCTTCGGGCAGCTCTCGCTCGCATCGGCCGCCGTCGTCGATGTCTTCGCCTGGGTGCTTCTCGCTTTCGTGGTGGCGATGGTCGGCGCGGGCGATGGCTATCTAGGTTTGGCGAAGATCAGCGGGGGCGTTCTGGTGCTTCTCGGCGTATTGGTCTGGGTTGTTCGGCCTGTCTTCGCATGGCTGCTGCGTACCCACGCGCCCGAGGGCGAACCCAACCTCCCGGTGCTCGCCTGGCTCATGATCGGGCTTCTCGCCACTGCCCTGGCGACCGAATGGCTGCACCTGCACGCAGTCTTCGGCGCATTCCTGTTCGGCGCGACGCTGCCGCGCGACGACCGCCTGCTGGACGCGCTTGCGAAACGCATCGAGCCCTTCGCCATCGTCGTGCTCATGCCGTTGTTCTTCGCGCTCGCGGGTCTCGGCACCACGCCCGGCGCATTCGTCGGTGGCGGCCTCGGCGCGATGCTGCTGGTGCTGGCAATGGCCACCATCGGCAAGATCGCCGGCGGCACGATCGGTGCGCGAATCAGCGGCTACGGCTGGCGCGACAGTCTGGCGACCGGCGCGTTGATGAACGCCCGGGGGCTCATGGAACTCATCGTCATGAAGATCGGTCTCGACGCCGGCCTGATCGGCCCGGAAATGTTCACCATGCTCCTGGTCATGGCACTGGTCACGACCGCGATGACCACGCCACTGATGGCCCTCTTCGCCGGCCTGAGCCGCCACTCGGTGGCGCATCCGTCGCGAACCTAGGGTTTGCACTGACATGCCGGTCCGGTGGGCCGGACAGCCGGCCAGACCGGGTTCCGGGAGGCCGGCAAAGGGGTCGCAGCTCGCGCATGCAAATCCCTGACAAATCAAGGACTTAGCACGGCCGATGCCGCTCGCGCGGCATGGCACACCCGTTGCACTGAGCCAGGGGTCGCCGCACACCATCGTGCGTCAAGCGTCAATGCCTACAAAGGAGACCCCAATGGACCATTCATCCGCTCCCAAACCTTTCTACAGATCGCTCTATTTCCAGGTCGTCACGGCCATCGTCATCGGCGTGCTGGTCGGGCACTTCTATCCCGCTACCGGCGAGGCGATGAAGCCGCTGGGCGACGGCTTCATCAAGCTGATCAAGATGATCATCGCGCCGATCATCTTCTGCACTGTCGTGGTCGGCATCGCCGGCATGGAAGACATGAAGAAGGTCGGCAAGACAGGCGGCATGGCGCTGCTGTACTTCGAGATCGTCAGCAGCATCGCGCTGGTCGTGGGCCTGGTGATCATCAACCTGGTACGCCCCGGCGTGGGCATGAACGTCGACGCAAGCACGCTCGACACCAAGGCCATCGCTGCATATACCGGGCCCGGCAAGATGGCGACGACGACGGAGTTCCTGCTCAACGTCATTCCCAACACCGTGGTCGATGCCTTCGCCAAGGGCGAGATCCTGCAGGT
This sequence comes from Variovorax sp. Sphag1AA, assembly GCF_014192575.1. Classification (GTDB taxonomy): domain Bacteria; phylum Pseudomonadota; class Gammaproteobacteria; order Burkholderiales; family Burkholderiaceae_C; genus Variovorax. The sequence continues at coordinate 71,989 of NZ_JACHYC010000007.1, read as the reverse complement.
CCTGTTGTTCGCCGTGATGTTCGGCTTCGCGCTGCACAAGTTCGGCGGGCGCGGCACGCTGGTGTTCGACTTCATCGAGAAGTTCTCGCACGTGCTCTTTTCCATCGTCGGCTACATCATGAAGGTCGCTCCCATCGGCGCGTTCGGCGCGATGGCGTTCACGATCGGCAAATACGGCGTCGGCTCGCTGGTCTCGCTCGGCGCGTTGATGGCGACCTTCTATGCCACCTGCCTTTTCTTCATCTTCGTGGTGCTGGGCACGATCGCCCGACTCCATGGTTTCTCGATCTGGAAGTACATCCGGTACATCAAGGAAGAGCTGCTGATCGTGCTCGGAACGTCGTCCAGCGAGGCCGCGCTGCCACGGATGATGGCCAAGATGGAAAACCTGGGCGCCAAGAAGTCGGTCGTCGGCCTGGTCATCCCGACGGGCTACTCGTTCAACCTGGACGGCACCTCGATCTACCTCACGATGGCGGCCGTGTTCATCGCGCAGGCGACCAACACGCCGATGACGCTGGGCCAGCAGGTCACGCTGCTGCTGGTGCTGCTGCTCACCTCGAAGGGCGCCGCAGGCGTCACGGGCAGCGGCTTCATCGTGCTTGCGGCCACGCTCTCTGCAGTCGGCCACGTGCCGGTGGCCGGGCTGGCGCTGATTCTCGGCATCGACCGCTTCATGTCGGAAGCGCGCGCGCTGACCAATCTGATCGGCAATGGCGTGGCTACCCTCGTCGTCGCCAAGTGGACGGGCGACCTCGACACCGAGCAGATGCGCCGGCACCTCGACCAGGAGACGAGCGCCGAATCCGACGAGCCCGAGCGCGTCCTCGACCCCATCGTGGCGCACATGCCCACGAGCCCGGCGCGCTGAGCGCATGAAGCAGAACGGGATTCCCACTGATGCGGCCCGCCATCCCTTGTGCCATATATGGCGCATGTCGACAGCGGCCGCCCCTCCATCGCACCAGAAGCAATCGAAGCGCAAGCGCGGATGGCCGCGGTGGATCGGCGCGCTGGCCCTGATCGCGGCCGCCGCCTACATCGGCCATCAGGTCACACTGCAGGCCGGCTTGAGGAGCCTGCGCGAGACGGCCGCGCACCGGCTGGACATGCTGTCGGCCGGCTTGGGTGCCGACCTCGCGCGCTACGACTATCTGCCCGCCTTGCTGCAGATGACGCCGGTCGTGCCGGCGCTGCTCGAGACGCCATCCGACGCGCAACTCCGCGACACCGTCAATCGCTATCTCGACGGGGTCAACGCCACCGCCGGGGCCGAGATGCTCTATCTGCTCGATGCCGGTGGAACCTCGCTCGCCGCATCGGATTGGGACAAGCCCGGCACCACCGTCGGCCAGGATCTCTCGTTTCGCCCCTACGTGATCGATGCGATGAAGGCGGGACGTGGCCGCTTCTACGGCGTAGGCATCACCAGCCGAAAGCCCGGTTACTACCTCTCGTATGCATTGCGACGCGGCACGCACGTGGGCGGCGTGGTCGCGGTCAAGGTCAATCTCGAGGAAGCGGAGCATGCATGGCGCAAGCTGCCCGGCGACGTGTTGCTGATCGACGAGCGCGGGGTCGTCATCCTCTCCACGCGCGACGATCTGAAGTTCAAGCCACTGGCGCCGCTGGGCGAAGGTCAGCGCGACGAGGTTTCGCGATCCCGCCCCTACGGCGACGCGAACCTGCAGCCGCTTCGCTGGACCGTGGTGGAAGCGCTCGATGGCGATGCGCAGATCGTTGCCCTCGATGGCCGGACGAGTCTCGCGTCGACGCGAACACTTCAGGCCGCGCCCTGGCGATTGGTCGTGCTGGATGACATGGCCCCGGTGCGGGCGGCGGCGCGCTACGCCGCAGTCACGGCAAGCCTGGCCATGGCGGTCCTGCTGCTGGTGGTCGTTGCGCTGTGGCAGCGCCGGCGCGCGGTGCGCCAGAAACTCGCGAACCAGGCCGCGCTGCAGGCGGCGCATGACAGCCTCGAATCGACCGTCGTCGCAAGGACTGCGCAACTGCGAGCAGCGCAGAACGAGCTGGTGCATGCCGGCAAGATGTCGGCCCTGGGCCAGATGTCCGCGAGCCTGGTCCATGAGCTGAACCAGCCGCTGACGGCGCTTCGCACGCTGTCGGACAGTGCCGGCATCCTTCTCGATCAGGACCGCCCTGATGACGTGCGCGGCAATCTCCGCCGCATTGCAGGCATGGTGGACCGACTTGCGCGGCTGACCTCCCAGCTGAAGACCTTCGCGCACAAGAGCGACGCGCCGCGCGCGCCGGTGCACCTCGCGCGGAGCATCGCCGATGCGCAGACCGTCATCGACGCCGAAGCGAAGGCCCGCGCCGTCGACATCGAAGTCGACGTGCAGCCGAAAGAGCTCAGCGTGATGGCCGATGCGGCGGCGATGGAGAGCCTGCTCGTCAACCTGATGCGCAATGCGATCGACGCCATGCAGGATGCCCCGCTGCGCAAGCTGATAGTCGCCGCGCGGGTGCAGGACGGTCGCGTGATCCTGACCGTCAGCGATACCGGTCCGGGCATTCGCGCGGACATCCTGCCGCGGCTCTTCGAGCCCTTCGTCACCAGCAAGTCGGCCGGCGTTGGCCTGGGCCTGGGTCTCGTCATCTCGTCACAATTGGTGCTTGCCGCCGGCGGCTCGCTTCGAGCGACCAATCGCGAAGCGGGTGGCGCGTGCTTTACGGTCGATCTTCCGATCGCTGCGGGCCAGGAGTAGACAAGGCAGTGAAAGAGTCCATTTCCATTCGTGTATTGCTGGTCGAGGACGACGAGGACGTGCGACAGAGCACGGCGCAGGCGCTCGGCCTGGCCGGCATCGAGGTCGAGTCGTTCCCCAGTGTCGAGCGGGCGCGCGGGCACATCAGTCTCGGCGCCCCCGTGGTGGTGGTCTGTGACGTGCGCTTGCCCGGTGCGAGCGGCGTCGACTGGCTGCCGGAAATCCGCACCATCGACGCTGAACTCCCCGTGATCCTGGTCACCGGTCATGGCCACATCGCGATGGCGGTGCAGGCGATGCGCGAGGGGGCCTACGACTTTGTCGAGAAGCCCTTCACGTCCGAACGCCTGATTGCCACGGTGCGCCACGCCGTGGAGCGCCGGCAATTGACGCTGCAAGTGCGCGCGCTGCACGACGCGCTCGACAACTGGAACGGCATCCAGGGTGTGCTGATCGGGCGTTCCGCGCAGATGCAGCAAGTCCGCGCGACCGTCATGACCCTGGCCGGAACGTCGGCGGACGTTCTCATCTACGGCGAGACCGGGACCGGCAAGGAACTCGTCGCGCGCTGCCTGCACGACCACGGCAATCGCAGGCGCCAGCACTTCGTGCCGCTCAATTGCGGCGGCCTGCCCGAAGCACTCGCCGAGAGCGAACTCTTCGGGCACGAGGCGGGCGCCTTCACGAGCGCGAACCGCATGCGGGTGGGCAAGTTCGAATATGCGCACGGCGGCACGTTGTTCCTCGACGAGATCGAAAGCATGCCGATGGCCGTGCAGATCAAGCTGCTGCGGGCGCTGCAGGAGCGAAGCATCGAGCGCATCGGATCCAACAAGCCCATTCCCTTCGATTGCCGCGTGGTGGCCGCCAGCAAGGAAGACCTCAAGTCGCTGAGCGACCAGCAGAAGTTCAGGGCCGACCTGTACTACCGCATCGGCGTCGCCTTGATCGAGCTGCCGCCGCTGCGCGAGCGTCGCGAAGACATCCCGTTGCTCTTCGAGCATTTCACCCTGCTCGCGGCCAGCAAGTACGACCGTCCAGCGCCCCTGTTGAGCAGCGCCCAGCTGAGCGACCTCATGGCGTACGCATGGCCCGGCAATGTGCGCGAACTGCGCAATGTCGCCGACCGGTTCGTGCTGGGCCTGCTGGGGGAACGCCTCACGCAGTTGCGCGGCGTGGCAGAGGCGCCGGACGATCTTCCGCGCGGACTGCCGCAACAGGTGGAGTCCTTTGAACGTGCAGTCATCGTCGAGGCACTTCGCCGGCATCGCGGAGACCAGACCGCGACCGCCACCGCGCTCGCCATTGCGCGCCAGACGCTCTTCGACAAGCTGCGCAGGTTCGGCATTTCGGCGGACGAGTTCAAGTAGAGGACCTGCACATGTACTACGTCGTGGTGGCTGCGCTGATGTTCGCCCTGCCCTTGTTCTCGATCGTCAGCGAGATGGTGCAAGGCGGTGCGGCGCTGACGCCACTCCTCGTTGCGAAGTGGTACGTGTTCTGGGCGGTGGGATGGCGCCTGTTCCTTGCGGGCGTCCGGCAGGTCGCCCAGCCCAGCTATACCGCGCGTGCGATCCTGGGACTGAAGAGCGACGACTCCCTGGTTGTCGTGCGCGAGCTTGGATTCGCCAATCTCTCGATCGGCACGCTAGGCATCGCGAGCATCGCCATCCCGTCATGGCAGCTGGCGGCCGCTTTGGCTGGAGGCATCTTCTATGCGCTGGCCGGCGTGGCCCACGTGCTGCAGCCGCACCGCAATCGCCTTGAGAACGTGGCCATGCTTTCCGACCTGTTCGCTGCAGCCGTGCTGCTGGGGACTTGCATCGCTGCCTTCATGGGACGCTGACCAACGCGGTCTGACCCGGACGCTGGGCGACTCCTCAAAAAGGAAGATTTGTCTTACTATTTGGCGATGACGTCTCCATCGCCCGACACTGCGCCCGTCGCCATCCGCCTGCGCGCTGCGCTGTCCCAGATCAACCGCGAACTGCGCGCCGGAATGACGCCCTCAACGCTCGGCCGCGCAGCGCTCAGCACGCTCGGACAGCTCCACCGCTTCGGATCGCTGACACCCACTCAGCTCGCCCAACATGAAGGCGTGCGGCTGCAGACCCTCACGCGTCTGCTCGCCGAACTCGAGGCTGACGGGCGGATCACGCGCCGCCCGCACCCGCAGGACGGCCGCCAGACCGTGCTCGCGCTGAGCGCGCGGGGGGCGCGCGAAATCACCAGGGAAGCGCGTAGGCGCGAGGCGGTCCTTGCTGCCGCGATCGCAGGAGGATTCGATGGCGCCGAGCGCACAGCGCTTTTGCGCGCCTGTGCACTGCTCGAGCGTCTTGGGGAAGAACTGCACGCCGGAGAACCCTCGGACACCACGAGGGCGAAGCGCACCGAGGGCATCGCGCGATGAGCCAGTTGCCGGCCTCCGCGGAGGCGGCGGCACTCGAGTCTGCGCGCTGGTGGCGCAGGCCGGAGGCGCGCCATGGCGGACAACTCGTCGCGGCAGTGCTGCTTTCCTACGGTGCCTCGGCTGCGATGGGCCTGCCTGAGAGCTTGTGGGCGGTGATGAGCGCGGTCATCGTGGTGCGGCCCACGATCGGCTCGAGTCTCGGCGTCGGCTGGCAGCGCGTGCAGGGCACGGTGCTCGGTGCGCTGCTCGCCCTTGTCGGGGTCTGGCTGCACCAGCACGGGATGAACAGCGCAGTGGCGACGGTTGGGGTCGTTGGGGCGCTTGCCTATGGCAGCGCAATGCTGCCAGCGCTGCGCAGCGCGCCGATCGCCGCACTGATCGTTCTAGGCGGCGCCGCAGTCGCCGGGCACTCGGCGTTGCAGATTGCGTTGCTGCGTGTACTCGAGATTTCGGTTGGGGTCGGGGTCGGCCTGTTGATCTCGCTGACTGACGGGAGCGCGCGTGCCGCTGCGCGCTTCGACGAGGAATGCAGCGCGATCCTGCGCCGGCTCGCGAACGACACGGGCATGCTGATCTTCGAAGATATCCGTCCATCTGCGAAGCGCGAAGCAGCTTCCGATGCGGCACGCGCTGCATTGCGGGAGCTTGCGGTGCTGGCCGAGGGCGCGGACCGCGAGATGCGCTGGCGGCAGTTCTGGGAACGCAGGACGCAAACACCGCCCGCGCGTCCGCACCGGACGGCCGCGCGATTGCTCGCGCGTCTCTCACATGATGTCGGGCTGTTTGATCGGCTTGCCGGCGGACCAAGCAACGAACCTGAGCGGTGCGAACTCGTCGAGGCCTTGAAGCACGCGCTCGTCAGCACCGCAGACCAGATCGCCGGTCTCGGAGCGCAGGATCTGCAGCCGTTGAAACGCTGTGCCTCTCAAGCCGCATGGACCGCCGTGGCTGTAAAGCTGCTGTCCCAAGACCTGATCGGTCTTGCGCGAATGCGCGTGCGCTGAGGGTCGGCACTGGCTGCTGACCGCCACGTGACGGAATTTCAGGTGTACTTGATGGCCACGTCACTGCGACTGGCGGGACTGCGCGTGATCGTCTTGGGCTCCAGGAATGCCTCCAGCCCAAGCACTCCGAACTCGCGTCCCACGCCTGACTGCTTGACGCCGCCAAACGGCGCCAGCAGATCTGGCACAACGCGATTGATCAGTACTGTCCCCGCCTGCAACCGGGACGCGACGCCGCGAGCGCGGGCCTCGTCGGTCGAGAACACATACGCCTGCAGTCCGTAGGCCGAATCGTTGGCGATCGCGACGGCCTCGTCCTCGGACTCGAACGCGACGAGCGACAGAACCGGGCCAAAGATCTCCTCGCGCGCGATGTCCATGTCGTTGCGGACGCCGGCGAACACAGTCGGCCGCACGAACCAGCCGCGCCCGAGCCCCTCGGGCCTCCCCTCCCCGCCAGCGACCAGCGTCGCGCCCTGCTCGAGGCCACGGCGGATGAAGTGCTGGACGCGGTCGAACTGAGCGCGATTGACCATCGGGCCGATCACGGTCGCCGGATCGCGCGGATCTCCGACGCGCAGCGCACTGACGGCGACCTTCACGCGCTCGATTGCCTCGGCCATTCGAGCGCCTGGGATCAGGAGCCGTGTGCCGGCTACGCAGGCCTGGCCGCTGTTCATGAAGGCTGCGGCGATCGCCAGCGGGATCGCCGCGTCGAGGTCGGCGTCTTCCAGCACCAGGGACGCCGACTTGCCGGTCAGTGCCAGGCTCACGCGCTTCATCGTGTCCACCGCCGCGCGCGCGATCAGCTTGCCGGTCGGCGTCGAGCCGGTGAATGACAGCTTCGCCACGCTTCCGTGTCTGCCGATCTCCGCGCCCACATCGGCGCCGCGGCCGGTCACGACGTTGACGACGCCCGGCGGCAGTCCTGCGTCATGCAGCGCGCGCGTGACGACGTGCGCCTGAATCGGGCTGAGCTCGCTCGGCTTGAGCACCGTCGCGCAGCCGGCCGCGATCGCGGAGGCGAGCTTGCTGCACATCGTGCCCGCCGTGCTGTTCCAGGGCGCGAAGAGTCCGGAGACACCAACCGGCTCCATCGCGACCGTGGACACGCCATCCACGCCCGCCGGACGCTCGAACTCGTACGCCGCCAATGTCCGCGCCGCGTCTCCGAAACATTGCGACGCGTAGTTGGCGACCCACCGGGCGCGCGACACGGGACCGCCGTACTCCTCGATCGTGGCGTCGCGGATCGCGTCGGCATGCGCCAGAAGCGCGGCTTGCAGGCGCTCCAGCATCGCCATGCGCTCCGCCTTCGTCGTCCGCGCGAAGGCGGGCTGCGCCCGCATCGCTGCGTCGATCGCGCGGCGCGCGTCGTCGAGGCCCGCGAGTCGGGCACGGCCGATCACCTCCTCGGTGGCCGGGTTGACGATGTCGACGACCTCGTCCCCGGTCGCGGAGGCGAAGGCGCCGTCGATGTAGATCTGGTCGATGGTCTGCAAGGCTGTTCCTCGTGGATGAACGAGGCAAATCTAGGCGTTGAGGCGTGTTTCGATAAGCCGGACATTGGTGGATGATTCATCCAGAAAGACGGAACAATCCCCACATGCAGAAGGACAGCCTGACCGAATTCGAAGTAGTGCTCGCGGTCGCGCGCCGGCAAGGTTTCCGGCTGGCCGCCGTCGAGCTGGAGATGTCGACGAGCGCCGTCAGCAACGCGGTGGCGGGATTGGAGGCACGGCTGGGCGTGCGGCTGTTCCACCGCACGACGCGCAGCGTCTCGCTGACCGAAGCGGGCCGGGACTTCGTCGCGCGCATCGGGCCGGCGGTGGCGCAGATTCAGGAAGCGGTGGCCACGGCCGGCGATCGCTCCGGTGCGCCGGCTGGCACGCTTCGAATCAACAGCTCGCTGGGCGCGGCGCTCATGGTGTTTCGGCCGATCCTGGCCGAGTTCCTTCGCCGTTATCCGGACATGACGGTCGACGTCGTGACCGAGGGGCGCCTCGTCGACATCGTCGCCGAGGGCTTCGACGCCGGCTTGCGGCTGAGCCCGAACGTGCCGCGAGACATGATCCGGGTCGCGATCGGCCGGCCGGTCCGGATGGCAGTCGTTGGCTCGCCTGGTTACTTCGAGCGCCACGGCACGCCGGAAACGCCTTCGGCACTTGCCCATCACGCCTGCATCCGTGCGCGGTTGCCCAGCGGACTGCCCTCGCCCTGGGCTTTCGCGCCTTCAGCAAAGCACGGCGAGACGATCGACGTGCCGGGCCCTCTGGTGCTGGATTCGCCGCTGCTGATGCTCGAAGCGGCACGCGAGGGCGTGGGCCTTGCGCAGATCGCGGATTGGTACGTGGCCGACGACGTCGCCAACGGTCGCCTTCGTCGCGTGCTTGACGAATGGGCGGCACCGCTGCCCGAGCTGTGCCTGTATTACTCAGGGCACCGCCACGTCCCGGTGGGGCTGCGCGCATTGATCGACCTCATTCGCGAGATGAACCGGCGCTAGTCGACCGCACTGTTTCACGACATTTTGATACGTGCGTTTTTTTCTTTACGCGACAAGAAGTTACGTGCTTTTTCAGGTGTTTTGATCGAGATGTTCCACGGAAACTGAGGTCGACAAAGGAATTTGTTGCTGTTGAGCAGGCTAGTGGACCATAATTAGGTTATTGAATAACCATACTATGAGCGCCCATGACCGAATCGCACATCCTGTCGGCGCCGATTGAACCCGACGCACCGCCCTCCTCCTCGTCTCCGGCTTCAGCCACCGCTCCGCCTTGGCCGACGACTTGCACACTCGCAGAGCTGGGACGCATCCTGACGATGATGCATGGGCCTCAGGCGCCCTCGGAATCTTCGCTCAAGAAGTGGAACGCCATGGGCATCTTCGAAGGATGCGCGTCCGACGAGCTGGGCGCGATCGCGGACGCCGGCGTGTCATTCACCCAGGAAAGCCTGCGTCGACCACGACGTGCCGGACGCCCTGGGCTGCGCCTGAACACCGAGTTGGCGATCGAGCGCGTCCAAATTCAATGGCCTCATCTCGTGCATGCCGACACGCAGGCCATCGTCGAACTGGCGGTCGCCCGCACAGCCGATCGCCTGCAGTCCGCTGTTGCGCGACTCTCGCCGTCGGGTTCTGTTGCCGAAGCTTCCCCGGCGCCCCACTCCAGAACCAGTGTCATTCTGGAAAAGGTGGAGGAGCAACTCGCCACGCTCCATGAAGAAATGGTGGCCGTCAAACGCGAGCTCGCGCAGTTCTCCGCCTTGCGCAACAACCTCATCACCAGGCTCGATGAGGCAGTCGCGCGTGCCCAGGACGCACTGTCGGGACATGCTCCCGGCGCCGGACCCGATCCGCTCGTCGAGGCCCGACGAGATCGCGACATGGGCGTACTGAAGTCGATGATGAGCGACATCCTGGAGGCCATCGAGCGTATTGAGAATCGAGGCGCGCCTGGCTCGTGAGGGTGGTGAACGGTTCACCACCCTGCCCGGCTCCATGAAAAAAGGGGGTGGTGAACCGTTCACCACCCCCTTCTTGTTAGCTTCGCTCGCGTCAACTCAGAACTGATCGCAGTGCCTTTTCCACTTCGGCCTGAAGGGCCGCACTGACTGGTCGATCGAACTTCAGCAGCAATCGGCCCTTCTTGTCCTTGACTACGGAGACCTTGCCGGCGCGTCCCACGATCTCGGACGCCGAAGAGACGGGAGCCGCATCCGATGCTTCCCCAATCAGGGCAGCATAGATAGTCCCGGGCGTCACGGTCGCACCGCTGTGCCGCACGCGCCGCGCACGCTCCATCAGTCCATCGGGATCTCGCTGCAAGGCTTCGCTCAAAGGCTTTGCCCAGCGATACTGAATCTCGACCGGCGAATCGAAAGCCTGCACCACCACGTCCGGCAACTGGGCAACGCCCACAGCCTTGCTGACCAGTCCATGGTCCACGCCCACCGCCTCAGCCAGCTTCCGCATCGATTCGAACAGGCCGGATTCCAGCGCATTCAAATACATCACGCCCTGTTCGTACGCGGAAAGATCTTCCCGTTTGCGATTCTCACGATCCATTTCACCGAACAGCTCGCGGTCGCTCATCGACTTGATCACCGCACTGACCGGCAAGCCCAGTTCCAGGCACGCAGCGTGACGGCGATGCCCGAACACAACTTCATACTGAATCGGCGGTTCCGCGCCCTTCTCCGCTTCGCTCAGATCTTCTTCGCGCACCGGCCGAACCTTGATCGCCTGCACGTTGCCGCCAGCGCTTCGGATGTCTTCCTTCAGTTCGGCAAACTCGCGCATCGCAAAAGCGGTCTGGTGGCGATTCGCCCAGCGTGAACGGCGGATGGTCCGCGGGTCCAACTGCCTGACCGGATCCGCACCCACAAACGGCGCATGATCTCTTTCGAGTTGCTCCAACCGCTTGTTGGCCACGGACTCCGCTTGCATGAACGCCGCCATGCCGCCGATCGCGGTGCGCGGTGGCCGCGCTGCGATGCTGGGCGCTACTGCCGCCGGCACTGGCGAATTGGCAGCCGGCGGGTGTGACTCCGGCAAGCTCGCCGCGTCGGACGGCAAAGTGATCGCATTGCCCTTCTCGAGAAATCGACGACTCGCCATCTCAGACTCCTTCCATCATCACGGGACGAACCGGAGCTTCAGACGCATGACTCAGGTTCTTGAGCCAGACCGCACGAACCACGCCCTCCATGTAAGCCACCAGGTTGTCATAGGCCTCGCGGGCGCGCTTGTAGGTCCGCGCGTTCCAGTCGTACCTGGAAATGTCATAGACCGTGTTGAACTCCGCGCTCGCAGCCGAAGTGACCACCGTTCGGGGAATCTCCGCCGGCAGCACCTTGTCGCCGTAGGTCTGGATGATCCACTTACGCACCATCGTGCTGGCGTCATCGCTGTCGACCCGCGACAGCAATACGTTGATGAAATCGAAGGTCTTGGTGCTGCCGCCGGCGCCGATCAGGTTCTCGGTGAGGTCGGTGAACAAGGTCCAGAACTGCGCGCCCGAAGCAAAGTCCAGGGCATTCGGCGGCAACGGCATGATGATCCCGTTGCTCGCCATCAGCGCGTTGACGGTGCCATAGGAAAGCGCCGGCGCGGTGTCGATGATGATCACGTCGTAGTCTTCGCGTACATCGTCGATGCCGAGGTTCAGCACATTCCAGAACTCGAATCCGTTGGCCATTTCCTTGACCTGCCGGGCCGGCAGGTTGAACTCGATGCCGAAGAGCAGGGGCGCCGCGGCCACGATGTCGAGACCGTCCCAGTAGGTCGGGCGGATTGCGTAGCGGATGGAATCCTCCTCGCCGAGCGCGAGCAGCATGAAGGTGTCTTCCTCCTGGACGTCCAGATCCGGCACCAGGCCGGTCAGCGTCGACAACGAACCCTGGGGATCTGCGTCGATGATCAGAACCCGATGCCCCAGCAGCGTGAGCCCCTGGGCCAGCGTCATCGCCGTGGTCGACTTCCCGACCCCTCCCTTGAAGTTGGCGATGCTGATCACCACTGCCTCGGCGCCAGCCGGCCGCAGCCGGTTGCGACGGAACTCCTTGACCCAGGTTCGCGTCTCCGCGAGACTGAATTCCCTGCGGCGGCTCTTGGCGTCGAAGTTGCCTTGGGGCAGGGGAGAAAGGTCGCTGTTCTTCATCCGATAGCTGAACTGGCCGGGCTCCAACCCGCAACGCTCGGCCACCTCCTTCTGGATGAAGACAGGGCTCGTCTTCTGGGCCGACGGCGCCAGCATCTTGGCCCGCACCGCGCCGACCATCTCGCTGGCCCGCTGCGCCTGCAGCTTGATGTCCGCCATGGTCGAAGTCTTCAAAAAGATCTCGGTCGGACTTGTTTGAGTTAGTTCGTTCATCCACACTCCTTTGCTCAGATGCATTTCACACATTCCATTTTGTGTGATTTGGGCAAATTGTCCCCGATCGCACAAAATCCTCCAACACAAATCCCGAAATCGCTCATGTGAGAGGACCGGAGGAGTTCTTCTGGTTTGAAACCCCCCTGGGTACGGGTTGAAGAGATAGAAATCCTTTCAAAGCCTCTAATACCTTTAGGCGAGAAAATATCTAATAAAATCAACGACTTACATTGCTTTTTCGAGAATCAACAGGAGGCATTCGAGCTTTTGCAGGATTCAACCGGGGTGGGCTCGGGATCAGATCCGAGGCCCCGCAGGAGCCCAGCTGTGTGGGTTCGGGGGCGCCCAAACGTCGCAAAAAGACCAAAAAACGGCGCTGCGGACTCATTCCGAGGGCTTTGACCTGAGCTTCAACGGGAAAAGTTGGCCCCCTGATGCGGCAATTTGGTGCGAAGCAACATGAGCTTCCACGGGATTCAGGGTGATGCCGCCTGTCCGCCACGTGTGTGGCCCCCGGTTCACATCGCCCGCGACCCGGGTCTCCATACATGAAAATGCGCTTTCATCTGACGCTGAAGGCGGTTACAGTCCGCGCACCGCTCTTTCCACATGCCCCTTACTTACTCATCCGTCGACACCGAACTGCGCCAGGACGTCACGCCAGTGGGCGTCGTCGACGACTACCAACCGCTCAAGAAGCCGGTCAACGCGCTTGCGGTAGTGGCGCAGAGCGAGCGAATCACGGTGCTCGCGCGCAAGACCTACAACGTGTTGCTGAGCCTGGCCCAGGACGAATTGCGGAAGGGCGCCGAGGTGGAAGTCCACCGCGCGCCGCTCGAAGAAGTGGTTCATCTATTGCGCTACGACTCGAACGACATCGCGGTCGTCAAGAAGCACCTGCGCTCGATGGTCAAGACCACGGTCGAATGGCAGTCGCCGACAACGGGGGAGGGGAGTCGCTGGACGGTCTGCGGCCTGCTTTCCCAATGCGAACTGGAGAAAGTGCGCAACCAGGTCTGGGTGTCATGGGCCTTCGCGCCGGCCTTGCGCCACGAGCTGCTGAATCCGCGCGTCTTCGCGCGCATGAACCTCGCCATGGTCTCGCAGCTCACGACCCATGCCGCCGTCTTTCTCTACGAGCTGGCCTGCCGCTACCAGAACGTCACCAAGAGCCCCCGCCAAGCGTGGCGCTGGTGGCACGATCCGATGACCGGCCGGGTGCCCGATCCCGATCGGCTCGAGAAGCTGGACTACTCGTTCTTTAAACGCGACGTACTCAAGCCTGCGATCGCGCAGGTCAACGCCAACACCGATTTCACGATCGAACTGGTCGAGCACAAGAGCGGCCGCTTCATCAACGAGATCCAGTTCAACATCAAGGTGAAGGACCAGCGCCTGCCCGGACTGCAGCAGGCGCCCGAAAAAGCCGACCTCGAATCGATGCGCCAGGCACGGGAGATGGGTATCACCGATGCCCGCGTCGAAAAGATCGTCGACACCTACGGCTCGGAAGCGCTCGCGAGTGCCCTGCCGGAACTGCGCCGACGCGTCGAGAGCACCTTTCCGGCGCCAGTGCGCGATCCCGAGCGCTATCTGATGTCGCTGATGCCCGGCCATGCACAACGCGCGGTGGCCAATGCCGTCGCGCGGGAAGCCCGCAAGGATCCGGACAGCCCCGAGTCGCTCGAAATCCAGGGTCGCCGCCGCCAAGCCTACGAGACCGCATGGAAAGAGCGCCGCCTCGCGAACATCGAGGCGGACTTCCGCGCGCGCCAACCCGAGAGCCAGCAGCAGACCATCCACGATCTGCTCGCGGCCATGGAAGCGCAGGATTTGCATCCGCAGATCATCAAGCGCTTCAAGAAGGACGGCTGGTCCCATCCACTGGTGAAAGGGCGCTTTCTGGCGATGTATGCCGAAGCCACCATCGGCACGGGCTGGAACGTCCCCAGCGACGAAGACCTGCTCGCCGTCGCCGCGCACCTGGGCGACGCCGGCGTGATCTGACCGGCTCAGCCGGGCTGCTTCCTGGCGTGGTGCGTCGCCAGATGCACCCGGTCGTCCATCGTCGAGAACACCAGCGCGAAAGCAATGCCGACTACCGCGCCGAGCGCCGTGTCGAGCACCCGCGCCATGGGCATCGCCGACGCAGCGGCGGGTGATGCAAGCGAAGTCATCAGCAAGGCCATCGGCGTGACGAACACCAAGCCGAAGGCGTAGTTGAAGCCGATCACCACCTCGGTGATGAACTGCAGCACGACCACGGCAAGAAGCACGATCCAGAACGACGGATGGTTGGCGAGGATCAGCCCCGCGACGGCGGCACCGAGGACCGTTCCGACCATCCGCTGCACTGCCCGGTGCATCGTGATGTGCAAGTGGCCGCCCTGCAGGACTGCCGTCGCGCCGATCGCGGCCCAGGCGGGGAAGGGCAGGGCCGCGGCGTGCGCCAGCATCGATGCGATGGCCGTGCAGAGAGCGACGCGGCCGGCCGCGATCAACCAGTGACCCGTTGGCCGGACACTCCCGGGCGCAGGGGAGGGCGGCGTGCTGTCGGATCGAAGACCGTCCGTGAGGCGGCACACGATCAGGGCCACCGCGACGCCGGCGGCGGTGAGCGCCGTGCGCACGACCACGGTGTCCCATGAATCCACCGGCCCCAGCGCTGCGGAGGCCGCGAAGACGAAGATGACCGCCCCTGGTCCGCCGATTCGCCACTGTGTCACCGCCACGGTCAACGCGCCGGCGAGCAGCGCGAGGCACAGCAGCATCGATGCGGGCGACGCGCCAGCGTGCGCGACAAGCGACGGCAGGCCGACAGAGACCAGCAGCAGCGCACCCGCGAGGGCGACGATGCGCATGCGTCGGCCGGCGGGCGCGAATCGGCCAAACAGCGCGGCCAGGGCGCCCAGCGCGGTAAAGCCCTCGAGATGTGCCCACGGCGAAAAATGCGCGAGCGCTACCGCGATCAGCACCGAAATCGACACCTGCATGCCCGCGACTGCCGCGTTGCGCAGCGGCGGGCGGGGTGCGACCGAGAGGCTTTCGCGAATGCGGGCCGGCGCCAGCAGGAGGCGGATCGATTCGCCCCGCCCGACATGGCGCGGCTTCCGGGTATCAGATTGGGCAGTCATGGAGCGTGCGCGTGGATCAGTTCGATGCGGCGATGCGCGCTTCGATCTTCTCGAACGCACGCAGAAGAACGCCGGCCTCTTCGTCGTCGATATCTGCGAGCAACTCGTCTTCGATCGCTGCCAGTCGCTTGCGGATCGAGGCAAGCGCGCGGCGTCCGGCCTGCGTGAGATGGAGCAACTTCACCCGGCGATCGGAGGGGTGCGGCCGGCGCTCGACCAGTTGCTGGTCGACCAGGATGTCGAGCAGCCGGACCAGGCTGGATCCGTCGAGCCCCGCGGCGGCGGCAAGCTGGCTTTGCGAGATGCCGTCGCCCAGTTCGTGCAGGTGGACCAGCGCCGACCAGGTCGCGTCGCTCAGTCCCGCTGAAGAAAGCCGCGCGTCGAGCGCCTGCCGCCAGCGACGGGCGAGCCCGACGAGACGGATGCCGATGCGTCGATGGTGTTCGGGGGATTTCGTGGCCATGGATGGGATTATATCCAAATCATTTGAATTCAAATGATTTTGGTGCTTCGCTCATGCGGCAGTGCAAAAAGAAGGGGCCAGCATCGGGCCCCAGGGCAATCATCGCTTGCCGACTTCGTCCGGCTTGCCTACGCTACGTCTTACCGTTCGTTTCAGACAGTTTGCAATGGCCCTCAAGCGGTTCGTCGTGATCTTTGTTTCGCGTCGCAACACCCTGCGCAGCATCCTCGCCCAGGCCTGCCTCACCCATCTCGGAAGCGACCGCTTTGCGGCGTACTCGTGCGGCCACCCCGCGTATTTCGGCGACAGCATCGATCCGGCTGCCATCAGCGCACTCACGACCGCGCGCATGCCCGTGCCGTCAGTGACGCCTCGCAGCTGGGGTGAATTGGTGCGCAGTGGTTCGCCGCAGGCCAATTTCGTGATCACGCTCGACGCCGAGATGCTGTCGCTGCAGCCAAACTGGCCCGGTCAGCCTGACGCCGCGCTCTGGGACTTTCCGGACGTCGCTGCGATGAGCAACCCTGACGACGCCTCTCGTGCAGCGCTCCAGATGCTCTACGCATTGCGCCGACGGCTCGAGTTGATGATCAGCCTGCCGCTGCACGGCGCAGACCGGGATGCGATCCGGTCGGACGTGCGCGATCTCGCATACATGCAGTAACGGAATCGCTCGAAAGCGCTTCGCGGAAGTTCTTCGGAGGCTCTGTCAAGTGCTGTCCGAGGGATACCGCTCTAATCGCGCGCTTGACGCACTTCGGTCGGTACTGACAATGTTGCATTGCAACATGAACGATGAGAGCGTCACCGTCCAGCTCCGCGACCGCCTTGAAGACCTGGCGGCGGAAATCGGGCATGCGCGAAAGGGCATGGAGCTGGGGCACCTCGCGGCGCTGTGTTTCTGCGAGGTCCGTCCATGGGCCCGTCGCGCCGGTGAAGGCCGGCTGGCCGACCTCTCGTGGCGCCTTTCGATCCAGCCGCTGCCGATCGACCGAAGGGCCTTTCTCATGCAGATCGATCGCTTGATCGAAGAGCTCGAGCAGATCTGCACGCGCGCCGGCATTGGCATGGCCGCAGCCACCCTGCGCCAGGCCCGCACAGAGCAGCCCGACTCGACCTGATCGGCATATATGAAAAGGTGCTAAGCCTGTACCTTTTTATTCGTTCACCCGCCAGCCCCGCGTTCCAAGAATGGACGTCTTTCGCACTTCCAGAGCAAGACTTCCATGCTTCATCGACAGCGCTTTCTCCGCTTCGCGGCCACGTTGCTGCTGGCTCCCATGCTCGCCATCGCGGCGCCCGCCACCGGCGAGCCCGTTCTCTTCGGCGTCAGCGGTCCCCTGACGGGGCAGAACGCGCAGTACGGCGCGCAATGGAAGGCGGGCTTCGACCTCGCGCTCGATCAGATCAATGCCGACGGCGGCATCCACGGTCGCCCACTCGCCTACGTGTTCGAAGACAGCCAGAGCGACCCACGCCAGGCGGTCGGCCTCGCGCAGAAGTTCGTCAACGACAAGCGCATCCGCATCGAGCTCGGCGATTTTTCCAGCCCGGCCTCGATGGCGGCATCGCCGATCTATCAACGCGCGGGCCTCGTGCAACTGGGCTTCACCAATTCGCATCCTGACTTCACCAAGGGCGGCGACTATGTGTGGAGTCCTTCGATCAGCCAGTCCGATTCGCAGCCCTTGCTCGCCGACCTCGCGGTCAAGACGCTGGGCTTCAAGCGCGTGGCAGTGCTCTATCTCAACACCGACTGGGGCCGTACCAGCCGCGATGTCTTCGTCAAGGCAGCGCAGGAGCGTGGCGCGCAGGTGGTGGTCGCCGAGGGCTACCAGCCTGACGAGAAGGACTTCCGCTCGACCCTGGTGCGCGTGCGAGATGCGAATCCCGACGGCCTCGTCCTCATCTCGTACTACCCCGACGGCGCGCTGATCGCAGGGCAGGTGCGCAGCGTCGGCCTCAAGCAGCCGATCGCGGCCAGCGGCTCGGTGTACTCGCCCAAGTTCATCGAACTCGGCGGCGCGGCGGTCAACGGCATCTTCACCAACACGGCCTTCTTCCCCGAGGAGCCGCGCGCAGAGGTGCAGGACTTCGTCAAGCGCTTCCAGGCCAAGTACGGCAAGGAGCCCGACGCGTTCAATGCGTATGCCTATGACGCTGTCGTGATCGCCGCTGCTGCGTTGCGGCAGGCCGGTCCCGATGCCGATCGCAAGGCAGTGCGCGACGCGTTCTACAAGATCAAGGACGTGCCCAGCGTGGTCTTCGGCAAGGCGAACTTCGATCCCGAGAGCCGTCGCATCATCGGCGTGAAGAGCGTCGACCTCGTCGTGAAGGACGGCAAGTGGGCGCTGGGCGACGCCAAGGCGCGCGCCTCGGTCGCGTCCGCGAAGTAGTTGCGCACAAGACGGCGCATGAGCTTCACTTCCTTCTTCGACTACACCGTCAACGGCCTGATCATCGGCAACATCTATGCGTTGCTGGCGGTCGGGCTCGCGTTGATCTTCGGTGTCTCGCACCTGATCAACTTCGCACACGGTTCGGTCTACACCGTCGGCGCGTACATCGGCTGGGCGGCCATCACCTACCTGCACACGCCGCTGCCGGTGACCATCGGGCTGGTGGTCGTCGGCACGGGCCTGCTCGGCATGCTGATCGAGCGTGTCGGCCTGCGGCCCCTGCAGGGCGCGGCGCGCATCGCACCGCTGCTTGCGACCATCGGGATCAGCTTCGTGCTCGACATCCTGGTCCAGCTCGCCTTCAGTCCCGATCCGCGCGCCTTGCCGACGCAACTGCCAGACTGGCGTCTGCAGATCGGCAGCGGCACCATCGGCGCGCTCGACCTGCTGATCGCGGGCATCGGTCTCGCCAGCGCCGCGCTGTTGTTCGGCTTCCTGAGCTACACGCGGCTCGGATGGGCGGTGCGCGCCACCGCGCAGGACAGGGACGCCGCGCTGCAGATGGGCGTCGATGTGAACCGTGTGAACCAGACGGTGTTCGCGATCGCCTCCGCGCTCGGCGGCCTCGCCGGGCTGCTGGTGGGCATGTACTACAACAACATCAGCCCGGCAATGAGCTTCCAGGCGACGCTCAAGGGCGTGGTCGCGACCGTGGTGGGCGGCGTCGGCAACGTGCCCGGCGCGATCGTGGGCAGCATGCTGCTGGGGCTCATCGAGAGCTACGGTGTCGCGCTGTTCGGCACGCCCTATCGCAACCTGTTCGCCTTCGCGCTGCTGCTTGCGATCCTGCTCTGGAAGCCGAACGGACTCCTGGGTCGCAAGAAGGCGTTGCCGCCCGAACCGCTGACTGGCACCTTCATCGCGCCGAGCAAACCCTGGCGTGTCCCTCCACGGCTGCTCGTCGCGCTGTTCGCCGCAGCAGCGGTGCTGCCGCTGCTCGATCCTTCGCCCTACATCCTGCAGACGCTCACCAACTCGTGGCTCTACGCCGCGCTGGCGCTGAGCCTCACGCTCGTCGCGGGGACGATCGGCCAGATCTCGCTCGGTCACGCCGGCCTGCTGGCGATCGGTGCCTACGCGTCCTCGCTGCTGGTGCTGGACCTCCACCTCCCGGTGGGGACGTCGATCATCGTGGCGGGCCTGCTCACCTCGCTGATCGGAACGGCGCTGATCTTTCCGGCCTTTCGGCTGCGCGGGCACTACGTCTCGATCGCGACGCTGGGCATCGGCGAGATCGTCGCGCTGACGATCCTCAACTGGGAGAGCCTCACGCACGGGCCGATTGGCGTGTCGGGCATTCCGCCGCTCTCGATCTTCGGTCGCGACGCATCGTCCAACAGTGCGTTCTACTGGGCCTCGCTCGGTGCGATGACGCTGCTGGCGCTTCTGCAGTGGCGGCTGCTGCGTTCACACCTGGGGCGCACCTTCCGCGCGGTGCGCGAGGACGAAGTCGCCGCGCGGGCCTACGGCGTCAGCCCGGATCGCTACAAGGCCATGGCCTTCGGCTTCGGTGGTTTCGCAGCCGGCGTGAGCGGCGCCTTCACCGCGCACCTGTACTCATACATCAACCACGAGACCTTCACCTCGCAGATCTCGATCCTCGCGTTGACCATGGTCATCCTCGGCGGGCTCGGCAACATCAGCGGCGCACTGCTCGGTGCTGTGGCACTCGTGAGCCTGCCCGAGCTGTTCCGCGTGACCGCCGAGTACCGAATGCTGGTCTATGGGATCGCGCTGCTGCTGCTGATCCGATTCCGCCCGCAGGGCCTGCTAGGCACCGTCTGAAACATAACGCCAAGGATTCGACACCACATGAGCCATCTCAACGAATACCTCGCCGAGAAGCGCGCCGCGGTACTTGCACGCAACGCCGCGGTCGAGGCCGGCACGGCACAGCCCGCGAATCTCAAGGCCCACGTGCGTGCCGAAGGCCGCAGCGGCGTGCGTCGGCTGCGCATCCGCGAGCACCAGGTCATCAGCGACAGCCCGCCGGACTTCGCGGGCTACAACCTCGGGCCGAGCTCACCGGAGTTGCAACTCGGCGTGCTCGGCACCTGTGTCACGCACATCTTCCTGATCCACGCCGCCGAGCGAAAGGTGCCGCTCGAAAGCCTGGAGGTGGAGGTGACCGGCATCATCGATCCGCGCGCCGGCAAGCCCGGCCATGAACAGACGCCCATCTGGCCGCACGAGATCGGCTACACGGTGCACATCGATTCGACCGCGTCGCGCGCGGAGATCGACGCGCTGTTCGAGGCGGTCGAACGCAACTGCCCGATCCTCAACCTGCTGCGCAATCCGCAGACTATCCGGGCCGAGGTGAAGCTGATCAACTCGAAGGCCGGCAGGAAGGAACCCGATGCCATCGCTGCTTGAAGTCTCCGGCCTCACACGTCGCTTCGGCGGGCTGAAGGCGGTCGATGGCGTCGACCTCACCCTCAACGAGGGCGAACTCGTCAGCGTGATCGGCCCGAACGGCGCAGGCAAGACGACGCTCTTCAATCTCGTGACCGGCCTGGACCAACCCGACGAAGGCAAGGTGCGATTCGAGGACACGGACATCACCGGCTGGCCGGCGCAGAAGCTTGCGGCGCGTGGGCTGGCGCGCACCTTCCAGCACGGCCGGGTGTTCGCCAATCTGAGCGTGCTCGACAACGTGCTGCTCGGCGCCCACACGCGGTTGCAGGCCGCAAAGCCTCGCCTGGGCGGCGTTCCCGGCGTCGGTGCGCTGGCCGAACTCGCGCTGGCGCTGGTGCAGCCGCCCGCCGTCGCGCGCGAGGAGCAGCGCCTGCGCGACGAGGCGCTGGAGATCATCGCGCTCTTCGGCCAGCGGCTGGCGCCGCGCGTCGATCATCCGGCGTACAGCCTCTCGTATGCCAACCGCCGTCGCGTCGAGATCGCGCGTGCGCTGGCGCTCAAGCCGCGCCTGCTGCTGCTGGACGAACCGACCGCCGGCATGAACGAAAGCGAGACGGCCGAGATGCTGGAGATCATCCGAGGCCTGAAGTCCCGAGGCCAGTCGATCCTGCTCATCGAACACAAGCTCGATCTGGTGATGCAGCTTTCGGACCGTGTCATCGTGCTCGACGACGGTCGCAAGATCGCCGAAGGCAAGCCAGAAGCGGTGCGCAACGATCCCGCAGTGATCGAGGCCTACCTCGGCCATCGGCATGTGGGCGGTCAAGCGGCGGTGGCTGTATGAGCACGCTCGCCACCGTTGCGCGCACCGGCCTTCCGCCGTCGTCGCACTGGCGAGACGACGAAGACGAAGGACGGCAGTCGCGCTCCAGCACGCTGACTGAAGACGCCGCGCACCGCCCGCTGCTCGAACTGCGAAAGATCAACAGCTTCTACGGCCCGGTGCAGGCGCACTTCGATCTCGACCTCGAAGTCCGCCAAGGCCAGATCGTGAGCCTGCTTGGCGGCAACGCGAGCGGCAAGTCGACCACCATGAAGGTGGTGCTGGGCCTGCTCAAGCCGCGCTCCGGCGAGCTGCGCTTCGAAGGTCGCTCGATCGCCGGCCTGAGCACGCCACAGGTGGTGCGACAGGGCATCGGCTCGGTGCCGGAGGCGCGCCGGCTCTTTCCCGCGATGACCGTGCGCGAGAACCTGCTGATGGGCGCCTATGCGCGAAGCGACCGCAAGGCGGTCGCGGAGGATCTGGCGCGCATGCTCGATCTGTTCCCGCGCGTCGCCGAACGCATCGACTTCCAGGCCGGAACGCTGTCGGGCGGCGAGCAGCAGATGGTCGCGATGGCGCGCGCGCTCATGGGTCGACCGAAGCTGATCTGCATGGATGAGCCGACGATGGGCCTGTCGCCGCTCTACGTGGACAAGGTGCTCGAGCTCATCGCACAGATCAATCGCCAGGGCGTGTCCGTCTTCATGGTCGAGCAGAACGCGAGCCTCGCGCTGCAGATCGCGCACTACGGGTACGTGCTGCAGACCGGTCGCATCGTGCTGCAGGGGCCCGGGTACGAGCTGCTGGCCGATGCGCGCATCCGCGACGCCTACCTCGGGGGCAGCGATGCCGCCCGCACCGCTTCCTGAAACCTACCGACATGACTCTTCAACTCGATCACATCGTCATCGCCGTCAATGACCTGGAAACGGCCATCGCGGACTACACCACGCTGGGCTTCAACGTGCTGCGCGGCGGGGACCATCCCGGTCGCACCACGCACAACGCGCTGGTCGTCTTCGCCGACGGCAGCTACTTCGAACTCATCGCCTGGAAGGCGCCCGCGCCTGAAGAGCGCTGGTGGCAATTGCTGCAGCGGCACGGCGAAGGCGTCGTGGACTTCGCACTGCTGCCGCAGAGCACCTCTGAGACCGTCAAGGCGGCCGCCCAACGGGGACTGGTCCTCGACGGTCCTCTCGATGGCGGCCGCCTGCGCCCCGACGGAGAACGCCTGCACTGGCAGACCGCGCGGCCGCCATCGCCGGACCTGCCGTTTCTCTGCGGCGATCTCACGCCACGCGCGCTCCGCGTGCCCGAAGGAAACGCACGTCGCCATCCGAACGGTGTGACCGGTGTTGCGAGTCTTGCGATTGCGGTACGCGACCTCGACGCGACCGTAGCGCGCTACCGCGCACTCCTGGGCCCCGATGCTGTGGACACGCACGTCGGGCGCGCCGTCAATTTGCCGGGGGCGCAGAGCCGACTGGCGCTGGTCACGCTCGGCGAGAACACGATCGTTCTGTCTTCGCCGCGCGATGCACGGGGCGATGCCGACACCGCGCAGGACCCGCTGGAACTGCGGCTCGCGGCGCGCGGAGAGGGCCCATTTGCCATCGTGCTTCGCACCTCGGCCAACACTGCCGCCACGACGGGCGCGCTCGACCTCGGGCTGACCCACGGCGCCAGCATCGAGCTCGACGCAACCACCGCGCCGGCCGTTGCCAAGGCACCGCTCGCCGACACCGCCACGGCCTGACAACATGGCAAGCACATCCACATCCACATCCACATCCACTGGCAAGCGCCTCGGATTTTTCACCCGCGTCCTGGACGACGCACCCGCCGCCGAACGCTATCGGATGGCCGTCGAGCAGATCGTCCACGCCGAAGCCTTCGGGTTCGATTCCGCCTGGGTGGCGCAGCACCACTTCAACGAAAGCGAGGGCGGCCTGCCGTCGCCATTCGTGCTCCTGTCGCATGCGGCAGCGCGCACGAGCCGCATCCGCCTTGGCACCGGCGTCGTGACCCTGCCGCTCGAGAACGCCGTGCGCGTTGCCGAAGACGCGGTGGTGCTCGATCTGCTGTCGGGCGGCCGGCTGGAATTCGGTGTTGGCACCGGCGGTACGCCTTCGGCTTTCCAGGCATTCGGACTGGTGAGCGAAGAGCGCGCCGAGGTGTTCGCGCGCCATCTGGCGCTGGTGCGCGAAGCCTGGTCCGGCCGCGCGCTCGACGGCGGTGCGCGCATCTATCCGTCGTCGCCGCAACTGCTGGACCGCATCTGGCAGGCCAGCTTCACCGTGAACGGCGGCGCCCGGGCCGGCGCTGCGGGCGACGGGCTGATGCTGTCGAGGACCCAGCCACGACCCGATGGTGCGCCGCAGGCGTCCCTGGCCGACCTGCAGGACCCGATCATCGACACCTACCTTGCAAACCTGCCGGCGGGGCGTTCGCCACGCATCATGGGATCGCGCTCAGTCTTCGTCGCCGACGATCGCGAGGAGGCGCTTCGCCTGGCCGAACTCGGCCTGCGCCGCAACGTCGCACGCCTGGCCGATGCCAATCGCCCCGGCACCGATGCAACGCTGCAGGAGCTCATCGTAGGCTACGACGTGCATGTCGGCACCCCCGACGACGTGATCGCCTCGCTCAAGGCCGATCGCACGCTGGACCGCGTGACCGACATGGTGTTCCAGGTGCATTCGGTCGACCCGCCGCACCCGCTCATCCTGCGCTCCATCGAGCTGATCGCCACCGAAGTCGCACCTGCACTCGGCTGGTCGCGGCAAGACCGTGCGCCTGCCTCCAACGAACTCTCTCAAACGCTCGCTGCATGACCTCATCCACCACTCCCGATGTGATCGACCAGCTGACCGGCATCCCGCCGGGACATGCCATCGACACGATCCGCGCCCGCCGCGCGCAGGCAAGGCTGCATGGCCAGAACAGCTATTTCGCGCTCTTCGAGCCGTCGCTTCCGCTCCAGGGCGAGTTCACGCTGCAGGAGCGCTTTGCCGTCGCAGTCTTCGTGTCGGCCCTGCATCGGCAGGCACAGGCCACCGCGTTCTATGCGGAGGGTCTTGCGCGAAGCGGCGGCGATCGCGGCCTCGCCGATGCGCTGGTGACCGAAGCGGCCGCCGTTGATTCATCAGGGCCCTATGGCCGCTATCCGGAGGGCCGCCTGACGGTCGAGGATGTTCCCGGCCTCGTCTATCGGGTGGGCGATCCGCTCGCCCGGCGGCTGGGTCCGCGCCTGTCGGCCGCGCTCGCGCATGCGCACCTGCTCGTGTTCCATCCGCGTGATGCGCATGCGAAGGATCTGCAGGCGCTGCTCGATGCCGGCTGGTCGACCACCGACATCGTCACCCTGTCCCAGCTCGTCGCTTTCCTCGCCTACCAACTGCGCGTCGCGGCGGGGTTGCAGGTCTTGCGAGATACCCCATGACCACATCGACAATTTCTCACCCCGCCAACGTCCCGCCCAACGCTTTCACGCAACAGGAACTCGAATGGCTGCCGTGGCTGGAGCCGCTCCCGGAGGGCGATCTCACGCAGCGCCATTTCGACGGACTGGTCGACGCATCGCGCGCGAAGTCGCCGTACTTCATGCTGCTCGCGCGCGACCCGGGCATCCTCGGCGCGCGCACGCGAACGGACAAGGACATCTTCTACAACCCCGAAGCGGGCCTGCCGCGCGCGGAACGCGAGCTCGCGGCCGCGGCCACGTCGCGCTACAACGGCTGCATCTACTGCGCGTCGGTTCACGCGCGATTCGCTTCGCACTTCTCGCACCGGACCGCCGAAGTGCAACGGTTGCTGGACGAAGGCGTGGGGACGTCCATCGACGAGCGGTGGGATGCGATCGTCGCGGCGTCAGTGGCCTTGTCCGCCACGCCGGCGGCGTTCGGCACCGAGCATGTCGAGCGCCTGCGTGCGGTCGGGCTGGACGACCTCGCGATCTCCGACGTGATCCACGGCGCGGCCTTCTTCAACTGGGCCAACCGGTTGATGCTTTCGCTCGGCGAGCCGGCGTCGAAGGCTTGAGGGCGCGCCGATCTACGAGAGGCACGCGCCATCGCGCCGAAGCGCTTCGCGAAGCCCCTCCGTGCTGATCCCGCGAGTGCTGGAGTCGGACCCTTCGCGCGTGATGAGCGCTGCTGCCGTACCGACCGCCTGACCGACGGCCATCGAAATCGTCATCACCCGGATGGCGGCCAAAGCCTGGTGCGTCGCGGAGATGCCGCGCCCGGCGACCAATGCGTTGTCCAATCCCACGGGGCACAGGCTGCGATAGGGGATCTGATAGGCATGGTCATCGCCGAGCGCCGAATACACCAGCTCGCCGCCCGCTGCAGGATGAATGTCGATCGGATAGGCGCCCGCCGCGACCGCGTCGTCGAAATCGACCGGCGCGAGCAGGTCCTCGGCGGTGAGCACGTGGTCGCCGAGCACCCGGCGCGTCTCCCGCACACCGACCTGCGTGCCGAAAGCGAGCAGGCGGCCTGACTCGCAGCCGGGAACCTGGGCGCGCAGATACTGCGCGGCACTCCAGGCTTGCCGCCGGCCTTCGATCTCCGCCCGCCCCAGGGCCATCGCGTCGGTCGCGTCGATCGCGAGGCGGCTGATGTTGAACCAGCCGTCCTGCGAATACGGATCGCGCGCCACGTGCAGCGCAGCGCGAGCGAGCGCCTTCTCTTCGTAGCCCTTGCGAGCCAGCGCGGCAACTTCCGATGGCGACAGCGCATCGAAGCGCGCGAAGTCGATCGGGCCGAAGCGGAACATCATGGTCGCGGGCTGAAGCGACTCGCCATCGTCGAGCGGCAGGAACTGTGCGCCGGCTTGCCGCATGGCATCCATGTCGCCCGAGGTGTCCACCAGCACGCGGAGGCGAACGCGCACGACGCCGCCCTTCGTCAGCACGCGGACCGAATCGATGCGCGTGCCCTGGCGCGACACATCCAGCAGGTTCGCATGCAGCAGCGGCTGCACGCCGGCGTCGCGCACCATGTCGTCCAGCACGAGCTTGAGCACTTCGGGTGCGTACTCGACGCGATCCATCCGGTGGCCGGTCGACATCACGAAGACCTGGTGTTCGGCGGCGGCGCCGTATTCGCGCAGCCGGTCGACGACCTCCTGCGCGAGCCCTGCCACCACGCGACGGCCGTTGGCCGTCTGCCAACTGTTGAACTGCGCCACGGCACCGGCGGTCGCGTTGCCGCCGAGGAAGCCGTAGCGCTCCAGCAGGATCACGCGCGCACCGCGACGCGCAGCGGCCACGGCCGCCATCGTGCCCGCCACGCCGCCGCCACAGACAAGGACGTCGGTGTCCAGTTGCGCGATCTCGGGGCGTTCCGAAGAGAAGGGCTGATCGGTCACCGCATCACCCCGCCTTGATGTTTCGCGCCTTGATCACGCTCGCGTATCGCGTGGTTTCCGCCTGGAGGAACTGGGTCGTCGCCTGCCGGTTCATCACCATCGGCGAGACGTTCAGCGAAGCAAAGCGCGTCTTCACCGTCTCGGACGCCAGAGCCTGCGTGAGCAGGCCTTCGAGCTTGGCGAGGCCTTCCGATGGAATGCTTCCCTTGGGCGCAAGAAGCGCAGCCCAGCCCTGGACTTCGAGCGCAGGGAGCTTCAGCGAGCGCAGCGTCGGAACATTCGGAAGCTCCGGAACAGGCTGCGGCGAGGACACGGCCAGCGCCCTGATGCGACCCGACTTGATATGCGGCGCAACGCTGGGCAGGTTCAGGAAGCCGAACGCCACCAGACCGCTGATCAGCTCCGGCAGCAGGGCGCTTTCGCCCTTGTACGCCACGGGCGTGATCTGCACGCCGGTTTCGCTCGCGAAGATTTCCGAGGCGATGTGCGCGAGCGTGCCGTTGCCGCTGTTGCCGGCCGCGAGCTCGCCAGGGTGCGCCTTGGCTTGAGCAATCAGGTCCTGCAGGGTCTTGATGTTGGAACTCGCCGGCACCACGAGGACGAGCGGTTGCGCCGAGACCATGCCCACCGCATCGAAGTCCCGCAAGGGGTCGTACCCGATCTGCGGATTGAGCGATGGATTGATGACCATGCTGTTGCTCGCCATCAGGAGCGTGTGCCCATCCTTGCTTTGCGCCGCGGCGATGACGCCGATCGCGCTGCCCGCGCCGGGTTTGTTCTCGACGATCACGCTCTGGCCGAGCTTCGGGGAAAACTGATCGGCCAGGACCCGCGCCGACGAATCCGCACCGCCGCCGGGCGCGAAGGGAACAATGATCCGGACCGGCTTGGTCGGCCAGGAATCGGCCGCGAAGGCACGGACGCTGGCACCCGCGGCCAGCAGCGCCAGCATCGCGCGGCGATTGAGATTGAACGTCATTTGGCTTTGTCTCCAGGTTGCAGTCGGGCCGATGATGGGCGCGGCCCGGTATATCGGCAAATACCAAAATTCGAGACACCTATAACATCGTGTTATTCAACGCTCCATCAACATGAACCTGCGCCAGATCGAGGTATTTCGTGCCGTGATGCTTGCGGGCTCGGTCACCGATGCCGCGCGGCTCCTGCATGTGTCGCAACCCGGCATCAGCCGCATGCTCGGCCACATCGAGCTGCAGCTGGGGCTGAAGCTTTTCGAGCGTGGCCGGAGCAAGCTGCGGCCCACGCCAGAAGCGCAGGCGCTCTATGCCGAAGTCGAAAGCGTCTACCGGGGCGTGCGACGCATCGAGGAGCGGGCGCGCGACCTGCAGGCCGGCGGCGGGCTTCCGCTGCGCATCCTCGCGAGCCCAAGCACCGCGCTCGAGATCGTGCCGCGCGCGGTGTCGACGCTGGCTGCGAAGTTCCCGACCGCGCGCATCTACATGGAGACGCAACTTGTGCGCGAGATGGTGGGGCAGCTGGCGCGCAACGAGGCGGACATTGCGATCTCCACCTTGCCGATCGATCATGCGCTCCTGGTCAGCGAAGAGGTCGGAAGCTGGTCGATGGCGTGCGTCTTCCGAAGCGACCATCCGTTCGCGGAGAAGAAAAGCGTGAGCCTGCGAGACGTGACGGGCGAGCGGCTGATTGCCTTCAGTGCGGACACGCCACAGGGCCGCCTGATCGAAGCGCAGTGGGCGCGGAGCAAGCGCTTGCCACCGGCCCAGATCGAAGTGCGCTCCGGCCAGGTTGCATGCGCATTGGCGGCCTGCGGCGCAGGCGTCGCGGTGGTCGACGAGCTCACCGCGCGCGCCTGGAACCGCAAGGAACTGTGCTTCCGGCCACTGCGCGGTGGGCCCACGCATCCGGTGTATGTCGTGCGCCACGCCAACATGCCGCAATCGGCCGTGGCGCAGGCGTTCGTCGCTTGCGTGAAGGCTGCATTCAAGGCGTCGAGAACAACACCGGGGTGACCCGGCCGCACCTTGCACACCGACGTAGCCGTGGCTACGATCACCCCCGCTCGCTCTCGGTCTTTCAGTCGTATCAACACCAACGAACAGGAGGGCCACGATGAAGTTTCGCGTCATCCGCTGTTCGTCTGCCTTGCGAACGGTTGGGGCAGCAGCGGCGATCACCTGGGGTAGCGCCGGCGTGCCCGCGCTGGCGCAGACGGGCGCGACGCCATCGTTCAAGGAAGTCGATTCGATGGAGGCCCGCGTCCAGGGCTGCGTGACCTGCCACGGCCAGAGCGGCCAAGGTACTGAGAACGGTTACTTCCCGCGCATCGCCGGCAAGCCTGCGGGCTATCTGTACAACCAGCTCGTGGCGTTTCGTGACGGCACGCGGCACTACGCGCCGATGAACTACCTCGTCGCGTATCTGCCGGATGCCTACCTGAAGGAGATCGCACAGCACTTCGCGAGCCAGCGGCCTCCGTTCGCGCCGGGTGAAGCGATGAAGGCCGACCCGGAGACCTTGCGACGGGGTGCCACGCTGGTGGCGGCCGGCGACTCCGGCAAGGGCATTCCCGCCTGCGTCGCCTGCCATGGGGTCGGGCTGACCGGGATGGAGCCGGGCATTCCCGGCCTCGTCGGATTGCGGCCGACCTATGTGGTGGCCCAGCTCACGCGCTGGCGTGTCGGTGAGCGCCATGCGGCCGAACCCGACTGCATGAAGCGCGTAGCCACGCGCCTGAGTGACGCGGACATGAACGCCGTGGCAGCCTTCCTGTCGCAGCAGGGCGCGCCCAAGGACCCGTCGCCCGAACCGGCCAACCTCGTCCGCATGCCCCTGGCGTGCGGCAGCCAGCAAGGACGGCCATGAAGCTGGCATTCCGGATCTTTCTCGCGCTCGTGGTGCTGGCGCTGGCGGGCGCTGCGGTCCTGTGGTGGTTGCGGCCCTCCGCGCTGCCCGAAGCGGGCCGTGCCGCGACGGCGCCGAAGGACGCGACCACCGAGATCATCAACCGCGGCGAATACCTCGCGCGCGCCGGCGACTGCGTGGCCTGCCACACGGCGCCGACCGGCAAGCCGTTCGCGGGCGGCCGGGCGATGCCAACACCCTTCGGCGCGCTCTTCGTGCCCAACATCACGCCCGATGACGAGACCGGCATCGGGCGTTGGACCCCCGACGACTTCTACCGGATGATGCACACGGGCATCTCCAAGGACGGCACGTTGCTCTATCCGGCGATGCCCTTTGCCTCCTACACCAAGGTCACACGCGCGGACAGCGACGCCATCTTTGCGTACCTGATGTCGGTCACGCCGGTGCGCCAGCAGAACCGGCCGCACGAACTCAAGTTCCCGTTCAACAACCGCGACCTGCTGATT
Source organism: Variovorax sp. Sphag1AA (assembly GCF_014192575.1). Taxonomy (GTDB): domain Bacteria; phylum Pseudomonadota; class Gammaproteobacteria; order Burkholderiales; family Burkholderiaceae_C; genus Variovorax. The sequence goes on along the minus strand of NZ_JACHYC010000007.1, from coordinate 42,001 downwards.
GGATGGCGGACGCTCTATTTCAAGGAAGGCGAGTTCGTCCCCGATCCGAAGCAGAACGCCGAATGGAACCGCGGTGCGTACCTCGTGCAGGGGCTCGGCCATTGCGCGATGTGCCACACGGCGATCAATGCGTTGGGCGGATCGAGCGAATCGAAGGCCTTCGAGGGCGGCATGATCCCGAACCAGAACTGGTATGCGCCGTCGCTCACCTCCAACCGCGAAGCGGGCCTCGGCAACTGGGAGATCCAGGAAATCGCGGACCTGCTGCAGGTCGGCGTCTCGCATCGCGGCACTACCTACGGGCCGATGGCGGAAGTGGTCTACAACAGCCTGCAGTACCTCAGCGACGAGGATGTGCGTGCCATGGCGGTATATCTCAAGGCCTTGCCGCAGCGTGACTCCGAACCACCGCCGACGAGCCAGGCCCGCCTCGTGAGCCCGAACGTGATGGAGACGGGTCGCAAGATCTACAGCACCCAGTGCGCGATGTGCCATGGCGAAGAGGGCAAGGGGCATCCGCCGTCGTTCCCGCCGTTGGCGGGCAACCAGTCGATCACGATGGCGTCGCCCGTCAACTCGATCCGCATGGTGCTCAATGGCGGCTATGCGCCAGGCACACGCAAGAACCCGCGTCCGCACGGCATGCCGCCCTTCAGCCACATCCTCGACGACGACGAAGTGGCGGCGGTGGTGACCTACATCCGCGTGGCATGGGAGAACAGCGGCACGCCGGTCGACGCATCCCAGATCAGCGAACTTCGCAAGCTGCTGCCCGAGTGAGGAAGCCAAGCCATGTCCAGCATCGATGAACAAGAGGAAGACCGCCGCGTCGACGACATCGTGCGCCGCGGGCCGATGGGTGCGTTCGCGGTCGCGGGCATCGCGACCGCCATCGTCGTGGCGATCTATTTCATCTTCTATTTCGCGGTGTACCTGCCGCGGGGGGCGGTGCAATGAGCGCCACCATGCCCTCGCATGACTCCGAGGCCATTGCCGTCGCGGCGGAGCGTCGCTGGACGTGGATCGTCGGCGCGATCATCGCGGTGCTGATGCTCATGATGGTCGTCACCGGCCTGCACTGGGCCACGATGCCGCCGTCGCGCGTCGAGACCGTGGATGTGAAAACGCTCCATCTGCGCGGCGAGTTCGTCGAACGCAATCTGGGCACGGCCATCGAAGCGGGCGACAAGGTGGTCGTCCGCCTCATCGCGCAGCAGTATTCGTTCGAGCCGCAATGCATCGTGGTGCCGGCCGACACGCCCGTGACCTTTCGCGCGACGGCGACGGATGCCATCCACGGATTCATCATCGGCCGCACCAACGCCAACACGATGGTCGTACCGGGCTTCGTGGCGACCTTCACGACGTCGTTCAGCCGCACCGGCGAGCAGTTGATGCCGTGCCACGAGTACTGCGGCACCGGGCACGAGGCCATGTGGGCACGCGTGCAGGTGCTGCCACGCGACGAGTTCATGGCCAAGGCCCGGCCGGGTGAAAGGCTCAGTTGTGTTGCACGCTAGAAAACTCATCCTGGCCCACTTCTGGGTGGCCTTCGTCGCCTTTCTGGGCGCGCTGGTGCTGGGTGCGTGGCAGATGTACATCCGTAGCCCGCTCTCGACGTGGATCAACAACCCCGAGCACTACTACCGGTCTGTTACCGCCCACGGCACGGTCATGGCCTACGTGCTGCCGACGCTGGTCGCGATGGGCTTCGGCTATGCGATCTCCGAACTCGCGCTGAAGAAGCCGCTGATCGGCATGCGCTGGGCGTGGGCCGGCTTCTGGCTGGTGATCGTCGGCACCGCGATGGCGGCCGTGACCATGGCATTGGGCAAGGCCTCGGTGCTCTATACCTTCTACCCGCCCATGCTCGCGAGCCCGTTCTACTACCTCGGCGTGGTGCTGGTGGTCGTGGGCTCGTGGATCTGGGTGGCGCTCATGTCCATCAACCTGCGGGCTTGGAAGAAGCAGAACCCCGGCGAGCCCATTCCGCTGGCGATGTTCGGCAACGTGGCCGGTGCCTACCTGTGGGCGTGGACATCGCTCGGCGCGGCGATCGAGGTGCTGGTGCTGATCCTGCCGGCTTCACTCGGGCTCACCGACACGATCAACGCCGGCCTGGCGCGCGTGTTCTTCTCGTGGACGCTGCATGCCATCGTCTACTTCTGGCTGATGCCTTCGTACATCGCGTTCTACACGATCGTGCCGCGCGCGATCGGCGGCCGGCTCTACAGCGACACGATGGGCCGCGTGGCCTTCGTGCTCTTCCTCGTGTTCTCGATGCCGATCGGCATCCATCACCTCTTCGCGGACCCGCAGGTGGGCGCGGGCTTCAAGTTCGTGCATGCGGTGATGACCGCGATGGTGTCGGTGCCGACATTGCTCACGGTCTTCACCATCGTGGCGTCGGTCGAGATCGCCGGCCGGCTGCGCGGCGGCCAGGGCACCTTCGGCTGGCTCAAGACGCTGCCGTGGGACAACCCGATGATGCTGGCGGTGACCTTCTCCTTCATCATGCTGGGCTTCGGCGGTGCGGGCGGCATCATCAACATGAGCTACCAGCTCAACGAGACGATCCACAACACGCAGTGGGTCACGGGGCACTTCCACCTGATCTTCGCCGGCGCGATCGTGCTGATGTATTTCATGATCGCCTACGAGCTGTGGCCGCAGCTCACCGGCTGCGCGCCGCTGTCGCCGGCGCTTGTCAAGACGCAGATCTGGCTGTGGTTCGTCGGGATGCTGGTGCTGTCGATGCCGTGGCACCTCGTCGGCCTGCTCGGCATGCCGCGGCGCATGGCCTATTACGACTACACGCATCCTGACCTGCAGCCGCAGGCGTGGACGGTCACCATGTCGGCGATCGGCGGATTCATCCTGCTCGCGTCGGGCATCCTGCTGGTGTACACGCTTGCCACTGCGCGCAAGAAGGAAGGCACGGTCGTGGCGCCTTTCACCTTCAGCCGCACGGCGCATCCGGTGGCGCACACGCCGGTGGCGTTGAACGGCTTCGGCCTCTGGCTCGCGATGATGATCGGCCTCACGATCGTCAACTATGGCTATCCGATCGTGCAACTGGCTTCGCTGAAGGAAGCGTCCGTGCCGGTCATACCCATCGGGAGCCGGTGATGAAAGTCCACGGCGTGCCGGGTTGGAGCAACCCCTGGTTCCGAAAGAGCGTGATCTGGCTCATCGTCCTCACCGTGGGCGCGTTCCTGGTGGGCTTCGTGCTGCTGCCTTCCGTGCATAGCGACTTCAGCGCGAAGGGGCTCTGGGCGAGCATCTGCCGCGCAGCGGGGGTGCCCAGCGACTGGTCTTTCGGCGCACCGCCGCGTGAAGCCCCCACCGCGACGGACGTGGTGCTCGACCGCGCGATGGGCAAGGAAGGCTCGCGGCAGGCCATCGGACGCGGTGCGACGCTGGCGCTGAACTGCACGATGTGCCACGGCGCGCAGGGGATGAGCACGTCCGATGCGCCCAATCTCGCCGGCCAGTACCCGGAGGTGATCATCAAGCAACTGATGGACTACCGCAGCGGCAAGCGGAGCAGTCCGATCATGGTCGCGCTCGCCACCAATCTGTCGGATGCGGACATCGCCGACCTGGCGGCCTACTACGCCTACCTGCCAAAGGCACGGACGTCGCCGACGACCTACGACGAGGCGCTCCCCGCGCTCGTAAGAGTCGGCGCGCCGCTGCGCAACATCGCGCCCTGCGTCTCGTGCCATGGCGGCATCGACCAGAAGTTCGGCGCACCGTGGCTGGAGGGCATGCCCAAGCTCTACCTGGAGCAGCAGCTCAAGGCGTTCCGGTCGGGCCAGCGCGGCAACGACTCCGAAGCGCAGATGCGCAATGTGGCCCGCTCGATGACCGACCAGGAAATCGAGGAGGTGTCGGTCTTCTATGCACGAAAGGCCGGCACGCCCACGGAGTGACTCCTGGGAGCCATCCGACGCGATCTCGAAGGAACTTCAGCATGGCACTCGAACACGCAGCTCCCGGCGAACCTCGCGATGTCCGTCCCTTCGGCTCAGCGCTTGCCGATCAGAAGACGCAGGCGATCTTCAAGTCCCGTCAACTCGAAGTCATGCGTCTGGTGCTGCGCGCCGGCCGGAAGCTGCCGCCGCACAAGGTGCCCGGCGAGATCACCATCCATTGCATCGAGGGAACGATGATCGTCGGCCTCGACAGTGGCGCCCGAAGACTCGAGGCAGGCCAGATCCTGTTTCTCCAGGGTGACGAGATGCACGACGTTTCTGCCGAATCGGATGCGTCGGCGCTGGTGACGATCGTGCTGCGCGACGGTTGAGCCAACCGGTGGCAGTCCTGGCGGCCGACCGCGCTACTGCTCAGCGATTGCCAGGCTTGCTCACCGTCTCGGGGCAGTGCGCAAAGTACCGCCAATCTGCACGGACAGGGCATGCAGTTGCGCATCTTCGACAGCACTGCCGATGCGGTGCGCGGCGTCGACATCGTGACCACGGTGACCGCCGACAAAGCGAACGCCACCATCCTCACGCCGGAGATGATCGAGCCGGGCATGCACATCAATGCGGTCGGCGGCGACTGCCCCGGCAAGACCGAGCTGGCGCGCGGCGTGGTCGAAGTGGCGACGGTATTCGTCGAGTTCGAGCCGCAATCGCGCATCGAAGGGGAGATCCAGCAGATGCCCGCCGACTTCAAGGTGACCGAGTTCTGGCGCGTGCTCGCCGGCGTCGTGCCCGGGCGCAGCAGCGAGGCGGAAGTCACGTTGTTCGATTCGGTGGGCTTCGCCCTGGAGGACTTCGCGGCGCTCGGGTTCATGCGCGACCAGGCGATGGCGCTGGGGATCGGCGAGCGCATCGAACTACTGCCCGAAGCGGACGATCCGAAGGACCTCTATGGACTGGTCGGGGCGCCGGTGGCTGCCTGAGCCTTCAGCGCCCTGAAGCGTTGCGCAGTTGTTCGACCATTGCCACGAGCTGAGGACCCAGGGTCTCTTCGACCGCAGCGCGTGAAGCCACGTCTATCTGGGCGACACAGTTGAAGACGACGGCCTCGCCGTCACCGGTCGTGCCGAAAGGCACTCCCACTGCGTGGTAGTCGGGGTGCTGTTCACCGTAACTGCTGCAGAAGCCTTTGCGCGTGAGCTCTTCGCGCACCGCGCGAAGCCGTTCCCCATAGCGTGACCAGGTCGTCGGCGTATGCACGCGGATCTCATTCAGCAGGCCCTCGCGCGATGCCGGGTCGAGCCCTGCGACGTAGGCATGGCCGATGGCCGTCGATGCGATGGGATAGCGCAGGCCGATGTCCGAGAGCTGCGCGGACCACGGCGCGCTGGCCCGGCTCGTCTCGACGTACACGATGCTCAGCCGATCGCGGATGCCCATCGACACGGAACTCCGGGTCTTGCGCGCCAGTTCGTTCATGAGCGGACGTGCGGTCTGCCGCAGCGCCAGCGTCGCGAGCAGGGGGTAGCCGAGAGAGATCACGGCCGGGCCGAGCCGGTATTTGCCGGTGGCCAGATCGATCCGCAGGTAGCCGAGCTTCACGAGCGTGTAGGTGAAGCGCGAGATCGTCGGGCGCGACAGCCCGGTCTCGTCTGCCAGTTCCTTGTTGCCCAGCACGGGGCGCACGGCGCTGAAGCTGCGAAGGATCTCGAGCCCGCGCGCCAGCGTCGTTGCGAACTGCCGGTCATCGGCGCCGCTGGCGACGCTCTGGTTGTATTCGAGGTCGGCCGGCTCGTGGTTGGTCTGGTACGCGTTGGGAACGACATCGCCAGAAGCGCCGAGCCGCGTGCCCTTGCGTGAATTCAGCATATCCGAATTCTATTCAGATAGTCGAAACGGAGTGAGGCGCTCTGGCACGCCTCCTTCACACTGCATCGAACCCCAAACCCACGAGACAAGAGACCACAGATGCTCAGCCGAGAAGACAACGACCTGCTCACGCTGACAGGGCTCGGAACGGCGATGGGCGGCCTGCTTCGCCGCTACTGGATGCCCGTGCTGCTGTCGAGCGAGCTCCCCGAGCCGGACTGCCCGCCCAAGAAAGTCAAGGTGCTGGGCGAAGACCTGCTAGCCTTCCGCGACACCACCGGCAAGGTGGGCCTCGTCGAGCCGGTGTGCCCGCATCGCGGCGCCAACCTCTACTACGGACGCAACGAGAACTGCGGCCTGCGCTGCGTCTTCCATGGCTGGAAGTTCGACACCACCGGCCAGTGCGTCGACCTGCCGACCGCGCCGCCCGATTCGCCCTACAAGGAGCGCATCCGCATCAAGGCCTATCGCACGCAGGAGTGGGGCGACTACATCTGGGCCTACATGGGCGACGAGGCCGAGGCACCGCCCCTGCCGATGATGGCCTTCGCGCTGGTGCCGCCCACGCACCGCTACGTGAGCAAGAAGTGGCAGGACTGCAACTGGCTGCAATGCGTGGAAGGGGCGGTCGACACGGCGCACTTCTCGTTCCTGCACATGATCCTCGGCACCGAGGAGATGGACGAGAAAGCCGCCGTCGAACGGCTCAAGCACGCGGCGCTCGGCGCGCAGGCGGTGCGCAACGACCGCTTCCGTTGGGTACGCGATGACCCGATGCCGAAGTTCAGCGTGGAGGAATTCGCAAGCGGGCTCGTGCTCGGCGCTGCGCGCGCGGCGGACGGCGAAGACCTGTACTGGCGCATCACGCACTTCCTCTCGCCCAACCATGCACTGGCGCCGAGCGCATTCCCGGGCGAGAACTACCACGGCCAGACCTTCGTGCCGGTCAGCGATACCAGTTGCTGGATCTATACCTACACCTGGAATCCGGATCGCCCGCTCACAGCGGAGGAGATCGCCATGGCGAAGGGCGGCCACACCGTGCATGCGGCGGTCGACGAGCACTACGTTCCGCTGCGCAATATCCGCAACGACTACCTGATCGATCGCGAGGATCAGAAGCACAACAGCTTCACCGGCATCCAGGGTGTCTCCGAGCAGGACGCGGCGATCCAGGACAGCCAGGGGCCGATTGCGGACCGCACACGCGAACACCTGGGGGCCACCGACATCGGTGTCGTGCGCACGCGCCGCGTGTTGCTGCAACAGGTGCGCGACTCGATGAGCGGCGTTGCGCCAAAGGCGCTTTCGCATCCGGAGGCCTATGCGGTCCATTCGGGCGGTTGGGTCGCGCATCGCTCCAAGCCGCTCGACGAAGTCATGGTGGAGCGATTCGGTGACGCCGAGGGCCGGGGAACGCGGCCCCCAACGGGCTGATACCGGCGCGCGATCGGCTCACCATCACAACAACCAAGGAGACAACGATGAAACCATTCCTGCAGGGCGCCCTGCGGCTGGCGGGCGTGCTGATGCTCGCAGCAGGTGCGGCATGCGCATCGGCTCAGGTGGCCTATCCGACCAAGCCGGTGCGGCTGGTCGTTCCCTATCCGCCGGGCGGCATCGGCGACACGCTGGCGCGCGAACTCGGCACGCAGCTTGGCGTGCGTCTGGGCCAGCCGGTGATCATCGACAACCGCCCCGGCGGGAGCCAGATGATCGGCGCCGACGTCGTCGCGAAGTCGCCGCCGGATGGCTACACGCTGTTCCTCGGCAGCCTGTCGAGCCTCGTGCTCAATGTCTATTCGCACAAGGCGATGTCGTACGACCCGTTCAAGGACTTCGCGCCGGTGTCGATGTTCTTCAGCACGCCGCTGTACCTCGTGGTGAATCCGTCCATGCCGGTGAAGAACGTGCAGGAATTCGTGGCCTACACCAAGGCCCACCCCGGCAAGGTGAGCTTCGGCTCGATCGGTACCGGCAGCTCATTGCATCTCTCCGGCGAGATGTTCAAGGCCGCTGCTGGCGTGGACATGCTGCACGTGCCCTACAAAGGCAGCGTGCCTGCCGTGACCGACCTGATCGGCGGGCAGATCCAGGCGCTGTTCGACGCCGGCACGTCCTCGCTGCCGCAAGTGCGCGGCGGCAAGCTGCGCGTGTTGGGCGTGACCAGCGCCAAGCGCGCAAGCGGCACGCCCGACATCCCCGCGATCGCGGAGACGGTGCCGGGCTATGACGCATCGTTCTGGTTCGCGATCTTCGCGCCGGCGGGCACGCCCAAGCCGATCGTCGACCGCCTGTCGACCGAGATCAACGACATCCTCAAGCAGCCCGCGCTGCGCGACCGATACAAGAGCGACGGCGTGGAGCTTGCCGGCAGCACGCCCGAGGAACTCGCCGCACAAATGCGCGCCGACCTGCCGCGCTGGACCGCGATCCAGAAGCAGGCCGGTGTCCAACCCGAATAAAAGGAGAGAGATTCATGCGAAACACCTTCAAGGCACGCGTGCTCGCGCGCGAGCCGCAGTTCGGCCTGTTCGTCGTTTCCAACGCGCTGCAGACCGCCGAAGCATTGGCCGGTAGCGGCTATGACTACATGTGCTTCGACGTCGAGCACTCGCCATCTACGACGCCCGCGCTGCACGCCCAGCTGGCTGCGCTGCACGGCAGCGGCACCGCAAGCGTGGTGCGCGTCACGGGGCTCGACCTCGCGGCCTTCAAGCACTACCTTGACCTCGGCGTGGACGCGCTGATGGTGCCGAATGTCCATACCGCCGCCATTGCACGGGAGGCGGTGCGATACACGCGCTATCCGACGGCCGGCGGCGTGCGCGGCATGGGCGGCACCATGCGCTCGACGCGCTACGGGCGCGACAAGGCCTATTTCACCGAAGCCGCCGACAACACCTGCGTGCTTGCGCAGATCGAGAGCAAAGAAGGCCTGCGCAACCTCGACGAGATCTGCGCTGTCGACGGTGTGGACCTGCTGTTCTTCGGGCCCACCGACCTGTCGGCCGACATGGGCTACCTGGGACAGCCAGGCCATCCCGAGGTCGTCGCCGCGATCGAGGCGGGCATCCGCCGCGCGCATGCGCTGGGCAAGCCTTCGGGTGTGCTGGCCGGCGACCCGGACTGCCAACGCTATATCGAAGCCGGCGCCACCATGGTCATCCTCGGTTCGGACCTGGGTCTCATGGTGCGCGGTGCGGACGCGCTCGCGACCAAGTACTGCCAGCGACGCTGAATCCATCCATCACGACACTCCTCATGACCTCCATCGATACCGGGCAGGCGCTTGCCGACCTCGCCGCGATGCACCGCATCCGGCTGCTCGAAGAAAAGATCACCGAACTGCGCAAGCAGCAGACCATTCAGGGTTCCGTCCACCTGTGCGTGGGCCAGGAAGCCATCTACGTCGGCGCGCGGGGCGCATTGACGGGCGAGGACCGCGTGTTCAGCACCTACCGCGGCCACGGCTGGGCGATGGCCTGCGGTGTTCCGGCCGAAGGCATCCTCGCCGAACTGCTCGGGCGCGAGACCGGCGTGTGCCGCGGCCGCGGCGGCTCCGCGATGTTCAGCGCGGCTGACCATGGCTTCTACGGCGAGAACTCCATCGTCGGTGCGGGCGCGCCGATCGCTTGCGGCGCAGCACTGTCGGCGCGGGTGAAGAAGGAGCCGCGCGTGGCGCTCACCGCATTCGGCGACGGCGCAATGAACCAGGGCGCGATCCACGAAGCGATGAACTTCGCGGCCTATCTCGACCTGCCCGTGCTGTTCATCTGCGAGAACAACACCTATGCCGAGCTGACGCCGATCGCCGACACGGTGCGCGACGCCGAACTCCACAAGCGTGCCGCGGCCTATGGCATGCCCGGAGAGCGCATCGACGGCAACGACGTCACGGCGGTGCGCGAGTGCGTGGCCCACCATGCGCGGCGCGCGCGCGAAGGCCATGGTCCGGCGCTGATCGAGATGATGACGCAGCGCCTCGTCGGCCACTACTACGGAGACATGCAGAGCTACCGGCCGAAGGGCGAGCTGACCGAGGCAAAGCAGCGCGAACCGATCGCGCGCCTGCGCGGCCAACTGCTGGCCGAAGGTGTCGCGGCTTTCGAGCTCGACGCGGTCGAGAACGACGCGCGCACGCATATCGAGGCTGCGGCCGCTGCCGCCCTCGCTGCGCCGCTGGCGAATGCCGAAACAGTGAAGGAACATCTCCATGCATAGCGCGCCGCGTTCTGCCCCCACGGTGCAGCTTTCGTTCGCCAAGGCCGTCAATGCCGCGCTGCGCCGCGCGCTGGCCGAACTGCCGGAGACCATCCTCTACGGCGAAGACCTTGCAAAGCCCGGCGGCGTCTTCGGCGTCACGCGCGACCTGCAGGCCGAATCCGGCGCCCTGCGCGTGTTCGACACGCCGATCAGCGAGACGGCGATGCTCGGCGCGGCCGTGGGCGCCGCGATGACGGGGCTACGGCCGATCGTGGAGATCATGTGGATCGACTTCAGCCTCGTGGCGATGGACCAGATCGTCAATCAGGCCGCCAACGTGCGCTACGTGTCGGCCGGCCGGCTATCGGCGCCGCTCACCATCCGCACCCAGCAGGGCGCCACGCCGGGCTCGTGCGCACAGCACTCGCAGAACCTCGAAGCGATGTACGCCCATGTGCCGGGCCTGCGTGTCGGCATTCCGGCGACTGCGCAGGACGCGTACTCGATGCTGCTCGCGGCGATCCACTGCGACGATCCGACGCTCGTCATCGAGAACCGCGCGCTCTATCACGGCGAGCCGCAGGACGTCGTGATCGACGGGCCGGTCGAATGCGCGGAAGGCGCGCACGTGGCGCGCGAAGGCACGAACCTGACGATCGTCACCTGGGGGCCCATGCTGCACCAGGCGCTCGCAGCCGCTGACGAGTTGAAGGCCGAGGGCATCGATGCCGAAGTCATCAACGCACGCTGGATCGCACCCTTCGACTGGCGAACGCTGATGAGCAGCGTGCGCCGTACGCGCAATCTGCTCGTGGTGCACGAAGCCAACGTCACGGGCGGCTTCGGCGCCGAGATCGGGATGCGCGTGCAGTCCGAGCTGTTCGGCCTGCTCGCCGCGCCTGTCGAGCGTCTCGGCGTGGACGATTGCCGCATGCCCGCCGCGCCGCATCTGCAGGCGGCGCTCATTCCCGACGCGGCGCGCATCGCCGAGCGGGCCCGCAAGCTTGCACGCCACATCTGATGAGCACGATGCGATATGTCGACTATGGCGCCGGTGGAGGTCCGGACGTGCTGCGCATCGCGCAGTGCGAGCGGCCCCTTCCGCGCGAAGGCGAGGTGCTGCTCGAGGTCGCCTATGCGGGCGTGAACCGGCCCGACTGCGCGCAGCGGATCGGCCGCTATCCGCCGCCGCCCGGCGCTTCGCCGATCATCGGCCTCGAAGTCGCCGGTCGTGTCGCCGCCCTCGGACCGGGCGCGCAGCGTTGGCAGATCGGCGACGCGGTCTGCGCGCTCGTGCCCGGCGGCGGCTATGCGGAGTTCTGCGCCGTCCCCGCCACGCATTGCCTGCCGGTTCCACCTGGGCTTTCACTGGCGCAGGCTGCGGCATTGCCGGAAACCTGCTTCACCGTCTGGGACAACGTCTTCGTGCGCGCGCGCCTGAAGGCCGGCGAGTCGTTCCTGGTTCACGGCGGCGCAGGTGGCATCGGGACCACTGCGATCCAGATGGCCAGCGCATTCGGCGCGCGCGTGTTGACGACAGCAGGCGACGAAGCCAAGGCGGACTACTGTCTGGAGGCCGGCGCCGAGCGGGTCGTGCTCTATCGCAACGAGGACTTCGTCGCGGCCGCGATGGATTTCTCGGGCGGCATGGGGCTGGACGTCGTGCTGGACATGGTCGGCGGCCCCTACCTGGAGCGCGATCTCGAAGCACTGGCCATGGATGGCCGGATCGCGGTCATCGCCTTCATGGGTGGCGCGCAAGCGACCATCGACGTGGTGAAGCTGCTGCGCAAGCGCGCGTCGATCATCGGCTCGACGCTTCGCCCGCGCAGCGTCGCCTACAAGGCGGAACTTGCTGCAGAGCTGGAGCGCCACTGGTGGCCGCGCCTTGCCGATGTTCGACTGCAGCCGGTGGTGCACAGCGTGTTCGCCCTTGAAGAGGCCGCCAAGGCGCATGCGCTGATGGAAAGCGGCACCCACAGCGGGAAGATCGTGCTCGCGGTCCGACCCGAAACAGGAGACGGGAATGGATCGTGACGTCGAGCGCGCCATCGAATGCGACTGCGGCCAGACCCTGCTGCGCTTCTACGATGCCTTCGATGCATGGGACTACGAGGGAATGGCGGCGCTGTTCACGCCTGACGGCGTCTGGCATCGCGCTGGCAAGGCGCTGAGAGGCCGCCAAGCCATCATTGCCGAGATGCACCGACGCCCGACCTCGCAAGTCATCCGCCACGTGGTGACCAACCTCATCGTGGACGCGCAGGACGCGGTTCACGCAAACGCACGGCTGTATCTCACGGTCTACCGGCACGATGCAGGCGAGCGTCGCGTCGTACCGGCGCCGCTGCAGGGGCCGGCCTTGGTGCTGGTGGTCACCGCCAAGCTGCAGCGGCTCTCCGAGGGCTGGCGCATCGCGGAGCAGACCATGAACCGGGAGTTCGAGCAAAAATAGACATTGCCTTCATCAAGCAACCACAAGAAGGAGACAAGGCAATGATCAGGCAGAAGACTCTGGCACCGGCGTTGTGCCTTGCGGCAGTGGGCTTCGCGGCGCACGCGCAGAACATCGGCAGTTTTCGGGACGCTGCAAAGTCCGCGGTGAACTACAGCAACCCGGTCGCTTCATCGACGGGCGACTGCGCAAAGCTCGGCCAGCAGGTGATGTCGGTCGAAGGCACGCGCATGACGGTCCTTTCGTCGGAAGTGGTCGCGGCCGCGCAGGGCGTTCCGGACTACTGTCGCATCGTCGCGATGCTCGACCCCGAAGTCCTGATCGAAGTCGCGCTGCCCATGCGATGGAACGGCCGCCTGTACATGCGCGGCAACGGCGGCTACGCCGGCGAACGCATCGATGCAGCCAATCGCGTGGCACTGCGTGACGAAGCGCTGAAGCGGGGCTTTGTCGCCGCGCAAACCAACACCGGCCACGACGCGGTCGCGCAGCCGCTCGGGACGTTCGCGCAGAACAATCTCGCAAAGCTCGTCGACTACAGCCATCGCGCGATTCACCTGACCGCCCAGGCGTCCAAGGATCTCGCGAAGGCGTTCTATGGACGGACGCCCGCCAAGTCGTACTTCGATGGCTGCTCCACCGGCGGACGGCAGGGGCTGATGTCCGCGCAGCGCTATCCGGCCGACTTCGACGGCATCGCCGCGGGTGCGCCGGTGCTCAACTTCACCGGGACGATGTACGACTACGTGTCGTATGCACCGCTGATCAGCAAGGCGGGCTTCACCTCCGCGCAGCTCTCGGAGATCGGCCGCCAGATCGTCGCGAAGTGCGATGCGATCGATGGCCTTCAGGACGGCGTGATCAGCGATCCGCGCCAATGCAGGATCAATCCCAGGACCGATCTGCAAGGCCTCAGCGACGCGCAGGTCGCGGCGCTCGAGGCGGTGCACGCCGACATGCAGCACAAGGGCAAGAGCGTGTTCCCGGCGTGGCCCTGGGGCTCGGAGGCGCCCGACACGAATGGCGTCAGCGGATGGGCCGAGTGGTTCGTGTCCATCCCGCCACCACCTCCGGCGCCCGGCGCGCGCACTGCATCGGTCGCGCAGGCATTGCCACCCGGTGAGACGCGCCAGAGCGCCTACGCACAGACCTTCCTGCGCTATTTCGCGGATCAGCCCGCGAGCCGTCCCGATGCCGACTGGCGAACCTTCAACCTGGACGAGGGCTATCGCGCCACGAGCTTCATGAGCCAGATGCTGGATGCGCGCAATCCGGACCTCAGCGCCTTCAAGGCGCGTGGCGGCAAGATGATCACGTACCACGGCTGGGCCGACCCGGCGCTCAATCCGATGATGAGCATCGGCTACTACGAGGAGGCCGGTCGCGCGACCGCCAAGCTCGACGACACCTATCGCCTGTTCATGGCGCCGGGCATGCAGCACTGCGGCAACGGGAACGCGCCCAACGTGTTCGACGCGGTGACCGCGGTCATCGACTGGGTAGAGGCAGGCAAGGCACCGGCGTCCCTCGTGGCGGTACAGCAGCGGCCCGACGGGCAGGAGCGGAGCCGGCCCCTGTGTCCTTATCCGCAGGCTGCGCAATACGTCGGAGGCGATGCGGACAAGGCAGCGAGCTTCGCTTGCCGGTGAAGGGGCGCGGCTGATCGCGCAATGGGCGGGCGTCGAGTTGACACCTGCGCGCCGCAGCGCCTATGGTCAGCCCTGCATCCCGCCCACACCATGTCGACTTCCTCCCCACCTTGCACCGCCGCCGAAGCGCTGGCCCGTCTTCAAGAAGGCAACGAGCGATTCATTCAGGGCCGCGCGCGCTTTCCAACGGTGCAGAAAGAGGTCCTGGCCGAATTGGCGAAGGGCCAGCAACCTTTCGCGACGATCCTCGGATGCAGCGACAGCCGGGTGCCGCCTGAACTCGTGTTCGACGCCTCGTTCGGCGAGCTGTTCGTCATCCGCGTAGCGGGCAATGTGCTCGGGCCGAGCATCCTCGGCACGCTTCAGTACGCGGGCTCGCATCTGCACACGCCGCTGTTCGTCGTGCTGGGACACGAGGGATGTGGCGCCGTGGAGGCGGCCATCGGGTCGCGCTTCCATGGCTCCCGGCAGAAAAGCAGGATCGAGTTGCTGCTGGAGGGCATCGTGCCGGCGCTCGAAGGGCTCGATGGCACGCAGCCTCCCGCGAAGCTGCTCCATCAGGCCGTGGAAGCGAATGTGCGGCACACCGTGCGGACTTTGCGCGAGACGCCGGAAGCCCAGGCGCGAGAGCGCGAAGGCACGATGAAGCTCGTCGGTGCCGTCTATGAACTGCAGACAGGCCGCGTGCGGTTCCTGGAGCCGAACGGCTAGCATTGCGACGTGCTAAGGCCAACAATTCAAACAATCAAGCTCTGGATCTGGGCAGGTATCGCCGGCGCACTGGGTGCCGTATCGACCATCGTCTTTCGTTGGCTGACGCAGCAGGTCGAGTGGCTTGCGACCGGCCACACCGGCGGACTCGTCGAGACAGCCATGTCGTTGTCTGCCTGGCACCGTGCGGCGGTCTGTGCCGTCGGCGGGCTGGTGGCGGGGCTCGTGCTTCATTGGGGCGGCCGATGGGCCGCCAGAGGTCCGCGCGGCGATCGCAATCTCGACTACATCGAGGCGGCACGTGCCGGTCGCGTCGATCTGAACGATCGAACGACTTTCACTCGCTCGCTGTCGGCGTTGTTCTCGATCGGAACGGGCGCGGCGATCGGCCGCGAGGGCCCGATGGTGCAGCTCGCGGCCTGGGTGAGTTCATGGCTGGCGCGCTGGGTGGCCATGTCGCCTGAACAGCGCAACACCATCATGGTCTGCGGTATCGCCTCGGGCATCGGCTCGGCCTATCACGCGCCGATTGCCGGCGTGGTGTTCGTGCTCGAACTGGCGCTGGGATTCTTCGCACGGAGCACGGTCGCACCGGTGCTGATCGCGTCCGCGACGGCCAGTGCGCTGATCTATTGGCTGATCGAGCCCACCCCGCTGTACGTCATGTCGGGCAAGCCGGTACTGCCGACGGGACTGGTCGTTGCGCTCTTGTCCGGGATCGTGTTCGGCGGCATCGGATGGGTGTGGCTCGGCCTGCTGGAGAAAACGCGCGATCTCTTCTCCAGGGTCAAGTCGATGCCCATACGCCTCGGCATCGGCGGCCTGCTGGTGGGGCTGATCTCGGCGGCGATTCCCCAGGTCTGGGGCAACGGCTACAGCGTCGTCTCGCAGGTGCTTCAAGGCGAGCATGTGTGGCAGTGGCTGGCGATGATCCTGGTGGCGAAGGTGGCCGCGACAGCGCTGAGCTCGGGCAGCGGCGCCATCGGCGGCGTGTTCACGCCGTCGCTCTTCGTCGGCGCGACAGCCGGCAGCGTGCTGGCGCAGATCGCCGCGACGTGGATGCCTGTGGCGTGGGTCGGCGATCCGCGCGCGCTGGCGGTGGTGGGCATGGCGGCGGTGCTGGCCGCTGTGACGCACGCGCCGCTGATGTCCATCGTCATGGTGCTGGAGATGACGGACCAGTTCCAGCTCACGGTGCCGGTGATGCTCGCTTGCGGTGTCGCGCACGCGATCAGCACGCAGTTCGGTGCGAAGCCGATCTACGGCAATCCGATCGAAGCCAGGAGCGGGTAGATGCAAAAACGATCCCGAGACCCCAGGACGCTCGACTTCCGCTTGCTCAGATGCCTCATTGCGCTGGTCGATCATGCGCACATCTCGCGCGCCGCCGATGCGCTCGCCATCAGCCAGCCGTCAATGAGCCGTGTGCTCAGTCAATTGCGCGCTTTCATCGCCGATCCAATTCTGGTCAAGGGGGAGAGCGGCCTCGCTCCTACGAGCAAGGCAGTGCAGTTGCGTGAGCTTGCCTCCCGAATCCTCGAGGAAACTCACGAACTTCTCGGTCATGCCACCGACTTCGACCCGCGCGTCTCGCGCAACCACTTTCGCGTGGTCGCGACCGACTACGTGGAAAGTGTCTTCATGGGACCTCTGTTGGCCCACCTCAGTTCGACATTTCCCAACGTCAGGGTGACGGTTGTCGATCCGGTTCACCCCACCCAGTTCAACAGGCTCCTGGAGGATGGGGAGGTCGACTTCGCAATCGGTTTGCTTGCGCAAAACGCGAGCGACTTGCGCCATCGACCATTGCTTCAGGACCAAGCGGTTTGCGCGGCCCGTGCCGCACATCGGGCAGTCGGCAGATCGCTGACGCCCGCGGAATTCGCGGAGCTGGATCACGCCGTGGTCATGCCCAACGCGGTCAACTACCTTGCCGCAGATCTGGACAAGCATCTTCAAGCGCAGGGTCTGCGGCTCAATCGCCGCTTTGTGACGCCAAGCTACCTGAGCGCGCTGCACCTTCTCGCAGTGTCGGACATGGTCGCATTGGTGCCTGCGCGCCTGGTGGAGTGCTTTGGCGCGCGCCTGGCTACGGTCTCGATGCCGATGGAGGCGACGCCTTTTGAAGTCTGCCTCTCATGGCATGAGCGGACACATCAGTATCCGGCGCATATGTGGTTTCGCGAGCAGGTCGTAGCGAGCTTTGTGCCCACCCAGCGTGGCTCGAAGCTCGGCTGGAGTTGATGCCTCAACTGCCTGTCGATGCGTAGCGGCGCAGCCCGAGGCGCCAGGCGCCGAACGCCGCGGCCAGGAAGATGAAGCCCGCGAGCGGCGACACGAACCCTACCCACGCTGGCGCACCCAGCGGATCGTCCCTGCCGAGGATCGCAAGCACCGGGTAATAGGCAACGCACGCGAGCGGCACGACGAAGGTCAGCGCGCGCCGGAACCACTGCGCATACACCGCCACCGGAAACTGCGCCGCCTGCACGCCGCCATACGTCAGCATGTTGGCGATCTCCAGGCTCTCGACCGTCCAGAACGACAGGGTCCCCTGCAGCACGAGGATGCCGAGGAACAGCGCCACGCCGCCAGCAAGCGCGAACAACGCGATCGCGATCGAAGAGGGCGTCCAGGCGATGCCGGCATGCACGGTGGCGAACGCGATCACGGCGAGCCCTTGCAGGAGTCGCCCGAGGCGGCTGATGCGCACGTCGTGCCCCATGAGCTGCAACGCCAGCGGGCGTGGGCGCAACAGCAGGCGATCGAACGCACCGGTGCGCAGGAACTCCGTGCCCAGCGTGTCGAAGCCGCGTCCCAGCGCATCGGCGATGGCAAACATGCAATTCACCAGTCCGTAGAACAGCGCGACTTCGCCGATGCGCCAGCCCTGCACGTCGCCGAAGCGGTGGAACAGTGCCCAGACCGCGATCATCTCGATGCCGGTGCCGATGAACTGGCCCACCGTGAGCATCAGCGCCGATGCCGGATAGCGCGCCTGACCACCCAGAGAGGCTGCGACGAGGCGGGTGAACAATGCGATCGAGCCCATGCGATTCATCCGCCTTGCACTTCGAGCCGGCGCATCGTTCGCGTCATCGATGCGTGGCCGATTGCCACCACCAGCGCGATCCAGATGCATTGAAGGCCGATCGCGGCGAGTGCCCCGGCGCCTGCGAGCTGACCGAAGTAGAGCCGCGCGGGAATGTCCATCACGCCAGCCAGTGGCTGCAGGAGCAGCAGAGGCTGCCATGCGTCCGGCAGCAGAACCAGCGGCAGCAGGTTGCCCGAAAAGACGATCACGACAGGCGCGGCCAGCGCGTTGATGCCGCGCTCGTTCAATGCTGACGCGGCCGCGATGTTGAGCAGCATGACCAGCGAAGTCGACAGGAGCAATGCGAGCAGCGACGACACGACGAAAGCGGCACCTGCCGCGACATTCGGTGGCGGCTGCCACGCCCAGTCGCTCAGGCCGGCCAGCGGCAGCGCGACTGCCGCGAACGCCACCATGAGTGCCACGCGCGGCAGCACGCGTGCCGCGATCCAGCCCGCAGAGCGCGCGAACCAGAGCGCATACACGTTGACGGGCCGCAGCCGGTCGTACGCCACGGCGCCCGTGCGCACCGACAGCGCCACCTCCGGGTCGCCGAGCCATGGCAGCAACGCAAGCAGGCCTTGTGCGAGCCAGGTATAGGTGATGGCCTGAGCCAGCGTCATCGGTGCATCGGCCGCGGCGGTGCTGCTGTAGAAGGCCGCGAGCACCATCACCTTGATGCCGCCCCACCAGCACTGTGTTGCAAAGCCGGCATAGGCCGCCGTGCGGTACTGCAGCATCTGCAGGAATCGCGATGCGAAGGCTGCGACATAGGGGCGCAGGAACTCGCGCGGCGCCATCATCGGTCAGACCTCGGCCGCGCCGTGCATTGCATAGAAGCGCGTGATGACGGCCTCGATGGTCATGCCCTCGTCCTCCGCGTCCTCCGGCAGGCCGTCATCGAGGCGGCGCGCGGCCATGACCTGCGCGCGCAGCGCTTCGACCGGGCAGTCGGCCAGCACCTTGCCATGGCCGATCACGATCACCCGCTCTGCAAGCGCCTCGATGTCATGCATGTCGTGCGTGGTGAGCAGCACGGTCGTGCCGCGCTCGCGGTTGGCGCGCCGCACGAAGTCGCGCACAGCAAGCTTCGAGGGCGCGTCGAGGCCGATCGTCGGTTCGTCGAGGAACAGGATGGAAGGCTCGTGCAGCAGCGCCGCCGCGATCTCCGCACGCATGCGCTGCCCGAGCGACAACTGGCGCACCGGCTGGTCGAGCAGGCGCTCCAGATGCAGCATGGCCACCAGCTCGTCGCGCGTTCGTGCGAACCGCAGCGGATCGACCCGGTAGATGTCGCGAAGCAGCGAGAAGCCTTCGCCCACCGGGAGGTCCCACCAGAGTTGCGTCCGCTGTCCGAATACCACGCCGATGCGCGCAACGTGGCGCTCGCGATCGGTAAACGGGTTGCGCCCATCGACCTCGACACGACCGCCATCGGGACGCAGGATGCCCGCGAGGATCTTGATCGTGGTCGACTTGCCTGCGCCGTTCGGGCCGATGAAGCCGAGCAGCTCGCCCTGTTCAAGCTCGAACGACACGCCACTCAACGCCTCGACCGTGCGCTGTCGCCGCCGAATGAGCCCGCGCAGCGCACCGAGGACGCCGGGATCGCGCTCGGAGATGCGGTAGGTCTTGCGGAGGTTGTCGACGAGGATCTGAGGCATGGCGCGACGGAAGGGGCGCGGATACTACACGAAGTCCGCCCCCGGGCGCCGCGGCGCGAATCGCCGGGCCCCGGCGACTAGGTGCTGACGCGCACCGCCGCGAAGATCAGCGAACCCAGCACGACGGCGACGGCAGTGGCAACGGCCAGGCGATTGGCGAAAAGGCGACGCATCACGACCTCCGGACTAGGGAAGGCGATTGAACTACGGGCGCGCGATGGTGGCAAGCCGAACGAATCCACAATACGCCCCATGAACGGAGACCCCCAAGCCATGAAGCACGTCTGGATCGACACCGACCTGGGCTTCGACGATCTCGCTGCCGTGCTCACGATCACAGAGACGCCGCCCTGGCAGGTGGACGGCATGTCGCTCGTCGCGGGCAATGCGCCGCTCGATGTGGTGATCGACAACGCGCTGCGCGCCGCAGCGTACTTCGAATGGGGCTTCCCCATCCACGCAGGCAGTGCGAAGCCGATCGCCAGCGAACTCGTCACTGCACAGAACATCCTCGGCGCGGATGCCATGGCTTCGGCGGGTCGCAGTCTGCCGAAGGTGCGGGCGGCGCTGGTATCCAGCGACGCCGTGGCCGCGCTTGGCGACTATCTTGCTTCCCAGCCCGAGCCGTCGACGCTGCTCGCGCTGGGCCCGCTCACCAACATCGCGCTCGTGCTGCAGAAGC
Organism: Variovorax sp. Sphag1AA; assembly: GCF_014192575.1. Taxonomy (GTDB): domain Bacteria; phylum Pseudomonadota; class Gammaproteobacteria; order Burkholderiales; family Burkholderiaceae_C; genus Variovorax. The sequence continues at coordinate 21,742 of NZ_JACHYC010000007.1, read as the reverse complement.
GCCCCGAGCTTGCAGCGCGGATCGGCCGGCTCATGTGGATGGGCGGCAGCGCCGGGCCGGGCAATCACACGGCGGCGGCGGAGTTCAATGCCGCGGTCGACCCGGAAGCGATCAACGTCGTGCTCGATGCCGGCGTTGCGTTGCACATGGTGGGGCTCGACGCATGTCGGCAGGTGCGCGTGCACGCAAGCGATGCCGAAGCACTGCGGGCGGTCGGTTCCGACAAGGCGGAGGTGCTGGCCGACTTGCTGCTCGGCTACGTGCGCATCGCAAGTCCTGCCGGCGCACTGCCGATGTCGCTCTATGACCCGACGGCTGCGGCTGCACTGGTCGCACCAGAGGGGATGAACTTCAGGCCTGCGCATGTCGTGGCCGAATGCAAGGGCGAGCACACACGAGGCATGACGGTGGTCGAATGGCGCGTGCCCAAGCGTGCCCAAGCCAATGCACAGGTGGCCAGCGTGGCCGACGAGCCCTTGCTCCGGCGTGTGGTGCTGGATGCACTCGCCCGCGCGGCGGGCTGATCAGTCGCGCAACACCCAGCCTTCGGGCACAGCCTTCAGCAACGGACTTTCGAAAACGCCGACCACACGCGCGGCGCGTTCGGCACCGAGTTGCTCGACCCATCGGCGGCTTTGCAGCATCGCGACGCCACAGGCCACCACGTCGCCGCCGAGGGACTCGATCAGATCCCACGCCGAACGCAGCGTGGTACCGGTGCTCACGGCGTCGTCGACCAGCACGAGCCGCTTGCCTTCGATCAGTGGGCGGAGATTCGGGTCGAGGTAGATGCGCTTGCCCGGCGTCGGGGAGGTGATCGAATGCACTGCCGCGGACAGCGCTTCGTCGTACCAGAACTTGCGTGAGTAGCCCATCGGCACGTAGCGCGCATGGCCCAGCGAGCGCGCGACCACGGGCGCGAGCGCAAGTCCTAGCGTCGGCAATCCGATCACCAACTCGGGCGCGTCGATCGACAGGCGCTCAGCCAGCATGGCGCCCAACGTCTCGACAACTTCGAGCGATGCGTGATTGACCAGCAGCGAAGCGACGGCATGCGAAGGCTCGTTGGCAAGCTGCCGTATCGGCAGCACCAGCACTCGCCCGTCTGGCAGGCGCGCGGGGTAGCCGAACTGCCAGGGCGCATCGGGCCGCTCGACCACATGGGCCGGAACAATGCGCTGCCAGTAGTCAGTCGTGGGTTCGGTGAAGTGGCGGGTCATGGCGAGATCAGAGCGCTGCAAGCTGGCGCGACGGATCGGGGATCGGCGTGGCGGCCAGCAATCGCTGGGTGTATGGATCACGCGGCGCGTTGAGAACCGTGTCCGCATCGCCGCTTTCCACCACGCGGCCCTGGTGCATCACCATCACCCGGTCGGCCATGGCCCGCACCACGCCGAGGTCGTGCGTGATGAAGAGGTAAGAGAGCTTTCTCTCACGCTGCAGGTCGAACATCAGCCGGAGGATCTGCGCGCGCACCGATACGTCGAGCGCAGACACGGGCTCGTCGGCAACGATCAGCGCGGGGTTCGACGCCAGTGCGCGCGCGATGCCCACGCGCTGGCGCTGGCCGCCGGAGAGTTCATGCGGCAGCCGGTCGCGAAAATGCGCGGCGGGCAGCCCAACCTGATCGAGCAGTGCATCGACTTCGACCGCCGCTGCGCGCCGGTCGAGTCCGCGGTGATAGGTCATCGGCAGCGCGACGCTCTGGCCGATGGTGCGGCGCGGGTTCAGCGAACCGCCGGTGTCCTGGAAGACCACCTGCACTTCGCGCCGGAAACTGCGCGCCGCCTCGCCGGATCGCGTCGCGACGTCCATGCCCTTGTAGAGGATGGTCCCTTCGCTCGGCGCAGTGAGACCGAGCAGCATGCGCCCGAGCGTCGTCTTGCCGCTGCCGCTTTCGCCGACGAGGGCCAGCACTTCGCCGGGCTGGATCGTCAGGGAGACACGATCCACTGCGCGCTGCATCTGCCGGGCGCGGAACAGCCCACCACTCGCGCGCACGGGAAAGAGCCGGCTCAGGTCGCGGGCTTCGAGAAGCGGTGCGTTCATGTTGCCGCGACCTCGTTGCGCTGCCATGCGTCGGCGGCGATCGCTTCGTCGCTCAGGTGGCAGCGATCGGCACCCGTTCCATTTGCTCGCAGCGCCGGCACGGCCGCGTCGCAGAGACCGCCGCGGGCGATCGGGCACCGTGGATGAAAGCGACAGCCTTGCGGCCAGTGCTCCGCGATCGGCACGCTGCCCGGAATAGAGAACAGCGAGTGCGCGCGGGACTTCGGGCTGAGGATGCTCCCCAGAAGGCCTTGCGTATACGGATGGCGCGGCGCCGCGAAAAGCGGTGCGACTTCGTTCGACTCGACCACCTGGCCGGCATACATCACGTTGACCCGCTGGCAGGTCTCGGCCACCACCGCGAGGTCGTGCGTGATCAGCAGGATACCGAGGTCGAGTTCCTTGCGCAGGCGCATCAGCAGCTTCAGGATGCCGGCCTGCACCGTCACGTCGAGGGCCGTGGTCGGTTCGTCGGCGATGAGCAGCGCCGGCCGCATCGCGAGTGCAGCCGCGATCAGGATGCGCTGGCGCATGCCGCCGGAAAGCTCATGCGGGTACTGGCGGGCAACCCGTGCGGCGTTGGGCAGCTCCATCATGTCGAGCAGCTCCAGCACGCGCGCCTCCAGTCCCTCCGTGCGCCCGTGCGCTCGCAAGGGCTCGGCGATCTGGCGCCCGACTGGCATCAGCGGGTCGAGGTAGCTCGTCGGGTCCTGGAAGACCATGCCCACGCGTGCACCGCGCACGGCGCGCAGCTCGACGGGATTCAACTGCGCAAGGTCACGGCCTTCGAGCAGGACCTGTCCCGACGCCACCCGCGCCAGCGGCGAGGGGAAGAGATTCATGATCGCGAAGGCGGTCATCGACTTGCCCGAGCCCGATTCGCCGACGAGGCCCACGGCTTCGCCGCGGCGCACGGTCAGCGAAAGGTCGTTCACCACGCGCAGTGCAGTCGCGCCGCGGCCGATGTCGACAGAGAGGCCGCGCAGGTCGAGCAGCAGATCGGCATTGCTCATTTCGGCCCCCTCGGGTTCAGCGCATCGTTGAGCGCATCGCCGACGACGTTGAACGACAGCACCGTGAGCGCGATGGCCAGCCCCGGAAACGCCGACATCCACCACGCGCTGCGCAAATACTGCTGCGCATCGTTGAGCATCGCGCCCCACGACACATGGTTGGGGTCGCCGAGCCCGAAGAAGCTCAGGCTCGCCTCGATCAGGATCGCCATCGCGATATCGAGCGAGCCGAGCACGATGATCGGCGCTGCCACGTTCGGCAATATCTCGCGCACGATGATCGCGCCGTGCCCCATGCCCGCCACCCGTGCCGCATCGACGAACTGCGACTGCGCCAGTGCCGCCACCGAGGCGCGCACCACGCGCGCAAGCTGCGGCCACGAAAGCGCTGCGATGACGACGATCATCTTGAACACGCTGGTACCGAACAGCGCGATCACGATCAGCGCGACGACGAAGCGCGGCAGCGTCTGAAAGAACTCGGCAATGCGCATCAGCAATGCATCGAGCCAGCCGCCGAAGTAACCCGCCAGCGCGCCGACGATCACGCCGACGACGACCGCGCACAGCGCGCTCATCACGCCAACGGTGAGCGAGATGCGCGTTCCGAAGACGACGCGCGCCCAGATGTCGCGGCCCAGGTCATCGGTGCCGAGCCAGTGGCCGGGCGAGAGCGGTTCGAGCAGCGAACTGTCGCCGCCGCCGAGCGGATCGTAGGCAGTGACAAGTGGCGCGAAGATCGCCAGCGCAAAGAGCAGGGCGAGGAAGGCGAGTGCGAGCAGCGTCGTCGGCCGGCGCAACAGGCGTCGCCAGAACGCAGCCTTGCGAAAGGGCGTGCCCACCGATGGGACAACGGGAGTCAATGTCGCTTCGCTCATGCACGCTCGATCCGCGGATCGATCAGTCGGTGAATGATGTCGGTGACGAGGTTCGCGATGACGACCGTGACGGACACCATCAGCAGGATCGCCAGCATCACCGGATAGTCGCGCTTTGAGATCGATTCATAGAGCAGCCGTCCGATGCCGGGCCACGCGAATACGGCCTCGATCAATGCCGAGCCTGCGAGCACGAAACCCATGTTGTAGCCAATGACCGTCAGCACCGGCGCCGCAGCATTGCGAAGCGCATGCACCACGACCACCGTCCATTCAGAAGCGCCGCGCGAACGCGAGGCGAGGATGAAGTCGGCGTTCATCACTTCAAGCATCGCGGCGCGCGTGATGCGGGTGATCAGCGTGAGATAGCGCAGCGACAACGCAAAGGCCGGCAGGACGAGATAGGACAGGTGCTGCACGAAGCCCTCGAAACCCGGAAGCGTGCCGCGCACCGGGTTGTTGCCTTGCGACGGCAGCCACCCCAGCCAGATCGCGAACACGAGGATCAGCAACTGCCCGAGCCAGAAATCCGGAATCGAATAGCCCGCCGATGACACGCCCTGGATGGCGGAGTCAACCAGCCCGCGCTCAGTGCGCGCAGCCGAACGCGCCGCGACGACGCCGAAGATGATCCCCAGCACGCTCGCAAAGGCGAGTGCGGTCATGGTGAGTTCCAGCGTCGCGCCCAGCCGCTCGAGGATCAGCGTCGCCACCGGCTGCTGGTTCGCGAACGAATAGCCGAAGTCACCTTGAACCACCTTGCCCAGATAACGCACGAGCTGGATCCAGACCGGCTGGTCGAGGCCGAACTCGCGACGCATCTGGTCGAGGTACTCGGGCGGCGCGGGGAAGTCGCCGACCAGCAGCGTGATCGGATCGCCCGGCGTGAAAGCGATCAGCAAAAAGTTGAGCACCACCACCGCAAGCAGCAGCGGAATCGCGTGCAGCAGGCGCCGCAGGATGAAGGAAGACATCGGGCGGGGAGGCTAGTCCGCGCGCTTGACGCCGGCCCACTGGTCGCGTGCATCGAGCGCGGGGAACACGCCGGTGAGCTTCTTGCTCGCGGTGTCGACCGTTTCTTCGTCGAACAGCACCAGCGTCGGCAGGTCCTCGTTGAGGATCACCTGCAGCTCCTTGTAGGCCTTGGCGCGCACGTCCCGATCGGTGGCCGTTGCGGCGCGACTCAGCAGATCGTCGACCTTCGGGTTCGAATAGCCGCTTGCGTTGGTGTTGGGCGCGGTGCCGGTGTAGGTGTTGTAGAGCCGCGTGTAGCCGATGGCCGGGTCGCCGGCCGAGAAGTACGAGCCCAGCATCATGTCGTAGTCGCGCTTGGCGAACACACGGTCGTAGTACACCGAGCGTTCCAGCGGCTCCAGCTTCACTTCGAGGCCGATCTGGCGCAGGTTGTCCTGAATGATCTGTGCCTGCGCACGCATCTGCGCGCGGCTGGCGTCGAAGGGCATGCGCACCGTCGTGCTGCCGGGCTTGGCGCCGGCCTTCTCGAAAAGCGCCTTCGCGCGTGCGGCGTCGAGCGGGTACTTCTTCGCGTAGCTCACCTCATCGTTGAAGAGCCACTTGAAGCCGTCGCCGAAGGCACCCGCGCCCGGCCGGGCGATGCCGTTCATGGCCTGCTTGACGAGCCGCTGCCGGTCGATCGCGAAGGCAGCCGCGTGGCGCGCCTCCAGCTTCGAGAACAGCGGCGACTGCGTGTTGAACATCAGGAAGTAGACCGCCGGGATGTTCACGCCGCGGCGCGGTGCGAGGTTCTTGTCCGCGAGGATGCGCGGGACCTCGGGCTTGGGCGTGTAGAAGTCGAGCAGTTCGTCGATCTCCCCAGTCTGGAGTGCGGGCACGCGATTGGCCGCCTGCGGGATGACCTGGAAGATGATCGATTCGAGAAAGGGCTTGTCGCCGTCCCAGTACTGGTCGTTGCGCACGAGCTTGATGCTGGCGCCGCGCTTCCATTCGCCGAACTTGAAGGGGCCGGTGCCGACCGGCTTCTGGTTGGCCGGGTTCGTGCCGATGTTGCTGCCTTCGTAGAGATGGCGCGGGAGGATCGGCGCATCGAAGACCGTCAACTGCGACAGCAGCGGCGCATACGGCTTCTGCATCCTGACCACCACGGTCAGGGCATCGGGCGTGTCGACCTCGATGCCGAGGTTCTTGAACACGGGCGCCGCACGTGGATGCAGCTTGCCGATGACTTCCATCAGCGTGAACTTCACATCGGCACTGGTGAAGTCCTTGCCGTCATGCCACTTCACGCCGGGGCGCAATGTGAAGCGGTACGTCTTGCCATCGGGGGATACCGTCCACGCGGTGGCAAGCGAGGGCTTTGGGTTGTATTGCGGATCGAGCCAGACGAGGCCTTCGAGGATCTTGGCCGAGACATCGCCGGCCGCGAAGTCGGTGGTCGTGCCGAGGTTGAGCGTCGGCGGATCGGCGTCGATGGCCAGCACCGCAGTGCCCTTGCCGGTGGCCGCGCGCCCGTAGCGCGTGGTGGCGAGGCCGCCGGCTGCGGCAAGTGCGCCGAGGGTCAGCTGGCGGCGCGTCAGACGAGGGAGCGTGGAGTTCTTCAGGTGATCAGTCATCGTCGTGGGCAAGCAATATCGAGGCCATCGCGGCAGCCCGCATTATTGGCGTGGAAAATGCGTTCTCAGTGCTTTGAAAGCGGCTCCCCGATGATTTCAGTTCCCATCCATCCAGGCATCCAGGCGACTACCGAGGAGATGGTCGGCCTGCGACGGCAGATCCATGCGAACCCCGAACTCGGCTATGAGGAGTTCCACACCAGCGAACTGGTGGCCGAGCGCCTCGCGCGATGGGGCTACACGGTTCATCGCGGCATCGGCGGCACAGGCGTGGTCGGCACGCTCAAGGTCGGCGACGGCACCAAGCGGTTGGGCTTGCGCGCCGACATGGACGCACTGCCGATGACTGAGACCACCGGCCTGGCGTGGGCCAGCCGCAAGCCGGGTGCGATGCATGCGTGCGGTCACGATGGGCACACCGCCACCTTGCTCGCCGCGGCGCAACTGCTGGCGGTCACCAAGAGCTTCAATGGCACGCTCAACCTCATCTTCCAGCCCGCCGAAGAAGGCTTGATGGGCGCGAAGAAGATGGTCGAAGAAGGCCTCTTCGATCGCTTTCCGTGCGATGCGGTGTACGCGTATCACAACGAGCCGGGCTTCCCGGCGGGCCAGTTCGGCTTTCTGCCGGGCGTGATCTACAGCTCGTCCGATACGGCAGTCATCACCATCGAAGGCAAGGGCGGCCACGGCGCGATGCCGCACACGACGGTCGATCCGATCATGGTCGCGGCGCACCTGATCCTCGCGCTGCAGACGCTCGTATCGCGCGAGGTCGACCCCAACGACATGGCGGTCGTCACGGTCGGCGCGATGAGCGCCGGCAAGGCGCCGAACGTGATTCCCACGAGTGCGGAGCTCAAGCTCTCGATCCGCGCAAGAAAGCCAGAGGTGCGCGCGTTCTTGCGTGACCGGATCATCGCGATGGCGCAAGGCCAGGCGGCAGTGCATGGCGCGACCGCCACGGTCGACTACCAATGGAAGATGCCGCCCTGCGTGAACGATGAGGCGGCGACCGAATTTGCACTGCAGGTGGCACGCAGGTCGATGGGCGACAAGGCGCTGATCCCCGACATGGCGCCGCTGCAGGCCAGCGACGATTTCGCATTCATGCTGAACGCGGTGCCGGGCAGCTACTTCATCGTCGGCAACGGCAATGGCAAGCCCGGAAGCGGTCCGGGCTGCATGGTCCACAACACGGGTTACGACTTCAACGATGAGATCCTGCCGAGCACGGCGAGCTATTGGGTCTCGCTCGCGCAGGCGTACCTGCGCTGAGGTCTACCGCTGGGGAATGTAGGCGCCCATTTCAGTCAACTCTCCAGCGGTGAACTTGGCGTTCTTCACGCGACGATCGAGTTCGCCGGAAAGAAACGACAGCATCGCCTCGCGTTCGGTGATGCTCGTCTTCGGGAGCTGTTCGGAAGCGGGCGCCGCCCGCGCATGCACGACCATCTTGGTGATGCACGTGATCGCGTGATAGGCCTCGCGCACATCGTCGGCTTCGCTGGCAAGCCGTGCGGCGAGCGCGGTGACGCGGGCGGTGGAATCGTTCGTGGGGTGCGCGGATGCGCAAGTAGGGTGTGCCAATTGCTGGCCTTTCAGGAGTGAGTTGCTATAGCCGCCGCCCCCGCTGCTAAACGAAGGCGGCAGCTCGAACGGGTTAGCAGACCGGCCACTCCTGAGAAAAACCGGCAGGGCGTTAGCCCTCCCGTTCGAGCCGCCAAAAAATGGTGGCACGAACGAAGAAGCCGCATTGCCTGTGGAAGGCTGCGGCTCTCGTTCTCAGTTATGTGGTTCGGGCTGCTAAACCCGGTCACGCCTTGTCGGCGCGACTCGCGAAGTATAGAAGCCGGTAGTCGGGCGACAACATCTCGGCACTGAGGCAAGAGTCCCGGCGAGTACCAGAATGCTCTCGCTGCTCGGCAGCACGGGGATGCCACTGCGCATCTTGATCTGGCTGGACGATGGTTCCTCGAGAGAGTAGGGTTCAGTCCTTTCGAAATAAGGAGCCCTTCGTGCGAACCACGCAGCAAACAAGCGCTACCCGGCCGCAACGCGTTCTTTGCTCAATCGTTGGCGCGTTTGCCATCTGGGCGCTGGCGGCTTGCCAACAACCGACGCCGAGTGCGTCGATCGGCGTCGGTAATCCCTATCCAGTGAGCAACTACGTCTGCGATGGGACACGCTTGGCTGTGCGCTTGATGGGCGAGAGCGCCTCGGTCTCCGTTGATGGAGCAGCCGCCGTCAGTCTTCCCGCGATGGGAAACTCAGGGACTACGTTTTCGAACGGACGCCAGACGCTGCTCATCGAGCAAGGTCGCACATCGTGGGCCGTTGGGCGCGCCATGCCGGTTGCGTGCACCGGCGGCTAGATTGAACTGACGTCGAGCGCCAGCGCACTTCAAAACCGTCCAAGCTGCGGCGACTCGCCCTCGATGGGCTTGTGCTGTCACCGCTAGCTTCCGCTTCCGGCCTGGCCGGGAGTTGACATGGTAGCTTTGGGTCGGCGTTGTGTCCGGCAGATCGATCTCGACGCGAAGCAGCGCGGCTGCGCGCGATTTCAGGCCACCATCCCGCGATCAAGAGAATCAGGAGCTTCCCCGCGAATCCAAATGCCTCCAAAGCCGACGACGCGCCTTTGGTGCTTTCGGCGGCATCTCCGATTAGCTGACCACCGCCAGTGACAAAAGCGGTTCGGCTTGCTTCGATTTGCTTGCACGTCGCCCGGGCCGGGCACTGACATGTTGCGCAAAGCTCTGTCCCCCGCTCATTCACTGCGCCGCAAGCAAGGCAGGACCATCGGTATTTCGGCATGGTCCGATCTTGCTACGAATCGGGATGCGGTCGTGTCTTCCTTTGGCTGCGGATTCAACCGATTCGGCGACATGGCCATGTCGCGCGCATCGTCGCCGCGCCTGTCCACCGTACAGATCCGCCGTGCCGAAATGGGCGAGAGCACAGCGCAAGTGCTGCTGGCACGCCTCTCTGGCGAACCAGTGGGCGCGTACACGGTGGACATCGGCTTCGAGGTCATCGCAACACGCACCACGTAAGCTACGGCGTTCGGCAGGCCGCTCGTTCGCGCCTCATGTCCCACCGACCTGGATGCCCCATCGATGCAGTTGACGCAACACCCCGAGCGCTCCGTACTTCATAACGAGGTTCATGCGCGGCCTCCAGAAGCCCTCAAGGGGCACTTGAGCATCGCGCACATCGTCATGGTTGCGGACGGAGCGCAGCGGGCTGCAAGCCGTGCCCACCTCGCCACGTTGATGCGCGACAACCATCTGCCGGCGCCAGACGAGACAACCACGCACCTCCGAGTGGACATCGGTCCTCTGCGCATTCGCTGGGAGCTGCACACCGAGTTCGTCACATGGACCTTCACCATTCAGGGGCCCGCTGACATTCACCAGCCGTCAGCACCTCCGAGCGCGGTCAGCGCGGTATCGCAGGATTGGCTTGCCGCGTTGCCGGGCCAATGCCTGTGCGGCCTCAACCTCTGGGTGTTTCCCGAGCGCGGAAGCACGGCGGCCAGATGGGTGAAGGACTGCCTGAATGAGCAGACGCTCGTCGGCTCGAACGTCGCAGGCGATCAGGCACAGGTCTATACGGACTTCGCCATCCACGGCGATGGGTTTTCGCGAATCCTGCTGTTCGCGGACGAATTGCAACCCCGGCGACTCGGCCGACTGGTGCAACGCATTCTGGAGATCGAAACGTACCGGATGGCGGCCCTGCTGGGGCTGCCAGCGGCGCGACTGGCTGGTGAGGCACTGAGCAGCGCAGAAAGCGAACTGGCCGAGCTGGCCCAATCGATACGAAGCGCCAACCGGGATTCCGAACCCGCGCTTCTCGACCGGCTGACGCGGCTGGCAGGGCAAGTCGAAAGCCAGCATGCCGCATCACACGCGCGACTGTCTGCGAGCAATGCGTACTTCGAACTCGTCGAGCAACGCATCCAGCAGATCTCGGAGACCCGGCTCAACGGCCTCCAGACAATCGCCGAGTTCATCGACAGACGGCTGACCCCGGCGAGGAAGACATGCGAATGGGCGACGCGGCGGCAGGACTCGTTGTCCCAGCGCGTCTCACGCATGAGCAATCTGCTGCGCACCCGGGTGGAGATCGAGCAGCAGCAAAGCAGTCAGGCGCTCCTGGAGGCCCTCAACCGCAGGCAGGACCTGCAATTGAAGTTGCAGGCGACTGTCGAAGGCCTGTCCGTGGCAGCCATCACCTACTACATCGTGGGCCTCGTGAGCTACCTCGCAAAAGGAGGGCAGGCGCTGGGCTGGCCGTTATCGCCGGAATCGACCGCGGCGCTGGCGATTCCACTGGTCGCGGTCAGCGTGTGGTGGTCGATCCGGCGGATGCACCATCGGCTTCTTTCCCACTGAAGGTCCGCCGCGCCCTCCTAGAGTCTCCCGCGCAGGGAGTAGAGACGGACCGCCTGACGAACCGAAAGGTCGCACGGCTCCAAAGCGGTACTTCCGATTCGAACGAAGGACCGCAACGGGCACAGTCCCGCCCTATTCGGGCGGCTGTAGAGAGCCCGCAACCGGACAGTCGGCCGCGCCGCAGAAACTCGCCCGGCAGTGCTATCGTGGTGCGCCCATCCGTCGTCCGCCACTCCATGTACGACTCCCTTGCCGCGACCCTGGTCGATGCCGCCTTGCGAGGCATGCTGGTGGCACTGCTCGCCTTGCTGGCCTTCATGTTCTCGCGGGACCGGGCCGCCTTGCCGGCGGCGCGCGCCGCGGTGGCCTTGATGCTGGGCCTGGCCGTGCAAACCGCGAGCTCGACGCCCTTCGTCGAAGAGACGCTTCCCCGCCTCTGGCAGGTGCCGCTGGTGGCTGTCTCCGTGGGCAACTCTGTCCTGTTCTGGATCTTCATCCAGGCGCTGTTCGATGACGACTTCGCGTTGCGGCCGATGCATGCGGCGGCCTGGCTGGCGGTCTTCGTACTGGCCGCCTTCAATTGCGCATGGATGAATGGCAGCGCCTCGGTGCTGGCGCCTGTCACCCTGGGGCTGCAGCGCGCGGTGCCGTTGCTGTTTGCGGTGCTGGCCGCCATGGCGGCGGTGGCGCACTGGCGCACCGACCTGGTCGAGGGGCGGCGACGGCTGCGTGCCTTCATCGTGGTGACCGGCGTGGGCTACACGCTCGCGGCGCTGGTGGCGCGCCTGGGCGTGCCCAACGGGCGCCTCACGGGCATGACCGCGACGGCCGATGTCGTGATGCTGCTCTTCATCGTGGCGGGCGGCGCGGGCTGGATGCTGCGGCTGGCAGGGTCCGAGCTCTTTCCGTCGGCGCTACGGGCAGCGCCGGAGCCGGCTGCGCCCCATGGACCTGCCGTGCCGGTGGTGGACGTCGCGCCGGCGGTGCCGTTGACCGACCCCGCCGAGGACTCGACCATTGACGCGCTGCTGCGCCTGATGGGCGACGAGCGCGCCTACCGCACCGAGGACCTCACGATCGCCAGCCTCGCCGGGCGTCTGGGCATCCCCGAATACCGCCTTCGGCACCTCATCAATCGGCGACTGGGCTATCGCAACTTCAACGCCTTCGTCAACAGCTTCCGGCTGGCTGAGGCGCGCAACGCGCTGGCCGACCCCGCGCAGCTGGCGCTCCCGGTGCTCACAATTGCGCTGGAGGCCGGGTTCCAGTCGATCGGACCCTTCAACCGCGCCTTCAAGGCCGCCACCGGCCTCACTCCTACCGAGTACCGACGGGAAAAGCTGGCCGATTCCTGAAATCGGCCAGCCGGAAGTCGCGCTTCACCGCTTTCGGCAAGACGCGGCCAAAGTGCCCGGGCATCGTGCACCTCATCCGTGGGCAAGGGGTCTGCGGACCACCACTCGTTGAGGAGCACTGAAGATGAAGCGTTTCCTGCGTTTGCTGGCCGTGGCGCCGGCCTTGCTCACCTGGGGGCTGGCGCACGCCGGCATGGGACGGGCCGAGTTGCCCGCCACCGCCGAAGACGGCCCGGTCACCATGTACTACCCGTCGTCCGACGCCGATCAGCCAGTCCGGCAAGGGCTCTTGATGCTCCCGCTGGCGCTCCAGGGTCGCGCGGTGCCTGGCAACGGCAGGCTGGTCGTGATTTCGCACGGCTCCGGCGGCGCGCCCTGGGTGCATGCCAACCTGGCGCGCAGCCTTGTCCAGGCCGGCTTCGTGGTTGCCATGCCGGAGCACCGCGCCGACAACTACAAGGACGGCAGCGATCCGGGCCCCGACAGCTGGACGCTGCGCCCTGGCGAAGTGTCGCGCGCCATCGATTCCGTGGGACGCGACCCGCGCTTTGCGCCGCTTCTGCAGCTGGACAAGGTGGGCGTCTACGGTATGTCCGCCGGCGGGCACACGGCCCTCAGCATGGCGGGCGGGCGCTGGTCACCGGCCGGCTTCAAGCGGCACTGCGAGGCACACCTCGAAGAGGACTTCCAGTCCTGCGTCGGCCTGATCACTAGGCTCACCGGCGGCTGGGCGGATGGCATCAAGAAGTGGGCCGCACTCGCGGTGATCCGCTACCGCTTCGACGACGACACGCCGCGCGTGCACACCGACCCTCGCGTGGCCGCAGTCGTGGCCGGGGTGCCTTCGGCGGCCGACTTCGACATGGCGTCGCTGGCTTCGCCGCCGGTGCCCCTGGGGCTGGTCACGGCAGGGCAGGACCGCTGGCTCGTTCCACGCTTTCACAGCGACCGGGTGCTGCAGGCCTGCCAGTCCTGCGAGCTGATCGCCGCCTTGCCGACTGCCGGCCACGGCACGCTGCTGTCGCCGCTGCCGTCGGGCCTGACCGGGCTGCTGGGCGACATGCTCAACGACCCGCCGGGCTTTGATCGCAGCCAGATGGCAGCAGTCGACGGCAAGATCACCGCCTTCTTCGCCAGGCATCTGTTGAACGGAGAACCGGGAGCCGTTCGCGAATCGGCCCAGCCTTGAAGCGTGCCGGCCGGCCCTTCCTATTGCCCGAAAATCCCGGGATGCCACACGCTGTATCCCGCCTGCGCGCCGCCCGTCTGGCGCGCAGCGTCAAACCCTTTCTCTCCCGCGGTGGCTTCAAGCGCGAGCGCTGCGGGAACTGCAGGCTGGTTCCGAGCCACTGCATGTGCTCCCTGCGCCCTTCGCTCACCACTCGCGCAGGGGTGTGCCTCCTCATGGCTGACATCGAGCCGCTCAAACCGACCAATACCGGCTGGCTGGTCGCGGATGTGGTGCCCGATACGTTTGCGTTCACTTGGACGCGCACCGAACCGGACCCCGCTCTTCTGGCCCTTCTGAGCGACCCGCAGTGGCAACCGTATGTCGTGTTTCCGGGCCAATATGTCGCGCCCGAGCGGGTCGTGCGCGCCGTGCAGCCGCCCGACGGCCCTGGTGGTGATGGAAAGCGTCCGCTGTTCATCCTCCTGGACGCGACATGGACCGAGGCTCGCAAGATGTTTCGAAGAAGTCCTTATCTTGACCAATTTCCGGTACTAAGCCTGGAGCCCGAAAAGGCGTCGCAATACAAGCTGCGCCGCTCCGGCCGCGACGACCATTTCTGTACAAGTGAGGTGGCCGCCCTATGCATGAACTTGGCAGGTGAACGCGTTGCCGCGCATACGCTTGAGGCTTACCTTGCGGTATTCACCCATCACTATTTGCATGCCAAGAATCAGCAACCTGTCACATGGGAAGGCGTTGCCCACCAGCGCTTGCGCGAGGTGTCTCTGCTCCAGCCAGGCAGTTGATGCGTCGATGGAGGCGGTCTGCGCTTTCGCCAGATAGATGGACAAGCTGCCACTGTGGCCGTCCGGCCTTGCCAAGGTTCAAGGCACTATTGCTCGGATTCCGGATCTTTTGTCTCTCTCGGCCACAACACGTTTTATGGTGAAGGAATCCGACGTGTTTAATCCCTCGTTCATCACAAAACGAGAGGGATTCGATGAGGTGGAGTCTTCCTACTGCAACGCTGTTGCTGAGCGTCGTTCTTTCCGGGTGCGCGCTCAAGCCGCAGCAACCCGTTCCTTTCAACCAGGATGCTATCGCCGCGAAGGGCGGCAAGGTAGGTGTAGCGATGTCTGCCCTGCCCAAGGTGGATACGTACTTTCCCGGCGCCGATTGCCTGCTCTGCTATGCGTTCGCGAGCGCTTCCAATTCTTCTTTGACAAAGCACACCGAGACGCTCACGCGCGACGAGTTGGCCGCATTGCAGGAAGATGTCGCTGCAGCGTTGCGAAAGAAGAGTATCGACACTGTGGTGATCAAAGACCCGATCGACCTGAAGTCGCTTGGCGACATTCGCACCGACGTACCGACGGCCGCCCGAAAGGACTTCGCCTCAGTCCGCGCCAAACTGGCCGTCGACAAACTGCTGGTCATTGACGTGCAGCAACTCGGCTACGTTCGAACCTACGCTTCGTACGTGCCTACCAGCGATCCCAAAGCCACTGTTGTTGGCGCGGCGTACCTCGTCGATCTCAAGACCAACACGTACAACTGGTACGTCCCTGTCAACGTGAGCCTGAGTGCCGGCGCCAAGTGGGACGAGCCCCCCAAGTTTCCGGGGTTGACCAACGCATACTTCCAGGCACTGGAGGCGGGCCGCGATGCAGTGTTGAAGCCACTGACCGAAACCAACCCATCGCCACGTACCGAGCCCGTCGCCTCAGCGGTCAAATAGTCGCATGACCACGGCATCGGCCTCTGGCGCACGGCGCGTCGGATGGAAGGGGGTCGCGGGCTGGCTGATCTCGGGTGCGAGCTTTTGCGTCGCAGCACAGGTCGGGCCCGCAGCCACCGCAACAGGCTCAGCCGAGCAACCGACCCAGAGTGCTGAAGCGCAGGCACCCTTGTCTTCGCCTCAGTGGGTTGTTCGGCTGCCATCTACTGACCCGGTTGCATTCAAAGGGGTCGAGAACTTCGACAGTGCAGGCGTCGGCAGCGGTGCCATGGCATACCCAGCACCCAACGCAGCAGGTCTTCTGGTAGCGGTCATCGCTCACAGCATGATCAATGAGGCGGCCAAGAATGCGCAGAAGGTCAAGCTGAAGGAAGATGCGGATCGAATCCTGACGCCCTACAGGTCGGTATTGTCGAAGTACACCCACGCGGAACTGGCACGCAGCACGAAACCCCCAAGCGGTCCGGTTGGGCAAACTTTGCAAATCGATAGCGTGCCCGTCTTCGCGCTCACGCAAGACCAGACCGCGTTGGTTCTTGACAATGAGGTGAGCGTCAAAGCTACTGGGGTGCCAATCTATGAAGGAGTGATACGCGTTGTCTCCGCTCCTCTTGCTGAAGCGGATCCCGTCGCCCACTGGAGCCGGGAAGACGGTGCAGCTTTGCGTCTTCTTGCCGGCGACCTGTTGCAGGAATCGATAGAGCTTGCAGCGTCAGCGGCTAAGGCACTCCCACTCGGCACAGGTAAGCAGCAAACCTTTCGGTATTACGAAGGGAAGACGTCTAAAGTCGAACGCGCCACCTTGCTCGTCGACGGCTGTGCGCGTCGCGTGCTACTGACTCTGCGCGAGACACTAATGTCAGTTCCCGTATCTGCTGCGGCTGGAGCCTGCACGGCCTCCGAAACTCGGCCACAAGCGCCCGAAAAGACAAGTGTGGACACTCCCGCCTCGTAAGTCGGGTCCTGCACTTCAAATGACTGAAGCCGGCCAGAAGCAGCCCTTCGCTGGCCGCATCAGAAACCCCGCAAAGCCGACGTTCACCGTAGGCCCCACTGATGGCACGCGCCAGCGCATGGCCGCTTTGGCAGCCTAGGACGGTGGGTCGCTAGAACATCGTCGACCGATGCGCGGAAAACCCGGCCATGGCCCCATCCGCGACCGCCAGGGCCACATTGCCGGCCGCTCGCGCGGCATCGCCGCAGGCAAAGACATTTGGCACGGACGTCTGCTGCATGGCATCCACTTGGACGAATGCCCCCGCAGGGCCCTGCGCTAGCGCACAACCCAGTTGAGCGGCGATGGGACTGGCGATGTGAGAACGCGGCTGCGTGAACAAGCCGTTCATGCGCAAGGTCCGTCCATCGGCCAGCACCACATCGGCTACACCTTCTATTCGAAGGATGGGGGTCGCCTCCACCTTCGTGCCACGATGTGCAAACGCGGCCAAGTCCTCGCCGGACGGACGATAGGCCTCATTGAGGAACAGGGTGGGCGTTCCCCAGTCGGGCAACATGATGGCGTGGTGTTGCGCGACTTCGGCAGCCGCGATGATGCCGATGGGACCACCTGCCAGCTCGTAGCCATGGCAATAGGGGCAATGGAAGACGCTGCGACCCCAGCGCTCGGCGAGGCCCTCGACGGCCGGCAGCTCGTCACGCACGCCGGTGGCGAGCACCAGCTTGGCCGCATGCACCGAGTGCTCACCGACGCGAAAAGTGAAGCGTCCGTCATCGGTTTGCCGGGCGTCCTCCGCCACGCCATCCAGCCATCGCACCGTGGGATAGCGCAGCAGCTGCTGCCGGGCTTCGGCCGCGATGACGCCAGGTGCAATGCCGTCGCGGGACAGGAATCCGTGCGAGGTGCCGCTGGCCTGGTCGACGAATCGGTTGCGGCGCAAGCCGGCATCCACCACGAGAACGTCCCGCCGGGCCCTGGCCAGTTGCAGGCCAGCAGACAGGCCTGCATAGCTGCCGCCAACGATGGCGAATTCAGCTTTGACCATGGTGGTCCTCCAGGCGATGGGCAGAGGCCGCCCCGGTGCGTCTGTGCGCGCGCAGGCGATGGTTGACGCCTTGCGATAGCTCGGACAGCGTGATGGCTTCCAGGCGACCCAGCAAGGAGGCCTCGGCCTCCTGCACAGCGGACTGCAGGGATTCGTTCACCACCTGCGCGACCAAGCATTCCGGCCGGTCTTCCCGGAACCCCAGGGACACCAACGGGGGAGCGCCTAGCGCCACATGCACATCGCGGAGCGTGACGCTTTCCGGCGGCGCGGCCATCACCCAGCCGCCGCCGTGACCCTTCTCGGAGACGACGAAGCCCGCCTCGCGCAGGCCGACCATAAGCCGGCGGAGCACCACGGGGTTGGTGCTCATCGCTGAGGCGAGTGCTTCGGAGGTGAGGGGAGCATCGGCCTCTGCCAGGTGCAGGAGGACGTGCAAGACGTCGGAAAGTTGGCTGCTCTGCTTCATGAAACTATCTTAGTTGCATGACAATAACCCTGCGCAGAAAGGACCCATGGGTGGAATCAGCGCGTTTGAGGGTCGCTGCCGCCTGAGCCGGAGCCTAGGTATATGTGGCAGGATGCGGCCAACAGCGGACGCTCGGGTCTAGGCCAGAATTCGCCCCGAAGCAGACACTAGGACGTCGAGATGCAAGAGATTGATTGCGAGCTCATAAAGCGGGAGAACGAAGCACTGATTCGCGAGCACGGCGGTGAAATTTGCGACTGGCTGCTGTCTCCCGACCAAGATACTGCGACGCGAGATGCTCAAGCTGCCGCGCGCCGCGCCCTGGTATTGAACGCAATGCTGCAGATTGCGTTCAAGGCGCCCATCTCTTTCGTCAGGAAGTGGATTGGCAGCAATGGCCTCGATGAGGAACTGTCGAGGTCAGAGCGCGCCATTCTCGGCAAGGACGACGCGGACCTCACTGAGCAGGAACGTACGAACCTCTACTGGTACATCGAGGCCCTTTGGGCGCTCGCGTGGGCAGCGGGAAAAGTTGAGCGGCTCGTGGTGAGGACCCAGTGATGCGCGACTGGAGGAATACAGAGTACCTTGCGAGCCAATCAGTACGGCTGTTAGCCGTGGGCGAACATGGAGTCAAAGATAGATTGCTCCGTGCATATACTGAGAGGCTTCAGTTCGTCTTCCCGGACGACGTTCCTGTCGAACTCAAGCCGCTTGTCGTTTCCATACGGAAGCGTCTGTTCAGGGAGCCGCGCTTCAAGGGCCAGAGCACGGTAGAGTCAGCTCTGTATCGAATGCATGGCAAGACCGCATCTGCGATAGCGGAAGACATCTATGAGCTGGCCTTGGCGCTCTCCTCTCGAGAGCGGCAGTAGCCAGCCAGCTCCGGGCATTCATCTAGCATCCCGGTTGCAACAACACGAGGCGCAGGACCACATGCTTGAGGGCTGGCACGAGGACGAGTACATCATCTTGTTTGAAGGCGAGGAGGCCTCGGCCATCGCAGGCGCCTGCGAGTTAAACGCAACGCTCCCGGGCTTCTCAGTTCTCGGCCTCCGAAGCTGGCAAGACTTCATCGTCCAAGACCAAGCCGGGGCGACTTTCACCATTCCCAGCGTTCCACTCGATACGCGGTACATCGCATCCTTCAATCTCCCGGACCCGTCCGAGTTGCAGCCTGACGCGGAGCTTGTCGGCAAGGTCAAATGGCTGGTGAAGCCTCTGGTGTTCGGTGGAAGCCCAGAGGCCGAGGACAACGTGTCGTGGGTCACGCATCAGCAGCACGGAGAGCTCGTGCGATGGTGGAATGAGCAGTACAGGTCTGCCAGAAATTCGCAGGCCTGACGACCGTCTCAACTCATAGCCAGGAGCGGTCCTTCGGCCATGACCCTCAATTCGCTCCAAAGCGGCCCTTTGCTGGCGAGAATCAGCCCATCGCTGCTGCCTGCCAATAGCAGTCAGGCCATGGGCAGTTTTGAATGTCTAAAGCAACTAAGCTTGCGTTCTTGTTGAATTGAAAGGGCCAGCCAAATGGCAAGTAGTTACGCAGAGATTCAAAAGAAGATTGCCGCACTGCAGAAAGAAGCTGATGCCGCCTTGGCAAAAGAGGTGGTCGGCGTAGTTGAACGCATTCGAGTGGCGATTGCTCATTACGGTTTGACGCCAGAGCAACTCTTCGGAAAGACCACGCCGGCTCGCAAGACGAAGCGGGTCGCCAAGGTCCTCGCGCCGAAGAAGCAAGGTCGAATCACGTACAGCGATGGGCAAGGCAACACCTGGGGTGGCTGGGGAAAGCGTCCGACTTGGCTACGTGAGGCACTGGCGGCCGGGAAGGACTTGCAGGACTTTCAGGTGGGCGCTCAGACGAAGAAGGCAGCTCCCACGAAGACTGTGCAGAAGCGTCGGCCGTCGAGCGTCCTCTACAGCGACGGCACTGGTCGCTCGTGGACCGGCCGGGGCCCGCAACCGCGCTGGCTCAAAGAAGCTATCGCAGGCGGGAAGACGCTGGAGGAAATGCGGAGCCAAGGTTCATAAGGCTGCCGTTCGTTCAGTCCGAGCAAATGAGCCGTCCCTGGTACCAGATACCCGAACGAGATTCACGTTCTCGAGGACTATGTTTGCTGCGCCGGCAGGTTGCGCGGAGCGATGGCTGGCCACATCGAGGCGCTGCTCACGGCCGGCACGTCGGTCGTGCTCGATTTCCCCTCGAACACCATCGCCACGAGAGCTTGGGCCCGTGGCATCTTCGAGGGAGTCGCGGCTACCCACCGCCTGCATTTCCTCGATGTTCCCGACGAAGTTTGCAAAGCGCGCCTGCGTGCTCGGAACCTCTCGGGAGAGCATCCCTTTGAAACGACGGATGCCGAGTTCGACCAAATCACGGGTCATTTTGTCCCGCCAACCGCGGACGAAGGCTTCAACGTGGTCTTCCACGACTGAGCCAAATGCCTATCGCCCGGTATGGAAGGCAGACTGGGGCCACAAGCCGATATTCGCGCCGGACATAGGAAAATGGCCTAGGTGCGAAAGCCCTGAAGGCCAACATGTCCAAGTGCACAGTTCTAGGCGTCCTACTGTTCAGTGCGACCGGTGCATGGGCGCAAGGTACTCCGGCGGGGCACCCCAAACCGGGTGGCTGGCCCACCATTGCAACAGTTGAGCGCTGGAGCCTGGAGCCAACGCGCTTCATTGGGGTGCGGTTGGGGGTTCCCGTGCGAGAGCAAACGGAAGTCAGGGCATGCGCAGACGCCTCTGGCGCCAGCGCAGGGGTCTGCTACGAGGATGCCCCCAAGTTCAGCCGTTTTCGGAATCGCCCCGACCTCGGCTTTCCCTACCACATTGACTTTTTGATGCGCGGTGAGGTCGTCGAAGGAGTGCAACTCACGTTCCCTAAGGCTTCGCGCTCCGACGCCTTTCGCTATGCCTTGAGGACGTTCGGCGCGCCCACTTCGCAGCATTCGTTTGCCAGGTCCAAGAACGAAGGCGGTGGGCGCACTTACACCTGGGCTGGGACGAACACGCTCATGGTCTTCGTCGAATTTGCGCGAGACCCAAAGTACTCTTCGTTGAGCATCGCAACGACGAAGTACCTCGACAGCCTGCCGGACCCTGCCAAGTGACAACCAGGGCCCGTGTGGTGCTGCAATACCTCGCCACCGCGGCGCTTCGCTGGGGGCAAAGATTCTCCTGTGGCTGTTGCTGGTCGTACTGACGGCGCGTTTGCAATCGGGCACCCATAGGCGAGGGGCGTGCGTGTGGCACGGTTTGGCGCGCGCGCCACAACCGGTCAGTCCTGCGCACCTCAGAAATCGCCAGAAACCGACGCCCGCGGCGCGCGCACAACGGTTTGATTGCGAGTCGGGAGAGCCTCGCCTGAAGCGGGTGCACACAAACCAGCCCACAGGAACAATCAGCTGAGAGACTGCGTGCGGAATGTGCCTGCGGCCGCGCTCGTGCCGTCACTTCTCGGTTTGTATGAGGCATTGGAGGAAATCGAAAGATGAGAGCTACAGGTATGTCCGTGAAGGTGGGAGTTACGAGGCGCGGGTGTGTGATGGCGCTCGTCAGCAGTGCAGTCCTAGCCGGGTGCGCGACAAGACGGGAAGACCTGAACAAGGCCGCGGTCCGTCAGGAGATTGTCATTGAGCAGTCGCTTGTATGGAATTCACTGCCGGAATGAATGTCAAGATTGAGCACGAAGTCGTACCGGGGCGGTACATCGCTGAGTTGGAAGATGGGTCCGGTACCTACTTCTTCGGAGAAGGCCGAGCCATTCGTGACATGAACGAATGGCTGTATCCGCAGTCACGATGGCTTGAAGGAGGCATCTTTCTTCCCAAGGACCATACACAGCCGCCGAGGTTCTTCTATGTGTTCATAGTTGCCACGGCACGCCGGAGCTCCGCGGGCGTGTGGCACGGTTCGCGGAGCCAACAGCGGATGGTGGGCGTCGAGGCAGAATCTGTCGCTGGTGAACACGGCGCTGACCTGCCCCCTGCCGCCGTGCCGTTCATAACGAGGAAGTCCGGGGTTGCAAGACTAATTGATCTCTGTGGTGATTGAAGTGGTTTGAGCTGAA
>NZ_JACHYC010000006.1 GCF_014192575.1 Variovorax sp. Sphag1AA | reverse complement strand
GCCGCCGTCAGAGTCGTCTTGCCATGGTCAACGTGACCAATCGTGCCCACGTTCACGTGCGGCTTCGTGCGGGTGAATTTTCCTTTTGCCATTTTCTCGACTCCGAAAAATAACTAGATCAACACACTGACATGGGGTTGCAGCCACCGGACTGCAACCCCAAAACTGGTGCCCATTGCGGGAATCGGACCCGCGACCTCTCCCTTACCAAGGGAGTGCTCTACCACTGAGCCAAATGGGCAATATTCAAAACAACCTACACAGCGCCGACGGACCTTTGGAGCGGGAGACGGGAATCGAACCCGCGTCATTAGCTTGGAAGGCTAGGGTTCTACCATTGAACTACTCCCGCATTGCGACGCAATCCGTCTAGATCAGATCACATCGCTTCACGGTCAGAGCCTTCACCTTCGCTTCAGCTCCGCACATCACATTCAAGCGCTCTGCAAAATCCATTTTCGCTGGTGGAGAGGGCTGGATTCGAACCAGCGTACTCGTAAGAGGGCAGATTTACAGTCTGCTGCCATTAACCACTCGGCCACCTCTCCGGCGAACCTCGAAATATAGCACGATTGCCAGCCTGCGTCGATGACAGTTTGGTGATTCGTGCTGCCGCGTCGTACCGTTACATCAACGTCCCGGCGTAGCGCCTCAAGCCTTCGATTCTCGCATGGAATCAAGCAGTTACCCCGCTGTGCGCTGGGCGTCACGCCATGCCCGGGCCTCACCAAAATGACCGCACCCGATGAAAGGCACCGGCGGCCGCATCGCAGACAGCGGAGACGGATGGTTCGACATCAACACTTTGTGACGACTTGTATCGATGAGCGATCGCTTGCTCTGCGCATGCGATCCCCAGAGCATGAAAACGCTCGGTTGCCCCATGGTCGCAACGTGACGTATCACCGCGTCCGTCAGCACTTCCCATCCACGCCCGGAATGACTGGCAGGTTGCCCCTCCTCGACGGTGAGGCAGGTGTTGAGCAGCAACACGCCGTTCTTCGCCCACTTGACGAGGCTGCCACCAGGATCCGGAAATGCCGGCGGACGCGCGCCCAAGTCGCGCTCGAGTTCCTTGAAGATGTTGCGCAGCGACGGCGGCAGCGCCACGCCGGGTGCCACGGAGAACGCGAGACCCTCAGCCTGGCCACGCCCGTGATAGGGGTCCTGCCCCAGGATCACGACGCGAACATCCTCTGGGGGCGTGAGTTCGAGCGCTCGCAGCGGGCGCGGGGGGAAGATCACCGCGCCGACATCGAGCCTGTCCTGAAGGAAGCCCAGCAACCGCTGCCCCACCGCGCCAGCAAAGAATTCGTCGACCAACGGCTGCCAACCGGGCGCCACGGGCCAGTCGGCTGGATTGCTGCTGGTCAGCTGATCCGCGCTCAACGGAACATCTCCGCGAGCGCTTCGCCCGGCTCGTCGGCACGCATGAACGCCTCGCCGACAAGGAACGAATGGACCCCAGCCTCCCTCAGCTTCGCGACATCGGCACGCGACGAGATGCCCGACTCGGTCACGAGGAGTCGCCCTTCCGGAACCTGCGCAAGCAGATCGATCGTGGTCTCGATCGAAACCTCGAAAGTGCGCAGATTGCGGTTGTTCACGCCAATCAGGGGTGTCCGCAGTTTCAGCGCCCGCTCGAGTTCGGCGCCGTCGTGCACTTCAACCAGCACGGCCATGCCCAGCCCTGCAGCGATTGCCTCGTATTCGCGCATCTGTGCGTCGTCGAGGCAAGCGGCGATGAGCAGGATCGCGTCGGCGCCAATCGATCGTGCCTCGTAGACCTGGTAGGCATCCACGATGAAGTCCTTGCGCAGCACAGGAAGGTCGCAGGATGCGCGAGCCTGCTTCAGATAGTCGATGCCGCCCTGGAAGAACTGGCGATCGGTCAGCACCGACAGGCACGCTGCGCTCACCTTGCCATCGCCCGCCGCATAGCTCTGCGCGATGTCGGCGGGAACGAAATCCGCACGAAGGACGCCCTTGCTTGGGCTCGCCTTCTTGACCTCCGCAATGACGGCAGCAGCACCGGCGGCGATCTTCGCGCGCAAAGCGCCGACGAAATCACGCGTGAGCACGCGGCTTTCCGCGTCGAAGCGAATCGCTTCGAGCGAAGTCCGCCTCTTCGCCGCTGCGACTTCTTCGCGCTTGACCGCAACGATCTTTTCGAGGATGTCCGACATTTGGCCCGCCTTCCTCAAGCCGCAGCGGCCGTGGCCGCGACGAGTTCCGCGAGCTTGGCCTTCGCCGCGCCGGACTCGAGTGCAGCGCGCGACTGCTCGATGCCAGTCGCGATCGAGTCAGACACGCCAGCCGCATAGAGCGCGGCGCCCGCATTCAGGAGGACGATATCGCGCGCAGGGCCGGCCTTGTTGTCGAGTACGCCGAGCAGCATCTCGCGCGACTGGTCAGGCGTCTCGACGCGCAGCGTGCGATTGCTCGACATCGCAAAGCCGAAGTCCTCCGGATGAAGCTCGTATTCGCGCACCTCGCCGCCCTTGAGCTCGCCCACCATCGTGGCGGCGCCTAGGGAAATCTCGTCCATGCCGTCACGGCCATAGACCACGAGCGCGTGCTCTGCGCCCAGCCTCTGCAGCGCACGCACCTGGATACCCACGAGGTCCGGATGGAACACGCCCATCAGGATGTTGGGCGCCCCCGCCGGATTGGTGAGTGGGCCCAGGATGTTGAAGATGGTCTTGATGCCCAGCTCCTTGCGTACCGGCGCCACATTCTTCATCGCGGGATGATGGTTCGGCGCGAACATGAAGCCGATGCCCACATCGGCGATGCATTTGGCGATCTGATCGGGCTTCAGGTTGATGTTGACGCCGAGCGACTCGAGCACGTCCGCGCTGCCCGACTTGCTGCTCACGCTCCGCCCGCCGTGCTTGCTGACTTTTGCGCCCGCCGCTGCTGCAACGAACATCGAGCAGGTCGAGATGTTGAAGGTGTGCGAGCCGTCGCCGCCGGTGCCAACGATGTCGACAAGGTGCGTGGTGTCGGCCACCGGCACCTTCGTCGAGACCTCGCGCATCACCTGCGCGGCAGCGGTGATCTCGCCAATGGTTTCCTTCTTGACGCGCAGGCCCGTGATCAGCGCGGCCATCATGACCGGCGAGCATTCGCCGCTCATGATGAGGCGAACGATGTGCAACATCTCGTCGTGAAAGACCTCGCGATGTTCGATGGTGCGTTGCAGGGCTTCCTGGGGGGTGATGGGCATGTGAATGTCTCGCTCGGTTCGATGGATCGGGTCGTTGAGGGAAGTCCGCTCAGGCACGGAAGAAGCTCCGTATGGCGCCGATGGCGCGATCGATGCCGTTCGCGTCGACATCGAGATGGGTTGCGAAGCGCAGCCGGTACAGCCCGGTGGCGAGCACGCCCTCCTTCTTCAGATGCGCAAGGAGCTCCGCCGAGCGATGGCGCGCTTCCCCCTCCAGGTCGACGAAGAGCAGGTTGGTCTGGGGCGCCTCGACACGCAGCTCGGCAATACCTGCCAGCCCGTCCGCGAGCCGGCGCGCGAGCTCGTGGTCCTGGGCGAGCCTGTCGATGTGATGTGTGAGCGCGTGGGATGCCGCCGCAGCCAGCACACCGGCCTGCCGCATGCCTCCGCCGGCCATCTTGCGGATGCGGTGCGCGCGAGCGATGAAGTCGCGCGAGCCGCACAAGGCCGAACCGACCGGCGCACCGAGCCCCTTGCTGAAGCAGACTGACACGCTGTCGAAGCATCCAGCGATGCGTCGCGCTTCGGACCGCACGTCGGAACCGGTTTGCGCAGCCTGCGCCGTCGCGGCATTGAAGAGCCGCGCCCCATCGAGGTGGCGAGCGAGCCCCTTGCGGCGAGCGAGATCCGTCGCCTGCTGCACATATGCGAAGGGCAGCAGCTTGCCGCCAAGGGTGTTCTCGAGCGCGAGGAGGCGGGTCCGCGCGAAGTGCGCATCGTCGGGCTTGATCGCTGCCTCGATCTCTTCGAGCGCGATCGTGCCGTCAGGCTGGTGATTCAGCGGCTGCGGTTGCACGCTGCCGAAGACCGCGGCGCCGCCGCCTTCCCAACGGTAGCAATGCGCCTGCTGCCCGACGATGTATTCGTCGCCGCGCTGGCAATGCGACAGGATTGCGCAGAGATTGCTCTGCGTGCCCGTCGGCACGAACAGCGCCGCCTCGAAGCCCAGCATGCCTGCGATCTGCTCCTGCAGTGCGTTCACGCTGGGGTCGTCGCCGAACACGTCGTCACCGACAGGCGCGGCCATCATCGCGTCGCGCATGGCGGCGGCCGGCTTGGTCACGGTGTCGCTACGCAGATCGATCAGATTCGATGAAGTGCTCATGTCGTGTCTCACTCCAGGAAGTTCTTCAGCATGGCGTGGCCGTGCTCGGTCAGGATGGATTCGGGATGGAACTGCACACCTTCGATGCGCACGTCGTGCGCGAAGCCGGTGTGTCGCACGCCCATGATCTCGCCATCGTCCGTCCACGCGGTGATTGCCAGTTCGGGTGGGCACGTAGATCGCTCGATGGCCAGCGAGTGATAGCGGTTCACGCTGAATTTCTCGGGCAATCCGGCAAAGACGCCTTCGCGCGTGGTCGTGATCTGGCTGGTCTTGCCGTGCATCAGCTCTTGCGCGCGGATGACCTTTCCGCCGAAGGCTGCGCCGATCGACTGATGGCCCAGACACACGCCGAGGATCGGCAGACGCCCCGCAAACTCGCGAATCGCAGCGACGGACACACCCGCCTCCGCCGGCGAGCATGGCCCCGGCGAGATCACCAGTCGCCCGACCCCACCGGCGATGCGATCGCGCAGCTGGTCCAGCGTGATCTCATCGTTGCGGAACACCTCGACCTCGGCGCCAAGCTCGCCGAAGTACTGCACGAGGTTGTAGGTGAAGCTGTCGTAGTTGTCGATCATCAAGAGCTTCATCGCCTGACTCCGATCTGCTTTGCCGCTCATTCCAGCCCCTCCTCGACGAGTTCGGCTGCGCGCAGCAGCGCGCGCGCCTTGGCTTCGGTCTCTTTCCATTCGAGCTCGGGAACCGAATCGGCGACCACGCCGGCGGCCGCCTGCACGTGCAGCATCTGGTCCTTGACAATCCCGGTACGGATTGCGATGGCCACATCCATGTCGCCGGCGTAGCTGATGTAGCCGCAGGCGCCACCGTAGATGCCGCGCTTGGTCGGCTCGAGCTGGTCGATCAGCTCCATCGCATGCACCTTGGGCGCGCCGGTCAGCGTGCCGGCCGGGAAGGTGGCCTTGAGCACGTCGATCGCGGTCATGCCGTCCTTCAGCGTGCCTTCGACATTGCTCACGATGTGCATCACGTGGCTGTAGCGCTCGATGGCGAAGGCTTCGGTCACCTTCACCGTGCCGATCTTCGCGATGCGGCCGATGTCGTTGCGCGCGAGGTCGATCAGCATCACGTGCTCGGCGCGCTCCTTGGGATCGTTGATGAGCTCGATCTCCGCCGCCTTGTCGAGCTCAGGCGATGCACCGCGCGGGCGGGTGCCCGCGAGCGGCCGGATGGTGATCTTCTGTTCCCCCTCGCCGGTGTGCTCCTGCCGCACGAGGATCTCGGGCGAGGCGCCGACCACATGGAAATCGCCCAGGTCGTAGTAGTACATGTAGGGCGATGGATTGAGCGACCGCAGCGCGCGATACAACGACAGCGGCGATTCCGTGTAGCGCTTGCTGATGCGCTGGCCGACCTGCACCTGCATGAAGTCGCCCGCGGCGATCAGCTCCTTCGCGCGCTCGACAGCGGCGAGGTAGTCGGCCTTTGCGAAGCTGCGCTGAGGCGGGTGCGCTTGCGATGGCCGCACCTGCGGCGCGCTCACCGAGTACTTGAGTTGCTCGCGTAGCTCGCGCAAACGGCGTTTGGCATTGGCGTACGCCTCGGGCTGCGCCGGATCGGCATAGACGATCAGGTAGAGCTTGCCCGACAGGTTGTCGATGACGGCCAGTTCCTCGCATTGCAGCAGCAGGATGTCGGGGCAGTGCAGCGCATCGGGCGGGCAGGTTTTTTCGAGCTTCTTCTCGATGTGCCGAACCGCGTCGTAGCCGAAGTAGCCAGCCAGTCCGCCGCAGAAGCGCGGCAGTCCTGGCCGCAGAGCAACCTTGAAGCGCTGTTGGTAAGCCGCAACGAAGTCGAGCGGATTGCCTGCGACTTTTTCCACGACTTTGCCGTCGGTAACAACCTCGGTCACGGCGTCCGATCCGAAGCCGGAAGCTCTCAAGAAGGTGCGCGCAGGCAGCCCGATGAAGCTGTAGCGGCCGAAGCGTTCGCCGCCTACGACCGACTCGAGCAGGAAGCTGTTGCGGCCGCTGTCCTTGGTGTAGGCGAGCTTGAGGTAGAGGGAAAGAGGGGTCTCGAGGTCGGCAAAGGCCTCGACCATCAGCGGAATGCGGTTGTAGCCCTGCGCGCTGAGGCTTTTGAATTCGAGTTCAGTGATCACGGGTGGGGTCTCCGTCTGCCAGCTGACGCTCCACGGTCGCTGGCGGTCCATCCAGATTGGCCGCTCAGGAGTGAGGGCCGCGGGCGCACGGCGTGCGCCGTGCAATCAAGCAAGCAACGTCGATGGCGTACGCCAAGGCCAGGCTCCCCGGCTGCCTTGACCTGTCTGGATGACGTGATGAATGAACATGGAATCGGGAGTTTAGCCGAGGGACAACGGGTATACAAAAAGATACATTCAGTTTATTAATCTGATGTCGCTGCCTAACGGGAGCCTTTTTCAAATGCGCAAGTCCGCCCTTCGCCAAGCTGTCGCGCTGACCGCCTTCGCCCTCGCATCGTTCGCCGCCGTCGCGGCACAGGTCGATGTGGCCGGGGTGAAGCTCGACGACGCCATCGACATGCATGGCAGCAAGCTGCAACTCAACGGCGCAGGAGTGCGCTACAAGGCCGTTTTCAAGGTCTACACCGCCGGCCTCTACCTCGGCAAGAAGGCGGGCACTCCAGAAGAAGTCCTGGCCGCGCCGGGCGCGAAGCGCGTCACCATCACCATGCTCCGCGACATCGACGCGAACGAGCTCGGCAAGCTCTTCACGCGCGGCGTGGAGGACAACTCGCCCAAGAACGAGATGTCGCAACTGATTCCCGGGCTGCTCCGGATGAGCGGCATCTTTTCCGAACAGAAGCAGCTCCGGACCGGCGATAACTTCACCATCGACTGGGTGCCCGGCAGCGGCACCGTCATCTCGGTGAAGGGGGTGCCTCAGGGCGAGCCGATCAAGGAGCAGGCTTTCTTCAACGCGCTCGTACGCATCTGGCTCGGCCCGAGCCCCGCGGACTGGAAGCTCAAGGACGCCCTGCTCGGAAAGAGCTGATCCCCACCGTCAGCGCGTCAGCACATCAGCGCAGGTGCCCCAGTTCGGCGAGGGAGTCGACGAAGCCATCCGCGTCCACCCCCCGGACGGGCTCGCCGTGGTTGTAGCCATAGCTCACCAGCACGACAGGGCAACCTGCTGCACGCGCCGCTTTCGCGTCGTTGCTGGAGTCGCCGACCATCAGGGTGCGGGCGGGAGGCGTTCCCAGCGCTTCGCAGGCCTTGAGCAGCGGAAGGGGGTCCGGCTTCTTCTTCTCGAAGGCATCGCCGCCGAACATCACCTCGAAGAATGCGTCGAGCCCCTTGATCGCCAGCAGCGGCCGCGCGAAAGCGGTCGGCTTGTTGGTGAGGCACGCGAGGCGGAGGCCCCGCTCCCGAAGCGCCGAAAGACCGTCGACCACGCCCGCATAGACCTCGGCGTGCTGCCCGTTGATGGCGAGGTAGTGGTGCTGATAGCGCGGCCAGGCACGGTCGAACCACGCGTCGCCGTCTTCCGAGGTGCCGCGCACATGCAGCAGCACGGAATGGATCAGATGCTCCGACCCCTTGCCGACCATCCGCTCCACCGTCGCCCCATCGATATGCGGCAGCGCGAGTTCGTCGAGCATGCGGTTGAGCGCCACGACAAAGTCGCCAATCGTGTCGACCAGCGTCCCGTCGAGATCAACGATCGCCGCGTCCAAGTTTGAAAGTTCCAAGGACATGCCCCGAGCATAAAACCAGGAATCCCGCGGAACCGGCTCCGCCGGCCCGCCGGGATTGCCCCCTGAAAGGGGGTGTCAGAGCCACACGAGGTGGGCGAGGCTGGGGGTCAAGCCTCAGTCAGCGATTGCGCGGCCACCACCGCCTCGGTCCGGTTGCGCACATTGAGCGCCCGGAAAATCGCCGCCAGGTGGATCTTGACCGTGCCTTCGCTGATCCCGAGCGCACGGCCGATCAGCTTGTTCGGCTTGCCTTGCGAGAGCAGTTGCAGCACCTCGACCTGCCGCTCCGTCAGGACGTTGCGCAGATGCTCGAGCGTCTGGGCGCCCCCGGGCGCGGCGCCGGACCGCTGCACCGCATCCGAACCGGGAATTCCGGCAATGACGCCGGGCGGCACCGACGACAGCATCATCGGCGGCACGTAGACACCACCCGCGAGCACCAGCCGCACGGCGGACAGCATGACCTCGGGCGAATAGGCCTTGGGAATGAAACCGAGCACGCCACGTTCCAGCGCGCTGCGCATGACCGCCGGGTCTTCATAGCCCGACAGCACGATCACCGGCACGGCCGGATGCCGGCGGCGGATCTCGTCGATGTGGGCCTGTCCCTCTGCACCCGGCATGTTCAGGTCGATCATGGCCAGGTCGATGTCGTCGGATGCACCGGCGAGCAATTCGTCGACGCTCATTGCCAACACGAATTCGATGTCAGCTTCGATTTCCGACAGCTTGGCCTTGACCGCTTCGATGACGAGCCGGTGGTCGTCGGCGATCAGGATTTTCATGGCTTTCCCCAGCGTCAGTAATGAACTCAGCACGCTGAAGATACCGGTGAAACCGGCGCGCAGCAAGGCGCAATCGCTTTCCGAACGACATAGCACCCAAGCGGTATGGCGCGGTCGGGCGCGCATGGAAGAATCGTTTCGCATCCAGAAACGACAGGGGACACGGGCATGTGCCATCGTTGCAGGCGCGATCGCAGCGCTTTCCCCGTCGTCGGCGACATCTAGCCGCGAGCCCGCCATGGCGCGCCTGCTCGATTGCTTTTCGGCCCTGCTTTCCTTCGGGCTGGGCCTGGATGCCTCGATAGCGGGCGGCCGGGTCGGCGCCTCCTGTGAAGAGGCGCAGCGCCGAGCCATGGAATTGCTCGACGAAGCCCGCGCGGCCGCGCAGCGCCTTGGCAAGCCCACCGACCAGATCGAGTCGGCCCTGTTCGCGATGGTCGCCTGGATCGACGAAGTCCTTTCCCGACATCCCGGCTGCGAGGCCGCGGTCGCACCGCTGCAGATGCGGCTTTTCAACTCGAGCAACGCACAGACCGAGTTCTTCCATCACCTCTCGGCGCTCCCGGCGGAGGAACAGGAGGTCCGCGAGGTCTATTGGCATGCGCTGGCGCTGGGCTTTAAGGGGCAGTACTACTTCGAGAGCACCGATGACGGCGAACTCGGGAAGCTCAAGGACCTGCATGCGCAGCAGCTCGCCATCCGTCCTGCGTCCCTCGACTCGCTCGCCGAGGACCGCATCACGCCCCAGCCCTATGGCGTGCCCGATCCGCCCGGACCGCGGGATCCGCAGGGCCGCAAACGCGCCTTGCTGCGCACCGTGGCCGCGCTGGCAGCGGTGCTGCCCCTCGCCTACCTGGCCACCCATCTGCTGACCAACTCGCGCGAGACTCCGCTCACGCTGGTCCAACGCGTGGAGCAGCAGGTGCAGACCTACGCCTGCGCCGATCTTTCCGCGACACAGACGCCGGAAGGGGGCATCCGCGTCAGCGGCTACGTGCCGACCGCCGTGGATGTGATGCGCGTCCAGCGCGAGGTGCGCA
This sequence comes from Variovorax sp. Sphag1AA, assembly GCF_014192575.1. Classification (GTDB taxonomy): domain Bacteria; phylum Pseudomonadota; class Gammaproteobacteria; order Burkholderiales; family Burkholderiaceae_C; genus Variovorax. Next base: position 656,869 of record NZ_JACHYC010000006.1, on the reverse strand, counting down.
GCCTGCCCGGCGTGACCCAGGCCAGCTTCGACCTGCGCCTGCGTGTCTGGCCGCACTGCGAGGTGGTCGAGATCCTCAAGCCCTACCAGGGACGCAATCGCGAGCTGGGTCACGGCCTGAAGATCGAGGCGACGAGCGCGCGCAAGGGCCAGCTCCGCGAAGGCGATCCGGTGCTGTTCCGCGTGACGGGCCCCAACTACGACGGCTACCTGTGGGTCGACTACTACACCGCCGACGGCGCAGTCATGCACCTCAAGGCCGGCCGTGGTCAGCCACGCGTGAGCGCCGGGGATACCGTCGAACTGGGCCGCGACATCCCTTCGAGCTGGCTGGTCGCGCCGCCCTTCGGCACGGTGCTGCTGGCCGCGCTGTCCTCGCCCGTGCCTTTCAGCGAAGCCACGGAGCGACCGCCCTTCGAGCTGGCGTCCGCGTACCTGCAGCGGCTGCGTGAATCGCTGGCGGCCGGCGAATTCGGCGTGCGCGTGATCGCCGACACCCTCTTTCTCGAAACCGTCCCGCGCTGAGGCACCGCCGATGAGCCAGTTGCCGCCCATCCCCATGCAGTTCTGGACGTTGCTGGCGCTTTGCCTGATCGCGCTCCTGAGCCTGTGGTGGGTGCTCCTCGGCTCTGGCCGGGCGGCGCGCCGCCGCTCGCTGCGCGCGCGGATCGTTGCGGTGACGCCGGGCGGTGCGGCAGCCCTGGCCCCGACGGAAGACGCCGCGATCCAGCAGTCGCTCGCTCAGCAAGTCCTGCCCATGCGGCCGGCTTCATCCGGAACGCCTCGGCGCAGCGCGCTCTATACGACGCCCTGGTTCCTGTTCGTCGGCGATGCATCGGCCCACGTGGCGGAATTGCTCGCGCTCGCGACCGGCAGGCCCCCGGTGCCCAACGCCCCGGCGGGCAACCGCGCGTTCTGGCGCTGGCATCGGCTGCCTTCGATGATCGCGATCGAGGTGCACCCGGCAGTGCTGGACAACGCGCCCGATCCGCGCGAGCGCAGCCTCTGGTATCGCGCGCTGCTGGAGTTGGCCGAGCGCCGCAAGCGCCTTCCGCTCAACGGCATCGTGGTGTGCGTGAGCGCGTCGACGCTGCTCGAACCTGCGCGTGCGAGGGACGAACTCGCCCGCCGCCTCCGCGCCCTGATCTACGACACGGCGGAGCACCTGCGGATCCAGTTGCCGGTGTACCTCGTCGTGACCGGCCTGGAACGGCTCGACGGGTTCGATGCGCTGCGCGCGGCACTGCCGATTGGCGTGCTCGAACAGGCACTCGGGCACCGGCTGCACAACGGCGCCGCGCCACGCGTGCCTGCCGACAAGCAACTCGACGGACTCTACGGCGAGGTCATGCAGCGCATGCACGCGCTCCGGATGGCCCTGTTCCGGGCCGAGCGCAGCCCTGCGCAGCGGCATGCGATCCACACCTTCGTCGAGCAGTTGCGGTCGCTTCAACCGGGATTGCGCTCGACGGCCGATGTGCTGTTCGGCTATGGCGCCGGCCCGAGGTCGCCGCGCTGGCGAGGCCTCTACTTCACCGCGACGCCGTCCAATGGCATGGCGGGCGCGTTCGCGCAGGACCTGTTCACGCGTTTCCTCCCCTCCGACCAGCCGCTGGCGCACTCGCGGCGGCCGGGGGCCGCGAACGACAGCTACTTCGCATCGACGCGGATGTGAGCCGCGCCGCGGGCGCTCATTCGTCGTCCCGCACGCGGTGCTGGCTGGTCAGGGTCTGCTGGATCGCCGGCGGCACCGCCTCGTAGTGCGACAGCACGATCGTGTAGCGCCCCTGCCCGCTCGTCATCGCGTTGAGCCGCGATTGGTAGCTCGCCAGTTCCGACATCGGCACCTGTCCCTTGATGACCACGGTGCCGACCGCGAGGTTCGAGGTACCGGTGACCAGCCCTCGCCGCGACGACAGGTCGCCTGTCACGTCGCCCATCGCCACATCGGGTGCGGCAATCTCGATCTGCACGATCGGCTCGAGCACGATGGGCCGCGCGTCGCGAATGGCCGCCATGAACGCCTTGCGACCCGCGGTGGCGAAGGCGATGTCCTTGCTGTCCACGCTGTGGTGCTTGCCGTCGTAGACCACCACGCGCACGTCGACCACCGGATAGCCCGCAATGGCACCCGTCTGCAGCACTTCGCGCACGCCCTTCTCGACCGCAGGGATGAATTGCCCCGGAATGGTTCCGCCCTTCACCTGGTCGACGAACTCGAAGCCTTCTCCACGGGCCATCGGCTCGATGCGCAGGAACACCTCGCCGAACTGGCCGGCGCCGCCGGTCTGCTTCTTGTGGCGGTGATGGCCCTCGGCCGGCGAGGTCACGGTCTCCCGGTAGGCGATGCGCGGCGGCCGCGTGTTGACCTCGAACTTGTAGACCTCGCGCAGCCGGTCGAGCAGCACGCGCAAATGCAAGTCGCCCAGGCCATACACGACCGATTCATTGGTGGCGGCCACGTGCTCGACGCGCAGGCAAGGGTCCTCGCCGACCAGCTTGCCGAGGATCTCCCACATCCGCTGCTCGTCGCCGTGCCGCTTCGGCTCGATCGCCAGGCCGTGCACCGGCACCGGGAAGTCGAGCGGCGCCAGGTGGACGTGGTCGTCTTCCGCCGCATCGTGCAGCACCGAGTCGAACCGGATCTCGTCCACCTTCGCCACCGCCACGATGTCGCCGGGCAGTGCCCGCGCGACTTCGACATGGTCCTTGCCCTGCAGCATGAAAAGGTGGCCCACCTTGAAGGGCTTGCGGCCGTCGCCCACGTAGAGCTGGCTGTCGCGCGTCACCGTGCCCTGGTGCACGCGGAAGATGCCCATCTTGCCGACGTACGGGTCCACCGTGACCTTGAAGACATGTGCCAGCACATGCAGCGAAGGGTCCGGCTTGGCTTCCATCGGCTTCGCGGCCGCGCCTTCGCCGAGGAGGAAGTCCGGCGGATTGGCTTCGGTCGGATCAGGCAGCAGCTTGACGATCACGTCGAGCAACTCGGCAATGCCCGCGCCCGTGCGGGCAGAGACAAAGCACACCGGGATCAGATGCCCTTCACGCAGTGCCTGTTCCAGCGGTGCATGCAGCTCGGCGGGGTCCACGTCGCCATCGTTGAGGTAGCGATCCACGAAGGCGGCGTCGACCTCGACCACCTGCTCCACGAGTGCGCGATGCGCCGCGTCGACCGAGCCGACGTCGCACGAGCCTTCGCGGTTGAAGAAGCAGTCGACCACCCGGGCGCCTCCTTCGCCGGGCAGGTTGAGCGGCAGGCATTCGCGGCCGAAGGCCGCCTGGATCTGCTCCAGCAGCCTGGCGAGATCCACGCCCTGCGCATCGATCTTGTTCACGATGATCATGCGCGTGAGATGGCGCGACGCCGCGTAGTCCATCATGCGCAGAGCCATCTGCTCGATGCCGGTCGACGCATTGATGACGATCGCCGCGGTCTCGACTGCTTCGAGCGCGGGCAGGCTCTGGCCGAGGAAGTCGGCACCGCCGGGCGTGTCGATGAAGTGGATGCGCGTGTCGCCATGCGTCATGTGCATGATCGACGCGTTGAGCGAGTGCTGCATTCGTCGCTCGAGCGGGTCGTGGTCGCTCACGGTGCTCCCGCGCTCGACGCTGCCCGCCGCGCCGATGGCGCCGGTGCGCTGCAGCAGGGCCTCAACGAGCGTGGTCTTGCCGGAAGCAGACGCTCCGACAAGCGCCAGCGTCCGCACCGCTTCCATTTCGGCCGCGAGGCCGTTCGATCGGCTTGGCATGAGTGGTCTCCTCAACACCCGGGCGACCCAGCGTACGGGATTGACCGGCCGGACGCAAGCCGGCCCCGCCTGCCGGACAATGGCGCCACTCACGACCGAACCCATGGCACAGCCACCCACCCCACCCCGCGCGACGGGTTACGCGCGCACCCAGTTCATGATGGTCAAGATCCCGGTCGTCGCCGACGTGGACGACCTGTATCACCAGCGCGAGGACCGCATCGACCAGGCGCTGAAGGCCAAGGGTCTCGGCACGGTGATCGGCTGGGGCGACTCGCTTGGCGAGGCCCGGGGCGGGAGATCACGTCGCGTCGCCTACACCCGTGTCGATCTCGATGTGGTGGAAGTTGAAGCCGCCCGGGCCGAACTGCAGGCAGTGTTGGCCGCCATCGGCACGCCGGCCGGCACGGAGATCCACTACAGCCGTGACGGCGTGAGCGTGGCGGACGTCTTTGCCCCTCCCGATTGGCAAATCGCGCAACCGATGTTGCACGGCGTCCGGGACAGGTAGGGGTCGAAGGTCTGCCCGGTCAGGGCCCCAGAGGCAGCGGCTGGGTCGTTTCCTCGTCCGAATGCAGCCACATCACGACGGCGGTGTAGTTGTCATAGCCGGGCGCAGCGCGCAGGCTGATCTCGGTATCGATCCGCGCGATCAGCTGGTGAGGATCGAGCGACGCCCGCAGGATCTCGCCGAGCCGCTGGTCGCCCAGCACCTCCCAGACCCCATCGCTGCACAGCAGCACGACGTCGCCGACCCGCACCGGCATCGGCCTGGACACATCGATCTCGACATCGCCGTCCGGCGCGCCCAGCGCCGACAGCAGCAGATTGCGCTGCGGATGCAGGCGCGCGCGCTCCTCGTCGATCATTCCGCCGTTGACCAGTTGCTGGACGAGGCTGTGGTCGGTCGTTCGCGCCACCTGTTCGCCATCGCGGAACAGGTAGGCCCGACTGTCGCCTGCATGGACCCAGGCCACTTCGCCGACCTCCAGGTCGAGGAGCGCGACCACCACGGTCGAGCGCATGTCCGCAAGCCGGCCGCCCTCGGCCTGCCGCGCGACCACGTCGCGGTTGGCCTGCTCGAGCAGGTGCCGCAGCCGCCCAGGATTCAGCCCGGGCGCGGCAGCCACGGCTTCGAGCACGCTCGTTCGCGCGATGTCGGCCGCAACATCCCCGCCGCCGTGCCCTCCCGCGCCGTCTGCCACGAGGCAGGCAACGAAGCGATCGTTGCTCCACTGGCCGAACACGTCCTCGTTGTACGAACGGCCGCCCTGCTTCGAGACGAAGACGATTTCGACGTCCATCGACGTGCCTCTCTCCGTTCAGCGAACGCCGAACATCCACCAGGCGACAAGGGCCATGGCGAACGGGAGGCAGACCGCAAGGGACGCGGCCACCGCGAGCAATTTGCGCTGGCGCTTCGTCGCTGGCACGGGTGCCTGCGGCGCCTGCGCGGAACCGGCCTGCTGCCGGCCCGGGGCGAGCCGCATCGGCGCCGGCATCGGCTCGAGCCCCAGCGCCTCGCGAAACGCCGCCATCGACTGCGGCCGTGCATCGGGCCGCACGCCGAGCCCCGCGTCGATCGCGCTCAGCAGGCGCTCGCTGTAGCGCTGGCGCAGCGCCTCGTTCCGCGCCAGCGGCATGTAGCTGTCCGACAGGATCCGCGCCACCGATGGCGGCGGCGCACGGCCGCACACCGCGACATGCAGCACAGCGGCCAGTGCGTAGACGTCCGTCCATGCGCCCTGCGCCATGTCCGGCATCCCGGCGTACTGCTCGACGGGCGCGTAGCCGGGCTTGAGGATCACGGTGATGGTCTGCGTCTTGTCGCTGATCACGCGCCGCGCCGCGCCGAAATCCAGCACCACGGGACGACCCGAGTTCTCGAGAAGGATGATGTTGTCCGGCGCGATATCGCGGTGATAGCAGTGCGCCGCGTGCATGACCGTCAGCGCCTGCGTGACGCCATCCATCAGCTTCAGCAGCCAGGCTTCCTGCGCGATGCCCGGCGAGGCGGCCAGCGCCTGCTTGAGCGTGTCGCCGCGATAGAAGGGCATCACCATGTAGGCCGTGCCGTGCTCCTGCCAGAACCGATAGACCTTGAGCAGCGACGGATGGCCGAACTGCGCCAGCAGCCGCGCTTCGTTGATGAACCCGCGCATGCCGAGCTCGAAGGTCTCGCGGTGCCGCTCCGACAGTGGCATCACCGCGCCGTCCGAACGGCGCGCCGAGAGCGACGAAGGCAGGTATTCCTTGATCGCGACGACGCGCTCCAGCACCGGGTCCCACGCTTCGTAGACCACGCCGAAGCCGCCTTGCCCGACGATGCGTGTGATTTCGAATTCCGCGAGCCGCGCGCCGACCGCGAGAAGGCCCGCACCGGAATGCCGCGACGCCGACCGCACGGCCGGCGCCACCGTGGGCGCGAGCGAAGGCGGAAATGCACCCGGCTCCCCCTTCTCCGCCGAAGGAGCCGGAGCCGACACACGGGGGTTCACGCGGACTCCGGAGACGACTGAGGGAGCACCAGTGTCCGGCGCTCGCGCGCTGGGGGAAATAACGCTAAAGGTCTACAGCGGAGGGCGCATCCGAAATAGGATGCGCGTCATCTTCACCAGAGTCATCCAGACCATGGAACCCGCCTCCTCACCTGTTCTCTTCGACGCGGACGAAGCCATCTGCACCATCACCCTTTCGCGCCCCGAGAAGCGCAATGCCGTCGATGGCCCCACCGCTGCCGCGCTGCTCGCTGCCTTCAGGCGCTTCGAGGCCGACGACACGCTGCGCGTCGCGATCCTGACCGGCGCCGGGGGCCACTTCTGCGCGGGCGCCGATCTCGCGGCGGTGGGCGATCCCGCGCTACGCAACGAGCTCACGCCCGACGGGAGCGGCGACGGCCCGATGGGGCCGACGCGGATGGCGCTCTCGAAGCCGCTGATCGCCGCGGTCAACGGCTACGCCGTGGCAGGAGGTCTCGAACTCGCGCTGCTGGCCGACCTGCGCGTGGCCGACGAAGACGCGGTGTTCGGCGTCTTCTGCCGACGCTGGGGCGTGCCGCTGATCGACGGCGGAACGGTGCGCCTGCCGCGTCTCGTGGGAATGGGACGTGCGCTCGACCTGATCCTCACAGGCCGGGCGGTGCCGGCGTCCGAGGCGCTCGCCATGGGCCTCGTCAATCGCGTGTCCGCACCCGGTGGCGCATTGGCGGCAGCCCGGGAACTCGCGCGGGAGATTGCAGCGTTTCCCCAGCAGTGCATGCTGACCGACCGGCGCTCGGCCTATGCGCAGTGGGATCTGCCGCTCGCCGATGCGCTGCGGCAGGAAGGCGCGAATGGTGTGCCGGCGGTGTTCGCCGAAGGCAAGGCCGGCGCCGAGCGCTTCGTGCGCGGCGCGGGGCGCCACGGACAGTTCGGCGCCCGGTGATCCCGGCCTGTCTTCGACCTCACCGCTCTTTCGATCCCGACGCTTCCGCCCCGGCCGCGCAGCCGAAGAGCGCGTCGAACTGGTCGTCCTGCGGTAGTTCCTGTCCAGCCATTCCGAGTCCGCGCTCCGCGGTCGGATCGGTCAGCCAGAGGGACTGACCGACCTCCGGCAGAGCCAAGATCGCTCCGGCGTCGTCAGCCTGTGTCCCGACGGCCGCGAACAACTGATGCAGCAGCATCTCGAACCGGACCGCGTCGAGGCTCTCCCGCGTGCCCTCCCGCGCAGCGCGGCTCGCCAGCTCCCACCAATGCCTCAGGCGCACCAGGGCACTGCCGCGAAGCTCGCTTTCCGCCGCGCCCAGTTCGGTCGCGATCGTGAAGGGAAAACGGCGCCCCATCTCGTCGACCGAGGGAACCAGCACGCCGACCCAGCCTTGCGCATCCACCACGTCATTGCCCAGCACGAAGCACCAGCGCGGCGCATCAAGATAGTGGTCGGGCCAATGCGGATGGCTGATCTGCATGCGCGCGATGCCGGAGCGCAACCAACGGCCCCAGGCCTCTCGAAAACTCTGCGGAAGACGACGATGCGAGAAATCGCCCATGCCCGGCAGCCTGCCGAGCCAGCCCGGCGCCGAACCTGAAAAGAGGGAACTCGTCTGCTCGTGCACAACTTCTCCGACATTGGAAACATGCAGTTTCCGGCGGCGGCGCGTTGAAACATATCTGGCCGATGGCGTAAGGCGCCGAAGATGGTCAGCCTAATGCAAAGGACCTAGAAAATGCGCCTCGAGCGGAATCCTGATTACAAATGGAAGGGTCAATTTCCGTTTGTTATGCAACGAAACCATATCGGGAAGGGCACTCCGCTCAGCGGCCGTCCGCGCGCAGCACCGATTGCTGACGAACGTAGGCTTGCTCGATGCGATCGAGCTTCGCCTGCCGCGCTTCCTCGCTGACCCACCGCGCATTGAGGGCACTCTGCCGCGCAAGCTGGTACTCAAGCCGTGCCGCCGGCAGCAGCGCCTTGTTGTCGGCGGCCACGTAGCCGAGGCTCGCATGCAGGTCTTTCAGCGTCTCGCGCTGCACGTTGCCGCGCACACCCGGCTCGCGCCCATAGCCGACGAAGAATGCCCGCAGCTTCTTCTGCAACTCGGGCGGAAGCTCGCGTCGCACCACGATCGGCGCCTGCGGCGTCGGGTCCGAGCGCCAGATGATCTGCAGCCGGCCAGCCTCCACCGGAAACTGTCGCCGGAACCGGTCGAAATCGGTGGTGTTGTTGGTCGCGACGTCTGCATCGCCATTCGCCACTGCAAGCGCCGTGGCCTGGTGCGTGCCGACCACCTCGCTCTTGAAGCGCGTCTCCATCTCGATGCGATGCGGCAGGAAGAGCTGCACCTGCGGCAGGATGAAGCCCGACACCGACCGACTGTCACCGCGCGCGAGCCGCCACCGGTCCGGATGCGCCAGCAGGTCGTCGAGGCTCCCGCGCGGGCCGTCCTTGCGCGCAAGCAGGATCGCTCGGTGGTCTGCGTCGCCGGCATGCCGTTTCACCAGCGCCAGCACATTCATGCGCTGTTCCGTCACCGCATCGAGCGCCATCTTCGAGGACAACAGGGCGAGGTCAACCTCGTCGCGATCGATCGCCTGATCGAGCGATTCGTAGCTCGTCACCGAAAGCACCGTCACCGGTCGGCCGACGGCGCGTGCCAGATCGGCCAGCAGGGGCGCCCAGCCATCTTTCGACTCGACCGCGCCGCCGATCGGCAGCACGCCGAAGCGCAGCGCGTCCGCCGGCTCGCGCGCGACGGCAATGGCGTGCCAGCCCAGCGCCGCCATCAACACCCAACGGCTCACGAAGACGATCCAGGCTGGCCTCACGATGCGATCAACGAGGTGCGTCTCCACGAAGCGTTGCCATCTGCTCGGCGTAGGTGGACTCGATGCGCTGCAGCCGCGCCTGCCGGGCCGCCTCATTGACCCACTGCGAAGTCATCGCACTCTGCCGCGCGAGCTGGTAGGCCAGTTTGGCGGCAGGCATCAGCGAAGTGTTGTCGGCCGGGACGAAGCCCGCCAGGTCGTGCAGCGACTTCAGCACGGCGCGCTCCGAATCGCCGCGCGGGCCCTTACCCTTCGCGTAGTCGACGAAAAAGCCCTGCACCTTCCTGCGGAAGGCATCGTCGTACTCCCGCCGCATCACGATCTGCGCGTGCGGGATCAGCTCGGACTCCCAGATCACCTGCAGCTTGTCGGCTTCGGCAGGGAACTGCAGCTTGAAGCGCTCGAAGTCCGCCGTGTTGTTCGTCGCCACGTCGGCCTCGCCATTGGCCACCGCGAGCGCCGTCACCTGGTGCGTGCCGACGACTTCGGTCCGGAAGCGCGTCTCCATCACGATGTGATTGGGCAGAAACAGTTGCAGCTGCGGCACGATGAAGCCCGACACCGACCGGCTCTCGCCGCGCGCGATGCGCCACTTCTCGGGCTCGGCGAGGAGGCTCTTGAGGTTGGTGTAGTCGCCGGTCTTGCGGGTGAGGAGGAGTGCCCGGTAGCCCGGCAGGCCGTCATGGCGCGTGACCTGGGCGACCACGTTCATGCGGCGCAGCGTCACCGCGTCGAGCGCCATCTTGCCGGACAGGAACGCCATGTCGACCTGATCACGCTGGATCGCCTGCTCGAGCGCCTCGTACGAAGTCACCGAGAGCATGCTCACCGGCCGGCCGATCGCCCGGCTCATGTCGCCGAGCAGCGGCTCCCAGTCATTGCGCGATTCGAAGGCGCCGCCCAGCGGGAGGATGCCGAAGCGCAGGGGCGCAGTGTTCGAAGGCGTTTGCGCCGAAGCAGCCTGAATGCCCATCAGCCCCGCGATCAGCAGGAGCCCGGTACGCAACAGCGACGCGCAAACGCGCCGCGCCACCCGGAGAAGATCCAGCCGGGCATGCGATGCGCTGGGAGCGCTGTGGACCAGGGCCTGCATCGGGCTAAAAAGAACGCGGACGGTTGAATTCACAATTAGAAACTAACTTGAATAAATCCCGTGTCGTTTTTCTCCATCCAAGTTTTTCGATCGGTAACGTATAACGGGACCCGCGCGCCGCTCGACATCCGTTCATGAACTGGTCCTTCCGTGCCTTCCATCGTTTGCGTCTGACGCTGGCCCAGCAGCTCGTGCTTCTCGCCCTGCTGCCGGCCACCGTCGCCACCCTTGGCGTCATCGCGGTGCTGACGCGACAGCATCTTTCCAACGTGACCGAACTGGTCCGCGCCAACGCGCAGACGGTGGCGCTGCAGGTCGCGACCGTGGCGCAATCGCAGATCCAGCGCATGGACCGCCGCGCGCTGCAGCGCACTGCTCAGTCCGGCAGCTACCAGCCGCACGTGCAGCAGGTGCAGATCTGGTCGGAGGACGGCGAGATCGTCGCCAACTCGGAAACCACCGACCGCGCGCGCGGCGAAGGCCTCCAGGTGGTCGCGCCGATCATCGGCGACGACGGCAAGAACGCGGGCAAGGTGATGGTCGAGATGAGCCTCGACGCCGTGGGCAGCGCCAAGCAGGCCGTGTGGTTCAACGTGGTGCTGGTACTCGCCGCGAGCTTGGTGGGCGTCGGTCTCGCGGGCTGGTGGGCAGCGCGGCGGATCAGCGCGCCGATCGGCGAACTCGGCGAGGCGGTCGAGCGTCTCGGCGCGGGCGAGGATGCGCAGGTGACCATCAAGGGCACGTCCGAAGTCCGGCGCCTGCAGGACGGTTTCAACCAGGCGGCGCGCGCCCTGTCCGAAAGCCGCAACCAGCTCGAAAGCCGCATTACCAACGCCACTGCCGAACTCGCGCGCAAGAACCAGCAGCTCGAAGTGGCGAGCCAGGCCAAGACCCGGCTGCTGGCCGCCGCGAGCCATGACCTGCGCCAGCCGCTGCACGCGCTCACGCTTTTTTCCGACGGCCTTGCCAACGGCGAGACCGATCCCGCGCGCCTGCAACGCATCGGCCACATCCGCGAGTGCGTGGATTCGCTGGACCGGCTGTTCACCGAGCTGCTCAATCTCTCGCAACTCGACGCCGGCGTGCTGCAGCCGCAATGGACCGACTTCGCGCTCGACACGCTCTTCGACGAAATCAGCCGCAATTTCCGCGCGGTGGCCGAGCAGCAGAACCTGCGCCTGGTGGTGCGCAAGACCGATGCATGGGTGCGCTGCGACTACGTGATGCTGTCCCGCATCCTCAACAACCTCGTGTCGAATTCGCTGCGCCACACCGTCGAAGGCGGCGTGCTGATCGGTGCGCGGCGGCGCCGGAAGGGCATCCGCATTGACGTCTGGGATACCGGCGTCGGCATTGCGGCGCACCATCAGGCGCGGGTGTTCGAGGAGTTCTATCAGGTCGAGCCGCAGGGCGGCCGGCCGGCTGGCCGCGATTCGCGCGGCATGGGCCTGGGCCTCGCGACCGTGCAGCGTCTCGCGGCCCTGCTGAACACCCGCGTCGAGCTGAGTTCGCGGCCGAACAAGGGCACCTGTGTGCGCGTGATGATCCGCGCAACCGAGCCGATGATCCCGATGCCCGCGGCGCCCCTGCTGCCGATGGGCCTCGCGGCAGACGACGACGGCGGCCTGTGCAACATCCGCGTGCTGGTGATCGACGACGAGCGCACCATCCTCGAAGGCCTGCAGGTCGTGCTCTCGAACTGGGGCGCGGAGGTGATGGCCGCGCAGAGCCGCAGCGAGGCGCTCGCCCTCGCGGCTTCGTGGGACCGGCCACCGGACGTCGTGCTCAGCGACCTCCTCCTGCAGGGCGGAGACAACGGCCTCGACGTGCTGGCCGCGCTGGAGCGCCATCCCAACGGCATCGGCCCGACGACCGCCCGCCTGCTGGTCACCGGCGAAACCAAGCCCGATCGCCTGCGCGAAGTCGCGAGTGCGGGCGTTGCGGTGCTCTACAAGCCGGTCTCGCCGAAGGTGCTGCGGCAGGCGATCACTGCTCAGTTGGCAGCCGTGCGCGAGCTCGCATGAGGGCTTGCAGGGGGTAGTCCGTCCATACGCCGTCAGACATAGACCGTCAGGCCGCGAATCGGGTCATGGACCCCCTCACAATCCGACCACGCGTCGGGGCGACATAAGCCCTCTGCCTTATCGCGTGCAAACAGCCGCGTCCGTACATTGGTCTCCATCAGCCATTGCGGATTCGGTCCGATGTTCGCCACGCTTTTCCCCACACTGCTTCAAAGAAAGCGCTCCATTGCGGTCGCGGCCTTGGCCTGCGCCTTGATGGTGTGGAGTGGCGCGAGCGCAGCCGGATTGACCGTGCTGATGGCGGACGAGAGTGCGCCCTATGCCGAGTTCGTCCAGCAGCTGCGCGAAACGCAGGAAGCGGGAAGCCGCCTCGAGCTGATTCGCCTGACTGCGGGACAGCCCATCGCGGATGCGGCTCCCGCCGGCGGCGATCAAGCCACGGCGCGGGCCCGTGGCGTGCGTCCGGCAGACGCCCCGGTCACCATGGCCGTCGGCGTGGCGGCGGCACGTTCGGCGATCGAGCGCCCCGGGCAGGACCCATTGGTGCTGGCGATGCTGAGCCGGCTCGACTACGAAAGCCTGAAGACCAGCCCCGCGCTGCGGCACCCGGATCGCCAGATCGGCGTTTTGCTGCGCGACCCGGCCATGGCCGACCAGCTCGCGCTGATCGATGCGGTCATGCCCCGCAAGCGGCGCCTCGGCGTGGTGGCGACCAGCGAATCGGCGCCGCTCGTGCGCGAGCTGCAAAGCGCCGCGCAGGGATGGGACCTGCAGGTGGAATTCGCGCCTGACGCGAAATCGCTCGCGACGGCGTTGCGCGTGCTGGTGCCGCGCAGCGATGCACTCCTCGTGCTGCCCGACATGATCGGCGACAACCAGGCGGCCTGCCTCGCGGTGCTGCGTGCCGGCGCAAGCGCGGGCCTGCCAGTCTTCGGCGCCAGCGACGGCATGGTGCGTTCCGGCGGATTGGCGGCGGCGGTTTCCACGCCGGCGCAACTGGCGCAGCAGGCGCGTGCGCTCGGCCAGAAGCTGGCCGCCAATACCGGAGCGAACGGCGTGATCGTCGAAGCCGCGACGCCGGCAACGGTGCGCGTCAACACCACGGTCGCACGCGGGCTCGGCCTGCGGGTGCCGGAAGAGCGTGAACTCACGGAGCGGGTCACCGCAATCAGATGACCTCCTCCACCCAACCCACCATCGCGCCGTTGCCCGACGTGCGACAGGACGACCCGACGGCCGCCCCGGTGAGCCGCGATGTCGTCGTGGCAGGCAACCTGCAGCGCGATTTGTTCCGCCTCGGCGTGGTGCCCTGCGTCATCGTGGCGCTGGCGCTGACGGGCTGGTTCACCCACAGCCGCCTCGATGCGCTGGAAGCGTCTTTCGACGCCGAGGGTCAGGCCGTCGCACGCCAGGTCGCGGCGATGTCGGACCTGAGCCTGTATGCGGGCGACGTGCCGGCATTGCAGAACGTCGCCAACGCGGCGCTGCGCGGCGGACAGGTCACGCGCGTCGAGATCAGCAACAGCGCAGGCGTGTTCGTCGCCGCCGGACCGAAGACCGCGCCCATGGGTGAGCTGCGCATGTTCACCGCGCCGATCACGCTGCGCGAAGCATCGCGCGCGACCGCCTTCGCGCCGGCCGGCTCGACCACGGCTGGCGATGCGGCGATCGGGCTGGTCCAGACCTTCCGCGACACCACCGCCTACGCGCACGAGCGCACGCGCCTGCTGATGGCGGGCATCGGCATCGCGCTGCTCGCGCTCCTGGCTGCGTGGGCCTGGGTGCGGCACACCGCACGCGCGGTCGCACAGCCGCTGCGTCGCATCTCGCGCACCGTCGCCGCGCTCGAAGCCGGCCAGTTCGATGCGCGCTGCAACGTGGTCACTTCCGGCGCGGACGAGGAGGACGACGATGCGGGCCGCAACCGGCGGGCGCGGCACGAGTTCGCGAACCTCGCGCACGACATCAACCGCCTCGCCGAACGGCTGCAACGCAACCAGCAGATCAGCGACGAGCAGGTGCGCGAGGCCACCGCGGTAGCCTTGCAGCGCATGGCGGAGGCCGAGCAGGCCGCGCTCTCCCGCGCACGCTTCCTGGCTGCCGCGAGCCACGACCTGCGGCAACCGCTGCATGCGATGGGCCTCTTCATCGACGGGCTGCTGCCCACCGCCAACGCGACACAGCGCCCCGCGGTGCTGCGCCTGCAGGAAGCCACCGACTTCATGGGCGTGCTGCTCGACGACCTGCTGGAAATCTCGCGGCTCGATGCGCAGGTGCTGACACCCGCCATTGCCGGGGTGTCGCTCGCGAGCCTGTTCGATCAGCTGGAAGCGCAGCATGCCGCCGCGGCCGCCGCTTCACGCATCCGGCTGGTGTGGAAGGACCGCGGGCTTGCAGTCAACACCGATCCGGCGCTGCTGCTGCGCATCATCGGCAACCTGGTCAGCAATGCGATCCGCCATACGCCGACCGACGGGACGGTGCTCGTGGTCGCGCGCCGGCGCAACGGCGCGGTGCGGATCGAGGTTCGCGACAACGGCGTTGGCATCGCGCCGATCCACCAGTCGCGGATCTTCGAGGAGTTCTACCAGGTCGCGAACACCGAGCGCGACCGCCGCCAGGGCTTCGGCCTGGGCCTGTCGATCTGTGCGCGCATCGCGCTGCTGCTGGGCACACGCATCAAGCTGCGCTCGGCGCTGCAGGCTGGCAGCACCTTCTGGCTCGACCTGCCGATCGCCCACCCGCGTCTGGTTGCGGCGCCGGCCAAGGAAGCCGCTGCGCAGGCGCCGCTCGCCGGCCTGCACTGCCTGGTGGTGGACGACGATCCGGCCATCCTCGACGGCAGCCGCACGCTGCTCGAACTCTGGGGCTGCCAGGTCGATTGCGCGTCCACCCGCAAGGAAGCGCTGACCCGGCTCGACAAGACCGACGCGCACTTCGACGTGGTGCTGTGCGACCTCCAGCTCGACGGCGAGGAAGACGGCATGGAGGTCATCGAGGACACGCGCCGCCTTCAGCCCGGCGCACTGGCCGTGCTGGTCTCCGGCGCCACCGGCCCCGAGGCACTCCAGCGGCTTCGCAAGGGCGGGGTGATGCTGCTGACGAAGCCGGTCGCCCCGGCAAAGCTGCGCGCCTTGCTTTCGACGAAGCGCGCGCCCATCCTCGCGGCCTGCTGAGCCGCAACCCGGCCTTCAGACCTCGGGCGGCGCGGACCGCAGTCCGAAACGCACCAGCTCTGGCTCGACGGACACCGCATAACCCAGGCCTTCAGCCAGCGACTGCAGCGCGATGGCATCGATGGCCAGCGCACGCGGCGCGCGATGCGCACCCGCGAGCGGATCGGCCGGCTCGGACTCGCCGCGACGCGCCACCAGGCTCAGGCCCTCGTCGCCGTCTGCCTCGATGCTGATCTCGCCGAGGCGGGGGGCGGTGTCGTGCAGATAGCCCAGCGCGCCCAGCAGCATGTAGCGCAGGGCGGCGCCGGACGGAAAACGCATCTCGTCCCTTTCAGGCGAGAGCTCCTCGGCGACCAGAAGGCCGATACCGTTCAGCTCGAAGGCCACGCGCATGAGCCCGGTGCATTGCGCGACCAGTTCGCTGCGCGTGATTTCCTCGTCGCCCACCGAGAGCTCCCACGCGCGCAACGAATGCACGCCGCTCGCGAGCAGCCCGACCTGGTCTTCGATGAGCGAAAGCCGCTCGGTCCAGTTCGCGGGATCCGGCGTGGCGGCGGCCTGGCGCTTCAGCACCAGCAGGCCCATGCGAATCACGGACACCGGCGCGGCCATGTCGTGCCGCAACGCGGGAAGCGCACGCGTGAGCAACTCATGGCGGACGCCTGCCGCCATCCAGCTTCGCGCACCGGGAGAAGCCTTCATTGATGACCCGCGGCCCGCGACAGGATCTGGTCGAGCGCGTCGAAATCGATGGGCTTTTGCAGATGGTGGTCGAACAGGCCGGTCCCGCTGGTGGTCTCCTCGGCCGCGAAGCCGGAGATCGCCACGATCAGCGGCGGTGCGCCCCGCGCGGCGGCGCGGAGTTGCCGGGCCACTTCGGTCCCCGGAAAGTCGGGCAGGGTGAGATCGACGAGGGCGGCATCGAAGACTTCGCCCGCGGCCACCTCCAGCGCCTGCCGGCCGGTGTATGTGCAACGCGCGGTGTGGTCCTGCAGCACGAGCAGTTCCTGCAGCAGATCCGCCGCGGCCTCGTTGTCGTCGACGATCAATACGTTCACTTCAGGATCTCCGGGAAGGCAGCTTCAGAGTATGAAACCAGCATCAGGCCAATGCGTGTAGGACGCCTCCCCGCCTGCATCCCCTTCAAGCGTCCTGCGCAGGGGCTTGCAGCGGCAGCGAGACGCGGAATTCCGAGCCCTCGCCCAGGCGGCTGTCCAGCGAGATGTCGCCGCCGTGCAACCGGACGATCTCCCGCGTGATGTAGAGCCCCAGCCCGAGCCCGGCCGCATGCTTGCGGCTGTCATCGGTCCGCTCGAACTGCTCGAAGATGCGCTCCTGGTCCTCCGGCGCGACGCCGATCCCCTGGTCGCACACCGCCATGCAGGCCGTATCGCCGGTTCGGCTCACCGCCACGCGGACCGGCTTCCCGCCGCCATAGCGCAGCGCATTGGTCAGCAGGTTGGTCAGCACCTGTTCGATGCGGAACTCGTCCCACACGCCCTCCACCGGCTCGGGCGCATGCAGCTCGATGCGCGAGCCCGCGACCTCGGCCTGCTGCGCGAGCCCTTCCACCACGCCGCGCGCCAGCGCCGCAAGGTCGGTCGGCTTGGGCCGGATCGACAGCGAGCCGCTGCGCATGCGCGTCACATCGAGCATGTCGTCGATCAGGCGGACCATGTTCTGGATCTGACGCTGGTCGCGCTCGACCATCGCCGGCAGGCGGTCCGGCGAGAAGGCCGCGATGTTGCCCTTGCCCAGGTGCAGCTTGCGCACCTGCGTCTCCAGGTACAGCGTGTTGAGCGGCGTGCGCAGCTCGTGCGACACCATCGACATGAAGTCGTCGCGCATGCGCACCGCGCGCTCCAGATCGCGCTGTGCGCTCTGCAGTTGCTGCACGAGTTCCTCCTGCTGGCGGTGCGACGCGGCGAGCGCGTCCATCTCGTGCCGCAGTGCCTTGCGATGGCGATAGAGGTCCACGAAGACGCTGACCTTGCTGTTCACCGCCAGCGCGTCGAGCGGCTTCTGCAGGAAGTCGACCGCACCGCTCTCGTAGCCCTTGAAGGCGTAGTTCATCTCGCGGCCCGCGGCGCTCACGAAGATGATGGGGATGTGCCGCGTGCGCTCGGTGCCGCGCATCATCTCGGCCAGCTCGAAGCCGTTGAGGTCCGGCATCTGCACGTCGATGATCGCCAGCGCGAACTCGTGCTCCAGCAAGAGCGTGAGCGCCTCTTCGCCGGACATGGCACGGAAGACACGGCGCGACGGGCCGCGAATCAACGCATCGAGCGCCAGCAGGTTCTCCTGCAGGTCGTCGACGATCAGCAGCTTGCTTTCGACATCAAAGGGCATGGGTGGAATCCAGCTGCATCAGCAGCATGCGAATCTCGCGCAGGGGCAGGACATGATCGGGTTCATGGAGCGCGAGCGCGGCAAGCGGCATCGCGGGCGCCTGCGCCTCGGCGGGGTCCTGCACGATCGTCAGCCCGCCGGCCTCGTGAATGAGCAACAGGCCCCGCGCGCCGTCCTCGTTGGCACCGGTGAGAAGAACGCCGGCGAGCGAGGGGCCATAGGCATCGGCCGCGGAGCCCATGAGGATGTCGATCGCGGGGCGCGAAAACAGCACCGGTGGCTCGCAGCTCAGCGAGAAGCAGAGGTCCGACTCGATCGACAGGTGATACCCCGAAGGCGCGAAATAGAGCGTTCCGTCGGCCACCGGCAGTTTGTCTTCGGCCTCGCGCGCCGCAAACGGCAAGCGCTGCGAGAAGACTTCCGGGAGCCGGCTCTGATACTGCTCCGGCAGATGGAGCACCACCACGATCGGCAACCGCCAGCCGACCGGGAGACCGGATAGCAGCGCGAGCAAAGCGTCGACGCCGCCCGCCGACGCACCAATCACGACGACGCGCACCACCCGGCCCTCGCCGGCGCCGGGCGCGATCTTCGATGCATCGGACGGACCTGTCATGTGGCCTTCCTGTAGATGCGTTCGCCACGGGACAGGGCATCGAAACGGCTCGCATAGCCGGAGAAATCGATGCTCTCCTTGGCCCCCAGCCCGAGGAAACCGCGGTGGCACAGGGATTCGTGGAAGAGCCCGAGCGCGCGGTCCTGCAGTGGCCTGTTGAAGTAGATGAGCACGTTGCGGCACGAGACAAGATGCGTCTCCGCGAAAACGCTGTCGGTTGCCAGGCTGTGGTCCGCAAAGATCACGTTCGCGCAGAGCGAAGGGTCGAAGCGCGCCGCGTCGTAGGCGGCGGTGTAGTAGTCGGAGAACGAGCGAAGCCCGCCGCCACGCTGGTAGTTGGCGGTGTAGCCCTGAATCGATTCGAGCGGAAAGATGCCCTTGCGTGCCTTCTCCAGCGAGGCCGGGTTGATGTCCGTCGCATAGATGAGCGTGCGCTCCAGCAGCCCCTCCTCGCGCAGCAGGATCGCGAGCGAAAACACCTCTTCGCCGGTGCTGCACCCCGCCACCCACACCTTCAGCGACGGATAGGTGTGCAGGTGCGGCGCCACCTGCCGCCGCAACGCCAGAAAGTAGTGCGGGTCGCGGAACATCTCGCTCACCGGGATCGTGAGGAACTGCAGCAACCGCGCGAAGGTCGCCGGCTCTCGCAGCACCTTGTCCTGCAGGGCCGAGATGCTCGGCAGATCGAGTTGGTCGAGCGCATACAGCACGCGGCGCTTCTGCGAGGCGCCCGTGTAGTTGCGGAAGTCGTAGCTGTACTTGAGGAAGATGGCCTCCATCAGCAGCCGCAACTCGATGTCGGTGTTGCTCGGCGGACGCAGCGGCGATGGCGGCGATGCCTTTCCGGTCACAGCCGCTCCATCTTCGGCATCCACACGCGCAGCAGCGAGAAGAGGCGATCGAGGTCCACCGGCTTGGCCAGGTAGTCGCTGGCGCCGGCGGCGAGGCACTGCTCCTGGTCGTCCTTCATGGCCTTCGCGGTGACCGCGATCACCGGCAGCTTGTCGAAGCGTGGGTCCTGCCGCAGGCGGCGCGTGGCTTCGAGACCGTCCATCTCCGGCATCATCACGTCCATCAGTGCGAGGTCGATGTCGCCCACCTGGTCGAGCTTCTCCAGCGCCTCGCGTCCGTTGCGCGCCACTTCGACCGCCGCGCCGCGCTGCTCCAGCGCGCTGGTCAGGGCGAAGATGTTGCGCACGTCGTCGTCCACCAGAAGGATGCGGCGGCCCTCGAAGACGCGATCGCGGCCGCGCACCGTCTTCAGCATGTTGCGGCGTTCGGTCGAAAGATCGGCCTCCACCTTGTGCAGGAACAGCGTGACCTCGTCGAGCAGGCGTTCCGGCGAGCGGGCGCCCTTGATGATGATCGAGCGCGAATACCGCAGCAGCTCGGCCTCTTCGTCGCGCGTGAGGTTGCGGCCGGTGTAGACGATGACCGGCGGGAAGGAGACGATCTCCTCGGTCGCCATGCGCTTGAGCAATTCGCTGCCCTGCATGTCGGGCAGCCTGAGGTCGGTGATCATGCAGTCGAAGACGCGCGTGCGCAGCAGCTCCAGCGCCTCCTCGCCCGATTCGACGGCGGTGATCACCACGTCCTCGTCGCCGATCAGCTTGACCACGCTCTCGCGCTGCACCGCGTCGTCTTCCACCAGCAGCACCGCCTTGACCTTCTGCGCGAGCTTGTCCTCGATGCGGCGGAACACGTCCATGAGCTGCTCGCGCGACGCGGGCTTGTGGGCATAGCCGATCGCGCCCATGTGCATCGCGGCTTCCGTGCTTTCCGCCGCCGACACCACATGCACCGGGATGTGGCGCGTCTGCGGATCGTCCTTCAGCCGCTGCAGTACGGCGAGGCCGGGACTGTCCGGCAGGCGCATGTCGAGCAGGATCGCGTCGGGAAGGAACCGCGTCGCGAGGCTGTAGCCGTCGCCCGCGCCGTGCGCCACGAGGCAGTGGTAGCCGAGCTCGTGCGCGAGGTCGTAGAGGATGTGCGCGAACTGCGGCTCGTCCTCGATCACCAGCAGGCGACGCGTCTGGTCGGGCGGCAGCTCGCGATCGTCGGGGAACTGCGGAACGACAGGCGGCGCTGGCACCGCGGCGGGTGCCGTGGCCGGCGGCAATGCGCGGCCCTGCGTGCGGACGGGCGCCGGTGCCGCGCGATCCGGCACGGCCGGGGCCTCCGATGCGCCGGCCTGTGGCGCCTGCGCGGGCAGTGCCAGCGTGAAGGTGCTGCCAACGCCCGGCGTGCTGCACACCGAGAGCTTGCCGCCCAGCAGTTGCGCGAGGTCGCGCGAGATCGAGAGACCCAGGCCCGTGCCGCCGTATCGCCGGCTTGCGGTTCCGTCGGCCTGGCGAAAGGCCTCGAAGATCACATCGAGCTGGTCCGCGGCGATGCCGATGCCGGTGTCCACTACCTCGAACAGCGCGCCTCCCTCGGGCGCGCCGCGTACGGTCAGGGTCAATTCGCCCCGGTCGGTGAACTTCAGCGCATTGGCGAGCAGGTTCTTGAGGATCTGCTCGACCCGCTGCCGGTCGGTGACCAGCGTGGGCGGCGCATCCGGTTGCACCTCCACGCGCAGCGCAAGCCGCTTTTCGTCGGCCTGGGGCCTGAACAGGTCTTCGAGGCCCGCGGCGATCTTCGCCACGCCGACCGGTTCCGCGACCACTTCGAGCTTGCCGGCTTCGACCTTCGCGATGTCGAGGATGTCGTTGATCAGCACCAGCAGGTCGTTGCCCGAGCCGTAGATCGAATCCGCGAACTTCACCTGCTCTTCGCTCAGGTTGCCCTGCGCGTTGTCGCGCAGCAGCTTGGCAAGGATCAGCGCGCTATTGAGCGGCGTGCGCAGTTCGTGCGACATGTTCGCGAGGAACTCGGACTTGTAGCGGCTGGCCTGCTGGAGTTCGTCCGCACGATCCTCCAGATCGCGCTGTGCGCGGCGCAGGGCGGCGTTGCGCAGGTCCAGCGCCTCGGTGCGCTCGGAGAGCTGGCTGTTGGTCTGTTCCAGCTCGGCCTGCTGGTTCTCCATCGCGGTCTGCGAAACGCGCAGCGCGCGCGACTGCTCTTCCAGTTCCTCGTTGGCGGTGCGCAGCTCTTCCTGCTGCACTTGCAGCTCTTCGTTGAGCTGCTGGGTTTCGGCCAGCGCATCCTGCAGTTGCTCGCGGTAGCGCACCGCGGCCACTGCGCTGCCGATGTTGGCGGCGACCATGTCGAGCAATTGATGGGTCTCGGTACTGGGTGTGCGCAGGAACCCGAGCTCCACCACGCCGTTGATAAAACCGTCGCTCGACACCGGCAGCAGCACCGCAGCCACCGCAGGCATGTCGCCCAGGCCTGAATTGACCTTTAGGTAGGCGGCTTCCACCGGCTCGATCAGCATGCGCCGCCGCTCGGTCGCGACCTGCCCGACGAGGCCTTCGTTCGGCGCGAAGACCTGCTGCGACGCATCGGCTTCCGCCGAGAAGCCGTAGCTCGCCACGCGCCGCAGCGAGCCCTGGCGCTCGCGCAGGTAGAACGCGCCGACCGGGCTGCCGACGTGGCGCGAGAAGAAGGTGAGCACCTTGCGCCCCATCTCCTGCGCGCTGAGCTCGCCGACCAGTTCTCCGCTCAGTTCGGTCTGCGCGCCGCGCAGGCGCGACTGCGCCTCCACCACCGCGGCATTGGCGGCCTGATCCCGGAGCACCTCGTCGTAGTTGCCGGACAGCCGCATCAATTGCCGGCGCCCGAAGTACGCCATGAGCCCGGTCGCGACGAGCGTGAAGAGCACGAAAAAGGCAACCACCGCGATCGCGGTGCGGTTCGCGTCGTTGTTGCGCTGGAAGCGCAGGCTCTGCTCCGCATCCATGAAGGTTG
Organism: Variovorax sp. Sphag1AA; assembly: GCF_014192575.1. GTDB lineage: Bacteria > Pseudomonadota > Gammaproteobacteria > Burkholderiales > Burkholderiaceae_C > Variovorax. The sequence continues at coordinate 634,708 of NZ_JACHYC010000006.1, read as the reverse complement.
CGTATTCGGTGCGCATCTCGTCGGTGATGCGTTTGCCCCTGCCGAGACGCACGGCCTCGCTCACCTCGCCTCCGTTGCGGCGCCGCTCGATCAGATCGCTCGCGAACGCGTTCCAAGCGTTCTGCAGCGAGGCGATGCGGTCCACCCGCTCCGTCTGGCCGCGGTTGTCGGACACCAGCGACTTCAGCGCACCGAGGTCGTCCTTCAATCGCGCGAGCGCGCTGTCATAGGGCTCGAGGAAGCTCGCGTCGCCCGTGATGAGGTAGCCGCGCATCCCCGTTTCCATGTCGATGCTGCGGCGCTGTGCCTCGGCCGCGGAGCGGGTCACGCGATCGGTGTGCTCCACCAGCGCGATGGTCGAGAGCAGGTAGGCGATGAGCAGCACGAACACCACGGCACCGATGACGCCGCCGATCAATGGCAGCTTGAGGTTGCGATTCAGAAGGCGCTGGAAGTCTTCGGTATCGATCGTTGCCTGGGTCTTCATGAAGGGTGGTTGCTAAGCGCAGAAAAACCCATTGAGCGTGCCGGAGTCCGGGCCATCGATGTGTCGGATAACGCCGCGCGATGACGTGCGCTCCGCGCCCTACCGTGCGCCGTGCTTGTAGGACCGCGGTGAATTGACAGATGCGCGGCATCGGCGATGCTCATGGTGAAAGGGAACACCCCATGGACTCGAATTCCGTCGTCACTCCCTCCGCGACCCGGCCGTCCCGGGCGCTCTGGATCGCCATCGGCGTGCTGTCGGTCGCAGTGGCGGCCCTGGGCGGCGCGCTGGTCCACAAGCAGGTCGAGAGCACCGCGCAGCCGCAAGCGACCCAGCTCGCCGCAGCGCCACCGGTACGCGCACCGGACGACTTCAAGCCGCCCGTCGCTCAAGCGACGCCCGATCCTCCTCCGCCCCAGGCTGTTGCCGCTGTGACGCCACCGCCGCCGGTGAGAGCGCCGGCCGTCATTGCGCAGAACGCCCCGGCGAGCGGCCCCGCGCCGGCCGCGGACGAAGGCGCGGCTCCGCCGCCGCCCGTGCACAAGGTCTGCACGGTATGCGGGCATGTCGAATCGGTCCGGACGATCAAGCATCAAAAGCCCACCACTGGCGTCGGCGCAGTCGCGGGCGGCGTGGTTGGCGGCGTGGTCGGTAATCAGATCGGCAGTGGCCGCGGCCGCACGCTGGCAACCGTGGCCGGTGCCGTGGGCGGCGGCTTCGCGGGCAACGAGATCGAGAAGCGCACGCACACGGAGACGGTCTATCAGGTCAGCGTCCGCATGGACAACGGCACGCTGCGCACCGTGGAGACCGCCATCGCCCCGCCGATCGGCAAGGCCGTCACGCTGAAGAACAACGTGCTGCGTCCGGCGGACGGCCACAAGTGAGTGCGGCCGCCCACTGCGCGACCTGACCGGCCACCCACGGGCCATCGTCGAGCGGGAGATCGTGGCCCGCCGTCGGGTGCAGGGCTATCGGCACCCGCCACGCCTGGGCGAGGCGCTGCGAGCAGCGCGCGTCCACCAGCCCATCGCGCTGGCTCGAGAGCACCAGCAGCGGCACGGCCGGCGCCTCCGCGGACGCGCGGTAGCGCATCGCCGCCCACAGTTGCCGCAGCGCATTCGAACCACTCACCGGCCGCGATTCGCGCAGCGCGGTCCATGCGTCCACCGTGCGGTCCGCATCCGGGGGGTGCCGCGTGGTGATGGCGAGGATGATCCGCTCTCGCAGACGAGCGCTGCTCCCGGGCCACACCACGCGAAGCAGCGCGCCGTAGTTCGCGGGGCGCAGGCGGCGATACCAGCGACTGAAAGGCCGCAAGCTGGTGTTGACCAGCACGCAGGCCGCCAGTTCTTCGGGGTGTCGCGAGGCCCAGTCCGCCGTCACCATCGCACCGAGCGACATCGCCACGACGCACACCGGCGTGGTGACGCCGAGCGCGCGAAGTTGCTCGCGGCAGTCGTCGACATAGGCCTCGATCCGGGCCGGGCTCCGGTGGCCGTTCAGGCGGCCGTTTCCGGGCAGGTCGATCGCGATCACGTGGCTGCCTTCCGGCAGGTGGTCGCGCAGCATTGCCGGAAACGTGCCCCAGTGGCCGATTTCGCGCGTGAGGCCGCGCAGCAGCACCCAGGTGGTCACCGCCCGCCCCTTCCACGCTTGCCGTCGCCGGCATACCAGCGCGCGAGCGCGCGGCGCGTGTGCTCTTCCCTGCCTGCGCCGGTGGGCAGCCAGCGCTCGTGGCTGCACGCGGCGCGCGTGAGGAAATCCAGCCAACCCACATGGCGACGCAGCACGCGCTGCTGGCGGTGCTCGATCATCGGATTGAAGATGCCGTGCCGCGAGAAAAGCTGCTTCGGGTTCTTCTTCACCCATAGCCACGAGCCCATCTCCAGCGTGAGCGGCAGGAACACGCGCCCGCGTTCGCACGCGTGCAGGTAGAGGTGATCCCACAGGTCGCCGTGCGCGAGGTACTGGCGGCTTTGCGGCTCCAGCACATAGCGATGGTGCAGCAGCGTGTCGTCCACGATCTCGCACAGCGCATGCATCTCGGCCAGATGCTCGATCGGGCGCGACGCATGCGCGAACGGAAACCAGATGCGGTCGGCAAGACCAAAGCCGGAGTGGCAATCGATCGCGATGCTGAACGGGCGATTCAGCAGTTCGGTTTCGACGAGCTCGCACAGTGCCGCGCTCTCGCGCTCCATCGGTGCGCCCGGTGCCCCGCGGAACCATGGCAGGTTGGCACTCACGCGCTGACCGCCGATGAGAAAGGGAACGCGCTCGACTGAATCGACCGGCGCATTGCGCATCAGGTCCACACCGTTCGGATTCGCGCGCGTGCCAAGCCAGAGCCCGCCCGGGTTGACCACCGGCATGAACACCAGCCGCACGTCCTCCAGCAGGCGCTGCACAGTGGAATCCCACTGCAGCCGCATCACGAGGCTGCGCAGATAGGCGATGGTGACTTCGGCCCCGATGCGCTCCAGCCCATGCACCCCGCCGAAGAAGCCGATCGCGGGCGCGTCAGGTGCGCTGCTGCCGAGAATGAATGCCTCCAGCGCGAAGCGTTGCGCGCCGGCCTCGACCTCGCCCAGCGCGCGGCGCGTCATGCTCGCGCCCGCCCGTTGGGCGAGCGCCTGGAGCTCCAGCAATTCGGGCAGGTCGGGGGACTTCACGCGCGCAGGATAGCGAGGCGCGCGGACACGAAAGCGTCACAGACGCGCGCTAGCGTGGCGCGACCATGATCCGCATTTCCCGCCACGCCATCGCCCTGCTCTCGGGCGCCCTCGAACTCGCCGCGCTGGCGCGCTCGCGCTGGTCGGTGCGCCACGGCGCCCGATAGCGCCGTCCCGGGGTCAGGCGGGCACGGATTCCACGTTCGCCCGATCCCAGTGCCGATGCTTCGCGATCGCCGCGATGAAGTCCTGCGCGATCTGCGTCGCAGCTGTCGTGTCGCCGAGATTGGTGACGGGCGTCGGCGCCACGATCACGCCCGCCGGCAACGGCGTCGTGTCGGCATCGACGCCCAGCGTGGAGAGCAATTGCACGCCCTCGCCCACCGTGCAGATCGCCTTGCAGTGCTTGTAGGCCTCCAGCACGAAGTGCACCGCATCGCCGTTGCGTGACATCGCTTCGGCGCCCTGCGCACCCGCGGGCACGAGCACCGCGTCGAACATGATCGAAGGCATGTTGATGTAGGTCGCATCCACCTCGAGCTGACGCTTCGACGCGCTCGCAACCGTGCCGAGCTGCGGGCCGACCACCTTGCATTGCGCACCGGCCTTTTCGATCGCCTCGCGAATCGGACGCAGCGACGCCGAGTCGACACCATCCGCCACGAGGATCGCGATCTTGCGCGTCTTGATCGAGCCGTCCCCCGTGTCCATCATGCTGAGCGCCGGCGATTCCTCGATCGACATCGTGATGCGGTGATCACGAAATCCGGCGCGGCCCGCGGCCGCCTTCGCATCGGGCGCATTGATGCCGAGCGGCTCGGCCACGCGGCGCGCGAGCTTCTCGTCCACGTGCGCAAGGTTGTCCACCATGCGCTGGCGCACCGCCGGCACCTCGCACTTCGACAGCTCGAAGCGGAAGCCCGCGATGATGTGTTCCTTCTCGGGCGCGCTCTGGCTGTTGAAAAAGAGCCGCGCCTGCGTGAAGTGGTCGTCGAACGAGGGACTGCGCCGGCGTACCTTCGGCGGCTCCAGGTCCTCGGGGAACGACTGGAAGCCGGCGCTGCCGCCATCGACCCGGAAGTCCTTGCCGTCCACCAGCGAGTGCGGTTCGTACGCGACCTGGCCGCGCGCGATGGTCATGCGGTGCATCCCGTCGCGCTGGAAGTTGTGGAAGGGGCACACGCCCTTGTTGATCGGAATCTCGTGGAAGTTCGCACCGCCCAGGCGCGAGATCTGCGTGTCGGTGTACGAGAAGAGCCGGCCCTGCAGCAGCGGGTCGTTCGTGAAGTCGATGCCCGGCACCACATGGCCCGGGTGGAAGGCCACCTGCTCGGTCTCGGCGAAGAAGTTGTCCGGGTTGCGGTTGAGCACCATGCGGCCGATGCGCTGCACCGGAACCATCTCCTCCGGAATGATCTTGGTCGGATCGAGCAGGTCGAAGCCGAAGGCGTGCTCCTTGTCGTTGGGGATGAGTTGCACGCCCAGCTCCCATTCGGGGAAGTCGCCGTTCTCGATGGCCTCCCACAGGTCGCGCCGATGGAAGTCGGCGTCCTTGCCGGCGATCTTCTGTGCCTCGTCCCACGCAAGGCCGTGGATGCCGAGCTTCGGCTTCCAGTGGAACTTGACGAAGTGACTCTCGCCGCGCGCGTTGATGAAGCGGAAGGTGTGGATGCCGAAGCCTTCCATCATCCGCAAGCTGCGCGGGATCGCACGGTCCGACATCGCCCACATCAGCATGTGCGTGCTCTCGGGCATCAGCGATGCGAAGTCCCAGAAGGTGTCGTGCGCGCTGGCGGCCTGCGGGATCTCGTTGTGAGGCTCGGCCTTGACCGAATGGATGAGGTCCGGAAACTTGATCGCATCCTGGATGAAGAACACCGGGATGTTGTTGCCCACGAGGTCGTAGTTGCCCTGCTGCGTGTAGAACTTGACCGCGAAGCCGCGCACGTCTCGCACTGTGTCGGCCGAGCCGCGCGATCCGGCCACGGTCGAGAAGCGCACGAACACCGGTGTCTTCACCGCCGGGTCTTGCAGGAAGTCGGCACATGTGAATTGCGACATCGACTTGTAGACCTCGAAGTAACCATGCGCCGCCGCGCCGCGCGCATGCACCACGCGCTCCGGAATGCGCTCGTGGTCGAAGTGCGTGATCTTCTCGCGCAGGATGAAGTCCTCGAGCAGCGTCGGGCCGCGCACACCGGCGCGCAGCGAGTTGTGGTTGTCCGGAATCTGCACGCCCTGGTTGGTGGTAATCAGCGGCGCGTTCTCCGTGGTGAAGGTGTCGAGCTGTTCCTGCTTCGCGTTCGCGCCGTTGGCCGTCTTCTGGCGACGGCCCGCGGCCTTGTTCTGTTGCGTCATCGAGGTTCCTTCGTCGGAGATAGGGATCGCTGGGGATCGCGCTCGGACAGGGACAGGCCGCGACGGCGCGATGGGATTCCAGAGCTTAGGCACCGCTCCCGGCAACGACCGTAGTGGCCGCACACCGCGATGTGTGGGAGCTTCGCGGCGCCGACAGTAGGACTTCGCCGACGAAGGATCGCGCTGGATTTGGACTACGCGCCTTCGCGTATTCGTCCACTCATCGGCCGCAGGTTTCGGTCCCTAGCATGGCCGCACCTTTCATCCGTCATCGAGCCCTCGCACCATGCTCATCCACATCGGCTTCGACATCGAACTGGCGGTCGCCTCGCCCACCGCGCTCATCTACATGCTGCACGTGCACCCTTCGCGCGCCGCCGACATCCAGGGCGAAGCCGGCGAGCGGGTCACGATCTGCCCGCAGCTTCATGCCGACCACTACACCGACGTGTTCGGCAACCATTGCGCGCGCGTCGACGTGCCGCAGGGCGTCGGCAAGATCCGCCTGCGCAACGAGGCGGTGGTGTTCGACACCGGCTGGCCGGACGCGGTGAACCCGCATGCCGTCACCGACCATCCGGCCCACCTTCCGACCGGCACGCTCCAATTCCTGCTGCCAAGCCGCTATTGCGAAGTCGACAGTGAGCTGCTGCAGCTTGCGTGGAACCTGTTCGGCAATGTCGCGCCCGGATGGCAGCGCGTGCAGGCCATCTGCGACTTCGTGCACCAGCGGGTCCGATTCGACTACGCATGTGCGCGAGCCACGCGGACCGCGCTGGATGTCTTCCGCGAGCGGGTCGGCGTGTGCCGCGACTTCACCCATCTCGCGATCACGCTGTGCCGGTGCATGAACATCCCGGCGCGCTACGCGACGGGCTACCTCGGCGACATCGGCGTGCCGGCGGCGCCGTATCCGATGGACTTCAGCGCGTGGTTCGAGGCGTATCTCGGCGATCGCTGGTACACCTTCGACGCACGGCACAACGTGCCGCGCATCGGCCGCATCGTCATTGCACGCGGGCGTGACGCCGCCGACGTGCCGATCACGATGCTGTTCGGCGCGAACACGCTGGAGCGCTTCGAGGTGACGACCGAGGAGGTGGTGGCGGCGCCCGCCGTCGCTCAAGCCGAGGGCGTGTAGCCGAGCTTCTTCATGGCCGGGCCGAGCGCCTTCGCGCTCTTCGCCATGCCTTCCCACGGCGTGTTGCCCGCGGGAAGCCGACGGCCGATGTTTCGCACCGTCCATTGCGATGCGCTCGTCAGGCCGGGCAATTCGTCCCACGCCACCGGCACCGACACCCCAAGGCCCGGCCGCGAACGCGCCGACCACGCGGCGACCGTCGTCGCGCCGAAGCCGTTGCGCAGGTAGTCCACGAAGATCTTTCCCACCCGATTGCGCGGCCCGCTCTTGGCGACGAATCGGTCCGGAATGACCTGCGCAAGGTGCTGCACCACCGCCTGCGAGAAGCCCTTGACCGTGTCCCAGTCGTATTGCCGGCGGATCGGCACCATCACGTGCAGGCCCTTCCCGCCGCTGGTCTTCAGGAAAGGCACCAATCCGAGCTCGGTCAGGATGGTGTGCACCAGCAGCGTGGCCTCCTGCATCTGCGGCCACTGGATGCCTTCGCCGGGGTCGAGGTCGAACGTCATCCGGTCAGGCTTGTCGATCGCGTTCGAGGTGGCGTTCCAGGTGTGCAGCTCGATCACGTTCATCTGCGCTGCAGATAGCAGCCCCCGCTCGGTGTCGATCTGCAGGAGCGGCTCGTGGTCGCGGTCGAGCGACGGATCGAGCAGCGTCACCCCCGGCAGTTCGGTCTTCTTCGCATGCTTCTGGAAGAAGAGCTCGCCGCCCACGCCGTCGGGCGCGCGCACCAGCGACACGGGACGGCCCTTGAGGTGCGGCAAGATGAGTTCCGCCACCTGCTCGTAGAACGCGACGAGTTCGCCCTTGGTGATGCCGCTTTCCTTGTCGACCACCCGGTCGGCGTGTGTCACGCGCTGCTTCGGCACGGAGCGCGTGCCCTGCCCGGCAGGCTTCGCCGGCTCGGCCTCCGGCGCGAACGCGGTCTCGCGGCGAATCTGCCTGGCGGGCTTGTCAGTGCGCAGGCCCTGGAAGACGGAATGGCGGATGCGATCGTCGTCCGTCCATTCGCCGAACGACACCTCGCACACCAGCACCGGTTCGACCCACTGCGCCTTCACACCGGCCGGCCGCCTGGCAAAGGGGCATTCGTTGCTCTGCACCTTGTCGAGCCTGCCCTTGATGTCCGCAAGCCGGCCTGCGTCGAAGCCGGTGCCGACATTGCCGCAGTACTGCAGCGCGCCCGCGTCGTCGTACACGCCGAGCAGCAGCGAACCGAAGCCTTCGCGCGAGCCCTTGGGCGCGGTATAGCCGCCGATGACGAATTCCTGCCGCCGCTGGTTCTTGAGCTTGATCCAGTCGGGCGAGCGTCGCGACACATAGCCCGAACCCCGGCGCTTGCCGATGATCCCCTCGAAGCCGATGCGCGCCGTCGAAGCGAGCAAATCGCGCGGCGCGGCCTCGAAGGCTTCGCTGAAGCGCAGCAGCGGATCCGGCTCGCTGCCGAGCATGGTGGCGAGCAGGTCGCGTCTTTGCTCGACCGGCACGCCGCGCAGGTCGCGCCCGTCGAGAAACGGAACATCGAAGAGCCAGTAGACGATCGAAGAAGTCGATCCACGGTCGAAGGCGTTCTGCAGCGCCTGGAAGTCGGGCGCGCCGTGTTCGTCGTCGACCACGATCTCGCCATCGAGCCAGGTCGAGCGCACCGGCAGCTTCGCGAGCGCATTCGCCAGTGCGGGCAGCTTCGAGGTCCAGTCGTGCCCGTTGCGGGTGATGCACTGGACCTTGCCCTTCGCGTCGATGCGCGTCAGCAGGCGGTAGCCGTCGAACTTCAGCTCATAGAGCCAGTCGTCGGCGCGCGCCGGGGGCTCGGTTGCCAGCGTCGCGAGCTGCGGCGAAAGCATGTCGGGCAAATCGGCCTTGAGTCCGGGCGGTTCCGCGGGCTTCGCTTTCGCAGGCTTCGCGTCCGGCTCGGCCTTTCGCTCATAGGTCACCGGCGGCGGGCTGTCGACGTCGCGCCCAGTCAGCACGCTGTCGGGCTCGGCCTCGACCACGTCGTATTCGCCGATCGGCCGCGCTTCGCTGTCGCGTTCCTTGATGAGCAACCAGGGCTCCTGCTTCTCGCCGGCCTTGCCGTGCATGCGCACCAGCGTCCAGTGCCCGCGCAGCTTCTTGCCGCGTAGTTCGAACTTGAGCTTGCCTTCGGCCAGCGTCTTGTGCACATCGCCCAGCGGTATCCAGTCGCCGCGGTCCCACACGATCACCGTGCCCGCGCCGTACTGCTTGGGCGGGATGGTGCCTTCGAAGCTCGCATACGAGATCGGATGGTCTTCGACGTGCACCGCCATGCGCTTCACGGTCGGGTCGAGGCATGGCCCCTTCGGCACCGCCCAGCTCTTGAGCGTGCCGTCGAGTTCGAGCCGGAAGTCGTAGTGCAGGCGGCTCGCATGGTGCTTCTGGACCACGAATGAGAGAACGCCACTCCGCGCGCTACCGCCGGAGCGCGGCTCCGGCGTCTTCTTGAAATCGCGCTTGCGGTGGTATGGCGCGAGTGCGTCGGATTCCGCCTGATTGCCCACTGTGGTGTCCTTCCGGGTCATGCCGCCTTGCGGGACGTCTTCGCCGATGTGCGCTTGCGCGCGGCCTTCCGGGCCGGCGGCTTGCGCGCCTTCTTCGCTGGAGTCTTGCCAGCGGCGTCGGCGCTCTTGTCTTCATCCGGCTCGGACTTGCCGCGATTCTTGCGCAAGCTGCGCTGCAACAGTTCGGTGAGATCCACCACATTGCTGCCGCGCTTTCCTTCCGCTTCCTCGCTCGCCTCGGGCTTGGTGACCTCTTCGGTCTGACCCGCCTTCACCTTCTCGTCGATCAGCTTCGTGATCTTCTCGGTGAACGAATCCTCGAAGTCGGCCGGATCCCAGTCATCGCTCATGTCCTTCACGAGTTGCTCGGCCATCTTCAACTCGTGTTCGGTGACGCCGGCCTGCTTCGGGCTTTCGGCCGGCAGCGGCAGGTCTTTCCATGGCCGGATGTCCGTGCCCCAGCGCAGGAGGTTAAGCACCAGGCCGGGGCCGGCGGGCACCAACACCGCGAGGTGTTCCTTGGTCTGGATCACCACCCGGGCGATGCCGATGCGGCCGACGCGCTTGAGGGTGTCGCGCAAGAGTGCATACACCTTGCTCCCGCCGCGGCCGCTCGGCGCCAGGTAGTAAGGCCGATCGAGATAGATGAACGGAATGCTGTCGGCCGGCACGAAGCGCTCGATCGTCACCGTCTGCGTGGTCTTCGGGTAGGCGGCCTCGATCTCCTTGTTGCTCAGCACGACGTACTGGCCGCTCTCGTATTCCACGCCCTTCACGATCTGCTCGCGGGCGACTTCCCTGCCGGTCTTCTTGTTCACGCGCTTGTAGCCGACCGGATCCATGGTGCGCTTGTCGAGCCAGTCGAAGTCGATGCCGTGGTTGACCGTGGCCGCATAGAGGGCCACCGGGATGTAGACGAGGCCGAAGCTGATCGAGCCCTTCCACAGGACACGCGGCGCAGGAGGCTTGGGCTTGGATTTGGGCATGGTGCAGTTCTCCAGGCTCGACCGTAGTTTGCGCCCGCTCCTGCCTATGTAGGAGCGCAACGGCGGGGGATGCAGGCCCGCACCATCGCTAGGTCACGCGGCCCGCGAAGCGCTCCAGCACGTCGGAGGCCCCGGCGCTGAGGTGCACTTCGCTCTGCGGCTTCGGCACTTCGATGCCTGCCTCGGCGAGTGCGGTGCGGATGTTCTTCGCGAGGTTGCTGCGCACCACCAGCCAGTTCACGCCTTCCACCGTCCATGCGCGCAGGCTGATCTGCAGCAGGCCGCCGTTGAGGCCCATCACGATGGCCTCCGGCGCGGGCAGCACCGACACGCCTTCGATATCGCGCGCGACACGCTGCAGCAGTTCCATGGTTCGCTCGGCCGGCACGTCGGGGCGCGTGTTCACCTCGAGTTCGATGCGGCGCCGGGTTCCGCTGAGCGTCCAGTTGACCAGCTTGTCGGCCAGCAGCACGCCGTTCGGGATCACCACATCCGCGCCCTCGAAGGTGGTGACGATGGTGGCGCGGATGCCGATGTGGTTCACCGTTCCCAGCAGGCCCGCGATATCAACCACGTCGCCGGGACGGATCGGCCGCTCGAACATCAGGATCAGGCCCGCGACGAAGTTCTTGACCACGTCCTGCAGGCCGAAGCCGATACCGACACCGAGCGCACCGAACACGATCGCCAGTTGCCCCACCGGAAAGCCCAGCAACCCGAGCGCCGTCAGCAGTCCGAAGGTGATGAGGAAGTAATAGGTGAGCGAGGAGATGCTGTTGCCCACGCCCCGCGGCAGCGACATCGAGGGCAGTACGTCCTTCTGCAGCACCTGCCGGATCACGCGCGCAACCCAGAAGGCCACGAAGACCGCCGCGACGAAGGCGACGACGTTGCCGAGGCTCAACGACAGCGTGCCGAGCGTGAACACATGGTTGAGCGCACTGGCGAGCATGTCCGAGAGCGGCCGGTAGATCCGGAACGACTGCAGCAGGATCACCACGAACGCCACCGCCAGCAAGGCGCGCCCGACCTGCGCACCGGTCTGCGCCCAAGACCGCCCGCCCTGCGCCACCTGCGACACATCGTGGCGGATGAAAAGCACCTGCGCGAGCGCAACCACGATGGTGACCGCGGCATACATCACCAGCCCGAGGTAGCTGCTGTCGAGCACCGCCGAAGCCAGCGTGACGGCCAGCGAGACGTTGCCCAGCAGGTTCGACACGACGGCGAGGCCGAGCGCCACGCCCGCCGCGCCCAGCAACAGCACCATGACCGGTTGCTTGTGCGCGGGGGTGCCCACAGGCACTTCGCGGCGCGCGCGCACGAAGAGCATCACCACGGTCGCGAGCATCACGAGGTCGAGCAGCAGCAGGAAGCTCCGGTACAGGAACTCGTTGCTCACCGGCAATGAGGCCAGCATGTTGAGCATGTAGAAACCCGCGCTCAGGTAGGCCCACGGACCGACCGCCGACAAAAGCCGCGACGGCAGCAGCCGCAGCATGGGCAGCCACGCCAGCAGCATGAACAGTTGCTGGCGCACCGCCGGCCCCTTGAAGTCGAAGACCACCGCGAACAGTGCCACCAGCACCAGCCATGCGGCCCAGGGCCGGCTGAGCGGCTTGACCGAATCGGGCGTCACCAGCCCGTCCGCCACGAGCCGGCGAGCTCGGCTGCGCAGCCACAGCAGCAGCGGCAGCAGCAGAAGCGCACTTGCGACCAGCACCCGCAGCAGGCCGAGGTTCGCGGCGTCATGGTCGCGCGCGAGCGCCGATTCGATCGCCAGGCTCTGCCGGAGTCCGGCGCGGAAGGGCTCCAGCTCGATGCGGCTCCGGCCCGGGCTTTGCCAGAGCGGTGGCGCATCCATCGACAACAGGCGGCGGTCCAGTTCGTCGATACGCTGCTGCACCTCGGATTCTTCATCGCGCACCTGCCGGGCAAGCTCGCCCGCGATGCGGCCGACGTGCAGGGACTTGGCAAGCGGGTCGGCCACCGTCTTCTCCGCCTGCTCGGTCTTGGCGATCAGCTCGTCGACACGCTCGCGCAACGCCGGCGCGATGGCCTGCGCATCGCGGCCGGTGGCGCTCCATTGCGCGCGCATGCTGGTCAGCGCGGCCGCGTCTTCGGAAAGCTCTCGCGCGATGCGCGACGCCCGCGTGCGCAAGTCGGTCAGTTCGCGCGCATAGAGCTGCCAGTGCCGCTGCAGGCTTTCGAGGCGGCGCATCGGCAGGTCGTCGAGCTTGTGTTCGGCCGACTGTTGCGCGAGCCGGTTGATGGAGTCCGACAGGCGCCCAAGGCTGGCTTCCAGGCGCAGGAGTTCGTCGTCCTGCTTGGCGCGCTGCACCGCCGTCTGGATGCGATGCTCGTCCGCATCGGCGCGCGCGGTGATGTCTGCGGTGGGAATGGGTCCGACGGTCGCGGCCGGAGCCGCGGCGGATTCCTCGGGGGTGGCGGCCCACGACGACGGGCCCGACAGGCAGGCCGCGATGCCGAGGAGGAGGATCGGAAGGATCCCCCTCCGTGCGCGCACAAGTCCGTCCATGCGGCGGAATTGTGCTCACGATCGCCCGATTGGCAAGCCGGGCGAAGATCGACCGGATCGGCCCGGCCTCAGCTCCGCTTGGCGACCAGCGTCAGGATGTCGTAGCTGGCGACCAGATCGCCGTCCTGGTTGGTCACTTCCACATCCCAGGCGACGACGCCCTGGCCGACGCCGTTGGCGTCCTTCTTGTTGCGGTCGATCTTGCGTTTGCAGGTCAGGCGCGCGCGGATGGTGTCGCCGATGCCCACCGGCTTGACGAAGCGCAGCGTGTCGAGCCCGTAGTTGGCCAGCACCGGCCCCGGCGCGGGCGAGACGAAGAGTCCCGCCGCCGCCGACAGCACGAAGTACCCGTGCGCGATGCGCTTGCCGAACGGGCTCTCCTTGGCCGCGATCTCGTCGAAGTGCATGTAGAAGTAGTCGCCCGAGATGCCGCCGAAGGCGACGAGGTCGGCCTCGCCGACCGTGCGGCGGTGCGTGAGCAGCGAATCGCCGATCGCGAGATCCTCGAAATGCTTGCGGAACGGATGCACCTCGGATTCGTTGAGCTTCGCGCCGCGCATGTATTCACCGGTGACTGCCGCGAGCATCGTCGGCGAGCCCTGCACCGCCGTGCGCTGCAGGTAGTGCTTGACCGCGCGCAGGCCGCCCAGCTCTTCGCCGCCGCCCGCGCGGCCCGGGCCGCCGTGCTTCAGGAAGGGCAGCGGCGAGCCGTGGCCGGTGGATTCGACCGCCGCTTCGCGATCGAGCACCAGCATGCGGCCATGGTGCGCCGCCGCGATCGGAATCGCCTTCGCGGCGGTCGCCGGATCCTTGGTGACCAGCGTGCCGACGAGGCTGCCGCGACCGCGTGCGGCGAGCGCGAGCGCTTCGTCGATGCCGTCGTAGGGCATCAGCGTGCTGACGGGGCCGAAAGCTTCGACGTCATGTACCGCGTCGTGGCGCAGCGGGTCGCGCGACAGGAGCAGTGTGGGCGAGAAGAACGCGCCTTCCGCGACGCCCTCGCCTTGCGGCGCGAAGCCGTCGCGCTCGCCGTAGACCAGTTCAGCACCCTGCATCAGCGTGCGAACGCGCTCGGCCACGTCGGCCTGCTGCGCATGCGATGCCAGCGCGCCCATGCGGACGCTTTCCAGCGACGGATCGCCGACCACCGTCTTGGCGAGGCGGGCGCTCAACCTTTGAGCCACCGCATCGAGATGCTGGCGCGGCACGATCGCGCGGCGGATCGCGGTGCACTTCTGGCCGGACTTGACCGTCATCTCGCGGGCCACTTCCTTCACGAAGAGGTCGAACTCCTCGTCGTCCGGCGACACGTCGGGTGCGAGGATCGCGCAGTTGAGCGAGTCGGCCTCGGCGTTGAAGGGGATCGACTGGCGAACGATGTTCGGGTGCACGCGCAGCTTGGCCGCCGTGTCGGCGGAGCCGGTGAAGGTGACCACGTCGGCGCCGTCAAGGCGGTCGAGCAGGTCGCCCGTGCTGCCGATCACGAGCTGCAGGCTGCCTTCGGGCAACAGGCCCGAGCGGTGCATGAGGCGCACCAGCGCTTCGGTCAGGTAGCTGGTCGAGGTCGCCGGCTTGCCGATGCAGGGCATGCCCGCGAGGAAGCTCGGCGCCCACTTTTCGAGCAGGCCCCAGACCGGGAAGTTGAAGGCGTTGATGTGCACTGCGACGCCACGGCGCGGCACCAGGATGTGCGTGCCGGCGAAGCTGCCCTTCTTGCCGAGCGGGATCGCGGGGCCTTCGTGCACGAGGTTGCCCGAGGGCAGTTCATTGCCGCCGATGCCCGCATAGGCTGCAAGCGTGCCCGCGCCGCCCTCGATGTCGATCCAGCTGTCGGCGCGCGTCGCACCGGTGTGGGCCGAGATCGCGTAGAGCTCTTCCTTGTGCTCAGCGAGGTACTTGGCGAGCGCGCGCAGCCGCTGCGCACGCTGCTGGAAATCCATCGCGAGCAAGTTCGTGAGGCCCACGGTGCGTGCGTGATGCAGCGCCTCGCCGAAGTCGATGGACTCGGCGTGCGTGCTCGCCACCGGACGCCCGTTGACGGCACTCTGGAGCACCTGCGCGCCCTGCTGGCCGAGCCAGCGACCGCCGATGAAGCTTTGAAGGATCTGGGTCATGAATTTCTCCGAAGAAATCAGGCGGCGACAGCGTTCTTGTTGCCCAGCCCGAGGTAGGTGTCGATGATTCGCCGGTCGTGCAGCAGCGCCTGCGCAGGACCAGTGAGCGCGACCGCGCCGGTTTCCAGCACATAGCCACGATCGGCGACCTGCAATGCGGCGCGTGCGTTCTGCTCCACGAGCAGCACCGACACGCCATGCGAGCGCAGCGACGAGACGACATGCAGCACTTCGCGCACGATCAGCGGCGCGAGGCCGAGCGAGGGCTCGTCGAGCATCAGCAGCTTGGGCCGCGCCATCAGCGCACGGCCGATCGCGAGCATCTGCCGCTCGCCGCCCGAAAGCGTGCTGGCAAGCTGGGCGCGACGCTCCTTGAGGCGCGGGAAGATCGCGAAGACTTCCTCCATGCGCTCGCGCTGGTCGCGCCGGCCGGTGCGCCAGCGGTAGAAGCCGCCGAGCAGCAGGTTGTCCTCGACCGGCATTTCGCCGAACAGCTCGCGCCGCTCGGGCACGAGTGCCACGCCACGCGCGACCATCGCCTCGACGCTAGGCCGCGCGATGCGCTCGCCCGCCAGCGTCAGGCTGCCGGTGGAAGGCAGCAGGCCCATCGCAGCGCACAGCAGCGTGGTCTTGCCCGCGCCGTTGGGACCGATGACGGTGACGATCTCGCCCTCGTCCACGCGCAGGTCGACGCTGTGCACCGCTTCGACAGCGCCATAGGCGACGCTGAAGCCCTGGAGTTCGAATAGAGGATTCATGCTCAAGCCGCCATGGGGACGGGTTCGTCGCTGCCGCCCAGATAGGCGTCGAGCACACGGGGGTTGACCTGCACTTCGGCGGGCGTGCCTTCAGCGATGACGGTGCCGAACTCCAGCACCGTGATGCGGTCGGCGAGGTTCATCACGAATTCCATGTCGTGCTCGACGATGAGGATGCCCAGGCCTTCGGCGCGTAGTTGCGACAGCAGGGTTGCGAGCGCCTGCTTTTCCAGGTGGCGCAGACCGGCGGCGGGCTCATCGAGCAGCAGCGCTGCAGGTTGGCCGGCGAGCGCACGGGCGATCTCGACGACCCGCTGCTGGCCGAGTGCAAGCGAGGCTGCGGGCACGTCGGCGTATTCGCCGAGGCCGCACCGTTCGATCTGGCGACGCGCTTCGGCAAGCAGTGCTGCCTCTTCGGCGCGGTCGAGCCGCAGCATCGAAGCGATCCAGCCGTGACGTCCGCGGCGGTGCGCGCCGACGGCCACGTTCTCCAGCACGGTGCGTGTGCCGAGCAGGCGCACATGCTGGAAGGTGCGGCCGAGGCCACGTGCGGCGTAGTCGCGCGAAGGCTTGCCGTTCATCGTCTCGCCGATGAGACGCACCTCGCCTTCGGTCGGATCGTCGACGCCCGAGATCATGTTGAAGAAGGTGCTCTTGCCCGCGCCATTGGGGCCGATGAGCGCATGCACCTCGCCGGCCTTGAGCGTCATCGCGACCGCGTTGTTGGCAACGAGGCCGCCGAAGCGCTTGGTGACCCTGTCCGATTCGAGCAGCAGCGTACCGGCAGCCGGAAGCGTACGGCTTGCGAGCGACGCCGTCGACTTCGGCACATGGACGGGCTCGGGCTTGAGGAAGCGCGACGACCAGCGCGCGAGCGTCGGCCACAGGCCTTCGGCAAAACGCTGCAGCACGAAGAGCATCAGCAGGCCGAAGACGATCACCTCGAAATTGCCGCTGGCGCCGAGCAGCTTGGGCAGGATGTCCTGCAGCTGTTCCTTGACCAGCGTGATCAGCGTCGCGCCGAGCACCGCACCCCACAGATGGCCAGCACCGCCAACCACTGCCATGAAGAGGTACTCGATGCCGATGTTGAGGTTGAACGGCGTCGGGTTCACGAAGCGCTGCATGTGCGCATAGAGCCAGCCCGACAGCGCCGCCAGCAGCGCTGCGAGCACGAACACCTTGACGCGGTAGCGCGCGGTGTCGACGCCCATCGATTCGGCCATCACGCGGCCGGACTTCAGCGCGCGGATCGCACGGCCTTCACGCGAATCGAGCAGGTTGTGCAGCGCCCAGAGCGAGAGCAGCAGCAGCGCCCAGATCAGCGGCCCGAGTGCGCGCGGGGATGCGAGCGAGAGGCCTGCAATGGTCAGCGCCGGCAGGCCGGTGATACCTGTTTGCCCACCGAGGAACTCGAGGTTGCCGAACAGGAAGTAGAGGCTCAGCCCCCATGCAATGGTGCACAGCGGCAGGTAGTGGCCGGAGAGCTTGAGCGTGATTGCACCCAGCGCCCAAGCGACGAGGAAGGTCAGCACCAGGCCCAGCGCGAGGCCGACCCATGGCAATGCACCGGCCGGCACCACGCCGCCCAGTGCGGCAGTCGCAGCGGGTGAAGTGCAGACCCACGCGGTGGCATACGCACCGATGGCGACGAACGCAGCCTGCCCGAAGGAGGTCATGCCGCCGATGCCGGTGAGCATCACGAGGCCTGCCGCGACCATCGAATAGAGGCCGATGTAGCTGAACATCGTGACGGTGAACTCGGGCAGCCAAGCCCAGCACAGCGCCAGCGCGGCAATGCAGATGAGGGTGAAGTGGCGGCGCGTCATTCCTCGTCCTCCACGTGGCGGCTATGGAGTGAACGCCACCACAGCACCGGAATGATCAGGGTGAACACGAGCACTTCCTTGAACGCACTGGCCCAGAACGAAGAGAAGGCTTCGAGCTGCCCCACCAGCAGCGCACCGAGCACCGCGATGGGATAGCTCGCGAGGCCGCCGACGATCGCCGCGACGAAGCCCTTGAGTCCGATGAGAAAGCCGGTGTCGTAATACACCGTGGTGAGCGGCGCGATGAGCAAGCCGGAGACGGCGCCGATCAGCGCCGCGAGCGCGAAGCTCAGGTCACCCGACAGGTCGGTCGGGATGCCCATGAGCCGTGCACCGACGCGGTTCATTGCCGTGGCGCGCAACGCCTTGCCGACGATGGACCGTTCGAAGAAGAGGAACATGAGAACCACGAGCGCAGCGGCCACGCCGACCACCACCATTGACTGGCCGGTGATGGCGAGCCCGCCGATCTCGACCTTTGCTTCGGAAAAGGGCGGCGTGCGCGAGCCTTCGGCCCCGAAGAACAGCAGGCCGAGGCCGACCAGCACGCCGTGCAGCGCCACCGAGACGATCAGCAGGATCAGCACCGTCGCATCCGCCAGCGGCCGGTAGGCCAGTCGATACAGCAGCGGGCCGAGCGGCGTGATGAGCACCAGCGCAGTTACCGCCTGCATCGCGAGCGACGTGGATTTCACACCGAGCACGAGCACGCAGGCCACCAGCGGGAACGCGACGGTCCAGACGGCCGTGGCCTTCCAGTCCACCGTCGCGCCGCGCTTCCAGCGCCAGCCTTCGACCGCCAGCGTGGCGACGGCCAGTGCGACCAACAGCCACAGCGTGGCCGGCGTACGTCCGGCGTTGAGCGCGGCCATCGACAAAGCGCCGAAAGCCACCAGTTCGCCCTGCGGGATGAAGATCACCCGCGTGACGGAAAACACCAGCACCAGCGCCAGCGCCATCAGTCCGTAGACGGCGCCGTTGACGATGCCGTCTTGCCCCAACAACAGGGCGATGTCGAAATCCATGTCCGTTCCTGTCAGTCCGTCAGCCTATGGCTTGCGTGCGCCATGCCGGGGATACCGCGGAACCGGCTTCGCCGGGCCGCAGGTATCGCCCCCTCGAAGGGGGTTGGCGTAGCGACACGAAGTGCGCGAAGCCTGGGGGTGGCTCAAGGTGATGGCGGGATGTATTTCCAGTTGCCGTTCTCGATCTTCACCATGACGCGGGCGCGTTGGTCGAGGCCGAGGTGATCGTTCGGCGTCATGTTGAACACGCCATGCGCACCCGGCAGTTCCTTGACCTGTTCGAGCGCATCACGCAGTGCGGCGCGGAATTCGGGCGTGCCGGGCTGTGCCTTCTTGAGTGCAACCGGAACGGCAGCAGCCATCAGCAGGCCGGTGTCCCATGCATGCGCGCCGAACGTCGAGACCGAGCCCTTGCCGTTCGCCGCTTCATAGGCGGCCACATAGGCCAGCGCGGACTTCTTCACCGGGTTGCTGGCAGGCAGTTGCTCGGCGACGAGCACCGGGCCGGCCGGCAGGATGGTGCCTTCGACATCCTTGCCGCCCACGCGCAGGAAGTCCGCGTTGGCGACGCCGTGCGTCTGATAGACCTTGCCAGCGTAGCCGCGCTCCTTGAGGCTCTTCTGCGGCAGTGCAGCCGGCGTACCGGAGCCGGCCACGAGGATCGCGTCGGGCTTGGCGGACATCAGCTTGAGCGTCTGGCCAGTGACCGAGGTGTCGGTGCGCGCATAGCGCTCGTTGGCGACGATCTTCAGCTTCTTGAGATCGGCAGCCTTCGAGAACTCCTGGAACCAGCCTTCGCCGTAGGCGTCGGAGAAGCCGACGAAGCCCACCGTCTTCACGCCGTTGGAGGCCATGTGCTCGGCGATCGCGAGCGACATCATGATGTCGTTCTGCGGCGTCTTGAAGACCCAGCGCTTCTTGGCATCGACCGGCTCGACGATGCGGGCCGATGCGGCCATGGAGATCACGGGCGTCTGGTTCTCGGCGGCCACATCGATCATCGCGAGCGAGTTCGGCGTGGTGGTCGAGCCGAGGATGATGTCCACCTTGTTCTCGGAGATCAGCTTGCGCGTGTTGTTGACCGCGGCAGTAGTGTCGCTGGCGTCATCGAGCACGATGTAGTTGACCTTCTGTCCCCCGATGGTCTTGGGCATCAGCGCGATGGTGTTCTTCTCGGGAATACCGAGCGACGCGGCCGGGCCGGTGGCCGAGACGGTCACGCCGACGTTGATGTCTGCATGTGCGAGCGCCGACGCCAAGAGGGCCGCGATCACCGCGAGGGGTTTGAAGTGTGTCATTGCATGTCTCCGTTTTGGTGGTTGATGAAAAAGTGAGCTGTGGTTCTATGCGTCCACGTGGACGATGCGCTGGGGAATCCTCACGCCGGGGAGACCCCCGAGGAAGAGATCGGCCACCACCGGGGCCATGGCGTCGTAGTCGAGTTCGCCGTCTGGGCGCATCCAGATGAACATCCAGTTGATCATGCCGAACAGCAGCATGGTCAGCGGCTTGGCGAGCGCGGCGTCTTGCAGGTCGGGGCGCAGTTCGAGCACCGCGCGCGCGAAGCCCGACACCACCTTGCGTTGCGTGCCGAGCACGCGCTCGCGGTCACCCTCTTCCATGAACTTCACGTCCTCGGTCAGCACGCGATGCGCATGCCGCGCGCCGGCGTATTCCTGAACGAAGCGGCGGATGAGTTCGCGCAGGTGCGCCTCGGCGTCGAGCTTCTGGGCCTCGACGTCTGTGACGAGCCCTTCGAGGCGCGACACATGGTTCTCGGCAATGCTGACGAGCAGGCTGTATTTGTCGCGGTAGTAGTGATAGAGCAAGGCCTTGGAGAAGCCGCACGCTTCCGCCACCTGGTTCATCGAGGTGGCGGAGTAGCCGCGGTTGGCGAAGAGCTGCGCGGCATGCTCCAGGATCATCTCGCGCTGATCGTCGTAACCGGGTGAGCGTCCACGGGCCATGGGATTCCTTCTACTAGCGTTCGTCGAATGAGAGGACCACCTTCTCTGTCAATGGATGGGCCTGGCAGGTCAGAACGAAGCCGGCCGCGACCTCGTTCTTGTCGAGCGCGAAGTTTCGCTCCATTCGCACCTCGCCTTCGACGACCTTTGCACGGCAGGTGCCGCACACGCCGGAAGTGCATGAGAACGGCACTTCGAGGCCCGAAGCCGATGCGCAGTCGAGGATGCTCGGCTGGTCCTTGCGGAACTCGATCTCGCGTTGCAGGCCGTCGCGGATGATCACGATCTTCGCGACTTCGGCATCGCCCGGTCGCGCTTCATGGATCACCGCACCCACCGGCGCGCCTTCGGGCGTCGCAACGCCGAAGCGCTCGATGTGGATGCGGTCTTCGGGCACGCCAGCGCCCAGCAACGCGGCTTCGGCCTCGTCGTTCATCTGGAACGGGCCGCAGATGTAGGCGTGGTCGATGCTGCCGGCCGGCACCACGCTGGCGAAGAACTCGGCCAGCTTCTCGCGGCTCATGCGGCCCATGTTGAGCGGCGCATCGGTCGGCTCGCCGCTGAACACGTGGTGCAGCACCAGGCGCGTCATGTAGCGGTTCTTCAGGTCCTCAAGCTCTTCCTTGAACATCGTGGACTGCAGCTTGCGGTTGCCGTAGATCAGCGTGAAGCGCGAGTTGGGCTCGCGCGCCAGCACCGTCTTCATGATCGACAGGATCGGCGTGATGCCGCTGCCGCCGACGATGCCGACGTGGTGGCGCTTCGATTCGGGCTCGATCGGCACGAAGAAGCGGCCTTGCGGCGCCATCACGTTGATGGTGTCGCCCGGCTGGAGCTTTTCGTTGATCCAGTTGGAGAAGGTGCCGCCCTTGACCTTGCGCACGCCGACGCGCAGTTCGCCGTCGTCGACGCCGGCGCAGATCGAATACGAGCGGCGCAGGTCCTGCCCGTCGATGTCCTTGCGCAGGGTGAGGTACTGGCCCTGCGTGAAGCCGAAGACTTCGCGCAATTCAAGGGGCACGTCGAAGGAGACGATCACCGCCTCTTCGGTGTCGGGTGCGATCTGGCGCACCGTCAAGGGATGGAACATCACGCTCATGTGGGGACTCCGCCGCTTCAGATCGGCTTGAAATGTTCAAACGGTTCGCGGCACGAGATGCAGCGATACATGGACTTGCAGGCCGTGGAGCCGAACGCGGAGAGACGCTCCGTGTTCTTGCTGCCGCAGCGCGGGCAGATCACCGTGTCGGCCTTACGGCCGAAGATGCGGATCGGCACTGCGCCATCGGGCGCCGGGCCGGGCGGCGCGATGCCGTATTCGAAGAGCTTGCGGCGGCCTTCGGCGCTGATCCAGTCGGTGGTCCAGGCCGGCGCACGCTGCAGCGTCACGTAGGCGGGGCCGAGGCCGGCCTTCTCGATCGCGCTCAGCACGTCGTGCTCGATGACCTCGGTCGCGGGACAGCCCGAGTAGGTCGGGGTGAGCACCACTTCGAGTCGGTCATCGTGCTCCACAACGTCGCGCACGATGCCGAGGTCACGCACCGACAGCGCCGGCACCTCGGGGTCGAGCACTGTCGACAGCACGTCCCAGGCTTGTTCGCTGCGCGTTGCCATGACGGCCTCGGTGTTCACCACACGCCCCCGGGGTAGGCGCGCTGCAGGTACTGCATCTCGGTGAGGATGTAGCCCATGTGCTCGCTGTGCACGCCGTTCTTGCCGGTGCTGCGGAAGGCCGCGTCTTCGGGGCGCTTGAGCGTGGCTTCATCGAGGATGGTGTTCATCTCTTCGAGCCACTTGGCCTTCAGGTCAGACCAGCGCGGGCCGATGCCGTCGGCGCTCGCCGCTTCGTCGATCGCGTCGGATTCGAACAGCTCGGGCACGTAGAGCCACAGGTCGCGCAGCGCCTTCTCGATGCGCTGGCGCGCTTCGTCGGTGCTGTCGCCGAGACGCACGACCCAGTCGGCCGCATGCTGCTGGTGGTAGCGCGCTTCCTTGATCGCCTTGCCGGCGATCGCGGAGAGTTCGGCGTTGCTCGACTCGTGCAGGCGCTCCCACAGCAGCTTCATCAACGTCGCCATCATCGCGTTGCGCATGACGGTGAAAGCGAAGTCGCCGCGCGGCAGTTCGACCATGGTGAGGTTGCGGAAGTCCTTCTCCTGACGCAGGAAGGCGAGTTGGTCTTCGTCATGGCCCTGGCCTTCGAGCTCGCCCGCGAGCGTGAGCACCGCGCGCGATTGGCCGATGAGGTCGAGCGCCATGTTCGACATGGCGATGTCTTCTTCCAGGATGGGCGCGTGCCCGGACCACTCCGAGAGCCGCTGCGCGTGGATCAGGCAGGTGTCGCCGATGCGCAGCAGGTACTGCACGATGGGCTGGAGGTCGACGGCGATGGATGCTTGCATCTCGCTCACCTCACATGTGGTCTACCGAACCCGGCAGTTGGTAGAAGGTCGGGTGACGGTAGACCTTGTCTTCCATCGGATCGAAGTACATGTCCTTGTCGCCCGGGTCGCTCGCGACGATCTGGTCGGAGCGCACGACCCACACGCTGGTGCCTTCCTGGCGACGGGTGTAGACATCGCGGGCCATCTGGATGGCCATCTTCGGGTCGGCGGCATGCAGGCTGCCGCAGTGCTTGTGGTCGAGGCCGGAACGGCTGCGGACGAAGACTTCCCACAGCGGCCATTCAGTGGAGGTGTTCGACGGATTCGGGTTGCTCATGGTCGTATTCCTTGGATCGTGGTTCAGGCAGCGAGGGGCTGGGGCTCGGCGCGCTTGGCGGCATGGGCGAGCGCGGCTTCGCGCACCCACGCGCCGTCGTCCCATGCCTTGACGCGCGCGCCGAGGCGTTCGCGGTTGCACGGGCCGTCGCCGCCGACGACGCGCCAGAACTCGCTCCAGTCGATCGTTCCGTGGTCGTAGTGCTCGCGTTCCTCGTTCCACTTCAGGTCGGGGTCGGGCAGCGTGACGCCGAGCACCTTGGCCTGTTCGATGGTGGCGTCGATGAACTTGGCGCGCAGATCGTCGTTGGTGAAGCGCTTGATGCCCCAGCGCATCGATTGCGCGGAGTTGGGCGATTGGTCGTCCGGCGGGCCGAACATCATGATCGACGGCCACCACCAGCGATTGACCGCGTCCTGCACCATGGCCTTCTGCGCGTCGGTGCCCTTCTGCATCATGGTGAGCAGCGCTTCGAAACCCTGGCGCTGGTGGAAGCTCTCTTCGCGACAGATGCGGATCATGGCGCGCGCATACGGTGCGTACGAGCAGCGGCAGATCGGCACCTGATTCATGATCGCCGCGCCATCGACCAGCCAGCCGATGGTGCCCATGTCTGCCCAGGTCAGCGTGGGGTAGTTGAAGATCGAGCTGTACTTGGCGCGGCCGGTGTGCAGCGCGTCGAGCATCTGGTCGCGCGACGTACCGAGCGTTTCCGCGGCCGAGTAGAGATAGAGCCCGTGGCCGGCTTCGTCCTGGATCTTCGCGAGCAGGATCGCCTTGCGCTTGAGCGTCGGCGCACGCGTGACCCAGTTGCCCTCGGGCAGCATGCCGACGATCTCGGAATGCGCGTGCTGGCTGATCTGGCGCACCAGCGTCTTGCGGTAGTGGTCGGGCATCCAGTCCTTCGCCTCGATGAAATCGCCCGCATCGATGCGGGCGTCGAAGCGCTGCTCGAGCTGCATTTCCTCGGCGGAACGCACGGCCTTCTTGCCGCCCTCGTCCTTGCCCATCGTGTCCATGGCTTGGGTGTACATATCGATCCCTTTCAGTGGTTCACTGCGACTTTGGTCGCTTGTCGATCACACGCCTGGCTTTGCCCGTCAGCGTGCGTTCAATCGAATCCGGCACCAGCACCTGCACGCGCGTGCTGATGCCGACCAGTGTCTTGATGCGGGACTGCAACCAGCCCGAGATCTCGCGCAGTTCGGCGGCATCGGTGCTCGATGCGGCGAGCGGTTGCAGTTCGCACTGCACTTCCACTTCATCCAGCAGGCCGTCGCGGCTCACGTTGATCTGGTACTGGCCGGAGAGCTTGGCGTGCTGCAGAACGATCTCCTCGATCTGCGTCGGGAAGACGTTCACGCCGCGGATGATGAGCATGTCGTCGGAGCGGCCGACGATCTTGCCCATGCGGCGGAACGACCGCGAGGTGGGCGTGAGCAGGCGCGTCAGGTCACGCGTGCGGTAGCGGATGATCGGCAGCGCTTCCTTGGTCAGCGAGGTGAAGACCAGTTCGCCTTCCGAACCCTCGGGCAGCACTTCGCCGGTCTCGGGGTCGATGATCTCGGGATAGAAGTGGTCTTCCCAGATCACAGGGCCGTCCTTGGTCTCGATGCATTCGCTTGCGACACCGGGGCCCATCACTTCCGAAAGGCCGTAGATGTCGACCGCATCGATGCCGGCCTTGCCTTCGATCTCGTGGCGCATCGCTTCGGTCCAGGGCTCGGCGCCGAAGATGCCGACCTTGATCGAGCTTTCGCGCGGATCGAGGCCCTGGCGAACGAACTCTTCCACGATCACCTGCATGTAGCTCGGCGTGACCATGATGATGTCGGGCTTGAAGTCGCGGATGAGCTGCACCTGCTTCTCGGTCTGGCCGCCGGACATCGGGATCACCGTGCAACCCAGCTTCTCCGCACCGTAGTGCGCGCCCAGGCCACCGGTGAAGAGGCCGTAGCCATAGGCCACGTGCACGATGTCGCCCGCG
This sequence comes from Variovorax sp. Sphag1AA, assembly GCF_014192575.1. Classification (GTDB taxonomy): domain Bacteria; phylum Pseudomonadota; class Gammaproteobacteria; order Burkholderiales; family Burkholderiaceae_C; genus Variovorax. The sequence goes on along the minus strand of NZ_JACHYC010000006.1, from coordinate 609,602 downwards.
CGGCCGCCTGCTGCGCGGATCGAACGCGCGACCAGCGTGGCCCAGGTGTCGATGTCGTTCTTGGTGTAGCCGACCACCGTGGGCTTGCCGGTCGTGCCCGACGATGCATGAACGCGCGAGACCTTCTCGCGCGGCACGGCGAAGAGACCGAAGGGATAGTTGTCGCGCAGGTCCTTCTTCGTGGTGAAGGGGAACTTCGAGAGATCGCTGAGCTGCTTCAGATCGCTCGGGTGCACGCCCTTGTCGTCGAAAGCCTTCTTGTAGTGCGGCACGTTGTCGTATGCGTGCTGGAGCGTCCAGCGCAGGCGCTGGAGTTGCAGCGACTGGATCTCGTCGCGGCTTGCGGTTTCGATGGCTTCCAGTTCACCGGGACGGGGTTGCTTCACGGGCATGTATGTCTCCTTGGGGCAGCTCACGCGGCGACGGCCGGCTTGCCTTTGATGGTGTAGGAGCGACCGCGGAAGACCGCGATGCGCTCGTTGCGCTGGTTGGTGATGTCGCAGTCGTAGACGCCGGTACGGCCGGCCTTCGACACTTCGAACGCGCGCGCGGTGAGCACGTCGCCTTCGCGCCCGGGCGCCATCAGGTCTACGGAGAAGCCGGATGCAACGGTGAGTTCGTTGTACGAGTTGCAGGCGTAGGCGAAGGCGGTGTCGGCGAGCGTGGTGATGAGGCCGCCGTGGCAGATGTCGTGGCCGTTGAGCATGTTCTGGCGCACGGTCATGGTGACGGTGGCCTTGCCGGGCACGGTTTCGGTGACTTCCATGCCGAGGCCCTTGGCGGCCCGGTCGTTGGCGAACATGCGTTCGCGGACCAGGTCGGCGATCTGCTGCGGAGTGCGTTCAGTGGTCATCGTATGGATCAGCGGTCGGTGAATTGGGGCGCGCGCTTCGCGCCGAATGCGGCGACGCCTTCGAGGTAGTCGTGTGCCCGGCCCAGCTCAGCCTGCAGTGCGGCTTCGTGGTCGAGCGCCTGGTCGAGCGTGAAGTGCTGTGCGGCATCGATCGCGGCGCGGGTGGCGGCCAGTGCCTTGACGGGCATGGCGGCGAGGCGCTCTGCGAGCTTGCGCGCTTCGTCAGCGAGGGCGGTGTCTTCGACGCACTTCCAGATGAGGCCGATGCGCTCGGCTTCGGCTGCGGTGAGCTTGTCGCCCAGCATCGCGAGGCCCAGTGCGCGTGCACGGCCGACGATGCGCGGCAGCAGCCAGGTGCCGCCGGTGTCGGGCACGAGGCCGATCTTCGCGAAGGCCTGGATGAAGCTTGCAGATTGCGCGGCCAGCACGAGGTCGCAGTTGAGCGCGAGGTTCGCACCCGCGCCGGCCGCGACGCCGTTGACTGCGGCGATGACCGGCACCGGCATCGACTTGAGGCGCTTGACCAGCGGGGTGTAGTGCAGCTCGATCGCGCGGCTCAGGTCCTTGGGAGGCTCGCCGGCGGGCGACGGGGCAACCATCGGGTCGGCCAGATCCTGTCCGGCACAGAAGCCGCGGCCGGCGCCGGTGAGGATCACGCAGCGGACGGCGGCATTGGCTGCCGCCGCATCGAGCGCGGCGCGAAGCTGCTCATGCATGGCGCCGTTGAAACTGTTGAGCGCGGCGGGCCGGTTGAGCGTGAGCGTCAGAACCGGGCCGTCCTGCGACGCGAGGACGAGTGCATCGGACAAGCTGTGTCTCCAGTCGTGGGAACGGGATTCGGGCGCCGGGCGGGTGTTGATCTGCGTCAAAGTATTGTTGACCGACCGGTCGGTGAATCATAAGATCGACACCAATCCTGATGCAAGTCAAATTTGTGCAGGGTTAACCCTCGGCCAAGAAACCATCGGAAACAGACCCAGAAACAGGAGACAACCTTGCCCTGCTATTCCATCGAAGGCGTGGTGCCGGTCATCGACCCGAGCGCCTACGTGCACCCCACCGCCGTGCTGATCGGCGACGTGATCGTCGGCCCCGACTGCTACGTCGGCCCCTGCGCTGTTCTGCGCGGCGACTTCGGCCGCATCGAGCTGAAACGCGGCTCCAACCTGCAGGACACCTGCGTGATCCACGGCTTTCCTGCGCAAGACACGGTGGTCGAGGAAAACGGCCACATCGGCCATGGCGCGGTGCTGCATAGCTGCATCGTGCGGCGCAATGCGCTGGTCGGCATGAACGCGGTCGTCATGGACGAAGCCGAAGTGGGCGAAGCATCGATCCTCGCGGCCTGCGCCTTCGTGCCTGCGGGCAAGCAGATCCCGCCGCGTTCGCTTGCCGCAGGCATCCCCGCCAAGGTGCTCCGCGAGCTGACCGATCAGGAGGTCGCCTGGAAGCTCGAAGGCACGAAGACCTACCAGGACCTCACGAAGCGCAGCCTCGCGAGCATGAAGGAAGTGCAGGCGCTCCCGGCCGTCGAGGCCAACCGGCCGCGCGTGCAGGCGCCGGACGTGAAGCCGCTGATCGCGACGAAGCGCGGCTAACCAGGCCGCCCCATCAGGTCGCGGTCACTGGTCACCGCGAAGTAGAACCACTCCGTCCCCGGCAGGGCTTCCGCGTTCGGGAACACGATGAACCCATCGCGCTCAGCGTGGAGCACGCTACCGTCCTCGCGCACTGCGATCGGATCGCCGCGCGATACCGGGTCGAAGGTGGCCCATTCGCGCACGAACTGATCTTCCTCGTGCAAGCGATCGACCACGCTGACCAGACGCAGCAACGAAGGCTTCGGTGGCGGCATCGCACCCGGTTCCGGCGCGATCATGCCGAGCAGGCGCAGCGCCGAAAGGATCGCCTCGTAGGCCACGCCGGGTGCGGCTGGATCTTCGTGCTGCCCGCATTCGAGCGTGACGCCGTAGCCGCCGCGGCTTCGCATGTATTCGTTGGTGCCCTTGCCGAAAGCCACTTCCATGGGATCGACCGGCTTCCCGCCCGCGCGTTGCGCGACACCTGCGGCATAGATGTCGAGCCATCCTTCGACCACTCGCGGCGTACGCAAATGCAGTGCGAGTTGGCCTTCTTCGAACGCACGCGCGAAAGGCTCCAGGGTGCCGGTGTTGTCGCGCGGGCCGATCATCGCGAAAGCCTCGCCCGCGCTCTGGAACGAATGCAGGTCGAGCAGAACCTCGTGCCGGTCGAGCAGCGGGCACAGGAGATCGGTGATGCGGGCTTCGTAGTCCGCAGGCGCCTGGCCAGGTGCGGTGGGCTCGAAGAGCCGGTTGAGATTGCGTTCGCCCTCGCGAAAGCCGCGCCGCCTCGCGAGGGGATTTGCAACGGGAACCATCGTGAGCTGACCGCGCAGCAAGCGCAGGCTGCCCGCATCGAATTCCGCAACTGCGCGTTCGATGCCCGCCGTGCCGCAGGTTTCATCGCCGTGCACCCCGCCAAGCACGACGAACCTCGGCCCGGGCTCGAGCGCGGCGTAGCCGTGGATTCGGAGCGTGTCGTTGGCGGTGAGTGCTGCAGTCGAGGCGGTCATGGGCCAGCCATCCTACAGGGCAGCGAAGGCCGGTCCTACCGTGTTTCCCGCCATGGCGTGCGACAAACGAAGCCATGAAAAAGGAGCAATCTCATGGCCACCCGCAAGGATGATCCGGCGAAGTCCGACGCCCTCAAGGACGCGGGCGGCGGCAAGACCAAGGTGGAGCAGGGCGGCGAATCGGCGCCGCGGCTGCCGCATGAGCATGACCAGTCTTCCGACAGCCAGCAGACGCCGGAAGGCAAGCCGCCGCGCGTCGGACGCCAGGCCTTGGACGACGTCGAGCGCGGGCTGGTCGACACCGACCGCGGGCCGGTTGCCGACGAGGTCTACAACAAGAAGGTCAAGCCTTGACCGACGCGCTGAGTTGATCGCGCATCGCGTCGATCACGCTCTTGTAGTCCTTGGCGTTGAAGATCGCGCTGCCGGCCACGAAGGTGTCGGCGCCGGCACTCGCCACGCGTGCGATGTTGTCCGTCTTGATGCCGCCATCGACTTCCAGGCGGATGTCGCGGCCAGTCTGTTCGATGCGCTTGCGCGCGAGTTCGATCTTGCGCAGCGCGGAGTCGATGAAGCTCTGGCCGCCGAAACCGGGGTTCACGCTCATGATGAGGATCAGGTCGATGTCGTCGATCACCCAGTCGAGTGCCTCGAGCCCTGCGCCGGGGTTGAACACCAGCCCCGCCTTGCAGCCGGCGGCCTTGATCGCCTGGATGCTGCGGTGCATGTGCGGAGAGGCATCGGGGTGAAAGCTGATGTAGTCGGCACCGGCCTGCGCGAAGGCCGCGGCGAGCGCGTCGACGGGCTGGATCATCAGATGAACGTCGATGGGCACCGGCGTGCCGTCGGGCGTCTTGGCATGCGGCTTGAGCGCCTGGCAGACCATGGGGCCGAAGGTCAGGTTCGGCACGTAATGGTTGTCCATCACGTCGAAATGAATCCAGTCGGCACCGGCAGCGATGACGTCGCTCACTTCGGCGCCGAGGCGCGCGAAATCGGCCGAAAGAATGGAGGGGGCGATGCGGAAGGGGCTGCTCATGGGGCCGAATTGTCGCAGCGATGTAGGATCGCCGGGATGTCCAGCTTCCCGATGACCGTGCAGGTCGAACCCCGATTTCTGCCCGACCAGTCTTCGCCTGAAGACGGCGTGTTCACCTTTGCTTACGCAGTGACGATTACAAACAACGGTGATCGGGCCGCGCAGGTCATTGCACGCCATTGGTTCATCCAGGACGCCGCAGGGCACACGCAGGAAGTCGCTGGCCTCGGCGTGATCGGGCAGCAGCCGCTGCTCGCGCCCGGCGAGACCTTCCACTACACCAGCGGCTGCCGGCTGCAGGCATCGACCGGTACGATGCGCGGAAGCTTTTTCATCGTGACGGAACGGGCGGAGCGCTTCGACGTGCCCATTCCCATGTTCGTTCTCGAAGCCGATGCGGGTGGAGGCATTCCTTCCTCGCGCGTACTTCATTGAGGCCCCCCAGCCTCGCCCACTTCGTGTGGCTCTGCACCCCCCTCGAGGGGGCGCACCCGGCGGCCCGGCGGAGCCGGTTCCGCGGGTGCCTTGGGCTGGGCTGCATCTGATTCATGGCCGTGCGCTAGCGCGGCGGAGTATTGAATGAGTTCTTTCTTTACCAGCGATGTGCTGGGTTTCTGGGCTGAGTGGGTGCGACCCTCGGCTGGTCTCCCCACTGTGCTGTGGGCGCTGTTGCTGGCCGCCGCCGCGGCGGCGGGTCATCTTGTGCAGCGCTACATCGGCATGCCGAAGGTGATCGGTTATTCGGTGGTCGGCACAGTGGTGGGCTTTGCGGGTTTTGAAGGCGCGATCTGGCCGCTGCAAGGCATCAGCCTGTTTCTCGTCGAACTCGGCGTGGCGATCGTGCTGTTCGAGGCCGGCGGGCGACTGCCGCTGCGCTGGTTTCGCCATAACCCGATGATCCTGGTGCAGAGCATCCTTGAATCGACGCTGACCTACTTCGGCGTGTTCTGGACTCTGCACTGGCTCGAAGTGCCCGACCCCGTGGCCAATCCGATCGCACTGATCGCGATCGTCGCGTCGCCTGCGGTGCTGATGCGCGTGATCATCGACACGCGCGCATCCGGCCCGGTGACCGAACGCGCGATGACGCTTGCAACGCTCAATACCTTCTATGCGCTGGCATTCGGCTACGCGCAGGCTGGTCTGATCGAGCATGCACCGCTCGGACTCATCCAGAAGCTGCAACCGGTGCTGGTGGTGCTCGGCATGTCGTTCGTGGTGGGCGCGCTGATGGCGTTGTCGCTGCGTTCCGCGCTGCGCGTGATGAGCCCGACGAGCGAGAACACCTCCATCCTGCTGCTCGCGATCATCGCCGCGGGCGCGGCACTGGCGGCGCATTTCGGCGGCTCCGCGCCGCTCGCCGCACTCATCGGTGGCGTGTTGCTCAAGGCGCTCAATCCCAAGCCATGGGCGTGGCCACGCCAGCTCGGCACCGCAGCCACGCTGATCACGATGATGATGTTCGTCCTCGTCTCCACCGTGGCCGCGCAGGCCGACTGGAGCCTGCCCATCGCGAGCGTGGTGCTCGCGATGATCGGTGTGCGCGCCTTCGCCAAGATCGCGGGCGTGGCGATCGCCAACCCGGGCAGCGGCGCAAGCTGGAAGCAGGCCTTCTGGGTGGGCTGCGCGATGTCGCCGCTGTCGTCGATCGCCCTCCTGATCGCGTCGGCTTTCGTGAGTGCCTCGCCGCTTCTGGGTGCGATGATCACGCAGATCACGTTGCCGGCTATCCTGCTGATGGAAGTGCTCGGCGCCGTGATTGCGACGATCGCCATCCACGGCGCTGGAGAGAGTTCCAAACCCTGGTTTCCGGAAGCCTTCCGCGCCACTGAGGACACGCAACGATGAGCCTCCGTACGCCGCCTCCGCCACCCTCGAACGCTGACGACATGGCCAACTCGCCGGATCGGCGCGTGGTGCACATGGAGCGCTTCAACAAGTCGGTTGCGCTTTCGCTCGGCGTCGAAGTCGAGCTGCAACTGGTCAACACGCACGACTACGATCTCACGCCCTATGCCGAGGACATGCTGCGCCTCATGGCGCAGACGCCGCTGCCCGGCAGCGTGGTGCCGGAGATGACGTCGAGCATGATCGAGATCTCGACCGGCGTGTGCCATTCCGCGCAGGACGTGCTCGAGCAACTCACGCCGATTCGCGATGCGCTGGTGCGCAATGCGGACAAGCTCAACATTGCGGTGGTCGGTGGCGGCACGCATGCCTTCCAGCAGTGGCATGAGCGGCGCATCTACGACAAGCCGCGCTTCCGCGAGCTGTCGGAGCTCTACGGCTATCTCTCGAAGCAGTTCACCATCTTCGGCCAGCACGTGCACGTCGGCTGCCCCGATGCGGATGCGGCGCTGCTGATGCTGCACCGCATGTCGCGCTACATCCCGCACTTCATCGCGCTGTCGGCGTCCTCGCCCTTCGTGCAGGGCCAGGACACGCAGTTCGACTCCGCGCGACTCAACTCGGTGTTCGCGTTTCCGCTGTCGGGCCGTGCGCCGTTCACGCTGTCATGGAAGGAGTTCGAGAACTACTTCATGCGCATGACGCGGACCGGCGTGGTGCGCAGCATGAAGGACTTCTACTGGGACATCCGCCCGAAGCCCGAATTCGGCACCATCGAGATTCGCGTGTTCGACACGCCGCTCACTGTCGAACGCGCGGCCGCGCTCGCAGGCTACGTGCAATCGCTCGCTGCGTGGTTCCTGCAGGAACAGCCCTTCACGCCGGTGGAAGACGACTACCTCGTCTACACCTACAACCGCTTCCAGGCCTGCCGCTTCGGGCTGGACGCGGTGTATGTCGACCCGGCGAGCGGCGAGCACATGCCGCTGCGCGACCACATCCTGATGACGATGACCCAACTTGAATGGCACAGCGAGGCGCTCAACGCCACCAAGGCACTTGCCGAATTGCGCACGAGCGTCGAAGCCAACCGCAACGACGCACGGTGGCTGCGCGAGCGGCAGGGCAAGGAAAAGCTGCTGGCCGAGATGGTGCGGCAGGCGGCACTCCGTTTCCGCGGCGCGGTGTGAGGTGGGCATGAGCATCGGCGAATTCGACTTGATCGCGCGCTACTTCACCCGCCCCGTGAAGCGCTCGCCGCTGGGCGTAGGCGACGACTGCGCGCTCCTCGCGCCGGCCGCGGGCATGCAGCTCGCGGTGTCCTCCGACATGCTGGTCGAGGGCAGGCACTTTCTCTCGACGGTCGATGCCGAGCGGCTCGGCCACAAGGCGCTGGCGGTCAACCTCAGCGATCTCGCAGCGTGCGGCGCGAAGCCGCTCGCGTTCACGCTGGCGCTGGCGCTGCCGTCGGTCGATGAGGATTGGCTCGCCGGTTTTTCGCGCGGGCTCTTCGCGCTGGCGCATCTGCATGGCTGCGAACTCGTCGGCGGCGACACCACGCGCGGGCCGCTCAACATCTGCATCACGGTGTTCGGCGAAGTACCGTCCGGCGATGCGCTGCTTCGCTCCGGCGCCAAACCGGGCGACGACATCTGGGTCAGCGGGACGCTCGGCGACGCGCGACTCGCGCTCGAAGTGTTTCGCGGCACTCTCTCGTTGCCCGGCGATCTCTTCGAGCGGGCGCGCGCCCGCATGGAAATGCCGACGCCGCGCGTGGCGCTCGGGCAGGCGTTGCGCGGCGTTGCATCCGCGGCGGTCGACATCAGCGACGGATTGATTGGCGATCTCGGCCACATCCTCGAAGCGAGCGGCGTCGGCGCCACGCTCGATGTCGATGCGGCGGCAGGGCTGGTCGGCATCGACGAACTCGAGAGCGGCCTGGGCGTCGAGGCATTGCGCGCCTGCGCTCTCGGCGGGGGTGATGACTACGAGCTTGCGTTCACCGCGCCGCCATCTGCGCGCGAAGCGGTCGCGCAGGCCGGTCGCGCCGCATCGGTGCACGTCACGCGCATCGGCCGCATCGAAGCAGAAGCGGGTCTGCGTCTTGTCGATGCGCTAGGCCAGCCGGTCGATCAGCATTACGCATCGTTCGACCACTTCAAGTAGTAAAGCAATCAGGCCCGCTTCAGGCCTGGATCGGGCGCGGCGTCGAGCATCGCGAAGGACGAATCCAGCTCGACATCGTTGAGCACGCACACCAGCCCGTGATAGAGCTGGTTCGGCGACACCGGCTTGTGCAGTAGCGGCACGCCGCTCGCCCTCGCCTCGCGCAGCCGCTGTGGCGCAGTGTCCCCGGTGATGAGCAGCGCCGGTAGTCGCTGGCCGAACTCCGCCCGCAGGGCAGCGATCGCTTCGGCGCCGGTGCGCAGTTCACGCAGGCGGTAGTCGCTGATGACGAGCCCCGGGGGATGCAGCCGTGCGAGCGCCAGTGCTTCCTCGATCGAATCGGCCACGTCGCATTCGCAGCCCCAGGCGGTCAGTAGCTGGCGCATGCCCGCACGGATCGCGTCGTCATCGTCAATGACGAGCACGCGCACATTGAAGACGCTCGAATGCCCCGGAATGACTTCGACGCCGCTGCTCACCACGCCCATCTGCGCCGTCGGCAACGCAAGGCGGAAGACACTGCCGCGCCCCGGCCGCGAAGCCAGCCCGAGCGCAGTGCCGAGCGCTCGCGCGAGCCCCTGCGCGATCGCGAGCCCCAGGCCCAGACCCTTGCGCCGGTCACGCTCTGCGTTGCCGAGCTGGTGGAATTCGCGAAAGATGTCCTCGTGCTGGGAGGCATCGATGCCGATGCCTGTGTCCCACACCTCGATCACCGCGCGGCCGCCGCGTTCGCGGCACGCGACGAGCACGCCGCCGCGCTCGGTGTAGCGGATCGCGTTCGACACCAGGTTGCGCAAGATCAGCGCCACGAGCGCCGGATCGGAGCGCACCGCCACATGCGTTTCGTGCGAGCGATAGATGATGCCCTTCGCGTCCGCCTGCGGCGCGAGTTCGTTCTCGATCTTGTTGAGCAAGGGCTGCAGCGGAAACACCTGCATCTGCGGCTCGACCACGCCTGCTTCGATGCGGGAGAAATCGAGCAGCGTGTCCAGCATTTCCGCCGACGCCTGCCAGGTCGCGCGCGCATTCGCGAGCGCGTCGTATTGCGAGGCCGACAGCTTGCTGCGCGCGAGCACTTCGAGGAACAGGCCTTGTGCGTGGATCGGTTGGCGCAGGTCATGGCTGGCCGCCGCGAGGAATTTGGACTTGGCGAGATTCGCCTGCTCGGCCTGCTGGTGCGCGGCCTGCGCGTGCTCGGTCTCGACGCGCAGGCGCTCGATGAGCTCCACGTTCTCGAAGCGCAACTTGATCGCCGCCAGCGCCGCCTTCCCGCTGTTGCGCGCCTGCCCGAGCAAGGTCACGATGTAGAGGAGCCCCGCCACGCCAAGGGCGTTGTAGGCCGGATCGTCCAGCGTCCAGAGCTTGGCCGCGAGCACCGCGAGTTCGGTGGTGCCGAACACGATGAACACCGGCAGCACCGGCGCCAGCGACGACATCGAACTGCCGGCAACCCCCGCGAGCACCGCGACCACCAGCACGCTGCCGGCCATCGTCGTCGTACCGAGCGCCGCCCAGCCCAGGGCACCCCAGATCGCGCCGTCGACCGCATTGAGCACCATCTGCTGCCACACGAGGCCGGGCGCACGATCGGGAGGAATCTCCATGGCCAGCATGCGCCGCGCCTCGCGCGCGCACCAGAGTTTGCTCAGGATCACCATGCCGGCCCACACCCGCAGCCCGGTTGCGTTGCCTGGGTTCGACAGCACCCACACGAGCAGCAACGCCACGAGGATGGTCGGCCCCACCGAGCTGCCGACGTTGCCCAGCAGCAGGCGCAATTGCTCCACCAGCGTGCGCCCTTCGGCGAGGCGCAGCGGATTGCGCATCAGGAAACGAGCCCCCGTCGCCGTGCCTCGAAGCCGGCCTCGGAGCGGCTCGACACCTCGAGTGCCGCGAGTACGGCCTGCACATGGCCGCGCACCGTGTTCTCCGAGAGATTGAGACGCCGGCCGATCACCTTGTTCGACAGGCCCTGGCACAGCAGATCGAGCACCTCGAACTGGCGTGGCGTGAGCAATTGCCGGGGCTGATCGCCCTCGGCCGGCGGCGCGTCCGCGTGCACCGGCGCTGCCACTTCCTGCCCGCGCCGGAGCTTCTCGATGACCGCGAGGATGTTGTCGGCCGACTCCGCCTTGGAGACGAAGGCCGCCGCGCCACGGTCCAGCGCAAGCCGCACACTCTGCGGCGTGGCGTCGGAAGACAGGATGACCACCGGCGCGTCGGGCCACTTTCGCCTCACGAGCGCGATGCCTTCGAGGCCGTTCAGCCCATGGAGCTGGATGTCGAGCAGCACCAGGCCCGGGTCGACCAGGGCGGTCTTCATGGCCTCTTCCAACGAGCCGGCCTCGGCCACTTCGACATTCGGAATTCCGGACGAAAGCACCATCCGCAATCCGCAGCGGAACATGGCGTGGTCGTCGATAAGAAGGATCTTGGCCGGCAGCATGACCCGCGAATTCTGCGCGAAGTCCGGGCGGTCCAAATGGACTATTTACCTCCCGGGGCCGCCTGCCGATGATTGCCTTGCAATGAAGCCCGTGCTCGAGATCCGCCGTGTCGAACCCGACGCCTACTCCTATCGCATCAGCGATCAGGAAGCCGGTGGCACCTTTGCGTCGATCGAGCACTGCCTGATCGACGCGGCCGCTTCGCTCGGCCTCTACTTCGCGAGCGTGGAGTTGAAGCTCGAAGGCCTGTTCCTCGGCGCGTGCGCCATCGAGGCCCTGCGCCGCGCGCCGAAGGCGGTCGCCCAGCGCATCGAGCAGCACTTCCAGCCGGCCTGAGTACACCCGCTGGCGGGGTGCGGGGCAGATGCGCGACACTGTCGCCCTCATGTCCGCTGCTTCCCCTTCCGGTGCCATGCCCGATTTCTCGCCGCGTCGCGCCACGGTGCGTTTCATGCTCTCGCATCCCGCGCATCTCATCGCCCTGGGTTTCGGCTCGGGCCTCCCGCGCCGCGCACCCGGCACCTTCGGCACGCTGTGGGCGTGGGCGGCCTACTTGGTCATGCAGCTCTGGCTGTCGGATGCCGCGATCGGCTGGGTGATCCTGGCATCGCTGCCGATCGGCTGGTGGGCCTGCACCGTGACCGCCCGGCATATGAACGTGGCCGACCCCAGCAATGTCGTGTGGGACGAAGTCGTCGCGTTCTGGATCGTGCTCTGGATCGTCATGCCCGCCGGGCTGCTCATGCAGCTCTTCGCCTTCGCGCTCTTCCGCCTCTTCGATGCGGTCAAGCGAGGGCCCGTGGGCTGGGCCGATGCGCTCTTCAAGCAGAAGGACGCGACGCCCGAGACGATGCGCTGGAGCATCGCCGGATTCGGCATCATCTTTGACGATCTCGTGGCGGCCTTCTGCACGCTGCTGGTGATTGCCGCAGTTTCCGCGCTTCGCGCATGGTGAACACGATGACGCAGATACCACCCGCACTTTCCGACCTCGACACGCCCGCACTGGTACTGGCGCTGGCCGATCTTCTGCAGCGCAAGCGCTGGATGATGGCTACGGCCGAAAGCTGCACCGGCGGACTCATCGCCGGTGCGTGCACCGACCTGTCGGGCTCCAGCAACTGGTTCGAACGTGGTTTCGTCAGCTATTCGAACGAGGCCAAGACCGAACTGCTCGGCGTCGACGCCGCGCTGATCCAGGCCCATGGCGCAGTGAGCGAGGAAGTCGCGCGCGCGATGGCCGAGGGTGCTGTCACCCACTCGAACGCGCAGACGGCAGTGGCGGTCACCGGCGTCGCCGGCCCCACCGGTGGCTCGCCGGAAAAGCCGGTGGGTACGGTGTGGTTCGGCTGGTCGGTCGACGGCAAGGTCCGCACCGAACGCCGGCGCTTCGACGGCGACCGCGCCGCGGTGCGTGCCGCCACAGTCCACCATGCCTTGCAGACACTGGCCGAAATGATCCCGCAGCCCTGAACCATGACAACCCCGACGCAAAACGAACAAACCATCCGCCGGTTCTACGACGCCTTCGCGCAGCTCGATGCGGACACGATGGCCGCCTGCTACGCACCGGATGCGAGCTTCGACGACGAAGCCTTTTCGCTGCGCGGCGCACGCGAAGTCGGCGGGATGTGGAAGATGCTGTGCAGCGGCACGCGGGCCAAGGGCGCATCGGTCTGGAAGCTGAGCTACCGCGACGTGCGGGCCGATGAAACCACCGGACAGGCCCATTGGGACGCGCACTATCTCTTCAGCACGACCGGCCGCATCGTCGACAACTCGATCGACTCGCGCTTCACGTTCACGCCCGAAGGCCTGATCGCCACGCAACAGGACAGCTTCGAGTTCTGGCGATGGTCCCGGCAGGCGCTCGGCACGCCGGGCCTGCTGCTGGGCTGGTCGCCGATGCTGCGCAAGAAGGTGCGCGGGACGGCGTCGACCAATCTGGCAACCTTCCTCGCCCGCCAACCCTGAACCTCACGGACACCGCATGACCGACATCACGATCACCGACAAGCCCGAACTGCATCGCTACGAGGCAACCATCGGCGGCGAACTCGCAGGCTATTGCGAATACAACGTGCTGAGCAACGCCATCATGTTCACCCACACCGAGGTGCTGCCGGCGTTCGAAGGCAAGGGGGTGGGATCCGCGATCGCGCGGCACGTGCTCGACCAGGCGCGGGCGAAAGGCCAGCCGGTGATTCCGGTGTGCCAGTTCATCGCCGGATGGCTCCGCAAGCACCCCGAGTACCTGGATATCGTGCAACCCGCGTCACGACGCGCTTTCAACATCTGAACTGTCCCGAATCCGAACAGGAGGTCCGCCATGCTGATCCAGGGCGGCTGCCACTGCGGCAACATTTCCTTCGACTTCACCTGGGAGCCGGAGCCCACCGAGATACCGGCGCGGGCCTGCGGCTGCTCGTTCTGCGTCAAGCATGGGGGCGTGTGGACGTCCAATCCGGCCGGCGCCTTGCGGGTGACCGTGCAGGACCCGTCGCTCGATCCGGGTTACTTCTTCGGAACGGGCACCGGCCGCTTCCACGTCTGCAGCCGGTGCGGCGTGGTGCCGCTCGTGACCTGCGAACTTGAAGATCGCACCTATGCGGTCGTCAACGTGAACAGCTTCGGCAACGTGGATCGATCGCTGCTTCGCCAGGTGCCGGCGTCGTTCGAGGGCGAGGACATTGACGCACGCCTCGCACGCCGCAAGCGCAACTGGATCGGCGATGTGCGCTTCTCCACACCGGCCGGAGACATGGCCGCCTGAGGCGCTTCAGCCGTCGCTCTTCGGCGCCGGCAGCCACGCGAACGCGAGCGTCGCGCCCACGAGCAGCACCGCGATCGTCGTGAGCACCGCGCGGAACGGATCGAACCCGTGCGCCTGCGCCACGGATGCGGCGACGCCGGTGACCCACTGCATCAGCGCCACGCCGAGGAACATCGCCATCGTGAATACGGCCATCGCGCGGCCGGTGATGGCGGACGGATAGGCCGCGCGCACATCCGCGTATTGCCAGACGATGAAGCCGGAGACGAACCCGATCATCACGGCGCAGACGATGTCGATCCACGCACTCGTGAACAGCGCGATCGCGACAAAGAAGGCTGCGTATGCAAGGGCGCAGGAAACGATGCGCCGCCGGCGCGTCGGGCCGTCGCGGTCCATGCGGCCGAAGAGCGGCGCACCGATGAGCGAGATGATCGACACGATCAGTGCGACGTTGCCGCTCTGCACCAGCGTGAAGCCGTGGCGGTCCATCAGCAGCGGGCCCAGCCACAAGCCGCGCAGCGAGATGAACGCAGCATAGGTGACGGCGCCGAGCACCATGATGCCGAGCGTGTGCGGCATCGCGAACAGCGACCCGAACTGCCGCAGCGCGGCGGTCATCGATTCGCGCGGACCGCGGCCCTCCGGCAACGGCTCGCGCACGCCCCAGAAAATCGAAAGCCACGCGAGCACCGACGCGACCGCGAGCACAGCGAAGCCCATGCGCCACGAATGCTCCTGCACCAGCCATGCGAGCGGCGTGCCGGTCATCAACATGCCCACGCCGCCGATGCTGAGCACCAGCCCGGAGATCGACGCGAATCGCGCGACCGGAAAGTGCCGCGCGATGAACACGGTGCACACCAGGAAGGCCGGCGCGCAGCCGACGCCGATCAGCACCTGCCCCAGCACGAGCAGCCCATAGCCCGGCGCGAAAGCGGAAAGGACTGCGCCGGCGATCGCCAGCGGGAACGCGGTCAGCATCGTGCGTCGCACGCCATGCAGGTCGATGCCGATGCCCATGAAGAGCTGCATCGCACCGAAGGCGAAGTGGAACGAGCCCGAGAAGATGCCGAGCGCCTGCGCCGAGAGGCCGAACTCCTTCTGCAGCGGGCCCGCCATGATCGCGCCCACGGTGCGGAAGGCCTGGCTCAACGCGAAGGCGGTGCACAGCGCCAGCACCATCGCCCACGCGGTGCGCGCGGGCAGCGCGACGGTGGTCTGCCTCAGGCCGGTGCTTGCCTCAGGCACCGTGGCACTTCTTGTACTTCTTGCCGCTGCCGCAGGGGCAGGGGTCGTTGCGGCCGGGGGTCGCTTCCTTGCGGATGGTTTCAACGCGCGGGCCCATGCTGCGCCACAACTGCCGAAGGTCGTACACCGCCCAGATGGCGGCGCCGAAATCATCGACGCGCTGCTGGCTCACGCTAGGCGGGCCGTCCTCCGCGTACATCGAAACGACGGGCTGGCCCTTGTCGTCCTCGGTGAGCGTGACGATGGTGTCGAGCGCATCGTCGAGCATCTGCGCTGCTTCCTTGTCGCGCGGCGCGGCCCATTCGTCGGGCCAGTTCTCGACCGCGTACATGAAGCCGAGCGCCCACACCTGCGCGAACGATGGGATGGCTTCGCCGTCCATCTCGCCTCGCTCCTCTTCAGGCAACGCGGCGATGGCGCCGCGCGTGTCGAGCACCTCGGGCTGGAAGGTGCGCTCATCCTCGAGCGATTCGACATCGGCATCGAGCGCGGTCTCGATCTCGTGCCAGCGGCGCTTCCAGCGCCAGACGAACTCCATGTGCTGCGCAGGCGCGAATTTGTCGCCAAGCAGCACAGGCCAGTACTCGGAAGGCTCGATCGGCCGACGCGAGCAGACCAGCGCGGCCATGAAGCCTTCGCAGAATTCCCACTGCGGAATCTCTTCGTCGTGCTCGCGCATGGCGTCGAGCGCGTTGTCCTGGGCGTCGAAATCGTCGGGGCCGAGCGCCGCATCCGCCGGCGAGGTGTTAGGGGGGGTGTCGGGAAGGGTTGTCATGTCAGTGCACAGGCAGCCCTCTATGATGCAGCAAGGTTCCCGGAGACCGCTATTCCTACCCCGTCGATTCCGCTCTTCCCCGCGGGTTGCGCCTTTTTTTCGCTTTGCGAAATCGCGCCGACCTGCCAGCCCCCGATCCTGTCCGTATGAGCGTTGTCAGACGAGGCGGGATTTCATCCCGCGTACAGATGCGAAAAGGCGCGGCGTCCGCGCCGGCGCCCCTCGAGGTGGATACGCCGCCCGAGCCCGAGGATTACGCTGAATTCCTGCGTCTCATGCTGCCCCAGCAGACCAAGGCCGTGTCGAGCCACCGCTTCGGCGGGCAGCGCGTCTGGCTGAAAAAGGCCGGCCCGCGTCATGGCCAGGCGCGCTATCGGCTCCTGGCGGCGATTTCCGCTGTCCTGCGGCTCGACGTGCTCTCGCCCGTTCCCAATCCGGGCGGCGAAGCGGCGATCGAGATCGAGGCGCGGCGGCTGCGCCAGCTCGGCGATGCCGGCCTGCGCGTGCCGGCTGTGCTGGCGCAGCAGACGGACGGCATGCTGATCTCCGACCTCGGCGAAAGCGGCCGGCCGGCCGTGGTGCTCCAGGAGCGCCTCGACCACGCGGCGGCCGCCGGCCCGGCAGCGCTGCTCGCGGTCTGGCGCGAGGGGCTCGACGCCATCGCGCTGGTGCATTCGCGGGACGCCTACCTGAGCCAGGCCTTCGACCGCAATCTCGTGCAATGCCCGGACGGCACCATCGGCTACATCGATTTCGAGGACGACCCCGGCGAAACGCTGCCGCTTCCCGAATGCCAGACGCGTGACTGGCTCAGCTACCTTCATTCCACCGCGATGCTGGTGAATGCTGCATCGCCGCACGCCGCTGCCCAGCATTGGCATGCAGTGCTGGCGGATGCGAGCGACGAAGTCCGAGACCGGCTGAATGTCGCCGCGCGCCGAATGCGCTGGTTGCGGCATCTGCCGTCGGGGCGGCGCTGGGGGCGTGACACCCAGCGCGTGCGCGCGGTGGCCCGGCTGCTGGCGCGCTGGTACGGAAACTGACAGGGGGCTACGGCCTCAGGATGGATCCTTGCTCCGCGTGCGACCCACCGCACTGAAGATGCCGATCCCCAGCAGGATCAGCGCGCCGATGCCGATGTAGAGCGAAGGCACGCCGGCCACGGACGCGTCCCCAGGCCACGCCGGCCATAAAGACCAGGAAGCCGATCATGTAGAGGACGAAGGACATACGCTTTCTCCTGAGCTTCGATCCGCCCAGTCTCCACATGCTCTGCCTTGGGCCCGCGTGGGCTCGACCGTCAAACCGTGTCGGAAGGCGTCGACTGCTGCCGTCGGGAGCTAGGTGGTCGAAACGGCGACGCCGTGCGCCGCGAGGCGCCTATGCATCGACAGCACAGCGCGGTCCTTGCTCAACAATCGCGCACCGTGCGCGACCGCGAGGTCGATGAAGATCTGGTCGTCCGGATCGCTGCACACGCAAGGCGCGCGGGCAGGAACGCCGTCGACCATCTGCGCACGTGCATCGAAGGCGGCGAGCACTTCGGCGGTCTGGCGGCCGATGGCGGCCAGCCGCGCGACGATCAGCGGGTACCCGAGCACGCGCTCGAACTCATCGCGCATCGCGGCGGTCGCCAGCCAGCGCAGCTCGCCGGCGGCCAGCGCGGCCGCGAGCGGTGCCCGCTCCGGATCGTCGAACACCAAAAGGTCGAGAACGATGTTGGTGTCGAGGACGATCAACATGCCGGCATCGGGACGGATGCTCAGCCGCGGGCCGGGATGTTGAGTCCGGCAATCACCGCCGGACGGGCAACAAAGGCCTCCAGCACGCGCGTGACCTGCGGGAAGTCGGCAATGCCGACCAGATCCGCCGCCCCGTAGAACCCGATGAGGTTGCGCACCCACGGGAAGATCGCGATGTCGGCGATCGTGTAGTCGTCACCCATCACCCACTGGCGGCCTTCGAGGTGCTGGTTGAGCACACGCAGGAGCCGCTTCGATTCATCGACGTAGCGGTCGCGCGGGCGCTTGTCGTCGAAGTTCTTGCCGGCGAATTTGTGGAAGAAACCCACCTGCCCGAACATCGGTCCGATGCCGCCCATCTGGAACATCAGCCACTGGATGGTCTGGTAGCGTGCCGCCGGGTCCTTGGGCATGAGCTTGCCGGTCTTGTCGGCAAGATAGATGAGGATCGCGCCGGATTCGAACAGCGGCAGCGGCTTTCCGCCCGGGCCGTTGGGGTCGATGATCGCGGGGATCTTGTTGTTGGGATTGAGCGAGAGGAACGCGGGCGAGGTCTGGTCGTGCGATTCGAAGCTCACCAGATGCGGCTCGTAGGGCAGGCCGGTTTCCTCCAGCGCGATCGACACTTTCACGCCGTTGGGCGTGGGCAGCGAATAGAGCTGAAGTCGGTCAGGGTGCTGGGCGGGCCACTTCTTCGTGATGGGAAATGCGGAGAGATCGGTCATGGCGTGATGCGAGTGATGCGGCTCGGAGCCGGAAGGGCTGCATTCTGGCCCAGGTATGCCCGATGCGTGCGAGGGCGGGAATCGCGTACCCTCCCGAGCCGAATCCCAGGAAGTATCACGATGTCACGTCCCCTTTTCAGCTCGACCATCGCAGGCAGCCTGCCCAAGCCGTCATGGCTCTCCGAAACCAACAAGCTGTGGCCGCAATGGAAGTCCGGTGGTGAAGAGCTGGCGCAGGCGAAGGCCGACGCGACGCTGCTGTGGATCAAGGCGCAGGAAGACGCAGGACTCGATGTGATCGGCGATGGCGAGCAGTCGCGCCAGCACTTCGTCCACGGCTTCCTGGAGCAGGTCGAGGGCATCGACTTCGACCACAAGGTGAAGATGGGCATTCGCAACAACCGCTACGACGCGATGGTGCCGCAGGTGGTGTCGGAGCTGCGCCTCAAGGGCCGCGTGCATGCGACCGAAGCGCGGCTGCTGCGCGCGCACACCACGCGCAAGATCAAGTTCACGCTGCCCGGCCCGATGACCATCGTCGACACCGTGGCCGACCGCTTCTACGGCGACCGCGTGAAGATGGCGATGGCCTTTGCGGAGCTGCTCAACCAGGAAGCGCTGGCGTTGCAGGCGGATGGCGTTGACATCATCCAGTTCGACGAGCCGGCCTTCAACGTCTACATGAAGGACGCGGCCGACTGGGGTGTGAAGGCACTGGAGCGTGCAGCAGAGGGGCTGACCTGCACCACCGCGGTTCACATCTGCTATGGCTACGGCATCAAGGCGAACGTCGACTGGAAGGCGACGCTCGGTGATGAATGGCGGCAGTACGAAGAGGTGTTTCCGGCGCTCGCAAGGAGCCGCATCGACCAGGTGAGTCTGGAGTGCTTCCATTCGCATGTGCCGCCGGACCTCATGAAGCTGCTCGACGGCAAGGACGTGATGGTCGGCGTGATCGACGTGGCGAGCGATGCGGTCGAAACGCCTGAGCAGGTGGCCGACACCATCGGGCAGGCGCTGCAGTACGTGCCGAAGCAGCGACTGCTGCCGTGCACCAACTGCGGCATGGCGCCGATGGATCGCGAAGTGGCGCTCCGGAAACTTCAGGCGCTGGCTGAAGGCGCGGCCCTCGCCCGTAGACGCTACGGTTGAGCCGGCGGCGCCGACGCCCGATCGCGTGCCGAGCCGGCGACCATGTCGAAGCGGAACAGCCGGCATTCAATCGGCCCGTTCCACATCGGCACGCGGCGTGACTCCTTGAGCCGCATGCGCTTGGGGAGCTGCATGTCGGGCGTGAGCACCCAGGCGCTCCAGCCCGCGTAGTTCTTCTTCCAGTGGCTGGCGAGTTGCACGAAGAACTCGCCTCCGTCTTCCGTCTGTGCTTCTTCACGTCCGCGGGCCGGTGCGTCGGCGTTGCCGGCACGCCGGCCGCGCGTGACACCGCCGACTTCGATGCGCTCGCCATACGGCGGGTTGAGCATGATCACCCCCCCCTCCGCCGGTGGCATGCGCTGCAAGGCATCGCCGCCGCGGAACTGCACCGCCTGTGCGACGCCCGCGCGCTCGGCATTGCGTTCGGCGAAGTCGACCATGCGGTGTGACACGTCGGAGCCAAAGACCGGCGTGGCTCGCCGATCGGCCTTGGGAGTGGCTTCGCCCTTCAATGCCTGCCAGACGTGCGACTGGAAAGGCAGAAGCTTCTCGAAGCCGAATCGCCGCAACGAACCGGCGGCGATCCCCGAGGCAATCTGCGCTGCCTCGATGGCGATCGTGCCGCTCCCGCAGCAGGGGTCGTACAGCGGCTGCGGCGAGACCTCGCCGGTTTCCGGATTCCACCAGCCGCTCGCGGCCAGCATGGCGGCGGCGAGGGTTTCCTTGAGCGGTGCGTCGCCCTTGTCCTGCCGCCAGCCCCGCTTGAAAAGCGGTTCGCCCGAGGTGTCGATGTAGAGCGTGCAGAACTCGGTCGTCAGGTGGGCGAAGACCCGCACGTCCGGCCATTGCGTCTCGATGCTGGGACGCACGCCGTTGGCCTTGGCGCGAAAGCGATCGGCAATCGCGTCCTTGATGCGCAGGGTGGCGAAGTTGAGGCTCTGGAGTGGGCTGTGCTGCGCGGTGGTTTCGATCTTGAAGGTCTGTTTCGGCGTGAACCAGACTTCCCAGGCGACACCGCTCGCAATGCCGTAGAGGTCGTTCTCGCTGCGATAGGGTCCGTGCGCGACCTCGATCAGCACGCGCTGCGCAAGCCGGCTGTGCAGATTGAGCTTGAGCGCATCGCGCCAGCCAGCCCGGACGCGCACGCCGCCACGCGCCGAGAGCAGGTCCTGGCCGACGCGGCCGGTGAGTGCGTGGACCTCCTGTGCCAGGAAGTCTTCGACACCAGCTGCACAAGGGAGAAAAAGCGAGAGTTCGATCACGACGCGATTGTCGCCGCGTCTCGATGCTGTTCTACTTCGGATTCAGCCGCAAGATGAGCAACTCGCCCAATCCCACAGCGACCGAGGCCTTCATCGCCGACCGATTCACCGTCCGTTGCGAAGTGTTGCGGCTCAGCGCGCAGCCGAGTGGGAGCGTGCTATTCGTCCAGTTCCTGCTGGATTGCGGCGTCGCCGCGCTCTTCGCATGGCAGTACTCGGTGCGCAACGCGGCGATCTGGATCGCGTTGATCGCGGTCACCACCGCCTATCGCGCCTTCTTTCCACAGCGCCTGCCCGACCCCCTGACGCGCGACAACCTGCCGGGTGCACTGCGGCTGCACACGCTGCGCATCGCAGTCCACGAAGGGGCACACGGCGCGGCGGGCATCCTGCTGTTCGACCCTGCCAACCCGACGACCCAGCTCATGATCGGCGTGGTCGTGATGGCGATGACACTGTCTTCGGTGTTCTCGGTGTCGTACTTCGCACCCGCGATGCAGCTTGCGATCACGCTGCTGCTCGCCCCAGTGATCGCAATGGGCGTGGCCTTCGGCGCGCCCGCGATGGTGTCGCTTGCGTTGCTCGGCATCGGTCTGCTGGCCATGGTGTGGCGCCTCGTCGGCGAACGCGCCCGCCAGCTCGAGGAGAACATCGGCCTGCGCCACAACGAAAGCACCCTGCGCGAACAGGCGATGGCCGGCCTGCGCCAATCGCAGCAGGCACAGGCAGAGCGGCTGCGCTTCTTTTCGGCGGCCAACCACGACCTGCGCCAGCCGGTCATGGCGATGGGCTTGCAGGCCGAGGTGCTGCGCCATCAACTCGAAGCGGGCGAAGACCAGGTCACGGTTCAGAACACACTGGCGGCGCTATCGCGCGCCCAGCAGGCGCTCGAAGGGCTCACCAACCAGCTTCTGGAGATCGGCCGCATCGAGGCGGCGGCCGACCCGATCTCGCCGGTCGCGATCGCGCTCGCACCGCTCCTCAACGAACTGGCCCGCCAGACCGGCACCGGCCGCGTACGGGTCCGCTGCCCGGACGACGCGGTGGTCTGGACCGACGTGGTCACCCTGCGCCGCATCCTCGGCAACCTCGTGGACAACGCACTCAAGTTCACGCCGCGAGGCCGCGTGCTGCTGGCCTGCCGGCGGCGCGTCGATGGATGGCGCATCGAAGTGCGCGACTCGGGCATCGGCATTGCGCCCGAGGCGCAGGACCGCGTGTTCGGCGACTTCGAGCAGATCGGCAACGTGGAACGCAACCTGCAGCGCGGCCACGGGCTTGGACTCGCGATCGTGCGACGGCTGGCACTCCGCCTGGGGGTGCAGATCACGCTGCGCTCAGCACCCGGGCGCGGATCGGTCTTCGGTTTCGAACTGCCGGCCGCGCCGAAGGATGCCCCCATCACCACCGGCACGGGCCTGGTGGCCGAGGCTGCCGCCACGGCACAGGATGCGGCGCCGCTGCGCCCCGATCTCTCGGTGCTCATCGTCGAGGACAACACCGTGGTCGCCGACAGCATCGCGGCGCTGCTTCGGCTGTGGGGTGCCCGTGCGCACGTGTGCGCCAGCGCGGTCGAGTCTCTGGCGCTGACGACGCTTGCCGGCTTCGACATCGCGCTGTGCGATATCCGCCTGCCGGGCTCGATCGACGGCATCACGCTCGCCAAGGAGCTGCAGCGGCGCGCGCCCAAACTCTCGATCGCGCTCGTGTCCGCCGACATCGACGATGCCACCCAGGACCTCGCGAGTCTTTGGGGTTGGCAGGCGCTGCGCAAGCCCGTCCAGCCGGCTGCGCTGCGCACGCTGCTGGTGCGCATGCAGGGTTGAGCAGCAGGCGCCCTAGAGGGCTTTGCGAAGGTTCGCCGGGGCGATGCGCAAGGCTTCGCGGTACTTGGCCACGGTGCGGCGCGCGCACTCGATGCCCTGCTCCTTGAGCATCTCTGAGATCTGGCTGTCGGAGAGCGGCTTCTTCTGGTCTTCGGCGGTGACGAACTGCTTGATGAGCGCGCGCACCGCGGTGCTCGACGCGTTGCCGCCGGTTTCGGTGCCAAGTGCGGAGCCAAAGAAGTACTTGAGCTCGACCGTGCCGTAGGGCGTCGCCATGTACTTGGCGGTGGTCACGCGGCTGATGGTCGATTCGTGCAGGCCCAGTTCGTCGGCAATCTCTCGCAGCACCAGCGGTCGCATGGCGAGTTCGCCATGCACGAAGAAGTTCTTCTGGCGCTCGACGATCGCGTTCGACACTCGCAGGATGGTGTCGAAACGCTGCTGGATGTTCTTGATGAACCAGCGCGCCTCCTGCAGGCGCTGCGACAGCGCCTGGCTGCCCTCGCCCTTGTGCTGCTTGAGCGCGCCCGCATAAATGTCGTGCACGCGCAGCCGCGGCATCACCTCGGGGTTGAGCATGACGCGAAACTTCGCGTTGCCGCCATTGCCCACGCGCGTGACGATTACGTCGGGGATGACGACGTTGCGCTCCACGTCGACGAAGCGGCGGCCGGGCTTGGGTTCGAGCTTGGCGATGAGCTGCAGCGCAGCGCGGACTTCGTCCTCGTTGCTGCGGGTGAGCGTGGCGAGCCGCTTGAAATCACGCTTGGCGAGCAGCTCCATCGGCTGCTTGCAGATCGCGATCGCGGTCTTGCGGATCTCTTCTTCTTCCTCGGTCTCGTCCTCGTGCGCGAGGGCGCGAAGCTGGATCGTCAAGCACTCGCCGAGATTGCGCGCGCCGACGCCGGCAGGCTCCAGGCTCTGGAGCAGGCCCAGCGCCACCTGGAAGTGGTGCACGAGATCGTCGAACTGGTCGTTGTCGTCGCCAGCCAATCCGGACGCCAGGGCCGGCAGCGAGTCCTCGAGATAGCCGTCGTCGTTGAGGGATTCGATGAGGAAGCGAAGCGCCGCGCTGTCGGTCTCGCTCAGCCGCAACGCCAGCGCCTGCCGGTGCAGATAGGACTGGAGCGACTCCTGGCTGCGCGCGAGTTCGGTTGCGTCGGCGCGCTCGTCGTCGCCGAGGTTGTTCGTGCGCGCGGGAGCGTCGCTACCCCACTCGCTGTCGTCGGGTGCGAGGTCGACGGTGCCGTCACCTTCCCAGTCGGGTTCGCCGTCGAAGCCCTCCGCGACTGCTGTTTCGGTATCGGTGGTCGCCGTTGCGGTGTCGGACGACGATGACGAGCCGCTTGCGAAGTCACTGTCGCTTTCCGCGAGTCGATCGTCGTCGCGTACCGGCGTGTCGGCGGCTTCGAGGCCGAACTCCTCCCGAGGCGCCTCTTCAACAGTGCGTTCGAGAAAAGGGTTTTCGTCGAGCATCTGCTCGACTTCCTGCGAAAGCTCCAGCGTGGAAAGCTGCAGCAGCCGGATCGACTGCTGGAGCTGGGGAGTCAACGCGAGATGCTGCGAAACCCGCAGCGAGAGACCCTGTTTCATGACGACCCTGGAGCCCTCGCCTTACATCCGGAAGTGCTCGCCGAGGTAGACCCGTCGCACCTCGGCGTTGTCGACGATCTCCGACGGTGTGCCCTGAGCCAACACGTGCCCGTCGCTGATGATGAAAGCGTGGTCGCAGATGCCGAGCGTCTCGCGGACGTTGTGATCGGTGATCAGCACGCCGATGCCGCGCTCCTTCAGGAAACTGATGATCCGCTGGATCTCGATGACCGCGATCGGGTCGATGCCCGCGAATGGCTCGTCGAGCAGGATGAAGCGCGGCTGGGTGGCCAGTGCGCGGGCGATCTCGACGCGGCGACGCTCGCCGCCCGACAGAGCCAGTGCGGGGGAATCGCGAAGGTGGTCGACGCGCAGATCGGCCAGCAGCTCGGTCAGACGCTCCTCGATACGCTGCTTCGACAGCGCCACCGGCCTGCCGTTGGCATCGGGTTCGCGCTGGAGTTCGAGCACGGCACGCACGTTTTCCTCGACCGTGAGCTTGCGGAAGATCGAAGCCTCCTGCGGCAAGTAGCTCAAACCCATGCGCGAGCGGCGGTGGATCGGCATGTGCGCGATCGGCTCGCCGTCGATGGTGATCTCGCCGGCATCGGCGCGGACCAGCCCGACGATCATGTAGAACGAGGTGGTCTTGCCCGCGCCGTTCGGACCCAGCAGGCCGACGACTTCGCCCTTCTGCACGCCCAGCGACACGTCCTTGACCACCTTGCGGCTGCCATAGGTCTTCTGCAGGCCGCGCGCTTCAAGACGGCTGCCTGCGAAATCCGGGTTTTCGTTGAAGCCAGCGGTTTCGATCACTTCTTTGCTTCCCCGCCCAGGGTGGTTGTGGAGCGCAGGCCCTTGGAGGGCGCGGGCGCTTCGGTGGCCGGCGCGGAAGTCTTGCCGCCAGCCCCGGATTGCGCAGCGGGTTGTCCGGCGGTGGGCTTGGGCGTCAGGATGGCGCGCACCCGGCCGCTCGGCTGGCTTGCGACGCCGGCATTCGGCGGCAGACCGGCACCGTTGACGGTGAACGTGTCGTTGCTTTGGTCGTAGACGATCAGCGGACCGCTGCTCTCGTCATTGGGTGTCGCGCCGATGAGGCGGCGCATCACCGCACGCCGGATGAACTTCACGTTGTCGGCGCGGCTGTCGTATTCGATGGTTTCGGCCTCGCCTTCGATCCATTCGTCATTGCCGGAATCGCGCTTCTGCTTGTAGTAGGCGAGCTTGCCGGGGGCGGCGGTCACCACGCCGTACTGGTAGCCCTCCGGGTCCTGCCGCACATCGATGCGGTCGCCGCGGATGACGATCGTTCCCTTGGTGACGACCACGTTGCCGGTGAACACGCTGGTCTGCTTGAGGTCGTCGTAGCGCATCGCGTCAGCATCGATGTTCATCGGCTTGCCCCGGTCGGCCTTTTCAGCCTGGGCGACGGAAGCGATGCCCGCCAGTGCCAGAGCCAGCACGACCGCTCGGCCGAGGTGACGTAGGAAGGGGATGTGGAATGGCGAATTCATAAAGGCACGAAACTTGCTGCACGATTGTATGCGGCCGTTGGATGGGGTTTCGCGGCCAGGATGAAAAAGCCCGCCAAGGCGGGCTTTCCGAAGCGGGAGGACGACCTCAGCGACCGTCCCGGGCAATGCGCTCAGCCCTTCTTGGCTTCACCGATCAGGAACTCGACGACCTGCAGTGCGCGGTCGAGCGAGCCGGCGGTGTCGCCATCGACATACCAGCGGCCTGCAACGGCCATCGCCGGAACACCGGCCACCCGGTAGTCGTTGGTCAGTTGGGCGGCGCGCTTGGCCTTGCCGACCACCGAGAAGGACTTGAACAGCTCGGCGAACTTCTTGGCGTCCAGACCCGGCTGCTTTTCCGACCATGCCAGGATCGCCGCGTCGCCGACCAGCGGCAGGCGCTGCTTGTGGATGGCGTCGAAGATCTGCGGCTGGAACTCATCCACCTTGCCCATCGCCTCGAGCGTGTAGTAGAGGCGCTGCTTGGCTTCGGTATCGTTGCCCACGAAAGGCACCGGGATGCGGCGGAAGGCCACGTTGGCCGGCAGCTTTTTGACCCAGGCTTCGAGCTGCGGCTCGAAGGCAGCGCAATGCGGGCAGTTGTACGAGAAGAACTCCACCACTTCGACCTTGCCGGCCGGTGCGTCGACCGGCATCGGCGTGCTCAGCACGATGTAGTCGGTTCCAGCCTTGAATCGCTGCTGCGCGTTGGAAACCAGGGGAAGAAGACCCAGCGAAGCTGCGGCCAGCGAAAAGTCACGACGTTTCATTGATGAATTCTCCTTTGCGGCTGAAAGAGCCTGCGCTCCGGGGCGAGTTCCCCGGAAACGCGAAGTAAAGAAATGTCAGCGCTGAACCCGGACCAGTGCGGACTCGAGTCCGCCACCGTCGAGCCGCTCCTTGAGCAGATCAGCGTCTTCCTTCTTGTTGAACGGGCCCGCGCGCACCCGGTAGACGGTGCGGCCGGACTGCTCGCGCTCGGTCACCTTGGCCTCGACTCCCATCAGCGACAGCTTGGCGCGTTGGGCTTCGGCGTCTTCAGAGGTGCGGAATGCACCCGCCTGGACGAAGTAGATGAACGGATCGGCGCCCGTGCTGGAGCCGGTGCTGTTTGCAGCGCTGGCGGTCGTCGTGCTGCCGCCGATACCGGCGCGGGCGCGGGCGAGGTCGCCCAACGGATCGCTCGACGGTGTCGCGTTGGCCTCGGCAGGCACCGGCGCCGTGCGCGGACGTGCGGGAGCGGCGTCGGCGCTCTTCGCGCTCGGCGCCACCACGACCGGCACCGGCGCGCTCGGGGGATTGAGCGGGCCCACGGTCGCCGGCTGGGCCGGGGCTGTCGTCGGGCTGGCATTTGCAGTCGTCGCGGGCGGGCGTGCCGGTTGCTGGCCGGACTTGCCCGCGAGCGGCGCGTTTGGATCCCAGTCGCGGTTCTTGCGGGCCTCGGCCTCGTCCTGCTCAGGGCCGCTGCGCTGGGTTTTCGTCATGAACGGGATCGGCACCTTGGTGACGTAGACCGCGATGCCGAGCGCCACGCCCAGGCCGAGCACCAGTCCGATGATCAGGCCAATGACGATGTTGCCGCTTTGTCTTTGCTTCATGGTGAGAGTCGAAATCACATCTTCTGCGGCGCACTGACGCCGAGCACAGCCAAGCCATTGTGCAGCACCTGCGCGGTGGCGGCGACCAGCGCCAGGCGCGCGAGCTTGACCGGTTCTTCATCGACCAGAATGCGCTCGGCGTCGTAATAGCTGTGGTAGCTGGCGGCCAGTTCCCGCAGGTAGAAAGTGACGTCGTGCGGTGCGAAATCCTTGGCCGCGCCGGTGAGCATGGCCGGGTACTTCGCGATCTGCAGCAACAGCGCCTGTGCAGCCGGGCTCTGCAGCGGCGACAGGTCCACATCCTTGAGCGACGCCACGTCGCCACCCCAGGCCGCCAGCACCGAGCAGATGCGCGCATGCGCGTACTGCACGTAGTAGACGGGGTTGTCGTTGTTCTGCGCGAGCGCGAGGTCGATGTCGAAGGTGTATTCCGTATCGGGCTTGCGGCTGAGCAGGAAGAAGCGCACCGCATCGGTGCTGGTCCACTCGATCAGGTCGCGCAGCGTGACGTAGCTGCCGGCGCGCTTGCTGATCTTGACCTCTTCGCCCCCGCGCATCACGCGCACCATGGTGTGCAGCACGTAGTCGGGGTAGCCGGCCGGGATGCCGACGCCCGCCGCCTGCAGCCCGGCACGCACGCGCGCGATGGTGCCGTGGTGGTCGGTGCCCTGGATGTTCACGACCTTGTGGAAGCCGCGCTCCCACTTGGCGATGTGATAGGCCACGTCGGGCACGAAATAGGTGTACGTGCCGTCGCCCTTGCGCATGACGCGGTCCTTGTCGTCGCCGTAGTCGGTGGACTTGAGCCACAGCGCGCCGTCCTGCTCATAGGTCTTGCCGGCGTCGACCAGCTTCTTGACCGTCGCCTCGACGCGGCCGCTGGTGTACAGGCTCGACTCGAGGTAGTAGTTGTCGAAGCGGACCTGAAAGGCCTTGAGGTCGAGATCCTGCTCGTGGCGCAGATAGGCCACGGCGAACTGGCGGATCGAATCGATGTCCTCGACGTCGCCGCTCGCGGTGAACTCGCGGTCGTCCGAGCTGACGGTCTTCTTCGCCTTGAAGTCCTCGGCGATGTCGGCGATGTATTCGCCGTTGTAGGCCTGCTCGGGCCATCCGGCGTCGCCCGGCTTGAGGCCCTTGGCGCGCAGCTGCGTGCTGTTGGCCAGCGTCTGGATCTGAACGCCGGCGTCGTTGTAATAGAACTCGCGATAGACGTCGTCGCCCTGCGTGGCGAGCAGGTTGCAGATCGCATCGCCCAGCGCCGCCTGGCGGCCGTGGCCGACATGCAGCGGGCCGGTCGGGTTGGCGGATACGAACTCCACCAGCACGCGTTCGCCGCCCTTGGGCTGTTCGCCGAAGTGATCGCCCGCGGAGAGCACCTCCCGCACCACCTGCTGCTTGGCGGCAGTCTTGAGGCGGATGTTGAGGAAGCCGGGGCCGGCGATCTCGATCGCGTCCACCCACTGGGCGAAGACCGGCGTCGCCATCAAGGCCGCGCTGATCTGTTCCGCGAGTTCGCGTGGCTTGCGCTGGAGGGGCTTGGCGAGCTGCATGGCTGCCGTGCAGGCGAAATCGCCGTGCGCTGCGACCTTGGGGGACTCGAACGCGGCCTTGCTGCCGGCGCCGGGCGAGAGGGATTCGAGCGTGTCCGCGAGTGCCGCGAGCAGCTCCTGTTTGACCAATAGCATCGCGGGATTTTACGAGGGGCACGATGACGACCTGTGACGATCGTCATCCAAGAGTCAACATGGGCCGTTAGGGTGGGCAGCCCCGGCGGCGGGGGACAACCTGTCGCAACCCAACTTCAAGGATTCCTCCATCATGAAAAAACTCCTTTCCCTGTTGGCTCTGGGCGCCACCCTCTCCTTCGGCGTCGCGCACGCACAGACCTGCGATGCCCAGGCCGCCGACAAGAAGCTCAACGGCGCCGCCAAGACCAGTTTCGTCAAGAAGTGCGAGAAAGACGCCAAGGCAGCCGCGGCAGCCACCTGCGCCACCAAGGCGATCGACAAGAACGGCAAGGCGCTGGCAGGTGCAGCCAAGAACAGCTTCATGAAGAAGTGCGAGGCCGACGCGAAGGGCTGAGCTACTTCAGCACGCCAAAGAGATTGTTGTAGTCGTCGGTCCAGGCCTGGAGGCCTGGGATCGGCGCGATTTCCGAGCTCGCACGGCGGATGGTTTCGCGCTTGAGCACCTCCGGGTCTTGCGCGACCAGCACCCAGTCGGTGTTGCGCAGCCCCGGATCGGTCGGCTCGTCGTGCACGTAGGCGACGTGCAGGCCTTTTGCCAGCGCGATCTTCTCGACCACCGGCGCCAGCGCAAGAAAGCGGTTGGTCACATGGAAGGCGACGATGCCGTCAGGCTTCATGTGCTTCCAGTAGATGTCCATGGCCTCGCAGGTGATCAGGTGGACCGGCACCGAATCGCCTGAGAAGGCATCCACCGCGAGGACGTCGAACTCCTTCGGGCTTTCGCGCTCCAGCGCCAAGCGCGCGTCGCCGAGCACGCGCTCGATGCGGGCGCGGCTGTCGGCGAGGAAGCTGAATTCGCTGTCGGCCAGCGTGAACACCTCCGGATTGATCTCGTAGACGCGGTAGACGTCGCCGGTCCGGCCATAGGCGGCAAGCGTGCCGGCGCCCAGGCCGATCAGGCCGACCCGGCGCCCTTTCGCGGGCGCTGACTCGATCGCCAGTCCGATGCCGGAGGAACGGCCATAGTAGGTGGTCGGCTCGCGGCGACGCGCAGCCGCGAGGTACTGCTCGCCGTGCTTGACCG
This sequence comes from Variovorax sp. Sphag1AA, assembly GCF_014192575.1. Taxonomy (GTDB): domain Bacteria; phylum Pseudomonadota; class Gammaproteobacteria; order Burkholderiales; family Burkholderiaceae_C; genus Variovorax. The sequence continues at coordinate 579,670 of NZ_JACHYC010000006.1, read as the reverse complement.
AGCCGTGATACATCTGCCGGACCTTCTCCTTCGCATCGCCGCGCAGCGTGTCGAGCGTCAGCAGCGTCCCGTAGAAGTTGCGTTGCATGCGCCGGGCCCCCGACGCATCGCCCGCCACCTGCAGCGCCAAGAACCAGGCGCAAGCAGCGGCCAGACCGAGCGAGGCCGCCATGCCGACGCGACGCTGCCGCCAAAGCACCGCGGCGATCAGGGCGCACAAGGTGAGTCCCACCCCGAGTTCGTAGTAGGCCGGCAGCACGTGCGGCGCGATCAGCCCGACGCTCACGCCGCCGAGCGCGCCCCCCAGCGACAGCATCAGGTAGAAGCGCGTGAGATACGCCCCGCCCGGCCGCAGCCGCGCCATCTCACCATGAAGGAACATGCACAGCGCGAACAGCCCCACGACATAGATCGGCAGCGCTGTCCGCAGATTGGTGCCCAGGTTGTCCTGCAACCCGAAGGCGCACAGCGCCAGCATCCCGGCGGCAAGCGGCACGAAGACAGCACGGCGGTACCAGCGGTCGCTCTCGAAGGTCAGCACGAAGGTCAGCAGATACACCGACAGCGGCAACACCCACAGGAACGGAATCGCGGCGACGTTCTGGGTGAGGTGGTTGGTGATCGCCAGCAGCAGCCACGATCCGAGGGCCGGCAGCGCGAGCCACATCAGGTAGTCGCCCACCGCCGGCCTTGCCGATGACGCGATCGACGCCATGGGCGCACCGGATGCCGCGACCGGCGCTGCCGCAGGCCAGCGCCGCGAGACGAGCAGCGCGGTGCCGGCACACAGCAGCACGAAAGCGGCATAGCCCGCCGACCAGCCCCACGCCTGCTGCACCAGCGAACTGTGCGGTTCGATCAGCACCGGGTAGGCGAGCAAAGACGCGAGCGAAGCGAAATTCGACAGCGAGAAGTACCGGTACACCTGCGCACCCCACGGCGTCCGCGCCACCCAGGACTGCACGAGCGGACCGGTAGTCGACAGGAGGAAGTACGGCAGCCCGATCGTGCCGAGCAGCAACCCGAGGATCCAGAGCGTCGGGTCCTCGGTGCCGTCGGGCTTCCAGCGCGCACTCGTCACGATGGGAAGAAACACAAGGCTCGCCAGCAGCAGCCCGACATGCACCCGCGCCTGCATCCGGGACGCCAGGCGCCGCGTGACCCAGTCGGAATACGCGTAGCCCGCCAGCAGCACGACCTGGAAGAACACCATGCAGATCGACCACACCGCCGCCGATCCGCCGAACCACGGCAGGATCTGCTTGGCGATCAGCGGCTGGACGAGAAAGAGCAGGAAGGCGCTGGTGAAGATGGTGCCGGCGAACAGCGCCCTGGAGGTCGCCGGCGACATCGCGCTAGCCCCTCGCCCCGAAGCCGCGTGCGAGGAACACCGCGGCCAGTGGGATCAACGCGATGATGTGCGCCTGCACCATCACCTGCTTGCGCGTCTTGCGCACGTCGGCCTCGGCCGGCAGCGCACCGTTCGATCGCAGCGCCTTGCGCCACCGCGAATAGGTCATCGTCGGCCGGATCGATAGCAGGCCGACGATGATAAAAAGCGTCAGCTTCAGGTGCAGCAGCGGGTTGGTCCAGTACCACGCCGTGCCCTTCATGCCCCACCAAGTGCGCGCGATACCGGTCGCGAGCACGGCGATGGCCGCGATGCCGTAGACCATGTCGACCCGCGAAAGCCGCTCGACCACCGCAGCATTCATCCACTCGACCCGGCATAGCGCGGCCTCGCTGGAAATGAAGACGACCATCGTCAGGATGGCCAGGATATGCAGGTAGGCAAGGATGGCTTCGAGCGTCATCGGTGGGATTCCTCGGTTGTCGACGGCCGAGCGATTGTGCCGCCCCAGAACTCCGGACGCGCATAGTTCGCCTTCAGAAAATCGAGCCAGAGCCTCACCCGCAGCGGCAGGTGCTTGCGTTGCGGGAAGACCGCGTAGATGCCGTTCGGTGGCGCGGCGAAGTCGTCGAGCAGCGGCACCAGCAGGCCGGCGTCGATCTCGGCCTCGACCTCCCAGGTGCTGCGCCATGCGACGCCGTGGCCGGCGAGGCACCAGTCGTGCAGCACCTGTCCGTCCGAGCAATCGAGCGGCCCCGAGGGCTTGAGATGGATGACCTCGTGCTCGCCACTGCCGGTCGGGACGCGAAACGCCCATCCGCGCGTCTGCGAGGCATCGCTCGACAGGGTCAGGCAGTCGAAGCGGACGAGCTCGGACGGGTGCTTCGGCGCGCCATGGCGGCGCACGAACTCCGGCGTCGCCACACAACGGCGGCGGTTGTCCGCGAGGCGAACGCTCACAAGCGATGAATCGGGCAAGTCGCCGACGCGCACCGCGCAATCGAAGTTCTCCCCAGCCACGTCGATCACCCGGTCGCTCAGGTTGAGCGAGAGGGTCACTTCCGGATGCAACTCGTGGAAGCGCGGCACCAGCGGCGCGACGTGCCTGCGTCCGAAGCCGGCCGGCGCGGTCACGCGCAGATGGCCACTGGCCTTGACGCCCCCTGCGCTCACGCTCGCCTCGGCGTTGGCAAGCTCGGTCAGCAGCCGCTGGCAATCCTCCAGGAACGCGCTGCCTTCGTGCGTGAGCGTGATGCGCCGCGTCGTGCGCACCAGGAGCTTGACGCCGAGACGCTCCTCGAGCCCATCGATGCGCCGCCCGACGATGGCCGGCGCGACGCCCTCCGCCTTCGCCGCAGCAGTGAGGCTGCCGCGCGTGGCGATCGAGACGAAGGATTCGAGTTGCTTGAGTCTGTCCATGGCGGCGCCAATGATGCCTGCTGCCGCCAGGATTGCGCCGGGCGCGCGATCGGCCTAGAAAGGAAGTCTTCCGAAACCGCCGGAGCACGCAATGAACCCACTTTCCGCAAGCAGCGTCACGTGCATGTTGCCCGTGAAGGATCTGGACCGCGCGCGCAGGTTCTATGAAGACGCGCTGGGCCTGGAGCCGCTCGGCGCCAAGCCGGACGGCAAGTTCATCTATCGCTGCGGCGGTACCGAACTGGCGCTCTTCCCTAAGCCCGAAGGGACGAAGGCGGAGCACACGGCGGTGAGTTTCCGCGTCGATCACATCTCGGAGTCGGTTGCCGCGCTTAAAAAGCGGGGCGTGCGCTTTGCCGACTACGACTTTCCGGGCCTCAAGACGGTCGAGCACGTGTGCGTGCTCGGGTCAGAGAAAGCGGCCTGGTTCGAAGACCCGGAAGGCAACATCCTCTGCCTCCATGAGGACATCGCCTGAAGGCGCGGGCGATCACTCGCTTCGGGTGACGGCGCGCGACTTCAGCTCGCCGATCTGCGTATCGCTGTAGCCGACCTCGCGCAGCAGTTCGTCCGTGTGTTCGCCGATCAACGGCGGCTGCTGGTGAATGCCGAGCCGCTCGCCGCCGATGGTGAACGGCATCAGCGGCACCTTCGACTCGCTGCCGTCATTCATGCGCACTGGCGCGAGGCCGCCCGTGGCGTTGAGGTGCGGATCCTCGAACAGATCCTGCGGCTTGGTGATGGGCGCGAAGGGCAGTTCGTTCTGCTCGAACACTTCGCTGAGCTCTGCCGCGCTGCGATCCGCGAGCTGCGAGCGCAGGATCGGCATCATCCATTCGCGCGCGCGGACGCGGTCGTTGTTGGTCTTCAGGCGCGGATCGGCAAACATCTCGTCGAGCCCGAAAGCCTTGCAGAAGATCGCCCACTGCTTGTCGCTGACCACCGCGAGAAAGATCTGCTCGCCGTCCTTCACGGTGAAGACGTCATAGATGCCCCATGCCGAGATGCGGCTGGGCATCGGGTCGGCCGCCTTGCCGGTGGCGGCGAACTGCATCATGTGCTGCGCGACGAGGAAGATGTTGTTCTCGAACAGCGCCGACTGCACCTCACAGCCCTGGCCGGTCTGCTCGCGCTGGCGCAGCGCGGCCATTGCGCCGATGGCACCGAACATGCCGCCCATGATGTCGTTGACGCTGGTGCCGGCGCGCAGGGGGTCGCCCACGCGGCCGGTCATGTAGGCGAGGCCGCCCATCATCTGCACGACTTCGTCGAGCGCGGTGCGGTGGTCGTAGGGCCCCGGCAGGAAGCCCTTGTGGCTCACATAGATGAGACGCGGATTGAGCTTCTTCAGGCTTTCGTAGTCGAGCCCCAGCTTCTTCATCGTGCCGGGCTTGAAGTTCTCGCTCACGATGTCGGCCGTGGCGACGAGGCGCAGCGCGGCCTCCACGCCCTCGGGCTGCTTGAGATCGAGCGCGATGCTCTTCTTGTTGCGATTGAAGGTCGGGAAAAAGCCCGCGCCCGAACCGAGCAGACGGCGGGTGCTGTCGCCTTCGATCGGCTCGACCTTGATGACCTCGGCGCCGAGATCGCCCAGCAGCATGCCGCAGGTCGGCCCCATCACCATGTGGGTGAACTCGACGACGCGGATGCCTGCGTACGGCAGCAGGGGGGCGGTGGCGGACTCAGACATGAACGGTTCCTTGCGTGAAGCCCTTGGGCAGGCCGGCCTCAGGCGTCATACCGTAGACCGGTTCGCCGGGCAAGCCGGCGATGAGCGGCGCGCGCGCCGCGATGAGTTTCTGGATGTCGATGCCGGTGCGCAAGCCCATGGCCTCGAACATGAAAACCAGGTCTTCGGTGACCACGTTGCCCGAAGCCCCCGGCGCATAGGGGCAGCCGCCGAGCCCGCCGAGCGATGCGTCGAAGGTGCGAACGCCCTCTTCGTACGCCGCGAGACAGTTCGCCAGGCCAAGGCCGCGCGTGTTGTGCATGTGCGCCGCGCCGGCCTTGTCGCCGATCTCGGCACGCAGGCGGCGGAACAGGCGGCGCACCTGCGCGGGGTTGGCGTAACCCACGGTGTCCGAGAGCCCGGACTCGTCGGCGCCCGCCGCGACGCATTGCGCCGCGAGCTGGATGACTTCGTCTTCCGGCACGTCGCCCTGCAAGGTGCAGCCGAACGCAGTGGAAATGCCGGCCTCGAGCTTGACGTGCGGCGCGATCTCGCGGCGCAGGTCCGAGATGGCACGGACCTCCTCGACCATCTCTTCGCGCGTCTTGCGCACATTGGCGAGCGAATGCGCCGCGCTCGCCGACACCGGCATCGTCAGCTTGTGCACGCCGGCCGCGAGCGCCGCCTCGGCGCCCTTGCGATTGGGCACGAGCGCCATCACGGTCAGGCCGGGCAGCGTGACGGCATGGCGGACGACTTCGGCAGCGTCGGCCATCTGCGGCAGAAGGCGCGCGGGCACGAACGAGGCCACTTCGATCTCGCGAACGCCGGCTGCATAGAGCGCGTCGATCCAGCGCAGCTTGTCGGCGGTGGGCATGGTGGCCTTCACCGATTGCAAACCGTCGCGCGGACCGACCTCGCTGATGAGGATGTCGGGGGAATTCATGGGGAACTGTCTCCGGGGGTTTGGGCGGAATTGACAGTTCTGCAAGACAGAACTAAATTCCATGGAACAGAATTAGACCGGCGAACGCCCCCGCTGTCAAGGAAGCCCATGCCACGCAAAGCCCAGACCGAATCGACATCCGACCTCAATGCTGCGCCCGGCGGCGCCGCCGCGGTCGATCGCGCGCTGAGCCTGCTCGCGGCGTTCCAGGCGGGCGATGGCGCGCTGACGCTCACCCAGTTTGCCGAACGCACGCAGCTCTACAAGAGCACCGTGCTGCGGCTCCTGGCTTCGCTGGAGCATGCGAGGCTGATCCGCCGGCAGGAAGACGGCCGGTACGCGCTGGGCGCGGAAATCGCGCGGCTGCACGGCCTGTACGCGACCTCGTTCTCGCTCGAAGGCATCGTGATGCCGGTCTTGCGCGATCTCGTCGCGGCCACCGGCGAAAGCGCGGCGTATCACGTGCGGCAACCGCAAGGCGACGCGTGGGCGCGGCTGTGTCTCTACCGGGTCGATTCGCCGCATCCGGTGCGCGATCACGTCCGCGCCGGCGACCTGCTCCCCGCCGATCGTGGCGCGGGCGCACGGGTACTCATCGCATTCGGTCCCGAAGCCGGGTGGCCGCGCGGCGCAAAGGAACGCAGACTCTGCCAATCGATCCGCGCACAGGGCTACTACGCAGCGGTCGGCGATCGCACGGCCGAGCTTGGTGGCATCTCGGCCCCTGTGTTCCGTACGGACGGTAGCCTCGCAGCCGCCGTCACGCTCACGATGCCGGCGCACCGCTACGACGAGCGCTATGTCGACCCGGTTCGTGCCGCCGCGCAAAGGCTCAGCGGAACCGTCTAGCAGGCAGGCGGGGGCAGTAGCGCTGGCATACTGCGCGGGTCGCGTCCACAAAGGGCGCGATCGGGATTGGTCTCCCGTGCAATCTCTGCGGCGAAGGTCGCAGTTCTGTCTGCAAGGTTTTGCGGCCTCGCCGCGTCGCGCCCCTTATGGCGGCTCGGCGGGCGGGCGCGAGCCCGGCCGGTTTCTCGCAAGAGGTTGCCCGGTAGACCAACTCGTCGAGCTGCCGCCCTCGATTGGTCTCGGGAGCGGCGGTTTCTGAAAACCGCAACCTCAGGGAGGCCAACAATGGCCAAGTCCGATCGCACAACCGCGACCTCTTCCGACAAGTCCAAACGCGCAAGGCTCAAAGCCGTCAAACGCCGGCTCGCAACAGCCGCACCCCGAAAGTCAGCCAAGAAAAGGGCGATCAGCGGCGCGTTGATGACAGTCGAGGACGAGTTCAACAACCTTCGTGCAGCGCATTGCGCATACGACTGCGTCGAGAACTTTCTGACGCCGATCTACCGCCATGACTTCGAGGAATTCTTTGTTCGACCGAGCGAACTGCGAGCCTTGCTGGAGGTGGTCAATGCGGAGATGGTGCGGCGCATGCAGACGGTGACCGATGCGCTTCAGACGGTACGTACGACGCTTGGCTGAAGCCGGACAGAGCCCGCGAATGTCGGGGGAACTGGAAGCAAACGCTCACCCGGCGTACGCTCACATGTGATGGGACAGCGCCCCAATTACCCCCATTTTTGTCATCGATCAAACCCGATTTCGGCTATTACTCGCCAGCCAGGTATCGAATAAAGTTCCCGGCTGAATCCCGTATTCCCCCCAGGAGAAAGAACCATGACCGCCCGCACCCAAGTCCACGGCCTCCAGGTCGCCAACGAGCTTCATCGCTTCATCGAAGACACCGTGCTGCCCGCCACCGGCGTGGACAGCGCGACGTTCTGGAAGGGTTTCGACGCGATCGTCAGCGAGTTCGCGCCCAAGAACATCGCGCTGCTGGCCGAACGCGACCGCATCCAGGCCGAGATGGACAAGTGGCACAAGGCGCACCCTGGCCCGATCGCCGACATGCCGGCCTACCGCGCCTTCCTCGAATCGATCGGCTACCTGCTGCCGCAACCCAAGGACGTGAAGGCGACCACCGCCAACGTCGATGCCGAGCTCGCACTGCAGGCCGGCCCGCAGCTCGTGGTGCCGATCCTCAACGCCCGCTATGCGCTCAACGCGGCGAACGCGCGCTGGGGCTCGCTGTATGACGCGCTGTACGGCACCGACGCCATTCCCGAAACCGGTGGCGCCGAAAAGGGCAAGGGCTACAACCCGGCGCGCGGCGCCAAGGTCATCGAGTTCGCGCGCAACGTGCTCGACCAGGCCGCACCGCTCGAAAACGGCTCGCACAAGAACGCGACCGGCTACAAGGTCGAGAACGGCAAGCTGGTCGTCGCGCTGCAAAGCAGCAGCACCGGACTCAAGAACCCCGAGCAGTTCATCGGCTACCAAGGCGATGCGGCCGCGCCGAAATCGGTGCTGCTCAAGCACAACGGCATCCACCTCGACATCCAGATCGACCGCAGCACGCCGATCGGCAAGAGCGACGCGGCCGGCGTGAGCGATGTGGTGGTCGAAGCAGCGCTCTCGACCATTCTCGACCTCGAAGACTCGGTGGCCGTGGTTGATGCGGAAGACAAGGTGCTCGCCTATTCGAACTGGCTCGGCATCCTGCAAGGCACGCTGACCGAAGAAGTCTCCAAGGGCGGCAAGACCTTCACGCGCGGCCTGAACCCCGACCGCGAATACACCGGCGCCGACGGCAAGCCGGTCAAGCTGCATGGCCGCTCGCTGATGTTCGTGCGCAACGTCGGCCACCTGATGACCAACCCGGCCATCCTCTACGCCGACGGCAAGGAGATTCCGGAAGGCGTCATGGACGCAGTGATCACCACGACCATCGCGACCGTCGACCTGAAGCGCAAGGGCAACTCGCGCACCGGCAGCGTCTACATCGTCAAGCCGAAGATGCACGGCCCGGCCGAAGTCGCCTTCGCGAGCGCGCTGTTCGGCGCCGTCGAGAAGGTGCTCGGCCTGCCGGCCAACACGGTGAAGCTCGGCATCATGGACGAAGAACGCCGCACCAGCGTCAACCTCAAGGCCTGCATCGCCGAGGCCGCCGCGCGCGTGGCCTTCATCAACACGGGCTTCCTCGACCGTACCGGCGACGAGATGCACACCGCCATGTACGCCGGTCCGATGCTGCGCAAGGGTGACATCAAGGCCACCCCGTGGATCCAGGCGTACGAGAAGAACAACGTGCTGGTCGGTCTTTCGTGCGGCCTGCGCGGCAAGGCGCAGATCGGCAAGGGCATGTGGGCCATGCCCGACCTGATGGCCGCAATGCTCGAACAGAAGATCGGTCATCCCAAGGCCGGCGCGAACACCGCCTGGGTGCCGTCGCCCACCGCCGCGACCCTGCATGCGCTGCACTACCACCAGGTCAGCGTGGCCGACGTGCAGAAGCAGCTGGAGCAGATCGATGCCAACGCCGAGCGCGACAACATCCTGAACGACCTGCTGAAGGTGCCTGTCGCGCCGTCGGTGAACTGGACCGACGCCGAACGCCAGCAGGAGCTCGACAACAACGTACAGGGCATCCTGGGCTACGTGGTGCGTTGGATCGACCAGGGCGTGGGCTGCTCCAAGGTGCCGGACATCCACAACGTCGGCCTGATGGAAGACCGCGCGACGCTGCGCATCTCCAGCCAGCACATCGCCAACTGGCTGCTGCATGGCGTGGTGACGAAGGAGCAGGTCGACGCCACCTTCCAGCGCATGGCCGCAGTGGTCGACCAGCAGAACGCCGGCGACCCGCTCTACAAGAACATGGCCGGCAACTTCGGCACCTCGGCGGCGTACAAGGCTGCGCAGGACCTCGTTTTCAAGGGCGTCGAGCAGCCGAGCGGCTACACCGAGCCGCTGCTGCATGCGTGGCGGTTGAAGGTGAAGGCTGGGGCCTGATCCACCCCGGCGAATGAAAAAACGGCACCCCAGGGTGCCGTTTTTCTTTGGTGCGCCGAATCGTTATGCGGTCTTCTGTGACGCCGCTTGCTGCAGCGTCCGCTCGACTTCTGCTGGCTTCATGCCATACATCTCGGCAAACTCCGCAACGGACTTGCCACTGGCCTCGAAAGCGCGGCGAAGTGCCTCGCGCTTCGCGGTGCGCGCGCCGACTTCCGCGAAGGCTTCGTCCAGCACTGCATTCGACGCCTCGTCGCCGCCGCGCATCGCAAGGACGTAGTCCTCGCGCGAAAGGCCCGAGGCCTCGATCGCAGCGACGAGCCGCTCGCGCAGCTTCGGGCGGAGATCCTCGCCGGTGCGCGCCTGGCGGCGCTTGAAGACTTCGAGGATCGCGTGATGCACATGCTCCGGAGCGACCGGTTCGACCGGCACGCCGTTCAGGTCATGCCGCTGCTCACCGGCGGCGACGGCTTCCAAATAGCGCGTGGAGCGCGCATGCAGACCGAGCGCGATCTTCAGGTCTTCCTTCTTGAACTCGTCGGGATGCGCCGCCACCAAGTCCTGGTAGGCGCCAAGCTTGAGCGGCAGGAAACGCGCGCCGAACATCTTCGGGTAGAGCTCGAAGAGGCGCTCGAGCACCGGGTGCACCTTGCGCGCGGGCTTCTGGCCTTTCTGGGCCTTTTGGGCCTTCTGGGTGGTTTGCTGTGCAGCTTGCTGGTCGGCCGCTTTCGCGTCGGCAGGCCTGGCCTTCTGCGAACCACCGCGGCGGCGGCGCTTTCTGGGGGCGGCAGTCGCGTCAGGTGCGGTAGGCGCCGCAGGTACAGCAGGAGCCGCGGGCGCGGCAGCGTCGTTGTCGATCGTCGAGGTCATCGGAATATCGGGTCGGTGGATGCAAGACCGCCAAAGCGGCCAAGCCCTCCACTTTAATGCGCTTGGTCAGCCGCGCTGCGCCGCTTCGGCTTCCGCGCGCAGCCAACGCACGAAATCCTGCGCATCGGCATTGGTGGCGGCGCGGCGCGATGTCTCGATGAAGTAGCCCCGGCGCGATGCCGCGCCCTCGCCAAAAGGCGCCACGAGCTGGCCCGATCGCACCAGTTCGCGCAAGAGCGGCAGGCGCCCGATGACCACGCCCTGCCCTGCCACCGCAGCGGCGACAGCGTCCGCGTACTGCGTGAAGCGCATGGTGTTCTTCATGCGCAGGTCGGTGAGGCGCATCACTTCGAGCCATGGCTCCCAATCGGCCGTGGGCGCTTCGGCATGGTTCGGCAGGTCGACGGTGAGCAGCGTCTGGTCGACCAAGTCGTTCGGCGCATGCAGCGCGGCGGCGACATGCGGCGCGCACAGCGGCATCACCGATTCCTCGAACAGCGTCGGGCCGGTGCCGCGTTCGATCGGTACGAAGCGCACCGCGATATCGAGGCGGCTGCGTTCGAGATCCAGCACTTCGAGCGTGGCCGAGACGCGCACGTCGACCAGCGGGTGGTCCGCAGTGAAGCGCGCAAGCCTCGGAATGAGCCACAGCGACGCAAAGCCCGGCGTCGTCGTGAGCGCGATCTGGCGTGGCGCAGGCGCGGCACGCACGCGGGCGGAAGCGTCGCGGAGCCGCTCCAGGCTTTCCACGACGGCGCGCTGGTAGATGCGACCGGCCTCGGTCAGCGCCAGCGCGCGGTGGCGGCGCTCGAACAGCATCACGCCAAGGCTCGCTTCGAGCTGCTGGATCTGCCGGCTGACCGCCGATTGGGTAACGAAAAGTTCGCCCGCCGCTTCGGTGAAGCTCAGGGTGCGCGCCGCGCCCTCGAAGCTGCGGAGCAGCTCTAGCGGCGGCAGCTCGGCCATTGGCGACGGAAGCGGTTTCGCATTCTCTGGGCGCATGCTACGAGTTCCGAATGACCGTATGACACAGGGACGTGCGGTGACTATATTCATTCGCAGAGTGAATGCAAGGAGCCGTCATGACCACCCGCCCGCAACGCCTTTCCCTCAGCCTGCCCAAGAAAGCGATCTTCACGCTGCCCGATGCGCACGAGGTCGACATCGAATGCACGAGCGGCGCCGTCTGGATCACGCTCGACCATGACCGGCGCGACATCGTCCTGAACCCTGGCGAGCACTTCCGCAGCGATTCGCATGAGCGCGCCCTGGTCGCCGCGCTGGAGTCGTCGTGCGTGCGCTTCTCGGCAAAGCGACTTTCTGTCGCGGTCGCGCAGGAAGTGCCGCGGCAAGTCACGTCGCCTTGGCGACTCTGGCTCCACGGGATGTCCCCGGCTTGACCTGACAGGCCGGGCGTCGAACCATCGACGTTTGCCCGGCACTCCGGATAGCCCTCCGCGCCGGGTCTCATCACTCGGACGAAGGACTCTCCATGGCAGAAGCATTCATCGTGGCCACCGGCCGAACCGCCGGCGGCCGGCGCGGCGGCAAGCTCGCGGGCTGGCACCCGGTCGACCTCGCAGCGCAGGTCATCGACGCGCTGGTGACGCGCAGCGGCATCGATCCGGCGCTCGTCGAGGATGTGATCCTCGGCTGCGTCAGCCAGGTCGGTGAGCAGGCAACCAATGTCGCGCGCAATGCGGTGCTCGCATCGAAGCTGCCCGAATCGGTGCCTGGCACGTCGGTCGACCGGCAATGCGGCTCGTCGCAGCAGGCGCTGCATTTCGCGGCGCAGGCGGTGATGTCCGGCGCGATGGATGCGGTGATCGCCGCCGGCGTCGAAAGCATGACGCGCGTGCCGATGTTCACGCCCAACGCGCTGCCGGCGAAGGCAGGGCTCGGCATCTACATGAGCCCGGCGATGCAGAAGCGTTACCCCGGCGTGGAGTTCAGCCAGTTCACCGGCGCGGAGATGATCGCGAGGAACTACGGCATCGAGAAGGACGCGCTCGACCGCTACGCACTCGAAAGCCACAAGCGCGCGATCGCGGCCACGCGCGAGGGCGCGTTCAAGGACGAGATCGTGCCGGTGGAGATCCGCCTCGCCGACGGCTCTGCGAGCGGCGAGATGCACACCATCGATGAAGGCATCCGCTTCGAGGCCACTCTGGAGTCCATCGCGGGCGTGAAGCTGATCGCCGAAGGCGGGCGCTGCACCGCCGCCACCGCGAGCCAGATCTGCGACGGCGCGAGCGGCGTTCTGGTGGTCAACGAGCGCGGCCTGAAGGCACTTGGCGTGAAGCCACTCGCGCGCATCCATCACATGAGCGTGATGGGGCACGACCCGGTCATCATGCTGGAAGCACCGATTCCCGCGACCGAGCGTGCATTGAAGAAGGCCGGCATGAAGATCGACGACATCGATCTCTTCGAAGTCAACGAAGCCTTTGCGCCCGTGCCACTCGCATGGCTGCAGAAGCTCGGCGCCGATCCGGCTCGGCTCAATGTCAACGGCGGCGCGATCGCGCTCGGGCATCCGCTGGGCGCGTCCGGCACCAAGCTGATGACGACGCTGGTGAACGCGCTCGGCCAGCGCGGCAAGCGCTACGGCCTGCAGACGATGTGCGAAGGCGGTGGCATGGCCAACGTCACCATCGTGGAGCGGCTGTGACATGAACGACAGCGTTCTCTACGAGGTCAACGACGGCATCGCGACGATCACGCTGAATCTGCCGGCCAAGCTGAATCCGATCGCGCTCGAACTTCAGCAGGGCCTGCGCGACAGCCTCGCGCGCGTGCGCATGCATCCCGAGATCCGCGCCGTAGTCCTCACTGGGGCGGGCAAGGCCTTCTGCGTGGGCGCGGACCTGAGCTCGATGAATCCACCCGACGATGGCAAGACGCTCGGCAACCGCACCGCCGACTGGATGCAGGAGATGAGCCACCCGCTGATCGAGGAGATCCGCGCGCTGCCCGTACCGGTGGTGTGCGCGGTCAACGGGCCTGCGGCTGGCGCGGGCGTGGGCGTGGCACTGGCGTGCGACATCGTGGTCGCGGCGCGCAGCGCGTATTTCTACCTGCCCTTCCTGCCCAAGCTGGGCATCGTGCCGGACCTCGGCTGCACATGGTTCATTCCGCGCCGTGTCGGTCCGGCGCGCGCGATGGGCATGGCGCTGCTCGACGAGAAGCTCGGTGCCGAGATGGCTGCGCAGTGGGGACTGATCTGGTCGTGCATCGATGACGATCTGCTGCTGTTGGAAGCGCAGAAGATCGCGCAGCGGCTCGCGCGTCTGCCGGCGCATGCAGTGCTGGAGGCGCGCAAGGCGATCGAGGTGTCGGAGCGGCATTCGCTCTCCGAGCAGCTGCACTACGAAAGCGAACGTCAGCGCGAGCTGCTCGACAAGCCGACCTTCGCCGAAGGCGTCATGGCCTTCCTGCAGAAGCGCGCCCCTGTCTTTCCTCCACGTTGAATCCCGATGATCGAACGCACACTTTTCACACCCGACCACGAGACCTTCCGCGACAGCTTCCGCCGCTTCATGGACAAGGAGATCGCGCCTTTCCATGAGGCCTGGGAAGACCAGGGCTACGTCGATCGAGCGGTCTGGAACAAAGCCGGCGAGAACGGCTTTCTCTGCATGACGATGCCGGAGGAGTACGGCGGATCGGATGCCGACCTGCTCTATTCGGCGATCCAGTACGAGGAGTTGTGGGCACGCGGTTTCACCGGCGTGGGCTTCGGTCTGCACAGCGACATCGTGGCGCCCTACATCCTTCACTACGGCACCGAAGCGCAGAAGAAGCACTACCTGCCCAAGCTCGCGAGCGGCGAGATGATCGGCGCGATCGCGATGAGCGAGCCTTCCGCCGGCAGCGACCTGCAGGCCGTGCGGACGACCGCACTGAAGCAGGCGGATGGCAGCTTCGTCATCAACGGCAGCAAGACCTTCATCACCAACGGATGGCATGCCGATCTGGTGATCGTCGTCGCGAAGACCGACCCGGCCGCTGGCGCGAAGGGCACCAGCCTCTTCCTGATCGAGCGCGGCACGCCCGGCTTCGAAAAAGGCAAGCGACTCAAGAAGCTCGGCCTGAAGGCGCAGGACACCTCGGAGCTGTTCTTCAACGATGTGCGCGTACCGGCAGACGCCTTGCTCGGCGGCAAGGCGCAGGAGAACCGCGGCTTCGTCTGCCTGATGGAGCAGTTGCCGTGGGAGCGCCTGCAGATCGCGATTGGCGCGGTGGCTGCGTCGCAGTCTGCGATCAACCAGACCGTGGCGTACGTGAAGGATCGCAAGGTGTTCGGCCAGCCGGTCGCGGCCTACCAGAACACGCGCTACACGCTCGCCGAACTGCAGACGCAGGTGCAGATCGCGCAGGTGTTTGTCGACAAGTGCCTCGACCTGCTCATGCAGAAGAAGCTAGACACCGCGACCGCCAGCATGGCCAAGTACTGGACGAGCGACCTGCAATGCAAGGTCATGGATGAGTGCGTGCAACTGCACGGCGGCTACGGCTTCATGTGGGAATACCCCGTGACGCGCGCCTATGCCGATGCGCGGGTGCAGCGCATCTACGGTGGCACGAACGAGATCATGAAAGAGGTGATCACGCGCTCGATGGGCCTGCCCGGCCGCTGAGTTCGCCCCACTGGAAACGTGCGGAGGGCTGCGGGAGAATGCCGCATGCCCATCCTCAACGCCTTCTACGCCCAGTCCGGCGGCGTCACTTCCGTGATCAATGCGTCGGCCTGCGGCGTGATTGAAACGGCTCGCCGGCATCCTGACCGCATCGGCACCGTGTACGCGGGCCGCAACGGCATCCTCGGCGCGCTCGCTGAGGATCTCATCGACACCGGCCGTGAATCGGCCGAAGCGATCGCCGCGCTGCGCACGACGCCTTCGGGCGCGTTCGGCTCGTGCCGCTACAAGCTGAAGTCGCTCGAAAAGAACCGGCGCGAGTACGAGCGGCTGATCGAAGTCTTCAAGGCGCACGACATCGGCTACTTCTTCTACAACGGCGGCGGCGACTCGGCCGACACCTGCTTCAAGGTGAGCCAGCTGTCGCAGTCCATGGGTTACCCGCTGCAGGCGATCCATGTGCCAAAGACCATCGACAACGACCTGCCGATCACCGACTGCTGCCCGGGCTTCGGATCAGTCGCGAAGTACGTGGCGGTGTCGACGCTCGAAGCCTCGATGGATGTGCGCTCGATGGCGGCGACATCGACCAAGGTGTTCGTGATCGAGGTGATGGGCCGTCACGCGGGATGGATCGCTGCGGCCGGCGGGCTGGTCGCCGATCAGGGTGTGCCGGTGGTGATCCTGTTCCCGGAGATTCCGTTCGATCAACCGGCGTTCCTCGCGCGCGTGGATGCGCTGGTGAAGTACCACGGGTACTGCACGGTCGTCGTGTCCGAAGGCTGCCACCATCCCGACGGCACTTTCATCGCGGAACAGGGCACGAAGGACGCCTTCGGGCATGCACAGCTTGGCGGTGCCGCACCAGTGGTGGCGCAGATGGTCAAGGAAGCGCTGGGCCACAAGTTCCATTGGGCCGTTGCGGACTACCTGCAGCGCGCGGCACGTCACATCGCTTCGGCGACGGACGTGAAGCAGGCTTACGAGCTCGGGCAACGCGCTGTCGAGCTGGCGCTGGAAGGCAAGAACTCGGTGATGCCGACCATCGAGCGCATTTCCGACGAGCCCTATCAATACCGCATCGGCACCGCGCCGCTCGATGCGGTCGCGAACACCGAGAAGTTCATGCCGCGCGATTTCATCTCGGAAGACGGCTATGGCATCACCGACAAATGCCGTCGCTATCTGTTGCCGTTGATCCAGGGCGAGGACTATCCGGCCTACAGCAACGGGCTGCCGGTGTACGTCACGCTCGCGAACCATGCGGTGCCGAAGAAGCTGCCGGCTTTCGAGAAAGCGTGATGGACTATTCAAGTCTCGACGCCTCGCACTGCCCGTTGTGCGGCGAAGCCAATCGCTGCGCGATGGAAGTGGAGCGCGAAACCGGCCAGAAGCAACCGCCGTGCTGGTGCATGGCAACGGAATTCAGCTTCAGCCCCGAGTTGCTGGCCAGGGTGCCACCGGAAAAACGCGGGCTCGCGTGCATCTGCGCACGGTGCGCAGTGTTGGCGGCCGTTCAGGCCTGATGTTCGGGCTCCGGTGCAGGGTCCACCTCGGGCACTGCTTCAGCCGATTGCGTGCCGCGCTCGCGTTGTTCGGCGATCACCAGGTGGATGAACTGCAGTTTGCCGACGGCTGTTCGCGGTAGCACGAAGGGGTAGTAGTCGGGCTGCCCCATGCTGCGCGACAACTCGTTGAGCACATTCGTGAGCCGCACCCAGCCGTTGATGAAGTCGAGGAAGCGCACGGCTTCCGGATGCTCCGGCTGCCAGAGGTCCGTGGGCTCGAAGAGATCGCTGGCCAGTTCGACGTTTCGCGCGTCGACACCAAAGCTCAGGGCCGTATCCGCGGTGTCGGCCATGTGCAGGTAGTGCGCCCAGGTTTCGGCCCAGTCCTCCCACGGATGCGAGCTGGCATAACTGGTGACGAAGCGATCGGCCCAATCCGCTGGCGCGCCGTTGTCGTAGTGCTTGCGTAGCGCCGCTGCGTAGTCCTCGCGCTCATCGCCGAAGAGCGCGCGGAAATCGTCGATCCAAGGCGTCGGCTGCACCAGAAGATCCCAGTAGTAGTGGCCGATCTCATGGCGGAAGTGACCGAGCAGCGTGCGATACGGTTCGCGCATTTCGGCGCGAATGCGTTCGCGCACATCGTCCTGCGCCTCTTCGGCGTTGAGGGTGATGACACCGGTGTCGTGACCGGTGAGCACGTGCGGCGCACCGGGCATGTTGCTCAGGAAGTCGAAGGCAAGGCCGTGCACCGGATCGCTCAGCCGTGTGACCACCGGCAACTTCAGCGCCAGCAGCTGCGAGAGCAGCCGCCGCTTCGCGAGTTCGAGCGCCAGCCAACGGTCTCCATTGCCCTCGACGGTCAGGTCCGGAATGGTGCGGGTCACGCTGCAGGCGAGGCACATGCCGGGCGCCAGTCCGTCCACGTTGAATGAAGGATCGTCGCCTTCGCGTGGGGCGGGCACCATCCAGTTGCAAGCGGACGGCGTCATCAGGTTTGCGCAGTGCCTGTAAGCCTTGCCGCCCGTGTCGCCGAACACGGTGAATGTGTCGGGCTCGGCGCCGTCGTGCTTTGCAGGCTGGAGTGGCACGACGCCCAGTTGTTCGATCACGTAACCAAGCGGCGTCTGGCACGCGAGGCAGCGACTGTTGGCGAGAAACACCGGCCGGCCGCACTGGCACTGGTAGGCGCGGGTGACGGTCGGCGCCTTGAATTCGGCGGCAAGCGACTGCGTGGCGTCGTCCTTGCTCTCGATGTCGTTGTCGTCCAGGGCCATGGCGGGTCTTTCGTCGCGATCGGATCGGCTGGCCATTGTGGGCCGTCGACTTGAGGTGTCCGCGTCCCAAACGCCGATATGCTTGTAGGACGGCCCGACCGGCTTCCCCCCATGAATCAACTTTCCGCGCAATCCCTGAGCAGCCGCTACGGCGAGCGCTATCGCTGGCTCCTGCTCTTTTCCGTCATGGTGGGGGTGATGGCTTCGATCATGTCCTCCACCATCGTCAATGTGGCGATCCCGGGCATGAGCCACCATTTCTCGCTCGGCCAGGAGCGCGCGCAATGGGTGAGTTCGGGCTTCATGGTGGCGATGACGGTATCGATGCTCACCACACCGTGGCTGCTGTCGCGCTACGGCTACCGGCGCACCTATGTCGGGACCATGGTGCTGCTGCTGGCCGGCGGCATGACCGGCGGGCTGGCAACGAACTTCTCGCTGGTGCTGCTCGCGCGCGTCGCGGAAGGATTGGCGGCCGGCGTGGTGCAGCCCATTCCGGCCATCATCATCCTGCGCGCCTTCGAGCCCCACGAGCAGGGCCGCGCGAGTGGCATCTTCGGCATGGGCGTGGTGCTTGCGCCGGCGATCGGACCGAGCATCGGCGGCGTGCTGGTCGACCTGTTCGGCTGGCGCTCGATCTTCTTCATGGTGGTGCCGTTCTGCATCACGTCGATCTGGCTGGCCTACAAGTTCGTTCCGACCACTGCCCCGGGCGGTGCGGCAGCGTCGCGCGACACCGGGCTCGACTGGCGCGGCCTCGCGCTCGGCACCATCGGCACGCTGTGTCTGCTGAACGGACTGGTCGCACTGCGGGGCGACTCGCCGACCCAGGCAACCGCCCTTCTGGCCGCGGCCGGCGTGGCTTTCGGCGCTTTTCTTGCCTGGCAGCGGCGGTTCGCCGCGGCGGGCGGCATGCCCCTCATGAATCTCGCGCTGTTCAAGCACAGGCAGTTCGCAATGGGCAGCATCGTCGCCTTCATCTACGGCACCGCGCTGTTCGGTTCGACCTATCTGCTGCCGGTGTACATGCAAGTCGGGCTACAGCTTTCGGCGTCGCACGTGGGCACCATCCTGCTGCCGGCGGGCGTGGTGCTGGCGTTCGCCATCGCCGGCGTCGGCCGGCTCGCGGACAGGCATCCGACCTATCTGCTGGTGACCATCGGCCTGATGCTGCTGGCTGCCTCGTTCGCGCTGATGATCGTGCTCCGTCTGGACAGCGGGCTGTGGCTGCTGGTCGTCTTCGCGGTCATCGGGCGCATCGGGCTCGGGTTCATTCTTCCGTCGCTCAATCTCGGTTCGATGCGGCCACTGCCCAAGCACATGATTCCGCAGGGTGCCAGCTCGATCAACTTCCTGCGCATGCTCGGCGGCGCGGCAGGCGTCAGTCTCTGCGCGGTCATTCTCGAATGGCGACTTGCCGCACATGGCGATTCGCTGGCCAATGCTTCCAGCAGCCCCGCGCGGCTCGCTGCCTTTGATGAGGTCTTCGTCATGCTCGCAGCTGTTTGCGCGCTCGCGATCTGCGCCGCCTGGCAGTTGCGCGAAAAGCCTTCCAGCAAGCTCGACGAACAGCCCGTGAACTAAGCTATCGAGATGTGCCAGCTACTCGGAATGAACTGCAACACGCCGACCGACGTGACCTTCAGCTTCACGGGGTTCGCGCAGCGCGGCGGGCGCACCGACCATCATGCGGACGGCTGGGGCATTGCCTTCTTCGAGGATCGGGGGCTCAGGCATTTCGTCGATCACCAGCCCGCCTGCGAGTCGCCTGTGGCTGAGCTGATCCGCCGCTACCCCATTCAAAGCCGCAATGTCATCGCGCACATCCGCAAAGCCACCCAGGGCGCAGTCAATCTCCAGAACTGCCATCCCTTCGTGCGCGAGCTGTGGGGGCGCTACTGGGTCTTCGCGCACAACGGCGACCTGAAGGACTTCCGGCCGCGTCTTCACGGCAACTTCCACCCGGTCGGCAACACCGACAGCGAGCACGCCTTCTGCTGGATCATGCAGGAGCTGGCCAAGTCGCACGCAGACGTGCCGAGCGTCGAGGAACTCACGCTGACGCTGCGTGAGTTGGCGCCTCGGCTGGCGGCGCACGGCACCTTCAACTTCATGCTGTCGAACGGACAGGCGCTGTGGGCGCATGCCTCGACAAATCTTTGGTACATCGAGCGCAAGCATCCCTTCCTCAGTGCCCAACTGGCCGATGAAGACCTGAGCATCGATTTCGCGCGCCACACGACGCCGACCGACCGGGTCGCGATCGTCGTGACCTCGCCGCTGACTACCAACGAGACGTGGACGGCCTTCGCGCCGCAGGAGCTCATGGTGTTCGTGGATGGCCGCCGCAGCGGCTGAAGGCGCACCACCGACTGATCAAAAAACAACGCCGCAGCTGATTTCGGCTGCGGCGTGGCGGTTTCGCGCGTCTCGATGCGGATAATAACGGTTCGCATTTGCATTGCACACAAAGAACCGTCCATGTCTTCCCATCGCTTTCCCCTCCGCCCAGTCGCCATCGCGGCGACCCTCGCGCTCCAGACGCTGGTCGCGACTGCACAAACCGCTCCCGCGGCTGCGCCGGAGGCTGCGACGCTCTCGACGGTGACAGTCGAGGCCAGTGCAGACGCCTCTGCTGCCGGTCTCCCGAAGCCCTTTGCCGGTGGGCAAGTCGCCACCGGAGGCCGCGTCGGCATCCTCGGCAACGTCGACAACATGAGCTCGCCGTTCAGCGCGACGAGCTACACCAACGAACTCATCCAGAACCAGCAGGCGCGCAGCGTCGGCGATGTGCTGCTGAACGATCCATCGGTGCGCGTGGCCCGAGGCTTCGGCAACTTCCAGGAAAGCTACTTCATCCGCGGCTTTCTGCTCGGATCTGACAGCATCGCCTACAACGGCCTCTACAGCCTGCTGCCCCGCCAGTACATCTCGTCCGAGCTGTTCGAGCGCGTCGAAGTGCTGCGTGGGCCCAGTGCATTCCTGAACGGCGCCTCGCCCGGCGGTGACGGCATCGGCGGCGCCATCAACCTGCTGCCCAAGCGCGCCGGCAATGATCTGCTGACGCAGGTCACTCTTGGCACCGCGAGCGGTTCGCAGCTCTACGCGGCTGCCGACATCGCGCGCCGCTTCGGGCCCGACAACAGCGTCGGCATCCGCGTGAACGCAGCACATCGCGATGGCGGCACGGGCGTCGACAACGAAGACGTGCGTCTGGACGTCGCCTCCGTGGGCCTCGATTGGCGCAGCCGCAATGCCCGGCTGTCGGCCGACATCGGCTACCAGGACCACCGGCTGAAGCAGACGCGCACCAACGTCACGCTGGATTCCACCTTGACGTCCGTGCCTTCCGCGCCGGATTCCCAGACCAACTGGGCGCAGCCATGGAGCTATTCCAACGAACGCGACACATTCGGCACGATTCGCGGCGAATACGACTTCACCGACAACGTGACCGGCTGGTTCGCACTCGGCAAGCGCAGCGGCAGCGAGGCCAACTCGCTCGCCAACCTCACGGTCACCAACGCGCTCACGGGCGCCGGAACGACTTACCGCTTCGACAACACGGCAGATGAAGACGTGAAGTCCGCCGAAGTCGGCGTGCGCGGCACGGTGCGGACGGGCTCCGTCAAGCACTCGCTGGTGGCCTCCTACGACTACTTCGATTCGGAACGCAAGAACGCCTACAAGTTCGACTTCCTGAACACGCAGTCGACCAACCTCTACTACCCGACGCCGACGCTGCTGCAGCCCGCCTTCGGCCCCTTCGCCTTTGGCGGCAACAACCTGGCGGCGCCGGCGCTTACGCAGGCGAAGCGCCTGACCAGCTATGCCGTCGGCGACACGATGGGCTTCTTGGACGAGACGCTGCTGGTCACACTCGGCGCGCGCTACCAGACCCTGAAGATCGACAACTTCGCCTACGACACCGGCGCACCCACCGGCGGCAACAACGACAGCCGCACCAGCCCGGCGGCGGGCGTGGTGTTCAAGTTCAACAAGCAACTGTCCGCCTACGCGAACTACATCGAGAGCCTCACACCCGGCGAAACCGCGCCTGCCCAGGTCGGCGGATTGCCGGTGCTCAACGTGGGCGAGACGTTGGCTTCGTATGTCGCCAAGCAGAAGGAAATCGGCCTCAAGTACGAAGCCAACGGACTCGGTGCAACGGCCGCGCTCTTCTCGATCGAGAAGCCGCGCGCGCTGCGCAACGCCTCAGGCGTGTTCGCTGCCGAGGGCCAGGATCGTCATCAGGGCATCGAGCTAAACGCCTACGGCGAGCCGATCAAGGGCTTCCGCGTCCTGGGTGGGGTGACCTTCCTCGACGCCGAGCAGCGCGACACCGGAAGCATCACGACCGACGGCAAGAAGGTCATCGGCGTACCGAAGCAGCAGGGCACCATCGGCCTCGAATGGGATGTGCCGGGCGTTCGCGGCCTGACGTTCGACGGTCGCCTGATCGCCACCGGATCGAGCTATGCCGATTCGGCCAACACGCTGCGCGTGCCGGGCTGGGGCCGCGTTGATCTTGGCGCCCGCTACGTCACGGATGTTGCCGGCAAGCTCGTGACGCTGCGTGCTCGCATCGAGAACGTGGCCGACCGCAACTACTGGGCCTCGGTCGGCGGTTACCCGGGTGCTGGCTACCTCGTGCTCGGCAACCCACGCACCTACAGCGTCAGCGCCTCTGTGGAGTTCTGACCCACGCTCCTCAGGCCTTGTTCACGGCCGCTTCCAGCGCATCGATGAACATGGCCGGGACGTCGAAGCCGGTCTGCTCGGTGATTTCCTGAAAGCACGTCGGGCTGGTGACGTTGATTTCGGTCAGCGAACCGCCGATCACGTCCAAGCCAATCAGCAGCAGGCCGCGTTCGGCGAGCACGGGGCCGATCGCCTCGGCAATGCGGCGGTCGTCATCAGTCAGCGGCTGGGCCACGCCCTTGCCGCCGGCGGCGAGGTTACCGCGCACCTCATTGCCCTGCGGGATGCGCGCAAGGCTGTAAGGCACAGGCTTTCCGCCGATCACCAGAACGCGTTTGTCGCCCTGGACGATCTCGGGCACGAAGCGCTGCACCATGATCGTCTGCGCGCCGTCCTTGTTGAGCGTCTCGATGATCGAGCCGAGGTTCAGCCCGTCAGCCTTGACGCGGAAGATGCCCATGCCGCCCATGCCGTCGAGAGGCTTGAGGATGATGTCCTGATGCTCGGCATGAAAGGCGCGCACCGCCGCCGCATCGCGCGTGACCAGCGTGGGCGTGGTGAATTCCGAGAACTCCATGATCGCGAGCTTCTCGGGATGGTCACGCAGCGCGGCCGGCTTGTTGATGACACGAGCGCCTTCGCGCTCGGCCTGCTCGAGCAGATGCGTCGCGTAGATGTATTCGGCGTCGAACGGCGGGTCCTTGCGCATCAGCACCGCGTCGAATGAATGGAGCGCCAGCTGGTCGGTGGATTCCTCGCTGAACCACGCGTCGGGCGATCCGGTCAGCCTGATCTTGCGCACCGTGGCCGTCACGGGCTTGCCGCGCTGCCAGCTCATGTCGCGCGGCTCGCACACCGAGATCGAATGGCCGCGCCGCTGGGCCTCGCGCATCATCGAAAAGGTGGTGTCCTTGTAGATCTTGAAGTGCTCGATCGGATCGGCGACGAAGAGGAAGTGCATGTCAGGAAGTCTTTCCCGCGCTCGGCGTGGAAGATGAGGAAGAAGACGCGGCCGCTTCTTCGGCGGCATGAGCTGCGCGTTGATCGAGCTTGAGTTTGCAGGCAGCCGCGATGTCCTTGCCCGCAAAGGGTTTGCGGCCGATCTGCTGGATGCCCAGCGCGACAGCGCCCGCCACCACGCCCCAGAAGGCCGAGCCGATGCCCAGCAGCGTCACGCCCGAGAGGGTGACGAGAAAGGTGATGAGCGCAGCCTCGCGATGCGATTCGTCGCGCACCGCCGCAGCCATGCCGGTACCGATGGTGCCGAGCAGAGCCAGGCCC
Source organism: Variovorax sp. Sphag1AA (assembly GCF_014192575.1). Taxonomy (GTDB): domain Bacteria; phylum Pseudomonadota; class Gammaproteobacteria; order Burkholderiales; family Burkholderiaceae_C; genus Variovorax. The sequence goes on along the minus strand of NZ_JACHYC010000006.1, from coordinate 556,153 downwards.
GCGATCGCGGCGACCAATTCCTTGGGGAAGGCCGTCAGGAGTCCCGTGACAGCCGCGCCGAACAGGCCGATCACCACGTAGATCGCACCGCAGCTCACAGCCGCCGTGTAGCGGCGTGCCGGGTCCTCGTGCGCCTCGCGGCCCATGCAGATGGCGGCAGTGATCGCGCTGAGGTTGAGGGCAAACGCACCGAAAGGCGCCAGCACGAGCGTCGTCAGCCCGCTGATCGTGATGAGCTTCGACACCGGCAGTTCGTAGCCCGCCGCGCGAATGGCCGCGACGCCGGGGAGATTCTGCGAAGCCATGGTGACGACGAAGAGCGGCAAGGCGAGGCTTACCACCGCCTGCCAGGTGAACACCGGCATCGTGAACACCGGCATCGCGACGCTGAAGTGCACTGCGCTCCAGGCGAGTTCGCCGCGTGCGGCCGCAAAGATGATCGCCACCAGCAAGGTCAGCGGCACCGCGTAGCGCGGCAGCACGCGTTTGCCGACCAGGTAGGTGCCGAGCATCAGGAGCACCATCGGCAACGCCGTCTGGGCGGCGACGAACGCTTGCAGGCCGAAGCGCGCCAGCACACCGGCAAGAAGCGCGGAGGCCAATGCCATCGGGATCTTGTTCATCACCCGCTCGAACCAGCCGGTGGCCCCGGCCAGGGTCATGAGCAGCGCGCAGACGATGAAAGCTCCCACCGCCTCATGCATCGAATAGCCGGCGCCGGCCACCGCAAGCACGGCGGCGCCGGGCGTGCTCCAGGCAATCATCACGGGCTTGCGCCACCAGATCGAAGGCACCGCCGCCGCGAGGCCCATGCCGAGCCCCAGCGCCCACATCCACGAAGAGATCAGCTCGGGCGTGGCACCGAAGGCCTGTGCCGCCTGGAACACGATCGCCACCGAACTCGTGAAGCCCACGAGCACCGCCACGAAACCGGCGGAAAAGGCCGAGACACTCAAATCCTTGAAAAAACGCATGCCGGCGATTGTGCCGGGGTGCGCTCAGTTCGATGGCGGGTCGGCCCGAAAACCCAGCACGGTGTGCCGGACCGAATCCTGGATCGCCCGCCAGTGGACGAGCAGGTCCTTCCGGTAGCTGATCGATACGGCTGCCTCCATGTCCGGACTCAGGTCGAACTCCTGTGCGCATCGCGCGGCCTGGTGGTGGACGTTGCTGCACTCGATATAGGTGGCGACGTGGCCGCGACCGTCGCGATGGACATAGATGTTCAGGTCACTGGCATCGGCGCTGCCGAGGTTCGTGAGCTGGCGTCGGGACTCGTCGACACCCACGGGCGCATAGGCAAACAGCCCGAATTCCAGGTCCGGCAGGAGGCGGTAGACGTACTTGCGCTTCTCGGGATCCGCGAGACTCTCGACGTTCGCTTCAAGGAAGTCGCTTCCGAAGTAGCGTGAACCCGCGTTGAGGAGCACCCGCATCCAGTTGGTGGTCCAGACGGTGGTCTCGGCTTCCTCCCCGGCCAGGTCGTCGTCGAGCCCTTTCATGTCGGGGAAGCGGAGATCGAATGCAACGCTCCTCAATTTCGACGTCCACGTGCGCGGAGTCGCGTCGCCTACCGCAGCCTGTCCGATCGCCGGATCACCCTCGTACTCAGCCAGTCGCGCATAGGGCGAAGGGATCGACACCGGAGCGCCACCGAGATCACCGATGACCGGATAGACGGTGGCGCCCCAGAACGACCAGGCCGGCGCCGTGGGCACCGTCTGCTTCGGCTCGCTGTAGGCACGCAGAAAAAGCGCGATGACCACCAGCATCGCGAGGCCGATACGTGTTCTCCATCGGCGCAGGCCGGCACGACGGTTTTCCATTGCTTCTCCCTGACGCCTTCATGTTGTCACATGAAGATACATCTGGAGCCAGACGATCCGGTACTTCTTTCGTGAAGTTCGTTGCCGGCGGCCGACGCAATGTGAACGGCCGCCATGACTGTCAAACCCTTTTGACAGTCATGGCGGCCGGGAGCCCAGCGTCAGATCTCGATCTTCGAGCCCAGCTCCACCACGGCGTTGTTGGGCAAGCCCAGAAAGTCCGCCGCGCCGCTCGCGCTGTGGTGCATTTGCGCGAAGAGCTTCTCGCGCCAGGGCGCCATGCCGCTACCGAGCGTCGGGATCACGACATCGCGAGAAAGGAAGTAGCTCGTGGTCATCGTCTCGAGCTGGCAGCCGCGCAGGCGTGCGTGCTCGAGCGCGCGGGGGATGTCGACGTCATTCTTGAAGCCGTAGTGCACCACCACCTGCCAGCAGTGGTGGCCCAGCGGCTCCATTTCGATGCGCTTGTCCATGGGAATCCAGGGCACCTCGTGGTTGCGCACGGTGACGAACAGGTTCTGGTCGTGCATCACCTTGTTGTGCTTGAGGTTGTGCAGCAGCGCGTTCGGCACGACGCCCGGCTCCGCCGTCATGAAGACCGCGGTGCCGTCGACGCGCGCGGGCGGATTGACGAAGACGGAATCGAGGAAGCTGCGCAGGTCGATGGCCTCGGCCAGTTGCGCCTCGCCCATGAGGCGCCGTCCCTCTTTCCAGGTCAGCATGAGCAGGAAGACGGAACCGCCGATCAGCAGCGGGAACCAGCCGCCTTCAAACAGCTTCAGCAGGTTCGATGCGAAGAACATGAAGTCGACCACGAAGAACGCACCGGTCGCGGCGATGCACAGCGCCAGCGGGTACTTCCATGCATAGCGGATCACGAAGAAGGTCAGCACCGTCGTGATCAGCATGTCGGTGGTCACCGCGATGCCGTAGGCCGCGGCCAGGTTGCTCGACGAGCGGAACATCACCACGGCAAGCACGATGGCGACGAACAGGCCCCAGTTCACGAAAGGTATGTAGATCTGGCCGGCCGTGCGCACGCTGGTGTGCTCGATGTTCAGGCGCGGGAGATAGCCAAGCTGGATCACTTGCCGGGTCACGCTGAAGGCGCCGGTGATAAGGGCCTGCGACGCGATCACCGTCGCTGCCGTGGCGAGGAACACCAGCGGCAGCAGCGCCCAGTCGGGCGCCATCATGAAGAAGGGGTTCTTCACTGCTTCGGGGTTCTCGAGCAGCAGCGCGCCCTGCCCGAAGTAGTTGAGCGTCAGCGCGGGCATCACGACCGAGAACCATGCGACGCGGATCGGGCGCTTGCCGAAATGGCCGAGGTCGGCGTAGAGCGCCTCGGCGCCGGTCACGCACAGTACGGTGGCGCCCAGGATGATGAAGCTGGTGCCAGGATTGAGCCAGATGAACCGCAGCGCGTAGAAGGGGCTGACCGCCTTCAGGATCTCGGGATGCCTCACGATCTGCGAGATACCGAGCAGCGCGATCACGATGAACCACGTCAGCGTGATCGGACCGAAGAAGCGGCCGATGCCCGCGGTGCCGTGCTTCTGGAGAGCGAAGAGACAGAACAGCACGACGAGCGTGATCGGAATCACGTAGTGCATGAACTGCGGCGAGACCACCTCCAGACCCTCGACCGCCGACAGCACCGAGATCGCCGGCGTGATGACGCCGTCGCCATAGAAGAGCGAGGTGCCGAAGACGCCGACCACCAGCAGCACGTGGCGCAGACGCGGCTTGTCGATCACGGCCTGCGAAGCCAGCGCGAGCATGGCGACCAGGCCGCCCTCGCCCGCGTTGTCCGCCCGGAGCACCAGCACCACGTACTTGATCGAGACGATGATCGTGAGCGTCCAGAAGAACATCGACAGGATGCCGTAGACGTTCTCGATCGTGAAAGGCACATGCCCGTGCCCGAAGACTTCCTTGACCGCATACAGGACGCTGGTGCCGATGTCGCCGTAGACGACGCCGATCGCCGCGAGGATCAACGCAGGGGAGAGGGATTTAGGGGCGGACACGGGGACGATGCAAAGGGCCCTGGAACGTGCAGCACGTTCCGGCGCGTCGCCAGCCTCGCGGCCGCCGCATCGCCTCCGCCCTGGTTGGTTTGCGTTGGTATGGGGTCGCTATTTTGCCGCCGCCGGCACGGCTCGCAAGATGGCGGAGCCAATCATTCGTAGATTTCGGCGTCGGGGTTGGTCGCCTCGAGCTCGTAGCTGGCAGCCACCATGGCGAGCCGGCCGATGACGCCATACATGTAGAAGCGGTTCGGGGCGCTCGCGCCCGGCTTGGCGCCCGGCTGAGGCAGATGTGCACTCTCGGAAAAAGCCAGCGGCACGAAGCTCGCGCCGGGAATCTTGAGATCCTCGTCCGGGTTGCGGTCGGCATGCACCCGATAGAAACCGCCCACCACGTAGCGGTCCATCATGTAGACCACCGGCTCGGCAACGCCGTCGTGCACCCGCTCCTTGGTGAGCACGCCCTCCTGCACGATCAGCTCGCGCCGCTCGGCAGGGACCTTGGCGGCTCCGGCGCGCGGCTTCAGCTTACGGGCCAGCGCCTCGATTTCCTTGGCATCGCGCACGGTGACCACACCCATCTCGCTGCGGCCGTTGTCGGACTTGACGACCACGAACGGCTTCTCGTTGATGCCGTATTCCTTGTACTTGCGGCGGATCTTGGTCAGCAGCGCATCCGCATGGCTGGTGAGCACGTCGACGCCGTCACCGTTGGCGAAGTTGACCTCTCCCACCTTGGCATACATGGGGTTGATGAGCCACGGGTCGATGCCCAGCAGCTTGCCGAAGCGCTTGGACACCTCTTCGTAGCTGTGCAGGTGATTGCTCTTGCGCCGCATCGGCCAGCCCGCGTGCAGCGGCGGGAGGAGGTACTGCTCGTACAACTCCTCCAGGATGCCGGGCACGCCGGCCGAGAGGTCCGTGTTGAGCAGGATGGTGCACGGGTCGAAATGCTTGAGCCCCAGGCGGCGCTTGCTGCGCACCACCGGCTCCAGGCACACCGTTTCGCCGTTGGGCAGCTCGATCTTCTTGGGCGACTTGATCGCCGGGTCGATCGAGCCGACCCGCACGTTCAATCCGGCCATATGGAAGATGCGCACCAGCTGCGCGACATTGGCCAGGTAGAAGGTGTTGCGCGAGTGGTTCTCGGGGATCACCAGCAGGTTGCGGGCCTCGGGGCAGATCTTCTCGATCGCGGCCTGGGCGGCCTGCACCGCCAGAGGCAGCATCTCGTGCGTCAGATGGTTCCAGCCGCGCGGATACAGGTTGGTGTCGACCGGCGCCAGCTTGAAGCCCGCATTCCGGATGTCCGCCGAGCTGTAGAACGGCGGCGTGTGCTCCATCCACTCGAGCCGGAACCAGCGCTCGATGGCCGGCGTGGAGTCGAGCACTCGCTGCTCGAGCTCATTGATCGGGCCGGTGAGGGCGGTGACGAGATGCGGGACCATGCGGCGGCCTTCTTCGATTTGTGGCGTGTGCTAGGGCGGAATTGTAGATTTTGGGGTACCGCCCCTGATGACAAGGCACTGTAGACGCAGTTTTGTTCTTCAAATGGAAACACTGCGCTCCGGCGTGCGCCGGAGAAGACGTGGTAGGGGCCTGAACCCCTGCACGTTCAGGTCCTGACTTCGCCCTGACCCAGAACGACGTACTTCAGCGACGTCAGCCCTTCGATCCCCACCGGTCCGCGTGCATGGAACTTGTCGGTGCTGATGCCGATTTCGGCGCCGAGCCCGAACTCGAATCCATCGGCGAAACGCGTGCTCGCGTTGACCATCACGCTCGCCGAATCCACTTCGCGCAGGAAGCGCTGGGCGTTCATGTGGTCGCGCGTGACGATCGCGTCGGTGTGATGGCTCGAATAGTGGTTGATGTGCGCAATCGCCTCGTCCACGCCCTCGACCACCTTGATGCTGATGACGGCGGCCAGGTATTCCTCCGACCAGTCCGATTCGACCGCATCCACCACCTTGCCGCTGCTGCGCAGGCCTTCACGCAGGATGCGGCCTGCCTCGGCGTCGCAACGCATTTCCACACCCTTGGCCGCGAAGATTGCGCCGATCTCGGGCAGGAAGCTCTCGGCGATCGACGACGCCACCAGCAGGCCTTCGGCGGCATTGCAGGGGCTGTACTTCTGGGTCTTGGCGTTGTCGACGATGCGCAGTGCCATGTCGAGCTCGGCCGTGTCGTCCACGTAGACGTGGCAGTTGCCATCCAGGTGCTTGATGACCGGCACCTTGGCCTCGCGGCTGATGCGCTCGATCAGCCCCTTGCCGCCGCGCGGAATGATGACGTCGACGAAGGCGGGCATCGCGATGAGCTGGCCCACCGCCTCGCGATCGGTCGTCTGCACGAGCTGGACCGCCGCTGCAGGCAGCCCTGCTTCAGAGAGCGCGTCGGCCACCAGCTGGGCAAGCGCCTTGTTCGATTCGATGGCCTCCGAGCCGCCGCGCAGGATGGCCGCATTGCCGCTCTTGATCGCGAGGCTCGCTGCCTCGATCGTCACGTTGGGCCGGCTCTCGTAGATCATGCCGAACACCCCGATCGGCACCCGCATCTGGCCGACCCGGATGCCGCTCGGCTGCTGCTTCATACCGATGACTTCGCCGATGACATCCGGCATCGCCGCGAGCTGCTCGCAGCCCAGGGCCACGGTTTCGATGACCTTCGGCGTGAGCTTGAGCCGATCCACCATCGGCGCCGACAGCCCCGCCGCGGTGGCGCGGGCCAGATCCTGGGCATTGGCATCGGCCAGGCCGCTGCCCGCCTCGCGCAGGCGCCGTGCGAGCGCCTTCAGCGCCTTGTTCTTGGAGGCCGCATCCGCACGGGCCATCAGGGCCGACGCCGTCTTGGCCTGCAGACCCAGCGTCTGCATGTACTCGGAAACGTTGAACATGTTCATAGCCCTCAATTGTCACCCGCCCCCCAAATCCGGCGCAGCCAAACCCAGAAATCCCGCAGAACCGGCTCGGCCGGGCTGCTGGGATTGCCCCCTGCAAGGGGGTGGAGAGCGACACGAAGTGCGCGAGCCTGGGGGTGGGCTAACAGTTCCTGCACAGCATCAGCGCCAGCCGCTGCAGCGCCTGCCAGTTGTCGGCCGGCCAGTCGGGCTGCTTCAGGCCCTTCACGATGCCGTCGACCACGTGCGCCGAGCGCAGCAGGCGAGCCAGCGCGCGATCGTCCAACCGGGGAAGCACGCGCTCGAAAGCCCGCTCGCGGGGCCCCCAGATGCGGTTCTCCCGCAGCGCCATCGGCAGTGGCCTGCCGGCGGCCATGGCGTCCTTGACGCGTTTCAGGGCGCGGATGTCCTCGGCGATGGTGTAGTGCACGAGCACCTCGGCCTCGCCCTCGGCCTGCAAGCCCTCGAGCATGCGGGAGACGCGCTGCGGGTTGCCTGCCAGCACGGCCTCCGAGAGCTTGAAGACGTCATAACGCGCCACGTTGTTGACCGCGCCCTCGACCTGCTCCCAGCTCAGTTCGCCTTCGGGATGCAGCAGCGCGAGCTTCTGGATTTCCTGGTGCGCCGCGAGCAGGTTGCCTTCGACCCGATCAGCGAAGAACTGCAGCGTTCTCTGGCCTTCTTCGCCGGGCTTCACGCGCTGGCCTTGCTGGGCGAGACGCTGCGCGATCCATTGCGGCAAGGCGGCGCGTTCGATCGTGTCGACCTGGATGCTGACGCCATTGCCTTCGAGCGCGCCGAACCACGCGCCGGTGCGGGTGGCCTTGTCCAGGCGCGGCAGCATCACCATCGTGAGCGTGCTGTCGTTGCCCTGGGCGGCTTCGGCGATCTGCTGGAGCGCCGCGCTGCCGTCCTTGCCCGGCTTGCCGGACGGGATGCGGATCTCGACGATCTGCCGATCTGCGAAGAGGCTCAGCGATCCGCCTGCCGCGAGCACCGCGCTCCAGTCGAAATGCGCGCCAGCCACGGTGTAGGCGCTGCGCTCGGTATAGCCCTGCGCCCGCGCCGCAACACGGATCGCATCGGCCGCCTCCTGCGCCAGCAGCGCTTCGTCGCCGTGGATGACGTAGAGCGGCGCCACCCGCTTGGCGAGGTGCGCGGCAAGCTGCGCGGACGCCAGTTGCATGGAGCGGCTCAGGCGGCCTTCGCCGCGGCAAGGCGACGAAGGATCTGCTGCGCGATGTCGGATTCCATGTCGCGATACAGCAGCGCCGTTTCGCCTTCCTTCGCGAGGGCGGCTGTTTCGTTGTAGGTGATGTCGCGCGACTGGCTGATCTCGGTCGGCGCCAGCAATTCCTTGCCATCCTGGCCACGAACCCGGAAGCGGATGGTCAGCCGCAACTGGAGTTCGCGCACCTGTCCGGCGGCGTTGGTCGAGATCACCACGCTTTCACGGTTCTCGGCGAGGATCTCGAGCACCGCCTCGGCGTCCTTCACTTGTTCGGCTGGCAACACCTGGACCGTTCCGGTGGCCCGCAGATTGCGCTTCACCTGGTTCGCGAACGACGACGTGGCCGGGACCGCGATGGTCTTGAACTGGAATTCAGGCGCCTTGCGCAACTGGAAGCCGCAGCCTGCCAGCACGAGCGCGCCGGACAAGCCGATCAGAAGGCCGCGGCGCGACCGAAGCTGGTTCAGCACCATCGCCTTCAGACCACCACGTTGACCAGCCGTCCCGGCACCACGATGACGCGCTTGGCCGTCGCGCCTTCGGCGTGCTTGACGAATGCTTCGCTGGCGAGCGCGATCTTTTCGATCTCCTGCTTCGAGGCGGTCGCCGGCACGTGCAGCGAACCACGCAGCTTGCCGTTGATCTGCAGCATCAGTTCGATCTCGTCCTGCTCCAGCGCGCTGACGTCGACAACCGGCCACGGTGCATCGAGCAGCTCGCCGATCTCCTTGTCGTAGCCGAGCTGGTGCCAGAGCTGGTGCGCGATGTGCGGCGTTGCCGGGTAGAGGCAGCGCAGCAAGATGCCCATCGCTTCCCGAACTGCAGCGCGGTCACCGGCGTCCGGCTGGGCGGGCTTGAAGCCCTCCAGCGCATTGAGCAGCTTCATCGCGCCCGACACCACCGTGTTGTATTGCATGCGCTGGTAGTCGTAGTCGATCTGGCGCAGCACGGTGTGCACTTCGTGGCGCAGGGCCTTCGCGTCCTTGCCGAAGGCCGGCTTGCCCTCGATCGCCTTGTTGGCGCCGGCGCCGTCGAGCGCCACGCCGAAGTTCCAGACCCGGCGCAGGAAGCGGTAGCTGCCCTCGACCGCGGCGTCGTTCCACTCGAGCGTCGCTTCGGGCGGTGCGGTGAACATGGTGTAGAGCCGGGCGGTGTCCGCGCCGTACTTCTCGATCAGGTCCTGCGGGTCGACGCCGTTGCGCTCGCTCTTGCCCATCTTGCCCACGCCGCCGTACTCGACCTTGGTACCGTCAGCCAGCGTTCCGCCAGTGATGCGGCCCTGGGCGTCGAGCACCTGCGTGACTTCTGATGGCGGGTGGTAGTCCTTGCCGCCCTTCTCGTTGCGCGTATAGAAGATGTGGTTGAGCACCATGCCCTGCGTGAGCAGCTTGCTGAAGGGCTCGTCGCACTTCAGCAGGCCGAGGTCACGCATCACCTTGGTCCAGAAGCGCGCATAGAGCAAGTGCAGGATCGCGTGCTCGATGCCGCCGATGTACTGGTCCATCGGCATCCAGTAGTCGGCGCCGCCCGCGACCATCGCATCGTCGTTCTTCGGGTCGCAATAGCGCATGAAGTACCACGAGCTGTCCACGAAGGTGTCCATCGTGTCGGTCTCGCGGCGGGCGGGCTTGCCGCACACCGGGCAGACGACGCCGGCGTGGAAGCCTTCGTGCTTGTGCAGCGGGTTGCCGGACCCGTCGGGCACGCAATCCGTGGGCAGCACCACCGGCAGGTCCTTCTCGGGCACCGGAACGGCGCCGTGCTGCTCGCAGTGAATGATCGGGATCGGGGTGCCCCAGTAGCGCTGGCGGCTGACGCCCCAGTCGCGCAGGCGCCAGGTCGTCTTCATCTCGCCGAGGCCCTTCACCTCGAGCGCATGAGCCACAGCCTTGACCGCCTCCGTGTACGACATGCCGCTGAAGTTGTCGGAATTGATGGTGACGCCGCGCTCCTTGTCGGCGTACCAGTCCTGCCAGCGGTGGTAGTTGAAATGCGGCTCGTCATCGACAAGCACCACCTGGATGATCTCGATGCCGTATTTGTTCGCGAAGGCGAAGTCGCGCTCGTCGTGCGCCGGAACGCCCATCACCGCGCCGTCGCCGTAGCTCATGAGCACGTAGTTGCCGACCCAGACCGGCACCTGCTCCTCGGTGATCGGATGCGTCACCGTGAGGCTGGTGCGTACGCCCTTCTTTTCCTGCGTGGCGAGTTCGGCTTCGGTGGTACCGCCGCTCTTGCACTCCTCGATGAAGGCCGCGACCTTGGCGTCGGACTTCGCGGCGTGCAGCGCGAGCGGGTGCTCCGGCGCCACGGCGCAGAAGGTCACGCCCATGATCGTGTCGGCGCGCGTCGTGAAGACGTACATGCGGCCGCCCTGGATCAGCTCGCCCTTGTCGTCCTTGATGTTGTGCTTGAAAGCGAAGCGAACCCCTTCGCTCTTGCCGATCCAGTTTTCCTGCATCAGCTTCACGCGCTCGGGCCAGCCCGGCAGCTTGTGCTGGGTGTGGTCGAGGAGTTCCTCGGCGTAGTCGCTGATCTTCAGGTAGTAGCCGGGGATCTCGCGACGTTCCACCGGTGCGCCGGTGCGCCAGCCCTTGCCGTCGATCACCTGCTCGTTGGCGAGCACGGTCTGGTCGACCGGGTCCCAGTTGACGACCTGCGTCTTGCGGTAGGCGATGCCCTTCTCGAGCATCTTGAGGAACAGCCACTGGTTCCACTTGTAGTAGCTCGGGTCGCAGGTCGCGATCTCGCGGCTCCAGTCGATGGCCAGGCCCATCGCCTGGAGCTGGCCCTTCATGTAGCTGATGTTGTCGTAGGTCCACGCAGCCGGCGGCACGCCGTTCTTGAGCGCTGCGTTCTCGGCCGGCAACCCGAAGGCGTCCCAGCCCATGGGCATCAGGACGTTGTAGCCGCTCATGCGCAGGTAGCGCGTGAGCATGTCGTTGATCGTGTAGTTGCGCACGTGGCCCATGTGCAGCTTGCCGCTGGGGTACGGCAGCATCGAGCAGGCGTAGTACTTCTTCTTGCGCGTGTCCTCGGTCACGCGATAGGCGTCTGCGGCCGTCCAATAAGCCTGGGCGGCGGACTCGACGTCGGCGGGTTTGTAGCTGGGGTTCATTCGGGCTTCGCAACGAGCCCCGGCGCCAGGCGGCCGGGGGATCGTGATTATCACCCCCCGCCCCGTCCCCGTCGTACTGCTCGGGCTCCTCTACTCAGAGGGGCAACCATCCCAGGCACCCAAGTGGTGCGCGAGCCCGGAGGGCCAGCTTTTTGCATGCAGAATCATTTTTGGGCCTGGGAGGACCTGCATGGACAAAGATTGGTGGCGCGGCGCGGTGATTTACCAGATCTACCCGCGCAGCTTCATGGACAGCAACGGCGACGGCATCGGCGACCTGCCGGGCATCACCGCCCGGCTCGATCACGTCGCGGCACTTGGGGTGGATGCCATCTGGGTGTCGCCCTTCTTCCGGTCGCCGATGAAGGATTTCGGTTACGACGTGGCCGACTACCGGGCGGTCGACCCGATGTTCGGCACGCTGGAGGACTTCGATGCGATGCTGGCCCGCGCCCACGCGCTGGGGATCAAGGTCATCATCGACCAGGTGCTCTCCCACACTTCCGACCAGCACGCATGGTTCGCCGCGAGCCGCGCCGGTCGCGACAACCCGCAAGCCGACTGGTACGTCTGGGCCGACCCGCGGCCGGACGGCACACCGCCCAACAACTGGTTATCGGTCTTCGGCGGCTCCGCCTGGCAGTGGGATTCGCGGCGGCGGCAGTACTACCTGCACAGCTTCCTCGTGGAGCAGCCGGACCTCAACTTCCATTGCCCGGCGGTGCAGGACGCCTTGCTGGCCGAAGTCCGCTTCTGGTGCGAACGCGGGGTGGACGGCTTCCGCTTCGACGCCTGCAACCACCAGTTCCACAACGCGCAGCTGCGCGACAACCCGCCGGCCGACGGCGGCCTGGTCAGCACGGTACGGGCCGACAACCCGTACGCGATGCAGAAGCATCTCCACGACAAGAGCCAGCCGGAGAACCTTCGCTTTCTCGAACGCCTGCGCGCCGTGCTCGACGAGTTCGGCGCGGTGGGCCTCGGCGAGGTGGGCGACGAGAACGCGCCGCCGGTGATGGCCAGCTACACCGAACGCGGCAAGCGCCTGCATCTGGCCTACAGCTTCAGCCTTCTGACCAGCGAGCACAGCGCATCGCACCTGCGCACACAGGTCGAGGCGCTCGACCAGGCGCTCGCGAAGACCGGCGGCTGGGGCTGCTGGGCGGTGTCGAACCACGATGTGCCGCGGGTCGCCTCCCGCTGGAACGCCAACGGCACCGAGGACACCCGCCGCGACCGGCTCTGGCTCACGCTGCTGCTTTCGCTGCGCGGGAGTGCGAGCGTCTACCAGGGCGAGGAACTCGGCCTGCCGGAGGCCGAAGTGCCGTTCGAACTGCTGCAGGACCCCTACGGACGCGCCTTCTGGCCCGAATTCAAGGGCCGCGACGGCGCCCGCACGCCGATCCCCTGGGTCACGGATGCACACCACGCAGGCTTCACCAGTGGAACGCCGTGGCTGCCGGTCTCGGACATGCACCTGCCGCTGGCGATCGACCGGCAGTCGGACGACCCGGCTTCGATGCTCAATTTCAGCCGAGCGCTGCTGCGTTGGCGTCGCCGGCAACCGCTGCTTCGCAAAGGCGAGATGCGCTTCATCGATGCGCCCGGCGTGCCGGACACGGTGCTCTGGTTCGAGCGACATGACGGCGACGCCTCGCTGCACGGTGTGTTCAACCTCTCCGACCAGCCGGTGTCGCTCGACCTGCCCCGCAGGCTTGCGCCGGCAGAAGGCGCGCCTTTAGTAGACACTGGCATCGAAGGCGGCTTGCTCGCGCTGCCGCCATATGGCGTCTTCTTCGGAGTACCGCTCGATGCTGCCTGAGGCCGAAGTCCGTGCCCTGATGCGCGCAGAACATGGCGATCCCTTCGCCGCGCTCGGCCCGCACGAGACGGACGAAGGCCTCCGCGTCCGCGCCCTGCTGCCGGGCGCGAAGTCGGTGACGGTCATGCAATCGGGCTCGGGCTGGCCACTGGCCGAGCTCGACCGCCAAGGCGACAGCGACCTCTTCGCCGGACTCGTTCCTGCCTCGGAAGCCCGGCTCGGCTATCACTTCCACGTCGACTGGGGCACGCACACCTCGCAGCTCGACGACCCGTATCGCTTCCCGCTCGTGCTCGGCGCCACCGACGTCTGGCTGCTGGCCGAGGGCACGCACCTGCGCCCCTTCGAGCAACTGGGGGCCCACCTTCGCGAGATCGACGGCGTTCGCGGCTGCGCCTTCACGGTGTGGGCGCCGAACGCGCGCCGCGTCTCGGTGGTGGGCGACTTCAACCAGTGGGACGGCCGCCGCCACATGATGCGGCTGCGCCGCGAGTGCGGCGTGTGGGAGATCTTCGCGCCGCATGTCGCGCCGGGGGACAGCTACGAATTCGAGATTCTTTCGGCCCAGGGCCATGTGCTGCGCAAGGCCGATCCCTTCGGCTTCTCGGCACGGCTGCGACCCGACACTGCCTGCGTGGTGCAGCCGCTGCCTGCACCGGCCAAGGTGCCGCCGAACCGGGTGCAGGCCAACGCGCGCAACGCGCCCATCAGCATCTACGAAGTGCACCTGGGCTCCTGGCGGCGCAAGAACGGCCACGAGTGGCTCGACTACCGCGAGCTCGCCGACACGCTGGTGCCCTATGCGCGGGACATGGGCTTCACCCACATCGAGCTGCTGCCCATCAGCGAACACCCCTTCGACGGATCGTGGGGCTACCAGCCGATCGGCCTCTACGCGCCAACCTCGCGCTTTGGCACCCCTGGCGATTTCCGCGCGTTCGTCGAAGCGGCGCATGCGGCCGGGCTCGGCGTGATCCTCGACTGGGTGCCGGCCCACTTCCCCACCGACGCGCACGGGCTCGCGCAATTCGACGGCACTGCGCTTTACGAGTACGCCGATCCGCGCGAAGGCTTTCACAACGACTGGCAGACGCTGATCTTCAACTACGCACGGACGGAGGTGCGCAACTATCTTGTCGGCAACGCGCTGTACTGGCTGGAGCGGTACGGCGTCGATGGCCTGCGGGTGGATGCGGTGGCGTCGATGCTCTATCGCGACTACAGCCGCGATGCAGGCGAATGGATTCCCAACGCGCACGGCGGCCGCGAGAACCTCGAAGCGATCGACTTCCTGCGGCGCATGAACCATGTCGTCGGCGTGGAACGGCCTGGCGCGATCACGATCGCCGAGGAGTCGACCAGCTTCCCAGGCGTGACGCGGCCACCGGAACAGGGCGGCCTGGGCTTTCACTTCAAGTGGAACATGGGCTGGATGAACGACACGCTGCGCTATGCGGGCATCGATCCGGTCCATCGCAAGCACCATCACCGGCAGATCACCTTCGGGCTGATGTACGCACACAGCGAGAACTTCGTGCTGCCGTTCTCTCACGACGAAGTGGTTCACGGCAAGGGCTCGATGATCAGCCGCATGCCGGGGGACCACTGGCAGAAGTTCGCGGGGTTGCGCAACCTCTATGGCTACCTCTGGGCCTATCCGGGAAAGAAGCTGCTGTTCATGGGCAGCGAGTTCGCCCAATGGGCCGAATGGAACGCGGACCGCAGCCTCGACTGGCACCTGCTGGAACAGCCCTCGCACCAGGGCATCCGGCGGCTGGTGCGCGACCTGAACAATGTCTACCGCCACTTCGCGGCGCTGCACGAACTCGATTGCGAACCGCAGGGATTCGAGTGGATCTGCCATGACGATGCGGATCAGTCGGTGTTCGCCTTCATGCGGCGCGCCGGCGACGGCAGCTTCGTCGTCGCGGTGTGCAACTTCACCCCGATGGTCCGGCACGGCTACCGGCTGGGCATGCCGCTTGCTGGCAAGTACCGCGAGATCATCAACACGGACAACCAGATCTACGGTGGAAGCGGACTCGGCAATGGTGTCATCGAAACGCAGGAGCTGCGCTGGCATGGAAGGCCGCAATCGATGACGCTGACACTGCCCGCGCTCTGCACCTTGATGTGGGTACTGGCGTGACGGGGCTGCATCCGGGCACCCCTTATCCACTCGGCGCAACGCCGGGGCCGCACGGCGTCAACTTCGCGCTGGCAGCGCCGCGCGCGACGCTGGTGGAGCTGTGCCTTTTCGATGCCACCGGTCAGCACGAACAGCAGCGTCTCAAAGTCACCACCCAGACCAACGGCATCTGGCACGCCGTCCTGCCGCATGCGCGAGCGGGTCTTGTCTACGGCTGGCGCGTTCATGGGCCCTGGTCGCCGCACGAGGGGTTGCGCTTCAACCCCGCCAAGGTGCTGCTCGACCCGTACGCGCGCGAGGTGGTGGGCCGCTATGGTGGCGAGGACCTTTTCCTCGGGCACGACCCGGCGGACCCGAACCGGCCCGACGCACGCGACAACGCGTCGATCGCACTCAAGGCGCGCGTCGTCGAACCGCTGCCGGCTGCATCTTCGCCCCGGCCGCTCATCGCCGACGGGGATCGCGTGATCTACGAACTGCACGTTCGCGGCCAGACGCGACTGCATCCCGATGTCCCGCCGGAGCTGCGCGGCACCTATGCGGGCCTCGCGGAACCCGCGGTGCTCGACCATCTGCAGCGGCTCGGCATCACGACGTTGAACGTGATGCCAGTGCAGTTCCGCGCGGATGAAGAAAGGCTCTTCAAGCTCGGGCTCAGCAACTACTGGGGCTACAGCCCCATCGGCTGGTTCGCGCCCGAAGCACGCTACTGGAGCGGCCGCCCCGGCACCACGCCCGCGAGCGAGTTCCGCGCGATGACCGACGCGATTCACGCGCGCGGCATGGAAGTGGTGATCGATGTGGTCTTCAACCACAGCGCCGAGACCGACGAACTCGGCCCCACGTTGAGCCTGCGCGGGATCGACAACCCGCTCTACTACCACCTTCGCCCGGACGATCGCGCCCTCTACCAGAACTGGACTGGCTGCGGCAATTGCCTCCATCTCTCCGAGCCGCGCGTGGTGCAACTGGTCATGGACGCGCTGCGCCATTGGGTCACGCAACTCGGCGTCGATGGATTCCGCTTCGATCTCGCGCCGATCCTCGAACGCCGCGAGGACGGCGATTTCGATCCGCGCGCTCCGTTCCTCGCGGCTGCTGCGCAAGACCCGACGCTGGCTCGCACGCTGCTCATCGCAGAGCCCTGGGACATCGGGCCCGGGGGCTATTGCCTGGGCCAGTTCCCGCCGGGCTGGCTCGAATGGAACGACCGCTTTCGCGACGCGCAGCGCGGCTTCTGGTTGCATCGCAGCGTCGGGCTCGGCGAATTCGCGCAGCGCTTTACCGCATCGAGCGATGCGTTCAGCCACGATCGCCGGTCGCCCACCGCGAGCGTCAACTTCATCACCGCGCACGACGGCTTCACCCTGCAAGACCTGCTGAGCTACAACGAACGCCACAACCTCGCGAATGGCGAAAACAACCGCGATGGCCACGCGCACAACCTGAGCCGCAACTGCGGTGTGGAGGGCGAAACGGACGACCCGCTGGTGCTCGCCGAACGCAAGCGCCTCAGCCGTGTCCTGCTGGCGGTGCTGCTGCTGTCGCAGGGCACGCCGATGCTGCTCGCAGGCGATGAACTCGGGCACACGCAACGCGGCAACAACAACGCCTACTGCCAGGACAACGAGACGACCTGGCTCGACTGGGGCTTGGCCGACGCCGAGCTTGCCGACTACGTGTCCCGCCTGCTCACCTTGCGCCGCGAGGCCGCGCCCCTGCGCAGTACGCAGTGGTGGCCCGTCTATGCAATGCCCGGAATGACGACGCTGCATTGGCACACGCCTGAAGGCCAGGCGATGACCACTGCTGACTGGGAGCGTCGCGACCGGCACGCGCTTGCGATCCTGTTCGACGCTCCGGCGCCTGCATCGAGCTGGCTCGTGCTCGTGAACGCGGAAGTCGCCGAGGTCACCTTCCACCTGGATGGAGGCCCCTGGGTGCGCCAGCTTGCAAGCGATGAGGACACCGCCGAGGCATTGCCGCTCGGCCAGACCGTGACGCTCGCACCCGGCAGCCTCTGGGTCGCAAAAACATAGGAGCCAAGCGCTCGCCGGAATGCTAGGCTGGAATCACCGGGAAACAACAAACGGAGGCAAATGATGAACGACATCGAGCAACCGAACCTGCAGGCCCATCAACTCGTTCGCCGCACCATCGCGCTGGTGCTCGCGGGCGGCCGGGGATCCCGGCTCAAGCAGCTCACCGACCGGCGCGCCAAGCCGGCGGTGTACTTCGGCGGCAAGTTCCGCATCATCGATTTCGCGTTGTCGAACTGCCTCAACTCGGGCATCCGGCGGATGGCGGTGGTCACGCAGTACAAGTCGCACTCGCTCATGCGCCACCTGCAGCGCGGCTGGAGCTTCCTGCGCGCCGAACTCAACGAGATGGTCGACGTGCTGCCCGCCCAGCAGCGGGTGGGCGACGAGCACTGGTACCGCGGCACCGCCGATGCGGTCTATCAGAACCTCGACATCTTCCGGACACGCTCCACGCCACATGATTACGTGGTGGTGCTGGCCGGCGACCACGTCTACAAGATGGACTACTCGATCATGCTCACCGACCATGTCGCGCACGGCCGCGGCTGCACGGTCGGCTGCATCGAAGTGCCGCGCATGGAAGCGGTGGCCTTCGGCGTGATGGCGGTGGACACCGACCGCAACATCGTCGATTTCCTCGAAAAGCCCGCCGACCCGCCCCCGATGCCCGGCAGGTCGGATGTGGCGCTCGCGAGCATGGGCATCTACATCTTCGACGCCGAGTACCTCTACCGGATGCTCGAGGAAGACAGCGCCGACCCCGACTCGGACCACGACTTCGGCAAGGACATCATCCCCCGCGCCGTGGCGGAGGGGCGCGCGGTGGCGCATCCTTTTGGCATGTCGTGCGTGACCCGCGCCCAGCGCGGCGGCGACGCCAAGGCCTACTGGCGCGACGTGGGCACGATTGATGCATTCTGGGCAGCCAACCTGGACCTGGCCTCGATCACCCCCGAGCTGGACATCTATGACACCGACTGGCCCATCTGGACCTACCAGCGACAGCTCCCGCCGGCCAAGTTCGTGCTCGACCGCGAAGGCAAGCACGGCATGACCGTCAACACCATCGTCTCCGGCGGCTGCATCGTCTCCGGCTCGAAGGTGAGCAGTTCCGTGCTGTTCTCCGGCGTGCGCGTGCATTCGTTCTGCACGATCAACGAGGCGGTGTTGCTGCCCGACGTGCAGATCGGCCAGGGCTGCCGGCTGAACAAGGTGGTCATCGACCGCGCCTGCATCCTGCCCGAGAACACGGTGATCGGCGAAGACGCCGACGCCGACACCGCGCGCTTCGAACGCACCGAAGGCGGCGTGGTGCTCGTCACGCGCGAGATGCTCAAGCGTCTCGGCTATCCCCAGTAACGACGCATGCGGATTCTTCAGGTCAGCGCCGAACTGTTTCCCCTGCTGAAGACTGGAGGGCTGGCCGATGTCGCGGGCGCGCTGCCGCTCGCGCTGCTGGCGGCCGGGCAGGACGTGCGCGTGCTGCTTCCGGGCTTTCCGGCGATCGTCGCGGGAATCGCCGATTCCGAGCCAGTCGCCGAATTCACCGCGCCGTGGGGCGAACAGGTGCGCCTGCGCTTCGGCCGCATTCCGATCGATGGTGCGCCGGCCATTCCAGCCTATGTGATCGATGCGCCCTGGCTGTACGATCGCCCCGGCAATCCCTACGAGGACACCAGCCGCCAGCCCTATGGCGACAACCACCGGCGCTTCGCCCTGCTGGGCTGGGCGGCCGCGCAACTGGCGCGTGACCTCGACCCGCACTGGCGCCCCGAACTGGTCCATGCCCACGACTGGCATGCCGGACTCGCGCCGGCCTACCTGGCCTTCGCGCAACCCGATGGCCGTCCGCGCGTGGGCAGCGTATTCACGGTGCACAACCTGGCCTACCAGGGGCTGTTCGCGCCCTGGCACTTCTCCGAGTTGGGTCTGCCCCCGGCCGCCTTCAGCGTCAACGGTCTCGAATTCCACGGCCAGTTGTCGTTCATGAAAGGCGGGCTGTGCTTTGCCGACCGGATCACGACCGTCAGCCCGACCTATTCGCACGAGATCCAGATGCCAGAACAGGGCTTCGGGCTCGACGGCCTGCTTCGCAGCCGATCGCATGTGCTCAGCGGCATCCTCAACGCCGTCGACGATCAAGTCTGGAACCCTGCGACCGACACGCTGATCGCGCATCGGTACGAAGCGCGGCGCATGCCCGGCAAAGCGCGTTGCAAGACCGCCCTGCAGGAAGAATTGGGCCTCGCACCGCAGCCGGACGCGCCGCTCTTCGTGGTGGTCAGCCGGTTGACCGAGCAGAAGGGCCTGCGACTCGTCCTCGAAGGGCTCGACGCCCTCGTCGCGCAGGGCGGGCAACTCGCACTGCTGGGCAGCGGCGATGCCGACCTCGAAGCCGCATTCCGGCAGCGCGCCACCGATGCACCGCGCTCGGTCAGCGTCACGCTGGGCTACAGCGAACCGCTCGCACATCGCCTGTTCGCCGCCGGCGACGTGACGCTCGTGCCGTCGCTGTTCGAGCCCTGCGGACTCACGCAGATGTACGGCCTCAAGTACGGCAGCCTGCCGCTGGTGCATCGCGTCGGCGGGCTGGCCGACACGGTGGTCGATGCGTCCCTTGAAGACATGGCAAGCGGCGACGCGACCGGCTTCACCTTCGATGCCTTCGACGCAGCCGGCTACGCCCGCGCGGTCCGCCGCGCCTTCGCGCTCTACCGACGCCCGACCGACTGGCGGGCGGTGCGCGCCAATGCGATGAGCCGCCCCGCCGACTGGGGCACCGCCGCCGCACGCTATCTCGATGTCTATGCCGAGGCGATCGGCTGACCCCGCCCCCGCGAAACCACACGGCCCCACCATGACCATCGAAGACTTCAAGTACGACCATCCCGATCGCGACGTGGCTGCCTTCAAGCGCGCGGTCGCGAACAAGCTCATCTACGCGGTCGGCAAGGACCCGGTCGCCGCGAGCCAGGACGACTGGCTGCACGCCACCGCGCTCGCGGTGCGCGACCAGATCGTCGAGCGCTGGATGACCACCACGCGCCAGATCTACGCGCAGCGGCTGAAGCGCGTGTACTACCTGTCGATGGAGTTCCTCATCGGCCGCACCTTCACCAACGCGCTGCTTGCGCTGGAACTGCAGGGCACCGTGAAGCAGGCGCTGGCCGATTTCGGTGTGGACATCCAGGCCATTGCCGAGCGTGAGCCCGATGCGGCACTTGGCAACGGCGGCCTGGGGCGGCTCGCCGCGTGCTTTCTCGATTCGATGGCGACGCTCGGCGTGCCCGGCATCGGCTACGGCATCCGCTACGAATACGGCATGTTCCGCCAGCGCATCGTCGATGGCCAGCAGATCGAGACGCCGGACTACTGGCTCACACGCGGCAATCCGTGGGAATTCCAGCGGCCCGAGGTGACCTACCGCGTACGCTTTGGCGGCCATGTGCAGCGGGGCGAAGGCGGCGCGGCAAGGTGGGTCGACACGCACGACGTGCTGGCGGTGGCCTACGACACCATCATCCCCGGCTACGGTACGCAGGCGACCAACACGCTCCGGCTGTGGTCGGCGCGCGCGACGGAGGAGATCGATCTCTCGGCCTTCAACCGCGGCAACTACATGGAGGCGGTGGAAAGCAAGAATCACTCGGAGAACGTCTCGCGCGTGCTCTATCCCGACGATTCCACGCCCTCGGGCCGCGAGCTGCGGCTGCACCAGGAGTACTTCTTCGTCAGCGCGAGCGTGCAGGACCTGCTGCGCCGCTACCTGCGCAACCACACGACCTTCGACGATCTGCCGGACCAGGTCAGCATCCACCTCAACGACACACACCCCGTGCTGGCCGTGCCGGAGCTGATGCGCCTGCTCGTGGACGAGCACGACCTGCCGTGGGACATCGCCTGGGCGCACACGCAGAAGGTGTTCAGCTACACCAATCACACGCTGATGCACGAGGCGCTGGAGACCTGGCCGGTGGAGATGTTCGGCCGCGTGCTGCCGCGCCACCTCCAGATCCTGTTCGACATCAACGCGCGCTTCCTCGCCAGCGTGACGCAAACGTGCGGCCATGACGTCGAACTGATGCGCCGGCTGTCGCTCATCGACGAGTCGGGCGAACGGCGCGTGCGCATGGCCTATGTGGCGGTGCTGGCGAGCCATTCGGTCAACGGCGTCTCCGGGCTGCATTCCGAGCTGATGAAGCAATCGATCTTCGCGGACTTCGCGAAGCTGTTTCCCGAGCGCTTCAACAACAAGACCAATGGCGTCACACCGCGCCGGTGGCTGGCCCAGGCCAATTCGCCGCTCGCGACGCTGCTCGACACGCGCATCGGCCGCGGCTGGCGGCGCGACCTGATGCAGCTCGAAGTGCTGCGTCCGATGGCACAGCAGCCGGCCTTCGTGCGCGCCTTCCGCCATGCCAAGCGCGAGAACAAGCTGCGGCTCGCGAACTGGATCGACGAGCACCTGCGCATCGACATCGACACCGACGCCATGTTCGACGTGCAGGTCAAGCGCATCCACGAGTACAAGCGGCAGCTGCTCAATGTGCTGCATGTCATCACGCGCTACCACCGTATCCTGGAAGCGCCCGAGGCCAACCATGTGCCGCGCGTGGTGGTGTTCGCGGGCAAGGCGGCGTCGGCGTATCACATGGCCAAGCTGGTGATCCGGCTCATCAATGACGTCGCGCACACCATCAACAATGACGAGCGCGTCGGCCGGCTGCTCAAGGTGGTGTTCATTCCCAACTACAGCGTGAGCCTGGCCGAGATGATCATGCCGGCGGCCGATCTGTCGGAGCAGATTTCGACCGCGGGCACCGAAGCGTCCGGCACCGGCAACATGAAGTTCGCGATCAACGGTGCGCTGACCATCGGCACGCTCGACGGCGCCAATGTCGAGATGCGCGAGAACGTCGGCGCGGAGAATTTCTTCATCTTCGGCAACACCACGCCGCAGGTGGCGGCGATTCGCGCGAGCGGTTATCAGCCGCGCGACTACTACGAGGCCAATCCGGAACTGCAGCGTGTGCTCGACAGCATCCGTGACGGCTTGTTCTCCCCGGCCGAGCCGACGCGCTATCACGAGATCTTCGACGCGCTGGTGAGCTGGGGCGACCACTATCTTCTGTTGGCCGATTACGCCAGCTACATCGAGGCGCAGGGCAAGGTCGATGCGCTCTACCGCGATCCGGAAGCGTGGACGCGCATGGCGATCCTCAATGTGGCGGGGATGGGGGCGTTTTCGTCGGACCGGACGATCGCAGAGTACGCACACCAGATTTGGCACACCAAGCCGGTGCAGCTGAGCTAACCCCCAGGCTCGCGCACTTCGTGTCGCTCTCCACCCCTTTCAGGGGGCAACACCTGCGGCCCGGCCAAGCCGGTTCCGCGGTGTTTCCCGAACGCGCCGGGCTTCGCCGGCGGCTGGCTACTTGGGTGGGGGCGCTTCAGTCACGAAGCCAATGCGGCTCAGCCCCGCCTTGTTGGCGATGCCCATGAGTTCGACCACCTTGCCGTAGGGCACGGCCTGGTCGGCGCGGAGCTGGACTTCGGTGTCGCGGCTGTCGGCGGCCGCCTTGGCGAGCCCGGCCGCGAGTTCATCGTTCGAAACCGGCTGCTCGTTGAGGAATACCTTGCCCGACGCATCGACGACGAGGCTCACGAACTTGGGCGTCTCGTTGGGCTTGCCGGCATCGGTGCGCGGCAGATCGAGCTTGATCGAGCTCGCCATCAGCGGCGCGGTGATGATGAAGATCACCAGCAGCACAAGCATCACGTCCACCAGCGGCGTGACGTTGATGTCCGACAGCGGTCGCTGTCCGCCCGCGCCGATCGAGCGCCCGCCGGTGGGCGTGCTGCCGAGCGACGTGCGACCGAAGGCCATGGCTCAGACCTCCGGCTCGCCCAGCATGCCGAGCAGGTCGTGCGCAAAACCTTCGAGTTCGGCCTCGATACGGCCGACGACGCGCCCAAACACGTTGTAGGCCAGCACGGCAGGGATCGCGACCGCGAGGCCGAAGGCGGTCATGATCAGCGCCTCGCCGACCGGACCGGCGACCTTGTCGATGGTGAAGCCGCCGGTTTCGCCGGCAATGCCGACCAGTGCGCGGTAGATGCCCCAGACGGTGCCCAGAAGACCCACAAAGGGCGCGGTCGCCCCCACGGTCGCAAGCAGGATCTGGCCGGATTGCAGGCGCCGGAGCGCCGCATGCAGCGCGTCGCGCAGGACACGCGTGACACGCTGGGTGCGATTCACCGCTCCGCCAAGCGTGCCGCCATCGGCCTGCACCGCAAGATGACGAACCGCGCTCACCGCCGGCAGCACCAGCTCGGCGCGATCGAAGGACTTGAGACTGGACTCGGCCTCGCCGAGCGACGGCGATTGCCAGAACGCGGCGATGCTGCGGACCACGTCGCGCGTGCCGCCGCGCAGCAGCCAGGCCTTCCAGAGGATCACGACCCAGCTCGAGATCGACATGACCAGCAGGAGAATCGCCACCGAACGGCTGACGCCGTCACCGTGCGCAAGCAGCTCGATGACGCTCATGCGATAGTCAGCGGAGGTTCAGCACGTCGAACATGTCGAAGAGGCCCGCGCGCTTGTCAGCCAGGAATCGCACCGCGCGCAGGCTGCCCTGCGCGTAGCCGGCGCGGCTGGAGGACTTGTGCGAGATCTCGATGCGCTCGCCGGTGCCGGCAAACAGCACTGTGTGGTCGCCGACGATGTCGCCGCCGCGGATGGTCGCGAAGCCGATCGTCGAAGGATCGCGCTCGCCGGTCACGCCCTCGCGGCCGTACACCGCGCACTGCTTGAGGTCACGGCCGAGCGCATCGGCAATCACCTCGCCCATCTTCAGGGCGGTGCCCGAAGGCGCGTCGATCTTGTGGCGGTGGTGCGCTTCGATGATTTCGATGTCGTAGCCGGTCGACATCGCCTTGGCGGCCATCTCGAGCAGCTTCAAGGTCACATTGACGCCAACGCTCATGTTGGGCGCGAACATGATCGCGATGTCCTTGGCGGCCGCGGCGATCTCGGCTTTTTGCGCATCGCTGAAGCCGGTCGTGCCGATCACGAGCTGCACGCCGAGTTCGCGGCACACGGCGAGATGCGCCATCGTGCCTTCGGGCCGGGTGAAGTCGATCAGGACCTGGGCGTTCTTCAGCCCCTCGCGCAGATCGGAAACGATCGGGACGCCGCTCGGCGCGCCCAGGAAGGCGCTGGCATCCGTGCCGATGGCGCTGCTGCCGGCGATGTCGAGCGCGCCGGCCAGCTGGCAATCGCCGGATTGCCGCACGGCCTCGATGAGCATGTGGCCCATGCGCCCGGAAGCACCGGCAACGGCGACGCGGCGGAGGGAGGAAGAGGAAGTGGGATTGGCAGTCACGAGTCTCGACCTCGGAAATGCAGATTCGGGGGATCACGCCGGTCGCTGGACCGGCGTGCGCGGATCAGCGCGATTCGAGCGGAGGATACGCAGCCGGCAGCGGCGCGGTCGATGCGGCAGGCTCGCTGTCGGACGGTTTGTCCTTTGCCTTGTCCTTGTCGCTGGGCTCGTATTTCTTGAGCTGGTCTTCCGACGCTTCGAGCTGGGGCACCTTGCCGATGCGGCGCCGGGTGTCGAGCGTGGCGACGAACTCTTCTTCGCTCGGCATCGGATCGCCCTCGAAGCGATCGAGCACCTCGCCGTTGAAGTACAGGGTCAGCCGGCGCTGCTGCGGCTCGACGCCCTGGCGACGGATCGTGAAGACGTAGTCCCAGCGGTTGGAATGGAAGACATCGGTCAGCAACGAGGTGCCGAGGATTTCGCGCACCTGCTGGCGCGTCATGCCGGGCTTGAGCGCCTCGACTTGCTCCTTGGACACGAAATTGCCCTGGACCACTTCGATCTTGTAGGGAGTGACCGCGTACAGCGCATTGCGCGCGCTGTTGTTGACACTGCTGCAAGCGCCGAGGCCCAGGCTTGCCGCGACGGCGGCAGCAAGCGGCCAGAGACGGCGTTGGGGAATGGCAGGCATGGAAAAGGGGTTGGACGATATGATCAAATCATTGTAGCGGTTGGCCTCTGAAGCCCCTTTTCCGGGCTGGCCGCAGGGAAGACTCATGAGCAATATCGACGAACTCAAGAACACCGGCCTCAAGGCCACGCTGCCACGCCTCAAGATCCTCGAGATCTTCCAGAACGGCGGGCAACGCCACATGACGGCCGAAGACGTGTTCCGCGTGCTGCTCAACGACCATTCCGACATCGGATTGGCCACGGTCTACCGTGTGCTCACGCAGTTCGAGCAGGCCGGGATCCTCGAACGCAGCCATTTCGAGAGCGGCAAGGCCGTCTATGAGCTGAACGAGGGCAAGCACCATGACCACCTCATCTGCACGTCGTGCGGCCGGGTCGAGGAGTTCTACGACGCCGAGATCGAGCGGCGGCAGCAGATGATCGCGAAGGACAAGGGCTGGATCCTGCAGGATCACTCCATGTCCCTGTACGGCCTGTGCGCCGAGTGCACTAGCAAAAGATAACCCCAGCGAGTCAGTCGTCGTCTCTCGCGGCTTCCATGGCCTTGTGGTGGCGGGCGACGAAATCGGCGTAGGTGTCGATGCCGCGCAATTGCAGAATCGAATTGCGCACTGCCGCTTCCACCAGCACGGCGATGTTGCGGCCGGCGACCACCTGGATGATCACTTTCCTGACCGGGATGCCCAGAACGTCCTGGGTGAGCGGCGCCGAGGGCATCCGCTCGTAGTCGCGCTCGAAGCTGTCGCGGCGCACGAGGTGCACGATCAGCTTGAGCCGCATCTTCCGGCGCACCGCGGTCTCGCCGAAGATCGCCCGGATGTCCAGCAGGCCGATGCCCCGCACTTCGAGCAGGTTCTGCAGCAGCTCGGGGCAGCGGCCTTCCAGCGTGGTCTGGTTGATGCGGTAGAGATCGACCGCATCGTCCGCGACGAGGCCGTTGCCGCGCGAAATCAGCTCAAGGCCGAGTTCGCTCTTTCCGAGGCCCGACTCGCCCGTGATCATCACACCGAGGCCCAGGATGTCCATGAACACGCCGTGCATCGAGGTGCGCTCGGCAAAGTGCTTCGATAGGTAAGCCCGCAGCAGGTCGATCACGAAGGCCGACGATTCGCGCGTCGCGAAAAGCGGCAGTTGAGCGCGCTCGCAGATCGAGAGGAGTTCGTCAGGCGCCGGCTGACCGTCCGCCAGAACCAGCATCGGCGGCTCGAGGGTGACGATACGGGCGATGCGCCGCACGCAGTCCTCGTGCGTGCCCCGCGTGAGATAGGCCACCTCGCGGGCGCCGAGGATCTGCACCCGGTAAGGATGGATGTAGTTGAGATAACCCACCAGATCCGCCGCGGACTGGGCCCGGCTGATCACGTCGGGGTCGAACTGGCGCTCCGAGGCCCCCAGACCCGCCAGCCATTCCCACCGGAGCGAACCCCGGAACTCCTCGAACATGGCGTCGGCGCTGATGACTGTGGGCTTCATGATGGCGCAGAGTATGGGGCACTAGCGGCCGCGGACGAGCGGCGCCAAGCACGGGCTTGCCCGTAGAGGCGACGGATTCCAGTGGAGCGAGGAGGACGAAGCAGCGACCCGGTCGGGCAGCACTGCTTCAGGCGACCTGGGCGGATTGCCAGCCGGCGATCAGCGCGTGCAGCGCCGCCGCATCGGTGCTCGACTTGATCTGCTCGCGCAGGTTCGCGTCGCTGAGCAGCTCGGCAATCTCGGAAAGTATCTCAAGGTGTTTCTGCGTCGCTGCCTCGGGCACGAGCAGAAAGATGAGCAGGACGACCGGTTGCTCGTCCGGCGCGTCGAACCCGATGGGGTTAGCGAGCTGGAACACAGCCGCCATCGGCGACTTGAGACCCTTGATACGGCCGTGCGGGATGGCTACGCCATGACCCAGGCCGGTGGAGCCCAGGCGCTCGCGCGCGAAGAGGCTGTCGGTGATGAGGGCGCGGCCGAGACCATGCAGGTTTTCGAACAGCAGGCCGGCTTCTTCAAAAGCACGCTTCTTGCTGGTGGCGTCGACGCTCACAAGCACTTGAGCGGGCGGCAGGATGGACGCGAGTCGGTTCATGTTGATGCGGGGCGGGGGCGATTATGCACCCAGCCCGCAAAAAGCAAAGGGCCGCTTGAAAGCGGCCCGCAAGAGTATTTGCCCGAAGGCTGCAACTACATCACACGCTTGGGTGCTGCGTGATGGTGATCCTGCAGGCGGTCCTTGTGGCGGACGACCTGTCTGTCGAGCTTGTCGACCAGTTCGTCGACTGCGGCGTAGAGATCAGCGTGGCTCGCTTCCGCGAACATGTCATTGCCCTTGACGTGAATATTGCATTCGGCACGTTGCCGGCGTTCCTTTTCCTTTTGCTTTTCCACCGTGAGGATCACCTTTACGTCGACGACTTGATCGAAGTGGCGGTTGATCCGACTCAGCTTGTTCCTAACGTAGTTGTCCAGCGCGGGGGTGACGTCGAGGTGGTGACCGCTGATCGTCAAATTCATGAATGACCTCCTGGAAATTGACGGTTGGGGAAATAGCCGTGTCTCCAGTTGGGAGACGCGACCGGGGGAAATCAAGGGGGGTGTGGGGAGAGAAGAGAGGGAAGACAAGCAAATGCGGGAAGGTCGGTTCACTATGCACAGGCTGTCATCGAATTGCAATGCCTTCGCCACATATGCTTGATCCACGTCGAATTCACGGCGTGAAATCGCTATGAAATCGATAGCAGAAAAGCCCGGAGACACAGGACATCGCAGCCCATCCGGAAGCCCAGTCAACGTGTCAAGACCGGGGAAATACGACCACGCCGACCGAAGGGCCGCGCCCTGCCTCAACGCCAGGCGGCGCGCATACGGCTGAGGAGATCGATCGTTGCCGCGGGCGGAGGAACATGCGGCGCGCGCGGCGGCGGTGGCGGCCAGGTCACCTGCTCGAAGCGTTTCGCATCGGCCGCCGTGATGAACCGGGTGCGACCGGCATACAGATGGCGATCGCCGCGAACCGCCTGCTGCGTGACATAGAAGCGCTGCGGCACGAGCAGGTGCAGGTGATCGCGCGCCCGCGTCATGGCGACGTACAGGAGCCGGCGCTCTTCCTCGAGCTCTTGCGCGCCCTGCGCCACGTCGGCGGGTATGCAGCCGTCGACCACGTTCAGCACGTGCACCGACGTCCATTCCTGACCCTTGGCGGAATGGATGGTGGAAAGGATGAGGTAGTCCTCGTCGAGCAGCGGCGGCCCCGGGCGGTCGCTGGTGGCTTCGGGCGGATCGAGCGTCAGCTCGGTAAGAAAGCGCTCGCGCGACCCGTAGCCGGCCGCGAGGCGGGCAAGTTGCTCCACATCGCCGCGCCGAACGCCTGAGTCGTCGTAGAGGCGCTCCAGATGCGGCAGATACCACGCCAGGGCGATCTCCATATCGGCTGGCCACGAAAGCGATGGCTGGCGCAGCGCGGCATAGGCCTCCGCAAATCGCGCCCATTCGGCCTGCGCCTGGGAAGGCGGCACGAAGGAGCGCACGACCTCGCCCGGATCGGCCGCGGTATCCATGGCATCGAGCAGCCTTGCAGACGTGACCGGGCCGATGCCCGGGATGAGCTGGGTCACCCGGAACCCGGCCATGCGCCCGCGCGGGTTCTGCGCGAAACGCAGCACCGCGAGCATGTCCTTCACATGCGCCGCTTCGAGAAACTTGAGTCCGCCGTACTTGACGAACGGGATGTTGCGCCGGGCCAGTTCGAGTTCGAGCGCGGCGCTATGGGTCGATGTGCGAAACAGCACCGCCTGCGACTTGAGTGCCAGCCCGCCCTCGCGGTGCGCGAGCACACGATCGGCGACCCACGTCGCCTGCGCGGCCTCGTCCGCCACCAGCACAAGCTGCGGCTGGCCCGCCGATGGCTTGTCGGTCCAGAGCGTCTTGGCATGGCGCTCTGCCGCCGCGGCGATTACCGCATTCGACACATCGAGGATCGGCTGGGTCGATCGGTAGTTGCGCTCGAGCGTGACGATGCGCGCCGGCTGGCTGAAGTGCTCCGGAAAATCGAGGATGTTCCGTACCGTTGCGCCGCGAAACGAGTAGATCGACTGCGCATCGTCGCCGACCACCGTCACGCCACGACCGTCGGGCTTGAGCGATCGCAGGATGGCCGCCTGCAGCAGATTGGTGTCCTGGTATTCGTCCACCAGCACATGATCGAACCGCTCGCCGACCTGCCGTGCGAGCGTCGGCTCCGACATCATCTCGGCCCAGTACAACAGCAGATCGTCATAGTCGAGCACGTGCTGTTGCTGCTTGGCTTCGACATAAGCGCCGAAGAGCCGCTTGAGTTCGGTCTCCCATTCCGCGCACCACGGGAACGCCTGCTTGAGTACTTCCGCCAGAGGTGCACAGGTGTTCACGGTGCGCGAATAGATCGAGACGCAGGTGCCCTTCAGCGGGAACCGCCGGGCGGAGGTCGATAGCCCAAGGTCGTTGCGCACGAGCCCCATCAGATCCTCGGCGTCGCCGCGGTCGTGGATGGTGAAGTTCTCGTCCAGACCGATCTGCGCGGCGTACTCGCGCAGCAGCCGCGCACCCACGCCGTGGAAGGTGCCGGCCCACGGCAATGCCGGCGGTGATTGCGAGGGCAGGCCCAATACACGCACAAGCACCTGGCCGGCGCGGCGCTCCATTTCCTGCGCAGCACGGCGGGAGAAGGTCAGCAGAAGAATGCGCTGTGGATCCGCTCCGCGGGCGATCAGGTTGGCCACCCGATGCGCCAATGTGCTGGTCTTGCCCGAACCGGCGCCGGCGATCACCAGCAGCGGGCGTTCGTCTCGCGCGGCATCGCCGAGCGCGGCATCGAGCCCATGCTGCACTGCCGCGCGCTGTGCGTCGTTGAGTTGCGCGAGCGCCTCGGCAAGCCGCTCTTCGGGGCTGTGGATCAAGGGGGTCGCGACGCTCGACATCGAGCGCAACTGTACTGGATGTTTATCCAGAGGTCGCGATGCCTTGGTAACAACCCGATGACATAATCGCGCCTCGCTGCAAAACCGGAGTTTTTCGATGGAAATCGTCCCGTCTCGGCAGCTTTCACTCCCCTTCTGACGCACTGCCGGCGAGGGGATTGAAAGCGCCCCACCCCACTCGCCATACCGCCAGACTTTCACAGGGAGTGAGCCATGCTCAACATCTTCACGCTCGCCAATGGCCGCCTCGTCCAGGAAGAGATCGAGGCGCTGGAGGAGCTGTCCAAGTTCCAGCCGATCTGGGTCGATCTCGAATCGCCGACCCTCGAGGAGAAGCGCTGGATCAAGCAGTACTACGGCCTGTCCATCCCTGAAGACGCGATGGACGAGGACATCGAGGAATCCGCGCGCTTCTATGAGGAAGACAACGGCGAACTCCACATCCGCAGCGACTTCCTGATCGATGACGCCGAGAACCCGCGTTCGGTGCGCGTCGCCTTCATCCTCAATCAGCACAACACCGAGTTGCGCAGCCGTGGCGTGCTGTTCTCGATCCACGACGAGGACGTGCCGGTGTTCCGCCTCGTTCGCATGCGCGCGCGCCGCGCGCCCGGCTTGATCGAGGACGCGAAGGAAGTGCTCCTGAAGCTGTTCGACGCCGACGCGGAATATTCGGCCGACACGCTCGAGAACATCTACGACGAACTGGAATTGGCCGGCAAGAAAGTGCTGTCGGGCAACGTGAGCGATGAACTGGCCGGCGAGGTGCTCGGCCTCATCGCGCGGCAGGAAGACTTGAACAGTCGCATCCGCCGCAATGTCATGGACACGCGCCGCGCCGTGAGCTTCATGATGCGCAGCCGCATGCTCAATGCCGAGCAGTTCGAGGAAGCGCGGCAGATTCTTCGCGACATCGAATCGCTCGACAGCCATACCGCCTTCCTCTTCGACAAGATCAACTTCCTGATGGATGCAACCGTCGGTTTCATCAACATCAACCAGAACAAGACCATCAAGATCTTCTCGGTCGCGAGCGTCGCGCTCCTGCCGCCGACGCTGATCGCCAGCGTCTACGGCATGAACTTCAAGTTCATGCCGGAACTCGAGTGGTCGTTCGGGTACGAATTTGCGATCGGCCTGATGGTCGCCAGCGCGTTGGTCCCGATGTGGTACTTCCGCCGCCGAGGCTGGTTGAAGTAGCCCACCCCCAGCCTCGCCCACTTCGTGTGGCTCTGCACCCCCTCAAGGGGGCGCACCCGGCGGCCCGGCGTAGCCGGTTCCGCGGGTGCCCTGGTACACGATGACTTGAGCGTCTTATGGCTCCGAGAGAGTTGCTAGCCAGGCGCTGACCAGGGCGAGGCTGTAGCGGCTCGCCACCGAAGAGACGAAGCGCGTGAAGTCGCCGTGCGCCGCGTCGTCGGCGCGGTCGGAGATGGTCCGCACTGCCGCGAACGGCACGCCGAAGTCGTGACAGACCTGCGCAACGGCCGCGCCTTCCATTTCCACCGCAAGCGCATCGGGCAGGTCACGGCGCAGCGCTTCGCTTTCGGCGGCGGTCGACACGAAGCGATCGCCGCTGATCAGCAAGCCGCGGTGAACCTTCGGTGCCTTCAGCGCAAAGTCGTCAGCCACCTTCTCGCCGAGCAGCGTCACCGGATCGGCCAACACGTCAGCGGCCACGACGGCGAGTGCGTCGCTGATTTCCGTGTCGGCCGCGAAGCGCGCATGACCGGTCAGCGGCACTTCGTATTTCGGAAAGATGGGCGAGGCATCGAGATCGTGCTGGAGCAGTCGCGTCGCCACCACCACGTCGCCGACGTCCACGCCGGGCGCCAACCCGCCAGCGACCCCGGTGAAGACAACGGCCCGTGCGCCGAAGCGCTCCAGCAGCACCGTAGCAGTCGTCGCGGCCGCCACCTTGCCGATGCGCGACAGCACCGCGACGATGAGTTGTCCCTGCAGATGGCCCACCCAGAAGTCGCGTCCGCCAACCGGAATGCGTTGCTCGTCCGGCATCTGCGCGAGCAAGGCGCCCAGCTCCTCGTGCATCGCCGAGACGATGGCGATGGGCGCGATCACAGAATCATTCATCGAAGCGCGCCATCACTGGCCCAAGCGGGAAACCCCGCGGAACCGGCTTGGCCGGGCCGCCGGGGTTGCCCCCTGCAAGGGGGTGCAGAGCCACACGAAGTGGGCGAGGCTGGGGGTTTACTTAATATCAACGCCGTAGAAGGTGTGGCGGCCGAACGGGCTCAGCTTGAAGTCGACCACTTCCTTGCGCACAGGCTTCAGCTGCACCGCATGCGCGATCGTGAACCACGGCGCCTGCTCCTTGAAGATCACCTGTGCCTTCTTGTAGAGCTCGTCGCGCTCCGCCTGCTTCGGCACGTTCTTGGCCTTCACCACCAGGTCTTCGTACGGCTGGTAGCAGAACTTCGCCACGTTACTGCCGTTCGACTGCGCCGACGCGCAACCGAGCAAGGTGTAGAGGAAGTTGTCCGGGTCGCCGTTGTCACCGGTCCAGCCGAGCATGCCCATCTGGTGCTCGCCGGCCTGCATGCGCTTGCGGTACTCGCCCCATTCGAAGGACTTGATCTCGGCCTTCACGCCGACCTTGGCGAGATCGGCCTGCATCAGCTCGGCGATGCGCTTCGCGTTCGGGTTGTAAGGCCGCTGCACCGGCATCGCCCACAGATCGGTCGTGAAGCCGTCCGCATAGCCCGCCTGCGCGAGCAGCTTCTTCGCGGCTTCGGGATCGTACGGATCGTCCTTGACCGAGTCGTTGTACGACCACATCGTCGGCGGGATCGGGTTCTTTGCCGCGACGCCGGTGCTCAGGTAAACGCCGTCGATGATCGCCTTCTTGTTGATCGCCATGTTGATCGCCTTGCGCACGCGCACGTCATCGAATGGCTTCTTGGTCGTGTTGTAGGCGAGGTAGCCGACGTTCAGGCCGGGCTGTTCGAGCACCTGCACATTCGCATCCTTGCGAATCGCATCCAGGTCTGCGGGGTTGGGATACGGCATCACATGGCATTCACCCTTCTGCAGCTTGGCCCAGCGCACCGAGGCATCGGGCGTGATCGCGAAGACGAGGTCGTCGATCTTGGCCTTGCCGCCCCAGTATTGCGGGAAGGCCTTGAAGCGGACGATCGCGTCCTTCTGGTACTGCACGAGATAGAACGGGCCCGTGCCGATCGGGTCCTGGTCGACCTTCTCGGGCGTGCCGGCCTTGAGCATCGCGATCGCGTATTCCTTCGACTGGATGCCGGCATACGGCATTGCGAGGTTCGCAAGGAAAGGCGCCTCCGGCTTGTTCAGCACGAACTTCACCGTGTAGTCGTCGATGCGATCGATGGACTTCAGCAGCTTGGGCATGCCCATGTCGTTGAAGTACGAGTGATTCGTGCTCGTGACCTTGTAGTAGGGGTCGCTTTCCTTCCACTGCCGCTCCATCATGAAGATCACGTCATCGGCATTGAAGTCGCGCGTCGGCTTGAAGCTCTTGGAGGTGTTGTGCCACTTCACGCCCTTGCGCAGCTTGAAGGTGTACTCGGTGCCATCGGGCGAGATGGTCCAGCTTTCTGCAAGGCCCGGCACGACCTTGGTGCCGCCGCGCTCGAATTCGACGAGGTTGTTGTAGACCTGCGTGGTGACGTCGAACGACGTGCCCGTCGTGTTCACCGCCGCATAGAAGTTCTCGGGACTGCCCTCGGAGCAAAAGACCAGCGTCTTCGCCGACGCCGCGCCGCAAGCCAGCGCGAGCGCGGTCGGCGCCAGCAGCGAGGCGGCGCGCAGACGGCGCGAGAGTTTGGAGATGTGGGACATGAGACTCTGCTCCTTCAGGGTTGAATCCGCGCAACGGCGGGCGGGGAATGGTCGACGTGGCCCACGGCCACGCCATCCAGAAACTTTTCGGCGTGATGGCAAGCCACCAGCCGCTCGTCGAGCAGACGCGGCAACGGGCGCTCGGCGCGGCAACGCTCGGTGGCATGAGCGCAGCGGGTGTTGAACACGCAGCCCGGTGGCGGCGAAAGCGGCGATGGCAATTCGCCCTTGAGCACGATGCGCTGCTCGGCCAGGCCCGGCGTCGACGCCAGCAGAGCCTGCGTGTAGGGATGCAGCGGCCGCGCGAAGATGCGCGCCTTCGGACCCTGCTCGACCGCATGGCCCAGGTACATCACCAGCACGTCATGCGCGATGTGACGCACCACGCCAAGGTCGTGCGAGATGAAGAGGTACGAAAGCCCGAGTTCCGCCTGCAAGTCCGCGAGCAGGTTCAGCACCTGCGCCTGGATCGACACGTCGAGCGCCGACACCGGCTCGTCGGCCACCAGCAACTGCGGACCGAGCATGAGCGCACGCGCGATCGCGATGCGCTGCCGCTGCCCGCCGGAGAACATGTGCGGATAGCGGTTCGCGTACTCGGGCCGCAGGCCGACGCGCGCGAGCATCTCGCGCGCCTTTGCGGCGCGCTCCGCCTTGCCGAGCGTGGTGTTGATGGCCAGCGGATCCTCGAGCACCGTCGCGATCTTCTTGCGCGGATTGAGCGATCCGTAGGGGTTCTGGAACACGAGCTGCACCGCGCGGCGCAGCTCGCGCTTGCGGTCAGCGGGCGGATGAACCGCATCGACCCCCACCAGCGTCAGCGAGCCGGCCGTGGGCTTCTCGATCAGCGAGACCATGCGCGCGAGCGTCGACTTGCCGCAGCCCGATTCACCGACCACTGCGAGCGTGCGGCCCTTCTCCAGCTTGAAGGAAATGCTGCCGACGGCCTGCAGATGCGCCGGCGCATGGAACAAACCGCGCCGCACGGTGTAGACGCGCTGCAGGTCCTTCGCCTCGACCACGACCTCGCTCATCGCACGAACTCCACGACCTGGCCGCCATCCCGCAGACGGTGCGCATCCCGATCCCGCTCGCCGAGCGGATAGTGACAGCGCACCTGTCCGCCGAGCCATTCGCGCAGCTCGGGACGCACGGCGTGCGAATGCGGCGTGGCATAGGCACAGCGCGGCGCGAATAGGCAACCCGCCGGCCGGTCATGCACGCCAGGCACCACGCCGGCGATGGTCGCCAGTCGCTGCTCGCCGGTCGCGCGCTCGGGCAGCGCAGCAAGTAGCGCGGCGGTGTACGGGTGCTGCGGCATCGCGAAGAGATCGTCCACGCTGCGCTCTTCCATCAGCTGGCCGGCATACATCACGGCCACGCGCTGCGCCATCTCGCTGACCACACCCATGTTGTGCGTGATGAGCACGAGCCCCATGCCGCGCTCCTTCTGCAGCGTGCGCAGCAGGTCGAGGATCTGCGCCTGGATGGTGACGTCGAGCGCGGTGGTCGGCTCGTCGGCAATCAGGAGACGCGGATTGCACGCGATCGCCATCGCGATCATCACGCGCTGGTTCATGCCACCTGAGAGTTGATGCGGATAGCTGTTGAGCCGCGACGAAGCAGCCGGGATGCCGACCTGTTCGAGCAGCTCGATCGCGCGTTTCTTCACTTCGCGCTTGTCGAGACGCAGATGCAGCCGGATGGTTTCCATGAGCTGCCAGCCGATCGTGAAGCACGGGTTGAGGCTGGTCGTCGGCTCCTGGAAGATCATCGCGATGTCCTTGCCGACGAGGCCGCGACGTGCCTTGTCGGTCAAGCCGAGCAGGTCGTGCCCCGCAAAGCGCAGATGCTCCGCACGCACTTGGCCGGGCCAACCGATGAGGCCCATCAGCGCCATCATCGTGACGCTCTTGCCCGAACCCGATTCGCCGACGATGCCGAGCACTTCGCCTTCTTCGAGCCTGAGGCTCACGCCATCGACCGCATGCAGCGTGCCGCCCTGCGAAGGGAACTCCACGTGGAGATCACGGATGTCGAGGAGTGCCATGGCTATCGCTTGAGTTTGGGATCGAGCGCATCGCGCAAGCCGTCGCCCAGCAGGTTGAACGCAAGCACGGCGGCGAGGATCGCGAGGCCAGGGAAGGTGACGACCCACCATGCACGCAACACGAATTCACGTGCATCGGCGAGCATGGTTCCCCACTCCGGTGAAGGCGGCTGCGCACCGAGGCCGAGGAAGCCCAGTGCGGCCGCATCAAGAATCGCAGTCGAGACACCGAGCGAGGCCTGCACGATGAGCGGCGCGGCGCAGTTGGGCAGCACTTCGCTGAACATCAGGCGCAGCGTGCCGGCGCCGCTCACGCGCGCGGCAGTGACGTAGTCACGCGAGACTTCGGAGATGACCGCCGCGCGCGTGATGCGCACGTAGTGCGGCAACACCACGATCGCAACGGCGAGCATCGCGTTGATGAGTCCCGGTCCCAGAATCGCGACGATCACGATGGCGAGCAGCAGGCTCGGCAGCGTGAGGATCACGTCCATCAGCCGCATGATCGCGATCTCGAGGATGCCGCGGAAGAAGCCAGCGACCATGCCGAGCGCAATGCCGACTGCGACCGAGATCGCCACCACCGCGACACCGATCGACAACGACAGTCGCGCGCCATACATCAACCGTGAAAGTACGTCGCGACCGATGGCGTCGGTGCCGAGCAGATGCGTGATGGAGCCACCTGCCTGCCATGCAGGAGGTCGCAGGAAGGCGCTGCTGTCGGTCTGGTTGGGCGCATGCGGCGCAATCCATGGCGCGAAGAGCGCTACCAGCAGCAGAAGCACGATGACGCCGAGACCGATCACCGCGCCGCGATTGGCGGAAAACGAAATCCAGAACTCGCGCCACGGGCCGGGCGGCGCGCTCTTGTTGGAAGGAACAGCCACCGAGCTCATCGTGCCTGCCTGATACGCGGATTGATAAGGCCGTACGCGAGGTCGACGAGCACGTTGACCAGCATCACGATCACGCCGAGCAGCAGCATGCCGCCCTGCAGCACCGGATAGTCGCGACGGGCGATAGCCTCGATGAGCCACTTGCCCACGCCCGGCCACGAAAAAATGGTCTCGGTCAGGATCGCGCCGGTGAAGAGCACGCCGACCTGCAAGCCGATCACCGTCACCACCGGGATCAGCGCGTTGCGCAGCGCATGCACGCCGACCACCCGGATCGGTGCGAGACCCTTGGCGCGGGCGGTGCGGATGTAGTCCTCGCCCAGCACTTCGAGCATGGCTGAGCGCGTCATGCGCGCGATGACCGCAAGCGTGTTGGTGCCGAGCACGATCGCCGGCAGGATCAGGTGCTGTACCGCCGAGAAGAAAGCGCCCTTGTCATCCGACAGCAGCGAATCGATCAGCAGGAAGCCGGTGACAGGCTCGATGTAGTACTGCACCGCGATGCGGCCCGACACGGGCGTCCAGCCGAGCTGCACCGAGAAGAACAAGATCAGCAGCAGGCCCCACCAGAAGATCGGCATCGAGTAGCCGGTGAGCGATGTCGCCATCACGCCGTGGTCGAACACGGAGTTGCGTTTGACCGCCGCGATGATGCCCGCCGGAATGCCCAGCAGCAGTGCAAAGAGCACCGCGCAGATCGCGAGCTCGACAGTGGCCGGAAAGAGCGCGAGAAACTCGCTCATCACCGGCTCCTGCGTGATCACCGACTTGCCTAGGTCGCCGTGCAGCACGCGCTCGATGTAGATGCCGTATTGCGTGAGGAGCGGCTTGTCGAGCCCGTATTCCTTCAGCAGGACAGCATGGCGCGCAGGGTCGATGCCGCGCTCGCCGGCGAGCGTTTCAATCGGGTCGCCGGGGACCAGCCGGATCAGGAAAAAGGCGAGCAAGGTCATGCCGATGAAGGTCGGCACGAGCAGGCTCGCACGCGTGACGATGAAGCGGAACATTCATCACCCAATATGCAAGAGCGATGCCGGGTCTCGTCCCCGGCGGAACCCTTATTTTTTGGTGTCGCGCAACTCGCGGCGCAGAATTTTTCCGACAGGCGTCTTGGGCAGATCGGTGCGGAACTCGATCACGCGCGGCCGCTTGTAACCCGTCAAGTTGTCGTGACAGAACGCGCGCACCTCGGCTTCAGTGAGATCGGGGTTCTTCTTGACGATCACGAGCTTCACTGCTTCGCCGGTCTTGTCGTCGGGAATACCGACCGCCGCGCATTCGAGCACGCCCGGAATCTGTGCGACGACGTCCTCGATCTCGTTCGGATACACATTGAAGCCCGACACGAGGATCATGTCTTTCTTGCGATCGACGATCTTGAAGTAGCCGCGCTCATCGACGACTGCGACGTCACCGGTCTTGAAGTAACCGTCGGCGGTCATGACCTTGGCGGTCTCGTCGGGACGCTGCCAGTAACCGGCCATCACCTGCGGCCCCATCACCGCCAGTTCGCCGGACTGGCCGGGCGCGACTTCGTTGCCGTCGTCGTCGACCAGCTTCACGTAGGTGCTCGGCAACGGCACGCCGATGGTGCCGGTGTAGGCAATGCTAGTGGTCGGGTTGCAGGTGACCGAGGGCGAGGTTTCCGAAAGGCCATAGCCTTCGCAGATCGGGCAGCCGGTCTTCTCGAGCCAGAGCTTGGCGACCGCGCCTTGCACGGCCATGCCGCCGCCGACGGAGACCTTCAGGTTCTTCCAGTTGACGGTGTTGAAGTCGGGATGGTTCGCGAGGCCATTGAACAGCGTGTTCACCGCCGGGAAGCTGTGGAAGGTGTGCTTCGACAGTTCCTTGAGCGTTGTCGCGATGTCGCGCGGATTGGGGATCAGGATCAGCTTCCCGCCGGTGCGCATGCACAGCATCATGCCGACCGTGAACGCGAAGATGTGATACAGCGGCAGCGCGCAGACGCTCGTCGGCTGCTCGCCGGCCGGCACCTTCTGCATGACCGGATCGTTCCACGCCTCGGACTGCAACACGTTCGCGATCACGTTGCGATGCAGGAGCACCGCACCCTTCGAGACGCCAGTGGTGCCGCCGGTGTATTGCAGCACCGCGACGTCATCGGGACCGAGCGCCGGCGCCTGCAGCTTGCGCGTCGCGCCCTTCTCGAGCGCGTCATTGAAGCGCACCGCGCCGGGCAGGCTGTACGCGGGCACCAGCTTCTTCACGTTGCGCACGACGTAGTTGACGATCGCGCCCTTCAACATGCCGAGCCGATCGCCCATCGAGGCCAGCACGATGTGCTTGACTGGCGTGTGCGCGAGGCACTGCTGCAGCGTGGTGCCGAAGTTCTCCATCAGCACGATGGCCTTGGCGCCGGAATCCTTGAGCTGGTGCTCCAGTTCGCGCGGGGTGTAGAGCGGGTTGACGTTGACCAGGATGAGGCCCGCACGCAGCAGGCCCGCGACTGCGATCGGGTACTGCGGGCAGTTCGGCATCATCACCGCGACGCGATCGCCCTTGGCGAGACCGATGCCTTGCAGATACGCCCCGAAGGCGCGGCTCTGGCGGTCGACCTCCGCGTAGCTCACGTCCTTGCCCATGAAGCTGTAGGCCGTGCGATCGGCGTACTTGGTGAAGCTCTCCTCCATCAGCCCGACGAGCGAGGTGTAGTGCGAAGCGTCGATGTCGGCAGGCACGCCTTGCGGATAGCTCGAAAGCCAGGGGCGGTCAGTCACGTTGAAGTCTCCAGAATCTCGATAGGAAAAATTGCCGCTATCGTAACTTGACGTATCCAAGCGGCACGGGCCGCGAATCTCTGCGGCCCGTTGTGGTTTTGATGGCGGCCGCGTTACTCGATGGCCTTTGCCATGTCCTCGACCACCTTCTTGGCGTCGCCGAAGACCATCATGGTCTTGTCCATGTAGAACAGTTCGTTGTCCAGGCCCGCATAGCCCGCGGCCATGCTTCGCTTGTTCACGATCACCGTCTTGGCCTTGTAGGCCTCCAGGATCGGCATGCCGTAGATCGGCGTGCCCTTCTGCAAGGCTGCCGGGTTCACCACGTCGTTGGCGCCCAGGATGATCGCCACGTCGGCCTGGCCGAACTCGCTGTTGATGTCTTCCATCTCGAAGACCTGGTCGTAGGGCACTTCGGCTTCGGCGAGCAGCACGTTCATGTGGCCCGGCATGCGGCCCGCCACCGGGTGGATCGCGTACTTCACCGTCACGCCATGCTCGGTGAGCTTCTGCGCGAGTTCCTTGACCGCGTGCTGCGCCCGGGCGACCGCCAGGCCATAGCCCGGGACGATGATCACCGTCTCGGCATTGCTGAGCACGAAGGCCGCGTCGTCCGCGCTGCCGCTCTTGACCGGCCGCTGCTCCTTGGCGCCACCGGCACCCGCTGCAGCCGCCTCGCCGCCGAAGCCGCCCAGGATCACGTTGAAGAACGAGCGGTTCATCGCCTTGCACATGATGTAGCTCAGGATCGCACCCGAAGAGCCCACCAGCGAGCCGGCCACGATCAGCATCGCGTTGTTCAGGCTGAAGCCGATGCCGGCGGCCGCCCAGCCCGAGTAGCTGTTGAGCATCGACACCACCACCGGCATGTCCGCCCCGCCGATCGGGATGATGATCAGCACGCCCATCACGAAGGCCAGGATCACCATCAGCAGGAAGGCGAACCAGCTCTCGGTGGCCATGTAGACCAGGCCCAGGCCGATGGTCACGAGCCCGAGGATCAGGTTCAGCATGTGCTGGCCCTTGAACTGCACCGGCGCGCCCTGGAAGAGGCGGAACTTGTACTTGCCCGAGAGCTTGCCGAAGGCGATGACCGAGCCGCTGAAGGTGATCGCGCCGATGGCCGCGCCCAGGAAGAGCTCCAGCCGGTTGCCAGCAGGAATCGCGTAGCGCAGGAAGCCGTCGATGATCGCGGCGCCTTCGGGCGTCTGCACGCCCACGGCCGCAGCCACCGGCGCCGGCGTGATGCCGAAGGCCCAGGGCTCGACCACCGCCGCCACCGCGATGAAGACGGCCGCCAAGCCGATCATGCTGTGGAAGAAGGCCACCAGTTCGGGCATCTGCGTCATCTCGACGGTCTTGGCGCGATACGCGCCGTAGCCGCCGCCGACGACGAGTCCCAGCAGCACCCAGGCCATGCCAATGGCCTTGCCGCCCGAGAGCTGCACGATCAGTGCCGCGGTCGTCAGGATGGCGATGGCCATGCCGACCATGCCGAAGATGTTGCCGCGAATGGAAGTGGTCGGATGCGAGAGGCCCTTGAGCGCCTGGATGAAGCAGACACTGGCGACGAGATAGAGCAGCGTGACGACGTTCATCGACATGTCAGTGGCCCTCCGCCTTCTCGGCGCCAGGGGCTGCCTTCTTGTCCTTCTTCTTGAACATCTCCAGCATGCGCCGGGTGACCAGGAAGCCGCCGAAGACGTTCACCGCCGCCAAGGAGACGGCGAGCACGCCCATGGTCTTGCCGAGCGTCGATTCGGTGAGTGCAGCAGCGAGCATGGCGCCCACGATGACGATCGCGGAAATGGCGTTGGTCACGGCCATCAGCGGCGTGTGCAGCGCCGGCGTGACAGTCCACACCACGTGATAGCCCACATAGATGGCCAGCACGAAGATGATCAGGTTGATGACGGTATGGGAAACGGGATCCATGGGTTCTTCTCCTCGGGGTTCTCGTCGTTCGTTTACTTCTTCGTGACCTGGCCGTCCTGCGTCATGCGGCAGGCGGCGACGATGTCGTCCTCGAGGTCGATCTTGAGCCCACCCTCCTTCGGCAGCACGAGCTTGAGGAAGTCGAGCACGTTGCGCGCATAGAGCGAGGAAGCATCGGCCGCTACGAGCGCGGGCAGGTTGGTCTCGCCGATGATCGTCACGCCGTGCTTGACCACCGTCTTGTCGGCTTCGGAGAGCGGGCAGTTGCCGCCGATGCCACCATCGGGATTGACAGGCCCCTTGCCGGCGGCGATGTCGACGATGACCGAGCCTGGCTTCATGGACTTGACCATGTCTTCGGTGATCAGCGTCGGTGCGGCGCGGCCGGGGATCAGCGCGGTGCTGATGACCACATCAGCCAGTGCCACGCGCTTGGCGACTTCAATCTTCTGGCGATCGAGCCAGCTCGGGGGCATCGGGCGCGCATAGCCGCCGACGCCTTCTGCGGCTTCCTTCTCTTCGGCGGTCTCATACGGCACATCGATGAACTTGCCGCCGAGCGATTCGATCTGCTCCTTGACCGAGGGACGCACGTCCGAAGCCTCGATGACCGCGCCGAGCCGCTTGGCAGTAGCGATCGCCTGCAATCCGGCCACGCCAACGCCGAGGATGACGACACGGGCCGCCTTCACGGTACCGGCAGCGGTCATCAGCATCGGGAAGAAACGCTGGTACTTGTCGGCGGCCATCATCACGGCCTTGTAGCCGGCGATGTTGGCCTGCGAGGAGAGCACGTCCATGCTCTGCGCACGCGTGGTGCGCGGGGCAGCTTCGAGCGCGAAGGAGGTGAGGCCGGCTGCAGCCAGTCGCTGCAGGCCCGCGGCGTCGAAGGGGTTGAGCATGCCGACCAGCGCGGTCGCAGGCTTCATGAGGGTGATCTCACGCTCGTCGGGCGAGCGCACTTTCAGCACGATCTCGCAGCCGAAGGCGCCTGCAGCATCGGTGATCTCCGCGCCCGCTGCCTGGTAGGCCGCATCGGTGACGCTGGCGATCGTGCCCGCTCCCGATTGCACTCGAACGGTATGGCCTTGCGCCACCAGTTTCTTCGCGGTCTCCGCCGTGACGGCCACTCTGGTTTCGCCTGGCGCAGTTTCGGCCGGCACGCCTATGAGCATGGGAAATCTCCTCGGGAAGCGTTGGAATTGGCGCCCGAGCTTACATGAAGACGCTCCCCCGAAGTCGCTCCTTTGTCACGGCACGGACATGCGGCTCAGGGCGCATCCTTATTGACATCGCAGCTACGAAATCCATAGCAATTTCAGCATGCGCAGCAGGTCGCCGGATGGTGAACCCCAATCGTCTGGCCATGAGTACACTGACGCTCGCGCGGCTCGTGCAAGTCGACGGGTCAGCGCCAAAACAAGATACAGGGAATGGAATGCGAATTGCAGCGCTCGACGACGAGCCGTGCCAGCTCGAACTCATCCGGCACACCATGGAGGACATCGGCCACGAGTGCCATTCCTTCTCCGAAGGCAAGGTCCTGTTGCGCGATCTCCGGCAACAGAGCTACGACCTGCTGATCCTCGACTGGAGCCTGCCCGACGTGGACGGCCCACGCGTGGTGC
Organism: Variovorax sp. Sphag1AA; assembly: GCF_014192575.1. Classification (GTDB taxonomy): domain Bacteria; phylum Pseudomonadota; class Gammaproteobacteria; order Burkholderiales; family Burkholderiaceae_C; genus Variovorax. The sequence goes on along the minus strand of NZ_JACHYC010000006.1, from coordinate 513,003 downwards.
GATGGATCCGTGATGACCTCAACAGCCGAATCCCCATCCTGTTCGTGACGAACCGGCATGAAGAGGCGGACATGGTCGAAGGCCTCGCTGCCGGCGCAGACGACTTCATGGTGAAGCCGATCCGCGTCGGGGAGCTGCAGGCACGTGTGCGTGCGCTGCTGCGCCGTTCCTATCCGGCGCTGCATGGCACCGACCTGACGTTCGGCGACTACCAGTTCAGCGCCGCGACGCACACGCTCCGCATCAGGGGGCAGGCTGCCGAGCTCAGCCACCGCGAATACGACCTCGCCTTCCTCATGTTCCAGAACATGGGCCGCCTGCTCTCGCGCGAGCACATCCGCGAGGCCATCTGGGGCGAGATCAAGGATTCCCCCTCACGCACCCTCGACACCCACATCTCGCGCCTGCGCGGCAAGCTCGATCTGGTGCCTTCCAACGGCTTCCTGCTGTCAGCGGTGTACGGCCTCGGCTATCGGCTGGAGTGCACCGGCGGCGATCCACTCGACCCGTTGAGCCCGCTCGGGCCCTTGACTGGCGACAGGTCGAAATGAACGGCGCCGCCCACCGGAAGGGCGGCACCGATTCCCGGCAGGACCCCGGCCACGCTGCAGCGAAGCTCACGCCGCTGCAGGGCTGGTTGCGTCGCCGTGGACCGTGGGTGCTCCTTTCGATCGGCCTGGTCACGCTCGTTGCCTTCCTCAGCCTGACCCAGCCGCTCCCGCGCGTCGACCAGCTTCTCCAGGACAGCGCCCGCGCGGCGCTGGCGCCGCCGCCTTCGGACGACATCGTGATCGTCGCGATCGACGAAAAAAGCCTCGCTGCCATCGGCCGCTGGCCATGGCGGCGCGTGACCCACGCCGAATTGCTCGACCGCATCGCCGCCCAATCGCCCAAATGCATCGGACTGAACCTGAGACTGATCGGGCCGGACACCGAACACCCCGATGACGACGCCGCGCTTGCGCAGGCGATCCGCGACAGCCGCTGCACAGTGCTGCCGGCGTCCGTCAGCACACTGAAGTCGCAGCAGCTGCTGGAGTGGGTCCCCGCGCCAGTTCTCGCTGAGGCCGCCACGGGCATCGGCCACACGCGCCTTGCGTTCGATCAGGACGGCGTCGTGCGCAGTGTCTACCTGTACGAAGGCTTCGCAGGCCGCATGCGCCCGCACTTTGCGCTCGCGTTGCGCGATGCGGCGCTCGGCCACGCCGAACCGCCGCCGCCGACACCCACGCCGATGTCCGGCCCCTGGTTGCGCAGCGACCAGCGGGTATTGCTGTTCACACGCGGCCCGGGACGCTTCACGACCGTCTCGTACATCGACGTACTGCAAGGCAAGGTACCGCCCGACGTGTTCGGCAACCGCTACGTGCTGGTGGGTGCTACCGCGCCGAGCCTGGGGGACGTGCATGCCAACACCTCGCCCGATGTGCCGGGCCTCATGTCCGGCGTCGAGGTTTTTGCGAACGTGCTGCAGACCCTGACCGATGGACGGGCTGTCGTGATCGCGAAGCCGTGGCAAGACCTGCTGTTCAATCTGGCGCCACTGGCCGTTGCGCTCCTCGGCGTCCTCTGGCTGCGGCCGCTGGGCGTGATCGCGCTGATCGGCGCCATGCTCGCGCTGCAGCTCGGCATCCACCTCGGGCGGCCGTCGATCGGCGTGCTCTTCGCGCCGGCGGCCGGCGTCACCGGCCTGCTGCTGCTCTATCCGCTGTGGAGTCTCATGCGCCTGTCGGCCGCAGTGCGGCATCTGCAGCGCGGCACCGCCGCCATCCTGCGCGACATGGGCCGCCGGCCGGCTGCGGCGCCGAAGGGCATCGCCGGGGACTTCCTCGACCGCCAGATGGAAGCCACGCGCGCCGCCGTCGACAGCATGCGCGACATGCACCGCTTTGTCCGCGACGTCATCGACCACCTTCCCGACGCCACGATCACCCTGGACCCCTCCGGCCACGTCGTGCTCGCCAACGCCGCCTCGCTGGCTTACTGGGCGCGCGATGGCTCGGAAATGATCGGTGCCGATGCGCACGCCCTAATGGCAGGCATCCGCCGTCGCACTACAGGGGCGCCGATGATGCCGCCCGGCGCGCTGCTCGCCGAGCCGGAGCCCATCACTGGCGAATGCGTGGATGCGCAGGCGCGCACGCTTCTGCTGCGCTGCGTGCCCTTCTTCAATGCCGACAACGCCCATGCCGGCTGGGTGATCGCGCTGGTCGACATCACCGAGTTGCGCCGCGCGCAGAGCCAGCGCGACGAAGCGCTCCGCTTCATCTCGCACGACGCACGCGAGCCCAGCGCCTCGATCCTGACCATCCTCGAACTGGCCCGCCAAACGCCCGACGTGAACCTCGAGAACCTGCTTGCAGGCATCGAGCGCAAGGCACGAACCGGGCTGGAGCTGGCAGACGGCTTCGTCAACCTCGCGCGCGCCGAGGCTGAGCGCTTCCACCCCGAAGCACTCGACATCGTCGCGCTGGTGCAGCAGGCGATCGACGACGGATGGGCTCATGCCCGGAAACAGCAGGTGCGCATGCTGCTGACGGCCGCACCGGAAGAAGCGCTGTGCATCGCCGACCGCACGCTGCTGATGCGCGCGCTGACCAACGTGCTGAGCAACGCGCTCAAGTACTCGCCGCGGGGCGCCGATCTCGAATGTGCGGTGCACGAGCAAGACCGGCACTGGCGGATCGCGTTCCGCGACCACGGCCCTGGTATTCCGGTCGAGCTACAGTCGCAGCTTTTCCAGCCCTTCCATCGCCTGCATCACAAGGCGCACCCCGAAGTCCACGGCGTCGGCCTGGGGCTATTGCTGGTGCGAACTGTGGCGCAGCGACACGGCGGAACGGTCGAGATCGACAGCGCCGAGGGAGCAGGTTGCACCGTCACGCTGGTGCTGCCGAAGCCCACCGCGGCCGAACTCGAAGCACTGGCACCAACCCAGGAGTAGCAAGCACATGGCAGAGCGATGGAAGCCCAATGTCACGGTGGCAGCGGTGATCGAGAAGGACGGCCGCTTCCTGCTCGTCGAGGAAGAGACGACCGACGGCCTGATGCTCAACACGCCCGCAGGCCATCTCGATCCGGGTGAATCGCCGGCCGAGGGATGCATCCGCGAGACGCTCGAAGAGACGGCGCACCACTTCACGCCGACCGCACTGCTGGGCGTCTACATGGCCCGCACCCGACGCGCGGAAGACATCACCTACATGCGCTTCGCCTTCACTGGCACGCTCGGCGCATTCGAAGCCGATCGCCAGCTCGACGAAGGCATCGTGCGCACGCTCTGGATGACCGCCGATGAAATCCGCGCGAGCCGCGAGCGACATCGCAGCCCACTCCTGCTGCAGTGCGTCGAGGATTTCCTTGCGGGCAAGCGCTATCCACTCGACCTGATCCACCTCGACGATTCGGTGGCAGCGCCGGACGCCTAGCCGCCGACGGCCTTCGCGATCACGCCGCCGCCCAGGCAGACCTCGCCGTCATAGAGCACTGCCGATTGCCCTGGCGTGACGGCCCACTGCGGTTCCGCGAAGTCAAGCCGGAACACGCCGTTCGCACCATCAGCAAGATCGCAGCCCGAGTCCGCCTGCCGGTAGCGCGACTTCGCCGCATACGCGCCCTGCGCAGGCGCTTCGCCGGCGACCCAACTCGCGTCATCGGCCTCCAGCGCATTCGACAGCAGCCACGGATGGTCGTGCCCCTGCACCACCCACAGCGTGTTGTTCTCGACATCCTTGCGCGCCACGAACCACGGCGCGTGCTCGCCGCCGCCGCGCTGCGCGCCCTTTTCCTTGATGCCGCCGATGCCCAGCCCCTGACGCTGCCCCAGCGTGTAGAAGCTCAGGCCCTGGTGCTCCCCGATCTTGCGACCGCGCTCGTCGCGGATCGGGCCCGGCTCCTTCGAGATGTAGCGGTTCAGGAACTCCCGGAACGGCCGCTCGCCGATGAAGCAGATGCCGGTCGAGTCCTTCTTCTTTGCATTGGGCAGACCGATCTCGTCTGCGATGCGGCGCACCTCGGTCTTGCGCAGTTCGCCGACCGGGAACAAGGTCTTTGACAACTGCTGCTGGTTCAGCCGATGCAGGAAGTAGCTCTGGTCCTTCGCCGGATCGAGGCCCTTGAGCAGCTCATGCCGGCCCTTCGCCTCATTGAAGCGCACCCGCGCATAGTGGCCGGTCGCGATCTTCTCCGCGCCCAGGCGCATGGCATGGTCGAGGAAGGCCTTGAACTTGATCTCGGCGTTGCACAGCACGTCCGGGTTCGGCGTGCGGCCCGCCTGGTATTCGCGCAGGAACTCGGCGAAGACGCGGTCCTTGTAGTCGGCCGCGAAGTTGACGTGCTCGATCTCGATGCCCAGCACGTCGGCCACGCTGGCGGCGTCGACGAAGTCGATGTTCGACGAGCAGTATTCGCTGTCGTCATCGTCTTCCCAGTTCTTCATGAAGATGCCGACCACCTCGTGGCCCTGCTCTTTCAGCAGGTGCGCCGTGACTGCGGAGTCCACTCCGCCGCTCAGGCCCACCACGATGCGCTGCTTTTTCATAGGGCTGGGATTGTCTCAGCCCCGCCAAGCCGGTGCCCGCGTCGGGGAAATCGCGTTCAGGCCCTGGCGGTGATCTCGCTGCGCAGGCCAGCCACGATCTCGTAGGACTTCAGTCGCGCCTGGTGATCGAAGACTTGCGAGGTGATCATCAGCTCGTCCGCGCCAGTCTGGTCGATGAATGCCTGCAGGCGCTCTCGCACCGTGTCGCGCGAACCCACCGCGGAGCACGACAGCACCGAATCGAGCAGCGCGTTCTCGGCCGGGCCCACGCGCTCGCGATAGCCGGCCACCGGTGGCGGCAGGCGGCCGGGGCGCCCGCTGCGCAGGTTGACGAAGGCCTGCTGCCATGAGGTCGCGCGGAACTGGGCTTCTTCATCGGTGTCGGCGGCGAACACGTTGAAGCCCAGCATGACGTAAGGCTTCGCCAGTTGCGCCGAGGGCTTGAAAGTTTCGCGATAGATGCGGATCGCCTGCATGAGCTGCTGCGGCGCGAAGTGCGAGGCAAAGGCATAAGGAAGGCCAAGATGCGCCGCGAGCTGCGCACCGAAGGTGCTCGAACCGAGGATCCACACCGGCACTTCCAACCCCATGCCGGGCACGGCGCGCACCGCTTGGCGCGGCTCCTTGGACATGAAGTCCATCAGCTCGATCACGTCCTGCGGAAAGCGATCGGAATCGGATTGGAGGTCGCGCCGCAGTGCCTGCGCGGTGCGCTGGTCGGAGCCCGGCGCGCGGCCGAGGCCGAGGTCGACGCGGCCCGGGTAGAGCGACTCCAGCGTGCCGAACTGCTCGGCGATCACCAGCGGCGAGTGGTTGGGCAGCATCACACCGCCGGCGCCGATTCGGATGGTCGACGTGCCCGCGCCGACGAATGCCAGCAGCACGGCCGTCGCGGCGCTCGCGATGCCAGGCATGCCGTGATGCTCGGCCAGCCAGTAGCGCTGGAAGCCGAGCTTCTCACCATGCTGCGCGAGGCTCAGGGAGTTGCGGAACGATTGAGCGGCATCGCCGCCTTCGACGATGGGGGAAAGATCGAGGATCGAGAACGGAACCATCCCGCGATCTTTACCCGGATCGGCTGGCTTCTGTCGCGAAGGGATATTCGCGAGTGCCGCGCCTCGGAAGCGTTCAGCTCAAGGCTTTCGCTTTGAGCTTCTCGAACTCGGCCTGGTTGATCGTGCCCGCATCGAGCAGCGCCTTCGCATCGGCGATCTGCTCCGCCGGCGACTTGCCGGCCACGTTGCGGATGTACGCATCGGTGTCGGACTTGGCGCGCGCCAGGCTGGCGCGCTGCCGCTCCGCCATGCCGCGGCCGCGCGCGATGATGTAGACGATCGCTGTCAGCCCCGGAAGGATGATCAGGCCGATGATCCACAGCACCTTGAAGCCACCGCCCAGTTCCGAATCGCGAAAGAGGTCGCCGATGATCTGGAACAGGATGAGCAGGTAGACGATGAGGACGAAGGTCGACAGCAGGAGTTGGATCAGGTCCCAGAAGTTGCTCATTGGATTTCCTTTTCTTGAAGTGATGAAGTTGGAAAGCGGTTCAGCGCATGGTGGCCTTGTTCGTCCACGTGCGCAGCAGACCGAGGACGAAGCCACCGGTGAACATCCCAAGCACGTACACGAGCAGCACCAGCACCGAGGTCGGCAGCGTGACGCTCATCGAGAACAGCGACACGGTCACCGACTCCATGTTCTGGATTTTGAACAGCAGGACGATGCCTGCAAAGATCACGATCAGGGCGATGTAGAGATAGCGCGTCATACCAGTACTCCATGAGAAATCAAAACGGCCCGCCAGTCCAGCGCGGCCGTGCTACACGGTGATGGCACCCGAGGCGAGTGCGAACAGGGCAGCGATCGCGGCAACCACCAGCGCAGCGAAGACGAACATCTCCGGGAGCGTGAAGATCCGCGCTTTCTGCTCTCGCCGCGCAAGAAAGTAAAGCACGGTGCCCGGCGCGTACAGCACCGCCGACAACAGCAGGAACTTCAGGCCCCCTGCATAGAGCATGCCCAAGGCATACACGGTCGCGATCGCGCCGCGCACCCGGTCCAGGTTCCGTGCACCGGGCGTATCGGTTTCGTAGGTCTCGCCGGTCCAGGCGAGCTTGAAGCCGTAGGCCGCGACGAGCAGGTAGGGAACGAGGGTCATCGCGCTCGTCATCTTCAGCGCGAGTGTGAACGCGTACTCGGCGAACCACGTCACCAGCAGAAAGACCTGGATGACGATATTGGTCAGCCACAGTGCTGCCGCCGGCGCGCCGTTGGCGTTCTCGCGTGCGAGGAAGGCGGGCATCGTCTGGTTCTTGGCCGCCGAATGCAGGACTTCGGCCGCAAGCAGCGACCACGAGAGATAGTTGCCGAGGATGGAGATCAGCAGCCCGACGCTGATGAAGATCAGCCCCCACGGGCCGACGAGCGCGGCCATCACGCCGGCCATCGCGGGCGTCGGCAGTGCGGCGAGGTCCGGCCGCAGCAGCACGCCATAAGACAGGATGGTGACGAGCACCAGCAGGCAGAGCACGCCAACGAAACCCAGCACGGTCGCGATGCCGACATCCTCGCGCCGCTTGGCGTAGCGCGAATAGACGCTCGCGCCTTCGATGCCGACGAAGACGAACACCGTGACCAGCATCGTGCTGCGGACCTGGCTCGCGACGCTCGACACGCTTGCCGCCTCGCCGCCCCAGAAGTTGAGCGCGAAGATGTCTGCCTTGAATCCCACGATCGCGACCACGATGAAGACCACGATCGGCACGATCTTGGCAATGGTCGCGATGGTGTTGAGCGCCGTCGCTTCCTTCACGCCGCGCAGCACTAGCACGTGCACGCCCCACAGCAGGATGGATGCCGACACGATCGCAACCACCGTCGTGCCGTCGCCGAAGACCGGGAAGAACTGCCCGAGCGTGGCCTTGATCAGCACCAGGCACGCCACGTCCGCGAGGCAGCAGCCGATCCAGTAGCCCACGGCCGATGCGAAGCCGAGGTAGCTTCCGAAGCCTTCGCGCGCATAGGCATAGATGCCGGTGTCGAGGTCGGGTCGCCGGCGCGAGAGCGTCTGGAACACGAAGGCCAGCATCAGCATCCCGAAGCCGGCGATCAACCACGCGATGAACGCGCCCGCCACGCCCGTCGAGCGCGCGAACGCGGCCGGCACCGCGAAGATGCCGGACCCGATCATCGACCCGACAACGAGCGCGACGAGGGCGCCGAGTGAAAGCTGCTGGTTCTTCGGAGCGGTCATGCCGTGCCTGAATCTCCTGTCAGATGGTGATGAGGCCCGTTGCCAGGCCGTAGATGCCGACGACCGCGCCGATGACGACGACGAGAAGGATGAGCCAGTCGATCGGCTTGAAAACCTGCTTGCCCTGCTCGCGCCGCGCCCACACGTACAGAACCGTGCCGGGGGCGTACAGGATGGCGGCCAGCAGGATGAACTTCAGCCCGCCCGCCCAGATCATGAAGATGGTGTACAGCGCCGCCACCGCCGCGATGAACAAGTCCCGCCCACGCTCCTGCGGGCGCACCTGGTAGCTCTCGCCGCGCTTGGACAGCAGCACCCCATAGGCCGCCACGAAGAGATACGGGATCAGCGACATCGCACTGGTCAGGTTCAGCATCAGCGCGAACGCATCGCGCGACCAGTAGGTCGTGATGACGATCAGCTGCACGATGATGTTGGTCAGCCACAGCGCATTGGCCGGCACCTTGTTGGCGTTCTCGCGCGCAAAGACCGCCGGCATGTCGCGCGTCTTGGCCGCCGTGAACATCACTTCGGCGCAGATCAGCGACCAGGCCAGGTACGCCCCCAGCACCGAGACGATCAGCCCCACGCTCACGAACACCGCACCCCAGTGCCCCACCACCGCCTCCAGCACCGCCGCCATCGAGGGCTGGCGCATGCCGGCGATGTCCGCGCGCTGCAGCACCGCGTAGGGCAGCATGGTCACCAGCACCATCAGGCCCGTGACACCGATGAAGCCCATGATGGTGGCCTTGCCCACATCGGAGCGCTCCTTGGCGTAGCGCGAATACACGCTCGCCCCCTCGATGCCGATGAAGACGAACACGGTCACCAGCATCGTCGCGCGCACCTGCTCGAAGATGTTGCCCGTGAGGTCGCCTCCGTACAGGTTGGCGCTGAAGAGGTCGACCCTGAACGCAAAGATCAGGATCACGATGAACACCAGGATCGGGATGATCTTGGCGAAGGTGACCACCGTGTTGATGAACGCCGCCTGCTGCACGCCCTTCAGGATCATGAAGTGGAACAGCCAGATGCCGATGGAGGCCACCACGATGGCCACCACGGTGTTGCCGTCGCCAAAGACCGGAAAGAACGCCCCCAGCGTGGACTTGATCAGCACCCAGTACGAGACGTTGCCGATGCAGCTGCTGATCCAGTAGCCGAAGGCCGACAGGAAGCCCGGATAGTCGCCAAAGCCCGCCTTGGCATAGGCAAACACGCCCGCGTCCAGGTCGGGCTTGCGCTCGGCCAGCGCCTGGAACACGCGCGCGAGCATGTACATGCCGGTGCCCGCGATGATCCACGCGATCACCGCGCCAAGAGGCCCTGTGGCCCCCGCGAAGGTACGCGGCAGCGAAAAAATCCCCGCGCCCACCATCCCGCCCACCACCATCGCGGTGAGCTGCATGCGGGACATCTTCTGTTCTGATGCCATCGGATCTCCTCTCGGTGGTCGCTCGACCTGCGGTTGTTCTTGCTACCCGCTCTCGATGTCAGAGACCTAGCATTGGTGCCCCCTGAATCTTTGTCAAGCCAACGAGGAATGGTTGCGATCGCGACGCACCGGGGTTTTCATGCCCGAAGGTGCAAGCGGCGCTGCACGTAAGGCCAATTGCCTCGCGCGTGTCGCCTGCCATCATCTTTTGCGACCAACCGACAACCAACGACGCCCGGAAGGAGGCATCCCCATGACGACGAAGTTCTTCTCCCGCATTGCCGCATTGGCCATGGCACTGGTGCTGGCCGCGTGCGCAACCACGCCGCCAGAGGACCCGACGATCCGTCAGGGGACGATCGAGCAGATCCGGCCAGCGCAGATCCAGAGCAACGTCGGCACGGGCGTGGGCGCCGTGCTGGGCGGCCTCACCGGCCTGGGCATCGGCAGCCTGATCGGCGGTGGCACGGGCCGCGACGTGGCGATGGTGGTCGGTGCGATCGGCGGCACGATCGGCGGTGCCGAAGTGGCGCGCCGCTACGACCGGCCGCTCGAAGGCCAGGAGATCTTCGTTCGCACCAACAGCGGCGTGCTGGTGCAGGTGACGCAGCCGGTGACGCCGGGCCTGCGCGTCGGGCAGAAGGTGTTCATCCAGGGCAAGGGCGAGAGCGCGCGCATCGTTCCGCAATGAGGTCGGAGCCGGCGCTCCCGCCGGCCTAGCCGATCACCGCGTAGGCGACGATCTCGATCTTCATGCCGGGCACCACGAGGCCCGCGACGCCCATGCTGGAGCGGTTCGGATAGGGTGCCTCGAAGAACTCGCGGTAGACCTCGTCGATGACCGGCATGTCCTTCACATCGGTCATGTAGATCAGCACCTGGGTGACGTCGGCCAGCGTGCCTCCCGCCGCCTCGACCGCGCGCTTGAGGTTGGCGAACGTCAGCCGCGCCTGTTCGGCGATCGGGCCGGTGTCGATGGTGCCATCCGTGCGCACGGGGCCATGCGCGGTGAAGAGCAGGCCCGACGCCTTCACGGCCCACGAGAAGGGCTGCTTCAGCGGCGGCAGGCCGGTGTCGATGATTTCTTTCATGGGGTTCGGTCTCGCAAGGCTTCAAGGAGGCGAAGCGTGGCATCGCCGAGCAGCGTGCCGCGTTCGGACAGATCGAGGATGACGTCGAAGTGGTTGCGTGCGGCGACCTCGAACAGCTCGGGCCGGGGCGCGCCCGCGGCGGCAACCGCATCCGCAAATGTGCGGCTCTGGCGTTCGAACTCGTCGGTCTCGATCTCGCCCCAGCAGATCACCGTTTGCGGGAATGTAGCCAGCGGCAGCCGCATCGGGCTCCAGACTGCCGCATCGCGCGGCGTGAGCGACAGCGCTCCGTCGATGGATGTGCCGATCAGCGGCTCGAGTTCGTACACGCCCGAAACCAGGACGCCGGCAGCGGGGACACCAGCAGGCAGGTCGTGGTCTTCGGTCCAGCCCCTGACGCAGCACATCGCCGCGAGATGGGCGCCGGCGGAGCTTCCTGCGACCAGGATGCGGGACGGATCGATGCCCAGCTCTGCGCCATGTGCATGCAGCCAGCGCAGCGCGTTCCGGCACTCGATCGCGATCGCACCGATGCTCGCGCGCGGCGCGAGTGTGTAGTCGATGGCGGCGTAGGCAAAGCCCGCATCGAGGGCGCCTGGTGCGCCGAAGAAAGAGTCGTCCTTCGACAGCTCCTGCCAATAGCCGCCGTGGATGAAGACGAGCAAAGGCGGCAGCGGTGCACCCGGCTTGCCGGGCGGCACAAACAGATCGAGCCGCTGGGTCGGCTGGTCGCCATAAGGCAGCTCGCGCCGAACCGCATGCCCTTCCAGCGCCGCCGCACTTCGCTCCGCGTAAGCGTCCAGGAACGGCATGTAGTCGCCGCCGATGCACGAACTCGGCGAGTACTCGCGCTCGCGGTCTTCGAGGGACAGCAGCGTCACGCCACTCACAGTTCGGTGCGCACGCGCCAGAGTTCGGGGAACAGCACGACGTCGAGCATCTTGCGCAGATAGCTCACGCCACCCGTGCCACCGGTGCCGCGCTTGAAGCCGATGACGCGCTCCACGGTCGTGACATGGCGGAAGCGCCAAAGACGGAAGGCGTCTTCGAGATCCACGAGTTCTTCCGCGAGCTGATAGAGGTCCCAGTGCGTGCGCGGATCGCGATAGACCTCGCTCCATGCGTTGGTCACTTCGTCGCTCGCCACATAGGGCTGGGTCCAGTCGCGCTCGACGTGCGTGGCCGGGATCGCCAGTCCGCGGCGCGCCAGGAGCCGCAGCGACTCGTCGTACAGCGACGGCGATTCGTAGGCGATGCGCACGCGCTCGAGCAGGTCGGCGCGGTGCTCGTGCGGCTTCAGCATCGCCGGGTTCTTGTTGCCCAGCGAGAACTCGATGCAGCGGTATTGATAGCTCTGGAAGCCGCTCGACATGCCGAGGTATGGCCGCATCGCGGTGTACTCGGGCGGCGTCATCGTCGCGAGCACGTCCCAGGCATGGACGAGCTGTTCCATGATGCGCGAGACACGCGCGAGCATCTTGAATGCGGCATCGAGCTCATCGCTCGCAACGCATCGCAGCGCGGCGCTCAGCTCGTGCAGCATGAGCTTCATCCACAGCTCGCTGGTCTGGTGCTGCACGATGAAGAGCATCTCGTCATGCGCAGGAGACAGCGGCTTCTGTGCGTTGAGGATCTGGTCCAGATGCAGGTAGTCCCCGTAGCTCATCGAACGGCTGAAGTCGAGCTGCGCCTTCTCTTCGTGGACGATGTGCTCGGGCACCGAGCCGGAAGCCTGCGTGGTCATGCGGATCAACCCAGAACGGCGGCCATGGACTCGGCCACGTGGTCCACGTTGTTCGTCGTCAGGCCCGACAGGCACAGGCGGCCGGAACGCACGAGGTACACCCCATGCTCCTCACGCAGGCGATCCACCTGCGCCTCGCTCAGGCCGGTGTAGCTGAACATGCCGCGCTGCGTGAGGAAGTAGTCGAAGTTGCGACGCCCCTGGAACTTGTCGGTGAGCACCGCGTGCAGGCGCTCGCGCATGGCACGGATGCGCTTGCGCATTTCCGCCGTTTCGTTCGACCACTCGGCAAAGAGCGCCGGGTCCTGCAGCACGCGCGCGACGAGGCGGCCACCGTGCGTCGGCGGGGTGGAGTAGTTGCGACGCACCGTGGCCTTGAGCTGGCCCAGAACCACGTTCGCAGCCTCGCTGTTCGCGCACACCACGCTCAGGCCGCCGCAGCGCTCGCCGTACAGCGAGAAGTTCTTCGAGAACGAGTTGGCGACGAAGAACTGCAGGCCGGCATCGACCATCGCGCGCACCGCGAAGGCGTCCTGGTCGAGCCCGTCGCCGAAGCCTTGGTAGGCGATGTCGATGAAGGGGATCAGCTCGCGCTCGCGCAGCAGCGGGATCAGCGTCTGCCATTGCGCGGTGGTGAGGTCGACGCCGGTCGGGTTGTGGCAGCTTGCGTGCAGCAGCACGATGCTGCGTTTCGGCAGGTCGCGCAGCGCGGTCAGCATGTCGTCGAAGCGCAGGCCGCCGGTCTTCGCGTCGTAGTAGGGATAGGTCTTCACCTCGAGACCCGCGCCTTCGAAGATGGCGTGGTGGTTCTCCCAGGTCGGGTCGCTCACCCAGATGCCGCTTTCGGGGAAGTAGCGATGCAGGAAGTCCGCGCCGACCTTGAGGCCGCCCGAGCCGCCGAGGGTCTGCAGGGTCGCGATGCGGCCGTTCTTCACTGCTTCATGCTCGGCGCCGAAAAGCAGGCGCTGCACGCCGCCGCGGAAATCGGCCAGGCCTTCCATCGGCAGGTAAGGTCGCGGACCCAGTTCCTGGAGGATCGCGGTCTCGGCCTTGCGGACCGACGACAGCACCGGCAGGCGGCCTTCGTTGTCGAAGTACACGCCGATGCTGAGGCTGACCTTCTGCGGCCGCGGGTCCTTCTGGAAGGATTCCATCAGGGAAAGGATGGGATCGCCCCCGTAGGCGGGAACGTGATCGAACAAGGATGCGGTCGCTGTGGTCATGGGGCACTCGTCAAGGGAGGGAGGGTTGCGCGATTGTTCTTGATCGGGTCATCCTTGCCAACGATATTTTTGGGCTCGCATAATTTGTTCCGTCAGAACTCAGTTTTGGGAATTTTTATGCACGTCGATCTGGACAACACCGACCGTCAGCTCCTCGCGGCACTGCAGGAGAACGCCAGGCTGACCACAGGCGAACTGGCGCAGATGACGGGCCTTTCGCAATCGCCATGCTGGCGGCGGATCCGCCGTCTGGAGGAATCGGGCCTGATCGACGGCTATCACGCGCGGCTCGACCGGCGGGCGCTCGGCTACGGCGTGGTCGCGTTCGTGAGCATCAGCATCGATTTCCAGAACGAGGCGCGATCGAATGAATTCGTCGAAGCGGTGCGTGCCATCCCGCAGGTGGTGATGTTCCACGGCATCACCGGGTCAGCGGACTTCCTTCTGATGGTGATCGCGAAGGACCTCGACGCCTACTCAGAGCTGCTCCAGAGCAAGCTGCATCGGCTGCCGGGCGTGCGACATGTGCAGACGAGTTTTTCGCTTCAGGAGTTCAAGCGTTTCGACGACGTGCCGATTCCGGCAATGGAAGGCTGAAAACCGTCACCCGTGCCGCCGAACGCCTGAACCTGACGCAGCCCGCGGTCAGCAATTCGATCGCTCGTCAGCCTCGTCATGCGGCGCGGACACGCGCTGGACAAGGAATCCATCGACATCGAGGAGTTCCTGAACGCAAGGCACATCGATTACCGGACCGGTGGAATGACCGCGGGCATCTATGACCAGATCCTTGTGGCACGTGGATACACCCGCAACCTGGTCTTGACCTTGCCCAGCCACCAGCAAGCGCTCGCGGTGATCGCTGGATCGGACTGCGTTGCGGTACTGCCGAACTCGCTGGTGGCGACCAGCCCGTTTGCAGACTCGCTCGTGATCGCAGAGCCGCCCATCCCTGTACCGCCGCGCCCCTTCTGGATCATCTGGCGCAATCGCCATGCATCGAATGCGACGCACGCCTGGGTTCGCTCGGCCATCATCGAACTCTTTGACGAGCGATCGGCGATCGCCTCCTAGAGCGCGCGCAGCCTAAGCAATCTCTCGGCGTAGACGTCGAGGTTGTCCTGACGAAGCGGATCCACCGAGGCGATGACCCGCCGCGTGCGCATGCGGTATTCGTCCAGGTAACTGTCGTGTTCGACGATGGCCCGGCGCAACTGCGCCTCGCTTCCGGCCGCATCGCCTCTTTCGTCTTCGTAGTAGTACCCGGCGTCCGCGAGCCAGGTGGAGTTGTGGATCAGGGGGTAGTCGCCGTACAGCACGTCGAGGTAGCTGTAGTCCTGATCGTTCTCCCACCCATGCGCGATCACGGCATCCGCGAACTCGGCCATGAAGCCCACGATGTCGAAGGACCCGTGAAAGATGGCCTTGTGTTGCCGAAACAGGTCCGCCGAGCTCGCGAAATAGCGTGTTGCCGGGTAGTCCCTTGCGTGCAGGGTGTTCAGCACATGCGTCACCTTGACGCTGCCCTCCATCGATTCGGAGGGATCGATGCCGGCCACCATGGCGACGATCGATGTCTTGACCACCGCAGTTGCGGGCACGAATACCGCCACGCGCCATCCCTCGTCCTCGGCATCGCGCGTGCGATAGCCGAAGCGCTGGCCCAGCTGTTCGACCTCGTCGATGCGCGCCTGTGCGAACCGCGGGCTCCAGATGAACGGGACCACATGAACGGGGCACCGGTGCAGCAGCCGGAGCATGGGAGCGAACTCCGAGTCCTTGGGCAGGACCCAGACTTCATCGCATCGGTCGGCCCTTGAAAAAGCCGAGGGCCTTCCCGGAATGATGGGCTCGATGAGCCCGGCGTATGGATGGCCACAGCACACGTAGACCACCTTCTTGCCCTGGCTCCGCATCGAGGTCACCCACTGGGGGTCCAGGGCGCCGGCCATCTCGACGATCACGTCGACCCGCTTGGTCGCTTCTTGAACGGTCAACCTGCGAAGCTTCATCTGCCCGGGCCCGGCTGGCAGCGCTGCACCCGGCGTGCCGACGTCGATGAGCGAGACCGACTGGACAAACGACAGGTTCTGAAAGAGCTGCGCGAGAAGCAGCACGTTCTGGCCCAGTCCATCGGCCCAGATGCGTTGTCCCTCGCGGGAACACACGGAGATTCCGATATGCATGGTCGGCAGTCCCGGGTTACTTCCAGGTGACTCTGAGGCCCACGCTGCCCTGGATGGACGAGCGCACGCGGGCATCGCCGGAGACGCTGACGTTTGGGGAATTTGGAGAATCCCAAGTAAAACAATACCCAGTCCTCCCGAGTAGCATCTGGAGCGCCCGGCGCGTTGCACGCTCCGACGCTTGCCGCGCGCTGCTGTGCGCTCGCTAACCGCTACGCACGTTTGCGATATCTCATCCCAGATCGAGCAAAAAATTCGGTTCACGCCGGTCTCCTCTCGCGGCTCCACGATTCAGTGGGGCCAGAACCCGTGGATCGGGTCATCTGGATGCTAGGAATCGCGGCTCATCGACAAAAGAAGGCGCGGTGCAACGCAGCTTTCCAAAGATGCGTTGGATGGGACGAACTGGCGGATGCGGATCGCGAGGTCCGGGTGCATCTCGGACCGGCAGCAGGTCTCAGGCAGGCGCCTGTCCTTGGGCAACGAAGGCCTGGGCCAGCATGTCAAGGGTCACCAGGAATTTGCGCGCGTTGCGCGAAAGCAGGCTCACACCCAGTTGACGCTCCAGCAAAGTGACGCGGCGGCTGAGCCGCGAAACCGGGATATCGAAACGCCGGCTGGCGGCACTGAACCCACCGGCGTCGACCACAGCCACAAACGCCATCAAATCGTCGAATACACCGCTGACTGTTTCCATGAAAATTCCGGGAACCAACCCCGACCTCTCCTGCAAATGCGATGTGACTTTCGGCGCTGCAGCGATCTCGGTCCAATGGAATCTTGGAATTACGTCATCACTTCAATTGATGGGCGCTTTTTGCTCAAAACGTTCGGATTGACTCCAATTTCTTAATCGCTCAATTCGCCCATCAACTGCTGGCGCGCGACCATGAAAGAAGGCCGACCCCATCGAGGTCGGCCTTTGTTGATCTGACGGAGACGTCGGTCTTAGAACGGAATATCGTCGTCCATGTCGTCGAAGCCCGTCGACGACTTCGATGGCGCCTGGCGCGGCGCAGGTGCGGGAGCCCGGGGAGCCGCTGCTGGCGGGCGCGAATACCCGCCACCGCCGCCACCACCACCGCCGTAACCGCCACCGTAGCCATCGTCGTCGCCAGACGGGGCGCCTTGGCCCTGGCGGCTGCCGAGCATCTGCATCTGGTCGACGCGAATGTCGGTGGCGTACTTCTCGACGCCATCCTTGTCGGTGTACTTGCGCGTGCGGATCTGGCCCTCGACGTAGATCTGCGAGCCCTTGCGCAAGTACTGCGCGGCGATTTCAGCCAGCCGGCCGTTGAAGACGAGGCGGTGCCACTCGGTGGCCTCGCGCATTTCGCCGCTTTGCTTGTCCTTCCACTTGTCCGTGGTGGCGAGGGTGGCGTTGCACACCTGATCGCCGCTGGGGAAGGTGCGTGTTTCTGGATCGCGGCCGAGATTGCCGACGAGAATGACTTTGTTGACCGATGCCATGTGCACTGCCCTTGGTGACAGAAATGAGATTCGAGCCGCACCTTGCGCGCGGCTTTTCCAATCGATCGAGTCTAACTCGCCGGGCCCGTCGCCCGGCGTTTGCGGCTATGCCTCAGACCGCTGGGGTAAACACCTGCTCCGATAACCAGTGGATCACCGTACCGGTGGTCGAAGGCTCCGGGCTGCGGTTCTCCGTCTGCACCAGTCGGTAGCCCAGGTGAGGGTGCGTCTCGAGCCGCCAGCCGTGCAGGTCACGAAGCCGAAGCGACGACCGCAGCTCCTTGATGACGCTCCCGATGTTCTCGATCCGGCGCCGCTCCATGCCCTGCTCGTTGGGTGGCAGCATCAGGGTCAGCGTCCTCTTGTTGACCAGCTGTCCCGCGCGGAAGAACAGTTCCAGGGCGATGTCGAAAGCGACAGGGTCGAGCCTGACCTGACGTCCGTCAAAGGCGACGATCCGTCTCGCCGGATCGAGGGTGTAGTCCCCCCAGGTCAGTTGTAGTGGCGCCTTGTCGATGCCGATGGCGCCAAGCAGGCTGAGGATCGCGATGCAAAGGTCTCCGAAGTAGCGTGGCGATGCGGTCGCGACGTCGGTGGGCGGCGCGCTTGGCGCTGCGTCCCGCGCGAGTCGAGCATGCAGCAGGGGCACTTGCTGGCCGATGAGCTGGCGCACGGTTTGCAGAACGGGCCGCCCGAGGCTGTCCTCCGCCGGCGCGTCGCCAACCAGGAGCATCTCGAGCATCGACGCATCGGGACCGAGCTCGACCAGTTCATCGAGACTGACGAACACGAGCGGCGCATAGCCGACAGAGCGAAAGACACGGCGCGCATATTCGCGCGCGCGGACGGTGTAGGCGAGCACTGCGACTCGCCGGCGGGCGGCCGGACCTTGGACAATCGAGGCAGTCATGTTGTTTCCCTGGGTGCACTGCGTGCGCGTGCATCTGTTGTTGGCAGTCGATCGGCCCGAACCTCATGCAGCGGGCCGGCGGCATCTTAGGTCTTTAGTAGCAATTCAAATCTGGGTTGAACGTCGACAAGCCGCCTCTGCGTTCGAACAGGAACTTTCCCCGAGGAAATCTCCAGCCGGAAGTGCCTTCGATAAGAATGCACGCATCGAACCCACCGCTCGGTTGCTTTCCCATGGACGGAGGCTGCATGGAGATCAAGTTCAAGGCGTTGAGAGAGGCGATCGACCGAAGCGGCGTCGCCACCATGGCTCTGACCTGTCTGCTTGCCGCGGCGAGCTACTTCTTCGGTCACTCCCGGGCCATCGAACTCCACTGGTTCTGGGTCGCACTGGCTTCCGTCTGCATCGTGGCCCTTTCAACGGTGCAGTTCTTGCGCGTGCGACGCATCGGACGTCACGACGATGAACTTCATGCGGTCATGGATGCCGTTCCTCACATCCTGTTCTTCAAGGACACGGAGTTCCGCTACCGGACGATCAACGCAGCGTTTTGTCGCGCCCACGGGTTCGATCCAGCCCACGTGGTGGGGAAGACGGACAAGGATCTCTTTCCGTCCGGGCTTAACGAGCGCTTCCACGCACAGGATCGCGAACTCCTCGCGTCGCGCAGTGCAGGCACGTTCGACGAGACGATAGAGCTGCACGGAGGCGCCGTGCGCCGCTTAGAGGCGCGCAAGCAGCCGGTCTTTGACCGGTGCGGCAAGCTGCGCGGCATCGTCGGCGTGGCAATCGACGTCACGGAACAGCTTGCGGTTCAGCGCCAGTTGGAAGACCTCAATGCGCGACTGGGCGTCGCCTTGGAAGCGGCCCAGATGGGTGTCTGGGAATGGAATCAGACAACCGGCGACCTGCGCCTGGACCAGCGGGCGGGCGAGATCCTCGACTTGAAAGGCAATGGCCGCACGATCTCGGACTTCTTCGCGAAACTGCATCCCGACGATGTCGAGCCGATCGGGGCCCAGATCGAGATCGCGCGTGGAGGACAGCAGGTCGGCGCGTATGAATTCCGGATCGTCTGCGACTCGGGTGAAGTGCGCTGGGTCGAAGGCTTCATGTCGATGGACCACATACGTAACGGGCGTCATGACCGCGTGATCGGCGTCAATCGCGATATCACGGAGCGACGGGAGAAAGAGGTCGAGCTGCGCGAGGCCAAGTCGCAGGCGGACCGGGTACTGGCCGAACTCAAGCAATCGCGCATCGACCTCGAGCTGGCGCTGGCCATCGGTGGCCTGGGGGTGTGGCATTCCACCACCAGACTGCCGAAGAACACGAACCTGTGGAATCCCGCATTTCGCGACACGACGATCGAGGCGGACGAAAAAGTCCTTCAGATCTTCGAGATCGGCGACCACACAGACGAAGGAGAAGGAGCCCTGACCTGGCGAAAACTGGGCACGCTGGTGCATCCGGAAGACGTTGAAAGAGTGCGAGCGAAGCTGTTGCACATGTTCGCCGAGCGGCTGGAGCTCTACAGCGACCAATTCCGCGTTCGCAGGCCCAGCGGAGTCATTCGTGTGACCGAGGTGCGGGCCCGCATGGTGGTGTCGGATGACGCAGATGTGGTCGTCGTCGAGTTCACCGGCATCGCCAAGGACATCACCGACGAGGAAGCACTCAAGGCGAACCTTGTGACCAAGGCCGAGGAGGCACGCTCGGCGGTGGATGCCAAGGCCCACTTCCTGGCCATGATGAGCCACGAGGTGCGCACCCCGTTGAACGGCGTGCTCGGCATGATCGATCTCGTGCTGGACACGCCCCTGGACGACGACCAGCGCACCATGCTCGGGCGCTGCCGCGAGTCGTCCGTGTCGCTGCTGACCATCATCAACGACATCCTAGACTTCTCCAAGATCGAGGCGCGCATGCTGGACATCGAGAGCCGGCCGCTGGCGCTGGCCGGCCTCGTGGAGGATGTCTGCGCCACCTTCGGCGCGGAGACCGCGCGCAAGGCCATCGGGCTGAGTTTTCACGTCGATCCGGCCATCCCGCAGTTCGTGGTGGGCGATTCGGTGCGGCTGCGCCAGGTGCTCACCAACCTGATCGGCAACGCCATCAAGTTCACCCAGCAGGGCAGCGTGCGGGTGGAGGTGCTGCGCACCGACAAGGGCGAGCTCGAACTGGCCGTGCAGGACACGGGCATCGGCATCGATCCGCGGGCAGTCAGGACGCTCTTCGAGCCCTTCCGCCAGGCCGACATCGCCACCACCCGGCGCTATGGCGGCACGGGGCTGGGGCTGACCATCGTCAAGCAGCTGGTGGAGCTGATGCACGGCAGCGTGCGCTGCGAGAGCGCGCTCGGCGCGGGCAGCCGCTTCATCGTGACCCTGCCGCTGCGCCCGTGGGTGCCCAGCGTGGGCTCGGCCCCGGGGCGCAGCGCGCCGCACCGGCTGGCCATCGACGCGGCGGTGAGACAACCGGTGGCCAAGCCATCGTCCGAACCCAGCCAGACTGGCCAGGGCCAGCGGGTGCTGCTGGCCGAGGACCACCCGATCAACCGCGAAGTGCTCACCCGGCAGCTGCACAAGCTGGGCTACGCCTGCGACTGCGCCGAGGACGGGCAGCAGGCCTGGGAGATGCTCGAGGCGCAGCGAGCGCCCGGGGGCGACTACGCCCTGCTGCTGACGGACTGCCACATGCCGCGGCTGGATGGCTACGAGCTGACGCGGCGACTTCGGGAGCGCGAGCGAGAGCGGGGTCTGCCGAGGCTGCCGATCGTGGCGCTGACGGCCAATGCGCTGCAGGGCGAAGCCGAGCGCTGTCTGGCGCTGGGGATGGATGCGTATCTCTCGAAGCCGCTGCAGTTGGGGGATCTGCGCGAGGCGCTGTCCAAGGTGCTCCAGCGGGGTGTGGAGACGGACGAAGAGAAGGGTGCGGTGCAGGCTGCCGAAGTCACCGCGCCGCGCTATGCCCGGCTCATGCAGCTATGCGATGGCGACCCGGCCAAGGTCGCAAAACTCGTGGCGGTCTTCGTGGCAGCGACCGAGAAGGACATGCAGGCGATGGAACGGGCCGCTGATGCTGCCAACCACACGGTCCTGCGTCAGCTTGCGCATCGCATGAGCTCGGCCTGCCATCAGCTGGACGAGGACGAGGCGGTGCGTGCGTTCAAGGCCGTGGAGGACAGCGATTCCGATGCGACCTCGCTCGCGCTGTACCCGACTGCTCGCGCCGAACTCGCCTCTGTCATGCAGCGGGCGACCGCATTTGCCGGCATGCACGCCTGAACCATCGACTCGTCACGTGACGAGTCGGTGGGTACGAGAAAAATCGACCAGTTCTACGAGACTAGAGATGCTCAGCTTCTCGAAGATCCGCGCCTTGTATCCGCTGATCGTCTTGTTGCTGATGAGCAGGATCTCGGCGATTTCCTTGTTGCTCAGACCTCGCGCAAGATGCTGGAGCACCGTGAGCTCCCGATCCGACAGGCGCCGGATCATGGCGTTGGGCCGCGATCCGTCCAGCAACGTGGACTGCGAAGTCAGGATCGACGTCGCGAAGATGCTGTAGCCCGCGAGGACCGCATGCGCCGCATGGACCAGCCGCTGCAGATCCTCGGATTTGCTGATGAACGCATTCGCACCAGCCTTGACTGCGCGGGCACCGAAGATCGACTCCTCCTGGCCCGACAGCACGACCAGCTTGGTCCGGGGCAGCGCCTTGCGCACCCGCTCGATCACGTCGAGCCCGTTCAGGCGGGGCAATTCGAGATCGAGGATGACCAGTTGCGGCTCCAGCTCGCGGATGACCGCGAGGGCCGAAGGACCGTCCCCGGCCTCGCCAATGATTTCGAACTGATTGGTGCTGGTCAGCGCCGTTCGAACCGCCAGGCGGATCGCAGGATGACCGTCCACGACGACTACGGAATGCATATTTCTCCCTTACATGAACACGAGCGGCGGAGCATAGCGGCGTACTCGCAAGATGAGCGACGTTTCCGCATTTACGGGGCATTTTTCAGAATCTTCTTGTGCGGGAGGCAAGATTTCTTGCCGGCCGGGATTGCACCTGCCGTCCAAATCCCGGGCAAAGCCCTGAAACACCCGGGCACTTATCATGTCCGGTTGCCCAAAATCTGCTCGCCCACGTGAATCCCATTCCTGATGACGCCTACCTCGGTGCCGTGCTTGCGCAGCAGCGCATCAGCATTCGCGGCGCTCGCACGCACAACCTCAAGAACGTCGACCTCGACATTCCGCGCAACAAGCTGGTGGTGATCACCGGTTTGTCCGGCTCGGGCAAGTCGAGCCTTGCGTTCGACACGCTGTACGCCGAAGGGCAGCGCCGCTATGTGGAGAGCCTCTCGGCGTACGCACGGCAGTTCCTGCAGTTGATGGACAAGCCGGACGTCGACGTCATCGAGGGACTGTCGCCCGCGATCAGCATCGAGCAGAAGGCGACGAGCCACAACCCGCGTTCCACCGTGGGCACGGTCACCGAGATTCACGACTACCTGCGTCTGCTGTACGCACGCGCCGGCACGCCCTACTGCCCCGACCACGACCTGCCGCTGCAGGCGCAGACGGTGAGCCAGATGGTGGATGCGGTCCTGGCCATCCCCGACGAGCCGCGCCTGATGATCCTGGCGCCCGTCGCGCGCGACAAGAAGGGCGAGTTCCTCGAACTCTTCGCCGAGATGCAGGCGCAGGGCTACATCCGCTTCCGGGTCGACGGACAGACCTACGAATACAACGACCTGCCCAAGCTCAAGAAGACCGAGAAGCACGACATCGACGTGGTGATCGACCGCCTGCGCGCGCGCCCCGATATGCAGCAGCGCCTCGCGGAGAGCTTCGAGGCCGCACTGCGCCTCGCCGACGGCCGCGCGATCGCACTCGAGATGGATGCGCCCGCAAGCGAGCCATCCGCATCCGGATTGCCGCCCGCGCGCGAGCACCTGTTCAACGCGAAGTTCGCCTGTCCGATCTGCCACTACTCGCTGGCCGAACTCGAACCGCGTCTCTTCTCCTTCAACTCGCCGGTGGGCGCTTGCCCGACCTGCGACGGCCTTGGCAACCGCGAATTCTTCGACCCGGCACGCGTCGTCGCCTTCCCGTCGCTGAGCCTCGCGAGCGGCGCGGTGAAGGGCTGGGACCGCCGCAACGGCTATTACTTCAGCATGCTGGAGAGCGTTGCCAAGCACTACAAGTTCGACCTCGACAAGCCCTTCGAAGAACTGCCCGCGTCGGTGCAGCAGACCATCCTCAACGGCTCGGCGCATGAAGAAATCAAGTTCACCTACGTGATGGAAAGCGGCCAGCAGGCCGGCAAGAAGCTGGTGCGCAAGCACCCCTTCGAAGGGATCATCCCGAACATGGAGCGCCGCTATCGCGAGACCGACTCGGCGATGGTGCGCGAAGACCTCTCGCGCTTCCGCAACCTCCAGCCCTGCCCCGATTGCGAAGGCACGCGTCTGCGGCGCGAGGCGCGCAATGTCTTCCTGGTGGATGACGCAGGCCCCGAGCCGCGTCGCATGGCGATCTACGAGATCAGCCACGCCACGCTGCGCGAGAGCTTCGAATACTTCCGCGCGCTGCACCTGCGCGGTGCCAAGGCAGAGATCGCCGACAAGGTGGTGCGCGAAATCGGCCTGCGGCTCAAGTTCCTCAATGACGTCGGGTTGAACTACCTGAGCCTCGATCGCAGCGCTGAAACGCTTTCCGGCGGCGAGGCGCAACGCATCCGCCTCGCATCGCAGATCGGCTCCGGGCTCACCGGAGTGATGTACGTGCTCGACGAGCCCAGCATCGGGCTGCACCAGCGCGACAACGACCGCCTCATCGGCACGCTGAAGCACCTGCGCGACATCGGCAACAGCGTGATCGTGGTCGAGCACGACGAGGACATGATCCACGCCGCCGACCACATCATCGACATGGGCCCCGGCGCGGGCGTGCATGGCGGGCGGGTGATGGCGCAAGGCACCTACGCACAGGTCGCCGGCAATCCGGATTCGCTCACTGGCCAATACCTCTCGGGCGAGAAGAAGATCGCGGTGCCGGCACGCCGCACCCCATGGCTGCCGGTGGTCACCAAGGAGTCACCGGAGACCACGAAGAAGGCATCGCGCTTTCCGCCAAGCGCCGCAGCCGAGCGCCGCGCCGCACGCGAAGCCGCGCATCTCGCGACGCAGAGCGACGTGCAGGAGATCCGCGTGGTCGGCGCGACCGGCAACAACCTCAAGAACGTGAACGTCGCCTTCCCGGTCGGGCTCCTGACCTGCGTCACCGGCGTCTCGGGTTCCGGCAAATCGACGCTGGTCAACGACACGCTCTACACCGCGGTGGCACGCACGCTCTATCGCGCGCACGAGGAGCCGGCCGCGCACGAGGCGATCGAAGGCATCGAGTATTTCGACAAGGTCATCAACGTCGACCAGTCGCCCATCGGCCGCACGCCGCGCAGCAACCCGGCCACCTACACCGGGCTCTTCACGCCGATTCGCGAGCTGATGGCCGAGACCAACACCGCGCGCGAACGCGGCTACGGCCCCGGCCGCTTCAGCTTCAACGTCGCAGGCGGCCGGTGCGAGGCCTGCCAGGGCGATGGCGTGGTGAAGGTCGAGATGCACTTCCTGCCCGACGTGTACGTGCCCTGCGAGGTCTGCCACGGCCAGCGCTACAACCGCGAGACGCTGGAAGTGCAATACAAGGGCCGCAACATCGCGCAGATCCTCGACATGACGGTCGAAGCCGCGCACGAATTCCTGAAGGCGGTGCCGACCATCGAGCGCAAGCTGCACACGCTGCTGGACGTCGGCCTGAGCTACATCAAGCTGGGACAGGCCGCGACCACGCTTTCGGGCGGCGAGGCGCAACGGGTCAAGCTCGCGCTCGAGCTCAGCAAGCGCGATACGGGCCGCACGCTCTACATCCTCGACGAGCCGACCACCGGCCTGCACTTCGCGGACATCGAGTTGCTGCTGAAGGTGCTCCACCAGTTGCGCGACGCGGGCAACACCATCGTGGTGATCGAGCACAACCTCGACGTCATCAAGACCGCTGACTGGCTGATCGACATGGGCCCCGAAGGCGGCGCAGGCGGCGGCACGGTGGTGGGCACCGGCACGCCGGAGACGATCGCGGCCAACGAGGCGAGCCACACAGGGCGCTACCTCAAGCGGCTGTTGCCCGGCTGAAGAAGCCCGTCCATGGCGCTGGCGACATGACCTCCGAGGTCATCGACGCCATGCGCGTGCTCGAAGACATTGGAGGCAAGCCGGAGCCGAGGTGGCACCGGCAGCAACCAGGCCGAACTTCCAAGGCCAACGAAAGAGCAACATGAACGGCTTCGACTCCCTTCCCCTCGCTGCAGGTCTCCTCATTGGCATCGCCGCCGTGGGCTCGTGCCTCGGCATCGGCATCGTCGGGTCCAAGCTGCTCGAAGGCACGGCGCGCCAGCCGGAGCTCAAGGACACGCTGCAGACTCAGTTCTTCCTGATCGCAGGCGTGACCGATACGGCGTTCATCATTGCCACCGGCATCGGCCTGTGGTTCGCCACCGCGAACCCCTTCAAGGGCTGATGGGCGGGGGCCTCAGATCGGAGCGGCGCGGCCTGCGCTGGAGAGTAAGCTGCCCTTGGGCAGGATGCGCAGCATGCCTTCCTGCGCGGTCGAGGCAACCAGCCTTCCGTCACGCGTGAAGACGCTGCCGCGGCAGAAGCCGCGCGCACCGCCGGCGCTCGGTGAATCGAGCACGTAGAGCAGCCACTCGTCCATGCGGAAATCGCGGTGGAACCACATCGCGTGGTCGAGGCTCGCGGGTCGCACCTGGCCGCTCATGAAGCTCAGGCCATGCGGCAGCATCGCGGCACGCAGCAGGCCGTGGTCGGATGCATAGGCGAGCAGTGCGCGATGCACCAGCGGATCGTCCGGTAGCGGTGCGATTGCACGCATCCACAGTGCGCTTTCGGAAGATCGCGGCGCCGGGTCCAGCGGATCGTCGGGCTCGACGCGGCGGTATTCGATGCCATGCGGCACGAGGCCCTTGGCGCGGAAGTACTCTGGCAGGCGATCGCCGAGCGCGATGCGCTGGTCGAGCTCGCTCGGCAGGCCGTCGGGGCCGTCCAGCTCGGGCATGGCAAGCTGGTGCTCGATGCCCTTGTCGACCGTCTGGAACGAGGCCGACATCTCGAAGATGATGCGTTCGCCCTGCCGCGCGACCACGTGGCGCGCAGTGAAGTTGCGGCCATCGCGCACGCGGTCCACCGCGTATTCGATCGGCGCATGCTCGCCGGGCAACAGGAAATAGGCGTGCATCGAATGCACCGGGCGGTCTGCGCCGACCGTGCGGCACGCCGCCATCAGCGATTGCCCGAGCACCTGGCCGCCGTAGACGGCCGGGGTGCCGATGTCTTCGCTTTGCGCGAGGAATCGGTCATCGCCCAGGGGTTCGAGGTGCATCAACTCGACGAGGTCATCGACGAGGCGGGCGGCGGTCGCGGGGTCAGTCATGGGGAAAAGCGCAGAAACGAGCCTGCAACGATAGCAAAGAGACAGCCGAGACGCTGTCTCGCGCCTGTCAGGCCAGAAGAATGCGCAGCATGCGCTGGGGATCGGCGAGAAAGTCCCGCGTCACCTGGAAATGCTCGGTGTCCTCGTAGGCGACCTGCGAAATGCCATTGCTGTCGAACTGGAAGATGCTGGCTTCCGGATAGGCCATCAGGATCGGCGAATGCGTGGCGATGATGAACTGCGAGCCCTCGCTGGCCAGATCGTGGATGCGCGCGAGCACCGCGAGCTGGCGCTGCGGCGACAGCGCCGCCTCCGGTTCGTCGAGGAGGTACAGGCCCTGCGGAATGAAGCGATCCCTCAGCAGCGCAAGGAACGACTCGCCATGCGACTGCTCGTGCAGCGATCGCCCGCCATAGGCGTTGATCACCGGCGGGCCGAACGAAGGTTCGGCATCGAGCTTCTCGATCTCGGTCGCGACGTTGAAGAAGCTCTCCGCTCGCAGGAAGTACCCGCTGCGAGGTCTCTTCATTCCCTTGGCAATGCGCAGGTACTCGTGAAGCTCCGAATGCGAGGGGCGCGTACCGAACTGGAAATTTCGGCTGCCGCCTTCCGGGTTGAAACCCAGCGACACCGCGATGGCCTCCAGCAGCGTCGACTTGCCGGAGCCGTTCTCGCCAATGAAGAACGTGACCTTGGGATGCGGCTCGATGCGATCGAGCGCGCGCACCGACGGCAGGTTGAAGGGATAGCGCTCGAACGACTCCACCCGCTCGCGCAGGAGCGAGACGCGGCCGACGAAGCGCGTCTCGATCATGCTCAGTGGTCGATGTCCGCGCCGTCCGCGACCAGCTTGCGCTGCAGCGCCGGCACATCCACCGCGGCGAAGCTGTCGCCGCCCAGGGAAGCCGCTGCCGTACCGGCCGCCTGCCCCATGACGAAGCAGCCGCCGCTGGCGCGCGCCGCCGATTGGCCTTCGTGCGTCATCGACGCGCAACGCCCGGCCACCAACAGGTTGTCCACGCCGCGCGGCACGATCATTCGCCACGGCAACTGGTTGTAGGTGCGACGCTCGTCGCGCGGGAAGGCCCACTCGATACGGCCCGCCGCGTGCATCTCCATCGGCCAGGCATTGATGCCGATGCTGTCGTCGAAGCGCGCGGACGACAGGATGTCCTCGCCCGTCAACGCATAGAGCCCTTCGATGCGCCGCGTCTCGCGGATGCCCACCTGTGGCGCGATCTCGACGATGGCCGACTGCTCGAAGCCCGGCACTTCCGCCTTGAGGAAGCGGAAGTACTCGGCGATCTGCCGGCGGCCTTCGATCTCGCCGTCGCTGAGCTCATGCGCATTGACCCCGTTCATCGCATTGCCTTGCGCGTTGCGGATCTGCGTGACATTGGCGCGCCATTCGCGCGGGTCGATCTGCGGACGCAGGATCGCGCCTTCGCGCGGGAAGCGATACGCGTCCGGATCGCGCTCGCGCACCTTCGTCATCAGGTCGTTGATCGCCTTGAATTCGCCCACCGCCGCCAGCGCGCGCTGCGCATCGACGTGACCCACGCGGAACATCGTCGACGGAAAGAGCCCGCTGCCATGCCCATCGCCGACCGCGAACGGCACGCCCGCGAAGGCGGCAATATCGGAATCGCCGCTGCCGTCGATGAACGCATTGGCACGGATGGCCTGCCGGCCCGACTTGGTCTCGACGACAAGCGCGGCGATGCGCTGCCCGTCCATCACCACCGAAGCGGCGAGCGCATGGAAAAGCAGATGCACGCCCGCAGCGAGCAGCAACTGGTCCGCCGCGCACTTGTAGACCGAGGTGTCGTAGGAGCGCACGCGGATGCGGCCCTGCATGCCGTCCTGCGGCTTGTTGAGGCCGCCCAGCGCGTCGATGCGATCCAGCAGGTCGTCGGCGACACCGTGCACGAGTTGCGTCATCTCGCCTTCGCGCTTGCCGTAGAGGCCCGCGAAGTTGGTCACGCCACCCGCGGTGCCCATGCCGCCGAGGAAGCCGTAGCGCTCGACCAGCAGCGTGCGCGCGCCGCGCCGCGCTGCACTCACGCTGGCCGCGATGCCCGCCGGCCCGCCGCCAACCACGACGACGTCGTATTCGCCGAAGACCGGCAGCTCGCGCTGCGGCTCGAGAACTGTCGATGCGCTCACTGCAGCTTGATTCCGTTGGTCGAGATGATCTTCGACATGATCGCCGCCTCTTCCTTCACGCGCGAGCGCATGCCGTCAGGCGAAGTGCCCACAGCCTGCCAGCCCTGGTCGAACAGCTTCTGGCGCACTTCGGGCGACTTCATGATGATCGCGAGTTCCTTGTTGATCCGCTCCTGGGCGACCTTCGAGAGGTTCGCCGGGCCGAGCAGCGCGGTCCACACCTCGAGGTTGAAGTCCTTCACGCCGGCTTCGGAGAGCGACGGCACTTCGGGCGCCAGCGTGCTGCGGCCGCTCGTCAGGCCGACGGCGCGAAGCTTGCCGGCCTTGACCTGCGGCAGCGCCACGCCCGGGGGGATGAGCGCCATCTGCACCTGGCCGCCGATCAGGCCGGTGACCACTTGCGGGTTGCCTTGATAGGGCACGTGAATCGCCTTCATGCCCGGCACGCGGCTCTTGAGCTGCTCCATGCCGAGGTGGCCGACCGAGCCCACGCCCACCGAGCCGTAGCTCCAGGTGTCGCCGGCCTTGCGGGCGGCATCGAAGAAGGCCGTGCCGCCCGGCAGGTTCGCAGGCGCGACCAGCATCAGCGGCGCAGTGGCGATCAGGGACAGGTAGGTGAAGTCCTTGGCCGGGTCGTAAGGCAGCTTCGGATACAGCATCTTCGACGAGGTCAGATTGCCGTTGATCACGATGCCGAGGGTGTGGTCGTCCGTGGCCTTGGCCACCTGGTCGGCCGCAATGTTGCCCGACGCGCCCGGCTTGTTGTCCACCACGACCGGCTGGCCGAGGGCCTTGGACAGCGGCTCGGCGATGGTGCGTGCCGCGATGTCGGGGGTCGAACCACCCGGGAAGCCCACCAGCAACCGGATCGGCTTGGTAGGCCATGCGGCGGTCTGCGCCATGGTGCCAAACGGCAAAACGCCTGCGGCGAGGCCGCAGGCGACTGCGAGAAGAGCTCTCTTGGATGCGTGCATAGAAACGAACGGGGGATGGAATAAGGAAGGGCCACAAGGATAGCCCTACCTGTGACGAGTCGTTACTCGAGGCTGATATTGCCCCGGCGAACCAGTTCGCCATAGATCTTCGACTTGGCCTCGGCATTGCGCTCGATCTCTTCGGGCGACCATGCCAGTGGCTCGAACGCAAAGGTGTCGAAGCGCGCACGGATCTCGGGATCGGCGATCACCTTCGCGATGTCGGCGTTGATACGCGCCCTGATGGCCGGCGGCACACCCTTGGGCGCGAGGATCGACACGAAGGAGTTGACCTCCAGCGCGGCCGGACCGCCGGCCTCGGCCATGGTGGGCACGTCAGGCATCTGTGGAATGCGCTTGGGCGCGGCGATCGCGATGTAGCGCAGCTTTCCGGCCTTGTAGATGCCCTGGCTCGACGGGATGCTCGCGAAGCTCCAGTTCACTTCGCCGGTGCCGACGTTCGAGAAAAGCTGCGACACCTCGCGATAGGGCACGTGCTGCATGTGCGTGCCGGTGAGCGACTCAAGCTGCTGGCCGCCGAGATGGCCGGGGCTGCCGACGCCCCACGATCCGTAGCTCACCTGGCCGGACTTCGCGGCGGTGATGAGGTCGGTCATGTTCTTCCACTTCGAGTCCATCGGGACGGCCACGAAGAACGGCGTGCGGAACAGCGATGCGACCGGATCGAAATGCTGCAGCGGCACGAAGTTGCGCGACTTGTACAGGTGCGGCAGCGCGGCGAGGTGCTCGCTGTCGAGCTGCAGGAGCGTGTAGCCGTCGGGCGCCGCGCGCTTGGCGAAGTCGATCGCGATGAACCCGCCGCCACCGGGCTTGTTCTCGATCAGCACGCGCTGGTTCCATACACGGCCGAGCTTGTCGGAGACCATGCGCAGTACCGCGTCGGGCCCGCTGCCGGCAGCGAAAGGCGTGACGATGGTCACCGGCTTGGTCGGGAAGTCGGCAGCGGCGGTTTGCGCACCGGCGGTGGCCGTGAAGAGTGCCGCCGCGGCGCACGCGATCAGCGAGACGATCGATTTCATACCTGATTTGTCTCCGGATTGGATGGTTGGTGAGATTGCCTGAAACGGGTGTCAGTCGACGCGGACTTCGATGGATTCGAGCCCGTCGATGTGCACCTTCATCGTCTGCCCCGGCTTGACCGCGCCGACGCCTTCGGGCGTGCCGGTGAAGATCAGGTCGCCCGGTTGCAGCGCGAAGAGGGTCGACAGATTCGCGATCACTTCATTGACCGACCAGATCAGATGGGTGAGGTCGCTCTTCTGGCGGACTTCGCCGTCCACTTCGAGCGTGATCGCGCCGGTGGTGATCTCGCCCGCATCCGCCTTGGTGCGCACGACGCCGACCGGCGCGGAGAAATCGAAGGCCTTGCCGATCTCCCAAGGCCGGCCCTGCTCGCGCATCTTCATCTGCAGGTCGCGGCGGGTCATGTCGAGGCCGACCGCATAGCCGTAGATGTGCTTGGCTGCGTCCTCGATGGCGATGTTGCGTCCACCCTTTCCGATGAGCACGACCAGCTCGGCCTCGTAGTGATAGTTGGAGGTCAGCGGCGGATAAGGAATGGTCACCGACTTGCCCGCAGCCACCGGCACGATCGACGCCTCATCGTTGGGCTTGCAGAAGAAGAAGGGCGGCTCGCGGTCCGGATCGAAGCCCATCTCGCGCGCATGCGCCGCGTAGTTGCGGCCCACGCAGTAGACACGGCGCACCGGAAACTGATCGCTCGAGCCGGCAATGGAAAGGCCGACGATGGACGGGGGAGTGACGACGAAAGACATGAAGGCTCCTGCCGCTTGTCGCGGCACACGGGTCAAAAAACAGGGGAAAGATCGGGCGATCAGGAATCCGCGAGGAAGGCTTCGCGCAGCACGCCCATGGCCTGTTGCACAGGACGATCCGAGAAGCTGAACAACACCGTCTCTTCGCTCGCCGACAGGCACAGCGGTGCCCACGACGGCACGACGAAGGTGTCGCGCGGGCCGAAGCTGAAGCGCTGGCCGGCGATCTCCGCGGTGCCGGTACCTTCGACGACGCTGTAGACCGCGCCGTCGGTCGCACGGTGCGTCTTGCCCGCGAAGCCCTTCGGAAGCAACTGCAGGTTGGTGCCAATGGTGGGCATGGGCGAGCCGCCCGTCAGCGGGTTGATGTAGCGCAGCTTGTGGCCGAGCCACGCATCGGGCGCTTCCTGCTTCTGCAGTTGCGCAAGTGCCTCGCGGCTGCGTGCGTACGGGTAATTGAAGATCGGCGAAGTCGGGCTCGCGTGGTCGTGGCGCACCGGCACCATGTTGTGGCCGAAGCGCGCGAGGCTGTTGCCTTCGGGCCGCGAGACATGCTGCACCTTGGCGTCGTCGTTCTCCGCAAAGCCGGCGTCGAAGAAGCGCAGCATCGGGATGTCGAGGCCGTCGAGCCACACCACTGGCTCGCTCACGCCCTCGATGCCTTCGTTGCCATGGTCATGCCAGGCCCATGACGGCGTGATGATGAAGTCGCCCGGGTACATCGTGGTGCGCTCGCCGCTCACCGTGGTGTAGGCACCCTTGCCATCGACGATGAAGCGCAGTGCCGACTGCACATGGCGGTGCGAAGGCGCGACCTCGCCCGGCATGATGAGCTGCAGCCCCGCGTAGAGCGACTGCGTGATCGACGAGCGGCCGGGGATCGCCGGGTTCTCCAGCACCAGCACGCGGCGAACGGCTTCCTCGGCGGTGATGAGCTCGGCCGACTCCATGAGCAGCGGGCGGATCTCGTCGTAGCGCCAGAGTGCCGGCACGCAGGGCGTCTGCGGCTCGCGCGGCACGAGCGCGTGCAGCGACTCCCAGAGCGGCGTGAGGTTCAGCGGGCGGATGCGCTCGTAGTAGGCGCGGCGTTCGGATGCGTCGCGGTGCGCGGGCTGTGTGGCGGTGTTCATGGCTTGTCTCCTGGCTCCGGGCCAACGGCGCGATTGTTTTACGGGACCACTATCCGTTCAAGACCGCCAGCCAATACTCGATATCTCGTTTTTCGATAATGGTGGCTTCCGAAGGAAAGCCCCATGTCCAAACTCGATCTCGAATGGCTCGCCGTCTTCGACGAGGTCTACAAGACCGGCAGCGTCTCGAAGGCGGCCGACCGGCTCGGCATCGCCCAGGCCGCCGCCAGCACCATGCTCAACAAGCTGCGCGAGCACTTCGACGACCGGCTCTTTGCGCGCACTGCGCAGGGCATGCAGCCGACGCCCTACGCCCAGCGGCTGTGCGGCCATGTGCGCGAGGTGCTCGCGCAACTCGAACAGGCGCGCGGCAGCCGTGCGATCTTCGATCCGGGAGAGGCACGCCGCAACTTCCGCATCTGCATGACCGACATCAGCGAAGTGGTGCTGCTGCCGGGCCTGCTCGACCATCTGAGGCGCGCGGCGCCCGGGGTGCACATCGAGACCGAGATCGTCTCGACCGACAGTGGCCGCCGGCTGGAAGACGGCGAAGTCGATCTCGCCGTGGGCTTCATGCCGCAGCTCGACGCCGGCTTCTATCAGCAGACGCTCTTCATGCAGGACTTCGTCTGCGTCGTGGCACAGAACCACCCGCGCATCGGCGCGCGGCTCAGCCGAAAGCGCTTCGAGGCGGAGGCGCACGCGGTGATCTCTTCATCGGGCACCGGCCACGCGATCGTCGACAAGACCCTCGCCCGGCTGGGCATCACGCGCAACGTGGTGGCGCGGCTGTCCAGCTTCCTGAGCGTGGCGCGGATCGTCGCGCGCACCGAGCTGGTCGTGATCGTGCCCCGCATCCTCGGCGAGGTGCTGGTCACGCAGGAGCCGGTGAAGCTGCTCGATGCGCCCTTTGAACTTCCGGCTTATGCGGTGAAACAGCACTGGCACGAGCGCTTCCACGCCGATGCGGGAAATGCGTGGCTGCGGCGCACGGTGGCGCAGCTCTTCGGCCCCCAAACTGGCACGGCGCTCGCATAATCCTCGCCAATCAACTCCACGCCGCACCATGTCCGCCATCACCCTGCGATTCCTGGCCGAACCCAGCACCGTCAACTTCGGCGGCAAGGTCCACGGCGGCACCGTCATGAAGTGGATCGATGAGGCCGGCTACGCCTGCGCCACGAGTTGGTCCAAGCGCTACTGCGTGACGGTCTTCATCGGCAGCATCCGCTTCCACCGGCCGATCATGATCGGCGACCTGGTCGAAGTCGAAGCGCGACTGGCCTACACCGGCAGGACCAGCATGAACATCTCGGTCGAGGTGCGCAGCGGCGACATGAAGGGCGGCGGCATGCACAAGACGACCGAATGCCTGATCGTCTTCGTCCCGGTCGACTCGCACGGCCGGCCGCTCGAGGTGGATACGTACACACCAGGAACCCCCGGCGAAATGGCGCTGGCGGAGCGCGCCAGGACGCATCTCGATGCCGCACGCGCGGCCGCAGGCGCCAGCGCCTGAACGCGAGCGCTCGCTAGCGCATCTGCCGCGGCATCAGCTCGTAGTAGTCGAAGCCGTTGCTGCGCCCGCCAAGGCAGGTAGCCAGCGTGTCTTCCACTTCCCGCCACAGCGCAAGCCGGTTGCGCCACTTGCGCACGCTGTGGCCTTCGTCCGGGAAGGTCATGTATTGCACCGGCCGCCCGAGCCGGCGCAGTTCGGCCACCACGTCATCCGAATCCTGCCGAAGCACGCGCACGTCGTTTCCGCCATGAATCACCAGCAGCGGCACGGTGATGCGGTCGATGTTCGAGATCGGTGAGTTCGCCAGCATCTCCGCGCGCTCGTCCGGCTTGGCGACGTCGCCGAAGGTCATGGCGAAGTAGTGGCGGTTGCGCCAGAACGGCGGCCAGTTCTCGATCACGCGCGGCCAGTTGGCGACGCCGACCATGTCGATGCCGCAGCGGTAGTCGTGCGGCTTCTGGATCAGCTGCGCCAGCACCGAGAAGCCGCCGAAGCTCCCGCCTAACACCGCGATGCGCTGCGGATCGCCAATGCCCTGGTCGATCGCCCATTGCACCGCCTCGGCGATGTCGCGCTGGATGCGGCCGTTGTATTCGTGCGCACCGGCCAGCATGAACGCGCGTCCGTAGCCGGTCGACCCCCGGTAGTTGACCTTCAGCACCGCGTACCCGCGATTGGCCAGCATCTGGGTGTTGGTGAATCCAGCCGTCTGCCAGCTGTCGCGCGCCCACGGGCCGCCGTGGATGTCGACGACCAGTGGTGCCGGCCCCTTCACGCCGCGCGGGCGCACCACATAACCGTGCACCGTCAGCCCGTCGGAGGTCTTGAAGGCGAAGGGCTCCGTTGGCGAGAACAGGCCCGGCTCGGGCTTGCGCGGCGGGGTCAGGCGGGTGAGCTGGCGGGTGTCTCGATCGAGCAGCATCTCGACCGACTCTTCGCCGCCGACCGTGCGCAGCACCATCCGGCGCGAATCCTCCGACACGCTCTGGGGGCGCGTCAGCACCGGGTCGGCGTCGATCCAGTCCCGCTCGCGCGCGGTCTGCACCGCCTTCGCCACCTCGCCGGCGAGCGCCGCATCGAGGTACTCGAAACGCGGCAGGCCGGGCTCCTTCGCGTAGCCGTAGGGAGCGCCTTCAGCGGGCGGGTACTGCGCGTAGTCGAGGTCGACGTCGGCGTCCTCGGCCAGCACGCGCTCACGGCCGCTTGCGAGATCGATCTCCACCAGCGCAGCCTTGTCGCGTCCCATGTTCGTCATCGCCCAGAGGCGTCCGCCCTTCGGATCGATGCGATGCAACGCGAAGAAATCGAAAGGCTTGACCGTGCGAAGGCGCTGCCAGCTTCCATCGGCCGCGCGGATCTCGACCGCGAGGTCCGAGCCGTCCTCGCTCCCGAGCTGTCGCGTGCGGCCGGCGAGCTGGCGATCGGTGCCGATGAACCAGCTCACCACGCGGCTGTCGGGCTCGCTGCGGGCGACCTCGCGCACGGTGCGCGTCGCAGCATCGGCCTCGAAGAGATCCATGCTGCTGCGGTCGCGCCGGTTCGTCGAGAAGTAGAAGCGCGCGCTGCCGGGCTCGCCGCGTGCGACGTAGGCCGATCGCACGCCGGGCCATGGCGTCACCGCCCAGGGCTTGGCGTCCGGCGCGTCGCTGTCGAGCACGAAGAGCTGCGTGTTCTCGTCGCCGGTGAAGTCCTTGATGTAGCTGATGTAGCGGCCGTCGGGCAACCACGAATAGGTCGGGCCGGAGATGAAAGGCCGCGCGAGCGTGCCGGTCGCGAAGGTGCGCGTTCCGGGGCCGCCCAACGGCGCATCGCTGGCACGAACGGCCAGGCCGACATCGGTGCCGACCGTCTGCACCCAGAGCAGCTTCTTCCCGTCGGGCGAGAGCGAATGGCCGTCGACGTAATCGATGTTCGCGACGAAGCGCCGGAGCGGCACCAAGGGCGGCAGGTCACCGCTCTTCTGCGCCTGCGCGAGCGCGGGATCGGTCGGCGCGGTCGAACACGCGGCCAGCGTGAGCATCGTCAGCGAAGCAGCCAGCACTGCCAGCCAGCGCGGTCCATGGACCATGGTCTGTCTCCCTCTACAGATGGATTTGTTGTTGGCGGCATTCTGTCGCGCCCAACCTTTGGCGAAGCCAAAGGTGACCGCATGCACAATCGCCGCCGTGCACATCCTGCTGATCGAAGACGACCTGGATCTGGGCCGCGCCTTGCAGGCCGCGCTCAAGGTCGACGGCCTGACCAGCGAGTGGCTGCGCCGCGCGGCCGATGCACCCCGCGCGCTCGACGCCGCGGCGTACGACTGCGTGCTGCTCGACCTCACCCTCCCCGACGGCAGCGGCTTCGATCTCCTGCATCGCTGGCGCCGAGACGGCAGCACGATGCCGGTGATCGTCATCACCGCGCGTTCCGCCATGGAAGACCGGCTCGCCGGACTCGACGGCGGCGCCGACGATTTCGTGATCAAGCCCTTTGCCACGGTGGAGCTGATCTCGCGCATCCGCGCGGTGCTGCGCCGTTCCGCGCGGCAGGCCAGCGAGGTATGGACGCTCGGCGCGATCGCCATCGAACCGCGCAGGCATCGGGCCTCGCTCGACGGCGCCCCACTGGACCTGTCGCCGCGCGAGTTCCGGCTGCTTCTGGAACTGGCGCGCGAACCGGGCGCCGTGATCGCGAAGGGTGTGCTGGCGCAACGGCTCGAACCACTGGGCGAACCGCTCGACTTCGCAGCCATCGAGGTGCACGTCTCGAACCTGCGGCGCAAGATCGGCGGCGAGCGCGTGCACACGGTGCGCGGCGTCGGCTACATGCTCGCGACATGAAGGCGCTCTTTCGCCGCACCATCGTTCAGCGCGTGTTTCTGGCGCTGCTGATGGCCTTCGTGCTCGTGTGGGCCGCGCTGCTGGCCTACATCTACCTGGAGTTCCGCCAGGCGCTGGCGGTGGATCAGGGCCTGAAGCGCGTCGGCCGGGCGCTGACCGCAGCCATGGAAGACCTCGGCGGCGACGACGACAAGGTGCGCATCCTCATCAACGCCACAGCCACCGAATACAAGATGCTGCGCCTGAGCGGCAACCCCGAAGGCAGCCTGCTCCTGCAGCTCGACCGTGGCGGGGACAGGCTCTTCGCCTCACCGGCACTGGGCTCGCAGGTTCTTTCGGGTGAAGCGAGGCAGGTCGTCAACCAGCAGATCAACGGAATCGCCTACTGGGTCTATCGCAGCGAAGCTGGGCCGTGGACCCTTCACATGGCCGAGCCCGAGATCACCGGCGCCTGGGTCCTCGAACGCAATGCGCGGCGCGTACTGCCCTATCTGCTGCTGGCGTTTCCGATAGTGCTGCTGCCCATCTGGTTCGCGGTGACGCTCGGCCTGCGACCGCTGCGCGTGCTGGCCGACCGGCTCGCGCGGCGCGGCGCCACGGACCTGTCGCCAATCGGCCTGGATCCGCGCTATGAGGAGTTGAAGCCACTCGTGGCAGCGCTCGAAGACATGCTGCGTCAACTACGCGACCAAGTGGCGCGGGAACGCGCCTTCGTTCACGACGCGGCCCATGAGCTGCGCACACCGATGGCAGTGATCGCCGCACAGGCCCATGCCCTGACCGGCGCTCCCAACGACGACGAGCGCAATCGCGCCCAGACCCAGCTCGAATTGGCGATCGCCCGCGCCTCCCATCTCACGCAACAGTTGCTGGAACTCGCCTCGCTCGATGAAAGCGCACACGCGCAGCGCAAACGGATCGACGTGACGCAGCTCGCACGTCAACTGCTGGCCCAGGTCGCGCCGCGCGCGATGGCGCGCGGCATCGATCTGGACCTCGAAGCGCCCGACAGCCTGGTGGCGGACATCGAGGTCCAGGCGTTCCAGTCGATCCTGGAGAACCTCGTGGACAACGCAATCCAGTATGCGCGCGACGGCACGCGCATCGCCGTGACCTTGCGGTCGGACGACGAAGGCGCGCTGCGGCTTTCAGTCGAAGACGATGGCCCGGGCATTGGCGAATCGGAGCGCGAGCGCGTGTTCGAGCGCTTTCATCGCGGCGCCGGCCACGAGTCACCAGGCTCAGGACTGGGCCTGGCGATCGTGAAGCAGGCCACCCATCGAAATGGCGGCCGGGTGGACCTCACGGCCGGTCTTGGCCAGCGCGGCGCTGGCTTTCACGTGTGGCTGCCGGTCGGGCTCAGCCCGCAGCCAGTACCGTCCCGCTGACTTCCCCGAGCCCGATGCGCACTGCGCCCGCGCGCTCGCAGTAGCCGCGCATGCTCAGCGTGTCGCCGTCCTCGAGGAAGGTGCGCTTCTCGCCATTGGGCAGCGTGATCGGTTGCTTGCCGCCGACCGTCAGTTCGAGCAACGAGCCGGACTGGTCCTGCGTCGGGCCCGACAACGTGCCGGAGCCGAACAGGTCGCCCGGTTGCAGGTTGCAGCCGTTGACCGTGTGATGGGCGACCAGTTGCCCCGGCGTCCAATAGGCCGCTTCGGCCGTGTTGCCGCGCGTCAGGCGCACCGCAGGTTCGCCGGCTTCGCGCATCTTTGCGGTCTGCAGCCAGACTTCGAGCGTGATCTCGAGCGCGCCGCTTTCGCGGTTGGCGGGCGAGTCGAGATACGGCAGCGGCTGCGGATCGCCCGCCGGGCGCTCGAACTTCGAGCGGAAAGGCGCGAGGGCTTCCATCGTCACGATCCACGGCGAGAGCGTGCTCGCGAAGTTCTTCGCGAGGAAGGGACCCAGCGGCTGGTACTCCCACGCCTGCAGGTCACGCGCGGACCAGTCGTTCAGCAGCGTCACGCCGAACAGGTGCTGTTCGGCTTCCGCGATCGCGATCGGCTCGCCCAGGTCATTGCCGCGGCCGACAATGAAGCCCAGTTCCAGCTCATAGTCCAGGCGCTTCGACGGGCCGAAGCTCGGCTCGGCCGCATCCGGTGCCTTGGTCTGCCCCTGCGGGCGCTTGAAGCGCTGACCGCTCACGCCGATGGACGAC
Organism: Variovorax sp. Sphag1AA; assembly: GCF_014192575.1. GTDB lineage: Bacteria > Pseudomonadota > Gammaproteobacteria > Burkholderiales > Burkholderiaceae_C > Variovorax. The sequence continues at coordinate 474,073 of NZ_JACHYC010000006.1, read as the reverse complement.
GCACGGCCGTGGTAGCCGATCGGCACCCATTTGTAGTTGGGCATGAGCGGCTGGTCGGGGCGGAACTGCCGTCCGACTGCGTTCGCGTGGTGGATGCCCGTGTAGAAGTCGGTGTAGTCGCCGATGCGGCAAGGCACGGTGAGCTCGACCGCCGATTGCGCGTGCAGGGCCTTGCTCCATGCAGCCTGCTTCGCGCTGCCTTCGCGCAGCCCTTCGGAGAGCGCCGTGCGGAGCGCCTGGCGCTCGGAAGCGCCTTGGGCGAGCAGCACGTTCATGTCGTCCGTGTCGACGAGGCCAGCGGCCTTGACGTCGAGCACCTGGTCGCCGATGGCGACGCCGATGCGGAAGGCTTCCTTGCTGCCACTGGGGCGGAAGCGGCCAAAGGGCAGGTTCTGGATCGGAAAGTCGCTGCCGGCTTCATTGGCCGAAGTCACCCAGCTCTTGAGCTTCGGGTCGTGCGTGGCGTTGATTGCGTTCGTCATGGCTTGAAGTTGTCCTGGAGGCCGGCCCAGCAGTCGGCGTAGTTCTGGTCGAGCACCGGGCTTTGCATCGCATACCCGGAAGGAATGAAGCGGTAGCGGCTTTCGAACATGAAGGCCAGCGTGTTGTCGAGCTTCTGCGGCTTGAGGTCGCTGTGGCTCGCCTTCTCGAAGGCTTCCTCATCGGGGCCGTGCGGCACCATGCAGTTGTGCAAGCTCGCGCCGCCGGGCTTGAAGCCACCAGGCTTGGCGTCGTATTCGCCGTAGACCAGCCCCATGAACTCGCTCATGAGGTTGCGGTGGTACCAAGGCGGACGGAAGGTGTCTTCCATGACCAGCCAGCGCGGCGGGAAGATCACGAAGTCGCAGTTGGCCGTCCCGAGTGTGTCCGACGGCGAGGTGAGCACCGTGAAGATCGATGGGTCCGGATGGTCGAAGCTGATCGAGCCGATGGTCATGAAGTGCGCGGTGTCGTACTTCACCGGCGAGAGGTTGCCGTGCCACGCGACCACGTTGAAGGGCGAATGCTTCGTCGGTGCGGACCAGAAGCGGCCGCCGAACTTCTTGACGAGTTCGTAGGCAACGGTCGCGTCTTCATAGGCGGCGACGGGTGCCTGGAAGTCGCGTGCGTTTGCCAGACCGTTCGAGCCGATCGGGCCGAGTTCGGGCAGGCGGAAGTGCGCGCCGTAGTTCTCGCACACGTAACCGCGCGAGAGACCTTCGGGCAGGTCGACCTTGAACACCACGCCGCGCGGCACGAGCGCGATCTCGCCGGGTTTGACGTCGAGCACGCCCATCTCGGTCGTGATCTCCAGACGCCCCTGCTGCGGCACGAAAAGCATTTCGCCGTCGGCGTTGACGAAGGCGCGGCGGTTCATCGACTTGCTGGCGACGTAGACGTGCGCGGCAAGGCCGGTCTGCGCATCGGCGTCACCGTTGGCAGCCAGCGTGCGCATGCCATCGACGAAATCGACCTCGGCGTTGTCCAACGGGATGGGGCCCCAGCGCATCGGCTCGGGCGGAAGCGCGATCTCACGGTCCGCGCCGGTCTTCCACAGCGTCTGCGTGTAGGCCTTGTAGCGGCCGGCGACCACCGACGGCTGGCGGCGGTACACCCAGGTGCGGCGGTTCTCGTGGCGCGGCGCAGTGAAGGCGGTGCCGGAGATCAGCTCGGGGTACAGGTCGAAGGGTGCGCGCTGCGGGCTGTTGCGGCCCTGCGGCAGCGCACCGGCGACGGCCTCGGTGGCGTATTCGTTGCCGAAGCCGTTCTGGTAGCGGCGCTCGGCGGCGGATGCGTTCGTCATGGAATCCTCTTTCTTGAATCCGGGAATTCAGCGGGCTGCGGCTGCGGCGGCTTGGAAGGCCTGCCGCAAGACGGCGGTGGAACCGATGTGGTTGGCGAGCACCAGCACGAGACGCGCGTTGTAGGCGTGGCTCTCTTCGGTGCTCAGTCCCTGGTGGGCTTCGATGAGTGCCTCGTAGAAGTCGTCGGGCGCTTCAAAGTTCGGCGTGGTGATGAGGTTTGCGTTGCTCATGGCTTCAGGCCTTTGCCAATGCGCGATCGCGCGCGGCGCGCACGTCCGCGGGAGCCGGATGGCGCCAGCGCGCGCAGACATGCTGGTCCGGACGCAACAGATAGACCGTGCCCGGCTTCGCGTCGTAGCGTTGCGCTGCCAGAGCGCCTTCGCTGGTGTCGGCGACGTTCACGATGTGCAGCGGCACATCGGACTTTGCGAGCGCTTCGCGGCTGCGCTCGGCCGCTTCGCCGTGGCCGAAGACCAGTGCGGTGAAGCAGGTCGCGGGATGGGCTTGCGAAGCCGGGTTGAGTTCGCGCAGCAGCCAGCCGGTGCTGCCGTCGGCACGCACGATCGGCGCATCGGCAGCCGGCGCGCCCGGCACCATGCGGCCGGCGAACGCATCGGCATCAGCGGTGTTGAGCGGCGAATCGCCCAGCGTCGAAGGCACCGACAAGCGGCCGCTGTTGACTAGCGTGCGCGCGAAGGCGTGTCGCTTGGAGAGCTCCAGAACCGCATCGCGGAACAAGCGGCTGACGTCGCTCTTGGGCGTGATGAAGTCGGTCGCGCGGGTGGAGTTGCGAATGTTCTCGTCGGCCGCGTATTCGCGCTCGCTCGCGTAGGTGTCGAGCAGGCGATCGGGCGCTTCGTTGCGCACCACGGCGGCGAGCTTCCACGCGAGGTTGTCCGCGTCCTGCACACCGGAGTTCGCACCGCGCGCGCCGAAGGGCGAGACGCCATGCGCCGAGTCGCCTGCGAAGAGCACCCGGCCCTGGCGGAAGTGATCCATCCGCTGGCAGGCAAAGGTGTAGACGCTGGCCCATCCGATGGTGAACTGCACGTCGTGATGGTCGATGCTGTCCAGCAGCGCCCGCACGCGCGGAATGATCTTCTCGTGCTTGCGCTCTTCCACCGGATCGGCGTCCCAGCCGAGCTGGAAGTCGACGCGCCACATGCCGTCGGCCTGCTTGTGCAGCAGCACGCTCTGGCCGGGATGGAACGGCGGATCGAACCAGAACTTGCGCTCGGTCGGCAAGTCGGTGTCCATGGTCACGTCGGCAATCAGGAAGCGGTCACGGAAGATCCGGCCCTTGGCTTCCTGCCCGAGCATCTGGCGCATGTTCGACTTGGAACCGTCGCAGGCCGCCACGTAGTCCGCTTCGAGCCGGTAGTTGCCTTCCGGCGTCTCGATGGTGAGCACGGCGCGGTCAGCGTTCTGCTCGACGCCGATCACCTTGTTGTTCCAGCGCAGGTCGATCAGCGGCAGCTCGGCTGCGCGCTCCGAGAGGTAGCCTTCGACGTAGTACTGCTGCAGGTTGATGAAGGCCGGGCGCTCGTGGCCCGCCTCGGGCAGCAGGTCGAAGTGATAGACCTGCTCGTCCTTGAAGAAGACCTTGCCGATCTTCCAGGACACGCCCTTGTCGACCATGCGATCGGCACAGCCCAGGCGATCGAAGACTTCGAGCGTGCGCTTGGCGAAGCAGATCGCGCGAGAGCCCGTCGAGAGCGTGTTGTCGTTGTCGAGCAGCACCACCGGGATCTGCTGCTGGGCGAGATCGATCGCGAGCGCGAGACCCACCGGGCCCGCGCCGACCACGACGACCGGATGGCGCACCGGCTGCGCGGCGTCCTGGTCGGGGTGGTGCTTGTAGTCGAAGCGCAGCGACTGGTAGTCGACCGAGGCTTGGGCTTGCATGGCTTCAGCCTTCCAGTGCCTTCCACATTTCGATGTCGCGCTCGGCGGTCCAGATGCGCGGGTCGGCGTACTTGGTCGCTTCGTCGTAGCAGCGCGTGACGTCGAACGGCATGCAGTGGTCGAAGATCACCCAGTGTCCGTACTTGGGCTTGAGCTTGGCGTAGGTTTCCTTGTAAGCAGTGTTCAGGTCCTTGCCGGACTTCGCACTCGCGCTCACGCTGGCCCACACATCGGCGATGAAGTCGCGCGTGCCGGCGAGGCCCTTGGCGACTTCGTCGGGCGTGGTGAGCGCCGCGCCGCGGCCCGGAACCAGTGCCTTCGGCTTGAGCGCCGCGATGTTGTCGAGCGTCTGGGGCCAGTCCTGGAAATAGGCGTCGCCGGCGTACGGCGTGGCGTCGAACTCGACGAGGTCGCCCGACAGCAGTGCCTTCTCGCCCGGCAGCCAGACGACGGTGTCACCCTTCGTGTGGCCACGGCCCAGTTGCAGCAGTTGCACTTCGAGCTTGCCGAGCCACAGGGTCATCTTGCCGGTGAAGGTCATCGTCGGCCAGGTCATGCCGGGCGGCACGGTCTCGACGCCCGCGAACAGGCGCGGGAAGCGGCCGATCTCGCTGGCCTTGTCCTGCTCGCCGCGCTCGACGATGAGGTCGTAGGTGTCCTGGCTCGCGAGGATGTGCTCGGCTCCGTAGGCGCTGGCACCGAGCACGCGCACCGCGTGGTAGTGGGTCAGCACCACGTACTTGATGGGCTTGTCGGTGACTTCGCGGATGCGGCGGATCACGTCCTGCGCCATGGCGGGCGTGGCCTGGGTGTCCGCCACGAGCACGGCGTCGTCGCCAATGATGATTCCGGTGTTGGGGTCGCCTTCGGCGGTGTAGGCCCAGGCGTGTTCCGAAATCTGACTGAAGGTGACCTTCTTTTCTTCCAGGTCGGCCTGGCTGGCGAACTTCTTGGTCTGGCTCATCGCGGGAGTCTCCTTGAAATTTGACTAAAGCAAACTAGTTTGCAGGGAACGAATGCGCGGAGTGTATTCGGATGATCAGTTAATGTCTAATGCTTTCTCCATGAACAAATGAGGGACACGGTCATGAGCACCGACAGCGATCGCGCGCAGCGCGGCATCCAGAGCATCGAGGTGGGGGGCCAGCTGCTGCGCGCCCTGGTCCACCACGGCCGGCCGATGGCGCTGAAGGACCTCGCGCGCGAGGCCGAGATGTCCCCGGCCAAGGCGCATCCGTACATGGTCAGCTTCGGCCGTCTCGGGCTGATCGAGCAGGACCGCACCAGCGGTCACTATCTGCTCGGACCGCTCGCGTTGCAACTGGGGTTGATCAGCCTGCAGCAGGCCAATCCGGTGCATGTGGCGACGCCGCTGATCGCCGAACTGGCGCAACAGATCGGGCAGACGGTGGCGATCGCGGTCTGGGGCGACCGGGGCGCGACGATCGTCCGCCTCGCCGAATCGCCCGCGCCGCTGCATGTGAACATGCGACACGGCACGGTGTTCTCGCTGACCAACACCGCCTCAGGCAGGCTCTTCGGCGCCTATCTCGATCCGGCGGTGGTCCAGCGCCTGCTGGAGGAAGAACGCCAGCGCGAACGCAAGGGCATCACGGACCCGCCGCAGCGCGGCATGCCGCCGGTGCAGCCGCTGCCTAGCTGGAAGGACTTCGAGGTGCAACTGCAGGAGGTGCGCAAGCGCGGACTGAGCCGCTCCGAGGGCGAGATCCTGCCCGGCGTGAGCGCGATGTCGGCGCCGGCCTTCGATCACACCGGCGCGATCGTGCTGGCGGTGACCGCCATCGGCCCGGCGGCGATCTTCGATACGCGCTGGGACGGCGAGATCGCGATGGCGCTCAAGGCCTGCGCGGACCAGGTGTCGCAGCGGCTGGGCGCTATTTCTTCAAAGCCTTGAGCCGCTCGATGCTCTCGGGCGGCCAGTACTGCGAGCGGCTGTAGTACTCGTCGACAGCCGGCATGCCCGGCGGCAACACCACCCAAGGCTGCTTCGAGCAGGTAAAGATGTGGATGTCGGGCGGCAGCAGGTCGGGGTTGTCGAGCGTGCCGACGCGAACGAACTTCACCGCCTCGCCGGCACCCGAGTAATGGCTCCAGAGTGCGACGCGGCAATGCGGGCAGCGCGCGATCTTCTGGCCCTTGCCGCTCAGCGAGGGCGTGTCGACCATGTCGATCTCGCCCGTCAGCAACGCCACCCGGTCGCTTTCGATCATCGCGTTGATCGCGAATGCGCTGCCGCTTTCGCGCTGGCACCAGCGGCAGTGGCAGCAATTGACGAAAAGCGGCCGCGTCGCCATGCGATAGCGCACGGCGCGGCAGGTGCATCCGCCTTCCGCGGGGAAGGCGTCGGCAGCGGCGCTCATCGCGATCGCCCGTCGTAGTGCGTCACCGGCACCTTGTCGAGATCGATGCCTTCGAGGCAGCGGATGTTGATCGCGGCGGTGAGCTCACCATTCGGGTACTGCGCCTCGCCGTGCGTATGGATGCCGCAGGTCTTGCAGAAGAAGTGCTTGATGACGTGCTTGTTGAACAGGTAGACGCCCACGTTGTCATCGACCGGCGTGGTGATCGTCATCTGATTGCGCGGCACGAACCACAGCAGCGACCCTTTGCGCTGGCAGATCGAACAGTTGCACGCCAGTGCCTTGTCGATCTGGCCCTCGACTTCGAAAGCAATGCGGCCGCAGTGGCAGCTGCCCTGGTATTTCATCGCGTGTCTCCTTTCATCTGCATGACCGGTTACGGACGGCCTCGCAGATTACTCCACGCACACCTGCTCAGCTCATGAAGCCGACATCCTTCGGAAAGTCGATGCCGTTGACGTTGCCGCCGAAGTTCTTCAGGTTCGGCAGGATCCCCGGCAGGTCGGCGTCGGGCACGCCGAACCACTTGGCAAGCGTCGCGCCGTACTGGTCCACTGAGGTCGTCGGAATGAGCCGGCCCTGCCCCACGTGGCCTTCGTAGCCGGCCAGCTTCGCGTCGTTGTTGATGCTGACCACCTGCGGCGTGCCGTAGAGCTGCTTGCCCTTGACGGCACCGCCGACGACGAAGTGATGGCTGCCCCAGCCGTGGTCCGAGCCGTCGCCGTTGCTCGCGAGCGTGCGGCCGAAGTCGGAGGCGGTGAAGGTGGTCACCTTGTCGGACAGACCTTGCGCTTCCATCTGCGCGTGGAAATTGGCGACCGCATCGCTGAGCTGCTTGAGGAGCCCCGGCTGGTTGGCGATGAGGTTGTCATGCAGGTCGAAGCCGCCCATCGAGACGAAGAACACCTGCCGCTTCACGCCGAGCGCGATGCGCCCGCGGATCATGCGCGCCACCATCTTGAGCTGGTTCGCGAGCCCGCTGTTGTTGGCCGACTTGCTGCCGTCGGCGTTCGTCACGAGGAAGGTGTCGGTCGAGAAAGTCGCGGGCTGGATCGCCGCGGTCACGGTCGTTTCGGCTTCGACGGCGCGCTTGGTCACGCGGTTGTATTCGTTCTCCAGCGCGTGCGAGCGCGCTTCCTGCAGCAGTTGCGCCATCGCCGACTTGACGGTGGCGGAGCCATACACGGTGCTGCTCTTCACACTGTTGATACCGACCGCGCCGCTGGTGCTCACCTGGTACTGCAGCGCGGTATCGCCCGAGAGGAACACCGCATTGCCCGACACCGACACGCAGGTGAAGAGCGAATTGCCGTTCTGCGACAGCGCGAGATCGCCGATGTTGCCGCCCCAGCCCACCGTGGAGCCTTCAGGCGAGGACGACTGCCAGATCGACTGCTGATCGTTGTGCGAGAAAAGCTTGGGGGGCTGCGGATAGAGCTTCTTGTTGCTGTTGTTGTACTGCGCGCGCGTGAGCGGCACCACCAGTGGCCCGACGTTGAGCTGCACCGCCATCTTGCCGGTGGTGTTGAACAGGTCGGCGAGCGCCGTCATCGCCGGATGCAACGCGTACTGGCGTCCATCGGCCAATACAGTGGTCGGCGTGAGCAGCGTGGGCAGCAGTGCGTCCTTGGCGATCGCGATGCCACCCGAAGCCTGCGGGACGCGGATGGTGCTGTAGGCGTTGTAGCTCGGGTCGTCGTAGGTCACCACGGTGTTCGCGTAGTCGTTGCCACCGAAGAGGAAGACGCAGACCAGCGCCTTGAAGTCGTCGGATGGCGCAGCCTGCGCAGCGGCCTCGCCCATCGCGGCGAGGTTGAGCGCAAAAGGCATTGCGGTGCCCGCCATCGCAAGATGGCCCGCGCGTCGCAGGAAGGCGCGCCGGCTGTGGGCGGCAGGATCGATCAGGTACATCGCGCGGTCCTTACTTCTGGATCAGGTACGAGGGCGAAGCCATCACCATCAGCACCGCTGCGTACACGCGGTTGAGCTTGACGGCGTCGGTGCTGGTCGCGCTCACCACCGGCGTGTTGAGCGCGCTGGTGATCAGCGCCACGGTCGACGCAGGGAGCTGGTTGGCCGCCAGCAGCAGGTTCAGCCGCCGCACCAGCCCGGCCGGATCGAGCACCAGCGCGAACTCGCTTGCATAGCCGACGTTGACGTCCTTGGTGGTCTTCTGCAGCGCGCTCTGCATGTAGTTGACGTAGCCACCGACGCTGGTTTCGTTGACCAGCTGGAACTCGGGCGCGACCATCTTCGCGGTCGCGATGGCGGTCGAAGGCGGCACGTAGCCGGGCCGGAAGAAATTGAAGACCGAGGGCGAACGCAACGGGCTCTGGCCGAGCTGGTCGTTGGGCCGCGAGAGATTGCCGATCTTCCAGTTGCCGGTGGTCGAGCCTGCGCCGAAGGTGCGCGCCCATTGCACGAAGCGCAGCATCGGCTCGCGCAGGCGCCCGAAATTGGGATCGGCCAGGCCGGCCGGACTGCGCGCCTCGTTGTCGAGCAGCACAGCCGCGAAGACGCTCTTCATGTCGCCGCGCACGCCTGCGCCGTTGTTGGCGAAGACGTCGGATACGCGTTTCACGTAGTCAGGACTGGGGTTGCTGGTCACCAGCCGCTGGATGAGTTGCCTGCAGATGAAGGGCCCGACATTGGGGTGATTGAAGAGCGTGTCGAGCGCGATCTTGAGCGCGGCCTTGCCGTCGGTGCCCCCCGGCACGGTCGCGCCGAGGAACTTCGCTTCGAGCGTCGAATGCCGCGATGCGGTCAGCGCCATCGGCCGCGTCGTCCAGCCGTTGCTCTCGACGGTGTAGGTGGCGCCCGGCGGCGTAAAGGCACCGGCGGTTCCGCTCTTCTCGTCGGTCCGGATGTCGAGGTCGTAGCCGGTAAAGACCCGCGCGAGGTTCGTGACGTCGTCGAGCGTGTAGGTGTCGAGCGGCGCACCATCGGCACCGGTCCTGAGCGTGCCGTCGGCATTGAGCTGGTAGAGCCCGATGGTCATCAACTGCATGACCTCGCGCGCGTAGTTCTCGTCGGGCTGGCGACCTTGGGCGTTCTCTTTCTGGTTGCCCTTGGTGTTGAGGTAGTAGCCCATCGCCGGGTTGAGGGTCACGTCCTCCAGCAGCTGCCGGAAGTTGCCCGTCACGCCACGGACCAGCGTGTCCCAGTACTGGGCCATCATGTGATCGGGCCAGTTGGAGCCGATGTCGGTGGCCGAGACCACGAAGATCTCGGTCAGCGCCAGGGCGGCGCGCTTGCGGAAGCCGTCCGGCGCCGTCATGAGCTGGTTCCAGATCATGTCGTCGACGTTGACGGTGTTGTAGGGCTTGCTCGCGATCCAGTCCCAGCCGGTCTGTGTCGCCTCGCGGTCGACCTGCTCGCCGAGCCACGGCAGGTAGCCCTTGCTGCGCACCGACGCGATTTCGGCATCGGACGCTGAGAACTGCGCCTGCAGCAGGAAGCGCGCGGCCTCGTCGTCACTCTTGGCCTGGGTGTAGACGTAGGTCTGTGCCGTGGGCGTCGACGACAGCGAAGACAGCGAGCCCGCCTGCGTGCCGGAACCACTCCCGACTGGCAATGCGTAGCCGCCGCCACCCCCGCCTCCGCCGCCACAGGCGGCGAGCGCAGCAGCGGCCGCCAGCGCGGTCGCCATGGGCACTGGGCTGTACTGATGAGGCGGCCGGACCGCCGTGGATGCGTCATCCACGCGCACCGACTCCTCGGTCGCCTCGTTGCGACCGGTTGCGATGTCTTCCACCATGGGATTCCTCACTCCTCGGCGCTCGGGCGCCGGGCTCTCCGAGGCAAGTGCCATGCCGACCGCCAGACCTGCGCGATCGCCGCCGGAGTGAGGCGTTAAGGTCTACAAACGTTAAGAAATGTGACTTTTTTCGTCACGCCGGCGCAACCGGCCGCTTGCGCAATGACGCGGAATGTCGTTTCAGGCCTTGGCGGCTTCGAGCCCGTCGCGGGTTCGCGTGGCCTCGCGGCGGGCAGCTTCGGCGAAGTCGTCGCCAGCGGAGGCATAGCAGATCGCGCGCGATGAATTGACCACGATCGGCGCGTCCGCACGCCAGCCGGCGCGGACGGTCGCGACCGCATCGCCGCCCTGGGCGCCGACGCCCGGGATCAGCAGCGGCACGGTCGGAGCGAGTGCGCGGACGCGCTCGATTTCGTTCGGATAGGTCGCGCCGACCACCAACCCGAGCTGGCCGTTCAGGTTCCACGGCCCTTGCGCCAGCCTGGCGACATGCTCATACAAGAAAGGCTCGCCCGGCACACCGGCCAGACGCTGCCCCTGCAGGTCGGAGCCGCCCGGATTGCTGGTGCGGCACAACAGGAAGGCGCCCTTGCCTTCGAAGCGCAGGTAGGGCTCCACCGAATCGAATCCCATGAAGGGCGACAGCGTGACCGCATCCGCGCCGTAGCGCTCGAAGGCCTCGCGCGCGTACTGCTCGGCCGTGGAGCCGATGTCGCCCCGCTTGGCGTCGAGGATGGTCGGCACCTGGGGCGCGTTGCGGCGCATGTGCTCCATGAGCTTTTCGAGCTGGTCTTCGGCGCGGTGCGCGGCGAAATAGGCGATCTGCGGCTTGAAGGCGATGACGAGATCGGCGGTCGCGTCGACGATGCGGGCGCAGAAGTCGTAGATCTTGCTGGCGTCGCCCTTGAGATGGGCAGGGAATTTCGTCGGTTCGGGGTCGAGCCCGACGCAGAGCAGCGAGCCGTTCTGGCGCTCGGCGGCGCGCAGCTTGTCCAGGAAGGTCATGGGGCGGAATTTTAGGCCGCCGCGGGATCAGCCCCCGCTGGCGAACTCTTCCGCGGCAAGGCAGAGGTCGGCCCAGGCGCGGCCCTTGTCCGCCGGGTTGCGCAGCAGGTAAGCGGGGTGATAGGTCGCAACGACTGGCACGTCGGACCCCGGCAGCAGCGCGACGGGCAGTGCGCGCCCGCGCAGCTTGCCGAGTGGATCGCCGCTCTGGAGCAAGCTCTGCGCAGCCAACGGCCCCATCGCGAGCACGAGGCGCGGGGCGAGTGCGTCGACGCTTTCGGCGAACGTCTCGCCGAGCGGCCGCGGGCTGTCGGGCTGGCCCGAAGCGACGCCGCGATGCGTACGCACCAGATGCACCGGCGTCGCGCCGCTGTGAAGCTGAAGCGCGCGCAGCATGTTGTCGAGCAGGCGGCCTGCGTCGCTCGCGAAAGGTTCGCCATGGCGTCCGTCGAGTTCCGGGGGCATGTCGGCGACGACGAGCCAGCCGCCCTTTGCCATCGGCTCGGCGCCGTACAGATGACGCGGCGCATCGGCCAGCACGGTGGCGCCGTGCGTCGGCGCGAGCGGTGCGCGGCTGGGCGCCGGAGCAGAAACCACCGGCGCGGCGGCAGGTCGCGCAACCGGCGCGGGAGTGCGCTCGGCAGGTGTTTCGACGGGCTCTTCGGCCGAGACGGCAGGCGCCTCGGCGGCCACGACCTGCGCATCGCCTGCCCCTTCCTTGGGCCACCAGAAAAGCTTGATGCCCATTTCCTCGAGCATCGCGCGATGGCGCGGCGTCATGCCAGTCCTCCCCAGGCGCTGTTGGATTCGTTCAGGCGCAGGCTCATGACGACCGCGTCTTCGCGGGCGTTGACGTGCGCCGGGTAGTAGCCCTTGCGGATGCCCACGCGACGGAAGCCGTTGCGCTCGTAGATGGCGAGCGCGCGATGGTTGCTTGCGCGCACTTCGAGCCAGAGCCACTGCGCGTTCTGTCCGCGCGACCATCCGGCCAGCGCTTCGAGCATCAGCGGCGCCCATCCCTGCCGCTGAAAGGCAGGCGCGACGGTGATGTTGAGCAAATGCACCTCATCCACGCCTTTCATGGCGACGAAGTAGCCAATGATGATTTCGGGCGACGACCGCGAAAGCGCACGACTCAACAAGGCGCGCGCCCCGCGCGGCTGGGCCGGCGCGTCGCCATCTGCAGCCGGGCCGACGAGGCACTGGCAGTGGTAGCCCGCGGCCAGCGAGTCGATGAAGTTGGCCGGCGTCCAGGGGTGTGTGTAGGCCGTCTGCTCGACCGCGCAGACCGCCGGCACGCGCTCGACCGTCATGGGTTCGAGGCGGGCTTCACGCGACTGAAGAAGAACTGCGCTCATGGCTGGTTGGCGGCGGCCGCCTTGATGGCGGCGCGCTCCTCGGTAGTCTGCGCCACTTTATCGCGAACGTAGAGAGGCCACGCGTCGGCAGGCGCAACGGTGCGGCCTGCGGCGAGCAGCGCCGGTGCGAGGCGAAGCATCGCCGCGGCCGTCGGGAGCACGGTGTGCCGCTCCGCCGCGCGCGGCAAGCGGTCGCCATAGGCCGCGAAGGCATTTCCGGCGAGCCCCCAGCCAGCCGGCACGACGACGTTCTCGGGTTCGAGCAGGTCCGGCTCGCTGGCCACGACTTCGACGCTGAGGTCGTAGCACGCCGTATAGACCTGGTCCATGCGCGCATCGAGCACCGCGACCACGCGCTGCAAGCCGAAACGATGGCGGGCTTCTTCCGCGACCGCATGGAGGGTGTCGATCGGCAGCAGCCGCAGGCCGGCGCCGTAGCCCAATCCCTGCGCGACCGAACAGGCGGTGCGCAGGCCGGTGAAGGATCCGGGCCCGCGCCCGAAGGCGATCGTGTCGAGCTCCCGGAGCCTCAGGCCGGCATCGGCGAGCAGCTTCTGGATCAGCGGAATCAGCGTCGATGACGACTGCGCGCCGCCGTCGCCGGTGTGCTCGAGCAGCAGGTCGCCATGGCGCACCGCGATCGAGAGCGTCTCGGTGCTGGTATCGAAGGCGAGGAGCTTGTCAGGCATCTGCACCGCCTCTCGCCGTGCGTGCGGGCACCGCTTGCGGCACCGCGCCGGCCCGGACGCGCTGCACACCAAAGAGGATGCCGGCCGTGACCAGCATCAGCCCCGCGATGAGATTCCATTGCAGCGGCTCGCCAAGGAACACGACCGCGCCGAGCGCGGACAGGCCCGGCACCAGCGCAGTGATCATGGTGGTACGCACCGGCCCGAAGTACTGGATCATCCGGGTGAACGTGATGCCCGAGATCACCACCGAGCCGATGCCCTGGAAGAGCATCTGGAACGCGATCTCGCCCACCGGCGCCGTGGCGAGATGGCTCGTGACCACGCCGGTTGCGGCCAGCAGCGTATAGACGGGGATGTAGGTCATGAAGGCGAAGACGGTGATCGCGATGGTCGCGCGCACTGCATCGAGCCCGTACTTGCGCACCACCACGCTGTACGACGCCCAGCAGAACGCGGCGCTCATGAAGAGCAGGTCGCCCTTCCAGATGACCCCACCCTCGAGCGCATGCAGCAAGCTGCCGCCGCCGACGAAGAGGTCGCCCAGCACGATGAGCAGCAGGCCGAGCGCGCGGCCGGGCGTGATGCGGTCGTGCAGCACGATGGCCGCGAGCAGTGCGGTCCACAGGGGCAGGCTGCCGGGCATGAGCACCGAGGCGTGGGTCGCCGGCGCGAAGAAGAAGCCGGTGTAGGCCAGGAGCGCGTAGGCGAGGCCGCCGAAGACGCCGGCGGTCGCCGTCAGGCGCAGCGGCACGGGCGACAGGCCGAACAGCGAGCGGCGCGCCGGGTCGCGGTCGCGCGCGACGATCCAGGCGCCCCACGGGATCAGCACCAGGCTGGCGCCGCAGATGCGGGCGAAGGCGATATCGAAAGGTGTCAGCGAGCGGCCTGCGGAAGCACGCGCGATCACGATGAAGGCGGTCCATACCAGGACCGTAATGACGGCCGCGCCCAAACCGAGAGTGCGAGGAGAGAAACGGGGGGCGGCGGGCATCGCGTGATTATCGGTTCACCCCCAGCCTCGCCCACTTCGTGTGGCTCGGACACCCCCTCTCCGGGGGCAACACCGGCGGCCCGGCGAAGCCGGTTCCGCGGTGTTTCTGGTATTGGGAGGCCGGGATAATTCGGGGATGCTTTTCGCCAATCCGACCGCCCGTCGCCTTTCCGCCCGTCTCTTCGGGCTTGTCATCGCATTCGTCGCCCTCGCTCCGCTCCACTCGGGCGCGCAGAGCCTTCCGCCGGAAGTCGACGCCGCACTGGCCCGGGCCAAGGTGCCCCGCGAGTCGGTGACGATGCTGGTGGCCGACGCGGAAGGGGCGCGGCCTCCGCGGCTCGCGTGGCGGTCGCAGGCGCAGGTGAATCCGGCGTCGATCATGAAGCTGGTCACCACTTATGCGGCGCTCGACCTGCTCGGGCCTGCGTTCGTCTGGACGACGCCGGTCTATGTCGACGGCCCGGCGCGCAACGGCGTACTGGAAGGCAATCTCTACATCCGCGGCCAGGGCGACCCCAAGCTGGTGATCGAACGGCTGTGGCTGCTACTGCGGCGCGTGCAGGCCATGGGCATCCAGAGCATCGACGGCGACATCGTGCTGGACCGCAGTGCGTTCGACGTGGCGGACACCGATCCTTCCGCCTTCGACGGCGAAGGCCTGCGGCCCTACAACGCGGCGCCGGATGCCTTGCTGATCAATTTCAAATCGGTGGTGATGACCTTCGTGCCAAACCGCGCGACACAGACCGCACAGGTGAGCTACGAGCCGGCGCTCGCGGGCGTCACGATGCAGCCGACGGTTCCGCTGTCGGCCGGCGAGTGCAATGACTGGCGCGCGAGCCTGGGCGCCGATTTCAACGATCCCGCACGTATCGGCTTCACCGGCAGCTTCCCGGCGGCCTGCGGCGAGAAGGTGTGGCCGGTGGCCTATTCGAATCCGCGCAGCTATGCGGCGCGCGCCGTCGGCGGCCTGTGGATCGAGATGGGCGGCCGGATCAAGGGCGTGGTGCGAGACGGCCGTGTCCCGGCGGAACTGCGGCCGGTGTTCGAAGTGGCCTCGCCGCCGCTGGCGGAAGTCATCCGCGACATCAACAAGTACTCCAACAACGTGATGGCCCAGCAACTCTTCCTCACGCTCGGCCTGCAGCAGAAGCGGCGAGGCAGCCTGGAGACTGCGCGCGCGACGGTTCGCCAGTGGTGGAACGACCGCATCGGCACCGGCGAAGGGCAACCGGTGATCGACAACGGCTCGGGCCTGTCGCGCGACGAGCGCATCACTGCGGCTGAGCTCGCGAAGATGCTGCAGATCGCATGGCGCTCGCCGCTGATGCCGGAGCTGATTTCCTCGCTGCCTGCCTCGGGCGTGGATGGCACGCTGCGCAAGCGCGGACTGCGCGGCGGTGGCGCGGCGCATCTCAAGACGGGCACGCTGCGCGATGCCGCGGGCGTCGCCGGCTATGTGCATGCGGCCAGCGGGCGGCGCTATGTGGTGATCGCCATCGCCAACCATGCCAATGCGGTGGCCGCGCGTCCTGCATTCGACGCGCTGGTCGACTGGGCTGCGCAGGACTGACCCTCGCCTGACCACTCGCGTGCAGGCAAGCCCTGCTTGCGCTCGCTACGGTGCCTGCCCAGAATCGGCTCACCCCGATTCCCCAAGCGCAAGGAGACAAGCGAATGAAGAGACTCACCGCCATCGCGCTCGCAGGCACTGTGCTGATGCTTTCCGGATGCGGAGGTGGCGGAGGGGGTGGCGGATTCTTCCTGCCCAGCACCAGCGACTCGGGCCGCGGATCGCTCGTGAGCTCACCGCCCGTGCAAACCGCCAAGCTGTCGACCGCCGACTTCACCGCGGTGCTCAACTCGACTGCGCAGGGCAAGTCGCTGATACAGGTGGTCGGCACGCCCAAGTGCGATTTCGAGGTGCGCTATCTCGAATACCGCACCATCGGCGGCCAGGGTGAGGCGACCAACGCCACCGCGGCGGTGATGGTGCCGAGCGGCAGCGACCCGAGTTGCAGCGGCCCCCGCCCCGTCGTGCTCTACGCGCATGGCACCACGGCCGCGCGCAACTACAACCTCGCGCAATGGACCGACCAGACCCAACCCGCCTCATTTGAGGGCCTGTTGATCGCTACCACCTTCGCGGCGCAGGGCTACATCGTGGTTGCTCCGAACTATGCGGGCTACGACAAGTCCACGCTGTCCTACCACCCCTACCTCAACGGCGACCAGCAGGGCAAGGACATGGTCGACGCACTGACTGCGGCGCGCAAGACCTTCTCGAGCATTGCCGCTGCCGACTCCGGCAAGCTGCTGATCACCGGCTACTCGCAGGGTGGCTATGTGGCGATGGCCGCGCATCGCGAGATGCAGGCGACCGGACAGGCGGTCACCGCCTCGGCGCCGCTTTCCGCACCATCGGCGATCAGCCTGCTGACGGACTACAACTTCAGCGGCTGGCCGGCGCTGGGCTCGACGCTGTTCGTGCCGCTGCTTTCGACGAGCTGGCAGAAGCAGTTCGGCAACGTCTACACGGCCACCGGCGACATCTACGAAGCGCAATATGCCAACGGGATCGACACGCTGCTGCCGAGCAACACGCCGATCAACACCCTGTACGCGCAGGGCAAGCTGCCGCCGCTGGCGCTCTATCCGGCGAATGCGGTTCCGGGGCCGATCGATCCATCGCTGTCGATCTTCTATGGCGCCAACAACCTGGTCCGGCAGAGCTACCTGACGCAGGCTGCCAACGACCTGCAGGCCAATCCGTGCCCGGGCAATGCGCTGCCGGCAACCGCGAGTTCGCTCAACACAAGCGCGCCGCTCAATTGCAGCCCGATGCTCGGCTTCCGCAAGGCCGCTGTGGCCAACGATCTGCGCAACTGGCTCCCGACCCGGCCCATGCTGTTGTGCGGTGGCGCGAACGACCCGACGGTCAACTTCCTGAGCACGCGCGCGACGGCCGGGTACTTCACCGCACGCGGCATGTCATCCATCGCGCTGACCGTGGTCGATCTCGAGGATTCGAGCCGCTCGGATGCGTTCTCGTCCGCACGCGCGGGCTTCGCCACGGCAAAGACGAACCTCTTGAATTCAACGCCCGGCACGCCGGCGGACAAGGCTTCGGCAGTCACCCAGGCCTACCACGGCACGCTGGTGCCGCCGTTCTGCCTGGCATCGGCCCGCGGCTTCTTCCAGACGGTGCTGGCTTCGTCGCTCTAGGCTGCGGCAGCGCGCTGAAGCCGGTCCCGGACACCTTCCCAATCGTGGGTGTCGGGCGGCATTTCGATCCAGATCAGCTTGACGCCTTCTGAGTCGAAGGCGCGCAGTATTGCGAAGAGCTGCTGCGCAGTGGCTGCGGCATCGTCGGGCATGCGTCGCACGATGACGCGCTGGGAGCGGGTCTTGATCGCGGTGCGCGACCACACCGCGATGTGTGCCGCGTTCGCACCGAGTACGTCGAGGCCGGTCTGCAACGCCTTGGCATCCATCAGGCGCACCTTGGCGCTCGGCGCGTAGTGCGCTTCGAGCGTTCCGGATGCGCGAGGGTCGGGCTGTGCGAGCGCCTCCTTGTCCCGCAGCGTTTCGCCGCAGGCCGCTTCGACCTGCGCACGGGTGATCGCGCCGGGGCGCAACAACACCGGCACCCCGCGGCTGCAGTCGACGATGGTGGATTCGATGCCGACTTCGCACGGTCCGCCGTCGATCACCAAAAGCCCGTCGCCGAACTCGTCATGCACATGCTGCGCCGTCGTGGGGCTCACACGGCCGAACCGGTTGGCGCTCGGCCCCGCGACGCCGTACACGCCATGCTCGACGCATGCCGACAGCAGTGCCCGCGCAACGGGATGCGATGGGCAACGCAGTCCGATGGTGTCCTGACCGCCGGCCGCAGCGGCAGCCACGCCGGGCTGGCGGGCGACGATCAAGGTCAGCGGCCCGGGCCAGAAAGCCTTCACCAGCTTCTGCGCGAAAAGCGGCAGCGGCTGGGCGAACCGGGACAGCGCATCGGTGCCCTTCGAGCCGGCCGCCACGTGGACGATCAGCGGGTGGTCGCTCGGTCGCCCCTTGGCAGAGAAGATGCCGGCCACTGCCGTGTCGCTGCCCGCATCGGCGCCGAGGCCGTAGACGGTTTCGGTCGGGAACGCGACCAGCCCGCCCGCCTTCAGGACGCGCGCTGCTTCCTCGATGGCGTCGGGGGACTGACCGTCGCGGATCATGGCGCTCATTCCGAAAGCGGAATGGGCAGCCCCAGCACCGCGGCGGCGAAGTCGGCGGTGCTGCGGACCGCGTCGATGCTCTCGCCCGTGATGTTCAGGTGGCCCATCTTGCGTCCGCGACGTGCCTCGGTCTTGCCGTACAGATGCAGGTGCGTGCCGGGCAGTGCGAGGACATCGGCCCAGCGCGGCTCGACCGCCTCGCCACCATCGACAAACCACAGGTCGCCGAGCAGGTTCAGCATGATCGAGGGGCTGTGCTGACGCGGAGGATTGAGCGGCAGCCCCGCGAGCGTGCGCACTTGCAGCTCGAACTGCGACACATCGGAGCCGTCCATGGTCCAGTGGCCACTGTTGTGCGGGCGCGGAGCCATCTCGTTCACGACCAGCTTGCCGTCGGCGAGCACGAAGAACTCGACGCACAGCACGCCGACGTACGACAAGCCTTCGGCGATCGATCGCGCCGCGGAAATGGCGCGTCGCGCGGCCGTCTGCGGCATGTTGTCCTCGTAGACCTCAGTGACGGCGAGGATGCCGTCGCGATGCAGGTTGCGCTGCGCCGGGAAATTCACCATCTGGCCGTCCTCGCTGCGCGCGACGATCACCGAGCATTCGAAGTCGAGCGGCAGGAGCTTTTCGAGCACGCAAGGCACGCCGCCAGCGTCGTTCCACGCGGCTTCGAGTTCGTCTCGCGTCGAGACCCGGCGCTGGCCCTTGCCGTCATAGCCGAGGCGCGCGGTCTTGAGGATGCCGGGCAGCAGGTCCGGCGACACTGCGGCAAGGTGGTCGGCCGTCTCGATGACTGCGTAGGGGGCGCACTCGACACCGCAGCGCACGAAATGACCCTTCTCGCGGATGCGGTCCTGTGCGACCGCGACAGCATCGGCTGCCGGGGAGACCGGTCGGGTGACGGCAAGGTTTTCGAGCGACAGGGCCGGAACGTTCTCGAACTCGGTGGTGATCGCGTCGGACAGTCCGGCGAGACGGGTGAGGCCGTCGACGTCGGTGTAGTCGGTATGAATGTGGTGGTGGCTTACCCGACCGGCGGGGCTGTCGGCGTCCGGATCGAGGACCGCGGTGAAGTAGCCCATCTGCTGGGCGGCATGCACGAACATGCGCCCGAGTTGCCCGCCGCCCATCACGCCCAGCGTGGCGCCCGGAAGGATGACCGTCACAGCGCGCCCCCGCCCTGCGGCGTAAAGGGCGACACCGGTTCCGCCTCGCCCAGCGGCAGGGTCATGGCCTGCGCGGCCTGGGTCTGCTTCTCGCGGAAGGCATCGAGCTGGCCGCGCAGCGCCGGATCGCCGACCGCGAGCATCGCGACTGCGAAGAGCGCCGCATTGGCGGCCCCGGCGTTGCCGATGGCGAAGGTCGCGACCGGCACGCCCTTGGGCATCTGCACGATGCTGTAGAGGGAGTCCACGCCCTGCAGGTGGCGGCTCGCGACCGGCACGCCGAGCACCGGGACGGTGGTCTTGGCGGCCAGCATGCCCGGCAGGTGCGCGGCGCCCCCGGCGCCAGCGATGATCGCCGTCAGCCCGCGCGGGCCGGCGCTCTCGGCGTAGGCGAACAACTCGTCGGGCATGCGGTGGGCCGAGACCACGCGCGCTTCGTAAGTGACGCCGAATTGCTGGAGAATCTCGACGGCGTTGCGCATCGTCTCCCAATCGGAGTTCGAGCCCATCACCACACCGACCTGAATTGCTTGCTTCATGGTTCGAATTTTACGTTTCACCCCCAAGTTCCAGCGATGATCGACATCACCCTCGAAAACTTCCAGGCCGAGCTGATCGAAGGCTCGATGAACCAACCGGTGCTGCTGGACATCTGGGCCGAATGGTGCGGCCCCTGTAAGCAGCTCGGTCCGGTCCTCGAAAAACTCGAGGTCGAATACGGCGGCCGCTTCACCCTCGCCAAGCTAGACGCCGACAAGGTGCCGCAGATCTCGCAGCAGCTGAGCCAGATGTTCGGCGTGCGCAGCATCCCGTTCTGCGTCATGTTCAAGGACGGCCAGCCGGTTGACGGCTTCGTCGGCGCCCTCCCGCCCGAGCAGGTTCGCGCCTTCCTCGACAAGCACGTGCCCGGCGCTGACGAGTTGGAGGCGCAGGAGCAGGAAGAGTCCGCGCAGGCCGCTCTGGCAGAAGGCGACACCGAAGGCGCACTGGAGAAGCTGCAGCACGCGGTCGCGACCGACCCGTCCAACGACGACACCCGCTTCGACTACATCAAGCTGCTGCTGCAGGAAGGCCGTCTCGACGATGCCAAGGTCGCCTTTGCGCCTGTCATCGCCAAGACCTCGCTGGTGCGGCGCTTCGACTCGCTGCAGCGCTGGATGGACGCCCTCGATTTCGCGAAGCCGGTCAGTGGCACCGCGCCCGCCATGGCCGATGTCGATGCGCGCATCGTGGCCAACAAGCGCGATTTCGAGGCCCGCTTCGCCCGCGCGCGCCTTCTCATGGCCGGCGAGCGCTGGACCGATGCGATGGACGAGCTGCTCGACATCCTCATGCGCGACAAGAGCTGGAACGAGGATCTGGCGCGCAAGACCTACATCGCGATCCTCGACATCATCGAGCCACCCAAGGTCAAGGTGGCCGATGGGCAGATTCCCCCCGACGACCCGACGGTGGCAAGCTACCGGCGACGACTGAGCAGCGTCGTCCTCAGCTGACACGGGCGTCGACTACCATGGCGCGCCGATCCACTTTGTTACAGAAGGAAAGACAGGCCATGCGTTTTCGCCCTGCCGCACGACCGACCGCCGCGCCCTTCACCGCCATCGTTTTGCTCGCCGCCGGCCTGCTGGCCGGATGCGGCAGCGGGATCAGCCTGGACGAGCCGATCGAAGGGCCGGTATGGCGCCTCGAACAACTCGGCGACGACCCGGTCACGCCGGCCGGCGATCCACAACGCGATGCGCAGCTCCAGTTCGACCGGAACAATGGCAAGGTGAGCGGCTCGGGCGGATGCAACCGGGTGACGGGTACCTTCCAACGCAGCGGCAGCACCCTCAAGATGGGCCAGCTCGCGGCGACCCGTATGGCCTGCACCGATCCGGCGCGTGGCGCGAACGAAGCACAGTTCTTCGCGGCGCTGCAATCCACCACGAGCTATCGCCTGCAGGGCAACTCGCGCATGACGCTGCTGGATTCGGGCGGGCGGACTCTGGCGGTACTGAGCGCTCGTTGATCCGTCGACCGGTGACGAACCCCGTCACCAGCGCGCCGGCAGTTCACGCACAAGCGTGAGCTGCCGCTGCACCACCGACAAGTACCCGCCCATCTCCAGATCCTTCATCAGCCGGCTCACCATCTCACGCGAACACCCGATCTCGCTCGCGATCGCCTGATGCGTGAGCCGTTCAGCGACGACACGAGTGCCGTCCGCTTGCGCGACCGCGCGCGACTCGAGCAAGTTCTTCAGCCGGCTGTAGACGTCGAGCAGCGCCATGCTGCGAGCACTTTCGGTGGCCAGCCGGGCACGGCGGATCAGCCGCACGATCAGCGCCATCGCGAATTCCGGGTCCTTCTCGATGTGGTGCAGCATCGTTTCGCGCGTGACGATGGCGCACACGGTTGGCTCCATCGCCTGCACGCTAGCGGAACGTCGCCCGCCGTCGAGGGACATTTCGCCGACGTAGTCTCCGGGGCCATGCAGCGCGAGCGTCACCTCGCGCCCGCGCGAATCCGATACGAAAGCCCGGAGCCGTCCCGAGAGCACGACGTAGACGGCACTCCCCTCGTCGCCTTCCTCGATCAGCAGGCTGTGAGTCCGGTAGCGGCGCTGCACGCCCAGCGCGGCGAGCTTCTGCACGTGCAGCGGCAAGGCGGCTGCGGGATCGGTGCGCGATTCGGCAGTCGGTTGCGGCATGCGCGGACTATACGGCCCGCGCCTGCAAATCCGTATCAGTGGAGGCGGCGCGACTCAGTTTTCGCTGGCGATTCGCAACGCCGACACAATCTGCGGCATGCGCGACACGCGGTAGACCACTTCCCGGATGCTGTTGCTGCCGGTCTTCTGGCGGACGTTCTTGATGTGCGTACGCACGGTGGACATCCGGATGCCCTCCAGGCAGGCGATCTCCTCCGCCCCATGGCCTGCGCACAACCGGGCGAGCACATTCTGCTCAGCCCTCGTCAGGCGCTTGGAGCGCGCGAACATCTGCATCGTGAGCGATTCGCAGCCAGGGCGGCGGCTGCACATCACCAGGACGGTATCCACGGTCGAGGCGCCGTGTAGCGCCGCCAGCGGGATGAAGGCCAGCGAGAGCGGATCTTCCGGGTCCTCGTCGAGTTCGACGATGCTGCGATAGTCGCGCTCGGCGTCCTTGAGCGCCTGGCGCAGCTTCGGTTGCGAACCGGCCTGGCTCGCGGCAAGCATGCCGTCGATGCTGCGCAGCGTGTGGCCGCTCATCAGCTCCCGGCGCGCCGGGAAGTTGGCGTGAAGGATTCGACCCGTCAGATCCAGCAGAAGCAGCCCGTGGTCGATCTCGTCGAGCACCCGGGCCAGCATGCCGGGCTGGAGCGCATCCGGCGGCGACGCGGGTGTGCGGTCGGCGGCCGGTACGTAAGGAAACCGGAATTGGGACAGCATTTCCATTTCGCACTCCTCATCGATCGGGATGAGATGAGTTTGGTAGACCGCTGCCCTTCCGGGATGTGACTATTGCCGCGCGCTTTGTGACTTATTCACCTTGGCCACATCGGCCCCGGCCACGCAACCCCTCAATTGGTGAGCCGGTCGAGCGCCTCGCGATACTTGGCCGCGGTCTTCGCGACGACGTCTGCCGGCAGACGCGGTGCAGGCGGAGTCTTGTCCCAGGGCTTCCCGTTGATGCGGACGGCTTCGAGCCAGTCGCGTACGAACTGCTTGTCGTAGCTCGGCGGATTGGCACCCGCAGCGAGCGCTTCTTCGTAGCCTTCGACCGGCCAGTACCGCGAGCTGTCGGGGGTGAGCACTTCGTCCATCAGGACCAGCGTGCCGGCCTCGTCCAGGCCGAATTCGAACTTGGTGTCGGCAATGATCATGCCCTTGCTGAGGGCGATCTCGGCCGCCGCTTCGTAGATCGCGATGCTGGTGTCGCGGATCTGCTGGGCCAGCGCCGGGCCGACGACCTCCACGACCTTGTCGTAGCTGATGTTCTCGTCATGCTCGCCCGCGGCCGCCTTGGCGGCCGGCGTGAAGATCGGCCGGGGCAGCTTGCTGGCATTGGTCAGCCCTTCGGGCAGCGGGACACCGCAGACCGAGCGGCTTTCCTGGTATTCCTTCCAGCCGCTACCCGCAAGGTAGCCGCGCACCACGGCCTCGACCGGGATCGGCTTGAGGCGCTTGACCAGCATGGAACGGTCCTTGACCTGCGGCACTTCCTCGGGCTTCACCACGCTTTCAGGCGCCTCACCAGTGAGGTGGTTCGGGCACAGATGGCCGAGCCGGTCGAACCACCACAGCGCCATCTTGGTGAGGATCTCGCCCTTGCCCGGGATGGGCTCGCCCATGATCACGTCGAAGGCGGAGAGGCGGTCGCTCGCGACCATCAGGATGCGGTCGTTGCCGACGGCATAGTTGTCGCGCACCTTGCCGCGCGCGAGCAGCGGAAGGCTCTGGATGGAAGAGGTGTGGACGGTGGTCATGGCGAAAAGCTGAAAAGCCGTACGGGGCAGGAATCGGGAGATTGTGCGCGCGGCGACAGGCGGACAAAAGGGCAGAAAAAAGCCACCGCGAAGGTGGCTTCTGCATCAAGGCAAGAAGATCAGACGACTTCCTGAGCCAGTTCGCCCTTGGCGTACTTGGCCGCGACCACCTGGAGGTTGTCGCCCTTGATCTTGGCAGCCTGGCCTTCGCAGCCGAACTCGATGTAGCGCTGCTTGCAGATCAGCTTGGCGGCTTCGCGCGCGGGCTTGAGCCACTCGCGGGCGTCGAACTTCTCGGGGTTCTCGGCCAGGAACTTGCGCACCGCGCCCGTCATCGCGAGGCGGATGTCGGTGTCGATGTTGATCTTGCGCACGCCGTGCTTGATGGCTTCCTGGATTTCCTCGACGGGCACGCCGTAGGTTTCCTTCATGTTGCCGCCGTACTGGCGGATGATCGCCAGCAGTTCCTGCGGCACGCTCGACGAGCCGTGCATCACGAGGTGGGTGTTGGGGATACGGCGGTGGATTTCCTTGATGCGGTCGATCGCGAGGATGTCGCCGGTGGGCTTGCGGGTGAACTTGTAAGCGCCGTGGCTGGTGCCGATGGCAATGGCCAGTGCGTCGATCTGGGTGCGCTTGACGAAGTCGGCGGCCTGCTCGGGGTCGGTCAGCAGCTGGTCGCGCGTCATGGTCGCGTCGGTGCCGTGGCCGTCTTCCTTGTCGCCCTTCATGGTCTCGAGCGAGCCGAGGCAGCCGAGTTCGCCTTCGACGGTGACGCCGACCTTGTGCGCCATGTCGGACACCTTCTTGGTCACGTCGATGTTGTAGTCGTAGCTGGCGATGGTCTTGCCGTCGGCTTCAAGCGAGCCGTCCATCATCACGGAGCTGAAGCCGAGGTCGATGGCGCCGCGGCACACGTCGGGGCTCTGGCCGTGGTCCTGATGCATCACCAGCGGGATCTGCGGATAAGCCTCGATGGCAGCCTGGATCAGATGCTTGATGAAGGATTCACCCGCGTACTTCCGGGCACCCGCGCTTGCCTGGAGGATGACGGGAGCGCCCGTTTCCTTGGCGGCCTCCATCACGGCCTGCACCTGTTCGAGGTTGTTGACGTTGAAAGCCGGAATGCCGTAGCCGTTGGCGGCGGCGTGGTCGAGCAGTTCGCGCATCGAGACGAGTGCCATGGAAATACCTCGCGGGAATAGGGTGGAAACGAAAAAACTACATCGATTCTACCGACCCCCCTGTGGGAAGAAGCCCCAAGTCAGGTGCCGGCTTTCCCCACCGCCCCGCCTCAGGCAGGCGACCGGTGGGCCACGAGGATGACGATCGGGAGCACCAGTTCGGGAATCAGGTAGCCCAGCCACACCGCCGCCGGCTTGGGCAAACCGACCTTCGCGATCGAGACGATGCGCCCGATGCCGGCCAGCAGCACACCGAACGCCAGGATGTACACCAGGGTCCCCTGTTGCCGGATCGTCAACGCCGTCCACATGCAGATGACGCCGGTGGAGAAGTAGATGCCGGCCATGAAGCGGTGGACATTGTCCAGGCGCGGCGTGGTGTCCGGCTGGCCAAGAAAGAACTGCACCGCACCGCCGAACATGCCGATGGCCGCGAAAAGGAAGAGACAGACCTGGACGACGATCTGGCTTGCAAGCAGCGGAGCTTCGGTCGCCATGGCCTGATCCGATCGGCGATCAGCCGACGCGGCAGATCTTCAGCATGTTGGTACCGCCAGGCGCGCCCATTGGCTCGCCGCAGGTGATGGCGTACACATCGCCGGTCTGCACGATGCCGCGCTTCTTGAGGTGGGCTTCGGCCTGCATCAGCGCGGTGTCGCGATCGCTTTCGGAATCCATCAGCAGCGGGCGCACATTGCGGTAGAGCGCCATCTTGCGCTGCGTCGAAAGGCGCGAAGTCAGCGCATACATGGGGATGTGGGCGCGGTGGCGGCTCATCCAGAGCGGCGTGGAGCCTGATTCGGTCAGCGCCACGATGGCCTTCGCGCCGAGGTGGTGCGCGGTAAAGAGCGCACCCATCGCGATCGACTGGTCGATGCGGCTGTAGCTCTGGCCGCTGAAATCGGCGTCGAGGTGCGGGTCTTCGGCCGCCTCCGCGGCTTCGCAGATCTTGCTCATCTCCTGCACGGTTTCGAGCGGGTAGCGGCCGGAAGCGGTCTCGGCGGACAGCATCACTGCATCGGTGCCGTCGAGCACGGCGTTCGCCACGTCACTCACTTCCGCGCGGGTGGGGACCGGGTTGGTGATCATCGATTCCATCATCTGCGTGGCGGTGATCACGACCTTGTCCATCTCGCGCGCCATGCGGATCATCTTCTTCTGCAGCGCCGGGACGGCCGCATTGCCGACTTCGACTGCGAGGTCGCCGCGCGCAACCATGATGCCGTCGCTCGCGCGGAGGATTTCCTCCAGCTTCGGGATGGCTTCGGCGCGTTCCATCTTCGCGATCATTCCCGGCTTGTGACCGAACTCGGCCGCCGCGACGTTGCAGAGCTGCCGCGCCATTTCCATATCGGTCGCGTTCTTCGGGAAGCTCACCGCCACGTAGTCGGCCTGGAAGCTCATCGCGGTCTTGATGTCTTCCATGTC
The DNA here is from genome assembly GCF_014192575.1 of Variovorax sp. Sphag1AA. Classification (GTDB taxonomy): domain Bacteria; phylum Pseudomonadota; class Gammaproteobacteria; order Burkholderiales; family Burkholderiaceae_C; genus Variovorax. The sequence goes on along the minus strand of NZ_JACHYC010000006.1, from coordinate 447,738 downwards.
CTTGGCCGTCAACGCCGGCGCGGTCAGGCCGCCGCCCTGCTTGTTGATGCCCTTGTTGTTGGAGAGCTCGCCGCCGAGCCGCACCCTGGTGTGCACCGCATCGCCCTTGACGGCCGTGACGTCGAGCACGATGAGGCCGTCGTTCAGCAAGAGCGTGTCGCCTGCTTTCACGTCGCGCGGCAGATCCTTGTAGTCGAGGCCGACCTCGTTGACGTCACCGGGCTCGGTGCGCGAGGCATCGAGAACGAACTTCTCGCCCGGCTCCAGCCAAACCTTGCCTTCGGCGAACTTGCCGACCCGGATCTTCGGTCCCTGCAGGTCGGCCATGATCGCGACCTCGCGCCCGGTGCGGCGCGCCGCCTCGCGCACCATCGACGCGCGATCGATGTGGTCCTGCGCGGTGCCGTGGCTGAAGTTCAGCCGCACGACGCTGACCTTGTGCAGGATCATCTGCTCCAGCAGGTCGAGCGTGTTGGAAGCCGGCCCAAGCGTCGCGACGATCTTGGTGGCGTGGCGGGGAAGGCGGGGCGTGCTCATTCAGGTCTCCGGTTTATGTATTCTGAACTGTATACACTTTTTCCGCCGGCCGCCAGAGCCTCAAGCAGCTCGCTTTTCCAGGATCTCGAAGGCTGGGAGCTTCTTGCCTTCCAGCACTTCCAGGAACGCACCGCCGCCCGTCGAGATGTAACCGACCTTGTCCTCGATGCCGTACTTGGCGATCGCAGCCAGCGTATCGCCACCGCCGGCGATCGAGAACGCCTTGCTCTCGGCGATGGCCTGCGCGATCACCTTCGTGCCGTTCGCGAAGGCGTCGAACTCGAACACGCCGACCGGGCCGTTCCACACGATGGTGCCCGCTTCGCGCAACTGCGCTGCCAGCAGTTCGGCGGTCTTGGGGCCAATGTCGAGGATCAGATCGTCATCGGCCACTTCATTCGCGGCCTTGATCGTCGCAGCGGCATCGGCCGCAAAGGTCTTCGCGGTGACGACATCCACCGGAATCGGCACGCCCGCGCCGCGCGCGCGCATGGCTTCGATCACGGCCTTCGCTTCGTCGAGCAGATCGGGTTCGGCCAGCGATTTGCCGATCTTGAGACCCGAAGCCAGCATGAAGGTATTGGCGATGCCGCCACCGACGATGAGCTGGTCGACCTTGTCCGCAAGGCTCTTCAGGATGGTGAGCTTGGTGCTGACCTTCGAGCCCGCGACGATCGCCACCAGCGGACGCTTCGGCTGGGCCAGCGCCTTGGTGATCGCGTCGATCTCGGCCGCCAGCAGAGGGCCAGCGCAGGCGATCTTCGCGAACTGCGCGATGCCGTAGGTGGTGGCTTCCGCGCGGTGCGCGGTGCCGAAGGCGTCATTCACGTAGATATCGGTCAGCGCAGCGAGCTTGCGCGAAAGCGCCTCGTCGTTCTTTTTCTCGCCCTTGTTCAGGCGGCAGTTCTCGAGCAGCACGACCTGCCCCGTTTGCACCTGCACGCCATCGACCCAGTTGGCAACCAGCGGCACTTCGCGGCCGAGAAGCTCGCCGAGCCGCTTGGCGACCGGCGCCAGCGAATCTTCGGGCTTGAACTGACCTTCGGTGGGGCGGCCGAGATGCGAAGTCACCATGACCGCAGCGCCCGACTCCAGCGCGAGGCGAATGCAAGGCACCGAGGCGCGGATGCGCGTGTCTTCGGTGATGTTGCCCGCATCGTCCTGCGGCACGTTGAGGTCGGCTCGGATGAACACGCGCTGGCCGGTGACTTTGCCTTGCGCACAGAGGTCGGTGAATCGAAGAATCTTCATGGGATGTCGGCGGAGTGAATGCGAGTGAGGACGCCCCGGCGGGCGGCAGCGGACATTGTAGGTTTCAGCCCGCCAGCCCAGGCGTGTGGACGAAGCCCTCCAGCAGTTCGACGAAGCTCGCCGCCGCAGGGGAAAGCGACCGCTTCGACGCACCGTAGACGCAGACTTCGCGATGGAAGTCCGGCTGCTCCAGCCGCACCATCTGCAGGCCGTGCGCCCGCACGAGCGAAGCCGAATAGGTCGGGCAGACCGTGAGCCCCAGCCCAGAAGCAACCATGCCCAGCGCAGTGGTCATGTATGAAACCTCCTGCGTCGTCGATCGCAGCATGAAATCGCGCGCGGCAGGTTCGAGTTCCGGCAGCACGCGTTGGCGGAAGTCGCGTGTCGGGGCAATGAAGGTGTAGGGCTCCAGCTCGTGCCAGCGCACCTTGCGGCGGCGCGCGAACGGATGGTCCGGCGGGCAGATCAGCCAATGGCGGTCGCGAAAGAGCGTCCGCCGCTCGATCGCCGCATCGACTTGGACATCCTGCCCCACTGCCAACTCGACCTCGCCGGACAGCACACCGCTCAATAGATGCTCCGGCAGCGTGTCCGCGAGCCGCACATCGATGTCCGGATGCCGCTCGCGGTACGCCGCAATCACGCGCGGCATCAGCGTGCAGGCCATGAGCTGCGGTGCAGCGAGGCGAAGCACGCCCTTCTTCTTGTCGCGCAGGTCGGTCACATCCGCCACTGCGGCCGCGAGGTCCGTGAGCAGACGCTGCACCGAAGGCTGGAACTCGCGCCCTGCCTCCGACAGCTGCACGCGACGCGTATGACGGTCGAAGAGCTGCACGCCCATCTCGCGCTCCAGCTCGCGCACCAGCACGCTGAGCGCCGACTGCGTGAGATGAAGGCTCCCAGCCGCCGCAGTGAAGCTGCCGGTTTCTGCAACCGCAGCGAAAGCGCGCAATTGGCGCAGAGTCAGATTCATGGCGTTCTTTCATCAATCGATGAATTTATTTCGATTGAATCATAAGAAGAACCGCGGCCCAATCCACCCCATCGAGCCCCCGATGGAGACAAACATGCCCGACGAGACTGCAATCGCCGCGCCGCCCGTGCCTGTGCAGGGCCTTCACCACTTCGCATGGCGCTGCCGCGACAGCGAGGAAACACGCCGCTTCTACGAAGACCTGCTCGGCCTGCCGCTCACGCACGTCATCAAGAGAGACCATGTGCCGAGCACCGGCGAGTACTGCCCGTACGTGCACATCTTTTTCCAGATGCGCGACGGCTCATACATCGCCTTCTTCGACCTGGGCGACGACGTGGCCGCGCTGCCTTCGCCCAACACGCCATCGTGGGTCAACCACATCGCGCTGCGCGTTGATTCGACAGAGGAACTGATGGCCGCCAAGTCGCGCCTCGAAGCCGCCGGTGTCGAGGTGCTCGGCCCGACCGACCACCACATCATCGAATCGATCTACTTCTTCGATCCGAACGGCATCCGACTCGAACTCACCACGCCCACGGTGCCCAAGTCCGAGATGGACGCGCACGCCCTCAAAGCCCGCGCCGAGCTCGATGCCTGGACCGAACGCAAGGCCGGGCTGCGAAAGGCGGCGCATGGCTGAATTGCAACTCGCCGTCATCGACGTCAAACCCGGCGCCACACTCGAAAGCCAGTCGGGCCTGCAGATGCTGCGGCCGCGCATCTACGGCGCATACCGAGCCCCGGCCGGTCCCAAGAAGCTCGCGGCGATCGTGATGCACCCCACGAGCAATTTCATGGGCCACTACCTGATCGGCCCACTGGCCGAGCGCGGCATCTGCTGCATGGGCCTGAACTCGCGCTACATGGGCAACGACACGGTTTTGCTGATGGAGCGTGCCATCCAGGACCTCGGCGCGGGCGTGAAGCACCTTCGCGAGATGGGCTACGAAAAGGTCGTGCTCATCGGCAACTCCGGCGGCGCGGCGCTCGCGAGCTTCTATCAGGCACAGGCCGAGAAGCTCACGGCCCATCACTTCGCGGACGGCGATCCGACGCACCTGCATCCGGACGATCTGCCGCCGGTCGATGGCATCGCGCTGTGCGCCGCGCACCTGGGCCGCACGCGGCTGATGCGCGACTGGATCGATCCTTCAGTCACCGACGAACACGATCCGCTGTCGGTCGACCCCGAACTCGACATGTACGACCCGCGCCATCGCGTTCCTTACGACGCCGACTTTCTCGCGCGCTTCAGCGCCGCGCAGAAGGCGCGGCTCGATCGCATCGAGAACTGGGCACTGGAGCGCCTCCGCCAGCTTCGCAGCACGCCAGGCGCACCGCGCGATCAAGCTTTCATCGTCTATCGCACGCATGCCGATCCGCGCTGCGTGGACCTCTCGCTCGATGCGAACGATCGCGCCCCGGGCAGCGTGTGGGGCGATGCCCGACAGGTGAACTACTCCTGCAACGCCATGGGCCGCACCACCTCGCTGACGGCCTTCCTGTCGCAGTGGTCCTCGCGCTCGCAGGCCGACGGCCCGACCAACCTTGCGCGCACCACCGTGCCCAAGCTGCTCCTGACCTACACCGCCGACCAGTCGACCTTTCCGAGCACGCGCGATGCGTGGATGGCGGCGGGCGGCGACCGGATCCGTAATGTCGACATCGTCGGCGGCAACCACTACCTCGCGGGGCAGCCGGAACTCGTGCCGCGCGCAGCGGACGCCATCGCCGAATGGGCGCATGCCCTGTGAGCACATCGAAGACCCCGATGGAAACCTTCACCTTCGCTCCCCCCTACGAACTGCCGAGCTGGCCGTTCGTGCCGCCACCTGAACTCGCAAGCACCACCGTCGTGCGCCACCCGATCGTGATCGTCGGCGCCGGTCCCGCCGGCCTCACGCTCGCCTGCGATCTCGCGAGCCGCGGCGTGCGCGCAGTGCTCCTCGACGAGGACGACACGGTCGGCGTGCGCGGCGCATCGTCGCGCGGCATCTGCTACGCCCAGAAGAGCCTGGAGATCTTCGCGCGGCTCGGCATCTACGAGCGCATCGCCGACAAGGGCATCACATGGTCCTTCGGCCGCACCTTCTCGGATGACACCGAGGTCTACAACTTCAACCTGAAGACCGACAGCGTCTCGGTGCAGCCGCCGTTCATCAACCTGCAGCAGTTCTACATCGAGTGGTTCCTTGTCGACCGCATCAACGAGCTGGGCGTGACCGATCTACGTTGGAAGAACCGCGTGACGCAGGTGACGCCACAGGGCGACGGCGTCCGCATCGACGTGGAAACGCCCGCCGGCAGCTACACGATCGAAGCCGACCACCTCATCGATGCGACGGGCGCTAACAGCCCCATCCGCACGCAGCTCGACATCGAAGCGCATCCGTCGCGCAGCACCGACCGCTGGTGCATTACCGACGTGCGCTTCAAGAAGCCGCTGCCGGTCGAGCGCTGGACCTGGGTCGACGCGCCCTTCAACGAAGGCCGCGCGGTGTGGCAGCACCTGATGGGCGATGGCGTCTGGCGCATCGACTACCAGATGCCCGAGGACTGCGACACCGCCTACATCAGCAAGCCCGAGGTGGCCGGCGCGCGCCTGCGTGAACAACTCGGTCCCGATGTGGAGTTCGAGTTCGTCTGGATCGGCCCCTACGGCTACCGCGATCACCTGCTGGACAACTTCCGCCATGGCCGGATCCTGTTCATCGGCGATTCGGCGCACGTCGTGAGCCCTTTCGGAGCACGCGGCGGCAACAGCGGCATCCAGGACGCAGCGAATCTCGGATGGAAGCTCGCGCTCGTCACGCAAGGGCTCGCGGACGACACGCTGCTCGACACCTACGACGCGGAACGCCGCCCTGCCGCCGTGGAGAACCTGCGCGTCACCAGCCGTTCCGCGCGCTTCCTCGCGCCGCAATCGCCGGCCGAACACACGATGCGTCGCGCGGTGGTCGCACTTGCGCAGCGCTATCCCTTCGCCCGGGCGCTCGTCAACACCGGTCGCATGTCGGTTGCGAATGAATACCCTGCGGCGCCCCATCTGCCGGCTGGCGCGAAGACCGTTCAAAACCTCCCGCTTCAATGGCAGGACGGAACGCCGACCACGATCGCGGAACTGCTCGCAGACGGCACGCAATGCCTCGCCCTGTGGTTCGCGCCAACACGCGCGCAGGCCAATGCCGCGAAGGACCTCGATGCATCGTTGCCCCTGAAGCTCGTCGCCGTCGGCGGTGACAGCGGGTTGCCCACGCTGAAGACCGACGAAGTGCTGGCCCGCCATCTCGGCGGTGCAACGCCCGGCAGCCTTTGCATCGTGCGGCCGGACGCCTATCGCGGCGTCTTGCTGAACGACCCGACGCCCGCGTCGATCGCTGCCGCGCTTCGCACTGCACTCGCGCAACGCTGACACCGAAGAACCATGATCACCGAGCCCCACATTCCCGACCCCGATGGTTTCTACGCGGCCTGGATCGCCGCGCACGAAGGGCTGACCGAAGCCCAGAGCGCCGACTACAACGCGCGACTCGTGCTGCTGCTGGCCAACCAGTGCGGCGATCAGCAGGTCCTCCTGGACTGCATCGCCGCGGCACGCGAAAGCGGCACCACTTCTCCAACCGACAACAACCGCCACCCCACATGAGCACATCCGTTTCCTTCGCTTCTGCCTCGGACACCCGCGAGCAGAAGCCGCAGGTGCGTGAACTCGCACCCAACGTCTACGGCTACATCAGCGACTTCGATCCCAACTGCGGCTTCATCGTCGGCGATGAGCACGTGGTGCTGATCGACACCCGGCCTACACCACGCATGGCGCGCGACTTCCTCGCGGACATCCGCAAGGTCACCGACAAGCCGATCAAGTTCATCGTGCTCACCCACTACCACGCGGTGCGCGTGATGGGCGCGAGCGCTTTCAACGAGGTCGAGGCCATCATCGCGAGCAAGGGCACGCTGGACTGGGTGCACGAGCGCGGCCAGGCGGATTTCGATTCGGAAGTCGGACGCTTTCCGCGCCTCTTCGCCGGCGTGGAGGAAATCCCCGGACTCACCGAGCCGACGATGAGCTTCGAGCGCGAGATGAGCCTGTGGCTTGGCAAACGTGAAGTGCGCTTGATGTGCCTCGGCCGCGGCCACTCGGGCGGCGACACCGTCGCATGGCTGCCGGATTGCGGCGTGCTCTTCTCGGGCGACGTCGTCGAGAACCGCTGCGGCGTCTACGCCGGCGATGCCTACATCCAGGACTGGGCGGGCACGCTCGATGCGGTTGCCGCGCTGAAGCCGCGCGTGCTGGTGCCAGGCCGTGGCGCGGTGCTTCAGGGCGAAGCCGCATGTGCCGAGTCGATCCAACTCACCAAGGCGTTTCTTTCGACATTGATCGACAGCGTGCGCGCAGGCATCGCAGCCGGAGAAAGCCTGCGCAGCTGCTTTGAGCGCGCCGAGCAGGCGATGAAGCCGCGCTTCGGCGACTGGCCGGTCTTCCAGCACGTGCTGCCCTTCGACGTGTCGCGCGCCTATGACGAGTTGCGCGGCATCGAACACCCGGTCATCTGGACCGCCGAACGCGACCAGGAACTCTGGCAAATCCTGCGCGGCTGATATCGACAAATTTCAAATGGAGACAACCCTGATGCGACGACTTCTGAAGCTGCTGGCCGCCGGCCTCGCGCTCACCCTGGCGAGCCACGCGCCGGCCCAGTCCAGCTACCCCACCCAGCCGGTGCGCTGGATCGTTCCCTACGTCGCAGGCGGCGGCACCGACAACCTTGCACGCGCACTCGCCGATGCGATGCAGCCTTCGCTCGGCCAACCGATCGTGATCGACAACCGACCCGGCGCGTCGACCAACATCGGCGTGCAGGTGATGATGCAGGCCAAGCCTGATGGCTACACGATCATGCAGGCCGAGAACGCAGCGCTGCTCTTCAACGAGCACATGTTCACCAAGCTGCCCTACAAGCCGGCCACCGACTTCACCTACATCGGCGCCATCGGCCGCTTCCCGGTTGCACTCGTGGTGCATCCGGACTTCCCGGCGAAGACGGTCGCGGAGTTCGTGAGCTACGTGAAGGCGCATCCACAGAAGGTGAGCTACGCATCGCCGGGCAACGGCTCGCCGCACCACATGGCGATGGAACTCTTCAAGCAGAAGGCAGGCATCGACATCCTGCATGTGCCCTACAAGGGCGCAGCACCGGCGATGACCGACGTGATGGGCGGCCAGGTGCCGGCCATGATGCTGGACCTCGCCTCGGGTCTGCAGGTGATCAAGTCCGGCAAGGTGCGTGTGCTGGCCATCGCACTGCCGCAGCGCGCCGCCGCATTGCCCGACGTGCCGACCTTCGTCGAGCTCGGCTACAAGGACGTCAACGCCTATGCCTTCCACGGCCTGATCGGCCCGGCAGGCATGCCCAAGGACGTCGTCGCGCGTCTGAACAGCGAACTCAACAAGGCCATGCAGGCGCCGAAGGTGGTCAAGCTCTTCTCTGAATTCGGCTTCGAGGCGTTGCCCGGTACGCCGCAGGACTTCTACAAGCTCGCGCGCGCAGAGAACGAGCGCTGGGGCCAGATCATCAAGACGGCCGGTGTGCAGCTCGACTGAGCCTGCCATGACCCCAGGGCGATGCGGCCCTTGGTCCATGGCGTTCGCATACGAGAAGGAGACAAGGCATGGATGCGACCCCACTGACGCAACCCAGTCCCGAGGCGTGGCGGCCCACGCCCTTCAGCACCGATGTCTTCGGGCACTGGGGGCAGACGGTCTCGCAGAAGATCCTGCCACTCGTGGCGCACAACGCGCAGCCGTCGGAGCACTTCCAGGGCCGCGCGACGATCGCGCGCTTTCACGACAGCGTGGTCGCGGACATCCACGCAAGCGCCCATCGCGTGATGCGTACGCGCGGGCTCGTATCGCAAGACCGCCAGCGCTACTTCAAAGTCCTCTGGCAGATCAGCGGCAGCAACCAGCTCGATCAGAAGGACGGCTCGGCGACCATCCATGCCGGCCAATGGGCGATCTACGACACGTCGCGCCCCTACACGATCGAGACTTCCGATGACTCGCACTTCCTGATGCTGCTGCTGCCGCTCGAAGAGGCGGGGCACTGGGGCACCGGCATCGAGCGCATCACCGCCAAGGCATTGCCTGCACAGGGCACTGCGGAAGTCGCGCGCGCCGCGCTTCGCAGCCTGCTGGACAGCAATGTCGAGCTCGAACGCGAAGGCCAGATGGTGTTGCAGGATTCGATCCTCGCGCTGATGGGCGCGGCCATTCGACAGGTCGACCTTGCGAGCGAAGGCGAGCAGCGCGCCGCGCATCGCAAGCTGCAGATGGCCAAGGCCTACATCGAACGCAACCTGACCGCGCCGGTGCTCAATGCCGATTCGGTGGCGCAGGCCTGCGGCATGTCACGGCGCAGCCTCTACACCGCCTTCAACACGCTCAACCTCACGCCGCACGCCTACATCATGCGGTGCAGGCTCGCGCTCGCGAGCGAGCTTCTCGCGGCACCGGACGGCAAGCGCACCATCACGCAAGTGGCCTACGAGCTGGGCTTTTCGGACGCAGCGCATTTCTCGCGCGCCTTCAGCGAGCGCTATGGCATGAGCCCCAGTCAGTGGCGCACCCGACAGACAACTTGCAGTTGAGTCCGATGCTGCACCGCAACTGCACGCTCAGACAAATCTGCGCATGCAGCTGCAAGCCTTGAAGCAGGTCGCTTCCTACGATGACTCTCCGTGGATCAACCCCTCACGGAGCATCAGGAAAGCGACCCCATGCACAAGCTTCTCGTCCTCTATCCCCATCCCGAATCGCCTGAGCAGTTCCGGCGCTACTACGTCGAAAAGCACCTGCCGCTCGCGGCACAGCTCCCCGGCCTGAAGGCCAGCCGCCATGCCTTCGACATCGAAGGCGTCGGCGCCGCGTCGCCCTACTTCTGCATCTGGGAAGGCGAATTCGAAAGCCCCGAAGCAATGGGCCACGCGATGAGCTCACCCATCGGCCAGCAGGTCAGCGCCGACGTCGCGAACTACGCGACCGGCGGCGTGGTGCTGCTGCATTGCGGCCCCGTCGCGGGCTGAACCCCCTTTTCCATTTCATCAAGGAGACACACGTGTCGAAAGAACAGGACTTCCAGGCCGGCCTGCAGCTGCGCCGGGACATGTTCGGGCCGGCCGGTTCCGATCAGCAGATCGAGTCGGCCACCGAATTCACATCGGCGATGCAGGACATCGTCACCCGCTACTGCTTCGGCGAGGTGTGGTCGCGCCCACCACTGGACCGCAAGACGCGCAGCATGCTCACGCTGGCCATCGTCGCCACGCTGAGCCGTCCGAACCAGCTCAAGGCGCATGTGCGCGGCGCGATCGCCAACGGCGTCAGCAAGGAGGAGATCCGGGAGGTCTTCCTGCACACGATGATCTACGCGGGCGTTCCGGCCGCGGTCGACAGCTTCGTGTCGGCGGCCGAGGTTCTCAAGGACATGGGCCTGGACTAGGAGAACCGGCATGAGCGACACCCCCATGAAGATCGGCTTCATCGGCATCGGCAATATGGGTTGGGGCATGGCCGCCAACCTCGTGAAGGCCGGCCACCAACTCACCGCTTTCGACACCGACGCCCAGCGCGTCGAACGCTTCGCACGCGAGTGCGGCGGGCGCGGCACCACACAGCTTTCGGACCTGGCCGATGCCGGCGTGGTCATCACCATGCTGCCCACCGGCGCGATCGTGCGCGAGGTGCTGACGCAGGGCAAGGACGACGCGAACGGCGGTCTCGCTGCATTGCTGCAACCAGGCTCGATCGTGGTCGACATGAGTTCGTCCGAACCCGTCGGCACCCGCGACCTCGGCCATGCGCTCGCGCAGCGCGGCATCGCATTGATCGATGCGCCGGTGTCCGGCGGCGTGGCACGCGCCGACAACGGCACGCTGGCCATCATGTACGGCTCCGACGATGCGATCGCGCTCGAACGCATGCTGCCGGTGCTGCGCGCGATGGGCGACCGCCTCTTCGCGACTGGTGCACTCGGCTGCGGGCATGCGATGAAGGCGCTGAACAACTACGTCGCCGCCACCGCATTCGCGGCCACGTCCGAGGCCCTGCTCATCGGTTCGCGCTTCGGGCTCGATCCGGCGACGATGGTCGACATCCTCAACGTCTCGACCGGCCGCAACTTCCACACCGACGTGGTCATGAAGGATCACGTGGTCGGCGGCAAGTTCGCGACCGGCTTCGCGGTGGGCCTGCTCGCCAAGGACGTGAAGATCGCCGCCGACCTCGGCGCCGCGGTGCACCAGCCATCGCCGGTGCTGGACCTCGTTCGCGACCGCTGGGCGTATGCACGCGATGCGCTGGGCGCGAACCGCGACAACACCGAAGCCTTCCTGGCCTGGAAGGGCCAGGCGGCGCAGTAACCCGTTCCCCACTTCCACCCCGGAGGAGACACTCCCATGAAGAACATCCGTGCGCTCGCGCGCAAGACCCTTGTCGCGCTCGCGATGCCTCTGTCGCTGGTCTCGATCGCTTCAGCCGCCGAGCCCATCCGCATCGGCTCGGTGCTGTCGATCACCGGCGCCGCTTCGTACATCGGCGATCCCGAAGCGAAGACGCTCAAGCTCTACGTCGATCAGATCAATGCCGCAGGCGGCGTGCTCGGCCGGCCGCTCGAACTGGTGACCTACGACGACGCCAGCGATGCCAACAAGGCCCGCACGCTCACCACGCGCCTCGCGGAACGCGACGAGGTCGCGGTGGTGGTCGGCGGTTCGACCACCGGCACCACGATGGCGATGATCCCCGTGCTCGAAAGCGCGCAGATCCCCTTCATGTCGCTGGCCGGCAGCGTGAACATCGTCGAGCCGGTGCGCAAGTACGTCTTCAAGAGCCCGCACACCGACCGCATGGGTTGCGAGAAGGTGTTCGCGGATATGAAGAAGCGACAGATCACCAAGATCGCACTGATCGCGGGTACCGATGGCTTCGGCACCTCGATGCGTGAGCAGTGCCTGAAGGTGGTCGGCAACTACGGCATCCATATCCTGATCGACCAGACCTACGGCGCGCAGGACACCGACATGACGCCACAGCTCACCAAGATCAAGGGCACGCCGGGCGTGCAGGCGATCTTCAATACCGGCGCGTCCGGCCAGGGGCCCGCGGTGCTGACTCGCAACTACGGTCAGCTCGGCATGAAGAACATCCCTCTCTACCAGAACCCGGGCGTGGCATCGAAGAGCTACATCGAGCTGTCGGGCCCGGCCGCCGAGGGCGTACGCCTGCCGGCTGCCGCGCTGCTGGTGGCGGCAAAGCTGCCGGACAGCGATCCGCAGAAGCCGGTTGTCACGGGCTACACCGCCGCGTACGAAAAGGCGTCGGGCCAGCCGGTGTCCACCTTCGGCGGCGGCGCCTACGACGGCCTCATGATGGTGGTCAACGCGATCAAGAAGGCGAACAGCGCCGACCCGAAGAAGATCCGCGAGGCGCTGGAGCAGACGAAGGGCTTCGTGGGCACGGCGGGCCTGGTCAACATGACCGACAAGGACCACCTCGGGCTGACGGTCGATGCGTTCCGTCTCGTCGAAGTGAAGAGCGGCGACTGGAACCTGGTCGACTGAGCTTCCATGTCCGAACTCCTTCAATTCCTCTTCTCCGGCCTGACGGTCGGCGCGGTGTACGCGGTGGTCGCGATCGGCTTCACGCTGATCTACGCCGCGTCCGACGTGGTGAACTTCGCGCAGGGCGAGTTCGTCATGCTCGGCGGTATGGCGACGGTGTTCCTCGCGATGCTGGGCTTGCCGATCGTGCTGGCGGCAGTGCTTGCCGTGCTGCTGTCGGTAGTGGTCGGCGTGCTGCTGCAGAAGCTCGCGATCGAGCGTGCGCGCGATGCGTCACCCGTGACGCTCATCATCATCACGCTCGGCGCGTCGATCTTCATTCGCGGCGTGGCCGGGCTCGTGTTCGACAAGCAGTTTCACGGCCTGCCGGGCATCTCCGGCAGCACGCCGATCGCGGTGCTCGGCGCGACGGTGCTGCCGCAGAGCCTCTGGGTGCTCGCAAGCGCGATCGTGATGTTCACCGGCCTGTGGCTCTTCCTCGACAAGACCGTGACCGGCAAGGCCCTGCGCGCGAGCGCGGCCAACCGGCTCGCGGCGCAGCTCGTGGGCGTGAACATCTCCTTCGTGCTGCTGCTGGCCTTCGGGCTGTCGGCGGCGCTGGGCGCGATCGCGGGCATCCTCGTCGCGCCGATCACGCTCACGCGCTATGACATCGGTGCGCTGCTGGCGCTCAAAGGCTTCTCGGCGGCGATCTTCGGCGGGCTGGGCAATCCGGTCGGCGCGGTGATCGGCGGGCTCGCGCTCGGGTTGCTGGAAGCACTCGCGGCCGGCTACGCGACCTCCGTCTACAAGGACGGCGTGGCGTTCGTCGCGCTCATCCTTGTCCTGCTGGTCATGCCCAACGGGCTGATGGGCAGCAAGCTGGTGGATCGCGTATGAGCGCCGTTCAACTACCTAACGAGGGCTCGCCCGTGCCCGTTGTACGGCGCAGCCTGCTGCGCTCGTCCTTCGGCGCGCTAGCGCTGCTCGCCGCCGTGATCGTGCTGTTGCCGCTGGTCGCGAGTTCGAACTACGTGCTGCGTATCGTCGCGCTGGTCTGGATCATGGGCCTGGGCGCGGTGGGCCTGCACGTGCTCATGGGGCTGGCCGGGCAGATCAGCCTGGGCCACGCGGGCTTCTTCGGCATCGGCGCGTACGCGACCGCAGTGCTGCCGCTGAAGTTCGGGGTACCGACGCCGCTGGCGGTGCTGGCGGGCGTGCTCGCGAGCGCGCTGATCGCGTGGGGCGTCGGCAAGCCGATCCTCCGCCTCAAGGGGCACTACCTTGCGATCGCGACGCTGGGCTTCTCGCTGCTGATCGGCCTCGTCATCACCAGCGAAGTCACGCTGACCGGCGGCCCGGATGGCGTCGACGTGCCGCGCCTCGCCATCGGGGATTCGTCGCTCACCTCGCCTGCTGCGTGGTACTGGATCAGCGGCGCCTTGCTGCTCGCCGGCATGGCGCTCGCCATCGCGCTGCGCGACAGCCCGACGGGACGCGCGCTACGCGCCATCCTCGACAGCGAAGTGGCCGCCGCGAGCATGGGCGTGGACGTCGCGCGACGCAAGCTGCAGGCCTTCGTCATCGCCGCGATCTATGCGGCGGTCGCCGGTTGCGCACTCGCGCTGATGAACGGCTTCATCACGCCCGACGTGGCCAACTTCATGACCTCGGTGGAATTCGTGGCGATGGTGGTGATCGGCGGCGTCGCGTCGCCCTTCGGCGCGCTGGTGGGCGCCGCGCTGCTGACGCTGCTGCCGCAACTGCTGGCGACCTTCCACGACTACCAGGACATGGCGGTGGGCCTGATCATCATGCTGTCCATGATCTTCCTGCGGCAAGGCATCGTGCCGGCGCTGGAAGCGCTTGCGACTAGGAGGAAGCGATGAGCAACATCCTCGAAGTCCAGCACCTGTCGATCGCCTTCGGCGGCGTGGTGGCGGTCGACGGCGTGTCGTTCAACGCGCCGAAGGGCGAGATCCTCTCGATCATCGGACCCAACGGTGCGGGCAAGACCACGCTGTTCAACATGGTGTCCGGGCTCTACACGCCACGCAGCGGCAGTGTGCGCCTGCAAGGGAAGGATGTGAGCGGCCTGCCGCCCTTCCAGCTCGCACGCATCGGCATGTCGCGCACCTTCCAGAACCTGCAGGTGTTCTTCCGCCAGACGGCATTGGAGAACGTGATGATCGGGCGCACCCGCTGGGAACAGACCAGCCTGATCGCCGACCTGCTGCGACTGCCCTCAGTGCGTCGGCAGAACGCCGAGACACGCGATCGTGCGTACGCGGCACTCGAACGCATCGGCCTCGCGCATCACGCGGACACGGTGGCCGGCAACCTGTCATACGGCTCGCTCAAACGGCTGGAGATCGCCCGCGCCCTCGCGAGCGAACCGACGCTGCTGCTGCTCGACGAGCCCGCCGCGGGCTGCAATGCAGTGGAGACCGAGGAGATCGAGCACATCGTGCGAAGCATCGCGGGCAGTGACGTGGCGATCGTGCTGATCGAGCACGACATGAAGATGGTGATGCGTCTCTCGCACCAGGTGCTGGTGCTGAACCAGGGCCGCATCCTCGCGCGCGGAACGCCCGATGAAGTGCGCAACAACCCGGAAGTGATCACCGCCTACCTGGGCAGCCATGCAAAGGAGGTCGAACATGCTGCGGGTTGATGGGCTCTGCACTTTCTATGGACGCGTCTCGGTACTGAAAGACGTCAACCTTGAAGTGAAGAAGGGCGAGATCGTGGCGCTGCTTGGCGCCAACGGCGCCGGCAAGACGACGCTACTGCACACGCTGTCGGGTCTGCATGCGCCTGCGAGCGGCAGCATCCGTTTCCAGGGTGAGCCGCTCGACAAGGTGAAGGCGCACCTGCGCATCGCGCTCGGCATTGCGCATTCGCCTGAGGGGCGTCAGGTGTTCAAGCCGCTGTCCGTCGAGGACAACCTGCGGCTCGGCGCCTACCGGCGTCGCGACGACGGCATCGCAGCCGACGTCGACCATGTCTATGCGATGTTCCCCGTGCTCGGCCAGATGCGGCGGCGCACCGCATCAGATCTCTCAGGCGGCCAGCAGCAGATGCTCGCCATCGGCCGTGCGCTGATGGGCAAGCCCCGGCTGCTGCTGCTTGACGAACCTTCGCTCGGGCTCGCACCGCTGCTGATCGACCAGATCTTCGAAGTGCTCGCCAAGCTGCGCGAGCAGGGCGTGACGATCCTGGTGGTGGAGCAGAACGCGGCCGCCGCGCTCTCCATCGCCGACCGGGGTTATGTGCTGGAGACTGGGCGCATCGTGCATACCGGCACCGGTGCATCCCTGCTGGCCGATCCGGCCGTGCGCAATGCCTACTTGGGCATCTGAAATCGAACAGGAAAAGATTGATGACTGAGACTTCAACCGCGAAGCCGCATATCGGCTTCATTGGGCTGGGCGTGATGGGCGCGCCGATGGCCTCCCATCTGGCCAAGGCAGGCTATGCGCTGTCACTCTGCGACACCGCGCCGGGCCTGGCCGCAAGGCTGGCCGAAACCCTCAGCGGAGCGCGTGCCTGCGCGACGCCGCGCGAGGTGGCGCAGCACAGCGACATCGTGATCACCATGTTGCCCAACGGCCGCGTGGTTCGCGAGGTGACGTTGGGCGACGACGGCCTCGCGTCCGGGTGGACACAAGGTGCGTTGCTGCTCGACACCTCCTCGGCCGAGCCGTGGATCACGCGCGAGACCGCGCAGCGCCTTGGCGCGATAGGCATCGCCATGGTCGACGCGCCGGTCTCCGGTGCGGAGTGGGGCGCGCAGGCCGCCGAGCTGGTGTTCATGGTCGGCGGTGCGGCCGGCAACGTCGAGCGGATCCGACCGCTGCTGGACATCATGGGACGCGCAACCTTCCATCTGGGTGAGCTCGGCGCAGGCCACACGATGAAGTGCCTCAACAACCTGATCACCGCGATCACGCTGACAGCGACCGCCGAGGGCCTCGCGATCGGCACGCGCGCGGGGCTCGATCCGGCCGTGATGACGGACGTGCTCAACGAATCCACCGGTGGATCGTGGATCACGCGGACGCACATCCACCAGCGCGTGCTGAGTCGCAGCTTCGACGACCCGTTCAAGCTGAAGCTCATGCTCAAGGACATGGGCATCGCGCTGGATCTGGCACGGGAGATGGGCGTTCCCGCGCCCATCAGCGGCGTGGGCCAGCAGTTGTGGCAGGCAGCGAATCAGGCGCGCGGCGAAGGCGCGAGCGTCAGCGAACTGGTGAAGTGGGTCGAGGATTTCGCCGGAACGGAAATCCGGTCACCACGCGCCGAGTGAGGCGGCAGGCCTACCAGCCGAGACCCAGGTGCAGCGGCAGGTAGACCGCCATGCCCGCGAGCATCGTCCCGAGCACGCCGCCGCGCCAGAAGTAGTAGATGACACCCGCGACTGCACCGTAGAGGCGCGCATCCTGCAGGGTCGTCGTGAGGTGGCCCTGCGTCATGACGACTTCGGGAATCACCACCGCGGCCAATGCGGCCGCCGGGGCGTAGTGCAGAGCGCGATGCGCCCAGTCCGGCAGGCCCCAGGGCCGATCGAGGATGAAGAAGAAGCAGCGCGTCAGCACGGTGACACCCGCAAGGCCGACGATGACCGCCAGCGTCCAGAAATCAGTTTGTCCGCCGGCGAGGCTCATTTGTCGTCCTCCGCATCGGGATCGAGCCCGAACTGCTTTTCGAGCCAGAAGCACAGCAGCACCGCGACACCGATGCCCGCGACGATGTTGAGCTTGAGCGGCAGTGCATAGGCTGCGACAGCGGTTGCCCCGGCAATGACGACCGCCAGCACGCGCAGGCGCGTCGTCGCCATCGAGCAGACGATCGCGACCAGGCTCAGCACGCCCGCAAAGCCCAGGCCCCAGCTCTGCGGAATCATGTTCGCGAGCACGATGCCGAGCATGCTCAGGCCCATCCATGCGCACCAGGTCACACAGTAGTTGCCGGTGAGGTAGGCCTCCTGCGCGCGCTTCTCGGCGTCGGTCTCGGGCGGACGGGTGTACTTGCGCGTGAACATCGCGTAGCTCATGTCGGCCGTGAGATAGCCGTGCGTCATGCGGCGCCAGCGCGGCATGTGCATGAGATACGGCCGCAGGTGCAAGCTGAAGACCACGAAGCGCAGGTTGACGCAGAAGCCGGTCGCCAGGATCACCCATGCAGGCGCACCGGCAATCAGCAGCGGGATGGATGCGAGTTGGGAGCTGCCCGCGTAGACCAGCAAAGTCATCGCGAGCGCCTCGACAACGCTCATGCCGGACTTGAGCATCGCCACGCCGGTCATGAGCCCCCAGGCGCCAATGCCGAGGGCGATCGGCGACATGTCGCGAATGCCTTCGCGAAACTCGGGTTGGCTGCGGACGGACGACGAGAGAAACATCAGCCGAAGACCTGTCCGGGCTTCACGTCGAAGCCTCGCAGGAAATCGGCCACCGGCAGGCGCTTGCCGCCCGCGCGCTGGAGTTCGGAAACGACGACGGTCGAGCCATCGGCCGCAACGGCGATGCCCTCCGGCCCCGCGGCGAGTACCGTGCCTGCCGCCTCCGAAGGCGCTTCGTCGCGGGTCTGTGCAACCCAGAGCTTGATGGTTTCGCCGTCGAGCGTGCTGCTCGCTCCGGGAAACGGGTCGAACGCGCGGATGCGGCGCACGATCGCCTCGGCGCTCTGCGTCCAATCCACCTGCGCCTCGGCCTTCTCGACCTTGTGCGCGTAGGTCACGCCTTCTGCGGGTTGTGGAATCGCGCTGAGCGCGCCGGACTCCGCCTGCCTCAGCGCATCGACGATCATGCGGCCGCCGAGTGCGGCGAGCCGGTCATGCAGACGGGCGGTGTTGTCGTCGCCGACCGGAACGGCCTCGCGCAGCAGCATGTCGCCGGTGTCGAGGCCGGCGTCCATCTGCATGATGGTGATACCGGTCTCGGCGTCACCGGCTTCGATCGCGCGATGAATCGGCGCGGCGCCGCGCCATCTCGGCAGCAGGCTCGCATGGATGTTGAGGCAGCCGAGCCGCGGAGCATCGAGCACCCACTGCGGAAGGATCAAACCGTAGGCGGCCACCACCATGACCTCGGCCGTCGATTCCGCGATCGCGGCCCGTGCGGCTTCGGCATCGTCGGGATACTTGCCGTCCAGTCGCAGGCTTCGCGGCTGGATCACCGGCCAACCATGCGATACCGCGAACTGCTTCACCGGCGAAGCCTGCAGCTTCATTCCGCGGCCCGCCGGACGGTCGGGCTGGGTCAGCGTGAGAACGATCTCGTGGCCGGCCGCGGCAATGGCTTCCAGCGCGACGCGGGCAAACTCGGGCGTACCCGCGAACGCAACCTTCATGACGCTCACCGGTTGATGAGGAACACGTTCAGGTCGTCGCCTGTGTTGTAGTGGTCCACCACGCCATCGGGCCTCACATAGATATAGAGGAGACGGCGGGCATTCATGGACTTGTAGCGCCAGGACCAGACGTCGCCATTGAAGGAGGTCACGCGGGTGATCTCATAAGGACGACCGTAGGTACGCAGCACATCGTCAACACGCCAGACACCGGGCTTGATGGTGCTGTCGAAGAGGCCCTCGAAGAGTTCCTGGCGGATGGAAACCACGTGGCCGCTCGCATCGACGTCGATGTTCGAGACCTCGAAGCCCATCGGCGCGCGGGAATACTGGAGCCGCTGACCGCCGTTCGGCAGCGGATACGTTGCCGTCGGTGTACCGAGTTGTGAAAGCGCCTGATCGCGCGTCGTGCCGAGCGGCAGTCGCGTCGGCTCGCTGGCACACCCCACCAAGGCGGACGCCACGACAACGGCCGCGAGCCATGAGCGCGTCATGTTCACCGACGCCCTTCGCGCTGATCGAGTTTCTGTTCTTCGCGCTGCTGCTTGAGCAACTTGCTCTTGATGCGGTTGCGCTTCAGCGGCGAGAGGTATTCGACGAAGACCTTGCCCAGGAGGTGATCGAGCTCATGCTGGATACAGACGGCGAGCAGGCCTTCGGCTTCGACAGTTTGCAACTCGCCTTCGGCGTCGAGCGCCGTCACGCGCACGGCGGTGGAGCGTTCCACGCCGTCATAGATACCGGGCACTGAAAGGCAGCCTTCTTCATTGACCACCTTTTCGTCGCTCGCCCACACAATCTCCGGATTGATGAGCACCAGCGGCTCATTGCGTTCTTCGGATACATCGATGACGACCAGACGTTCATGCACGTCGATCTGCGTGGCGGCAAGCCCGATGCCATTGGCGTCGTACATGGTCTCGAGCATGTCTGCGACCAGTGTCTTGATGCGCGCATCAACGCCTTGCACCGGTTTTGCCACCGTATGCAGGCGAGCGTCCGGGTAACTCAAAATGGTTCGTTTTGACATGAAAGCGAGGAAAAGTTGTCGCTATTTTCGCCATTTCCGCGACGGCTCGGGGCGGCTGGCGGGATTTACATTGCCCGATCTGGGGCTTCAGCGCAAAATTCGTAGCAAATTGTGAGGATTCGTACGTTCTGCGTGGCGCAGTGTGTGCACACCATCAACCATGAATAAATTCCGAACCAACGACCATCTGCGTCCCCGCTTCGTCGCCACGCTGGCGGCCCTCGCCGTGGCTGGCCTCGCAGGTACGACGGCATCCGCACAAAACTACCCCGTTACCCCCCAACAGCGCGCCACCGCCCAGCAGACGGCGCAGGCCGGCATTCCCATCAGCGAACTGGCGCCCAATGCGCCGGACGAATACACGGTCAAGCCCGGCGACACGCTGTGGGCCATTTCCCGCCTCTATCTCCGCAGCCCGTGGCGCTGGCCCGAGCTGTGGGGCATGAACATCAGCGAGATCTCCAATCCGCACCGGATCTATCCGGGCCAGGTGCTCTATCTGGACAAGTCCGGCGGCCGTGCCCGCCTGAGCACCCGTCGCGGTTCCGGCGCACCCGAAGGCACCATCAAGCTGTCGCCGCGCACGCGCTATGAGTCGCTGTCCGGCATGGCGCTGCCGACGCTCAACCCGGCCCTCATCGAACCTTTCCTCGCCGAGCCGGTGGTGGTGGACGACAACACCCTCGCCAACGCGCCGCGCATCGTGGCCGGCAACGACAGCCGCGTCCTGCTCTCCCGTGGCGATCGCGCCTATGCGCGTGGCGACGTCAATTCGCCGCTCGTCGAGGCACCCGGCCCCATCCAGACCTTCCGAGTCTTCCGCGACGCCACGCCGCTGAAAGACCCGGGCACCGGCGAGATCCTGGGCTACGAAGCCCAGTACCTCGGCAAGGCC
Organism: Variovorax sp. Sphag1AA; assembly: GCF_014192575.1. Lineage (GTDB taxonomy): Bacteria > Pseudomonadota > Gammaproteobacteria > Burkholderiales > Burkholderiaceae_C > Variovorax. The sequence goes on along the minus strand of NZ_JACHYC010000006.1, from coordinate 427,092 downwards.
CAGTTGCAGCGCGGCGAATCGACCTTGAGCGAAATGGTCGATGGCAAGCAAGTTACGAGCGTCGTGCCGGCCACCATCGACATCATTGCCGCGCGCGAGGAAATGCGCGCTGGCGACCGCCTGCTGCCGGAGCCCCCGCGCCAGCTCCTGAGCTACGCACCCCGCGCTCCGCAGCAGCCGATCGAAGGCCGCATCGTCTCCGTCTACGGCAACGCGGTGCAGTTCGCCGCGCAAAACCAGGTGGTGGCGATCAACAAGGGCCTGCGCGACGGCATCGAGGCCGGACATGTGCTGGCAATCCTCAAGAACGGCGAAACCATCGTGGACAAGACCGGCACCGGCAAGGAAACGCTGAAGCTGCCGAACGAGCGCATCGGCCTGCTGATGGTGTTCCGTCCGTTCGAGAAGGTTTCCTATGCCCTGGTGCTGGAGATCAACGACACACCGCGCATTGGCGACCTGCTCGTCAATCCCTGAGGCGGCGATCGTTTTCGAGTGGGACGCGAGGACCTCGCAGACTGGCTGCGTCTTGCGCTGACACCAGGCATCGGCAACGCAACCGGGCGCAAGCTGCTGGCGGCGTTCGGACTGCCTTCGCAGGTTTTCACGCAATCGCGGGATGCGCTCCTGCAGGTGGTGACAGACGCACAGGCGCATGCGTTGCAGCAGCTACCCCGGGATTTCGAAGAACAGATCCGGTGGACGCTTGACTGGCTGCAAGGCACTGGCGCCGATGGCGCGACCCGGCGCATCGTGACACTGGGCGATCCGGGCTATCCCGCTTCGCTGCTCGAAACGGCGGACCCGCCGCTGATGCTCTACCTGCTCGGCGCACCCTCGTTCGATTTAACGCAGCTCGATCGCAGCATCGCGATGGTCGGCAGCCGCAACCCCACTGCACAAGGCGAGCAGACCGCGCGTGCATTCGCTCGCGCATTCGGGGAAGCCGGGATCGCGGTGGTGTCCGGTCTTGCATTGGGTATCGACGGAGCGGCACACAACGGGGCACTCGAGGCAGGCGGCGGTGCGGACCGGCTCGCGACCGTAGCGGTGGTCGGCACCGGACTCGACCGCGTCTACCCTGCACGCCATCGCGAACTTGCGCATCGCATTGCAGGCCGCGGCCTGATCGTGAGCGAATATCCGCTCGGCACGCCGCCGCTCAACCAGAACTTTCCACAGCGCAACCGCATCATTGCGGGGCTGTCGCGCGGCACGCTGGTCGTGGAGGCCGCACTCCGCTCAGGCTCGTTGATCACAGCCCGGCTTGCCGCGGAACAGGGCCGGGAGGTTTTCGCAATTCCAGGTTCGATCCATTCGCCGCAATCGCGCGGCTGCCATGCACTGATCCGCCAAGGCGCAAAGCTCGTCGAGTCGGTTGGCGACGTACTCGAAGAATTGCGATTCGACACGCCGGCCTCCGCCGATGCGCGGATCGAACAGACCGAGGCGGCCACGACCGACGAGTCGGGCCTGCTTGCCGACCTCAGCTTCGACCCGGTCAGTCTCGATTCCCTGTGTGCACGCACGGGCTACGGCGCCGCCGAGTTGCAGGCGCGCTTGCTCGAACTCGAACTGGAAGGCCGCGTGGCGAGACTCCCGGGCGGCCTGTTTCAGCGTGTGGCGCGCGGCTGAACCAGTCCTTCACACAAAACATCGTCGTCTTCGCGCAACTGCCGCGGCAGGGCATCTTGACTGGGCTATATTGGGCCCATGTTCGAAGTGCTTGTTTTTGTCTACGAAAACTATTGGCGCGGCGATGCATGTCCCGCGCCCGAACAGTTGGGCCGCAAGCTCAGTGCGCAGGGCTTCGATGCGGATGAAATCCGCGAAGCGCTGCACTGGCTCGACGGCCTGAGCCTCGCCACCCAGGGGATCCAGCTCATTCGCCATGCGGACGAGACGACGGCAACGGTGAGCATTCGCAGTCGGAGCGACGAGGTCGTTCCCCAATCACCCAACTCGATCCGCGTTTACTCAAACGCCGAGCAGGAACACATCGGCGCGGAGTGCCTGGGTTTCATCAGCTTCCTCGAATCCTCCGGCGTCCTGCCGACGGGGATGCGCGAGATCGTGGTGGAGCGCGCAATGGCCACGCCCGGCGAGCCGCTGACGATCGACGAACTCAAGATCATCGTCCTGATGGTGCACTGGTCCACGGGGCTCGAGCCCGATGCGCTGGTGCTCGATGAGCTCTGCGACGACACCGACACGCGCGTAGCGCATTGAGGCTCGCCTCCAGGGTTGCTCACTTCGTGTAGCCGGGGCGCGGCCCGGCGGAGCCGGTTCCGCGGCTGCTCACGAATGAGCGAGCTAGTTCAGTAGGCGCTCGGGGTTGGCGTCGAGTTTGGCCAAGGCCTCGCGGGTTGCGCGGACGGTGAGGGTTTCTTCCTCGGCGGGCACCAACAGGCCGGCCTGCAGGTAGGACGCCAGGCGGCCCACCTGGATGAGGAAGCTACGCCCGTCAGTGGATGCGAACAGATGGAGCTGCTTGCGTTCGCTTCGCCACACGAACTGGACCTGGCTCACCCGGTCGTTGTGGTCCAGCATGAACCAGTTGCCCACCTGGAGCTCGTGCGCCCAGGCGAGCATGTCTTCGCCCACCTTGGTGCCGGTATCGGGCACCACCTCGATCGAGGCGGCATCCACGCCAAGCAGGAGCTCAATGCTGGCGGCGTCGAGCGGCACGTCCATCGTGCCTTCGTCGGACACGAAATCCTCGAGGTTGGCGAGGCGTTTCGCCATCGCCTCGATCTTGGCCTGAGGAATCGCCTCGGTCTTCGACATGAACGCATCGGACAAGGTCGCCCCGATGGTCTTGATGTGCTGTTCCTGCGCATCTCCGATGATGCCGAGCAGCGTCATGCCCTGCCGCAAGCGCTGAAGCAGCTTGGGAAGATCCTGGATCACGCGGGTGCGGTCGTTGCGGTTCGGCTTGGCGCTCGCAGCCCAGACGAGATCCGAAGCAGACCGCTTCAGCATCACGGTCTGCTCGTCCTGCGGCCCGTAGCGCAGCGCGGCGATGGCCAGTACCTCGGCCCAGACCTTGAAGAGGAACTCGCGGATCTCCTCGCGCACCGGCATGTCGTTGAGCATCTTGCGCAACTCGATGGTGTACTGGATCGCCATCGTTTCCTTCTGCTCGACCTGCTGCGCAACGCTCATCACCTTCTGGGCGGTGTCGCTCTGCGTGAGGTACTTGTTGAGGAAGGCGACGAATTCGTCGAACACCAGCTTGAACACGCGCTGGCCGGTTTCCGGATACTGCTCGATCACCTGCACGACGCGGCGGATCTCGCCTTCGAGCGCACTGCCCGAAATGGCCGCGGCATCGAAGCCCATCACGCAGGAACCCATGCGGTCGATCAACATGCGCGCCGGGTGCTGAAGGGTGCCGAAGAATTCGGGCTCGGCGATCGCCACGCGCAGCACCGGCATTTGCAGGCGCGCAAACCAGACACGCGCCGAGAACGGGATGCGCTCCTCCGCGAGGATCGCCTGGAACATCAGGGCCACGATCTCGACGGTGGCCTTGTCGGCCGTCGTTGGCGCCCTTTTCTTGAGCTCTGCACTGCGCCTCCGGAGGTCCACGGTGGCCTGGAGCACGGCTGTCGCCTCGTCGCCCACGACATACTGCGACGCCGCGGCCTGGTAGGCCACTTCGGCGTCGGCGATCGCGGCAGCAAAGGCCGGCGCACCCGCCATGCCCGCCGGGCCACCCGCACCATCGCCCACGCCGACTGCCGGTCGATGTTGCGTGATGTCACCGCCGATGCGCGCCGTCACGAAGCGCTTGAGATTGAGCAGGACACCCTGGGCACGCTGGCGAGCAACGAGCAGCGGCGAACCGCCTGTGGCACCCATCGAATCGCCGGCAGTCATCGCCGCGCCGCCACGCCCCATTCCGACGCCGATCGCGGCCGGGGCGAAGCTACCCGCCGGCAGGGCATAGCCACCGCGGCCGCCGCCCTGCGGCACTTGCGCGGTCACGCCCAGCGATGCGCTTCCCGATGCATGAGAGGCCGCGAAGCTGCCACCAAGCGCTGCGGAACTTGAATTCACCGAACCGGTGCGGCGCACGAAGCTCTTGAGGTCGATCTCCGGCATCACGTCCCGGCTGATCAGGTATGCGTTGGCGTCTTTGTAAGCCTTCAGCATCGCATCGACCATATGCGTCTGCATCTGGTCCTGGATCTTGGTCCAGAGCCCCAGGCTCAGCCCATTGGCGAGCCACTGGTCGACGAGCACCTTCGCGAAAGCCTCGGGTTTGAGGACGTCCTTGGCGTCGAGCTCGCTCGTTCCGTCGAGATGCTGGATGCGCAGCCGAAGGTCATTGAGCTCGAAGCTGGCCTTGTCCTGGATGGACTGTGCAAGTCGCGACGACACGATGTTCGTCTCGACGACCTCGTCGCCGATCAGCTCAAGACGCAGCGAATTGGAAGACGACCCGCCCGATGAACTGCTGGCCAGCGTCTTGCGCCACGCCTCGCGCGAATGCGCGACCCAGGCGGCCCCGTGCGACTGGAACGCCAGGAAGCCGTCCCGGTTTTCCTGCATGTCCCGGGCGTTGCCGGTTTGCGAGGCCAGCGCCACCAGCCGTTCGCTGATCGCATGGGCCACCGGCTCGATCACCGCCTCGGTGGCGGCGACGAAACGCTCGCGCGTCTCGCGGGAGATCTGGAGGGAAGAGGCGTGGGACCGCGCGGGCATGGAGGGGGAATTCAGGACGTGTATCTAATTATTCGACATTCACGAGCTTGCATCGGGAAGCGCAACCGCACAAGAGCCGGCAATGCTCGGCAACCCCAACACGACGGTCGCAGCGCCGGCCTTTCATGTTCAGACGGTCGCACCCGCGTTCGGATCATCCGGATCGCCCTCGCGCTTGACCGGCCCCTTGACCAGATCCTCGCGCTTCACCCCCAGCCACATCGCGATGGCGGCGGCCACGAAGGCCGAGGAGTAAATGCCGAAAAGAATGCCGATGGTCAGCGCCAGCGCGAAGTAGTGCAGCGTCGGGCCGCCGAAGAAGAACATCGACAACACCACGAGCTGAGTCGAGCCGTGCGTAATGATGGTCCGGCTGATGGTCGAGGTGATCGCGTTGTCGATGACTTCTCGCGTGTTCATCTTGCGATAGCGCCGGAAGTTCTCGCGCACCCGGTCGAAGATCACGACCGATTCATTCACCGAGTAGCCCAGCACCGCCAGCACTGCCGCGAGCACCGCCAGAGAGAACTCCCACTGGAAGAAGGCAAAGAAGCCCAGGATGATCACCACGTCGTGGAGGTTGGCCAGCACGGTGGCCAGCGCAAACTTCCATTCGAACCGGAAGGCGAGGTAGATCATGATGCCGACCACCACCATGCCGAGCGCCTTGAGGCCGTTGGTGGTGAGTTCCTCGCCGACCTGCGGGCCGACGAACTCGGTGCCGCGCAAGGTGGCCGAAGGATCGACCGCCTTGAGCGCCCCCATCACCTGCTCGCCCTGCTGGGCCGACGTCTGGCCCTTCTGCACCGGCAGACGGATCTGCACATCGCGCGAGGTGCCGAAGTTCTGCACCAGTACGTCCTGGTAGCCGAGCTTGCCGATGGTCTCGCGCACCTTGCCGATGTCGACCGGTTGCTGGTAGGCCACTTCCATGACCGTTCCGCCAGTGAACTCGACCGAGAGGTGGAGCCCGCGATGGAACAGGAAGAACACCGCGAGAAGGAAGGTGACGACCGACACCGCGTTCAGCACCAGCGCGTGGCGCATGAACGGGATGGTCCTGTGGATACGGAAGAATTCCATTTGGTTTGCCCCTTACTTCGCGTCGCCGGTGGCCTGGTTAGCCGGCTTCCAGACGGTGCCGATCGAGAGGGTCTTGAGCTTCTTCTTGCTGCCGTACCAGAGATTGACGAGGCCGCGCGAGAAGAACACGGCCGAGAACATCGAGGTCACGATGCCGATGCAATGCACCACCGCGAAGCCCCGGATCGGTCCGGAACCGAAGGCCAGCAGCGCGATGCCGGCAATCAGGGTGGTGACGTTGGAGTCCAGAATCGTGTTCCAGGCCCGGTCGTAACCTGCGTGGATGGCCGCTTGCGGCGACGCACCGCCCCGCAGTTCTTCGCGGATGCGCTCGTTGATCAGCACGTTCGAGTCGATCGCCACGCCAATGGCAAGCGCCATGGCCGCGATACCCGGCAAGGTCAGCGTGGCCTGCAGCATCGACAGGATCGCCACCAGCAGCAACAGGTTGACGGCCAACGCGATCGACGAGAACAGGCCGAACAGCGCGTAGTAGATGCACATGAACACCATGATGGCCAGGAAGCCGTACATGACGCTGTTGAAACCCTTCTGGATGTTGTCGGCACCGAGGCTCGGGCCGATGGTCCGTTCCTGGATGATTTCCATCGGGGCGGCCAGCGAACCGGCGCGCAGCAGCAGCGCGAGGTCGTTGGCTTCGACCACGTTCATGGCGCCGGAGATCTGGAAGCGGTTGCCCAGCTCGCCATTGATCGACGGTGCAGTGAGCACTTCGCCACGGCCCTTTTCGAAAATCAGGATCGCCATGCGGCGGTGCAGGTTCTCGCGGCTGACGTCGCGCATGATGCGGCCGCCCTTGGCGTCCATGGTCAGGTCGACCTTGGGTTGCTGCGTCTGCGAGTCGAAACCGGGTTGGGCGTCGGTGAGGTTCTCGCCGGTCACGAGCACCTGCTTCTTCACGATCACCGGACGACCCTGGCGATCAATGAATTTCTCGGAGCCGAACGGCACCGGGCCGGTGCCCTGCTCGGCCGCGCGGCCTTCGGCGCTCTCGTCGACGAGGCGCATTTCCAGCGTCGCGGTCCGGCCGAGGATGTCCTTGGCCTTCGCGGTGTCCTGCACGCCCGGCAGCTGGACCACGATGCGGTCGAGGCCCTGCTGCTGGATCACCGGTTCGGCCACGCCGAGTTCGTTGATCCGGTTGTGCAGCGTGGTGATGTTCTGCTTGAGCGCTGCGTCCTGCAGCCGACGTGCGGCCTCCGGCTTGATCGACGCCGTCAGCTTGTAGTCGGCGCCTTCCTGGCTTTCGACTGCGACGAGATCGGGGAACTGGTCCTGGAGCAGCGCTTTGCCTGCCTGCAGGCCAGCCGCCTCGCGGAAGCGCACCTCGACGGTCTGGCCGACGCGCGTCACCGACGTGCCGCGAACGCCCTTGTCGCGCAACCCCGTACGGATATCGCCCGCGAAGGATTCGGCGCGCTTGTCCATGGCGCCCTGCATGTCGACCTGCAGCAGGAAGTCGACGCCGCCACGCAGGTCGAGGCCGAGGTACATCGGGAAGGCGTGCAGCGCGGTCAGCCAGGACGGCGAGCGCGACAGCAGGTTGAGCGCCACCACATAGGGCGGATCGCTCGGATCCGGCACCAGCGCGTGCTGCAACACGTCGCGTGCCTTGAGCTGGTCATCGGTGTTGGTGAAGCGCGCGCGAACCGAGGTGGCGTCGAGCGTCAGCAGGTCGGGCGCCAATCCGGCGGCCTTGAGCGCTTCTTCGACACGGCTGCGGGTGCCAGCGTCGACCTTCACGGTCGACTTGGCCGCCGACACCTGCACCGCAGGCGCCTCGCCGAAGAAATTGGGCAGCGCGTAGATCAGCCCCACGAGCAGCACGATCACGATGATCGCGTACTTCCAAACCGGATATCTATTCATGATCTTGGCCGGCGACCCCCGGCCCGTTAGTGAAACACCGCGGAACCGGCTTCGCCGGGCCGCTGGTGTTGCCCCCGGTAGGGGGTGCCCGAGCACACGAAGTGAGCGAGGCTGGGGGGGAGCATTTACTTGATCGCGCCCTTGGGAAGGACCTGAACGACAGCGCTGCGCTGGATCTGGACCTCGACGCCCTTGGCGATTTCGATGGTCAGGTATTGCTCGCCGAGCTGGGTGATCTTGCCGAGCACACCGCCCGCGGTGGCGACTTCGTCGCCTTTCGCCAGCGCCTCGATCATGGCGCGGGCTTCTTTCTGGCGCTTCATCTGCGGCCGGATCATGACGAAGTACAGCACCACGAACATCAGGAGCAGCGGCAGCATGCTCCCGAGCGACGACATCATGTCACCGCCCCCGGCGGCGGGCGCGGACTGGGCAAAAGCAGAAGAAATGAACAAGGGAATCTCCAGCAGAGGGAAGAAAACAAGCGCGCCGGCCTCCCGCACAACGCAGGAGGTCCGCCGGTCCGCGGCGATGCAAGCAGGCCGCGCAGCGCGGGGCCTGGCCGCGCACAGCACCGGGCATTGTATTCGGCGGAAAGCGCCCCGGCAGGGCCAACCCGCCGGGGCGCTCAGGGCTTTGAGGTCAATCGCTGGAGGACTCGGAGAGCCCTCAGGCCGCTGCCCGGGCGGGCTGCGGATTCCGCCACTTGCCCATCAACTCCGCCCAGCGGGTGCGGGCCGCCGCCAGGTTGCGGTCCTTGACGTGGCCATAGCCACGGATCTGCTCGGGCAGGCTGGCGATCTCGACAGCCAACGCGTGGTTGGCGGCGGTCAGCGTGCCCAGCACTTCGTCGATGCTCGCCCGATACTCGCCAATCAGCGCGCGCTCGGTCTTGCGTTCCTCGGTGCGGCCAAAGACGTCGAGCGCCGTACCGCGCAACCCCTTGAGCTTCGCCAGCAGCCGGAAGCCGGTCAGCATGGCCGGGCCGAATTTCTGCTTCTGGAGCTGGCCCTTGTCGTTCTTTTTCGCAGTGAGCGGGGGCGCGAGGTGGTAGTTGAGCTTGAAGTCCTTGCCCATCTGCCCCTCGAACATCCCTTCGATGCGCTGGAGGAAGGCCGGATCGCTCTGCAGGCGGGCGACTTCGTATTCGTCCTTGTAGGCCATCAGCTTGAACAGGTAGCGCGCCACCGCCTCGCTGAGGCTGGTCTTGCCGAGCGCCGACTCGGCCTTCTGCACCTTGACGACAAAGGCCTTGTACTCGTCCGCATACGCGGCGTTCTGGTAGCCGGTCAGGAACTCGACCCGCCGCGCGACCAGCGCATCGACCGAATCGCGCTTCTTGAATTCGACGATCTGGCCCGGCTGGACGCGCTTTTGCACTTCCTGCGGCCGCTGCGCCGCCTGGCGGCCCCACTCGAAAGCCGTCTTGTTGTTCTCGACGGCCACGGCGTTGAGCTCGATTGCGCGCATCAGCGATGCATGCTCGAGCGGGATCCAGCCCTTTTGCCAGGCATAGCCCAGGATCATCGGATTCACGTAGATGCTGTCGCCCATCAGCGAAATCGCGGCCGCGTCGGCATCGAAAGCGCCGACCGCATCGGCGCCGACCGCGCGCGCGATCTCGTCGGCGCAGGCATCCTGTGGGTTCTGCCAGTTGGCGTTGCGCACGAACGCTGCCGTCGGGCTGCTGTGGCTGTTGAGCGCGACGTGCGTGCGCCCTTCGCGCATGCGCGCCATCGTCTCGGCATTCACGCTCACGAGCGGATCGCAGGCCAGCACCAGATCGGCAGCCGCCGTGCCGACGCGCGTGGTGCGGATGTCGTCCTGCGTGTCACCGATCAGCACATGGCTCCAGGTTGCGCCGCCCTTCTGGGCCAGCCCGGCCGCGTCCTGCGTGACGATGCCCTTGCCTTCGATGTGCGCGGCCATGCCGAGCAACTGTCCGATCGTGATCACGCCGGTACCGCCGACGCCCGCCACGACCACGCCCCAGACCAAGCCGCCCGCGAGCGAAGGCAGCGCCGGCTCTGCGAGTGCACCTAGTTCGGCGGGTGCCGCGCTCTTCCCCTTGGCCTTCTTCTTGAGCTGGCCGCCCTCCACGGTCACGAAGCTCGGGCAGAAGCCCTTCAGGCAGCTCATGTCCTTGTTGCAGGTGCTTTGGTTGATCGCGCGCTTGCGGCCGAATTCGGTTTCCAGCGGCTCCACTGACAGGCAGTTGCTCTGTACGCTGCAATCGCCGCAGCCTTCGCAGACCAGTTCGTTGATGACCACGCGCCGGGCCGGATCGACCGCCGTGCCGCGCTTGCGGCGACGGCGCTTCTCGGTCGCGCAGGTCTGGTCGTAGATAATGGCCGTCGTGCCCTTGATCTCGCGGAACTCGCGCTGGATCTGGTCCAGCTCGTCGCGATGCCGCACCTTGACGTTGTCGCCCGGCACGTTCACGCCCTCGTACTTTTCCGGCTCGTCGGTGACGACCACGACCTTGGCCGCGCCTTCAGCGTGCAGGCTCTCGGCAATCTGCAGCACCGAATGACCCTCGGGCCGCTCGCCAACCTGCTGGCCGCCGGTCATCGCGACCGCGTCGTTGTAGAGGATCTTGTAGGTGATGTTCACGCCAGCCGCGATGCTCTGGCGGATCGCCAGCAGGCCGCTGTGGAAGTACGTGCCGTCACCCAGGTTCGCGAAGATGTGCTGCTCGTTGGTAAACGGCTGCTGGCCGACCCACGGCACGCCCTCGCCGCCCATCTGCGTGAAGCCGATGGTCGAGCGGTCCATCCAGGTGGCCATGAAATGGCAGCCGATGCCGGCCATGGCGCGCGAGCCTTCGGGCACCACGGTGCTGGTGTTGTGCGGGCAGCCCGAGCAGAACCACGGCTGCCGCGTCGCGTCGGCCGCGCTGACGATCTGCGGCCCGGCCATGGCGCGCTCCTTGGCTTCGAGGATGGCGAGCTGCGCGTCGATGCGCGCGGCCATGTCGGCGCCGGCGGCCGCGAGGATGCCGGTCTTCTTCAGGCGTTGCGCGATCGCCTTGGCAATCAGCGCCGGATTCAGGTCGGCGTTGGCGCGCAGCAGCGTGTGCGCGGTCGGGTTGGGCATCGACCATTCGCCGCCCGAATAGCCCTCGGCCTCATGCACTTCACCCTCGTCGAACTTGCCGACCACGTTCGGGCGGACGTCGCTGCGCCAGTTGTAGAGCTCTTCCTTGAGCTGGTATTCGATGACCTGGCGCTTTTCCTCGACGACGAGGATCTCCTGCAGGCCGGTCGCGAAGTCGCGGGTGAGCTGCGCCTCCAACGGCCAGACCACTGCAACCTTGTGCAGCCGGATGCCCAGCTGCCGGCAGGCCGCATCGTCGAGGCCGAGGTCGATCAGCGCCTGGCGCGTATCGTTGAAGGCCTTGCCGCTGGCCATGATGCCGAAGCGATCGTTCGGGCCTTCGATGACGTTGTGGTTGAGCCGGTTGGCGCGGATGTAGGCAAGCGCGGCATACCACTTGTAGTGCATCAAACGCGCTTCCTGCTCCAGCGCATGGTCGGGCCAGCGGATGTGCAGGCCGCCCGGGGGCATCTGGAAATCGGTCGGCATCACGATCTCCACGCGCTCGGGGTCGATCATCGCGGTGGCGCTCGATTCGACGATTTCCTGGATCGTCTTCATGCCCGACCAGATGCCGGCGAAGCGGCTCATCGCAAAGGCGTGGATGCCGAGGTCGAGGATTTCCTGCACGTTAGTCGGGAAGAACACCGGCGTGCCGCAGGCCTTGAAGATGTGATCGCTCTGGTGCGCAGCGGTCGAGCTCTTGGAGATGTGGTCGTCGCCGGCCACTGCGATGACGCCGCCCCAGGGCGTGGTGCCGGCCATGTTGGCGTGCTTGAAGACGTCGGAGCAGCGGTCAACGCCCGGCCCCTTGCCGTACCAGATGCCGAAGACACCGTCGAACTTGTTGACGCCCTGCGGTGCAAAGCCGAGTTGCTGCGTGCCCCAAAGCGCCGTCGCGGCAAGCTCTTCATTGACGCCCGGCTGGAAGACGATGTTCTGCTGCTTGAGGTACTTGCTCGCCTTCCACAGTGCCTGGTCGTAACCGCCGAGCGGAGAGCCGCGATAGCCGCTGATGAAACCTGCCGTGTTCTTGCCCTGCTGCTGGTCCCGCAGTCGCTGCAGCATCGGCAGCTTGACCAGGGCCTGCACGCCGCTCATGAAGGCGCGGCCGTAGTCCAGTGAGTATTTGTCGTCGAGCGTGACCGTTTCGAGGGCCTTGCGAATGTGCTCGGGTAGCGGGGCGTTCATCGTGTCTGTCTCCAGTTGGCTTTGCCTTGTGGGCGTGGCTTGTACGGCGTCCGGGTTTGGACACCGCCAGGCCATCATGTCGCAAAGTGTATGCCTGCTGTCCTGACAGGTGTTTGCTTTCTTTGCCCATTGAACCCCGCTTTCAGAAAGACTCTTTCTTAGAATGGCGAAATATGGAAAGCATTGACAAGTTCGACCTCGCAATCCTGCAAGAACTGCAGGCCGATGGGCGCCTCACCAACGCCGAACTTGCGCAGCGCGTGGGGCTTTCGGCTGCACCGTGCTGGCGCCGCGTCCGCGCGCTGGAGGAAGCCGGCTACATCAAGGGCTATCACGCCGAGATCGACCGGCACAAGATCGGGCTCGGCGTGCTCGCTTTCGTGCGCGTCGATACCGAACGCACCACGGGCGACCTCACGCGCAAGCTCGAGGACGCCATCCGCAAGCTGCCCGAGGTGATCGCCTGCCACTACATCAGCGGAACCGGCACTTTCGAGCTGCAGGTGGTGGCGCAGGACCTGGACAGCTTCTCGCGCTTCGCGCTGCAGCACCTGCTGAATCTGCCGAACGTGAAGGACATCCACACCAGCTTCTCGCTCGGTGAAGTCAAGGCGAGCCACGCACTGCCGCTGGGGCATCTGGGCCCGAAGAGCGGCTCCAGCGGCCCCTAAAATCGCCCACCACCATTACGACAAGAGGCACCTGATGAATCGCTTCCGCCGCGCTCTCCTGCTTTCGCTCGGCCTGATTGGCGCCTCTCTGGCGCTCAACGCCCAGGCGCAGAACCGCGAACTCACAGTGGCCTCGAGCGCCACCTATGCGCCGTTCGCCTTCGAAAACAAGGACAAGCAGATCGTCGGCTTCGACATCGACATCATCAACGCCATCGCGAAGCAGCAGGGCTTCAAGATCAAGCTGGTGAACACGCCCTGGAGCGGCATCTTCGCGGCGCTCAACAACGGCGACGTCGACCTGATCATCTCGGGCGTCACCATCAACGAGAAGCGCAAGCAGAGCTACGACTTCTCCCCGCCCTACTTTGCCGCCAAGCAGTTGATCGCGGTGCCCAAGAGCAGCAGCGTCACGTCGCTGAAGGACCTCGCCGGCAAGAAGATCGCGGTGGTCAACGCATCCACCGCCGACGACGTGGTCTCGCGCGAATTCGGCAAGACCAACCCGAACCTGCGCCGCTTCGAGAGCACGCCGCTGATCATTTCCGAGCTGGCCGGCGGCGGCGTCGATGCCGCTGTGGGCGACAACGGCGTGATCGCCTACCGCGTGGCGCAGAACCCCGATCTCAAGACGGTGGACGACAAGTCCTTCCCCGAGGAATCGTTCGGCATCGTCGTGAAGAAGGGCGACAAGGCGCTTCAGGACAAGCTGGCAGCCGGCCTCGCGGCTATCCGCGCCGACGGCACCTACGCGACGATCTACAAGAAGTGGTTCGACAAGGACCCGAGCGCCAAGTAGGGCGGTCTCCCGCGCTGACAAATCACGCACGGCCGCTCCCCGCGGCCGTTTCTCATTGACCGCTGTGGAGGGAATGTTCGATGGACCCCATCGTCTGGTTCGGCTGGTTTCGGGCCGACATCCTGTTCGAATACAAGAGCCTGTTCATCGAAGGCGCCTGGATGACGCTGCGCATGACGGTGGTCTGCGTGCTGCTCGGCGCGACCTGGGGCCTGTGCCTCGCGCTCGCGCGCCTGGCTCGCCCGGTTCATGCACCCTGGAGCTGGATGGCGCGCTTCTTCCTGCGCTGGCCATCGACGGTGTATGTGAGCTTCTTCCGCGGCACGCCGCTCTTCGTGCAGATCCTGCTGATCCATTTCGCGGTGATGCCGCTCTTCATCCATCCGACCACGGGCCTGATCGTGACCGGCGATCTCGCGCGCCAGTTGAAGCAGGAGCACGGCGCGCTGATCTCGGGCATCGTGGCGCTCACGCTGAATTCGGCTGCCTACATTTCCGAAGTGTTCCGTGCCGGCATCCAGTCGATCTCCAGGGGACAGGTGGACGCCGGCCGGTCGCTGGGCTTCACGCATGCACAGGTGATGCGCTATGTGGTGCTTCCGCAGGCATTCCGCCGCATGCTGCCGCCGCTCGGCAACAACGCCATCGCACTGCTCAAGGACACCTCGCTGGTCTCGGCGATCGGCCTGGCCGAGCTGGCGTATGCCGCCCGCACCGTGGCCGGCGCCTATGGCCGCTACTGGGAACCGTACCTCGCCATCTCGGTGATCTACTGGCTGATGACGCTGGCGCTCACGACGATGCTGCGCCGGCTCGAACATCGGCTCGCGCGTAGCGACCGCGGCTGAGGCCACGAACCACATGCCACCGATCTCGCCCGAAGAAACACCTCTCCCGCCGCGCCCGAGCCAGCCCGCTCGCATCGGCCCTCTCGAGCCGCTCAGGCTGCCCGTGTTCCGCATGCTGTGGAGCACCTGGCTCATCGCCAACATCTGCATGTGGATGAACGACGTGGCGGCGGCGTGGATGATGACCTCGCTCACCACATCGCCGATGTGGGTGGCGCTGGTGCAATCGGCGTCGACCCTGCCGGTGTTCCTGCTCGGGCTGCCAAGCGGTGCGCTGGCCGACATCCTCGACCGGCGACGCTGGCTGGTCGCGACGCAGTTCTGGCTCGCCGGCGCCGCCATCGTGCTATGCGCCGCCGTCGTGCTCGACCTCATGACCGCGCCCCTGCTGCTGGGCCTGACGTTTGCCAACGGCATCGGCCTGGCGATGCGCTGGCCGGTGTTCTCGGCGATCGTGCCCGAGCTGGTGCCGCGCACGCACCTGCCGGCGGCCCTCGGTCTCAATGGCATCGCGATGAACGCCTCGCGCATCATCGGTCCGCTGCTGGCGGGCACCCTGATCGCGAGCGCCGGCACGGTATGGGTGTTCGGTCTCAACGCGGTGATGTGCGTGGCCTCGGGCTTCGTGGTGCTGCACTGGCGGCGCGAGCACACGCCGAGCCCGCTCGGCCGCGAGAAGCTCGTCAGCGCGATACGCGTCGGCGTGCAGTTCGTACGGCAGTCGCGTCGCATGCGCGCCGTGCTCACGCGGGTGGCGATCTCCTTCCTGCATTCGACCGCGCTGCTCGCGCTGCTGCCGCTCCTGGCGCGCAATCTGCACGGCGGCGGCGCCGGCACCTTCACGCTGCTGCTGGCCGCGATGGGCGCTGGCGCGATCGTTGCGGTGCTGTTCCTGCCGCGCCTGCGTCAGGCAATGGCACGCGACCAGCTCGTGCTGCGGGGCACGGTGCTGCAGTCCGGCGCAACGGCGGTGATGGCGGTCGCGCCGAATGCTTGGGTGGCGGTGCCGGCGATGTTCCTGAGCGGCATGGCATGGATCACCGTGGCCAATTCGCTGTCGGTGTCGGCCCAGCTCGCGCTGCCCGACTGGGTCCGCGCGCGCGGCATGTCGATGTACCAGATGGGGATCATGGGCGCGAGCGCGTTCGGCGCCGCGCTGTGGGGTCAGGTGGCCGAACTGACATCGCTCTACGTCAGCCTGGGTGTCGCGGCGGTGAGCGGCGTGGTGTGCATGTCGGCCGCCGTCCGCTACGTGACCGACGGCACCGGCGAGGAGGACGACACCCGTCCCGCCACCCAGGGCTGGACCAAGGGCCCGCCCGACAGTCCGCCCGATGAAGAGGGCCGCGTGATCATCACGGTCGAGTACCTGATCGACCCCGCTCGCGCCGCCGCTTTCCGCCTCGTGATGCACGAAACGCGTCGCGCGCGGCTCAGCCAGGGCGCGATCGCCTGGGAACTGCTGCACGACATCGCCGAGCCCAACCGCTATGTCGAGCAGATCACCGACGAGTCGTGGACCGAGCACTTGCGCCGGTTCCACCGCGCCACCGCCGCGGACATGGCGCTGCGCGAGCGCCGGCTGGCTTTCCACAAGGGCGAATCGCTGCCCGTGATCACGCGCTACATCGCGCATCGTTGAGTCACAATCCGCGGCCATGAGCCCTCGACTCTTCGGCCTCTTCATCGCGTGTGCCATCGTGGTTCTGGCGGTTGCGGCCGTCGCGGTGGCGCTGACCCGCAGCGATGGCGCACCGCCCGGCGCGATCCCCCCGCCTGCGCCGCGGGGCACGATCCCGATTGCAGTCCTGGGCGACTCCAACAGCCATTCGTACCAGGACAGTCTGACCTTCCCACCTGGAGGCCGCGAGCGCGGGGGCGCGTTGCACGATCGCACCTTCCAGTGGACCGAAGTGCTCGCACGGCTGCGCGGCAACGAGCTCGACCTCGGCCCCTGGTTGCATTGGGGGCGCCCGTGGTGGTCGGCCTGGGCACGCAATCTGGTGGGCCTGCTGCCGTCGCGCACACCGATCAAGCAGGACTACCTCTACAACTTTGCGAACTCCGGCGCCGCCTGCAAGAACCTCATGGGCGACGGGCTCGGTTTCCGCTATCCGCAGGTGCCGCGCCTGCTCGCGTTGATGAAGGAACAGCCCACGCGCTGGCAGAACGGCGTCGTCGTGATCTACATCGGCGCGAACGACTGGAATGCCTACCTCGACGTGATGGCGCGCGACCCGCAGGCGCCCGAACTGCGCCGCGTGATCGACTACTGCACGCAGCAGATCAACCGCTCGATCGAAGCGATCCATGCCGCCCAGCCATCGGTGCGCATCCTGATCGCAGGCATGACCAATCAGGGCGATGACCCTGTCGAGCAGGACAAGTACCGCGACGCGACGTCGCCGCCCAATATCCGCAAGGCGCTCGCCAGTGCCAATGACGCCTTCCGCAAGATCGCCGAGGCCGATCCGAAGCGGATCGCCTTCTTCGACTCCGATGCGTGGGCCGTGGAACGCTGGGGCATCCGTGGCCCCAACGGCGAACCGGATTTCAAGTCCGTTCGCCTCGGCCACCTGACGGTGACCCACACGCAAGGCGACGAGCCTTCCAACACCATGCTCGCCGACGACCATGCCGGCCTTGTCTGGAACGTACTTTGGGCGCAATCGATCATCGCCCGGCTGCGTGATGCCTTCGGGCTGCCGCTGACGCCGATCAGCGACGACGAGGCGGCGCGCTTCGTCGACGCGGTCGCGGCCAGGCCACAGCCGGCTAGTTGAAGAACAGGTGCCGCGTCAGGAAAGTGTGGCCGGCCTCCGCGAACATGAGCCCGACCAGCACCAGGAGTGCCAGAGGCGGCACCAGGATGGCGTAGACCAGGGACAGCCGTTCCCATGCCATGTGCATGAACACCGAGACGATCAGCCCGGCCTTCAGCAACATGAAGATCACGATGAGTGACCAGCGCAGCAGCCCATGGAAGTGGAAGTAGTCGACCAGGTACGACATCGTGCTCAGAACGAAGAGCAGCCCCCATATCTTGAGATAGAGACTGATCGGATGTTGCTGGCCGGTGCCGCTGGGTGTGCCGGATGGATTCATGGTCGACCTCACCAGAGATAGAACAGCGCGAAGATGAAGACCCACACCAGATCGACGAAGTGCCAATAGAGGCCCGCGATCTCGACGATCTGGTAGTTGCCGCTCTTGTCGTAGTCGCCCCGCACCAGCTTGAAGGCCACCGTGAGAAGGTAGACCACGCCCGCGGAGACGTGCAGCCCGTGAAAGCCGGTGATCATGAAGAAGGCCGAGCCGAACTGCGCAGCACCCATCGGATTACCCCACGGCCGCACACCTTCGTGGAGGATGAGCTTGGACCACTCGAAGGCCTGCATGCCGACGAAGATCTCGCCGCACGTAGCGGTCACGATCATCAGCGTGGCCGCGTTGATCTTGTCGCGGCGATAGGCGCAGTTGACCGCCATGGCCATCGTGCCGCTGCTGCTGATGAGGACGAAGGTCATGATCGCGATCAGCAAAAGGGGCACGTCCGCGCCGCCGACGTTCAGCCCGAACACCTCGCTCGGGTTCGGCCAGCTCGCGGTGGTCGATACGCGCACCGTCATGTAGCCGATGAGGAAGCAGCTGAAGACGAAGGTGTCGCTCAGCAGGAAGATCCACATCATCGCCTTGCCCCACGAGACGTGGAAGGCGCGGCGATCGGACGACCAGTCGGAGACCAGGCCGCGCAACCCTTCGAGGGCTGCGGTACCCGCGGTGGAATGAGATGCAGCAGTCGCGGTACTCATGGAGGCCCTTTCAGACAGTGCCACAGATGAGGCGTGCCACCTCCGGCGTGACCCAGGCGAGCAGGGCGAACAGCGCCAGCCATACCGCCAGCATGAAGTGCCAGTAGCGGGCGCACAGCGCGATGCGCCAGCCGCCATCGGCAGCCTCGCGCGGGAAGGTGCGCATGACCCACGCCCATGCGATCAGTCCTCCGGCCACGTGCAGGCCATGCATGGCGGTGAGCAGATAGAAGAAGCTGCCGGCCGGATTGCCTGCGGGCACCACTTGCGCGTTCAGCATCACTCGCCAGGCCCAGAGCTGCACGCACAGGAATGCGATCGCGCAGATTCCACCGGCGAGCAGCAGTCCGTGCGCGCGAGTCGCATCCACACGGCGCGCCGCAGCGCCGGCACGCTGCAAGGTCACGCTGCCGGCGACGAGCAGCGCTGTGCTCAGCCAGAGTTGCCACGGCAGCGCGAGCGTCACCGCATCCGTGCTGTTCATGCGCATCAGGTAGGCCATCGCGAAGAGCGAGAACAGCGCCGTGACCACGCCCATGAAGACCCAGAGCCCGATGCTCGCCGCCCTCGCCCGCGGAGTGGTGGGACCGGGGCTGCGGTCGATGCGCGGGGCGACCATCGTGGCGGTCATGCCGGCACTCCACTGGCTTCACCCTTGCCGTGTGGCTCGGGTTCCACGCCGCCGGCTTCCGGCGGTGCGTTCTGCGGGATGAAGTCTTCCTTCGCACCAGGCGTTCCATAGGCATACGCCCAGCGATAGACCACTGGCAGGCGCGGCCCCCAGTTGCCATGCGGCGGTGGCGTCGCGGCTGTCTGCCATTCGAGCGACGCGGCCTTCCATGGATTGGCGGTCGCCGGCCGGCCGCGCCACAGGCTCCACGCGAGATTGAAGATGAAGATGAACTGCGCCGCGCCGACGATGAGCGCGACCACCGTGATGAACTCGTTCAGCGCGAATGCCGATTGCGGGATGAACTTGTAGCCGTCGAAGTTGTAGTAGCGCCTTGGCATGCCCAGCACGCCGAGGTAGTGCATCGGAAAGTAGATCAGGTAGGTGCCGAGGAAGGTGATCCAGAAGTGCAGGTGCCCGAGGCGGTCGTCCAGCATGCGCCCGGAGACCTTCGGGTACCAGTGATAGATGCCGCCGAACACCACCAGCAGTGGCGCCACGCCCATCACCATGTGGAAGTGCGCCACCACGAAGTAGGTGCCCGACAGCGGAATGTCCACGCTCACGTTGCCGAGGAACAGCCCCGTGAGTCCGCCGATCGCGAAGGTGCAGACGAACGCCAGCGCAAAAAGCATCGGCACCGAAAGGTGGATGTCGCCGCGCCACAGTGTCAGCAGCCAGTTGTAGACCTTGATCGCTGTCGGCACCGCGATGATCAGCGTGGTGGTCGCGAAGAAGAAGCCGAAGTACGGATTCGTGCCCGCGACGAACATGTGGTGGGCCCAGACGACCACGCTGAGCCCGCCGATCGCGACGATGGCCCACACCATCATCCGGTAGCCGAAGATGCACTTGCGCGCATGCACGCTGATCAGGTCGGAGACGATGCCGAAGGCCGGCAGCGCCACGATGTAGACCTCCGGATGGCCGAAGAACCAGAAGAGGTGCTGGAACAGCAGCGGGCTGCCGCCCTTGTAGTTCGTGACCTGGCCCATCGACACCAGCGCCGGCATGAAGAAGCTGGTGCCCAGCGTGCGGTCGAGCAGCAGCATCACGCCGCTCACGAACAGCGCCGGGAAGCCCAGCAGCGCAAGGATGGTCGCCACGAAGATGCCCCAGACGGTGAGCGGCATGCGCATCAGCGTCATGCCCTGGCAACGCGCCTGGAGCACGGTGGTGACGTAGTTGAGGCCGCCCATCGTCGTCGCGACGATGAAGATGATGAGCGACACCAGCATGAGCTGGATGCCGCCTTCGTAGCCCGGCGTGCCGGGCAGGATCGACTGCGGCGGGTAGAGCGTCCACCCCGCGCCGGTCGGTCCGCTGCCGACGAAGAAGCTCGCCATCAGCACCAGCACCGACAGCAGGTAGACCCAGAAGCTCAGCATGTTGAGGTACGGAAACACCATGTCCCGCGCGCCGACCATCAGCGGGATGAGGTAGTTGCCGAAGCCACCCAGGAAGAGCGCGGTGAGCAGGTAGATCACCATGATCATTCCGTGCATCGTCACGAACTGGTAGTAGCGCTCGGGGTTGATGAATTCGAAATGCCCCGGGAAGCCGAGCTGGAGCCGCATCAGGTTCGACAGCACGAGGCCCACCACGCCGACCGCGATCGCGGTGCTGGCGTACTGCACCGCGATCACCTTGTGGTCCTGACTCCAGACGTAGCGCGTCAGGAAGGTCTTGGGCTCGTGGTGATGCCCGCTGTCGTCTTCATCGTGCGGATTCATCGCTGTGCCTTCTGTTCGGTGGCGGCCTGCGCGGGTGGTGCGCTGCCGAGGCTCTGGATGTAGGCCACCAGCGCATCCAGCTCTTCCTTGCTCAGATCCATCTTCGGCATGACCGGTGGGAAGCCCTTCACGCGCCGCGCGGCCGGATCGGTGATGAAGCTGCGCAGATACGCCTCGTCCACCAGCGCGCGGGAGCCGTCTTCCATGGTTTCCGTCTTGCCGAACAGGCCCTTCCAGGTCGGTCCGACGCGCGGGCTGCCGTCGATGGTGTGGCAGGCCACGCATCCCTTCGATTCGGAGAGCGCGCGCCCTTGTTCGATGCGTGCGGCAGCGCCCGCCGCGCCTTCGACCGACGGTGCCGGCGCTGCCTTGACCTGGGTCTTCGCAAAAGTCGGCAGCGTCGCCTGCCAGGCCTGGAAGGCCGCGGCGTCTTCCACCACCACGAAGCCGCGCATGTTGGGATGCCCGACGCCACAGAGCTGCGCGCACAGGGCCTCGTAGCGCCCCGCGACCGTCGGCGTGAACCAGAAGCGGCTGATCTGCCCGGGCACGCTGTTCATCCGCGCGCGGAATGGCGGCACGTAGAAGTCGTGCAGCACATCGTGCGAACGGATCAGCACAAGCACCGGCTTGTCGAGCGGCAGGTGGACTTCGTTGGAGACGACGAGCAAGTCGTCCTGGCCCGACGGATCGTTCGGGTCGATGCCGAAGGGATTGCCGCCCGTGACGTATCGCGCATCGGTCGCGCCGAGCTTGCCGTCCGCGCCCGGGAAACGGTAGTGCCACTGCCACTGTTGCCCGAGCACTTCGAGCACCATCGCATCGGGCGGCGACCTCACGAAGTTCGCGTAGACCAGCAGCCCGGGCGCGAGCAACGCTGCGATGCCGACGGAGGTGCCGATGATCAGCCAGCGCTCGAGCTTGCGGTTCTCGGGTTCAAGCTGCGCGCGCCGACCTTCGCGATGGCGGAAGCGCACCAGCGCATAGACGATGAACAGGTTGATCGCGACGAAGAAGATGCCGGTGATGATCAGCGTGATCGTCAGCGTGTCGTCCATCGTCTTCCAGTTGGACGCGAGCGGCGTGGTCCACCACGGGCTGAAGAGGTGGAACAGCACGGAGCCCACCACGATGACGACGAGGACGATGGCCATGACCATGGGCGGTTCCTTGTCTCATCGCCATCGTGTGGTCCGCCGCGCCTCAGCGAAACGCCGGGACCTGCTGCGCTTCGCCCTCGAAGAGGGCCTCGGGGTGCATCGTCCGCAGCAGCGTCTCGATGTCGTGGGCGCGCGAGCGCGGCGTGTCGACCATCAGCAGGATCCAACCCTGCGCCATCGCGCCCTCGAAGCGCTGCAGGCAAGGGCTCGGGATCGAAATGCCGATCATGCTGGCCGACCAGGCGCCGACCACGCCGCCCATCACGCCCAGCACCAGGACCATCTCCCATTCGGGCTCGTCACCCAAGACAGGGAAGTTGAGGCCCGCGATCAGTCCGAAGATCATTCCGCAGGCGCTGCCGATCGCCCAGCCGGTCTTTGCGGCGTGAACGAGGTCAGAGGTCTGCCAGATATTCGCAGCGTGAAGGCCAGCCAAGTCCGTGCCTTCCGAAGCGGCGAAATGAATGCGCGCAACGTCGACGCGCGCCTGCACGAGATCGTGCATCGCGCGTCTGGCGCTCGCCAGGTCCGGCATCAGCCAGTAAATGCGTCTGCGCATCGCACCCTCCTTTCCGTCTTGCGACGAATAAGGAACCATAACGACTTATATGCCCATGGGGCGCGTTGATCAAGTGAGGTCAGCCCAACGGGAGGAGAAGCCGCAGGACGCCGCCCGCAGTCACGAGCCGGCCCGGGTCATGGGTCTCCTCGAGCACGCCGCTCAAGCGCTTCACCAGGCTCGGGCTGCGTCGCGCCCGCCGCACGAGAAGATCGGCGAGCCACGGATGGTTGTTGATGCGGTTCGCCTGCTCGTAGGCAGCGAAGCGCGGCTTGAGTGCATCGAGCGCCGCTTCGTAGCGCGCGCACACATCGCCCGTCGACCCGGCGTCCCGCGCATCGGCGATCGCCTCCGCGGCGAGCATGCCTGTTTCCAGCGCCTTGCCGATGCCTTCGCCGGTGAACTGGTAGGTGCTGCCCGCGGCTTCGCCCGCCACCAGCATTCCGGGCCGTGACCAGCGCGCGCCCGCCAGGGAGCAGCGCAGCGGCGCACCTTTGAACGGACCGAGCGGCTCGCCGCCCTCCATCAGCTCGCGCGCCGGCTGGTGGATGCGCTTGAAAGCATCGAAGAGGTCGCGCAGGTTCACGTCACCATCGTGCGTCACGCCGACGCCAATGTTGAACACCCCGTCGGCGCACGGAAAGATCCAGCCGTAGCCGCGCCGCAGCGCGCGGTGCCACACCACCTCGAGGCCGGTGGACCGCGACGCCATCGCCTGGTGCCTCACGTAGCCGCGCAGCGCGATGCCGCTGGGCGCCTTGCGCGTGCAAAGGCCCGCGGCTGTCAGCGGGCCCGAGGCGGCGCCTGTCGCGAGCACGGTCCATTTCGCCGTCACCGACTGCGTCACGCCGCCCGGCAGCACGAGCCGCGCGCCGGTCACGCGCTGGTCCGCATCGACGAGCGGCGCCTCGAACTTCGCCGGCGCAAGCCAGCGCGCACCCGCGGCGAGCGCCGACTGACGGAGGATCTCGTCGAACTCGCGGCGAGGCAGCACCGCCAGCCGCGCAGGCACCTCGACCCTCCCGCCGCTCGGCCCCACGCAGCCGACCTGCGTCGAGGCCCGGGCACGCGAGAGCACTTCGCCCAGCACGCCGAGCCGTTCGAGCGCGCGGTGCGCATCCGGGATCAAGCCGTCGCCGCAGACCTTGTCGCGCGGGAAGTCGTGCTGATCGACGAGCAGGACATCGACCCCTGCGCGCGCCAGCATCTGCGCGCAGGCGCTGCCGGCGGGGCCAGCGCCGATGACGAGGACGTCGCACGCGGACAATGGAGACATCGACGGAGTTGACATCGCAGTTTCAGGGAGAGGCCGCAGATATTACGTCCGGCATCCGGACGAGGCGGCACCCCACCACATGGAGGTCCTGCCATGAGCCGCACATCGAAACTGATCATCGGGTCCGCGCTGGCGCTGGTCGCGCTCGCCGCGGTGCTGCTCGCGCCGATCGATTTCGGCGCAACGCGGATCGTCTCCGAGGCGGACATCGCCAGACCGCCGAGCGATGTCTACGCCTATGTCACCACGCCGGGCCATTGGCCGGAATGGCATCCGTCGTCCCTCGGCGTGCACGGCGCGGTGGACCATTCGCTGCTGGTCGGCGAGACGGTCGAGGAAGACTTCAGCGTCGCCGGCCGCACCGGCCGCGTGACCTGGCGCGTCACCGACCGCGAACCCGATCGCTACTGGCGCATCGCAGGCACCATCGGCGGCCGCGAAGCCGGCACCGTCAGCTACACGCTCACGGCCAGGGCGGAAGGAACGCACTTCATGCGTGTCTTCGAATACGGCGCACCGAACCTGCTGTTCGCGCTGCTCAACCGGTGGACCATCCGCCAGCAGATCGACGAGGAATCCCGAACCGCTGTGCGCCAGCTGAAGCAGCGCCTCGAAGGATCAATTTGACCAATCGGTCACTTAAACAAGGTCGATACGCCCCGCGAATTACCCTTGGTTTCACTATGACGAGCGTCACACCGGGAAAACGCTAAGCACTCTTTTTTGACCGAGTGGATAATTTAAGCACCTTCACGATGAACGAGGTGCCCGATGAGTTCCACCCGACCGCGCAGCCGCTTCTGGTCTGATCTGACCAGCGAAGAGTTTTCCCGCCTCGATCGCTCCCGGCTCATTGCCGTGCTGCCGGTCGGCGCAACCGAGCAGCACGGCCCGCACCTGCCGATGTCGACCGACACGGCCACCATCGACGGCATGGTGCAGGCCACCCTCCCGCACATCCCGGACGACCTTCCGGTGCTTTTCCTGCCCACTGTTCCGTACGGAAAGAGCAATGAGCATTCGCGCTATCCGGGCACGCTGACTGTTTCTGCCACCACGCTGATCTCGCTGTGGACCGACATCGGTGCCTGCGTGGCCAAGGCCGGCGTGCGCAAGCTGGTGCTCTACAACAGCCACGGCGGACAGATGTCGGTGATGGACATCGTCGCGCGCGACCTGCGCGAGGCGCACGGGATGATGGTCGTCTCTGCCAACTGGTACACGCTGGGCCTGCCGGAAGGCCTCTTCACCGCGCACGAAGGCAAGCACGGCGTGCATGCCGGCGACCTGGAAAGCTCGGTGATGCTGCATCTCACGCCCGACTACGTGCGGCCCGAGAACTTCCGCAACTTCCACTCGATGACGGAAGACCTCGCGAAGGAAAACAAGTACCTCTCGATCACCCCCAGCGGCAAGCTCGGCTGGCAGATGCACGACATCAATCCGGCAGGCGCAGCCGGCGATGCGACCCGCGCCACTGCAGCCAAGGGCAAGGCGGTGCTCGACCATGTCGGCCAGCGCTTCGTCGAGCTGCTGCACGAAGTCGACCGCTTCCCGCTCGAACGCCTCGACAACCAGCCGGCATGGGCATGAACACTGCAAACACAACTGCGCAGCCGCTGGTCAGCCTGCGCAACGTCAGCAAGCGCTTCGCCAACGGCACGCTCGCGCTGCAGGGCATGACGCTCGATTGCGGCGAACACGACTTCATCAGCTTCCTCGGCCCCTCGGGCTGCGGCAAGAGCACCGCGCTGCGCCTGATCGCGGGCCTCACGCGCATCAGCGCGGGCGAAGTGGCGTGGTCGAAGGCCTCAGCCGCGCCTTCGGGCATCGACCGCGAACTGGGCTTCGTGTTTCAGGAGCCGACCCTCATGCCCTGGGCCAGGGTGTTCGACAACGTCTGGCTGCCGCTCAAGCTCGCGGGCGTCAATCGGGACGCGGCCGAGCCGGTCGTCTCGCAGGCGCTCGAAATGGTCGGGCTCTCGCGCTTCGCGAACGTCTATCCGCGCGAGTTGTCTGGCGGCATGAAGATGCGCGTGTCGATCGCACGCGCGCTGGTCACGCGGCCGCGCCTGCTGCTGATGGACGAGCCCTTTGCCGCGCTCGACGAGATGACGCGGATCAAGCTCAACAACGACCTGCTTGCGATCTGGCGCGAGCATCGTTTCTCGATCATCTTCGTCACGCACAGCGTCTACGAATCGGTCTACCTGTCGAATCGCATCGTCGTGATGGCGCCCCGGCCGGGGCGGGTGATCGACGAGATCCGAATCGACGAACCGTACCCGCGCGGCGAAGCCTTCCGCACCTCCAGCCGCTACAACGCGCACTGCACCGCGGTGTCGCAGTCCCTGCACGGAGCCCTCCATGGCGTCGACATCGATCACTGACAACCCGGCGCTCGCCGAAGTGCAGGCGGCACCTTCTGCGGCCGACCTGCAGGCGCGCGACGACCGCATCCGCCGCCGCGAATCGCTGCTGCGCATCGCGGTGCCGACCCTCGTCATCGCGGGCCTTCTGCTGCTGTGGGAAGTGCTGGTGCGCGTCAACCACGTGCCGCACTACATCATTCCGGCGCCGTCGCTGATCCTCACCACGCTCATCGACAACTGGGACACGCTCTCCAGCGCGCTGTGGTTCACCGTCAAGCTCACGCTGCTCGCGCTGGTGGCAGCCATCGTCGGCGGTGTGCTGCTCGCGATCGCGTTCGCGCTCTTCAAGTGGGTGGAGATCGGGCTCTTCCCGATCGCGGTGATCCTGCAGGTGACGCCGATCATCGCGATCGCGCCGCTGATCCTCATCTACGTGTCGAGCACCACTGCAGCGCTGCTGCTGTGCGCGTGGATCGTGGCCTTCTTCCCGATCCTGTCGAACACGGTGATCGGCCTGAAGAGCGCCGACAGCAACCTGCGTGACCTGTTCCAGCTCTACAAGGCATCGCCGTGGCAGTTGTTCCGCTACCTGCTGGTGCCGAGCGCGCTGCCGTATTTCATGGCGGGCCTGAAGATCGCCGGCGGCCTGAGCCTGATCGGCGCGGTGGTCGCCGAATTCACTGCAGGCACCGCGGGCCGCGAAACGGGCCTCGCCTCGCGCATTCTCGAATCGAGCTTCCGCACCGAGATCCCGATGATGTTCGCGGCACTGCTCCTGGTGTCGCTGCTCGGGATCGTGATCTTCCTGGTGTTCGCCGCACTCTCCCGCATGGTCCTCGGTCACTGGCACGAGAGCGAAATGCGCCGCGAGCGCTGAAAGGAACGCACTATGTCTTCGATCGAACTCATCGAACGCCCCGAGACCGCGACCATCGACTGGGAGGCCGTAAAGCGCGACCTGCACGGCCTCAACGTGATCGTCTCGCCCGGCCAGCGCAAGCAGCTCTCCAAGGACTTCTACTGGTACAGCCCTATCCTCACGGAGCAACTTGCCGGCTGCGTGGCCGATCTCGTCGTCAAGGTCTCGACCGAGGACGACGTGCGGCAAGCTGCAGCCGTTGCCGCGAAGTGGAAACTGCCAATCACTGTGCGCGCAGGCGGAACGGGTAACTACGGCCAGTGCGTTCCGCTCGAAGGCGGACTGGTGCTCGATGTGACGCAGATGAGCCGCGTGCTCGAGATCGGCGACGGACGGGTGCGGGTGCAGGCGGGTGCGCGCATGCACGACATCGAGCTTGCGGTCGCGGAGACCGGACAGGCGCTGCGCATGTGGCCTTCGACCTGGCATGTGGCGTCGATCGGCGGTTTCATCGCGGGCGGCTTCGGCGGCATCGGTTCGATCCGCCACGGCATCCTGCGCGATCCGGGCAACCTGCTGCGCGCACGCGTGATGACGGTGGAACGCGAGCCGCGCATCATCGAACTCCACGGCGACGAGATCCAGCAGGTGCATCACGCCTACGGCACCAATGGCGTCATCACCGAAGTGGAAGTGGCGCTGAGCCCCACTGTGGAGTGGGTTCATTGCATCGCGCTCTTCGACACCTATCGCCGCGTGCTCGACTTCGGCGTCGCGGCGAGCACGCCGTCGCTCGAGCTCTTTCTTCTTTCGGCGGTCGATGCGCGCTTCTCGCCGTACTACGCGATGCTCGGCTCGCACTTTCCGCCGGACAAGCACGCGATGTTCGCGATGGTCGCGCCGGATTCGATGGCCGACTTCCGCGCGCTCGTCGAAGCGCACGGCGGCAGCATCTCGCTTGAAGGCACCGAGGCGCAACTCCACGCCGCCGGCCTGCCGCCGGCCTACGAGTGCGCCTACAACCACACGACGCTGCAGGCGCTGAAGGTGGATCGCACCTGGACCTACCTGCAGGTGGCCTACGCGCAGCCTTTCGACCCTGCCGTGGTGGATCGCCACATCGCGATCTTCGGCGACGACGTGCTGCAGCACCACGAGTTCGCGCGCGCCGGCGGTGAATACGGCACCTTCGCGATCCTGCTCGTTCGCTGGAAGGGCGAGGCACACCAATACGAAGTGATCCGCGAGATCGAATCGCAAGGCGGTTGCCAGATCTTCAATCCGCATGTCGTGACGATCGAGGACGGCGGCATGAAGACCATCGATACGCAGCAGATCGACTTCAAGAAACGCAGCGACCCGATGGGCCTGATGAACCCAGGGAAGACGCGCGGCTGGCTGCCCGAGATGGCACGCGAGGCCTGATTTACAGAGACAACCAAGGAACCACCATGAACTTTGCTCCGAACCTCATCGCACGTGGACTGATCGCCACGCTCATCGCAGGCAGTGCCGCAGCCGCTTTCGCGCAGGACAAGGTCGTGCTCGCCACCAACTGGCGCGCGCAGCCCGGCCACGGCGGCTTCTATCAGGCACTCGCGGATGGCACCTACAAGAAGTACGGCCTCGACGTCGACATCCAGCAGGGCGGCCCGCAGGTCAACAACCGCCCGATGCTGCCGGCCGGCAAGGTCGACTTCCTGATGACCGGCAACATGTTGATGGCCTTCGACAACATCAAGCAGAAGGTGCCCACGGTCGTGGTCGCGGCCTACTTCCAGAAAGATCCGCAAGCCATCATTGCCCACCCGGGACAGGGTTTCGACAAGTTCGCCGATCTCGCCAAGGCCAAGACGGTGCTGCTCGCGAAGGACGGCCAGATCAGCTACTGGCAGTGGATGAAGAAGGCCTACGGCATGCGCGACGAGCAGGTGCGCCCGTACAACTACAGCCTGTCGCAGTTCCTCGCCGACAAGCAGTCGGTACAGCAGGCCTATGCCACTTCCGAGCCGCTCGCGGTCGAGAAGCAGGCCGGCTTCAAGCCGGTGGTGCTGTCGCTGGCCGACGCGGGCTGGTCGACCTACGGCATGGTCATCGAGACGCGTCAGGACCTCGTGAAGAACAAGCCTGACGTGGTCCGCCGCTTCGTCGAGGCCTCGAACATCGGCTACTACAACTACCTCTACGGCGACCGCAAGGCAGCTGACGATCTCATCAAGAAGATCAACCCCGACATCACCGACGAGTACATCGAGAAGTCGATCCCGATCCTGCGCGCGCACATCGACGTCGGCGACGCTACCACCAAGGGCATCGGCGCGATGAGCGACGAGCGCATGAAGGACTTCTACGACAAGAGCGTCTCCGCAGGCCTCTACAAGCCCACCGACTTCAACTACCGCGACGCCTACACCACGCAGTTCGTCAACAAGGGCACCGGCGTCGAACTGCGCAAGGCGGCCGCCAAGTAAGGAAGGCCGCGAACATGGTCGAGCGCACCCTCACGGTCCAGGTCGCGCGCATCGCGCGCCAGACGCCGGAGATCCTGTCTTTCGAGCTGAAGCATCCGATGGGGCGCGCCCTGCCCGGCTACCAGGCCGGCGCGCACATCGATGTGCACATGCCGGGCGGATTCACACGGCAGTACTCGCTGGCGCGCGACGCGGATGCGGAAGGCGGTGCCTCGTCCTACCTGATCGGCGTCAAGCGCGAGCCCACCAGCCGCGGCGGATCGAACTCGATGCACATGCGCGTGCGCGAAGGCGATCTGCTGCCGGTCAGCACGCCGCGCAACACCTTCCCGATCCACGCGGAGGCGAAGCACCACGTCCTGCTTGCCGGTGGCATCGGCATGACGCCGTTGCTCGCGATGGCGCAGGCGCTGGCGCGAGCGGGCGCGGATTTCCAGCTCTATCTGTTCGTCCGCAGCGAGGAGCACCTCGCGTTCGCCGAAGCATTGCGAGACCCGGGCATCGCGTCGCGCCTGCGCGTGCACTTCGACGACGGCGACGCGTCGCGCAAGATCAACCTGCGCCAGCTACTGGCCGCGCGCAAGCCCGGCACACATCTCTACGTCTGCGGCCCGGCGGGCTTCATGCAAGCAGTGCGGCACGCGGCCGCGCACTGGCCAGACGACGTAGTGCACACCGAGTACTTCGCCGCGCCGGCCGACGCGGCGGGAGGCACCGGCAAACCCTTCGTGCTGCAGCTCAAGCGCCGCGGCATCACGGTGCCCGTCGCCGGCGATCAGACGGCTGTGGATGCACTGCATGCCTTCGGCATCGATGTGCCCGTCTCGTGCGAGCAGGGCCTGTGCGGCACCTGCGTGGTCGATGCGGAAGGCGACGGCGCCGAGCATCGCGACTTCTGCCTCACCCGTGGCGAGCGCGCGAAGAAGGTCGCGTTGTGTTGTTCGCGCGCAAAGGGCGATGCGCTCGCGATCGATCTGTGACCCCCTCCGGTGACCACTCTGGCACCATGCATTCCCGATGAGCACCGCACGAAGCAGCGCCCCGCTGAAACCCATCGAAGACGGCACGGAGACGCCGGCCACGCGCGGCCGCGCGCGCAAGTACACGCAGGTGCTTGCGGTGATCTACCAAGCGGCGGTGGAGGTGTTCGCGAACGACGGCCTGGCCGGCGCCTCGACACAGGCGATTGCTGACAAGGCGGGGCTGTCAAAGGCGCAGCTCCACTACTACATCGAGAGCAAGGAAGCCCTCTACCGCCAGATCCTGCAGGACATCATCAACGACTGGATCGGCGTCTTCGGCTTCAGCGACGAAGCCTTCGGGCCACGCAAGGTGCTCGCCGACCTGATCCACCGCAAGATGATGTTCTCGTTCGAGCACCCGCTGCGCTCGCGCATCTTCACGGCCGAGATGATGCGCGGCGCACCAGTGCTGCGGGAGATGATGGGCACGAGCAAGCAGCGCACCGAGCAGGCGGTGGCGGTGATCCAGAACTGGATCAACCAGGGGCTGATGGGGCCGGTCGATCCGATGCTGTTTCTCTTTCACCTCTGGGCGGTCACGCAGTTCTATGCGGACCATGCGACACAAGTTGCGTACTTCCGGAACACTACCGAGGGTGACGACAAGGACCGTCGCTACCTCATCGAGCAGGTGACGGATTTCCTGATGAAGGGTGCTTCGGTTCGCTAGTGCGCACGACCCCTGCTTAGAATGAAAAAAATTCTAAGCAGAGGGAGAACGGGTGATTCAAGGCACCTTCAACGGCCAGTCCACGACTGGCCGCGCGCCTCTTCGAGCGCGCTTTGCAGTACTTCGACTGAACACGCGAACTTCACGTTTCGCGGCTTCCATTTCTGATCTTCCGACTCAAGGCTTTTCGCGGCTTTGGGTGCGCTGGCTTCTTGGCCTGTCGATGGTGTTGGTGCTTTGCGCCTGCACATCCACAGGCGATCGCATGTCAATTCAAAAGGAGGAAAAGGCAATGCCAGACGCAGGAATCGAGATGGAACGCCCGCACGATGCGCCTGAGCTTTTGCGCCGACTGCTGGCGCTGATTGACAGCGTTCATCAACCGCAGGATTTGGCGGCAGAGCAAGTGATGCGGTTCGTCCGTTTGCCTATGGAGCGCTTTGCCGACGATTCACCGAAAAGCCGCACGCTGCTCACCTACGGCAAATTGACGCACGAGTGGTCATACGTGTTGATATGGAATGTTGTCGACGTCACGCAACTTCCCTCGTACGGACTGATGTTCCAGCCGATCAGCAAGAACACGCCCCGCCCGCCGATGACCAGCATCTGTCAGCTCGACATGGCTCCGTTTCACGATGCCCTGCTCAAGATGGGCTACCGGCATGTCGGCAGCACGCGGCGAGCGACTCTGGCGCGGCAGTACCTGCGCGGGCCGGTCGAGGTGGAGATCGGAATCGTTGGAGAGAGCAGCGAAACCCTCGAAAAGATCCGCCACGATTGCATTCGGCGGATCTCGATCGACTTCCTTGAGAGAAACATCGACCGGGTTGCAGGGCAATGAGCGGCCTCTTCGGCGAATTTCCGACACACATCGAATATGTCGGCGACTTAGTACATCTCGAAGACGTCGGGCAGCAGCTGCGATTTGTTGTCAAGACTGACTGCTCAGCTCGGCGTCTCCTAGGGCCTTGGAAACGCAGTGTTCTGTGGTTGTCGACGGCCTTGACTCTCTGCGCCTGCGCCTCGGTGGCCGATCACGCACCAACTCACAAGGAGGAAAAAATGATGGTGAACCCAGATCACCCGCAGGACGCCCCTGAACTGCTGCGCCGCCTGCTGGCGCTGATTGACAGCCTACATCAGCCGCAGGATCTGGCGAAAGAGCAAGTAACGCGGTTCATCCAAATGCCCCTGAAGCCCATCGCCTCATCCAGATCGGGCGGATTCGAGATATTCGAGCAACTGACCCACGATTGGCTTTATCGATTCATTTGGCATGCGCATGACATGACGCCCGATCCTGATCTCGGTTTGTTGTTCTACGAAGCCCGAGGGAGTTCGCTTCCCCGCCCCGACATGGCGGGCATTTGCCAACTCGATGCGGCGCAGTTCCACGACGCGCTTCTCCGAATGGGCTACCGGCATATCAGCAGCACGCGACGCGCAAGCCCCGCTCGGCAGTACCAACGAGGGCTGGTCGAGGTGGAAATCGGAATCGTCGGCGAGAGCAATGACAGCCTGGAAAAAATAGGCCACGACTGCATCAAACGGGTTGTCGTTGGCTTTTTTGAAAGGCACCCCGACCGGGGAGCTAAGCGATGAACACCATCAGCCCCGAGCTCGATCGGATGCTCCGCGAGATTGGCGGCCCCGAGTCGCCTGCCTATCAAAATCTGCTTGGCGTCATCGAAGCATCACCTGTGCTGGCACAGCAGATGAACACGGCCGTCGCCATGGGCCATTTGAGGCACTTCGCCGTGATGCCCGCTGATGAAAACGCAGGAGCCAGCTATAGCCCCGATGCACAAGCCATCAATCTGAAGGAAGCCGATCTCTTGAACCCCAGAAAGCGGCACGCGCTCACGTTCATCCTGGGACATGAGATCCAGCACGCGATCAATGGCGAGCACACAATTCAGGCGGCACGACAATTCGACAAGGATGTACGTCGAGTACTAGAAAGCGGCCTTCCGATTCATGACTACAGCCGCTCCGTCGACCAAATGCTCGCCGTCAATCGAAGCGATGAAGCCAGCGCTCATATTGCCGGCTGGAACGCATTGGTTAGCCGCTTGACGCAGGAGCGGCCTGGGGCCGGCCTTTCCGAAGTCGCCGAGTTGGCCCGATATGTCGACTATGCCAATGACTTCATCGATGTCAAAAATGAGGACGGGCAAGAATCCGCCGTGGCCAAGCCTGGTTTTGCCATCAACTCCGATCTATCCATCACCGTAGACAGCCGAAATATTGAAGCGGCAGCGAAGCATTACTTCGACAAGGCTCCTTTAGAGACTCGCCTCGGTCATCACGGCAACTCCGACTACACCAACTACTACGCTGCCGGCCTCGTGGGCACCGTCTGCCAATACGAAATGCTCAATCCCAGACTGGCGGGACAGCTGCAGCTAGACATGGACGGCTTGAAGCTGGAGGAGCGCTTGCTGGAGCAGAACGGCATTTCCCTCGGCAGTGCTGATGCGCGGTGTGCCTACTACGACACCCGCAGCCCGATGATCGAAAACCACTTCGATCACACTGCCGATCGCCATGCGCACATACCGATTCACGGCCTTCCGCGGCCAAGCCGATTGGCTCATGACCTGAGTCAGGACGCGGCAGCCGCGGAACTCACGGACCCAGACCATCCAGGCCACGCGTTGTTCAAGCAAGCGCAGGCCGGCGTGTACCAACTCGACGCCGACGTGGGTCGCACACCCGACCACCGCAGTGACCAACTGGCCGCCGCGCTAGCCGCGGCCGCAAGTGCCCAAGGCATGGACCGCATCGACCACGTCGCCTTGAGCACGGATGCTTCGAAGGTGTTTGCTATGCAAGGCGCCTTGAACTCACCCTTCAAGCAGATCGCCAGCGTGCCGACAGTCGAGTCGCTCTACACGTCCGTTTCGCAAAGCACCCAGGCCTGGGAACGCGCATCCGTACAGAGCCAAGAAAAAACCCAGGAGCCGCTCGTGCGGCAAACACAGCAACGGCAAGAACCTGCGATGCGGCTCTAAACGATCTACCTCAGTGCTGAGGCAGATACATCGTCGCTTCCACCTCGACCAGAACATCGTCCCCAGGCAGGAAGCGCGACACCTCGACCACCGTGCTCACGGGCGGCTCGCCCGGATAGAACAGACCGCGCACGCGGTTGTACGGCGCGTAGTTGGGCAGATGGCGGAAGTACTGCACCAGCTTCACGACGTCATCCATCGTGCCGCCGTGTTCCGCAGCAATCTGGCGGATGCGTTCGAGCACGAACCAGCTTTGCGCAACGATCGGCGCCTCGAAGATGTCGACGGACATCTGCCCGGTGGCGTAGCCCAGCGTCCGCAGCGAGTCGCGCGCGGCCTCGGGAATGTCGTCATAGCCAGCGACGGCGCGGCGCGTGACCGGGTCGACCGCGACCACGCCGCTCATGAAGACGAAGTCCCCCACGCGCTTGGCGGCCGCGTAGTTGGCCATCGGTTTGCCCATGCTCATTCGGTGTTCTCCACGATGCGGCCCGCGCGGATGACGGTGCGTCTGCGCCCGCGCGGGTCCAGAAGTTCATATTCGTCGGCAGCCGCCAGAAGCACGAGGTCGGCCGGGCAACCCGGTGCAATGCGGCCATCCCAAGCAAGGCGCAGGGCCCTCGCGGGGCTGACTGTGATCGCATCGAGCCAGTCGGACGCGGGTGCGAGATGCGCCATCTGCACGCCGAGGCCGAAGGTCTCGATCAGGTCGTAGGTGCCGTAGGGATAGAAGGCGTCCTGCACGTTGTCGGTCGCAAGGCTGGCGCGCACGCCCAGCGATGCGGCTTCGCGGATGCGCGTGATGCCGCGCTGAAGCGGCGTGCGGTCCCACGCGCCCTGCAGGTAGAGGTTGGTGGTCGGCAGCGCGATCAGATGAATGCCGGCCTGCGCGCACAACGCCAGCGTGTCGTGCGCCGCCGCATCGTCCTGCACCGAGAGCGAACACGCATGCCCGCAAGTCACCCGCCCGGTCAATCCACGTGCGATGGCGAGCTGCGCAATGGTGCGCAGCCCAGTCGCCTGCGCGTCCAGTCCTTCGTCCACATGGAAGTCGAGCGCGAGGCCATGTTCCTGCGCGAGATCGAACACACGCCCCAGCTTGTGAACGATGCCTTCGTTGCGATAGACGAACGCACCGAGCACGCCGTCCGCGCGCTTCACCGTGCGCGCAATGCGTGCGCCGGCTTCGACATCGGCAAAGAGATCGAGCGGCGTCAATGCCACGAACTGCAGTTCGATGCGCCCGCGCCAGGCTTCGCGCAATTCTTCGAAAACCGCGAGCGATGCCGGTGCGTATGCATCACCCCAGTCGAGATGCGTGCGCAGCGCGCGAGTGCCCGAGCGCCACGCATCGTCGAGAGCGCGCGTCATCCGGTCGCGAAGCGCGTCGACGGTCCAGCCGGCGCGATGCGCGGCCATGCGCGTGATGGCAGCAAAGAGATCGCCTTCGGCCGCGCCCACTTCACGCACTGTGTAGTTCTTGTCGATGTGCGCGTGCGCGTCGACGAGTCCGCTGAGCAAGGTTCCCCGTGCGGCTTGCGTCGATGGATCGATCGCCTTGACGACACCGCGATCGATCGACACATCGAACACCTCGGCGCCCTGCGCCGCGAACGCTCGCAATCGCGGAGGAATGCGTACCGCTTCGAGCTTCATGCGCCCGCCGCACGCGGCAGCGCACGCAGCCAGCCGAGCCCATCGCTGGTGCCGTTGGCCACCGCGCCGCGCCGGGGGCGGTATTCGCAGCCCACCCAGCCCTGCCAGCCGCACTGCGCCGAGACCTCGTCGATGACATCGAAGAGGTAGGGGTAGTTCATCTCGCCGACATCCGGCTCGTGCCGTTCGGGCACACCGGCGATCTGGAAGTGACCGACGCGCCCGGTGGGCAGGTACTTGCGGATCTTCATCGCCACGTCGCCCTCGACGATCTGGCAGTGGTAGAGGTCCATCTGCACCTGCACGTTGAGCGCGCCGACCGCATCGATGATCTCGTGCGCATGGTCCTGCCGGTTGAGAAAGAAGCGCGGGATGTCCCGCGTGTTGATCGGTTCGACGAGGAGGTCGCGACCGGCCTTCGCCGCCTCGACCGCGGCCCAGCGCAAGTTGTCGAGATAGGTCGGCTGCACGGCTTCGCGCTCCATGCCTTCGGGCACGAGGCCCGCCATGACGTGGATGCGCGGGCACGACAACGCAACCGCATAGTCGATCGCCTTCAGGAGGCCCTCGCGGAACTCGGCTTCCCGCCCCGGCAAGCAGGCGAGCCCACGATCACCGCGTTCCCAGTCGCCCGGCGGGCCGTTGAAGAGCACCTGTTCAAGCCCGTTCGCCGACAGCCGTGCGGCAAGTTCGCGCTGGTCGTAGGCGTAGGGGAAGAGATATTCGACCGCCTTGAAGCCATCCTTGGCAGCGGCTTCGAAGCGATCGAGAAAATCGAGCTCCGGATAGAGCATCGAGAGATTGGCGGCAAATCGGGGCATCAATGGCTCCGCGTAGTGAGAGGGGTGAGCATATCTACCATCGAGCACCGAAGCTGCGGCGCAGGTCGTTGATCTGCGCCGCATCCAGCGGCTCCGGCGCACTGGGCGGCAAGAAGCGACTCATGAACCAGAGCTTCGCCGTTTCCTCCAGCTCCTCCAGCACCGCCATCGCAGCCGCGGGCGTGTCGTGCCACACATTCGGCCCCAGCCGTTCGAGCACCACCGCGCGGATCGGCGTGCCCTGCGCGCCGTAGCGCTCGATGATCTGCGCAACCAGCGCGGCGGCCTCGGGCGCACCGGGGCGGTGATAGGGAACCACCGGCACATGACCCACCTTCATCACGAAGTACGGCGTGAGCGCAGGCAGCAGCTCGTCGCCCGGCGCATCGAGCGTGAGCGCCACGCAATGCGTGCTGTGGGTGTGGATGACGCAGCGCGTGCCCGGGTCGAAGTTTCTCGCGGCGCCGTAGATGCGCGCGTGCAGCGCGATGGTCTTGCTCGCAAGGTCGCCGTGGATCTGGCGCAGATTGCCGTCGAGCCGCGCGAGCCGCGCCGGATCGAGATGGCCGAGGCAGGCATCGGTGGGCGTGATCAGGAATCCATCATCGAGGCGCACGCTGATGTTGCCGGCCGTCGCATGTACATAGCCGCGCTCGAAAAGGCTGCGGCCGATCCGGCAGATTTCCTCACGGAGGTGGGCGTCACTCATGCGATCGATTCAAAGGCTTTGGAGAAGAAGTCATCGGTCCCGAAGTTACCGGACTTCAACGCAATATGCAGGCCAGCGCCACCGACCGCATCGCTGCGCGCATGGCACCAGGGCACGCCGGGGTCGATCTGCGCGCCGATCTGCAACTGCGCAATGCCGAGCGCCTGGACGCATGCGCCAGAGGTTTCGCCGCCCGCGACCACAAGCTGGCGAACGCCGCGTTCGACCAGGCCGCGCGCGATCGCGGCGATGGTGCGCTCCACCATCGCACCGGCTTCGTCGACGCCGAGGCGGCCCTGCACGGATTTCACGGCGGACGCATCGGCGGTCGAGTAGACGAGCACCGGTCCGCGTTCGAGCAATGGCGCAGCCCAACCCAGCGCCTGCGACGCCACGTCGACGCCAGCAGCAATCTGCAGCGGATCGATCGCGAGTGCCGGTCCGCCCGAAGCAATGAAGTCCGCCACCTGGCGATTGGTCGCGAGCGAACAGCTTCCGGACACTACGGCGCGCAGTCCGTCGGCCTTCGGCAACGCACTCGCAGCGGACGAAGGCGCGATGCCGAAGTTCGCCGGCAGCCCGATCGCCACACCCGAACCCGCGGTGACCAGTGGCATGTCCGCCAACGCCGGGCCGAGCCGCATGAGGTCATCGTTGGACACCGCATCGACGATCGCGACGCCCACGCCTTCGGAGCGAAGCTGCGCGATGCGCTCGCGGATCGCCGACGCACCGCGCGCCACCGTCATGTAGTCGATGAGCCCCACCTTGCGCCGCGTCTGTGCCTGCATCACGCGCACGAGGTTCGCGTCGGTCATCGGCGTGAGCGGATGGTTCTGCATGCCGCTCTCGTTGAGCAGCACGTCACCCGCGAATAGATAGCCCTTGAACACCGTCCGCTTGTTGTCCGGAAAGGCCGGCGTTGCGATCGTGAAGTCGCAGCCCAGCGCATCCATCAGTGCCTCAGTCACCGGCCCGATGTTGCCCTTCGGCGTGCTGTCGAACGTGGAGCAGTACTTGAAGTAGATCTGCTTCGCGCCCTGCGCCTGCAGCCATCGCAGGGCATCGAGCGATTGCGCGATGGCCTCCTCCGGCGCAATGGTGCGCGACTTGAGCGCGACGATCACCGCATCCACGTCGGCATCCAGCGGGGCTGCCGGCACGCCGATGGTCTGCACCGCACGCATGCCAGCGCGCACGAGGTTGTTCGCGAGATCAGTCGCGCCCGTGAAGTCATCGGCGATGCAGCCGAGCAGAACACTCATTTCTTGCCTTTGGATGGCGGCAGTTCGATGCCGGGGAAGATCTTGATGACCGCGCTGTCATCCTCTTTCGCGTGACCGGCGGTCGATGCCTGCATGAACATCTGGTGCGCGGTCGATGCGAGCGGCAGCGGAAACTTGCTTGCGCGCGCAGTGTCGAGCACCAGTCCGAGGTCCTTCACGAAGATGTCGACCGCCGACAGCGGTGTGTAGTCGCCCGCCAGCACGTGCGCCATGCGGTTCTCGAACATCCAGCTGTTGCCGGCGCTGTGCGTGATGACATCGTAGAGCGCCTCGGGCGACACGCCTTCGCGCAACCCGAGCGCCATCGCTTCAGCGGCCGCGGCGATGTGCACGCCGGCGAGGAGCTGGTTGATGATCTTCACCTTGCTGCCCGCACCCGCGCGGTCGCCGAGCCGGTAGACCTTGCCGGCCATGCCGTCGAGCACGTCGCCAGCCTTCTCGTAGGCCTCCGGCTTCGCGGAACTCATCACGGTCATCTGCCCGCTCGCAGCCTTGGCCGCGCCGCCGGAAATCGGTGCGTCGATGTAGTGAATGCCGAGCGCGCCTAGCCGCTCTTCAAGCGCGACGGACCAGTTCGGGTCGACCGTCGAACACATGATGAACACGCTGCCCGGCTTCATCGCCGCTGCAGCGCCGTGTTCGCCGAAGAGCACAGCCTCGGTCTGCTGCGCGTTGACCACGACCGAGACCACGACATCGCATGCGCTCGCAACCTGCGCTGGCGTGCCCCACGCGACGCCACCATGCTCCGCGAACTGCAGCGCGGCGCCGGGCCGCACATCGCACACATGCACTTCAAAACCTCGGCTGCGCAGCGTCGCTGCGATGCCGGCGCCCATGGCGCCCAGGCCGATGAGTCCTGCCTTCTTCATGGAGATTCCCGTGGAAGTCGAATGAAGGCCGGCGCGGCATGAATCACCGCGCGGCGCGAGGTCTCGATCTTAGGAATCTGCCCGCGCGCCGTACAGCCGGGCTAACCCCGCTTGGCCGCTCAGCGTGAGGTCAGCGCGTGGCGCGCAGCGCGCGCGATGCTCTGCGAATCGACGCCGAAGAACTTGCGCAACGCGGCGCGCGTGTCGCTTCGGCCGAAGCCATCGGTGCCGAGCGTGAGGTAGCGACGGCCCTGCGGCACGAAGGCGCGGATGCTTTCGGGAACTGCACGCACGTAGTCGGTCGCCGCGATCACCGGGCCGCTGCAGCCTGCGAGTTGCTGCGCGATGAAGGGCGTGCCCGCATCGGCATCGCCAGCCAGCGCGCGCTCTTCACAAGCCTGCCCATCGCGCGCGAGCTCGCTCCAGCTCGTCACGCTGAGCACCTCGGCCTCGATGCCTTCGGCGGCCAGCAGCGCGGCCGCCTTGATGACTTCGGTGAGGATCGCGCCGGAACCCAGCAACGTGACTTTCGATTCCTTGCCGCCGCTGAAGCGATAGCACCCGCGCAGCACCTGCGACTCCGCGCCCGCCGGAAGATCCGGCTGCGCGTAGTTCTCGTTCATGAGCGTGACGTAATAGAACACGTCCTTCTGCTCGACCATCATTTCGCGGATGCCGGCATCGACGATCACCGCCATCTCACCCGCGAAGGCCGGGTCGTAGGCCTTGCAGTTCGGAATGGTCGCGGCTATGAGGTGGCTCGATCCGTCCTGGTGCTGCAGCCCTTCGCCGCCCAGCGTCGTGCGGCCCGAGGTCGCGCCGAGCAGGAAGCCGCGCGGCCGCTGGTCGGCGGCGGCCCAGATCTGATCGCCCACACGC
The DNA here is from genome assembly GCF_014192575.1 of Variovorax sp. Sphag1AA. GTDB lineage: Bacteria > Pseudomonadota > Gammaproteobacteria > Burkholderiales > Burkholderiaceae_C > Variovorax. The sequence continues at coordinate 386,960 of NZ_JACHYC010000006.1, read as the reverse complement.
TGGAAGCCGAACATCGAGTAGTAGATGTAGAACGGCAGCATCGCGAGCCCATGCACGCTGTAGCTCGTGGCGGCGGCGGTCCAGCTCGCGATCGCACCGGCTTCGCTGATGCCCTCTTCGAGGATCTGCCCGTCGGTCGCCTCGCGGTACGACAGCACCGAGCCGATGTCCTCCGGCGCATAGCGCTGACCCACGCTCGAATAGATGCCGACCTGCTTGAAGAGGTTGGCCATGCCGAAGGTCCGCGCCTCGTCCGCGACGATGGGCACCACGCGCGGGCCGATCGTCTTGTCCTTCATGAGATTGCCCAACATGCGCACAAAGGCCATGGTGGTACTCATCTCCTTGCCCGCTGCGGCAACTGCGAACTGTGCGTAGGCCGCGATGTCGGGCTTCGCCACCACATCGCACGCGGTCTCGCGGCGGGGCATGCTGCCACCGAGCGCGGCGCGGTGGCCGAGCAGGTAGTGCATCTCGGGGCTGTCTTCGGCGGGCCGGTAGAACGCGGCCGTCGTCGCCTGTTCGTCGGTCAGCGGCAGACTGAAGCGGTTACGGAATTCGATGAGGTCCGTGTCGTCCAGCTTCTTCTGCGAGTGCGTGGTCATCTTGCCCTGACCCGCACTGCCCATGCCGTAGCCCTTCTTGGTGTGGGCGAGGATCACGGTCGGCTGGCCGCGATGCGCTGCGGCGGCAGCGTACGCGGCATGGATCTTCACGAGGTCGTGGCCGCCGCGCTTCAGGCGGTCGATCTGCTCGTCGGTGAGTCCTTCGACAAGTCGCGCGAGCTCAGGGTCCTGGCCGAAGAAGGTCTCGCGGTTATAGCGGCCGTCCTTCGCGGCAAAGGTCTGCATCTGCCCGTCGACCGTGTTCGCGAAAGCACGCGTGAGCGCGCCGTTCACGTCGCGCGCGAAGAGCCCGTCCCAGTCGCTGCCCCACACCAGCTTGATGACGTTCCAGCCCGCACCGGCAAAGAGCTTTTCGAGCTCGTCGATGATCCGGCCGTTGCCGCGCACCGGCCCGTCGAGCCGCTGCAGATTGCAGTTGACGACCCACACGAGGTTGTCGAGCTTCTCGCGCGCGGCGAGCGTGAGCGCGCTCATCGACTCGGGCTCGTCCATTTCGCCGTCGCCGAACACACCCCACACCTTGCGCCCTTCGCAATCGAGCAGGCCGCGGTGCGAGAGATAGCGCATGAAGCGTGCGTGATAGATCGAGCTGATCGGCCCGATGCCCATCGAGCCGGTAGGGAACTGCCAGAAATCCGGCATCAGGTACGGATGCGGATAGCTGCTCAAGCCGCGCGCACCCTTGCCGTCGACAAAGGCCGGCGCGGTGAGTTCCTGGCGGTAGTGCATCAGGTCTTCTTCACCCAGCCGCCCTTCGAGGAAGGCACGTGCATACACACCCGGTGCGCTATGCGGCTGGAAGAAGACGAGGTCACCGCGATGCGTCGCCGAGCGCGCATGGAAGAAGTGGTTGAAGCCGGTCTCGAACAGATCAGCGGCGCTGGCATAGCTCGCGATATGTCCGCCGAGCTCGCCGTAGGCCTGATTGGCACGCACGACCATCGCGAGCGCATTCCAGCGCATCAGCGAAGCGAGCCGTTCTTCGATCGCGAGATCGCCGGGGAACGGCGGTTGCGCTTCGACCGCGATGGTGTTGACGTAAGGCGTCGACAGTTCCGGCTGCCAGCCGATGCGCTGTGCACGCGCCATGCGCGCGAGCTCGTCGAGCATCCAGCGCGCGCGCGCCGGCCCTTGCGTTTCCGCGAGCGCGACGAAAGCCTCGCGCCATTCGGCGGTTTCTACGGGATCCGGGTCGTGCAAGGCGGTATCGAGCAATGCGCGGAGCTGGTCGGGCGGAATCGGGGCGTTCATGCTTGCACTCTAGGCCGCGGTCGATGGAATGGGGTGCTGTTTTCTACACGGCTTCAGGGACATGCGCCGCATAAAATGCCGCGACTTACGACTTTTCCGGCATTTCATGGAACTCGACGCGATCGATCTGCGCATTCTTGATGAGCTCCAGCGCGACGGCTCGCTGTCCAATGTCGAACTCGCGCGCCGCGTCCATCTCTCGCCATCACCCTGTCTCGCGCGCGTGAAGGCGCTCGAAAACAACGGCGTCATCCAGCGCTATGTCGCGCTGGCCAGCGCGAGCGCGCTCGGCCTGGGACTGAACGTGTTCATCTCGATCAGCCTCAAGACGCAGAGCAAGCAGTCGCTCGCGGATTTCGAACAACGCATCGCCGAACACGACGAGGTCATGGAGTGCTACCTCATGACCGGAGACAGCGACTACCTGATCCGCGTGGCGGTCGCCGACATCGCGGCGCTGGAGAAATTCATCCTCGAACAACTCACGCCGATCCGCGGCATCGAGAAGATCCGGTCGAGCTTTGCGCTCAAGCAGGTCCGTTACAAGACAGCGCTGCCATTGCCCTGAGCGGGCGCAGCGAGGTGCAACAAAAGTTTCACACTGCATCGTTATGGTCAGGCTCCCGTCAGTCAGACCACAACGATGAAACATCTCTCCACGCCTCCGTCGCCCGTTGAATCCATCGATCCGGACGACCTCGACAACAACACCAGCGCGAACGCGAGCCTTCACGAAGTCATCGCCACCCGCATGCATCGCCGGCATCTGCTGCGCGGCGGCGTCGGCGCCCTGACCGCGGCAACGCTCGGCCCGCTGGCGCTGTCAGCCTGCGGCGGCGGCAGCAGCAACGGCTTCATCCCGCCGGTGTCGGCCGCACCTTCTCCGGCCCCCACGCCGGCACCCGCCCCGGCGCCTGCCTCCGCGGACCCCAAGCTGGGCTTCAATGCCGTCGCCAAGGATCTCGCCGACCGCGTCGCTGTGCCAGCGGGCTACACCGCCACGGTGATCTACGCGACCGGCGACTCGATCGACCCCGCCGTCACCGACTACAAGAACGACGGCACCGACGACAACTTCGGTCGCCGCAGCGGCGACCACCACGACGGCATGCACTACTTCGGCCTCGATGCCAGCGGCAAGCCGACGCTCTCGTCCAACGACCGCGCGCTGATGGCGATCAACCACGAGGCGATCAACGGCACGGTGGTGTTCATGCACGCGAGCGGCCAGACCAACTCCGGCTCCAGCGCCGGGCCGCGCCCCGAAGCGGAAGCGATCAAGGAAGTCGAGGCGCACGGCGCATCGGTAGTCGAGATCGCCAAGTCGGGCGGCAAGTTCGCGGTGGTCAAGAACTCGACCTTCAATCGCCGCATCACGCCCCGCACGCCGATGAGCTTCGGCGGCCCGGCGCGCGGCTCGGCATTGCTGAAGACGGTCTACTCGCCCGCCGGCACCGACACGCGCGGGATGATCGGCAATTGCGCTTCCGGCTACACGCCCTGGGGCACGTACCTCACCTGCGAAGAAAACTTCGCGGGCTTCTTCCGCCGCGGCTCGGCCGATGATGTGAAGCGCACCGCCAAGGAACTGGTCGCGTTCAAGCGCATCGGCCTCGCCCAAGGCGCGGGCGGCGGCCAGCGTTGGGCCACTGTCGTGCCGGCCGACGGCACGAACACCGAGTACGCACGCTGGGACGCAAGCAGCCTCGGCGCCTCGACCGACGGCACCGACGACTTCCGCAACACCGCCAACACCTTCGGCTGGGTGGTCGAGATCGACCCGTACGACCCCAACTCGAAGCCGGTCAAGCACACCGGGCTCGGCCGCTTCGCGCATGAAGGCGCATGGCCGAGCAACCCGGTGGTCGGCAAGCCGCTGGCCTTCTACATGGGCGACGACTCGCGCAGCGAGTACGTCTACAAGTACGTCTCGAAGGCCGTCTGGGCCGCCGCCGACGCGAACCCGGCCGACCGCCTCGCCACCGGCGCGAAGTACCTCGACGACGGCACGCTCTACGCCGCGAAGTTCAACGCCGACGGCACCGGCACCTGGCTCAAGCTGGACCTGAGCAATCCCGACATCTCGGGCAACAGCACCTATGCCTTCGCGGACCTCGCGGACGTGCTGGTCAACGCACGCCTCGCAGCCGACGCTGCCGGCGCGACCAAGTGCGACCGCCCCGAATGGACCGCCGTGAATCCGAAGAACGGCGAGATCTACATCACCATGACCGAGAACCCCGATCGCGGTTCGGTCGGCACCACCAGCAGCAACAACGTGCCCAACCCGGATGTGGACCCGGCCTTCCCGCGCTACTGGCTGGACAACAAGGGCATCTCGACGCAGAACGCCGCGGCCACCACGCTCAAGGGCAACGTGAACGGGCAGGTGATGCGCATCCGCGAAACCGGCAACGACGCATCTGCCACCACCTTCAACTGGGACATCTATCTGTTCGGCAGCCAGGCGAAGGCCGATGCCGGACTGGATGACGTCAACTACCAGAAGAACGTGAACCTGTCGGGCCTCTCGGACTTCAACGATCTCTCCAAGCCCGACGGCTGCTGGTTCTCGCGCGCGAGCGGCATCCTCTGGATCCAGACCGATGACAACGCCTACACCGACGTGACCAACTGCATGCTGCTGGCGGCCGTTCCGGGCCAGTACGGCGACGGCGGCAAGATCGATGTGGTGAACCAGGCCAACGGCAAGCCCGGCACCGCCGGCACCGGCCCGGTCACGGTGACGACCTATGCGGGCAAGAAGATGAACGACACCATCTTCAAGCGCTTCCTGACCGCCCCGCTCGGCGCTGAAGTGACCGGCCTCGCGGAATCGCCCGATGGCAAGGCGCTGTTCATCAACATCCAGCACCCGGGTGAGAACACAGTCGCAGCCAACATCGCCGACCCGAGCAAGTATGAAAGCCACTGGCCGGGCAACGGCGCTGGCGTTGCGGCCTACGGTCCGGGTGGCGCCACTGCCCGTCCGCGCTCGGCGACGGTGATGATCACGAAGGACGACGGCGGCGTGATCGGCCTCTGACGCCGAGCGAGCCTATTTGGGCCACAAGGCCCATAGGCGCAACGGCTGGTTCATGCGGGCCGCGATGCGGCCCGCTTCCGCGCCGGTCCCGGCAAAGTAGTCGGCACGCACAGCACCAACGATCGCGCTGCCCGTGTCCTGCGCCACCACCAGCTTCGCTAGCGGAAGCGCGGGCCCCGGCGATGCGAGCCACACCGGCGTGCCGTACGGAATGCTGTCGCGATCAACTGCGATCGAGCGACCCGGCGTCAGCGGCACACCCTGCGCGCCGACTGGCCCGGAAGCCGCATCGACTTCGTTCAAGGCTTCCTCCCTGAAAAAGACATAGCGCGGATTGCTCCACAGCAGCGGCTGCAGGCGCTGCGGGTTCTGCGCGACCCACTGCTTCGTGTCGTCCGGCCACGCACTGACCTTCGTCGCACCCTGGCTGATGAGCCACTGCTGCACGCTGCGATAAGGCTGCTCGTTGGTCGCCGCGAAGGCCACTCGGATCACGTGCTGCACCCCGTCCGGCTCGGTCATGCGCAAGCGTCCGGAACCCTGGATGTGCAGCATGAGCACGTCGATCGGATCGGCGAGCCACGCGATCTCGCGCCCACGCAGGGCGGCCTGCGCCTGCGGCAGCGTGTCGATCTCCTGTCGCGTGTACCACGGTCGCTTCGGAACGAGACCCGCGGGTGTCTGGTAGAGGGGATAGATATTGGTCGCCGTCGGTCGCCGCGTCGCTTCGAACACCGGCTCGTAGTAGCTGGTGAGCTTGCCGTCGGTCGGGCCGGTGTAGGCCTCGACGCGATAGGGCTGCAGGCGTTGCATCATCCATTCGCGCTGCTCGTCGTTCTCGGCCAGCGACAGTTGCCGCACTTCGCGGCACAACGGTGCGAAAGCCGCATTGGGCCGAGCACAGTTGGTGATCATCGCGATCCAGCCCTCATGCAAGGCATCGTCGTTGAAGCCCGGGAGCTCCGACCATGCAACCGGTACCCAGCGACTCTTGGGATGTGCGAGAGAACCGGTCAGTGGCCCGAGATCGCGCGATGGTGGCGTGGTGGCCGGCGGCGTCTGCGAAGTCCATTCGGGCTGCCGGGGGCCGGTGGAGCAGGCGGCGAGCGTTGCTACGATCGCGAGCCCAACCAGCCACTGGAGTCCTTTTTTCATGGGTCTGATTTTGCTTGAAGCCCTTGCCGCTGGCCTCGTGTTCATCCTCATCATCTGGTGGACCATGTTCTCGGGGCGCAAGCGTGGCGAGCTCAAGGACGACGAGCCGTCGGCAAGCGGTGCACCCGCGCGCGACGAGCCGCCATCACGCGACTGAAGCTGTCGTTCGATGCCGCATGGACATGTCGGCGTGGACGCCGCTCGCTACATTTTCAATAGCAGAGTTGTCAGTCTTTATGCGGCATCCGGGCAATCGATCTGGGCGAAGCGTTACATACGGAAACCGCAACCAGGGCCTGAAGCTGCTGCGCGCTCCGGATAATCGACCGGCCTTTTTCCATCATCCAAAGGAAGGACTCCAATGAAAAAAATCGTACTTGCCACCTGCGCCGCGGTTTACGTGCTCGCAGGCTGCGCGGACATGAGCGAATCGCAGAAGAGCACCGCCCAGACCACGGGCATCGGCGCCGGCATCGGCGCACTGGCGGGCGCAGCGATTGGCTCCGCCACGGGCCACAGTGCCGGCACCGGCGCAGCGATCGGCGCGCTGGCGGGCGCGGGCGGCGGCTACCTGTGGTCGCAGCGCATGGAAAACCAGAAGCGCCAGATGGAAGCCGCCACGCGCGGCACCGGCGTCGCCGTGACGCAGACGCAGAACAACGAGCTCAAGCTCGCGATTCCGAGTGACATCTCCTTCGACGTCGGCCGCTCGGTGATCAAGCCGAACTTCTCGCCGATCCTCGACCAGTTCGCGCAAGGCCTGCGCAACAACCCGAACGCCGAGGTCCGCATCGTCGGCCACACCGACAGCACCGGCACCGATGCGATCAACGATCCGCTGTCGATCCAGCGTGCAGCCGCCACGCGCGACTACCTCGTGTCGCGCGGCGTGTCAGCAACGGCCTTCAAGATCGATGGCCGCGGCTCGCGCGAACCGGTTGCCGACAACAGCACCCCCGCAGGCCGCGCCCAGAATCGCCGGGTCGAAATCTACGTAGGCGAGCGCCAGGCGCAAGGCTGAGCAAGCCTCGGCGTCAAATCCCCCTGAGTAAGTTGGCCAGTTCGACGGCCGACTTCACTTCCATCTTCTCGAACACGCGCGCGCGGTGGACCTCCACCGTGCGCACGCTGATCGAGAGCTGATCGGCAATCAGCTTGTTGGGCAATCCCTCGATCACGCAGTTCATCACGTCACGCTCGCGATCGGTGAGCTCGTCGACGCGCCGCTTCAGCACCTGACGCGTACGCTGCGCGTCGATGGCGCGCACCGACGCGCCAAGCGCATGCTCGATGCGATCCACCAGTGCGTTGTCGGAAAACGGCTTCTCGCAAAAATCGAAGGCGCCGCGCTTCACCGCATCCACTGCCGTCGGTACATCGGCATGGCCGGTCAGGAAGATGACCGGCAGCGTCTCCAGAAGGCCGCGCTCGGCGAGGCGGTCGAACAGGACCAGCCCGCTGGTGCCGGGCATGCGAACGTCGAGCAGCAGGCAATGGGGCTGGGCGCGCAGCGGCTCTTCGGCCAGACGCGCCTCGAAGGCCTCCGCACTCGGAAAACTCTCGCTCGCAAGACGACGCGAACGCAGCAGCCAGGCCAGCGCCTCGCGCACGCTCGCATCGTCGTCGACGATGAAGATCAAGGCATCGATCAGAGGTTGCATAGAAAGGGCAGTTTCAACGAGCGCAACGAAGGCCAGGGCACCCGCGGAACCGGCTTTGCCGGGCCGCTGGGTGCGCCCCCGGAGAGGGGGAGCGCCGAAGGCGCATGGGGGTGAACATCATTTCACTGGAAGCGTGAAACGGAAGACCGTGCCGCGCGGATGCTGCGGCTCGAAGATCAGCACGCCACCATGCTGCTCGACCACGGTGCGGCACAGGCTCAAGCCCAGCCCCATACCGTCCGAGCGCGTGGTGAAGAAAGGCGTGAAGAGCCGCGCCGCCACATCGTCGCCAATGCCGGCGCCAAAGTCTGTCACCGAGAACTCCAGCCAGCGGCGCGCATCGGCCGCCGAGTTCGCCTCGGCGCCGCGACCGATCGCGCCCGCGCGAACGACCTTGATGCGCAACACGCGATCGGCCAGCTCAGGCACATCCATCGCCTGCATACCGTTGCGCGCGAGATTGAGCAGCACCTGCTCGACCAGCGTGCGATCGCAATAGACCATCGGCAGACGCTCGTCGAGCACGACCTCGACGTCCACGCCGAGCTTGCGCGCCTGCAGCCGCACCAGCGGCAGCACCGCATCGACAAGCGCCTGCGGCGCGACCGCCTCGCGCGTGCGGTCGCGCCGCCGCACGAAGTCGTGCACGCTGCGGATCACCTGCCCCGCACGATCAGCCTGCTCGGCGATGCGGCGCACCGCCATCGCGACATCGTCGTGGTCGCTGTCGCCCGACGGGCCCTTGGCCTGTAGCAGGTTCAGCGAACCGGTCGCGTAGCTTGCGATGGCCGCGAGCGGCTGCGTCAGTTCGTGGCTGAGCAGCGATGCCATCTCGCCGACGGTGGCAAGCCGCGCGCTGGCCTGCAGTCGTTCCTGGCTCGCACGGGAAAGCTCCTCGATGCGGCGCTGCTCGCTGATGTCGATGAAGGCGCTCATCCAGCCGGTCTGGAAACCATGGGCGTTGATGAGCGGCGCCTCGAAGATCAATACCGGAAAGCGGCTGCCATCCTTGTGCATGAAGACCGACTCGAAGCCTTCACGCGGCGGCATCGCGCCGGCCAAACGCACGGCCTGCCGATGCTGGTATTCGTGGGCGAGCTCTGTCGGCCAGTAGGGCGCCTCTCGATCGCTCTTCATGAGCTCGTCGGCGGTGAATCCGACCATTTCGCAGAACGCCGGATTCACGTAGGTGATGCGCCCCTGCAGGTCGCGCGCACGCAGGCCGGTGATGACCGAGTCCTCCATCGCCTTGCGGAAGGCGAGCGCATCGGCGAGGTCGTCCTCGGCGCGCTGGCGGCGCCGCGTGTCGCGCGCCAGGAGCACCAGCACCGAGACCAGCGCGATCGATATCCCGGTGACCAGCGCGGTGAGCACGTTCGGGAAGAGGTCCGGCACCGCGCGCCAGCCGTCGACACGCAGCATCACCGGTGCGCCGGGCAGATCGATCATTTGCTGTGCGGTGAAGACGCGCGTGCCCATGCGCCGCTGTGCACCGATCGCGACGAGGCGCGTGCCATCGATCTCGGTGAAGGCGACTTCCTGGCCCCGGCTCAACGTCGGCGCGACGAGTTCGATCAGGATGTCGCGCAGCGAGTAGGCGGCCACCAGGTAGCCGCCGCCCTCGATCGGCAGGCACATCTCCATGACCTCGAGGCCGCTGCCCTGCGCGATCGACATGTAGTGGCTTGGCGAGAACGCGGGGCCGCCGAGCTTGCGCGCGGTGACGCAGGCGAGGGAAACGTCAGGAAAGCTTTCCGATCGGTGCTGGTCGTCGAAGATGCGGCGGCGATACGGCGTGTCCGCCGCGGCAAGCGTGTGCATCAACGGATCGAGCCATTCAAGCCGCAGCCATTCGCGGTGCTCGCGCAGAAGCGCCGTGGCGCGCGTTTCCCACTGCTCGGTATTGGCGCCGCCCGCGAGCGAGGCGCGAAGCGTCTGCGCATTGCGCTGCAGGTCGCTGCGAAGGTCCGCCACGGCGTCAGCGGTGTCGCGCTCCAGCACCGACTGGGTCTGCTCGATCTCATGCCGGCCCGCGAGCCAGACCACCGTCACCAGCAGCGCCAGCACGAGGATCGCCAGCAGCACCCACAGGAACCACCGCCGCCACACGGAGCGCAGAAAGCGCAGCCGCGCAAAAGCGGGCCGCAGCGCGCGGGCAACGGGCAGGGTGGGCGCAGACACCGGACTGGCTTGGTTCAGAGAACGCAATGAGACAAGGCAGGCAACTGGCCGCGCGCGCGCTCGACCTGCTGCGCATCGAGATCGAACAGCACCACGGCTTCATCCACCGCCTGCTGCGCGACGACCGTACCCCATGGGTCGACCACCATCGACTGGCCCCACGTCTGCCGGCCGTTCTCGTGCTTGCCACCCTGCGCGGGCGCCACCACCCAGGCGAGGTTCTCGATCGCACGTGCGCGCAGCAGCACTTCCCAGTGGGCAGCGCCGGTGGTGCGCGTGAAGGCGCTGGGCACGAGCATCAGCTCCGCGCCCTCGCGTGCGAGCGCCCGGTAGAGCTCAGGGAAGCGCAGGTCATAGCAGACGCTCATGCCCACGCGCCATCGGTGGCCGTCGCGTGACGGCAGGTCGAACAGCATCGGCCTGCTGCCCGGCGCGATCACGCGACGCTCGTCGTAGCGCTCTCGGCCGTTGTCGAAATAGAAGAGATGGATCTTGTCGTAGCGCGCCACGCACGCGCCGTCGGGCGAATACACGAGCGAGCTGTTGAACACATGGTTGTCGTCGTCGGTCTCCAGCGGCAGTGTGCCGCCGACGATCCACAGGCCGAATTCGCGCGCGGCATCGGCCAGGAAGTTCTGCACCGTGCCCGTGCCGGCAGTCTCGCGCAGCCCGAGCTTGTCGGTATCGCGCGCGCCCATCATGCAGAAGTACTCGGGCAGCACGGCGAGTTCGGCGCCCGCCTCTGCGGCGTCGGCCAACAGTGCATGGGCGCGTGCGAGATTGACCTCGCGCTCGATGGCCGAAACCATCTGGATTGCAGCGACTTTCATGTGCGGTGACTCCTTCTCCTCATCGCGTCGTGGCCGGTGCGGTGGGCGAACCCGCCGCCTCGGACGCCAGCCGGCGCGGCACCCGGGTGATCTTCGGATCGGTCCAGGTGCCGTCGATCTTGAACTCCTGCGTGGCGGCCGCGACCAGCGGCCTGCTCAGCACCATCTGCGCAAGGAAAGTGCCAAGGCCGATCGCCGGATTGATCGCGGTGGCCACGAGCGCCGCGGTGCCGGCGTTGATCTCGGGCACGACCACGACGCGCAGGCTCTGCGTCTCGTGCGCGAAGTCCGCGGAGCCATCCATCAGCACGGCCGCGTTGACGCCCTTCATCTGCAGATTGTTGGTGGAGGCTACACCCTGGTCGATCTTCACATCGCCACGCAGGAAATCGAAGGCGAAGCCCTCGCTGAACACATCGCGGAAGTCGAGCGTGAGGCGTCTCGGCAGGGCCTGCAGGCTGAGCACGCCGAGCAGCTTGGCAATCCCCGGATCGGCCTTGAGGAACTGCCCCGACTCGACGTTGATCTGCAACTGCCCCGCAAGGCTCGGCGAGTCGAGCGAGAAGGGCGAGCCATTCCAGCTCACATCGCCTTCCAGCCGGCCGCGGCCGCGGCGCACCACGTCCTTCATGCCGAAGCGGCCGAGCAGCGCACCGGCGTCGGCGATGTCGAGCTTGAAGTCCATGCTGGTGCGGCGCGCGTCGCGGCCTGAGCTGGACGCGCCCGGCGCCGCCGCCCAACTGCCCTGCGCGGTGAAGGTCGCGTCGGGATTGATCATCGCGAGCCGGTTGAGGCGCCATTCGCGCCCAAGGCCGCCGCGGTTGACTGCATCGATCTCGGCACGACCGAGCCGATGCCCGAAGAGCTCGAAGTCATCGACCACGATGTCGAGCGCCGGCAGGGTGCTCGGTTGCTCGTCGAGCAGCGATTCGACCGCGGTGGCCTCGGAGCGCGCGATCTTGAGACGCGCCAGTCGCGCGTACAGGCGACCCGCCTGTGCGTGCCGGTATTCCGCATAGCCGCTGAGTTCGGTCGCATCGATGTTGGCCCGCCAGACGGGGCCGTCCCGCGTGCCGCCGAGCACCACGTTGTGGAGCGTGCGGCCGCCAAAGGCGAGTTCCTGGGCGCGCAACGCGATGAGCGTCGGCAGGAAGTCGTCCGATGCATCGCCGCCGGCGTCCGCTGCCGCCTTGTTGCCTGAACTGCCAGTGGCTTCGCCGAAGAGCGCCTGCCATGCCGCAATGTCCAGGCGCTCGAATCGCAGGTTCGCGAACACGCCACGCTCCGGCGCCGCCGCCGATTCGCCTGCGGCCAGCCCCACGCCGATGCCGCCGCGCAGCACGCGCGCGTCATCGCCGGAGATGTCGCGCACGTAGGTCGCCGAGACCGCGCGGCCGAGTTCAGCGGAGATCTGGTCGATCACCACCGGCTTCGCGCCCGACCGGTTCTCGCGCGACAGCACCTTCTTCTCTACGCGCAAGGGCATCGATTCATCGGCCGTCTTGGTCAGCGGATGCGGCAACTGCAGACCGAGCCCCTGCAGGCTGCTGATGACCAGGAACTCGGGCGTGCCATCGCGGAACGAGAGGTTGGCGGTGTAGGCGGCGCTGCCGGAGACGTTCTTCGCAAGGCGCGCAAGCCAGTCGACCTCGCGCGTCGCCCGCAGGCCTTCTGCGGTCGCGGTGCCCTGCGCGCGGAAGGTCATGTCGCTTGATGCGCCGAAGCGGCCGCTTCCCTCGATGCGCACCGCCCCGCCTGCCGCGCGGGCCTGCAATCCGGTCAGCGAGAAGCCTGCTTCGGTGAAGTTGAGCGTGCCGCGCGCCTGCATGAGCGAGGGTGCCGCCGGCGCGAGTTGGACCTCGTTGTCGAGCAGCGCCACGCTGGCCTGCACCTTCGTTTTCTCCATCGCCGCCAGAGGCAACTCGAGCCTGAGCTTGTAGTCGGCATTGCCTGTAGCGCGCATGGCGGCGAGCGTCGACTCCGCAGGCCCGGTGAGCGGTGCGCCCGCCTTCAGCACCTCGCCCAGCGGCCCCTTGGCCTGTGCATCGACCTTGAGCAGCGGCGCATGGTGCGACATGTCGGCGATCTGTGCCTCGGCCTTCGTGACCTCGACGCCCGAAGCGCCCACGAGGCGACCTCGCGCATTGCGCACCAGCATGCCCGCGCGTTCGAAGACCAGTTCACCAGACAGCCCGGTGAGCGCAGGCCACGTCACGCTGCTGAGCGAAGACGGCACATACGCATAGGTCACGTCGGACACGCGTGCGGCGATGCGGAAGTCGCCGTGCTTGGGGTCCATGAAGGGCATGTCGTACAGGTCGCCTCGGACCCTGAAATCCACTGAACTCGCAGTGCCCTTGGTAACCGCGTCACGCACGTAGTCGCGCGTGTGCTTGGGAATTTCCAGCGGCAGGTAGCGGTACACGCGTGTGCCGTCTGCGCGGCTGAGCTTGCCCTGAAGGTCGAGCACACCCGGGAAGCGCCCGCCGCCGCGCGATACGGCCGGATCGGTGGTGCGCCAACTCGCGGTCGCCTCGCCTTCCGCGTCGGCATTGGAAAAGCGCAGGCCCGAGACCTGGAGCTGGACCGCCTGGCCGTCGATCTTCCACTGGAGCTGCGTCGAGAGCTGGTCGATGGGGATCACCGGCTCTTCGAAGACGCCCGGAAAATCAAGCGACCCCTTGGCGATCGACGCCGTGGCATTGCCGCCCGCCTGATTGGCGTCGAATTCGACCGTCGCGCCCTGTATGCCGGGAACACCGACGGGCGGCCGAGGCAGCTCCGCGGCCGTCGGGCTCGCAGCGCTAGGAGATGCGCCGGCGCGCTGACCATTGCGGCCAGCGGCGGGACGGGTCGGCTCCGCCGCGGGTTCGGCATGCTCGCCCGACTGCGATGCCACGCTGAAGTTGCTCACGCGTCCGCGCAACTGGTACTTGTCCGGCGCACCCGGCGAGCCCTGCCAGTTGCCGTCGATGCGCTCCACGAGGCCGCGCAGGCCATAGGAATCGATCAGCTTGCGAGTCGCATCGCCGATCGGAAGCCGGTCCGCGATCAGCGCCAGCGCTGCGAGATCGAGCCGGTCGGCCCGGTAGGCGCCGCGTTCGGCCACGCGGCCTTTCGCCGGCGAGTGCTGGAGCCAGATGTTGCCGCCCGGCCAGCGGATGCCGTCATTGGTCTCGAACTGGAGGTTGGTGGTCGAGAACTCGAAGGTACCCTCGTCCAGCCGGCCGGCCAGGCGGCCAGTGACGTTGCGAAGCACCAGCGGCTGGAGGTCCTTGGCGAGCGATGCGTCGACTTTCATCAGCGCAAGATCGGCTACCGCACCCGAAAGCTGCCCATCCTTGACATCGGCCCAGAGGCGCAGGCCGCCGCTGCCTTCGCGGATCCGGGCATCGAGATCGACGTAGCGGCCGAGCCGGGTCACGTCGATATAGGGGAGATTGGCGAAGAGCTGGCCGTTCCAGGACTTCCAGTTGCCACTGCGCACGGAGAGCAGTGGCTGGCGGAAGTCGCCGAGCAGCGTGAAGCGCTGACCCCAACCAGCGGGCGGGGTGGCGTCGATGCGCATCCCGTGCCTGCGACCGCCGTTGCGGGCCACGAACTGGACGTCCGTCAGCAGCAGCGGCTCGGTCTTGCGACCCTCGTCGATCCAGCGCACGGTACCGCCCTGCACGACGACTTCGCGCTGCGCGAAGAACCAGTCGGCGCTGTCGCCGCCTCCACTGGTCTGGGTCGTCATCTCGAGCCCCGCGATGTGCAGCTTGCCGTCGGCGTCGCGCAGGACGTCGACCTGCGGCTGCTCGATGTAGAGCTGCTCGAAGCTCAGGTTCCAGAGGGAGCGCGGCGACACGCTTGCCACTACCCGTTTGAGTCGCAGGGCCTCCTGCTGGCGGACATCTTCGAGCACCACGTCACGCAGTTCGACCGTGGGAAAGAAGCTGCCCGATCGCGCCTCGATCGAGCCGATGCGCACGGGTACGCCGATCGCGCGTGTGGCCTGCGCCTCGAGCGCGCTACGGTAATCGCCGATTCGCGGCACAATCCAGACGTGTAGGACAACGACTGACAGCGCCAGCAGCAGCCATGTACCGACGAGAAGACCCAGCAGCCAGCGCGCCGCGACAGCGGTGACCTTGAGCAGACGTGAAGGGGAAGACGTCGTGTCGTTCATTGAGGATCGCGCTGTGCCGGGAATTATGACTGCCAGCCCCCAACCGGGTTCCACCCACCCCCACCCCGTGTCGCATCGGCCATCGCCACCCCCCAGCTTCCCTTCGCCCGTCTCGGGCCATTCGCGATTCGTGCAGCGATTGCGCCGCCGCTATGCCGCGGAACTGTCACTGCTCCCGCCGGGCGCCCCGGTGCTCGCGCACATGGCCGCAGCATACGAATCCCTTCGAAGCCGAGGGGACAATGTCGCGGATGCGCTGCGCACCGTACGGCAGCTGGTCATGGAGCGGCTCATCACGCTCGATTGCGATGAACAGGCGCCGCTCGCGGTCGTGACCACTGCGGTCACCGAACTGGCCGAGTTCGCCCTCGATGTCGCCTGCCACGAAGCCTGCGCGGAGCTCGACGCGATGCACGGCTCGCCGATCGGCGCCAACGGCGAGCGCGCGCAGCTCTGGGTCGTCGGCATGGGCAAGCTCGGGGCACGTGAACTCAACGTCTCGAGCGACATCGACCTGATCTATCTCTACGACAACGACGGCGAAACTGCCGGCGATGTCGACGGACGCGGAAAGCTGTCCAACCAGGAGTACTTCGCACGGGCGGTGAAGCGAATCTACGCACTGGTCGGAGACACCACTGAGCATGGCTTCGTGTTCCGCATCGACCTGGCGCTGCGCCCCAACGGCAACTCGGGCCCCAGCGTGGTTTCGCTCGATGCGCTGGAGGAGTACTTCCAGGTGCAGGGCCGCGAATGGGAGCGCTTCGCGTGGCTCAAGAGCCGCGTGGTCGCGCCGCGCTCGGTGGTGACCAGCGGATCGGCACAGGCGTTGCGCGGCGTGGTGCTGCCCTTCGTGTTCCGTCGCTATCTGGACTACAGCGTGTTCGATTCGCTGCGCACGCTGCACCGCCAGATCCGCGAGCAGGCATCGCGCCGCAGTGCCGGCCGGCCCGAGCGCGCGAACGACGTGAAGCTGTCGCGCGGCGGCATTCGCGAGATCGAATTCACCGTGCAACTGCTGCAGGTGGTGCGCGGCGGCCAGTTCCCTGAACTTCGCACCCGTCCCACGCTCGATGCGCTGCAACGCCTCGCGCGCGCCAACCTGATGCCGCAGGAAATGGCGGACGCATTGGCGTCAGCCTATGAATTCCTGCGTCGGGTAGAGCACCGCATCCAGTACCTGGACGACCAGCAGACGCACGTGCTGCCGGTCAATGACGACGACGTACGGTGGATCGCGCAGACGCTGGGCTATGCGGACTGCTGCGAGTTTCTCGCGCAGTTGGACACGCACCGCGAACTCGTCGCGCAGGAGTTCGACAAGCTGCTTGGTGGCAAGGCGCCTTGCAAGGGCTGCAACGGCGGCGGGCGCAGCGCGCCGCCCACCGACCTCTCCGACCTGATCGAGGAATTGCCCGAGGCCTTTGCCGAACGCATCAAGGCCTGGCGCGACAACCCCCGCATTCTTGCTCTGCGCGACGAGACACGCGTGCGGCTGCGCCAACTGGTGCAGCGAACCGGCCAGTGGCTGCGCGAGCCCGACAGCGAAGCGCCCGGCAAAGTCGGCCACCATATCGAAGGCGCATTGCGCTGGGCCGACTGGATCGAGCCCTTGCTGCGGCGCGAGAACTACATCGCGCTGCTGGTCGAACGTCCGGCGGTGCAGGAGCGCCTTCTGCGCCTGCTGGGTTCGGCGAAATGGCCCGCGCGCTATCTGATGCAGCACCCGGGCGTGATCGATGAGCTCGCAAGCGACGAGATGCTGTCGGGTCGCTTCGTGGTTTCGGAGTTCGAGCGCGAGCTGGAGGCTCGCCGCGCGTCGCTCATGCGCACCGGCGAGGCCGACGAGGAGCGCCTCCTGAATCTCCTGCGCCATGCGCATCACGCCGAGGTGTTCCGCACGCTGGCGCGCGACGTGGACGGTCGCATCACCGTCGAGCAGGTGGCCGACGACCTGAGCGCGCTGGCCGACTCGGTGCTGCGCGTGACGGCCCAGTGGTGCTGGCCCCATGTGCGCAACCCGCATCGCGATCAGCCGCAATTCGCGATCATCGGCTACGGCAAGCTCGGCGGGAAGGAGCTGGGCTACGGGAGCGATCTCGACATCGTGTTCGTCTACGACGATGACGACGACCGCGCCGGCGAGGTCTATGCGGCGTATGTGCGCAAGCTGATCAACTGGCTCACGGTGCAGACGCGCGAAGGCGATCTCTTCGAGATCGATACGGCGCTCCGGCCCAACGGCAATTCGGGGCTGCTCACGACGAGCTTCGAGGCCTACGAGAAATACCAGCTCGGCCGCGGCAGCAACACCGCGTGGACCTGGGAGCACCAGGCCATGACACGCGCGCGCTTCGTGCTGGGCGAGCCGTCGCTGGGCGAGCGCTTCGATCGCGTTCGCGAAGCCGTCATCACCGCCCCACGCGACCATGAAGCGCTCAAGGCCGAGATCGTCGCGATGCGCGAGAAGGTCCGCGCGGCGCGTCCGGTGAAGCCCGACCGCTTCGACGTCAAGCACAGCGTGGGCGGCATGGTGGATGCGGAGTTCGCGGTCCAGTTCCTGCTGCTCTCGGCTGCCAAGGACCATCCGGAACTCATCCCCAACGTGGGCAACATCGCATTGCTCCTGCGTGCCGAAGGCGCGGGCCTTCTGCCCGAAGGCGTCGGCCAGAAGGCGGCCGCGGCCTATCGCGAGCTGCGCCGCGTGCAACATCGGGCGCGACTCAACGAAGAGCCGACGCAGGTTCCGCTGACGTCGCTCGTGGCTGAGCGCGAGGCAATGCTGGCACTCTGGAAGGCGGTCTTTGACTGAAGCGCAGCGACGGCCATCGCAACGGGCGCTGGCGCTGATCGCCGGCGCGACGCTTCTCTTCCTGGCCGGCTGCGCAAGCGGCCCACGCGGCGGCCGTGACGGCGCCGAGGCCAATCCACCCGGCAATCTCGGCCAGGTTCCCGACGCGGAGCCGCGCATCGAATCCATTCGCAGCAGCGGCGGCACAAGCAAGCCGTATGTGGTGATGGGCAGGTCGTACGTGCCCATCGTGGACGACAGGCCCTTCCGCGAGAGCGGGCTTGCGTCGTGGTACGGAACCAAATTCCACCGCCAGTCCACCGCGAGCGGCGAACCCTACGACATGTATGCGATGACGGCGGCGCACAAGACCTTGCCGCTGCCGAGCTATGTGCGTGTGCGCAACCCGGCCAACGGGCGCGAGGCGATCGTGCGCGTGAACGACCGCGGACCGTTCCGCGACGACCGCATCATCGATTTGAGCTACACCGCCGCGCTCAAGCTCGACTTGCTGCGTGGCGTCGCGCCCGTGGAGATCGAGCGCATCACGAACGACGACATCCGCACGGGTGCATGGCGGCGCGGCAATGGCGACGGAACGCAATTCGCGCAGCAGGCGGCACCTGCGGCAAGGCCGATCCAGGTCGCTGCCGTGGACAGCGTCGCGGTGCCGGTGGCACTGACCGCTCCGGTCGCATCGACACCGCGCGTGGAAACGATGGAAGTGGCGACCCTGCCGCCGATGACGCCGGTCGCCGTGCCGCCGCAGGCTTCCCTGGATGCATCGCCCTCGCCGGCGGGTCCGCAACCCGGTGCAAGCCCCTCGGCGGGGTTCTGGGTGCAGCTGGGCGCTTTCAGCCAGCGCGATGGGGCCGTGCGCTTCCAGCAGCAGGTCGCGCGTGAGATGCCGGGGCTGGCACCATCGCTCAACGTCTTCAGCGAACGAGGCGTCCACCGCATCCAGGCGGGGCCTTATGCATCACGCGATCTTGCGCGCGACGCGGCCGATCAGGTCCGCAACGGACTGCAGCTTGCGCCCGTCATCGTCGAGCGCCGCTGAGGCGAATCAGGCGCCTTGGTACTCGGCCCGGGGGCCGAGCGAGGCGGCAAGTTCCTTGCGGTAGCGGTTGAGTTCCTGCACCGTCTTGAAGCTGCGGTTCATCAGCAGGCTCAGGTTGTGCAGGATGCGCTCGCCAACCTTGGTTTCCCACGCGGCATCGAACTTGATCTGTTTGTCGAGCCAATGCTCGAGCCAGTTCGGATCCGGCACCCGGCTCTGGATGGTGTCGTTGGGAAAGAGCGCCTTGTTGACGTGCAGGTTGGTCGGGTGCAGTGCCTGCGCGGTGCGACGCGCGCTGGCCATGAGCACGCCTACCTTGGTGAAGGCTGCACGGGCGTCGTCGCCGAACTTCTCGAGCGCGCGCCGCATGTAGCGCAGGTAGGCGCCGCCGTGGCGAGCCTCGTCCTGGCTCAGCGTGGTGTAGATGTGCTTGATGACCGGTTCGGTGTGCCACTCGGCCGCGCGGCGGTACCAGTGGTTGAGACGGATCTCGCCGCAGAAGTGCAGCATCAGCGTCTCCAGCGGCGGGGCGGGGTCGAAGTCGAAGCGCACGTCATGCAGCTCCTGCTCGGTCGGGGCGTGCTGCGGGCTGAAGCGCTTGAGGTATTCCATCAGCACCAGCGAATGCTTCTGCTCTTCGAAGAACCAGATCGACATGAACGCCGAGAAATCGCTGTCGTGCCGGTTGTCCCGCAAGAACATCTCGGTGGCGGGAAGCGCCGCCCATTCCGTGATCGCGTTCATCTTGATCGTCTGGGCCTGTTCTTCCGAGAGAAGAGTCCCGTCGAACGACTGCCACGGAATGTCCTTGTCCATGTCCCAACGGACGGATTCGAGTTGTCTGAAGAGTTCCGGGTACAGCATAGGTATCTTTCTTGAGCCGCGGCATTTTAATCGGGGGGGTTTGGCGGCCCCGTGACACGCGACCGATCATGCGGCTGCACACTGCTGCTGCGCACCTGTACGGGCCACCTTTTGCCCCGCCTTTTCGAAGGGAATTCGCAATGCGAAGCTCGATCCGGACTTGTCTCTTGACCCTGATTTTCTGCTGCGCGGCCGCGACGGCCTCCGCGCAAAACGCGACGCCCTCCTCCTGCCCCGCGATTTTGCAGCACACCTTCGCGCGGCTGCAGGACGAAAAGCCCCAGGCCCTGTGCCAATACGCCGGAAAGGTGGTACTGGTAGTGAATACGGCAAGCTTCTGCGGCTTCACGCCCCAGTACAAGGGCCTGGAGGCACTCGACCAGAAGTACAGGTCGCGGGGGCTGGTGGTGTTGGGCTTTCCTTCGAACGATTTCGCGCAGGAGTCGGGCTCGAACAAAGAAATCGCCGATTTCTGCGAAAGCACCTTTGGCGTCAAGTTTCCGATGTTCACCAAGAGTTCGGTGCGAGGGCCGGACGCCAACCCTCTGTTCAAGGAACTAGCCCAGGTCTCTGGAACGACGCCGAAGTGGAATTTCTACAAGTACCTGATCGCGCGCGACGGCAAAGTCGTCGAGTCCTATTCGAGCCTGACGTCACCGGATGACCGGGGCTTCGTTCGCGACGTGGAAAAACAACTAGCGGTCAGCCCTAATTGACCGCGTCTTTACCGAAACGTCACAAATGTTTACCTCTATGCAGGGAACCGGGTCGCGAGGCCACGCTCATACGGTTTCGGGTGCGAAACGCCCGACGGTTTTCATGTTGCGAGGTCTTCCAAGCGCCTGCCGCCTGGTTGAAATCCCGAGGCGATTCTTCTCCTCCTCCCTCCCTCCCTCCTTCGTTTCGGGGCGCCTCGCAACATTTTTCATTCGACCTCCGGCGTTCACATTGAGCGACCGGAAAGCAAAAAGCCCCGCAACGCGGGGCTTTTTTGTGGCCACTGCCGGCTTCAGGGTTGGGTGTCGGCGAAGCTCGGACGCAGCATCAGCTTGTCGTAGAGCTTGGCGAGATTCGCGTGCTCGGCGCGCCAGTCGATCTCCGGGAAGCGATAGGTGATCCAACCCAGCGCACAGCCGACGGCGATGTCCGACAGGCTCAGGTGGATGCCGCTGCAAAAGGGCTTGTCGCCCAGCCCCTTGGACATCGCGGCGATGCCGGCAAGCACCTTGGCCCGCTGACGATCGACCCAGGCTTGGCTGCGCTCGCCCTCGCCGCGCTTGGGCCAGGTGACCTCGAGTCGCCAGAGGACGCCGGCGTCCATCACGCCATCGGCCAGCGCTTCCCACGTCTTCACCTCGGCGCGCTCGCGGCTTTGCTGCGGAATCAGCTTGCCGACCGGCGACATCGTGTCGAGATACTCGACGATCACGCGTGAGTCGAACATCGCTTCGCTGCCGTCCATGATCAGGCAAGGTACCTTGCCAAGCGGGTTGGCACTGGAAATCGTGGTGTCGTCAGACCAGACGTCTTCGAACACGAACTGGTAGTCGAGCCGCTTTTCTGCCATGACCACGCGCACTTTGCGCACGTAAGGGCTGGCAGCGGATCCGATCAGTTTCATGCGGAAATTCCCCCCATCAGGGTCATCGTTGTAGCGCTTTGATTCTATGAGAACGAGGCCAGTGCAGAATCCGCGTCGTCATAACGAACGGGGGACGGGGAAATATGGAAACAGGCACACCTGCCACAAGCGCAATACAGCGCCATCCGATCGAATTCACGGCAACGGGCAGCGAGTATTTCCGGATCTGGATCGTGAATCTGCTGCTGACGTTGGTCACTCTCGGCCTTTACCTGCCTTGGGCCAAGGTGCGCAAGCTCCAATATTTCTATCGGAACACCTGGGTGGCCGGCGACGCACTCGACTTCCATGGAGAGCCTCGCAAGATGCTTCGCGGAACGCTCATCGCCGGCGCCTTCCTCGTCGTGTACTCAGTCGGTAGCAACTTCTCGGGCTGGGCTGCGCTCTTGGCCGCGGTCGCGTTCGTCGGACTGTGGCCGGCGCTCTTCCGCGCCGCGCTGCGCTTCCGTCTGGCCAATACGAGTTGGCGCGGCCTGCGATTTCGCTTCACGGGTGACACAGCGGCCGCCTACGGCTGCATGCTTCCGCCGCTGGCATTGCTGCTGCTCCCGATTGCGGTCATGGGTGCCATGGCGCCCGGCGGGCGGGGCCAGCCCGGCGCGTTGCCGCCTTCCGTATCCGCACTTGTCGGGTTGGGCATGCTGGCCTTCTTCGCGGCGCTGCCCTATTTCCTGTGGCGCATCCGGCGCTATCAACATGGCAACTACGCCTTCGGCAAGCTGCAGACGCGGCTCGAAGCGGATCTCGGCGTCCTGTATGGCATCTTCATCAAGCTGATCGGCATCAGCCTCGTCGCAATGGTGGTGCTGGGCGGGCTGGCCTTCATGTTCATCCTCTTCGGCCGGCGCGCCGGAATGGGCCCCATGTATTTCGGCGCCGTGATCCTGGTTGGCATCGTTGGCATCCTGGCGCTGAACATCCTGCCCAAGTCCTACCTCCAGGTGCGGCTCCAGAACCTGATCTGGTCGAGAACCGGAAACGACGTGCTGCGGTTCAAGAGCGAGCTGCCGCTGGCGAGGTATCTCGGCCTGCAGTGCAAGAACTATCTGTTGATCTTCCTCACCCTCGGGCTTTACTGGCCATTCGCGGTGGTCAATACACGTCGCGCACAACTCGAAGCAGTGGAGTTGCGCACGCGCATCAGCCTTGACCAGATCACCCAGACCGCAGCGCACGAGAGCCCGGGCGCCGTGGGTGACATGGCGGCCGACCTGTTCGGCATGGACATCGGCATGTGACGACGCTCGAAGTCCGCTTCTTCGACGGCCAGAGCAGCAGGCCGCATGCGGCCCGGCTGCGCATGGAAGATGACGTGCTCACGGTCGAGCCCCTGGCCGGGGAACACTTCGCGCCGATCGCCGTGCCCACCCGCCAGATCCGCTGGCCGGAGCGCACGCGCCACGGCGGGCGGATCGCGCAGCTCCCCAACGGCGCCACCGTGCAGGCCATCGATGTGCCAGCGTGGGACGCATGGACCGCACAACTCGGTCATCGGGAAAGCTGGGTGGTGCGAGCGCAGCAAAACTGGCGCGGCGTGCTGGTGGCTTTTGTATTGGTGATCGTGGCGGGCGCCGCGATGTACCAGTGGGCCTTGCCGTGGGCGGCACGCGGAATCACCGCGATGGTTCCGCAGCGGGTCGATGCGTTGATCGGCTCGCAGGTGCTGGAGTCGCTGGACGATTCGCTGCTCCTGCCCAGCGAACTGCCCTTGGCGGACCAGGAACGCATCCGCCATGCGTTCGCCCGTATGGTGCAGGCAGCCCATCCGGACGATGCGCCGCCGTGGCAACTCGAATTCCGGCGCGGCCGCGACAAGCGGCTGGGACCAAACGCGCTGGCACTACCGGGCGGCACGATCGTGCTGACCGATGAACTCGTCCGCCTGATGCCGGGCAACGATGACGCCATCGTGGGCGTGCTGGGGCACGAGTTCGGCCATGTGCGCCTGCGGCACGCAATGCGGCAACTGGTACAGGTATCCGCGGTCGGACTGGCCGTATCGGCAGCATTCGGCGACTACGGCACCCTCATCACCTCGGCGCCGGTGCTCCTGGCCACGCTCGGCTACTCGCGTGATGCGGAACGCGAAGCAGATGCCGAATCGTTGCGCCTGATGCGCAGCGCAGGGATCCCGCCGAGGGCGATGGCGGACTTCTTCGAAGCCATCGAGCAATGGCGGCAAACCCGGCCGAGCGGTGAAAAAGACGATGTCGACTTCATCGGCCTCGCGTTCTCGACGCATCCGGCCACGGCCGAGCGAATCGCCTTCTTCCGGGACGCCACGGTCGACTGAAATTGCCGGAAATATGGCGCGACCTAAAATTCGCCCATGAGTTTCTCCACTGTCTCCGCCCTTTCCCCGCTCGATGGCCGCTACGCGACCAAGTTGGCGGCCCTGCGTCCGCTGATGAGCGAACAGGGCTATATGCACAGGCGAGTGCAGGTCGAAGTGGCATGGTTCATCGCCCTTTCCGACTGCGGTTTCGCCGAATTCAAGCCCCTCACCGGCGGCGCCCGCAAATACCTGCTCGGCCTCGTTTCCAACTTCTCGGAAGCCGACGCGATCGCGATCAAGCAAATCGAGAAGACCACCAACCACGATGTGAAAGCGGTCGAGTACTGGATCAAATCCAAGTTCGAGGCCCGTCCGGAGCTGCTTGCCGCCTCCGAGTTCGTGCACTTCGCCTGTACGAGCGAAGACATCAACAACACCAGCCACGCCCTGCAGATCCAGGCTGCGCGCGAGAAAGTCGTGCTGCCGGCGATCGACGGGCTCATCGCGACGCTTCGAGAAATGGCGATCAAGTTCGCCGATGTGTCGATGCTTTCACGCACGCACGGGCAGACCGCCAGCCCGACCACCGTGGGCAAGGAAATCGCCAACGTGGCCGTGCGCCTCACGAAGGCACGCGAGCAGATCGCTTCGGTCAAGCTGCTCGCCAAAATGAACGGTGCCGTGGGCAACTACAACGCGCACATGGCGGCCTGGCCCGATTTCGACTGGGAAGCCTTCAGCCGCAAGGTCGTCGAGACGCCTGCGCCGCTGGGCTTGGGCCTGACTTTCCAGCCCTACAGCATCCAGATCGAGCCGCATGACTACATGGCCGAGATCTTCGATGCCGTCGCGCGCCTCAACACCATCCTTGTCGACTTCTCGCGCGACATCTGGGGCTACATCAGCCTCGGCTACTTCAAGCAGCGCCTGAAGCCGGGCGAGATCGGCTCGTCGACGATGCCCCACAAGGTCAACCCGATCGACTTCGAGAACGCCGAGGGCAACCTCGGTCTCGCGAATGCGATCCTCCGCCACCTGAGCGAAAAGCTGCCGATCAGCCGCTGGCAGCGCGACCTGACCGACAGCACCGTGCTGCGCAACATCGGCGTGGCGCTCGGCTATGCGACCCTGGCGTACGCCAGCCTGGCGACCGGCCTCGGCAAGCTCGAGCTCAACGAGGAAGCCCTGGCGGACGACCTCAACGCATCGTGGGAAGTGCTCGCGGAGCCCATCCAGACGGTCATGCGCCGCTTCGGCGTGCAGGGTGCCTATGAGCAGCTCAAGGAAGTCACGCGCGGCAAGACGGTGACCGCTGAGGCGCTGCATGGCCTGATCCGTTCGCTCGAAATCCCGGAAACCGAGAAAGAACGCCTGCTGGCAATGACCCCGGCCAGCTACATCGGCAAGGCGGCAGAACTGGCCCGGCGGGCCTGATGGCACTCAAGTCCACCATCTTCAAGGCGAACCTCGCCGTCGCAGACATCGACCACGGCTACTACGCGGACCACGCGCTCACACTGGCTCGCCATCCAAGCGAGACCGACGAGCGGATGATGATTCGCCTCGCTGCGCTGGCACTCAATGCGCACAAGCTGCAGGACGTCTGCAACGGCGACGGCACGCTGGCCTTCGGCGCCGGGCTGTCGAATCCGGACGAGCCGGATGTCTGGCTGCGCGACTTCACCGGCGAGACGAAGTTCTGGATCGAAGTCGGCCAGCCGGAAGACAAGCCGATCGTGAAAGCCTGTGGCAAGTCCGAAGAGGTGATCGTCTACGCCTTCAACCACGCCGCTGAAATCTGGTGGCGCGGCATCGAAGGCAAGCTGACGCGGCCTCAGAACCTGTCGGTGTTCCGCATTCCGACGGCAGCATCGCAATCGCTGGCAGCACTGGCACAGCGCTCGATGCAGTTGCAGGCGACGATCCAGGAAGGCGTGCTGATGCTCGGCGACGGCACCCACAACATCGACATCGAGCCGCAACGGCTCAAGTAGTTAGGTCGATGCGCGGTGCGGCGGCATCATCGCCCCGCACCGCCAGCATTGCTCGAAGCCACCTTCGACGAGTTCGCCGCACTGGCATTGCCAGCGCCGCTGGGGTCGGTTCCGCAGTTCGTCCAGCAGGCGCTCGGCGAGATCGAACTGCCCGTCGTCCTCGATCCAGACTTCCGGCAGGCATTGGTCAGGCGGCAACTGGCCCATCGCTGCGCCCAGATATTCGCGCTGCACCGAGGCATCGACGCCGCCTTCACGCAGCGCGTGCACCCACAGCGTCGCAATGGCGAGATTGGGGGCTTGCGCGATGCGGCGCATGGGGTCAGCCTGCGTTTCTGGCGCTTTCGGGAAGCGATTCGGGGGCTTCGTCCTCCGCGCGAACATGCTCGGCTTCCCGGGCTCGCTCGGCATACCGGTTGAAGCGCCAGGCCGAGTCCTGCATCGTGATGCGGCGCCACGTTGACCGCTTCTCGGCCGGCGTCATGGCGGGCCAATGCTGGACTTCATCGAAGCTGCGCCCGCAGCCCTTGCATTCATCGTCGCCCTGGCTGGTGGAGCAGATCGCGATGCAGGGGGTGTCTGGCGTCGTCTGGTACCAGGTGAGCCAGGCGTCCCAGGCTTTGGCAGGGAAGCCGACTTCGTCGACCTCGTCTTCGTGATGAAAAATCATCAGCGCATAGACCTCGGCCAGCGCTCGCAGCTCGGGTGCCAAGGTGATGCCGTCGGGCGAAGGCTTCCGGTCGCGCCAGTAGTTGATGGCGGCCTCGATGTCGGTGATGTGAATGGCGGCCATTGGGTCGAAAAATGCAAGGCGGGGATCATAGTCCGGCTATTTCCCGCGAACCGCAAAGGATTTGCGCGCTATCGAATGCGTAGCAACAACTCCATGAGCCACGCGGCATTCCAGCATCTTTCTTTTAAATCGCTCGGCGGGTCGAGTTGCCACGCTCCAGTTGCGATGCTCTAATCCCGCCCACGAAGGGGAGTAGCTCCCGCCCGCTTTCTCGAGGAGTGGGTATCGCCAGGTCGTCAATACGAAGCACAACACTTCCGGCCTGTCGGGCAGCCCCACGCTGCTGAGCAAGACCTTCGATTTGACCTGTGCAGGTTCGATCGAAGCGATTGCATGTTCCACGAGGGCATTGGTCCTCATCCGACCGCTTCATCCGACCCGCACGGAAGGAATCGAAACGAACAGAGGACTTTATGGAACAGTTTCTGACCCCCGAGTTTTGGGTCGCGGTCGGCCAGATCATCATGATCGACATCCTGCTCGGTGGCGACAACGCCGTCGTGATCGCGCTTGCCTGCCGCAAGCTGCCGCCAGCGCAACGCACGAAGGGCATTCTCTGGGGCACCGCAGGCGCGATTCTTCTGCGCGTCATCCTGATCTTCTTCGCGCTTACGCTGCTGGCCATTCCGTTCCTGAAGCTCGCCGGCGCACTGCTGCTGGTGTGGATCGGCGTCAAGCTCCTCGCCCCTGAACACGACGATGCCCATGGCGACATCGCCGCGAGCGACAAGCTCTGGGCCGCGGTCAAGACCGTGATCGTGGCGGACCTCGTGATGAGCGTGGACAACGTGATCGCGATCGCCGGCGCCGCGCAAGGCGCTGGCGAGGGCCATCAGATGCCGCTGGTGATCTTCGGCCTGCTCGTGAGCATCCCGATCATCGTCTGGGGCAGTCAGCTGGTCATCAAGTTGATGGACCGTTTCCCGATCATCATCACGCTCGGCGGCATGTTGCTGGGCTGGATCGCCGGCACGATGGCCGTGTCGGACCCTGCCATCGCCAATGCTGCCGAATGGACCTGGGTGCCGAAGTTGCCGCAAAGCGACGTGGTCCGCTATGCCGCAGGTGTCATCGGCGCGCTGGTGGTGCTCGCGATCGGCAAGTGGATGGCCGCCCGCCGCCCCAAGCCGGGCGAAACCGTCACCGCCTGATTTGCGCGCTATGAATCCAATGTCACTGCCACTCCAACCAACGAAAGAAGGAGCACTCATGGAAAAGGTCATTCTTTACGTCGACGACGCTGCTTATGCGCGCGAGTTTCTCGCCCGAATGGCAGCTTCGGAGGCCGATGTCGGAGTGCGCCACTGGGTGCTCGTAGCCTGTGCACCGCGCATGACGCATCGAATCAGCAAGTGGGTCAGTCACAGCGCACGCGAGAACTGGCGCGGCAAGTGGTTCGCGAAGGTGCAGGAGCAACTCCTGCCCTTGCTTCAAGCACGGGGAAGCCAGGTCACGCCGACCCTGGCCAAGGGGCCGCTGACGGACCTGACCAAGCGGCTGAAGCTCGAGCATGGTGCGGCGCAGGTGATCGATGCGCGCCGACCGAAGGTGGGCGTCGACCTCGAACCGGTGGCCCCGGACGTGGCGCCACCCGGGCAATCGAGCTGGGCACTTCCGGGCGCAGTCGTCGGCATGGGGGCGCTGCTGCTGCTGGCCAACGAGATGTCCGAGTAAGGGCGCACCCGCCGGATGCGTCTTCTCATCAAGTGGCTGTTGAGCGCGCTTGCGCTGCTCGCAGTCGCGTACGTCTACAGCGGGGTGCAGGTCACGACTTACACCTCGGCGCTGCTGGCTGCCGCGGTCATCGGCTTTCTCAACATGTTCATGCGCCCGGTGCTGGTGGTGCTGACCCTGCCGGTCACCATCGTCACGCTGGGGCTGTTCCTGTTCGTGATCAACGCGCTGCTCTTCTGGGCTGCCTCAGGGCTGCTGTCGGGCTTTCACGTCGACGGCTTCGTCGCCGCGCTGATCGGGTCGCTGCTTTATTCGATCCTGGGGCTGATCATTGAATCGGCGCTGGGCGGCCTATTCGCCAAGCACTGACCGCGGTCACCTGTTGTTGCGCATCTCCGCGGCCTGCTCCTTGACGAGCGCATCGACCGCGCGTGCGCGCGTGTCGATGATCGACGCTTCATAGTTGTCCACGGTGCTTCCCGGCGTTCGCGCATTGGCTCGGATCAGATCTTGCGCCGCCTTGAGGCGGTCTCTCGCCGCCGGGTAGTCCAAGGTCGCGACATTGGCTTCGGCGTCGGCGCGGATTGCGCGGACGGTTTCGTTCTCTGCGCCATAGAGGCTCGCCAGGGTCCGCCACGCCAAGGCATCGCGCGGATGCGTCGCCACCCAATCGCGTAGCGGCTGAACCATCGGCGCCGGGTTGCGCGTCGCGGCGGCAGCCTGGGCGGAGAGCAGCATTTCCGGACGGTCCTTGGCCTTGGGATTGAGCAGTGCTCCGGCGGCGGGCGCGGCGCCGGCCGCGAGCTCGATCTCCGCCGAGAGCAGGCGGGCCAGCCTTGTGGCCGACGGATCACCGGCAGTGCGGGACTGCAATTGCTGCGTCAGGGCACGAGCCGACTTGAAATCACGCAGTTCGCTCGCCGACAGCGCCGCAGCGTAGAGAGCGCCGGCCTGCTGGGCGGGCGAGCTCCGGGCGAACTCGCCACTGGAAGGCACCTCGACCCACTGGCGCAGGACATCGACACCCGGACGGGTCAGGACGCGCGCACGGGCGGTGATCATCGAGTGGTCCATGAGCAAAGGCACGGGCGTCTTTGTGCCGGGCTGCATCTGGAAGCGCGCCTGCATGTCCGCGATCCGCTCGCCAGTCAGCGGGTGGCTGCGCAGGTAGGGGTACGAGCCGTTGTCGTTGAGACGCGACGCGTACTGGAGCTTTTCGAACATCGATGCCGCACCCTGCGGGGCATAGCCTGCCTGCGTCATGACGCCGAAGCCGATGCGATCGGCCTCGCGCTCCATGTCGCGCGAGAAACTCAGCTGGTTGTTCATGAAGGCCGCCTGGCTGCCCATCATCACGGCCTGGCCGGCGTCGGGTTGACGGCTCTTGCTCGCCGCGATCACGCCGAGAATCATGCCCGCGAGCATCAAAGGCAGCTGCTTGTTCTGCGAGGTCATCATCCGCGCAATGTGGCGCTGCGTGACGTGCGACATTTCGTGCCCGAGCACCGTGGCGAGTTCGTCACGACTGCCAACCACCGCGATCAGCCCCAGATTGACGCCGAGATAGCCACCTGGCAACGCGAACGCGTTGATGTTGCGATCTCGCCCCAGAAGAATCGTCCAGGCAAACCGCTCATCCAGTTCCGGCGTGAGCTCGCCACGCACCCGAGCGGCGGCCAGTAGCTTCTGCCAGATGTCGTTCACGTATTCGAGCAGCACCGGGTCGTCGATGTAGTCCGGATCGCGGTAGAGCTCGCGGGCGATCTCATCGCCGAGGTGGCGTTCGGCCGCGGCGGTCATCTCGCCGTCACCCATGCTGGGCAACTGCGCCGCCGCCGGAACCGGGAGCACCAGCTGCGCGGCGATCGCCAAAGCAGCGCACAGGGTGCGCAATGGGCGACGGGCAGCAGGCGGCTGGCTAGAGGGGGATTCAGAGGCTGAAGTCATCAAAGCGCGGCGTTCGTCGTCGTCTCGGACTCGTATGATGCGGCAGTCAGCGGAACGTTCACAATGAGCACACTCACCCATTTCGATGCCCAGGGCCGGGCCCACATGGTCGACGTCGCTGCCAAGCCGGCGACGCACCGGGTGGCAGTGGCTACGGGACGCATCGAGATGCAGGCCTCGACGCTGGCGCTCATCGAGTCCGGTACCGCGAAAAAGGGCGATGTGCTCGGCGTCGCCCGGATCGCCGGGATCCAGGCGGCCAAGAAAACCAGTGATCTGATCCCGCTGTGCCATCCGCTGGCGCTGACCCGGGTGGCGGTCGACTTTGTTCTGTCTGACAGACCCGTACCGGAGGTTATCTGCACGGCGACCGTCGAAACGGTTGGGCCGACTGGGGTGGAGATGGAGGCGCTGACCGCGGTTCAGGTGGCGCTATTGACCGTCTACGACATGTGCAAGGCGGTGGACCGGGGGATGACGATGACCGACGTTCGCGTGCTGGAGAAGCATGGGGGGAGGTCGGGGAGTTGGGTGGCGGTAACGTAGACGGGTTGGGTTAGATCGGATCCACGCAGTAGACGCCGCTTCCGACGGACGGCGAATCGCGCACGACGAGTGGCAATCACTCGAAAGTCACAATCTGTGACGATTCCCGGAACTCGTAACCCGATGTCGAAGAGGGGCCCCATCCCCTTTTGACGGCCATCTCAATGAACCTCCGGCGACCTCACCGCAGCATGACCCGTATTCGAGGGTTCACCGTGATCGAGCTCATGATCGTGGTCGCGCTCGTCGGCGTGTTGACGGCACTTGCGGCACCGTCGTTTGTTGGACTGATTCAGCGCAATCGCGTGAGCGCCGAAGTCAACTCGTTCGTCGGTGATCTGCAATTCGCTCGGTCCGAAGCCATCAAGCAGGGTTTGCCGATCAGCGTCTGCGCATCCTCGACAGGCACGAGTTGTCTGGGGGCCAACACCTGGCATAGCGGATGGATTGTGTTTGTCGACCTGAACGGCTCGGGCGCGTTCGACACTGGCGACACAGTGCTGCGCAAGCGACCGGCCTGGAACGGCACCGACACCTTCATTGCGGCGCCTTCGATGACTTCTGTGACCTACAGCCGAGACGGGTTTGCCAATCTACCCGTCGGAACCGGGACCGCGATTCTGATGACATTGCATACCGCGCCAGTCAATGCCAACGCCACGCGTTGCGTTTCGATCAACCGAATTGGACACCAGAGTGTCCTTCCCGGCGGAACCGGAGGTTGCTCATGATGGCTACCACCAAGCATCAAGCGCTGGGCTTCTCGATGATCGAAGTGCTGGTCTCGCTAGTGATCATCGCATTCGGTCTGCTTGGCCTCTCCAGAATGCAGGCTGCCGCAATGGGCAACACACAGATTGCACGAGCCCGCTCGCTGATATCACTTCAGGCGTCCAGTTTGGCGGCATCCATGCACGGCAATCGAGGCTTTTGGGCTCAGGGCGCCGCCCCGGCCAGCATCAGCGCCAAGGGCACGACGATCACCGATGGCTCGAGCATTCTGAACGCCACAGCGGATTGCAGCCCCACGGCAGCAGCAACCTGCACTCCGGCGCAAATGGCCGCCTATGACGTGCAGACGTGGGTTGCCAACATGAATGACCGTTTTCCCACCTACACGGCACAGATCACATGCACAACTGCCGTCGGCCAGCCGATCAGCTGCGTGATCGAGGTGGCTTGGTCCGAGAAATACATCGCGATCAACCGCAGCACCACAACTGCTGGGGGAGCGACTCAGACTGCGGCCCAGCAATTCAGCCTCTACGTCGAGCCATGAACCGCCAAACGCCCTCCCTGCGGCAGAGTCTGGCGCAACAGTCCGGCCTCGGTCTTATTGAACTCCTGATCGCCGTCACCATTGGGCTGTTCATCGTGCTGGGCCTGAGTGCCTTGTTTCTAAACATGAAGCAGGCCTATACCTCGCAGGACCAGCTCGCCCAACTGCAGGATAACGAACGACTGGCGCTGACGATTCTGACCACCACCATTCAATCGGCGGGCTATTTCCCAGATCCGCTGACAAACACCGCTGCAACCGCGCTCCCGGCGGCGAGCGGCACTGGCTACGGTGCCTTCGCCGCGGGACAGGGTGTAGTCGGCCTGACCGGTGCAAGCGGCAGCAGCGACACGATCACCTCTCGCTACATCACAACCAGCGGGGACGGGATCATGGACTGCCTTGGCAATGTCAACCCGGCTGCGTCGCCCGCCGTCAACAAGCTGGTCATGAATACGTTCACGATCAGTGCGAACTACGAACTGTTGTGCTCCAACGATGGAGGCACGACGACGACGCCACTGGTCAGCGGCATCAAATCAATGACGGTGCTCTACGGCATCGATACGCTAGGCGATGGACAAGCCCTGCAATATCTGGACGGAGCCACTGTGACTACCAAGGGCTGGTGGCCGCAGGCGCGGACCGCGCGCGTCACCGTCAACCTGGTGAATCCCTTCTATACCTCGGCCACCATCGGCTGGACCCAGGTCATCAACCTGATGAACAGATCATGAAAACGCCACGCCAGCGTCTTCCACGTATTGCCTCTGCGTCACAACAGCGCGGCTTTGTGATGATCATCAGCCTCCTTTTCTTGATAGTCTTGACTGTGCTGTCGATCAGCATGTTCCGCAGCTTCGACCTGCAGGAAAAGATCGCCGGCAACACGCTGGAAAAGCAACGCGCACTCGAGACAGCCCAAAGTGCTTTGCAATACGGGGAGTGGTGGCTAGGGCAGGGTAACGGCGGTACCGGCAGCACATGCAATGCCGCCACCGATGCGAACACCCTGTCGCAGATGCAGGTCTGCTCCAACGCGCTGGCAACCCCGACCACCCTGCCATGGACGGCTCGTGCCGACTACCTACCCCCCAACATGCTGGCTCCCGGGGGAGGTGGACTCGCCACTAGCGGTGACATCAACTACTACAAGAAGCCGGGCCTCTACATCAACTATCTCGGCTTGGCGCCCGATGGCAGATCGCTGTTGTATCGAGTCTCGGCATTCGGCTACGGCGGTCGCGCTAGCACCGCCGCAGTCGTGCAAAGCACCTATCAGATCACCGGCGGCAACAAAGCACTCGACCAACCTTGAGAGAAAGCGACCATGAAATCTTCGCGCACATTTTTGGCGGGGCTGATTTGCCTACTGGCCGGCACTCATGGGTCGGCCCAAGCGCAAGTTGTCATCAACGACACGCTCACCGGCGCATCATCTGTCTACAACCAGTGGAACAGTCTGAATGGTGCTTGCCTGACTGCAGGCACAGCCGCCAAGAGCGCGACCAATACCATCCCAGGCTGCACGGCGCTGCAGGCGAGCGGCGGCTACTACGCGGGCAAGACGCTTATCGGTGGCTACAACGGCACCTTTCCCGATCCTGTCGGTAGTGGAGCGTTGAGATTGACCAACGGTGACAACCTCACCAATGGGTCGAACGGCACCAATCAGACTGGCGCAGTGATTACAACGCAGGGGTTTCCGTCCAACCAAGGCGTCCAAGTCACATTCACCACCAAGACTTACGGGGGCAACGCGTACAAGAACGCCTCAGGGCAGCCCTCTGGTGCGGACGGGATCACCTTCTTCATGTCGGATGCTTCCACCCCACCCACTACAGCAGGTGGCCTCGGCGGCAGCTTGGGCTATAGCTGCTCCAACACGAATGGCACCTACGATGGCCTCAAGGGTGGCTATCTTGGTGTCGGCATCGACGAGTACGGCAACTTCACCAATGGGGCTGTCACCACTGCCACGACCACGACGACCGTGACCACAACGGTTGTTCCCACCGTGTACACGGGGAACATCCGTACGGACAGTACAGGTAAGACATCCCTTACGAACCCGCCTACTTGGTTTGGCACCGCACCAACTGGCGTCGTCGGCAGTCCTATCAGCACTTCCGGCACCCCGACCACCAGTTCCCCCGTCGTTGTCACTAACACACCGCCGAACAACACGTCTACGAGCACCGTGGGCACGACCACCGCTGCGACGCCCGTCATCAACATCACTGGAGGAGTCAAGAGCAGCGGATCCGGATCGAGCAAGGTCTACTACGCGGCAGGCACCTATACCACCGGCACGTCTACGCCTACCACGACGGTCGCCACGAACTACTCCTGGACCAAAAACGACAACACCGCTACCGGCCCAGGGGCGCTGCCTGGCACCATCAGCGTCAGAGGCGCTGGCAACGTCAACTGGGCGTGGTTGAACTCAACCTACCCCGCGCTCTTCCCCAACTCGATGAGCGCCAGCGCACGACAAACCGCAGTGCAAACGACCTGCGCAACGGGGTATCCCTTTAACAACACTGGGGCGTCGCAAACGGTCAACGGCACTACGGTTCCGAATCAGCAGTTCTACACCACTCCCGTGACGGACTACCCGCTCATGGCTTACAGCGTGTTGCCAAAGACGGGCACAAACGCGGTGACCATTTATAACCAACAAGCGACGTCAACCTCGTCAGGATCTGCATCCAAGCCAGTGCGCAGCAGCGCGGTGCCCATCACCTATGCGTTGAGCATCACCCAAGATGGCCTGCTCAACATGTCCTACAGCTACAACGGCGGATCCGCCGTTCCGGTGATATCCAACCAATCCATCTCCGCGTCCAACGGCAGGGTTCCGGACAACGTTCTCTTCGGTTTTTCGGGCGGCACCGGCGGCGGCAGCAATGTGCACGAGATCACCTGCTTCAAGGCATCGCCACTCAATCTGTCCAGCAGCTCGGCGGGCACCAACGTTCAGCAGGCAGCGCGTGTCGAAGCTGGCACGCAGGTGTATCTGGCCTACTACCATCCAAGCAACTGGTGGGGTCAGTTGACTGCACAGGATCTTGTAACCGACACCACTACTGGTGTCGTATCGATCAACCCCGTGGCCAACTGGGACGCCAACTGTGTATTGACGGGCGGTTCATGCCAAGCCACCAAAGGCACCAACACCGCACAGGGTTCAGGCAGCCGCGCCATGCTCACCTGGAACGGCTCGGCCGGTGTTCCGTTCCAATGGGGCAATCTAACGACCGCTCAACAGAATGCGCTGACGGCGGGCGATGCGTCGTCTACCGACGTCCGTTTGCGCTATCTGCGAGGTGATCGCAGCACTGAAGTCGCCAACGCCGGCAAACTTCGCACTCGA
Source organism: Variovorax sp. Sphag1AA (assembly GCF_014192575.1). Lineage (GTDB taxonomy): Bacteria > Pseudomonadota > Gammaproteobacteria > Burkholderiales > Burkholderiaceae_C > Variovorax. The sequence continues at coordinate 351,798 of NZ_JACHYC010000006.1, read as the reverse complement.
ACCGGCGTGCTGGGCGACATCATTAATTCCAGCCCGACTTGGGTCGGTCAGCCGCTGCTTCCTTACGAAGGTCCATGGAAGGATGCTCTGTATCCGACCGCCACGGTCAAAGAAACCGCTGGTAGCTACGCAGCCTTCGCCAGTTCGTCAGGCACCACAGCCCAAGGCGGCCGACAGAACGTGGTCTATATCGGGGCCAACGATGGCTTCTTGCATGGCTTCCGCAGTGGCACCTACGACGCCAGCGGAAACTTCGTCAACACGACGAACGACGGGCAGGAGGTGCTGGCATACATCCCATCGACAATCCTGAACACCATTCATTCCACGACACCCCTGCTCGACTTCAGTTCGACCCAGTACGCGCATAACCTATATGCCGACGCCACTCCCGGCACTGGCGACCTCTTTTATGGTGGCGCCTGGCATACCTGGCTAGTTAGTGGCGTAGGTGCCGGTGGCAATGCGGCCGGGCCGATTGCAGATACCACGACGGTTGCCAATAGCGTGATCTACGCCTTGGACATTACCGATCCCACCAAATTCTCCGAAGGGAATGCCGCCTCGCTGGTTCTTGGCGAGTGGAAGTCGGGCACAGGGACCGGGGCGATCACGTGCACTGGCAACGCAACTTGCGGGACGAACCTGGGCAGCACCTATGGCACGCCGATCATTCGTCGCCTGCACAATGGCCAGTGGGCAGTGCTGTTCGGCAACGGACTCAATAGCAGCACCGGCACGGCCGGGCTGTTCGTCATGCTCGTTGACCCGACCACCGGCGCCGGTACATTCCGCTTCATCGACACCGGAAAGGGGCCGACCAAAGACACCTCCGGCAACATCACCGCCCGCAACGGCATCGCCTCCGTCGCTTCGGCCGACCTGGATGGCGACCACGTGACCGACTATGTCTATGGCGGCGATGCACTGGGCAATGTGTGGCGTTTCGACCTGACCAGTTCGGATCCGACGAAGTGGGCGGCTTCCGCTAAGCCGATCTTCACGACTTCGACAGGCCAACCGATCACAACCCGCGTCGCGGTTGCCTCGGTGCTCGGTATTGGCCCTGCCGGGCAACCCGGCGTCGTCATCAGCTTCGGGACCGGTCAACAGTTTCCCCAGACGCAAACCAGCGGCGTCGCCTACGCATCCGCAACCCAGGCCCTATACGGGATTTGGGACTGGGACATGAGTGCCTGGAACACTGTTGCCGGCGCATCTTCCCAATATGCCGCCCTGACCGGGACGCAGTCAGTCACCGTCAGCAACCTGCAGACGCAGACCATCACTGCCACAGCACCTGGCCCGAGCGGCAGCAGCACGATCTCCGGCTACCGCACGCTCAGCAGCAACAAGGTGTGCTGGAAAGGCTCAAGCGCCTGCACCGGAGGCGCGGGCTCCAACACGCAATATGGCTGGACCCTGTCACTACCTAGCAGTGGCAATGAGCAGGTGATCTACAACCCGACCATCGCCTATGGCATGTTCCTCATCAACACTACCATCCCTGCTGTATCCCAAGCCTTGTCCTGCGACACGCAGCCGGCATCGGGCTACACGATGGCTTTGTCGTTGGATAGCGGCGGTGCGCCTAAGAGCTCGTTTTTCGGTGACCAGAACGGCAACTTCGTCACCTACAACGGCGGCATCGTGAGTGGTATTGGCCTGAGCGCAACCGGCACGCCGTCCATCGTGACGGCCGACAAGTGGCCCTACCTGGTGCAGCAGACCAGTGGCGGTCAGGGCGTCGCGACAAAAATCAATCCGGGAGCGAATGGCAAGGGCAACCGGCTCACCTGGATCAAACTGCGCTGATCATGAAGAACCTCAAATGTGCCAAAGGCGGCCGGCGTGCACTCGCCGGCTTCACGCTGATCGAACTCATGATTGCGGTAGCTGTGGTCGCGATCCTCGCAGCCATCGCCTACCCGTCCTATCTCGAGCAGATTCGCAAATCCCGGCGCACCGACGCTAAGGCTGCGTTGTTGGATCTGGCCGCGCGTCAGGAGCGTTACTTCACTACTCACAACACGTACACCAAAACCGCAGCCGACCTTGGCTACGCTAACGTGTTCCCAATAGATGTAAAGGCCGGTAACTCTGCCTTCTACCAACTTAACGTATCGGTCGCCACGACCACTGCGTTCACTGCGACTGCCACTCCCGTCGGCGCACAGACGGCCGACACGAAGTGCGGCACCTACACCATTGACGATCAAGGCTCCCAGAGTAGCAGCGGAACGCTAGGCGCGGCCGGTTGTTGGTAGAGGCACATCGGCCGACTTCAATTTCGGGTGCCAATGGCGTCTTCGACTTTGATCTCGGGCTCTGCCATATCGCGACCGCGCCGCCTCTCGAACTCATTGAGCGTGGCCGGATCGGAGATCGGGCCGGTGAGAAGCGATGCACCGCAGAACAGACCATCGGCTTCCTGCATGAGGCCAACGCAGGCTTCCCGGTCACGGGAACTGCGGTGGCGCGGACTTGGCGAGCGGAGCCACCACGCATAGAAGACCACGTTCAGCGGCATAAAGGTCTCAGCACCTGAAGGCGTTGGAGACAGAGAGAACACCAAGGCGCGAACCGCCGCGTCAGATCGATATCTCCAGATCGACGCTACGAACTCCCGAGGGGCAGCGCAGGGCCCGCGCAGCGCTCATGCCGATGGGATCGGCCTGACGTTGTCATCGTCGCAACCGCTGCATGCACCGCCGGCATGCGCTATACGAAACTTGGAGTTCGTGAGAGAGGCAATGCGCAGGCTCTCAATGAACATTGACATAGCCGCAGCACCCGTTGTCGAGCGGTGCGGCATCACGTAGATCGACCGCCGTCCAGACGAGCCTGGACCCGAGCTGAACATGATCGAGCGCCCAAGAACAGGCACATCATGCAATGCGTGGCGCGCAACGGGTGCGGCGCAAGTCATTCCGATCGCGTTCGGAGCTGAAAGCCCATGCTCATAGAGCCGAGTGCCGTCGCCTGATCCTTAGGCTTGACACTGACGAATCTCACACCTCGCATGTTGCTTGCGGATCTCCAGGCGCGTCGTTCCCGCCCCTCGGATGCGCAGCACTTCGATCAACTAGAAGTAAGCGGCCAATGAACACGGGATGGCGTCGGAAGCGGTAATGGCTGTCGGTGGTCTTGTGGTACGCCCGCTTGGGCACCACGAGCATGTGCGCCTCACGCAGCACGGGCCTTGATCTTTCGCTCAGGGGTCAGGCGCGCCGCAGGCGCTGCAGCAGGATTTCTTGATCGGAACTGGCATGGGAGTCGAGATGACGCCGAACCCCAGCTCTGGCGGCCATGCTGGCGCAGCCACACCCGCAATGGAGCGGCCCTGGATGCCGTAGCGCTGCTGGGCCTGTAGGTGAGTTCGCCTTTTCTACCTGCTCGACCACCGAGAGCTTAAAGCCAGCGTGTAGTCGCGCTGCGTGCGTTTGACGCCTGATTCCATTGACTTGCATTTTCTTGGAGGAAAAGTTGCCAACCCAGGTCAGGACGGGTGAGCACGGCAAAAAAGCCGCCCCAAGGCGGCTTCTCCGTTTGCTCCTCGGATTACTTGCAGGAACCGGGGAGGTACTTCTGAATAGCGGCGGTCGATCCCGCGCAGACCCATTCCGAAACGGCCTTGCCTTGGCTCATGTTGTCGGCAGACAGATCGACCGCAGCACCAGCAATCTTGGGGGTCAGCGTAACAAAGTCAGTGGCGGGCGCGAGGGTCACGCCGAGTGCGGTAGCCTCCGGCCTGACGGTGATAGTGCCATTGGCATCAGTAGTGACCGACTGGACCATCTTGGATGGGCCGGCACCAGCCGTATCGGCGGTATTTGCTTCACAGCCCCAGGCGTTTGCAGTACCACGGCCCCCAACAGGGTTCATGGTCTGAATCCCCTCCGAAATTGTGGTACGGCACGACGAGGCTGCCAAGATGACTTCGGACATGCGAGCCTTGACGGTGTATTGCTGGTAGGCCGGCAGCGCAACAGCTGCCAAGATACCGATGATCGCCACAACGATCATCAATTCGATAAGGGTGAAGCCGGCTTGTGCGCGGCGTGCGATGGAACGACGGTTCATTTCACTACTCCAGGTTGGTTTCTAGGGACCCCGAGGAGAGCCCCCGGTGCGCTGGAGTAACCGCAGCATCCATGCCATGCCAGCTATCGTCGTTTGGAGCCCGGCTGAGCAGGAACTTGTTCACGTTCTCGTTACAACGTGTGACAAACCGTGTTGCACGGGCCTGACGAGAGGTGACGTTTTTTGTCACCCCCTGCCAAAGGTGGTCAAAGTTCGAACACGCCAGCGGCCTGGAGCCACCGAATGTCCCACCCCTTTTTGCCGTCCGGGCACGATCCTTTGGTGAGCTCTTGAATCTGGCTCATGATCTCGCCGGTTTCCGCGGGCTTGGTGTGGGTGATATAGATCGGGAAGTCCTTCCCCGGCGCGATTTGGTCCAACTCGCCACCAAGAGCATATGGCGACAGATGCAGGCTACGCTGTGCCAGCGCCTTCTCCCGGTTGCTGAACGCGGTCTCGATCACCAGCATCCCGACGTCGAGCTGGTTTACGCGATCCCAGAATGGCGAATTGCGTTCGGTATCCCCGCTGAAGATCCAGTTCGGGCCGCCCTGCGCGGGTCGCACCGCATATCCGCAAGCCGGCACGGTGTGAACGGCGGGCAGCACTTCGACGTGCTTGAGCGTGCTGGTGCCAAGCTGCAACTGCTGCCCGATCACCAGATCGTGGAAGCTCACGAATGGCGCCTCGCGACTCGGAATGCTCGCGAAATCCGGCCAGATGACGTTGTTGAAGACATGGGCCCGCAGCGCCTCGATGGTCGCGCGGAGCGCATGCACACGCAGCGGACGCGTACGGCGGCTGGCGATAGCGTCGAGCATCAGCGGCAGCGCTGCCACATGGTCGAGATGCGAATGCGTGAGCACCACATCGTCGATCGCAGCCATCTCGTCGAGGGTGAGGTCGCCGACGCCCGTGCCAGCGTCGACCAGCAGGTCGCTATCGACCAGGAAAGAAGTCGTGCGGCAGTCCTTGGCGATGGCGCCGGAGCACCCCAATACACGCACCTGCATTTCGCTAGACCTTGACCTTTGAGCCCGTCGGCTGTTATTTCGATTCGAACCGGGTCGCACCGTCCCAATCCGGGTCTGTTGGCTGCAACGACTGCGAGGCTAATCGCTGTTCGTAGAGCTGGTAAAGGACTTTTTTGGCATCCATGGCGAGCAGGGGCGCAAGCATAGCTTGACCGCGCGGCCAATCCTGCGCGCGGTAGGCCGAAATTACTTCATTCCAGCGATCGAGCTCATTCGGGTCACCCGGGGCCGACTCGTGCTGCCCGGCGACCGGCGTGAATATCCGCACCACGTTGAGCTTGCCCTGGACCCTGACGCAATCGAGCTCTTGCCAGGCGATCGATGGCGCGAGCGCCTTGGTCGCCTCCGTGGCGACGATTTCCACGCCGTAGTGCACCCCAAGGCCCTCGATCCGCGAGGCGAGGTTGACCGCATCGCCGACCACCGTATAGCTGCGGCGAATGGCAGAGCCCATGTCGCCGACGCTCATGACGCCTGAATTGAGACCGATGCCGACGTTGATCTGCGGCCGGCCGCTGCGGCGATGGATCTCGTTCAACTCGCGTACCGCCGCAGTCATGTCGATCGCTGCCCGGACAGCCAGTTCGGCGTGGTTCGGGGTATCGACCGGCGCACCCCAGAACGCCATGACGCAATCGCCGATGTATTTGTCGACCGTCCCGCGGTGGGCGCTGATGACCTGTGTGAGGCGGCTGAAGACCTCGTTGAGGAAATCCTGCAGATCGACCGGCGCCATGTGCTCCGCCATCCGGGTGAATCCGCGCATGTCGCAGAACATCACCGTGAGTTCCTTGCTCTGGGCGCGCATGCTGTAACGCGTGGGGTCTACCTGCATTTCGGCGACCAGTTCGCGAGGTACATAGGTACCGAACAGGTTGGCCAACCGGCGGCTCGCGCGGGCCTCCACCAAGTAGCCCCAACTCATGTTGAGGACGAAGGCCGCTCCGATCATGGCCAGCGTCGCCCCGAGCGGCAGCACGAGCCTGGCCTGCACGAAGAGCAAGGCATTGAGACCGACCGCCGCAGCCACGGTGAGCATGGCGATCACCACCGCACGCAGGGCGGTGCCGAGCGACAGGCCGAACGCCAGCGCGAGACCAGCGACGACGAGCACGATCGACTCGTAGCCCACCACGTAGTCCGGAACGCCATACAGCCGTCCGTCGAGCAGACCGGAAATGATGTTGGCATGCACTTCGACTCCAGGAAAGGCGGCGCCCGCCGGCGTGGATCGGAGGTCTTCGAGCCCCGGCGCAGTGGACCCCACCAACACGATCTTGCCTTTGAGTTCGCCGGGCGCCAGCGACCCATGGATCACGTCTGCGGCCGGGACGTGCCGGAACGATCCTCCGTTCGCGCCGCCGGGCCCCCGATAAGGAACAAGGATGCTGGCCCCGGCGTCCAGCGGAACGCGCAGTTGTCCCGCCTCGTTTGCGAGCGCGAGCGATTGCATCGGCGGCGCGCTGCCTGATGCACCGCCCGGCGCAAAGACTGGCACCAGCGCTCGCGAGTCCGTGGCTTTACGGAAGACGGCAAGGGCGAGCGATTCGTAGTAGCCGGGCTGCGCAACCTGCCCGATATAGCGCGCGATGAGCGGAACCGAACGGACGACGCCGTCCTGATCGGCATCCAGCAGCACGTTGAGAAAGCCCCCCGCAGGAGCGCCTTGAGCAAGCGTGGGGATGCTTCCGACGAAGCCGTTCCATCGCGTCGCGTACTCGCGCCCTTCCGGAAAACTGTCGGGTGGCAGAACCGGGGCCGGCAGTTGCCCTCGGGCTTGCGGCACTTTGCTGCGAGTGAAGTAGTAACCCAGCGCCACCGGCCGGCCGGCGAGCGCGCTCGCAAAAATAGCGTCTGGATCCAATTGAGGCGCGAAGCGCCTGATCGCCTCCACGATCTGCGGTTGCCCGGCAAGCGGGCCCTCGGCCAATCGCTGAACGACGTCGCGCGTGGAGAACGAATCAGGCTCGACGAACAGCACGTCGAAGCCCAGCACAAGCGCCTGTTGGCGATCGATCACTTCGGTGGTCAGCTTCGCCAACTGGTCGCGACGCCAGGGCCATTGCCCCATTTGCTGCAGACTCGCGTCGTCAATGTCGACGATCACGATGCGCGGATCGAGTGTCCGCGGCATGGTGGCACGCAAGCGCGTGTCATAGATGAAGTGATCGAGCGCGTCGATGAAAGACCATCGCCACAAGCCACCCGCGTGCGCCAGTGCAAGCACGGTGGGCAGGAGCGTGATCGCTATCCGCGCCCAGTGCTGGCGCAGCGCACTCATGGCGGCGAGGACCCCGGAGTTACAAGCCCCGACGAAAGGTCAGCTGACCACGAACTGCATGCGTGTGCCGCCGAGTTCGAGCACATCGCCGTCCTGCAGCGCAACGGCCTCGCTGCCGAGCGGCTCGCCGTTGAGCGCGGTGCCGCCGTCGATCGGCGCCACCACGTAGCCATGCAGACGGCGGGTGACTGCAGCGACCGCCACGCCCGGCTTGCCGATGGTCGTAACGACCTTCTGCAGCGACAGCTCGCGACCGGCGCCGCTTCCGGAAAGGACACGGATGACAGCAACGCCCGCGGTGCCGCCGCCCAGTGGGGCCTGCACGGTCGGTGCGGATGAAAGGGGGATCGGCCCTGAGGGCGCCGGTGGAACAACTGCACGAATCGCCGTGGCGGCGTCTCCGGCCGAACCGGCCACGTAGCGCACCTTGTACTTGCCGACCTCGATGACGTCGTTCTGCTCGAGCGCCTGCTTCTTGATCGGCCGCCCGTTGACGTAGGTGCCGTTGGTGCTGTTGAGATCTTCCAGATAGACATCACCGCCGATCATGTGCAGCACAGCATGTTCACCGCTGATGGCGAGATTGTCGACAACGATGTCGTTGTACGGGCGCCGTCCCAGCGTGGTGCGGTCCTTGGCGAGCGTCACTTCCTTGATGACGACGCCGTCGATCGAAACGATCAATTTCGGCATGGCCGACTCCTGGAGATCCTTTTTATGTTCACAGCGGCCCTTTTTATGGAAGTTCCTTCGTCTATGCGGGTATCTCGGGCACTCCTACTCCACCTGCCCGGGCCAAGACAACCGAAATGTTATCTCTGCCACCATTTTCATTTGCTGCTGCAACCAAAAGTGTTGCTTTTTCCGGGAGCGCGATATCTTGTAACAAAAGTGTGAAAATCTGCGCGTCCGAGACCATCTCGCTCAAGCCGTCCGAACATAGCAGAAAGAGATCGCCCGGCTGAACGGTATGTTCATGCATTTCGAGCTCGACATGCCGCTCGATGCCGAGCGCACGAGTGACAAGATTGCGATGCGGCGACTGGACCGCCTGCTCCGGCGTGATGGCACCCGCGTCAAGCTGCTCCTGCAGCAGCGAATGGTCGCGCGTCAGCAGCTCGAGCTTCTCGCCCCGCAGCCGGTAGCAGCGGGAGTCTCCGATGTGCCCCACGATGACCCGTTGGTGGCCGAAGGTCGCGAGCACAAGGGTGGTCCCCATGCCTTGGAGCTGCACATTGGCGATGCCCGCTTCGAGGATCGCCGCGTTGGCCTCATCGGTACCCGCCTGCAGCGCACGGCGGATTGCCTTGGGGTGCGCATGCAGCCCTGCGTGGGCAAGCCACCGCCCGAAGCTGGCTTGGAGAAGCGCGATCGCCATGCCGCTCGCCACTTCGCCGCCGTTGTATCCGCCCATGCCATCGGCCAGAAGAACCAGCCCGAGCGAGGCATCGAAGGCGATGGTGTCTTCGTTGTTGGCGCGCACTCGGCCTGGGTCCGTGAGCGCCGCAAACTCCCACGACAGCGCACTCGCTTCGACGGATGCAGGTGCGCTCGTGTTCGACATGGGTGTGGGTGCGGTAGGAATCAGGTGGCCAGCTTCTCAGTCTGCCCGCGCTTTTGAAGCCAGCGGCCGATCAGCACCACGAAGACGGCACCAGCCACCGCGCCGGCATAGTGCAGCCACGGATTCGCCGCCAGGACATCGCGCAGGATGGTATCGCTCACGATCGTCTCGCCGCCGACCCAGCCGATTAGGGCGGCGCCAAGCATCACGATGATCGGGAAACGTTCCATAAGCTTGATCATGAGCGTACTGCCAAAAATCACCAGCGGAATGCTGATCGCCAGGCCAAGGACGAGAAGCACCATGCTGCCCTGGGCGGCCGCTGCGACGGCGATCACATTGTCCAGACTCATGACGAGGTCGGCTAGAAGAATAGTGCGCACTGCAGCCAACATACTGCCGTACTCCTTGTCTTCGCCCTCCCCTTCGTCTTCCTCACTGAGTAGCTGCGTGCCGATCCATAGCAGGAGGGCACCGCCAACGATCTGCAGATAAGGGAGCGCCAGCAGCTTTGCCGCGACGACGGTGAGCACCACTCGCAACACCACTGCGGCACCGGAGCCGAACAGCACCGCTGTCCGCTGTTGCTGCGGCGGCAGCGAACGCGCTGCCATCGCGATCACCACGGCGTTGTCGCCGGACAGGATGATGTTGATCCAGACGATCTTTAGCAGACCAATCCAGAAGTCTGTCGTTTGTAGAAATTCCATGTCTCGTACCCCACTGTTATTTGATTAAAAAAGCGCCCGCAACCGGAATTGCGGGCGCCTTCGTTCTTGTGGTTAGAACGCGAGCAGCAAGCTCAGATCAACGCCTTCAGGCGCTTTGCCAGTTCCGAGAAGTTGCGGGTAACGGTGAAGCCGCACTCTTCCATGATCGCGAGCTTCGCGTCGGCGGTATCGGCACCACCGGAGATCAGCGCGCCGGCATGGCCCATGCGCTTGCCGGGAGGCGCAGTCACGCCTGCGATGAAACCGACGACCGGCTTCTTCATGTTTTCCTTGCACCAGCGAGCGGCGTCGGCTTCGTCCGGGCCGCCGATTTCGCCGATCATGATCACGGCGTCGGTGTCGGGATCGTCGTTGAACGCCTTCATCACATCGATGTGCTTCAGGCCGTTGATCGGGTCGCCGCCGATGCCGACAGCGCTCGACTGGCCGAGGCCGATCTCGGTGAGTTGTGCCACGGCTTCATAGGTCAGCGTGCCGGAGCGGCTGACCACGCCGATGCGGCCCTTGCGGTGGATGTGGCCGGGCATGATGCCGATCTTGATCTCGTCGGGCGTGATCAGGCCGGGGCAGTTCGGGCCAAGCAGCAGCGTCTTCTTGCCGCCGGCAGCTTCCTTGGCCTTCATCTTGTTGCGCACTTCGAGCATGTCGCGAACAGGAATGCCTTCGGTGATGCAAATCGCCATGTCGAGGTCGGCCTCAACGGCTTCCCAGATCGCGGCGGCTGCGCCGGGTGGCGGCACGTAGATCACCGACACGGTCGCGCCAGTCTGCTGGGCAGCTTCCTTGACCGAGCCGTAGATTGGAATGTTGAAAATCGACTCGCCGGCCTTCTTCGGATTCACGCCAGCGACGAAGGCGTTCTTGCCGTTCGCGTATTCCTGGCACTTCTCGGTGTGGAACTGGCCGGTCTTGCCGGTGATGCCCTGCGTGATGACTTTGGTGTCTTTGTTGATGTAGATCGACATGACTGTTCCTTACTTGACCGCTGCCACGACCTTCTGGGCCGCTTCCGCCATGGTGTCGGCGCTGATGATCGGCAGACCGGAGTCGGCCAGGAGCTTCTTGCCCTCGGCTTCGTTGGTGCCCTTCATGCGGACGACGAGGGGCACTTGCAGATTCACTGCCTTGCAGGCCGCGATCACGCCGGTGGCGATGGTGTCGCACTTCATGATGCCGCCGAAGATGTTGACCAGGATGGCCTTCACGTTCTTGTTCTTCAGCATGATCTTGAAGGCCTCGGTCACCTTCTCGGGGGTGGCGCCGCCGCCCACGTCAAGGAAGTTCGCCGGCTCTCCGCCGAAGAGCTTGATGGTGTCCATGGTGGCCATGGCCAGCCCGGCGCCGTTCACCAGGCAGCCGATGTTGCCGTCGAGGCTGATGTAGGCGAGGTCGAACTTGCTGGCTTCGACTTCGGCCGGATCTTCCTCGTCGAGGTCGCGCAGCGCCACGATTTCGGGGTGGCGGAACAGCGCGTTGCTGTCGAAGTTGAACTTGGCGTCGAGGGCGACGATGTTGCCCTTGCTGTCACGGTTCAGCGGATTGATCTCGACCAGCGAGGCGTCCGTTTCCATGTAGCAGGTGTAGAGCTTCTTGAAGACGTCCACGGCCTGGGCGGTGGAGTCTGCCGGGATGCCGATGGCGTCGGCGATCTTCTTGGCCTGTGCGTCACCGAGGCCGGTGAGCGGATCGATGAACTCGGTGACGATCTTCTCGGGCGTGGAGTGCGCCACTTCCTCGATGTCCATGCCGCCTTCGCTGGAAGCGATGACCGCGACCTTCTGGGTGGCGCGGTCGGTCACGACGGAGACGTAGTATTCCTTCTGGATGTCGGCGCCATCTTCGATGTAGAGGCGGCGGACCTTCTGGCCTTCCGGGCCGGTCTGGTGGGTCTTGAGCTGCATGCCGAGGATTTCGCCGGCCAGCTTCTTGACGTCATCGATCGACTTGGCGACCTTGACGCCGCCACCCTTGCCGCGACCACCCGCGTGGATCTGCGCCTTGACAACCCACACGGGGCCGCCGAGCTTCTGGGCGGCTTCCACCGCCTCCTGCACTGTGTACGCTGGAATGCCTCGCGGCACAGGCACGCCGAACTTGGCAAGAATTTCCTTGCCTTGGTACTCGTGAATCTTCATGAGGGTGTCTCTCGGAACGGGGTTTGGAGAACGGGAGAATTTTGGCTGTTGTCCACGGGCCACGGCGCCGAAGGCGGGGGCGGCGGACAGCAGAGGACTGTATCATGGTGCGCCGCACCACGGCAGACCCTTGTTTGCGGTCAATACGTACTTTCTCCAGAGGCCCCACACCATGCCCAAGGTCTTCATCGATGGCGAAGCCGGCACCACCGGCCTTCAGATCCGCGAGCGGCTGCAGAACATGCCCCAAGTTGAACTCGTCAGCATCGCCCCTGAACTGCGAAAGGATGTCGCAGCCAAGCGCGACCTGATGGCAGGTGTGGATCTCGTCGTTCTCTGCCTGCACGACGACGCGGCGCGTGAATCAGTGGCACTGATCGACCAACTCGACGGCCGCCGTCCGAAGATCATCGACGCCTCGACGGCGCACCGCGTGGCCGATGGCTGGGTGTTCGGCTTCCCCGAACTGGCTGCCGGGCAGAAGGATGCCGTCGCCAAGGCTGACCGTGTCGCCAATCCGGGCTGCTACGCGACCGGCGCGATCGCGATCGTGCGCCCCCTGGTCGATGCCGGCTTGCTGCCGCGCGACTTCCCCATCGCCCTGCCCTCGGTCAGCGGCTATTCCGGCGGCGGTCGCACCATGATCGAAGCGTATGAAAACGGCGAAGCGCCGCCCTACGAAACCTATGCGCTCGGGCTCAAGCACAAGCACATCCCGGAGATCATGAAATACACCGGCCTCACCCGTCGGCCAGTGTTCATTCCCGCCGTCGGCAACTTCAAACAGGGCATGCTGGTCCAGCTGCCACTGCATCTCGACGACCTGCCCAATCGCCCGAAGGCCGGCGACCTGCAGGACGCCCTCGCGGCCCACTATGCCCAGAGCAACACGCCGGAGCAGTTCGTCAAGGTGCTGCCGCCCACGGAAAACGGCAAGCTGGATGCCGTTGCGCTCAACGACACCAACCAGCTCGAGATCCGAGTGTTCCCGAATGAGGACCATCGGCATGCCGTGGTCATCGCTCGCCTCGACAACCTCGGCAAGGGCGCGAGCGGTGCCGCAGTGCAGAACCTGCGGCTGATGCTCGGCATCTAGCCGGGCCGACTACTCTTCGTCGGGGTCGTACCTCAGTACTTTCGCGACCACGCCGGTCGCGAAGCCCCGGGCCATCATGAATCGCATCTGACGCGCCCGTTCGGCCGCGTCCTGCGGCAATGCGCCGAAGCGGCGGCGCCAGACGTCTCGCGCGCGATCCAGCTCCGTGTCTTGCAGGCTGGCGACCGCATCGGCCACCGCATCGGGGGCAATGCCCTTGTGCAGCAGCTCCTGGCGCACACGTGCAGCGCCAAGTCGGGCCGAACGCTGATGCAGGACCGACTGCACCACCCTCGCCTCGCTGATGAAATCCTTGGCCGTCAGCTCGTCGAGCGCCCGGGCCAGCGCGCCGGGCTCTTCCTCGTACTTGCGCAGCTTCCGCTCGAGTTCGGCGCGCGAGTGCTCGCGCTGACTGAGCAGGCGCAGGGCGCGGCCCTTGAGCGAGGGGCCCGCCCTTCCCTCTTCCTTTTTACTTGTCACCCTTCGCAGGCTTTGCCGGTGCTGCCTCGGGCTCCTGGGTCGACTCGGCCAGCAGCGGAATACCCAGCGATTCGCGCACTTTGTTTTCGATCTCGCGCGCCAGTTCGCGGTTCTCGCGGAGGAATTCGCGGGCGTTGTCGCGGCCCTGCCCGATCTTCTCGCCGTTGTAGGCATACCAGGCGCCCGACTTGTCGATGAGCTTGGCGTTCACACCCATGTCGATGATCTCGCCCTCGCGGCTGATGCCTTCACCGAACAGGATGTCGAATTCGGCCGTCTTGAAGGGTGGCGACACCTTGTTCTTGACCACCTTGACCTTGGTTTCGTTGCCGATCGCCTCGTCGCCCTTCTTGATGGTGCCGATGCGGCGGATGTCCAGGCGCACCGAGGCGTAGAACTTCAGCGCGTTGCCGCCGGTGGTGGTTTCGGGCGAACCGAACATCACACCGATCTTCATGCGGATCTGGTTGATGAAGATGACCATGCAGTTGGTCTTCTTGATCGTGGCGGTGAGCTTGCGCAGGGCCTGGCTCATCAGGCGGGCCTGCAGGCCGGGCAGCGAGTCACCCATTTCGCCTTCGATTTCGGCCTTGGGCGTAAGCGCGGCAACCGAGTCGACCACGATCAGGTCGACCGCGCCAGAGCGGACCAGCGAATCGACGATCTCGAGCGCCTGCTCGCCGGTGTCGGGCTGGCTGATGAGCAGGTCGGGAAGTTCCACGCCGAGCTTCTGAGCGTATTGCACGTCGAGCGCATGCTCGGCGTCGACGAAGGCGCAGGTGCCGCCCTGGCGCTGCATCTCGGCGATGACCTGCAGCGTGAGCGTGGTCTTGCCCGAGGATTCCGGCCCGTAGATCTCAACCACGCGGCCACGCGGCAATCCGCCGACACCCAGTGCGATATCAAGGCCCAGCGAACCGGTAGAGACCACCTGGATGTCTTCCAGCGCCTCGCCCTCGCCCAGACGCATGATCGTGCCCTTGCCGAACTGCTTTTCGATCTGGGCCAGCGCTGCTTGGAGGGCCTTGGCCTTTTCGCTGTTGGCGCCCGAGAGGTTTGCGCCCTTGACGACTGCGTCCATGTGGAAACTCCTTGAATATCAATAGGTTGCGTTGGATTCATCCTGCTGCGCTTAATCACAGGCTGGATGCTTGAACAGTAGTGTAGGGGTCAATGGATTGGCGTTGGCCCATTATATTTGGTCAGTTTGATTTACTATCGACTCGCCATGACCGATCTGCCTTCTTCCATCGACCACGACGCATGGCGACAAACCCACCTGGGCCGCCTGCTCGGTCACGCAATGCGCCGCTTCGATGAGCGCGTACTCAGCCTGATGGCGCACGATGCGGAAGTGCCGCTGGCGCTCTCAAACCTCGCGGCACGCGCACAAGTCACCGCGGCGCACATCCACATCACCCGGCACCTGTCGCGCGACGGCTCGCGCCTCACCGAACTGGCCGAACGCGCCGGCATGACCAAGCAGGCGATGGGCACGCTGGTCGATCAATGCGAGGCGTGGGGCCTCGTCACGCGCGGCCCCGATCCACTCGATGCACGCGCCCGCCGCGTGATGTTCACCGCCGACGGCCTCGCATGGCTCGAAGCCTTCCGCAACGCCGTCGCGCAGGCCGAAGCCGAGTTCCGCGCGAGCGTAGGCGACGAGATCGCTACCGTAGTAACCATCGGCCTGGAAGCCTACGCAGCCGCCTAGAATTTGAAAGGCAGAGCCACACGAAGTGGGCGAGGCTGGGGGTGAACTCAAGATGCGAATACTCATTGCGGAAGACGATCAGGTTCTGGCCGACGCCCTGCTGCGCAGCCTGCGCACCTCCGGTTCGGCAGTCGATCATGTGGCTACGGGTTCGCAGGCCGATGCGGCCTTGATGACCAACAGCGAGTTCGACCTGCTGATCCTCGACCTGGGTCTGCCCAACATGCACGGCCTCGAGATCCTCAAGCGCCTGCGTGCGCGCGGATCGCAACTGCCGGTGCTCGTGCTCACCGCCGCCGACAGTGTGGAGGAGCGCGTCAAAGGTCTCGACCACGGCGCCGACGACTACATGGCCAAGCCCTTCTCGCTGCAGGAACTCGAAGCGCGCGTGCGTGCGCTTACCCGCCGCGGCATGGGCGGCACCAGCAATGCCATCAAGCATGGGCCGCTCGTCTACGACCAGGCCGGCCGCGTGGCGACCATCGACGGCAAGATGATCGAGCTGTCCGCGCGCGAACTCGGTTTGCTCGAAGTCCTGCTGCAGCGTGCGGGCCGCCTCGTGAGCAAGGACCAGCTCGTCGAGCGCCTGTGCGAATGGGGCGAAGAGGTCAGCCTGAACGCGATCGAGGTCTACATCCATCGCCTGCGCAAGAAGATCGAGAAGGGTCCGGTACGCATCGCGACCGTGCGCGGCCTCGGCTATTGCCTTGAAAAGATTCCTTCCTGACGAGCCGCTCGCCGGCTGGGTGACTGCTCGGTGAAACTTTTTCAGCGCGCCCAGCGCTCCCTGTTCGGCGAGATCCTCGACTGGATGCTCACGCCGCTGTTGCTGCTGGTGCCGGTGAGCATCGGCGTGACCTGGCTCGTGGCGCAGGGCATTGCCAACGCGCCTTTTGACCGAGCCCTCGAATCCAATATCCAGACCCTCGCGCGACTGGTCGACGTCGACCACGGCCGCATCCAGTTCGTGCTGCCGCAGCCAGCGCGCGAGATCCTCGGCGGTGACGAGGCGGATCGCGTGTACTACCAGCTGCTTGACGAGCATGGTGGTCTCCTCAGCGGCGAGCCCGAGGTTCCTCCGCCAAGCTCCGACGAGCCGCCGATGCCCGGCGTGGTCTACCTGCGCAACGGCTTGATCCAGGGGCAGCAGGTGCGTATCGCGTCGCTGTGGATTGCCGGCACGAATCCCGAGTCGCCGCTGGCGCTGCTGCAGGTGGCCGAGACGCGCGAGAAGCAATCCGTTCTGGCCACGGAAATCATCAAGGGCGTGCTGCTGCCGCAGTTCGCGATCCTGCCGCTGGCGGTGCTCCTGATCTGGCTAGCGCTGGTACGCGGCATCAAGCCGCTGTCGGTGGTGGAGGCACGCATCCGCGAGCGTCGACCCGGCGATCTGAGCCCGCTCGACGAATCCTCGGTCCCCCTCGAAGTCGTGCCGCTGGTGCTCTCGGTCAACGACCTGCTTCGCAAGCTGAACGATTCGATCGGCACACAGAAGCGCTTTCTCGCGGATGCGGCGCATCAGCTGAAGACGCCGTTGGCGGGCTTGCGCATGCAGGCCGACCTCGCGCAGCGCGAAGGCGCGAACGCAGAAGAACTCAAGAAATCCCTCAAGCAGATCGGGCGCGCCAGCGTGCGCGCGACGCACACGGTCAATCAGCTCCTTTCACTCGCTCGCGCGGAAGGCAACGGCGGCAACATCGGCCGGCAATCCTGCGACATCGCGCGGCTCACGATCGAGGTGGTGCGCGAAGCCGTGCCGCGCGCGATCGACAAGCGCATCGACCTCGGCTACGAGGGCGCCCAGCCCGGCGCGCCCGGCGTGGCGATCGACGGCAACCCGACGCTGCTCAAGGAGCTGGTGCGCAACCTCGTCGACAACGCGATCAACTACACGCCCTCGACACCGGAGCGGCCGGGCGTCATTACCGCGCGGGTGCTGGCCGACCCCTTCGGCCGCATCGTGATGCTGCAGGTCGAGGACAACGGCCCCGGCATCGCCGAGGCCGAACGCGAACTCGTGTTCGAGCCGTTCTATCGAGTGCTGGGAAACGAAGCCGATGGATCGGGGTTGGGTCTGCCGATCGTGCGGGAAATCGCGCGCCAGCATTTCGCGACGGTCCAGCTGGAGGACGCCCATCCAGGCCAGCATCCGCCCGGCACGCTCGTCAGCCTGCGCTTCGATGGCAACGAGGGCGAACGCCGCGCCGCCAGGCCGCACTGAGCGGCACTAGACCTTGCCGGGGTCGACCTTGCGGATCTCCAGCATCTGCGGTCGCACCTGCTGCTGGAGACGCTGCGGCTCGCGCTCGCTGAAGCGCGCGGGCTGCGTGCCGAACAACGCGAGTGCACCTTGCGACCAGGCGTAGTAGCCGACGTTCGCGACGATCAGAAGCACGACCAGCAGCCGCAACATCATCGCGTCGAAGGGGCAGGGCGCACGCTGACTTCGGCGCTGGTGATCGTCTTCATGCCGTTGGCCGTCTGCACGAGCAGTTCGCCGCCCCAGCCCACGCCTTCGCAGCGGCCTTCGGTGCCGTCGCTGAGCCGCACATCGCGCCCGCGCAGCACATCTCGCGCGGCGAAACGCGGTGCAAAGGGAACGAAGCCGCGCTCATCGAAGAGCTGCACGTTCTCCACCAGAGGGACAGCGATCTCGCGAAGCACCTCTCCCGGTGTCGCATGTGGGCGCCACTGCTGCAGCCACGCCGGTTCGGTGCTGAGCCCCGTGGCTTCACGCGGGCCGATGTTGATGCCGATGCCGATCACGAGATAGCGCTCCGCCGCGTCGGGCTGGAGGAGGGCGGTCTCGATCAGGATGCCACCGAGCTTTCGATCGCCGACCCAGAGGTCGTTCGGCCACTTGAGCCCCAGCCCCGCCGAACTGGAAGGATCGAGGCTTTCCGCCACGCTCACGCCGACTGCGAGCGAGAGTCCGGACCAATCGCGCGGTGCGAGCGGGAGGCCGAGGGAGAAGGTCAGCGATGCGGGTTGGCGTGCATCCTGCGCGCTCTGCCAGGCCCGCCCCAGTCGGCCGCGACCGGCCGTCTGGCGCTCGGCCACGAGCAGCACCGGTGCGCGGCTGCCGTCGCGGGCCCGCCGCATGAGTTCGCTGCTTGTCGAATCGATCTCGGCAACGACCTCGACGCCGACGCCCGGCAGCTTTTGCGCCAGGGCACCCGCGATCTCGTCTTCGAACCAGGGCGCGGACATGCTCAACGCTTGTCGGACTTCAAGGACTTGGCGTTCTTGTCCTTGTTCTTTTTCTTCTTGGGTTCCTTGCGGACTTCGCCCGCGTCCTTCTTGCCCTTGCCGGCGCTCTTGGCTTCCTTTTTCTTCTTGCCCTTGCCTTTCTTTTCGTCGTCGGACTTGGGTGCAAGCAAAGTGCCGCGACAGTTCTTTGAACCGCACCAGCAGGGGAATTCGGACTTGAGCTTCTTCGTGTACGGCTCGTCGATGATCAGGCCGTAGTCGTAGCTGAGCTCTTCGCCGGCCGCGATATTGCGCAGGGCCTTGATGAAGACGCGCCCGTCCTGCTCGTCGGCTTCGCAGCTCGGATCGCAGGAATGGTTGATCCAGCGCGCCGCATTGCCCTTTACGCCGCCATCGATCACACGCTCGTCATCGATATGGAAGTAGAAGGTGTGGTTGGGCTGCGACGGATCGTGCGGATGGCGTCGGAGAGCCTCTTTCCAGGTGATGACCTCACCCTTGTATTCAATGAGCGTTTCGCCCTCCGCGATATCCTGCACGGCGAAAACGCCGTTACCGTGGACGTCGGAGCGCCGGGTCTGGATGCGGCGGCCACTACTTGAAACGAGGGACTTGGAAGGCATCGGCGAAGTCTGATAGTTTGAATATGTACGCATGCGCGTGCGTGCGCGCACGCGAGAAGCGCCAGATTGTAAGGATGACGAGTCAATGAAGACTTTGGTGATTGCAGAGAAGCCATCGGTGGCCCAGGACATCGTCCGGGCACTCACGCCCGTGGCTGGCAAGTTCGACAAGCACGAAGAGCATTTCGAGAACGAGAAGTACGTTGTCACGAGCGCCGTGGGCCACTTGGTGGAAATCCAGGCGCCGGAAGAGTTCGACGTGAAGCGCGGCAAGTGGAGCTTCGCGAACCTGCCGGTGATTCCGCCGCGCTTCGACCTGAAGCCGGTCGACAAGACCAAGACGCGCCTGGCCGCGGTGGTCAGGCAGGCCAAGCGCAAGGACGTGACCGAACTCGTGAACGCCTGCGACGCGGGCCGCGAAGGGGAACTGATCTTCCGGCTTATCGAGCAGTACGCCGGTGGCAAGTCGCAGCTGGGCAAGCCGGTCAAGCGGTTGTGGTTGCAGTCGATGACGCCCCAGGCGATTCGCGATGGCTTCGACCAGCTGCGCAGCGACCAGCAGATGAGGGGCCTCGCCGACGCGGCGCGTTCGCGGTCGGAGGCCGACTGGCTGGTCGGCATCAACGGCACGCGCGCGATGACGGCTTTCAACTCGCGCGACGGCGGGTTCTTTCTCACGACCGTGGGCCGCGTGCAGACGCCCACGCTCTCAGTGGTCGTCGAGCGCGAAGAGAAGATCCGCAAGTTCGTGAGTCGCGACTACTGGGAAGTGCACGGCACCTTCCTCGCCGAGGCCGGCGAGTATCCCGGCAAGTGGTTCAACCCCGAATGGAAGAAGCCGCCGCCCGGACCGGACGGCGTGCCTGATCCCGAACAACGCGCCGATCGCGTCTGGAGCGAGCGCGAGGCGCTCGAGGTCGCAGAAGCCGCGCGCGGCAAGGTCGCCAGCGTCACCGAAGAGAGCAAGCCCACCACGCAGGCATCGCCGCTGCTGTTCGACCTCACTTCGCTGCAACGCGAGGCCAACAGCCGCTTCGGCTTCAGCGCGAAGACCACGCTGGCGCTCGCACAGAGCCTCTACGAGCGCCACAAGGCGCTGACCTATCCGCGTACCGATTCGCGCGCGCTGCCTGAGGACTACCTGCCGGTGGTCAAGCAGACGATGGGCATGCTCGCCAACAGCGGTATGCGGCATCTCGCGCCGTTCGCGCAGCAGGCGATCGACGGCAACTACGTGAAGCCAACGAAGCGCGTCTTCGACAACGCCAAGGTCAGCGATCACTTTGCGATCATCCCGACGCTGCAAGCACCGAGCGGCCTTTCCGACGCGGAGCAGAAGCTGTACGACTTCGTGGTGCGGCGCTTCCTGTCGGTCTTCTTCCCGAGCGCGGAGTACCAAGTGACCACGCGCATCAGCACCGTCGAGCATGCGGGCAAGAAGTATCCGTTCCGCTCTGACGGCAAGGTGCTGGTCAAGCCGGGCTGGCTGGCGATCTACGGCAAGGAAGCCCAGGACGAAGAGAAGGAAGACGAAAAGGACGGCAAGCGCCTGGTGCCAGTAAAGCCTGGCGAACAGGTCAAGGTCCAATCTGCAGAGATCAAGGGCCTGAAGACCCGTCCGCCAGCGCGCTATTCCGAAGCCACGCTGCTTGGCGCGATGGAAGGCGCGGGCAAGACCATCGACGACGACGAATTGCGCGCCGCCATGCATGAGAAGGGCCTCGGCACGCCAGCCACGCGCGCGGCCATCATCGAAGGCCTGCTGACCGAGAAGTACATCCATCGCGAAGGCCGCGAGCTGATCCCGACGGCGAAGGCCTTCCAGCTCATGACGCTGCTGCGTGGCCTCGGCGTGGAGGAGCTGTCCAAGGCCGAGCTCACCGGTGAGTGGGAATACAAGCTCGCGCAGATGGAGCACGGCAAGCTCAGCCGCGAAGCCTTCATGACCGAAATCGCGGAGATGACGGAGCACATCGTCAAGAAGGCCAAGGAGTACGACCGCGACACCGTGCCCGGCGACTACGTGACGCTGCAGACCCCTTGCCCGAACTGCGGCGGCGTGGTCAAGGAAAACTACCGCCGCTATTCGTGCACCGGCAAGCCCGGGCAGGAGCCCTGCGGCTTCTCGTTCGGCAAGTCCCCGGCGGGACGCACCTTCGAGTTCGAGGAAGCAGAGCAGTTGCTGCGCGACAAGCGCATCGGTCCGCTGGAGGGCTTCCGCTCCAAGGCGGGCTGGCCGTTCACCTCGGAGATCGTGCTGCGCTACGACGACGAGGCGAAGAACTGGAAGCTCGAGTTCGACTTCGGCGACGACAAGAACGCCGAGACCGGCGAGATCGTGGACTTCGCGGGCCAGGAGTCGCTCGGACCGTGCCCGAAGTGCGGCGCACGTGTCTTCGAATACGGCAGCAACTACGTCTGCGAAAAGTCCGTGCCGACGAACGAGCAGCCGACGCCGAGCTGCGACTTCAAGACCGGCAAGATCATCCTGCAGCAGCCGGTGGATCGCGCACAGGTCGAGAAGCTGCTCAGCACGGGCAAGACCGACCTGCTCGAGAAGTTCGTCTCGATGCGCACGCGGCGCGCGTTCAAGGCCTTCCTGGCCTGGAACAAGGACGAAGGCAAGGTGACCTTCGAGTTCGAGCCGAGGGAAAGCAAGTTCCCCCCGCGCAAGACCTTCACCAAGGCCGCGCCGGCTGCGGCGAAGAAGGCGGCGCCCGCCAAGAAGGCCGCGGCGAAGAAAGCCGCGACGCCCAAGGCGCCGCGCAAGCCTGCCGCGGGGCTCACGCCCAGCGACGCACTCGCCGCGGTGATCGGCACGGAGCCCGTGCCGCGCACCGAAGTCATCAAGAAGCTGTGGGACTACATCAAGGCCAATGGCCTTCAGGATGCGGCCAACAAGCGCGCCATCAACGCGGATGCAAAGCTGAAGCCGGTCTTCGGCAAGGACCAGGTCACGATGTTCGAGCTGGCCGGCATCGTCGGCAAGCACCTGAGCTGATCAAAGGAGTTGTTCGAATGAAGCCCTCTGTCACCGCATTGCTCATGCTCTGCATGTGCCTGTTCGCGGGCTGCGCGTCGAAAGGCTCGAGCAGCGGGGGCGCGTCCTCGGGCGGCAGCGGCATCACCATCTTCGGCGACATCGACGCGGGCGTCAGCGGCTCTCGCAACCAGAGCCGCTGAGCGAAGCACTCAGCGCATCAGCAGCGCCTGCCGCAACAGGCGCGCCGCGCGGTTGCGGATGCGTCCCGGCGCCGCGCGCAGCGGACCGTGCGAGCTGACCTTGGCGGTCGCGCATGCCCACAGGAAGTCCTCGAGGATGGCCGTGTCGTCCAGCGTTTCGGTGCTGCCGTACTTGTGGAATTCCGGGTGCCACTGCGTGGCCGCGATGTAGCTGCGTCCCCGATCGGGCTTGCGCCGGATGGCTTCGGCGACATGGTCCGGAATGCTCCAGGCATCGACCTCGAAGCCCGGCGCGAGATCCTTCACGCCCTGGTGATGGATGCTGTTGACGCGCGCCGTCTCCATGCCGGGGTAGAGCTTCGACAGCCGCGAGCCCGGCGTGACCTTGATATCGTGGAAGTTCTGGTCGTATGCGACCGGGTCTCGATGCCGCTGCGCGTTGGGATGCTGGGCCTCGATGTCCTGGTAGAGCGTGCCGCCGAACGCCACGTTGATCAGCTGCAAGCCCCGACAGACGCCGAAGATCGGCTTGCCGACCTGCTCGAAGGCCTCCACCAGCGCGAGGTCGTAGAGGTCACGTACGCGGTCGCCGATCCATGCGTCCTTGAGCGGCACTTCGCCGTAGCTGCCGGGCCAGACATCGGCGCCGCCGTGCATCACCACGCCGTCGAGCCATTCCGCGTAGTGCGACAGCTTGGTGTCGCCGCGCGCGGTCTCGCCGGTGGGGCAGGGGACCATCACCACCATCGCACCGGCAGACATCAGCCAGTGCGCGATCGACTGCTCGACGTACTGCAGCGTCTTGTTGGTGAACAGAGAGCGTGCCGGGTCCGCGTGAGAGAAACAGGCTGAAAGGCCGATCTTCAAACGGCCGGATACGGTTTGTGCCATCGTATTCCGGGAAACGTGTGGCTGAGCCACGCTGTTGACTTGGCGTTCATTCTGAAACGATTCTGCGACCGCTGCACGGCGGCGATGACCGCAAGGCGAAGTCGGACGACGCTCGCAATGCGCCCGCAATGGCATCATCGCGAGCCCAACGCAGGAGACAAACGATGAAGACCATCAAGGGGCCGGCAATCTTCCTGGCCCAGTTTGCGGGCGATGAAGCGCCCTTCAACTCCCTCGACGCCATCGCCGGCTGGGCCGCGGGCCTCGGCTACAAGGGCGTGCAGATCCCGAGCTGGGATGGCAGGCTCTTCGATCTGAAGAAAGCTGCGGAGAGCAAGACCTACTGCGACGAAGTGAAGGGCACACTGGCCGGGCACGGCCTGGAGATCACCGAACTTTCGACGCACCTCCAAGGGCAACTCATCGCGGTGCATCCCGCCTACGACGCAGGCTTCGACGGCTTCGCCGCGCCGGAAGTCCGCAACGATCCGGTCAAACGTCAGAAATGGGCGGTCGAACAACTGCACTTCGCCGCGCAGGCTTCGGCCAACCTGGGGTTGACTGCGCATGCGACCTTCTCGGGCGCGCTCGCCTGGCCGTACCTCTATTCATGGCCGCCGCGTCCGCCTGGCCTCATCGAAGAAGCGTTCGACGAACTCGCACGCCGCTGGAAGCCGATCCTCGACCGCTTCGACGAAGTCGGCGTCGACGTCTGCTATGAGATCCATCCCGGCGAGGACCTGCACGACGGCGTGACCTACGAGATGTTCCTCGAGCGGGTGAACAACCATCCGCGTGCCTGCCTGCTCTACGACCCGAGCCACTTCGTGCTGCAGCAGCTCAACTACCTCGACTACATCGACCACTATCACGAGCGGATCAAGATCTTCCACGTGAAGGATGCGGAGTTCAATCCGACCGGCAAGCAGGGCGTCTACGGCGGCTTCCAGTCCTGGCTGAACCGCGCGGGCCGCTTCCGTTCGCTCGGCGACGGGCAGGTGGACTTCGGCGCGATCTTCTCGAAGATGGCCGCCTATGACTTCCCCGGCTGGGCGGTGCTCGAATGGGAGTGCTGCCTCAAGCACCCCGAGGACGGTGCGCGCGAAGGCGCCGAGTTCATTGCGAGCCACATCATCCGCGTGGCGGACCGCGCCTTCGATGACTTCGCCGGCGGCGGCGTCAACACGGCGGCCAACAAGAAGATGCTCGGAATCGGCTGACTGCGCGCGTCAGATGCCTTCGGGCTTGCGGAGCGTCTGCATGCGGTCGATCGAGTGCACCTTGATCTTGCGCACTTCCGAGCCCTGTTGCACCGTGAGCTCGACGTCGCCTTCGGCGACCGATCGCTTCCAGAGCTGCTTGTAGAAGGCCTCGAGCGTCGTGACCTCGATGCCGTCGATCTCCAGCACCACATCGCCGGGGCGCAGGCCGGCTTCGATGGCCGGCCCCGCGCGGTCGACACGCACGATCTCCACATGCCCGTCGCGCTCGGACGACGAGACCCCAAGCCACGGCCGGATGCTTGCGCGCGTGCGGCCATTGGCCTGGAGCTCCGTCAGAACCGGCCGCAGCAGATCGACCGGCACGAACATGTTCCCCGGCAGCGTGCGCTCCGGACCTGCCGCCTCGAGCACGAAGAGGCTGCCGATGCCGAGCAGCTCGCCGCGGCTATTGAAGAGCGCGGCCCCGCTGTGATTGGCCACGGGTGGGCTGGTGAAGATCGCGCTTTCGATGTGGTATTCCCAGTAGCCCGAGAACGGTCGCGTCGCGACCAGCCGGGTGAAGCCCACCTCTGTGCCGCGACTGCTGCCGGTGGCGACGAGCAGCGGCTCTCCCTCCTTCAGGCTGGCGACGCCGGCCATCGGCACCGGCTCGATGCCCCGAAGTGGCACCAGGGGGCGGATGAGGCCGAAGCCGGTCGCGAGGTCATAGGCGACTTCCCGCGCCGGCAGCACGCGGTCGTCCTGGGTGACCACTTCGATGGTTTCCGCCTCCAGCAGCAGGTAGCCGATGGTGAGGATCAACCCGTCCTGCCCGATCACCACGCCCGAGCCCGAACGCCGCTGGCCGAGGCTCTCGGCGGACGTCGCGCCTTCGGTCGCCGTGACATTGAGCGCCACCACCGCATCGCCGGCCCGCTTGAGCGCACGTACCTGCGCGTTCATCGCCGCGGTGTCGGCCGGCGTCGCAGCCATTGCCGAGAGGCCGAGCAGCGCGGCCATGCATACGACAACACTGCCGAGCCATCGAACGATTGATCCTTGCGTTCGCATGACCGCGCTCCTTGGAACGATGGTCCCCCATGGTGCGCCGCCGGGGCGCCGCCCGCAAGCCCGCGCCGGCTGCCGGCGCTCATCGGCAGCCGGGCGAGGGCGCCCTTCCAAGCAACAGTTATGCCAGTCGAGTAGAATGCCGGGTTCACTTCGATACCGCGACGAAGCATTTCGTCAGATCGCCGGCAGGGTTCGCATTCGGTTCGAAACCGCGAGACCCCTGGATGTCCAGACCGGCTCGCTCCGCTCACTGCCTTCGTACCTTGTTGAAGCGAACGGCGCTCAGTCCGCTTCGGAGGGCGCGCATGGCCCCGGCCGGGCCACGCTTGAACCGGCCGACCGTTTTCCTGTCCAATCACGACAACCATTCAAAGGTAATTCATGCCCAAGGAAGAACTGATCGAAATGAACGGCGCAGTCACCGAAGTGCTGCCCGACTCCCGCTACCGCGTGACCCTCGACAACGGCCATCAGCTGATCGCCTACAGCGGCGGCAAGATGCGCAAGCACCACATCCGCATCCTTGCCGGCGACAAGGTCTCGCTCGAACTCTCGCCCTACGACCTGACGAAGGGCCGCATTACGTTCCGTCACCTGGAACGCCGCGGTCCTCCGCCGGTGGGTGGCAACAACCCGCAACGCCGCTGATCTCGCAGTGACCGGTCCGGCCGCCGATTTCGCGCAGCTCCCGCTTTCGCCGCAAACGCTGGCGAATCTGGCGCAGCTCGGGTACGCGCAGATGACGCCGATCCAGGCGGCCAGTCTGCCGTCGGCGTTGCTCGGTAAGGACCTCATCGCGCAGGCCAAGACTGGGAGCGGCAAGACGGCCGCCTTCGGACTCGCGTTGCTGGCCAATCTCAATCCTCGCCGCTTCGCGGTGCAGGCCCTGGTGCTGTGTCCGACCCGCGAACTCGCCGACCAGGTCACTACCGAAATCCGCCGGCTTGCGCGGGCCGCGGAAAACATCAAGGTGGTCACGCTTTGCGGCGGCGTCGCGCTGCGGGGGCAACTGTCCAGCCTCGAGCATGGCGCCCACATCGTGGTCGGCACGCCCGGCCGGATCATGGACCACCTCGAACGCGGCAGCCTCGATCTCGAAGCGCTCAACACGCTGGTCCTCGACGAAGCCGATCGCATGCTCGACATGGGCTTCTTCGACGACATTGCCAAGGTCGCGCGGCAATGCCCTGTGCAGCGGCAGACCCTGCTGTTCTCGGCCACGTACCCCGAAGGCATCGAACGGCTGAGCGCGCAGTTCATGAAGAACCCGCAGCAGATCACGGTGCAGGCGCAGCACGAGGCCGGCAAGATCCGCCAGCGCTGGTACGAAGTGCTTGACGACGAGCGCCTGCACACGGTGAGCCTGCTGCTCAACCACTTCCGTCCACTCAGCACGCTTGCGTTCTGCAACACGAAGCAGCAGTGCCGAGATCTCGTGCAGGTCCTCCAGTCGCAGGGTTTCAGCGCATTGGCGCTGTTCGGTGAGCTGGAGCAGCGCGAGCGCGATCAGGTGCTCGTGCAGTTCGCGAACCGGAGCTGCTCGGTGCTGGTCGCCACCGACGTCGCGGCGCGCGGCCTCGACATCGCGCAGCTCGAAGCGGTGATCAACGTCGACGTGACGCCCGACCCCGAAGTCCATATTCACCGCATCGGCCGCACCGGCCGCGGCGAAGCGGAAGGGCTTGTGCTGAACCTCGCCGGCATGGACGAGATGGGCAGCGTCGGAAAGATCGAGCAGTTGCAGGGCCGCGAATCCGAATGGCACCCGCTGGCCGAACTCACCGCAGGCAGCTCCGCCAACGTCGCGCCGCTGCAGCCGCCCATGGCCACGCTCCAGATCACGGGTGGCCGCAAGGAGAAGATCCGCGCCGGCGACGTGCTGGGCGCACTCACCGGCGAGGCCGGCTTCACCCGCGAGCAGGTCGGCAAGATCAACGTGAACGACTTCTCCACCTACGTGGCGGTCGACCGCAGCATCGCGCGCGAGGCCGTTCGCAGGCTGTCCGCGGGCCGCGTCAAGGGCAAGACCGTCAAAGTGCGGCTGCTCGAGGATGTGGCCTAATTACGCTTTTCGCTTTCTCATCAACCAGAGCTTTCCATGTCCAACAAAATCCGCACCGAAGCCGACCGCAAGGCTTCTCCCAAGCCCGTTCCGATGCCCGGCTACAGCCTGCCCAAGATGGGTGGCGGCCAGAAGGTGAGCCTCGAGCGCGGCACCGCGACGCGCAGCAAGAAGAACCCCGGCAAGCGCGCCAAGAAGGGCGGCTGATCGTTTCGCCGGTCCGGCGCGTGTGTGCCGGCACCCGCTGAACATCGCAGAACGCGCCTCCGGGCGCGTTTTCTTTTGGAGCTTCCGCAGCACATGTCCGACGACTACCAGATCGACATTCCGCCGTCGTTCTTCGCGATCTACACCGATCGACGGCAGCGCCTCTCGGAGCCCCTCGCCGTGGTGCGGGAGCGCTACGAGGTCTGCGAGGACCTGGCCAACCATCTCGTGCAGCAGGCGCTGACGCTCCATCACGTCGCGGTGCCGTCCGAGGAGGAGATCCTTGCGAAGATCCACGCAGGTCTCGCGGCGGCCGGATCAGGCTTCTCGCCCGCCGAGGCGCAATGGGTCACGCGACGCCTCGCCGAGCTGCTGAACTGGCGCGATCCGTCGTTCGACGAACCGATCGACGGTCTTGGCTAGGCCCTTTTGCGCGTCGCCTTCCTGGCGACAGGCGCCCCGACCGCCTCCATCGGCGGAAAGGCCGGCAGCGGCCGGGATGCCACTTGCTTCGCCGCGGCCCAGTCCATGCCCAATCCACGCAGGAGACAGGTCGCCACGTCGCGCCCATGCTTGTCCGACGCGCCACCGAGGGCCACGGAGCGCATCGCCTGCTGCACCGTGCCGTTGATCATGTCCATCGCCGCCGCCTCGCTCGGCACGCGGAACGCCTTCTGCTTCACGCCCACGCGAAGGTCAGCCAGCACGTAGTCGCGGATCTCCGTCAGCATTTCGGGCGCGGCCACCGAAACCTCCATCAGCATCAGCGCCCATTGAGGGCTTTGCTCGGCAAGCCAGATGTAGCGCTGTATGCCGATCGCCATGCGCTGCGCGCCTTCGGCCACGCCTTGCTGACTTTCGGTGATGCGCCGGCACAGGGTGTCGGCCAACAGCATCGCAACACCGCGCGCAACATCCTCCTTGGTGTTGAAGTGGTTGTAGACGGTGCCAGTCGTCACACCCGCGACCGCGGCGATCTCCTGCATCGTCGCATCGACATAGCCACGCGATCCGAAGACCCGGATCGCCGCCTGAACGAGCTGCACCCGGGTGCGCTCGCGCTTGAGCAGGCCGGGACGCGCGCGCCACACACTTTCGGCCAGGGCCTCTGGCAAAGGTGCTATTGACCCAGCACCAAAATTCACGAGATCATCCATTTTTGCACGCCGCATTCAATTTTGAACGAACCACCCATTTGAAGAGGAGTTTGCCATGTCTCCCGATCTCCGCCTCGGCTATCTGGTCTTCGAAGTGCGCCGTCCCGTGCGATGGACCGCCTTCTGCGAACACATGCTGGGTCTTCCGGCGCCGGTCGCCAATGCGGACGGCAGCATGGGCTGGCAACTCGACGATGCCGCCCAGCGCCTGATCGTGCGCGAAGGCGCCGCCGACGACCTGGCAGCGCTGGGTCTGCAATGCGCCAGCGAAGACGTGCTCGATCGGCTGGTACGTCGTCTGCACGCCGCGGGCTGCACGGTAGAGACGGGTGACGCAACACTTTGCCAGGCGCGCCGCGTGCAGCGGCTGCATCGCTGCATCGATCCATGCGGCAACGCCGTCGAGCTATTCACCGGCCCCGAACGTGCGGCCGCTTCATTCAAGTCCGCAGCCTTCCCCGAGGGCTTCCGCACCGGCGATCTCGGCCTTGGCCATGCGGTGCTCGTGTCGCATGACATCGAACGCATGGAAGCGTTCTACGTCGACCTGCTCGGCTTCGGCGTGACCGAGCGGCTCGCCACCCGCGTCGGCCCGATGGACATCCGCGGCGTGTTCCTGCACTGCAACCAGCGGCACCATTCGCTGGCGCTCTTCGACATGCCGCTGCGCAAGCGCATGCATCACTTCATGCTGCAGGCCGAGCGCCTGTGCGATATCGGCCTCGCCTTCGAGCGCGCGCGTCTTCACAAGGTGCCGCTGAGCCTGGAGCTCGGACAGCATCCTGCGCCGGACAGCACGTTCTCGTTCTACGGCGAAACGCCATCGGGCTTCGATTTCGAGATCGGCGCCGGCACGCAGTCGATCAACCCTGAAGGCTGGGAGACGCATCACACCGACGTCACGAGCACCTGGGGCCACAAGCCCAGGCTGCGCCTGCAGCTGAAGATGGCGGCCGGCTTGATCGCACAGAAGATGTCCGGCGGGGCCCGACAGACGAAGGAGATGGCATGACCGGCGCGAAGGGCAGCCGCTGGCTCAAGCGCATCGTCATCGCGCTCGTCGCGCTGATTGCACTGGCAGCGATCGCGATCTTCGCGGGGGACCAGATCGGGCGCGCGAAGATGCAGCGCAAAGTCGATGTCGCGGTAAACGGCGTGCCGTTCCGCAATGACGCAGCGGCCGTGGAGCGCGGACGCTATCTCTTCGCCTCGCGCGGTTGCGTCGACTGCCATGGCGCCAACGGAGGCGGCGCCACGTTCGTCGATGACGGCAAAGGCCTGCGCATCGCGGGACCGAACATCAGCCCCGGCCCGGGCAGCGTCGTCGTCGGGTACACACCGGCGGACTGGGAGCGAACGATCCGCCACGGTGTCAATCCGCAAGGGCGCGCGCTGATGGTCATGCCGAGCGAGGACTACAACCGCTTCACCGACGACGACCTCGCTTCGCTCGTGGCCTACCTGCGCCAGATCGCGCCGGTACCCGGCGGTGGCCCGGTGCTCGAACTCCCGCTGCCGGTACGCGTCCTCTACGGCTTCGGAATGATCCGCGACGCGGCCGCGAAGATCGACCACACGCGCCCGCCCGAGCAACCCGTCCCCGATGGCGTGACCACGACGCACGGCGCCTATGTCGCCAACATGTGCCTCGGCTGCCACGGGGCGAAGCTCGCCGGCGGAAAGATCCCCGGCGGCCCGCCCGACTGGCCGCCCGCGGCGAACCTCACGCCGGGCGAAGGCACGGTGATGACGCGCTACCCCGACGCTGAAGCCTTCGCGCACCTGTTCAAGACCGGGAACCGACCGGACGGCACGGCGGTGAAGGTCATGCCCTTCGGCTCGCTGCGCGAGATGAGCGATACCGACGTGCGGGCGCTGTTCCTGTACCTGAAGACCTTGCAGCCGATGCCGCACGGCTGAAGGCTCTTGCTCAATCGGCTCGCGGCCCTACGATCCAGACCATTGCCCCAAGGAGGCCCGCCATGAGCAATGAGCTGCGCAACAAGCTGCACGAACTGCAGCAGCTATCGACCAACGCCGCCGATCCGCAGACCGGCGCAATCATCGAGGCGCTGCGGCTACAGACCGCCATCCTTAACGAACGGCTGTTTCGCATCGAGCTGCAGCTCAGCGAGGTCGTCAAGCGCCGAGACGCCGACACCGCCTGAGCGGGCGGCACTCAGCCCCGGTGCTCGGCGTTGCGCTTGCGCGTGGCGGCGGCCTTCTTCGCGGAGGCGGAGCGCTCGGCGGCACTGCGCGATGCGGAGGCGGCGCCGCCCAGGCGTCCACCCTTGTGGGCCGGCGCGTGGTTCTCGGCCTTGCCGCGGCCGGAGCCGCTCTTCTTGCCGCCACCGGTTTCCGCATTCACCGTCGCCCAGGCGCGACGTTCGGCCTCGCCCTTCGCCACACCGCGATGCTCGTAGCCCTTTTCGATGTGTTCGGCCTGACGCTTCTGCTTGTCGGTGTACGACGACTTGTCACCTCTTGGCATGGTGCAACTCCTTCTGTGGATGAGGTGCTTCATGGTTGGCCCGACGCGCGCCATGTGAGTAGGAAGACCAAGCCGGCCTTAGTCAGCGAGCGCTTGCACGACCGCACAGGGGCTGGCCTTTCGGCCGGTTCCTACGTGCGCGCGATCCGGCTACCGTTACGCTTTGAGACGAAATCAAGGAGCGAGCGTGAAACGCGCAAACATTGCCGCTTTGACGGGGCTGTCCTTAGTGGCCGGACTTGCAGCTGGGACGGCAGGTTATGCGGCCCTCCGGCTCGCACGGTCCGCGAAACTGGCAGCCCGTGACCATGCGTACGACCGATTCGCCGAGGCCGAAGGCTCGCGCCTGCTGGTGATCGGTGACAGCACCGGCAGCGGGGCCGGCGCGAGCGATCCGCAGTTCAGCCTTCCGGGGCTGCTGTCACGCGCCAATCCATCGCTCACGGTGACCAACCACGCGCAGCCCGGCGCGCGCTTCGAGAACTTCCTGGCACAGCTCGAAGGCGACGAGCCCTTCGATGCGGTGCTGGTCCTCGGCGGCGGCAACGATGTGATCCGCATGACGGGCTTCGGTGACCTGCGGCACACCGTGGAACGGGTCGCGCAACGCGCCCGGGTGCGGGCAGGCATCGTGGTGTTCATGCCGCCGGGCAACCTCGGCAATGCGCGGCCTTTCCTGCCGCCGTGGGACTGGTGGATGGCCTACCGCTCGCGCAGGCTGAATGCGATCGTCTCGGAGGTGGCGCGGGCCAACGGCGCGCTTTGCGTCTCGCTCTATCAGGAGCGCGAGGATGATCCCTTCGCGCGCCACCCCCGGCGCATGCACGCCAGGGACGGACTCCATCCGAGCGACGCGGGCTACGAGCTGTGGCAGCGCGAGCTCGAAACGCAGGTGCAGCTATCGGCCAAGCTGCGCAAGATCGGGCGGACCGCCGCGCGGCGCGGTGCCGACTTCTGACGCGAACATCGGCTGCACGCGCCACCACGCCGGCAGCAGCTCGCGGATCTCCTGTCTGGCGAACCGATCGTCGAGCAGGTAGAGCACGCCCGCATCCGTCTCGGTGCGAATGACGCGGCCGGCGGCCTGCACCACCTTCTGCAGGCCGGGATAGACGTAGGTGTATTCGTAGCCGTCGCCGAAGAGCGCTTCCATGCGTTCGCGCATGACCTCGTTGGGCTCGTTGTGCTGCGGCAGGCCGAGGCTCGCGACGAAGGCCCCGACGAGCCGATCGCCCGGCAGGTCGATGCCCTCGCCGAAGGCACCGCCGAGTACCGCGAAGCCGATGCCCTGGCCGCCCAGCCTGAAGCGCGCGAGGAAGGCATCGCGGTCCGCCTCGCGCATGCCGCGCGACTGGGCCCATGTCGGCACGTCGGGATGACGGTCGGCGAAGGCGGCCGATGCATCCGCGAGGTAGTCGAAGCTGCTGAAGAAGGCGAGGTAGTTGCCCGGACGCTGCGCGAACTGGTCCGCAATGATGTCCACCAGTGCCGCAAGCGAGCGAGGCCGGTCGCGAAAGCGGGTCGACACATCCATGGCCACGCGCACCGTGAGCTGCTCGCTGCGGAAGGGCGAATCGACGTCGAGCGTCGCCGTATCGTCCGGAAGCCCGAGCGTGTCGCGGTAGAACGAGAAGGGCGCGAGCGTGCCCGAGAAGCAGGTGGCCGACGCGCAAGCGCCAAAGCGGCCCGAGAGGAAGGGCGCCGGAACGAGGTTGCGGATGACGAGCACGCGTGCTCCGTCCGCACCCAGCGTGCATTCGAAGACCGAGTGCCGCGCGAATGAATCCACCAGCCGCGCGAACCGCAGCACATCGAAGAAGCACTGCTGGAGCGGGCCGAGCGGCTCGTTCGGATGGGCGGTGAAGTGCTCGGCCATCACCGCGACCGCATCCAGCAGCGCACGTGCGAAGGCCTCGGGGATCTCGTCGCGCGCCTCGTAGGCGGCAATCTGCTCGCGCTGCAGCAGGCGCCATTCGCGATCGAGGCTGCGCAGGGCCTTGCGGATTGGCACAGGGGCTTTTTCCATCACGCCATCGATCGCGCCCGACGCGAGTTCCGCCGAATACATTCCTCGCGCACGGTCCAGCAGGTTGTGCGCCTCGTCGACGAGCAGGGCGACGCGCCAGTCTTCTTCCTTCGTCAGTGCATAGAGGAAGGCGCTCCCGTCGAAGTAGTAGTTGTAGTCGCCGACGATCAGGTCGCTCCAGCGGACCAACTCCTGGGCGAGGTAGTAGGGGCAGACCTCGTGCTGCAGCGAGATGCGCCGCAGCTCGACGCGGTCGAGCCAGCCGGATCGGACTGCCTCGCCACGCGCGGCGGGCAGGCGGTCGTAGAAGCCACGCGCCAGCGGACATGCGTCGCCATTGCAGGCGCGTCCGGGATGCTCGCAGGCCTTCTCGCGTGCGGCGAGTTCGAGCACGCGAAGAGGGGCGCGTTCGCGGCCGAGCGTGCGCAGCGTATCGAGCGCCACCGCGCGGCCCGAGGTCTTCGCGGTAAGGAAGAAGACCTTGTCGAGCTTCCGCGTAGGCCGCGCCTTCAGCAGAGGAAAGAGCGTCGCCACCGTCTTGCCGATGCCGGTTGGCGCCTGTGCCAGCAGACAGCGGTCCGAGGCGGCTGCGCGGTACACCGCCTCGGCGAGATCGCGTTGCCCGGGCCGGAAGTCACCGTGAGGGAAAGCAAGCACCGCGAGCGCCTCGTCGATGTCTGCCCGGTGCCTTGCCTCCTGCGCGGCCCAGTCGAGATAGCGACCGCACAAGGTCTCGAAGTGCGCGCGCAGCTCATCACGCGTGCAGGTCTCCTCCAGCACGGTTTCCTCTTCGCTGTCCAGGTCCAGGTACACCAGCGCCACGCCGATGCGCTGGTGCTCGTCGCGTTCGCAGAGCATCCATGCATAGGTCTTTGCCTGAGCCCAGTGCAGTGCGCGGTGGTTGGACTTGATCGCGGCGAACTCGCCCCGGAAGGTCTTGATTTCCTCGACGCGCTGGCGGTGCGGGTCGTAGCCGTCGGCACGACCACGGACCGTCAGGCGGCTCCACGACGCTTCAAGGATGACTTCGCTTTCATAGGCGGGCCCCCGGCGGTTCTGCACCAGGCGATGGCCGCCTTGCCCCTCCTGGGCGCTCGGCACCGGCACGAAGCGCAGGTCGAGATCACCCGCCTTCGCGGCGAAGGCGCACAGCGTCTTCACCGAAACGGTGAGTGCCGTCGGCGGATCTTCGTCAGTGGATGGATCGGGGGAGGAGGGGAGCATCGCGCTGGATGAATATACAGCGCGGAGCCTACTCTCCGTTGGCTCACATGATCGAGGTCACCAGCAGAGCGATCGAAGCGGCCGCCATTGCCGCCGTGGCGAGCCAGCCGAGCACCTTCCATTTGAGTGACAGCACGATGCCGGCCATCACCTTCGGGCTGGAGGCCGCGATCATCACCGCGACCATCACCGGCACGGCAATCACCGCGTTGATCACCGCGGCGCCCACGAGCGCGGCAATCGGATCGAGCCCAGAGAGGCTCACGGCAATGCCGAGCCCCATCGCCGCCGAGAGGATGCCGTAGAAGCTGCGGCCCTGCGAGAGCGTGAGATTCAGTCCCTTGCGCACGTGGAAGTAGCTCGCAACCGCATCGGCCGCGGATCCGGCAAGCACCGGCAGCGCGAGCATGCCGGTGCCGACGATACCCAGTGCGAAGAGCAGGAAGGCTGCATCGCCCGCGATGGGCCGCAGCGCGGCTGCCGCCTGTTCGGTGGTCTCGATGTGGGTCTGTCCGTGCGCGTGCAGGGTCGCGGCGGTGGCCGTGATCATGAAGAAGGCGATGAGGTTCGAGAAACCCATCCCGGCCACGGTGTCGATGCGCAGCCGGCGCAATTGCCGCCGAATCTGCTCGGGCGCACGGCGCAGCGGCTTGTCTTCCGGTATGCGCCGGATCTCTTCGACCTCCTGCGAGGCCTGCCAGAAGAAGAGGTACGGGCTGATGGTGGTGCCGAGGATGGCCACCACGGTGGTCACGAACTCGCGATTCCACTGCATCGGCGGCGCATAGACGCCTCGCGCCGCGGCGCCCCAGTCCACATCGACGGCGAGCACCACCCCGACGTACGCAAAGAGGGACAGCGTCAGCCACTTGAGGACGCGCACGTACTGGTCGTACGGCACGAACACCTGCAGCAGCAGCGAGACGATGCCGAAGCCGGCCGCGTACCACGCCGGATGGTTCGGCATCACCAGTGCGGTGGCGTGGCCCATCGCGCTCAGGTCGGCCGCGAGGTTGATGACGTTCGCGACCAGCAGCAGCACCACGAGGCAGGCCACGATCCAGCCGGGGCAGAAGCGCGCGAAGTTCTCGGTGAGATTGCGTCCGGTCACGCGACCGATGCGGGCACTGGCGAGCTGGATGCCCACCATCAGCGGATAGGTCAGCACCACTGTCCAGCCGAGCGCGTAGCCGAACTGCGCGCCGGCCTGCGAATACGTCGCGATGCCGCTCGGATCGTCGTCGGCGGCGCCGGTGATCAGCCCCGGGCCCAGCTTGGACCACCAGCGCTCGCCGCTGGCAGGAACGTCTGCGGTCGCTGGGGTCGTAGGCGTATTCATCGGCAGCTCCGGATAGGAGAGGGCATTGTGGCCACTCTGGCTTGCCGCACTCAGCCACCGCATAGGCGCAATCCGCGGCGCGCTGTGGGATTTCACATCGACATGAAAAGGCCGGCGCAGCCCGAAGAGCTGCCGCCGGCCTATGTGTCCCTCGCGGGCTTAGAACTTCCAGACCAGGTCGGCCTTCACGCCGTGGTCTTCCACGCTGTTGCCGAACTGGCCGATGTAGGAAATACCCAGCGTGAGGTTCGGCTTCAGCGTGAGGTCGAGGCCGCCTTCGACGACCGCGACGTTCCTCGCCAGCGGCACGCCGGCCACGGTGAAGGCCGCCGGCTGCGCTGCGAGTGCGAGCGACGAGGTCGACGACACATCGCCGAAGGCGTGGCGCCAGCCGATCATGCCGTGCACCGTCGCTTTCATGCTGCCGACGTCGACGTTGTTGCTGCCGCGCACGCCCAGCGTGCTGAAGGTGGTATCGGTGCTGCCACCGCCACCGTGCAGCGAAGCCGTGCCGCCGCGCTCCGCGAAGTCGTCGGTATGCAGGTTGACGTACGCGAGGCCTGCGAAGGGCTCGATCGCGCCCGTGCCGGCCTCGATGCGCCAGCCGAGTTCGCCGAAGGCCTGCGCGGTCTGCGACTTGTAGCTCGCGGTCGGCAGGTCGGCAAAGCCGGTGAAGGCCACGACGCGGCTGGTGTCGATGCTGCTGTCGGTGTAGCTAGCACCGGCGCGCAGGCCGAGTGCACCCCACTGCTTGCCGCCGTAGACGCCAAGGTGGTAGCTGTCGCTGCTGGCCGAGGAGTTGAGCGAATGCACGTCGACGTTGGCCCGGCTGTAGCCGCCGAGCACGCCCACGCGCCAGTCGTCGCCGACTTGCGTGTCGCCGCCGATCAGGATGCCGCTCGTGGAGCGGTCCACGGTGCTGGCATTGCCATCGCTGCGCATATCGCCCCACGAACCGAAGGTGCGGGCCCAGACGCCGTTCTTGCCGTTCAGGTCAGCCGGAGCAGCGACGCCGCCCTGAGCCAGCCGGGTGCGGTCGAGGCTCGCGTCGCGGACGAAGCGGCTGTCCTCGATGGTCGCGGACTTCACCGAAGCGTGGACCTCGCCGGTGAGCTGGCGGAAGGCGCGTGCCGCGGTCGGTGCATCGAGCTGGACCACCGCATCGAACAACGTGCCAGTGGCCGCGGCCTGAACGGCCGTGCTGGAGGCGCGTTCGTTGTCAGTCGTGGCGACCGACGAGAAGCTCACGTCGTTGCGCTTCAGGCTCAGCGTCACGCCCTTGGCGTCGTAGCTCAGCGAGGTGTCCAGGAACGCGAAGTTGGTCGTGACGCTGCCGAAGGTGCCGATGACGCCACCAGTTGCGTTCAGGATCGAATAGCTCGACGTCGGGTTCCAGTTGCCGTCGGCCAACACAGCGAGCGCACCGCCCTGCAGGGTGATGGTGCCGGTGGCACGGATCTGGTCGCTGCGGCCATCGACTGCTGCCTCGACCTGGTAGGTCGAGCCTTGCGCCAGCGTCATGTTGCCAGCCACGTTGAGCAGGCCGATGGAGTTGCCGGGTGCGACGGTCGCGCCGGACTGCACGACCGTCGTGCCGACCGTCCCGTTGCCCTTGAGCGTGGTGCCGCTTGCCATCGTGAGCGTGCCGCCGAGTGAGCCGTTCACCGCCAGCGTGCCGGCGCTCACCAGCGTCGAGCCGGTGAAGGCACTGCCGTTGCCGGTGTAGTTCAACGCCCCTGCGCCCGTCTTCGTGATGCTGCCGTTGCCGGAGATCGCGTTGGCCATCACGGCGTTGCTTGCCTGGCGGATTTCGAGCGCCGCGTTGTCGACGATCGCACCGGTGCCCAGGCTGCCCGCAGCGC
The DNA here is from genome assembly GCF_014192575.1 of Variovorax sp. Sphag1AA. Taxonomy (GTDB): domain Bacteria; phylum Pseudomonadota; class Gammaproteobacteria; order Burkholderiales; family Burkholderiaceae_C; genus Variovorax. Next base: position 314,132 of record NZ_JACHYC010000006.1, on the reverse strand, counting down.
CGACCAGCTTGCCCGCGGTGATGGTGGTGCCACCGCTGTAGGTGTTGGTACCCGTGAGCGTCGTGGTGCCGCTGCCGACCTGGTTTACCGCGCCGCTGCCGGTGATGGCGCCGGCGAAGGTCACCGCATCGCTGCGGTTGAAAGCGAGGGCGCCGTTGTTGGTCACGTCGCCGGTGATGGAGCCGCTCGTGCCGCCATTGCCCAGTTGCAGCGTGCCGGCGGAGATCACCGTGCCGCCGGTGTAGTCGTTGGTGCCGGTCAACGTGGTGGTGCCGCTGCCGATCTGCTTGACCGCGCCGCTGCCGGTGATGGCGCCCGCGAAGGTCGCTGCATCGCTGCGGTTGAAGGCAAGGGTGCCGTTGTTGGTCACGTCGCCGACGATGGAGCCGCTCGTGCCGCCGTTGCCCAGTTGCAGCGTGCCGCCCGAGATGAGCGTGCCACCGGTGTAGCCGTTGGCAGCGGTGAGCACCAAGGTGCCGGTGTCGGTCTTCTCGAGCTTCGCGTTGCCCATGAGCGCGGCATCAACGCGCGCGGTGACGGGCGTGCTGCTGCCGTCGCCCACGCGGATGATGGCCTGCGAGCCGCTGAGGGTGACCGGGTCGCCGTTGAGCACGTAGCCGTCGGTCGCGAACTGCATGCCCGTGACGCTGATCGCGCCCTGGGTGTTGTCGACCGTGACCGTGCCGGACGGGCCCTGGAACACCGCGTAGCCGGGCGTGGCCTGCGGGGCGTTCATCGAGCCGTCCTGCGTGGTCCAGTTGTTGCCGTTCGCGGTCCAGGTGCCGGAACCGCCGTTGACCACGCCGTTGTTGAAGGCGGCCGTGTTGGCACCGTCCCAGAAGTTCAGGCTCTGGCCAGCGGTGTTGACCAGGTTCACCTGCTGGGCCACCGCGGTCTGGACCGTCAGCGCCGAGCCTGCCGGCGCGGTGCCGACATCCAGGCCGTTGTTCGTCAGTGCGCCGGTGTAGTTGATGAGGCGATACACGCCGGCGCCGAAGCCGCCGAGATCGGTCACGTTGACCTGCCCGTCCAGCGTCAGCGCACCGTTGACCTGGAACAGCGCCTGGCTGCTCGGGGTGCCCAGTGCGGCATTGATGCTCGAACCGCTCGCCAGCGCGAGCGAGCCGGTGGTCAGCGTCTGGCCGGCGGAGCCCTGCAGTGCACCGCCGCTGGCGACATTCACCGGACCGGCGATCGAGCCTGTGCCGGACAGCGTGCCGCTGTTGGCGACGCCGACGATCGTGCCCGCCAACGAGCCGTCCACGCGCAGCGTGCCGCCGTTGATGGTCGTGGCGCCGGTGTAGACATTGCTGCCCGTCAGCGTGGTGGTGCCGGAACCGCTCTTCGTCACCGAACCCGATCCGGAGATCACGCCGGCGTACGTCGAGTCATTGGAGCGATTGAAGACGAGTGCGCCGTTGTTGGTCACGTTGCCCGTGATCGAGCCGCTGGTGCCGCCGTTGCCGAGCTGCAGCGTGCCGGCCGAGATGGTGGTCGTGCCGCCGTAGTTGCTGTCGCCCGTGAGCACCAGCGTACCGGCGCCTTGCTTGGTCACCGTGCCCGATCCGGAGATCACGCCGGCGTAGGTCGAGTCGTCGGAGCGGTTGAAGATGAGCGCGCCGTTGTCGATGACGTTGCCCGTGATCGCTCCGCTGGTGCTGCCGCTGCCAACCTGCAGCGTGCCGCTCGAGATGGTCGTGCCGCCGGTGTAGTTGTTGTTGCCGGTGAGGATGAGCGTGTTCGCGCCTTGCTTGGTCACGCTGCCGGTGCCGGACACGGCGCCCGCATAGGTGATCGAATCGCTTCGGTTGAAGACCAGCGTGCCGTTGTTGGTCACGTTGCCGTTGATCGAGCCGGTGGTGCCGCCGGCGCCCACCTGCAAGGTGCCCGCCGCGATGGTGGTTCCGCCGGTGTGGGCGTCCGTGCCGGTAAGCACCAGCGTGCCGCTGCCCTGCTTGGTCAGACTGCCCGAGCCCGAGACTGCGCCGCCGAGCGTCAGCGTGGTCGTGTTGTCGGTGTCGATCGCACCGCCGGACGCACCGACGCTCACCGCGCGGGCCGAGGTGAGGCTGGCTGTGGTGTTGAGCGTGCCACCGTTCAGCGTCACGCCGCCGGTGGGGGCGGTGCTGCCGAGGTTTGCATCGGCTGAGACGGACAGCGTGCCGGCGGTGATCGTGGTGCCGCTCGAGTAGGTGTTGGTGCCCGTCAGCGTCGTGCGGCCGGTCCCGATCTGCTGCACCGACCCGCTGCCGGAGATGGTCCCCGCGAAGGTCGTCGGATCGGCACGATCAAAGGCCACGATGCCGTTGTCGGTGATGTTGCCCGCGACCGCGCCGCTGATGCCGCCGTTGCCGATCTGGAGCGTGCCGGCGGAAACGGTGGTGCCGCCGGTGTGGCTGGTGTTGCCGGTCAGCACCAGGGTGCCGGTACCTTGCTTGGTCACCGAGCCCGTGCCGCTGATGTCTCCGGTGAAAGTCGAGCTGTCCGAACGGTTGAACACGAGCGCGCCGTTGTCGGTGACGTTGCCCGTGATCGCGCCGCTGGTGCTGCCGCTGCCGCTGCCAACCTGCAGCGTGCCGCCCGAGATGGTCGTGCCGCCGGTGTAATTGTTGTTGCCGGTGAGGGTCAGCGTGTTCGCGCCTTGCTTGGTCACGCTGCCGGTGCCGGACACGACGCCCGCGTAGGTGACCGCGTTGGAACGATTGAAGACGAGCGCGCCCGAGTTGGAGACATCACCGACGATGGAACCCGTGGTGCCGCCCGCGCCGAGCTGCAAGGTGCCTGCGGAGATGGTGGTGCCGCCGGTGTAGGTGTCCGTACCGGTGAGCACCAACGTGCCGGCGCCCTGCTTGGTCAGGCGTCCGCCGCCAGACACTACGCCGCTGAGCGTCAGCGTGGTCGCGGTGTTGGTGTCGATCGTGCCACCCGAGGCGCCGAGGGTCACCGCGCGGGCCGAAGTGATAGGGGCTGTGGTATTGAGCGTGCCGCCATTCAGCGTCACGCCGCCGGTGGTGTTGCCGAGATTTGTATTGCTGCCGACCGACAACACGCCTGCATTGATCGATGTGCCGCCGCTGTAGGTGTTGGTACCGCTAAGGACCAACGTGCCGTTGCCTTGCTTGGTCAACCGGCCAGTCGAGGACACGACGCCGCTGAGGGTCAGCGTGGTCGCGCTGTCGGTGTCGATCGTGCCGCCCGAAGCGCCGAGGGTCACCGCGCGGGCTGAAGTGAAAGTGGCCGACGTGTTGAGCGTGCCACCGTTCAGCGTCACGCCGCCGGTGGTGTTGCCGAGTGCGCCATCCGCCGCGACGGACAGGGTGCCCGCCGTGACCGAGGTGCCGCCCGAATAACTGTTGGTGCCGCTCAGCGTCGTGCGGCCGGTTCCGGTCTGCTGCACGGAACCGCTGCCCGAGATGGTGCCGGCGAAGGTAGTCGCGTCGGAGCGGTTGAAGGCCAGCACGCCGTTGTCGGTGACATTGCCCGTGATCGCGCCACTGGTGCCGCCGCTGCCGATCTGCAGCGTGCCGGCCGAAATGGTGGTGCCACCTGCGTAGTTGTCGGTGCCGGTGAGCACCAGCGTGCCGGTGCCCTGCTTGGTCAGGCTTCCGGTGCCCGACACCGTTCCGCCGAGCGTCAGGGTGGTTGCGTTGTTCGTGTTGACCGTCCCGCCTGCGGCGCCAAGCGTCACCGCCCGGGTCGAGGTAAAGGTGGCCGTGGTGTTGAGCGCGCCGCCATCCAGCGTCAACACGCCGGAGGTCGCACCCAGGGCGGCGTCCGCGCCGATGGCCAACGTGCCGGCCTGGACCGTCCAGGGCGTGACCGCGGTCGTGGTGCCGCTCAGCGTCCAGGTGCTGGTGCCCGTCTTGGCGAAACTCGCGAAGTTGCGGTACTGCGCCGCCGGGCCGATGTTGCCGACGTTGAATGTGCTGCTCGTCGAGCCTCCCAGGACGAGACGGTCCGTGCCGCCCGAAGTCGCCACGACATTGCCGGTGATGGTCGAACCCGACTGAAGTTCGAGCGTGTTCCCGCTGCCGGAGAACTGGATCGCATCGGCACGATTGCCGCCGGATCCGTCGAGCCCGCCGGAAATGGTCCCGCTGTTGATGACGGTCACGCCGCCGCTGGCCTTGATGGCCACGCCGCCAGCGCCGGCCTGGCCCGCGCTTCCGCCCTGGCTCGACGCGCCGGCGGCTCCGCCGGCGCCGCCCTGGATCGTCCCCGTGTTGGTCAGCGTGCGCGCGCCCGCGATTTCGATACCCGTGCCACCCGCGCCGCCGGATCCGCCGTTGCCGCTCGTCGCGCTGCCGCCCGCGCCGCCGCTGCCGCCCCTGACCGTCCCGCTGACGGTCACGCTGCCACCGCTGGCCGAAAGCAAGCCGGTACCACCCTGGCCACCGCCGCCGCCGCCCCCACGGCCATAGGCGCCCGCCTTGCGCGCGCCGGCCGCGCCACCGGCGCCGCCGCTGCCACCCGACAGCGTGCTGCTGATCGTCAACGTGCCGGTGGTTGTGGAAACGACGCCCGCCCCGCCACCACCACCGCCGCCCGCGCCGCCATCGACCCGTGTGTTTCCGGAAGTCCGCGAGTCCGTCCCGGCACCGCCGCTCTGGCCCGTGGTCACCGTGTTCACGGTCCTGTTGCCGGTGGTGTAGGTCGTCGTGACCGCGCCGCCGGTTCCGCCGGCGGCGGTTCCCAGGCCGCCGCTCGCGCCCGCACCGCCATTCGCACCGGCGCCGCTGCTCATGACGCCACCGCCACCGCCGCCGCTACCGATTCCCGAGGCCGCCGAGCCGTCGCCACCTTGTGCGGTGGTGCCGCCGGTTCCTGCGGCGGCACTCGTCGTACCTGTGCCTCCGTTGCCGCCAGCCGCCCACGCACTTCCGCCCGCCATAGCAGCAAAGGCCAGCACACACGCGGAAGCAAGCACCGACATCCGCGGCAGCTCAATGGCTGCGCTGGATGTTCCTCCGATTCCCCCACGAGCCGCCGTAGCGACCTCCGAAACGGCTTGGCAAACGCCTTTGGCGCGGTTGAAAACGATGCGATGGACTCGATTCATTCCAGGTCTCTTGTTGATGTTTACTAAAGATACAAATTGTTGGATTTGGCGTTGGATTTTGTAGTCACTTAGGCCTATAACCAACACATCAACTGCGAATTAAGTTCTCAGAACTGAGAACAGGTGCACACGCAAGCACACGGACCCGGCACTTAAAGAAAGTAAAGAAGTTGCCGATAAAGCCGAAACGGGGGGTTTCGCCCGCTGGGGAGGCGGACGCGAAAAGAAGGGGCATGGCGCGTCGGGGCGAGCGCCAGCGGCGGGTTCCTTTATGCTGCCCGCCGTCTACAGCAGTCAGCCATCACCCAATATGAAGATCCAGAAAGACGCCGTCGTCACCCTGCGCTACAAGGTGTCCGACGCCACCACCCAGAAACTGATCGACGAGGGCCGCAACCCCATGGTCTATCTGCATGGCGGCTACGAGAACACCTTCCCGAAGATCGAGGCGGCGCTCGACGGCCAGGAAGCCGGCTTTCAGGCGACGCTCAACCTGGCGCCCGAGGACGCCTTCGGCCCGCGTGACGAATCACTCGTGCGCACGATCGACAAGAGCGACTTCCCGCCCGGCGTGAAGGTCGGCGGCCAGCTCGAAGGGCGCAACGACCAGGGCGAACCGCAGATCTTCACCGTCGTGAAGATCAAGGGCCCGCAGGTGATCCTCGACGGCAACCATCCGCTCGCCGGCAAGGCACTGAAGTTCAGCATGACCGTGACGGGCGTGCGCACCGCCACGGAAGAAGAAATTGCCCATCGCCACGTGCATGGCGAGCACGGGCACCATCACTGACCGTTATTGAACGGTTTCGGGCGCCTCGGCAAGCCGCTCCAGGCCGATGAGTTCCGCGAGGCCGTGCACCTCCTTCTGGAGCGCCTTCTCCACCAGCGCGAAGCGCGCGAAGGACTGCACGTCCGCGTCGGACGGGCCGGGGCCGGCGCCTTCCAGCTGGGAACGAAAGGCCCGCACGATCCGGTCCTGAGCGAGTTCACGCGACCGCGTCGCCGTGGCCCTGGCGGCCTCTAGGGCGGTCAGCTCTTCATCCAATGCAACGTCCATGGTCTTCCCTGATCGGTTGATGCTGCCGGCGATTCTGGAGAAGGAGCAGCGGGAACCCTTGTAGGCCGACAGTCAGGCATCCGCGTAGGCGCATTCCCACAGCGCGCGTTGCACGAACGAGTCCACACCGTCCCGCGTGCGGGTACTTTCCCGCAGGCGGGGTGCCCCCATATGCCATGCATCGCCCTGTCGGACCGGACGGGGCACCACTCTCAGGAAGTCAGCGCAATGACCACCACCAGCCCCATCGTCCAGATCAAGGCCCTCGGATTCCCGTGGGAGACGATCGATCCCTTCCTTTTCTGCGCCTATCACGACGACGCCTATCCGCGCGGCAACGCGCAGATGGGGCCGGACGCGCCGCTAGCCGGCCGGGACATCGGCCAGGACTTCAGCCGCAAGGACGGCTGGAGCATGTACCACGGCACCACCGTGCCCGGCTTTCCGGGGCACCCGCACCGGGGCTTCGAGACGGTGACGATCGTGCGCCGCGGCCTGATCGACCATTCCGATTCGCTGGGCGCCGCCGCGCGCTTCGGCGGTGGCGATGTGCAGTGGCTCACTGCGGGCAAGGGGATCGTGCACTCGGAGATGTTCCCGCTGCTCGATCCGAAAGAGCCCAACCCACTGGAGCTCTTCCAGATCTGGCTGAACCTGCCGGCGCGCAACAAGATGGCCGACCCGCATTTCACGATGTTCTGGGCCGAGGACGTCCCGCGCTTCACCGCGACCGACGGCGAGGGCCGCAAGACCGAAGTCGCATGCATCGCCGGCAAGATCGGGCCGGTCGACGGCGCTCCGGGTGAAGGGGGTCCGCTCGCGCCGCCGCCGGATTCCTGGGCAGCGCAGCCGGACGCCGACGTCGCGATCTGGACGCTGCGGATGGAGCCCGGCGCACGCTGGACACTACCCGCCGCAACCGGCAACGGCACGCGCCGCACGCTCTATTTCTTCAAGGGCCGGTCCGTCAACATCGCCGGGCAGGACGTGAATGCGCGCGCCGCCATCGAACTGCGCGCCGATGTCGCGGTGGAACTGCACAACAGCGATGAAGTGAGCGAGTTCCTGGTGCTGCAGGGCCGCCCGATCGGCGAGCAAGTGGCGCAATACGGCCCCTTCGTGATGAACACGCCCGCGGAGATCGCACAGGCGATGGCCGACTACCGCCGCACCCAGTTCGGCGGCTGGCCATGGAAGGACGAAGCCCCCGTGCACGGCAGCGATCCGGCGCGCTTCGCGAAGCACCCGGACGGCCGGGAAGAGAAGCCGCAGGACCACGCGGCAACCACCGCCTGACGCACTTCAGCGATTCGGGCGCTGCACCGCCACTTCGCGGATCAGCGCCCATACGCGCTGCGCGAGCGGCGAAGGCGCGCGGTTGCGCCGGTGCACCAGCATGATCGAGCGCTGGATCTTCGGCAGCAGCGGCCGCACGACCAGTGCCGGCAGGCCCATCGGCGGCATCGCCATCGCGGGCATGACGCTGATGCCGATGCCCTGCTCGACCATCCGGAACGCGGTGGTGGGGTGACCGACCTGCTGGCGCACTTCGCAGCGCGCGCCGTTTCTCGCAAGGGCCTCGTCGATGAGCCGGCGGCTGCCCGAGGCGTGGTCGAGCAGCACCAGCGGCTCGCCATCCAACATCGGCCAGCGCACAGAGGTCTTTTCCGCCAGCCGGTGACCAGGCGCCATCACCAGGCAGAAGGGGTCGTCTAGGATGGCCTCGCAATGCAGGTCGTCCGCCACAGGGGGCTCGACCACCACGCCGAAATCGACCTCGCCCGCGCGCACGCTGTCGAGCACGTCCTGCTGGATGCGGTCGAGCAGCACCACCTCGATTTCCGGGTCGCGCCGGGTGCACTCGGCGATGCACGCGGGCATGAGATTGGCCGACAGCGTCGGACTGCTCGCGACCCGCACCTTGCCGCGCCGCGCGCCGGCCATGCCATGCACTTCGGCCAGCGTCTGATCGAGCTCGTCGAGCACCCGGTCGAGCCGAAGCGCGAGTGACTGCCCTGCCTCGGTCAGCACGACTTCGCGCGTCGTGCGGTCCAGGAGCTTGAGGCCGAGCTGCGATTCGAGCTCGACGATCGCGCGACTCACCGCTGGTTGGGTGAGCCCGACGCGGTCCCCGGCGCGGCTGAAGTTGCGCCCCTCGGCCACCGCCTGAAAGACACGAAGCTGCCGGAGGGTCACATTGAGGCTCATGCAGCCGGATCATAGATCTATCAGATAAATCCATTTCTCTTTTGAATCCGAAGCGCGTCCAATCCCGACCCATGGCCCGTTCACGCTACCTCCCCGACAACTTCACGATCGCCCTGGTGGTCGTCGTCGCCCTTGCCAGCCTCTGGCCAGCCAGCGGCGGCGTCGCGCACTTCTTCGAGCGCCTCACCACGGTCGCGATCGGCCTGCTGTTTTTCCTCCACGGCGCGAAGCTCTCGCGCGAGGCAGTCCTCGGCGGCATCACGCACTGGCGGCTGCACGTGCTGGTGTTCGCGGCGACCTTCGTGATGTTCCCGGTGCTCGGCCTCGTGCTCAAGCCGGTCCTGACGCCGCTCGTCACGCCCGAGCTCTACACGGGGGTGCTCTTCCTCTGCGTGCTACCGGCCACGGTGCAATCGGCGATCGCCTTCACGTCGATGGCGCGCGGCAACATTCCTGCTGCCGTGTGCAGCGCTTCCGCATCGACGCTGCTCGGCGTCTTCGTCACACCGCTGCTCGTGAACCTGATCGTCGTGCAGCATGGCGCTGCCGGTGCATCGCTCGATGCGGTGGGCCGCATCCTGCTGCAGCTGATGGTGCCCTTCGTGGCGGGCCATCTGATGCGGCCGTGGATCGGCGGCTGGATCAAGAAGCGCGCCTCGGTGCTCACGCTGGTGGATCGCGGCTCGATCCTGCTCGTGGTCTACACCGCCTTCAGCGCCGCGGTGATCGAAGGTCTCTGGAAGCAGGTGCCCGTGTCTGCACTGGTCGGGCTGCTCGTGGTCTGCGCGGTGATTCTTGGACTGGCGCTCGCCATCACTGCCTGGGCCGGCCGCGCTCTGGGCTTCGACATGGCCGACCAGATCACGATCGTGTTCTGCGGCTCGAAGAAGAGCCTCGCGAGCGGCATTCCGATGGCGAAGGTCCTCTTCGCATCGCACGCCGTCGGCGCGATCGTGCTGCCGCTGATGTTGTTCCACCAGATGCAGCTCATGGTCTGCGCCGTGCTGGCGCAGCGCTATGCGCGCCGGCCTGTGTAGCCGGTCAACGCACAACCGGCAAAAACGCCGGCCTGATCGATCAACGGGGCGCGTCGCCCTTGCGGTATTCGGCTGTCAGCTCGTCGAGCTTCTGTTTCAGCGCCGGATCGAGCTTGTAGTCGGCGGCCGCGATCGTCGCATCGAGCTGCTCCGGCCGGCTCGCACCCAGCAGCGGTGCGCTGATGAGCGGATTCGCCATCACCCATGCCACCGCCAGCGTCGAAAGCGGCACGCCCGCTTCGTCAGCCAGCTTGTGCAGCTGGGCGACGGTCCCGAAGGACCGCTCGTTCCAGTAGCGGTCCTGGTACATCGAGCCCGCGGTCCCGAGCGTGAAGCGCGTGTTGTCCTCCGGCTTCGCGCCGGCCTTGTACTTGCCGGTGAGCAGGCCACCCGCCAGCGGGTTGTAGGGGATCACGCCCAAACCTTCCTCGGCCGCCAGCGGCAGCAACTCACGCTCGATTTCACGGAAGAGCAGGCTGTAGCGCGGCTGGACCGACACGACCCGCGTGAGCTTGTTCAGCTCGGCGCGACCGATCGCGCGTGCGAGCCGGTAGGCGAGGAAGTTCGACACACCGATGTAGCGAGCGCGGCCCGAACGCACGATCACGTCGAGCGCCTCCAGGCTTTCGTCGAGCGGCGTCTCGCGGTCGTCATGGTGGAGCTGGTAGAGATCGACGTAGTCCGTCTGCAGCCGCTTGAGCGACAGATCGATCGCATCCAGCAGGTGCTTGCGCGAATTGCCCTGGTCCCAGCTCTGGGGCCCGACCTTGTTCGCCGCCTTGGTCGCGATGATGAATTCGCTGCGCCGGCTGTTGCCCTTGGCGCGCAGCCAGCGGCCGATGATCTCCTCGGTGCGGCCGGCGGTCTCCCAGTTTCCGCCGAGCGGATACACGTCGGCCGTATCGAGGAAGTTGATGCCGGCTTCGGTCGCACGGTCGAGGATCTGGTGCGACACGGCCTCGTCGGTCTGCAGGCCGAAGGTCATCGTGCCGAGTGCAAGCCGGGACATGGTGAGGCCGGTGCGGCCGAGGCGGGTGGTGGGAATGCTCATGAAAAGACTCTCCGTACGCTGGGCAGACGGCGATCATAGACAGCGGTCCGGTTTCTTGCCGGACGCACGCCGGTCGTCAGCGGCGGGTCAGTCCGATGCCTGCGCGGCAAGCTCGGCGAAGCGCATGGATGGCTCCGATATGAGCGCGCGCGCCACGGCCTGCGCTTCGGAAGGCGCGAGCGGCACCAGCATCTCGACCGTGCCGGCCACGCTGGTCGCGAGCGGCACACCATCGCGAAACACCACGCGCGAACCCGGCACGCGCGCGATCTTCGGGCCGGGTACGACGGTGCCGAGCAGGTTCGCAGGATCGGTCGCCGCCAGGCAGATCAGATGGCCGTCCGCGGGCCGACGCCGCACTTCGCGCATCAGGCCGATGGCCTCGGGCAGCGCGAACTGCTCGCCAGCCACGCCAGCGATGAAGCGTCCGCCGCGGATCTCGCCGCGCGCTTCGAGCCGCCGATAGGCGCGCACCAGATCGCGCCAAGGCGGAAGCCACGTCGCTTCGCGTTCGAGCACGCGCCAGCACACCACGCCGTAGCGCCGCAACAGGATGCGCGCGACCTGCTCGACCGCGCCGCTTGCGACCTCGTCGGCCGCCGTCGTGCGTTGGCGCACCAGCGACCAACGGCCTGCGTCCTCGATGCCGAACAGCGATGTGCGACGGCGACGACGTGCGTGCGTCGAGGCGCGCTTGGATGGCGGAATCAGCAAGGCACGAAGGCCCGCGAAGCTGTCGCAGTGTGCGCGGCCACGCACGACGAGTTCGCTGAGTGCATCTTCCAGCTCGGTGCCGAGCAACCGCGTGCCGTGCAACATCTCGTCGAAGAAGGATGCGCCGTGCTCTTTCAGGAACGCAGCAAGGCGCTGCGCACGCGAGCTCAATGCTGCATCGTCCACCGGCGCGGGCGCAAGACCCGTCCACAGCGCGGCCGTGCGGCGTGGCAGCAGCAGCACCGGCGTGGACCGCAGCGACGCACCGCCGCCGCCGGGTCGTCCGTCGAGCGCGGGCGGACGCAGGCGCGTCCATAGCGTTCGGCCCGCGGTGCAGAGGTCGTCGAGCCACGCCGGCGTGTAGTCCTTCACCCGCGCGGGCAGCAGCTCGGGCTCCCAGCTTGCGGCGGGCGCTTCATAGCCTTCGAGTTGCGCCAGGATGCCCGCGAGCGCATCGGGACCACTCACGCGGCTCTCCGGTGCGACGTGCTGCCAATCGAACAGGAATCGCGCGAAGTCGCGCGGCTCGACCGGCTCGATCTCCCGCCGCAGACGCTTGAGCGTGTAGCGGTGGATGCGGGCCAGCAGGTGCCGTTCGCACCATTCAGTGGTCTCAGTGGCCGGCGTGAAGCGGCCTTGCAGTACATAGCCCTCGCTCTGCAACGCGGAGAGGGCCGCATCGATGCGCGCCTGTGGAAGCTGAAGCTGGGCCGCGAGCGCGGGTGCGGTCATCGGCCCCAGGCCGGTCAAGCGCGAGCGCAGCAGTTCGCGCAGCGCATCGTCCGCGCCGCCGCTCACCTGCGCGTACTCGGCCGGTGCTTGGATGGGCGGCTGCATCGAGGCGTCGGGATAAAGCATCGCGATCTGCGCGAGGCGTTCAGCCACTACCCACAGGCCGCCGGCTGGCATCGAAAGACATGTCGCGCGCCCCGATTGCGCGAGCGCGCCGAGCCATGCGGGCCAGTCCGCATTCGCCGATGCTTCGCTGTCTGTGACGACACCGAGCGCATTCAGCGCCTCGTGCATCTCGTCGACGCCGCGCACGTGAGGCCATGCCTCCTCGCGCACGCTGTCGATCGCCTCCTGATCGAGACTGCCGAGATCGTCGGCGCTTTCCGGATCGACATAGCGGCGACTCTGAACCGCCTGCGTGCGACGCTCTTCCAGAGGCGCATCGTCGAGGAAGGCATAGGGTCGCGCGTTGAGCGCTTCCGCCGCGAGCGGCGAGGGCGCGGGGAGATCGCGCGCCACGATCTGCACTTCGCCCGATTCCATGCGACGCAGCAACCGCAGCCAGCCTTCGGCGTCCATCGCGTCGTAGAGGCAATCCTGGAGCGTCTGCGCGACCAGAGGGTGCTCCGGAATCTCGCGCGCACCGGCGAGGTTTTCTGCGCAGGCCACCTGGTCGGGGAATACCGAAGCGAGCAGGTCTTCCGACCGCATGCGCTGCAACTGCGGCGCAACCTTTCGTCCGCCGACGAAGCGCGGCAGCGCGAGCGAGGTGGTCGCGTTCCAGCGCCAGCGCACGTTGAAGAGCGGCGCATCGAGCAGCGCCTGGATCAGCACGTCGAGCGCAGTGGCGGAATGCAGGTAGCGCCCGACTTCCTCCAGCGGGAAGCTGTGGCTCGTCGATAGCGACAGCACGATGGCGTCCTCGGTCGCCGCCGCCTGCAGCTCGAAGTTGAACTTGCGGCAGAAGCGCTTGCGCAGCGCCAGCCCCCACGCGCGGTTGAGCCGGCTGCCGTAGGGCGAGTGGATGACGAGCTGCATGCCGCCGGACTCGTCGAAGAAGCGCTCCATCACGATGCGATCCTGCGTGGGCAGTGCGCCGAGCGCATTCGCGGCCCGCGCGAGATGGTCGGCGATCTGCCGTGCGGCCGCCTCGTCCATGCCGATCGTGCGAACCAGCCAATCCAGCGTGGCATCCATGCCCTTGGTGCGAAGCATGTCGGCCACTTCGCCGCGCAGCCTCGAGACGCCGAAGGACAGCTCATCCGTGCGCCCCGGCGCCTCGCCGAGCCAGAAGGGGATGTTGGGCGGTGCGCCGAGCGCGTCTTCGACCCGAACACGGCCAGGTTCGATACGCAGGATGCGATAGCTCGCATTGCCGAGCTGGAAGATGTCGCCCGCAAGGCTCTCGACCGCGAAGTCCTCGTTGATCGTGCCGATCTTCTGGGCCTGCGGCTCCAGCACCACGGTGTAGTCGCCGGTCTCGGGGATGGTGCCGCCGGACGTCAGCGCCGTGAGGTGCGCGCCGCGGCGCTCGCGCAGGCGATGGTGGACCGCATCGCGATGCACGTAGCTCGCGCGTTGCCCCTGCCGGGTGGTGAATCCATCGGCCAGCATGCGCACCACGCTGGCGTAGCTCTCGCGCGTGAGCTGCGCGTAGGGCCACGCGCGCCGCACGAGTGCGAAGAGATCGTCTTCATTCCATTCGCGGCCCGCGGTCTCCGCGACGATCTGCTGCGCGAGTACATCCAGCGGCGCGGGCAGGACATGCAGCGCATCGAGCTCGCCACGACGAACGCAGTCGAGCAGCGCCGCGCACTCGACGAGCTCATCGCACGACTGCGGAAAGAGCCGCGCCTTGGGCACGCCGCCGACCGCATGACCCGATCGTCCGGCGCGCTGCAGGAAGGTCGCGATCGATCGCGGCGAGCCGAGCTGGCAGACCAGATCGACGTCGCCGATGTCCAGCCCCAGCTCCAGCGACGCCGTGGCAACCAGCACCTTGAGATCGCCGCGCTTGAGCCGCTGCTCCGCATCGAGCCGCGCTTCCTTCGCGAGGCTGCCGTGATGCGCGGCGACCACCTCCTTGCCGAGGATCTCGCCCAGATGCCTGGCAGCGCGCTCCGCCATGCGCCGCGTGTTGACGAAGACCAGCGTGGTCCGGTGCTCATGCACCAGCGCCGCGACGCGCGCGTAGACCTGCTCCCACTGGTCGGTCGACATCACGGCCGCGAGTGGCGTCGGCGGCAGCTCCAGCGCGAGATCGCGCTGCTTGGCATAGCCGATGTCGACGATTTCGCAGTCGGCGACACCGTCTTTGACCGCGCCCGTGCCGACGAGGAAGCGAGCGATCTCGTCGATGGGCTTCTGCGTAGCCGATACGCCGATGCGCGTCAGCGGGCCGGCGCAGTTGGCCTGCAGCCGTTCGAGCGAAAGCGCGAGATGGCTGCCGCGCTTGCTCGCGACCACTGCGTGGATTTCATCGACGATCACGGTGCGCACCGTCGACAGCATCTTGCGACCCGATGCCGAGCCGAGCAGCACGTAGAGCGACTCCGGCGTGCTCACGAGGATGTGCGGCGGCTGGCGCAGGCTCTGCTGGCGCTCCTTGCTCGGCGTGTCGCCTGTGCGCACCGCGGTGCGGATCTCGATCTCTGGCAGATGCAGCTTCGCGAGTTCGCGGCGGATGCCCGCGAGCGGCGCCTTGAGGTTGAGGCCGATGTCGTTCGAGAGCGCCTTCAACGGCGACACATACAGCACCGTGGTCTCGTCCGGAAGGCCGCCCGATTCGAGCCCCTGCCGCACAAGGCTATCGAGCGCGGCCATGAACGCGGTCAGCGTCTTGCCAGAGCCGGTCGGCGCGGCGACCAGTGTGTGGCGCCCTGCGGCAATCGCCGGCCAGGCGGCAGCCTGGGCCTCAGTCGGGCCCGGGAAGGTCGCGTTGAACCAGTTGGCGACGGCGGGATGGAAGTTGTCGAGCACGCAGAAGATGAGATCAGGCTGCGTGCTCCGATGTCAAGGCGCAAGGCGCCGTCGATACATCTCGCTACGAAGCGGCGACATCCACCACGACACGCCCACGCACCTGCCCGGCGAGCAGCCGTGGCGCGAGATCGACAACCGCATCGAGCTTGATGGTCTCGGTGTTGGCTTCCAGCAGTTCCTTCGGCAGTTCGCTGGCCAGCCGCTGCCAGGCCGCGAGCCGTCGAGCCTGCGGCGCGTAGACGCTGTCGATGCCCGCCAGCGTGACGCCGCGCAGGATGAAGGGCGCGACGCTCGCTGGCAGATCCAGCCCCTGCGCAAGTCCGCATGCCGCCACGGTGCCGCCGTAGCGAAGACTGGCGCAGACATTGGCGAGCGTATGGCTGCCGACGCTGTCCACCGCACCGGCCCAGCGTTCCTTCTGAAGCGGCTTGCCCGGTTCGCTCAGCGTTGCGCGATCGATGATCTCACGTGCGCCGAGACGGCGCAGATGGTCTGCTTCGGCGAGCCGGCCGGTCGACGCATGCACCTCGAAGCCAAGCCTGGAGAGCAATGCGATCGCGATGCTGCCGACGCCGCCGTTCGCGCCGGTCACCAGCACCGGGCCGGAAGCTGGCGTGAGGCCGCGATCCTGCAGCGCCATCACGCACAGCATCGCGGTGTAGCCGGCGGTGCCGATGGCCATGGCCTGCCGCGCATCGAGGCCCGAAGGAATGGGCACCAGCCAGTCCGCCTTGACCCGCGCCTTGCGCGCGAGCCCGCCCCAGTGCGTTTCGCCGACGCCCCAGCCATTGAGCAGCACGGCATCCCCGGGCTTGTAGCGCCCGTCGGAACTCTCGGCGACGGTGCCTGCGAAGTCGATGCCCGGCACCATCGGGAACTTGCGCACCACCGGCGACTTGCCCGTGATCGCGAGTGCATCCTTGTAGTTGACGGTGGAACAAACGACCTCCACCAGCACTTCGCCTTCCGGCAACTGGGCTTCGTCGATGTCGGTGACGGCGGCCTTCGTGGTGCCGTCGTCTGCCTTGTTCAGCAGCAGGCCTTTGAACATGCGATCTCCTTCGGTTCGTCTAGCGGGTCGCGCGAGCATCGCACAGGGGGCGATTCCCGTCGTCCGCCATGCCCAATTCACTCAGGAGCGCCATGTTGTCGCTGGCCAGCGATGGCGCGCCGACCTCGCTCGGGCCGCCGTCGAAGCGACAACGGAAGCCGATGCCGGGCGTGCGCACCTTGATCGATCCCTGCGGGAACGTGACCGGCTGCATGCCGATGCGATCCCCCGTCGTTTCCACCTCGTCGAGAAACTCGCCCAGCTTGCGCACACGCGCCGCCGGAACGCCCACCGCATTCAGCCGTTCCTCCATCTCGCCGGCGGAGCGCGCCGCGAACGCTTCGCGGAAGCACTGCTGCACATAGGCCAGCTTGCGCGCAACGACGAAGCCGCCGCCCGGTGCGTTGAAGGCATCGAGGTCGAGCGCCTCGGCGTCATTGCAGAGTTCTTCGAGCCCGACCACCGCGGTGAGCTTGCGGAACTGCGCCGGCGTGTTCGCGGCCGTCGCTAGCCATCCGTCGGCACAACGGTAGGTGTCAGCGGTGGGGCTGCCGGTGTAGCCGCGATTGCCCACGCGCTGCGGCTCGACGCGATTGCTGAGGAAGCTGCTCGCATTGGGATACATCAGCATCAGCGAAGCCTGCACCATCGATGCATCGATGTGCTGGCCTTCGCCGTCGCGCGCGCGGCGATGGAGCGAAGCCACGATGGAAAGCGCACCGAGCATGCCCACCGCCACATCGATCACCGGGAATCCGACCTTCATCGGGGGCGTATCGGCGCCGTCGCCTTGCATCATCATCATGCCGGTGAGCGCCTGCATCACATGGTCGTACGCGCCGCGCCGCGACCATTCGCCTTCCTGCCCGTAGCCGGAGATCGAGCAGTAGACGATGTCGGGCCGGACGGCCCTGATCGATGCATAGTCGAGCCCGTACTTGGCGACCACGCCGGGGCGGAAGTTCTCGATGAACACATCGGCCGTGCGCGCGAGCGAGCGGACCAGCTCCGCGCCCTCAGGCGTGCGGATGTCGGTCGCGAACGAGCGCTTGCCCGCGTTGAGCGCGGCGAAGCCCGCCGGCGTATCGCCTTCTTCCCCGCTGGCCTTGCTGGCGCGCATCACTTCGCCCTGCAGTGGCTCGATCTTGATGACCTCCGCGCCCAACTGGGCGAGATACAGCGAAGCGAGCGGCCCCGCGATCACGTGCGACATGTCGATGACGCGCACGCCTTCCAATGGCTTGGACATGAATGGATTCCTCGTTGTCGGCGGTGTGTTTTCAGCTCGCGGTGACGCCCGCCAGCTTCACGATGTCGGCCCATTTCCTGTTCTCGCTGCGCACGAAGGCGGCAAAGGCCTGCGGGCTCTCGCTCACCGCGGCCTCGTTGCCGGCGGCTTCGAAGGCAGACTGGACCGAAGGCGTCTTCAGCGTGCGTGTCGCCGCGGCGTGCAACGCATTCACGATCTCGGCTGGCGTCTTCGCGGGCGCCCATAGGCCGAACCAAGACTCCTGGATGGCCAGTTCATTCTTCAGGCGCTCGTAGAGCGTCGGAACATCGGGCAGTTGCGGCAGACGCTTGCGGCCGGTGACTGCCAGCGCGCGCAGCTTGCCGCCCTTGATCTGGGGCACGCCCGTGCCAGCAACCGGAAACGCGAACTGCGTATCGCCTCGCAGCAGCGACGTGGCGATTTCCACCGAACCCTTGAGCGGGATGTGCGTCACCTTGAGGCCCGTGAGCGACACCAGCGTCGCACCCGCGAGATGCGCGGAAGTGCCGATGCCGCCGGAGCCGTAGTTCATCTGCCCGGGCTTGGCCTTCGCATCGGCGATCAGGTCTTCGAGCGTGGCGTACGGAGCATCCGCCCGGACGACCAGCACGGTGGGCGACGCCGCGAAATTGCTCACCGGGGCGAAGTCGGCGATGGGGTCGAAGTGCAGGTCCGGCTGCAGCGCCTTCTGGATGAGGTGCGTGTTCGAGCCCATGAGCAGCGTGTAGCCATCGGGCGCGGCCTGCGCCACGTACTGTGCGGCGAGCACGCCGGCGGCGCCCACCTTGTTCTCGATCACGATCGTCTGACCGAGGATCTCGCCGAGCGTCGGCGCGGCCTGCCGCAGTTGCACGTCCGGCCCGCCGCCCGCGGCATAGGGCGATATGACGCGCACCGGCTTTTTTGGAAAGGCGTCGCCGGCCCGTGCAGCCAGCGAGGTCAGCGCCAGGGCCGAAGCGGCCAGGCAGAAGTTGCGGCGATCCATGCGTGTGTCTCCTGTCGTTGTGCTTGCAGCATAGGACGCGGTGGCGATATCTAATAGTGATATGTTTTCATCGAGTGCAATCTTTTTGGAATGACCCATGGCCCTGGACCTCGCAACATCGCCGGAGATACGTCGCCTTGTGGGCCGCCTGCGCTTCCGGCACCTGCAGCTGCTCATGGAACTGCAGCGCGGCGGCAGCCTACGTGCGGCGGCATCGGTGCTGAACCTCACCCAGCCGGCGCTCAGCAAGGCGCTCGGCGAAGTCGAGTCGGCCTTCGGCTTTCCGCTCTTCACGCGCAGTGCGCGCGGGCTTGCACCCACGCCGCGCGGCGAGATCGCGATCCGTGGCGCGGTGCTGCTGCTGGAAGAGCTCGCGCATCTCGGCGCCGAAGCCTCGGCGGAGCCGGCGGTCACCGTGCTGAGGGTCGGCGCGCCGCCTTTCGTGGCGCAGGGCTATCTGCCGGAGGTGTTTTCGCGGCTCCTCGGGGAGGCGTCGCGCGTGCGGGTGCAACTGCAGGAAGAACGGGTTCCGCTGCTGGTCCACTCGCTGACGGAAGGACGACTCGACGCGCTCATCACCAGCTACCCGACGGAGATGCCCGAGGCCGCGGGGCGGTCGCTGCACTACGAGAAGCTCTTCGACGCCGGCTTCGCGGTGATTGCGCCACCAGGGCACTTGCTGGGTCGCGCTCGCCGGGTCGACTGGCAGCGGCTTGCCCGTGAGCAGTGGATCATGCCGGCGCCCACATCGATGGTGCGGCGCATGATGGAAGAGGTGTTCCGCCGCGAAGGGCTGATCGCGCCGGTGCCAGTGATCGAGTCGACCAGCCCGGTGACGAATGTCCGGCTGGTGGCCGCCGGCCTGGGTCTGAGCGCGGTGCCAGAGTCGACGTTGCGCTCCACGCAAGGCACGCACCCAGTGGCTCGTGTGCGGGTGCATCCGGCCATTCCGCCGGGGCCTGTGGCACTCATCCATCGCGCGGGTCCGGACAATCCGCGGCTCGCGCTGCTGCGCGGAGCGCTCGGCCTGCGCTGATCGCGCTCCGGCGTTTGACGTCCGCCCGCGAACGGCGTACGGTTGCCGGCCCGCCCCGGCCATCAAAGGACCGCGGCGCGAACGCAGGAGACAAGTGATGACCGATCTGTCCGCGCATCCGACGCAGATCGCCAGCGCCTGGCTGGCCGATTTCAACTCCGCACTCGAACGGCAGGACATCGATGCCGCCGTGGCGCTGTTCGACGCCGACAGCTACTGGCGCGACCTCGTCGCCTTCACCTGGAACATCCGCACGCAGGAGGGGCCGGACGCGATACGCGCGATGCTGAACGCGCGCCTGGCCGAGACCAAGCCCTCCGGCTTCGCGATCGAAGGCGATGCAACCGAGGCCGATGGCATCGTCGATGCGTGGTTCACCTTCGAGACCGCTGTCGCGCGCGGACGCGGTCACTTGCGGCTTCGCAACGGCAAGGCATGGACGCTGCTCACCACCATGACCGAGCTGAAAGGCTTCGAGGAGCGGAAGGGTGAGCGCCGCATCAAGGGTGCGGAACACGGCGTCAACACGCAGCGCAAGACATGGCGCGAGAAGCGCGACGACGAAGCGAAGACGCTCGGCTTCACCGAACAGCCTTATGTCTTGATCGTCGGCGGCGGGCAGGGCGGCATCGCGCTCGGCGCGCGGTTGCGGCGGCTCGGCGTGCCGACCATCATCGTGGAGAAGAACGCGCGGCCCGGTGACTCCTGGCGCAAGCGCTACAAGAGCCTCTGCCTGCACGATCCGGTGTGGTACGACCATCTGCCGTACCTGCCGTTTCCGGACGACTGGCCGGTGTTCTCGCCCAAGGACAAGATCGGCGACTGGCTCGAGATGTACACCAAGGTGATGGAGCTCAACTACTGGGGCTCCACCACCGCGAAGAAGGCGCGCTACGACGACGCGAAGAAGGAGTGGGAAGTCACCGTCGAGCGCGACGGCAAGGAGATCGTGCTGAGGCCGAAGCAGTTGGTGTTTGCGCTCGGCGTGTCGGGGTATCCGAACGTGCCGAAGATTCCGGGCGCGGAGACCTTCGAAGGCGAACAACACCATTCCAGCGCGCATCCGGGGCCCGAAGCCTGGCGCGGCAAGAAATGCGTGGTGCTCGGCTCGAACAACTCGGCGCACGACATCTGCGCCGCGCTGTGGGAGAACGGCGCGGACGTCACGATGATCCAGCGCAGCTCGACGCACATCGCGCCTTCGGATTCATTGATGGAGCTCGCGCTCGGCGGCCTCTACTCGGAAGCGGCGGTGAAGGCCGGCGTGACCACCGACAAAGCGGACCTGATCTTTGCCTCGATCCCCTACAAGATCATGGCGCCGCTGCAGGTGCCGGTGTATGACGAGATGAAGAAGCGCGACGCCGACCTGTATTCGCGACTTGAAAAGGCCGGCTTCCTGCTGGACTTCGGCGTCGACGGCTCGGGTCTCTTCATGAAGTACCTGCGGCGCGGCTCGGGCTACTACATCGACGTCGGTGCATCGGAGCTGGTGGCCAACGGAAGCGTCAAGCTCAAGAGCGGGGTGACCATCGAACGCATCAATCCACGTTCGGTCACGCTGAGCGACGGCACTGAATTGCCGGCGGACCTCATCGTCTACGCCACAGGCTATGGATCGATGAACGGCTGGCTCGCGGACCTCATCTCGCCCGAACTCGCGGACAAGGTTGGCAAGGTCTGGGGACTGGGCTCCGACACGCCCAAGGACCCGGGGCCGTGGGAAGGCGAGTTGCGCAACATGTGGAAGCCCACGCAGGTGCCGCAACTGTGGTTCCACGGCGGCAACCTGCACCAGTCGCGGCACTACTCGCAATTCCTGTCGCTGCAGCTCAAGGCGCGCATGGAGGGCTTGTCGACGCCGGTGTACGAACTGGCGCCGAGTCATCACACGCGCTGATCAGACCAGTGGTCCGCGCTCGCTGATGAGCTCCATCGCCTCGTCGGCGATGCGCTCCTGGTCGAACGTGATGAAGCGTATCCAGTACCCGGCGATATCGATGTTGTCGCCGTTCACCAGAATTTGCATCTCGATACGCCTGCCGTTCACGAAGGTGCCGTTGCGGCTGCCCAGGTCGCGGATCGTGACGACCGGTCCGTCGGTGGCCAGCGCCGCGTGAAACCGGCTCACGCGCTGCGAAGCCAGCACCACATGGTTGTGCTCGGCCCGGCCGATGGTCATTTCGGGTTCGGTAACCGGGACCTGCGTGGTCAGGCCCTTGGGAGTCATCAGTATCAGCAATGCCATCGGGATGCGTTCCTCTTCGCATCCCCACACTAGTGGCAGAGCTGGCGCGGAACAACGGCGGGGTGTTACAAGCCGTGCGCCCTTCAAGCTGGCAGGGGAATGCCGATATCCGTCTTCGAACCCCACGTTGACGTCCCCCGTCTTTTCAACCGCATGTTTCCTGCCCGCAGTCTCGAACGCGCGTTCATCACGCTCGCTCTCTTCGTCTCCATCGCCGGCTGCGCCCGGATGCCTGCTGCCCCGGAACCGCCGCCACCGCCGGTCACGCAGATCCGCGTGATCCCGGTGCTGCCAATCGATCGCCTTCGCACGGAGAACAAGGGGATTCCCGTCGGTGTGCTGTGGCAGTCGCTCGCCGACCGGATCAAGAGCAACATCTTCAACGAACAGATGGAATCGACGCGCTTGAGCCTCGGCCCTGCGTTCACCCGCGCGCTGGTCGAGGCACTGGAGGCGCAGGGATTCCAGGCCAGCGTCCTCGAGGGCGTCGAGCGGCCACCGGCCTCGCCGGATGACATCGACTACGCCCGCATTCCCGGGGCGGACCCGGTGCTGCACGTCTATATCTTCGAACTCGGCATGCATTCGGCGCGCTTCTCGCTCGACTATGTGCCGCGCGTCAATCTCAGCGCCAGCCTGCTGTGGCCGAAGAGTGGCGATCTCATCTATGGAGACTCGATCTACTACGGCGCGGATGCGAAGGGCAATTCACCGACGAGCGTGCCGGGCGATCCGCGCTTCAAGTGGTCGAGCTTCGGTGCGCTAACGGACGACCCGAAGGCAGTCGCCCAGAGTTACGAAGTCGCGGTCGATGTACTGGCGAAGCACATCGCCGCCCAGATCCACGAAGCGACGAAGCCCGCGACGACAACCGGCGACTGATCAGATCGAAACGGCCAGCGCCGCCGGCCACCGGAGCTCGTGGCCAGTGCGCGCGGTGAATCCCGCGATGTCTTCCGGCGTATCGATGTCCACGCGATAGCGGTTGTTGTCGGTGTCGAACCACCGAACGCGCTCCGGATGCGCGTCGCGCCAGCGACGGCAAGCGGCGTTCGCTTCGCCGGCCAGCCATTCTTCACGCAACGCGGCCTCGAAGATCACCGGATTGCCGGGCTCACCCGCGACGCGCGGCACCACCATCGAGGCATCGCCGCGCTTCTTGAACGCACCGATGAGTGCGGTGATGTCCTGCGCATTGATCATCGGCTGGTCGGCCAGCGCGACGATCACCGCATCGAGCTTGGGCGACAGGACTTGCAGGCCGATGCGCACCGATGAAGCCTGCCCATCGTCCGGCGACGGATTGCGGGCCAGCGTGACGGGGAAATCGCGCACCGCCGCCTCGATCGCATCGGCGTGATGCCCGAGCACCACGACAACCTCGTCGACACCCGCGCCCGACAGCGCGATGAGTTGCCGCCGGATGAGCGGCACGCCGCCGAGTTCGAGCAGCGACTTCGGCCGACCGCCCATGCGGCTGCCGGACCCTGCCGCGAGCAGCACCGCGCCGATCACCATGCGCGCGTACAGCCCGCCACCGCCCTTGAGGATGCAGCCCATGTCAGTGCCCGCAGCAGGATGACTTGACCGCTGGCAATGGCGGCAGTTCGGCCGGGGCACCACAGCAGCTTGCAGCAACGGGCTTCGCTTCGCCGCCATGGCGGTGCGACACCACCGCTGCGAGCACCGACAGGGCGATCTCCTCGGGCGTGGTCGCCGGCATCGGATAGCCGGCAGGCGCCACGATCGCGTCGACTGCTTCGGCCTTCTCGCCACCTGCGACGAGCGAGGCCTTCAGCACCTGCGCCTTTCGCGCGCTGGCGACGAAGGAGACCTGTCGCGCTTCGAGCGCGAGCGCGAGGCGCAGCGCCTGCAGGTCGCGCCGCCCCTGCGTCGCGACCACCACCCACGCACCGGGCCCAATCTGCGGCGTGACGACGTCGGGTTCGTCGGTCGCGAAGACCTGACGCGCATCCGGGTACGCACCGGCGTCAGCGTCTTGCGCGATGAGCGTCACTGCGAAGCCCACTCGCGGTGCAAGCTGGGCGAGGCTAGCAGCGACCGGCGACGCGCCGATCACGACGAGCCGGGCCAGCGGCAGGACCGGATCGACGAACAGCTCGAGCGTTCCGCCGGAATGGCACGCCATGCCGAACTCGAGCACGTCGCCCAGATCCTTTTCCTCGCCATCGGCAGTGGGCGCGATGCGGATGAGTCGCGCATGCCCGTCGGCGAGCACTTGCCGCACAGTGCGCACCACCGCCGGTTGCGCGCAGCCGCCGCCGATCCAGCCGTGGAAGGCGCCGTCAGCAGTCACGACGGCCTTGTCGCCGGGATGCGCCGATGCGGGCGCGAGCGCCTTGATCACACTGACGAGCGCGTAGGGCGTGCCGGATTGCTGAAGCCGGTGCGCGGCATCGAGGACTGTGTCGACGTTGCTCATTGGATACCTCCGCGCAGCAGCGCTGCGGCATTTGCCTTGCGGCGGGGATTGGGTTGGATCATGTTCGGCAGCCGGTCGTTCAAGTTCATCTCAGGTGCCGCGCGAGTTCGGCAAGGTCGCGCAGGCTGTTCAGCCGCTCGAAGCCTTCAACGAGGTTGCCTTGCGAAGTCACGTGCGCAAGCGCCCGCGAAGCGGGCGGCTGGTCGGAGGGGTGGAACCAGCGGATGAGCGCGCCGCGCCGGCGCACCTGCGCAAGTTCTTCCGCGAGCCGCTGCGGCTCGTCGGCATCGAAGCCATCCGACAGCACCCAGACGCGCGCATTGCGGGTGAGTTGCGCCCGCGCGTGTACGCGATGGAAGTCGGCCACGCTGGTCGCGATACGGGTGCCGCCGCCGAAGCCTGCCGTGACTGCGTTGATCTTCTCCTGCACCGCAGCGGAGTCGCTGCGCAGCAGGGGCGTCACCTCGGCCAGGCGGGTGTGGAAGACGAACACGCGCGCATTCATCGCCGATACGAAGGCGCGCGCGATGCGCAGGAAGAGCTGCGCATGGGTCTCCATCGAGCGGCTCACGTCGACGAGGATGAAAAGGCGCGGCCAATCGCGGCGCGGCGCGCGCCACACCGGATGCAGCGGCAGGCCGCCGGTGCGCAGGCTCGCGCGCAGGGTGCGGCGAACGTCGAGGCGGCGGCCCTGCGGGCTGGTGCGCAGGCGGCGGGTGAGTCGCCTGTGCAGGCGCTGCGCGATGCGCTCGGCGAGGCGGTCCAGCTCGGCGAGGTCCTGTGGCAACCATTGCGAGAGCGACCGGTCGTGCAGCGCATCGGTGCGGCTTGCGCCACCTTGCGCGCGCTCCCGGGCGTCCCCTTGCGGCTCGACGGCGGGCGCATGCAACGCGCTGTCGGTGGTCGACGGGCGCGGCTGCGGCGAAGCGGCGTCGAGCTGATCGTGCAGGCTCTTCACCACCTGCGGCAGATGGCGGCTCGGGCGCGTCGCGCCGCTCAGGCGCGTCTTTCCCTTCACGCGACTCGGGTGCCAGTAGACATCGAACAGCTCCGGCCAGCGCCGCCAGTCGCGCGCGTCATGGCAGGCGATGGAGCGCCACGCCGCATCGAGTCGCGCTGCGCGCTCGACCGGCACGCGCAGAGCGGCAGCCACCATGGCCTGCTGCTCCGCGATGCCGACCTTCAGCCCGTGGTCTCGCAGCAGGGCCGCGAAGCCTGCAATGCTGTCGAGCGGGCGGGCGAGGGTGTTCATGCGATCACGTCGGTTGTGGCGCCTTCTCGGCCACGCCGACCGTGCGCCGGCCTTCGATGAGCTGCCGCACCCGCTCTTCGCCAAGCTGGAAGCGGTCCTCGCGCGTCTTGAGCAGGCAGGCCAGCGTGCCCCCGAGCGCATGCGGATCGTCAGGCAGCGACTTGAAGTCCAGACGGTGCAGCGCGCGCACCCAGTCCAGCGTCTCCGCGATACCGGGCATCTTTTCGAGATCCTCGCGACGCAGGCGCTGGACGAAAGCCACCGCCTGCTCGATCAATGCACTTTCGGCTTGCGGCAGCGTGGCGCGCACGATCGCGATCTCGCGCGCGAGCGTCGGGTACTCGAGGTAGTGGTAGAGGCAGCGCCGCCGTAGCGCGTCGGAGAGTTCGCGCGTGCCATTGCTGGTCAGCACCACCTGCGGCACGTGCTTCGCGCGCAAGGTGCCGAGCTCGGGCACGGTGATCTGGTAGTCGGCCAGCACTTCGAGCAGGAAGGCTTCGAAAGCCTCGTCGGCGCGATCGATCTCGTCGATGAGCAGCACGCAGGGCGCATCGCTCGATATGGCCTGCAGCAGCGGGCGTTCGAGCAGGTAGTCGCGCGCGAACAGATCGGCTTCCTTCATGCCCTGCGGCTGCGTCTCGTGCAGGCGGATCGCGAGGAGCTGGCGGCCATAGTTCCACTCGTAGGCGGCCTGCGACAGGTCCAGCCCTTCGTGGCACTGCAGGCGCACCAGCGCGCGACCCTGCGCATGCGCGAGCGCAGCGGCGAGCGATGTCTTGCCGACACCGGCATCGCCCTCGACCAGTAACGGCCGCTGCAGTTCACCGGCCAGCCACAGTGTGGTGGCGAGCGCCTCGTCGGCGATGTAGCCGGCGCGGTGCAGTGATTCGCGCAGCTCGGCTTCTGTCATGGGATCAGGTTCGCTTGCCGCCCAGCCCTGCGAACCAGCCTTTGACGAGGGCCCACAGCATGGCGAGCGCGTTGAGTTCGCGCTGTTCGGGTGGCGCGACAGGTGCAGCCGTACTTGCAGCCGCGGGTGCGACCGCCGATGCGGCATCGGTGCTCGCGGGACCGGGCAGGGCCGCGGCAGCAACGCGGAAGTTGTCGACGAACTGCGCGAGCAGCATCTCGGAGACCGGCACCATCAGGCGACTTCCGAACTGCGCGAACTTGCCGCTGACCGCGACAGTCGCCTGTCCGGCAAGCACCGACGTGGCGGGTGTTTCGCCGGGCTCGATGGTCGCGCCCAAGTCCATCGACGCGGTCGAGCCCCCGCGGTCGGAGCCTTTGCCGAGCATGCGCAGCCTCCTCCCGGCATCGTCGAGTTCCAGCACCTCGATGTCGCCCGCGAAGGCCGCATTCGCCGGGCCGACCTTGACCTTGACGTTGCCCTTGTAGTGCGTGTCGTCGACCTGCTCGGTGATGGCCGCGCCGGGCATGCAGCCGGCCACGGTTTTCACGTCGCGCAGCACCTGCCACGCGCGGGCCATATCGACGTCGAGCGGATAGCGTTTGTCGAGCTTGACTTCCATCGTGTCCTTCTCAGAGTGCGACGCCGCTCTTGGTGAGCTGCTGCCAGACGCGGTACGACGTGTGCGGCATCACCATGTGATTGACCCCCAGGTGCGCGAATGCATCCACCACTGCCGAGGTGAAGGTCGGGATCGACCCCACATGCGGTGACTCGGCCACGCCCTTCGCGCCGATTGGGTGATGCGGCGACGGCGTCACGGTGTGGTCGGTCTCCCACTTCGGCGTCTCGACCGCGGTGGGCAGGAAGTAGTCCATCAGCGTGTTGCCGAGCAGGTTGCCCTGCGCATCGAAAGGCATCTGCTGGCCCATCGCGACCGCATAGCCTTCCGTGAGCCCACCGTGGATCTGCCCCTCGATGATCATCGGATTGATGCGCGTGCCGCAGTCGTCGAGTGCATAGAAGCGCCGCACCTTGGTCTCACCCGTGCCGCGGTCGATGTCGACCACGCACAGGTAGATGCCGAAGGGATAGGTGAAGTTGGGCGGGTCGTAGTAGTGCACTGCTTCGAGTCCGGGCTCCAGCCCCGGCGGCGCCTGGTGATAGGCGGCCCAGCAGATGTCCTTCATGGTCTTGAACTTCGCGTCGTCGCCTTTGACCTTGAAGCGATCGATCTCCCAGTCCAGATCGGCTTCGCCGACTTCGAGCAGGTGCGCGGCGATCTTGCGCGCCTTGGCGTGGATCTTCCGCGCCGCGAGCGCGATGGCCGCACCGGCCACAGGCGTCGAGCGCGAGCCGTAGGTGCCGAGGCCGTAGGGCGCGGTGGAGGTATCGCCTTCCTCGACCTGGATCACTTCGGAAGGCAGCCCGAGTTCGGTCGCGATGATCTGCGCATAGGTGGTCTGGTGGCCTTGTCCCTGCGTGATGGTGCCCATGCGCGCGATCGCACTGCCGGTGGGGTGCACGCGGATCTCGCAGCTGTCGAACATGCCGACACCGAGGATGTCGCACATCTTGCTCGGCCCGGCGCCGACCACTTCGGTGAACGAGACGAGGCCGATGCCCATCAGCGTGGGGCAGTTGGGGTCGGCGCGCTTGGCAGCCTGCTCGGCGCGCAGGCCCTTGTAGTCGCACGCGTCGAGCACCTTCTGAAGCGCCGTGTGGTAGTCGCCCGAGTCGTATTCGAAACCGAACGGCGAGGCATACGGGAACTGCTCCTTGCGGATGAAGTTCTTCGCGCGGATCTCTGCCTTGTCGATGCCCAGCTTCTGCGCAAGGATGTCGACCATGCGTTCGATCAGGTACACCGCCTCGGTCACGCGGAACGAACAGCGATAGGCCACGCCGCCCGGCGCCTTGTTGGTGTAGACGCCCTTCACGCTGCACCACGCCGCCGGGATGTCATAGGAGCCCGAGCAGATGTGGAAGAGGCCCGCCGGGTACTTGGTCGGGTCGGCGCAGGCATCGAAGGCGCCGTGGTCGGCGATCACGTTGACGCGCAGGCCGGTGATGCGGCCATCCTTGGTGGCGGCGAGTTCGCCGTCCATGTGATAGTCCCGCGCGAAGGCCGTGCTGGAGATGTTCTCGATGCGGTCCTCGATCCACTTCACCGGCTTGCCAAGCACGATGCTCGCGACGATCGCGCAGACATAGCCCGGGTACACGCCCACCTTGTTGCCGAAGCCGCCGCCGATGTCCGGCGAGACGATGCGGATCTTCGACTCGGGCAGGCCCGAGAGCAGCGACACCACCGTGCGCACCACATGCGGCGCCTGCGAGGTCATGTAGGTGGTGAGCTCGCCACGGATCGGGTCGAAACTCGCGACGCAGCCGCAGGTTTCGAGCGGGCACGGATGAACGCGCGGATAGAAGATGCGCTCGGCCACCGTGACCTCGGCACCCGTGAATGCCGCGTCAGCTGCAGCCTTGTCACCGGCCTCCCAAGTGAAGATGTGGTTGTGGTGCTCGCGCTTGCCGTGCGCGCCTTCGGTCTTGCCCGCGAGGTCTTCGCGCAGCACCGGCGCGTTGGGCTCGAGCGCAGCGAAGGGGTCGATCACCACCGGAAGCTCTTCGTATTCGACCTGCACCGCCTCCACGCCGTCCGCGGCCGCGTAGCGATCCTCGGCGATGACGACCGCGACTTCCTGCATCTGGAAGTGCACCTTCTCGTCGGCGAGCACTGCCTGCACGTCGCCTGCCAGTGTCGGCATCCAGTGCAGCTTGAGCGGCTTGAGGTCGTCGGCGGTCAGCACCGCGATCACGCCGGGCACCTTCAGCGCCTCGGTCTTGTCGATCTTCTTCACGCGCGCATGCGCGAGCGGCGAGCGCACGATGTCCATGTGCAGCATGCCGGGCATCTTGATGTCGTCGACGTAGTTGCCCTTGCCCTGGATGAAGCGGGCGTCCTCCTTGCGCAGCCGGCTGTCGCCGAGGCCTTGCAGCGCGGCGCTGCGTTCGAGCAGTGCGGGGTCGATCGGGGCGTTCATGCGGCCACCTTTTCGGTCTGCTGCAGCTTGGCGGCCGCATGCAAGACCGCCTTCACGATGTTCTGGTAGCCCGTACAGCGACAGAGGTTGCCGCTCATGCCGGAGCGGACTTCCTCTTCGGTCGGATTCGGGTTCTCCTGCAGGAATCGGTAGGCACGCATCAGCATGCCCGGCGTACAGAAACCACATTGCAGGCCGTGCTGCGTGTAGAAGCCTTCCTGCACCGCGTGCAGCACTGCGCCTTGTGCGAGGCCTTCGACGGTCAGCACATCGGAGCCTTCGCACTGCACCGCGAGATGCGTGCAGCTCTTGACCGACTGACCGTCGACATCGACGGTGCACGCGCCGCAGTGCGATGTCTCGCAACCGATGTGCGCGCCGGTGAGCTGGCATTCCTCGCGCAGGAAGTGCACGAGCAGCATGCGCGGCTCGACGGCTTTCTCGATGCGCCTGCCGTTGACGTTCATTTGGACGAGTTGCTTGGTCATTGCATGGTCTCCGTCGTTCTTGTTGGTTCTATTGGCACCGTGCGGCAGCCTTCACGATCGCGCGCCGGACCATCTGGCCGGCCATCGCGGTCTTGTAGTCACGGTCGCCGCGCAGGTCTTCGACCGGATCGCAGATCGCCATGGCCTTCGCGGCGGCATCGGCCATGGATGCGGCGTCGAGCGGCCTTCCGATCAGCGCAGCTTCGGCATCTGCGGCACGAAGCGCCGTCGGTGCGAGATTGGTGAGTGCGATTCGCGCGTGGCTGACGTTGGCGCCATCCATTCGCAACACCACAGCGGCGGCGGCCGTGGCCCAGTCGCCCGTCTTTCGCTTGAGCTTCTCGTAGGCGTAGCCGGTCTTCGGCGCAAAGGCGGGCACGCAGATCTCGACCAGGATCTCGTCCTCAGCCATGTCGGTCATGTAGGTGCCCTGGAAGAAGTTTTCGGCCTTCACCTCGCGCCGGCCCTTGGGGCCTTCGAGGATGAAGGTGGCGTCGAGAGCGATCGCGAGCGCGGGGTGATCGTTGGCTGGATCGCCGTGCGCGATGTCGCCGCCGATGGTGCCGCGGTTGCGCACTTGCGGGTCGGCGATCTGGCGCGCCGCTTCGGGTAGCAGAGGCACTTTCTGGCGCAGCAGCGCGGAGCGGATGAGTTCGTTCTCGACGGTCATCGCGCCGATCACGACCGTCGCACCTTCTTCTCGGATACCGCGCAGTGCGTCGATGCGATTCAGGTCGATGAGGTGCGCCGGCTGCGCGAACCGCAGCTTCATCATCGGCAGCAGGCTGTGGCCGCCGGCCAGGAGCTTGGCGTCGCCGCCGAGCGAGCCTAGGAGCTGGATGGCATCGCCCACCGAGCGGGGCGCGTGATAGTCGAATCCGGAGGGAATCATCGTGCCTGTCTCCTGTTGTTCTGGCGCGCAGCGCGTGCCGGGCCCGGGATGCGGGCCGGTGGCTAAGTTAGTTCCGGTGCGCGGAGGACAGCGACTTGCCGCACGAAGGTCGGCGGGGCCTGCACGAAATGCGCGCCCATTGCATGAAATGCGTCGGCAAAGACGCGGCGCGGGTTCTCCCGGATCGCGCCGGATCAGCCGCGCAAGGCCTCGATCTCGGCGATCCCGAGTTGCTCCAGCAGCCGCGGCACGCTGGTGCGCGCGACCGGCAACGGTGTCGCTTCGCCGCGCAACTTGAGGCTGACCTTGCCGTCGTCGCGCAGGATCTGCTCGGCGTAGTCGAGGTTGGCGAGGTAGCTGCGATGGATGCGCAGGAAAGACACGCCATCGAGCCGCTCTGCCAGATCGCTGATGTTGAGGTTGCAGAAACTCGACCCCTGCGCGGTGCTGACCCACGTGTAGTGGCCCTCGGCACGTATGTAAGTCACCGCCTCGATATCGACCAGCACGATGCGGTTCTGCGACACGGTCGGGATCTTCTGCAACTGCCGCTTGGCCTGCGGCTTCTGCACCGCCGGCTCTTCGCCTGCGACGAGCTCGGTGATGTCATAGAAGATCAACGTGTAGCTCGCGGTGTCGCCGCGGAGGTCCGACAGCTTGGCGACCTTGATGAGCAGCACCCGCTCGGGGATGTTGATGATCATCGTCATCGGCGGCGGATTGCTCACCGGGCATTCGGCCTGATCGAGCAGGAACTTGACCTTGGGCTGCGAGCGTTCGGGGTGGAACGACAGCACCATCTTCTCGAAGGGCTCTTTGTCCTCCACGGGCAGCACGCGGCGGGCGAAGCTGTTCATGGCGATCACGCGCAGGTCGCGGTCGAGCTGGACCACGCCGACATCCGAGCGCTCGAGCAAGTACAGGGGGCTGCGACTTTGCATGCGTGTCTCCGTGGTCCGCACCTGGATGGCCGGTGGTCCGATTGAAGCACCGTTGGCGCAATGTTGCGCATGGGGTGTGCCCGCACGCTGGACTAGCATCGGCGCGTGAACCTGCCTGAACTCACCGATGCGGCCTCGGCCCGCGAACTGACACAGCGCCTAGGCGATCGTCTTCGCGATCAAGGCATCGCCGGCTTTCGCGCACCGCCTCCGGAGCCCACTACCTGCTGCGGTCGGGGGTGCAACGGCTGTGTCTGGGAGAGCTACTTCGCCGCGGTCGGATGGTGGCGCGACGATGCGCTGGAGCTGCTCGAGCCTTAAAGGCCCTTCTCGACCATGTCCAGCAGACGCTGACCGAGCGAATCGACCTGCGCGCGCGGCAGCTCTCGCAAGGGTCCGTCGATGACCAGCATGGCGAGGCCATGGACCGAGGACCAGGCCAGGTATTCGGCACCGGGTCGACGCGCGGCCGGCATGGCGCCGGCTTCGACGAGGCGATCGAGTGCAGCACCGAGAAGCTGGAAAGGGTTGAGTCCGCTGTCGCCGCTCTTGGCCTGCTCGGGCTGTTCCGCGACGTCGGCCTGGGTCGCGAAGGCGGTGCGGAAGAGGCCGGTTTCCGTCTGCGCGAAACGGAGGTAGCCGGTGCCGACCGCGCGAACGGTGGCACGTGCGAAGGCAACCTCATCGTGCGTCGGGGGGAGGGTGGCGAGTTCGGCTTCCATCGCCCGCGCCACCGCTGCGAGTGCGGCGGCCCTTACAGCTTGCAAGAGCGCCTGGCGATTCTCGAAGTGACGGTAGGCCGCATTGGGAACGACGCCGGCACGTCGCGTGGCTTCGCGCAGCACGACGGCCTCGGGGCCGCCGTCGCGCGCCAGTTCGACGCCCGCCTTCAGCAGTGCACGCCTGAGATCGCCATGGCGATAGGTGCTGCGGCGTGCGGGGGGCGCGGAGTTGGCCCGGATGGTCATGCGGTCTTTCATGTGGACAGCGTCCATTATGTTTGCTATCGTCTTGTGGACGTTGTACACAAATGCAACGCTTTCCCCCATTCGATCTCTTCCATCCCATCGAAAAGGAGTTCCCCATGCAGGTCCAGCCCTATCTGATGTTCAACGGCCGCTGCGAAGAAGCGCTCGAGTTCTACAAAAAGACGCTCGGCGCGCAGGTCACGATGCTGATGCGTTTCAGCGAGAGCCCGGAACCGCCACCGCCCGGATGCGCTCCCGTCGATGGTCAAAAAATCATGCACTCGGCCTTCACGGTCGGCGAATCGACGGTGATGGCATCCGACGGCATGACCGTCGACGGCAAGCCGGTCTTCCAGGGCGTTTCGCTGTCCCTGATCGCGAAGGACGAGGCGGAAGCCAAGCGCCTGTTCGATGGCCTCGGCAACGGCGGCCAGGTCCAGATGCCGCTCGGCAAGACCTTCTTCTCCCCGGCTTTCGGCGTTTTGGCGGATCGCTTCGGTGTCTCGTGGATGGTCGTCGTGATGCACGACGCGGCCTGATCGCTGTGCCCCAAGGCGACAGGCGCGGGCGACTGCCTGCCCGTACATTCGGCGATTCAACCCTACAACCCAAGGAGCAACCGCCAATGATTCACGTCGTCGCCGTCATCACCGCCAAGCCCGGCCAACGCGACAAGATCCTCGAGGCCTACCGCGCTAACCGGCCCGCGGTGCTGGCTGAGGAAGGCTGCATCGAATACACCGCCACGATCGACGCCGCCGGCATGCCAGCCTCGCGCGGGACTTTCGGCCCGGACACGTTTGTGGTGGTCGAAAAGTGGGCCTCGCTGGCCGCGCTTCAGGCCCACGCCGCCGCACCGCACATGGCCGCCTACGGTGCCAAGACCAAAGAGTGGACCGAGAGTCGAGTCATCCACGTCCTCGAACCAGCCTGATCGCTAGCCCCAAGAAAAAAGCGCGCCCGAGGGCGCGCTTTTTTTGTTCGCAGGCTCCCGCGGAACCGGCTCCGCCGGGCCGCAGGGTGCGCCCCCTTGAGGGGGTGCAGAGCCACACGAAGTGGGCGAGGCTGGGGGTTACTTCGAAATTACCCGGACCATCTCGAGGCACTTGTTCGAGTAGCCCCACTCGTTGTCGTACCAGCTCACCAGCTTGACGAAGGTGCCGTCGAGCGCAATACCGGCTTCGGCGTCGAAGATCGAGGTGCGCGGGTCGCCGCGGAAGTCGGTCGCGACCACCTTGTCTTCGGTGTAGCCCAGCACGCCCTTGAGCGCGCCTTCACTCTGCGCCTTCATCTCGGCGCAGATTTCCTTGTAGGTCGCTGCGTTTTCGAGTTCGACGGTGAGGTCGACCACCGACACGTCGGAAGTCGGCACGCGGAAGCTCATGCCCGTCAGCTTCTTGTTGAGCTCGGGGATCACCACGCCGACGGCCTTGGCAGCACCGGTGCTCGACGGAATGATGTTCTCGAGGATGCCGCGGCCGCCGCGCCAGTCCTTGTTGCTCGGGCCGTCGACGGTCTTCTGCGTTGCGGTGGCGGCGTGCACGGTGGTCATCAGGCCGCGCTTGATGCCCCACTTGTCATTGAGCACCTTGGCCAGCGGCGCGAGGCAGTTGGTGGTGCAGCTCGCATTGCTGATGATGGCTTCGCCGGCGTACTTCTTGTCGTTCACGCCGTAGACGAACATGGGGGTGTCGTCCTTGCTGGGGGCCGACAGCAGCACCTTCTTGGCGCCAGCGTCGATGTGCTTCTGGGCGGTTTCCTTGGTGAGGAAGAGGCCGGTGGATTCGAGCACGATGTCCGCGCCGACTTCGTTCCACTTGAGTTGCGCAGGGTCGCGTTCCTGCGTGAGGCGGATCTTCTTGCCGTTGACGATCAGCGTGTTGCCTTCGACGTTGATCTCGCCCTGGAAGCGGCCATGCACCGAGTCGTACTGGAGCATGTAGGCCAGGTATTCGGGTTCGAGCAGGTCGTTGATCGCGACGATCTCGATGTCGTTCTTGAAGTTCTGCACCGCAGCGCGAAGCACGTTGCGACCGATGCGACCGAAGCCGTTGATACCGAGTTTGATAGCCATGTCATTTGCTCCTGGATGATTGAAAACCGAAAGAGGGGATCGAGGCCTCAGCGCGCGAGCGCCGCTTCGACCGTCTCAGCGACGTTCTCCGCCGTGAACCCGAAGTGCTTGAACAGCACGCCGGCGGGTGCCGATTCGCCGTAGGTGTCGATGCCGACAACCGCGGCGACGCCGTACTTCCACCAGCCGTCCGTGGCGCCCATTTCCACGGCGACGCGCAGCACGCCTTGCGGCAGCACGCTCTTCTTGTATTCGACGCTCTGGCGGTCGAAGGCGGTGGTCGACGGCATGGAGACCACGCGCACGGGGATCTTCTTCGCGGCCAGCAGGTCCTGCGCCTTGAGCGCGAGTTGCACTTCGGAACCGGTCGCGATGATGACGGCCTTGGCCTTCTTGCCGCCCTGGGGTTCGGACAGCACGTAGGCACCCTTGTTGATGTCGCTCAGGTCGCTCTTCGGCGAATAGGGCAGGTTCTGGCGCGATAGCAGAAGCGCCGTCGGGCGATTGGCGTTCTGCAGCGCGACGGCCCAGGCAACCGCGGTTTCAGCGGTGTCGCCGGGGCGCCAGACATCGAGGTTCGGGATCAGGCGCAGCGATGCGGCGTGCTCGATCGACTGGTGCGTCGGGCCGTCTTCGCCAAGGCCGATGGAGTCGTGCGTGAAGACGTGGATCACGCGCTGCTTCATCAGCGCTGCCATGCGGATCGCATTGCGGCTGTAGTCGCTGAAGGTCAGGAAGGTGCCGCCGTAGGGGATGTAGCCGCCATGCAGCGCGACGCCGTTCATGATGGCGGCCATGCCGAACTCGCGCACGCCATAGTTGATGTGGCGGCCGGGCAAGCCATCGGGGAACTGCTCGTTGCCTTCGCTGCGGACCACCGCGCCCTTGTCGTCGAAGCGCAGGCTCGGCGTGCTCTTGGTGTTCGTGAGGTTGGAGCCCGTCAGGTCGGCACTGCCGCCGAGCAGTTCGGGCAGCGCGGCGGTGAAGGCTTCGAGCGCGAGCTGGGACGCCTTGCGCGATGCCACCGTCTCGGCCTTGGTGTGCGCAGCGACGATCGTGTCCAGGGCGGTCTGGTGGAAGTTCTTCGGCAGTTCACCCTTCATGCGGCGGGTGAACTCGTCCGCGAGGTCCGGGAAGGCCTGCGCGTAGGCGGCGAACTTCTCGTTCCAGGCGGCTTCCGACTTCGCGCCGGCTGCTTTGGCATCCCACTCCTGGTAGACGGCTTCCGGAAGCTCGAAAGGTGCATGCGTCCACTGCAGCGCGCTGCGGGTAAGGCCGATCTCGTCGGCGCCGAGCGGCTCGCCGTGGGCCTTGGCGGTGTTGGCGCGGTTCGGGCTGCCCTTGCCGATCTGCGTCTTGCAGATGATCAGGGTGGGCTTGTCGTCATGCTTCTTGGCCTTCTCGATGGCCTTCGAGACATCCTTGACGTCATGGCCGTCGATCGGGCCGATCACGTGCCAACCATAGGCCTTGAAGCGCTCTTCGGTGTTGTCGATGAACCAGGGCTTGACCGGTCCGTCGATGGAAATGCCGTTGTCGTCGTAAAGCGCGATCAGCTTGCCGAGCTTCCATGCGCCTGCGAGCGCGGCCGCTTCGTGGCTGATGCCTTCCATCAGGCAACCGTCGCCGAGGAAGGCGTAGGTGTGATGGTCGACGATGTCGTGGCCCTTGCGGTTGAACTCCGAAGCCAGCAGCTTCTCGGCGAGCGCGAAGCCGACGGCATTCGTGATGCCCTGGCCCAGCGGGCCCGTGGTGGTTTCGACGCCGGGGGTGATGCCGGTTTCAGGATGACCGGCGGTCTTGCTGTGAAGCTGGCGGAAGCGCTTCAGCTCTTCGACGGGCAGGTCGTAGCCCGAGAGATGCAGCACCGCATAGATGAGCATCGAGGCGTGGCCGTTCGAGAGCACGAAACGGTCGCGATCGAACCAGTGCGGGTTGGCGGGGTTGTGCTTGAGGTGTTCGCCCCAGAGCGCGACGGCCATGTCGGCCATTCCCATGGGTGCGCCCGGATGCCCCGAGTTTGCGAGTTGTACGGCATCCATTGCCAACGCGCGGATCGCGTTGGCCATCAAGGCTTGGTTGGCCATCTGTGGCTTCCTGGGAGCAAGTTAGGGGGAACCCGGCATTTTAGCGGGCGAGGTCGCGACCCCTCCGGGCGGCCCGCGGATGGGCTGCTAGAGTGCCGGCCATGCATGGACTGCACCTCACTGCTGATCTTCACGATTGCCGATGCGCGACGCGCTGGCTGGTCGACGCCGAAGCGCTCGGCGAAGCGTGCGTCGAGGCGGCTGAATCGGCCGGGCTGCAGGTCGTCGGCAAGCTCTTTCACGCCTTCCCCGCCACGCCGCAAGGGCCCGGCGGCGTGACGGCCACAGTGCTCCTCGCGGAATCACATGTGTGCGTCCACACCTGGCCCGAACAACGCGGCGTGACGCTCGATGTCTATGTGTGCAATTTCGGTGGGGACCATTCGGCGAAGGCGAGGGCGGTGATGGATTCGCTGGAAGCGCTGTTCATGCCGCAGCACGCCGAACGGCGCGCATTGCAGCGCGGCTCGATCCGGGCGGAAGCGGCATGAAGGCGATGAAGGCGATGATCCTTGCCGCCGGACGCGGCGAACGTATGCGGCCGCTGACGGACGTCACGCCCAAGCCCTTGCTCGAGGTCGCAGGCAAGCCCCTGATGCAATGGCCCATCGAGGCACTGGCCGCGGGCGGGTTCACCGAACTGGTGGTCAACACTGCATGGCTTGGCGACCAGATTCCGGCGCGTTTCGGTGATCGGTTCGGCGGATGCACCATCGCCTATTCGGACGAGGGCAAAGACTTCGGCGGCGCACTCGAAACCGCGGGCGGCATCGTTCGCGCGTTGCCGATGCTTGGCGATGTCTTCTGGGTCGCTGCGGGGGATGTGTTCGCGCCCGATTTCCGTTTCACCCGCGAGGCGGTGGATCGATTCATTTCGAGCGGACGTCTGGCGCATCTGTGGCTGGTTCCGAACCCGGCGCACAACCCGAAGGGCGACTTCGGGATCGCGGCGGACGGCAGCGCGCTTGCCGAAGCCGAGCACAAATACACCTTCTCGACGATCGCGCTGTATCGGGCATCGTTTTTCGCGCCCCCGCGCTCCGATATCGAGGCCGGGAATCCGCAAGGGATCAAGGCGCCCCTCGCACCGCTGCTGCGCGACGCGATGCGGTCCGGGCTCGTCGGCGCGGAGCTCTACACCGGACACTGGACCGATGTCGGCACGCCCGAGCGGCTGGCCGAGCTGAACAGATAAAAAAACGGCCCGCTCGAAGCGGGCCGTTTTCAGATGCGTCTCTTGCGAAGTCCTGTTAGGGCACGTTCGCCGAACTCATCTGGAAGGGCTTGCCGGGCAGTGCCATCGCACCGCCGTATTCGGCCACCGCCCCCGCCGGCAGGACCGGGCAACCGTTGGGCTTCGGGCATGCGCCTCCGTCGGCATTGAAGATCACCGGACCGTAGCGGTAGTTGTGGACCTTCTTGCCGGTGTAGTCGAGCGCGCTCATCACGTAGCCGTCGTTGGCAAAGTTGTCCGAATCCTCCACTGCGATCAGGTCCTTGATCTCCTTGTGCTGGATGGTGCGCACCACACTGCCGCTGTTGTGGTTGCTGGCGAAGCGCACCCACGAGATCTTGTTGTCACCGCGCGAGCCCACGATCACCTGTTCGTTGAGCGGCTCGATGTTGGCACCAGGCTCACCCTTGGAGGTGGCCAGCGAGGTCGGGTTGCGCCCGATGCCGGTGACGGTGCCCACCTCGGCAATCGAGTTGGGCGACGGCGTGGCGGCTGACGGCCCCGGCGCGTAGTCGGTGAGGCTGAAGATATGCAGCGTGCCGTCCTGGGTGGCGATCCAGGCGCGCGGGTTGTAGCGCTCGAGGACCGTCGTCTTCACGGCTGTCGGGCGTGCGTTCAGCGACACCACCTTGGCCACCGTCGGCATCGCAGCGGGCGCCTGGTCGAAGGTGTAGGGCCACTGGTTCGCAGCCTGTCCGAGGTTGGTCGTCTCGGTCACGCTGGTGCTGAAGTACTTGCTGTTGAAGTAGCTGAACAGCGGCTTCAGGTCGATGAAAGCAGCCTTCTGCTCGGACTTCGAGATCACCACGGCCACCCCGCCCTTCGCGTAGGCGTACTGATTGCTGCCGCCGCTGGCGAAGCTCTGCCAGTAGGTCGTCAGCGGCGAGTTGACGCGGCCGAGGAAGTAGCCATTGAGTGAGACCGTGAAGAACTGGTCCAGCCCGGTGGTGGTGGCGATCTCCGTGGGCGCCGCCATGCCCGGCAGGTCGACATAGCCGAGGATCTTCATGAAGGCGATGTTGCCGACATTGGGAATGCCCGGATAGACGCCCATCCACTCGTTCCACCAGTCATACCAGCCTGAGGGGTTGTCCACATAACAACCGTCGCACAAGCCGGCCAGCGCCACTACCGCGACCTGCCCCTTGAGCTGCTGCGTGTCCCACACCGTGACCAGCGCGAACTCACTGTCGTTGGTCAGCGCAATGCCGGTGGGCACCTTGGTGGCCGGGAGCTGGACGCTTGGGCTGTTGTTGGCGGTATTGCTGCCGGCAGTGCCGATGATCCCGTTCTGGAATACGACCAGGCTCTCGTTGCAGAAGCCGGAGCGGCCGGTGCAGCGGCCGACGGCAACCGGCATGTTCGAGGCGCTGGGCTGGGTGTACTTCAGCACGTTCAGGCTGTCGATGCCGCCGCGCGTCCAGCTCAACTGAGGCAGCTGGGCGAAGACGTTGTACATGTAGCCCGAGACTTGGAAGTCGGTCACTCCCACGCGCTGCGTCGGATCGTCGGCCACATAGGCCATGTTGGCCTGGTTGGTCGAATAGGAGCCTGCGCCGCTGGACGGCGGGCCGCCCACGGACCAGAAGAAGTTCGCGTCCCGCGGAGGATTGGTGAGCTTGGTGTCGGTCCGCTTGTAAAGGTCTACCCCGCTATTGGCCGTACCGCATGCCACGGCGTCCGGGCCGTAGCGGTAGGCAATGCCGGCATCCTTGCCCATCTGGGCAGCCATTGCGGTGTACTGTGACGCCACGATGTTCAACGAGCTGTCGACGATGTCTGTCTGGTTACCACAGAAGCTGACCGTCTGGGGCGTGGTGCCGAGCGTCGTGCCGCCGGAAGAGACGCCACCACTGCCCGCCGCTGAAGAGCCGCTGCTCTGCGCTGCCGAAGCGGCCGCGGCGCTCAGGGCCGCGGCACTGCCACCACCGCCGCCACCACCGCCTCCGCAGCCAGCAAGCGCGATAGCACCAAATGACAGCACAATGGCGCTCTTATGTATAACTTTCAACAAAAAACACCTCCAAAATAACAAGTGGTCGCTTTTTACGTGGGATGCGTCCTACGGGCAAACCATCTTGCAAATACTTTCTTCGTGTTTTTCGGCCGCCTTGGAAAGCACTTACAAAGGTAGCGAATAGTGACGTTATGACCGCAAATCATCAAGCCCCCCGTCGTATACATCTTTCTACTTATTTAGGCGCCGACGGCATCGCGATCATTCCGACCGCGCCGGAGCGCCAGCGCAACCGGGACAGCGACTTCCTGTACCGGCACGACAGCTACTTCTATTACCTGACCGGCTTCGCCGAGCCGAACGCCTGGCTGGTGCTGACCGGCGACGGCAAGTCGACGCTGTTCTGCGCGCCGAAGGATCTGGAGCGCGAAATCTGGGACGGCTACCGGTTGGGGCCCGAGGCGGCACCGGCAGTGCTGGGGGTGGATGAGGCCTATTCGGTCGAGGAGCTGGATACGCGCCTGCCGCGCCTGCTCGAGAACAAGTCAGTGGTCTGGTTTCCGTTCGCGACGCACAAGGGGCTGGAAACGCGGGTCGACGGGTGGCTTTCCTCCGTTCGTGCCCGGGTTCGGTTCGGCGCGCTGTGCCCCGAAGAACAGCGCGACCTGTGCGGACCGCTCGACGAAATGCGGCTGGTCAAGGACGCCCACGAGCAGGACGTGATGCGCCGCGCCGCGCAGATCAGCGCCAAGGCCCACATCCGCGCGATGCAGCTTTCCGCGCGCATGCTGAGGGACGGCAAGGACGTCCGCGAATATCACCTCGACGCCGAGTTGCTGCACGAATTCCGCCTCGGCGGCTCGCAGTACCCGGCCTACGGTTCGATCGTGGCGGCAGGCGCCAACGCCTGCGTGCTGCACTACCGCGCCGACACCGCCCCGGTGCGCGACGGCGAACTGGTGCTCATCGACGCAGGCTGCGAACTGGACGGCTACGCCAGCGACATCACCCGCACCTTCCCCGCCAACGGGAAGTTCACCGGTCCGCAGCGCGCGTTGTACGACCTCGTCCTGGCGAGCCAGGATGCCGCCGTCGCCGCGACCCGGGCGGGGCAGCGCTTCAACGATCCGCACGAGGCGACGGTCAAGGTCCTGTCGCAGGGCATGCTGGACCTGGGCTTGCTCGACGCCAACAAGGTCGGGAGCGTGGACGACGTCATCGAGAAGCGCGCCTACTTCCCTTTCTATATGCATCGCACCGGGCATTGGCTCGGGATGGACGTCCACGATTGCGGCAGCTACGTCGAGCCGACCCAGGTGGGCGAGGTGAGCGAGCGCCGCGATCCGCTGTCCAACGAGCTCATCAAGAACCGCCCGAGCCGCATCCTCAAGCCGGGCATGGTGCTGACGATCGAACCGGGCATCTACGTGCGGCCGGCCGACGGAGTGCCGGAGCAGTTCCACAACATCGGCATCCGCATCGAAGACGACGCGATCGTGACCGAAACCGGCTGCGAACTGATCTCGCGCGGTGTGCCGGTCAAGGGCGACGAAATCGAAGCCCTGATGAAGGGCTGAGCCTCACACCGCGAGGTGGCCGCGGGTGAACGCCTCTTCGAAGATCGAATAGCCCGACCAGTCGCCGTGCGCAAAGGCCAGTCGGCCGGCTCGGACCTGCTCCGGTGCGCCAGTCTGCCGCAGCAACCCGGGCGTCGGGATCGCCATTGCATGGCCATAGCGGGTGATGTCGATGCGCGTCGCAAGCGTCGGCAGGTCCGGATGAGGCACCGACAGCTCCGCGATGAGATCGTCGCGCCAGCCGGTCCATGGCCGGTCGGGTAGCTGTCGACGCCCGTCACCGCCATCGAAACCACTGGGCCCGAGCGGGCGATACCAGCTCAGCACGGTGGCGCGCGGCGTCGGGTCGAGCGTCTGATGCCGCGCATCGACGTAGCCCAGTCCGCGCGTACCGTAGATCACGTTGTCCCAGCTCGGCGCCGCGCCGGGCCGATCGGCCAGGGGCTCGCGCACATGGACGTTGGCGACCAGCCATGGCGAATGGTGGATGAGCGACGCGGCCCGCTTCAGCACATCCGGTGGGTTCTCGACCACGCGCGCGGCGATGAACACCGGCAACGCGACGATGCAGCGCTCCGCCTGCCACCGGATGCGGGATCGCGTGGCGGCGTCGAATGCATCGACCTCCACGCCGCCACGTGTTTCGGCGATGCGCGTGACCACATGCGCGGTCTTCAGGCGCTCGCCCAGGGGATCGGCCAGTCTGCGCATCAGCCAGGCG
This sequence comes from Variovorax sp. Sphag1AA, assembly GCF_014192575.1. Taxonomy (GTDB): domain Bacteria; phylum Pseudomonadota; class Gammaproteobacteria; order Burkholderiales; family Burkholderiaceae_C; genus Variovorax. The sequence continues at coordinate 272,111 of NZ_JACHYC010000006.1, read as the reverse complement.
TTGCCTTCGGGCCAGGTCAGCACCGCATCGCGTTCCGCGTTGTCATCGCCGGGCGCATGGAATCCGTGACGGCTCGCGAAGTAGTGAAGCCCCGCCCACGCAGACACATGGGCCATGCCGGCCCCGTAGTCGTCGCGGCAGCAGTAGTCCAGATACCAACGCAGGTGGGCGTCAGTGAAGCCTTCGCGGTCGAGCCACGTCTCGAATGCGAGCGCATCGAGTGACAACAGCAGCGGCGCCGTCCGGGCGCGCAGCGTTGGGATCACGAAACGCGCCTCGCGCCGCAGTGCCTCCACACGCTGCGAAAACAGGCGGTATTGCGCGAGCGTGCCTTCGCCGACTCCCTGCACGGGTAGCAGGCCGTCCTGCCACTCGCCACGGAAGTAGAGCCGTTCCTGTGGGCTGTGACAGAGATGCCGCTCGTCATATTCCCATCGTCCGGCGATGCGCCGGCGAAGACCGAATTCCTCGAGAAGGTCTTGCACTTCGTGCGCATGGTCGCCAGGCACCGGGAGGTAATGCGCACCGAGCGGGCAGGCAATGCCATTCACCGCACCGCCGCGGCTGTTTCCGCCCGCGCCGTCTTCGAGTTCGAGCAACACGAAATCGTCGACCCCGGCAAGACGCAATGCACGCGCGGCCGCGAGGCCTGCGATGCCGCCTCCGGCGATCACCACCCGTGTGCGGCGCGTGACGTCTGGCGGATGGCTTGCCTGCAGTGCGCCGTCGCGCAGCGCATGGCCGCGCGCCATGTCGATGCCCGTGAAGCCGCCTTCAATTTCGTGACCGCTCTTGCAGCCTGCGAGTACCGCCGTGCCCGCAGCCGCGCCCAGGAAGGCACGGCGCTTCACCGCTTGCCCCACTCCTGCTCGTAGGTCGTGACCAGCACCTGGTTCGACAGCCGGTTGACCTCGGCCGGCACGCGTGCCATGTCGAGAGGGAAGTCGAAAAGCAGCGGCAGGCTTTGCGCCGACAAGAAGCGCAGCCCCGGAGGCAGCGCGCCGGCGTCGGGCAACCGGTAGGGCCGATGGCTCGCGATGATGTAGCCCCACTCCCCGAAGCTCGGCACATGCGCGTGGTAGGGCGCGACTTGCAGTCCGACCGATTCGATGGTCTCCGCCACGGTCCAGAAGCTCTTGCGCGCAATCAGCGGCGAGGTGGTCTGGACCACCGCGTAGCCGCTCGCGGAGAGCCGCTTGTCGAGCAACGCATAGAACGAGCTTGTGTAGAGCTTCCCGATCGCGAAGTTGGTCGGGTCCGGAAAGTCGACCACGATCACGTCGAACATGTCACCCGGCTGCTGGAGCCATTGGAAAGCATCGGTGTTCACGATCCGCACCTTGGGCGACTTGAGCGATCCGCCATTGAGCGCAGCGAGCGTCTCGTGTTCGGTGAACAGGCGCGTCATGTTCGGATCAAGCTCGACCAGCGTCACGCTCTCCACCGACGGGTACTTGAGGATCTCGCGCACCGCCATGCCGTCGCCGCCGCCGAGTACCGCGACCTTCTTCGGCGCCCCGTGCGCGGCCATCGCGGGATGGACCAGTGCCTCGTGATAGCGGTACTCATCGCGCTCGGCAAACTGCAGGTTGCCGTTGAGGAACAGGCGATATCCGGCGCTGCCGTGCGTGACCACGATGCGCTGGTAGGGCGAGGTCGCGCTGAAGACGATGCGGTCCTGATAGAACTTGTCTTCTGCCAGCGTCGTGATGCGGTCGGCGAACACGAACGCCGCAGCGAGCGCGAGCAGCACCAGCCCACAAGCCACTGCATGCGCGCGGACCCGCCGCAGCTCGTGACGGAACAGCCAGAGCGCCCACACTGCAACTGCCGCATTCATGAGTCCGAACAGCAGGCCGGTGCGGATCATGCCGAGCTGCGGCACCAGCAGCAGCGGGAACGCGATCGACACCGCGAGCGCGCCCAGGTAGTCGAAGGTCAGCACCTGCGATACGAGTTCCTTCAACGCGACGTTGCGGCGAAGGATGCGCATCACCAGCGGAATCTCGAGACCGACCAGCGCGCCGACCACGAGCACCAAGCCGTACAAGAGCAGGCGGAACGCACCCGGCACGTAGGCGTTGGCGATGAAGAGCAGCGCGGGGAGGCCGCCGCCGATGAGCGCGACCAGCAGCTCGATGCGCAGGAAATGCGCCGGCAGCTGCCGATCGAAATAGCGCGAGAGCCACGAGCCCACGCCCATGGCGAACAGATAGGTGCCGATGACGGTGCTGAACTGCAGCACCGAATCGCCGAGCAGGTACGAGCTTAGCGCCGCCGCGCTGAGTTCGTAGACCAGCCCGCAGGCCGCGACCACGAACACGCTGGCGAGCAGCGCGATCTCCACGGGCTGCGGGCCGCTCGCGGCGGCCGGACGCGCTGACAAGACCGTCCCGGTCAATGAATGGCCGCGGCCACGATCACGCAGATGCCGAGGCTCATGGCGGCGACGATCACGCCCAGCGCCACGTTCTGCTTCTCGACGATCTCCTGCCACAGGTCATACGGCGTGAGCTTGTCGATGACGAGAAAGCACAGCCAGAAGATCGCCACCCCCAGCAGTGCGTAGACGAGCGACCCGAGGACGACGTCCGGCTTCAACCATTCAAATCCCATGATGAGGACCTCCGGATAAAAACATTACTTGTGGCCGCCGCCACTGGAATAGCCGCCATACGAGCCGCCTGAGCTGCGTATGCCGCCACCGCTGCCGCCGCTGGAACTGCTGCAAGTGCTCAGGATGATCAGCAGGATGATGATCACCACGACGACGAGGATGATCGTGCCGCAGCCAATGCCCGATCCCGCGCTCACCGGCAACGCGTCGTTGCGCTTGAACATGTCCTTGCGGCCGCCGAGCTTGAACGCGGCTGCCACGGCGGCGCTGTCGATCTTGCTGCCCGACGACCAGGTGAGTTCGTTGGCGGAGCGCTCCATCGACAGCAGCGCCGCACCGTTGGCGAAGTCCCGGTTGAAAGTCCGCTGCCCGCGCTGCACCTGCCAATAGAACTCGCCCGCCACGTAGCTCGTCTCGGCGTTGTAGGCGTAGAGCTGGCGATACACCTTCCCAAGGTAGGTGGCCTTCGATCCGTCCTTGACCATCGTCGGCGCGCCGGTCGTAGGCCGGACCATGCTCCAGCCGTCCTCCGAGTCGACCAGGAAGCTGAACCCGCGCTTGCGGTTGAACAGCAGGTATTCGCTCCAGCCGAAATGCTCGTCATCGCCGGGCGCCACGCCCATGCGATGCTGGAAGCCCACGACCTGCCAATCCAGGCCTTGCAATTGCCCGACGGTGCCAAGCGGAATCAGCGGCTGCACTGGCTCGTCCTGAACCGCGTGCCGGAGTTCGCCGCCGATGCCCTGAGTCAAGTCGATGATGGTGTTGCAAGACGAGCAGGTGATGCTCTTGCTGTCGGCGAGGTTGACGGTGACCGTCGCGCCGCAGTTCGGGCAGTTGAAGCTGCGGCCTTTCTCTTCCTTGGCCGATTCGTCGCGAAGGCCGGTGAGCTGGAGGTCTTCGAGCTGCACGGCGCGGCCGATCCAGGCGCCTGGCGGATCGGTGTCGTATTCGAGGCTCAGCACCTGCCCGTTGTCGCCACGCAATTCGACCACCGCGAAACGCCGGCCCAATTCGGGCAGTCGAGGCAGTTCGCCTTGAGCGGAAACGAGTGCTGCCTGCTCGTTCGAAGTGACGGTATACGACTGACCGTTGAAGGCCGTCGTCGCACCGACGCGTAGATCCGTGGCGGAAGGCGCGCCGCGCTGCAGATCGAACGGCAGCACGAAGACGAAGGCGCCGTTGTCCTCGCTCAGGATCCCGGTGCGGTCGCCGTCGAGCGAGGCGATCCATTCGGTCCAGCGTCCGCCGTCGTAGCTGTACTGCAGTCGACCGATGAGCGTGAACGGCCGATCATGGATACGGCCCGAGGCAAAGAGTTGCAGCGGGCTGAAGTCGTCGAACAGCTCCGCCATCTTGCCGGTGCGCGCGAGCGTCTCGCCCTGCCGCACCACCGTGCTGCGGCAGTAGGCGCACACCGCATGCGTCGATTGCGCGGAGCGGAACTCCACCGGCGCGCCGCACCCGGGGCAGGGCGCGCGGTAGTAGCGCTGACTGGCGCCGTTCTCAGCCATGGCGCTCCGAAGAGGGCCAACCTGCGGATGGGTTGCCTGGTTGTCCCGCGAAAGCTGCGGGCGTCACACGAGCTTCTTGAGGAGCTCCGCCTTCTTGGCGTCGAATTCTTCCTGCGTGAGGATGCCCTTGGTCTTGAGCTCGGCAAGCTTCTCCAGCGTCGTCATCACATCGGCTGGATTGACCACTGCGACCACAGGCTGCTGGGTGGGCGTAGCTGCCGCAGCGTTGTTCGGGTTGAGCCCCTGCGCAAGGTTCTGCGCGAGCACCTGCCCGAGCGCAACACCCGCACCCAGGCCCATGGCATCGCCAGCGATGCCGCTGCCGCCACCGGCGCCTTCGGCGATCTTCGGGATCGCCTGCGCGGTCTGGTACTGCATGAACTTGCCCATGTCGTTGCCGACCATGCCCATGCCGATCTTCTGGTCGAGGACCTTCTGCAGCTCCTCGGGCAGCGAGACGTTCTGGACAGTGATGTTCTCGAGCTTGATCCCGATCTTCGCGAACTCGGGCACGAGTTGCGCGGCAAGCGCCTGAGCGAACTCGATCTGGTTTGCGGCAAGGTCGAGGAAAGGCACGCCGCTCGACGCGATCGAATTGCTGATGTTCTGCAGCACGAGCCCGCGAAGCTGGCCGTCGAGGTCGGTCACCGAGTACACGTCACGCGTGCCCGATATCTCGGTGTGGAACAGCTTCGGATCGCCGATCCGGAAACTGTAGTTGCCGAAGGCGCGCACACGCACCGCGCCGAAGTCCTTGTCGCGCACCGTGATCGGCTGGGGCGTGCCCCACTTCTGGTCGACCTGCTGCCGTGTGCTGAAGAAATAGACGTCGCTCTTGAAGGGCGACTCGAAGAGCTTGTCCCAGTTCTTGAGGTAGGTGAGGACCGGCAGCGTCTGGGTGGTGAGCTTGTAGATGCCGGGGCCGAAGACGTCGGCGACCTGCCCCTCGTTCACGAACACCGCCATCTGCGATTCGCGCACCGTGAGCGACGCGCCGTTCTGGATCTCCATGTCCGCCATCGGGAAGCGCCATGCCAGTGTGCCGTCGCCGGTCTCGGTCCACTGGATGATGTCGATGAACTGCTTCTTGATGAAATCCATCAGCGCCATGGAGGTGCTCCTGCAAGTACTTGGCCGGTGATATTGCCACACGGCGAAACCCTTGCTGCCGTGCATTTGACTGGCTCCGCCGCGAAGCCCACGTTTCATAGGCGAAAGGAGGCGAGGTCTACAATCGGCGCCCTTTCAAGAAGCGTCACAGGAGGCACGGCCCAATGTCCGATCCGACTTCATCGATTCCTTCGCCCGAGGACAAACGTGCCGAGCTGCGTCGCGCCGCCCTCGAGTATCACGAGCATCCGGTCCCGGGAAAGATCTCTATCGCCGCGACCAAGCAGATGATCAACCAGCGCGACCTCGCGCTGGCCTATTCGCCCGGCGTGGCGGCGCCCTGCGAGGAGATCGTCAAGGACCCGGTCAACGCCTTCAAGTACACCGCACGCGGCAACCTCGTGGCGGTCATCTCCAACGGCACCGCGGTGCTGGGCCTCGGCGACATCGGCCCGCTGGCTTCCAAGCCGGTGATGGAAGGCAAGGGCGTTCTCTTCAAGAAATTCGCCGGCGTCGACGTGTTCGACATCGAGATCGACGAGAAGGACCCGGCGAAGCTGGTCGAAGTCATCGCCGCGCTGGAGCCCACCTTCGGCGCGATCAACCTCGAAGACATCAAGGCCCCGGACTGCTTCTATGTCGAGCGCGAACTGCGCAAGCGCATGAAGATCCCGGTCTTCCACGACGACCAGCACGGCACCGCGATCACCGTGGCGGCCGCGATGCTCAACGGCCTCAAGGTCGTCGGCAAGGACATCACGCAGGTCAAGCTCGTGACTTCCGGTGCGGGCGCCGCGGCGCTGGCCTGCCTGAACCTGCTGCTCAAGGTGGGCCTCAAGCGTGAGAACGTCTATGTGACCGACCTCGCCGGCGTGGTCTATGAAGGCCGAACGGAGCTGATGGACGACGACAAGCGTCAGTACATGCAAAAGACCGACGCGCGCACCTTGTCCGAGGTGATCGAAGGCGCGGATGTGTTCCTGGGCCTGTCGGCGGGCGGCGTGCTCAAGCCGGCCATGGTCGCGAAGATGGCGGCGAAGCCGGTGATCTTCGCGCTGGCCAACCCGAACCCCGAGATCACGCCCGAAGACGCACACGCGGTGCGCAACGATGTGGTCATGGCAACCGGCCGCACCGACTACCCGAACCAGGTCAACAACGTCCTGTGTTTCCCGTACATCTTCCGCGGCGCACTGGACTGCGGGGCGACCACCATCACCGATGAGATGGAAGTCGCGGCAGTGCATGCGATCGCCGAACTCGCGCAAGCCGAGCAGAGCGAGCGCGTCGCCGCCGCCTATGCCGGCGAAAAGCTCAGCTTCGGGCCCGAGTACTTGATCCCGAAGCCGTTCGACCCGCGGCTCATGATGAAGATCGCTCCGGCAGTCGCCAAGGCGGCCGCCGAGAGCGGCGTGGCGCTGCGGCCGATCGCCGATCTGGACGCCTATCGCGACAAGCTCCAGACCTTCGTCTACACCTCCGGCACCACGATGAAGCCCATCTTCGATGCCGCCAAGCGCGCACCGAAGAAGCGGGTCGCGTTCTGTGAGGGTGAAGAGGAACGCGTGCTCCGCGCAGCTCAGATCGTGGTCGACGAAGGCATTGCGCGGCCCACGCTGATCGGCCGGCCGGCCATCATCGCGCAGCGCATCGAGAAATTCGGCCTGCGTCTGAAGCAGGACGTGCACTACGACATCGTCAACGTCGAGCAGGACCAGCGCTACCGCGATTTCTGGCAGACCTATCACCGGATGACCGAACGCAAGGGCACGACGGTGCAGACTGCGAAGATCGAAATGCGCCGGCGCCTGACGCTCATCGGCTCGATGCTGCTCCACAAGGGTGACGTGGACGGGATGATCTGCGGCACCTGGGGCACGACCGCGATTCACCTGCATTACATCGACCAGGTCATCGGCAAGCGGCCGGGCGGTTGCGCCAGTACGCAGCAGAACGTGCCGATCTACGCGTGCATGAACGGACTTCTGCTGCCGAATCGGCAGGTGTTCCTGGTCGACACGCACGTCAACTACGACCCGTCGCCGGAAGAACTCGCAGAGATCACGACGATGGCCGCGGAAGAGATGATGCGCTTCGGCATCAAGCCGAAGGCGGCGCTGCTGTCGCATTCGAACTTCGGCAGCAGCAACATGCCAAGCGCCATCAAGATGCGCCAGACGCTCGACCTGCTGCGCACCCAGGCACCGTGGCTCGAAGTCGATGGCGAAATGCACGGCGACGTCGCTTTGGACGGCAAGCAGCGCGCATCGGTGATGCCGCACAGCGCGCTGGCCGGCGATGCCAATCTGCTTGTGTTCCCGAACATCGATTCGGCCAATATCGCGTACAACCTGCTCAAGACGGCGGCGGGCGGAAACATCGCAATCGGCCCGGTTCTGCTCGGCGCGGCCAAGCCTGTGCATATCCTCACGCCCAGCGCGACGGTCCGGCGCATCGTCAACATGACCGCACTGACGGTGGCCGACGCAAACGCCGAGAGATAAGCAATCCAACCGCTAGCAACCGCTAACTTCAAACAGCGAGGCAATCCCAAGCACCTGCTCAAATATTGAGCAGGTGCTTGCTATTTGCGCGCCTCTGGTGCACACTTACGGGCTTGAATTTGAGGGTTAACCCCAATGGGTTGGCCCCGATTCGGCCCTTGCTCTTCTTTCTGGTGCTCCATGGCGGTTTTCGCCTCGATTTCGTCCCCTGCGTCAAAGTTTGCGCTCACTAGCTTGCTGCTGGTGGCTCTCTCGAATGGCGTTCAGGCCCGCGAATGGTTCGGCACCCGTACCGGCCAACCGGCACAGGAAACGATCGCACTGGCCGAATTGCCGGTGCAAGGCCAGCGTACCTATGAGGCCATCTTCAAGGGTGGTCCTTTCCGGTATGAAAAGGACGGCGTGGTGTTCGGCAATCGCGAACGCCTCCTGCCCCAGGAACGCCGGGGCCACTACCGAGAGTACACGGTCGAAACGCCCGGCTCGCGTGATCGTGGTGCGAAGCGAATCGTCTGTGGAGGCGAGCGCATGGCGCCATCGGCTTGCTGGTACACGGCAGATCACTACGCGAGCTTCAGGCGGATCGTTCCCTGAGCGATGAATGAATTTGGAGAGGCGCAGAAACAGCGTCCTGAGAGATGATGACGACAACCATGGAAAGACCAGCGGAGATGACCCAATCCCTTCGTGGCGTGCGACCCAACATCGTGCAGTCCATTCGCGCGTTTCGCGTGAGCGACCTGCAGGAGGCGGCACATGCGGCCGGTCAGCACTTTCTGTATGCCAACCTCGGCAACGCACAGACCAAGCAGGACGTGCTGGATCTGATCGCGCAGCAATTCACGTTCCCGCAGCACTTCGGGAAGAATTTCGATGCGCTCTATGACTGCATGACCGACCCGCTCCACAAGTCGGGTCCGCAGCCGGGCTTCGTCATCGTCCTCGAACAGATTCCGGCCAACGGCAAGTTCGACAAGGAAGCGCGCGAGCAGCTTCTGGACATCTTCCGCGACGCAGCGGACTACTGGGGAGATCGGAAAATACCCTTCCGGTGCTTCTATTCTTTTCTGTAGCCCGTTCTGCACAAGCCAGCCAAGCAGAACGGGCGAACGAGGCTCAAAACGGCGCTGCAGGTGCCGAGGTCGAGGCTCAAGAGGCTGATCCAGCGGCAGAAAAGATGCCGACGGACAAACTGGTCGATGTGTCGCCGTTGGCGCTGCGCATGAGCAGCCCCTTCAACGCAGGTTACTGGCTCGCAGCAGCCTGACCGTCACTCGCGCCGATAAAGGAAAGCCCGTCAATGACGGGCTTTTTTATTTGGCGAGCTGCTGGACCAACGCAACGTATTCAGTCACCGGCACTTCCTCCGCACGCCGTTGGGTGTCGAAGGTGCCCCCGAAATTCTTCTGCTCGAGCCACTTGCCAAGGCTGTGTCGCAAGAGCTTACGACGCTGGCTGAAGGCAACCTGCACGACTTCGCCAAGCAGCTCCGCATCAACCTCGGGCGGATCCGCGAACGGTACCATCCGGACCACAGCGCTGTCGACGCGCGGAGGAGGATCGAAACTCTCGGGCGGCACGAACAGGACGTCCTCCATCTCATAGCGCCACTGCAGCATGACGCTCAGGCGGCCATAGTCGGACGTCGCAGGCTGCGCCACCATGCGGTCGATCACTTCCTTTTGCAGCATGAAATGCTGATCGGCGACGAGATCCGCAAAGCCGAGCAGGTGGAAGAGGATGGGCGTCGAAATGTTGTACGGCAGGTTGCCGACAACGCGAAGCCGCTTGTCTGGAGGAGCCGCGAGCCGGGCTGCGAGCGCAGCGAAATCGACCTTCAGTACATCGGATTCCACGACGTCGAGCTGACCATGGCTGCGCAGCCGCTCGGCCAGGTCCCGGTCGAGCTCGATCACCGTCAGTCGGCCCAGGCGCTCCACAAGCGGTTGCGTCAATGCCGCGAGACCGGGGCCGATCTCGACCATCGGATCCCCTGGCTTCGGCGCAATCTCACGCACGATAGCGTCGATGATTGCAACGTCGGCCAGGAAGTGCTGGCCGAACCGTTTGCGAGGAATATGTTGCTTCACCGTCAGGATTGCGGTGGTTCGCGATATTCCACGTAGGCGCGCGCGCGAACTTCCTGGGCCCAGGTATCGGTGTTCTGCTCGATCTTCCTCTCGCGCAGCACCGCACGGGCCGCCTCGCGTTGCTCGACCTGCGTGAGCTTGGTCTCACGCCGGTCGGTCACCTGGATCAGGTGGACCCCGAACCGCGACACCACAGGGTCGCTGATCTGGCCAGGACTGAGGCGGTTCATGGCCTCCTCGAACTCAGGCACGAATTGGCCGGGACGCGACCACCCCAGGTCGCCGCCACTCTTGGCGCTGCCATCTTCCGAGTTGTCGCGCGCAAGGCTTGCGAAGTCGGCAGTGCCGCGCTGGATGCGATCCTTGAAATCGTTCAGTTGCGCCACCGATTGGGCCGTAGTCCGCTTGGGATCGTTGCGCAGAAGAATGTGGCGAACCTGCGTCTGCGTGACGACCGCATCGCCGACACCCGGCTGCGACTTCGCCAGCACCTTCAACACGTGGAAACCTGCATCCGAGCGGACCGGACCGACGATCCCGCCCACCGGCGTCGATTGCGTCGACTCGACGAAAAGGGTGGGGTAGCGATCGGCGCCGCGCATACCCATTACGCCACCGGTGGCACGGTCCGGTGCGTCCGAGTTTTCCTGGACAAGCTTGCCGAAGTCTTCGCCGGTACGGGCACGCTGGGCAAGCGCCTGTGCGCGCTGCTGCAGCTTCGCCACATCTGCGTCGCTCGCGTTCTCGGGGACGATCACGAGCAACTGCGCGAGATTGATGTTCGGAGCGACCGATGCATTTCCACCGGCACGCTGATCGCGAATGAACTGGTCGACCTCGACGTCGCTGATCTTGACCTTGGATTCGACTTCGGCATTGCGCAGGCGCGTGAGCGTCAACTGATCGCGCAGCTCGCGTCGGAACTGCTCCTGCGAAAGGCCTTCGGCGGCGACGCGGCGACGCAATTCGGTCAAGGGGATCTGGTTCTGCCGGGCCACGGTCTGTTCGGCCTGGTCGACCGCCAGCTCGTCGATCTTGATACCGGATTCCTTGGCCAGTTGGAGCATCGCTCGCTCGTTGATCATCCGCTCGAGCACGACGCGGGTGAGATCCGACCGCGGCATCCGCTGGGCTTCAGGGTTCTCGCGCAGCACACGCGCCACCCGAAGCTGGACCTCGGTGTTGGTGACCGGTTCGGAATTGACAAGCGCCACGATGTATTCGGCCGACCGCTGCACATTCGGCGCCGGTGCGCCCACTGGCGGCGCCGGCGGCACGATGCGTGGACCGGCACGCATGATGTCGGTGATGCCGAGGCCCTGCGCGCTCGCGGAGGCCGCCAGTGTCGCAAGACAAGCCAGCGTAAGGATGGAGCGAATGTGTTTCATGGCGAAGCTCTGTCTATCTCAGTCGTAATTGCTGTACCGGCTCGGCGCAAGTCCCGGTTGGCGCAGCGGGGTGTAGCGTTGGATGTTCTGCGTCAAAGTGCGCGCCGGGCTCGATCCCACGCTTGCGAAGCCAACGAGTTCGAGCTGAAACATGATCCGGGTGCTGGCTGTGACCTGCCCGGTAGTGATCCGTTCCACCACCACGCGACCAATCCAGCAGCAACCGTCGTATTCGAAGCCGAGCACGCCGTCCGTCAGCTTGCTGTCCTGCAGACTGTAATTCAGACGGCCTACAGCGTACCAGCGCCCGCCCCCTTGACCCCGCCCGGGACCCAGGTCCTTGCCGTAGTCGCCCCAAAGATCGTTGATCGGCCATTGCCATCCGATGTCGATCGACTTGCTGCCATCGTTGGAGGTCGTCGTGGTGTCGGCCTGGTAACGGTAGGCGGCACTGATGGTGCGGTACGGGCCGGGGCTGTAGCGGGCACTGATCGCGGTGCGGGTGGAATTGTGCTCGTCGGGGTTGTACTGGACCGTGCCGTCCACGCTCCACTTCGGCGTCCAGTTGATCTGCGCGCCAAGCAGGATGTCGCTGAAACGATCAGTAACCGGCTGCCCGCCCGGCAATGTGACCAACTGGTCGGCGAAGCGCAGGCGCTGCGCGACGCCAAAGCGCGCCGCCTCGGCGCCGGTGTCGGGATCGATGAGGCGCGACGTGACCCCGAGGGTGAGCAGGTTGCTGTCGGAGATCCGGTCGTTGCCAGAAAAGGCGTTTTCGGTATAGACCGTCGCGAAGCTGAAGTCGTTGGCCGCGGAATCGTAGTTCGGCAGGTCGTTCTGATTTCGGTAAGGCGTATAGACGTAGAACGCGCGCGGCTCGAGCGTCTGCCGGAACGCACGCCCGAAGTAGTTGGCGTCTCGCTCGAAGATCATGCCGCTGTCGAGGCTGAAGGTCGGCACCACGCGAGTGGCCGACGTCGCGCCGTTGGTGAGAAGGGGCGCATCGAACTGGTAGGCGGTCGCGTTCAGCAGCATCTTCGGGATGACGAAGGTGCCCGGGGTCAGGAAGGGGCGGCTCAGCGTCGCCAGCCCGAACACGCGCTCGCCGTCCGGCTGCACGAAACCGTTGAGTTGCTGTTGCAGGGCTGGGCTCGGACCACGGAAACGCGAGTAGTCCGTATTGAGCGAGAAGTCGAAGCCGTTCCAGTCGAACTTGTTGTAGTCCGCGGTGATCTGCGGCAGCCGGTCGTACGGCGGCAGGATCGGCGAAGGCGCGTACTGCAGCGTCTGGTAGCTCAACGCGCGGGCCATGCCGCTCCAGTCCCCGGAGCTCCAACGCAAGATGCCATCGTTGGCCAGCAGCCGCTGCGTCAGCGACGGCGTGCGCGTGAAGTCGCGCCAGTAGTCGTCGTCGCTCACACGGTTGATGCTCAGCGAGCCGGTGAGGGAGTCGAGTCCCAGCGACTTGGCGTCGAACCGCTGTTCGTGATGCGTCCAGATGCCCCAACGGTCGCGATCGCGCAACTTGTCTTCCGGCATGTAGTCGGCACGGATCTCGCCGCTGTACGTGGGCTCGAGGTAGCGGAACTCGGTGCCGAGGTTGATGCCTCGCTTGCTCATCAGCGTTGGATAGAGCGTAGCGTCGCGGTTGGGTGCGATGTTCCAGTAGTACGGCACCGTGAGCTCGACGCCGTTCACGCTGTCGATACCGATGACCGGTGGCAGTACGCCTGTCTTGCGGTCGTTGCTCAGCGGAAAGCTCAGCGACGGGAAGGGCGGCGTGCTGATGCCCATGAACGTGATCTGCGCGTTGGTCGCGACACCCACGTTCTCCTCGGTATCGGCAGTGATGGTGCGGGCCTTGAGCAGCCAGGCCGGCATCCATCCCGGATAGTCTTCCGGTCGGCAGGTGGTGTAGGTGGCCCTGCGCGCGACCGACACATTGCTGTCGATGAAGTCGATTCGCTCCGCGTCGCCACGACCGCCATTGGCGAGGAATTCGTAGCGCACCCGGTTGAAGAAGCCCTCGAAGGTCTCGAGCCTGAGTTCGAGCTCGGGGCCTTCGTAGATGTTGCCGGCATGGTTTACATGCACATTGCCGGTCGCGCGGGCGCGATCCTCGGGCTGGTAGTACTCGAGCCGGTCGGCACGGATCAGGGTGTCGCCGCGCCGCAGCATGGCATTGCCTTCGACGATGGTGCCGAGGTCGGGCTGCCCCGTGATTCGATCTCCGTCGACGAAGCTCGGCATCCGTCCACGCAGGTTCTCCGGAATCACTTCCATGAGTTGTGGCGTGCGCTTGAGCACCAGCGGTGCATCCAGGTCCGCCTCCTGCGCCCACGCGCCATGCGCATGCAGCAGGGCAAGCGACAGCACGGCCAGCGGCAATGGCGGGCGGCACCGGCGCCAAGCGGCTCGGTTCAGGTCAGGCATCGGTACGGAAGGACAAATGTCGTCTGGAGGGGAAGGCGGCGCCGGGGGCCGTCAGGTTGAGAGGCTCCGCGCCAGGCGGATTTGTAGAATTGATTATCCATGACAGCCTCTCAGCCATCGGCCAGCGGCGCCGCGACAACTTCCCAATCCCCCGTGTGGACGGACGCGGCACGCGCACAGACTTTTCAGCGTTGGATCGAGCGCATCGCGTCGCAACATCGGTTGCTTCCCGATACGGTCCGGCTTGCGTCCGCCGACGCCAGCTTCAGGCGCTATTTCCGCGTCAGCACAAGCGACGACACCCTGACGCGCATCGTGATGGATGCGCCCCCAGCGCAGGAAAACAGTGCCCCGTTCGTCCACGTCGCGAGCCTGATGGCAGCCGCGGGCGTCACCGCGCCGCAAGTCCTCGAATGGGACCGGGAAAACGGCTTCCTGCTGCTCGACGACCTGGGCTACCAGACCATGCTGGACGTGATCGACCCTGCCGATCCCAACGCAGCGCGTCCGCTCTACGAGCAGGCGATCGACAGCCTGATCCTTTGGCAACTCGCCTCGAAGCCCGATGAGCTCCCTCCCTACGACAGGGCGTTGCTCGAGCGCGAGCTCTCGTTGTTTCCCCAGTGGTACGTCGGTCAGCACCGCGGTATCGCGGTCGAAGGCAAGGTCAAGGAGCGCCTCTACCGCACTTTCAACCTGATCGTGGAAAGCAACCTGGCGGCGCCGTGCGTCTATGTGCACCGCGACTTCATGCCGCGCAACCTGATGGTGTGCGACGGCGCGCCCCTCGGCGTGCTGGACTTCCAGGACGCGGTTCACGGCCCGATCACCTACGACATCGCGAGCCTGATGCGCGACGCCTTCCTGACCTGGGAAGAAGATTTCGTGATCGATATGACCGTGCGTTACTGGCAGAAGGCCCGCAAGGCCGGGCTGCCCGTCGACGAGGACTTCGGTGCCTTCTATCGCGCGGTCGAATGGATGGGACTGCAGCGTCACCTGAAGGTCGCCGGCATCTTCGCGCGCCTCACGCTGCGCGACGGCAAGCCGAAGTACCTGGCCGATGCACCGCGCTTCATCAACTACATCCGGGCCACTGCGGGCCGCTATCGCGAACTCACGCCACTGTTGCGCGTGATCGACGAGATCGAAGGCACGGAGCCGGTCACCGGCTTCGCCTACGGACGCATGTGACAGCACGCTTTCACTGCGCGGTCGCGCTTACCGCCAACAGCTCAATCTCGCTGCCACCCGGGGCTGCCCGCCACGTGCAGGTGCTGCGGATGCAGCCCGGCGATGCGTTGACGCTGTTCGACGGCACCGGCGGCGAATACGCCGCAACCGTCGAACGAATGGGCCGCAGTGACGTCGAGGTGCGCGTGGGCGAACGCAACGCGATCGAACGCGAAGCAGCACGCCCGGTGCACCTCGCGGTCGGCATGCCAGCCAACGAGCGCATGGACTGGCTGGTCGAAAAGGCCACCGAACTCGGGGTCGCCAGCATCCAGCCCTTGATAACGGCACACGCGGTGCTGCGGCTCTCCGGCGAGCGCGCCGACAAGAAGCGCGCCCACTGGGAAGCCATTGCCATCGCCGCATGCGAGCAATGCGGGCGCAATCGCGTGCCGGAAATCCATCCCGTCCAGACCTTCGCGAACTGGCTCCCTGCGCAAGCCGGTGATTCGCCACGATTCATCCTGAGCCTTGCGGAAGGAACCCGGCCCGCGCGTGAAGCCGCGCAGAACGACTTTCACCATGCATGGGTGCTGAGCGGTCCGGAAGGCGGACTCAGCCCCACCGAAGAGAAGGACGCGATTTCGCGCGGCTTCGTGCCGCTGTCGCTCGGACCACGTGTCCTGCGCGCCGAGACCGCGGCGCTTGCCGCGCTCGCGTTCCTGTCCTGACTGCAACGCCCCGATTCCTCACGATCTCATGTCATTCCGTCTTTCCTCCATTCGATTCGCCCCCGTGATGCTCGCCGCGCTTTGCGTCGCGGCAGGTGCGCAGGCCCAGAGCAACGCCGTCGCTCCGACGCCTTCGCAGGTGCGTCCCGCAGTCGATCAGGCCTATACGCAGCTCCTCGCTGCACCAGCCATCAAGGACCTCCTCGAAGCAGTCAAGGCCGACCACGAACGCTCGATCGAAGACCTGAGGATGCTCACCGAGATCGAGGCTCCGCCCTTCAAGGAACAGAAGCGCGCCGAGGCCTTTCTTGCGCGCCTGAAGGCCTTCGGCCTGAGTGACGCGAAGATCGACGCCGAAGGCAACGTGATCGGCATTCGCAAGGGCACCGGCAACGGCCCGAAGCTGCTGATCTCTGCGCATCTCGACACCGTCTTCCCGGCCGGAACCGACGTGAAAGTGAAGGAGCGCGACGGCAAGCTCTATGCACCCGGGATCTCCGACGACACGCGCGGGCTCTCGGTGCTCCTGTCATGGCTCAAGGTGCTGAACGACAACAAGATCCAGACCGTTGGCGATCTGGTGTTCGTCGGCAACGTCGGCGAGGAAGAACTCGGCAACCTCCGCGGCATGAAAGCCATCTTCCGCGATCACCTCGACATCGACGGGATGGTTGGCCTCGAGCCAGCCCCTGACGGCAACGTGCTGGTGCTCGGCACGGCCAGCCACCGCTACGAGGTGAACTTCAAGGGCCCGGGCGGCCACAGCTACGCGGCCTTCGGTCAGGTGCCCAGCGCGATCCACGGCATGGGCCGCGCGATCGCGAAGATCGCCGACATCAAGACGCCGAGCTTTCCCAAGACGACGTTCACCGTCGGCCTCGTGAACGGCGGCACCTCGGTCAACACGATCGCGCCGGACGCGCGCATGGCGGTGGACATCCGGTCTGACGACATGACCGCGCTGCTCGATACCGAGAAGAAGGTCCTGGCCGCAATCGACGAAGCGGTGGCGGAGGAGAACAAGCGCTGGAACGTCTCGACCCTGAGCGCCACCACCAAGCTGATCGGCGATCGGCCCGGTGGTCGCACCGGATCGGACTCCGTGATTGTCGAAGCCGCCGTGCGCGCCAATTCGGCCTTCGGTCACAAGACGCTGTTGTCAGGCGCGAGCACCGACGCCAATGTGCCGATGTCGCTCGGCATCCCTGCGATCATCATCGGCAGCGGCGGCAAGACCGGCGGCTTTCACGCACTCTCCGAATGGATCGACGTGACAGAGGGGTGGAAGGGCGCGCAGAATGCCTTGGTGACCGTGCTCGGACTGGTCGGCGTACAGGGTGTCAGCGAACCACTGCTGCCGAAGCGCCCGCCGCGCTCCAAGTAAGGCGCATTCCTTCTATTGCATCTCTCAGGAGCCCATCATGGGATTGCTCGATTCGGTTCTCGGACAAGTGCTCGGCGGCGCACAGCCGCAACCACAGGCAGGCGGTATCGGTAGTCTCGGCGGCCCTGGCGGGCTCGGTGATCTGGGCAACATCGCGGGCGCACTCGGCGGCCTGCTGGCCAACAACGGCGACCAAGGCGGGTTGGGCGGACTCGTGTCGAAGTTCGAGCAGGCAGGCATGGGCGATGTCATCGGCTCGTGGATCGGCCATGGCGAGAACGCGCCGATCTCTGGCGGGCAACTTCACGACGTCCTCGGCAGCGACGTCGTCTCGGGCATCGCACAGAAACTCGGCATGAACAGCGCGACCCTGCTGCCATTGCTCGCCACGCTGCTGCCGACGCTGATCGACCACCTCACGCCCAAGGGACAAGTTCCGGCGGAAGGCCTCGGCAACCATGACGACCTGCTCTCTTCGCTGAGCGGACTTCTCCAAAAGGGCTGACGGGCGCACGGCCCGCTTGTCTGTCCCCAGCATTGATGGCGCCGCGAGGCGCCATTTTCGTGAGTCCACTGCATAACAACTCCATGAACCGCAATCTCTGGCTGCTGACCTTCTGCCAAGGACTGTTCCTCACGAACAATGTCGCCTTCATTGCGATCAACGGCCTCGTCGGGCTCTCGCTCGCGCCGCGCGGATGGATGGCGACGCTTCCGGTCATGGCCTATGTGGTGGGCGGTGCGCTGTCGACGGGCCTCGTGGCACGGACGCAGCGCCGCTTCGGTCGCCGGCGCTCATTCCAGATCGGGCTGTTGGTGGCTCTGGTTGCGGCCCTGCTGTCCGCGCAGGCGGCAATGTGGAAAGAGTTCTGGCTCCTCTGCTTCGCGACCGTCGTGGCCGGCTACTACAACGCGAACGCCAACCTCTATCGTTTTGCTGCGGCGGAACTTGCCGCTCCCGACTGGCGCGAGAAGGCGGTCTCGCTGGTGATGGCCGGCGGCCTGATCGGCGCCGTCGCCGGTCCGAATCTCGCGGCGGTCACGCGCAACTGGTTCGAAGTGCCCTTTGCCGGCGCGTACATCGCGCTGGCCATCGTCGCGCTGATTTCGATGGCGATGATGCAGTTCATCGACTTCCCCGCCCCGATGGCCAAGAGCGCAGCGGCAGGGGGACGCTCACTGGCGGAGATCGCGCGCCAGCCGGCATTCATCGTGGCCGCGGTTGCCGGCTCACTGGGCTTCGGCGTGATGAACCTGCTGATGGCGGCCACGCCGATCGCGATGCAAGTCTGCAGCCTGCCGTTCGAGGACGTCGCGTTCGTTCTCGAGTGGCACGTGATCGGCATGTTCGCGCCGGGCTTCTTCACGGGCCACTTGATTCGGCGTCTCGGCGTGCTGCCGGTGATGGGCACCGGGCTTCTGCTCAATCTGGCGTGCGTTGCAGTGGCACTGTCCGGCGTAGACCTGCAGCAGTTCGTGATCGCGCTGTTCCTGCTTGGCCTCGGATGGAACTTCCTCTTCACCGGTGCCACCACGTTGTCCCTGACCACCTTCACAGCCGAAGAGAAGGACCGCGCACAAGGCGCGCTCAATTTCTGCATGTTCGCCACGCTCGCGGTCACGTCCTTCGCGTCGGGCGTTCTGGTCACAACGCAGGGATGGCGTCTGCTGAACTTCGGATCGCTGGTTCCGTTGGCGCTGACTGGCCTCAGTTTGCTCTGGCTTGCGCGCCGGCGCATTGCGCCCGCAATCGCCTAGGGCTTGACGAAGCGCTCATCGAGCCAGGTCCGGAGCCGCTCGAAGACGGGCTCGGCATCGCGCTCGTTGAAGATCTCGTGGTAGTGGTCCGTGTAGCAGGTCGTACTGACCATCGATGGCGGCGCGGCCTGCGCGAAAGCACGACTGCCGGCCGGGCTCACGAGCCGATCGGCGCCCGCGTAGATCAACAGGGTGGGCACAGCCCATCGGGCCGCAGCAGCCTGCACGTTGGCGCCTTCGTCAGCAAGGAATCGCGCCAGCCGCGCGCCGATTCGGTCATGGCACAAGGTATCCGCACGGTAGGCCTGCATGACAGCGGGATCGTGCGACAGGTATTGGAGATCGAGCCCATTGCCCACCCGCAGCGTCGGCGCGATGCGTGAAAGCGTGGCGACGAGGAATTTCTGAAACGCGCTCAGGCCGGGATCGAGTGCAGGCGACGACAGCACCAACGCATCGATCGGGCGAACGCCACGCGCAACGAAACTTGCCGCCACCAGCCCACCGAGGCTGTGCCCCAGCAACACCAATGGCAGCGCTGGGTGCGCCTGCCGTGTGTCGTCGATGACGAGCGCAAGATCGTCGAGCAGTCGATGCACGGTCGGCAATCCGCCGCGTGCACCGCTCGATTCGCCATGTCCGTAGTGATCGACGGCGCGAACCTCGAAGCCCCAATCGCTGAGCCGCTCGGCGACATGGGCATAGCGGCCCGCGTGCTCGCCGAGTCCGTGGACCACGACGACCACCGCCCGCGCAGCACCAGACTCCACAGGCCAGTCGCGCACCGCCAGCGTTTCGCCGTCGGGCGTGCGCAGCATTCGAGGTGCGGGCAGCGACCTCAAGCGACAGCGGCGGCGGCAGCTACCGGCAAGGCGGCGATGACCTCCGCCACGGCGGCCGTCAGCTTCTTCGCGTAGGGCACGTGCAGGAATTCATTCGGTCCGTGCGCGTTGCTCTTCGGGCCCAGCACGCCGCAGACCATCATCTGCGCCTTCGGGAATCCGACGCTCAGCATGTTCATCAGCGGGATGGTGCCGCCCTGGCCGATGTAGCCGCAGTCCGCACCGAAATGCGCGCGCGATGCCGCATTGAGCGCACGCTCGAACCACGGTGCCGTCTCAGGCGCATTCCATCCGGTCGCGCCGCCATGGCCGTCGAAAGTGACCCTGGCCTGATAGGGCGCGTTGTCTTCGAGCAGCGTCTTGAGTTGCTGCACCGCCTGGCCCGCATCGACCAGCGGCGGAAGGCGCAGCGACAGCTTGAATGCGGTGTACGGACGCAGCACGTTGCCCGCATCCTTCAACGCCGGGAAGCCTTCGGCGCCAGTGACGGAAAGCGTAGGCTTCCAGGTGCGGTTGAGCAGCGCCTCGACCGGATCGGTCGTGGTCGGCAATGCGAAAGCCGTCGCGCCACCGCAGTCATAGTGCGCCCACGGGAAGCGCTTGTAGACCTCTTCGCCGAGGATCCCGGCCGTCGCCTTGGCCTGGGCGAGCCTTTCGGCAGGCACTTCGCAATGGAAGCTTTGAGGCAGGAGACGGCCGGTCTTGCTGTCCTCGAGGCGGTCGAGCACCTGCCGCATGATGCGGAAGCTCGAAGGCACGAGGCCAGAGGCATCGCCCGAATGAACGCCTTCCGTGAGGATCTCGACCTTCAACGTGCCGCTGGCCATGCCGCGCAGCGAAGTGGTGAGCCAGAGCTGGTCGTAGTTGCCCGCACCGGAATCGAGGCAGATGACGAGCGATACGTCGCCCAGGCGCGGACGCAGCGCATCCACGTAGGGCAGCAGGTCGTAAGAGCCGGATTCCTCGCAGGTCTCGATCAGACCGACGATGCGCGGATGCGCCGCGCCTTGCGCCTTCAGCGCCTGGATCGCGGCAACGCTCGCGTACACCGCATAGCCGTCATCCGCGCCGCCACGGCCGTAGAGGAGGCCGTTTTCGTACTTCGGAGTCCACGGGCCCAGGTCGTTGCGCCAACCGGTGAACTCGGGCTGCTTGTCCAGATGGCCGTACATCAGCACGGTTTCGCTCATGCTCGTGCCCGTGGCCGGCACCTCGAAGAAGAGCACCGGCGTGCGGCCTTCGAGACGCACGATCTCGAGCTTGAGCCCTTCGACCTTCTGCGCCTCGACCCAGGCTGCCGCATTGCGCAGCACCGTTTCGAGATAGCCGTTCTGCGCCCATTCCTTGTCAAAGCCTGGCGACTTGGCCGGGATCGCGATGTAGTCGGTGAGTTGCCGGACGATGTCGTTGTCCCACTTGGACGAGACATCGGAGAGCGCGCGCTCGGCGTCAAGCAGGCCGGCCGGCATTTCGCGATGGAGGGGGGCGTTCATTGAAAGGTACTCCGCGGGGTGAGAAAAAGGATGTTAGTGCGTATCGGCGCCGCGCGTGCGGGTGACAACCCGCCACCCTATGCGCTAAAAGGCGGGCTTCGCCATTGCTCCCGAGGACTGCCATGCCCCCGCACACCGAGGTCTCCGCATCGCAACGCATCCGTGTCGGCATCGGCGGGTGGACGTACGAACCATGGCGCGACAACTTCTATCCGGCCGGTCTTCCGCATGCGCAGGAACTCAACTACGCAAGTCGCCACCTGACCGCCATCGAGGTCAACGGCACGTACTACAGCACTTTCAGGCCGGCAAGTTTCAAGAAGTGGCACGACGAGACACCCGAAGACTTCGTTTTCTCGCTCAAGGCCTCGCGCTTTTCGACCAACCGCAAGGAGCTCGCGACGGCCGGCGACTCGATCCGGCGTTTTGTGGAAAGCGGAATCGGCGAACTCGGCAGCAAGCTCGGACCGATCGTGTGGCAGTTCATGCCGACGAAAGTCTTCGACCCCGAGGACCTCGCGGGCTTTCTCGAACTGCTGCCGAAGAAGGAGGGCAGCCTTGCGCTGCGGCATGTGCTCGACGTGCGCCACGAGAGCTTCCGCACCGCCGAGTACCTCGCGCTGGCGCGCAAATACAAGGTGGCAACGGTGTTCACTGATTCGCCGAAATTTCCAGCGATCGCCGACCTCACGGGCGACTTCGTCTACGCGCGCTTGATGAACAGCGATGCGAAGTACAGCGCGGGCTACGCGCCGAAGGCGCTCGACGAATGGGCCGACAACGCGAAGACCTGGGCGAAGGGCGGTGCGCCTTCGTCGCTGGCACTGGTCGACGAAGGGAAGAAGAAGGGCTCGGATGCGCGCGATGTGTTCGTGTTCTTCATCAACGGCGCAAAAGAAAAGGCACCGGCGGCTGCCGGTGCCTTGATCGAGCGGTTGCGCTGAGCGCGCCTCAGGCTGCGGCTTGCAGCGAGGACGCGGCGGGCTTGCTGCCCGACGTGGCTGCGCCGAAGCTGATCTCGCCGGAAAGCTGGCCGCCTTCCTCGATGACGATCTTGCCGTAGCGGATCTTGCCGGTGACCTTGCCGGTCGAATGAATGACGAGCTTCTCGCGAACGGTGAGGTTGCCGTCGAACAGGCCGCGGATCTCGGCGATGTCGATCTCGGCCGACCCCTTGAACGCGCCTTGCTCCGCGATCTGCATCACACGCGAATCCATCGTCGCTTCGACCAGACCTTCGACCACGAGCGTGTCGCAGTCCGTGATCTCGACGCCCTTGAGCTTGATGTTCGGGCCGACGGTGAGCTTGCTGCCGCCTTCCTTGGCGACGCTCGCAGCAGCATTGGCAGCTTGCGTGGTGAGGGTCGACGGATTGACGGGCGTGCCCGAGAGATTGGTGCCGGAACCCATCAGCGGCGCGGGACGGGACGTGAGATTGTCGGCTTCGCGATCACGCTTGCCGAAGAAGGGGGACTGTGTAGCCAATGGGGAGCTCCTCGAAAACGCCTATCCTAAGAACGCCTTTACGCTTGGCGGCACTTCATTGCGCAAGAGGCGTAACCGAATAAGTCATGCGCACGCGCGAATCAACACTTTCGTTTTCTCTCGAGTGCTCGATCAAACTTTCGACCATGCAGCGCGACCTTGCGTCGCATCGTCGAGCCGCGCGATGAAGTCGTCTGCGGAAGGCTCCGGCAGAGCAAAAGCGAAGCGCACCAGGCTCTCGTGCCGCACATCGTTCAGCGTGGCGCCGACGCTTGCGATTTCTCTTCGCACGATGCCCTCTAGCGCATAAGGCACTGCGCAGTGCAATTGGCGCTGTCGTACCAACGGAACAAGCGCCGCACCTGCCAGTGCCTGGGCAACGCTGTCGGTGTAGGCACGCACAAGTCCACCAGCCCCAAGCTTGACGCCACCAAAGTAGCGCACCACCGTTGCGAGCACGCTTTCGAGCTCGTGATGCCGAAGCACTTCGAGCATCGGACGGCCCGCCGTGCCGCCGGGCTCTCCGTCGTCGTTCGCTGCCGACTGGCCCCCGGCCATCAGCGCCCAGCACACGTGTGCGGCACCGGGATGTTCGCTTCGCAAGGCAGCGACAACAGTTTGCGCCGCGGCCCGATCCGCAACCGGCTGGACGCAGCCGATGAAGCGGCTCTTGCGAATGATCAGTTCGCTATGAACGGGAACGGCCAGCGTGAACGACATGAGCTGCCCCAAGGGCCTCGCGTGTGCGTTCAGCCGCGCTCGAACTTGAAGACGGCCGTGCTCGCGCGAGCATTGGGCAACCAACGGACCTCGCGTCCGTTTTCGAGACCGAAGGCGTCGAGCACGCGCAGCCGGTTCTTGCCCGCGAGGACTTCAAAGTCCTTGAACGTGCCGACGCGGATGTTCGGTGTGTCGTACCACTGGTAGGGCAGCCGCTTCGTGACCGGCATGCGGCCGCGGGCGATGCTGATGCGGTTGGGCCAGTGCGCAAAGTTCGGGAAGGCCACGACGCCGATGCGACCGACGCGCGCGGTTTCGCGCAGCATGACTTCCGCATTGCGCAGATGCTGGAGCGTGTCGATCTGAAGCACCACGTCGAACGACGCGTCGTCGAACATGGCGAGACCTTCGTCGAGGTTGAGCTGGATCACGTCGACACCACGACGGACACAATGCAACACGTTGCCGTCGGCAATCTCGACGCCGTAGCCAGTGCAGCCGCGCTCGCGTTGGAGAAGATCGAGCAGCGCGCCGTCGCCGCAGCCGAGATCGAGCACGCGGGAGCCTTCCGGCACGAGCCGCGCGATGAGCTGTTGGGTGTCCAGGTCGCTCATGACGATGCGCCCTCGTTGTGGGTGACCGATGCAGCGATGCGATCGAAGTAGGAGCGAACAACGCTCATGTAGCGCACGTCGTCGAGAAGAAAGGCATCGTGACCGTGCGGCGCATCGATCTCGGCATAGCTCACGTTGCGCCGGTTGTCGAGCAGCCCCTTCACGATCTCGCGGCTACGGGCGGGCGAGAAGCGCCAGTCGGTGGTGAAGCTCACGATCAGGAACTTGGCCATCGCCTTGGCCAGAGCGGCACGAAGATCGCCACCATGCGCCCGCGCCGGATCGAAATAGTCGAGCGCGCGCGTAATGAGCAGGTACGTATTGGCGTCGAAGTACTCGCTGAACTTGTCGCCGTTGTAGCGCAGGTAGCTTTCGATCTGGAATTCGACTTCCTGCGTCGAGTAAAGGAAGTCCTGGCGACCCGCACTGCCTTCGACCGCGTTGCGCAACGCACGGCCGAACTTCTCGTTCATCACGTCGTCGCTCTGGTAGGTGATGTGGCCGATCATTCGCGCGATCCGCAATCCGCGCTGGGGTATGACGCTGTGCTCGTAGAAATGGCCGCCGTGAAAGTCGGGATCGGTCACGATGGCTCTGCGGGCGACTTCGTTGAACGCGATGTTCTGCGCCGTGAGGCTCGGTGCGCTCGCGATGACCACGGCATGGCGCACGCGCTCGGGATATTGGAGCGTCCACGACAGCGCCTGCATGCCGCCGAGGCTGCCGCCCATCACAGCGGCCAAGGTGCGGATACCGAGTTCGTCGAGGAGAGCGGCTTGCGCGTTGACCCAGTCCTCCACCGTCACCACCGGGAAGTCGGCGCCGTAGGCACGGCCGGTTTCCGGATTCGTGTGCATCGGCCCGGTCGAGCCGAAGCAGGAACCGAGATTGTTGATCCCGATGACGAAGAAGCGGTCGGTGTCGACGGGCTTGCCGGGACCGATCATGTTGTCCCACCAGCCTTCGGACCGCTCCTGCCCCGCGTACACGCCGGCTACGTGGTGCGACGCATTGAGCGCATGACAGACGAGCACCGCATTGCTGCGGTCCGCGTTGAGTTCGCCATATGTTTCATAGGCGAGCGAGTAGTTGGAGATCGACGCGCCGCTGCGCAGGGCCAGCGGCCCGGCAAACTGCATCGATTGCGGTGTGACGACGAACGGCATGAATGAAAAAACCCGGCCTCGCCAAAAACGAGCCGGGTCACGGCGTCCGTCTTTAGCTGCATTTATCAAGCGCCCGCAAGCTGGAGCAAATCGGCGCGTGCGGAAGTATATGCCCAGCGCCGATCCGCGGCTCAACCCCAGTCGATCAACGCAGCCACACCGAGCACCAGGAAGATGACGGCAGAAATGCTGTGCACGAGCTTGATCGGCACGCGGCGCACGATGCGCTCTCCAAGCCAGACGACCGGCGCGTTGGCCAGCATCATCCCGATCGTCGTGCCCATGACGACCCACACGTAGGCGTCCACGTAGCGGGCCGCGAGCATGACCGTCGCGATCTGTGTCTTGTCGCCCATCTCGGCGAGGAAGAAGGCGATCGCCGTGGTGCCGAACACGCCGAAGTGCGAGGAGCTGGGGAGTTCGTCATCGTCGAGCTTGTCGGGGATGAGCATCCAGAGTGCCATCGCGATGAAGGAGCCGCCAAGGATCCATCGAAGTACCGTCGGGCCGAGGAAGTGCGTGATCCAGTTGCCGACGGCGCCGGCCAATGCGTGGTTCAGCACGGTGGCAGTGAAGATGCCCAGGACAATGGGCCAGGGCTTGCGGAATCGCGCAGCGAGCACGAGGGAGAGCAGCTGGGTCTTGTCGCCCATTTCGGCGAGCGCGACCACGCCGGTGGCAACGAAAAAAGCTTCCATGAATACGTAGGTTTCCTCGGCCGAAGACGCAATTGACCGCGCCACTCCTCGGCCAAACCCGAAGTTGCGCGGTCAAAGGTCTCGCCAGGCTGCACGCTGCTTACGCCATATCCCACATGGTGTAGGACAAGTCTGTTGACGCAAACCCTTCTCGCAATGGAAGGCGGCTACTCCCCAATGACGGTGGGATTGTAGCCTACTGCCGCGCCTTGGTTGTAAGTGTGTGCCAACTTGTAGTTTATTTTTCCCGGGGGTGGTACTGGGGGCAAATTCCTAGTTGCACAACACGTATTTCCCACATAATGCGCGAGCATCCCTCCGCATTTGGGTCGGGTGCAATCGGTGATCGGTCAGTTTCGCGCAACTTGTCGAGTGTTTTCGACCTGTGGTGCTTTCGGGACTCCATCGCTTTTTTTCTGTGTTTACTAGGAGTCCCTTAATGGGCAACAAACTGTACGTCGGTAATCTGCCTTACTCGGTGCGCGACGGCGATCTCGAGCAAGCTTTCGGCCAATTCGGTGCCGTCACCAGCGCCAAAGTCATGATGGAGCGCGATACCGGTCGTTCCAAGGGCTTTGGTTTTGTCGAGATGGGTAGCGAGGCGGAAGCGCAGGCGGCCATCAACGGCATGAACGGTCAGCCCCTGGGTGGCCGCAGCGTGGTGGTGAACGAAGCGCGCCCCATGGAAGCGCGTCCTCCGCGTAGCGGCGGCGGCTACGGCGGCGGCGGCGGTGGTGGTTACGGCGGCGGTGGCGGCGGCTACGGTGGTGGCGGTCGCAGCGGCGGCGGTGGTTACGGCGGTGGTGGTGGTGGCGGCTACGGTGGTGGCGGCGGCGGTCGCGGTGGCGACGGCGGTTTCCGCAGCCCGTACGGCGCTGGCCCGCGTGGCGGCGGCGGCGGTGGCCGCGGCGGTTACGGTGGCGGCAGCGGTGGCAACAGCGGCTACTGATCGCTCGACCTCTCTCCACCTCGGAATTAAAAAGGCTCCCCTCGGGAGCCTTTTTTCATGGCGGGCGCCTTGAAGAATCCGCCTACTCGCTCGCGCGCCGTTTTCGCCCGCGACCCTGGACGACGCGGTCGAACAGGGCATTGGGAAGAGCGCGCAGAAGCTTCGCGACCACGCCCATCTGCCACGGAATCACGCGATAGCTCGTACCTGACTCGACCGCGTCGAACGCCTTGTCGGCGAAATCGGACGGCTGCATCAGGAACGGCATGCCGTATCGGTTCCCCTGCGTCAGCGGGGTGTCGACATAGCCAGGCGAAATGGTCACGACCTTGACGCCGCTGCCGCGAAGCTCCGTTCGCAGGCTCTCGCAATACGCCACCACACCCGCCTTGCTCGCGCAGTAGGCACCATGCCCCGGCAGGCCGCGAATGGCTGCAACGCTTCCGATGCCCACGAGCCGGCCACTGCCGCGCGACTGCATCGCGCGCACGAAGGGATGGAAAGTCGCGGCCACGCCGACGTTGTTGATCGCCAGCAGCCGCGCGAACACATCGAGGTCGCTGCGCTCGGCTGTGTCGATCCCGACGCTGATGCCGGCATTGGCGATCACCACATCGGGCAAGCCTTGCTGTTCGAGGCAAGCAGTGCCGGCCGCGACGATGCTGTCGATCTGCGCCACATCGGCGCTGTAGATGCCGACCCGAGAAGCGTCAATCTTCTTCTCCGCGACCCAGGCTTCGATCTCGGCCGTACGCCGCGCGACGAGCGCAAGATCGTAGCCCGCGTCATGGAAGCGCGCAGCCAAAGCCTGCCCGATGCCGCTGGACGCACCGGTAATGAATGCGAGACGCTTCATGGGGTGTTAGCGCTTGCCGGCCGCCGGGACCTGCGACGGAATCAGGACGCCACGGACGCGGCCCTGGAGATTGGCGATGCCGGTCGTGTTGTCATAGTCCATCGAGTCCGAGGTGAACTTGTCGGTGCCACGCGTGAGTTCCACCGGCTTGTTCGACTTCACGCGCTCCGTGTCAGTGAAGACGTGCAGGAAGTCGCCTCGAAACTCCAGGCGAGGAATGACCGCGCCGTTGGCACCGACCGCCGCATCGCGGATCACGATCGCGTTGCCGAACAACTGGATTTCGGTGCCGTCGCCGTTCGAGAGGCCGCGTTGCGCCGTACCGTGCATGACCAGCCCGTCATCCGAGATGGAGCGGAATCGCACTTCGTCGACCTCGAGCGTGTCGTTGTCCGGGTAGTGCCGGCCTTCCTTGCCGAACAGCTCGCTGCGCAACTCGCCGCTGGGCAGGAAGCTCTTCACGACGAAGCCGCGCATGAAGAAATCGGGTTCGTGGACCGGTGCCTCCTTCGGCGCAGGCTCCAGCAGCTTGGGCGCATTGCGAACGAGCCAATAGGTGCCCAGTGCGAGCGCCGCGGTCAGGATCAGGGGCAGATAGATCGTGACGCGATCGAATCCGTCACGCAGCAGGCTCCAGGCCGACTTCATGCGGGCAGGCCTCTTGCAGCATCCAGGAATCGACGGTAGTGCCCGCCTGCAGTCAGAAGCAGGTCGCAAAACTCGCGCGCAGCGCCTTCGCCGCCGCGCGCGCTTGTCACATGGTGCGCGATGGCACGCACTTCAGCGTGAGCGTTTGCGGGTGCCGCGGCGAACGCGACGCGCGTGAGCACAGGGAGATCGGGCCAGTCGTCGCCGATCGCGGCGGCTTGCGTCCAGTCCAGGCCCAGCGATGCCAGCATGGCCTCCGCGGCGGGGAGCTTGTTCTCGGTGCCGTAACGCACGTGTTCGATGCCCAGCGCCTCAAGCCGTACCCGCAGCGGTTTGGAGTCGCGGCCGGTGATCACCGCCGGTTTGATGCCGGCCGAGCGCAGCAGCTTGAGGCCGTAGCCGTCGAGGATGCTGAAGCGCTTGAGCGTCTCGCCATGCTCGCTGAAATACACGCCGCCGTCGGTCAGCACGCCATCGACGTCGAAGAACGCGATGCGAACGTCCTGCGCGACGAGCAGGGTCTCCGCCTTGAATTCCACGGGCATCAGATGACTTTCGCGCGCATCAGGTCGTTGATGCTGAGCACACCGATGAGCACTCCGGAGGCGTCAACGACCAGCACGCTGGTGATGCGATGTTGCTCCATGACCTCCGCCGCTTCGGCGGCCAGCGCCTCGGCGCGCAAGGTGCGTGGACCGACATGCATGACATCGCGGGCGGTCAGCGCACGCAGATCCGCGCCCGTTTCGACCTGCCGGCGGAGGTCGCCGTCGGTGAAGATCCCGATCGCTCGACCATCCGCACCGACGACTGCGGCGGCGCCGAGCCCCTTCGCGCTCATCTCGCGCATCAGGTCGGTGAAGCTGGCTTCAGGCGGAACGCGCGGCACGTCGTCGCCTGAGCGCATGACGTCGCTGACATGGGTAAGCAGCTTCCGGCCCAGCGCGCCGCCGGGATGCGATCGCGCGAAATCGTCGGTGCCGAAGCCTCGCGCATCGAGCAGGGCAACTGCGAGTGCATCGCCCAGGGCCATTTGCGCCGTGGTGCTGGCGGTCGGCGCCAGGTTGAGCGGGCAGGCCTCTTTCTCGACGCCGCTGTCCAGAACGATGTCGGCGTGGCGCGCGAGCGTGGAATCGGCTCGGCCGGTCATCCCGATCAGCGGCACGCCCTGGCGTTTGACGACAGGAAGAATGACGGTGAGTTCCTCGACTTCGCCGCTGTTGGAGATGGCGAGCACGAGATCTACGGCCTTGATCATCCCGAGGTCGCCATGGCTCGCTTCGGCGGGATGCACGAACATTGCCGGCGTGCCGGTCGATGCGAGGGTGGCCGCGATCTTGCGACCCACATGGCCGCTCTTGCCCATGCCCATGACGACGACACGTCCGCGAACGTCAAGAATCTTGCGGACGGCGTCGACGAAGCTGGGTCCGACCCGATCCTTCAGGCCGAGCACGGCAGCAGCTTCGATGTCGAAGGTGACGCGCGCCCGTGCGAGCATGGCTTCGGGCGTGGCCGCGGAGGGCAGATCAGGGCGAGAGCTCATCGCGGAATTTTATCGGGCGCGACCGGAACGGTAGAAATATGGGGAACAGGGTGAAACGCGGGACGCGGGAATCCGGCCACATTCAGTAGCATCGGCTCATGACCTCGTTCGATCTCACCCTGATGTATCTGCTCGCGGCAGTGATCGGCGTGGTCGTGTGCCGGTTCCTCAAGCTGCCGCCGATGCTGGGCTATCTGACAGCCGGCGTCCTGATCGGGCCGCACGCCTTCGCGCTGGCGCAGAACTCCGAAGGCATCCAGCACCTCGGCGAGTTCGGCGTGGTCTTCCTGATGTTCGTGATCGGCCTCGAATTCAGCCTGCCCAAGCTGCGGGCCATGCGAAAGCACGTGTTCGGCCTCGGGCTGCTGCAGGTGGTACTGACCATCGCGATCGCGACCGCCGGCGCGCTGCTGGTGTCCACGATGATGCCGGCCGCCCGGCAACTGAACTGGCAGACCGCGCTGGTGCTATCGGGTGCACTCGCGATGAGCAGCACCGCGATCGTCGTGAAGCTGATGGCGGAGCGCCTGGAGATCGACAGCGAGCACGGCAAGCGGGTCATGGGCGTTCTGCTGTTCCAGGATCTTGCAGTGGTTCCACTGCTGGTCATCATCCCCGCGCTGGGTGCGCCGCCCGAAGCACTGCTGAAGGCACTCGCCATCGCCGTCATCAAGGCGGCACTGCTGATCGCGGTGCTGCTCTACGGCGGCCCGCGCATCATGCGCTGGTGGTTGACGCTCGTCGCGCGCCGGCGTAGCGAGGAACTCTTCATGCTCAACCTGCTGCTGGTGACGCTGGGGTTGGCCTGGCTGACGGAATTGGCCGGGCTGAGCCTGGCGCTGGGGGCGTTCGTCGCAGGCATGCTCGTCTCCGAGACCGAGTTCAAGCACCAGGTGGAAACGGACATCCGCCCGTTCCATGACGTGCTGCTGGGGCTGTTCTTCATCACGATCGGGATGTCGCTCGACTGGCATGTCGTCGTGCAGCATTGGGCGGTGGTGTTGCTTCTGCTCCTGCTGCCTTTGGCATTCAAGCTCACGCTGGTCACCGCGCTGGCCCGCCTCCTGGGCGCGACGACGGGCGTGTCGCTGCGCACGGGTCTCTACCTCGCGCAGGCGGGTGAATTCGGCTTTGTTCTGCTTGCGCTCGCGCAAGGCAAGAGCCTTTTGCCGGAATGGCTGGTGAATCCGGTGCTTGCGTCGATGGTGCTGTCGATGCTGTCGACGCCGTTCATCATCATGTACAGCAACCGCATCGTCCGGAAGCTGGTCGCCAGCGACTGGCTGCAACAGTCGCTGCAGATGACGACGATTGCGCGCAAGACGATCAACACGGCCCAGCACGTGATCATCTGCGGCTACGGTCGCTGCGGACAGAACCTCGCGCGGGTGCTGGAGCGCGAGGGGATCCCCTACCTGGCGCTCGACCTCGATCCCGACCGCGTCCGGCAGGCCGCAGCGGCGGGCGACTCTGTAGTCTTCGGCGACGCGTCGCGGCTGCAGGCGCTGATGGCTGCGGGCCTCGCGCGGGCGAGTGCACTGGTCGTGACCTATCACGACGTGCCGGGTGCGCTCAAAGTGCTCGCGAATGCGCGCGCACACGCACCGCAGGTGCCCGTCATTGTCCGGACGCAGGACGACCGCGATCTCGAAAAGCTGCAGACGGCAGGCGCTACCGAGGTGGTGCCGGAGGCCATCGAAGGCTCGCTCATGCTGGCGAGCCATGCGTTGGCGCTGGTCGGCGTGCCGATGCGGCGCGTGATCCGCGTGGTGCAGGACCAGCGCGACGCCCGCTACAACCTGCTGCGCGGCTACTTCCACGGCGCCGACGACGACAAGGCCGACGAACTGGATCACGTGCGGCTCAACACCTTCACGCTGTCGGCCGGCGCGCGCGCTATCGGCCAACCGCTCGCGCGCCTGGCGCTCGAAGCGCTGGGTGTGCGCGTGGCAAGCCTGCGCCGTCGCGACGGCAAGACCGCTGACGCGACGGACGACGCGGTGCTCGCGGACGGCGACACTCTAGTGCTGTCGGGCAAGCCCGGCGCGTTGGCCATGGCCATCGACAAGCTTCAGAAGGGCTGAAGCCGACCTGCCGCGCGGCTCAGTTGAGCAGCGACGGATTGCGCTTCTCTTCCTCGATCTGTTGCTGGCGCCGCACGGCGTCGCACTGGGAATGCGTGGCGAATTCGGGCTTCGCGCATTGCGCGGCCATGCACCGCGCGCGCGAGAAGAAATTCAGATTGCCGCAAGCTGCCTGTGGATTGGCCGGCGGCGCGGGTTCGGGCGCCGGTGCGGGTGCCGGAGCCTGGACCTCCACGGGCGCTGCAGGAGGCGGCGGTGGCGCGGACACCGGCTTGCGCACCTTGGGCGCTACGGATTGCTTGGGTGGTGTGGGAGCTTCAGCGATGACCGGCGGCGGCTCCGGTGCCGGTGCGGGGACAGCGATTGGCGGCTCGACCGTGGCCGTGGGCGGTGTCAGCTCCGGGATGGGTGCGGGGGCCGATCCAGCCGTCGGGACGGCCGGTGTCACCGGCGGGGGGACGTCTTGATCGGAGCCGAGCGCATACCAGCAGGCTCCGGCGATCAACGCGAACGCAAGCACGATCCAAGCAGCAGGCCTGATCCTGCGAGCCGTCTTGCCATTGTTGGCGACCTGGGCAGAAGCGGCGCTTGCTCGTCGGGGCGCTGGCTGCGCGGCACGTTGCGCCGGCGGAGGCGCTTGAGGTCTGACAGGCGCTGAAGACCCCTTGAGGACGCGAGGAGACGCCGGCAAGACTGTTTCGGCCCTGCGCGCCCGCAATTCCTCGCCCGGGTAGGCCATGCGCTGCGTGGCCGGCCATTCCTCCCCCATGGGCGCGACCTTGATCCTGCGACCGCAGCCTTTGCAGAACCTCGCCCCGTCCCGGTTGGACGTGCGGCACTCGGTGCATGTCACCGGCATGCCGGATTCAGGTGACGGCCACCCGCTTGGGCTTGTTGACCATCCGCTTGGCGATGACGGCGCCCAAGCTCATGGTCATTTCCAGCGCGAGCGAAGGTTGCCTGTTGGACATCTCGCTGAAGCGCAGCGCGGTCAACCGCCAGACGCGGGCCGCCCCGGTGGCGATCACGTTGGCCGATCGCGGCAGCCTGGAAAAGAACGCGCCTTCGCCCACCACGGAGCCGGGGTTGAGGATGGCCAATTGCATCTGACCCTTGTCGCCGATCACATGGACGCTCAGCGCGCCGCTCTCTATGAAGAAGAGGGTGCGGTCATGGGCGCCCTGGTCGATCAGCACCTGGCCGACGGCGAGGTCGAAAGGCTGTAGGTAACTGCCGACGGTCTCCCACTGCTGCGCGTTGAACGCAGGCGCGAAAGCGTCGTAGCTCGTGTTCTGGGCGATGGCGCGGCAAAGATCTTGAATGCTTGAAGACATCGTGATGAGGCCCTGCTGATCGGGCAGAAGTATCCGCGAATCCAGGAATGCGCGGTGACAAATGTCACAAACACACACACTCGTGGCTATTTGCCGATGCAAAAACGGGAAAAGATCACGCCGAGTAGGTCATCAGCACCAAATTCACCGGTGATTTCGTTCAAGGCGTTCTGCGCGAGCCGCAGTTCCTCTGCGAGCAAATCCAGCGATTGAGCGCGTGCCGCCAGGTGCTCGGCGGCAACGTCGATGTGCTGTTCGACCCGCATCAGTGCCTGGACGTGGCGAGCGCGTGCCAGATAGACCCCCTCAGGCACCGCCTGCCAGCCCGCTACTTCGAGAAGGCGAGTGCGCAGCGCCTCAATGCCGAAGCCGGTTTTTGCGGAAAGGCTGACGCCGCTGGCTGGCGCCGCAACCGGCGTAGCGTCCAGCTTGCTCCAGACATCGATCACCGGCACCCCGACAGACAGGCGATTCACCAGGTCGCGCGTGATCTCGGCGTCGGCCGCCGCATAGTCGGGTAGCGCAACGCGTGTGAGGTCGTGGAGGAAGAGCACGGCGTCGGCGCCTTCGATCTGCCCCCATGCGCGAGCGATGCCGATTTGCTCAACCTCGTCGACGCTTTCGCGGAGCCCGGCTGTGTCGACCACATGCAGAGGTACGCCGTGGATCTGAATGGTCTCGGAGACCACGTCGCGCGTGGTGCCGGCGACCGAACTCACGATCGCCAGCTCGGCACCCGCCAAGGCGTTGAGCAACGAGCTCTTGCCGGCGTTGGGCTGCCCGGCGATCACCACCTTGATGCCTTCGCGCAGCAACGCGCCTTGGCGCGCGCGGTTCTGCACCACGGCAAGTTGTGCTTTCAAGGCGGCGAGTTGGCCGATCGCGTCGGCTTCCTGGAGAAAGTCGATCTCCTCGTCCGGAAAGTCGAGTGTGGCCTCGACCAGCATCCGCAGGCGAACCAATGCGTCGAGCAAGCCATGAATTTCTTCGGAGAACGCACCGGAAAGGGACCGGCCCGCACTGCGCGCGGCCGCCTCGGTGCTGGCATCGATCAGATCGGCGATCGCCTCCGCCTGGGCCAGGTCGATCTTGCCGTTCAGAAAAGCGCGCTGGCTGAATTCCCCGGGTTCGGCCACCCGCAGGCCGGGAAGCCGCGCCTGGCCACTGGCGACATCGAACTCGGCCGCCGCTTCGAGACAGCGGGCCAGCAGCAGTTGCAACACGACCGGTCCGCCGTGCGCTTGCAGTTCGAGCACGTCTTCGCCGGTGAACGAATGAGGTGCGGGAAAGTGAATCGCAAGTCCGTGATCAATCGGCATCCCTTGCGCGTCACGGAAGGGCAAATAGGTTGCCTCGCGCGCCTTCAAGGGCCGTCGACAAATGGCCGCAATGACGGGTGCCATCTGCGCGCCGGAGATCCGCACGATGCCGACGGCGCCCCGCCCGGAGGCAGTGGCGATGGCAATGATCGGATCGGAGGTGCGCGCGAGCATGACGGCGATTCTTCCAGCAAGTCCAGCGAGAAGGGCCGCTTGCGCGGCCCTTTTCTGAACGAAGTGCGGTGACGGTTACTTCGACGGTTTGTTGCCAAGCACGCCAAGGCGCTTGTTGATGAACCACTGCTGCGCGATCGACAGCACGTTGTTGGTGATCCAGTACAGCACCAGACCGGCCGGGAAGAAGATGAACATCACGCTGAATGCCAGCGGCATGATCCACATCAGCTTGGCCTGCATCGGGTCCGGCGGCGTCGGGTTGAGCCAGGTCTGGAACAGCGAAGTCGCAGTCATCACTGCCGGCAGGATGAACCATGGATCGGGAGCGGAGAGGTCCTTGATCCACAGAATCCAGGGCGCGTGGCGCATTTCGACCGACGACAGCAGCACCCAGTACAGCGCGATGAACACCGGGATCTGGATCAGGATCGGGAAGCAGCCGCCCATCGGGTTGACCTTTTCCTCGCGGTAGATGCGCATCATCTCCTGCTGCATCTCCTGGGGCTTGTCCTTCAAGCGCTCCCGCATTTCCATGATCCGCGGGTTGATCGCCTTCATCTTGGCCATGCTGGCGTAAGCCTTCGCATTGAGCCAGAAGAACGCAGCCTTCAGCAGGAAAACCAGCGCGACGATGGACCAGCCCCAGTTGCCGAGAATGCCGTGCAGCTGGTTGAGCAGCCAGTAGAGCGGCTTGGAGATGATGGCGAAGATGCCGTAGTCCTTGACCAGTTCGAGGCCCGGCGCCAGTGCTTCGAGCTTCTTCTCCTCTTCGGGGCCGGCGAACAGGTTGGATTCGATCAGTTGCGTTGCCCCCGGCGCCAGTTTGGGCACATCGAGAACCATCGCGACCGAGAAAAGGTTGTTGCCCAGATCCGCGACACGGAACTCACGCTTGAGCGCGTCGCTGCCCGGGACATTCAGCAGCCACGCCGAAACGAAGTAGTGCTGCACCATCGCGACCCAACCGTTTGTGGCGGGCGCGGGCAACTCGACCTTGTTCTTCGTGATGTCCGTGAAGTTGATCTTCTGGAACTTCTTTTGCTCGGTGAAGATGGCCGGACCCGTGAAAGTGTTGGTGCCGAACATCGTGCTCGACGCAACCGTGCCGTGGCGTACGAACTGCAGATACAGCTGC
The DNA here is from genome assembly GCF_014192575.1 of Variovorax sp. Sphag1AA. Lineage (GTDB taxonomy): Bacteria > Pseudomonadota > Gammaproteobacteria > Burkholderiales > Burkholderiaceae_C > Variovorax. The sequence continues at coordinate 236,343 of NZ_JACHYC010000006.1, read as the reverse complement.
GCATCGACCGGCTGGTTGCTCACGTTCACGATCTCGTGCTTGACGTGGATCGAGTAGTCCCCGCGCTGGAACACGTACGTCTTGACATACTTCAGACCGCCCACCGGCTGCGACTCGAACGCGACTTCGAGCGTCTTCTGGCCTTCAGCCAGCTCGCGCGGGCCGCTGCGCGGCGTCATCAACGTCAGATGGTTGGGAAAACGCTCGCCCGCCTGCACCTGGTTGAGCAGGCCCGTCTGTGCCACGTAGCGCGTGGCCGGCGAACCGTTCTCCATGAGCGTGACCGGATGCGATTCGTTCTGCGCCACCGGCAGGCCCACGAGATGGCGGAACCATTCGACGAGGCCGTGGTTGTTCGTCTGGTCGACGAAATTGAGCAGCTGCAGCTCGGAGAGGGTGCCGCCTTCACCATCGATGGTCGCCTTGAAGACGTCGGTGGTCACCGTCACGCGCTCGCCAATGGCGGGGGCCGCGGTCTGCTGCGGCACCGAAGCATTGGTCGAGGATGCGGCAGGCGCCGCTCCGCTGGTCGACGCGGTTGGCGCAACCGGCGCGTTCGCCTGCTCGGTTGCCGCGGTCTTTGCCGACGGCAGGAAAGTCGGCCGGTGACCGTTGTAGACCTGCCATTGGTCCCACAGCAGCACCAGCGAGAAGCCAAAGATCACCCACAGAATGGTGCGGCGGATATCGTTCATGAAGAAGACTTCTTGTCGGAAGAGAGGAAGGCGAACAGCCCCGGTCGCGATGCGGAGTTCTGTGCCTTGGAGGGAACCGGATCGTGGCCGCCCTGGCACCAGGGCTGGCAGCGGCAGATCCGGCGCAGTGTGAGATAGCTGCCACCGAGGGCGCCGTGCTGCTCGAGCGCGCCGATGGCATAGACAGAACAGGTCGGCTCGAAACGGCAGGCCTGGCCGAGCCAGGGGCTCAGCAGCAGACGGTAGGCCTTCACGAGACCAATGAGGAAGCGCTGCATCATGCGCGCGCAGCAGCAGACCGCTCCAGCAAGAGCTGAAGTTCGGCCCGCACTGCGGCCTTGAGCTTGTCGGAAACCGCGCTCACGAATTGCTTGCGATCGAAGCCGGCGCGAAGACGCACCACGTATGCCGCAAGCGGCAGCGAGGCTTCGGACGCGGCAGTCACGTTGTAGATCTGACGTTTGATCGCGTTGCGGGTAACCGCACGACGCGCCCATCGTTTGGGCACCATGGCTCCAACCCACACATCCTGCACGGAGAAAGCGGACGCCACGCCGGACGAAGCGTCAAGCGAGCAACGGTGCAGTGCAAAGTGGGCGGTGCGCGCCACGGTGGCACCTGCGAGTACAGCCTGGAATTGCGCGCGGGTCTTGAGCCGCTGCATGGGAGCGAACCGCGAGGCGCCGTCGGTTCGTACGAGCGCGGGCGGTACGACTGGCAACGACGCCTGGGGTGCCGTTAGACGGAAAGGCGCTTGCGGCCCTTGGCGCGGCGCGCGTTGATGACGGCGCGACCACCACGGGTCTTCATACGAACCAGAAAACCGTGGGTACGGGCGCGGCGGGTCTTGGATGCTTGATAAGTGCGTTTCATGATGATTTTTCCTGGTGTGACCGGATCGTTTCCGGCAAGTCCGGTGCGCCTCTACGAAAAGATTCGAAAGATTCGGCCCCCGAGATACCCCCGAAACACACAAAGAGGTTTTCAGGGAAACCCGCGATTATCGCAAACATTCAAGACCCCGACAATCCCGATCGGCGATCTCAGGCCTTTCCATCATCGGCGGGATGGTGTGGATAAGTTTTTGACAAGTTAGAATCCTGGGCGCATCGCGGGTGCGACTATCCACAACACGAACACGAAAGATGGCTGAGGGACAAACCACTTTTCAGAGCACCCATGTCGAGTGACGGCGTCGGTGACAGCCTCTGGCAGGCCTGCGTCGACCAGCTCGCGCAGGAGCTGTCCGAACAGCAATTCAATACCTGGATCAAGCCACTGACCGCCAAGGTCGCGGACGACTTTTCGCGGGTTACCGTTTTTGTCGCGAATCGCTTCAAGCTCGATTGGATCCGTGCGCAGTACGCGGGCAAGATCGCTTCGATGGCCGAGAAGATCTACGGCCAGCCCATCATCATTGAGTTAGCGCTTGCTCCTCGCGAAATCGTTGCACGACCGACATCGTTGGCGGTCGTTTCCGACGTCGATGTGCCGCGCGACCTGCCGAGCCCAGGCGAAGATCCAGCGAGCTCGGCGTTCAAGAACCGCCTCAACTCCGGGCTCACTTTCGAGAACCTCGTCGAAGGTACGGCGAACCGGATGGCACGCGCCGCAGCCATGCATGTGGCAAGTACGCCGGGCCACCTCTACAACCCGCTGTTCATCTATGGTGGCGTCGGCCTCGGCAAGACGCACTTGATGCACGCTGTGGGTAATCGCCTGCTGGCGGACCGGCCGGACGCAAAAGTTCTCTACATCCACGCCGAGCAGTTCGTGTCGGATGTGGTCAAGGCCTATCAACGCAAGACTTTCGACGAGTTCAAGGAGCGCTATCACTCGCTCGACCTCCTGCTGATCGATGACGTCCAGTTCTTCGCGAACAAGGACCGCACGCAAGAAGAGTTCTTCAACGCCTTCGAAGCCCTGCTCGCGAAGAAGTCGCACATCGTCATGACGAGCGACACCTATCCGAAGGGCCTGGCGGACATCCACGAGCGGCTCGTGTCGCGCTTCGATTCAGGCTTGACGGTCGCGATCGAGCCGCCCGAGCTGGAAATGCGTGTGGCCATTCTGATCAACAAGGCGCGCGCCGAAAGCGCCGAGATGCCGGAAGAGGTTGCGTTCTTCGTCGCCAAGAACGTGCGTTCCAACGTCCGCGAACTGGAAGGCGCACTGCGCAAGATCCTTGCGTACTCGCGCTTCAATCAGAAGGAAATCTCGATCGCGCTCGCTCGCGAAGCGCTTCGCGACCTGCTGTCGATCCAGAACCGCCAGATCTCGGTGGAAAACATCCAGAAGACGGTGGCCGACTACTACAAGATCAAGGTCGCCGACATGTATTCGAAGAAGCGGCCGGCCTCGATCGCCCGGCCGCGCCAGATCGCGATGTACCTCGCCAAGGAGCTGACCCAGAAGAGCCTGCCTGAAATCGGGGAGCTCTTCGGCGGCCGCGACCACACCACTGTGCTGCATGCCGTGCGCAAGATTTCCGGCGAACGCCAGCAGCTGACCGAGCTGAACCAGCAGTTGCACGTGCTGGAGCAGACGCTCAAGGGATGATCGATGGGCGCCCGCGCACAATCCGTCAACGCTGTCAAAGCACAACTCTGGGGAAAGTCTCGGAACAAATGACGGGTTGTCCACAGAGCCACCGCGCAAGCGAATGTTGTTCGCCGCGCCGCGACAGCACCGAAGCGCGGCTACGCACACCCGTTGAGCAGCGCCAAGTCGTTGTCGCGGAAGCGGAAAATCGCGCTGTCCACAGCGCGGTGCGTCCCTTATCTACTACTACCAATTTGAATTAAAGAAATAAAGGAAGAGGTAAGACATGATCGTTTTGAAGGCAACTCAAGACAAAGTCCTGGCGGCGCTGCAATCGGTGTCCGGCATCGTGGAGCGGCGGCACACGCTGCCGATCCTCGCCAACGTGCTGATCCGCAAGACGGGCGCCCAACTGCAACTCACGACCAGCGACCTGGAAATCCAGATCCGTACGCAAGCTGAACTCGGCGGCGACGACGGCAACTTCACGACGACCGTGGGCGCGCGCAAGCTGATCGACATCCTGCGCACCATGCCGTCCGACCAGACGGTGAGCCTCGAATCGAGCGCCAACAAGCTCGTGCTCAAGGGCGGCAAGAGCCGCTTTACGCTGCAGTCGCTGCCGGCTGAGGACTTCCCGCTGGTGCAGGAATCCGCCAACTTCGGCCCGGTGTTCAGCGTGCCACAGAAGACGCTGAAGGACCTTCTCAGCCAAGTGTCGTTCGCGATGGCGGTGCATGACATTCGCTACTACCTCAACGGCATCCTGTTCGTTGCCGAAGGCAAGCAGCTCAGCCTCGTGGCGACCGATGGCCACCGCCTTGCGTTCGCCTCCGCCACGCTCGACGTCGAAGTACCGCGCCAGGAGGTGATCCTTCCCCGCAAGACGGTGCTCGAGATGCAGCGTCTTCTGTCTGATGCCGAGGGCGCGATCGAGATGCAGTTCGCGAACAACCAGGCGAAGTTCGCCTTCGGTGGCATGGAGTTCGTCACCAAGCTGGTCGAGGGCAAGTTCCCCGACTACAACCGCGTCATCCCCAAGAATCACAAGAACAGCGTGACGCTGGGCCGCGCGCCTCTGCTGGCCAGCTTGCAGCGCACCGCGATCCTGACGAGCGAGAAGTTCAAGGGCGTGCGACTCAACATCGAGCCGGGCACGCTGCGCATCGCCTCGAACAATGCCGAGCAGGAAGAGGCGCAGGACGAGCTCGACATCGACTACGGCGGCGACACGATCGAGATCGGCTTCAACGTGACCTATCTCATCGACGCGCTGTCGAACATGAGCCAGGACATGGTGAAGCTGGATCTGCAGGATTCGAACAGCTCGGTGCTGATGACGATTCCGGAGAACGCGTCGTTCAAGTACGTTGTGATGCCGATGCGCATTTGACCCACCCCCAGGCTACGCGCACTTCGTGTCGCTACGCCAACCCCCTTGCAGGGGGCAACACCAGCGGCCCGGCAAAGCCGGTTCCGCGGTGTTCCTGAAGAAATAGCGGCAGTCCGCGGGTTGCCGAGAGAGAAAGATTCTGATGAGCGAAGAAAACAAGCAGGACGCGCCGCACACGGAGCCGGTCTACACGCCTGAGATCGACAACGCGATTCCGATCGAGGTCACGCCGCCCGATAGCTCCTACGGGGAAGGCTCCATCACGATCCTCGAAGGCCTCGAGGCGGTGCGCAAGCGCCCGGGGATGTACATCGGCGACACCTCCGACGGCACCGGCTTGCATCACCTCGTGTTTGAAGTGGTCGACAACTCGATCGACGAGGCGCTCGCAGGGTATTGCGATGACATCGTGGTCACGATTCACACCGACAACTCGGTTTCGGTGACCGACAACGGCCGCGGCATCCCGACCGGCATCAAGATGGACGACAAGCACGAGCCGAAGCGCTCGGCGTCCGAGATCGCGTTGACCGAGTTGCACGCAGGCGGCAAGTTCAATCAGAACAGCTACAAGGTTTCCGGCGGTCTGCACGGCGTGGGCGTGAGCTGCGTGAACGCGCTCTCCAAGATGCTGCGCCTCACGGTGCGCCGCGAAGGCAAGGTCCACACGCTCGAGTTCAGCAAGGGCTTCGTGCAGAACCGCATCATCGAGACGGTGAACGGCGTCGAGGTTTCGCCGATGAAGATCACCGGCGAAACCGAGAAGCGCGGCACGGAGGTGCACTTCCTGCCGGACACCGAGATCTTCAAGGAGAACTCGGACTTCCACTACGAGATCCTGAGCAAGCGGCTGCGCGAGCTGAGCTTCCTGAACAACGGCGTGCGCATCCGCCTGGTCGATGAGCGCACCGGCAAGCAAGACGACTTCTCGGGCGCCGGCGGCGTGCGTGGCTTCGTCGAGTTCATCAACAAGGGCAAGACGATCCTGCACCCGAACGTGTTCTACGCCGAAGGAGAGAAGCCGGCCGACACCTACGGCGGCATCCCCGGCACGCATATCGGCGTCGAAGTCGCGATGCAGTGGAACAACGGCTACAACGAGCAGGTTCTCTGCTTCACCAACAACATCCCCCAGCGTGATGGCGGCACCCACCTGACCGGCCTGCGCGCCGCGATGACGCGCGTCATCAACAAGTACATCGAAGAGAACGAGTTGGCCAAGAAGGCCAAGGTCGAAGTGACCGGCGACGACATGCGCGAAGGCCTGTGCTGCGTCCTCAGCGTGAAGGTGCCCGAGCCCAAGTTCTCGAGCCAGACCAAGGACAAGCTGGTGTCGAGCGAAGTGCGCGCGCCGGTCGAGGACATCGTCGGCCGCCTGCTCACCGACTACCTGCAGGAGCGCCCCAACGACGCGAAGATCATCTGCGGCAAGATCGTCGAAGCGGCACGCGCTCGCGAGGCCGCACGCAAGGCCCGCGAAATGACGCGCCGCAAGGGCGTGCTCGACGGCATGGGGCTGCCCGGCAAGCTGGCCGATTGTCAGGAAAAGGACCCCGCGCTGTGCGAGATCTACCTGGTGGAGGGTGACTCCGCAGGCGGCTCGGCCAAGCAGGGCCGCGACCGGAAGTTCCAGGCCATCCTGCCGCTGCGCGGCAAGATCCTGAACGTCGAGAAGGCACGCTACGAGAAGCTGCTGACCAGCAACGAAATCCTGACGATGATCACCGCGCTGGGCACCGGCATCGGCCGCGCGGGTGCGACCACGGCGGCAGGCGGTGCGGACGACTTCAACGTCGCCAAGCTGCGCTACCACCGCATCATCATCATGACCGACGCGGACGTGGACGGCGCGCACATCCGTACGCTGCTGCTGACCTTCTTCTATCGGCAGATGCCGGAGCTGGTCGAACGCGGCCACATCTACATCGCCCAGCCGCCGCTCTACAAGGTGAAGGTCGGCAAGGAAGAGCAGTACCTCAAGGACGGCCCTGCGCTCGACACCTTCCTCCTCAAGGTCGCGCTGAAGGATGCGAGCGTCCTGACCGGCGGCAGCAATCCGACGACGCTCACCGGTGACGCGCTGGCCGACCTGGCCCGCAAGCACCAGCTCGCCGAGGCGGTGATCGCGCGGCTTGGCGTCTTCCTCGATACCGCTGCACTGCGTGCCATTGCCGACGGCGTGGCGCTCGACCTGGACACCACGGCCTCTGCGGAAGCCTCTGCGGTCGCACTGCAGAACAAATTGCGCGAACTCAACACCACCGGCGCGCCAGCCGATGTGTCGAGCGAGTTCGATGCGCGCACCGACAAGCCGCTGCTGCGCATCAGCCGCCGCCATCACGGCAACATCAAGAGCAGCGTGCTGACGCAGGACTTCGTGCATGGCGCCGACTACGCCGCGCTAGCCGAGGCCGCAAAGACCTTCCGCGACCTGCTCGGCGAAGGCGCCGTCGTTCGCCGCGGCGAGGGCGAGAAGGCCAAGGAAGAAAAGGTCAGCGACTTCCGCGAAGCCATGCGCTGGCTGATCGGCCAGGCCGAGAACGCGACCTCGCGTCAGCGCTACAAGGGTCTGGGCGAGATGAATCCCGAGCAGCTCTGGGAAACGACGATGGACCCGAACGTGCGGCGCCTGCTGCGCGTGCAGATCGACGACGCGATCGAGGCCGACCGCGTTTTCACCATGCTGATGGGCGACGAGGTCGAGCCGCGGCGCGACTTCATCGAGCAGAACGCGCTGCGCGCGGCGAACATCGACGTCTGATCGAACGCGAGCGATCGATCATCGATCGCTCGCCGCTGTCTCAGGGAGGAACTGCGCGTAAACGCTATTCCTAGCCCGACTCTTGCTAAGCACAATCTCCGGCGGATTTGACGCCATTCGAGCAAGAGGACAGCAAAATGAACCCCAACCGGTCTTGGCGGCCCCTGTCGGCCGCAGTGATGATGCTGGGTGCATTCACCACCGCGCACGCACTGACCAATCCCCCGATCCGGATGGCGCAGGGCATCGAGTACATGTGCGGGGGCAGGACCAGCGAGGAAGCGGCCTTCATGCAGACCGTTGCGCCGCGCTGGGCAGCCACGCTGGAGTTCGGTATCAACCGTGCCGGCCGGAGCGTTCGTTTTCCGTCCGACGTGCACATCATCGTGCGTGAGCGCTACAACGGCCGCGAGGTGATGCAGGCCGATACGGCATCGCCCTACATGCTCGCGCGGCTCGATCCCGGTGCATACGAAGTCGAGGCGACGATGGGCGGCGTCACGCTCACTCAGCCGCTCGTCGTCTTCAACGGCGTTGCCGCCAAGGCGGTCTTCATGTGGCCTTCGAACGTCGATTTCGCGTCGGCGATGGGTACGCAGCGGCCTGAACACCAGGCTGCCGTCAACACAGGCGACTGAGCCCAACCCGGCGACATCCGCCGGTCAACACCGCGAGGATCCCGCCAGAACCATCATCAGGTTCGCGAAAGCGACCTGCATTGAAATAGCGTCGGACAAGGTGGCACACACCTTGAATGTTGAGCGGATCGCTCGCATTTGGTGTGTCCGGATTTTTCCGCCCTACCAGTCCCGATGCCGCTTCGACCTCTTATCGCCCTCACCACGCTCCTGCATGCGTACATAGGCCTGCGGCTGCTGCCGGCGCTCGCCGGGAGCTGGGCCGGCTGGACCGTGCTGTTGGTGATCGCCCTGGTCATTTCAGCCGCGACCATGCCCCTGCCGTTCGCGGGCAGGCGAACGGACGCGCGTCGAATCGGCGACGGATGGAAGTGGATCGGGCTGCTGAGCATGGGCTGGTTCTCGTCCATGTTCGTGCTCACGCTCGTGCGTGATGCGGGTCTGCTGATCACCTGGGCGGTGACGCTGGTGTCCGGCTGGGGCATCGACTGGCCGCGCTGGCTGTCGAAGAGTGCCGGCGCGGTGCCGGTGCTTGCGACGGCGATCACCACGATCGGCTTTCTCAACGCGCGCCGTACTGCCAGCGTGGTGCACGTGGACGTGCCGATCCGCGACCTGCCTGCCGCGCTCGCCGGATTCACCATCGCGCAATTGAGCGACATCCACGTGGGCCCGACGATCCGCCGCGGCTACATCCAGCGCATCGTCGATGCCGTCAACGGCCTCGGCGCCGACATGGTCGCGATCACCGGCGACCTTGTCGATGGCACGGTGCCGGAGCTTCGCGATCACATCGCGCCGCTGCAAGGCCTGCGCGCGAAGCACGGCACGTTCGTGGTCACCGGCAACCATGAGTACTACGCGGGCGCGCATGCGTGGATCGACGAGTTGCGCCGGCTCGGCCTGCGCGTGCTCCTCAACGAACACGTCGTGCTTCAGACGCGCAGCGTGAAGGGCGCGCAGACCGACGAGGAGGTGCTCGAAAGCGCACTCGTCGTTGCAGGCGTCACCGACTACACGGCGGCGCATTTCGATGCCGCGCATGCAAGCGATCCGCAGCAGGCGCTCGACGGCGCCCCGCCGATGGTGCACACACGCGTGCTGCTCGCGCACCAGCCGCGCAGCGCGCCAGCGGCCGCAGAGGCGGGCTATCAACTCCAGCTTTCCGGGCACACGCACGGCGGCCAGTTCTTTCCGTGGAATCTCTTCGTGCCGCTGCAGCAGCCCTTCACTGCAGGACTGCACAAGCTGAAGGAGATGTGGGTCTACACGAGCCGCGGCACGGGCTACTGGGGCCCGCCCAAGCGCATCGGCGCACCTTCGGAAATCACCTTGCTGCGCCTCGTGCAGGAAAGCTGATCGCGGATCAGGCCGGCTTGACGTTGCGTGCCGACCCGAGCAGCGTCGCGCACAGCGTTTCGGCGCCTTCTTCATCCACCGCAAAGACTTCCGCCGCGCAGATGGTGAGCAGCTTGCCGGCGCTCACCACGCGGCCGCGCGCACGCAACAGCGCACCGACGGCAGGGGCCACGAGCTTCAGCGTCGCGTCGATGGTGGCGTTGTGCCAATCCTTGGGCAGCATGCTCCCCGCCGCGGAGACGGCGGCGAAGTCCGCCACCGCGAACACCGGCGTCGCCTGCAGTTGACCGGGCCTGAAGGTGAAAGCCTCGGCCATGGGCAGTTCGATCTCGACATCGCCGGGGGCAAGCCGGGTGAATCGCAGCCCCAACGTGCGGGCCATGGGCATCGCCAGGACGGCGTCTTCGATGTACTGGAGCGGGTTCGCGGTCATCGGGCTTCCTTTCGCGCGCCGCGCTGTTTCGCGGATTGGGGCCAGGGGCGCGCGGCGTCATCGCTGCCCTGGTTGCGGCGAGGCTTGAGCTCCTGCTCGCGCAGCCACTTGGCGTGATCGAGCACCTGCGTGCGCAATGACTGCAGATCGGCAATCTGGCGGTCTATCGCCCCGGCCCGCTCCAGCAGCGCGTCGACCATGGTGTCGATGCTCAGGCGGCCCGTACGGTAGGCAGGGAGCAGTTCGCCGATCGCCTGCAATGAAAAGCCGATCCGTCTGGACATCGCAATGAAGATGGCTTCGCGGCGCATCGTTTCCGGGTAGTCGCGGTAGCCCGAGGCGGTGCGCGCCGGCACCAGGAGGCCCATGCGCTCGTAGTGGCGCAGGGCGTGCACCGTCACGCCGGTGCGTTGTGCAAGCTCGGAGATCCGCATGCGCAAAGGCTAGCAAGCCTCGCCTTGCGCGAAGCTTTGCGGATGCAACTTTTTTTCAGGGCGCGGCCGGTGCCGCGAGGCGGCGCTCGTTGGCCGTCGCCTTGGCGTGGATCGGCTTCAGGCCGCGCTGCACGATGCGAGCGCCGGCGCTGCTGAGTTGGCTCATCGCCGCAGCGGTGCGAGCTGCGGACGTCCCGACGGCTTCGGCGTGCGTCACCGCCTGCGCCTGCGAAGTGCTGGTCGCAAGCGAGAACAGCGCGACGCCGCCGCTGAGCCAGTGTTTCACAGCGCGATTGAAGAGTGCGAATTGGGTCGTGTGCAGTTGATTGACCATCGCGGCGCCAGCCTCGCTGGCGGCTGCGAGCTTCTCGTGTCCCATGAGCTGGAATTCAGCGACATCCGAGTCGCTGGGCGCAAGGCCTGCCCGGGCGATGCGTTCGGTCCTCATGCGGATCACCGAACTGGACGACAGGAACATTTCGTTGGCAGTGGCCGCGACATCGGCCCACAGCATCAGGGGATTGAAGAAACGGGAGGTAGGCATAGGGGGGACTCGGTGCGCGGAACTCGAAGAAGAACTATAGGCCTTCCGTGCAGTGTTTGCTGCATTGCAGCATGATCGATGGCCGTGTTCTCCAACCGGGTACGACGGAGCCTCAAGCGCAATCACTGAATAACCCTTTAGGATTGTCAACAAGTGCAAACTCAACGCAGGGTTCGAAGAATGAGAAACATGACTTCCTGCGCCAAAGCCATCCTGTGGGTGGGGGGCGTGTTGCTATCGGCTGCGGTCCATGCCGCGCCGGACGACAGGGCGATGGGCTTTTACGTCGAAGCAGGCACAACGCCGCAAAGCGGGCGATCGACCGATTCGCTGCAGGTCGGGCTGACCATGCCGTTGGCCGCCAATCGCTTGATGTGGGGCGGCGACATGAGCTTCTACTGGGACTTCTTCCTGAGCGGCTGGCGGGCACCCAAGCCGAAGCCCAACAGCAACGAAAAGGACAACTACGCCCAGATCGGTGCCATCGCCAACGTCCGGTATCGCTTCAGCGAAGGGCGATCGCCCTGGTTCGTCGAGGCCGGCCTCGGCGGCACCTTGATGGACCATCTCTATCGCACCGAGGACCGCGAGTTCAGCACCGCCTTCCAGTTCACCGAGCAGATCGGCGCCGGCCTGAGCTTCGGCATGCAACGCGAGCACGAGGTGTCGGTGCGGCTCCAGCACTTCTCGAACGGCACCATCAAGGAACCGAATCCGGGTGAAAACTTCGTGCGGGTTCGCTATCTCTATCGTTTCTGAAGACTTGGTAATAGCACCCGAGCCACTCGCTTTCAGCCGCATCACGATCCAGCCTGCGCTCGCAACGCGCACCCGGACCGAACTCGAGTGACTCGCCGCGCCCCCGGACGCTGCTCTCCGGCGTCAGCACGGCCCACAGCGCATGGGCCATCCTGCGCATGAAGAAGGGCGCGACCGCTTCGACGATGTAGTGGTCGGGCGCGAACCATGCGATCTGCAACGGCTCGCCATCTGCGGTCTGGCGGATGGTCATGAATCGCACCTGCGACTTCATCTTCTGCATGTCGCGGCGTACCGCACGCGCCATGTGCAACGCACGAAGACGGTCATCGTCATGCGGATCACGATGCAGGGCGGGCTCGTGCACCAGGCGCCAGAGCAGCCGGTACAACAGCGCGAAGCGCGCCGGATCGTGGTGCAGGATCACCATGTTGCAGAGGGACAGGAAGGAGCGTGGCAACACCAGATTGACGCCGCTCGGCGGCTTCTCGTCTGACCTCATCAGGGTCGCGTACGGCTGCCGATGCAGGTCGTCGGGCATCGCGGGCGCATCCCAGTGCGCTTCCTCGGGTGGGACGAGCCCCGCGAGCAGAACGCGGGCTTCGCGCCGGAAACCCTGCAGATCGGTCTGACTCGAGAGCGTGACGGAGTGCTGCGCCATGCCGTCAAATTAGGGCGCCCCCGCCGACGGCCCTGTAGGCATACAGGCGAAAAAGACCGAAGCATGCGCTGGCTTGGCGCATTCGGAATTCAGCCCGAAGCCGTCGAAAGCATCCTTCGCACGCGCCTCGCGTGCATCTCCGCGACCACGTAGAACACCAGCGCCACCGCGAGCGGCAGCAGGTAATAGAGCGCACGGTACGCGAGCAGCGCCCCGAGGATCTGGGCCTCTGGTAGCCGGTGCGACAGCAACGCGAGGAATACCGCCTCCAGCACGCCGATCCCGCCCGGCACGTGCGTGATCACGCCGGCCACGGCTGCGACCAGAAGCACCGAAAGCACGGTGGTGTATTCCACCTGCTGCTGGAGCAGGAACCAGACGATCCCCCCGATCAGCGACCAGTTGACGCCTGACATCGCGAGCTGCAGCAGCGCGATGCGCAGTGGCGGCGTGTCGAGCTCATGGCCGCGGATGTTCCAGGTGTGCTCGCGCGCCGCGGCACACAGCGCGAGGTAGGCGATGCCGACCAGCATCAGTCCCGCGCCGAGGATACGCAGCCCGCCGCTGTCGATTCGCCAGTCCGGCGGCAGGGTCATCGGCGCGAAGCAGAAGGCCGCGCCGGCCACCACGAAGTAGCCAAACCAGTTGGTGAGCATGCTGAAGCCAAGCACTCGCGTGATCGTGTTCGGCCGGAGGCCGAGCCGCGAGTACAGCCGGTAGCGGAAAGCCACGCCGCCGACCAGCGAACCGAAGTTCAGGTTGAAGGCATAGCTGATGAAAGTGATGCCCATGACCGGCACCGTGCCGAGATCGTGATGGGTCATGCGCCTGCCGAGGAGGTCGTAGGTGCTGTAGAGGAGATGGCTGCAGAAGGCCAGCAGCGCTCCCGCAAGGATCATCGGCAGCGGGATCGCCCGGATCGATGCGAGCACGGTCCACCAGTCGATATGGCGCGCCTGCCGCCAGATCAGCGCCACGACAGCCGCGAAGAAGACCCACGCGGCGATGCGCTTGACGTGTTCCCAGTGAGTCGACGCGGCAGGTTCCGCCGGGGCTGCGGTGCCTGCTGCCGGTGGGCTGGCCATCACGCCACGTCCGTCTGCGTGGAGCCGCCGCGCGGCCCCTGCTTTCCGAGGGGTTCGAGGCGCGGCACATGTCGCGGCAGCCATCCGACCCACGCCGGATACCAGCGCAGCAGGTGGAAGATGAAAAAGCTGCGCACCAGGCGCCACGCACTCCATTCGGTGAGATCCGATGTCTGCACCTGCCTGCAACTGTTCTCCATGAGGTCGTGGAGCTTATCCCAGAGGACGTGGTTGAACTCCCGGCTGCGCACGATCACATTCGCCTCGAGATTCAGCGACAGGCTCAACGGGTCGAGGTTGCTCGAGCCCACCGTGCTCCACTGGTCATCCACCAGCGCCACCTTGCCGTGCAACGGCCGATCGATGTATTCGTGGATGTGGACGCCCGCATGCAGCAGGTGGTGATAGAGCATGCTCGCCGCCACCTTCACGAATGGCATGTCAGGCTCACCCTGCAGGATCAGGTGCACCGCCACGCCACGACGCCCTGCGCGGCGCATTTCCTTGATCAACCGGTAACCCGGGAAGAAATAGGCGTTGGCGATCACGATGCGCTCGCGCGCGCTGCGGATCGCCGCGCGATAGTGCCGCTCGATGTCGTTGGTGTGGCGCCGGTTGTCGCGCGTCACGAAGAGCGCCTCGGCCGTGCCTTCGGGCTCTATCGCGTGATGTTCCGTGACCTTGAGCCGCCGCCGGAACCAGCTCGCACCCTTGCCGCCGACCGCGATCTCACGCAGGACGAAATGATGGATCTCCTCGACGATCGGCCCCTGGAGCGCCACCGCATAGTCCTGCTTTGCCATCGGGCCAAAGTCGAGCAGGTGATCCGCCGAAAAATTGAGGCCGCCGACGAACGCCGTCACGCCATCGACGACCACGATCTTGCGGTGCATGCGGCGGAAGTAGTTCAGGCGCTTTCCGAACAACCGCTTGCCCGGATCGAACACCCGGACCCGCACGCCCGCCGAGGTGAGCCCTTCGATGAAAGCGGATGAAAGTGACGGTGAGCCGAAGCCGTCGACCATCACGTCGACCTTGACGCCCCGCAGCGCCGCCTCGCGCAGCACGGCGTGCAGCTCCTGCCCGACCTTGTCTTCGAACAGGATGAAGGTCTCGATGACCACTTCTCGTCGCGCGTCGCGGATGGCCTCGAAGACACGCGGGTAGTACTGCTCGCCGTTCTCGAGCAGCTCGACCCGATTGCCGCCGACCCAGCGCGGATTCTTCGATGCGCTCACAGTTCGATCTCCGCCACGAGGGGCGCGTGGTCCGACAGATGAGACCAAGGCCTGCGCGGAAGCACCACCGGCGCATGCACCGCCGCGTTGCGCACGTAGATGCGGTCCAGCGGCAGCATCGGGAAGCGCGCCGGAAACGTCCTGGCCGCGCTGCCGTGGGCCTGCACGAAGACCTCCCGCAGCGCCGCACCCTGTTCGAGGATGGCGTGTGCCTTCCCCCGCCAGTCGTTGAAGTCGCCCGCGACGATCAGCGGCGCGTCCGCGGGCACCTCGTCGCGCACGATGTGGCACAGCAACTCCAGTTGCTGCTGCCGATGGTTCTCCGACAGCCCCAGGTGCGTGCAGATCACATGGACGTCCACCGGCCGCGCGGGCAGCCGAAGCACGCAGTGAAGCAGGCCGCGCTTCTCGGGCCCGAGGACGGAGACATCGTGGTTGCGGTAGTTGACGATCGGGAACTTCGACAGCACCGCGTTACCGTGGTGGCCCTTCGGATAGACCGCATTGCGCCCGTAGGCGAACTGCGGCCACATCGTGTCTGCAAGGAATTCGTAGTGCGGCGCCTCCGGCCAGTTGTCGATCTTGCGCGAATGCCGCGAGTGCGTGCC
This sequence comes from Variovorax sp. Sphag1AA, assembly GCF_014192575.1. Taxonomy (GTDB): domain Bacteria; phylum Pseudomonadota; class Gammaproteobacteria; order Burkholderiales; family Burkholderiaceae_C; genus Variovorax. Next base: position 221,194 of record NZ_JACHYC010000006.1, on the reverse strand, counting down.
GAGCACTTCCTGCAGGAACACGACGTCCGCCCCCACCGTGCGCACCGCTTCCCGCAACTCGGGAAGGATGAACTTGCGATTCAGCGCCGTGAAGCCCTTGTGGGTGTTCACAGTCATCACCTTCAGCGACGTCGGCCGGACCGTCATGGCTTCCGTGGGGGACGAGAGCTTCACGGCATCAGTTGTAAGACGCGCCGCTCAGACGTGCTGTAGGAGCGCGCCACGTTCTTTCAAGGTCGAAGCCGCCAGCTGAATGTGGAAAAGCCCGCGGCGCTTGCGCGTCGCGGGCTTCGTGCAGGGGCTGTCGAGCGCTTAGCTCTTGGCGGGCGCAGCCGGGTGATGCGGATGCGGACGGCCTTCACGGTCGCCAGGGCCGAAGCGGCGCATCGACTCGGCATCGAAGGTCTTCTGCTGTTCAGGCGTCAGGCCAGCGTAGAAGGAACGCGTTGCATCGGCGCGCTTGGCGAACATCGCGCTGCGTTCGGCGCGGTGCTTTTCCATCAGGTCGAGGCGTTGCGGCGTGGTCAGCTTGGCGAACTCGTCGCGGTTCATGCGCGGACCGGGGGGCGGCGCCGGGGGCATTTGCTGCGCATCAGCAAACGAGTTCCATGCGCCTTCCTGCGCCGGGGTGAGCTTGAGCTTTTCCTTGAGCGCGGCGAGGTGCTGCGCATGGCGTTGCTTCATCTGCTCGAAGCGCTGTGCGCGGTCTTCCCGCCCGCGAGGACCCTTGGCCGGCGCTTGCGCGGCGGACTGGCCCTGGGCGGAGGGCGCAGCGGGCGAGGTCGCCGGTGCTTGCGCGAAGGCGCCCGAGGCTACCGTGGCAGCCAGCAATCCGGCACAGAGAAGGCTTTTGCGAGACGTGATCATGAGAGTGCTTCCTTTCCGAAGCCTGCCACCGAAGGGCAGCAGGTGAGGGAAAGTGTGGCGGCCCCATGTTTCCACCGAGTGATGCGAGGGTTAGCGCGCGTAAAGATAGATGAAGGCGCGCGCTGCCGCCATCAGCCGAACTTGCCGTGCTGGAAGTCCTGCACCGCCTGCATCAGTTGCTCGCGGGTGTTCATGACGAAGGGGCCGTATTGCGCGATGGGCTCTCGCAGAGGCTTGCCGGCGATCAGCAGCGCCCGGGCCGGGCTGTGGTTGGTGCCGGGCGCGTGCAGCAGCACGCCGTCGCTGCCGGCTTCGTTGGCCATGATCGCCATGCGCTTCGTCGGGATCTCGCTGTTGCCGATGAAGACCGATTCACGGAACACGTAGATCAGCGCATTGCGATCGTCCGGCAGCGCCTGCGCGAATTCGGCGCCGGGCGGCATGGTGATGTCGAGGTAGAGAGGCTCGGTGTGCTCGCGTTTCATCGCACCCGCGACGCCGTGGCTCTCCCCGGCGATCACGCGCACATGCACGCCGGCAGGGGTGGTGAACTCCGGGATCTCCGCGCTCTGGATATCGCGATACCAGGGCTCGCGCATCTTGTCCCTGGCGGGCAGGTTGAGCCACAGCTGGAAGCCTTCCATCAAGCCTTCTTCCTGTTCCGGCAGCTCGCTGTGCACCAGGCCGCGGCCGGCGGTCATCCATTGCACGCCGCCGTTGGAAAGCAACCCCTCGTGGCCATGACTGTCGCGATGGCGCATGCGGCCCGAGATCATGTAGGTCACGGTTTCGAAGCCGCGATGCGGATGACTTGGAAAGCCGCCGATGTAATCGCCGGGGTTGTCGCTGCCGAAGGCGTCGAGCATCAGGTAGGGATCGAGCCGCTCCTGCAGCGTGTGCTGCAGCACGCGCGTGAGCTTGACGCCGTCGCCGTCGCTGGTCGAAACACCGGCGACGATCTGCTCGACCGGCCGCGGCCTGGCGAGCGAAGCCGGCTGGGCGGCATGGACGTTGTGGGGGTGGTGCGGGCTGGTCATCGGGCCATGGTGGCACGGTCCGGACGACCGCGCTGGCGGTGGGGGCGGCGAGGGCTCAGCCGAAGGACTCAAGTTCCCAGGAGACGCTCTGCCAGGCGACGCCGAAGCCCGCTACGGCTTTCGCCCCTGGGACAGACGATCCGACGGCCTCCAAAGCCCACGCGGCGCCGGCATCCACGCTATCGATCAGCGGCACAGGCACCGCATCGGCGATCTCTGCGGCGATGCCGGCGAGCCCTGCGCCGCCGAGAACGACCGCCTCCACGCCGAAGCGTTGCGCCGCGTCGCGACAAGCCTCTGCGAGCAGCGACCGCGCGCCCTGCGGATCGGCAGCGAGCTGCGCACCGGTGGGCGCCACGGTGTGGATGCCTGCAAGCGATGCCGAGTATCCGAGCGACCAGGCGAGACGTTCGAGCATCGGCCTCCACGCCTCGCCACCGGTGACCACCGCGAAGCGGCCCCGACGCGCGCCCGCGATGAAGGACGCCTCCGCCAGACCGCCGACTGCCACGCCCGCGCCTTCGCGCAGCGCGAAGAGGCCCGGGTCGCCGAAGCAGCCGATGAGCACCGCGTCGGGCCGCTCGCCATTCGCATGCGCGGCCGCCCAGGCGTCCAGCGTTGCGTGCTGGGCAACCGCATAGCTGGCCTCGCTGGCAATGTAGGGTGCGCCGAATCGCGCGGTGACGGTGCGGACGTAGTGCGTCCCGCCGACCGCGGCACTCACCCGGCGCTGCAGCAGATCGCTGACCGATCCAGAGGTGTTCGGATTGATGACCAGCAGCCGCGCCATGCCTGTCGCCGCATCAGCCCCGCCGCGCGGAACGCCTGCGCAGCAAGGCCGCTGAACCGAGCGCGATGGCCATGACCGCGAAGGACACCACCGTGGTGACCGTGCCGAGCGCGTAGATGGCGGGCGTGGTGACGGTCGAAGTCAGGCCCTGGAGTTCGAGCGGCAAGGTGTTGACGTCGCCGATCGCCTGCGAAGTGCGCGCGATCTCGTCCCAGCTCAGCGTGAAACCGAACATCCCGATGCCCACAACCGACGGCCCGATCAGCGGCAGCACCACGTGCAGGAAGCTCTGCCAGGGCGTCGCGCCGAGATCACGTGCTGCTTCTTCGTATGCCGGGTTGAAGCGGTTGAACACCGCGAACATGATCAGCAGCCCGAAGGGGAGGGTCCACGTCAGATGCGCGCCCAGCGCCGAGGTAAGAAGGCCGAGTGCCGTCCCGTAGTTCTCCAGCGTGCTCGTGGCATCCAGAGCGGTGAGTGCCCCTTTGATGCCACTGTCGAGAAGGCGAAACTGCAAACCGATGCCGAGCGACACGATGATCGACGGCATGATCAGGCTCGCGATGGTGATGAAGAAGAGCGCGTTGCCGCCCTTGAGCTTCTTGCGGAAGGCCAGGCCTGCGAGTACCGAGAGCACGACGGTGAAGAGCATCACCACTGCACCCAGCAGCATCGAGCGCCGGAATGCCGCGCCGATGTCCACTGTGCCGAGCCCCTCTGCGAGCTTGTGGAACCAGTGCAGCGAGACCCCTCGCAACGGAAAGGTGAGGCCGCCCTCAGGCCCCTGGAAGCTCAGCACGAAGATCGTGATCATCGGGCCGTAGAGGAACACCACGAACAGCGCGAACACCACTGCCAGTGGCCAGAAACCGCGACTGCGCCGCTCGCCGATACGGTGACTCAATTCACAGCTCCTTGCGGATGTCCACAAGCCGCGTGAGCGACCAGATGATCATCAGCACCACCGCGAGCAGGATCATCGCGTTGGCCGCGGCAAGCGGGAACTGCAGGTAGGACGTCTGCACCTGGATGATCTTGCCGACCGACGCGATCTGCTGGCCGCCCATCACGCCGATCGTGACGAAGTCGCCCATCACGATGGTGATGACGAAGATCGAGCCGATCAAGATGCCGGTGCGCGAGAGCGGCACGATGACGTTCCACAGCGTCTGCCAGCCCGACGCACCCGAGTCGCTCGCCGCTTCGAGCAGCGATCGATCGATGCGCATCATCGAATTGAAGATCGGCACGATCATGAACATCGTGTAGAGATGCACGAAGGCCAGCACCACCGAGAAGTCCGAGAAGAGCAGCCACTCGATCGGCGAATCGACCACGCCGAGCCACATCAATCCCTGATTGACGAGGCCGTTGCGGCCCAGCAGCGGCACCCACGAGATCATGCGGATCACGTTCGATGTCCAGAAGGGCACCGTGCACAGCACGAAGAGCAGCGTCTGCATCGTGGACGATCGCACGTGGAAGGCAAGGAAGTACGCCACTGCAAAGCCGACCACCAGCGTGATCGCCCACACGAGAACGCAGAACTTGAGCGTGCTCAGATACGTGGACAGCGTGACGCAGAAATCACCGTTGTCCGTGAGATGCGAGCAGCCTTCGAAGATGCTCAGGTAGTTGCGCAGCGACAGCGCGGGGATGAGCTCGTATTCGTTGAAGTTCCACAGGCTGACCATCGCGATCAGCGCCAGCGGAGCGATGAAGAACAGCAGGAACACCAGCGCGAACGGCGCGGCCTGCCACCATGCGCGGATGGTCCGCACAGGTGAGGTGGCATTGGCCGGAGCCGTTGTCGCGATGGCGCTCATGGCCTCAGGAAGCTCAAGCAGCGACGAATTCGTTCCACTTCCGAACCATGTACTCGTTCTCGTCCATGACGGCGTTCCAGCAGGCGATGCCGCCCATGCGCTGCTCGTAGCTGCCGCCGTCACGCACCGCGCCGGCCTTCGCGATCACGTCACCCTGCGGGCTCTTGATGTCCTTCTCCGCGGGCTTGCCTTCCATCCAGTAGGCCCACTCGTAAGGCTCCATCTTGGCCTTGGCGGTCTCGAGCACCGCGCTGTAGTAGCCCTGGCGATTGAGGTACGCACCGGCCCAACCATCGAGGAACCAGTTGATGAACTCGTAGGCGCCGTCGAGCTTGCGGCCCGAGAGCGTCGCGGGCAGGCCGAAGCCCGAGGCCCATGCGCGATAGCCTTCCTTGAGCGGCTGGAACGTGCAATCGATGCCCTTGCTGCGCACCGCAGTGACGGCCGGCGACCACATCGACTGGATCACCACTTCGCCCGAGGCCATGAGGTTCACCGACTCGTTGAAGTCCTTCCACAGCGCGCGGAACTGGCCGGCCTTCTTCGCCTCGATCAGCGTCTTGATCGTGAGGTCGATCTCGGCCTTGGTCATGTTGCCCTTGTCGGCGTACTTGTGAATGCCCTTCGACTCGACCACCATCGCCGCATCCATGATGCCGATCGACGGGATGTTCAGGATCGCCGCCTTGCCCTTGAACTCCGGGTTCAGCAGTTCGGCCCACGAACCGATCGGGCGCTTGATCAGGTCGGGCCGGATGCCCAGCGTGTCGGCGTTGTAGGTGGTCGGGATCAGCGACATGAACTGCGTCGGCGACTTTGCAAAGGCCTTGCTCTTTTCGCCTTCGAGGTAGATCACCTTGATCGGCGCGGTGCCTTGGTCGCCGACCTTCTTGCCCGCCACTTCGCCCTTGGTGAAGAGCGTGGTGATCTTGTCCGCGTTCTTCACGCGCTTGGTGTCGATGCCCTTGAGGTTGCCGGTGGGCACGATCTTCTTGAGCGAGAAGTACTCGGTGTCGATCAGGTCGAAGCTGTTGGGCGCGGTGACGGCGCGCTTGGTCACGTCGTCAGTGGTCACGGCCACGTACTGGATCTCGATGCCGGTGTCGGCCTTGAACTTCTCGGCGATCGCCTTGTCCTGGTTGACCGCCGTGCCGAGGTAGCGCAGCACGATCTTTTCCTGCGCATGGATCGCGGGGAATGCGCCCGCCGCAAGAATGCCCGCGGTGCCCTTCAGCAGCGTGCGGCGTTGCACATCGGTGGAAGAGATTTCAGTTTTTTTGGACATGGTGGGTCTCCGAAGAGCCAGTGGTGGTGAAGGAAAGGGAAATCACGGCCGCCGCGACGCGACGTACGAGGCGGATCACGCTGCCATCGCCGCGAGGGCTGACAACGGCGCCGGTCGGGATGCGGGCGAGCCATTGCCCGAGTCACCCGGCCGCGTGGCGCCCGGGCCGAGGGCACGCGCATCGGCTTCCGACCAGCTCAGGCGCACGCTGTCGCCCACCTCGTAGGGGCGGCCGACGAAGCTTTGCTCCGACAGCAGGACGGAGACGTTGCTGCGTTCCGGGCGCACGCCGGTCAGGCGCAGGCCGATCAGCACGTAGGTGCCCTGGTATTCGATGTCGGTCACATGCGCCGGCACGCCCATTTCGCCGGCGTCGCCGGTGGATGGCGCAATGCGCATGTGGTCGTTGCGCACCGCGATCAGGCCGTCGTTCATCGCAAAGACGTTGTGGCCGCCCATGAAGCGCGCAACGAATTCGCTGGAAGGATGGTTGTAGACCTGATGCGGCGAGCCGACCTGCTCGATCAGCCCGTGATTCATCACCACCATAGTGTCTGCCAGCGCCATCGCCTCTTCCTGCGAGTGCGTGACGTGAATGAAGGTCAGGCCCAGTTCCTTCTGCCAGCGGCGCAGCTCGGCGCGCATCTGGATGCGGAGGAACGGGTCGAGCGCGGAGAGCGGCTCGTCCAGCAGCAGGACGCGCGGCTCCGTGATGAGCGCACGCGCCAGCGCCACGCGCTGCTGCTGACCGCCGGAGAGCTCGGCCGGCTTGCGCTCGGACAGGTGGCCCATCGCGACGCGCTCCAGCAGGTTCTTCGCGCGGCGATGGCGCTCGGTCTTGGTGACGCCTTTCATCTTCAGGCTGAACGCGACGTTGTCCAGTGCCGAAAGATGCGGAAAGAGCGCGAAGCTCTGGAACATCATCGCGGTGCCACGGGCGGCCGCCGGCAGGTTGGTGATGTTCCGGTTGTCCAGCAGGATGTCGCCGGCAGACACCGACTCATGCCCCGCGACCATGCGCAGCGTGGTGCTCTTGCCGCAGCCCGAAGGGCCGAGAAGGCAGCAATAGCTGCCGCTGGCGATGCGCAGGTCGATCTGGTCGACCGCGGGCGGCGCGCCCGCGGCATAGCGCTTGGTCAGCGCGACGATTTCAACGGCTGCGGGCGGTGGGGCGGTGACGGCATCCATCGATGCTGGCATCGCAAGACATATGCCAGCGGTTCGGCGCTCCGGTGCGCCGTCTTGGTGCGCACCTTCAAGGGGTCAGGGCGGGGCGAACTTGGCGCCTGCAACACTCTTCAGCAAGACATCGCGCTGCGCCTTGGTGATGCCGCGCACGCCGTCGGCCACCTTGGTCGCCCGCTCGACGTTGATGTTGCCGTCCTGCTGCCACTTGCGCACTGCCAGTGCCGGATTGGTCAGCATGGATCCGAGCCAGACCGCCTGGACCGGATCCAGGTTGCGCGCGGAGCGCTTGAAATAGGTGCGCGCCGCGGTCTCCGCGCCGCAGATGCGTGCACCCCACGGCGCGTTGTCGAGGTAGAGCTGCAGGATGCGCGCCTTGCCCAGCGTCTGCTCCATCTCGACCGCGTAGAGCAGTTCGCGCAGCTTGCGGTCGGCGTTCTGCTGGCCACCGGTCACGAGGATCTTGGCGAGCTGCTGGGTGATGGTGCTGCCGCCGCGCTCGGTGCGCGACGCCTTCTGGTTGGCCTCGAGCGAAGCCGCGAGCTCGGTCAGGTCGTAACCGGGGTGATTGAAAAAGCGCTGGTCTTCGGCCGAGATCACCGAGCGGGCGAGCCAGCTTTCGCTGCTCAGGCGACTCGCCGGGCCACAACTCGTGGCCGCATTCGCGATCGCCTCGGTGCCGAGGCCTTCGACCGTGAAGCCCTCGATCTGGGGTGTCAGCGAATAGGTGCCGGCCGGCAGGGTCACATGCGCGCGCAGGCCCATGGTGCCCCCGATGCGCGCGCGCTTCAGCTCGGGCAGGTCGGGCGCGAGCACTGCGTACCAATGGGCAATCGGCGCGCTGTCGGCGCGGATGTCGAGTTGCAGGTTCTTCTGCGTGAGCCGGCCGTCCCAGCGTCCGTGCAGCACGACGTCGCCCGTGCCTTCGGTCGTGACTGCGCCCGGCGCGGAGGCTTCGAGCAGGCCGCTGAGGGTGCCTGCATCGCGCCGCACTGTCGCCTTGAGTCGATCGACGTGGATCGGCGTCTTGCCCAGCGAGGGCACGGTGGCGCTGCACGGCGCGCATTGCAGTTCGAGCGTTGCGGTGGGTTCGTTCCAGCCGAATTGCACCGAGCCGAAGCTGGTCTCGACGGTGCGGCCCGCGATCCACGGCGCGAACCACGACGAGGTGGCAAGCCGGATGGCGGTCGGCACGCCGACGTCCACCGAAACCGGACCGACCTTGACCCGCGCAGGCCATTCGTCAGGACCGGGCGCGAGCGACAGCCGCAGGATCAGGTACGCGGCGATGCCGGCCGTCAACACCAGGGCCAGGGTCGCGAAAAGCAGGTAAAGCAGGGCCTTTTTCAGCAAATCTCTCTCACTCGATAGTTCTCGCCGACGTGACAGCTTGCCAAGGGCCGTTGGACCGTCCGCTGGCTGCTGCCCAGTACCAGGCTGAAGTGTCGGTGAAAGCGGCCCCCTGGGCATCGACGATGCGCTCGCAGACGCGCATTTTCTGCACGCCGTGTCGCTCGGCGACGAAACAGCGCCACAGTCGGGCATGAACGTCCTGCTCCAGGCGCGCCTGCGCGATGCCATAGCCCAACGCGCGATAGCAGTCGGCGGCCGGATGCAGCATGCGAGTGGGGGTGTCGACGCGGCGCATCACCAGCATCTGGCGGCCGTCGGTCATGCGCGCGATCGCACCGGGAAAGCGGTCGGCGAAGCGATGTTCCACCTCGCTGAGCGCCAGCGGCTGCAGCGGCCGGCCATCCCATTCGTTCGGCCATTCCTGGAAGACTGCTGCCGCTGGCGGCTGCGCATCGGCCTGAAGCGCCGACGCGAGCGACCAGAACATGCACAGCAGCATTGCCGAAGCGAAGGCCGCCTTGTGCGCGATGCGATTGACGAAGCGGTTGGCGAACCAGCGTTCAAAGAGCATCGACACGGCGGCCTCCTGTAGTCATCACCCGTGCGATGCCTCCGCACACCAGCGCGAGAAGGACGAGCCCGAAGCCGTCGTGCAGCCACGCCGGTGGTACATGCCCTGCGGCTTCGAGCGCCACCAGGACGCTGTTGCGCACGATGTTCCCGCCGAGCACCAACAGCCCGATGGCTGGCAGCCGCGCCAGAAAACTGCGTCCATCGCGCCCCGACCACAGCGCGACCACGCAGGCCGTGAAGTAGCCGAACCATGCCATCTGCACGCCGGAGCAGGGCGCATCGACGATCACGAGTTGCCCGTCGACGAGAAGGCTGCTGCCCTCGCGCGCCACACTGAAGCCCGTCATCAGCAGCCAACGACTGGCTTCGGCGGTGATCACGCGCAGCGGATAGCCCGCGTAGAACTGCAACGACGAGAGCAGCGGCAGTGCCAGCAGGGCGAGCAGCGCCACCGGCAAACCTGCGACTCGCCGGGGCAGGAAGGCGAGCAGTCCGCAGGCCATCGCCAGCACGGCGAGCAACGCAGCAACCAGCGGCGGCATCGCCGGCAACGGGCCCAGGCCCGTGCGAAGCAGCGCTGCGCTCAGCGTGCCGAAGCTTGCGATGGCGAGCCAGCCGAGGCGCGGTGCAGGACGCAGCTCGCTTCGAACGCTCCACACGAGCATGGCAAGCGCTGCCAGCGCCAGAAGGCCCAGCGGATCGTCCGATCCGTCGTGCATGCGACGCGCCATCCAGATCCAGTGCGGCATCAGGGCGCCCGCCTGCAGTGCGAGCCAGCCGGCTGCCGGTGCGCGATCGAGGCGGATGCCCCAGTCGATGACGCGCGGGTGGGTTTGGGCGAGTACGGCAAGTGACATGTCTTGCTCCTCAGGCCGTGAACCGGCGTGGGTCATTGCGACGTGCGCGGCGGCGCAGCATCGCGAGCATCGAGATGACGACCGCGATCGCCCCGAGCGTCTCGGGTTCGGGCGTGCTCGGCACTTCGGCGCCGAGACTCTGCCCCACTGCCAGTTCGCTCACACCCTTGGGGAGAGGCACCGGCTGGTCGACGCCGACGCTGTTCTGCGGTGCAACGTTGCGCACCAGCTTGTCCACCGCGATGAAGCTCGTGTATTGCGTGAGCAGGCTGTAGCGCAATCCCAGATCGGTGATCCGCTTGCGATAGTCGTCGCCACCTTCCAGCGCCTCCTGGTCGCTCAGGCTCGCGATGCGATGACGTGCCCACAGGCTGCGCAGCGCCGCGGCATCTTTGCGCGCTTGCGAGTCGACCTTCAGTTCCTGACGATATGGCCCGTTGGCACTCCGGCCTTCGATGATCAGGCGGCCCTTCGCCTCGCCGCGCCATTTGCCGAAGACGATCACCGGTCGTTCGCCGAGCACATCGGGCAATGCGCCCGGTTCGACGTCGTAGACATCCAGTCCCTCGAAGCGCGCCTTCACGCTGGTAAGCACCGGCGATTCGATCATCCGGCGGAAGCGCGCGGCCTGCTCGGGCGCCTGCACCGCGTCGGTGATGACGAAAGGCTCGCCCATGCCGGCGCGCGCAAGGCCTTCCATCAGGTGCCGGTTGACCGACGAGCCAATGCCGAAGGCGAAGAGATTGGCTTTCGAAAGGTTCTTGCGCACCAGCTCGAAGGCCTCGCGCTCGACGGTGACGTAGCCGTCGGTCACGACCACGATGGTCCGCGACACATCGTCGGCCTTCGGTTCGGCATAGGCGCGCTTCAGCGCGGGGATCAGCTCGGTGCTGCCACTGCCGCTGTAGTTGCGAATGGTCGCGAGCGCCTGCTCGATATTGGCACGCGTGGCAGGCACCGAGTGCGGCGAGAGCATGCGGTTGCTGCCCGAGAACAGCAGCACGTTGAAGCTGTCGCTCGGACGCAATCCGCCGATGAGCCGCTCCAGAGTGGCCTTCGCGGTGTCCAGCGGAAATCCGTGCATCGAGCCCGAGATGTCGACCACGAAGATGTAGTCGCGCGGCGAGATGACGTTCGCGGGAACCGACTTGGGCGGCTCGACCATCGCGAGGAAGAAGTTCTCGGCATTCTCTCCGTGGCCTTCATAGAGCATCAGGCCCGACTCGATGCGCTCGCCCGCAAGCCGGTAGTCGAGCACGAAGTCGCGGTTGTCAGCCGGGCCGCTGCTACGTGCGAGCGTGATGTCCGCGTGCTCGTCACCGTCGCGGCGCTGCACGTCGATGTCGTGCGTGAGCGAGCGCACTTCCTTGATGCCCAGCGGCGTGTCTAGGGCGACCTTCAGCTTGAAGCTCGTGTTCGGCTCGACGCCCGCACGCAGGATGGGCTGCGCAACCCATCGCGCCTGCGCGTTCTCCGATTGCGGGCTGTTGTAGCGCGGGCCCACCACCGTCGGAAAGACGAACTGGTAATTGCCAGCCTGCGGCACGAGCAGTTCGGTGTAGCGCAGCTCGACCTTCACGTCGTCGCCCGGCAGGATGTTCGCGACATTCATCTGGAACACGTTGGGCAGGTGCTGCTCCAGCAATGCGGCCGTCTTGCCTTCCTTCTTCGCCGTGTCGTATTCGATGCGCGCCTGTTCCTTCTCGCGGATCTGCGCGGTGATGAGGCGATCCGCCAGACGCACATTGAGACCACTCACTGCCGCCTTCGTCGAGCCGGGGAAAACATACCGCGCCTCGATCGGGCGCTTGCCTTCGTTGCGATAGGTCTGCGTGACGGTCACGTCCGCGATCACGCCGGAGATCTTCACATCGACCTCCGTGCCCTTGAGCGGCAGGCGGTCGACTTCCGGGTCGTCGCTCTTCACGAAGAAGTACGGGCTCTCGGTCTTCAGGCGCGGGCCCGGCGCTTCCTGCGAATGCACGGGCCGTGCGAGCAGCAGGGCGAAGCAGGTGGTGGCCAGGCTCAGCGTGCCAAGCCAGAGCCAGCGGCCGGGGCGGAGTATGGAAGCTTCCATGACGTTGGTCCTTGTCCCTCGATGGGTGTCGTGCAACGGTGCACGTCAGCAATGTCGAGGGGGACCTTGAAGGCAGTTGGAAGCCTGTTTGAAGCCGCCGGCGCTGTGTGAAGTCTGTGTGAAGTCCGGCCCGCAGGGTCTTCACACGCGCTTCCGCCAGGGCGGTCAGCATTAGGGCGTCATCCCTTTTGAATTCCGGCCCGGGAACTGGAAAATGCAGAGTTGCTCCTATCCGGGCCGGCGGCGCTATCTGACTGATAGCAAATGTATGACTCTGTAAAAGAGTATTCCGAGAATCCTGCGTCGGTCCCCATCCACATGTCGAAACCTTCTTCTTCCAGCGAGCAAGCGCGCAAGGCTCCCCCGAGCCCACTGCGTCGCATTGCCATCTGGGGCGGCGCCGCGATTGCGGCAGGCGCCCTCGTCGTGATGATCGGCGCGGCGACCGCGGTTGCGGTGATCTATCCGAAGCTCCCGAGCGTCTCCGACCTGGCCGACTATCGACCCAAGCTGCCGCTGCGCGTGTTCGCGGCGGATGGCAGCCTGATCGGCGAGTTCGGCGAAGAGCGCCGCAATCTCACGCCCTTCGCGGACATTCCGAAGGTGATGAAGGACGCAGTGCTCGCGGTCGAGGACGCGCGCTTCTACGACCACGGCGGCGTGGACTACAAGGGCTTCGTGCGCGCGGCCTTCTCCAGCCTGCGCGGCGGCCGGCAGCAGGGCGCCTCCACGATCACGATGCAGGTCGCACGCAACGTGTTCCTGAGCTCCGAACGCACGCTGAGCCGCAAGGCCTACGAGATCCTGCTGTCGATGCAGCTCGAGCGCGAGCTCACGAAGGACCAGATCCTCGAGATCTACCTGAACCAGATCTACCTCGGCAATCGCGCCTACGGCTTCGCGGCCGCCGCCGAGACCTACTTCGGCAAGCCGCTCCAGAAAGTGACCATCGCCGAAGCCGCGATGCTCGCGGGCCTGCCCAAGGCACCAGGCACCAACAACCCCGTGGCCAATCCGCGCCGCGCGCGCGCACGGCAGCTCTACGTGATCGATCGCATGCAGGAGACCGGCTTCATCACAGCCGAGCAGGCAGCGCAGGCCAAGCAGGAAGAACTGCATCTGCGCGATGCGGCCGACCCCGATCGCCTGCATGCCGAGTACGTGGCGGAGACGGTCCGGCAGATGATGCATGCGCAGTACGGCGACAGCATCTACACCAGCGGGCTCAAGGTCTACACCTCGCTCGATTCGGCCGACCAGGCAGCGGCTTATCGGTCGCTGCGTCGCGGCATCCTCGATTACGAACGGCGCCAACCCTATCGCGGCCCCGAAGCCTTCGCCGACCTGCCGGACGATGCGAAGGAACTCGACGATGCAGTCGACGACGCGCTCGCCGACCACCCGGACAACGGCGACCTGGTCGCGGCCGTGGTGCTCGAGGCCAGCCCGAAGGAAGTCACTGCGGTGCGTGCGAACGGCGAAACACTGCAGATCTCTGGCGAAGGCCTGCGGCCTGCCCAGTCGGGCCTCGCTGCCAAGGCACCTGCCGCGATCAAGATCCGCCCGGGTGCCGTCATCCGCGTCGCAAAGATGGCCAAGGGCGGATGGGAAATCACTCAGGTGCCCGAGGTCGAAGGCGCGTTCATCGCCATGGACCCGAAGAGCGGTGCGATCAAGGCACTCGTGGGTGGCTTCGACTTCGGACGCAGCAAGTTCAACCACGTCACGCAGGCATGGCGCCAGCCGGGTTCGAGCTTCAAGCCCTTCATCTACTCGGCCGCGCTGGAGAAGGGCTTCGCGCCGAGCACCATCGTCAACGACGCACCGATCTCCTTCGAGGCCGGTCCCGGTGGACAGGCCTGGGAGCCGAAGAACTACGACGGCACCTACGACGGCCCGATCACGCTGCGCCGCGCGCTGCAGCAGTCGAAGAACATGGTGACGATCCGCGTGCTGCAGTCCATCGGCGTCGACTACGCGCAGGACTGGGTCACCCGCTTCGGCTTTGATCGCGACAAGCAACCCGCCAATCTGCCGATGGCGCTGGGTGCAGGTTCGGTCACGCCGATGCAGATGGCGGCCGGGTACTCCGTATTTGCCAATGGCGGCTATCGCGTGAATCCGTATCTGGTCACGCGCGTCACCGACATGAAGGACAAGGTCCTGCTCGAAACCGAAGCACCGGTACTCGACGAAAGCCGCCGCGCGATTCCCGAGCGCAATGCCTTCGTCATGGGTTCGCTGCTCCAGAGCGTGGTGAAGGGCGGCACGGCTGCCAAGGCCGGCCAGGCGCTGCGCCGCAGCGACCTTTTCGGCAAGACCGGCACGACCAACGATTCGTTCGATACCTGGTTCGCGGGCTTCCAGCCGTCGATGGTGGGTGTGGCCTGGATCGGCTACGACACGCCCCGTCAGCTCGGCGTGCGTGGCGAAACCGGTGGCAGCCTGAGCCTGCCGATCTGGATCGGCTTCATGCAGACCGCGTTGAAGGGTGTGCCGGTGACTGAACCACGCGCGCCTGGCGGGCTCGCCAATATCGATGGCGAGTGGTACTTCGACGAGTTCGGCCCCGGCCATGGCGTCGCAAGCCTGGGTGTCGACACGCAGGCGCCGACATCGGCCGAAGCGCTCGCCGGTGCACCAGTCGGTCCGCCGCCAGTTGCAGAGGAACGCAGCCGCATCCTCGACTTCTTCCGATAGGCCGTCGCCGAGGCGCGAAATGCACGAAAGGGGATGTGGAGCTATCTACACTCCACATCCCCTTTCTCACATCCGGCCATGGAATTCCTCATCCTGGCGACGATCGTCCTCATCGGCGCGTCCATCCTCAAGTCGGCAGACCAGCGCCGTCGCATCGCTTTGCTCGGCAGCCATCTGGGCAACTACCAGATCGAGAAGCTGATGGAAAACCTCACCGAAGGCTACCTGCGGTGCCTGGGCGAAGACGATCCGGAGCGCCGCGCACAGATCTGGGCGCTGCTCGACGACACCGAACGCAAGCTGTCGATGCAGTTCAGCAACTTCGCCTCCGAGTTCTCGCGCGTCGACGAAAAGGAAGCGCGCGTCAGCACCTTGCCGATCTCGCTTCCCTACGCGACTCAATTCCTTCCTGCAGCGACGTTCGACGTGCGCAAGGCTTTCGCGATCCACGCGCGCGGCATCGCGGAAGTGGCGCAGAACGACGTGCACCGGACGCAGAAGGCCAAGGCCTACATGATGTCCGCGGAGCTCTTCCTGATGCAGCACACCTGCCACTGGTTCTGCAAGTCGAAGGCGATTGCTTCGGCCCGCATGCTCGCGCGGCACAAGACCGCCTACCAGCAACTCATCGATTCGGTCAGCCCGGGCACGCGCAACGCGTACCTCGCCCTCACCCGTCAGTGATTCGCGAGCAGCGGCAGCGTGAGCGTCGCTTGCGCTCCGCCGCGCGGTGCATTGACGAGTTCGACACGACCCCGATGCAACGTGGCGATCTCCTTGACGAAAGCCAACCCGAGGCCGGTGCTCTTCTTCTGGCTGTGCGGGCGTGCCAGCGAATAGAACTTCTCGAACACCTTGTCCTTCGCGAAGTCGGGGATGCCCTTGCCGCGATCGCGCACGGTGATCCGCGCCCTCCGTCCTTCCGCTTCCAGCGCGAGCAGCACCTCCGCGCCATCCGGTGAAAAATCGATCGCGTTGTCGAGCAAGTTGCTGATCGCGCGGCGAAGCAGGAAAGGGTCGCCTTCCACGCGCGCTTCGTTGTGAATCGCCACGTTGATGCGGATGTCCCGCTTCGATGCCGCGGCCTGCGCGCCGGTGCCGATGTCGCGCAGCAAGGGTGCGAGCGCGACCGGCTCGCTGCGTTCGAGTGCTCGCCGCGTCTCGAGGGCCGTGAGCTCCATCATGCGATCGACGATCTCCTGGATGCGCTGTGTCTCGTGCGCGATATTGGCAAGAAAGCGTTCGCGCTCAGCTTGCGGCATCGAAGGTTCCTGGATCAGCTCTGCCGCGCCGCGGATCGCAGAAAGCGGGCTCTTCACTTCGTGCGTGAAGGTCTGCACGTAGTCGGCGACGTAGTTGCGACCCGTGAGCGCATCGCGCATTTCACGCAGCCCACCGCGAAGCGTGTCCACCGCACGCCGGATCATGCGAGACAGGCTCAGGCTGCGTTGATTGCGTAGCCATCCCACGTAGTCAGAGATAAGTCCGAAGGGCCGAACGAGCCAGATCGACACGATGATCGCGAGCACCAGCAGCGCCAAGGCCGAGCCGGCACCGACCCACAGCGTGCGCGCGCGTGCGTCTTCGACGAATTGCCCGAAGCTGCGCACCGGCTTGCCGACAGTGACCACGCCGACGATTTCGTTGCCCCAGCGGATCGGCGCGCCGACGTACATCACCGAAGTGAGCGGATCACCTGCGATGTCGCGCGAAGTGCGCGCGCCGTAGACGCCGGCCAGCGAGCGGCTGACGTCGGGGCGCTGCGAATAGTCTGCGCCAGTGCTTCGCCCGAGGGAATCGAACAGCACGCGGCCCGTTCGATCGGTGACGTACATGCGCAGCTCCACGTGGCGCTTATGCAGGTTGTAGATCTGCGCCGAGAACTGTCGCGCGTAGACCGAGCGGAACAGAGGGTCGAGCCGGGAGACATTGATCGCGCCTGCAATCACGTCCTGCTCGATCAGGCTTGCCATCAACTGGGATGTCTCGACCAGCGACTCCTCCGCCGACTCCCGGTAGCGCGGATCGATGTCCGCCACCACGCGGTAGAGCAGGAAGGCGATCCCGACCGTATAGATCAGCAGGATGCCGATGAAGATGCGAGTTCTGCGCGTCACCCTGTCACGCGCCCGACGGAAGCTCTTCGTTCAGCGCATAGCCGGTGCCGCGCAGGGTGCGGATCGGTTCGACGTCCGGCGCGATCGCCTTGAGCTTGGCTCGCAGGGTCTTGATATGCGCATCGACCGTGCGGTCGAAGCTCTCGCTCGACTCGTCCCACACGAGACGCAGCAGCTCGTCGCGCGTGAAGACGCGGCCCGGTCGCTGGACCATCAGCCGCAACAAGCCGTATTCGTAGCGGGAGAGTTCGAGCAAGCGGCCGTAGTAGCGGATCTGCATGCGTTCGGTGTCGACCGCGAACGGCACGGTGGGCGAATGGGTGGTTGCAGGCGCGGTTGCTGCCGTCGACGCCGCCACCGCCGGTGCAGGGGCGGTCTGTCCATTGCGCCCACTTCGCCGCAGGATGGTCCGCACCCGTGCCACCAGCTCGCGCGGAGAAAACGGCTTAGCAACATAGTCGTCCGCGCCCAGTTCGAGCCCGACCACGCGATCGATCTCGTCGCTGCGCGCGGTGAGGAACAGCATCGGCACCTCGGCACCACCTGGCAGCGCCTGCAGCCGCTTGAACAGCTCGAAGCCGTTCATGTCGGGCAGGCCGATGTCCAGAATCGCGAGCGCGGGCGGCTCGGCGGTGAATTGCGCAATCGCCTCCTGCGCAGTCGGGCACCAGACCGGCGCAAAGCCGTCGGTGCGCAACACGTATTGCAGGGTGTCGGCAATGCCGGATTCGTCTTCGGCGATCAGGATCCGGGGGTTGAAAAGCATGGCCCGGATGGTAGCCCGCAGCCGCGCGGGCTCAGCTCAAGTCGAAGCAGCAGCCTGCGTAGTAGGGCTGGTCTCCGCCTTCGACGAAGGGCACCTCGATCGGCTTGCCCTCGTTGCGCCACGCGTCGCGGCGCACATAGCCCGCCTCCGTCAGATCCGCAAAGAGTCGGTCATGGTGCTCGATGCGATACGGGCATACCGCCACGCCGATGCTGTTCAGCGTGTAGAGCGTCTTTTCGGGATGGACCGCCGCCGTGTTGATGATGATGCGCTTGGGCTTCACCGGCAGCTCGGCCAGGATCTCTGACAGCCGCTGCGGGAGGTACTGCAGGCTGCCCGATGCATACAGGAGGTCGCAGCCGCTCGCGTTGCGGAAATCAGTCGTGAAGTCCAGTTGGCTGGCGACCTGACGCTGCTCTGCGACTTCCGCGCCGGCCTTGATCACGCCCGGCACATCGCAAACGGTCCAGTGCAAGTCCGCCGGATAGTTCAGCACGCGCCGGAACGCGTAGTACTTGATGCCGATGTGCCCGCCCAGGTCGAACACGGTGCGCAGGCCACTGTCCAGCGACCGGCCCAGCCAGAAGAGGGCAGGGTAGTCGTAGAAGTAGATCTGGTGGCTGTAGAGGTTGGCAGCCTCGGGGGTGTCGTAGCCCACCGTCTTGCCGACCGGCGCATGGGCCTGGGCGTCCGCGAAGCTTGCGAAAGAACCCATGAACAGGTTCTCGTCCCGGTTTTCCAGGAATTTGCGGCGGTACGTGGATTCGCGAACCGAGGAAGGCAGAAGGCTGGAAAGCATGGCACCTCGTTGATGTCAGCAGAAATGACACATTTTGCACGTTGAAACATAAAGTATTCAACTGCTGGTGAGGTTTCCGAGCTTACCGGCCCTCCAAGACAGGGAGTTGTTGTTACTTCGCCTGATATCCGGCGTTTTCGATGGCCACGATGATGTCCGTGCGCGGGTGCTGGCTCACGACATCTACATGACCCGTCTCGAGGTCGACCGTGACCTGAGCCTTGGGATCGATCGCTTGCACCGCGTTCTGCACCAAATTGGCGCAGTGCCCGCAGCTCATGCCGGTGACCTGAAATTTCTGGCTCATCGGAGTGGCTCCTTTCGTACTGGATGACGGAACTGCTAGTTTGAACCTTCTCACCATGGCAATGTCCAGCCCGTGGGCGCTGGCGCGCGGAAATCCACGGCTGTTCCTATTCCTCTCCTATTTCTCTTATTCAAATTAGTAGTAGTAGATAAGGGTCGCATGCTGCTGTGGATATATCGTTTTTTTCCTTTGCCGACAGGGACTTGCTGTGTCCTGTTCGCTGTGCGCAGCCGCGCTTCCGTGGTGTAGCGTCAACTCGAACAACTCTGCAAAACGCGACGGACCTGTGGACAACCTATGGCTTGTGCCGAAACTGTCCCCAGAGTTGTGCTTTGACAGACGTCGTTGAATGCGTGTACATGCTGTACAAACACAACCCCTTAGTTTTCTCCACCTGCTAGAGCTATGCGAATCCTCCTGGTCGAAGACGACGCGGTACTGCGTGGCGTGATGCTGCGCAGCCTTGGCGATGCGGGACACCGCGTCGATGTGGCGGCGAGCGTCGAAGAAGCTGAGCACTTGTGGCGCGTGCAGACCTTCGACGCGGTGCTTCTGGATCTGAACCTGCCGGCCACGCCCAGCCCGACCAGCGGACTCTCCAGTGGTCTGACCGCGTTGCGGCACGCGCGCCAACGCGGCGACCGGACGCCGGTCCTGATCCTGACTGCGCGCGATCGCACTGAAGAACGAATCGCCGGCCTGGACGCGGGTGCCGACGACTATCTCGGCAAGCCTTTCGATCTCGCGGAAGTGGAAGCGCGTCTTCGTGCACTGGTGCGGCGCGCCCAAGGCACGGAGGACATTTCCACCCTCGGCAAGCTGCGGCTCGACCGTCGCGCGCGGCGCTTCGGCATCGGCAACGTGCCGCTCGATCTGCCGGCGCGCGAATTCGAGGTGCTGTGGGAACTCATGAGCCCGCCCGGCCGGACCATCAGCAAGCGCGAACTGTCGGACAAGCTATCGAGCTTCGACGATTCGCTGGGTGACAACGCGCTCGAGGCCTTCATCTCGCGGCTGCGCAAGAAGCTGGTTGGCAGCGGCGCGGCGATCCGGACCTTGCGCGGCATCGGCTATCTGCTGGAAGCCGAAGTGTGACGGTGACGCCGCCGCGCACGCACGCCGCGCCGTCCCTGACCACGCGGGTGCTGCGAGGCGTGTTGCTGCCGCTGGCGCTGACCTGGTTTCTCGGCACGGCGGTCGCGCTGTATCTGGCGAGCTATTTCACGCGGCAGGCCTTCGATCGCGCGCTGCTCGACGATGCCTTTGCGATATCGGCCAACGTTCGTTCGGGAGAGCACGGCATCGAGCTGCCGCTGTCGCCCCGCGAAGTCACGAACATGCTTTTCGACCAGGACGAGCAGGTGTTCTTCGCGGTGCTGCGGCCCGATGGATCCCTGCTCGCCGGCAATCAGGGGCTGACGGCGCCGCTGCCGGAAGAAGGTGCGCGGCATCGCTTCTCGCATGTGGTCTACGAGGGCCAGTCGCTCCGGGCGGTGGTGATGAATCATGACGAGCCCGATGTCTTCAGCGTCGTGGTGGCGCAGACCACCACCGCGCGGGGTGTCCTGATCGAGAGACTGCTGGTCTATTCGATCGCGCCGCAGATCGTGCTGCTGGTACTGCTTGCGACGTGGTTGTGGCGCCGCATCCGGCATGAGCTTCGGCCGCTCGGCGAACTGAGGCAAACGCTGGAAAAGCGGAACGCGAGCGACCTGAAGCCGGTTCCCGTCGCAAGGAGTTCGCGAGAGCTGGAGCAATTGGGCGACACGCTCAATGCGCTGCTCGAAAGGCTTGCGCAGAGTGCCTCCGCGCAGCGGGAGTTCGCGGGCAACGTCGCGCATGAACTGCGCACGCCGCTCGCGGGCATCCGTGCGCTCGCGGACTATGGTCTCGCGCAACAGAAGCCCGAGGTATGGCGCGAGCAACTCAAGGAGATCGCGACCAGCCAGGCGCGTGCCAGCCATCTGGTCGATCAGTTGTTGGCGTTGGCGTTGGCCAACGAAAGGCGAACGGGCTTGCAGCAGCAGGCGGTGCGTCTCGATGAGCTGATCCGCCATACCGTGCTGCGCCATCTGGCGCGCGCCGACGCCAAGGGCGTCGACCTGGGCGCGAAGGGCATCGACGAGCCGGTCACGGTGCAGGCGAGCATGGCGCTGGTCGAAGGCACGCTCGACAACCTGATCGACAACGCACTGCGCTACGGCGGGCACACGATCACCATCGAACTTGACGGCAGGACCATGAGCGTCATCGACGACGGCCCCGGAATCCCCGACGCTGCCCAGCGCGATCTGATGGAGCGATGGATGCAGGGGCCTGAGGGCCAGAAGCTGGGTGAAGGCGCAGGGCTCGGCCTGGCGATCGTGGCGCGCTACGCGAAGCTGCTCGGTGCCGAGCTCAGCTTCGCGAAGGCTTCGGAAGAAGGCGGCTTGCGCGTCAGCCTGGCTTTCGGGCCTGACTGACGCGAACTGCCGTCAGGCGAGCGCTGGATAGTCGGTGTAGCCCGCTTCGCCGCCGCCGTAGAAGGTGTTCTTGTCCCACGCATTCAACGGGGCGTTCTCGCGCAGCCGGCGCACGAGGTCGGGGTTCGAGATGAAGGGCTTGCCGAAGGCGATGAGGTCATCGCCTTCCTTCAGCGCTTCTTCGGCGAGCGGCTTGTCGTAGCCGTTGTTCACCATCCATGCACCCTTGCCGCCAGCCTGGCGATAGGCCGCCTTGAGCGCTTCGTAGTCGAACGGCCGGTCGGATATCT
Source organism: Variovorax sp. Sphag1AA (assembly GCF_014192575.1). GTDB lineage: Bacteria > Pseudomonadota > Gammaproteobacteria > Burkholderiales > Burkholderiaceae_C > Variovorax. Next base: position 199,903 of record NZ_JACHYC010000006.1, on the reverse strand, counting down.
CCCGTGGACCACCGGTCGCGCCCTCGATGACGTGGATGTAGGCGAGGTTCAGTGTCGCGAGCTGGCGGATCACGTAGTCGAAGAGCGGCTGCGGGTTGTCGTCGTGCACGTCGTTCGCGGGCGTCACCGGCGAAAGACGGATGCCGACCTTGCCGCCGCCGATGGCGTCGACGACCGCACGTGTCGCTTCAAGCAGGAGGCGGGCTCGGTTCTCGATGCTGCCGCCATAGTCGTCGGTTCGCTTGTTGCTGCCATTCTTCAGGAACTGGTCGAGCAGATAGCCGTTCGCGCCATGGATCTCCACGCCGTCGAAACCCGCGGTTTCGACCGCGCTGCGAGCGGCGACTGCATAGGCATGCACGATGCCGGGCAGTTCGCCAGCGTCAAGCGCGCGGGGCTCGGAAGTGTCGGTGAAAGTCGGGATGCCGTTCTTGATCAGCACGGTCTTCGTCTTTGCAGCGATCGCCGAAGGCGCGACAGGCTTGCCGCCATCGGGCTGAAGCTCGTTGTGCGATACGCGGCCGACATGCCAGAGCTGCACCACGATCTTGCCGCCCTTGGCGTGCACCGCGCTCGTCACATGCTTCCATGCATCGAGTTGCTCGGTGCCGTAGAGACCCGGGACGTCCGCATACCCCTGGCCCTGATGACTGATGGCGGTGGCTTCGGTGATCAGCAGGCCGGCGCTCGCACGCTGTGCGTAGTAGGTCGCGGTGATGTCCCGCGGAATGGCATTGGGCGAACGATTGCGCGTGAGCGGCGCCATCACCACGCGGTTGCGCAGGTGCAGGTCGCCGACCTGAATGGGATCGAAGAGGGATGACATGTTCGCGTTGCTTGTTGTTGAGAACGACGCCGAGGGTAAACCCGGCAACTCATCCCCGCTGTCACGGGGTTGTCGGTTTGGTGCTAAGCGATGCAGCAGAATGGCCGCGAGCCCATGACATCGAATGCCGCCACGCCCACGCCCGCCCAAGTCCTGAAGCTGGCGCTGGCCTTGTCGCTCGGTGCTGCGGTGTCGCTGGGGATCACGCGCTTCTCGTACGGGCTGCTGCTGCCGCCGATGCGGGAAGACCTCGGATGGAGCTACGCACTCGCCGGCGGCATGAACACGGCGAACGCCGCAGGGTATCTGCTCGGCGCCTTGATGACGCCCGCATTGATGCGGCGGTTCGGGCCGAAGCAGTTGCTGGTGGGTGGCGCGTTCTGGGCGAGCGTGTTCATGGTCGCGAGTGGTTTTCTCGTTTCTGCACCCGCCTTGCTGTTGCAACGCTTGCTTGCCGGGCTGGCGAGCGCATGGGTGTTCGTTGCCGGCGGATTGCTGGCAGCGCGGCTCGGGTCGCTGCAGCCCACGCGCGCAGGCTTTCTGCTGGGCATCTACTACGGCGGAACCGGGTTGGGCATCACGCTGTCGGCATTGCTGGTGCCGGCGGTCCTTCAGGCAGCTTCGCAAGTGCCGCACGGATGGTCATGGGCGTGGTGGGCACTGGCGGTTGCGAGCTTTGTCGCGACGGCCGTGCTCGCGCTGGAGATGCGCAGGATGCCGGGCGACGCGAACGCAGCGGCACCCGCGCCTGCGCGTGCATCGCCGGCGAATCCTGCGGCGCAAGTGCACAGGTTCGGCTGGGCCTTGGCTGGCTACACGTTGTTCGGCGCTGGCTACATCGGCTACATGACTTTCGTGATCGCCTTGTTGCGCGAGCAGGGCGCTGGAGCGGGCAACATCACGATGTTCTACGCACTGCTCGGCGTGGCATGCGTGGCTTCGTCGCGGTTGTGGTCGGGCTTGCTCGACAGGTTCCGCGGCGGCGAGCCGCAGGCGATCCTCAATGCGCTGCTCGGTGTGGCGACGATCCTGCCGGTCGTGAGCGCGTCATGGGCGCTGGCAATGGCGTCGGGGCTGCTCTTCGGTGCGGTGTTTCTTTCGGTCGTCGCGTCGACGACGGCGCTGGTCCGGCACAACCTGCCTGCATCGCAATGGGCGACGGGCATCAGTGCTTTCACGATCGTGTTTGCGGCCGGTCAGATCGTCGGCCCAACGCTGACGGGCTGGATCTCCGACGGGAGTGGGGGCCTGGCGCGAGGCCTCGTGGCCTCGGCGGGGATCCTGTGGGCAGGCGCGCTGCTGGCTTCACGCCAGAAGCCGTTGCAGCCGCCGCCTGCCTGAGAGACGCGCTTACTTGAGGAGGCCTTCGGCCTTCATCGCTTCCTGCACGGCGGGGCGTGCGGCAACACGGGCGTGCCATGCCGTGACGTTCGGGAAAGCGGAGAGGTCGATGTTCATCGGCTTGGTCCAGTTGGTGACCGTGAACAAGTAGCCGTCCGCGACGGTGAAGTGGTCGCCCATCAGGAACTGCTTGTCCGCGAGCTGGCCGTTGAGCCACTCATAGCGCGACTTGAGCTTGTCCTTGAAGACCGCCTTGGCCTCGTCTGCGATGTTCGGGTTGAACAACGGCGAGAAAGTCTTGTGGATCTCGGTGCCGATGAACGTCAGCCATTCCTGCAGGCGATAGCGCGACAGCGTGCCGTTGGCGGGCGCGAGATTCTTGTTGGGCACCTGGTCGGCCACGTATTGCACGATGGCTGGGCCTTCGCGAAGGCGCGTGCCGTCGTCGAGTTCAAGCATCGGCACGTAGCCCAGGGGGTTGATGCCGTAGTAGTCGGTGCCATCCTGCAGCTTGTGGCTCTTGGTGCTGGCGAGCACCGGTTCGAAAGCGAGCCCGGCTTCGCGCAGCGCGATGTGGGGAGACAGCGAGCATGCGCCCGGCGAGTAGTACAGCTTCATTCGGAAAACTCCTATCGAAATTCGATGATTGTTTTTTGGGAAAGGGGAGGCTGATGCTAGCGGGTTCGTGGTCTCGGCGTACTTGTCCTACGGCGGCTCGCGCGCGCCGACTATGGGTGAGCGGCGAACTCGTTCCTAATCTCGGCGTTGCTGTGCGATGGTGGTCATTGCAAGGAGTTCGTGCATGTTGAAGTACGCCATTGTTTTCGCCGTGATATCGCTGATTGCCGGCGCGTTGGGCTTTGGCGGCGTGGCCGCCGGAGCGGCGGGCATCGCCAAGGTGCTGTTCGGACTGTTCCTGATCCTCGCGGTCGTGTTCCTCGTGCTGGCCGCACTTGGCGTGGGTGCCATCAAGAAGACGCTGGAGTGAGCAACTGCTAACAAGCGTGTTGCTATCAATTGGATAGCAACAGTTCAAGCACTGGCTTTGTCCCCAAAGCGGCGAGTGGGGCCGGCGGCGATTAAAATCAGCGCCCCCCTTGCGCAGCGCACGCGGTAGTGCGCCCACTCTCATGCTGTATCCCGAAGAATTCGATGTGATCGTCGTCGGCGGAGGCCATGCCGGCACCGAAGCCGCGCTCGCATCCGCCCGGATGGGCGCTCGCACCCTCCTGCTGACCCACAACATCGAAACGCTGGGGCAGATGAGCTGCAACCCGTCGATCGGCGGCATCGGCAAAGGCCATCTGGTCAAGGAAGTCGATGCACTCGGCGGCGCGATGGCGATCGCGACGGACGAGGGCGGCATCCAGTTCCGGGTTCTGAATTCGAGCAAGGGCCCCGCCGTGCGTGCAACGCGCGCACAAGCCGACCGGGTGCTCTACAAGGCAGCCATTCGGCGCCGGCTGGAGAATCAGCCGAATCTTTCGCTGTTCCAGCAGGCGGTCGACGACCTGATGATCGAGGGCGATCGTGTCGTTGGCGCGGTGACGCAGGTGGGCATCGCCTTCCGCGCACGTACCGTGGTGTTGACTGCGGGGACTTTCCTCGATGGCCGGATCCATGTGGGGTTGGACAACTACCAAGCTGGTCGTGCGGGTGATCCGCCTGCGGTCAGTCTTTCGGCGCGCCTCAAGGAGCTGAAGTTGCCCCAAGGGCGGCTCAAGACCGGCACGCCGCCGCGTCTCGACGGCCGGACCATCGATTTCTCGAAGTGCACCGAGCAGCCCGGTGACGGCATGCCGGGCGGGGCAGGGCCGATGCCCGTCTTCAGCTTCATGGGTCGTGCGGACATGCACCCGCAGCAGATGCCGTGCTGGATCACGAACACCAATGCGCGCACGCACGAGATCATCCGCTCCGGCTTCGACCGCAGCCCGATGTTCACCGGCAAGATCGATGGTGTCGGTCCGCGTTACTGCCCGAGCGTGGAAGACAAGATCAACCGCTTCGCCGACAAGGAAAGCCATCAGATCTTCCTCGAGCCCGAAGGGCTGACCACCAACGAGTACTACCCGAACGGGATTTCGACCAGCCTGCCGTTCGACATCCAGTTCCAGCTGGTTCGTTCGATGGCCGGCCTGGAGAACGCCCATATCCTCCGTCCCGGCTACGCGATCGAATACGACTACTTCGATCCGCGCGAACTCAAGAGCAACTTCGAGACGCGTGCGATCCGGGGCTTGTTCTTTGCGGGTCAGATCAACGGGACGACCGGCTACGAAGAAGCGGCGGCGCAAGGGCTCTTTGCGGGCATCAATGCGGCGCTGCAGTGCAGGGGAGAGGATGCTTGGCTGCCTCGGCGCGACGAGGCCTACCTGGGTGTGCTCGTGGACGACCTGATTACCAAGGGCGTGACCGAGCCGTACCGCATGTTCACGAGCCGTGCCGAATTCCGGCTCCAGCTCCGCGAAGACAACGCCGACATGCGTCTGACCGAGATGGGTCGAAAGCTCGGCCTGGTGGACGACGCCCGGTGGGATGCTTTCTCGCGCAAGCGCGACCTTGTTTCACGTGAAACAGAGCGGCTGCGGTCGATCTGGGTGAATCCCCGCAACTTGCCGGCCGCGGAGTCCGAACGGGTGCTGGGCAAGGCCATCGACCACGAATACAACCTCGGCGACCTGCTGCGGCGGCCGAATGTCAGCTACGAATCGCTCATGTCCATGGACGGTGGGAAGTACCGGTCCGATGAAGCCCTGGGTGAAACGGAAATCGAGCAGATCGAGATCGCAGCCAAGTACTCCGGCTACATCAACCGCCAGCACGACGAAGTCGAGCGGGCCGCTCACTTCGAGAGCCTCAAGCTGCCGGAGGATCTGGACTACAGCCAGGTCAAGGCATTGAGCATTGAAGTCCGCCAGAAGCTGGCGAAGCACCGTCCGGAGACGCTGGGCATGGCTTCGCGCATCTCCGGAGTGACGCCAGCGGCTATCTCGCTGCTGATGATCCACCTCCGTAAGGGCGGCCACCGCGCCTTTGTGCGCGATACGGCGACCGAGGCGCAGTCCGCCGAATGAGCCAGAAGGAACAGCTACGACAGGGTGCAGAAGCGCTCGGCATCACGCTGAGCGATGAGCAGAGCCAGCGGCTCCTGGCGTACGGCGAACTCATCCTCAAGTGGAACAAGGTCTATAACCTGACCGCGCTGCGGGATCCGGCGGCCGTTCTGACGCACCATTTGCTCGATAGCCTTGCCGTCATTGCACCACTTCAACGGCAATGCGACGGCAAGGCTAGGTTGCTGGATGTCGGGGCTGGGGCAGGGCTGCCAGGCGTGGTGATCGCAATTCTGCGGAATGACGTCGACGTCACCTGCGTAGATGCCGTCGCCAAGAAGGCAGCCTTCATTCAGCAGGTTGCATCGGAACTCGACCTGCGCAATCTGCGTGGCCTGCACGCCCGCGTCGAGACGCTGACCGGCAGCTATGACGTCATCAGCTCGCGCGCCTTTGCCTCCCTGCCGGATTTCGTTTTGGGATCTGTCCACCTCCTGGGTCCGGACGGCGTCTGGCTGGCCATGAAGGGCAAGGTGCCCAGCGACGAAATCGCCCAACTTCCTCCCCAGGCCGAGGTGTTTCACGTGGAACAACTGTCTGTTCCGGGCCTGGAAGCAGAGCGCTGCATCGTCTGGATGCGAAAACCCGCTGATTGAGCGACTTGCTCCGCGTCGACCTCGCTTAGACTCGACGGATCCCCTTTTTGAGCAAATCGCATGTTCGGCATCGCTGACTACGGCGCGTTCGTCGCAGCCATCATCCTTTTTCTGGCGATTCCCGGACCGGGCAACCTGGCGCTGATCACCTCGACGAGCAAAGGCGGCATCCGCGGCGGGCTTGCAGCGACTTTCGGTGTGATTTCGGGGGATCAGGTGCTCATGTGGGCCGCAGTCGCCGGCGTTGCTGCCATGCTTACTGCCTATCCGACCGCTTTTCACTTAGTGCAGTGGCTCGGGGCGGTCTATCTCGCGTGGCTCGGCTTCAAGATGCTGCGCACCAAGCCCGGCGCTGCGCCGATCCTCAATATCCGCCCCCGCCAGTACTTCCAGCAGGCGCTGACGATCACGCTGCTCAACCCGAAGGCGATCGTCTTCTATATGGCGTTCTTCCCGCTGTTCGTCGATCCGGCGCGCCATCAGGGCCTGACAACCTTTGCGGTGATGGCCATGACCATCGCCTTCCTGACCTTCCTCTACGGCCTCACTGCCACCCTGTTGACCCATTTCCTGGCTGAACGCGTGCGCGCAAATCCGCGGGCGACGGTCTGGCTGAACAAGATCGCGGGCATCTTCCTGATCGGCTTCGGCGTCCGGCTCGCCATCTCAAGGTAAGCCGCGGGTATGGCAAAGATCTTCTGCATCGCGAACCAAAAGGGCGGCGTCGGCAAGACGACGACCACAGTCAATCTGGCCGCTGGCTTGGCCAAGGTCGGGCAGCGGGTCCTCATGATCGATCTCGATCCGCAGGGCAATGCGACCATGGGCTCGGGGATCGACAAGCGGCAGCTCGAGACAACGGTGTATGACGTGCTGCTCGAATCGGCTTCCGTCGCCGAGACGCGGGTGACGTCCGAAAAGTGTGGCTATGACGTGCTGGGCGCGAACCGCGAACTGGCCGGTGCGGAAGTCGAGATGGTCGCCCTGGACCGGCGCGAAAAGCGCCTTCGGACGGCGCTTGCCGCAGTTGGCGCCGAATACGACTTCATCCTGATCGATTGCCCGCCGAGCCTGAGCCTCCTGACACTCAACGGCTTGTGCGCGGCACACGGCGTCATCGTGCCGATGCAGTGCGAGTACTTCGCGCTCGAAGGCCTCACGGATCTGGTGAACACCATCAAACAGGTGCATGCCAATCTCAACAAGAACCTGCAGATCATCGGCCTGCTGCGCGTCATGTTCGATCCGCGCATCACGCTGCAGCAGCAGGTCAGCGAGCAGCTCAAGGCGCATTTCGGCGACAAGGTGTTCGATACCGTCATCCCGCGCAATGTGCGGCTCGCCGAGGCGCCCAGCTATGGACTGCCGGGCGTTGTCTTCGATCCACCGGCCAAGGGCAGCCAGGCGTTCATCACCTTTGCCGAAGAGCTCGTGCGAAAGATGCCGCCGGCCAGTGCGATGGCCTCTGATGCTTCGTCGTCCGCTGCGCCAGTACCGATGGATCCGCCGCCGGTGGCGGTCCATGCGCCCGAAGAATCGCCGTAATCCCCAGACCACCCTCAATAACTCCACACATCTATCGCCGATGACCTCTCCCCAGATCCTGTTGCTGCCTGGCTGGCAGAACAGCGACCCCGACCACTGGCAGAGCCGCTGGGAAGCGATCTACGGCGACCATCGCGTCGAACAGCACGACTGGATGCGGCCCCTGCGCGGCGACTGGTCCGCTCGGCTGGAAGAAGAGGTCATCGCGGCACCGGGACCGGTTGCGCTCGTGGCGCACAGCCTGGGCTGCATCCTCGTCGCGGCTTGGGCAGTGCACACGCGTCATGCCGGCAAAGTTCGCGGGGCGTTGCTGGTCGCTCCGGGCGATGTAGAGCGTGACGATCTGCGGCAGATGATCCCCGGCTGGTCGCCAATCGTGCGCCAGCCGCTGCCATTCCCCGCACGGATGATCGCGGCAAACAACGATCCTTATTGCGTTGCTGAGCGCTCCCGCGAGATGGCTCGCGACTGGGGCGCCAGCTACATCGATGCCGGCGCACGTGGCCACATCAACAGCGAATCCGGCCTCGGGGACTGGCCCGAGGGTCGCAAGCTCCTGACCGATCTCCTGAAAGAACACTGACCTCCATGGCGACAAAAAAACCCAAGGGCCTTGGCCGCGGACTCGAAGCCCTGCTGGGCCCCACCTTCAACGGACCCGACACCGCTGCGCCGGATGATTCGGCACCGCCGAGCCCGACGTCGCTGACCCTGGACCAGATGGTGCCTGGCGTCTACCAGCCGCGAACCCGCATGGACGAGGGCGCGCTCTACGAACTGGCCGAAAGCATCAAGGCGCAGGGGATCATGCAGCCGATCCTCGTCCGCCGCCTCGACACCGACGCAGCGCGCGAGAAGAACGCCGAATTCGAAATCATCGCCGGCGAGCGCCGCTTCCGTGCCGCCCGACTCGCCGGGCTGGAGAGCGTGCCCGTCCTGGTCCGCGACGTGCCCAACGAGGCCGCCGCGGCGATGTCACTGATCGAGAACATCCAGCGCGAAGACCTCAATCCATTGGAAGAAGCCCAAGGTTTGCAACGCCTGGTCGTTGAGTTTGGACTCACTCACGAATCCGCAGCGCAGGCCGTTGGACGTTCGCGCAGCGCGGCCAGCAACCTGTTGCGCCTGTTGAACCTGGCCGAGCCGGCACAGGCGATGCTCATGGCCGGCGACATCGACATGGGGCACGCCCGCGCGCTGCTGTCGCTGGACAAGGGCACGCAGATCACGGCTGCGAACCAGATCGCCGCGAAGAAGATGTCGGTGCGCGAAGCCGAAGCGCTGGTCAAGAAACTCGCCGCGGAATTCAGCCTGACGCCGAGTTCGCGCCGCGGCACGGCCGAAAAGTCGCGCGACCTGCTGCGTGTGGAAGAAGAACTTGCCGACCTGCTCGCCGCCGAGGTCGAGGTGCGCATCAAGAAGCGCAGCAAGCGAGGAGGGCGCGTGGAAGAAAGCGGTGAGCTAGCGATTCACTTCGGCTCGCTGGACGCGTTGAACGGCCTGATCGACCGCATCCGTCAGACGGCTTAGGTATATCGCTCACCCCCAGCCTCGCCCACTTCGTGTGGCTCTGCACCCCCTTGCAGGGGGCACACCCAGCGGCCCGGCAGAGCCGGTTCCGCGGGTGTCCTGGTCTACAGACTAAAGATCTTGCCGGGGTTCATGATGTTTTTGGGATCGAGCGCGCGCTTGATCGTCCGCATCACGTCCACCGCACCGGCGCCGGCTTCGTCGACCAGGAAGCCCATCTTGTGCAGACCCACACCGTGCTCGCCCGTACAGGTGCCTTCAAGCGACAGGGCACGCGCGACGAGGGAATGGTTGAGCTTCTCGGCCGTTTCGCGTTCTTTCGGATCATTGGGATCCAGCAGATAGCCGAAGTGGAAGTTGCCGTCACCGACGTGGCCAACGAGGAAATAGGGGATGCCGCTCGCATCGGCTTCCGCGACCGATTCGAGCAGGCAATCAGCCAGGCGCGAGATCGGGACGCAGGTGTCGGTCGAGATCGCGCGGCAGCCAGGGCGCGATTGCACTGCCGCGAAATAGCTGTTGTGGCGCGCGGTCCAGAGGCGGGTGCGCTCCTCGGGCGTGCTGGCCCATTCGAAGGCATTGCCGCCGTGGCCGCTCGCGATTTCCTGAACCGTCTCGGCCTGCTCTTTCACGCCGGTGGGTGAGCCGTGGAATTCCATCAGCAGCATCGGCTCTTCACGCAGGTTGAGCTTGGAGTACGCATTGACCATGCGCACCGTGTTCACGTCGATCAGTTCCACACGCGCGATCGGCACGCCGAGCTGGATGGTCTCGATGGTGGTGCGCACTGCGGCCTCGATGCTCGGGAACGAGCAGATCGCAGCGGACACCGCTTCAGGCAGCGGGTAGATGCGCAGCGTGATCTCGGTGATCACGCCCAACGTGCCTTCGCTGCCAACGAACAGGCGCGTGAGGTCATAGCCTGCCGACGATTTCTTGGCGCGCGTGCCGGTGCGGATGATCTCGCCACTGGCGGTGACCACTTCGAGCGACAGCACGTTCTCGCGCATCGTGCCGTAGCGCACGGCGTTCGTGCCGCTTGCGCGGGTGGCTGACATGCCGCCGATCGATGCATCCGCGCCCGGGTCGATAGGAAAGAAGAGGCCCGTGCTCTTGATCTCTTCATTGAGCTGCTTGCGCGTGACGCCGGGCTGCACGGTCACGGTGAGGTCGTCGGCGTTGACGGAGAGGACGCGATTCATGCGGCTCACGTCGATGCTGATGCCGCCCTGCACCGCGAGCAGGTGGCCTTCGAGCGAGGAGCCCACGCCGAAGGGGATCACCGGCACGCTGTACTCGCTCGCGAGCTTCACGGCATCGGCGACGTCCTGCGTGCTCTCGGCAAACACGACCGCGGAGGGCGGCGGCGCTTCAAAAGAAGATTCGTCGCGGCCGTGCTGCGCGCGAACGGCCATCGCCGTGGAACATTGATCGCCGAAGCGGGCCTTCAGGGCTTCGATCAGTGCATCGGGCACTTCGCGCAGTGCGATCTCGGGCGTCAGGTGGGAGAGTGCGGTGGGGGCGTTCATCGGCGGGCTCCTGAAGGGGTCTAACATTCTACGAACCGCACTCCTGAAAGAAAGACAGGGACATTCCATGGGCAACCGCCTTTCCCAGATCGCCACGCGCACCGGCGACGACGGCACCACCGGCCTCGGCGACAACACGCGCGTACCCAAGGACCACCTGCGCGTGCAGGCGATGGGTGACGTCGACGAACTCAACTCCAGCATCGGCGTGCTGCTGTGCGAGCCGATGCCCGCCGCTGTGCGCGAACTGCTCATCGATGTGCAACATCAGTTGTTCAACCTTGGCGGCGAGCTCTCAATGCCGGGCTACACGCTTCTCAAGCCTGAGGCACTCCTGCAGCTCGACAACGCGCTGGCCGACCACAACGCGACGCTGCCGCGGCTTGCGGAATTCATCCTGCCGGCGGGCACGCGCGGCGCCTCGCTCGCGCATGTATGCCGGACCGTGGCTCGCCGCGCCGAGCGCGCCGTGGTGGCCCTTGGTGCGACGGAAGAGATCAACGACACGCTGCGCCGGTACCTCAACCGGCTGAGTGACCTGCTCTTCGTGCTGGCGCGTGTGCTCAACCGCGTCGACGGTGGCGATGATGTCTACTGGAAGAGCGAACGCATGGCGCGCGCCGCCGCTGAATCCGAATCGAAAGAACCCAACGCATGATTTCTCGCAACAAGAACCTCTTCGTGGCCGTGACCGCAGCCGTGCTGCTGACGTCGGCGGCATTCGCGAGCGACAACAAGGTCCTCGGCGGCATCGAAAAGGGTGCGAATGCCACCGGCCGTGGCATCGAGCGCGGCGCGGACGCCACGCGCAGGGGTGTCAACAACACCGCCGAAAAGGCGAGTGCGCCTGTGCGGCGCTGGGGCGAAAGCCTGGGTCGCAAGCTGCCGCACGGCTCGCACCACGCGTCCACCCCGGCGGTCGGCCCCCAAGGCACGGCGCCCTGAACGCACCTTTACCTTGCTTCACCTCGCGCATACAGGCGTGAGGGCGGCGCGATACATGCGCTGCGCACACTGGACTCCTCATCAACGCGAACAGGAGTTCCAGAATGATCAAGTCGAAGAAGAGCATGACCGTCGTCGCAGCAGCGCTGGCGATGTGCATGGCCGGAAGCGCCTTCGCCCAGGACGGCCGCTTCGATCGCGGACCTGACCGCCATGACCGCGGCGAACGCCACGAGCGCTACATGCCGCAGCCCCAGCGATTCGAGAACCACGGCCGTCCGGATTTCCGCCCGCAACCGCAGGTCGTCCGCCAAGGCTACGTGAGGCCCTACGCGCAGTGGCATCGCGGCGACCGCCTCCCGGTCGCGTATCGCACGCCGGGTTACGTCGTGAACGACTGGCATGCGCACCGCCTGTACGCGCCGCCGCGTGGCTACCAGTGGGTGGGCGTGGGAGGCGACTTCGTGCTGGCGGCCGTGGCCACAGGCCTGATCGCCACGATCATTGCCAACGGCTAAAAAGAAAGGGCCGCAAAGCGGCCCGGCGCGGGATCAGGACGCAGGTGTCGCGACCTGTGCGCAGACGTTGCGGCCCGTGATCGTGAGCCGCAACCCGCCGCCGTGCCATTCCAGCCAGTTGAGCTGCACGTAGGCTTCGATGTCGTTGTCGTCGATCCGGCCGGCCTGATGCTGCCGCAGATGGCCGACGGTGGCGGGCAGGGCCTGCCGCAGCCGTTCACGCTCTGCGGCCTTGGCGTCCACCTTCGAGGATGCGCGCGTCTGAGAAATCGATGCCATGGTTTGATTCTTGATCGTCGGATCGCTGGAACACAACCTAAGCAATGTACGCGCCCTGTGTGACGTGTCACGGGCGTATTTCTCGATTTCGCAGAGGAGAAACACCGAGCCCGAGGGCCCGGAGAAGCTGCTACTTGCGGGTGCGCAGCAGTTTGCTCACCTCGTCCACGTTCTCACCGATGCGCTTGCGCACCACTTCGAACGCTTCGGACTGCGACTTGGCCGCCATTTCGGACAGCTCGCGGATGTCGTCGAGCGCCTGCTTGAACGCGGCCTTGCCCATCGCGTCGAGCTTGGCAAGGTTTTCGCGCGGCTCGCCGGCCGACATGCCCTTGACGGTGCTCTGCCAGTCCTGGATCGATGTCTTGAGCATCTCGGTCTGCCGCTGCACCACGGCCTGCAGGCCCTGGTACGACTTCTCGTTGGCCTCCATGAGCGCCTGCAGGTCTTTCCGTCCACCCTCCACGATCGCGCCGGCGGCACCGGCCAATGGAAGATTCTGGAGCCGGTCCGCCATGCCCTTCAGCGGTTTGATGAAGGCGTCCTGGATGTCGTCGGCGGCGCTGCTGCGCGTTGAGCCCGCCTTTTTCGCGGCGGTAGTGCTCGTTCTGCTAGTTGCCATGGTGCGATGTCTCCAGTTGATGTTGGAGTTGCGACGATACGCCCACAGGGCCTTCCGATGGAAGCCCCGGATGGCGCAATCCGCACCGGAGACGCGTTCAGCGAGTCGCGACAGCCGTGCCGTCGGGCAACTCGATCTTGACCTCGAGCACCTCGAGGTCATCCTGCTTCTCGAGGTGGACCTTAATGTCTTCGGCCTTGATCGACACGTACTTGGAGATCACCGCGATCAGCTCGCGCTGCAACTCCGGCAGATAGTCGGGCCGCTTGTTGCCGAGGCTGCTGCGCTCGTGGGCGAGGATGATCTGCAGCCGTTCCTTGGCGACACTGGCCGTCTTCTTCTTTTCGCCCAGCAGAAAGGAGAGGAGGGACATCGAACTACCTCGATCCGAAGATTCGTTTGAAGAAGCCGGGTTTCTCGGCGTCGACGAAGCGCATCGGCCGCTCTTCGCCGAGGAAGCGCGCCACCACGTCGCTGTAGGCCTGCGCCACGTCGGTGTCCTTGTCGTGGATCGCGGGCACGCCCTGGTTGGAAGCCTGCAGCACGCTCTCGGACTCGGGGATCACGCCGATGAGCTTGATGCGCAGGATGTCCTGGATGTCTTCCAGCGACAGCATCTGTCCGCCCGCCACGCGGTTGGGGTTGTAGCGGGTGATCAGCAGGTGCTCCTTGATCGGTTCGCCGCCTTCCTTGGCGCGCTTGGTCTTGGAGCTGAGCATGCCCAGGATGCGGTCCGAGTCGCGCACCGAGGACACCTCGGGGTTGGTGACGATGAGCGCTTCGTCCGCGAAGTGCATCGCCATCAGCGCGCCGACCTCGATGCCGGCGGGCGAGTCGCACACGATGTAGTCGAAGCCCTGATCGGCCAGCTCCTTGAGGATCTTCTCGACGCCGTCCTGCGTCAGAGCGTCCTTGTCGCGCGTCTGGGAGGCGGCCAGCACGTAGAGGTTCTCGCAGTGCTTGTCCTTGATGAGCGCCTGGCTCAGGTTGGCTTCGCCCTGGATCACGTTGATCAGGTCGAACACCACGCGGCGCTCGCAGCCCATGATGAGGTCGAGGTTGCGCAGGCCGACGTCGAAGTCGATCACAGCCGTCTTCTTGCCTGCCAGAGCGAGACCGGACGCGAAGCTCGCGCTCGTGGTCGTCTTGCCGACGCCGCCCTTGCCCGATGTCACCACCACAATTTTGGCCATTGCCACATTCCTCTTTCGTTCGTTTCAGTTGTTCGGTTGATGCCGGAATCTCATTCGATCGCCTCGATCAGGATCTTCTTGCCGTCCTGAAGCGAGATCTGCGCCGCCTTGCCTGCCACTTCGGGCGGCAGCGGGACTTCGGATGTGCGATAGATGCCGGCGATGGCGACGAGCTGCGCTTCCAGGCAGGTCGTGAAGATGCGCGCATCGGTGTTGCCGCGCGCACCGGCGATCGCCTTGCCGCGCAGCGGTGCGTACACGTGGACGTTGCCGTCCGCGATCACCTCGGCGCCGAAGCTCACGATGGCCGTGACGATCACGTCGCCGCCGCGCGCATACACCTGCTGGCCCGAGCGCAGCGGCTTGTCGATGACCAGCGTGCCGTTGGACGGCACCGGCACTTCGCGCACGATCTGCGGGGCTTCACTCGGCGGCTCTGCGGGCGGGGTTGCCGCCTTGGCTGCCGGTGCGGCGGGCATCGCGGTGACCGACAGGCCGGCGGCGCGCGCCGCGGCGTTCTGCGCATCGGTGCCGCCACGCACTGCGACGGGTTGCGTCTGGTGGCGCGAGAGCATGTCGCGCAGGCGGACGAAATCGATGTCGGCTTCGGCGTCTTCGTCCTGCAGTTGCGAGAGGTCGATGACGACCGGCTCCTGCTCGAAGAAGTCGGGGGAATCCGCAAGCTGGGCGTCGAGCGCTTCAGCGAGCACGTCGAGATCGGCGGTGCGGAGAATGACCGCGATCAGCGGCAGCGTTGCGCTCTTGAACTCGAATACCGTCTTGCTGCGCGCGGCGGATGCATCGGCCATGGAAAACGTAGGTGCGAAAAGCGTTGGAGTCTAACGGGAGTGGCTTCCGCGCCATGAAACAGACGCTTCGCTATCACCTGACAGAACACCTCTTGCACCAGGTTTCATTTCAATTCTCCGAGCGGCTGAGCAGCGCGTAGAGCAGGATCGCGCCGAATGTCGCGGTGCCGATGCCGCCGAGCGCGAACTGGCCGAACTTCAGCGTGAAGTCGCCGGTGCCGAGGATCAGCGTGATCGCAGCGGTGATGAGGTTCTTGTTCTTCGAGAAGTCGACCTTGTTGTCGACCCAGATCTTCGCGCCCGACACCGCGATCAGGCCGAACACCACGATGCTCACGCCGCCCATCACCGCCAGCGGGATCGCCTGCACCAGCGCGCCGAACTTCGGGCTGAAGCCCAGCACCAGCGCGATGAGCGCGGCGACGACGAACATCGCGGTCGAGTAGATCTTGGTGGCGGCCATCACGCCGATGTTTTCCGCGTAGGTCGTCACGCCGGTGCCGCCGAGGGCGCCACTCACCATAGTCGCGACGCCGTCGCCGATGAAGGCGCGACCGAGGTACGGATTGAGGTCGCGACCGGTCATCGCTCCGACGGCCTTGATGTGGCCGAGGTTTTCGGCCACGAGGATGACGGCCACCGGGGCGATCAGCAGGATCGCATTCGCGTCGAACACCGGCGACGAGAAGGTCGGCATGCCGAACCACGCTGCCGCGCCGAGCGGGCCGAGGTCGATCGGCTTGCCCATCCTGAGCACGTTGGTCAGCACCGCATAGATGATGCTGGCGACGATCAGCCCCATGAGGATCAAGAGCCGCTGCATCATCCCGCGCGTGTAGACCGCGATCAGGCCCACGCTCAGGAAGGTCACGAGCTGCATCCACGTGTCGAAGCCGGTCGGCGCCATGTTCTTGATCGGCACGCTCGCGAGGTTGAGCCCGATCACCGCCACCACCGCGCCGGTGACCACCGGCGGCATCAGCCGCTCGATCCAGTGCACCGCCACGTCGCTCTCGACTTCCTCGACCTCCATGCCCTCGAGGCCCTTCACGGGTGCGCGCTTGGTGCGCCGCTCGTTGGTGAGCGACACGATCACGCCGATGAGCACGTAGACCAGCCCGCACGCGATGATCCCGCCGAGTGCTACGCCGAGATTGGTGTTCGGCCCCGAGCCTGCATAGCCCGTCGCCGCGATCACGACGCCGATGAAGGCGAAGCTCGACCCCAGGTAACTCGGCACCCGTCCGCCGGTGATGAAGAAGAACAGCAGCGTGCCGATGCCGCTCATGAGGATCGCCACATTGGGGTTGAACCCCATCAGGATCGGCGCCAGCACCGTGGCGCCGAACATCGCGATCACGTGTTGCACGCCCATCGCCGCGGTCTGCGGCCAGGGCAGGCGCTGTTCGGGCGTGACGACGGCACCCGCACTGGCCGACACCTTTTGCCAGCGCGGAAGGTAGGACTCGCTCATGGTTATCTCCTCGTAGGTTCGTTTCTTCTTTTGCCAGGAAGCGGTTGTGGGGCGGGGCGGCCCGCCGGGACGGTCAGTCGCCGCGGGGCGCCAGCACGGCCATGGTGATGCGCGAGACGCAGGTCAGCTCGCCCGCGTCGTTGGTGAGGTCGATCTGCCAGACCTGCGTGGTCCGGCCCCGGTGCACCGGTCGCGCAGTGCCGGTGACCCACCCCGATGTCGCGGACCTGATGTGGTTCGCGTTGATGTCCAGCCCGACTGCGCGATGGCCCTCGGGTGCCGAGTAGTGCGCACCGCAGGAGCCCAGCGTCTCCGCCAGCACCACCGAGACGCCGCCATGCAGGATGCCGTAGGGCTGCACCGTGCGCTTGTCGACGGGTACGCGGGCCCGGATGAAGTCGTCCCCGATCTCCAGAAACTCCATCCCGAGGTTGGCGACCGCCGTATCGATGTGGCTTCGGGTCAATTCCTCGACCGAGATTTCTTTCTTCCAGATGCGCATTGGGAAATTTCTCCAGATTCGGGCTGCGCAGACTATAGCGATTGGCGCAGAAAACGACGCGCTCATCGCTGACAGCAGAGCGGCTCCGATGTGCGCAAGCTACGACCATGAGCCGGACGCGACGTTGGATTGCCGTCTCCGCCGCCTTGCTGGTGGTGCTGCTGGCTGGACTGGGCATCTGGGTGCGCGGCCAGTTGCCGAGCGACGAGCAGCTCGCATCGGAAATTGCCGCGCGCTTCGAGAAGGCGTCGGGGATCGGTCTGCGCATCGGTGCGGCGCACTGGGCGCTGCGGCCTTCGCCGGTCATCGAGCTCGAAGACGTCGCAACTGGGCAGCCGAGGCCGATCACCGTGCATCGCATCGTGGTCCGCCCCCGTCTGGCTTCGCTCTGGGGCCGCAAGGTTGCGATCGACGAAGTGGAGGTGAGCGGGGCGGTGCTGCCGCGTGATTCCGTGCGCGCGTTCCGTGGGCGCTGGGATGGCGGCGATACGGCGATTGCGCTCGCGGGTGGCTGGTCGCTGACCGACGTGCCCGTCCAGACGGTGCGCCTGCGCGACATCTCCTGGATCGACCGCCGCGACATCGCGCTGGCCTACGACGTCGATGTGCGCTTCGACCCCCATTGGCGCCCGCGCGAAGCCGAGATTCGCCGCCCGGGCGTCTCGCCCCCGGCCCGACTGCGTGTCGAGCGAGAGGGTGAGGACGATCGCTGGCGAACCTTGATCGACCTCGGCGGCGGCACGTGGAACGGCACCACGCGGCTCGAGGCCAGAGACGATGGGCAGGTGCGGCTCACAGCCGCGCTGGAGGCGAAGGGCGTGGACCTCGCCTCACTCCTGCGCGGCTTCGACCGCCACAGCGCGGTCGAAGGCAAAGTCAACGGGCCGACGGAGGTGGACACCCAGGGCGCCAACGTCGGCGAGCTGATTCGCCACCTGCACACCCGCACGCGCTTCACGGTTGCACCGGCGACGCTCAGTGGCTTTGATCTCGCCAAGGCAGTGACCGCGCCCGATTCGGCTCGTGGCGGGCAGACGCGGCTGGAATCGTTGACCGGCACGCTCGACACGCAAATCCTCGACGACGGCGTGATGCTGCGCTACAGCAATCTCAAGGCGAGATCGGGCGTACTCACCGCGAGCGGCGCAGCCACCGTGCTGAACCGCAAGCTCGATGGCGAGGCGGCGGTTGACATCGTGGATGGCGTCGTGGGTGTTCCGCTCAAGCTCGGCGGCACGCTCGATGCGCCAGTGCTGTCGCTGACCGGCGCGGCGCTCGCGGGCGCGGCGGTCGGCACGGCGGTGCTGCCCGGCGTGGGCACCGCGATCGGGGCGCGCGTGGGGCAGGCGATGGACAAGCTGCTCGGCCCCGACGAAGCGAAGTCGCCACGCAAGCCGTCCGCTCCCGGCAAGTCGCCGCCGAAGCGCTGAGCGACGTTACGGCTGAAATTTGCTGACCCGATTTCTTTACGTGCGCTAGACAATCCCGGGGCGGTGCCCATGACAAGCTCCGCGTCTTCGGTTTCCACCTGCTCCAGCCACCCGAGGTTCAGCCATGCACGTCAGCTATTCGGTCTTCACGGAAGTGCGCTTCTGGATCATGGTGGCCGTGTCCGTCGTACTGCCGTTCTCGATCTACGGCGTGCTGATCGCCAAGCGTGCGATTTCGCGTTTCACGGTGCTGGTCCTCGGGTTCACGCTGGTCGCGATCGCGGGGATCGATGTCTTCTTCCTGCAGCGGCTGGCGACCCTCGCGAGCGCGACGCCTTCCCTCGCGGACGACGTCTTCTTCGTCTCGGAAGTGCGGGTGGCGCTCTACCTGCTGCCCGCGCTCTTCGCGGGCCTTGGCATCAACGTGATCTCGCACGTCCTGACGACCCATCTGGCTGCCGCTGAAAAGCGCTTCAACGAACAGCACGCGGACCCGGCAGCCGGTCCGGAGCTCTAGCGGGTCAGAACGACTCCCAGTCGCCGCCTGCTGCCACGGCCGCGGGGGCGGCCTTCTGCGCCGGTGCCGCGGCCTTCTTGACCACCGGCGCAGGCTTTGCCGGCACCGCGCGCTGTGCGACGGCCATCGGGCGATGGCCCCGGCTGTCCAGCTTGAACACACTCACCGTTTGCGAAAGGCTGCCGGCCTGCTCCTGCAGCGATGCAGCAGCGGCTGCGGCTTCTTCGACCAGCGCGGCGTTCTGCTGCGTCACCTGGTCCATCTGCGTGATCGCCTGGTTGATCTGCTCGATGCCCGAGGTCTGCTCCTGGCTCGCCGCTGTGATCTCGCCCATGATGTCCGTCACCCGCTTTACGCTGTCGACGATCTCGTCCATCGTGCGGCCCGCTTCGGCGACCTGCTTGCTGCCTTCTTCGACCTTGCCCACCGAGTCGTCGATGAGGGTCTTGATCTCCTTGGCTGCAGCTGCCGAGCGCTGTGCGAGGTTGCGCACTTCAGAAGCCACGACTGCAAAGCCACGGCCTTGTTCACCGGCACGAGCGGCTTCGACCGCCGCGTTCAACGCCAGGATGTTGGTCTGGAACGCGATACCGTCGATCACGCCGATGATGTCCACGATCTTGCGCGAGGACGCATTGATCGAGCCCATGGTGTCCACGACCTGATTCACCACGCTGCCACCGCGCACCGCCACTTCCGAAGCCGACACCGCAAGCTGGTTGGCCTGGCGCGCGTTGTCCGCGTTCTGTTTCACGGTGCTGGTGAGCTCTTCCATCGACGCTGCGGTCTCTTCGAGCGAGCTTGCCTGCTCTTCGGTGCGCGACGACAAATCCTGGTTGCCCGATGCAATCTGCGAGCTGGCCGTCGATACGTTGACGACCACACCCTGAACCTGGCGCAGCGAAGACTGCAGCGCGGTGCGCATCTGGTCGAGCGCTTGCAGGAGTCGGCCGGTTTCATCGGCGGCATAGCTCGTTTGCGGCGCGCCGGTCAGGTCCATGTCGGCGATGGCCTGGGCCATCGATTCGGCACGACGCAGCGGACGCGTGATGCTGCGCGCGAGGAACCACGCCATCGCGCCGCCCAGTGCCAACGAAAGCGCGGTGCAGACCATCAGCAGCGTGCTCGTCTGCGCACGCAGGGCCTGTCCGCGCTCGGCGGCAGCGTCGAGTTCGGCGCGCTGCAGGTCCACCATCTTCTGCACGCCGGCGAGGTAGCTGACGGAAGTCGGCTCGAAGCGCGCGGTGAACACGCGGTTCGCACCTTCGAGGTCGCCTGCGAGCTTGAGCTTGCTGACTTCTTCGCGCGCCGCGAGATAGTCCTTCCGCAGTTCGCCGACCTTCTCGAAGAGGGCGCGCTCGTCCGGCTTGACCATCTGGCCTTCGATGAATTTCTGCAGCTCGTTCGTGTCCTTGATCGAGGCCGCGGTGGCCGGCGCGAAGTAGGCGATCAGGCTCGGGTCGCTGCTCTTGGCGATCGCCGCCGCGCGCTGCACGCCCGAAGTCGTGTGGCGCAGCCAGTCGGAACCCGCGCGCTCGGTCTTCACGTTGTCGTTGACCATGCGGTCGATCTCTTCGCCCAGGCGCTGCAGCTTCAGCACCGCGAACACGCTGCTGGCGAGGAAGAGGGCAAGAATGGCGCCAAGCACGAGGGCGAGACGCCGGCCGATCGATATGTTGCTCAAGGACATGGTCGTGATTCCGGAAGATGCGATGGGAAGTGCGCAGGCTGCGCATTCGCATATCGGCTGGAATCCGCCGAACTTGAGCAGGGGAAGAGAAACGGAGAGCGCATTGCGCGCCCTCCGGCCCGGGAACCGGGACTTGGAA
Organism: Variovorax sp. Sphag1AA; assembly: GCF_014192575.1. Classification (GTDB taxonomy): domain Bacteria; phylum Pseudomonadota; class Gammaproteobacteria; order Burkholderiales; family Burkholderiaceae_C; genus Variovorax. Next base: position 179,302 of record NZ_JACHYC010000006.1, on the reverse strand, counting down.
GCTCAGGGGCTTAGAACTTGTACGTCACCGCAAGGTACGGAACGATCGGGTTGAGCTTGAGACCCGCTTCGCTCGCTGCCACCGGCACGCCCAGGGCGGTCGTGGTCAGCTTGGCCGTGGTGCTCAGGCGGATGTACGACACCGAGAAGGACATGCCCCAGTGCTGGTCGAACTGGTAGGCCGCGCCCACGTTGAACACCGGCGCGAAGGTGCTGTCGAGCTTGGCCGTGGTCGACGACGCAGCCGCCGGAATGCCGACGCGGCTCGCGAGTGCGCCCTGGAGCGTCGGGGTGAGCTTCACGTCGCTGTACCAGACGTAGGTCGCACCGAGGCCCACGAAGGGACGCAGCTTGGCTTCGCCGTCATTGAAGTAGTACTTGGCCAGGATCGTGGGGCTCCACTGGCGCGCTTCGCCCATTTCCCCGATCGGCGCCAGCGTGCCGGTGCCGTAGAGCTTGAACTTCGGCGGAATGCCGATCACGCCTTCGGCCGCCCAGTGGCTGTCGAAGAAGTAGGTGGCGCTGAGACCCAGCGTGTCAGAGGTGCCGGCGTCCGCGCCGGAGCCCGGGACCACGGCCGCGACCGGCGAGGTGAAGGTCAGGGGCTTGCTCGAATCCTGCGGTGCGAAATGGAGCCAGCCGGCGCCGATTTGCCAGTCACCAGCCTTTTGCGCCAAGGCGCTGCCGGAACCGAGAGCGGCAACAGCGGCCAGCGCAAACAGTTTTGTCTTCATCATGTAAGAGTGAGTTGAGGGGAAGGGGAACCCCATATGATACGTATGCGTTTAATTGGTTCGACGCACGTGTCACATAGGCTACAACAAAGGCAAGGCCATTTTGTAAGCACCCACTCTCGATGTGAAGGTTTGCCCCGGTCACTCAAATTTTCGGACGAGCCGCCGATATCAAGGCTGGTTCTCCAGGGATCTTCTTACCAAAGATCATTCGGCCCGCTGCGTGCGGGCCTTCTTTTTGGGCGAACCTGCCACGGTCACGGTCATTCGGCGCGCCACTCGACACCTGCGTAGCGGCGGGCTTCGGCCTGACGTGCCATGCGGCCTTGCCGGAAGAAGCTTGCCCAGTCGCTGCGCTGCCGCGCGGCTTCGATCTCGACCGGATTGCCGGCCACCGTGACCAGCTTCAGCGCGTCCTCGTCGGCCAGCGCGCTGATCGTCTGGAGGAAGCGGATCTGGCAGTCGCCGACGCCGATCGCATCGCCGTTGCGCAGCGTGCTTTCTCGGATGCGCGACTGGTTCACGAAGGTGCCGTTGCGGCTCGCCATGTCGAGCACGACGTAGCGGTCACCCATCCAGCGGATCGCCGCGTGATGCCGGCTCACGCCGAGGCTGTCGATGTGGAGGCCGCAGTTGGGGTCGCGGCCGATCGTCGTGATCGGCCCCTTGAGGTTGACTTGCCGCACGCTGCCGTGCCGCGTCAGAACGATGAGTCTGGACATGTGCTTCTCGCTGTAAGTGGTTGAACGTGTAGTGCTTTTCGGCGCGTCCAGCCGGTTTTGAAGCGTCCCGATGGGGGAGTGCGGCAACTTTCCGCAATCCGCGCCTGTAACATGCGCCGCAACAGGAGCGAACATGATCGGAAGACTCGGAAGATTCCTTGCCTTGGCCCTTGCCCTCGTGCTCACCGCTTGCGCCAGCACTGCGACCGTCAAGACCGACTTCGACCCGAACGCGCGCTTCGGCAACGACCGCACCTACAGCTGGATCTCCGGCGACGACGGCGGCGCGTTGGTGCCGCAGGTCATCATCTCCGGCATCGATTCGCGACTGCAGGCCCGCGGCTGGAAACGGGTGCCCGAGAACGGCGAGATCCGCGTCTCCGCCCATGTCACCCGGGTGAAGGGCCAGAACTTCAACAACTTCTACAGCGGCATCGGCCACGACCTCAACTGGCTCGGCATCGGAAGCAACTGGCCGGGCTACGTGACCATGTCCACCGACGACTACGAGAAGGGCGCGCTGCTGGTCGACATGTTCGATGGCGGCACCAAGCGCGCCATCTGGCGCGGCAGCGCGAGCGGGGTGCTGCCGGACGATCCGTCGCGGGTGAATGCGAGCGTGCAGGCGGCGCTCGACAAGCTTTTCGCCGGCTTCCCGCCTGGCGGCGGTTCAGCGCGCACGCGGTGAAGCGCGCAGCCCCAGGCTAGCTGCCGGGCTGGCAGGCCGCGCGGATGATGCGCTCCGTGGGGTTGGGTTCGACGTCGCGGAACAGCATCGGCTGCGGGTTGGCCGAGTAGTCGGTCTTCTTGATCGGCGGGCCTTGCCAGAGCGGCTGCGGATAGAAGGTCGCGAACGTATAGCCGGCCTTGCGCGCGCGGCAGTCGAAGACCACCTTCGACTCATAGGAGCGGTAGGGCACGTTCTCCCAGTTGAAACGCTGCCTCGCGCGGCTGACCCGCACGTTCATGGTCTTGAACTGGCCCTCGACCTGGGTGGCCACGGGATCGACCTGCACCGTGTCCATCGACGGATCCGCGGGATTGCCCGTCACGGTGAACCATTGCGTCGGCGCTGGAGGCGGGACCTGCGACTGTGCCTGCACATTGCAAGCCACGATGCTGAGCAACACGAGCCGCCGTCTCAAGTCCGATTCCTTTGCTGGCCGAAGAAGCGAGCGATTCTAGCCAGCGGTCCCCGGGCGACCGCCCGCGCGTCAATCGAGGCGAATCACTTCCGAATCAACCTGATCGGCGTGCAGCCTTGCCACCTGGTCGGCACGACGCATCAGCACGGCGCGCTGGTTGATGTAGCCCTTGTCTGTGATCTCGCCCGCATCGATGTCGGGCGGGGCGCCCAGCACGATGGCGCGCACCGGGCACTGCGACGAGCCCGCACCTGCATCGCGCATGTCGCGCATCACGCGCTGCAGCGCGGCATGCAGTTCCTCGCGCGGCCGGGATGCCGCCTGCGGGCTCGGGAACACCAGCATGCCGATCTCCGCGCGGTCGTGCCCGGTGATCACGATGTCCTGCGCCAGCGGCGCGAGGCGCGACACCAGTTCGACACGCAGCGTGCCCACCGACACCCAGGTGCCGCTGGACAGCTTGAAGTCTTCCGCCACGCGGCCGTTGAACATCACGCCGCGTTCGGGCAGCTCGGTATGAACCAGGTAGCCCGCGTCGCCGATGCGGTAGTAGCCCTCCTCGTCGAATGCCTCGGAGGTCTCGCGCGGCCCGTTGCGGTAGCCGGGGAACACCGACACGCCCTTCACGCGCATCTCCAGCTTGTCGCCGTTGGGCACCAGCTTGAGCTCGAGCCCAGGCAGCGGCGCGCCGATGCAGCCCGCACCGTCGAGCCGCCAGTGCGCGGTCGTGATCGCGGGCGACGTCTCCGTTGCGCCCCATGAGGTCGTGAGCCACAGCGGCCGCGTCGGCCGAGCCCGATGCGCCACGGCCTCCAGCCGCTCCCATGTCGACGGCGCCAGCGCCGCCGCGGCGTAGAACACCAGGCGCAGGCGAGAGAGCACTTCAGTTGCGAGCGCCTCGTCGGCCTCCAGGAAGGGCAGCAGCATGTCGTAGCCGCGCGGCACATTGAACAGCAAGGTCGGCCGCACCTCACGCAGATTGCGCACCGTCTTCTCGATCAGGCCGGGCGCGGGCCGCCCTTCATCGATGTAGAGCGCGCCGCCATGGCTCAGCACCATGTTGAAGTTGTGGTTCGCGCCGAAGGTGTGGCTCCATGGCAGCCAGTCGACCAGCACCGGCTTCTCCTGGTCGAGGAAGCGCCAGGTCTGCGCCATCATCTGCTGGTTCGCGCACAGCATGCGGTGCGTGTTGATCACCACCTTCGGCTTCCCGGTGGAGCCGGAGGTCAGCAGGTACTTGGCATGGTCGTCCGGCAGGATCGCATCGAAGGCCTGCATCACCGATGGCGTTTCTTCCGTCTGCAGGAGCCGTTCGAAAGGGATTGCACCGGTGTGCGCATCGGCGTTGCGGCTGAAGACCGTGATCGCATCGACGCCGCTCCCCGCGAGCGAAGGGCCGTAGACCTTCGCGTCGGATGCGTAGATCACCGAGGGCCCCAGCGCGCGCAGCATGCCGTGGAGCCGCGAAGGGTCCTTGGCCATGCGCGAATAGGCACTCGACAACGAGCATGCGGTGCGCCCGATGTGCATCGTCGCGAGCATCAGCACCGCATGGTCGATCGCGTTGTCCGACAGGATCACCACCGGCTTGTCCTTCGGCACGCCCAGGTGCAGCAGTGCCTGCGCGACGGATCCCACGGCGCGGCGCAACTCGCCATAGCTGAGCTTGCGCCAGCCTTCGCCACTTTCATCACGCTCGGCCAGAGCGAGCGCATCGGGCGTCTCGCGCGCCCAGCGTTCCAGCCAGTCGCCGATGCATCGCGCGTACGGCCTCAGCGCTACGGGCGAACGCAGGATGAACGAGCCATCGTCCAGGTCGATGCGAACCGTGCGCGGCGGTGCGATCTGGCTTTCGTCTTCGAAGAAGGCGGGGGTGGTCATGTCTTGTCTCCTCGGCGGTCGATGCCGCTTCGCTTGTTATTCGAGTGTGCCGGTGGAGGCCTTGTCGCGAATCAGGTTCATCAGCAGGGTGTCGCGTGCGGCTTCGAGGTCTGCAGTGCGTCGCGGGCCGAGTTCGTCGGCGACGCCCGCGGTCACTCTCTGCTTGAGATCCGCCGTCATCGAAGGCGCTCCGAGGTCATGCCACCAGTCTTCGATCGGCCCGCCGAGATGGTCGAGCACATGCGCGATGCCACCCGCGCCGCCCGAGAGATGCAGGTTCATGAAGGGCCCCATCACCGCCCAGCGCAAGCCCGGGCCGTGAGCGATCGCGGTGTCGATGTCGGCCACCGAGGCCACACCCTGGTCCACCAGGTGGAAGGCTTCGCGCCACAGCGCAGCCTGCAGCCGGTTCGCGATGTGTCCTTTCACCTCGCGCTTGACGTGGATCGGCCGCTTGCCGATCGCGGTGTAGAAGGCCATCGTCCGCGCAATGGCATCCGGCGACGTGCGTTCGCCGCCCACCACTTCCACGAGCGGGATCAGGTGCGGCGGATTGAACGGATGGCCGAGCACCACGCGCTCCGGGTGCTTGCACTGCGCCTGCACGCCGCTGATCGCAAGTCCCGATGAGCTGGACGCCAGGATCACATGCGGCCGTGCGGCTGCATCCATGCGACGGAACAACTCGGCCTTGATGTCGATGCGCTCGGGGCCGTTCTCCTGCACGAAGTCCGTCTGTGCGACCGCGTCTTCGAGTTGCGCGTGAAAACGCAGGCGGTCGGTTGATGCGCCCTCGGCGAGGCCGAAGCGCTCGAGCGTCGGCCAATGCTGCGCCACCGCTGCGCGCAGCCGCTCTTCGGCACCGGGGGATGGGTCCGTCGCATCCACGTCCAGCCCGCGCGCGAGGAAGTAGGCGGCCCAGCTTGCCCCGATCACGCCCGTGGCGACGACCGCCACGCGTTTCACATCACTCGTCGAAGTGTTCATGGTGGCGCTCCTGCGTTCAGCGCGGCGCGAACTCGGGGCGCGGCAGTCCGACGCGCGGCAGGCCCATCATGTCGCGGGCCTCGGCGGGCGTCGCGGGTTCCATGTCCATCTCGCGGATGATCCGCACGATGCGCTCCGTCAGTTGCAGGTTCGTCGCCAGCTCGCCGTGGCGGTAGTAGAGGTTGTCTTCGAGCCCGACGCGCGCATGGCCGCCCAGCAGCAGGGCGCTGATGTTGGCTTCGAGCTGCGAAGGCCCGATGCCGCTCACGCAGAAGATCGCGCCCTTGGGCAGCGTGTCCACCATCATCTGCAGGTGGCGTGGCGAGAAGGGCATCGCGTTCTGGAAGTTGCGGTGCACGTTCATCACCAGGTTGATGAAGTACGGCTCTTCGTCCAGCCCTTCGTTGATCAGCGTCGTCGTGTCCTGAAGGATGTGCGTGGGGCTGAACACTTCCCACTCGGGCTTGATGCCGCGCGCCTTCATGCCCGCCGCCAGTTCGCGGCCCTTGCTCAGCGGCGTGTCCATCAGGATCTCGCGGCCTTCGAAGGAGAGGTTGAGCGTGGTCGCATCCAGCGTGCACATTTCCGCGCCCGCGTCCATGCCCTTGATGCGCTCCTCCCACGCGATCTCCCAGCGGTTGCCTTGAAGCGGCTTCACCATGTCGCCATGCACGCCGCCGCCGGTCGAGTTGTTGATCACGATGTCGCAGCCTGCATCGCGGATGCGCGTGTTGATCTCGCGGTAGACCGCGGCATCGCAGGTCGCACCGTCGTCGGGACGACGCGCGTGGATCGCGGCAACGCTCGCGCCGGCTTTCCAGCAGCGGATCACGTCTTCAGCGATCTCTGCGGGCTGCGTCGGCAGGTGGGGGTTCTGGGACTTGTGCGCCATGCCGCCGGTCGGGGCGATGGTCACGATCACTTTGCGCTTGGACATGGGCTATCTCCTGTGGGACAGCGCGGTATTATTTTTGGCCGCCTTCGCCCTGACAGTCATCGCGATGACATTTCGGATCAGGGATAACGAGGCGCAGGAGCCCCCATGCGCAACAAGTCCGCAGCCGAGAGACAAGCGGCCAGCCTTTCCCTGACCATCCCGCGCCTGCTGGCGCTCTCCGGCTGGTTTCCGCAGCTCGACGGCGAGTCGCAGGCGCGCGTGCTCGACGAGATGCGCGAGGAGCCCGTCGCGGCCGGCGCCGCACTGTGCCGGCGCGGCGAGGTGCCGCTGCACTGGTACGGCACGCTCGAAGGATTGCTCAAGTGGTCCGTCACCTCGGACGATGGCCGCTCCGTGACCTTCGGGGGGCTCACGGTCGGCAGCTGGTTCGGCGAGGGCACGTTGCTTCGCGCCGTGCCTCGCTCTGCGGACATCATCGCGCTGCGCGACAGCCGCGTGGCCGTGATGCCGCAGGACACCTTCGAGTGGCTGAACCGGACGCAGATGAGCTTCAACCACTTTCTGCTTGCGCAGATCAACGAGCGGTTGCACTGGTTCATGGGCAACTACGCGGCGCATCGCCTGCTCGACGCCGACAGCCAGGTGGCGCGCGCGCTGGCGGGGCTGTTTCATCCGTGGCTGCATCCGCTCGGGCAGAAGCACCTGGAGACGTCGCAGGAGGAGATCGCTGCGTTGTCGGGTCTGTCGCGGCAGCGCTGCAACGCGGCGCTCAAGCGGTTGAGCGATGCGGGACTGCTGCGCATCGAGTACGGCGGCATCACCGTGATCGACGTCGAAGGCCTACGCCGGTTCGGCGATCGCATCTAGCGTCAGAGGCAGACGTATGCGGGGCACGTGCCCTCGGGAAAGAGCTCCAGGTCCAGCGTCGTCCCGGGGTTGATCACCAGCCCCATCCCCAGCGGGAGCGCCCGCAGCACGTCGCGGCCCTTCATCACGATGGCGTGCGGTGCGACGGAAGCGAAGTCGCCGATGCGGCACTTGTCGGTGAAGCAGGCCATCATCATGTTCTGCTCCCTGGAGAGCAGCAGCGGTCGGAATGGCGAACCGTGTTCGACCATCTTCGTCCGGCTGGCCACGATCAGCTCCGAATCGGCGAATTCCCGGAGCAGGTCTTCCATCGTCAGCGAGCCGCACCGCGCGTGCGACAGCACCAGTTCCAGCGAGTTGTTGAGGTCCATCCTGGTGCTCCTGCGATGGATCGTGACCTCATTGGAAGGTGACGCGATCGGCGATGAGCACGCCTTCGGCAACGCGGCTGCCTTCGACCATCACCCGCACCTGCGCGCCGAGGTTCGCGGCGGTGCCGTTGACGAAGCTCACGCCCGGTCCGCTGGCGTCGATCGGCTGTCCCTTGATGCGGAAATCGGCGATCGAGTTGAAGGTCGATATCTGCCCGGTCAGGCTGAACGACGGCTGCCCGCCGGTGCCCGGCACGAGCCGGATCTTGAGGGTGCTCGCCTGCAACACCCCGTTCGAGAGTACGCCGCCCACGATCACCCCGACGCCGTTGCCCACCGAGTTTGCGGGGCCGCCGGACACCTTTGCCGCGGACGCATCCACACGTACGCCCAGCACGCGCAGTGAATTGAGCCCCGCGAAGTCGGTCACCACGCCGGCCAGCTGCAACTGCGTGCCATTGGCGATCGGGGCCGGATACCACCATTGCACGGCGCTCGCGACGAGCAGGTTCGCGCCGATCGTGTTCGCCCGCACGCGCACGAGCACGCCGTTGGCGAATGTCCCGCCGTTGCCGCCCGTCACGGCGGCCTGGCTGTAGTCGATCACGTAGCCGCCGATGCTGAAGCGCCGCATCGCGGTGTCGAGGTTCTGCACCGCGCCGCTCAGGATCGGCGTGCCGCTCGCATGCACTTCCACGCGCGTTGCGCGCAGGCTGCCCGGCGTGGAGGGAAGGCCCCACACCTGCAGCGTTGCGCCGGTTGTCACATCGGTGATGCCGTTCGAGTCGGCCCATACGGTCGCGGCGTCCGTCGTGACCGTGGTGCCGAGGATCGTGAAGCTGGCCTGCTGCGCATTGACCGAAGTCACCGGTCCGCGCAGGTCGATGGACGATTCGACCCGTTTCGCACTGCCCATCGTGAGGTCGTTGTCGAACGGCCCGATCACCTTCGCAGTCATGCCGAGCTGCAGGCCCGGGACATCGTCGAGCGCCACCACCGCGCCGTCGGTGTTGTAGCGGACGCCATTGACCAGAATGCTGCCGGCGCCGTCCACCGAGCCGATGCCGGTCGCGTCTGCCGTGCTGACCCCTGTGCCACCCGAGCCGACGCCGGAGCCGTCGTCGCCACCTGCCACCGATGTGCCACCGCTACCGTTGGCGGAGCCCGTATCACCCGGCCCGCTGCCGCCGCCTGCGGGGGAGACCGTCCTGTCCAGCAGCGACTGCTGCGCTGACGTATTGGCGGGCGCCGCTCCTGGTGCTCCTGCAGCGCCTCCGGCGGCGATCGGCATGACGCCGCCCCCACCACCGCCACCGCCGCAGGAAACCACCACCGCCACTACCAGCGCCAGGCAGATATCGCGCAAACAAGTCTTCGTCATGGTCGTCTTTCCTTGGGCGGAGCAGATGCATCCGCAGCAGCTTCGGAAGCCGGCGCGGGACCTTGTTCGAAGTAGGCATAGATGCCGATTCGCATCCGCGCCGACGCAGACTTCGGCGCTTCGGTGAAAGCATCGGTCAGCTGTTGCGTGAGTTCGTGATGCAAGGCATTCCATCGCGTGCGCGCGAACTGGTGGATGCGCTCGCAATCGTCCAGCGCGATGCCCTTGGCGAACACGGAGCGCTCGAGGAATGCCGGCTGCCCACCGAGGGTGTTCGACACCGCCGCGAGCAGGTGGTCGCGCGCGTTGTCGCCGAGAAAGGCCAGCATGCTGCGCATGTCCTGCGCGGGCACGAAGCCGTCGGCATCGAGTTCAGCGAAACCGTCCTCGCTCTCGGTCACCATGCCGAGTCGCACCAGCTCGTCGAGCACCGCGCGATGGTGCACGTTGCCGCGGCTGGCCTTGCGCGCGACCGCTTCGAACGAAGGGCCGCGCGCGACCGCGTTGATCGGCAACCTCCGCCGTGAAGGATCGTCGGTGCACATGCGCAGCCACAGCGTCACGGTCTTCGCGGGCGCGGACATCTCGGAATAGGGAAGGTGCTCCATGGTCTCGCGCACGATCGAAGTCACGACCTTGCGATTGAGACCCGTCGTGAGCGAGATCTGGCTGAGGTTCGCTTCAGTGCCCTTCTCGCGCCAGGTGCGCTGCGCCTCCTCGACAAGCAGGCTGCGCAAGAGCTCGTCGAGCTGCGCATGCTTGACGCCCATGCGCACCGCAAGGCGCACGAGCGGGCGCATCACGCGCGAGCAGGCCGCGAGCACCCAGTCGAGCTGGCCCTCCGCGAGCTGCACGAGCTTCGCGGAAGGCAGAGCCCTTGCTCGGCCTCTTGAGGCACCGGTCGCTCTCACGGCTTCCTTCGTCATGCAGCCCACCATGTTGCGGCGAGTCGTTCTCCTGCCTTGGCGACGCGTACACGAAGTTCAGTTCCCGTCCGACAGGATTGCTTCGACGCTCATTGGAGAACACACTCTCGAGATGTGATTTTTTCACATCGACGAAAGCGAGGAAAGTCCTATGCCTTCTATCCATGCTGTCATCTCTGGTCGTACACGCGGGCATCCGCTGTTCATCGCGCACCATGCCTTCGTTGAATTCGGTCGGGCTGCGCCGCTGCAAAGCGCATGGGCGAACGAGCCGGCCGACCTTGCATCGTCATCGGCACCCGTCGCGTTCGCAGGATTCCTCGATCTCATGCGATCGACAGCCAAGGATGACGGAGGCGAAATCTGTGAGGAGTGCAAGACGCTCAACCGTGCGGGCGCGCGCTATTGCAAGGGCTGCGAGCACAAGCTCCCGGCGTACTACTCCTGCGCCAATGCGCGCGCGCCGATGGTGCTCAGGCATCGGCGCGAACGGACAGGCAACCGCACCCTGGCGTGGGATCTCGCGGCGGTATGGGTGGTGATGAGTTCGCTCGTATTGATTACGGCTTTCATTCCCGTCAGATGACGCGCGCAATGACGCATCCCAAGCAGGAGGGATGCGTCGCCAGCTCCTGGGGTCTACCGTTCGCGTCACGTATTCGCGCGCGTCAGCGATCAGCCAAGGAGCATCACCATGAACCAGACTTTCACAGCTTCACCCACGTTGTCGCTCCTCGTCCACTACAAGTACAGGAACGGGATCTACAACTTCAGGGGCACCGAAAACGCATTGGCGGCCGCAAGGGCGGAGAACCCGGGCAGGCAGGTCACAAAGGACCCGTTCGACTCGAAGCTCATCCTCCCGGGCGAGTCCTGGACCTTGCCGAACGACACGGACGTTGTCGACACGCGCGGCTAGGACGTCAAAGCGCCGCAAGGTCCGGTCCGCCGCGCGGCCCGAACCATGCGCGCTCATACGCCTTGCGCGCTGCCTTCTCGGCATTGGCATCGCCCCGCTTGCGCTCCACCTCGACCAGCCCCGCGAGTGCCCAGCCGTTGTTGCGCACTTTCACAAGCGAATCCCTGAAGGCCTGCTGCGCTTCGTCGAGCTTGCCCTGCCGCAGCTTCACTGAGCCGAGCGACTGCCGAACCGGGTAGTACCAGTAGGGCGGTTCGGTGTAGGGGAGGGTGTCTTCGATCGCGATCGCATCGGAGTAGAACTTCGCCGCGGCATCGAGATCGCCGTTCGCATCGGCCAGCCGCCCGGCGGCGACGAGGCCCGCGGTTCGGATGATTTCGCGCGCGGGCAGTTGCCACGCTTCGAAGGTCTTGTAGTCGGCGGTGCCTTCGATCTTCTCGATCGCGTCGATCTCCTTCTGCGCGTTGGCCTTGTCCTTCTTGTTCGCATAGGCGACGGCGCGCGCGTAGTGATACATCGTCTGCACGACCGCCGCATCCTCGGCAGGCGCCGGCAGCTTGAGGATGGTGTCCGGATCGCTGAAGCGCGCATGCGCCGCGTAAGGCGCGGACTTGATCGGCTGCAGGATGGGGAACATCTTCACCAGCTCCATCGGCACTGATGCGTCGAGCTTCGATGCCGACTCGACGGCTGTCTTGCCGTCGCCGCCCTTCTCGGCCGACACCAGCACGAAATGCACGTTGTGCGGGTAGTAGGCGGTCTTGTAGATCGGATCCGAGGCCGATGTCTTGAAGTAACCCTCGTCGACCTTCGCTGCCTTCTGGTTGAGCGTCATCGAATCGCGATACATGCCCACTCGATAGTAGATGTGCGCCGGCATGTGCACGATATGGCCCGCGCCTGGCATCAACGCCGCGAGGCGGTTGGCATAGGACAGCGCCTTCTCAGGTTGAGTCGATGCCTCCATCGCGTGGATGTAGAGATGAATCGCGCCGGCGTGGGTCGGATTGCGCTTGAGGACCGTCTCCAGCGTCTTGACGATGTCTGCGCCACGGCCCTTCGACGTCGCACCGCCGGCTTCCCAGTAGTCCCAGGGCTGCGTGTCCATCGCGGCCTCGGCGTAGAGGACCTGGATGGTGTCGTCGGCCGGGAAGCTTTCCGCGACCTTCTTCATCGCATCCGCGTAGGCGGCATCGAGCGGTGCGCGATTCGCCGGTGGGTTGTTCGTGTAGCGCTTTTCGAGCGCGCCGATCAGCGCCTGTTCCTTCGCACTCGCATTGCCCTTGAGCGCAACCGCCTTGGTCAACGCCGCCATCGCGGGCGCGTTGGCGTCCGGCATCATCGGCACGTTGATGTTGGTGCCGAGCACCAGCGCTTCGCCCCAGAAACACATCGCGCACTGCGGATCGAGTTTCTGCGCAGCCTGGAAGGCGCGCTGCGCCTCCGCATGGTTGAAGCCGAAGGCCAGCCGCAGCCCCTGGTTGAAATAGGCCTGCGCCTTGGGACTCTTCGTGCTGACCTTGAACGCCAGCGAGCCGAGATCCTTGTAGAGCGGCACCTCGGCCGATGCCGGTTGATCTGGTGGCGCGTTCGCGGTCTGCGTCGATGCGACGCGCACCAGCGCTTTCAGCAATGCAGGCTGTCCTGTTGCGCCCGGCCCGCAGATGTTGTCTGGCGACAACAGCAGTGGATCAAAACCGTCGCCCGGCTTGCCGGCGGTGACGCCGTCAGGCAGCAGCAAGCTGACGGCTGCGAAGATGCAGGCAGATGCCGCAATGGCATCGCCGCGCGGAGCGAGAGATCGACGCAGCGGCATGGCATACCTCCTCGGATCGAGGACCGATTCGCCGCCGTTGCGCCGCTCGCAACGCAGTGCGCAGGGGTGATCGGCAATGCTTGCTTCGGATCAGGGGCGCAAATTTTGGCACTCGCCGGGGGTCGCCGCAATCGCCTGATACGTAGTTTCACGAACGGGCGCCGTCAGATTCCGCTCAGTTAGGCGGCAAGAACATCGAAGCATCCGGAAATCCCGCCGGATGGAGACAAGTTCCGCATCGGCCACAGCTGCCGCCGCGGGATTCGATGACCCCAACCTGATCGTGCTTACATGAATAGAAATCTAGTCAGAGGCTTGTTCCTCATGGCGATCGCGGCGACCTTCGGTCTGACCGCGCTTCGCTACCCCATCGGAGAACTCAGTCACGCGGGGCCCGGCTTCTTCCCCGCCATGGTCAGCGGCATGCTGATGGTGATTGGCATCGCGACGGTGGTGCGCTCCTTCTTCGTCGAGAAGGTGCATCTGCCCCTCTACTTCCGCAACATCGTGATCATCATGGCGAGCCTCGGCGGCTTCGCGGTGGTGTCGATGTTCGTGAACATGATCGCGGGCATCGTCTTCCTGGTGTTCTGCTCGACCTTGGCCGGCACGTCCTACTCGTGGTGGCGCAACGTCAAGATCTCCGCCGGCCTGATCGCGATGGCTCTGGCCCTTCAATACCTGCTCGGCCTGAACCTGCCGCTGTTCTGATCATGATGGAAGCACTCAACAACCTGGCGTTCGGTTTCTCGCACGCCCTCACGCTCCACAACCTGATGTACTGCGCCATCGGGTGCACCGTCGGCACGCTGGTCGGCCTGCTGCCGGGCCTCGGGCCACTGGCGACCATCAGTCTGCTGCTGCCGCTCACGTACTCGATCCCGACCACCGGCGCACTCATCATGCTGGCCGGCATTTACTACGGGGCGCAGTATGGCGACAGCGTGAGCGCGATCACCATGAAGATCCCGCACGCGAGCAGTATCGTGGCCTGTATCGACGGCTACCAGATGACGCTCAAGGGCAAGACCGGGGTGGCGCTATTCACCGCGGGCTTCTCGAGCTTCATCGGCGGCACGGTCGCGATCATCGTGCTCACCTTCCTGGCACCAGTGCTGGGCGAGGTGGCCTTCCTCTTCGGCCCGGCCGACTACGTCGCGATGATGCTCGTGGGCTTCGTCTGCGTGAGCTTCGTGACCACCGGCAGCCTGCTCAACGGCCTGGCGATGTGCATGATCGGCGTGCTGCTCGGCTGTATCGGCACCGACGTGAACAGCGGCGCGCAACGCTTCACCATGGACCTGCCATTCCTCGTGGACGGCGTGGGCGTCGTGAGCATCGCGCTCGGCTGCTTCGGTATCGCCGAAATCACGAAGAACCTCGATGCGCGCGAAGAGCGCTCGCCCTTCAACGGCAAGATCAACCTGATCCCGACGTGGGATGAGTTCAAGCGCATCTGGCCGAGCGCCCTGCGCGGCAGCGCCATCGGCTCCTTCCTGGGCATCCTGCCCGGCGGCGGCCCGACCATCGCGCAGTTCGCTGCCTATGCGATCGACAAGAAGGTCAGCAAGTACAAGGACGAGATCGGCACCGGCTGTATCGAAGGCGTGGCCGGTCAGGCTGCAGCCGACGAAGCTGCTGCACGCACCAGCTTCATCCCGCTGATGTCCATCGGTATTCCCGAGAACGCAGTGATGGCGCTGATGCTGGCCGCCTTCATCATCAAGGGCATCCAGCCGGGCCCGAACATGATCGCAAGCCACCCCGAACTTTTCTGGGGCCTGGTGGCGAGTATGTGGGTCGGTAACGTCTTCCTGCTGGTGCTGAACGTGCCGCTGGTCCGCTACTGGCTGTCGGTCTTCAAGATCCCGTACAACGTTCTGTTCCCCTGCATCTTGTTCTTCTGCTGCATCGGTACGTACAGCGTGAACAACAACCTGGAAGACGTCTTCATCACCGCCGCCTTCGGCCTGATGGGCTACCTCTTCATGCGTCTCGAGCTCGATGCTGCACCGCTGATGCTGGGCTTCATCCTCGGCCCGATGCTCGAAGAGAACTTCCGCCGCGCGATGCTCCTGAGCCGTGGCAGCTTCAACGTGTTCGTGCAGCGTCCGATCAGCGGCACGCTCATGGCATTGATTTCCGTGTTCATCGTCTGGCAGGTGACTGCGTTCGTTCTCCAGCAGCGCAAGAAGGGCAAGGGAGGCGTCGTGCCGGAGACCACCCACGCACTGGAACCGCAGGAATAAGCGAAGGCGTCATGTTTGAAGTCAGCGACGAGGTTCGCCGCGTTGCCAGGGAAGAGCTGATCAAAGGGCCGCTGTCGGCGGCCCTTCGGCGACTTGCAAATCGTTTCGGCCTTGAGCGGACCAATGTGGCATGGGTTGCCGCTGAAGTCTTCGACAACATGTTCGTCCCCGACATCCAGGCCATCTGGGAGTGGGACCTTGAAGGCCGCGGCGACGGCCATTCCGATGCGGAGCTGGACGCCATGCTCGCGCATCTGCGCATGGATCTGCCGCGCCCCCGTGTGATGAGCACGCTTGCGGGCGCGACGGACGTGAAGCGCGGCTCGACGCGCTGACGCGCCACGCGCGTCAGACGCCGAGCACTTCCTCGAGCACCTGGGGCGAGGCCAGCAGATCGGCCGACGCGCCTTGCCGCACGATGCGGCCTTTCTCCATCACGACCGCCTGGTCGGTGTGCGCGAGCACCTTGCGCCAGTCGCGGTCCACGATCAGCGTGGCGATGCCCGTGGCGCGGATGTCGCTGATCACCCGCCAGATCTCCGCGACGATCAGCGGGGCGAGGCCTTCGGTGGCTTCGTCGAGGATCATCAGGCGCGGGTTCGTCATCAACGCGCGGCCGATCGAGAGCATCTGCTGCTCGCCCCCCGACAGCTGCTGGCCGCCGTGCGAGAGCCGCTCCGTGAGGCGAGGGAAGGTCGCCATCACGCGATCGAAGGTCCAGTCGCGCCGTCCGTCGATGCCGGCACGTGCACTCATCACGAGGTTCTCGCGCACCGACAGGTTCGGAAAGATGCCGCGCCCCTCAGGCACGTAGCCGATACCGCGACGCGCCATCTTCTCGGGCGTCCAGCCGGTGACGTTCTGGCCGTCGAGCAGCACCTGCCCGGACGCGGGACGCACATAGCCCATCACCGAGCGGATCAGCGTGGTCTTGCCCATGCCGTTGCGGCCGAGCAGGCCGACCGAGGTGGCAGTGGGGATGTCGACGTCGGCGCCGCGCAGGATGTGGCTGTCGCCGTAGTAGGTGTTGAGGCCCTGGACTTTCAGCATGTCAGTGGTCCTCCCCGAGATAGGCAATCCGCACTTCGGGGTTCTGGCGGATCGAGGCCGGGTCGCCGGTGGCGATCACCGTGCCGTTCACCATCACCGTGATGCGGTCGGCGATGCGGAAGACCGCATCCATGTCGTGTTCCACGAGCAGGATCGCGTGCGACTGCTTGAGCCGCTCGAGCAGTGCCAGCATGCGTTCGGTTTCTTCGGCCCCCATGCCGGCGAGCGGCTCGTCGAGCAGCAGCACGCGTGGCTTGGTCGCGAGGCACATCGCGACTTCGAGCTGGCGCTTGGCACCGTGGCTCATCGTGCCGGCGATGCGATCGGCCACGGCGTCGAGTCCGGCAGCGGCGAGTGCTTCGCGCGCGGACGTGTTGCTCTCTTCGCAGCGCTTCGACGATTGCCAGATGGCCCACGGCTTCGGCGTCGCAGCCTGCGCGGCGAGGCGGCAGTTCTCCAGCACCGTGAACTCGGGAAAGATCGTGGTGCGCTGGTAGCTGCGGCCGACGCCGGCGAGCGCACGGCGGAACTGCGCGCGATCGGTGATGTCTTCGCCATCGAGCGAGATGCGCCCTTCGGACGCGCCGATCTCCCCCGAGAGCATGTTGATCAACGTGGACTTGCCAGCACCGTTGGTGCCGATCACCGCGTGCACTTCGCCGCGGCGAAGATCCAGCGTGACCGCATTGACCGCGACCAGCCCACCGAAGCGGCGCGTGAGCGATTCGACTGCGAGCAAGGTCGTCATGCTGCACCCCTTGGCGAGATACGCGCCGCAATGCCGATGATGCCCTTGGGCAGCAGCGCCACGAAGGCGATGATGGCGAGGCCCAGCGTGAGCTGCCAGTGGTCCGCGAGCGGGCCGACGATGGCATGCGTCGACAGCAGTTCCTTCAGCAGCGTGAAGGCCACAGCGCCGATCACCGCGCCGCGCAGATGGCCGAGGCCACCAAGAATGATCATCAGCAGCACCTCGCCCGAGTTGTGCCATGCGAGCAGCTCGGGGTTGACCACGCCGTCACGCGAAGCCAGCAGGAAGCCCGCGAGCCCGGCCAGGGCGCCTGCGATCACGAATGCCGCAAGCTTGTAGCCATACACCGGGAAGCCCGCCGCGCGCATGCGCTGTTCATTCACGCGGATGCCCGCGAGCGCCGCGCCGAAGCGCGAGCGGCGAATGAGCGCCAGCAGCGCATAGGTGAACACCAGCGACGCCAGCACGAAGTAGAACTGCACGCGGCTGCTCTCCAGGTCGAGCGCACCGAGGGTGGGGCGGATGTACATGTAGATTCCATCGCTGCCGCCGCCAAGCGCGGTGTCGTGGAACACGAAGAACGCCATCTGCGCAAATGCCAGCGTGACCATGATGAAGTACACGCCGCGCGTGCGCAGGCTCAGTGCGCCGACGACGAGTGCGTAGGCGGCAGCGCAACCCATCGCGAGTGGCAACAGCAGCGCGATCGAGCCGCCTTCCTTGCCCGAGCCGAGCACCGTCGCATACGCGCCGATGCCGTAGAACGCGGCATGGCCGAGGCTCACGAGGCCGGTCATGCCGACCAGCAGTTCGAGGCTCAGCGCGAAGATCGAAAGGATCATCACCTTCACCACGAGGTCGGAGAGATAGGGGCTCAGCGTCGGGCCGAGCAGGGCCAGCAGCAATGCGCAAGCCACGGGGATGTAGAACGAAGCGCGTTGCATGCTCAGAGCCTCTTGCCCATCAAACCTTCGGGACGCCAGATGAGCACGATCGCCATCAGCACATACACGCCCATGCCGCTCAGCTCCGCAAAGAACACCTTGCCGAAGGTGTCGACGAAGCCGACCAGCAACGAGGCCACCAGCGCGCCGGTGATCGAACCGATGCCGCCGATCACCACCACCACGAAACAGATGATCAGCACGCTCGCGCCCATGCCCGGATAGACCGAGGACATCGGCGCCGCGATCATCCCGGCCAGCGCCGCAAGCGCGACACCGGCTGCGAACACGATGCGATAGAGCCGGCGGATGTCGATGCCGAGGCCGCGCACCATGTCGCGATTGCTTGCACCGGCGCGGATCATCATCCCCAGCCGCGTGCGATTGACCACGTAATACAGCGCCACAGCAAGCACCACGCAAGCCGCCGAAGCGAAGAGGCGATACCACGGATAGCTCATGAGATCGCCCAGCGCGAAGCTGCCATCGAGCCAAGCCGGCACCTTCACGCCGTGCACGTCATTGCCCACCAGCAGCGAGCGCAGTTCCTCGAACACGAGGATCAGCCCGTAAGTCATCAACACCTGCTGCAAGTGATCGCGCTGATAGAGATAGCTGAAGAACGCCCACTCCAGCACATAGCCGAAGATCGCTGCGAGCACCACGCCCGCCACCAGCATCACGATGAACTGGTCACCGAACAGCGGCGCCAGCGCGAACGCCATGTAGGCGCCGATCATGTAGAAGCTGCCGTGCGCGAGATTGATCACGCCCATGATCCCGAAGATCAGCGTCAGCCCCGACGCCACCAGGAACAGCAGCAGACCGTACTGCACGGAGTTCAGGCACTGAACCAGAAAGGTACCGATGTCCACGGTGTGCGGTTCTTATTGGAAGGTTTAAAGAAGAGCCCCATCCGGGAAACACCGCGGAACCGGCTTAGCCGGGCCGCTGGTGTTGCCCCCGGTAGGGGGTTGGCGAAGCGACACGAAGTGCGCGCAGCCTGGGGGCGAGCTACAACTTACAGCCGCGGGCCGGGTCGGCGAGGTTCTTCACCGCGATGTTGACCAGCTTGTTCTCGTTGCCCTCAACCTTGCGCAGGTAGATGTCCTGCACCGGGTTGTGTGCCTTGTTCATCGTGAACGTGCCGCGCGGGCTGTCGATCTTGGCCTTCTCGACCGCAGCTGCGAACTCGGCCTTCTTCGAGATGTCACCCTTCACCGCCGTCAGGCCGATGTTGAGGATCTGCGCCGCGTCATAGCCTTGCACGGCATACACATCAGGCTGCAGCTTGAAGCTCTTGGCATAGGCGGTGCGGAAGGCTGTGTCGCGCGGCGTGTTCAGACCATCCGCGTAGTGCAGCGTCGTCTGCATGCCTTGCGCCGTGTCGCCTTGCGCTTCGAGCGTGCCGTCGGTCAGGAAGCCGGGGCCAACGAGCGGGATCGTCTTGTTCAGACCCGCAGCCGCATAGTCCTTGACGAACTTGACCGCGCCGCCGCCCGCGAAGAAGGCGTACACCACATCGGGCTTGGCCGCAGCGATCTCGGTCAGCAGCGCCTGGAACTCCACGTTCGGGAATGGCACCGTGAGCATCTTGTCGACCTTGCCGCCCGCCTTCTCGAAGCCTTCCTTGAAGCCTGCCACCGACTCGTCGCCGGCCGCGTACTTCCAGGTGATCGTCATCGCCTTCTTCTTGCCTTGCTTGCCTGCGACTTCGCCCATTGCATACGCGGGCTGCCAGTTCGAGAACGAGCTGCGGAAGATGTTCTGCGCGCACATCGGGCCGGTCACTGCGTCGGCGCCGGCATTGGGCACGATCAGCACGGTGCCGCTTTCCTTGGCGGCCTTGGCCATGGCCATCGCGACGCCGGAGTGCACGGTGCCGATGATCACGTCGACGTTGTCGCGCTTGATCAGCTTGTTGACGTTGTCCGTGGCCTTGGCCGGATCGGATTCATCGTCGACCTTCACGTACTCGATCTCGCGGCCGGCGAGCTTGCCGCCCTTTTCTTCGACCTGCAGCTTGAAGCCGTTCTCGATCGCGACGCCGAGCGCTGCATACGTGCCGCTGAATGGAAGCATCAGGCCCACCTTCAGCTTGCCCGTCTGGGCGTGGCCCAACGTGGCGATGCAGGCCAGCGTCAGGGCCGTCAGCGTGGTGCGTGCGATGCGGGTGCTCATGGAAGACTCCTTCGTTGATAAAAGTTGGCGACCGGGGCCGTTCGAAATCCAGGGACACCTGCAGATTGCTGAAGGCGTCAATACTTTACTAGTAAATTATTTAGCTCTCAAATGAGAGTTTTCCCTGACATTTTCCGAATGGCTCCTCACGAATGAAACGGTCGCAACTATCGCCGTTTCGGGCTGATCGCGATGCGGGGAATGCCCGCAGTCAGGAATCTCCAGCAACTGCGTTTGCGGCACATGCTTGGCGATGTCGCGGATCTGGCGCAAGGTCCCGTATTCGTCATCGATGCCTTGCATAGCAAGAACCGGGCAACGGATCGTGCCGAGCTCGCCTTCGATGTTCCATTGCTTGAAGGGTGGGTGCAGCCAGATGCGGTTCCAGCCCCAGAAGGCCGAGTCCACATCGTCGTGATAGCGGCCGAGCTTCTTCGGCATGTCGGTCTCGAGATAGGCCTTGCGCGCCAGCTCGATGTTCGCGACCGTCACGTCCTCCACGAAGATGTGCGGCGCGAGCACCACCAGGCCCGCCACGCGATCCGGAAAGCGGGAGGCGTAGAGCAGCGAGATCGAGCCGCCGTCGCTGTGCCCGAAGAGCCAGGGCTTCTCGTCGATGCCCAGCGCTTCGAAGAAGGCGGGCAGCACTTCATGCGCCTGGCGGTGCATGAAGTCGACATCCCACACTTCGTCCGCTTCGCGCGGCGTCGAGCGTCCGTAGGCGGGACGCGAGAACACCAGTCCGCGAAAGCCGCCGGCCTCGCAGAGCTTTTCGGGGAAGTCCTTCCACATCGCGATCGAGCCGAGCCCTTCGTGCAGGAAGACGACGAGCGGTGCATCGCGCCGTTCCGGTGCGATGTGCACGTATTCGACGCGCACGTCCCGGCCCCGCCATTGGATGGCGGCGAATTGGGATTCGGCACTCATGCCTTTTCCCGCTCGCGCAGGCGGAAGCGCTGGATCTTGCCCGTCGCCGTTTTTGGCAACTCGTCGACGAACTCGATGAAGCGCGGGTACTTGTAGGGCGCGAGGCGTTCCTTAACGAAGGCCTTCAGTTCGTCTTCGCTGACGCTCTGGCCTTCCTTGCACACCACGAAGGCCTTGGTCTTCGTGAGGCCGTCAGCGTCCTCTTTGCCGATGACCGCGGCTTCGAGCACCGCAGGGTGCTGCATCAGCGTGGCCTCGACCTCGAAGGGCGAGACATAGATGCCGCTGACCTTGAGCATGTCGTCGCTGCGGCCCGCGTAGGTGTAGTAGCCGTCGGCATCGCGCGAGTACTTGTCGCCGCTCTTGGTCCAGCCTTCGCGGAAGGTGTCGGCAGTCTTCTCCGGGTTGCCCCAGTACATGATGGCGGTGCTCGGCCCCTTGATATAGAGGTCGCCGACTTCGCCCACGGGAACGGGCTGGCCGTCCTCGCCGCGCAGCTCGATCTCGTAGCCTTCCACCGGACGGCCTGTGGTGCCGTAGCGGATGTCGCCGGGCCGGTTGGAGATGAAGATGTGCAGCATCTCGGTCGAGCCGATGCCGTCCACGATCTCGCAGCCGAAGTGCTGCTTGAAGCGCTGGGCGATCTCGCCTGGCAGTGCCTCGCCGGCCGAGGAGCACATGCGCAGCGCCACCGCGTCGCGCGCCGGCAGGTGGGGCGATGCAAGCATGCCCGCGAAGCCGGTCGGCGCACCAAAGAACACCGTGGGCTTGTGCGCGCCGGTCCAGCGCTTGAAGGTCGCATCGGGTGTGGGCCGCTCGGCCATCAGGAGCACTGTCGCGCCCACCGAGAGCGGGAAGGTCAGCGCATTGCCGAGCCCGTACGCGAAGTACATCTTGGCCGCGGAGAAGCAGACGTCGTTCTCCGTGAGGCCCAGCACTGGCTTGCCATACAGCTCCGCGGTCCACCACGGATTCGCATGCGTATGCACGGTGCCCTTGGGCTTGCCGGTGGAGCCCGACGAATAGAGCCAGAAGGCGTGGTCCTTCGGCGAAGTGCCAGCGGGCGACGCAAGCGGCTGCTGCGCCGCGATCGCCGAATCGAGATTGCGTGCGTTCTCTGGCAGCGCGGCGGTGGGTTGCGAGACGAACAGCTTGCGAACCTGGTTCGTGCCTTTCGCCATCGCTTCCTGCAGCGCCGGCAGCAATGCGCCGGACACCATCGCCGCAGTCGCGCCGCTGTGTTCGAGCATGTAGGCGTAGTCGTCCGGCGTGAGCAGCGTGTTCACCGCGACCGGCACCACACCCGCATAGAGGCCGCCGAGAAAGCACACCGGCCAATCGCTGCTGTCGAGCATCAGCAGCAGCACGCGATCTCCGCGCTGCACGCCGTCGGCAAGCAGTGCGGCGGCGAGGCGACGCGCGCGGTCTTCGAGCTGGCCGTAGCCGAGCGCGCCACGGTCGTCGACATAGGCCGTCTTCTGCGCCCGCCCGCGATTGAGTGCGAACAGGTGCTCGGCGAAATTGAAGGTGTCAGGCAGGCTCATCGTGTGTCTCCTTGGATTCTTTCGGGCCGCGTGGGCGCTATGTCTGTGGCAGGCCGAGCTGCGCGAGCACCGCGGGGCTGGCCTGCACCGCGCTGCGGCGGTGATAGAAGTCCAGCGCGCGAAGGCCGCCGAGTTCCGCGCCGCCACCCGCGCGGCCGGGGCCGCCGTGCAGCGACATCGGCATGACGTTGCCGTGGCCGGTGTGGGCCTGCGCGACATCGGGCGTGATGACGTGCACGCGGCCATGGCTTGCTGCGAGCTGAACGGATGCCTGACCCAGCGCCGCTTCGTCCGCGCCATAGAGCGAGGTCACGAGCGAGCCTTGGCCACGATGCGCCAGTGCAATGGCGTGATCGAGATCGCGATAGGGCAGCAGCGTCGCGACCGGGCCGAACACCTCGATGTCGTGCACGCGCTGCGCGGCATCCGCATCGCGCGCGCCGAGCAGCACGGGGCCGATGCAGGCGGCAACGGCGGGATCGGCTTCGACCAGCGCCTTCGCACTGCCGTTATGCAGCACGCTTGCCTGCGTCTTGAGTGCGTCGAGCCCTTCGCGAACCGCATTCAGTTGTGCGCGACTCACCAGCGAGCCCATGCGCACCGTCTCGTTGCGCGGGTTGCCGACCGTGACGCCAGCGAGCTTTGCGCCGATCGCTTCCGCGACCGCGTCATACGAAGCCGCAGGCACGAGGATGCGACGGATCGCGGTGCACTTCTGGCCCGACTTGACCGTCATCTCGCGCACGACCTCGCGAACGAGAAGATTGAAAGCATCCGACCCCGGCGCGGCATCCGGCAGCAGCAGCGCGGAGTTCAGGCTGTCCGCCTCGATGTTCACGCGCACCGAGCGCTGAGCGACGGCGGGGTGCGATCGGATCACCGCACCGGTGTCGGCCGAGCCGGTGAACGACACCACGTCGAAAGTTTCGAGCTGGTCCATCAGCCCGGCCGAGCTGCCGCAGATCACCGACAGCGCGCCCGCTGGCAGCACGCCAGCCTCGACCACATCGCGCACCATGCGCTGCGTGAGCCACGCGGTGGCAGTCGCGGGCTTCACGATCACCGGCACGCCGGAGAGCAGGGCAGGCGCGGCCTTCTCCCACAGTCCCCACGACGGGAAGTTGAAGGCATTGATGAACAGGGCCAAGCCGCGCGTCGGCACCTGCAGATGCTGCGACTGGAAGACCGGCTCCTTGCCGAGCTTCACCGCATCGCCATCGCGCAGCGCGCGCACGTCGCCGAGTGCATCGCCCCATTTCGCGTACTGGCCGATGGTGAAGATCGCG
Source organism: Variovorax sp. Sphag1AA (assembly GCF_014192575.1). GTDB lineage: Bacteria > Pseudomonadota > Gammaproteobacteria > Burkholderiales > Burkholderiaceae_C > Variovorax. The sequence continues at coordinate 155,724 of NZ_JACHYC010000006.1, read as the reverse complement.
CCGTCGATGTCGACCGCTGAATCGTTCTTCACCGTGCCGGAGTTCGCGGTGGCGATTTCGTAATAGCTGTCGCGATTGGCCTGCAGCACCTTCACGATGGAGGCGAGCAGGCCCGCGCGCTGGCGATAGGTCAGCGCACGCAGTGCGGCGCCGCCGGTTTCACGTGCAAAGCGGAAGGCTTCGGGCAGATCCAGCCCGGTCGCGTCGACACGAACCAGCTCGGTGCCGAGCACCGGATCGAACAGCGGCGTTCCGGCGCCCGTGCCGGCCTGCCAGCGGCCGGCGACGTAGTTGGAAAGAAGCTCGGTCATCTGCTTATCTATTACTTGGTGAACTGGATCTGGCCTTCTGGCAACAGATAAAGAACAAGGGCACGGCCCTGCGCGACGGTCGGGAAGTGCGCGCTGCCCGCCGGATAGACGCACCAGCCGGCAGGCCGGCCGTCGAAAGTCGCATCGCCTTCGAGCGGCATGATCAAATCGATCTCGCCGCCCGGATGGGTGTGATGCGGCCCGGCGATGTCACGCATGTCGACGACGTCGACCGAGAAGCGGTTCAGCGCGTCCTCGGCCTTGAAGACCCTTCCGTAGCGGATGCCGCCGCCTTCGCGCTCGCACAGCCAGCCTTCGGCGACGCCGCCGATGCAGGCTTGCTTCAGCGCTTCATATGTGAGGCTGCCGGCGCCATGGTGGGTGTTGAGCCATTGGTCGAGGTCCGCGTCGAGCGGGCGGCCGGCGATCTGGGTCGCGACATCGGCGACGAGTTGATGGAAGGCTTGCTTGGACATGGGCGCCTCGTGGTTCGTGGGGGACAAACTGGCTTGCGGCAATTGCCGGTGTGCAGTATCTTGCCTGTGTGCGAACCATAAGCACCCACCAATCGGGTGTCAAGCAATATAGTGCATGAATGGGTGATAACCCTGAGATTCACCCATCGGAAGACAGTGAAAGAACCTCATGAATGAGCGAGCCGACGACGCGGTCCTGACCGCCGACACCGATGCGTCCCAGCCGGCCGAAGAGGCCAAGAACCCGCTGCTGGTGGCGCTGGGCGACCGCGTTCGCAACCTGCGCGCGCGAAGGGGGCTCACCCGCAAGGCGGTCGCGCAGGCGGCCAACGTGTCGGAGCGCCATCTCGCCAATCTCGAATACGGCATCGGCAATGCGTCGATCCTGGTGCTGCAGCAGGTATCCGGCGCACTCCAGTGCTCGCTGGCCGAGCTCGTCGGCGACGTGACCACCAGTTCGCCCGAATGGCTGCTGATCCGCGAACTGCTGGAGCACCGCAGCGAAGCCGACCTGCGCCGCGCCCGCATCGCGCTCGGCGAGCTGCTCGGCACCGCGGCGGGCGATCCGGCGCGGCTGCGCCGCATCGCACTGGTGGGGCTGCGTGGTGCAGGCAAGTCCACGCTCGGCCAGATGCTGGCGGACGACCTCGACGTGCCCTTCATCGAGCTGAGCCGCGAGATCGAGAAGTTCGCCGGCTGCAGCGTGCGGGAGATCCACGATCTCTACGGCACCAACGCCTATCGTCGCTACGAGCGCCGCGCGCTCGAGGAAACCATCCAGATCTACAGCGAGGTGGTCATCGCCACGCCGGGCGGCATCGTGTCCGACCCCGCCACCTTCAACCAGCTGCTCGCGCACTGCACCACCGTGTGGCTGCAGGCCGCGCCCGAGGAACACATGGGCCGCGTCGCCGCGCAGGGCGACACCCGGCCCATGGCCGCCAGCAAGGAGGCCATGGACGACCTGCGCCGCATCCTTGCCGGCCGCGCCGCCTTCTATTCGAAGGCCGACCTGAGCGTCGACACCAGCGGGCACGGTTTGCCAGAGAGCTTCCAGCTCCTGCGCCATGCCGTGCGCGAAACCATGCTCCACGAAGGCTGAACCGCCTCCGGTCCATCCACCGCCTGTAAAAAATTCATTCCAGGGTTGACGCGCCTCAAAACATGCAGCATGATGCATGTCCATGCGATAGGCGAATGCACTATTGTTCCTCGATGCCCCCGAAACGCCCCTGAACCCAAGGAGACCGACATGGCCGAAACCGCTGCTCACCCCGCCCGCGTGGACTACCGCACCGACCCCACGCAGTACCGTCACTGGAACCTGAGCGTCGAAGGCTCGGTCGCCCGCCTGTCGCTCGACGTCGCGGAAGACGGCGGCATCCGCCCCGGCTACAAGCTCAAGCTCAACAGCTACGACCTGGGCGTGGACATCGAGCTGCATGACGCGCTCAACCGCGTGCGTTTCGAGCACCCGGAAGTGCGCTCGGTCATCGTCACCAGCGCCAAGGACCGCATCTTCTGCTCCGGCGCCAACATCTTCATGCTCGGCGTGTCGAGTCACGCATGGAAGGTGAACTTCTGCAAGTTCACCAACGAGACCCGCAATGGCATCGAAGACTCGTCGAAGCACTCCGGCCTGAAGTTCGTCGCGGCGGTCAACGGCGCCTGCGCCGGCGGTGGCTACGAACTCGCGCTGGCCTGCGACGAGATCATCCTGGTCGACGACCGCTCCTCTTCCGTCTCGCTGCCTGAAGTTCCGCTGCTCGGCGTGCTGCCCGGCACCGGCGGCCTGACCCGCGTGACCGACAAGCGCCACGTGCGCCACGACCTCGCCGACATCTTCTGCACCAGTGTCGAAGGCGTGCGTGGCCAGCGTGCGGTCGAATGGCGTCTCGTCGATGCGATCGCGAAGCCCGCGCAGTTCGGTGCTGCCGTGCAGGAACGCGCCGCCAAGCTCGGTGAAGGCAGCCACCGCCCGGGCAACGGCAAGGGCGTGAGCCTCACCCGCGTCGAACGCGAGGACGGCCCCGACAGCCTGCGCTATGAATATGTGACCGTCGAGATCGACCGCGCCCGCCGCACCGCGACTTTCACCGTCAAGGCGCCGAAGACCGCGCAACCCACCGACATCGCCGGCATCGAAGCCGCGGGCACCGCCTGGTGGCCGCTCGCGATGGCCCGCCAGCTCGACGACGCGATCCTCTGCATGCGCACCAACGAGCTCGACATCGGCACCTGGCTGCTCAAGACCGAAGGCGATGCGCAGGCCGTGCTCGCCAGCGACGCCACCGTGCTCGCCAACAAGGACCACTGGCTGGTGCGCGAAACCATCGGCCTGCTGCGCCGCACGCTCGCGCGCCTCGATGTGTCGTCGCGCAGCCTCTTCGCGCTGATCGAGTCGGGCTCCTGCTTCGCCGGCACCCTGGCCGAACTGGCCTTTGCCGCCGATCGCGCGTACATGCTCGCGCTGCCCGACGATGCCGACAAGGCACCGAAGCTCACGCTCAACGAATTCAACTTCGGCTTCTTCCCGCTGGTGAACGACCAGAGCCGTCTGCAGCGTCGCTTCTACGAGGAAGTCCCCGCACTCGAAGCCGCACGCGGCGCCGCCGGCAAGGCGCTCGATGCGGACGAGGCGCTCAAGCTCGGCCTGATCACCATGGCGCCTGACGACATCGACTGGGAAGACGAGATCCGCATCGCGGTCGAAGAGCGCGTCGCGATGTCGCCCGATGCGCTGACCGGCCTCGAAGCCAACCTGCGCTTCGCCAGCAAGGAGAACATGGCCACCCGCATCTTCGGCCGGCTCACCGCCTGGCAGAACTGGATCTTCAATCGCCCGAACGCCGTCGGCGAGAAGGGCGCACTGAAGGTCTACGGCACCGGCCAGAAGGCTGGCTTCGACATGAACCGCGTCTGATCATCCGTCCCACGAACACTCAAGGAAACAAGACATGAGCTCGATCAACTACAGCGAGAAGATCCCGAACAACGTCAACCTGAGCGAAGACCGCACGCTGCAGCGCGCGCTGGAAGGCTGGCAGCCGAACTTCATCAACTGGTGGGACGACGTGGGCCCGGACGGCTCGACCAACTACGAGGTCTACCTGCGCACCGCGGTGAGCGTCGACCCGCAAGGCTGGGCCCAGTTCGGCCACGTGAAGATGCGCGACTACCGCTGGGGCATCTTCCTGAACCCGGGCGATGCGAACCGCGAGATCCACTTCGGCGACCACAAGGGCGAGAAGGCCTGGCAGGACGTGCCCGGCGAGCACCGCGCCAACCTGCGCCGCATCATCGTCACGCAGGGCGACACCGAGCCCGCGTCGGTCGAGCAGCAGCGTCACCTGGGCCTGACCGCGCCCAGCATGTACGACCTGCGCAACCTGTTCCAGATCAACGTCGAAGAAGGCCGCCATCTGTGGGCCATGGTCTACCTGCTGCACAAGCACTTCGGTCGCGACGGCCGTGAAGAAGCCGAGGCGCTCCTGCAGCGGCAGTCCGGCGACCAGGACAACCCGCGCATCCTCGGCGCCTTCAACGAGAAGACGCCCGACTGGCTCGCGTTCTTCATGTTCACCTACTTCACCGACCGCGACGGCAAGTTCCAGCTCTCTGCGCTCGCCGAAAGCGCCTTCGACCCGCTCGCACGCACGACCAAGTTCATGCTGACGGAAGAAGCGCACCACATGTTCGTGGGTGAAAGCGGCGTCTCGCGCGTGCTGCAGCGCACCGCGCAGGTGATGAACGAACTCAAGACCGACGACCCCGCCAAGGTGCGTGCGGCCGGCGCCATCGACCTCGGCACCATCCAGCGCTACCTGAACTTCCACTACAGCGTCACCATCGACCTCTTCGGCGCTGACCAGTCGAGCAACGCTGCCATCTTCTACAGCTCGGGCCTCAAGGGCCGCTACGAAGAAGGCAAGCGCACCGACGACCACGTGCTCAAGGGCCAGACCTACAAGGTCCTCGAAGTGCAGAACGGCCAGCTCGTCGAGAAGGAAGTGCCGATGCTCAACGCGCTCAACGAGGTGCTGCGCGACGACTTCATCAAGGACTCGGTCGCCGGCGTGGCCCGCTGGAACAAGGTCCTCGAAAAGGCCGGCATCCCGACCCGCCTCACCGTGCCGCACAAGGCCTTCAACCGCCAGATCGGCGCGCTCGCCGGCATCAAGATGTCGCCGGAAGGCCGCGTGGTAAACGAGGCCGAATGGAACGCCAAGAAGGGCGAGTGGCTGCCGACTCCCGAAGACTTCGCTTTCGTGGCATCGTTGATGGGCCGTGTCGTAGACCCCGGCAAGTTCGCTGGTTGGATCGCGCCGCCGGTGATGGGCATCAATCGCCAGCCCGTCGATTTCGAGTACGTTCGCTTCGGCTGAGAATGAGAAGTTCGCGGACGGGGCAACCCGTCTGCGACGACAAGGAGACCCACGATGGACATGGCCGTTGAAGTGAAGGTCATCAAGCAGCACTTGATCGACCCGGAAATCTGCATCCGCTGCAATACCTGCGAAGCGACGTGCCCCGTGGGCGCCATCACGCACGACGATCGCAACTACGTCGTCCGTGCCGACATCTGCAACAGCTGCATGGCTTGCATCTCGCCATGCCCGACGGGGTCGATCGACAACTGGCGCACCATGCCCACGGCGCGCGCTTATTCGATCGAAGAACAGCTCACCTGGGACGAACTGCCCGCAGAGCTCTCGCCTGAGCAACTCGAAGCAGAAGGCCTGAGCGCGGGCGACGAGGTGCAGTTGCAGGCCGCCGCTTCTGCGGTGCCGCAACCGCCATCCGCGCCGGGCGAAGTGGCTTTCAACTCCGCGCAGTACGGCGCCACCACGCCGCCGTGGTCTGCCGCGCATGCGTACACCAACCTCTACCCGCCGAAGGCACCGACCACTGCCACCGTCGTCGGCAACTTCAATTGCACCGAAGCGGGCTACGAGAACCAGACGCACCACATCGTGCTCGACTTCGGCAGCATGCCCTTCCCGGTGCTCGAAGGCCAGTCGATCGCGATCATCCCGCCGGGCGTCGATGCCAACGGCAAGCCACACTTCGCGCGCCAGTACTCCATCGCGAGCCCGCGCAACGGCGAGCGGCCCGGCTACAACAACATCTCGCTCACGGTGAAGCGCGTGCTGGAAGACCACCATGGCAACCCGGTGCGCGGCGTGTGCAGCAACTATGTCTGCGACCTCAAGGTCGGCGACAAGGTGCAGGTCATCGGCCCCTTCGGCAATTCCTTCCTGATGCCGAATCACCCGAAGTCGCACATCGTGATGATCTGCACCGGCACCGGCAGCGCACCGATGCGCGCGATGACCGAATGGCGCCGGCGCCTTCGCAAGAGCGGCAAGTTCGAAGGCGGCAAGCTGATGCTGTTCTTCGGCGCACGCACGCAGCAGGAGCTGCCTTACTTCGGCCCCCTGCAGACGCTGCCCAAGGACTTCATCGACATCAACTTCGCGTTCTCGCGCACGCCGGAGCAGCCCAAGCGCTACGTGCAGGACGCGATGCGCGACCGCAAGGCGGACCTTGTCGAACTGCTGAAGGACGGCCAGAGCCACTTCTATGTGTGCGGCCTGAAGAGCATGGAAGAGGGCGTGGTGCTGGCGCTGCGCGATGTCGTGACCGAGGCCGGGCTCGACTGGGACACCATCGGCGCCGCGCTCAAGCGCGAAGGGCGCCTCCATCTCGAAACCTACTGACGGATGAAGTTCTCGGAGTTTCACGAGGGGCAGGTCATCGAGGCCGGGCCCTATCTCGTGACCGAGGCAGAGCTTCTCCAGTTCGCGAATGCCTACGACCCGCAGTGGTTCCACACCGATGCGGAACGCGCTGCCGAGGGCGCATTCGGCGGCCTGATCGCGAGCGGCTGGCACACGGCGGCCATCGCGATGCGGCTCGTCACCGATGCAGCGCTCGTGGGCTCCGAGTCCTTCGCATCGCCGGGGCTTCAATACCTGAAGTGGCCCAACCCGGTGCGGCCCGGTGACAGCCTGCGACTCGTCGCCGATGTGGTCGAGGCGCGTCGTTCTGACAAGCGCCCGACGCTCGGCATCCTGCGCTGGCGCTGGCGACTCTTCAACCAGCGCGAGTTGCCCGTGCTCGATCTGGAAGCGACGAGTCTGTTCAGGCTCCCCGAGCCTCAGCGCTGAGACACGGCGCGCTCAGCCTTCGAAGCCCAGCAGCTTTCGCAGGAGTGCGGTGAGCTGCGCGCGTTCGGCCTCGCTCAGTCGCGAAGTCACTGCATCGACATACGACGCCGACTTGCCGGCGTGATCGTCCAGCAGCCGTCGCCCGTCTTCGCTGAGCCGCAGGCAGAAGCTGCGCGCGTCCAGCGGCGATCGATCGCGGCACAGCAACCCTTTGCCCACGGTGCGCACGACAAGATCGCTGCAGGTGTTGAGATCGAGCCCGATGTCCTCCGCGATCTGCCGCTGCGAAGCACCCGGACGCTGCTGCACCGCCACCAGCAGCGCGAGCTGGCGTGGGGTCACCGCATCGCCGTAGACGGCGGGAAACAGCGCCTCGCACTCGAAATGTGCGCGGCGCAGCAGGTGCGGCAGGTTGTGAAGAAGTCGGACCCTCGGTTCTGGCATGGGGCGAATGTAGCGCCCGCGGCGTCAGCGTCAGGGTTTGCGCGCCGCAACCAGCACCGCGGGCATCGGCACTTCGTAGCCATCTGCCGTCCGGTAGGGCTCCAGCCGATCGAGGATCGCGTCGTCGATCGCATCGAGCACCTCGGTGCGCTGCCGCTGCAGCGTGCCACGTGTGCGCACCGTGCCGGTCTTCACCGTCAGCAGGACCTGCTCGCCCGAGGCCGCGCGCCAGCTCTGCGGCAGTCGGGTCACCGCGACATCGGCAAAGCCCGCTTCCGCCAGGGCCTTCTCGCTCGCCACTGCATCCGCGAACTGGAACATCGGCGGCCCGGCCGGCAGTCCGACGTCCTGCGAGCCGGCCGCAGTGATCGCCTCGAGCACCGCGCCGAAGAGTCTTGCCTGCTGCGGCACTTCCCAGACCGTGAACGCGAGCCGGCCGCTTGGCTTGAGCACGCGGAACGCTTCGCGAAAGAATTGCTGGGGATCGGGAAAGTGCAGCACGCCGTAGTTCGACACGATCGCGTGGAAGTGCTCGCCATCGAATGGCAGGTTGCCCGCGTCGGCCTCGACGAAGGTCGCGCCCGGAAAGCGCCGCGCGGCGAGCCGCACCTGCTCTGCGGAGAAGTCGACTCCGACCACCTCGGCCCCGCGCGCGAGTGCCGCACCGGCCGCATAGCCCGCGCCACATGCCGCATCGAGCACGATGCTGCCTCGGGCCACGTGCGCGGCATCGAGCAGTGGCCCGATCGATTGCGTCGTCAGCCCCGAGAGAAGGTCGTCGTAGCCTGCGCACACCGACGGGTCGGCCCAGCCGGCGTGCTCGAAATCGCGGAAGGCGTTGCTCATGCGCTTCCTCCATGGCGTTGGGTTCGATCGATGATGGTGCGCGGGCCCGCGGGGGGTGTCAATCGCGCGGCTCCTCCGGATAAAGTAGCCCGCTTTGCAACGTCTGGAGACGCGCATGAAGAAGCCGGAATCGGCCGAGGGTCCACCGCCATCCCAATTGATCGACGAGCGCATCGCCGGACTGGGCGACTGGCGCGGCGAGACGCTCGCCCGCATGCGCAAGCTCATCAAGGAGGCGGACCCCGAGGTCGTCGAGACCTGGAAGTGGATGGGCACGCCGGTCTGGGAGCACGACGGGATCATCTGCACCGGCGAGACCTACAAGGCGGTCGTGAAGCTCACCTTCGCCAAGGGCGCATCGCTGGATGATCCGGCGAAGCTCTTCAATTCGAGCCTCGACGGCAATGTCCGCCGCGCCATCGACATCCGTGAAGGCGAGAAGCTCGACGCGAGTGCGTTCAAGGCGCTCATCCGTGCAGCGATCGCGCTGAACACTGTCGCCAAGACCAAGCCCAAGCCCAAGCGGACGAAGAAAGACCCCGAATGAAATACCTGCGCATTTCCAAATCCCTCGTTGCAAGCGCGGCCGTCGTGCTGCTGGCTGCGTGCGCGGCTCCGGCGCAAACCGGTGAATGGAAGCCGAACCCACCGAATCCGGAGGCTCCCTACCCGGCAGAGTCGCGCGAGAAGGGCGAACAGGGCACCGTGCTCCTGCGTGTGCGGACCACGCCCGACGGCCGGCCGGCGGCCGTGGAGGTCAAGCAGTCGAGCGGCTATCCGCGCCTGGACCGCTCTGCGGTCGACACGGTCTCTAAATGGCAGTTCAAGCCCACGCCGGACGATGGCGGCGTGGTGTGGCGCGAAGTGCCGGTCCGCTTCGCCATCCGCGCGTACTGACTCAAAACCCGCTCTCGCGCATCGCCACCGCGGCAAGGTGCCGGGCCGCTTCGGCGAGCAGGCTGCGCCGCTCTCCCTCGATCTGCACGTGGCCGCGCGTCTCGCGCAGTTCGGGTGCGGGTCCGTCGAGCTGCACGAGCACCTGGAAGAGCGAGGGCGAAGGCACGAGTTGCTCGCCCTGCGGCACGGTCGCGAGCGGGCCGCCGTAGCGTGACGACAGCATCGGATGGTCGAGCTGATTGACGCGCGTGGTGCCGATCGCGATCACGCGGCCTTCGATCGGTGTCAGTTCTCCTTCGGGATAGAAGCGCGCACGGCCGCCGACGCGCAGGCGCTGCACTTCATCTTGACGGACATACGCATCCACCTGCCAGCGCGAAGGGTCGGCGAGCACGCCGATGAGTTCGCGCGTACCGATCCACTGGCCCGCAGCCCACTCGGGATTGACATCGAGCCAGCGCCCCGCGAACGGCGCCTGCAGCACCAGTCGCGACATTTCCGACTTCGCGGCGCGCGCCTGCTCCATCTGCGCGATCAGCCGCTGGCGCGTGGCCGCATCCTGTTCGAGGCCTGATGGATCGGCCATCAGTCCGGCGAGCCGTTCGCGCAGGCCGCGGATGTTCTCTTCGTTGCCGATGTTGCGCGCGGCGATGTCGGGTTCTTCCAGTACCGCGAGCGTGTCGCCCGGCTTGACGTCACCAGCCGCGCGCACCTGTTGCAGCAGCGCGGGGTAGGGCGCATAGATGCGCAGGTGCTGTTCGGCGCGTGCCACTCCCCGTGCGTGCACTTGCGTGCGCCATGGCACCGCGAGCACCAGCAGTACCGCGAACAGCACAGCACCGATCGCGAGACGGCGGCCGTGTGTCACCTCGCGCCGGCGCACCCACCAGTGGCGCAGTTCGCGCCACACCGGCATCACGATGAACCAACCGATCTCGACCGCGAAGAGCACGATGCCCAGCGCCTTGAAGAAGAACAGGTACACCGCCACCGCGATGCCGAAGAAGATCACCAGCCGGTAGAGCCAGGTGACCATCGCGAAGGCGACGAGCATCCGACGCCGTGGCGGGCTGAAGTGCTCGGGCCACGGTTCTGCGAGCCCCAGCAGCGTGCGGCGCAAGGTGGCGCGCGCCAGTGCCCCCGCCCGTTCGTGCAGGTTCGGAAAGTCCAGCAGGTCCGACAGGATGAAGTAGCCGTCGAAGCGCATGAAGGGGCTCGCGTTGAGCGCCAGCGACAGGACCCAGCTCGTGGTCGCGAGATAGAGCAGCGCATTGCGCAGCGGCCCCGGATCGCAAAGGGCCCACCCCAGCGTCGAAAGCCCCGCGAGCGACAGTTCGGTGAGGATGCCTGCCGATGCGATCGCGAGTCGCTGTTTGGCGCTGCGCAGCTTCCAGCTTTCGCCGGTGTCGGTGTAGAGCATCGGCCACATCACGACGAAGGCCACGCCCATGTGCGCGACACGCAGCCCGAGCCTCGTCGCGACCAGCGCGTGGCCGAGCTCGTGCAGTGTCTTGGCGACGATCAGCGCAAGCGCGAAGCTCACGAGCCCTTCGGCCGAGAAGGACTCCACCACGTCGTGCCTGAAGGTGTCCCACTGGTGCAGCACCAGCACGATGCCCGCGAGGCTCAGCACGATCACCAGCCATGCGGTCATGGGGTGGAACAGCCAGCCCAGCCGCTTCGCGAGCCATGCAAGCGGCACTTGCGGGCGCAGCAGCGGAATGCGGAAGAACAGGTAGTGATGCAGCCACCAGCGCCAGCTCAGCCACGATGGTCCGCCGCCACCCGCCGGCGGTGCGGCACCGGGGGAAGGCCGCAGCAGGCGGTGCTGTTCGAGAAAGCGCCGGAAGCCCAGCACCTGGCTGACATCGGGCTCGAGCGCGGTCTGCGCGGCGATCTGTTCACAGATGCGGCGCGGGGTCTGCCCCCAGCGCAGCAGGCATTCGAACTCCAGCCAGCCGATGCGATAGAAGCGGTTCACCACCGTGTCCTGGATCACCCACGCGGGATCGCCGCGCAGGCTCGCGCCGGCTTCAGCCAGCCGCAGGTCCTCGCGCAGCGGCGGCGTGGGGAGGTCGGCGGGGTCGATGTTCATCAGAAGCCCGTCCAAGCGCGCGCGGCAGCGAGCGGGCGGCGCAGCAGGTAGTAGCCGAGCATCACGCGCTCGCCCTGCAGCTTGGCGGTGCCGTGCAGGCCGAGCCGTGCATGCGCCGGCGGGTCGTCGATGCTCGCGAGCAAGCGGTACGAGGAGACACCTTCCTCGCTCGGCTTCGCCTGGTAGCTGGTTTCGAGGATGTGCCCCTTCAGCGGATCGAGCGGGTACGCGGTGAGGAACAGCGTGACCTTCGCGCCGGGCTCCAGCGCGATCGCATCGGCGACCGGCAACTGCACGCGCATCGCGGGCTGCGCCGGGTCGGCCACCTGCAGGATGCGCTCGCCGGTCGCCACCGGCTTGCCGAGCCAGTCGTTGGGATCGCTGTAGACCGCCACGCCCGCGCGTGGGGACAGCACCTGCGTGCGCTTGAGCTGCGCCTCGACCGCCGCGAGTTCGGCGCGCTTCTGCCTTGAATGGGCGTTGAGCAAGGTGAGCTCGTTCTTGCTTTGCGGGTTGTCGAAGGCGCGCTGGCTCGCCGCCATGAGTTCGGCATCCGCAACCGCGACTTCCTTGGTCAGCACCTCCGCGCGGTTGCGCAGCGTGGTCTCGTCGAGCGAGAAGAGCAGTGTGCCCGCCTCCACCGGTTGATTGGGGCGCACATGCATGCGCGCGATCACGCCGTCGATCGGCGAGCTGACGACCTGCGCGTTGAGCGACACGATCTCCGCCGGCGCGAGCACGGTCTGGCTCACCGGCACCAGCAGCAGCGCGGCGAGCACCGCAACGACCACGAGCACCTGCTTGCGCCCGGGCCGCCAGCGCGGCAGACGCCGGCGTGCATCGAAGCCGCTCCAGCAGTGCGCCCAGGTCTGCCACACGCCTTCGAGCAAAGGTGGCAGTGGTGCGGCGGGCGGCTGGTCGAGCAGAAAGAGGACCACGCCGAGCCTGCGGCCCTCGCGGTCGCGGAGCGGCACGCACCAGAGCCCGGCGGGCCACCACTCGGCCCAGCCCTCGGCGATGTCGGGTGGCGGATCGACCGCTTCGCGCGCAAGCCAGAGCGGCTTGTCGCCGTCGATCTGCTTCGCGAGCCACTTGCCGGCGCGCTGGAGCCACACGAGGTAGGGCGAATCCTCGCTGGGCCGCGCAAGGCCGGAGACATTGAGCAACTCCAGCCGCTCGCCGTCCTGCTTCATCACCAGCGCCTGCCGGTAACGCAGCAGCGGATAGAGATCGTTGGCCATCGAGAAGGCCAGCGCGTCGAGCGTGGGCGCGGCGAGCGCGCGATCGCGCAGCGCGCTCAGGTTCATCAGCAGCGCGGGCGGCGGCGTGCGTTCGGTGGTCACTGGCCGGGGAACCGGGCGATGCCGCTCATTCCCGGTATGAGTTCGGGATGTTCGTTGTCGAGGCGGGCTTCGAGTTCCACCGTCTGCGCGACGGCGTCCACCCGCGCGTTGATCGCGCTCACCTTCGCGGGATAGGTCTTGCCCGTCTCGTGGATCGACACCGCGACGGGCGTGCCCGGCTTGAGCCTCGCCAGCAGCGTCGACGGAACGTTGAGCCGCACCTTCAGCGGCCCGTCGCTCACCAGGTCGAAGAGCGGCGTGCCGGCGCTCACCGTCTGGTGCGGCTTGGCGAGCACCTTCGCCACGCGGCCCGAGAACGGCGCGCGCACCTGGCAGTAGCCGACCTGCGTGCGCGCGAGCGTGAGTGCGCCGTCGGCCTTTTCGACCTCGGTGGTGGCGTTGAGCACTTCGAGATCGCCCGCCGCGTTCAGCTTCTGCAGGTTGCGCTTGGCTTCGAGGTTCTGGCGTGCGAGGTTGAGTTCCGCGCCTGCCACCTTCGCGCGCGCCTGCGTCTCGGTGCAGATGAACTGTGCAAGCAGCGCGTTCTTCGCGACCTTCTGGCCCAGCACCGCCTGCATGTCGGCGAGCGTGCCGTTCATCTGGCTCGACAGCGTGGTTTCGAGCTGCGCGGCCAGCAGCACGCGGATCGCGCCCGGATCGTCGGCCACGGCTGCAGCGGTGGCGCGCGGATCGGCTGCCCACGCGCACGACAGTCCTGCGCCGAACGCCAGTGCGATCAGCGTGCGCCGAATCGGGCTTTCACTGGGATTGCGCAGGCGCATTGGCGCTTCCTCCGACGCTGGCCATCATGTTGCGGCGTTCCTGGTCGGCCAGGCGCTGCTCGATCTCGCGTGCGAGCGTCTTCACGTCGGTCTGGTCGATCGACTCGGGCAACACGTCGAAGCCCACCGAGTTGTAGAGACGGCCGCGCGCGGCCTGTGCGCTCGCATAGGCGGCCTCTCGCTGGTAGCGCGACAGCAGGAAGCGGCCCTCCGCGCGGATGAGCTCGAGCTCGGTACCTACCGAGGCGGTGCGCGCGGACTGCGCGTACTCCAGAAGCCGCTGGTCGACGCGCACGCTCTCGTTGGCAAAGTCCACTTCCTGCCGCGCGAGCTGGTAGCGCAGGTAGCCGACGCGCACCTGCGTGAGCACCGCCATCGACAGCGCCACGCGCCGCGCCTCGGCGGTCTGCGTCTGGTTCGCCTGCGCAGCATTCAGCGAAGGCATCTGCAGCAGCTTGAGCAGGTTCAGCGACACCTGCAGGCCCACGGATGCCCACTCGTTGTTGTAGAGGTAGATGTTGGAGTCGTACTGGTAGCCGAGGTTGAGCGCCACGTTGGGCCACAACTGGGCCTTGGCGATCTTCATGTCGTAGTCGTCCGCGCGCATGCGGTACCACTCTTCCATGACCTCGGGGCGGTTCTCGAGCGCGAGCTGTTCGAGCCGGTCGACGTCCTTGGTGATGGTCGGCATCGGCGGCTCTTCCACGTCGGCCAGGATCATCTTCGAGCCCGGCGGCAGCGACATCAGCGCGGCAAGTTCGGCCTGCGCGAATTCCAGGTCCTGCCGGCGAACGGTGAGCAGGTAGACCGAGTCGAGCAGCGCACGCTGGTAGGCGAGGATGTCCTGCCGCGGCAGCAGGCCCTTGGTCTCGGCCTCGCGTGCGGCTTCGAGCGCCTTGTACGTGCGGGCCAGCAGGCCGTCGACCTGCGGCAGCAGGCGCTGCGCGCCGAGTGCGCGCCAGTAGGCGTTGTGCACGTCCTGCAGCACGTTCTGCGCAACCTTGCGGCGGCGCTCGTTGGCCATCAGGATCTGGTCGTTGCGCTGCTGGGTGCGGTAGTAGGCGACGCCGAAATCGAGCAGGCTCCAGCTCAGCCCGAGGCCCGCGAGGTTGCGGTCGCGCTCTTCCGAGGTCGATGCGCGCAGGCTGACTTGCCGGTCTTCGATGCCGATGGATGTGCCGCCCGAATCGTTGTTGCGCCCGACGTAGCCGGCCGATGCGACCAGCCGCGGCAGCATGTCGTAGCGCGAGACGTCGCGCAGGTTTGCGGCCAGCGCGTTCTCCATCAGCTTGAGGCGGTAGTCGAGGTTGTACTTGAGCGCCCGGGCAGCCGCCTCGAAGAAGGTGATCGGCGTGGTCACCGGCTCCTGGTTGTCGTACATGCGGACCTTGTCGTCGGCCACGCGCTTTTGCAGTTCATCCTGCGTGTAGGGCGTGGGCTCCAGCGAGCCGCACGCAGTCAGCAGCAGGATCGATCCCATCGCGGCATTCAGCAGTCTCAGAGGCGGTCGATGCATGGGCGCTTTTCCTTGCTCTCGTTGTTCTCGATGTTCAGAGGGGCGGCGATCCGGCATTCGCCGCGAGCGCAGCGCCGAGCGGATTGAGCCGCAGGGCCGCGTCGCGAAGCTGCTCGCTGAAGCCCTGTGCGGTGGGCTGCTGCGCGGGTGGTGGCTCGGCCGGCGGCGACGTTGTCATGCGATCCGGGTCGACGGTGAAGAGCGACGGGTTTTCGAGGAGCCCGTCCGCACTCAGGCTGATGCGGCTTTCGCGGCCGTTGACCCATGCCAGGTCGAGCTGGCTTTCGTCGCGGCTGATCGCCACCGCGCGCGAGACGTACTGGCCCGGGACTTCGCCGAGGCCACCGCCGAGTGACGTGCTCCGGATTTCCTGCGGCAATTGCCACCAGAACTCGCTGCCGTCCGCGCCCCAGGCCGAGAGGCTCAGCACCGTGTTCGCCTGCCGCACCACTGGCGTGACGTAGACCATGGGCCGGACATCCGGCAGCGGTTGGTCGGTGCGGGTTTCCGACGCGAGCGTGTTGAAGTAGGGCGGCGGCGGGATGTACGGTGCCGCGACGTCGAGGCTGATGACAAGCTGCGCGGTGTCGGTCGCGCCTGCGCGATCGGCGACGGTGTAGGTGAAGGTGTCGCGCAGCACCTGCCCGAGCCCTGCCGCCGCGAGGACATCGGGATTCGTCTGGTCGATCGTGTACGTGTAGCTGCCGTCGGCGTTGAGCACCAGCGTGCCGTAGCGTCCGGCGATCGACTGGCCGACGGAGCCCGTCGTGCCGGTGCCGGCCTCGGGACCGGTGCGGATGCCGACGACGTGCAGGCTGTCGCCGCCGTCCACGTCGGTGTCGTTGGGCAGCACGTTGCCGGTGGCGTTCGGCGCGGGTATTTCGCTCGACGCGACGTTGCTGTCGTCGGCCGCGACGGGGTTGTCGTTCGCGCCGCGGATCAGCACATCGAAGCGCGCCTGCGATGTCGCACCGGCGGTGTCGCGCATGACGTAGGTGAAGTGCTCGGTGATCGTCTCGTCGGCGGTGCGCAGCGCCTGGACGGTGGGGTTGGTGTTGTCCAGCACGTAGGTGTAGCTGCCGTCGGCATTGAGCGTGAGGCTGCCGTAGAGGCCGGTGAGCACTTGGCCCGCGTCGGCAGTGACGCCCGTGGGGCTGGTCACCGTCACCACGCGCTGGGTCTCGCCGTTGGCGACGCTGTCCACGTCGGTGTCGTTGGGAAGCACGTTGCCGGTGGGGTTCAGGCCCGGCGTCTGGTTGGCGATGCCGCCGGCCTCGACCGAGACGGTGTTGTCGTCGTTCGCGATCGGCGTGTCGTTGCGTCCGTCGATGGTGATGCGAAGCTCAGCCGACGAGGTGGCAAACCAGATGTCGCGGATGGTGTAGGTGAAGGTGTCCGTCAGCGTCTGGCCGCTGGTTCGCAGCGCTTCGACCGCGGGGAGGCTGTTGTCGACCAGGTAGGTATAGCTACCGTCGGCGTTGAGCGTCAGGTCGCCGTACTGTCCGCGCAGTACCGAGCCCACCGTGCCGGCCGTGCCGCTGACGGCAAGCCCGCCGGTTCGCACCTGCGTCACGGTGAGGGGATCGTTCTCGGCATCGGTGTCGTTGGTGATCACGTTGCCGCGCGGGTCGACGCCGGGTTGGTTGTTGTGCAACCCGCCGGCCTCGACAGCAGCGGCATCGTCGGGGAAGGCATTGGGCGCGTCGTTGAGGCCGATGATCACGATGTGGATCTGCGCCAGATCGCTCAGGCCGCCCAGGTCGGTCGCCTGGTAGGTGAAGTAGTCGTGCGCAAGCTGCAGCAGACCGAGCGCCTGCACGTCCGGATTGTTGGGATCGACCGTGTAGGTGTAGCGTCCATCGCTGCCGATCACGAGCTGGCCGTAGAGGCCGTTGATCACGGTGCCGTTCGTGTTGGTGGTGCCCGTGGCGACGGGTTGCAGTGCGCCACCTGCGGCTTCCTGGCCGGCCCGGATGCCCGAGACATGGAGCAGGTCGGGGCGGTCCACATCCGTGTCGTTGGGCAGCACGTTGCTCGTCGGGTTGATCGAGATGCCGAGCCCGTTGTCCGCGACCGAGAAGGCGAGGTCGTCGTTGGCCACCGGCGCGTCCCATGCACCGTGGATCGTCACCGCGAACTGCGCGATGTCCGGAGCGCCGGCGGTGTCGACCATCGTGTAGCTGAAGACATCGTTCAGCGTGTCGCCCTGGCGCAGTGCCTGCACGGCCGCGAGGGTGTTGTCGACCGCGTAGTCATAGCTACCGTCGGGGCGCACGGTCAGCGTGCCGTACTGGCCGCGGATGACCTGGCCGGCCGCAGCGACCGCGGTGAAGGTGCCGCCAGCGGCCTCGGTGCCGGTGCGGATCGCCGTCAGCGTTCGCGTGTCGCCGGCATCGACGTCGGTGTCGTTGGTGAGCAGGTTGCCGCTCGGGTCCAGGCCCGGCGTGGCGTTGAAGGTGCCGCCGGCTTCGATCGCATCGACGCCGTCATCGACCGCCACCGGGTTGTCGTTGCGGCCGTGGATGACGACGGTCACGGTGCCAACAGCGGACTTGCCCCCGGAATCGGTGACGGTGAAGGCGAAGTTCATCGTCAGACGATCGCTGTCGGTGCGAAGCGCTTCCACGATCGGACTGCTGTTGTTGACCGTGAAAGTCAGCCCACCGTCGGCGCCGATCGTGAGGGTGCCCAGCGGCGTGAGGATGTTGGTGCGCGTCGGGCCTGAAACGGGAAAGGTGCTTCCCGTAATCGGGTCCTGGATGCTGGTCACCAGGGGGACCTCTCCATCCGGGTCGCTGACCACGATATGGATATTGGAGCTTGGATCGACGCCTGGCGTGCCGTTGAAGACGCCGCTCGCCTCGATCGCGTCGACCGTGAGCGTGCCTGCGATCGGCGCATCGTTCACGCCGGTGATGCGCACAACGATCTGCGCGGTGTCCGGCGCGCCTTGTGTGTCGATGATGCGGTAGGTGAAGACGTCGTCGATCGTCGCGCCTGGCGGCAGCGCCTGCACCGTCGCATTGATGTTGTCCACGTTGTAGGTGAACGACCCGTCGGGATTGATCGTGATCTGCCCGTAGAGGCCCGCGATGGTCGTCGCGCCGCCCACCGCAGTCAGCGTGCCGCCTGCGGCTTCGGCGCCCTGCCGGATGCCGTTCACCTGCAGCACCGTGTTCGGGTTGTCGGCGCTGTCCACGTCCTGGTCGATGCCGTTGCCGCCTGGCTGGTCCGCAGTGCCGGGGCGGCTCGCGTCGGTGATGACATTGCCGGTGGCGGGAATCGCCGCCGGCGTCCCGTCGTTCGAACCTGCGGTCGCGTGCGCGAGATCGTCGCTGGCCACCGGGTTGTCGTTGCGGCCCTGGATCACGATCACCAGGTTGGCCACGTCGTCCAGGCCGGCCCGGTCGGTGACCCGATAGCTGAACGTCTCGGTGAGCGTCTCGCCGACCGAGAGGCGCTGGACGGTCGGATCGGCGTTGTTCACCACGTAGCGATAGGTGCCGTCCGCGCCGATGCTCAGCGTGCCGTACAGGCCCGCGATCAGCGTGCCGTTGGTGCTGCTGCTCCCCAGCGCCACAGGCGTGACCGGGCCCGGCACGTCCTGCGGCACGGTACGGATGCCGGTCACCTGCCGCGTCTCGCCGTTGGCGACGCTGTCGACGTCGGTGTCGTTGGTGAGCACGTTGCCGGTGGCGTCCGCGCCCGGCGTGCCGTTGGCGACACCACCGGCCTCGATCGCGGTGCCGGTGTCGTCCACGCCGACCGGCGCGTCGTTCGCACCGTGGATGGTCACGGTGAGCGTCGAAGAGGAGGTCAGCCCTCCGAGGTCCGAGATGACGTAGTTGAAGCGCTCTACCAGCGTCTGGTCTGCCGTGCGCAGTGCCTCCACCGCCGGGTTGCTGTTGTCGACGATGTACTGGTAGATGCCGTTCTCGTTCACCACGAGCCGCCCGTAGAGTCCCTGCGCGACGGTCAGTCGCACCACCGGGATCAGCGGGGTGCCGGAGAGGCCGATCTGGGTCACCGTCAGGATGTCGCCGTTGGTCTCGATGTCGACATCGGTGTCGTTGCCCAGCAGGCCGCCGCGCGGGTCCACGCCGAACTGCTGGTTGCGGGTGCCGCCGGCCTCGAGTGCATCGGCGGTGTCGGGGTTGGCGATCGGCGCATCGTTCACCGGCTCCAGCGTGAGCACGATGCTGTCCTGGTCGGTCAGCGCATCGGCCAGTTCGCCCGGGATGCCGTTGCTGTTGTGATCGCCGAAGTTGCCGAGGTCGTTGGTCAGCACCGTCAGCGTGTCGGTGCCGTTGAAGTCCCGGCGGCCGAGATACATCAGCTTGTCGAGTGCGGCATTCAGGTCCGCGACCGTGCCGGTGAGCACCATGGTCCCGGTGTTCGCGCCGGTGACGGTCACGCCGGCCTGCGCGGAAGAGAGGAACAGCGTGCCGTTGGTCACCGACAAGGTGATCTGCAGCGTGCGGCCCGCCGGGTCGGGATCGCGGTCGACGTCGATGTCGCTCACCGTGATGCCGTGGACTTCGAGCGGTATGTCCTCGAACCCGTCCGGTACGGAGGCCGGCATGTGGTTGACCGGCGCGTCGTTCTGCTCGACGTAGCCTGCATTGGCTTGCGTGGTCTGCGCCTCGCCGAGCGTCACCAGGATCTGGCCGAGCGTGCCGCCGTCGGTGTCGATGCGCACGCGCAGGTCGCCGATCGGCTGCGAGTAGGTGATCGTGCCGGTGGGCGTGTCGATGCGGAAACTGCCCGCGGGCAGCAGCCCGAACTGGTAGCGGCCGTTGATGTCGGTGGTCGTGGTGAACGTGAGGTTGTCGGCGGTGGTCGAGAGGTTGTTGTCCACGCCGCCCCACGTGAGGGTGACGGTCTGTCCCGGCAGTCCAGGCCCGTCGGGCGTGGTCGAGCTCGTCGCGGACGAGGTGTCGTTCCACAGCGTGCCGCTGATGACACCGAGGCCCGCACCTTCGGTGAGCCTGTAGTCGTTGAGCACGCCGCTGCCGACGGTGCCGTCCGCGCCGGTGCGCTCGCCATCCGTCGTGCCCGCCGTGCCGACGGCGGAGCCGCCCCAGTCGGTGAAGCTGTCCGGCAGGCTGGTCCAGGTCAGCGTGGCGTTGCTGATCGCGATCGCGGCGGTGTTCGGCAGCGTCACGCTGTAGATGAGCCGCACGCTCTGGCCGTTGTTGAGCTGCGCGAAATCGGCGCTGATGCCGTTCGTGGTGTCGACCGTCACGCCGGTCGGCAGCGTGCCCGGCGCATAGGTGATGCCATCGATGACCACGCCGACCAGCGTGTAGTTGCTGCCGCCCGGGATCGCGTCGGCAAGATGCGTGTCGAAGGCCGGCGAGCCGCCGTTGTTCGTGAAGCTGAGCTGGACCGTGGCCGTGCCCGTCGCAGCCGCCGGATTCGGGTCGAACCCGATCACGCGCTTGTCGACGCCGGAGAAGCCTGGCTCCACGATGCGCTCGGAAACGGTTTCGCTGTTGGCGCGCGCGAGGTTGTTCACGAACTCGTGCGCAGACACGCCGAGCAGCGGACTCGTCGACTGGTTGACCGCTTCGTTCGTCACCCGGACGTTGAACTCGAACACCACGCCTTCGAGGTTGACGTCGTTCTCCGCGTTGGTCAGGTTGCCGAGGCTGAAGCTGATCGTCCGCCCGTCCGGCGAAACCGTGATGCGTGCCGGATTGAACACGCCGTCCGGTGCGGGTCCGCTCAGGTCGGGCGTGATGTAGAGCGCGACGGGGCTGTTCTCGTCGCCGCTCACCGCGAGCGTGCCGCCGACGATCAGGTTGGCCGCGTCGCTGGTCAGCCCGCCGTTGGAGACGAGCGCCAGTCGCACCGTGTTGACGAGCGCGTCCGGGTCGATGAAGTCAAGCCCTGCCGGGAGCGTGATGCGGACCTCGTAGTTGGGGTTCTGGCCCTCGGGCACCAGCACTGCGACGCGGTAGCGAATGATTTCGCCGATCGTGACCTGTTCGACCGGCGCGTTGGTGGGATCGGGCGCGGGCGTCTCCGGCAGGCCGCCGACGCGCGAGATGCGGATCGCCTGCGCGACCGGCACCAGAAGGTTCGAGAGGCGCTGGTAGTCGTTCAGCACGCCGCTGCCCAGCACGCCATCGGCACCGGTGCGCTCGCCCGCCGGATCGGCGGTGGGGCTGCTGGTAGTGCCGTTGAGGCTGGTCCACTGCAGCTGGATCGGGTTGTCGATCACCGCCTGGCTCGCGGCCTGCGCCGTCACCACGCCCGAGAAGTGCAGCACGATGGAGCCGCCCGTCGGGATGTCGATGTCCGAGTTCAGCACCGAGATGAGCTGGGTTGCCGTGAGCGCGAAATCCGGCAGCCCGTTGTTGGTCGCGCCACCGCTGTAGGTCACGCTCAGCAATTGCAGATTGGCGAGCTCGGTGGGGATGGCGTCGAGGAAGTGGATGTCGAAGGCATCGAAGTCGCTCGTGGCGCTGCCATTGGTGATCGTGATGATGAACTCGACCGTGTCGCCTTCGTCGACGCCGATGCCGGGGTCGGTGGCCGTGGTCTGCGTGATCACCAGCGTGGGCTCGCGCACCGTGACCGTCGGTTGGCTCCCGGTGAGCGCCACGGTGACCGCCGCCGGTACGGTGCCATTGGGCACATTGCCGTCCGGGTCGGTGTAGCCGAGCTGCGCGTTGTTCGGAAGGTTGCGGCCCGCCTGGTTGGCGATCGTGTTGCTCGCGACCAGCCGCACGCGCAGCACGAAGCTGTTGTTGCCCGTGTCGTTGTCGCCGGTCGCGCTGGCGCTGCTCAGCGTGAGGTGCGCGCCCACGCCGTCGTTGCCGAGCGTGCCGCCGATGCCGCTGAGTGCGCCCGCGATCACCGCGCCGTTGAAGTTCGCGCCCAGCGCACCGCTGCCGGTGGTCGTGGTGATGATCTGGTAGCCCGCGCCACCGTTGAACGTGGTGTCCAGCCGCAGGCCCGCGGGCAGCAGGTCGTCGATGCTGAGCGTCTGCGTCACGCCTTCGGGCAGCGTGACCACGATGTCGTAGAGCATGCTCTCGCCGATGACGAGATCGGAGCCGGTGGTATGCGTGGCGCTCGAATCGCCGTTGTCCAGCGTGCCGTCCGCGAAGACCTTGATGACCGTCGGTGCCGCCACCTGCTCGTCGGCGGTGTTGGTCAGGTCGGTCGGCGTGAAGTCGGGGCCGCCGTTCACGCTCGCGTAGTTGGAGAGCGTCGCGGTGCTCTGCATCGTGCGGCTGGCATCGATGGTGCCGGACACGACCGTGTCGTAGGTGATGACGACCATGTTTGCGCCGCTCGTGTCCGCCGCCGTCCCGGCCCGGCCCGGCAGCAGCGAAGCGATGCCGTTGGCGTCGAGGAAGCTGATGGTGTTGCCGCTGACGCTGTAGTCGACGCCCGCTGTGAGCAGGGTGCCGTCGCCGCGCCGAATCTGCAGGTTCGCGGCCGCGAGGCTGCCGTTCAGGAAGCTCAGGCCGGGCGGCAGCGTGATGCTCGTCACCACGTCGAAAGCGCCGCCGCCGCCGGTGTTCTCGAGCGCGGTAGCGAGCCGCACGACGTCGCTCGCGTCGATGCCGTCGACCCGACCGTCCACCGCGGTGAGATCGGTGATGTTGCCGGTGAACGCCGGCCCGGTCGTGCCCGGTGCGGCCCAGGTGCCTGTGGTCCCGGTCACCGTGCCATGGCTCGTCGACACCACACCATGCTGGATGGCGAGCACAGGCTCTGCAATCGACGTGATGTTCGCGATGTCGGAGGAAATCAGCTGTGCGTGATCCAGCGACGTCTGCTGCTGCGATTGGGCGAGCACGGCGAGCGAGCGCTGATCGGCAAAGGGCTGGTCGCCCACGCGCATGGTGAATTCGAGCTCGATGCGGCTGCCCGTGGTGGCGGTGACGGCATAGCTGCCGAAGTTGAAGATCACCGAGTTGCCGGGCCCCGAGCTCACGCTCAGCACCGGGCCGAGGTTGGTGTTGCCGCCGGTGAGTTCCCATTGCCCCGCGCCGCCGCCCTGCGCCCAGGTGATGCCGGCCGTGGTCAGCAGTGGTTGCGGCAGATAGGCGGTCAGGCTGAACTGCTCGTAGTCGCTCGTGACGAGGTCGTAGCTCAGCCTGAAGGTGACGAGGTCACCCGGCCGCAGCTCGCCATCGGAAGGCGGTGCGCCGCCGTTGACCTGGGTGAGCTGGATGTCGACGTTGTGCGTCGGCACCGTACCGATGGCGCTCGACGTGTCGCGCTGCACCACGCCGGTGTTGCTCAGCAGGCTGTCGAGAAGCGTGGCGCTCACCTCGGCGTTGTTGCCGACCGGGTCGCCCTCGTTGATCTCGGGGTGCGGCGCGCCGGTCGGCAGGGTGTAGCTCTGGCCGACCGTGGCCTGGTAGGTCAGCACCCCGGTGGTGGGGCCCTGCTGGATGGAATCGTCAGCCAGATCGCCGGAGAACGCCCGGCGCGTGGGGTTGATGGCCTGGATCGTCGCGACGAGGTCGAACACCAGCGTGGTCGTGCCGTCGGCGTTCGCCACCGTGGTGTAGACCACGGGCACCGTGCGCGTCACGCCTTCGAAGGTGAAGGTCAGCATCGGCGTGCCGGTGAAAGTCTGCCCATCGCCGAGCCGGTCGGTCACGATGAACGAGCCGTTGAAGAAGAAGTCCTCGCCAAAGGCGAAGTAATCCGAGATCGCCAGGTCCAGCTCGTAGTTGAGCGTGTCGCCGGGGGTGAGGCCGGGTGTGCCGGTGTCCACCGCGACCGACGACTCCTTGTGGATCGACAGCGACCGCGCGATGAAGGTGGTGCCCTGGCCGACGCTGCTGAAGTCGATGTCGGTGGCGGGCGGGACCAGGTCGCGCGGGTCCAGCGGTATCCAGCTGCCCGTGGCGGTGGCGCCCGCGATGATGATGTTGACCGGGTTACCGGTCGCCGGGTCGATCACCGGATCGCCGCCGCTGTCGAACTCCGCAACGTAGAACGACACCTGCGTGTCGGTGGGAGCGCTCATCGTGGGGTAGGTGACCGTGAAGTCACGCAGGTACGTCCCTGCCGCCAGCGCCACGGCGATTTCGGCCGGGCCGTCGATGACCGTGCCGTCGATCAGCGTCAGCGAGGTGATGGTGCCGCCGGCCCCCGGCGTGATGCCCGTGACCACGACCTGGGGCGGCATCGGCTGCTTCACGACCACGTCGTCCAGTGTCTGCCCGGGCGCGGGCGTGGCGGTCACCGTCAGCGTGTGCGGGAAGTTCGGTCCGGTGGTTGTTTCGCCCTCGATGGTGTCGATGCTGCGCGTGAACGTCAGGATGGTGGGGTGCACCACCAGGTCCGGGGCCAGCGCGCCGACCAGCGTCGGGTCCTGCGTCGGGTTGTTCAGCGAATCGTTGCCGAACTCGAAGGCGCCGCGCACCCCGATGCCGAGATTCGGCGAGCCGTCGGAGAAGCTGGTGTCGGCCAGGTTGCTCAGGTGCGCGGTGACGTTGATCGGGATCACCGGCTGGTCGTTCGCCACGCTGCCGTAGGGCAGCACCACCACCACCATCTGGTCGCCCGGCTGCATGCCGACGCTCGCGGCCGTGACCACCACCTGGTTGCCGTTGGCGTCGCGCCACAGCGGATGCGTGGCGTTGCCCGAGGCGTCGAAAGTCAAGGTGTAGGTCTGCAGCGCCTGGCCGAGGTAGGTGGCCGAAACGAAGGTCACGCCGTCGTCGCCGTCCCGGCCGGTGGCGGGGAAGAACAGGTCGATGTAGGGCGCGTAGCCGATCTGCGTCGACGTGTTGGTGAAGTTCACCGTGAAGCTGAAGTTGTCGCCCAGCAGCACGACGGGATCGGCGCTGGTGAAAGTCACCGTCGGCGCCGCGTCGGCGAGCAGGCCGTCGTAGGTGGCGAGGGCGCTGGCGCTGAGCGCGATCGGCTTGTCGATGTCGCCGGCGCGCACCTCCAGCGTCCAGTTGCCGCCGGCTGCGGCGCCGCCGGTGTTGTCGTTCGAAGCGCCGACGTCGGCGCCCGTCCAGTGCGCCAGCTCACTCACCAGGGCCTGTCCGGGCGCGCCCGCGCCGACGTTGCAGCCGTAGAGCTGGATGTCCGCACCCGGGCGCAACTCGGCGCGCCAACCCGACAGCACATCCGCAGAGGCCGCGATGTTGTCGCTGCTCAGCGTGCGGCTGCCGAGCGTGAACTGGCCCGACGCGCCGTGCGAGAAGATCTGGATCGAATCCACCGGACCCATCTGTGCGAGCGCGGCCGAGATCGCCGCAAGACCATCGGTGCCGGGTTCGACCACCAGCAATTGCGCATCGGCTGGCAACTGCGCGGTGAGCTGGTCGCGGTTCTCGATGCGGCTGTCGACCACCACGAGCTGGTGCGGCGCGGGTGTCGCTGGCAGTACCGGGGTTTGGGCCGGCGCCGCAGGCGGTTCGGCAGTGGTCGCGGGTCGCGCCGCGTCGGCAGGTGCCGCGGCTTCGGCAGGGTGCGCGGGATCGGTGTGATGCTGCTGGTCGACCGCCGAGGCCGCCGCACCGTCGAACAGGATTCGCGGCTCTAGCGCCAGGGCGTGCGTTTGCGGTCTGAAAGCATGAGGCACTTGAGAGGCAACGTTGATCTGCATTTCCCGCGTCTCCTGTTGCGCACCCATGCCGCCCCTTCACGGCGGGTGCTGCGACGACATACGAGACTTACACAGATCAGCCGGGAGCGGTTTGCCCTTTGGTGCGTCTTGCGTAAGTGGATGTAATTCGGTAGTGCGCTATGCGGTGGCGACCGGAGTAGAGGCCGGTGCCGCAGTCGCCTTGGGCCCTTGCGGCTTGGGCTCGCAGGCCGCAAGCGCTGCCAGTGCCGCGCAGGCAAGAAGGAGTGCGAGGGCTCGGTTCATGGGGTCCTCCTTGGGGTCGTTTCGACGAGACCCGAACGCCTTGAATTCTGATCCGGCTCAGGCCTCTTTGCCCGGCTTCAGCGGGTAGCCCGCCTCGCGCCACGCCTTCATGCCGCCGTCCAGTGCGACTGCGCGAACGAAGCCCATCGAGCGCAGCGTCGCCGCCGCGAGCGTGGAGATGTAGCCCAGTTCGCAGCAGGCGAGGATGCGGCGCGTCGGGTCGGGCAGGTCCTGGTTCACGCGCAGCTCGAGTTGTCCGCGCGGCAGCAGGCGCGCACCGGGAATGTGGCCTGCTTCGTAGGCGTCGCGCTCGCGCACATCGAGCACGATGAGATCGTCCTCCTCGGCTTCCACGCGCGACTTCAGCTCGGCCAGCGACATGAAGGGCACGGCGGACGTCGCTTCGGCCAGCAGGCTCGCGACCGTCTTGCCGCCGCTCATGTTCGTGCGCAGCGCCTCGGTGATGTGCGTCGGCATCGTGAGGTTGAGGTTGCGCATCATCTCCACGAACTCGGCGCGATCGCGCTTCTGCAGGCGTGGATTGGTCGCGATCTCGTCGCCGATGGTCGAATGGCTGCGGCCCTTGTAGTCATGCGCGGGGTAGACCTTGAGCGCCGGGTCGAGCTTGAGCACCTTGTTGAAGAGGCTGTCGTAGAGCTGCTCGGGGTCGCCGCTGGGCAGGTCGGTGCGGCCCGTCGCGCCGATGAGCAGGGTGTCGCCGGTGAAGATCTTGTCGTCCACCAGCAGGCACATCGAATCCGCGGTGTGTCCCGGCGTGTGCATGGCCTGCAGCCGGAGCTTGCCGAGCACCACCATCTCGCCATCGCCGATGCGCATGTCGACGAAGGGAGCGGGGCTCGCGCGGTGCATCACCACCGGCACATCCAGCCGACGCGCGAGTTCGCGCGTGGCCGAGAAGTGATCGGCATGCGTGTGCGTGTCGATCAGGTAGCGGATGCGGACCCCATCGCGCGCGGTGAGCGCGATGTAGTGATCGATCTGGCTCAACTCCGGATCGATCAGCGCGGCCACGCAGGTCTGGTCGCACCCGATCAGGTACGACTGGCAGCCGCCGGTGGCGATCTGTTCGAACACCATCGGCCGACCGTTCAGCGGGGCTGCTTGACCACGCGCAGGTAGGGCTTGGGCGCCGTCCAGCCGTCCGGGAAGAGCTTCTTCGCGTCGTCGTCGGAGACCGAGCCCGCAATGATCACGTCGTCGCCGTGCTTCCAGTTCACCGGCGTCGCGACCTTGTGCGCAGCGGTGAGCTGCATCGAGTCGAGCACGCGCAGGATCTCGTCGAAGTTGCGGCCGGTGGTCATCGGGTAGGTGAGCATCAGCTTGATCTTCTTGTCCGGGCCGATGATGAACACCGAACGCACGGTGGCGTTGGTCGCGGCGGTGCGGCCGTCGGACGAGCCCGGCTCTTCCGCGGGCAGCATGTTGTAGAGCTTGGCGACGTTCAGGTCGGTGTCGCCGATCATCGGGTACTTGGGCAGGTGGCCCTGCGTTTCCTCGATGTCCTTGGCCCACTTGTCATGGGCATCCACCGGGTCGATGCTCAGGCCGATGAGCTTTGCATTGCGCTTGGTGAACTCCGGCTCGATCTTCGCCATGTAGCCCAGCTCGGTGGTGCACACGGGCGTGAAGTCCTTCGGATGCGAGAAAAGGATCGCCCACTTGTCGCCGATCCAGTCGTGGAATTTGATCGGCCCCTGGGTGGTGTTGGCCGTGAAATCGGGCGCAACATCGTTGATGCGCAGTGACATATTCGCTCCTTCGAGTTGATGGTGAGAACCCCGCGGAAAAGGCCGCCGGTGGCCGTGCAGGGAGTCCAAAAGTACACCACGTTCCGATGGCGCAAGCAAGGCATCGAACCCCTGCGGATTTGCATAAGCTTGTGCTTTCCCGCTTGATGGACCGGCCACCCCCGCGCTAGGCTCGAAGCGTGAACAAGACCATCGAGACAACCGCCCCCTTCATCCCCCGGATCCGCCTCTACCAGGATTGGCTGCGCGACCAGCGGGGCCTGACCTTCGATTCGTACGACGCCCTCTGGCGCTGGTCGACCACCGACCTGCCTGCGTTCTGGCAGAGCATCTGGGACTTCTTCGGCATGCATTCGCCCACACCGCACGCGTGGGTCGTCGGCGACACCCACATGCCGGGCACCGAGTGGTTTCCGGGTGCGCAGGTCAACTACACCCGGGAGGTCTTCCGCCATGCCGATGCGGCGCACGCGGCCGGCATGCTCGCGATCGTCGCCGACAACGAACTCGGCGAAGTGCGCGAGATCTCCTGGCCGGAGTTGCGCCGGCAGGTCGCCTCCGTCGCACTGAGATTGCGCGAACTCGGCGTGCAGCGCGGTGACCGTGTCGCGGCCTACATGCCCAACGTGCCCGAGACGCTCGTCGCCTTTCTCGCCTGTTCGAGCATCGGCGCGGTGTGGAGCGTCTGCGCGCCCGACATGGGCACCGCGGCCGTGGTTGACCGCTTCCGCCAGATCGAGCCCAAGGTGCTGATCGCGGTCGACGGCATCCACTACGGGGGCAAGCCGATCGACCGCAGCACGGTCGTGCAGGAACTGCGTGCCGCGCTGCCCAGCGTGCAGAAGCTGCTGTTGGTGTGCACGCCCTTTGCCGCCGCGCGCATCGAGGCCGAAGCTGATTGGACGGAAGCCGTCTCGCGCAACGATGCCGCGACTGCCGCCTTCGAGCCCGAATGGCTGCCCTTCGACCATCCGATATGGATCGTCTATTCGAGCGGCACCACCGGCTTGCCCAAACCCATCGTGCACGGGCAGGGCGGCATCCTCGTCAACATGTACGCCTGCGGCCTGCACCATGACCTCGGCCCGAGCTATAGCGTCAACAACTATGGCGAGCGCTATCACTGGTACAGCTCGACCGGGTGGGTCATGTGGAACTCGCAGCTCTCGGGGCTGGCCTTCGGCGCGACCATCTGCATCTACGACGGCAACCCCGCCGGCAGCCGCGAGAAGATCGACTGGGGCGTGATGTGGCGCTTCGTTGCGCGGCACAAGGTCACCTTCTTCGGCGCCGGCGCAGCGTACTTCGCCAACTGCATGAAGGCCGGCTTGGTCGCGAAGGACTGCGGCGATCTCTCGCGCGTGCGCGCGCTTGGCAGCACCGGCTCGCCGCTGTCTGAGGAAGTGCAGCGCTGGGGCTCGGCGCAGGTGCTCGGTGCAGGTTCGTCCGAAGTGTGGTGGTACAACATTTCGGGCGGTACCGACTTCTGCGGCGCGTTCGTCGGCGGTAATCGCGAGTTGCCGGAAGTGCCGGGGCAGATGCAGTGCCGCTTCCTTGGTGCCGCGGTCGAAGCGTGGAACGAGAACGGCGAACCCGTGATCGGCGAAGTCGGCGAGCTGGTCTGCACCCAACCCATCCCTTCGATGCCGCTTTATTTCTGGGGCGACGAAGGCAATGCGCGCTACCTGTCGAGCTACTTCGACACCTATCCCGGCGTCTGGCGCCACGGCGACTGGATCCGCATCGGGGAAGACGGCGGCTGCATCATCTACGGCCGCAGCGACGCCACCATCAACCGCCAGGGCCTGCGCATGGGCACCAGCGAGATCTACAGCGCGGTCGAAGGCTTGCCCGAGGTGCTCGACTCGATGGTGGTCGATCTCGAATACCTCGGCCGTGAAAGCTACATGCCGCTCTTCGTCGTGCTCCGTTCGGGCGTGGCGCTCGACGCCGCGATGCGCGCGAAGATCGAGAACGCGATCAAGACATCGCTTTCGCCGCGCTTCGTGCCCAACGAGATCCTGCAGGTCGCGGAGATTCCGCGCACGCTGTCGGGCAAGAAGCAGGAACTGCCGATCAAGAAGCTGATGCTCGGCCAGCCGATCGAGCGCGTGGTCAACCGCGAGGCGATGGCCAACCCCGGGTGCCTCGACTGGTACGTGGCCTTCGCATCCGCACATGCAAAGTCGCAGGCGCAGAATCGGAACGCATGAACAAGCGCGCTTTCCTTCGTTCGATCCTTGCCACTGCGGCGGTGCCTCTCTTGCCAGCCTGCACGACACCGCCGGCGCCGAAGCCCGAACTCGTGCGAGTGACAGGCACCGTCGCGTACCGAGAGCGCATCGCGCTCGACCCGTCGGCAGAAATCGTGGTGCAGCTCCTCGATGTCTCGCGCATGGACGTGGCCGCCACCGTGCTTGCCGAACAGCGCATCCGCGCCGATGGCAAGCAGGTGCCGATCGCCTTCGAACTCAGCGTGGACCCCGCGCGCATCGACCCACGCATGCGCTACAACGTCTCGGCGCGCATCCTCAAGGACGGGCAGTTGCTCTTCATCACCGACCGTGCGTACCCCGTGCTGACCTACCGCGAAGGCAACACCGCGAGCCTGATGCTCACGCGCGTGGACCGCTGATCGTCAGGTGCACCGGCTACGATCGGTCGCGCCTGTGCATCCAACCTCGTCGTCTCCTGATCCCATGAACATCCTCCCCAAATTCGCCCGCCGCTCGATCGTTGCCTTCGCGGCGCTCGCCATCGTTGCAGGCGCGCAGGCGCAGCCTTCGTCCACCAAACCCATCCGCCTCGTGGTGCCCTTCGGTCCCGGCGGCGTCGCCGACCTCACGGCGCGCACGGTGGCGCAGAAGATGTCGGAATCCATGGGCCAATCGATCATCATCGACAACAAGCCCGGCGCGGGCGGCGTGGTCGCGACCGACACGGTCGCCAAGGCTGCGCCCGACGGACTGACCATGCTGCTGATGTCGAACGGGAACGCGGTCAGCGTCGGCCTCTTCAACAAGCTGCCGTTCGACACCGTGAAGGACTTCGCGCCGGTCTCGATGCTCGGCTACTTCGACATGGCCGTGGTCACCCAGGCGGACTCGAAGTTCAAGACCCTGCAGGACCTGCTCGCCTACGCGAAGGCCAACCCCGGCAAGGTGAACATCGGCACCATCAACACGGGCAGCACGCAACACCTCGCGGCCGAGCTGTTCAAGCGCAGCACTGGCGTCGATGTGCAGGTGATTCCGTTCAACGGCTCGCCGCAGATGATCAATGCGCTGCGCGGCGGTCAGGTCGATGCGGGCGTCGAGATCCTCGCGCCCATCCTGGGCCAGATCAACGGCAAGGCATTGCGCGCCATCGCGACCATGGGCACCAAGCGCTCCTTCGCGCTGCCCGACACGCCGACCGTCGCGGAAAGCGGCTTTCCGGGCTTCAACGTCGCGTCGTGGAACGCGCTCGCGGTGCCTGCGAAGACCCCACCGGAAGTCATCGCCCGGCTCAACAAGGAAGCCAACAAGGCGCTTGCTTCGCCTGACGTCAAGGAGCGCCTGCGCACCCTCGGCGTCGAAGCGGCCGGCAGCACGCCGGAGCAGCAGTCAAAGCTGCTCAAGGATGAAATCAAGCGCTGGTCGGACGTGATCCGGCAGGCGGGCATTCCGAAGCAGTAAGGCTCAGAGCCACTTGCCTTCGGACGGCATCTGGATGCGCGTCTCGGGCGAGCCGCCATCGATCGTTGCGCTGATGAAAAAGCTCAGGATCGAGATGAAGATGCTCGCGAACAGGGCCGTCCAGAAGCCCGACACCTTGAAGCCCTTCACCAGGGCCGAGACCAGCAGGATCATCAGCGCGTTGATCACCAGCAGGAAGAGCCCGAAGGTCAGCAGCGTCAGCGGCAGCGTGAGGATGATCAGCAGCGGCCGCACGATCGCGTTCGCAAATCCCAGCAGCAGCGCCGCGATGATGATCGAGCCCGCGCCCTCGAACTTGATTCCCTTGAACAGATAGCTCGCCACCCACAGCGACAGGGCGGTGATCGCCCAGGTGATGAGGAACGAGGGGAGGTAGTCGGACATGTCGGTCTTTCTCGTCGTTGGAAGTGACCGGGCGATCATATCTACGCAGTCGTCCGGAGCGGGTCATTCCGCGCAAACATGTACGTGAACGTACACGTTGATGTAGAATCGCGTCATGACCGACGCCAATGGTTCCATCACCGTCCGCGAAGCTGCCGAGCGGCTCGGCGTCACGCCGCGCACCCTCAAGTACTACGAGGAGCTCGGCCTGGTCGTCCCCGCACGCAGCGAAGGCCGCTACCGCCTCTACGAGCCGGCCGACCTCGACAAGCTCGGGCGCATCCTGCGCATGCGGTCGCTCGGCTTTTCGCTCACCGCGATCACCACCATGCTTCAGCAGCCTTTCGAGGCGCCTGTTGATGGCGGTCGGCCGCGCCTCTCGAATGCCTCGCTCAAGACGCTGAAGGCGACGCTCACCACCCAGCTTGAAACGCTGGACAACCGTGTCGAGCAAGTCCGCCGCGAGCTCAAGGAAGCCGCCGCGTTGCAGTCGCAACTGCGTCGCGACATCGAGTACGTCGAGCGTCGCCTCAACGGCGAATCGCTCGAAGACATCCTCGAAGAGCGCAAGCGCGAAGCGCCCGAGCGCAAGGCGGCGCTGCGCAAGGCCATGCCGTCATGAGCTCGCAGCTTTCAGCCCTGCCGCGCCGCGGACTCAGCGCCGCCGCGCTGGCGCCCTGGGTCATCGCCGTCATCACCGGCATCGACTATTTCGACAACGCGCTGTTCGCGTTCTTTGCGAGCTACATCGCGGGCGGCGTCAGTGCGTCCGCCGATGAACTCGTCTGGGCCTCCAGCGCCTACGCGCTCGGCGCGGTGCTCGGCATTCTTCAGCAGCATGCGTGGGTCGAGCGGATCGGCTACCGCCGCTATCTCGCGGTCTCCATGTTCGCCTTCGCAGCCGGTGGCATCTTCGCGGCGCTCAGCGACAACTCGGTGCAGCTCATGTTCGCGCGGGGCTTCCAGGGTTACTTCGTCGGGCCGATGCTCGGTGCGTGCCGCATCCTGGTCCAGATCGGCATTCCGCTGCAGCGGCGCGCGAAGTCGCTGCGGGTGTTCATGGCGCTCATCATCTTCAGCGGCGCGCTCGCGCCCATCGTCGGCGCCTGGCTGGTCACGCATTTCGAATGGCGCTCGCTGTTCTTCTGCAGCGCGCCGGTCGCGGTGCTCATCGGTGTGCTGGCGCTGTGGACGCTGCCGGACATCGGCGACGTCGCGCCCCACCAGCGCACCGAGCCACACTACGTCGCCTACATCGTCTTCGCCCTTGCGCAGGCCGCGCTGCAGGTCGTGCTCACGCGTGCGCACTACGAACTCTTTTCCGGTTCGCCGACGCTCATCGGCCTCGCAATTGCCGGCGTCGGGGGCCTCGCCTGGTTCGGCTACCACCAGTGGAAGCATCCCGCGCCGCTGGTGCGGCTGCAGGGGCTCCGTGAGGCGAGTTTCCAGGTCGGACTCGCGCTTTACGTCGTCTACTACTACCTCTCCACCGGCTTCAGCTACCTGCTGCCGCGCATGATGGAAGGCGGCCTCGGCTTCACCGTCGGCGACACCGGCTACTTCACCGGGATGATGTCGCTCGTGGGCGGGCTGATGATGTTCGTCTACATGAAGTTCTCGTCGCGCGTGACCCGCAAGCGCTGGCTGGTGGTGCCGGGCTTCGTCATCGCGGCCATCGCGGGCTTCTGGCTCGCGCGCATGTCGCCGCAGGCCGGGCGCGCGCAACTCGTCGTGCCGCTGCTGCTGCGCGGCCTGATGATGCTCTTCGTCATGCTGCCGGTGGCCGGGGTCACCTTCCGCTCATTCAAGGGCGAGGACTTCGCGCACAGCTACCGCCTCAAGAACCTGCTCCGGCAACTCGCGATCTCTTTCGCGACCGCGAGCGTGATCGCGCTGCAGCAGCACCGCACGGCGCTGCACGAGACGCGGCTCAGCGAATCGGCCAACCTCGGCAACGCCACCTTCGTGCAGACGCTCGACATGCTCACGCGCGGCTTCCAGGCTGCTGGCCACGCGGCGAGCGAAGCGCACACCATGGCGCTGGCATCGCTCTCGCGCATGCTCGAGCAGCAGGCCACCTTCATGGCTTCGCTCGACGGTTTCCACGTGATGGCGGTGATCGCGATCGTCGCGGCGCTCTATGCCGCGTCGCAGAAGGTGCTCGACTAAGCGAAGCTCAGGCCGCAACCTGCAGGTTCGCCAGCTTCAGCAACAGTTCTTCCGCCACGTCGTGTGCGCGGTGCGCCATGACGGCGACCGGGTAGCTGCCGAGCCGCGTGCGCTCGTAGCTCACGGTCGCGAAGCGGAACTCGGTGCCCAGCGCCGCCGCCGCGTCGCTGAGGCAATGCGCGATCGACTGCAAGCCTTCACGGACGTAGCGCTGCGTTCCATCGCCGATCCCGACGTAGGCGATGAAATTCTTCTCTCCGCGTTTGCTGATCTCGACTTCGGGCTGCATTTCACTTCCGGGTAGCTTCTTTTTGGGCCCCGCCGGGGCAACCCATGAAGATACAAACACTGGCCGCGCTGCGCCATCACCGAAAACCGTGATCGGCCCCGGAAAAACTCGGCGCCGTCCCCCTGTTTTCCGGCTTCATTTCTGCCGATAGAGCGGAGTGACCACGACTGCCGCCAGCGACGCCAGCTACCGGATCCTCATGCGCGAAGGGTGCAGGATCGTGTACGGCCACATGCCGCTGCCGGAGTTCCTGGCGCTGGTGCAGCAGGCGAGCGATCGCGAAGTGCTCCACGCCGGCACCGCTCGCATGCTGGAGGCGAGCGCCGTCATCGGGCTGCCCAGCGCGCTCGCACGTCTGCGCCGGCAGGAAACCCCGGCGGCGGTCGAACGCCTGCGCGCCAGGCTCGGCCGCGCCGCGCTTCGGCTCGACCCCCACGCTCTGCGCTGGCTGGCCGCGGGCGAGCACGGCCCGGCAAGCCTCGCGCTCTTCCTGCTGCTGACCGGCGTGCGTCCGCGCCACTACCGCGGCACGCCGCGCGACTTCCCGCGCGATGCCAATGCGTTCCGACGCTGCCGTTTGTTGATCGAACAGGTGCCGTCGCTGCGGCAGGCGCTCACCGTGCTGGCCGAGCGCGTGCACGAACCCGGCGTCGCCGAATGGGCGGCACTCGCGCAGTCGTGGGACGACATCTGCGCACACATGGATTACGAAGCGCCGGACTGGCGCTACAGCGCCGACGGCGCATCCGGCACGACCGCCGTGCTCGCATGCTTCCGGGAGCTGGAGGCGGCCTGAAACCGCCGCGCGTCGCTTACCCCGGCCTGCGCCCGCTGCCGCCCAGCCGTCCGCGACGCTGCAGGAATCGCCGCAGCCATGCATTGGCACGCGGCGTGCGACCGCTCGCGCTGTCGGCATGCTCCATGCGGTCGCTGAAGATCTTCCACTCCGCCGCCAGCGCGGCATTGAGCGATGCCAGGTTCTGCTGGTTGTACTGCCACGCCGCCGCCACCACGAACTGCCCGGCATGCTCGGGTTCGGGCCGCGGCGTGATCACGATGTTCTCCGCCCCGATGCTCTGCAGCAGCGCCGAGCGCGAACCCGCCAGCCGCACCCCGCCGCCATAGCCCTCGATCTCACGGTTCAGCAGGAAGCTGATCGTGGTCACGTTCGAGTAGTGCTCGGCGATGTGCACCGTGACGCCGAGCAGCGACACGCGGCCGAAATTCAGTTTGTGAAGGCGTCGCGATGCCTCGTCCGTCGACGGGTTGTAGTGCGCAAGGAGGATGCGCGAGCCGCCAAGGCTCAGCGGCACCGGGTCGACCGTGCCCGCAAGAATCTCGCCGAAATGGACGCAAATCGGCTCCCCCGGCACGCACGGCGCGCCGTCCCGCCCCGAGAAGCGCAACGTATTGAGGTTCATCGTTTCCACGGCTTGTTAGTTCTTGTGGCCATGAGCGTTCATTGTGCGGCGAGCGCACACATTTCAATCGGCTGAACAGAACGGTGTTTTCCCGGCTGTCTGCGCGGCTACTTCGGTCGGCGCGCACGCCGCGCGGAGCGGCCCGCTACAGTGCCCTGCGCTTCGTATCCATCCAACAACAATCCAGACAATGCCATCCACAGCCCGGGCGTCCGGCCCTCGCGCGGACGTCCGCTCCGGCGCCACCGCCTCTGCTCCCGCTTCTCAAGCCACCTCCGCCGCGCCTGCGCAGACACGCGCCCGCCAACTGCTGCTGGGCCTGAGCCTCATCCTCATCGCTTTCAACCTGCGCCCGGTGTTCGGCAGCCTTTCGGTGCTGCTGCCCGAAGTCATGAAGGACACCGGCCTCGGCGCTTCCGGCGCGAGCCTGCTCACCACGCTGCCGTTGCTGTGCCTCGGCATCTTCGCGGCGCCCGCACCGGCGCTCGCGCGGCGCTTCGGCCCTGAACGCACGCTGCTTGGCGCGCTTGTCCTGATCTGCATCGGCACGCTGCTGCGCGGCACCGGCGACCTGACGATGCTATTCGCGTCGTCGGCGATGGCCGGCGCGGGCATCGCGGTCGGCAACGTGCTGCTGCCCGGACTCGTCAAGCGCGACTTCTCCAGCCGCGCCGCGATGATGACCGGCCTCTACACCCTCGCTGTGTGCGCCGGCGCGTCGAGCGCCGCTGCCTTCACCGTGCCGCTGGAGCATCTCTTCGACGGCTCGTGGACCGCGGCGCTCGCCTTCTGGGCGTTGCCCGCCGGCCTCGTCGTGTTGCTGTGGGCGCCGCAGGCTCTAGCCGCGCGCCCGCGGCCGAGCGCGCCGAGTGCGCACGTCGGAAGCCTGTGGCGCGACCCGCTCGCATGGCAGGTCACCGGCTTCATGGGCCTGCAGTCCTCGCTGGCGTACATCGTCATGGGATGGCTGTCGCCGATCCTGCGCGAGCGCGGCCTCGACAGCCAGACCGCCGGCTACGTGCTCGCCGTCTCCATCCTCGTGCAGCTCGGCACCTGCCTCGTCACGCCTTCCGTGGCCGCGCGTTGCCGCGACCAGCGTGGGCTGGCGCTCGGACTCACGGTGGTCATCCTCGTCTCGCTGCTGGCTTTCCTCTTTGCGCCGCTCGAGAGCGTCTGGCTGTGGACGGTGCTGCTCGGCCTGGGGCAGGGTGGATCTTTCGCGCTCGCGCTGGCCCTGATCGTCATGCGCTCGCCCGATGCCAACGTGACGG
The DNA here is from genome assembly GCF_014192575.1 of Variovorax sp. Sphag1AA. Lineage (GTDB taxonomy): Bacteria > Pseudomonadota > Gammaproteobacteria > Burkholderiales > Burkholderiaceae_C > Variovorax. The sequence goes on along the minus strand of NZ_JACHYC010000006.1, from coordinate 118,982 downwards.
CACAACTGTCGGCCATGGCGCAAGGATGCGGCTACGTGCTGGCCTCCGCCGGCCCGCTGATCGCCGGACTGCTGCGCGGCTGGACCGGCGGCTTCGAAAGCTCCGCCGCGCTGATGGTCGTGATCGGCATCGGCATGGCCTGGAGCGGCTGGGGCGCGGGGCGGCGGATGACAGTGCTGCAGCCCCGGCATCCCTGAAGTCGCGAAGGCCGCTCAGCCCGGCAGATCGAACGCCTCACGGAACGCCGCGCAGAACGCCTCGGTGCCGCTGATCGACAGCGTCACCGTGTGGCGCGCCTCACCGGGCGAGTCGTCCGGCATCTCCTGCAAGTCGTAGTCCCATTCCCCGCCGTCTTCCACCGGTCCGCGCCGGCCGGCGAAGACGTCGTTCGCCCAGCCGAGCACCTGTTCCACTTCCGCGCGAACCGCGGCGAGATGCTGTGGGCGGATGGTGGCCATGGCGTCGAACACGCCGATGCCTTCGGTGTCTTCGCTGTAGTCGAAATCCAGATAGTCCAGGGTCATGCGGCGAAGCTACCTCAAGTCGGCGGCTGCTCCCTTCACCCCGCCTGCACCGCCACCAGCCAGAGCTGCGCGCCCTGCTGCGGCGTCGATGTCCACGTCACGTTGTAGGTGCCGGCCGCCGAGACCTGCTTGACCGCCACCGCGCCCTGCACCAGCGGACCCGCCGCGAGCACTGAATCGATCACCGTGAAGCCGCCGTCGGCCACGGCCGTCTTGTCACCGTTGGAATTCGCGTCGCCCCACCACCACGCCACCAGCAGCGCGGCGCCGGTCGTCGAGACGCTGGCGCTGGTCAGCGGCTGGCCGGACAGCACCTCGCGCCACTTCACGTCGTGCACCGAGCCGCCGCCGGTGATCTCGACCACGGTCAGCGTTACCTCGTCGAGCGGGTCCGGCTTCGCCACCGTGACCGCATGGCCAGTCATCCCGCGCGCCTTCTCGCAGGCGAACAGCGCCGTGCCCGAGTCGGGGTAGAGCGTGTACGCGTGCGCCGTGCCGAGTTGGGCGAACGCATTCCCCGCGTTGTCCGTCGGTATGGCGCTGGCGGACTGGTTGCCCCGTCCGACGCAGACCAGCAAGGTGCTTCCGCTCGTGCGTGTGGACATGCCCGAAACCACCAGCGCCGAGGTGGTGACGTTCAGACTGTTGTAGCTCAGGCCGTGCTGACCCAGCGCGGGCGCCGCCAACGCAGACGACGATGCTGGAGAAGTTGCTGGCGGCGGCGGAGAAACCGATGGCGATGGCGAAGGAGAAGGCGAGGGTGCCGGCGACGGCGTAGTCGTCCCTGTCGCAGTCCCCGAGCCCGAGTTGGCGACAAACGAAACCCCGCCGCCGCTGCTCCCTCCGCCGCAGCCCGCGATCGTGCTTCCGCCTGTCGCCATCCCGACCGCAGCGAGCGCACACATGCGCTGCAGCAGATCGCGGCGCTCGTTCTGCGGCTCATCGGCCGCACTGCCGGGAGATTCGTTCATGAGGGGCTCTCCGTTCGCTTCGATCGCCATTCTGGAAGCAAACCCATGGCTCAGTTCTCGGCAGAAACCACCAGAATCTCCTGGCCCGCCCGCGCGTTGCCATGAACCTCGACCCCTTCATCCGCGTCAACGACCTGCCGTTCACCGCCTCGGCGGAAGACGTGCGGCGCCTGCACGGCAAGCCCTTCAAGACTGGCCGAAACAGTGTCGGCCTGAACGAGCTCGACTACGGATCGGTCATCTACCGCTTCCAGGACTGCGGTCGGCTCGAAGAAGTCACCATGCAAGCGTCCGTCGTCATCATCGGCCAGCGGTCCATCGGCTTCGACGCGCTCGCGTTCTTCATCCACGCAGAGGACGATGACTGCTTCGAAAGAGCCGGCTTCCTCGTCTCGCCCCGCTTCGGCATCGCCTTCGATCCGAAAGAGCCGTTCTGGGTTACGGCGCTCGCCGCGCACTGCCTCGATGAATGGCGCCGCCTGTCCTAGCGAGGCGCCGCGAGTGTCAGCGGGATCACCGTCTGCTGGTCGGCGTAGTCGATCTGCAGATTGACGCTCGCCGTGCCGCGCGGCACCACGAACATCACCGTACCGTCCTTGGCCGAACGGGCCGCCACCAGCTCGTTGAGATTGCTCTCCGGCGCCATCGGCACCCCATCGAGGATCAGGCGGAACTCCTTGTCCCAGAAGTTCGCGTCATAGGTGTTGTTGTTCAACATGCGGACCTGGATCTTCAACGCATCCTTCTCCGCCGTCTGCGGCGACAGCGTTGCGGACAGCAGCGTGAAGGTTGCCGGCCCCAGCTTGTATTCGCGCAACTCGGGCAAGGTCACCGGATGGCTCGCTGGCGCCGCTGCGGCCGCCGACGCGGCCGGAGCCGGGGAGGGTGATGGCGCAGACGAGGTTCCCCCGCCTTGCGATGACTGCTGCTGTTGAGGCGTCGGCGGCGCGGGCGGCTGCGGTGACCCGATCCAGCCCACCTGCTTGAGCGCCACCAGCAGCCCCGCGGCCGCTGTCGTGGCCGCCGTCAGGCTGGCGATGAACCCCGGCAACGTCTGCCACCAGGACTTGGACTTCTCTTCCTCCGCCATGAAAGAACCTTCCTCGCGCTGCCGATGGGCGACAACGAAGGATTCTGATGCGCGGTTGGGCGGCTGTCACTCCGCCGCCCGGCTATACGCCGGAGGTCAGAGCGTGCGCCAGATCTCGTCGTGCGCCGACCCGGGCATGAAGCTGTCGATGTACTTGTTCAGGATCTCCCAGTACTTCGGGTCGGCGATCAGCCGCAGATTGACGCTGTCGTACTCCGCCAGATCCTTGTGCCGCGAGGTCCAGCCGATCCGCTGCGGATTGCCGCCGATGGGTAGCAGCACCTCGACATCGAACTTGTAGGCGTCCTTGATGTAGGCCACGATTTCCTTCGAAAACGCCAGCATGCTGGCGTTCTTGCCCGGCGCGATGCCGGCGGTGCGGACGAAGATGATCATCTGCAATCTCCCCCGCCGAAGGGAGCGGCGGCCTCCGGCACGGGATGTGCCGCAGGCACTCTGCGCCTTGCGCGCGGAGCGGGGCAGGGGGAAAGCCTGATTGGAAGTTGGCGAGCCGGCCAGCGACCGGCTCGCCGGTGTTACAGCGCGACCGTCGCAGGCGAAAGTCGCTTGCCGTTCGGCCCGCGCATCGACCTGAGCGTCGCCAAGGCGGCTTCAACGCGACGCTTGAACTCGGCGTCGGTGAGCAGCATCAGCTCGCGCGCTTCGGACGCGTCGGAAATGCTCTGGATGCAGGTGACGATGTGATACGCCGACCGCGCTGCCTTGATCTCGCGGATGGCTTGCATCGTGAGTTCGAAGGGGTCGGGGAGGGGCTCGCTGGGCGAGTCGGCGTGGGCGGGGGGATCGTTGGGGAGGTGCGCGTGCGCGCAAGTAGGGTGGACCATCAATGGCCTCCAAGGGGTGCGGTTTGCAAAAACCGCCGCCTCCGCTTCCAAACGGTGGCGGCGACTCGAACAGGTTGGAAGACCGGGCACCCCTTGCGAGAACCGGCAGGGCGTGAGCCCTCCCGTTCGAGCCGCCTAAAAGCAGGCGCGAACGAAAAAGCCGCAATTCCCTGCGGAGGGTTCTGCGGCTTTCGTCGCAGGGGTGCTGGCGGGCTTCCAAACCCGGTCACGCTCTGTCGTGACGAGGGCCAGTATATCGGCCGTGTTCGCTGCGCTAAGGGTTCACCTGGCCTGTTTCACAGCACGTCCAGGCGGTCGAGCAAATGCAGAGACGTGAGCGGCATTCCACGCACTTCGAACAGCTTGGCCAGCGTCTCCGCCGTGTGCGCCGGGTTGTTCCAGCGCATTCGCATCTGGCGCAGGGCACTCAGCGCTTGCGTTGGATGCAGCGTCAGTTGATTGACGATGAACTGGTCTGGCGTCTGCACGTCGATGCAGTGCTTGTCGAGCGCCTCGATGGGGAAATCGCTCAGGTTGTTGGTGACGATGGCGTCGGCATGGCCCACGATCGCAGCGGCCAACACATGGCGATCGTTCGGGTCGGGCAACTGCAGGCATTCGACAAAGGATTCATAGCCCTCCACCATGCAGTCTGGGATGGCCTCGCACATGGCGCGGGCCTTCGTCCGATTGGCTTCGTCGCTATCGGGAAACTTGGCTGACCTTGCTTGCAGCCATTCGCGTTCGATATCCACACTCCACTTGGCCGCGTAGAGGCCGGCGTGAGCGAGGCTCAACAGCGCGTCGCATTGCAGCTTTGGGAACAGGACGTTCGCATCAAGGAGCGCGGTGTAGCGCGATGCCCCTGCCATCGGCTCAGGGTTCCTCGCCGAGCTGCGTATCGACCTCGTGCATGCGGCGCATGGCTGCCTCGCTGCGAGCACGCTGCTCGTCCTGGTAGCGCATCAACTCCTCGAAGTCGATCCTCCGGTGCGTGTTGACCATGTGGCACCTCAGCCGCCCGGCGGCTATCTCCTTGATGACGAATGGACGCGAGACGTTGAGGAACGATGCTGCTTCCTGGGTAGTCATCTGAGCCTTTTGCGGGATCAGGAGCATCGGCTGACGCAGTGCCATCTGCCGCAACACGTCCGCAAAGAATCGAAGCGCCCTCGGCGGAAGGTGCAAGGCAGGGGCGTCCTGACCTTCGCCTTCGATCGTGAGCTTGAGTTGTTTGGCCTTGGAGTGGTCCAGCGCCGCGATCAATAGAGCGCGCGCGGTCGCTGCCATCTCCGCCTCCGCCTGGGTGGCGGGTTCCAGAATCTGCTGGCTCATCTTCGTCCTTTCGCAGTTGCCATTTGGTTATTCCGCGTGCCTCTTCGGACACCTGCGCGCGATCCTACTTCAAACGCAACAAACGAAACAACAGAAACAAACGAAACCCCTAAACAAACGAGAAACCAGCACAAACGCCGAATCGTTCTTAAGAAACGCGCAGTTACGATTTCCGGGGCCGGGGGACCTTGGAGAACCGGCTCTCGACAGTCACTCAAAACAACGGAAATCAACAATGAAATCTTGGAGCGCCTTTGCCGGTGGAGCGGCAATCGTGGTGGGCAGCCTTGCAGGCTGTGGAGGTGGTGGCGGAGGCGGCGGGGGGTTCTTCGCTGCTGCGCCAACGGCGCAGACACAGACGTCGGCGCCGACTGCTTCAGAACCCACAGCCCAGAAGACCAGTGTGAAAGTGATCGACGGAGCGATTCGCAACGCTCTGGTCTTCCTGGATCTGAACAACAACGGACAGCTCGATGCCGGCGAGCCCAGCGCCCGCACCGACGCGACGGGTCAAGCCATTCTTGACGTTTCCCCCGCTGATTCCGCGAAGGCGCCCGTCGTGGCGGCGGTGGGCACGGACGCAATCGATGCCGACACCGGTCCGGTTCCGGTGGCCTTCAGCCTTAGTGCGCCTCCCGGTCGCAGCAGTGTTGTGAGTCCACTGACCACGCTGGTGAATCAGATCCTGCGTGACACCGGCGTATCTGCCGACGAGGCAGAAGCAAGCGCGAGAGCTCAGGTGGGGCTGGGCGTATCGCTGTTCAGCGACTTCACGGCCGACAGCTCCGCAGCCAATCGTGCGGCTGCGGTGAATGCCCGCCTGCTGGTCCTGATCGCGCAGCAGCAACTCGGGCAGCTGGCAAGCTTGAAGGGACGCACCGATCTGAGCGGCGCAACCATCAGCGACGCCGACCTCCGAACGGCCGTTCATCGTGAGTTGCTGGACATGCTGGCTTCGGTCAGCAGAGCCACGCAAGAGAGCACGATCCAGTCGGCTTGTGCCGAGGGTCCGGGGTCATCTGCTTGCGAGGCCGCACTACAGACCCAAGTCACGTCGATAGTCGCGACGAACGGCATGACGGTCGAGTCGGCACCCGCGCTGATCGCCGCCGGCCGGGCTCCTGACACGGGAACAAAGGACTCACCCAATCCGCAGGCTTCCGCTTCCATCTCGTTCCTGAAGTTCATTGAAGCCAACTACTACGCGTCCTACGGCGGGTTCCTCGCGACAGCGCAGGAGAACACTCCGGATGCGTCGGGTCTCGTTCGCTTTCGGGGCGTGCAGCGCAACTACCAAGCAGGTACCTTGTTCGAAGGAGGGCTTCACGGTAACGGGATGACCGCGCTTGCACCGCAAATGCTGCATTGGAACGGCAGCGGGTGGGCGGAATGCCTTTCTTCCACGCAGAGTATTGAGTCCCAACGCGACGCCAGCGGTCGTTCTGCCTACGTCAACTATTGCGACAACCTCATGACCGGAAGCTCGCAGCGTTCCGCTGTCGACATCTCCGGCAAGAAGATGAACGAGGTGCTCGCCGCGATCTCTCCTGTCGTACCGAGCACGGCGCTCTGGGCGGGGCCGGGATGGGCCACGCTTCCCAACGACCTTGGAGCGAAGGGCTCCGCCGTTTTCCCAGCAGGGTCCAAGCTGCAATTGCAGACAACGGTTATCACCGCCACGTCGCCAGTGGTCTATTCCACCGGCAATTTCACGCCACGGTTTTCGGCTGCCGTTGCCGCAGGCGGCGATACGCGCGAGGGTGGAGCACCGGCTTGCCTGAGCGCCGACGCTGACGCGTCTGCCGCCGTCGGCGTCACTTCGTTCGACGAGCTGCTCGCGTACTTCCGCGGGACACCTTGCGTCTACAACCAGCGATCCATCACCTCGTCGGACGGCTCCGTCTACTACGGCACGGCGGTGGATGAGGACTGGACCTTCAGCGCTTTCGCCCTTGCAGGCCTGGGTAGCGAATCGGCGGTCAGCAATCCCACGGCTTACTACACCACCAACACCATCATCGCCGCGAGCTTTCCTGCGGAGTCCGGCAGCGTGGTCGCGTATCACAGTTGTCGACAACGTCAGCTGCCGGTGCTCTCGATTCGCAACTGCGTGCCCATTGGCCGCGGCACTTACGAGATCGAGACCCTGGGTGACGCGCGCGTGATGCGGCTGAAGAACTTACCGTTGCAGCTCTCTGGCATTGGCGCTGAACGCGTTTTTGTTGAACGTGCAGGCGCTGTTTACACGGGCCAAAAGTCAAAACCAGGGCTTGCGCGCGAGACTCAGTTGAATCTGACGGCCGCCAATGCCTTGTTCTCGCTGATCGGCGTTCCGGCCATCGTGCCCTGATCGCCTGCCTGGGTTGGCGCGGGCTCCGCCCGCGCTACCGAGAGCCTTCTCTCACCGCCGGTTGCTCGTTGCGCCGACGCTCGGCGGTGTACGCACTCAGCGCATCGTCGGTCTCGTGCCACGCCTTGAGCACGGTCTGCTGATACGACGCGACGGCGACGAAATTGGCAGCCCGACCTCCGCGCTATCCTCCCGACGCACCGTGCACCCGCACGCCGTGCATCAGGGAGAGATAAAAAATGCGAAGAAGCACTTTGGTCGCAGGCCAGCCTTTGGTCTGCGACAACGGCGCACTGCTATGTGCGCCGCCGTTCCAATGCGCGGACATACCCCGCGAAGCCGCTGCCGCCGGCACGTCGGCTGGTCCGCCTGTTGCGTTGATAGATCGCCGGTCCACCGCGCGAAGACCTCACTGGGCCGCTGCCCTCATCACTTCACTTGCATTGACCGGATGCCAAAGCGCCATGACCAATTCAGGCAACACCCCTGCACCTCCTGACAACGTGTCGCCCTCCATTGGCAATGGATCCTCGGCCGACCTCGCGGCGCATTGGCCCATGCGCTTCATCGCACATTGGTTCGACGCGTCCTGCTACAGCACTTACGGGTGCAAGGTGAGGTACGGCAACTACCGGCGCATCGATGACGATGACAAGTTGAAGCTGTCCTCAGCGTCCATTGGCGACAAGTACCCCGGCAATCTCGGCGCCAGCTGGGGGCCGATCCGAAACTTTCCTCCCCCCGCAATCGTGACTTGGCGATCCAAGGACGGTGTGCCGTTGCGCGCCGAGATCGACATGGCGGAGATCTTCAAAGACCAGGTAGTCCTTCACAGCCTCGAGCGCGAAGAGATCTCCTTTGAAGGAAGCTTTCCTCACCCCGAAATCATTCTGGAGGTCAATGACCGCACGATCAACGTGTACATGCGGGCAACGATCTGGACCAAGCGGGAACAGCGACCGGGGCGTCCGCTTAGCAACTTTCGAGACGACCTGATCACGGCTTTCAGCCGAACCTATTGACGACAACATCAGCGAGGAGCATCAAATCATGGGGAGCATGAGCAAGAAGCCGGACGGCGTGGATGCCGATCCGGCCACTCAGGAACAGCTGCAGAGTTACACGCGCGCAGAAGAGGATTTGGCGCAACTGCGAGTACCGGTGTTGCTTCACACCAGCAATCCGCACGAACGCCTCTACATCGCCGCACAGGATGGCACGGGCAACAGCCTCTACAAGGACGCACCTGAGAACCGGAGCATCGTGGCACGCATCCATGCCCAGATCCGCAATTTCGAGGATCAAGGTGTGACTAACATTGCGAGCGGCTACGTAGAAGGCATCTACACCCAGGACAACCCGTTCAAGCGCATTCCGGACGGTGTTTGCGGCTACACCTTCGAGCGAAGGATTGAAACCGCCTACTGGGAACTCTGTAAGCAAGCACGAAGGTGGATCTATGACGATCCCGATGTCCAGATTCGCGTTGCGGGCATCGGCTTCAGTCGCGGGGCGGAGCAGACGGCCGCATTGTCTCGAATGATTGAGGAGCGCGGCATTCAGAATCCCGAAGGGGCGAATGTCGTTACGGACGACGAGGGCCTCGTCACCCATATCGAATACACCAGTCCCCCGCTCGTGCCACCCGGGCGCACCATCCAGACCGCGTTGCTCCTGGACCCCGTCGCCACCGGTCTCGAAGAACACGACCGCCGCCTGCCATCGTCGGTGATGTCAGTCCTGCAGATCACGGCACAGCACGAGCGCCGCGATCTCTTCAAGTCCACGGACCACATCCCCGCTGGCTTCAGTGAGGATGCGCGCGCTCAACATCACGGTCAGCGGCGCGCACAGCGACATCGGTGACACGTACGCTGTCGATGGCTTGGGCGTACTGAACTACAACCTCGCGGCGCAGTACATCAACCGTCTGAGCGACACCCCCATCCTGCAGATGCGTCCGGTGCACGAAAGCCCAGACCTCTATCGCATCCACCGCTCTGAGCAGCATGCGTTCTTCTATGGCACCGCTGGCTATGACGCGGATGGACTGCGGGATCACTTCGACGGTCTTGGGCCGGAGGCGTTGTGCCGCACTCGGGAGGTACGAGAGTGCTACGCCAAGGACCCGATGAACCCGGAATTGGAACTGCAACTGGATCGCCGCAGCGCCGCGCCAAAGACAGACCTGGATCGCATGATCGACCAGTTGTACGCGGCCTCGCTCAGCGGAAACGACGCGATCTGGACGAGGGCGTTGGAATCCACTTCGCAACAGTTCATTGCGTCACCGGCTGGGCAAGCCTGGGAGCAGGAGGTGCAGCGCTACGGGGAGACGCAACGCGCGCAAGAGGCCCTGCAACAGGAGCAATGGGAGCAGCAGCTTCAGTTGCAGGAACCGCCTGCCCACAGGCCGCACGCCATGCAGATGTGACGGCGACTCACAGAATCAGGGAGGAAGAACGAATGACCGACAACAACACCAGCGACATCCACGAAACCCAACAGCTGATCGTGAAGCTCGCGCATATCGCGCGCGAGATCGAATCGCGCAGCATGGATGCGCTGAATCGCATCGAAGCAAGCACTGGCGCAATGCAACAGGGCGTGCAGCGCCTGCACGGCGGTGCCGAACGCTTCACACAACAAGCGATGCAGGCCATCAGTAACGGCTCGCAGGCTGCGGTGGCGCAAGGGGCGCAGCAGGCGCTGGGGCAGTTCAATCAGCAGCTGCAGCAGTCCACCAGCCATGCCCTGTCGGCAGCCGACACGCTGCGCGAGCAGAGCCGGACGGTGAGTCGGGCGCAGCGTGCATTGGTCTGGAAGGCTCTGATCGCGCTCGCCATCGGTTCGTTGCTCGCGGCCGGCGGCAGCGCCTACGTGGCCTGGAACAGCATGCGCGAAGTCCGGCAGGCCGAGTTCGGCACGGCCATCCTGCGCGCTACGCAGTCCGGCACCTTGACGGTCTGCGGCAAGGAGCAGGTCCTGTGCGTCAAGGCGGGCGAGAAGCCGCGCCGGGCCGGTGCACGTGGAGAGTACCTCCTGGTGGAGTGAATGACGCTGGGGACTACGACTTGGCAGTCACATCCCCCGCCCCACCCAACGCCTTGGAAACAGCCACCAACCCCAGCGCCAACCGACTCGAACTGTCCGTGTAGTCCCTCTGCGCCTGCAGCCAGGTCCGCTCCGCATCCAACTGCACCAGAAAGTCGGTCAACCCATGCTCATACCGCACGCGCGCGAGTTGTAGCGCGTCGCGGCTGCTGCGTTCCCTCACCGCCAGTTGTTCGTTGCGCCGACGCTCGGCGGTGTACGCGCTCAGCGCATCGTCGATCTCGTGCCAAGCCTTGAGCACGGTCTGCTGATACGCGACCGCAGCCTCCTGTTGCTGTAGCTCGCGCAGGTTCACGGTCGCGCGGCGGCGGCCGTTGTCGAAGATGGGCAACTGGATGCTCGGGCCGATGTTCCACTGCCGGCTGCCCCAGTCGGTGAAGGTGCTGCCGTCCACCGACTGGAAGCCGAAGCCCGCGCCGATGGTGACGCGCGGGTACAGGTCGGCCACGGCGACGCCGATGTTGGCGGTGGCGGCGTGCAGTTGGGCTTGCGCCATCTGGATGTCGGGGCGGCGCAGTGCCATGTCCGATGGCACGCCGAGCGAGAGGTCGGGCAGTGCGGCCACCGCCGCGTTGTCGGGCAGCGGCGCGAGTTGTGATTGCAGCGCGCCGGGCCGTTCGCCGAGCAGCAGGGTGATCTGGTTGGTGGCCTGCGCTTCCTGCGTGAGCAGTTGCGGCAGGCGTGCGCGCAGGTCGGCGGCTTGCGCGTTCTGGCGCGCGACGTCGAGGTCGGTGGTGAGTCCGCCATCGGCGCGGGCCTTGACGAGCGACAGCGTTTCCTCCGACGCCGCAATGTCTTCGCGCGCGAGCTTGATCTGGCGCTGCACCGCGCGCAGTTCGAAGTAGCGGCGCGCGACTTCGGCCTGCACGCTGAGTTGCACTTGCGCGAGCGTGGCCTGCGATGCGGCAACGTTGGCATCGGCGGATTCGATGGAGCGGCGCACGCGGCCCCACAGGTCGATCTCCCACGAGGCATCGAAGCCGACCTGATAGAAGTTGTGCGGCTCGCTCAGGATCTGGATCAGCTCTGCCTGGTTGGGCGGGTTGATCGCATCAAGCAATCGCCGGGTCTCGCCGAACTCGCTCTGGCGCAGCCGCGTCACGCCCGCGCTGGCGTTGACCTGGATGCCCTTCTGCGATTCGACGACGCCCTGCTGCGCGCGGCTTTGCAGAAAGCGCAGCGCGGCGGTCTGCAGGTCGGAGTTGGCGGCGAGGGCGCGCTTCTGCAGCGCGTCGAGCACCGGGTCGTTGAACATGCTCCAGTCTTGCGGCGCAGCGCTCGCGGAGGGCGCTGTGCGTTGCGCCTCGGTGAGTTCGGGCGAACCGCCGTGCCATGCCGCGAAGTCGGCCGGGGCTTCGGGAGTCTGCGGCTTGAACTCGGGGCCGACGGCGCAGCCGGTGAGCATCGCGGCCGCGATGAGCGCGGCAACACCGGCGACGGCGGTGGTGTGGAAGCGTGCGGAGGTCTTCATGGCATGCCCTTTGATGAGCGGATTCAGACGAGCCGGTGGCGGAACAGCCACGCGGCGAGCGGCAGCGTGACGGCCGCGATGATGAAAAGCGGAATGAGGTTGTGCCAGACGGTGAGCAGCCCGACCCCTTCGAGATACACGCGCTGCACGAGGTCGATGGCAAAGCGCAGCGGGTTTGCGAGCGTGGCGATCTGCAGCACTTCGGGCATGTTGCTCACCGGCGTGGTGAGGCCCGACAGCAGCATCATCGGCATGATGAGCACGAAGGTGTAGAGCATCGCCTGCTGCATGTTGGCCGACACGGCCGAGATCGAGAGGCCGATGCCAACGCTCGCAATGGTGAAGGCCGAGAGCCCGATGTAGAGCGTGATGAGCGACCCGGCCATCGGCACCCTGAACCACAGCAGCGTCATCAGCAGCACGATGGTCGACTGCACCAGCCCGATGAAGACCGGCGGCAGCGCCTTGCCGATCATGATTTCGGTGGGCGACAGCGGCGTGACCAGCAACTGGTCGAAGGTGCCTTGCTCGCGTTCTCTCGCCACGGAGAGTGCGGTCAGCAGCAGGGTCTGGATCATGCTGAGCGCGGCGATCATGCCGGGCATGAAGTTCCAGCGTGTCTCCAGGTTCGGGTTGAACCATGCGCGCGATTCGATGCGCACCGGCGCCTGCAAACCGCCGTGCTTCTGCCGCCAGTCATCGTTGAAGGCATTGACGACCGAAGCGACGAAGCCTGAGGCCGATCCGGCGGTGTTGGAGTTGCGCGCATCGATGATCACTTGAATCGGCGCGTCTTCACCCGCATTGAGCTGCCGCTCGAAATCGGGGCCGATCTGGATGACGACGAGAGCGTCCCCTTGGTTGACCAGTGGCGCGATCTGGTCGGGCGATGTGAGCGTGGCCGCGCGCTTGAATACGCCGGTTCCGTCGAGCTTGGCGATGAGCGCGGTCGATGCGCCGCTGCGGCTCTGGTCGAGCAGCGCATAGTCGACGTGCGTCAGGTCGTAGGTGGCCGCGTAGCCGAAGAGCAGGCTTTGCATGAGCGCCGGCACGATGAGGATCACGCGGCTCGACGGGTCCTTGAGGATTGCGAGCAGTTCCTTGCGGCACAAGTGGGCCACGCGCCGCAGGAAGTCGATGAATGAACCGTTCATGGTTGTCCTTCAGTCCAGCTTCTTGCGCGTGACGAATCGCGCAATGCTGAGCAGCACCACCGCGTACACCAGCAAGATGAGACAGTTGCGCACGATGAGCGACCACACGTTGCCCGCAAGGAACAGGGTGCGGATCAGCTCCATGAAATACGTCGCCGGCAACACATGCCCGACGATGCGGATGACGGTCGGCACATTGCGCAGGTCGAAGAGAAAGCCCGACAGCATCAGCGAAGGCAGGAAGCTCGATATCAGCGCGACCTGGCTCGCGAGGAACTGGTTGCGAGTGACGGAAGAGATCAGCAGGCCGATGCCCACCGCGACCAGCAGGTACAGCATCGCGGCCACCACCATGACGGCGAGCGATCCGTACATCGGCACTTCGAAGAGAAAGCGCGCGGCCAGCAGGCACAGCAGCAGGCCGATCATGCCGATGCCGAAGTAGGGGATGACCTTGGCGAGCAGGATCTCCACCGGCCGCACCGGCGTGACGAAGAGCGATTCGAGCGTGCCGCGTTCCCATTCGCGCGCCATCACGAGCGCGGTGAGAAAGGCGCCGACCAGCGTCATGATGAGCACGATCAATCCCGGCACCAGATACCAGGTGCTGGTGTTCGCACTGTTGAACCACAGCCGCTGTTCAATCGTGATCGCACCGATGCCCGTGCCTTGCGGCCCACCGCCCGCGCGGTCGACGATGCGCTGCGAGTTCTGCGCGAGCGCACCCGTCGCATAGCGCAGCACGATGTTGGCTTTGTTCGCATCGGCGCCGTGCACGATCACCTGGATGCTCGCGTCGCCCGCCGCGAGCCGGCGCGAGAAGTCGGCCGGCACGCGCACGATGCCGTCGACCTTGCGCTGGTGCATCAGCGCTTCGGCGTCGCGCATCGAAGTGAGCATCACCGGCGAGATGTAGGGCGTGAGTTGAAGGCCCGCCACGGCCTGCGCGGCGGTGGGCGAGGTGTCTTCGAGCACCACCGCCATCGGCGCGTTCTTCACGTCGAGCGACAGGCCGTAGCCGAAGATCAGGATGAGGATGATCGGCAGCAGGATGCCGATCGCGATGCTGCTCGGGTCGCGGATGAGCTGCCGCGTTTCCTTGCGTGTGAGCGCAATGAGTCGTCTCCAGAAGCGGCTCTGCGTCGCCTGCTCTGATGGTGCTGGATCGGTCATGCCGTCGCTCCCTGTGCGGGTGCGCGCGTCGATTCACGCGCCTGCTTCACGATGTCGATGAAGGCTTCTTCCATGCTGAGCCGGCTGTCCGCCGCGCTGCCGGCCTGCACGCGCACCTGTTGCGGCGTGCCGATGGCGAGGAGCTTGCCCGCATCCTGGATCACGATGCGATCGCAGTACTCGGCCTCTTCCATGAAGTGCGTGGTGATGATGATGGTCACGCCAGCTTCGGCCAGCGCGGTGATGCGCCGCCAGAACTCGCGCCGCGCGAGCGGATCGGTGCCGCTCGTGGGTTCGTCAAGGAAGAGGATCTCCGGCTCGTGCAGCAGACCGGTCGCCATCGCGAGCCGCTGCTTGAAGCCGCCGGGGAGCTGGCCGCTGGTGGCCTGCTCTTGCCCGACGAGGTCGAACTGCTGGAGCACCGTCTGCATGCGGTCGCGCAGCCGGTCGCCACGCAGGCCGTAGGCACCGCCGAAGAAGTTCAGGTTCTCGGTGACGGTGAGGTTGCCGTAGAGCGCGAACTTCTGCGAGACGTAGCCGATCTTGCTGCGCGCATGAGCGCGTGCGGTGCGCAGGTTCACGCCCGCCACCTGCAGGAAGCCGCTGCTCGCAGGCAGCAGTCCGCAGAGCATGCGAAAGGTGGTGGTCTTGCCCGCACCGTTGGGGCCGAGCAGGCCGAAGATTTCGCCGCGCCGCACGTCGAAGCTGGTGCTGGCAACGGCGGTGAAGTCGCCGAACTTGCGCACAAGGTCTTTCACTTCGATGACGACGTCCTTGCCGTCGGCGGTGGGCGTCGCGACCGCGGGTTGGGCCGGTGCGGCTTCGGCCTTGGCCTGCTTTGCGCGTAGCAGCACCATGAAGCCGTCTTCGAGCCGCGCCGGGACGGCCTCGACCGGTGCACCATCCAGCAAGGCCTCGACCGAAGACGCGTCCGCATCGGGGCGGCGGATGAAGCGCACTTCGCCGCCCTGCGGCACCGCGTCGATGATCGATGCCGGTGTGTCGAGCAGCTTCGCCTGCAAGGTGCGTGGCGCGGTGCCCTTCGGAGGTGTCGCGATGAAGCAGAGATCCTTCGCGTTGTCGCGGATCTCGTTCGGCGCACCCTGCGCGATGAGCTTGCCGCCGTGCAGCACGAACACCTGCGCGCAGCGCTCCGCTTCGTCGAGATAGGCGGTGCTGACGATGACGGAGAGATGCTCTTCATCCACGAGCTGCTGCACGATCTCCCACAGCTCGCGCCGCGAGAGCGGGTCGACGCCCACAGTAGGTTCGTCGAGCAGCAGCAGCGCCGGCGAACGCACCAGCGTGCAGGCGAGCCCGAGCTTCTGCTTCATGCCGCCGGAGAGCTTGCCCGCGGGACGGTCGGTGAAGCGGCCGAGGTCGGTCATCTCCATCAGACGGGCGTAGCGATCGCGACGAACCGACTTGCTCACGCCGTGCAGGTCGGCATAGAGGTCGAGGTTCTCCTGCACGCTCAGGTCTTCATAGAGGCCGAAGCGCTGCGGCATGTAGCTGATGCGGTCCTGTACCCATTGCGGGTCTTTCGCGACATCGATGCCGAGCACGCTGAGCGAGCCTTCGTCCGCACTCATCAGCCCCGCGGTGAGCCGAAGCAGCGTGGTCTTGCCCGCGCCGTCGGGACCCACCAGCGCAGTGAGCTTTCCGGCGGGGATTTCGAGCGTCACGTCGTCAAGCGCCCGGGTGGGCTCGACGATGCCCTTGACCTGGAAGCGCTTGTGCAGGCCGCGACCTGCGAGCGCTGGTGCGGCGGTGGTCATCAGGGCTTGCTCCCGGCCGTCGCCGCGTTGCTGTTCGCACTTGCGTTTGCGTTGTTGCCGTTGAGCGCAAGCCGCACCGTCACCGGCATGCCGAGTCGCAGTCGATCTTCGGGGTCGTCGGCGAGCACGCGGATCTCATAGACGAGGCTGCTGCGAAGCTCCTCGGTCTGCACGGTCTTCGGCGTGAACTCCGCGACGGACGAGATGTAGCCGACCTTGCCCGCGAGCGGCTGGCCCGGATGACTGTCGGTGTGCAGCGTGGCCGCCATGCCGGGCTTCACGCGGCCGAGGTCGGACTCGGTCACGTAGGCGCGCACCCATTTCGGATCGGTGATCGCGAGCGTGAACACCGGCCGCTGCGGCGAAGCCATGTCGCCCGGTTCCATCAGCCGTGCGCGCACCACCGCATTGATCGGCGCGCGGAGTTGTGCCTGGTCCAGCTGATGCTTGAGCACGGCGAGCGATGCGACCGCGACGTCGAGTTGGGCCTGCGCCTGCGCGATGTCTTCCTTGCGCGGACCAGTGACGACGAGCTGCTGCGCCTTGCGTGCGCTTTCGAGTTGCGCAAGTGCGGTCTTCTGGCGGGCCTGTGCGGCATCCAGGTCCTGTTGGCTCACTGCGCGGCCGGCGGTCGTTTGCCGGATCGATTGCAGCCGTTCGAGCTGCTGTCGTGCGAGTTCGGCATCGGCCTGTGCCGCGGAGACCTGTGCGCGTGCCTGTGCAATTTCTTCAGGGCGGCTGCCGGTCTTGAGCTTCTGCAGCACCTGCTGCTGCACCGCGATCTGCGCTTCGGACTGGGCAATCTGCAATTCGAGCGTGCGCGTGTCCAGTTCGCCAAGCACCTGCCCGGCGGTGACGCGGTCGCCTTCCTGCACGTTGAGCCTGCCGATGCGTTCTGCGCCGTTGAAGGCGAGCGATACCTGTCGCAGATCGACATTGCCGTAGAGCACCAGCTCATTGGCATTCGCGGGCTGTCGGTTGAAGTACCAGACCGCGAGAGCGGCGGCCGCCACGAGAACGATGGCCCCAACGATGATCGGCTTCTTGTTCATGGTTTCTCTCTGCGCAGGGATGACGCTGCGTTGTCGATGAAGTAGACTGGATGATATCGAATTTGAATTCAAATTCAAACTAGGACTTTGTTTCCAGGGATTACCGCGATGGCAGTCACAGCAAGAAAGAAATCTCCCACGCCCGGCCGGCGGGCGCAACGCCCCGATGGTGATGCGACACGCCAGCATCTCATCGAGACGGCGGGCAAGGTCTTCGCCGAACGCGGCCTCGCCGAGGCCACGAGCAAGGAGATCTGCGAGCGCGCGGGCGTGCCGCTCGCGTCGGTCAACTATCACTTCGGCAGCCGTGACGGCCTCTATGAAGCGGTGTTGATTGCGGCACACCAGCAGTTGATCGGGCTGGAAGACCTGATGGCGATGGTCGAGCACATCGACGACCCGGAGACCAAGCTGCGCACGGTGTTGACGCACTTTGTGCGCTTCGCCACCAACGCGAATGCGTCGTGGGGCTTCCGCGTGGTGCTGCGCGAAATCATGACGCCCTCCGCGGCGATGCCCGCTTTGATCGAGAAGGCCGTGCGGCCCAAGTCGCAGTTCATGCGCGGGCTGGTGAGTGCGGTGATGGGGCTGCCGCCCGAACATCCGAGCGCTCAGCGCGGCGTCGTCTTCGCGCTACTGCCGTGCCTCGCGATCATGATCATCCCGAAGGAAATCCCGGCGAAGCTGCTGCCCGCGATCGGCAAGGACAGCGAAGGCCTCGCCGAGGAGCTCATGTGCTACGTGATGGCGGGGCTGGCCGCGATGGCGGCCGCGCAGAAGCCGGCTGCGAAGCCGTCGCGCCCGCCTGCGCGAGCAGCCAGGCGCGAAAAAGCGTGAGGGCCGGCCGCTCGTCGTCGACGGCGGGTGTCACGAGGTAGTAGCTCCGCTCGCCGCGCAGGGCGCGCTCGCAGGCAATGACGAGTTCGCCGCGCGCCAGTTCGTTCTGGATCGCGATGGTGGGCATCAGCGCCACGCCCAGGCCGTGCGCAGCGGCGATGGCGATCATCGAGAACAGCTCGTAGCGCGGCCCGCTGTGCGCGCGCGGCGCATCGACGTTCTGCGCATCGAACCACTGCCGCCAGCCGTCGGGGCGCGTGCTCTGCTGCAGGAGCGGCATGCGGGCAATCGCCGACGGCGACAGCGGCTTGCGGCCTGCAAGCAGCGCGGGGCTGCAGACCGGAATCACGTCTTCCTCGATCAGCACGGTGGACTTCGTGCCCGCCCAGTTGGCGGTCTGCGTCGCGGTGCCGGCGTAGATCGCGGCATCGAACGGCGTGTCGTTGAAGAGAAAGGGCCGCGTGCGTGTCTCGATGTGCACCGTGATGTCCGGATACCTCGCCGCGAAATCCGGCAGGCGCGGAATGAGCCAGCGTGTCGCGAAGGTCGGCACGGCCGCGAGCTGCAGCGATCCGCCCTGGCCCTGCCGCGCCATCGCGTCGAGCGTGTCGCGCTCCATGGTGTCGAGCTGGCGCGCGATCTGCCGTGAGTAGTCGGCGCCGGCCGGCGTCAGCGCCACGCCGTGCCGCGTGCGGCGGAAGAGGGCGATGCCGAGGAAGTCCTCCAGCGCGGTGATCTGGCGCGACACCGCACTCTGCGTGAGCGCGAGCTCCTGCGCGGCGCGGGTATAGCTCTCGTGCCGCGCGGCGGCCTCGAAGCAGATGAGCGACTGTGTCGAAGGGATCTTGCGGCGCATGGTATGCGGAGCCTACATAGTTGAACGGCGCGTTCATTCAATGAAACGGCGCTGGCGCATTGTCCTATGACGTTCGCAAAACGCATAACTGGGTGTTGAATCATCGTTTGCGCTCCCCCTGCGGCGCGCTTACGATGACGGCCGACCCAAGCACTTTCGCTTCCCGCACTTTTCCCCCCGGAGACCTCACATGGCCATCAAGAACGCCCGCTTTCAATGGGACGACGCCCTCCTGCTCGATCAACAGCTCACCGACGAAGAGCGCATGGTGCGCGACGCAGCCAATGCCTACTGCCAGGAGCGCCTCGCACCGCGCGTGATCGAGGGTTTCCGCAAGGGTGAAACCGACCCGGCCGTCTTCCGCGAGATGGGCGCCCTCGGCCTGCTGGGCCCGACGATCCCCGAGCAATACGGCGGCCCCGGCCTCAACTACGTCTGCTACGGGCTGATCGCCCGCGAAGTCGAGCGCGTCGATTCGGGCTTCCGCTCGATGGCCAGCGTGCAGAGCTCGCTGGTGATGGTGCCGATCAACGAATTCGGCACCGAAGCGCAAAAGCAGAAGTACCTTCCCAAGCTCGCCACCGGCGAATTCATCGGCTGCTTCGGCCTGACCGAACCCGACCACGGCTCCGACCCCGGCAGCATGGTCACCCGCGCCAAGAAGGTGCCGGGCGGCTATTCGCTCAGCGGCGCCAAGATGTGGATCAGCAACAGCCCGATCGCCGACGTGTTCGTGGTGTGGGCCAAGGAAGTCTCCGAGTCCGGCACTGTCGGCCCGATCCGCGGCTTCGTGCTCGAAAAGGGCATGAAGGGCCTGAGCGCTCCAGCGATCCACGGCAAGGTCGGTCTGCGCGCTTCGATCACCGGCGAAATCGTCATGGACAACGTGTTCTGCCCCGAAGAGAACGCCTTCCCCGAAGTGCAGGGCCTCAAGGGTCCGTTCACCTGCCTCAACAGCGCGCGCTACGGCATCTCTTGGGGTGCGCTCGGTGCGGCTGAAGACTGCTGGCACCGTGCCCGCACCTACACGATGGAGCGCAAGCAGTTCGGCCGTCCGCTCGCAGCCAACCAGCTCATCCAGAAGAAGCTTGCCGACATGCAGACCGAAATCACGCTGGGCCTGCAAGGCTGCCTGCGCCTCGGCCGCATGAAGGACGAAGGCACCGCATCGGTCGAAGTCACCTCGCTGCTCAAGCGCAATTCGTGCGGCAAGGCGCTCGACATCGCGCGCCTCGCCCGCGACATGATGGGTGGCAACGGCATCAGCGACGAATTCGGCGTGGCGCGTCACCTGGTCAACCTCGAAGTGGTCAACACCTACGAAGGCACGCACGATATCCATGCGCTCATCCTGGGTCGCGCGCAGACCGGCATCGCGGCCTTCGCCAACTGATGACAGCGCCCACCGCCACGCAAGGTGCCCTCGCGGGCATCAAGGTCCTCGACCTGTCCCGCGTGCTCGCGGGGCCGTGGTGCACCCAGATCCTCGCGGACCTGGGTGCGGATGTCGTCAAGATCGAGCGCCCCGGCGTGGGCGACGACACGCGCACCTGGGGTCCGCCCTTCCTGAAGGATGCCGAGGGCAACGACACGAACCAGGCGACCTACTTCACCGCCTGCAACCGCAACAAGCGCTCGGTCACCATCGACATGGCGACGCCTGACGGACAGGCGCTGCTCAGGCAGATGGCCGCTCAGAGCGACATCGTGGTGGAGAACTTCAAGACGGGCGGACTCAAGCAGTACGGCCTCGACCACGAGAGCCTGCGCGCCGTCAACCCGCGCCTCATCTACTGCAGCGTGACCGGCTTCGGCCATGACGGTCCGCATGCGAACCGCGCCGGCTACGACCTGATGATCCAGGCCACCAGCGGGATGATGAGCATCACTGGCCGTCCCGACGATGTGCCCGGTGGCGGCCCGCTGCGCGTGGGCGTTGCGCTGACCGATCTCTTCACCGGCGTGTACGCGAGCACCGCGATTCTTGCTGCCCTCGAAGTGCGTCACCGCACCGGCGAAGGCCAGCACATCGACATGGCGCTGCTCGACGTCGGCATGGCGATCCTCGCGAACCAGGCGAGCGCGTTCCTCAACACCGGCATCCCGCCGCAGCGGCAGGGCAATACGCACCCGAGCCTTGCGCCCTATCAGGACTTCCACACCAAGGACGGCTCGATGCTGCTGGCGATCGGCAACAACGGCCAGTTCGCGCGCTTCTGCGAAGCGGCGGGGCATGCCGATTGGGCCGCCGATCCGCGCTTCGCGACCAACACGCTGCGCGTGCGCCATCGCGAGGTGCTGATCCCGCAGATGGAAGAGGTCACGCGCACCCGCACCACGGCCGAGTGGATCGCGCTGCTCGAAGACAAGGCCGTGCCCTGCGGCCCGATCAACGACATAGGGCAGGCCTTCCAGGACGAGCAGGTCAAGGCGCGCGGCCTTGCAGTGACGCTGCCGCGCGATGCGGGCGACGGCATCGAGAGCATCGCGGGCGTGGCAAGTCCGTTGCGGCTCCAGTCCACGCCGCCCGTGCTGCGCTACGCGCCGCCGGCGCTCGGGCAGCACACGGACGAGGTGCTGGCCGAACTGGGCATCGACGAACAACGCCGCGCAGCATTGCGCGACGCAGGCGTGGTGTGACCGGCGCGGGCACGGCCGGCGCGCAGCGCACGTCGCGCGCCGCCGCCGCGCCTGCACCCGACACGCTCACACCGGCGGACCGCTACGAAGAGCTCTTCACCGCAGTCCAGACGAATCACGTCTTCACTGACAGCAAGAGCTTCGTCGACTGCGCACCGCGCGGCGAGCCCGCAGACATCCTCGCGGCGTATCGCGCCCAGTCGACGCAACCCGCATTCGACCTCGGCGCCTTCGTGCGCCATCATTTCGACGTGATCGAGCAGCCGCATTCCGACTACGTATCGGTGCCCGGCCAGCCGATCGCCGCGCACATCGACGATCTGTGGAGAGTGCTCACGCGACATCCTGCTGCGCATCCGCCACGTTCGTCGCTGCTGCAACTGCCGCACGCCTACCTCGTGCCGGGCGGACGCTTTCGCGAGATCTACTACTGGGACTCGTACTTCACCATGCTCGGCCTGACTGCGGAACGTCACGCGCCGCTGATCCGTGACATGGTGGAGAACTTCGCCTACCTCATCGACACCTACGGCCATGTGCCGAACGGCAATCGCAGCTACTACCTGAGCCGGTCCCAGCCGCCGGTGTTCGCGCTGATGGTCGAGCTGGCGCAGCTGCGCGGCGTCATCGAAGAAGCCGATTGCCTGCCGCAGCTTCGCAAGGAACATGCGTTCTGGATGGCCGGCGCCGAGGGTCTCGTCGACGGGCAGGCCGTCCGCCGCGTGGTGCGGCTGCCGGGCGGCGCGCTGCTCAACCGCTACTGGGACGAACGCGACACGCCGCGCGAGGAATCGTGGATCGAGGACGTGACGACTGCGCAGTCGTGCGGGCGCGATCCCGCAGAGGTCTACCGCCACATCCGTGCCGCTTGCGAATCGGGCTGGGACTTCAGCACGCGGTGGCTGCGCGCGCCGGAGCCATGTGCCGAGGAGCGCAGCAGGACCCACGTGCGCGCCGGCACCGCTCCATCGCTGGCGAGCATCTGCACCACGGACATCCTCCCGGTGGATCTCAACGCCTTCCTCTTCAAGCTCGAAACGAAGATCGCCGCGCTGGCGAAGCAATCGGGTGACACGGCAACTGCCGCAGCCTTTGCCGAAATGGCCGAAGCGCGCAAGGCGGCCATGACGGCGCTCTTCTGGGATGACGCCCAGGGCGCTTACTTCGACTACGACTGGCGACTCGACCAACGGCGCGATTGCCTCACGGCGGCCTGCGTGACGCCGCTGTTCGTCGGTGCCGCGGAGCCGGCGCATGCGCAGGCGCTCGCGGCAACCGTCGTCAACCGGCTGCTTGCACCCGGCGGTCTTTCAACCACCGAATGCGCGAGCGACCAGCAGTGGGACCGACCCAACGGTTGGGCCGCGCTTCAATGGATGGCAGTGCGTGGATTCGCCGACCACGGGTGCCACGACCTTTCGCGGACCATTTCGCACCGCTGGCTTGCGACGGTGGCCGCGCTCTACGAGCGCGAAGGCAAGCTGGTCGAAAAGTACGCGCTGCGCCGCGTCGAGCAGGACGACACCCGAGGCGGCCATGGCGGCGAATACCCGTTGCAGGATGGCTTCGGCTGGACCAACGGTGTTACCGCGGCATTGCTGGCGGAACAGCCGCAGCACACCGCGCACGGCTGTACGGCACATTCGACAGCGCCGCAGCATCGCTGAGCAGCGCCGGGATCTCGCTGCGGCCTACACCGAGGTCACGCAGGTCGCGCTCGCTCATTGCGCGCAGCAGACGGTGATCCTGCCGCACGCGGCGCGCGTTGCGGATCATCTCCAGAACGGCTGCGAAGAATGCGGGCTTGGGCGTTTGCATGAGAGGCTCCTTGGATGGAGCACGATCTTGCAAGCCGGCGTGATATTGTGGAAGTTGAGAATTCTGTGAACTCCAATCAGCTTTCCTGATGCGTCATCTCAACCTCGACCAGCTTCGCACGCTGGTGTCTATCGTCGACCTCGGCACCTTTTCCGCAGCGGCCAACGCGCTGCATCTGGCGCAGCCCACGGTGAGCCTGCACATCAGCGAACTCGAATCGCGCCTCGATGCGCGCCTGCTGGTGCGCGGTGCGCGCCGCATCACGCCAACGGCCGCCGGCGCTGCGTTGGTCGACCGTGCGCGGAAGCTGCTGCGCGATGCCGATGACGCCATCGACGTGGTTCGCCGTCAGGCCGAAGGACGGCTCGGCCGCGTCCGGCTGGGCACCTCGACCGGCGTGGTGGTCGAGCTCCTGCCGCAGGTACTCGAAGCGCTCGAGCAGGAGCACCCGGGCATCGATGTCGAAGTGAGCATCCTCGGTTCGTCCGAGACCATGTCGCGTCTTGCGATGGGCACGCTGGACGTGGGCCTCGTCGCGGTCCCGCAGCCGCCGATGCGCGACCTGGTGGTCACGCGATGGCGCAGCCAGCCAATGATGGCTTTCGTCCCGAAGAAATGGGATGCGCCCAAACGCATCACGCCGCGCTGGCTGGCGGGTCGGCCGCTGATCTTCAACGACGCGACCACGCACATGTACCGACTGACCATGGAATGGTTCGCGGCGGCCGGCGAATCGCCTCGCCCGCGCATCGAACTCAACTTCGATGCCGCGATGCGCAGCCTGGTCGCGGCGGGGTACGGCGCGGCAGTGCTGCCGGTGCATCAGCCGGTTGGCCCGGAGTTCAACGAGCGGTTGCAGGTGTTGCCGCTGAGCCCGAAGCTCACGCGTCACCTCGGTATTGCGCACCGGCCGAAACCGGCACTCGATGGCGCGACCGCGACGGTGCTGAAGGTCCTTTCGGCCTTCGCGCAGCGCTAGTTGCGCTTCAGGCCTTTCGCACGTCGATGCTGTAGATGCCCCAGGGGCAGAGCGCGAAGCGCTCCTTGAGCGGCTTGTCTTTGAACGCGGCGAGCGTGTCGGCCTCGTACACCGCCCACTGCGGGCCGAGCCCGCCGAGTGAGAGCGGTGCGCCGTCGATCTCGGTCGCGACGATCATGCGGTAGCTGCGCGCATCGGCGAGGTTCAGCGGCACCACGTAGCCGTCGACTGCGCGCAGGAAGAGCTGGGTCTCCTTGCCGCCCGTCACGCCCGCTTCCTCGAGCACCGTGCTCAGCAGAGGGCCGACGAGCGTGTGCTTCTTCGCGTCGTATTCGAGCGTCGGGCGGATCTGCACCGTTGGCAGGCGGTGAAGCCCTTCGGAGTCGAACACATAGGCCTTCTCGAACTGGATGCCGTGTTTGACGAACATCTGGTCGAGTGCCGGATCGACCGCGCCGCGATTGGACTTGCCGACCGCACCGCTGATGGTGAGCAGGCCGGGTCCTTTCAACGCCGAAGGCGCGGCGATTGCAGAAGCGGAGGTGACGGCAGGGAGCAGGCCGGCCATTGCCGCCTTGCCGAGGAAGTCGCGTTTGTTCATCGCGGCATTGTGGCGCTGCGCATCAGATTGCGCGACCCATCACCGCAAGCGCGAACACGATCACGCCGAGCACCAGGTTGAGCTCCACCAGCTTACGGATCGTGTTGAGGTTCGACGCCGCCACCGGCCAGGTGCGCGCGGCCACCGCATTTCGCAGTCGCGGAAACGGCGCGAAGCGGATGTGCAGGTAGATCGCCATCATCACGAGCCCGAGCGCGAGCATCGCGTGCACATTCCATCGCACGTTCGCGAATCCCCCTGCGAGCCAGACCATGCCGAGGCCGGTCGCGAGCAGCAGCGCGATCGCGGTCGATACGCCGACGAAGAAGCGCTCCAGAGTCGCCGCGAGAAACGGCAGCCGCTGCGGCGGTTCGAGCGTGGCAACCGCCGACGGCCGCACCGCGAAGTGCATCAGCGCCATGCCGCCGACCCAGTAGGCGGCGGAGAGGATGTGGAGAAAGAGGAGGGCGGCGTAGATCGAAGGCATGGCCGAGCGTAGACCGCCGCCCCGCGCGCGGTCAATCGACCTTGATGCCTGCTGCCTTCGCCACCTGCTGCGCTTTCGCCGTCTCATCGGCAAGGAACTTGTCGAACTGCGCCGAAGGCATCGTGAACGGCTCCGCGCCGAGCTTGTCGAGACGCTCCTTCAGATCCGGCGATGCCATGATCTTGCTCACTTCCGCCTGCACCCGATCGACGATCGGCCGCGGCGTTTTCGCGGGCGCGAATAGACCGACCCAGAACAGGTACTCGGAGCCAGGAACGCCGGCTTCGACCGTGGTCGGGATGTCCGGCAGCACCGCGGAGCGCTTGCCCGTGCCAACCGCGAGCGCCTTGAGCCGTCCATCCTTGATCAGCGGCAGCGCCGAGACCATCGGCGCAAAGAACCAGTCGACGCGGCCGCCCATCACTTCGGTCATCGCCTCGGGGGTGCCGCGGAAGGGCACATGCTGCGCCTGGAGTCCTGCGGCGAGCCGGAAGACCTCCGCATTCATGTGCGTGGCCGAGCCGTTGCCGGCCGATGCGTAGTTGAAACCACCCGGCTTGGCCTTGACCTGGGCAACGAGGTCCTTCTCGTCGGCGAAGCGGCCGGGCGGCGTCACCAGCACATTCGGCAGGCTTGCGAGTGGCGTGATGCCGGCGAAGTCCTTGAGCGTGTCGTAGGAGAGGTTCGGATAGATCGCCGGGTTGACCAGGTGCCCTGCCGAATGAATCAGCAGCGTGTAGCCATCCGCCGGCGCCTTCGCGACCTGCGTCGCGCCGAGCGTGCCGCCCGCGCCTGGCTTGTTGTCGACGATCACGCTGGTGCCGAGCGCGGGGCCGAGCTTCTCGGCGACGAGCCGCGCCACGATGTCGGTGCCGCTGCCCGCGGTGAAGGGCACGATCAGTTTGATGGTCTGCCCGCGAGGCCAGTCACCCTGCGCATGCGCGCCGCCGAAGGCGAGGAGGGCGAGCGAGGCCGCGATCAGGCTGCGCCGGCCGGGGATGAATGTCGTCATGTCTTGTCTCCGTTGGAATCGTTGTAGGTCCGGCTCAGGCCGGTGGGGCGTTCGCCATCACCAGCGCGACCAGCGCGGGCCGGTTGGTGCGGTTGACCAGCTGCCGTTTCTCACCAGGCGCGAAGCGGCAACTGTCGTAGGGGCCGAGCTCCTGCTCGTCGCGTTGCCCTTCGAGTTCGCCGACGACCGTCAGGCGCCCTTCGAGCACGAGGTAGAGCTTTTCGATCGGCGAGCCGTCGAGCGTGGTGTGGCCGCCGGGCAGGAGCTGGCTCATGCCCATCCACATTTGCGTCGACGGGCCGGCCTCCTTGCCCTGCAGGCGCAGGCATCGCATGTCGAAGTGGTTGGGCGCCTCGTAGGTGGGCGCTTCGTCGAACCGGGTCACGTGCATGGCTTGTCTCCTCCGTGTGTTCTCAGGGGCGCAGCACGACGCGGTCGGTGCTGCCCGAGAGCACCAGCCGGTAGGCGTCGATCGCCTCGTCGAGCGCGTAGGCGCGCGCCACCGGGAAGGGCTTGAGCGTGCCGCGCTCGAAGCCCTCGCGCATCGCGTCGAGCTGCGCGGTGGATGCAATGCAGTCCATCGCCAGCGAGTCAATGCCCACGTAGGTGTGCATGCCGCGGTAGAACGCGAAGATGTCGAAGGGCACAGCGCGGTCGTGCGTGGAGATGAAGATCTGCGTCGCGCCCTTGGCCATCGACTTGTTCGCGGCATCGAAGTAGGCGCTGCCGACGGTGTTGTAGGCAATGTCCACGCCGCGGCCGTTGGTGAGCTCGCGAACGCGCGCGGCGACCTCGCCATGGCGCGCATCGATCACGTCGACCGGCGCGCACGCGAAGCCCTCGAACGGCCCTGCGCGCCGCTGCACCGCGATGACGCGCGCGCCACCCTGTGCAGCGAGCTGCACGGCCGCCTGGCCGACCTTGCCGTTCGCACCGAGCACCAGCACGGTCTGTCCTTCGCGCGGCATACCGCTGCGGCGGAAGCCTTCGTAGGCGGTCACGAAAGGCACGCCGACCGCACCGGCTTCATCCATCGAGATGCCGCGCGGCTTGTCGCGCAGTGCTCCCACGGGCAGCACGATGAATCGCGCATGCGAGCCGTCGCGCGTGATGCCCACGTCGCCGCCCGAACCGTAGACCTCGCGGCCGACCCACTCGCTGGGCCCATCGACCACGACGCCCGCGAAGTCGCGGCCCGGTGTGCGAGGCCACACGGCCTGCGGCATGATGCCCAGCGTCGCCTTCACGTCGCTGGGGTTCACTGCAGCGGCGCAGACCCTGACGACCGCAAAGCCGGGCTTGGCAGCCGGTTGCGGTTGCGGCGCAGCTTCGAGCCGCAGTTCGTCGAGATGGGCTGCCTTCTGGCTCACGCGCAGCGCAAGTGCCCGGTCGTTCTCTGCCATCACTGCGCTCATTGGCGTGCCTCCCCGAGTCCGAGCATCGTGCGTGCTTCACGAGCCGTGGCGATCTCCCCGCCCAGGCTCTCGATGATGTCTCGCGCCTTCGCGACGAGCTGCGCATTGCTCTGTGCAAGCACGCCCTTCTCCAGATAGATGTTGTCTTCCATGCCCACGCGCACGTTGCCGCCGAGCAGCCATGCCTGCGCGACGATCGGGAACTCCATGCGGCCGATGCCGAAGGCGCTCCAGAACGCGCCGCGCGGCAGCATGTCGCGCGCATACAGCACGGTCTGCGGCGTCGGCATGAAGCCGTACTTCACGCCGAGCACGAAGGTCCACATGCCGGGGCCATCCAGCGTGCCATCCGCGATGAGGTCGAGCGCCAGGTGGATGTCGCCCGAATCGAAGATTTCCAGCTCGGGCTTCACGCCGGCTTCGCGCATCACCTTTGCCATGCGGCGCACGTTCTTCGGCGTGTTGATGACCACATCGGGGCCCGAGTTCATCGTGTTCAGGTCGAGCGAGCACACATCGGGCTTGATCAGCGCGATGTGCTCGACACGCTTCTCCGGCGGCAGCAGCGTGCTGCCCGGCGCGGCGACCTTCGGATCGTCTTCGCTCGGGACGAAGCGGCCGCCCGGGCCGGTCGTGAGATTGATGATCAGGTCGCGGTTGCTGCGGCGGATGCGGTCGACCACTTCACGGTAGAGGTCGACTTCCATCGAAGGCCGTCCGGTCTTCGGGTCGCGCACATGGATGTGCACCTGGCCCGCGCCGGCCTCTGCCGCTGCGAGGCATTCGTCGGCGATCTGCGTGGGCGTGATCGGCAGGTGCGGAGTCTGGTCGGGCTTCACGAGGTTGCCCGTGACCGCGCAGGTGATGAGGGTCTTCGCGTTCACAAGTGGCGCCCTCCGTCGACGACGATGCGCGTGCCGGTGACGAAACGCATCGTGGTTGCGAGTGCTTCGATCGCGCCCGCGACGTCTTCCGGCGAGCCGATGCGGCCGAGCGGCGTGGTCGTGGCCATCTTGGCCTTGAAGTCATCGCCGCGCCCCGGCACGAAGGCCGATTCGACCGCCCCCGGTGATACCGACACCACGCGCACTGCAGGTGCGAGCGCCTTGGCGAGTGCATCGCCCACCACATCGAGTCCGGCCTTCGCTGCAACGTATGCGAGGTTGCTGCCCACGCCGGTGAATCCGGCAATGGACGAGACGTTGACCACCAATGCGTCGCCGCTTGCCTTGAGCAGCGGTGCGAACACGCGGATGGTCGCGAACACGCCGCGGAAATTGGCGCGCATCAGGTCGTCGATGAGTTCGTCGGTCAGCGCTTCGAGATCGGCGGCGGGCACCGGTTGCGTGTGGCCGGCGCTGTTCACGAGGATGTCGCAGCGGCCGTACGTGGACTGCACTTCCGCAGCCGCTTTGCGCAGGCTCTGCGTATCGACGATGTCGGCGCGGGTCGCCGAATGGCGCTGTGCGTTTCCGCCAGGCAATGCGGCAGCACGCGCGGCGCCGTCATCGCCTTTGCGATGCAGCAGCACGCAGGTCGCGCCGAGCGTCGCGAGTCGGCGTGCCGTGGCATAGCCGATGGCGCCGAGTCCGCCGGTGATGACTGCGACCTTGCCGTCGAGTCGGGATGTGGGTTCGAAGCTCATGAAGTCCTGAGAAAGTTGAAATCGAGAAAGGAGTTCGGATTCAAGGTATCGGTGGGTGCGGGAACTTCATTTCGCCTGGTTCCAGCACGAAGTCGTGCTGCAGCGTGGCGTGGTTCGCGCCTTCCTGCGGCTCGAAGCGGCCGATCAGCCGGCGCGTGACGCCGAAGACCGGATCGCTTTCCAGGTTCTCGTCGTCGTCCGCGAAGACCTGCGTGATTAGTACCTTGTGCCCCGGCTTGCTCACCATGAAGTGCAGGTGCGCCGGCCGGTTGGGGTGCCGCTGCTGCGCGCTGAGCAACTCGCCGCAGGGCCCATCGGTGGGCACGGGATAGCCGGCGGGCCGCACGGTCCTGAGATGGAAGCGGCCTTCGCGGTCGGTCTTGAAGCGGCCGCGCAGGTTCATGTTTTCCTGCGACTCGTCCTGGTTCTCGTAGAGCCCGACCGGCGACGCCTGCCACACGTCGACCGTCGCGTCCGCGATCGGCTGGCCGCCTGCGTTGCGCACCGTGCCCGAGACTTCGAGCGGGATGCCGGGCGTTTCCGAGCGCGCGATGCTCTCGCCCGAATCGCACACCGGCGCGTTCGCGCGCCAGAACGGCCCGAGCAGCGCGGCGGGCGATTCGCCCTGCGGGTCCTGGTTGTTGAGCAGTGCGACCAGCGTCGACACGCCGAGCAGATCAGCGGCGAGCACGACCTCGTTCTTCTTCTCGCCGCTGGCCTGCCCGATGGCGACGATGAAGCCGAGCGCGCGCTCGAACTCCTCTTCGGTCAGCTTCACTTCCTGCACGAAGGCATGCAGGTGGCGCGTGAGCGACTGCATGACGGTGCGCAGACGCGGATCAGGGGTGCGGTCCATGGCGCGAGTCGCCATCTCGAGCACCGAATCTGGGGTGGTGACGATGTTCATGGTGGGAAAAGGTTGCTGCAATCGTTTGCATATTATTCGATTTTCCAGCGGGCGCATAGAATCCGGGAATTCCCTCGACCCCTATCAGGTATGGGTCTTGAGCAGGGACTTCGCGAAACCAAACGTTTGCATCAATGCGCCCAAACCAGTCTTCCACCGTCACCATTCGCGACGTCGCCCAGGCGGCGGGCGTGCATGTGTCGACGGTGTCGCGCGCGCTCAATCCGGACAAGCGCGGCCTCATCAGCGCCGAGGTGCTGCGGTCCGTTGAAGAGGCGGCGCAGCGGCTCGGCTACAGGCCCAACCGCGCGGCGTCGGCGCTGCGTACCGGGCGCACGCAGACCATCGGCGTGCTGCTGCCCGACATCACCAACCCGGTGTTTCCGCCGATCCTGCAAGGCATCGAAGCCAGTGCTGCGGCGCGCGGCTTCTTCGTTTTCGTCGCCAACGTGGCCGACCATGTGCTGGCGCAGCCCATCGTCGAGCGCATGCTCGCGCAGCGCGTGGACGGGCTCGTGATGGCGATCGCCACGCGCGACGATCCGCTGGTGGATTTCATCGCCAGGGAGCGCATGCACGCGGTGCTCGTGAACCGTGCCGACGAAAGCGGCCGCCTCCCGGCGGTGGTCAGCGATGACCGACTCGCGATGAAGCTCGCGGTGGATCACCTTGTCGCGACGGGCCATCGCCGCATCGCGCACCTGGCCGGCCCGCAGGACGTCCCGACCGGCGTGGCGCGCCGCCAGGGCGTCGAGCAGGCGCTGCGCGATCGAGGGCTTGAGATGGCCTGCGTCGCCGAATGCGAGGGCTACTCCCGCGAAGCCGGCGCCGCCGCGATGCGCAAGTTGCTGGACGAGAACGAGCGGCCCGATGCGGTGGTGTGCTGCAACGACCTCGTCGCGCTCGGCGCCTACGACGTGCTGCGCGAGCGTCGCATCGAGGTGCCGCGCGACATCTCCATCACCGGGCACAACGACATGCCGCTTGTCGACATGGTGAACCCGCCGCTCACCACCATCCGCCTGCCGCACCGCGAGCTTGGCTGGCGCGCTGCGGAGATGCTGTTCGACGAGATCGACGGCAAGTCGCTCTCGGCCTCCACGGTGGTCCTGCGGCCCGAACTCATCGTGCGCGAATCGACGCGCAAGTCCTGAGCGGAATCCTCAGAAGATCGAAAGCCCGGTCTTCGCCACGAACAGTTCGAGCGCCTTCAGCCCGAGCAGCGAATTGCCCGTCGCATCCAGCGCCGGCGACCACACGCACAACGTGAGCTGGTCCGGCACCACCGCGACGATGCCACCGCCCACGCCGCTCTTGCAGGGCAGGCCGATCGAGAAGGCCACGTCGCCGGCTGCGTCGTAGGTGCCGCAGGTGAGCATCAGCGCATTGATGCGGTGCGTGTGGCGTTCGGTGGTGATCTCGGGCTTGCCGTCAAACGGGTGCGCGCCGTCGCGGCACAGGAAGGCCGACGCCCGCGCGAGCTGCCGGCAGTCCATGTGGATCGCGCACTGGTTGAAGTACAGCGCCAGCACCTCGCCGACCGCGTTGTCGATCTTGCCGAAACTCTTCATGAAGTTGGCCAGCGCGATGTTGCGAAAGCCCGTCGCCGCTTCAGAAGCAGCGACTTCCTCGTCTAACTGGACGGCCTCGCCGCAGAGGTCCGACATGAAGGCCAGCAGCTCGGCCTTGGCGTGGCCCCGGCTCACGAGACGGTCTGCAACCGCGATGGCGCCGGCGTTGATGAAGGGATTGCGCGGCTTGCCTTGTTCATGCTCGAGTTGCACCAGCGAATTGAACGGGTTGCCCGAAGGCTCGCGACCCATGCGCTCCCAGAGCGCATCGCCGAGGTAGCGCATGGCGAGTGTGAGCGTGAACAGCTTGGAAATACTCTGGATCGAGAACGGCGTCGATGCGTCGCCCGCGCATGCTTCCACGCCTTCGCGCGTGTGCAGCGCGATGCCGAACTGCGTTGCCGGCACGCGCGCGAGCGCGGGGATGTAGCTCGCGACAGCGCCTTCCGCGCCCAGCAAGGGCCGGATCTCTCGGTCGATCGCGTCCAGGATGGGCTGGAATTTCATGGTTTCATACCCGCCGGTTGACCAGCACGATGCCCAGTGCCACGCCAGCCAGCGCAAGCATCAACTGCAGCGTGAGCGGCTCCGACAGCAGCACCACGCCAAACACCAGCGCGAAGAGCGGCGTGAGAAAGGTGAACGACGAAATGCGCGTCGCCGGATAGTGCCGCAACATCCACATCCACGCGAGGTAGCTCGCGAAAGCCCCGATCGCCGTCTGAAGCGCGATCGAGAACCAGGCGTAGCCCGAATACGAGAAGCCCCATTGCTCGCCCAGCGCAAGCGACAGCACCGGCAGGATCAGCGCCGTGACGGCGATTTGATAGAAGAGCGCCTTCTCCGCACTGGCGGTTGCGAGCCGCGTGGTGCGGATCGCCAGCGTCGTCAGCCCCCAGAGAATGCCGGCCATCAGCGCCAGCGCATCGCCATGGAGCTGCCCCGAAGTGCTGTGGCCGAAGCTCTCGCTGAAGGCCAGCACCACGCCGCAGAAGGCAATCGCGAGGCCGATCCATTGAACGCCGCGCAGCTGTTCCGATCGCACGAAGCGCGGCAACAGCAGCGCGACGACGAAGGGCGAGGTGTAGAGAAACACGGTGAGCCGCGACGCGCTGGTGCGTTGCAGCCCGAGGTAGATGCAGGTGAACTCGCCTGCGAACAGCGCACCGGCGAGCAGCCCGCCCTTCAAGGTGCCATCGCGCTCGAACAGCGGAACGCCCCGCCAGCGGCACCACAGCCACAGCAGCATGACCGCGCCGCTCATGCGGATGGCGGCCTGCCATAGCGGCGGCACTTCGGCGACGGTGGTCTTGATCAGGATCTGCTGCAGTCCCCAGAAGGCGCAGCAGGCGAGGAGGAGGGCGGTGGCGCGGGAGTCGAGGTGGTCCTTGCGGTCGGTCATTCGGTGTTTGTCTCTTCTTGTTCGTTGTCTTTGTTGGCGCGGCTCAGGGCGAGGCGAGCGGATAGCCAGGTTTGTCGCGCGTTCCGATCATGAGGTCGTTGACTACGTTCTCCACATCGGGCACCGCGCGCGCGCTTTTCTCGAGCCGCTCGCGCGTGCGCCTGTCTGGAACGCAGCCCTGCAGGTAGATCCAGCGCCGCTGCACCATCACCCATACGCTGCCGCGGCGCACGCCCGAGACGCCGTCGAGCGCCTTGCGTACCTGCGGCGCGATGGTCTTGTCGTAACGGTAGGCGTTGCTGTCCTTGCAGCGGCCTTCGAGCCAGCAGCTCGTGCCGCGTTCGAGGCGGGCATGCATCTGCGAGCGAACCTCGGCCTGCGTGTAGAGCGGCCCGAGCGGTGCAGGGCAGCCCGCAAGGCCGGACGACATCTGGAAGAAAGGGTCGTCGAAGAAATTGGTCCGCGCTTCGTCCGCGCCGTACGCGACCTGGACGCTCGCGCTCGCAGCCATCGCCGCGATCAGGCATCGGGCGCGCGTGCGGGCCTTCAAAGCGGGTGCTCGGTGTAGAAGCGTCCGCCGTGAAAGAGCAATGGCGAAGCGCCGGGGATGTGGGTGCAGCGCTCGACCTCGCCGACGAAGATCACGTGATCGCCTTCGTCGTAGCGGCTGCGGTTGAAGCATTCGAAACATGCGGCCGCACCTTCGAGCAAAGGCGCGCCGCCGACGCCTTCGGTGTAGGCGACCTGCGCCCAGCGATCGACGTTCTTCGATGCAAAGCGCTCCGCCAGATCCTTCTGGCTGGACGAGAGGATGTTGATCGCGTAGTGCGATCCGGCACTGAAAGCGGCCATCGAGGCCGCCCTGCGCGCGAGGCTCCACAGCACCAGTGGGGGATCGAGCGACACCGAATTGAACGAGTTCGCGGTGAGGCCGATGAGCGCGCCGCTTGCCGAGCGCGCGGTGACGATGGTCACGCCGGTGGCGAACATGCCAAGCGATGTGCGGAATTCGTCGGTCGAGAAGGTAGGCGGTTTCGCCTGGGCGGGAGCGGTCACGGAGCAGGGGGAAAGTAGACGGCTATTCTGGCCCATCCGGCACGAACGCGCCGGGCTTGCTCAGCCGAAGAACCAGTAGCCGACGGCGATCGCGGCAACCACGCCGGCGAGTTCAGCCAGCAGCGCGCAGCCCACTGCATGCCGTGCGCGCTGGATGCCGACTGCGCCGAAGTACACCGCGAGCACATAGAAAGTGGTCTCGGTGCTGCCCTGGATGATCGCGGCGACGCGCGCGGCAAAGCTGTCGACGCCCTGGCTCTTCATCGTCTCGATGAGCATCGCGCGTGCCGCGCTGCCGGAGAAAGGCTTGACCAGTGCAGTCGGCAGCGCGTCGACGAAACGTGTGTCCCACCCCGTGCGTGCGACCAGCCAGCGGATGCCTTCGAGCGCCATGTCCAATGCGCCCGAAGCGCGCAGGGCGCCGATCGCGCACAACATCGCGACCAGATACGGCAGCAGGTTCTTCGCGACGTCGAAGCCTTCCTTCGCGCCTTCGACGAAGCTCTCGTACACCTTCACCCGCCGCAGCGCACCGGCCAGAAGGAAGATGACGATCAGTCCGAAGAGCGTGAGGTTGCCGAGCAGCGATGAAAGCGACGCCAGCGCAGCCGAGGACAGCGTGGCGAGCAACGCCATGAACGCGCCCAGCAGCAGCGCGCCCGGCAGCAGGTAGGCGAGCACCACCGGGTCCCACAGCCGGAGCCGCTGCATGAAAGCGACCGAGAGCAGGCCCACCAGCGTCGATGCGCTGGTTGCAAGCAGGATCGGCAGGAAGACCAGCGTCGGATCGGCCGCGCCTTGCTGCGCGCGGTACATGAAGATCGTGACCGGCAGCAGCGTGAGCGACGACGCATTGAGCACCAGGAACAGGATCTGCGCGTTGCTCGCGGTCGTTGAGCTCGGGTTGAGCGTCTGCAACTCGCGCATCGCCTTGAGACCGATCGGCGTGGCCGCGTTGTCGAGCCCGAGCGCGTTGGCCGCGAAGTTCAGTGTGATCAGTCCCAGCGCGGGATGACCGGCCGGCACCTCGGGCATCAATCGTCGGAAGAGCGGCCCGAGCAGGCGCGCCAACAGGTCCACGATGCCTGCCGCTTCGGCGATCCGCAGGAAGCCCAGCCACAGGGTGAGCGTGCCGAAGAGCAGCACCATCACCTCGACCGAGAGGCGGGCCATGGCGAACAGGCTCTCGACGAGTGCGGCGAAGACGGCAGCGTCGCCGCCGATCAGCCAGCGGCCAAGCGCGGCCACCGCCGCCGTCAGGAAGAAACCGAGCCACAAGCCGTTGAGCACGCGCCGATCATAGGGGCGCGAGCCCGACAATCGTGGCCATGAACATCACTCGAAGGGAACTCCATCGCGCCGCGATCTGGCTGGCGCTCGGGAGCATGGCCGCGCCCCTGCGCGCGCGGGCACAGAGCGCACCGCGCTGGTCTGCGAATCCGTTTGGGCTCGGCGTGGCCAGCGGGCAGCCGCGGCCGGACAGCGTCGTGCTGTGGACGCGACTCGTGCCCTCGCAAGCGGACGATGCGATCGGTGACAGCGCCCTCGTGGTGAAGCACGAGATCTTTGCGGATGCGGAACTGCGCCGCCCGGTCGCGCGCGGCGAAACGGTGACGGATGCATCGCGCGCGCACAGCGTGCACGTGATCGCGCAGGGCCTGCAGCCGCAGCGCGACTACTGGTACCGCTTCACCTGCGGCAATGCGGTGAGCAAGGTCGGCCATACGCGCACCGCGCCGGCCGAGGGCGCGGATGTCAGGCGCATGCGATTCGCGCTGGGTTCGTGCCAGCACTACGAGCAGGGCTACTACGCGGCGCACCGGGAGATCGGCGGGCGCGATCTCGATTTCGTGCTGTTCGTCGGCGACTACATCTACGAAGGCAGCAACCCGAGCAACGCAGTCCGCCAGCACGGGACGAAGACACCGCACACGTTGGACCAATACCGCGACCGCCATGCGCTGTACAAGAGCGATGCCGATCTGCAGGCCGCGCATGCTGCGCATCCGTGGATCCTGACCTGGGACGACCACGAAGTCGTCAACGACTACGCGGACGATCGCGACCCGGCGTACACCGAGCCCGAACGCTTCCTGCGTCGTCGTGCGGCGGCCTACCAGGCCTACTTCGAGCACATGCCACTCGCGCTGCCCCCGCAGGGCGCGGCAATGCGCATCCACGATCGCTTTGCCTGGGGTCGACTCGCCGAACTCTGGACGCTCGATTGCCGGCAATTCCGCAGCCATCACGCCTGCCCCGATCCGGAGCGCGACCATGGTCGCACGCTGGTCGAATGTGCCGAGCTCGACGATGCGAAGCGCACGATGCTTGGCGCGGATCAGGAGCGCTGGATCAAGCAGGGGCTCGCAGGCTCGACGCGGCAATGGAAGCTGGTCGGCCAATCCACGCAGATGAGCGCGACCGGCTTCGATGCGCCCGAAGGCCGCAAGGTCTGGACCGATGGCTGGGACGGCTATCCAGAGGCCCGCCGACGCTTCCTGCAAGGGGCGGAAAGCGCCGGCGCGCGAGATCTCGTGGTGCTAGGCGGCGATGTACATCGGCATGTCGCGGCGGATCTGCGTGTGCGGCCGAACGATCGAGCCTCGCCGATCGTCGCCACCGAGTTCGTCGGCGGCTCGATCACATCGCGCGGCGCGAGTCGGGCATCGATGGACCGAATGCGCCGCGACAACCCCGACGTGAAGCATGCCCGCGGCGACGAACGCGGATATGCGCTTTTCGAACTCACGCCCGGGCGCATGCAGTGCGAGTTCCGCACGACGGAGCACCCGGTACAGGAGCGCGCCACGTTCGCGACGCAGGCGAGCTACGTGGTGGAAGCGGGCCGGCCGGGCGTGCAAGCCGCCTGACCGCGGGGCTTACTCCAGCGCCGAAGCCGGTCCGAAGAACTCGTAGCGCGCCTGCTGGTCCGGCACGCCGATCGTGCTGAGGGCGCGCTTCACCTGCTGCATGAAAGGCTTCGGTCCGAGGAAATACGCCTCGACCGAGCGCTTGTCGCCCGGCAGCCATTGCGCGAGCTTTTCCGCGTCGATGCGGCCGACGGCGTGCGGCGCCTCGGCCTTGTCGGCCGGGGCTTCCTCGTAGCAGTAGAAGCGCTGCAACTGCGGATGCTTGTGCGCCAGCGCATCGATGGTGCGGCGGAACGCGTGCACGCCGCGCGTGCGCGCGCAATGGATGAAGTGCACCGGG
Organism: Variovorax sp. Sphag1AA; assembly: GCF_014192575.1. GTDB lineage: Bacteria > Pseudomonadota > Gammaproteobacteria > Burkholderiales > Burkholderiaceae_C > Variovorax. The sequence continues at coordinate 81,689 of NZ_JACHYC010000006.1, read as the reverse complement.
CGCGATGTCTTCAGCGCAGCTTCGAGCATGGCGAGCGTCGGGGTGATGCCGACGCCGCCGCTGATCAGCACCAGCGGGCGGTCGCTGTTCGTGAGCGTGAATGCGCCTGCCGGTGGGAACAACTCGATCGTGGCGCCTTCCTGCACGTCGTCGTGCAGATGGTTCGATGCGACACCGCCGTTCTCGCGCTTCACGCTGATGCGGTAGGTCTTGCCGTTCGGCGCTGCCGACAACGAGTAGTTGCGGCGGACTTCCTGGCCGTTCACCTGCAGACGCAACCCGATGTATTGGCCGGGCTGGAAGTCCACGACCGGCTGGCCGTCGACCGGCTCCAGGTAGAACGAGGTGATCTCGTCGCTTTCGACTTCGCGTCGGATGATCTTGAAATCGCGCGCACCGCGCCAGCCGCCCGGCGCCTTCTCGTTGGCGTCATACGCGGCCTTCTCGGCGCCGATCAGGATGTCGGCCAGTTGCTGGTAGGCAGCGGCCCATGCGGCGATGACCTCATCGGTCGCGATCTCCGCGCCGAGCACCTCGCGAATCGCGCGCAGCAGGCAGGTGCCGACGATCGGGTAGTGCTCCGGCTGCACTTGCAGCGCGACGTGCTTGTTGACGATCTGCCCCGCGAGGTCGCCGAGCGCTTCGAGCCGGTCGATGTTGCGCGCATACATGAGCACGCCGTTGGCCAGCGCGCGCGGCTGCTCGCCGCTGCTCTGGTGCGCCTGATTGAAGAGCGGGCGCACTTCCGGGAACTCGCCCAGCATGATCTTGTAGAAGTGGGTCGTGAGCGCTTCGCCGCCGGTCTCGAGCAGGGGCACGGTGGCGGTGATGATGGCTTTCTGTTGCGTCGTGAGCATGGGAACCAGATCCTTGAAGTGAGATGCGGATGCCCAGGAGATTGCAAGCGCCGTTCCAGGCGGCCGGTCCTTATGAATCAATGACTTGCGCAGGAGTGATGTCTTCTTGACAGCGGTAGGATGCTGTCGTTTTGACTTCATGCGTGTCGGATTGACATGAACTCCCAGCCACTGCTCCAGGCCATCATCCCGCTGGTGGCCGACATTGCGCGCGAGCTTCCCGGTGCCGAGCGCTATCGCCGGCTGCTGGAGGCGCTGCGCTTCCTCATGCCTTGCGACGCCGCCGCGCTGCTGCGTCTGGACGAGGGCTGGCTGGTGCCGCTCGCCGTCGACGGATTGAGTGCCGACACGCTCGGTCGCCGCTTCCGCGTGGACGAGCATCCACGATTTGCTTCGTTGCTTGAGGCGCCCGGGCCGCTGCGCTTTCCAGCGGACAGTCCGCTCGCCGATCCCTATGACGGATTGGTGGAGGGCCATGAAGGCCACCTCCCGGTGCACGACTGCATGGGGTGCGTGATCCGGCTCGACGAAAAGCCCTGGGGGCTGCTGACGCTGGATGCGCTGACGCCGGAGCGGTTCTCGCGTCAGGACCTCGATGCGCTGCAATCCTTTGCCAGCCTCGCTGCGGCGACCGTGAGCGTCACCGGGCATATCGAACAACTCGAATCCCGCGTCGTGCAAGAGAGCCTCCGTGCGGAGGGCTATCGCCTTGCGGCCGCACCGCGCACACGCACGCTGATCGGCCGTAGCCCGCCGATGCGTCAGTTGCAGAAGGAGATCGAGCTGGTTGCCGGCAGCGACCTGACGGTGCTGATCCAGGGCGAAACGGGCGTTGGCAAGGAACTGGTCGCCGAGGCGCTGCACGCCGCCTCGAAGCGCGCGGCGCGGCCGATGGTCAGTCTCAACTGCGCAGCGCTGCCCGAGACGTTGGTCGAGAGCGAACTCTTCGGCCACGTGCGCGGCGCTTTCACCGGCGCGGTGGGCGAGCGGCCCGGCAAGTTCGAGCTGGCCGATGGCGGCACGCTGTTCCTCGACGAGGTCGGCGAACTTGCCCTGCCGGTTCAGGCCAAGCTGCTGCGCGTGCTCCAGAGTGGGCAATTGCAGCGACTCGGTTCCGATCGCGAGCATCACGTGGACGTGCGGCTGATCGCCGCGACGAATCGCAATCTCGCCGAAGAGGTGCGTGCGGGGCGCTTGCGCGCGGACTTCTATCACCGCCTGAGCGCCTATCCGCTCCAGGTGCCGCCGCTGCGCGAACGGGCGCGGGACGTGCTGCTCTTGGCCGGTTTCTTTCTCGAAGAGAACCGGTCGCGTCTGGGCCTTGGCGGTTTGCGACTGGAAACGAGCGCGCAGACTGCATTGCTCGGCTACGACTGGCCGGGCAATGTTCGCGAACTGGAGCACTTGCTGGGCCGCAGCGTGCTGAAGGCGCTTGGCCGGCAGCCGCGGCGGCCGCGCATCCTGAGTCTGGTGGCGGAGGACCTTGATCTGCCGCAGGTCCGGCCACTTGCAGAGGCTGTCGAAGCGCGAGAAATCGGATCGTCGGAGGCGCCAGCCATCGGGCCGATGAGCGAGGCAGTGGATGGGTTCAAGCGTGAGCTCATCGCGTCCGCGCTGAGCCGCCACGATCACAACCTGGCAGCCGCGGCGCGCTCGCTGGGGATGGATCGCGGGAATCTCGCACGCCTCGCCAAGCGCCTGGGCGTGCCGACCGACAAGGGCCGCTGAAGCGCGCTCAGCCCTTGGGGCGCGGGGGCGGCACCTCGATGACGAGGTCCGGGCGGAAGTTCTCCTGCTCGCCCTTAGACATGTAGCCGAGCGGATTCGCGATCACGCGGCAGCCGTCCTTCACATAGTCGAACTGGCAGTGCAGATGCCCATGAAGCCAGAGATCCGCGCGAGGCAGCAGTTCGTCGAGGTTGTTGCAGAAGCCGGCGGTGCCCGGTGTGAGGCCGTAGCGCGGATCGGCACTGGCGAGCGTAGGCGCGAAATGGGTGATGGCGATCGTCGTGCCATCGAAGTCCTGCGCCAGCGCATCGCGCAGCCAGGCTTGGCATGCCAGCGACTGTTCTCTCAATGGCTCGGCGAGGAAGGTCTCGCCGTGGCGGACCGTGGCCGCCTTCTCCAGATAGAAGTTGGCGGCCCGCATGGCTTTGCCGCGCTTCTTGAGCGCCTCGGTCATCGTGTCGGCCGGCTCGACGAGGGCGTCGAAATCGGCCCAGAGCGTGGTGCCGATGAAGCGCACGCCATCGATGACGCGGGTTTCGCGCTCGAGCCAGCCGATATCCAGCGCGTCGCAGAGTTCGCGCAGCCGGCCGTGGACTTCGTCGAAATCGGCTGCGTCGTATTCGTGATTGCCCGGCACGTAGATCACCGGAACCGGCCATCCATGGCGCGGTGAAAACCGGGAAAGGCCGAAATCGGATTCCAACAGCCGTGATCCAGGTTGATAGGAGCCTATGTCGCCCGCGAGCACCAGAAGATCAGCGTCTGGCGCAGGAGCGATCTCCAGCTTCGGATGGACTTCGATATGGAGGTCTGAGAGGAGCTGGAGCTTCATGGATGCAGTCTAGGTGAGGGCGTTATGCATGAGACGCATAGTTTCGGGCTTGAGTATCTAGGGAAAACCCTTAATCTACGACCCATCATCATTTCAGGAGCGCGTCACCGCGCACCATCATGTCTACCTTGCTTGCCCAAGTGGCACGTTTCTTCCGTTCCTCCAGCCCTGCGAATGCCAATCTGGCCACCACGCTGATGGAAGCCGCCGACGGCCGCGCCGGAACGGACGCACATCATGCGCAGGAACTGCGCGCAGCCGCCAGCGCCTGGCTGAGCGTCATCCGCTAAACGGGGTTTCTCGACAGCGGTGCCGTCCCCGCAAACGCAGCGGCGGCGGACCGCAACAAGGCCTGCCGCAGCCATTCATGCGCATGCCCATGTTGCGCGCGGCGGTGCCAGAGTGCATCCACATGCACCGGCGGCTGCTCGAAAGGCAGGTCGCGCAGGACGAGCTGGTCCTGAATGCCGGTCACCCGCACGAAGTGGCGCGGCATGACCGTCAGCAGGTCCGAATTGGCAACCACCCGGCCGGCAGTGAAGAACTGATTGACGGTGACCACGATGCGGCGCTCGCGTCCGAGCGCGCCAAGCGTCTGGTCGATGAAGCCGTACGGCCGTCCTGAAAAACTCACCAGCAGGTGGCGCCCCGTGCAATAGGCGTCGAGCGTCAGGGGTGCTGACGCCAGCGGATGGTCCTTCCGCATCACGCAGACGTATTCGCCGACGTACAGGCGCATGGTTTCGAAAGGGGTTCCGACCTCCGACTGGCCTCGGGCGGCAAGACTGGCGATCACGGCGGGGAAATAGCCGATCGCCATGTCGACTTCCTCGTTCTCGAGCATGCGCCGCGGATCGCGCGTGGTGAGTGGCAGGACGCGCAGGGACACGGCGCGCGCCTCGTTTTCGACGATCTCGACCAGGCCCGGCATGAGTTCCGCGGCTGTTGCGTCGGCCATCGCCAGCAGGAAGCTGGTGTCGGCAGCGCCGGCATCGAACTCGCCGGGTGCAAGCGTGTGCTGCAACTGGCGCAGCGCATCGCGGACCGCAGGCCAGAGCGCCAGGGCGCGCGGCGTGGGCTCGACGCCGGCACCAGAGCGGCGGACCAGTTCGTCACCCAGCACATCGCGCAGGCGCCGCAGGGCATTGCTGACGGCAGGCTGGGTGATGGAGAGATTTCGCGCGGCGCGTGTGAGATTTCGCTCGGCCATCACCTCGTCGAAGACGCGGAGCAGGTTCAGGTCCAGTGTGCGGAAGTTGACATCCATCATCGCTATGAATGGTAAACATCAAGAAGATAAATTGGCAAAACACTAGGGTAACCCCTAATATCAGACCATCGTTCCCGGACTTGCGTCCATCTTGGAGGAAAACATCATGACAAGCTTCGTACACGTAGAGACCCCTGCCAACCATCCCGGCGTTGTTCGCGCCGAGGCCGTGATCAATCAGGTCCGCACTGCCCGCCGCGGCTTCGACGGCGCTCGCGGTCTGGCCGCGCTGCTGCTGGCCGCGATCGTTTCGTCGGTTCTGGTCGCCGCCGACCGGCTCATGTCCACCACGGAAGAAGGGGGCCTTCTGGTTGCCTGGGCCGTGCTGTGGGGCGTGGCCTTCGTTGCCATCGCGCTGTTTGCCGGCACCGCCCGCTCGCTGGCCGAGCGCCTGATCGTCGCCACTCGCAAGAGCGCGCGCCGCCGTGCTGCCGCCCGTGCCGACGCGCAATTCCTGGCTTACGCGAAGTACGACCCGCGCATCCTGCGCGACCTGCAGGTCATCGCCAGCCGTCAGGAAGCTGCCTGATCTGGTCGCCTGGTCAGTCGACTGCCCCGCGCGGAAGCGGGCCAATAAAAAAAGCCGCCCTCGGGCGGCTTTTTTGTTTGCGCTAGCTGGCCTCAAGCAGCGAGGCGCTGCTCGATCGCGGCCTTGGTCGCCGGCAGTTCCTTCGGCAGATGGTGCGCCAGTTGCTGGAACAGCTCGGCGTGCAGCTTCAGCTCGGCCTGCCATGCGGCCTTGTCGATGCTGGTGACCGTTTCGAACTGCTCGGCGCTGAAGTCCAGGCCGGTCCAGTTGAGGTCTGCATAGCGGGGGCTGACGCCGAAAACGTGCTCGCTGCCCTCGGCCTTGTTCTCGATGCGGTCGATCATCCACTTCAGGACGCGCATGTTCTCGCCGTAGCCGGGCCACACGAACTTGCCGTCGGCGCCCTTGCGGAACCAGTTGGTGGTGTAGATCTTCGGCAGCTTTGCACCTGAGGCAGCGAGCTTCTTGCCCAGATCGAGCCAGTGCTGGAAGTAGTCGCTCATGTTGTAGCCGGCGAAGGGCAGCATCGCGAACGGATCGCGGCGCACCACGCCCTGCTGGCCGAAAGCAGCCGCAGTGGTTTCAGAGCCCATGGTGGCAGCCATGTACACGCCTTCGACCCAGTCGCGGGCTTCGGTCACCAGCGGCACCGTCGTGGAGCGGCGGCCGCCGAAGATGAAGGCGTCGATGGCGACGCCCTTCGGGTCGTCCCATGCCGGGTCGAGTGCCGGATTGTTGGTCGCAGCGACCGTGAAGCGGGCGTTCGGGTGAGCGGCCTTGGCGCCGGTTTCCTTGGCGATCGCGGGCGTCCAGTCCTTGCCCTGCCAGTCGATCGCGTGGGCGGGGGCTTCGCCCATGCCTTCCCACCAGACGTCGCCGTCGTCGGTCAGCGCCACGTTGGTGAAGATCACGTCGCGGTCCAGGCTGGCCATGCAGTTCGGGTTGGTCTGCAGGTTGGTGCCGGGAGCCACGCCGAAATACCCGGCTTCGGGATTGATCGCGTAGAGCTTGCCGTCGGCACTGGGCTTGATCCAGGCGATATCGTCGCCGATGGTCGTGACCTTCCAGCCGTCGAAGCCGGCCGGCGGGATCAGCATTGCGAAGTTGGTCTTGCCGCAGGCGCTCGGGAAGGCGGCGGCCACGTGGTGCTTCTTGCCCTCGGGGTTGGTCACACCGAGGATGAGCATGTGCTCGGCCAGCCAGCCTTCGTCGCGGCCCATGTTGGAGGCGATGCGCAGCGCGAAGCACTTCTTGCCCAGCAGCGCGTTGCCGCCGTAGCCCGAACCGTAGCTCCAGATTTCGCGCGTTTCAGGGTAATGGACGATGTACTTCGTCTTGTTGCAGGGCCAGGCCACGTCTTGCTCACCGGCTTCGAGCGGTGCGCCGACGGTATGGACGCAGGGCACGAACTCGCCGTCATCGCCGAGCACGTCATAAACGGCCTTGCCCATGCGGGTCATGATCTTCATGTTGACCGCCACATAGGGGCTGTCGGAGAGTTCGATGCCGATGTGCGCGATCGGCGAACCCAGCGGGCCCATGCTGAACGGCACCACATACATGGTGCGGCCTTTCATGCAGCCGTCGAACAGCGGCTGGAGCGTGGCGCGCATTTCGGCCGGATCCATCCAGTTGTTGGTCGGGCCGGCCTCTTCCTTCTTGGCCGAGCAGATGAAGGTGCGGTCTTCGACGCGCGCGACGTCGCTCGGATCGGAACTCGCGAGGTAGGAGTTGGGACGCTTGGCCGGGTTGAGCCGCTTGAAGGTACCGGCATCGACCATCTGCTGGCAGAGGCGGTCGTATTCCTCGGTGCTGCCGTCGCACCAGTGGATCGCGGCGGGCTTGCACAGCGCGGCCATTTCGGCCACCCAGGCGATCAGTTTTGCGTTCTTGACATAGGAGGGTGCCTGCATGGCAAGACCCTTCAGCGGTGCGTTCATCAAAATCTCCTAAGTTGAAAATCGTCTTTTCAAAGGGGACTCAGCCTCTCGGCAGCGAGATCCATCGGAGAAAACGTTTCAATCTTTTTGGGGAGAAGCCGGGTCGCAACCAGCCATTTATGCCCGCTTGCGCCGAGGCCGTCTGTCGGCCTCCGGCTTTTTTTGGAGCGGGGAGCGGGGACGAAGTGCCCCGCGAAGAAAAAAATCAGGCCACGTAGATGGCGATGGACGCCAGGAGCAGCATCAGGACGCCGCCGGCGATGGGCAACACCAGGGGCATGAGATGGACGACCGACTCGACCGCGTCTTTTTCGACGGCGGCGGCGTGACCGGGCTCAACGGGGGTGGGATGGGACATCGTTCTTCCTCGGGTTCTCGGGACTGGCGGGTATTTTACCGGCCGGGTTGCAATTGGGCGTCTAGGGGGTTCCCAGACCCTCAGTGCTGCTCGTCAGCTTCGAATCCGGCGGCCCGAAGCGCGTCCAGCACACTGGAGAGATGTTCCCGCCCCCGGGTCTGCAGGACCAACTCGACATCCACGTTTTGCGCGGTTTGTAGCGTGAAGGCGCGCTGGTGGTGCACCTCATCGATGTTGGCGCCCGCTTGCGCTACCGTGGCCGTGATATGGGCCAGCGACCCCGGCACGTCCCGCGCGCTGACGCGAACTCGCGCCAGCCGCCCCGCCCGGACCATGCCGCGTTCGATGATGGCGGCCAGCAGCAGCGGGTCGATATTTCCGCCCGACAGCACCAGCCCGACCCGCTTGCCCCTGAATCGCTCCGGATGCCGGATCAGCGCCGCCAGCCCGGCCGCGCCCGCGCCTTCGACCAGCGTCTTCTCGATTTCAAGCAGCATCAGCACCGCCTGCTCGATGTCGCCCTCGTCGACCAGCACGAGGTCGTCGACCAGCTTGGCGATGATCTCCTGCGTCAGCACGCCCGGCGTGCCGACCGCGATCCCTTCGGCGATCGTGTTGGTGCCTTGCGCGTAGGACGTTCCTTTGACCGCGTTCACCATGGCCGGGAAGCGTGCCGTCTGCACGCCGATGATCTCGATGTCCGGCTTTCGCGCCCGCGCCGCCACGGCCATGCCGGCGATCAGACCGCCGCCGCCGACCGAGATGACCAGCGTGTCGAGATCAGGCACCTCGTCGAGCATTTCGAGCGCGATCGTTCCTTGCCCCGCGATGATGAGGTTGTCGTCGTATGGATGCACGAAGGTCAGGCCTTCGCGCTCCGCCAGTTCGAGCGCGTGGGCGCGCGCGCTTTCCAGCGTGTCGCCATGCAGCACCACTTCGGCGCCGAAGCCGCGCGTGCGTTCGATCTTCACCCCCGGCGTGAAGCGCGGCATGACGATCAATGCGCGCAGGCCCAGCCGCTGTGCGTGATAGGCCACCCCCTGCGCATGATTGCCTGCCGACATCGCGATCACGCCGCGCGTGCCTGCTTCCGAGAGCTCGACCAGTTTGTTACATGCGCCGCGTTCCTTGAACGAAGCAGAAAACTGCAGGTTCTCGAACTTGAGGAAAACCTGCGCGCCCACGATCTCCGAAAGCGTGCGCGACTCGACGCAGGGGGTTTCCAGTATTTGCCCCTCGAGGCGCCGGGCGGCTTGCTCTATGTCTTCGATTTGAACCATTGCGGGCAACGTGGATGGATTTGCAACATCGGGATTTTTACTCTTCGTCAGGCTTCCCGAAGCCAAAAGTCTGCGCTATGGTCGCTCCCAGATTCAGTTTGTCCCCTGGAAGGTTCCCCGAATGGTCAAGCGTTCCGGCGTCGATGTCATGGCTGCGGCTTCCCGCGGCCATGCATTGCCTTCGCCCGGACTCAAGGAAGCGCCGGTGCTCGAGCTCATGTGCTCGCACTTCGTGCTCACGCTGGCCGCAAAGCAGGGGCCCCGTTTCAACATCCGCCGCGACCTCAACGGCCTCCTGTCGTTGACCGGCCGACACCTCGTGTGGCCATTGCCCGTGCTGCAGCGCCTGCGTGAGTTCCTCGCACGGCGCTGCCTCGGGAACGACATCTGGAAGGGCGTGGACGAATACGACGGCCGCACGCTGCTGGAGCGGCACGGCGTGTGGCGCGGCCCCTACGAAGAGGGCACGCTCTTCTTCTACCTCGACGAATACGCGAAGGACCAGCCCAAGGACCTGCTGTCGGTGCTCTCCGTCACGCGCGACTGGCTTACGCATGCGTTGCGCAAGCAGTCGACGCTGGTCGAAAAGAACATCGACGCGCTCGCAGGCCTGCTGCAGCTGAACAAGGCCGAACGCGCGCTGCTCCTGTACGGCACGCTCGCGCGCTACCAGCGCGACTTGCGCTCGCTGCTGGTCGAATTCAAGGTCAACAACGCGCCTGAAGCCTATGCAGCGATTGCCGAAGTGGCCGGCGTCAACGCGAGCGAGGTGGGCGAGGCGCTGCGCGCCGGCTCGCGGCTGGAGCGCATCGGGCTCGTCGAGAACCTGATCTCCGAACACAACATCACCGATCTCGCCGATCTCATGAAGGTCAGCGAGAAGCTGCCGCCCGTGCTGATGCGCGAATACCGCGATCGCAATGAGCTGATGGCGGTGTTCACGCGCCCATCGGCCAAGAGCGCGCTGACGGTGCACGACTTCTCCTTCGTCGAGGAAGACGCGCAGATGCTCGTCACGCTGCTGCGCGCAGCCGTCGCGCGCAAGGAGCCTGGCGTCAACGTGCTGCTCTACGGCCCGCCGGGCACCGGCAAGACCGAGCTCGCCAAAGTGGTCGCTCAGGCCGCGGGGCTGGAACTCTTCGAAGTCGAGTATGCGGATCGCGACGGCAACTCGCTGTCGGGCCGCGACCGCTATCGCTCGCTGCAGATCGCGCAGGTATTCCTCAAGGGAAGCGAACAGGCGGCGCTGCTGTTCGATGAAGTCGAGGACGTGTTCCCGCCCATCAGCACCGAGGCCGCGCAGATCATGGCCCGCGCCGAGCAGGTGCCTTCGCCGACCAGCGGCAGCGTGAGCGGCAAGGCGTGGGTCAACCAGATCCTCGAATCGAACGCGGTGCCGACGCTCTGGGTCACGAATCGCATCGAGCAGATCGACCCGGCCTTCCGCCGCCGCTTCGCGTATCACCTCGAACTCAAGTCGCCGCCGCCGGGTGCGCGCGAGCAGCTGGTGCGCAAGACACTCGAAGGCGTCTCGGTGTCGGACGAATTCACCGCAAAGCTGGCCGCGCGAAAAGGGCTGACGCCTGCGCAGATCCGCACGGCGGTGCGCTTCGCCGAACTCGCGAGCAGCGACGGCCGCTCGATGGAGCGACTCATCGAGCGCCAGTTGAAGAACGCCGACCTCGCACTCGGCAACTTCGATGGCCTGGGCATGCGCCGAAGCGTGACCACCTACGACCTCGACATGCTCAATGTCGAGACGCGCTTCGAGATTCCGCGCATCGTGGAGGCGCTCAAGGTGCGCGGCCACGGCACGATGTGCTTCTACGGCGCGCCGGGCACCGGCAAGACCGCACTCGCAGAACACATCTCCAAGGCCATCGGCCGGCCGCTCATCATCAAGCAGGCGAGCGACCTCATGAGCAAGTACGTCGGCGAGACCGAACAGAACATGGCCGCCATGTTCAAGGAAGCCGAAGTCGAGAAGGCGGTCCTGCTGCTCGACGAGGCGGACAGCTTCCTGCAGGATCGTCGTGGCGCACAGCGCACCTACGAGGTGACCGAGGTCAACGAGATGCTGCAGGGCATGGAGCGCTTCGACGGCATCTTCATCTGCACGACCAACCTGCTCGATCGGCTCGACCAGGCGGCGCTGCGGCGCTTTACGTTCAAGATCAAGTTCATGCCGCTCACTGCTGAACAGCGCGAGCGCATGTTCGTCACCGAGGCGCTCGAAGGCGATGCGTCGAAGATGACGAACGAGATTCGCGGCCGCCTCGCGAAGCTCGAGCAGCTGTGCCCCGGCGACTTCGCGGCGGTGAAGCGCCAGGTCGACATCCTTGCGGCGGAGTTCTCGCCGAACGAGTTCCTGGATCAGCTCGACGCCGAACATCGCATCAAACCCGAGGTGCGAGAATCGCGCGGCATCGGCTTCGTCCACTGAAGCCCGTCATATCCGAGACCATCCGCGCGCGGCTTCCGGTGCGCAGGGAGATTCATCGATGAGAGGAGTCCGCATGTTGGACGCGGCGTGCCGCGTCATGACATTGGCTGCGCTTGCAACGATCGCCGCATGCGGTGGCGGCGGAGGAGGAGGCGGCGGCGTCGCATTGCCGCTGACCGTACCCGTCGCGACCACCAGCGATCCCATCGTTGCGTCGTCGACCGTCGCGGGCCAGTGCGCCGCGCCCCGCAACGGCATCGACCCCGACACCGGCGCGGCATTCCCCGATCGCCAGGGCTCATTCGAAACCGAGAAAGCCTGGATCCGCGGCTGGATCGACGAAACCTACCTGTGGTTCGACGAAGTGCCGACCAATCTCGTCGCCGCGAACTACGCGACGCCGATCGACTACTTCAACGCGCTCAAGACACCAGCGCTGACCGCGAGCGGACGGGCCAAGGACCGCTTTCACTTCACGCAGGACACGGCCAGCTATCGCGCGCTTTCGCAGGGCGGCATCGACGTGGGCTATGGGTTCGAGCTCGCATTCCTCAGCCCTGCGCCGCCGCGAGACGTCCGCGTGGCCTACCTGGAGCCAGGTTCGCCGGCGGAGCAGCAGGGCATCGTGCGCGGCACGAAGCTCATCACGATCGACGGCATCGACGTCGCTGCGGGCGCAAATGTCGCCGGGCTCAACGCCGCCCTCAACCCGGCCAACGTAGGCGAGTCGCACACTTTCGCGCTGCGCGCGCCCGACGGCAGCGAGCGTACCGTCAGCCTGGTTGCGTCGAGCATCACCCGCACGCCCGTGCAGAACGTGAAGACCATCCCCACCGCCAGCGGGCCGGTCGGCTACATGCTCTTCAACGATCACCTCGCGACGGCCGAGGTGGGGCTGATCGGCGCAATCAATCAGCTCAAGGGTGCCGGCATTTCCGATCTCGTGATCGACATGCGCTACAACGGCGGCGGCTACCTGGATGTGGCGAGCGAGCTGGCCTACATGGTGGCGCCGGCGGCCGCGACGAGCGGCACCGTCTTCGAGCGGATGCAGTTCAATCGCAAGAATCCATTCCATGTGACGACGGCCCAGGCGACGGTGCCGTTCTATTCGACGTCGCGCGGCTTCTCGATGCCGGCGGGCCAGGCGCTGCCGCAACTCGGCCTCTCGCGCGTGACCGTGCTGACCGGGCCCGATACCTGTTCGGCGAGTGAGTCTGTGGTCAACAGCCTGCGCGGCGTCGGCGTCACGGTCAATCTCGTTGGTGGCGCGACCTGCGGCAAGCCCTACGGCTTTTTCCCGCAGGACAACTGCGGCACCACCTATTTCGCGATCCAGTTCCAGGGTGTGAACCAGCAGGGCTTCGGTGACTACGGCGATGGTTTTGCGCCTACCTGCGCCGTGGCGGACGACTTCGATCACGCCCTGGGCGATCCGGCGGAAGGGCGACTCGCCGCCGCATTGGCGCTGCGAAGCTCAGGCGTCTGCCCGACGCCATCGACGAGCAAGGCCGATACGACGCGTAGCAAGGCCGAGGCGCTTGGAACGACGTATCTCGTGCGCCCGCCGGTCCGCGAAATCCGGCTCGTGTCGCCGCAGGTGGACAGCCCCGGTTAGAACGACGCGCAGACGCGCAGCACATCCGCGCCGTAGGCTTCGAGCTTCTTGGCGCCGATGCCGCTGATGCCCTGCAGATCCTCGAGCGTCGCTGGAGCGCGTTCCGCGATGGCTGCGAGCGTGGCGTCGTGAAAGATCACGTAGGCCGGCAGGTTGTGCTCGCGCGCGACTTCGCCGCGCCAGGCCTTCAGCGCGGCGAAGCGCGTCTGGCCGCTCGTATCGAGCGTCGCGGCCGCCGGCGAGGGCGCACCGCGCGATGCCTTTTCGCGCTTCTTTCGCTCTGCCGGTTGCGAGACCGATTCGCGCAGCATCACCTGCGTTTCGCCCCTGAGTACGGATCGCGACCCTTCGGTGAGCTGCAGGGTGTTGAACGCCTGCGCGTCGACCGACAGCGCGCCGATCGCGATCAACTGCCGCAGCACGCCGCGCAATTGGGGCTCGGTGAACTCGGTCCCGATGCCGAACGTGCTGACGCGCTCGTGGCCGTACTGCTTGACCTTCTCGGTCGTCTTGCCGCGCAGGATGTCCATGATGTGTCCTGCGCCGAAGCTGATGCCGCTTTGCTGCTGCACGCGGTAGATCGTGGAAAGCAGCTTGCGCGCGGCGTCCGTGCCGTCCCAGACCTGCGGCGGCGTGATGCAGTTGTCGCAATTGCCGCAGGGCACGCTGTTCTCGCCGAAGTAGGCGAGCAACCTGACGCGCCGGCAATCGCTGGCCTCTGCGAGCGACAGCAACGCATCGAGCTTGCCGCGCATGACCTGCTTGAATTCTTCGCCGGCAGGGCTTTCGTCGATCATGCGGCGCTGGTTCACCACGTCCTGCAGGCCGTAGGCCATCCAGGCGTCGGCCGGCTCTCCATCGCGACCGGCGCGGCCGGTTTCCTGGTAGTAGCCTTCGATGTTCTTCGGCATGTCCAGATGCGCGACGAAGCGCACGTCCGGCTTGTCGATGCCCATGCCGAAGGCGATGGTCGCGACCATCACGATGCCTTCTTCGCGCAGGAAGCGGTCCTGGTGCTTCTGCCGCACCGCGGCGTCAAGGCCTGCGTGATAGGGCAGCGCGTTGATGCCCGCGTCGCACAGCGACTGCGCCACGTCTTCGACGCGCTTGCGCGACTGGCAATAGACGACGCCGGCATCGCCTTCATGCTCGCGCTCGATGAAGCGCAGAAGCTGCGTGGTCGCGTCCTTCTTCTCGACGATGGTGTAGCGGATGTTCGGCCGGTCGAAGCTGGAAACGAACTGGCGCGCCTCCTCGAGCTGGAGCCGCTCCACGATGTCGGCGCGCGTGAGCGCATCGGCGGTGGCAGTCAGCGCGATGCGCGGTACGCCGGGATAGCGCTCATGCAGCACCGTCAGCGCGCGGTACTCGGGGCGGAAGTCATGACCCCACTGGCTCACGCAATGCGCCTCGTCGATCGCGAACAGCGAGAGCTTGCCGCGCTCATTGAGCGAATCGAGCTGCGAGAGGAAGCGCGGCGTCGTCACGCGCTCGGGCGCTGCGTAGAGCAGGGTGATTTCGCCGCGCATCAGCCGGCGTTCGACTTCCTGCGTTTCTTGCCAGTCCAGCGTGGAATTGAGAAAGGCCGCGCTCACGCCCGCTTCATGAAGTGCGCCCACCTGATCGTGCATCAGCGCGATCAGCGGCGACACCACCACCGTCACGCCCTGGCCGGTGCGGTGCCGCGCGATCGCGGGGATCTGGTAGCACAGCGACTTGCCGCCCCCCGTCGGCATGAGCACCAGCGCGTCGCCGCCGGCGGTGACGTGTTGCACGATCCCCTGCTGGGGGCCGCGGAATTGCGCGTAGCCGAAGACGTCGTGGAGGATCTGTTCCGGCGCGGCGGCGAAGGATTCGGATGGCTGGGCGGACAAGGCTGTTGTACTTCTGGAGACTGCTGGAGCGGCGCACGCACCTCCCGTGCGGGCGGAAGCGCCATTGTCTCCGAACCGTCGCAAGCGCTAGCGGCCGTGCACGAGCCGCACCAGATCGCTCTGGCGGCGCCTCCCCGTCTTGTCGAATATGGAAGTCAGATGGGTGCGTACCGTCGCCGGGATCACGCTTTTCTCGTGTGCGATCTCTTCCACCGTCCTGCCCGCCGCGATGCGCTCAAGGATGAAACGCTCGGCGGTTGTCAGCCTGAAATGACTGCCCAGGCAGGTGAGCCAACGGACCTCGTCTTCCGGCCGGGCGCATCCGTCCAGAAGGACCATCAGGACCTTGGCGCGTGGCCAGGCGGCGGCATAGGCGGGCGACTCGCGGACCTGCGACACGCACACGACCAGTCTTCGTATGTTTCCACCGTCGGCGATCAGCGAATCGGCCTTGGTTGGGCCAGGGCCCGATCGCCTGACCAGCGCGTGGAGATCGGCTGCTTCGAGGCTTCCCACCTGGACGAGCGAGTTGTGGACCTGCCGCACGCCGCCCCCGTCGCGCAGCAGCTGCCGTGCCGGCGCATTCGCGAATTCGATTTGAGCGTCCTCCCGCAGGACCAGCGCCGGCATAGGAAGGGCATCGAGCGCCATCGACTGGTCCTGCCGGGAATTCGAATCGCGAGAAACCCGCCAGTGCATGCGTATCGCGTGCTGGACCGGGGCCCAGTAACGCCTCACCAGGTGCCTGTCTTCCTGCGTGAACGGACGCTCGCCAAAGGGGCGTCCGACCACCAGGTGCGTGACCGGGGCGAACGGGTCGGAGGCGTCGCATACCTTGAGGGCCAGCTTGTGTCCCGCGCCGCCGAAGCGCCCGTATTCGTTGTAGTAGATCGAGCGCTGGACGCCCGCATCCGAAAGGAACTCGCTCCCGAAGCGAACTTCGCCCGCGGTCTCGAAGAAGTGCTTTCCGGCGACTGCCTGGAGCCACGGATCGTGCGCCGCCCAGTAGGACTTGTAGCCCGACAGATTGGTGGAGGTTCCCTCGACGATCCCGAGGTGCGGCCCGGTTGCGTCGACACCGGGCGTGAAGATGGCGCCGCCGAGAGCGCCGAGATCCTGGGCGACCTGGTGCAGCAGCGCGGGCCATTTCGCAGCATCCAGCGAAGCCGCGTTTGCCAGTTCGTAGAGCGACAAGACATTGGTCACCGCACTCTCCAGAGGCTTCGGAGAACAGCGTCGGATGATATGAGGCTTCGATCCTTCCCGGTGCCTGTCGACCCTCAATCAGGGTGAGAGGCTCCGCAGCGCCGCGGCGCGATCGCCGTTCACGGAAATCACGCACTGTGCGTCCTGGCAGGCGTTGCGAACCTTTGCAATCCACTCACGCTGATTGCTCTGGATGCGCGACGGGTTGGAAGTCCCCTGCATCGCGAGACCGAAGGCGCTTGCCATGTCACGGTCCGATTCAGCCGCCTGTGGGTTCGAGCAGATGATTCTTTCGGAGGCGGTCGCGGCCTTCCGGCAATCGAAGCTTGCCGCGATGGGACTTCCGGGGGCGGTCGCGCGCGTGGGCTGGAGGCTCGCCTGCGGGTCGTTCCTGGCGGAGAGATCCGGGCCCGGCGCCGTCGGGTCCTGTGACTTGTTCGTCATCGCGGACTTGGCCGTATCCACCAGGCCCTTGCCGGCCTGGTCGACCAAGTCGACGAGGGATTGCTTGAACTGCGGAAATCCGGAGTCCGCCGACGCGGGCCCCGCCAGCAGTGCGAGCACGATCAGTGCGTTGAGTCTTGACATCACGATTACCTCCAGCCTCTTTCTGTTTCGGGGAGTTCCACGCTCCAATGGCCGCTTCTGTCGCGGGTGAACAAGCCGTGCTGCCGGTAGCTCTGGCTGGCCATTCCGGAGAACGTGCGGCCCAGCGCCTGTGCACCGATGGGGCCGCCGGACATCGCGACGTTGAAATCGCAGTTGAAGCCGTATCGACCGCTCGCTGGCACGCACCCGACCTTCTCGAAGCTGTTGATCGCCATGGGCTGCGTACCGCCGCTGTGCTTGACCGCCGCGCCCATCAGGCACGCCACCGCATCTGCAGGGTTGTTCGAGCCGCGGACGTTGCTGCAGGAGTCGGCGAGGCCTTGCAGCGCCGCGGTCGCGCCGCGGAGATGGGCGTTGAACGCGTCGTACATGTCGCCCTCCGTGGGCTCGCCAGAGGACGACCTGTTGCCCGCGTTGCCTGCGTTGCTGCCGCCTTCTCCGCTGCCGCCGCTCTTCCTGTCCTGGTCCGGATTGCTGCGAAGCACGGCCCACTTTTCCTGTTCCATGCCGCGATCGGCCACCGCGGCCCACAGCGCCGCACCCGCAGGATCG
The DNA here is from genome assembly GCF_014192575.1 of Variovorax sp. Sphag1AA. Lineage (GTDB taxonomy): Bacteria > Pseudomonadota > Gammaproteobacteria > Burkholderiales > Burkholderiaceae_C > Variovorax. The sequence goes on along the minus strand of NZ_JACHYC010000006.1, from coordinate 64,593 downwards.
TTCCTGTCAGACGCCAGCAGATACCGTCCGGCGACTGCAGTGGGGTCGGACGCCTTGCCGATCTCGCGCTGGAAAGATGGCGCCACGGTCGAGAGCACGGCCCGCCGCTTGTCGAGGAAGTAGGACTGCAGTTCGCCCAGCTCCTTCACTTGCGAGCCCGCGCCGTCGTAGCGGCGGCGGAAGTCTTCGTTCCAGGCGACGCCCTTCTCCAGCGCCGACAGGCCGTTGCCGAAGCTGTCGATGCGGGACTTCTCCGCCGCCACAACGGCGGAGGCCGTCTCCGAAATCCGCTTCGCAAGCAGCACGCGGTCTTCGCCGCGCGCGCTGTTCACTGCCTGCGATGGCGAAGCTCTCGAAAGCTGCGTCTGCAAGCTGGCCATCGCCTGGAGGCTTTCGGAACCCTTGTCGAGCGCGATGGCGGCCTGGGCGCGTTGCCGTTCGATCGGGATCGCGATGCGCTCCTCTGCGGAAGCCAGCCGTGCCTGGAAAGCCGAACGCTGCTGCGCGGGGATGCGCGCTTGCGCGGCGGTGAACCGCGAAGTCATGGAGACAAGCCGGTCGTAGTCGGCGGGCGTGGGTTGCAGGTTGTCGAGCGTGGCGCTCATCTCGCCGAGGTCCCGCACAGTCTGCTGCTGACGCGCCACCGCCGCCTGGATCCGCGGCATGTTGAGGGCGCTCAGGACCGTGAGCGCGGCGGTCTTTTCGCGCACCCCCAGTTGAGCGAGCGGGCCGGTGCTCGTAAAGCAATGGCCGAGGGCGATGGGGTAGGGCTTGAGCTCTTCCGCGCTCATCTGCGCATACGGCTTGCCAAACGCTCTCTGGAATCGCGAGTCTTCGATCAACGTCATCACGTCGGCTTCGGGCGCCTGGCCAAGCCTCGCGCCACCGGCATCCTGCGCTGGCATGTTCGCGGTCCATGCCGCAACCTGGTCGCATGTCTGGCGCCACTCTTCGCGTCGTGCAACGGTCTGCGTCCGGTAGTTGTCCCGGACCTGTTGTATGCGGGTTGCCTCTTCCTGCCGCAGGGCCTGCATCTCGGCCATCGCCGCCTTGCGAGCCTCCGGCGAGGGGTTCGCGCGGTAGCGGGCCTGCAGGTCGGCGAAGCGCGCTTGGTACTGCGCTCGCAAGGCCTGCACATCCGTCGCCATCTGTCGTGCCGGATCCTGTGGCGTCGGCCCATGCGAGAGGCTGGGCGGTATTGCAGGCACGCTGGCGCGGGGCACCGCCGGCGCCGCAGGCGGTGCGGCGACCTGCGGCGTCGGCTGCCCTTCAAGCAAGGCCCGATTCAACTGATCGGCGGTGCTCTGGGCCCCGCAGGGGGCCGCGGCGGCCAGAAGCGCAATCGCGAACGCGGCCCGATCCGCGCCCGCTCTCCACTCGTAGCTCATGGGTCTTCTCCCCACACGAAGCGTGCTGCGGGCCAATGTAGGGCGACCCATGGCGCCTTTCCTCTATCAAATGACAGAGAAAGGCAGAGCCCCCTCCCTCCTGTTGAGGAGTCGCTGGCACGGGCCTTGCGACGCCGGAATATTCGTTGTGCGAGCCCTGTCTAGACAGCTTTTGGTGCGTGAAACCGCTTTCTCGCACTGGGAAGGGGCGAAACGTCTCTTGATCTTGGCAGGCTTTTCGGGTTAACCTGTATATACAGGTGCATCGCAGCGAATGAAACTCGGCCCCGTTGCTGGAATTGCCCCTTTTCAGGCTCCAGCCAGCCGAACCCTTTGAAACGCAACAGGAGAACCTTGATGGTCAAGTCGGTCGGAAAAATCGCTTCGCTGGTCGCTGCAGCGGCATGCATCGCGGGCATGGCGGCAAGCGCCAACGCACAGGAAACCAAGATTGCCCTCGGCATGTCCGGCTGGACCGGCTTCGCGCCGCTCACGCTCGCGGACAAGGCCGGCATCTTCAAGAAGAACGGCCTCGACGTCGAACTGCGCATGATTCCGCAGAAGGACCGTCACCTTGCGCTGGCCTCGGAAGCGATCCAGTGCGCCGCGACCACCGTCGAGACCCATGTGGCCTGGAACGCCAATGGCGTGCCGATCGTGCAGATCTTCCAGATGGACAAGTCCTACGGCGCCGACGGCCTCGCGGTGCGCAACGACGTCAAGAACTTCGCCGACCTCAAGGGCAAGGCGATCGGCGTGAGCGCACCGGGCACCGCGCCGTACTTCGGGCTCGCATGGATGCTGAACAAGAACGGCATGAGCATGAAGGACGTGAAGCTGGTGTCCCTCGAACCGCAACCCGCCGCGCAGGCATTCGTCGCCGGCCAGAACGACGCTGCGATGACCTATGAGCCGTACCTCTCGACCGTGCGGTCCAACCCGACCGCCGGCAAGATCCTCGCCACCACGCTCGACTACCCGATGGTGATGGACACCGTCGGCTGCGCCCCGAAGTGGCTCAAGGCCAACCCGAAGGCAGCAAAGGCGCTGGCCGATTCGTACTTCGAAGCCGTGGAAATGATCAAGGCCGATCCGGCCAAGTCGAACGACATCATGGGCGCCGCCGTGAAGCAGTCGGGCGAGCAGTTCGCCAAGTCGTCGGCCTATCTGCGCTGGTCCGACAAGGCGGCCAACCAGAAGTTCTTTGCTACCGACATCGTGCCCTTCATGAAGGATGCGCAAGGCATCCTGCTGGAGGCCGGCGTGATCCGCAAGGCGCCTGACGACCTCAACGCGACCTTCGACACCAGCTTCATCAAGTAAGCAATCAAGAGCGGTATTCATCATGAGCGCGACGCCTGTCATGAACTCATCCAAGCCGGTGGTCGCCGCCGGGTCCGCCGCCGTTGCTGCGGCGCCCCGTCGGCGCCGGGCGCTGGCCCCGCTGGAGCCCGTCAGCGCGCGTGCGCGCTGGATGCTCGGCCTCGGCTTCTTCGTCGTCTTCGTGGTCGTCTGGGGCTTCTTCACGCTCGGCGGCTTCGTCTCGCCGACCTTCCTCGCCAGCCCGGTCACGATGATGAAGGAGGGCGTGAGCCTCTTCACCGAGTTCAACTTCTCGCACGACATCGGCATGACGGTGTGGCGCGTCTTCGGCGGCTTCGTGCTCGCCGCGATCGTCGCGGTGCCTCTGGGCATTGCGATGGGCACGTGGAAGAGCGTCGAAGCCTTCTTCGAGCCCTTCGTCTCGTTCTGCCGCTACCTGCCGGCGTCGGCCTTCATTCCGCTGCTGATCCTGTGGGCCGGCATCGGGGAGGCGCAGAAGCTGCTCGTGATCTTCATCGGCTCGGTCTTCCAGATCACGCTGATGGTCGCCGTCACCGTCGGCAGCGCGCGTCGCGATCTGGTCGAGGCTGCCTACACGCTGGGCGCCAAGAGCCGCGGCATCGTGCTGCGCGTGCTGATTCCGGGTGCTGCACCCGGCATCGCCGAAACGCTGCGCCTCGTGCTCGGCTGGGCGTGGACCTACGTGATCGTCGCGGAACTGATCGGCTCGTCGTCGGGCATCGGCCACATGATCACCGACAGCCAGGCGCTCTTGAACACCGGGCAGATCATCTTCGGGATCATCGTCATCGGCGTGATCGGGCTCGTCTCCGACTTCGTCTTCAAGGGCATCAATCGCCGCCTCTTTGCCTGGAGCACCATCTGATGAACCAGCTTTCCATTCGCGGCGTCTCGCGCACCTTCACCGGCACGCGCGGCCAGAAGACGCAGGCATTGCTGCCGATCGACTTCGAAGTGCGCGAGAACGACTTCGTCACCATCCTCGGCCCCTCGGGCTGCGGCAAGTCCACGCTGCTGCGCATCGTCGCGGGGCTCGACTACCCGACCGAAGGGCGCGTGCTGCTCGACGGCCAGACCATCGAAGGACCGGGCGCTGACCGCGGCGTGGTGTTCCAGAGCTACACGCTCTTCCCGTGGCTCACCATCGCCCAGAACATCCGCTTCGGCCTGCGCGAGCGCGGTATGAGCGAGGCCGAGCAGAAGGAGCGCAGCGACTTCTTCATCGCCAAGGTGGGCCTGCGCGGATTCGAGAACCACTTCCCCAAGCAGCTTTCGGGCGGCATGCAGCAGCGCACCGCGATTGCGCGCGCGCTCGCCAACGACCCCAAGATGCTGCTGCTCGACGAGCCCTTCGGCGCTCTGGACAACCAGACCCGCGTGCTGATGCAGGAACTGCTCCTGGGCATCTGGGAATCGGCGCGCAAGACGGTACTCTTCGTGACCCACGACATCGACGAAGCCATCTTCATGGCCAATCGGGTCGCGGTGTTCAGCGCGCGGCCGGGACGCATCAAGACCGAGATCCCGGTCGACTTCCCGCATCCGCGCCACTACACGATCAAGACTTCGCCGGAGTTCATGGAAATCAAGGCACGCCTCACCGAAGAGATCCGCGCCGAATCCATGGCCGCCGCCGAGCACTGAGCCCTACCGAACGACCTCAAAGAGGAGAGCCATGACCGCCGCCAGCCTTCGCAAGACCGCCGAGAACCGCACGACGACGTCCCGCACCACGGGCACCGCCGCGAACTCGGCCATGCCTGCGATGGCGCTGTACGAGCAGGTCAAGGCCTTCATCACCCACAAGATCCAGGACGGCTCGTGGCCGGCCGGCCACCGCCTGCCTTCGGAAAGCGAACTGGTCGCGCAGTTCGGCGTGGCCCGCATGACCGTCAACCGCGCACTGCGCGAGTTGATGGAGCAGGGCCGCATCGTGCGCGTGGCCGGCGTCGGCAGCTTCGTGGCGGAGAACAAGCCGCAATCCACGCTGCTGCAGATCGCCAACATCGCGAGCGAGATTCGCGCGCGCGGCCACGACTACCGCTGCGAATTCCTCGTCGCCGAGCGCATCGCCGCCTCGCCGGACGTCGCGGTGTGGCTCGACCTGCGGCCGGGTGAGTCCGTCTTCCACACCGTGTGCCTGCACCTCGAGAACGACGTGCCGGTGCAGCTCGAAGACCGCTACGTCAATCCACGCGTGGTGCCCGATTTCCTCGAGCAGGATTTCTCGGACATCCCGCCGAGCGAATACCTCGTGCGCAACGTGCCCTTCGACCAGATCGAGCATGTGGTCGATGCAGTCCTGCCGACGGCAGAGCAGGCCGAACGCCTCGACATGCCCGCGGCCGAGCCCTGCCTGCTGCTCACGCGGCGCACCTGGACCCGCACCACCCCAGTAACGATGGTGCGCTGCCTGCATCCCGCCACGCGCTACCGGCTCGGCAGCCGGTTCCGCGCCGACGGCAACCCCAGCATCGGCTGAGGCAGGACAGGCACGACCATCGTTTTTTGACGCCACTACTTGTATAGACAGGAAGGATTTCTCCCATGGACATCGCATCCCTCACCACCCAGCCGATCGTGCTCACGCCCGGCGACGTCGACCTCGCGACGCTGCGCCGCGTGCATGCCGGCGGCGTGCAGCTCTCGCTCGATCCGTCGGCACGTGCCGGCCTTCTCACGGCGCAGGCTAAGGTCCGTCACATCGTGGAGTCGGGGGATGTCGTCTATGGCATCAACACCGGCTTCGGCAAGCTCGCGCAGACCATCATCCCGACCGAGCGCCTGGCCGAACTGCAGCGCAACCTCGTGCTCTCGCACGCTTGCGGCACCGGCGAACCGCTCGATGCCGGCGTAGTGCGACTGGTGCTGGCGACCAAGGCGGTGAGCCTGGCGCGCGGCCACTCCGGCGTGCGTCCGGAAATCGTCGATGCGCTGCTCGCGCTGTGCAATGCAGGCTTGCTGCCGCGCATTCCGTCGAAGGGCTCTGTCGGCGCATCGGGCGACCTCGCACCGCTCGCCCATCTGGCCTGCGTGATCATCGGAGAAGGTGAAGTCACCACGCCGCAGGGCGAAGTGATCGGCGGCGCCGAAGCGCTCAAGCGCATCGGCATTGCGCCCTTCGTGCTCGGCCCCAAGGAAGGCCTCGCACTGCTCAACGGCACGCAGGTGTCGACCGCGCTGGCGCTGGCGGGCCTCTTCGGCGCCGAGGACGTGTTCGCGGCCGGCATCATGGCTGGCGCGTTGTCGCTCGAAGCGATTCAGGGCTCGATCAAGCCGTTCGATGCCCGCATCCACATCGCACGCGGCCAGCCCGGCCAGATTGCTGTCGCGGCTGCGATGCGCGCTGTGCTCGATGGCAGCGAGATCGTTCCTTCGCACGCCGACTGCGGTCGCGTGCAAGACCCGTATTCGATCCGCTGCGTGCCGCAGGTGATGGGCGCGTGCCTCGACAACCTCGCGCACGCGGCCCGCGTTCTGCGCATCGAAGCCAATGCCGCTTCGGACAACCCGCTCGTCTTCGACAACGGCGACGTCATCTCCGGCGGCAACTTCCACGCCGAGCCGGTCGCCTTCGCGGCCGACATCATCGCGCTCGCGGTGAGCGAGATCGGCGCGATCTCCGAGCGCCGCATGGCGTTGCTGCTCGACAGCGGCCTTTCCGGCCTGCCTCCCTTCCTCGTGCGTGATGGCGGCGTGAACTCCGGCTTCATGATCGCGCAGGTCACGGCCGCGGCACTCGCATCCGAGAACAAGTCGCTCGCGCATCCGGCCAGCGTCGACAGCCTGCCGACTTCGGCCAACCAGGAAGACCATGTGTCGATGGCCACCTTCGCCGGCCGCCGTCTTGCAGACATGGTGCAGAACACCGCCGTCGTGGTCGGCATCGAAGCCATGGCCGCTGCACAAGGCATCGAACTGAAGCGCGGCCCGAAGAGCTCGCCGCTCGTCGAAGCCGAATTCGCCGCCATCCGCGAGCGCGTCGCCTTCATCGACCAGGACCGCTTCCTCGCGCCCTCCATCGAAGCCATGCGCACCTGGGCTCGCCAGAGCCAGTGGCCCGAAGCCGTGCGCACGATGCTGCCCAGCAACGCCTGATCCACCGAACAAGCTCCGTCACCGAAAGGACATCCGCCATGAACGCTCCCGACAAGTTCCTCGCCGCCAAGCCCGCCGATCCTCGCCATGACCCGACCCGCGTGATCCGCGCGCCGCGTGGCAGCCAGCTCAACTGCAAGAGCTGGCTCACCGAAGCCCCGTTCCGCATGCTGCAGAACAACCTCGACCCCGATGTGGCCGAGAACCCGCAGAGCCTCGTGGTCTATGGCGGCATCGGCCGGGCGGCGCGCGACTGGGCGTGCTTCGACCAGATCCTCGCGACGCTGAAGGAGCTGAATGACGACGAGACGCTGCTGATCCAGTCGGGCAAGCCGGTCGGCGTGTTCAAGACGCATGCCGACGCACCGCGCGTGCTGCTGGCCAACTCCAACCTCGTGCCGAAGTGGGCCAACTGGGAGCACTTCAACGAGCTGGATCGCAAGGGCCTCTTCATGTACGGCCAGATGACGGCAGGCAGCTGGATCTACATCGGCAGCCAGGGCATCGTGCAAGGCACCTTCGAGACCTTCGTCGAAGCCGGTCGCCAGCACTACAACAACGACCTGGGCGGCAAGTGGATCCTCACCGCCGGCCTCGGTGGCATGGGCGGCGCGCAGCCGTTGGCCGCGACGCTTGCGGGCGCTGTCTCGCTGAACATCGAATGCCAGCAGTCGAGCATCGACTTCCGCCTGCGCACCCGCTATGTCGACAAGCAGGCGAAAGACATCGACGACGCGATCGAGCTCATCAAGCACCACACCGCGAAGAAGGACGCGGTCTCGATCGCGCTGCTCGGCAATGCGGCCGAGATCCTGCCCGAGCTGGTCAAGCGCGCGAAGGCCGGTGGCATCAAGCCCGATCTCGTAACCGACCAGACCTCGGCGCACGACCTCATCAACGGCTACCTGCCGATCGGCTGGACGGTCGCGCAATGGAAGGCCGCGCAGCAGGACGCGACCGAGCACGCACGCCTGACGAAAGCCGCGGCCAAGTCGTGTGCAGTCCACGTGCAGGCCATGCTCGACTTCCAGTCGATGGGCATCCCGACGGTCGACTACGGCAACAACATCCGCCAGGTCGCGTTCGACGAAGGCGTGAAGAACGCGTTCGACTTCCCGGGCTTCGTGCCGGCGTACATCCGTCCGCTGTTCTGCGAAGGCAAGGGCCCGTTCCGCTGGGTGGCGCTCTCGGGTGACCCGGAAGACATCTACAAGACCGACGCGAAGATCAAGGAGCTGTTCCCCGAGAACAAGCACACGCACCGCTGGCTCGACATGGCGCGCGAGCGCATCGCGTTCCAGGGCCTGCCGGCGCGCATCTGCTGGCTGGGCCTCGGCGAGCGCCACAAGGCGGGCCTCGCGTTCAACGAGATGGTGAAGAACGGCGAGCTCAAGGGCCCGATCGTGATCGGCCGCGATCACCTCGACACCGGCTCGGTCGCAAGCCCGAACCGCGAGACCGAAGCGATGAAGGACGGTACCGATGCTGTCAGTGACTGGCCTCTGCTCAACGCGCTGCTCAACACCGCGGGCGGCGCGACCTGGGTCAGCCTGCACCATGGCGGCGGCGTCGGCATGGGCTATTCGCAGCACTCCGGCGTGGTGATCGTGTGCGACGGCACCGATGCTGCCGCCAAGCGCATCGAGCGCGTGCTGTTCAACGACCCGGCCACCGGCGTGATGCGCCATGCCGATGCGGGCTACGACATCGCGGTTGCGACGGCGAAGAAGCAGGGTCTCAACCTGCCGATGATCAAGTAAGCACGCGAAGCAAAGCGACGTGGCATTCCACCGCTTCGACATCGCTTCGCTCGCCGCCACGCCGTGGAAGAACGGCGGCGGCGTCACGCGCGAGATCGTGTGTTCGCCGGCCGGCGCGGGCATGGACCGCTTCGACTGGCGCGTGAGCATCGCGACCATCGACCGTCCGGGGCCGTTCTCGGCCTTCGACGGTGTGGATCGCGTGATCATGCTGCTCGACGGCGCAGGCGTGCGACTGCACTCGCAGGACCATCGAATCGATCACCGTCTGGACGTACCGCACACGCCATTCGCCTTCGACGGCGGCGTGCCGATTAATTGCGAACTGCTGGGCGGCACGTCCACCGACTTCAACGTGATGTCGCGACGCAGCCGGCTGCGCGCCGATGTGCGCGTGCTGCACGAGCGCTCCGATATCGCCCCAGCGGCGCACGGGCTTCTGCTGGCGCTTCGCGGGCGGTGGCAGCTGAACGACCTCGATTGCGCAGCAGGTTCGGGCGTCTGGTGGGACGGCGAGCCGACTGAATGGCAGGCGGTTTCGAACGACGCAGATGCTGCCCTTGTGGCGGTGCGATTCGAGTCGGTGACAACAACATCAGGGAGCTGAACACCATGAAGCACTCGGAACTCCCCAGCGCCGACGGCGTGTGGCGTCATCTGCGCATCGCGCCGGGCGCGCTCGCAGGCGAACAGAGCATCGAAGGCGATGCGGCTATCGTGGTGGCACAGGGAAAGATCGCCTGGATCGGTGCCGGCAACGCGGTGCCCGGCGACTTCGCAACGCTGCCGCGTTTCGACGGCGGCGATGCGCTCGTCACGCCGGGTCTTGTCGACTGCCACACCCATCTGGTCTACGGTGGACAACGCGCCAACGAATTCGCGATGCGCCTCGCCGGTGCGACCTACGAGGAAGTCGCGAAGGCCGGTGGCGGCATCGTGTCTTCGGTACGCGCCACGCGCGAAGCGGACGAAGACGCGCTCTACGCCCAGGCGACCCGCAGGCTCGAACAACTGCTGGCCGAAGGCGTGTGCGCCATCGAGATCAAGTCCGGCTACGGGCTGGCACTGGAACATGAACGCAAGCAGTTGCGCGTCGCGCGACGACTTGCCGAAGCCTATGGCGTGACCGTGCGCACCACCTTCCTCGGCGCGCACGCCCTGCCGCCCGAATACGCGGGACGCAGCAGCGACTACATCGATCTGGTCTGCAAGGAGATGCTGCCCGCGCTGGCTTCCGAAGGGCTCGTGGATGCGGTCGATGTGTTCTGCGAACGCATCGCCTTTTCGCTGGAAGAAACAGAGCGCGTGTTCCAGGCCGCGAAGGCGCTCGGCCTCCCGGTCAAGCTGCATGCCGAGCAGCTGTCGGACATGGGGGGCGCGGCACTTGCGGCACGCTACGGCGCACTGTCGTGCGACCACATCGAGCATCTTTCGGCAGACGGCATCACGGCAATGCGCGAGGCCGGCACCACGGCTGTGCTGCTGCCCGGCGCGTACTACACGCTGCGTGACACACACCTTCCACCCATCGATGCACTGCGCGCTGCAGGTGTGCCGATGGCCGTTTCGACTGATCACAATCCCGGCACTTCGCCTGCGTTGAGCCTGCTGCTGATGGCCAACATGGCGTGCACGTTGTTCCGCCTGACCGTGCCCGAAGCGATTGCCGGCATCACACGCCACGCAGCGCGCGCATTGGGCCTGCAGGACACGCACGGCGCGATCGGCGTCGGCAGACCCGCGAACTTCGTCCTGTGGCAACTGCGCGATAGCGCGGAGCTTGCGTACTGGTTTGGCCAGCAGCCTGGGCGTACGATCGTCCGGAAGGGACGCATCGCGGTCGAGGAGGCAACCGTTGCCTGACGCCGCATCTTCACGCCGGCTCTTTGCAGCCGATGCACTGCTGCCCACAGGCTGGGCGCGCGACGTCCTGCTCGAATGGGATGACACAGGCAAGCTGTCGGCCGTGACGCCTGGTATCGATGCGAAGGGTGACGCCCCGCGCGCTATCGGACCGGTGCTGCCCGGCATACCCAATCTGCATTCGCACGCCTTCCAGCGCGCATTCGCCGGCCTGACCGAGTTCCGCGGCGAAGCGCAGGACAGCTTCTGGAGCTGGCGCACGCTGATGTACCGCTTCGCCGCGAAGATCTCGCCGGAACAGGTTGAGGCAATCGCGACCTGGCTCTACGTCGAGATGCTCGAAGCGGGCTACACCTCGGTGTGCGAGTTCCACTACCTGCATCACGATGCGGATGGCAAGCCGTACGCCGATGACGCAGAACTCTCGCTCGCGTTGCTACGTGCGGCCAAGCGCGCCGGCATCGGGCTGACGCTGCTGCCGGTGCTCTATCAGACCAGCGGCTTTGGCGGACGCGCGCCAAGCGAAGGCCAGCGGCGCTTCATCCGCTCGACCGATTCGATGCTTCGGTTGCTCGAACGCCTGCGTCCTGCGTGCGAAGAGCAGGGCGCACGTCTCGGCCTCGCGCCGCATTCGCTGCGTGCGGTTCCGCCAGAGGGACTGCGCGATGCACTGGCGGGTCTCGATGCGATCGACCCTTCCGCGCCGGTGCACATCCATATCGCGGAGCAGACCGGCGAGGTCGATGCATGCCTCGCCTGGAGCGGCCAGCGGCCGGTCGCGTGGCTGCTCGACCATGCGCCGGTCGATGCGCGCTGGTGCCTCGTTCACGCCACGCACATGGACGCCGACGAATACCGGCGCGCGGCGGCCAGTGGTGCGGTTGCGGGCTTGTGCCTGACCACCGAAGCCAATCTCGGCGATGGCATCTTTGACTTCAACGCATGGCGCGCGGCCGGTGGCCGCTGGGGCGTGGGCTCGGACAGCCATGCCTGCGTGAATGCGGCCGAGGAACTGATGATGCTGGAGTACGGCCAGCGCCTCTCCACGCGCCAGCGCAACGTGGGCGCCGATGCGGCGCATCGCGAGGTCGCAACCGCGCTGACGATTTCTGCCGTGCAGGGCGGCGCGCAGGCCGCGGGCCGCCCGATCGGTGGGCTCGCAGTGGGCCAGCGGGCCGACTTCGTAGTGCTGGATTCGTCGCATGTCGCCCTGCAAGGGCTTTCCGCGCCTGAGATGCTGTCGTCGCATGTGTTCGCAAGCCATCGCACCTCTGCTCTCGATTCGGTGTACGTCGCAGGGCAGGCGCGCGTGAGCGGCGCCCGCCACGCCCTGCATCGCGAGGCCGCGTCGGCTTTCGTCGACGTACGCAGCCAACTTCTTGCCAAGGACTGACTTCATGTCTTTCACCACCAATGAGCCGCCATTCCGCTTTCGTCGCGGAACGCGTCCCCTGCTGATCTCGATGCCGCATGTCGGCACCCACGTGCCGCCGCAACTCGCTGCGCGCTTGACCGACGAAGCACGCCAGGTGCCTGACACCGACTGGCATCTCGAACGCCTCTACGACTTCGCGGACGAACTGGGCGCGTCGGTGCTGATCGCGACGCACTCGCGCTACGTCGTTGATCTAAATCGGCCGCCGGATGGCGCAAGCCTGTATCCGGGGCAGAGCGTCACGGGACTGTGCCCGGTCGATACCTTCGACGACACGCCGCTCTACGCTGCGGGCGACGTTCCGGACGAGGCCGAGATTGCCGCGCGCCGCGAAGCCATCTGGCAGCCCTATCACCGGCAGCTCGCCGACGAACTGGCGCGCATCAAGGCACAGCATGGCGTCGCGGCGCTGTGGGATGCGCATTCGATCCGCTCGGTGCTGCCGCGATTCTTCGAAGGCAAGCTGCCCGACCTGAACCTCGGCACCGCGCAAGGCGCAAGCTGCGATCCGGCGCTCGCGCAGACGCTGCTCGGCATCGCCAAGGAAGCGACCGGTTTCACCGGCGTGCTCAACGGCCGCTTCACTGGCGGATACATCACGCGCCACCACGGGCAGCCCGCGCAGGGTGTGCACGCGGTGCAGCTCGAGATGACGCAGTGCAGCTACATGCAGGAAGCATTGCCCTTCGACTACCTGCCCGAGGTTGCGGCGCGCGTGCAGCCGCATGTGCGGCGCATGCTCGAGGCGGTGCTGCAGTTCGTCGAATCGCGCCGGTCTTGAACGTTCGCAAAGGCTCTCTATTCATGAACGCATCCGCTATCCAGGAACTCGTCCGCCCCGAAGTCCCGGGCCTGCCGCCCTACAACGCCGGCCTGTCGTCGGAGTCCGTGCGCTCGCGCTACGGTGTCGACCACATCGCACGTCTTGCGAGCAACGAGAACCCATTCGGTGCGAGTCCGATGGTGGGGCGGGCCTTGGCTGATCTCGCGCTGCGCGTGGGTACGTACCCGGATGCGAACTGCACCGCACTGCGCGCAGCGATCGCCGAACGCACCGGCGCCCGCGCGGAGCAGATCGTTATCGGCAACGGCTCCGAGTCGATCCTGCAGATGCTTTGCCAGGCCTTCCTGTCGCCCGGCGACCGCGTACTCACGCAGCGGCCGGCATTCGGCCTGCACGAGATCTATCCGCGCATGATGGGCGCGAAGGTCGAACTGCTGGCGCTCACGCCGGCGCTGGAGTTCGATCTCGATGCCTGGTGCGAGGCGCTGGCGCGCGGGCCGAAGGTGGCCATGATTGCCAATCCCTCGAACCCGGTGGGCTGCATGTTCGATGCGAAGGCCCTTGCCCGCCTGCTCGAAGCCACGCCAGCCGGCACGCTACTGGTGATCGACGAGGCCTACTACGAGTACGCGCGCCTCGCCAGCGGGTTTCCCGATGCGCTGGCGATGCTGCGCGAGCAGTCGCGTCCGTGGATCGTGCTGCGCACCTTCTCGAAGGCCTGGGGGCTCGCGGGGCTGCGTGTCGGCTATGGCATCGCGTCGGACGCTGCGCTCATCCAGTGGCTGGACCGCGTTCGCACGCCGTTCAACGTCAACGAGGCGGCGCAGGCCGCAGCGCTTGCTGCATGGGGCGACGAAGCTTTCATGGCACAGGCGGTCGAAGAAACTGTGAAGCAGCGCGAAGTGCTGGTGCAGCAGCTTCGTGCGCTGGCATGGCCAGGAATGCGCATCGCGCCGTCGGCAGCCAACTTCCTGTTCATCGATCTGGCGCGGCCGAATGCGCCGGTCAACGAAGCCCTGCTTTCGCGCGGCATCATCGTCAAGCCGTGGAAGGAGCCGGGCTTCGAGAGCTTCATCCGCGTGTCGATCGGCACTGCGGAGGACAACGCCCGCTTCGTGGACGCACTGCGCGACATGCTCGCGGCGTAGCGACAAGACCCGCCACCGCGTCGGGCCGGAGGGCGCTTTCTACAATCGCGTCCCATGAAGCCCATCGCCTACACCCGCGCCCAGAAGCTGCCCGAGATCCTCGCCCAACGCATCGCCATCCTCGATGGCGCGATGGGCACGATGATCCAGCGCTTCAAGCTCACCGAGGAGCAATACCGCGGCGAGCGCTTCAAGGACTTCCCGCGCGACGTGAAGGGCAACAACGAGCTGCTGTCGCTCACGCGGCCCGACGTGATCCGCGACATCCACGAAGGCTATCTGGCGGCCGGCGCCGACCTCATCGAGACCAACACCTTCGGCGCGACCCGCATCGCGCAGGAGGACTACAAGATGGCCGACCTCGCGCGCGAAATGAACTTCGAATCTGCGAAGCTCGCACGTGCCGCCTGCGACAAGTTCAGCACGCCCAACAAGCCGCGCTTCGTGGCCGGCGCATTGGGCCCGACGCCGAAGACCGCGAGCATCAGCCCCGACGTCAACGATCCGGGAGCGCGCAACGTCACTTTCGAAGAATTGCGCGAGTCCTACTACGAGCAGGTCGAGGCGCTGGTGCAGGGTGGCTCGGACGTGCTGCTGGTCGAGACGATCTTCGACACGCTCAACGCCAAGGCCGCGCTGTTCGCGATCGACGAGTACTTCGAGGCCAGCGGCGAGCGTTTGCCGATCATCATCAGCGGCACGGTGACCGATGCCTCCGGACGAATCCTCAGCGGCCAGACGGTGACTGCCTTCTGGCACAGCGTGCGCCATGCACAGCCGCTCGCGATCGGATTGAACTGCGCATTGGGCGCGGCGCTGATGCGACCCTACATCCAAGAACTCGCGCGCGTTGCGGATGACACCTTCATCAGCTGCTATCCGAACGCCGGCCTGCCCAACCCGATGAGCGAGACCGGCTTCGACGAAACGCCGGACGTGACCTCGCGCCTGCTGCACGAGTTCGCAGCCGAAGGCCTGGTGAACATCGTGGGCGGTTGCTGCGGCACCACGCCAGAGCACATCGCTGCGATCGGGCAAGCGGTGCTGCCCGTGCCCGGGCGCAAGCTGAACGCGGCCGGGTTCTATCGCGAAGCGGCCTGAGGACGCAGCTTTTGCGTCCGTTCTCGGCATGTGAAGCCGAGGTGAAGAGGCTTTCCAAAGTTTGCGAAGGTGCACGACGGGGGCCGTCCCGACGTTGTCAATGAACGGCCGTGTCCGATTGACACCGCCAATGCGGCCCACCTAACCTGACCCGCAAAGGATCTCCATACATGCAAAAACAGACTTGGCGATGGATCGGCACTTGCGCCATCGCACTTTCGCTACCGATGGCCGCGGCGGCTCAGCAGGCCTTCACGCGGGGCAGCGTCAATCTTCGGGCTGGCCCTTCGAGTTCGTATCCGCTCGTCGCGACGTTGATGCCCGGACAGCCGCTGCAGGTGATGGGCTGCACGGCGGGCTTTGCCTGGTGCGACGTCGTGCTGCCCGATGGCCTTCGCGGTTGGGCCTATGCGGCAGCCTCGACTACGCGTACGAAGAGCAGCACGTGCCGCTGGCCACGTATGGCGCGGTCATCGGCGTGCCGATCGTGACCTTCGCGATCGGCAGCTACTGGGGCGATTACTACCGCGATCGCCCCTGGTACAACCAGCCCCGCTGGTGGGGCGGCAGGCCGCCACCGCCGCCGATGCCCGGATGGCGTCCGCTGCCGGCGCCGGTTCCGGCATGGCGGCCGAATCCCTGGCCGGGGTATGGCCCTGGCTATCGCCCGCCCGCGGGCGTCCGGCCACCCGCACCGGCCTTCAGGCCGCCACCGCCGGCGGGCATCCGTCCGCCGGTGGATCCGGGTCACCGGCCGCCAATGCCGCCCGCCGGGATCCGTCCGCCAGCGCCGGATCACGGCTTCCGCCCCGGCGGGCCGGGCCGTCCGGACTGGAATCCCGGTCGGCCGCGCGGCGATCACGACGGTGGGCACGGCCGTGGCGGCGACCAGGGCAACCATCGGGGGCGTGGCGAGGGTGGTGGCCGCGGCGACCACGGCGGCGGCAATGACCGCGGCGGCGGTGGTGACCGCGGCCAAGGGCGCGGCCACGGCGATCGCTGATTCGCGAACTCAGTCCTTCTTCCGGGCGATCAGTTCCACGAAGCGCTGGGCACCGAGTCCCAGCGGGCGTTCGCGGGACCACACCACGTCCACCCACAGATCGAGTCCGTTCGAGAGGTTCTCGAACGGGATCTCGATCAGCGCACCCGCCGCGACATGCGGGCGCGCGAAATTGCGCGGCAGCCAGCCCCAACCCAGTCCGGCGGTGATCAGGCTCAGCGCGGCGAGCGCGTTGTCCGTGCGCCAGACATGTCGCGCAAAGACGAAACGTGGGTCGCTGGTCGCCAGGTCGCGCCCCGCCACGACGATCTGCCGCGTGGTCGTCAGGTGCGCCTCGCGGAGTCGTCCACCGGCCGCCGCGAGTACCGGATGGTCGGGCGCCATCACGGCGACCATGGTGTCGTTGGCGACTTCCTGAAAGCCCTCGCGGCCGTCGAGGCTGGGCCGCTCGAAGACCAACGCGAGCTGTGCGCGCCCGCCGTGCAGCAGTGCCAGTGCGTCGGCTTGCGGCGCAGCCAGCACCTCGACCTCCAACAACGGGTATTCCTGCGCCAGGGCCGCCAGGGCGCCGCTCCAGGGCGCCGCCAGCAGTTCGGGCGCGATGGCAAGCGTCAGGCGATCTTCGAGCCCCTGCGTCAACGCTAGCGCCTGCACCTGCAACTGCTTGAGCTGCGACGCAAGCAACCGCGCCTGCGGCTCCAGCGAGCGGGCGGCAGCGGTCGGCTGCGGCTCCCGGCCTCTGCGGTCGAAGAGCTGCAGGTCCAGTTCCGCTTCGAGGTTGGCGATCGCCATGCTGACCGCCGACGGCACCCGCCCCAGCGCCCGTGCCGCTGCCGAGAACGATCCGTGGTCGATGACCGCCAGGAAGACCTCCACGTTCTCGCTCGAAAAGCTCATGGCGCTGATCTTTCAATAAATCTGAAAGAAGATGACTTTAAGTGTCAGCAATCAAAACATAAAGTCTCGCCCCAACAGCAACCAGAACGGGATCGATTTCATGCAAGGGCTCAAGCGTCGTGTGGTCTACATCACCCTCTACGAAGGCATCGCCATCGTGGCGGCCAGCGCGGGGTTGGCACTGATGTCCGGCCAGGGCATGGGCCATTCGGGCGTCGTGGCGGTGATTGCTTCGGTCATCGCGGTGTTGTGGAACCTGACCTTCAATGCCCTTTTCGAGCGCTGGGAGTCCCGCCAGGCCACGCGTGGCCGCAGCGTCAAGCGCCGCATTGCGCACGCGATCGGCTTCGAGGGCGGTCTCGTCGCTTTCCTGGTGCCGGTTTTCGCCTGGTGGCTGAACGTCAGCCTCTGGGAAGCGCTGGTGATGGACCTGGGCCTCGTCGTGTTCTTCCTGATCTACACCTTCGTCTTCAACTGGACGTTCGACATGCTCTTCGGCCTGCCCGCAGCAGCGGCCGGGGAAGCCCAGCCGGCGTAAAATCCGCGGCTCCCCAAGGAGCGTTGCAGCGCCGCCGCCCTCGTATCCCACGTAGTGCGCCCGCGTCAGGCTTGGGCTTCCACCGAATGGATTGCAACGACGCTCGCCTGATCCCGACTTTCCAGGTGAGCGCATGTCTGCCGATTCTTCTCCCATCCTCGTTCCTCCCATGAAGCTGTCCGGCCTGGAGCCGGTGCGGATCGGGGAGGGCGCGCTGTTCGTCAACATCGGCGAGCGCACCAACGTCACCGGTTCCAAGGCCTTCGCGCGGATGATCCTCAACGGCCAGTTCGAGGATGCGCTGGCCGTCGCGCGCCAGCAGGTCGAAAACGGCGCGCAGGTGATCGACATCAACATGGACGAGGCCATGCTCGACAGCAAGGCCGCGATGGTCCGCTTCCTGAACCTGATCGCGAGCGAGCCTGACATCGCGCGCGTGCCGATCATGATCGACAGCTCCAAGTGGGATGTGATCGAGGCGGGCCTGCGGTGCATCCAGGGCAAGGGCATCGTCAACTCGATCAGCATGAAGGAGGGCGTCGAGCAGTTCACGCACCACGCGCGCCTCCTGCGTCGCTACGGCGCGGCGGCGGTGGTGATGGCCTTCGACGAGAAGGGGCAGGCCGACACCTACGAGCGCAAGATCGAGATCTGCGAGCGCGCCTACCGCATCCTGGTCGACGAGGTCGACTTCCCCCCCGAGGACATCATCTTCGACCCCAACATCTTCGCGATCGCGACAGGGATCGAAGAACACAACAACTACGCCGTCGACTTCATCGAGGCGACGCGCTGGATCAAGCAGAACCTGCCGGGCGCGAAGGTGTCGGGTGGCGTGTCGAACGTGAGCTTCAGCTTCCGCGGCAACGACCCGGTGCGCGAGGCGATCCACACCGTGTTCCTGTACCACGCGATCAAGGCGGGCATGGACATGGGCATCGTCAACGCCGGCATGGTCGGCGTCTATGACGACCTGGAGCCCGAGCTGCGCGAGCGCGTGGAAGACGTGGTGCTCAACCGCCGCCCCGATGCCGGTGAGCGCCTCGTCGAAGTCGCGGAGAGCGCCAAGAGCGGCGCCAAGGACGAGAGCAAGAAGCTCGAATGGCGCGGCACGCCGGAGCATCCGGTGTCAGTGGCGCAGCGCCTGTCGCACGCGATGGTGCACGGCATCACGGACTTCATCGTCGAAGACACCGAAGAGGCCTACCAGGCAACGATTGCCAAGGGCGGCCGTCCGCTGCACGTGATCGAAGGCCCGTTGATGGACGGGATGAACATCGTGGGCGACCTGTTCGGCCAGGGCAAGATGTTCCTGCCGCAGGTGGTGAAGTCGGCCCGCGTGATGAAGTCGGCGGTGGCGCACCTCATTCCGTACATCGAGGAAGAAAAGCGCCAGGACGAAGCAGCGGGTCGCGACGTGCGCACCAAGGGCAAGATCATCATCGCCACCGTCAAGGGCGACGTGCACGACATCGGCAAGAACATCGTCACGGTCGTGCTCCAGTGCAACAACTTCGAAGTCGTGAACATGGGCGTGATGGTCCCGTGCCACGAGATCCTCGCGCGCGCGAAGGTCGAGGGGGCGGACATCGTGGGTCTGTCGGGCCTGATCACGCCGAGCCTCGAAGAGATGCAGTACGTGGCCGGCGAGATGCAGAAGGACGACCACTTCCGCATGCGCAAGATTCCGCTGCTGATCGGCGGCGCGACGACAAGCCGCGTGCATACCGCGGTCAAGATCGCGCCCAACTACGAAGGGCCGGTGGTCTACGTGCCCGATGCCTCGCGTAGCGTGAGCGTGGCCCAGTCGCTGCTGTCCGAGCAGGCGGCGAGCTACATCGCCGAGATCAATTCCGATTACGAGAAGGTGCGGCAGCTTCACACCAACAAGAAGCAGACGCCACTGTGGCCCCTCGCGAAGGCGCGCGCCAACAAGACGCCGATCGATTGGACTGGCTACGTGCCGCCGGTGCCGAAGTTCATCGGCCGCCGGGTCTTCCGCAACTTCGACCTGACCGAGCTTGCGAAGTACATCGACTGGGGCCCGTTCTTCCAGACGTGGGACTTGGCCGGGCCGTTCCCCGCGATCCTGAAGGACGAGATCGTCGGCACGGAAGCCGTGCGCGTGTACGGCGACGGCCAGCGCATGCTCAAGCGATTGATCGAAGGCCGCTGGCTCACCGCGAGCGGCGTGATCGGCTTCTGGCCGGCGAACACCGTGAACGACGACGACATCGCGCTCTACACCGACGAGTCGCGCACCGAAACCGCACTCACCTGGTATGGCCTGCGCCAGCAGACCGAGAAGCAGATGGTCGAAGGCGTGATGCGCCCGAGCCGCTGCCTTGCCGACTTCGTCGCGCCACGCGAGAGCGGCCTGAAGGACTACGTGGGCATGTTCGCGGTGACAGCTGGCATCGGCGTCGACAAGAAGGAGAAGTACTTCATCGACGACCTCGACGACTACTCGGCCATCATGCTCAAGGCGCTTGCGGACCGGCTGGCCGAGGCTTTCGCCGAGGCGATGCACCATCGCGTGCGGACCGACCTGTGGGGCTACGCGCCCGACGAGTCGCTGAGCAACGAAGAGATGATCGGCGAGAAGTACCGCGGCATCCGCCCGGCGCCCGGCTATCCGGCCTGCCCCGACCACAGCGTGAAGCAGCCGATGTTCGAAGTGCTCAACTGCACGGAGATCGGCATGACGCTGACCGAGAGCCTGGCGATGATGCCGGCGGCGAGCGTGAGCGGCTTCTACCTGAGCCATCCCGAGGCGACCTACTTCAACGTCGGCAAAATCGGGCACGACCAGTTGCAGGACCAGGCGGCCCGTCGCCAGAAGAGCGAAGCGGATCTGGAGCGGCTCCTGGCGTCCAATCTTTGATTTGATGGGCCGGCGAAAAGAAGGCCGGCGGTGGGGATTCCTATTCAAGAGTTGATGTTTGCAGCCGCGCACTATGCGGCGCTGGTGGTTTTTGTCGCCAGCTGCTGGGGCTTCGGGCGGGCAGTGCTCGTTCGCTTCGGCGCGCCGGCGCGTCCTGATGTCTGGCTCGAGGCGGCGATGGCCATCACGACCGGCATCGGGATCTTCATCTGCGTCTTCCAGGCTTTCGGCATCGTGGGCTGGTTCACGCCGACGGTCGTCGTGGCAATGGTCGCGCTCGGTGTCGTGGTGGCGATTCCGCAGCTCCCGTCGTGGCTGCGCCAGGTGCGCATGCGCGAGGTGCCCCCGGCGCTGTCCTGGCTCGAGAAGACGGGGATGATCGCCCTCGTGCTGCTCGCAGTCATGACGCTGGCTGCGCCGCTCGCGCCGCCGGCCGTATTCGACGAGCTGATGTACCACCTGCCGTATGCCCGCGAAGTGGCGCACAGCGGCAAGCTCGGCATCTACGAGTGGCTGCGTTATCCCTGGTTTCCGTACAACTACAACCTGCTCTATGCCGGTGCGCTGATGGTCGGCAACGGCAACGATGTGTTCCCGCACCTGCTCAATGCGCTCGCGGGCTGGACCTCGGTGCTCATCGTCTACCGGCTCGGCGTCATGCACATCAATCGCGTGGTGGCCTGCGTGGGCGCGGCGATCTGGCTCGGCATGGGCGACTACACGGGCGCGCTGATCGACACCAGCGTCGCGCTGATGGTGATCGCAGCCTGTGCGGCGCTGTGGTGGTGGCGCGAATCGCCGTCGCCCCAGGGCGCACGCTGGCTCGCGCTCTCGGCGTTCTTCCTTGGCATCGCGGTCGGCTCGAAATACCAGGCACTGACGGTGCTGCCCTTGCTGGGCGTGTTCGTGCTCTGGCACGAGCGCCGTCCGCGCGTGCTGGCGGTGGCGCTGCTTTGCTTCCTGATCCCCTGCATCTACTGGTATGCCCGCAACGCGATCATGACCGGCGATCCCTTCAACCCGATCGGCGCGCGCGTGTTCGGCTTCACCAACTGGAACGCCTCGGACTACCACCAGCAACTGCAGGACGTGCGCGACCACG
Organism: Variovorax sp. Sphag1AA; assembly: GCF_014192575.1. Taxonomy (GTDB): domain Bacteria; phylum Pseudomonadota; class Gammaproteobacteria; order Burkholderiales; family Burkholderiaceae_C; genus Variovorax. The sequence continues at coordinate 43,248 of NZ_JACHYC010000006.1, read as the reverse complement.
CCTCGCTGCCGACCCCGCTGATCTGGGCGGTGCTGGCGGTGCCCTTCAGCGCGCACTGGAAGCGCTCCGCCGCGTTGCGGGCCGCGACGGTGTTCTGCATCTATTCGCTTTTCGTCTGGACTCTCACTTCGCGCTATCCGCGCTACCTGGTTCCCTCCTTTCCGATGCTTGCGCTGACGGCGGCCGTGGGTTGGCAGACGGTGTTCGGCGGCATCGCCGCCAAGTTGCGCCAGACGATGCCCGAGCGCGACCGCAGCGGCGGGCTCGACCGAGTGGGTCGGTGGCTCGCCATCCTGCTGCTGGTGGTTGGGGCCGGCGTTGTCTTTCACAAGACGCGAGAGAAGGTGTCGATGATCGCGACCACACCCGAACAGCGCGAAGCGTTCCTCCGCAAGAACGTGCCGGGCTACGCGGTGATGAACTACCTGCGCGAGCATGCGACGGGCCGCGTCTACCAGATCGCGCTGAGCGAGGCGACCTACTATGGTCCGAGCCCGGTCTGGGGCGACGCGCTCGGGCCGTGGCGCTACTCGGACTTCATCATCTTCCCTCCCGCGGACTATGCGCGAAAGCTTGCCGAAAAAGGCTTCGAGGCGATTGCCGTGTCGCTGCCAACCGCGACCTACCTGGAGGCGCAGCCCGGCTTCAGCGAGCAGTTCGCGCTGATCTACGAGAAAGACAATGCCAAGGCCTACCGCATTCGCCAGTACAGAAATGACCGAGCACCTTGACCCGCACCCACTGCGCATTGCCGCCGTGATCCCGTGCTTCAACGAAGCGCTGGCGATCGGTCAGGTGATCGACGAATTCCGCGCGGCACTGCCCGAGGCGGAGATCCATGTCTTCGACAACAACTCGACCGACGACACCGCGGCCGTCGCAAGTGCGCATGGTGCCTTCGTCACCCACGTGCCGCTGCGCGGCAAGGGCAACGTCGCGCGCCGCATGTTCGCGGACGTCGAGGCGGACATCTACGTGATGACCGATGGCGATGCGACCTACGACCTGAGTGGTGTGCGCGGCCTCATCGAACGGATGATCGAGGGCAACCTCGACATGGTGGTCGGCTCGCGCGTGGACGCGGGCGACGACGCGCAGACCTACCGCCGGGGCCATCGCTTCGGCAACCGCCTCTTGACCGGCGCGGTCGCGAGCCTCTTCGGCGGCCACCTGAAGGACATGCTCTCGGGCTACCGCGTGTTCTCGCGGCGCTATGCCAAGTCGTTCCCGGCGGTGTCCAAGGGATTCGAGATCGAGACCGAGCTGACCGTGCATGCGCTCGAACTGCGCATGCCCTTCGCGGAAGTGCCGGGCCTCTATCGCTCGCGCCCAGAAGGCTCCGAGAGCAAGCTGTCGACCTACCGGGACGGCTGGCGCATCCTGCGGACGATCTTCAAGCTCTTCGTGAGCGAACGGCCGCTGCTTTTCTTCAGCAGCGCTGCGGCCGTGCTGGCGCTGATCTCGATCGTGCTGGCTGAGCCACTGGTCGTCACCTATTTGCGGACCGGACTGGTCCCGCGGTTCCCGACCGCCGTGCTCGCGACGGGCACCATGCTGATGGCGATGCTGTCCTTCGTCTGCGGCATCGTGCTGCACACGGTGACCATCGGGCGGCAGGAGGCCAAGCGACTGCGTTACCTTGCGATTCCGGGCGTGCGCCACCGGGGCCAGTCGTGAGGATCGGCAAGGAGTTCCTGTCGTTCGCGATCGTCGGCGCGATCGGCTTCGTTGTTGATGTCGGGGTGCTCTATATCGCATCGCCACACCTGGGCTGGTACGGCGGGCGGGTGCTGTCCTGGACGGCCGCCGCGACGTTCACGTGGCTGCTCAACCGGCACTTCACCTTCCGTGCGCGGCAGTCAGGCGCCTCGATCGTGCGCGAGTACGTGCACTACATGCTCACGATGATCGGCGGCGCGGTAGTCAACTACGCCGCCTATGTGCTCACGCTGCATTGGGTGAGCGGCTCCTGGGGCCCGGCGCTCGGTGTTGCGGTCGGAAGCGGCGCCGGCCTCGTGGTGAACTTCATCTCTGCCCGATACCTGGTGTTCCGCGCCGCGCGCGAGCACTGAGCAGGCGCTTCAGTGCGCGCCTGAAACCACCACGGGCACTTCGGTCGCAGGCGGCGTGTTGCGGCTGCGGCCGCAGCGCACGATGCCGTCGATCATCACCATGCCCACGCCGGGGATGTCTCCGAGCTGAACGCTTTCCAGCAGCGTCTTGCCGGACGTGTGCTGCGCGCGGTCCATGAAGACGAAGTCGGCATCGCGGCCGGGTTCGATCAGGCCGCAGTTGAGATTGCGCATGCGCGCGGTGTTGCCGGTGGCAAAGCAGAACACCAGCTCGGCCGGGATGTTCGCGAACGCGGACAGCAGCGACACCATCCGCAGGATGCCCAGCGGCTGTACGCCCGAACCCGCAGGCCCGTCGGTGCCGAGGATCACGCGGTGCGGGCACTTCAGGTCGATCGCCGCCTTGGCCGCAGCGACTGCAGTGCGCTCGTTGCCGTTGTGCACGATCTCGATGCCACGCGTGCTCTTCTCGCACAGCTCGCACACATGCGTTTCCGACAACGAGGTGTGGCCGCCGTTGATGTGGCCGATGATGTCGGCGTCGGCTTCGAGCACGGTGTCCTTGTCGATGTAGCCCGAGCCCGGTACCGACGGCCCGCCGGTGTGGATCGTGCTCTGGATGCCGTACTTGCGCGCCCAGGCGACCATCTCCTTGGCCTCGTAGCCGGCCTTCACCGTGCCGAGGCCCACTTCGCCAAGCAGGCTGACGCCGGCTTCCGCGAGTTCCTTGAAGTCGCTCTCGACCATGCCCTTCTCGATGACGGGCGCGCCGGCCACCACCTTCACGCCACCCGGGCGAAAGGCGTCGAAGGCGCGCTGTGCGGTGATCGCCAGGGCTTTCAGGCCGACGATGTCCTTGGGGCGGCCCGGGTAGTGCACCTCGCCCGCGGAAATCATGGTGGTCACGCCGCCGTTCATGCTCGACTCGATCCAGTTGAGCTGGCTCTGGCGCGGCGTCCAGTCGCCCGCGACCGGGTGCACGTGGCTGTCGATCAGGCCGGGCGCGACGCAGGTCTTCTTCGCGTCGATGACGGTCTTGGCGCCTTCGGTATCGCAGTCCTTTTCCTTGCCGACCGCGACGATCAGTCCGTCGTTCGCGACGATGGTGTCGGCATCGAGGATGGGCTTGTCGATGTCGCCCGAGAGCAGCAGACCTATGTTCCGGATGACGACCTTGCCTGACTTTGCGGCGCTTGCGACTTCTGCCATTTCGTAGCCTCTTCGTGGGGTGTAGCTGTGGAGGATTCGTCGGAAGCCCCGGCATCGACGGTGCGCAGCACCGTCTCGATCACGAAGTCTTCCCAATGCGTGACGGCTTCCGGCGTTTCGAGCGGCTCGCCGAGGAAGGCGGTGAGTGTGTGCCGGTTCGACATGTAGAAATAGCCGGTCGATGCGATGAGCAGGTAGAGGTCGCGCGGTGCCACGTCGGCGCGAAAGAGGCCCTGCGCGACGCCGCTCGTCATGATCTCGCCGATGAGCGAGATCGCCTGCGACGAGTACTCGCGCGCGCGCAGCGACTTCGCGATGTGCCGGCCCTTGTGCAGGTTCTCGGTGTTGAGCAGCGTGACGAAGTCGGGGTTCTTGCGGTAGTAGCCCAGCACGAAACGGATGAGCGCCGTGAGCGCTTCCACCGGCCGCGAAGCATCGAGCGCCAGTGCGGCCTCGGCCTCGTCCATGCGCCGGTAGATCCCTTCGAGCACGGCAATGAAGAGGCCTTCCTTGCTGCCGAAGTAGTAGTAGATCATCCGGTCGTACGACCTCGCGGCCTGCGAGATCTTCTCGACACTGCCGCCGTCGTAGCCGTATTTGGCGAACACCTTCGTCGCCGCGCGAAGGATGCTTTCGCGAGTGGCTTGCGCCGCGGCTTCGCGCACGCCGGTGCGGCGCTGGGGCTTGGCTGACGTGGCCTTGCGCTCGGGCATTCGCGGCGGACGATTACTTTTCGGCGAAGGCGCGCTCGACGACGTAGTCGCCAGGGGTGCTGGTGTTGCCTTCCTTGAAGCCGCGTCCTTCGAGGATGTGCTTCAGGTCCACCAGGAGCCCGGGGCTGCCGCAGAGCATCACGCGGTCTTCGGCCGGGTTGATCGGCGGCAGGCCGAGGTCGTCGGTGAGCTTGTTGCTTTCGATCAGGTCGGTGATGCGGCCCATGTTGCGGAACTCTTCGCGCGTCACCGTCGGGTAGTAGAGCAACTGCTTCTCGATGAGCTCGCCGAGGAATTCATGCTTGGGCAGGTGGTCGAGCACCAGGTCGTGATAGGCCAGCTCGTCGACCTGGCGAACGCCGTGCACCAGGATGACCTTCTCGTACTTCTCGTACGTCTCGGGGTCACGGATGATGCTCATGAATGGTGCCAGCCCCGTGCCAGTGCCGAAGAGGTACAGGCGCTTGCCCGGCAGCGTGTAGTCGATGAGCAGCGTGCCCGTGGGCTTGCGGCCCACGATGATGGTGTCGCCCACCTGGATGTGCTGCAGCCGCGAGGTCAGCGGGCCTTCTTCCACCTTGATGCTCAGGAACTCGAGATGCTCCTCGTAGTTCGGGCTCACGATGCTGTAGGCGCGCAGCAGGGGCTTGTTGTTCACCTTCAGGCCAATCATGGTGAAGTGGCCGTTGGAGAAGCGCAGCGCCGGATCGCGCGTGGTGGTGAAGGTGAACAGCCGGTCGGTCCAGTGATGGACGCTCAACACTCGTTCTTCGCTGAATGCACTCATAAGGGTCGGAAATGGTGAAGGACTGAAAAGAAGCGAACCCTCTATTGTCGGCGACGCCCGTGGACTCGCGGGTAACGCTCACGAAAACACCATTGCAAGCATCGGGCCCGTTTGCTACATTGATCTTCAATGTAGCGATTGCCACATGAAAGTGTAGGGAATGCTACACAAACGTCAACTTCGGCACAAGCGGGTAACGGGCACGGTTGTTGCACTCCCGCCGGCCTGAAATTCACGAGAGCCCCGCGATGACCGAACACACGAAAACAGACGGACTGCCCGGCATGGACATGCCCGTGATGCCCGACGTAGGAGGCCGCTCCGCGCTGCGCAACGAGAAGATGAGCACGAGCAAGGTCGAGTGCAACGCGTGCCCGGTGCTGTGCCAGATTTCCGAGGGGCGCACAGGTGCGTGTGACCGCTACGCGAACCGCGAGGGCATGCTGGTGCGGGTCGATCCGGTCGTGCTGCTGCGCCGCGAGCTGTCGAGTGAAACGCCGGTACTGGTGCCTTTCGCGCAGGCCGATGCCGACGCCGAGGCCAAGGAAAAGGCGTCCGACTGGAGCGGCGATCTCCTCCATAGCGACGAGGTCTTTGTGACCGGCGTGGGCTCGTCCACCACCTACCCCGACTACAAGCCCGCGCCCTTCATCGTGGCCTCGAAAGCCAGCGGCGTCGACATGGTCACGGTCGTGACCGAAGGCATCTTCAGCTACTGCAGCTTCAAGGTGAAGATCGACACCGACCGCTTCCTCGGCGCCGAGCAGGCCAACGTCCGCTACAAGGGCGAAGTGGTCGGCCATGTCACCACGGCCGAGTACGGCTCGCAGATGCTGTCGCTCGGCGGCGTGCATCACCTCACCGGCGGCAGCAAGAAGGAAGGGCGCATGACCGCCGAGCTGATGCAGCTGCTCGGCAACAAGAAGGCGGTCGAATGCGTGATCGACGGCGGGGCCAGCATGGTGATCCAGGCCGGCCGCGCACCGATCGTGAACGGCGTCGAAGAGCAGCGGATGCGCGTGGGCTGCGGCTCGGCGGCCATCGGCATCTTCGCGCGCCAGCTCTTCGGGCATGCCGACGAAGTGGTGGTGGTCGACGACCACATCACCGGCGTGCTGACCGAACACCAGGCCGGACGCTGCCTCGACATGCCTGCATCGGGTATCCAGATGCGCGGGCGCAAATCGACGCCGGGACGCTACTTCCAGGTCGCGAATCCGGGCACCGGTTGGGGCGGCACCGACATCAGCGATCCGCTGTCGATCATCGAGGGCTGGGAAGAGGGCGTCGCGCGCCCCGGCCTCAAGCTGCTGATGACGTCGACCACCGGCGAGCATGCGCAGTGGTATGTGCTCGACGACCAGCTTCGCCCTGTCGAGCAGGAAATGCCCGAGGAGGTGCGTCGCATCGTCAACCGCATCGGCGAGAACTGCGAGCCTTCGCTGTGCACGGTGCTCTTCCTCGGCGGTGCGGGCGGTAGTCTTCGTGCGGGCGTCACCGAGAACCCGGTGCTGCTCACGCGCGCCATCAAGCGCGCGCTGGTCAACGTGACCTGCGGCGGTGCGCCGGCCTACGTGTGGCCGGGCGGCGGCATCACGGTGATGGTCGACGTGACGCGCATGCCCGACAACAGCTTCGGCACCGTGCCGACGCCGGCGATCGTGGCGCCGATCGAATTCAGCATGCGCCGCGACGACTATCAGGCGCTCGGCGGCCACATGGAGCATGTGTTCTCGATCGAACAGGCACTCGCGCGAGGCGCCTGGCACAACGATGGCGCACCGCTCGCGCGCCAGTGGCTGCGCATGGACGCGGCCAACCCCTGGCCGCTGGGCCAACCCCCGATGCTGGGCTGATGATGACCGCCCAACGCACCGCGCTCGACGGTGGCCGCTGGCATCTGAATCACGGCCCCATCGACATCGTGGCCGAAGCGCATGGCGATGCGGTGGAAGTGGCCGTGGCACACGAGCACGCGTGGCGCCGCTTTCGCACGATCCTCGATGAGCTCGTCGGCGAACTGCCGCTGCTTCGCCAGCCTGTCGGTGCCGAATGCGCCTTGCGCGGCCCCGTTGCGCAGCGCATGTGGCAGGCGTGTGCGCCATTCAGCGAGGGCTTCATCACCCCGATGGCGGCGGTAGCGGGTTCGGTCGCGCAGGAACTCATCGGCTGCTTCCATCGTCCCGGCATCGAGCGCGCGTGGATCAACAACGGCGGCGACATCGCATTGCACCTTGCGACGGGCCATTCGGCGCGCGTGGGGCTCTTCGCGGACCTAGCCCGCTTCGACCTGCGCGACACCGGCCCGCTCACGACCGACGGCCAGTTCGAGATCACCGCGGACATGCCCGTGCGCGGTGTCGCGACCAGTGGCTGGCGCGGGCGCAGCTTCTCGCTCGGCATCGCGGACAGCGTGACCGTGCTCGCCGGAACCGCTGCTGAAGCCGATGCGGCCGCGACGGTGATCGCGAATGCCGTCAACGTCGACGATCCCCGAATCCACCGTCTTCCTGCGAATGAATGCAAGGACGACAGCGACCTCGGCGACCTGCTCGTCACGCGCGATGTCGAAGCGCTCCCGACGTCGCAGGTGCACCGCGCACTCGATGCGGGCGTTGCATGCGCTGAGGCCCTGCAGCGCAGGGGTCTCGTGTGGTCCGTGGTGCTGGTTTGTCAGGGGCAATGGCGCGTGGTGCAGCCCTTAAGCTCCCGGGGGACGAACCCGCCGCTGCAGATGGCGTCCACTGGCGTCGGCGGTGCAGTTGGTTCAGTATTTGCTTAACGAAAAGCAGGACTTGTTTTCATGATCGATATACGTCGTGTCTTCACCCAGGTCGAGCACATCCACCACGAGTTCGGCCCCCGCGCCGCAACGCCGCTGGTGCGTGGCGCCATCGCCGCCGTGCTGACCAATCCTTTCGCGGGCCGCTACGAGCCCGACATCCTTCCGATGATGAAGCTGCTCGATCCGGTGGGCCTCGACATGGCGCATCGGCTGCGTGCGGCGATGGACGTGCCGGTCGAGCGCATCGCCACGTACGGCAAGGGCGCGATCGTCGGTGCGGCCGGCGAGCTGGAGCACGGTGCGCTGTGGCACGTGCCCGGCGGCTATGCGATGCGCGAGCTGCTCGGCTGGAAAGGTGATCGCGATGCCTACCGACAGGGCAAGGCCGAGGAGAAGACCGGCCAGCCCGCCAACGCACTCGCGATCGTGCCGTCGACCAAGAAGGTCGGCGCGCCCGGCACCACGCTCGACGTGCCGTTGACCAACATCAACGCCAGCTACGTGCGTGGCCAGTTCGACGCATTTGAAGTGCGCGTGCCCGGTGCGCCGGCGGCCGACGAGATCGTCTTCATCCTCGCGATGAGCACCGGTTACCGCGTACATGCGCGCGTCGGCGGGTTGCTTGCCGAAGACATCAGCAAGTGGGATGGCCTCCGCTGAGCCGGTCCCTTCCGCATCCAGAGACACAAGGAACAAAACCCATGAGTGCCAACATCCGCAAGCTCGTCATCCAGGTCGATGAAACCCGCAAGGAAATGGGCAAGACCATCGAGCCGCCCACGCGCCGTGCCGTCGCCATCGCGGTGATCGAGAACCCGTACGCGGGCCGCTACAGCGAATCGCTCGACGAGCTGATCGCAATCGGTGAAGAACTCGGCGCGCTGCTCGGCCAGAAGGCCGTCGCCGCGCTCGGCATCGAACCCGGCCAGGCTCAGAGCTACGGCAAGGCCGCCATCGTCGGCGAATCGGGCGAGCTGGAGCACGCCGCTGCGATCCTGCATCCCAAGCTCGGCGCACCGCTGCGCGTGGCGGTGGAGAAGGGCGCGGCGCTCGTGCCCTCTGCCAAGAAGCGCGGCACGCTCGGCACCGCCATCGACGTGCCGCTGGGCCACAAGGACGCCGCTTTCGTGCGCAGCCATTTCGACGCGGTCGAAGCGCGCGTGTCGGATGCGCCGCGAGCCAACGAGATCGTCGTCGCCGTCGCGGTGACCGACAGCGGCCGCCCTCTGCCGCGCATCGGCGGCCTGCAAGTTTCCGAAATCAAGGGCGTCGACGGACTCCGTTGAGCCGCATGCCACCATTCGTTTCTCTGCAATAAACCTCGAGGAGTTCCCGATGACCCCAATGCGCTTCGCCTTCACCGCGGCCGCCGTCGCCACGCTCGTCACCGCACTCGTTCCTGCGCATGCGCAAGGCGTGATCAAGATCGGTGAGATCAACAGCTACAAGGCGCAGCCCGCCTTCCTCGAGCCCTACAAGAAGGGCATGGAACTCGCGGTCGACGAGATCAACGCGGCCGGTGGCGTCAACGGCAAGAAGATCGAGCTGATCAGCCGCGACGACAACGCGAACCCGGGCGATGCGGTGCGTGTGGCCGAAGAGTTGGTGTCGCGCGAGAAGGTCGACATCCTCGCAGGCACCTTCCTGTCGAACACCGGCCTCGCGGTTGCCGACTTCGCGAAGCAAAAGAAGTTCTTCTTCCTGGCGGGCGAGCCGCTGACCGACAAGCTCACTTGGCAGGGCGGCAACGCCTACACGGTGCGCCTGCGCCCCGGCACCTACATGCAGGCCGCGATGCTCGTGCCTGAGGCCGCCAAGCTGAAGAAGAAGCGCTGGGCCGTGGTCTACCCCAACTATGAATATGGCCAGTCGGCGGTCGCAGCGTTCAAGCAACTGCTGAAGGCTGCGCAGCCCGACGTGGAGTTCGTCGCCGAACAGGCCACGCCGCTCGGCAAGGTCGACGCCGGCAGCGTGGTGCAGGCGCTGGCCGATGCGAAGCCCGACGCGATCTTCAACGTGCTATTCGGCGCGGACCTCTCGAAGTTCGTGCGCGAAGGCAACACGCGCGGCCTGTTCAAGGACCGCGAAGTCGTCAGCGTGCTGACCGGTGAACCCGAATACATGGACCCGCTGAAGGACGAAGCGCCCACCGGCTGGATCGTGACCGGCTACCCGTGGTACGGCATCACCACTGCCGACCACAAGAAGTTCGAACAGGCCTACCAAGCCAAGTTCAAGGACTACCCGCGCCTCGGCTCGGTGGTCGGCTACAGCATGATCAAGTCGGCCGCAGCCGGCATCGCGAAGGCCAAGAGCACCGAGCCTGAAAAGCTGGTCGCGGCCTTCAAGGGCCTGCAGGTGGACACGCCGTTCGGCAAGATCACCTACCGCGCCGAAGACAACCAATCCACGATGGGCGCGTTCGTGGGCCGCACCAAGAACGAAGGCGGCAAGGGCGTGATGGTCGACTACGTCTACCTCGACGGCGCCGATGCGAAGTACCAGCCGTCTGCTGCCGAAGTCAAGAAGTCCCGCGCTGCGGACTGACTGAGCTAGTGAGGCGAACGGGTCATGAGCTTTTCCGGTTTCATCGTCCAGCTTCTCAACGGGCTGGCGAGCGCGTCGTCGCTGTTTCTCGTCGCGGCAGGGTTGTCGCTGATCTTCGGCGTCACGCGCATCGTGAACTTCGCGCATGGCTCGTTCTTCATGGTCGGCATCTATGTCGCCTACACGCTGGTCGACCGGCTGGGCGGCGGCATGGGGTTCTGGCCTGCGCTGGTGCTTGCGGCGCTCGCAGTGGGCGTGCTCGGTGCGCTCATCGAGATCGTGCTGCTGCGCCGCATCTACAAGGCGCCGGAACTCTTCCAGCTGCTGGCGACCTTCGCGCTCGTCCTCGTCATCAAGGATGCGGTGCTGTGGTTCTGGGGGCCGGACGAACTGCTTGGCCCGCGCGCGCCGGGGCTCGCGGGATCGGTGTCGATCCTCGGGCGGCAGTTTCCTTCGTATGACTTGTTCCTGATCGTCGTCGGGCCGGTGGTGCTCGGCCTCGTGTGGATGCTGCTCACCCGCACGCGCTTCGGCACGCTGGTTCGCGCCGCGACGCAGGACCGCGAAATGGTCAGTGCGCTCGGCGTCAACCAGGCGTGGCTGTTCACGGCCGTCTTCGCGCTCGGCGCACTGCTGGCTGGGCTCGGCGGCGCACTGCAACTGCCGCGCGAACCCGCGACGCTGGAGATGGACCTCAACACCATCGGCGCGGCCTTCGTCGTGGTCGTGGTGGGTGGCATGGGCTCGATCCCGGGTGCGTACGTGGCTGCGCTCCTCATTGCCGAGATCAAGGCGATCTGCATCTGGCTTGGCGTGGTCGATGTGTTCGGACTCAGCGTGTCGTTCTCCAAGCTCACGCTGGTGGTCGACTTCCTCGTGATGGCGGTAGTGTTGGTGTGGCGTCCGTGGGGGCTGTTCGGCAAGCCGCAGGCGCCGAGCCGCTACGTCGGAATGCAGGAAGAGCCGCTGCGCCGACCCAGCAAGACCTACCTGATCGCGGCCGGCGTGTTCGGCCTCGTGCTGGCCGCGGTGCCGCTCATCACCGCCGACTCGCCCTACACCACGGTGCTGATGATCGACCTGATGATCGCGGCGCTGTTCGCCACCAGCCTGCACTTCATCATGGGGCCGGCGGGCATGCATTCCTTCGGCCATGCGGCGTACTTCGGCCTCGGGGCCTACGGTGCCGCGCTGCTGGTGCGTGCGAGCGGCATGCCGATGGAACTTGCGCTCATCGTCGCCCCACTCGTGGCTGCGATCGGTGCCTTCGTCTTCGGATGGTTCGCGGTGCGCCTTTCAGGCGTGTACCTCGCGATGCTCACGCTGGCCTTCTCGCAGATCACCTGGGCCATCACCTACCAGTGGGACAGCTTCACCGGCGGCAGCAACGGCCTGACCGGCGTGTGGCCTTCGGCATGGCTGTCCGACAAGCGGGCCTACTACTGGCTCACGCTGCTGCTGGTCGGCGGTGGCGTGCTGTGGCTGCGCCGCGTTCTCTTCTCGCCTTTTGGCTACACGCTGCGCGCGGGCCGTGACTCGGCACTGCGTGCGGATGCGATCGGCATCGACGTCAAGCGCATGCAATGGGCCGCCTTCGTGATCGCGGGCATCGCGGCGGGCCTTGCGGGTGCGCTCTTCGCCTTCTCCAAGGGCAGCATCTCGCCGGAATCGCTCAGCGTGGGCAAGTCGGTCGACGGCCTCGTGATGGTGCTGCTCGGCGGCATCCAGACGCTGGCCGGACCGGTGGTCGGCGCAGTGACCTTCACCTGGCTGCACGACACCGTCGCGCGCAACACCGACTACTGGCGCGCGATGCTGGGCGGGATCATCCTGCTGCTCGTGCTGCTGTTCCCGCAGGGCATTGCCGGCTTTGCCAAGCAACTCTTCGATCGCAAGCGGCACGCCGAGGAAGCCGCCGAACTCAAGGAAGCGAAGGCATGAGCCTCCTGAAAGTCACTGAACTCGGAAAGTCCTTCGGCGGCGTGAAAGCCGTCGACGGCATCAGCTTCGATCTCGCGCCGGGCGAACTGCTGGCGCTGATCGGGCCGAACGGCGCGGGCAAGTCGACCACCTTCAACATGGTCAATGGGCAATTGAAGGCGGATCGCGGCTCGATCCTGCTCGACGGCGAGGAGCTCGTCGGCAAGAAGCCGCGCGAGATCTGGCGACTGGGCGTGGGCCGCACCTTCCAGATCGCGGAGACGTTCGCATCGCTCACCGTCGTCGAGAACGTGCAGATGGCGCTGCTGTCGCACGACAACAAGCTGTTCTCCACTTGGCGACGTGCATCCGACCACAAGCGCGACGAGGCGCTTGCGCTGCTTGACCAGGTCGGCATGAAGTCGCAAGCGGATCGCCCCTGCAGCGTGCTCGCCTACGGCGACGTGAAGCGCGTGGAGCTTGCGATCGCGATGGCCAACAGCCCCAAGCTGCTGCTGATGGACGAGCCCACAGCCGGCATGGCGCCCAAGGAGCGCAACTCGCTGATGGCGCTGACCAAGCAACTCGTCATCGATCGCGGCATGGCGGTGCTCTTCACCGAGCACAGCATGGACGTCGTGTTCGCGTACGCCGACCGCATGATCGTGCTCGCGCGCGGTCGCCTCATCGCGCAGGGCAAGCCCCTTGAGATCCGCGACCATCCAAAGGTGCAGGAGGTCTACTTCGGCAGCGGCAAGACCTTCGAGAAGATCGCCGAGAAGGCAGCCGCGGTGAACGCGGCAGTGGGAGAGGCAGCATGAGCGCCGCGCCGGGCCGCCCCAAGCAAGCTCGCACCGCAGTGCGAAGCACGGAGGTTTTCCAATGAGCTCGCATGAAGTGTTGCTCGAAGCCAAGGCGCTGTGCGCCTGGTACGGCGCGGCGCAGATCCTCTACGACGTGGACCTCGAGGTGCGTCGTGGCGAAGTCGTTGCTTTGATGGGCCGCAACGGCGCAGGCAAGTCCACCACGCTCAAGGCGCTTATCGGCATGCTCGCCAAGCGCCGCGGCGCGGTGCGCTTTCTCGGCCATGACATCTCGAAGGCCGAGCCGCATCACGCGGCGCGCCTCGGACTCGGCTTCGTGCCGGAAGACCGGCGCGTGTTCACCGACCTCAGCGTGATGGAGAACCTCGAAGTCGGCAAGCAGGCCGCGCGCCGCTGGAGCGACGGCACCGATGCGCCGCTGTGGACGCCCGAGCGCCTGTTCAAGCTCTTCCCCAATCTCGGCGAGATGCCGAACCGCCCGGGCGGCCGCATGAGCGGTGGCGAGCAGCAGATGCTGACCGTGGCGCGCACGTTGATGGGCAATCCGTATCTCGTGCTGCTCGATGAGCCCTCCGAAGGCGTCGCCCCGGTCATCGTCGAGCAGATGGCGAACATGATTCTTGAGCTCAAGGCGCAGGGCGTGAGCATCCTGCTGTCGGAGCAGAACATGCACTTCGCCGAACTGGTGTCGGACCGCGCATACGTGCTCGAGAAGGGCCAGATCCGCTATCAGGCCACCATGGCGGAACTCGCGGCAAACGACGAAGTGCGACGTGCCTATCTGAGCGTCTGAAACCTTTCATCAACCCGAGGAGCGAAACATGCACAACACCCAACGCAGATCCCTCTTGAAGTCGGCCGCAGCCCTGGGGCTGATCGGCGGTCTCGGCGCTTCGGCGCCGTTGTTCGCGGCGGCCAAGATCAAGCCCGGGGCCAATGCGGCGCTGATCGTGGTCGATGTGCAGAACTGCTTCGTCGACGGCGGCACGCTGCCGGTGAAGGGTGGTGCCGAGGTGGTGCCGCTGATCAACAAGCTCGCCGGTTCGTTCGACAACATCGTGGTCACGCAGGACTGGCATACGCAAGGGCATGCATCGTTCGCGAGTGCGCACGATGGCAAGAAGCCGTTCGAATCCACCAAGCTCAGCTACGGCACACAGGTGCTGTGGCCCGACCACTGCGTGCAAGGCACTGACGATGCCGCACTCCACAAGGACCTCAAGCTGCCCACCGCGCAGCTCATCATCCGCAAGGGCTTCCACAAGGACATGGACAGCTACTCGGCGTTCGAGGAAGCCGACCACAAGACCGCGACAGGCCTTGCCGGCTACCTCAAGGCGCGCGGCATCAAGACCGTGTTCGTCACGGGCCTCGCCACCGACTTCTGCGTGGCGTGGACCGCGATGGATGCGCGCAAGGCCGGGTTCAACGTCTACGTGATCGAGGACGCCACGCGGGCGATCGATCTCAATGGTTCGCTTGCCGCGGCGTGGAAGCAGATGAGCGCGAAGGGTGTGAAGCGCATCCAGTCCTCCGACATCGAAACCGTGTGAACCGCCCCCCACGGTTCGACCTGACCGTCAACGGACGCCGCGTCGAACTCGCCGCGTCCCGCGAGGCGACGCTGCTGCACGTGTTGCGCAACGACCTGGGGCTGAACGGCCCCAAGTACGGTTGCGGGCTCGGGCAGTGCGGGGCCTGCACCGTGTGGGTCGATGGCGTGGCTGCGCGCGCGTGTGTCATTCCTGCGCAAGGCGTCGCGGGCCGCGAGATCACCACGCTTGAAGGGCTTGGGTCTCGTGAATGCTGGCACCCCGTGCAGCAAGGCTTCGAAGACGCGCAGGCCGCGCAATGCGGCTACTGCCTCAACGGCATGGTGATGCAGGCGGCCGCGCTGCTTGCGCGTGAGCCGAACCCGAGCGAGGCACGCATCCGCAGCGAACTCTCCGGCAACCTGTGCCGTTGCGGCACGCACGTGGAAATCGTGGCCGCCGTGCAGCGCGCCGCACTTGCAATGGCCGGAGGCGCCGACTCGTGACGCGGCGTGCCGACCTGCCACGCACGCGCAGCGAATTCCTGAATGCCGATGGCATGCTCGTCATCGTGCGCGACACGCCGCCCGCCCCGCCGCAGGCCAAGGGCCAGCCGGCACTCATCGCGGGCAATCCGGCCGAAGGGCCGGAAGTGCTACTCGCAGTGTGGGACGACGGCAGCGTCACCGCGCTGAATGGGCACGTCGATCTCGGCACCGGCATTCAGACCGCGCTGTCGCAGATCGTGGCCGAGGAACTCGATGTGCCGCTCGGGCAGGTGCGCATGGTGCTCGGCGACACCGCACGTGCGCCCAACCAGGGCGCGACGATCGCGAGCGCATCGATCCAGATCCACGCCGGCCCGTTGCGCCACGCAGCAGCGCAGGCGCGCGCGTGGCTCGTCGCGCAGGCGTCGGAGCGGCTGGGCGTGCAGCCTTCGCTCCTCGAGGTGCGCGACGGCTGCGTGCACGCCGGCGACGATCCCGCGTTCAGTCTCGGCTTTGGCGAACTGGTCGCCGGTGCGCGCGCGGTGCTCACGCTCGATACGGTCTCGCGACTGAAGGACCCGGCCGACTACCGCATCGTCGGCAGCCGCATTCCCCGCGTCGACATTCCGGCCAAGCTCGCAGGCGAGCTCGTCTTCGTGCACGACATGCGCGTGCCCGGCATGCTGCACGGGCGCGTGGTGCGGCCGCCGTACGCCGGCGCCGACCATGGCGACTTCATCGGCAACACGCTGGAGTCGGTGGACGAGTCGTCGATTGCGCACATCCCCGGCATTCGCGCGGTGGTGGTCATTCGCGACTTTGTCGGCATCGTCGCGGAGCGCGAGGAACAGGCCGAGCAGGCGCTGCGCGAACTGCGCGTGACGTGGAAGTCGTGGCCCGGCCTTCCGTCGCTCGACGATCTCGAAGGTGCACTGCGCGCGAACCCCGCGACGCAGCGCCTGCTGGTCGATGAAGGCAGCGTCGACGATGCGCTTGCGAGTGCCGCGCAATCGATGCCGCGCACCTACGTGTGGCCCTACCAGATGCACGCGTCGATCGGCCCGTCCTGTGCGCTCGCCCACTGGGAGCCCGATGACGGCTTCAGGCTGCGCGTATGGGCCGGTTCGCAGAATCCGCATGTGCTGCGCGCCGATCTCGCGAAGCTCGTGGGTCTCGAAGACTTGCAAATCGACGTGGTGCGCATGGAGGCGGCCGGCTGCTACGGCCGCAACGGCGCGGACGATGTCGCGGCCGATGCGGCATTGCTGTCGCGCGCCGTTGGTGCGCCGGTGCGGGTGCAGCTCACGCGCGAGCAGGAACACGCATGGGAGCCCAAGGGTGCGGCGCAACTCATGCAGGTGCGCGGTGGACTCGATGCCGACGGCAACGTCGCAGGCTATGACTACGAGACCTCCTATCCATCAAACGGCGCGCCGACGCTGGCGCTGCTGCTGACGCGCACTGTCGAGCCCGTCGCGCAGGCCTTCGAGATGGGCGACCGCACCGCGCGTCCTCCGTACTCGTACGGCAACCTGCGCGTGAAGGTCAACGACATGGCGCCGATCGTTCGCGCCTCGTGGTTGCGCGGCGTGTCGGCCTTGCCGAGCTCGTTCGCGCACGAGTCATACATCGATGAACTGGCGACCGCGGCCGGCGTCGATCCGGTCGCGTTCCGGCTGCGCCATCTGCACGATCCGCGCGCGGCAGACCTCGTTCGAGAAACTGCCCAGAAAGCCGGTTGGCGCATGCGCACCGGCCCGCAGGAGAACGCCGATGGCGGGCTCGGCCCTGGTGGCGACATCCTCTTCGGCCAGGGCTTCGCCTATGCGCGCTACGTGCACAGCAAGTGGCCGGGTTTCGGCGCGGCGTGGTCCGCATGGGTGGCGGATGTCGAGGTCAACCGCAAGACCGGCGAAGTGCATGTGCGCCGCGTGGTCGTCGGGCACGACGCGGGCCTGATGGTGAACCCGGCGGGCGTTGAGCATCAGATCCACGGCAACGTGATTCAGACCACCAGCCGTGCATTGAAGGAGCGCGTGCGCTTCGCGGAGCAGCCGCAGCCGGGCACCGAGTTGCAGGCCGGCGTGTCGCCCTCAGGCGTGGTGGCGAGTCGCGAGTGGGGCAACTACCCGATCATCAATTTCCGCGAAGTGCCGGTCATCGAAGTCGTGCACATGCAGCGGCCCGGCGAGCCGCCGCTGGGTGCGGGTGAGTCGTCGTCCGTGCCGGGTACGGCGGCGATTGCGAATGCGATCTTCGATGCCACGGGGGTGCGCTTTCGTGCGCCACCGTTCACGCCGGAGGTGGTGCGGGCGGCACTCAATCCGCTGCCGCCGCCGACAGGGGAAGAGCCGCCCAGAGCGGAGCCTCGAACCGCACCGGCGGATGCGCCCTGGCCTCGCCGACGCGGGCTCTGGGCAGGCGCAGGTGCCTTGCTCGTCGGCGCGGTCGGCGTCGTCACCGGTCTGCTGGGGTGGCGCCCGGCGATCGCGCCGGTGTCGTTCAGCGCGCCGGCCTACAGCGAAGCGACCGTCGAACGCGGCCGCACGCTCGCGGCGCTCGGCGACTGCGCGGTCTGCCACACGGCGGCGGGTGGCGCACCCAATGCCGGCGGCCGTGCGATGGAAACGCCCTTCGGCACGATCTACACCACCAACCTCACGCCCGACGCGGAGACGGGCCTTGGCCGCTGGTCGTTCAGCGCCTTCCAGCGCGCGATGCGCGAGGGCATCTCGCGCGACGGCCATCACCTGTATCCGGCCTTTCCGTACACAGCCTTCGCGAAGACCAGCGACGATGATCTGCAGGCGCTCTACGCGTACTTCATGTCGCTGCCGGCAGTGCGGTCCGAAACGCCCGCGGCCGAGCTGAAGTTCCCCTTCAGCGCGCGCCCGCTCATGGCGGGATGGAATGCGCTCTTCCACGATCCGTCGCCAATGCAGCCGGTCGCGACGCAGAGCGCCGAATGGAATCGCGGCGCCTATCTCGTCAACGGCCTCGGGCACTGCGGCGCGTGCCATACGCCGCGCAACGCGCTGGGCGCGGAGCAGGGCGGGGCGGCCTTCCTGTCGGGCGCGATGGTGGATGGCTGGGAAGCGCCATCGCTGACGTCGCTCTCGAACTCGGCGGTGCCGTGGAATGCCGATGCGCTGTACGACTACCTGCGTCATGGCCACGCAAAGCACCACGGCGTTGCGGGCGGCCCCATGGCGGAGGTTGTGCGCGAACTCGGCGCCGTGCCCGATTCGGACATCCGCGCCATGGCGACCTATCTCGCGTCATTCAATCCGAAGCTCTCGGCAGAAGCGGCCGCCACGCAGGCGCAACAGGCCGTTGCCCGTGGGGCCGCCGCGCAGGGCCGTCTGCTCGGCACCGGGCAGCGCATGTTCGACGGCGCGTGCGCCGCCTGCCACCACGATGGCGATGGCCCCACGCTGCTGGGCGTGAACACGCCGCTGGCGCTCAACAGTAATCTGACG
This sequence comes from Variovorax sp. Sphag1AA, assembly GCF_014192575.1. GTDB lineage: Bacteria > Pseudomonadota > Gammaproteobacteria > Burkholderiales > Burkholderiaceae_C > Variovorax. Next base: position 24,892 of record NZ_JACHYC010000006.1, on the reverse strand, counting down.
AGCGCGCGGCCCGACAACCTGCTGCGCACCATCCTCGATGGCGTTCGCGACCCCGCCACGCGCGACATCGGCTTCATGCCGGCCTTCCGCGAAGTGCTCGACGATGCGCAGATCGCCGAACTCGCCGGCTACATGCGCGCCCGTTTCGCGCCGCAGGAACCGCCGTGGCACGACTTGCGCGGCAGCATTGCGCGCGTGCGTGCGGAAAGCGGTCCCCACGCAGCGCCGTGAGGCTTCGTGAGGCGCCACGAAATCGGCGCCGTCCCGTACGATCCGCAGTCGCAAAAGGCCGAACCACCGGCCCATCACACCAGGAGACGCCCGCATGACCTCGACGCTTACGTCCGCCCAGTCCCTGCCTCGCGATGCCGGGCGCGCCACGCTCGTCGGCCGGCTCTGGATGTCGGACATCGGCCCGGTGCTCGTCGCGGTCCATGAGGGCGGCTTGCACGACCTGTCGCGTGTCGCGGCAACCATGAGCCAGTTGCTGGAGCATGACGATCCGGTTGGCACCGTGCGTGAGGCGCTGCGCGACGAGATGACCCAACGCGTGGCCTCGCTGGATGCGTCGCTCGCCAACAGCGATGAGTCGAAGCGCGACACCCGGCACCCGTGGCTGCTCGCGCCCTGCGACCTCCAGGCGGTGAAGGCCAGCGGCGTCACCTTCATCGCGAGCCTGCTGGAGCGCGTGATCGAGGAACAGGCGCGCGGCGATGCGTCGAAGGCCGAGTCGATCCGCTCGGCGCTTGGCGACCTGCTCGGCGACAACCTCGCGGGCATCGTTCCGGGTTCGCCGCAGGCCGCGAAGGTCAAGGACGTGCTGATCGCGCAGGGCGCGTGGTCGCAGTACCTCGAAGTCGGCATCGGGCCCGACGCGGAAATCTTCACCAAGGCGCCTGTGCTTTCGGCGGTGGGTACCGGCGCGGATGTCGGCATTCACTCCGGTTCGGTGTGGAACAACCCGGAGCCCGAGGTCGTGCTCGCGGTCAACAGCCGCGGCCAGACGCTCGGCGCGGCACTGGGCAACGATGTGAACCTGCGCGACTTCGAGGGCCGCAGCGCGCTGTTGCTCGGCAAGGCCAAGGACAACAACGCTTCATGCGCGATCGGGCCCTTCATCCGCCTGTTCGACGACCACTTCGGCATCGACGACGTCCGGCGCATCACGGTGGGTCTGCGCGTGATAGGACCGGAGGGCTTCACGCTCGACGGGTCGAGCTCTCTGTCGAAGATCAGCCGCGACCCGCTCGATCTCGTGTCGCAGGCGCTCGGCCCGCATCACGCCTATCCGGACGGGCTGATGCTCTTCCTCGGAACGATGTTTGCGCCCACTCAGGATCGGCATGGCCCGGGCCAAGGCTTCACGCACGTGGTGGGCGACCGGGTCACCATCTCGGCGCCCGAACTTGGCGCGCTGGAGAACCGGGTCGTGCATGCCGAAGACGCGGCGCGCTGGACCTTCGGCATCGGCGCGTTGATGCGCAATCTGGCCGGACGTGGATTGATCTAGTTCACCCCCAGGCTCGCGCACTTCGTGTCGCTCTCCACCCCCTCTCCGGGGGCGAACCCGGCGGCCCGGCCTAGCCGGTTCCGCGGGTTCCCTGGCTCTTGGGGGAGCCAGCGCGCTGGACTACACGCGTCGCAGGCGCCAGCGCTGCGCTCCGAGCAGCGCGAAGACTCCGACCACGCTGGCCGCGAACAAGACCCAGAGACCGGTCGTGTAGCCCCCCGCAGGGGTCCACAGCAGTCCGAGGAGCAGCGGCGCCATCGCGCGCGCAACCGCGCTCGGCAGCCCGAGCGCTCCGTTGAGCGTGGCCACATGCTCGCGATTGACGTATTGCGCGATCGCCGTCCCCTTGACGATCGTCAGCATGCCGTTACCCATCCCGTAGAGCAGCACGAACCAAAGCGCCGCCGCCGGGTGACCCGCGCCGGCAATCAGCGTGACGAGGCCGAGCGGTATCAGGCAGGGGATCAACCGGTTCGCGAGATGCAGGTCGAAGTGATGCTCGAAGAAGAAGAGCAGCACACGGCCCAGCACCTGCATGAGTCCGATGCTCGCCGGGACCGCGATCGCCCAGGCCTCCGGCAGGCCTGCGCCGCGCAGCAGGCTCACCATGTGCGGGGGCAGCGCGGCGGTCACCGCCATCAGCAGCACGGTGAAGATGCCAACCATCAGGAAGGGGGCGCTGCGCAGGTAGTGCGCGGCCGGACGTGCTGCCGGGTTGGCGTGGTCGGCTGATCGCCGGGCAGGCCCGGGCGCATGCCGCAGCACGCGCGCATGCAGGGGCACGCAGACAAAGAGATGGATTGCCGCGAGCACCCACAGGGCATGCCGCCACCCAAGTTGAGCGATCAGCCAGGCACCCAGCGGAATGAAGACCGTGCTCGCGAGCCCGCCGAGAAAGGTCAGCGTGATGATCGCGCGCCGGAAATCATGGGGAAAGCGCCGCGTGACGATCGCGAACACTGGGTTGTAGAGCGTCGCCGCCAGCGCGCTGCCGAGCAGCAGCCACACCGCGTAGAACGCAGCGGCGCTGCCGATGAAGCTGTGGAGAAGCAACCCCGCCGCGATCAGCAGCGAGCCCCCGGTCATCACCGCGCGCTCATGGCCCCGATCAATCCAGCGGCCCACCGGCCATGCCATGACGCCCTCGGCCAGCAGCGCGAGGCTGAAGGCGAGCGACGACTGGGCGCGGCTCAGGCCGAGGTCGCGCTCCACCGGCTCCATCAGGAGCGCGAAGACGTAGAAGACGCTGCCCCAGGTGATGAGCTGGCCCACCGAGAGGAGGGCGACGAGGCCGCGGTCGTAGGCCGGGGGTGCGGATGTTGTTGTTGCGGGCGCGCCCATGTCGCCGACTTTAGCGGTCGCTCGGGTCAGACCGCCGCCTTCAACGCTCTCCGGTATTGCACCGCCTCCGCGACGTGCGGGACCTCGATGCTCTCCGACTCGGCCAGATCCGCGATCGTCCGCGCCACCTTGAGCGCCCGATGCGTGCTGCGCGCCGACCAGCCCAGCTTCGCAGCCGCGGTGTGCATGAACTTCAGCGCATCAGGTGCGAGCGACGCGTGCCGGTCGATCTCGGCGCCTTGCAGCACGTGATTCGTCTTGCCTTGCCGAGCCAGGGCACGTTCGCGTGCACGCACGGCGCGTTCGCGGATCGTCCCGGTCGCTTCACCGGCAGGCGTGTCCAGCAACTGCTCGGCCGACACCGCCGGCACTTCGATATGGATGTCGATGCGATCGAGCAGCGGCCCGCTGAGCTTGCCCTGGTAGCGCGTCACCTGGTCGGGCGTGCAGCGGCAGGCCTTCAGCGTCGAGCCCAGGTAGCCGCACGGGCACGGGTTCATCGCGGCGACCAACTGGAAGCGGGCCGGGAACTCCGAACGCCGCGCGGCGCGGACGATCGTGATGGTGCCGGTTTCCAACGGCTCGCGAAGCGCCTCCAGCGCCATGCGCGAAAACTCGGGAAATTCGTCCAGGAACAGGACACCGTGGTGCGCGAGCGAGATTTCGCCCGGCCGCGGCGGTGATCCTCCGCCGACCAGCGCAACCGCACTCGCGGTGTGATGCGGGCTGGCCGTCGGCCGGCGCATCCAGCGACCGGTGTCGAAGCGGCCGCCCAGGCTGGCCACCGCGGCGGATTCGAGCGCCTCGTCGACGGTCATCTCCGGCAGGAGCCCAGCAAAGCGCTGCGCCAGCATCGACTTGCCAGAGCCCGGCGGCCCCACCATGAGCAGGCTGTGATTGCCCGCGGCTGCGATCTCCAGTGCCCGCTTTGCGCCGGCGTGACCTTTCACGTCCGCGAGGTCGGGATGCCCGTCCGCGATGGCCGGCGGTGACGGCACGATGCGCGTCCAGCCTTCCGCGGCAGGCGCCTGCTCGCTGCCCGCCGGCAGGAACTGCTGCACCACATCCATCAGATGCCGGGCCCCGTAGACCTGCGCTCCGGGGACGAGCGAGGCTTCCTGCGCGCTGTACGCCGGCAGCACCAGCCGCGTCGCGACGCCACCGGTGTGCAGCGCCAGCGCCATCGCCAGCGCGCCGCGCACCGGCCGGAGCTGGCCCGACAGCGAAAGCTCGCCGGCGAATTCATGGCCGGCGAGCTTGGCCGCATCGATTTGCCCACTCGCCGCGAGGATGCCCAGCGCGATCGGCAAGTCGAACCGCCCCGAGTCCTTCGGCAGGTCCGCCGGGGCGAGATTCACGGTAATCCGCTTGTTGTTGGGAAATTCGAGGCCGGCGTTCTGGATGGCCGACCGCACGCGCTCCCGCGCTTCCTTTACTTCCACATCGACCAGCCCGACCAGCGTGAAGCTGGGCAAACCATTGGCCAGATGCACCTCAACCGTCACGCTGGCAGCTTCCAGGCCCAGCAACGCGCGGCTTTGCACCAAACACAAACTCATTGAACTCCCTGTCACCAAGATGGTGCACCATCTTTTCTTGTTCATCACGACGTACATGCCTGCGCAACCTTTGTTAACGGGTCTTTGAAACGCTTTGGCACGCTCCCTGCTTTGAGGTGGTTTCAAACCCACTTTCAAAACACTCCGAGGAGTCACTCGATGATGCACCGTAAACCCGACCAGATCCTGGCTTTGGTCGCCCTGGCCGCCCTGCCGATGCTTGCAAGCGCGCAGACGGCTGATCCTGCTGCGGCATCGCCGCTGACGGCCAACGTCTCCTTGACGTCGAACTACAAGTTCCGCGGCCAGGATCAGGACATGCTCGGGAACAACGACTTCGCCAAGACGAGCGCCTGGAAGCCGGCGATCCAGGGCGGCTTCGACTACGCGCATTCGAGCGGCTTCTACGTTGGCAACTGGAACTCCAGCGTCAACTGGCTCAAGGGCAACTCGGTCGAGATGGACTTCTACGGCGGCTACAAATTCAAGGCCAGCGTCTTCGACCTCGACTTCGGCGTGCTGCAGTACTACTACCCGGGCAACACCGCCGGCAACACGACCGAGATCTACGGCGCCGCGACGTACTCCGACGACACGCTCGGCTCCTTCACTGCCAAGTACTCGCACACCGTCTCGGACGACTACTTCAACTACGCGGGCAACAAGGGCGGCTCGGGCCTCGACGGCAAGAACACCGGCTACCTGAACCTGTCGTACAGCAAGGAAGTGTTCCCCAAGGTGACCTTCAAGGCCGCAGCGGGCTACACCTACTTCAGCAGCGACATCCGCAGCCTGGGCTACAAGCGCTACTGGGACTACAACGTGGGCGTCGGCTACGACTTCGGCGGCGGCCTCTCGCTCACCGGATCGGTGCAGGGTGCCACCGAACAGAGCGCTTTCAACGTGATCGCGAACCCGGGCGTCGAGATCAACGGCGTCACCTTCGGCCAGACCACGTACTCGCCGAACAAGACGCGATTCATCCTCACGCTGACCAAGACGCTCTAGTAGTCCTGCGGACGCGGCCCGGACAGGCCGCGCCGCTTCCATCCATCTGTAGGAGAACATCATGAAGCTGGTCACAGCCATCATCAAACCCTTCAAGCTCGACGAAGTGCGCGAGGCCCTCTCGGCCATCGGCGTGCAGGGCATCACCGTCACCGAGGTCAAGGGCTTCGGCCGCCAGAAAGGCCACACCGAGCTGTATCGCGGCGCGGAATACGTCGTCGACTTCCTGCCCAAGGTCAAGATCGAAGCGGCCGTGGCCGATGAGCTTGTCGAACGCGTGATCGAGGCCGTCGAAGGCGCCGCACGCACCGGAAAGATCGGCGACGGCAAGATTTTTGTCTACGACCTCGAACAGGTCGTTCGTATCCGCACGGGTGAAACCGGCCGCGAAGCCCTCTGAAACACAAGGCACGAAAGACAAACCGAAATGAAAAAATTCCTTGTATCAATCGCGCTCGGATTGAGCGTCCTGGCCGCCGGCACATCCGGCTTCGCACAGACCACACCGGCCGCTCCTGCAGCGGAAGCGCCGGCAGCCGCCGCTGCACCCGCGGCTCCGGCTGCTGCACCTGCGGCAGCTCCCGCTGCGGCAGCCCCTGCGGCCGAAGCGACAGCGGCGCCCGCAGCACCCGCGGCAGCCCCGTCGTTCAACAAGGGTGACGTGTCGTGGATGATGCTGTCCACACTGCTCGTCATCATGATGACCGTCCCCGGCCTCGCGCTGTTCTACGGCGGCCTGGTCCGCAGCAAGAACATGCTGTCGGTGCTCATGCAGATCATGGTCACCTTCTCGATGATCGTGGTGCTGTGGATGATCTACGGCTACAGCCTTGCGTTCACCGAGGGCAACGCGTTCATCGGAGGCTTCGACCGGATCTTCATGAAGGGCATCTTCGATCCGGCCACCGGCGTCTTCGCACCGGGCGCGACCTTCAGCAAGGGCGTGTACATCCCCGAGCTGCTGTTCGCTGCCTTCCAGGCGACGTTCGCCGGCATCACCTGCTGCCTGATCGTCGGCGCCTTCGCCGAGCGCATCAAGTTCTCGGCCGTGCTGCTGTTCATGGCGATCTGGTTCACCTTCAGCTATGCGCCGATCGCACACATGGTCTGGTTCTGGATGGGTCCTGACGCCTACACCAGCAAGGAAGTCGTCGACCAGATGAACGACAAGGCCGGCCTGATCTGGCAATGGGGCGCGCTCGACTTCGCGGGCGGCACCGTGGTGCACATCAACGCGGCCGTTGCCGGTCTCGTGGGCGCTGTCCTCGTCGGCAAGCGCATCGGCTACGGCAAGGAAGCCTTCACGCCGCACTCGCTGACGCTGACCATGGTCGGTGCCTCGCTGCTGTGGGTGGGCTGGTTCGGCTTCAACGCCGGTTCGGCTCTCGAAGCCGGCACCAGCGCGGTGCTCGCCTTCATGAACACCTTCTCCGCCACCGCCGCCGCCGTGCTTGCATGGTGCCTCGGTGAAGCCATGATGCGCGGCAAGGCATCGATGCTCGGTGCTGCTTCGGGCGCCGTCGCCGGCCTCGTGGCGATCACGCCGGCTGCCGGCAACGTCGGCCTGATGGGCGCGATCGTCATCGGTCTCGTGGCTGGCTTCGCCTGCCTGTGGGGCGTCAACGGCCTCAAGAAGCTGCTCGGCGCGGACGACTCGCTCGACGTGTTCGGCGTGCACGGTGTCGGCGGTATCGTCGGCGCGCTTCTGACTGGCGTGTTCAACACCCAGGTGCTCGGCGGCCCCGGCCTCGTGGGCGACTGGGTCACCGCGACCGTCACCTCCAACGGCATCGGCGCGCAAGTCTGGATCCAGCTCAAGGGCGTGGTGCTGACCATCGTGTGGTCGGGCGTCGTTGCCTTCATCGCCTACAAGATCACCGATCTCACGATCGGCCTGCGTGTGAGCGAAGAAGAAGAGCGCGAAGGCCTCGACATCACGGCCCACGGCGAAACCGCCTACAGCCGCTGATGACGGTCTGTTTCATACCGCAAACAGTTTTCTAGACAAGATTTCGTTTTTCGCTGCGAGGTTCTCCTCTGGATGTTCGACCCGCGAGCGCTTCGGCGCCAGCGGGTCTTTTTTTGTTCCGATTTGCCCCTAAGCTCGCGGCATGTGGACCACATTGACCGACAGCCTGAGCCAGCTCGGTGAATCGCCGTTCTGGCACCCCATCGAGCGTTCCCTCTACTGGCTAGACATCCCGGGCCGTGCCGCCTTGCGCACGCGCGGCGACATTCACAGCCCGACCGTCGAGCGATGGGACATGCCGACCGAGCCCGGATGCATGGCGCCCGCGCGCAGCGGCGGGCTGGTGATCGCACTGCGCGACGGCATCTATCGCGCGCGCGAGTGGGGCGGCACGCTCAAGGCGATGGCGCGCGTGAATCACGACGTGCTCAAGATGCGCTTCAACGATGGCAAGTGCGATCCGCTCGGCCGCTTCTGGGCCGGCACGCTCAACGAGGCGAAGGACGGCGCGATCGCCGCGCTCTACTGCCTCGACGCGCGCGGCGGCCGCGCGCCCACGCTCGAGCAGATGGCGAACGAGGCGACCACTGCCAACGGCCTGGCCTTCTCGCCCGATAGCGACACGATGTACTGGGCCGACACCGCCGCGCATCGGGTGGTCGCGTGGACGTGGGCTGCGCGCGTCAACACCTTGTCACGTCGTCGCGTGTTCCAGCAGTTCGAAGAAAAGCCGCCCGGCTGGACGCCGGAGTCGCCGCTGCGCTACCAGGGCCGTCCGGATGGCGCGACCGTCGATGCCGAAGGCCACTACTGGGTTGCCATGTTCGAAGGCGGTCAGCTGCTGCGCTTCTCGCCGTCGGGTGCACTGGTTTCGTCCCTGCCCACGCCGGTGCAGTGCCCGACGATGCCGTGCTTCGGCGGTGACGATCTGCGTACGCTTTTCGTAACCACGGCTCGGCGCGGAAGACCTGCGCAAGAGCTCGAACTGCGTCCCGCATCGGGCCACGTTCTCGCGACGCGGGTGGCAACCCCGGGTCTTCCCGTCAATTTCTTCGAGGACTGACCTGCTTCGCGGCGGTACGATCGCCGCCATGGATCCAGCCCTTCGCCAGATCACCGAGCGCATTCGCGCTGCCGCCGCCGACGGCAAGACGCTGTCCATTCGTGGCGGCGGCACCAAGGACTTCTACGGCGAGCCGCCGCAGGGCGAGCCCCTCTCCACGACCGGACTCACCGGCATCACCAGCTACGAACCGAGCGAACTGGTCGTTACCGTTCGCGCCGGCACGCCACTGGCGGAGCTCGAAGCGGCGCTCGCCGAAAGGGGCCAGTGCCTTGCCTTCGAGCCGCCCCGTTTCGCCGATGGCGGAACGGTCGGCGGCATGGTTGCCGCAGGGCTCAGCGGGCCTTCGCGCGCCAGCGTGGGTTGCGTGCGCGACTACGTGCTCGGCGCGGTGCTGGTCAACGGTCGCGGCGAGGTGCTGACCTTCGGCGGTCAGGTGATGAAGAACGTCGCGGGCTATGACGTCTCGCGTGTGCTCGCGGGTTCGCTGGGCGTGCTTGGCGTGATTGCAGAAGTGAGCCTCAAGGTGCTGCCGGTCGCCCCGGCCGAAGCGACGCTGGAGTTCGCATGCACGCAGGCCGATGCGCTGCGGCTGCTCAACGAATGGGGCGGCCGTCCTCTGCCGCTCAACGCGAGCATTTGGCGGGAGCGCGATGGATCGGGCTTTCTCTCGCTGCGCCTGCGCGGGGCCGTGGCGGCGGTGGAAGCGGCCTGCACGCATCTCGGCGGCGAGCGGCAAGATGCCGCGCGATCGGCCGCAGGATGGCAGTCGCTCCGGGACCATCGGCATCCATGGTTCACGAGCCACCCTGAGCACGATCTCTGGCGCCTGTCGGTTCCGCAGACCGCGCCCGTGCTCGATATCGCGGGTTCCCCGATGGTCGAATGGCACGGCGCCCAGCGCTGGTATCTCGCGCCGCCGGATCAGCGGCCGCAGCTCCGCGCAGCGGCGCAGGCGGCAGGTGGACACGCCACCCTCTTCAGGCCATCGGACGCGCATGGTCATCGCGTGCTCGGGCGCTTCGATGTACTGAGCGCACCCGCCCAGCGCATCCACCGCGCGTTGATGCAGGAGTTCGACCCGCAAGCTGTCTTCCATCGCGGGCGGCTCTACTCGCCAAACTGATCCAGCATGCAGACCGAACTCGCCCCCGAATTCAAGAACACGCCCGAAGGTCGCGAAGCCGAGGCGATCCTTCGCAAATGCGTGCACTGCGGCTTCTGCACCGCGACCTGCCCGACCTACCAGTTGCTCGGCGATGAGCTCGACGGGCCGCGCGGCCGCATCTACCTGATCAAGCAGGTGCTCGAAGGCAAGGCGCCGACGCAGAGCACGCAGCTCCATCTCGACCGCTGCCTCACCTGCCGCAATTGCGAGTCGACCTGCCCGAGCGGCGTGCAGTACGGCCACCTCGTCGACATCGGCCGCAAGATCGTCGAGGACAAGGTGCCGCGCCCGCCGCTCGACAACGCCCTTCGCTGGACACTGAAGGAAGGCCTGAACTCGTCACTCTTCGCGCCCGCGATGAAGCTTGGCCAGTCGGTGCGCGGACTGCTACCCGCGAAGCTCAGGGCCAAGGTGCCTGAGGCACGACCGGCGGGCGCATGGCCTTCGCGCACGCACGCACGCAAGATGCTGATGCTCACCGGGTGCGTGCAGCCGGCCATGTCGCCCAACATCAACAGCGCGACCGCGCGCGTGCTCGACGCGGCCGGCATCCAGGTGGTGGTCGCGTCCAGTGCGGGCTGCTGCGGCGCGATCAAGTTCCACCTCAACGACCACGACGGCGGCAAGGCGCAGATGCGCGCCAACATCGACGCCTGGTGGCCGCAGGTCGAACGTAACGAGGTCGAGGCCATCGTCATGAATGCCTCGGGCTGTGGCGTCACGGTGCGCGAGTACGGCCACATGCTGAAGGACGACCCGGTCTACGCGGAAAAAGCCGCGTGCATCAGTGCGATCACGCGCGACCTGAGCGAGCTGCTGCCCGACATCGCGCCCACGCTGAAGCCACGCGTCAAGCCGCCGGCGGGCCTCGTCGCCTACCACCCGCCGTGCACGCTGCAGCACGGCCAGAAGCTGCGCGGCGGCGTCGAGAAGCACCTGCGTGCGCTGGGCTTCGACGTGCAGGTTGCGCAGAACGAATCGCACCTGTGCTGCGGCTCTGCGGGCACCTATTCCGTGCTGCAGCCGGAGCTGTCCTACAAGCTGCGCGACCGCAAGCTCGACCATCTGAACCAGCTTCGGCCGACCACCATCGTGTCGGCCAACATCGGCTGCATCACGCACCTGCAGAGTGGCAGTGAAGTGCCAGTGCGGCACTGGGTCGAACTGCTGGACGAGGCCCTCGCGCCGGCACCCTGATCGCCTGATCGCACAAGGACTGGGGGTCTGGTCTGACCCCGAAGGCCCGGGTCGGGCGCGAACATTCCCGCGTGTTTCACCACCGGAGTGATTCGATGAAACGGACTTCCATCCAGACACTGGCACGCGCCGCCACGGTGTGCGCGTGCGCGCTTGCGCCATGGATGGTGCAGGCGCAGACACCGGTCCTCGCGCCGTCGATGAAGACGCTGGGCGCCGCCCGCTACGTGTGCGGCGGCGTCGGCTCCGAAGAATCCGACGCGATGCGCGCCGCGATGAAGGACCACCCGCTGTCGCTGCTGTTCGCGCGTGCGAGCGGCGCCTATCTGGCGGACGTGCAGGTCACGGTGACTGACGCTCAGGGCAGCACGGCGCTGTCGATGCGCGCTGACGGGCCGGTCTGCCTGGTGGACCTGCCGGCCGGCCGCTACACCGTTGCGGCAGCGAGCGAAGGCGTGACCAAGTCGCAGGTGGTGTCGCTGGGCAACGGCTCGAAGACCGCCGACTTCCGCTTCTGACCCGCTTCTGCGGGCTCGACGCGGGGCTCAGGCCGCGAGCGCGGCCTCGATGTCACCGCTGATGGATTCGGGCTTGTCGATCGGCGCGTAGCGCTTGATCACCTGCCCGTCCTTCCCGATCAGGAACTTGGTGAAGTTCCACTTGATGGCCGCGCTGCCGAGAATGCCCCGCGCTTCCTTCACCAGCCACTTGTAGAGCGGCGCAGCGCCCGGGCCATTGACCTCGATCTTTTCCATCATCGGAAAGCTCACGCCGTAGTTGCGGGTGCAGAAGGCGCTGATCTCCTCGTTGGTTCCCGGGTCCTGCTTGCCGAACTGGTTCGACGGAAAACCAAGCACCGTCAGCCCCTTGGGCCCGAACTTCTCGTAGAGCGCCTCGAGGCCCGCGAACTGCGGCGTGAAGCCGCACTCGCTCGCCGTGTTGACGATGAGCAGCACCTTGCCCCTGAACTCGGAAAGCGAAACAGGCTTGCCGTCGATCTGCTTGGCTTCGAAGTCGTACACGCTCGTCATGGAGATTCTTTCTGGAATGCGGACCGGTCATCATCCGTGTCGCCTGGCGATCGCGCAAACGCCGACCATGCGGCCGCCAGAACGATCAGCGCGCCGCCGGCCCAGATATGCGCGCTCATGGTTGCCGCACCGAGGGCAACCGACGATACGCTCGCGAACAGCACCTCTGACAGCATGATCACCGCCGTCACGTTGCCCGCGAGCCGCGCTGCGCCGTATTGCAGGCAGATGTTGGCGAAGACGAAGCCAGTGCCGAGCACCGCGGCCCAGCCCCACCAGCCGGTCTCGGTCCACACCGGTGCGTGCATGGCACCCAGCGCGGTTCCGGCGATCGCGGTCGTGCCTGCCACCAGCGCGCAGCCGCCGAACATCGCCAGCGCGCGTGATTCGCCCGGTGCGTGGCGCAGGCCGCGCAGCAGGATGTTCGTCACTGCGAAGCAGAAGCCCGCGGCCACGCCGAGCCAATCCGGCAAGCTCGACGGGACCGGCCATTCGACCTCCGGCGTCTTCAGCACGACGGCCACGCCCACCAGCGCCAGCGTCACGCGTGCGAGAGCCGATACGGTCGGGCGCTCACCGAGCAGCGCCCACGCAAGCAGAACGCTCCAGAGCGGCATCAGATAGAACAGCAGCACCACGCGAACCACGTCGCCCTGCGTCACCGCCCAGTTGAACCCGACATTGGTCAGCCCCGCAGCCAGCCCGAGCAGCACCAGCCCCGGATGCTGGACGAACATGTGCCACATGCTGCGGCGCAGCACCGCGATCACCGTGGCGATGACGACGTAGACCAGGAAAGTCGTCCAGACCGGGTGCAGGCCATGGGCCTCGATCTGCCGGAAGGGAATCCATGAAACGCCCCAGACGAAGGCGTTGAACACAAGCGCAAGCGCAGCCAAGACAGTCGAGATCCGGAATCAGTGATGCTTGTCGCTGCGGGCGATGGCCAAGAGGTGTTCGACCTCTTCGGGGTACTTGCGGAGATTTCTCTGGTGCCAGCGCTTGATGAGCCACATGAACCCGGCCACCACGACCCCGAAGGCGGTGATTGCCGCGTATGCCGACAGGCCCAACCCGGTGCAGGCGCTGTAGAACGCGCCGAGGATCAGGATGCAGGCCTGCTCGTTGAAGTTCTGCACCGCGATCGAGCGGCCAGCGCCCATCAGGTTGTGCCCGCGGTGCTGCAGCAGCGCGTTCATCGGCACCACCAGGAAGCCGCCCAGGCCGCCCAGCAGGATCAGGAACGGCACCGCCACCCAGATGTTGCCGATGAAGTTCATCGCCATCACCAGGATGCCCATGCCGATGCCCAGCGGAATCACGCGGGTGGCCATGTCCAGCCGCATGCGTACCGAGGCCACCACCGCGCCGATGGCGGTGCCGATCGCGACCACGCCCGTCAGCGACGAAGCCTGCGCGGTGTTGTAGCCCAGCGCGAGCGATGCCCAGGCCAGCACGATGTACTTCAGGTTGCCGCCCGCGCCCCAGAACAGCGTGGTGGTCGCCAGCGAGATCTGGCCGAGCTTGTCGCGCCACAGACGCGAATTGCAGTGCCAGAAGTCCGGCAGCAGCGCGACGATGTTGCGCACCAGGCCGTGCTGCGGATTGGCGCGCAGCGGGCGCATCTCGACGCCGGTGTCCGGAATCCGCGTGTTGAACCAGGCCGCGACGACATACACCAGGATCAGCGTCGCGATCGCCGCCTCGGGGGGCGAGTCGATGCCGGTGTCGATGAGCGGGAAGTCGAACGCGAGCAGGTGGCTGGAGAGCGTGTGGCCGACGAGCTGCCCGCCGAGCACGATGCCGAGAATGATCGAAGCGATCGTCAGGCCTTCGATCCAGCCGTTGGCCTTGACCAGCTGCGACGCCGGCAGCAGCTCGGTCAGGATGCCGTACTTGGCCGGCGAATACGCCGCCGCACCGAGCCCGACGATGGCGTAGGCGAACAGCGGATGCGAGCCGAACAACATCATCACGCAGCCGACCACCTTGATCGCATTGCTGATGAACATCACCTTGCCCTTGGGCAACGCGTCGGCAAAGGCCCCCACCAGCGGCGCGAATGCCACGTAGAAGATGGTGAAGATCGGCACCAGCGCGGCGCGCTGCCATTCCGGCGCGCCGCTGCTTCGCATGAGTTCGACGGCAGCCACGAAAAGCGCGTTGTCGGCCAGTGACGAAAAGAACTGGGCCGACATGATCGTGTAGAAACCGCGCTTCATCGATGGGCAGACTGGCCAGCAACGAAATCTGGCGATGGTGGAAGAGGGGCCGCTTCAACGGCGGCTGCGCGGTTATAGCATGGGGGTGCGATGTCAAAATCGCGCGAAGTCCCGTAGCGCGGGGCATGTTTATGTGCGTGTTTTCAGCTTTCTCCAAGGTTTTTTTGCCGTGCCGCGTCCGATCCTCGCCACCATCCATTCCGCTGCGTTGCAACACAACCTCGATCGCGCGCGCCGCGCGGCGCTCGATTCGCGCGTCTGGGCGGTCGTCAAAGCCAACGCCTACGGGCACGGGATCGAGCGCGTCTTCGACGCCTTCCGGGCAGCTGACGGCTTTGCGCTGCTGGACCTGAACGAAGCTGAACGGATCCGATCGCTCGGCTGGCGCGGCCCGGTGCTGCTGCTGGAAGGCGTGTTCGAGCCGCGCGATCTCGAACTCTGTTCGCGCCTCGATCTCTGGCACGCGGTGCACTGCGATGCGCAGATCGACTGGCTGGCCGCACACAAGACGCAGGTGCCGCACCGCGTCTTTCTCAAAATGAATTCCGGCATGAACCGGCTTGGCTTCACCCCCGAGCGCTTCCGCGCCGCATGGACGCGGCTCAATGCACTGCCGCAGGTCGACGAAATCTCGCTGATGACCCACTTCAGCGACGCCGACGGCTCGCGCGGCATCGCGCACCAGGTCGAAGTGTTCGACGAGGCCACGCGCGACCTGCCGGGCGAGCGCTCGGTCGCCAACAGCGCCGCCACCCTTCGCCACTCGGCGGCGGCACGCGCCGATTGGGTGCGACCGGGAATCCTGCTGTACGGAAGCGCGCCGGATTTTCCCGAGCACGACGCGGCGCACTGGCAGCTCCAGCCCAGCATGACGCTCTCGACCAAGCTGATCTCGGTGCAGACCCTCAAGGCCGGCGACACGATCGGCTACGGATCGCGATTCACCGCCGACGGACCGCTGCGCGTCGGCGTCGCGGCGGTCGGCTACGGCGACGGCTATCCGAGGCACTGCGACACCGGAACCCCGGTGCTGGTCAACGGCGTGCGCACCCGCATGGTCGGGCGCGTGAGCATGGACATGGTCACCGTCGACCTCACCCCAGTGCCCGATGCGGGCTTCGGCAGCGAGGTCACGCTGTGGGGCCGCGCATCGAACGGCGCGGTGCTCTCCATCGACGAAGTCGCGCAGGCGGCGGGCACCGTCGGCTACGAGCTGATGTGCGCGGTCGCGCAGCGCGTGCCGGTCGCGGCCGACTGATCGGAGCGCCCGCTTGAGGATCCTGTCGGACTGGGCATCGGTACGCGTCTGGGAAACAAAGGTCGAGCGCGAACTGCATCGCACCTACAACCTGCGCGCGCACGGGCTGTTGATCGGCACTCTCACGTTGCTGGTGACGTGGATGGTTTCGCATCTGCTGATGCTGTTCGGCGTCGATTCGCTGGCAGTGCGCTACGTGGTGGCGTTGGGCGCGGGCTACGGCGCCTACCTGCTGGTGCTGCGGTGGTGGGCCGAGCGGCTGGTTCGGCGCAATGCGCAATTTAATCCCGACGTGCCGGATCCGGGCGTCTTCGAATGGAATTCACCGCGTTCGAGCGGCGCCAGCGCGATCCATCATCCCTCCGGCACCGGCGCATCCGATATCGCGAGCGGCGCGCTCGAAGCGGCGGGCAGCGTCGACGAAGGCGTCGTGATCGTGGTGCCCGTGGTCGCGATCTTCCTGATCTGCGCCGCGATCGTGTTCGGCGCAGGCGCGCTCGCCTTGCTCTATTTCGGCTGGGATGCGCTGCTCGCGGTGGCGATCGAACTCGCGTTCTCGTACGTCTCCGCGCGTGCCGCGATAAGAGTCGCGCGCGAAGGCTGGCTCACTGTCGCGGTGCGGCTCACCTGGAAGCCGCTGCTGGGTGCACTGTTCTGCGCAGTGGTGCTCGGCGCGGTCATCGACCGCTTCATGCCGCAGGTGAATTCGCTACCCGCGGCGGTGCATCAACTGCTCCACCGCTGAGTGCTTCAAGCCGGGGTCAGTAAAGCCCCAACTGTCGCGCCCGAAGCCGCGCCAGACCCAGCAAGGCGTCGGTGAACGGCGTCTGCACACCGGCCAGCTGTCCGAGTTCGCGCACCGCCGACACCAGCGCGTCGAGTTCCACCGCGCGGCTGGCTTCCACGTCCTGCAGCATCGAGGTCTTGAAAGCGCCGAGCTTGCGCGTCACTACGTGACGGTCTTCGGGGCTTTCTGCGATCGGCACGCCGATGCGGGCGCCGATGTCCTTGGCCTCCAGCATGATCGTGGAGATCAGGCCGCGCACGAGGTCGTCGTTGAGGATCAGGTCCGTCGTCGCGCCGGTCAACATGCTTATCGGGTTGACCGTCATGTTGCCCCAGAGCTTGTACCAGACGTCTTTCTGGATCTGCGGCGAGATGCGGGTGTCGATGCCTGCGCGCGCGAGGAGTTCGCCGAGCGCCTGAACGCGAGACGTCGATTCGCCGGAAGGCTCGCCGATGATGAGCCCGTTGCCGAAGTGATGCCGCACCACGCCCGGCGCGTCGAGCGAGCAGCTGCAATGCACCACGCAACCGACGACGTGCTTGGCCGGAATTCCCGCATCGATCTTTCCGCCCGGATCGACCGCCTGCAACTGCGCGCCAGCAACCGGGCCACCGAAACCGCCTTGCAGGAACCACCACGGCACGCCGTTCATCGCGGTGAGCACGATGGTGTCCGGGCCCAGCAGCGGCGCGATGCGTTCTGCGACCGCGGGGAGTGCCGGTGCCTTCACCGCGACGATTACCAGTTGCTGCACGCCGAGCGCAGCCGGATCGTCGCTGGCATTGACCGGCACGGTGACGCGCTTGTCGCCACTCACCAGCGTGAGTCCATCGCGCTTCAGCGCTTCGAGCGTCGCGCCGCGCGCGACCACGTCGAGCTCGCAGCCCACTTGCGCAAGCTTCGCGCCGATCCAGCCGCCGATGGCGCCGGCGCCGTAGATGCAAACCTTCATGATTTCAGTCCGAGCCTTCAGTTCTTGTACGTGGCGTCAATGCGATCGACCTGGCGGACGAGCGCGTCGAACACGTCCTGCCCCGCGCCGTGATTGGGATTGAATTGCAGCGCATCGCGCGTGCACCTGCGGGCGATGTCTTCCGACACCGGGATCGCCGCACCCATCGAGAACGTCGCCATCTGGATCTCGCAGGCGCGCTGCAGCGTCCAGAGAATCGCAAACGTCTGCGGCAGCGTCTGGCCCCAAGCCAGCAGGCCGTGGTTGCGCAGGATCACCGCCGGCTTGTGGCCGATGCTCGTGAGCAGGCGCGGCCCTTCGTCGGCATGGATCGTGATGCCCTCGAAGTCGTGGTACGCGACCATGTCGTGCAACTGCGCCGTATAGAAGTTGGTCTGCTGCAGACCGCCCTGCAGGCAGGCCACCGCCACGCCGGCGGTGGTGTGCGTGTGCATCACGCAGTGCGCGTCAGGCAGGCCGTCATGGATCGCCGCATGCACCGTGAAGCCGGCCGGATTGACCGGATAAGTCGAACCATCGAGCACGTTGCCGTGCAGGTCGATCTTGACCAGGTTGCTCGCCGTGACCTCGCTGTAGTGCAGGCCGAACGGGTTGATGAGGAACTGCTTCTCGCCACCGGTGACGCTGTCCGGCAGGCGCACCGTGATGTGGTTGTAGATCATCTCGGTCCATCCGAGCATCGCGAACACGCGGTAGCAGGCCGCGAGCTGCAGCCGCGCCGCGCGCTCGTCGGGATGGATGGCCGGATGCACAAGCGCCGAAGGCGCGGTGGGGGAGGGGATGCTGCTCATATCGCTTCCTTCAAAGTTCCAACAATCTCCCCCGGCGCCTTCAGTGCGCGCGAGGGTCAGCTTTCAGCCGTGAAGCCGATTTCCTTCACGATGGGGGCCCACTTGGCCGTGTCTTTCTTCAACAGGTCCGCCAGTTCGCCCGGCGACGACGACATCGCCTCCAGACCGAACCCCGCGAGCCCATCGATCACATCCTTCTGCGCCAGCGCCGTCTTCATCGCGGTGTTCAGCCGGCTGACCACGTCGTTCGACGCCTTCGCCGGCAGCAGGAAGGCGAACCACTCGCTGTGCGCCATGTTCTTGAGGCCCTGCTCGCCGAAGGTCGGCACGTCCGGCACGAAGCGGCTGCGCTTCTCGCCCGAGACGCCGAGGATGCGCACCTTGCCAGTGGGCAGGTGCTGCATGATGTCGCCGATCGGGCCCGACACCGCCGAGATGTTGCCGCCCAGCAGGTCCAGCATCGCGGGCTGCGTGCCGCGATAGGCGGCGTGCTTGAGCTCCAGGCCCGCGCTCTTGCCGAGCAGCGCACCGATGAAGTGCGGCGTCGAGCCTGCGGCGGGCGAGCCGAAGTTGCCCGCGGTCGGGTTGGCCTTCACCCACTGCAGGAATTCCGGAACCGTCTTCACGCTCAGCGGCACCGCCGGGCCGACCGCGAAGCCGAAGTCGAACACGCAGGCCAGCGACACCGGCGACAGATCGTTCACCGGGTCGTACGGCAGCTTCTTGTAGATGTGCGGGTAGATCGTGAGGATCGAGGTCGGCGTCTGCAGGATCGTCGCGCCGTCGGCCGGCTGGGTCTTCACGTAGCTCACGGCGATCTGGCCGCCGGCGCCGGTCTTGTTTTCGACCACGACCGACTTCGCATAGCCCGGGGTCATCGCCGTCGCAAGGCGGCGGCAGGTGGTGTCCGAGGTGCCGCCGGCCGCGAAGCCGGTGATGATGCGCGCGGTCTCGAAGCCCGCCTGCGCAAAGGCCTGCTGGCCGATGCTGGCAAGCAATGCGGAAGCGCCGGTGGTTTGCAGCAGGCTGCGGCGAGTGAGGATCATGGTGTCTCCAAGGGGTGTTGCTTAAGACTCGTCGCGCAGCCACGTGACTGCACCCGAGTGGGTCACCGCGCCCTGGTGAGCCGGACGCACGGTGTGCGCGTATTTTTCCAGCAAGCCCCCGTGCCGCACCCCCGCGTTTACCTGACGTTTCGCGAGCCTTTCCGCGATTTCCGCGTCCGTCAGTTCGACCGTGATGCTGCGCGCATCCGGCCGCGCATCGATCGCGATCACATCGCCGTTTGTCAGCGCCGCGATCGGCCCGCCGTCCGCCGCCTCCGGCCCCGCGTAGCCGATACACAGGCCGCGCGTCGCACCGGAAAAGCGCCCGTCGGTGAGCAACGCCACCTTGTCGCCCATGCCCTGCCCGTAGAGCAGCGCGGTGATGCCGAGCATCTCGCGCATGCCGGGGCTTCCTTTGGGCCCCTCGTTGCGGATGACGATCACGTCACCCGGCTCGTAGCGGCGGTTCTGCACCGCCGTTTGTGCTTCTTCCTCCGAATCGAAGACCCGCGCCGGCCCGCGATGCACCAGCGTCTTCAGGCCGGCCGTCTTGAGCAACGCACCGTCGGGGCAAAGATTGCCCTTGAGCACTGCCAGCCCGCCGTCGCGCGAAATCGCATCGCCGGCCCGGCGCACCACGCGGCCATCGGGCTCGGCTGCATCGGATAGTTCCTCGGCCAGCGTGCGGCCGGTGAAGGTCATCGCATCGCCGTGCAGGTAGCCCTGTTCGAGCAGCGTGCGCAGGATCACGCCCGCGCCGCCGATGTAGTACACGTCCCGCGCGAGGTACTGGCCGCCCGGCCGCAGGTCAGCGATGAGCGGCGTGCGCGCGAAGACTTCGGCGACATCGTCGAGATGGAACTTCACGCCGGCTTCGTGCGCAATCGCCGGCAGGTGCAGCGCCGCATTGGTCGATCCGCCGGTGGCGGAGACCACCGCGCAGGCGTTTTCCAGCGCCTTGCGCGTCACGATGTCGCGCGGCAGAGGCCCGTCGTTCATCACCGCGCGCATCAGCGCCTTCGCGGCACGGCGCATCAGCGGCGCGCGCTCGCTGAACACCGCCGGGACCATGCTGGAGCCGATCGGCGCGAGCCCGAGCGCTTCGGAGACCATGCCCATCGTGTTCGCGGTGAACTGCCCGGCGCACGCACCGGCGGTAGGCAGGCACGCACGGCTCATCGCTTCGAGATCATCCGCCGTCGCATCGCCGGCCAGCACCTTGCCGATGGTCTCGTAGGTGTCGACCACGTTGATGTCGCGGCCATCCGGGCCCGGCGTCTGCCCCGGCAACGCGGAGCCGCCGTGCACGAACACGCTCGGCACGTTGCAGCGGACCATGCCCATCATCAGGCCCGGCAGGTTCTTGTCGCAGGCGCCGATGCCGAAGATGCCGTCCCACTGGTGGCCGCGCGTGGAGGCTTCCACGCTGTCGGCGATCAGCTCTCGCGAGATCAGCGAGAAGCGCATGCCGGAGTGCGCCATCGTGAGCCCGTCGCTCACCGACACCACCGGGCATTCGTGCGGCGTGCCGCCGCCAGCGTAGATGCCGGTCTTGGCGTGCTGCGCCTGATCGCGCAGGTTCAGGTTGCACGGGCTCATCTCGCCGCCCGTGTGGAACACGCCGATGTGCGGGCGCGCGATGTCCTCGTCGTCCTGCCCGAGCGCGTGCAGGAAGCTGCGCGTCGTCGCGCGGATCACGCCGTCGCGGATGATCGCGGAACGGAAGGGCTTGCGCGGGGAATCGGCGTTGCTCATGTTCTGCGGGCGATCAGTACGTGCCGCCCGATTGCGGCTTCGCGGCGCTGCCCTTGAAGCGCGCGGCGAGTGCGGTCGTGTGGCGCACCAGCAGGTTGGTGTCGAGCCCGACCGCCACGAAGAGCGCGCCGAGTTCCAGATAGTGCTTAGCCAGCGCTTCATCCGGCGTCAGGATGCCGGCCGCCTTGCCCGCGCGGTTGATGCGCGCGATGGCGTCCTCGATGGCTTGTTGCACTTCAGGATGGCCCGAATTGCCGAGGTGACCCATCGAGGCCGAGAGATCGGCCGGGCCGATGAAGACGCCGTCCACGCCATCGACCGCCGCGATTGCATCGAGGTTCGCGAGCGCTTCGCGCGACTCGGCCTGCACCAGCAGGCAGACGCGGTCGTTCGCTTCCTTCGCATACGCCGGATAGCGGCCCCAGCCCGATGCGCGCGCACCGCCCATGCCGCGGATGCCATGCGGCGGATAGCGCATCGCGCGCACGATCGCCTTCGCCTGCTCGGCGGTGTCGACCATCGGCACCAGCAGCGTCTGCACGCCGAGGTCGAGGTATTGCTTGATCAGTGCCGCGCCTGCGTCACCGTGACCGAGCGGCACGCGCGCGATCGCGTTTGCGCCCGGATAGGCCGCGATCGCCTGCGACTGCTGGAGGATGCTCTGGAGCCCGTTCGGCGAATGCTCGCCGTCGATCAGCAGCCAGTCGAAGCCGGCGCCGGCGCAGATTTCAGCGCTGTACGCATCGGCGAGGCCCAGCCAGAGGCCGATCTGTGCTCGCTTTTCAGCGAGCGCCTGCTTGAAGAGATTGGTGGGGGTTTGCATGTCGGTTCTTTCAGTCGATGACGCTCAGACGAAGCGGAAGGCGATCGAGCCCAGCGGGCCGTAGTCGGCATGGAAGGTGTCGCCGGGCACCGCGTTGGTCGGCCGCGTGAACGAGCCGCCGAGCACGATCTCGCCCGCTTCCAGGTGCTCGTCCCAAGGTGCGAGCTTGTTCGCGAGCCAGGCCACGCCGGTGGCCGGATGGTTGAGCACCGCGGCGGCCACGCCCGATTCCTCGATCACGCCGTTCTTGTAGAGCAGGGCGCTCACCCAGCGCAGGTCCACCGCATCGGGCTTGACCGGTCGGCCGCCCATCACGATGCCGGCATTCGCCGCGTTGTCGGCGATGGTGTCGAACACCTTGCGCATGGCCTTGGTGTTGCGATCGAACTGCTCGATGCGCGCGTCGATGATCTCGATCGCCGGCACCACATAGTCGGTGGCTGCGAGCACGTCGAAGATCGTCACGTTCGGCCCTTTGAGCGGCTTGCCGAGCACGAAGGCCAGCTCGACCTCGATGCGCGGCGCGATGAATCGCTTGAAGGGAATGTCGCCGCCCTGCTCGAAGAACATGTCGTCGAGCAGCGTGCCGTAGTCGGGCTCGGTGATCTGGCTCGCCTGCTGCATCGCGCGCGATGTCAGGCCGATCTTGTGGCCCTTCACCGTGCGGCCCTCGGCGATCTTGGTCTTCACCCATTCGCGCGAGATCGCGTAGCCGTCCTCGATGGTCATCTCGGGAAAGCGCTTGGAAAAATGCTCGACCTGCACGCGCGACTTTTCGCTTTCGTGCAGCTCGGCTGCGAGTTGCTGGATGACGTCCTTGGCGAGCATGGCGATCTATTTGTTGAAGAGGGGATGCAGGGTGCTGTGCTTGGCGTCGTACACCTGGCCGGGGCTTTCGTCCACGTTCAGCGTGATGCCGATGAGGCGCTTGTTGAAGATCGGCTCGAAGTGCCGCTTCGCGCTTTCGATCAGCGCGTCGCCCGCGCGTTTCTTCACCGCATCGCTTCGGCCCGAAGCCATGCGCAGGTTGAGATAGACGAAGGCGTAGTCGCCCTTGCCGTCGGCCACCGCATAGTGCGCGGCCGGATAGGCGAGCACGCGCGTGCCGCCGGGGGGAAAGACATGCTTGCCCGCTTCGTCACGCTGCTCGAGCATGGTGTCGGCCAGCGTGCGGCACAACGCGGTCATGTCCGTTTCGCGCTCGATGTTCGGTGTGTAGAGGATGACGAGATGCGGCATGGCGGCCCCTCAAAGACGTGAAACAGCCTGGAAGCCCTCGGCACTCGAAGCCTGGGCTTTCGGGATGGCGCGGCCATCCTGCGGCGTGACCGGGAAGATCGCGTTGATCTGGCCCGTGCCCGACGAGCCGAAGTAGGGCGTCACCACTTCGGCTTTGCCGTCGTAGGCCGACCAGCCCAGTGCGCCGAGGACCATCGCGGTGTCGTGCATGAAGCCTTCGCCGTGGCCCTTCACTGCGTACTCCGGCAGCATCGAGCAGAAGTCAGCCCACTCGCCGTTCTCCCACATCTGCACCACGTCGTGATCCATGCGTTGGAGCAATGGGCTCCAGATGCGGTCCGCGAACTGCGGCGCGAGCCCGTTCTGCGCAAAGCGATGCGAGAGCGACCCGCTCGCGAAGAAGGCGACAGTGCCGTCGTAGTGGTCTTCCACCGCACGGCGCATCGCCCAGCCGAGGCGCGCGCTGTCGTTGAGGTAGTGGCTCGTGCACAGCGCCGACACACAGATCGCCTTGAAGTGCAGGTCCTCGTTCATGTAACGCATCGGCACCAGCGTGCCGTACTCGGGCCCGAGCGTGGTCGCATCGTGTGCGAGCGTTTCGACGCCCCACTCATTGCACGTCTTCGCCAGCAGCTTGCCCAACTCCGGATTGCCCGGAATCTCGAACGGCATGTTGCTGATGAAGTGCGGCAGCTCGTTGCTCGAATAGATGCCCTTGAAATGCGGCGCGCAGTTCAAGTGGTAGCTCGCGTTGACCAGCCAGTGCGTGTCGAACACCACGATGGTGTCCACACCCAGTTCGCGACAGCGGCGGCCGATCTCGCGATGGCCGTCGATGGCGGCCTGACGGCTGCCCTTGCGCGGGCCATCGAGCTCGCTGAGATACAGCGAGGGAACGTGCGTGATCTTGGCGGCCAGGGCAAGTTTTCCCATCTCAAGCCTCCAGCGTGATGTTGCCCTTGCGGATCACCTCGGTGTACTTGGCGATCTCGCTCTGGATGAATTCGGCGAACTGAGCCGGCGTGCCCGACAGAGAAGCGATGCCGCCCTTTTCAAAAGCAGCCTTCACGGTGGGCGATGCCAGCGCACGATTCACCTCGGCGTTCATGCGCTGCACGACGGCATCGGGCGTTGCGGCCGGTGCCAGCAGACCATTCCACGAATTCGATTCGACCGGCACCCCTTGCTCGGCGAGCGTCGGAATGTCCGGCGCATAGACCGAACGCTGCTTCGTCGCCATGCCAAGCGCCACCAGCTTGCCGGCCTGCACATGGCTGCGGAACTCGGGCCAGTTGCCGAACATCATCGTGACCTGTCCGCCCAGCAGATCGGTGAGCGCAGGCCCTTGCCCCTTGTAGGGCACATGCACGAGGTCGATGCCCATCTGCTGCTTGAGTAGTTCGCCCGACAGGTGCGCCGACGTGCCGTTGCCGAACGACGCATAGCTCAGCATGCCGGGCTTGGCCTTGGCCGCTGCGCGCAGGTCCGCGAGCGTCTTCAGGCCACTGCTGGGGTGCGTGGCGAGCACATGCTCCGACATGCCCATGAGCGCGACGGGGCGCAGGTCCTTCGTCGTGTCGTAGGGCAGCTTCTTCACCAGCGTCTGGTTGGCGCAGAAGCTGTTCGCCACGGTCACGAAGTTGCCGCTGTCAGGTGCGGACTTCGCGACGAAGTCCACGCCGATCACGGTGCCCGCGCCGGGCTTGTTGTCGATGATCACCGGCTGGCCGAGCGTCTTCGACAGCTCGGTGCCGATCAGCCGGGTGACGAAGTCGGTCGTGCCGCCGGGAGGGAAGGGCACCACCAGGTGCACCGGCTTCGCAGGCCACGCGGACTGGGCACCGGCAAGCATCGGCCATGCGCCGAGAGCGGTGCCGGCCTGCAACAGCGAACGACGG
The DNA here is from genome assembly GCF_014192575.1 of Variovorax sp. Sphag1AA. Classification (GTDB taxonomy): domain Bacteria; phylum Pseudomonadota; class Gammaproteobacteria; order Burkholderiales; family Burkholderiaceae_C; genus Variovorax. The sequence continues at coordinate 254 of NZ_JACHYC010000006.1, read as the reverse complement.
GAGATCGAAGAACGCATTGCCTCAAACCCCCCAGTGCGGAATGTGATGCCCGCCGAGCGACACCGCCACGTTCTTCGGCTCGCAGAAGACTTCGTAGCTCCAAGTGCCGCCTTCGCGCCCCGTGCCCGATGCCTTGGTGCCGCCAAAAGGCTGGCGCAAATCGCGCACGTTCTGGCTGTTGACGAAGCACATGCCGGCCTCGATCGCAGCAGCGACGCGATGCGCCTTGCCGATGTTCTCGGTCCAAACGTAGC
>NZ_JACHYC010000005.1 GCF_014192575.1 Variovorax sp. Sphag1AA | reverse complement strand
TCCGATCGCCATGGAAGAAGGTCTGCGCTTCGCGATCCGCGAAGGCGGCCGCACCGTGGGCTCGGGCGTCGTGGCCAAGATCCTCGACATCTGATCGAACGCTAGGAAGGAAGCAACATGGCTACCAAGCAAAAAATCCGCATCCGCCTGAAGGCGTTCGACTACAAGCTGATCGACCAATCGGCTGCCGAGATCGTTGATACCGCCAAGCGCACTGGCGCCATCGTCAAGGGCCCGGTGCCGCTGCCGACCCGCATGAAGCGTTTCGACATCCTGCGCTCGCCGCACGTCAACAAGACGAGCCGCGACCAGTTCGAGATTCGCACGCATCAGCGTCTGATGGACATCGTTGATCCGACGGACAAGACCGTTGACGCGCTGATGAAGCTGGACCTCCCGGCTGGTGTCGACGTCGAGATCAAGCTGCAGTAAGAGTTTTCTCGCTCAGCCATAGAGCCCGTTCGTAGAAATGCGAACGGGCTTTCTCTTTTGCTCGTCCTAATGTGGCATCCTAGACAGCCACGGCGACCGGCCGTCGAGATCCTCTAGGGGCAGGGATGAGTTACAGATCGTATTGGCAAGTGTTGGTGGCGTCCGCGACGTTGGTGCTCGTGGGGGGGTGCGGCGGAGGCGGAGGAGGAGGCGGGGGTGCCATCTTCTTGCCTACAGCGGCCAATTCCGTAACGCTCACTGGCACTGCGACCTATGACTCCGTGCCCAATGAAACCGGAGCGCTCCTCTATGCCGCGACGACGTCCAAGCCGGTCCGAGGCGCCGCGGTCGATGTCCTGAATGGTTCGACGATCGTGGCCTCGACGACAACCGACGGCAATGGAGCGTATTCGGTGACGGTGCCTCCGAGCACCTTGCTGATCGTCCGGGTGAAGGCGCAGATGTCGCAAGGTGGAGCCGGGCCCAGTTGGGACGTCACGGTTCGTGACAACACCAACTCGAACGCCATCTATGCGATGGAAACGCCGGCGTTCTCATCAGGTATTTCTGCATCTCTTGTCAGAGACATTCACGCCCCATCCGGTTGGGGTGGCTCGAGCTATAGCGCACCTCGCGTTGCCGGACCTTTTGCACTTCTGGACACGGTCTATACGGCCCAGGCAAAGGTGCTGTCGGTGGCTCCATCTACGGCATTTCCGTTGCTGCGCGTCTTTTGGAGCGAGAACAACGTTCCGGGCGGAAACAATCCTGCGGCAGGCCAAATCGGGACGACCTTTTTCAGCAACGCAACCGACGGGCGCGCCATCTACGTACTGGGCAAGGAGGGCGTCGACACAGATGAGTACGACGCATCAGTGGTCGCCCACGAATGGGGCCACTACTACCAGTCTGCGTTCAGCCGCGACGATTCTCCCGGCGGCAGTCATGCGATGACTGATCTTCTCGATCGGCGCGTAGCCTTCTCGGAAGGTTGGGGCAATGCCTGGTCGGGGATCGCGCTCGGAAGAAGCAACTACACCGACTCGGTGGGCGCGGGGCAGGCATCGGGCTCGAATGTCAACCTGACTGCAGGGCTGACTTCCGGTGCGGGATGGTATCGCGAGGCTTCCATTCATTCGATCCTCTGGAATCTCAACAGTCAGGTCGGATTCAAGGCGATCCATGACACGATGACCGGCTCGTTCAAGAATGGGATCGCGGTGACATCCATCCACCCCTTCGCGGCGGCCTTTTACGCAGCTGCTCCGGCAAGTGCCTCCAACTTGAGTGCCCTCCTGGCCGGCCAGGCTATCAATCCAGCTGCAGATCCGTTCGGCGGGTCGGAAACGAACAACGGCGGCGTCTCCACCGCGCTCCCCATGTACAACCAGGCGACGCCCGGCGCGACGTATTCGGCTTGTGTGATCAATCAGGCCGGGACCGGCAACAAGCTTGGAAATTTCGCCTATTTGAGGTTCACCGTACCCACTGCCCGGAACTACACCATCTCCGTCTCGGGTGCTTCAGCGACGGACCCGGATTTCGTGGTCTATCACGGCGGCCAGATCGCCGCATCTGACGGACTGGGTTCGAGCGAATCGGCTGTTGTCGCTCTTCCGGCCGGCGAAAGCGTTCTGGTGATTGACGACTTCAACAACACTTCCCAGTCGACGGCGGCCTCGCCATCGGCGCAGACACCGACATGTTTTACCGTCACCATCCAATGATCGCGTCGGCTGTACGAAAAGGCGCATACGTGAGTTCGTTCGCGTTGCTGACGCTGGCACTTTCTTCCTTCGCCAGTGCCTCCTCCGATACCAGTAAGCCCGAGAAGGCGGCCGCAGGGCGTGCCGCCATGACGACGGCGCCCATGAAGGCGAACGGCTCCGGCGTTGTGGTCCAGTTTCGGGTCGACGGGACTCCGCAGGTGGGTGCCGCCACGTCGGTTGTGCTCACCCTGGGTGGGGTGACAGATCCGGCCGGCGCCTCGCTTCGTCTGCAAACGGAGGGTGGGCTGACACTCGGGGCGGCTGCCTCAACGGTCACACTGCCGGCCGGCAGTCCTACGACTTTGACGATCGCTGTGACGCCGACCGCGGACGGCATCGGTTACGTCCACGTTTTCACGACCCAGTACGGAGCTACCAGCGCGACGTCGATTCCGATCCAGGTGGGCAAGACCTCCCCGGCGCAATCTTCCGGAAATGAGCTCAAGCAATCGCCGAGCGGCGAAAAAATCCGCTCCATGCAGGTGAAGTAGCCTTTCTTCCTGGGCGCGGGACGCAGAGTTGCAGGATCGGCAGGGCCCGGGATATAATCGCCGGCTCTGCCTAAATTGCGTCTTCGAGACGGGGTTTGCGCAGAACTTTATCAACCTTCTTTCGCACACCAAACGCTGTCGCCAATTGAAGTGGCAGCGGCGGAAGTTTTGGAGAAAACCAATGAGTCTGAGCAACTCCCTCGGGTTGCTGGGCCGCAAGGTGGGGATGATGCGTCTCTTCACCGATGACGGGGATGCAGTTCCTGTCACGGTGGTGGATGTGTCCAACAACCGCGTGACCCAGATCAAGTCCCAAGAGAACGATGGCTACGTCGCACTTCAAGTGACGTTCGGTTCGCGCAAGGCATCGCGCGTGACCAAGCCCGCAGCCGGTCACCTCGCCAAGGCGGGCGTCGAAGCTGGCGAAATCATCCGGGAATTCCGCGTGACTGCAGATGCTGCTGCCCAGCATCAGGCTGGTGGCGCGATCGCCGTCGGCAGCGTTTTTGCTGTTGGCCAGAAGGTCGATGTGCAAGGCACCTCGATCGGTAAGGGCTACGCCGGCACGATCAAACGCCACAACATGGGTTCGCAGCGCGCGTCGCACGGTAACAGCCGTTCGCACAACGTTCCTGGCTCCATCGGTATGGCGCAGGACCCTGGTCGCGTGTTCCCTGGCAAGCGCATGACGGGTCACCTGGGTGACGTCACCGTGACGACCCAGAACCTCGACGTGATCCGCATCGACGAAGCGCGTCAGTTGCTCCTGATCAAGGGTGCGATTCCGGGCTCGAAGGGTGGCTTTGTCACCGTGCGTCCGGCCGTGAAGGCCAAGCCGCAAGCCGCTGAAGGAGCGAAGTAATGGAACTCGAACTCCTGAACGAACAAGGCCAGGCAGCGTCGAAGTACGACGCGCCGGAAACCGTGTTCGGCCGTGACTTCAACGAAGACCTGGTTCACCAGATCGTTGTCGCCTACCAGGCCAACGCACGCCAAGGCACTCGCGCCCAGAAGGACCGCGAGCAGGTCAAGCACTCGACCAAGAAGCCTTTCAAGCAAAAGGGAACGGGTCGTGCCCGTGCCGGTATGACTTCCTCGCCGCTGTGGCGTGGGGGCGGCCGCATCTTCCCGAACATGCCTGACGAAAACTTCACGCAGAAGATCAACAAGAAGATGTACCGCGCCGGCATGGCGTCCATCTTCTCGCAACTCGCTCGCGAAGGCCGTCTGGCTGTGGTCGATTCGATCAAGGTCGATTCGCCGAAGACCAAGGCACTGGCCGCCAAATTCAAGGCGATGAATCTCGAGTCCGTGCTCGTGATCGCCGAGGAAGTCGACGAGAACCTGTATCTGGCATCGCGCAACTTGGTCAACGTGCTCGTCGTCGAGCCGCGTTACGCCGACCCGGTCTCGCTGGTCCACTACAAGAAGGTGCTGGTCACCAAGGGTGCTGTCGACAAGCTCAAGGAGATGTTCGCATGAGCCGCATGAACCCTACTCCCCAGCAGCGTCAGTTCGACGAAGGTCGCCTGATGAACGTGCTGGTCGCCCCGATCGTGTCCGAAAAGGCAACGATGGTTGGCGAAAAGTCGAACGCAGTCACCTTCAAGGTGCTGCAGGATGCCACCAAGCCTGAGATCAAGGCCGCTGTCGAACTGATGTTCAAGGTCGAAGTTCAGGGCGTGTCGGTGCTCAACATCAAGGGCAAGACCAAGCGCTTTGGCAAGTCCGTCGGCCGTCGCGACAACGTTCGCAAGGCCTATGTGACGCTGAAGGCCGGTCAAGAGCTCAACCTCGTCGGGGAAGGCGCTTAATCATGGCCGTCATCAAGATGAAACCCACTTCGCCGGGCCAACGCGGCGCGGTGAAGATTTCGCGTGACCACCTGTTCAAGGGCCCGGCGCACGCCCCCCTGCTGGAATCGCAATTCCAGAAGGCTGGCCGTAACAACAACGGTCACATCACGACCCGTCACAAGGGTGGTGGCCACAAGCATCACTATCGCGTGGTGGACTTCGTGCGCAACAAGGACGGTATCCCGGCCAAGGTCGAACGTATCGAATACGACCCGAACCGCACTGCCCATATCGCGCTGGTGTGCTACGCCGACGGCGAGCGCCGCTACATCATCGCCCCGCGTGGTTTGGAAACCGGCGCGACGCTGCTGAGCGGTTCGGAAGCTCCGATCCGCGCCGGCAACACGCTGCCGATCCGCAACATTCCCGTGGGTTCGACGATCCACTGCATCGAACTGCAACCTGGCAAGGGTGCGCAGATCGCTCGCTCGGCCGGTACCTCGGCCACGCTGCTGGCCCGTGAAGGCGTCTACGCTCAGGTCCGTATGCGTTCGGGCGAAGTTCGCCGCGTGCACGTCGAGTGCCGCGCGACGATCGGTGAAGTCGCCAACGAAGAGCACAGCCTGCGCCAGCTCGGCAAGGCCGGTGTGAAGCGCTGGATGGGTATCCGCCCGACCGTTCGCGGCGTGGTGATGAACCCGGTCGACCACCCGCACGGCGGTGGTGAAGGCAAGACCGGCGAAGGCCGCCATCCTGTCGACCCATGGGGCAATTTGACCAAGGGTTATCGCACCCGTAACAACAAGCGCACGCAGGTCTTCATCGTGTCGCGTCGCAAGAAGTAAGGGATAGCAAATGACTCGCTCTCTCAAGAAGGGTCCGTTCGTCGACCACCACCTGCTGGCGAAGGCCGACAAGGCCGTGACGACCAAGGACAAGAAGCCGATCAAGACCTGGTCGCGTCGCTCGATGGTTCTGCCCGAGTTCATCGGCCTGACCATTGCCGTGCACAACGGCAAGCAGCACGTGCCCGTGTACATCACCGACCAGATGGTCGGCCACAAGCTCGGTGAATTTGCGCTCACCCGCACGTTCAAGGGCCACCCCGCGGACAAGAAAGTCCAGAAGAAGTAAGGAACGACCATGTCTGAAACACGTGCAGTCCTCCGCGGCGTCCGCCTCTCGGTCGATAAGGGCCGTCTGGTCGCCGACCTGATCCGCGGCAAGAAGGTCGATCAAGCCCTCAACATCCTGCAATTCACGCAGAAGAAGGCCGCTGTGATCGTGAAGAAGGTGCTCGAGTCGGCAATCGCCAACGCCGAGCACAACGACGGTGCCGACATCGACGAACTGAAGGTCAAGACCATCTACGTCGAGCAAGGCGCAACGCTCAAGCGCTTCACCGCGCGCGCCAAGGGTCGCGGTAATCGCATCAGCAAGCCCACGTGCCATGTGTACGTGACGGTTGGCAACTAAGAGGCCTGGAAGAAATATGGGACAGAAAATCCACCCAACCGGCTTCCGCCTTGCGGTCAGCCGTAACTGGTCCAGCCGCTGGTACGCAAGCAACCGCGACTTCGCCGGCATGCTGGCCGAAGACATCAAGGTGCGCGAGTACCTGAAGAAGAAGCTCAAGAACGCATCCGTCTCGCGCGTGCTGATCGAGCGCCCCGCAAAGAACGCACGCATCACGATTTATTCGGCACGTCCGGGCGTCGTGATCGGCAAGAAGGGCGAGGACATCGAGAACCTCAAGCGCGAACTCGGCCGCCAGCTGGGCGTGCCCGTCGCAGTCAACATCGAAGAAGTGCGCAAGCCTGAAATCGATGCCCAACTGATCGCCGACAGCATCACGCAGCAGCTCGAAAAGCGGATTATGTTCCGCCGCGCAATGAAGCGTGCGATGCAGAACGCCATGCGTCTGGGTGCCCAGGGCATCAAGATCATGTCGGCCGGTCGTCTGAACGGCATCGAAATCGCACGTACCGAGTGGTATCGCGAAGGTCGCGTGCCTCTTCATACGCTGCGCGCCGACATCGACTACGGCACCTCGGAAGCCAAGACCACCTACGGCGTCATCGGCGTCAAGGTCTGGGTCTACAAGGGCGACACGCTGGGTCGCAACGACCTCCCGGCCGTCGAAACGCCGCGTCCTGAAGAAGAGCGTCGCCCACGTGGCCCGCGTCGTGATGGCCGTCCTGGTGGCGACCGTCCCGGCTCTGACCGCCGTGGCCCGCGCGCCGGTGCCCGTGGTCCGATCGGTGGCAACGCCGCTCCGGCTGACGGCAGCGACAAGCCCGCGGAAGCGACCGGTGCAGACTCGAAACCCGCCGTTAAGCGCGTCCGCAAAGCCGCGCCCGCTGCAGCAGCGGACGGTGCCAAGACCGAGTGATCGGTCTTAGAACTACGGAGTAACAAAAATGCTGCAACCTGCACGCAGAAAGTTCCGTAAGGAACAAAAGGGCCGCAACACCGGCATCGCGACCCGCGGTAACGCGGTGTCGTTCGGTGACTTCGGCCTCAAGTCGATCGACCGCGGCCGCCTGACGGCCCGCCAGATCGAAGCCGCTCGTCGCGCGATCTCGCGTCACGTCAAGCGCGGTGGCCGCATCTGGATTCGTGTGTTCCCCGACAAGCCGATTTCCCACAAGCCCGCAGAAGTGCGGATGGGTAACGGCAAGGGCAACCCCGAGTACTACGTCGCCGAAATCCAGCCCGGCAAGGTGATCTACGAGATCGTCGGCGTTCCCGAAGAACTCGCTCGCGAGGCCTTCCGTCTGGCCGCTGCCAAGCTCCCGCTGCGCACGACCTTCGTCGCACGCCAGCTCGGCGCCTGATCGAGGAGAACACCATGGCAACACGTAAGAAGAAGGACGCCGCGGCAACCGCCAAGACGTCGAAGGCTGCCGAGCTGCGCAACAAGGACGTTGCCGGCCTACAAGCCGAAATCAAGGATCTGCAGAAGGCCCACTTCGGCCTGCGCATGCAGAAGGCCACGCAACAGCTGTCGAACACCGCTACGCTGCGCGTCACCCGTCGTGACATCGCGCGTGCGAAGACCATTCTTGCTCAGAAGCAGCAAGAAGCCGCCAAGTAAGGAGTGACCATGACGGAAGCTAAAAAGTCCCTCAAGCGCACCTTGATCGGCAAGGTGGTCAGCGACAAGCGCGCGAAGACTGTGACCGTTCTGGTCGAGCGTCGCGTGAAGCACGAGCTCTACGGCAAGATCGTCGCCAAGACCAGCAAGTACCACGCCCACGATGAAAAGGGCGAGTACAAGCTCGGCGACATCATCGAGATCACGGAAAGCCGTCCGATCTCGAAGTCGAAGAACTGGGTTGTGACCCGCCTGGTTGAAAAGGCCGCTCTGGTCTGATCTCCGGCGAAGCAGCCAACGCAAAAGCGGCCCACAATGTGGGCCGTTTTTCTTTTTCAGGAGCACTTCAAATGATCAAAGTTGGCGACACGCTTCCTTCCGCAACGCTGCAAGAGTACTCGGAGGTGGAAGGCGAGGGTTGCAGCATCGGCCCGAACGCCGTCGACGTGACCAAGGCCACAGCCGGAAAGACGATCGCGCTGTTTGCGTTGCCGGGCGCTTTTACGCCAACCTGCTCGGCCAAGCACGTTCCTGGCTACGTGCAGCATTTCGATGATTTCAAGGCCGCGGGCGTCGACGAAATCTGGTGCGTGAGCGTGAACGACGCATTCGTGATGGGTGCGTGGGCGCGCGATCAGAAGACCGCCGGCAAGGTGCGCATGCTGGCCGACGGCAGCGCCGCGTTCGCAAACGCCACTGGCCTGACGCTCGACCTGACTGCGCGCGGCATGGGCTTGCGCAGCAACCGCTATTCGATGCTCGTGAAGGATGGCAAGGTCGCTTCGCTCAATGTCGAGGCGCCTGGCAAGTTCGAAGTGAGCGACGCGGATACGCTGCTCGCTCAAGCGAAGGGCTGAGTCTGGTCCCGCCTTCGCGGGAGAGCTACAGATCAACCTTGAGGTAGTGCGACCCGGGAATCGGGTTGTGATAGTACGGGGGCACTTCGACGAAGCCCAGGTCTTCATAGAGTGCCCTTGCCGATTCCATGTCGTCGAGCGTATCGAGCAGAACGCACGCGTACCCGGCACCGCGAGCGGCATCGAGGATGGCTTCGGCCAGCTGCCTTCCCAGTCCCACGCCGCGAAACTCGGGCCGCACATAGAGGCGCTTCATTTCCGCGGCGTTAGGGTAGTCGGCAGAGTCCAGCGGGCGCAGCGCGCAGCAGCCCGCGACGTGTGCTAGACCGCCATTGGCTCGCTCCAACGGTTGAGCCTGCACCGGCACGGCGGTATCCGAAGTGCTGACGAGCGCCAGGAGCAACGCACCACGCGGTTCGGCGTACTCGCCAGGGAGGGCAGCCAGTTCCTCCTCGAAGTGCTGAAACCCGAGATCGATGCCCAGTGAGGCAGCGTAGTCGCGGAAGATGGCGCGAGTTGCGTCGAACTCGTGCGGCTCGTCTGGCGTGAGCAGGAGGATCTCCGGCATGTCTGCCAGCGGCAGCGGACGCGACGTCGAGTGGCTCATACGCGAAGCGACGCAATCCACGCGGCGAAGCCACCGCAGACGATGAACACCACGAGCGCGAGCGCCCGCGAGCCGGCATCGTCCCGACTCGGTGCCGCGGGCTGCGCGTACACCTGCTTGTCGCCGTCGATCATGGGGCGCAGAAGCTGCAGCCGCTTCACCCGTACGTAGAAGAAGATCGCCACGATGTGCACGATCACCAGGGTGATGACGGTCCACAACCCGAAGGTCACGTGCCAACTGCTTGCAAGACTCACAACAGCGCCCGAAACGAATCGCGTCAGCGGTCCCGATGCCGAGATCTCGTCATCGGCGACCAGCCCGGTCGACACCTGCGCGATCAGGATGGCGAGCAGCGCGAAGACCGACAGCGCACCCAGTGGCGTGTGTCCGACGAGGTGGTTCGGATGATGAGGCTGGCCTCGCAGATAGGCGATGAGCGAGCGGGGCGCGTAGACGAAGGACGAAAAGCGCGACCAGCGCCCGCCGATGAAACCCCAGATCACTCGGAACAGCAGAAGCGACAGCGCCGTGTAGCCGAATCGAAAATGCCACTCCATCACGCCGCCGAACCCGGTTGCGAGCAGGCAGATCACGGTGAGTGTCAGTGCCCAATGAAACAACCGCGTCGGCAGGTCCCAGACACGCACTGAACGCGCGCTGGCGTTGTCCGGCCCCGGGTGGCGTCTCGCGGGCTCGAGAGAAGCGGTCATGGATGGCGGTGGGCGCATTGCTGCGGGAAGCGGAGATTAGCAAACTTCGGCGCTGGCCCGCCCTGCGGGTTCTCTCTAATCTCGCCCGCCAGCAAATCCCTTAACTTGCCCGCGGCACCGTACCCCCCACGATCCATCCACAAGAAGGGTTCCCATGAAACGTCTTGTCACGCCTACGCTGGCGATTCTTTGCGCTGCCTTCTCCGTGTCGTCCCATGCCCAGTTCGCGAAGACCGAGGACGCGATCAAGTACCGCCAGAGCGCCATGTTCATCCAGAGCCAGCATGTGGCCCGACTCGGCGCGATGGCCAGCGGCCGGGCACCCTACGACGCCACAGCGGCAGTGGCGAATGCCGAGGTGGTCGCCCAGATATCCAGGCTCCCGTGGGCCGGATTCGCTCCGGGTACGGAAGGTGGCAAGGCGAAACCCGAGATCTGGAAGGAGCAGGCCAAATTCAAGGAGCTGAGCGAACGCCTCATGGCCGACACGGACAAGCTGCTCGTCGCCGCAAAAGCCGGCAATCTCGATGCGCTGAAAGCCGCCATGGGCCCACTGGGCGAGACCTGCAAGGCCTGCCACGACAGCTTCAGGAACCGCTGAAAAAACAAAGGCGCTGTCTGGGACAGCGCCTTGTCTTCCGGGATCACGAGGCCTGCTTCATGCCTCGGCGAGCAACTTCTCGATCAGCTTGTGCAGCTCGGCGAAATCCGGTTCGCCAACATACCGCTTCACGATCTCACCGCGCTTGTTGACCACGTAGGTGGTCGGCGTGAGCTTCACATCGCCCCAGGCCTGCGCCACGGCCCCGGTGTTGTCGATCGCCACCTTGAACGGCAGCTTGCGGGTCTCGGCGAAGTTGACGACATAGGCCGGCGGGTCGTAGCTCATCGCCACGGCCAGGGTGTCGTAGCCCTGATTCTTGTACTTGTCGTAGGTGGCGATCACCTTGGGCATCTCTGCCACGCAGGTGACGCAACTCGTCGCCCAGAAATTGACCAGCGTTACCTTGCCCTTGAGGTCATCGGTGCTCTTCTTGCTGCCATCGAGCAGGACGAAGGTCGATGCCGGCGCGGCAGAACTGCCGGTGTTCAGGTAAACGCCCGCCCCGGCAGCCAAGGCAACTGCCACAAGGGCGACGGGAATGAGCTTCTTCATCATGGGCGGTCAGGTCGGTGCCCGCGATTTTAGTTCCGCCGCGCGGATTGCGTGTGACGGCGGGCTCCCGCGATCGGGGCGGGTTCGATAATGACCGTTCCATGTCAATCCCCCTCCGATCGGGCCGGCCCGCGCTCTTCGCCGCAGCGGTCGTTCTCGCCGCCTGCAGCCCCACCTTCAACTGGCGTGAAGTCCCCATCGGCGACGCAGGTGTGATTGCGCTGTTGCCCTGCAAGCCGGAGCGAGCGACACGGGATCTTCCGCTCGGCACCGGAACGATCCCGGTCGACATGGCCGGCTGCAAGGCCGGCGGCGCGACTTTTGCCGTGGCGCACGCCCGGGCGGAGAGCGCCGAGCAGGCCGAACTCTGGCTGCGTGCCTGGCACACGGCGACTCGCAGCCAGCTGGCCGACGCGCCGGTCGTCGAATCGTCGCCGGTCCTTGCCAGAGCCGCACCGTCGCCCGCGCCGGCCCGTCTCGATACCCAAGCCACAACCGGTGCGCATGTGCTGTGGTTTGCCCATTTCCGCCCGGACGGCAAGGCGTCCGTCTATCAGGCCACCGTCTCGGGCGCGCCGTCATCGGGGGAAGCCGTGGCGACGTTCTTTGAGGGATTCCGCATTCCGTGACCGCCAAAAATCAAGCCCTGCGAACGAAGCCGCTTTCGTGGATGCCCCCGCATAATCGGCAAGCAGCAGATCGACCCGCATGAACAGCATCTTCATCATCGCCCACGTGCCGCTCGCGAATGCGCTGCGGCAGTGCGCGCTGCATGTGTTTCCGGATTGCGAGTCGTCGATCGCAGCGCTCGATGTGCTGCCCAACGTTTCGCCGGACGAGACCCTTGCGGCGGCGCGCATCACCCTGGCGCAGCTTCAGCGGTCGCCGCGGTCGCAGGTGCTCGTGCTGGCCGACGTGTTCGGCGCGACGCCCTGCAATGTTGCTCAGAAGCTCGTCGACGGCGTCCGCTCGCGTCTCGTGGCGGGGGTCAACCTGCCCATGCTGCTGCGCGCAGTCAGTTACCGCAACGAGCCGCTCGAAACCCTGGTGCAGCGCGCGCTCACCGGTGGCACCGCGGGCGTCATGCAAGTCGCAGTCACCGCTCCCCAGAACCAGGCAAGAAGAAAGCACAGTGATCAAGACATCCGTGACCATCAGCAATAAGCTGGGCCTGCACGCACGCGCCTCGGCCAAACTCACCAAGCTCGCCGGAAGCTATCCTTGCGAGGTCTGGCTGGCGCGCGGCGATCGCCGCGTCAATGCCAAGAGCATCATGGGCGTGATGATGCTGGCCGCCGGCCTCGGCGTGACGGTGGACGTCGAGACCAACGGCGAGCGCGAGCAGGAGGCGCTCGACGCGATCGTCGCGCTCATGAACGACAAGTTTGGCGAAGGTGAGTGATGAAGGCCCACCCCCAGCCTCGCCCACTTCGTGTGGCTCTGCACCCCCTCGAGGGGGCGCACCTGGCGGTCCGGCGGAGCCGGTTCCGCGGGTGCCTGCGAAGGGGCCTGCTTCGCGGCCTCGGCGGCCACGGTGGCGTTTGCGGGGGGTGGCGCTTGGCGCCTTGAAATCATGACGTTCTCGATCCACGGTCTTCCGGTTGCGCGTGGCATTGCCATCGGGCGCGCGGTGCTCGTGGTGTCGAGCCGGATCGATGTCGCGCACTACTTCATCAAGCCGGAGGAGGTCGAAGCGGAGATCGACCGTGTGCGCGTCGCGCGCAATGGCGTGGCGGAGGAACTGCAGAAGCTGCAGGCGAGCGTCGCGCTGATGGGGCCGAACGATGCGCCGCATGAGCTTTCCGCGCTGCTCGATGTGCATCAGATGCTCTTGCAGGACGAGGTGCTGACCACTGGCGTGAAGCATTGGATCGTGGAGCGTCTCTACAACGCCGAGTGGGCGCTGACCACGCAGCTGGAAATCGTCGCACGACAGTTCGACGAGATGGAGGACGAGTATCTGCGCGAGCGCAAGGCCGATCTCGAGCAGGTCGTCGAACGCCTGCTGCACCGGATGAAGGGCACGGCCGCGGTTCTTGCGCCTCCTCCTCCCAAGCGCAAGCGGGCCGCCGAGCACCACGACGAGGACCACACCGACCCGACCGCTGGCGAAGCGTTCGATGCCCCGCTGGTGCTGATCGCGCACGACCTGTCGCCGGCCGACATGCTGCAGTTCAAGAAGAGCGTGTTCGCCGGATTCGTCACCGATGTGGGCGGGCGCACCTCGCACACGGCGATCGTCGCGCGCAGCATGGACATCCCCGCGGTGGTCGGCGCGCGCAGCGCGAGCCAGCTCGTGCGGCAGGACGACTGGGTCATCATCGATGGCGATGCCGGCGTGGTGATCGTCGACCCGTCGCCGATCATCCTGGCCGAGTACGGCTTCAAGCAGCGGCAAGGCGATCTCGAACGCGGGCGGCTCTCGCGGCTGCGACACAAGCCTGCGGTCACGCTCGACGGGCAGCGAGTCGAACTGCTCGCCAATATCGAGATGCCCGAGGACACGCTCGGCGCCGTCAAGGCAGGCGCAGTCGGCGTGGGCCTCTTCCGAAGCGAATTCCTCTTCATGGGCCGCGAGTCGCAGAGCAAGACACGGCTGCCCGACGAGGAAGAACAGTACGAGGCGTACAGGCGTGCGGTCGATGGCATGCAGGGCATGCCGGTGACCGTTCGTACCGTCGACGTAGGCGCGGACAAGCCGCTCGACGGCAAGTCGGTACGCGACGACGCCCACCTCAACCCAGCGCTTGGTCTGCGTGCGATTCGCTGGAGCCTCGCCGATCCGGCGATGTTCCTCACGCAGTTGCGCGCGATCCTTCGCGCCGCCGCGCATGGCGAGATCCACATGCTGATCCCGATGCTCGCGCACGTGAGCGAGATCCGGCAGACGCTGTCGCTCATCGACTTCGCACGCGCCGAGCTGGACAACCGGGGCGTCGCCTACGGCCACGTGAAGGTGGGCGCGATGATCGAGATCCCCGCGGCCGCGCTCACGCTGCGCACCTTCCTGAAGTACTTCGACTTCCTCTCGATCGGCACCAACGACCTGATCCAGTACACCCTGGCGATCGACCGCGCCGACGAGTCGGTGGCGCATCTCTACGACCCCACGCACCCCGCTGTGCTGCGCCTGGTGGCCGACACCATTGCCGAGTGCCGCCGCCAGGGCAAGGGCGTGAGCGTCTGCGGCGAAATGGCAGGCGACGTGATGTTTACGCGCCTGCTGCTCGGGCTGGGCCTGCGCAGTTTCTCGATGCATCCCTCGCAGATCCTCGCGGTCAAGCAGGAAGTGCTGCGCGCGGACGTCAGCAAGCTCGAAGCGTGGGCGCGCGAAGTCGTCGACGCCGAGGATCCCGCGGCCGCCTTGGCACGCTAGAGCGCTGCGGGTCGCCGCGCTGCAATAAAACGAAACACAGCGAAACGGCCCCGAAAGGACTTCGGAGCGCCTCGCCGCGAGCATCGAGTCTTCCGATCGATCCCCGATCGCAACGCAAGGAAGACGCTCATGAAACCCTGGTTCAAACGATCCCTCTTCGGCCTCGCCGGTGCGGCGCTGGTCGCTGGCAGCCTCACTGGTTGCGGCTATCGCCACGGCGGATGGCACAACGCCACCGAGCAGGATCGCGCCGAGTTCCGCGCACGCATGGTCGAGCGTGTCAGCAGCAAGCTTGAGCTCGACGCCACGCAGAAGGCCAAGCTCGCGACGCTCGGCGAGAAGATCCAGGCCCAGCGCGCGGCGCTGCGCGGCGGCGGTGATCCGCGTGCCGAGTTCCGCTCCCTGTTCGCCGGCGCCAAGCTCGACCAGGAGCGCGCGAAGAAGCTCGTCGAAGACAAGACCGCCGCCATCCAGGCCGGCAGCCCCGATGTGATTGCCGCGGCGGCCGATTTCTTCGACAGCCTCAATCCAGATCAACAGCAGAAGGTCCGTGACTTCATGGACCGTGGACGTCGCTGGGGCCGGGGATGAGCTACGTCCCGCCTTCGTCCGGCGTCTCGCGCGCCGGGAGCTGGCAGCCGGCGTGGACCGCTCGCCGGCATGCGACCGATGTCGTCCCCGAGGGCGCCGTCTCCGGCGGCGTCCGCACGACGCTGCGCCTCGAAGGTCTCGCGGTGCTGTTCGCTTCCGTCATTGGCTATTCGCAGCTCGGTGCCGGCTGGGGCGCGTTCGCGATGCTGTTCCTCGTGCCGGACCTGTCGTTCCTCGGCTACCTGGGCGGCGCGCGCACCGGCGCGGCGATCTACAACCTTGCGCATTCGTATGTCGGTCCGGTTGCGCTCATCGCGCTCGGCTTGCTGGCCGACATGCCGGTCGCGCTCGCCGTCGGCCTGATCTGGAGCGCACACATCGGCTTCGATCGGATGCTCGGCTATGGACTGAAGTACGCCTCGGGCTTTGCGGCCACGCACCTGGGGCGCATCGGGCCGACCGATCCCTGGTGAAGCCTTGACCGGCGTATGCACAATGCCCGAATGCCACGCATCCTGCTGATCGACGACGACGAGCACCTGGGCGCGCCGCTCGCGAGCTACTTCGCGCGTTTCGACTACGTGCTGGAAAGCGCCACCCGCCCGAGCGATGGCCTCGCGAAGCTGCGCGCCGGCAGCTACGACGCCGCGATCCTCGACGTGATGCTGCCCGAGATGGACGGCTTTGCGCTCTGCCGCGAGATCCGCAAAGAAAGCGACATTCCCATCGTGATGCTGACCGCGCGCGGCGAGGTGATGGATCGCGTGGTCGGGCTCGAGCTTGGCGCGGACGACTACCTGCCCAAGCCATTCGAGCCGCGCGAGCTCGTGGCGCGGGTGCAGACCATCCTGCGCCGCCAGCGCACCGCGCCACCCGCACCACCGGCGCAGCGCAGGGATTTCGACGGACTGTCGATCGACCTCGACAAACGCGAAGTGCTGCGCCACGGCGAGCGCGTCGAGCTGACCGGCACCGAGTTCGAGCTGCTCGCATTGCTGGCCGACCAGCCCGGCAAGGTCTGGAGCCGCGACGACATCCTCAACCGCCTTCGCGGCCACGAGGCCGAGCTCTACACGCGAGCGGTCGACATCGTCATCAGCCGCCTGCGCAAGAAGCTCGAACCGCTGGACTGCATCAAGACGCTGCGCAACGCGGGCTACACGCTCGCCGTGGGCAAGAGCGCGTCATGAGGCGTCGCTACGGACGGCCCTCTGAATGGCGCCATCGCTGGGGCCACTCGCTGCGGGTGCGGCTCATCACGGTGTTCGTGCTCCTCGCGCTGGCGATGACGGCGGTCTTTCTCGGCGGCATGCAGCACGCGTTCTCCAGCGGTTGGCGCGATGCCGCACGGCCCATCGTGACCGACTACATGGACCGCCTCGCCGCCGACCTCGGCACTCCGCCCGACGTCGAGCGCGCAAAGGCCCTGGTCACTCGACTGCCGATTTCGATCCGCATCGAAGGACCGGTGGTGAACTGGGATTCACATCCGGATCGCCGCCGCTATGGTTTCGGCCCGCGCGGCGACTGGCTCAGCCGAACCACCGCGGACGGCCACCGCATCACCTTCGGACTCGGCACGCTGCCCTGGCAGCGCGAACCGCAGGGCATCGGCTGGATGACGCTTGCGCTGCTGCTGGGGCTCATCGTGCTGGCCTATGCGTACGTGCGGCGGCTGCTGAGGCCGCTGGACGACATCCGCGCCGGTGCCGAGCGCTTCGGCCGCGGCGCGTTCGATGCGCCGATTCCGCTGCGACGGCGCGATGAGCTTGGCGACCTCGCAGCGCGCATCAACACCATGGCTCGTGACATCCAGGGCATGCTCGATGCGAAGCGCGCCTTGCTGCTGGCGCTCAGCCACGAGCTGCGCTCGCCGCTCACCCGTGCGCGGCTCAATGCCGAGCTGCTGCCCGCAACGCCGGAAGGCGCCACCGAGCGTGCCGCGCTGCTTCGAGATCTGGCGGAGATGCGAGACCTGATCAGCGATCTGCTCGAAAGCGAGCGGCTCGCGAGCCCGCATGCCGCGCTGCATCGAGAGCCGGTCGATCTGGCGGTGCTGGTGCGCGAAGTGGCCGGGGAGCTCGATGGTGGCGAACGCGTCGTCATCGACCTGCCGGTCGATCTGCCGCCACTGTCGCTGGACCGATCGCGCATCCGCCTCCTGGTGCGCAATCTGCTCGACAACGCCATGCGTCACGGCACCGAAGGCCCGCAGCCACCGCACCTGACGCTGCGCCGTGCGGGTCAGGGCGTGGAACTTGAAGTGCGCGATTTCGGTCCGGGCGTCGATGCGGCGCAGCTCGATCGGCTGACCGAGCCCTTCTACCGCACCGACAGCGCACGTCAGCGCGCGACTGGTGGTGTCGGCCTTGGGATGTACCTGTGCCGTCTGGTCGCCGAAGCGCACGGGGGCCGGCTTTCAGTGCGCAACGCCTCGCCCGGGCTCGCGGTCACAGCAGTACTGGCGTGACCGAATCCACCTTCGCGGCGCCTGCGCGCTGGGCCTGCTGCACCGCGTCGTCCACGCTCCACGCCGCGTAGGCGCTCGGCGGCAGATCCCCGGATCGCACCTGGTCGAGCAGGTCGCGCAACCTGTCCTTCACGCGGGCAAGCGTCAGTTGGGCGCCGCGCTGGTGGACATGGGCCGCGAAGTCGCACAGGGCCTCGATGCTGGTGCCGTCCAGATCGGCCGATTCCTCGAGAACCAGCACCACGTGATCGAGACCTCGCACCTGCTCCAGCTTCGCCTGGATCGCGGAGAACACCGCTTCGACATTGCCGAAGAAGAGCGGCGTGTCGGGCCGCGCGATCAGCATGCCGGTCGGCACGCGCGCTTCGGGGTGCCGTGCGATGTCGACGAAATCGTGACCCTCGCCGAGTCGACCGAGCCAGCTCACGTGGGCCGTCGACATCCCGCGCAGCAGCAGCAGAAGGCTGACGCCGATCGCGGCGAGCAGGCCGTCCAGCACACCCAGCAGCAGCACCGCGACAAAGGCCACGAGCGCGACCAGCCGGTCGCGTCGCCACGAGAAATACGGTCTCAGGCTGCCGGGGTTCAGCGTGTGGCCGACCGCGTGGATCACGATGGCCGCGAGCAGCGGCTCAGGCGTGTGGGCGATCCACGGCAGCAGCGCGATGGCCGCCAGCAGGACCACGCCGCCCGCGATCAATCCGGCCGCACGGGACTGGGCGCCGGCGGCTTCATTGGCCGAGGTGGCCGAAAAGCCTGCGCCGACCGGCATGCCCTGGAACAGACCCGAGGCGAGATTGGCCGCGCCGAGCGCCATCAAATCGCGGTTGGCCGAGATGAGGTCGCCATGCCGCAGCGCGAACGTGCGGATCGATCCGTACGACTCCGCGTAGAGGATCAGTGCCATCGCAAAGGCCAGCTCGCCCATGCGCAGCCACAACTCGCGCGAAAGCTCCGGCAGGCTCGGTGCCATCAGCTTGAAATCGATGGGCCCCACCGCGTCGATGCCCCATTGCCGGCACACGCCGGCCAGGTCGAGCGCGATGCCTGCCGCGATCACCAGCAGCGCCGCCGGCACGGCGCGGGTCGCCCGCCAGTGGCCCAGTCCCTGCAGCAATGCCACGCCGATCGCGGCCATCGCGAGACCTGCGAGGTTCCAGTGCCCGACGCTCGCAACCAGCTCCCATGACAGCCGCAGGAAGTCGCTGTGTGCCGTGTGCACATCGACCACCTTGGGTATCTGCTTCACCACGATGGTCAGCGCCAAGCCCAGTGCGAAGCCGCGCAGGACCGGTTTGGCGATCAGGTTGGACACGGCGCCGAGCCGCGCCGCCGCGGCGATCAGGAAGAACACCCCCGTGAGCACGACGATGCCGGCGCCGAATGCGACTCGCATCGCGAGCTCGCCCGGCACCGCCGAGTTGGTGGCCGCCAGCAGCACGGCCGCGGACGACGATGTGGCCGAGACGATCGCGAAGCGGCTGGTGCCGAGCAGGCCGTAGACGAACAGGCCCACGAGCAGCGCGACCACACCGGCCTGCGGCGGCAGCCCCGCAATACCCGAATAGGCCACGGCCTCGGGCAGCAGCAGCCCGGCAATCGACAGGCCCGCCACCCAATCGGCCGCGCGAAAGGGACGAGGCGTGGACGGTGCGTCCACGCTCAGGCTCCGCGCCTCGCCTGTTGCCTGAACTCGCTCGGACTGCCGCCGGTGTGCTCGCGGAACACCCGGCTGAAGTGCGAGAGATTGCTGAATCCCGAAGCCAGCGCGATGTCGGTGATCGAGCGCGTCGCGTTCGACGGGTCCTGGAGGTCGCGGATGCACGCAGCGAGCCGCTGCTGGAGGATGTAGCCGGTCAGCGTGTCGTCGTCGCCCGCGAAGGCGTTGTGAAGCAGCCGCTTGCTGCACCGCAACGACTGCGCAATCGCCTCGATCGACAGGGCCGGGTCATGCAGGTGCTGCGCGACGTGGCGGTGGATGCGGTCTTTCAAGGCCTCGCGCTGGGTGCGCGGCGTGTCCTGTCCGGCCAGCTCCATCAGCGAGAGCCGCACCAGCTGGATGATGAGATCGCCCGCCCCGCGCGCCGCCGCCTCGCTCATGCAGGGCAGCTCCTGGTAGGTGTTGCGCATGGCCTCCAGCGCGACGCGCGAGATCCCGCTGCCGCCGCCGATGCGTCGCGCCACGAGGCCGCCGAGCGGCAGTCCCGGCGCGGCGATCTGGTCCTTGGGCAGCATCACGATCAGGTGATCGCTGCGCTCCGGATTGGCGACGGTGTAGTCGGTGGTGGTGTCGTAGAGCGTCCAGCCGCCGGCACGCACGGCGGCTGCGCGGCCGCATTGAACGACTTCCGCCGAGCCTTGCCATGGCGCGACGATCTTCAGGTAGGGCGCCTCGCTGGTCCGCGCCATCTGCCGGGTGCGCAGCACGCGGTGCCGGTTGGCTTCGAGACGCGTGAGGATCACGTCGCCCGCATTCGAGGCGGCGAGATGCCCTTCGAACTCGGTGTCGCCGTACAGGTCGGATTCGAGCCCGCCGAAATGGCGCCACACCCAGTCGCGCCACACCGGCGCGCGTTCGCGCGAGGGCACTTCGTCGGTCGACAGGAGTGAGGAGGCGGTCATGGATCGGAGTTTGAAAGCCCGCCTATTTTGGAGCGCGCGGATCGCTGCAAGGCTTGCGGGTTAACCACTAGCGGCTTGCACGCTGCGACAAGTGCTTTGTGCGCACAAGGCACAGCACGCGGCCGGCGTCCTTCCTACGATGCCCGCACCGGGCGCATCTCGACGCCGGGGAAGGAGACCGCATGCTTCACAACACCAATCGCCGCCGCTGGATCCAGGGCACCGCCACCGCGCTCGGCGCCGCCGCCGTCGCGCCGAAGCTCTTCGCGCAGAGCGGGCCGGTGCGCGTCGGTTACGCCATTGCCCGCACGGGCCCCTGGGCGGCCGGTGCGCAGGTCAGCCAGGAGCCCAACTACCTCTTGTGGGCCGAGCAGGTCAACGCCGCGGGCGGGCTTTCGGTGAAGGGCACGAAGCGGCCGATCGAGCTGATCGGCTACGACGATCGCAGCGAGACCGAAACCTGCGTTCGCACGTTCGAGAAGCTCATGGGCAGCGACAAGGTCGACCTGATCCTGCCGCCTTGGGGCTCGGGCGCGAACTTTGCCGTCGCGCCGCTCGCCAACCGGTTCGGCTATCCGCTGCTCGCGCCGACCGCGCTGTCGCGCAAGCTGATCGACATGCACCTGCCGTACTTCTTCTCGCTGCTGCAGCAGCCCGACAAGATGATGGGCGCGCTGGTCGACATGCTGGTCGCCAACAACGTGAAGTCCATCGCGATCGTCTACATGGACGACCTCTTCGGGCTCGAGAACTTCGCCGCGCTCAATGCCGCGCTCAAGAAGACCAGCATCCAGGTGCTCGACCGCAAGAGCTATCCGCTCGGCGTGAAGGACCTCGCACCGGTGCTACGCACCATCAAGGACCTGAACCCCGACGCCTTCATCGGTATCACCTATCCGCCGGACACGATCCTCGTGAGCAAGCAGTCGCGTGAGATCGGCTTCAACCCGAAGTTCTTCTACGCCTCGGTCGGCACCGCCTTCCAGCTCTATCCGACCGTCATGCAGGCGAACGCCGAAGGCGTGATCGGCATGGGCTCCTGGAACGCGAAGACCAGCCCTGAAGCCAAGGCCTACTTCGACGCGCACACCAAGAAGTTCGGCAAGGAGCCGGACCGCTGGGCCAGCGGCCATGCATGGGCGGGTCTGGAGATCCTGCAGCAGGCCGTCGGCAAGGTCGGTCTCGATCGGAAGGCGCTGCGCGACCAGATCGCGAAGAACGAGTTCAAGACGATCCTCGGTCCGATCCGCTTCGAGGGCAGCGAGAACGCCTCGATCCCCGGCACCGTCGCGCAGTGGCAGGGCGGCGAGTTCGAAGTCGTGTGGCCCAAGGACCGCGCCACCGCGCAACTCCAGGCCCCGAAGCCAGCCTGGAAATAACGTGTCGTGGAGTGGATGGGCCGAGCTGCTGGCCGGCGGATTGATCACGGGCGGCATCTATGCGCTCGTGGCGATCGGGCTGAACCTGCAGTACGGCCTGATGCGCATCATGAACATCTCGCACGGCGAGTTCCTGATGCTCGGCGCCTTCCTGACCTGGTGGGCGCACACCATGTGGGGCATCTCGCCGCTGGTGTTTCTGCCGGCAGCTTTCGTGGTGCTCATGGTGATCGGCATGGCGGTGCACTGGCTGTGCTTCCGGCAGGTGGCAGCACGCGCACCCAATGTGGAAGTGTTCGAGGCGCGCAGCCTGATGGTCGGCTTCGGCCTGATGTTCTTCGTGCAGAACACGGCGTTGCTCATTTGGGGCGGTGACCTGCGCGGCTACGACTATCTCGCGGAGCCGGTGCAGTTCGCCGACATGCGCTTCACCGCGAACAAGCTGGTGCTCTTCGGCGTCGCGCTGGCGTTGAGCCTTGCGCTTATTGCGCTGCTCAAGCTCACGCTGCTGGGCAAGGCGGTGCGCGCGTTGATGCAATCTCCGGTGGGCGCACAGCTTGTTGGCATCAACACGAAGCGCCTGCATCCGCTGATGTTCGGCATCGGGCTCGGGCTTTCAGGCGTGGCGGGTGCACTGCTGTCGATGACCTATGAAATCTCGCCTTCGATGGGCGAGCCCTACACCGTGACCGCGCTGATCGTGATCACGCTTGGCGGCTTCGGCAGCATCGCGGGGAGCCTCGTCGGCGGACTGCTGCTCGGCGTGGTCGAGGCGCTCGGGATGCACTTCACGAGCCCCTCTCTCAAGATGCTGCTGTCGTATGCCGTGTTCATCGGCGTGCTGATCTGGCGGCCCAACGGATTGTTCTCCCGATGAAAGCGCAGTTCGCCAACAGGCCCTGGCTGGTGCTGGGCATCGGCGTCGCACTTGCCGCGTGCATACCGTGGCTGGCTTCGGATTTCGTGGCCTCGGTGGCGCTGAGCTGCCTGATGTACATCGCGCTCGCCACCAGCTGGTCGCTGTTCTGCGGCGCGACGCGGTACCTGTCGCTAGCGACATCGGCCTTCTTCGGCCTCGGCGCGTATGCGAGCGCGATGCTGCTCGAAGTGCTGCCGTGGCCGCTTGTCATCCTGAGTGGGGCCTTGCTGGCGAGCGTGATCGCGGTGCTGATGGGGTCTGCCGTGCTGCACCTGCGTGGCACCTATTTCGCGGTGCTGACTTTCGGCATGACGGAGCTGATTCGCCATGCGGTGACCTTCGTCGAGA
Source organism: Variovorax sp. Sphag1AA (assembly GCF_014192575.1). Classification (GTDB taxonomy): domain Bacteria; phylum Pseudomonadota; class Gammaproteobacteria; order Burkholderiales; family Burkholderiaceae_C; genus Variovorax. The sequence goes on along the minus strand of NZ_JACHYC010000005.1, from coordinate 646,850 downwards.
AGCAGGTCTCGGGCACTGTGGGCCGCGTGCTTGTGGTGGTGCCATCGAATGAGACTGTCTATCTCACCGTGCTCGCGATCGCGGCTGGTGCCATCGCGACGGCCATCATCGTCAAGCGCAGCCGCTTCGGACTGGCGCTGGCTGGCGTCGGTGCAGACGAGCAGCGCGCGCAGACGCTCGGCGTGGACACGCGGCGTATCAAGATCGCGGGCTTTGCGCTCACAGCCGCATTTGCCGGTGCGGTCGGCGCGGCGATGGCCGTGCGCTGGACCTATATCGAGCCGCCTGCGGTGTTCAGCCCGTTCATCGGCTTCCAGACCGTGCTGATCGCGCTGATCGGTGGCGCCGCAAGCATCGGCGGGCCGGTGGTTGCGGCGATCGTCTTCAGCCTGCTGGCGGAAGCGCTGCGGCTGCAACTGCCTTACGGCTACATGATGGTGCTGGGCCTGCTGCTGATCCTGTGCGTGATGTACCTGCCCAATGGGCTCGCGTCGCTGTGGCAGCGCAATGGCGCGCGAAGGAGGGGGAATGGCTGACGCGTCCATCCTGCTCGAAGCCCGCGATGTCACCGTGCGATTCGGTGGGCTCACCGCCGTCGATGCAGTCAACATGCAACTGCGCGCGGGGGAGTTGGTTGGCATCATCGGCCCGAACGGCGCGGGCAAGACCACCTTCTTCAACGCAGTCTCGGGCGTGGTCGCGCCAACCAGCGGACATCTCTTCGCGGAAGGCGTCGAACTCACCGGCCGCGGCCCGCATCTCTATGCGGCGCACGGCATTGCGCGCACCTTCCAGACACCGCGCGTGATGAGCGACATGACGCTCACCGACAACGTGCGCTTCGGCATGGAATTCGCGGGCCGCCGTCGCGAGCCCATCGCTGGCTTGCGCAGTGAACACGACATCCTCGACATGCTCGGGCTCGCATCGCTCGCCGATCGGCCTGCGTCTGAAGTGACGCCGTCGCAGCAACGCTTGCTCGAGATCGGCATGGCGCTCGGCACCCGGCCGCGCGTGCTGCTGCTCGATGAAGTCGCTGCAGGTCTCACGGAGGCGGAAGTGGACGCGATGGCGCGCCGCATCCGCAAACTGCGCGACGAACACGGCCTGACCGTCGTGTGGATCGAGCACGCTGTGACCACGCTGCTGAAGTACGTCGAGCGCGTGCTGGTGCTGCACCAGGGCCGCAAGATCGCCGACGGTACGCCGGCAGAAGTGGTGCGCAATGCCGAGGTGGTCGAGGCCTATCTGGGCGACGAGATGGTGGAGGTCGCCCCATGAGCGCCAGCCAGATGACCGTTCGCGGGCTCGTGGCCGGCTACCACGGCTTCCAGGTGCTGCAGGGCATCGACATCGATGTGCTGCCAGGCATCACCGTGGTCCTCGGCCCGAACGGCGCAGGCAAGACCACCTTGCTCAAGGCGCTCGCCGGACTGCTGCCGCGCACCGGTGACGTGAAGCTCGACGCTGCACCGTTGCCGGCGGAGGATGCGACCGCCTGCGTGCGCCAGGGACTTGCGCTCGTTGCAGAAGGCCGGCAACTGTTCCCGCAGATGACCGTCACCGAAAACCTCGAACTCGGCGGCTGGCTGGTGCCAGCCAAGGTGCGCGCCGAGCGGCTTGCACGTGCGTTCGACGACTTCCCGCGTCTCAAGGAACGCGCTACGCAACTCGCCGGCACCATGAGCGGCGGCGAGCAGCAGATGGTCGCGGTCGCGCGCGCCATGATGAGCGGGCCGCGTCTGCTGATGCTCGACGAGCCTTCGCTCGGTCTCGCGCCGCGCATGGTCGATGAACTGCTCGCGATCGTGCGGCGCATCGCGGCGCAGGGCGTTACCGTGCTGATGGTCGAGCAGAACGTGCGCAAGGCCTTGCAGGCCGCCGACCGGGGCTATGTGCTCGAACGCGGACGCGTCGTCGCTTCTGGCGATGCAGAGACGCTGCTTCATTCCGACGTGATTCGCCACGCCTACCTGGGCAAAACATGAGGCTCACCCCCAGCCTCGCCCGCGTCGTGTGGCTTTGCACCCCCTCGCTGGGGGCAACCCCGGTGGCCCGGCGAAGCCCGTTCCACGGGGTTCCTGGCATTGATCCCTTCGTTTGAGGAGTACTTACATGACCACCATTTCCATGCTCATCAACGGCGAGCGCCGACAGGCCGAAGGCGGCGCGACGTTCGAGCGCCGCAATCCGCTCGACGGCGGTGTTGCGACTCGGGCACCAGCCGCCACGGCACGCGACGCGATTGCTGCGGTCGAGGCTGCGCAGGCTGCTTTCGCGGCCTGGTCGCAGACCGGCCCCGGCGAACGCCGCGCCCTGCTGCAGAAGGCCGCGCATGCACTCGAAGCGCGCACCGACGATTTCGTGAAGGCCATGGCGCGCGAGACAGGCGCTTCTGCAATGTGGGCCGGCTTCAACGTGCATCTGGCCGCTGGGTTGCTCACCGAGGCCGCCGCCCTCACCACGCAGATCGGTGGCGAGGTCATCCCTTCGGACGTGCCCGGCAGCCTCGCGATGGGCGTGCGCCAGGCGGCCGGTGTGGTGCTCGGCATCGCGCCGTGGAACGCGCCGGTGATCCTCGCCACGCGCGCGATCGCCACGCCGCTCGCATGCGGCAACACCGTGGTGCTCAAGGGCTCGGAACTGTGCCCCGAGACGCACGCGCTGATCGTCGATGCGATGAACGAAGCCGGCCTGCCGCCGGGTGTCGTCAACTTCATCACCAACGCGCCGGCCGACGCGGGCACGGTCGTCGAGGCGATGGTGGCGCACCCGGCAGTGCGCCGCGTGAACTTCACCGGCTCCACGCGCGTGGGCCGCATCATTGCGCAGACCTGCGCGAAGTACCTCAAGCCCGTGGTGCTCGAACTCGGCGGCAAGGCGCCGCTGGTGCTGCTCGACGATGCCGACATCGACGCAGCGGTGAACGCGGCAGCGTTCGGCGCCTTTGCCAATTCGGGGCAGATCTGCATGTCGACCGAGCGCATCGTGGTCGATACAGCCATCGCGGATGAATTCGTCGCGAAATTCGCCGCAAAGGCGAAGAGCCTGCCGGTCGGCGATCCGCGCGAAGGGCCGGTTGTGCTCGGCTCTGTAGTAGATGCAAGCACCGTCGCGCGCTGCAATGCGCTCATCGACGATGCGCTCGCCAAGGGCGCGAAGCTGGTGTGCGGCGGGCGCGCCGAGAACACATTGATGCCGGCTACCGTCATCGACCATGTCACGCCGCAGATGCTGATCTACAGCGAAGAATCCTTCGGACCGGTCAAGGCCGTCGTGCGCGTGAACGGTGTCGAGGAAGCAATCGCGACGGCCAATGACAACGAATTCGGCCTGTCGTCGGCGGTGTTCGGGCGCGACATCGCACGTGCCTTCAACGTGGCGCGTCGCATCGAATCCGGCATCTGCCACGTGAACGGCCCTACGGTGCACGACGAGGCGCAGATGCCTTTCGGTGGCGTCAAGGATTCGGGCTACGGCCGATTCGGCGGCAAGGCCGGCATCGAGGCTTTCACCGAGCTTCGCTGGATCACGGTGCAAACCACGCCGCGCCACTACCCGTTCTGACCCTGCGCGCTTGTCGCCTTCGCTACCCACGGTGGCGCCGGCCGGGGCTACGATCCGCAGCCCCAGCCCTGAAGGAGACGCGCGCATGACCACCACCCTGAGCAACCGGCAGATCCGCCTCGCCAAGCGACCGCAAGGCGCGGCCACCCGCGACGACTGGCAATTCACCACCGAGCCGGTCGCCGATCCGGCGGATGGCGGCGTGCTGGTCAAGACGCTGTCGCTTTCGCTCGACCCCGCGATGCGCGGCTGGATGAACGAGGGCAAGAGCTACATCGCGCCGGTCGAACTGGGCGCGGTGATGCGCGCCGGCGGCGTGGGCCGCGTGGTCGCCTCGCGCAACCCGGCGTTCGCGGTGGGCGATGTCGTCTACGGCACGCTGGGCGTGCAGGAATACGCGCTGGTCCCGCAAGAGGAGATCAAGCGCTCGGGCCTCGTGAAGATCGACCTTTCGATGGGCACGATCGGCCAATGGCTCAATGTGCTCGGCATGCCGGGCATGACCGGTTACTTCGGCCTGATGGACATCGGCGAGCCCAAGCCGGGCGAGACCGTGGTGGTTTCCGGCGCGGCCGGCGCAGTGGGTCAGACCGTCGGCCAGCTCGCGAAGATCAAGGGCTGCCGCGCGGTCGGCATCGCCGGCGGACAGGCCAAGTGCGACTTCGTGGTCAAGGAACTGGGCTTCGACGCCTGCATCGACTACAAGGCCGGCCCTGCTGCGGTGCGCGACGGGCTGAAGGCCCATTGCCCGAAGGGCATCGACATCTACTTCGACAACGTGGGCGGCGACATCCTCGACGCGGCGCTCGCGAAGATCACGCGCGGCGCGCGGATCATCATCTGTGGCGCGATCAGCCAGTACAACAACACGACGCCGATCCAGGGGCCGAAGAACTACCTGAGCCTGCTGATGAACCGCGCGCGCATGCAGGGCATGGTGGTGTTCGACTACGCCGACCGCTACCACCTCGCGATCGCGGAGATGTCGGCCTACCTGAAGGATGGCCGCATGAAGAGCCGCGAAGATGTGGTGGAAGGGCTTGAAACCTTCCCGGAAGCGCTGACGAAGCTCTTCACCGGCGAGAACTTCGGCAAGCTGGTGCTCAAGGTCGCGGACTGAGTCTCAACGTGCCCGCGTGCCCATGACGGCCGCGGAGATGATGAGGACGGCCGCGAGCGCGATCGTCCAGCTCAGCGGCCGCTGTGTCACAAGCATCAGCAATGCGGTCGAAGCCAGTGGCGTGATGTAGCTCAGGATGCCGATCTGGCGCGCATCGCCGCGCTTGAGCGCCATGTCCCAGAAGAAGAATGCCGCGCCGAGCGGGCCAAGCCCGCAGAGCGCGACCAGCAGCCAGTCGCGTGCGGAGAGGGCGACGGAAGGCTCCAGCAGCGCGTGGCAGACGAGCGAAAGCGCACCCGACACCAGCCCGAACAGGCCGATCGCCGTCGTCGAAAATGCGGCGACGCGCTGCGTCCACAGCGAATAGCTCGCCCAGATGAAGGCCGAGCCGAGCGCGGGCAGAAAGCCCCAGTAGCTTCCACCGCCTGAAGCCGCACCGCGCGCGCCGAGGATCGCGATTGCCGCGCCCGTGAATCCCAGCAGCGCGGCCACGATATGCAAGGCCCGCAGCGACATGCCCGGCAACAACACTGGCGCAAGCACCACCATGAAGAGCGGCCAGAGGTAGTTGACCAGGTTGGCTTCCACCGGCGGCGCAAGCCGCAGCGCGATGAAAAGCAGGAAGTGAAAGCCGAACAGCCCATAGACGCCCAGCGCCAGCGTGCGTGCCGGCACGGCCCAGACGCGCGGATTGCGCAGCACCAGCGGCCAGCTCATCGCGCTGCCGATCATCAGCGCGAGGCCGGTGAGCAGGAATGGCGGCAGGTGCGAGAGTGAAGTGCCCAGCGAAGCCAGGGTGGCCCAGAGGGCGATGGCGGCGAGGGCGTACAGGGTCGAGGACATGGCCGCCGAGCTTAAGCGCAGCGATCGTCGCGAAACGACGGCGCGTCGTCGCGCGACGACGGTTTTTGGGGGCTTCAGCCCGCGTTGGCCGAGCGCCGCATCGCCGCCGTCAGCGCCGAAGGCGATCGGTAGCCCGTGCGCCTAGCGGTCTCGGCAACACCGATGCCACGGTCGCGCAACTGACGCGCGTGAAGCAGGCGTTGCGCACGCAGCCAGTGCATGGCACTCATGCCTTGCTCGTCGCGGCAGCGTTGCGCGAACTGGCTGGGGCTCAGGCAGACGACGGCCGCGAGGTCCGCGACGCCGAGGGGGCGATGCCAGCGGCTTCGCGCCCAATCGGAGAGCCCTTGCCAGTCGATCGCGCGGCGACGGCCGTTCGGCAGCAGCGGACCCCACGCTTCGAGCAGCAAGGCGGGCGCCTGATGCAGCGCGGTCGGCGACGTCGTGGGCTCCGACACGCACAGGGCCAGGTAGCGCGCAAGCGCCAGAAGCTGCGGCGAGAGCGGTGTTCGGCCTGCGCACTGCGCCCACAGGTCCTGCGTGGTGTCGAGGACGAGGCAGTGGCTGCCGTTTCTCGATTCGAAGTCGTGCCGGTCGCCGGGCGTCACCACCCAGCCGTCGCCCGCGCCGACGCGGTGGCCGCGTCCTTCGACTTCCAGGTCCAGCACCCCATCGAGGCCGATCAGTACCTGGAAATGGTCGTGCGCATGGCTGCCGCGCGATGCGCCGTAGCGTCGCAGCGAAAGCCCATTGGAGGAAGGAAGTGCAGCGGCCATGGAAGTCGATTGATTCTCCATGCCTCGCGCGACCCTGTCACCCGAGCCGCAGCAGCAGGGCCGTCGCGCCGCACAGCAAGAGGAACGGAATGCTGATGCGATGGAACTCGCGCAGTCCGTTCGGCAGCTTGGCAAGGCGCAGTGCGATCAGGTTGGCCAGCGAGCCCAGCACGCAGCCGAATCCGCCGACGCTCACGCCCGCCGCCAGCGCGGGCAGGTCGTGCACGAAGCCGTCGAGCAGGATGGTCGCCGGCACGTTGCTGATGACCTGCGAAGTCACGATGGCCGCAAGGTACGCACGCCAGCCTTCGCGGATCGGCAAATCCGCGAACACCGCGGTCACCGCGGGCAGATCCGCGAGCTGGCGCAGGTCGATGAACATCAGCGCGATGATCAAGAGCAGCGTCCAGTCCACCCCGAGCAGCACGCGCGGGCGCAGCAGCAGGAAAGCGCCGAACACCAGAACGAGCCCCGGCACCATCCAGTGCCGGTCCAGCGCGATCACGAAGGCGACGAACAGAATGCCGGAAAGGGTCAGCAGGCGCGGCTCGACGGGCACTTCATCGCCCGAGGGCTTGAGCAGGATCGGTGCGCGCGGCACCAGGAAGCGGATCGCGACGAAGAGCCAGAACAGCATGACCGCGACGGTCGGCGCCATCATGGTCATGAAGCCGATGAAACTGTCGCCCGAGCGGTGCCAGAGGAAGAGGTTCTGCGGATTGCCGATCGGCGTCAGCGCCGACCCCGCGTTGACCGCGAGCGCCTGAAGCACCACCAGACGCCCGAGCGGCAGGTGGGCCTGCTCGGCCAGCACGCGCGTGAGCGGCACGAGCAGAAAGAGACTGACGTCATTGGTGACCAGCGCCGAAAGCAGCGCTGCGCTGGCGGTCAGCAGGTAGACGAGATGGCGAAGCTCGGTGGTGCGAGAAAGCAAGCGCGTCGCGAGCTTCTGCAGCATGCCGCTGCGCTCGACACCCTGCGTGATCGCAAGCAGGCCGGCCAGCGCGCCGATGGTCTGCCAGTCGACGAGCCGAACGTAGTCGACAGGCGCGCGCGGCCGCACGAAAGCGAAGACGGCCGCCGCCGCGAGCAGCACCCACAACAGGCCGTTGCCGCCGCCCTCCTTATGGGCGCCGGCTGTGCCTTCAGCGGATTTCGCGTTCACGCAATTCGCGCTTGAGCACCTTGCCGATCGCGCTGCGCGGAAGCTCGTCGATGAAGTTCAACCGCGCGAGGCGCTGCGTCTTGCCCAACTGCGCGTTGGTCCATTGCAGCACGGCGTCGGCATCCGTGGCGTCGCCTTCGCGCCGCACCACGAAGGCCACAGGCGTTTCGCCCCATTGTTCAGAGGGTACGCCGACCACCGCGACGTCCGCTACCGCCGGATGGCCGCGCACCACGGTTTCGAGATCGCTCGGGTAGATGTTGAAGCCGCCGCTGATGATCATGTCCTTCTTGCGATCGAACAGCGTAAGGAAGCCGTCCGCATCGAAGCGGCCAACGTCGCCAGTGCGGATGAAGCGCTTGCCAGTGGTGTCGAACCACTCGACCTCGCGTGTCTTCGCCGGCTGGCGGTGGTAGCCGACCATCATGCCGGCCGAGTGGCCGACGACCTCGCCGGCTTCTCCAACGGGGACTTCGCGGCCCGATTCGTCGATCAACCGGATGTCGCTGCCTTCTGCCGGCGTGCCGACGGTGTGCAGCTTGTCCGGGTGCAGATGCGCTTCGAGGATGCAGGTGCCGCCGCCTTCGGTCATTCCGTAGAACTCGATCAACCCGCCCGGCCAGCGCGCGAGCACGTCGGCCTTGAGTGCAGCGTTGAATGGCGCGCTGGTGCTGAACTTGAAGCGGAAGCTCGACAGGTCGTGCGCATCGAAATCGGGCCGTGCCATCAGCCGTTGGTACTGCACCGGCACCAGCATCGTGTGCGTGACGTGGAGGCGTTCGGCGAGCTTGAGATAAGCCGCGGCGTCGAACTTGGGCATGAGCACGACGCAGCCGCCGAAGGCGATGGTCGGGAAGAACACGACCAGCGTGGTGTTCGAGTAGAGCGGCGTCGACAGCAGCGTGACGGTCTCGGGGCCGTACTCGTACTTCGCGCCGCGACGCACATGGGCCCAGCGCATGCCGTGGCCCTGCACGATGCCCTTGGGCTCGCCAGTGGTGCCGGAGGAATAGATGATGTTGAAGGGCCAGGCGGGTTGCGGCTCGACGGATGCGGGTACGCTGCCTGCCGCCGCAAGCCACGCGTCGAAATCGCTCCCGGCCTTGGAGCCGTCAATGGCGATGCGTGGGACGGAAGGCGCTGCGGCCTCTCCGATGGTCTCTGCAGCCGCCGCGTCGACGAAGAGGATGCGCGCGCCAGCGTCCTCGATCATGCGCGCGAGGCTTGCAGGCGTGGAGCCCGGTGCGAGCGGTGCCACCGCGACCCCTGCGCGAAGCGCGCCCAGGAAGATGGCGGCGTAGTTCACGCTCGATGCCGCGCAGATGGCGATGGCATCGCCGGACTGCAGCCCATCGCGCTGAAGGCTGGCTGCGATGCGGTCCATCAACGCATCGAGCGCGCGGTAGCTCAGCGTGTGCTCGGCGTCTGCGAGCGCTGGGCGTTCCGGCGATTGCTGCGCATGGAGATGAACGAGTTCGGCGATCACGCCGAAATCCCGCTCGATGGCTCGTTCGAAGTCGCTCATTGTTCTTCTGCCTGGAATGTTCGCCCGTCTCCCGGGCGAGGGCGATCAGACGCCCGCCGCGTGCGCCTGCTGGTCCGCGTGGTAGCTGCTGCGCACCATCGCACCCACTGCAGCGTGGCTGAAGCCCATCTTGTAGGCCTCGTCCTCGAACATCTTGAAGGTGTCGGGATGCACGTAGCGGCGCACCGGCAGGTGGCTGTTGCTCGGCGCAAGGTACTGGCCGATGGTCAGCATGTCGATGTCGTGCGCGCGCATGTCGCGCATGACCTGCAGGATTTCTTCGTCGGTCTCACCGAGGCCGACCATGATGCCGCTCTTGGTCGGCACGTCAGGGTGCAGCGCCTTGAACTTCTTGAGCAGGTTCAGGCTGAACTGGTAGTCGCTGCCCGGGCGTGCTTCCTTGTACAGGCGCGGCGCGGTCTCCAGGTTGTGATTCATCACGTCCGGCGGCGCGGCCTTGAGGATCTCGAGCGCGCGGTCGTCGCGGCCGCGGAAGTCGGGCACCAGGATCTCGATCTGCGTTTGGGGCGACAACTCGCGGATGTTGCGGATGCAATCGACGAAGTGCTGGCTGCCGCCGTCGCGCAGATCGTCGCGGTCGACGCTCGTGATCACGACGTACTTGAGGCGCAGCTTCGCGATGGTCTTCGCGAGGTTGAGCGGCTCGTCCTTGTCGAGCGGGTCGGGCCGGCCATGGCCCACGTCGCAGAACGGGCAGCGGCGCGTGCACTTGTCGCCCATGATCATGAAGGTCGCGGTTCCGTTGCCGAAGCATTCGCCGATGTTCGGGCACGAGGCTTCTTCGCAGACCGTGTGCAGGTTGCTTTCACGCAGGATCTGCTTGATCTCGTAGAAGCGGGTGGTGGGCGAACCGGCCTTCACGCGGATCCACTCGGGCTTCTTGAGCACCTCGCCCTGGACCACCTTGACGGGGATCCGGGACAGCTTGGCTGCGGCCTTCTGCTTGGCCGAGGGGTTGTAGTCGGCGGCACTTTGGGCCTCTCGGACCACGGTGGGTTCAGCGTGCGGGGTGCTCATGCGTTCTCTCTGGCGGGCTCAAGGTGCGAGGTAGACGTTGAGCTTACTGCCCAGCACCTGCGCCGCTTCGTCCCAGGTTGTTCGGACGCCGATTGTAAAAAGGTCGACGGTTTTCAGCCCTGCATAGCCGCAAGGGTTGATGCGGTTGAAGGGTTCAAGGTCCATTGCCACGTTGAGGGCGACGCCGTGGTAAGTGCAGTGCCGGCTCACCTTGATGCCCAGTGCGGCGATCTTGCCAAGGCCCCGGAACGGGTCGTCCGGGTGTGTCGGGCCGGTGAGCGCGGCATGCGAGAAAGGATCGTCGAGGCGCACATAAATGCCGGGGGCGCCACTTATGCGGTGCCCGGTCACGCCGAAGTGGGCGAGGGTGCGGATCACCGATTCCTCAATCCGGTAGACGTATTCCTTGACGTAGTAACCGGCGCGGCGCAGGTCGATCAGCGGATAGGCCACCACCTGGCCGGGGCCGTGGTAGGTCACCTGCCCGCCGCGATTCGTTTGCACGACGGGGATTTCGCCGGGGTTCAGGACATGGTCAGCCTTGCCGGCCAGACCTTGCGTATAGACCGGCGGGTGTTCGCAGATCCAGAGCTGGTCGAGCGAATCCGCTGAGCGCTCCTCCGTCGCCTTCTGCATCGCCGCATAGGTCCCGGCGTAGTCGACGCGACCCAGCAGCGAGACTTGCAGGGCGCTCAGAGCACCACCTTGACCATCGGGTGACTGGAAAGCGCGCGATACAGATCGTCGAGCTGCTCGCGACTCGTTGCAGTGACGGTGATCGTCACGCCGAGGTAGTTTCCGGCCTTGCTGGGGCGCAGCTCCACGGTGCTGGCGTCGAAGGTCGGGTCGAAGCGCTCGGCGACCTGCGTGATCGCATGCACGAAGCCGTCGACCTTGGCGCCCATGACCTTGATCGGGAACTTCGAGGGGTACTCGATCAGCGAATCCTTGCGGGCATCCACCGGGGTGTCGGGCGTTTCGCCGGTGGGCGGGGTGGTGGGGGTGCTCATGCTGTGACTCCGATGTCCTGGGTGCTGCGCGCCTTCGCGTCTTCCTTGGCTTGCTGGTAGGCGGCAAAAAGGGTCTGGTAGATGGGGCCGGGTTGGCCGTTGCCGATCGTGAGGCCGTCGAGCGTCGCGACAGGCAGGACTTCCTTGCTGGCCGAAGACAGCAGAAGTTCGTCCGCGGCGAAGACCTCGTCGCGTCCAATGCGGCGCAAGGTGAAAGGAATGCCTGCTTCGGCGCATAGGCGCTCGATGAGGCCGTAGCGGATGCCGGCGAGCACCAGTTCATCTTTCGGCGGCCCGATCACCGCGCCCTGCTTGACGATCCACACGTTGCTCGATGACGCTTCGCTCAGCCAGTCGCCGCGAAACATGATGGTTTCCGCCGCGCCCGCCTCGACGCTGATCTGCCGCGCGAGCACTGCGCCCAGCAGGCTGGTGCTCTTGATGTGCGCCTTCTGCCAGCGGAAATCATGCGCGCTGACGCAAGCCACGCCCTTGGCGCGCACAGCGTCCGGAACGGGCTTCATCGGGTTCACCATCACGAAGACGGTCGGCTTCAATCCTTGCGGCATGGCATGTTCGCGAGGTGCGACGCCGCGTGTGACTTGTATGTAGAGGCCTTGCATGCCGGCGCGCGCGGAGGCCGGCGAGGCTTCAATGAGTTGAGCGGCGATGGCACGCCATTGCACAGCCGTCAGTGGATTGGCGATCTGCAGTTCGGCCAGCGAGCGATCCAGCCGCGCCATGTGTTCTTCGAAGCAGAAAAGATGCCCCTCATAGACCGGCACGACTTCGTAGACGCCATCTCCGAAGATGAAGCCTCGATCGAGCACGCTCACCTTCGCGTCGCGAAGCGGCGTATAGGTGCCGTCGAGGTAACAGAGTGAATCGGGAAGAGCGTCGATGATCGGGTGCATGGGGAATTATGGTGGGGGCGCATGAGAGCTTTCCAAGCGGCCCAATGCCGATTCGGCATCCGACGCAAGGACCAAATCCCGCCATGTGTCGCCAACTTGGTCGAAGCGCGTGGCTTTCTACCTATAATCAATGGCTTTGTAGAAATTCTGGGTCGTCATCCGGGCTTCATTCGACATGAAAACAATCGCCCGCGATGTCTCAAAGGGAATCCATGAGGACACTCCCGACCTGGACGGAGAATTCAAGCCGCTGACCGCCGAGGAGGCGCAGCGGCTTCGTGACAGGAAGCCGTTGGTCTCGCCGTGGCGCGTGATCGCGATTCAGGTTGCGGCGGGACTCCTGGTGGCATTGGCCGCCTGGGGGCTCACAGGGAGGCAAAATCTGGGATGGTCCGCCGGATACGGCGCGCTCGCGGTCGTTCTGCCCGCGGCGGTGTTCGCGCGGGGGCTGACCGGCAGGTTTGCTTCACTGAATCCGGGTACTGCGGTATTCGGATTCTTTTTGTGGGAAATGGTCAAGTTGGCCTTGACGATGGCGATGCTGATCGCCGCGCCAAGGCTCGTAATGGCGCTGAGCTGGCCAGCAATGCTGATCGGCTTGGTGGTGACAATGAAGGCGGCTTGGGTGGCTGTGATGCTGGCTCCCAAGCGCCCGAAACTTTGAGACGAGTAACGGATGGCTGCTGAAAACGCTGCGGAACATGGTCAAACCGCTGGTGAATACATCGTTCACCATTTGACGCATCTTCAGAGCTCCACGCCCAAAGGTGTGGCTGATCTGTCCGTTCTCAACTTCGACTCGCTTTTCTTCTCCATCGTGCTGGGCGTGGTGGCTTGCTGGCTCATGTGGCTCGCCGCCCGCAAGGCCACCTCGGGTGTGCCTGGCCGATTCCAGGCGGCGGTCGAAATCCTCGTCGAAATGGTCGACCAGCAAGCCAAGGGCATCGTCCACAACGCGCAAAGCCGCAAGTTCGTCGGCCCGCTCGCGCTGACGATCTTCATCTGGATCCTGATGCTGAACGCAATGGATCTGTTGCCCGTCGACCTGCTCCCGTACCTCTGGGGCCAGGCCTACACCGCCACCGGCGGCGATCCGCACCATGCGTACCTGCGCGTCGTCCCCACGGCCGACCTCTCGGTGGCCATGGGCTTCTCGGTTTCCGTGCTGCTGATCTGCCTGTACTACAACATCAAGATCAAGGGTCTGGGTGGCTGGGTGCACGAGCTCTTCACCGCGCCTTTTGGCAATCACTGGGCGCTGTACCCGTTCAACTTTGCCATGCAGATCATCGAGTTCGTGGCCAAGACCGTGTCGCATGGCATGCGGTTGTTCGGCAACATGTACGCCGGCGAACTGATCTTCCTGCTCATCGCGCTGATGGGTGGTGCCTGGACGCTCTCTGCCACCGGCATCCTCCTCGCGCTGGGTCACATCATTGCCGGCACCGCCTGGGCCATCTTCCACATCCTGATCATCACGCTGCAGGCGTTCGTGTTCATGATGCTGACCCTTGTCTACGTGGGTCAGGCACACGATCACCACTGATCGTCCGTTTCAGTTTCGTTTTTCTTTTCTCTTCAACCAAAGTCCTCTAGGAGTCATCATGGAAGTTATTAGCTTTGTCGCTCTGGCCGCTGGCCTGATCATCGGTCTGGGTGCTGTTGGCGCTTGTATCGGTATCGGCATCATGGGTAGCAAGTACCTCGAGTCGGCTGCGCGTCAACCTGAGCTGATGGGCGAACTGCAAACCAAGATGTTCCTGCTGGCTGGTCTGATCGACGCCGCGTTCATTATCGGTACCGGTATCGCGCTGTGGTTCGCAACCGCCAACCCGTTCCTCTCGCAAATCGCCAACCTGCCGAAGTAATCGGTCCTAGGCTTTCTCGTCGAACCCATGTCGTTCATCGCTGAATGACGTTGGATTCATTCCCAAAGAGAGGGTGAAAAGTGAGCATTACCGGTACCCTGATCATCCAGATGATCGTGTTCCTGATCCTGGTCGGGTTCACGATGAAGTATGTGTGGCCGCCTATCGCCAAGGCGCTGGACGATCGTGCCCAGAAAATCGCCGAAGGCCTGGCTGCTGCCGACAAGGCCAAGTCCGAACTGAGCGCCGCCAACAAGCGCGTCGAAGCTGAACTCGGCCAGGCTCGGAACGAGTCCGCCCAGCGTCTTGCAGATGCCGAACGTCGTGCGCAGGCCATCGTTGAAGAGGCCAAGGCTCGCGCCACGGAAGAAGGCAACAAGATCATCGCGGCTGCCCGTGTCGAAGCCGACCAGCAGGCCATGAAGGCGCGCGAAGCCCTGCGTGAGCAGGTCGCTGCGCTGGCCGTCAAGGGCGCCGAGCAGATTCTGCGCAAGGAAGTGAATCCGGCCGTCCACGCCGATTTGCTGTCCCGCCTGCAGACGGAACTCTGATCAAGCCATGGCAGAACTCGCCACCATTGCACGCCCCTACGCAGAAGCGCTCTTCAAGGCCTCCGCGTCGGATCTGAGCGGCGCGGCAGCCTGGCTCGAAAAGGTTGCGGCCATTGGCGCCAACCCCGAACTTCAGCAGTTTGCGGACAACCCGAAGGTCACGGCCGATCAAGTGATCGGCGTGGTTGGCGGTGCGTTCGGCGCGCCCCTGCCGCCTGCCGCGAACAACTTTCTGATGGCGCTGCTCGAGAACGGGCGTTTCCATGCGCTGCCGGAAATCGCGAAGCAGTTCCGGACCCTGGCGAACGCGCAGAGCGGTACGTCCGATGCCGTGGTGTACAGCGCCTTCCCCATCGATGCGACCGCGTTGGGCAACGTCGCCGCCACGCTCGAAAAGCGTTTCGGCCGCAAGCTGCAGGTCACCGTCCAGCAGGACCCGTCGCTGATCGGCGGCATCCGTGTGGTGGTCGGCGACGAAGTGCTCGACACCTCCGTCAAAGCGCGTCTTGAACAAATGAAAGTTGCGCTGGTGGCCTGAGGCCACCAGCCCCCTTAACGAAAGAAGGAAAGAGTCATGCAACTCAATCCCGCAGAAATTTCCGAACTGATCAAGAGCCGCATCGAAGGTCTCGGCGTCAGCGCGAACATCCGCAATGAAGGCACCGTGGTGTCGGTGACCGACGGCATCGTGCGCGTGCACGGCCTGTCGGACGCCATGCAGGGCGAAATGCTCGAGTTCCCGCCCACGGCCGATGGCACGCCGTCGTTCGGCCTCGCGCTGAACCTGGAGCGCGACTCCGTCGGCGCCGTGATCTTGGGCGAGTACGAGCACATCTCCGAAGGCGACACCGTCAAGTGCACGGGCCGCATTCTGGAAGTGCCGGTGGGTCCCGAGCTGATCGGCCGCGTGGTGAACGCACTGGGCCAGCCAATCGACGGCAAGGGTCCTGTCAACGCCAAGCTCACCGACGTGATCGAAAAGGTCGCGCCGGGCGTGATCGCACGTCAGTCGGTTGACCAGCCGATGCAGAGCGGCCTGAAGTCCATCGACTCGATGGTGCCGATCGGCCGTGGCCAGCGCGAACTGATCATCGGCGACCGTCAGACCGGCAAGACCGCCGTGGCGATCGACGCGATCATCAACCAGAAGGGTCAGAACATGACCTGCGTCTACGTCGCGATCGGCCAGAAGGCCTCGTCGATCAAGAACGTGGTCCGTGCTCTGGAACAAGCCGGCGCGATGGAATACACCATCGTCGTGGCAGCGTCCGCTTCTGAATCGGCCGCCATGCAGTACGTGTCTGCGTACTCGGGCTGCACGATGGGCGAATACTTCCGCGATCGCGGTCAAGATGCCCTGATCATTTATGACGACCTGTCCAAGCAGGCCGTGGCCTACCGTCAGGTGTCGTTGCTGCTGCGTCGTCCGCCCGGCCGCGAAGCCTACCCTGGCGACGTGTTCTACCTCCACAGCCGTCTGCTGGAGCGTGCTGCTCGCGTGAACGCCGACTACGTCGAAGCTTTCACCAAGGGTGAAGTCAAGGGCAAGACCGGTTCGCTGACCGCACTGCCGATCATCGAAACGCAAGCCGGCGACGTGTCCGCCTTCGTTCCGACCAACGTGATCTCGATCACGGACGGCCAGATCTTCCTGGAAACCAACCTGTTCAACGCCGGTATCCGCCCCGCCATCAACGCCGGTATCTCGGTGTCGCGCGTGGGTTCGTCGGCACAGACCAAGGTCATCAAGGGCCAGTCGGGCGGTATCCGTACCGACCTCGCCCAGTACCGTGAACTCGCAGCCTTCGCACAGTTCGCTTCCGACCTGGACGAAGCGACCCGCAAGCAGCTCGACCGCGGTGCCCGCGTGACCGAACTGCTGAAGCAGGCCCAGTACAGCCCGCTGCCCATCTCGCTGATGGGTGCCTCGCTGTTCGCGGTGAACAAGGGCTTCATGGACGATATCGACGTGAAGCAGGTTCTGCCGTTCGAGCATGGTCTGCATCAATTCCTGAAGGCGAGCCATGGCGCGCTGCTCGACAAGATCGAGCAGTCCAAGGCCCTCGACAAGGACGCCGAAGCCGAGCTGAACGCAGCCGTCACCGCGTTCAAGAAGTCGTTCGCCTGATCGACCGAGCAAGGAGCCCCAATGGCAGCTGGTAAGGAAATCCGCGGCAAGATCAAATCGGTGGAGAACACCAAGAAGATCACCAAGGCCATGGAAATGGTGGCCGCGTCGAAGATGCGCAAGGCGCAGGATCGCATGCGTGCCGCCCGCCCCTACAGCGAGAAGATCCGCAGCATCGCGGCCAACCTCGGCCAGGCGAACCCGGAGTACACCCACGCGTTCATGAAGACGCACGACGCGAAGGCGGCGAGCTTCATCGTCGTGACGACCGATAAGGGTCTGTGCGGCGGCATGAACACCAACGTGCTGCGTGCCGTGACGGCCAAGATGCGCGAGCTGCAGTCGGCCGCTACGGCCATCGAGGCTGTGGCGATCGGCAACAAGGGCCTGGGTTTCCTGAACCGCGTCGGCGCTCGTGTGGTGTCGCATGTCACCCAGCTGGGTGACACGCCTCACCTCGACAAGCTGATCGGTCCGGTCAAGGTGGCGCTCGACGCCTACGCCGAGGGCAAGCTCAGCGCGGTCTATCTCTGCTACACGAAGTTCATCAACACGATGCGCCAGGAATCGGTGGTGGAGCAACTGCTGCCGCTGCCGGCGGAGTCGCTGAAGGCCGAGAAGGACCAGCATTCCTGGGACTACATCTATGAGCCCGATGCGCAGAGCGTGATCGACGAACTGCTGGTGCGCTACGTCGAATCGCTGGTGTACCAGGCCGTCGCAGAGAACATGGCTTCCGAACAGTCGGCGCGCATGGTTGCCATGAAGGCAGCCACGGACAACGCTGGCAACGTGATCAACGAACTCAAGCTGGTCTACAACAAGACCCGCCAGGCAGGCATCACGAAGGAACTGTCCGAGATCGTTTCGGGCGCTGCGGCCGCCGCTGGCGTCTGAGCCAGCCAGGTGTCGGACGTCAACCAGATTTAAATTTTTATCGGAGCAGATGATGGCTCAAGAAAACGCAGTTCAAGGCAAGATCGTTCAATGTATTGGCGCCGTGGTCGACGTGGAGTTTCCGCGTGACAAGATGCCCAAGGTCTACGACGCCCTGAAGTACGAAGGCGGCGGCCTGACCCTCGAAGTGCAACAGCAACTCGGCGACGGCGTGGTCCGTACCATTGCACTCGGTTCGTCGGACGGTCTGCGCCGCGGCATCACCGTGGTCAACACCGGTGCGCCGATCACGGTGCCCGTCGGCAAGGCCACGCTGGGCCGCATCATGGACGTGCTGGGCAACCCGATCGACGAGCGTGGTCCCGTCGGCCAGGAACTCACCGCACCGATCCATCGCAAGGCACCGGCTTACGACGAGCTCTCTCCCTCGCAGGATCTGCTCGAAACCGGCATCAAGGTGATCGACCTCGTCTGCCCGTTCGCCAAGGGCGGCAAGGTGGGTCTGTTCGGTGGCGCCGGCGTGGGCAAGACCGTGAACATGATGGAACTCATCAACAACATCGCCAAGGCTCACTCGGGTCTGTCGGTGTTCGCCGGTGTGGGTGAGCGTACCCGCGAAGGCAACGACTTCTATCACGAAATGTCGGACGCCAAGGTGGTGGACCAGGAGAACCTGGCGAACTCCAAGGTGTCGATGGTCTACGGCCAGATGAACGAGCCGCCGGGCAACCGTCTGCGCGTGGCACTGACCGGCCTGACGATCGCCGAATCGTTCCGCGACGAAGGCCGTGACGTTCTTTTCTTCGTCGACAACATCTACCGCTATACGCTGGCCGGTACCGAAGTGTCCGCTCTGCTGGGCCGTATGCCTTCCGCCGTGGGCTACCAGCCGACGCTGGCTGAAGAAATGGGCCGCCTGCAGGAACGGATCACGTCGACCAAGGTCGGCTCGATCACCTCGATCCAGGCCGTGTACGTGCCGGCGGATGACTTGACCGACCCGTCGCCTGCAACGACCTTCGCCCACTTGGATTCGACCGTGGTGTTGTCGCGTGACATCGCTTCGCTCGGTATCTACCCCGCTGTGGACCCGCTCGACTCGACCTCGCGTCAGCTCGATCCGCACGTGGTCGGCGAAGAGCACTACGGCGTGGCCCGTGCGGTGCAAGGCACCCTGCAGCGCTACAAGGAACTGCGCGACATCATCGCGATTCTGGGCATGGACGAACTCGCGCCGGAAGACAAGCTGGCCGTGGCTCGCGCCCGGAAGATCCAGCGTTTCCTGTCGCAGCCTTTCCACGTCGCAGAAGTGTTCACGGGGTCGCCTGGCAAGTACGTGCCGCTGTCCGAGACCATCCGCGGCTTCAAGATGATCGTGAACGGCGAATGCGACCACCTGCCGGAACAGGCGTTCTACATGGTGGGCGGCATCGACGAAGCGTTCGAGAAGGCCAAGAAGGTCGCTTAAGGAATCACCATGGCAGGCACCATTCACGTGGACGTGGTCAGCGCCGAGGAGTCCATCTTCTCGGGCGAGGCCAAGTTCGTCGCGCTCCCCGGCGAAGCTGGTGAGCTCGGCATCTACCCGCGCCACACGCCGCTGATCACGCGCATCCGTCCCGGCGCCGTGCGCATCGAGACGGCTGACGGCGGTGAGGAATTCGTCTTCGTGGCCGGTGGCATCCTGGAAGTGCAGCCGACCACGGTGACCGTGCTGTCCGACACCGCGATCCGCGGCAAGGACCTGGACGACGAGAAGGCTAGCGCCGCAAAGTCCCGCGCGGAAGAGGCACTGAAGAACGCCAAGAGCGACATCGACATTGCCCTGGCTCAGTCCGAACTCACCGTCATGGCCGCGCAGATCGCGGCGCTGCGGAAGTATCGAGACAAGAAGTAGCTCGCCCCCAGCCTCGCCCACTTCGTGTGGCTCGGGTACCCCCCAACCGGGGGCAACACCAGCAGCCCGGCAGAGCCGGTTCTGCGGTGTTCCTGGTAAAGAAAAAGCCGCCTTTGGGCGGCTTTTCTGTTTCTGACGTTGCGGTTTGCGCCCGTTCGGCCTGAATTTGTCCGAAGTTAAGTCTTGTTCGGCTGAAGATCTCCTCCTAGTATTCGCCTTCGTCCGATTGCCCCTCGGTACCGGACGCTACAAAGAACAGACGGAGACAACGAGTGACCCCCTGGAGTCGCCTGACCGCCGACGAGATGCAGTTGCTCGAGACCACTTTCTGGTCCGCGGGGAACTCGCGCCACGGCATGGCGGAACAGCTGGGCTTCTCCAAGAGCAAGGCAAACGCCTTGATCGCGGGCCTGGTCGAGCAAGGGCTCCTCTCCGAGATCGGCCTGCAGCGATCGACCGGCGGACGCCGGCCTGAAAGCCTCCAACTCCACGCAGGGTTGGGCGTGCTGGTCGGCGTCGACATCGGCGCGACCAGCCTCGATGTCGCTGTCCTCGCCCCAGACCTGACCGTGCTCGCGCATCACGCGGAACCGGCGGACGTGCGCGAAGGCCCTGGCGTGGTGCTCGCGCGCGTTCGTGGGCTCATCAAGGAATTGCTGGCGCGCGCTGGCTTCACCGCCAAGCAAGTACTGGGCATCGGAATCGGCGTCCCCGGCCCGGTCAATTTCGAGATTGGCCAACTCGTGAATCCGCCGCTGATGCCGGCGTGGGACAGCTTCTCGATCCGCGACTACCTGCGCGAAGACTATGCCGCCCCGGTCTTCGTCGACAACGACGTCAATCTCATGGCGCTGGGCGAGCTGTGGCGGCTCAAGCGCTCGCTCTCCAATTTCCTCGTCATCAAGGTCGGCACCGGCATCGGCTGCGGCATCGTCTGCCATGGCGAGGTGTATCGAGGCGCCGCGGGATCAGCCGGCGATGTGGGCCACATCTGCGTCGACCAGGAAGGGCCGCGCTGCCACTGCGGCAACCTCGGCTGCGTCGAAGCGATGGCCGCCGGTCCCGCGATCACGCGCATGGCCGTGCAGGCCGCCGAAGCGGGCGAAAGCGCCGCGCTCGCCGAATGCCTGCGCACGCAGGGACGCATCGAAGCGATCGACGTCGGCCAGGCAAGCCGTGCGGGCGATGCCGCAGCGAATGCGATCGTCCAGCGCGCCGGCAACCTGATCGGCCAGATGCTGGCGTCCATCGTCAATTTCTTCAATCCGTCGCATGTCTTCATCGGCGGCGGCATCACGCGCATCGGACCTCTGTTTCTCGCGGCGGTGCGGCAGAGCGTCTATCAGCGTTCGCTGGCACTGTCGACGCGCCATCTCGAGATCCAGTACACGCCGCTCGAAGGTCAGGCCGGCCTGATCGGCGCCGGCGTGCTCGCGATGCAGGAAACCCTCAAGGTGCGAGGTGTGGCGCCATGACGAGCACCGCAGCCATCGCCACGCCGCGACAGAAGGCCGCAGTCGCTGTCGAGTTCGACCACGTGGTGAAGGCGTTCGGGCCGGTGCAAGTGCTGCACGGCGTGAGCTTCTCGCTCGAACCCGGCCGGGTCTATGGCCTGCTCGGCGAGAACGGCGCGGGCAAGTCGACGCTGATGAAGATCCTCGCAGGCTACGAGTCGCTCACCGGCGGCAGCTTGCGCGTCAACGGGCAGCCGCAGCAGTTCGTCAGCTCGCGCGACGCGGAGGCGCTGGGCATCGTGCTGATCCACCAGGAGTTCAACCTCGCCGAAGACCTCAGCATCGCGCAAAACATCTTCCTCGGTCATGAAAAGAAGAGGGGCTGGCTGCTCGACGATGCTGCGATGGCGCGGGATGCTGCCGCCGCGTTGGCCGAAGTGGGCCTGCATGTCGATCCGGCCACCAAGGTGCGTCGCCTGATCGTCGCCGAGAAGCAACTCGTCGAGATCGCGAAAGCGCTCTCTCGCCACGCGCGGCTGCTGATCATGGACGAGCCGACCGCCACGCTGACTCCCGGCGAAACCGAGCGGCTCTTCAAGCTCATCGCGCAGTTGCGGGCAGATGGCGTGACGGTGGTCTACATCTCGCACAAGCTCGACGAAGTCGAGCGCGTCACCGATGAGGTGATCGTGATGCGCGACGGCCGCTTCGTCGCGCGGGCGCTGACGGCCGACGTCACCCGGCACAAGATGGCGAACCTCATGGTCGGCCGCGAACTTGCCGACCTCTATCCGCCGCGCGACGAAGTGGTCGCGGACGTCGCGCCGGCGATGCGCGTCAGCAACTTCACCGTGCCCGGTTGGGCCGAGGATGCGAGCTTCGAAGTACGACCGGGCGAGATCCTGGGCTTCGCCGGTCTCGTCGGGGCAGGGCGTACTGAACTGTTCGAAGGCCTGCTCGGGCTGCGCCCTTCGAGCGGCCATGTCGAGATCCACGGGCAGGCCGTTCAACTGCGCAATCCGCGTCAGGCCGCGAAGCACGGCCTGACCTATCTCAGTGAAGACCGTAAAGGCAAGGGCCTTCACGTCAACTTCGGCTTGCGCCAGAACCTCACGCTGATGGCGCTCGAACGCTACGCGACTCCGTGGCTTCATCCCGAAGCGGAGCGCAGCGCGCTCGCGGCGGCGGTGAAGGACTACGGCATCCGTACCGGTGACCTCGATGCGCGCGCCTCGTCGCTCTCCGGCGGCAACCAGCAGAAGCTGGCGCTCGCGAAGGTGCTGCAGCCGCAACCGAAGATCGTGGTGCTCGACGAACCCACGCGCGGCGTGGACGTCGGCGCCAAGCGCGACATCTATTTCCTGATCCAGCGTCTCGCGCGCGAAGGGCTCGCGGTAGTCGTGGTCTCGTCCGAGTTGATGGAGCTGATCGGCCTGTGCCATCGCGTCGCCGTGATGCGCGCCGGTCATCTCGTGACCACCTTGAACGCCGACAAACTGACAGAAGAGGAGCTAATTGCTCATGCCACCGGAACAGCCATCGAGCACTGAGTCGCAGGTGCAGCATCGCGCCGAGGCCAAGCCGCGCTGGACCGAGCGCCTGCACGGCTTCGGTCCCGTCATCGGTCTCGTGTTGCTGTGCATCGCGGGCACGCTGCTCAACAGCGACTTCGCGACGCTCGACAACGCGATGAACGTGCTCACGCGCACCGCCTTCATCGGCATCATCGCGGTCGGTATGTGCTTCGTGATCATCTCAGGCGGCATCGATCTCTCGGTGGGTTCGATGGCGGCGCTGATCGCGGGCTGCGTGATCATGTTCATCAACGCGATGGGGCCGATGGTCGGTTCACCGGTGCTCGCGGTGGTGCTGGGCGCCGTGCTCGCCGTGGTGCTCGGGGCGGTGTTCGGCCTCGCGCACGGGCTGCTCATCACCAAGGGGCGGATCGAACCTTTCATCGTGACGCTGGGCACGCTGGGCATCTTCCGCGCCTACCTGACCTACTTCGCCAATGGCGGCGCGCTCACGCTCGACAACGAGCTTTCGGATGTCTATGCACCGGTCTATTACGCGAGCTTGCTCGGCGTGCCGATCCCGGTGTGGGTCTTTCTCATCGTCGCGGTCATCGGCGGGCTGATCCTCAACCGCACGGCCTATGGACGCTACGTGCAGGCCATCGGCTCGAACGAGCAGGTTGCGCGCTATGCGGCAGTCGGCGTCGATGGCGTGAAGGTGCTCACCTATGTGTTCCTCGGCGTGTGCGTGGGCATCGCGACCCTGCTTTACGTGCCGCGCCTTGGCTCGGCATCGCCCACGACCGGCTTGCTATGGGAGCTCGAAGCGATCGCAGCCGTGATCGTCGGTGGCACCGCGCTCAAGGGCGGATCGGGCAGCGTCATCGGCACGGTGATCGGCGCGATCCTGCTTTCGGTCATCAGCAACATCCTCAACCTCACCAGCATCATCAGCGTGTACCTCAACGCGGCGGTGCAGGGTTTCGTCATCATCGTCGTCGCGTTCCTCCAGCGGGGCCGCCGATGACGCAAGGGTTTCCCGTCCGTTCCGTTTCATCAACCAAGGAGACAAGCAGCATGAAGACTTCCATTTCCCGTCGCATGGTCCTGAGCGCGGTCGCTGCGGCGAGCTTCGCCGCGATCCCGGTCCTTGCGGCCGCGGAGCCGGTGAATCTTGGCGTATCGATCCCCGCCGCGACGCACAGCTTCATGGGCGGCATCAACTACTGGGCCAACCAGGCGAAGAAGGACCTCGAGAAAGAGCACAAGGATCTGAAGATCACGATCAAGACTGCTGCCAACGCGCCCGAGCAGGCGAACCAGCTGCAGGATCTCTCGACCGTGAGCAAGATCAACGCGCTCGTGATCTTCCCGTTCGAGTCGGCGGCGCTCACCAAGCCGGTCGCACAGGTCAAGGCCAAGGGCACCTATGTGACGGTGGTCGATCGCGGCCTGACCGACACCAGTGCGCAGGATGCCTATGTCGCCGGCGACAACACCGCCTTCGGCAAGATCCCGGCCGAATACATCGCCAAGAAGCTTGGCGGCAAGGGCAATGTCGTCGCGCTGCGCGGCATCCCGACCACGCTCGACAACGAGCGCATGGACGCCTTCAACAGCGTGCTCAAGAACTACCCCGACATCAAGCTGCTGGACGCGAAGTACGCCAACTGGAACCGCGACGACGCCTTCAAGGTCACGCAGGACTACCTGACGCGCTTCAAGGACATCGACGCGATCTGGGCGGCGGACGACGACATGGCCGTGGGCGTGCTCAAGGCGATCGAGCAAGCCAAGCGCAACGACATCAAGGTGATCTTTGGTGGTGCGGGTGCGAAGGGCATGGTCAAGACCATCGTCGACGGCAAGGACAAGCGCATCGATGCCGACGTGAGCTATTCGCCGAAGTTCATCTACGACGCGATCAAGCTTACGGCCGAAGCGCGCCTGAAGGGCGAGAAGCTGCCGGCGACGACGATCATTCCTTCGGTGCTCATCACGAAGGACAACGCCAAGGACTTCTACCACCCGGATTCACCTTTCTAACCCCCCAGCCTCGCTCACTTCGTGTAGCTCTGCACCCCCTTTCAGGGGGCGACACCGGCGGCCCGGCAAAGCCGGTTCCGCGGTGTCTCCCGCTTGGGAGCGCGGCCGTTGTCGGATATTGGAAAGTCTTGAATGACTGAAATGACTCTACGCAAACTGCGCTATGCCATGGTGGGTGGCGGGCGCGATGCATTCATTGGTGCGGTGCACCGCAAGGCGATCGCGCTGGATGGGCAGGCCGAGTTCGTGGCCGCTGCGCTTTCTTCGAACCCGGAGAAGGCGAAGGCCTCGGGGCGCGACTTGTTCCTGCCCGACGATCGCAACCACGGCGACTGGCGCGGCCTGCTCGACGACGAGTTGAAGCGGCCCGCGCACGAGCGCATCGACTTCGTGTCGATCGTCACGCCCAACCACATGCACTTCCCGGTGGCGCAGGCTTTCGTGGAGGCGGGCTTCCATGTGGTTTGCGACAAGCCGCTGGTGCATACGCGCGAGCAGGCGGATGCACTGGTGGAAGCGGTCGCCCGCAAGGGCACCGTCTTCGGCGTGACCTACAACTACACCGGCTATCCGATGGTGAGACAGGCACGCGAGATGGTGCGCTCGGGCGAACTCGGCGAAATCCGCAAGATCGTCGTCGAATACAACCAGGGATGGCTCGCGACGCGGCTCGAAGGCGAGGGCAACAAGCAGGCCGCGTGGCGCAGCGATCCGGCGCAGAGTGGCGCGGCCGGCGCCATCGGCGACATCGGCTCGCATGCGGAAAACCTCGTCGCCACCGTGACGGGGCTGGAGATCGAAAGCCTCTGCGCCGACCTGACATCGTTCGTGCCCGGCCGGCCGCTGGACGACGACGGCAGCCTACTGTTGCGGTTCAAGGGTGGCGCGCGCGGCGTGCTGGTCGCATCGCAGATCAACACTGGCCTTGAGAACGACCTGCGCCTGCGTATCTCCGGCGCGCAGGGCACGCTCGTATGGCGGCAGGAGCGACCGAGCGAACTGACTCATCTGCCGCACGACGGCCCGAAGCGCATCCTCACACGCGGCGCGCCCTGGCTCTGCGAATCGGCCCGTCGCGCGAGCCGCATTCCGAGCGGGCATCCTGAAGGCTTCATCGAGGCCTTTGCCAACATCTACGGCGGCGTGATCGCGGACATCCGCGCGAAGCTGGCCGGCGTTGCGGCCGACCCGCTCGCGGCGGACTACCCGCGTGTGGAAGACGGCGCGCGCGGCGTGCGGTTCATCGAACGCACGGTGACCTCGGCGAAGAGCGAGGTCAAGTGGACCGCCTGGTAGGTGCTCGCCTGACGTCGGCCTGAACCGACACCAGGTCGCGCCCGGTGCGCGGCGCATCAATCGGCGGGCCGGCCTACGATGTGCTCCGCACCATGGCCGAATCCGCGAACGTCTCTTCGCCTCGCGACCTCGTCGTCGCGCGCCCGGAAGGGCTCTACTGCCCGCCGGGCGATTTCTACATCGACCCGTGGCGGCCGGTCGATCGCGCGGTCATCACGCATGCGCATTCGGACCACGCGCGCGTCGGGCATGGGCACTACCTCGCACACCGCGACAGCGCAGGCACGCTGCGCGTCCGGCTTGGCGACATCACCCTGCAGACGCTCGCGTACGGCGAAGCGATCGAACACAACGGCGTGCGAATCTCGCTGCATCCGGCGGGCCATGTGCTGGGTTCGGCGCAGGTCCGCATCGAGCATGGCGGCCGCGTGTGGGTCGCCTCGGGCGACTACAAGACCGAAGCCGACGGCACCTGCACGCCCTTCGAGCCGGTGCCGTGCGACACCTTCATCACCGAATCGACCTTCGGTCTGCCGATCTACCGGTGGCCCGCGCAAGCAGTGCTGTTCGACGAGATCAACGAATGGTGGCGTGCGAACGCGGAGCAGGGCAGGGCGTCGGTGCTGCTCTGCTATGCCTTTGGCAAGGCGCAGCGCATCCTGCACGGAGTGGATGCGAGCATCGGGCCGATCATCGTCCACGGTGCGGTCGAGCCGCTGAACCAGATCTACCGGGCAGCAGGCGTCGCGCTGCCACCAACGCTGCGGGTGACGGACCCCGGCGTCGATGCCGCGACGATCAAGCGCGCTCTGGTGCTTGCACCACCGTCGGCACATGGCACGCCGTGGATGCGGCGCTTCGGCAGCTATTCGGATGCCTTCGCGAGCGGATGGATGCAGCTTCGCGGCACGCGGCGGCGTCGCGGGGTCGATCGCGGCTTCGTGATGTCCGACCACGCCGACTGGCCCGGCCTGCAGGAAGCGATCGCGGGCACCGGCGCGGAGCGCGTCTTCGTCACCCACGGCAGCGTCGCGGTGATGGTGCGATGGCTCGCCGAATCGGGTCTGGATGCGCAGGTGTTCAAGACCGAGTACGGCGACGAGGATGCGGTTGCTGGCGCAACCGAAGGCGGCGCGGAATCATGAAGCAGTTCGCCGCGCTCTATCGCGAACTCGATGCCACGACTTCCAGCCTTGCCAAGCAGTCGGCTTTGCAGCGGTATCTGCAAAGCGCCGATCCGCGCGATGCGGCCTGGGCGGTCTACTTCCTGGCGGGCGGCAAGCCGCGCCAGCTCGTGCCGAACAAGCTGCTGAGGCTGCTTGCGCAGGAGTCGGCCAGCCTGCCCGAATGGCTCTTCGACGAAAGCTACGAAGCGGTTGGCGATCTCGCGGAAACCATCTCGCTGCTGCTTCCACCGTCGACCGAGGCGCACGGCATGGGCCTTGCCGATTGGGTCGAACGCCACCTGCTGCCGCTTCGCAACACGCTGCCGGACGCGCTCGCCGACAAACTGCGCTGGCAATGGCAGCGGCTGGCGGTGGACGAGCGGCTTGTCTATTTCAAGCTGATCACCGGAGGGTTCCGCGTCGGCGTCTCGCGGCTGCAGGTCACGCAGGCGCTGGCGGCGGTCGGCGGGCTCGACCCCAAGCGCGTCGCGCAGCGGCTGATGGGCTACACGCACATCAGCGGGCAACCAGGCGCGAGCGACTACGCCGCGCTCATTGCGCCCGAGGACACCGGCGAGCTTGACCGACAGACCAGCGGCCAGCCCTATCCCTTCTTTCTCGCGCATCCGTTCAACCTTCCGCTGGAGGACTTCGATGCAGCGCTCGGCCCACCCGCGCACTGGATCGTCGAATGGAAGTGGGACGGCATCCGCGCGCAACTCGTCAAACGAGCGGGGAGGGTGTGTCTGTGGTCGCGCGGCGAGGAACTGGTGACCGACCGCTTCCCCGAACTCGCGCTGATGGGCGAGGCGCTGCCCGACGGCACCGTCATCGACGGCGAGATCGTCGTCTGGCGCGACGATCGCGTGCAGCCCTTTGCGGAACTGCAGAAGCGCATCGGCCGCAAGACGCTCGGCGCAAAGCTGCTGCGCGAGATCCCCGTCGTTCTGTTGGCGTACGACCTGCTCGAATGCGAAGGCCGCGACCTGCGCACGCTGCCGCAGCACGAACGCCGGGTGCAGCTCGATTCACTGATCGCGGACGCGCAGCATCCGTCGCTCATCGCCAGCCCCATGCTTCATGGCGAGGACTGGAACGATCTCTCCCGTCAACGCGAAGCCGCACGCTCGATGGGCGTCGAGGGGCTGATGCTCAAGCAGCGCGACGCGCACTACGGCGTCGGGCGCACCAAGGATGTCGGCGTGTGGCGGAAGTGGAAGATCGATCCGCTGTCCATCGATGCGGTGCTCGTCTATGCCCAACGCGGCCACGGCCGCCGCGCAAGCCTCTACACCGACTACACCTTCGCGGTGTGGGACGCACCGCCCGACGCGCCGGACCGCAAGCTTGTGCCCTTCGCCAAGGCCTACTCGGGCCTGACCGATGCGGAGATCGCGCGCGTGGACGCGGTGATCCGCCGGACCACGGTCGAAAGCTTCGGCCCGGTGCGCAGCGTCACGCCGACGCTGGTCTTCGAGCTCGGCTTCGAAGGCATCGCGCGCAGCACCCGGCATAAGAGCGGCATCGCGGTGCGCTTCCCGCGCATGTTGCGGTGGCGCGAAGACAAGCCGCTGGAAGAGGCCGATACGCTGCAGACGCTTTCGGCACTCCTGCCGGCCTGAAGTGCATACCTTCGACGAATGGCACCGGAAGCTGGCCTCGCTGACAATCGTGCCCCATGGACGCATCCGGAACTCCTCGCATCGACCTTCGCTCGCACGCCGTCTTCATGCTCACGCAGGCAGCGCCAATGTCCGGCATGACCGAAGAAGAGGCCGAACTCGTGGTGGACGCGATGCGGCCGGTGCACGTTCTGGCGGACACCCTCCTGTTCGAGGAAGGCGACACCGAGGACACCGACTACATGGCGCTCGTGCTCGAAGGCCAGGTGCGCGCCGAGACCCGCACCGGCATGCCCGGCGAGGAAGTGGTGATCTCGATCATCGGCCCCGGCCATCTGATCGGCGAGATGGGCGTGATCGACGGCGAGCCGCGTTCGGCGAGCTGCACCGCGCTGACCGACGTCAAGCTTGGCGTGCTCTCGCGCGAGGCGCTCATGAAGCTGCTGGACCAGCACCCGGGCGCCGCCTCGCGTCTCGTGCTCGCGTTGTCGAAGGGACTCGCGGAGCGGCTTCGCGAGAGCAATCGCCGCCTTCGCACCCTGTCGCAGGTCACGCGCGCGCTGCAGGCCGAGCTGGACGCGGTGCATGCCGTCAACCGCAGGCTGCTCGACGCCGGCTAGTCGTCAGCGTCTCTCCCGAACCGTCAAGTCAGAGGATCACCGGCGCGTCCGGAAGCTCGTTCCGGTCCGCCGCGCCCTCGGCCAGCGGAAAGTGCTCGACCAGCACGGCGGACACTTCCTCGAGCGCCTGCGTAAGCCCATCCTCGAACCGCCCTTCGCGGAATGCTTCACCCATGCGCTTGGCCATCGCAGCCCAGTCTTCGGTGTCCACGTGCAGATCGATGCCGCGATCGGCCACGATCTCGATCGCGTGCTCGGCCAGCAGCAGGTAGATCAGCACGCCGTTGTTGTGCGCCGTGTCCCAGATGCGCAGCTTGCTGAACATCATGATGGCGCGCTCGCGAGCCGTTGCATCGCGCCACAGGTAGGACATCGGCAGTCCGGCCTCGACGCAGATGCGGATTTCGCCGGTGTGCCGGCGTTCGCTTGCACCGACGCGTTGTTCCAGGCGTTTGAGCATGTCGGCCGGCAGTGCCCGACGCACGTCGGCATCGTCGACCCAGCGATGGCGCCAGATACGTGCGAGGCGTGAAGTCAGCGAAGCCATGGTCACCAGTCTCCCGAGGCGCCGCCGCCGCCGAAATCGCCACCGCCGCCCGAACTGAAGCCGCCGCCTCCGCCGGAGGACCCGCCGCCCCAGCCGCCACCGCCACGCCCAGCGCCCCAGCCGCCGCCAAGACCGCCACCCAACCCACCGCCGAGGCCGCCACGGCGCATGGGGCCCGCGCCGAACGCCATCGACAGCAGCGTGAACAGCAACGCGCCCAACCCTGCCAGAACCGCGATCACGATGCTCGACGTCACCATCATCACCACGAATCCGGTGACGCCACCCATCGCCAGCGAGCCCAGGGTCTTGCCGAAGATGCGCCGCGCGATCGGCCCGCCGACCAGCACGGCGATGAAGAAGAACACCGCGAGGTCTTGCCAGTCGAAGCCACCGCCGCCGCGACCCTCACCGCTGAAGTCTCCGCCGCGCGCATCGACTTCCGGCAGCGGCTCGCCCTTGACGCGCGCGATGAGCTGGTCCGCCGCCGCGTCGAGCCCGCCGGCGAAGTCGTTCTGGCGGAAGCGTGGCTTCATCGCGTCGTCGATGATGTGTGCCGCCGCGAGGTCGGGCACCGCGCCTTCGAGCGTCTTGGCGACCTCGATGCGCATCTTGCGGTCGTTCTTCGCGACGATCACGAGGATGCCGTCGCCGACATCGCGCCGGCCGATCTTCCATGTGTTGCCGACGCGATTGGCGTAGCTCGCGATGTCCTCGGGCGCAGTGGTCGGCACCATCAGCATCACGATCTGCGAGCCCTTCTCCTTTTCGAAGGCCTGCAGCTTGGCTTCGAGCGCGGCGCGTTGCGTGGGCGTGAGCGTGCCTGTCTGGTCGATGACGCGCGCATCGAGCTTCGGCACCGGCAGCAGGTCCTGCGCCCGCGCATGCCCGCTACCCAACAGTGCCGCCGCGAGCAGCAGCAATGCCGTCAGGGCTTGCCAGATGCGCGGGAGGCGCGGCAGGCGCAGGATGCGGACCATCAGCATGGCAGGCGGCCGTGCCGGCTTACTTCTTCGGCGCGTTGAAGTCGACGGTCGGCGGTGTCGAGATCTGTGCCTCGTTCTGCACCGAGAAGTTCGGCTTGGGGTCGTAGTTGAAGATCTTGGCCGTCAGGTTGGTCGGGAAGCTGCGCGCGAGCACGTTGTATTCCTGGACCGTCTGGATGTAGCGGTTGCGCGCCACGGTGATGCGGTTCTCGGTGCCTTCGAGCGTCACCCGCAGATCGCGGAAAGCTTGGTTGGCCTTGAGGTTCGGGTACTGCTCCGATACCACCATCAGCCGCGACAGGGCGCTCGACAGCTCGCCCTGCGCCTGCTGGAACTTGTTGAAGGCCTCGGGGTTGTTGAGCGTCTCCGGCGTCACCTGGATCGACGTCGCCTTGGCCCGCGCCTCGATCACCTTGGTGAGTGTTTCCTGCTCGAAATTGGCTTCACCCTTGACGGTAGCCACGATGTTCGGCACGAGATCCGCGCGCCGCTGGTATTGATTGAGCACCTCGCTCCAGGCCGATTTGCTGGCCTCGTCGAGCCGCTGGAAATCGTTGTAGCCGCAGCCCGAGAGGGCGAGTGCGGCGAGGATGATCAGTAGCCAGCGTTTCATCATCGCGAGGTCCCTTGTTGTGAAGTTGGCAAAGGTAGCATAGCGGCATGCCGGTCGACCCCATCCATGCGTTGCAGGCGGGCCAGCGGGGCCCGGTGCAGCGTGCTGCGGATGCGGGCACGGGAACCCTCCTCGTTGCTGGCGCCACCGGTGTGCTGGGCCAGGAGCTGGTCCGGCGCCTGGCGGGCAGGCACCGTTTCGACCACACGCTGGTGCTGGTGCGCGAGCCGATCCTCGAAGGGCTGAGCGGTGTCGAGACCGTGCTCACGCCCGACGCCCCCATCGACGAATGGCCGCTGGTGGAGGCCGATACGGCGCTCATCCTGTTCGAGCCGCCCCGCCTCTATTACGACCGCGAACGCGCACTCTGGACACCCACGCCGGACCAGTTGCCGGCACTCGCGCGATGGCTGCGCGCAAGCGGCGTCGAAACCCTTGCAGTCGTACAGCCGCACGCGCAGGGGCGCTTGCCCGAAGCGCTGAAGCGGGGCCTCGCCTCGCTCGACGAGCAGGCCGTGGTCGCCGAAGGCTTCGAGCGCGTGATCCTCGTGCGCACCGCGCAGAAGCCTGCGAAGGTGCGTTACACGAACCCGGCGGAGCGGCTCGCGGCGTGGATGCTCTCTATCACGCGCTTCATGGTCCCATCGAGCGAGCAGCCGGTGCGCGCATCCAAGGTCGCCGAGCTGGTCGACGTCGCGCTGCGCCTTGCGCCTCCGGGTGCGCACGTGATGGCGCCCGAAACGGTGTGGCAGGCGTCGCAGGGCGATGTGCGCCAGGTCGTCGGAGCCTGGCTGGCCGGGTCGCCCTGAGTCGCCTTGGGGCACCCAGCCGCACGGGTCCGAGGCAAAATCCACCTTTCCGGCAGATCCACCCATGTCCACCAAAACAAAACTCCGCGCCGCGACGATCGGCGGCACCGCCGACGACGTCGAGACGGCTTTCTACGAGGCGCTGCAGCGCGGCGACGTCGAGGCCCTGATGGACTGCTGGGCCGACGAGGACGAGATCTTCTGCGTCCACCCCGGCGGTCCAAGGCTGGTGGGTGCCGATGCGATTCGCGCCGCCTTTGAGAACATGTTCGGCAACGGCGGTGCGATCCACGCGACGCCGGCGCGGGTGCGCAAGGTCGAGTCGCTCGCGAGCGCCGTGCACAACGTGCTCGAACGCATCGACGTGCTGACCACCGAAGGGCGCAAGCACGCCTTCGTGCTCGCCACCAACGTCTATCACAAGACCGCGCAGGGCTGGCGCATGGTGGCGCACCATGCAAGCCCCGGCAGCGCGCAGGAGCCGGGCGACGCCCCCGAGGCGCCGCAGACCCTTCATTGATGCAGTACGTTGCACCGCGCTGGTTGCCGGGTGGCAACCTCCAGACCATTTGGGCCGCCCTGTACGGCCGGCGCGTGATGACGCCACTGCCGGCGTATCGGCGCGAACGCTGGACCACGCCCGACGGCGACTTCATCGACGTCGATTTTCTTGAGGCGCAGGGCTCGGGCCCGAAGCCGCTGCTGGTGCTTTTCCACGGGCTCGAAGGCTCCTCGCGCAGCCACTATGCGGAGGCGTTCGCGGCCTTCGCGCTGGAGCGTGGCTGGGACTACGCGGTGCCGCACTTCCGCGGCTGCAGCGGCGAGATCAACCTCGCGCCGCGCGCCTATCACTCGGGGGATTTCGAGGAGATCGACTGGATCCTCGCGCGCCTGCATGATGGCCGCGAAGCCGTTCGGGCGGTGGGCGTTTCGCTCGGCGGCAACGCGTTGATGCGGTGGGTGGAAGAGTCGGGTGACGAGGCCTCGAAGCGCGTGCGCGCGGTGGCGTCGATCTGTGCGCCGCTCGATCTTGCAGCCGGAGGCGCTGCGATCAGCCGGGGCTTCAACAAGCTCGTCTACACGCGCATGTTTCTCGCGACCATGAAGCCCAAGGCGCTGGCCAAGCTGGCACAGCACCCGGGCCTCTTCGATCGCGACAAGCTGCTGGCGGCGCGCGACCTGTACGACTTCGACAACATCTTCACCGCACCGCTGCACGGGTTTCGTGACACCGACGACTACTGGTCGCGCGGCTCCGCCAAACCTCACCTGCATCGGGTCGAGATTCCGGCGCTCGTCGTGAACGCGGCCAACGATCCCTTCGTGCCCGCCGCCAGCCTGCCACGGCCCGGCGAAGTCGGTCGGCATGTCACGCTCTGGCAGCCTGCTCATGGCGGCCACGTGGGCTTCCCGCTCGGTTTTCCGCCTGGCCACGTGCGCGGCATGCCCGAGCGCGTCGTCGGCTGGCTCGCGGACCGGTAGCCGAGCAAAATACCCCGATGGACGACATCGTCAAGCAGGCCCTCGCGAAGTGGCCGAACGTGCCGCATTGCTACGGTTGGCTCGGCCTCGACGCCCGCGGCAACTGGTACCTGCGCGATGCGCCCACGCAGGCCGCCGGGCCCTTCGCGGCATCGAAAGGCTCGATGCTCCAGCACGAGAAGCTGATCGAATTCATCCAGCGCAACTACGAGCACGACGCGGAAGGGCAGTGGTTCTTCCAGAACGGGCCGCAGCGTGTGTATGTCGAGCTCGAAGCGACGCCGTGGATCTGGCGCGTGGCCGAGGATCTCTCGGTCAGGTCCCATTCGGGCGAAGAGGTCGAGCCCTCGGCCTGCCTGCTTGACGAGGACGGCAAGCTGTATCTGGTCGCGCCGATCGGCCTGGGCCTCGTGCACACGCAGGACGTCGGCTTGGCATCGGAGGCGATCGAGCAGGGTCGTTGGGTGCCCGAAGATGTCCGCGCGGCCGATCTTCCGGCCCGTTTCGGCTACGTGACCAGCCCCGAGGCACGGCAACCGACCAAGCCCGCTCCGTCGCCCTGAGTGCCGCGCAGGCAAAAAAAGAGCCCGCATAAGCGGGCTCTTTTGTTCTGTGAGGGCCGTTACTTTGCGGCACCTTCGGCAGGCTTGGCCGCATCGGCCGTCGCTGCACCTTCGGCCGGTGCTGCCGCGGCGGGCCGATCCGGCACCGGGAAGTTGGCACCG
This sequence comes from Variovorax sp. Sphag1AA, assembly GCF_014192575.1. GTDB lineage: Bacteria > Pseudomonadota > Gammaproteobacteria > Burkholderiales > Burkholderiaceae_C > Variovorax. The sequence continues at coordinate 612,671 of NZ_JACHYC010000005.1, read as the reverse complement.
CCGGCGTTGGCCATGTAGACCACGGCGCGGCCGATTTCCAGGTCCTCGAAGTCGCCGCCGCCCTGCGGAGGCATCGCGCCCTTGCCCTTGAGGGCATGTTCGAGGAGCGTCGCGAAGCCCTGGCCGATACGGGGGCCCCAGGCTGCCGCGTCGCTGAAATGCGGCGCGCCGGGAATGCCGGGGGAACCGTGGCAGGTCACGCACTGCGCCTTGAAGACCGCTTCGCCGGTGGCGAGCGGACGGTTGGCGTCGCGGATTTCGATGGAGCCGACCTTCTTGAGGCGTTCGGCGACTTCGCGGTCACGGACGTCTTTCGAAACGCCATAGAGCGACATGCCTTCGCCCTGTGCGGAACCCGAGGGATGGGTGCCCGAGACCACGTACGAGACAAGGCCCGCAATGATCAGGATGGGAGCAACGAACGAGAAAAATACCGCTAGCAGGAGTTGCTTGGGATTCTTGATCGGGCCGGTGTGGGCTTCTTCTGTGGCCTGGTAGTGCACTTCGTCGCTCATTGGGTCCTCAGTGTGGGGCTCGTCGGGGGCTTTTTAGATCACGGCGGATTATAGGGACCACCCCCGACCTGAGCTGTCGCGCATTCCCGGGGGTGTGCCGCTACCTCGTGCTCCAGCCGCCGCCCAGCGTTTTGTAGAGCGCCACCTGGTTCTGCAGCTTGGCCTGACGCGCCTGCGCCGTCGCCAATTGCGCCGTGTACAGCGACCGCTGCGCATCCAGCAGATCGAGCCCGCTCGCGATGCCGTTGCGATAACGCATGTCCGACAGCTTGAAGCGGATCTCTTCCGCGTTGGCCTGCGCGATGAGCGCGCGCAACTCCTCGTTGAAGGTCGCCTGCCCGGCGAGCGCATCGGCGACTTCGCGGAACGCAGTCTGGATGGCCTTCTCGTACTGGGCCACGGCGATATCGCGTTCGGCCTTCGCCGAATCGAGGCCCGCGCGGTTGCGGCCAGCGTCGAAGATCGGCAGCGTGATCTGCGGCGCGAAGGTCCACGCCTTGGATCCACTCTTGAAGAGCCCCGAGAACTCGGTGCTCGCAGTGCCGATCGACGAAGTCAGCGTCACCCGCGGGAAGAACGCAGCCCGCGCCGCGCCGATGTTGGCGTTGGCGGAAATCAACTGCTGTTCCGCCGCGCGGATGTCGGGCCGCTCAGTGAGCAGGTCCGAAGGCAGCCCCGCAGGCAGGTCCTGCATCGGCGTGAGCGCCTGCAGGCCGGCCGCGCTGCCGGCAAACGCTTCCGGCGGCACCGGCGAGCCGAGCAGCAGCGCGAGCGCGTTTTCGTCCTGCATGCGCAGGCGTTGCTGCTGCGCATAGGCAGCGCGCGCAGTCTCGGCCTGCGACTCGGCAAAGCGGTAGTCGATCTCCGATGCCACGCCGTTGTCGAAGCGCAGCTTGGTCAGCTTGAGCGACTCGTCGCGCGTGTCCATCGTGCGGCGCGTGATCTCGAGGAACTCGTCGTCGCTGAGCACGGTAAGCCAGCCGGTCGCGACCGCACTGACGAGGCTGATCTGCGCCGCCTTGCGCGATTCCTCGGTTGCGAGGTATTGCGCGAGCGCCGCGTCCTTCAGGCTCGCAATGCGGCCGAAGAAGTCGATCTCCCACGACGTGATGCCAACGCCGACCGCATCGACTTCCGACACGTTGCCGATGCCGGTCGCCGAGGGCCGCTGCCGGGTCTGGCTCGCCGAGGCGTTGAGCGCCGGGAACAGCGCCGAACGCTGGATCTGGAACTGCGCGCGCGCCTGCTCGATGTTGAGCACCGACACACGCAGGTCGCGGTTGTTCGCCAGCGCGATCTCGATCAGCTTCACGAGGCGCGGATCGGTGAAGTAGTCCTGCCAGGCGATGGTCGCTGCCGGCGGCTGTTGCGCAGCCGGCGCGGCCGTGTTCGGGAAGGCCTGCGGCACCGGCAACTCCGGACGCTCGTACTTGGGTGCCAGCGAGCACCCGCTCAGGAAGAGGGCCGCGCCCGCCGCGACGGCGGCGAAGCGCATGCGCGGGGTGTGCTTAGTGTTCATGAGATTCCTCGATGCCCGCGGCTTCCGCATGGCGCTTGTCCATCTGGTGCTGGCGTTCGCTGCCCTTGAAGAGCGTGCGGACGACCACGAAGAACACCGGAACGAAGATCACGGCGAGCGCGGTGCCGGTCAGCATGCCGCCCAGCACGCCGGTGCCGATCGCGCGCTGGCTCGCGGAGCCTGCGCCGGTCGCCATGGCCAGCGGCACCACGCCGAGACCGAAGGCCAGCGAGGTCATGATGATCGGCCGGAACCGCAGGTGCGCCGCGGCCAGCGCCGACTCGATCACGCCCTTGCCCTGCGCCTGCAGGTCCTTCGCGAACTCGATGATCAGAATCGCGTTCTTCGCTGACAAGCCGATGATCGTGATCAGGCCCACCTGGAAGTACACGTCGTTGGAGTAGGCCCGCAGCAGCGTCGCCAGCAGCACGCCGAGCACGCCCAGCGGCACCACCATGATCACCGACAGCGGAATCGTCCAGCTCTCGTACAGCGCCGCAAGGCACAGGAACACCGCCAGGATCGCGAAGCCGTAGAGGATGATGGCCTGCGAACCCGCGAGCTTTTCTTCACGCGACTGGCCGGTCCATTCGTAGCCGAAGCCTGCCGGCAGTTGCGCCGCCAGCTTTTCCATCTCCGCCATCGCCGCGCCCGAGCTGTAGCCCGGTGCGGCCGAGCCGGAGATACGCACCGCCGGATAACCGTTGTAGCGAACCGTCTGCTGCGCGCCCGTGACCCATCGCGTGCTCGCGAAGGCCGACAGCGGCACTGGCACGCCCTTGCTGTTGCTCGCGTTGAGCTTCAGCAGGTCTTCCGGCTGCATCCGTGCCGGCGCATCGGCCTGCACCACCACGCGCTGCAAGCGACCCCGGTTCGGGAAGTCGTTGACGTAGGACGAACCCAGCGCCGTCGACAGCGTCGTGTTGATCGCGTCGAAGGTCACGCCCAGCGCGTTTGCCTTGTCGCGGTCGATGTCGATCTGCAACTGCGGCGCGTCTTCGAGGCCGTCCGGACGAACTTGCGTCAGCAGTGGGCTCTTGCTCGCCATGCCCAGCAACTGGTTGCGCGCGTTGGTGAGCGCCTCGTGCCCTGCGCCCGACCGGTCCTGCAGGCGGAAGGTAAAGCCGCTCGCGTTGCCCAGTTCAGGAATCGGCGGGGGGCTCAGCGGGTAGATGAACGCATCGCGAATGCTCGAGAGCGCGCCGAATGCACGGCCCGCCAAGGCATCGGCGGAATGCGCCGGGTCCTTGCGCTCGTCCCAGTCCTTCAGCGTCACGAAAGCAAGACCGGCGTTCTGGCCTTGACCCGAGAAGCTGAAGCCAAGCACGCCCACCATGCTCTGCACTTCGGGTTGCTTGAGGATGTAGCCTTCGACGTCCTGGATCACCGACAGCATCCGCTCTTGTGTGGCGCCCGGCGGGAGCTGCACGTTCACGATGATGTTGCCCTGGTCTTCCTGCGGCAGGAACGAAGTGGGCAGGCGGCTGTAAAGCAGCGCCACCGCGCCGATGATCGCCACGTAGATGATCAGATAGCGCGCCGCGCGGCGCAGGATGCGCGCCACCAGGCTTTCATAGCCCTTGGCCGTGCGCGAGAACCCGCGATTGAACCAGCCGAAGAAGCCCTTCTTCTCGTGGTGATGGCCTGCTTCGACCGGCTTGAGCAGCGTCGCGCACAGCGCCGGCGTGAGCGACAGCGCCATGAAGGCCGAGAAGCCGATCGACGCCACCATCACCGCCGAGAACTGGCGGTAGATGTTGCCGGTCGAGCCCGAGAAGAAGGCGAGCGGCACGAACACCGAGATCAGCACGACCGTCACGCCAATGATGGCGCCGGAGATCTGGCGCATCGCCTTGCGGGCGGCCTCGAGCGGAGAAAGACCTTCCTCGCTCATGATCCGCTCGACGTTTTCGACCACCACGATCGCGTCGTCCACCACGATACCGATCACCAGCACCATGCCGAACATCGTCAGCACGTTGATCGAGAAGCCCAGCGCGGACAGCACCGCGAATGTGCCCAGCAGCGCAATCGGCACCACGATCGTCGGGATGATCGTGTAGCGCCAGTTCTGCAGGAACAGGAACATCACCAGGAACACCAGCGCCACCGCCTCGAACAGCGTCTTCACCACTTCCTTGATGGAGATGCTCACGAAGCGCGAGCTGTCGTAAGGGATGGTCCACTTCACGCCCTGCGGGAAGAACTTCGACAGCTCTTCCATCTTGGAGCGGATCAGCTTGGCCGATTCGAGCGCGTTGCCGCTCGGTGCGAGCTGAACGCCGATACCGACCGCGGGCTGGCCGTTCAGGCGCGCCGACGTCGAATAGGCCTGGCCACCCAGCTCGATGCGCGCCACATCGCGCAGCCGCACCGCCGAACCGTCGGTGTTCGCGCGCAGCACGATGTTGCCGAACTGCTCGACCGTCGTGAGCTGGCCGTTGACCACCACCGTCGCGGCAATCGCTTGCCCCGGCACGTTCGGCAGGTCGCCGATGATGCCGGACGACACCTGCGCGTTCTGCGCCTTGATCGCGTTGTTCACATCGGCCGGCGACAGGTTGTAGCCCTGCAGCTTGGCCGGATCGATCCACACCCGCATCGAACGCTCGGTGCCGAAGAGCTGCGCCTGACCGATGCCGGCGACGCGCTGCAGTTCAGGCACCACGTTGCGCGATGCATAGTCGCCCAGCGCGATCGGATCGAAGGCCGGGTTGTCCGAAGACAGGATCGTGAACAGCAGGAAGTTGTTGCGCGACTTGTCGACGCGCACACCCTGCTGCGTCACCGCAGCGGGCAGGCGCGGCGTGGCGCGCGACAACCGGTTCTGCACGTCCACCTGTGCGAGATCGGGGTTGGTGCCCGTCTCGAAAGTGACCGTGATCGTGCCGGTGCCGTCCGCCTGCGCGACCGACTCCATGTAGATGAGGCCGGGCGAGCCGTTCATTTCGCGTTCGATCACCGACAGCACGCTGTCTTCTAGCGTCTGTGCAGACGCGCCGGGATAGGCGGTGCTGATGACGATCGCGGGCGGCGCCACGGGCGGGTATTGCGAGATCGGGAGCTGCGTGATCGCCACGCTGCCCATCACGATGATGAACAGCGCGATCACCCACGCAAAGATCGGTCGATCAATAAAGAACTTGGCCATGCGGGCGGGCTCCTTACTGCTTTGCGGCAGGAGCCGGAGCGGCTGCCGCGGCAGCAGGAGCGGAGGTATCGGCCGGCTTCCACGGCACCGGCTTCACCGGCGTGCCGGGCGGCATCATCTGCAGCTTCTGGAAGCCGTCGACCATCACCTTTTCGCCGGCCTTCAGGCCGTCGATCACCACCCATTGGTTGTTCTGCGCGGCGCTGATCTTGACGGTGCGCTTGTTCAACTTGCCGTCGTCGCCCACCACCGTGACCGTGTCGCCCTGCTGCGTACGCGTCACCGCCTGTTGCGGCAGCGTGATCGCATCGGCGGCCTGCGCCTGCTCCACGCGCACACGCACGTAGAGGCCCGGCAGCAGGTTCTTGTTCGGGTTCGGCACTTCGGCGCGCAGCGTGACCTGGCCGGTCGTCGAATCCACCGTCAGGTCGGAGAAGAGCAGGCGGCCCGGCAGCGGATATTCACTGCCGTCTTCGAGCACCACGCGCACGCTGGCCGCGTTCGGGCCTTCGGCGCGCTTGAACTGGCCCGCTTCCATCTGGCGGCGCAGGCGCATCACGTCCGTCGCGGACTGCGTGAAGTTCACGTAGATCGGATCGATTTGCTGGATCACCGCGAGCTGGGTTGCATCGCCTTGGCCCACCAGTGCGCCTTCGGTCACCAGCGCACGGCCGATGCGGCCGGAAATCGGCGCCGTCACCGCGGCGTAGCCCAGGTTGATCTTGGCCGTCGTCAGCGCGGCACGGCTCACGCCCACGTCGGCTTCGGCCGTCTTCTGCGCGGCGACCGCGTTGTCGTATTCCTGCTTGCTGACCGCGTTGGCCGACACCAGCGGCTTGTAGCGCTCGGCCAGCGCCTTGGCCTGCGCTGCATTCGCTTCGGCGCGCGCGAGGCTCGCTTCGGCGCTGCGCGCGGCGGCGGCATACGGTGCGGGGTCGATCTTGAACAGCAACTGGCCGGCCTTGACGTCGCTGCCTTCCTTGAACACCCGCTCCATCATGATGCCGGCCGCACGGGCGCGAACTTCCGAAACGCGCGAGGCCTCCAGACGGCCGGGCAGTTCGGTCACAAGGCCGACGCTCGTCGGCGTTGCGACCACCACGCCCACTTCAGGCGCTGGCGGTGCTGCACCACCATGGCCGCCGGCTGCGGGCGCTTCGCTCTTGCCGCAGGCCGCGAGCGTCAGGACAACGGCGGTGGCGGCGGAAACGGCCGCAACGCGCGGCGAAAACAAAAAGGGGCGCGAGACATGCAGTTTGGGCATGCGAATCCTTTGTATCTAGGACGGGGGACAGCGCCTGTTCGCGCAGGGGCCTAAAGCAGCACGGCGAACTCGGCTATCGGGAAAGGGCGGTAGTTTACATACATTCGTGCATGTATAGTGACAGCCTTCACGCGCAAAGGGCCGATTTTAGAAACGGGAGACAAAAATGGTGAGACGCACAAAGGTAGAAGCGCAAGAGACGCGCCAGCGCCTGCTGGACGCAGCCGAAGTGCTTTTTCAGTCGCAAGGCGTGTCGCAAACCACCCTGCAGCAGATCGCCCAGCACGCCGGCGCCACGCGCGGCGCCATCTACTGGCACTTCAAGGACAAGGCCGATCTCTTCAACGCCATGATGGACCGCGTCACCCTGCCACTCGAGGCCGCGGTGCAGCAGGTGGCCAAAGACGGATCGATGGACGGCGTCGAACGCATGATGGTCGAGGCCCTGAAACTCATGACCACCGACCCGCAGATGCGCCGCGTCTTCGAGGTTGCCACCCACAAGGTCGAATACACGCACGACATGCAGTCGGTGCACCGCCGGCACCTGGACGCACGCAATGAATGCGTGGTCGATTTCGAGAAAGCCATGGTCGCCGAGGCCCGCAGCTCGCGCATCAAGCTGCCCATCCCGGCGGCGCAGGCCGCGCAGGGGCTGCACGCGCTCATCAACGGGCTCATCCAGAACTGGCTGCTCGACCCGGAAGCCTTCGACCTCGTCTCGACCGGGCGACGGACCTTCCGCGTCTATCTTGCGGGGCTGGGTTTCGGAAAGTCCGAGCCGGGGTGCGGCTGATAGGCGATAATGTCGGGCTTCCGACAACGTCGGAGCCCAGATCCTCGCTGTATTTCAACGGATAGAATTCGGCCCTCCGAAGGCTGAGATCCAGGTTCGATTCCTGGCGGCGGGACCAGAAAAAACCCTCAAATTGCCCGTTTCCCTCTGTAGACCCACTCTGACAGAGCGAGAAAAAGGGGCTTAAGCGCCGACAGACGGCGATAATTGCGGTACGGAAAGCGGTACGAAGCGGGATGGGCTCGCAGTTCGTACCGCTTTTCGTGTTCGGGCGTTGGAGGCCCGACCGCATGAAACTCACTGATGCAAAGGTGCGCGCTGCCCGGCCTACCCCCGGCGCGGCCCGCACGAAGATTGCCGACGGAAAGGGGCTGGCTCTGGAGATTGACCGGCTCTCAGGTGACCGCTACGCGAAACGTTGGACGCTGCGCTATCGCCTTCGGGGCGTCGAAAAGCGCATGGTGCTCGGCACCTATCCGGAACTGACCTTGAACGATGCGCGCGAGCGCAGCGCGAAGGCACGGCGAGAAGTGGCCGACGGGGGCGACCCGCTCGTGACGCGCCAGCGCGAGCAGGAGCGCCGGAAAGCCGTTGGCGACGGCACTTTTGCAGATGTCGCCGCCGCCACGCTGGAAGCCAAGCGCGAAGGCTGGACGCCGGGCTATGCCGCGAAATGGTGGCGCTACATCGAGGCCGATCTGATTCCCTCGATGGGTGCCCGGGCGGTCGCGGATATCACTGCGCAAGACCTCTTGCGCGAAATCCGGCGCATCGAGGCGCGCGGTGTCGTCGAGATTGCCAAGCGCGTGATGAAAGGCGCAGAGGCGGTTTTCTCGCACGCGCTGGCGCTCGGGATGGTCGAGCGGAACCCGGTGCTCGATGTGTTGCCGTTGATCAAGACCGCACCGCCGCCCAAACCCCACGCGGCCGTTTTCGACCGGAAGGCATTGGGCGCGATGCTGCGCGACTTGCGCGACTACGCCAGCGCGCCGGGTCGTCACATCTTCGTTCAACATGCCGCGCTGGCGCAGTTTCATACCGCGCAGCGGCCGGCGATGGTGAACGGCATGCGGTGGGAGCACATCGACCTCAAGCGCCGCGAATGGCGCGTGCCGTTGGAAACCATGAAGGGGCGTCTCGCCGCGAAGGTCCGCGCCGCAGCAGTCAGTCGCGTGCACGTCGTGCCCCTGTCCCGGCAGATGATGACCATCATCGAGGCCCAGCGCGCGGCGGTGCCCGACGATGTGCCTTTCGTCTTTCCGAGCACGGTCGCGAGCCGGCAGCGCACGACGCCGATCAGCGAAAACACGGTCGGACATGCCTTGCAGCGCTTGGGCTTCGAGCAATCTGCGCACGGTACTAGGTCTTTGTTTCTCACGCTGATGCAGGAAGACGCGAAAGTCGCGTTTGATCATCTCGACCCGGTGCTCGCGCACGGCAAAAGCGGCGTGCGTGGCGCGTATGACCATGCGCAGTTTCTCGAAGAGCGGCCGGCGATCATGCAGCGGTGGAGTGATCTGCTCGACGCTCTGCGCGATGGCGGCAAGGTGCTCCCCATGCGCCGGAAGTCGGCAGCATGATCGGCGGGCCGGAAGCGCTGCGGCGCACGCATTACCCGCTGCGGGAAGTCGCCGAGCACTTCAAGGTCGCGCCGGCCGACTTGCTCGCGCTCGCCTTGCGAGAGACGACGCCGGGCGGGCTGATCCTTTGCAATCTCCACGGTGCAGCAGGGCCAACTGTGGCGATCTCGACGTGGCCGGCCGACGACTGGTTTCCGCCGAAGATTGACGATCTGGCAGGAATGCCGCGAAGTCTGCCCGTCGGGCTGGCATTCATCGACGATGGCGCATTGCGCCGAGTCATGGATGGCAGGCGCGCCCTCATCGAACAGGTAGGGGGATTTGAGGCCCGCAAGCTGGTTGCAATCCGCTTCGAGCCGGCCATCGAGATCGGGCTCGACGATCTCGTGATCCTGGCCGATGGCATTGACCGGCTTGCCGCCATGCTCGGCACGCGGCCCGAACCGGAGCCGCCGATCGACCCCCAGCCTCCGCGCCCGACGAAGGGCGGCAAGCGCCCGCTGCCCGAGAGTGACGCTGACGACATCGAGGCCGAACTCGTCAGGATGTTCGGCAGCATTGCGCGGGTGCCGCTTCCACCGAAGCCCGGAACGCGTTACGAACTTCGCAAGACCTTGGCCGATCCCTATCCCGGCAAATCGCGCTTTACCCGAGCTTGGTCTGCGCTCTGCAAACGCCATCCGCGCCTAGCGCAGAAGTGACCCGCGCCACCCCTCGCAAGAAACGCAAGGGGTTCATTTCGTAAGGTGCAAGGGGTATCGCCGACCCCTATGTCGCGCCCAAAGTCGCCCTCATCGAACATCAGGAGCGCGACACCATGACCCCCGCCAAACTTGCCGCCGCCGAGAAGCGCGACGGTTCTCCGCACGCGAAAAAGGGCTCGGTGGCGCGCGCAACGCCAAGCAGTGTCAGCCGGGCACCCGCTGAGCGTCGCAAGCTCTGGATTGACGTGCATGAGGTTGCCGCACGCTACGACATCGCCCCCGAACTGGTACGAGTTTGGGCGCGCCAAGGTGTCATTCCATCGGGGGTCGTTTTCTCCGAGCGCGTCACGCGCTGGTCGGTCGCTGCGCTGGACGCTCACGACGCCGAACTGCTCGCCAAAGAGGCGCAGAGAGCCGCCTGACAAAAGGAAGCCGGTCGGCCGATCCGGTCCCGGCATCAAGTTCCACGAACCCGGCGCGGTCGTAACGCGCCATCAGGAGCGAGCCATGAGCCGTCCCGACAGTCGCGATTCTCGTCGTTCATCGCCGCCTCGCAAGGGCAAGCGGCGACCCGGCCGACGTGAGCGCGAAGCCGCGAAGGCCCGCCGCCATCCCGAGCCCGTGGGCTCGATCGCCGGGCAAGCCGCAAGGTAGATCGTCATGAGCGCCGCCGATATCGCCGGGCTCGTGCTCGACTTCTGCGCCGGCATCGACCTCGCGCTCTCGGCGCGTCGCAGGACCGACAAAGCTCGCACCGACCATGGCATGCGAGGGAACATTCGCAGCGGTCGTGCGCTGCTGCGATGCCTGCACTTCGAGGGCGCGGTGCTCTTCGAGCTGCTGCATCGCACTTGGCCCCGGCTCGACGCCGCGCTCGAAGAGGCGGGCCGATGACTGCCGCCGCCGATCTTGTCGACCTTGCCGCCCTCGCGCCCGGTGAGCATCGCGTGCGGTGCCCGAATTGCGGGCGCGACAAGCCCGGCGACAAGACGCTCGGCGTGACGGTCGATCAATCCGGTTTCGTCGCGCATTGCCATCGGTGCCACCACATCGAACACGCGCACGCGAGTCGGCGCACGAAGCGCGTGGGCAAGCCGCCGCCAATTGCGCGCGCAGTCGCACGGCATGAGCGTCTGAGCGACGCTGGTGTCGCGCTGTGGCAGTCGACGCGCGAGCTGTTCGATGACGATTCGCCCGCCGCCCGCTACCTGCGCGCGCGGGCTTGCCCGATCCCCCGGCATTCGTCGCTGCGCTGGCTCGACCGCCATGCGCACCCCAGCGGCTACTGCGGCCCGTGCCTCGTCGCGCTGATTCGGGACGTGCTGACCGGCGAGCCGATCTCGCTGCATTGCACCTGGCTGACCCGCGACGGCACGAAAGCCCCCATCGACCCGGCGCGCCGGTTCCTGCCCGGCCATCGCAAGCAAGGCGGCGTGATCGAACTCGCGCACCCCTCGAACTTCGCGGGTGTCGTCGGCGTCGCCGAAGGCATCGAGACCGGGCTCGCGATGATGCACGTCGGGCTCGAATTCGTATGGAGTGCCATCGATGCGGGCAACCTCGCAGCGCTGCCCGTCGTGCCCGGCGTGGCGCAGCTCTGGATTGCCGCCGATGGCGATCCACCCGGCCGCAGCGCGGCCGAATCATGCGCGGCGCGCTATCGGGCGAGCGGCGTCGACGACGTGCGTATCTGGCACGCGCCCGACGGGCTCGACCTCGCAGACCTTGCCGCCGATCCCGAGGAGACACCATGACCGCGAAAAAGGCAGCGGATGCCCTGCGCGACGCGCAACCCTTCGGCGAACCCCAGCGGTCGCGGCGGCGGGCGCAACCCGTCAACGGGCACAGCGAAGAGGCGCGCGCGCTCAACGGCTTCGAGCTGGATGCGCCAGCGGATGCCGTGCCCATCGGCGAGACCGAGGATGAACTCGCGCAGGTGTTCGCCCTTCGAGCCGCCCCGATGCTGCGCCGCTCGCCCGGTCTCGGCTGGATGCACTACGACGGCAGGATTTGGCAGCGCGACGAGTCGCTGATCGCGTACGACCTTTCGCGCGATGTCTGCCGGGAGGCCGCTGCCCGCCACGACCGCGCGCGAGTGCGGCTCGGGTCGGCGCGCACGCGCAATGGCGTGCTCGCGCTGGCCGAAGCGGACCCGCGATTGGGCGTGCCCGTGGCCGACTGGGACCGCGAGCCCTTCGAGCTGAACACGCCGACGGGCATCGTCGACCTGCGAACCGGCAGCATGCGCCCGCGCGTCGCGACCGACTACGTGACCATGTGCACGAGCGTCGGCCCCGACCCCTTCGGCGACTGCCCGCGCTTCAAGAGCTTTCTGGCCGAAGTCTTCCCGGGCGACGACGGCGAGGGCGACGTGCAGATGATCGAATTCGTGCAGCGATGGCTCGGCTACTGCCTCACTGCCGACACCCGCGAGCAGGTGCTTGCGTTCGCGCTTGGCACGGGCAGCAACGGCAAGAGCGTCTTGACCGACCTGACGGAATCGCTCTGGGGCACCTACGCGGTCAAGCTCCCGAGCGCGACGCTCATGCAGGCGCGCGGCGAGCGCCACCCGACGGGGCTTGCGATGCTGCGGGCCAAGCGGCTTGCGATCAGCTCGGAACTTGAGGAAGGGCAGCACTTCGCCGAGAGCCTCGTGAAAGAACTCACCGGCGACGCGACTCTGAGCGCTCGCTACATGCGCCAGGACTTCTTTACCTTCCGGCTCACGCAAAAGCACTTGATCGTCGGCAACACCCGCCCCCGGCTGCACGGCGGCGATGCCGCCATGGCGCGGCGCGTCTTGCTGGTGCCGTTCAACGCGAAGTTCTCCGGCTCGCGCATCGACAAGTCGCTGCTCGCCAAGCTGAGAGCCGAAGGCCCGGCCATCCTGCAATGGGCGATTCGCGGGGCGGCGCTCTGGTATGCGTCGGGGCTCGCGGTGCCCGACAGCGTGCGCGCCGCATCGGCGGACTACATGGAAGAGCACGACGACATCCGCAACTGGATCGCCGAACGCTGCGAGCGAACCGGTCGCATGCGCGCGCAGCCCGCTTACGAGTCGTTCGCTCTGTGGAAGCGCGAGCGCGGCGAAAACGCCCCGTCGGCGACGGTCTTCGGCAACCGGATCACGCAAATCGAGGGCATCGCCAAGCGCAAGAGCAATGGCGTCTGGTACGAGGGAATCTCGCTCACGCCGTCGGCGAGCGAGCGCATTGCCGAAGCTGCCTATCGGGCGCGCTTTCGCGATGAATGAGAGACCGAAATGGAACACTTGGAACACTTTGACTGTTTGCGACGTACGCGCGCGCGCACGCGATATACGTCCATAACGTGCGAAGTGTTCCAACCCTTCCAACTGGCGGCATGTCTCGCACTGCGAGCGCTTAAAAAATGAGCATCGCCGCACTCGTCACGGGCAAGCTCGCCGACAACCCCGAGCGCCGGGTCGGGCCATCGGGCAAGTCGTTCGCGCTCGGGCATCTCATCGCCGACGACGGCGAGCATGTTCACCGCGTGACGCTCTTCGCGTTCCGTGAATCGGCGCAAGAGGTCTTGCTCGCGCTCGGCACGGGCGCAGCGCTCTCGGCGAGCGGCGCGCTCAAGCTCTCCACCTGGACGCCCAAGGATGGCGGCGAGCCCCGCGTGCAGGCGAGCATGGTCGTCGATGCACTCTTGACCTTGCACGAGCGCGCACAGGTCGACCGTGCGGTGCGCCGGGCTCGCGACGCATCGAAGCAGCGCGGGAGCATCGAGCGCAGCCATCGCGAAACCCGGGCCATCTGGCACGGCAACGGCGGTGCATCCGGGTTCGATGACCTGCAAGACGATGAACCCTGAAAGGAGTTCGGACCATGAAGACGCCGCCGATCACCACATCGCTATCGCTCGCCCTGCGTCTCGGTGTTGACCATGCCCGCATCCTGCGCGCCATCGACCGCGCCGCGCTGGACCATCGCAAGGTCGGTGCTGCTGGTGCATGGAGTACCCATGCCACCCCGCGCACGTTCGTCGATGCGAGAGGTCGGGCCTGCGGGTGCTGGCAATTCACACTTGAGGGGTTGTTCCTCGTCGGTTCGTACCTGCCGCACACGCCACGTAAGCTGCGCTGGCAATGCGACGTAGCGAAGGCACTCTCGCAGCGAATCGATGAGCAGGGACTCGGCGAGCAGATGGATGCATGGCTGCTTCGGCATGTCGGGCCAGCGAGCGAGCCATGACCCGCCGCAGAGGGCTCGCCATCTTCGCCACGGGGGCGCGGCTCGACGACCGGGGGGTTTTGGATTTGCTCGCGGTCGGTGACCGGAAACCTAGCATCGCCCACGGCAAGAGCACAAAGGCCCCCGATTCGCCCGCCTCGCCGGACTTGAATCCGCGCCGCAGCGGGCCAAGAATGGGCGTCACGACCGCCGCTGACCTACACCCGAGGGACGTTGACCATGACCGCACGCCGAAGGATCGATCCTGATGTCGCGACGCCCGGGGCCGACTACCTGCGAGCCGTCGTGCTGAACACGAAGGCATCGCACGCCGACCGCATGAAGGCTGCATTGGCTTTGGCACCGCTCGAAAAAGCCGTCGCCACACGTGCGCACGAACTGGGTAAGCGAGCGCGAGAACGGAAGGCAGCGACCGAGCCGAGCGGCGACGGCTGGGATGCGCTGCTGACCCCGCCGAAGCGCGCGCAGTGATCTCGGGCGCTCGAAGATCGCCGCCGCGAAGAACATCGGCGAGCGACTTCCGACGGCACCCAATTGGGACGAGCGGCCCGCAACTAATGGCGCAAATCGGTGCTCGGGAGTCCTTTGCGAGTGTCAGCCCGTGCACAATGCCGGCGTCCAAAAGTCAGCAAAAGGCATCGCCGTTCATGATGGAAATCCTTCGCGATTCAGCTTGGCAATTTGTCGGGATAGTCCTAGCGCTGCTCAGCATCGTTGCGACGTTCGCGGTCTACTTGTGGCAGCGGCAGACGAAGGAACTGGCCTTCGGCGTAGTTTCGTCGAGACGACCCATAGCAATCGCCGATGAGCTTTCGTCACGCGTCACGGTGCATGTAGATGGCAAGCCCGTCGAAAACCTTCGCCTGATGGTCTTTGGCCTGAAGAACTCGGGGCACCGCGCCATAGCCGTGGCCGACTTCGAGCGTCCGCTGTCTGTTGCCTTCGGCGGCGGTCAAATTGTCTCGGCCGAGATCGCTAGCCAGCATCCGAAGAATCTCGGTGCCGAGCTTAGCTTCAGCAATTCGAACGTAGTGCTGTCTCCGATGCTCTTGAACCCCGGCGATCAATTGCTCATTCAAGTCCTGTTGTCCGCCGCGAAGCCTGAGTGGTCACTCGACGCCCGCATCGTCGACGTGCCTTCGATTGCGCCGATCAATGCGGCACCCCGATTGCCGCCTTTTTTTCAATCCGCCATGCCTGAGTCAATCGCGTTTGTTCTCGCTCTAGCCGTGGGAGCTTTCTTGCTTGAAAAGGAGAAGAAAGGCTCGGTCATGCTGTTCGGGCTGGCGGCGTTCATGCTGATCATCAGCGGTGTGCATCGCTGGGTGCATGGGCTAGGCAAATCTGCAAGACGAATGCTCGACGCCTAGCGGCGCGTCAAGCGCAAGTACAGGAAGGTAATGCGAGAGGAGCTGAAATCCGGCCCCATGAGCGCGAGACCGCCGTCGACGCACTCGTGCATTGCCGCACTCGTGATCGCGTCTCCTGCGACCGGCCCGGGCCAGCGGCGAGCATTCCTAGCGCCCGCTCGGCTGCCGCCCGAGATAGTCGTGAATCCAGAAACGCGCCTTGTCCGCAAGGGCAGCGGTCGCGGCTTTGGCATCGCCGCCGGCCCCGAGTGCGACTGATAGGCGGCACATCGTGACGCCCGCGCGCTTCACTTCGGCGGTGTAGAGGTTGCCCCTCCTGAAGCGCTTCCATCGTCCATTCGGGCGGTGCGAGTGGCGCGCTTGTCCTGCCCGCGCTCGCCTTGTCTAGATTCATCGCTCTTCCTCCGGCGCAAGGCTTGCCCTCTATACGGGACAGCTCTTGTTCAAACCGGGCGTCAATGTACTCCTGTGCGGGCGCAGAATGAAGCCGCAATGCTGCGCCCGCGCAATTCATCGCGACTCGTCGACGAACATCTAGATCGCGAGCACGCGCTCGCCCGGCTCGGCGAAGTCGATGCGCAACTGCGACGCGCTCGCTGCGGCTTGCCCGGCAACGTGTTCCAGGTGGAAGCGCTGGAGGCGCGGCGCGCGCGCTTGCGTGCATTGGTCGCGTGCTCATCGCGCCTCGGGTATCTCACGCGCCGCCGCTGAACGCGCTCTCTCTTTGTGTTTGCATTTCCGCGCTGACGGCTTACTCTTGCCAGTGATCGCGCGACGGTGGCACCGGTGCTCTTGCAGTAAATCCGGCTCGGTCTTTTCTCCAATGAAAGGACTTGCCATGATGAGCATTCACCGGTCGCACGGGCGCACCCCGCACAGCGACGACGGCGGTCTCCCGCCCCCCATCCCTTCGCTCGGCGAACTGCTTCGTCAGAAGCTCGCGCAGGACGATCCGCCGCAGGACGGCGAACGCGATGCAGCCGACGAGGCCGTCGCCGCGATCTGCGCCGCAGCTTCCCGCGCCGGTGCTGATGACGTGCAGGAGGTTCGGCCATGACTTCCGCACTCCTGTCGACGCGCCGCACGCATCCCGCCCACGAACGCACCCGCATCGCCTCTGTGCGCCCTGACCGTGGCGAGCAGGTGCTTCGCGCTATCGGTCTTACATGGGCCGCTGGTGCCGCGAGTGTGAGCGTCGGCCGCATCGCGAGCGAACGTCTGGACGGCAAGGACGATCCCGCCGCGATGCGGGCGCTCCTGAAGATCGTCACGCGCGCGGCGCAATCCCCAGCCATGACGGATGTAGATGCATGGGCCGGCGCGCTCGCGCTGCACCAGAGCGTCGAGGCACTGCTCGACCTGCTCGCCGAGGAAGACAGCGTGCTCGCGCAACTGCCCGCCTCGCGCTATGCCTTCGCGGGCCGGGGCTTGGTCCGGGTGCCGGTGCGCATCTCGGGGTCGACCCTGACCGCGACATTCAGGCGCGAGGGCGACCCGATGCGGGTCGGCGGCTTGACGCTGGCGAGCCTCGAACTCGCGCCGCTCGGGGTCGGCGTTCTGAGCACGACGACGAACGAAATGCTCGAAAGCGCATTGCCCGACGAGCTGGAGACCATCGTTCGCGAAGCCGTGCTCGGCGACACGAGCCGCATGCTCGACTCGATCCTCTTCGATGACGTGCCGGCCGATGGCGTGCGTCCTGCGGGCTTGCAGGCGGTCGGAACGGTGACGCCGGGCACGGGCTCCGATGCTGCCTCGATCGCGAGCGACATGCGCGCCGCACTCACGCGATTGCATGCTGCCGGTTACGGCAACCCGACCACGACAAGGTGGGTCGTGAACAGCGAGGTCGCCGCGTCGCTGGCCGAACAGTCCGACGAAATGCGGATGAACGGAACGTTCCTGAAAATCGAGGTCGTGAGCGGGCTCTCGGTGCCGAGCGACGCGATCTTTCTGATGGACTGCCGCGCCGTGGCCATCGCGATGGAACTGCCGCGCTTCGAGTCGGGCACCGAGGCTTCCATCGTCGAGCAGGACGGCACGCCGTTTACGGGCGGCGTCACCGGCCCGGTAGGGACGCTCGATGCCGGCGTGCCGGCTCGCAGCCTCTTTCAATCGAATAGCAGCTCGCTGCGCGGGACATGGCCGATCAATTGGGCGCTTGCCGCTCCCGGCGCTGTGCAGGTGATCACGCCGCAGGAGGTCGGACCATGAACGACTATTGCACCCGCGATCTCGCCGGGCTGAGCTTCACGCGCGACGGCCCGGATTTCCTCGTGCCTCTTCCGAGCGGCGGCGCGCCCGTTCGCGTGAACGCCCGGCGTCCTGATATCGCGCAGCTCGTGGCGGGGGGCGTGCTCGTGCCGAAGTCGGTGTATCAGCTCGCGACGTGGCCCGAGCGCAAGCCCGGCGCCTTCACCGCCGCCCAGGTGTATCAGCTCGCCGACCTGATCGGCGACGCGCTCGAAGGCCACGACGAGCGCAACCGCCGCGCCGGGGAGCGGGCCGCGCCCGTCCTGCCCGAGACCCCTGATCTCATCGCGCAGGCACGCGCGGCCGTCGCCAGTGCGCGCGCCGTGGCTGCTCGGGCACTCGGGCGCACCATCGAGCCCGCAGCGAGGGCATCGTGACCATGCGCCTGAGACCGCCCGCCGAGGTCCGAACGAGCGTTAAGCTCGCGCAGCTCGTGAAGAGCGGCGACCCCGCCGCTCGCACCTTTGCCGACGAGGTTCTGCGCAAGCAGCGCGAGCGCGACGCCGAGCTGACGAAGGCGCGGGCCGGTCGCCCCGAGCCCGACCCCCCCGCGTCGTTGAAAGGCCGGGCGTGACGGGGCCGCAAAATGGACAGGCGCCGGCCCGATGGGCGGGCCGGCTAACCGGTACGGCTTCGGGTTGGAGCCGTCACCGCATCGGCTGGCTACGATTGTCAGGGATGCCGCCTTTGCGAAAGCGGTACTGAAAACGGTACGAATTTGCCAGTTCTACCGGATCTCCCCTCTGAAGTTCGATTTCTGGCGGCGGGACCAATTCAAAGGCTGGAAGCTTCCACAAGCTTCCGGCCTTTTTCGTTGCGTAGCGCGAGCTGTCCGCCGGCAATCAGTCTTGCCGCGAAGTCCGGATAGATCGTCTGTTCGACTGACAACGGGCAAATTGGCAAAACGCTCTGCCTCATCGCCTTCGTGGCGTGAGCGGAAGTTAGACGCTCTGGAATCACGCCAGCAAGCTGGCGCGCAGGTCGAGTGAGAAACCACAGCGGATGGCGGACCACCAGTGCTGGAGTTCTACGTGGAGCATCCGTTCGGACTCCGCGGGTGAGATGCTCGCGTCTGCGCACCAGCTGATTGGCTGAACATGGATGTCACCAACTTGGACACGCTGGGGAATCTTGCTTGTAACGTGCTGTGAGAAACCGAGCAGGACCGAATGCTCGGTTCTGAACGCAGCGGCAAAGGCCACCACTTGGTAGAGGTCGTTGCGTCGCCAGTCAGGTCCGAGGGTTCGGTACTTGATATCGCCCACTGCGCAACTTCCGTTGAAGACCAGATCAGGATTCATCGTCAATCCAGTTTTCGAGATCGCTTTCGCTCGCTTGCTGACCGAAACACCAGGCAAGGCGCGCGACACGACATTGCGAAGACCCTCCTCGATCAGTTCGGGGGTGCGAATGAGAAACGCTGTTCCTGATTGGGCTCCTAGGTGCAGGGATACGCCCAGACTACGGAGGACAAGCTTGGCGAGCGAGACAGCAGACTTGTAGGCGCCTGACGTGCGATCAACGTGCACGAGGAGATCGGTAGGGCGCATCTCCGTGCATTGGAATCTAAAGGAGGCGCGTCGGGCGCGGGTGCGTGTGTTGTGCCGCAAGGTTGGGTTGCTCGCCAGCCGTTGGCACGCCGCCTTGAGAACTCTGTTGAGTGGTGCGTCCTCTGAAAGCTCTTCGAAGGTGCAATGCGCAACCGGTTGACCCTGCATGATGGCCAGCGTCGTCTCTACTGCTTTGAGGTGCCCTCGAACGGCTGGCAGTTCGTCGTCGAACGCGAGATAGTCTGGACGCAACCCTCGCCTCAGCAACCCTTCGACATCTTCTAAAAACCAAAGTGCGAGGATCTCGGCAAAGCTTGCATCGGCTTCGATGTTGACCTCCGACGTGTCTGTCCGAGGAGAAAGAGTGGCACGCTCGGTCAGGTAGAGGAAGTGTGATTCGGGGATTTTGGGCGCGACTTCGAGTTGAGCATCAGGAAGGCGGATGACGCCAACCATGTTCATGATCGTGACCCAGTAGCTCTCAGCGCCTGCGGGGGTGACCTGAATTACGGAGCGAGATGGCGCTTCGTCGCTCTCGTCAGTTGCACCCCACCAAGTCGAGGCCGAGGAGAACTGCCGCCCCAAGCTGCGAAGTGAGGCCGCGTCCTGAGCGCTCAGGACGAGCTCGGTAGGGCGTGACTCAACTATCTTCAGGATCCGCATGGCGTTTGCTGTAGCTAGTCGACCCAGAAGCGCTCTAGCTCGAACTGCCCCAGAAGGTCCGGCTGATCAAAAAAGTACTCCTCGATGAGTGGGTAGATTTTTCGCCGCCAAGTGCTTTGGAGCATCTCCCTGCTCCAGCTCGGCCGCATAAAAAACGCGTGTCCGATAGTGTGATGGCGGTCGAGGTGTTGGGTCAGCGCTTGGTTTAAGGCGACAAAGCCGCGAACAAGACTGCGCGCATCAAAGTCGGCGTTGGCCTTGCGGTGGTAGCGTTCGAGTACTTCGGGGTCTGGGCCAAGCTCGAAGACTTCGAAACGACGGCGCAGGGCGATGTCGATTGACCGAATGCTGCGGTCCGCCGTGTTCATTGTCCCGATGAAGCGGAGGTTGCTGGGCAGTGCGAACTCGCTGGAGTACTGCAGTTGAACTGTCTGATCGCGATACTCGAAGGCGAACATCAGCTCCCCCAGAACTCGGGGCAGGTTGGCACGGTTGATCTCGTCCATGACGATGACGTAGTCGACGTCTCTTCGGTCAGCGAGGTTCTTTTCGCGCATGTCTGCAACGGTTGCAAGGACCAGCCCGGGCGTGAGCTCGAACTGGATGCCGCCGTTGCTTTGTATGGGGCGAAGGCCCTCGATGAACGATTCATAGCTGTAGCTCGGGTGGAATTGGACGAAGCGCACGAACTCGGGCTGATGAGCCGCCAGGTGGTGTGCGAGCTCGCGAGCGAGCCACGTCTTGCTGGTGCCCGGCGGGCCCGCGAGCAATATTTGGGGCGAGTTCCCGAGCAGGGCGTCCTGCATTTCTTGAAGCAGTTCGAGTCGTAGCCCCGTACGCTCCTCGAGCACTGAGAGGTCCTGACGACGCGGTAGCACAAGATCGGGCACAACTGGCGGGCGCGAGATCGGAGATTCGTCTTCGATGACGTAGCCAAACGAGTTTTGATTGATGACGCTGTCTGGTGTCGAAAGGCCGACTGCGGGCTCGAGGTCGTCTACTGAGCGGGGAGGTGCCAGCCTGTCGATGGCGCCAATACGAACCCAGGTCTTGAAGATCTCACTTTGCCTGTCGCCGGCGCGCTTCTTCCCGAGCCAATCTGAATCTGTGACTTCAGGCCAGGGTGACTCGATGCCGACGTTTCCGTTGCTGGTGCTGATTTCGTCAACCCTCAACCGTGCCGCGAGGCGCCTGTTGCCCTCATAGGCATACAAATTGAATGGGGGGCGAAGTCGATCGAGCGCGCCCTCTTTAATCGGAAAGCTCCACCAACTGGCCCAGCTTCCATTTCTGTCGATGGCTTCTCGCACCTTTGCGAGGTGCTGATCGACCTCTCTCCAGGTCCCAATCAGCGAAAGGGGGCGGTCGTCCTTGGCTACGCCTTGCTGACGCACCCGGTCCGCCACGATGGGCTCGTACTTGGCCAGGAGCACGAGAAGATCGTTCTGGAGCTCTCCGTCTGAGGGGACAGCATCCGCAGCGTAGTACTTGGAGGCGATGCTGGAGGCCTCGTAGAGCCGCGCTAGCCGGGCGTTCGATCCGAGGTCTGACTTTCCAGTCAGGTCCCAGCCTTGATTGGCGAGATCGAGCAAGTCTGGACGCAGCTCTTTCGCGCGCTCAGAGAGCACCTCGAAGGCGGACTTCTCTCCAAATTCGTCTTCGACTTCGGTGACGCCTTGTGCCAGTTTCAGGTAGACGCCTTGCCCGCCGTCACGGAAGAGGTACACCACATAAGTCCCTCTTTGCGTCGACTTGGTCTCGCGCGTATCGAGGATCGAGATCCAAGGGATAGTGGCCCAGTTGCCCTTGCCGTAAGAGGAGACGACTTGCAGATTTGGGTTGGCAGTGGTGTTCACCCATCCCTGAAGAATTTCGCGGGCGCGCTTGAACAGCTCTCTGGCCTCGCTGTTTCCCTTGAATTCTTGCGTGGTGCGCAGAGTCGGGTAGCGGGCCATGATGTCCGCGAATACAGCGCGCAATCCCGCGTCACGGATGCGCCTGATTGCGAAGCCGCGGTCACTGAGGTACTTGTTGGTCTCTTGGCCGCCCGAAAAGCTGTTAACGGAGGTCCCGGTGGCAAGGGAGACGATCTTCTTGGGAGGGTAGAGCCGATCGTTGCACTCGACTGCCCACAGCTGTGCTTCGTTGCTTTGCCAGTCTTTGTACTCGTCGGTATCCCTGAGCTCCGCATCAAAGGTCTGCATCGCTCGGGCGATGGCTTGCGCATCGACGGGGGCAATCGGCATCGCGTCTCTCCAGGCACACTTTTTTGCAAATGTACTTGAAGTGTTGCTGGAGCCGGGAGAGCGGGCGCGGCGCCTGATGTGGCTGGAGGGGGCCTTAGAACTACCCGCGAAGGGCATCACCAGTCGACCACCTTTGCGCAGCGTGGCCGAGCTGCGTAGCCAATCGCCGGGAGCTGCGACTGGGGATCGCAGGGGCCCCTCTCTTGGCGACGGAGCCTATAGCGAGCTCAACTCCTTTTCGTATCGCTCCTGCACTGACAACACCAGTTCCCACGGTGCAATTTCTAGCCCGTTGGCGAGCCGAAAAAGGGTGGTCAGCGAAGGACTGGTCGTTGCCAGCTCCAACTTCGCTACAAAAGTTCGATTCAGTTCTGAGGCGTACGCAAGTGTCTCTTGATTGATTGCCAACGCGCCGCGCCGCGCTTTGAGTTCGGCTGCAAATGCTCTAAGCAGAGCGGGGTCTTGATTCGATCGCATCGATTGAATCTCGGCGTTCAGCATCCGTTATGCACCCGCTTGTATGGTACAAATCGAACAACAAATAGCGACATCAGGGAGATGCCATGCAGAGCTTGTTCAAGCTGCTCACGTTCGCCGCGACCTCGTCCGTGCGCGAGCCCATATCGGCCGCCGACGTCGGCGATTCGCCGTACCCAAATCGCCCCATCCGCCTAGTCATCGGCTACCTGCGCAGCGCCCCCATCGAAAGCATCGCCCACGTACTCGCCCGCAAGCTGAGCACCTACCTCTGCCAACCAGTCGAAATCGACAGCCACCCCGGCACAGGCGACACACTGGGCCTCGCCACGTTGGCCCGCTCAGCACCCGACGGCTACACGCTGCTGATGACCAGCACCGCAACGATGTCGATCTCGCGCTACCTGTACAACCACCGCCCCCTCGATCCACGCGGCAGCTTCGTTCCCGTCGCATTGCTCTGCCCGTTGTCGCAGGGAGCCGTGAAGGCAAGCCGGCGTATGCCGGACGTGCAGCGGAACATCGACGGGTTGATCAAGAGCCGCAGCGAGATCGAAGGCATCTACGCGCCGCCGGGCACGCCTCGCGCCATCGTAGACAGGCTGGCCCATGCCATCACGCGCACGATCGGGACGTTCGATGTGCACGCAGAGCTGGACAAGCACGACATCGATCTCGTGGTGCTGACCGGGCCGTCGCTTTGTGCGTATCTGGATCAGGAGGATGCGAGCCGGGGCGATGCAGTCGTGTGACGCGAACCCACCCAACTTGGGGCGCGATCTCGGGGTGACCCATACGAGTGCCAGGCGCACCACGATGGCGTTTGGAGAAACGGCCGCCTACAAACTTCCGGCTCTCAGAGCGGCTCGGACAAGGTCTTGAGCCCCAGCCAGGCCGCGCCGATCACCGCATTCACCGACACGCTCAGGGCGCTCGGCACATAGAAGATCGCCGACACTGCCGGCGCACCAAGCAGGATTTCGACAACGCCGCCCATGCCGTACAGCAACGCTGCGCAGCACATCCAGCGCCACATGTAGGTGAGAAGCCAGTGCGCCTGCGACTGGTTGTGCCGCAGGGCCGCGGAGCGCTCGAGGAGATTGCCCTGGTTGACGTCCATGAACAGCCACTCGAAAAAGAAGTAGCGGTACAGCAGAGTGCGGAATGTCAGCTCGTGCACGATCCATGTCCTTCCGATGGCGGTGCTCCGTCCCGACCTTTTTTGACAGCACGTGCCATGGCAGGTTTCAGCGCCTCGCGAAGCCATCATTCTGCTGTGAATCCGGCGAATCGCATGTAGGCGTCTTCGCGCACAGAGGGTGCGCCTGGCCCTCGGGTCGTCTCTAGCGGCCCGTCGCCTGTGAGAACTCCTGGAACGCAGCGACCGCGTTCGCGGCATACATCAGTGAAGGACCGCCGCCCATGTAGGTGGCCACGCCAAGCGTCTCCTCGACTTCCTGCCGCGTGGCCCCGAGCTTGACGAGCGTCTGCATGTGGAAGCCGATACAAGGGTCGCATCGTGCGGCAACGCTGAGCGCCAGCGCGACCAACTCCTTGGTCTTGCGGTCGAGCGCACCGTCTGACGTGGCGTGCCGGCCGAGTTCGCTGAAGCTTTTCATGACCTCCGGGGTGCCGGTCCGCAGGCTCGCAAGGTTTGCGGAGACGTTCTGCGTCAGGTCGCGGTACTTGGTGGTTGGGTTGGACACGGTCGGTTTTCCTTCCAGTGGATCGCAAGGCTGGCGGGCCACACCTGGCGCACTTCCATCATGCTGTCCACCTGAAAACAGACCATGACGCAGATCAAGAGAAGGAATGGGTCGCGCGTCAGAGTTCGCTGGCGTCGCGCGTCTGGCGCTGCTTGTAGATCAGTCGCAGGCTCGCGCGATGCACGTCGCCGGTGCGTTGCAGGATCACGTCGAGATCGCTGCTGCTCCACGACACGTAGGTGCTGCCCGGATCGAGGGCGGCGAGTTCGGTGCCGAAGTTGTCGCGACCCCACTTCAGCAGCGCCGAGAACGCAGCCTCGCCGCCGTCGGGCTGGCCTTGCGCGGAGGCGTCGTATTCGATGCGCCTCAGTTGCCCACTGGCGAAGTAATAGGTCGGCTTGAACATCAGCCCGCCGATGGGTGCGGTCTCGCCGCGCCAACTGCCCAGCAGACCGCCTGCGAGGCGTTGTGGGCGCGATACCGGTTCGGCGGAGGGGAGCGTGGCTTGCAGCTCCTGCGCCGTCATGCCCATGTGGACGCCCGGCGGCAGTGCTTGGGCGTGCGCGGCAATCGAAGCCACGCCGATGAGCCCACCAACGAGCAAGGAATGGAGGCGGCCCAGGAACAGACTTGGCATGGTCAGCAGCCGGTGTTCTGCACCCGCTCCACTTCAAGACCGAACAGCGGCCGCAGCCGGGTGCCGAGCACGTTGCCGGCAAAGGCGCAGATTAGCCACAACCAGCCGTGGATGCTGCCGGAGACGATGCCGCTGAAGTACGCGCCGATGTTGCAGCCGTACGCGAGTCGCGCGCCGTAGCCGAGCATCAGCCCGCCGACGACGGCAGCAACGATGGAGCGCATCGGGATGCGCCACACCGGCGCATAGCGGCCCGCGAGCGCGGCTGCCGCCATGGCGCCGAGAACGATGCCGATGTCCATCACAGTGGTCACGTCGAAGCTGAGCGGCGCGGACAGCGCTGCGGCGTTGGGGCCGGCGCTCCAGTACTTCCAGCTCGCGATGTCGACGCCGAGCGCAGAGGCGCCCTTTGCCCCCCACAGCGCGAAAGCCGAGGTCACGCCCCACGGACGGCCCGCGAGGGCGAGGGTCGCGAAGTTGA
The DNA here is from genome assembly GCF_014192575.1 of Variovorax sp. Sphag1AA. GTDB lineage: Bacteria > Pseudomonadota > Gammaproteobacteria > Burkholderiales > Burkholderiaceae_C > Variovorax. The sequence goes on along the minus strand of NZ_JACHYC010000005.1, from coordinate 587,542 downwards.
GCACCGCCAGTGCGACCGCGCCCGCGATGAGCGGCCAGGGGCCATGCAGCCAAGGCGATGCATGCGCAGCGCGCGTGGGTTCGTTGACGAGGCGGCCATGACGGCGCTTCTCGATCACGACGGTGAGCGCGGCAATGCCGGCGAACACCAGCAGGTTGAGCACGAGCGCGGTGCCGACGCCGAGCGTCTTGACCAGCGACATCGGCGCGAGTTGCGGCATCGAGGTCCAGAAGGGCATGTGCGCGGTGGCGATGACCGATCCGACGATGAACCCGAGCAGCGTGATGACCATGCGCGTGCTGCCGCCGCCCACGGTGTAGAGCGTGCCCGAGGCGCATCCGCCGCCGAGCTGCATGCCGACGCCGAAGATGAAGGCGCCGACGATGACCGAAGTGCCGGCCGGCGAGACGAGGCCGGCGACTGGCTGGCCGAAGAGCGTGCCGGCCGACAGCGCCGGGAAGAACAGCATCACGCCGATCGCAAGCATGACCATCTGCGCCCGCAGGCCTGCGCCGCGACCATCCGCGATGAAGACGCGCCATGCGGAGGTAAAGCCGAAGGCCGCGTGGTACAGCGTGACGCCGAGCAGCGCGCCGACCACGTAGAGCGCGGCCTGGCGGATGCTGACGGTCTGCGCGAGGTAAATCGCGCCGAGGGCCACGAGCAGCACCGCGACGGTCAGCGGCTTGGGGTTGATGGGATCGAGGCGGCGCGGCGGCAGGCCGGCGGTCGGGGAAATGGAAGACATGAGAAGACCTGTTTTTCTTGACGGAGCTGCTGACGACCGGGCCTTGGCACCCGGTTCAGCCCGGAAACGAGCGATTTTCCGGGATTCGCGGAGGGCTTGATGGGTGTGGGACTTCTCCCGGCCGCGCCGTCACCGCGGTCACATCGGCGAAACGCCGATCAGCCGCGCGTGCGCCCAGAACAGGAAGACTGCGTACACCACCAGTCCGCCCACGAGCGCAATGACGTCGTTCATCGGACCCGGAGGCGCGCCGGGCACTTTGTTCTGCACGGCGCGGCGCTTGACAGAGATGCGGTCTGCGACCGCCCACACGAGAAAACCGCCGAACAGCAGCACGTCGGCCAGCATGCCGTTGGCAAGCAGGTGCGCCGTGGCCCAGAACTTGACGGCAAGGAGCATCGGGTGCTTCGCCGCGCTTTGGATGCGTCCGGGCATGTAGGCCGCGAAGAGCAGGGGGAACACCGGCACCATCAGCAGCAGTGCGAGGTGCCGCAGCGCGACCGGCGGGGAGTAAATGAGCACCGGTGACTGCCGCGCCAGGCCGTAGCCATAGATGATCAGCGCGAAACCGATGATCGAGACGAGCGCATAGATGCCTTTGTAGGCGCGCTCCCGCTGCGCGATCTGCGCGGCCCGCCAGCCGGGCGCGACGATCGACACCGAGTGCACACCGAGGAACAAGACAAGGCCTAGGACGAGCAGGGTCATGGAAGTGCTCCGACGAACAGACGGCGCATTGTGGGCGATTGCCGTGACGGTGTGTGCCCGTATGCTGCGTGCCTGATCTGCGTCGGAGGGACTCAATGGCCTACCAACTGCACTACTGGCCCACCATCCAGGGCCGCGGCGAATTCGTCCGCCTCGCGCTCGAAGCGGCGGGCGCTGAATATGTCGATGTGGCGCGCGAGCCGCCTGCAAAGGGCGGTGGCGAATCGGCGCTGATGCGCGATCTGGACGACCCGCGCAATCCGCGTCCTTCCTTCGCGCCGCCGTTCCTGGTCGATGGCGATGTGGTCGTGGGGCAGACGGCGGCGATCCTCCTGTACCTCGGCCCGCGTCTCGGGCTCGCGGGGGCAGGGGAGATCGATGCGCTGTGGACGCACCAGATCCAGCTCACCATCGCCGACGTGGTGATGGAGGCGCATGACACGCACCATCCACTTTCGACGGGGCAGTACTACGAGGATCAGCGCGAAGCGGCGTTGGCGCGCGCGAAGGCGTTTCGCGACGAGCGGATTCCGAAGTTCCTCAACTGGTTCGAGCGCATCCTCCAGCGCAATCCGGCCGGCGATGTGCATCTGGTCGGCGATGCGCTGACCTATGCGGATCTCTCGCTGTTCCAGCTCGTGGCGGGGCTGCGCTACGCGTTCCCGAAGGCGGCCGCGCGGGCGCTGGCCCACACGCCGGCGGTCGTGAAGCTGTATGCCAACGTGTCACGCCGGCAGCGGGTACATGAGTATCTGCAGAGCCCCCGGCGCATTCCCTTCAACGAGGAAGGCATCTTCCGGGCCTATCCGGAGTTGGACGGCTGAGTTTCAGTCGTTGGTTTCGTCGCGCATCCGGAGGCCGGCGTCATAGAGCGCATTGCGCGGTGCGCCGGTGATTTCCGCTGCGATACGCACGGCGCTCTTGAGCGGCAATTCGGCCATCAGCAGGCGCAACACGCGCTCGCCTTCGCCGTTCTCGCCCGTCGTGACCGGCTTGGGATGCAGCACCAGCGCGAACTCGCCGCGCGTGCGGTCGCGGCTTTCGGCGAACCACTCGGGCAGAGAAGCTGCGGTGACGGTTGCGATTTCCTCGAACTGCTTGGTCAGCTCGCGGCCGACCGTCACGCGACGGTCACCCAGCGCCGCCAGCGAGCGGGCCAGTGCCTCGATGCGATGCGGCGCTTCGAGCAGCACCACGCTGCGCGGCTCGTCGGCCAGCGCGAGCACGGCGGCATCGCGCTCGCCGGTCTTGCTCGGGAGAAATCCGGCGAAGACGAAGGCGCTGGACTGCTCGCCTTCGGAAACGAGACCGGCCGCGCCAACCAACGTCGTGACGCTGCTCGCACCCGGTAGCGGCAGCACGCGGTAGCCTGCTTCGCGCACCGCGGCGACGAGTCGCGCGCCCGGGTCGCTCACGCCGGGCGTGCCGGCATCGCTCACATACGCAATGCGCTCACCGTTCGCGAGCCTGCGGATCACCGACTGCGCCGCCTCCGCCTCGTTGTGCTGATGCACTGCCAGCAACCGCGCCGATGGGCTCTCGATGCCGTAGGCGCGCAGCAGGCTTTGCGTGTGGCGTGTGTCCTCGCACGCGATGGCATCGACGATCTGCAGCACATGCAATGCGCGCAGCGTGATGTCGGCGAGATTGCCGATCGGCGTCGCGACGATATAGAGCGTGCCCTGCGGATAATGCTGCGCGCCCGCAGCGTCGCTCGCGGCCTGAAGTGCGGCGCCGAACGAAGCGGGAGCGAGGGAGTTCAATGGGTTTTCTCCATAACAACAAGGTCACGACCAAGGAGCGCGGCGATGCGGCCGAGGATGCCGCGCTCGATCATCTCCAGGCAGCAGGCCTGCAACTGATCGCGCGCAATTATCGAACGCCGGGCCGCGGCGGCGGCGAGATCGATCTGGTCATGCGCGAACCGCGCGACGGGACGCTGGTGTTCGTTGAAGTGCGGCAGCGCGCATCAGGCACGCACGGCGGCGCGGGCGGCAGCATCACGGGTGTGAAGCAGCGCCGCATCATCTTCGCCGCGCGGCACTACCTGAGCCGCCTTCGCACACTGCCGCCGTGCCGCTTCGACGTGGTGCTGGTAGAAGACCGCATCGAATGGCTTCAAGGCGCCTTCGATGCCGGTTGATCCGTTGGGTCGGTATCATCCGGCCCCATGCTTGAGCAACGGATTCAGCAGCACTTTATTGACAGCGCCGACCTGAAATATCAGGCCGGCCCTCTCCTCGAAAAACCCATCGCGCAAGCCATGCAGGCTCTGCTCGCGTGCGTCACCAGCGGCGGCAAGATCCTTTCATGCGGCGCTGGCGTCTCCAGCTATCTGGCCGCGCAGTTCGCAACGCATTTCGTCGGCCGCTTCGAGCGCGATCGGCCCGAGCTGGCCGCGCTCGCCTTGCAAGGCGATGCCACCGATCCTGCCGCCGACACGCCTGGTGCATCCGACCCCGACTGCTACGCGCGACAGGTGCGCGCGCTCGGTCAGGCCGGCGACGTATTGCTGGCGCTGAGCGCAAGCGGCCAGTCGGTTGCGGTGCTCGCCGCCGTCGAGGCGGCCCACGCGCGTGACATGACTGTGATCGCGCTGCTCGGCAATGCGGGCAACACGGGCGGCGGCAATGGCGGCGCAGTCGGCCGCGCATTGCGCGAAACCGACGTGCTGGTCTGCGTGCCGCATGAGCGCGCGGCGCGCATCCAGGAAGTCCACATGCTCACGCTGCATTGCTTTTGCGACGGCGTGGACGCCCAGTTGCTGGGCGACCAGGACACCGACTCTTCGCTGCTGTCCGCCTGAGCGGATCTACTGCTGCGAGGCGGCCGCTCCTTGTGTGGACGGTGCGCTCCCGGTCATGTTCTGCTGAAGTTCGCGGTAGGCGGGGGTTTCGCGCAGCAGGCGTCCGCCCAGTTCGCGGAGCCGGTCGACCGCTTCGTCGGGCAGCACGAAGCTGGTCGGCAGGTTCATGAAGTAGCGACGCTCCTCGGGGTCCTCGATGGATTCGAAGCTCACGTCGATCGCATCGAAGCGCAACTTGGGCACCGCAGCCTCGGCCTGCGCCTTCGACATGCCGGCGAGCCGGCGTTCGGCGATCTCCAGTTCGCGCTTGTCGGCCCAGCGCTGGGAGATGTCCTTCAGCAACTCGACCGACTCCGACGAGAAATGGTCGATCGGCACGCTCGACGACTGGAAGAGCTGCGACACGATGCCTGGTGCGTTCGGCCGACGGTCCCAGTCGGTGTCGGGCGAGGAGCGCGAATTGACGACAACGACCACGATCCGGCGCAGGTTCTTGAAGCCCACCTGGTTCTGGAAAGCGCGGCTGGCCTCCACTTCCTCCATCGCCTCCAGCAGTCCGCGCAGGCCCAGGTTGTCGGAAACGCCGCCGTCGACCACGTGGATGTACGGACGATTCTTGCTGTCCTGAAAGCTCTGCATGTCGCGGTAGCGAAGCAGCGCACGGCCCGCGGGGCGCGAGGGGTTGTTGGGCCGCGTGACGTCGGCGACCCACGCGGGCATGACCGCGCCGCAGTTGCCGCCGTAGTTGTGATACGTGACTGGCGAAAGCACTGCCGGCACGGCGGACGACGTCGCCGCTGCCCGCGCGAGGCGCACCTTGCCGAGATCCGAGCACAGAAGATCAAAGTGGTCCTGCGAGAACGGGAAGCGCGCGCCGGTCGACAGGTCGGTTCCCGTGACTGCAGTGACCGGCGTGGGCTTGTCCAGCAGGTCGTCGAAGGTCGCGCCGTTGAAGAGGATCTCGTCGTAGTAATCGGCGGCCAGTTCCGAGCGGCCGTAGAGCCCGCTGCCCAGCGCGAACCAGTTGGCGGGGTTCAGGGTACGCCTCGTTAGCGTGCCTTGCACGTCGCGCTTGAGAAAGCGGGTTTCGTATTCGGTGAAGAGCCTGTCCCCGTAGAGTGCGTAGGCGAGCGCGGTGAAGCTGCCGCCCGACACGCCGGCGATGGCATCGACCTCCTGCAGGAGGTTGACCTGCTTGCCATTCACGTTCACGTTGGTGCGCCGCAGTTCTTCGAGCACGCCGTAAGAGAACGCTGCCGCACGCGTGCCGCCACCGGAGAAGGTCAGCAGGAAGAGCGTTTCGGAGTCGTTCTTGTTGCCGTGCGTCCGCTTGAGCATGTTGCCGACGCGATAGCCGTGGTCCAGGTCGACATGGTCGATGCGCGGATTGACCGGCGCCATCGAGTTGCATCCGGCAAGGACCAGCGCCGCCATTGGAAGAAGCGCGGCGGCCAGTCGTTGAGCCAGCCTCGTCTTCGATTCAAGGTGTGGATTCAAGTGAGTGCCTTTCCTCGCTCGATCGCATGTCAACAGACATCGGGATTGCTTGCAACAAGTGCGCCATCCTACGCATCCGGACGACAAGCCTAGCGTAAATTGCAGGAATGCCGTCCAGATGACACGTCGTAACGGCGACCAAAAGTCGCTGGGCTACCATCGGCGATCTCGATCTCACTACTCAGCAGGAAGGCTTGAATCCATGACGACGACCATCACCGCACAACGCATCGCGTTCGCATTGGCTGCAGGGGCGGTGTCGCTGGCATGCCTTTCCGCTTGCGCGCCGCTGGTGGTCGGAGGAGCCGCGGTGGCGGGCGCCGGCATGGTGGCCACCGATCGCCGGACCTCGACTGCGCAGGTCGACGACCAGGCCATTGAATTGCGCGGCGCGGCACGCATCCGCGACATCGCCAACGATTACATGAATGTGACGGTCACGAGCTTCAACCGGCAGGTGCTGCTCACCGGCACCGTGGGTTCGGAAGCCGACAAGCGAAAGGTCGAAGACACGATCCGCGGCGTCGACAACGTGCGCTCCGTCGTCAATGAAGTGGTGGTGGGTCCCGGCAGCAGCTTTCCGGATCGCTCGAACGACACCTTCATCACCGGCAAGGTGAAGGCGGCACTCCTCGATCAGAACGACATCTTCGCGAACTCGTTCAAGGTCGTCACCGAGCGCGGCGTGGTCTATCTCATGGGCATCGCCACGCGCAAGGAAACCGATCGCGCGACCGATGTGGCGCGCAACACTTCGGGCGTGCAGAAGGTCGTGCGCATGGTGGAGGTCATCAGCGAGCAAGACCTCGCGAACCTGAAAGCGCAGCAGCCGCTTTCGTCGCTGAACAGTGCGTCCGGATCGTCGACGTCGGGCTCTTCGTCGGCGCCTGCTTCGACGTCCGGCTCGACTTCTTCCTCGCGCGTGCCGCTGCCGCCGATGGAACCGCTGCCCGCATCCGGGTCGGCGGCGCCTGCCACGGTGCCGGCCAGCAGCGGTGTGGTCACGACGCCGGTGCGCTGAAGCTCACCGGCAACGCGCCTACTTCAGGCGTGTGATCAGGCTCGACGTGTCCCAGCGCGCTCCGCCGGCCTGCTGCACGTCGGCGTAGAACTGGTCGACCAGCGCAGTCACCGGCAGGCGAGCGCCATTGCGCTTGGCCTCGTCCAGCACCAGACCGAGGTCCTTGCGCATCCAGTCGACTGCGAAGCCGAAGTCGAACTTGCCGTCGATCATCGTCTTGCCGCGGTTGTCCATCTGCCAGCTTTGCGCTGCGCCCTTGCCGATCACGCCGAGCACCTCGTTCATGTCGAGGCCGGCGCGCATGCCAAAGGCGATGGCTTCGGATAGGCCCTGCACCAGGCCTGCGATGGCAATCTGATTCACCATCTTCGCGAGCTGGCCGGCGCCGCTTTCACCCAGCAACGTGCAGGCGCGCGCGAATGCCGAGATGACCGGCTTGACGCGGTCGAAGGTGGCCGAGTCGCCACCGCACATCACCGTCAGCACGCCGTTCTGCGCACCGGCCTGTCCGCCGGACACCGGCGCATCGATGAACTGCAGGCCCTTGGCGATCGCCGCCTTGGAAAGCTCGCGCGCGACGTCGGCGGATGCGGTGGTGTGGTCGACGAACACCGCACCCTTGGGCATGTCCGCGAAGGCGCCGTTTTCGCCGAGCGTGACCGAGCGCAGGTCGTCGTCGTTGCCGACGCAGCAGAAGACGATGTCCGCGTTCGACGCGGCACCACGCGGCGTGGACGAGTGGGCGAGGGTGCCTTTGGCCTGCGGCTTGAACTCGGCAATCCAGGCGTCGGATTTGGTGTCGGTCCGGTTGTAGACCGTCACGCTGTGACCGGCCAGCGCAAGATGGCCGGCCATGGGGTAGCCCATCACGCCAAGGCCGAGGAAGGCGACCTTTTGCGGCGGGATGGATTCGTAAGATTTGGGAGTAAGGCTGCTCATTCCCCAAGCTTAGCGCGCAAGCCTGGGGCGAGAGCGATCAGACGATCGCGAAGTGCTCGGTGCCTGCGGACAAGTCGGTCGTGCGCGCGCGCTGGCTGTTGAGCTTGATCTGCAGCCGCAGGTCGTTCGCCGAGTCGGCGTTGCGCAGCGCATCTTCGAAGGAGATCGCGTGGCCTTCGAACAGGTCGAACAGCGCCTGGTCGAAGGTCTGCATGCCGAGGTTGCGACTCTTCTTCATGATCTCCTTGATCTCGCCGACCTCGCCCTTGAAGATCAGATCGGAGATCAGCGGCGTGTTCAGCAGGATTTCGACCGCAGCGATGCGACCGTGGCCGTCTTCCGTCGGGATCAGTCGCTGGGAGATCAGCGAGCGCAGGTTGAGCGACAGGTCCATCAGCAACTGTGCGCGCCGCTCTTCGGGGAAGAAGTTGATGATCCGGTCCAGCGCCTGGTTGGCGCTGTTGGCGTGGAGTGTGGCCATGCAGAGGTGACCGGTTTCCGCGAACGCCACCGCATGTTCCATGGTTTCGCGGTCGCGAATTTCACCCATCAGGATCACATCGGGCGCTTGCCGCAGCGTGTTCTTGAGTGCGGCTTCCCAACTGTCGGTGTCGATGCCGACCTCGCGCTGGGTAACCACGCAGTTCTTGTGCGGGTGCACGAATTCGACAGGGTCCTCGACCGTGACGATGTGGCCGAAGGAGTTCTCGTTGCGCCAGTCGATCATCGCGGCCAGCGTGGTCGACTTGCCCGAGCCCGTGGCGCCGACCAGGATGCACAGACCGCGCTTGGTCATCGTGACGTCCTTGAGGATCTGCGGCATGCCGAGACCGTCGATGGTCGGCAGCTTGGCGGGGATGGTCCGAAGCACCATGCCGACCTTGCCCTGCTGCACGAAGGCATTCACGCGGAAGCGGCCGATGCCGGTCGGCGAGATCGCGAAGTTGCACTCCTTGGTGCGCTCGAACTCGGCCGTCTGGCGGTCGTTCATGATCGATCGGGTGAGCGCCAGCGTGTGCTGCGCGCCGAGCGCCTGCTGCGACACCTTCGTGATCTTGCCGTCCACCTTGATCGCCGGCGGGAAGTCGGCGGTGATGAACAGGTCGCTGCCGTTGCGGCTCACCATGAGCTTCAGCAGGTCGTTGATGAACTGACTGGCCTGATCGCGTTCCATGAGCGCTCCTAATAAAAGTTCAAGCCGGTCGAGACCGGCATCGCCGCTTCAGCCCAGGAACCCCGCGGAACCGGCTTTGCCGGGCCGTTGGGGTTGCCCCCGGAGAGGGAGTGTCCGAGCCACACGAAGTGGGCGAGGCTGGGGGTGAACTCATTCATCCCGGGAAATTCTCGGGGATCTTCGCCTTGCCGCGCGCTTCCGCCGAGGAAATGACATTGCGCCGCACGAGGTCGGTGAGGTTCTGGTCCAGCGTCTGCATGCCCTGGCCGCTGCCGGTCTGGATCGACGAATACATCTGCGCGACCTTGCCTTCGCGGATGAGGTTTCGGATCGCGGGCGTGCCGAGCATGATCTCGTGCGCGGCCACGCGGCCCTGGCCGTCCTTGGTCTTGCACAGCGTCTGCGAGATGACGGCCTGCAGCGATTCGGACAGCATGGCGCGGATCATTTCCTTTTCTTCGCCGGGGAAGACGTCGATGATTCGGTCGATGGTCTTGGCTGCCGACGAGGTGTGCAGCGTGCCGAAGACCAGGTGGCCCGTTTCGGCCGCAGTCATCGCGAGGCGGATGGTTTCGAGGTCGCGCATTTCGCCGACGAGGATCGCGTCCGGGTCTTCACGCAGTGCGGAGCGAAGTGCATTCGCGAAGGACAGCGTCATCGGCCCCACTTCGCGCTGGTTGATCAGGCACTTCTTGGATTCGTGCACGAACTCGATCGGGTCTTCCACGGTGAGGATGTGGCCGTACTCGGTTTCGTTGAGGTAGTTGATCATCGCCGCCAGCGTGGTCGACTTGCCGGAGCCGGTCGGGCCGGTCACGAGCACGAGGCCACGGGGCTTGAGCGCGAGATCGCCGAAGATCTTGGGCGCGTTGAGCTGTTCGAGCGTGAGAATCTTGGACGGAATGGTCCGGAACACCGCAGCCGCGCCGCGCGACTGATTGAAGGCGTTCACCCGGAAGCGCGCGAGGCCGTCGATCTCGAAGGAGAAGTCGACTTCGAGGAACTCTTCGTAGTGCTTGCGGTGCGTGTCGCTCATGATGTCGTACACCATGGCGTGCACCGCCTTGTGGTCGAGTGCATCGACATTGATGCGGCGCACGTCGCCGTGCACCCGGATCATGGGCGGCAGGCCGGACGAAAGATGCAAGTCGGATGCCTTGTTCTTGACGCTGAAGGCCAGCAGTTGGGTGATGTCCACGCAGTTCCTCGGTGACGTTTTGATACGCTTTGACGATTATGACGATGATTGGCGACAACCTCCAGCACGTTCGGGAGCGGATCGTGAAGGCGTGCACGGCCGTCGGGCGCAATCCCGCGAGCGTGCACTTGCTTGCGGTCTCGAAGACTTTTCCCGCCGATGTGGTGCGGGAGGCACACGCGGCCGGCCAGACCGCGTTCGGCGAAAACTACGTGCAGGAAGGCGTCGCCAAGATCCAGGAGCTCGATGACCTGCGCAGCGGCCTCGAATGGCACTGCATCGGCCCGCTCCAGAGCAACAAGACGCGGGTGGTGGCCGAGCATTTCGACTGGGTGCACAGCATCGACCGGCTGAAGATCGCCGAGCGTCTCTCGGAGCAGCGTCCAGCTGGCCTGCCGCCGCTGCAGGTGTGTCTGCAGGTCAATGTCGATGCCGGGGCCAACAAGTCCGGGGTGTCACCGGACGAGGCGCTGGCCCTGGCGCGCGCCGTGGCGGCGTTGCCACGCTTGCGCCTGCGCGGCTTGATGGCGATCCCCGAACCCGCGCCGGATTTCGAATCGCAGCGCGAGCTCTTCCTCGCCGCGGCGCGAGTGTTCGAGGCGATACGTCAGGACGGCATCGAACTCGACACGCTATCTCTCGGCATGTCCGCCGACCTCGAAGCCGCGATCGCCGCCGGCAGCACCATGGTGCGGATCGGCACGGCGATCTTCGGACGGCGCTAGCCTGGCGCCTTGCGCTTGGCGGCCTGCTCGCGCCGCCAATCGGCAACGGGCAGTCCGCCCACACCCCAGTTGTCGAGATCCACTTCATCGATCACCACGAAGGTGGTGGCTGGGTCCTTGTTCAGCACGCGGACCATCAGCTCCGTGGCACCTGCGATCAGTTGCTTCTTCTGATCCGGCGTCACGCCTTCGCGCGTGATCTCGATCCTGATGTAGGGCATGTGCGTCTCCTTTTCACCAGTGGCCGGCGGCCTGCCCGCCGTCGACATGGAGGATCTCGCCGGTCACGAAGGCTGCCTTTTCGAGGAACAGCACCGCGTCGACGATCTCCTGCATCGTCCCCATCCGGCCCAGCGGATGCAAGCCGCTGAGCGCTGCATGGGTTTCCGGCGGGTGCATCGGCGTCTTGATGATGCCGGGCGACACCGCATTGACGCGAATGCCGCGCGAGGCGTACTCGATTGCCAGTGACTTGGTCGCGGCATTGAGTCCGCCCTTCGTCAACGACGCCAGCACCGACGGCACACCATTGATCGGCTGATCCACGAGGCTCGTCGTGATCTGGACGATATGGCCCGAGCCCTGCGCTTCCATGCGCCTCAACGCGTGCTGGGTGACATGGAAGAAGCCGGCCAGGTTCGTACCGATGTTGGCGGCCCAGTCCTCCGCGGTGAACTGCGTGAACGGCTTGGCGGTGAAGATGCCTGCGTTGTTGACCAGCGTGTCGATGCGTCCGAAGCGCGCGACGCCTTCGCTGAAGATGCGCTCGGCCGTCTCGGGCGAGGAGATGTCGCCGCTGATCGCCACGATGCCCGGATCGGCACTCGGTGCGATCGATCGCGAGTTGGCAACCACGCCATAGCCGGCTTCGCGGAAAGCCTTGACGAGTGCCGCGCCGATACCGCTCGAAGCGCCAGTGATGACCGCGACCTTGGAAATGTTGCTCATGGAACTGTCCTTTCAAAGTTGAAGAAAAGCCGAAGAGGCTGATCAGGACTTTATTGATGCGGTCGATGCGCTTAAAGTAGTCTGCACACAAATCAATCGATACATGACGTAATGAATCGCCCATGAACCGACAGTTCGACGACCTGATGCTCGGCAGCATCGAACTCTTCTGCCTCGCCGCGGAACAGGGCAGCTTCACCGCCGCCGCGAACATCGCCTCCGTCACGCCAGCGGCGGTCAGCCGCTCGGTATCGCGGCTCGAAGAGCGCATCGGCGTGCGGCTGTTCGTGCGCACCACGCGGCAGATGCGGCTGACCGAAGAGGGGCGCGTGTACTTCGAGCAGTGCCGGCAGGCGCTCAACCAGCTGGTGGAGGCTGAGCGCGAGGTCAGCGGCCATCAGGTCGAGCCGTCCGGGCTGCTCCGCATCAGCGCGCCGAGCACCTATGGGCACTATCGTCTGCTCCCGCTCGTGCCGGGTTTCCGGGCGCGCTATCCGGGCGTGAAGGTCGAGGTCAACATCAGCAACCGCAACATTGATTTCGCCGAGGAGGGCTATGACCTCGCGGTGCGCGCGCGGGTCACTGCCGATTCGGGGCTGATCGCGCGGCACCTGGAGGACACGCCGCTGGTCGTGGTGGCGTCGCCCGACTACCTCGCGCGCAGCGGCACCCCGAAGTCCCTCGAAGATCTGGCGCAACACGAGTGCATCCAGTTCGAACTGCCCAGCAGCGGGCGCAGCATCCCCTGGCTGTTTCGCCGCGACGGGCAGGACATCGAATGGCAGACGGCCGGCGGCTATGCGTGCTCCGACGACGTGACCGCCGGCGCCAGGCTCGCGCGGCATGGCGCGGGCGTCTTCCAGTCCTATCGTTTCGTCGTCGAGGAAGACCTGCGCGCCGGACGTCTTGTCGAACTGCTGCAGGACTTCGGCGGCCGTTCGCGGCCACACAGCCTGCTGTACCCGCACCGGCGCTTCGTGCCACTGCGGGTTCGGGTGTTCGTCGACTACATCACCGGACTCAGAAACCCAGCGGAAGCCGCGCGCTGCTCTTGACCTCTTCCATCACCGCGTAGGTCCGGGTCTCGCGCACGCCGGGGAGCTGCCACAGCACCGTGCCCGCGAATTCGCGGTAGGCAGCCATGTCGGCCATGCGGGTCTTGAGCAGGTAATCGAAGCCGCCCGCGACCATGTGGCATTCCATGATCTCGTCGCGCACCTGCACGGCGGCCTTGAATTCGTCGAAGACGTTGGGTGTGGTCCGGTCGAGCAGCACTTCGACAAACACCGTGAATCCGCGGCCCAGCTTGTGCGGATCGAGGCGCGCCTCGTAGCCGAGGATGAAGCCGTCGCGCGTAAGGCGCTGCACTCGCGCCAGCACGGCAGTCGGCGACAGCGCGACTGCCGCCGCGAGCTTGAGGTTCGAGATGCGACCGTCCTCCTGAAGAACCTTCAGGATTTTCATGTCGATGCGGTCGAGATCAGTTGCTTCGGTGCTCATGTGTGGCGAATTATCCGGTTAGCAATCGAATTTTTGGTGAATAACTCGCCGAGAGAAGGCGGACGATCGCATTCATTCGACCTTCCACGCGAGAACACGCCATGCGCCTGCCCATCCCCTACCGCCCCGAAGCCGACGTCGTCGCGCACCGCCTTGCCGCGCTGAAGGGCGCGCTCGACTGGACCTCGGTCTCGCCCGTCGCCACGCCGTGGGTTCGCGCGGTGCGCGACCGGCCGCCACCGTTCTGGGCCATGGAAAGCCTGCTGCGCGAATACCCCATCTCCAGCGCCGAGGGGCTCGCGCTAATGCGACTGGCCGAGGCGCTGCTACGCGTGCCGGATGCGGAAACCGCCATCGCGCTGACGGCCGACCAACTGGGCCGGGCCAACTTCGAAGGCGCGGCAGATTCGACGCTGGCCCGTCTTTCGTCGTCGGCAATCGCGTTGTCGAAGAAATTCCTCCCGCACCTGTCGGATGAAAACGGCGATGCGGAGCCGGGCCCCGGGCTGATGGCGCGACTGGGTGCGCGCACCGTCGTCGCCGCGACGCTGCGAGCGGTGCAACTGCTGGGGCGCCAGTTCGTGCTCGGCCAGACGATCGACGAAGCGATGACCGAGGCACGTTCGGCGCATCGCAAGCACGCGGCCCTGCGCTTCAGCTACGACATGCTCGGCGAGGGCGCGCGCACCGAAGCCGATGCGCAGCGCTATCTGGACAGCTACATCAACGCCATCCGCTCGATTGCCGCAGCGGGCAACGGCGACCGGCCCGAGGACAACGACGGCATCTCGATCAAGCTCAGTGCGCTGCATCCGCGCTACGAGGACGCCCAGCGCGAGCGCGTGATGCGCGAGCTGGTGCCGCGCGTCTGGCAGCTTTGCGAACTGGCGGCCGATGCGCATCTGAACCTGACCATTGATGCGGAGGAGGTGGACCGGCTCGAACTCTCGCTCGATGTGTTCGCGGCGCTCGCGGCGCGCGTTGCGGCCGAACGCCCGCAGTGGCGGGGCTTCGGCGTCGCGATGCAGGCTTACCAGACGCGCGCGCTCGAACTGATCGAGCACATCGCCGCGATCGCGCGCAAATACAAGCTGCGCCTGATGTGCCGGCTGGTGAAGGGCGCGTACTGGGACGCCGAGATCAAGCGCGCGCAGGAGCTTGGGCTGCCGCACTACCCGGTCTTCACGTACAAGCATCACACCGACGTGAGCTACCTGGCCTGCGCGCGCGCACTGCTGGCTGCGCCGGACGCGATCTATCCGCAGTTCGCCACGCACAACGCGGGGACCATCGCCGCGATCCTGCAGATGGCCGCGCAGGCTGGCGATGTGCCCTTCGAGCTGCAGCGCCTGCACGGGATGGGCGAGGGCATCTATCGCGAAGTCATGAAGAGCACCGGCGTGCCGGTGCGCGTCTACGCTCCTGTGGGGCGGCACAAGGACCTGCTCGCGTATCTGGTGCGCCGCCTTCTCGAAAACGGCGCGAACTCGTCATTCGTGAACCAGCTCGGCGACGAGTCGGTCGGCATGGGCGAACTCCTGTCGTCGCCGCTCTGGCTCGACAAGGAAACGTCGCTGCCACTGCCGCCGGCGCTTTACGGACCGCCGCCCGCAAGGCGCAACAGCCATGGCGTCGACATGGCGGTCGAGTCCATGCGCGCGCCACTGCTCGACGCGCTGGCCGCGACCACAGTGCCGACGGTCCCGGAGTTCAATCCGCAGCGCGCTGCCGAAGCGGTTGCGAGCGCCGCGGCCTGCTTCCGGTCGTGGTCCCACACACCGGTGTCGCAACGCGCCGGCGCACTTCGCCACGCTGCCGATGCGCTCGAAGCCGCCTTGCCGCGCTTCTGCGCGTTGCTGGTGAAGGAGGCGTTCAAGAGCTGGACCGACGCGATCGCCGAAGTGCGCGAGGCCGTCGATTTCCTGCGCTACTACGCCGACGAGGCCGAACGCATCATGCGACCGGTCGCGCTGCCGGGCCCGACCGGCGAAAGCAACGAACTGCGGCTCACCGGACGCGGCCCGTGGGTGTGCATCAGCCCGTGGAACTTCCCGCTTGCGATCTTCCTGGGCCAGGTCGCTGCGGCGCTCGCGACCGGCAACACGGTGCTCGCCAAGCCGGCCGAGCAGACGCCGGCGGTCGCTTCCGAAGCCATCAAGCTGCTGCACGCCGCCGGCGTGCCGACGCAGGCTGTTCAACTGCTGCATGGCGCCGGAGAGACCGTCGGCGCCGCGCTCGTGGCCGCGCCGGGCGTGGCGGGCGTGGTGTTCACCGGATCGACGCAGGTCGCGAAGATCATCCACCGCGCGCTGGCCGCCAAGGACGGCCCGATCGTCCCGCTGATCGCCGAGACCGGCGGCATCAACGCGATGCTGGTCGACCCGACCGCGCTGCCGGAGCAGGTGGTCGATGCGGTGGTGCAGAGCGCCTTCCGGTCGGCAGGCCAGCGCTGTTCGGCGCTGCGTCTGCTGCTGGTGCACGACAGCATTGCCGACGACGTGATCGCCATGATCCAGGGTGCAGCGAAGGAATTGGCGGCGGGCGATCCGGCATTGCTCTCGACCGACGTCGGCCCGGTGATCGACCGCGAGGCCTTCGAAGGCATCCAGCGGCACCTGCAGCGCCTGGATGCCGAAGCGAAGGTGATCGTCGGCCCCAGCGAGCCCGCGCAGGAGCTGCCCAACCTGATCGCGCCGCGCGCCTACGAGGTTTCATCGGTGAACAGCGTCAAGGCGGAAATCTTCGGCCCGGTGCTGCAGATCGCGCGCTGGTCGGGCGATCCGCAGGCGGTGATCGAGCAGGTCAACGGCCTCGGCTTCGGGCTGACGCTCGGCATCCAGACACGCATCGACAGCCGCGCGCAGGCGCTGGCGTCCAGGGCGCATGTCGGCAATATCTATGTCAACCGCAACATCATCGGCGCGGTGGTCGGCGTCCAGCCGTTCGGCGGCGAAGGACTCAGCGGCACCGGCCCGAAGGCGGGCGGACCTCACTACCTGCTTCGTTTCTGCGCGGAGCAGACGCTCACCATCAACACCACCGCCGCGGGCGGCAATGCGGCGCTGCTTGCCGCAAGCGCATAACCGGAAAAGCAACGCGCATAGCCGTGGCGCGTCGCGCGGCGGAGGAATATCGTCGCGCCTATCGTTCAACAACACGAGACCGCCATGAGTTCCTCCTCCCTTTCCTACGTCCATCCGACCCCCAACAGCCCGTGGGGCACGTACCTGTCGCAGGTCGACCGCGTGGTGCCGTACCTGGGCGACCTGGCGCGCTGGGTCGACACGCTCAAGCGCCCGAAGCGCGCGCTGATCGTCGACGTGCCGATCGAGATGGACGACGGCACCATTGCCCACTTCGAGGGCTATCGCGTGCAGCACAACCTGTCGCGTGGTCCCGGCAAGGGCGGCGTGCGCTTCCACCCGGATGTCACGCTGGAAGAAGTCATGGCGCTCTCCGCGTGGATGACCGTCAAGACGGCGGCGGTGAACCTGCCCTACGGCGGTGCCAAGGGCGGCATCCGCGTCGATCCCAAGAAGCTCTCGATGAAGGAGCTTGAGAAAGTCACCCGCCGCTACACCAGCGAGATCGGCATCATCATCGGCCCGCACAGCGACATCCCCGCGCCTGACGTGAACACCAACGCGCAGATCATGGCGTGGATGATGGACACCTATTCCATGAACGTGGGCGGCACCGCGACCGGCGTGGTCACCGGCAAGCCGCTGCACCTGGGCGGTTCGCTCGGCCGCGTGAAGGCCACCGGCCGCGGCGTGTTCGTGACCGGCCGCGAGGCGGCGCGACGCCTTGGCATGGACCTGAAGGGCGCGCGCGTCGCGGTGCAAGGCTTCGGCAACGTGGGCTCGGTGGCGGCCGAACTCTTCGCCGAAGCGGGCGCGAAGATCGTCGCGGTGCAGGACCACACCGGCACCGTCGTCAATGACAAGGGCCTGGACATGCCCAAGCTCATCGAGCAGGCGCGCAAGGAAGGCGGCATCGTCGGCTTCAAGGGCGGCGACACCGTGGCGAACGACGCCTTCTGGGACGTGGCCTGCGACATCCTGATCCCGGCCGCACTCGAAGGCCAGATCACGGCCGAGCGCGCCAAGCAGACCAAGGCGAAGCTGGTGCTCGAAGGCGCGAACGGCCCGACGGTGCCGGAAGCCGACGACATCCTCGGCGACCGCGGCGTGCTGGTGGTGCCCGACGTGATCTGCAACGCCGGCGGCGTGACGGTGAGCTACTTCGAGTGGGTGCAGGACTTCTCGTCCTTCTTCTGGGGCGAGGACGAGATCAACGAGCGCCTCGACCGAATCATGATGAATGCGTTCAGCAGCATCTGGGACAAGGCCGACCAGCACAAGATCTCCCTGCGCACCGCGACCTACGCGGTGGCTTGTGGCCGGATCCTGATGGCGCGCCAGGAGCGCGGCCTCTACCCGTGATCGAGTTGCCGGCCTCCGAGCTGGCGCGCATCGATCGCCTTCTGGCTGGCGGGCAGCGCAGGCTGCTCGGGCTGGTTGGCGCGCCAGGGTCCGGCAAGTCGACGCTGGCCCAGGCGCTGCTGGATGCGCTGCCGCCCGGCCGCGCGCAGGTGGTGCCGATGGACGGCTTTCACCTCGCGAATGTCGAACTCCGGCGTCTCGGCCGGGCCGACCGCAAGGGCGCCCCGGACACCTTCGACAGTGCCGGCTATGTCGCGCTCTTGCGGCGTCTGCGCGAGCAGCGCGAAGAAATCGTCTACGCGCCCGAGTTTCGGCGCGAGATCGAGGAACCGATCGCCGGCGCCATCGCCGTGCTGCCGCAGACGCAGCTGGTCATCACCGAGGGCAACTACCTGCTGCTCGACGAGGGCGCGTGGGCTGGCGCCGCGCCGCTGCTCGACGAGGCCTGGTATGTGGACGTGGACGACGAGCTGCGGCGAGAGCGCCTCATACGCCGGCACGAGCAATTCGGCCGCAGCCGTGACGCGGCCATCGCGTGGGTGGAGAACACCGACGAGCCCAACGCGCGCCGGATCGCCGCGACGCGGAGCAGGGCGCAGCACGTGATTCGCATCGACGACTGAATCGTGTAGGTCAACGGGAACGTCCGCTGCGGCGTGATGTCCAAGCGGAGCCGCTTGCTGGCGGCTTGCCGCTAGCATTGCTCCCGTTTCGCTTTTTCTTCCTGCCGACATGCGCCCTTCGTCTTCCCTTGCAGCAACGGCTGCGTTGCTCGTCGCCGTCCTCGTCTCCGGCTGTGGCGTCACCGAACGCCAGCGCGTGACGTACGAGCCAGAAGAATTCGACTCCACCACCACCCACACCCGCAGCTTCGTCGCGGGCGAGGCCCAGACCTGCGAGGCCGCGCGCCGCGCGCTCCTGAGCCAGGGCTACATGATCACGGCGGCCAACGTGGAGCTGGTGACCGGCCGCAAGAGCTTCCAGCCGGCGTCCGAGGTGCATGTGGAGGTGGAGTTCCGCGTGGTCTGCGCCCGCGAGGGCGGCAAGTCGCGAAGCACCATCGCTTTTGCGAGCGCGCTGCAGGACCGCTACGGCGTCAAGAAGGTCAACAACTCGGCGAGCGTCGGCGTGGGCGCGATCGGCTCGCTGTCGCTGCCGTTCTCGTCCAGCGACGACGCGATGGTCAAGGTCGCGAGCGAAACGCTGACGGACGACCGCTTCTACGACCGCTTCTTCTCGCTGATCGAGCGCTACCTGCCCGAGTCGGTCGAACCTGTTGCGCCGGCTGAGGCTCGTCCTGTCACGACGCCGCGTCCGCCGGTCGAGGTGCCGCTGCAGTTGCAAACGGTGCCTCTCTCCCCAAGCCGCGGCTGACAAGTCCCTGCCCTTGGCGCGGCCGCCGCGTTGTGCGATTCTGCGCGGATGATCAAGATCGGCACGCTCTGCTACGTGGTCCCGAGCTGCTTGGCCAGCCCATTCACCCAGCGGGCGGTCTGCAGGATCGTCGAGGTCGTCTCCGAGCCCTATGACGCGCCGGACTGGACCTATCTGCCGGGCACCTACTACGACGTGATGTTCGAAGGCTGGACCTTCTTCTGCCGGAGCGACAAGCTGCGGCCCATCTCGGACCCGGACGCCGAGGTTTCCGAGCCCTCGTGGGCGACCACCGAGCTCTGACTAGCGGGACAAGGTCGATTTGCCGAACAGGCTTTCGATCAGCTCCACCGCCACCTCCGCCGTGCGGTTGCGCACATCCAGCGCGGGGTTGAGTTCGACCACATCGAGCGACGACAGCCGTCCGGTGTCCGCGATCATCTCCATGCAAAGCTGCATCTCGCGCCATGTCGGGCCGCCGCGCACGCCGGTGCCCACGCCCGGTGCGTAGTCGGGGTCGAGGCAGTCGAGGTCGAAGCTCACGTGCAGGTGCGTGTCGTCGTCCACGTCCTGAAGCGCTTCGGTCATCGTGGTGCGCATGCCGTGCTCGTCGATGTGGCGCATGTCGAACACATTGAGGCCCATCGTGCGAATCGCCGCCTTTTCGTGCGCATCGACGCTGCGGATGCCGATGAAGCGGATCGCATCGTGCTCCAGCGCGGCGCGTTCGCCGCTCCAGCCCGTCAATGCATCCGGGCCGTGGCCCAGCAGGCACGACACCGGCATGCCGTGCAGGTTGCCGCTTGGGCTCGTGGTCTCGGTGTTGACGTCGGAGTGGGCATCGAGCCACAGCACGCGCAGCTTCTTGCCGCGGCGGCGCGCATGCCATGCGATGGCGCTGATCGAACCGACCGCGATGCTGTGGTCGCCGCCCAGCAGGATCGGCAGGCGGTTGGCGGTGAGCGCGGCATCGACCGCGTCGTAGACCGCCCGGTTCCAGGTGACCACTTCGTCGAGGTGATGCAGCTCGGTCGTCGGCGCGATCCACGGCGTTGCGGGTCCGGAGAGATTGCCCTGGTCCACCACCTCGAAGCCAAGTCGCGCGAGCATCTGCGCGAGGCCGGCCACTCGAAGGGCATCGGGCCCCATGCCGGCGCCGCGCGTGCTGGCGCCGATGTCGGTCGGTGCGCCGATGAGTTGCAGGGTCCCAGTCATGAGCGGTGGCCTCCGTGGATGCGGACGTGCGATACCGAACGGTACAGCACTAACGCCACCGCGTCTTGACGGTCAAGGCTGCGCCATCTTGCAGTCCGTGCCCTGCGCGAGTTCGTTGCCGCTGTAGATGGCGTCGGTGCGGAAGCCGTAGTTGGTGCCTTCCCATCCGACCTTCACCGTCTTGCCGTCCACCGGCGCGATGGTGTTGACCACCTGCGGGATCAGCAGTTGATGGTCTTCGGCGCGCATGCGAACCGGGCCGACCACCGAATCGAAGGTGAGGTTCTCCAGGGCGTGCGCGACCTTGGGCGTGTCCGTGCTGCCGGCCTTGTTGATCGCGGCGGCCAGCAGGCGCGGCGTCATGTCGATGCGCGGCGCGAGGAAGTCCTTGCCCGTCTTGGCCTTGTAGGCCTTGGCGAGCGCATCGACCTTGGGCGAATCGGCCTGGCCCGGGTGCCATTCGGCGACCCAGGTCAACTGGCCGAGCTTGGCTTGCGACACCGCGAGCACCGTGCCCGGCACCGCGCCTGCGCTGTGGTTGAAGTAGTGCAGGTCGTAGCCCGCATCGCCCGCGGCCTTGAGCAGCAGCGTCATGTCCTGGCCCCAGTTGCCGGTGATCACCGAATCCGCGCCCGACTGGCGGATGTTCGCGACATAGGGCGCGAAGTCCTTCACCCGGCCGATCGGATGCAGCGTCTCGCCGACGAACTGGATGTCGGGCCGCGCGAGGCCGACGAGCTGGCGGCCGTAGCTGGCCCATTGCTTGCCGTGCGCGTAGTCCTGATTCAGCAGGTAGACCTTCTTCACCTCCGGCGTCTTCTTGATGTAGTTGGCGATGGCCTTCATCTTCATCGCCGTGTTCGCATCGGTCTGGAAGTGCCAGAAGCTGCACGACTTGCCGGTGAGTTCGGGGTCGATCGACGAATGATTGAGCACCAGCAGTTCCTTGCCCGGATTGCGCTGGTTCCACTTGTTCACCGCCTGCACGATCGCGCTCACCACCGACGAGCCCGAGCCGCCGGTGACGATCGCACGCGCACCCTGGTCGATCGCGGCCTGCAGCGCACTCTGGCTCTCCTGCGCGGAGAGCTTGCTGTCGAACTGAAGCAATTGCAGCTTGGTTCCCCCGAGCACGCCGCCCTTGGCGTTGATGTCCTCGATCGCGAACTGCGTGTGCGTGAGCATCAGCTCGCCCACGTTGGCGAAGGGCCCCGAGAGCGGGTCGATGTAGGCGATCTTGTAGGTCTGCTGCTGCGCGTGCGCCGAACCGATGGTGAGGAGCGCTGCGGCCGCCACGGGCGCGAGCAGAAGGGGGAACTTCATGAACTGTCTCCGGTAGGTTTGGAAAGGTCAGGTGCGCTCGCGCAGGCCGATCACGCGCCATGCGAGCTTCGAAAGCTTTGCCGTCATCTCTTCCGGCGAGAACCGGCCGTCGGGCTTGTACCAACTGAAGAGAAAGCCGGGCAGGCTCAGCGCCGCGTAGGCGGTGATCTTGGTTTCGTCGAAGTCGAGGTCACCGTCGCTTCGTGCCTGCTCCAGCAGCGGGAAGAGCTGGTCGTAGAAGTGATGCGCGAGCTTTTTCTGGGCCTCGAGGTACTCGGGCCGGTACACCTGCGGCTCCTTGTAGGCAAAGAAGGCGGCTGGGTAGTGCGAGATGGTCGCGCGGATCAGCCGCTCGATGCCTTCCTTGACCTTCTCGACCGCGGGGCGCGGGTCGTTCGCCGCGAAGTCCAGCGCAGTGAAGCAATCGACCGCGGGCCGCCACGACAGCGTTTCGAAGATCTCCTGCTTGTCGCGGAAGTAGTAGTAGACGAAGGGCTTGGTCGCGTCCAGTGCGCGCACGATCTGCGCCATCGTGGTGTTGGCATAGCCCTGCGTCGCGAAGAGATGCGTGGCGGCTTGCAGGATGCGCTCGCGCTGCACATCGGTGCCCGCGGTGGCGGTGCGCTGCCGGCCCGTGCCCTGCGGCCGGTCGGGCCGCGCGGCAGGCGGAGGGCCTTGCTCAGAGGGTTTGTGCGGTGTCGCCGAAGTTATACCCATGGGTAGGATTGTTCGTGCACCATGCGGCAGTTGGCAAGCGGCCAACCCTATCGATAACCCTGTGAGAGTGACGCCATGGAGACAACCCAGCTTCCCGACCGCCCGCAGCAGCCCCTGCACGAGTACCTCCGCACGCATGCGCGCGAGCGCGGCAGCCATCCGGCCTGCATCTGGTACGGCCATGCGATGAGCTATGCCGAGCTCGACGCGGCGAGCGATGCCTTCGCCGCAAGGCTGCAGGCGATCGGCGTGAAGAAGGGCGAACCAGTGGTGCTCTTCCTCAACAACTGCCCGCAGTACCTCGTTGCCCACTACGGCATCCAGAAGATCGGCGCGATCGTCTGCCCGAGCGGCCCGCTCAACAAGGAGCACGAACTGGCCTACCAGGTGAACGACCTCAAGGCACGCGTGATCGTCGCGGCATCGTCGTTGCTGCCGGTGGTGGACAAGGTGCGTGCGACGAGCGCGCTCGAACATGTATTCGCGGTGCACTACGCGGACTTGCTGCCATCGTCTTCGACGCTCGATCTGCCAGCGGAATTGGCGGCGGCCCAGAAGGAAGCGCGCAGCGTGCCCGCCGGATGCGAAGACTTCCTCGCGGTGATGAAGAGCGGCGCACGCCCTGCGCCGGTCGAGGTGTCGCTCGACGACGTCGCGCTCATGACCTACACGTCCGGCACCACCGGCCTGCCCAAGGGCGCGATGCTCAGCTACGGCAACGCCCTCTTCAAAACGCGCGCCGCAGCGGATTGCAATGGCGTCAAAGGCGACGATGTTTTGCTGTCGATCGCGCCGCTGTATCACATCGCCGGCATGCTGATGGGCGTGAACGTGCCTGTGTTCACCGGTGCAACTTCGGTGCTGCTGCATCGCTTCGAACCGCGCGCCGCGCTGCAGGCGATCGAGCGCTACAGGGTCACCTGGTGGTACAGCATCGCGCCGATGAATGTCGCGTGCATGCAGGTGCCGGGCATTGCCGACATGGATCTGTCGAGCCTGCGCATGAACCCGGTGACCAGCTTCGGCATCGCCTTCACCGAGCCGCTCGCGCAGCAATGGCGCAGCTTCGCGAAGAACTGCAGCTCGTTCGAGGCCGCCTATGGCCTGAGCGAAAGCCACACCTGCGACACCTACACGCCGCACCATGCGCCGCGCTGGGGCACGCAGGGCGTCGCGGTGCCCGGCGTGACCATCCGCATCATCGATCCCGATACCGGAACGGACAAGCCGACGGGCGAGATCGGCGAGATCGTGCTCACCAGCCCCGGCACCTTCAAGGGCTACTGGAACAAGCCGGAAGCCACTGCGGCGACCCTGCGCAACGGATGGGTGCACACCGGCGACATGGGCAAGCTCGATGCCGACGGCTACCTGACCTTCATCGGCCGCTTCAAGGAAATGATCAAGGTCTCGGGCTACAGCGTCTTCCCCGAAGAGGTCGAGACCATCCTCATCAAGCACCCCGCTGTGGCACAGGCAGCCGTTGTGGCGCAGCCGGACGCGGAGAAGGGCGAAGTGGTCAAGGCCTTCATCGTGAAGAAGCCCGGCGCCGACATCGATGCGGACGGCCTCGTCGCGTGGTCGCGCGAGAACATGGCGAACTACAAGGCACCGCGCGTGGTGCGCTTCATCGACGCTCTGCCGACAACCGGCGCGGGCAAGGTGCTGCGCCGGCTGCTGAAGGATTGATCGAATGCTGAAAAGAGTTCTGATTGCCAACCGCGGCGAGATCGCGGTGCGGCTGGTGCGCGCGCTGCGCGACCTGGGCATCGCGAGTGTCGCGGTGCATGCGAAGGACGACGCCGCGGCACTGCATGTGCAGCTGGCCGACGTGGCAGTGCCCTTGTCCGCCACCGGGCCGTCGGCGTATCTCGACACGGCCGCGCTGATCGCGATTGCGCGCGCGCAGGGCTGTGATGCGGTGCACCCCGGCTATGGCTTCCTGAGCGAGCGCGCCGATTTCGCGCAGGCTTGCACCGACGCGGGGCTGCGCTTCATCGGCCCGACGCCTGACCAGCTTGCGCTCTTCGGCGACAAGGCGCGTGCTCGCGCGCTGGCCGAGCAGTGCGGCGTGCCGGTGATGCCCGGGAGCGCAGGTGCGGTGACGTTGGCTGAAGCCCAGGCCTTCTTTGCGGCCCAGCAAGCGGAAGGTGCCGGCGTGATGGTGAAGGCCATCGGCGGTGGCGGCGGCCGCGGGATGCGCGCGGTGCTGAACGTCGACGATCTGCCCGAGGCCCATGCGCGTTGCATGTCTGAAGCGAAGGCCGCGTTCGGCGTCGAAGGCGTCTACGTCGAACGCCTGATGCGCAACGCGCGCCATATCGAAGTGCAGGTGCTCGGCGACGGGCATGCTGTCGCGAGCCTGGGCGAACGCGAATGCACGCTGCAGCGCCGATTCCAGAAACTGGTCGAGATCGCGCCGAGCCCTTCGTTGCCTGAAGCGCTGCGCGAGAAAGTGACGCAGGCCGCGCTTCGCATGGCAAAGGCGGTGGGCTATCAGAGTCTTGGCACGTTCGAATTCCTGGTGGACGAACACTCGGCCTCGCTGCCCTTCGTCTTCATCGAAGCCAATCCGCGTCTTCAGGTCGAACACACGGTGACTGAAGCGGTGACCGGCCTCGATCTGGTGCAACTCCAGGTGGGCATCGCGAGCGGGCAGACGCTTGCGGATCTGGGCATCGACATCACGCGCACCGCACCGCAGCGCGGCTTCGCGATCCAATGGCGCATCAACGCCGAGACGCTCGATGCGCAAGGCAACGCCCGTCCGTCGGGTGGTACGTTGACGCGATTCGACCTGCCGGCAGGGCCTGGCGTGCGCGTCGATTCGCACGGCTATGCGGGGCTCGCGCCTTCGCCGCACTACGACACGCTGCTCGCCAAGCTCATCGTGCACTCGGCATCGCCGCGTTTCGCCGATGCAGTGAGGCGATCGCTGCGTGCGCTCGAAGAGTGCCATGTCGACGGCATTGCGACCAATCTGTCGCTCCTGCGCGCGATCGGAACGCGGCCCGAGTTCGCCACTCAGGCGGTGCACACGCGCTTCGTCGAGGCGCATCTTGCGGACCTGCTCGCGTCCGCCGCGCACATCGATGCAGCGGTCGCCAAGCATGCGCGGCCGGCAGCCGTTCACGCCGAGGCCAGCGTGCAGCAGGACGACGAAGACGGACTTCGCGTCAAGGCGCCGATGCCCGCGAAGCTCGTGCAGTTCGAAGTCGATGTCGGTGACGTGGTCCCGGCCGGTGCCCAGATCGGCGTGCTCGAAGCGATGAAGATGGAGCACCTGCTGCATGCACCTGCGGCCGGCCGCGTGGTTGCGCTGCTCGCCGAGCCGGGCGACTACCTCGTCGAAGGCCAGTCGCTGGTAAAGCTGGAGCCGGTCGATGCGCATTCGATCGAAGCCGAGGCACGCGCCGAGCACGACCTCGACGCGATCCGGCCCGATCTGCAGAAGGTGATCGATCGACACGCGTTCACGCTCGATGCGAACCGCACCGCCGCCGTGACGAAGCGCCACACGCAGGGCGGCCGCACTGCGCGCGAGAACATCGCGGACTTGTGCGAGCTGGCCGATGATCCCGGCAACTTCACCGAATACGGCGCGCTGGCCATCGCCGCGCAGACGCGCCGCCGTTCGCTCGAAGACCTGATCGCCAACACGCCCGCCGATGGCATGGTGACCGGCATTGGCAGCATCAACGCGAAGCAGTTCGGCGCGGAGAAATCGCGCTGCGTGGTCATGTCGTACGACTACACCGTGCTTGCCGGCACGCAGGGCATGCGCAATCACCACAAGACCGACCGCATGCTGGGCATCGCGCACCAGCTGCAGTTGCCGGTGGTGCTGTTCGCCGAAGGCGGTGGCGGACGGCCGGGCGACACCGACATGCCGATCGTCGCGGGCCTGAACAACCACACCTTCAGCCAGTTCGCCGCGTTGTCGGGCAAGGTGCCGGTCGTCGGCATCGTGCATGGACGCTGCTTCGCCGGCAATGCGGCGTTGCTGGGTTGCGCGGACGTGATCATCGCGACCGAGGCCAGCAACATCGGCATGAGCGGCCCCGCGATGATCGAAGGCGGCGGCCTCGGCACCTTCGCGCCCGAGCAGATCGGGCCGAGCAGCGTGCAGTCGCGCAACGGCGTGATCGACATCCTCGTGAAGGACGAGACCGAAGCGGTCGCGGCGGCGAAGCAATACCTCTCCTACTTCCAGGGGCCGACGAGCGACTGGGAATGCGCCGACCAGCGTGCGCTGCGCCATGCGGTGCCCGAGAACCGGCTGCGGGTGTACGACGTGCGCGCGGCGATGCGGGGTGTGGTCGATACCGGCTCGCTGCTGGAACTGCGCGCCGGCTTCGGCGCCGGCATCGTGACTGCGCTCGCGCGCATCGAGGGCAAGCCGGTGGGGCTGCTGGCGAACAACCCGCACCATCTCGGCGGGGCGATCGATGTCGAGGCGGCCGACAAGGCGGCGCGCTTCATGCAGCTCTGCAATGCGCATGGCCTGCCGCTGGTGTCGCTGTGCGATACGCCCGGCTTCATGGTCGGCCCGGAGGTCGAAGCTCAGGCGCAGGTTCGTCATGTGTGCCGCATGTTCATGGTCGCATCGCATCTGCGTGTGCCTTACTTCGCGGTGGTGCTGCGCAAGGGCTACGGCCTCGGCGCGCAGGCGATGACCGCCGGCGGCTTCGATGCGCCGGTGTTCACAGTCGCGTGGCCGACCGGCGAATTCGGCGCGATGGGACTCGAAGGTGCCGTGCGCCTCGGTTTCCGTAAGGAACTCGAAGCCGCCGCGGAAGGGCCGGAGCGCGATGCGCTCTTCAAGAAGCTGGTCGCACAGCAATACGCGAATGGCGAAGCGATTCACATGGCGCAGACGCTGGAGATCGATGCGGTGATCGATCCGGCCGACACGCGCGCATGGCTGGTGCGTGGCCTGGCGTCGGCGGCCAGTTCGAAGCGCGAGGCGACGGCCTACGTCGACACCTGGTGAAGCGCACGCTTCGCAGGTGTTCCCTACACTGCGAGGCTCTTGCGCATGAACGCCTTCCGTCGATTCATCGGTTTGTTGTTGCTGGGCCTCCTGCTGGTTCATCCGCAGGCGCAGGCCCAGTCGCGCGCACCTCGCGCTGAAACGCACTGGGTTGCAAGTTGGGCGGCAGCGCCGCAGGACTTCGCGCTCGCGCCGGCGTGGGCGGTACCGAAGCAGCCCGCGCCTTCTTCGCTGGCCGACCAGACATTGCGCCAGCAATTGCAGCCGACTCTGGGCGGCCAAAGGTTGCGCATCCGGTTCTCCAACCTCTTCGGCAAGACGCCCCTGCACATCGCCTCGGCGACCGTGGCCGTCGGCACCGGCGCGGCATCGGTGTCGCCTTCCACGTTGCGCAACCTGCGATTCGGCGGCCGCGCCGGCATCACCATCGCGCCGGGTGCGGAGGCATGGAGCGACCCGGTGCGGCTGGACGTCGATCCCGCGCGCTCGTTGATGGTGAGCTTTCACATCGACGCGCCGATGCCTTTCGCGACCGTGCACATGCTCACGCCGGGCGCGACGTGGATCGCCGCGGGCGATCAGGTGCGGCGGCCCGCATGGCCCGATGCGACCCGGTCGATGTGGAATCACATCGTGACCGGGCTGGATGTCGCGCGATCGTCGCCCGCGCGGGTCGTGGTCGCTTTCGGCGATTCGATCACCGAAGGCGCAGGCATCGAGGAAGCGGCAGCGCGCTACCCCGAGCGGCTCGCGGTGCGCCTGCGAGGGCAGCCGCGCACGGCGGGCTTCTATTCGGTGCTCAACACCGGTATCTCGGGCAACCGGCTGCTCACCGACGGCATCGGACCGCGCGCGATCGATCGCTTCCGGCGCGATGCGCTGGGGCAGAGCGGCGTCACGCACGTGATCATCCTCATCGGCATCAACGACATCGGCATGAGCATGCCGGCGGGCGAGTCGCCCCCGGTATTGGGACCGCCATCGGCGGAGCAGCTCGCGGCCGGCCTGCAGCAGCTGATTGCGGAGGCGCGCGGGAAGGGCGTGAAGGTCCTGCTGGGCACGCTCCTGCCCTTTCAGGGCGCGATCTACTGGAGCGCGGAAAAGGAACTGCGCCGGCAGACGCTGAACCGTTGGATTCGCGGGCGCTTCGATGTCAATACCGTCGTCGACTTCGATGCCGCGTTGCGCGACCCCGCGAATCCGCTCGCGCTGAACCCGGTGTACGACAGCGGCGACCACTTGCATCCGGGCAAGGTCGGCCATGCGGCGATGGCCGACGTCATCGATCTACGCGGATTGCAGGACTAGGCCTACGGGCCGTGGCGCCGTCGACGAGGGAAGACACAGCTCTACACAACACTTCGTCACAGACTTACAAACAGTTCACATGGCGCATGGAGGATGAAGGCTCCAGCAACTCAAAGGAGTCCTCCATGAAAAAACTCGCTGTCACCCTGGTCATGGGAGCCGCATCTTTCCTGACGCTTGGTACTGCAGTCATGGCGCCGACCAGCGCGATGGCGCAGCCGGTGATCTCGGTGCAGGTCGCACCGCCGCCGCCGCGTCATGAACCTGTCCCGCCGCCGCGTCGGGGCTATGTCTGGGCGCCGGGCCACTACGAGTGGAACGGCCATCGCTATGTGTGGAACAACGGCAACTGGATGCGCGAACGTCCTGGCTACGCCTATCGCTCACCGGAATGGCGTGAACACAATGGCCGCTGGGAATACCAGTCCGGCCGTTGGGACAACGACCGCGACGGCGTGCCGAACCGGTACGACCGCCGTCCGAACGATCCGAACCGTAGCTAGAACAGGCGGAACACCAGGGGCATGAGGAGTGCAGCCAGCACTACCTGCATGCCCAGTGCCAACCCTGCGTAGGCACCCGCATCGGCGTTGACGTGCAAGGCACGTGCAGCGCCGATGCCATGTGCGGCAGTGCCCAGGCCGAAGCCGCGCGCCGCAAAGCCCGTGGGGCTGGTGCTGATCCGCAGCATGTCGAACAGATACTTGCCCGACAGCGCGCCGATCATTCCGGTGAGCACCGCGAAGACCGCCGAGAGCGCGGGAATGCCGCCAATCTTTTCCGAGATGCCCATCGCGACCGGTGCGGTCACCGACTTCGGTGCGAGCGACAGCACCACGTCATGCGGCAATCCGAGCGCCCACCCCAGGGCGACCGCCGAACCGCCGGCTGCTGCGCCGCCGAGCAGCGATGCAAGCAAGATCCGGCCGAAGCGCGCGCGCAGTTCGGCGCGACGCTGCCACAGTGGCCATGCAAGCGCGACCACCGCCGGGCCCAGCAGGAAGTGGATGAACTGCGCACCCGCGAAATAGGTCTGGTAGTCCACCCGCGTGAGCAGCAGGCCGCCCGCCAGCACGATCACCGACCACAGCACCGGATTGGCCCAGGGCGCGCCACCGAGTCGCGCGTAAATCGCCGTTGCAATCAGATAGACGACCAGCGTCGCGGTGAGGCCGAAGAGCGGCGTGGCGGAAAGATAGATCCAGAGTTCGACGAAGCGCGGCACGGTGATCCTCAGGGCTCGTTTCGCGGTTCGCTCTTGCGGTCGGGCCACCAGAGCACCAGTGCAGTGACGCCGAGCCCGATCCACGTCGACAACGCGATGATGATCAGCATGCGGCCGCCGTACTGGCTGAGCAGTGCGAGATGCGTCATGACGCCGACACCGACCGGCACGAAGAGCAGCGACAGGTGCGTGAGCAGAAAGCCCGCGCATTCGGCGACGGGTTCGCGAACGACCGGGAAGCGCAGGCCCACGAGCATCAGCATCATGCCGAGCACCGGACCGGGGAAGGGCAGCGAAAGCCCGCGCGAAAGAACTTCGCCAATCGACTGGAACACCAGCAACCAGGCCAAGCCTTGCAGTCCCTTCATGCTCAGAAACGCGGAATGTCCGCGAAGGGCTGCGGCTGGCCGGCGCGGAAGACCTGCTTGCCGTATTCGGCGCAGCGCTGCAGCGTCGGGATCACCTTGCCGGGGTTGAGCACACCGGTCGGGTCGAACGCGCGCTTGATGCCGAACATCTGCTCGTTCTCTTCGGGCGTGAACTGCACGCACATGCTGTTGAGCTTTTCGACGCCCACGCCGTGCTCGCCCGACACGGTGCCGCCCATCGCGACGCTCGTTTCGAGGATGTCGGCGCCGAACAGTTCGCAGCGGTGCAGTTCGTCCGGGTCGTTGGCATCGAACAGTACCAGCGGATGCAGGTTGCCGTCGCCTGCGTGGAAGACGTTGCAGCAGCGCAGGTTGTATTTCTTCTCCATGTCCTGGATCGCGAGCAGGATGTCGGCGAGCCGCTTGCGCGGGATCGTCGAATCCAGGCACATGTAGTCGGGGCTGATGCGGCCGGATGCGGGGAAGGCGTTCTTGCGGCCGCTCCAGAACTTGAGGCGCTCGTCCTCGTTCTCGCTGCAGGCGATCGCGGTGGCGCCGCAGCCGCGCAGCACTTCGGTCATGCGGCTGATTTCTTCTTCGACCTCTTCGGGCGTGCCGTCGGATTCGCACAGCAGGATCGCGGCAGCGTCGAGGTCATAGCCGGCGTGCACGAAATCCTCGACGGCAGCAGTCATGGGCTTGTCCATCATCTCCAGCCCCGCCGGGATGATGCCGGCAGCGATGACCGCAGCGACTGCATCACCAGCTTTGCGCACGTCGTCGAAGCTGGCCATGATGCAGCGCGCGAGTTGCGGCTTGGGGACGAGCTTCACGGTGACTTCGAGCGTGACCGCGAGCATGCCTTCGCTGCCGATGACCAGCGGCAAGAGGTCGAGGCCGGCGCAGTCGAGCGCCTCGCCGCCGAATTCGACCGGTTCGCCTTCCGCTGTGAAGCCGCGCACACGCAAGACGTTGTGCAGCGTCAGGCCGTACTTCAGGCAATGCACGCCGCCCGAGTTCTCGGCGACGTTGCCCCCGATGGTGCAGGCGATCTGGCTCGACGGATCGGGCGCGTAGTAGAGGCCGAAAGGCGCGGCCGCCTCGCTGATCGCGAGATTGCGCACGCCGCACTGCACGACCGCAGTGCGGCTCACCGGGTCGATCTTGAGGATGCGGTTGAACTTGGCGAGCGAGAGCGTCACGCCCATTGCATTGGGCATCGCGCCGCCGGAGAGCCCGGTGCCCGCACCGCGCGCCACCACGGGCACACCGAGTGCGTGACAGGCCTTGAGCACGGCTGCGACCTGCGCTTCGGTTTCCGGCAATGCGACCACCAGCGGACGCTGGCGATAGGCAGTGAGTCCGTCGCATTCATAGGGGACCGTGTCCTCCGCATTCCAGATCAGCGCATGCGCCGGCAGGTGCGGCTGCAGCGCCTGGACGATCCGGGCCTGCCGTTCGGACTTTTCCAGCGCCGATTGCTGGAGAGGCGTGGTGGGCGCGTTCATGGTGAATCCCCCCTGCGTGGACGGGTTGGGGCTACTTGAAGACGACCGTGCGATGGCCGTTCAACAGCACACGATGCTCACTGTGCCACTTCACGGCGCGCGCGAGAACCTGGCTTTCGGTGTCGCGGCCGCGTGCGGTGAGGTCTTCCACGGTGTCGGTGTGGTCGACGCGCTCCACGTCCTGCTCGATGATCGGGCCTTCGTCGAGATCGGCGGTCACGTAGTGGGCCGTTGCGCCGATGAGCTTCACGCCACGGTCGTGCGCCTGGTAGTAGGGCTTGGCGCCCTTGAAGCTGGGCAGGAACGAGTGGTGGATGTTGATCGCACGGCCCGCCAGCTTGGTGCAGAGGTCGTTGCTCAGGATCTGCATGTAGCGCGCGAGAACCACGAGGTCGGCGCCTTCGGATTCGATGATTTCGAGCTGCTTTGCCTCGCCCTGCGCCTTGGTGGCCGCCGTCACCGGGATGTGGTGGAAGGGCACGTTGTAGCTCGCCGCGAGCTGGTAGAAGTCGCGGTGGTTCGAGATGATCGCGCGCACGTCGATGGCGAGCAGGCCGCTCTTCCAGCGGAACAGCAGGTCGTTGAGGCAGTGGCCTTCCTTGCTGACCAGGATGACCGTCTTCATCGGCTCGGCGGCCGCGTAGAGCTTCCAGGTCATCGTGAACTTCGTCGCCAGCTCGGCGATCTGCTCGCGCAGCGCGGCTTCGCTCTGGTCGCAGGCGAAGCGCACGCGCATGAAGAACAGGCCCGTGCCGTGGTCGTTGTACTGCGCCGCTTCTTCGATGTTGCCGCCGCGATCGAGCAGGAAGCCGGAGACGGCGTGGACGATGCCGGTGCGATCGGGGCAGGAAAGGGTGAGGATGTAGGCGGAGGTCATAAGCCCGGCGATTGTCGCAGGGAGCCCAGACTGGGATGCCGGTGCCAAAATGCCCCTTTCCGGCAAGAACTCATCCGCAGGAGCGATTCATGGCTTACAACGATTTCAGCATGGACAACCAGTGGTTGCCCTTCACCCCCAATCGCCACTTCAAGAAAGACCCGCGGGTTTTCGTGGCGGCGGACGGGATGGAGTTCACCACGCACGACGGGCGCAAGGTGATCGACGGCATCTCCTCGCTCTGGTGCGTGGGCGCCGGCCATAACCGCAAGCCGATCAACGAAGCGATCAAGGCGCAGCTCGACACGCTCGACTACGCGACCGCCTTCCAGGTGAGCAACGACAAGGCCTTCAGGGCCGCCGAGATGATCAGCGCGATGGCGCCCGGCGATCTGAACAAGGTGCTGTTCTGCAATTCGGGCAGCGAGGCGGCGGATACCTCGCTCAAGGTGGCGCTTGCCTACCACCGCGCGCGCGGCGAAGGGCACCGCAACGTCTTCATCGGCCGCGAGAAGGGCTATCACGGCGTGGGCTTCGGCGGCATGTCGGTGGGCGGCATCCCGGGCAACCGCAAGGTGTTCGGATCGGCCTTCCTACCGCGCGTGGACCACATGCGCTTCATCCACGACCCGGTCAACCACGCCTACATCCACAACCAGGAACCGGTGTGGGCCGAGGACGCGCTGGCCGACCTCGAGCAGCGCATCCTGCCGCTGCACGACCCGAGCAACGTCGCCGCGATCATCGTGGAGCCGATCGCCGGCTCGGCCGGCTGGTACATCCCGCCGAAGGGCTACCTGCAGAAGCTGCGCGAGATCTGCGACAAGCACGGCATCCTGCTGATCTTCGACGAGGTCATCACCGGCTTCGGTCGCATGGGCACCAACTTCGCGTCGGACTACTACGGCGTGGTGCCGGACATGCTGAATTTCGCCAAGTGCGTGACCAACGGCGTGATCCCGCTCGGCGGCGTGATCTGCCGCGACAAGCTCTACGACGCGATGATGAACACCTCCGCGCCGGAGCACGTCGTGGAGTTCTTCCACGGCTACACCTATTCGGGCCACCCGGTGGCCTGCGCGGCGGCGATCGCGACGCTCGAGCTGTTCCAGAAGGAGCAGCTATTCAAGCGCGCCGGCGAAATGGGCAAGGTGCTCGGCGATGCCTTCCACAGCGCATTCAAGGGGCTCCCCAACGTGATCGGCATCCGCAGCCTGGGTCTGGCGGCGGCAGTGGAACTCGCGCCGATCGCGGGCCTGCCGGGCAAGCGGGCCTACGAAATCTTCCTCGACTGCTTCCACAAGGGTTCGCTGGTCCGGCCGGCGGGCGACGTGCTGGTGATCGCGCCGCCGTACGTGGTCGAGAAGTCGCACATCGACACGCTGGTCAACACGCTGGCGGATTCGATCAAGAAGCACGCTTGACCGGCGGGCGGAGCTCCGCGCAGTAGTCTTTCTCAGGCACGGGCGGTGTGGGCCATGCGGCATCGAAGATGTCCGTGGTGCCGCGCGGCGCGCCGGCCTGCATCTGCACCACCTTGACCGACACGTCGTTCGGCAGGTGCTGCGGCACGCCGAGCGCCTTGTTCGTGTGCCCGGCGCCGCTGACCAGCAGCACCGTCTTGCCGGGCGCACGTGCCTTGACGATCGTCTGGGCCATGGCTCGGTCGCGCGCGATCTGGATCCGGGTCATCGGCACGATCTGGGATTCGGGCAGCAAGTCGCAATGGCCGGCGCGCACGGCGTCCTGCTGCGCGGTGCGCGCTTCGGCAGTCAGTTGGGCGTCGAGCGATACGTCGGCCATCGCATCCTTCATGTGCTCGCGCGGCAAGTTTGCGCCCACTACCGGCACGCCCGCGTGTACTGCTGCCATCACGGCGGGCCCGTAGGCACTCCAGGGCCAGGCCTTCTCGTTCCAGCTGAGGGCGGTCTTGACCTGTTCCTCGGTCGCATCGCGGGGCAGGTAGCCCGTCGCGTTGCCTTCCTCCGCCATTTCGATCGCCAGGGCGGCGAGCCGGCCCTTGGCGGCAAGCGCCTCGACGGTTTCGCGCTCGATCACCTGATGTTCCGGCGCGTCGTGCTGTTCGCCCAGGAGCAGTGCATCGACCGGCATCAGCGCATCGACGCGACGCGCGGTCGGCGCATCGGTGGACGGCGAAGTCGCGCAGGCCACGAGCATGGCGGCGCCGACGAGGGGAACAAGGCGATGGAGGGCGCGGCTGCGAAGAATGGGCATTCCGTACTATGCCCCGGCGTGCGCGCAAATGAAAAGGAGCGCCGCGGCGCTCCCGAAAGGTGCGATGTCAGTGCACAAGGACTGGGGTGTGCGCCAGTTCGGCGTAGCCTTCCAGGGTGTCTTCGACTTCTTCCTGCGTGGGCGTATTGAGCTGCCAGGCGGCGATCTGTTGCTGGAAGAGCTCGGCCCAGGAACCATCGAGATAGACCTCCTTGCCCGAGCGCTTGTCGACGATTTCGAAGCCGTGGCGCGCCAGCGCAGGGACATTCGGTGCCACCGGCGCATCGCCTTCAGTCGGCTGCACGTGCACGACGACGAAGGAGTCGGAGTCGTAGAGCATTTGCATTGCGGGTCCTGTGAGGATATCGATAGCGTTCATGATCGTTAGATAGCAATCAACGCACCAGTTTCAATATCCGTCGTCACAGCGTAGGAACGCGCCTGTATCTTTTTGTGACTTTTTACTTGACCGGGACCGAAAGCGGCTCCGGATCGTCCAGCCAGGCGACCATCAGGGTGTACGACACCGCCAGAAGCACCGGCCCGACGAAGATCCCGACCAGCCCGAAGCCGAGCAGCCCGCCGATGACCCCCGCGAAGATCAGCAGCAGCGGCAGATCCGCGCCGCGCTTGATCAGCCAGGGGCGCAGGAAGTTGTCCATCGTCCCGACGATGATGGTCCAGACGAGCAGGAAGATGCCCCAGCCGGTCGATCCGCTCCAGAACACCCAGACCACCGCCGGCGCCAGCACCAGCGTAGGGCCGATCTGCACGATGCAGAACATGAACATCACCGCGGTCAGCAGGGCCGCGAAGGGCACGCCGGCAATCGCCAGGCCGATGCCGCCCATGACGGCCTGCACGATCGCCGTCACGCCCACCCCGAGCGCGACGCCGCGGATCGCCTTGCCGGCCAGCACGACCGCTCCCTCGCCGCGCTCGCCGCCGAGCTTGCGGCCAAACTGCCGCATCGTGGCCGCCGCGGCTTCGCCCTGGGCATACATCAGGCCCGCGATGACGACCGTGAGCAGGAACTGCAGCGTCAGCGCGCCCACGACCCCCGCTTGCGCGAACAACCAGCCGGTCACCTGCTTGGCATAGGGCGCAACCTGGGATTCGAGCCCGGACACACCGGAGGCGACCTGCGCGTTCCAGGCTGCGGTCAACCTCGGCCCGACGAAGGGCAGGCCGGCGAGCCACGCCGGCAGCTCTGGCGGCCCCCGGCTGATCAGCGCCTTGAACCACGAATAGACCTCGTCGGCGTTCGCGGCGATGGTCGAGATCGCCATCGTCAGCGGCAGCACGAACAGCAGCAGCAGGATCAGCACCATCACCAGCACCGCGAGGCTGCGGCGGCGCCAGAGCTTCTCCTCGAACCACAGCAGCGCCGGCCAGCTCGCCACGACCACCATCGCGGCCCAGATCGTGGCGCCGAGGAACGGGCGGAGGATCCAGAGCGACGACGCGATGAGGAGCGCAATGCTCAGGACGCCAAAGGTGATCTTGGCCAGATCGGATCGGATATCAGGCATGGTGCGGCGGCGCTAGTTGCTTGAACGCCTCGCAGTGTCACCGAAGTCGGCCGGCTCAGGGCCGATTGATCGTCACGCCATCGGCGCTGCCCAGGCGTCGTAGCCGTAGACCCAGTCGGCGTTGCCGCCGGACTTGAGCCACTGGTTGCCGCGCGAACCGATCTGGATGTTGCTCGCGCGTTCGATGCGCATGGCTTCGTAGCGCGCCAGTGCGGCCGGCACGTCGGCCGCGTTGCTGACGTCCGCGAGATTGCGCGACAGCACCACCGCGTCCTCGATCGCCATGCCAGCGCCCTGCGCCATGAACGGCATCATCGGATGGCACGCATCGCCCACCAGCGTCATGTGGCCGTTGGACCAGTTCTTGAGCGGATCGCGCTCGTACAGCGCTGTCTTGAGCACCGTGTCGCAGGCATCGAGCAGCGCGCGCGCATCGGGATGGAAGTCGGCATAGAAGCCGCGAAGCTCCTCCACGCTGCCGGCGGTAGTCCACGATTCCTCGTGCCACGAATCCTGCGCGGTGGTGGCAAAGATGAAGGTGTCGCGCCCCTGGTTGAGCGGGAAGGTCACGATCTGGCTTTCCGCCGTCGGGCCCCACCACTTGGTGAAGGCGGCGATGTTCGGCACGTCCTTGACGCGCTCGGTCGGCACCACTGCACGGAAGGCGACCACGCCGGTGAAGCGCGGGCTCTCCGCGCCGAACATCGCATTGCGCACCACGGAGTGGATGCCGTCGGCGCCGATCAGCACGTCGAGTTCGGTGGCTTCGCTCTGGTCCTTGAAACGGATGCTCACGCCCTTGTCGGTCGCCACGATCGATTCGGCGCGCTTGTCGAAGCGCACGCGATCCAGCGGAAACGCGTCGGCCAGCGCCGCGAG
Organism: Variovorax sp. Sphag1AA; assembly: GCF_014192575.1. Taxonomy (GTDB): domain Bacteria; phylum Pseudomonadota; class Gammaproteobacteria; order Burkholderiales; family Burkholderiaceae_C; genus Variovorax. Next base: position 550,279 of record NZ_JACHYC010000005.1, on the reverse strand, counting down.
CAGATCGGCGCGATGGATCGTGAGCTGCGGTGCGCCGTACTTGCGTTCGGCTTCGTCGCTCATCGGCAGGCGCGAGGTCTCCTCGCCGGTGTCCCACATGCGGCTGATGCGATGCGTGGGGCGAGCGCCCGAATCGCGCGCCGCGCGGGCAATGTCGGGACCGAGTCCGTCCAGCGCCCGGACCGCGTTCGGCGTGAGGTTGATGTCCGCGCCGACGCGGAAGAACTGCTTCGCCTGTTCGAAGACGACGACGTCGTGCCCCGCCTGATGCAGCGCGTTCGCTGCCGCCAGACCGCCGATGCCCGCGCCGACGATGCCGATTTTCAATTGACCCATGGTGTCTCCAGTTGTGTGAGGAATGGGGAAGTCGATATGTCAAGATCGCTTCCCGATGAGGTGGGTCGATTCTTCGGAAAGGGCCGCCGAGCCTCAACCGCCGTGCGTCCGCAAAGAGGCACGATTCATCCCACCCCTACGCACCGGCCGCCGGAGCAGCGAATCTTGGACGTCCTGAGCGAAGTGCTCGCCATCTGCCGATCGGAACGCGCGGTGACCGCGCGCTTCTCGCTCGGCGCGCCTTGGGGGCTGCACTCGGACGGCGTGCCGGGCGCGATGATCCGGCTGTCCCGGGGCGCGCCTTACTGGATCCGGCTCCATGGCGGCAAGCCGATCCGGGTCGAGAGCGGCGATCTGGTGATGCTCCCGCTCGGCGTGGCGCACACCATGTCCTCGTCGCCGGATGCCCCGGTCGAACCTTTTTCGGAACTCATCGCGCAGCACGCCGACGGTCCGAAGGACGAGAACCCGCTGGTCTTCAGCCACGGTGGTGGCGGCGAGACGACCGAAATCTTCTCGGCGCTGCTGTGGTTCTCCGCGTACTGCCGCCATTCGGTCTTCCGCATGCTGCCGCCGCTGATCCACATCCGCGAAAGCGACATGCCGATGGCCGGATGCCTCGCGACGACCATGCAGTCGCTCATCATGGAAACGCTCGACCGCCGTCCTGGATGGCGGCTCTCGGCGGGGCGCATGGGCGAACTGCTGCTGGTCAACATCCTTCGCGAACGGCTCGGCCACCAGGCGGCGCAAGACCCGGGCTGGCTGCGCGGGCTGACCGATCCGGCGATCGCGCGCGCGATCATGGGTATCCACCGCGCGCCGCAGCAGGCGTGGAGCGTGGAGCAGTTGGCCAGCGAGGCGGCGATGTCACGCTCGCGCTTCTGCGCACGCTTCAAGACGCTGGTCGGCGACACCCCGATCGGCTACCTCACCGCCCACCGCATGGCGCTGGCGGCCGAGCAGCTCGAAGCCGGCGCGCTGCATCCGGCGCATATCGCCGAGCAGGCGGGCTATGAGTCGGAGAAGGTGTTCGCGCGAGCCTTCCGCCGCTGGTCCGGCCTCACGCCCAGCGCCTACCTGCGACGCGAACGCGAGCGCCGCAGCCGCGTGCTCGAGATCCAGGCGCGCGAGGCCGGCGAGGCCTGAGCGCTACATCGACACCTTCTCGCGCAACTGCAGGTCGATGAAGTCGCCGTTGGGTTGCGTCTGGCGGATGCGTACGGGCAAGTAGCCGAGTTCGGGCGCGAGCCACAGTTCTATCTTGTCGTCGAACGGCTTTCGCGGACTGCGCGTGAGCTTGCGCGCAGTGAACTCACCCGCCTGGACCGCGACCTGTTCTTCACCTGACAACGTGAAGGCCCAGATCTCCGCATCGCTGGTCCCGACTGTCTGCACCGCGATGACCGAATTCGGCGGATAGCGGCCCGGGTCGCCCGCCATCAGCGCCCCGAGCTGGAGAACGACGCTCAGGCGGTCCTGCGCACCCGCCAACAAGGGCACGGCGGGCGAGTTGTTGCTGAAGATCACCGTCTTCTGGTCGCGCACGAAATGCGAGGCGACCTCGGTGCGGCGCTTGTCCGAATAGCGCAGGGGCTCGATGCCTGTCGGCCCGATCACGCCGGTACTGCGCGTGCTGCGGAAGGTCATGAACAAGAACTTGATCGACAGGCTCGCGTCGTAGTGCGTGCCGTCCTGCTGCCAGACCAGATCGCCGAAGGCGCCCTGCATCGGCTGGGCACCTTGCTGGGCGGTCGCGGCGAAGGCGAGCCGGACCGATCCTGAAATCCGCAGCGGCGCCGAGACGGGGATGTTGCCGCCCGTATCGCCTTCGCCGGTGCCGGTGCCCTGGCCGGTGCCGGACGATGCGTCTCCGGGTGGCGACTCCTGCGGCACTGGCGCTGTTTCGGGCGGGGCTTGCGAGACCAGGTCCTGCGAGTCTGGTTGAGTCGGCGCAGCGACCTCTGGCGCGGGTGCCGGAGCCGGCGCCACCGGCCGGGGACGTGCGACCGGATGGGGACGCGGCTTCGGCGCTGGCTTGGCCTCGACCTTCGGTGGAGGCGCTGGCGCGGGCGGTTCGCTGACTGCGGGCGGCGCAACGATGATGGTCCGCGTGATGAACTTGTCGACCGATGGCGTCGACGGTGCGCCCACGATGACGGGCGCCAGCCCCAATACCGCCAGATGCCCGGCCAGCACGATCGCCGTGACCACCGCCAGCGTGCGCCAGCGCGGACGCGGCGCATAGGAGTCGGGGAGAAGGGCGGATGTCGGCATCGGGAGTCGGATCCGGTGCCGGCCGCGAGGTTCACCTCGGTACACTGCCGCCCGGTCAATCAGTTTAGTAGCGATGCCGCGCCGGCATCCGCCGCCACCCATGAAACTCGCCACCCTCAAAGACGGCTCGCGCGACGGCCAACTGGTCGTCGTCTCTCGCGACCTGACCAGTGCCCACTACGCCACCGGCATCGCCAACCGCCTCCAGCAGGCGCTGGACGACTGGGGCTTCATCGGCCCGCAGCTTCAGGATCTCTACGACTCGCTCAATGCCGGGCGCGCCCGCCATGCGTTTCCGTTCGATCCGACCCAGTGCATGGCGCCGCTGCCGCGCGCCTACCAATGGGCGGATGGCTCGGCCTACATCAATCACGTCGAGCTGGTGCGCAAGGCGCGCAACGCCGAAGTGCCGCAGAGCTTCTACACCGACCCGCTGATGTACCAGGGCGGCAGCGACGATTTCATCGGCCCCTGCGACCCGGTGGTCGTGCCGAACGAAGCCTTCGGCATCGACTTCGAGGCCGAGATCGCCGTCGTCACCGGCGACGTGAGGATGGGCGCCACGCCGGCGCAGGCACTCGACGGCATCCGCCTCGTGATGCTCGCCAACGACGTCAGCCTGCGCAATCTCATCCCCGCCGAGTTGGCAAAGGGCTTCGGCTTCTTCCAGAGCAAGCCCGCGACGTCGTTCAGCCCGGTCGCGGTGACGGTCGACGAACTCGGCGACGCCTGGCAGGGCGGGCGCGTGCACCTCACGCTGCAGAGCACCTGGAACGGCCGCAAGGTCGGCATGTGCGACGCGGGCGAAGAGATGACCTTTCACTTCGGCGAACTCATTGCGCACATCGCCAAGACGCGCAACGTGCGCGCCGGCAGCATCGTCGGCAGCGGCACGGTGAGCAACAAGGGCGTCGAGAAGGACGGCCGCATGGACTGGCCCAAGGGCTACAGCTGCATTGCCGAGAAGCGTTGCATCGAGACCATCCAGGACGGCCAGCCCAGCACCGAATTCATGAAGTTCGGCGACACCATCCGCATCGAGATGAAGGGCAAGGACGGCCACACGATCTTCGGCGCGATCGACCAGGAAGTGGTGTCGCCCGCTAGCGCAGCGGCCAACGCCGCCGGCTGACCTACCCGGCCTTCCGCTTCGCTTCGAGGTAGGTTCGTATCTCGTCGATGTCGTGGAGATCGACGATCCGGACCTCGCGGAACGCCTTGCTGCGCATCCGGACTTCGTTGGCGAACGCATTCGCCTGCGAGCGGTACATCCGCGCCTTCTCCGTGGCGGTGGCTGTGTTGTTCATGTAGCCATCGATCACGCGCTCCGCAGTGAGCAGCGTGGTCGGGATGTCGAAGTAGAGATCGCGCTTGCCCTTGAGGGACCAGAGCATGGGCCGGCCCTCCGCGCCGCCTGATGGGTCGCTCTGCTCGCACCCCGCGCCGAACACATGGCGGACATTGGCAATGTCCAGCCCATGGAACGAGTTGTGCGGCACCAGCAGCTCCACGGTGAATGGCCCGAGCTTGGCTTCATGCTCGCGGCGCCGCTCGACGAACGGCCTGATCGCCTGCTCGAAATAGCCGATCGCGAGCGAGGAAGCAGGTGCCCAGCGCGGAAGGAAATCCGCCGAGCGTTCCTTGATGAGTGCCACGATCCGCTGCAAGGCGGCCTCCAGGCTCTTCTTGTCCGAGAACCGCAGCCGCTGGATGCCGCGGATGTCGCCGGCGACATGGCTCGCTTCGCCCTTGCCGACCTGCTCGAGGATGAACACGCGCTTCGTGCCGATGTGGCCGTAGAAAAGGCCCAGCTCGAAAAGCACGTTGTCGCGCACCGTGATCTTGGTGTTCTGCGCCTTCGCGTCCTCTACTTTCTTTAATGATTCCGCGACCGTCTGGCGCAGGTCGTCCTGGCTGAAGACGAGGATCGCCCATTCGGAGGTCTTGGCCGCGAGGTCGAGGATCTGATAGGTCTCGGCGCCGATGTGCCCTTCGAACCAGTCGCCCCAGAGGTTGATGTTCAGGGGTGGATCGAGCGCTGCCTTGGAGAAGATCTCCTTCAGCAACGGAACGAACTGCTTGTTCTTCGCGAGGAACTCCGATGAACTGCCGACGAAGACGTCATTGGGGGTGTCTTGCATGCTTCCTCTCTCCGGCTCGTTGATGAACGGAAGGCGATTGGATTGTGGGTCATGCGTGCGGCCCGCGCAGCAGCTCTTTCAGCGTCTTGATCCCCAGCCGGCGGAACGCGCGGTACTGGTGCGTGCGCGCCGTGGTGAGCTCGATGCCGACTTCGCGCGCGGCCTCCTTGGCGGTCTTTCCGGCGAGCAGATGGCCGATCACCTCGCGTTCGCGCAGGCTCAGCACCAGCAGGCGCGAGGCGAGCAGCGGTTCGGCGGCTTCGTGTCTTGCGGCAGTGCTGCGGGCGTGCGCGACAGTGGCATCGGCCAGCAGCTGCGCATGCGCTTCGAGGTGTTCGAAATCCTCGTTCCCGAAGTCCGGCTGCGCAAGGCTCCGGTAGAAGCTCACTGCGGCGCGCTGGCCCGTCGGCAGCAGCACCAGTACCGAGGCCCGCTCGCGGATGCCGACGTCGGTGTAGCAGGCCGCACGAAAGTCCGGATCGACCACGTCCTCGGCCGTGTGGTGCCCCATCCAGAGCTGCGGCTTTTTCGGAAGCTTGCGCGATGCGAGCCAGGCCATGTTCGGATCGAGCAGGTCGAAGCGTTCCGCCACGTAGCGCTCGGCCGTGCGCTCGGCGGTGGTGCCGTAGGTGCTGGCCGCGGAAACGGTCTCGATGCGGCCCGAGGCGCTCGCCGCGAACACGGTGCAGAAGGTCACCGGCAGCACGCGATGCATGGCGGAGAGGTAGCTGGCTGCGAGATGCGATGTGCCGATGCCGGCCAGCACGCCGCTGACCAGCGCGGGCGACAGAGTGGGTTGATCGGCTTCGCGGACAGGCCAGCGCTTCATCTGATTTGGCGGATTCGGGTTAACACCTCGTACGAAGTTATGACATTGCGCGATTCATCGCATCAGGACAATCCCGTCGCATGAACACCGCCGCCGTCTCTCCTCCCGCCGCGCGTGCCGGCGATGCCGCGACAGGCCCGCTGCCGCCGGTCGCAGGCGATCTGCCGCCGTCTGTCGGCGCTTTCGACTACACCCGTTTCGACCCGCGCCTGCCGGCGCTCGAAAGCGGCATCGAGCCCGGCAGCCATCCGGTCGTGATCGCCGGCGGTGGCCCAGTCGGCATGTCGCTCGCGCTCGGGCTGGCCAACCACGGCGTGCGCAGCGTGATCCTCGAAGCGGACGACACCGTCTGCGTGGGCAGTCGCGCGGCCTGCATCTCGCGCCGCAGCCTGGAGATCGTCGAGCGCCTCGGCGCGCTGCCGGCCTTCCTGTCGAAAGGGTTGCCGTGGACCGGCGGCCGCAGCTTCTACAAGACCGATGAAGTCTTCCGCTTCGAGATGCCGACCAGCGCGCAGCAGAAGCTGCCGCCGATGATCAATCTAGAGCAGTACTACATCGAGCAGTACCTGCTGGACGAGATCGTGCGCCGCAACGCGGCAACGCCAGGGTTGATCGACATCCGCTGGGGCACCGAGCTGACCGGCTTCAGCGAGGAAGGCGAGGGCGTCTTGCTGTCGGCGCGCAATGCGCTGGGCGCCTACCAGTTGCGCGGCCAATGGCTGGTCGGCTGCGACGGCGGGCAGAGCTTCGTGCGCAAGTCGCTCGGCCTCAATCTCGAAGGCACGGCCTACGAAGGCCGCTACGTGATCATCGACATCGAACTGCACAGCGACCACCCGACCGAGCGGCGCGCGTGGTTCGATCCACCGTGGAACCCCGGCTCGACCGTGCTGATGCACAAGCAGCCCGACGACATCTGGCGCATCGATTACCAGTTGCGCGTCGGCCAGAGCACCGAAGAAGCGCTACAGCCTGCGGCGGTGACCGAATTCGTGCAGCGCCATCTCGATGCGATCGGCGAAGGTCACCTGCCGTGGAAGACGGTCTGGACTTCGGTCTACCGCGCTGGCGCGATGACGCTCGAGAACTACCGCCATGGCCGCGTGCTGTTCGCCGGCAATGCCGCGCACGCGATGCCGATCTTCGGCGTGCGGGGTCTGAACTCGGGCTTCGACGATGCCGACAACCTCGCGTGGAAGCTGGCGCATGTGGTGCGCGGCTTCTCCGATGTCGCATTGCTCGACAGCTATTCGCAGGAGCGCATCGCCGCCTTCCACATCAACGCCGAAAGCGCGATGCGCAGCACGGAGTTCATGTCGCCGCCTTCGCGTGGCTTCGACCTGCTGCGCGAGGCGGCGCTGTCGCTGTCGGGCGCGCATCGCGGCATCGCGAACCTGATCAATCCGCGGCAGACGCAGGCGGTGGAGTACCGCGATTCGGTGCTCTCCACCGAGGGCAGCGAGCTGACCGAAGGCCCGCTCCCTGGCGAGGCAATGCCGGAGCAGCCGCTCGGACACGACCTGCATCTGACCGACTGGCTGCGGCCGACCTTCATGGTGCTCGTGCTCAACATCGACGAGGTCGACAAATCGCTTGCCGCCGAGATCGCCGATGCGCAGGCCGGCCCGCTGGCCGTCAATGTCTGCGAACTGCCGTCCCGCAGCGCCGATGCATCGGTGTTCGCCGCGCTCGGTGCGCAGCAGGGCGCGGTGTATCTGCTGCGCCCCGACGGCCACATCGCCGCGCGCTGGCGTCGCGTGCCCAAGGGCGCGTTGCGGCGCGCGCTCGCGCGTGCTTCCTTCCTTGTCGAAACGGAACGCTCATGACTGCCCTCCAACACGACGCGCGCGATCGCGTGTATGCCGAATGCGCCCGCGCCATCAGCGAGGCCGGCGCCGAGCGAGAATCGCTCTTCCTCGCGCGGCTGGCCCTGCTGCTGTTCGAGCAGGTCGGCGATGAAGAACGCTGCCGCGCCGCACTGGCGCAAGCGCTCGACGGCCTGCCCGTGCCATCGCTGTCCGCCGGGAACTGACGCTTTTCATTCCAACATCCAGAACACCAGGAGACCAATCGATGGATCGCAGAACTCTGCTCACCACGCTCGCCGCAACGGCAGCCGCAGGCGTCGCGCCGTGGGCCCGGGCCCAGGACTACCCCACCCAGATCATCAAGTGGGTGGTGCCTTACCCCGCGGGTGGCGGCACCGACGTGATCGCGCGCACGCTGTCCGAAGCCATGCGCCAGACGCTGGGCCAGCAGATCGTCATCGACAACCGCCCTGGCGCATCGACCAACATCGGCGCCGAGATCGTGGCCAAGTCCAAGCCGGACGGCTACACGATCCTCTCGGCCGACAACGCGGTCCTGGCCTTCAACGAGCACCTGTTCAACAAGCTGCCGTTCAGTCCCGAAAAGGACTTCACCTACATCGGCGCGATCGGCAAGTTCCCGCTCGCCCTGGTGGTGCATCCGGACTTCCCGGCGCAGGACTTCAAGGCTTTCCTGGCCTACGTGAAGGCCAATCCGGGCAAGGTCAACTACGCATCGCCCGGCAACGGTTCGCCGCACCACCTGGCGATGGAACTGTTCAAGAACCGCACCGGCACCTTCATCACGCACATCCCCTATCGCGGCGCCGCGCCGGCGATGGCCGACGTGATGGGCGGGCAGGTCCCGTGCATGTTCCTCGACCTCGCCTCGGGCCTGTCGATCATGCAGGGCAAGAAAGTGCGCGTGCTGGCGATCGGCTCGGGCGCGCGCTCCAAGCTGCTGCCGGATGTGCCGACGCTGGCCGAAGTGGGCGTGCCCAACTCGGAAGTGTTCGCCTTCCAGGGCATCCTCGGCCCGGCCGGCATGCCACCCGCCGTCGTCAACCGCCTCAATGCCGACCTGAACAAGGCCTTTACCACGCCCGCGGTGCAGAAGCGCTTCACCGATTTCGGCATGGAAGCGATGCCCGGCTCGCCGCAGCAGTTCTTTGCGCTCTCGCGCGCGGAGTCGCAGCGCTGGGGGCCGATCATCAAGGCGGCGAACATCAAGCTGGACTGATTCCAGCGCTCACTGGCTCGTGAAGGCCTTTCGCGAGCCATCCTCGAACACCTGGTCGTCGCGTTCGAGCTTGCCGGTGGCGTCCCACGCGCGCTCGCGCGTGATGCGGCCGTTTTCGTCATAGATCGACTCGGCGATCAGCATGCCCTTTTCGTTGAAGCGCTGGTGTGTGCCGATCGGCGTCTGGCGGAAGCGGTCGGTCGCCACATAGCGGCCCACTGCGGCGCGCTGGCCGTTGTCGTAGTACTCGGTGATCTCGATGAGCCGGCTGCCGCCGTCCACGCCGTAGATGGCCTTGCTGCGCGGCTGTCCGTTCAGGTAGAAGCTTTCGTCGGTGACCGGATCGCCGGTGCCGTTCCAGCGCTGGTCGCGCACCAGCGTGCCGCGCTCGGAGAACTCCTGGTCGCGTTGCCGGATCGCACCGCGCTCGGTCAGCAGCGACACCACTTCGCGGCGCTTGACGCCTTCGGACGAAAAGCGCCGCTCGGTGCGCTGGTTACCGGCGAGTTCGTCCTGCGCCGCGGGCTTGCCGTTGTCGTAGAAGTCTTCGCTGCGCACGCGCTTGCCCGAAAGGTACGAAAGGCGCGATCGAAGGATGCTCTTGCCGTCGAAGAGCTCGACCTGCGACGGCGCGCTGCCGAAGCCGCAGAGCTTCGCGTCGTCGGCGACCGGCGAGAGCACCGGCTTGTCACCACAGCGCAGCGCCGAGAGCTGGCCCCGCTCGGTGAACTCGACAAAGGCGCGTTCGCCCGCCGAATCCGCGAAGTAGGTCGCGCGGCGCAACTGCCCCGAGGGATAGAAGCTGCGGACGAGCCCGATCTCGTGGCCGTCGTCGTAGTTGGCTTCGCGCAGCACCTTGCCGTTGGGTGCGAACTCGCGCGCCGGGCCCTGCATGTTGCCGGCCGCGTTCACGCTGTATTCCTTCGAGAGCTTGCCCTTGTCGTAATAGCGCACGACGCCCTGGAAGGTGCCGCTCTGGATCTGCTGCTCGCGCATCAGCTCGTGGCTGTCACGGTCCTTGCAGCGCATCAGGCCCGACTTGCCGGCGGTCGTTGCGCCGTTGGCCGGGTTCACGGCGACCCCGTTGATCTCGCAGTCCTGCACCGCGTGCGCCGCGCCATGCGCGAGCAGCATCGCGGCCGCGATCGGACTCGCGACACGCACGGAGAGCGCCGTGCGGAGCGTCATGTGGCGTAGACGGTGTCCAGCGACCGGAAGCCCTTGACTTCGATCGGATTGCCGAAGGGATCGCAAAAGAACATCGTCCATTGCTCGCCCGGCTGGCCCTCGAAGCGGACCTGCGGGCGGAGCACGAAATCGGTCCCGGCGGCCTCGAGCCGGTCGGCCAGGGCGCGCCACGCGGGCAATTCGAGCACGATGCCGAAGTGCGGCATCGGCACCATCACGTCGCCCACGCGGCCGGTGCGCGCAGTGGCGAAGGGCTCGCCGAGATGCATCGAGATCTGGTGCCCGAAGAAGTCGAAATCGACCCAGGTGTTGGTGCTGCGGCCTTCGTCGCAGCCGAGCACGTCGCCGTAGAAGCGCCGGGCTTCGTTGAGGTCGCGCACGTTGAAGGCAAGGTGAAAGATAGACATGTGACTTTCTGTGTCCAGTGAGTCATTTTCCACAAGCAGGGGGTCCGTGGCGAGTCCAATCCATAATGCCTGCCCATGTATCCCCTGCGCCGCGCCCGCCGCCTCGTCAGCTTCGTGCTGATGTGGTTCGCGTTGTCGCTCGGCGTGGCGATTGCTTCGCCGGTGGTGCATCCGCAAGCCATGGAGCTTCTGTGTTCCGGCTCCGGCGCGGTGAAAGTGGTCGTGCATACCGACGACGGCATCCAGGAAATGGGCACCACCCATCTCGATTGCGCAATGTGCCTCGTGGCCGGCGCGCCGCCGCCGTCACCCGTCGTCTCGCTCCCTTCGGCGCAACCGCTCTCGCATGCGGTGCAGTCGATACCGGCCGCGCGTCTTGCCGCGGCCACTGCCGCGCCGCTGCCTGCGCGCGGCCCTCCCGGCCTGCTCTGACATTGATCGGCCTTGCCTCGTGCGGCGCTTCTCTGGGCGCCCGCGACGGCTTTCCCGCAATTGATCGGCGTTCGTCTGCGAGCGCCGAGGAGCAGTTTTCAGATGAACAAGAAAACCATGCTGTCGCTTGCCGTGGGCGCAGCATTTCCCTGGCTGGCAGGGCCCGCGCTCGCGCAGGGCGCGTCCGGCAGCACCGCGGACGACGCGCCTGAGCGGGTCAAATCGCTGGGCGTGGTGACCGTGACCGGCGGCCAGCCGACTTCGCTGCCGACGCAGATCCCGACCACGATCGAGGGCATCACGCGCGAGGAGATCGAGACGCGCATCAACGCGACCGACAGCGAGGACGCGCTCAAGTACTTCCCGAGCCTGCTGGTGCGCAAGCGCTATATCGGCGACTACAACCACGCGATCCTCTCCACCCGCGCTTCCGGCACCGGCAACAGCGCGCGGTCGGCGGTGTATGCCGACGGCATCCTGCTGTCGAACTACCTCGGCAACGGCATCGCCAACGGCACCAACTACGCGCCGCGCTGGTCGATGGTCGCGCCGGAGGAAATCGAACGGGTCGACGTGATGTACGGGCCGTTCTCGGCCGCCTACCCGGGCAATTCGGCCGGCGCTGTGGTCGACTACGTGACTCGCATGCCGACGCAGCTCGAAGCGCATGTGAAGGCGGGCTTCTCGTCGCAGCCCTTCGATCTCTACAACACCCACCAGACCTTCAACAGCTGGCAGACCAGCGCATCGATCGGCAGCAGGAGCGGCGACTGGTCATGGTGGATCGACATCAACCGAACCGACAGCCAGGGGCAGCCGTTGACCTTCACCACTGCCACGGTGGCCTCGGGCACGCGGGGAGGCGCTGGTACGCCGGTCACCGGCTGGGTGCCGGGGCTGAACACGACCAACACGCCGTGGTACATCCTCGGCACCGGCACCCAGTACCACACGGTGCAGGACCACGCGAAGCTGAAGCTGGCGTACGACTTCTCGCCGACCGTGCGCGCGACCTACACGCTCGGCTGGTGGCAGAACAGCGCCGAGGGACGGCCGGAAAGCTACCTGAGCAACGCCGCCGGCCAGCCGGTCTATAGCGGCCTGGTCAACATCAACGGACGCAGCTTCAACCTCGCGCCGACGGCCTTTCCGCTCACCAACGACGAGCAGACGCACTACATGCACGGCCTCTCGGTCAAGAGCAACACGCAGGGCGAGTGGGATTGGGAAATTGCGGGCAGCCTCTACGACTATGCGACCGACCAGCAGCGCGCACCGACGATCGCGCTGCCGCTCGCGGCCGTCGGCGGCGCGGGCACCTTGCAGGACCAGGGCGGCACCGGCTGGAACACGCTCGCGGCCAAGGCGACCTGGCGGCCGCAGGGCGTGGGTGGTGCGCACATCGTCGACTTCGGCATCGGCCGCGACGCCTACAAGCTGCAGATCCTGAAGAACAACGTGCTCGGAAGCTGGCTCGACGGCGCGCCGTTCTCGCCGGTAAGCAACGTCGGGGGCCGCGCCGAGACGCTCAGCGCCTGGGCGCAGGACACCTGGTCCTTCGCTCCGAAGTGGAAAACGGTGCTGGGGCTGCGCTACGAAGACTGGAAGACGACCGACGGCTTCACGTCGACCGCCAGCAGCTTCCTCGCCTACCCCGAGCGCAGCGAGTCGGACGCCTCGCCCAAGGCCGCGCTGGCTTACCAGTGGACGTCGGACACGGTGCTCAAGGCGTCGGTCGGCCGCGCGGTGCGCTATCCGACGGTCGGAGAGCTCTACGGCGCGACGTCCGGTGGGGCGCTGTCGTTCATCAACGACCCCAACCTGAAGCCCGAGAAGTCGTGGACCAGCGAACTCTCGGCCGAGAAAGACCTGGGCAATGGCATCGCACGCGCGACCTTCTTCCACGAGACGACCGACGATGCGCTCTACAGCCAACTCATCCCGAACACGAGCATCTCGAGGGTGCAGAACGTGGACAAGGTGCGCACCAACGGACTGGAGTTGGCCTACACGGGCGAAAACGTCTTCGTGCGCGGCTTGGACCTCGGCGCGAGCCTCACCTATGCTGATTCGAAGATCGTCGCCAATGCGGCCTTTCCGGCCAGCGTCGGCAAGTGGCAGCCACGCGTGCCGCAATGGCGCTCGACGGTCTACGGCACCTACAGGCCCGATGCGCAATGGGCCTTCACCGTGGCCGCGCGCTACAGCGGCAAGCAGTATTCGAACCTCGACAACAGCGACGTGAACGGCTTTGCCTACTTCGGCGCGAGCAAGTACTTCACCGTCGATTTGCGGGTTCGCTACCAGATCGACCGGCGCTGGGCAGCGGCGTTCGGCGTCGACAACGCCAACAACTACCAGTACTGGAATTTCCACCCGTATCCACAGCGCACCTACTCCGCAGAACTTCGCTACGACCTCTGATCCAACCTTTCACGAAAGTCTCCGATGAACACGCCCATGAACGCATCCTTCTCCCTCCGCCAACTCGCTGCCTGCATCGTGCTTGCCGGCTCTGGCAGTGCCTTCGCGCACGTGACCCTGCCGCCCGGCGGTGCCACCGCCGGCAGCGAATACGAAGCCGCTTTCCGCGTCGGCCACGCCTGCCAGGGCGCCAAGAGCACGACCGGCATCACCGTGCGCCTGCCCAAGGGCTTTGCCTTCACCGATGCGCAGGCGCGCAAGGGCTGGAAGCTCGAAGCGCCGCCGGCCGGTGACAACGGCGGCGAAGTGCGTTGGACGGCGGAGAACGCCGCGGCGGCACTGCCCACCACCGAACGTGCCGACTTCGTGGTGCGCGGCAAGCTGCCCACCACCCCGGGCGTGCTGTGGTTCAAGGTGCTGCAGAACTGCGACAACGGCAGCGCGGACTGGGCGCAGATTCCCGCAAGCGGCACCTCCACCGCAGGCCTCGAAAGCCCGGCCGCGCGGCTCGACGTGCTGGCCGCCGGTGTCGCGCCAGTCGATGTGCGCGATGCATGGATCCGCGCTTCGGTGCCGGGCCAGAGCGGCTCCGGCGCCTTCATGAAGCTCAGCGCGCCTTCCGGTGCGCGCCTTGTCGGGGCATCCACTCCGGTGGCAGGCGTCGCCGAAGTCCACGAGATGAAGATGGAAGGCGACACCATGCGCATGCGTGGTCTCCCGAGCCTCGAGCTGCCCGCGCGGCAGACGGTCGAACTCAAGCCCGGCGGCTATCACCTGATGCTGATGGATCTGAAACAACCGCTCGTCAATGGAACGACCGTACCGCTGACGCTGCTCTTCGAAGATGCGAAGGGTCAGAAGAGCTCGCTCGAGATCAAGGTGCCGGTGCAGACAGCCTCCGGAACGGCCGCGGCAGGCGAGCACAAGCACTGACGCTTGGAGTAAGCTGCCCCGCACAACAACTCTCATCCGGAGGCCCTTCATGAGCGACACGAGCAAGCCTTTCGCATTCAGCCAGTTCGTTCCCGGTTTCGATTTCCTGAAGAACCTGGCCAGCGGAAGCGCGGCGGCGGGCGCGACGCCCGGCATGCCAAGTCTCGCGAGTTGGGTTGCCCCGACGCTCAGTGTCGAAGAGGTCGACAAGCGCATCCAGGAACTCAAGACCGTGCAGTTCTGGCTCGAGCAGAACGGCCACGCGCTCAAGGCCACCATCCAGGCGCTCGAAGTGCAGAAGATGACGCTTTCGACCCTGCGCGGCATGAACGTGCAGATGGAAGATCTCGCGAGCGTCTTCACGCGGCAGACCACGGCCGCGCCGGAGCCTGCACCCGCACCCAAGGCGGAGCCGAAGAAGGCTGAACCCGAAGTGGAAGAGCACGAGGAAGAAGCGCCGGCCGCAGCGAAGTCTTCCAAGCGCGCGCGCGGCAATGGCAGCGCCTCCGCGGCCGAAGAAGCAGGCGTGGTCGACCCACTGCAATGGTGGGGCGCACTGACGCAGCAGTTCCAGCAGATCGCCAGTGCGGCGTTGCAGGAAGCCTCGCATTTGAAGATGCCGGTGATGGCTCAGCCGACCCCTGGCGCGGCACCGCGAAAGGCGCCGGCCGCCAAGTCCGCGAAGCAACCCGCTGCCGCGGCAAGCAGCAAGTCGCCAGCCGGTGGCCCGCGTGCCGCTGCTGCCGGCAAGACGCCGGCTCCGGCGCGCAAGCGGGCGCGCTGAAGCCGGCACCGCATCCCCTCCCGCAGAGAAAGCCGAGCCCATGAAGATGTTTCCCTCAGGCCACGCCACTCATCCGCAATGGCGCATGGCTGCAGGGCTGGTGCTCGCGCAACTTCGGGCACAGATGGCGTTGCCCGACTACGCGCAGTCGCCGACGCTGGGCCTGCTCTACATCACCGATCACTACTCGGCCGATGCCCAGGAGATCCTCGATCACCTGGCCGCCGAACTGCCCGAGGTGACCGACTGGTCCGGCACCGTCGGCGTTGGCGTGTCGGCCAACAACGCCGAGTATTTCGACGAACCCGCGCTCAGCGTGATGCTGTGCGAACTGCCGAGCGACCAGTACCGCGTGTTCTCCGGTGTGGCACCTCTTGCGAGCACCGAAATGAGCGGCTTCTCGGCGCACACGGCACTCGTGCATGCCGACCCGCACACGCCCGAACTCGCCGAACTGATCGCCGAGATGGCGGAGCGCACCGACACCGGCTACCTCTTCGGTGGGCTTTCATCGGGGCGCGCCGGATCGCTGCAGTTTGCGGTCGGCGGCAACGGCAACATTCCGGGGCATGGTGCGCATGGCGGGGTGTTCTCGGGCGGCCTGTCGGGCGTGGTGTTCGGCGAAGGCGTGCGCCTGGTGTCGCGCGTCACGCAGGGCTGCCAGCCGGTATCGGGCGAGCGCGAGATCACGGAGGCTGACGGCAACCTGCTGCTCGCGCTCGACGGACGGCCGGCCCTGGATGTGCTGCTCGAGGACCTGGATGTGTCGCTCGATGCGCCCGAGGAGGCCATCGCCGCGGTGCGCGCGACGCTGGTGGGGCTCTCCGAAGCCGGCACCGATCGCGTCCGCCGCACGCGCGACCTGGGCTCCGACGTGCGGGTGCGGCACATCATCGGCCTCGATCCGACGCGGCGCGGCGTGGCGATTGCCGACGTGGCCGAGGTGGGCATGCACATGACCTTCTGCCGGCGCAACGCACAGGCCGCGCGTGCCGACCTGATGCGCGTCTGCGCCGAGATCCGCGAGGAGCTGGAGCCCGAGGAGCAGACGCTCGCCACTGCGCGCGCAGTCGCGGGCGATGAAACCGGCGCGTCGCCGCACCCGGCGCGTCGCGTCGCGGGCGCGGTGTACGTGAGCTGCTCAGGCCGTGGCGGCCCGCACTTCGGCGCGCCGAACGCCGAACTGCAGATCGTGCGCCATGCGCTCGGCGACGTCCCACTCGTCGGCTTCTTTGCCGCCGGCGAGATCGCGCGGCATCACCTGTATGGCTATACCGGGGTGCTGACGGTCTTTACCGCCGACGACTGAGCGGCGCGCAGGCCGGTAAACGCGAAATCCACCTCGGGCGCGAGCCCGCTCACGATGCGGGCGATCGACTTGCCCGAGCCGCAGGCATGCGTCCATCCGAGCGTGCCGTGGCCGGTGTTCAGGAAGAGGTTCGGCAGTTTCGTCGCGCCGATCAGCGGAACGTTGCTCGGCGTTGCGGGGCGCAACCCGGTCCAGAACTGCGCCTGTGACGCATCGCCCGCGCCGGGGAAGAGTTGCTCCACCCGACGCACGATCGCCTCGCAGCGCACGCGGTTGAGGTCGCGGTCGTAGCCGTTGAGCTCCGCAGTGCCGGCGATGCGCAGGCGGTCGCCGGTGGGCGAGGTGTAGCGCGAGAAGACGAGCTTGAACTCGTCGTCGGTGAGCGAAACCTGGTGCGCCTTCGACGGATCGATCACCGGCATCGTCACCGAGTAGCCCTTGGCCGGATAGATCGGCAGGCGGATGCCCAGCGGCGCCGCATAGAGCGGGCTGAGCGAGCCCATCGCGAGCACGAAGGCGTCGCCGCGAATGCGCTGGAAGCGGCCTTCGCTGTCGGTGGCTTCGACGTGATCGATCTGCCCCCCGGCTTCGCGCAACGCGGTCACGGTGTGGCTCATGAGAAAGCGCACGCCGGCCGCTTCAGCCAGCTTCACCAGTTCACGTGCGAAGCGGTTGGCGTCGCCCGATTCGTCCTCGGCTGTGTAGGTGGCGCCGGCGAGTTGCGGACGGATGTGCGCCAGCGCGGGTTCGATGGCGACTGCCTCGTCGGCGGAGATCACGCGGCGCTCGCAGCCGAGAGCGCGCATCTGCTCGGCCGGTTCGAGCGCGCCATCGAATTCCTTCTTGTCCGTATAGAAGTGCAGGATGCCTTGCGTCCGCTGCTCGTAGCCGATGCCGGTGTCGCGGCGCAGTTGCTGGAGCGTGTCGCGGCTGTAGGTGCCCAGTCGCACGATCTGTTCGATGTTGTGGCGCGTGCGCGCCGGCGTGCATTCGCGCAGGAACTGCAGTCCCCAGAGCCATTGCCGCATGTCCGCGCGCAGGCGGAAGAGGAGCGGTGCGTCTTCCTTGCCGAGCCACTGCAGCACCTTGAGCGGCGCACTGGGGTTCGCCCAAGGCTCGGCATGGCTCACCGAGATCTGCCCGCCGTTGGCAAAGCTGGTTTCAGCGGCCGGCGTGGCTTGCCGGTCGATCACGGTCACTTCGTGGCCGAGTTGCTGGAGGTAGTAGGCCGAGGTCACGCCGAGCAGGCCGGCGCCAAGAACGATCACGCGCATTTCAGAACCCTTGAAGGTTGCAGCGCTTGGACGAACGAAAACCCGTATCCAAGCGGCCGCTCCCCCTGTCCTCGGTACCTGAGAGATTCACCCGTTGCACCCGCAACGGGCTTGCTCCTTCGGTGCATCACATGGCGTGATGGCTCTCCAGACGGCTCTGACAGTTGATTGCAGTACAGGCTCGTTGCGAGCCGACCTGAGCGTTTATGGGAGTTTGCGCCTTCGGTGGAGCCGCTTTCGCGGCCCGCTCTCCTGCAAGTGCGGCGATTGTAGGGACTTCGCCGCGGAACGGCTACAGCCCTACAGCGTTACAGGCCGCGGAAGGCGAAATCGAGCTCGGGGCGCAGGCCGCTGACGATGCGCGCGATGGACTTGCCTGCGCCGAGCGCATGGGTCCAGCTCGGCGTGCCGGGGGCGGTGTTGAGGAAGAGGTTGGGCAGGCGCGTCTTGCCGATCATCGGCAGGCGGTTGCTGCTGACCGCGTGCATCGCGGTTTCGAGGGACGCGCGGCGGGTGTCGACCACACCGGGGAACAGCGTCTCGACGCGTCGAAGGATTGCATCGAAGCGGTCCGAGTCGGGTTCGTTCTCTTCGTCGTCCTTGACGCGGACGGTCGAGGTGATGCGCAGGTGGTGACCGCCGGCGTTCTCAAGTCGTCGGATGCGCAGCTTGCCCTGGCGGTCGTGCAGCGACAGACGGGGCGCGATCGACAGGTCCTTGATGGGGAGCGTGACCACGTACTCGCGCACGAAGTTCATCGGCATGTCGATACCCAGATGTTCGCCATGCAGAACGCTCGAGGCACCGAGCGCAAGCACGTACGACTGCGCACGCACGAACACGCGCTCGCCCTGCGGATCGAGCAGCTCGACGTGATCGATGCGGCCGTTGCGCTCCTTCAGCGAGACCACCGTGTGCTTCATCATGAAGCGCACGCCGGCTGCACGGCACAGGAAGACGATGCCCGCTGCGAACTGCGACGGGTCGCGCGCGGGGTCTTCGGGCGAATAGGTCGCACCAGCAAGTCGGCCGCCCATGAGCTGCAGCGAAGGCTCCAGGCCGACGGCTTCGTCGGCCGACAGCAGGCGGTCTTCGCAACCCAGTTCCGACCAGTGGGGAGCGCGTTCGATGCGTCCCCGGAACGACTGGGCATCGGTGTAGACGGTCATCTGTCCGGTCGAGCGCGGGCGCTGCGGCATGCCGGATTCGTCGCGCAGCGCGAGAGCGCTTCGTCGGCTGTAGACGGCAAGGCGGACCATGTGGTCGAGCGGATTGCTTCCTGGAGGCACCACTGCGTGGTCGAGGAGCTTTCCGAAGCGGCGCCGCACCAGCGCCCGCAGACGCGACCAGCGCCCCTGCGCAGGCTTCGTCGGCAGCGATGCAGCGCCGGCATTGAATGGCGTGGCGCCCTCGGGGGAGGGGATCCGGCCCCGGGCCTTTGCAGCGGGCGTCGCATGGCGATCGATAACGATCACCTCGTGACCGAGCTGCTGAAGGTAATAGGCTGTCGTGACGCCGTGAAGGCCGGCGCCGAGTACTACCACGCGCATGTCCGAATCCTTTTGGGAGGGCATGAACGGCCGGGGCGAGCACTCACTGTGTCGAGCGTCGGGACCGGGGGTTCAGATAGCCGCTCCCTCTGTCTCCTTTACCTGAGAGATTCATCGGCTGCGGCATGCAGCGGACTTGCTCCTTCGGTGCGCCACGTCGATGCGGCGTCTCTCCAGTCGGCATTGGTCAATATGGGGCAGTCAACGAACCGCGCTGCGGTTCACCTGAGCGTTCATGGGAGGTTGCGCCAACGGTGGGACGGTTGCCGTCCGCTTTTCTGCGGGGCGAAGTTTATAGAAGAAACCGGTTTCTGTCTGTTTCAAGTGTGAGTCAGTTCCGGCGCAGACGCGTGAAGAGTTCGAACTCCCAGTTGCGCATTCCGAGCAGGAGGGTGTAGCCCTCGCGCTCTTTTGGCGACAGTTTCTGATCGGTCTGATGCTGTTGCGCGAAGTCCTGGGCGACGCGCTGGAGGCGGTCCAGAAAGGCCGGCG
This sequence comes from Variovorax sp. Sphag1AA, assembly GCF_014192575.1. Taxonomy (GTDB): domain Bacteria; phylum Pseudomonadota; class Gammaproteobacteria; order Burkholderiales; family Burkholderiaceae_C; genus Variovorax. The sequence continues at coordinate 530,855 of NZ_JACHYC010000005.1, read as the reverse complement.
CGAGCGATTTGCTGATCGATCCGTGCACCAGCAGGAGCCCTTCCGATGGGCCGTCGAAGCCGCCGCGGTAGTAGTCGAGCACCACGTTCTCGCGGAAGAAATCCATCACCGGGCCATGTGGCCGCCAACGGAAGGTCTTCGCGAGCTTCAGGCGATACCGGTTCAGGGGGCGCAGCTCGATGATGCCGATGCGATCGAGTTGCGCGAGATAGCCGATGCACTCCGGCTCGGTCATCCGGTAGGCGGCAACGATCTGCTCCAGCGTCCACTGGCTCAGGACGCAGATGGCGACCAGCAGCAACTTCTTGTCCTTGACCACTGCCTGTTCCTGCTCCAGCGTGAGCTCCTTGAGCAGCGGCTGCGAGTCCGCGACCCGGCGCGCGAGTTCCGCAAAGTCGATCTTCAGCGCCCGGCAGATGGCGTCGACCCGGGTGAGCGGCATGTCGCCCTTGGCGAGCATCCGCTTCACGCTGGATTCGGCCATGTCGAGCGACTTGGCGAGATCCGCATAGGTCATGCGGGCGTTCTTGAGTTCGTTCTTGAGGGCGACAACCAGGTCGACGGTGGTGCTCATTGCGAAGGGAGGTATTGCCCGGCGATACCGGCGGTGGTGGATAAGTGCTCCGTATCGATTCTCGATGCCGTGGAGGGGGTTGGCAACCTAGATTGCGCCCATCGAGTTATCTGTTGGAGTCCGCCATGTCGCTCTCGTCCCTTTCGATTCGCGAACGCTACCTCCTCTCGCTGTTCGCGGTGCTCCTGCTGGCCGCCGTCATCGGTCCGGCCATTCCCGTCTCCGGCCTCGGAAGCGCCACCTTCGCCGATGAGCAGGCGTGGGGCGCGCTGCCGAACGCCATGGACGTGCTGAGCAACCTGCCGTTCGCCGCGATCGGCCTCTGGGGCCTGCGCTGGCTCCGTTGGCTCGATCGGGCGCACGAGGAAGCACAGGATGCCGCGCCGGCGCAGCAGACCGGGTGGCACCTGCCTGTGAACGCCCTCGATTGCGCCTGGATGTTCTTCGCCGGCCTGATCCTGACTGCACTCGGATCGGCCTTCTATCACCTGCAGCCCGACAGCGTGCGACTGGCTGCGGATCGTGCTGGGATGGCCGTGGCATTCGCCGGCGTGGTCGGATTCGCGACTTGCGAACGAGTGAGTGCTCGCGCCGGATGGCCCGCCGCATGGTTCACGCTGATCGGTGGGTTGCTCGCCGCAGCGGTATGCCACGAGACCGGCAATGCGCTTCCCTGGGCGCTGGTGCAGTTCGGCGGCATGGCACTGATCGTGCTGCTCTCGTTTGCGCGACCGACGACCGGCGCGGTGGGCCTCCGTCTGGGGTGGGTGATCTTCTTCTATGCACTCGCGAAGCTCTTCGAACTTGCCGACCACGCGATCTTTGAAGCGACACACCACCTGATTTCGGGCCACAGCCTCAAGCACCTGACGGCAGCGCTCGCGGCACTCCCGGTGCTGCACGCATTGCAAGCCATCGGACGGCAGACGCTGCGGCACAATCCGGGCGCCGTCACCGTGACGGCTTGAGGAAGGCCGCCAACCAGGCATTGCGAATGACAACGACCGCCAACGCATCATCCTCCGCCGCGCACGACGCGCAGGCGCACGCCAACCAGTTCGCACTGCTCGGGCAGCGGCGCTTCGCGCCGTTCTTCTGGACGCAGTTCGCTGGTGCGGCGAACGACAACCTCTTCAAGTTCGCCTTCACCGTGATGGTGACCTACCAGCTCCAGTTGAGCTGGATGCCGCCGTCCATGGCGGGACTGGTGATCGGCGCGCTTTTCATCCTGCCCTACCTGCTGTTCTCGGCAACCGCGGGACAGCTCACCGACAAGTTCGACAAGACGAAGATGATCCGCTTCGTCAAGAACATCGAGATCGTGATCATGCTGATCGCCGCCTGGGGCTTCATGCGGGCCGATGCCGTGGTGCTGCTCGCATGCGTCTTCCTGATGGGGCTGCACTCCACGCTCTTCGGACCCGTCAAGTTCGCGTATCTGCCGCAGGTGCTGGATTCGCGCGAGCTCACCGGCGGCAACGGCATGGTCGAGATGGGCACCTTCGTCGCCATCCTGCTCGGCCAGGTTGCGGGCGGCCTGCTCGTCGCTGTGCCGCAGATCGGCCATACCTCGGTGGCGGCAGCCTGCGTGCTGCTGGCGCTGGTCGGGCGTGCGGTGGCGCAGGCGATCCCGGCCGCACCGGCGACCGATCCGGGGCTGCAGATCAACTGGAACCCGGTCAGCGAAACCTGGCGCAATCTCAAGCTCGCGCATGGCAACGTCGTGGTGTTTCGCTCGCTCCTCGGTATTTCGTGGATGTGGTTCTTCGGCGCGACCTTCCTGAGCCAGTTTCCGAGCTTCGCCAAGGAGGTCCTGCACGGCGACGAACAGGTGGCTTCGCTGTTGCTGGTGGTGTTCTCGGTGGGCATCGGGATCGGCTCGCTGCTGTGCGAAACACTGAGCCGCCGGCAGGTCGAGATCGGATTGGTGCCGCTCGGTGCGATCGGCATGAGCGTGTTCGCGATCGATCTCTACTTCGCGTCTCGTTCGCTGCCGATGCTTGGCGATCTGGGGCTTGGCGCATTCCTGCACCAGCCGGCGCACTGGCGCGTGCTGGCCGACCTCGGCCTGCTGTCCCTCTTTGCGGGCCTCTACAGCGTGCCGATGTATGCGCTCATCCAGATGCGAAGTCAGCCGACACACCGCGCGCGCATCATTGCGGCCAATAACATCCTCAATGCGCTCTTCATGATCGCCAGTGCGGTGATCGCCGGGGCGCTCCTGAAGACCGGCTTCACGATCCCGCAGATCTTCCTGATCATCGGCATCGCGAATGCGGTCGTCGCGTTCTACATCTTCATGCTGGTGCCGGAGTACCTTCTGCGCTTCGTCTCATGGATCCTTTCGCATGTCGTCTACCGCTTCGGCGTGAAGGGTGGCGAGCACATCCCGAACGAAGGTGCGGCGGTGCTGGTCTGCAACCATGTGAGCTTCATTGACGCGGTGCTGCTGATGGCCGCAAGCCCGCGTCCGATCCGCTTCATCATGGACCACCGCATCTTCGCGGTGCCGGTGCTCGGATGGCTCTTCCGATTGGCGAAGGCCATTCCGATCGCGCCGCAGAAGGAAGATCCGGGCGCCTACGAAGACGCCTTCAGGCAAGCCGTGCAGGTGCTTCGCGAAGGCGACCTGCTGGCGATCTTCCCGGAAGGCGCGATCACGAGGGACGGCCAGCTGCAGCCCTTCAAGGGCGGCGTGATGAAGATTCTCGAAGCCGCACGCGCCGAAGGCATCGAGCCGCCGGTCGTGCCCATGGCGCTGACCAACCTTTGGGGCTCCTTCTTCAGCCGCGTCGAGGTGCGCGATGGGCAGAACGTCGCGATGGTGCGGCCGTTCCGGCGTGGCTACTTCAGCCGCGTGGGGCTCAACGTCGGCAACGCGGTGCCCTATGCCGATGTGCAGCCCGATGTCCTGCAGCAGCGCGTGAGCGGACTCATGGGGGCATGAGTCTCGCCTGATGCTGTCGTTGCTTCCCCAGACACTCTGGCCCGCTGTCACCTGGTTCGGTGACAGCGGCTTTCTGCTGCCTGCCTCGCTGTGGATCACCGCCTGGCTCGGACTGCCCCGGGGGACGCGCGTCTCGGCGGTGCGCTGGGTGCTGGTGTTCGGTCTCGGCTGCAGCGTGATCCTGGTGTCCAAGCTCGCCTTCCTGGGCTGGGGTGTCGGCATCGCGGCGATCGACTTCACCGGATTCAGCGGGCACACGGCGCTGTCGGCCAGCATCTGGCCCGTGGCGGCCTGGCTGATGGCTTCGCGGCAGGATCACCGCGCCCGCGTCGCCGCTGCCGTGATCGGGCTGATGTTCGCCGCCGTCATCGGCGTCTCGCGCATCGCGCTGGACGCGCACTCCTATTCGGAAGTCCTGGCCGGCTTTCTGCTCGGCGCGGCGGTGAGCGGCATGTTCCTCTGGTGGCAGCATCGTTCGCCGCATCCTCGACTGAGCTGGCTGCTCGTGGCGCTGAGCCTCGCGACGCCGGCGCTTCTCCAGCGGCCCGGCACAGCGGCACCGACGCAGAGTGCCCTGGAGGTCATTGCCATGCGTCTCGCGGGAACCGACCGCGTCTATACCCGCGCCGACCTCCTGGCCCGCCGGAACGGTTCGCGAAACGGTATCGAGTAGCGATACCGAAAGCGTTGGAAGGCGCCACTGGTTCGTTAATTTGTTCCAGGGCAGAGAAGCGCGAACCATCATCCGCGCACCTTCACTTCGCCGCGAGGCCGACATGCAAACCTACCCTTCGAACATCTCCATCCAACGCGATACCCGCGCCTGGCAGGTCCAGGTCTGGATCTCGTTCGGACTGGCGGTTTTCCTGTGCGCTACCGGCCTTGGCTGGCTGCCGGGCCAGGCCCTCGATCGCGCGTTCATGGTGATGGGGTATGTGTTCTGCCTCTCGGCTGCGTTCGTGCTTGCCAAGTTCGTGCGCGACAGCCAGCGCGGCCATGCGCTTTCGGCCGGCGACACCCCGATGTGGAAGCTGGTTGTCTGGGGCGGCTTCTTCACCGCGATGGCGCTCACCGGCTGGGGCCTCCTGCGCATGGAGATCAGCGAAACCTACAAGGCCTTTCTGGGTGTGAGCTGGCTGTTCCTCATCAGCTCGGCCTTCACGCTCGCCAAGACCCTGCGCGACCGTCACGAGGCCGATATCGCCGAAGCCCGCCTGCAAGGTCGCCGCGAAGCCCGCGCCGAGTCGCGCGAAGCCGAATGAAAGGAGAACCCATCATGAAGCAGTACTTCTTCACCTTTCTCCTGGCCGTCTGCGCGGCGACGGTCAATCTCTCGTTCCCGCTGCCTGCGCGCGCGCAGAGCGAGGCATCGGTGGCGCTGTCGATGCTGCCGGTCGCCTCGGTGGTCGGCGCGGCTTCGGTCTCGGGGGCTGCGGCAAGTGCTGTCGCCACGGTGCCGGTGGCGCTTTCGGTCGGCGGTGCGACCCTGACCGTGGTGGCGGTCGAAGCCTCTGTTGACGGCACAGTGTACGTTCTCGAACGCGTGTCGGATGGCGCCAGGGCGAGCGTGAAGGTGCTCGACCGCACGGCACGCGGCGCATCGGTCGTGATCGGGAGCACGGTCACCGTCACGGTCATCGCAAGCGGCGTCGTCATTTCGGCGGCCGGCGAAGTGCTGGCCTTCGTACCCAATGCGCTCGGTCGCGCGCTGCTCTACAACGAGAAACTCTCATGACCCGGACACCCACGAACTTCGGCCCCTATGAACGCGAATATCAGGCGCGCGTCTCGCGGGCACGCCGCCTGCTGAAGGGTGTGGTGCAGGCGATCCTGACGGCGGCTGCGGTCGTTCTGGCCGGGGTGTTTCTGTTCCCTCTCAATGCGCATGCCGGGCGGTCGTGTGAGCAAGGCAGGCCCACTGCGGCCACCATCGTGAAAGGCATGCAGCTCGCTGAACGCACCTCGCAGCAACTCGATGCCAGTGGCGCGAAGGTGGTGCTGCTGGCGCGCGCCGGACAGGACCTGAGCAAGTACGACCTGCGCTACTCGCATCTCGGGCTCGCCTACAAGACTGCGGAAGGCAACTGGCGCGTGGTGCACAAGCTCAACCAGTGCGGCACGGCGGTGGCTACGGTCTACCGGCAGGGCCTCGGAGAGTTCTTTCTCGACGATCTCTTTCGCTATGAGGCCGCGTGGATCGTTCCGACGCCCGCTGTGCAGACACAACTGCTTGCGGCGCTCAACGAGCCACCGGCGCGCATCACGCGCCTGCACACCGCGCCATACAGCATCGTGAGCTACGCCTGGGGGCACAAGTACCAGCAGTCGAACCAGTGGGTCATCGAAACCATGGCCGGGGCGATGGAGCCGGGCGCCATCGTCAATCGCGACCAGGCGCAGGCGTGGTTGCACTTCAAGGGCTATGAGCCGACGACGCTGCGCCTCGGGCCGCTGACGCGCCTCGGCGGTCGTGTGGGGTCGGCCAACGTTGCCTTCGACGATCATCCCAACGAAAAGCGCTTCACCGATCGCATCGAAACCGTGACGGTGGATTCGGTGTTCGCGTGGATGCCGAGGGCAGGCCTTGGTGCCGCGCCAGTCGTGTTCAAGCTCTAGACCAGAATCCGCCACATTCCAGAAAAGGACCTTCATGAGCAAATCCCTGCGCCTGTCCGAAAAGTGGTTTCGTCGCGGCCTCTGGGTCGTGGCAGTGATCTTCGCGAGCTTCCTCATCGGGCTGGGCAGCACCATCGTCGGCGACCTGCCGAGGGTCGAGCACCGGATCGAGCTGGACGATTTCATCGACCGCGCCGCCGCCGACCCGCTGCGCAACACAGTGCGCGACACGGAGCGCGTCGAGCAGGAGGCTGTGCGCGATCGCGAGCAGGCCGACCTCAAGCTGGTCGCTGCGCGACAGGCCAGCCGTGCGGCGCGGGAAACCTTCTCGAACTGGCTCGCGACGCGCCACGCGACAGCGCAGCCGGACCAGGACACCGAACTCATCGCGCGTACGAAGGCGCTCGATGCGCTCAAGCAGAAGGAAGATGAAGCCGAGAGGGCTGTGGGCGCGCAACGCCAGATCGCGCTCGATGCGCGCCAGTCGCGCCAGCGCGCTGCGGAGCAACTCGCGAAGTTGGAGGACGACGCGCGCACGCGCATGGATGCGGAGAACCGTCGCGTCGAGCTGCGCGTCTTCCTCTACCGCCTCGCGCTCACGCTGCCGCTGCTGGTCATCGCGGGATGGCTCTTCGCGAAGAAGCGCAAGAGCACCTGGTGGCCCTTCGTGTGGGGCTTCATCTTCTTCGCTCTGTTCGCGTTCTTCGTCGAACTCGTTCCCTATCTGCCGAGCTATGGCGGCTACGTGCGCTACGCGGTGGGCATCCTGATCACGGTGCTCGTGGGGCGCTACGCGATCGTCGCGCTCAACCGCTACCTCGAGCGCCAGAAGGCTGCGGAGTCACAGCCCGATACGGTGCGGCGCAACGAGCTGAGCTACGACACCGCGCTCGCACGGCTCGCCAAGGGCGTGTGCCCTGGCTGCGAGCGACCTGTGGATCTGAAGAACACCGAGATCGATTTCTGCCCGCACTGCGGCATCGGCCTCTTCGACCACTGCCACGCCTGCAAGACGCGCAAGAGCGCCTTCGCACGCTTCTGCCATGCCTGCGGAACAGGCGCGATGGCGGCTGCGCCGCGCGATCCGTCGTTGCCTCAGGTCCAGCCGGCGTCCACCACGTAGTCCTGCGCGGTGCACATCTTCGAATCGTCGGCGGCGAGGAAGAGCGCCATGGCGGCGATGTCCTCGGCCATGACGCGGCCGGGCAGGCACTGCGCGGCATCGATCTCGGCGTGGGACTCGGGCTTGACCCAGAGCTTGAGTTGCCGCTCGGTCATCACCCAGCCCGGGACCAGCGAGTTGACGCGGATGTTCTGCTTGCCGAGGTCGCGTGCCAGCGCTCGCGTCAGCCCGCGCGCGGCCGACTTGCACGCCTGGTAGACCGGGTACCCACGGCCCTTGATCATCCAGCTCACCGAGCCGAAGTTGATGATCGAACCGCCGCCGGATGCGCGCATGTCCTCCGCCACGGCCTGCGCCGCAAAGAACTGGTGCTTGAAGTTGATCGCGGCGAGCCGGTCGAAGTCCTCGCTGGTGACGTCTTCCATCTCGTGCCGGCGGTCGTTCGCTGCGTTGTTGAGCAGCACGCGGATTGGGCCGAATTGCGCGCGCACCGCAGCGATGGTGGCCTGCAGCGCGGACACATCCGTGACGTCGCACTGAAGGAAGAGCGGTGGGTTCTCGCCGCCTAGCGCAGCAACCAGCGCGCGGCCGGCATCCACGTCGATGTCGCAGAAGCCCACGCGCGCGCCTTGCGCTTGGAAGGCCCGCACGAGCGCTTCCCCGATTCCCGTTGCGCCGCCCGAGATGAACACGGTGCGGCCCTTCAGGGACGGATAGCTGGCCGAGGGGGCGGGAGAAGTCGATTCGGTCATGTCGGAGTTCCCATGAAAGATCAGCCCGGACGAAGAGCCGGGCTTGCGCGATTTTGACGCGCGGTAGTGTTGCATGCCACCCGTGTGAACGAGAATGCCGCGATCACAGCGAACCGTGGTGCGATTCGATGAACGACAACGAGACAGAACGTGTTCGGCTTGAAGCGGGCGCATTGCGCCTCGAGCTGGCGCCGGCGATCGGTGGCGCAGTCACTGCGCTCTACGACGTCGAGGGCGGCACTCGCTTCGACTGGCTTCGCCCGGCAACCGACGAAGCTCTGGCGCAGCGCGATCTCTTCGCGATGGCAAGCTTTCCGCTTCTGCCCTGGTGCAACCGCATCCGCGACGGACGCGCGCATTTCGAAGGGCGCGAGATCGCGATTCGCGCGGGGCATCCTGCCGGCCCGTCGGGCAAGCATCCGCTGCACGGCATCGGCTGGATGCGACCGTGGCGCGTTGCAGAGGCATCGGCGACACAGGCACGGCTCGAACTCGACGTCGATGCCGATTCGCAATGGCCATGGCGATTCGCTGCTTCACAGACTTTCGAACTGGATTCGACAGGGCTTCGCTGCACCGTCTCGCTGACCAACCGCGACACCGTGCGTATGCCGGCTGGCATCGGACATCACCCTTACTTTCCGCACCGCGCTGGCACGCGACTGCAGACTGCGACTTCGGCCATGTGGCGCGGCGATTCGGAAGTCATGCCAGTGGCCTTGGAACCCACTGCGGAGGTGGCGCAGTTGCGCGATGGCGTGCTTCTGTCCGAGCTTGACCTGGACAACAACTTCGCCGGCTGGCAGCACGCCGCGCGCATCGACTGGCCCGGCTCGTCGCGCACGCTGGTGATGTCAGCCGAACCGCCGCTCGACTTCTTCGTGCTGTACTGCCCCGGCGGTGCCGATCATTTCTGCGCCGAGCCGGTGAGCCAGTGCACTGACGCGATCAACCTCGCGGACCGCTACGTCCCCGCTGAAGTCGGCGGTGCGGTATTGGCGCCGGGCGAGACCCTCTCGGGGAACTGGACTCTGCGCTCGGCGCGCTAGACGCCGCGCGCGCGATCCGCCTTGAACTGCGCACGGAATTCGCTGAAGCGACCCGCGTCGAGTGCTTCGCGGATCTCGCGCATCAGGTTCAGGTAGTAGTGCAGGTTGTGGATGGTCGTGAGCATCGGCCCGAGCATCTCGCCGCAACGATCCAGGTGATGCAGATAGGCGCGGCTGAAGCCCTCGCGACCACCGTCGTTCCACGACACACCCGATGAACCCGCGCAGGCGTGGCACGTGCAACTCGGATCGATCGGCTGCGGATCGCTCTTGTGACGCGCGTTGCGCATCTTGAGGTCGCCGTAGCGTGAGAACAGCGTGCCGTTGCGCGCATTGCGCGTGGGCATCACGCAGTCGAACATGTCGACGCCTTGTGCTACGCCCTCGACGAGGTCCTCGGGCGTGCCAACACCCATCAGGTAGCGCGGCTTGTGTGCCGGCAGCCGATGCGGTGTGTGGGCCATGATGCGCAGCATCTCGTCCTTGGGCTCGCCGACGCTCACGCCGCCGATCGCGTAGCCAGGGAAGTCCATCTCGACCAGTTTTGCGAGGGACTCTTCGCGCAGGTTCTCGAACATGCCGCCCTGCACGATGCCGAAGAGTGCATTGGGGTTCGAAAGGCGCGCGAACTCATGCTGGCAGCGCAGCGCCCAGCGCAGGCTCAGCTCCATCGACTTGCGCGCTTCGGCTTCAGTGGTGATGTGCCCTTGGGTTTCGTACGGCGTGCACTCGTCGAACTGCATGACGATGTCGCTGTTGAGGATGGTCTGGATCTGCATCGACACTTCGGGCGTCAGGAAGAGCTTGTCGCCATTGACCGGCGAGGCGAACTTCACGCCTTCTTCGCTGATCTTGCGCATGGCGCCGAGCGACCAGACCTGGAAGCCGCCCGAGTCGGTGAGGATGGGCTTGTTCCACTTCTCGAACTGGTGCAGGCCGCCGAAGCTCGACATCACGTCGAGACCCGGACGCATCCACAGGTGGAAGGTGTTGCCGAGGATGATCTGTGCACCCATCTCCTCGAGGCTGCGCGGCATCACGCCCTTGACGGTTCCGTACGTGCCCACGGGCATGAAGATCGGTGTCTGCACCACGCCGTGGTTCAGCGTGAGCGTGCCTCGGCGCGCATGGCTCGAAGGGTCGGTGGCGAGGAGTTCGAAGTTCAGCATGATCAGGACTTTCTGGCGAGGAGCATGGCGTCGCCGTAGCTGAAGAAGCGGTAGCGCTCGCGGATCGCGTGGGCATAGAGCGCCATCACGTGCTCGTAGCCGGCGAAGGCGCTCACCAGCATCATGAGCGTGCTCTTGGGCAGGTGGAAGTTGGTGATGAGCACGTCGACGTGCTCGAAGACGAAGCCGGGCGTGATGAAGATGCTCGTGTCGCCCGAGGCCTCGCCGCTCTTCGCCCACGATTCGAGCGTGCGCACGGTGGTCGTGCCGACGGCGACGACGCGGCCGCCGCGCGCCTTGGTTTCTGCGATCGCGCGCTGCGTGGCCTCGGGGACTTCATAGCGCTCCGCGTGCATCGTGTGCTCGGCGATGTTCTCGGTCTTCACCGGCTGGAAGGTGCCGGCGCCGACGTGCAGAGTGACATTGGCGCGCTGGATGCCGCGCGCTTCGAGTTCGGCGAGCAGCGCATCGTCGAAGTGCAGCGCAGCGGTCGGCGCCGCGACCGCGCCGGGCACGCGTGCGAACACCGTTTGGTAGCGGCTTTCGTCGTCCGCGGAATCCGTGTGGGTGATGTACGGCGGCAGCGGCACGTGGCCGCAGCGGGACATCAGTGCGTAAGGGTCTTCGCCCGACGGGCTTTCGAAGCGAAAGCGAAAGAGCGCGCCTTGCTCGTCCGGCCAACGGCCGAGCAGCGTGGCGCTGAAGCCGCCAGTCATCGCGAGCGTGGTGCCGACCTGCGGCTTCTTGCTCACCTTCATGTGCGCGACGACCTCGTGGTCCTGCAGCACGCGTTCGACGAGGAGTTCGAGCTTGCCGCCCGTTGGCTTCTCGCCGAAGAGTCGCGCCTTGACGACGCGCGTGTCGTTGAAGACGAGCAGGTCGCCGGGTCGCAGAAGCGAGGGCAGGTCCTTGAAGATCCTGTCGACCGGTGTGTCGCTGGTGCCGTCCAGTAGTCGGGAGGCGCTGCGTTCCGCAGCGGGATGTTGCGCCACCAATTCAGGCGGCAAATGGAAATCGAAATCGGAAAGCGTGAAGTCGCGCATGATGCTTGAGGGCCGGACGGGCCCGTGCCAAGAAGGCGGGGGAGGTTGGATGCCGAGAGGCGGGCAGAATTGTCCCATGCCTGCAGCCGCCAAGTCCCCGCCAACGGAAAAGCCCGTCCCCGCACAGGCGCCTGCGCCCGGCACCGGGCTGAGCGCGGTGCAACGCGCGCTTCGCAAGCTCGGCCTTCTTCGTGACATCGACTTCGCGCTTTATCTTCCGATGCGCTATGAGGATGAGACGCGCATCGTGCGCCTTGCCGACACGCGCGATGGCGACATGGCGCAGATCGAGGCCGTGGTCACCGAATGCGAAGTGGTCTACCGGCCGCGCCGGCAGTTGATCGTCACGGTCGACGACGGCAGCGACACCTGCCAGTTGCGCTTCTTCAATTTCTATCCATCGCAGCAGAAGCAGCTTGCCGTCGGCGCGCGAGTGCGCATTCGCGGCGAAGTGCGGGGCGGGTTCGTCGGGCGGCAGATGATGCATCCGGCCGTCAAGGCGGCAGGCACTGCATTGCCGGAAGCGTTGACGCCGGTGTATTCGACGATCGCGGGACTCGCGCAGCCCGTGCTGCGTCGCGAGGTCCGGTCGGGGCTCGCTCGTGCAGAACTCGACGAGACATTGCCGCCAGGCGCTGCACCCCATGGGACGTGGGACCTGCGCCGCTCGCTGAACTTCCTGCACTACCCCACGCCGGATGTCGCGATCGCCATGCTCGAGGATCACAGCCATCCGGCATGGCAGCGGCTCAAGGCGGATGAACTGCTGGCGCAGCAACTTTCCCAATTGCAGGCGCGGCGCGAGCGCGCGGCGCAGCGAGCGCCGGTGCTGGAGATGGATGCGTCGGGTGGCAGGCTGCACAAGGATCTGCTGGCTGCCTTGCCGTTTTCCCTCACGGGCGCACAGCAGCGCGTGGGCGAGGAGATCACGCGCGATCTCGCCCGCGAAATTCCGATGCACCGCTTGCTGCAGGGCGACGTCGGCTCGGGCAAGACCGTGGTCGCTGCACTCGCGGCCGCGCGATGCATCGATGCGGGCTTTCAGTGCGCACTGATGGCGCCGACAGAAATCCTTGCGGCGCAGCATTTCGGCAAGTTGGTGAACTGGCTCGATCCGTTGCTCGCCGAACGCGGCCTTCGGGTCGCGTGGCTTACCGGCAGCCAGAAGAAGAAGGAGCGCGACACGATGACCGCCGCCGTCGAAAGTGGCGAGGCGGCCCTGGTGGTCGGAACGCACGCCGTCATTTCCGAGAAGGTGCGCTTTCGCAATCTCGCGCTCGCCGTCATCGACGAGCAGCACCGCTTCGGTGTGGCGCAGCGGCTCGCATTGCGGGGCAAGGCAGGCGATGACGTCGAGCCGCATCTGCTGATGATGAGTGCGACCCCGATCCCTCGCACGCTGGCGATGAGCTACTACGCCGACCTCGACGTCTCCACGCTCGACGAACTGCCGCCGGGCCGCACGCCGATCGTCACCAAGCTGGTGGCCGACCATCGGCGGGACGAAGTCGTCGATCGCATCCGCGCTCAGTTGGAGCAGGGCCGGCAGGTCTACTGGGTGTGTCCGTTGATCGAGGAAAGCGAGGCTGTCGATCTGCGCAACGCGACCGAGACGCGCGACGAACTGGCGGAGGCGCTCGGTGAGCAGGTCGGCGTCGGCCTGCTGCATTCGCGGATGCCGACCGCGGAGAAGCAGGCCGTGATGGAGGCGTTCACCGCCAACCGCCTGCAAGTGCTGGTGAGCACGACCGTGATCGAAGTCGGCGTCGACGTGCCCAATGCCTCGTTGATGGTGATCGAGCATGCCGAGCGCTTCGGCCTCTCGCAGTTGCATCAGTTGCGCGGCCGCGTGGGACGCGGCGCCGCGGCGTCGGCCTGCGTGCTGCTCTATTCGCCCAACGAAGGCGGGCGGGTAGGCGAGGCCGCACGCGCAAGGCTCAAGGCCATGGCCGAAACGAGCGACGGCTTCGAGATCGCAAGGCGCGACCTGGAGATCCGGGGCCCCGGCGAATTCCTCGGCGCCCGCCAGTCCGGCGCACCGCTGCTGCGCTTCGCCGATCTGACTAACGACACCTTGCTTCTGGACTGGGCACGCGAGCTTGCCCCGCAAATGCTCGACCGCCACCCCGATCTAGCTGCGCGGCATGTCGACAGATGGCTAGGCAGCAAAGCCGAATACCTCAAGGCATGAACAGCGCCCCTGCCAGGGCAAGCGCAGCAAAGCTCGTTCGTGAGGCGCCTCGGAACCGGCTCCGCCGGGCCGCCGGTGCTGCCCCCGGTAGGGGGTTGGCGAAGCGACACGAAGTGCGCGGAGCCTGGGGGCGAGTGATAATAGGTTTTCGCTATGACACTCACCGAGCTCAAATACATCGTTGCGGTCGCGCGCGAGAGGCATTTCGGAAAGGCCGCGGAGGCCTGTTTCGTGTCGCAGCCGACCCTGTCCGTGGCGATCAAGAAGCTGGAGGACGAACTCGAGGTCAAGCTGTTCGAGCGCAGCGCGGGCGAAGTCACCGTCACGCCGCTCGGCGAACAGATCGTCCAGCAGGCGCAGAGCGTGCTCGACCAGGCCGCGAGCATCAAGGAAATCGCCAAGCGCGGGAAGGATCCGCTCTCGGGCCCGCTGAACCTCGGTGTGATCTACACCATCGGCCCGTATCTCCTGCCCGACCTGGTGCGCCAGAACATTGCGCGAACGCCGCAGATGCCGTTGGTGCTGCAGGAGAACTTCACCGCCAGGCTGCTCGAGATGCTGCGCTCCGGCGAGATCGACTGCGCGATCATGGCCGAGCCGTTTCCCGACACCGGACTCGCGATGGCAGCCCTCTACGACGAGCCTTTCATGGCTGCAGTCCCGGCCCATCATCCGCTGGCGAGCAAGGAGACGGTCACGTCCGACGAACTCAAGAAGGAAACGATGCTCCTTCTGGGCACCGGCCATTGCTTCCGTGATCACGTCCTGGAGGTCTGCCCGGAATTCGCGCGCTTCTCCAGCAACGCCGAGGGCATCCGCAAGAGCTTCGAAGGCTCATCGCTCGAAACCATCAAGCACATGGTCGCTTCGGGCATGGGCGTCACGCTGGTGCCGCGTTTGTCGGTGCCTGCGGATGCGCTCAAACCCAAGTCCAGGGGCCGCAAGGAGCCGGAGCAGATCGTGCGTTATCTCCCGGTGCTCGACACGCAGGGCGGCGATCCGCCGACCCGGCGCGTGGTGCTCGCGTGGCGGCGCAGTTTCACGCGCTACGAGGCCATCGCCGCGCTGCGCAACGCGATCTACGCCTGCGAATTGCCGGGCGTCAAGCGTCTTTCCTGAACAGTCGCCGCGTCCGATGCCTGCGCTAGAGTGCGGTTTTGCCGTCAACCCAACTGAAGAAAGAGCTCATTGCCATGGCCAAAGTTGAAAAGAAAGCCAAGTCGACCGTGAAAGCCCCGGCCGGATCCGCCGGCAAGGTGCCCAAGAAGGGAGGCCTGGCGGTTGCAGAGGAATCCGGCAGCCGCAATGCGCCGGTCATCAACATCGGCATCGAGCGCCAGGACCGCGCTGCGATCGCCGAGGGCCTGAGCCGCGTGCTGGCCGATACCTACACGCTCTACCTCACGACACACAACTTCCACTGGAACGTGACCGGGCCTCATTTCAATTCGCTGCACGCGATGTTCATGGCGCAGTACACCGAGCTGTGGGCGTCCACCGACGTCATCGCCGAACGCATTCGCGCGCTGGGGCACTACGCACCGGGCTCGTATGCCGAGTTCGGCAAGATCGCCACCGTGCCCGACGTTCCGCAGACGCCCCCCAAGGCCATGGAGATGGTGCGCATCCTGGTCAAGGGCCATGAGACCGTGTCGCGCATCGCGCGCGAGTTCATCCCCGTGGCCGAGGAAGCCGGCGACGATCCGACCGCCGACATGCTGACCGCGCGCTGCACGGTGCACGACCAGACCGCGTGGATGCTGCGTTCGCTCCTTGAAGACTGACACTTCCGCCATGGCCGCGACAGGGTCGATCCAACCCACGCCCGCGCCCCGCCGCGGGCGTTTTGCCGTCTACCTCGACCTGATCCGTTGGAATCGGCCGGCGGGATGGCTGTTGCTGCTCTGGCCAACGCTCGGTGCGCTGTGGTTTGCCGCCGGGGGCTGGCCGGGCTGGCATTTGCTGGCTGTGTTCGTCATCGGCACCATCCTCATGCGCAGCGCGGGTTGCTGCGTGAACGACGTCGCCGATCGCGACTTCGATCGGCACGTCAAGCGAACGGAGAAGCGGCCGGTCACCAGCGGTGAGGTCTCGGTGCCCGAGGCGCTCACGGTCGGTGCGGTGCTGGCGCTCGCGGCTTTCGCGCTCGTGCTGACCACGAACCGGCTGACCATCCTGATGTCGTTCGCGGCGCTCGCGGTGACGTTGATCTATCCGTTTGCCAAGCGTTTTGTATCGGTGCCGCAAGCAGTGCTCGGCATCGCGTTCAGCTTCGGCATTCCAATGGCATTTGCCGCGGTTCGTGACAGCCTGCCGCCGGTCGCGTGGTGGCTGTTGGCCGGCAACCTGTTCTGGGTGTTGGCCTACGACACCGAATACGCCATGGTCGACCGCGACGACGACCTCAAGATCGGCATGAAGACCTCCGCAATCACCTTCGGGCGACTGGACGTGGCGATCGTCATGACGAGCTATGCGATCTTCCTGGCGGTCTGGACGGTCATCGGGACCGCCGCCGGACTTGGCGTGGCGCTCTATGCGGGGATCGCCGTTGCCGCGGCGCAGGCACTGTGGCATTGGCGGCTGATCCACGATCGCACGCGAGAAGGCTGCTTCAAGGCCTTCCGGCTCAACCACTGGCTTGGTTTCGCCGTGTTCGCTGGCATCGTTGCCGGCTACGCCTTGCGCTGAGCCGCGCTCGTCGCGGCACCGCTGCCCTCTCAGGCCTTGCCGAACTCCTGGCCGAGTTCGGCGGCGCGTTGATGCGCAGCGCGGATCGCGGTCTTGAATTTCGCTTTGACGTCAGCGCTTTCCATCGAAGTGATCGCGGCGTAGGTGGTGCCACCCTTCGACGTCACGCGCTCACGCAGGACGGCGGGCGGCTCGGTGGCATTCGCCGCAAGCGCGGATGCGCCGGTGAACGTGCCTACCGCGAGTCGATGCGCTTGTTCGGGCGTAAGGCCCAACTCCACGCCGGCTTCGGTCATTGCTTCGATGAAATAGAACACATAAGCCGGACCAGAGCCCGAGACTGCCGTTACGACGTCGAGCGCATCTTCGGCATCGACCCACATCAGTTCGCCGGTTGCGCCGAGGACTTGGTCGATGAGTTTTCGGTCGCCGCTGTCCACCGCGTCGCGTGCGAAGAGGCCGGTCATGCCCTGGCCGACCAGCGCAGGCGTGTTCGGCATGGCGCGGACCACGCGCTCGGTGTCGAGCCAGCGCGCGATGCTGCTGGAGGGAATGCCGGCGGCCACGCTCAGATGCAGCGCGTCGGGCGCCAGGCCTCGGACAGGTCCGGCAGCCTCGGCAAAGCTCTGCGGCTTGACGGCCCATACGATCACCTTGCACCTCGCCAGCGCCGGGCTCGCGGCCGGCTGGGCCAGGACACCGAATTCGTTGGCGAGCCGAGCGCGCGCGTCGGCAAAAGGCTCGACGACCTCGATGCTGGCGGCGGGAACGTCTTGCTTGATCAGGCCGCCGATGATCGCGCTGGCCATGTTCCCTCCACCGATGAAACCGATGGGGGGGAGGGGTGTCGGTTCCTGTCTGGGCAGGAAGGTGACTGCAATATTCATGATCTATCCGGTGAATTCGAATGCCGCGAACTGGGTGATCTGCAGCGGATTGAAATTGTCGTCGCTCACCGCAACCAACAGGCGATTGCCGTTCGGCAGGTCGGGTCCCCAACACAGGCCTTCGGTGTTGTCGAGCTGCGATAGGCCGAGCGTGGCGAAATCGGCCACCAGCGTCTTCGGCGCCGCCTTGTGATTGTCCGGCGCTAGTGCGTCGACAGCCAACACATCTGAGCCCTCCCGCGTGTCGATTTCGTACAGCCGCAGCGAATTGCCGGCGCCGACCGCGTAGGAGCGTTCGAGCACCAGCATCCGGTTGGCGTTGATCATCAGGACCTCGCTGACGCCGTTATCTGCATAGGTGCCGGGCAGCAGCGGGCGGCGCGGGATCGGATCCGGCACGTAGGCGATCTGGCGGATTGCCTTCCCGGTCGAAAGCTCGATCTGCGTAAACCGGCAGGGTCCTCCGGCCGCCGTGAATGAGGGGAGCGGCCCGTCCTGGACCAGGGCGGCTTCCATCGCGAGCCACGCGTGGCGGCCGTCCGGCGTCAGGGCGAGGCCTTCGAGGCCCAGGTTGTCGCGGGCGCCGCGATGGCCGTCGGAGGCGGCGTCGAGCATGGCGGGGAGGGGGATCTGGCGCACCAGCGAGCCGTCGCGCCGCGATTCATAGAGTGCCTGGCCGAAGCCGCGCTGTACATCGCCCTCGCTCGTCCAGAGCAGCGTGTCCGTGTCGGGACGCCATCGGATCGCCTCCGGATCCGGAACGGCGACCTCCGGTGCAGCCTTCCGTCGCGGGGGCCAGGGCTCTCCATTCGCCTGACGCAGGTAGGTGACCCCTGTCGGTAGGGGCGGATCTTGTCTCGCGGTGGGGGACCACTGCATCTGGTAGACGCGCACCGGTGCAAAGTCTGACCGGTCATCGCTCAGAAGCAGGTACTCACCTCGTTGCCGGTCGTAGTCGATTCCGGACAAGCCCCCGACGGTGGTTCCCTCGAATGACAGGCGGTGCTTCAGCCTGGACTCGGCGAGCAGGTGCAGCCGCTGGGGCCCGTTGCTCGTCGCGGGCGCGATCCCGGTCCTGCAGCCCGCGGCGGCGCACGCAAGTGCAGCCCCGATCCATAGAGCATGACGGCGCGTGAGATTCGGAGAGGGCGGTTCGTGCACGCGGGAAGTCTAAGGGCCCGCGTGGTAGAAGTTGTTGACGCAGAACTGATCGTGTGCCACAATCGCTGGCTTCGCTTCAAAAAGGCGAAGCTTCTGCCCAGCGGAAGCGCATTGGAGTGGTTTCAATGCGTGGACGACGGGCCCAAGACTGATCGTTTGATTGCTTCGGAACGTCCGGGCGGCAAGCGGTACAAGTTGGGAATATCACGAAATGATCCAAACTGAATCCCGGCTCGATGTGGCCGACAACACGGGCGCGAAATCCGTCCTGTGTATCAAGGTGCTCGGTGGCTCCAAGCGGCGCTATGCCAGCGTCGGCGACGTCATCAAAGTCTCCATCAAGGAGGCTGCTCCGCGTGGTCGCGTCAAGAAGGGCGAGATCTACAGCGCTGTGGTGGTGCGTACCGCCAAGGGTATCCGTCGTGCCGACGGCTCGCTCGTCAAGTTCGACGGCAACGCCGCTGTGTTGCTTAACGCCAAGCTGGAGCCGATCGGCACCCGCATCTTTGGACCGGTCACGCGCGAACTGCGTACCGAGAAGTTCATGAAGATCGTGTCGCTGGCTCCCGAAGTTCTCTAAGGACAACAACGCCATGAACAAGATTCGCAAAGGCGACCAGGTCATCGTGTTGGCCGGCCGCGACAAGGGTAAGCGCGGCACCGTCACGCTGCGTGCGGACGATTCGCACGTCGTCGTCGAGGGTATCAACCTCGTCAAGAAGCACACCAAGCCGAACCCTCTGAAGGGTACGACGGGTGGCATCGTTGAAAAGGCCATGCCGATTCATCAATCCAACGTGGCGATCTTCAATGCTGCGACCGGCAAGGCCGATCGCGTCGGCATCAAGGTCACGGACGGCAAGCGCGTGCGCGTCTTCAAGTCCAGCGGCGAAGAAATCAAGGCCGCCTAAGGGGTACTTACATGGCACGTCTCCAACAACACTATCGCGAAAAGATCGCGAAAGATCTGACTGAAAAGTTCGGCTACACCTCGCCGATGCAGATCCCGCGCCTGACGAAAATCACGCTCAACATGGGCGTGGGTGAAGCAGTCGCCGACAAGAAGGTGCTCGACAACGCTGTGGCTGATCTGACGAAGATTGCTGGCCAGAAGCCCGTGGTGACCAAGTCGAAGAAGGCTATCGCTGGTTTCAAGATTCGTGAGAACCAGCCGATCGGCTGCATGGTCACGCTGCGCGGTGTGCAGATGTATGAATTCCTGGATCGCTTCGTGACTGTCGCGCTGCCGCGCGTCCGCGACTTCCGCGGGATCTCTGGTCGTGCGTTCGATGGCCGTGGTAACTACAACATCGGCGTCAAGGAACAGATCATTTTCCCTGAGATCGAGTACGACAAGGTTGATGCCCTGCGCGGTCTCAACATCAGCATCACGACGACGGCCAAGACCGACGAAGAAGCCAAGGCGCTTCTCGCTGGCTTCCGTTTTCCGTTCAAGAACTGAGGTGGTTTGTGGCTAAAGTAGCTTTGATCGAGCGCGAGCTCAAGCGAGAAAAACTGGTCGCAAAGTACGCCGCCAAGCACGCGGAACTGAAGGCGATCGCCAACGACGCAAAGAAGAGCGACGAAGAGCGCGCGGCTGCCCGCCTGGCTCTGCAGAAGCTCCCGCGCAACGCGAACCCGACGCGCCAGCGCAATCGCTGCGAAATCACGGGTCGCCCGCGTGGCACCTTCCGCCAATTCGGTCTGGCGCGCGCCAAGATCCGCGAAATGGCTTTCAACGGCGACATCCCGGGTGTCACCAAGGCCAGCTGGTAAGCCAGGCAGGAGCAAACAACATGAGCATGAGTGATCCCATTGCCGACCTGCTGACGCGTATCCGCAACGCGCAGATGGTGGCGAAGCCCACCGTGTCGGTTCCGTCTTCCAAGGTGAAGGTTGCAATCGCACAGGTCCTGAAGGACGAGGGCTATATCGACGGTTTCAAGGTCAAGACCGAAGCCGGCAAGACCGAGCTGGAAATCGCGCTGAAGTATTACGCTGGTCGCCCGGTCATCGAGCGCATCGAGCGTGTGAGCCGTCCCGGCCTGCGCGTCTACAAGGCGAGCGCCGCGATTCCGCAAGTCCAGAACGGCCTTGGCGTTGCTATCGTCACGACCCCGAAGGGCGTGATGACGGACCGCAAGGCTCGCGCCGCCGGTGTCGGTGGCGAAGTGCTGTGCTACGTCGCCTAACCGAGACATCAAGGAGAAACTGAATGTCCCGCGTAGGAAAAATGCCAGTCGCCATCCCCGCTGGCGTGGATGTGTCGATCAAGGAAGACCAGATCAGCGTCAAGGGTTCGGGCGGTACGCTCAGCCTCGCACGCAATGCGTTGGTCAACGTCGTCAACAAGGACGGCAAGCTGAGCTTTGAGCCCGCCAACGATTCGCGCGAAGCGAATGCGATGAGCGGCACCGTTCGCCAGTTGGTGAACAACATGGTGGTCGGCGTGACCAAGGGCTTCGAAAAGAAGCTCAACCTGATCGGCGTTGGTTACAAGGCCCAGGCGCAAGGCGCCAAGCTGAACCTGTCGGTCGGGTTTTCGCATCCGGTCAACAAGGACATGCCGCAAGGCATCACGGTGGCAACGCCCACCCCGACCGAAGTCGTGATCAAGGGTGCCGACCGCCAGCGCGTCGGCCAAGTGGCCGCTGAGATCCGCGCCATCCGTCCGCCAGAGCCCTACAAGGGTAAGGGCATCCGCTATGCGGACGAGAAGGTTGTGATCAAAGAGACCAAGAAGAAGTAAGGGGCAGCAAAATGATGTTGACCAAAAAAGCACAGCGTCTCCGTCGCTCGCGCCAGACCCGTATTCGTATTGCAACGCAAGGCATTGCGCGTCTGACGGTGAATCGCACCAACCTGCATATCTACGCCACTGTCATCTCCGGCGACGGCTCGAAGGTGCTCGCGAGCGCGTCGACTGCCGAAGCAGAAGTGCGCGCCGCCCTGGGTGGCTCGGGCAAGGGTGGCAACACGGCCGCAGCAACCGCCATCGGCAAGCGCATCGCTGAAAAGGCGAAGGCAGCCGGCGTGGAAAAGGTTGCCTTCGATCGCGCAGGTTTCGCATACCACGGTCGCGTGAAGGCGCTGGCCGATGCGGCCCGCGAAGCCGGCCTGCAGTTCTAACCGGACACGAGATTCAAAATGGCAAAGATTCAGGCAAGAACGCAGAACGAAGGACCCGAGGACGGTCTGCGCGAGAAGATGATCGCGATCAACCGCGTCACCAAGGTGGTGAAGGGTGGTCGTATTCTGGGTTTCGCAGCGCTCACCGTGGTGGGTGATGGCGACGGCCGTGTCGGCATGGGCAAGGGCAAGTCGAAGGAAGTGCCCGCTGCCGTGCAAAAGGCAATGGAAGAAGCACGTCGCAACTTGATGAAGATTTCGATCAAGAACGGCACCTTGCACCACCAGGTGACGGGTCACCACGGCGCTTCGTCGGTCGTGATGTATCCGGCCCCGAAGGGTACCGGCATCATCGCCGGCGGCCCGATGCGTGCCGTGTTCGAAGTGATGGGTATCACCGACATCGTGGCCAAGAGCCATGGTTCGTCGAACCCTTACAACATGGTCCGCGCGACGCTGGACGGTCTGCGGAACTCGACGACGGCTTCCGAAGTTGCTGCCAAGCGCGGCCTGACCGTTGAGCAACTCTTCGCCTAAACCGGGAGTTTCGAAATGACGCAACAACAAACCGTCAAGGTGCAATTGGTCAAGAGCCCGATCGGCACCAAGCAATCGCATCGCGCCACCGTTCGTGGCCTGGGCCTGCGCAAGCTCAATAGCGTGAGCGAACTGCAGGACACGCCCGCGGTTCGCGGCATGATCAACAAGATCAGTTATCTGGTCAAAGTGCTCTAAGCAGAGTCACTGAGAGAGACGCATATGGAACTCAATGGCATCAAGCCGGCAGCTGGCGCTAAGCACGCCAAGCGCCGTGTCGGCCGCGGTATCGGCTCTGGCCTCGGCAAGACTGCTGGCCGCGGTCACAAGGGTCAGAAGTCGCGCGCAGGCGGTTTCCACAAAGTGGGCTTCGAAGGCGGTCAGATGCCGCTGCAGCGTCGCCTGCCGAAGCGCGGCTTCAAGTCGCATCTGCTGAAGTTCAACGCTGAAGTGACGCTCGCATCGCTTGAGCAGCTGGGCCTGGCAGAAGTGGACGTGCTGGCTCTCAAGCAAGCAGGACTCGTGGCTCAGATCGCCAAGGTCGTCAAGGTCGTGAAATCGGGTGAGATCACCAAGGCCGTCAAGCTGACGGGTATTGGTGCCACGGCCGGTGCCAAGGCAGCGATCGAAGCGGCTGGCGGCAGCGTCGCCTAAACACAAACGGACTGAAAGAAGTTCTTCGTGGCAACCAACGCGGCAACGCTCGCAAAAACAGGCAAGTTCGGTGACCTGCGTCGCCGGCTTGTCTTTTTGCTGCTCGCTCTCGTGGTCTATCGCATCGGGGCTCACATCCCGGTGCCTGGCATCAACCCGGACCAACTGGCGCAGCTGTTCCAAGGTCAGCAGGGTGGCATCCTGAGCCTGTTCAACATGTTCTCGGGTGGCGCTTTGTCGCGCTTCACCGTGTTCGCGTTGGGCATCATGCCTTACATCTCCGCGTCGATCATCATGCAGTTGATGACCTACGTGATTCCCACCTTCGAGCAATTGAAGAAGGAAGGCGAGGCAGGTCGCCGCAAGATCACCCAGTACACCCGATACGGGACCCTGGCACTTGCGCTGTTCCAATCGTTCAGCATCGCCGTTGCGCTCGAGTCCTCGCCGGGCTTGGTCCTGGCGCCGGGGTTTGGCTTCCGCCTCACCGCGATGATCAGCTTGACCGCTGGTTCGATGTTCCTGATGTGGTTGGGTGAGCAGATCACTGAGCGCGGCTTGGGCAACGGGATCTCGATCCTGATCTTTGCTGGCATCGCTGCTGGTCTGCCGAACGCGATCGGCGGTCTGCTGGAGCTGGTTCGCACCGGCGCCATGAACGTGCTGGTTGCACTGTTCATCGTGGCGGTGGTCGTTCTGGTGACCTATTTCGTCGTGTTCGTCGAACGAGGTCAACGCAAGATTCTGGTGAACTATGCGCGGCGACAGGTGGGCAACAAGGTGTACGGCGGTCAGTCGTCGCATCTGCCGCTCAAGCTGAACATGGCCGGGGTGATCCCGCCGATCTTTGCGTCGTCGATCATCCTGCTGCCGACCACTATCGTGGGATGGTTCAGCACCGGTGAGAGCTCACGCTGGATCAGGGATATTGCGAGTGCTTTGCACCCGGGGCAACCGATCTACGTTCTGCTGTACGCCAGCGCGATCGTGTTTTTCTGCTTTTTCTACACGGCGCTGGTTTTCAACAGCCGTGAGACTGCAGATAACCTGAAGAAGAGTGGTGCGTTTATTCCGGGCATCCGTCCGGGTGACCAGACCGCAAGGTACATCGACAAGATCCTGGTTCGTCTGACGCTGGCTGGCGCGGTGTACATCACCTTCGTTTGCCTGCTGCCGGAGTTCCTGATCCTGAAGTACAACGTGCCGTTCTACTTCGGAGGCACATCCCTGTTGATCATCGTGGTGGTCACGATGGACTTCATGGCCCAGGTACAGAACTACATGATGTCTCAGCAGTACGAGTCGCTGCTAAAGAAGGCCAACTTCAAGACTTCGTAGGCATGAGATGTCGAAGGACGATGTCATCCAGATGCAAGGAGAGGTTCTGGAGAACCTGCCCAACGCGACATTCCGGGTGAAGCTTGAAAACGGGCACATCGTTCTTGGTCATATTTCCGGAAAGATGCGGATGCACTACATCCGAATCCTTCCAGGTGACAAAGTCACCGTTGAGTTGACGCCCTACGACTTGAGCCGGGCGCGCATTGTGTTTCGGGCGAAATGAGTCGCCGGGTTGAAGAGTTTTAGGAGAATGAAATGAGAGTTTCGGCTTCGGTCAAAACCATTTGCCGTAATTGCAAGATCATCCGCCGCAAGGGTGTGGTGCGTGTGATCTGTTCCGACCCGCGCC
This sequence comes from Variovorax sp. Sphag1AA, assembly GCF_014192575.1. GTDB lineage: Bacteria > Pseudomonadota > Gammaproteobacteria > Burkholderiales > Burkholderiaceae_C > Variovorax. Next base: position 506,642 of record NZ_JACHYC010000005.1, on the reverse strand, counting down.
ACAAGCAGCGCCAGGGTTGATTGATAGAGTACTAGAGGACGCACATGGCACGTATTGCTGGCATCAACATTCCGCCGCACAAGCACGCTGAAATTGGCCTGACGGCCATCTACGGCATCGGTCGCACGCGCGCACGCAAGATTTGCGAAGCGAGCGGCATCGAGTACTCGAAGAAGATCAAGGATCTGACCGACGCCGATCTCGAGAAGATCCGCGATCAGATCGCGCTCTTCACGATCGAGGGCGACCTGCGCCGCGAAACGACGATGAACATCAAGCGCTTGATCGACATCGGTTGCTATCGTGGTTTCCGTCATCGTCGCGGCCTGCCGATGCGCGGCCAGCGTACGCGCACCAACGCCCGCACTCGCAAGGGTCCGCGCAAGGCTGCGCAGTCCCTGAAGAAATAAGGATAGACCAGCATGGCTAAAGCTCCTGCCAATAACGCAGCACAGCGCGTTCGCAAGAAGGTTCGCAAGAACGTCGCGGACGGTATCGCGCACGTGCACGCTTCGTTCAACAACACGATCATCACGATCACGGACCGCCAGGGCAACGCTCTGTCGTGGGCTTCGTCGGGTGGTCAAGGCTTCAAGGGTTCGCGCAAGTCGACGCCGTTCGCTGCGCAGGTGGCCTCTGAAGTTGCAGGCCGCGCCGCGGTCGAGCAAGGCATCAAGAATCTCGACGTCGAGATCAAGGGTCCCGGCCCGGGTCGCGAATCGTCGGTGCGCGCGCTGGCTGCGCTCGGCATCCGGATCAATTCCATTGCCGACGTGACCCCCGTGCCGCATAACGGCTGCCGTCCGCAGAAGCGTCGTCGCATCTAAGGCGATGACGTCTGGCGCAGACCGCTTCACGGCGGCTGCGCGTTTTGTTTTTTAACAAGCCCACCGCCATCGGCATACGTTGATGGCTCCCGCAGTCCGCTGCGGTAGATGAACAAAGGAAGATCAAGTGGCACGCTATCTCGGCCCCAAGGCCAAACTCTCCCGCCGCGAAGGCACCGACCTGTTCCTGAAGAGCGCTCGTCGTTCGATCCAGGACAAGGCGAAGTTCGACTCCAAGCCCGGTCAGCACGGCCGCACCTCGGGTCAGCGCACCTCGGACTTCGGTCTGCAGCTGCGCGAGAAGCAGAAGGTCAAGCGCATGTACGGCGTGCTCGAAAAGCAATTCCGTCGCTACTTCGAAGAAGCTGATCGCCGCCGCGGCAACACGGGCGCGAACCTGCTGTTCATTCTCGAATCGCGTCTGGACAACGTTGTCTATCGCATGGGCTTCGGCTCGACGCGCGCGGAAGCCCGCCAACTCGTGTCGCACAAGGCGATCACGGTGAACGGCCAGTCGGTCAACATCCCGTCGTACCTGGTTAAGACCGGCGACATCATCGCTGTCCGCGAAAAGTCGAAGAAGCAGAACCGCGTCGTCGAAGCACTCCAGCTCGCACAGCAAGTCGGTATTCCCGCCTGGGTTGAAGTGAATGTCGACAAGGCCGAAGGTACCTTCAAGAAGGTGCCAGATCGCGATGAATTTGCCTCGGACATCAACGAGTCGCTGATCGTCGAACTGTACTCGCGCTAATCAGACGATAACGAGCCGCGTCGCGGCTCGAACTTGTATTTTTGTTCTCGCCGGGAGGCATTCCCGTCGAGGACTTCACCAGCCTTACCGGTGTAACGAGCCGGGGGTATTGAGAGGAAGTCTGCATGCAAACAACCCTGCTGAAACCCAAGACCATCCAGGTCGAGCAACTCGCGCCCAACCGGGCGAAGGTCACGCTCGAGCCGTTCGAGCGCGGCTACGGCCACACGCTCGGCAACGCGCTGCGTCGCGTTCTGCTTTCGTCGATGGTCGGCTATTCGGCGACGGAAGTCACCATTGCGGGCGTGCTGCATGAGTACTCGTCCATCGATGGCGTGCAGGAAGATGTGGTCAACATCCTCCTGAACCTGAAGGGCGTGGTGTTCAAGCTGCACAACCGCGACGAAGTCACGTTGAGCCTGCGCAAGGATGGTGAAGGTGCCGTTACGGCGTCGGACATCCAGACGCCGCACGACGTCGAGATCATCAATCCCGATCACGTGATCGCCCACCTGTCGCAGGGTGGCAAGCTCGACATGCAGATCAAGGTCGAGAAGGGCCGTGGTTACGTGCCGGGCACGATGCGCCGCTATGCGGATGAACCGACCAAGTCGATCGGCCGCATCGTTCTGGATGCATCGTTCTCGCCGGTCAAGCGTGTGAGCTACACGGTGGAGAGTGCCCGTGTGGAGCAACGTACCGACCTCGACAAGCTGCTGGTCGAAATCGAGACCAACGGCGCCATCACTGCGGAAGATGCGGTTCGCGCTTCGGCAAAGATCCTGGTTGAGCAATTGGCTGTGTTCGCACAACTCGAAGGCGGCGAACTCGCTGCATTCGACGCTCCGGCGCCGCGCAGTGCTCAGCAGTTCGATCCGATCCTGCTGCGTCCGGTCGATGAGCTCGAGCTCACGGTTCGTTCTGCGAACTGCCTGAAGGCCGAGAACATCTACTACATCGGTGACCTGATCCAGCGTACCGAGAACGAGTTGCTCAAGACCCCGAACTTGGGTCGCAAGTCGCTCAACGAAATCAAGGAAGTGCTCGCCTCCCGCGGCCTCACCTTGGGTATGAAGCTCGAAAGCTGGCCGCCGGCCGGCTTGGACAAGCGTTGATTTTTTGAATTGGGCCTTCTGGGCCTGTGCACCGGGCAGTACCTGATACGGCTGCCTGTTTTTATAAAGTAAAGGAAAGCACCATGCGTCACGGACACGGACTCCGCAAACTCAACCGCACCAGCTCGCACCGCCTCGCGATGCTGCAGAACATGATGAACTCGCTCATCGAGCACGAAGTCATCAAGACCACGGTCCCGAAGGCCAAGGAACTGCGTCGCGTCATCGAGCCGATGATCACGCTCGCCAAGAAGCCGACGGTTGCCAACAAGCGGCTCGCTTTCGATCGCCTGCGCAATCGCGACAACGTCGTGAAGCTCTTCGGTGAACTCGGCCCGCGTTACCAGGCCCGTCCTGGTGGCTACACCCGTATCCTGAAGATGGGTTTCCGCGTTGGCGACAACGCACCCATGGCGCTCGTCGAATTGGTCGATCGTCCTGAAGTTTCCGAGGCTGCCGACGAGCAAGCCGCTGCGGAATAAGCTATAATTTCTGTCTGCCGCGCGATGGAGCAGCCTGGTAGCTCGTTGGGCTCATAACCCAAAGGTCGCAAGTTCAAATCTTGCTCGCGCAACCAAATATCTGATGATTCTTTGAGTCATTAGGCCATGTCAAAAGGCCCACTTTTTCAAGTGGGCCTTTTGCATTTGCGCGCTCGATTCGTCGGGCCGTACTCAATCAGGGATCACAGCGGTCACCTCGATCTCGACCTTCGCGCGCGATTCAACCAACGCAGCCACCTGTACGCAAGTCATCGCAGGAAAGTTGCGTCCCATCGCATCGCGATACACCGGGCCAAGTTCACCCAAGCGCCGGTTGTATTCATCGCGGTCGGTCACGTACCAGGTCATACGCACCATGTGCTCGGGCCCGGCGCCAGCCTCGCGCAGCACTTCAACAATGTTCCGCAGCGCCAGTCCTGTTTGCTCGATGAAATCGTCGGACTCGAATTGCTGTTGCGCATTCCAGCCGATTTGTCCACCGACGAACACCATCGTTCCGCGTGCGGCCACGCCGTTCGCGTAGCCCTTCGGGGGAGCCCAGCCAGGAGGTTGGAGGAGTTTGATCATGCGAGTTGCCTCAGTTTGAATCGTTGGAGTTTTCCGGTCTCGGTGCGCGGCAGGTTGGCCACGAACGCGACTTCCCGGGGATATTTGAAAGGAGCGATGGTCGCTTTGACGTGGTCCTGCAGCGACTTGATCAGCGCGGCATCGCCTGTATGGCCCGGCTTGAGCACGCAGAATGCCTTCACGATCATGCCGCGCTCTTCGTCGGGCTTGCCGATGACGCCGCATTCGGCCACTGCCGGATGCTTCAGCAGCGCGTCTTCAACCTCGGGGCCGCCGACGTTGTAGCCCGCGGTCACGATCATGTCGTCGGCACGCGATTGATAGAAGAAGTAGCCGTCCTCGTCCTCGACGAAGGCGTCGCCCGGGTAGTTCCAGCCCTTCTTGACGTAGTCGGCCTGACGCGGATCTTCAAGGTAGCGGCAACCCACGGGACCGACGATGGCCAACTTGCCCACCGTGCCACGCGGCACCTCGTTGCCGTTGTCGTCGACGATCCGCGCGGTAAAGCCCGGCACCGCCTTGCCGACTGCGCCACGCCGCACCTGGTCGCCAGCGGCCGAGATGTAGATGTGAAATACCTCGGTGCCGCCGATGCCGTCGAGCATCTCGATGCCCGTCGCCTGCTTCCACAACTGCCGAGTTGCATCGGGTAGCGCCTCGCCTGCGCTGACGCTGATACGCAGACTGGGCACGCCATGCTGCTTCGCGAATACCGCCATCTGGCGATAGAAAGTCGGCGCCGTGTAGCAGATGGTCGCGCCGACATTCCGGATGACCTGCACCATCGATTCGGGCGTGTACGGGCCGTCATGGAAGTACACCGATGCGCCTGCCCACATCGGGAAGATCAACAGCCCACCGAGCCCGAAAGTGAAGGCCAATGGCGGCGAGCCGATCACGATGTCATCACTGCGTGCCTGCAAGATATGGCGAGGCCATGTCTGGCACATCGCGATGACATCGCGGTGTGTGGTGACTGGTGCCTTCGGCTTACCGGTTGTCCCGGAAGTGAAAGCCAACAGTGCGATGTCATCTGCGGACGTCGGGCACGCGGTGAATACGCCGCTCTTGGTCGAGGCCCGTGCGGACAGCGAATCCGGCGCATCGGGGTGGTTGAAAGCCACGATCGTCTTGAGCACCGGATGCGCCTGCTGTGCGGTCTGCAGCTCGTCGAGCAGCTTCCCGTCGCACAGTGCCGCGGAAGGCTGCGACTTCTCGAGGATGTCGCCGAGCTCCTTGGCACGAAGCAGCGGCATGGTCGCGACGGCGATCATGCCGGCCTTGACCACCGCGAGCCACCCAAGGGCCATCGGAATCGAATTCCCGCCACGCAGCAGCACGCGATTGCCGGGCACTAGGCCGAGGTCCTCGGTCAGCACCTGCGCGATCCGGTTGACCTCGACGGCGGCCTCCGCATACGTGAGCGTTCGTCCCGGTGAGCGCAACATCGGCTTGTCCGCAAAGCCCTTGTCCGCCGCCTTGTCCAGCAACTCCTCGACCAGATTCAACTGATCGGGCAGTTGAAGCTCGGGCAGGTCGTACCGGAAGATCGGCAGCTGATCGGCCGGCGGAAGCCGGTCATGCACGAAGCGGTCGATTTGCGCACTTGCGGTCATTTGGTCCTCAGTACGGATTTGCCGATGATGAGTTGCTGAACCTCCGTCGCGCCTTCGTAGATGCGCAGCGAGCGGATGTCGCGATAGAGGCTTTCGACCTTGGTGCCGACCTTGACGCCCAGGCCGCCGTGCATCTGCAGCGCCATGTCGATGACCCGACTGGCGTTCTCGGTGGCGGTCATCTTGGCCATTGCGGCTGCGGCGGTGAGGTCGCCGACGGCGGGTTCGCCGCGACGTTCGCTGTCGTCACGCATCCAGGCTGCGCGATAGGTCAGCAGCGCGCCCGCATCGATCAGGGCGGCCATCTCGCCGAGCTTGGCTTGCGTCAGCTGGAAGTCCGCCAGCGTCTGCCCGAACATCTTGCGCTTCTGTGCGTGCTGAATGGCTTCTGTCAGCGCGCGACGCCCCATGCCCAGTGCGGCGCCGGCGACGGAGGCGCGGAAGATGTCCAGCGTGCGCATGGCCAGCTTGAATCCGCCATTCAACTCTCCGAGCTGTGCGCTGCGCGGAATCACACAGCCGTCGAAGCGCAGCGTGGCCAGCGGATGCGGCGCCATCACGTCGATGTGTGACGAGGTGTCGAGTCCCGGCGTCTTCGCATCGACGATGAATGCGGTGATACCGCGGGAACCGGCGGTCGGATCAGTCTTGGCGAACACGCAATAGAAATCGGCGAGGCCGCCATTGCTGATCCAGGTTTTCTCGCCAGTCAGGCGCCAGCCGTCGGCCGTGGCCTCCGCGCGCATCGCCATGGCGCCGACGTCGGAGCCCGCTTCGGGTTCGCTCAGTGCAAAGGCAGCAATCTTGTCGCCGCGCCCAACGGGTGTCAGGTAGTTCGCATGCTGCTCGGCAGTGCCCGCGAGCGTGATCGCGCCGCTGCCCAGGCCCTGCATCGCGAAGGCGAAGTCAGCGAGTGGCGAGTGAAACGCGAGCGTCTCCCGCAGCAGCACCAGCGCGCGCGAATCGAGTCGGTCGAGCGCACCGCCAGACGCAGCAGGCACGCAGTAGCGCAACCAACCAGCGTCGCCCAGCCGTCGCACCCAGTCGCGGCAGGCGGCGCGGTCGTCACGCTCGTCCACCGACTGCGCACGCGCCCAAGGCAGCAGATCGCGCGCGAGCGCACGATGCGCTTCGTCGAAGAACGGCAGCGAGAGATGGCTCGTCGAAGGATCGACAGAAGAAGCGGCCATGGATCAGTCCCCCTCGAAGACGGGCTTGCGCTTGGCCGCGAAGGCTTCGAACGCGCGCTTGAAGTCCTCGGTCTGCATGCAGATCGCCTGCGCCTGCGCTTCGGCCTCGATGGCCTGGTCGATGGTCATCGCCCATTCCTGCGACAGCATGGTCTTGGTCATTCCGTGCGCGAAGGTCGGGCCTTGTGCCAGCTCGCGTGCCATCGCGGTCGCAGCATCGACCAAGCCATCGCCTTCATGCAGCGCATTGAAGAAGCCCCATGCGAGGCCTTCCTGAGCGTTCATCGCGCGACCCGTGAAGAGCAACTCCGAAGCACGACCCTGGCCGATCACGCGCGGCAGCAATGCGCAGGCACCCATGTCGGCACCGGCAAGTCCGACGCGCGTGAACAGGAATGCAGTCTTCGTCGAAGGTGTTCCGTAGCGGATGTCGCAGGCCAGCGCGATCATCGCGCCGGCGCCCGCGCAGACGCCGTCGATCGCACCGACGATCGGCTGCGGGCAATGGCGGATCGCCTTCACCAGGTCACCCGTCATGCGCGTGAACTCCAGCAGCTCAGGCATTTGCATCTTCGTCAGCGGGCCGATGATCTCGTGCACATCGCCGCCCGAGCAGAAGTTGCCGCCCGCGCCGGTCACGACGATCGACTTCACATCGGTTGCAAAGTAGAGCGCGCGGAACAGGTCGCGCAACTCGGCGTACGAGTCGAAGGTCAGCGGGTTCTTGCGCTCGGGTCTGTTGAGCGTGACCGTTCCGACGCCGTCCTTGAACGACCAGGAAAAGTGCTTGGCCTGATAGCCCGCCTTTGGATCGAACTGGGCGCGCATGGGATTGTCCGCGCCGATGTAGTGCTTCATAGAGCCTCCGCCAATTGTTGATGTGAGTGCTGCTTGACCTTGCCGAGCAGCTTGTGAAGTTGCGCGATCTCCTTCGGGTTCAACGCGGAGAACGCTTCGCAGATCCATGCCTCGTGTTGCTGTGCCATGTCGTTGAAGAGCTTGCGGCCGCGCGAGGTGAGGCGCACGCGCCAGGCGCGGCGATCGCCTTCGACGTCGACCCGCTCCACGAGGCCTTCGGACACGAGTTGGTCGGTGATGCCGGTGACGTTGCCGCCGGTGACCATCATTCGGCGCGACAGCTCGTTCATCTTCAGGCCTTCAGGCGCGCGTTCGAGCTGCGACATCAGGTCGAAACGCGGCAGCGTCGTCGCGAACTGCTCGCGAAGTTCGTTGCGGACTTGCTTCTCGATGAGCTGCGTGCAGGTCAGCAGGCGCAGCCAGAGGCGCAGCTCCTCCGGATGCTCGCTGTGGGCCCTGGCCTCGAGGTCCATCAGTGGCTCTCTTCGGCGGCAGGGCGCTGTCCCGCTGCCATGGCGGCCGCAAGTTGCTGCTGCTTCGCGATCTCGCGGTACATCTGGTCGCGGCCGCTCAGGTATTGCTTCGGCCAGTCGACGTCGCGGTTCTGCAGCTTGGCGGTCTCGTGCAGCGTCCATGCCGGATCGGCAAGGTGCGGCCGCGCAAGAGCGCAGAGGTCGGCACGGCCTGCGGCGATGATGCTGTTCGCCTGGTCGGCATCGGTGATCGCGCCAACCGCGATGGTGGAAATGCCGACTTCGTTGCGGATGCGGTCCGCGAAAGGCGTCTGGTACATGCGTCCGTACACAGGCTTGGCGGCGCGGGTGGTCTGGCCTGACGACACGTCGATGAAATCGGCTCCAGCCTCCTTGAAGGCGCGCGCCATCTCGACTGCGTCATCAGCTGTGTTGCCGCCGGGTGCCCAGTCGTGCGCAGAGATCCGCACGCTCATCGGCCGTTCGGCAGGCCATGCAGCGCGCATGGCACGGAACACCTCGAGCGGATACCGCAGGCGGTTTTCGAGGCTGCCGCCGTACTCGTCGGTGCGCAGATTCGTCAGCGGACTCAGGAAGGACGACAGCAGATAGCCGTGCGCGCAGTGCAGTTCGAGCCAGTCGAAGCCTGCTTCGGCAGCGCGCTTCGTCGAGGCAACGAACTGGTCGCGCATCAGGTCCATGTCGGTGCGCGACATCTGCGCCGGCATCTGGTTCTGTTCGCCGTACTGCAGGGCGCTGGCGGACAGAAGCGGCCAGTTGCCTTGCAGCAGCGGCTCGTCCGTACCTTCCCAGCCGACCTGCGTCGAGCCCTTGGGCCCGCTGTGACCGAGCTGCATCGCGATCTTCGCGGTCGATTGCGAGTGCACGAAATCGACGATGCGCTTGAAAGCCGCCTGCTGTTCGTCGTTGTAGAGCCCGGTGCATCCGGGGGTAATGCGGCCTTCGGGCGTCGGGCTGGTCATCTCGACAAACACCATGCCGGCGCCACCCAGCGCGCGGGCGCCGAGGTGCACGAGCAGGAAGTCCTGTGGCACGCCATCGACCGCGCTATAGGTCGCCATCGGCGAGACCACGATTCGGTTCTTGAGCGTGAGGCCTCGCACGTTCAGCGGCATCAGCATCGGCGGCAGCGGCTTGCCGCCGGCCAGCCATTGCTCGTAACCGTTGAGCCAGGTCGCATCGCGCAGGCGCAGGTTCTCGTGGCTGATGCGCTGCGAGCGGGTGAGCAGCGAGTAGGCGAACTGCTCGATCTCCATGCCGGTGTAGCGGTCGACGTTCTCGAACCATTCGGTCGAGTTGCGCGCGGCGTTCTGGATCTTGAGCACTTCGACGCTGCGACGGGCTTCGTAGGCGGTCAGCACGTCGTCGATGCCGTGACCGGTGCCGAACTCGTTCGCGAGGTCGATGGCATCCTCCAGCGCCAGCTTGGTGCCGGAGCCGATCGAGAAGTGCGCGGTGTGCGCGGCATCGCCCATGAGCACCACCGGCACGTCACGCCCGTTCACGTTGATGTGATGCGTCCAGTGCTTGCAGATCACGCGCGGGAAGCGGATCCAGTTGGCCGAACCGCGCAGGTGCGTCGCGTTGCTGATGAGCTTGTGTCCGCCGAGGTACTTCGCGAACATGTTTTCGCAGAACGCGATGGCCTCCGGCTGCTCCATCTGGTCGAGGCCGTGGGCCTTCCACACTTCTTCCGGCGTCTCGACGATGAAGGTGGAGGTGTCGTTGTCGAACTGGTAGGCGTGCGCCTGGAACCAGCCGTGCTCCGTCTCTTCGAACGCGAAGGTGAAGGCGTCGAAGGTCTGGTGCGTACCGAGCCATACGAAGCGGCACTCACGCAGGTCGATGTCGGGGTCGTAGACGTCCGCATATCGCTGGCGGATGCGGCTGTTGAGGCCGTCGCTCGCAATCACCAGATCGGCGTTGTACTGCGCGGCCAGTGCCTGGTCGTCGGTGACGTCGGTTTCGAACACCAGCTTCACGCCGAGCGCGAGGCAGCGCTCCTGCAGGATGTTCAGCAGCCGCTTGCGGCCGATGCCGCAGAAGCCGTGTCCGCCGGAACGCACCTGGCGGCCCTTGAAGAACACCTGGATGTCATCCCAGTGATGGAACTCGCCACCGATGAGCTTTGCCGTTTCCGGGTCCGCCGCGGCCAGGTTGTCGAGCGTCTGGTCGCTGAGCACGACACCCCAGCCGAAGGTGTCGAATGGGCGGTTGCGCTCGACCACCGTGATGTCGAGGGCTGGCTGCCGGGCTTTCATCAACAGCGCGAAATACAGGCCGGCTGGGCCGCCGCCAATGCACAACACGCGGTGAAGGTTCGGGGTTGAGCTATTCATGGATAAATAGTTTAGACATAAACGATCTAGTGTCAACCCATGCCCGCACCGGGTTTGCCCGGGTACCCCAGTTGACGCGGCCGCGCGCGCTCGCAAGAATCAGTAACATGCAAAGCCTGTTACCGAAGATCGAGTCCCAGCTTTCCGCCCTGCCAGTTCCCATCACGCTGCAACTGCCCGACGGCCGGCAGGTTGCCAAGCCCGGTTCCCGCGTCACGCTGGCTTTCAACGAGTGGTCCGCCCTCGCGAAGCTCGCGACCCGACAGGTCGGCGCCATCGGCGAGGCCTACGTCGAGGGCCGCGTCCAGATCGAAGGCGCGATGCGCGACCTCATCGACGCCACGGTCAGCCTGCTGCCGGGCAATCCCGCAGAGACCAACACCACGTGGTGGAGCCGCCTGCAACGGCGCGCCAAGTCCCGCGGCTCGCATTCGGTCGGCAGGGACGCCCGGCAGATCGAGTTCCACTACGACGTCTCCGACGACTTCTACGCACTGTGGCTCGATCAGCGCCGCGTGTACTCCTGCGCCTACTTTCGTGACGCGGAGATGACACTCGCACAGGCGCAGGAAGCCAAGCTCGACCACATCTGCCGCAAGCTGCTGCTCAAGCCGGGCGAGCGCTTCCTCGACATCGGTTCAGGCTGGGGCGCACTCCTGATGTGGGCGGCCGAGCATTACGGGGTTGACGCGACGGGCATCACGCTGTCGAAGAACCAGCACGCGCACGTGCAGCGGCTGATCGAAGAGAAGGGCCTCCAGGGCCGCGTGCGCGTCGAATTGCGCGACTACCGCGAGCTCGACTCCGCCAAGCCCTTCGACAAGATCTCGTCGGTCGGCATGTTCGAGCACGTCGGTGCGGCCAACATGCCGGTGTATTTCCGCAAGATCCATTCACTGCTCAAACCGGGCGGCCTGGTGCTCAACCACGGCATCACCTCGGGCCAGCTTGACTACACGCAGCTCGGTGCGGGCATGGGCGACTTCATCGAGAAGTACATCTTCCCAGGCGGCGAACTGCTCCACGTCACCCACGTCCTGCGCGAAACCGCGGCAGCGGGCCTCGAGATGGTCGACACCGAGAACCTGCGTCCGCACTACGCGCGCACGTTGTGGGCATGGTCCGACGCGCTCGAGTCGCAGCTCGACAAGGCGCGCGAAGTGCTCAAGGGCAGCGGCGGCCGGCAGGGCGAAAACGCCGAGCGCATTCTTCGCGCGTACCGGCTGTACCTTGCGGGTTCGGCGATGAGCTTCGAGCAGGGCTGGATCGCGCTGCACCAGATGCTTTCCACCAAACCGGATGGCAAAGTCGATGATGGTGCGATGCGCGGCGCGCAATCGCAGTACCCGTTTGTTCGTGACTACATCTACAAGTAAGAGAGAGAGGCACCATGCTGTATCGATTCAACTCCCGGGCGACGCCACCCTTCGTGATGCTCGAAGTCCACGCGCGCCAGATGTTCGACATCATCGGCAAGGCGCCTGCGCCCAAGGGTGTCATCACCGTCGACCAGATGCCCGCGGCCATCGCGGCCCTCGAGGCTGCCATGCAGCGCGATGCGATGAATGTCCACAACGACGACCACTACGCGGTCGAAGGGCATGACAACGAGGCCGAGAAGCACCACATCGGCATCCGCCAGCGCGGCGCGCCACTGCTTCACATGCTCAAGGACTCTTTGGCCGACAAGAAGGATGTCACCTGGGAGGTTTAACTGACTCGCCCCCAGCCTCGCTCACTTCGTGTAGCTCTGCACCCCCTACCGGGGGCAACACCCGCGGCCCGGCTAAGCCGGTTCCGCGGTGTTTCTGGCTTTTCCGTCAGTCCACTTTCGCGCCGGAAGCCTTCACGACCTTCGCCCACTTTTCGTGTTCGCTGTCGATGAGCTTGGCGAACTCTGCGGGGGTGTTGCCGCTCGGGATCGCGCCCTGGGCTTCCATCTTTTCCTTGATCGCCGGGGTCGACAGCGACTTGGCGACTTCGTGCTGGATGCGGTTGATGATGTCCGGGGAGGTGCCGGCGGGTGCGAGCAGGCCGAACCATGAGCTGGCTTCGTAGCCCTTCAGCAGCGGGCCGCCCACTTCTTCGACGGTTGGCACGTCGGGCAGGGCCGGGGAGCGCTTCGAGCTGGTGACGGCAAGGGCCTTGAGCTTGCCGCCCTTGATCTGCTGCATCGACGAGGGCAGGTTGTCGAACATCACGTCGGCATTGCCGGCCACCATATCCATGAGCGCCGGGCCGGAGCCGCGGTACGGGATGTGCGTCATGTAACTGCCGGTCATGGTCTTGAACAGCTCCCCAGCCAGATGGATCGAGGTGCCGCTGCCGCTCGACGCCATGTTGAGCTTGCCGGGGTTGGCCTTCGCGTATTTGATGAAGTCGGCCACGTTGTTGATGCCCAGAGCCTTCGCCTTGTCGACGTTCATCTCCATCACGTTCGGCACCGCGGCGACGAGCGTGATCGGCGCGAAGTCCTTGATCGGGTCGTACGGCAGCTTGGGGTAGAGCGCGCGGTTGATGCCATGCGTGCCCACCGTGCCCATGAGCAGGGTGTAGCCGTCGTTCGGCGAGCGCGCGACGATTTCCGCGCCGACGTTGCCGCCCGCTCCGGCCCGGTTGTCGACGATGAACTGCTGGCCGAAGGCCTTCGACAACTCGGGTGCGACTGCGCGCGCGAGGATGTCGGTGGTGCCGCCGGGTGCAAACGGCACCACGATGCGCACCGGCTTGGTCGGCCATGTGGACTGTGCGGCCGCCGAGCCCGCGACGAGGGTGAACGCAGCCAGTGCAGCGAGATTCAGCGCAGTGCGGCGGCGCAGCGGAAAGGATTGAGGCATCGGGTTCCCTGTGTGGTTTCGAATGCGGGTTTTTTACAGGGGAAGCACCCTCGCGTCGCGGGTGAAAACCCCGGTCACCGAACCGGCTCAGGCCGAAGGGGCCGCGTTGCCCGTCACCGATTCGATCAACTTGTCGAGGATTGCGTCGAGCTGGTCCAGTTCGTCCGGCGCCACGCCTGCGAAGAGTTCGGCCTCGCGCTCTCGCGCCTGCGCGCTGACGGTCGCGAAGAGCGTCTTGCCGATGCTGCTCAGGTACAGCCGCGTACGCCGCAGATCGGTCGGGTCCTCGTGCCGGTGCAGCCGCTTGTGGCGCTGCAAACCGCCCAGTGCGCGGCTCACCGCCATCTTGTCGAGGCCGGTGAGATCCGCGACCTGCGTGGCGGTGAGGCCCGGTCGCGCGCCCAGCACCGCCATCGCGCGCCATTCGTTGAGCGTGAGCTGATGCTGTCGCCCGACCCGCTGTTGAAACGGCCGTGCCGTCAGGTTGACGACGCGCACCAGCTTGAAGAAGACCGAGTTCGGCAAATCGGCCGGATCCGCCATCGGCGCCGTCATGTTCAACCCCGCAGCGTACGGGCAGCTTGCGCGATCTGTTCCGCGCTCACGCGCGACTGCGCTTCGAGCACAGGCGCGTAGCCGACGGGGATGCGTGGCGCGCCGAGGCGTGCCACGCGGCAGCCGGTCGCTTCCGCCGCCGTCGCGGCAATCTCCGCGCCGAAGCCGGCGGCCTGTACTGCCTCGTGCACCACGAGCAGCCGTCCCGTGCGTTCGCAGGATGCAAGCACCGCCTCGCGGTCCCACGGCCAGAGCGTGCGCAGGTCGATCAGGTCCACATCGATCCCCTCGGCTGCAAGCGCATCGCACGCGGCGATGCAAGCGTGCATCTGCCGGCTCCAGCTCACCATGGTTAGCGCGTTGCCGCGTCTCACGTGAGCCGACTTTCCGAGCGGAATCTCCAGCGACGGATCCACCAGCCCGCGCGCGCCCCACAGCGTCTTGTGCTCGATGTAGACGACCGGATCGCCGCAGCGCAGCGCGGCGCGCATCAGCGAATAGTTGTCCTGCGGCGTCGAGGGGCACACCACCACCACGCCGGGGAGGTGTGCGAACCACGCCTCCAGCGACTGCGAGTGCTGCGCGGCCGATGCATCCCAGATGCCGCCGGGCATTCGCGCGACGAGCGGCACACGGCCCTGGCCGCCGAACATGAAGCGGTTCTTCGCTGCCTGGTTCACGAGCTCGTCCATGCCGCAGAGCGCGAAGTCGACCACCCGCATCTCGACCACCGGCCGCAGCCCCGCGAGTGCCATGCCCACGCCCGCGCCCATGATCGCGGCTTCGGAAATCGGCGTGTCGATCACGCGCTCGCTGCCGAACGTCTCCTGCAGGCCCTTGTACTGGCCGAAGATGCCGCCGCGCCCGACGTCCTCGCCGAGCACGACGACGCGCGCATCGGCTTCCATTTCATGCCGCACCGCGAGCATGGCGGCTTCCGAATAGCTGAGTTCGATCATCTCCACTGGCCTTCCCCCGTGCTTTGAACGTCGCTGAACGCGGCGCTGGCGTCGGGCCATGGCGCGGCATCGGCAGCGGCGAGTGCGGCTTCGACTTCGTCGTGTGCCGCGTTCTCGATCGCATCGAGCACGGATGTATCGACGTCTGCCGCGAGCAGCGCGCGTGCGTGTGCGATCGGATCGGTTTCCAGCGCGGCGGCCAGCTCGGCAGGATCACGGTAGGCCGCGGGGTCCACCGAGACATGCCCTTTCACGCGATAGGTGAGCGCATGCAGCAGGCGCGGCCCGCTTCCGGCGCGCACTTCCGCGATCAGCCTGCCCGCCGCAGCATGCACCGCGAAGACATCGTTGCCGTCGACCTGCGTGGATGCGATGTCCATCGCCTGCGCGCGTGCCGAAGCGCCGTCGCCCGCGGTCATCGGGCCGCTTGCGGTGGTGGCGCTCCAGCGGTTGTCTTCGCAGACGAACAGCACCGGCAACCCGTACACGCGCGCCCAGTTGAGCGATTCGAGGAACGGCCCGCGATTGATCGCGCCGTCGCCGAAGAAGCAGACGGTGATCGCATCCTTCTTCAGCAGCTTTTGCGCATGCGCCGCGCCGACCGCGATCGGCAGACCCGCGGCGACCACGCCGTTCGCACCCAGCATGCCCACCGAGAAATCGGCGATATGCATCGAGCCGCCCTTGCCGCCATTGAAGCCGGTCGCCTTGCCGAACAGCTCGCACATCATGCGCACGAGATCGGCGCCCTTCGCCAGCGTATGGCCGTGGCCGCGGTGCGTGGACGTGAGGTAGTCGGCCGGCGTGAGATGCGCGCAGACGCCGGCCGGCACCGCTTCCTGTCCCGTCGAGAGATGCAGTGGCCCGCGCACCTTCGCGGCGCCGGCCGCCTGCTGGCCGTAGGCACTTACGCCGCCCTGGCTGGCGGCCTCGGCCGCGTTCTCGAAGGCGCGGATTCGCACCATCGTGCGGTAGAGCGCAGTGCGCTCCGCCGCCTGAATTGCAGTCTCCATATCGTCTCCAGCCCGCGCAGGGCGTGTGTTTTGGCGGAAATCGTATCGACCGTGACCAACCAGCGTGTAGCGCATTTACCCGCAGGGATAGTCCCGATGCCACTCGTGGCGAGTGCCTGCGATAGTTAGTTCGGCCCTCGAACTAAGTTTCGAGCCACACCAATCAATCACAAGCCTGGAGACCCGCATGAAGCTCGCCCGTACCCTGACCTCACTCGCCTTCGGACTGACCGCCATCGGGGCCTGCGCCCAGACTGTGGTGGGCGTGAGCTGGTCCAACTTCCAGGAAGAGCGCTGGAAGACCGACGAGGCCGCGATCAAGGCGCAGCTCGAGAAGCTGGGCGCGAAGTACATCAGCGCAGACGCCGGCGGATCGCCCGAAAAGCAGCTGGCCGACATCGACGGTCTGATGTCGAAGGGCGCCAAGGCGCTGATCGTGCTTGCGATGGACAAGGATGCGATCCTCCCCGCCGTCAACAAGGCGCTCAAGCAGAAGGTGCCGGTGGTGGCCTATGACCGGCTGATCGAAGCGCCCGGGGTGTTCTACATCACCTTCGACAACGTCGAGGTCGGCCGCATGCAGGCGCGCGCGGTCTACAAGGTTCAGCCCAAGGGCAACTACGTGATGATCAAGGGCTCGCCGACCGACCCGAACGCCAACTTCCTGCGCGCAGGCCAGCAGGAAGTGATTGCCGACGCGGTGAAGAAGGGCGACATCAAGATCGTCGGCGACGAATACACCGAAGGCTGGAAGCCCGAAGTCGCACAGAAGAACATGGAGCAGATCCTCACCAAGGTCGGCAACAAGGTCGATGCGGTGGTGGCGGCCAACGACGGCACTGCGGGCGGCGCGGTTGCGGCGCTCACTGCCAAGGGCATTCGCGGCATTCCGGTGTCGGGCCAGGACGCGGACTTCGCGGCGCTCAATCGCGTCGCGCTCGGCACGCAGACCGTGACCGTGTGGAAGGATTCCCGTGAGCTCGGCCGCGAAGCCGCCTCGGCAGCCGTCGCACTGGTGCAGGGCAAGCCGGTCGAGAAGGCCGCCGAATGGAGCGCCGGCGAGAAGAAGATCCCGCTGTCGTCGCGTCTCCTGACGCCGGTGCCGATCACGCGCGACAACCTCGACGTGGTCGTGAAGGCCGGCTGGATCAAGAAGGACGAGCTCTGCAAGGGCGTCCCGGCCGACAAGGCCCCTGCAGCCTGCAAGTGAGGCACACCCCCAGGCTCCGCGCACTTCGTGTCGCTTCGCCAACCCCCTTGTAGGGGGCAACACCAGCGGCCCGGCAAAGCCGGTTCCGCGGTGTTTCCCGCATTTGAGATCGCACCACCATGACATCGTCTCTTTCTCTCTGGCGCCGAACCGGCGTCGACCTCCGGCTGCTGCTCATGGGCGTGCTGCTGGTGGTGATGGCAGTCGTGTTCCACGTCATGTCGGGCGGCGTGTTCCTGTCGCCCGAAAACCTCTACAACATCGCGCAGCAGACCGCGGTGGTCGGCATCGTCTCGACGGTGATGGTGCTGATCATCGTGGCCCGCCACATCGACCTCTCCGTGGGCTCGGTGATGGGCTTCGTCGGCGTGCTGGTGGCCTATCTGCAATACACGTCCGGCTGGTCGTGGCCCGCCGCGAGCCTCGCGGGGCTCGCGGTGGCGCTGCTGGTGTCGCTCTACCAGGGCGGGCTCACGGCGGTGCTCGGCGTGCCGTCGTTCGTCGTCACGCTGGGTGGCCTGATGTCGTTTCGCGGCGCGGCCTTCCTGGTGGCGGACGGCAAGACGCAGCCGGTGAATGACGAGTTCTTCCAGCGCCTCGGTGGTGGCTATGACGGCGGCATCGGCACCACCGCGAGTTGGGTTCTCGCCGGGCTGGTTTCCATCGTGCTCGTTGCCCGCACGCTGCAGAAGCGGCGCGCGCGACAGCGGCACGAAATGCCAGTGGAGCCGCTGTGGATGGAACTGATGCTCACCGCGGTGCCGGTCGTGATCGTGTTCGGCTTCGCGGCGGTCATGAACAGCTACCAGATCGCCTCGAAGACGGAGCCGCAAGGCATGCCGATCCCTGTGCTGATCTGGGCGGCGGTCGCCGTCACGTTGTCCTTCATCGTGCACCGCACGCGCTTCGGTCGCTATGTGTTCGCGATGGGGGGCAATCCGGATGCGGCCGCGCTGGTGGGCATTCCGGTCAAGCGTGTCACGCTGATGCTCTTCGCGCTGCTTGCTGTGCTGGTGACCATCGCGGCCATCGTCTCCATCGCGCGGCTCAACGCGGGCACCAATTCGCTCGGCACCGGCATGGAGCTCTACGTGATCGCCGCAGCCGTGATCGGCGGCACCGCGCTCGCGGGCGGCAGCGGGTCGATCCTCGGCTCGGTGCTCGGCGCGCTGATCATGCAGTCGCTCGACAGCGGCATGCTGCTGCTCGACGTGCCGATCGGCAAGCGCATGGTCATCATCGGGCAGGTGCTGATCGTGGCTGTTGTCTTCGATGTCCTCTATCGCAAACGCTTCGGAGAAACGTCATGAGCGCGCCGCTCGTCGAACTGCGCAACATCCGCAAGGCCTTCGGTGGTGTGAAGGCGGTGGACGATGTCAGTGTCAATCTCTACCCCGGCGAGGTGGTCGCGCTGCTCGGGCACAACGGCGCGGGCAAGTCCACGCTGATGAAGATGCTCGCGGGTGCGTACCCCATCGACTCAGGCGACACGCTGATCGCGGGCGAGAAGGTCAGCATCCGGACGCCATCTGAGGCGCAGGCGCAGGGCATCGAGACCATCTACCAGACGCTCGCGCTCGCGGACAACCTCGATTCGGTCGCGAACCTCTTCCTTGGCCGCGAGAAGCTCACGCCCTGGCGCACGCTCGACGACCACTTCATGGAAGGGCAGGCGCGCAAGGTCTTCCAGCGCCTCAACAAGAACTTCACCAACATCCGAGTGCCGGTGCGGCGGCTGTCGGGCGGGCAGCGGCAGGTGGTCGCGATCTCGCGTGCGCTGTACTTCAATGCGCGCATCCTGATCATGGACGAGCCCTGCGCCGCACTCGGCCCCGAAGAGACGGCGATGGTCGGCGCACTGGTCAAGCAGCTCAAGGCCGACGGCGTCGGCATCTTCCTGATCACGCACGACATGCCCGATGTGTTTGGCCTCAGCGACCGGCTCGCGGTGATGAAGAACGGCAAGCTGGTCGGTACCTACCGCACCGCGGACGTCACCGAGGACGAAGTGCTGGGGATGATCATTGCGGGCAAGCGTCCCGAGGGCAAGGCGCAGGCCGAACACGCGACGTGAAGGCGGCATGAAGACCAAGGGCGACCAGCAACTGGTGAAGCGCATCAACCGCAGCGTCCTGCTGCGTCTGGTCCGCGCGCAGCCCGGTCTTTCGCGCGCGCGGCTGGCGGCGGAAAGTGGCCTCACCAAATCCACCGTGAGCCTGCTGGTGCGCGAACTGCTCGACGACGGCTGGCTCGATGAGGCCGGGGCTTCGGTCACCGAGGGCATGGGGCGGCCGTCGACGCCGCTGCACCTCAACGTCGGCGTGCGTGCGTTGATCGGCGTGGAAATCAACGTCGAGATCGTGCGCGTCGTGTGCGTGTCGCTGCAGGGCGATGTGCTCCATTCCGATGCGCAGCCGCATGAGGACCACCGGCCGCCCGCCGTGTGCGCGCAAGTGGCGCGCATGGTCGCGGCGGCGCATCGCCATCTGCTTGCGTCAGGGCTTCGACTGTCGAGCATCGGCGTCGGCGTGCCGGGTGCGGTGCACGACGCGACCGGCGTGGTGCGCTTCGCGCCCAACCTCGGCTGGCGCGACGTCGACCTGCTGCCGCCGCTCGCGCACGCCCTCAAGCGTGAAGGCGTGCCGGGCGTGGCGTTGCATCTGCAGAACGATGCCGATGCGGCGGTGCTCGGCGAGTTCGAGTTCTCCGACGGCGAGGGCGAAGACCCACTGATCTTCGTGAGCTGCGACGTCGGCGTCGGCGCGGGCATCGTGCTCAACGACCGGGTGTTCATCGGTGCGCAGGGCATGGCGGGCGAGATCGGCCATTCGGTGCTGCAGATCGACGGGCCGCGTTGCTCGTGCGGCCGGCTGGGTTGTGCCGAAGCCTTCATCAGTTCGCGCGTGCTGGAGCAGCCGGGCGGCGACGTTCGCCGCGCCGCGCGCTACTTGGGCTTGCTGCTGCAGAACCTCTGGGTGACTTTCGAGCCGCGCGCGATCGTCGTGGGTGGCAAATCGTGCGAAGCCCATCCGGAGTTCCTTCGCGGGGCGATCGATACGGTTGCGAGCTATGCGGAGAGCGCAGGCCTCGCGCCGCCGGTCATCCGCTCGCCGCGCTATGGCGCATGGACACCCGCCGTCGGCGCTGCCGCACTGGCATTGCATGAGTACCTGCGCCCCTTGCGCACGAACGCGCAGGCGCGGCGTGTTCGCCCGGTTGCCGCGGAATCGCTGACCTGAAGCGGCTCAGTCCGCGTCGCGCTCGCGCAGTCCCTTGAGATGGCGATAGAGCGTGCCGCGCGACACGTGCAGCTGCCGCGCAGCGTGCGAGATGTTGCCGCCGTGCAGCGCCAGCGTGTCCTCGATCAGCTTGCGGCTGTGTCCGCGCAACGTGCCGTCCCTGTCGCTCGCTGGCTGCGGCGCGTCGATCGTCTGTTGCGGCGTTGATTCCGCTGCTTCGGTCTTCGGTTCCGCAGGCGTCAATCCGACCGCATGCGAGAAGTCAACGCCGTCATGGCCCTGAAGTCTCGCCTGCAGCCACACGCCGAGTCCACTCGCCAGCCGCACGGGTTGCGCCGCTTCGTTGCGCGTGAGGCGCAGTAGCGCAGCGAGGTCGAGGCCGAAGAGCATCTCGACGTCGCACGGCCCCGCCTCCGGCACGCCGCCGATCAGGCGCGCGCCAGCTGCGTTGAGCCACTCCACGGTGCCCTCCGGCGCGATGCCGGCCAGCGCCTCGAGCGGCGTCCCGAGCAAGGCAGGGCTCGCCTGGAAGCGCAGCACCAGCCGATCGTGCGACTGGGCGAGCATCAAGCGGTTCTCGATCGTGGTTGCATAGAGCGCGACCATCGACGCCGCGTCGAAGCCGAAGCGGCGCGCTTCCACCGTGAGATCGAGCACACCCGCGAGCTGCCCGCGCACATCGCGGATCGGCGCGGCTGCGCATTGCATGTGGCGCAGGTATTCGAAGTAGTGCTCGGCGCCATCGACGGTGCAAGCCTGCCCGGTGGTCGCGACGATGCCGGGCGCCGTCGTGCCCACCACGCTTTCGGCGATGTTCACGCCGATGCGCGCGGTCTGGCGCAGGATCGGTTGTTCGGTCGTCCCCGGATGCTCGGTGACGTGAACGATCACGCCTTGCCCGTCGGTGAGCAGCACGCGGCAATCGGTGCCGGCAAGCGAGCTCTCCATGCCCACCAGCTCCTGCCGCGCGGCATCGAGCAACTCGCGGTTGCGGCCCATCGTGGCGTGCAGCCGGCTCGGCGTCACCGCATCGAAGGCGATCACGCGCTGCCGGTCGGCATGGATGCGGGTGCAGCGCATCCACGACTGGATGACCGCCTCGCCGACGAGCCCCGAAGGGCGCACGCCTTCCTCGAAGAACTGCTGCCTCGCCAGCGCCACGCGCTCCGCGGGCGACCTCGCGAAGAGCTGTCGGGGACCACCCGCCGGTTTGCGCGTCGACAAGGGCACTTCCGCCTCCAGAGTGGGGAAAGATGCCGAATCTGTTCCGCAATGGAACAGTCGCGATCTAGGGAAATCCCGAGGATGAACAAAGCGGTCCGGCGGCCCATTCTTCAGCCACAACAACAGGAGACGACACGATGACCAAGACTCACGCCCGGCTGGCGCTGGGCGCGTTGCTGTGCCTGGGAGCAGCGACCGCCATGGCCCAGCCCGCCAAGGGCTCTCCGGAGCACATCAAGGCCGCGACGCAGAAGGTGGACGGGGGCTTCATCCGCGCCAATGCGGCGAAGACACCCGACTGGCCGAGCTATGGGCTGGACTACGCCGAGACGCGGTTCAGCAAGCTCGACCAGGTCAACGCGGCCAACGTGAAGGACCTCGGTCTCGTGTGGTCGTACGACCTGCAATCGACGCGCGGGGTCGAGGCGACGCCGCTGGTGGTGGACGGCATCATGTACGTCACCGCGTCCTGGAGCGTGGTGCATGCGATCGACGTGCGCACCGGCAAGGCGCTCTGGACCTACGACCCGAAGGTCGACCGCTCCAAGGGATTCAAGGGCTGTTGCGACGTGGTCAACCGCGGCGTGGCGATCTACCAGGGCAAGGTCTACGTGGGTGCCTACGACGGTCGCCTGATCGCGCTGGATGCGGCCACGGGCAAGGTCGTCTGGGAGAAAGACACCGTCATCGATCATGCGAGGTCGTACACCATCACCGGCGCGCCACGCGTGGTCAAGGGCAAGGTGCTGATCGGCAACGGCGGCGCGGAGTACGGCGTGCGTGGCTACATCACGGCGTACGACGCGGCATCGGGCGAGCAGAAATGGCGCTGGTTTACCGTGCCCGGCGATCCGTCGAAGCCCTACGAGGATGCATCGATGGCCAAGGCCGCCAAGACCTGGGACCCGAGCAACAAGTACTGGGAATCGGGCGGCGGCGGAACGCCGTGGGATTCGCTGGCCTACGACCCCGAGCTCAACCTGCTGTACGTCGGCACCGGCAATGGTTCGCCGTGGGCGCGAAGCCAGCGCAGCCCGAAGGGTGGCGACAACCTGTACCTGGCGTCGATCGTCGCGCTCAATCCCGACACCGGCAAATACGTGTGGCACTACCAGGAAACGCCGGGCGACAACTGGGACTACACCTCGACCCAGTCGATGATCCTGGCCGACATCAAGCTCGACGGCAAGCCGCGCAAGGTGATCCTGCATGCGCCGAAGAACGGTTTCTTCTTCGTCGTTGACCGGACCAACGGCAAGTTCATCTCTGCCAAGAACTTCGTCGACGTGAACTGGGCCACGGGCTACGACAAGAACGGCCGGCCGATCGAAGTGGCCGCCGCGCGCGAAGGCACCAAGCCCAACGACAGCATTCCGGGCCCGTTCGGCGCGCACAACTGGCATCCGATGTCCTTCAATCCGCAGACCGGGTACGCCTACCTGCCGGCGCAGCACGTGCCGATCAACCTCATGGACGACAAGGACTGGAAGTTCAACGAGAACGCGCCGGGCCGCCCGCATGCGGCGCTGGGCTGGAACCTCGCCAAGTTCGCCAATGTGCAGCCGCCCGAGAGCAAGCCGATGGGTCGCCTCGTCGCGTGGGACCCGATCGCGCAGAAGGCGGCGTGGACGGTCGACTACGTCTCGCCGTGGAACGGCGGCACGCTGACGACGGCGGGCAACCTCGTGTTCCAGGGCACGGCGGACGGTCGCCTGGTCGCCTACAACGCCAAGACCGGCGAGAAGCTCTGGGAAACGCCGACCGGCACCGGCGTGGTCGCTGCGCCGAACACCTACATGGTCGACGGCAAGCAGTACGTCTCCGTCGCTGTCGGCTGGGGCGGCGTGTACGGCCTCGCGCAGCGCGCCACCGAGCGGCAAGGTCCGGGCACGGTCTACACCTTCGCGATCGGCGGCAATGCGCCCAAGCCGGAGTTCGTGCAGTACCGCATGGGCAAGCTGCTGCAGGGCGTGAAGTACGACCCCGCGAAGGTCGAGGCCGGCACGATGCTCTACGTGAGCAACTGCGTCTTCTGCCACGGCGTGCCCGGCGTCGACCGCGGCGGCAACATCCCGAACCTCGGCTACATGGATCCGGGCTTCATCGAGAACCTGGACAAGTCCATCTTCAAGGGCCCGGCGATGGGGCGCGGCATGCCGGACTTCACGGGCAAGCTCACGCAGGACGACGTGGACAAACTCAAGGCCTTCATCCAGGGGACCGCGGACGCGATTCGGCCGAAATAGTTACTTTGGGGTGGCACGACAGGCGAGTCATTCCGGCACGGGGAAACAGGTCAAGAAAGAACTGCTCATTCCGCGGAATTTTCGGAGGAATCCGATGATGTCCCGGCGCGACCGTTCGTAGACTGACCGGCGATTGGCGCCCGCTCCTGGGTGCCTGGATGCTGGACTCCGCGCACCTCTGCGCGGCAACAAGAACAATGACTCTTCCTTCCCGCCGGTGGGCGCGGCCCACGGCGGCTGTTCGTCGTGCAGCGAAACTTTCGCTTTCCACTCTCTCGCCCCTTCTTCTAATGGGGCTGGCCGGGCCGCACGCGGCCCACGCGCAAATCGCCTCGACGCCTCGCCCTTTCGTCGAAGAGCAGCGACAGCAAGAGCGCGAACGCGCGGTGCGCGAACAGAACGAGCGCGCGGTCGACGTGCGACGGCCGACCGAACCACCGGCGGCAGGCCAGCGTTTGCCCGAAGCCGAGAGTCCGTGTTTCCGCATTGACCGCATCCGGTTGGTGGGCGAGCGCAGCGAGGCCTTCCAATGGGCGCTGGCGGCGATGTCCGAAGCCGCAGATGGCATGGCCGACAACCCGATCGGCCGCTGCCTGGGCACAGAAGGCATCAACATCGTCTTGGCGCGAGTGCAGCAGGCCCTTGTCGCGCGCGGCTGGGTCACGGCACGTGTGCTCGTGGGACCGCAGGACCTCGCGACTGGCGAACTCGCGCTCACGCTGATTCCGGGACGCGTCGCCGCCATCAGGCTCGCCGATGCATCCGGTGCAACCACCGATGCGCCACTGGGCGTGCGCATGGCCATCCCTGCATCGCGTGGGGATCTTCTGAACCTGCGCGACATCGAGCAGGGCCTGGAAAACCTCAAGCGCTTGCCTACCGCGGAAGCGGACATCCGGATTGCGCCCTCAAGCGCAGCGGATGCACGTCCGGGCGACAGCGACCTTGTCGTGCAGTACCGCCAGGGCCGAGCGGATCTGCCTGTGCCTTTGCGCGCCAACTTGAGCTATGACGACAGCGGCACCGAGCCCACCGGCCGGAACCAGGGCGGTCTCACGCTCGCATGGGATGGGCCTCTGCATTTGAACGACCTGTTCTACGTCAGCCTCAATCACGACCTGTTCAATCATGCGGGCCGGGGCACCTCGGGGAACACCGTCCACTACTCCATTCCGTGGGGCAACTGGCTTTTCTCGACCACCGCGTCCGAGGGCCGGTATTGGCAGAACGTGGCGGGCCTTGCCCAGGACTACACCTACTCGGGCTACAGCAGCAACGCCGAACTGCGAGTCGACCGCATGCTCTACCGCGACCAGCATGGCAAGACGAGCCTGCGTGCGCGCGCATGGCAGCGCACTTCACACAACTACATCGATGACACAGAGGTGGGTGTGCAGGAACGCCTGGTCGGCGGATGGGAACTGGGGCTGAACCATCGCTTGTTTCTCGGCACCGCCACGCTCGACGGCAACCTGGCCTATCGGCGCGGCACCGGAGCCTTCGGTGCGATCCCAGCGCCAGAGGAATCTTTCGGCGAGGGCACCTCGCGCATGAAGCTCGTCACGGCCGATCTCAATTTGAACCAGCCCTTCGACCTCGGCGCACAGAAGCTGAGATATGCGGGCCTGTGGCGCGCTCAGTGGAACGGCACGCCACTCACACCCCAGGACCGCTTCGCGATCGGTGGGCGCTTCACTGTGCGCGGCTTTGACGGCGAAGCGAGCCTCATGGGTGATCGCGGCTGGCTGGTGCGCAACGACATTGGATGGGCACTTCCCGCCGAAGTCTTCGGCACGCAGCTCGGCGCGGAGTTGTACCTGGGGGTGGACTACGGACAGGTGAACGGGCGCAGCGCCGCGCAGTTGCGAGGCAAGCGCCTGGCGGGCTCGGTGATCGGCCTGCGCGGCGCGGTGCGGGGCCTGAGCTACGACTTTTTCGTCGGCACGCCGATATCCAAGCCTGAGGGCTTCCACACGTCGAGGTGGACTACTGGATTCAACCTGAACTACGGATTCTGAGAAGGGGAGAGCCCGGACTCGCCGGGAGAGAAGAACATGAACAAGAATTTGCACAAGGTGATCTTCTGCGCTGCGCGCTCGATGCGAGTGGCCGTGCAGGAATGCGCTCGCAGTGCCGGCAAGGGCGCCAACCGGACCACGAGCGGCAGCAACGCGATCACGACGGCCATCACAACAGGAATGGGTCTGGTCGCGATCTTTGCTTCGATGAGCGCTTCGGCGCAGATCGTCGCCTCGCCATCTGCGCCCGGCAACCAGCACCCCACGGTGCTCATGGCCCCGAACGGCGTGCCCCTGGTGCAAATCGCAACCCCGAGCGCAGCCGGCGTGAGCCGCAACACATACAGCCAGTTCGACATACAGAACAACGGCGCGATCCTCAACAACAGCCGCGCCAATGTGCAGACCCAGCTCGGCGGCTGGGTGCAGGGCAATCCGTGGCTCGCGACAGGCACTGCCCGGGTGATCGTCAACGAAGTGGTCAGCGGCAACCCAACGCAGTTGCGCGGCGCGCTCGAAGTGGCCGGAGACCGGGCTGAAGTGATCGTGGCCAATCCTGCGGGCATTGCCGTGA
Source organism: Variovorax sp. Sphag1AA (assembly GCF_014192575.1). Lineage (GTDB taxonomy): Bacteria > Pseudomonadota > Gammaproteobacteria > Burkholderiales > Burkholderiaceae_C > Variovorax. Next base: position 480,507 of record NZ_JACHYC010000005.1, on the reverse strand, counting down.
ATGGGGGCTCCTTCCTCAACGCCAGCCGCGTGACCTTGACCACCGGCACGCCCCAATACAACCTCTTTGGCGGCCTTGATGGCTACGCCGTGCGCGGCGGCAATGTGAGCGTCGACGGCAAAGGACTCGACCTCAGCCAGACCGACTATGCGGCCGTCCTCGCGCGCGCCGTGCAGGTCAACGCGGGGATCTGGGCCAAAGACCTCAAGGTCGTCACCGGTGCCAACGACATCAGCGCTGACCACACCCAGGTCGCACCCGCCCAGGGTTCTGGCGCCGCGCCCGCCTTCGCGCTCGACGTCGCCGCGTTGGGCGGCATGTACGCGAACCACATCTTCCTGATGGGGACAGAGAACGGCGTGGGTGTTCGCAATGCTGGCGCGATCCAGGCCAGTGCGAATTCCACCAGTGGCGCCGCAGCCACCTTGGCCGGCGCCGGGCAATTCATCGTGACCTCCGCGGGGCGCCTGGAAACCAGCGGCACCTTGCAGGCGGACACCCAGCTTCGCATCGACGCCGCGAGCGTCGCCAACAGCGGCACCATCGCAGCGGGTACGGATCTTCACATCGCGAGCAGCGCCGGAGACCTCGCGAACGGCGGCCTTGTTCAGGCCCCGCACCTGGACTTGTCGAGCAGCGCACAGATCGACAACCGCTTGGGCACCATTCGCCAGACCGGCAGCGCGAGCCTGACGGTGAGTGCGCCCTCCTTGAGCAACACGGCCGGCGGCACGATCGGACTCGCGCCAGTTGCCGACAACAGCAGCGGCGCCGGCAGCACGCCGGGCACGGGCACCAGCGATACATCGCCGAACAGTGGCGCAGGTAGTGCACCCTCCAGCACGACGCCGCCTTCCACGGCCGGCACCAACACGGGCGCCACCCCGGCGCCGCAACCCGTTGCTCCTCCCACCCCGGGCACCCTGACGGCTTCCACAGCCATCCTCAACGACGGCGGCCACATCGAAGCCGGTGGCGCATTGGTGCTCGCCACACCCCAAATCAACAATGCCGGCGGCCGTCTCGCGATAGCGGACCTGGCAGTGACGGGTCCGAACTTCAGCAACGCTGGTGGCGAGCTCTCGGTCAAGGCCGTAATCAGCACTGCCATCAATGGCGGCAGCCTGGAAGAGGCGCTCAAGGAAGGTCTCAAGGGTGCGCTGGTCGATACCGTGGCCGCGCAGGGCGCGAACGCCATCGGCGATATGAACCTCGACGAATTCACCAACAAGATTGCACATGCAATCGCGGGTTGTGCGGTGGGAGCGGCGCGCACGGACGGTAGTTGCGCGGCTGGGGCGTTGGGTGCGGCTGTTGGGGAGATGGCGGCCGAAGCCTATGGCAGGCAGATTGATACGGTGCAGTTCGCGGCCATGATGAGCGCCATCGCGGCTGCTATTGCCGGTGGTGATGCCACGCAAATCAATCTCGCGAGCCAGGCTGGCGCAAACGCGGCGGCAAACAACTACCTTAGCCACTCACCGTTCGCGAGTGTCCGCGAGCTTGTCGCGAAGGAGAACGCGCGACTGACGGAGGAATGCGGCCAGAGTTGCACCGCCGAAGATTTCCAGCGTATCGATCAGCAGGCTGCTGCGGTGGAGAGGGCCGCGAATTTGGCGGAAGTGGCGAAACGTGGGGTGATCACTCCGGATCAGGCGCAGCAATTGGCGCAAGCGCTTCTGGAGATCGCGCCTGTCTACGGCACGGCCGAGTCGGCGCTTCAACTGATCACAGGTCGAACCAGCCTCACCGGCGAGGAAGCCAACCGCATCCTGGCGGCGGTTGGATTGGTGCCGATTGCCGGGGGCGTGGTGCGAAAGGTCGGCGAGCCAGTTGTGGAAACCTTGACGTCTGTGCTGCGGGCGTTGGATGGGCCGGTCTTCAAGACTACGCACTACGCTACACGTCTCGAAGCTGAGGGAGTCAACGTGGCGCGTGCTGAAGCCGCAGTAGCGAAAGAGGTTGCAGCAATGTGGCAAAACATGGAGGTCGGCGGGAGTGTGAGCGGGCGATTGAGGGTTGACGGCGTTCAAATCGAATATCGAGTCCGTGTGCTGCCAGATGGGACCGCAAACGTAGGAACAATTTTTCCGGTGAAGTGAATATGAGATCTATATCTAATAACGAAATGCAGCTAATCGCGCGAATTGCTGAAAAACTCGCCACTGATGAGCGCACCCAGCTAATGACTGATGCCGCGAACGCGACAGTTGAATCCGTCGTTTCAGACGAGTCTCGACTCATTTTTCATATCGCCGGCTATCGACGCCCACCCGGCGGCGGGCAGCATTTATATGGCGCCGAGGGCACTATGCTCGACGGCGACTCTGCTCCATTAGAGGTGTTATTGTTCGCAGATAAAGATGGAAGACTATTGGAGCTTGAATTCGTTCGTTATGACCCAGGCGACCTCGTCGGTCCCCGTTGGGAAACGCTAAACATTCTCTAGCATCGCCTCCCACTCGTGGCAGTTTGGAATGCCTAAGCTGGTAGCCGAAATCGTGGAAGAAATTGCAAGAAGAGAGAAGAAGTTCTGGGCGTATGGTGCTCATTCGATTTGCACGAGGCAGCAACTGAGCGTTAGAGGCGAACGCAATGATCGAAATCAATGCTCGTTGGATCCGTGTTGACGCTGGTGCAGACTCGAGGGCGATAGGGGGTTCATCCACTTTGGATGTGACTACTACATGTACGTCGGGGTCGCATCGGTCTGTCCGAATGCAGAGGGCCTAGCGAAAGAGGTTGGCTTGTTTGTCGAAGAAATGCGGTCTCCGCATCATCCCGATGGTGAATAGCGAGAACGTCTACGATCTCGACTCAGCTTCAGCTACGTCGCTCCAATGGCAAGGACTTCATCGTGTTCGATAGGAGAGCTGTATGAGTGATTTCTCAATTGATCTTGTGAGCGACGTGCAATGCGAACACTTGCTGGCCGAGATTTCATACAAAGGACAACGGCTTTGTGTCCTAAATAAAGAGCATGGCAATGAATTCATTGAAATAGAATTCGTAGATGACCTCTACGTCCTGTCAAAGAAAATCGAGATGAAATTTTCGCTCTCAGAATTTCTAATAGTCTTGGCAAAGGCCAAAGAGGAACTTCGTTTGTGCAGTTAATTCACAAGATCGGATCGCTACACTTGCCAAGTACCCTTTGAGGCGATAGGTCCAGGTTACTGGTGAGTTGCAAAGGCAGTATCCGGGCGCGTCGGTGCAAAACGAACAGTATCTGCGCGATAAGGACGGCAATATTGCGACAGATCCGGACACCGGCACTGCACGCCGCGTTGACCATGTAGTCATTCAGGGAGGGAAAGTGGTCGACGTCGTTGAAACGACAAGTCTTACCGCGTGCAAGGACAAGCAACTGACCCACGAGGAAAATACACGTCTCGCCGGGGGGTGTATGTGCGCGATCGAGATACGGGGGCTCTTGTGGAAGTTCCAAGCGTTTCCAGAATTGTTAGCGCCCACCTCAACCAAAAACTTCCCCGTTTGCGGTAACGGGGGTACAGGCAAATTTTGTGCAACAAACCGTTGACGGAAAATTGATTAACAACGGACATCTGAATGTGACGCCATGAAATTAGAAGTCAAGGCTTTTTGGATTGACGATCCCTCGACCTCCCTTGAACATTTCTCTCCGGCCTCAAGGGATTTTTTTGGAATTTGGATTGGATTCAAAGTTGGTTTTTCTGAGAATTTAGGGTCCGATGATTTCCGGGTTCTGGTATGCAGCCCAAATTGGCTGATTGCAGAAACGTCGGACAAACGAGCTGCATGGGGAAGACATACCCTCCTAATGAAAGAGTTTGACTACGAGCTAATGGTCACTTCAATTAATCTCTTGGTGGAGCAGTTTTCGGGTAACGACTGGGAGGTCGTGGCGCACAATCTTTCCAAGTTTGTTGAGTGGGAATTTGAGGATTATCGAGGGTGAAACGAGCCGATACGCCGGAAATGAAGGCTCGATATTCATCTCGCCAACTATCTGCACCTAAATGAAGTATTCGCCAGCACGCAATGATGACGGAAGCTCAACGATTTTGTCCATCGCCATGCTCCAGACCATGAGGAACGCACTCGTCATTTTTTTCACGATGGCGGGAATTGCGCCCAGCGCTTGGGGCCAAATTGAGATTGCGGATCTCAAGCTAGGAACCACCAGGCGTGCCGCTATCGAGTGGCTACAGACACACTACAGCACGGTCCAAGAGGTCCAAGGCAGTCGCTGGCAAGTCGAAAAGAGATTCGTATCGGCGACCCGGCCGTCAGTCGGACAAAAGCTTGGCGATCTGTCGATTCGGGAGGTCAATGCGTTCTTCAACGATGACAACGTCCTCAGCCAAGTCGAACTAAAGCTGGACTCTGCGCGCCTAGAAGACGTCAGGCCCTTGATACCTCAGTCGGATCAAGCAACCGTGGATCCGTATTTCGGAGATACGTGGGAGATTCTTCGTGAAGACGGCGAGATCGTCTTCTGGGTCTCGTCAGTTTCCAGATCAGCGACAGTTTTTTTCGCTGACAAGGAGAGCTCGTCCAAGAACGTCGTAGCAAGGCAGCGTAGCAACGAGAGGTTCAAGTCACTTTCCAAGAAATTGGAGCGTGTGGCCGACACGCTGAAGGGCCCACAGAACTAGGACTATTGCTAGTCTGAAGACTGGCAAGTCGTTCATTTGGATAAGTTCAACTTCGGGCCCGGCGATAGCGCGCGGTCTTGCCCGACTTCACGGGCAAGCTCGCGCAGGATGACGTGGACAAGATCAAGGCCTTCATCCGGGGAACCGCGGACGCGATTCGGCCGAAATAGGCCGCAGGAGCGAGGCGCTCAGGCCCGCTGCTTGAGCGCCAGCACCGACAGGCCAGCCGCGATGAACGTCAGCCCCGCGCCGACATTCAGCCCGTCGCCGACGCGCGGACGCCGCTGTAGCCACACCGAGAGCCGGGAAGCGCAACTGCCGAGCACGCTGAAGATCACGGCGGTCATCACCGCGAAGATGGCGCCGTAGACCAGCATCTGGATCGTGACGGAGCCCCGGCCCGCGCTCACGAATTGCGGCAGGAACGCCAGCACGAACAGGCCGGGCTTCGGGTTCAGCACGTTCGACAGCAACCCGGTGAAGAACACCCTCGGCAAGGAGAGGTGCTCTGCCGGCTTGAACGAGACCATGTTCCGCGCGGTGAGGGCCTTGTAGCCCAGCCAGAGCAGGTAGAAGCCACCGATCACCTTGACCGCGATGAACGCCACCGGCGACGCCTGGATCACCAGCGAAAGCCCGAGGGCCGCCGCGATGGTGTGGCACATGATGCCGAGGCCCGCGCCGAGCGACGAGAGGCACGCGGCCGGCTTCCCCTGGCTTAGGCCGCGACTGATCGCGAGGATGTTGTCCGGTCCCGGCGCGATGACGACGAGGAAGCAGGCCGCGAGGTAGGCCAGGAGGATGTCTGCCGGGAACATGGTCATGCGCGGATGCTACGCAGAAAAAAAGCCCCTCATCGAGGGGCTTTTTGTCAGTCTGCGTAGACGCCGGCAGCCTTGATGATCGGGCTCCATTTGGCGATTTCCGCCGCCACGAACTTCTTGTGGCCTTCGGGCTCGATGCGGCCGTCAGTCGCCACCACGGCGCCGAGGCCTTCCTGCTTGCGGATGAACTCGGGGTCCTTCAGGGCGGCCTTCAGCGCTTCGTTGAGCTTCTTCGTGATCGCCGGCGGCGTGCCCTTCGGCGCATAGAGGCCGTGCCAGATCGTGACCTGGAAGTCTTTCAGGCCGGCTTCCTGCAGGGTGGGAAGGTCCTTCAGCAGCGGCGTGGTGAGCCGCTTGGAAGTGGTCACCGCGAAGGCCTTGACCTTCTTGGCTTCGATCTGCGGCGAAGTGTTGGTGGTCTGGTCGCACAGCAGGTCGATCTGGCCGCCCATCAGGTCGGTGATGGCCGGCGCGGTGCCCTTGTACGGCACGGGCGTCATCTCGGTCTTGGTGGCGCTTTGGAAGAGCAGGCCGCACAGGTGCGAAGCCGAGCCCACGCCCGCGTTGCCGAGGTTGATCTTGCCCTTGTTGGCCGCGATCCAGGCGGTGAGTTCCTTGTAGTTGTTCGCTTCCATCGTGGGCCGCGAGATCAGCGTCATCGGCACGTCATTCACGATGCCGAGGTATTCGAAGTCGGTCTCGACCTTGAACGGCACGTTGCGCACCAGCGTCGGGATCGTCGACATGCCGATGTGGTTGAGCAGCAGCGTGGTGCCGTCCGGCGTCGCGCGCGCCACCTTGGCTGCGCCGATCGAGCTACCTGCGCCGGGCACGTTGTCGACCACGATGGTGGCGCCGCCCAGTGGCTTGCGCAGCGCTTCGGCGAGGTCGCGGGCCACGCGGTCGGTCGGGCCGCCGGCGGCAAATGGCACCACCATGGTGATGGTCTTGGAGCCTGGGAAATCCTGGGCATGGACGCCAGCGACGGCCGCGGCAATCGCGGCGAAGGCGAACAGTTTCTTCATGGTCTCTCCGAATTCGAATGGGAAGCAGATTGGATCGACGATCTTATCGGCTGACCCTTCGCTGACTCATCCCGGTATCCCCCTAGGGAACAGCAGGGTCACTCGTTCTTGAGGATCGTCTCGCCCCGCAGCGGGCCCATGTCGCGGATGTTGAAGCGGTGCCGCTTCCAGCCGCCGACGGTGCGGCGCCAGTTCACCACCGAGATGAAGTAATAGAGCACTTTGAACATGAACAGCGACCGCCGGTAGGCCGGTCCGTGGTGGATGTCGGCGGCCAGCAGCGACATCAATCCCTGCTTGGCCTTGAGCGCATTGTTCGGGTGCATGAACATGTCGCGGATCGTCGGGTTGGTCACCCGGTAGATGAACCACGAGTAGTCGCGCGGCCCGACGCGCATCCGCTTCTCGAGCGCCTTGCGCGCCGCGGGCAGCTCGGCGGGGCGGTCGAGCGCGGTTTCGACCAGCTTGGCGCCGTCGAACGCGCTCTGCATCGCGAGGAAAACGCCCGACGAAAACATCGGGTCGATGAAGGTGAAGGCGTCGCCCACCATCAGGTAGCGCTCGCCGGTGGCATGCGTGCTGGAGTACGAGAAATTGCCGGTCGCGTGCACCATGTCGTCCACCAGCGTGGCGTCCTTGAGTCGGTCGTGCAACTCGGGGCACATTGCGATGGTGTCGAAGAAGTAGTCCTTCAGCGGCTTGTCTCGCGCCTTCAGGTAGTAGGCCCAGCACACCGCGCCCACGCTGGTGGTGCCGTCGGCCAGCGGGATGAACCAGAACCAGCCGTGCTCGAACCAGCAGATGCTGATGTTGCCCTCGCGCTTGCCTTCGAGGCGGCGTGCATTGCGGAAGTGGCCGAACAGTGCGGTGCTGTTGTGATCGGGGTTCTTCTGCTTGCTCTTGAGCTTGTTGGCGAGCACCGTGTCGCGCCCGCTTGCATCGACCACGAAGCGCGCGCGCCACGTGCGACGCGTGCCGTCTTCGAGCGTCGCCTGCACCGTCGCACCGGTGTCGTCGAAATCCACCTGGCGAACGCGCGCGCCTTCGAGCGTGACCGCGCCCTGTTTGGTCGCGTTGCGGAAGAGCAGTTCGTCGAGCTCCGAGCGCCTCACCTGCCAGGCCGAATCCTTGCGCGGGTTCCAGCCTTCGGAGAAGTCGACATAGCTGCGGTAGTCGAGGTCCGGCGGCACGAACTCGATGCCGAACTTGGGCATACCGATCTTGTCGACTTCCTCGCGCACGCCGAGCTTCTCGAAGAGCTCCACATTGCCGGGCAGGAGCGATTCGCCGATGTGGAACCGGGGGTGATGGTCTTTCTCGAGCATCACGACGCGGCGCCCCTGCCGCGCCAGCAGCGTGGACACCGTCGAGCCCGCAGGGCCCCCGCCGATCACGAGCACGTCGCAGTCTTCCCGACTTCCTTCCATGGTCTTGTCTTCCTTTGTTGAAGCCTCGCATTCTCGGCGACGACGATGCGCACCCCGCGTGCCAGAATCACTGCCCGCCGAATGCCGCCCGATCATCCGATGACCGACAGCCGTGAACCGTTAGCGACCGCCATCGAGTTGCTGCGCGAGGCCCGGCGCATCGTGGTCTTCTCGGGCGCGGGCCTGTCGAAGGCCTCCGGCATCCCGACCTATCGCGATGCCGACGGCCTGTGGATGAACCAGAACGCGCTCCAGTATTCGCATGCGGATGATCTGCAGCGCGATCCGGCGGGTTTCTCCAGGTTCTGGTCGCAACGTCTCGCGGTCGTCGAAAGCGCGCGGCCCAATCCCGGCCATCTGGCGCTGGCGCAACTCCAGCGACTCCGCCCGGCGACGCGGCTCATCACGCAGAACGTCGACGGGCTGCTGACCGTCGCGGGTTGTCTCGACGTGCTCGAACTGCATGGCTCGTTGCGCCGCTGGCGCTGCGACCACTGCGGCAACCGCCGAGGTCCATGGCTGCTCAACCGGTGCACGCGCTGCGGCTCGCGCGCACGGCCCGACGTGGTGATGTTCGGCGAGATGCTCAACGAGGGCGTTCTGCTCGATGCGCGCACGGCCGCGGAGGAGTGCGACGTCTTCATCGTGGTCGGCAGTACGGCGGTCGTCTATCCGGCCGCCGACCTGCCGATGGAGGCGCTGTCGGCGGGCAGCCGGCTCATCACGCTCAACGTGGAACCGTTGCACCTCGACACGTCCGCCAGCGCCGTGTTGCGCGGCGCATCCGAAGATCTGCTGCCAAGGCTGCTCGCCGGGCTCGATCATCCGGGTGCGAGGCCCTGAAAGTAGAACTCCCGTCGTAATTTCGGCACCGCTGTCGGTGTTTGTCTTGTGAGCGCCGTGCTCGCCGCGCAGAATGGAAGCGCTTGCCATCCCGGAGGACAGAAGCATGAAGACAGTGGCTGAAATTCTGAAGGCCAAAGGTAGCTCTGCGGTGTACTCGATCGCGCCGTCGGCGACGGTCTTCGAGGCCGTCAAGCTGATGGCCGATAAAAACGTCGGTGCGCTGATGGTCATGGAGGGGGATCGCATCGTCGGCGTCGTGACCGAACGCGACTACGCGCGCAAGGTCGTGCTGCTGGCGCGCTCTTCCAGGGACACGCCCCTGCGCGACGTGATGACCAGCGCGGTGATCTACGTTCGGCCGAGCCAGACCAGCGAGGAGTGCATGGCGCTGATGACCGAAAGCCGCGTGCGGCACCTGCCGGTCATGGACGGCGACAAGCTGGTCGGGCTGATCTCGATCGGCGACATCGTCAAGGGCATCATTTCCGAACAGAACTTCATCATCGAGCAGCTCCAGAACTACATCGCCGGATAGCTCGCTTGATCCGGCCGCGCCCTGAATGCCTCTTTCGCCCGAAGAACTCGAACGCATCGAATCCCTGACGCTGGCGCACTACGACGGGCAGGCCGAGGACTTCTGGGCGGCCACGCGCAGCCATGACGTGAGCCAGAACATCGCGGCATTGCTGGCGCACATCGACGCGCCGCCGCCTTGGACCCTGCTCGATTTCGGCTGCGGGCCGGGCCGCGACCTGCGCACCTTCTCGCAGCTCGGCCATGTGGCGATCGGCCTCGAAGGCGCACCGCAATTTGCAGAGATGGCGCGCGCCTACAGCGGCTGCGAGGTCTGGCAGCAGAACTTCCTGTCGCTGGATCTGCCTGCGGCGCGCTTCGACGGCATTTTTGCCAACGCGTCGCTGTTTCATGTGCCGCATCAGGAACTGCCGCGGGTGCTCGGCGAGTTGCGAACATCGCTGAAGCCGGGCGGCGTGCTGTTCAGCTCCAATCCGCGCGGAGAAGGGGAGGAGGGATGGCGGGGTCAGCGCTACGGTGCCTTCCACGACCTCGCCGGCTGGCAAGCGCTGATGAATTCCGCGGGCTTTGTCGAGCTGGACCACTACTACCGTCCGGCCGGGCTCCCGCTCGACCAGCAGCCGTGGCTCGCGAGCGTCTGGCGCAAGCCCTGAATCGGGCGGGGGCGGTGTTCAGTCCGCTGCTTCGCCGCCCCTGAAGCCGGGGCCGTGCGCCAGCAGGTAGCGCAGGCGATCGCGCAGCGCGACGATGGACTGGCCGGTCTCCACCGCAGCGTCCCATTGCCGATAGATCGCCCGTTCGCGTTCGAGGCAGTGGCACAGCGCGGCAAGGTTGCGCTCGTTGTAGGCCCACGTGCCCTGCACCACGAAATTGCCCGGCGTCTCGGAGTCCGGGCGCGGCGAGATCGCCACCGCATCGGCGCCGATCGCCTGCAGCAGCGCGGAACGCGCGAGCGCGACCTTCATGCCGTCGCCGTGCAACTCGATCTCACGGCTCAGGAGGTAGCTCACCGCCTGGAGCCCCTGGAACTGTTCGGCAAGATACGTGGTGACCTCGAGCAGCACGAGGGGGCCGAAATTCCGCTTCTCCTTCTTCACGAAGGCGGACGGGAGAAAGCGCTGGATCAGCACTTCGGTGCCGTCGCGGCTGACGGTAACCGGGAGCGTGCCGAGGAAGGTCTCTCGATCATGGACTTCCATGGGCTCGCCGAGCCTGTAGTTTTGACCTTCTTGTCCGGTGATTCGCAGTTTCTCAAATGCCATCGTCTGCCGCGCCGCGCGGTGTCTGCCTGTTGCGCGTTCAGGATGCCATGGCGATGCTGACCGGAGCGGTCGGTCCACGGAGAGCGCCTCGCGGCGACCGTCAAGACCGCACGAAAGCGCGCGAAAGTTGAGGCGGACCGTTGCGATCCGTGATCAGACCGCCATCAGGTCGTCGAGCAGACGGTAGTCCGGCAAGGTGGTGTCGATGGCGCGCCCCGAGCGAACGACCGTGCGGTCGAACTGCGTGCGCGACAGCATCTCGGAGTAGTTGCGCGCCCTGAGCACGAGGAAGTCCGCGCCTGCACCTGCCTTCAGCACGCCCCGGTCGATGCCCATGATCGCGGCCGGCGTTTCGGTGGCGGCGCGGATCCAGTCGCCCAGCGGGTGGTCGAGGTGCAGGATCTTCACCGCCTGGGTGAAGGTGTCGAGCATGTCGTGGTCGCCGTAGGCATAGAACGGATCGCGGCAGTTGTCGCCTGCGACCGCCACGCGCAGCCCGTGGGCCTTCATTTCGTGCAGCACGGTCACGCCGCGCCAGCGCGGGGTGCGGCCGTTCTGGCTTCGGTCCTGCAGGTACATGTTGACCGTCGGCAGGCTCACGATGTCGATGCCGGCATCGCGGCACGCTTCGAGCGTCTCTTCGATGAATTCGTCGGTCTGCAGCGCCAGCGCGGTGCAGTGGCCGCACAGGATGCGCCCCGCGAAGTCCTCGGAGATGGCGGTCCGTGCGACGCGGATCAGCGCACGCGCCGTGGGGTCGGTCGATTCGTCCACATGCAGGTCGAGGTCGAGCCCGCGCTCCGCCGCGAGGCGAAACACCTGCACCAGCGCCTCGTCCATGTCCGGCGGCATCGTCTCCCCCGGGAAGCTGCTCGAGCGCGTGACGCAGCCGAGCCGGCCGCCGCTCTCGGCCACGATGTCGGCGAGTTGACGCCCTTCATCTTTCAGGAAGATGTCGAGCGGCGCGATCGACGACACCTGCAGGTCGACGCGCCCCGCCCATCGCTCGCGCACTTCGCGAAAGACCGGGAAGGAGATCGAGGCCTGCGGTGCGAGCGAATCGAGATGCGTACGGATCGCGACCACGCCCTTGGCGTAGGCGGTCGCGAGGCCGAATTCCATGCGGCGGCGGACGTCGTCCGCGTTCCAGCGGGCAGTGCGGTCGCGCATCGTCGCGGCCGATGCACCTGCACCGTCGCCGGTCGGGTTCGCCTGGCGCGGCCAGATGTGGCCCTTGTCGAGGTGCGTGTGGCAGTCGACCATGCCGGGCAGCACCATCGATGCGTCGAGGTCGGGGCCGAGTTCCGCAGGCATGCGGCCTGCGGCATCGATGGCGGCGATGCGGCCCCCATCCACCAGCAGGTCGATGGCGACGAGATCGTCGGCTGCACGATCCGGCAGATCGGCCTGGACGAGACAGCGGGGCGCGCGCAGATTGCGCAGGGCGTAGCGGGAAGCGGAGGGCGGCTGGAAGAACGAGTGGGTCATCGAAGGATGCGCCGCAAGGTCCATGCCCGCCACGCCGCGATCAGTGTGCGGTCCGCTCGTTGAGGATGCGCATGACGATCGGCTTCAGGATCTGGCTGCCCGCGTAGCGGTCGTCCGCCGAGGGTGCCTGCCGGTCGGTGAGATTGCTCACGAAGATGTAGTGCTCGGTGCTGCCTTCGACGAAGCCGACGAACCAGCCGTCGCGCAGCTTGCTCGGCGTCCGGTCGCTGGTGCGCATCCGGTGGCGGCCTGCGCCGGTCTTTCCAAAAACGTCGGCGCCGTTTTCGAGCTTGCCGAGCGACATGTTCTGCCGCGTCTGGTCGATGGCTTCGTGCGACACGGGCAATTGGTGCGCTTCCATCGCCTTCAGGAAGTTGAGCTGCTCGTAGGCCGAGATCTGCAGGCTGCTGCTGAGCCAGGCGTTGGTCAGGCCGTTGTTCTTGCCGATGTCGCCGCTGAAATCGAGGTTGCCGTAGTTGAAGTCATCGAGGTACTTGCCGATGCGCGCGTATCCGAGCGACGGGGCGATGTCCTGCGACACCCAGAGCGCCGAATCCTGCAGCCAGCTGCGCGGCGTCTGGTCGCGGTTGAGTTCGGCCCGGTCGTACTTCTGGCCGCTCCACTTGAAGACGGTGTTCTGGTCGATGAGCTTCTCGTTGAAGGCCATCAGCGACAGCGGCACCTTGAAAGTCGAATTCGGCGCGATGCGCTGCTTGCAGCGGTTGCCGGGGTTGTATTCGACAACCAGCTTCTTCGCGTTCACGTCATAAAGCAGGAAACATGCGTCGTAACCCTTGAAGGCTTCGTTGAAAGAGGGCGCGTCCGTGGCAGCCGTGGCGGTCGCCCAGGGGCCAAGCAAGGCGGCCGCGAAGGCGAAAGTGGTAATGCGAAGAGTCTTCTTGATGTTCATGTTGGCGGCCTGGAGCCTCTGATCCGACGCTTCCGGCAGGAAGCGCTCAGGGATAATTCTCGCCGACGCGCGAGGATCCAAATTGACCAACGACAACGCTTTTTCCGAACTGGGACTGGGCTCCGACGCTACCGAGCGCGAAGTCAAGGCCGCGTGGCGGCGCCTCGTGTCGCAGTGGCACCCCGATCGCAACAGCAGCGCCGATGCGGTCGCGCGCATGCAGCGCATCAACCGGGCCTTCGAGGAAATCCGCAATGCCGGATTCCGCGCGAGCCCCGAAGTGGCGGACCCTCCGGTAGACGAGCCCGCAGAAACTCAGGCCGAGGAGGAACCGACCGAACCACGCCGTCGGCCAATCCAGCGCAAGGTCAAGCTCACGCTCGAAGAAGCTGCGTCAGGTTGTATCAAGGCGTTGCGCGGAAGGACGACCTTGACCTGCGCGACCTGCGATGGCGCGGGTCACCAGGTGCTCGGCGGCAACTGCACCCATTGCGGCGGCTCGGGCGCCATCGCGAAGCGCAATTTCTTCGGCTGGCCGGGCGGCATGACCGAATGCGCGGCCTGCCACGGCGGCGGCATCGCACAGCGCACCTGCCCGGACTGCCAGGGCGCCGGAACGCAGGTCCGCGCCTATCAACTCAAGGTCCGCATTCCGCCGGGCGTCCGGCAGGGCGATCTGCTGCATGTCGACGGGCGCCGAGCACGCGGGAATCCGCCGCCGGCCGATCTGGAGATCCGCGTCGAGTTGCTTGCGCACGAATTCTTCGAACTCGACGAGGACGGCACGATCCGTTGCGAAGTCCCGGTCGATGGATTCGCGTGGATCGCCAACCGGACGATCGATGTGCCCACCCTGATGGGCCTGAAGCAGGTGGCGCTGCGTCGCGACCGTCTGAGCTACAGCCTGCCTGGACTGGGTTTCCCGGCGAAGCGGCGCGGCGCGAACGCGGACCACATCGTCATCGTGAAGCCCGTCTTTCCGGAAGCATTGACCGCCGAGCAGGAGCACCTGCTCAGCCATCTCATCGCCAGTGCATCGGGCGAAGGCGGCGAGCCCACCGACAAGCGGCTGCGCGCATGGAGCCGCAAGCAGCGCGCCTGGGCGCGCGGCGCAGGACGCGCTTCAAAGGAACAGTGACCGCGTGACTCGAGCGCGCGGCGCGGGGCGTCACTTGCGTCCGCGGGCCTTGTCGTACTTGCGCCAGTACTGGAATTCGTCCTCGTGCACCTCGATGTCCAGTTCCATCACCCGGGCCTGGAGCCGTTCCTGCACGTCGGTCACCGCCTTGTTGTAGATCGCCGGCCCGATCTCTTCGAGAAAGAAGCCGAGCAGGGCACCTGCGGCGATGTTGCCGATGGGCTCGTCCATGTTCTCGCGGAAATAGCGCTCGATCGAAGCGATCGCCTCCTGGCGGGCTTCCTTGTTCAGCTCGATGGTCATGGCACCTGAATCAACGATAGGAGCGCAGATCTTCGATCACCTTGCCATCGTTGGGCAAGCTGCCCTGGGAGACGAGCTCCACGTTGCCGCGCAGCTTGGTCACTTCGCGGATCGCCTCGCCGATGCGCTCCGAGAGCCCCTCGGGCGCGTTCGCGCATTCGAGCTTGAGCGTCATGCGGTCGTCGGCCATCTCGCCTTCGACCACGAGGCGCGCGCGTCGCACTTCAGGAAAGCGCCGCGCGATCTCCGCGACCTGCCCCGGATGCACGAACATGCCGCGCACCTTCGTCGTCTGGTCGGCGCGGCCGAGCCAGCCCTTGATGCGCTTGTTGGTGCGGCCCGTGGGGCATTGCCCCGGCAGCACTGCGGACAGATCTCCGGTGCCGAAACGGATCAGCGGATAGTCCGGGTTGAGCGTGGTCACGACGATCTCGCCGACCTCGCCTTCAGGTACCGGATCGCCGGTGCCGGGGCGCACGATCTCCACGATCACGCCCTCGTCGAGCACCAGCCCTTCGCGCGCGGAAGTCTCATAGGCGATCAAGCCCAGGTCGGCGGTCGCATAGCACTGCGTGCCGGTCACGCCGCGTTCGGCGATCCAGTCGCGCAGGCTCGGTGGAAAGGCTTCGCCCGACACCAGCGCCTTGGTGAGCGACGGCAGCGCGACGCCTTTTTCCGCTGCCTTCTCGATGATGATCTTCAGGAAGCTCGGCGTGCCCGCATAGCCTGCCGGCTTCAGGTCGACGATGGCCTCGACCTGCTGTTCGGTCTGCCCGGTGCCGCCCGCGAACACGGTGCAACCGAGCGCGCGTGCGCCGCTTTCCATGATCGAGCCCGCGGGCGTCATGTGATAGCTGAAGCAGTTGTGCACCAGGTCGCCACCGCGAAAGCCCGCAGCGAACAGCGCGCGTGCGGTGCGCCAGTAGTCGCGCGCCTCACCTTCCGGTTCATAGATCGTGCCGGGGCTTGCAAACACGCGCGTCATGCGCGAGCCGAAGCGGATCGCCGAGAAACCACCGAACGGATCGCTCGTGCGGCGCTCCTTCTGCTGCGCGAGCAACTCGGACTTGCGCGTGACCGGCAGCTTCGCGAGCGCATCGCGCGTCGTGATGTCCGCGGGTTTCACGCCATCGAGCAATCGCGCGAAAGCGGGCGCGGCTGTCTGCGCCTGCAGGACCTGCTTCGGCAACGCCGCGAACAGATCACGCTCGCGCTCTTCGGGGTCGCGCACTTCGAGTGCGTCGTAGAAATCGCTCATTCGGAAACCTCCGTGCTTCGCACTGCGGTGCGAGCCCCCTTCGGAGCGGCCGGGCGTGGGCTCATGCCAGCCACCGCTTTCTTCGCTTGTAGCTCTTGACGTCGCGGAAACTCTTGCGGTCCGCGCCACCCACGCCAAGATAGAACTCCTTCACATCCTCGTTCTCGCGCAGGCTCTTCGCTTCACCATCCATCACGATGCGGCCGTTCTCGAGGATGTAGCCGTAGTCGGCGTAGCGCAGCGCCATGTTGGTGTTCTGCTCGGCGAGCAGGAAGGTCACACGCTCTTTCTCGTTCAGGTCCTTCACGATGCCGAACACTTCTTCCACGATCTGTGGCGCGAGGCCCATCGACGGTTCGTCGAGCAGCACCATGCTCGGGTTCGCCATCAGCGCGCGGCCGATCGCGCACATCTGCTGTTCGCCGCCCGATGTGTACGCGGCCTGCGAAGTGCGCCGCGTCTTCAGGCGCGGGAAGTACGCGTAGACCTTCTCCAGCGTTTCGGCCACCGCGGCCTTGCCATCGGTGCGCGTGTAGGCGCCCGTCATCAGGTTGTCTTCGATCGACAGGTGCGCGAAGCAGTGCCGCCCCTCCATCACCTGGATCAATCCGCGCTTGACCAGCTCGGCCGGCGAGAGCGCTTCGATGCGTTCGCCGCGCAACTCGATGGTGCCCTTGGTCACTGCGCCGCGCTCGCCGGCCAGCAGGTTCGACACCGCGCGCAGCGTGGTCGTCTTGCCCGCACCGTTGCCGCCGAGCAGCGCCACGATGCCCCCTTCGGGCACCGTGAGCGATACGCCCTTCAGCACGAGGATCACATGGTTGTAGATGACCTCGATGCCGTTGACGTCGAGAAGGACGTTGCGTTCGCTCATGGTGTTCCGAAGTGCGTCTCTCGCTGAAGCTCAAGCGCCGCAGTCGGCAGCGTCGCGACGATTGAGCTTCTTCTCGCCGGCGTACTTCTCGCCCGCGGCCTTCACCATCGGCTTGATGATCTGTTCATCGGCCTGATACCAGTCCGCACCCACGTTCCACTTGGCGCCATCCCACGTCTCGATGCGCGCCCAGCTCGAACCCATGTGGTCCTGGCACGAAGTGCTGATCGGCCGCAGCACGCCTGCGAAGCCGAGCGAATCGAGCTTCTTCTGGTCGAGCGCGAGGTTCTCCAGACCCCAGCGAACCTGCTCGCCGGTCATGACCTTGCCCTTGCCGAAGCGCTCCTGCGCACGCCGCACCGCTTCCACGCCGAGCATCTGGATGATCACGCCGCGCGTGTACAGCACGGAGCCGACCTCGTCGCGCGGACCGGTGCCCTGGCCCTTGTCGTGCACGTTCTTGAGGATGTCCTGGATCACCTTCGGCTCGGTGCCCGATGTGTTCAGCGCGAGCGCGTTGTAGCCCTTGGCATTGGCGCCGACGTCCTTCACGTCCGGCTCGGCACCGGCCCACCACACGCCGTACATCTTCTCGCGCGGGTAGCCGGTGGCCACTGCTTCCTTGAGTGCGGTCGAGTTCATCACGCCCCAGCCCCACAGCAGTACGTAGTCGGGCCGCTGCTGGCGCACTTGCAGCCAGGCCGACTTCTGCTCGATGCCCGGTGCCGCGACCGGGATCAGCGAGAGCTCGAAGCCGTTCATCTTCGCGCGCTCCTGCAGCAGCGGGATCGGTTCCTTGCCGAAAGGCGAGTCGTGATAGACCAGCGCGATCTTCTTGCCCTTGAGCTTGTCCGCGCCGCCTTCCTTCTTCGCGATGTGCTGGATCAGGATGTCGGCGGCGGTCCAGTAGCTGCCCATCAGCGGGAAGTTCCACTTGAAGACGTTGCCGTCCTGCGAGGCCGAGAGGCCGTAGCCGAGGGTCAGGAGCGGAATCTTGTCGGCGGGCGCCTTGTCGGTCAGCGCGAAGGTGATGCCGGTGGCCTGCGGATCGATCAGCGTCGCGCCCTTGTCCTTCAGGCGCTCATAGCATTCGACGCCCTTGTCGGTCGCGTAGCCGGTTTCGCATTCCTCGTAGCTGATCTTCACGCCGTTGATGCCGCCGGTCGCGTTGATGAGCTTGATGTAGTCCTGCTTGCCATTGGCCCACGGCGTGCCGTTCGGCGCATACGGGCCCGTGCGGTAGACCAGCAGTGGGAAGAACTGCTCCTTGGCCTGCGCCTGTGCAAGCGAAGGTGCGAGCGATGCACCGACGGTGGCGGCCACCACTGCGGCCAGAGCGAACGACTTCAGTTTCATGCCTGTCTCCTTATGGTTTGCGAACGAATCAATGCGGGAAGGGCCAGAGGCGCAATTTCTCTTTGGCTGTCGACCAGAGCCGCGCGAGGCCATGCGGCTCGACGATCAGGAAGAAGACGATCAGCGCGCCGAAGATCATGAATTCGAGGTGCGACTGGAACGCGGTCGAGATCGACAGCCCCAACCATCCCGGCAGGTAGTTCAGCAGGATCGGCAGCAGCACGATGAAGGCGGCGCCGAAGAAGCTGCCCATGACAGAGCCGAGCCCGCCGATGATCACCATGAAGAGGAGCTGGAACGAGCGGTCGATGTTGAACGCCGCCGGTTCCCAGGTGCCCAGGTGCACGAAGCCCCAGAGCGCGCCCGCCACGCCGACGATGAAAGAGCTCACCGCGAAGGCCGACAGCTTGGCGTAGACGGGCCGGATGCCGATCACCGCTGCGGCGACATCCATGTCGCGCATCGCCATCCATTCGCGGCCGATGGCGCTGCGCACGAGGTTCTTCGCGAGCAATGCGAACACCGCAAGCAACGTGAGGCACAGCAGGTACTTCTGTGCGGCGGTTTGCACCGGCAGGCCGAAGAGGCTCAGGCTCGACACGCTCACGGATCCCGAGGCCGAGTTGTTGGTAAGCCAGTTGATGCGCAGAAACGCCCAGTCGGTGAAGAACTGCGCCGCGAGGGTTGCGACCGCGAGGTACAACCCCTTGATGCGCAGACTCGGAATGCCGAACAGCACGCCGACTGCTGTCGAGCACAAGCCGCCAAGCAGCAGCGAGAAGATCAACGGCATGCCGTCGATGCGCACATGGAAGTTGTAGGCCGCATACGCGCCCACCGCCATGAATGCGCCGGTGCCGAGCGAGATCTGCCCGCAGTAGCCCACGAGGATGTTCAGTCCGAGGGCGGCGAGGGAGAGGATCAGGAAAGGAATCAGGATGGCCCGGAACCAGTAGTCCGACGCGATGGCAGGCACCACCGCGAAGGCGACCACCAGCAGCGCAAGGATCAGGATGCGGTCCTGCCGGATCGGAAAGATCTGCTGGTCGGCGCGGTAGGTCGACTTGAACTGGCCGTTTTCGCGGTAGAGCATGTTCAGACCCGATCGATGATCTTCTCGCCGAAGAGGCCCTGTGGCCGCACGAGAAGGAAGACAAGCGCCAGCACGTAGGCGAACCAGATCTCGATGCCGCCGCCGAGCATCGGGCCGAGATAGATCTCCGAGAGCTTCTCGCCGACGCCGATCAGCAGACCGCCGACGATCGCACCGGGAATCGAAGTGAGCCCGCCCAGGATCACCACCGGCAGTGCCTTCAGCGCCACCAGCGACAGCGAGAACTGCACACCCAGCTTCGATCCCCAGATGATCCCGGCCACCAGCGCCGCGAAGCCTGCGACCGACCACACGATCACCCAGATGCGATTGAGCGGAATACCGATCGATTGCGCCGCCTGGTGGTCATCCGCGACGGCACGCAATGCACGGCCGGTCGACGTCTTCTGGAAGAAGAGCGCAAGCACCACCACCAGTGCAGCAGCGATCAGGGCCGCGATCAGGTCTTCCTTGCTCAGCAGCAGGCCGCCCTGGAAGACGTTCTCCAGCACCATCAGTGGGTCCTTGGGCATGCCGACGTCGATCTTGTAGATGTCGTTGCCGAAGATCGACTGGCCGAGGCCATCGAGGAAGTACGCGATGCCCAGCGTTGCCATCAGCAGCGTGATGCCTTCCTGGTTGACCAGCTTGCTCAGCACCAGCCGCTCGATGAGCCATGCCACAGCGATCATCACTGCCATTGCCGCGAAGAACGCCAACAGGTTCGCAAGGATCTGGCTTTCGAAGCCGAGCCACTTGGGGAGCCATTCCGAGAAGCGCGCCATCGCGAGCGCCGCGAACAGCACCATGGCACCTTGCGCGAAGTTGAAGACGCCCGAGGCCTTGTAGATCAGCACGAAGCCGATCGCGATCAGCGAATACAGCATGCCGACCATCAGGCCGCCGAAGAGGGTTTCGAGGAAGAAGCCCATGATCAGTGTTCCGTTCCGAGGTAGGCCCGGATGACATCCGGATTGCTGCGCACTTCATCGGGCGAGCCGTCGCCGATCTTCTTGCCGTAGTCGAGCACCACCACGCGATCGGAGATGTCCATCACCACGCCCATGTCGTGCTCGATCAGCACGATGGTGGTGCCGAACTCGTCGTTCACATCGAGGATGAAGCGGCTCATGTCCTGCTTCTCCTCGACATTCATGCCGGCCATCGGTTCGTCGAGCAGCAGCACCTGCGGCTCCATCGCGAGTGCGCGACCGAGGTCGACGCGCTTCTGCAGGCCGTAAGGCAGGCGTCCCACCGGTGTCTTGCGGTGCAACTGGATTTCGAGGAAGTCGATGATGTGTTCGACGAACTCGCGGTGCGCGAGCTCTTCGCGCTCGGCCGGGCCCCATCGCAGCGCCTGTGCGAGCAGGCCGCTCTTCATCTTGAGATTGCGGCCCGTCATGATGTTGTCGAGCACGCTCATGCCCTTGAACAGCGCGAGGTTCTGGAAGGTGCGCGCCACGCCCATCTCGGCCACCTGCCGCGAATTCATGTGCTTGAACTGCTTGCCACGGAAGGTGATCGAGCCCTGCTGCGGCTGGTAGACGCCGTTGATGCAGTTGAGCATCGAGCTCTTGCCCGCGCCGTTCGGACCGATGATCGCGCGCACCTCATGCTCGCGCACGTTGAAGCTGATGTCCGTCAGCGCCTTCACGCCGCCGAAGCTCAGGGAGATGTTCTGGACGTCGAGGATGACGTCGCCGATCTTGCGCGCGCTCATGCTGCAGCCCTCATCGGTGCGAAGCGCTTGGCTTCGACGATCTTCAGCGTGGCGCTGACGGCACCGGTGCGTCCGTCCTCGAACTTCACCTGCGTTTCAACGAACTGCTCTTTCTTGCCACCGTAGAGCGCATCGACGAGCACCCCATATTTACCGGCGATGAAGCCGCGCCGCACCTTGCGCGTGCGTGTCAGCTCGTCGTCGTCCGGGTCCAGTTCCTTGTGCAGCACGAGGAAGCGCGCGATCTGGGTGTCGGCCATGCCTTCCTCGGCAGCGAGGTCGGCGTTGACCTTCTCGATGCAGTCGGCCACGAGCGAGAGCACGTCAGCTTTGCCCGCGAGATCGACGTAACCGCCGTAGGGCAGCCCGCGCCGCTCGGCCCAGTTGCCGACCGCCTCGTAGTCGATGTTGATGAACGCGCAAACCTCGTCACGCTCATGGCCGAAGCACACCGCTTCCTTGATCTGCGGGAAGAACTTGAGCTTGTTCTCGATGTAGTTGGGCGCAAACATCGCGCCGGTCGTCGCACCCTGCGGCGCGGCCATGCGGCCCACGTCCTTCGCGCGATCGATGATGCGCAGATGGCCTTCGGCATCGAGCACGCCTGCATCGCCGGTGTGGAAGAAGCCTTCGGCATCCAGCACCTCGGCGGTTGCGTCGGGTCGCTTGTAGTACTCCTTGAGCACCGACACGCCGCGCACCAGCACTTCGCCGTCGGGTGCGATCTTGAGTTCGATGCCCGGCGCGGCGCTGCCCACGGTCTGCAGCTTGACCTTGCCGTCCTGCTGCAGGCACACATAGGCGCAGGTCTCGGTCTGGCCGTAGAACTGCTTGAGGTTGACGCCGATCGAGCGATAGAAGCGGAACAGGTCCGGCCCGATCGCGGCGCCGGCGGTGTAGGCCACGCGGATGCGGCTCATGCCGAGCACGTTCCGCAGCGGGCCGTAGATCAGCAGGTCGCCGAGCTTGTAGAGCAGACGGTCGCCAAGGCTGACTTGCGCGCCGTTGAGGATGTCCGCACCTACGCGCCGCGCGAGCGCCATGAACTTCGCGTAGAGCCAGCGCTTGGGCGCGGCTGCGTCTTCCATGCGAATCGACACTGCGGTGAGCAGGCCTTCGAATGTGCGCGGCGGCCCGAAGTAGTAGCTCGGGCCGATCTCGCGCATGTCGTTCATCACCGTCTCGGACGACTCTGGGCAATTGAGCGTGAAGCCACCCACCAGCCACTGCGCGACCGAGAACAGGTGGTCGCCGACCCAGGCCATCGGCAGGTAGCTCATGATGTTGTCGCCGGGGCCGAGCTTGTCGGTTTCCACGCCGCCACGTCCCGCGGCGATGAAGCTCGCATGCGTCTGGCACACGCCCTTGGGCCGGCCGGTGGTGCCGGAGGTGTAGAGGATGACCGCGACGTCGGACGGCTCGCCCGAAGCCACTGCGGCATCGAAGACGCCGGGGTTCGCGGTGTCCCATGCGCGGCCGAGTTCGCACAGCTTCTCGAAGCTGATCAGCCCCGGCTGGTCGTAGTTGCGAAGGCCGCGAGGGTCGTCGTAGACGATGTGGCGGATTGCGTGTGCGCTGTCCTTCTGCAGGTCGCGGCATTCGAGCAGCTTGTCGACCTGCTCCTGGTCTTCAGCAATCACGAATTCGACCGATGCGTCTTCGAGCATGAAGACCATCTCGCCCGCCACCGCATCCTGATAGAGCGGCACCGGCACGCCGCGCAGGCTCTGCGCCGCGACCATCGCCATGTAGAGATGCGGCCGGTTGGCGCCGACGATCGCGAGGTTGTCGCCGGCCTTGAAGCCGAGGCTCGCGAGCCCGCAGGCGATCTCGCGCACATCGCGCGCGACCTGCGACCAGGTCCAGGTCTGCCAGATGCCCAGATCCTTTTCGCGGATGGCGGGCGCATCGGGTTGCCGCTGGGCATGGCCTTGCAGCAAACGGGGAAAGGTGTTGGCTGTGGTCTGCACGATGGGGCGGACTGTAGAACCAACTTTGACGCCAACTTGTCGTTACGACGACAATCCTAGGGACACTACTCCCCGGAGTTTCCCGATGCCTTCTGGCAAGGAAAGCGGCGCTTCCACCCTCCGCGATCGCGTGCGCCCCGCGACCGTCGAAGAGATCGAAAACATCCCCTGGATGCACACCCTGACGCCAGTCGAGCGGCGCCGCGCCGAGTCCGCGGTGGTTGTCGGCGAGGCAGAGCCGGGCGATCTCGTCTGCCGCATTGGCCGGCCGCCGACCTACTGGTTCGGCGTGGTCGAGGGCTTGCTCAAGATGAGCAACGACAACGCCGACGGCACGTCGATGACCTACAGCGGCCTGCCGCCGGGCGGGTGGTTCGGCGAAGGCACGGCGCTCAAGCGCGAGCCGTATCGCTACAACATCCAGGCGCTGCGGCGCAGTGTGGTGGCGGGGCTGCCGGTGGACGACTTCCACTGGCTGCTCGACCACTCCATCGGCTTCAACCGCTTCGTGATGAACCAGCTCAATGAGCGCCTCGGCCAGTTCATTGCGGCGCGCGAGGCGGATCGGCTCAACAACCCCGATGCGCGCGTGGCGCGCAATCTCGCGGCGCTGTTCAATCCGGTGCTGTTTCCGGGGGTGGGCGAGCTTCTGCGTATCACGCAGCAGGAGTTGGCCTATCTCATCGGCCTGTCACGCCAGCGGGTGAACGAAGCCTTGCGCACGCTGCAGGCGCAAGGAGCGATCCGGGTGGAATACGGCGGGTTGAGGGTGCTCGATCTCGCCGCGCTGCGCGCGAACGGGATGAGCGGCAGGAACTAGCGCGGAAGGACTTCGCGCACCAGCTTGTCGTCGGCGTAGGGCCGCAAGTAGGCCGCGGTTTCTTCGACGGGGCAGTGGAGCCAGTCGTCGACCCAGGCATCGCGCAGGATCGCCGAGCGGCGCTGTTCCGGCTGATCGGGCAGGCTGAAGGTGAGCAGGGCGAAGCTTTCGACGCAATCGCCATTCGGTGCGCGCCAGCCGTTCCAGAGCCCGGCCAATGCGAGCGGCTCGCCGTCGGATCGCGAGACGCGCACGACGGCGCCGGGTTCGTCGCCCTGCTGGAAGAGGGCGTCGGCGAGGATCACGCACCGATGGCCGCGCTTCCAGGGTTGGTAGAAATTGCGTTCGGCAGCGGCGGTTTCGCTGCGCGCCTCGAAGGTGTCCTGTTCCTGTCCGTCCTTCGAGAAGAGGGGGATCAGCCCCCAGCGCCCCGGCGCGACCTCGAAGCGTTGGAGCTGGGTCTTGCTGTCGGCGTCGGCGCGGGGCCTGCGTATGAAGTGGCCCTGCTGACCCGGCTGCACTACCGAGGATTGCGGCTGGAAAGAAATACCGAAGCGCCGCGCGAAAGGGCCGGGATCACTCGCTGCTTGGTAGTGCGTGGGCATGTTCTGTCAAGGAAAGCGGGCCAATTCTAGTCAGCGCCTACCCGCGCGCCGATACCATCGCAGGCGCGGCAAATCCCGTCCGCAAGATGTTTCTCACGAAATTCGTTATGACTTCTTCCCATCTCACCGTCATCACCGGCGCATCCCGCGGCTTGGGCCGTGCCATGGCCGAACAGCTTCTTCAGCCCGGCCGACGCCTCCTGTGCATCTCGCGCCACACCGACGAACAGCTTGCCAAGCTGGCTCGCGAGGCCGGCGCCGAGCTCGAGCAGTGGCAGGTCGACCTCGCCGAGCCGGTGGTCGCTGCCGAGCGTCTGTCGGCGTGGCTCGGCTCGCTGGATGCCGCGTCTTTCGACAGCGCCACGTTGATCAACAACGCCGGGACCGTGGGGCGGATTCGCCCGCTTTCGGAAGCCGTGCCTGCCGAGCTCGCGCAGGCGCTGCGTGTCGGCCTGGAGTCGGCGATGCTGCTGACCGCGGCATTCCTTGGCGCAACCAAGGGCTGGCGTGCGGACCGCAAGGTGCTCAACATCTCGTCGGGCCTGGGCCGCAATGCGATGGGCAGTCAGGCGCCTTACTGCGCCGCCAAGGCTGGCATGGACCATTTTTCGCGCGCGGTGGCTCTTGAGGAAAAGGGCCCGGGCGCTGCGAGGATCGTTTCGCTTGCACCCGGCGTGATCGACACCGACATGCAGGTGGAACTGCGGGGGGGCGACCCGGACATGTTCCCGGACCGCGAGCGCTTCGAACGACTCAAGGCCGATGGGAAGCTCGATTCGCCGCAGTCCGCCGCGGCGAAGGTCCTGAAGTACCTGGACCGCGCGGACTTCGGCAGCAATCCCGTCGCCGACGTCCGCGATCCGGCCTGATTACTCGATCGTGGCGCCAGAGGCCTGGACGATCGCTTTCCACTTCTGGTAGTCGGTCTTCTCGAGCGTGCCGAACTGCTCAGGCGTCATGGCCTGCGGCTCGGCGCCCTGCTCGATGATCGCGGCCTTCATCTCCGGGGTGGCCAGCAGCTTGTTCACTTCGGCATTGACCTTGGCGACGATGTCCTTCGGCGTGTTGGCCGGCATGAAGAGGCCGTACCACGTGCTCACGTCGAAGTCCTTGTAGCCCAGCTCGGCCACGGTCGGCACGTCGGGCAGCGAGCTGCTGCGGCGCAGCGAAGTCACTGCCAGCGGACGCAGCTTGCCCGACTTGATCTGCGCCATCGCCGATGGCACCGACGACACCATCAGGTCGACGTTGCCGGCGAGCACGTCCATCATGGCGGGGCTCGACCCCTTGTAGGGCACGTGACGCAGCTTGATGTTGGCCGCGCTCTTGAAGATTTCGCCCGCGAGGTGAATGGTGGTGCCGTTGCCCGGGGAGCCGTAGGTGATCGCGTCGGGCTGAGCGCGCGCTGCGGTGACCACGTCGGCCAGCGTCTTGAACTTCGACTCGGCGCGCGTGACGATGATCACCGGGGTGTAAGCCACGTGGGCGACGGCGACGAGGTCCTTGGTCGGGTCGTAGCTCAGGTTCTTGTAGAGCCAGGGCGCGACGACCATGTTGTCTTTCTGGCCCATGACCATCTCGTAGCCCGAGGGCGCAGCGCGCGCCGCTTCGGCGATGCCGATGGTGCCGCCCGCGCCTGCGCGGTTGTCGGCCACCACGTTCCACTTGGTGACTTCGGTGAGCTTGTTGGCCACCAGGCGCGAAAGGATGTCGGTGCCGCCGCCGGGCGGGAAGGGCACCACCAGATGGATGGGCTTGGAGGGATAGGTGTCGGCGTGCGCGGTGGCGGCAAAGGCCACGGCGAGCGTGCAGAGGGTGAGCAGCTTTCGGATCATGGGTGTCTCGTTGTGAATTGGCGCCGATTTCCGGCGCAAGCGCCGGAGTGTGCCGGAACGAGACCCGTCCGAGGAATCGTGATTGGCGATGCCCGCCGTCTCGAACCGAGAGTCCGGCGGGAGCGCGACGCCCTCAGTGGATGGTGGGCGGACCCAGATCCTCTTCGGGATCGACATACGTGGTGACGATCGGCGCGGCGCCGGAATCCTCGCCACGCGCATCCGCCCGGCGCTGCAGCGCCTCGATGCCAGCCATCATGGCCGCGCCATAGGTCGGCATCGGCCCCGCGGCCGCGTCGATGGGCTTGCAGTCGGAGCCGTCCTGCTTCTGCAGCACCCAATAGAAGTGGCCGGCGATGGGTTCGTCGACCACCAGTGCAATCGATTCGCTGTCCATGATGTTCCCTTTCCACTGCTCACGGAACGAGTTGTAGGCGTCCGGGCGGAAGCGGGGTATCAACGAAATCACACTGCTGCGCGGGCCATTGCAACAGCGCCGGCTAGCGTGAAAAACGCAACGCGCGCACCGGCATGTGCGCGGCATTTACGCTTTCTTTACGGCCCTGTATCGAGTCTGTTCCCCCTTTTTACGCACGCCTGCCGAGACTGCTTGCCATGTCTCGTATGCAGGAGTGAATCGAATGGACATCGTGTGGTTGGCTGCAATGGCGGTCTTCTGGATCGCCATGGTGGCGATGGTGGCGGGCCTCGCCAGGCTTGAAACGCCACGGAGGGCGCGGCCGTGATCAGCCTTGAAATCCTCTACGGATTCGGCGGCCTCGTCGCCGTGATCCTGTTCGCCTATCTGGTCTTTGCGCTGATCTGCGCCGAGGAGTTCTGATGAACACCTCCGCCTGGGCCCTGTTGGGCCTTTACCTCGTGGTGCTCGGCGTGCTCGCATGGCCGCTCGGGCGCTATCTCGCCGCGATGTGCGAAGGGCGGTTGCCCCGCTGGATGCAGGCGGTCGAAGCGCCGCTCTACAAGCTCGCGGGCACATCGCCCGATCGATCGATGCATTGGCGCAGCTACGCGATCGCACTGATCGCGTTCAACACGCTCGGTGCGCTGGCGGTCTATGCACTGCAGCGTCTGCAGGTCTGGCTTCCGCTCAATCCCGCAGGCATGACAGCGGTGTCGCCGGACTCGGCGTTCAACACCGCGGTGAGCTTCGTCTCCAACACCAACTGGCAGGGCTACGCCGGCGAATCGACGATGAGCTATCTCACGCAGATGCTCGGGCTTGCGGTGCAGAACTTCCTTTCCGCGGCCACTGGCATTGCGGTGGCGTTCGCACTGGCGCGCGGCTTCGCTGCGCGCAGCACCGACGGCAAGGGCTTCGTCGGCAACTTCTGGGTCGACATGACGCGCATCACGGTCTGGCTGCTGGTGCCGATCTCCTTCGTGCTCGCGATCTTCTTCGTGGGCCAGGGCGTGATCCAGAACTTCGATGCCTACAAGACCGTGACCACCATCGAGGCCACCGCCTACCAGAACCCCAAGCTGGATGCTGCGGGCCAGCCGCTCAAGGACGCCTCGGGCAATCCGGTGACGGAAGACGCGACCACCACGACGCAGACGCTCGCGATGGGCCCCGTGGCTTCGCAGGAAGCCATCAAGATGCTCGGCACCAACGGTGGCGGGTTCTTCAA
Organism: Variovorax sp. Sphag1AA; assembly: GCF_014192575.1. GTDB lineage: Bacteria > Pseudomonadota > Gammaproteobacteria > Burkholderiales > Burkholderiaceae_C > Variovorax. The sequence goes on along the minus strand of NZ_JACHYC010000005.1, from coordinate 452,930 downwards.
TGCGAATTCGGCGCACCCGTACGAGAACCCGACCGCGCTCGCGAACTTCGTGCAGATGCTGGCGATCTTCCTGATCCCGGCGGCGTTGTGCTTCGCTTTCGGTCGCGTGGTCGGCGACCTGCGCCAGGGCTGGGCCGTGCTGGCCGCGATGACGGTGATCTTCATCGCCGCAGTCGTCGTGGTGATTCCGGCGGAACAGGCCGGAAACCCGCTCCTGGGTGCGCTCGGCGCAGACCAGACGACGAGCGTATTGCAAGCCGGCGGCAACATGGAAGGCAAGGAAGTGCGCTTCGGCATCGCTGCGTCGGGCCTCTTCGCCGCGATCACGACGGCAGCTTCGTGCGGTGCGGTGAACGCGATGCACGACGCGTTCACGCCGCTCGGTGGCATGGTGCCGATGGTGTTGATGCAGCTCGGCGAAGTCGTCTTCGGCGGCGTCGGGACCGGCCTCTACAGCATGCTGATCTTCGCGATCCTCGCGGTGTTCATCGCGGGGCTGATGATCGGCCGCACGCCGGAGTACCTCGGCAAGAAGATCGAGGTCCACGAGATGAAGCTGACCTCGATCGCGATCCTCGTCACGCCGATCCTCGTGCTGGCCGGCACGGCCATCGCCGTGATCGCAGAGGCAGGCAAGGCAGGCATCGCCAATCCGGGCGCGCATGGGTTCTCCGAGATCCTCTATGCGCTCACCTCGGCCGCCAACAACAACGGCAGTGCCTTCGCGGGCCTGTCGGCCAACACGCCCTTCTACAACGGGTTGCTTGCCATCGCGATGTGGTTCGGCCGCTTCGGCGTGATCGTGCCGGTGCTTGCGATTGCTGGCGCCCTGGCGGCCAAGAAGCGCATTCCCGTCACGGCAGGGACGATGCCCACGCACGGCCCGCTGTTCGTGGCACTGCTGATCGGCACCGTGCTGCTGGTGGGTCTCCTCAACTACGTGCCCGCGCTCGCACTGGGACCCGTTGTCGAGCACCTGATGCTCTGGAAGTGATCAACGACATGAAAACCAAGACTTCCCTTTCCCTGTTCGATGCCGAGCTGGTGAGGCCCGCGCTGTGGGGCGCAGTCACCAAGCTGAACCCGCGCGTGCAGTGGCGCAATCCGGTGATGTTCATCGTCTACATCGGCAGCATCCTCACGACGGTGCTGTGGGTGCACTCGCTGAGCTTCCCCGGCGACACCGGCATGTCGCCGGCCTTCGTGCTCGCGGTATCGATCTGGCTGTGGTTCACCGTGCTCTTCGCCAACTTCGCCGAAGCGCTGGCCGAAGGTCGGAGCAAGGCGCAGGCCGCTTCGCTGCGCGGGTTGCGCAAGGACACCTGGGCCAAGAAGCTGGCCGAGCCCCACCACGGTGGCAAGTGGCTGCCGGTGAAGTCGACCGACCTGCGCCGGGGCGACGTGGTGCTGGTCGAGACGCACGACGTGATTCCGCTCGACGGTGAAGTGATCGAGGGTGTGGCTTCGGTCGACGAAAGCGCGATCACCGGCGAATCCGCACCGGTGGTGCGCGAATCGGGCGGCGACTTCTCGGCCGTCACCGGCGGCACGCGCGTGCTCTCGGACTGGCTCGTGGTGAGCATCTCGGTGAACCCGGGCGAATCCTTCCTCGACCGCATGATCGGCATGGTCGAGGCCGCCAAGCGGCAGAAGACGCCGAACGAGATCGCGCTGACCATCCTGCTGGTCGCGCTCACGATGGTGTTCCTGGTCGTCACCGCGACGCTGCTGCCGTACTCGGTGTTCAGCGTTGGCGCTGCGGGCGCGGGCACGGTGGTGTCGCTCACCGCGCTGGTCGCGCTGCTCGTGTGCCTCATCCCGACCACCATCGGCGGCTTGCTGTCGGCGGTTGGCGTCGCCGGCATGAGCCGCATGATGCAGGCCAACGTGATCGCCACGTCGGGCCGCGCGGTCGAGGCGGCGGGCGACGTCGACGTGCTGCTGCTGGACAAGACCGGCACCATCACCCATGGCAGCCGGCAGGCCAGCGCATTCATCGCCGCGCCGGGCGTGTCGCAGGAGCGCCTCGCGCGTTCCGCGCTGCTGGCATCGCTGGCGGACGAAACACCCGAGGGCCGGAGCATCGTCGAACTCGCGCGGCGCGGTGGCACCACCGACGCGCCGGTCGAAGGCGCGCATGTCGTGCCCTTCACTGCGCAGACACGCATGAGCGGCGTCGATCTTCCGGCGGCTTCGAACAGCCTCGATGTGCAGCCGGTCGTGCTGCGCAAGGGTGCGGTCGACGCAGTGCGCCGCCATGTCGAAGCCCTCGGCGGCTCGATGCCGGCGGCGCTCGCGAATGCCGCCGACGCGGTCGCGCGCCGCGGCAGCACGCCGCTGGCAGTGGCCGAGGGCGAGCGCGTGCTCGGTGTGGTCGAACTCAAGGACATCGTGAAGACCGGCATCCGCGAGCGTTTTGCCGAGCTACGCCGCATGGGCATCAAGACAGTGATGATCACCGGCGACAACAAGCTGACCGCCGCAGCGATCGCGGCCGAGGCGGGCGTCGACGACTTCCTCGCCGAAGCCACGCCGGAGGACAAGCTCGCGCTGATCCGCCGCTACCAGGCCGACGGCCGTCTCGTCGCGATGACCGGCGACGGCACCAACGACGCGCCCGCACTCGCGCAGGCCGACGTGGCGGTCGCGATGGGCAGCGGCACGCAGGCCGCGAAGGAAGCGGGCAACATGGTCGATCTCGACTCCAACCCGACCAAGCTGCTCGAAGTGGTGGAGACCGGCAAGGCGCTCTTGATGACGCGCGGTTCGCTCACCACTTTCTCGATCGCCAACGACGTGGCGAAGTACTTCGCGATCATCCCGGCGATCTTCATCTCGACCTATCCGCAGTTGGGTGCGCTCAACGTGATGCGGCTGGCGAGCCCGTCGTCGGCGATCCTGTCGGCTGTGATCTTCAACGCGGTGGTGATCGTGTTCCTGATCCCGCTTGCGCTGAAAGGCGTGCGCTATCGGCCAGTCGGCGCTGCTTCGCTGCTACGCCGCAATCTCGCGATCTATGGTCTCGGCGGCCTGATCGTTCCCTTCATCGGCATCAAGCTGATCGACTGGCTGCTGGTTGCAGTTGGACTGGTCTGAGGACATCCCCATGAAAGACACCCTTCGTCCCACCATCGTGCTCTTCGTGCTGCTCAGTGCGATCACGGGCATCGTCTATCCCTTGGCCGTCACCGGCGTGGCACGCACTGCATTCCCCGAGCAGGCGGCGGGCAGTCTCGTCGTGCGCGACGGCAAGCCGGTCGGCTCGACGCTGATCGGCCAGAACTTCACCGATCCGAAGCACTTCTGGGGCCGTCCTTCGGCCACGGCGCCGATGCCCTACAACGGCGGCGCGTCGGGCGGCGCCAACCAGGGGCCGCTCAATCCCGCGCTTGCAGACGCGCTCAAGGCACGGATCGAGGCGCTGCGCGCAGCCGATCCGGGCAACGACGTGCCGGTGCCGGTCGATCTGGTCACCACATCGGCCAGCGGGCTCGACCCGGACATCAGCCCGGCTGCCGCGCGTTACCAGGCGCCCCGCATTGCGCGTGCCCGCAACCTGCCGGTGGAGCAGGTGCTGGCGATGATCGAGGCGCGCACCGAGAAGCCTCTGTTCGGCCTGTTCGGCGAAGCCCGCGTGAACGTATTGGCGCTCAATCTCGCACTCGATGCGCAACCGTCGCCCTGATGAAGCCCACCCCCAGCCTCGCCCACTGCGTGTGGCTCTGCACCCCCTCAAGGGGGCGCACCCTGCGGCCCGGCCGAGCCGGTTCCGCGGCTGCTCCCGCATGGCCTGCTCGGGGGTAGCCGCACACCTGGTGCGTTGGTCGATGCGGTAACCTGCCCTCGACTCGATGAACGACGACGCCCGCCCCGACCCCGACGTGTTGCTCGCGCAATGGCGCGCCGAGGAGGCGCGCGCGCGGCGGGGGCGGCTGCGCATCTACTTCGGTGCCAGCGCGGGCGTCGGCAAGACGTGGGCGATGCTGAGCGCGGCGCAGCGCGAGCGCACGTCGGGCCGCGACGTGATGGTCGGCGTCGTCGAAACCCACGGCCGCAGCGAGACGGCCGCCTTGCTTTCCGGGCTCGACGTGCTGCCGATGCGCAGCGTCAACCATCGTGGCCGCACGCTGGCCGAGTTCGACCTCGACGCCGCGCTGGCACGCAAGCCGGCGGTGCTGCTGGTCGACGAGCTCGCGCACACCAACGCCCCCGGTTCGCGCCACGCCAAGCGCTGGCAGGACGTGGAAGAGCTGCTCGCTGCCGGCATCGACGTGTGGTCGGCACTCAATGTCCAGCATCTGGAAAGCCTCAACGGCACGGTCGGCGCGATCACCGGCGTGCGCGTGCACGAGACGGTGCCCGATTCGGTACTCGACGAAGCCGACGAGGTGGTGCTGGTCGATGTCACGCCCGACGAGCTGACCGCACGACTCGCGGCCGGCAAGGTCTACGTGCCCCACCAGGCGGAGCGCGCGGCGCAGAACTTCTTCCGCAAGGGCAACCTGATCGCATTGCGCGAGATCGCCCTGCGCCGCACCGCCGAGCATGTGGAAGACGATGTGCGCAACTGGCGCATCGAGCAGTCCGGCCCGCTCGGCGATGCAGGGCCGCCGGCCTGGAACACCTCCGGCGCGATCCTCGCCTGCGTCGGCCCGGACGAAGGCGCGGCGCAAACCGTGCGCACTGCCGCGCGGCTGGCCGGCCAGCTCAATGTCCGCTGGCATGCGGCGTATGTCGAAACACCGCGCCTGCAGCGCCTCGATGCGACGCAGCGCGACCGCGTTCTCGCCGTGCTCAAGCTCGCGGAAGGCCTCGGCGCGGAAACCGCGGTGCTGACGGGCGAGGACATCGCCGCCGCGCTCGCGGCCCAGGCGCAGCGGCTCAACTGCGCGACGCTCGTGGTGGGGCGTGCGACGCCCGCGACCGGTTGGGCGCGCTGGTGGCCCGTGCCTCCGCTTGCGCGTCGGCTCGCACGCGATGCGCCGGGGCTCGACATCGTCGAAGTCGCGCGTGCCGAGAGTTCGCGGCGCCTGTCGAATGGTCCGGTGGGCGTGCGGCGCGCCGATTCGCCGATGGAAGACCGGCCCCGCGCACGCTGGCCCGGCTATGCCTGGGCGGTCGCGATCAGCATCGCGGTCACGCTGCTCGCGGCGCCGCTCGTGGGCGTGCTGGAGCTTGCGAACATCGTGATGGTTTTCCTGCTCGGCGTGGTCGGCGTCGCGATGCGCTTCGGCCGCGGGCCGGCGGCGCTGTCTGCACTGCTCAATGTCGCTGCGTTCGATTTCTTCTTCGTCCCGCCGCGCCTGTCGTTTGCAGTGGGCGACATCCAGTTCGTGCTGACCTTCGCGGTGATGTTGGCCGTGGGCTTGCTGGTGGGGCAGCTCACTGCGGGCCTGCGCTTTGCGGCGAGCGTTTCGGCGAGCCGTGAGCGGCGCGCGCAGTCGCTCTTCGAGCTGACACGCGAGTTGTCGGCGGCGCTGGAGAGCAGCCAGGTCGCGGAGATCGGCGCAGCCGCGGTGCAGGGGCATTTCGGCGGTCGTGCGCTGGTGTTGCTGACCGATGCGAACGATCGCCTCGTGATGCCACAGGATGCCGCGTCAGGCTTCGACGCGAGCGTGGCGGACTGGGCCTTCCGTCATGGCCAGCCCGCCGGTCTTTCCACTGCCACGCTCGCGGCACAGCCCTGGCACTACGTTCCGCTGAAGGCGCCGATGCGCGTGCGTGGCGTGCTCGCGCTCGAACCAGCGCAGCCGCGCTGGCTGCTGATCCCCGAGCAGGCACAGCAGCTCGATACGCTGGCGCGGCAGATCGCGATCGCGCTGGAGCGGGTGCACTACGTTGAAGTCGCGCAGCAGGCCGTGGTGGAAATCGAATCGGAACGGCTTCGCAATGCGCTGCTCGGCGCGATCTCGCACGACGTTCGCACGCCGCTGACGGCGCTGATCGCGCTCGCCGAATCGCTGCAGACGTTGCCCGAAGGCGGCGAACAGCGCGAGGCCGCGCGCGCGATCGTCTCGCAGGCGCACCAGCTCCATGCGCTGGTCAGCAACCTGCTGGACATGGCGCGGCTGGAGAGCGGCATCGGCGGCGGCGCGGTCAATCTGCGGCGTGACTGGCAGTCGGTCGAAGAGGTCGTGGGCTCCGCGATCCGCGCCGCGCGGCCCGCGCTGGGCGACCTGGCCGTGCGGACCGATCTGCCGGCGGACCTGCCGCTCGTGGAGTTCGATGCGGTGCTGATCGAGCGCGTGCTGGTCAACCTGCTCGAGAACGCTGCGAAATACGGCGCGCCGCCAATCGTCGTCAGCGCACGTGCGCCCGAAGGCACGCTGGAGCTGAGCGTGCGCGACCATGGCCCGGGGTTGCCGGCCTCGCTCAAGGGCCGCGAGCAGACGCTGTTCGACAAGTTCACCCGCGGCCAGGCTGAATCGGCGACGCCGGGCGTCGGCCTGGGGCTCGCGATCTGCAAGGCGGTCGTGAGCGCCCACGGCGGCCAGATCGAGGCGGCCAATGCGGAGGCCGGCGGGGCAGAATTCACGGTGACACTGCCGCGTCGCACACCCCCTGAACCCGTCGAAATCCCGCTCTGAAGCCATGCCCACCCCCACCGCCATCGTGATCGAGGACGAACCGCAGATCCGCCGTTTCGTGCGCGGCGCGCTGGAGGCCGAAGGCTGGCAGGTGCACGAGGCTGGCACGTTGCGCGATGGCCTTGCGGCGGCAGGGACGCGCCAGCCCGACCTGGTGGTGCTCGATCTCGGATTGCCCGATGGCGACGGCGTGAACCTGATCCGCGATGTGCGCGGCTGGTCGGGCGTGCCGATCATCGTGCTCTCCGCACGTAGTGATGAGGCCGACAAGATCGCCGCGCTCGATGCCGGCGCCGACGACTACTTGACCAAGCCTTTCGGCACCGGCGAACTGCTCGCGCGCGTGCGTGCCAACCTGCGCAGGCCGCGCGCCGCGGTCGGCGGCGAAGAGCCCGAGCCGGTGTTCCGCTTCGGCGAGGTCGAGGTCGATCGCGCGGCGCGCATCGTGCGGCGAGCGGGTGCGGAGGTGCACCTGACGCCGACCGAATACCGGCTGCTGTCGGTGCTGATCGCGAACGCCGGCCGCGTGCTCACTCAGCGGCAGCTTCTGCGTGAGGTGTGGGGCCCGTCGCATGGCGAGCAGAGCCACTACCTGCGCATCTACATGGGCCATCTGAGGCAGAAGCTCGAAGCCGATCCGGCGCAGCCGCGCCATCTGCTCACGGAAACCGCGGTGGGCTACCGGCTGGTGGCCTGACGGCTGCGCACCAGCAGCACGATCGCCACGCCGCCGAGCACCAGCACCGACGCCACCATCAGCCGCACGCTCGCGGATTCGCCGAGAAAGGCCACGCCGCCGAAGGCCGCGATCACCGGCACGCTGAGCTGCACTGTCGCGGCGCTGGTCACCCTGAGTTCGCGCAGTGCGGCATACCAGATCACGTAACCGAGCCCTGAGGTCAGCGCGCCCGATGCGACTGCATAGGCGATGCCGGCGGGGCTCCAGCGCATCGACGAGAGCATCGCGGCGCTGACGGCCAGCGCCATCGGGGCGGAGCGCGCGAAGTTGCCTGCGGTGACCTGCGTCGGATCACCCGCGCCCTTGGCGCGCAGCGAATAGGCCGCCCATGCAATGCCCGCCAAGATCATCAGCAGTGCACCCTGCAGCGGCGGCGCCGCGATCCCCGGCAGGAGCAGGAAGACCAGCCCGCCCACCGCCAACATGAAACCGATCGCCTGCCAGCGCGAGAACCTTTCGCCCTTCGACAGGCCCCAGCCGAGCATGCTGATCTGGACCGCCGCGAACAGCAGCAGCGCGCCGGTGCCGGCCGGCAGGCTGATGTAGGCGAAGGAAAACGCCTCGGCATATGCGAACAGGGCGAATGCCGAGAGCCATCCGCCTGCGAGCCGCCGAGGCTGTGCGGTGGCCTGTCGCGATGCGATCACCCAGAGCACCAGCGCACCCGAGACCAGCCGCACGGAAGTGAAGGTGGCCGCGTCGATGCCGGTGTGCTGCAGCGCGAGCCGGCAGAGCAGCGAGTTGCCCGCAAAGGCCAGCATGGCGACCGAAGTGAGGACGACGATGTTCATCGAGGCAACGGGCAGCGAGGACGGTGCGATTGGAACACCGGCGCACGGATGTCGGAAAATCGCCGCATTCCGAGTCCGCCGATCCTCATGTCCGATACCGCTGCACCCTCCCGCCTCAACAAACGCATGGCCGAGCTGGGCCTGTGCTCGCGCCGCGAGGCCGACGACTGGATCGCGAACGGTTGGGTCAAGGTGAACGGGCAGGTGGCGGAGATGGGCGTCAAGGTCACGCCGGCCGACCGCATCGAAGTCGATCGCAAGGCTCAGAGCCAGCAGCAGCAACAGGTGACCATCCTGCTGAACAAGCCCATCGGCTACGTGAGCGGGCAGGCCGAGGACGGGCACGACCCCGCCGTGGTGCTGATCAACTCACGCACCCACTGGCGCGAAGACCAGAGCCGGAACCGCTTCGCGCCGCAGCAGCTCAAGGGATTGGCGCCGGCCGGCCGGCTCGACATCGACTCGGTCGGGCTGCTGGTGCTCACCCAGGACGGCCGCGTGGCGCGGCAGCTCATCGGCGAAGACTCGACGATGGAGAAGGAATATCTCGTGCGCGTCTCCTACGGGCCGGTGGCGCAGAACTCACAGGCCGCCTTCCCGCGCGAACAACTCGCGAAGCTGCGCCACGGCCTGAGCCTCGACGGTCAGGCGCTCAAGCCGGCGCGCGTGGACTGGCAGAACCCCGAGCAACTGCGCTTCGTGCTGACCGAAGGCAAGAAGCGCCAGATCCGCCGCATGTGCGAACTCGTTGGCCTCAAGGTCGTCGGCCTGAAGCGCATCCGCATCGGCAACGTGGTCCTAGGCAACCTGCCGCTGGGACAGTGGCGTTACCTAGCCCCGAACGAACGCTTCTAGCGGAGGCCAGGAACCCCGCGGAACCGGCTTAGCCGGGCCGCCGGGGTTGCCCCCGGAGAGGGGGTGCCCGAGCCACACGCAGTGGGCGAGGCTGGGGGTGAACTCAGTCACCCACAGGCTTTGTTGTGCGAGGCGTGCATCCCCTTGGCCTTGGCATCGGCCTCGGTCATGTATTCGCCCTTCTTGGTCTTGCCGTAGTAGCGGTCGCCCATGCAGTGATAGACCTTGGTCTCGTCGTTGGCCCAGACCTTGCCGGCGCCGCCGCCGGGTGCTGCGGCCATCTTCGACGGGTCGGACTTGGCGGCGGGCGCCGCAGCCGGGGCAGCAGCGGCCGTCGCTGGGGCTGCTGCTGCCGGTGCTGCTGCAGCTGCAGCTGGCGCGGCCTTGGCGTCGGCCTTGCCGTACCAGGTCTTGATGCCCTTGTGGCCGCGGCAGGCTCCCGACTTGGTGTCGGGTGAGGCGTAGCTTCCATCCTTGCACTGGACCGTGGTGCCGGCGGGCGCATCCGCCGGGAGTTGTTGTGCCTGGACGCAGAACGCGCCCAGGAGGCCAGCGGCGAGGAATACAGCCTTGAGTTGGAACTTCATCCCGATTTGCTCCTGAAACCTTGTGTGTGGACAGACACCTCCATGTTCTGGACCCAATCCCAGCAGAAGCTGACCAAATGGCGCGATCGGCCGTCCGCGACTCATGCAAAGCTAAGAAAACGGGCGTAGCCTCGCGGGAACCGTGTTCGCGTCACAAGGAGACCCCGTGCGCGCATTGCTTGTGGAAGACGATGAAATGATCGGCCGCAGCCTCTCGCATGCGCTCGACAGCGCCGGCTGGTCGGTGGACTGGGTGCGCGACGGCGCCTTGGCGCACAGCGCGCTTGCCGATGGCGGCTACACCTGCGTGCTGCTCGACATGGGCCTGCCGAAAGTGGACGGGACCGAAGTGCTTCGGCGCGCCCGCCAGCGTGGCGACGCGACGCCGGTGCTGGTGCTCACCGCCCGCGACGGACTCGACGACCGCATCGAGACACTGGACCTCGGCGCGGACGACTACCTGCTCAAGCCCTTCGAACTGCGCGAGCTGCTGGCACGCATGCGCGCCGTGGTCCGGCGGCGCGACGGCGCGGCGCATTCGGTCATCGGCACCGCCACCTTGCAGCTCGATCTCACCACACGCGACGTGGTCGTCAACGGCGTGCGCGAGGTGCTCACGGCGCGCGAGTTTGCGCTGCTGCATGCGCTGCTGGAGCGCCCCGGCGCGATCCTGTCGCGCGAGCAACTGGAGGACCGCATCTATGGCTGGGGCGAAGAAGTCACGAGCAACGCCATCGACGTGCTGATCCACGGCATGCGGCGCAAGCTCGGCGCGGAAGCGATCCGCAACGTGCGCGGCCTCGGCTGGCGCGTTGCGCCGGCGTGAGCCCCCGCCCGGCCGCTCCGAAGGGGGCTCGCACCGCAGCGCGAAGCGCGGAGGTCCAATGAACCGCGTGCTGCCGCGCTTCAGACTCCGATCGCTGCGCAGCCGCCTGCTGCTGTGGCTGGTGGCGCTGTACCTGGTGGCGATCGCGGCGACCGTCTGGTTTTCGTATGGCGCCTACGGCCGTCTGGTCAACAACTTCATGGATGACCAGATGCGGCTGGTGGCCGAGTCGCGTGCGACCCACCACCGTGCGCCGCCGCTGCAACCGGTGACGAGCGACGAGGTGATTCGCCGCGGCGCCTTTGTCGTGCAGGTCTGGAGCGGTGACGGGCGCACGCTGCTCGGCACTTCGTGGCCCGATCTCGAGGTTCCGCTGCAGTCGGATGCGGGCTTCAGCGACGTGCGGGCGGGGCCGCGCAACGAGGATGCATGGCGCGTCTTCACCGCCGAACCGGGCGCCGCCGCTGATGCCCCGCGCGTGCAGGTGGTGCAGAACGACGGCTTCCGCCGCAACCGCATCGTGCGCCGCGCCTTGCTGGAGAGCCTGCCGATCCTGCTGATGCTGCCGATCACGTTGCTGATGTTGCTGTTGATCGTCTCGGCTGCTTCGCGCTCGCTGCGCGCGGTCGCGCGCGACGTGGCGGCGCAGGAGGTGGGCGATACGGCTGAGGTCGGGAGCGCTCGGGTGCCGGAAGAGATATCGCCGCTGGTCGATGCATTCAACAGCGTGCTCGGGCGTTTGCGCAGCGCACTGTCGACGCAGCGCCGGTTCATGCAGGACGCCGCGCATGAGCTGCGCACGCCGATGGCTGCGATCCGCCTGCAGATCGAGAACCTGCGAGGCCACGTCCCGGCTGGAGACGCAGCCGAGCGCTTCGCGCAGCTCGAAGGCGGCGTGGAGCGCGCGCAGCACCTCATCGAGCAGCTGCTGCGACTGTCGCGGCAGGAAGGCCCGCCCCCGGCCGCACGAGGGCCGGTCGATGTCGCAGCGTTGCTGCGCGACAGCGTGGGCCAGCTCATGGTGCTCGCGGACCAGCGCCGCGTCGACGTGGGCTTCGAGGGCCGCGTCGCGCCGCTGGTGTCGGCACCGCCGTCGGAGCTGCGCAGCGTGTTCGACAACCTCATCGACAACGCGGTGCGCTACGCGCACGAAGGCGGCGTCGTCGACGTGCGGCTGCACATGATCGACGGACATCCGGTGGTCGATGTGCTGGACGACGGGCCCGGCATTCCGCCGGAGCATCTCGACCGTGTGTTCGACCGCTTCTTCCGCGTCACAGGCGCGCCTGTCGGTGGCAGCGGGTTGGGCCTTGCCATCGCTCGCACCGCAGCGTTGCGCAACGGGCTGCGCATCGTGCTTGCGAATCGCGCCGATGGCCCGGGCTTGCTGGCACGCGTGTACTTGCCGGCCTCATCCTGATCTCATTTTTCGCTCACGTCGGTCTCAGACTGCCTGCCTAGAGTGGCAGGCGTAACTTCAGGAGACCCAAATGCATGCTTCCCTCAAGGTTCTGGCACTCGGAACCTTCGCGACCCTTGCGGCCTTTGCTTCGTTCGGCGCAATGGCCCAGTCGGACGGATCGGACTATCGCCCGATGCAGACGAGCAACACGGCCTCGATGCCCGAGGTGGACGCGGGTGCCATGGCTGCGGCCCGTCCGACCGGTACCGAGGCAGTCGGTCAATCGACGAGCGCGCCGCTGCCCGGCCAGCGCACGCGCGACGAGGTCTACAAGGAAGCGGTCGAGGCAGCACACCCGATGCAGACTGAAGCGATCGGCCAATCCACTGGCATGGCCGGCATTACCGGCGGCACCGCCCACTGATTGGCCGGCGCGAGCGGCTAGCGGCTATCCTGCGGTTTCCTTCGTGAAACCCGGGATGGCCGATGCACGTTCTCGCTTCCAGAAGAATCATTGCCGCCGCTGGCACCTTGTTGGGCCTGCTGACGGCGACGAGCGCAAGTGCGCAGGGCACGGTCAATGCGCTGTGCAGCACCGACGCAAGTTGGTGCGAGGCGGCCGCCGCCGAGTTCACGCGCGCCACCGGCATCCGCGTGTTGCAGGCGCACAAGGGCACCGGCGAGATCGGCGCCCAACTGCGCGCTGAAGCGGCCAACCCCAAGACCGACATCTGGTGGGGCGGCACGGGCGACCCCTTCCTCCAGGCGGCCGAGCAGGGGCTGCTCGACCCCTACCGACCGGCGTACATCAACGACCTCTATGACTGGTCGGTGCGCCAGTACGCGATGTCGCAGAACATGGTCGGCGGCTTCTACACGAGCGCGATGGGCTTCGGCTTCAACACCGACGTGCTCAAGAAAAAGAAGCTGCCCGAGCCGCACTGCTGGGCCGACCTCATCAAGCCCGAATACAAGGGCGAGATCGAGATGTCGCATCCCGCGACCAGCGGCACCGGCTACACGATCGTGGCCGGCCTCGTGCAGCTCATGGGCGAGGACCAGGCCTTCGACTACCTGAAGAAGCTGCATCGCAACACCATCGCCTACACGCGCAGCGGGCAGGCGCAGGCGCCCAACGTGGCCAAGGGCGAAGTCGCCATCGGCATCAGCTTCATCTTCGGCTTCGACCGCTGGCGCTATGACAAGTACCCGGTCAAGTCCGTCGCGCCGTGCGAGGGCACCGGCTACGAGATCGGCGGCATCGCGCTCGTGAAGGGCGCACGCAACAAGGCCAACGCGCTCCGCTACTACGACTGGCTGATGAGTCCGGCCGGCCAATCGATCGGCGCCAAGGCGGGCAGCCTGCAGTCGCCGGCCAACAAGACTTTCAAGCCGGATCCACGCATTCCGTCGATGAGCGACGTGCGGCTCATCAAGTACGACTTCGAGAAATACGGAAGCGCGACAGAGCGCAAGCGGTTGATCGACCGCTGGACGCGCGAGGTCGAATCGCAACCGAGGTAGCGTCCGCCCCGGCTCAGAGCCCGTGGACGACGAAGATGCCTTCCGGCGGGGCGGGAATGGTCAGCGTCGTCTCGCCGACGCGGGTGAAGCGGTATTCGATGCCGTTGAGCAGGATGGACGGCATGTTGGTCCAGATGCGGTACTGGTAGCCCTCCTTGACCGGCGTGATCTGCATCACGCGGAACACCGGCGGGATGACGATCCTGAAAGAGAGATGGGCGGACGCGCTGTTGGCGCCCGGCGCGGCGATGCCGGTCTCCGCCGCGCAGACCATGGGCGCGAGCATCAGCGCGAGCAGAAAGCTCCTGGCTTCGCGTCCACCAACGCGGCGATTCGCACCGATCTCGTTCCCCGACATTGAGCACCACCCTCGCTGACATGGCGCGACGTCCCAACGACGCCGACCTCGGGATATCGGCAGTTTGATCCAAAAGTGAAGGGTGCGACACCCTCCTTTGGAAGGAGGTCAGCGGTCGCGCTGGATGGCGAAGTCGGCGGTTGTGGTGTCGCGCACGAACACGTCGATGCGACGCGTCGCGGGGCCCGGATTGCTCCACGGCAGGGGCAGGTTGTCGGGGATGAGTTCGATCTCGTGATGGCCGGGCGCCACGGCCGGGAAGCTGTACAGCCCCTGCGCATCCGTGCGCGCGACGAAGCGGCCGTTGAGCACCACCGTGACGCCGGCGATGCCGCCTTCATTGGCTTCGCGTACACCGTTGCCGTTCTGATCGAAGAACACATGGCCTTCGAGCCGGCCGGAACCACCGGCCGAACTGCCGCCGATGGGCACCGTCGTCGTGCCTGCGCGCGCCTCGTAGCGGATCGCCATCAGCAGCGTCCGGCTGGACGGCAGCACCACCACGGGCGGCAGGGTGGCCGCGGTCAGCGCCGACACCACGGCCGGATTGAGCGATTCCTGCCCGTTCGCAGCGGTGTATTGGACGTAGAACGACCAGCCCGCACCCAGCGCCCAGCTCACGCGTGCGTTGCCGCTGAGATAGCGCGCGTTGTAGCTGCCGATGCCGTTGCTGCCGCGCACGCTCAGGTCGAGCCGGCCGCTCGCGAGAAAGGGCAGGCTGCCGAGCGCGCCCCAGATCACCGAACGCGCGGTGACGCCGAGTTGCTCGGCTTGCTCGACCGCGAGCGTGGTCGACAGCGAGCTGTTTTCCGCCACCTGCCAGGCCTGGTCGAGGCCGAAGCGCACCACTTGCGAATCGCGGCCGTGCGCGATGTCCGTGCGCCACTGACTCTGGCCCCAGGTCGGCGAGATGTGTTCCCACGTGACCTCGATCGACTGCGCCGCCTGGCTGCCGGTGCGCGCGGCGAAGGTGGAAGAGATCGCATCGCGCGAATCGAAGCGGTAACGCCCGAAGACATTGCCGAAGAGCGAGCGCCCGGTGAGGCCGCTCACGCTTTCGCTCAACTCCAGGTTGGTGCCGAGCTGCCATTGCCGGGTCGAGACGTCACCGCGCCAGCTCACGCCTTGCAGGTCGCCCGCGATCGGCGTGCTGCCCCAGCGAAGCGCCGGATCGAAATAGAAGGCGCTCGCGCTCTGGCGCGCCCAGTCGCCGCGCCAGTCGGCATCGACCCAGAAGCCATTGGCCGAATCGCGCGGCGCGAGCGAGCCGATGGTCGACGGCTGGCCTTCGCTGTGTGCGTAGTTGGCCTGCACGCGCATCCCGCCAGGGCGTTCGGTCAGTGGGCCGATCCCGGAGCCGACCGAATCGGCCCAGGGCGACACGCCCTGCCACGAAAGCGCGCCCCAGTACGAGCGCGTGTTCTGCGCATAGCCGGTCACGCCGTTCAGGTTGACGTCGCGCGCGTCGACCCACTGGAAGGCGGCGTCCGTGCGATTGATACCGAGCGGGTTGTCGTCTCCGGTGAGCTGCTGCTGCGCGCCGAAGGTGGATGCGTTGCCGCGCCCGACAGTGAAGCCCTGCGAGTTGATCCCGTCGAAGAAGCCCAGCCGGCCGCTGGACGCGTTGATGCTGGTGCGGCCCGGGTTCTCGAAGCTCGTTGAGAAGCCTTCGATCGGCAGCGATGGGAGGAAGACGCGCCCCAGGCCGCGCGACATCGGCGTGGCGGCGGTATTGATGTCGCCGATGCTGTTGTTGGCGTACCAGCCGTTGTTGAACGGCATTGCGCGCTGGTCGATGCGGCCGGTGTTGCCGCTCAGATACGAGAGGTTGTAGAGCGTGCCATTGAGCCCGGTCTGGTCGAACACCGTCACCGGACTGCGGTAGCGGTTCAGGCTCACGTCGGCGGAGAAGGCGCCGTAGTTCGGCGTGTCGAGAAAGCCGGTGAACTGCAGTGTCTGGTTGCGCGTTTCGCTGACCACGCGCTGGCGCTGCGATTGCAGCTCGACGCTGCCGCCACGCGGCCAGCCGGTGGAGGGCGCTTCGACCGCGGATTCGTCGACCTCTGCTTGCGGACCGCTTTCGAGCACGCGGTCTTCATAGGCTGGCGCCGGCTCTTCGGCCCGGCTGTCCAGCGCGGAGCCCGCGCCGAGCATGCCGAGCGCGAGGCAGGCGAGCCGGCCCCTCATGGAGCGAATCGCTGATCGATCTCTGTCGACCCGGAATCACCCCATTCGAGCTTGCCGCGCACCGTCACCGGAAAGCTGACCTGCACCGCGGCATCCGCATTGCCGGGGCGCGCCGCGCTCAAGGCGATGTCGCGTGTTTCCCCGGGGAGGATGGGCAGCGTGGCGGCGGTGAATTCGAGCGCGGTGCCGCTGGCATCCGTGCCCTTGAGGAAGCCGGCGAGCCTGCCGTGCGCGGTGCCGTCGTTGCGCACCTTAAGCACCGGCACCTTCATGCCGTTGACCGTCTGCACCGTGGCGCCGACCACGCTGAGCGCCGGCTTCACGTCACCGACTGCCACGTAGACGACGACGCCGACCCGGGCCGACAGGCCGATCGGCATGTTCGCGCTCGCAGCCTGCTCCTTGCCTTCGACGAGGATCGCAAAGCGGCATTCCATCGGCGGCGTGTCCGCCGGCGGAGTGACCTCGAAGCGGAACCGGTAAGGCCGCCCGGGTGTGACGTTGATTTCCTTGCGTTCGATGGCAACCCACGGACGGCAGCTGTCGGGTGCCAGCGTATCGATGAAGTCGACGGTGGCGTCGGGCTTGAAGGTCCAGTCCGCTGTGCGCACCGTGTAGACGCCCGGGCGTGCGTCGATCTGCGACAGCTCGATCACTTCGCGGATCGGCGTGCCGGGTTTGCCCTTCAGCTCGAAGCGCGGCGGCGAGACCGCGAGCGCGAACTGCGCGAAGGCGGCTTGACTCAGCGCGCCGAAGCCCAGTGCGAGCAGGGTCAGCGATCGAAGGCGTCCGGGTTGGCGGAGCAGGCGAAGTGCGGTCAGTCGGTTCAAGGCGATACCTCGATCTCGAAATAGAACTGGAGCTGCTGAGTGCGCGTCAGCAGCCGGCCATCTGCCATCAGGTTGAGCTGGATGGTTTCATTCAGGAAAGGTTCGAGGACCACGCCATCGAACACCAGCGCGCGCCCGCCGCCACGCACTGAGCCCGGCAGCAGGCGGCCCTGTGTGCGCCAGGTGGCGATGAGCTGTTCGCCCTCGGTGGGCGCGAGCACCATGTAGATGCGCGCCGGACGATTGATCCAGTTGGTGAGATTGAGGCGCAGTGAAACGCTCAGCTGGCCTTCCACCGCGTTGTCGCCGGTGCGCGACGGCACCACCTGGCGCCATTTCATCGACGTGACCGGCTGGCTGACCAGCGTGCCGGTGTCGTCCACGCGGAACGTTGCGGCTGGCGCCAGCGAAGGCATGGCCAGGAGCGCGAAGATGATGGCGCACAGCGCGAGGAAGATGCCCTTGAGGATCTGGCGCGGATTGATCTTCACGGTGCCACCAGTTCGTAAACGGCGCGGCCGGTGAAAGTGCCGGCGGGCGCGAGTTGCGCGTTGGAATAGGTGAAGGTCAGGCAGCTCTCGAACCAGTTGTTGCGCGCCACCGAGAGCAGCAGCTGGCGCGAGCCATTGAAGGTGCCGCTCGGGATCGTCGCCGATGTGTCGCCGGTACCACTGGACACCCACGAGATCGTGCTGATCGGGATGGTGTCGCTGGTCGCGTTGACGAGATAGGCCGGCGCAGTCACCGTCAGCGTCGCGTTCTGGCTGGAGTTGTTCGACCGGTAGAAACCGCCCACGTAGACCTGCCCGCTGCTCGGGGTGCAGAACGCGTAGTTGTCGTAGGGGCTGTTGGTGGTCGTGCTGTTGGTCGCCATCGTCTGCGGACCGGTGCCGATGGCGTTGGCCGGGACGGTGGCGGTGACCGTATTGACGGTCGTGTTGTTGCCCGGCGTGCCGCCGCCGGTGTAGGTGCCGCTGAAAGTGCCGGTACCCACCTGCAGGTAGATCGCTCGTGCACCCGGCGTGATGCTGACCAGGTAGGCCTGGGCGCCCGTCGCGGCAAAGAGCCCGGCGACGGCCAGCCCAGCGGCCGCAAAGGCTCTGGCACCGGAAGCGGAGGGCGGTGGAAGGCGCATCACGTTGGGCATTGTCGCGATCTCCCGGGGTTCAGGGCATGGTCGCCGTGTAGGTGACTCGGCCATTGTTGACGCCGGCGCCACCGTAGGTGCCGGCCGCCACCACATTGTTGTTCGCGTAGCTGTAGGTCCACTTGCCCTCCTGCCGAACCATCTTGTTGGTTGCAGGCAGGAGTACCGATGAGCCCGCACCGCCCGTGGCATTGAAGCTCGGGTGGGTGATGCTGCCATTGTTGAAGTTGGCCGTGGTGTTCGGCAGTGCGGCGCTGGCGACGTTGATCTGGTTCCAGCCGATCTGCTGGCTGGCCGTGCCGTTGTTCAGCGGGCCGGTGGTGCTGGAATTGAGCGTGATGTCGCCGCCGTTGCCCATGACGCGCACCGTGACGGCGCCGTTGCCCAGGTCACCGCCGGTGCCCGCCACCGCCGTGCCGTTGCCGACCGAAGCGGCCGGTACGGCGAAGTTGATCATGTCGACCGTGCCGTTGTTGGCGTACTCGGTGCCGGTGCCCACGCGCAGGTACAGGATGCGCGGGATGGTCACCACGAGATCGAGCTTGGCCTGCGCCGTCAGCGTGGCGCTTGCGCCACTGACGAATTGAGATTCGGCGTGGGCCGAGCCCAGCGCAGCAGCGGCGAGCCCGGCCAGCAGCGCCAGCCGCGCCCAGGTCCGCATGATCGTTTACGAAGGTTGAATGAGTCGGAAGTCGGGATGCCGCTCGCTCAGGGCATCGTGGCGGTGTAGACCACACGGCCGTTCTGCGTGTTCACGCCGCCGTAGGTACCGGCTGCGGCCACGTTCTGGTTCTTGTAGCCGTAGGTCCACTTGCCTTCCTGGCGGACCAGACCGTTGGTGGCGGTCAGCGTGGTGGCGGTGCCGTCGCCGCCGCTCGCCGCGTTCGTGTTGAACGCAGGGTGCGTGATCGCGCCGTTCGTGTAGCCGCTGGTCTGGGCCGGCAGTGCGGCTTCAGCCACGGTGATCTGGTCCCAGCCGATGGTGCTGCCGGAGCCGTTGTTCATCGCACCCGTGGTCTTCGAGTTCAGTTGCACGCTGCTGGCGCCGTTGGCAAGCACGCGAACCGTCACCGCGCCGTTGGTCTGGTCACCGCCCGTCGCCGACACCGCGGTGCCGTTGCCGATGCCCGCGGCCGGAACCTGGAAGTCGAGCAGGTCGACGCTGTTGGCCGCACCGATCTGCAGCGAGAGAAGACGCGGCACGGTGATCTTGAAGTCCAGGTTCGCATTGGCCTTTGCATTCGAGCCTGCGTTGGTGACCACACCGGAATCAGCCAGTGCTGCCAGCGGCGAAACGAGAGCCGCAACGATCGAGACCAGGAGAAGCTTTTTCATGATTGATTTCCTAAATTGGAGGGGGCACAGCGATGAAGTCGATGGGTGAACTGTAGGAGGCCTCCCACAAACGGCGTAGGACATAGTTCTCAGAAAAGTCTCAATGAGTACTTTTGGGGGCCCTTTTGTGATGTAAGTCTTTGTAGCTGTAGGTTGGTGCCCACTACGGCCGTGAATTCGGTCACGGTTGGTAACGCCAAGGGCCTTTAGTAAAGTTGTCGGTTCGCCATCGGCGATGTGTTTTCTCTCGACTGACAACGCGTCATGACAATTTCCAAGACCAAACTTCCTTTTCAGGCTGAAGTCGCGCAACTTCTTCACCTCGTCACGCATTCGCTCTACTCGAACAAAGAGATCTTTCTGCGTGAGCTGATCTCGAACGCGTCGGATGCTTGCGACAAGCTCCGCTTCGAGGCGATCGACCAGCCCGCGCTCTACGAGGACCAGCCCAACCTCGAAGTGCGGGTGTCCTTCGACCAGGCCGCCAAGACCATCACCATCGCTGACAACGGCATCGGCCTGAGCCAGCAGGAAGCGATCGACAACCTCGGCACCATTGCCAAGAGCGGCACGCGCGAGTTCATGAGCAAGCTCTCGGGCGACCAGAAGGCCGACGCGCAGCTCATCGGCCAGTTCGGCGTGGGCTTCTACTCGGGCTTCATCGTGGCCGACAAGATCACCGTCGAATCGCGCCGCGCGGGACTGCCGGCCGAAGAGGGCGTGCGCTGGGTGAGCGCGGGCGCCGGTGACTTCGAAGTCGACAGCATCAACCGCCCGCAGCGCGGCACCAGCGTCACGCTGCACCTGCGCGACGACGCGGACGAATACCTCAACGCCTGGAAGCTCAAGTCGGTGATCGGCAAGTATTCCGATCACATCTCGCTGCCCATCCTCATGGAAAAAGAGGAGTGGAAAGAAGGCGAGGAGAACAAGGGCGGCTCGATGGTCAAGACCGGCGAGTGGGAGACCGTCAACCAGGCGAACGCACTCTGGAGCCGTCCGAAGAAGGACGTCACCGAAGAGCAGTACGTCGAGTTCTACAAGAACATCAGCCACGACTACGACGCGCCGCTCGCATGGAGCCACAACCGCGTCGAAGGCAACACCGAGTACACGCAGTTGCTGTACATCCCGGCCAAGGCGCCGATGGACCTCTGGAACCGCGACAAGCACGCCGGCGTGAAGCTTTACGTCAAGCGCGTCTTCATCATGGATGACGCCGAATCGCTGCTTCCGAGCTACCTGCGCTTCGTCAAGGGCGTGATCGACTCGGCCGACCTGCCGCTCAACGTGAGCCGCGAACTGCTGCAGGAAAGCCGCGACGTGAAGGCCATCCGCGAAGGCAGCACCAAGCGCGTGCTCGGCATGCTGGAAGACCTCGCGAAGAAGCAGAAGACCGGCAGCGAAAGCAGCGAAGGCAAGATCGACGTGGGCTCGGGCGAGGCCGTGCCGTCGCCCGAACCGACCGAGGGCGTGACCGACGTGGTCGACAAGAACGCCAAGCCGACGCCCGCAGCAGAGGCCGCCGCGGACTTCGCCGACGAATCGGGCAAGTACGCGAAGTTCTACGCCGAGTTCGGCGCGGTGCTCAAGGAAGGCCTCGGCGAGGACTTCGTCAACCGCGAGCGCATCGCCAAGCTGCTGCGCTTTGCATCGACCACCAGCGACACCGCAACCGTGAGCCTGGCCGACTACAAGTCGCGCATGAAGGAAGGCCAGGACGCGATCTACTACATCACCGCGGATACGCTGGCGGCCGCCAAGAACAGCCCGCAGCTCGAGATCTTCAAGAAGAAGGGCATCGAGGTGCTGCTGATGACGGACCGCGTCGACGAATGGGCGCTCAACTACCTCACCGAGTTCGACGGCACGCAACTCCAGAGCGTGGCCAAGGGCGCGGTCGATCTCGGCAAGCTGCAGGACGAGTCCGAGAAGAAGGCGGCCGAGGAAGCAGCCGAATCGTTCAAGCCGGTGCTGGAACGCCTCAAGGAAGCGCTCAAGGACAAGGCCGAGGACGTGCGCGTGACCACGCGTCTCGTCGATTCACCCGCCTGCCTCGTCGTGCAGGACGGCGGCATGAGTACGCAGCTCGCGCGCATGCTCAAGCAGGCCGGCCAGGCTGCGCCCGAAGTGAAGCCGGTGCTCGAAGTCAACGCCGACCACCCGCTCGTGAAGAAGCTCGAAGGCTCGGCACACTTCGACGATCTGGCGAACATCCTGTTCGACCAGGCGCTGCTCGCCGAGGGGGGCTTGCCGGCCGATCCGGCAGCCTATGTGCGACGTGTGAACGCACTGCTGGCCTGAGTCAGCGTGCCGGGCCGACCGAGGCGCGAGAACGCGCGCGTCAGGTCGCCCGGCCGTTCAGCCACACGGTTCCGATGCCACCCAGCCCGATGAGGCAGATGCCTGCGACCGCCCAGATGTCAGGCGCATGGGCGAACAGCAGCCACCCGATCGCGGTCGCAAAAATGATCTGCGCGTAGGCGAAGGGCATCAGCACGGAAAGCGGCGCGAGGCGAACCGCGCCTGCCATGCTGACGTGGCCTGCGGTTGCGAAGGTGCCCATCAGCAGCAACAGGGCCCATTGCTTGCCGCTCGCGAGGCGTAGCGTCGGCGCGAGATCGAGCGGAAGCGCCAACAGAACAAGCCCCAGCACCAACGTCACTAGCAGCGCCGAAAGGAAGTTGGTGACGACAAGATCGTCAGCGCTGGCGATGCGGCGCGTCACCAGCTGGAAGGCCGCATAACAGAGCGCGCTGGAGATAGGCAGCAGCGCACCCCAGCCCAACGCACCCGCACCTGCGGGCCGAACGACGGCCAGCATGCCGACGACGCCGAGCGCGACCATGGCCCATCGCGCCGGGGAGACCCGCTCCTTGAGCACGAGCGCACTCAGCACGGTGGTGGCCACGGGCGCGAGCAGCATGAGGGCGGTGAATTCGGCGAGCGGAATCAGCTGAACGCCGTAGAACGAAGCCGCCGAATTGCAGAGCAACAAGACGGCGCGCAGGCACTGCAGCGCGGGCACGCGGCTTCGGACCTTGAGCGCGCCGCCCCGCATCAGATGCCATCCCGCCATCGTGGCGGTCTGGAACATGTAGCGGACCCACAAGAGGACCAGCACGGGAATCGATCCACCGAGGTACTTGATCGTCGAGTCGCTGCCGGCAAACATGCATGTGGTCAGCAGGACGAGCGCGATGCCGGTGCTCAGGTCCGGGGCTTTTGGGGCCTTGTTCGCGGGGGACATTCCAGGAGAGGTGAGGTGGTCGCAGGCAGCGCATCGCGATCACGTCGGCACCTGGCCGCACATTATCTCCGCCGGAAGCCCGGGCCCTGGAAAGAAGGCAAGCCTTGATTGGCGTCAAACCGCAGCGATGCGCATTGACTATGCTGGTCATCGCGCCGAGGGCACGGCGAAGGAGTGCGCGCGATGGACCATCCGCTCGACAGTCAATCCCCTCTGGAGGCTCCCGCGGTGCGCCGGGTCGGCGCGCTGCGACCATTCGCATGGCTGTGGATGGGGGCACGGGACCTTGCGTTCCGTCCCGGTGTGAGCTTCGGCATCGGTGCGGTGGTTGCGGTCCTCGGCCTGATCCTGACGACAGTGACTTGGCAGGCCACCTACCTTGCACCAGCGCTGCTTGGCGGATTCCTGCTGGTGGCCCCCTTCATTGCCATGCCGATGTATGCGCTGTCGCGCCAGCGGGAGCAGTCCGCCGCTCCGGACACCACGCAGGCCTTTCAAGCGTGGCGCGGCAACGGGGATTCGATTGCGATGTTCGGTCTGGTGCTTGCGCTGGCGTACCTGGCCTGGGAGCGCCTGGCGGCCATCGTGTTCGCAATGTTCTTTACCGAGCAGGTGCAGCGCGTGCCGCATCTGCCTCCGTCCCTGCTCCTGCCGGGCCAGCCGGTCAGTCTCGTGCTCGCCTTCCTCGCGGTAGGCGCCGCGGTGGCTGCGGTGGTTTTTGCGCTGGGTGTCGTCAGCGTGCCGTCGCTGATGGATCGGCCCGTGGACGTGATCACCGCGGCGCTGACCAGCTTGCGGTGCTGTGCCCGCAATCCGGTAGCCATGCTGCTGTGGGCTGCGTTGATCGCAACCCTGACAGCCGCGGGCTTCGCGACGTTCATGCTCGGGCTCATCGTGACCTTCCCGTGGCTCGCACATGCGAGCTGGCATGCCTACCGCGAGATGGTCGACACCTAGAGGTCTCAGCAGGTCGGATCGATGAAGCGCTCGCCCGGCGTGAGCGGCGCATGCCGGTACGTCGCCGGCGTGCGACTGAGCTTCACCGGTGAGCCGATGCCGCGATAGCCGCCTTCGAGCTCCACCACCATGCCGCGATGCGCGGTGTGCGGATGCGTGAGCGCGGCGTCCACCGGCAGCACTGGTGCCGCGGGCACGCCGGCCGCCATCAGCGTGTCGACCAGTTCGCGGCCATCGAAGTCGGCCAATGCGGCTTCAAGTTGCTGCTTGAGTCCATCGCGGTTGACGGACCGCTGCCCTGCAGTGGCGTATCGCGGGTCTTCCGACAGTGGCTGCTGCCCGATGCACGCGCAGAAACTTGCGAACTGCCGGTCGTTGCCCACGGCCACGAAGATCGGATCGGTACGCGTCTTGAGCGCGTCGTAGGGGTAGATGTTCGGATGCGCATTGCCGGTGCGCTTCGGCGCGGTGCCGTCCATGAACCAGTTCGCCGCATGCGGATGCAGCAGCGAGAGGCCGCTGTCGTAGAGCGCCGCTTCCACGAATTGGCCGCGTCCGCTGCGCTGGCGTTCGTTCAGCGCGAGCAGCACGCCGATCACCGCGTTGAGGCCGGTCACCATGTCGACCACCGGCAGTCCCACCCGCAGCGGGCCGCCATCCGCTTCGCCGTTGATGCTCATGATGCCGGTCATCGCCTGCACCGCAGCGTCGTAGCCCGGTAGCGCGCCGAGCGGGCCATCCGCGCCGAAGCCCGAGACGCGGCACCAGACGAGGCGCGGGAAGCGCTTCGACAGCGTGTCGTAGCCGATGCCCCAGCGTTCCATCGTGCCGGTCTTGAAGTTCTCGATCAGCACATCGGCCTCGGCGACCAAAGCCAGCAGTGCCTCGCGCCCCTCGGGCGATCCGAGATCCAGATGCTGGACGCGCTTGTTGCGATTGAGCCCGTGGTAGTAAGACGCCACGCCCTCGCGGAAGGGCGGGCCCCAGGTGCGCGTGTCGTCGCCTTGCGGAGGTTCGACCTTGAGCACGTCGGCGCCGTGATCGCCGAGGATCTGGCCGCAGTAAGGGCCACCGAGGATGCGGGAGATGTCGAGCACGCGGACACCCGCGAGGGCGCCGGTGGGGCGGGCGTTCGTGGTCATGGCTATGGCTCCTCGATCCGGCTCAGTCGAGCTGCGCGCCCGATTGCTTGACCACCGACGCCCACATGTTCATCTGCTCGGGGATGAACTTGCCGAGCGCTTCAGGCGAAGTCGACGGCGCGGGCTCCAGGCCCTGGCTTGCGAACTGCTGCTTCACCTTCGGCGATGCGAGCACCTTCGCGAAGGCCTCGTTGAGCTTCTTCACGCGGTCCGGCGGCGTACCGGCGGGCGCGACGATGCCGAAGAACACGCTCACGTCATAGCCCTTCAGGCCTTGCTCGGCGAGGGTAGGCACGTCGGGCAACGCCTGCGAGCGCTGGGCAGTGGTCACGCCCAGTGCGCGCAGCTTGCCGGTCTTGAGGTAGGGCATGGCGGTCAGAACGTCGGTGAAGCTCATGCTCACCTGGCCGCCCAGCAGATCGGTCAACGCCGGACCGGTGCCTTTGTACGGAATGTGCTGCAGGTCCACGCCGGCCATCGAGTTGAACAGCACGCCCGCGAGGTGCGACGAAGCGCCGTTGCCCGACGAGGCGTAGCTCAGCTTGCCCGGATTGCTCTTGGCGTAGGCGATCAGCTCCTTGACGTTCTTGACCGGCACCGAGGGATTCACGACCAGGATGTTCGGAAGGTGACCGACCTGGATCACCGGCGCGAAGCTCTTCGACGGGTCGTAGTTGATCTTGCGATAGAGGCTCGAGTTGATCGCGAGCGGCCCGGAGGTGCCGAACAGCAGCACATAGCCGTCCGCCGGCGCGCGCGCGACCAGCTCGGCACCGATGTTGCCGCCCGCGCCGCCTCGGTTGTCCACGATCATCGTCTGGCCGATGACCTCCTTGATCTCGGCGGCGAGCGTGCGCGCCATCGCATCGGTCGGCCCGCCTGGCGGGAAGGGCACGACCAGCGTCAGGGGCTTGTCGGGAAAGCTGTCGGCGTGGGCTGCAGGCACCATGGGCAGCACCGAGGCGCAGGCAACGAGAAGGGGTGCGAGGAATCGTTTCATGAATGTCTCCTGTAGTCGTGATCGTGGAATGCGCAGATTCAGGCAGTGGCGAGCGCGGGCGTCGCGGCTTTCGCGGACCAGTCGGCAGGCACCGCGTCGGGCGTGAGCGGATCGCGCGGCAGCACGCGATGCAGCAGCACCAGCTGTGCCCACTCGACGCGCTGCGCGGAGCCCGTGCGAGAGCCCTCCCAGGCCATCGCGATCGCACTGCAGGTGTGATAGAGCGCGGATGCGGCCTGGCGCGCGATGACATCGCCGCTTTCCTGCGTGGCGGTTGCGGCCAGTGCGGCGGCGCGAGTGAGCGCGTCGCGCAGCGCGGTCGCAAAGGCCGGTGCGATCGTCGCTTCGTCAAGCAGCTTGCCGAAGTGCGCCTGGAGTGCAGTCAACGAATCCTCGCGCTTGATGGCGCGCAGGACGTCGAGCGCGACGATGTTGCTCGTGCCTTCCCAGATCGAGCCCAGGTGCGCATCGCGCACGAGTCGCGGATCGGACCATTCTTCGATGTAGCCGCAGCCGCCGCGCACTTCCATTGCGTCACCGGTCACCTTGCGTGCATCGCGGCAGGCGCGGAACTTGATGAGCGGCGTGAGGATGCGCAGCAGCGGATAGGCAGACGTGTCGCCGCCGTCCGAACGCGCGAGCGCCAATGCGGTCTGGAACACCATCGTGCGCGCCTGCTCGGCCGGCAGTCGCAGCTTGGTCAACTGGCGCTGCATCAGCGGCATGTCGACGAGGCGCTTGCCGAAGGCGCGGCGTTCGCTCGCGATGTATTCGGCTTCGGAGACCGCGCGGCGCATCAGCCCTGCGGCGCGCACGCCGTTCGACAGACGCGAATTGTTGACCATGTCGGCCATCTGCACGAAGCCGCGGCCCTGTTCGCCGACGAGGTACGCGACGGCTCCTTCGAGCCGGATCTCGCCGCTGGCCATCGAGCGCGTGCCCAGTTTGTCCTTGAGCCGGATGATGCGGTAGTGGTTGGCGCTGCCGTCGTCGAGCTGGCGCGGCAGCAGGAACAGCGACACACCCTTCATGCCCGCCGGCGCGCCTTCGACGTGCGCGAGCACCATCGCGAAATCCGCGTCGGGGTTGGAGCAGAACCACTTGTCGCCGGTCAGGCGCCACTGGCCTGATGCGTCTTGCGCGGCGCTGGTCGCCGTGGCCGCGATGTCGGAGCCGGCGGCCTGCTCGGTCATGAACATCGCGCCCTGCGCCAGCGTGTCGAAGTCGACCGACTGGAAGCGCGGCAGGAAGCGCTCGACCAGCTCGGGGCTGCCGAACTTCTTGAGCGTGCGCGCCAGCGAGTCGGTCATCGAGACCGGGCAGCACAGGCCGAACTCGGCCTGCACGAAGAGATAGGTCAGGATGTACTTGACCAGCGGCGGCATCTTGCCCTTCCAGCCCAGGGTCTCTTCGCGGTGTGACATCGCGGCAAGGCCGAACTCGCTCAGTGCGAGGCGTTCCATCTCGACATAGGCCGGATGCTTGATCACCTTCTGGTCGTCGATGCCGGTGCGGGTACGCAGCTTGAGCGTCGGCGGATTGCGGTCGGCGGTCTGGGCCAGCTCATCGAGCGGGCCGCCGGCGAGTGCGCCGAGGCGCTCGAAGTGCGGCTGCATGTGCCGCGCCAGATCGGGCGGAAGGTACAGCGCGATGAGCTTGTGCAGCTCGGTGTCGGTGGTGAAGAGGTTCTGCCCGTGGCGGTCGGGCACGGGGTGGGCGGCGGTGCTGAACATGGCTCGTCTCCTTTGTGGATGGATGTTCGAGCGCGCGACGATTCTTGTCCAATATCGAATTGGTCTCGATTGATCCGATTTGCCTATCGTGGGAGACTGCGCCGCATGGAACTGCGACATCTGCGCTACTTCGTTGTCCTAGCCGAAGAGTTGCACTTCGGACGTGCCGCGCGTCGGCTGTCGATTTCGCAGCCACCGCTGAGCGTCGCAATAAGGCAGCTGGAAGACTCCGTCGGCGCGCGGCTGTTCGACCGCAACAGCAAGGAAGTGCGCCTGACTCCTGCCGGCGATGCATTGCTGGCTTCGGCCCGCGCGCTGCTGCGGCAGGCCGAAGAGGCAGCGCTCGAGGCGCGCGATGTCTCGCAGGGCTCGGCCGGACGGCTGCGCATCGGTTTCGTCGGCGCGATGCTCTACCGGGGGTTGCCGCAGGCGCTGCGCAAGTTCCAGGCAAAGCACCCGGCGGTGCGCGTCACGCTGTCAGAACTCAATTCGGGTGAACAGATTTCAGAGCTGCTGCATGACCGCCTGGACTTTGGCTTCGTGCACACGAGTCGCATGCCGGCGGAGCTTCGGCATGTGCTGTTGATGTCCGAACCCTTCGTCGCCTGCCTGCCGGTCGGTCATCGCCTTGCGCGGCGGCGCACCGTGCCCACGGCGAGCCTGCGCGATGAACCGTTCGTGCTCTTTTCGCGCAATGTGTCGCCGGACTATCACGAGCGCATCCTCGCCATCTGCGCCGACGCGGGATTCCGGCCGGAAGTGCGCCATGAAGTGCGCCACTGGCTGTCGGTGGTGTCGCTGGTGTCGCAGGGGATGGGCGTCGCGCTGGTTCCGAATGCGCTGCATCACTCGGCATTGCGCGGCGCAGTCTTCCGGCCGCTGGAAGAGCAGGGCGCGCACTCCGAGTCCTATTGCGTGTGGCGCGACGGACCGGAGAACGCAGTGGTGCAGGCTTTTCTGCGCACTGTGCAGGCCGGCCGCGGGAACGCTTAGGGCTAGATTCGCAGTGAGTTGGTGCTTGAGAGCCAGAACGGTCCGTCATGCGTCCGCCGGCTACTCGCGGTCCAGACTCGCTGCAGGACTTCGACGTGGCCAAGGAGTTCGACTGCTTCAATGTGATTTTCGGACGAGCACGTCTCGCCGGATGCGCTCGCCGCCTATCTGTCCGGCTCACGCGAGCGAAGCCTACTGACGGTGGTCGCCCCATGCGCGGTAGCTGGTGCGCCAACCCCATGGCTATACTGCGCCGGTCACGTCAGAGAAAAACGTGATCGGGATTGGACTCCCGCAAACCCGCTGCGATGCAAGCCGCAGCAACCGCAGAGGTTCTGCGGCTTCGTCGTTCGTGCCACCATTTTTTGGCGGCTCGGGCGGGGAGCCGCGAGGCTCGCCGGTTCGCGCAAGCGGGTTCCCGGTAGTCCAACCCGTTCGAGTCGCCGCCTCCGATTGGACTCGGTAGCGGCGGTTCTTTAAAACCGAACCCGCAGGGAGGCCATCCATGGCTAAATCCAATCGCGCACCCGTGTCACCGCTGCGCAAGGCGTCGTTATCTGCTGTGCAGCTCGACGACGATTTCTGCAATCTCAAGCGAGCCCTTCGCGCCGTCACATGCCTCGAAGGCCTGCTGACGCCGATCTACCTGACGCCACCTCACGAGCAGTTCAGCTTCGAGCCCGGCGATTTGCGCGCGCTGGTCGCGGTGATCAACGCAGAAGTGGTCCGCTGCACAGAGCCCGTCGACGCTTCCATTCGCTCGTTGCGCAAGGCCCTCAAGCACAAGGTGCACTGAGCGGGGTTCGGGTCAGGCGTAGAGCGGATCTTCCGCCATCGCCTCGCACTGGTCCTGCAGCATCTGGATCTGCCCCTTCCAGTAGTCGCTGGTGCCGAACCACGGGAAGTTGATCGGGAAGATCGGGTCTTCCCAGCGACGCGCAAGCCACGCGCTGTAGTGGATGAGCCGCAGCGTGCGCAGCGGCTCGATCAGGGCCAGTTCGCGCCGGTCGAAGCTGCGGAACTGCTCGTAGCCGTCGAGCAGGCCGCTGAGTTGCCCGGTGCGCTGCGCGCGGTCGCCAGACAGCAGCATCCAGAGGTCCTGCACTGCGAAGCCCGTGCGCGCGTCGTCGAGGTCGACGAAGTGCGGGCCGCCGTCGGGCCGGTCAGTCGGCGTCCAGAGGATGTTGCCGGGGTGCACGTCGCCGTGCAGCCGGAGTTTGGCGAGCGGTGGGTCGGCATCGCCCGGCCCGTCGCCGAGCGCCGTCGAGGCAATCATCTGGAACGCTTCGCTGCAGGCCGCTTCCCATTCGCGCTGGACATCGAGCGGCACCATGTGATGCCCGATCAGCCAGTCGCGCGACGCGATGCCGAAGGTCTGCAGATCGAGCGCGGGCCGCGAAACGAAGGGCTTCTGCGCGCCGACTGAATGGATGCGCGCGAGGAAGCGGCCGATCCATTCGAGCACTTCGAAATCGTCAAGCTCCGGCGCGCGACCGCCGCGATAGGGGCTCACGCTGAACGCGAATCCGCCGTGGTGGTGCAGCGTGCGGCCATTGATCGCCATCGGTGGCACGGCAGGTACTTCTGCGGCGGCGAGTTCGGTGGAGAAGCTGTGCTCTTCGAGGATCTCGGCTTCGGTCCAGCGACCCGGCCGGTAGAACTTGACCACCACCGGGACGCGGTCTTCCAGGTAGACCTGGTAGACCCGGTTCTCGTACGAATTGAGCGCGGTGAGCCGGCCGTCGCCGTAAAGGCCGAGCGTGGCCAGTGCGTCGAGCACCACGTCCGGCGTGAGGCTCTCGTAAGGATGGGCGTTGGCGGGTGCCGCAGACTGGGTCATGCGGAGATTGTCGCTAGCTTGAGACCGGATTCCTCGCGAACGAAAGGATGTGGCCGACGCGCGGGTCGCCCTTGCCGGCGAGCACTTCGGCGTAGGCGGCCTGCACAGCGGCGTCGCCGTCGTGGTGTTCCACCCGCAGCCACGGCGTCTTCGTGTCCGTAACCCGGCCGGTGAAGGTTCGCCAAGCCTCGGCCAGCCGCTGGCCGAAGGTCGCTTCGCCCCATTCGCCGACACGCTTCTTGATCTGCGCTGGAGCGAAGAAGAAGGTCGCGCGTGGACCGGGAAGTTCCTTGGCGGTACCGCCCGGCGCAAGCTGCTCGACGTGCGTGCCGCCGATCACGGCGCTGTGCTTGAGCTGGGTGAAGCGCGTGTGGATGGCGCGCCGCAACTCGCCATTGCCAGCGAAGTCCACGTAGACGGAGGGCGTATCGGCCGGTATCTGGTCGAGTTCGTCGTAGGCGAGCACGCGGTGGTAGCAGCCGAGGCTCGTGCAGAAGTCCTTGTTGGCCGCCGAAGTCAGGCCGACGACCTGGATGCCCTCGCGTTGCGCAAGCTGGAAGGCGGTGCCATAGGCCGTCTTGCTCGAAGCGCTCGACAGCAGCACCGCGCCCGGCCGTGCACCGAAGAAATCGTTGTCGTGCAGGAAATCGTCGATGAGCCACGACGTGATGTAGAGCGGCCGCAGCAGCGCCTGGATGTCCTCGGTGTCGGCGGTGTAGAGCGGGTCGGACTTGCAGCGGAAGTACTGGTTGTAGACCGCGGGCAGCGCGGCCCGATGCTCCGCGCCCTCGGAAAGCATGCCGGGCGACAGACGCTTGGGCGTCAGCACTGCGCCGGACGCCATCGGGAAGTAGCCGTACAGCCGCTCGCCGACCGCGACGCCGGGGTGCAGCGAAGCCACCACCGTCGCGAAACCCCACACCGGAATGATTCCCCAGCCTTCCTCGCCGCTCGGGAAGAACTGCCAGTAGCTCATCGAATCGCCGAACGCAGCGTAGGTGATGTTGTTGGAGGTGAGGGCGAAGCTGTCGATGCGTACGCGGACCTGCCCGTCCGCAAGACGTTGATCGTCGGCGGTGTGCAGGCGCGTGGAAGAGAGGTTGTCCTTGCGGACCAGGAAGTGGGTCGTGCTCACGAGGTTCTCCTGTTGCCTTGGGCGGGGAGCACCTTAGCGCAGCGCCGCTTCGGTTGCATGAAAAAAGCCCACCGGGCCGTCGCATAGGCGACGCCCCGGCGGGCTCTTGTCGATGCGCTGGAGAGCGGATCAGTTGACGGTCAGTTCGACCTCGACGTTGCCGCGGGTCGCGTTGGAGTACGGGCACACCTGGTGCGCGGTTTCAACGAGCAGCTTCTTCTGCGCGTCGTCGAGGCCGGGCAGCGTGATGGCCAGCTTGACCGCGATGCCGTAGGCGGCGCCGCCGTCGATCGGGCCGAGCGACACGCTGGCCTCGACCGCCACGTCTTCAGGCACCTTGACGTTGATCTTGGGCGACACCGCCTTCATGGCACCGATGAAGCAGGCCGAGTAGCCGACGGCGAAAAGCTGCTCCGGGTTGGTGCCAGGCTTGCCGGAACCGGGTGGGTTGAGCTTGACGTCGAGCGCGCTGTCGCTGCTCTTGCCGGCGCCGCCGTCACGGCCGCCAGTGGTGTGGGCTTGTGCGGTGTAGAGGACCTTGTCGAGTTTCTTGACCATGATGCTTCCTTCAGGTTGGTGGGTGGAACGGGAACAAAAAAATGGGTAACTAGCGCGCCTTGATGCGATCGCGCAGATGCTGCACCTGCTGCGTGAGCGATGCGATCTCGTCGAGTGAGCATTCGGATGCAGCCAGGAGACAAGCGGGGACTGCGACGGCGCGCGACTTGAGCTTGCGGCCGGCGGCGGTGAGGTTGACATGCACGCGGCGCTCGTCCGCCACGTCGCGGATGCGGGCCACGAGGCCGCTGGTTTCGAGCCGCTTCAGGAGCGGAGTGAGCGTGCCGGAATCGAGCGAGAGCTTTTCGCCGAGTTCGGACACCATGAGGCCGTCGCGCTCCCAAAGCACCAGCATCACGAGGTATTGCGGATAGGTGAGCTTGAGCTTTTCGAGCAGCGGCTTATACAGCTTGGTCATTGCCAGCGAGGCGGAATAGACCGCGAAGCACAGCTGGTTGTCCAGGCGCAGCATCTCGTCAGCAGTGGGAGCAGAGGAGGCTGAGGTACGCATGGGGCGAATTGTAGACAGCAATTTAATTGCGTGCAATTTAATTTGTAGCGAGATGTTTGGGGCGGCCCGCAGGCCGCTCCAACTCAGCGGCCGGTAAAACGCGCAGGGCGGCGTTCGACGAACGAGCGCACGCCTTCCGCAGCATCCTCGCTGTTCGCGAGCTGCTGCTGCACCGGGATGAAATCCTCGACCGCGGAAAGCGGCCCCTTCTCGATCGCCTTCATCACGTTGAGGCGCGTCGCGACGACGGCGAGCGGGGCTTGCGCCGCGATGCGTTGCGCGATGCGCAGGGCCTCGTCGAGCTCCTGGCCGGCAGGGACGACCCGCTGCACGAAGTTCAGGCGAAACGCCTCGGCGCTGTCGAACTCATCGGCAGTGAGCAGATGCAGCATCGCATTGCCAAGTCCCGCGCGTTCGGCCATGCGCAGCGTCGCGCCGCCCGTGGCCATGATCCCGCGCTGCACTTCCATCTGCGAGAAGCGGCAGTTGTCCGCCGCGACCACGATGTCCGCGCCGAGCATCAGCTCGATGCCCACGGTGAAGCAGATGCCCTTGACCGCCACCACCATCGGCTTGGTGCGCCGGCGATAGCCCGGCAGGCCGAAGTCGTGCGGCTCGACGAGCCCTTGCGGCACGGCCTTCTCGCCGCGCTTCATGAACTCGGCGACTGCCGGAAGGTCCAGTCCTGCCGTGAAGTGATCACCGAAGGCATGCAGCACGCCCACGCGCAGCGAAGGATCGTCATCGAGCCGCGTGTACGCCTCGGCCAACTGGCGGAACATCGGCGGTGTCCAGCCGTTGCGCTTGGCAGGGCGGTTGATGCCGATCAGCAGCACATGGTCGAGCACCTGCGTATCGATACAGCCTTCGGGTGGCGGCGTGGTGGGCGTGGCGGTCATTCAGCTTGTCTCCTTCTTCTTCTGTCCTGGCCTCAGTACGTGTACACGCCTCGGCCGGTCTTGCGACCGAGTTGGCCTGCAGCGACCATTTCCTTGAGGAGGGGGCAAGGACGGTACTTGGAGTCACCGAACTGCTCCAGGTACACCTCCATCACCGCCAGGCACACATCGAGGCCGATCATGTCGGCCAGCGCCAGCGGGCCGATCGGCTGGTTGCAGCCGAGCTTCATGCCCGCGTCGATGTCTTCCGCTGTGGCAAGCCCTTCTGCCAGCACGAAGAAGGCCTCGTTGATCATCGGCACGAGGATGCGGTTGACCACGAAGCCCGGCGCGTTCTTCACCGTGATCGGCGACTTGCCGAGGCGTTCGGACAGCGCCTTCACCGTATCGTGCGTCGCATCACTGGTGAGGTAGCCGCGGATGATCTCCACCAGCGCCATCATCGGCACCGGGTTGAAGAAGTGCATGCCGATGAAGCGGTCCGGACGCGAGGTCGCCGCGGCGAGCTGCGTGATCGAGATCGACGAGGTGTTCGACGCGACGATCACCTCGGGCGGCAGCATGGCGTCCAACTGCTTGAGGATCTTGAGCTTGAGCTCGTAGTTCTCGGTGGCGGCCTCGATCACGAGCTGCGCGCTCTTGAGGTCGTCGTAGCTGGTCGAGCCCTTGATAAGGGCCAGCGCCGCTTCCTTCTGGGCGGCGGTGAGCTTGTCCTTCTTGATCAGCCGGTCGAGGCTGCCCGCCACGGTGGCGATGCCCTTGTCCACGGCGGCCTGTGCGATGTCGACCATGACGACGTTGACACCGGCAACCGCGCATGCCTGCGCGATGCCGTTGCCCATCGTTCCTGCGCCAATGATGCCGACGGTCTGAATGGTCATGGGATTGCTTTCCTAGAGATGAAAAATGAAGGGGCGCCAAGCCCACTGTGCCGGCGCCGCATGCAGCGATTGTGAAACAGCCTTGGCAGGCACCCGTTGCCGCGTGTGACAGGCCCGGGTGATTTACAGTGCCGCGTTCACCCTGCAAGCGACGGAACCGCACCATGACCACCCTTGGAACGCCCCTTTCCCCCTCTGCCACCCGCGTGATGCTTCTCGGCTCCGGCGAGCTCGGCAAGGAAGTCCTTATTGCCCTCCAGCGCCTCGGCGTGGAAACCATCGCGGTCGACCGCTACGAAAACGCGCCCGGCCAGCAGGTGGCGCACCATGCCCGCACCATCACCATGAGCGATCCGGAGCAGCTCAAGGCGCTGATCGAGGCCGAGAAACCCCAACTCGTCGTGCCCGAGATCGAGGCGATCGCCACGCCGATGCTCCAGCAGCTGGAAGAAGCCGGCGTGGTGCGCGTGATCCCCACCGCCCGCGCGGCGCGCCTCACGATGGATCGCGAAGGCATCCGCCGTCTCGCCGCCGAAACGCTCGGCGTGCCGACCAGCCCTTACAAGTTCTGCGATTCGCTGGCCGAGCTGCAAGCGGCCATCGACGGCGCGAATGGGGAAGCAATAGGCTACCCGTGCATCGTCAAGCCCGTGATGAGCAGCTCCGGCAAGGGCCAGAGCAAGATCGACGGCCCCGCGGACGTGCAAAAGGCCTGGGACTACGCCATGGCCGGCGGCCGCGTGAGCCACGGCCGGGTGATCGTCGAGGGCTTCATCGACTTCGACTACGAGATCACGCTGCTCACCGTGCGCGCGCTCGACGCCAGCGGCGCGGTGCAGACGCACTTCTGCGACCCGATCGGCCATGTGCAGGTCAGCGGCGACTACGTCGAAAGCTGGCAGCCGCACCCGATGTCGCCGGTGGCGCTCCAGAAGGCGCAGGGCATCGCACGCGCGGTCACGTCCGACCTCGGCGGGCAGGGGCTCTTCGGCGTGGAATTGTTCGTGAAGGGCGAGCAGGTCTGGTTCAGCGAAGTCAGCCCGCGTCCGCACGACACCGGCATGGTGACCATGGCGACGCAGTGGCAGAACGAGTTCGAGCTGCACGCCCGCGCGATCCTCGGCCTGCCGGTCGACACCAGCCTCAAGAGCCCGGGCGCAAGCGCCGTGGTCTATGGCGGTGTGGATGCCAAGGGCATCGCCTTCGACGGCGTCGCGCATGCGCTGGCGGTGCCGGGCGTCGACGTGCGGCTCTTCGGCAAGCCTGAAAGCTTCGTCAAGCGCCGCATGGGCGTGGCGCTCGCGCATGCCGCCGATGTCGACACCGCGCGCCGAAACGCCAAGGAAGCGGCGTCGCGCGTCAAGCCGCGCCAAGCCTGATCTGATTCGACAACAACGGAGACCTCCTCATGCTGCATCCCCAAGCCAAGGCCTTCATCGACCTGCTGATCGAGAAAGGCGTGCCGCCCACGCACACGCTGCCATACACCGACGCGCGCAGGTTCTACCGCGAGCGGCGGGCTCTTGCGCAGCCAGAGCCGGGCGAAGTGGCATTGGTGCAGGATCTGAGCGCCGAGGGGCTGCACGGGGCGATTCCGCTGCGCTACTACCGGCCACTGGGTTCGGATGCATCGGCGGTGCTGCCGGTGCTCGTCTACTACCACGGCGGCGGCTGGACCATCGGCGACCTCGACACGCACGACACCCTCTGCCGGGAGCTGTGCAATCTCTCCGGATGCGCGGTGGTCGCGGTGGACTACCGCATGGGGCCGGAGCATCGCTTTCCTGCGGCGGTGGACGACGTGCTCGCCGCCACCCGCTGGGTGCGCCAGCAGGCGGCCTCGCTCAAGGTCGATGCCAACCGTCTCGCGGTCGGTGGCGACAGTGCAGGCGGCAACCTCGCTGCTGTGGTCTCGATCGCCGCGCGCGAAGCGGGCAACCTGCCGATCGCTTTCCAGCTGCTGATCTACCCGGCCACCGACATGCGGCGCGGCCACCCTTCGCACACCACCAACGGGCAGGGCTATGTGCTGACCAGCGACAGCATCACCTACTTCCACGACCACTACATCGACGATGCGAAGCACGATCTCGACTGGCGCGCTTCCCCGCTGCTGCACGAAAACCTCAAGGGCCTGCCGCCGGCACTGGTGATCACCGCCGGCTACGACCCGCTGCGCGACGAAGGCCTGGACTACGCACGCGCGCTCACCGAAGCCGGCAACCGCGCGAGTTACGTCTGCTTCGAGCGCCAGATCCACGGCTTCATCACCATGGGCCGCATCCTTGACGAAGCCAACGTGGCAGTGGGACTTTGCGCGGCTGAACTGCGCCGGGCGCTGAAGCCCTGAGGGGTGGCCTGAGTCGCCTTTGCGACAGCAAAGTGGCCGCTTAAGGGAAAGTCCCCGCGTCGCCATCGGGTGCTGAAAGTCCGCCCGCCGCTACGATCCTCCGCGCGGAGGGCGACATCTTGGTCAGTACCCAATCGACGCTTGCGCCGCGCGGCAACCGCCGCGGCGAGCGCCTCATGTGGATCACGACGGAGCGCGTGTTCTACGCCGGCCTGCTTGGTGATGCGGCGGAGCGCACCATGGGCGGGCATGGCGTCTACGTCTCGCCGACTGGCGCGCCGCTCTCCATTCGCATCGGAGGCGGTGCCTGGCAAAGCGGCGAACTGCTGGTGGTGCCGCCGCAGGTGCCGCACCAGGTCAAGACCGAGCACCGGCTGGTGCTCAACCTGCTCATCGAAGCCGACTCTGTAGATCCTTCGCGCCTGCCGCACTTCATGCAGCACTGCGGCCCGGTCGATGCGCCGGCCTTCGTGCGGTGCGTCCGCGAGGCCTATGCGCGGCTGCTCGATGCCTCGGGCAGCGGCAGCTTCGAGGGCTTCGAGTTCGACTCGCTCTTCTTCGACGAGCCGCTGGCGCCACGCGCCATTGACGCGCGCATCCGCGCGGTGGTCGACCGTATCAACGCCGATCCGGCCGCGCAGACTTCGGCTGAGGAGTGCGCCGCCGCGGTCAAGCTCTCGTTTTCGCGATTCCTCCATTTGTTCAAGCAGGAAACCGGCGTGACCTTTCGCGCCTTCCGTGCATGGAAGCGCGCGCGCAGCCTGTTGCGCTATGTGCGCCAGAGCGCGTCGTTGACGGACATCGCGCTCGACACCGGCTACCCCGATTCGACTCACTTCAGCCATTCGATCCGGCAGGTCTACGGCCTCCGGCCCAGCGACATCCTCGCCGGGTCGAGAAGGCTGGCGCTGATTCAGTAAGGCGCGGCGGCCGCGGCCGTCGAATGCGGGACAACCCTCTGCGCGGCGTGGCGGACCCGCCGCTATAAACCGCGAAACCCGGACGAGACCCTTGCAACTACTCCAGCTTTTGCTTTCAGGCGTCGCTCAAGGCTGCATCTACGGCCTGATCGCTCTGGGCTTCGTGCTGATCTACAAGGCCACCGAGACTGTGAGCTTCGCGCAGGGCGAACTCATGATGCTCGGCGCTTTCGCTGCCTTCGCGGGCATGTCGCTGTTCGGGCTGCCGTTCTGGCTCGCGGCGCTGCTGGCCATTGGCGCGATGGTGGCCTTCGGCGTGCTGCTGGAGCTTGTCGTGATCCGGCCCATCCTCGGCCAGCCGCAGTTTTCCATCGTCATGCTGACCATCGGCATCGGCTACGTGGCGCGCGGGCTCATCACGATGATCCCGGCCATCGGCACCGAGACGCACACGCTGGCCGTGCCCTACAAGGATGAGATCTGGAAGCTCGGCGAGTTGGTGCTCAACGTCGAGCAGATGGTGATCATCTTCGCGACCGCGGTGCTCTGCGCGCTGCTGTTCGCGATGTTCCGCTACAGCAAGCTCGGCATCGCGATGCAGGCGTCGTCGCAGAACCAGCTCGCGGCCTACTACATGGGCATTCCCGTGAAGCGGCTCAACGGGCTGGTGTGGGGTTTGGCTGCAGCGGTTGCCGCGATCGCAGGCATGCTGCTCGCACCGATCACCTTCGTGCACGCCAACATGGGCTTCATTGGCCTCAAGGCCTTCCCGGCAGCGGTGGTCGGTGGTTTCGGAAGCCTCCCGGGCGCGATCGTCGGCGGGCTGATCATCGGCATCGTCGAATCGCTCGCGGGGTTCTATCTGCCCGACGGCTTCAAGGACACCGCGCCGTACATCGTGGTGCTGATCATGCTGATGGTCAAACCCAACGGCCTGTTCGGCGAAAAACTGCGCAAGAAAGTCTGAGGGCGAACCGGAATGCGCTTCATCTTCAAGACCAGCTACGCGCAGGACATCAACCTCGCCAAGCACGGCGGGCATGTGTTCTGGTACAGCCTGCTCGGGGCGGCGCTGATCGTTGCGCCTTGGACGTTGCCCGAATACTGGCTTGCGCAGCTCACGTTCGTGCTGATCTACGGCATCGTGGGGTTGGGGCTGATGCTGCTCGCGGGGTTCACCGGGCAGTTCTCGATCGGGCATGCGGCCTTCCTCGGTACGGGGGCTTACACGCAGGCGGTGCTGACGAACATGGGCGTGCCGTTCCCGCTCGCACTGGTTGCGGCGGCGGCGCTGTCGGCCGCAGTCGGCGTGGTGGTCGGTTTGCCGGCGCTGCGCGTGAAGGGTATCTACCTCGGCATTGCCACGCTAGCCTTCGGCTTCATCGTGGAAGAGGTGTTCGCGCGTTGGGAGTCAATCACCGGCGGCAATTCGGGGCTGCATGTGAAGTCGCCCAGTCTGCTGGGCATCGAACTGGGTTCGAGCGAAAACTTCTACCTCGTGTGCCTGATCGTCGCGGTGCTGTGCACGCTCGCGATCCTGAACCTGCTGCGTTCACCGACCGGCCGTGCCTTCGTCGCGATCCGCGATTCGGAGATTTCGGCGCAGAGCATGGGCATCCATCTGGCGCGCTACAAGACGCTGTCGTTTGCGATCTCGGCCGCGCTCGCGGGCCTGGGTGGTGCGCTGTATGCGCACAAGCTGAGCTTCATATCGCCGGATCAGTTCAACATCCTCCAATCGATCGACCTGCTTCTGCTGGTGGTGATTGGCGGGCTCGGGTCGGTGCACGGCGCGTTCCTCGGCGCGATCTTCCTGATCGCGATGCCGCAGTTGATTTCGCTGGGCAAGGACTGGCTGCCGCCGGTGATCGGGCAGGCGCCGGGGCTGCAGGGGCTGGTGTATGGCCTTGTGCTGATTGCGTTCGTGCTGTTCGAGCCGCTCGGGCTCTACGGGCGGTGGCTCAAGGTTCGCACCTGGCTGCAGCTCTTCCCGTTCTACCGCCGAGGTTTGTTCAAGCGGCAGAAGTCCTTCACCAAGTCGGATCGCCTGAGATGAGCCAGGCGGACATTCTTCTTTCGGCGAAGGACCTGAGCGTGCGCTTCGGCGGCGTGCTCGCGGTGAACAAGGTGAGCTTCGACGTGCGGCGTGGCGAGGTGTTCACGCTGATCGGGCCGAATGGCGCGGGCAAGACGACGGTGTTCAACCTGATCAGCCGCATCTACACGCCGACCACCGGCGAGATCGTGTGGCATGGCGAGGGCTCACCATTGCCGCTCACGCAGCGGGCACCGCACGAGATCGCGGCGCTGGGGATTGCGCGTACGTTTCAGAACATCGAACTCTTCGAGCATGCGACGGTGTTGCACAACCTGCTGATCGGTCGGCATACGCATCGCAAGACAGGCTTCTGGAGCGAGGTGTTCTTCACGAAGGCCACCCGGCGTGCGGAGATCGAGGCGCGCGAGGTGGCGGAGCGGGTGATCGATCTTCTGGATCTGCAGCACCATCGCGATTCGATGGTGGCGGGGTTGCCCTATGGCGTCCGCAAGGTGGTCGAGCTCGCACGCGCGTTGTGCACCGAGCCGAAACTGCTGTTGCTCGATGAGCCGTCTTCGGGGCTCAACGTCGAAGAGACGGCGGACATGGCGTTCTGGATTCAGGACATCCAGCATGAACTCGGTATCTCGGTGCTGATGGTGGAGCACGACATGTCGCTCGTGTCCAAAGTGTCGGATCGGGTGCTGGCAATGAATATGGGGGAGGCGCTGTCTACAGGAACGCCTCGTGAGGTTCAGTCGGATCCTCGGGTTGTCGAGGCCTATCTGGGGACTGTCGATGATGTGAGCAACTTGCGGAGGGTGGCTTGATGGGGGGCTTCTTTGTTTCCCATGGGGGCACGCCCGGCACGCGGTGCCCGCCCGGCGACCCCACCGCGCCGGCCCTTCGGGCTCCCTTCCGGTGCTCGCTTCAGGCGGGGGCCGCGCAAACTCGCTTCGCTCAAACATGCGCAGCCCTTTTTCCGCCTGAAGCTGCGCTCCTCAGCGGCACAGAGGGGTCGCCGGGCGGGCACCGCATGCCGGGCTCAGGGATGAGGATGGGGCCTTGCACGCCCTGTCGATGCCGCCTCGAACGAACGACGAGGACGATGCAATGACAGACGTAGTCCTCCAACTTCTCAACGTGGAGAGCGCCTACGGTCCCATCAAGGCCATCCGAGGCGTCAGCCTGAAAGTGCGCCAGGGAGAGATCGCCACAGTTCTGGGCTCCAACGGCGCGGGCAAGACGACGATCCTCAAGACCATCTCCGGAATCATCGATCCCAGAAAGGGAAGCATCGAATTCAGGGGTCAGAACATCACTGCGAAAGACCCGGCGTTCATCGTCCAGCAGGGCCTGAGCCATGTTCCCGAAGGCCGGGAAGTATTTCCGCTGCTCTCGGTGCGCGACAACCTCCTGATGGGCGCCTACACCCGAAAGGACAGGGACGGCGTCGCGCGCGACATCGAGACGGTCTACAGCTACTTCCCCATCCTCCAGGAGCGCGCCACGCAGGATGCCGGTTTGCTCTCCGGCGGCCAGCAACAGATGCTCGCCATCTCGCGCGCCATCATGGCTGCGCCGCAACTCATCCTGCTCGACGAGCCCAGCCTGGGGCTGTCTCCCAAGCTCACCAAGGAAATCTTCGAGATCGTCGTGCGCATCAACCGCGAGCGCGGCACCACGATCCTGCTGGTTGAACAGAACGCCAACATGGCCCTCAACGCCTCCGACTACGGCTACGTCCTCGAGAACGGTCGGATCGTCATGGAAGACACCTGTGAGCGGCTCCGCGAGAAAGAGGACATCAAGGAGTTCTACCTCGGCCTCAAGGATGACGGCGTGCGCGGTGAACGCCGGTGGAAGAAAAAGAAGACCTGGAGATAAGGCATGAGCACACGGGCCGCCACATCACCCGGGCTCTGGGACATGAGCCACATCCAGCCGCGACGGGACATCGTGGTGCCGGGCGAAACCATTCCTGCGATGTTCTGGAATGCCGCCCGCATGCGCGCCGACAAAGTGTGGATGCGCCAGAAAGAACTCGGTATCTGGAAAAGCTGGACCTGGCGCCAGACCGGCGAAGCCGTCGCGGAAGTGGCAGGCGGGCTCATGGCCATCGGCTTCGCGGCCGGTGAGTGTGCTTCGATCCTCTCGAACACTGTCATCGAATGGGTCCTCGCCGATCTTGCGGTGCTCAGTTGCGGCGGGGTCGCCAACGGCATCTATCCGACCGATGCCGCGTCGCAGGTGCACTACCTCTGCGAAGACTCCCGCACCACGGTGCTCTTCGTCGAGGACGACGAACAGCTCGACAAGGCACTCGAAGTCCGCGCCGGGCTGCCGCGCCTGCGCAAGATCGTCGTCTTCGACATGGAAGGCCTGCGCGAGCTCGACGACCCGGCAGTGATGAGTCTTGACGACCTCCGCGCGCTCGGCCGCGAATACAACAAGGCTCACCCCGACGCGCTGGAGCAGCGCGTCGCCGCGTGCCGGCCTGACGATCTTGCGATCCTCGTCTACACCTCCGGCACCACCGGCAAGCCCAAGGGCGCGATGCACAGCCACCGTGGCCTTGTGTACACCGCGCGCGGCTACAACACCCTCGTCGCGCAGGACGAGCGCGACGAGCGCATGTGCTTCCTGCCGCTGTGCCACATCGCCGAACGCATGGGCGGGGAGTACTTCGCGCTGTATGCGGGATCGATCCTCAACTTCGTCGAGAACCCCGAGACCGTGCCCGAGAACGTGCGCGAGATCGCGCCGACCGTCTTCACCGCGGTGCCGCGCGTGTGGGAGAAGTTCTACTCCGGCGTGATGATCGCGCTCAAGGAAGCCAGCGCGCTCCAGCAGGCGGCGTATCGCTGGAGCATCGGGGTCGGCACCACGATCGCCGATCGTGTACTTGCAGGCCAGCCGGTGGGCGGCATGTTGAAGTTCAAGTTCCGCATCGCGCGTTGGCTTGCGCTCGACAACGTGCGCAAGATGATCGGCATCCACCGTTCGCGCTTCCTCGTCACCGGCGCTGCGCCGATCTCGCCTGACCTCGTGCGTTGGTATCTCGCGCTCGGCGTGCCCATGCTGGAGGTGTGGGGCATGACGGAATCCTGCGGCGCCGCGACTGGAGTACCTGCGACGCGCATCAAGCCTGGCGCGATCGGCCCGGCTGCCGAATACAACGAAGTCCGCATCGACCCTGCCACCAGCGAAATCCTGGTGCGCGGCCCGAACGTCTTCATGGGCTACCTCAACCTGCCCGAGAAGACCGCCGAGACCATCGATGCCCACGGCTGGCTGCACACGGGCGATGTCGGCAGCGTCGATCAGGACGGGTATTTCCGCATTACCGACCGCATGAAGGACATCATCATCACGGCAGGCGGCAAGAACATCACACCCAGCGAGCTGGAAAACGAACTCAAGTTCAGCCCCTACATCACCGATGCGGTCGTCATCGGCGATGCCAAGCCCTACCTCACTGTGATCGTCATGATCGACCAGGAGAACGTCGAGAAATTCGCGCAGGACCACGACGTGCCGTTCAGCAACTACCAGAGCCTCACGCGCTCGCGCGAAGTTCAGGACTTGATCCAGTCCGAGATCGATCGCGTCAATGCCAAGTTCGCACGAGTGGAGCAGATCAAGAAGTTCTTCCTGCTCGAAACCCAGCTCAGCGCCGAGGACGAAGAACTCACGCCCACGATGAAGCTCAAGCGCAAGCTGGTGCAGACCAAGTACGCCGATCGCATCGAGGCGATGTACGCATAGCCCTTGTTTTTTAGCCAACTCAGGAGACAGCGGTATGAAGATCAAGACCCTCATCCCCATTGCCGCGGCCACCGGCCTTGCGATGGTTTCCGGCGCAGCCTTCGCGCAGCAGCAGGGCGTGAGCAAGGACGAGATCCGGATCGGCACGATCCAGGATCTCTCGGGCCCGCTCGCGGGCTTCGGAAAGCAGGCGCGCAACGGCATGCAGCTCGCGGTGGATGAGCTCAACGAGCAGGGCAGCGTGCAGGGCCGCAAGCTCAAGCTCTACGTCGAGGATTCCGGCTACGACCCCAAGAAGGCGGTGCTCGCCGCGCAGAAGCTGGTCAACCAGGACAAGATCTTCATCATGGCCGGCCACATCGGCACCGCGCAGAACATGGCGGCCATGCCGGTGCAGTTCGAGAAGAACGTGATCAACTTCTTCCCGATCACCGCCGCGCGCGAGATGTACGACCCCTTCCACAAGCTGAAGTACTCCTTCGCGGCGACCTACTACGACCAGATCCGCCTGGCGTTGCCCAAGATGATCAAGGACAAGGGCGCGAAGAAGGTCTGCACGATCTACCAGGACGACGAATTCGGGCTCGAAGTGCAACGCGGTGCCGAAGCCGGTCTCAAGGCGGCGGGCATGGAGCTCACCGAGAAGACTTCGTACAAGCGCGGCGCCACCGACTTCTCTTCGCAGGTCGCCAAGATGAAGGCCGCCGGCTGCGATCTCGTGGTGCTCGGCACGATCATCCGCGAGACCATCGGCACGGTGGGCGAGGCGCGCAAGACCGGCTTCAATCCGATCTTCCTCGGATCGAGCGCGGCCTACACCGATCTCATCCACAAGCTCGGCGGCAAGCCCATGGACGGCATCTACGCCACCATGACCGTGCAGAACCCCTA
Source organism: Variovorax sp. Sphag1AA (assembly GCF_014192575.1). GTDB lineage: Bacteria > Pseudomonadota > Gammaproteobacteria > Burkholderiales > Burkholderiaceae_C > Variovorax. The sequence goes on along the minus strand of NZ_JACHYC010000005.1, from coordinate 408,896 downwards.
CACCGACGAGCAGGCGCAGAACATCCGCTTCTGGGCCAACAAGTACAAGACCAAGTTCAACGAAGACCCGACCGTGTTCTCGGTGTACGGCTATTCGATCATCCAGGACTTCATCCAGGCCGCGAACAAGGCGGGCCCCAACCTGACCACCGACAGCTTCATCAAGGCCATGGACAGCAGCACCTTCGAGCCCGACATGTTCGGCAGCCCGAAGATGACCTTCAGTGCGACCAAGCGCCTTGGCAACGACCAGTCGCGCCTGTCGCAGATCGTGGACGGCAAATGGAAGGTGGTGTCGGACTACGTGGCGCCGTGATGCGTCCCGCTGTGCGGCTGTCACGGCCGCACACCTGAATCCCGCGCGGTGGCCCGCGGTCGTCGCGGGGCTTCTCTTCGGCCACTTCGATCCGCACCTCGATCGGACCGGGCTCCCGGAAGGCTTCGATGCCGGCATCGATCCGGCCGAGCACCTGGATCGCGCCGCTGATCGTCTGCCCGTCGTGGCCGTGGAAGATGGTGAGATCCGGCCCCGGCGACCAGCAGATCATGTCGCCGACCTCATAGTTCTGCGTGCTCGTTCCGTTGCCCGAGATCGGCTTGGGCAGCGCGCCGAATTTCTCGCGCCGGAACATGTCGTGCATCGTGATCGTCATCGGGAGCATCGCGACGAATTCGCGCGCCGTGTCGTTGTCGGCCAGCGTGGCCGCGATCACCTTGCCATTCAATACCAGATGAACCTTCATGGTGAACCTCGTCAGGAATCGGAAATGCGCAGCCGGCCGTCGCCTGCGCGGCGACGGCCGGCTTGCGGGATGTTTCAGTTGTTGGGGCGGGCGCCGAGCTGAAGCTCGCGCAGGCGCTTCACGTCGCGCGCCGGCGGCAGCCCGAAGAAGCGGCTGTACTCGCGGTTGAACTGCGACTGGCTCTCGTAGCCCACGCGATGCCCTGCGGTCGCGGCATCGACGTGCTCGCTGATCATGATCCGCCGCGACTCCTGCAGCCGGAGCTGCTTCTGGAACTGCAGCGGGCTCATCGCGGTCACCGCCTTGAAATGCTGGTGCAGCGACGACACGCTCATGTGCACCGAATCGGCGATGTCCTCGACGCGCAGCGGCTCCTGGTAGCGCTGCGACAGCAGGCTGATCGCCTGCGCAATGCGCTGGGAGTGGCTGTCCACCAGCGCCATCTGCGCCAGCCGCCAGCCGTCGGGCGACCTGAGCAGGCGATAGAGGATCTCGCGCGTGATCAGCGGTGCGAGTGCCGATACGTCCTCGGGCGTGTCGAGCAGCTTGACCAGCCGCAGCAGCGGATCGAGCAAGGTCGTCGAGAGCTCGCCGGTGAAGATGCCGCGCTCCGACGCGCGCCGCTGCACCTGCTCGCCGAGCTTGAGTTCCAGCCCGAGCGCCGCGATGTCCTTCGGGTCGAAGCTCAGTCGCAGGCCGAGGTAAGGCGCTTCGGGCGATGCGTCGATCACCTGGCCCGACACCGGCAGGTTTTGCGACACGACGAGGTACTGACTGCTGTCGTAGACATAGACCTCGTCGCCCAGCAGCACCCGCTTGCTGCCTTGCGCCAGCACGCAGAAGGCCGGTTCGTGCATGGCGCGCACCGGCTTCTGCATCTGCGTCGCGCGGGCCAGGGCGAGGCGCGGGATCGCCGTCGCGTGCGATCCGTCGGTCGGGGCCTTGCGGTCGATCATCGCGGCGAGCTCGGCCCGCATCACCGTGGCCTGCAAGGGGCCGGAGGGGCGATCGCTGCGCAGTACGTTGGGGGTGGAAGTGAGCATGGGTGGAAGCTTAGGCATCTGGCCGCCACTTGTCTGCGGCTACGCGCGATGACCGGACGATCGTGCAAAGATCTTCAACGATTCTGCAAGCCGCCCGTCCGTGGCAGGATGAGCGCCGGCTTTCACTCCACGGGATTTTCATGGGCGACCTTCAGCAGCGCGTTGCAGCCAGCTTTTCCGCGCAAGGGATGATGACCACGATCGGTGCGCGTCTCGCGCTGGTCAGCGATGGGGAGGTTCATATCGAGCTGCCGTTCTCCAGCATCCTGTCGCAACAGAACGGATTCCTGCATGCTGGCGCGACCACGAGCATCGTCGACAGCGCTTGCGGCTACGCGGCCTTGACCAAGGCACCCCCGGGGTTCGACGTCGTGACGGCGGAATTCAAGCTCAACCTCATGCGGCCCGCGGTGGGTCAGCACTTTCTGGCGATCGGGCGTGTGGTCAATGCGGGCAAGTTCCTCACCGTGTGTACGGGCGAGGTGAGGGCGTTTGCCGATGCCGGCGAGGCGTTCAAGGTCGTCGCGCTGATGCAGGCGACCATCGCCAACGTGAAGCCCAACTAGAGACCCCATGCGTCGCTTCGCCCGTCTCCTGGCGGCTCTTGCGCTGGCGGTCCTGATCACCGGCTGCTCGCTGCCGCCGCTCGAAGGGCGCAGCGAGTCGCGTGCATTGCCGGCGGCAGAAGCGCGCCACACGACACTGGGGCAGGCGGTCGACACGGCCGCGGAGCGGCATCCCGGCCTGACTGGCATTCATACGCTGCTGGACGCGCACGAAGCATTCGCCGCCCGCGTACAACTGGCACAGCATGCCGAGCGCACGCTGGACGTGCAGTACTACATATGGCGCAACGACACGACGGGCCATCTGCTGCTGGAGGCACTGCGCGCCGCCGCCGATCGTGGCGTGCGAGTGCGTCTGCTGCTGGACGACCTCGGTGTCGCGGGCCTGGATGAAGAGCTGGCCGCGCTCGATGCCCACCCCAACATCGAGGTGCGCCTCTTCAACCCGTTCGTGCTCCGGCCCTTCAAACCGTTGGGCTTCGTGACCGATTTCTCCCGCGCCAACCGGCGCATGCACAACAAGAGCTTCACCGCGGACAACGCCATCACGATCCTCGGTGGGCGCAATGTGGGCGACGAATATTTCGGCGCCACTGACGGCGTGCTCTTCGCCGATCTGGACGTGCTGGCGACTGGGCCGGTGGTCGACCAGATATCGAACTCGTTCGATGCCTACTGGGCCAGCGCATCTTCGTATCCGATCGCATCGATGGTGAAGGCGCCCTCCGCGGAGACCGTGGCCGCGATCGCCGCGCGCGAAGCGCTGATCGACCGCTCCGAACAGGCAGCGATCTACAAGAAGGCGGTGCGCGAACTGCCTTCCTACGGCGCGCTGATCCGGGGTGATCTGCTGCTGATCTGGGCGCCCGCGCATCTGCTGGTGGACGACCCATCCAAGGGCCTCGCACTGGCCGAGCCCGAGCAACTGCTGCTGCATCACATGAACGAGGCCGTCGGCATGCCGGTGCGCGCGTTGGACCTCGTCTCCCCGTACTTCGTGCCGACCGACGCCGGCACGGACTATTTCGTGGGTCTGGCCCGCCATGGCGTGCGCGTGCGCATCCTCACCAACTCACTGGCCGCCACCGATGTGCTGCCGGTGCATTCGGGCTACGCGCGCCATCGACAGCGGCTGCTGGATGCAGGCGTCGTCCTGTACGAACTGAAGCCCGACCCCGCGCAGCCCACCGCCAGGAGCGTCCGAAAGGAAGAAGGGAGCTCCTGGATGCCGGGCGGTTCGGGCAGCGGTGGCAGCTCAGGCTCCAGCCTGCACGCCAAGACCTTCGGCGTGGACAAGGAGCGCATCTTCGTCGGCTCCTTCAATTTCGATCCGCGCTCGGCACGGCTGAATACCGAGCTCGGGATCATCATCGACAGCCCCCAGTTGGCCGTCGCCATGGCCGAGATCTTCGAGAAGCGCGTGCCGTTGAGTAGCTGGGAGGTGCAGCTGAATCCGCGCAACGGCGCGCTGCAATGGTTCGACGCAGGGGCCACGCCGAGCCAGACGCTGTCGGTCGAGCCCGGAACGACATGGTGGGAGCGCACCGCCGTGCGGCTGCTCGACGCCCTGCCTATCGATTGGTTGCTGTAGGGCGGATCGCCCGATCAGCGCAGGACCAGCACCGGTATGTGCGAGTGCGTGAGCACCTGCAGGGTTTCGCTGCCCATCAGCATCCGCTTGAGGCCCTTGCGACCGTTCGAGGCCATGACGATCACGTCGCACTGCTGGTCGCGCGCGGTTTCGATGATGGCGTCCGAGACGGTCTCGGATTGAACGACGAGGGCCAGCGTCTTCTTCACGCCCTTGGCATCGGCGGCGGCCTTGACCTGATCGACCGTGCGCTGCGCCTCGGCGTTGATCTGCTCGATCAGCCCGGCGACATCCACCTGCGGGAGGACGACCGAGCCTTCGAAGTAGCTGTTGGGGTCGCGGCGCACGACTCTCACGACGACCAGCTCCGCCTGCATCGAGAGGGCCAGATCGATCGCGCTTTTGACCGCCAGGTCCGAGAGCTCGGAGGCATCGGTGGCAACGAGGATGCGGTTGTACATCGACATGGTGTGCTGCTCCATAGGCTGGAAAAGGCCAGCCGCGGAGGCAGCCTAGCGCACACTCGGGCGGCGGGCAAGGCGCATGAAGAGCGGGCTCAGAGGCGTACCGGCATGCGTACTTCGCGCGTTCCGGTGACGCGCGCCCGCAGCTGCCCGCAGCCGCCGTCGACGTCCTGCCCTGCCGAGTAGCGCAGCTTCGTCAGGATGCGCCGATCGAGCAGCGTGCGGGCGATCTGCTTGCAGCGCTCGAATGACGGACGGCTGAAGCCCGTGCCATCGACCGTGTTGAAGGGAATCATGTTCAGCACGCAGTACTTGCCGGAGAGCAGCCGCACGATGCCTTCGATCTCGTCATCGCCGTCGTTGATACCTTCGAGCAGCGTCCACTGGTACTGGATGGGGTAGCCGGTGGCGCGTGCGTAGCGCTCGCATTCATCCGCCAGCTCCTCGGGCGTCAGGTTGGGTGCGCGCGGCAGGAGCTTCCGGCGCAGATCGGCCTTGGTCGTGTGCAGCGACAGCGCGAGCGCCGGCTTCACCCGGCCCTGCTGGAGCCGCTCGAAGGCGCGCGGGTCGCCCACCGTGGAGAACACCAGGTTCTTGTGCCCGATGTCGCCTGCGGTGCCGAGGAGGTCGATCGCCTCGATCACGTTGTCGAGGTTGTGCGCCGGCTCGCCCATGCCCATGAAGACGACCTTGCGCACCGGCCGGCGCTGGCGCGCGAGTGCGACCTGGGCCACGATCTCGGCGCTGCCGAGCTGTCGCAGAAGGCCGCTCTGCCCGGTCATGCAGAACTGGCAGCCGACCGCGCAACCGACTTGCGACGACACGCAGAGGCCCTCGCGTGGCAACAGCACGCTTTCGACCGTCTGGCCGTCCGCCAGCGCGACGAGCAGGCGCTCCGAACCGTCCGCACCCGGATGCACCGAGTGAATTCGCGCCAGCGCCGCCAGATCCGCCTCGATGCCGGGCAGTGCCGCGAGCAGCGACGACGGAAAGAAGCTCTCGGGCAGCCGGCGGCCGCTGTTGCGCGGCAGCGCATGGGACCACAGCCGCAGCACCCGGTGCTCGTGGAGTGGGCCCGCGCCGGCTTCGTGGAGCCGGCGCTTGAGTTCGTTGATTCGCATGAGGGCCGATATTGTGCCTAGCGAGTGTTACTGGATCACCTTGTCCGCCCGGCTCAGCACCGACCTTGGAATCGCGTAGCCAAGCCGGTTGGCGGTCTTCAGGTTGATGAGCAGCTCGAACTTCGTCGGCTGCTCGATCGGCAGGTCGGCCGGCTTTGCGCCCTTGAGGATGCGCACCACGTAGCGCGCGCCGTCCTTGCCCTCGTTGCCGTAGCCGGGGCCATAGGCCATCAGGCAGCCGTTCTCGGCGTAGTCGCCGCGTGCGCAGATCGAGGGCAGGTTGTTCTCGATCGCCAGTTCCGCGATCAGCTTCTGGTTGGAATTGGCGACCGGGTTCAGCGTGACCCACACCGCATGGGCGCGCGCCTTGACGGCTTCCTTGAACGCGGCCGCGTAGCTCTCCGCGCTGCTCGCTTCCATCGAATACAGCTCCAGCCCCAGTTGCCGCGCCGGCTGCTGGCTGGCTTCCCACTGGGGAATGGAGCCCGGCGCCTTCGGATCCCACAGCACGGCGACGCGCACCATCTTCGGATTCGTCTCCTTCAGGATCTCCAGCCGCTTGCCGGTGAGGATCGCCGCCACGTTGGTGACACCGGTCGCGTTGCCGCCCGGCCGCGCGAGACTTTCGGCCAGGCCGGTGGTGATGGGATCGGTCACGCCCATGAACACGATCGGCACGGTGGAGGTGGACTTCTTCGCCGCCTGCGCCGCGTTGGTCGTCACGGCCACGAGCACGTCGATCTTCATCGCAACCAGATCGGCGGCGTGGTTCGGGAGTCGTCCGAGATCCTCGCTTTCGTGGCGATAGTCGATTTGCAGGTTCTGTCCTTCGACATAGCCGAGATCGCGCATGCCCTGCCGGAAGGCCTCCAGCCGCGGCGCATCGGCGGTTGCGGAGACGGCCGCCAGATAGCCGATGCGCACCGCCTTCTTCGGTGGCTGCTGCGCCGGGGCAAGGGACGCGGCCGCCAGCAGCGCGGTGCAGAACAGAAACCGCGGGGACTTGCTGCGCATTGGCGTCTCCTGGTTGCCGGCGGGCCTCGGAAGCCGATTTTGCGCCGCTTCGGTCGCTTTGCCTGTGTCACTTCCGCGCTGGCGAATCGGCCATCCCTCAGCCGTCCCTCGGCCGTCCCTCGGCCAATAGGTGTAGCGGCGCGCACTTCCCTCGGCGCGGGCGGCGATGTCCAATTGCAGGTCCATGACGACCCCGGACTCGTCTCCCTCCTCGCTTTCGGGCGAGCTTGCGCCGACGGCCAACGGCAACGGCCGTCGCTTCACGGTCTTCTCGCAGGCCACGCGGGAGGTGCATCGCGGGCGGCTGTTTCGCAAGTACTTCCTGCTGATCCTCTCGCTGGTCACGATGGTGCTGCTGGCGTCGAGCGCGATCAGCCTCTACTTCTCCTACCAGGAGAACAAGGCGGCGGTCGCCAGCCTGCAGCACGAGAAGGCGGTCGGCGCCGCGTCGCGCATCGAGCAGTACGTGCAGCACATGACGCAGCAGCTCGCCTACGCATCGCTCGCGCAACTCGACGCCTCGGACGTGGAATCGCGCCGGACCGAGTTCTGGCGGCTGTTGCGCCAGGCGCCGGAGGTGACCGACATCGCCCAGATCGGCCGCGACGGGCGCGAGCAGATCGCGGTGTCGCGACTCGGCATGGACGTCATGGGCTCCGGCAAGGACCGTTCGGGCGATGCGGCTTTCCGCAATGCGGTGCCCGACACGGCATGGTTCGGGCCGGTGTACTTCAACCGCGACACCGAGCCCTACATGACGGTCGCGGTGCGCGCCGGCGGCGAGAAAGGGCCGGTCACGGTGGCGGAGCTCAACCTCAAGTTCATCTGGGACGTGGTCTCGCGCATCCAGATCGGCGAGAAGGGCAAGGCCTACGTGCTCGACAGCAACGGGCTGCTCATCGCCGACCCGGACATCGGCCTCGTGCTGCGCAAGACCAGCTTCGCCGCGCTGCCGCATGTGCAGGCCGCGACCGCCGACGCGAGCGCGCTGGAAGGCGATGCGATGGTCTCGCGCGATCTGCAAGGCGCGCGTGTGCTGACATCGATGGCGCCCATCAAGCCGCTGGGCTGGAAGGTGTTCGTCGAGCAACCGATCGGTGAGGTCTACGCCAAGCTCAACGCCTCCTTCCTGCGTGCCGCGGTGCTGCTGCTCGCGGGCCTGCTGATCTCGGCGGTGGCGGCTTCGGTGCTGGCGCGCAGCATGGTGCGGCCGATCCGCACGCTCGCGCGTGGCGCGCGGCACATCGGGCAGGGGGATCTCAACCAGCAGATCGTGGTCAATACCGGCGACGAACTCGAAGGGCTTGCCGAGCAGTTCAATCGCATGTCGGCCAAGCTGCGCGAGTACTACGGCGGGCTCGAACGCAAGGTCGAGCGCCGCACTGCTGAGCTGAGCGCGGCGCTCGAACACCAGACCGCGACGGCCGAGATCCTCCGCGTCATCAGCCGTTCGCCGACCGACCTGCGGCCGGTGCTGTCGGCAGTGGCCGAGCGCTCGGCCACGCTCTGCAAGGCCTACGGATGCCGGATCTGGCTGCCCGAGGGCGACCACCTGCGATCGATGACCGGCTACCTCGGCGCGACTGGCGATGTGGTCGCGGGCCGGGACGAGGTGCTGCCGCTGACGCGCGGATCGGTGGTCGGCCGCGCCTTCGTCGATCGCCGCACGGTGCACGCCGAAGACGTGGTGAGCGAGCTCGACGCCGAATTCCCCGATTCGCGCGAGCCGCAATCGCGCCACGGCTTCCGCACCGTGCTGGGCGTGCCGATGATCCGCGAGGGTGCATCGGTCGGCGTCATCGCGGTCATCCGCAAGGAAGTGCAGCCGTTCTCGCGCGTCGAGATCCGGCTGGTCGAGACCTTTGCGGACCAGGCGGTGATCGCGCTGCAGAACGCGCGGCTTTTCCAGGAGATCGAGGACAAGAGCCACCAGCTCGAAATCGCCAACCAGCACAAGTCGGAGTTTCTTGCGAACATGTCGCACGAACTGCGCACACCGCTGAACGCGATCATCGGTTTCTCGGAAGTGCTGGTGGAGCGCATGTTCGGCGAGGTCAACGACAAGCAGATGGAATACCTGCGCGACATCCACTCGTCGGGCCAGCACCTGCTGACGCTCATCAACGACGTGCTCGACCTGTCGAAGATCGAGGCCGGCCGAATGGAGCTCGACCTCAGCAGCTTCGACCTCGGCCTCCTGCTCGAAAACGCACTCACACTCGTGCGCGAACGCGCGCAGCGCAACGGGCTCGGACTCACGCTGGAGGTCGGTGAAGGGCTCCAGGAGTGGGTCGCCGATGCACGCAAGGTCAAGCAGATCATGGTGAACCTGCTTTCCAACGCGGTGAAGTTCACGCATTCGGGCGGGCAGGTACGCGTGACTGCGCGTCGGATCGAATCCGCCGGCCATCCGGCGGCCGAGGTTTGCGTGACGGACACCGGCGTGGGCATCGCACCGAAAGACCACGCGCTGATCTTCGACGAGTTCAAGCAGGTCGGCGGCGACTATCTGCGCAAGGCCGAAGGCACGGGGCTGGGCTTGTCGCTCGCGCGGCGATTCGCGGAGCTTCACGGCGGCACGCTGACGGTCGCGAGCCGGCTGGGCGAGGGCGCGACGTTCACGCTGCTGCTGCCCCTGAAGCATGCGGAGGCCGTCGAATGAGCACCATCCTGATCATCGAGGACAACGAGAAGAACATGAAGCTGGTGCGCGACATCCTCCAGCACTACGGCTACACCACGCGCGAGGCCACCAATGGCGTGGATGGCGCACGCCTCGCCATCGAGAGCCCGCCCGACCTCGTCCTCATGGACATCCAGCTCGCCGGCATGGATGGCATCGCGGTGCTGCAGCGGCTGCGCGAGGAACGCGCGCTCGATGCGGTGCCCGTCATCGCGGTGTCGGCATCGGTGATGCCGGACGACCAGCGCGTGATCGCCAGCTCGGGCTTCGATGCGTACCTCACCAAGCCGATCTCGCTCAAGCCGTTCCTGGCGGTGGTGGAGCGACTGCTCAACGAAGGGCGACAGACATGAATGCGCACATCCTCGTGGTGGATGACGTGCCCAGCAACGTCAAGTTGCTGACCGACATCCTCACCGCGCGCGGCTACCGGACGACCACGGCGACATCCGGCGAGCAGGCAATGGCGAGCCTCGCGGCCGATCCGCCGGACCTCGTGCTGCTCGACGTGATGATGCCGGGCATGAACGGCTACGACGTGTGCCGCGCGATCCGTGCCGACCCGCACTTCACGGTGCTGCCGGTGGTGCTGGTCACCGCGCTCGACCCCGAGCGGGAACGCGTCAACGGGCTGAATGCAGGCGCCGACGATTTCCTGAGCAAGCCGATCCACCAGGCGGAACTGATGGCGCGGGTGCGATCGCTGCTGCGCGTGAAGACGCTCTATGACGAGGTGCAACGCCAGCGGACCGAACTGCAGGCGTGGAACAACACGCTGGAGCAGCGCGTGGCCGAGAGCGTGCAGCAGCTCGAACGGGTGGGCCAGCTCAAGCGCTTCTTCTCGCCGCAGTTGGCGGAGGCGATCCTCGCGGGCGGCACGGACGATCCGCTCAAGAGCCACCGGCGCGAGATCACGGTGGTGTTTCTCGACCTGCGCGGCTTCACCGCTTTCACCGAGACCGCGGACCCCGAGGAAGTGATGGCGGTGCTCGCGCAGTACCACGCGGCAATGGGCCGGCTCGTGATCGAGCACCAGGGCACGCTGGAGCGCTTTTCCGGCGACGGGATGATGATCTTCTTCAACGACCCGCAGCCCGTGCCCGATGCGCCTGCGCGCGCCCTGCGCATGGCGGTGCGGATGCAGCGCGAGATGGTGGCACTGTGCAACCAGTGGAGCCGCCGCGGCTACGACCTGCACATGGGCGTCGGCATCGCGCAGGGGTTCGCGACGCTCGGTGGCATCGGCTTCGACGGGCGCATCGACTACGGCGCGATCGGTACCGTCACCAACCTCGCGGCGCGGCTGTGTGGGGAGGCTGCGGGGGGCGAGATCCTAGTCTCGCAGCGCGTGCACGGCGCGTTGCAGGACCCGGCGTTCGACGGCGAATGGCGTTTCGGGGAAGCCGGCGAACTGGAGCTCAAGGGCTTCCAGCGCAAGGTGCCGGCCTGGCGGGTCGTGCCGGCGGCTGCTGCCTAGCTGGCGGACGCCGCCGCCATCGCGAGGAGCTCGGGCGAGCGCGCCGTGGCCTGCGCCGCCCGCGCTGCGATGGCCCCGAGCTTGTCCTTCACCTCGGGCGTCACCTCGACGCCCCTCAGGATCACGGCCTGCGCGTTGAGGCGGCACTTCGACAGCCAGCCCATGAGTTCCGGGTTCTGCCGCCACCGCGCGGCGTTCGCGAGCGTTTCGACCCACATGTAGATGAAATCGGCAGGCCGCTCTGGTCCTCGTACGGCCCTGCAAAGGGTGCTCTGCTCGGCCGTGTCGGTGACGTGCGCCTCGACCCACGCGATCACGCTTGCGCTCATCAGGGGCTGGCAGAAGCGCACCATCAGCAGATTGATCGTGCCCGGCTCGAAGATCGGCACGTCCGGCAGCGGCTGGATGGCCGACGCCGAGCAGTCGATGTAGAGCGTGTCGGGGTCCGACGCGCGCTCGCCGCGGTCGAGCACCATGCGTGAAGGCTCGATGCTGCGCACGCGGCCGAGCCGCACGATGCCGCCCGCCTCGCCGATCCGCCGAAGTTGTGCGAGTTCGCCGCGCGAGACCACGGCGCATCGGTAGGTGGAGGGCTTCACCTCGGGGTCGATGCGCATCAGAGCACCGCTTTCCTCGAGCCGGTGGAACAGGTCCGCCAGATCCGTGGCGTCGCACATCGCATCGAACTGCGCCATCGAGTACGCGAAGTTGCGTCGCCAGCCGTCGGGGCCGGGCTGCAGGTTGGCGCGGTCCATCATCCACGGGTCGCGCGGCACCACCCAGCGGATGCGTTCGTGCGGCACGCCGTTCTCCACCAGCCAGATGCAGGCATCCATGCCGGTCTTGCCCGCGCCGACGACGGTGTAGTTCGCATAGGCGCGCGTCACTGCGGGCAGCCCGTTGAGCGGAATGCAGGTCACGCCCGGCGCCACCGTGTACTTCGGCGGATGGGTGGAGGGCACTTCGATGCGTGCGTGCGTCGCGTTCACCAGCTTGCGGCGAACCTTCACCGTGCGTGCCTCGCCGGCCATGAGGGAGCGGACGCGATGCACGCCGTCTTCCGCGCCAAGCCATTCGCACTTCGGAAGCCACTGCACGCGGCCGCTGGAAAGAAAGCGGTGCTTCATCACGTGCTCGAAATGCGAGAGCACTTCAGGGCCGGACGCGAGGCTCCACATCCCGGTGTTGAAGCCGGAGGTCTCGCGGTGCCAGTCGCTCAACTCGTACGACGCGACGCCGTACCAGGCGGCGGGCTGATGCAGGCGCACGAAGGAATAGGCGTCGTTCCACTGGCCGCCGGGACGGTGGTGGCGGTCGACCATCACGATCCGCGCTTCCGGGTCCTCGGTGAGCAGCGTGTCGACGAACGCCATCGCGCTGCCGCCGGTGCCGATCACGAGGTAGTCGGTCTCGATTGCTGCCATGCCGCGCTCCTGTCGAGCAAGGGGAGCAGGGAGTATGGGCAGCACCGCATCCGACTCGAGCGTGAACAAACTCACGGCATCAGTTGATACAAATGAATTACATTTGCTACCGTTTTAGAACGAATTGCTTCACTTCCCGCCATGAACAAGACCTTTCGCACGCTCTGGAATCCGGCTCTTTCCACTTGGGTTGCCGCCCCTGAAAACGCGCGTGGGCACGCGCGCACAGCCAGCGTGGGCAGCGTCTGTGCCGCAGCCGCCGTTGTCGTCGGACTGTGGGCCGGTCCTGCGCTGGCTGCGGGCGGCGCGGGAGGCGTGTCGGCCGGTGCACAAGGCAACCTCCATTACTACGCGGGAAGCGGGGGAAGCAACGGGCAGGGCGGCGCGGGTGCCCTGAACGACTCCGGCGTGGGGGCCTACGGCGGCACGGGGGGCTCGGCGAACGAATCGACTTCGACCGCAGGCACCAGCGCGAACAGCGGTGGCGTGTACGGCGGGACCGCCGGGGTGGGCGGCGCTGCCGGTGCATACGCCGGCCAAAGCGGTGCGGATGGGGAGAGCCGGTTCGTGGCCAATGGCTATGGTGGTGGAGGTGGTGCAGGCGTTGTGGGCGATCAGTTTCCGAGCAACCTTGGTGGCGCCTATGGGGTCTTCGCGGGTGGTAGCGGTGGCAACGGCGGCGATGGCGACTGGGCCGCGGGCGGAGGGGGTGCCGGTGGCTATGGCGTCACGCTCGCTTCTCCCTTGTACGCGTGGTCACTCGGCGGGTCGATCCTCGGCGGCGCGGGCGGCAAGGGCGGGGATGCCCACTCGCAGGCCGGCGGCGGCGGCAGTGGCGGCGGTGGATTGTTCATCAGCATCGGCGGCGCCACGGCTCCTTTCACCAATACCGGCTCGATCATCGGCGGCGCCGGTGGTGCTGGTGGCTCCGAGACCGCTGCGTACTACAACGCGACGGGCGGCGGCGGCGGTGAAGGTGGGTTCGGTGTGGTCTTCTCCGGCAATCGCGGGACCTTGAGCAACAACGCCGGTGGCGCCATCCTGGGTGGCGCCGGGGGCGCGGGCGGCGTGGGAGGCGGCGGAGGCGGGGGCACCGGCGCGCCGGGCGGTGGCGGTGACGGCGGTATCGGCCTGTGGTCGCAAGGCGCGGGCGCCTCGATCACCAACGCAGGCTCCATCACGGGCGGCAACGGCGGCGTCGGCGGCGTGAACAGCAATGGCGGCCCCAGCGGTGCAAACGGCGCTGGCGGCGTCGGCATCCTTGGCGCCAGTCTCGACATCACCAACAGCGGAACCATCTCGGGCGGCTTGGGCGGCGATGGCACGACCCGCGCTGCGGCCGTGCAGTTCACCGGCGGCACCAATTCGCTCACGCTCAGCGGCGGCTCGCTGACCGGCGCAGTCGTCATCGACAGCGCCGCGACCGCGACCATCCGCGCGGGCGCAGCCGGCCAGAACCCATCCAACGCGCTCATCATGAACGGCGCCGCGACGGTGGACACCAACGGCAACGACATGGGCTGGTCCGGCGTGATCTCGGGCGGTGCAGAGCTGACCAAGACCGGCACCGGCGCGCTCACGCTCAGCGGCAACAACACCTACACCGGCGGCACCGCGCTCAAGCAGGGGCGCCTGAACGTCGGCAGCAACACCGCGCTCGGCACGGGCGAGCTGGCGATGGACGACGGCACCACGCTCGGCTTCGCGGCGGACGGCCTCACGATCAGCAACGCAGTGCGCCTCACGGGCACGAACGATCCCGTGATCGACACCGGCGCGTTCAACGCCACGGTGGCCGGCGCGATCACGGGCGCCGGCTTCCTCACCAAGCAAGGCACGGGCGCGCTGACGCTCACCGGCGCCAACAACTACACCGGCGCGACGGACGTGGCAGCGGGCACGCTGCGCGCTGGCGCGGCCAACACCTTCAGCTCGGCATCGGCATACACCGTCGCGGCGGGTGCGACGCTGGACCTGGCGGGCTTCAGCCAGACGGTGCAGTCCGTCACCAACGCGGGCACGGTGTCGCTGGTCGGCGCGACGCCGGGCACCACCTTGACCGTCACCGGTCCGTGGGTCGGCAACGGCGGCACCTTGCGCGTGGGCACGGCGCTCGGCACCGACGGAAGCGCCACCGACCGGCTGGTGCTGCGCGGCGCGACCGCCATCGCCAGCGGCGCGACGGGCGTGCTCGTGACCAACCTGGGCGGCCTGGGCGCGCAGACGACGGGCAACGGCATCGAGATCATCAGCACCGAAAACGGCGGCAGCATCCAGGCCGGCGCGTTCGCGCTTGCCGCGCCCGTGGCCGCGGGCGCCTACCAGTACCGGCTGGACACGACCGGCACCGCGGCCTATCTGAGCAACACGATCACGGTTGTGGCGCCCACCACCCCGCAGACATCGACATCGCCCACGACAACGACCGCACAGGCGGCGTCTGCACCGACGCCGGCAGCGGCAGCGGTCGTGGTTCCCATGTACCGCGCCGAAGTGCCGCTCTTCGCCGCTCTGCCGGCGCAGCTTCGCCAGGCCGACACCGCGATGCTCGGCAACATGCACCAGCGCATCGGCGACACCGACGTGGTCGCCGGCGGTGCGACGCCGCCGGCTGCGGGCCAGCGCCGTGCGTGGGGTCGCGTCGTCAGCACCGACATGGATATCCGGCAGGACGGCACCGTGAATCCATCGAGCGAAGGTCGGCTCAACGGCTTCCAGGCCGGCACCGACCTCTGGGCCGACGGCCGCTGGCGCGCGGGCGTCTACGCCGGCCAGCTCGACGGCAATGTCGACGTGAACGGTTTCGCTCGCGGCATCAGCAATCTGTCCGTGGGCTACAACGACCTGCGCAGCCAATACCTCGGCGTCTATGGCACGTACATGACGGAAGGCGGCTTCTACGCCGATGCGGTGCTGCAGGGCTCGCGCCATCGCTACACGGTCAATCCGGTGTCGGCCCTTCCGGTGGACGGCAAGGGCAGCGGCTTCCTCGCCTCGCTCGAAGTGGGGCAGGCCTTCGCACTAGCGCCGGGGTGGACCATCGAGCCGCAGTTGCAGGTCGCTCACAGGCAATTGAGCCTGGACGACACCCTCATCTCCGGTGCTTTGGTTCAGAACGACAGCGAGAACGGCTGGCTGTTGCGCGCCGGTGTGCGCGTCAAGGGCGAGATCGCAACCGGCGCGGGCATGCTCCAGCCGTATGCGCGCTTCAACGTCTATCACGCCGGCAGCGGCACCGACGTGGCGCGCTTCATCGGCCCAGCCGCATCCACCGACATCAGCTCGCGCACTGGCTACACGACCACCGAGGTGGCGGTGGGCGCGACGCTGCAACTCAACGCGTCGACCAGCGTGTACGGCGAAGTGGGCCAGCTCTTCGATTCCGGCGGCGATCAGCGACTCAAGAGCGGCGTGCAGGGCTCGGTCGGGTTGCGCGTCAACTGGTAGGCGCCGGCCCGACGCCAAAGAAAAAGCCGGATGGGCACATGGCCCATCCGGCTTTTTTGTTGCTCGCTTGCGGCCGATTACTTGGCGGCGACGGCGGCGTTGTTCAGGCCCGGGTTCTTGAAGGTGGAGATCACCTTGCTGTTCACGCGCGAGCCGGGCACCACGTTCGTGTCCGAAGCGTAGGCGGTGGAGACGGCTTCCGCACGCACCTTCGCGCTGTCGGCGACCGACTTGAAGGGGAGCGCGCCGCGCGAACCGGGCACCACGTTCTGGTCGGGTGCGCTTGCCGTTGCAACGGCTTCGGCGCGAGCAGCGTCGGCGCTCTTGGTGGAAACGAACTGGTTCACGCCGTCGTAGGTTTCGGCTTGGGCGGCTGCGGCGATCAGGCCGAGGGCTGCGATGGCGAGGAGGTTCTTCTTCATGATCGAGGTGAGGGTTGAGGTTTATCGGTTGGCGCGTGCGCGCCTGCCGCGAATTCTCGTGGCCTTCACCCCTGCGACTAAGGGTAAACCCGCGAACGGATTGTTCGCGTTCTCGAAACAAGCGCGTCCGTCGACGGTTTCGGGATCCCTATCGGCCCATGTACCGGTCGTAGCTGCGCGAGACGCGGTCGATCAGGTTGGGATCGCGCGG
The DNA here is from genome assembly GCF_014192575.1 of Variovorax sp. Sphag1AA. GTDB lineage: Bacteria > Pseudomonadota > Gammaproteobacteria > Burkholderiales > Burkholderiaceae_C > Variovorax. The sequence continues at coordinate 392,690 of NZ_JACHYC010000005.1, read as the reverse complement.
CCCGTTGGCGTCGAACTGCACACGCACGCTCCCGTCGGCCTGCTGGCGCACGCTGGCCGTGACGGTCCCATTGCCTTGGGTGCCGACGATGGTGCCGTTGGCGCGGTCTTCGGAGCGGATCGTGAGGCCCTGTTCGCGCATGGCGTTCGAAGCCGCGCTGAACGAGCGGTCGAAGCTTGCAGGGGTCGACGCGGGATACGCGACCGGCGGGTAATAGCAACCCGACACCGACAGCGAGAGGGCGCAGATCACGGCGCCTTGAATCAACCAGCGTTTCATGCGCAGCCTCCAACGAGAGTCACATCGGTTGCGCAGTTTAGAGCCCGCAAGAAAAAAAACGGGTCCCGAAGGACCCGTTGAAACTGCGTCGCCATCAGCGACCAGGAGACACTCGCCCTCGAAGGCGAAGCCCGATTGTGGGCGGGGGCTCCCGTCTGCCGAACGAACGGATCCGCATACGCAGATCCGTTTTTGTTCTTTGCGTCAGTCCTCGACGAAGGCTTCTTCGCGCTTCGACTTGACCGCAGGCAGCAGCACGATCCCCAGCAGCAGACACGCTGCCAGAAGCAGCCCCGCCGACAGCGGCCGCGTGACGAAGACGGCCCAGCTCCCGCGCGACAACAGCAGCGCACGGCGCAGGTTCTCTTCCATCATCGGCCCGAGGATGAAGCCCAGCAGCAGCGGTGCGGGCTCGGCGCGGAGCTTGATGAACAGATAGCCGATGAAGCCGAAGGCCGCGACCATCCAGATGTCGAAGGTGTTGTTGTTGGTCGAGTACACCCCGATCGCGCAGAACAGCACGATGGCCGGGAACAGGAACTTGTAGGGCACTGTCAGCAGCTTGATCCACATGCCGATCAGCGGCAGGTTCAGGATCACGAGCATGGCGTTGCCGATCCACATCGAGGCGATCAGGCCCCAGAAGAGTTCGGGGTTGCTGCTCATCACCTGCGGGCCCGGCTGGATGTTGTGGATGGTCATCGCACCCACCATCAGCGCCATCACGGCGTTCGGCGGAATGCCCAGCGTCAGCAGCGGGATGAACGACGTCTGCGCGCCGGCGTTGTTGGCCGACTCGGGCGATGCGACGCCGCGGATGTTGCCCTTGCCGAAGGCGATCTCGCCGGGGCGCATGCGGATCTTCTTTTCGAGCGCATAGGCGGCGAACGAAGCCAGCAGCGCGCCGCCGCCCGGCAGGATGCCGAGCGCCGAGCCGAGCGTGGTGCCGCGCAGCACGGCGGGCGCCATGTTCTTGAAGTCTTCCTTGGTCGGCCACAGGCCCTTCACCTCGGAGGTGAACACCTCGCGCTCCTCGTCCGGCTGCGAGAGGTTGCCGATGATTTCGCCGTAGCCGAAGACGCCCATGGCGATCACCACGAAGCCGATGCCGTCGGTGAGTTCCGGCACATCGAAGCTGAAGCGTGCGACGCCCGAATTCACGTCGGTGCCGACGATGCCGAGCAGCAGGCCCAGCACGATCATCGCCACCGCCTTGAGCAGCGAGCCCGAAGCCAGCACCACGGCGCCGATCAGGCCCAGCACCATCAGCGAGAAGTACTCTGCCGGGCCGAACTTGAAGGCCAGCTCGGTCAGTGGCGGCGCGAACGCGGCCAGGATCAGCGTGCCGACGCAGCCCGCGAAGAACGAGCCGAGACCGGCCGCTGCCAGCGCCGGACCCGCACGGCCCTGACGTGCCATCTGGTAGCCGTCGATGCAGGTCACCACCGAGGACGATTCGCCCGGCAGGTTGACCAGGATCGCGGTGGTGGAGCCGCCGTACTGCGCGCCGTAGTAGATGCCGGCCAGCATGATCAGCGCCGACACAGGCGGCAGCGCATAGGTGGCCGGCAGCAGCATCGCGATGGTCGCGACCGGGCCGATGCCCGGCAGCACGCCGATCAGCGTGCCGAGGATGCAGCCGATCAGGCAGTAGAGGAGATTGGTCAGCGTGAACGCGACACCGAAGCCGGTCGCGAGGTTCTGGACGAGTTCCATGGCAGCCTCCTCAACCCGAGATGAAGGTGGGCCACACCTGGATCTGCAGCTTCAGCGCCCAGATGAAGGCGACGTAGCTGCCGGCTGCCAGGATGGTTGCGAGGATCAGCACGTCCTTCAGATTGAAGTGCTCTCCCGCGAGGCTCGAGATGATCGTCAGCGCGTAGATCGCGATGATCATGCCCATCGCCGGCACGCCGATGCTCGGCAGTCCGCCGAGCAGCACGCCGAATGCGAGGTTGGCCGCCAGCACGAAGAACAGCGGCTTCCATGCCCACTTGCCGATCGGGTCGCCGTCGACCGTCTCGACCACCAGCGACTGGAACAGCACCGCTGCCCCGAGGATCGCCAGGAGGATGCCCAGCATGAGTGGAAAGTAGCCCGGCCCCATGCGAGCGCCGTCGCCGATGGTGTAGGAGGTAGCGCCTATCGCGAAGGCCGCGCCTGCGGCCATGAACATGACGCCTGAATAGAAGTCTGCTTGACTCTTGATACGCATGTCTCTTGTCTCTCGACCCTCGTTCTTATGAATTCGAGAAGAGTCATCCTGCGTACCTGACTTTTAACTGACTCGATTTGTACGCACTTCCACGTACCGTCCGCGGGCCTTCAGTTCTTGCGGCGCAAGGGTGCAAGCAGGCCCTTGAGGCCGTTGTGATCGATCTCCTGCATCAGCGCGAGCAGTCGCCCGATTTCCCCTTTGGGAAAGCCTTCGCGCGCAAACCAGTTCAGGTAGTTGCCGGGCAAGTCGGCGATCACGCGGCCCTTGTACTTGCCGAAGGGCATCTCGAGGGTGACGAGCTTTTCGAGGTCTTCGGGCTTCATGGTGCGACTGCCGCTTGCTGCGCCTTCCGCCTTGCGCGGCTCGTGCGGGTATCGGAAGCGGCGACACCGATGACGATGAGCGAGGTCAGCACATTCATCGTCAGCAGATCGAGCTTCGATGCGATCGCGATCAACACTAGGCAGGCGAGCAGGCCCGCGATGTGCGACACCGGGAAGCGTCCGTACACGATGCGCTTGTAGAGCCCGTTGCCGAGCAGATAGGCGACCGGCGCGCCGACCATCACGATCAGTTCGGCGAGATCCGTGTGTCCATGCGGATGCGCAATGACGAGTTCGTTGCCCACGGCCGTGACGATGATCCCACCCACCAGCAGCACGTGCACGTAGTGGAAGAGGGCGCCAATGCGGCCCGGGTCTTCCGAATGCTCGATCACGTGGCTGCCATCCGCGCTGCTGGTGTCGAAGTACAGCCACCACATCGCGAGGCTGCCGACAAAGGCACAGAGGAACGCGACGGTCGAGAGCGTGCCCAGTGCCTGGGTCTTGGCGAAGGTGTCGCCGGTGATGAGGATCGACTCGCCCAGCGCGATGATCACGAAGAGCTGGCAGCGCTCGGCCAGATGGCCGCCTTCGATGGTCCAGTCCGACGTCCGTGAGCGCCCCAGCCCCGGCAGGCGGAAGCCGAACATCGGTGAGATGTATTCGCACGCGACCGCGACTGCCCACCAGCCGAGCCGTGCGGGCCCGGCCGCGAATGCGCCTCCGATCCAGAACACCGCCGCGATGCAGTTCCACCACAGGATGCGCTGGAAGTTGGCCGCGAGCACGTGTGGCTCGCGCACCATCAGGCAGACCGCGAGCGATCGCCCGACCTGGATCGTGACGAAGGCCGCCGCGAACGTCGCCCCGCGTTCCGCGAAGGCGCCCGGGATCGCTGCCGACATCACGAGGCCCACGAGCATCACGGCGAAAAGCAAAAGTCGCACGGAGGTGGTTCGCGGATCGAACCAGTTGGTCACCCAGGCCGTGTACTGCCAGCCGAGCCACACCGCGAACCACAAGAGCAGCGTCTCGAGCGCACCCAGCGGCGTGAGGTGGCCGAGCAGGTAGTGCGAAAGCTGCGTGACCGCGAAGACGTACACCAGGTCGAAGAACAGCTCCTCGGAGGTGACCTTCGCTTCGCCGCCGTCGCGGCGCCGCAGCGCGGGATGGGTGTCGGGGTTGGCGTGGCCGTGCATGGCTGGATTCTCTACGGCCCCATTCATCTGCGTCCAAGGCTCTGTTCCAATCCACCATGTCTTTCGAAACCCTGGGGCTCGACCCCGCCCTGCTGCGCGCCGCTGCCGACAGGGGCTACGCCACGCCCACCGCCATCCAGCGCGAAGCCATTCCACCGATCCTGCAAGGGCGCGACGTGCTTGGCGCGGCACGCACTGGCTCCGGCAAGACCGCGGCATTTGCGCTGCCACTGCTCCAGCGACTCGCGCAGCAGGCGCCGCAGGCACCCCGTGTGCTGCGCGCACTGGTGCTGGTGCCCACGCGGGAACTCGCGGCGCAGGTCGGCGAGGCGATGCGTGGCCTGGCCCAGCACCTGCCGGTGCGTCCGAAGATCGCCGTCGCGTTCGGTGGCGTGTCGATCAATCCGCAGATGATGGCCCTGCGCGGTGGCGCCGACGTCATGATCGCCACGCCGGGCCGCTTGCTCGACCTGGTCGATCGTCGGGCGCTTCGGCTGTCGGGGGTGTCGATGCTCGTGCTCGACGAGGCCGACCGGCTGTTCGACCTCGGCTTTGCGGACGAACTCGGGCGCATCCTCGCGCTGCTGCCGGCGCGTCGGCAGAACCTGCTGTTCTCGGCCACCTTTCCGCAGACGATCCAGTCGCTGGTCGAAGCGCAGCTTCATGACCCGGTGCACGTGGAGAGCACAGAGGAGAAGACCGCGGAGGCCACGATCCTGCAGCGCGCGATCGAGGTCGATCCGGCAAGGCGCACGCAGCTTCTGCGGGAGCTCATCGAGAAGAGCGGTTGGTCGCGCGTGCTTGTCTTCGTCGCGACGAAGCATGCGTCAGAGATCGTGGCCGGCAAGCTGCGCAAGGCGGGCGTCGAGGCCGAGGCTTTTCATGGCCTGCTGAGCCAGCGCAAGCGCACGCAGGTGCTCGCGGATTTCAAGGCGTCCCGTGTCAAGGCGGTGATCGCGACCGATCTGGCGGCGCGGGGGATTGATGTCGTCCAGTTGCCGGTGGTCGTCAACTACGACCTTCCGCGTTCGGCCGTCGACTACGTGCACCGCATCGGCCGCACCGGCCGCGCCGGCCAGAGCGGCCTGGCCGTGAGCTTCGTCGGTGCCGCCACCGAAGCGCATTTCAGGCTCATCGAGAAACGACAAGGCCTGACGGTGCCGCGTGAACGCGTGGCGGGATTCGAGCCGGTGGAAGCCGCGCCGCCCGCCGACGCAGGCACGGGTGGCATCAAGGGGAAGCGACCGAGCAAGAAGGACAAGCTGCGCGCAGCCGCTGCTGCAGCGGCGGCTTCGTCCCGCTGAACTTCACTCCCTCGCCGGCCGCTTCGCAATGCCCATCGTCTTCGCGAGGATGCCGAGCATCACCTCGTCCGCGCCGCCGCCGATCGAGCCCAGCCGCCCATCGCGATACAGGCGCGAGACGCGGTTCTCCCAGGTGAAGCCCATGCCACCCCAGAACTGCAGGCACGTGTCTGCAACCTCGCGCGTGAGGCGCCCGGTCTTGAGCTTGGCCATCGAGGCGAGCTCGGTCACGTCCTGGCCTTGCACATAGAGCTCGCAGGCGCGATAGGTGAGGGCGCGCAGCGCCTCGACCTCGGTCTTGAGTTCGGCGAGCTTGAACTGCACCCACTGCTGGTCGGCCAGCGTGCCCCCGAAGAGCTTGCGCTGCTGCGCCCATTCGATGGTGTCCGCGATGCATTCGTCCATCGGCAGCAGCGAGCTGGCGGCGCACCACAGGCGCTCTTCCTGGAACTGCTGCATCTGGTAGACGAAGCCCTGGCCTTCCTCGCCGACGCGATAGCGCTGCGGCACGCGCACCTCGTCGAAGTAGATGAGGCCGGTGTCGCTCGAATGCATGCCGATCTTGCGGATCTTCTTCGCCTTGGTGATGCCTGGCGTGTTCATCGGTACCAGCACCAGCGACTTGTTCCGGTGCACCGGGCCATCGCTCGTGTTGACGAGCATGCACATCCAGTCGGCCTGCAGGCTGTTGGTGATCCACATCTTCTGGCCGGTGATGACGTAGTCGCCGCCGTCCTTGCGTGCGTGGCTCTTCAGGCCCGCGACGTCGCTGCCGGCGCCGGGTTCGCTCACGCCGATGCAGCCGACCGTCTCTCCCGCGATCGCGGGCACGAGGAATTCGCGACGCAGCGCATCGCTGCCGAAGCGCGCGAGCGCCGGCGTACACATGTCGGTCTGCACGCCGATCGCCATCGGAACGCCGCCGCAGCTCACATGGCCCAGCGCCTCGGCCATCGCCATCGCGTAGGAATAGTCCAGGCCCGAGCCGCCGTACACCTCGGGCTTGTTCAGCCCCAGCAGCCCAAGCGCGGCCAGCTTCCGAAAGACCTGATGCGCCGGAAACTGCTCGGCCGCCTCCCATTCGTCGACATGCGGATTGATTTCCTCGTCGATGAAGCGGCGCAGCGTCTTCTGGATCTCGAGGTGTTCGTGGGTGTACTGCATGCCTGTCTCCGGTCGATCCGGAGACTGTAGGGCGCGCCCGGCTTGGCGCGCTTGCGGGAAGTGGCTACAGGGTGTTACGCCGGCTGCCGCTTTCCGTGCGGGCGGGTCGCCTCCAGGCAGCCCAGCCCTTCGAGCGTCGCGCCGACCGCGGCGTCGAGCGGCGTGTGCGGCTCGCTGCCCAGCAGCGCCACCAGACGGCCATTGCGCAGGTGAACCGGCTTCTGCCAGAGGTACCGCATCTCGCGCAGCTCGCGGAACATCGGCACGAAGGGCGAGGCCAGCGCCACGAGCCACCACGGAAAGCGCTTCACCGGGAGGTCGGGCCGGCCACTCGCGCGCCGGATGGCCGCTTGCATGCGCGTGCCGTCCGCATCCCAGTGGCCCTCCATGTGGAAGGTGTCGAAGACGGTGAGCGCGCTCTCGCGTTCGACGAGTTGCGCGATGGTCTCGGCCACGTCCGGCAGGTACGCCCATTGGTGGCCGACGCCTCGGCGAGCCGGATCGGCGATTGCCGAGATCGGCTTGCCCGGTTTCACCAGCCCCTGCGCGAACCAGTTGTTGCCCGCCCGTGGCCCGAAGAAATCGCCGGCGCGCACCACGAGCGAGCGCACGCCACGCGCCGCTGCATCGCGCAGGCGCTGCTCCATCTGCACGCGGATGGCCCCCTTGCGGCTGATGGGGTTCTGCGGAGCGCTTTCGACGAGGTCGGGGAAAGCGTCGGGCCCGTAGTTGTAAACCGTGCCCGGCAGCACGATCCGCGCGCCGCTGGCTTCGGCCGCGCGCACGGTGCTGTCGAGCATGGGCAGCACCAGCGTTTCCCAGTTGCGATAGCCGGGCGGGTTGACCGCATGCACGATCAGGTCGGCGCCGCGCGCCGCGGCGATGACGCTGTCGGCGTCCATCGCATCACCCGAGACCCATTCCGGCCGCAGGGTGCCCGCGGGCCACTGCGCCGCCGCCTTCGCCGGATCGCGGGCCAGCGCCCGCACCTTCCAGCCCCGCCGCAGCAACGCTGACGCGGTTTCCCCGCCGATGCCGCCCGTTGCGCCCAGCACCAGGGCCGTACCTCTTTCCATGACTGCTTCCTTTTGTGTTGCCGATGAAGCGATTCTTCGGCCAGGCATGGATAAACACAATTGTCTTAACTGTGCAGGCGGCTAGTATGAAATGTATGAACCCGAATTCACTGGATTGGGAAAGCCAGCGCGCCTTTCTGGCCGTGCTGCGAGAAGGCAGCCTCTCCGCCGCCGCGCGCGCGATGGGCGTGGCGCAACCCACGGTGCGGCGCCGCCTCGACGCGCTGGAGCGCTCCATCGGTGTCGCGCTCTTCACTCGCTCGCCCTCCGGCCTGACACCGACCGATGCGGCCCGCGATCTCGGCGGCCATGCAGAAGCCATGGCCGCCGCGGCCGATGCCTTCACGCGTGCAGCGTCGGCCGACACCGGCGCGGCGTCCGGCACGGTGCGCATCACTTCCAGCGAGGTGGTAGGCGCCGAAGTGCTGCCTTCGATACTGGCCGGCTTGCAACGCAAGCACCCCGGCCTCGCGTTCGAACTGAGCCTGACCAACCGCAACGAGGACCTGTTGCGGCATGAAGCCGACATCGCGGTACGCATGGCGCAGCCCACGCAGGCGGCCCTCGTCGCAACGCGCGTGGGCATGGTCGAACTCGGTTTCTTCGCGCGGGCGGACTACCTGAAGAAGCACGGCACGCCGAAGAGCCTCGATGAGCTTGCCCGCTTCGCGCTGATCGGGCCCGATCGCGAGACATGGGTGCTGCGCTGGTTTCGCGATCTCGGCATCGACCTCAAGCGCTCGATGTTCAGTTGCCGCACCGACAACCAGATCGCGCAGCTCAGCGCGATCCGCGCAGGGCTGGGCATCGGCGTCTGCCAGAAGGCGGTGGCCGCACGCGACCCGAAGCTGGTGCCGGTGCTGCCGCGCGCGTTCAGCCATGGGCTCGACACCTGGGTCAGCATGCACGAGGACCTGCGTCGCGTGGGCCGCGTGCGCGTGGTCTTCACGCACCTCGTTGCCGCCCTGTCCGCCTACTACGGCACGGCTGCGCCTGGCGGCTGAGCGGCGGAGGCTCAGCGCTGCGGGCGGATGCGGTAGAGCGCGTTGTTGCGGTCCGCGGTCACGTAGACCGTCCCGTCGCCGCCCACCGCGACGCCCGTGGGCACGTAGGGCGGCGGCAAGCCGGGGCCGCCTTCGAGGCCGATGGGCAGCCCTTCCGCGACGGTGCGTCGTGTGCCGGTGGCAGGGTCGATCTCTACCACCCGTCTTGCAGCACTCTCCGCGACGATGAAACTGCCCCACGGCGTCTGCGCGACGCCCTCGGGCAATGCCAGCCCTTCGGCGACTGCGCGCAGCGGCGCACTGGCATCGAGCGGGATGCGCGTGAGCTTGCCCGCGGCTTCGGTGACGTAGAGCGCGCCGTCCTTGCCGAGCGTCATCTGCACCGGGCCACCGAGTCCGCTGGCGATGACTTCCTTCTGCTCGAACTTCGGGCCGCTGGCGCGCGTGATGCTGCCGGTCGCGATCTCGGCATAGATCACGCTGCCGTCGGTCATCGGGATGGCGTCGTAGGGTGCCTTCAGGCCGTGGATCACGGCAGTGGTCTTCAGGCTCTTGCGATCGACCAGTTGCACCGTGCCGGTGAACCACGAGGCCAGTGCGAAGTGCGTCGGCGACAGGCCGACCGAGAACGGGTATTCGAGATCCGGATCGCGTTGCATGCGGAAGATGTCGCGCACTGCGCCAGTGGACGCATCCACCTGCCGGAAGCCGAAGACGTCGGCGACGAAGAGATCGTTGCCGTCGATCTTCATGCCAGCGGGCACCGAGAGCTTGCCGCTGGTGAGCGTGCGCAGCTCGCCGGTGTCGGGGTTGAAGGCTTCGACCGAGTTGTCGGCCATGTTCGATACATAGATCGTGCCTTCGGGCGCGATCGCGAGGTTGTCCAGCGAAGGCTTGAGCTGCTTCGCCACCGTCTTGCGACCGGTGGCCAGTTCAACCCGCGTCAGCTCGCCGCTGCGCGCATCGACCACCCACAGGTTGCCCTTGCCGTCGAGGTTGGCTGCAGCCGGGATCTTGAAGCCATCGGCGATCACGGTCATCGCGCCGTTCGCCGGGTCGATCTTCACCACCTGCCCCTTGAACCACAGCGGCCCGTAGAGCATGCCGTCCGGCCCCACCTCGAAGCCGTTGAATCCGCCCATGTCCTTCTTGATGAGGCGCGGCGCCTTCTGGCCCGCGGGGTCGATCTCCCACAGTGCATCGCCGAGGAACACCTGCGACGCGTAGAGCTTGCCGTTGCGCCGGTCGAAGTCCAGCGAGTTGAGGCCGGGCAGGTCCTTCGCGACCACGCGCATCGGCGCGGTGTCGCTGTCGCGCATGCGCAGCATGCCCATCAGGTAGTTGGTCCAGGCCAGCTCGCCCTTGGGGCCGACCGCGATGTCGTCGGCCTGGCCTTCGACGCTCGGGATCATCACGCGCGTGGCGCCGGTCTTTCGGTCGACCTCCCACATGGCGTTGCCCACCACCGACCCCGCGAGCAGGCGGCCCTGCTTGTCGATCGCAAGGCCGTGCACGCCGTTGAAGGACGATGGCGCGACGATCGCTTCGGGCGCCGCCCAGGCATTCGGCCGCGCGGGTGGTGCGACGGTGGTGCAGGCGCCGAGAAGAAGTGCCGATGCCGCGAGGGCGCCGCAGATGATCCGCTTCATGCTGTCTCCTGGTTGTGGTTGTTGGCCGGTCGCAGTCTAGGAGCCGCTTCAGCCTTTGCAGTCACCCGCGGGACAAGGTGAATCAGGCCCGGAAGCGCTTGCGCGTGAGGCCGAGTGCGATCCAGTACGCGGCGACCGTATAGGCGACAAGAACCACCGCATGCCGCAGCCAGTCATCGGGCCACTGGTCCATGAAGAGCGGCCGTACCAGCATCACCGCGTTCGTCAGCGGCAGCCATGCGGCCACCGCACGCACCACGGCCGGCAGTTGCTCCAGCGGGAAGAACACGCCCGACAGGAACATCATCGGCGTCATGAAGAGCGTGAAGTAGTAGGTGAAGAAGTCGTAGCCCTTCGCGAGCGCATTGAAGATCAGCGCGATGCACGAGAAGGTGATGCCGCAGCCCACCAGCACCAGCCACGCGATGATGAGCTTCGGCGTGTGACTGATGCCCAAGCCCAGCATCACGAAGAGGATCGCGGTGGTGGTGAAGATCGCCTTGAAGCCGGCCCAGAGCATCTCGGCCAGCACCACGTCGTCGAGGCCGACCGGGGCGTTCATGATGCCGTCCCAGGTCTTCTGCACATGCATGCGCGAGAAGGCCGAATAGAGCGCCTCGAACGATGCCGCGTTCATCGCGCTCATGCAGATCGAGCCGCTTGCCAGGAAGAGGATGTAGGGAATGCGCGTGCCTTCCACCTCGACCTGCCCCACGAGCGCACCCATGCCGTAGCCGAAGGCCACCAGCCAGATCAGCGGCTCGGCGATGTTGCCGATCAGGCTCGGAATCGCGAGCTTGCGCCACACCAGCAGGTTGCGCAGGAACACCGGCCACCAGCGCATGGAGAGCTCGGGCGGGCGCCAGACGGAGCGTGTGGGCGGCATCTGATCAAGCACTACAGACATGACGTTCATTCTCCTTTCGAGGAATGCGCGGAACCGTCAGCCATCCTCACGGATCTGGCGTCCCGTGAGTTTGAGGAACAGGTCTTCCAGATTCGCCGGGCGATGGAACGTGCGCAGGCCGCTGCGGTCGCCCAGCGCCGCCATCAGGCCGCGCGCGTCCTGGGTGTAGAAGAACACCGTCTCGCCGCTCACTTCCACACGGGCTGCGTAGTCCTTGAGCGGTGAATGCGCGAGTTCGAGCGCGCCGTCGCCATAGAGCTCGACAACATCCGGCTCCAGGTACTGCGCGATCAGGTCGCGCGGGCGGCCTTCTGCAATCTTGCGCCCGTGGTCGAGCACCAGCAAGCGCGAGCACAGCCGCTCGGCTTCATCCATGAAGTGCGTCGTCAACAGGATCGACTTGCCTTGCTGCAGCAGCACCTGAAGGCGCTCCCACATCAGATGCCGCGCCTGCGGATCGAGGCCCGTGGTGGGTTCGTCGAGCATCAGCAGCTTCGGATCGTTGACCAGGGCGCGTGCCAGCGAGAGGCGCCGTCGCATGCCACCAGAGAGTTCGCCCGGCTTGGCATCGGCCTTGTGCGACAGCGCCGCGAACTCCAGCAACTGCGGAATGCGCGGCATGATCTCCGAGCGCCGCATGCCGAAGTAGCGCGCGTAGACCATGAGGTTCTCCGCGCAGGTGAAGTCGGGGTCGAGCGTGTCGAACTGGCTCACCACGCCGAGTTGCGCCTTGATCGCGCGCGCATCGCGCGGCATCGAAAGCCCGCCCAGTGCTTCGATCGTGCCGTTGTCTGGCGCGGTAAGGCCGAGGCACATGCGGATGGTCGTCGTCTTGCCCGCACCATTGGGGCCGATCACGCCGAGGCATTCGCCGGGCGCGATCTCGAACGAGAGGTCGTTGACCACCACGGACTCGCCGTAGCGCTTGTGCAGCCCGTGGGCTTGGAAGAGGGGTGTGGGCACCGGCCCATTGTGGCGCATGCCCGTCAGAGGCGGATGCCGGCGAATTCCTGCTTCATCCATTCGACGAAGACCCGCGTGCGCGCAGGCAGCAGCCGCGCGTGCGGATAGATCACGCTGACCGGCCGCGGTGGCGGCTCGAAGTCTTCGAGCACGATCTCCAGCCGCTTCTGCGCGATGAATGGCAGCACCTGGTAGGAGAAGAAGTTGCCGAAGCCCATGCCTGCCGCGCACGCCTCCAGGGCGGGCGCGATGTGGTTGAACTCCAGGTTGCCTTGCACCGCCACCGACAAAGGCCGCCCTCCATCGCGGAAGCGCCAGGGGCCGATGGTGGTGGGCATGATGCGGACGCAGTTCGCCTTCATCAGCTCGTTCGGGTGACTCGGGCGGTCATGCCTGCGCAGGTAGTCGGGGCTCGCGACCACCACGCGGCGGATGCTGCCGAGCTGTTGCGCCACGAGGGACGAATCCTCCAGCGCGCTGATGCGAATGCCGACGTCGACGCCTTCTTCCAGCAGGCTCACCGGCCTGTCGTGCAGGAGCACGCTGCAGCGCATCTTGTCGTAGCGCTGCAGGAACCGGACGATGGCCGGCGCAACGTACATGTGGCCGAAGAGCACTGGCGCAGTCACGGTGAGCTGGCCCGTGGGCTCGGTCGCACCCTGCGTGAGGGCGCGGTCAGCCGCATCCGCTGCGGCCAGCACTTCGCGCGCGCTCTGCAGGTAGGTGCGGCCCTCGGTGGTGAGCGAGATGCGGCGCGTGGTGCGGTGGAACAGTCGCACGCCCAGATGCGCTTCGAGTCCCGCAAGCGAGCGCACGACGGCGGGAAGCGAACTATCGAGCGCATCGGCGGCCTTGGTCAGGCTGCCCTGGTCGGCGATCTGCACGAAGGTGTGCATGGCTTTGAGTCGGTCCATGGCGCGATTAAACCGGAAATCGGAGTAGTCAAGTGCAGTCCGCGCCATTGCTCCTTGGCGGGAAGCAAACAAGAATGCCCTCATCGAAGCCCGTCAGGAGAAACCACATGAGTGCAAGTCGCCCCACCCAACCGATCAAGGTCTACAGCGCATCGCTGTCCGGCCACGCGCATCGCGTGCGGCTCTTTCTTTCGCTGCTCGACTTGCCGTTCGAAGTCATCGAGGTCGATATGCGCGCCGGCGCGCATCGCGCACCTGAATTCCTGCGCCGCAATGCATTCGGACAGGTGCCGGTCATCGAGGATGGCGACGTGACCGTGGCCGACTCCAACGCGATCATGGTCTACCTGAATGAGCGCTATGCGGAGGATCCGGGGCGCTGGTATCCGCGTGATCCGGTCGGCGCTGCGCAGGTGCAGCGCTGGCTCTCGGTCGCTGCCGGGCAGCTTGCGGGTGGGCCTGCAACGGCGCGCGTCATCGTGCTGTTCGGCCTGCGCAGGGATCCCGCCGAGATCGTTGCGCGATCGCATGATCTGCTGCGCGTGATGAACGACGAACTCGCCACGCGCCCCTTCCTCGCAGGTGCATCGCCGACGCTGGCCGACGTCGCGAACTACAGCTATGTCGCGCATGCGCCGGAAGGCAATGTGTCGCTCGCGGACTATCCGCACGTGCGCGCATGGCTCGCGCGCATCGAGGCGCTGCCGGGCTTCCAGCCGATGGCCGCGTCGCGCGTCGGGTTGGCGGCATGAACGCCCGTCCCTGGCACGAGGGCGAACGCGCGTTGCAGGCCCGCGAGGGCGTCGCTGAACGGCTTGCCGAGATCGGTCCGCGCATCATGCGTGACTTCATGCCGGACCAGCACCGCACCTTCTTCGCGCAACTGCCCTTCATGATCGCGGGCAGCCTCGACGAAGCGGGTCAGCCGTGGGCGAGCGTGCTCGCGGCGCCGCCGGGATTCGCGCACTCACCGGACGCGCACCACCTTCGCATCGACGCGCTGGCGGCTGCGGGCGACCCGCTCTCGGCTGCGCTGGTTGCCGGCGCGCCCATCGGCCTTCTTGGCATCGAGCCGCATACGCGGCGGCGCAACCGGATGAATGGCATCGTCTCCGAAATCGATGCGCGCGGCTTCACGGTTGAAGTGCGCCAGAGCTTCGGCAACTGCCCGCGATACATCCAGGCGCGTGAGCCAGTGTTCGTGGGCGAAGCCCACTCAGCGTTGGAAGCGCGACGCATGGATCGTCTGGATGCCGAGGCCCGGCGCATCATCGAAAAGGCCGACACGTTCTTCATCGCGACCGCGCATCCGTCGACGGGGGACGGTGACGCATCGCACGGCGTCGACGTATCGCACCGCGGCGGTAAGCCAGGCTTCGTTCGGGTGTCGGACGACGGCACGCTGACCGCGCCGGATTTCAACGGCAACACCTTCTTCAACACGCTTGGCAATATCGCTGTGAACCCACGGGCGGGGTTGTTGTTCATCGACTTCGAGACTGGGGATCTTCTTCATGTCGCGGTGCGTGCCGAGGTGGTGTTGGAGGGGGAAGAGCTGACCGCGTTCGAAGGCGCCGAACGGCTGCTTCGCATGCAGGTCGTCTCGGCGCTTCATCGCCGGTCGGCGCTCCCACTGCGCTGGGGTCGCGCGGAGTTGTCGCCGTTTCTCGCGGACACCGGCACCTGGGCCCAAGTCGCGCGCCTCAATGAAAGCGCGGGATCCGTGCATTGACGGATGGCTGGTAGTCCCATCCGCTCGCGAGAAGCTCTTCGGTGCGGAGGCCGCCCGACAGCAACGCCCGGAGCCCTGCAGCCGCGATCGTGAACGCAAGCATCTGACCCGGGCAGGCGTGCGGACCGTAGCCGAAGCCGAGTGATTGCCGGTGGGTTCGCATCAGCTCGAAAGTCGCTGGCGCGGGGTTGAGCGCCGGATCGCGGTTTGCTGCTGCGAGCACGAGCAGAACCGCGTCGCCAGGCGCGAGCACGTTGCCATCGACGAGGGTGGATCGCGCAACGAAGCGACGCGTGTTCTGCACCGAGGGATCGTGGCGGGCGACTTCCTCGATCAACGCCGGCAGCAGTTCCCACCGCGAGGCCAGCTTGCGCCGAAGATCCGGCTCGCGCGCCAGTGCCGCGAGGCTGTTGCCCAGGAGGCCGGCGGTCGCTTCGCAGGTCTGCGACATCAGCCCGACGAGATTGGCTTGCAGCGTGCGTGAGCGCGGAGTCGGTGCTTCGGCCTGCACGGCCGCGAGCAAGCTGCCATGCGGCGCGGGCCGGACATTCGCGATGCTTGCGAAGCGGTCCATCAACGCCGCAGCGGCGCTGCTTGCGGCATCCAGCTGTGCGGGCGTCGAAAGCGGCGACAGGCATGCGACGAACTCGCGCATCCAGTCGGACAGGATCGGCAGTTCGTCATCCGCGAAGCCGAGCAGGTGCGCCACCGCACGCACCGGATACGAAAGGCAGAAGCCGGACAGTGGCGCGTGCGGCATCTGCGCCGCGATCCGCCCCGCAGCCTCGTGTGCAGAGACGAGATCCAGTCCGGCCAGCGCGCGCTGCAGCACGGGCTTGTGCGTCGTATGGGTTTCGCCGTCATTCATCCGCACCAACTGCCCGAAGACTTCGCCCGCGGGCGTACCCGCAATGGCAGTCGGTACCGGCTCGGCGACCGGGCGTACGCGCAGCGCGTCGTTCGTCAGCAGGTCGCGCACCACGTCGGCGCGGCTTGCGACCCAGAGCCGCAGCCGCTCGTCGCGGACCAGCGCCGGCCCGCTTCGCAGCGTGGCGTACCAGGGATAGGGGTTGGGATGCGTGACGGCCGCGATGGCGTCGCTGGGTGGCGCTGTGTGTGTCATGGCGAGAGTGTGGGCTTTCTCTTGCAGACACACTTCGCTTACGATCGAAATATGGATGCAAACGCCGACATCGATCTGGCCCGCCTTGCAGGCGCTATTGCCGAGCCCGCCCGTGCACGCATGCTGTGCTGCCTGATGGACGGCCATGCGCGCACGGCCACTGAACTTGCGACGGTCGCTGATGTGGCGGCATCGACCGCCAGCGCGCATCTGTCGCGCCTCAAGGAGCAGCGCCTCGTCGAGTCGGTCGCGCAAGGCAAGCACCGCTACTTCCGCCTTGCGAGCGGCCAGGTGGCGACCGCGCTCGAAAGCCTGCTCGTCGTTGCCGGCACGCCGCGTGGTGAATTCAAGCCGACCACGCCGAACCGCCTGCGCAGCGCGCGCACCTGCTACGACCACATGGCGGGCGCCGCCGGTGTCGCGTTGCACGATCGGCTGCATTCACATGGCTGGCTGCAAGGCACATCCGACGACGGCGACTACACCTTGACTTCAGAAGGCGCCATCGCACTGGAAACCCTGGGCATCGATGTCGACGCGTTGCGTACCTCGCGTCGCCGCTTCGCCTGCGCCTGCCTGGACTGGAGCGAAAGGCGCCCGCATCTGGGCGGTGCGCTGGGCGCAGCATGGCTGCAACTCGCACTGCGCCGCGACTGGGTCCGCCAGGACCTCGACGACCGCGCGCTCGCTGTCACCGCGAAGGCGCAGCGAGAACTCCCCGAACTCTTCGGCGCCTAGGCTACTGGAACGCTACCTCAGCGAAGCTGCGCAGCTTGCGGCTGTGGAGGCGGCTTGATCCTTCCTTGCGCAGCACGTCGATCGCGGCCATGCCGATGCGCAAGTGCTGCTCCACCCGCTCACGGTAGAACTGGTTGGCCATGCCGGGCAGCTTGATCTCGCCGTGCAGCGGCTTGTCGCTCACGCACAGCAGGGTGCCGTAGGGCACGCGGAAGCGAAAGCCGTTGGCGGCGATGGTGGCGCTTTCCATATCGAGCGCCACCGCGCGGCTCTGGCTGAAGCGGCGCTGCGGCTGGTTGCCGGGCAGCAGTTCCCAGTTGCGGTTGTCGGTGCTCGCGACCGTGCCGGTGCGCATGATCTTCTTGAGCTCGGTGCCCTGCATGCCGGTGACGTCCGCCACCGCCTTCTCCAGCGCAAGCTGGATTTCCGACAGCGCCGGGATCGGCACCCAGAGTGGCAACTCTTCGTCCAGCACATGGTCCTCGCGCACATAGGCATGCGCGAGCACGTAGTCGCCGAGCTGCTGCCCCTGCCGCAGCCCGGCGCAGTGGCCGAGCATCATCCAGGCGTGCGGCCGCAGCACCGCGACGTGGTCGGTGATGGTTTTCGCGTTGGCCGGGCCGACGCCGATATTGACCATCGTGATGCCGGTGCAGTCCTCGCGCACGAGGTGGTAGCCGGGCATCTGCGGCAGGCGCGCGGGCGGCGTACCCTGCGTGCCGTCGAGCAGGCTGCCGTACAGGTCGCTCGCGCCTGGGGGAAGGCCGCGACGCCGTGTGATCACGTTGCCGGGCTCGATGAAGGCGATGTATTCGCTGTTCTCGTCCGCCATCGCTTCGTGCCCCAGCCGTACGAATTCATCGATGTAGAACTGGTAGTTGGTGAAGAGCACGAAGTTCTGGAACCAGTCCGGCGCGGTGCCGCTGTAGTGCCGCAGGCGGTGCAACGAGTAGTCGACGCGCGCGGCGGTGAAGAGCGACAGCGGTTGTGCCTCTCCAGGCTTGGCCTCGAAGGTGCCGTTGGCGATGCCGTCGTCCATCGCACCGAGATCCGGCAGGTCGAACACGTCGCGCATGAGGGCGCGGCGTTCGGCGCTCATCGTGCCTTCGATGTGATCGTTCTCCGCGAAAGAGAAGTGGATCGGGATCGGCTGCGTGCTGGTGCCAACCTCGAGTTCGACCTGGTGGTTTTCGAGCAGCAGCCTGAACTGCTCGCGGTAGTAGCGCTGGAAGAGGTCCGGCCGGGTCAGCGTTGTCTCGAAGCGGCCTGGGCCCGAAACGAATCCGTAGCTCAGCCCGGCGTTGGCTGCCGGTGTCTGTCGCGAAGCGGTGTGCGTGTGCACCCGCACGAAGGGGTAGCAGGCCCGCACCCGTCCGGGAAGGCTTTCGCCGGCAACGAAGCGCTGCATCGCATCGCGCAGGTGCTGCAGGCCCCCGGCGTAGATCTGGCGAACCTGTTCGAGAGCGGCGTCCGGGTCCGTGAAACGGGCCGGCGCGATGAAGGCGGGCATGTAGGGCATCGCCGCATTGTGCAGCGAGCCGGTGACACTCAGCCGGGCATCGGTTCACGCATGGTGACGAATTCCTCTGCCACTGTGGGATGGATGCCGATCGTGCTGTCGAACATCGCCTTGGTCGCACCGGCGCGCATCGCGACCGCGAAGCCCTGCACGATCTCGCCGGCGTCTGGGCCGACCATGTGCAGGCCCACCACGCGGTCGCTCTTCGTGTCGACGATCAGCTTCATGAAGGTGCGCTCCTTGCTGCCGGAGATCGTGTGCCGCAGCGCGCGGAATTCGCTGGAAAAGAGCGTGACATCGCCGAACTTCATGCGCGCACCGGCCTCCGTGTAGCCGCAGGTGCCGACGTTGGGGTGCGTGAAAACGGCGGTCGGCGTGAATTCGTAGTCGAGCTGCCGCTTGCCCCGCCCGAAGAGCGTGTCCACCACCACCATGGCCTCGGCCAGTGCCACAGGCGTCAGTTGCTGCCGGGTGGACACATCGCCAACCGCGAAGATCGAAGGCACCGAGGTTCGATAGTGCGTGTCGACGACCACGCTCCCGCGTGCGTCGAGCTTCACGCCGGCGGTTTCGAGGCCAAGCCCCTGCGTATTGGGCACGCGGCCGGTCGCGAACAGGATGGCGTCGGCTTCCACGCGCTGGCCGCGCGAGAGCAGGGCGCACAGACCGCTTTCGATGCGGTTCACCATCGTCACTTCGCTGTTGTAGTGGATGTCGATGCCGGTGCGCAGCATTTCCCGGCCGAGGAAATCGCGCACGTCTTCGTCGAACCCGTTGAGCAGATGCGCGCCGCGCTGGACCTGCGTGACCTTCGCGCCGAGGCCGTTGAAGATCGAGGCGAACTCGCAGGCGATATAGCCGCCGCCGACGACCAGCAGCCGCTTCGGGAACGGATCGAGATCGAACATGGCATCGGACACCAGCACATGCTCGCGCCCCGGCAGCTCGGGCACGAACGGCATGCCGCCGGTCGCGATCAGCACATTCTTCGCCGTGTATTGCCTGTCGCCGGCCTGCACCGTGTGCGCGTCCGTGAGGTGTGCCCAGGCCTGGATCAGCGTCACGCCCGCGCCTTCGAGCAGGCTGCGGTACACGCCGTTGAGGCGCTGGATCTCCTGCGCGCGATTCGCCTTCAGGCGCGCCCAGTCGAAGCGGGTTTCGCCCACGTGCCAGCCGTAGCCCTTCGCTTCCTCGAAAGACTCGCCATAGCCGGCGGCGTAGCTATAGAGCTTCTTGGGAATGCACCCCACGTTGACGCAGGTGCCGCCGAGCTCGGCGCATTCGGCAACCGCCACGCGGGCACCGTGCTGGGCGGCCATGCGCGCCGCTCGCACGCCGCCGCTTCCGCCGCCGATCACGAAAAGGTCGAAGTCGAATGTGCGCATCGGGAACTCCTTGGTGGCGAGACTTTAGCCCGCCGCCCGAAGAAGCCGATGCGCCGGGTCTTCAGGGCCTGTCCGGTTGGGCCTGGTCCCTGTCGGGTCGCCCAGGGCCGCGTTGCCGTCCTTCCTGCGCCTGCCGGATTGCCTGTTGCTGTTGCGCCTGCTGCATCTGCTGAGCCTGCTGTTGTTGGGCGCGCATCGCGGCCTGTTGCTGCTGTTGCTGGAGCTGCTGCATCTGCTGGGCTTGCGCCTGTGCCGCGCGCTGTTGCATCTCCATCTGCTGCCGCTGCATTTGCTGGGCCTCCTGCTGCTGACGTTGCGCCTGCATGGCTTGGGCGGCGGCGCGTTGCTGCTGCGCTTCCATCTGCTGGCGCTGCATCTGCATCTGCTGCGCTTGCTGGGCTTGCGCAGCTCGCTGCTGGGCCTCCTGTTGCTGCTGCTGTGCCTGCTGCATCTGTTGCGCTTGTTGCGCCTGCGCCGCTTGTGCTGCTGCGCGTTGCTGGGCTTCCTGCTGTTGCCGTTGGGCCTGCATCGCCTGCGCCGCGGCACGTTGCTGGGCTTCAGCTTGCGCGCGCTGCGCTTGCTGGACTTGCTGCGTCTGCTGCTGCATCTGTTGCGCTTGCTGCGCCTGCGCGGCCGCGCGCTGCTGCGCTTCCTGCTGCTGGCGTTGAGCCTGCTGGAGCTGCTGTGCCTGCGCCGCCTGTGCTGCCTGCGCGCCTGCGCGTTGCTGGGCTTCGAATTGCTGGCGTTGGGCCTGCTGCATCTGCTGCGTCTGGGCCTGCATGGCCTGCGCGGTGGCGCGCTGCTGCATGTCGGTCTGCTGTCGCTGAAGCTGTTGAGCCTGCTGCACCTGCAATGCCTGCTGGAACTGATGCTGCTGTGCCGCCTGGATCGCCGCCGGTGGTGGCGCAACCTGTCGGCCGAGGCCGAAGCGGCTGCCGGAGGGGTGTTCGCCGCCGGCTCCGCGCGGTGGAATCGGCACCCCCATCCCGACGGGCACGTTCACCAGGCGATCGTGCGGAATCTGGACCACCTCGCGCCGTCCGACCGGACCGCGTCCGAATGCATCCACCGGAACGATGGTGGTCGCACCCGGCATCTGCCGGTTGGCGAACGCGACGTTGTTCGGCGGCACGCGCGAGCCGAGCGCGGCGCGATTGGCGGCGTCGACATAGCGCTGGCTCGCGCGATAGCCCGGCCGCCAGGCTTCGCCCGGTGCGAGCGGGAACCAGCCCACACCCTGTCGGCCGCCGCTGATCGCGAGATTGGCGCCGGCGACGCCGCCACCGACGAACCCCACCAGCGCAGGCGCATAGACCGGCCGTGCGTGCTGACGGCCAGGCACCCAGCCCCAGCGCGGCCCGATGCGCGCCCAGCGGCCATAGTGCATGGGCGCGAAGCCCCAAGGCGCGGCGTCGACCCAGGTCCAGCCCCAGGGCGCGATGTCCACCCATTGGCCGTATTGGTAGGGCGCCCAGCTCGCATCCACGCCTCGCGGATACCAGACCTCGCCATAGGTCGGGTCGCTTTGCCAGTCGCCGTAGGTGTCGAGCTGCTGGTAGCCAGGCATGTCGCGAGACACGTACCGTGCGGAAGGCGATTGATCGTCGAGGCGATCCCGCTCCGCGACCCAGCGGTCGAAGTCGCTCGAGGCACGCGGCGGCGCTCCGGTGGCTTCGGCGAGGTTGCGGCCGGACACCGTCACCTGCTGGTGGGCGTCCAGAGGCATCGATTCGCCGTTTTCGCCGAACAGCGTGACGTGGCCTGCAGCAACGGCGATCTGCGTGGTTCCGGCGCCCGCATCGGTGTCGATGCGAAAGTCGCCCGGCCCGTCGATGACTGCAGCGAGGTTGGCGGTGCCGATCTCGATGCGCTGGCCGGCGAGTTCGTCGCGAACGCGCATCTGGACGTCGCCCTGCGTGGCGGTCAGGCGGAATGTCTGGTCGTCCAGCTCGGACAAGGTGATGGCGGTCTGCTCGTTGAGCCTGACCGCAGTCGATCCGACGTAGATCTCGGCCCGCGAATTGCGATCGGTCCACAGGCGGTCGCCGGTGGTCAGCGGGCGGTTCGGGTCGGCCTGGTACCAGTTGTCGTCGCCGGCTGGCGACACGCTCACGGTGCCCTGCTGGAAGTTGAGTCGTCCTACGCGCCCCGGCGGATCCTGCTGCGCTGCCGCATTCAGTCCGACGAAGAGCATGAAGAGTCCCAGCAGCCAGCCGGTCGTGCGGCGTGGGAGGAGGGGACGGCGTGGATTCATGATGGCGCTCCCTTGGTTCTGCCTACTCAACGCGCCAGGTCCGCCCGGCGCTGTCGTCTGCAATGCAAACCAGGATGAATATCTCGCGCAGAAAGAAACCGTATGTAAGTCCAGCGCGCGCCTGCGCGTGGGCTGAGCCGCAGCCAATCAGGCCGCGAACGCCGTCTGGCGATCGGTGCGCGGATGAGCGAGAAAGAAGCGCAGCATCTCGGCGCTTGCATCGGGCCCCGACGGATCGGTGAACGAACCTTCGGGATTGCCGCCCGCCCATGCGTGGCCGCCGTCATGCAGCAGCCAGTACTCGACGGCGTCCCGGCCGTATGCATCCGCGTAAGTGCGGCGCGTCACGCTGCGGCCGTTCAGGGACTGCGTGCGCGATTCAGCGGTGTGCGATGCGCCCCGATGCCCGGCGAGCGCGGCGGCAACCACGTGCTCGCCGTTGCGCGGATGGACGGTCGAGTCGGCATCGCCATGGAACACGATCGTCGGCATTGGAGGGCGCTCGCCCGTGCCGGGTCGGCCGGACTTCATCGCCGAAAGCGCCGAGCCAAGATCGGTCGCCGCCCCTGCGGACACACCCGAATGGATGCCGACCGCTGCAAACAGGTCCGGATATGCACGTCCGAGGATGTCCGCCATCGCGCCGCCGGCCGAAAGACCCGCCACATAGACGCGCGCCGGGTCGACGTCGTACACCGACATCACGAATTGCGTGAGCGCCGCGAGCACCGCCGGCTCACCGCGATCGCGTTGCTGGTGCTGCGCCTTGAACCAGTTCCAGCAACGATGTGCATTGGCATGCCGCGTCTGCGCCGGATACAGCACGAGAAAACCATGCGCCTGCGCGAGCCGGTTCATCTGCGTGCCGGTCGCAAAATCCTCCGGGTTCTGGCTGCAGCCATGCAGCATCAGCACGAGCGGACGCCGCCGGCCGGTGTTCTTGCGCGGCACGAAAAGCTTGTAGGCGACGGAGCGGTGCTGATGCGCAAAGAGGCCGTCAGCCCACTCGTCGCCGGTGGGGCCCCCCGCGGTCTCCGGCGCCTGCGCGAGACCCATGCCGCGCAGCGCCGTCCCGGCAAGGCGGCGAGCGGCGCGCGCCAATCGATCGAGAAACGAATTCACCGCCCCATGCTAATGGGGTTGCGTTGCAGAGATGTAGGCGCGGAGCTAGCCGCCGTACAGGTACTTCGGCAACCACAGCGTGAGGCTGGGCCAGAGATACATGAACACCATGCAGAGGATCACGATGAGCATGTACGGCATCATCCCCGCGAAGATCTGGTTGATGGTCACGTGCGACGGTGACACCCCCTTGAGATAGAAGGCGGACATCGCGACCGGCGGCGAGAGGAACGCGGCCTGCAGGTTGACGAACACCAGCACGCCGAAGAGCAGCGGGTCGATCTGGAAATGCGCCAGCAACGGCAGGAAGATCGGAATGAAGATCACGATGATCTCCGTCCATTCGAGCGGCCAGCCGAGGATGAAGATGATCGCCTGCGACAGCAGCAGGAACTGCAGCGGCGTCAGGTTCATCCCCAGCACCCACTCTTCGATGATGCGCTGACCGCCCAGCAGTGCGAAAACCGCCGAGAAGAGCGCCGAGCCCACGAAGAGCCAGCACACCATCGCGGTGGTCTTCGCCGTGAGGAACACCGCCTCCTTGGTCCGCTGGAAGTTCAGCGTCTTTGCCTGCCACGCCATGAGGAAGGCACCCGCGGCGCCCACCGCCGCGGATTCGGTCGCGGTCGTGATGCCGAAGAGGATCACGCCCAGGACCACCAGCGTCAGGATGCCGAGCGGCATGACCGAGGACACCAGCATCCGCAGGATCTCGAACTGTTCCGCATCCATCTTCCAGTAGTACCAGGCGAGCAGCGCGATCACGAAGGCGCAGGTGAGCCAGAAGCCGGAATAGAAGGATTCGGGAACGGGTTCCGCGTGCGGTGCGGCGACCGGCTCGCCGAGCGCCTGCAGCGGGGCGTCGGGTTTGGCCGAGTCGCTTTCCGCGCCCGGCGGTTCCGCGAGGGCGCTCGACGTGCCCAGCTCCTGCAGCGTTTCGGGCGGTTCCTGCACGCCACCTTCCTGCGGTGGTTCGGCAAGGCCCGAGGGTTCCTTGGGCGCATCGCGCGACTGTTCGATGGTCGGTGGCGGTGGCTCGTTGCCGGCCTGCGAATAGATCGTCACGTACCACCACACCGAGCCCAGCGTCACCACCGCGAGAAGGACGGGTGTGATCGCCTGCGTCAGATAGCCGAGCAGCGACCACCAGCTCATGCGTGCGTTGTGGACGCCGGCTGCGAGTGCCTTGCGCGGGGCAAGCACCGCGAAGGTGAGTGCGGGCAGGAGTCGCGGGGAGTAGTTCGCGGCAATGTGCGCGATCTGCGGCGAGATCGGCGCCCGCTGCGCGTCGAGTGGCAGCTTCGGCGCCACCTTGGGCTGGATCAGCGCCCAGCCGACCACATACACGAGGTAGAGAAACGCGAGGAAGAAGCCCGGGAACATCGCGGCCGCATAGAGCTTGACCACCGACTGCCCAGCCACTGCCGCGTACACGATGATCATCACCGACGGCGGTATCAGGATGCCGAGCGTGCCGCCCGCGGTGATCACGCCGGCCGCGAGCCGTGTGTCGTAGCCCGCGTTGAGCATCGGCCGCATCGCGATCACGCCCATGAGCACGACCACTGCGCCGACCAGCCCGCTCGCGATGCCCCAGAAGGTGCAGATGATGAGCGTGGCGACTGCCAGCGAGCCCGGCACGCGGCGGAAGGCGAGCTGCACGCTGTGGAACATCTTGTCGACGAGTGCGCCGCGCTCCATCACGTAGCCCATCAGCACGAACAGCGGGATCGACAACAGCGTTTCGTTGGTCATCGCGCCGTAGGTGCGCTGCACCATCAGATCGAAGACATGGTTGTCGAACCAGGGCACGGCCGGGTCGTAGAACGCGACGAAGCCGAACAGCATGCCGAGGCCCATGAGCGTGAATGCGGTCGGAAAGCCCAGCATGATCACGACCACGATGAGGGCCAGCATCGTGAGGCCGAGCATGGCATTGCTCATGTGGCCTCCCTTCCGCGCTGGCGTGCGGCCTCGTCGACGTCCTTGGCGCGCTCGATCACGTCGCGCCGCGCTTCGTCATCGACGTAGGTGCTGCCGGCGAGTTGCTGCTCGACCACATCCATCTCCTCGGCGTCCTTCAGGCGCGGCGTCCACTCGCCGGTGCGCAGGCACACCACGCATCGGATGATTTCGGCGATGCCCTGCATCATCACGATCGCACCGGCGAGGGGGATGACGAACTTGAAGGGGTAGAGCGGCAGCGGCGTTGCGTTGAACGTCTGCTCGCGCATCCGCAGCGAATCCTGGAAGTAGTCCCAACCGGCCCAGGTCAACGCACCGATTCCAGGAAGGAAGAACGCGATGTAGAGCACGAGGTCCAGCGTCGCCTGCGTTCGCGGCTTCATGCTGCCGTAGAGGAAGTCGCCGCGCACGTGGCCGTCCTGCGCGAGCGCATACGCGCCGCACATCATGAAGAGCGTGCCGTACATCATGTTGTTGGCGTCGTAGATCCACGCGGTGGGCGCATTCAGCGCGTAGCGCTTGAAGACCTCGGCGCAGACCACCAGCATGAGCGCGACGATGAGCCACGCGAATGTCTTGCCGGTCCAGGTACTGATCCGGTCGGCCGTGTGCAGCAGTTCTTGAGTGTTCATCGATAGCCCGGTAATCCCGAAAGGGGAGGCGAACAAGAACATGCCTTCCGGCCGGAACCGGAAGGCATGGCGACGATGGAGGGACTCAGGTCTTCTTCTGGCCGAAGTAATGGTTGTAGGCCATCTTGAAATCGACCATGTAGTCGTTCTGCCACTGGCCGGTGCGCTGCGCATAGGCCTTCTGCGAGGCCAGCACCTTCTTGAAGAGCGCGTTCTCTTCCGATTTCTTGGCGATGGTCTTGTCCCATGCCGCGAGCTGCGCGCGCAGGATCGAGTCGGGCGTCTTGTAGAACTTGACGCCGGACTTTTTCATTTCCTCGTAGTCGGTGGTGTTGCGGTCCACCGCCTTCCAGCTCATGTCCGCGCTTGCTGCCTGCACCGCATAGTCGACGATGGAGCGCAGCTCCTGCGGCAGGGTGTTGAACTTGGTCTTGTTGAACAGGATCTCGAACTGCTCCCCGCTCTGGTGGAAGCTCTGCAGCATGCAGACCTTCGCCACGTCCGGGAAGCCGAGCACCCGATCGCTCGATGCATTGTTGAACTCGGCCGCATCGATCAGGCCGCGGTCCAGCGCTGGCACGATCTCGCCGCCGGGCAGAGGGTTCACCGCCGCGCCGAGCTCAGTGAAGATGTCGACCGCGAGGCCGACCGTGCGGTACTTGAGTCCCTTGATGTCCTCGGCCTTCGCCACCGGCTTCTTGAACCAGCCGAGCGGTTGCGTCGGCATCGGCCCATAGAGATACGACACCACGTCCATGTTGATGGACTTGTAGATCTCCTCGAGCAGCGCCTTGCCGCCGCCGTAGTAGTGCCAGGCGAGCACCATGTTCGGGTCCATGCCGTAGGCCGGGCCCGAACCCCAGAGCGCAAGCGCGGAGTTCTTGCCGTAGTGATAGGCCACCACGCCGTGCCCGCCGTCGAGCGTGCCCTTGTTGACCGCCTCCAGCAGCTGGAACGCCGGCACCACCGCACCGGACGGCAGCACCTCGATCTTGAGGCGGCCGCCGGCCATGTCGTTCACCTTCTTGGCGAAGTCGTTGGCGTATTCATGGAAGATGTCCTTCGCCGGCCACGTACTCTGGAAGCGCAAAGAAGTGGTTTGCGCCATGCTCACCATCGGTGCGCTCATCGCGCCTGCCGCGACGGCTGCTCCTTTCAAAAGACTGCGCCGCCGATTCGATTTGATATCTGTCATTGCATGTCTCCGTTAGGTATCTGGGACGTCCAGATGCCGCCATCTTTGGGAGGTGAACATTTGTGACAAAGAGGGTTTTCACGAACCAGTCAGAATTTCGGCCATGCGACAGCGATCGCGCTAGTACTAACCCGAGGACCAAGAGGAACCAATCAAGATGAGCAACCCGGAATCGAATTCGCGGCTCGGCGTCAGACCGGCAGCCGGCTACGCCGGCGACGTGACGCCAGAGCAGGCAGCGCAGTGGATGGCGAGCGGCGAGGGCGTTCTCGTCGATGTGCGCACCGACGCGGAACGCGAGTGGGTCGGCTTTGTGCCGGGCTCTATCGGTCTGGCGTGGAAGCAGTGGCCGGGGATGGCTCTCAACAGTGGCTTCGATGAAGGCGTGCGCGCTTCCGTGCCGGCAGGCAAGAAGGCGCTCATGATGTGTCGCAGCGGAGTTCGTTCGATCGCCGCGGCCAAGCGTGCGACCGAACTCGGCATCGAGGCCTACAACATCCTCGAGGGCTTCGAGGGCGACGCCGATGAAGAGGGCCATCGCGGCCGCAAAGGCGGCTGGCGCCTCCGCGGCCTCCCCTGGAAGCAGAACTAGAGCTTCGGGATACGGAGCTTTTGCCCCGGATAGATCTTGTCCGGGTGCGTGAGCATGGGCTTGTTGGCCTCGAAGATCGCGTTGTACTTGTTGGCGTCGCCGTAGTACTTCTTCGAGATCGCCGAGAGCGTGTCGCCCCTGACCACGTCGTGGTATTGAGCCGGATCGGCGGGCGGCGCGACGAGCTTGTTGTCGACCTGAGTCACGTTCGCCACATTGCCTGCGGCGAGCGAAGCCTTCTCGCTTGCTTCCTGCGAAGGCGCATTGCCGTTCAGCGTCACCACGCCGTTTGCGGCCGCATAAGACACCTCGAGGCTCGTGAGTCCGAGGTTTTGCGTCTCGATATAGGTCTTGATTGCCGCGGCAGCAGCCTGCTCCGCGTCGGGGGTAGGGGTGGCCGCCTGTGCCGACGAGCCGCCGAACAGCTTTTCTCCTGCTTCCTTGATGAAACTCAGCAAGCCCATGTCGCTCTCCTTCGGTTGCAGTGGTGAAGAAGGGGCACTTTAACGGCGGTGGATGACGGTGCGACGTAGGCCGTCGCCGGATGTGCAAGCGGCCGTAAACGCAACTCGCAGGCAATAATGCCGCGCATGGCATTCCTCGCGATCGACATCGGCAACACCCGCCTCAAGTGGTCACTCTATGACGCGGCGCGACCCGGCGCCGTCGTGCTGGCACATGGCGCGGAGTTTCTCGACCACATCGAACGCCTCGCCGAAGGGCCCTGGGCCGACCTCGAAGCACCTGCGTCGATGCTCGGTTGCGTGGTCGCAGGCGATGCAGTGCGACGACGTGCCGAAGAGCAGGTGATCGAGCGCTTTGATTGCTCGTCGCGATGGGTGGTGTCGAGCGCCGCCGAAGCCGGCATCGTCAACGGCTACGACCATCCGACCCGCCTGGGCGCCGACCGCTGGGTCGCGATGATCGGTGCGCGGCATCGCATGCTCTCGCAAGGTCCGGTGCGACCGATGGTGGTGGTGATGATCGGCACCGCGGTGACGGTCGAGGCCGTCGATGCGAACGGAAAGTTTCTTGGCGGCCTGATCCTTCCGGGCCACGGGATCATGCTGCGCGCGCTCGAATCAGGCACTGCCGGCCTTCATGTGCCCACCGGCGAGGTGCGCGAGTTTCCGACGAACACAAGCGATGCACTCACCAGTGGCGGCACCTATGCCATTGCAGGTGCGGTGGAACGCATGGTGCAGCACGTGCGCGCGCACTGCCACGCGGAACCGGCCTGCTACATGACCGGTGGGGCAGGCTGGAAGATGGCGCCGAGCATGAATGGCGATTTCGAACTGGTCGACAGCCTCATCATGGATGGGCTTCTGGTCATCGCCGAAGAACGGATGCTGCCGGGCTGAGCCTTCAGGCGCCCGCGTTCAAACCATCTACCGCCTGGAACATCGCCTGGCGTGCCTGGCTCACGATCTGGCCGCGCCACGCATCGGTGTCGGTGTAGAACGCCTCCAGCGTGGCGGCGCGAATCTTCGTTGCGAGTTCTTCCGGCGCATCCGGGTGGTTGTGCAGCCAGTGGTCGCCGCGTAGTGCGGCCATGACTTCGAGCAGGGGCTGGGTGCCGTATTCGAGCGCCATGCCGGTGTACTCGGCCTTCGGACACTCCTCGTAGATCGCGCTCCAATTGAGCCCGGTGAGAAAAGCCGACGCCGACGAGCCGTCATAGATCGAGGTCACGGGCGTGCTTGGCGAACCCCACCATGCATTGGCGCGCGCGAAGGCCTGCTTGTCGTCGCGGCAGGCGAAGATGCGTTCGCCGATGCCGTTGGGCCCGAGGCCAGTGTGGATGTCGATCCATGCCAGCCTGCGTGCACGCTGGCCGTGTGCGCGCAGCACATCGCGGAAGGTCTTGTTGCTCCACGTGGGCGCGTTGCCGCCGAAGAACATGCCGTCCTCGAACTGGTATTGCCCACGCGTGACCGCTGCCTGATAGGCCTCGACGCCGTGCTGCCCGATCCACGCCGCGATCGCAGCGTTGTTCTCATCGGTCGGCGGCCATGCATCCGGCAGAAGCAGCGGATGCAGGCTGGCGTAGGGTTCGTTCACCGGTAGCGACTTCTCGAAATCGAAGAAGTTGCGATTGAGGTCGACGTTCTCGTTCGTCACGCGCCGTCCATGCGAAAAGCCGTGCGGGTTGAGCGCATGCACATAGAGCACTGCCACGCCCTGCGAGCGCGCCTTCTCGCGCCATTCATCGTCATGCAGCGCGAAGACCTGCACGCCGCTGCCGCAATGGCCTTCGACGCCGTGGCAGCCGCTCGTGACCAGCAACATGCGCTCCGCATTCGGATTGCCATCGAGCGCCACGTCCATCGCGAGTTCCTCGCCGTCGCGGCCCTTCAGCGGATGTACATGCGATTGCACCGCGAGCCCGGCACTCGCGCAGGCCTGCAGGAACTTCTGCCGCGCGAGAAAGTAGCGCGAAGAGAAGGCTTCTCCGATGCCGATCATGCGGACTTCCCTTCCGACAGCTTGGGCGTGTTGAGGAACTGCTCCGCCAGCTGGACCCACATGGTCGCGCCGAGCGGAATCAGGTTGTCGTTGAAGTCGTAGCTCGCGTTGTGCAGCGTGCAGGGGCCGGCGCCGTGATGCATGTCGCGATGCGTGCCGTCGCCGTTGCCGATGAAGGCGTACGCGCCGGGCTTGGCCTGCAGCATGAAGGAGAAGTCCTCCGCGGTCATCGCGGGTTCCTGCAGCAGCACGTTCTCGGCGCCGACGATGCCGGACATCACGCGCCGTGCGAAGTCGGCTTCGGCCGGTGTGTTGATGGTGGGCGGATAGGTGCGGATGAACTCGAAATCCACCTGCGCACCGTGCGCCGCGCAGATGTTCTCGGCAATCTGCCGCATGCGCGATTCGATGAGGTCGAGCACTTCGATGGTGAAGGTGCGCACCGTGCCGCGCAGCTCGGCATCGTTCGGCGTCACGGTGGGTGCTTCGCCCGCATGGAACATCGTGACCGAGATGACGCCCGCGTCCACCGGCTTCATGTTGCGCGTGAGGATGGTCTGGAAGGCCTGCACCATTTCGCAGGCGATCGGCACGGGGTCGATGCTGGTGTGTGGCAGTGCAGCATGGCCGCCCTTGCCGCGCACGACGATGTGGAACTGGTTGCTCGACGCCATGACCGGACCGGGGCTCACCGCGAACTGGCCGGCCTTCATGCCGGGCCAGTTGTGCATGCCGAAGACGGCCTCCATGGGGAACTGCTCGAACAGTCCCTCCTTGATCATCTCGCGCGCGCCGCCGCCGCCTTCCTCGGCAGGCTGGAAGATCAGGTAGACCGTGCCGTCGAAGTTGCGGTGCTTTGCCAGATGCTGCGCCGCCGCGAGCAGCATCGTCGTATGGCCGTCGTGGCCGCAGGCGTGCATCTTCCCGTGGTGCTTGCTCGCGTGCTCGAAGGTGTTGAGCTCGGTGACCGGCAGCGCGTCCATGTCGGCCCGCAGCCCGACAGCGCGGTCGCTGGTGCCGTTCTTGACGATGCCCACGACGCCGGTCGTGCCCAGTCCGCGATGGATGGGAATGCCCCACTCGGTCAGCTTGGCCGCGACCACGTCGGAGGTGCGGACTTCCTGGAAGCAGAGTTCGGGATGGGCGTGCAAGTCACGTCGCACCGCGGCCATGCCGGGAGCCTGGGCGACGAGGGAGTCAAGGAGTTTCATGAGCACAGTCTAGGCCTTGCGCAAGACGCAGGCAAAGACCGTGCCTTGCGCGCTTTACTTGCCGGTTTCCCGCAGCCACGTGCCGCGTGCGGCGAGCGCGGTGTCCGTGAAATCGGTGAAGACGCCGTCCACGCCGAGCCGGTAGAACGCGATGTACTCGTTCGCGCCGTCGCCCTTGTAGTCCGACGCGAGGCGCCGCGACTCGTTGCGGAAGGTGAAGGGGTGGACGAACAACCCCGCCTTGTGGGCGTCCTCGACGAGCTGCGTCGGCGCGGCGGAGGTGGCATCGGCGTCGTTGATCTTGCCGTCGCGGTTGACGTCCACCGGCTTGCCGTCGGGACCGATGGTGCCCTTGATGGTGACGATGTAGCGCTTCCACGGGCCGATTCCGTCGGCGTAGGTCTTGATCTCGGCAAGCCCCGCCGGCGTGACCATCACGTCGAAATTGCGGCGGTCGCCGGCCTTGGTCCATTCATAGGGCCGGTCCACCGGCACGGCATAGGTCATTGCGCCGGTCTTCATGTCGATGCCGTCGCCATCGATGAGCTGGACCGTCTTCGTCTTCAGCCCCTTGGACTTCATGTACTTGAGGCTGCCCGGCTCAAAGGATTGCACGAAGACCGGTGCGCCGCGGTTGTTCCAGCCGGCCGCGTCGAGCGTGGCGATGAGCTTGTCTTCCAGCGGCAGGCCGAGATCGCGGAAGTAAGTGGGGTTCTTGGTCTCGGGATAGATGCCGATGGTGCGCCCGGTTTCCTTCGACTTGGCCTTGGCGAGGTCGACCACCTCCTGGAAGGTCGGCACCTTGTACCGGCCGTTGAACTGCTGGGGCCGCTCGGCATCGGTCGAGATCGCGCCGAGCCGCTTGATTTCCTCCAGGGTGAAGTCGTTGCTGAACCAGCCAGTCTGCGTTTCGCCGTCGACCTGGATCGTCTTCTTGCGCGAGGCGAATTCGGGTCGCGTGGCCACGTCGGTGCTGATCGCGAGGTTGGGGTCATGGCGCGTGATGAGCACGCCGTCCTTGGTGGAGATCAGGTCCATCTCGATGTAGTCGGCGCCGAGTTCGATGGCTCGCGCGTAGGCTTCGAGCGTTTCCTCCGGCAGGTAGCCCGATGCGCCGCGATGCGCAATCACCAGCGGCTGCTGGCCGTCGAGCGTGGCGAGCTTGCCCGAGGGGGCGGTGGCCGTGGTGCAGGCCGAAAGGCACAGGGCGGCGATCGCGCCCAGGGTCAGGGTGGTCGGCTTCAAGACTTCTTCTCCTTCCGGATTTCCGGATTCCAAAAGGGCGGAGGCTATCCCGCCGAGATGACACTTCCGTGGATGTGGCCGCAGTCCGCGGACTTCCGGGACAATGCCCCGCATGTCACATGTGCTTTCAACCCGCAGCCTCGAACTCGCGCAGACGCTCGTGCGCATGAACACCGTGAGCACCAACAGCAATCTGGAGCTCATCGATTTCGTACGCGATCACCTGGCGGGCCTCGGCATCCGCAGCCGGCTGACCTACAACGCCGACAAGACCAAGGCCAATCTCTTCGCCACGCTGGGCGCTGGCAAGAAGGCCGGCGTGATCCTCTCGGGACACACCGACACGGTGCCGTGGGACGGCCAGGCGTGGAGCGTGGACCCACTTGCTGCCATCGTGCAGAACTGGCCGCAGACCGACGAGAACGCCGAGCGTGTCGTCGATGAGCCGCGGCTCTACGGGCGCGGGTCGGCGGACATGAAGAGCTTCATCGCGGTGGCGCTCGCCAATGCCGAGCGCTTCATCGAAAGCGAATCGCCCTTCGCGGTGCACTTCGCCTTCACCTACGACGAGGAAGTCGGCTGCTTCGGCGTGCGGGAGCTGATCGCCGACATGAAGGACCAGGGCATCAAGCCGCTGGCCTGCATCGTCGGTGAGCCGACGATGATGGTCCCGGCCATCGCGCACAAGGGCGTGTATCGCTTCAAGTGCTGCGTGCGCGGCAAGGAGGCGCATTCGTCGCTCACGCCGCAGTCGGTCAACGCGATCGAGATGGCAGCCCGCGTGGTCGGCAAACTGCGCGACATGGCGGAAGGTTTCGAGCGCGACGAGCCGCGCTACGAAGGCTTCGATGTGCCATTCAGCACCGCGAGCGTGGGCCAGTTCCATGGCGGCATTGCGGACAACGTGGTGCCGCGCGACGCGGAATTCCGCTACGAATTCCGCAACCTGCCGACCAGCGACGTAGCGAAGATGCAGAAAGAGGTGGTCGCCTACGCGCAGCGCGCTGAGGTGGCGATGAAGAAGGTCGCGCCCGATACCGGCTTCCGCTTCGAGCCGATCTGCGAAGTGCCGAGCTTTCTCGGCTCCGCAGGCGACGCAGTGACGCGCCTCGCTCAGAGGCTGGCCGGGGAGTCCCGCACCACGTTGGTCGGTTTCGGCACCGAAGCGGGCATCTTCAAGAACGCGGGCATCCCGACCGTGGTGTGCGGCCCGGGCAGCATCACGCAGGCGCACCAGCCGGACGAGTACGTGACGCTCGAACAGCTCGGGCGCTGCGAAGCCTTCCTGCGCGGCCTTGCCGCGACAAAAGAGATCCGCTGAGCCACTGGGCATCATGAAGCGGATCGCGCTCGGTCTGCTCTGCGCCGCGGCGCTGCTCTATGCGGTCGCGACGGCGCTCGAAGCGCGGCATCCGGCCTGGGGCTACGTCGCTGCCTTCGCCGAGGCGGCGATGGTGGGCGCGATCGCGGACTGGTTCGCGGTGGTGGCGCTCTTCCGGCATCCGCTGGGGTTGCCGATTCCGCACACCGCGATCATTCCGGCGAACAAGGACCGCATCGGCGCGAAGCTTGCCGGCTTCATCTGCAACAACTTCCTGAGTACGCCGCAGGTGCTTGCGAAGCTCGCGGAATTCGATCCATCCGCGCGGCTTGCAGACTGGCTCTCGCGGCCGGATCGCGCGGAGAAGCTCGGCGACCACCTCGTCGCAGCAGTGCGCTACGGGCTCACCGCCTTCGACGATGCCCGGGTGCGCGACTTCCTCGGCCGGATTGCATCGGCCGGCCTCGTTCAGCTCGATATGTCGCGCCTTGCCGGACAGGCACTCGACGCTCTGACCGCCGGCGGACGCCACCAGGCGCTGCTCGACGATGTGCTCGCGCAGGTCGCGCATGTCGTCGAGGGCGACGAGGTTCAGGAGCGCATCACCGAAGCCATCGCGCGCGAGATCAAGGCGCTGCGCTACGTGGGGCTCGACCAGGTGGCGGCCCGGGTCGCCACCCGCAAGATCGTCGACGCAGTGGCACGCACCATCGCCGATCTGGCGGCAGACCCGGCGCATCCGTTGCGGCTGCGATTCGACGAGTTCATGGCCGGCTTCATCGCGCGGCTCAAGACCGATCCGGAATTCCGCAGCCGCGGCGAAGCCATTCGCGCGGACCTCCTGGCGCATCCTGCGCTTGGCGACTATCTGCATGGCCTGTGGAGCGAACTGCTCGCATGGCTGCACACCGATCTCGCGAAAGACGATTCAAGCATCCGCCAGCGCATCGTCTCGATGACCGGCAGCTTGGGCGCGAGGCTGAGCGCGGACGAAGCGATGCGTCGCTGGATCAACGAGCAGGTCATGGACGCTGCTCCGCGTGCGATCGAACGCTATCGCGAGGACATCCGCCGCTACATCATCGAACGCGTTGCCGAATGGAACGCCGACGAGATGACCGTCGAGCTCGAACGCAACATCGGGCGCGACCTGCAGTTCATCCGGGTGAACGGCACGCTGGTCGGCGGGCTGGTGGGGCTGGGCATTCACGCCGCCACCCAGCTCCTGAAGTCCTAGGTCCGGATCTTTCCGTCGCCGGTGATCATCGACAGCTCGACGAACTTCGAGGCCACATGATTCTTCGGTGAGAACGAGACGTCGAACCCGGCGAACTGCTGGCGCTCGATGCTTTCGAGACCGGCGATCAGTCCTTCGCGCGAGGGCTTGCCGGTGGAGCGCCGCAGGCCTTCGGCCAGCACCTTCGCGGCGAGGAAGCCTTCCACGCTCGAGAAGTTGGCCTTGGTCGTGCTGTTGGCCTTGCGCACGGCGTCGTTGAACTCACGCGTGATGCCGTTCGCCGCGTTGTAGGGAGAAGGCACGACCTGCGTGACCACCACGCCGGCGCCCTCCTTGCCGAGCTCGTCTGCAAGCGCTTGCGTGCCGACGAACGACACGTTGAAGAACGTCCCGCCGTAGCCGGTCTTGCGTGCTTCGCGGATGAACGCCGCGCATGACTTGTAGGCGCTGACCTGGACCACCGCGTCCGGCTGCGCCGCGACGATGGACTTCACTGCCGCCGACACGTTGACCGAGTTGCGCTCGACCGTGGCGAGGGCGACCGGCTTCAGGTCGAGTTGCGACAGCGCGAGCGTCACGCCGTCCAGGCCCGCCTTGCCGTAGGCGTCGTTCTGATAGAAGACCGCGATCTTCTTCAGGCCGAGATTCGTGAGCTGCTTGACGATCACCGCGGTCTCGTCGTTGTACGAGGCTCGCAGGTGGAACACGTTGCGATGGAACGGCTCGCGCAGCGACATGGCACCGGTGAAGGGCGCGATGAACGGCACCTTGGCGTTCACGGCCTGCGGTAGCGCCGCGAGACTGGTCGGCGTGCCGATGTAGCCGAAGAGCGCGAAGACGTCCTCGTCGATCAGCTTCTTCGTGTTTTCCGCGCAGCGATCGGGCTCATAGCCGTCGTCGAGGAATTTGATGACCACGTCGCGGCCGGGCTGGGCGTTGTACTGGTCGAGAAAGAGCTTCGCTCCTTCGTAGAACTGGATGCCCAGTTGCGCAGCCGGCCCGGTGAACGGGGCGGACTGGCCGAGCACCAGTGGCGTCTCGCTCTGGGCGCGGGCGAACTGGAAGCCGGCGAGCGCCGCGGCGCCCGTTGCGATTGAAAACTGTCTGCGACTCAGCATCGTGAAAACCCCTCCGCGCGCTTTCCTGGCGCACAACTTAGACTCAGCCGGTTCCTGCTGCCCCGGCTGATTTCATGACCTCCCCAACCCGCGTTCTCGGTGCCTGTCCGCACGACTGTCCTGATACTTGCGCGCTCGTCACCACCGTGCAGGACGGCGTGGCCGTCAAGCTGCAGGGCAACGAAGCGCACCGGCACACCGCCGGCGTTCTGTGCACCAAGGTCTCGCGCTACATCGAACGCAACGACCATCCGGAACGTCTCGTCCAGCCGATGAAGCGTTCGGGTCCCAAGGGGAGCGGCCGCTTCGAACCGGTGAGCTGGGACGTCGCACTGGACGACATCGCTGCGCGCCTCAATGTATTGAGAAGTAACAATCCGGAAAAGATTGTGCCCTACAGTTACGCGGGCACCATGGGTCTTGTGCAGGGCGAGTCGATGGACCGTCGCTTTTTCCACAAGCTCGGTGCGTCGCTCCTGGACCGGACGATCTGCTCCACCGCTGGGGGTGAGGCCTTAGGTTTTACTTTGGGCGGCAAGGTCGGCATGCGGACCGAATTCTTCGCCGAATCGAAGTTGATCCTCATTTGGGGCAGCAATTCGATCGCGAGCAATCTCCACTTCTGGCGACATGCGCAGGCGGCCAAGCGCGCCGGCGCGCGGCTGGTGTGTATCGATCCGCGCAAGACCGAAACCGCCGACAAGTGCGACGAGCACGTGGCGCTGCTGCCCGGCACTGATGCCGCGCTGGCGCTCGCGCTGATGCACGAGCTCATCGTCAACGACTGGCTCGATCACGACTACATCGAGCGCTACACCCTCGGCTGGGGGCAGTTGCGCGAGCGCGCGCTGCAATGGCCGCCGTCGCGTGCGGCCGCGGTCTGCGGCGTGCCGGAAGAGCAGATCGTTTCGCTGGCGCGCGCCTACGGCACCACGAAGCCCGCCGCGATCCGACTCAACTACGGCATGCAGCGCGTGCGCGGCGGCGGCAACGCCGCGCGCGCCGTCGCTTGTCTGCCGGCGCTGGTGGGTGCCTGGCGCGAACGTGCCGGCGGCCTGCTGTTGAGCAGCTCGGGGCTCTTCCCGGTGGACCGCGCGGCCTTGCAGCGGCCCGACCTGCTCGCCGGCCAGCGGCCACGCACCATCAACATGAGCACCATCGGCGATGCGCTGCTCGACACCGCGAATCCGATCGAGGCGGTGATCGTCTACAACAGCAATCCGGTCGCGGTGGCGCCGGAGTCGGGCAAGGTGGTGGCTGGCTTCGCGCGCGAGGACCTTTTCACCGTGGTGCTCGAGCAGTTCCAGACCGACACGGCCGACTACGCCGACTACGTGCTGCCCGCCACCACGCAGCTCGAGCACTGGGACATCCATTTCAGCTACGGACATACCGACGTGTTGCTGAACCGCCCCGCGGTGGCGCCGCGCGGCGAGGCGCGCAGCAATACCTGGGTCTTCAGCGAACTCGCCAGGCGCATGGGGTTCGACGAACCCTGCTTCTCGGACGACGACGAGACCCTGTGCCGCGCGGCCTTCCCGCCTGCGGCAGTCGACTTCGATGAACTGATCGCGAACGGTTTCGCCACGCTCAAGCTGCCGGACGCGCCCTATGCCGAAGGCAACTTCCCGACGCCGTCCGGCCGCTGCGAATTCTTCAGTGCACGGCTTGCGGCGATGGGCCAGGACGGCCTGCCGGACCATGTGCCCAACTACGAAGCGAAGGGAAGCTCCAGCGAGTTCCCGCTCGCGATGATCTCGCCGCCGGCGCGCAATTTCCTCAACTCCAGCTTCGTCAACGTGCGGAGCCTGCGGTCGATCGAAGGCGAGCCTTTGCTGGAGATCAACGAGGCCGATGCCAGTGCGCGCGGCATCGCAGACGGTGCAACGGTGCGTGTCTTCAACCAGCGCGGCGAATACCGCTGCCGCGCCGAAGTCTCGCGTCGCGCACGGCCGGGCGTGGTGCATGGTCTCGGGATCTGGTGGCGCAAGCTCGGTCTGGACGGCACCAACGTCAACCAGCTCACCAGCCAGCGGCTCACGGACATCGGGCGCGGACCGACCTTCTACGACTGCCTGGTTGAAGTGGAAAGCGTTGCCGAAGCAGCGGTGCCGACATGAAACGCATGCGCTGGGCGATCGTGGCAGGCGTCGCCCTAGTGGGGGCCGTCATGCTCGCGGGCTGCGCGGATCTCCGCTACTACTGGCAATCGGCCAGCGGCCACATCGACCTGATGCGCGCGGCGCGCCCGGTGCCTGAATGGCTTGAGGACCCGTCAGCATCCGAAGCGCTCAAGGCCAAGCTCGAGCTCACCCAACGCATCCGCCGCTATGCGGTGGCCGAACTCGGCCTGCCCGACAACGCGAGCTACAAGGCCTACGCCGACCTGCATCGGCCGGCCGCGCTCTGGAACGTGGTCGCAGCGCCGCCGCATTCGCTCACGCTCAAGACCTGGTGCTTTCCAGTCGCTGGCTGCGTGGGGTATCGCGGCTACTACGACGAAGCCGCCGCACGGGCCGAGGCCGCGGAGCTGACGGCGCAAGGCCTGGAGGTCGCGGTGTATCCGGTGCCGGCGTATTCGACGCTCGGATGGATGAACTGGGCCGGCGGCGATCCGCTGCTGTCCACCTTCATCGGCTACCCCGAGGGCGAACTCGCGCGCATCGTGTTCCATGAACTCGCGCACCAGGTGCTGTACGTGCAGGGCGACACCATGTTCAACGAGTCCTTCGCGACGGCGGTCGAGCGCATCGGCGGCGCGCGCTGGCTGAAGACCCAGGCAAGCGAAGCTGCACAAAACGAATACGCGCAGTTCGACGCGCGACGGCAGCAGTTCCGTGTGCTGGCGGCTGACACGCGCCGCGCGCTGCAGGAGATCTATGCCTCCGACGAGGCCAAGGCGCAGGACTGGAAGACGGTCGATGCCCGAAAGGCCGCCGCGATGGATGAATTCCGTCGCCGTTATGCGGCGCTTCGCGCGACATGGACGGGACCGCGCCAGGGCGCCTACGACGCGTGGGTTGCGCGCGCGAACAACGCGGCGTTCGGTGCGCAAGCGGCCTACGACGAACTCGTGCCGGGCTTCGAGGCGTTGTTCGAGCGCGAAGGCGAGAACTGGCCGCGCTTCTACGCCGCGGTCAAGGATCTGGCCGCGCAACCCAAGGAGGGGCGCCATCAGGCGCTGCGCACGCCGACATCGCAACCGGCCGACCTCATGCAAACCCAGTCGCCTTGCTGCAAGCGCGACAACAACAATGGAGATCGAGGTGCCTGACATCCAGATCGAGCGCCAGCATCAACTGGGCCTCCCTGCCGCGCGTGCTGTCGCGCGCAAGCTCATGCAGAAAGTCGAGCAGGACTTCGGGATGGAATGCACCTACGACGAAGGCGAGGTGCGGGATACGGCGCGTTTTGGCCGGGCCGGCGTCGACGGCAATGTCGAGGTCAGCGCCGACACCTTCAGGCTCGAAGCCACGCTGGGGATGCTGTTCGCAAACTTCAGCGACGAGATTCAGCGGCGCCTGGCCTCAAGCCTCGACAAGCTGCTCGGCGGAGCGCCGGCGGCGGAAGATGCCTGAGGCCGGCCGGCCCCAAGAACTTCAGCGCAGCGATTCGATCAGGTCGATGTATTGCTGCTTGGCGTCATCGGCGCTCAGGCCCTTGCGCGAGGTCCAGGCGTCCCACTTGGCGCGCGCGACGATGTCGCTGAAGCTGGGCTTCTTCTCGGTGTTGTCGCCCGCGGTGGCCTGCTTGAAGAGGCCGTAGATCTTGAGCAGCGTCGGATTGTCGGGGCGCTCGGCGAGCAGTTTGGAATTCGCCTGGGCGGCTTCGAAGAGGGTGTTGAGGTCGGACATTTCGACTGGGTTGGCGGAAAAATCATCATCTTAAGTGACGACAACGTTCAAATATCGCGCGGTGCCATAGTCCCGGGCGAACAGAGGTTCATTCATGACGAGATCGCAAGCCCCCTCCACTGAAATCGAGCGCGCGCTGGCTGCCTCCGCGCCGCGCGCCCGATTCGTGCAGGCGGCCGCGCTGTTGTGGGGCTGCGTGGTCTTCATGCCGGTCGGGCTCAACTACGGCGCGGCGGGGCTGCTGATTCTGGCCTTGCTGACGGCGGGCGGCTATCGCGAGCGCGCGGCGCGGTGGCGGAGCGACCCGCTGCGGTGGCCGATCCTCGCGTTCGTGGCGTGGGTGCTCGTGGTGCTGGCGCTTCGGCCGCATCATGCCGAGACCGGCCTGAGCCTGTGGCACGACGGGCGCATCGCGGTGACGCTTTCGCTCACGCTGCTGCTGTCGGTCGAAGAAACGGTCTGGGCGCTGCGTGGATTCCTGCTCGCCGCCGCGTTCGCGGTGGTGGTGATCATCCTTGGACACACGGTGGGCCTGCCGACCCTGCCGATCTGGCACAACGTGCTGGTGATGAAGGGCAACAAGTCGATCAACGACGCACTCCTGTTCGCCCTGATCGGCGCATCCGCCGCGGTCTGGGGACTGGCGCACCTCAATGACACCCGCGACCGTTGGCACTGGGCGGGTCCGGCGTTCGCCGTGACCATCGTGACCGCGGTGATCGTGACGGTGACGCTGCCCAATCGCACTTCGCTGCTCGGGCTGCTGCTGGCGGTCTTCGCGGCCTGCGTGCATCAGTGGCGCGGGCGGCTGCGGGTGCTGGCCGTGGCACTGTGCGTCGGTGCGGTGGTGGCTGCAGGGCTGGTGTGGCAGGCGCCTTCGGTGCAGGAAAAGTTCACCCTCGGCATCCACGAACTCGAGGCCGCGCAGGCCGGCGCGGTGTCGGAGGGGAGCTGGGTGGTCCGCTTCCACATGTACCGCGAGACGACCCGGATGATGCTCGACGCGCCGCTCGCCGGCTTGGGGCTCGGAAGCTGGACGCCGGAATGGCACCGGCGCGGGCCGAAGCTGTTGTACGACTACAGCATGCCGCACAACGACTTCCTGTGGCTGGGCGCGGAGACCGGCGTGCCGGGGCTGCTGATCCTTGTCTCGCTCTTTGTCACCGGGCTCGTCATTGCCTGGCGGCGGCGCGACATCACGGGCAGGCTGGCCTTCGTGGCAATGCTGATCCTGCTGGTCGCCACCTGCGTCAATTCAGCGATGCGCGATGCGGCGATCGGCCTGAGCCTGCCGTGGATCGCTTTCTTGTACCTGCACCTCGCGCGCGCGCCGGGCAACCCCTGGGTCGGGGTGCCGCCGGGCAAGTGGGGCGCGCTGCTGCGCGGCTAGGCTTTTCGGGGCTCAGGCCGGCAAGGCCTTGCCCTGCACGGCGAGCAGGCCGGACCGGCCTGGCACGGTCCCGAGTTCAAGGACATGCCGGGGCAGCGTCGGGGCGGGCGCGCTGTCGCGCAGCTCGCCGAGGTCCACCAGCGAATGGCCCTGCGCGCGCCAACCTTCGATCAGCCGCCGGAACACCGGCAGAAGCTTCATCCCTTCGAGCTCGGCGTGCAGCGTGTAGACGTGGTCCTGCGTGGCGCCTTCGGTCAGCGCGAGCAGATGTGAGTGCACGTTGTCGACGGTGATGCCGTCGATGCCGATCAGCTCGTCGAGCGTCGGCAGCGTGGTCGGGTACTGCGCGGGGCCGAGCACCGTGCCGCGATCGTCCACAGGCACGAAGGGGTGGGTACCTCGCGTGTCCGACGCATAGGTGATGCCGAGCATCGCCTCGGCGCGCGCGGCGGCCGCGTTGAACTGCCAGCCCGCCGCGCCGTGCAGCCGGGGCGGCGTGCCGAAGATCTCGGCGTGGCGGTCGGTGGCGCGGCGCATTTCACGCAGCGCCCAGCCCTCGTCGCGTCCGATGAGGTTGTCCTGCCAGAGCACGTGGTCCCAGCAGTGCACACCGACCTCGAAGCCTTCGTCACGAACCGCGCGCAGTGCCGCCGCCTCGCGACGGCCGATGTCGGGCCCGGGCAGGAGCACGCCGTACATCAGCGTCTTCAGGCCGTAGTGCTCGACCACCGAGGTGCGCGAGACCTTGCTGAGGAAGCCCGGCCGGAACACCCGGAGGATGGCGCGGCCGGTGTGGTCCGGGCCAAGGCTGAAGAGGAAGCTGGCGCCGGCGTCCATGTCGGCGAGCAGCTTCACCAGCGGCGGGACACCCTCGCGCGTGCCGCGCAAGGTGTCGACATCGACTTTCAGTGCGATGCGCGGCATCGCACTCAGGCTTCCAGGTCTGCGGAAGCGACGTGGTCGCTGTAGTAGGCGAACAGCGCGCGAAGCGCTTCTTCCATGCCGACCGTGGGCTTCCAGCCGAGATCGGCCACCGTGTTGCGGATGTCGGGCACGCGCTGCAGCACGTCCTGGTAGCCGGCGCCGTAGTAGTCGGCGGCGGCAACGTCGATCAGCTCGACCTTGGCTGCGGCTTCGCGGTACTCGGGCAGGGACGCCGCGAGGCTCAGCATCATGTTGGCGAGCGCGCGGATCGAGTGGTTGTTGTCCGGATTGCCGATGTTGTAGATCTTGCCGTCGGCGATGCCGTCCTTGTTGGCGATGATCTTTACCAGCGCGGAGATGCCGTCATCCACATAGGTGAAGGCGCGCTGCTGGCTGCCGCCGTCCACCAGACGGATCGGCTCGCCGCGGACGATGTGGCCCAGGAACTGGGTGATCACGCGGCTCGAACCTTCCTTCGGCGCATGCAGGCTGTCCAGGCCGGGGCCGATCCAGTTGAAGGGGCGGAAGAGCGTGTACTGCAGCCCTTCCTGCTGGCCGTAGCCGTGGATCACGCGGTCCATCAGCTGCTTGGCACAGGCGTAGATCCAGCGCGGCTTGTTGATGGGGCCGTACACGAGGTTGGAGGCTTCCGGATCGAAGGCCGCGTCGCTGCACATGCCGTAGACCTCGCTGGTCGACGGGAAGACCACCCGCTTACCCCAGCGCACGCAGTGGCGAATGATGGGCAGGTTGGCCTCGAAGTCGAGCTCGAACACGCGCAGCGGCTCGCGCACATAAGTGGAGGGCGTGGCGATCGCGACCAGCGGCAGCACCACGTCGCACTTCTTCACGTGGTATTCGATCCACTCCTTGTTGATGGTGATGTCACCCTCGAAGAAGTGGAAGCGCGGGTTGTCGAGCCACGGTGCGACGCGGTCCGACTGCATGTCCATGCCGTGGACTTCCCAGTCGGTGGTTTCCATGATGTGGCGCGTCAGGTGGTGGCCGACGAAGCCGTTGACGCCGAGGATCAGGACTTTGAGCATGTTTGAGGTTTCCTGGATAAATGGGAGATTCAGGCGTCGGCCGCGAGCCAACTGCCGGAGGAAAGGGATTCGAATGCGGCCGCGTCGAGCAGCTCGCTGTCGCCATCGCGCCGGGCTGCCAGCACGCGCAGCGCGTGGCCGTCGTCCGCGATCAGCCACAGTGCCGCGCCGTCATGCCACAGGCGCAGGC
Organism: Variovorax sp. Sphag1AA; assembly: GCF_014192575.1. GTDB lineage: Bacteria > Pseudomonadota > Gammaproteobacteria > Burkholderiales > Burkholderiaceae_C > Variovorax. The sequence goes on along the minus strand of NZ_JACHYC010000005.1, from coordinate 349,428 downwards.
CGCGGCCGGGCGCGTCGGGCAGGGTGTCGGTGCGCAGGGTGCGCTCGATGAAGATGCGCTGCCCGCCGAACGATGCGAACGCAGGCGGGTAGGGGGGCGCGACCGCACGCACCAGGTCATGGATCTGGCGTGCACTCGCGTGCGGAGGGATGCGGCCGTCTTCCGGACGCCGACCGCCGAAGTAGCGGCCCTGCGAGAGGTCCTGCGGACGCTCGACCGCCGTGCCGTCGAGCATCGCCGGCAGGGTTCGTGCGAGCACGATTTCAGCCGCCAATGTCACCTTGCCGAAGACCTCGTGCGCGGTGTCGTCCGAGAGGATGGGCACCGCGAACTGGTCGACGATCGCGCCGTTGTCGGGCTTCTCGGTCATGCGGTGCAGGGTCGCGCCGGTTTCGCGCTCGCCGTGGAGAACCGCCCAGTTCACAGGCGCGCGACCGCGATAGCGTGGCAGCAGCGAGCCGTGCATGTTGAAGGCGCCGCGCGTGGGCAGATCGAGCCAGTCGCGCTTGAGCATCTGCCGGTAGTAGAACGAGAAGAGGAAGTCGGGCTGCATCGCGCGCGCGGCCTGCAGCAGCTCCGGGTCGTGCGGGTCCGCGGGCGTGACGCAGCGCAGGCCGCGCTCCGCCGCCACCGTGGCCACGCTGCGGAACCAGATCGTCTCGTTGGACGAATCGGTGTGCGTCACCACCAGGGGCACGTCCACGCCGGCGTCGAGCAGCACGCGCAAGCAGCGCACGCCGACGTCGTGGTAGGCGAAGACGATCGCGCTCGGTCTGCGTTCCGCGCTCATCGGCGGCGCTCCAGCACGGCGTTCACCTGGTAGCGGGGCCGCGCTCGGACTTCCTGGTAGATGCGGCCGATGTATTCGCCGAGCAGCCCGATGCCGAACAGCGCGAGGCCGACCAGCAGGAACACCAGCGCGAACAGCGTGAACACACCGCCCACTTCAGGTCCGAGGATGAGGCGCCGGCCGGCGAGGATCACGAACAGCACGCCCGACAGCAGCGAAACGATGATCCCCAGCATCGAGAAGGCCTGCAGCGGCACCAGCGAGAAGCCGGTGACGAGGTCGAAGTTCAGGCGGATCAGGCTGTAGAGCGAGTACTTCGATTCGCCCGCGTGGCGCGCCTCGTGGCCGACTTCCACCTCGGTGGGGTTCTTCGAGAACTGGTAGGCCAGCGCGGGGATGAAGGTGTTCATCTCCTCGCACTGGTTGATGAGCTGCACGATGTCGCGGCTGTAGGCGCGCATCATCGAGCCCTGGTCGTTCATCACGATGCCGGTCAGGCGAAAGCGCAGCCGGTTCATTGCGCGCGAGGCCCAGCGGCGCCAGGCAACGTCCTGCCGGTTGCGGCGGACGGTGCCGACGCAATCGAAGCCCTCATCCATGGCGGCGAGAAGCAGGCGGATGTCTTCCGGCGGGTTCTGCAAGTCGGCGTCGAGCGTGAGCACGCGGTCGCCGCGGCAATGCTCGAAGCCCGCCAGGATCGCGCGGTGCTGCCCGAAGTTGCCGTTGAGCAGCACGACGCGGGTGACGTCGGGTCGCAGATCGAACTGCTGCGCCAGCAGCGAGGCCGAGCGGTCGCGGCTGCCGTCGTCGATGAAGACGATTTCGTAGTCGATGGCCAGCGCGTCGAGCGCCGGATAGAGCCGGTCGAAGAGCGCGGCCAGGCCGAGTTCTTCGTTGTAGACCGGGATCACGACACTCAGCGTGGGGCGATCCGGCGCGACAGTCGGCCGGCTGATTGCGGCGTGGGCTGCGTCGTTCATGGTCGTCGTCACCTCCTGTCAGGACAGTGCGGCGGTCACCGTGGCGACCGCGTCGATCACGCGGTCCACGTCGGCGTCGGTCATCGCCGGGAAGAGCGGCAGCGTGATCGTGCGCGCGCCGATGTCCTCGGCCACCGGAAAGTCGCCAGCCGCATGGCCGCGCTGCCGGAACAGCGAAAAGAGATGCATCGCCGGGTAGTGCACGCCAACGCCGATACCTTGCGCCTTCATGCCGGCGATGAATTCGCCGCGGCGCGGTGCGAGCCGGGCCGGCAGCAGCGGTTGGAACATGTGCCAGTTGCCGTGGCCTTCGACGTCCCTTGGCGGCAGGGCGAAGCCGAGCGCCGGATCCCAGCGGGCGAAATAGCGTTCAGCGAGCTCGCGCCGCCGGCGGTTGAAGTCATCGACCTGGCGAATCTGGCCGAGGCCGATCGCGGCGGCCACGTCGGTCAGGTTGGCCTTGCTGCCCCAGGCCTCGACTTCCATGCCTCCGTCCGGAAGGCGCGTCACGCCCTGCAGACGCAGCTTCTCGAACTGCCGCGCCTCTTCCTCGTTGTTGAGGACCAGGCAGCCGCCTTCGGAGGTCGTGAAGTTCTTGTTGGCGTGGAAGCTGAACGAGACCAGGTCGCCGAAGCTGCCGATCTCGCGATCGCCCCAGCGAGAGCCGAAGGACTGCGCCGCGTCTTCGATCACGCGCAATCCATGCTTCTGGGCGAGGGCGTTCAGCAGGTCGCGATCGACCGGCAGTCCGGCCAGATCGACCGGAATCAGCGCGCGGGTACGCGGCGTGATGGCGCGCTGGACCTGGCTCAGGTCGATGTTGCGGGTGACCGGATCGGCATCGACGAACACAGGCGTGGCGCCGACGGCGAGCACGACGTTGGCGGTCGCGACCCAGCTCAGCGGGGTGGTGATGACTTCGTCGCCGGGCCCGATGCCGCACAGCCGCAGCCCGAGTTCGAGCGAGGCCGTGCCGGAGTTGACGAGGCGGACCGGCCGGCCGCCCAGACGCTCCGACAGCGCGGCTTCGAGCTGAGCGCACTTGGGGCCGGTCGTGATCCAGCCGGAACGCAGCACCTCGCCAACCTCGGCGATCGTGCGCTCGTCGATCGAGGGGCGGGTGAAGGGAAGAAAGGTTTGGTTTGTCATTTCTTGAGGACGACGACACGTCGCTGGTCTTCGAACACGATGTGCATCGGCAAGCCGCGCTGCTGGAGCTCCAGCCAGGTCGGCTTGGTCATGTAGGCAGCCGCCTGCGGCAGGGATTGCCACTTTGCGGCGAATTCGTCGAGGGTCTTGATCCACCGCTGCGGTTCCACTGTTTGGCCCAGGGTGAATTCGTCTTCGTAGTCGACCAGAACCACGTTGCGGCCGAGATAGAACGGAAGCGTCTGGTCATAGGTGCGGACGGCGAAGACGGGCGTGTCCGGCGTGATTTTCGATTGCAGTGCCGCGGCAAGCGGTGCTGCGCTCTTGAGCTGGCCGTAGGTGTTGTGCGCCTGGATGACCATCGAGCTCGCAATCAGATGCGCGAAGGCGACGCACAGGACGGCCACCGTGACTTTGCGCCGTCCGAGGCACCACCATGCAGCCAGTGCGCCGACGAGGAAGATCACCGCGCCCAGCCGTGCCGCATTGGCGAGCGGCTGCAGCACTTCGATCGGAGAGTTGACGGAAGCGAAGCGCGCGGGATTGATCGCCAGCGCAAGCAGCAGAACCCATGCGAGCGTTGGCAGCAGCAGGTGCCAGCGGAGCGTCGAAGGGGCAGCGTTGCGCAGCTGCATGGTCACCAGCAAGGCCAGCGCCGGGAACATCGGGAGGATGTAGGAAGGCAGCTTGGAGCCGGACGCGCTGAAGAACAGGAAGATGAAGGCGCACCAGACGAGCAGCACGTCGCGCGTCTGGATGCGTGACGGTCCATTCTGAGCGGCAGGGTCTTTGCGGAACAGCCAAGGCAGCGCGCCCGTCCAGGGCAGCATTCCGCCCAGCAGGAATGGCACGTAGTACCACCATGCGCCTTCACGCTGATGCACTTGCGTCAGATACCGAGCGAAGTGCTCGTGGATGAAGAAGAACTCGGCGAAGCTCGGGTTGCGCATCGAGACCAGCACGAACCATGGCGCCGCGAGCGCAAAGAAGATCACCAGGCCCGAAGCCCAGTGCATCCCCCGCCATAACCCTGCGTCGCGCCGCCACAGGCTGACAACGACCAGCACCGCGCCGGGGATGACGATGCCGACGAGTCCCTTGCTCAGCACGGCGCCGGCCATCGCAGCCCAGGCCAGCCAGATCCAGCGGCGGCGGGCGCGCGGCTCGGGATTGGCGTGCGCCAACAGCACGGCGCACAGCGCCAGCGTGAGGAACAGGGTCAGGCCGGTATCGAGCGTGAGGAAGTGGCTGTTGCCGATGATCCAGGTCATCGACGCCGCAACCGCCAGCGCCTGGATGCCGGCCTCGCGACCCCAGAGGCGGCCAGCGGTGAAGCCAACGGCCAGCAACGTGAGGAAACCCGCCACGCCCGGCCACAGCCGTGCGGTGAATTCCGACACGCCGAAACCGAGGAAGGCCAGCGCGCCGATCCAGTACTGCAGGATCGGCTTCTCGAAATAGAGGAGGCCGTTCAGCCGCGGGGTGACCCAGTCGCCGCTGCGCGCCATCTCGAGCGCCAGCGAGGCGTAGCGGCCTTCGTCGGGGCTCACGAGGGAACGGGTGCCGAGCGTGGCGAACCAGACGAGGCCAACGAGCACGAGAAGCGCAAGAAGGCCCAGCGAAGTCCAGGTGGCGGCGCTGCGTGGACCCGGCGTGGCCGGGGTATTCCGTCGGGAGTCAGTCTCGGCGGCAGTCGCGCCCAAACCCTGATGGGCTATCGTTTTCATGAATCGTTGGCAGGCAGGAAATCAAAAGTGGCGTTGTCGAGACGGGACCTTGCCCCTGCGAAGCCGCCCCGAAGGTGCCGTATTCGGATGAATCTGAGGTGAACACACCGGCAGGCCGGCGGAAATGGGCCTAGTCCGAAAGCCCCGCGCGCGCCAGCTCCACGTCCAGGCGCTCGCGCGCGTCGGCGGGTTCGAGACCGGCCGCCTTCTCGTACAGTCGCGTCGCTTCGGCCATGCGCGAATCGCCGTGCAGCATCAACAGGCCGCGAGCATATTCCATCAGCGCGCTGGCTGAATGCGGGTTCAGCTGCAGGCCGCGCTCGAACAACTCGACCGACGTTTCAGCACGCACCCCGTAGGTCATGCGCCCGACCAGGCTGCCGACCTTGTCGATGACCTCGGCATGGAAGGCGCCCAGCGCGATGTGTGCATCGGCATGGCGCGGTTCCAGCTCGATCACACGCTCGAGCGCGCCCTTGACCTTCGATCCCAGTCCCTGCGCCAGCGCGCGGGCGACGCTGATGCCTTGGCTGTAGCGACCCAATGCATAGGCCTGCCAGTAAAGCGCCTGACAGTTGTCCGGCTCGGCGGACGCCTGCGTGGCGGCCCGCTCGGTCACCTGCTTGAACAGCGCGAGCCGTACAGCTTCGCGCGGCTCGAGGTAGTTCGCGTAGACCGCGGTGGCCTGGTTCGCCAGCGCCAACCCGTCGGGTCCCTGCTTCAGCGCCAGCGCGACGGCCTGCTCGAATTCCCCGCTGTGATAGAGCGCCCAGCCGTCAACCAACGGCCCGGGCGCAGGTGGCTGCACCCATTGGCCGGCGTGCAGTCGGTCCCATTTCGCGAGCAGGCTGGCGGCATCGAAACGCGGGCTGTCCCGATAGGGCAGCCGGGTCCACGCGCCGGACGGGTTGCCGCTGCCGGCAGCCTGCACGGTGGTGGGATGAAGATCCGATGGCGTCATTCGTCGGGGGAGTGAGGTCAGACCGTCGCTGTTTGATCTTCGCCCGAATAGGCGTTGCTAAGTGTCAGCAAATGCCTCCGCTGCTCCTGCGCAAGATAGGGCGCCATCAGGTGCAGCGTATGGTGCGCGCCGCGCAGCAGCGCACCCTGTGCATGTGCGGGCTCCAGTGCTTCGCGAGGATTGCGCACGTACTCGTAGCTGAGCCAATAGGTCAGCACCACCACCATGCTTTGCGCAAGCGTGTCGACCTCGGGCGCTTCGATGTCGAGATGTCCGGCGCGGCTGAGGCCGGCAAGAAGGGTTCGAATGGCGCGCGCTTTGTTCTTTAGTACTACTTGAAACTGCGTTTCGAGGTGCCGGTTCTTGCTCAGGAGGTCGTTGAGATCGCGGTACAGAAAGCGGTAGCGCCAGATCAGCTCGAACAGGCTGTGCATGAAGAACCACGCATCCTCTACATCGTGCACGCCCTCGCTGGCATGCAGCAATTCGTTGAGCTCGGCCTCGTAACCCTCGTAGAGCCGGTTGATCAGCTCGTCCTTGGCCGGGTAGTGGTAGTAGAGATTGCCGGGACTGATATTGAGCTCGCTGGCTACGAGCGTCGTTGAAACGTTCGGCTCCCCGAAGCGATTGAACAGGTCAAGTGCGGCTTCGAGGATCCGTTGTGCAGTGCGGCGTGGCGCTTTCTTGGCCATGTCGTAGCCCCGGGGGTTGTCTCTGGCGGAGACTCTAGCGCAAGTCCTCGACGATGGGGCGCGGATTCACGGCCGATCGCGCGGCTGCGTGCGAGGTCAGGGCAGCGTCAGACCCCTTCAGCCACCAGTGGACTTGTGGCGCTGCGAGGGCTTGGATGCGGTGTCGGCAGACTTGCGCGGTGCCGTCTTGCGCGCCGCGGCCCGCGCGGGCTTGGCGGCGCCATCGCGCCGCTTCAGTTCCGCTTCGAGCGCCTCGACGCGCGCCTGGAGCGCCGCCACCTCCTGCGCCGACGGCATGCCCAACTTCTCGAGCGCACGCGCGACGCGATCCTCGAAGATGTTCTCGAGCTTGCCCCAGCCGCCAGCCGCCCGATTGCTGAACTCGTTGGCAAAGCCTGTCATGCGCGCCTGGGCCTGGGCCAGCGTTTCTTCGGCGGCCTGCTGCGTCCGCTTCTGCACGCCGACGCCGTCCTTCACCAGCGCCTCGAATGCCTTGCTGCCCTCCTGCTGCATCTTGGCGAAGGCGCCGAGGCCGGCGAGCCAGATTTGCTGGGCGGAGTCTTTGATGCGGTCGGTGGATTTGTCGTCGTCGGATGCAGCCATGGTCATTCCTTTGGGTGATCGGAAGAATCTAGACCTGGAGGGGTGGCCTCGTGTAGAGGCAGCGGTCTAGCTTCGAATTGAAACATTCTTCGAATGGGATAATGCCCCGCTTGACCCGCCGGCAGGCGATTATTTCGACAACAAAGAGGGACCCACATGATCCTGGTCACCGGCGGCGCCGGCTTCATCGGCGCCAATTTCGTACTGGACTGGATTGCGCAAGGCACCGAGCCCGTCGTCAATCTCGACAAGCTCACCTATGCCGGCAATCTCGAGACGCTTTCATCGCTCGATGGCAATCCAAAGCACGTCTTCGTCCGCGGTGACATTGGCGACAGCGCTCTCGTCGACAAGCTGCTGGCCGAGCACAAGCCTCGCGCAGTCGTGAATTTCGCGGCCGAGTCCCATGTGGATCGTTCGATCCATGGCCCCGAGGATTTCGTGCAGACCAATGTGCTGGGCACGTTCCGGTTGCTGGAGTCGGTGCGCGGCTACTGGACAAGTCTGCCGGCCGACCAGAAAGACGCCTTCCGTTTTCTCCACGTGTCGACGGACGAGGTCTATGGCTCTCTCAAGCCCTCTGACCCCGCTTTCACCGAAGAGAACAAATACGAGCCCAACAGCCCTTACTCCGCGAGCAAGGCCGCGAGCGACCATCTCGTGCGCGCGTGGCACCACACGTATGGCCTGCCCGTGCTCACCACGAATTGCTCGAACAACTACGGGCCGTTCCATTTCCCCGAGAAGCTCATTCCGCTGATGATCGTCAACGCACTGGCGGGCAAGGCCCTTCCGGTCTACGGCGACGGTATGCAGGTGCGCGATTGGCTCTACGTCAAGGATCACTGCAGTGCGATCCGCCGGGTGCTCGAGGGCGGGCGGCTTGGCGAGACCTACAACGTCGGCGGCTGGAACGAGAAGCCGAACATCGAGATCGTGAAGACGATCTGCGCGCTGCTCGACGAACTGCGTCCCCGTGCGGATGGCAAGAGCTACGCGGAGCAGATCACCTACGTGACCGACCGCCCCGGGCATGACCGCCGCTATGCGATCGATGCGCGCAAGCTCGAGCGTGAGCTGGCCTGGAAGCCGGCAGAAACCTTCGACACGGGCATCCGCAAGACCGTCGAGTGGTACCTGGCCCACGGCGAATGGGTGCGCAACGTGCAGAGCGGGTCGTACCGCGATTGGGTGCAGAAGCAATATGGGGGCGCGACGACCGCATGAAGATCCTTCTGTTCGGCAAGGGCGGCCAGGTCGGCTGGGAACTGCAACGCAGCCTGGCGCCGTTGGGCGACCTCGTGGCGCTCGATTTCGACAGCACCGAAATGCATGCCGATTTCAGCCAACCTGAAGCCCTGGCAGACACCGTTCTCCAGGTTCGCCCGAACGTGATCGTGAATGCCGCGGCGCACACCGCCGTCGACAAGGCCGAGAGCGAGCCCGACTTGGCGCGCAAGCTCAATGCGACGTCCCCCGGCGTTGTTGCGAAAGCGGCGCAGCAGATCGGTGCGCTGATGGTGCACTACTCGACCGACTACGTTTTCGACGGTAGCGGCACGAAGCCATGGAAAGAAGACGATGCGACCGGACCGCTCAGCGTCTACGGCAGTACCAAGCTGGAGGGCGAGGAGTTGGTTGCACAGCACTGCGCACGACACCTGATCTTCCGCACCAGCTGGGTCTACGCCGCACGCGGCGGCAACTTCGCGAAGACGATGCTCCGCCTTGCGAAGGAGCGCGAAAGGCTCACCGTCATCGACGACCAGTTCGGTGCGCCGACTGGAGCCGAGCTGCTGGCCGATGTCACGTCGATCGCCATCCGCGCATCCCTTCTGGATCCTGCGAAGGTCGGCCTCTACCACCTGGTGGCCGGCGGGGAGACGACCTGGCATGGATACGCGCGGTTTGTGCTCGAGCAGGCGCAGGCGGCAGGTGTCGAGCTGAAGGCTTCACCGGCGGCTGTCGACCCCGTGCCGACCAGCGCATTCCCTACGCCCGCGAAGCGTCCGCACAACTCACGGCTGAATACGGACAAGGTGCAAAGCACCTTCGGAATCAAGCTGCCCGAGTGGCAGCGCGGGGTGGCGCGCATGCTCGCCGAAACTCTCTAAACACAACAAGAGACCAGACAGAATGACTCAACGCAAAGGCATCATCCTCGCCGGCGGCTCCGGCACCCGGTTGCACCCAGCGACGCTGGCGATGAGCAAGCAACTGCTGCCGGTGTATGACAAGCCGATGATCTATTACCCGCTGAGCACCCTGATGCTGGGCGGCATGCGGGACATCCTCATCATCAGCACGCCGCAGGACACGCCGCGTTTCCAGCAGTTGCTCGGCGATGGAAGCCAGTGGGGCATCAACTTGCAGTACGCGGTGCAGCCGACTCCGGACGGGTTGGCGCAGGCGTTCATCATTGGGGACAAGTTCGTAGGCAATTCGCCAAGCGCGCTGGTGTTGGGCGACAACATCTTCTATGGCCACGACTTTGTTCATCTTCTTTCGGATGCAGACAGCGCGCAGGCTGGCGCGACGGTGTTCGCCTATCACGTGCACGATCCAGAGCGGTATGGCGTGGTGGCCTTCGATTCGAACGGCAAGGCCAGCAGCATCGAGGAGAAGCCTGCCAAGCCGAAGAGCAGCTATGCAGTGACGGGGCTGTACTTCTATGACAACCAGGTCGTCGATATTGCGAAGGCGGTGAAGCCGAGTGCGCGCGGCGAGTTGGAGATCACTGCGGTCAATCAGGGCTACCTTGAGCGTGGGCAACTCAATGTCCAGATCATGCAGCGCGGCTATGCGTGGCTTGACACCGGGACGCACGAGAGCCTCCTAGAAGCCGGGCAGTTCATTGCGACGCTCGAGCATCGTCAGGGACTGAAGATCGCCTGTCCGGAAGAAGTGGCTTGGCGCAACGGATTCATCGATCGAGAGCAACTGACCCGCCTCGCGGCGCCGCTCGAGAAAAGCGGCTACGGGAAATACCTCAAGCACCTGTTGGCGGAAGAGGTTCGCTGATGAGAGTCACAGCCACCTCGATTCCCGAGGTTTTGATCTTCGAGCCGAAGGTGTTCGGCGACGCGCGTGGATTCTTCTTCGAGAGCTTTAATCAAAAGGTATTCGATGAAGCTCTAGGTAGGCATGTCGCCTTTGTTCAGGACAACCATTCTCGATCGAGGAAGGGCGTTCTGCGTGGGCTGCACTACCAGCTGCAGCAGCCGCAAGGCAAGTTGGTTCGCGTGACACGCGGAGCGGTCTTTGATGTCGCGGTCGATATTCGGAAGTCTTCGGCGACATTTGGACAGTGGGTGGGTGTCGAGCTTACTGAGGAGAACAACAGGCAGTTCTGGGTGCCAGAAGGATTTGCCCATGGCTTTCTGGTGCTCAGCGATTCTGCGGACTTTCTCTACAAGACGACCGATTTCTATGCGCCTGCGCATGAGCGCGCAATCTCATGGAATGACCCCGCGATCGCAATCGCATGGCCTGACGTTGGGGAGGCTCCTCAATTGTCAGCCAAGGACGCCCAAGGGAAGAGGTTGAGCGACGCCGACGTATTCGTCTGAAAGGTTGGGCGAAAGTCAATCCGGTTGCGGGTATGTGGGGGCGCGTGTGAGCTGCAGTCGTGACGAGCAAAGCGCCGGACTTAGTACGAGAAGTGGGGCAAGTCTCTTTGGCGCCATCTCAGCCGCAGCTTCGTCCATCTGACCCGGTTCCGCGAGGTCTAGGAGGCACGTGACGCGCGCCCAATATAGGAGTAGGAAATGTTTTCGATCTTCAAGCGCTCGCCCGAGCCTGCGACGCCCACTGCATCTACACCGGTCGCCGCGCCGCAAGAACGGGCTGGATTTACCCCGGAGTTCAGCAGTGACTGGTTCAGCCATAACACGCCGGCTTGGACTAAGTTCTTTCACCTGATCGGATGGAACCCCGAATCACCTGACAATCTCGGCATTGAGATTGGTTCCTACGAAGGACGCTCGGCCCTCTGGCTGCTCGAGAATCAGTTTCGCCATCCGGCCAGCAAGCTGATTTGCGTTGACGTATTCGCAGATGCGGATCAGTCGGACGGCTACTACTGCAAGTTCAAGCACAACATCATGGACCAGCCGCACGGCCTGCGAGTCGAGGTCTACAAGGGCTACTCCTTCGACTTCCTTTCGAAGTTCGTCACAGACGGAAAACGTTGCGACTTTGTCTATGTTGACGGCTCGCACCGTGCCGCGGATGTCCTCGAGGATCTAATACTTGGGTTCCGCGCCCTCAAGCCGGGCGGTCTGCTGATTTGCGACGACTACATGGGCGGAGCCGGCTCAAATGCAAACCTCACATTGGGCAGCCCGAAGATCGCTGTCGATGCCTTTACCAACATTTACCGGGACCGCATTGAGATCTTCGGCTGGCAGCCGATTAATCAATGCGCTTTCACAAAGAAGGGGGAGCGAGACGATGACGATCCGGCATCGCGCGGGCGTTGAGGCCGACAGTTAGTCGGGCCCAAGGGTTAACCGAGCGCCGCTGCAACGCGCGGCGGGCAGCCACTGTAAGGCGGAGTGATCAGCGCTCGCGTCAAACGCCCGATTACTAATATTGCGTGCTAGTGAGAGTGGACGGGACAACATAAATGACTTTCAGCTCCCCGGGGTTCCTTTTCTTCTTCATGCCCCTGGTCTTCATGCTGTACTTCGCGATGCCGAAGGGCTCGCGCAACGCGTTCCTGATGTTGGCGAGCTTTGCGTTCTACTTCGTGGATGCTGGCTTTGTCACTGCGGTCCTGCTGGGCTCGGTCATCCTCAACGCCGTTGTCGGGAATGCGCTTCACGCTACGCCCCCCGGCAAGCGAGCGCATCTGATCCTAACCTTCGGCGTCATCGCCAATCTGGCCCCGCTCGTCTACTACAAATACTGGAACTTCTTGCAAGGCGCTGCAGCCGACGCAGTCGGTGCATCCTGGACGCCGAGCGCGATCGTTCTGCCGGCCGGCATTTCTTTCTTTACCTTCCAAGGCATCTCGTACATCGTCGACATCTATCGGCGCCACTCTAATCCGGCACCAGGCCCCGTCGGCTTCGGCATGTACCACTCCCTCTTCCCGCAACTCATCGCCGGCCCCATCGTGCGCTACGTCGAAGTCGCGCACGAGATTACGGACCGGCCCATCCGACTCGTCGATGTCCACGAAGGGCTGATTCGCTTCTGCGTGGGCCTCGCCAAGAAGATGATCATTGGCGACAACGTCGGCATGATCGCCGATCGAATGTTCGGCGTGCCTGCCAACGAACTCACCATGGCCGCGGCCTGGGTGGGCATCCTCGCCTACACGCTGCAGATCTTCTTCGACTTCTCGGGCTACTCCGACATGGCGATCGGCATGGGCCGCATGCTCGGATTCAAATTCCCGGAGAATTTTGACCAGCCCTACCGCTCGCAGAGCATTACCGAGTTCTGGCGTCGATGGCACATGACCCTGTCGCGTTGGTTCCGGGACTACGTCTACATCCCGCTTGGCGGCAATCGGGCGGGACCGATCAATACCTACCTCAACTTGCTGATCGTCTTCACTCTTTGCGGCCTGTGGCACGGCGCTGCGTACACGTTCCTGATCTGGGGTCTCTTTCATGGGGCGCTGCTGGTCATCGAGCGCGTGGCAAAGAACCGGTTCAACCTGGTACCGCATGGGCTCAGCGGGTGGGCAGTCACCTTCGTGCTGGTCATGATTGGCTGGGTCTTCTTCCGGGCCCAATCTGCGCATGGGGCCATGCAGTACCTGGCGGCTATGGCCGGGCTATCGTCGGCCCCAACAATTGAGGACGTCTGGAACGTCGTGACACCCGACAAGGCCCTTTGCCTGTGCCTCGGCACCGTGATCGCGCTCCTGCCGCCTCGACTGGACCACGGCCTGTGGGCAACCGAGCGGCGACCTTTCGCCGGCCCCCTGCTCTCGGCCGGCGCGCTGGTCCTGTTCGCCTACTCCGCGGTGCTCATCGCGGCCAATGGCTTCAATCCCTTCATCTATTTCCGGTTCTGAGATGCGCGCTACCTCTCGCATGCTCTTCATCGGCGCGTTCCTGGCGCTCACGCTCCTGCCTGGCATCCAGATGCTGACCCGTATCGCATCGGATGAGCCAGTCAACGAGCAACGCTTCCTTGCGCCCGAGCCCAAGACCGATGATCTGAGCAAGTTGCCTGCTCGGGCCAATGCCTGGTTCTCGGATCACTTTGGGCTTCGGTCCCTGATGATCCGGATCAAGGCCGAAATCGACTATCGCGTCTTCAGGTTCTCCGACCGGGTACATATCGGCAAGGATGGCTATCTCTTTTATCGCAACACCCTGGACAACAACAAGCCGACGATCGAGCGCAAGCTCGAAGCCGCACAGCCAGCAATGGTTCGCAACCTACAGCACTACGCCGAGGCGCTGGACAGGAAGGGCATCCGTCTCATCGTGTCGGTGAACCTCCTAGGGGATCGCTTCTTTCCTGAGAAGCTGCCGGACGACGTCGCATCGAGAACCCCGCTCCGTCGCATCGATTCGTTCATCGAACAGATCGCGGCCATCCCCAACCTCACGTTCATCGATACGACAGCGCTGCTGCGCGCCGACGAGAAAGTGCGCCCGATCTTCCACCGGACAGACTTTCATTGGAATGATCCTGCCTCCTTCTCGACCGCTAAGGCGATGGTGGCCGAGATCGGGCGCATAGAGGGCCGAGCACAATCGCCGTGGAGCCATGAGCTTAAATACGACACTCGCGAGTTCAGCGGAGGCGTCGCCCTGTTCATGCCTCTCTTCCACCCGCTGACTGAGGTGTCGATCTTCACACACGACAACTGGAAGGTGCCGAAGGGCTTTAAGCGGGATTTCAACGTAGGCGCCTACGAAAAGGTGACCACCAGCGATCCATCGAATCAGGGCCTGCTTCCCAAGACCTACGTGATCGGCGACAGCTTCATGGACTGCATTGAGCGCAATGGGTTCTCGGAGTATTTCGCGGAGACCTACCGCTTGCGGTGGGGGCCGAACCTGACTGTCTCTAAGATCACTGAAGCAATTCCGCATGGCACGCGCTCGATGGTCTGGCAATTCATCGAAGTCAACCAGCCTGTTTTCGACGGTCTCGCGAACACGGCAGACGTTGACGATGCGATCGCGATACTCGAGGGTAAGGAACGCTGAACCAGACGGCCGAGCCTGACCGGAGGGAGCGTTGTTCCGAGTCTCCACTCTGTGCGCTTTTCTCGAAAAGCTCTGCGTATGCCAAAACGCTAGACTCAGTTATTCGAAAGCGAGGAGACAGGATGACCGAGGGGAAAGAGACTACGAGGCCGCTTCGCGTGGGACGGCAGACTTTCGAGGTAACGACCGACGATGCCTATCTCGACGAGATGAACGGTGTCTTCGAGCCGCACACTGTCGCGCTCTTTAAAGCCATCGTGAAGCCCGGCGACGTGGCGCTCGACGTTGGCGCGAACATCGGGTGCACATCCCTTCTTGTTGGCCAGACGGCTTCTAAGGTTTTCGCATTTGAACCCGGCAGCCGGACCTACGCCCTTCTTGCGAGGAATATCGCCCAGTCCGGTTTGCAGAACGTGCAAGCAGAGAACGTCGGGCTCGGCTCGAAAGCCGCTGAGTTTGATCTGGTCTTCAACCCCGAGAATCGCTCAGGTGGCTTTGTCTCCACCAGCAACGCCGACGCCGGCCAGGTTGGACACCAGAAAGAGCGGATTCGGATTCTGCGCGGCGACGACTACGTACGCGAGCACGGCATAGAGCGGGTTGACTTCATCAAGATCGATGTCGAAGGTTTCGAACAGGACGTTGTGATTGGTTTGGCCGAGACGATTGCCAATCACCGCCCGGTAGTCACGCTGGAACTCAATCATTGGTGCCTGAATGCCTTTCAGCGCTCGAGCGTACCTCAGTATCTCGACTTCCTACGTTCAGTGTTTCCTGTGCTCTATGCCTTCCACGTCGATGAGGCAAAGAACCTTCACGACGAGGCAGAGGGCTTCGAGGTGCTGCGCGACCATGTGCTTGGATTCAAATACATGGTCATCGTCGGTGCCTTCGATGAGTCTCAGATCGAGGACTTTCTGCAGCTCTATTGGCGAAAGAGTCGGCGGTACATCCAACTCGAGCAGCAGCACGAGACTGACCTGCGCGAAATCGCTGAATTGCGGGCCACGGGACACGACCTACGCGCGGAAATCGCGCGTCTCAGTATTGCGTTATCGGCTTCCGAGGCCAAGGAGCGAGAAGCCTTGAGTGAAGTCGCCGCTATGCTGAGATCGAAGAGCTGGAAGATCACCGCGCCCCTCCGCGCATTACGACGACGGGCGGGATGAGTTATTTCGCTACCCCTTGAGGTTCTTGCGGCTGCGGAATATCCGGTCCCCAGCGCGGCAGCCAAGGCATGAACCATAAATCAAATCGCCTCGCGAGGCGATTAGTGACTGCTGCATCAATAACCGCGACCAGCGGCGTCCCCAACTGAAAGATAGGCCAACTGCTTGGCTTCATGCCGGCCACGGGTGACGGTAACCAAGATCAATCCGCAAGCAAACGACTGCATGGCTGCGAGCATGAGAGAGGCCGAAAGAATTGCAGTAGGAAACCTCGGCACGATACCGTGCTGAAAATATTCGATGAAGATCGGAATGGCCAGAATGATCGAAACGGCTGCCAGAAGCAACGAACACAGGCCGAAGAACGAAAACGGACGCTCGCTGACATAAAGCTTGGCAATTGTTTTGAGAATTCGCCAACCGTCCCTGTACGTGGATAGCTTGCTCACAGAGCCTTCAGGTCTCGCGCCATAGGCCGTCATGACTTCTCCATAGGGCATTCGGAGCTCGAGCGCGTGGACGGTCAACTCGGTTTCGGTCTCAAAGCCATGAGATAGGGCCGGAAACGACTTCGCGTATCGCCGCGAGAATGCCCGATAGCCGGACAACATGTCCGTGAACATACCGCCAAAGATTCGCACGACGCTTCCCGTCAGCATCTTGTTGCCCCATTGATGGCCTGATCGGTATGCCGCTTCTGCGTGTTCGGCCTGACGACAGCCGACCACCATGTCCAATTGCTCGTCAATCAGCTTATCGACCAGTTGTGGGGCGGCTGCAGCGTCGTAGGTTGCGTCTCCATCCACCATCAGATAGATGTCCGCATCGACGTCGGCGAACATGCGACGCACCACGTTTCCTTTGCCGCGCATCTTGACGGACAGGACGGTGGCACCTTCTTCGCGCGCAATCTCGGCAGTACGATCTTCGGAGTTGTTGTCGAATACGTAGATATCCAGACTTGGCAGCGACAGTCTGAATGATTGAATGACTGATCGAATCGCCGCTTCTTCATTGAAACACGGGACTACCAGGGCAATGCGTCTGCCTCTATACAGCTTATCGGGGGTTCTGCTTTCCATTTCAGTCGACTGTCAAAAGGAATGACCTTGGGTGTTTCGGCGAAGGTCGGCTTCAACCATCATGGTGCAGAGTTGTTCGAGAGTCGTTCTTGCCTCCCATCCGAGCTTTTCCTTTGCCTTGGCAGGATTTCCGATCAGAAGATCAACTTCGGCTGGGCGGTAGAACTTGGGGTTGACGCGAACCAAGGCTTTTCCCGTTTTGGTATCGATGCCGACTTCGTCTTGTTCTTCGCCTTCGAATCGCAATTCATAACCAGCAGCACGAAACGCCATATCAACGAAACTACGGACAGTTTCGGTGCGATTCGTTGCAAGAACGTAGTTATCAGGCGTGTCGACTTGCAGCATCCGCCACATTCCTTCGACATATTCTTTGGCAAATCCCCAATCTCGCTGGGCACCAAGATTTCCGAGTTCCAGTACGTCGATCTTTCCGAGCCGAATCTTTGCAACGCCGTCCGTGATCTTGCGGGTCACGAATTCGCGTCCACGGAGGGGGCTTTCGTGATTGAACAGGATGCCACTGCATCCAAAAATTCCGTAGCTTTCGCTGTAGTTGATGGTCATCCAGTGCGCAAAGAGTTTTGCGACGCCATATGGACTTCTGGGATAAAACGGCGTCTCCTCGGTTTGGGGAATAGCCTGCACTTTGCCGAACATTTCAGAAGTGGAGGCCTGATAGAACCGGATCTTGGGGTTGAGCAAGCGAATTGCTTCCAGTAGGTGAAGTGCACCCATTCCGGTGATTTGAGCCGTAGCATCTGGTTGGCTGAAGCTGACGCCAACAAAGCTCTGTGCGGCGAGGTTGTAGACTTCATCCGGTTCGGCATCCTTGATAAGAGACAGAGAGCTGCCAAGATCTGTCAAATCATGCTCATAGAGAATCAGATTGGGATTCTTGTTGATTCCCAGCTCTTCAATTCTCCAGAAATTTACGGAGCTGGTGCGCCTAAAGGTTCCGTAAACAACGTAGCCTTTGCTCAAAAGTAATTCCGCAAGATATGCGCCGTCTTGTCCGGTGATCCCTGTGACTACTGCACGTTTCGTCATATATCTATTTTTCAAAGTCTAGATTAATTAACCAAGCACATCGCACCGTTTAAGGTGAAAGGGCCTTGGGCCGGAGTTCGCACATCAGTAGGATGCCATCCTCGATATTCGACCGCAGCTGACTGCAGGGCTGGACTCGTGTGAGCCCATAGTGAAGGAGCGTTGCATCTGCCATGCCAGGAAATGCCGGCGGAAACTCGAGGCCCCAGATGGTGCCAGGGGCAGAACGAATGGCGGTCTCGACACGCCGCTGCAGCATACCCCGGTCACCCGGGTGAACAATGTTGTTGTTGGCGCCGATGAATCGAGTGTCCGCGGGGAAGAAGGGCACCAGATAGGACATCGCGTAGGCGTCCAGGAACACTACCGTACTAGCAGGCGGGAGAGAGGGGAGCGGCCCAATGGCTACCGCTTCCTTCGCGGGACTGGACCGGCTCCACCACGGATAGACGGCCGTGATTGAAACCAAGCACATGATCAGAAGCAGGAGGACATTGAGGCCATGCCGCTTCAGTGCTTTGACCGCGGGCAGAAGGGCGAGAAGGAGCAGCAGTCCCGATAGAGATTCGAGGACCGCCAAGTAGCGATAGATCGAGAGCAACCGTTCCCATAAAACGAACGAGACCGCGTAGAAGATTGGGAGGAAGATATAAAAGATCAGGTCCAGACGACTATTCGCCTTCCTCGAACGTCGGAACAATCCGACCGCGGCGATGACTGGTACGCAGATATACGCGAGGGCCATTCTGGCGTCACGAGTTGCCAACTCGATGGCCAGGCCGGAAGGGACGAACGCCCAATAGAACGGATAGAACAGCGCCATCAGCCCGTTGCGCGGCTTGAAGCGGTCATCGGACCAGCGACCCCATTCGACAAGATCCGACTTGAAGATGTCGTTGAAGGCCGGAAACAACGGATTTCCGTAGAGGGTGTAGTTTCGCCACCACCACGCCCCGCCAATAGCGACGATGGTCAGGCCGCCGATCATGCAGAAGAGGAGGATTCCGCGGAACCATCTATCTCCTGCGAGCCAGCGAGAAACGGCAATGGCAACAGCAAAACCGATGAACAACGGTGCGCTGGTGAGCTTCAACCCGACCGCGACGCCGCAGAAAAGACCGCTCAGGAGTACGGCAGCGTCCTTCCTCGATGGGTCAAAGTATAGAAAGCTGCACAAGCCCAAGAGCACGAACATCCCGGGGGTGATGTCGCTCATCGATGTACCCAGAGTCGGAAGGCTGGCCGCTCCGCATACTCCAAACAGTGCCACAGCGATCGAGATCAACCTGCGCCACGGCCAATCCTGCGGCAGCACGGCTCTGGCGAGCACATATACGCACGTTGCCGCGATAACGTACGGTATGGCGAGTACAGCCCTCAGCGTCCGCGGCATCTCGTTCAGCCACGTTGTCAGCCAGTAGTACAGAACATCCATTCCCGGGAAGAAATAGGTCTGTAGTTGCGCAGCGGCGATGTCCTGAGGTCTCCCACCGGATGCGGCTGCGTAGCCGTTGTAGAAGTGGTAAATGCGAAAGTCGGGAGAGCCATCTCCGCCCAGATGAATTGAGGTCGCGCCCAACACGAGCGCGATCAAGAGCAGAGCGACTGAATCGCCGAAACGCAGTGCGAATACCGAGGACATCGTGTGGGTCCCGTCGAATCCCTCGTTCGATCGGGAGTTGTACGAGACAGCTTTCACTTCGATTCCGCCAATGCCGCATTCGTCAAGGAAGTCTCCGACGCATCATTGCTTCGGTCGATGAGTTCGAGGAGCATTTCTGCAAAGCGAGCGTGCGAGAAGTCGCGTGCGCGCCGCTGCGCTGCACTAGCAATCTCGATTCGGTGCGCTTGGGCGTTCGGCTGCAACAGGTCGACAGTCTTGTTGGCTAGTTCCGCTGCGGAACTGAATAGGAATCCGTTCAGTCCATCCTCGATGATTTCGCGCGGTCCTCCGGAATTGAATGCGAGCGAAACGCAGCCGGCCGACATGGCCTCAACGAGGCTGATGCCGAAATGCTCCGCCGCCTCGGGCTGGGATGCGAGATCGCCACCCATCCCTGCAGCATGCCAGTAGATCGCAGATTCAGCGTATAGCGAAGCGAGCTTCTCTGGCGTGGCATTGACATGGAAAACCACCGGAATGCCTTGTGCCATCTTCTTAAGTCGCGAAAGGTAGTCCAACTGAGTCGGATCCGGAATGGAAGAGCCGACGAGGTGTAGCTCGACATTGCCGTTGCGCTTCGCGACCTCCTTGAAAGTCTCGATCATCAAATCGTGGCGCTTGTTGTGTCCGCCGGTAAAGAATCGGCCGACGGAAAGTATGACATTGCGCTTTGACTCAGCGTCGCCTCGCATTGGTGCTACTGCCGGATGTACGACACTAATCGGTCGGGCCGGCAATTGATTGGCACTCAACGAGGAGAAGATATGCGACTTTGCATACGCGGAATATGCGATAAATTCATCGTAGGACGCCAGCAGTTTCCGGCCTTCGTCCTTAACCTTTTCCGGCATCGGGAAGGGGAACTGGCAAATATAGACATTGCGGGCAGCAAATCCTGCAATCGGCGGAACCACATGATTGCCCAGGGTTACCATCAGTTCGGGAGCTGAGAGCGCATCGGGCTTGTTGGCAGTGACGAGCCTGCACGAGGTTAGATCGACCTGAAACTCTCGGCCGAGGCTGATGAGCCGCATATGGCTGTAAGGATGCGGGGTCCCGATGGTCACCTCGTAGGTTTGAGCGAGGACGGCAGCTAAAGTCAGTAGATACCTTTCTCCGCCGCCAGGCGTGAGCGCGAAAGGTGAATATAGGAAGGCCCTCGGTTTGTTTCGAGCATGCTGGCTGGCCTGCGGGATCAGCAGATCAGTGTGCGTGAAGCTGTGGGCAGCTTGCTGCAGATTCGCGGCCGTACGATTCTTCAGATAGTGGCCCCATCGGCCCGTGAACTTGTCGCGGTTCAGATCGCCTAGTGCGTTGCGTCGCGCGATGGCAATTTCACTATGGTTGCTTGATGCGCCCTCAATATGCGTTACGGCAACTGAAGGCCAGCACAGGATGGGCCGGCCGATGGATGTCAACTTGAAGCACAGATCGGTGTCCTCGTAGTAAGCGGGCTCGTAGGCCAAGTCAAAACCGCCCACCGACAGGAAGAGCTGCTTCTCAACCAGAAGGGCCGCAGCCGAGATGTAGTCGACGAGACGTGGCGTGAGAAGCTCCGGACTGGGCGCCGCAGCGCCGCGGCCCATGCGCTCGGGGAAGCCGTCCGCGTTAATGAAGCCGCCAATCTCTTGAACTGTGCCGTCGGCGAAGAGGAACATCGGGCCGACCGCTCCTGCCTTCGGCCACTCGCGCAGCCCGTCGAGCAAGCCCGTCAGCCACCCCTGCTCCACGAAAGCATCGTTGTTCAGCAGGCAGACGTACCGTCCAGTTGCTGCTTCAGCCGCAATATTGTTTGCCTCGCCGAAGAAGCGGTTGGTGCCCAGTTTGAGCAATTTCACGCCCGTGCCCGCGAAGTCCAGTAGGTCAAGATCTTCGCGCGAGCTTCCGTTGTCCGCGACGATGATTTCGTATGACACATCTGTCGTGTTTGCCCAGATATGGCGCAGACAAGCCCGCGTGAGCGGTGCGGCGTTCCAGTTAACGATCAAGATCGAAACCTCGGGCGATTCGAACGTGCACCAGCGTCGAGCATTGGCCAAAATGTCCGATTCCGGAACCGTGAGTGCGATGGGGAAGTTAGCTTGTTCGCATGACCTTGGAACGGTTCCCAGGACACCATTCAGCGATTCAGTCACCGCTTTCAGAGTGACTTCCCAAGTTGGTCGGACGAACTCCTTCGCAATTCGGTCCTCCGCCTTCGATCGAGCCTCGTGGTCGGCGATGGCCTCTCGGATCCGAGCGCATGCGTCTTCAAGGTCATTTGAGACGAAATACCACGGCAGCGCGCCGGCATGCTCCTTTAAGGGCTCGAGATTGGCGCAGATGCACAGCTTCCCGTACGCGAGACTTTCGGCAACAGGAAGCCCATAGCCCTCGCTGACAGAAGGAAACACCGTGAAAAGGCACTCACTGTAGAGCTGTGCGAGCGAGGCATCGTCGATACCGGAGAGCACGAGGATCTTGTCTTGCGAAATCAGCTCGCGCACTTCGGCACTGATTTCACCGACATCAAGGTCTGCCCGACCGACAAGCACCAGTTGAGGAAGCTCGTTCCTGAATTCCTTCGCGAGTCTTGCCCAAGCCTCACAGGCAAGGCGCTGGTTCTTGCGCTTGTCAATCGTTCCTACACACAGAACGAAGCGCGAAAGGTCGACCTTGTCCAGTGCTCCCGGTGTTGTTTCTGTCTTATTCAGGTCCTTGGGTTTGTCCATCCCAAACATGATCGGGTGAATACGAAGTGGTCGCTCGATGCCGGCAATCACCGTCCACCTGGAGAGTTGGGTCTCGACAAAATGATTCGACACGAACAGACGCTCGGCTCGCGCGACTGCGACTTTCAGCCAGTCTCGGAAGAGCTGCTCATACTCCGGCCCTACTAGGTCGGGCCTTTCGATTGGGATGATGTCGTGGATCAAGACGCTGAAGCTGATGCCGTTGGCATTCAGCTTTTCGAAGAGGGCGCTGTAGCTTGGCCCCCACACGGCACCTGAGAAGAAGATGTGATCACCGCGCCTCGGCGCACGCAACATTGCAGGGGTGGAGCGCAAGTTTTCCATGAAGCGCTTCCCATCGCTCGTAAGCGAATGGCTGCTCAAGGCGGCTACCTGCGTCTGCCCCACGGCGATTAGGCCGGAATCCGACTCGCCGAGGGTGCATGCTGGCAGCGCCTCCGTTCCCCTGAGTAGGTTAGACGCGAAGAGCTCTGTCGAAACCTTGCCGACGCCCGTGAGATGGTCGTGATGCATCAGCCACTCGAGCGTGTCCCCCACATAGAACCATACTCGAGCCTGGCTCACATCGATGGGACGCTCAACGGTTTGTTCAAGCGCCTGTTCAGTTGCTGGCGCGGAGGTTGGCGCCTGCTCCGCAACCGGCGAAGAGGGAAGGATCGATCGTTTGATCAAACGCACTCCGCGGCCGAGAGTGCGACGAATCGTCGGATGCGCTGCAGAGAACTGTCTCAAGGCGGAGAGAACACCGGGATGACGTGCTGAGAGTGCGCGCGCCGGCGCTGTGACGCGCCAGCTCAGCGACCGTTGGTGAGCGCCCAATCGCTCATTCAAGATCGCGTTGACTGCCTCGATATGCTGAGCTTGATTGAGAATCGTGAGCTGCTCCGCCTTTAGATTCGCTAGTCGTTCGCCTTCGGTCGCTAACAAGATCTCCATCTTGAGCAACTGCTCGCGCAATTCAGTCTGTTCGGAGTGGAGGCGAGCCGAATCCATCTCGTGATACTTGCGATTGGCGTCGAGAAGCTCGCGCAGGTCCGCTTGGGCCTGATGGGCGTTTTTATCGGCCAGTTCGGCCATGGCGACTACTTGGCGCAGCGCATCTCGCAAGCTTGTGACGTCCTGCGTTCCTTCCCGCGCAGTTTGATCGGACGCGATATTCACTTCTTGCACGAACTCCGTTGGAGATCGTTGCAACCGCGCTTTGGCGCGCGGCAGGTCTCGGAATTCGTTGGAATAAGCGCGAATCAGTTCGTCGCTCTTTTGCTGCAGAAGCTCAGCAGTTCCTAGTCCGTGATCGGCCTCCCAGATTTTCAGTCGATCGACTATGTCGTAGATGGCTCGCAGCACTGCCATCGCCTCGGGGTAGCCGTCCGTCGGACCGCTCTTTGTGCGACCCAGCCACAGATCGATTGCGCTCTTGGCTGCCGGGGCAATTGAAAGCGGCGATGGTTCGGGCCGAATGCGATCGGGTTGTGATGTGTATCGATTGGTCTTTTCAATCCAGTGATGCACATTGCGATGCGACAGATGGTGGATGCAGACCCCATCGTCCGGCGGGATCCGGTAAACCTTAGTGGACTTGAAGATCGTGCCGCCGTGCACTGTGGGCTGAAAATCGACGGCTCCCCTACGGAAGAACCTAGCCTGCTCGTCGGGCCAGTAGTAGGCTGCCTCGTCATGTACTCCGCAGATGTAGTGCCGCTGCGGCAGAAAATAGGTGTCTGCCCGAGGTGCGTCGAGCTCCTGCTGGATGAATCTAATCGCCTCGACGCTTAGACACTCGTCGTCGTCCAGGCACAGGATCCAATCATGAGTGCAGCGAGCGATCGCGAAGGCGCGAGTTTCTTCTACGACCGGCGACCATGGTGCGACGTAGACCTTGTCTGCAATTTCAGACGCGATTGCGGCAGTCCCATCGTCAGAGGACTTGTCGACCACGATCAACTCGTCCGCGAAGGCAAGCGCCGTCAAGCACGCCCGAATGGTGTCGACCCTGTTGTAAGAGATGACAACTGCGGAGAGGGGAGGACGAGGCATGGAGGGGGATCTAGGTTGCATGAATATGACTCAAGCCTCGCACAGGGTCGCGTGCGATAGGCGCTACAAATTTCGACCAGAGCGGCCCGCGATCAGTAGCGGGCGAGCATAAATTCGCTACTGTTCAACGATCCGGCCGTGTTCGAGATGAATGACGCGATTGCACTCCTTGGCGATGAGTTCTGGGGAGTGTGAAGCGAGGACAAGAATGCCCGATTTGGAGACAACTTCCCGCATCCGGATCTCGGCTTTCTCGGTGAACTCAGCGTCGCCGACCGAGAGCCATTCGTCCATAAGCAGGATGTCGGCCTGGATGCTGGTCGAAATGGAGAACGCGAGCCGCATCAGCATGCCGGTGGAGTAAGTTCTTACCGGCATATACACGTATTCGCCGAGACCGCTGAACTCGCAGACCGCAGGAGTGAGTTCGTCGATCTGCTTCTTGCTCATTCCCATAACCAACCCGCGGAGCATGATGTTCTCGATTCCCGTGGCATCGGCTTCAATTCCCAGGGCTGGATCGATCAAGCTCGAGACCGTGCCCTGTCGCGCGAAGTCGCCGGAGGACGGCTCGTAGACGCCAGCGAGTGTCCGCAACAATGTTGACTTGCCGGCGCCATTGTGTCCAACAAGGCCGAGCCGATCGCCGCTCCGAAGCTCCAGATTGATATTGCTGAGTGCTTGAACGACGTTGACACCGGTTTCCTTGCCAAACCGTCCGCCCGTCACGGAAGCGGCAAGGGTTTTCTTGAACGATGCTGCACCTGCCCCGTAGATAGGGAAGTTGACAGAGACGTTCTTTAGGGAGATGAATGCCATATGTCTTAGAGCCAATAGACGACGCGTCTGCGGTATTTTGCAAAAAGGAAGCTGGATATAACTAGGCTCAGCGCCGTCCACGCCAACATGCCCCACCAATTGTGCATTTCAGCGATCCCCCCCATGAGAGGCGTACGCAGCAAATCGAGCATTTGCGCAAATGGATTCCAGAGAATGTATTTGGCACGTCCAGGCAGGTTTTCCGGCAGCCAGAAAACCGGCGTCAAGAACATCAGCATCTGCATCACGCTCGTGACGATCTGCGTGACGTCTCGAAATCGGGTGCAAACTAGACCCAAGGCAAGTCCTAGCGCCTGCGCGTTGACCAGGACAAGGAGGAATGCTGGAATAAAAAGCAGCGATGACCAGGATAGTGTAATTCCCGCCCAAATTGCTACTGGCACATAGAGCACAATATGATGCGCAAACTGGATGAGATTCCGCGCCATTGCCCTCCAGACGAAAAGACTAATGGGAAAATAGCCTTGTTTCAGATAGTTCGATGACCCGATGAACGCACTGCAAGCGTCGGTCACAATGCTCGAAAAAAGCCCCCAGAAGATGATGCCGAGTGCCAAGTGGGGGAAGAATTTGGACAGCTCCGTGCCGAACAGGGAGCTATACAAAGGCCCCATGCCGCCAATCATCGCTCCCATACTCAGCGTGAGCCACAACGGCCCCAGCATTGAGCGTCGATAGCGCAGGATGATGTCGAACCAAGCGAGGGTCCACCAGATGTCGGTTCGTCGAGTGCCTTCCCACCAGTCGGACCAAGGAGTGCGATGTAAATTGGAATGTGCTTGGCTCATGCGCGTCCGTATGTGTCTGCGAGGCGAACGATGTCGTCTTCACCGAGGTAAGTGCCGCATTGAACTTCGACCAGGACAAGTTCGTCCTCACCGATGTTCGTAAGGCGATGTTTTTCTTTCAAGGGTATGTACCGGTACTCGCCTGGCATGGTCTGATACTCCGCATCTCCGATTTGGACCATCGCCGCGCCTTGGACGACCACCCAGTGCTCGGCCCTGTGATGGTGGTATTGGAGCGAGAGCGATTGTCCCGGCTTCACGGTGATGCGTTTCACCTTGTAGCCGTGTTCTTCTTTGAGTGATGCATAGGTTCCCCAAGGTCGGTGAACCGTTGCGGGGAGATTGATCGCCTCGTGATTCCTAGCCTTCAACGCCTCGATGATCTTCTTGACGTCTTGAGCGCTGCTCTTGTGCGCCACAAGCAGAGCATCTGGTGTGTCCACGATGACAAGGTCGTGTATCCCCAACGTGGCCACCAGCTTGGGACCGTGGCTTTCCACGTGGGCGTGGGTGCCGGTCGTGTCGATGGCCACGGAATCCGGCGGCATCGTATTTCCGCTCGAGTCAGAAGGATGCGCTTTCGCCACTGAGGGCCAAGTGCCCACATCCGACCAGGCGAATTTCGCAGGAACCACCTGCACGTTGTCGGCGCGCTCCATCACGGCATAGTCGATGCTTATGTCCGGCTGAAGCCCAAACGTGTGGGCATCGAACTGTATAGCTTCGTCCACCATTCTTGACGTGTCCATGGCGCGCCGGGCAGCGGCTAGAACGTCGGGCGCGTGTGTGTCGAATGCGGCGATGATCGCATCCGCCGTGAAGCAAAACATGCCGCTGTTCCAGTAGTAGCGGCCAGTTGCAAGAAAGTCTTGCGCGGTCTGAAGGTCCGGCTTCTCAATGAAGCGTCGAACGGGTTGGCTTTCTCTTGAAGCGTTTGCTACTTCCACATAGCCGTAGCCGGTGTCCGGGCTGGTTGGGGTGACGCCGAACACCACCAAAGCTCCTTGCGACGCAAGCCGGAACGCTTGGCTGGCGCTTGCGACGAACGCCTCGACGTCAGGGACTAGGTGATCTGCAGACAGCACCAGCATGACGGTATCTCCGCCAATCTGGCGTTGACATTGAAGTGCCGCAAGGATGATGGCTGGAGCTGTATTGCGTCCCTTGGGCTCCAGAAGTAGTGTCGCCTGGGGCGGATCAGCGATCTGCTTTAACACGTCTTTTGTCAGGAAGACGTAGTCCTTGTTGGTGACGATCATGACGTCGCCGATCCCGCACGCTTGCCCCCGCTCCACGGCCTTTTGCAGCAGGGTCGAGCCGCCGAGCTTCATGAACGGTTTCGGAAACGCTTGTCTGGAAAGCGGCCAGAGCCTCGAACCTGCTCCGCCCGAGAGCACGACTGAGAGCAATCGCATGTGTATCCTTTGCTGAGGGAGGCGCGATTTTACGAGGTGAGGGAAAGCACCGATCCCGCGCATGTTCCGTGGATAATTTGGCTCCCACAGTCCGGGCGGGAGGGGCAACAGCCATTCGAGTCGGACCTTAGAACAACAGAAGGTAAAGCAGAGATGAATATCCGAGCCCGTCGGTTTGTGTCGTTTTGGCGGGACCAGGGGACCGCCGCCGTAATTCGTCTCCTTCGAGTCAAGGCTGGCAACGCGATTGCCGGCCGCCCGCTGTTCAATCCGCTAGACGACGCGGCAGATGCACGTGTTTCAGTCGCACGCATGATCAGCAAGCGGTTTCCGGCGCTTCGGCCCATTCCCACCTACTTCATCCCCAAGCCATCGCTTCGTCGTGTCAGCCTGATCACGGACAGCATTGGACCAAGCAGTCTATTCGGCGGGGTGGGTACTGGTCTGTTGTTGGCAGCCCGTCTTGCTAACCGGATGAATGCGACTCTTCGCATCGTTACACGGACCGAGCGGCCGTCGCCCGAAAATGCTGGTCAGATCCTGCGAGCGTACGGCATCGATTTGCTGCACGAGATCCAGTTTGCGTATGTGCCGGAAGGGGGGGTAAGCCCCGACGACGCCGGACCACCACTAGACATCCATTCAGAGGATATCTTCATCACGACCTCGTGGTGGACCACGGCAGCAAGCTTGAGTGGTATCCCCTCCCACTCAATCCTCTATCTCCTCCAAGAGGACGAGCGGATGTTCTATCCGTTTGGTGAGGATCGCTTTCAGTGCGAGCAGGTTCTTCGCAATGAGTCGATCCGCTTTCTTGTGAATACCAAGCTCCTCTACGACCATCTGATCTCCAGCGGTCTTGAGCACTTGAAGCGCACGGGCCAATGGTTCGAACCAGCGTTTCCGCCTTCGCTATTCCATCGACGAACACGCGCCGGCGGAAAGCGACGCTTCTTCTACTATGCTCGTCCGCACAACTCTCGGAACTTGTTCCATGTCGGTCTCGCCGCCATCGATCGCGCTGTAAATGAGGGCATTCTTGATCTGGATCACTGGGAGATATTCTTGGTCGGAAAGGACATTCCTCCGGTTAGCGTCGGCAGTAGCGGGTACGAGCCGGTCCGATGCGAGGGGCTCCAGTGGCAGGCGTATGCGGACCTTGTCGGTTCGATTGATCTAGGCCTAAGCCTGATGTACACGCCTCATCCGAGCTACCCGCCACTTGATCTTGCTGCGAGCGGCGCCGTCGTTGTGACCAACAAATTTGCCAACAAGATCTCGTTGGCGGGGTATTCGCCCAACATCCTGTGCTCCGAACTTCAGCCTGATGCGTTGGTGGACGCAATTCGTACAGGCGTTCTACTAGCGGAGGACGACGAGGCTCGAGAGCGCAATTTCCAGGCGAACCGACTGAGTGCCGATTGGGCTGATTCGTTCGAGAGCATCATCGCTTCATTGACGGCCGAGGATTGATGTTCGCTCTAGATCTTGCTCCTGTCCCATATGCGGACCCATGGCTACAGCCGCTGGAGTCGCGTCTTCGGATGCTTCGGCGGCGCAACGTCGGCGTGGCGTACTTTTATGAGGAGCCGAACAACAGCACGTTCCGCTACCGCGCCTACAACATGGCCCAAGTCCTTAACGCGGACCCGGATGACGATGTCTGCGCGAGCTACTTCTTCCTCGCGGATCGAGAGTATTTCGATGAAATCGCTGATACGGCGGAAGTCCTGGTCATCTGCCGATCGCGCTACTGCCACGAAATCAGCGGATTGGTGAGTCGGTTCCGCGCTCGTGGAAAGCGAGTGCTGTTCGATGTTGACGACCTTGTCTTCGATACTGACTATGCGCACTTAGTGATGGCCACACTGGGTCTCGACCTGACCCATCCGAGTGTTTGGGACGATTGGTTTGCGATGATCTCTCGCATGGGTCAGACGCTGAAGATGTGTGACGGCGCAATTACGACGAATGACTTCCTCGCCGACAGGCTCGCAGATTTTTCTCGCCTTCCGGTCCATGTCGTTCCGAACTTCATGAATCAAGAGCAACTCGGCGTGGCCGGACGTGCGTACGAGCAAAAGCAGTCGAGCGGCTTTGCCAACGACGGCAAGATTTGCCTCGGATACTTCAGCGGCTCGCCGTCACATCGATTGGACTACGCCATCGTCGAGCCGGCGCTGGTGGAGGTGATGAGTCAGCGTGCGGATGTAGATGTGACCGTGGTTGGGTACATCGAGACCAGTTCCTCGATGCAGAAGTTTTCGGACCGGATCCATCGTCAGCCGTTCCACGACTATGTCAACTTGCAGCGCCTGCTGGCTCGCGTCGAATTCAACCTCATGCCGCTGCAATCGAATGCTTTCACGGACTGCAAGTCGGAGCTCAAGTACTTCGAGGCTGCGAGCGTGGGGACGCTAAGTATTGCGTCGCCGAGCTTTACTTATCGTCGTGCGATCCGCGATGGCGAGAACGGCTATCTGGCCAAGGCCCACGAATGGGCCGAAACGATCCTTCGAGCCCTGGACGGGTGGAGCGCTTACAACCTGATGGCTGAAGAAGCCAGGCGTGACGCGTTGCAGCGATTCGCTTGGCAGAACCAACGCAAGACGATCCTGACCGCGCTTGGGCTGGCTTTGCGGGCCAAAGGCCCGGTGCCTAGCGTCGTTTCTTGACGACGATCGTCATGCTGTCAGCCTCGTGCATGAGATCGACTCCGCACTCACACTTGAATCGGTGATAGTCGAACGCCGTGGAGCCGCAGCGCCAGCACGACGATGGCATCGTTGTGCGCTTGTAGACCTCTATCGATCCTATCTGCGCAAGAAGCTGGGACACATCGGCGACTGAAAAGTGGCTACCGTTTGCCAGTGCGTCGATTTCCCGGGTCGTGGCCGGTTGATTGCGTCGAAGAAGATGCTCAACGCCTAGCAGGACAGAAAGCGACGTCTGGCCGAGCGTGTTTCCGAACTCGTCTTTGTATTGCGAATGTGCGGGGTGACTGGTGTGAATGTCCTCTAACACATAGGTGCCGCCGGGCATCAGCGCTGACATGCCGTGCTTCAGGCAAGTCGATTGGTGTAGAGGAACGTGCGAGCCATCTTCAATGATCAACTCAAGGTGGTCGATGTTTTGGACGAGTTCGGCGACCTGCGCCTCGTGGCCTTGATCCACTTCGATGTAGGTCACGCGCGCGTCTATGGGCCATTCTGGTTGGACGGGCAGAATGTCGGCGCCGAATATCGTTGCATTTGGAAACTCGGTCAGCAGCCAGCGAATCGAGTTTCCTTTGAAAACGCCGAACTCGAGTATTGAGCCTTTGATCTCTTTAGGAAAATGCCTTGCATAGAAGCCTGTGTAGCCGTGCCAAAAGGACTTGTCGCTCGTTGCCAGCAGGGGGCTCATGATCGGGTCTCGAGATTTCGCCATCGTAGACGGTTCTCGATGAGGTTCGATAGGACCTGGTTCGAGACGTCATGAATGGTTTGTTGGTGTGTTGCTTCGCCGCGCCGGAAATCCCGGCCGAAAGCGGGGTGAGCAGTCTACGCGAGAACAATTTCTTCCCAAGGGGATGGCGGCGAAGGCTGAGGTAGCGCTCGCCGCTACGTGGCGCCAAACTAGAATCTTCCAACATCCGGTTCCCCCGCTCCCTTCATGGCCGCCGTCGAACGTGTCGGGCTTCATTGTTCCACCTGCCGCCCCGTTCCTATGGCTCTCTCCATTTCCGTCGCTCTCTGCTCTCACAATGGTGCCCGGTATATTGGTGAGCAAGTGCAAAGCATCTGCCGACAGACCTTTCCGCCGGTGGAGATCGTTCTGTCCGACGATGCGTCCACAGACGACTGCGTGAGCGTGGCGCAATTGGCACTGGAGACGTCCATGCGCGAACTTCCAGGGTTGAAGATTGGCTTTCGCGTGCTTCGCAACACCACAGCCTTGCGCGTCACCAAGAACTTCGAGCAAGCGGTCAGCGCCTGCTCTGGTGACCTGATCGCGTTGAGCGACCAGGATGACGTCTGGCATCCGGAGCGTCTCGCGCAAATGGCGGCCGAATTCGAGAAACGCCCCGATCTGCTCCTGCTGCACTCCGATGCGCGCCTGGTCGACGGCGAGCGACGCGATCTCGGGCAATCGCTCTTCCACGCGCTGGAGGTCAAGCAGTTCGAACTGGACTGGATTCACGTTGGCCAGGCCTTCGATGTCTTTCTGCGCCGCAATCTTGTGACCGGCGCCACGACACTCTTCCGCCGGTCGCTGCTTGAGCACGCTCTGCCTTTCCCAAAAGAATGGATTCACGACGAGTGGCTGGCGATCGTCGCTTCGTCGGTCGGCCGCGTCGACGTGCTCGAAGACGAGTTGATCGAATATCGCCAGCATGGTGGCAACCAGATCGGCGCCCGCCGCGACACCTTCCTTGGCAAGGTGCGCAAGGCGCTGGCATCGCGGGGCGACACCCATGTCAAGCGCGCGATCAAGGCGGAGCTGCTGCTCGATCGGCTGCTGTCCCTGGGCGACCTCGTCGCGGCGGATACGATCCAGAAGTTGCGCGAGAAGATCGAGCACCAGCGCTTTCGTGCAGCGCTCCCGCCCTCCCGGCTGGCGCGCTGCGTACCCGTGCTTCGTGAGGCGATGACCGGCCGCTACAACAAGTTCGGCCGCGGCACGCGCGGCGTCGTGCGCGACCTCTTCGAGTCCGTCTAGAAAAACCAACACAGTCCCCGGAATGTCCGACGCGAACGCTTCCAACCACGCATCCAGGCCCACGGTCGTGGTCGTCATCCCGTTCTACAACGGCGCCGACTTCATCGAGCGCTCGGTCAAGAGCGTGTTCAACCAGACAGTCCCGGCCGACGAGGTGATCGTCGTCAACGATGGTTCGCGGCCCGAGGAGCGTGAAGCCCTGGGTGCCTTGAGCACGCGCTATCCGTTCAGGATCGTCGACAAGGAAAACGGCGGCCAAGGTTCGGCCCGCAACGCCGGCGTGGCGGCTTCGACCTCGGCCTACATCTGTTTCCTGGACCAGGACGATTTCTATCTTCCGAACCATATCGAGCTGCTGGTCAACGCCATTCCGGCTGGCGATGCGCGCTTCGGGTACGTCTACGCAGACCTGTACGAAGCCGACGTCGATGGCAACGTGGTGCGCACCGAGCTGGTGAAGCAGCACGCAAAGCACAACCCCAAGACGAGCATCTTCGACCTGCTGCGGTATGACATGTTCGTGTTGCCTTCGGCCACGATCGTCGGTCGGGCGGCATTTGATGCGGTGGGCGGATTCGATCCCCAGTTCATGGGGTTCGAGGACGACGACCTGTTCCTTCGTATCTTCCGCAAGGGCTACAGCAATCACTATTTGGACCGCGCGGTGACGGTCTGGTGCATCCACACCGAGAGCACTTCGTTCGGCATCCGCATGATTCGAAGCCGCTACCGTTTCTTCAAGAAGCTTGCGCAGACCTTTCCCGACGAGCCCAAACGCGGACGCTTCTACCTGCGCGACTACCTCATGCCGCGCTTCGGCAAGCTCTTCGTGGACCATGCGATCCAAGCGATCAAGCTCGACAACGAATATCGCGGCGAGATGTTCGAGCACCTCGACGACTACGTTCACATGGTGGTCACCAACCCGTATGTGGGTGTTCGCGCCAAGACCAAGTTGCGGATCACCCGCTTCTTGCTGGCCCATAGCTCGCCTGGAATGGTGCGCGCCATCGGCACCGCCACCAAATTCCCCCTGATCCGCGGCTTCCGCCGGATCTACCGCACCGAAGCTTGATTCCTTCGCATCGCGGCGCGAAAGCGCCAGAACGCGCCGGAGGTCCACACCTTGAGCAGGCTGGTCACGTGCCAGTAGAGATGCTTGGCGTCGGTCCTGCTGGCGCGTTGGGCGTCGTGGCGCGCGAGAAGGTCTTCGGCGACCTGAAGCTTCCAGCCCGCGAGCTGGGTGCGAGCGCAGATGTCGAAATCCTCGCCGTACATGAAGAAGCGCTCGTCGAAGCCGCCGATCTCGCGGTACGCCTCGCTGCGAAACAGCATGAAGAGCCCTGGAATCCAGTGCGGCACAACAGGCCGGACATAGTCGGGCCGCTTGCGCGTGAGGATTTCACTCGGCGTGATGATGGCCCGATGCTGCTCGGGCGCGTCCTTGCCGGGTTCGAGGATGCGCGGCGTCAGCAGGCCGCTGCGTGCCTTGGCTTGCGCGATCAGCGGCCCAAGCACGTCCCCGTCGAAGCGGATGTCCGGATTGAGCACGAGGAACCACGGCGTTCCGCAATGCTTGAAGGCCTGGTTGTGATTCGCCCCGAAACCCATCGGCCCCGGGTTGTCGATCCGCTCCAGCGCAAAGCGCCAGGTGGCGCCATCGAGCACGTCGGGTTCCGGCACGTTGATGGTCAGCACGACCTTCTCGACCACGGTGTGGCTGAATCGGTCGAGCTGCTCCAGCAGCGGCTTCACCAGCGCAAGCTGACCGTGGCTCACGATCGACACGGTGATGGGTTGGGTCAGGGAGGAGGCGGGCGTCGGCATGGTCTAATTTCGCCCGGGAATTCTAGGGTTCCCGCTCCATACCCATGATTGCATTGATCGTCATCAGCTTCCTCATCTCCGCCCTGGGCGTGCAGATCTTCATGCGCCGCGGGCGCAGGTATGCGCGGCGCTACGCGGCCGACATGCCGCAGCGCTTTCACAAGGGGCATGTGCCGCGCCTCGGTGGCGCGGGCATCCTGATGGGGATGGGCGTCGCCTGGCTGGTCGCGGGGATCCCTTCCGATCCCTTCAATGTGTCGTGGCCGCTCAAGACGTCCCTTCTCACGCTGCTGTGCATCTCGCCGGCGGTACTCGGCGGCATCATCGAGGACGTGACGCAGCAGGTCTCCGTCCGCTACAGGCTCAGTCTCACGATCGGTTGCGCGCTGGTGGTGTGCTGGGTGCTCAACATCGGCGTGTCGCGCACCGGCTTTCCGGTCCTCGACGGGTGGCTCCAGGCGATGCCCTACGTGGCTCTGCTGTTCGCGGCGTTGGCAATCGGCGGCCTGCCGCACGCCTTCAACATCATCGACGGCTACAACGGCCTCGCGGGCACGGTCGCCGTGCTGGTGTGCCTTGCGATCTCGCACGTCGCGCTGCAGGTCGGCGATCGGCAACTTGCGGCCATGGTGATCTGCCTGGTCGGCGCCACGCTGGGCTTCCTGATGTGGAACTACCCGCGCGGCAAGATCTTCGCGGGAGACGGCGGCGCCTATGTTTGGGGAATGGTGATCGCCATTGCGGCGGTGACGCTGGTTCAGCGGCATCGGGTCGTCTCGCCGTGGTTTCCGATGCTGCTGCTGATCTATCCGGTGTGGGAGACCGTGTTTTCCATCTACCGGAAGGTCGCGCGTGGCCAGTCTCCGGGCATGGCGGACGCCCTGCACTTCCACCAGCTGATCTTCCGCCGCATCGTCCGCGTGGCCTTTGCGGATGACGAGGCGCGGCAGATGCTCGCGCGCAACAATCGAACTTCGCCCTACCTGTGGATCTTCGCCGCGCTGACGGTGGTGCCGGCTGTGCTGTTCTGGAACAACACACTCGTGCTGATCGCCTTCTGCATCCTGTTCATCGCGACGTACGTGGCGGCGTATCTCATGATCGTGCGCTTCAAGGTGCCGCGCTGGTTGCGGCCCTGAGTTCCGCGTCACAATTCCCGAATCCGGACTTCGTCTTTCGACTGCCCAACATGACCGATTCCGTCCTCAACATTGCCCCGCGCGACAAGGCTGAAATCCTGGCCCAGGCGCTGCCGTACATCCGCAAGTTCCACGGCAAGACCATCGTCATCAAGTACGGCGGCAACGCCATGACCGATCCTGAACTGCAGGCGGACTTTGCGGAAGACGTGGTGCTGCTCAAGCTCGTCGGCATGAATCCGGTCGTGGTGCACGGCGGAGGCCCGCAGATCGAGGCAGCCCTCAACCGGCTCGGCAAGAAGGGCCACTTCATCCAGGGCATGCGGGTGACGGATTCCGAGACCATGGAAGTCGTCGAATGGGTCCTGGCCGGCGAAGTCCAGCAGGACATCGTGGGCCTCATCAACCAGGCCGGCGGCAAGGCGGTGGGATTGACCGGCCGCGACGGCGGCTTGATCCGCGCCCAGAAGCTCAAGATGGCCGACCGGAACGACCCCAACCTGCACCACGACGTTGGCCAGGTCGGCGACATCGTCTCGATCGACCCGAGCGTGGTCAAGGCGCTGCAGGACGATGCCTTCATCCCGGTCGTCAGCCCGATCGGCTTCGGCGAGGCGAACGAGAGCTACAACATCAACGCCGACGTCGTTGCCGGCAAGCTGGCCACGGTGCTCAAGGCCGAGAAGCTGATGATGCTCACCAACACGCCCGGCGTGCTCGACAAGAACGGCAATCTGCTGACCGACCTAAGCGCGCGCGAGATCGACGAGCTCTTCGCCGACGGCACGATTTCCGGCGGCATGCTGCCGAAGATCGAGGGTGCGCTCGATGCGGCCAAGAGCGGCGTGAACGCGGTGCACATCATCGACGGTCGCGTGCCGCACGCCATGCTGCTCGAAATCCTGACAGAGCAGGCATTCGGCACGATGATCCGGGCCCGGTAGGCCCGTCTTTCTCAGCTTTCGTAGCCGCTGGGATTGGCCTGCTGCCAGCGCCAGCTGTCGGCGCACATCTGGTCCAGACCGCGGTGGGCGCGCCATCCCAGGACGTTCCGGGCCATTGAGGGGTCAGCCCAATAAGCTGGGACATCGCCGGGCCGGCGGGGGCCGATCTCGTAGTTGAGCGGCCTGCCGCTCGCGCGTTCGAAGGCTTTCACCACGTCGAGGACCGAAGCGCCCTCGCCGGTGCCGAGGTTGACCTTGAGCAGGCCGGGTTGCTTCTCCGCGTGCCGCAGCGCAGCGACATGGCCCTCGGCGAGATCCATGACGTGCACGTAGTCGCGCACACCTGTGCCGTCCGCGGTGGGGTAGTCGCCGCCGTGGATTGCAAGCTTTTCCCGCAATCCGACAGCGACCTGGCACACGAAGGGCATCAGGTTGTTGGGCTTGCCTTGTGGATGCTCGCCGATCAAGCCACTTTCATGGGCGCCGACCGGATTGAAATAGCGCAGCAACGCGATCCGCCAGTCGGGGTGCGCGTGCTGCAGGTCGGACAGGGCCTGCTCGACCATCAGCTTCGACCACCCGTACGGATTGGCCGGGCGCAGCGCCGCGTTCTCGGGGATCGGGGAGCGTTCGGGGTCACCATAGACGGTCGCCGACGACGAGAAGATCAGCGTCCGCACGCCAGCGGCCTGCATCGCCGCCGCGAGCACCAGGGTGCCGTTGACGTTGTTGTCGTAATAGGTGATCGGGTCTGCGACGGAGTCGCCCACCGCCTTCAGCCCCGCGAAATGGATGACGCCGCCGATCCGGTGTTCGCGAAACAGGCGGTCGAGCAGGTGTCCGTCACGAACGTCGCCTTCGATGAACTCCGGCTTCTTGCCGATGATCCGCTCCAGCCGCTCGAGCACCCGCACATCGCTGTTGACGAGGTTGTCCAGGATGACTGGCGTGTACCCTGCCTGCGCCAGAGCCACGCAGGTGTGGCTGCCGATGAAGCCGGCGCCGCCAGTGACAAGAATGCTTGTGCTCATCGAATTCGTTCCGGGGCGGGTTGAAAGAAGATGTGTCGATTCTGCGCGACAAGCAGGGCTTGCCCGGTTGGCAGCCGCTAACAGCCCTGTGCGAGAATCATTTTTTTACATTTTGCGCGTGCCCATGCAGAACGACGAGCCCAGCGCCGTTGGCGCCCCCAGCACTTCAGACCCGGTGGCCGCACCGATGCGAAAACGGCCCAAGCCGGGAGAACGGCGCGTGCAAATTCTCCAGGCGCTTGCGTCGATGCTCGAACAGCCGGGCGCCGAACGTGTGACCACCGCCGCGCTGGCAGCGCGCCTCGAGGTAAGTGAGGCCGCGCTTTACCGGCATTTCGCGAGCAAGGCACAGATGTTCGAGGGGCTCATCGACTTCATCGAGCAAAGCGTCTTCACGCTCGTCAACCAGATCGTCGAGCGTGAGGGCGCGGGCCGTGATCAGGCTGCGCGCATCGTCGCGATGGTGGTGCAGTTCGCCGAGAAGAACCCGGGCATGACCCGCGTGATGGTCGGCGATGCACTGGTCTTCGAGAACGAGCGGTTGCAGAACCGCATGAACCAGTTCTTCGACAAGATCGAGGCCACCTTGCGGCAGGTCTTGCGCGACGCGGCGGCAGACGATGGCGCCGCGACGCCGACCGTCGATGCGCAGATTCGCGCCTCCGCTATCACCGCCTTCGTCGTGGGACGGCTTCAGCGCTTCGCGCGCTCGGGATTCCGGCGCCTGCCTTCCGAGCACCTTGACGCTGCGGTCGCGCTAATGCTCTGAAGGCTGCGCCGCCAAATCAGATCATTGACTTCGCCTGGTTCAGGACAAAGTCGCAGGCCTTCTTGGTGAGTTCCGCCTTGAGGCCGCTCCCGGTCAGGTCCATCTTCTTGCCGTCGCTGCTTGTCAGGATGCCCTTCGATCCATCGACGTAGCCCGCGTCCGAAGCCGGCTGGCCGCCGGGGATCTTGCTCATGAGCTGGTCCTTGACGGAGGAAGCGTTAGCGCCGCTCAAGTAGTTGTTCTTCAGGCAGTACTCCAGCACGCCCGCGGCGTTGCCGAGACTGCCCGACGCCATCGATCCGGCACCCGTCGAGCCTCCGGCGAGGCCCTTGAGAGCGTCGAGACCTTGCGCATTTGCGCAGCTGAGTGCGCCTGCGAAGACGAGTGCCAAACCGTGTCGGGTGAAGTGGTTCATGTGTACCTCCTTGAAATCGAAAAAACGCGCGAAGACTAGCGCAACCCCGAGGCAGGACCACGACGACATTGCAACAGTTCGTGGGCAGAATGGGCGATCTCAAATGCGAGCGTCTGTTGAAGCATGAAGACTCCGCCAATGCCAACGCTGCCCACTGGCCGACGACTCGTCCTCTGGCTCGCGTTGATCGCCGTGCTCATCGTGGCGATCTGGCTCGTCGTTCGCTATGTGAGCCCGCTGCCGCCGCGCTCGATCGTCATGAGCACCGGCGCCACCGACGGCGCCTATCACCGCTTCGGCCTGCGGTATCAGGAGCTCTTGAAGGCGGAAGGCATCCGGCTTGAATTGCGGCCGTCGAGCGGTGGGGTCGAGAACCTGCAGCGGCTCAATGACGGAACGGTCGAAGTGGCTTTCGTGCAGGGCGGCACGGGCATCTTGGCGCTTGACCCGGACGCGCCTGTGGATTCGACGCCTCTACGCTCGCTCGCGACGGTGGCCTTCGAGCCTGTATGGATCTTCACGCGCACGCTCGATGTGTCGAAGGGGCTGGAGGTCCTGGCCGGCAAGCGCATTGCTGTCGGCGTGGCGGGCAGCGGCAACTATCAGGTCGCGCACCAGTTGCTGGCCGTCTATGGCGTCACCGTGCCCGATGGTCAGCAAGGCGCGGTCGACGGCACGACCTTCGTGAGCGCCGGCGGCCTTGCAGCCGCGGACCTGCTGACGAAAGGCGAGGTAGACGCGGTGATCATCATTGCGGCGCCGCAGGCGGCGGCGGTCCAGAAGCTGCTGGCCGACCCGGCCGTGCGGCTTGCGTCGCTCGATCACGTGGAGGGGCTGGCGCGCCGCTATCCATATTTCCAGCCCGTCAGCCTGAAGCGGGGTTCCGTTAATCCGAAGCTCGATCTGCCCTCGCAAGACATCAAACTGCTCGCGACGACGGCCAACCTCGTGGTGCGCGATGAACTGCATCCCGCGCTGGCCTATCTGCTGCTGGAAGCCGCGCGCCAGGTGCATCGCCAGCCCAGCCTCATCAACCGGCCGGACGACTTCCCGAGTGCGCAGGGGACCGACTTTCCCTTGTCGGACCAGGCGGATCGGTACTTCAAGCACGGTCGGCCGTTCCTGCAGAACTACCTGCCGTTCTGGGCCGCTAACTACGTGCAGCGCCTGCTTCTGCTGCTGGTGCCGCTGATTGCGATCCTCGTGCCGTTGGGGCGCGTGCTACCGGGGCTCATCGGATGGCGGCGCCGAAGCCGGCTGTATCGGCGCTATGGCGAGCTGAAGTTTCTGGAGCAGGACCTCGCGTCGCGCAAACTCGATGCCGCAGAACGCAGCGAAGCGCTGTCACGACTCGACCACATCGAGGAAGAGATCATCGAGACCAAGTTCCCGCTCGATTTCTCGGACCGCGTCTACACGCTGCGCCAGCATGTGGACTACGTCCGCGCGCAATTGAACCGGCAGATGGAAGCCGCCGGTGATCGCCGCGAAGCCCAATGACCCGCGCATGAAAAAAGCCGAGGCCGCATTGCTGCGGTCCCGGCTTTCTTTGGCCCCGACGCTGATTACAGGGCGGCTTGGCGGGTGAAAGAAACCTTCGGCTTCAGGTAAGCCGCCGGCACTTGGTCGCGGTAGAAGGCGCGACGGTCAAGGCTTTGCAGCGGGTTGTGGGCAGCTGCGACAGCTTGTTCCTTCACGACGGCGCGGTTGGTCGTCGATGCGACGGTTTCCACGCCTGCGTCGGCTGCGTCACCGTATTCATTGCCGGCACGGGCGGCAGCTACGGCGCCACCTTGGACGTCGGCGCGGCTGTTGGCCGTGGTCAGGGGATGCACGCCGTCATAGGTTTCGGCGTTGGCGCCAGCGACAGCCAGGAGGGAGAGCGCAGCCGCTGCGAGGATCTTCGAGGTGTTCATGTCAGGTTCCTTCAATGCGTTTTGGACGATTCCGAACCGGTCGCGGGGTGTGTCGCCATCCCTTCTCGGGGGCCACAGCGCTCAGTGCCTGTTCGTCCAGATCAGCTTGCTGGCTGGTCCGTGGGATGAAGTTTGCGCGCTTTTTCTAGGTAAAAACCCGCAGAAAAAGAAGCGCGGCGTCACCAAATTGGAAACAATCGACCAGCGCGCCGGCGGTGCCGCCGGGCGCTGAAACGCATCGAAAACCCCTCAATCGACGGTAACGCCGACCTTTTTTCCTGCTTCGACGATCTCGCGCCAGGTGGCGTCGTCGAGCCAGATGCCCTCTTGCTCACGGGTTGCGCGCGCCTGGCGTTCTGGCTCGCCGGCGATCTGAACCGCCTCGAAGCCGGCGCCCGGCGGACTCTGGCGCAGCCACTCGATGAAGGCTGTGGCCTCCTGCTCGAAGGCCGCCTGCGTGCCGAGCTTTGCGGGGTCGATGAGAACGGTGAGCATCCCGTTGAGCACCGTACGCGCCGTATCGGCCGGCCGATGCCATGTACCGCCCCCGGTGAGTGCGCCACCGAGCAGTTCGCAGGCCACCGCCATGCCATAGCCCTTGTGCTCGCCGAAAGTCATGAGTGCACCGAAGAGACCGTTGCTCTGCGGAACGACGACCACGCCCGGATCGGTCGTCGGCGCGCCGTGCTCGTCGATCAGATAGCCGGTCGGCACGTGCTCGCCCTTGTTGTGCGCGACGCGCATCTTGCCTTGCGCCACGCGGCTGGTCGCGAAATCGAGGATGAACGGCTGTGCGCCTGCGAGTGGCACGCCGATGCAGCAGGGGTTCGTGCCGAAGCGCCCGTCGCCGCCGCCCCACGGTGCGACCACCGGCCGCGACAGC
The DNA here is from genome assembly GCF_014192575.1 of Variovorax sp. Sphag1AA. Classification (GTDB taxonomy): domain Bacteria; phylum Pseudomonadota; class Gammaproteobacteria; order Burkholderiales; family Burkholderiaceae_C; genus Variovorax. Next base: position 308,944 of record NZ_JACHYC010000005.1, on the reverse strand, counting down.
ACGTTCACGAAGTGCATCGAAACCAGGCCTTGCGACGTTGCCATCTCCGCGAAATGGCCGATACGCCCCAGATGATGCGATTCAGCGAGCGAGACGATGCAGCTGCCGTTCTGCTTCGCGCGTGCGATGCCGAGCTCCATCGCCTGCACGCCGACGATCTGGCCGTAGCCGTGCTGACCGTCGATGGCGAGCATCGCGCCTGCATCGAGCTTGACCCTGATCGAGGCGTTCGGCTTGAGCCCGCCCTCGGCCACAGCGTCGACATAACGCGGCACCATGCCGACGCCGTGCGAATCGTGCCCGCTCAGATTGGCCAGGACGAGATTGGCTGCGACTTGCTCGGCCTCGGCCGGGGAACTCCCTGCCGCCTGGACGATGGCTGCGACTTGCTTTCGCAGGATGGTGGCCTGAATGGTTCTGGACATGATCTCTTTTTCCTACATGACTGCGCCGACTTGCCACGGCACGAATTCGTTCTGGCCGTAGCCGTGCTTCTCACTCTTCGAAGGCTCGCCGGACGCAGTCGCCAGCACAAGCTCGAAGATTCGTTGCCCCATTTCCTGGATCGACACCGTGCCTTCGACGATTTCCCCGCAATTGATGTCCATGTCCTCTTCCTGCCGCTGCCAGAGTGCCGAGTTGGTCGCGAGCTTGAGCGAAGGCGAGGGCGCGCAGCCGTACGCCGAGCCGCGGCCGGTGGTGAAGCAGATCATGTTCGCGCCGCCCGCCACCTGCCCGGTGGCACTGACCGGGTCGTAGCCGGGCGTGTCCATGTAGACGAAGCCGTGTGAGGTGACCGGCTCGGCGTATTCGTACACCGCCTCGAGGTTGCTGGTCCCGCCCTTGGCGACCGCGCCGAGCGACTTCTCGAGGATGGTCGTCAGCCCGCCTGCCTTGTTGCCGGGGGAGGGGTTGTTGTTCATCTCGCCCTCGTTGATGGCGGTGTAGTGCTCCCACCAACGGATGCGCTCGACGAGCTTTTCGCCGACCTCGCGGCGCACCGCGCGCCGCGTGAGCAAATGCTCTGCACCGTAGACCTCCGGCGTTTCGGAAAGGATGGCAGTGCCGCCATGCGCCACCAGCAGATCCACCGCCGCGCCGAGCGCAGGATTGGCGCTGATGCCCGAATAGCCATCCGAGCCGCCGCACTGCAGGCCGATCGTGATGTGCGATGCGCTGCAGGGCTCGCGCTTCACCGCATTGGCGCGCGGCAGCATCTCGTCGATCAGCGCGATGCCTTTCTCGACCGTCTTGCGCGTCCCGCCGGTGTCCTGGATGTTGAACACGCGTAGGTTCTCGCCTTCCTTGAGATTGCCGGTCGCGAGCCATGCATTGATCTGGTTCGCCTCGCAGCCCAGCCCGACGACGAGAACGGCCGCGAAGTTGGGGTGCGTGGCGTAGCCGGTGAGCGTGCGTTCGAGGATCTGCATGCCAAGCCCGCCGGTGTCCATGCCGCAGCCGGTGCCGTGCGTGAGCGCGACCACGCCGTCGACGTTCGGATAGTCCGCGAGCGCCGCCGGATTGGTCTTGCGCGAGTAGTGGTCCGCGATCGCGCGCGCGGCAGTGGCCGAGCAGTTCACGCTGGTCAGCACGCCGATGTAGTTGCGCGTCGCCACGCGTCCATCGGCACGGCGAATGCCCATGAAGCTCGCTTCGCGACGCGCAGGCGGCGTCTTCACATCGGCGCCGAAGGCGTAGTCGCGATCGAAGTGGCCCTTGTCCGGCCCCATGTCGAGGTTGTGCGTGTGCACGTGTTCGCCGGGCGCGATCGGCCGGCTCGCGAAGCCGATGATCTGGTTGTAGCGACGCACGGGCTCGCCCTGCGCGATCGCGCGCACTGCGATCTTGTGACCCGGCGGGATCAGGCCGCGTGCGGTCACGCCTTCGACGGGCGTGCCGCCGAGCAACTGGCCGCGCGCGATCACGACGTCATCGGCGGGATGGAGTCGGATGAACGGATTCATATTTCCTCTTTTGGTTGTCGCTGCGAGGCCGGCGAAGCCAGGCCCCTTCGTGGAATCCCGCGGAACCGGCTTTGCCGGGCCGCAGGGATTGCCCCCTTGAGGGGGTGCAGAGCCACACGCAGTGGGCGAGGCTGGGGGTGGTCATCTTGCCTTGCGCCAGCTCGCGCTGAATCGCTGGTGCGACTTGTCCATGTGCTCGTGCATTGCACGGCGAGCGGCGTCGGCATCACGGTCGGCGACAGCATCGCGGATCGCTTCATGCTCGGCGATGGCGCTGCGCCACGACTTGACGGTTTCGAAGTAGCCGCCGAGCCGCGTGAAGATCGGACCCTTGCGCGAGTCCCAGAAGGCTTGCACCGTCTCCGACAGCACCACGTTGCCGCAGGCGTCGACGATCGCGAGATGGAAGGCGCGGTCGCCTTCGAGCGGCATGACGTTGCGGTCAGCCATGTCGCGCATGGCGTTGATCGCACGCGTCATCGCATCGACATCCTTGCGCTTGCCGAGCGTTGCTGCGAGCGCTGCAGTCTCACCCTCGACCACGCGGCGCGCGCGAATGAGTTCGAGCGGGCCCCATTCCGCAGCAGCCACCGGCTCGGCGGCACGATTCGCACGATCGAGCACGTAGACGCCCGAGCCCGTGCGCACTTCGACCCAGCCTTCGACCTCCAGCGCGATGAGGGCCTCGCGCACCGAAGGGCGGCTCACGCCGAGCTGGTTGGAGAGATCGCGCTCGGCCGGCAGACGGTCGCCGACCGCGAACTCGCCGCTCGCGATCAGTGTGCGAAGCTGGTCGGCGATCTGTCGGTAGAGGCGACGGGGCTCGACGGTCTGGAGAGGCACGGCGTGGGGCTCTGGGATGGGGCTCTAGGGTTGTCCCTGAATTGGACAAGTGGTCAGGCCAATTCAGAATACGGAGCGCGACGTGCGGCAGCCATCGGGCGAAACCCTGAACGCTTCAGCCGCTGCGACAGAAGGCCATTCCACAAGCTTCAACGAGGACACTCCATGAGACTCCAGGGCAAGACCGCGCTCGTGACCGCGGCCGGGCAGGGCATAGGCCACGCAAGCGCGCTCGCGCTTGCGGCAGAGGGCGCGCAAGTCTGGGCGACCGACGTGAACGAGAAACTGCTCGAGCGCTTTGCAGGCATCGCCAACATCCACGTCGCGAAGCTCGACGTGCTCGACAAGGACGCGATCGGTGCTTTCGTCAAGGGCATCCCCGCGCTCGACGTGCTCTTCAATTGCGCGGGCGTGGTGCACAACGGAGCAGCGCTCCAGGCGAGCGACGACGACCTCGACTTCGCCTTCCACCTCAACGTGCGCGCGCAGTTCCGCATGATCAAGGCGGTGCTGCCGGGCATGCTTGCAAAGGGGCAGGGCAGCATCATCAACATGGCCAGCGTGTGTTCGAGCATCAAGGGACTGCCGAACCGCTGCGTGTACGGCACCACCAAGGCGGCCGTCATCGGCTTGACCAAGAGCATCGCCGCGGACTATGTGGCACAGGGCGTTCGCTGCAATGCTGTGTGTCCCGGCACGGTCGACACGCCATCGCTTGCCGACCGGATCAACGCCAATGTCGACCCGGTGGAAGCGCGCAAGGCTTTCATCGCGCGGCAGCCGATGGGACGCCTCGCGCAGGCGGAGGAGATTGCGCCCCTGGTCGTGTTCCTCGCAAGCGACGAATCGCAGTTCGTCACCGGGCAGGCCTATTCGGTCGACGGCGGCATCACGATATGAACCAGCTCGACTTCTCCGGCCGGCACGCCGTCATCACCGGCGGTGCGACCGGGCTCGGCTACGGCATCGCGCAACGCCTGCTGGCCTCCGGCGGAAGCGTGACCATCTGGGATTGCAACGGCGAAGCGGCGACCAAGGCCGCCTGGTCGCTGGGCGCCAAGGCCTTTGCGCTCACCGTCGACGTGACCCAGCAGCCTTCGGTTGCGAAGGCGGTCGCGGCGACGCTGGCGCAGGCCGGGCGTATCGATGCGCTCGTCAACAGCGCTGGCATCACCGGGCCGAACACCCGGCTCTGGGACTACCCGGTCGACGCATGGCGGCAGGTGATCGACGTCAATCTGAATGGCCCCTTCATCTGCTGCCGCGAAGTCGTGGGCCAGATGCGCTCGCAAGGCTTCGGGCGCATCGTCAACATCGCCTCGGTCGCGGGCAAGGACGGCAACCCCAACGCCAGCGCCTACAGCGCAAGCAAGGCCGGATTGATCGCGCTTACCAAATCGCTCGGCAAGGAGCTCGCCGACACGGGGGTGCGCGTCAACTGCGTGACGCCTGCCGCGGTGAAGACCGCGATCTTCGACCAGATGACGCCGGACCACATCGCCTTCATGCTGTCGAAAATCCCGATGGGCCGCTTTGGCAAGATCGAGGAGATCGCGGCGATGGTCGCATGGCTCTGTACCGAGGATTGCTCGTTCTCGACCGGCGCCGTGTTCGACCTCTCCGGCGGCCGTTCCACTTACTGACACTGATATCACGCACAACGAAAGGACAGACTGATGAAACTCGTTCGCTATGGCAACCCTGGCAAGGAGAAGCCGGGCCTCATCGATGGCGATGGCAAGCTGCGCGACCTGAGCGCGGTGGTCAAGGACATCGGGCCCGAGCAGCTCAGCGACGCCGCGCTCGCCAAGCTGCGCAAGGTCAAGGTCGACAAGCTCCCGCTCGTCAAGGGCAAGCCGCGCTATGGCAGCCCGGTCGCGAACGTCGGCAAGTTCATCGCCATCGGCCTCAACTACGCGGACCACGCAGCGGAATCGGGCCTACCCATTCCGGCGGAACCGGTGGTCTTCATGAAGGCGACGAGCTGCATCCAGGGGCCGGACGATCCGGTCATGCTGCCCAAGGGTTCGGTCAAGAGCGACTGGGAAGTCGAACTCGGCGTGGTGATCGGTGCGCGCGCCCGCTATGTGTCGCAGAAGGATGCGCTCAACTACGTCGCCGGTTACTGCGTCATCAATGACGTGAGCGAGCGCGAATTCCAGATCGAGCGCGGCGGTACGTGGGACAAGGGCAAGGGCTGCGATACCTTCGGCCCGATCGGTCCGTGGCTGGTCACGCGCGACGACGTGCCCAATCCGCAGAAGCTCTCGATGTGGCTCGACCTCAACGGCAAGCGCATGCAGACCGGCAGCACGAAGACCATGATCTTCAACGTCGCGAAGATCGTGAGCTACCTGAGCCAGTTCATGACGCTGATGCCCGGTGACGTCATCACCACCGGCACGCCGCCCGGCGTCGGTCTCGGCATGAAGCCGCCGCTCTACCTGAAGAAGGGCGACGTGATGACGCTCGGGATCGAAGGCCTGGGCGAGCAGCGCCAGGAAGTGGTTCCCTTCAAGCTCTGAGGCGGTCTTCGAGTTGCCCGATGCGCAGGAGCAACGCATCGTGGCGCTCCACATGGCGGGCCATTTGCGCGCTTTCCTGTGCATTCAGGAAGCCGCGCAGCTCGGTGAATCGCGATGCTTCCGCCCTGTCAGCGAGTTCGCGCTGGGCCTGCATTTCCTTGGTGTGCCGGCGCGTTTCGAAAAGGATCGACCCCTGCAGGAAGATCACGTAGGCGAAGAAGAACAATCCCATGATCGCCGTGAGCCCCAGCATGACCAGCCCGAGCGGCGCATGCACCTGGGTGAATCCGAGCGAGATGTCGGCCGTCGCGGCAAGCAGCGACCAGTTCAAGGTGGCCAACAGCGACATCGACAGCAGAACAACGAACAGGACAGCGGCAACGACTCCCATGGGATCTCTTTCTAGTGGACAAGGTCGTCTTTGTCGTTGCCCGACGGGGGAAGTTCCAGGCCCAGGAAAGACCAAGCAAAGTTAGAGGTCTTTCTGCTTTCCGAAGGAGGAAAACTCCTGCAAAATAGTACGACCGTTCGTTTTATTTTTTGACAGTTCGATGTCACCTCGCCCCGCCTCCGCCAAAACTGCTCGCGCGCCCCAGAAAGGGCAGCAGACCAAGGCCGTCATCATCGATGCGGCCCTGAATCTCGCAGCTCAGATCGGCCTCGAAGGTCTGTCCATCGGCGCGATCGCGGAGGTCACGCAAATGAGCAAGTCGGGCGTCTTCGCTCACTTCGGCTCACGCGAAGAACTGCAGATTTCGGTGGTGCGCGAATACCACACGCGCTTCGAGCAGGAGGTGTTCTACCCGGCACTCGAGGCGGAGCGCGGACTGCCCCGTTTGCGCGCCCTGTTCGCCAACTGGATGAAGCGCACCTCGGCCGAAATCGATTCCGGCTGCATCTACATCAGCGGTGCGGTGGAGTTCGATGACCGGCCCGGTCCGGTGCGCGATGCGCTGGCCGATTCGGTGAACACCTGGCTGGCCGCGATGTACCGCGCGGTGGTGCAGGCCAAGGCCGAGGGGCACCTTCGCGAAGAGGCCGACGAAAAGCAGATTGCCTTCGAGATCCACGCGCTGATCCTCGCCTTGCACTACGAAGCGCGCTTCCTGCGCTCGCCCGAATCGCTCGAGCGCGCCAATGCCGGCTTTGACAACATCCTCGCGCGTTCCGCATCGCCGGACGCGCCCGGTGTCATTGCCGACGCGGCGGACCACCGCCTCAAGACCGTCCGCTAACCGCGGCGGTCTCGACCCATTTCTTTCTCTTTCAACTTTCCACTTTCACTTCCGGAGATCTCCACATGCCCGCCTACACCCCTCCTCTTCGCGACATGCAGTTTGTGATGCACGAGGTCCTGAATGTCACCGAGGAGCTCAAGGCCATCCCCCGGCATGCGGAAGTCGACGTGGACACCATCAACGCCGTGCTCGAAGAAGGCGGCAAGTTCGCCTCTGAAGTGACCTTCCCGCTCAACATCAGCGGCGACGAAGAAGGCTGCGTCCTCGACAAGACCACGCACGAAGTGAAGACGCCCAAGGGCTTCAAGGAAGCCTATGCGCAGTACGTCGAAGGCGGCTGGGCGGCGCTGTCGTGCGATCCGGCTTTCGGTGGCCAGGGCCTGCCGTTCGTGGTCAACCAGCAGTTCTACGAGATGCTCAACTCGGCCAACCAGGCGTGGACGATGTATCCCGGCCTCTCGCACGGCGCCTATGAAGCCCTCGCTGCGCACGGCACCGACGAGCAGAAGAAGACCTACCTGCCCAAGCTCACCACCGGCGAATGGACCGGCACGATGTGCTTGACTGAACCCCATTGCGGCACCGACCTCGGCATGCTCCGCACCAAGGCCGAACCGCAAGCCGACGGCACCTACAAGCTGACCGGCAACAAGATATTCATCTCGGCCGGCGAGCACGACATGACCGAGAACATCATCCACCTGGTGCTTGCGCGCCTGCCGGATGCGCCGAAGGGCAGCAAGGGCATCAGCCTGTTCGTCGTGCCCAAGTTCAACGTCAAGGCCGACGGTTCGCTCGGCAGCCGTAACGGCATCTACTGTGGCGGCCTCGAGCACAAGATGGGCATCCACGGCAATGCCACCGCGCAGATGGTGCTCGAAGGCGCTGTCGGCACGCTCGTGGGTCAGCCCAACAAGGGCCTGGCCGCGATGTTCGTGATGATGAACGCCGCCCGCCTCGGCGTTGGCAACCAGTCGCTGGGCCTGACGGAAGTCGCGTTCCAGAACGCGCTGGCCTATGCCAAGGACCGCATCCAGATGCGCTCGCTCTCCGGCGTGAAGGCCAAGGACAAGGAAGCCGATCCGATCATCGTGCACCCCGACGTGCGCAAGATGCTCATGACCGCCAAGGCCTATGCCGAAGGCGGCCGCGCGCTCGCATCGCTCTGTGCGCTGCTGCTCGACAAGGAACACGGCCACCCCGACGAGAAGGTCCGCAAGGACAGCGGCGAACTCGTCGCGCTTCTCACGCCGATCGTGAAGGCCTTCATCACCGACAACGGTCACATCTCGACCAACGCCTGCATGCAGGTCTTCGGCGGCCATGGCTTCATCAAGGAATGGGGCATGGAGCAGTTCGTGCGCGACAACCGCATCAACATGATCTACGAAGGCACCAACACCATCCAGTCGCTGGACCTGCTGGGCCGCAAGGTGCTGGGCAACAACGGCGCGACGCTGAAGAAGTTCGGCAAGCTCGTCGGCAAGCTGGTGGAAGAAGAAGGCGTGAACGAGAAGATGAGCGAGTTCATCACCCCGATCGCGATCCTTGGCGACCAGCTCACCAAGTTCACGACCGAGATCGGCTTCAAGGGCTTCCAGAACCCCGATGAAGTCGGTGCTGCTGCTGTCGACTACCTGCGCGTTGCGGGCCACTTCGTGTTCGGTTACCTCTTCGCACTGATGGCACGCACCGCACTGCGCGAGATCGCGGCCGGCAACACCGACCCGTTCTACAAGGCCAAGCTGCAGACCGCGCGCTTCTACTTCGCGAAGCTCTTCCCCGAGACCGCGACGCTGATGCGCACCGCACGCGCTGGCGCTGCGCCCCTGATGAACACCGACGCCGCACTGGCCTGAACGCCATGAAGTCCTTGCTCGCATCGATCCTCCTGCTCGCCGGCAGTGCGTCGGCGATGGCGCAGATGAGCCCCGTGGGGCTCTGGCGCAGCGTCGACGACAAGACCGGCGAATCGAAGGCCGAGATCCGCATCGCCGAATCGGGCGGCGGGTTGCAGGGCCGCATCGAGAAGACGCTCCGCAAGGATGCGAAGCCCGATGCAGCCTGCGACGAGTGCACCGACGACCGCAAGGGCAAGCCCATGGTCGGCCTCGACATCATCCGCGGCGGCAAGAAGGCCGAGGGCAAGGACGTCTGGGAAGGCGGAAAGATCCTCGACCCCGAGAACGGCAAGGAGTACCGCGCGAGCTTCACCCCTATCGAAGGCGGCAAGAAGCTGGAGGTCCGAGGCTATCTAGGCCCCTTCTGGCGCACCCAAACCTGGAACCGCGTGCAGTGAGCGCGGCCCATCAATCCAAGTAGCAAACACACCATGTCCAGATTCCAAGTGAAAAAGGTCGCCGTGCTCGGCGCCGGCGTGATGGGCGCGCAGATCGCGGCGCATCTCGTCAACGTGCGCGTGCCGGTCGTGCTGTTCGACCTTCCGGCCAAGGAAGGCCCGAAGAACGGCATCGTCAGCCGCGCCATCGACAACCTCAAGAAGCTCAAGCCCGCACCGCTCGGCGACGTCGCCGACGCTGGGCTGATCGAACAGGCCAACTACGAAGACGATCTCGCCAAGCTCGGCGAATGCGACCTGGTGATCGAAGCGATCGCCGAGCGCATGGACTGGAAGCTCGATCTCTACAAGAAGATCGCGCCCCATGTCGCGAGCCACGCGATCCTGGCCTCGAACACCTCGGGGCTGTCGATCACCAAGCTCAGCGAGGCGCTGCCGGAGTCGCTCAAGCCACGCTTCTGCGGCATCCACTTCTTCAACCCGCCGCGCTACATGTTCCTGGTCGAGCTGATCAACACGCCGACCACCCAGCCGCAGGTGCTCGACCAGCTCGAAGCCTTCGTGACCAGCACGCTCGGCAAGGGCGTGGTGCGCGCGCACGACACGCCCAACTTCATCGCCAACCGCGTCGGCATCGCCGGCATGCTGGCGACGCTGAAGGAAGTCGAGAAGTTCGGTCTCACGCCCGACGTGGTGGACGACCTCACCGGCAAGAAGCTGGGCCGCGCGAGCTCGGGCACCTTCCGCACTGCGGACGTAGTCGGCCTCGACACCATGGCGCACGTCATCAAGACGCTGCAGGACAACCTCGACGAGAAGACCGATCCGTTCTATCCCAACTTCGCGACGCCGCCGGTGCTCGCCAAGCTGCTCGAACTCGGCAACCTTGGCCAGAAGACCAAGGCCGGCTTCTTCAAGAAGGCAGGGCGCGACATCCTGCGCTTCGACCTCGCGAAGGGCGAGTACGTGCCTTCGGGCGAGAAGGCCGACGAGGTCTACGGCCGCATGCTCAAGAAGCCGGCCGGCGAACGCCTGAAGCTGCTGCGCGAGAGCGAAGGCGCGCAAGGGCAGTTCCTGTGGGCGATCCTGCGCGACAGCTTCCACTACGCAGCAGTGCATCTCGCGACCATCGCTGAAAGCGCGCGCGACATCGACTTCGCGATGCGCTGGGGCTTCGGCATGAAGCAGGGCCCGTTCGAACTCTGGCAGGAAGCCGGATGGAAGCAGGTCGCGACCTGGATCCAGGAAGACATCGACAGCGGCAAGGCCCTGTCGAGCGCGCCGCTGCCGAAGTGGGTCTTCGAAGGCCCGGTGGCCGAAGCCGGTGGTGTGCATACGCCGCAAGGCTCGTGGAGCGCATCGGGCAACGCCTTCGTGCCGCAGCGCCGTCTGCCGGTGCACGAGCGCCAACTCTTCCCCGAGAGCGTGCTCGGTGCGAACGCGCTCGATGCCAACAAGGCCGGCACGACGATCCAGGACGAAGGCGAAGTGCGCGTCTGGACGCTCGACGGCGAAGTGCTGATCGCGAGCATCCATTCGAAGATGCATGCCATCAGCCCCGACGTGGCCGAAGGCCTCTCCGCCGCGGTCGATCTGGCGGAGAAGGAATACAAGGGCCTCGTGATCTGGTCGCCTGACGAGATGTTCTCGGTCGGCGCCGACCTGCAGGCGATGCTGCCGGCCTTCGTGGTCGCGGGCATTGGCGCGGTCGAAGCGGCGGAAGAAGAGCTGCAGAAGGTCATGCTCAAGATCCGCTACGCCAACGTGCCGGTCATCTCCGCAGTGCGCGGCATGGCACTGGGCGGTGGCTGCGAGCTTGCAGTTCACTCCGCCAAGCGCGTTGCCGCGATGGAAAGCTACATCGGCCTCGTCGAAGTCGGCGTGGGCCTGATCCCCGGCGCCGGCGGCCTGACCTACATCGCGCGCCGTGCTGCTGAAGCCGCTTCGGCATCGACCGGCACCGACATCCTTCCCTTCCTCACCGAAGGCTTCACCGCCGCGGCAATGGCAAAGGTTGGCACCGGTGCACTCGATTCGAAGAAGCTCGGCTACCTGCTGGATAGCGACGTGATCGTGCCGAACAAGGACGAACTGCTCTACGTCGCGCTGCAGCAGGCCAAGGCGATGGCCGATGCCGGCTGGCGTCCGCCGCTGCGCCGCCAGTTCAAGGTGGCCGGCCGCAGCGGTGCCGCGACGATCAAGGGCCAGCTCGTCAACATGCGTGACGGCGGCTTCATCAGCCAGCACGACTTCCACATCGCGAGCCTGATCGCGGAAGTCGTCACTGGCGGTGACGTCGACGCCGGATCGCTGGTCACGGAAGAGTATTTGATGACGCTCGAGCGCAAGGCGTTCTGCTCGCTCATCGTGCATCCCAAGACGCAAGAGCGAATCATGGGAATGCTCAGCACCGGCAAGCCTGTGCGCAACTAAGGACACACACCATGAGCAAGCAAATTCAAGACGCTTACATCGTCTCTGCCACCCGCACGCCGATCGGCAAGTCGCATCGCGGCTACTTCCGCAACTACCGTCCGGACGACCTGCTCGCGACCACGCTGAAGTCGGCGCTCGCGGCGGTGCCGAACCTCGACCCGAAGGTGATCGAGGACATCATCTGCGGCTGCGCGATCCCCGAAGCGCAGCAGGGCCTGAACGTCGCGCGCATCGGCGCGGTGCTTGCGGGCTTGCCGACCAGCGTCGGTGGCATCACGGTCAACCGCTTCTGCGCTTCGGGCCTCTCTGCAGTGCAGATGGCGGCCGATCGCATCCGTGTCGGCGAAGCCGAAGTGATGATCGCGGCCGGCGTGGAAAGCATGAGCATGGTGCCGATGATGGGCAACTCGCCATCACTGTCGCCGTCGATCTTCGAGCGCGACGGTGATGTCGGCATCGCCTACGGCATGGGCCTCACGGCCGAGAAGGTGGCGCAGCAATGGAAGGTGAGCCGCGACGCGCAGGATGCCTTCGCTCTGCAATCGCACCAGCGTGCGCTCGCCGCGCAGCAGGCCGGCGAATTCGCGGCCGAAATCACGCCGATCGAAGTGACGGACCGCATTCCCAATCTGGAGACCGGTGAAGTCATCAGCAAGACGCGCACCGTCAACCTCGACGAAGGCGCGCGCCCTGACACCACGATCGAAGGCCTCGCCAAGCTGCGCACCGTGTTCGCTGCGCGCGGCACCGTCACCGCTGGCAACAGCTCGCAGACCTCCGACGGCGCCGGCGCGCTGATCATTGCGAGCGAGAAGGCCTGCAAGCAGTTCGACCTGAAGCCGCTCGCGCGCTTTGTCAGCTTTGCGAGCAAGGGCGTGCCGCCGCACATCATGGGCATCGGTCCGATCGAAGCGATCCCGGCTGCGCTGCGCTATGCGGGCCTCACGCAGGACCAGATCGACTGGATCGAACTCAACGAAGCCTTCGCCGCGCAATCGCTAGCGGTGATGAACACGCTGGGCCTTGATCCGGCCAAGGTCAACCCGATGGGCGGCGCGATCGCGCTGGGCCATCCGCTGGGTGCGACCGGTGCGATCCGTTCAGCCACCGTGGTGCATGCCCTGCAGCGCAAGAAGCTGAAGTACGGCATGGTCACGATGTGCGTGGGCATGGGCCAAGGCGCTGCGGGCATCTTCGAGCGCGTCTGATCTTTCAGGGTTTGTGAGCAGGCGCGGCGTCTCCAAGACGACTGCGCCGCTCTTTGTCACGGAGGCACACTGAGCGCCATGAAGACAACGCATCCCCTCGACAAGACCCTCGCGCTGGTGCACAGCGACATCCGGGCGGGGCATTTCACCGGCAACATGGGCCAAGAGTACTGGAACATGGTCGGGCCGTTCGGCGGCACGACGGCGGCGATCATGCTGCAGTCCGTGCTGAAACACCCCGACCTGCTCGGCGACCCTGTGGCGTTGACCGTGAACTACGCCGCCGCCGTGGGCGCCGGGGAGTTCGAAGTCCAGGCGACCCCGATCCGTACGAACCGGTCGACGCAGCACTGGACCATCACCATGTCGCAGGCGGATGCGGAAGGCCATCTCCGGGTCACGACGACCGGCACGGCAGTCACGGCGATTCGCCGCGAGACATGGGGTGCGAACGATCTCCCCATGCCTGAAGTTCCATCGCCCGAGGCGGTTCCGCGCCTTTCCATCGGACCGAAGGGCGTGGCGTGGCTTCAGCGCTATGAGATGCGCCCCGTCAGCGGCACGCTTCCGACGAAATGGGACGGGAGCGGCGACCACAGCGAAACGCTCATGTGGCTGCGCGACGATCCGGTTCGCCCTCTCGACTTCGCATCGCTCGCTGCACTGAGCGACACCTTCTACCCGCGCGTCTGGCTCAGGCGCGCCACGGCGGTGCCGATCGGCACGGTGTCGATCACCACCTACTTCCACACCGATGCCTCGTTGCTCGCGCAGGTTGGCAATGGTTACCTGCTCGGCCGCGCAACAGGACAACAATTCAGCAACGGCTACTTCGATCAGGCTGCGCAGCTGTGGAGCGAAACAGGCGCGCTGCTCGTGACCAGCAACCAGATCGTCTACTTCAAGGAGTGAAGCGATGGCATCCACCAAGGCGGCACTGATCGTCGGCGCGGGCGACGCGACGGGCGGGGCGATCGCGCGCAGGTTCGCTCGCGGCGGCTACGCCACATGCGTCACGCGCCGCAGCCTCGACAAGCTCCAGCCGCTGGTCGCGCAGATCGAGGCCGAAGGCGGCAAGGCGCACGCCTTCGCGAGCGATGCACGCAAGGAGGAAGAAGTCGTCGCGCTAGTCGAGCAGATCGAAGCGAACATCGGCCCGATCGAAGTGCTGGTGTTCAACATCGGCGCGAACGTGCCCGAGAGCATCCTGACCGAATCCGCGCGCAAGTACTTCAAGGTCTGGGAGATGGCCTGCTTCTCGGGCTTCCTGAACGGGCGTGAGGTCGCGAAGCGCATGGTGGCGCGCGAACTGCCCGAGGGCGCCCATCGCGGCACGATCATCTTCACCGGCGCGACTGCGTCATTGCGCGGCGGCGCGAACTTCGGCGCGTTCTCCGGCGCGAAGATGGCGTTGCGCGCGCTCGCGCAGAGCATGGCGCGCGAGCTCGGCCCACGCGGCATCCATGTCGCGCACTCGATCATCGACGGCGCGATCGACACGGAATTCATCCGCAGCAACTTCCCCGAGCGCTATGCGATGAAGTCGCAGGATGGCATCCTCAACCCCGAGCACATCGCCGATGCCTACTGGATGCTGCATTCGCAGCCGCGCGATGCCTGGACCCACGAGCTCGACCTGCGCCCGTGGTCCGAGAAGTTCTGAGGAGACAACCCCATGACGAAATCGGTCGAGTTCTACTTCGACTTCGGAAGCCCCGCTTCGTACCTCGCCGCCACGCAGCTGCCGCGGCTGTGTGAGGAGGCGGGCGCCGAACTGGCCTGGAAGCCGATGCTGCTTGGCGGCGTGTTCCAGGCGACCGGCAACCACTCGCCGGCGACGATCCCTGCCAAGGGGCCGTACATGATGAAGGACCTGGCACGCTTCGCGCGGCGCTACGGCGTGGCCTTTCAGTTCAACCCGAGCTTCCCGATCAACACGCTGCTGTTGATGCGCGGCGCCATCGGCATCCAGCTGCACGAGCCCGCGCGCTTCCCGGCCTACGTCGATGCGATGTACCGCGCCATGTGGGTCGAGCCGCGCAACCTGAACGATCCCGCGACAGTGGGTGCAGTGCTGCAGGAATCCGGCTTCGATCCCGCGAAAATGATCGCCCTGGCCAGTGCCCCGGATGTGAAAGACCGCCTCAAGGTGGCCACGCAGGAGGCGGTGGAGCGCGGCGTGTTCGGCGCGCCGACCATGTTCGTCGGCAAGCAGATGTTCTGGGGCCAGGACCGACTTGATTTCGTGCGCGAGGCGCTTGCCGCCTGAGCGCTTCTTTTTTTGCAAGGACTCACCATGAGCGACATCCTCGTCCACACCGAAGCCGGTGTGATGACCATCACCTTCAACCGCGTCGACAAGAAGAACTCGATCACGAGCGCGATGTACGCCGAACTCGCCGATGCGCTGGCGAAGGCCGAGCAGGACAGTGCGGTGCGCACCGTGCTGATCCAGGGCGACGCCACCATCTTCAGCGCGGGCAATGACATCGGGGACTTCCTCAACGCCCCGCCGTCCACGGAAGAATCACCGGTGTTTCGTTTTCTGCGCGGCATCGCGGGCTTCCCGAAGCCGATCGTCGCGGCGGTCTGCGGCCCGGCGGTGGGCATCGGCACCACGCTGCTGTTCCATTGCGACCTCGTCTATGCGGGCGACAACGCGGCGTTCTCGATGCCTTTCGTGAACCTGGGTCTGTGCCCCGAAGCGGCGTCGAGCCTTCTGGTGCCGCAGATGTTCGGCTATCACCGTGCGGCAGAAGCACTCCTGCTGGGCGATCCGTTCATGGCCGAGGCGGCGCTTGAGATCGGCTTCGTCAATCGCGTGGTGCCGCCGACCGAATGCAACGCGATCGCTCAGGCCCAGGCCCGCAAGCTCGCGGCCAAGCCGCTGAGTGCCCTGATCGAGACGAAGCGTTTGATGAAGAAGTCGCAGCAGCCGGCCGTGCTGGAGCGCATGGGCGAGGAAGGCAAGAGCTTCGGCCGCATGCTGCGCGAACCGGCCGCGCGCGAGGCCTTCACGGCCTTCATGGAAAAGCGCAAGCCGGATTTCTCGAAGGTCTGATCAGGCTAGCCTGCTATCGGACGCGGGCGGCCGTTGTCGTCGATGGCAACGTAGGTGAAGGTGGCTTCGGTCACCTTGATGTACTCGCCTTGCGAGTGGAAGCGCTCGGCGAACACCTCGACCGTGACCGTGATCGAGGTGCGCCCGATCTTCACCAGCTTCGAATAGAACGACAGGATGTCGCCTAGTCGCACCGGCTGCTTGAAGACGAATTCATTGACCGCGACCGTCGCCATGCGACCTTTGGCGAAGCGCGCAGGAATCACCGAGCCGGCGAGGTCGCACTGCGCCATGACCCAGCCGCCGAAGATGTCGCCGTTGGCATTGCAGTCGGCCGGCATCGGGATGACTTTGAGCACCAGCTCCATGTCGGCGGGGAGGCTCTTGAGCGTGGCGGCCACGTTGGCACTGGAAGAAGCGGACATGGGCACAATCTGGTGAAACAAAACCCCACGATTGTCCCCCATGCGCCGCAGCGGCGAAGCCATTTCATCCCCCCATAACGTATCTGCAGGTGAGCCCGCGCGGAGCGACCGCTCCGACTGGGCGACGCTCCGACGGCTGTTTCCCTATCTCTGGCACTACAAATGGCGCGTCCTCGCGGCCCTGTCCTTCATGGTCGGCGCCAAGGTCGCGAACGTCGGCGTGCCGGTGCTGCTCAAGAATCTGGTCGATGCGATGTCGATCAAGCCCGGCAGCGCGGCGTCGCTGCTCGTGGTGCCGGTCGGGCTGTTGCTGGCCTACGGACTGCTGCGGCTTTCGACTTCGGTCTTCAATGAGCTGCGTGAACTGGTCTTTGCCAAGGCAACGGAAGGTGCGGCGCGCAGGATATCGCTGGAGGTGTTCCGCCACCTGCATGCGCTGAGCCTGCGGTTTCATCTGGAGCGCCAGACAGGCGGCATGACCCGAGACATTGAGCGCGGCACCCGCGGCGTTCATTCGCTGATCTCGATGTCGCTCTACAGCATCGTGCCGACGATCATCGAGCTGACGCTGGTGCTCACCGTGCTCGGCGTCAAGTTCGATGCGGCCTTCGTCTGGATCACGCTGGCCGCGCTGGTGCTCTACATCACCTTCACCGTGACGGTGACCGAGTGGCGCACCCAGTTCCGAAAGACGATGAACGAGCTCGACACGATGGCGCAAAGCCGCGCGGTCGATTCGCTGCTCAACTACGAAACGGTCAAGTACTTCAACAACGAGGACTTCGAGGCCACACGGTACGACGCAAGCCTGGAGCGCTACCGTAGGGCCGCGGTCAAGAGCCAGACCACGCTGAGCATGCTCAACACCGGCCAGCAGGTCCTCATCGCGATCAGCCTCGTCGCGATGCTCTACCGTGCGACAGAGGGCGTGGTCGACGGGCGCATGACGCTGGGCGATCTCGTGATGGTCAACGCCTTCATGATCCAGCTCTACATTCCGCTGAACTTCCTCGGTGTGATCTATCGCGAGATCAAGCAGAGCCTGACGGACCTCGACAAGATGTTCCTGCTGCTCGAAAAGGAGCGCGAGGTGCGCGACGCACCTGGTGCGCGTCCGTTGGCGGGAATGGATTCGACGGTGCGCTTCGAGAACGTGAGCTTCGCCTATGAAGCCGCGCGGCCGATCCTCAAGAACGTGAGCTTCGAGATTCCGGCGGGCAAGACCGTTGCGGTCGTCGGACCGTCCGGCTCGGGCAAATCCACGATGGCCCGATTGCTCTACCGCTTCTACGACGTGCAGCAGGGCCGCATCACCATCGGCGGCGAGGACATCCGCAAGGTCACCCAGTCGAGCGTGCGGCAGGCGATCGGCATCGTGCCGCAGGACACGGTGCTCTTCAACGACACGATCGAGTTCAACATCGCCTACGGCCGCCCCGGTTCGAGCCGTGAAGAAGTCGAAGAGGCCGCACGCGCCGCGCGGATTCATGACTTCATCGCGCATACGCCCAAGGGCTACGACACGATGGTCGGCGAGCGCGGGCTGAAGCTCTCGGGCGGGGAGAAGCAGCGCGTGGCGATCGCGCGTACGCTGCTGAAGAACCCGCCGATCGTGATCTTCGACGAGGCGACGTCGGCGCTGGATTCAGCGAACGAGCGGGCGATCCAGGCCGAGCTCAAGAGCGCAGCGCGCAACAAGACCACGCTGGTGATCGCGCACCGCCTCTCGACGGTTGTCGATGCGCACGAGATCCTCGTGCTCGAGAGCGGCGTGATCGTCGAGCGCGGCACGCATGCCGAGCTGCTTGCCAGCCAGGGCAAGTACGCGCAGATGTGGAGATTGCAGAAGCTCGAGGCGGAGCCGGTGCTTTGATTTCTTTTTGAGGAGTTGTTCGAATGTCCGGGAAGATCCCACTTTTGGTATTGAGCAGTCTTTCGAGTGCGCATCGGGCGCAGGTCGCGGAGGTCTATGACCTGACCTACGCACCGACGCCCGCCGAGCGCGCAGCCGCCATCGCCGAGCATGGCGCGAAGTACCGGGCGGTGCTGACCATTGGTGTGGTCGGCCTCACGGCGGAAGAGATGGCGGCAATGCCCAAGCTCGAACTGGTGTGCGCCATGGGCGCCGGCTATGAACTCATCGCGCTGGAGGCTGCGCGCTCGCGGGGCATCGTGACTGCAAACGGCGCCGGCACGAATGACGACTGCGTCGCTGACCACGCCTTCGGCTTGCTGATCGGCACCGTGCGACGCATTCGCACGCTCGACCGTCTGTGCCGCGAAGGCGTCTGGCGCGAGGAGATCCCGCAGCCCCCGAATGTCTCGGGCAAGAAGCTCGGCATCCTCGGGCTCGGCACCATCGGGCAGAAGATCGCCAAGCGCGCCGCGGGTTTCGACATGGAGGTCGGCTATCACAACCGCAAGCCGCGCGAAGGCTCGGCGCATCGCTATTTCGACAGCCTGGAGGTGCTGGCCCAGTGGGCCGACGTGCTGGTGGTGGCGACGCCCGGCGGCTCGGGCACGAAGCATCTGGTCAACGCCAGAGTGCTCGATGCGATTGGGCCGCAAGGCTATCTGGTGAACATCTCGCGCGGCAGCGTCGTCGACACGCTCGCGCTGGCGGAGGCGCTGCGCTCAGGTCGCATTGCCGGTGCAGGGCTCGATGTGTATGAGAGCGAGCCCCATCGGCCCGAGCCGCTGATCGGTCTCGACAACGTCTTGCTCACGCCGCACATGGCCGGGTGGTCGCCCGAGGCGACCCAGGCGTCGGTGAACCGGTTCATGGCGAACGCCGAAGGCCACTTCGCCGGCCGCGGCGTCGTGTCGCCGATCTAGGCGGGCAGTTCGTCGAGCACGGGCGGGTGGACGTCGCGCCACTCGCAGGACTTGTCGTAGGCACTACCCAGTCGCAATACCTCGAGGTCGCCGTGGATCGGCCCTGCCAGCTGGAGACCCATCGGCAGGCCGCCGTCACCGAATCCGGCACGCAGGTTGAGCGTGGGCAGCCCGGCCAGCGTGAAGGGGGTCACGATCTCCATCCAGCGGTGATAGGTGTCGCTCGCCACGTCGCCGACCTTGTCGGGCCATGGCAGCTGCGCATCGAAGGGGAAGACCTGTGCCGTCGGCGCAGCCACGAAATCGAAGGTCTCGAACACGCGCACGAAGGCGCGGAAGACATTCGATCGGTACACCGTTGCCCGATAGATGGCCGCCGCATCGAGCTTCAGGCTCTGTTCGACTTCCCATTGCGCCTCGGGCTTGAGTCGCTTGCGCAGGGCCGGATCGGCATACACCGCGCCCAGCTTGCCGCCGACCAGCATCTGCCGCAGATGCAGCCAGGCGGTCCAGTTCTGCTCGCGCGGCACATCGAGTTCGCACGGTTCCACGACGCAGCCGAGGTCGCTGAAGGTCTTCAATGCGCGCTCGCACAACTCGCGCACGCCGGGCGCCAGCGGCAGGTCCGGCCAGATGCTGCCGAGCCAGCCGATGCGCAGGCCCTTCGTGTCGCCTTTGAGCTGCAGCGCATCCGGCGCGGGCAGGCCGCCCGGAAGCGAGAGCGGCACGCGCCGATCAAAACCCGCCTGCACCGAAAGCAGTCGGGCGGCGTCCTCGACGGTGCGGGCCATCGGGCCTTCACTGCCCAGTTGCTGGAAGAACAGCTCCTCGTCCGGCGAGCCTGGCACGCGGCCCCGGGAGGGGCGAAAGCCGATCACGTTGTTGAACGCGGCCGGATTGCGCAGCGATCCCATCATGTCGCTGCCATCGGCCACCGGCAGCATGCCGAGCGCCAGTGCGACCGCGGCACCGCCGCTGCTGCCGCCCGCGCTTTTCGTCGGGTCGAAGGCATTCAGGGTGGTGCCGAACACCGTGTTGTAGGTGTGCGAGCCGAGGCCGAATTCGGGGGTGTTCGTCTTGCCGATCACGATGGCGCCAGCGTTTCGTGCGCGAGCGACGTGCAGGCTGTCCGCGCGCGCCGGTGTACGTGGAGCGAGTGGGGAGCCCATCGACGTCGGCAGCCCGGCTGCGTGGCTCAGGTCCTTCACCGCGAGCGGGAATCCGTGCATCCACCCGAGGCGCTCGCCGCGCGCGAGCTGTGCATCGCGCTCATCGGCCTCGGCCAGCGATTGCGCTGGATCGCGCAAGGAAACGATCGCGTTGAAACGCGGATTGAGCGCTTCGATCCGCGCCAGAGTGGCGGTCATCAGCTCGCGGCATGACACTTCGCGTGCCGCGATGCGACGGGACAGGGTGGTGGCGTCAAGGGCGAGCAGGTCGGCGGAGCGCATGGCGGGAGTATGTCGCAGCGCTCGCATAATCGGCGTTCATGGAAACCAAGTGGCTTGAAGACTTCGTCAGCCTTGCCGAGACGCGCAGTTTCAGTCGCTCGGCTCAGTTGCGTCACGTAACGCAGCCTGCCTTCTCGCGGCGCATCCAGGCGCTCGAAGGCTGGGCGGGCACCGACCTCGTGGATCGCAGTTCCTACCCGACGCGACTCACGCCGGCCGGCCAGACGCTCTACGGGCAAGCCATCGAAATGCTCCAGGCGCTGCAGAGCACGCGCGCCATGCTGCGGGGCCATTCGGCAGCGGCGCAGGACGTGATCGAGTTCGCCGTTCCGCACACGCTGGCCTTTACCTTCTTTCCGTCTTGGGTGACGAGCTTGCGCGAGCAGTTCGGACCGATGAAGAGCCGGCTCATTGCGCTGAACGTGCACGACGCCGTGCTTCGACTGGTCGAAGGTAGCTGCGATCTGCTCATCGCGTATCACCATCCCTCGCAGCCGCTGCCGCTCGATGCCAACCGCTACGAGATGGTGAGTCTCGGTGAAGAGGTGGTGGCGCCGTGGGTCAAGCCGGACGCCGATGGCGCGCCGCGTTTCCGCCTCCCGGGGCGCGCTGGACAGCCGCTGCCTTACCTGGGCTACGCGCCGGGTGCATACCTGGGGCGCGTGGTCGACCAGTTGCTCAGGGATTCGGGCACGGCCATTCATCTCGACCGCGTCTACGAGACCGACATGGCCGAGGGCCTCAAAGTCATGGCGCTGGAAGGGCACGGCATCGCTTTCCTGCCCCAGAGCGCCGTGCGCAAGGAAGCCCGCGCCCGCACCTTGGTGAGTGCGCTGCCGCCGGAGATCGACAGGCTCGAAGCGACCATGGAGATCCGTGCGTATCGCGAGCGCCCGGCGACCTCGGCCAAGGGAGCGAACCGCACGGGTAAGGCCGAGTCCGCACCCGCGCAGACCAAAGGCACGGTCGAGGCCCTGTGGGCCTATCTGGTCCAGACGCAGCCCGCGCGCTGAGTTGCGCTCCCACGATTTGTGCGCTGCACAAATCTATGTAGCCACCGCATGCCGTGCATTGCATACGGCATTGGCGTTGGCGACGCGTCTTCCTTAAAGTTCGCGCAGTTCGCTGTCGCACTGGCCCGCGTGCAGGGAGGCGATCTCGCAAGCAGATCGAGCACCGGGCACAAAGGCTGCTTCATGAGCAGCTGCGAGGCATTTGGCATCGCCTGAGTGAGATGCTTCTGCACGCGGAATGCACCCACTTCGGTGCGTGAATGCACCGGGTTCGTCCCGGTTTGCCACAGAATGTGAATGTCTAGAATCCCGACCTACCTTTCAGTCACTCAGGAGTCCTTATGAAGAAGCAGGTATTGGCATTGGCCGTCTTTGCGCTGGCCGCAGGCGGCGCGTTTGCGCAAGCCAATGACACCCTCGCCAAGATCAAGGCAAGCGGAACGATCAACCTCGGTGTGCGCGATTCGTCCGCGCTGTCCTTCACGCTCGGCAACGGCAAGTACGTCGGCTTCCACACGGAGATGGCCGAGCACATCATCGATGACCTCAGCAAGCAGGTCGGCAAGAAGCTCAACATCAACTACGTGTTGGTGACGTCGCAGAACCGGGTTCCGCTGGTGCAGAACGGCACCGTCGACCTCGAGTGCGGCTCGACCACCAACAACCGGGCTAGAGCCAAGGACGTCGAGTTCGCCTACAACACCTACATGGAAGTGGTGCGCGTGGCGGTCCGGGCCAACTCGGGCATCAAGGAACTGAAGGATCTGGCCGGCAAGACCGTAGCCACCACCACGGGTACGACCTCCGTGCAGATCCTGCGCAAGAACGAACGTGCCCAGGGCATCGACTTCAAGGAAGTCATGGGCAAGGACCACTCCGACAGCTTCCTGCTGCTCGAATCCGGTCGTGCTGACGCCTTCGTGATGGACGCATCCATCCTTGCCGCCAACATCGCCAAGTCCAAGAGCCCGAAGGACTTCGCCATTGTCGGCCCCGAACTGTCGGTGGAGCCGATCGCCTGCATGATGCGCAAGGAAGATCCGCAGTTCTCCAAGGCCGTGAATGAGAGCATCGCCCGCCAGGTCAAGGACGGTTCGCTGGCCAAGGTCTACGACCGCTGGATGATGCAGCCGGTGCCGCCGAACAATGTGTCGCTCAACCTGCCGCTGTCGGATGCCACCAAGGCTGCCTGGGCCAATCTGAACAACAAGCCGGCCGAGGACTTCGCGAAGTAATCTGCAAGCCGAGGGAGCAGGCGCCCGCCCGCGTGGCGGGCGTTTGTTTATAGAAGAGCAATCAAGACAGAGGAGTTGCGAATGGCGAATTGGCGATGGGATGTGTTCTGCCAGGACACCCTAGACAACGAGGTGGTCAAGGGGTGCTTCGCCTCCGGACATGACCAGACCTACTTGCAGTGGATGCTGCACGCCTGGGGCTGGACGGTGTCGGTGTCGCTCGCCGCGTGGTTCGTCGCGCTGATCGTGGGGTCCATCATCGGCACGTTGCGCACGCTGCCCAACAGTCCCGGGCTGGTCCGCTTCGGGAATGCATGGGTGGAGTTGTTCCGCAACATTCCCCTGCTGGTCCAGGTCTTCCTCTGGTATTTCGTGCTCCCGAAGATGATCCCGCCGATGCGGGACTTCCCGCCCTTCGTGCTGGTGGTCTGCGCGCTGGGTTTCTTCACTTCGGCTCGTGTGGCCGAGCAACTCCGTGCCGGTATCCAGGCCTTGCCGCGCGGGCAGCGATATGCCGGCATGGCCATGGGCTTCACAACGCCGCAGTACTACCGCTACGTGCTGCTTCCGATGGCCTATCGCATCATCCTGCCGCCGCTGACCAGCGAGGCAATGAACATCTTCAAGAATTCCTCGGTGGCGTTTGCCGTGTCGATTCCCGAACTGGCCCAGTTCTATCTGCAGGCCGGCGAGGAAACCTCGGCGCAGATCGAGATCTACCTCGGCGTCGTGGTGCTCTACGTCATCAGCGCGATGGCAGTGAACCGGCTCATGACCTACATCGAGCGCAAGCTCCGGGTGCCGGGCTTCGTTGCTGCGGGCGGCGCAGGGGGAGGCCACTGAAATGCTGAACCTCGACTTCTCCTTCTACAGCTGGGAGCTGATCCGCACGTATGTGCTGAAGGGCTTCTACTTCAGCATCTTCCTCACCGTGGTGGCGACGCTCGGCGGCGTGTTCTTCGGCACGCTGCTCGCGCTGATGCGGTTGTCTGGCCGAAAGTGGCTCGACACGCCCGCGGCAGCCTACGTCAACGGCATGCGCTCTGTGCCGCTGGTCATGGTGATCCTGGGCTTCTTCCTGCTGGTGCCCTTCGTTATCGGCCGGCCCATCGGCGCCGAGACCTCGGCCATCATCACCTTCATCTGCTTCGAGTCGGCCTACTTCTCGGAGATCATGCGTGCCGGCATCCAGTCGATCCCTCGCGGCCAGGTGTTCGCCGGCCAGGCGATGGGCATGACCTACACCCAGAACATGACCCTGGTGATCCTGCCGCAGGCCTTCCGCAACATGCTGCCGGTGCTGCTGACGCAGACCATCATCTTGTTCCAGGACACCTCGCTGGTCTACGCCATCGGCGCCTACGACCTGCTCAAGGGTTTCGAGACCGCCGGCAAGAATTTCGGCCGTCCCGAGGAGGCTTACCTCCTTGCGGCCGTCGTTTACTTCGTGATCTGCTTTGCGCTGTCGTACGTCGTCAAGCGCATCCACAAGAAGATCGCCATCATTCGCTGAACACCGAAAGGGAAAGTCATGGCTGACAACATGATCGAAATCAAGAACGTTTCCAAGTGGTACGGGCCCGTGCAGGTGCTCAACGATTGCTCGGTGAGCATCGCAAAGGGCGATGTGGTCGTGGTGTGCGGGCCATCCGGCTCGGGCAAGTCCACGCTCATCAAGACGGTGAACGCGCTGGAGCCGATCCAGAAGGGCGACATCACGGTCAATGGCGTTCGCGTCAACGACCCTAAGACCGACTTGCCGAAGCTGCGCTCGAAAGTGGGCATGGTGTTCCAGCATTTCGAGCTGTTCCCGCACCTGTCGGTCACCGAGAACCTGACGATCGCGCAGGTCAAGGTGCTGGGTCGCAGCCTCGACGAGGCGAAGGCCCGCGGCCTCAAGATGCTCGACCGCGTGGGCCTGATGGCGCACAAGGACAAGTTCCCGGGCCAGCTCTCCGGCGGCCAGCAGCAGCGCGTGGCGATCGCGCGTGCGCTGTCGATGGACCCGATCGTGATGCTGTTCGACGAGCCCACTTCGGCACTCGACCCCGAGATGGTGGGCGAAGTGCTGGACGTGATGGTGTCGCTCGCCAAGGAAGGCATGACGATGATGGTCGTCACGCACGAAATGGGCTTTGCGCGCAAGGTGGCGAGCCGCGTGATCTTCATCGACGTCGGCGGCCGCATCCTCGAGGACTGCTCGAAGGACGAGTTCTTCGGACATCCCGAGAATCGTCAGCCTCGCACCAAGGACTTCCTCAACAAGATCCTCCAGCACTGAGCTGCAACGATCGAACAACGAAAGCCCCGCAATGCGGGGCTTTTTTGTTGGCGCTAGCCGAGCTCGAAGGTCGTGATACCGTAGACCCGCTCCAACTCGCAGGCCGGCGCCGGACCCGCGTACATGCGGGCAGTTTCGAACACGCTTTGCATCCCGCGCGCGTCGACCAGTGCCATCGCATCGGCGTTGGGCAGCGGGATGTCGAGGTAGACCGTGTCGTCCGGCGGCACGCCCGCGCATAGCGCATCGAAGAGCGCGTTCGCGATGTCGTGACTCTCCGCCACGAGGGGACCGATCTTGTGGCCCTGCCTGCAGCGGCGAATCACACCCCAACCAGCGAGACGGCCCCGATCCACCCATGCGAGGGCAGTGGAATCGGGCATCGAAATCCAGCTCTGTAGAAAGCCTTCGCGCGGCGCGGGGAACACGCGGCGATCTTCGGCGCAGAGGACACCGAAATCGACGCGGGCAAGAGGGACGATCTGCGCCGCGCTTCCTCCCGCGTTCGTATCCCGCGCGAGCCCGGCAAAGCGCGCGTTGTTCCATGCAAGCTCGAAGCCGCTGCGCCGGTAGTTGTCCTGCTGCGCCGGAACGCCATCGAGGCCGACGACTTGACCCTTGAGCCTTCCCATGCCGGCCTTCCAGAGCTGCATCCCGATGCCCCGTCCGCGCCAGGTCGGCGCGACGATGTAGAGGCCGATGAAGCCGAACTGCCCGGCATACGACACCGCACTGATGAAGCCCACGGGCAGGCCGTCGTGTTCGGCGACCAGGAAGCCGTTTGCGTCAGCCGCGTGGAAGCAGCGCGCGTCGTGCAGGCCGGGGTTCCAGCCTTCGAGTGCGGCCGCGTCGATCGCGAGCTGAATCTCGTCGCTTCGCAGTGTTCGGATCGCAACATCCATGGGTGCATTGTTCCGGGTCGAGGCGACATGGTGTGACCGAATTTCCAGAACGAGGGACTGCGTTGCCACGAAAGCAGTAACTCAATGACACAATTTGCCGACTTCTGGAGGAGTTGGCATGTTGGATGGAATTCGCCGCACAGCCGGCATGGGGGTGTCCTTGGTCGTGGCTTCGCTGGCGGCGGTGACTGCGACCGCCCAGACGAGTCCACCAACGGAGGCCGTCGAAGTCGTCACGCATCCGTGGGTGGTGCCGCCGCCGAACTGGTCGCCGGAGGCCTACTTCACCAATCTCAAGGATGGCGCGACGGTCGAATCGCCATTTGTCGCGCGGTTCGGCTTGTCGATGCGCGGCATCGTTCCAGCCGGCAAGACGGCGGGCACCGCGGGCCATCACCATCTCTTGATCGATCAGCCACTGCCGCTCGATTTCACGAAGCCGCTGCCGTTTACCGAGCACTACATCCACTTCGGCAAGGGCCAGATGGAGGCGGTGGTGAGTCTGCCGCCGGGCACGTACACGATGAGGCTCGTGCTTGCGGATCAGGGGCACATTCCGTACTTCGTCTACAGCAAGCCGTTGAAATTCACGGTGAGCAAGCAGAACGCGGGAGTGACGGCGGCCAGCCTGCAAGGGGTGCCGCGCATCGAGGTGCTGAGCCCGGCCGATCGCACGACGGTGCAGACGCCGCTGCGCGTCCAGATGCACGCGATTGGCTTCAACATCTCGCACGCCGGGCCCAAGGTGCCGGACACCGGCCACTTCCGACTCGTGCTCGAGCGTGCCGGCCAGAAGACCGAAATCATCGACCTCGATGGCGGACAGACCGAGCTGTGGCTGAACCCGCCGAAGGGTGACTACAGCGCGAGGCTCGAGCTCATGAGCAACACGGCCACCGGCAACGTGATCGCGCGCGCGAAGACAGTCGCCTTCAGCGTGCGCTGAGGCTTCTCGCGGAGAGTACTGCGGCAGCCGCTTCCGCGAAGCCGGCGCCGCGCTCGTGCTTCGAGACATACCGCGGGAGGTGCGACAGCGCGCCCTCGAAGCGGCGAACGTTGGCCACGCCGATGCTGTGCGCGAAGTGCTCGAACATCAGCGCATCGTTGGTCGAATCGCCGACGTAGGCCCAAAGGTCCATTTCGTCATCGAGCCGGCGATCCCAGAGCTCGCGCACGATCCATCGCGCGCCCGCCAGCTTGTTGTGATCGCCGTACCAGCCGTTGATGTGGATGCTGCTGACGGTGGCGTGCATGCCGTCGTCACGCATTGCGGCAGCGACTTCGGCGATCGTCTCGTCGCTGAGACGGGTGAACTCGCTGTGATCGATCGCGATGTCGCATTCGCGGCCCGCCGAATCGGTGGCGCGGCGTGCGCCGGGGATGGTTTTCTCGATGCGATCGAGCACAGCCTGCATGCGCGCGAAATTCCGTTCGCGCGTGGCGCTGTCCTGCTGATAGCGCTTCTCGAGTCGGCCGTCGCCGACGGGCACCAGCGCGACCGCACCGTTCTCGGCGACGATGGCGTCGATCGGCCACGCCGCCGCGAAGGGCTCGCTCCAGCCGACGGGGCGACCTGTCACGGCCACCACATGCAGGCCGGCCGCTTTCAGCGCGGCCATGGCTTCAAGCGCGTCGGCAGTGATCGCGCCCTCGGTCGTCAGCGTGTCGTCGATGTCGGTGAAGACGCCGACCAGCCCTTGCCGTGCCTCAAGAGGCCAGTCCGCGAGCGGCTGCATCAGCCGCCGCCCGTTCGTGTCGGCGGTCGCGGTGCTCATCCGCCTGCTGACTGCAGTGCCAGGCCCGCGTGTTCGCGCAGCGGATGGAAGTGGATCTTCGGAAAGCGCTCCTGCGCCAGCCGCACGTCGTACGGCGAGGTGCAGAGGAAGGCCAGCGTATCGGCCGCATCGCGCGACATGCGCTGCGGATAGGCGTCGACGAAGGTGCGCAGCTCCGCGGGCGTGTCGGCGGTGATCCAACGCGCCCCGGTGTACTGGCAGCCTTCGAGGCGGATGTCCGCGTCGTATTCGGTCTTGAGGCGATGCTGCACGACTTCGAACTGGAGTTGCCCGACCGCGCCGAGCAGCATCGGGCCGCCGATTTCGGGTCGGAAGACCTGGATCGCGCCTTCCTCGCCAAGCTGGGCGAGCCCCTGCTGGAGCTGCTTGGTACGCAGCGGGTTCTTGAGGATGACCGTCATGAACAGCTCGGGCGCGAAGAAGGGCAGGCCGGTGAACTGCAGCGAAGCGCCGTCCGTGATCGTGTCACCGAGCTGCACGCCGCCATGGGTGGTGAAGCCGACGATGTCGCCCGCATAGGCTTCCTCGACGGCCTCGCGCCGCTGGCTCATGAAGGTCACGACGCTGGTCGGGCGAAGCTCCTTGGCAGTGCGTTGCACCTTGAGCTTCATGCCCGGCGTGTACTTGCCCGAGGCCATGCGCACGAAGGCGATGCGGTCGCGGTGATTGGCGTCCATGTTGGCCTGCACCTTGAACACCACCCCGGCGAAATCCTTGTCGTCCGGCTGGATCTCCTTGGTCACCGGCTGGCGGTTGACCAGCGTGGTGCTCACCCGTGGCTGCGGCGGCGGCGCCAGGTCGACCAGCGCATCGAGCACTTCCATCACGCCGAAGTTGTTCACGCCGGAGCCGAAGAACACCGGCGTCTGCTTGCCGGCGAGGAAGGCCTCGCGATCCCACTCTGGCGATGCGCCGGTCGCGAGCTCCATGCTTTCCATCGCGGTATCGAATTCATGGCCGAAGCGCTTCTGGAGCTGCTCGCGCTCGGTCAGCGGGATGGTCTCGAAGTCCTGCGGCAGGCGTTCGCTGCCCGATTCGAACACCGTCATCGCCTGCGTACGCAGGTTGATGATCCCGCCGAAGGACTTGCCCTGGCCCACCGGCCAGGTCATCGGTACGCAGGGCATGCCGAGTTCGCGCTCGATCTCGTCGAGCAGTTCGAGTGGCTCGCGGACTTCGCGGTCCATCTTGTTGACGAAGGTGAGGATCGGCGTGTCGCGCTGGCGGCAGACCTCGATCAGGCGCCGCGTCTGCGCTTCGACGCCGTTCGCCGCGTCGATGACCATCAGCGCCGAATCGACTGCGGTCAGCACACGGTAGGTGTCTTCGGAGAAGTCCTTGTGGCCGGGCGTATCGAGCAGGTTGATGACGTGCTCGCGATACGCCATCTGCATGACCGACGAAGCCACCGAGATGCCGCGCTGCTTCTCGATTTCCATCCAGTCCGATGTGGCGTGCCGCGACGCCTTCCGCGCCTTGACGGAGCCCGCGATCTGGATCGCGCCGGAGAAAAGCAGCAGCTTTTCGGTCAGCGTGGTCTTGCCTGCGTCAGGGTGGGAAATGATCGCGAACGTGCGGCGGCGGCGGGTTTCGGAGGCGAAGGTCATGGGGTGAACGCCAAAGGGTGAACGTAGGGCGCTCACGGGCGCGGGCGGCGAAGGCAAAGCCCGCGATTTTACCGGCCGGGCCCTTGCAGCGGGTGTTGCCGGCCGCGCCGACCCTCGGAATCACATGGGCGGGGTGAACCCGTTGCGACCGACCAGCATGCGCATCGCGGTCGGCTTGCCGTCCTTCACTTGCGCGGTCACCACCACCTTCGCGCCTGGGACCACCAGTGCGGCCTGGTCGGCATTGCCGGGCTTGAATGTCACGATCGGCGTGCCGGGCGGAACGATGACGGTCTGCTCGCCATCCTTGTAGCGCAGCACCATCTTCTGGCCGCCTGGTGTCGACGACGGGGCTTCGGCAAGCGTGGCGACAGTGGCGTTCGTCATCGTGCCGTTGGGCATGTAGTCCCAGGGGCGGAAGCCTTCGCCGGTGCCGCGTGCGGCTTCGGGAAAGACCAGGACTTCCACCGCGCGCTGGGTACCGTCCGGCTGCGGCGTGGCGCCGGCGCCGACGAAGCTGTTGGGCTTGATGTCGGCCATGGTGAGCGGAACCACTTCCGACACGTTCATGTCGGCCGGACGCACGAGCGTCACCACTTCGCCGCTGCGGTCCTTGACCGTCATGGATTTCGAATCGACCTGTTCGATGACGCCGCGCACCCGCACGGTGGGCTCCTGCGCCTGTGCGAGACCGATGAGCGGAACTGCCGCCGAAGTGGCGACGAACAAGGATGCTGCAAGAAGTCGAACTCTGAACATGTCAACCTTCGCGAAAGATAGGGTGCCTGGCAGTCTAGGACGAACCGGAAACCACCGCTGGCAGCGTTCTGGCAGCACGCGGTAAAATCCGCCGCTTATCCGAGGAGCGTTGCAGCGCCGGCAGGCGTGAGGCTCGGACACACATCGCAACCACGCTCACCCGCTGTTCTCGCGGTGAGTCCTTCCCCGAAACGCAGTGGCATCTTTCAAACTTGCTTTGGAGCCGACATGAGCGCCGTTCTCAAATCTTCTTCCGCCGATCAGGCCATCGCTGACATTTCCCTCGCCGCCTGGGGCCGCAAGGAAATCCGCATCGCCGAAACCGAAATGCCCGGCCTGATGGCCATTCGCGAAGAGTTCGCGAAGAGCCAGCCGCTGAAGGGCGCACGCATCACCGGTTCGCTGCACATGACGATCCAGACCGCGGTGCTGATCGAAACCCTGCAGGCGCTGGGCGCCACCGTGCGCTGGGCTTCTTGCAACATCTTCTCGACGCAAGACCACGCGGCCGCCGCGATCGCGGACAAGGGCACGCCGGTGTTCGCGATCAAGGGCGAATCGCTCGAAGACTACTGGGACTACACCCACCGCATCTTCGACTTCGGCCCCAAGGGCTCGGCCGGCGAAGGCCCGAACATGATCCTCGACGACGGCGGCGACGCCACGCTGCTGATGCACCTGGGCCAGCGCGCCGAGAAGGACCAGAGCGTTCTCGCCAATCCGACCAGCGAAGAAGAACGCATCCTTTATGCAGCGATCAAGGCCAAGCTGGCCGTCGATTCGACCTGGTACACCCGCAAGTCCGCCGAGATCATCGGCGTGACGGAAGAAACGACGACCGGCGTGCACCGCCTGAACGAAATGAGCGCCAAGGGCACGCTGCTGTTCCGCGCGATCAACGTCAACGACTCGGTCACCAAGAGCAAGTTCGACAACCTCTACGGCTGCCGCGAATCGCTGGTGGACGGCATCAAGCGCGCCACCGACGTGATGGTCGCCGGCAAGGTCGCCTGCGTGGCCGGCTATGGCGACGTGGGCAAGGGCTCGGCCCAGGCGCTGCGTGCGTTGAGCGCGCAGGTGTGGGTCACCGAGATCGACCCGATCAACGCACTGCAAGCCGCGATGGAAGGCTACAAGGTCGTCACGATGGAATACGCGGCCGACAAGGCCGACATCTTCGTGACCACCACCGGCAACCGTGACGTGATCCGCCACGAGCACATGGCTGCGATGAAGGACCAGGCGATCGTCTGCAACATCGGCCACTTCGACAACGAGATCGATGTCGCCTCGCTCGAAAAGTACGAGTGGGAAGAGATCAAGCCGCAGGTCGACCACATCACCTTCCCCGATGGCAAGAAGATCATCCTGCTGGCCAAGGGCCGCCTCGTGAACCTGGGCTGCGGCACGGGCCACCCCAGCTTCGTGATGTCGTCGTCGTTCGCCAACCAGACGATTGCGCAGATCGAGCTCTTCACCAAGCAGGACGCCTACCAGGCCGGCAAGGTCTACGTGCTGCCGAAGCACCTCGACGAAAAGGTCGCTCGCCTGCACCTGAAGAAGGTCGGCGCCATGCTCACCGAACTCACCGACTCGCAGGCTGCCTACATTGGCGTTAACAAGAACGGCCCTTACAAGCCGGACACCTACCGCTACTGAGCGGGGACGGGCGTAGCGTTTTGCGCGCCGATCAGTTGCTCGTCGAACGCGGCCTCGCCGCATCGCGGTCGCAGGCGGTTCGCCTCATTGCGGGCGGACTCCGCTGGCGCGATGGCGCCGACTGGCGCACCGTCGCGAAGAACCGCGACGATGTGCCGGAGTCAGCCGAGCTCGAGTTGCTCGACGCCGCCGAGGCGCGCTTTGTCTCGCGCGGCGGCCTGAAGCTCGAAGGGACTCTTGCGTCGGCTGGCGTCGATCCCACGGGCAAGCGATGCCTCGACGTCGGGCAGTCGACCGGTGGCTTCACGGATTGCCTGCTGCAGAAGGGCGCTGCGCACGTGGTCGGCGTCGATGTGGGCCACGGCCAGTTGCATCCGCGCGTGCAGGCGGATGCGCGTGTGACGGCGGTCGAGGGGGTCAACGCCCGGTCGCTCACGCGTGATGCCTGGGCCTCGCAGTCGCCCGAGGATTCGTCTTTCGACCTCATCGTTGGCGACCTGTCATTCATTTCGTTGACTCTCGTCCTCCCGGCGCTGGCGCCGCTGCTGAAGCCCGGTGGCGACCTGCTCATGCTCGTGAAGCCGCAATTCGAGCTGCAGCCCGGCCAGATCGGCAAAGGGGGCATCGTTCGCGATCCCGTGCTCTACGGTGCGGTCGAACAGCGTTTGCGAGACGCTTGCGCATCGCTGGGCCTGCGCGTTGCGCAATGGCTCGACAGCCCGATCGCGGGCGGCGATGGCAATCGAGAGTTTTTCATTCATGCTGTTCACGCGAACAGCGAACAAGGAGCCGGCCGTGCGCCTTCCGCTCAGTTTTGAGTTCTTTCCCCCCAAGACGCCCGAAGGCGCAGCCAAGTTGCGCAACGTGCGGCAGCAGCTCTACGCGATGGCGCCCGAGTTCTGCTCGGTCACCTACGGTGCGGGTGGTTCCACGCACGAAGGCACTTTCGCCGCGGTGCGCGAGATCCTCGGCGAGGGCGTTTCCGCCGCTTGCCATTTCTCGTGCATCGGCGCCACGAGGGAGACGGTGCGTACGCAACTGGCCGAGCTGAAGGCCATGGGCGTCAAACGCCTCGTCGCCCTGCGCGGCGACCTGCCGAGCGGTTACGGCATCGGCGGCGAATTCCTTTATGCGAGCGATCTGGTTGCCTTCATCCGCGCAGAGACGGGGCGCGACTTCCACATCGAGGTCGCGTGCTATCCCGAAGTGCATCCCCAGGCGAAGTCGCCTGAGGCCGATCTGCAGGCCTTCGCGGCCAAGGTTCGCGCGGGCGCGGATTCGGCGATCACGCAGTATTTCTTCAGCCCCGAGGCGTACTGGCGCTTCGTCGATGAAGCGCGCGCGCTGGGCATCGATACGCCGATCGTGCCGGGCATCATGCCGATCACGAGTTCGACGCAACTGATGCGCTTCTCGGACGCCTGCGGTGCGGAAATCCCGCGCTGGATCCGTCTGCGCCTGCAGAGCTTCGGCGACGACACGGCGTCGATCAAGGCCTTCGGGCTCGACGTGGTCGCTGCGCTGTGCGAGCGACTGCGTGATGGCGGCGCGCCTGCGTTGCACTTCTACACGATGAACCAGTCGGTCGCGACGCTGGGCGTGCTGGAGCGCCTCGGCTGGAGCGCATGAGTTCGGGCATCCGGCTCGCCAGGCTCGTCGCCGCGGCCTCCGTGGCCGTGTTGCTTGCCGCCTGCTCGACGGCGCCTCCCGATGGCTCGGGCGATGGCAAGCCAAAGGGGCTTCGTCCACTGGTCAAGCAGCCGGCGCTTCCGCCCGGCGCGCCGCCACGGTCGCAAGTGCCCTCGGTTCGCTACGACCTTGCGGTGTCGGGCGCAGGCGAGCAGGACGACGGACTGCCGCAGGATCCCAATCGCGAGATCTTCGAGCGCGGCGGCGCCTCGTGGTACGGCATTCAGTTCCATCAGAAGAAGACCGCGAGCGGCGAGCGGTTCGACATGACCGCGCTCACCGCCGCGCACAAGACACTGCCCTTTAACACCCGCGTGTGCGTGCGCAGTCTGGTGAATGGTCGCGAGGTGCTGGTCCGCATCAACGACCGAGGCCCCTACGCCGCGGGACGGATCATCGATCTGAGCCGTGCTGCAGCCGAAGCCATCGGCCTCGTGGGCCTCGGGATCAAGCAGGTGGCCCTGTCGGTCGTCGACAAGGACGACAACTGCGCTGGTGCGGCCGTCGGGGAGGCCGACTCGCCATCGCTGGACGTGCAGGACACGCCGACCCGACCGAAGCGCAACGTCGCCCCGCGCAAGCGGCGCTGAAAGAAGCGTCAGCCCCCGCTGTCGACCGAGAACGCGGCGTTGCGGTCCTGCGCCAGCAACTCCGCCATCTGGGGAAGCGCGGCCTGTAGCTGGGCCTTCAGCGTGTAGGGCGGGTTGATGAGAAACATTCCGCTCGCCGGAAGGCCGGGCCGATGCTTGGCGCCGGAAGAGTCCGTGACGATCTTGCTCGACTTGACCGTGAGCGTGGCGTGCAGCCATGGCTTGGCAGCTTTGGTCGCGAGCGTCTTGAGGCGGCGCGGCAGATCGTGCGCTTCGGGGCGGGGGATGATGGGATACCAGATCGCATAGGTCCCTGTCGCGAAACGCTTGAGGGCACCAGTGACGAAATCGAGCACGCGTGCGTAGTCGCTCTTGATCTCGTAGCTCGGATCGCAAAGCACCAGTGCCCGGCGCGAAGGGGGCGGCAGGAACTTGGTCGTGCTGCCGAATCCGTCCTCCCGCAGCACGGCAATCTGGCGTCCCGCGTCGAGCTGGGCGATGTTGGCGTCGAGAGAACGCGCATCCGTCGGGTGCAGTTCGAACAGCTTGAGCTTGTCCTGGTCGCGGAGCAGGTGATGCGTGATGAAGGGCGAGCCCGGGTAGATCCGCGCGCCGCCCTTGGGGTTGAAGTCACGCACGACTTCGACGTAGCGCGCCAGTGCATCGGTGAGCGGCGTGGCGCCGTCGGGACGGGCAAACAGCCGCTGCACGCCATCGACCGCTTCGCCACTGGTGCCGGCGTAGTCGCCGTCGAGGCGGTACAGACCGGCGCCGGCATGGGTGTCGACCACGGTCAAGGCCGCGTCTTTTTCGAGCAGATAGTCGAGCGTGGCAATCAGAACCGTGTGCTTGAGCACGTCGGCGTGGTTGCCGGCGTGGAATGCGTGGCGGTAGCTGAACATCCCTCGATGGTAACCATCCCGCGCGCTTGGACCGGGCCAATTGCGGCCTTGGGCCTGTTTTTCGTATAATCGCGGGCTTCGCAGCGTTTTTGTGGCCCCGCGGCGAAGTACTTTCACCCACCTAAGAGATTCCCAACAGAGGAATTCCGACCGTGGAAAAGGGCCCGCCAAACCCTCTTTTAAAGAGAAAGCTCATGACCAAAACGTTCAGCGCCAAGCCCGCTGACGTGACGCACGAGTGGTTTGTGATTGACGCGACCGACAAGGTCCTCGGACGAGTAGCCAGCGAAGTTGCTCTCCGTTTGCGCGGCAAACACAAGGCCATCTATACGCCTCACGTCGATACCGGTGACTTCATCGTCATCATCAACGCATCGCAACTGCGTGTCACCGGCGCCAAGCCGCTTGACAAGGTGTACTACCGTCACTCGGGCTATCCGGGCGGCATTACGGCCACTAGCTTCCGCGACATGCAAGCCAAGCACCCCGGCCGCGCGCTGGAAAAGGCGGTCAAGGGCATGCTGCCCAAGGGCCCGCTCGGCTACGCAATGATCAAGAAACTCAAGGTGTACGGTGGCGCAGAGCACCCGCATACCGCCCAACAGCCCAAAGTGCTGGAACTGTAAGGAGCCTTGAGAATGATTGGTGAATGGAACAATGGCACCGGCCGTCGCAAATCCAGCGTCGCCCGCGTGTTTCTGAAAAAGGGCACCGGCAAGATCACGGTGAACGGCAAGGACATCCAGGATTTCTTTGGCCGCGAAACGTCGATCATGATCGCCAAGCAGCCTCTCTACCTGACCAACAACGTCGAAACCTTCGACATCCTGGTCAACGTGGCTGGCGGCGGTGAATCGGGTCAGGCCGGCGCAACGCGCCACGGCATCACCCGCGCCCTGATCGACTACGACGCTTCGCTCAAGCCGGTGCTGAGCCAAGCCGGCTTCGTCACCCGCGATGCGCGTGAAGTCGAGCGTAAGAAGGTCGGCCTGCACTCCGCACGTCGCCGCAAGCAGTTCTCGAAGCGCTGATCCACAGCGTTCTTGGGCCTACCGCCCGAACTGTCAAAAGAGCCGCCTTCGGGCGGCTTTTTGCTGGTTGAAGTAGCATTCAATTATTCGGCCGCGTACCGGCCGCACAGGAGTTCTCTCGATGAGTGCCGTTGCAGAAAATGTTCAAACCCAGATGCCCGACCCGATCGTCTTCACCGACAGCGCCGCGGCGAAGGTGGCCGATCTGATCGCCGAGGAAGGCAATCCCGATCTCAAGCTGCGCGTGTTCGTGCAGGGCGGTGGCTGTTCCGGGTTCCAGTACGGTTTCACGTTCGATGAAATCACCAACGAAGACGACACGACGATGACCAAGAATGGCGTGTCGCTCTTGATCGACGCGATGAGCTATCAATACCTCGTGGGCGCCGAGATCGACTACAAGGAAGATCTCCAGGGCGCACAGTTCGTGATCAAGAACCCGAACGCTACGAGCACCTGCGGTTGCGGATCGAGCTTCTCGGCTTGATGCGATCAGCCACGTGGTGCTGTTTGTCAAAGCCGCCTACGGGCGGCTTTTTGTTGCCCGTCTCTTTCTGAACTGACCCATGGCGCCCACCGAATCTCCGAGCAAAAGCCTGCTGTGGCTCGTTGCCGTCGGCTTCTTCATGCAGACGCTCGATGCGACGATCATCAACACGGCCTTGCCGGCGATGGCGGCCAGCCTCGGAGAAAGCCCGCTGCGGATGCAATCCGTGGTGGTGGCTTATGCGTTGACGATGGCGATGCTGATTCCGGCCTCCGGGTGGCTGGCGGATCGCTTCGGAACGCGGCGCGTTTTCTTCTTTGCCATCGTCCTGTTCGTCGCGGGATCCGTGCTGTGCGCCTTGTCCCGGAGCATCGGGCAACTGGTGGCCGCACGGGTCATTCAGGGCCTGGGCGGGGCGCTTCTGCTGCCGGTGGGACGCCTCGCACTTTTGCGCTCAGTGCCGCGCGCAGAGTTCCTGGCTGCGATGAGCTTCGTGGCCATACCCGGACTGGTTGGCCCTCTGCTTGGCCCGACCCTTGGTGGATGGCTGGTCCAGTACGCCTCATGGCATTGGATCTTCCTGATCAACGTTCCGGTCGGGCTCATCGGCTGCTTCGCGACGCTGCGCATCATGCCGGACCTGCGCCTGGCGGAGCAGCATCGCTTCGACGGGGTCGGATATGCCTTGCTCGCCTTTGGCATGGTCGCGGTCTCGCTGGCGATCGATGGCGTCTCGGGGCTCGGCTTGCGCCAAGCCGGCGTGTTGGTCCTACTTGTGTTTGGCTTCGCAAGCATCACCGCTTACTGGCTGCATGCCGTCAGGCGACCCTTTCCTCTCTTCGAGCCCGCGCTGTTTGGCATTCCGACGCTGAGCATCGGCTTGCTCGGCAATCTCTTTTGCCGACTCGGAAGCGGCTGCATGCCCTTTTTGGTTCCCTTGCTGCTTCAGGTTTCGATGGGCTATTCGCCGCTCCATGCCGGGCTGATGATGCTGCCCATCGCACTCGCCGGCATGAGCATGAAGCGCTTCGCCACGCCGTTGATCCAGCGGAATGGCTATCGCAAGGTTCTGGTGGTCAACACATCGCTCGTCGGCTTGACGATGGCGAGCTTCGGACTGACGACGCCCGAGCAGCCGATTGCCCTCCATATCGGGCAACTGCTTGTCTTCGGGGCGGTGAACTCGCTGCAGTTCACGGCAATGAACACCATCACGCTGAAGGATCTCGACGGCAGCATGGCAAGCGCCGGCAACAGCCTGTTGTCGATGGTGCAGATGCTGGCGATGAGCCTGGGTGTAGCCGTCGCGAGCGCGGTCCTGGCCGGTTACACCGGCGTATTTGGAAATGCGACGCCTTTGGCGACCCTGCATGCTTTCGAGGCCACTTTTGTCACCATGGGGCTGGTCACCTTGGCGTCGGCACTAATCTTCTGGAACCTTCCGCCCGAAGCGAGGGCGGTTCAGGCGGCCCAACCAGAGGTCTCTGGACAGGGCTGAGGCCGCGCTTTCGAGCGGCTCAGGCGGGGTAGACAGCGCCGAGAACGCGCGGACCGCGGGCGCCGGTGACGCTCGCGAGATTGCCCGGCGTACCGTGCAGCGCGCTGCGTGCCAACCACGCAAAGGCTGCGGCTTCGACTTCCTGCGGCGGGAGGCCGCGCTCCACGGACGACACGACTTCGACCGTTGGCAGCAATGCGCGAAGCCTGGAGAGGAGATGCTGGTTGAGCGCGCCACCCCCACAGACGATCAGCAATTGGCTACCTGCTCCATACCGTTTCAGGTGGTCCGCACATACCGATGCGGTCAGCTCCGTCACGGTGGCCTGCACGTCAGCGGGATCTGCTTCCGAAGTTCCGAGATGTGCCGCCAGCCAGTTCGGATTGAACAGGTCGCGGCCGGTGCTCTTCGGCGGGTTTTTGGCGAAGTACGGATCGCCAAGAAGTCGGGCCAATAGTTCGGGCACGACACGGCCGCTTGCCGCCCACTGACCCCCGACGTCGTAGGGTTGGCCGATGTGCGCCTGGCACCAATGGTCGATCAGTGCATTGCCCGGTCCGCAATCGAAGCCGAGCACCGTGCCCTCACCCGCCGGAAGAATGCTGAGGTTGGAAATACCGCCGACGTTAAGCACGGCAACAGCCTGGTCGTCGCGGGCGAACAGCGCGCGATGAAAGCCCGGAACAAGGGGCGCCCCTTGACCGCCTGCAGCGACGTCGCGACTTCGGAAGTCGGCGACAACCTGAATGCCGGTCAGTTCGGCGAGGAGGGAGGGGTTGTTGATCTGCAGCGTGTAGCCGACTTCGTCGAATTCGCCGGGCCGATGGCGCACCGTCTGGCCGTGCACGCCAATCGCGCTCACCGCTCCGGGAGGCAGGCCGGCGTCGGCGATCAGCTGATGAACCACGCCAGCATAGGCGCGCGCGAGCCCGTTGCTGGCCAAGGCTGCCCGATGCAATTCGTTATCGCCGGGGGTGTTGAGCGCCATGAGTTCGGCGCGCAGCCCGACTGGGAAGGGCGCCGCCGCGTAGCCCTGGACCGCAATACGCTCGCCCGAAAAGTCTGCGAGGACACCGTCGACACCATCCATCGACGTCCCCGACATCAGGCCGATGAAGAATTCAGCCATCGCGGTTCGAGAGGAGCTCGGGTGCTGCGTGGACCGTCAGTCGGCGCTTGCCTGAACCACGGAGAAGGCCGCGGACAGCTCGGCGCGTGTCGCAACGGCAAGCCGCTCGAAAGCGGGGCGCGATGCAGCGCTGATCGGAGCACCTCCGTCCTGCTGGGCAATCGTTGCCGGATCGTGATACTCGCCGTTCACGCGGAATTCGAAATGCAGGTGGGGTCCCGTGGCCCAGCCGGTCGAACCGACGGCGCCCACGGTCTGGCTCTGGCTCACGCTCTGGCCGACCTTGACGTCGATGCGACTCAGGTGCGCGTACGCGGTTTCCTGGTTGTTGCGGTGCTTCAGGATCACGATGTTTCCGTAGCCGCTCTGAGTGCCAGCGAATTCAACGGTTCCGTCGCCGACCGCACGAACGGGCGTTCCGGTCGGTGCGGCGAAATCGATGCCGTGATGCTGGCGCCAGCTATTGAGGATCGGGTGAAGGCGCATCGCGAATCCGCTGCTCACCCGAGTGAACTCGACTGGCGAAGACAGGTAGGCGCGACGGAGGCTATCGCCGTTCGGGCGGTAGTAGGCACCTTTTTGCCCAGACTCCTGGTACCAGAGCGCCTGATGCAGCTTGCCGCCGCTTTCAAATTCGGCTGAGAGAACGCGGCCGGTGCGCAGCGTCTGGCCATCGGCGTCGAAGGTCTCGTAGACAACGGCGAATCGATCGCCCTTACGCAGAGAGCGAAAGTCGACGTCGCCGGAGAACACGTCTGCCAATTGGCTCGCGACCGCATCGGGAATGCCGGCGTCGTCCGTTGCCGCAAACAGCGAGGTTCGCACGATGCCGCTGGCGAGCCGGGTGCCGGGCGTCAGGGTGTCGGTCTCGGACTTGGTCTGGAAACCCTTGGGAGTTTTCTCGATGACGACGCGCTTGAAGTTGCCGTCACCGTCCGGTATCCAGCGCGCGCTGAGCTTTTGCAGCGCGTTTTCCTGTGTTGCCTCGGCAGTCACAGTGCGTCCTGCGCGGCTCAGGAAAGCGCTGCGCGCGTCTGAATTGCCTCGCAGGAAGCTGGCGGCCGCAGGGTCGGCAATCCCCAGACGCTGAAGGAGCGCCTCGGCGGTGTCGCTCGAACGGGTGATCTCGGTGCGGAAGAGGGTAAAGCTGTGGTTGTCGAGCGCTTCGACCTGATCGGCGAAGGACAGCGGGGTGACCGCTTCGAATACCTGCTTGACGGGGAGGTCGGCCGCATCGGGGCCGAGCGAGGCAACGGCAAAGGCGCCGCCGCCAGCGGACAGAAGCAGTACGGCAACGGCAGCCGTGATCTGCTTCGGATACGTCCGAAATATATGGGCCACACGGGAAGCGATCAGCTCCTCGGCGGCAAGAATGCCGTTGATCAAAACTTCGAATCCAGGTCAGGTTCTGCAAAACCGTGCTGCGAGGG
The DNA here is from genome assembly GCF_014192575.1 of Variovorax sp. Sphag1AA. Lineage (GTDB taxonomy): Bacteria > Pseudomonadota > Gammaproteobacteria > Burkholderiales > Burkholderiaceae_C > Variovorax. The sequence continues at coordinate 268,651 of NZ_JACHYC010000005.1, read as the reverse complement.
CCGTGTCGAACGGGCGGCAGGACGGTGCGGGAGCGGCGCCGCTTAGAATTCGGCGCTTGAAAAAGTCGGGCAAGTATAGCCGTGGCATCACTTATGTCATATAAGCACTCGCCCTAAAGCCCAATGAAAACCGGTTTTGTTACATCCGCAAGTCTGTCTGAAGGCGTAGGAAAAGCGCTCGAAATTTCGCTTCGTGGAACCAACGAGCTTCTTCCCCAGGACGAGTGGATCAAGAAGCTCCAGCGGTCCGAGGCGACGGGAACGCCGCTCAGAATCAAGCTGGGTCTGGATCCGACCGCGCCGGACATCCACATCGGTCACACCGTGGTGCTCAACAAGATGCGCCAGCTCCAGGATCTGGGGCACACGGTCATCTTCCTGATCGGGGATTTCACGACCACCATCGGCGACCCCTCGGGCCGCAATACCACCCGGCCGCCGTTGACTCGCGAGCAGATCGAGGCCAACGCCCAGACCTACTATCGTCAAGCCAGCCTGGTGCTCGACCCTGCCAGGACCGAGATTCGCTACAACTCGGAGTGGAGCGACCCACTTGGCGCGCGCGGCATGATCCAGCTCGCTGCCAAATACACCGTGGCTCGCATGATGGAGCGCGAGGATTTCAATAAGCGCTTCAAGGCTGGCCAGTCGATCTCGGTGCATGAGTTTCTTTACCCGCTGATGCAGGGCTACGACTCGGTCGCGCTGCGATCCGACCTCGAACTCGGCGGGACCGACCAAAAGTTCAACCTGCTGATGGGGCGACATCTCCAGCAGGAGTATGGTCAGGAGCCGCAGTGCATACTCACTATGCCGCTCCTGGAGGGCCTCGACGGCGTCGAGAAGATGTCGAAGAGCAAGAACAACTACATCGGCATCAGCGAAGACCCAAACACGATGTTCGCCAAGGTGCTATCGATCTCGGACACCTTGATGTGGCGCTGGTACACGCTGCTGAGCTTCAAGTCGATCGCCGAGATCGATGCGCTCAAGGCCGAGGTCGAGGCGGGCCGCAATCCCAAGGATGCCAAGGTGGCCCTCGCCAAGGAGATCACCGCGCGCTTCCATAGCGTTGCGCTCGCGGATGCCGCCGAGCAGGATTTCATCAACCGCAGCAAGGGCGGCGTGCCCGATGAAATCCCCGAGGTGAACCTGTCAGGCGCTCCGTTGGGCATCGCCCAGTTGCTCAAGCAAGCGGGACTCGCGCCTTCGACGTCTGAAGGCAACCGGCTCATCGATGGGGCCGGCGTGCGAATCGACTCCAGCGTAGTCAGCGACAAGGGCCTGAAGCTGCAGGCAGGAAGCTACGTCGTGCAGGTCGGCAAGCGCAAGTTCGCGCGCGTTCACCTTAGCTGAGCCAGTCGGGACGCCGAGAAGGCGTCCCCCATCGACCGGTCAGCGGACTTCGATGGTCACGCGGCGGTTCCGCGGTTCCGGGACCTCGTCGCCCGTCTGCACGGCAAGCTCGCGCTCCCCTCTGCCGACGGCTTCGACGTGGTTGGGCTGAAAGCCCTTGTCCACGAAGATTTGTCGCACCAGCGATGCTCGTACGCGCGAGAGTTCATCGTTGTGCGCAACCGTCCCGACCGTATCGGTATGGCCGGTCACGACGATCTCGCCGCCGCTGCGGGCCTGCGCTGCCGCTAATGCTTCGTTCAACACCCGCTGCGATGCCGCGGTCAGCGCTGTCTCGTTGGCTTCGAAATAGAGGGTAAATCGCTGCGGCGGGGGCGGCATGAGCTCGAAGAGCGCCTTGTTCTCGGTTTCCACGCGGGCGGGGTCGGCCTTGTCGACGATCGGCGCCCCGCGTGCGTGGGCCTTCGCAGTTGCGCGCTGGAAGGGTTCGGACAGCGTCTCTTCGCCATCCTCGGTGGTGACGATGACGGCGGATGGCTTGCCGTCGGGCTGCGGCAGCAGCACCACGCGCGTGCCAGGGGTTGAACATGCCGCGAGGATCAGCGTCGTGATCAGTCCGGCGAGCAGTGACGTGAGGCGGCGAACTGTCACGGCTGAGGGTCAGCTTGAACGATGAAGTCGGTCCCGCGGATCCCGATGACCGCAGTGGGCGTTTCGACGCGAACCGCATCCGGATGGGCCTTGCCGATCAGGCCACTGACCATTCGCGCCGATCCTTGAAGAAGCGAGACGAGCATGCCGCCGTCCTGCGTGGTCGAGTCGAAATGGAATTCCTTGAGGTCCAGCCGCGAGGACGGGCCCACGACCAGCTTCGTGCCGTCGCGAAGGACGACGCTGGCACCCGAATCAGGACCGGTCACGATGCGGTCGATGGGGGCGACGATGTCCCCGGACTTGCCGGCGCGGGTCGATCCATCAGGTGCGAGCAGCCGGACGTCGCCGCGCACGGACTTGAGGATGCCCGCGCGTGCCTCGGGCTGTGGCTTGGTGGTGGTCGTGGCTGTCTGGGCCTGCGAACTCGTGTTGGCGCAAACGAGAACGAGGGTACACAGAGCCGTGACGATGCTTTTGATCACGTAGGAATCTGCTGTGGTTTTCTGGTGGCAAATAGTACGCGAGTATTACCGCTGGCTCAGAGAGCGTAGTTCGTCTCACGATAATTCGGCTGCTCTTCAAAGAAATTGACTCGCATCCATTCTTGTCCTCGATCCTCCATTTCTCGAAGCTTTCCACGCTGAGTCCGCGGACGCTCCTTCGCGTCTCGATCGCGGTCGCGCTTGTCACGATCGTGCTGAAGGGATGGGCGGGGTACATCACGAACTCGATGGGCCTGATCTCGGACGCCATGGAGTCGTTCGTCAACCTCGCGAGCGCGACTTTCGCCTTGGCCATGGTCACGATCGCCATGCGTCCGGCGGACGAGGACCATCCTTATGGGCATCACAAGGCGGAGTACTTCTCCTCGGGCTTCGAAGGCGTCCTGATCATCGGCGCCGCGGTCGCGATCATCTGGGCGGCAATCGTGCGCCTGTTGTCACCTCAGCCGCTGGAGCAATTGGGGTGGGGTCTGGCGCTTTCGGTCCTGAGCTCGGTCTTCAATGGGCTGCTTGCGGCCGTGCTGTTCCGAGCGGCGAAGGTGCACCATTCCATCGCGCTGGAGGCTGACGCTCGGCATCTGCTGAGCGATGTCTGGACTTCCGCCGGGGTGCTGGTCGGCGTCATCGCCGTGGCGTTGACGGGCTGGCTCTGGCTCGACCCGGTGCTGGCCATTGCCGTGGCGCTCAACATCCTGCGCGAAGGCGTGAAGCTGGTCTGGCGGTCGTCGCAGGGGCTGATGGATGAAGCGCTGGACGCCGAGACCCAGTCCACGTTGCGGGCCACGCTGGAGCGCTTCGCCGCTGGCGTGCCGGAAGGCGCGCAGCTGCGCTTCGACGACATGGTGACCCGGCGCGCCGGCCAGCGTCGTTTTGCCGATCTGCACATGCATGTGCCGGGTGCGTGGTCTCTGGAGCGCGCCGCCGGTCTGCGCGACGCGCTCGAACAGGCCCTGATGGATGCCGTGCCCGGTCTTCGCGTGACCATCCAGCTCCTGCCGCTCGGGATGGAGGCGCGCGCCACACAAAAGGAACATTCGCCATGAAGGCCATCCTGCAGCGCGTCGGAAGCGCACGCGTCGACATCGACGGCCGCACCGTCGGCGCCATCGATTCGGGTTTGCTTGTTCTGCTGTGCGCCGAACGTGGCGACACCGATGCCCAAGCTGATCGAATGCTCGCCAAGATCCTGAAGCTGCGCATCTTCTCGGACGACGCCGGCAAGATGAACCTGAGCTTGCAGGACGTGGGTGGCGGATTGCTCGTCGTGAGCCAGTTCACGCTTGCGGCCGATGCGAGTGCCGGCAACCGGCCGAGCTTCACGCAGGCCGCAGCGCCGGATGAGGGCCGGCGGCTGTACGAATACTTCGTCTCAAAGGCTCGGGCCGCCCATCCGGTAGTTGCGACGGGTGAGTTCGGCGCAGACATGAAGGTGCATCTGGTCAACGATGGTCCGGTGACCATTCCACTGCAGATGACGCCGTGAGCGCGGGGCTTCCGGTCAGTACGGGTTCTTGATCCCGAGCCGCGCGAGGATCTCGATCTCGCGAGCTTCCATCGCTTCCGCGTCTTCGTCGCTGGTCTCGTGGTCCCAGCCTTGCGCGTGGAGGGTGCCGTGCACCAGCAGGTGCGCGTAGTGCGCGGCGAGCGTCTTGCGCTGTTCCTTCGCCTCTTTGGCGACCACAGGCGCGCACAGCACCAGGTCGGCCATGACCACAGGCGATTGCGCGTAGTCGAAGGTCAGCACGTTGGTCGCGTAGTCCTTGCCACGAAATTCGCGATTGAGCTGCTGGCCTTCGTCCGCATCGACGATGCGCACGGTGATTTCGCCGTCGCTGTCGAGCGCGTGGCGGATCCAGCGCGCGACGCTGTGGCGCGGCAGCGCGCCGCGATGACGCTCCACGCCCTTGAAGCGACCGAATTGCAGCGACAGGGAAAGGTCCGGCAGTGCCATCTCAGTCGTTCCGCTTCTTCACGGCGTCGTAGGCGTCGATGATCCGCGCCACCAGCGGATGGCGCACCACGTCCGCACTCGTGAAATGCGTGATCGCGATGCCGTTCACCCGCTTCAGGACGCGCTCGGCATCGATCAGCCCGCTCAACTGTCCTTTCGGCAAATCGATCTGGCTGACGTCGCCGGTGACCACTGCCTTGGCACCGAAGCCGATGCGCGTGAGGAACATCTTCATCTGCTCCGGCGTGGTGTTCTGGGCTTCGTCGAGGATCACGAAGGCGTTGTTGAGCGTGCGGCCGCGCATGAATGCCAGCGGCGCGATTTCTAGCGCATTGCGTTCGAAGGCCTTCTGGACGCGGTCGAAGCCCATCAGGTCGTACAGCGCGTCGTAGAGCGGCCGAAGATACGGATCGACCTTCTGCGTCAGGTCGCCCGGCAAAAAGCCGAGTCGTTCGCCGGCCTCGACCGCCGGGCGTGTCAGGACGATGCGCTGGACGGCACTGCGTTCCAGTGCGTCCACGGCACTCGCCACGGCCAGGTAGGTCTTGCCGGTGCCGGCGGGGCCGATGCCCAGCGTGATGTCGTGACTTGCGATGTTCTGCAGGTAGACGCTCTGGTTCGGCGTACGCGCCCGCAGGTCGGAGCGCCGCGTGGCGAGGATGACGGCGCCGTCATCCGCCTCGGTCATCGAGCCGTCGCCGGCCAGGGTGAGCTGGACCACCGCCGCATCGATCGGCCGCTGCGCGATTTCATAGAGCGCCTGCAGCACATCCATCGCGCGCTGTGCATTCGCCTTGGCGCCGTCGACCTTGAACTGCTCGTGCCGGTGCGCGATCTTGACGTTGAGTGCTTCCTCGATGCGCCGCAGGTTCGCGTCGAGCGGACCGCAAAGATGGCCCAGGCGAGTGTTGTTGGGCGGGGCGAAGGTGTGTCGCAGAATCACGCGAGTTTCATTTTCAAAAGCGAGAAGGGCACCCATGATAGGCAAACTCACCGGCATCCTGGCCGAACGCAATCCCCCGCAGATCGTGGTGGACTGCCATGGCGTCGGCTACGAGGTGGATGTGCCCATGAGCACCTTCTACAACCTGCCGGCGGCGGGCGAGCGGGTCTCGCTGCTCACGCATTTCGTGGTGCGCGAGGATGCGCAGATCCTGTACGGCTTCGCAACCGCGACGGAGCGCGCGGCCTTCCGTCAGTTGATCAAGATCTCCGGCGTGGGTCCGCGTACGGCGCTGGGCGTGCTCAGCGGCATGAGCGTGAGCGAGCTGTCGCAGGCGATCACGCTTCAGGAAGCAGGGCGACTGGTGAAGATCCCCGGCATCGGCAAGAAGACCGCCGAGCGGCTGCTGCTCGAACTCAAGGGCAAGCTCGGTGCCGATATTGCGCTGCCGGCGCATGCGGCCACCGACAACCAGGCCGACATCCTTCAGGCGCTGGTCGCGCTCGGCTACAGCGACAAGGAAGCCGCCGCGGCGCTCAAGGCCCTCCCGAAGGACGTCGCGGTTGGCGAGGGGATCAAGCTGGCCCTGCGGGCGCTCGCCAAGTAGCGGCGGTGCCGGTCAGCGCCAGTCCTGCACCGCAAGGGCCAGCGCGAACATCACGGTCTGCACCGTCACTGCGATGCCGTGCCGTTGCATCAGTTGTCGGGCAAGAAGCACCCGGTCGGCCAGTGGGCGCGAGGCATCGGCGGGGCGCCGCAGTCCCAGTCTCTCGAGTGCGCCGTCGAGGCTGTCCAGCGAACCGATGGCGTCTCTTGCCAGCGCCTCGTACATCCCGGCGTCGAGCCGCAAGCGCAGCGCCAGGTAGCGTTCGAGCAGGCCGACCAAAGCCACCACTGCGTAGGCACCCCATGACACCGAGGGCAGCGAGCGGCCCGTCAGCGCGAGCACCAGCCCGGCGATGAAGGAGAGCGCCAGCCCCCAGTTGGCGAGCATTCCGCTGGCGCGCAAAAGGCCCGCCGTGGCGGCGCACAGCGCGCGATCGTTGTCATTCATGCTGGTGATCGACAAGGTACGGGCCCCTTCACGGTGGCGCATTCTGCCGCATGCGCACACGGCCGGCGGCCGACTAAACTGCTCGCTCAGCCCGCACGCCCATGACCATCCAGACCGACGATTTCGCCCCGGCACCCCAGCGCGTGGTGTCCGCCGCGCCCGCCTCTCCCAATGAAGAAGCGATTGAACGCGCGTTGCGACCCAAGCTGCTCGACGAATACGTCGGCCAGGCCAAGGTGCGCGAGCAGCTCGAAATCTTCATCGGCGCGGCAAGGCATCGCAAGGAAGCACTGGACCATGTGCTGCTCTTCGGTCCGCCAGGTCTCGGCAAGACGACGCTGTCGCACATCATCGCGGCCGAGCTCGGCGTGAACCTGCGGCAGACCTCCGGGCCGGTGCTCGAAAAACCCAAGGACCTCGCGGCGCTCCTCACCAATCTCGAGCGCAACGACGTGCTCTTCATCGACGAGATCCATCGCCTTTCGCCAGTGGTGGAGGAAATCCTCTACCCCGCGCTGGAGGACTACCAGATCGACATCATGATCGGCGAGGGCCCCGCGGCACGCAGCATCAAGCTGGACCTGCAGCCGTTCACGCTCGTCGGCGCAACCACCCGTGCGGGCATGTTGACCAACCCGCTGCGCGATCGCTTCGGCATCGTTGCGCGGCTCGAGTTCTATACGGCCGAGGAACTGGCGCGCATCGTTCATCGCAGCGCGGGCCTGCTCGGGGTGCCGGCGGACGAAGCGGGCGGCCTGGAAATCGCGCGCCGTTCGCGCGGCACGCCACGTATCGCCAACCGGCTCCTACGCCGCGTGCGCGACTACGCGCAGGTCAAGAGCGACGGCCGCATCACGGCCGACGTGGCGCACAAGGCGCTGGCCATGCTCGACGTCGATCCGCAGGGCTTCGACCTGATGGACCGCAAGCTGCTCGAAGCGGTCATTCATCGCTTCGACGGCGGCCCCGTTGGCCTCGACAACATCGCGGCAAGCATCGGCGAAGAGGCAGGCACGATCGAGGACGTGATCGAGCCCTATCTGATCCAGCAGGGCTACCTGCAGCGCACGCCGCGCGGCCGCATCGCAACGCTCGCCGCCTACCGCCATCTCGGCGTTGCCGCGCCTCAGCGTGACGGCGACATGTTCGGGAGCTGATCGGGCACCTGTTCGCCAGCCGGACGCACATTGGCCGCAATCAGCCACTGTGCCGCGTAGTAGGTCGCAAGCACCCACAGCGAAGCCACCGGCAACGGCAGGACGAATCGATTGGTCGCCAGCAGCGAGTCGCTCAGCATGAAGAAACAGGCGCCGACGGCGACCTTGAGCGACGACGGATCGCCGACGACCGCCGCACGCCCGATGGCCTGAGCCGCCATGCAGGCGATCACCACCACGTAAAGGCCGACTGGAACGCGCAGCCCGCCCGGCAATCCGCCCCACCACAGGAACGCATACATGACCGCGCCGATGCCGAGCGTCGCGGCCAGCGCACCGGGGCGCGGAAACAGGCCGACGCCCTTCGCGAAGAGCCCGATATAGGCCAGGTGCGCGAGCAGGAAGCACACGAGCCCCGGCACGAACAACTGCGGCCACATCAGCAATACATCACCTGCAAGCGAGGCGACGAGCCCCGTGAGCAGCAACGACGAGAAGTTGCCTGGCGCGTCGAGCGAGCGAAGGCGCTTTGCCGCAAAGCCGATGAGCACGACGAGCGCGAGGGGCTTGAAGACCGCATGAAGCGCCCCGATGCCCAAGGCGCCGCTGGCCGTCGCCAGTGCTGCCGCGTCGACGAAGAGAACCTCCGCCACGCTCAGCCGGCCCTGCAACGCCGCACCCGTCGCCCACAGCCCGGCGGTCAGCGCCGCAAGCCACACCACCGAAGTGGTGAGTGGCAGCGCATCTGAAAACCACAGGAAGGCGATGGCGCCCGCGAGCAGCGCGACAAACTGCGCGGCAGCGAAGGCCCGGATGCCGCCGGAAGCCACCGGGTCGTAACGCTGCACCTGCCCGATGTCGAAAGCCGGCTTGGGATCGATCGCCGCCACGTCCGCTGGCCGCCAGCCGGGCGGCTTGATCCAGACGCGCAGCTTGTCGCTCCACCTGCGGGTGCGCCAGCTGTCGCGGGCGAGTGCCCAGTAGACCTCGGCATTGGCCCAGATCGGGTCCCAGCTCCGCAGCGGGCTGCGCGTGCCGTAGACGCAGGGCTCGTCTTCTTCCTTGAAAGTGCCGAAGAGACGATCCCAGATGATGAGGACCCCGCCGTAGTTGCGATCGATGTAGCGGTCGTTGACCGCGTGATGCACCCGGTGGTTCGACGGCGAGCAGAACCACCGGTCGAACCAGCCGAGCTTGCCGACCTGCTCGGTGTGCACCCAGAACTGGTAGAGCAGGTCGATGAGCGCAACCACGCCGAAGACCAGCGGCGGCACGCCCGCGATCGCCATCGGAAGATAGAAGATCCAGCCGAACAGCGCACCGCTCGAGGTCTGCCGCAGCGCGGTCGAGAGGTTGTAGTGCTGACTCTGGTGATGGACCACATGCGCGGCCCACAACACCGCGCTTTCATGGCCGAAGCGGTGCAGCCAGTAGTAGCAGAGGTCGTAGAACACCAGCGCCAGCAGCCAGCCGTACCACTGCATCCAGAAATGTTCGTTGGGGAAGAGCGCGAAGGCCGACCAGCAGGCGGTGTAGATGCCGATGCGCAGCAGTCCGGTGAGGACCGCGCTGATCTGGCTCAGGATGCCGAGCCCAAGGCTGTTGATCGTGTCGGGCAGGCGGTAGGTGTCGTGGCCTGTCCCGAGCTTCGCGCGGCGGCGGCCGACGAAGAACTCGATCCCGATCAGCAGGAAGAAGATGGGTGTTGCGAGAACGATGATCTGGCCGGGGCGCATGAGCTCGATTGTCCCGGTCGGCGGTCATGTCGCCGTCACTGCAGTGTCATGGTTTGCCCCAAGACGGCACCTGCGCGGCGGTGTCGTCGGCGCGTCATCGTGCTGCCATGACCTCGTCACGGGCCGCTGCGAACGTGCAGGGCCATGCAAAGAGATGACGCTTTTCTTCGTGCATGGAGCGACAGGATCCCGCAGATCCCAGATGCTGACGAGGCCGACTTCACCCGGCCGGTGCAGCGCTTCCGCACCCTGTGGATCTCGGACCTGCACCTGGGCACGCCCGGCTGCCAGGCGCGGATGCTCCTTGACTTCCTGAAGCACACCGAGTGCGAGACGCTGTTTCTCGTCGGTGACATCATCGACGGCTGGCAGCTCAAGCGTCACTGGTACTGGCCGCAGGCCCACAACGACGTCATCCAGAAGCTGCTGCGCAAGGCGCGCAAGGGCACGCGGGTGATCTTCATTCCGGGCAACCACGACGAGTTCGCGCGCAAATACCTGAACCACAACTTCGGCGGGATCGACGTCGCGGATGAGTGGATCCATGAGACCGCCGACGGCCGCAAGCTCTGGATCATGCACGGCGACCTGTTCGACGGCGTGATCCAGTGCGCGAAGTGGCTGGCACACGTCGGCGACTCGCTCTACGAATTCACCCTCAAGCTCAACCGCCATCTCAATTCGATGCGGGCGCGCTTGGGGTTGCCGTACTGGTCGCTGTCCAAGTACCTCAAGTTGAAGGTCAAGCGCGCGGTCAGCTATGTTGGCGATTTCGAGAACGCCGTGGCCCGCGAAGCCCGTCGGCGCGGCGTGCACGGGGTGGTGTGCGGACACATTCATCACGCCGAACTGCGCGACATCGACGGCATCCTGTATGCCAACGACGGCGACTGGGTCGAGAGCCTGACCGCCCTCGCGGAAGGTGCAGACGGAACGCTCGAGATCCTGCACTGGGCCGACCAGATGCCGGTCGCGACGCAGTCCGGGCGCGCATCCTCGCAACGGGAGCCGGTGCACGCATGAGGGCGACGCGTACCGTCGACCTCGTGTACTTCAATGCCGGCGGCGGTCATCGCGCCTCTGCCCTGGCACTCGAATCGGCGATCCGGCGCGCGGGGTTGCCGTGGACGGTGCGGCTGGTCAACCTGCGCGAGGTGCTCGACCCCAAGGATGGTTTCCGCCGGCTGACCGGCATGGACCCGGAGGACGTCTACAACAAGCGCCTGGCACGAGGGTGGACGCTCGGGCTCGCGCAGGAGCTCAAGCTGCTGCAGGGAATGATCCGCTGGTGCCACACGACGCTGGTGCGGCAGTTGCAGGAACATTGGCTGGCGACCGAGCCGGACATGGTCGTGTCCCTGATTCCGAATTTCAATCGCGCGCTCTGCGAGGCGTTGGCATCGACGCTGCCGGGCGTGCCCTATGTGACGGTCCTGACCGATCTGGCCGACCATCCGCCGAATTTCTGGATCGAGGAGGGGCTGGACCAGGACTTGATCTGCGGCTCCGCCAAGGCAGTGACGCAGGCATTGGCCGCCGGCCATCCACGGGAGCGGATCCACGCCAGTTCGGGGATGATCATCCGCGCGTCTTTCTATGACGAGCAGCCGGTCGACCGCAATGCGGAGCGCGCGAAGCTCGGCCTCGACCCCGGTCGGCCGACAGGCATCGTGCTTTTCGGCGGGCAGGGCTCGAAGGCGATGCTCGGCATTGCCAAGCGCCTGCCCGACACGCAGCTCATCCTGGCCTGCGGCCACAACACGAAGCTGGCCGACGCCCTGCGCGAACTGCCTGCCCGGGCGCCGCGGCTCGTGCTCGGATTCACGCCCGACGTCCCTCGCTACATGGCGCTAGCGGATTTCTTCATCGGCAAGCCCGGCCCCGGCAGCCTCAGTGAAGCGGTGCAGATGGAGCTGCCGGTGATCGTGGTCCGCAACCGCTGGACGCTGCCGCAGGAGCGTTACAACACCCAATGGGTTCGGGAGCACGGCCTGGGGATGGTGTGCAGCAGCTTTACCAAGGTGGAAGAGGCGGTCGCCGAACTCGTCCGGAAGCTCGATCACTACAAGTCCGCGACACGCCGGATGCAGAACCGCGCCGTATTCGAGCTTCCCCTCATGCTCGAAGAGATCCTGTCGCGTGCGGAGCGGCCGTTGTCGGGCTCATCCATGACGCCAGTCGGTTTGTAGTCGATAGAGTTACTTTTTTGCGACAGGTCGGGGTTTCATTAGTACTTTGAGTTTACATATCGGTTACAGTCCGCGCATCGGCGTAGGCCAGGTTTCAGGCCCGCAACTTCGAGGACAAGACCGTGAGAAAAACATCCTGGTTCGTGGTGGCGGGTTTCCTGGCGATGGCTGCATTCCTCGGTGGATGCACCAACGGAAGCGATGCCACCTCGGCCTCGGCGACGACGACCGCGCCTGCCACGAAAAATCTCGTGATCGTGACTTGGCGGCCTGTGGACAAGACGTCTGAGTTCCTCAGCGCCTGGCGCGCCAAGGAATAGCCACCGCGGCAGCGTGGCCGCGCACCGGAACTTGCCCTCGGGCGTGTCGATCCGATGGCCATGCGCAAAGCCTCCCCAGATTCCCCTGTTCGTCTTCAGCGCCGCACGGTGGCTGCCGCCCTGGTCGGCGTTCCAGCGCTCTGGCTCGGTGCACGGGCACAGACACCGCCTCGGCGCCGGATGCTGACACCAGCGCAGACCGAAGGCCCGTTCTACCCCGTCGAGATCCCGAAGGATTCGGACTACGACCTCCTGCGCAACGGGAATCGTCCGCCCTATGGCGGCGGGCATCCTGCCTGGGTCGATGGCACCGTCACAGACATCGCCGGCCGGCCGGTCGTTGGTGCGCAGATCGAGATCTGGCAGTGCGACGATCACGGGCACTATCACCACCCGCGCGACGGCGATCGTGCGGATGCGGGGTTCCAGGGCTTCGGTCGCGTGGCGGTCGGTGCCGACGGTCGCTACCGTTTCCACACGATCCGCCCGGTTCCCTACAGCGGTCGCACCGCTCATATCCATGTGAAGGTGAAGCTCGACCGGCGCGAGCTGCTCACGACACAGCTCTACGTGGCTGGCGATCCCGGCAATGCGCGCGACGGAATATGGCGCAGCCTTGACGAATCAGCTCGTGCGGCGGTGACGATGCCGTTCACGGCCGGACCGGATGGCCTTCAGGCGCATTTCCCGATCGTTGTCGGGGCCTGAGCGGCAGCTCGCCAAAAAGAAAAAGCCCCGCAGGTCATTGACTTGCGGGGCTTTGATTTGGTGGCTCTTCACACTATCGAAAGATCTGGTGGAAGGCGCATAAACACTATATGTTCGGTTGGGTGCGAAATCGAGTTACTGCATCGGTTACTGCACTCAACGTTCGACGAACATGCCACGCAACCTCATCACCTCAGATCTCCTCCTTCGACAAATCAAGCCTGGTGACATTCGTCGCCGCATCTCCGATGGTGATGGCCTCTACCTGCTCCTTTTCGTCAAGGGCGGCGCGCACGGCTGGCGATTCGATTACACCTTCGCCGGCCGGCGAAAGACGCTGTCCCTAGGCACCTACCCCCGTGTTGGGCTCGCCCTGGCGCGCAGCAAGGCCGAGGCCGCGCGCACCACGGTCGCGGAGGGGCGTGACCCCAGCGAGCAGCGCAAGGCCACCAGAGCGAGCCACATCGCGGCCAAAGAGGCGGAGGCGCGAACGGCGGCAGGTTTGCCGGCGCTGAATAGCTTCGAGCACGTCGCCCGAGAGTGGTTTGGCGTGCGCAAGGGCGAATGGGCTGAGACGTACTCGAGCAAGGTCATTGGCCGCCTTGAAGCGGACGTCTTCCCATACGTCGGAACGCGGCCGATTGCGGAGATCGGTGCGCCCGAGTTGGTGGAACTGCTACGCCGTATCGAGGCGCGCGGCGTCGTTGAGACGGCCCACAGGGTCCACATCAGCATCGGGCAGGTCTTTCGCTATGCCATCGCGACCGGCCGTGCCTTCACCAATCCGGCCCGCGACCTCAAGGACGTGTTGAAAAAGGCGGTGGTGAAGCACTTCCCGGCGATAACCGATCCGAAACGCTTGGGGCACCTTCTGCGGGCCATCGATGGCTATCCCGGAACTATGGTTGTCCGCTCGGCCTTGCGCCTTGCGCCAATGGTTTTTGTTCGGCCAGGTGAGTTGCGCAAGGCGAGGTGGGAGGAGTTCGACTTGGAGGCGGGAATGTGGACGGTGCCTGCGGCCCGAATGAAGCGCACGCGCGAGGGCAAGCTAAATGGCGAGCCGCACATCGTGCCGTTGGCCACTCAGGCTGTGAAGGTGCTGCGGGAATTGGAGCCCCTCACGGCGCATGGGCCGTTCGTCTTTCGAGGCGAGCGCCATCATGATCGTCCCATGAGCGATGCCGCGGTGAACGCGGCTCTGCGAGCCATGGGTTTCGACGGCGAAGAAGTAACCGGCCACGGGTTTCGGGCAACGGCTCGGACGATCTTGGTCGAGCACCTCGGCGTTGCCGAGGTGGTGATAGAGGCGCAGTTGGCGCACACGGTCAAGGACACGCTCGGCCGCGCGTACAACCGAACGGAGTTTCGCGTGAAACGCGCTGAGATGATGCAGACGTGGGCCGATTATCTGGATGGACTACGCGCGGGCAGCGACGTTGAGGCGCCGTGACGGGCGTTGATGTAGCGGATTAATCGACTACGAAATATCTCACCGACAGCATCTTTTTCGACTACACTAAATCGCAAATGACGAAGGCCGAAATGGAGAAGCGAGGCAGGGGCCGTCCTGCTTTGGATCCTGCCGAAAAGACGCAGGCAGTAACTGTCCGCCTGACGCTGGCTCAGCGCGAAAAGCTTACGCAGCTCGGCGGTCCGGTTTGGATTCGGGATCGTATCGACAAGGCCAAGTTGCCGAAAGAATGACGCCGCTCCTCGGGGCGCCTACTGCTGGTGGAACAGCGGGCAAGGGATCTGAGGGAATTTAGGCGGCCGGAAAGGTGGTGGAACACCTGACCGACCTAACCACAACGTGCAAACCGTGAGAGGAACCGCACATCATGGCTAAAGCTACTGTAGAACATTTTGTCCATCGCGAGACCGCCGAGGGGAGGATGGGCCTGCGCGAGATTGCGCGCAGAGCCAAATCGCGCAAGCCTTGGATCAGCATCGATCGGAAGACGACTGTAATCGTCAGGACCGACTGGCGATTGCAGGCTTATGAGCGCGAGATCCATGAACCAAGCACGTTCCATCGTGACGAAGGCTGCGTGAACCCTCAAGGGGAAGTTCTATTGGTCGTGCGGGGCTATGGCACACACAAGGTGGATGGCGAGCTGCGCCAAGGCTACGTTGCGTGGAATCCCGAGAGGGGCACCTTCTTTCATTCCGCTGGCGAGCTATTCACCCAGCACGGTGAAGTGCGACATCTGCGCCTGGCGGCTGTCGATGGCAAGCAGGTGAGATAGACGTGACCAACGCGCGCAAGAGCGTGTCCGCCGCCGGGAGAGTCGCTGCGAAGCCGCGAGGGCTTCCTAGGCGGCTGGCCGATCAGTTCACCAATCCTGGCGGCTTCTGGTATCGCGTGCATGACAAGTGCAGGCGTGTCCCGATCTTGAAGGCGGCTAGCTGGAATCGTTGGGAACGTCGGGCATGAGTAGCACCGGCCCGCGAGCTCGGTCGAAGTAGGAGGCCGTCCGCGTGGCGTACCGGTCCGCGCGGCGGATTGGTGGTCCGGCACGCGGCCAGGCACGGCTATCACTGCGCATCCAATCGATTGGCAATGCCGCCTTCGCTCGGGAGAGCGGCCAGTTGTCCACCGATCGGGCGCAAATTGTCCGGTTTCTTCCCTAGAAACCGGACAGCCCTTGATTCACATTCCCCCTCACCCGGGCTCACCCGGGCTCACCCGGAAAAGGAAATAGCAGATGGACGACGATGTGGTGCAACTCCAGCCGAAGGAGCGGCTGATTCGAATTGACGAGGTCATCGGACGCGTGGGAATCAGGACGACCGAGATCTACAGGCGCATGGGTGAAGGCAGCTTCCCGCGCGGCATTCGCTTGGGCCATCGGACGACTGTGTGGCCTGAGTCGGCTATCGACCAATGGATCGCCAATCAGGTCAACTGTGGTTCGGTTGGACAGGGTCGATAGGCGTATGGCTCAAGAGTGGGCGCGCTTTGCTGTGTATCGCAGACTGGGCGCGGGCGCTGAGTGTGTCGGCGATGCAACGCCAAAAACATTTGCTCATCTTTTCCAAGGACCGGACAGCATTGGCTGCATGAATACATCGCCCCTTGAGGCCTCGATTGCGCCTCTGAATGGAGTCTGCTGCTGATGGCAAATCAATGGCTTCGCCTCTGGCATGACCTGCCCAACGATCCGAAGTTTCGGACGATCGCCAAGATCTCAGGTCAGCGGATCGGCGACGTGATCACGGTCTATGTGCACTTGCTGGTGTGCGCATCATCGAACGCAACCGAACGCGGACGAACGCAATCGTTCAAACCGGAAGATGTGGCGAGCGCACTCGACATCGACACCTCACAAGTAGATGCGATCGTGGCTGCCATGCAGGGCCGCGTGCTCGACGGCGAGCATGTCTCCGCGTGGGAAAAGCGTCAGCCATTGCGTGAGGATGGATCTGCAGAGCGGTCCCGAGAATGGAGAGCAGAACAAAAACGCCTGAAGGCGGGGCGAAAGCAGGACGAACAGGCAGATAGAACGCAGGCGAACACCGGCGAACGAAATCGATCGCTAGATAAAGATACAGATAAAGATAAAGAACCCCCTTCGGGGGTGGCGGGGGGAGGGAGTGGGCAAAGCCCAACGAAAGCGGGAGCCATCTGCAGAGCCATCAAGGCCGCGGGTGTGATGGATGTCAACCCGTCAAACCCAATTCTCCGTGAGCTGATCCTGAAGGGCGTCGACGAGGCAACCTTTGTTGCCGCCGCAGAGGTCTGCGTGAAGTCAACGCCGCCGAAGGGCATGGCCTACCTGCTGGGCATCGTGCGCCGCCAGCTCGAAGAAGCCGCTGCGATCTCCTCCGGCGGAGGCATGCCCCAGAAGCCATGGGACACCGATCGCCCGTCAATTGAAGCGAAGGGCGTTGAACTCGGCCTGGGCAAGTGGGACGAGGCCGACCTGAGTCCGAACCGAGAACGCTTTGATCAGTACACGGCGCGCGTGCGGCGCGCAGTCGAAGCCGAGACGGCGGGAGCGAACGCATGAAGCTTCAGATAAATCCAAGGCTCAGCGCGGCCATCAATGCGGCATGCAGGGCGCGAGGCGAGTCCGAACTGCAGCGACTGGCGTTACTGGCCGAGGCGGCGGAAGTGCCGGTCGAGTGGCATGACGATCTGGCCGAACACTTCGAGCTCGAGGCGCGCGGGTCCTCCGGACAGGCCTTGAGTACGGGTAATTCGAGCCGCGCTCTCGGACTGTTCACCGAGGTTGCTAAGGGGGTTAAGTGAAGAGCACCATCTCGATGGACAGCACAACCGAAATAGACCTAGCCGAGGGCCTTCTCGCATCGTTGCTTGGCCTTCTGACCGTTCGCGTGCGATCGGACGTAGCGTTCACTGAAGCGAACCTCGCCGACCTGAGCAACGGGCGGTGCGCCCTGCGCTTCGAGGTCGTGGCGGACGTAGCGGGTGCGAGCGTGAAGGGTGCGCTCGTGGGGGCGAATGGCGGTCCGACACGCGATTTGCTTTCGATGCGCATCGCGCCCAAGTCTGGGCTAGAGCATGGCGGCTCGCGGCCCCAGAAGGCTCCCCCGCTGGAGCGACTCGGGGTGGTGTATGCAGCGCTCGGCGAGTCTTCATTGGCCAGCCATATCCCTTACGAGACTCGACAGTGGCTTAGGCAAGCCATTGGGGAGAAGGTCCGAAAGGGAGGCTCGTTGGATGTACATGCCGGACTTTCAGGCCGCGGCCTGGCCGATGCGGCGACGGTCCTCGACCAATGCAATCGAGATCGTGCACTCTTGCGCGCATTGGATGCTGTCGCCGCGGAAGGGGCGTCGATCGACCTGTGGGCGCGTTGCAAGCGGCTCGCTCCCCTGATTCGCTCTTTTGCCAAACATGATTGGCCCTTGGCCTATGCGTTGGCGCAGGCTCCCAGCGACTGGCCGGGCTACAAGGTGGCGCTCTTCGAAGCCGCACGTTGCGCGCCAGGCAGCACGCGAAGAGATCCGAAGTTGCCGTCGTCGGAAAGGCGCTTGCATCAAATCGCGAAATCAAATGGCCCGTTTTCATTTCACGGGCCCGGCGTGACAGTTCTTGCCGCACATCGCGGAACTGGCGCCAATGACCAACTCGATTCAAATCTTCGCTGACATCGGTGGATCCCTCACCGCCGAGCTGATCGCACAACAACTCGCGAGCTCGGACCGCTCGCGCCCGCTTGACGTTGC
This sequence comes from Variovorax sp. Sphag1AA, assembly GCF_014192575.1. Taxonomy (GTDB): domain Bacteria; phylum Pseudomonadota; class Gammaproteobacteria; order Burkholderiales; family Burkholderiaceae_C; genus Variovorax. The sequence continues at coordinate 250,887 of NZ_JACHYC010000005.1, read as the reverse complement.
CATCAACAGCGAAGGCGGGAGCGTGGCAGACGCGATCGCAATCTACAACCTTCTCAGGGCTTGGCCAGCGGGTGTCGAGGTCAGCATCATCGGCTGGGCCCTCAGCGCCGCAACCATCATCGCTATGGCTGGGCGCGTGATCCGTATCCACGAGGCCTCACTCATGATGGTCCACGCACCAATGGTGGCCGCCTCTGGCAACGCTAGGGATCTGAGGCAGTCGGCTTCAGTACTGGAGCAGGTTGCAGCGACGATGCGGACGGCCTACGGCCGGACCGGACAGAAGCCGGAGGCGATCGACAGCTGGCTCAGTGGCGACGACCACTGGTTCACGGCTCAAGAGGCGTTGGCGGCCGGGTTGGTCGACGAGATCATCGCCGCCGATGCGCTTGCTGCGGCCCCCATCAATGTTTTCGCGTGTAGGCACGCAGTGCCGCCCATCATCAAGGAAAGGATCCAGGCAATGACAACTGCCACTCAAACTCCCGAAGAAATTCGTGCTGCTGCCGTCAGGGCTGAAGGTGAGCGGCGAACCGGCATCCGGGCTTCGTTTGCCCACTTCATGGCCAGCGACGGTGTTGCTGAGTTGCTTCGCGTGTGTGAAGACGATCCCTCTGTCACTGTGCAGGCAGCCGGTCAGCGGTTGCTCGCTCATATCGCGCGAGGCGCATCGCCCGTTGCTGGGCGCTATGTGCCTCCGATGGACGTGCTTCCAACGGGGGACTCGCGCATCTCGGATTTCAAGGCGGCTGCGGTTGACGCACTCCTGATCCGTTCGGGCATCCGGATTGCGAAGCCGCATCCTCAGGCGGCGGACCTCAGGCGGATGTCGGTTGTCGGAATGGCAGAGCGGGTGCTGAGCATGCACGGTCGGAGCTCTGCATCAATGAGCCGCGACGAAGTAATTCGGGCTGCGCTGTCCACGAGCGACTTTCCTTTGTTGCTTGGCAACCTGGCCAGCACCGCGTTGCGCACGGGCTATTTGCAGGCCCCTGCCACTCACGCGGGCTGGACTGGCGAGCGCGAAGTGCCGGACTTCCGTCCCCGCACGCTCGCCATGCTGTCGGCGTCTCCTTCGCTGCTCAAGGTGCCCGAAGGCGCCGAATACAAGTACGGCAGCTTTTCCGAGTCTGCCGAGTCATTCAAGGTCGAGACGTTCGGTCGTCTTGTCAGTTTCACGCGCCAGGCGCTGGTGAACGACGATCTTGACGCCCTGACGTCCACGCCCAGCACGCTTGGCGCGGCGGCGCGGCGCCTCGAGGCCGACATGGTCTATGCAAAGCTTGTCTCGAATCCCGCGATGAGTGACGGCAAGGCGCTTTTTCACGCCGACCATGGGAATTTGGCGTCGAGCGGTGCTGCGCTGTCCGTCGATTCACTCGGCTTGGCTCGAGCGGCTATGCGGAAGCAAAAGGGTCTGGCGGGAGAGTTCATCGACCCTCAGCCGCGCTATCTCATCGTGCCTGTCGCTCTCGAGACGAAGGCCGAACAGTTGCTGAATTCGACCGTGGATCCGTCCAAGTCGAACAACACTGAAAACCTCGAATGGGTTCGCCGGTTGGTGCTTGTGGCCGACCCGCGCCTTGATGCTGCGAGTGAGACGGCGTGGTACTTGGCCGCCGAGCCGCGCCAAGTGGAGGGCATCGTGCGGGCCTATCTGGAGGGAGAGGCGCGCCCGTTCCTCGATCAGCAAGAGGGATGGTCGCGCGACACGATGGAATACAAGGGGCGGCTTGACATCGGCGTCGGCGTCGTCGACTACCGCGGCCTGTACAGGAATCCTGGCGCGTGATGTGCCCGACTCGGCGGGCGAGAAGATAGCCATAGCCCGCTTGGTCTGATTGCCCCGCCTCGGGGCACGCATGGCCGTCACCCCGCGGGCTTTACCGGCCCGCGCGCAATCAGGGGGCGCCCTTCATTTCTCCTTCAGCGGGAGTTTGGGCTTTACGGTTGCGCACCTTATCCCCGGGGGTGCTCCAAATGGCTATCAAGCCGATCCAGATCCTGATCAACGCCAAGGACGATGCGTCTGCGGTGTTCGACAAGCTCCAGAACAAAGTCGCGGCCGTAGGTGCGGCGATCCTGGGCTACTTCGGCATCCAAGCGTTCGCCGGCGTGGTCAAGGGCGCGGCGGATCTTGAAAGCGGCCTGAGCCGCGTCCAGGCCGCAACCAACGCCAGCTCGCAGGAGATGCAGCAGCTGCGCGCCACGGCTGAGGCTGCCGGCTCGAGCACGAAGTTCACTGCGGTCGAAGCGGCCGGCGCGCTGGAAAACCTCGCCAAGGCCGGTCTGAGCGCCAAAGACGCTATGACCGCACTGCCTGCGGTGCTGCAACTGGCGCAGGCTGGCGACGTGGATCTCGCGACATCAGCCGAGTTCGTCACCAAGGCCATCAACGGCATGGGCCTGGCGTTCACGGACGCGGGCCGCGTGGCCGACGTGCTGGCCAAGGGCGCGAATGCGACGAACACCAGTGTTGCAGGCTTGGCGCAGGCCTTGAGCTACGCGGCACCTCTGGCGAACACCTTGGGCATCAGCCTCGAGTCGACGGTTGCGATCATCGGCAAGTTCGCCGATGCCGGCATTGACGCGAGCCGTGCCGGTACCGCGCTGAACAGCATCCTTGCGCAGTTCAGCGACCCGGCGAGCAAGTTTCGCGTGGAACTTGCTGCGGCTGGGATCACGACCACGAACTTCGAGGCAGCGCTGCACCAGCTTGCGAAGGCGGGGCCCATTGGTGAGCGCGCAATTGCGGCGGTAGGGCAGGAGGCCGGCCCGGCGCTGCGGGCGTTGCTGAATCAGGGCGTCGGCAAGCTAGACGAACTCACCAAGGCGCTGCAGGACGCAAAGGGGAGTGCGGCTGAGACTGCGCAGATCATGCAGGCGAACCTCAACGGATCCCTGCAGGCGCTCGGCTCGTCGTGGGACACGCTGAAGAATGCGCTGGCCACGCCGATCCTCCCGGTCCTGCAAAAGGGCGTGGAGCAACTCACGGGCTCGCTCAAGGCTGCGATCGCGGACGGCACGGTCGGCCGGTTCGGCCAAGCGCTGGCCACCGGCTTCCAGAGTGCGATCACCTGGGCGCGCAACTTCGCTGCGAGCGTCAACTGGGGCGACCTCGTTGCGCGCATGAATGCGTTCGCCTCGGAGGCGCAGCAAACATTCGATCGCATCGGCCAATGGGTGACCAACGCCGGCAACGTAGTGAAGACGGCCTATGGCGTCATGGCTGCTGGCACCAACGTCGTGCTGTCCATCATCTACAAGCTGGGCCAGGCGTGGGCCGAGGTTGCGGCGAACATCCAGTCGGGTCTTGGGACCTTGATGGAGTGGCTGTCCAAGATTTCCTTTGGGGGTGTGTCGGCTGCGTTCAAGTCCGCCGCCGAGGAGATCCGCCTTTCGGCGGGCGGTACGGCGGCTGCCGCCAACGCGCTCGGCAAGAAGGCCGGCGAGGCGTTCGATGCGGCTGCGGATGCAGCTCGGCTTGCCCAAGAGGGTTTTGCTGGCTTGGCCAGCGCGACGGACGACGCGGCAAAGACGGCCGTCGGCACCAGTTCCGTGATGACGACTGTGGCGGTCGAGCTGGCCCGGGCTGGCGATGCCGCGGCCGCCGCAAGCGCGAAGACTGGTGCCGCCGCCAGCAAGCAGGCAGAGGCAGCGGATGCCGCTCGCGCCAGCGTCGCCACTTTGCGCGCCGAGTACCAGAAGGAGATCGCCACCGGTAACGTGCAGCGTGCGGCCGAGGTGCTGGTGCAACTGCGACAGGCTACGGATGCGGCCGCCACTGCTGCGGAGAAGAACACGCAGAAGCAGCAGGAGCAGGCCAAGGCCATCGAAGCTGCTTTCGCCCGCATGGGGATTCAGACCAAAGAAGCCCTGCGAGTTGCTGCGGAGGTGGCGCGACAGGATTTTGAGACTATTCGAGACAGCGGCCAAGCGACAGCGGATGCCATTGCGGCAGCATGGGCGAAGGCGGCCCAAGCGGCGATCGATGCGAACGAGGGCGTCGTTCCTTCCTGGGTGGAGGGTGAAGCGGCGGTCAAGGGCTATGCCGTTCAAGTTGATGCCGCCGGCAAGGCCACATTGGAACTCGTGCGAACGTCAGCCGCGCTCAAGGGGCTAGTCGGCGGCTACGATGCGGCGGCTGCTGCTGCCGGACGCTATACCCAATCGTTGCAGACGCCTGGCCCCGGTTCTTTGCCTGGCAGTCGCGGCGGCGGCGGGCCCAACCGTGGTCGCGACCAAGGCTTCAATCAAGCCGAGCAAAATCGTCGGGACGGGTACTCCGACCAGAACGTTTTTATCGTCGATCACAATGCGGCTCGAGCTGCGGAACTTGCTGCCAGCGCTGCAGCGGCGCAGGCGGATCGTGAGAAGCGGCTCGGTGGTCAAAACGCCGTAGACGCGAGCCTCCAGTTTCAACTGCGCGACAAGTTGAAGGCGGGCGCGCTATCGGCAGCCGATCTTGAGAGCCTGATCGCGGTCAGCAGATCGCTGGATCAGCAGAACCAGGTGAACGGCTATGCCATGCAGCACGGGGCCCTCAGTACCGAGGGTATCCAGTCCGCTCGCGAGTGGCAGAACCTCAACGCCCAGTTCAAGGAAGCCATTCAGCGCCTGAGCGCGCCGTCTTCGATGGCTGCGGCGGCCCAGCATGTGACGATTAACATCCCGGGATTGGCGCAGCGCACAGTTCGAACCGATTCGGAGGGTGCAGGGAATCTTGAGGCCCTTTTGCGCGAATTGGCGACGGCCAAAGGAGTGGCAAACTGAGCAACATCATTCAATTCCCCGGGCTGTCGCCCGAGCAGGTGACCCAAGTCACTCGAGCGATCGATGTCACCCACATCGCGTTTGTGCCGCTGGCCGAGCTTGAGCGCGTGTTGATCGAGTCCATAAATACGATGAAGGACCCGACGACTTTGATTCGCGTCATCTGCCGAATCGCTCACTCGTTGCTCGACCCATCGGACACGGAGTCGCAGGCGAGAACGCAGGGTTGGGCGAGTTTGGCGGTCCGGCACCAGCGTGGGCGAGACATGATCGAGATCATCGCCAGGCTGCCGGCCGCGCCTATTCGCGACCTCGCATGATCGGAGCCCAGCCAACCGGCGCCATCGATGGCGTAGTGATCACCGCTGTTTCTCACGAGGGCCTGCGCGTCGTCGTCGACGGCAAGCCTGCGCGCTTGGCAATCGTTCTGGACGACGGCACTATCGTCGCGGCCGGGGCGGCGGTCGCCCGGGAGGCTCTAAACGTCGCGGTGAACTGCTATCGCAACGTGCTCAAGGGCGAGGGATTTCTGAGGGTCTACAGCGGGCCGATCTCTAAAGATTCCGAGGTCTGACGGCCTGGCCATGCCGCCGAGCCACGGGGGTGGATGCAGTAACTTCCTGATGTTGCCATGTGCCCGCAAGGGGTTACTGCGACAGTTGCTGCACAATCGGCCGGAAGTACCCGAATCCATGCGAAAGAAGTCGGAAAGAAAAAAGCCCTAAGTGCTTGATTCACCTAGGGCTTTTTGAAGTTCGCGAATCCTCGCGAAACTAGTGTTGGTGGCTCTTCACGGACTCGAACCGCGGACCTGTGGATTATGATTCCATCGCTCTAACCGACTGAGCTAAAGAGCCGAGCCCGCGATTATAGCCGTTCGGAAGACCTGGTTCTCGCTCCCGGCCGCAACTTTTACGAACTTTGGGCTCTCCGGCGGGAAACCGGCCTGCATCGCGAGCCGCGCGACCTGCGGTAAAAATCGAACGATGTCTGCGACTGCCGCCATCCCGGAACGACTCGACGAACTGCCCGACGACCAGCTCATGCTGGGCTATGCGGGCGGCGATGCGTCCGCCTTCGACCTTCTGTACACGCGCTATGAAAGCGAGCTTTTCCGGTTCGTGCGCCGGCTTCTCGGCGTGCGTCTTGCTGCCGAGGTCGGCGAGGTGTTCCAGCAGACCTGGTCGCGAATCGTCGAGACCCGCGACACCTTTTCGCCGGAGGATGCTTCGTGGCGCGTCTGGGCGTTTACGATCGCGTACGAGATTTCCATCGAGCAGCTCCGCCTGAGCGGCCGGCAGGCGGTGTTCTACGCGCACGATGAGGATGGCGACGGCCTCGATGCCGCACGCATCTTCGGCCTCGGCGCGCTTCGAAGTGGCTCTCCCGATGCGCATCCTTCCGCGGACGAACTGGCTTTCTGGCGTGCCGCGGGGCGCCGGCTGCAGGCCTGCCTCGACGAACTCCCCGATGACCAGCGCGCTGCCTTCCTGCTTCATCACGAAGAAGGCTTCACGGTCGAGGTGCTGGCCCGTGCGCTCGGCGTCGACATCGAAACCGCCAGCGACCGCCTCCGGCGTGGCCTCGATCGATTGCAGGACTGCATGGAGCGCTATCTGACGGTGCTGGAGCGCCACGCATGAGCCCCGACGATACCGGCGACCTGCACGACCCCCGCCTATGGCGGGCCCTGGAACACGCGCCGGATCGGAGCGTGGCGCCCGACTGGCGGGTGCGCAAGGAGATCCTGAAGCAAGCACACGCCGCGATCGGCGAACCCGATCCGGAAGACGCCGAAGCCGATCTCGAACGCGCTGCGCAATCGTGGTGGCATCGCCTCGGCGAGGGGCGCGGCGTCCGCGAGAGGCCGAGACGGCGCTGGCCTGCGGCGGTTGCTGTGGCGATGGTCGCCTTCGTGGCGGTCATGCTCTGGCGCCGCGAGCCCGCTCTCCCGTCCGCGCCGTCGATCGATGACAAGACGGCAGTGGCCGCGAATTCGACCAGGATCGAAGAGTTGACTCCGGCGCCCGCGGCATCCCGGCCGCCGCCGACCGATCCCTCGTCGGTCCCGCTGCTGCCACCGAGCTTCTTCACACCGCCCAAACTGCCCGAGCCGGCACCTGAAGCCGAACCGCAATCCGCGCCCAACCGGGAACCGGTGCCGCCTCCCAAGAAGACTGCCGCAATGGCGCCTGCGACCCCATCGGCGCCTGCTCAGGCCGTGCCACCGCCATCTCCGCAGAAGGCTCAGAAGACCCCGCAGCCGACTTCGCCACCATTGCCTCCTGCAGCACCGCAACAGCAGCGCGAGGCGACGGCATCCGTCAAGCAGCCGCCGGCCGTTGCTGAGGCACCGTCGCCGGCTCCCACGGCTGAGATCGAGCTGCCCACCTTCGATGCGCTTGGAAAGTGGAATCGCATGACGATCTCGAAGCGCGGTGGCGAAAGTCGGAGCCTTGCGCGTGCCGAGGCGGGCGATGTCAGCCCGCTGCTGAACTCGGCAGCGCTTTCCGCGGTCGGGCCGCAGCCGTTCAAGGGCACGCCGGAATGGCGCGTGACGCTGGAGCGCGGCCCCGAAGTGCTGGCGGTTCTCGAAGTCTCAGGCTCGCAGATACGGTGGCGCGAGGGCCACGTGCCGGCGGCCACGGGCGTGCCGTCTGCGGGCGCGATCTCTGCGCTGCGCGATGCACTCGGTCATGCGGTGCAGCAACCGAAGGCTGCCCCGAGCGAACCGCCGATGGAGCCGCCTGGCGAACAGCCCAGTGAATCGGCGGGCGAGCCCCCGCGCAGCCCCTGAGCCGACTTATTCGTGCTTGAAGTTCGGCGCCCGCTTGCTCAGGAAGGCGTCCATGCCTTCCTTCTGGTCGGCGGTAGCGAAGAGTGAGTGGAACAGGCGCCGCTCGAACATCACGCCATCCGACAGGCCGCTCTCGAAGGCGCGGTTGACCGACTCCTTGGCCGCCATCACCGAAAGCTGCGAGTAGCCCGAGATCACGAGCGCGGCGGCCAGTGTCTCTTCCATGAGTTTGTCCAGCGGCACGATGCGGCTCACTAGCCCGGCACGCTCGGCTTCGGCGGCATCCATCATGCGGGCGGTCAGGACCATGTCCATCGCCTTCGATTTGCCGACCGCGCGCGGCAGGCGCTGCGTGCCGCCGGCACCGGGGATCACGCCGATCTTGATCTCAGGCTGGCCGAACTTCGCGTTGTCGGCCGCGATGATGAAGTCGCACATCATCGCCAACTCGCAACCGCCGCCGAGCGCGAAGCCCGCGACCGCGGCGATCACCGGCTTGCGGATCGAACGGATGGTTTCCCAGTTGCGGGTGATGAAGTCGCCCTTGTACGCATCGAGGAAGGTGTACTTGGCCATCGCCGCGATGTCGGCACCGGCGGCAAACGCCTTTTCGCTGCCGGTGACGATGATGCAGCCGATGGCTTCATCGGCGTCGAAGGCCTTCAGCGCCTGGCCGAGTTCGGTCATCAGCGCGTCGTTCAGCGCATTGAGCGCCTTGGGGCGATGGAGCGTGATGATGCCGACCTTTTCGGCTTCGACCCGTACTTCGATGTTCTCGTAGCTCATGCGTATCTCCTTTGTCCTTGAAAACAGATCTGAATCGGGGCCGGTGGTGCGCTAGGGCCGGGTCAGCCACTGCGCGAGCTTCGCGGCGTCCTGCGCGAAGAGCCGCCACGTCGTCACGTCGGTCGGCAAGGTGAGCGGCAGCCGCAACAACCGCCGATCGCGCGCGACCAGCGCCGTGAATTTTTTCAGCGGACCGAGATAGAGCGCGAGATCGTCGAGCCGCGTGATCCGCCAACCTTGCGCCTGACGTCCCTTGGCAGCCGGCATTTCGATGCCGATCCATTCATCGTTGGCCGAGAACCCCGCCTGTTCAGCCGCGCCGTTGCGAAGCACGGCCTTGATCTGGACGGAGCCGTTCGATTCGGCCACGCGCAGCCCCAGTTCCTGGGCGCGCTGCGCCGGATCGTCCAGCGTGGCGACGCCATGGGCGCGGAGCAGGTCGGACAGAGGCAACTCGTCCGTCGAGTGAACCCAGCGCGCGATCTCCTTCGAGAACGATCGCCCGCCTGCCGTCTCGAGCGCAGCGGCGAAATCGGCCTCGTCGATCGGGCCACCCTCGCTCCGGTTCCAGAGGAGGCGCATGACCTGGTCGAGCGTGCCCTTGCCCTCGGCGCGCAGCGTGAGGTCGAAACACAGCGCGACCAGCGCACCCTTGGTGTAGTAGCTGACCGTAGTGTTCGGCGTCTGCTCGTCCTGCCGGTAGTACTTGACCCAGGCGTCGAAGCTGGCCTCGGCCACGGACTGCACGAACCGGCCTGGCGTCTGCAGCACCTGGTTGGCCGTCTTGTTGAGGAGCCTGAGATAGGTGCTGTCATCGACGAGTCCCGCACGGCGCAGCAGCAGGTCGTCGTAGTAGCTCGTGAACCCTTCGAACAGCCAGAGCAGGCGCGTGTAGTTCTCCTGGCCGTAGTCGTAGCGCGAGAAGTCGGCTGGCCGCAGGCGCTTCACGTTCCAGGTGTGGAAGTACTCGTGGCTGATCAGGCCCAGCAGCGTGGTGTAGCCCTCCGGCTGCTTGCGGGCTTCGAGCTGCGGCAGATCACGGCGTGTGCAGATGAGCGCCGTCGAATGGCGATGTTCGAGGCCGCCGTAGCCGTCGTCCACCGCATTGAGCATGAACACGTAGCGGTCGTGCGGCGGCTTGGGGCCATGGCGCTTGCCGACCTTGTCGCCATGCCAGAAGCGCATCTGCGTCTCGCAGATGGTGCGGGTGTCGGCCAGAAGGCGGGCACCGTCGAAGGAGGCCGGTGCACCGGCGACAACGAAGCGGTGCGGCACGCCGCAGGCTTCGAATTCACCGCTCCAGAAGTTGCCCATCTCGACCGGGCTGTCCGCCAGTTCGTCGTAGCCGGAGGCGGCGTATTTGCCGAAGCCGTGGCGGTCGGCGTGCGTCGCCTTCAGTGCAGTGGCGCAGGACCAGCGCGGCCCATCTTTCGGCGTGGCGGGCGCGACGATCTCGATGTGATGCGGCACGTCGGCCTGGCCTTCGACGCGCAGGCAAAGGCTGGTGCCGTTGAAGAAGCCGCGGTCCTCGTCGAGCCATGCGGTGCGCACCGAGTTGTCGTAGGCGCACACCTCGTAGCGGAGCTCCAGCGGCTTGCCGGGCGAGCATTCGAATTCCCAGGTGCACTTGTCGATCTGGCGCGCGGCGAGCTTGCGGCGGCCCTGGGTTGCGCGCAGGTTCTGCAGATTCTTGGAGAACTCGCGCACCAGGTAGCTGCCCGGAATCCAGACCGGCAACGAGACCCGCTGCAGTGCAGCAGGTTCGTTGATCGACAGCGTGATGCCGAAGAGGTGCGCCCTGCGGTCCGCGCACTCGACGCGGAAGTGGATGGCCGGCGCGGCCATCAATTGAGCGCGGCGAGTTGTTTCTCGACCTGTGCCGCGGGAATCGCACCCGGCGCGCGCGTGCCGTCGCTGAAGATCAGCGTCGGCGTGCCGGTGATGTTGTGTTTCTGGCCGAATTCGCGATTGCGGGTCAGCGCGACGGTGTCGCATTCGGCGCCGGTTTCAGGCACCACGCCGCGCTGCATCCAGTCGTTCCATGCCTTTGCCTTGTCCTTGGCGCACCAGATGTTGCGCGCCTTGACCACCGAGTCAGGACCCAGCACCGGATACAGGAAGAGCTGGATGGTCACGTTGTCGACCTTCGTCATGTCGCGCTCGAACTGCTTGCAGTAGCCGCAGTTGGGATCCGCGAACACGGCGAGTTGCCGCTTGCCATTGCCGCGGACGATCTTGATGGCGTCCTTGGAGGGCAGCTTGTCGAATGCCACTTCGCTGAGCTTCTCGATGCGTTCCTCGGTGAGGTTGCGCCGTGCCTTCACGTCGATCAGGTTGCCCTGCAGCAGGTAGTTGCCCTGCTCATCGGTATAGAAGATCTCGAAGCCGTTGATGCGCACTTCATACAGGCCCGGGAGCGGCGACTTGGTGATCTCGTCGATCTTGGCGAACTGCGGGATGCGCGCCGCCAGGTTCTTGCGGATCTCGGCTTCGCCGGCCGACGCGGTCAAGGCATGGCCCAGGGTGAGCGCGGCGAGCGAGGCGAGGAGAGTGCGTGCGAGTTTCTTCATGATGGTGTTCCCGGCATTCATTGCAGGCCCATGGCCTGCCGAGCGATCCAGTTCTTGACGAGCCGTGTGCGGTCGAAGCCGCGCATGCCCCAGTTGCGCAGCGCCGGCAAAGGGTCGGCGCTGTGCGCGAAGAGTTGCTGAAGCCCGTCGGTGGCGAGGCTCATCGACAGCACGCCGGTGCGGCGTGCACGCTCATAGCGGCGCAGGAGGCGTGGATCGCCGACGCTGCGCCAGTAGTCGCGCGACTTGATGACTTCCGCGAGCGCTGCAGCGTCGCCGAGGCCCAGATTCAGTCCCTGGCCGGCGAGGGGATGCACGGTATGAGCGGCATCGCCGGCGAGCGCCCATGCCGCACCGTTTTCGAAGCGGCCTGTCCAGCGCTCGGCAATGGCCCGCTGCAGCGGCCAGGCCGCCCGTTCGCTGGTCAGCTTGAGGGCGCCGAGCGCGTCATGCGTGGCTTCGCGCAGGCCGGCACAGAACTCTTCGACGCCCTGTGCGAGCAGTTCTGGCGCGCGGAGCTGGTCGACCGACCACACGAGTGCGAGCGAGCGGTCGAGCGCATGGGCGTCGGCGGGGCGGTTCGCATCCGCGAGCGGCAGCAGCGCCAGCACTTCGCCCTTGTCGTTGAACCATTGCCGTGCGGTGCCGTCGTGCGGACGCTCGGCTTCGAGCCGCGCGGCGATTGCATGCTGGGGATAACGCGCGACGTCATGGCCGACGCCGAGCGCTTCGCGGGTGGCGCTCAGGCGTCCCTCGCAGATGACCGTGAGCGGCGCCGCGACCGGCGCGTCTACCACTTCGATGCGGGGCTGGAAGCGCACTGCGTCGCTCAGTTGCCGTTCGAGCGCGGGCACGTCGACGATCCATGCCAACGCTTCGACTTTCTGGCGAGCGGCGCTGAACTGGACGCGGCCGCCTTCGTCTCCGTAGACGAGCATTTCGCGCACGGGCGAGGCGTGTGCGCTGTCGGGCCAGGCTCGCAGCGATTCAAGCAGGGACTTGGAGGCGGCATTGAGCGCGTAGGCGCGAACGTCCTCCGCGGCGGGTTTCGTCTCAGGCGCCACGAGTGCCACGCGCACGCGTTCGCGCGCCAGCAGCAGGGCCAGGGTGCGTCCGACGATACCGGCGCCGCGAATGCAAACCTCGGGGGGGAGAGCCATCGCGGCATTGTAGGAGGCCCTCCGGTGGCCGGTGGCATGCGGGAGAATCGCCGCTTCTGAATATTTGGATGCGCGTTCCCGTGAAAACCTCCGAATTCGACCTGCAGGCCACGATCGCCCGCCTTTTCGTCTACCCCGTCAAATCGTGCTCCGGCGTCGAGGTGTCGGAGGCGCTGCTGATCGAGACCGGTCTCGAGTTCGATCGCGCATGGATGGTGGTCGACGAGACAGGCGAATTCGTCTCCCAGCGCGAACTGCCGCGCATGGCGCTCATCCGTCCGCAACTCAAGCATTCCGAAATGGTGCTTCGCGCGCCGGGCATGCTGGCCCTGCACATCGCCTTCGACCGCGTCGAGGCGCCGGCGCGCGTGCGCGTCTGGAAGGACGAGGTGTCCGCCTACGACATGGGCGATCTGGCAGCGCAGTGGTTCAGCGACTTTCTCTCTGAGCCCGGCAAGTCGAGAAAGCTGCGCATGGTGCGCTTCGATCCTGAGGAGCGGCGCTTGTCGAGCCTCAAATGGACCGACGGCGTGGAAGCCCTCAATCAGTTCGCGGATGGCTTCCCGGTGCTCGTCGCCAGCGAAGGATCGATGGTCGAGCTCAATGCGCGCCTGGCGGCGGGCGGCCACGACGCGGTGGGCATCGAGCGATTCCGCCCCAACGTGGTTCTCGCTGGCATCGAGGCGCACGACGAGGACCGTGTCGACACGCTCCACATCGTGACGGAGGAGGGCGAGGCCAGCCTGAAGCCGGTCAAGCCTTGTGCGCGCTGCCCGATTCCCGACATCGATCCCGCGACCGCAACAAGCAGTCCTGAGGTGGGCGACACGCTGCGCACCTATCGTGCCGATCCGCGCGTCGATGGCGCGATCACCTTCGGGATGAACGCGATCGTGCTCGCGGGCGTGGATCATGCTTTGCGCGTCGGCCAGCGCGTGGGCGCCAACCTGCGCTTCGAGTGAATCGGGCGGCCCGGAGACCGGGCGCCTAAAATCCCGGGTTCCCCCAAAGATTTCTGAAAGCATCCGCCATGAGCCTCCAGTGCGGCATCGTCGGCTTGCCCAACGTCGGCAAGTCCACCCTTTTCAATGCCTTGACCAAGGCTGGCATCGCGGCCGAGAACTACCCCTTCTGCACGATCGAGCCGAACGTCGGCGTGGTCGAAGTGCCGGATCCGCGCCTCCAGCAGCTGGCTGAGATCGTCAATCCGGAGCGGATCGTTCCGGCCATCGTCGAGTTCGTCGACATCGCGGGCCTGGTGGCCGGCGCGAGCCAGGGTGAAGGCCTCGGCAACCAGTTCCTTGCGCATATCCGCGAGACCGACGCGATCGTGAACGTGGTGCGCTGCTTCGAGGACGACAACGTGATCCACGTGGCTGGCAAGGTCGATCCGATCTCGGACATCGAAGTCATCCAGACCGAGCTGTGCCTCGCCGACCTGTCGACCGTCGAGAAGGCGCTCGCTCGTCACACCAAGACCGCGCGCTCTGGCGACAAGGAAGCCATCAAGCTCGTTGGCCTGCTCGAGAAGTGCCAGGCCGCGCTCAACGACAACAAGCCGGTGCGCTCCGTCGAATTCAGCAAGGAAGACCGGCCGCTGATCAAGCAGTTCTCGCTCATCACCGCCAAGCCCGCGATGTTCGTCGGCAACGTGGCCGAGGACGGCTTCGAGAACAACCCCTTCCTCGATCGCCTGCGCGAATACGCTGCAGCGCAAGACGCGCCGGTCGTGGCGATCTGCGCCAAGATCGAAGCCGAACTGGCCGACATGGACGACGAGGATCGCAAGATGTTCCTCGCCGAGATCGGCCAGGAAGAGCCGGGCCTGAATCGCCTCATCCGCGCAGCCTATTCGCTGCTGGGCCTGCAGACCTACTTCACCGCCGGCGTGAAGGAAGTGCGCGCATGGACCATCCACATCGGCGACACCGGCCCGCAGGCGGCCGGCGTGATCCACACCGATTTCGAGAAGGGCTACATCCGCGCCCAGACCATCAGCTTCAGCGACTACATCGCCTACAAGGGCGAGCAGGGTGCCAAGGATGCGGGCAAGATGCGCGCGGAAGGCAAGGAGTACGTCGTCAAGGATGGCGACGTGATGAACTTCCTCTTCAGCTCCTGAGCACGCTTCCTGCTTGCGAAACGCGCACTGATGATCACCGTCCACCATCTCGACAACTCGCGCTCGCAGCGCGTCCTGTGGCTCCTCGAGGAGTTGGGCGTGCCTTACGAGATCGTGCGTTATCAGCGCGACCCGAAGACGATGCTTGCGCCAACTTCGTTGCGCGCGGTGCATCCGCTGGGAAAGTCGCCGGTGGTGACCACGGAGGATGGTGTGACGCTGGCCGAGTCGGGCGCGATCGTCGAGACGCTGATCGAGCGCTACGGCCAGGGTCGGCTCATTCCGCCTGCCGGCACGCCTGAAGCGATCCGCTACCGCTACTGGCTGCACTTCGCGGAAGGATCCGCGATGTCGCCGCTGCTGCTCAAGCTGGTGTTCGATCGGATCGAGAAGGCGCGCATGCCGTTCTTCGCGAAGCCGATTGCGAAGTCGATCGCGCAGAAGGCCAAGACCAGCTTCGTCATGCCGAACATCCGGGCGCACCTGGACTACATCGAAGCCGAGTTGGGCAAGAGCCTGTGGTTCGCGGGTGATTCGTTCACCGGCGCGGACATTCAGATGAGCTTCCCGGTCGAAGCCGCTGCGGCGCGTGGCGGGCTCGACGCATCACGGCCCAAATTGATGGCCTATCTCGAACGCATCCACGCGCGTCCCGCGTATCAGCGCGGGCTTGAACGCGGCGGCCCTTATGGCCTTTTGAGCTGAGCGGCGGCTGCTTCAGTTCGGCCAGATATAGAGCAGCGCCACGGTCATCGTGACGTAGCGCAGGAACTTGCCGATCGCCATGTAGACGACGCACGGCCAAAAGGACAGCTTGAGCCATCCGGCCACCGCGCACAGCGGGTCGCCGACGATCGGCAGCCAACTCAAGAGACACGCCTTGGGGCCGAGCCGTTCCAGCCAGGTGAGCGCGCGCAGGTGCGTCTTGGAATGCGAGTACTTGTCCGCGACCTGGTGAGCGCCGTAGCCCATCCACCAGGTGACCGCGCCGCCCAGTGTGTTGCCTGCGGTAGCGACGAACACCGCCGGCCAGAACAATTCGGGATTGAGCTTGAGCAGTCCGAACAGCGCAGGCTCGGAGCCCACCGGGATCAGCGTTGCCGACACGAATGCGGCCATGAAGAGCGTGCTGAGGCCGTACTGTGGCAGTGCGAGAACGCCGAGAAGTGATTCGAGCCAGGCTTGCATGAGCGCCGGAGTATAGAAAGGCGCTCATGCAATGGCGCGTAGGTGCAAGTATGGATACCGACTGTCGCGGACTTGGCATCAGGATGCGCAATGAGTGCAAATCGTTGCAGCCGACGCATGCCCACCCCGCTACAATCGTGCCTCATTTTTCAGCAGCCCGGCGCGAGCGCCACTCTCCTTTCATGACTTTGCACATCGGCAACATCGCGCTGGAAAACGGCCTGTTCGTCGCGCCCATGGCGGGTGTCACGGACCGGCCGTTTCGCATGTTGTGCCGAGAGCTCGGTGCGGGTTATGCGGTGAGCGAGATGGTCACTTCGCGCAAGGAGCTCTGGAACAGCCTCAAGACATCGCGACGCGCCAATCACGACGGCGAGCCCGGCCCCATTTCGGTGCAGATCGCAGGCACCGACGCCGAGATGATGTCGGAGGCCGCGCAATACAACATCGATCGCGGCGCGCAGATCATCGACATCAACATGGGCTGCCCGGCCAAGAAGGTCTGCAACAAGTGGGCCGGCTCTGCATTGATGCGCGACGAACCGCTCGCGCTCGAGATCGTGGAAGCGGTCGTCAAGTCCGCTGCGCCGCACAACGTTCCGGTCACGCTCAAGATGCGTACCGGCTGGAGCGAAGACCATCGCAATGCCGTCACGCTGGCGCGGCGCTTCGAAGCGGCCGGCGTCCAGATGCTCACCGTGCACGGACGCACGCGCGAGCAGGGCTACAAGGGTCATGCCGAATACGACACGATCGCGGCGGTCAAGGCCGCGGTCAGGATTCCGGTTGTCGCCAATGGCGACATCACATCACCAGAGAAAGCGCGCGACGTCCTGGCGCTGACTGGCGCGGACGCCATCATGGTCGGCCGTGCTGCACAGGGCCGGCCATGGATCTTCCGCGAGATCGCGCATTTCCTCGACACGGGTACGCATCTGGCCCCGCCGTTGGTGGCCGAAGTGCGTCGTCTCATGCTCGATCACCTGAAGGAGCACTACGCCCTCTACGGCGAATACAGCGGCGTGCGAACTGCGCGAAAGCACATCGGTTGGTATGTGCGCGCGCTACCCGGTGGCGAGGCGTTCCGCTCGGCGATGAACGCGATCGAGGATTGCGATGCGCAATGGCATGCGGTCGCGGCGTTCTTCGACGAGCTTGCCGGACAGATGGACCGCATTCCTGCCGCAGCCGAGGGCTCACCCGATCCGGTGGACGAACAACAAGCCGATGCACTGGCGTAAGAAGAGCAGAACGAGGAGAAGAAGAGAAAGCCATGAGCAAGAAACACATCGAAGACTGCGTACGCAGCAGCCTGGATAGCTATTTCCGTGATTTGAGAGGGACTGAACCGGACGGCATGTACGACATGCTCGTCCGCGTCGTCGAAAAACCGTTGCTCGATGTCGTGATGACACGCGCCGAAGGCAACCAATCCAAGGCCGCGCAATGGCTCGGCCTGAACCGCAACACGCTGCGCAAGAAGCTGGTCGAACACAAACTGCTGAAGTAACTCCTGATGAACGCACTGATTTCCGTCTCCGACAAGACCGGCATCCTCGAATTTGCCCAGGCGCTGCATGCGCTGGGCATCAAGCTCCTTTCCACCGGCGGCACTGCCAAGCTGCTCGCCGATGCCGGTCTGCCGGTGACCGAAGTGGCCGAAGTCACGGGTTTTCCCGAAATGCTCGACGGCCGCGTGAAGACGCTGCACCCCAAGGTGCACGGCGGCCTGCTCGCGCGTCGCGACGTGCCCGCACACATGGCGGCGCTCAAGGAGCACGCCATCGACACCATTGACTTGCTGGTGGTCAACCTCTATCCGTTCGAAGCGACAGTGGCCAAGCCGGGCTGCACGCTCGAAGACGCCATCGAGAACATCGATATCGGCGGACCCGCGATGGTTCGCAGCGCGGCCAAGAACTGGAAGGACGTCGGCGTTCTCACCGACGCTTCTCAATATCCGGTGGCGTTGGCTGAACTGAAGGCGAGCGGCAAGCTGAGCGACAAGACGAAGTTCGCCTTCTCGGTCGCGGCGTTCAACCGCATCAGCCAGTACGACGGTGCGATCAGCGACTACCTCTCGCGCATCCAGGAAGACGGCTCGCACACGTTGTTCCCTGGCCAGAGCAACGGCCGCTTCGTGAAGCTGCAGGACCTGCGCTACGGCGAGAACCCGCACCAGCAGGCCGCGTTCTACCGCGACCTGTATCCGGCGCCGGGTTCGCTGGTGACCGCGAAGCAGCTCCAGGGCAAGGAGCTCAGCTACAACAACATCGCCGATGCCGATGCGGCATGGGAATGCGTCAAGAGCTTCGATACACCGGCCTGTGTGATCGTGAAACACGCCAACCCGTGCGGCGTCGCCGTGGGCAAGGATGCACTGGAGGCCTACAGCAAGGCCTTCAAGACCGACCCGACTTCGGCTTTCGGCGGCATCATTGCCTTCAACCGCCCGATGGACCGCGCTGCCGCTGAAGCAGTGAGCAAGCAGTTCGTCGAAGTGCTGATGGCGCCTGGCTATTCGGCCGATGCGCTTGAAGTGTTCAAGAGCAAGGTCAATGTGCGCATCCTCGAGATCGCCCTGCCGCCGGGCGGCAAGACCGACTGGGAGAACGGCCGCAATGCGGTCGACGTGAAACGCATCGGTTCGGGCCTCCTGATGCAGACCGCCGACAACCGCGAGCTGTCGGTCGATGAGCTCAAGGTCGTGAGCAAGAAGCAGCCGACGCCGCAGCAGCTTCAGGATTTGCTGTTCGCCTGGAAGGTCGCGAAGTACGTCAAGAGCAACGCGATCGTGTTCTGCGCCGACGGCATGACGATGGGTGTCGGCGCGGGCCAGATGAGCCGTCTCGATTCCGCGCGGATCGCCAGCATCAAGGCGCAGCACGCGGGGCTGACGTTGTCAGGCACTGCAGTCGCGAGCGACGCGTTCTTCCCGTTCCGTGATGGTCTCGATGTGGTGGTCGATGCGGGCGCCACTTCGGTGATTCAGCCCGGTGGCTCGATGCGCGACCAGGAAGTCATCGACGCAGCGGATGAGCGCGGCGTCGTCATGGTGCTCTCCGGCGTTCGCCATTTCCGCCACTGATCCACGGCGGCAACCGGCCGTACAGGCTAGTTGCTGCGGCCGTCGGAAAAACGGTACTTGAGCTGGAAGCTGATCGCCCCGTAAAGGCGATCCTTGTAACTGGGGATGATCGCCACGTTCAGGCCCCAGTGCGTGCCCTCTAGTGCGGCGACGGGAATCAACGCCGGGAACCAGCCGCCATCCTTGTAGTTCGGATAGCCGTTGAAGCCTCCCACCACGGCGCCGAGCTTCACGCCGTAAAACTCGAAAGGCATCACGTAGACGCCGATGTAGTTCGAGTACTCGCGGTCGCTGTTGCGGAACCTGCCGGCCGTGGCTGAAAACGTCTTGTCGATCGGCCATTCGATGCCGATGCCGGGATTCGCATCCTCGAGGCCCTTGTCGCGATCGAAGTGCAGCGAATAGAAGCCCGGATTGATCCAGACCTGACTGATATCCGCGACCTGCGCGAAGGCAAGGCCTGGCAGGAGCAGGCTGGCGCCTGCCAGCATCGGCAACAACTTCATGGTGATGGTCAGAGGGTTGCGAAGATCTGGCGCGCTGCGTCGATCGTGGCGGCGATGTCCTCATCGCTGTGCGCCGCGCTGACGAAGCCTGCCTCGTACAGCGCCGGCGCAATGTAGACGCCGCGGTCCAGCAGGCCGTGGAAGAGGGTGTTGAATTTCGTGCCGTCGCTCTTCATGACTGCCGTGTAGTTCTGCGGCAGTGCATCAAGCAGGAAGAAGCCGAACATGCCGCCTTCGCTGTCTGCGCAGAAGGGCACGCCTTCGGCGGCTGCCGCTGCCTTGAGGCCATCGACGAGCGCGCGCGTCTTTTTCGAAAGCGCGTCGTAGAAACCGGGCTTGGACACTTCCTTGAGCGTTGCGAGTCCGCACGCGGTCGCCACCGGGTTGCCCGACAACGTGCCGGCCTGATAGACCGGACCCAGGGGCGCGAGCTGCTCCATGATCGCGCGCGGCCCCCCGAATGCAGCCAGCGGCATGCCGCCGCCGATCACCTTGCCCAGCACCGTGAGATCGGGCGTGATGCCCAGAACCCCTTGCGCGCCCCGTGCGCCGACGCGAAAGCCGGTCATGACTTCGTCGAACACGAGTAGTGCGCCGTTCTGGGTGCAGAGCTCGCGGCATCGCTTGGCGAATTCCGCACTGGCGCGCACGAAATTCATGTTGCCGGCGATCGCCTCGATCACGAGGCAGGCGATCTCGTGGCCGTGCAGCGCGAAGGCTTCTTCGAGTTGCGCGATGTTGTTGTATTCGAGCACCAGGGTGTGCTGCACGACCTCGGGCGGCACACCGGCGGAAGTCGGGTTGCCGAAGGTCGCGAGGCCGGAGCCAGCCTTGACCAGCAGCGCATCGGCGTGGCCGTGATAGCAGCCCTCGAACTTGATGATGTACTTGCGGCCGGTCGCGCCACGCGCGAGGCGCAATGCGCTCATCGCGGCCTCGGTACCCGAGCTGACGAGTCGCACCATTTCCATCGAAGGCACGAGCGCGAGGATCGCTTCCGCGAGTTCGATCTCGCGCTCTGTCGGCGCGCCGAACGAAAAGCCATCGATGACGGCACGCTGCACCGCCTCGACCACCGCGGGATGTCCGTGGCCCAGGATCATCGGACCCCACGAACCGATGTAGTCGATGTAGCGCTTGTCCGCCGCATCCCAGAAGTACGCGCCCTGCGCGCGCTTGACGAATCGCGGCGTGCCGCCGACGGCCCGGAAAGCGCGCACCGGCGAATTGACACCGCCGGGAATGACAGCGCGGGCGCGCTCGAAAAGGACTTCGTTCTGATCAGTGTGTGCCATCGGCCGAGTATCTGTCATGAACCGTGAAGGACATGCGACTCGGGCGCACGACTGATCAATGTCGGGTGTCGTGCGGAGGCAAGGCGAAGTCTGGCTGCGAACCCGCATCGCCGTTGTCTTCATCCTCGGGCTGAGCCCAGAAGAGTCGGTCGGGCAGCACATGACCCATGCCCGGCCGGAAGCCGGCGTCCAGGCAGCGGTCCATGTAGCTCAAGGCCTCGGTGGCGGCGGCCGCGAGATCGGTGCCACTCGCGAGCAGCGCAGCGAGTGCGGCCGAGAGCGTGTCGCCTGCGCCTGCGAAGATGGCATCGAGGCGCTCGTATTTTTCGCTGGCGAGCACCGATTGGGGTGACGCCAGCACGTTGTCGATGAATTGCTCCGGCAGCACGATCCCGGTGACCAGCGTGTAAGGAACGCCGAATTCACTTGCCGCCTTGGCGATGTCGCGCGCGGTGGGCGGGCGCTCGCCGCTCCAGTCGGGCAGAAGCCAGCGCCACAGCGTGCTGTGGTTTCCGACCAGCACGGTGGTTTGCGGCAACACGAGGTCGCGAAAAGCGTCGAGGTAGGCATCGATCTGGGTCTCGTCCCACCAGGAGAGATTGGGCATATAGGCCACGACCGGGACTTCGGGATAGTCGGTCGCAGTCTCGGCCACGTTGCTCAGGTTCTCGGGCGAACCGACGAAACCGACCTTGATGAGCTGGACTTCCACGTCTTCGAGGATCGATCGCGCCTGCTCCGACACCGCTTCTTCATCAAACGCAAAGAAGTCGAAGATTTCGGCTGTGTCACGCGCGTAGGCACCTGTGACGACGGGTAGCATGTGAGCCCCCACGGAGGCCATTGCCACCGCGTCTGCGGCCAGGCCGCCCGCGCCGCTCGGATCGTTCGCATTGAAGACGAGCACGCAGGGTGGATTTGCGTCGTTTTCCGCAGTGTCTTCGTCGTTCTGGGGGTCGGTAAGATCGCTCACTTTGTGGTCGTGCTCTGCTGGTAGTAGGGAAGTTTTCATACCCAAACAAAACTCACCGGCATGGTGGCATATCTGAGACGCTTATCACGAGATTTATTGATACGTTTGGATACGATCGTTGCATTTGATGAACAGGGACTTTAAGCTGCGATGAATACGAAAACCTGGATGTGCCTGATTTGCGGGTGGATCTACGACGAGTCGGTCGGAGTACCAGAAGATGGTATTGCGCCCGGTACGGCGTGGGCAGATGTTCCGATGAACTGGACCTGCCCGGAATGTGGGGCACGCAAGGAAGATTTCGAGATGGTTGAGATCTGAAGCATGGCATAGGGCCGCGCTTCCTGTGCTCCTGATCGAGCACAGCGGTCCATCCAAGAAGCGTCACAAGGAGCTGTGCAAATGAGCGCGAATGGATCCGGCTACAAGGTGCTTGTCATCGACGACAGCAACACCATTCGGCGCAGCGCCGAGATCTTCCTCAAGCAGGGCGGTCACGAGGTTCTCCTCGCGGAAGACGGTTTCGATGCCCTCTCCAAGGTCAACGACCACAAGCCTCATCTGATTTTTTGCGACATCCTGATGCCGCGCCTGGACGGCTATCAGACTTGCGCCATCATCAAGCGCAATTCGCACTTCTCCAATGTCCCCGTTGTCATGCTCTCGTCCAAGGACGGGGTCTTCGACAAGGCGCGCGGCCGCATGGTCGGCTCGCAGGACTACCTCACCAAACCCTTCACCAAAGACCAGTTGCTCAACGCTGTGCAGCAATTCGGCACCCTTCAGGAAGCGTAGTAAATGCCCATTCGCAAAGTGCTCGTGGTCGACGACTCGAAGACCGAGCTGGTTTTTCTCTCCGACCTCCTCCAGAAGAACGGCTTCTCGGTGAAGACCGCGGAGAACGCGGACGACGCCATGCGCCGCCTCGAGGAAGAGCAGCCTGACTTGATCCTGATGGACGTCGTGATGCCCGGCCAGAACGGCTTCCAGCTCACGCGTGCGATTGCCCGTCACCCGCAGTACGCGACCGTGCCAATCATTTTGTGCACCAGCAAGAACCAGGAAACCGATCGCGTCTGGGGCATGCGTCAAGGTGCCAAGGACTACATCGTGAAACCGGTCAATCCGGCAGAGTTGATGGCCAAGATCAGCGCGCTGGTCTGATTCCCGCCAGTTTTCGATTCCCATGGCCAATCGAGACGCTCTCCGTGCATTCCAGTCCCGGCTTGCCGGCCGCTTGCAGGCTGCGCGCACGTCGGGTGTTTCCGCGTCGTGGCTCGCGGTCGAGGCTGGCGATGCCAAGTACTTGTTCCCGCTCGGGCACGCGGGCGAAATCTTCCCCTGGGTTTCGCCGCAGCAGGTGCCCTACACCGAGCCGTGGTTCCTCGGCGTGGCCAACCTTCGTGGTGGCCTGTACGGCGTCGTGCAGCTCGCGGGCTTCGTGACCGGCGCGCAAGTTGCGCCGGCAACCAGCGAGGCGGCGCATGCGCAGTCCCGACTCGTTGCGCTCAACGAGATGCTCGAAACCAACTGCGCCCTCCTGATCGACCGATTGGTCGGTTTGCGCGGTGTGGATGCCTTCGTGGCCTCCGAGGCGCCGGACGCCGATGCGCCCGCATGGCTCGGCCATTCATACACCGATTCCGCGGGAGCGCGTTGGCAGGAGATCAATCTCCAGGCGCTTTCCCAGCAACCCCGTTTTCTGAGCATCGGCGCCTGAGCGCTGGGCCCTGCACCGACTACAACCTGAAGGACTGACCGTGAGCTCGATCGCTGACAAGTTCAAGAAGTTCATGCCCGTGAGCGGCGGCAACGTCAGCGTGGGCGCCGACAGCGCAGCCACACTGTCGATGGATAACATCGAAACCGTGCAGACACCGGATGAATCGACAGTGGCGATTCCGCGCGATACCGCGAAGTCATCGGCCACGCCTGCGGCGGACGCGAGTCCGGGTGGCGACGCGGGCGCTGCGTCGAAGGACCCGGGTCCCCAGATCGAAGACGCAGTCCCTGCCGCATCGGCAAGCAGCACCTCGAAGTCCCGTTCCAGGCGCTCGCAGCGTTCTAGTCCGGCGCGTCAGCAGCGGATTCTTGCGCTGGCGTTGGCGGGTGTGGTGCTGTTGCTGATGTTGGTCGCTGGCTCTGCCATCTTGCGTGCAGAACGTCTTGCGCAACAGGTGGCCGCCACCGGTCAGTCGCTGATGCAGTCGCAGCGTCTCGCCAAATCGGTCTCGCAGGCCTTGGTCGGCAACGTGAGCGCCTTCACGGAAGTGAAGGAAAGCTCGGAAGACTTGAGCCGCCGTGTGCAGGGTCTGGCGAGCGGTGACGATTCGCTCAAGCTGGAGCGTGTCGGCAGCCAGTACGACATCGAGCTTGGCAAGATCACGCCGCTGGTCGAGCGCGCGGACAAGAGCGCCAAGGCGGTCATGGCTCAGCAGAAGATCCTCACGCAGGTGGGCAACGCGCTTCGCGACATCAACCGCCAGTCGTCCGATCTGCTCGAAATGACCGAGACCGTCGCCTCGCTGAAGATGCAGCAGAACGCGACGCTGCCGGAAATTTCCGCGGCCGGCCAGTTGGTCATGCTGACCCAGCGCATCGGCAAGTCCGCCAACGAATTCCTGACGGTCGAAGGCGTGAGCCCCGACGCTGTGTTCCTGCTCGGCAAGGACCTGAACTCGTTCCAGGAAATCACGCGCGGCCTGCTCGACGGCAGCTCGCAGCAGCGCCTGCCTGGGACCCGCGACGCACAGACGCGTCAGCAGCTCGAAGCCATCCTCAAGATGTACGAACAGACCCGCACGCAGGCCAGCGCCATTCTGGGCAACCTGCAAGGTCTGGTTGCCGCGCGTGAAGCGCAGGCAGCGATCCTGGCGGACAGCGAACCCCTGCGGAATGCGCTGGGCGACCTGCAGGAAAAACTCTCGGCGCGCACCGGCCTGGGCGCCGGCACTGTCGTGATGCTCTTCGTGCTGTCGCTGGCTGCATTGGCGCTCGCCGGCGCGATCGGTTTCGTGCAAGTCCGCGAAGGTCGCGAGCGTGCAGCATCCGCCGAACGCGAGCGTGTCGAAGCCGAGCGCGCCAGCGAAGACGCCGCGCGCGTCAATGCCGCCAACCAGGCCGCGATCTTGCGCCTGATGAACGAACTGCAGACCGTCGCCGAAGGCGATCTGACACAGGAAGCCACCGTGACCGAGGACATCACCGGCGCCATTGCCGACTCGGTGAACTACACGGTGGAAGAACTGCGCCTGCTGGTGGGCAACGTGCAGAACACGGCGACCCGCGTCGCGCACACCACGTCGCAGGTGGAAAGCACTTCGACCGAACTGCTCGCCGCATCGACGGAACAGCTTCGCGAGATCCGCGAAACCGGCCAGTCGGTGCTCACGATGGCCGAGCGAATCAACGGTGTGTCCTCGCAAGCGCAAGAGTCGGCGACTGTGGCGCGCCAGTCTCTGCAAGCAGCTTCTTCCGGCCTTCAGGCTGTGCAGAACGCGATCGGCGGTATGAACGCCATCCGCGACCAGATCCAGGAAACCTCCAAGCGGATCAAGCGCCTGGGCGAATCGTCGCAGGAGATCGGTGAAATCACGGAGCTGATCTCGGACATTACCGAACAGACGAACGTGCTGGCTCTCAACGCCGCCATTCAGGCCGCATCCGCTGGTGAAGCCGGCCGAGGCTTCTCGGTGGTGGCGGAAGAAGTGCAGCGACTGGCAGAGCGCTCCGCGGACGCGACGCGTCAGATTGCGGCACTCGTGAAGGCGATTCAGACCGACACGCAGGATGCGGTGGGCGCCATGGAGCGTTCGACGCAGGGTGTGGTGCAGGGCGCGATGCTGTCCGACAACGCCGGCACGGCGCTGTCCGAGATCGACCGCGTGTCGCGCCGCCTCGCTGACCTCATCGAGCAGATCTCGATGTCGGCTTCCCGCGAAGCCGATTCCGCCAACGTGGTGGCGGCCAACATCCAGCACATCTTCGCCGTGACCGAACAGACCGGCGAAGGCACGCGCACCACGGCGCAGCAGGTCCGCGAGCTCTCGCACATGGCCGAAGAGCTGCGTCAGTCGGTGGCTCGTTTCAAGATTTCCTGAACGCCGAGCGCCCAACGTGTCGATTCAAAGTCCCGCTGCCCACACCGCCGGCAACGCGCCGGCAACGGAGGATCTTGGGCCGCTGGCCTGGGTTCTCGGAGAAATCCAGAAATCGCTCGATGCCGTGGGCAAGACCTTGCGGCGCTTCTCGCGCGATGCTGCGTCGGCCCTGCCGGGTTCGGAAATCGACTCCATGCCGGTGCGACAGGCCCGGCAGCAATTGCATCAGGCCGTCGGCGCGCTGCAGATGGTGGGCCACACTGCGCCCGCTCTCGTGCTCGGCGCGATG
This sequence comes from Variovorax sp. Sphag1AA, assembly GCF_014192575.1. Lineage (GTDB taxonomy): Bacteria > Pseudomonadota > Gammaproteobacteria > Burkholderiales > Burkholderiaceae_C > Variovorax. Next base: position 225,240 of record NZ_JACHYC010000005.1, on the reverse strand, counting down.
GAGTTCGCGGTGCAGAGCTTCGTCACCGAGCCGTTGCGCTGCAACGATGCCGCGGTCCAGAAGATCGAGCGCGCAGGCTTCGCGGTTGCCGATTTCCTGAACGCGGTGGTGGCGGGCAAGACGGTGTCGTCGGTTGCCCTCTTCCCGCAGTACCGCGAAGTCCTAGAACTGGTCGGCAACGAGCGGGTCCATCCGGCCGACCTCTGGAACATGACCTGGCGCTGGGTCGAAATCAAGCCCGCGCCGACCCAGACCGCGCTGGTGTATGACCCCGCGGTGCGTTCCAAGCTCGACCGGGAGGTCCTCCAGGTCGTCAAGAGCGGCGATGACAATGCGGCGCGCCGCCTGCAGGCTTTGTGCCTCGGCCTCGGCCGCGGCGCCTCGGTGCCGAGGGTGGCCAGCTTCTGGACGCTCGCTGCCGGCTTCTTCGAGGCGCTGGCACTGGCGCTCATCCCTGCCGATTCGCATGTGAAGCGCGCCGCTTCGCGTGTGCTGTTGCAATACGCCACGCTGGCACGCGGCGACAACACGGTGTCCGACCGCCTCGGCCAGGACCTGCTGTTCTTCTGTGCACAGGCCGCTCCCGGAACGGGCGACGAAGCCGCGACGCTGCGCGCCGTGCGCGCCGCATGGGGCATTTCGAACGAGCAGAAGGTCGACTACACGATCGAGCAGTTCGGTCGCTTCGATCCGCTGGTGCTCGCGCAGGCGCGCAAGCGCATTGAGACCGCGAAGGAAATGTGGTCCGCGCTGTCCGGCGGCGACGTCGGCCGCACGCGACAGGTCGTGGACACCTTCGCGCAGCTCGGCGAGTCCTTGCAGAAGCTGCATCCGCCGAGCCAGCCGATGGTGCAGGCGCTCAACAACGCGGTCGATGCCTCGGTTCGCTCCGGTCAGCCGCCCGGCACCGAACTCGCGATGGAAGTCGCGACCTCGGTGCTCTACCTCGAGGCCGCTTTCGAGGATCTCGATCCGCAGGACAGGCAGCTCACCGCCCGTACGATCCAGCTCGCCGGACGCATCGAACGCGCGCGCGACGGTGGTCGCTCGGAGCCGCTGGAGCCCTGGATGGAGGAGCTCTACCGCCGCGTGAGCGATCGTCAGACCATGGGCACCGTGGTGGGCGAGCTGCGCAGCCATCTGAGCGAACTCGAAAAATCGCTGGACCAGTTCTTCCGTCGGCCGACCGAAAAGGGCCTCCTGCGCAACGTGCCGTCGCAGCTCCTGCAGATGCGCGGCGTGTTCTCGGTACTGGGCCTCGACCAGGCGGCCCAGACCGTGCAGCGCATGCGCGAGAACGTGGACCAACTGCTCGCCGAAGAGTCGCCGACCGACGAGATCCGCGCCTTCGACTCGCTCGGCAACAACCTGGGTGCGCTGGGTTTCCTGATCGACATGCTCAGCTACCAGCCTGCGCTGGCCAAGCGGCTGTTTGTGTTCGACGAGGAGATTGGCGAACTCAAGCCGCTCATGGGCCGGCAGGCAAGCGACGCATCGGCCGAAGCGGCCGCGCCGGCGGCCTTCGCATCGGCATCCGGTCCGGTCGCGATCACCGAAGCGGTCATGAGCGTCGAGCAAGTCGATGCGCAGATCGCGGCAAAACTCGCCGCGCTCGCAACGCCTGGGTCGCGCAAGCCGCCACCGTCGCCGATCGAGGAATTCAGCCAGGCGGCCACGAGCTGGACCTCCAAGATCACCGGGCCCGCGCCGCTCGAGGCGCTGCCCGACACCGAAGTGACCGAACTGGAGGAAGACGACCTCCAGAACATCTTCCTCGATGAGGCCCGCGAAGTTCTGCACAACGGCCTGGCGGCCGTGTCTGCGCTCGGCGCGCGTCCGGACGATGAAGGTGAGCTGACCATCCTGCGCCGTGCATTCCACACGCTGAAGGGCAGCTCGCGCATGGTCGGGCTGATGGATTTCGGCGAAGCCGCCTGGTCGCTCGAGCAGGTGCTGAACACCTGGCTGGCCGACCAGCGTCCCGCAACGCCGCAGTTGATCACCGGCACCCGCAATGCGCTCCAGGACTTCGCCAAATGGGTCGAAGCGATCGCCGCGGGCGGTTCGCACAGCTGGAAATCGGCGCCTTTCCTCGCGATCGCCGAATCGCTGCGCACCGGCGAGCCTTTGGAGGTTCCGGCCCGTGTGGCGGATGCCGAGGCGCTCGTCGCCGCCGCGCGCCACATCGCCGCCGAAGCCGCGGCTGAAGTGCCGTCGGCTCCGATGGAGCCCGTACCGCTGCCCGAGTTGCCGGACCTTCGTGACCTGGAACTCGAACTCGATCTGAGTTCGAAGGCTGAAGAGGCGCCGCTTGCCGCTGAACCGGAAGAAGCGCCGGCCGAGGAGCCCCTGGTCGCGCGCGCCGAAGAGCCCACTGTGTGGTCCGGCCTCGATCAGTCCAGGGATCAGTCTCCGGAAACCGTACCGGAACAGCCCCCTGTGGAGTCTCAGCGTTCCGACGACGGATTCGCATCGACAGACTTCCTGGACTTCGACACCAAGCCCGAGCCGCCGCCCGAAGAGGTTGCGCCCTTGGGCGAGTACGACGACGGCGATTTCCTGGAGACCGTGCACACGGCGCTCGAGCCGTCCCTCGTGGCGGCTGCGTCGCGGCCGGCACCCGAGCGCGACGAGCTGCCGCCGCTGGAGCTGGAGCCCGAACCGCTGGTAGACGAGCCTGCGGCTGATGCGGCAGTGGCGTCCACGCCGGAGCCCGAGCCTGCATTTGCACTGAGCCTCGAACCCGAAGCTCCGGCTGTGCCCGAACCGACGCTCGAAGTTGAGGGCTCCGCGCGTGTCGAAGCGCCGGTCATCGACGAGTTGCCGGCCATCGACGAACTGCCGCCCGTTCATGAAGAGGCAGCGGTCGAGACGGCTGCGGTGGAGTTGCCACCTATCGACATGGCGGAGCCGTTGCTTGCCGAAGCAACCCCCGCCGAGCCAGTTGCCGAAGCGACCGAAGAGCCCCAGGCCGAGCCCGCATCGGCCCAGAGCGCGGAAGAGCAGGTCAAGGTCATCGGCCCGCTGCGCATTGGCATCGCGCTCTACAACGTCTATCTGAACGAAGCCGACGAATGGTCGCGCCAGCTCGCGACCGAGGTGGGCGAATGGGCGCTCGAAACGCACGAGCGCGTTCCGATGTCGGCGATCAGCCTTGCGCATTCGCTGGCCGGTAGCTCTGCCACGGTGGGCTTCCAAAGCCTCTCGGGCATGGCGCGCTTGTTCGAATCCGCGCTTCAGCATCTGCACACGCAGGGTCGCGGCACACCCGAGCAGGGCGCGGTGCTGATCGCTGCCGCCGAGGAACTGCGGCGCCTGCTGCACCAGTTCGCGGCCGGGTTCCTGCGAGAGCCTGCCGAAGAAACTGTGGAAGCGCTGCGCAATGTCGAGGCGTCGCAGCTGCCCGCGGAGACGGTCGAGCCGGTTGCCGCGCCGCTTCACTTGGTGCGCAACGTCGGCTCCGATGTGTTGCTCGACGATTCCGACGAAGCCTCGGATGTCGCCGATGCGGTCGACATGGACCTCTTCCCGATCTTCGAGGAAGAGGCCAACGAACTCCTTCCGCAATTGGGCGCCGCACTGCGCGATTGGGCGCAGGATCCCGAAAACAAGGCGCCGCGCAGCTCCGCGCTACGCACGCTGCACACGCTGAAGGGCAGCGCGCGGCTGGCTGGCGCCATGCGCCTGGGCGAGCGTGCCCACCGCATGGAGTCGGAGATCGAAGGGATCGGCTCCGAAGGCGCCGATCGGCACGCGATCGAGCAGTTGCTCACGCGCTTCGACGCCCTGCAGGCCAACTTCGATGCGCTGCGGGCCGCGGACGATGCGACGCAGGCCGAACTGGTCCAGCGCGCTGCCACGCCTGTGGCAGTGGTGGCTCCGGCGACGCCCTCGGTCGTCGAGGCGGCTACGCCTGAACATGAAACGCCGGCGGAAGCCGAACCGGTTGCTGCTGCGCCGACCCCCGCGGAACCGCTCGTGGAGCGCGCCGCGATCGCCATGCCTTCGCCGTCCGTGCTCACGCCGCTGCGTGCGGTGTCGAGTCAGGCGGTCCGCATCCGCACGCATCTGCTCGACCGTCTGGTGGCCCAGGCGGGTGAAGTCATCATCACGCGTTCGCGCCTCGAGGCCGAGCTGGGTCAATTGCGCAGTTCGCTGACCGACCTCACCGGTAACCTCGACCGTCTGCGCCAGCAATTGCGCGATATCGAGGTGCAGGCCGAAAGCCAGATGCAATCGCGCCTCGCGCAGGCCAAGGATTCGCAACAGGGCTTCGACCCGCTCGAGTTCGACCGCTTCACCCGCGTGCAGGAGCTCACGCGCATGATGGCCGAGTCGGTCAACGACGTGGCGACCGTGCAGCGCACGCTCCAGAAGACTGTCCAGGCGACGGAAGACGACCTGAGTGCGCAGGCGCGGCAGACGCGTGAACTGCAGCGCGGGTTGTTGCGTACGCGCATGGTGGAGTTCGAGGGCATCTCGGACCGTCTGTATCGCGTCGTGCGCCAGGCGTCGAAGGACACCGGGAAGCAGGTGCGGCTCGACATCACCGGCGGCTCGATCGAGATGGACCGTGGCGTCCTCGAACGGATGACGCCGGCCTTCGAGCATCTGCTGCGCAACTGCGTCGCACACGGTATCGAGGATGCGACGGCGCGCGAGAAAGCCGGCAAGGATCCGAGCGGCCTGATCGTCATCGAACTGCATCAGGAAGGCAACGACGTCTCGGTGAGCTTCCAGGACGATGGTGGTGGCCTCAAGTACGACCGGATCGTCGCCCGTGCTCGCTCGCTCGGCCTGGTCGCCGAAAGCCAGCAGCTCAGCGAAGAAGAAGCGGCGGAATTGATCTTCCAACCAGGCTTCTCGACCGCCGAGCAGGTGTCCGAGCTGGCTGGCCGCGGCATCGGCATGGACGTGGTGCGCGCTCAGGTCGCGGGCCTCGGCGGCCGAATCGAGACGCACAGCAAGCCGGGGCACGGGACCACCTTCAAGCTGGTCCTGCCGCTCACGACGGCGGTGACGCACGTCGTGATGATGCGCGCAGGCGCGGTCAACATCGGCGTGCCTTCCAACCTGGTTGAACTGGTGCTGCGCGCCGGTGCGTCCGAGCTCGAGAAGGCCTACCTGGATCAGCACTACCCGTTCGGCGGCGAACAGGTGCCGTTCTACTGGGCCGGTGCGCTCTTGCAGTCTTCCCCGCGCAGCGAACGCGCGCCGGGCAAGGCGAACACGATCGTGGTCGTGCGAAGCGCCGCGCAGCGTGTGGCGCTGCACGTGGACGAAGTGCTGGGCAACCAGGAAGTCGTGGTGAAGAACCTCGGCCCTCAGCTTTCTCGGCTGCCGGGCATGGCAGCGATCTCGGTGCTCGCATCGGGTGCCGTTGCGCTGATCTACAACCCGGTCGCGCTGGCGGCAGTCCATAGCGACAAGGCCCGCGCGTTCCAGGCTTCGGTAAATCGTGGCGCTGCGACTCCGGAGGTCGGAGGTGCTCAGCCGGCGACCCCGGTGACCCAGGCCCCTGCACAGGTGCCGCTGGTGCTGGTGGTCGACGACTCGATCACGGTGCGACGCGTCACGCAGCGCCTGCTGCAGCGCGAAGGCTATCGCGTGGCGCTGGCGGCGGATGGCCTGCAAGCACTCGAACGTCTGCAGCAGGAACGCCCCGCGGTCGTGCTGTCGGACATCGAGATGCCGCGCATGGATGGCTTCGACCTTGCGCGCAACATTCGCGCGGACGCATCGCTGGCTGATCTCCCGATCATCATGATCACTTCGCGGATCGCCGAGAAGCACCACGACCATGCGCGCGCGCTGGGTGTGAATCACTACCTTGGCAAGCCGTATTCGGAAGAAGAGCTGCTGCGTCTCGTGCGCAGCTACACGGGCGTCGAACTGCCCGTAGCGTTGGTAGCCTGATCGAGGAGGGTGGCGCTAGCGCGAGTCGCGCTGCGCCTCCTTCACGACCGCGTAGCGCTGGAGCGTGCGCTCCCGCGCTTCGGCGTGATCGACGATCGGGTTGGGGTAGTTCTCGCCCAGCTTGACGCCTGCGGCTTCCAGTTCCAGCGGTGCCGCCGTCCACGGTGCATGGATCACCGAGTCGGACAGCTTCGAAAGCTGCGGCAGGTAGCGTCGGATGAACTTGCCCTCAGGATCGAACTTCTCGCTTTGCGTGACGGGATTGAAGATTCTGAAATAGGGCTGGGCGTCGCACCCGCTCGAACTCGCCCATTGCCAGTTGCCGTTGTTCGACGACAGCTCGAAGTCGTTGAGGTGGGTCTCGAAGTAGCGTTCGCCGCGCCGCCAGTCGAGGCCGAGGTCCTTGCACAGAAAGCTCGCGACCACCATGCGAAGGCGGTTGTGCATGTAGCCGGTCTGGTTGATTTGCGCCATGGCGGCATCGACGAGCGGGTACCCCGTCCGTCCCTCGCACCAGGCATCGAACAGCATGTCGGCGTGCTTGCCGTGGTGCCACTGGATCTTGTCGTACTCGGGCCTGAAGCTGCGCCTCTTGCCGCCTTCGACCATGTGGGGATGGTGCGTGAGGATCTGGAAGAAGAAGTCGCGCCAGATCAGTTCGCCCAGCCAGGTTGCCGCGCCTTCATCGCCCTGCTGCGACAACTGGTGTGCAGCGCCCGCGAGTTGTCGGACAGATACCGTCCCGAAGCGCAGGTGAATGCCCAGGTAGCTCGGCCCGCGCACCGACGGGAAATCGCGCGCCTCGCGATAGCGGTCGATCCGTCGTGAGAAGTCGTCGAACAGCGCCGAGCCGCCCTGGCTGCCCGTCGGAATCTCCAAATCGGCGAGATTGGTTTTCTCGAAGCCAATGTCCTTCAGTGACGGGACCGCGTGCCTGAACTTCTCGGGTGGGCGCGCGAGCGCTTCCGTATAGGTTCGTACCGGGTACGCCTTCAGGTAGAAGGCGTCGAGCTTGCCGAGCCAGGCGCGCTTGTAGGGTGTGAAGACGGTATAGGGCTGTCCGACCTGCGTCAGGACCTCGTCCCGGTCGAACACGGCCTGATCCTTGTAGGTATGAAAGGCGATACCGGCATTCGCGAGCGCGCCGAGCACCTTGGCGTCGCGGTCGAGCGCATCGGGCTCGTCGTCGCGGTTCGCGAACACCGCCTGCACGTCCAGCGCGTGAGCCAACGGGGCGATCTCGTCTTCCGCAACTGCGTGACGGACGATCAGGCCGCCGCCGAGCGTGTGCAGTTCCGCGTCGAGCTCCACCAGCGATTCGCGGATGAATTCCACCCGCCGGTCGGCGCGCGGCAGCGAATCGAGGATCGCGCGGTCGAACACGAACACGCAAACCACCTGCCGGCAGGCTCGCAGCGCCTGGTAGAGCGCTGCGTTGTCGTCGACGCGGAGATCGCGACGAAACCACATCAGGCCCTTGGGGTAGATCTTGTCGACGGCCAGTAAAATCGGCGGCATGGCCTCCGATTCTGCCCCGATGAACTTGACGCATCATTTCCTGATTGCGATGCCGGGTCTGGAAGACAAGGCGTTCAGCCGCAGCGTGGTCTATCTCTGCGAGCACAGCGAGCGCGGCGCGCTCGGCCTTGTGATCAACAAGCCCAGCGACATCAACCTCGGCGTTCTGTTCGAAAAGATCGAACTGCATCTTTCCAGCCCCGAGATCGGCAAGGCGCCGGTCTTCCAGGGCGGCCCCGTGCAGACCGAACGCGGTTTCGTGCTCCACGAACCGGTCTTTGCGCGCGCTGACCAGCCGAACGAATCCGTCTACGCCTCCACCATGACCATCCCGGGTGGGCTGGAAATGACCACTTCAAAGGACGTGCTGGAGGCGCTCGCCACCGGCGCGGGTCCGCGCAAGGTGCTTGTTTCGCTCGGTTACGCGGCCTGGGGCGAAGGCCAGCTCGAATCCGAACTTGCCGAAAACAGCTGGCTGACGGTCGGTGCCGACCCGGCCGTGATCTTCGATACCCCCGTCGAGCAGCGCTACGACAAGGCGCTGTCGCTCCTGGGCCTGCAGGCCTGGACGCTCTCGCCCGACGCGGGGCATGCATGAGTGGATTGGCGATGCCTGACGGCGCAGCCCCTCCGCTTTCCGTTCCTTCCCACTTTCAAAGCTTTCTGGCCTTCGACTTCGGCCAGAAGCGCACCGGCGTGGCAAGCGGCAATCGCCTGCTGAAGACCGCAACGCCGCAAGCCACCATCAAGGCCGAAGGCGACGCACGCTTTGCGCAGGTCGAGGCGCGCATCCGCGAGTGGCAACCCGACGCGCTGGTCGTCGGCGTGCCCCGCCATCCTGACGGCGCGCCCCACGACAACACCCGCGCGGCGCAGCGCTTTGCGCGCCAATTGCACGGCCGCTTCAAGCTGCCGGTGTACGAGGTCGACGAACGCTACAGCACGACCGAGGCGCTCGCCTCGGGCGCGCGCGACGCCGATGCCGCATCGGCCTGCATCATTCTTGAACAGTTCCTGAGGAGCCTTCCGTGAACTCCATCCCTGACGCCGAGGCGCTTTACGTCGAGTTGCTGCGCGGCGTGAAATCCCTGATGCGCGACAACACGCGCCTGGTCGGCGTGACCTCCGGCGGTGCCTGGCTGGTCGAGCGCCTGCAGAAAGACCTCGGCCTTGCTGGCGCGCCCGGCATCATTTCGTCCGCGATGCACCGCGACGATTTCGCGCGTCGTGGTCTCTCGGCGAGCGCGCAGACTTCGCTGCCTTTCGATGTCGACGGCGCCGATGTGCTGCTGCTCGACGACGTTCTCTATACCGGCCGCACCATCCGCGCGGTGCTCAACGAGCTGTTCGACTTCGGCCGCCCGGCGCAAGTGCGCCTCGCCGTCATGATCGATCGCGGAGGCCGTGAGCTTCCGGTCGCTGCGGACTTTGCAGCCCAGAAGCTCGAGCTGCCGGCGACGCAGCTGCTCGCGCTCGCTCGCGCAGACTCCGGCGCGTTCAGCTTCAAGGTGGAGGACAACAAGTAATGCTCTACAAACGAAACCCGCAGCTCAACAAGAACGGCGAGCTGATCCACCTGCTCTCGATCGAGGGCCTGCCGAAAGACATCCTCACGCACATCCTCGATACCGCCGCGAACTTCACCAGCGTGAGCGACCGCGAGGTCAAGAAGGTGCCGCTCTTGCGCGGCAAGAGCGTGTTCAACCTGTTCTTCGAGAACTCCACGCGCACGCGCACCACCTTCGAGATCGCGGCCAAGCGGCTGTCGGCCGACGTGATCAACCTCGACATCTCGCGTTCGTCGGCCTCCAAGGGCGAATCGCTGCTCGACACCATCGCCAACCTGAGCGCGATGGCGGCGGACCTCTTCGTCGTGCGCCACAGCGAATCGGGCGCGCCCTACCTCATCGCGCAGCACGTCGCGCCGCATGTGCACGTGGTGAATGCCGGCGACGGACGCCATGCGCATCCGACGCAGGGCCTGCTCGACATGTACACGATTCGTCACTACAAGAAGGACTTCGCGAACCTCACGGTGGCGATCGTCGGTGACGTGCTGCATTCGCGCGTGGCGCGTTCCGACATCCATGCACTGACCACGCTCGGCTGCGCCGAAGTGCGCGTGGTGGGCCCCAAGACGCTGGTGCCAGGTGACCTCGCTCAGATGGGCGTGCGGGTCTTCCACTCGCTCGAAGAGGGCATCAAGGACTGCGACGTGGTGATCATGTTGCGTCTGCAGAACGAGCGCATGAGCGGTGCGCTGCTGCCGTCGTCGCAGGAATTCTTCAAGACCTACGGGCTCACGCCGGACAAGCTGCAACTCGCGAAACCGGATGCGATCGTGATGCATCCGGGTCCGATCAATCGCGGTGTGGAGATCGACTCCGCCGTGGTCGACGGGCGGCAGAGCGTGATCCTGCCGCAGGTCACTTTCGGCATCGCGGTCCGAATGGCCGTGATGAGCATCGTCGCAGGGAATGAAGCCTAGCCATGCCCGGGTTGCGCTCGACAGAGGACAGAACAATGAATATTCAGATCATCAATGGGCGCGTGGTTGACCCGGCGTCCAGGCTCGACAAGAAGGCCGACGTGGCGATTGCTGACGGCAAGCTCGTCGCCATCGGCAATGTCGGCAGCGACTTCCGCGCGGACCGCACGCTTGATGCGCAAGGGTGCATCGTCGTGCCGGGGCTGGTCGATCTCGCGGCGCGGCTGCGTGAGCCCGGCTATGAGCACGAAGGCATGCTCGACAGCGAAATGGCCGCAGCGGTGGCCGGAGGCGTGACCAGCCTCGTGTGCCCGCCCGACACGGACCCGGTGCTCGATGAGCCGGGCCTCGTCGAGATGCTGAAGTTCCGCGCCGAGAAGCTCCAGCGCGCGCGCCTGTTCGCTCAGGGCGCGCTCACGCGCGGGCTGGCGGGCGAAGTGCTCACGGAGATGGCCGCGCTCACCGAGGCCGGCTGCGTGGGCTTCGGCCAAGCCGATGTGCCGTTCGGCAATACGCAGGTGCTCCTGCGCGCGCTTCAGTACGCGAGCACGTTCGGCTACGCGGTGTGGCTGCGTCCGCAGGATCGCGATCTCGGCAAGGGCGTTGCAGCAAGCGGACCGCTTGCGACACGCCTCGGCCTTGCCGGCGTGCCGGTGGCGGCGGAGACGATCGCCATCTTCACGATCGTCGAGCTCGTGCGCGCGACCGGTGCGCGCGTACATCTGTGCCGGCTCTCGAGCGCGGCCGGTGTGGCGCAGGTGCGCGCAGCCAAGGCAGAAGGTCTGCCGCTGACCTGCGACGTGAGCATCAATTCGCTGCATCTCGTCGACACCGACATCGGCTATTTCGACAGCCGCGCGCGGCTCAGCCCGCCGCTGCGGCAACAGCGCGACCGCGATGCGCTCTCTGCGGGACTGGCGGACGGGACCATCGATGCGCTCGTCTCCGACCACACGCCCGTGGAAACCGATGAGAAGACCTTGCCGTTCGCCGAGAGCGGAGCGGGCGCGACAGGCCTCGAGCTGCTGCTGCCGCTGGCGCTGCAATGGGGCGAGCAGAGCGGCGCCGGATTGATGCGCGCGATCGAGGTCGTCACGGCCGCGCCCGCGGGGCTGATCGGCTCCGAGGGCGTGGGGCGCCTGGCGCAGGGCGGCGTGGCCGACTTGTGCGTCATCGATCCTGCGCATGAATGGCAGGTCACGCCCGATGCGCTTCGCAGCCAGGGCAAGTTCACGCCGTTCGGCGGCTACGCGATGCATGGACGCGCCCGTTTCACGGTGGTCGGCGGCCGCGTCGTCCACGGTTGATCGGGCTTTTCCCAACACGATGCACGCACTTTCCGCGAGCCTGAAACTGCTGCGCGCCATCGCGCATGTGTCCCGGGGCTGGTGGATCATTCGCTCGAAGTTTCCGTCGCTGTCGGTGGCGGAGCGCGAGGCGCACGTCCAGCGCTGGGCCGAGCGCATGCTCAACCTCATGGGCATCCGGCTCACTGTGCAGGGCACGCCGCCGGCGCATGGGCCGGTGCTGCTGATCTGCAACCACCTGTCGTGGCTGGATATCCTCACCATCCACGCGGCGCGGCATGTGCGCTTCGTTTCGAAGTCCAACGTGCGGCAGTGGCCGGTGATCGGCACGCTGTCGGACGGCGCCGGCTCGCTCTACATCGAGCGCGAGCGGCGACGCGACGCCATGCGGGTGGTGCACCACATGGCCGAAGCACTGCGTGACGGCGACGTGATTGCGGTCTTCCCCGAAGGCACGACCAGCGACGGCCACGTGCTGCTTCCCTTTCATGCCAATCTGCTGCAGGCGGCGATTTCTTCCGGCGCACCGGTGCAACCTGCCGCTCTGCGATTTGCCGATGCGGAGTCGGGCGAGACGAGCTATGCGCCGCGTTACATCGGCGACGACAACCTGCTTTCATCCGTCTGGAACACGCTCAAGTCGCCGCCGCTGCTGGCCATCGTGCGCTTCGGCGAAGCCCAGTCCTCGCATGGGCGCGACCGGCGAGCCTGGGCGAAGAGCCTGCACGCCGATGTGCAGGATCTGCGTCGCGACATGAAGTAGCGCGACTCGGCGGCTTCTCGATCCACCAAAAAAACAGCGCCCCGGAGGGCGCTGTAGAACGGCGCAGGGATGCGCCGGGAGGAGGAATCGTCGCTCAACACTCAAACTCAATTCGGCAAGCCAGTCACCTCACGCAGACGGAACCATGGAAGGATGATGCCTTCCATCCACGGAGGTCCGGTGTGTGTTTGAAAACAGAATAGGCGCCGGTTGGCGCCTCCGCTGCCGGAGAAGATTGGGGGACTGCGTCGGCGCGTGCCTACAGGCGGCCTAGCGCGGCAGCAGCGCCAGATAGTGGTCGAGCATCTGGAAATGGTCGTCCAGGAAGCGTTCTTCGCTCGCGCAGAGCTGATCGATCGGCATCCAGCTCGCCGCCGCGGCATCGTCGTCCGCGCGGATGGACGGCGGTTCGCGGTCGCCGAGATCGAAAAAGAAGCCGTGCGTGATCGTGCGGCCGCGCTGGCTCCGGTCGGGGCGGTCGAACACGTCGTTACCTTTGAGGCAGCTCTGTAGCGTTGCGTGCGGGACTGCGAGATGCGTTTCTTCCTCGAGTTCGCGCAGGGCCGACTGGAATGTGGTTTCGCGTTGTTCCAGAAATCCTCCCGGCACCGCGAGGAGACCCTTGCCGGGTGCGTGCCCGCGCTGGATCACCAGCACGCTGTCGCGGCATTTCACGACGCAATCGACAGTGACCAATACCGGCGGATAGGGTGCGACCGACCACGCGATGTCGTACTCACGCAGGATGGCCGCTTCCTGACGCAAGTTCTCGAACGAGGGGCGAGCGATCCATTCATTCAGGAAATCAACAGTGCCGGCTGGCACCTCCGCGGAAATGTCGGCGAGCCCGTCTTGGCCGCGCGAGAACACGGCATCGCGCAGCGCGCTGGCCCGCCGGATCGGCGTGCCTTCCAGCGTGTGCAGCGTCCAGTCCGGAAAGTCACGCAGGTAGTCGCGCGTCGGATCGCGAAAGTGGCCGAGCAGCACTGTCGACGCGGGCGGTGCCACATGGTGCTCCGCAAGAACTTGCGCGACCGCACTGCGCACCGCGCGCACCCAGCGCGCTTCATCGAAGTGATCGCGCACCGGCACACAGAGGATGCGCGCGCGTTCGGATTCAGGGACCGCAGCGTGAATCATCCGCGCGCAGTCGAGCCAGTCGAAAGGCAGCTTCGGCGAGCGCGCGCTGAAGGCCGAACCGATCACCACGACGACACGCGGCGCAAGACGAAGCGCCTGTTCCAGGAGTGAAAGATGGCCGTTGTGAAACGGCTGGAAGCGGCCAATGAGGACCGCGAGATCGTGAGGGCTGGAAATGGAAGCGGTCATGGAGATGCGAAGCATAGGCGCTCGCCCGGCCGAAGTCCCGAGCGGGGCGCCGGCTTCGCATCCTCGGAACCGCCGTGCGGCGTCAGGAGCGCTTCGCGAGCATCGCCCCGAGTGCGAACACCGAGTTCGGCGCGTTGATTGGTGCGGGCTTCACGCGTGTCGTGGGAAGCGGGTCGCGGCGCACGCTGCGCTCGCGTTCGACCTCGACACCGCGCGCGATCTGCTCGTCCACCAGGCTCTGCAGCGTGACGGTGTCGAGAAACTCCAGTGCGCGCTGGCTGACCGAGGCCCAGAGTTCATCAGTGGCGTGCCGGTTCACCGCGCCCGGAAGCGGGGGATGCCGGGGCGAGGTCTTCTCCTGGCCGTCGCCATCGATGGCCTTGATGATGTGCGCGACGGTGATTTCTGTCGGTCTGCGGCTGAGCGAATAACCGCCGCCGGGGCCGCGCGTGGACTCGACCAGATCATGGCGACGCAGCCTGGCGAAGAGTTGTTCGAGATGCGACAGCGAAATCCGCTGTCGCCGGCTGATGGAGCCGAGGTTGACTGGCCCTGCAGAGCCCTGGAGCGCCACGTCGATCATGGCCGTCACGGCAAAGCGGCCTTTGGTGGTGAGACGCATCGTTGATTCCTTCCTACATTCCTGATGGGGTCGGCGGTGGACCGCCGGATCGATCGCATCGCGCGCACGAGTGCTGCGATGCAAGGTGCTCGCATCGGGAAATCGAAGGCCGAACGGCCTCCGAAGCGGCGAGCTAGACGAGGAGGAAGGTGCCCCGAGGCGGCCGCTTGGGCCGTTCGAGCAGAGGCGGGGGCGCAGTCAGTGCTGTCAGGCGCGGAGGCCATACCGCGGCGACGGCCGGGACGAGTAGCGGGCGAACGCCCGTGAGGAATTCGGTGAAATCGGACCCGCCTTCGTCGAGATTCGCGATCTCGTCCTGCGCGGCTGCATCGTCGGCCGGGGTCGTGTCGTGCTGAATCGATGCCACCGTCACCTTGCATTCATCCGCATGGTGAAATCCGCTCGTCCTGTCTTGCGCGGTGGCCGCGAAGCCGAAGCAGGAAAGCAAAAAGACGATCAAAGAGGCAATGAGCCAGCGGGGCATGGACGTTGAATTCTAGCCGCGCTTGCGTGACAGTAGCCTCTGCGGCCCGCTGCCTATTTCATGAGCATCGTGTTCGGGGCCGCTCCAGATGTCGATCCGATGCGAATCCAGTGCTGTTTTCCCCAAACTTGTCCCCAGCGGGCAGGGAAAACCCGCAAGTGGTGTTCCGAGCAGGCAAAAAGAAACCCGCCGAAGCGGGTTGAAACAGCCGGATGGTGGAGGGAGTGGAGGGGTCTGTGAAGACTTCCGGCCGCGGAACGCAGTCTGCGGGCCCATCTGGGAGAAATCTCGGAGCTGACGCGCAATTTCCGCGGCGTCTTCAGCCATGCGCGAGAAGCATCTTCAGGAAGGTCATGCCGTTGCGCTGGCCTTTGTCTTCATCGCAGTTGTTGAAGATGATGTGCTTGTTGCGCACGCTGTAGGCGATCCGCACCAGTTCGGCCGCAAGTTCGCCGAGTTCCCGGTCAGGGTAGTCGTAGTCGAAACGCTCGGCCGCCGTCTGGGCCGGGGCGTTGTAGGTTTCGACGTTCCGGCCGTGCAGGCGCAGCAGCAGGTAGTCCGGGTGCGTGGTCTCCCAGACGGCCGGGACGCTGTTGTCGGCACCCTGGGGGCCATCGACGATGGTGTGCACCAAGCGGTGTTCCCGCAGGAACGCCAGCGTGCTGGCCGTGCGATCCGGGCTCTCCCACCACGACCTGTGACGGAACTCGATGCTCAGGGTGGCGTCCGGCATCCATCCGATGCAACGCTCGATATGCGCCATCGCCTCCTGGCTGTACTTCAATCGCGGAGGAAACTGGAAGTGCACGAGCCCCAGCTTGCCTGCCAGTCGCAGTGGCTCTAGGGCCTCGACGAAGCGCTTCCAGAGCTCGGCGCGGATCTCCTCCGGAACGTCCTTGTAGTAGAGCTTCCGGCCGGCACCGAGCGCCAGCTGCAGGTCCTTGTGCATCACCTTCGTTTCGGTGAAATGGCCTGTAAAGAGACGAAAGGCCTTGACGTTGAAGACGAAGCGGTCGGGCGTGCGAAGCGCCCATTGCTGCGCCGTCATCGGCGTCGGGATGGCGTAGTAGCTGCTGTCCACCTCCACCAGCGGAAAGATCGACGCGTAGTAGCGAAGGCGCGCCTCGGGCGTCTTGCAGTTCGGAGGGTAGAAGCGCCCGCACTCGATCAGCGTCTTGTCAGTCCACGAGGCGGTGCCAACGAGGATGCTCATGCCGGCATGCTACCGGCGAGATGCCGCTGGCGGGGCGCGCAATAGGGCGGATGCACTTTGAAACCTGCACGACTCCCGCACAACTCAGGCCCAGGTCAGCCCCTTCTGCGATGCTCGGCTGTGACAGCCTTCCATGTCTCGGCTGTTTTAAACCCGCTTCGGCGGGTTTTCTTTTTGGGGCCGCGCAAAGGGGCTCCGCAAGACAATCGCCCCACTTCGTTCGAGTTGCGCAGCCGCTCCTGAAGTTGGACAAAGCGGCATGGACACCCTGCCGCCCGAAAGTCTTGGCTACGCCAGAGCACTCATCGTCGCGTCAATGTCGAAGCCGCGGGCTGCCGATCTGAGGGGTCTCGAGCGCCGGCATCTTTCGTTCGCGGTCTACTGCAAGCGTCGCGCCCTTGGGCAACCAGAGTCGACCTTGGAGCGATATCTCGCGCCTGTCCGCGAGGCTGGGGAGCTGGAGGCCGCCATGAAGGCGCTGGAGCGCCTGGCCTTCCGTCTGCGTGCCGACTCCGGGAGCTGAGTCGCGTCACCAGAAGCGCCACCATGGTCGCCGCTTCTGCGGTAGTTCGGGTCGGGTCCACAACTCGCCGTGCATCGAAGGCGTCGGGCCGATCCGCTTTTTCAGTTCCGCCTCCAACATGTCCGCAATGTCGGCGGCTTCCTGGTCGCCCAGCGATGCCTTTGTGCGCCAGACGTAGACAGCAGCGGCGAGCTGCTCATCGTCCATCTCGTCCATGAAGGGAATTGTGGCGATCGCGGCTGCCCCGCGCCATCTGCCATTTGGCCGCCCACGGGTCTGTGGTGCCCTCGACAGGAATCGAACCTGTATCTGAGTCTTAGGAGGACCCCGTTCTATCCATTGAACTACGAGGACGAAGGCCCGCAACTTTACCAGTTCGGTCTTGCGGGTTCAGTCGAACTGCAATGTGTAGATCAGGTCGATGCCGCTGGGCTGGCCGGCTTGCGCGCGCAGCGTGAGGTTGCGGGTGAGGTCGTAGAACACGAACAGCGTGCCGAGCGTGCCCGCGAGGCTGCGTTCGTAGGTGATGTAGAAGTCGCGCGCGATGCGTTTGCCGACGGTGACGGACGAATCCTTCACTTCGCCGCCGTTGCTCGGTCCGCGGAAGCCAATCTCGTCGAGCCCGAAGCGGCTCGCCAGTCCGCCACCCGAGCCGCCGCTGCCAAGGCCGCCGAGCAGGGCCAATGCGGCCTGCTGGAGGACCGCCGATTCGCTGCCGCTGGTTGCGGAGGCGCGTCCCAGCACCAGCCACGACAGCGTTTCCTGGTCGGACAGCTGGGGCTCGGAAAACAGGCGTACACGTGGCGATTGCGCCGTGCCGCTGATGGCCACGCCCACACGCTGCTGGATGTTCGGGCGGATGGCGAGGATGTCGAGCTGCGGGTTGTCGATGGGCCCGTTGAACCGCGCGATGCCGGTTTCGATGGTGAGCTGCTGCCCGTAGGCGCGGTACTGCCCGGCGACGGTGCGCACTTCGCCGGTCACGCGCGGCGGGGCATCCAGGGCGGTGCTCTGGATGTTGAGCTTGCCGGTCAGGCGTGTCGTGATGCCGCGCCCTTGAACCGCGAAGTCCTGGCCGAGGTCGAAGGTCACCATCACATCGGGCGGCTTGGCCGTCTGCGGCCTTGCGCCGAGGCGTCCGGTGGCTTCGGCGAGGCGCTCGGCCTCTTCCTTTGCCTCGCGATCGCGGACCGCGGACCGGATCACAACGTCGCTGCCGAGGCTGGGCGCGGTCTGGTCCGGCAGGATGATGACCGCGCGATCGGTGCGCAGGTCGCCGCGCACGGTGAACTGGCCGTTTTCGAGGCGCGCTTGCACGTCGCCGGAAAGCGTGAGTTGCCGGTCCGATCGCACCAGGGTCCGCAGCGAGCGCAGTTGCGCCTGCATCGACATGCGGATGCCGCTCCCGGCGCCCGGAGCCGGCGCGGGGCCCCAGGCCATGTCGCCGCGCACCGTCAATGTGCCGCCGTCCTTTGCGGCTTCACTGGCGGCGGTGCTGAGGTTGCCGCTCTGGCCGGGGATGCGGGTCTGGCTTCCGAGGCCGCCCTTGAGGGTGAACTCGCTGATCTCGACGTGGTTGCCCGCCAGCGTCGCGCGCAGACGGCCATCGCGGAGGTCCAGGCCATCGACCAGCGCGCGCAGCGCGAGCTGATCGGCCCCGAGCGTGCCGTTCCAGCGTGGGTCGTTCCGGTTGCCCGAGAGCGTGGCATCCGCCTGCAGCGTGCCGGCGATGCGCCAGCCCGGTGGTGCCAGCATCGACCAGACCCCGAGGTTGGGCATCTTCGCGGTCACACGGCCCGCGAGCGGCGCGTCAGGGGCCCATTGCCAGCCGCCGGGTCGTTGCAGGAGGCGCGTGCTCGCCTCCACGCGGATCTGGCCGGCGCGCTCGCTTTCCCACGCCAGAAGGCCGCGCACGGTGTCGCCCTCGGCATCGAGCCGCAACTCGGCCTGCCGTAATCCGGCCGGCGTGCTGACGCCCGGGCCCGCCGCGTCCATGGTGATCTCGCTGCGCGCTCCGGTGCCGGTGCTGTGAACGCGCGTGACAAGCGCCGCTTCGCCGGCCTGCACGCGCAGGTCGCCGCTCTGACGATTGATGCGCACATGGCCGCGCAGCGTGTCCGCGGCGTCGATGTCCCATTCGCCGCTGAACATGAGGTCGCCGCTGAAGCCGATGCGCTCGAGCGTGTCGGTTTCTCCGAACGCTTCGGCCCAGGCCATGGGAAGGCCCTGGAACTGGCCCTTGGACTGGAGTCGCGTCGAACGGGTCGCACCCGAGCCGCTCTGGCTGAACCGCAGCGGCTGCCAATCGATCTTGAGCGTCCCCGGCAGGGGGCCGGTCACCTCCGCGCCGGCGCCCGATGCCTCGATGTCGAGGCGCGGCGTCTGGCCGTTGACCGAGCGGATCGTGGCGTTGAAGGCGCGATTCAACGCGAGTGTCCAAGGGCCGGGCCGCGTGCTGTCCTTGAATTGCACGCTGAAGGTGGCCAGCGCCGCGCGCCATTGGTTGGCGCGGTCGATGCCGCCGCTGCCGCGCGCGTCGAGCGTGATCTTGCGGGTGCTCGTGGTGGCCTCGCCCTTGAGCGCCAGCGTGGATTGGGCAAGGCTGCCCGCCAGTTCAGCCCGGACGTTGGCGAAAGCGATGGGGGTGGCCTCGCCACCCTCAGTCGGTGGAAGCGTGAGTTCCAGCTTGGGCACGGTCAGCGTGGCGTCGATGGTCGGTTCGGTGGTTCCGCGCGGAGCCGGCTCGGTGGCGGTCTGAAGGCGTCGCTGCACCGCCTGCCAGCCGCCTTTCCAGCCCGCTTCGAGCCGTGCATTGCCCTGCATTCGCGCGCCGGCGAAGAGGTTTTCCATCTCCGGCAGGCTTTCGATCCATCGCTGCAGCGCGGCGGCGTCATCGATCTGCGTGCGCACCTGCCCGTTGCCGCTGGCCGGTGCGATGCGGCCCTGCACCTGCAGGTTGCCGCCGGGCACCACGAGCCTGAGATTGCCGTTGCCGCCTCGTTCGGCCACCTGGACCTGCAACTTGCCGTCGAGGGTCGCGTGCCGGGCCTCGATGCGCAGCGTTCGCAGGTCGAGCACCTGGTTCTGCCATTGGCCCTGAGCGATAGCGCGTTCGAGAAGCACGCCCTGCACGCCGGCGCCGCCCTCGGCGCGCAGCGCAACGTCGAAGCGGATCGTGTCGCCTGCCTGATCGGCCTTGAGGGTTCCGCCCAGCGGCGCGCCGGTGAGGTCGGAATGGAGTTGTCCGAGTTGCACACCGCGCACCGTGGCGCGTGCTTGCCAGGGTTCGGGCGCGGGGCTCCAGCTTCCCGCTGCCTCGATACTGCCGCCGCCGAGATGCACCGTGGCTTCGGGCACGGTCCAGGTCGTGCCGTCGAACCCGGCTTGCGCCTCGACCTGTTCGATGGGCAGCTTGCCCGCGTCCCAGGGGCCGGCGATCACGTTGCGGATATCGGCGGCGACCTTCCAGCCCGCGGCGGCGTCCGGCCCGGCTTCGATGTCGCCACTGAGCAGCGTGGCCGGCGCGTCGGGCCATAGCCGGGCGAGGTCGACGTTTTCGAGTTCCGCCTTGGCGTCGATGACCGGCTGCGATTGCCACGGTGCGATGTTGGCCCGCAACTGCGCGCGCATGGGCGCTTCGGCGCTTTCGTCGACGGGCTGCAAGTCCGCGGCAACAGCGAGACGGGCATCCGCCCCGGACAGCGTGCCGGTCACGCTGGCGTTGGCCAGCACGTCGAGTGGGTTCTCCTTCGTGATCGAAGCGCGTATGCGGCCGTTCAGCTTTGCATCGATCGCCATCGGCGCCGGGCCCTGCAGGTCGACGTGCGCGCCGTAGTGGCCCTCGGCCACGTCCACACCGTTGATCTCGAGAACGTGATGGTGCTCGCTGGTGTACCGGTAGCTGCCGGCGAGTTGGGTGGCCTGCAACGCCGGAGGGCCGACCCAGCGCAGGTCGTCGATCGAGAAGGGCAGCTCGATCTGCACCGGCAACACGATCTGCTCGAGCGGCTCGACCGGCTTTTCTTCGGGCTCGCCGCGCCGCTCGATCACGACCTGTCCCGCGTGGACTTCGCCCAGTTGCACTCGGCGCCGCAGCAGCGGCGCGAGCTGCCAGCCGATGCGCGCGTCGCTCACTTCGACCGCGAGCGTCGGGCTTTGCCAGCGCAGCCAGCCGATGCGGCCGCCGGCGCGCAGCGAGCCCGAGACATCCCGGCTTTCGAGCGTCTGGTCCGCTGGCAGGTAGCGCGCGGTGCGCGACAGCGCAAAGGCGAGGGATTCGTCCGTTCCCAGCCACCACCATGCGCCGGCGAGGAGTGCGATGACCAGCGTGACTAGGGCACCCACGAACCACCCGAGCCCGCGCAACACGCGGCGCAGGCGCGAGCGCTTCTGCGGTGCGGGCGTGGTTTCGGGGGTCTCGTCTGCCATGGTCAGAAGGTGAAGCCGAAACGGAAATGAAGCCGGAACGCCTTCACGTCGACCCCGTACGCGAGGTCGATCTGGACGGGTCCGATCGGGCTGCGCCAGCGTGCACCGACACCGACGCCGACCTTGGCTTCGAGATCGCCGACCTTGTCCGCGACCGAGCCGGCGTCGACGAATACGGTGCTTTCCCAGTCGGTGATCTTGCCGTTGTAGACGAAGGGCCGCTGCCACTCAATGCTCGCCACGCCCAGATAGCGGCCGGCGATGACGGTGCCGCCCGGCCGCACTGTGCCGATGGAGCGGAAGCTGTACCCACGCACCGTGGTGTCGCCGCCGGTCAGGAAGGCGAGTGTGCTGGGGATCTGCGCGGCGTCCTTGGCGATGAGTGCGCCGATTTCCGATCGGAGCTGAATGCGCGCGCCGCGCGATTGCGTGCCGTCGTCGCTGTACACGGTGCCTGCCGGAATGAAGCCCACCCAGCGCGCGTAGGTGCGCGTGAAGGGCAGGCGTTCCCCAGTCAGCGTGTAGCCCGCGGCCAATTCCAGCGCGATGCCCTGGCCGCGGGTCGGCGCGTTCGCGTTGTCGAAATAGCGGCCGGTCCAGTTCCAGTTGAGGCTCAACGCCGAGGCCGACGGCGGCGGATTGATGCCGTGGTTCGTCGCGTAGTCGTACTGCACGAAGAGGCTTCGGTCGATGTGGTCGCTGGCCTTGCTCTCGCCGCCGCGCAGCCGGCCGCTGTCGACCTTGTAGTCGCCCGAGACCTCACTCTTGAGTTGTGCCGCCGTGAAGGTGCGCCAGCCGCTGTCGCGCGGGACGGCGCTCCATTCCGTGCCGAGCGATTGCGTGTCGCGATCGAGATAGAGCCTGGACACTGCCCGCCACCCCAGCAGCGGCATCTGGTTGTGGATGTGGTCGAGCGACAGCCGTGGTCCGCTGTCGGTGGTGTAGCCCACGCCGGCGACCACCTTCTGCAGGGGTGCCTCCTGCACCTGCGCAATGACAGGCGCGTTGAGCGGGTCATCGTGCGTGGTGTCGAGCGTGAGGAAGACCGAATTGAAATAGCCGCTGCTCGCGAGCCGCTGCTGGGCATCGAGCAGTTGCTGCTGGTCGTAGTCGGACCCCGTTGGAACGCGCGCGATGCGGCGCATCGCATCCGGGTCGTAGCGCTGGTAGCCGCGCACCACCAGCGGGCCGAAGCGATAGGCGGGGCCGGAATCGTAGGTCGCGCTCAGGCGGGCCTCGCTCTTGTCGGCATCGACTTCGGCACGGCTCGTGACGATGGTGCCCGTGGGGTAGCGCCTGGCGGTAAGACTGCGCAGCGTGGTCGACTTGGCGTTGTCCCAGCCCTGCTGGCTGAAGGGCTGCCCTACCCGCAGCGGCCAGTCGGTCCGGATCGCGTCGCGCCTAGCTTCCGATTCGGTCGTCTGCGCGATGGGGCCGGTGAAGTCGATCTGCACGTCGCTCACATGCGTGATCTCGCCCGGCACGACCGTGATCCTGACTTCGCGGGACGCCTTGCCGTCGGGCGTTTCGCGCAACTCGAGCGTGAGCGTGGGCGTGAAGTAGCCCATGGTGTTGAGCAGCTCGCGCGCGTTGGCTTCGGCCGCAACCATCAGCCGCGAAAGCTCGACCGGCCCGAGGTCGTTGAGCTTGCGGTAGCGCTGGATCTCCAGGTTGCGCGTGAGGAAGTCTTGCACCGGACCGGGCGCCTCGACGTCGACGGTGAATGCTTCGCGACTCGAAGTGCTCGATTCGCTCGCCACCGGGCTGTCGGCGGCATCGCGTTGCTCGGGTTCTTTTTGCGACAGCAGGCTGCATCCCTGCAAAAGAAGGATGGCTGCAAACAACAACGCCGGCATCCAAGCCGGCGTGAGAGATGGAACAACCCGACGCACCCCGCCGATTCTGACAGCAAGGCGCGCCAGTTCAGGCGCGGTTCATTTAGAAAGCAGCCGCATCGCGTCCTCGAGGCCTCGCAGGGTCAGCGGGAACATGCGGTTCGACATCAGTTGCTGGATCACCGCAATGCTCTGGCGGTATTGCCAGACGCCCTGCGGCTCGGGGTTGATCCACGCGAACTTCGGGAAGGCGTGCGTCAGGCGCTGGATCCATTCCGCACCGGCTTCCTCGTTGTTGTATTCGACGCTGCCGCCGGGCTGAAGGATCTCGTAAGGGCTCATCGTCGCGTCGCCGACGAAGACCAATTTGTAGTCCTTGTTGTACTTCCGGATGATGTCCCAGGTCGGGAACTTCTCGGAGTAGCGCCGGCGGTTGTTCTTCCACATGAAGTCGTAGACGCAGTTGTGGAAGTAATAGAACTCGAGGTGCTTGAACTCGGTCTTGACGGCCGAGAACAGCTCTTCGACGCGCTGGATGTGCTCGTCCATCGTGCCGCCGACGTCCATCAGCAGCAGCACCTTCACATTGTTGTGGCGCTCGGGCCGCATCTTGATGTCGAGGTACCCCGCGTTGGCGGCGGTCTTGCTGATGGTCTCGTCGAGATCCAGTTCGTCCTCGTGGCCTTCGCGCGCGAACTTGCGCAGCTTGCGCAAGGCCATCTTGATGTTGCGCGTGCCGAGTTCCTGGCTGTCGTCGTAGTCCTTGTAGGCGCGCTGTTCCCAGACCTTGACTGCGCTGCGGTTCTTGCCAGCACCACCAATGCGCACGCCCTGCGGGTTGTAGCCGCCGTGGCCGAAGGGCGAAGTGCCGCCGGTGCCGATCCACTTGCTGCCGCCTTCGTGGCGCTCTTTCTGCTCCTCGAAGCGCTTCTTGAGCGTCTCCATGAGCTCGTCCCAGCCCATCTTCTCGATCTTGGCCTTTTCCTCGGCGGTGAACTCGCGTTCCAGCGTCTTGCGCAGCCAGTCGAGCGGCACTTCCTTGGTGAAGTCGGCCAGCATCTCCACGCCCTTGAAGTAGGCGGCGAAAGCACGGTCGAACTTGTCGTAGTGCTTCTCGTCCTTTACCAGTGCGGTGCGCGAGAGGTAGTAGAAGTCGTCGAGGCCAAAGGCGTCATCGGAATTGGGACCGACGACATCGGCCTGCAGCGCTTCGAGCAGGGTCAGGTATTCCTTGACCGACACCGGCAGCTTGGCCGAGCGCAGCGTGTAGAAGAAGTCGATCAGCATGGCGAATCACTCCTGTGCAGGAGGCCGGGGCTTGTCCAGCAGGTAATTCAGTTGCGCGCGCACCTCGGGCCATTCGCCCGAGCGCAGGCTGTACATCACGGTGTCGCGGATCGTGCCGTCGCGGCGCAGCGCGTGGCCGCGGATCACGCCGTCCTTCTTCGCGCCGAGGCGTTCGATGGCGCGCTGCGACGCGTGGTTGAAGTTGTCGGTGCGCCAGCCCACTACATGGCAGCCCAACGCATCGAAGGCGTGCGTGAGCATCAGCAGCTTGCAGGTGGTGTTGATGTGCGTGCGCTGGCAGCGCTTGGCATACCAGGTGTAGCCGATCTCGACGCGCTTCACGGCGGGCAGGATGTCGTGGTAGCTCGTGCTGCCGAGCACAGTGCCAGTGGCTTCGTCGGTCACCGCGAAGGCGAAGCGGTTGCCATCGTCGCGCATCTTCAGCGCGTTCTCGATGTACATGCGCGTCTCGTGCGGCTCGGGCACCGAGGTCACGCGGATCTTCCACAACTCGCCATCGGCCGCCGCTGCGCGCAGGCCTTCTTCATGACTGAGCGTGAGCGGCACCAGCGCAATGCCGCGCGCCTTGAGCGTGACGGGTTCGACAAACGCCATCGCGACGCCTCAGCGGTTGTGGCGTTGCATGAAGACGAGCTTCTCGAAGAGCGTCACGTCCTGTTCGTTCTTGAGCAACGCACCTACGAGCGGTGGCACCGCGACCTTGTCGTCCTTGCTTTGCAGCGCTTCGAGCGGGATGTCTTCCGCGACCAGCAGCTTGAGCCAGTCGAGCAGTTCGGACGTGGAAGGCTTCTTCTTCAGGCCGGGGAGATTGCGCACGTCGTAGAACGTCTTCATCGCCGCCGTCAGCAGTTCCTGCTTGAGGTCCGGGAAGTGCACCGCGACGATGCTCTTCATCGTTTCCGCATCCGGGAACTTGATGTAGTGGAAGAAGCAGCGGCGCAGGAATGCGTCCGGCAGTTCTTTCTCATTGTTGGAGGTGATGAAGACGACCGGCCGGTGCTTGGCACGAACGAGCTCGCGCGTCTCATAGCAGTAGAACTCCATGCGATCGAGTTCGCGCAACAGGTCGTTCGGGAATTCGATGTCGGCCTTGTCGATTTCGTCGATCAGCAGCGCCACCGGTTCGTCCGCCGTGAACGCCTGCCACAGCACGCCCTTGACGATGTAGTTGTGGATGTCCTTCACGCGCTCGTCGCCGAGCTGCGAATCACGCAGGCGGCTCACCGCGTCATATTCATAGAGACCCTGCTGGGCCTTCGTGGTGGACTTGATGTGCCACTGCAGGAGCGGCAGGTTGAGCGACTGCGCCACTTCTTCGGCGAGCATCGTCTTGCCGGTGCCCGGCTCGCCCTTGACGAGCAGTGGTCGTTTCAGCGTGATGGCCGCGTTGACCGCGAGCATCAGATCCTGTGTGGCGACGTAGTTGTCAGAACCCTTGAATTTCATGGATGGCTTCGAGCGGGATGGTTGGTTGGGGGAACACAACATCGATTCGCGAGACGAGTCTCTCAGGGAGACTCCTGCATGGGTTCCTAAAAGGGCGACCCATATAATCAAACGTTGATTTGCCCTAAAACTCCACGAGATTGTGCGCGCAAAATGAAGAAGTTGTTGACCACGATGTTTGCCTTCACTGTCGCTTGCGTGACGGTCTCCGCCCAGGCACAGAAGATCACCGGCAACGCGGAGGCAGGCGCCAAGAAGGTCGCCATGTGCATGGGATGCCACGGCATCATCGGGTACCAGGCCAGCTTTCCTGAAATCCACAAGGTCCCGATGATCGCGGGCCAGAGCGCTTCCTACATCATCTCGGCACTCACCCAGTACAAGGGCGGTGAGCGCAAGCACCCCACGATGCACGCCATCGCGGACACCCTGACCGAGCAGGACATGGCCGATCTGGCCGCCTACTACAGCCAGTTGGGCCTCAAGGAAGGCGACGCCCCGCCGCCGGCCACCGCCGCCGCACCGAGCCCGCGTGTTGCCGACCTGATCGCGCGCGACAAGGACAACTCCTGCACCAAGTGCCACGGCGCCAACTTCAACACGCCGAACGACGGCTCGGTGCCGAAGCTTGCCGGTCAGCACGCCGACTATCTCTATGTCGCGCTGAAGTCGTACAAGGTCCAGAACCGCCTGCAGGTCGGCCGCTCGCACCCCGTCATGGGCAGCCAGGCGAAGAAGTTCACCAATGCGGAAATCAAGGAACTCACGAGCTACATCAGCTCGCTGCCGGGTGACCTGAAGACGGTGCCGGAATCGCGTTTCCACGAATCCAAGTAGTCCCCGCTTAGGCAGGTACTCAAAACAAAGCCCGCTTCGAGCGGGCTTTGTTGTTCATGGGGGTAGTTAGTCTCTTGTCGCCCGGCGCTGGACGCAGGCCACGTAGCCGTCGCCGTCGGGTGGACGGCCGGCGCGCTGGCTCTCCCACATCATCTGGCCGAGGCATTCCATCGCCTCGTGATGCGCATCCATCAGCGAATCGCGCCGCTTGGCCAGCAGCTCGACCGCCTGCCGGATGCCGCGGGGTTGGTCGATGGAGCATTGTTCGCTGATCGACAGGTGCATCGACAGATGCAGGAACGGGTTCTCGCGCCCGTCCTTGCCGTCATAGATGCGCGCAACCGCCGCATCGGCATCTTCGAGGTCGGCGTGGTATTCGGGGTGCTCGTCGATCCAGCGGGAAGCGATGATCTCGAGCGCCTCCATCGGCTGGCCGCTTCGGCTCTTGGCGAAGACTTCGCAGAAGAAGCGACGGACTTCTTCCTGGGTGGGATTGAACATGGACGGAGATTAGCACCGACCCTCACCCCACATCGCGCGTCGCACGGCTACATTGCCAGCCCATGGATCGCCTGGAAAACATCGAGACCTTCGTTCGCGTCGCGCAGACCCAGAGCTTTGCGGAAGCGGCGCGGCAGATGCGCGTGGCGAAGTCGGTAGTCACCACTCGCGTGAAGCAGCTCGAAGACCACGTCGGTGCGCCGCTCTTTCACCGAAGCACGCGCGTGGTGCGGCTCAGCGACGTGGGGCAGGCCTTCCTGCGCGATTGCACCGAGCTGGTCGGGCGAGCGAACGACATCATGGACCAGATGCGCGACGCCCGTGCCGGTCCGACGGGCACGCTGCGCATCCATGCGTTGACCGGCTTCGTGCTCGGCCATTTCGCGACGCTGCTGCGCGCATTCCAGGTCAGCTTTCCGGACATCCACCTCGAGCTGATCGTGAGCGATGCGGTGGTCGACCCGGTCAAGGCCGGCGTCGATTGCGCGCTCCAGATCTTCCCGGCCGCTTCGACAGAACTCGTGTCGCGCCCGCTCTTCCCGGTGCGCCGCGTGTTCTGCGCCACGCCGGAGTACCTCCGCGCGCATGGCGTGCCGGAAAGCCCGCGCGATCTGCACAAGCACACGCTCGGGCTCTATTCGGGCTATCCGACGCGCGACCGCTGGACCTTCCACCACGGGGGCGAGCAGATCACGCTCTACATGAGCGCGGCATTGCTGACCAACAGCGTGCATCTGCTGCGCGAATACGCCATGGAGCACGCAGGCATCGTCTGCCTGCCCACGCTGGTGGCCGGCGACGCGATCCTGCGCGGCGACCTGCAGGTGGTGCTGGCCGAGCATCAGCTGTCGTCGTTCTCGCTCAATGCGGTCTATGCGGGGACCTCGCGCAACGCGTTCAAGCTGCGCCTCTTCATCGAGCACCTGACGGCGGCTTTCACGCGCGTGCCACCCTGGGACGCGGCGATGATCGATCGCGGGCTGATTCCCGAAACGCTGATTGCGGACTAGATTGCAGCCATGAGCGACGCAGCCACGCCACCGCCCGCACCGGAACCCGCCTCCGCGCCTGCTGCAAGGCGGCCGCTGCCGCCCGGCTACCGCGAAGGGATCATTACCGCGGTCACGGTGATCATCGGCTTCTCCCTCTCCTTCGTGCGTTACTGGGCCTTCGAAGCACCCGGCGACTGGACCGTGCGCTCGGTCATTGCGCTCATCGCACTCCTGATTCCGATCGCCGCCGAGATCTACACGCTCTACCGCGCGCTGCTCGTCGAGGACGACGACGAGGCCACCTACAAGGTCACGGTGAAGTGGTTCATCGGCTCGGTGTGCGGGATGCTGGTCTCGGTTTCGCTGGCGGCCATCGTTCTCTCCGGCCGACCCTGAAACCGGGGTAGAGCGCCCGCTGTACGAGGCGAGATGCCCGGGTAAACCCTGCCGATTGATCGGATTCGCCGAACAATGCGGCCCGCATTTGGTCCCTACCGAAGGCGGGTTCCGTTTCCTAAAGTTCCATCACCGCAGCGAGATCGCTGCACCGTTGGCACCCGAGGAGACAAACATGACCGCTGCCTATCAGACCCGCTTCGGCTCGCTCAAGAGCTACGAAAAGGGCCACGTCGAGCCCATCGCCGATGACGTCCGTCACTACGCGTTCTCGAACTGCTTCGACATCGCGAGCAAGAGCAAACCCTACGAAAAGGTGGTGTTCGGCCAGAACCAGATCTACGTGCTGGAAGCGCTGCGCGCCGAAGGCACGTCGCCCTGGTTCACCAGCGCACACGACGAGTTCGCACTGGTGATGGACGGCGACGTCGAGGTGCACCTGGTGAAGCTCGACGCGAGCCAGACCGTCCAGGACACCGAGAAGAACGGCGCCGTGCTCGTGAAGGGCGAGCCCAAGGGCCAGAAGATGGGCTGGATGAAGCTCTCGCGCGGCCACCAGGGCCTGCTTCCGAAGAACACCGCCTACCAGTTCCGTGTAGCGGGCGATCCGGGCGTAGTGGTCCTCCAAACCTGCAAGGGCGACCTCTCGGTAGAGAAGTGGGCCGACATCTGCCAGACGCACTGAACCATCGCATCGAGGAGTTTCACCATGAACGCACCCGCTGAACTCGCCAAGGTCATCGCGTCCAAGCCGGACGCCACGCTCGGCTACAAGGATTTCACGCTCGGCAGCTTCGGCTTCCACCGTGACGAATACTTCGCGCACATCACCTGGAAGACCCGCGACGGCCGGCCGATGAGCCACACGATGGACGTCGGCAACTACCTGCGCGCATTGATGCGCGACGTGGCCTGGGGCTTCTTCTACGGCTGGGTCAACTTCGACGACGTGGTCGGCACTGTCAACCACTACCAGTCGGTGGACCTCTACGCCGGCAGCTACAACGGCACGATGAAGGAAGCCGGCATCGACCTGCTGGAGAACTTCCCGACCGCGCAGATCCGATCGACCTTCGAGGCGATGCTCGACGACTGGACCAACCAGACCTTCGATCCGTTTGCCGCGCCGCAGGAAACCGGCACACCGTACGGCCGCAAGAACGGCAACAACACCGCGAAGATCACCCGCGCCCGCGAGCTGGCCACGCGCTGCGTCGGCCTCAAGGGCGACCTCGACCTGCGCAGCGACGAGCGCGGTGCGCCGATCAACCGTGCCTTTGCCGATGTGCCGCAGGCCCAGCCTGAACTGCATCCCGAGCCGGGCTTCGAGAACGAAGTGCATGCCTTCAATCTCTTCGGCTTCCTGAGCCGGTCGCAGGTCACCTGGAACCCGAGCTTCACCTCCGTCGTGAAGTACAGCTACATGTGCCCGACCACCGAGGAGCACATCCTGCCGATCATCCACGGCAACGACCGCGTCGAGTGGTTCTTCCAGATGACGGACGAGATTCACTGGGACTGCGGCGACAAGAACACCGGCAAGCCCATGGCCCGCGTGATCATGAAAGCCGGCGACATGGCTGCGATGCCCGCCTATTGCCGCCATCAGGGCTTCAGCCCCAAGCGCTCGATGCTGCTGGTCTGGGAGAACGGATCCCCCAGCCTCGTCTACGAGATCCAGAAGGGCGAGAGCCCCGAGATCCCGGTGGAGTTCTAAGGACGGACGCGAACGCCGCGCGGGGGCTCGCGCGGCCGTCACTGCGAAAGACCGAACACGGCAGCCGCGTCCGGCCGCATGCCGGGGGGTCGTCACGCCAGTCGAAGTCGTCATCGAAGAAGGAGACACACCATGGCACTCACACGTCAAACCATGACCGACGAGCAGCGCAAGTCGGTGGCCCTCGAATACCTCAAGGCCTATGACAACGGCGGCGTCACGTCCACCGGCGGGTCGATCCTCGATCTGTTCGCGGACGACGCGCAGGTGTATTTCCCCAAATGGGGACTCGCGAACGGCAAGGAGCAGATCGGCAAGCTGTTCGGCGATGTCGGCAGTCGCGGCAAGGCCATCCGGCACGACTACGCGGGCTTCAACTGGGTCATGACGCACACCGATCTCTTCGCCTGCGAAGGCACGAGCCACGGCGAGCACGCGGATGGCCCCTGGCGCGCCGGCGTGCCCGAGTGGGGCGCTGGCCGCTGGTGCGATGTCTTCGAAGTGCGCGACTGGCTGATCCAGCGGTGCTTCATCTATCTCGACCCCGACTACGCAGGCAAGGACACGGGGCGCTATCCCTGGCTTGCCGGCAAGACCGAATGAAACCTGACGCCATGAACCTCGCAGATATCCAGAACGCCGCGGGCCTGAATACGCCCATCCGCCACCAGCTCTTCATCGACGGCCGCTTCGTCGATGCCGAATCGGGCGAAACGCTCGCCACGCTGAACCCGCACGACAACTCGACCATCGCGCAGGTCGCACTCGCCGGCAAGGCCGACGTCGACAAGGCGGTGGCCGCGGCGAAGCGTGCCTTCCCGGCCTGGAGCCGCATGGCGGCGGCGGACCGCGGGCGCATCCTGTTGAAGCTGGCCGACCTCATCGAAGCCAACGCTGAAGACCTTGCGCGGCTCGAATCGCTCGATACGGGGCATCCGGTGCGCGACTCACGCAAACTGGATGTGCCACGGACGGCCGCGTGCTTCCGCTACTTCGGCGGCATGGCTGACAAGTTCCAGGGCGAGACGATTCCGGTCGAGTCCGGCTTCCTGAACTACACGCTGCGCGAGCCGGTGGGCATCGTCGGGCAGGTGGTGCCGTGGAACTTCCCGCTGATGTTCACGAGCTGGAAGATGGGCCCCGCGCTTGCGGCCGGCAATTGCATCGTGATGAAGCCGGCCGAGATCACGCCGCTGACGTCGCTCCGGATCGTCGAGCTGATGTCCGAAGCCGGCATGCCGGATGGCGTGGTCAACATGGTGCCAGGGCTGGGCCACGTGGTGGGCCAGTACATCGCGGAGCACCCCGAGATCGCGAAGATCGCCTTCACCGGCAGCACGGCGACCGGCAAGCGTGTGGTGCAGGCAAGCGCGGGCAATCTGAAGAAGGTGCAGCTCGAACTCGGCGGCAAGGGGCCGAACATCGTGTTCGAGGATGCCTTCCTGCCTGCCGCGGTCAACGGCAGCGCCTGGGCGATCTTCCACAACCAGGGCCAGGCCTGCATCGCGGGATCGCGGCTGATGCTGCACGAGAAGATCGCCGACGAATTCCTCGACAAGTTCCTTCCGCTCGCGAAATCGATCCGCCTCGGCAATCCGCTCGATGACGCAACCGAGATGGGGCCGCTCACCAGTGCCCTGCACCAGGAGCGCGTGCTGAGCTACGTCGAAGTCGCGAAGGGCGACGGCGGTGAAGTGCTCGCCGGCGGCAAGGCGCCGGGCGGCGAGCTGCAACGCGGCTGCTATGTGGAGCCGACCATCGTGCGCGCCAAGTCGTACCGCGACCGCGTGGCGCAGGAAGAGGTCTTCGGCCCCTTTGTCACCGTGCTGACCTTCAAGAACGACGAGGAGGCAATGCAGATCGCCAACGGCACCGACTACGGCCTGGGCAGCGGCCTGTGGACCGCCAACCTGCCACGGGCCCATCGCTTCGCGCGCGACCTGCATGCCGGCATGGTGTGGATCAACAGCTACAAGCGCGTGAACCCCGGCTCGCCCTTCGGCGGCGTCGGCCAGAGCGGCTATGGGCGCGAGATGGGTTTCGATGCGATGCGCGAATACACGCAGGTGAAGAGCGTTTGGGTGAACATCGACGCACAGATTCCACCCCATTTCGTTCGTTGAAGGAAACCCATGCGCGACTTCGTCTACACCAGCCATCCGCAACGCGTCGTCTTCGGCGCGGGCTCGCTGCGCCATCTCTCCCGGGAAATCGATGCACTGGGCGCGAAGCGCGCGCTCGTGCTTTCGACGCCCGAGCAGCGGGGGCAGGCCGAGCGCGTGGCCGACATGCTGGGCGCGCATGCCGCAGGTGTTTTCGATCGCGCGGTGATGCATGTGCCGATCGAGACGGCGCGTGAAGCACGCGAGGTCGCGAGAAAGCTCGGAGCGGATTGCGCAGTGGCCATAGGCGGTGGCTCGACCACCGGCCTTGGCAAGGCGATCGCACTCGATTCGGGCCTGCCGATCCTCGCGATCCCGACCACCTATGCAGGCAGTGAGATGACGCCGATCTACGGCCTCACCGAAGCCGGCCTCAAGAAAACCGGCAAGGACCCGCGCGTGCTGCCGCGCACCGTGATCTACGACCCCGAACTCTCGCGCAGCCTGCCGGTGGGCCTGAGCGTGACCAGCGGCATCAACGCGATCGCGCACTCGGCCGAAGGGCTCTACGCGCAGGACAGCAACCCGGTGATGGACTTGATGGCACAGGAAGGCATCTCTGCGATTGCACGCGCTCTGCCAGCGATCCGGAAGCAGCCCGACGACATCGAGGCGCGCGCCGATGCGCTCTACGGCGCCTGGCTTTGCGGCACGGTGCTCGGCAGCGTGGGCATGGCGCTGCATCACAAGCTCTGCCACACGCTCGGCGGCAGCTTCAACCTGCCGCATGCCGAAGTGCATACCGTGGTGCTGCCGCATGCGATCGCCTTCAACGCCGAAGCGGCTCCGCGCGCGATGGACCGCATCGCCAAGGCGCTCGGCGCGGCATCCGCACCCGCCGGCCTGCAGGCACTGGCACGCGACAACGGCGCACCCGTGGCGCTCAAGGACATCGGCATGAAGGCCGAAGACCTCGACCGTGCCGCCGACATTGCCGTGAGCAACCCCTACTGGAACCCGCGGCCCTTCGGAGCCGCCGAGCGCGATGCGATCCGTGCGCTGCTGCAGCGCGCCTTCGACGGCGATCCGCCGCGCTGAATCCCCGCGATTTTTTGTGCAGGAAGAGAAAGAACAGAAAAGGAGACGACCATGACATTGAATCGCAGACAGTTCACCCAGGCCGCCGCCGCGCTGGCCGCCACCAGTGCCGTGCCGCACGCGTTCGCGGCGGACACGATCAAGATCGGCTACGTGTCGCCGCAGACCGGGCCGCTCGCGCCCTTCGGCGAGGCCGACAAGTGGGTCATCGACCAAATGAAGGCCGCGTTCAAGGACGGCATCCCGATCGGCGGCAAGAAGTACGCCGTGCAGATCGTGCTCAAGGACAGCCAGTCGAATCCGAACCGCGCGGGCGAGGTGGCGAACGACCTGATCCTCAAGGACAAGGTCGCGCTGGTGCTCACGGCAGGCACGCCCGAGACGGCCAATCCGGTGAGTGACGCCTGCGAGCTGAACGAGCTGCCGTGCATCTCCAGCGTGGTGCCGTGGCAGCCGTGGTTCTTCGGCCGCAAGGGCGATCCGGCGAAAGGCTTCAACTGGACGTACCACCTCTTCTGGGGGCTGGAGGACGTCATCATGAATTTCACCAACGGCTGGAAGACGGTGCCGACCAACAAGAAGGTCGGCGGCCTGTTCCCGAACGATGGCGACGGCAATGCCTGGGGCGACAAGGAGCTGGGCTTCCCGAAGCCGCTCTCGCAAATGGGCTTCACGCTCATCGACCCGGGCCGCTTCCAGAACGGCACGCAGGACTTCAGCGCGCAGATCGCAGCCTTCAAGAGCGGCGGCGTGGAGATAGTTACTGGCGTGGTGATTCCGCCCGATGCGAAGACCTTCCTCACGCAAGCCAGGCAGCAGGGCTTCCGGCCGAAGATCATCACGCTCGGCAAGGCGCTGCTCTTCCCGGGCGCGATCGAAGCGTTGGGCGACCTGGGCGATGGGCTTTCGACCGAAGTCTGGTGGAGTCCGTCGCATCCGTTCACTTCGAGCCTGACGAAGCAGACCGCGAAGTCGCTTTCCGAAGCCTACGAGGCCGGTACCAAGAAGCAGTGGACGCAACCGATCGGCTTCGCGCATGCGTTGTTCGAAGTGGCGGCCAGTTCGCTCTCGCGCGCCAAGTCGACGAAGGCCGCGGATGTACGCGACGCCGTGGCTGCGACCTCGCTCGACACCGTTGTCGGGCCGGTGAAGTGGGGCGGGCAGGGCCCGTTCAAGAACGTCAGCAAGACGCCGCTGGTGCTCGGGCAGTGGGGCAAGGGCAAGAAGTTCAAGTACGAGCTGACCATCGTGAGCAACGAGGCTGCGCCGAACATTCCGACCGGCGGCACGCTCCGTCCAATGCCTGCTTGAGAGCCGAGCGATGCCCCTTCTCGCACTTCATGCCGTCAGCAAGTCGTACGGCGCGCTCAAGGTCACTGACGACATCACGCTTGCGGTGAGCGAGGGCGAGACGCTGGGCATCCTCGGGCCGAACGGCGCGGGCAAGACCACACTGTTCAACCTGATCTCGGGCGACGCGCGCGTGGATGCGGGTCACGTCGAGTACGACGGCGTCGATGTCACCGCGCTCAAGCCGCACCAGCGTTGCCACGCCGGCATCGGCCGCAGCTACCAGGTGCCGCAGCCCTTCGGCAACATGAGCGTGTTCGAGAACCTCGTGACGGCTGCGTGCTTCGGCGCGCAGGAGGGTGAGCAGGAGGCATGGCAGACCGCGCATGAAGTGCTCGTGCAGACCGGGTTGATGGCGCATGCCAACAAGCCTGCGGGCGGGCTCACGCTGCTCGATCGCAAGCGGCTCGAACTCGCGCGTGCACTCGCGACGCGGCCCAAGCTGTTGTTGCTCGACGAGATCGCGGGCGGCCTCACAGAGCCTGAGGCAAAGCAACTCGTCGAGGAACTCAAGCAGATCAAGGCGCGCGGCGTGACCATGATCTGGATCGAGCATGTGGTGCACGCGTTGCTCTCGCTGGCCGACCGGCTCTTCGTCATCAACTTTGGCCAGAAGCTCGCGGAAGGCGAGCCGCACGCGGTGATGAACGACCCTGAAGTGCGGCGCGTCTACATGGGGGTGGAGGCATGACGGCATTGCTTTCCACGCAAGGGCTGAAGGCGTTCTACGGCGACGCGCAGGCGCTGTTCGGCGTCGACTTCTCGCTCTCGCAGGGCGAGGTGGTCGCGATCATCGGCGCGAACGGCGCGGGCAAGTCGACCTTGCTCAAGTGCCTCACGGGACTGGTGCGCGCACCGCGTGATGCGATTCAGTTCAAGGGTGAGGCGATCGGAAGTCTGCCGCCGGGTGAGATCGTGCGCCGGGGCCTCGCGATGGTGCCGGAAGGCCGGCGCCTCTTTCCGAGCCTGAGCGTCGAGGAGAACCTGCAGATCGGCGGACTCAGCGCACGCAAGGGGCCCTGGAACCTGAAGCGCGTCTACGAGCTGTTCCCGATTCTTGCCGAGAAGCGAAGCAATCCGGGCACCGCGCTTTCGGGTGGGCAGCAGCAGATGGTCGCGCTGGGCCGCGCGCTGATGAGCAACCCCGATGTGTTGTTGTGCGACGAACTCTCGCTGGGCCTCGCGCCCATCGTGATCCACGAGATCTATGCGGCGATGCCGACGCTGGTGCGCGAAGGCATGACGGTGGTGATCGTCGAGCAGGACGTGACGATGGCGCAGCGTGTGTCAAAGCGCATCTATTGCCTGCAGGAAGGCCGCGTGTCGCTGCAAGGGCGTTCCGATGCGCTCACGCGTGAGCAGATTTCGCAGGCCTATTTCGGCCTCTGAGCGGGGAGACATCCAGTGCTTGAAACCATCGTCCAGGGCGTGCTGCTCGGCGGCCTCTACACGCTGTTCGCGCTCGGGCAGTCGCTGATGTTCGGCGTCATGCGCCTCACCAACACCGCGCAGGGCGACTTCATCATCCTCGGCGCGTTCGCGGTGATCGCGGGCACGTCGCTGTTCGGCGATGCGCCACTGCTGATCTCGCTCGCGGTATTGCCAGTTGCCTTCGGCTTCGGCTATGTGCTGCAGCGCTATGTGCTCAACGGAACGCTGGGCAAGGATCCGCTGCCTTCGCTGGTCGTGACCTTCGGGTTGTCGATCGTCATTCAGAACCTGCTGCTGGAGCTGTTCTCCGCCGATCCTCGTTCGATCGAAACGGGTGGCCTCAACACGCAGGGGCTGCATCTGGGCGAGTCGCTGTCGGTGGGTGTGCTGCCGCTGATCGTCCTCGCGATCGCCCTCGTGGCAACAGGAGGACTTCAGTGGCTGTTCGCGAATACATCGCTCGGGCGTTCGTTCCGCGCCGTGTCGGACGACCGCGAGATCGCGGAGTTGATGGGCCTCAATGCGAAGAAGGTCTATGCGCTGGCCACTGCCATCGCCTTCGTGCTGATCGCCATCGCCGGTGCGCTGCAAGGCATGCGAACGACGGTGTCGCCTTCCGACGGGCCGCTGCTGCTGCTCTTCGCGTTCGAGGCCGTGATCATCGGCGGCATGGGCTCCTTCTGGGGCACGCTGGCCGGCGCAATGATCCTCGGCATCACGCAGCAGATCGGCTTTCGTCTCGACCCGGGTTGGGGCATCTGGGTCGGGCATCTCGTGTTCCTGCTGATCCTGGTCTTGAGACCGCAGGGGCTGTTCCCGAAAACGCGCTGAGCCATCCATGAAAGACGTGACTTCTTCCAAAGCCCCACGCGCGCTTCGCAACGTGCTGTTCATCATGTGCGACCAGCTGCGTGCGGACTATCTGTCGTGCTACGGCCATCCGCGCTTGCACACGCCGAATATCGATGCATTGGCAGCACGTGGCGTGCGCTTCGACCGCGCTTACGTGCAAGGCTCTGTGTGCGGCGCATCGCGCATGTCGACCTACACCGGCCGCTACGTCAGCACCCATGGCGCGATGTGGAACTTCGTGCCCCTGTCGGTCGGGCAGAAGACGCTCGGCGAACATCTTCGGCCGCACGGCGTGCGTTGTGCGCTGGTCGGCAAGACGCACGTGGAAGCCGATGTCGAAGGCGCGAAGCGGCTCGGCATCGACGTGACGCAGGGTGAAGGCCTCCTCGCAATGGAAGGCGGCTTCGAGCCTTACGCACGCGACGACGGCATCTGGCCGCCGGGCTTCAAGGTCAGCGGCAATGCCTACTGCGACTGGCTGCGCGAGCGCGGCTATGTGTCCGACAACCCATGGCACGACTTCGCGAATTCGGGCCGCGGGCCCAACGGCGAGATCCTGAGCGGCTGGCAGATGCGCTGGGCCGACAAGCCCGCCGCGATCGAGGAGCCGCACAGCGAAACGCCTTACACCACGGACCGCGCGATCGACTTCATGAGGGAAGCGGGCGACACGCCGTGGGTGCTGCACCTGTCGTACATCAAGCCGCACTGGCCCTATGTCGTTCCCGCGCCGTATCACGACATGTTCGGGCCCGACGATGTGCAGCCGGCAGTTCGCAGCGATGCAGAGCGCGAGGGCGCGCATCCGGTGCTCGAAGGTTTCCGTCGCGACACAGCGAGCGAGAGTTTCAGCCGCGACGAAGTGCGCCGCACCGTGATCCCGACCTACATGGGGCTCGTGAAGCAGGTCGACGACCAGCTCGGACGCCTGTTCGCGTTCATGCACGAGCAGGGCATCGATCGGGAGACGCTGGTGATCTTCACGAGCGATCACGGTGACTATCTGGGCGATCACTGGCTCGGCGAGAAGGAGCTGTTCCACGAGCCGATCGTGCGCGTGCCGTTGATCGTTTCTGATCCGCGCGTGGAGGCCGACGCTACACGCGGCACCGCCAGCGATGCGCTGGTGGAGTGCATCGACATCGTGCCGACGGTGCTCGAATCGCTGGGCATCGAGCGCCCTTCGCAGTGGCTCGAAGGAGCCTCGCTGCTGCCTCTGGTCCACGCGCACGAGGGGGCATCCGGCAAGGAGTTCGTCGTCTGCGAGAACAGCTACGCCTTCCGCGATACGGTGCGTCTACCGATCGGGCAGCCCGTGGAGCGCTGCCACATGACGATGCTGCGCGACAGGCGCTGGAAGTTCGTGCACTTCGAAGATTTGCCGCCGATGCTCTTCGACCTCGAGAACGATCCGCAGGAACTGGTCGATCTCGGACGCGACCCCGCGCATGCGGCGGTGCGTGAACAGATGCTCGCGCGGCTCTTTGCCTGGCTGCGGGCGCGCCACCGCTTTCCCACCATCGCGCCGGCCGCGATCGCGGCCTGGAACAGGCGCGAGCGAGACGCCGGCATTCTCATCGGCGCCTGGTGAGCGCTGCCAAAAGACAGACACAACGGAGACTTCATGCGATTCATTGCCAGAACCCTGACCGCCGCGCTCGCCGGTGCCGCGATGCTGCCGCTCGGCGCCGCGGCCGCCGATGGCGCATGGCCGACCAAGCCGGTGCGCCTCGTGGTCGCCTTTCCGGCCGGCGCGCCGGGTGACATCATTTCGCGCCTCATCCAGCCGAGCCTGCAGAAGGCGCTCGGCCAGCCGGTGGTGGTCGACAACAAGCCCGGTGCGGGCGGCAACATCGGCATGCAGGAAGTGCTGCGGACCAACGATTCGCATACTGTGCTCGTGGGCCCGGACACGATGTTCACGATCAACCCCTACCTCTACAAGAAGCTGGCGTTCAAGCCGATGGAGGACTTCGTGCCGGTGACGCAGCTTGCGAGCTTCAGTCAGGAACTGGTGTGCCATCCCTCCGTCGGCGTGAAGACCTTGCCGGAGCTGCTCGCGGTCGCGAAGAAGGCACCGATGAGCTATGCCTCGGGCGGCCCGGGCGTGCCGGGCCACATGGCGATGGAGATGCTGCTTTCGACCACCGGCGCGAACATGCAGCACGTGGCCTACCGCGGTCCTGGCCCGGCGATGCAGGATGTGCTCGGCGGTTCGGTGCCTTGCGGCTTCCTCGCATCGCCTGTGGTGGGCCCGTTGATCAAGGACGGCAAGCTGGTGCCGATCGTCGTGTCGGGCTCGAAGCGACTCGCGAGCCAGCCGTCGGTGCCCACGGCCGCCGAGGCCGGCGCCAAGGGTTACGAAGCGACCTTCGCTGAAATGATGGCGATGCCGCGCTCGACGCCGCCAGCGGTGATCGATCGACTGCAGGCCGAAGTGGCCAAGGCGATGGCGGCGCCCGAGGTGCGCGAGCGCCTTGCCATCCTCGATCTCGACCCGCTCGCGAATACGTCGAAGGAAGCGTCGCAACGCCTGCGCGCCGAGAGCGATCGCTGGGGCAAGGTGGCCGAGCGCATCAACCTGCAACTGGATTGAGCACGCCATGACGCCGTCGCTTCCGTTCGCAGTCGAGCGCGCCACGCCGATGAGCCGTGTGGCGGGCGTGGGTGGGCTCGTGCTCGCGTTGCTTGCCGCAAGCCTGCCGTTCTGGGGCGAATCGAGCTGGATGCGCGAGTTCGTCGAGATCGCCTGCTACTTCATCTTCGCGATGATGTGGAACCTGCTCGCGGGCTATGGCGGCATGGTGAGCATCGGGCAGCAGGCCTTCTTCGGGTTCGGCGGGTACGTGATGCTGATGCTCGGCAACTTCGTCGGGCTCAATCCCTTCGTTGCCATTCCGCTCGGCGCGCTTGCGGCGGGGCTGATCGCGGTGCCGGTGTCATTCGTGGCGTTCCGGCTTTCGGGCGGGTACTTTGCGATCGGCACCTGGGTGATCGCCGAAGTGTTCAGGCTCAGCTTCGCCAACGTGTCGGCAGTGGGTGGTGGCTCGGGCACGACGCTGACGGCGCTTCGCGGCATCGAGCGCGCGACGCGCGAAAGCGTCACCTACTGGATGGCGCTGGCTTGCGTCGTCGCGGCGATTGCGCTGGTCTATCTCTTCCTGCGCAGCAAGCGTGGGCTGGCGCTGCTAGCGATCCGCGACAACGAAGTCGCCGCTGAATCGCAAGGCATCCCCGTCGCGCGGATGAAGCTCGCGGTGTACGTGGTCGCTGCTTTTGGCGCGGGGCTCGCGGGTGCGCTCTATTTCGTCGGCAACCTGCGCATCAGCCCCGATGCGGCCTTCAGCGTCAACTGGACCGCGTTCGCGATCTTCATGGTGGTGATCGGCGGCATCGGTCGCATCGAAGGGCCGATCGTCGGTGCGGTCATCTTCTGGGCGCTCAACAAGTTCCTGAGCGACTACGGCACCTGGTATCTGCTGGGGCTGGGTCTGCTCGCGATCGTGACCACCATCTTCTTCAAGCAGGGGCTGTGGGGATTCGCGCAGCAGCGTTGGGGCTGGTCACTCTTCCCGACGCAGCGGCGGCTGGTGTTGCGCGATGCTGCAACGCCCAGGCGCGCGATTCCGGCGGCTCCGTCATCCCACGCATCCAACCTGGAGTTTCACGCTCATGCGAAACATCAATGAAGACACCATCACGCCCGCCGTGCTCGCGCGGATGGCGGATTGCCCGAATCCGCGCCTGAAGGAGATCATGTCGGCGCTGGTCCGCCACATGCACGACTTTGCGCGCGAGGTGAAACTGACCGAGGCCGAATGGGCGGCGGGCATCGACTTCTTGACCGCCACAGGCCAGAAGTGCACCGACAAGCGGCAGGAGTTCATCCTGCTGTCGGACACGCTGGGGCTGTCGATGCTCACGGTGGCCATGAACCATGCGAAGAGCCCGCAGGCGACCGAGGCGACGGTGTTCGGACCTTTCCATGTCCCCGGTGCGCCGACGCTCGCATTGGGCGACGACATCTCGGGCGGTGCCAAGGGCGATCCGCTCTTCGTCAACGCGACGGTGCGTGGGCGCGACGGCGAGCCTGTCGCCAATGCTCAGGTCGACGTGTGGGAAGCCGATGCCGAAGGCTTCTACGACGTGCAGCGCGCGGACCTCGACCGGCCCCAGGGGCGCGCGGTGTTTCGCACCGATGCGGAAGGGCGGCTGTGGTTCCGGGGCGTGATGCCCGTCGCATACCCGATCCCGACCGATGGCCCTGTGGGCACGATGCTGAAGGCCACCAAGCGGCACCCGTGGCGACCCGCGCATGTGCATTTCATGATCCAGGCGCCGGGCTACGAGACGCTGATCACGCACGTGTTTCGCGGCGACGATCAGTACCTCGACAGCGATGCGGTGTTCGGCGTCCGTAACTCGCTGATCGGCAATTTCGAATCTCATCCTGACGGCGTTGCTCCGGACGGGAGCGTGCAGGCAAGACCTTTCCACACGCTGGCCTTCGATTTCGTGCTGGAGCCAAGCCCGAACTGAGTCGACGCCTTGTTGGCGGGTCGCCATAATCGCCCGCATGCAGGAATCGCATTTGCCCACCGCTTCGAACGAGGTGCTGCCACCGCACGCGCCGTTGCACGACTATTACGGCGACGAAGCCGATCACCAGCGGTTCCTGCGCCGCATCTTCGACGACACAGCGCCCGACTACGACCGCATCGAGCGCGTGCTCGCGATGGGGTCGGGCCCGTGGTATCGGCGCTCGGCGCTGCAGCGCGCCGGATTGGCCAAGGGCGCCGAAGTGCTGGACGTCGGCATCGGCACGGGGCTGGTGGCACGCGAGGCAGTCAAGCTGATCGGTCCGCAAGGCCGGCTCGTCGGCGTCGACCCGAGCCCCGGCATGATGGGCGAGGTGTCGCTCCCCGGCGTTGAACTGGTGCAAGGCCGCGCGGAAGCGATTCCGCGGCCCGACGCGAGCTGCGACTTCGTCAGCATGGGCTATGCGCTGCGGCACATCTCCGACGTGCACGCGGCGTTCGCAGAGTTCTTCCGTGTGTTGCGTCCGGGCGGTCGCCTGCTGGTGCTCGAAATCACCAAGCCGGCAGGTCGTG
Organism: Variovorax sp. Sphag1AA; assembly: GCF_014192575.1. GTDB lineage: Bacteria > Pseudomonadota > Gammaproteobacteria > Burkholderiales > Burkholderiaceae_C > Variovorax. The sequence continues at coordinate 183,673 of NZ_JACHYC010000005.1, read as the reverse complement.
TCGGCACCGCGGTGCTCAAGGCCTACATGCGCAGCGTGGTGCCTGTGATCGCAAAGGTGGTGGCGCATCGCCACGACACGGCCGAACTCTGGCGCTACTACTGGGACACCATCGAGGCGTGCATCGTCCCGAACCTGGTGCTTGCGGCACTGCGCGAAGCGGGCTTCGAGCAGGTGAGCCGCCATACCGAGCTCGGGATCTTCTCGGAGTACACGGCGGTCAAGCCGGGCTGAAGCTCAGCGAATCGCCACGGTCGTCGGTCGATCGACCGGCGCGAGCGACAGAAGCTCCGCGCGACGCGGGATCGAGGCTTGCGCACCGGCGCGCGTCACGCATAGTGCTGCGGCCTGGATGCCGAGCGCGATGCCGACATCCATCGATTCACCTCTCGCGAGTGCGGCGCACAGGGCACCGATGAAAGTGTCGCCCGCGGCGGTGGTGTCGACGGCATTCACTTTTAGCGCGGCGAAGTGACGGCAGCCTGTGGCGTCGCAGGCGACGACGCCTTCGCTGCCCATGGTGAGGATCACCCGCGGTGGTCCGCGACGATGCAGTGCCTCGGCGGCGCGCGCGGCGCTGGTGATGTCATCGATGGCGAAGCCGCAGAGCAGCGCGGCCTCCGTCTCGTTCAGCACCAGCATGTCGAGCAGGCCCCACATCGCGTCCGGGAGGGGCTGGGCGGGCGCTGGATTCAGCACCACGGTGCAGCCCTTCGAATGAGCAAGCGTCGCGGCGTCCAGCACGGCGTCCATCGGCACTTCGAGTTGCAACAGGAGCAGGCGCGCGCTGCGCAGGTCGTCCTGCAGGCGCGCGATGTCCTCATCACTCGCGAAGGCATTGGCGCCTGGAATGAGCGAGATGCGGTTCTGCGCGCTGTCGTCGACCATGATGAGTGCCACGCCGGTCGAGTCGGGCGCCGTCGCGACGTGACGCGTCTCGATGGCGTCCGCTTCGAGCGATGTCCTGAGCGCAAGCCCGAAAGCGTCTTCGCCCACGCGCCCGACCATTGCAACTCGGGCACCTTGCCGCGCACATGCGACGGCCTGGTTCGCACCCTTGCCGCCCGGGTTGGTCATGAAGCTGTGCGCCTGCAGCGTTTCGCCCGCATCGGGAACGCGAGGGACGCGCACGACGAGGTCCATGTTGAGGCTGCCAAAGACTGCGATGTCTGTCATGGCTGGAGATATTGCCTCACTCGGGGCGTCGAAAAAACGAACTATTTGGACTGACTTGCACGGCACGGAGGGCTGACGTAACGTCCTGTAACTCGATTTTTGACCCTCTCCGTAGTCATGCTCACCAAACGCCGCCTCCTGCAAGCCCTTGCCGCAACGCTCTGCACTTCGAGCGCATGGGCCCAGGACGCCGCGCGTGCGCGCAATGCCCGACCGTCATCGGCGCCATCGAATTCGTGGCCGACCAAGCCGGTGCGGTTGCTCGTGGGATTCCCGGCCGGTGCTTCGCCGGACCTCGCGGCCCGCGCAATCTCGGAGCCACTTTCGAAGCTGCTGGGTCAGCCCGTGATCGTCGAGAACCGTCCGGGCGCGAGCGGCAATCTCGCGGCCGATCAAGTCGCGAAGGCGCAGGACGACCACACCATCGGTGCGCTGATCAACGGCAATCTCACGATCGCGAAGCTGCTCAACCCGCACACGCCGTTCGATCCCGAGAAGGATTTTTCGCCGGTGAGCCTGATCGGTACCGCGCCGCTGGTGCTTGCAGTGTCGGGGGACGCGGTGGGCGCCAATCCTGAAGAGCTGCTCCTCTGGGCCCGCAATCTCGGCGATTCGGGGAAGTACGGCACGCCAGGCGTCGGCACCGTCGGCCATCTGGGCATGGAGCTACTGAAGACCCGCACAAGCATTCGCGCGGTGCATGTGCCGTTCACCGGCAACCCCCAGGTCATCGAGGCGATGCTCGCGGGCAAGATCCAGTTGGCGCTGCTGCCGCCGGGCCTGGCCAAGCCGCATGTGAAGTCGGGCAAGCTCAAGGCTGTGGGCGTGACTTCGCCGGAACGCAGTCCGCTCTTCGCCGAGTTGCCGACGCTGCGCGATGCCAATGTGCGTGGCGCCGATCTCGAAATCTGGACGGCGATCGCCGCGCCTGCGAGCCTGCCGCAGACGGCAGTCGCCAGGCTCAATGCCGCGCTTGTGGAGGTCGTCCACTCCGCCGAAGTCCAGCAGCGCCTGCTCTCCGCCGGCTGGCAGGCGAACGCAGGCACGCCGCAATCATTGGCCTATCGCATGCGCAGTGATACCACCCAACTCGGCGGCGTGATCCTGATGCGAGGCATCCACTCCGACGCCTGACCGGCGCCGCTACAGCAGGCGCGAGATCGTCCGCGCCGAATCAAGCAGCGCGGGCAGCATCGTCTCCTGCATCACCTTCGCGCTCGTTCGGTTGGCCTGCCCGCTGATGTTGAGTGCCGCCACTGCACGCCCGGCGCGGTCGACGATGGGTGCGGCGATGGAGACCAACCCTTCTTCGAGCTCCTGGTTGACCAGGCACCAGCCGTGCCGACGCGCCTGCATCACCTTGGCGAAGAGGGCATCGAGGTCGGTCACCGTGTGCTTGGTGAAGGCCTCTCGTGGCGAAACCGACAGCCTCTCGCGGATCTCGTCGTCTTCCAGATCGGCGAGCAGCAGCCGACCCATCGAGGTGCAGTAGGCCGGCAGGCGCGAACCCACGCCGAGGCTGATGCGCATGATCTTGTGTGTCGGCACCCGCAGCACGTAGACGATGTCGGTTGCGTCGAGCACTGCGGCCGAACACGATTCCCGCACCTGCTGTACCAGCGCTTCCATGACGGGCTCGGCGCGGTCCCAGATCGGCATCGACGAGAGATAGGCAAACCCCAGGTCGAGGATGCGTGGCGTGAGGCTGAAGAGCTTTCCGTCCGACGCGACGTAGCCCAGCGTCTGCAGCGTGAGCAGGATGCGCCGCGCGCCCGCGCGCGTGAGACCGCTTGCGGCGGCGACTTCGCTGAGCGTCTGGCGTGGAGCGGTCGCGCTGAAGGAGCGAATCACCTGCAGACCGCGCGCAAATGATTGCACGTAGCTGTCGCCGGGCGCGGGTGCAACGTGATGTTTCTTGTGGGTTGCCATAGGGGATGAGCTTGCCTAGAATTCATTGTAAGAACAACTGTTCGTATAGCGAACAAAATATCGAACGTAGCGGCGAGAAATTCTTCAGGCTCGGCGCGTTCGAGTTCTCAATCGGCTCTCTTCCCTTCCCGGAGACAGATTTCATGATCAACAAGATCGCACATTCGATCGCCGATGCCATGTCTGGCATCCAGGATGGAGCCACGGTGCTGATCGGAGGTTTCGGCACCGCCGGCATCCCCGGTGAACTCATCGACGGCCTGATCGAGCAGGGCGCCAAGGACCTCACCGTCGTCAACAACAACGCGGGTAATGGCGACGCCGGGCTGGCCGCGCTTCTCAAGGCGGGGCGCGTGCGCAAGATCATCTGCAGCTTTCCGCGTCAGGCCGACAGCTACGTCTTTGACGAGCTCTACCGCACGGGCAAGCTCGAGCTCGAACTCGTGCCGCAAGGCAACCTCGCCGAGCGCATCCGCGCGGCCGGCGCTGGCATCGGCGCATTCTTTTGCCCGACCGGCTTCGGCACGCAACTCGCAGGCGACCGCGAGACGCGCGAGATCAACGGCAAGCAGTACGTGCTCGAGTACCCGATTCGTGGCGACGTCGCGCTCATCAAAGCCGAACGAGGCGATCGCTGGGGAAATCTCACCTATCGCAAGGCCGCGCGCAACTTCGGTCCCGTGATGGCGATGGCTTCGAATCGCACGATCGCCACCGTGCACGAGATCGCCGAGCTCGGCGAAATGGATCCGGAGACCATCGTCACGCCCGGCATCTTCGTCCACAAGATCGTCAAAATCGATCGCGTCGCCACCGTGGCGGGCGGCTTCAAGCAGGCAGCATGATCATGGCAACCTACACCCGCCGCACCAAGGACCAACTCGCCGCCCGCGTCGCGCAGGACATCTTCGACGGCGCAGTCGTCAACCTTGGCATCGGCCAGCCCACACTCGTTGCCAACCATCTGCCCGCTGGGCGAGAAGTCATCCTGCACAGCGAGAACGGCATCCTCGGCATGGGCCCCGCACCCGCCGAAGGCTCGGAGGACTACGACCTCATCAACGCCGGCAAGCAGCCCGTGACGCTGCTGCCGGGCGGTGCTTTCTTCCACCATGCTGACAGCTTCGCGATGATGCGCGGCGGCCATCTCGACATCTGCGTGCTCGGCGCGTTCCAGGTGTCGGTCACCGGCGACCTCGCCAACTGGAGCACCGGCGAAGAGGGTGCGATTCCCGCCGTCGGCGGCGCCATGGACCTGGCCATCGGCGCCAAGCAGACGTGGGTCATGATGGATCTGCTCACCAAGAAGGGTGAAAGCAAGATCGTCGAGAAATGCACCTATCCCCTGACCGGCATCGGTTGCGTGAAGCGGGTGTACTCCGATCTCGCAACCATCGAATGCACGCCTTCGGGCCTGAAGCTGATCGACAAGGTCGACGGCCTCGAGCATGCCGAACTCGAAAGGCTGGTCGGCTTGCCGATCGCCGTTTGATCCGAATCACTGAACCGACCTGAGAGAGAGACACACCATGACCAAAGAAGCCTTCATCTGCGACGCCATCCGCACGCCTTTCGGCCGCTACGGCGGCTCGCTGTCGAGCGTTCGCGCCGACGACCTCGCTGCCCTGCCGATCAAGGCGCTCATGGAGCGCAACAAGAACGTCGATTGGCAAGCCGTCGCCGACGTGCTCTACGGCTGCGCAAACCAGGCCGGCGAAGACAACCGCAACGTGGCGCGCATGGCCGGCCTGCTCGCGGGCCTGCCGATCGAAGTTGGCGGTGGCACCATCAACCGCCTCTGCGGTTCGGGCCTCGATGCAGTCGGCACGGCCGCGCGCGCCATCAAGGCGGGCGAAGCCGGTCTGATGATCGCCGGCGGCGTCGAAAGCATGAGCCGCGCGCCCTTCGTGATGCCCAAGGCCGAGAGCGCGTTCAGCCGCAACAACGCCGTGTACGACACCACCATCGGCTGGCGCTTCGTCAACAAGCTGATGAAGGCGCAGTACGGTGTCGACTCGATGCCCGAAACGGCCGAGAACGTCGCGACCGACTACAAGATCGAGCGTGAAGCGCAGGACCGCATGGCCCTGGCCTCGCAGCAGCGCGCAGTCGCCGCGCAGAAGTCGGGCTTCTTCGATGCCGAGATCGTGCCGGTGAGCGTCGCTCAGAAGAAGGGCGATCCGATCATCGTCTCCAAGGATGAGCATCCGCGCGACACGAGCCTCGAGGCACTCGCCAAGCTCAAGGGCGTGGTCCGCCCCGACGGCACGGTGACGGCTGGCAACGCCAGCGGCGTGAACGATGGTGCCTGCGCGCTGCTGCTGGCCGATGAAGCGACCGCCGCGAAGAACGGCCTCACGCCGCGCGCCCGCGTGATTGGGATGGCGACCGCCGGCGTTGCGCCGCGCATCATGGGCATCGGCCCGGCGCCCGCGACGCAGAAGGTGCTCGCGCAAACGGGCCTCAAGCTCGACCAGATCGATGTAATCGAACTCAACGAAGCTTTCGCCGCACAAGGTCTGGCGGTGCTGCGTCTGCTGGGTCTCAAGGACGACGATGCGCGCGTCAACATCAACGGTGGCGCGATTGCGCTCGGCCACCCGTTGGGCGCCAGCGGTGCACGTCTTGCGACCACCGCGATCAACCAGCTGCACAAGGGCGGCGGCCGCTATGCGCTGTGCACGATGTGCATCGGCGTCGGCCAAGGCATCGCCGTCATCCTGGAGCGCGTCTGATGTTGCGTTGCACTCGCCGTGCGCTCGTGGTGAGCGTGGCGGCATCTCTGGGCTTGCCTGCATGGGCGCAGTCGTCACTGCAAGGCAAGCTGATCCGCATCGTCGTGCCGTTTACCCCGGGTGGCGGCAACGACGTGTTCGCGCGTCAGATGGCCAAGAGCCTCGGCCAGTTGCGCAACCAGAGCGTGGTGGTCGAGAACAAGCCCGGCGCCGGCGGCAATCTCGGCACTGAATACGTGGTGCGAAGCGCGCCCGACGGCGCGACCCTGCTGCTGGGCCATTCGGGCACGGTGTCGATCAACCCGGCGCTCTACAGCCAGCTCAAGTACGACACGCAGAAGGACCTCGTGCCCGTCGCGATGTTCGCGTCGTCGGCCTTGCTGCTTGTGGTCCCTGCGAGTTCGCCGATCAAGACGGTCGCGGATCTGGTAGCTGCCGCCAAGTCGAACCCCGGCAAGATCAACTTCGCATCGAGCGGCAGCGGCACCGGCGGGCATCTCACGGGCGAGATGTTCGGGCAGAGGAGCGGCGTCAAGCTCAGCCACATCCCCTACAAGGGAACCGCGCCGGCATTGACCGACCTGGCCGGCGAACAGGTGCAGCTGATGTTCAGCGTCATCCCGCCTGCGCTCGCGCTGGTCAAGAGCGGTCGCCTGCGCGCCGTCGCAGTTACCGGAAGCAAGCGGTGGCCGTCACTGCCCGATGTGCCGACGGTCGCCGAGTCCGGTGTCCAGGGGCTTGGCGGGTTCGAGAGCACACTGACATACGGCATCCTCGCGCCGCGCGGCACGCCCGATGCCGTCGTGACGGAGCTGTCGGGGCAGATGCTCAAGATCGCAGCCACCGAGGAGTTCCAGTCGCGTCTCGGCGTCGAAGGTGCGGTGCCGCTTCTGGGCGGCAGCGCGGACTACGCGGCGTTGATCCGCAGGGAGAGCGCCCAATGGGCCGAGATCATCAAGGTCTCCGGCGCCACTGTGGAGTGAGCTTCAATCTTCTTCCCCCGCGGCGCCGGTCCACACCAGCGTCGCGGCGGCGAGGTCCTCGAGCGCGCTGCCGACGGCCTTGAAGACCGTGCGCTCTGATTGAGACATCCTCCCGGGGCTGTCGCCTCGACAGAGTTGCGCGAGCGTCGCCTGGATCTCCTCTGGTGCGAGCGTCTTCGCGGCGAATGCGTCGAGCAAGTCGCCGGCCTTGGTCGGCGCTTCTTCCGTATCGACGAAGACCCTTGCGTTCGCAAAGCAGGAAGGGTCCGCTTCCTTCATCGCCGGCGTGAAGCTGCCGATCAGGTCGAGATGCGATCCCGGCGCGAGCCATTCGCCGCGAACCAGCGGCGCGGTCGCGAGCGTCGCGCAGCTCACGATGTCGGCGGCGCGCACGGCAGCCGCAAGATCGTCGACCGCCTCGGCATCCCAACCTGCTTGACGCCATTCGGCGGCTAGCGCACGGGCACCCTCGGGCCGATGGTTCCAGACATGCACCTTGTCGATCGGGCGGGTGCTCGCATGTGCAGCGGGCAGCAGGCGCGCCACGCGGCCAGTGCCGAGGACCAGCAATGTGCGGGCGTCCTCCCGCGCAAGAAAGGATGCGCCCAGTGCCGACGCGGCTGCCGTGCGATGGGCGGTGATCTCATTGCCATCCATCTGTGCCAGCGGCACGCCGGTGCGGGCGTCATACAGGACATAGGTCGCGTGCAGGCCGGGCAGCCCGAGTGCGCCATTGCCGGGAAAGATATTGATGGTCTTGATGCCGAGGAAGCCGGCTTCGCTCCACGCCGGCATGATCAGCACGGTACCGTGCGCACCGCCGCTTTCGATCGAATGCACGTGGCGCTTGGGCACCGACGCATTGCCCGCGAATGCCTCGCGCAGCGCGGGTACAAGCCGGTCGAAGGCAAGGTGGGAGCGGGTCCGCTGGGCATCGAAGATCTTCATGAGTGGAGAATGTAGCCTTCGCGCTTCCCCCGCGCCGCTTGGCCGGCCGTCGTCATCTTGAGCCTCCCCGTCATCACCGATCCGCATTTCTATGCGGTTGCCATCCCTGCCGTGCTGCTGCTCGGCGTCAGCAAGAGCGGCTTCGGCGCCGGGTTCGGATCGCTCGCCGTTCCGCTCATGGCGCTGGCAGTCACCGTGCCGCAGGCGGCCGCGATCCTCATGCCGGTGCTGCTGCTCATGGACCTGCTGGGGCTTGCTGCGTTCCGGCGCGATTTCGACAAGCGACTGCTGTGGTTCCTCATTCCGTGCGGGTTGGTCGGCACGCTGATCGGCACCTTGCTCTTCAAGGCGCTGCCCGCGCACACGGTCGCGGGCATCGTCGGGGTGTTCACACTGGTCTTCCTCGTGCAGCGGCTGGTGTTCCCGCCGAAGTCGAACGCGTCCCCGCCATCGAAGACCACCGGCGCGGTGCTGACCACGATCAGCGGCTTTACCAGCTTCATCGCGCATGCCGGTGGCCCACCGGTGACCGCGTATGTCATCCCGCTTCGCCTGTCGCCTTTGGCCTACACCGCCACGATGGCGTATTTCTTCTTTGTCGTGAACCTCAGCAAGTGGGTGCCGTATGCGTGGCTCGGCCTGCTCGACTGGCGCAACCTCGCGACCTCGCTGGTGCTGCTTCCGATCGCGCCGTTGGGCGTGTGGGTGGGCATTCGCATCGCGCGCCGCATCGATGCCAAGTGGTTCTACCGGTTCGTCTACCTCGGCATGCTGCTGACCGGACTCAAGCTCACCTGGGACGGCTTCATCGCTTGATCGCTCAACGATGTAATGCAAATCTCTACGATTGTCGCGATGTCTGCCAATCGGCAGAATTTCGGTATGTCTGCCCCGTCGACAACGCCCGCCAACCTCGATGACGATGAGCTCCAGAGCCTCGCGTCGGAGTGGCGTCTTCGCGCAATGCGGGGAGATCAGCTTGCGCATCGCATGGCGCAGGCGCTCGAGGCGGAACAACGGCGCCGAATCCGCGACACCGGCCTTCAGACGCTGCCGCCCGCCGCATCCTCGATGTATTCGCGCAAAAGGCCCTGGTGGAAGTTCTGGTGAGCAAGATTGATTTCGGCATTGGGCTGGCGCTCCTCAGCCTCTTCGGCGCCACATTCCTCTCGAATCTCCTGGCCTATCTTCGCGACAGGTCGCGAGAGGTCGATCCGATCACGCGTGAAGCCCGCGAACTGCTGATGCGCGAGAGTGCGGCACCGGTGCCCGACAGCCCGACCTTGTCTGCAGCGCACTGGGCGCGCCTGGAATCCATGCAGCCGAACTGGCGCAAGGCCGCGATGCAGACAGCGCGCAGGCGCTACGACGATGCGCGCTCCGCGTACGCCCGTCATGATTTCAACGGGGAGCTCTACTACCCCAATCCCGCACTCGTCGCCAACGCCGCGCACGAACTGCTGCGGATGACCGAGCGCTTCTAGCGCCCAGCCCCTAGGACGGCAGATAGACCTTCTGCAGCAGGCGGATCAGCGTCTCGCGCTCGCGCGCCGTGAGCCGCGCGCTGGCATCGGCTTCGAGCTGCGTCACGGTCCGCTCCGCCTCGCGGATCAACTCCTCGCCGGCCGGCGTGAGATGCAGGCCGATGGCGCGTCCGTCATGCGGATGCGGACGCCGCTCGATCAGGCCCCGGCTGTCCATCGCCGCGATCAGGCTCACGAGGTTGGGCGGCAGGATGTCGAGGGTGGAGCAAAGCTGCCGTGAGGTCGCGCCCGGGTTGTGGGCGAGCAGCGACAGCACCGAGAAATCCACCTGCTTGAGCCCGTAGACGGCCATGCGTTCGGCGAATACCTGGCTCACCACGAGCCAGGCTCTGCGCGCGTTGTAGCCGACGAATGTCTCTAGCACACGGGTATCCAGATGATCGGACCGTGGGACCTGTGCATGGGCGACGGGCGTGGTTTTCTTGCGGGGTGCTGGCATGGATGCGAGCGTAACTGCCTTCCGGGCGCTTGCGGGCGTTTTCCGGGGCAGCTCAGGCGGTGGCCGGCACGGTCACCGCCTCGCAGGCACGCTTAACGATGCCGAGCCGCATCTCGAATTCAGGCAGGACCCAGCGCCGGAAGGCGGCGGCCGGTGCGGCCCAGCGGGCGTCGCCGGGCGCGGCGTGCTCCAGCCTCGCCCAGGCCCATGCCATGAACGCCAGCATCACCACGCGCAGATAGTCGTCGGCCACCTCGTAGGCCAGCCTGGGGTCCTGGTGCGACGCCATGGCGATCGTCGTCGTGAGATAGCGCAACTGCGCCAGCCGCCGCTGCACGTCGGCATCGATCTCGCGCGAAGCGTCGAGCTCGTCACGCAACTCGATCAGCACGCCCGACATGCCAGCACCGCCGTCGGCGAGCACCTTGCGCACCAGCAGGTCGATCGCCTGGATCTCGTTGGTGCCCTCGTAGATCATGGTCACGCGCGAATCGCGCACCACCTGCTCGATGCCCCACTCGCGCACATAGCCGTGGCCTCCGAAGACCTGCAGGCATTCGCTCGCGCCCGTGAAAGCCTGCTGTGTGCACGCGGCCTTGATGACCGGCGTGACGAGCGCGCACCAGCGCTGCGCCCGTTCGCGCGCCCTGGCATCTTCGTCGTGGCGCGCAATGTCGAGCTGCACGGCAGTCCGGTAGGCGATGGCGCGCGAGCCGTCGATCCAGGCGCGCTGCGTATCGAGGATGCGGCGGATGGCTGGATGCTCCGCCACGAGGTCGGCTGCTTCGGCGCCGCGGCTTGCAGGCGTCGGTCCGGGCGCCCGCATCTGGCGTCGTTCGTGCGCATAGGCATCCGCCTTCTGCCAGGCCGCGTCGAGCAGGCCGATGCCCTGCAGCGCGACGTGCAGGCGCGCTGAGTTCATCATCACGAACATCGCAGCGAGCCCGCGGTTCGGCTCGCCGATGAGCCAGCCCGTCGCATCGTCGAAGCGCATCACGCAGGTCGAGCTGCCGTGCAGGCCCATCTTTTCTTCGATGCGCTCGCAATGCACTGCGTTGCGCGAACCGTCGGGCAGCACCTTCGGCACCAGAACCAGCGACAGGCCCTTGGGGCCAGCAGGTGCGTCCGGCAGCCGGCACAGCACGAGATGGACGATGTTGTCGCTCAGGTCGTGCTCTCCGCCGGAGATGAAGATCTTGCCGCCGGAGACGCGGAAGCTGCCGTCGGCTTGCGCAACCGCACGCGTGCGCACCTGGCCGAGATCGCTGCCCGCGTGCGCCTCGGTGAGGCACATCGTCGCGAGCCATTCGCCGGTGGCGATCTTCGAGAGATAGCGCTGCTTGAGCTCATCGCTGCCGTGATGCCGGATGCACTCGTAGGCGCCATGGAGCAGCCCCGGCGCCATGGTCAGGCCATGGTTCGCTGCGCTGAGCCATTCGTAGAGAACCGCTTCGAGCACCGAAGGCAGGCCCTGGCCGCCATCTTCGGTCGCGGCCGAGAGCGCAGGCCATCCGCCATCGACGAAGGCCCGGTAGGCATCGCGAAACCCCGGGGGCGTGATGACCGCGCCATCGACCAGCCGGCATCCGATCTCGTCGCCGTCACGGTTGATCGGCGCGATGACTTCGCCGACGAACTTGCCTGCCTCTTCGAGCACCTGGCTTTGCAGTGCCTCGTCGTAGTCGGCAAAGGCGGGCAGGGCACGCAGGCGGGGCACGGTGCCGAGCACCGCATTCAGGATGAAGCCCACGTCTTCGGGGCGAGGTTGGTAGTTCATGGCAAAGACTTCAAGGCGTGCGCGCGCGGCAGGCGAAGCTCGCGGCGGATTCCGCGTCGCCGCCGCTGTAGACCGCGACTTGCGGATAGGGGCACAAAGGGCGTGTGCGTTGCGGCGACCAGTTGGCCGGCACCTCGGTGTTGACCTGCAATGCGCCCGGTCCGCGCGCCGCGGCGATCACGCGCTCGGGCGCCTGACCTTGCTCGACCCAGTTCACCAGCGCGGTGAGCATGTCGAACCGGTCGGTGGCCGGGCCACCCGAGCAGTGGTTCATGCCCGGCACGGGGAAGTAGCGCGCGAAGGACGATGCGTCGCCGCCATTCGCGGTTTGCAGCCGCGCGTACCAGTCCGCGGTGTCGTCGGATGAGAACACGGGGTCGCTCGTGCCGTGGTAGACGATCATCTTCGCGCCGCGATCACGCAGCCTGGAAAGGTTCGACGCATCGGGAGGGGACATGAAGGACATCGCCGATTCGCGGTAGATGCCGCTCGTCGCGTCGATCAGCGGAGCATCCTTGTCCATGTCGAAGCCCAGTGCGAAGGGCAATCCGCCGGGGCGGTCCGAGAGCGGCAGCGTGGTGAAGATGAATTGGACGGCGCCCGCATCGCGCGTCGGCGGGCTCACGAACTTCCATTCGCGCCAGTTGCTGCCGTTGACACCCGAATCGAACGGGAAGCTGTTGTAGATCGGCTTGCCGGCGCTGTTGCGCGCACCGGCGAAGACATTGCCGAGGGCGGTCTTCTGCTGCGACGTGAGGCACTGGCCGTCGCGCGCGCCGGTGCAGGTCGGCACGTCGGTGTCGAGGTGGAAGCGCGTCTGGCAGGCTTTCACGTCGGAGACGATGCCGTCGGCGAGCCCGTCGAGTGCATCGCAGCGCGCGAGCACGCGATCGGCGACCAGCTTCATCTCCGCGGGCGTGAAGGCGCTCTGCAGGTCGGGCTGGCCCGCCGCGGTTGTGGTGCTCGCGACCTTGGCGTATTGCTGCGCGCCGTAGAGCTGCGCCACTGCGGCACGCGGCAGGTTGTAGCCGGGGTCGCCGGCCAGCACGCCGTCGTATTGGTCGGGTGTGCGCGCCGCCGCGACCATCGCGTGCCGCCCGCCGTTGGAGCAGCCGACGATGTACGACCGATCGGGCCCTCGCCCATAGGCCTGCGTGATGAGGTTCTTCGCCATCGGCGTGAGCTGCGCCACTGCGTTGTAGCCGTAGTCGAGCCGCGCCTGCGGGTCGATGCCGAAGCGCGGACCGAGCGACCCTGCATGGCCCGCATCGGAGCTGATGACCGCGAAGCCCATCTGCAGTGCGGTCGTCGTCGGACCACCACCGCCGATGCCGCCCATCGCCGGGATCACGACGCCATCGAGACCACCGTTGGCCTGATAGAAGAAGCGGCCGTTCCATGCGAGCGGAAGGCGCATCTCGAAGCCGATGGCGTAGCGATTGCCATCGACGGGGCTCGTGCGTTCGTTCATCTGGCCTTGCACGAGGCAGTGCGCCGGCACCGGGACGCTCGCGTTGCCGACCGTGACGGAGCCTGCTGCAACCGACGAAATCTGCGTATAGACCGTGCCCGGCACCGCGGCCTTGCTCGCGAGGTCACCGCAGGACAGCAGTGCACCGGGCCGTGCGGCACCGAGCTTGGGTGGCGAGCCACTGGGCTGCCCCGTGCCTGCGCATGCGGCGAGCAGAGCCGCACCACCCAATGCAAGTACCCATCGCCCATGCGGGAGCACCCGCGGAACCGGCTTCGCCGGGCCGCAGGGGTGCGCCCCCTTGAGGGGGTGCAGAGCCACACGAAGTGGGCGAGGCTGGGGGTGGTTCATTTCTTCTTGGCACCCAGGTACGTATCGATCACGCGCGAATCGCTGGCGAGCTGGCGGGCTTCGCCTTCGACGCTCACGCTGCCCATCTCGAGCACGTAGCCGTGATCGGCCACCTCGAGCGCCGCACGTGCGTTCTGCTCCACGAGCAGGATCGTCACGCCGGTCTGGCGCAGCGCGCTCACGGTGCGGAAGATCTCCTGCACCACCAGCGGCGCGAGCCCGAGGCTGGGTTCGTCGAGCATCAGCAGCGATGGCCGCGACATCAGCGCGCGGCCCACCGCGAGCATCTGCCGCTCGCCGCCCGAGAGCGTGCCCGCGAGCTGCGTGCGGCGTTCCTTGAGGCGCGGAAAGATCGTGTAGACCTCGTCGATGCGTTCGCGCCACTGGCGGTTGCCGAGGCGCACCTGGCGGAAGCCGCCAAGCACGAGGTTGTCTTCCACCGGCATCGTGCCGAACAGCTCACGCTTCTCGGGAACCAGTGCAATGCCGAGCATCACCCGCTCTTCGAGCGACAGGCCATCGATCGGCTGGCCGCGGAACTCGATCACGCCCTTGGAAGGCAACACGCCCATCAGCGCATTGAGCAGCGTGGACTTGCCCGCGCCATTGGGGCCGATCACGGTCACGACGCTGCCCTGGCCGGCTTCGAGGTCGATGCCATGCAGCACCTCGGCGCGGCCGTACCCGGCGCGAAGGTTTCGGATTCTCAAGAGAGGAGTCATCAGTGCTCCGCCGGAAGTGTGGAAAAAGCCATGCGCGCTGGGAGCCAGGAACCCCGCGGAACCGGCTTTGCCGGGCCGCTGGGGTTGCCCCCGGCGAGGGGGTGCCTGAGCCACACGGAGTGGGCGAGGCTGGGGGAGAGCTTCATGACTAGTGTTCCGTTCCGAGATAGGCGGCGCGCACTTTGGGGCTCTCTTGCACTTCGGCCGGCGTGCCTTCCATCAGGTGCGTGCCGAACTCCATCACCACGATGTGGTCGCAGATGTCCATCACGAGGTCCATGTCGTGCTCGACCAGCAGGATGCTCATGCCTTCGTTGCGCAGTGTGCGGAGCACGTCGGCCAGCGCCTGCTTTTCCTTGTGCCGGAGGCCGGCGGCGGGCTCGTCGAGCAGCAGCAGGGCAGGGTCGGCGCACAGCGCGCGGGCGATCTCCAGCAGACGCTGTTGGCCCATCGCGAGGTTGCCTGCGAGCTCATGCAGGTAGTCGCCCATGCCGACGCGCTGCAACTGCCGCTCGGCTTCGCGGAACAGCTGGCGCTCTTCGGCGCGGTCGGTGTGCAGCATGGCCGCGACCGCGCCCTTGCCGCCGCGCAGATGCGCGCCCAGTGCAACGTTCTCGAGCACCGTCATGTCCGGCACCATCTTCACGTGCTGGAAGGTGCGCGAGACGCCACGCTGCGCAATGGCGCGTGACGAAAGGCCGCCGATGGCTTCGCTACGGAAGCGAACCTGGCCGCTCGAGAGCGACAGCACGCCGGTGACGAGGTTGAACGTGGTCGACTTGCCCGCGCCGTTCGGTCCGATGAGGCCGACCACCTGGCCTGCGCGCGTCTGGAAGCTGATGTCGTTCACCGCGACGAGTCCGCCGAAGGTCTTGCGGATCGACTGCACGTCGAGCACGACTTCGCCCTGCGTGGGCTTGGAACGAACAGGCAGGTCTGCCGCGTCGTGCCAATCCACGGTGCGCTGCCTGCGCGGCAGCCGGCGGTCGACGAAGTCCCAGAGCCCGTCGGGCAGGTACTTGAGCACCAGCACGATCATGATCCCGAAGACGATCAGCTCGTAGCTGCCGCTGGTGCCGATGAGCTTCGGCAGCAGCACCTGCAGTTGGTCTTCCAGCAGCTTGACCACGCCGGCGCCGGCGATCGCACCCCACACATGCGCTGCGCCGCCGAGCACCGTCATGAAGAGGTACTCGATGCCCATCTTGATGCCGAAGGGCGAGGGGTTCACGGTGCGCTGGAAGTGCGCGAAGAGCCAGCCCGAGATCGATGCCAGCATGGCGGCCAACACGAAGATGCCGACCTTGTGGCGCAGCGTGTTCACGCCCATCGCCTCGGCCATCTGCGAGCCGCCGGCCAGTGCGCGGATGGCGCGGCCGCTGCGTGAATCGAGAAGACGGATCACTGCAAACGCGGCGAGCAGCGCGAGCGTCCAGGTCACCGCGTAGAACACGCGCTGCTGGCCGACTTCGAGGCCGAAGAGCGTCAGGCCCTTCACGCCGAGGATGCCGTCGTACTTGCCCAGCGCTTCGAGGTTGCCCATGAGGTAGTAGAGCGACAGGGCCCAGGCGATGGTCGCGAGCGGTAGGTAGTGGCCGGACATCCGCAGCGTGATGCCGCCGATGATCGCGGCGCTGATGCCGGTGAGGGCAAGGCCGATGAACAGCGTGAGCCACGGCGAGAGGCCGAAGTTCACGCTCAGATAGGCGGTGGTGTAGGCACCGATGCCCACGAACGCCGCCTGCCCGAAGGAAGTGAGGCCGCCCACGCCGGTGAGCAGCACGAGGCCCAGCACCGGCAGCGTGTAGATGCCGATGTAGTTGAGCTGGATGATCCAGAAGTTGGGCAGCGGCAGCAGAGGCAGCACCGCGAGCACGATCACCAGCGCGAGCGGGCCCCAGGTGCGAAGTCCGCTCTTGCGCGGGGCGGTGGTCGCCGTTGAAGAAAGCGTGGCTTGCATGATCAGTGTTCTTCGTCGGAATGGCCGCTGCGCAGCGAGCGCCACAGGAGAACGGGAAGGATGATCGTGAAGACGATCACTTCCTTGAAGGAGCTGGCCCAGAACGAGCCGAAGGATTCGATGACCCCCACGCCGAGCGCTCCGATCAGCGCGCCCGGGTAGCTCGCAAGCCCCGCGATCACGCCGGCCACGAAGCCCTTGAGGCCAATGAGAAAGCCCGAGTCATAGAAGATGGTGGTGGTCGGACCGATCAGCAGGCCAGAGAGCGCGCCGATCAGTGCCGCCATCGCGAAGGTGAGTTGCCCCGCGGCCTGCGTCGAGATACCCATCAGCCGCGCACCGAGCCGGTTGACCGCCGTGGCGCGCAAGGCCTTGCCGTAGAGCGTGCGCTCGAAGTAGAGCCACAGCATCACGATCAATGCGGCCGAGGCAAGAAAGATGATGACCGCCTGCCCGTTCACGTTGAGCGGGCCGATGGAGAAGCGTTCGTCCCAGAACGGCGGATTGCGAAATCCTTCCGCGCCGAAGAACAGCAGACCGAGTCCGGTCATCGCGAAATGCACGCCGACCGAGACGATCAGCAGCACCAGCGAGCTCGCACCCGCGAGCGACTGGTAGGCGACGCGGTAGACCAGCGGTCCGTAGGCCGTGACGATGCAGAGCGTCAGGAACGCCTGCACCGCGAGCGGCAGGTTGCGCGGCGCGGCCCACGCCGACACCGCGCAGACGATGGCGGGCAGCACGAACATGCGCGCTGCAGCCTTGATCGCCGGCGCAATGTGGCCTCGGTGACGCCAGGTGCTCACGAGTTCCATGGCGGCCGCGACACCGGCGAGGATCAGCAACAGCCAGACCGTACCGGGCACCTTGCCGGTCTGGAAGATGGCGAGCGTCAGCGCGCCATAGGCGACGAATTCGCCCTGCGGAATGAAGATGACACGGGTCACCGTGAACACGAGCACGATGCCCATGCCGAGCAGCGCGTAGATCGCCCCGTTCGTGAGTCCGTCCAGCGTCAGGATGCTGGCAATTGAGAAGTCCATGGCGGGGCTCTATCGCGCGAAGCGCTTCCTGCGATTACTGGGGCTGCTCGACCTTGAACTGGCCGTTGACGACCTTCAGGATCACGCCGGTTTCGTTGGTGTAGCCCCAGTGGTTCTGCGGCGTCCACTCGAGCACGCCGTGCGCGATCGTCGTGCGGCCCATCGTCTCGAATGCGTCGCGCAGTGCGGAACGGAATTCGGGCGTGCCGGGCTTGGCTTTCTTGAGCGCGATCGGCACCGCCTTTTCGAGGATGGTGAGCGCATCGGCGCTGTGCGCGGCGAACTGGTTGCGCGAGTTCGGGCCGTAGGCCTTCTCGTATTCGGTGACGAAGGCCACTGCCTGCTTCTTCGACGGATGGGTCTCGGGCAACTGCTCGGCGACGGTGGCGGGGCCGGAGACGACGAAGGTGCCTTCGGCGTCCTTGCCGGCGGTGCGCATCAGATCCTGGGTCGCGGCGGCATGCGTCTGGTAGACCTTGCCCTTGAAGCCGCGCTCCATCACAGCCTTTTGCGGCATGCCCGCGCCGCTGCCCGAGGCCACGATCAGGATCGCATCGGGATTGGCCGAGGTGATCTTCAGCACCTGCGCGGTGACGCTGGTGTCGGCGCGACCGAAGCGCTCGGTGGCGACGATCTTCATGCCGTTCTTCTCGGCTTCGGCCTGCAGCGCCTTGAGCCACAGCTCGCCGTAGGCGTCGGTGTAGCCGAGGAAGCCGATGGTCTTCACCTTCTGGCTCTTCATGTGCTGTACGACGGCGTAGGCCATCACGTCATTCGACTGCGGCAGGCGGAAGGTCCACTTGTCCTTGCCTGGCGGCAGGCCGGCCGGCGAAGCAGCGAGCTGCGCAGTGCCCGATTCGGCGGCCACATCGGCCATGGGGATTGCGACCGGCGTCGCGGCCGAGCCAATGATGACGTCGACCTTGTCCTCGGTCACGAGGCGCTGCGCGTCCTTGACGCCCGTGGTGGGGTCGGTGGCATCGTCGAGCACCACGAGCTTGAGGTTCTCGCCGGCGATGGACTTGGGCCACAGCGCGATCTGGTTCTTCATCGGAATGCCGAGGCCCGATGCAGGGCCGGTGAGCGGCAGCACTACGCCCACGGTGAGGTCGGCATGCGCGATGCCGAAGAGGCCGAGCGCGAGCGCGGCGGCGAGGGATGCTTTCTTGAAGTTCATGAGGACTGTCTCCTTGGGTCGCTACAAAAGTTCGGTTCAGCGCGGTGCCATGCGCAGGGCGCCGTCGAGGCGGATCACTTCGCCGTTGAGATGGCCGTTGGTCACGATGTGGCAGGCCAGCTCGGCGAATTCCGAAGGCTTGCCAAGGCGCGGCGGGAAGGGGATCGATGCGGCGAGCGACTGCTGGACGGGCTCCGGCAGTTCCTTGAGCAACGGCGTCGCGAACAGCCCCGGCGCGACCGTGCAGACGCGGATGCCGTGCTGCGCGAGATCGCGCGCCATCGGCAGCGTCATGCCGACAAGGCCACCTTTCGAGGCGCTGTAGGCCTGCTGGCCGACCTGCCCATCGAATGCCGCGACCGATGCGGTGAACATCATCACGCCGCGCTCGCCGCCTTCCAGCGGTTCGAGCTTGGCGCACCGTGCTGCGTACAGGCGGCTGATGTTGTAGGCGCCGATCAGGTTCACGTTGACCACGCGCGTGAAGTCTTCGAGCGGTGCAGGGTTGCCGTCCTTGCCGACGATGCGCTTGGCGCTGCCGATGCCGGCGACGTTCATCAGGATGCGCGCGGGGCCGTGAGCGGCCTCGGCCTTGTCGAGTGCCGCATTGACGCTGTCGGCCTGCGTGATGTCGCAGACGCAGGCGATGCCGCCGATCTCGGCCGCAACCTTCTCCGCGAGCGCGGCGTTCACGTCCAGCACGGCGACCTTGGCGCCGAGCCGCGCGAGCTCGCGCGCAGTGGCTTCGCCGAGGCCGGATGCGCCGCCGGTGACGAGTGCGGCTTGTCCTTGGATGTTCATGTCGGGTGTCTCCTTGGGTTGTGCTTACTGGGGCTTCAACGTGAAAGGCAGCGCGTCGGTGTGCAGGGCTTCCACCAAATCGGCGCGGTGCTTGAGCACGGCGCGCTGGTTGATCGAGCCCTTGTCGGTCACCTCGCCCTTGTCGATCGAAGGCGGCTCCGAAACGACGTGCGCGCGCGCAATGCGGTTAGCGCTGCCGGTGCTCGATTTGGCGAGCGTGTCGAGCAGTTGCTGGATCTGCGCCTGCACCGGCGCGCTCTCGACCACCGCGCGCATCGGCGCGTCGGACGCAAGGCCTGCGAGCTGGCGCACTGCCTGCGTCGGGAAGATCAGCGCGCCGACTTCCTTGAGGTTGATGCCCGTCAGCACCACGTCCTGCACATAGGGCGCGCCGGCGGCAATGATCCTTGCGCGGAGCGGGCCGACGCTTACGAAGGTGCCGGTGGCGAGCTTGAAGTCCTCGGCGATGCGTCCGTCGAAGCGCAGGCCGCGGTGCACGTCGTTCTCGTCGATCCACTTCACCGCGTCGCCAGTGCACAGATAGCCTTCTTCGTCGAAGGCCTCGCGCGTGGCTTCCGGCGAGCGCCAGTAGCCTGGCGTGACGTTGGGGCCGCGATAGCGCACTTCGACCTTGCCGTCGACGTCGATGAGCTTGAGCGTCATGCCCGGCGTGGGCACACCGACATCGCCGGCACGCACGTCTGGGCTGTTGATGAACATCGCCGAAGGGCCGGATTCGGTCATGCCGAGGCCGGTCGCCATCACGATGCGTTCGCCGATCTCGGCTTCCTGGATTTCATGGAGCAGGTCCCACACCGGCTGGGCAAGCGCAGCACCGGAGTAGAAGAACATGCGCACGCGCGACAGCAGCGTCTTGCGCAGTTGCGCATCGGTCCGCATCGCATTGGCGATGGCCTCGAAGCCGGTCGGCACGTTGAAGTACACGGTCGGTGCGATCTCTCGCAGGTTGCGCAGCGTCTCGGCCATGCCGGCGGGGGTTGGCTTGCCGTCGTCGATGTAGAGCGTGCCGCCGTGATAGATCGTGATGCCGACGTTGTGGTTGCTGCCGAAGGTGTGGTTCCATGGGAGCCAGTCGACGAGCACCGGGGGCTCGTCGGCCAGCGATGGCATCGACTGCGCGATCTGCACCTGGTTGGCACACCACATGCGCTGCGTGTTGACGACCGCCTTGGGCATCTTGGTCGAGCCCGAGGTGAAGAGGAACTTGGTGATCGTGTCCGGCCCGGTGGCGGCCATCGCAGCGTCGACCGCCGGCGTGGCGGGTGTGTCCAGCAGGCTCTGGAAGGTGGTGATCGCGCGGCCTGCGAGTTCGGATGAGGGCGTTTCGTTGTGCAAGACCACTTCGACATCGGACGGCACCACCGACGCGATCGCACGACCGAAACGACTCGCGTCGCTTGCGAAGACCAACCCGGGCGTCAGCGTGTTGAAGATGTGGCGCAGCTTCTCGTAGTCCTGGCTGACGGTGGAGTACGCGGGCGAGGCAGGGCAATAGGGGATGCCGGCGTAGATGCAGGCGAGCGCGAGTTGCGCGTGCTCGAGGCTGTTCTCGCTCAGGATCATCACGGGCCGCTCGGCGTTGAGGCCGCGGTTGAGCAGCGCCTGGCCGATGCGGCGTGCGTCCTGCAGCACCTTCGCATAGCTGAGGTGTTGCCACTCGCCGGTCGTGCCGTCGGGCAGTTGCTCGCGGCGGGCCATGAAACTGCGGTCGGGTGCGGTCTCGGCCCAGTGCATCAGGCGGTCGGTGATGCGCTCCGCGTAGCTGCCGAGCGGCTCGGCTGCTTCGAGGTAGCGCACGCCGGCGGCGCCTTCGCGCACGTTGACGTGACGCACGCCGAAGGTCACCGGGCGGTAGCGCGGCGTGATGGTGGGTTGGCGGGTGACTGACATGGGAGTTCCGGGATGTCTCAGTTCTTCTGCACTTTGTTCGCCTTGCCTTCGAGGAAGGCGCGCACGCGCTCCTTGGCTTCGGGCGCGCTCTGGGCGATGCCGGCCATCAGCGCTTCGGTGAAGAAGCCATGGTCGGCCGGCTGCTCGGCGATTCGCGGCAGGGCGTGCATCAGTGCGTAATTGGTCAGCGGCGCATTCGTTGCGACGCGTTTGGCGAGTTCGACGGCCTTGTCGAAAGCAGTGCCCTCGGGAACGAGGTATTGCGCAAAGCCGGCGCGTTCGCCTTCCTCGGCGTTGTAGACGCGGCCTGTGAGCATCATGTCGGTCATGCGTGCCGCACCGATGAGCTTGGGGATGCGTACCGAGCCGCCGCCGCCGACGAAGATGCCGCGCGAGCCTTCCGGCAATGCGTAGAAGGTGGTGCTGTCCGCGACGCGGATATGGCAGGCGCTCGCGAGCTCCAGGCCGCCGCCGACGACCGCGCCGTGCAGCGCCGCGATCACCGGGACCGGGCCATGCTGGACGAGTTCGAGCGCCGCATGCCACGTGCGCGAATGGATGAGGCCCTGGCCCGCATCGCGCTCCTGGAGTTCGGAGAGATCGAGGCCGGCGCAGAAATGCGGGCCCTCGCCGTCGATGACCGCGGCGCGAACCGAGGACGGGAGGTTTTCAAACGTGTTGCGCAGCGCGAGGATCAGCGCATCGGACAACGCATTGCGCTTGCTGGCGCGGGTGAGGCGCACGATGGCGATGTTGTCCTGGAGTTCGAGCTGGAGATCGGTGTGGGTCATGATTGCATTCCGGGTTGCGATCGATTATGGTTATGAAAAATAACCAATTCAAGCCGCACATTGACCCGCGGCATGAGGACTTACCCTAAGCCTAAAACCCGTTGGAGACAACGCCATGGACTACGAGAACCTGATCGCCATCGACACTCACACGCATGCCGAGGTGAGTTGCTGGAATCCTTTCGACAACTACGGCGAGGAATACGACCGCGCGGCCGACAAGTACTTCCGTTCGAGCCGCCGGCCGACCATCCAGGAAAGCATCGACTACTACCGCGAACGCAAGATCGGCCTCGTGATGTTCATGGTCGACGCGGAGTCGAACCTCGGCCGCCGACGTATCCCGAACGAAGAGATCGCCGAGGCTGCGCAGAAGAACCCGGACATCATGATCGCCTTCGCCAGCATCGATCCCCACAAGGGAAAGATGGGTGCTCGCGAAGCGCGGCGGCTCATCGAGGAGCACGGTGTCAAGGGCTTCAAGTTCCATCCGACGGTGCAGGGCTTCCACCCGTACGACCGGATGGCATGGCCGATCTACGAAGTCATCAACGAGTACGGCCTGCCGGCGGTGTTCCACACCGGCCACAGTGGCATCGGTTCCGGCATGCGCTGCGGCGGCGGGCTGCGGCTCGAATACAGCAATCCGATGCATCTCGACGACGTGGCCATCGACTTCCCCGACATGCAGATCGTCATGGCCCACCCGAGCTTCCCGTGGCAGGACGAGGCGTTGAGCGTGGCAACGCACAAGCCCAACGTGTGGATCGACCTCTCCGGCTGGAGCCCGAAGTACTTCCCGAAGCAGCTGGTGCAGTACGCCAACACGCTGCTCAAGGACCGCGTGCTTTTTGGTAGCGACTATCCGCTGATCACCCCTGATCGCTGGATGAAGGATTTCGAGGAAGCCGGCTTCAAGCCGGAAGTGATGCCCGGCATCCTCAAGGACAACGCGATTCGCCTGCTAAAGCTCGCGAAGTAAAAGCGCGGACTCAGGAGGTCCGCTCGTCATCGATGCGGTCCCAGTCCACATGGGATCGCTCGCGCCGCTCTTCGCGCTCGCGCGCCATCTGCTCCTGGAACTGCTGTCGACCTTCCTTGGCAACCGCGATGAGCTTCGCGCGGTCCTTGTAGTGCGGATAGGTCTCGTGCATGAGCTGGATGTTGCGCAGCCGAAAACGCATCGCGGTTTCACGCGCTTCGTGCGCAGGCCAACCCAGCCCCTCGAGAACCGAGCGGGCGCTGCGCAGCGAGGACTCGAAGACTTCGCGTTCGATCGATTCGATCTTGCGGTCGAGCAAGTGGTAGAGGTGCGCCACGTTTCGCGCCCGCGCGACGATCTTCGCGTTGGGGAAGTTGTCGCGCAGCAGGTCGACGATCTTGAGCGACTGCTCCATGTCGTCCACCGCGACCACCACGACCTTGGCGGTGCCCGCGCCCGCCGTGCGCAGCAGGTCGAGCCGGGTTGCATCGCCATAGAACACACGGAAGCCGAACTCGCGCAGGCTTTCGATGGTGTCGGGGTCGTGGTCGAGCACGGTGATCTTCAGCCCTTGCGCGCTCAGCATGCGGCCGATGATCTGCCCATATCGGCCGAATCCGCAAATGACCACCTTCGCGTCCTGCTGTTCGGAGATTTCTTCCATCGAGCTCGGTTTCTGGACGGTGTGGCGCGCCAGCACCCACTTGTCGACGGCCACCAACAGCAGCGGCGAAATCAGCATCGACAGCGCGACCGCGCCGATCAGGAACGAGGCAACGTTGGCCGGTAGCACGTCCGGCCCAGCCGCCTGGAACACCACGAAGGCGAACTCGCCGCCCTGCGCGAGCAAGAGCGTGAACACCGGGCGCTGCTGGTAGGGCACATGCATCAGCTTGGCGAGTCCATAGATCACCGCGGCCTTCAGCGCCATGAATCCGATCACCACCGCCGCCATCAGCAGCGGATGCGCGATCAGCACGCCGAAATCGATGCTCATGCCCACTGCGATGAAGAAGAGGCCGAGCAGCAGGCCCTTGAAGGGCTCGATATCGGTTTCGAGCTCGCGGCGATATTCGCTTTCCGCCAGCAGCACACCGGCGAGAAAGGCACCGAGCGCCATCGACAGGCCGATGAATTGCATCAGCGCGGCAATGGCAACCACCAGCAGCAGAGAGGCGGCGGTAAAGATTTCGGGCGTCCTGCTGCGTGCGATCCATCGCAGCAATGGACGCAAGGCCAGCCGGCCGCCGATCACGATGGCGGCGATCACGGCGACGATCTTCAACCCTTCGATGAGCCGATCGGAACTGCTCACACCCGAATCGACGTCGTGACTGATGGCCAACAGCGGCAGCAACGCGAGGATCGGAATCGCGGCCACATCCTGGAACAGCAGGATCGAGAAGCCCGACTGGCCGCTCGGCGTCAGCAGCAGGTTGCGCTCTCCGAACACCTGCAGTGCGATCGCGGTCGACGAGAGCGCAAGTCCGAGCGCCGCCACCAGTGCGACTCGCCAGCTGGCGCCCGCGAGGCACCCGGCAAAGAACAGGATCGCTGCACATCCCAGCACCTGCGCCGAACCCCAGCCGAAGATCGGCCCGCGCAGGCTCCAGAGTCGCTTCGGCTCCAGTTCGAGTCCGACGAGAAACAGCATCAGCACCACGCCGAATTCGGCGAAATGAAGGATGTCCTCGACGTTCGTGACCAGCCCGAGTCCCCACGGCCCGATGGCGATGCCCGCCGCGAGGTAACCGATGATCGAGCCCAGCCCGATGGCTTTCGACAGCGGCACGACCAGCACCGCGGCGCCAAGATAGATGAGCGAGTTGAGCAGCCAGCCCGGCAGGTGGTGTTCCATCGTCAAGCTTCTTCCTGGCCGACAGGCCGATCGGTTTCGGGCACTACGCAGCTCGCGCATCCGTCGAGGTCGTCCAGCTCGGGCCAGTTCGGATAGGTCTGCAGCCGGTCCTTGAAGACGGCCACGTGCTCGGCCACGGCCGCATCCGACGCGCTGCGGGCGCCATGAAAGATCAGCGGCGGCAGGAAGCGCATGCCGCACAGGGCCGCGGTCTGTTCGTAGGGTGGCAGGAAGGCATCGAAGAAGTAGCGGTTGTAGCGCTGCGGGTGGTAGCTCTCTTCCGGGCCGCCGGTGGTCGCGACGAGCCAGACATCCTTGCCTTCGAGCTTGTTGCCGCCCCTGCCGTAGGCCCAGCCGTAACTGAGAACATCGTCCAGCCAGAGCTTCTGCAGCGATGGCATCGAGTACCACTGGATCGGATGCAGCAGCACGACCATCTCGGCGCGGGCGAGGCGTGCCTGCTCGGTCTTCACGTCGATCGCGTAGTCGGGGTAGCTGTTGTAGAGGTCGTTCACGTCGATGCCCGGGACATCGCGCGCCGCCTTCACCAACTGCAGGTTGACGCGGGAGTCGCGCCATCGGGGGTGGGCGGCGATCACGTAGACGCGGGCAGCGCTTTCCGTATTTGTTGTTGTCGGCATGGCGAGAACATAGCGCACTCGGCGGGCCGCTACCATGACGCCTGTCTTCAGTCTCGAGGAGTCACAGATGCCGGTGGTTCTGGTCGCCAATCCCAAGGGAGGGGTCGGAAAATCCACGCTCGCAACGAACATCGCGGGCTACCTCGCCAGCCGAGGTCATGCGGTGATGCTGGGCGACATCGATCGCCAGCAGTCTTCCAGACTCTGGCTGAGCCTGAGGCCGCCCGAGGCGCGCGAAATCCGGAGCTGGGATGCCTCCGATGATGGCGATGTGGTCCGCCCGCCGCGGGGCACGACGCACGCCGTCCTCGACACGCCGGCTGGCTTGCATGGCTCGCGCTTCAAGGAGGCGGTGGCGGTCGCCGACAAGGTGCTGGTTCCGCTTCAGCCCAGCATCTTCGACATCTACGCGACCCGCGACTTTCTCGACAAGCTGCTTTCGCACCGCCGCATCGACAAGACGCAGGTCGCGATCGTCGGCATGCGGGTGGACGCGCGGACCCTCGCAGCCGAACGCCTGAGGGAATTCGTCGCCGGGCTCGACGTGACCGTGCTCGGCGAGCTTCGCGACACGCAGAACTATGTGCAGCTCGCGGCGCGCGGGCTGACGCTGTTCGACATCGCTCCGGGCCGGGTTCAACGTGATCTGGAACAGTGGGAGCCGATCTGTCGCTGGCTCGATCAGTGACCTTTCGCTCGAGGCGCTGCTGGTTTTCCCTTATGGGGCATGTCGCGGCGCGGACAAGAGTCGCTTCAACCGGCCGCTAAAGTGAACCGCATGAAAAAGACCTTCCAGACCCTTCAGGATCTGGCCGCGTGCGTCGGCCAGGAAGTCGCGGTGAGCGAGTGGATCACCATCACGCAGGAGCAGGTCAACCTGTTCGCCGAAGCGACGGGCGACCATCAGTGGATTCACGTCGACGTTGAAAGGGCCAAGGCGGGACCTTTCGGCGGCCCGATCGCCCATGGCTTCCTGACGCTCTCGCTGGTGCCGCGCATCTTCGAAACCGCGATCAGCGTGGTCGAGTCGAGCATGGGTGTGAACTACGGTTTGAACCGCGTGCGCTTCATGTCGCCGGTGCCTGTCGGCGGACGGGTGCGCGGTCGTCTGAAGCTGCTGACCTCGGAGCCGATCCCGAACAACGGCCTGCAGATGGCGTGGGAAGTCACGATCGAACTCGAAGGATCGTCCAAGCCAGCCTGCGTCGCGGAGTCGGTGGCGCGGCGCTATCCCTGATCGACCGATCCGCCGCCGTGCCTACGCGAATCCGTTCTGGCGCCACGCCTCGAAAACGGTGACCGCGACCGCGTTCGACAGGTTCAGGCTGCGCTGACCTTCGCGCATCGGCAGGCGCAAGCGCTGCGCCAGCGGGAAAGATTCGCGCAACTCTGGAGCCAATCCGCGGGTTTCAGCGCCGAAGACGAGCCAGTCGCCAGGGCGGAATGAGATCTGATGCACCGGCTGGGACCCGTGTGTCGTGAGCGCGAACATGCGGTCGGTAGGTGGATGCTCTGCGTCCAGCAATGCCCGCCAGCTCGCATGCCGCAACACCTTCGCATACTCGTGATAGTCCAGGCCGGCCCGACGCAGCAGCTTGTCGTCCATGGAAAAGCCGAGCGGTTCGACCAGATGCAGCGTGCAGCCTGTGTTGGCTGCGAGCCGGATCACATTGCCGGTGTTCGGGGGGATCTCAGGCTCGACGAGAACGATATGGAACATGGCTGCGATTGTCCGCGCCGCCGCGGCGATCAGGCGGGTGGATCCGTTCGAGCCAGCACGATCGCCGTGATGTGCGCTGCACCGCCCCGGCGCAGGACCTCGGCAGCAGTGAAGACGGATGCGCCAGTGGTCATGACGTCGTCGACCAGCACGACACGCCGATCGCGCACGGCGCCAGCCCTGAGCGGCTCGAGGGCGAACATGCCTCGGAGATTGCGTAGCCGCTGTGCGCGAGACAGTTCGCTTTGTGCGGGCGCATCGCGGGTTCGGAGAAGAATTCCCGGGTCATGAATGGCCGGCGCGAGCCGCTTGGCCAGTTCGTGTGCCTGATTGAAGCCCCGCTCGCGCATGCGGGTGTTGGTCAGCGGCATCGGCAGCACGATATCGGCCTGTTCGATCGCCGCTTCGACCCACAGCGAGCTTTTCAGGAGCGTGGCGAGCGGCGTCGCGAGTCCGGGGTTGCCGCGAAACTTGAACTCTGCGATGCGCTCCGGCCAGGGCCAGGCATAGGTGCATGCGACATGGCAGGCGTCGACCGGCGGCGGGTTCGACACGCAGGCGCCGCAGCGCGCAACACCGGTGGGGACGGGTAGTGCGCAGGTCGTGCATCGTGGCATCGGCGGCGCGAAGCGCGCGACGCACGCATCGCAGATCGGCTGCGCCGGCCAGGCGCGGCAGATCGCGCACTGGCTCGGCAGTCCGGCGGCGATCGATTGAAAAGCCCTTGGGGCCCAGCGTCTGAGCATCCCTCAATATACTGAGCGGCCCATGCCTCCTGTCTCTCCTCAGCGCCCGCCGACCATCGATGCCCCGGCGGCCGCGCGGTGGAGCCGGCTTGCACCGCCTTCAGGATCGCCTTGGTTGCACGAGGAGATCGGGCGCCGCATGGAGGATCGGCTCCAATGGATCAAGTCACGCCCGGGCCGATGGGCTGACTGGTCGCCGCTTCGAGGCGGATTGGAAGCCCACGAATTGGTGGCGCGCCGGTACCGGGATGCTCCCGCCTATGTCATCGAACGCGAGCCTTCATTGGTCGCGCCGACCGAGAAAGCGCTGACCGCGCCGTGGTGGACCGCCCGGCGATGGCAGGGTGGCCAGCCGACGTTCGAAGCCCCGCCGGAAGATGGGGTGGATCTGCTCTGGGCCAACATGGCACTGCACATGGCCGCCGACCCCGGTGCGCTGATCAGTCAATGGCACAAGCTGGTGGCGACCGATGGTTTCCTGATGTTCTCCTGCTTCGGACCGGACACCCTGCAGGAACTGCGCGCGCTTCACGAGCGCCTCGGCTGGCCGCCGGCCAGCCACCAATTCACCGACATGCACGACTGGGGCGACATGCTGGTCGGCGCCGGTTTCGCCGAGCCTGTGATGGACATGGAGCGCATCGTCCTGACCTGGACGAGCGCGGATGCGGCGCTGACCGAACTGCGTTCGCTGGGTCGCAACCTCCATCCAGCGCGCTTTCCGGCGCTGCGTGGCAAGGCTTGGCGGAAGGCGCTGTGCGCGGCACTCCCCGCCCTTGCGCCCGCCGAAGAGGGTGGAGGGAAGATCGCGATGACCTTCGAAATCATCTACGGACACGCCTTCAAACCCGCGCCGCGAGTGGCGCTTTCCGCCGAGAGTGCAGTGTCGTTGCGCGAGATGCGCACCATGCTTCAACGCGGTCGCCCAGGTGCGTGAGTTCACGCGTGTTCACCCGCTACAATCCGGCGCTGCGTGAACTCCGGGTATTGTCCCGTGACCGAGGCCTGTCGAACATGGGTTTGACAGCGATCGACGCACCGATTTGCTGAACTCGCCCGTGTCGAATTCCGTGTTTCGTTTTGCCACCGTTTCAGGACAGAGCGTTCATTGGTTTCTGAAGCGCAATTGCTCGGTCACGCCGAGCCAGCTGGGCTGGCTGTACGTTTCTCTCTGCGTAGTTTCCCTAGGCATCAGCGCCGTCTTCTGGCTGAACGGTGCGCGCCTCGTCCTTCCATTCGCCTGGCTCGAGCTCACCGCAGTCGGGATCGCATTCATCCTCTACGCTCGCCACGCCACTGATGGCGAGAAGATTGCCCTGCAAGGCGGGCGGCTCGTGGTCGAGCTCGAAAACGGCGGCCACTACGAGCGCACGGAATTCTTGCCGCACCAGGTGCGGGTCGAGCCTCAGGACAGCGACCGTTCGCTGATCGAGGTCTCGGGTCAAGGTCGTTCGGTCAGGGTGGGGCGCTATGTGCGCCCGGAGTTGCGCGCGGCGCTGGCGCGCGAAATTCGCATGGCATTGCGTAGCGCCTGAGGGGGCCTGCGCAGTGCATCACCGTGGGGACCGGTGGGTTAACAGGAAAATGAAGAAGTGAACACGATGAAGAGCAATTGGCGGAACAAGATTTGGCCAGCGAATCTGCTGCTGGCGGCCAGTGCGGCGTTCAGCGGCGCAGCACACGCAGTCAATGACCTTCCCGGCGGTCCGTCGGTGCGTCAGCTGAATCTTCCTGTGGGTGTCACCAAGATCGCCCAGGAGCAGCACTTCCTCCACACCGTGATGCTGGTGCTTTGCACCGTCATCTTCGTGGCCGTGTTCGCCGTCATGTTCTATTCGATCTGGAAGCACCGCAAGTCGGTCGGCCACAAGGCGGCCAACTTCCATGAGTCGGTGGTGGTCGAAGTCATCTGGACGGTTGTCCCCTTCATCATCGTCATCCTGATGGCGCTGCCGGCAACCCGGGTTCTGGTGGCACAAAAGGACACCACCAACGCCGATCTCACGATCAAGGTCACCGGCTACCAGTGGAAGTGGGGCTACGACTATCTCAAGGGCGAAGGCGAGGGCCTGTCGTTCATCTCGACGCTCGACGCTTCGCACCGTGCCCTGTCGGATGCGGGTGCCCGCGGTGACGTGCCGGACAACTTCCTGCTGAAGGTCGATAACCCGCTGGTCGTTCCGGTTGATACGAAGGTTCGCATCATCACCACCGCCAACGACGTGATCCACGCCTTCGCCGTGCCGCAGTTCGGCGTCAAGCAGGACGCGATCCCCGGTTTCGTGCGCGACACCTGGTTCCGTGCCGAGAAGGTCGGCGACTACTACGGTCAGTGCCAGGAGCTTTGCGGCAAGGAACACGCCTACATGCCGATCCATGTGAAGGTGCTCGCCGCCGCTGACTACACCGCCTGGGTCGATGGCAAGCGCAAGGAAGCCGCGGCCAAGCAGGACGATCCCAACAAGGTCTGGACGCTGCCCGAAATGCTTGCGCGCGGCGAGAAGGTCTACGCCGCCAACTGCGCTGCCTGCCACCAGGCCAACGGCAAGGGCGCCGGCCCGATCAAGCCGCTCGACGGCTCGGCGACCGTGCTCAACGCGGACCACAAGCTGCAGCTCCATACGGTGCTCAATGGTCAGAACAACGGCGCAATGCCTGCCTGGAAGCAACTCAGCGACACCGATATCGCCGCCGTGGTGACCTTCACGAAGAACGCCTGGTCCAACAAGACCGGCCAATTGGTGCAACCGGCCGAAGTGCTGGCGGAGCGCGGCAAGTAAGCCGCCCGCCCCGTGAAGAAGAGTTTGAAGGAATACCCAAGATGAGCGCAGTCCTCGATCCCCACGGTCAAGCACACGGCCACGGCGACCATGCCCACGACGATCACCATCACGCGCCGACCGGTTGGCGCCGCTGGGTGTTCGCGACCAACCACAAGGACATCGGTACGCTGTACCTGCTGTTCTCGTTCACCATGCTGATGGTGGGCGGCATCCTGGCCCTGCTGATTCGCGCCGAGCTGTTCCAGCCCGGCCTGCAGCTGGTCAACCCCGAGCTGTTCAACCAGTTCACCACGATGCACGGCCTGATCATGGTGTTCGGCGCGATCATGCCGGCCTTCGTCGGGTTCGCGAACTGGATGATTCCGCTGCAAGTCGGTGCGTCGGACATGGCGTTCGCGCGCATGAACAACTTCAGCTTCTGGCTGCTGATCCCCGCGGCGCTCATGCTCGTCGGCTCGTTCTTCATGCCCGGCGGCGCACCCGCCGCAGGCTGGACGCTCTACGCGCCGCTTACGCTGCAGATGGGTCCCTCGATGGACGCCGGCATCTTCGCGATGCACATCATGGGCGCCTCGTCGATCATGGGCTCGATCAACATCATCGTGACCATCCTCAACATGCGCGCGCCCGGCATGACGCTGATGAAGATGCCGATGTTCTGCTGGACGTGGCTCATCACCGCCTACCTGCTGATCGCCGTGATGCCCGTGCTTGCCGGCGCCATCACGATGACGCTGACCGACCGCCACTTCGGCACCAGCTTCTTCAACCCCGCCGGCGGCGGCGACCCGGTGATGTACCAGCACATCTTCTGGTTCTTCGGCCACCCCGAGGTCTACATCATGATCTTGCCGGCCTTCGGCATCATCAGTCAGATCGTCCCGGCCTTCGCGCGCAAGAAGCTCTTCGGCTACGCCTCGATGGTTTATGCCACCTCGTCGATCGCGATCCTGTCGTTCATCGTGTGGGCGCACCACATGTTCACGACGGGCATGCCGCTCACCGGCCAGCTCTTCTTCATGTACGCGACCATGCTGATCGCGGTGCCGACGGCCGTGAAGATCTTCAACTGGATCGCCACGATGTGGCAGGGCTCGATGACCTTCGAGACGCCCATGCTGTTCGCAGTCGGCTTCATCTTCGTGTTCACGATGGGCGGCTTCACCGGCCTGATCCTCGCGGTCGCGCCGATCGATACGCAGCTGCAGGACACCTACTACGTTGTCGCCCACTTCCACTATGTGCTGGTGGCCGGCTCGCTCTACGCGATGTTCGCCGGCTTCTACTACTGGGTGCCGAAGTGGACTGGCGTGATGTACAACGAGACGCGCGGCAAGGTTCATTTCTGGTGGTCGCTGATCTCGTTCAACATCACCTTCTTCCCGATGCACTTCCTTGGCCTGGCCGGCATGCCTCGTCGCTACGCCGACTACCCGATGCAGTTCGCCGACTTCAATGCGGTTGCTTCGGTCGGCGCATTCGCGTTCGGGCTCGCGCAGGTCTATTTCTTCTTCTTCATCGTGCTGCCGACGATGCTCGGCAAGGGTGAAAAGGCGCCGCAGAAGCCTTGGGAAGCCGCCGAGGGTCTGGAATGGGAAGTGCCGTCCCCCGCACCGTTCCACACCTTCGAGACCCCACCCAAGCTCGACGCCACCGCCACCAAGGTGATCGGCTGAGGCAGGACGCGTGATGACACCCGAGCAAAAGAGGAACAACCGCCGCCTGGGGCTCACGCTGGCCTCCATCGCGGTGATGTTCTTCATCGGCTTCATCGTCCGCATGGTCTGGGTCGGCCACTGAGGGCGTCGAGATGAAGATCGGCCAGCGCATCCGCCGGGAAAACGTCCGCATGGTCGGCAAGCTGGCCGTGGTCGCGGCCGGCATGTTCGGCTTCGGCTATGCGCTGGTTCCGATGTACCGGGCCATCTGCGAGATGACCGGCATCAACATCCTCGCGCGGTCCGAGCTTGAAGTCCCCGGTGGTGCTTCCGGCGGCAAGGATGTGCGCCTGCCCGAGAACACGCAGGTCGACACGAGCCGGACCATCACCGTCGAATTCGATGCCAACGCGCACGGGCTGTGGGACTTCCAACCCGCCCAGAGGTCGATGCAGGTGCATCCCGGCGAACTGCACACGGTCATGTACGAGTTCCAGAACGTACAGAACCGCCGCATGGCCGCGCAGGCGATCCCGAGCTACGCGCCGCAGCAGGCTGCGCCGTACTTCAACAAGCTCGAATGCTTCTGCTTCAACCAGTACACGCTCGATGCGGGCGAGAAGAAGCAGTGGCCGGTGGCCTTCGTGATCGATCCCAAGATTTCGAAGGACGTGAAGACGATCACCCTGTCGTACACCTTCTTCGAGGTGGGCGGCAAGACGCCTCCGGCGCCCGTGGCCAACAACGCCGCGACGCCCAGTTCGACGGAGCCGCGCTCATGACCGCGTCGCCGGAAACGCCGCCCAAGGGATCGCTATGGCGCACGGTGCGCGCGGTCGGCTGGTCGTTTTTCGGCGTGCGCAAGAACAGTGCCTTCCAGGACGACGTCACAAAACTCAATCCGCTGCACATCATCGCGGTCGGCCTCGTGGCCGTTGCGATCTTTGTCGGCGCATTGATCCTGTTCGTTCGCTGGGTCGCCACCTCGTGAAGATCACCCCCACAAGAAACTGAACCGAGAGAGAAGAAAGCCAGGACCTGATATGAGTTCAACGACGCACGGCACCACGCCCTACTACTTCGTGCCCGGGCCCTCTGCCTACCCGGTGATGGCCGCTACCGGCCTGCTCTTCGTGATTCTCGGAGCGGCCCAGTGGATCAATGGCCACCAGTGGGGCGCATGGTCGCTGCTGCTTGGCATGATCGTCTGGCTCGGCACCTTGTTCGTGTGGTTCCGGACAGCGATCGGCGAAAGCGAGAGCGGCAAGTACGGCTACAAGGTCGACCTGTCGTTCCGCTGGAGCATGAGCTGGTTCATCTTCTCGGAGGTGATGTTCTTCGGCGCGTTCTTCACCGCCCTGTGGTGGGCGCGCACGCACGCGCTGCCTGCGCTTGGTAGCCTCGACAACGCGATCCTCTGGCCCGACTTCAAGGCCGTGTGGCCGACCGTCACCGCTGGCGCGACCGGCTCGCCTGCGGACATCGTCGAGCCGTTCCAGACGGTTGGCCCGTTCTGGCTGCCGACCATCAACACCGCGCTCCTGCTGAGCTCGGGCGTCACGCTCACCATCGCGCACCACGCACTCCGCGCCGGCCATCGCGCGCAGACGGTGCGCTTCATGTGGCTGACGGTGCTGCTGGGCCTCACCTTCCTCTTCGTGCAGGGCTACGAGTACCACCACCTGTACACCGAGCTGAACCTCAAGCTCAGCTCCGGCACCTACGGCTCGACGTTCTTCATGCTGACCGGTTTCCACGGCCTGCACGTGTTCATCGGCATGCTGATGCTCTTCTTCATTACCCTGCGGATTCGCGCGGGTCACTTCACGCCCGAGCGTCATTTCGGCTTCGAAGGTGCCGCCTGGTACTGGCACTTCGTCGACGTCGTCTGGCTCGGCCTTTACATCACGGTCTACTGGCTTTGAGCAGCATCGACGGCACAATAAAAAAGCGCCGCAAGGCGCTTTTTTCATGGTTCTCGCGCAACGAGAGCGATCTACTTGCCCACCGGCAAGCCCCCTGGCTGGATGTATCCGAGTTTCCAGGCCACCAGGATGCACAGGAACAAAACAACCGACAGCCCGATCCGAACCGTCAGCGCGCGCGCCATGCCGCCACCTTTGGCGCGGCCGTTCCGCCCGTCTCTCAGCATGAAGAACAGCGCGAACCCGAGGCTCGCCAGGATGCCAGCGAAGGCGAGGGCGACAAAGTACTTCATGAATCACATTATCGGCCGCAGCGACGGCCTCACGGTTTGAACACTGATATCCCTGTCACCACATCGCCCGCACGTCGCGGCCGCTTCTGGGTGGTCACATTGATGGCTGCCATTGCCATCGCGGGCACCTTCTCGCTCGGCCGTTGGCAGCTCTCCCGCGCCGCGCAGAAGGAGGCCATCCAGGCCGAGATCGACGAGCAGAAGAACCTGGAGCCGCTCGATCAGGCCGCCTTCATGGCGCTGGACAACGCTTCGTCGTCGGCACTCCATCGCCCGGTTCGCCTGCGCGGGCTCTGGCTTGCGCCCCACACCGTCTATCTCGACAACCGGCAGATGCATGGGATCCCTGGGTTCTACGTGCTGACGCCATTCGCCATCGAAGGATCCAACCAGACGGTGATGGTGCAAAGGGGCTGGATCCAGCGCAACTTCAACGACCGGGCCCAACTCCAGCCGGTCGTGACGCCGCCCGGCCTGGTCGAGGTGGTCGGCACCATTTCGCCGCCGCCGTCGCACCTGCTGGACCTCGGCAAGGCCGAGCCGGGAGCTCCAATGCCCGGCGGCGCGGGGTCTTCCCCCATCCGGCAGAATCTCGACCTTGAAGCGTATCGGGCCGACACCGGTCTGCCCTTGCGGACCGATATCTCCCTGCAGCAGACCGGCGAGGCGTCCGAGGGACTGCAGCGAGACTGGCCGGCTCCCGCGCTGGGTGTTGAAAAGCACTACGGCTATGCGTTCCAGTGGTTCGGGTTGTCGACCCTCGTCCTCATTCTCTATGTCTGGTTCCAATTCATCGCCCCCTACCGTCGCGCACGCCTTGCCCGCCGCGGCTGATGAGCCGCTCGGGCTGACCGTGCACTCGATGCCGTCGCCGCGCCAGGCGCTGGACGCCGCGTCGACCCGTCGCACCGTGACCGGTCGGTGGAAGATGATCCTGGTCTTGCTGTGCTGCGCGGCGCCGGTCATTGCCTCCTACTTCACGTACTACGTGATCCGACCCGAGGGCCGGAGCGTCTTCGGCGAACTCATCGATCCGCAGCGCCCGATGCCCAACATCCAGGCGACCTCGGCCGACGGCACGACGATCCAGCTTCAGTCGCTGCAAGGACAGTGGCTGCTGGTCGCAGTGGCGGGCGCCGCTTGCGATTCGGTCTGCGAGCAGCAGCTCTACCTGCAGCGCCAACTGCGCGAAAGCCTCGGGCGCGAGAAGGACCGCCTCGATCGCGTCTGGATCGTCAGCGACGCGGCGCCCATCCCAAACCGCCTCGAAAACGGCCTGCATGGCGCGACGGTCGTCCGCGTGCCAGAGGCGCAACTGGCGCAATGGCTTGCGCCGGCTTCCGGTCACGTGCTGGCAGATCACCTCTACGTGGTCGATCCGATGGGTCACTGGATGATGCGTTTCCCGCCACGCATGGACACCGCCGGTGCGAGCCGCGCAAAGCGCGATCTCGACAGGCTGATGCGTGCCTCCGCTTCGTGGGACGAGCCGGGGCGCTGATCGAGCCATGGACACCACCTCGCTCTACGACCTCACCCCGATTGCCTGGCTCCTGGCGGTCGGCGTGCTGCTTGCGCTCGGGCCCCTCATCTGGGTCTGGCGGCGCAACGCCGGCGCTGGTCCAGCGCGCAGGTTGCACGCCCTGACCGTTCTCACGCTGTTCCTGACCTTCGACCTCACGCTCTTCGGTGCGTTTACCCGTCTCACCGATTCCGGACTCGGCTGCCCTGACTGGCCCGGCTGCTACGGCAATGCGAGCCCGGTCGGTGCGCGACACGAGATCGCGATGGCGCAGGCCGCGCAGCCGACAGGCCCCGTCACACACAGCAAGGCCTGGGTCGAGATGATCCATCGCTATCTGGCGACCGGTGTTGGCGCGCTCATCCTCGCGCTGGCCGTCGCCACGTGGCTTGCGCGACGGCGACAGCTTGCCGAACACACGGGCGCGAGACCGCTCAGCGCCTGGTGGCCTGCGTCGACCTTGGTGTGGGTCTGCCTGCAAGGCGCTTTCGGTGCGATGACCGTGACGTGGAAGCTCTTCCCTGCCATCGTCACGCTTCATCTGCTCGGCGCCATGGTTCTGCTCGCGCTGCTGTGCATCCAGGCCGTGCGCTACCAGCAGGATGCGATGCGACGTGTGCCGACGCCGGTGCCGTCGGCGCTGCGCAACCTACTGATCGCGACGACTGTGCTGCTGGCCCTCCAGATCGCTCTTGGCGGCTGGGTCAGCACCAACTACGCGGTGCTGGCCTGCACGCAGTTTCCGACCTGCCAGGACAGCTGGTGGCCGCCCATGAACTTCGCGCAGGGATTCCAGATCTGGCGCCACCTCGGGGAAACGGCGGATGGCACCCCGATCGACTTTGCTGCCTTGACCGCGATTCACTATGTTCACCGCCTCATGGCTTATCTCGTCTTCATCGCCATCGTGCTCTTGGTGCGATCTCTTCTTCGCATCCGGCCGTTGCGCCCGCAGGCACGCTGGCTCGGCGGACTCGCGCTGCTTCAGCTCGCGACGGGCCTCGGCAATGTGCTGCTCGGCTGGCCTCTCGCGGCGGCCGTGCTGCACACCGGCGGCGCCGCAGCGCTCGCGGTGGTGCTGACTTGGACCTTGTGTGAAAGCCGGCGCGAGAGCGCAGCAGTCGCGGCCACTATCGCCGGCCGACGCGAAGGAATGGAGGCTGCATGAGCGCACCGGCTTCCGTCCACGGCTCGCACACCGCCAGCGTGATGCGCCAGTTCTATGCGCTGACCAAGCCGCGCGTGGTCCAATTGATCGTCTTCTGTGCGTTGATCGGCATGGTGCTCGCCGTGCCTGGCGTTCCCGGCTGGGCCGAACTGCAGCAAGCCGTGTTGGCCTGCATCGGCATCTGGCTGGTCGCCGGCGCGGCTGCGGCGTTCAACTGCCTTGTCGAAAAGGGCATCGACGCCAAGATGAAGCGAACCGCATGGCGCCCGACCGCGCGCGGCGAGCTGAGTGACCGCCAGGCACTCATCTTCTCGATCGTGCTCTGCGCCTTGGGTTCCGCGATCCTCTGGTTCGCGGTGAATCCGCTCACGATGTGGCTGACCTTCGCGACCTTCGTCGGTTACGCGGTGATCTACACGGTGATCCTGAAGCCGCTGACGCCGCAAAACATCGTGATCGGCGGTGCGTCTGGCGCGATGCCTCCAGTGCTCGGTTGGGCCGCCATGACCGGAGAGGTCAGCCCCGAGGCGCTGATCCTTTTCCTGATCATCTTCCTGTGGACGCCTCCGCACTTCTGGGCGCTGGCGCTCTATCGCGTGGAGGACTACCGCAAGGCCGGACTTCCGATGCTCCCGGTGACGCACGGCAACGAGTTCACGCGGCTGCACGTGCTGCTCTATACCCTGATCCTCTTCGCGGCATGTCTGATGCCGTTCATCTACGGCATGAGCGGCTGGCTCTATCTCGTGGTGGCTTTCGGCGTGAGCATCGGCTTCACGGGCTATGCGTTCGCGCTGTGGCGCAACTACTCTGACGCGCTTGCGCGCAAGACTTTCCGCTTTTCGCTTATCCATCTGAGCGTGCTGTTCGCTGCACTGCTCGTCGACCACTATCTCCGATGACTTCATCCATCAACAAGCGGCAAGCCCTTCGCTGGATCGCCATGGCTGCAGGCGCAGCGGCTGCCGTTGGCGCGGGCATCAGCCTCGCAGGCTGTACCGAATCCAAGCCGACCTTCAACGCGGTCGACATCACCGGTGCCGACTACGCGAAGGACTTCTCCCTCACCGACGCCAATGGGCGCGTGCGCACGATGGCGGACTTCAAGGGCAAGGTGGTCGTGCTGTTCTTCGGCTACGCCCAGTGCCCGGATGTCTGCCCGACCACCATGACCGAGATGGCGCAGGTCAAACAGCAGCTCGGAATCGATGGCGACAAGTTGCAGGTGGTGTTCGTCACCGTCGATCCCGAGCGCGACACGCCGGAGGTCATGAAGGCGTACATGGGCGCATTCGATCCGTCGTTTGTTGCGCTGATCCCGACAGCCGAGCAGCTGCCGCCGCTCGCCAAAGACTTCAAGGTCTACTACAAGAAGGTCGACGGCAAGACGCCGACCAGCTATTCGATGGACCACTCCGCCGCCAGCTTCATTTACGACCCGCAGGGCCGGTTGAGGCTGTACGCACGATACGGCGCCGGCATCCCGCCGATGTTGGCCGACATCAAGGCCCTGCTGAAGTCCTGAGCGCACGACTGTGAGCGACAGCGTCGATCACCTCAAGCTGCGCAAGGGTGCGTTCCGTATCGCGCTGATCCCGGCGGAAGTGCTGGAGGCGCTCAACGACGGGAAGCTCGAAACCGTCAATCTCAACGAGTTCCTTGCATTGGAGCTGCCACGGCTGGCGCGAAACGTCGCGGTGCACATCGGACTCGATCCCGACAGTGAACGCCTGGGCGATACCTTCGCGATGCTGCCGTCTTTCAAGCCAATGCAGCGCCACGGCCATATCGCACGCGCGCTTTACGACATGACGGCCGACCATGCCGAACGGGACGCGGTCGCACATCGGCTCGCGACCCATCCGAGTGACGTGGCGCGTTGCTGGGCGACGCATTGGATTCAGATGTCGGGGCTTCCGCTGCAGAAGCAGCTGGAGGCCACCTGGCGTTTCGCGGCGGACCCGCATTTCGGTGTCCGGGAGATGGCATGGATGGCTGTGCGCGATTCGACGATCCGCTCGTTGGACGAAGCGTTGCGACTCCTGCAGCCTTGGGTGCTGAACCCCGACGCGAACATCCGTCGCTTCGCGAGCGAGCTGACGCGTCCGCGTGGTGTGTGGTGCGCTCAGATCGAGCAGCTGAAGGCGGAGCCGTGGCTGGCGATCGAGCTCCTCGAGCCCTTGCGGGCCGATTCCAGCCGCTACGTCCAGAACTCCGTGGCCAATTGGCTCAACGACGCGAGCCGGACGCAGCCGGAATGGGTCGAAGAGACGTGTGCGCGATGGCAGCGCGAAAGCGACCTGCCGGAAACCCGCTACATCACGCGTCGCGCACTGCGCACCTTGTCCAAACAGGTGCCCGAGGCGACCTGAAAAAGAAAAAGCCCGGCGGGGCCGGGCTTTCGGGGCAGGGGGGCTCAAGCGTATTCCGCGAGCGCCTTCTTCATCTTCTTCATCGCCGCCACTTCGATCTGGCGTATGCGTTCAGCACTCACGCCATAGACCTCGGCGAGGTCGTGCAGCGTCATGCCGCCGGAACCGTCGTCGTTCACCTTCAGCCAGCGTTCTTCGACGATGCGACGGCTGCGGTCGTCGAGCGACTCGAGCGCGGTCGTGATGCCGTCGGTCGACAGGCGATCACGCTGCCGCGATTCGATCAGGGCGGTCGGCTCCTGGCTGGCGTCCGCGAGGTAGGCGATCGGGCCAAAGCCTTCTTCGCCATCGTCGGACGGGCTCGGGTCGAGCACCACGTCGCCACCGGAAAGCCGGGTTTCCATCTCGAGGACTTCTTCCGGCTTCACGTTCAGGCGCGTGGCCATCTGCGTGACTTGATCGGCGCTCAGGGTGTCGCGGTGCGATTCGCCGTCAATGGCGGCTTCGGCCTTGAAACCCTGCTTCATCGAGCGCAGATTGAAGAACAGCTTGCGCTGGGCCTTGGTCGTCGCGACCTTGACCATACGCCAGTTCTTCAGGATGTACTCGTGGATCTCGGCCTTGATCCAGTGCATGGCGTAGCTCACCAGCCTCACGCCCTGATCTGGATCAAACCGCTTCACGGCCTTCATCAGACCGACGTTGCCTTCCTGGATCAGGTCGCCGTGCGGCAGCCCGTAACCCAGGTACTGGCGGGAAATGGAAACGACCAGGCGCAGGTGCGACAGGATCAGCGCACCGGCGGCTTCGAGATCGTTGTTGTCGCGCAGTTTGCGCGCGTAAGCCTGCTCTTCCTCGAGCGTCAGCAAGGGCAACCGGTTGGTTGCCGAGATATAGGCGTCCAGGTTACCCAGCGGAGGCACCATCGACCACGGATTGGCGACGGCAAGCTGGTTGGCAGAGGCTCCAGACGGTGTTGTCATTCGGGAAACTCCTTCGTTCTTGGCCATAT
Source organism: Variovorax sp. Sphag1AA (assembly GCF_014192575.1). Taxonomy (GTDB): domain Bacteria; phylum Pseudomonadota; class Gammaproteobacteria; order Burkholderiales; family Burkholderiaceae_C; genus Variovorax. Next base: position 143,236 of record NZ_JACHYC010000005.1, on the reverse strand, counting down.
TAGCACTCGATTAGACGGAGTGCTAAGGCAAGGGTTCCCTGACCGCCTCAATGGCGACGATAGCTTGACGGCACCTCTTGCAGTGCCTTTGGAGGCGTCCTCGGTATCACCAATGGATACCAAGACGCTGAAAAATCTTGGAAAGTACAAAAAGTGGTCCGACCCAGAGGTATTGGATGTCCTCGAAGAAGGAGGGCCTCTTGCCCTCGAGCTTGTGACCGACGAACTGGAAGATCCAGGCCACCACGAAGATGGCGGCGGAAACCGGCAAAACAAGGTTCCCCATGGCGTGCACCGCAGCCAGGAGCAGCGCGGTGCCCACGAGCATGGTGATCAAAAAGGCGGGGACGTGGAGCTTCGCGTAGTACACCAGGCTGGCAGCCACAAACATATAGGCCACCCAGGGATGCAAGGCGAAGAGAAGCCCGACGATGCTCAGCATGATTGCCGGTATCGCCACCATGTGGATGACTTCGTTGACCGGGTGCCTATGGCTCTCCTCGTAGTGGGCGAGCAGGCGGTCGACCTTTCGGTCGGCGCCGGTGAGTGGGGCGGCAGTGGTGTCCATGCTGTCTCCTTGTTCTGGTGCCGGGGACATGATGCCAGACCGGCCCCCGCGCAACAGGAGGATGAACCCGACCGTTTATTTAACCGAGCAGCGCCTGCGCGAACTCGCGCGCGTTGAAGGTTTCGAGGTCTTCAAGCTTTTCCCCGACACCAATGAAATAGACGGGAATCGGCCGCTCGCGCGCGATGGCGCATAGCACGCCCCCCTTGGCCGTGCCGTCGAGCTTGGTGACGACCAGCCCTGTCAGGCCGAGCGCCTCGTCGAACGCCTTGACCTGCGCCAGTGCGTTCTGACCCGTATTGCCGTCGATGACCAGCAGCACCTCGTGCGGCGCGGTCGCGTCGGCCCGGTTGACGACGCGCTTGATCTTCTTGAGCTCGTCCATGAGATGGATCTGCGTCGGAAGCCGGCCGGCCGTGTCGACCAGCACCACGTCCTTGCCGCGCGCCTTACCGGCGTTGACCGCGTCGAAACTCACTGCTGCGGGGTCGCCGCCTTCCTGGCTGACGATCTCGACCGTGTTGCGATCTGCCCAGACGAGCAATTGCTCGCGTGCGGCCGCGCGGAAAGTGTCGGCTGCGGCCAGCAGGACCGAGGCGCCCTCGTTGGCGAGGTGCTTGGTCAGCTTGCCGATCGATGTCGTCTTGCCGGCGCCGTTCACGCCTGCAACCATGATCACGGTCGGCGTGTACTCGCCGATCACGAGCGATTTCTCGAGCGGGCTCAGCAGGTCGGCGATCGCATCCGCCAGCAGCGCCTTCACCTGGCTCGCATCGGTGGCCATGTTGCTCTTGACCCGGCGCCGCAGGTCCTCCAGCAGATGCTCGGTCGCCTTGACGCCCGTATCAGCCATCAGGAGCGCTGCTTCCAGCTCTTCGTAAAGCTCGTCGTCGATCTGGGCGTTGACGAACGCCGCGGTGATGCTGTTGCCGGTCTTGCGCAGGCCGCTCTTGAGTTTGCCCAGCCAGCCGCTGCGCTCGGGCTGCGCTGGTGCTGGTGCGGGGGCGGGGACGGGCGCGACCACTGGCGCAGCGGGAACGGGTGCCGGAACCGACGCAAGGCTGGGTGCAGGCTCGGCAGGCGCTGGCGGCGGGCTCTCGGGCTCGACAGGAGGCGTCGGCACCGGCTCTTCGGGGGAAATGGCCGGAGCGGGGACCGGCTCGACCTCGGCTACCGTCGCGGGTGCCGGCGGAGCGGCTTTGCCGAACCAACTGGATGGCGAAAAGACCGATCTCGCCGGCGTGGCTGGAGCCACCGGCGTTTCACCCGATGAAGTCTCGGGAGAAGGCTCCGGGGCCTGGACGGCATCGGGCTGCGGTTTTTTCTTGAAGAAACTGAACATTGGCGCGTTTTTACAATCCGAGCCATTCTATGAAACACCCCTCGCCACGCCGCGCTGCGCTGGGTGCGGTGCTGGCCTTGGTGCTCTCTGCACCCTGGGCGCTGCCCGCCTTCGCGCAGTCTTCTCCCCCGAAATCCGCAACCGCGTCGCCCTCCAACGGGACGCCGGTCGCCGAGCAATTCACCCTCAGCAATGGCATGACTTTGATCGTGCAACCTGACCGTCGCGCGCCGACCGCAGTCCAGATGATCTGGGTCCGCGTCGGGTCGATGGACGAGGTGGACGGCACTTCCGGCGTCGCGCATGCGCTCGAACACATGATGTTCAAGGGCAGCAAGGACCTCAAGGCCGGCGAGTTCTCCCGTCGCGTCGCGGCACTCGGCGGGCGAGAAAACGCATTCACGACGCGCGACTACACCGGCTACTACCAGCAGATCCCGGTCGAGAAGCTGGAGCAGATCATGAAGCTCGAATCCGACCGCTTCGCCAGCAATCAGTGGCCGGACGACGAGTTCAAGCGCGAAATCGAGGTCGTCAAAGAAGAGCGCCGCATGCGCACCGACGACCAGCCGCGCTCGTTGCTCGGCGAGCAGCAGAACGCCGCGGTGTTCACTGCCTCTCCGTACCACCGCCCGGTGGTTGGCTGGATGAGCGATCTCGACGCGATGACCCCGGACGATGTCCGCGCCTTCTTTACGCGCTGGTACACCCCGGCCAACGCCGCGATCGTCGTGGTGGGTGATGTCGACGTCGCGCAGGTCCGCGCGATGGCGGAGAAGTACTACGGCTCGATCCCGGCACGCGCAGTGCCGACGCGCAAGCCTCGCACCGAGCCTGCGCAGCGCGGCGTCCGCCGTATCGAACACAAGGCGCCGGCCGAACAGGCCTATGTTTCGCTCGCTTTCCGGGTGCCGCAGATCGATACGGCCGACAACTTCAAGGGCGACATCGATCCCTACGCGCTGGTGGTGCTGGCAGCGGTTCTCGACGGCTATCCCGGTTCGCGGCTCGATCGCGCACTGACGCAGGGGCCCAATCGCGTCGCCGACTCCGCGGGTGCGTATTCGGGCTTCGTCGGGCGCGGGCCGCAGCTCTTCGTGCTCGATGGCGTGCCGGCTTCCGGCAAGACGGCTGAAGTGGTCGAGGCGGCCTTGCGCGCCGAGGTCGCGAAGATCGCGCGCGAAGGCGTCGGGGAAGCCGAACTCGCACGCGTCAAGACCCAGTGGGTAGCGAGCGAAACCTACAAGCTCGATTCGGTGATGGCGCAGGCGCGCGAACTCGGCAGCAACTGGGTGCAGGGGCTTCCACTCGATGCGAGCGCTCGAATCATCGAGCGGCTCCAGAGCGTCACCGTGGAGCAGGTGAAGGCCGTGGCGGCGAAGTACTTCGGCGATGACCAATTGACGGTCGCCACGCTGCGTCCGCTGCCTCCCGAGGCGAACCGACGTCCGCGCGGATTCGCGGCACCGATGGGCGAGATGCGTTGATGGAAGGCCCGAAACCCATGTTCAAGTTCCCGACAACCGGCCTTCGCGCCTTCTTCTTCGGCGCCGCTTTGCTGATGGGCGCGACCGCCCAGGCCGCCATTCCGATCCAGCAATGGACGCTGCCGAACGGCGCGAAGATCTATCTGGCGGCGACGAACGCATTGCCGATCGTCGATGTGCAGGCCGACTTCGATGCCGGCTCCCGCCGAGACCCAGCGTCCCAGGCCGGCCTCGCGAACGTGACCGCCACGATGGTCGAGAAGGGCATTCGCGCGAGCGGCAGAGAACCGGCGATGGACCAGAACGCGCTTGGCGAAGCCTGGGCCGATCTCGGCGCGAACTTCGATGTGAGCGCCGGTGGCGAGCGCACGAGCTTCACGCTGCGTACGCTGGCGCAGCCCGCGCTGCTCGACAAAGCGGTGCGACTTGCCGCGCGACAGATTGGCGAGCCGGCATTCCCGGAAGATGTGTGGATGCGCGAGCGAGAGCGGCTCAACGCGGCGATCAAGGAAGCCAATACCAAGCCCGCCACGGTGACCGAGCGCGCTTTCGCTCAGGCTGTCTACGGCACGCACCCGTATGGCGTCGAGACGACCGAGGCAACGCTGGCGCAGATCGACGTGGCGACGATGCGCAAGCGCTACGAACAACTCATCGTGCCTTGCAGGGCCAAGATCAGCATCGTCGGCGCCGTGACCCGCCCGCAGGCGGAAGACATCGCAAAGACGCTCTTGTCGCGCTTGCCATCTTCGGCGTCGTGCCCCGAGTTGCCCGCGGTGCCCGAAGTGGAGCCGCTCTCTGCCGCGAAGGAAACACGCATTCCCTTCGACTCCGCGCAAGCGCACGTTCTCATCGGCCAGCCGGGCTACCGGCGCGCGGACCCCGATCACTTCGCGCTGAACCTCGGCAACTATGTGCTCGGCGGCGGCGGATTCGTGTCGCGCCTCACCGAGCAGGTGCGCGAGAAGCGCGGATTGACCTACAGCATCTACAGCGGCTTCTCGCCGGGCCTCCAGGCGGGTGCCTTCCGCGTCGGCTTCCAGACGCGGCCGGATCAGGCTGACGAAGCCGTCAAGGTTTCGCGCGAGGTGCTGGCCAAGTTCGTTGCCGAAGGCCCGACCGAAGCCGAGCTCAAGGCTGCGAAGGACAACCTCATCGGCGGCTTTCCGCTGCTGCTCGACAGCAATCGCAAGCTGCTCGGAAATGTCGCGAACATCGCCTGGTATGACCTGCCGCTCGACTACCTGGAGACCTGGACCGCTCGCATGAACGCGATCACGGTGGCCGACGTCAAGGCCGCGTTCGCGCGCAAGCTGCAGCCGGAACGGATGGTCACGGTCATCGTCGGGGCCAAGCAGCCCTGATGAAGCGAGGGCTCGAAGGCGCGACCCACGCCTTCGATGCCGTTAAGCTTTGGGCGTGAAATCTGCGCCCCGAAAATCCGTCCCCGCCAAATCGACTGCCGCCGCGGCCAAGCTGGCCAAGGCGCCGCATTTCGTCCGCATCATCGGCGGCGAATGGAAGCGGACCCGCCTCGCCGTTGCCGACAAGGCCGGCCTGCGCCCTACGCCCGATCGGGTTCGTGAAACCCTCTTCAACTGGCTGGCCAGCCTCGCTGGCGCAGTCGGCGGCGAACTCCCTGGCTGGCGATGCGTCGATGCGTTTGCCGGCACCGGCGCGCTCGGGCTCGAAGCCGCATCACGCGGCGCCGAATCGGTCCTGCTGTGCGAACAGGACGCTGCGCTCGTGGCGCAGTTGCAGATCCTCAAGACCAAGCTCTCCGCGGAAACGGTCCGCGTCGAGCGCGGAAACGGCGTTACCGCGCTGGAGCGCACGCCTGCCGGCAGCCTGCATGTCGTCTTCCTCGATCCACCGTTCGACAACGTGGCTCTTTATGCGCCCGCATTGAGCGCGGCCGTGCGCGCGTTGCGGCCGGGAGGCGTGATCTACCTCGAGGCCGCACGACAGTGGGACGAGCAGGAGTTGGCCTCGCTCGGCCTCGTCGTCTACCGGCATCTCAAGGCCGGTGCGGTGCATGCGCACCTTCTTCAGCGCGCCGCGGACGCGGCTGCATAATCCGCCGAAACACAGGGCCGCGAGCGGCTGCATGAGAGGAGCAACCATGACCAGCAACGTGATCGCGGTATATCCCGGCACATTCGATCCGATGACGCTCGGCCACGAAGACGTGGTGCGGCGTGCAACCCAGCTTTTCTCGAAGGTCATCGTCGCCGTCGCCGCTGGACATCACAAGAAGGCGCTCTTTTCGCTGCAGGAGCGCATCGACATGGCGCGCAACGCGGTGAGCGCGTACAGCGACCAGGTGACCGTCGAGAGCTTCTCCGGGCTCCTGCGCGACTTTGTCGTCGCACGCGGCGGCAAGGCGATGGTGCGCGGCCTTCGCGCGGTGACCGACTTCGACTACGAATTCCAGCTCGCGGGCATGAACCGCTCGCTCATGCCGGAAGTCGAGACGGTGTTCCTCACGCCGAGCGACAAATACCAGTTCATTTCCAGCACCTTCGTGCGCGAGATCGCGATGCTCGGCGGCGAGGTCGACAAGTTCGTTTCGCCAAAGGTGCAGGAAGCCCTGCTCGCCAAGGTACGCAACCTCGGTCGCGAATGACCGGGGCGCTGCTGCCTCGCCTGCACCCCCTCGGCGAGGCGGCGCTGGTATGCGAGTTGCCGCCGCCGGCAACACTTGCGCAGCAGCAACAGATCTGGGCGCTGGCTGCAGAAGCCGTGCGATGGCACGGCGTTCGCGAGGTGCTCCCCGGCATGAACAACCTGAGCCTGCTCTTCGACCCCGAGCAGATCGATGGCGTCGAGCTCGAGATGCAGGTGCTGTCCGCGTGGCCGCAACTTGCGGCGGCAACGGTCGAGGGGCGGCGCATCGAGATCCCGGTGATCTATGGCGGCGAGTCGGGGCCCGATCTTGCCGACGTGGCCGCGCATACGAAGCTCACGCCTGCCGAAGTGGTCCGACGGCACAGCGAAGGCGACTACGTCGTGTATCTGCTTGGCTTCCTGCCGGGCTTTGCATTCATGGGTGGGCTCGCGCCGGAACTCGCCACGCCGCGTCGCGCGGCGCCGCGCGTTGCGGTGCCGACCGGCTCGGTGGGCATTGGTGGTGAGCAGACCGGCATCTATCCGCTGGTTTCGCCTGGTGGATGGAACCTGATCGGGCGGACCTCCGTGCCGATGTTCGATCCGACGGCCGAAGCACCCACGCTGCTGCGTCCCGGCGATCGTGTTCGCTTCGTCGCAGAAAGGGTGGAGCTTTGAGCGCGGCCGGGCTCACGGTCCTGCGACCGGGAATGCTGGCTTCAGTTCAGGACTTGGGCCGGCATGGTCTTAGGCAACTCGGCATCTGCCCCGGCGGTGCGCTCGACACGCTCGCGCTGGTGCTTGCGAATCGGCTGGTTGGCAATCCTGACGGGGCGGCGGGGCTGGAACTCACGATGGGCGGTTGCGAACTGCGCTTCGATGCGCCGACCCGCATTGCGTGGGCCGGCGACGACTTCGACGCCCGACTCGATGGGCAACCGGTCTGGCCGGGCTGGAGCGTGCCGGTGCGCGCAGGGCAAGTCCTCAAGTTCGGCCGCGCCAACCGGTCGAACGAGAAGACGGGCATCCGCACGTGGCTGGCAGTTGCTGGCGGTATCGATGTGCCGGAGGTCCTCGGGTCGCGCAGCACCGATCTAAAAGCCGGCTTTGGCGGGCACGAGGGACGGCCCCTGAAAGCCGGAGACACGCTCGCCTGCGGCCAGAGCGCGCTCACGGCGGCCCAGCTGGAGCGTCGCCCCTTCGGCGCGCGCATGCCGCATTGGCAGATCGATCCGGCCGTCGGCGTGATCGAGCTTCGCATCATCCCTGGCCCCGAGCTCGAACTTTTCACCGTTGCTTCGCGAGAGCAGCTTTGGCGCGATGCGTGGCGGATCACGCCGCAGAGCAATCGCATGGGAAGCCGCCTCGAAGGCCCGGAGCTCAAGCGCAAGCGCAACGGCGACATGCTCTCGTCAGGCGTGATCCCCGGCACGATCCAGGTGCCGCCTTCAGGGCAGCCGATCGTGCTGTTGGGCGACGCGCAAACGACTGGCGGCTATCCGCGCGTCGGCGTGGTCATTCGTGCCGACCTGTGGAAGCTCGCGCAGGCGCCGCTCGATGGTCGTCTGCGCTTTCGCGTGGTCGATTCCGCCGAGGCACTCGCGGCGTGGGACGAGCAGAAGCGCTATCTCGCCCACCTTGCGCAAGGCCTGGTGTCGATGGGGTGGCTTGCGCCGGCGCAGAATTCCACCCAAGGAGAAACGCATGCGGATTGATCTCAATGCCGATCTGGGCGAAGGCTGCGACAACGATGAGGCGCTGCTTGGATTGGTGAGTTCGGCCAACATCGCCTGCGGGTGGCACGCGGGTGACGCCAGCACGATGCGTCAGTGCGTGCGCTGGGCCATCGACAAGGGCGTGGCGATCGGCGCGCATCCGAGCTTCCCAGATCGCGAGAACTTCGGCCGCAGCACGATGAACCTGCCGCCGGACGAGATCGTCGCGGGCATGCTCTACCAGATCGGCGCGCTCTCGGCGATCGTTAAGGCCGAAGGCGGGACGCTCGCGCATGTGAAGCCGCATGGTGCCCTCTACAACCAGGCAGTGAAGGACCCGGTGCTGGCCGACGCGATCTGCGAGGCCGTGCGACGTTTCGATCCTCAACTGCGCTTTTTCGGCCTCGCCGGCAGCGGCATGATCACCGCCGCCGAGCGTGCGGGCCTGACGCCTGTCGAGGAGGTCTTCGCCGATCGCGGCTACATGCCGGATGGCAGCCTCGTCCCCCGCAGCCAGCCCGGCGCGCTGATCGAGGAGGAAGAACAGTCGCTCGCGCAGACGCTTTCCCTGGTGCGCGACCACAAGGTGACGGCGATCGATGGCAGCGTGGTCCCGGTCAATGCTCAGACCGTGTGCCTGCACGGCGACGGCGCACACGCGTTGGCCTTTGCCCGCCGCATCCGTGAGCGGCTCGCGGCCGAAGGCATCGCTGTCGCGGCATCGTGAACATCCTCCTCACCGGCTTCGAGCCGTTCGACAAGGACGCGATCAATCCGTCGTGGGAAGCCGTGCGCGCGCTGGATGGCTGGCGCTGCGAAGGCGCCACGGTGCACGCGCGGCGCATTTCGTGCGTGTTCGGAGCAGCTTTGCGCGATCTCGATGCGGCGATCGATGAGCTTCGGCCGGAGCTCGTGATCGCGGTCGGCCAGGCCGGCGGCCGCAGCGAGATCACGCCCGAGCGCGTGGCGATCAACATCGACGATGGCCGTATCTGCGACAACGCCGGTTGCCAGCCGATCGACGAGCCCGTGGTCGCGGGTGCGCCGGTGGGGTACTTATCGAGCCTGCCGATCAAGGCCATCGTGCGCGATTTGCGTGCGGCGGGTGTTCCGGCGTCGGTGTCGAACTCGGCGGGCACCTTTGTCTGCAACCACCTGTTCTTCGGATTGATGCATCGCATCGCGATGCGTCCGGTGCCGGGCATGCGCGGCGGATTCATTCACATCCCCTATCTGCCTGAGCAGGCGGCGCGATTGCCGGGGATGCCGAGCATGTCGCTCGACGCCGTGATTGCCGCGCTGCGAATTGCCGTCGCGACTTCAGTGAACGTGCGCGAGGACGCGCGCGAAACGGGCGGCCAGTTGCATTAGGCGGCGCGCCGTCCGGCGCGCTCGACGACCCGCTGAAGCCAGGGGCCGAGGGTTGCGTTGACGATGGCCGGTTTCTCCATCGTGAGCATGTGGCCGCACTCGGCGACCCAGACGAGCTCCGCGTGCGGCATCAGCGTTGCGATCTCGCGCGAGCATTCCGGCGGCGTGAGGCGATCGCCTTCGCCGCAGAGAACGAGCGTGGGGCAGCGCAGATGCGCGAGATGCGGCCGCGCATCGGGCCGCTGCATCAGCGCCCGGTTCTGTCGGATCAGTTGTGTCGCGCCCGCGTCGAGGATCAGGTCGACATAGCGCTGGATGAGTGCGTCGTCGCGCGCCTGCGTGGGGTGAAACGCAAAGCCGGCATTGAGTTCGATCACGTCGCGCGCCTCGCCGCGCTCGAACAGTTCGATCGCCGATTCGCGCAACTCGTACATCTCGGGGGTTTCGGGGCGTGCATTGGTGCCGAGGAGGGCGAGTCCGACGATGCGGTCGGGCGCCTGTCGCGCGGCCTCCATCGCGACCATGCCGCCCATCGATGCGCCGCAAAGAATCAGCGGTCCGGGGTGCTCTGCGAGCAGCGCGGTCGCCATCGCCTCGATGCGCTCGTGGCGCATGTGCACGTCGGTGACGTGGACTTCGAGCGTTGGCGGCAGGGCGGGAATCTGCGCTTCCCAGAGGCGCTCGTCGCAGGCGAGCCCGGGCAACAGGACAAGGCGTGGCATGCGCGGATTCTCCGCGATCGTGCGCGCGGACATCGCGACGTCACCCTATGCGCGGACAATAGGCGCCAATGCCCACGACCGAACTCATCCTGATCCGCCACGGCGAAACCGACTGGAACCGCGAACTCCGATTTCAGGGCCACATCGACGTGCCCCTCAACGACATGGGCCACGAGCAGGCCCGCCGACTCGGTCTGCGACTGGCGGGCGAATCCGTGGAATACCTCGTTTGCAGCGACCTCATGCGCGCGCAGCAGACGGCCGCACCGGCGGCGCAGCAGCTCGAACTGGCGGTCGCCACCACGGTCACGCTGCGCGAGCAGAACTTCGGTGTGGTCGAAGGCATGCGCGCCGATGAGATCCAGAGCCTGCATCCGCGCGCGTGGGAAGACTGGCTGCAGTTCCGTGAAGACCATGCGATGCCCGAAGGCGAGTCGCCGCGGCAATTCCACGCGCGGATCATGGATGCGCTCGGCAGCATCGCCTCGACTCACGTGGGTCAGCGCGTGCTGGTGGTGACCCATGGCGGCGTGCTCGACATGGTCTGGCGCACCGCCCGCGGGCTGGGCCTGAATGGTCCGCGCCAGAGCCAGATCCCCAATGCCGGTTTCAACCGCATCCGCCTCGCGGATGCCGCGGCGCCCGATCGCATCGAGATCGTCGACTGGGCCGACACGCGGCATCTGGCCGACCTGCCACCCCAGCCGACCTACGACCAGTCGCGCCACCTCAAGAAGTAGGCCGGCAGGAATCTCCGGTAGCGCTATCAGCGCGCCTAGAATGGCGCGCATGAGCAAAGATGGCGCCGCCCCCGTTCGACGCACCCGCCGTGGCAGCGGCGCGGTCACCTTGCACGATGTCGCGAAGCTCGCCGGTGTGGCGCCGATCACCGCATCGCGCGCGCTGAGTTCGCCTTCGCAGGTGTCGGCCGAGGTGCTCAAGAAGGTGACCGACGCCGTCAGCCGCACCGGCTACGTGCGCAACGTGCTCGCGGGCGGCCTGGCATCGACGCGCAGCCGGCTCGTCGCGGCGGTCGTGCCCACGATCGCGGGGCCGGTCTTCCTCCAGACGGTGCAGTCGCTGACAGAAGCGCTCGGCGAGCGTGGCTACCAACTCATGCTGGGCCAGAGTGGCTATGTGAATTCGCGCGAGGATGCGCTTCTTGAAGCCATCATCGGTCGGCGGCCCGATGGCATCGTCCTCACCGGCATCATGCATTCGCCCGAAGGTCGCAAGCGACTCCTGGCGGCGGGCATTCCGGTGGTCGAGACCTGGGATCTCACGCCGACGCCGCTGGACATGCTGGTGGGCTTTTCACACGCCGAAGTGGGCCGCAAGGTCGCTGGATTCCTGCATGCCAAGGGGCGCCGCCATCTCGCAGTGGTTGCGGGCGATGACGAGCGCGCGCGCCGGCGGCACGGCGCGTTCAGCGACACCGCGCGCGCGCTCGGCTTGCCCGATGTGCCGATCAAGCGCGTGCCAGCGCCGACCACGCTGAAGAGCGGGCGCGCAGCGCTGTCCGAGCTGCTGGGCGAGCATCCGACCATCGACGCGGTCTTCTGCAGCTCCGACCTGCTGGCGCTCGGCGTGATGATCGAGGCGCAATCGCGCGGCATCTCGGTGCCGGGGCAACTCTCGGTCGTCGGCTTTGGCGATCTCGAATTCGCGGCCGATCTCCAGCCTGCGCTGACCACGGTCCGCATCGATGGCGCCGCCATCGGCCGCCAGGCCGCGCAGTTCATCGTCGACCGGGCGGAAGGGCGCCAGGTCGACCAGCGCGTGGTCGACATCGGCTTTTCGATCGCCGAGCGCCAAAGCGCCTGATCCGCGTAAACCCTAGGTCTAAATGGCTTGCCGAACGGCACGGTAGCGCTATCATTCGCCCACCAAAGATAGCGCTACCATCGAAAGAGACATATCCATGACCTTCGGAAAACTGATTGCCGCGTGCTCCATCGCCTTCGCTGCTGCAACCGGCGCTCACGCGCAGGACTGGCCGCAGAAGACCGTCAGCATCGTCGTTCCCTTCCCGGCGGGCGGTTCGACCGACATGGTCGCTCGCGCCATCAGCCCCAAGCTCGGCGAAAAGCTGGGCCAGACCTTCCTCGTCGACAACAAGGCCGGCGCGACTGGCACGATCGGCGCGACGCAGGTCAAGCGGTCGCCGCCCGACGGCTACACCTTCCTCGTTACCTCGCTCGGCCCGCTGGTGATCGCCCCGCACCTCATCAAGGGCCTGCAATACGACGCGCTCAAGGACTTCGACCTGATCACCGTCGCGGTACAGGCGCCCAACGTGCTGGTGGTGCCGGCCAACTCGCCGCACAAGTCGGTCGCGGACGTCATCGCGAACCTGAAGGCGCATCCCGGCAAGATGAGCTTCGCCTCGTCCGGCAACGGTTCGAGCGACCACCTCACCGCCGAGCTGTTCTGGCAGCAGACCGGAACGCACGGCCTGCACGTGCCTTACAAGGGCGGCGCGCCGGCCATCACCGATCTGCTGGGCGGGCAGGTCGATGCGTCGTTCCAGAACGTCAACGCGGTGGTGCAGTACATCAAGGGCGGCAAGCTCAAGGCGCTCGCGGTCACGGGCGACAAGCGCTCGCCCGTTCTGCCGGATGTGCCGACCATCGCCGAGGCCGGCGTGAAGAACGTCGATGTCTATTCGTGGCAGGCTATCGTCGCGCCCAAGGGATTGCCTACGGCTGTCCGCGACAAGGCGCACAGTGCGATGGTCGCGGCCTTGAACGACCCGACGGTGAAGAGCCAATTCACCGCGATCGGCCTCGAAGTCGTCGGCAACACGCCTGCGCAGTTCGCCGCCTTCCAGCAACAGGAATACGCCCGCTGGAAGAAAGTGATTGAGACCGGCAAGATCACCGCTGATTGAGAGAGCACCCGATATGTCCAACTCCACGCCCAAGATCACCGAACTGCGCGTGATCCCCGTCGCCGGCCGCGACAGCATGCTGCTGAATCTCAGTGGCGCGCACGGCCCCTTCTTCACCCGCAACCTGCTGATCCTCACCGACAGCGCCGGCCGCACCGGCGTGGGCGAAGTCCCCGGCGGCGAGAAGATCCGTCAGACGCTCGAAGACGCACGCGATCTCGTCGTCGGCCAGGGCCTCGGCGGCTACCAGGGCCTCCTGCAGCGCGTGCAGAAGAAGTTCGCCGATCGCGATTCCGGCGGGCGTGGACTGCAGACCTTCGACCTGCGCACCACGATCCACGCAGTCACCGCGATCGAGTCGGCGATGCTTGACCTGCTTGGCCAGCACCTGGACATGCCGGTCGCGGCGCTTCTGGGCGAAGGCCAGCAGCGCGACGCGGTCGAGATGCTGGGCTACCTCTTCTTCGTCGGTGATCGCGACAAGTCCGATCTGCCGTATGCGCGCGAGCCCGAGGCCGACAACGACTGGTTCCGCCTGCGGCACGAGAAGGCGATGACGCCCGAGTCCATCGTTCGCCTGGCCGAAGCGGCGCGCGAGCGCTACGGCTTCAACGATTTCAAGCTCAAGGGCGGCGTGCTGCGCGGCGACGAGGAAGTCGACGCCATCGTCGCGCTGCACGAGCGCTTTCCCGATGCGCGCGTCACGCTCGACCCGAACGGTGGCTGGCTGCTGAAGGACGCGATCCGCCTGGGTCATCGCATGCGTGGCGTGGTCGCCTATGCCGAGGACCCGTGCGGCGCGGAGGAAGGCTTCTCCGGCCGCGAAGTGATGGCCGAATTCCGCCGGGCCACCGGCCTGCCGACTGCGACGAACATGATCGCGACCGATTGGCGGCAGATGGCGCACGCGCTCTCCCTGCAGTCGGTGGACATCCCGCTGGCCGACCCGCACTTCTGGACCATGGCCGGCTCGGTGCGCGTCGCGCAGACCTGTCGCGACTGGGGTCTCACCTGGGGCTCGCACTCCAACAACCACTTCGATGTGTCGCTCGCGATGTTCACCCACGTCGGCGCCGCCGCGCCGGGCCGCGTGACCGCCATCGACACCCATTGGATCTGGCAGGACGGCCAGCGGCTGACCAAGGAACCGCTGCGCATCGAAGGTGGCATGGTGCAGGTGCCGAAGAAGCCCGGCCTCGGTGTCGAGCTCGACATGGCCGAAGTCGAGAAGGCACATCAGCTTTACAAGCAGCACGGCCTCGGTTCGCGCGATGATGCGGTTGCGATGCAGTGCCTGATCCCGGGCTGGAAGTTCGACCCCAAGCGACCTGCCTTCGATCGCTGAGCTCTGCCGATCGCTCCACGACACGACAAGGAGACGACATGAGAGAAAACCGCCTGCGGACGCTCTGGAAATCGGGGGGCGCTGCGGTCAATGGCTGGCTCGCGATTCCCAACGGCTTTTCGGCCGAGACCATGGCCCATCAGGGCTGGGATTCACTCACCATCGACCTGCAACATGGCGTCGTCGACTACCAGTCGATGATCCCGATGCTGCAGGCCATCTCCACCACCGACACGGTGCCCGTTGTGCGCGTGCCCTGGCTCGACCCGGCGGCGCTGATGAAGACGCTCGACGCCGGTGCCTACGGCGTCATCTGCCCGATGATCAACACGGCAGATGAAGCGGCGAAGCTCGTCGCGTACACGCACTACGCCCCGCGCGGCACGCGCAGCTTCGGCCCGATCCGGGCGCTGCTCTATGGCGGCGCCGACTATCCGCAGCACGCCAACGACACCATCGTGACCTTCGCGATGATCGAAACCGCCCAGGCGTTGGAAAACCTCGACGCGATCATGTCGGTCGAGGGGCTCGACGCGGTCTACATCGGCCCGTCGGATCTGTCGCTGGCGCTCGGTTGCCGGCCCGTGTTCGACGATGTCGATCCCCCGGTCGCTCAGGCGATCGACCACATCCTCGAGCGCGCGAAAGCGCACGGCCTCGTGGCCGGCATTCACAACGGCACGCCCGAAGGCGCGCTCGCACGCATCGCCAAGGGCTTCCAGTTCGTCACCGTGAGCTCGGACGCACGCCTCATGGCTGCAGGCTCGCAGCAGGTGCTCGCGAAGATGCGCGCCTCGCAACCGGCCGCCGGCTCAACCTCTTACTGAAAGGACCATTGATCATGAAGATCGGATTCATCGGACTCGGCATCATGGGCGCGCCCATGGCGCAGAACCTCCTGCAAGCCGGCCACGAGATGTTCGTGCGCACGCGCAGCAAGGTGCCCGAGGCGCTCAAGACCGCGACCGCCTGCGCGAGCAACGCCGATGTGGCGCGCGCAGCGGATGTCGTGATCCTGATGTTGCCCGACACGCCGGATGTCGAGCAGGTGCTTTTCGGCGACGACGGCGTGGCCGCGGGCCTCTCGAAGGGCAAGACGGTGATCGACATGAGTTCGATCTCGCCCATCGACACCAAACGCTTCGCGAAGAAGATCAACGAACTCGGCTGCGATTACCTCGATGCGCCAGTGTCGGGTGGCGAAGTCGGCGCCAAGGCCGCGAGCCTCACGATCATGGTCGGCGGCGATGAAGCGGTGTTCGAGCGCGCGAAGCCGCTGTTCGAGAAGATGGGCAAGAACATCACGCTCGTCGGGGGCAACGGCGACGGACAGACCACCAAGGTGGCGAATCAGATCATCGTGGCGCTCAACATCGCGGCCGTCGGCGAAGCACTCCTCTTCGCGAGCAAGGCTGGCGCCGATCCGGCCAAGGTGCGACAGGCGCTCATGGGTGGCTTCGCGGCCAGTCGCATCCTCGAGGTGCATGGCGAGCGCATGATCAAGCGCACCTTCAATCCGGGCTTCCGCATTGGCCTGCACCAGAAGGACCTGAATCTCGCGCTCGCGGGTGCGAAGGCCATGTCGGTGGCGCTGCCGCAGACCGCGTCAGCCGCTCAACTCATGCAGTCATGCGCCGCCCACGGATGGGATCAGCTCGACCATTCGGCGCTGGTCAAGGCGCTCGAGCAGATGGCCGCGCACGAGGTCGCGAAGGGCTGATTCAGGCCGGCAGGCCGAGGCGCGCGTAGACCGCCGATGCCTGCCGCATCAGCCGGAGCGATTCGGGCTGGCGATTGACCTGCTGCTGCAGGATGCCCTGCGCGCCGGCGAGCGACGTGCTGGTGCCCCTGCGCACAAGTGCGTCGAGATACACCTGCTCGAACAGATCGCGCTGCGCATGGCTGCCGCCGATTTCGACGAGACGCGGCAATGCCTCTCCCAGCGCTTCGATCGCCATTCCCCAGTCTCCGCGCGCATGAGCTAGCAGTCCGCGTGCGGCCGGCACGCAAACGCGCTGCCACGCGTTGCGCGTCGAGAGCGGTGCATGGGGGGCGAAGCGTTCAATGTGCTCCAGCAGCACGTCCGCCTCCGATCGCCCGGCGCGCACGAGTCCGTAGAGATACTGCAGATCGAGAAAAGGCAGCACGTGATCGTCGAGCCGCTGTGCAAGATAGTTGCCCAAGTCCTGCCAACGATCGCCCACATCGATGCCCGCCAGTTCGAAGCGCGCGAGCAATGACACCGCGCCGATCTGGTCCTGCGAGTATTCCTTGACCACACCCCACACATGCTCGTCGTAGACCGCCAGCGCATCAGCATCGTGGCCCAGATCGATGAGGAAGAGCGCGACGTGCCACCAGTTGTGCGTGACCATGAACGAGTTGAGTCCGACCCACGTGTCGCTCACGCTCTGCATGAATTCGAGCCCTTCCGAGAGACGCCCTTCGGTGAGCATCACATGCGCAAGTGCGTGATGCGCCCAGGGCTCCTTGCGCACCAGCGCGATCGCACGGCGCGCGCTGGCTTCGGCCTCGCGCATGCGGTGGCATTGCTCATGGCCGAACGCAGCCATGCCGTGCAGATACGGAACGTCGCCGGCGTGCGGCAGCGCTGTCAACGCAAGGCGCAGCATGCCGGGGCAGTCGCCGACGTTGAAGCAGTGGTACTGCCCGAGCTTCAGCGAAGCGAGATCGCGCGGATGTTCCTTCGCCTGTTCCTCGTGCAGGGCGATGGCGCGCGTGATGTCGCCGTCGGCCCACGCGGCGATGGCGGCGATGTAGCGTTGTTCGCGTGAGGTGGCGCGAGCCGACGCTGCCTGCGCGCGCTCGATGAACGGGCGAGCATTCGCAACGGCATCGCCGGATTCCGCGAACAGATGCAGCGTGGCGCAATACGCCTGCACGATGGCACTTGGGTCGTGCGCGGCGGCCAGCACATCCACTGCGCGCGCTTCGCACGAGATGAAGCCTTCGACGAAATCGTTGACGGCGCCGAGGCTCGTCGGGTCATCGAGGCTGAGCGGATTGCCGAGACTGTCGGACAGACGGGGCGCAGAACTCAAGGCGGCTCCTGGCGTTGGTCGCAGAAGCAGCCATGTTGCCACGCCCCGCGTGTCCCGGCCTCAAACGCCGGCTTGCTGGTGCCGGTATTCCTGCGTTCGCCCGCCGTAGCCATAAGCCGCAGCGCGGGCATCGATCAGGTGCACGTACGAAACTTCGTGCAGGTTGCTTCTCAACGCGGCCATGGCTTCGTACACCTCCCGCAGGTAGCGCGCCTTCTCCGCCTTGGTGTTGGTTTCGTCCGTGATGCTGATGTCGAGATGGAAAGCCGACTTTCCCAATTCCGCGAGCGATTGCCCGCCGATGAACCAGGCATCGGCTGCGATGTACTGCACCGTGATGGCGATCACCGGCAGCTTCTTGTCGAGCACGGTCTGGGTGAGATGAGCGACCTTGTCGACCACGCCGCGCGTGAGTGCGGCGTCTGGGTTGCCTGACAGATGAATGACGATGTGAGGCATGGTGATGTCCTTTCTGCGTTGGATGTAGTGGATTCTGGAGATCCGTTAGTCATCTGAAAAGCGAGAAGATATGATGGCTTCCATCGGTTATTCAGATGGATGAAGCCATGCAGACGTTCGACATCGAACAGCTCCGGACCTTTGTGGAAGTCACCGAGGCGGGCAGCCTGACAGCTGCTGCCCCGAGGGTCTTCCTGTCGCAATCGGCAGTGAGCGAGCAGATCCGCAAGCTCGAAGAGAGGGCAGGGCAAGCGCTGCTCACCCGCAGCAAGGCGGGCGTCACGCCTACCGCTGCGGGCCTGCGGCTCGCGGGCCATGCGCGGCGCATTCTTGCGATGAGCGACGAAGCTTTTCGCGATCTGCGCGGCGAGACGTTGCAGGGCGAGTTGCGCCTTGCGGTCACGGACTACTTCCGGCCGCGTGATCTCACGGGCATGCTGAGCCGGCTTGGTGAAAGCTATCCGCAGGTTCGTCTGCGCGTGAACATTCTCAAGAGCGGCGCCATCGAAGCAGGCTACGCGCAGGGCGATTTCGACGTCGGCCTGTCGATGCGCATCACGGGAGGTGGCGCCTCTGGCAATGCGCCAGAGCGGGCGCAGGTGCTGCGGCGCGAATCACTGACCTGGATGGGCGCCGCCGGCATGCGGCTCGTGCGTGGCGAGCCGCTGCGGTTGCTGGTGTTGCCTGACACCTGTTCGCTGCACCAGTACACCGTCAAGCTGCTGAATCAGCGCCGCATTCCTTATGCAGTGGCGCATGTGGCTTCGGGCGTGGCGGGCCTCCAGTCGGCGCTCGCAGCGGGGCTGGGAGTGGCTTGCCTCAACGAGTCGGCGTTGACGGATGGTGTTGCCGCGCTCGCGGCGCCGCACGGACTGCCGGCGTTGCCGCGTGTGGCCTTTCACTTCTTGCCAGCCCGACGTGGCGAAAGCGACTTCGTCGCGCGCGCCCGCGAACTTCTGGTGACCCAATTTGCCTGAGTGGCGACTCAGGCTGCGGGCGGTTGTGGCCAAGGCCGCTGCGGTTCGCGTATGAGCTCGAACGCGCGCGAGACCTTGAGCACGCCCAGATCGTCGAAGCGCTTCCCGGCAATCTGCAGGCCGATCGGCAAGCCGTCCTTCGCATAGCCGCAGTTGATCGATGCGGCCGGCTGCTCCGACATGTTGAACGGCACGGTGAAGCCGATGTGCTCCAAGGGCCGTAATGGGTCGTTGGTCGGCGAAGGTGCTTCGGCGGAGGCCGGCATGTTCGGCGACACGGGCGAGATCACGTAGTCGTACTTCGCACAGGCAGCCACCGCCGCAAGGCGCGTCGCGTGAAACTGGCTGAAGGCGCGGAAGACGTAGTCGCCACCGAAGCCCTCCGCGCTCTCTGCCCACGCGCGGATGTACGGCAGGACCCTGTCGCGCTGCTCGGGCCGGAGCGCCTTCATGTCCACCAGCGAACGCATCCGCCAGAAGTGGTCCATGCCGTCGAGCATCGCCTGCGACATGAAGGGCCGCATCGGCTCGACGATGGCGCCGGCGCTTTCGAAACGCCTTGCGGCGTGCTCGACAGCCTGCTGGATCTCGGGGTCGACCGCGAGGCCGCAACCGGCGTCCAGCAACAGGCCGATGCGCAGACCGCGCAGGTGTTCGGTCGGGACTTCGAAAGCGTCCCACTCAATGTCCTGGGCGGGCAGGCTCATGCTGTCGCGCGCATCGGGCAGCGCGAGCGTCTTCATCATCAGCGCGGCATCGGCCACGGTGCGCGTCATCGGCCCTGCGGCGCGACCCATGTACGGTGGGTCGATCGGAATGCGGCCCAGGCTGGGCTTGAGCGTGAAGATGCCGCACCAACCGGCCGGCAGGCGCAGCGAGCCGCCGATGTCTGTGCCGATATGCAGCGGCCCGTAGCCCGCTGCCGCAGCCGCGCCGGCGCCCGCACTCGAACCCCCGGGCGTCTTCGACAGATCCCACGGATTGCGCGCCAGCGTGTGGAAGCTTGACAAGCCGGAAGACAGCATGCCGTAGTCCGGCATCGTCGTCTTGCTGAAGATCACCGCGCCCGCTTCCTTCAGGCGCGCGGCGGGCGGCGCATCGGCGGCCGCCGGTTGGAGCGTGACGGCGGCCGTGCCTGCGGGCATCGGATCGCCGCGCGTGGCGATGTTTTCCTTGATGGTGGTCGGCACGCCGTCGAGCGGGCCATGGGCCTCGCCACGCCGCCAGCGTGCTTCGGATGCACGTGCCTGTTCGAGCGCGGACTCGGGCCGCAGCAGCCAGGTGGCCTGCAGGTGCGGCTCCCAGCGCTCGACGTGATCGAGCACCGCCTGCGTCACCTCGACCGGCGACAGGTCTCCCTTGCGATACGCGGCAGCGAGTTCCCGTGCGCTCAGATCGTTCAGGGGACCGCTCACCACGACAGGGCCGACAGATCGTTGACGAAGATCGGCATGTCCTTCCACAGGCCCTTCACGCCCTTCTTGGCAACGGTCGGCCACTGCGGCTGGAACAGGAAGACGTTGGCTGCGTCGTTGGCCAGGATGCGCTGCGCATCGCCGAGCAGCTTGTTGCGCTCGGCCACGTTGCCGGTCGTCTTGATCTTGTCGTAGACCGTGTTGAAGTCCTTCGACTGGTACTGCCAGTAGTAGTCCGACTTGGCGTAGTTGCCAAGGTCGAAGGGCTCGACGTGCGAGACGATGCTGAGGTCGTAGTCCTTGTTGCCGTAGGTGCCGCTGAGCCACTGCGCCCATTCGACGTTCTGGATCTTCACGTTGATGCCGATCTTGGCGAGCTGCGCGGCGATCACTTCGCCGCCTTGGCGGGCGTACGGCGGCGGCGGCAGCGTCATCGTGAGTTCGAGCGGCGTCTTCACGCCGGCCTCGGCCAGAAGCTGCTTGGCCTTGTCGAGGTTGAAGGGGTTGACGCCGGTCGTGTCGACGTACCCGGGTGCGCCCGGCACGTAGTGGCTGCCGATCGGCACGCCGAAGCCGTCGACCGCGCCTTCGATCACGGCCTTGCGATCGATCGCCGCGGAAATCGCGCGGCGCACGCGCACGTCGTCGAGCGGCTTTCGCTTGTTGTTGATCGACAGGATGGTCTTCGCACGCGATCCGCTCAGGATCACCTGGAACTGCGGATTGGGCTTGAACTGCGGCACGATGCGCGTTGCCACGCGCGGGAACGCATCGATGTCGCCTGCGAGCAGCGATGCTGCCTGTGCGGCCGGGTCGGAGATGAAGCGGAAGGTGACCTTGTTGAGCTTGATCGCGCCCGCGTTGCGGAAGCCGTCCCACTTGCTCACGACCACCGAACTGCCCTTGTTCCAGTTGTCGAGCTTGTAGGGACCGGTGCCGACAGGCTTGGTTGCGTTGGCGTCCGCGCTCTTGGGCTCGACGATCACCGCGGTGGCCTGACCCAGCAGGAAGGGCAGGTCGGGGTCGATCTCCTTGTTGATGATCACGACCGTGTAGTCATCGACTACCTGTGTGCTCATGTTCGCGAAGGTGCGCTTGTCCTTGTTGGTGCTCTTCTCGGCGCCGGCGCGGTCGAAGGAGAACTTGACCGTCTGCGCATTGAAGGGCTCACCGTTCTGGAACTTGACGCCGCGGCGCAGCTTGAACGTGTAGGTGCGCAGGTCCGGCGAGACTTCCCAGCTCTCGGCCAGGAGGGGCGTCACGCTGCCGTCGGAGTTGATCTTGGTGAGCGTCTCCAGGATGTTGTACTGGACGATTTCCGCGATCGCGGACGCTGCGCCGGCCGTCGGATCGAGCCCCGGCGGCTCCAGCCCCATGCCGATCACCATCGAGTCCTTGCGGCCTTGCGCCAGTGCCATCTGCGGTAGCGAGAGCGGCACGGTGGCGAGTGCGGCGGTGGTCAGGAGGGTGCGGCGTTTCAACATGGTTTCGGGGCTCCAGGGAAAGGCTGTGGTGTGAAGAAACAAACGTTACATCATGGCGGGCCCGGACGGGCTCGGCAAGTATTTGCTCATGACATGGCGACCGGCTCTGCGCGCGGCACCGCTGCGAGCAGGGCCTGCGTGTAGGGATGCTCCGCATGCGCGAAGAGATGCTGCGGCTCGCCGCGTTCGACGACGAGGCCGCGATGCAGCACGCAGACTTCGTCGCAGAGGTGGTTCACCACCGCGAGGTCGTGGCTGATGAGGAGGTAGCTGATGCCGTACTGCTGCTGCAGGTCCTGCATCAGGTTGAGCACCTGCGCTTGCACCGAGACGTCGAGCGCGCTCACCGGCTCGTCGGCCACGATGAGCCTCGGCCGCGTGATGAGGGCGCGTGCGATCGCGATGCGCTGCCGTTGTCCACCCGAGAACTCGTGCGGGTACTTATGCAGGTCCGCGAGGCGCAGTCCGACCGCTGCGAGCGATTCACCTGCGAGCTCGCGTTGTTGCGCACGCGTGGTTTCGCCGAGCGCTTCCAGCGGTTCGGCCACGATGCGCTCGACCGTCTGGCGCGGATCGAGCGAACCGTAAGGGTCCTGAAAGACCATCTGGAAATTGCGTCGGGCCTTGCGCAGTGCATCTTTCTGCAAGGCGTGCAGGTCCTCACCCAGCAGCTTGACGGAGCCCGAGGTCGGCTTGTCCAGCGCCATCACGAGGCGGGCAATGGTCGATTTGCCGGAGCCTGATTCGCCGACGATGCCGAGGCTCCGTCCAGGGCGGACGCTGAAGCTCACGCCATTGAGCGCCTTGACCGTCGGCGGGGCGCTGAAGAGCTTCTCGCGCGGCAGCGCGTAGTGGCGCACGAGATCCGTGACTTCGAGCAAGGGTGCGTCGGCCGGCGCGTTCGTCATGCGGCGACTCCTTCCTCGGCGGCGATCTCGTCGAGGCGGATGCATCGCGCCAGATGGTCGTGTGGCAGCGGCACCGCTTGAGGCTTCGTGGCATTGCAGGCATCGACCGTGTACCGGCATCGGCCTGCGAAAGGGCAGCCCTTCGGCAAGTCGACCAGTTCGGGCACGCTGCCCTTGATGGTGGCGAGCCTCGCGCCGCGCGGTGTGCCCAGTTCAGGCCGCGCTGCGAACAGGCCGCGCGTATACGGGTGTGCGCGCTCGGCAAAGACGGATGTCGTCGGACCGCTTTCGACCACGCTGCCGCCGTACATCACGAGCATCTTCGAGACGTTCTGCGCGATCACGCCAAGGTCGTGCGAGATCAGGATCAGCGCCATGCCGCGCTCCGCGACGAGGCCGCGGATCAGGTCGAGGATCTGCTTCTGGATGGTGACGTCGAGCGCGGTCGTCGGCTCGTCGGCGATCAGCAGGTCCGGCCCGCACGCGAGAGCCATGGCGATACCGATGCGTTGTCGCTGGCCACCGGAGAACTGGTGCGGGTAGGCGTCGAGCCGCGATGCGGCATCGGGGATGCCAACCCGGTCGAGCAGCGCGAGCACTTCCTTGCGCGCATCGGCTGAGGACAGTCCACGATGCAGCCGCAGCGGTTCGCCGACTTGCCGCGCGATCGTGTGGACCGGATTCAGCGCCGTCATCGGCTCCTGGAAGATCATGCCAATGCGGTCGCCGCGGATCTTGCACATCTCGCGCTCGGACAGGCCGACGAGTTCGGTGCCGTCGAAGCGGATGCTTCCACTGACCTTGGCGGTCGACGGAAGAAGGCCCATCAGCGACTGCACCGTGATCGACTTGCCGCAGCCCGATTCGCCGACGAGGCCGAGGGTTTCGCCGCGCTCCAGCGTGAAGTCGATGCCGCGCACCGCTTCGGCGGGGCCGCGCTGCGTCTGGAGCTGGACGTGGAGGTCTTTGACTTCGAGGAGTGGCATGGCGGATCAGCGGGCGCGTGCGAGGCGTGGGTCGAGCAGGTCGCGGAGCCCGTCGCCGAGAAGGTTCAGGCCAAGCACGGCGAGCATGATCGTCGCGCCGGGGAACACCGGGAACAGCGGCGCTTGATACATCAGGGTCTGCGCCTCCGCGAGCAGGCGCCCCCATGAGGGCTGTGGTGGTTGCGTGCCGAGGCCAAGATAGGAGAGCGCCGCTTCCGCGAGGATCGCGATTGCGAAACGGATCGTGATCTGCACGATCAGCACCGCCGAGATGTTGGGCAGCACGTGCTGCATCGTGATTGCGAACGATCCCTTCCCGCAAGCGCGGGCCGCCGAGATGTACTCGCGCGACCAGACCGCATTGGCCGACGCGCGCGTGATGCGCGCGAAAGTCGGGATGTTGTAGATGCCGATCGCGATGATCGCGTTGACGATGCCCGCGCCGAAGACCGCGGTCATCATGATGGCCGACAGGATCGCGGGGAAGGCCATCGAGAAATCGGCGAAGCGCATGATCGCTTCCTCGACCCAGCCGCGTCGCGCCGCGGCGAGCAAGCCGAGCGCCGCGCCCACCACGAGGCCGATACCGACCGCGATAACCCCCACGAGGATCGAGGCGCGCGCGCCCACGAGCAGCAGCGATGCGACATCGCGCCCGTAGGCATCGGTGCCGAGCCAATGCGCTGCGCTCGGGTTCTGCAACTTGTTCGCGATGTCCATCTCGTAGGGTGACCACGGAGTCCAGACCAGCGAGATTGCCGCAGCGAGGAGCAGGAGCAGCGTGAGCACGCCGCCGACGACGAAGCTGCGATGGTGCAGCGCCCGGCGCCAGAAGCCCGGGATGCGAAGGGCGGCCGCGCTGGGCACTGCTGCTGGGACGGCGCTCATATGTCGTGGGCCTTGATTCGAGGGTCGATCACGGCATACAGCACGTCGACGACGAAGTTGACGATCACCACCATCGCCGCCAGCAGCATCACGCAATTGCGGACCACGATCAGGTCGCGGTTGCCGATGGCCTGGAAGATCAGGAGGCCGAGCCCCGGCAGGCTGAACACCCGTTCGACCACGATGGTCCCTGCGAGCAGCTCGGAGAACTGCATGCCCATCACCGTGATGACCGGGATCAGCGCATTGCGCAGCACGTGGCGCCAGAGCACTGCGCGCTGCGAGACGCCCTTCGCCCGCGCGGTGCGTACGAAGTCCTCGCGCATCACTTCAAGCACCGCCGACCGCGTGATGCGGGCAAGGATCGCGGCCTGAACCACGGCGAGCGACAGCGCAGGGAGCAGGAGCGATTTCAGGCCGGCGAAGATGCCTTCGTCCCAGCCCTCGAAGCCGCCTGCGGAAAACCATTGAAGTTGCACCGAGAAGACGAGGATCAGCAGGATTGCGAACCAGAAGTTCGGGATGGCGATGCCGACCTGCGTCAGTCCCATCAGACCCACGTCACCGAGCTTGTTGTGCCGCGCCGCGGCAGTCACGCCAACGAGAAGCGCGAGCACGGTGGTGAGGGTCATTGCCATGAGCGCGAGCGGAACGGTCAGCGCAAGGCGTTCGAGGATGAGATCGATGACCGGCGAGCTGTAGGCGTAGCTGTCGCCGAGATTCCCCGTCAGCAGGCCACCGATCCAGTGCCAGTAGCGGGTCCAGGCCGGCTGGTCGAGCCCGAGCTTGGTCGCGAGTGCCGCCACCGCATCGGGTGAGGCATCCGGACCCATCAGGATCTGAGCCGCGTTGCCCGGAAGGATCTCGAGCACGAGGAAAACGATGATGGAAGCGCCGACCAGTGTTGCGATCAGCGTCACGAAGCGCTTGAACAGGAACAAACTCATAAGGCGGGGCGCAGCATAACCGCAGTTACGCAACGACCGTGCCCGTGGTTGCCTGGGGCGGCGGCGTTTCACTGGCTGTGGGGGCATCGGGCGGCCGTGGGCGCGAGACGGTCGCCGCGCGGATAATCGCGCGATGGCTCTCATGATCACCGACGAATGCATCAACTGCGATGTCTGCGAGCCGGAGTGCCCCAACGACGCGATCTACATGGGCGAGGACATCTACGAGATCGACCCGCACAAGTGCACCGAGTGCGTCGGCCACTTCGACGAACCGCAGTGCGTGCAGATCTGCCCGGTTGCGTGCATTCCGGTCAACCCGGCGCACGTCGAGTCGCGTGAAACCCTGTGGCAGAAGTTCCAGCGGCTCACGGCCGCCAAGGATGCGGGCGAGGCGGGCTCCGCCGGCGCCGCCCCAGTGTCCTGAAGAACCTGGCTAGTCGCCAGCGCTTTTCTTTTTCGACTTCTTCGATTTCTTCTTTGGCTCGGGGTTCTGGCCGGCCTGCATGCTCGTGTAGAGCACTTCCTTTTTACCCCTGCGCAGCTTTGCGGAATCGTCCTTGCCGGTGCCGCTCTTTTGCTCGCTGCTCGCCTGTGCAGGGCTGTTGCTGATCAGGATCGGCCGATTGCGAGCCCCGGTTGCTTCCAGTCGCCGGCGATCGCCTTCCATGCGGTTGGCCGCTGCCTGCGCATCGCGGATCGTGTCGTCGGACTGCTGCTTCTGGCTGGCGTCGCGGATGTCATCTACCTCGACCAGCCTGCCTGACTTACACGGTTGATCGGTATAGGTGTTGCCGCAGCGCCATGTGCCGCCGCCATCGGCCGCAAAGGTGCTCCAGGGCATGCACGTCGCCATGAGAAACGCGGCGCATCGTGCAGTGATCGTTGTTGTGTGTGACAGCTTCATTCTTGTAACTCCCTTCTCTCTCTTCTTCCGCTATCCCGCGGCGGGTTCGCCTCCGCCGTCAGGCTCTCGCCTCGGTGGCTTGGGGCGCGGCGGCTTGCTCGTGTGGATGAGCAAGGTCGCCTTGTCCATTTCACCGGCCACCAGGGCCGGGAATGCATGCAGCGTGCGGACGATCGCGTCGTCGATCGCCTCCCTCTGTTCCTTGAGCGGCTTCTTCAAGACCCAGCTGACCACCTCCGACTTCACGCCTGGATGGCCAATGCCGAGGCGAAGACGCCAGTAGTCGCCGGTGCCCAACTGCGCATGGATGTCGCGCAGACCGTTGTGGCCGGCATGGCTGCCTCCGAGCTTCAGCTTGGCCTGGCCCGGCACCACGTCGAGTTCGTCATGGACGACGAGGATTTCCTTTGGCTCGATCTTGAAGAAGCGGGCCAGCGCCGCAACGGATTTGCCGGAGACATTCATGAAGGTCTGCGGCTCGAGCAGCCAGAGCGGCTTGCCATTGACTTGAGTACGCACGACGAGGCCGTGATACGAACGCTCCGGCGTGAGCGTGACCTTCAGGTCGCGCGCGAGCGCGTCGATCCACCAAAAGCCGGCGTTGTGCCGCGTGGCTTCGTACTCCGGGCCGGGATTCCCGAGGCCGACGAACAACTTGATCATGCGTGGATTATCTTGGTTGGGTTGTCCCCCAAAGCAAAATGGCCCGCACGGGGCGGGCCATCGGAACGCAGGGGATGCGCGAATTACTTCTTCTTGGCGGGGGCCTTGGCGTCTGCCTTGGCTGCAGCCGGAGCGCCTTCTGCGGTTGCGCCTTCTGCAGGGGCTTCTTCAGCGACCACCGGCGACACGGCGGACACGACGACGGGGTTGCCCTTGCCGTGGCTGATGAACTTCAGGCCCTTCGGCAGCTTGATGTCCTTGACCGTGAGGGTGGCGTTCTTGGTCAGACCCGACAGGTCGACTTCGATGAACTCGGGCAGATCGGCCGGCAGGCAGTTGACTTCGAGTTCGGTCATCACGTGATTCACGAGGTTGTGATCGAGCTTGACGGCCGTGGACTCTTCTTCACCCTTGAAGTGCAGCGGCACCTTGACGGTCATGCGGGTGCGGGCATCGACGCGTTGGAAGTCGACGTGCTGCACGAGCGGGCGGAACGGGTGGTACTGCACATCACGCAGCAGAACCTTCGCGACCTGGCCGCCGAGTTCCATCTCGAGGATCGACGAGTGGAAGGCTTCCTTCTTGAGGGCGTGCCACAGCGCGTTGTGATCGAGTTCGATCAGTTGCGGCTGGCCTTCACCACCGTAGACGATGCCGGGCGTCTTGCCCGAAATACGCAGACGGCGGCTCGCACCCGTACCCTGCTTTGCGCGCTCAAAAGCGACGAATTTCATAACTTGCTCCTGTGGAAGTCCACCGCGACCAGTGCGACTCCGGTTTAAAAAGGGCTTCCCGAAGGAAGCCCGGCTTTTTGCTCGGACCTGGACCTCAGAAGAGGTTTTCCTGGTCGGAGAACAAACTCATGACCGACTCGCCCTTGGCGATGCGCTGGATCGTCTCGGCGATCAGCGGTGCCACGGAGAGTTGGCGAATCTTGGTGCAGCCGGTTGCGCCGGCGCTCAGCGGGATCGTGTTGGTCACGACCACTTCGTCGAGCGCAGTGCCCTGGGCGATACGCTCGATGGCGGGGCCAGAGAAGATCGGGTGCGTGCAATACGCGTACACCTTCTTGGCGCCTCGTTCTTTCAGAACTTCAGCGGCTTTGACCAGTGTGCCGGCGGTGTCGATCATGTCGTCCATGATCACGCAGTTGCGGCCGTCGATCTCACCGATCACGTGCATGACTTCGCTCACGTTGGCGCGCGGACGGCGCTTGTCGATGATGGCGAGGTCGCAATTCAGTTGCTTGGCCAGCGCACGGGCGCGAACCACGCCGCCGACGTCCGGCGAGACCACGATCAGGTCTTCGTAGTTCTTCTGGCGCAGGTCGCCCAGAAGGACCGGCGACGCGTAGATGTTGTCGACCGGGATGTCGAAGAAGCCCTGAATCTGGTCAGCGTGGAGATCCATGGTCAGCACGCGCGCCACACCGACGGTTTCCAGCAGGTTGGCGACGACCTTGGCCGAGATCGGCACGCGGCTCGAACGCGGACGGCGGTCTTGGCGGGCGTAGCCGAAATAGGGGATCACGGCACTGATGCGCTCGGCCGAAGCGCGCTTGAGCGCGTCGACCATGATGAGCAGTTCCATCAGGTTTTCGTTGGTCGGCGCGCAGGTCGACTGGACAACGAAAACATCGCGGGCCCGGACGTTCTGGTTGATTTCGACGGTGACTTCGCCGTCAGAGAACCGGCCGACGCGGGCTGCACCCAGCGAGGTACCCAAGTGTTGCGAAATCTCGGCGGCAAGCCCAGGATTGGCATTGCCGGTGAAAACCATGAAATCAGGGTTATGTGCCTGCATGAGCGTCCCGGCGAAGTGCATCCGGCAATGCGAAATGGCTCTTAAAGGAGCCGCCAAAAATCTTGTGAATGAAGATTTGGCAGGGGAGAAAGGATTCGAACCTTTGCATGCTGGAATCAAAATCCAGTGCCTTAACCAGCTTGGCGACTCCCCTACACAGGTCAATGGCCAATGCCATTCACCGATATATGTCGCATCAGACCGCAGAGCGTTCTGATTTCTAGACCGCCCACCCCACCAGAGGATGAACTGCCAGATTGCTGCATCTGCGAATCTGCCAGCCCGGAGGGGCGTCGGCCAATTCTGCATCATGCCGCATTGCCGCAAACACTGAACTTCCGGAGCCGGTCATGCGTGCGTTCAATCCTTGATGACCGAGCCAATCGATGGCTTCGGTGACCGCGGGACAGAGCCGCTGCGCTACCGGCTGCAGGTCGTTATGACCGAAGTCAAAGCGAAAACTGTCTGCTTCCGCTTCACTGTATGCAGCAAAGCCAGAGAGTATAGCAGCAGGAGTTGTGCGCTGCAGGTCCGGCGCAGAAAAAATATCTCGCGTGTCGATGCCCTGGTTTGGCTTGACGACTGCGAAGCGCCCTTGCGGCAGCGAAATTGGCGTGATTTCCTCGCCGATCCCTTCGACCCACGCATTGTGGCCGCGAAGGAAAAACGGGACGTCCGCTCCCAAGCCGAGGCCGATCTGCTCGAGCTTCGAAAGTGGCAGATTCAGGTCCCAGAGGCGATTCAGCGCGAGCAGGCAGGTTGCAGCGTCGGAAGATCCGCCGCCCATCCCCGCCTGTGCCGGGACGTGCTTGGCAACGCCGATGTGCGCTCCCCGCGTAGTTTGTGCGAAGCCTTGCAGTGCTCGGGCGGCGCGGAGGACGAGATCGTCCGCCGGCAGGGGCGTTGTCAGGTCCTCGCGCGTGATCTGTCCGTCGCCCCGCTGCTCGAAATGAAGCGTATCGCTCCAGTCGATGAGCATGAACACCGACTGCAGCAGGTGGTAGCCGTCCGCACGCCGGCCGGTGATGTGCAGGAAGAGGTTGAGCTTGGCCGGAGCGGGGAGGTCGTAGATGGCCTTCATGCGCGTTCAAACACGATGCGCAGATCGGCGCGCGGCTCCGGCGACTCGCGTGTTGCCTGCAGTTTGCCGGCGCCGATCTGGGACAAGTCCGGTCGCCAGCCGGGTACACGCTCGTCGCGGCCCGCGAGCCATCCGAAGAGTGCGGCAACCGGGATCGCGGCACCCGTGGCTGCCTCGATCAGTTCGTCGACCGAGTCGTACCGTCGCGTTTCCTTGCCGTTCATGAGAAGCGCCTCGCCCGGCGCCCAGTGAAGCTGCGCCAGTGTGTTGCCGATCGGACTCGTGAGCGTGAGATTGCCGGCCTGAGGGGCGCCTCTCAGTTCGAACAGCGCGGCAAAGGTCTGGACGGGCTGACTATCGATCCGCAACGACAGGCGACCGTTCCATGCCTCGACCTGGCTCGTCCCGGCTTGCTTCGAAGTTCCCGGCGTCGCGCACCCGGCGACCATCAGCGCCCCGGCCCACGCGGCCAGCAGCATGGCACGTCGATTCAAAGCTTCACGCGCAGGCGCTTGAGCGTTTCCTGCAACGTCTCGTTATCGGCATCGGCGAGGTTGGCTTCCTTCCAGATGCTGAGGGCCCGGTCGCGCTGGCCGGCGGTCCACAGGACTTCACCGAGATGCGCACCGATCTCAGGGTCCGGACGGCGCTTGTAGGCGTCTTCAAGAATCCGCGTGGCCTCGGTCGTATTGCCAAGTCTGAATTCGACCCAACCGAGACTGTCGGCGATGAATGGATCATCGGGTGCAAGCTGAACAGCCTTCTGAATCAACGTCCTCGCTTCTTCAAGGCGCACCTTGCGATCCGCGAGCGAGTAGCCGAGCGCGTTGTAGGCGTTCTGGTTGTCGGGCTTGAGTTCGATCAGCTTGCGCAGCAGACGCTCCATGTCGTCGAGGCGATTCAGCTTCTCGGCGACCATGGCCTGGTCATAGATGAGATCCGTATCAGTGGGCGAGGATGCGCTTGCCTGGCCCAGCATGTCGTAGGCGGCCTGGTACTGCTTGGCGTCGCGCAGCAGTTGGACTTCGGCCAGGAACTTCTCGCGCTTCTCGTCGGGTGTGCGCTCGGGAAGGCTGCGGACGAGTTCCCGAGCCTGTGGCAGCTTGCCTTGCCGAGCCAGCAGCGAAGCGCGGCGGACTTGCGCGCCGAGGAGGTCGTCAGAGTTGTCGATGCGCGCCAGCCAACTATCGGCGGCCGCAAAGTCCTTGCGCCGCTCGGACAACTGCGCCATCAGCAGATAGGCCTGGGTCAAGCCTCGTTCCTTGGCGTCCTGGTCGCGTTGCGATTCGGCCAGTGACATGTACTTGCGCAGAGAGGCCTCGGCCGCGGCATCTTGCCGTGCCTGTGCCTGCAGGCTGCCGAGCAGCAGCCAGGGTTCCGGCAATTCGGGCTTGGCAGCGGTGAGCTTTGCGAGCTCTGCGGTCGCATCGGCGTAGCGGCGGCCTTCGACCAGCACGCGCGCATAGGCGATGCGCATTTCAGGCTGCGCCTTCGCACCCTCGAGGTAGCGCTTGACGATGGGTTCCGCCTGTGGCTGCGAGGGATCCATGAGTTCGAGCGCCAGCAGCGCCGGACCTTCTGAAGACGGATCCATCTCCTGGCCCTTGATCGCGGCGTCGAGCGCGCCGGCGGTGTCTCCGGCAGCGAGCTTGAGCCGGCCCACCGTCCCCCACGCCGCACCGGCGGTCGCCGGGTTTTTGAGTTCGTCGGTCAGCGCCTGCTCGACGACCGAAGCGGCCAGCTTCTTGTCGGTTGCGCGGCTGTAGTTGCGCGCGATCACAGCCATCAGGAAGGGGCGCTCGACCTGCGGCGTGGCCGCGATTTCTGCGCGAAGCGGTTCGACCGTTTCGCCGATGCGATTCAGGGCGATCAGGATCTGGAGTTCAAATCGCCGCGCGTCACGCGAATCCGGAACGGACTCCTTCCAGGCGCGGGCCGCAGCGAGCGCCGCATCCCCGGAGCGCGATTGCAGCGCAATCTCGACCGCGCGCTGGAACAGCTTGTCGTCGCGAGAACGCCGAGCTGCATCGAGGATCAGGCTGTAGCCACCGCCGGGATCGCCGCCGCGCGCGTTGAGCTCGCCCATCAGCACTTCGTAGAAGAGATCCGCGGTCAATGCGGAAGGTTGTACTTCCGACTTATCTGCAGGTGCCGCCGCCGGTGTGACCGCAGGTTCGGCGGGCTGAATGATCGGTGCGGGGCTGGTGGGCGCAGCGGGTGCCGGTGGTTCTGTCTGGGCCTGCGCAGCAAGGGCGACGAGTGCCGTAAGTGCGGCCGCCGCGAGGCGGGATCGGCGGAGCGGAAGATTCATCGAACCATAATAATCCACGCTTCTTAAACGAGAGCCACCCGCGCCGGATGCGGCGTGATTTACGTCAGGCTTTCCCGTCATGCCCGAACTACCCGAAGTCGAAGTCACCCGCCGCGGGTTCGCGGACCGCATCGCTGGCGCCCGTATCGAGGCTGTTCGTGTCGGCAAGCCGTTGCGATGGGCGCTATCCATTGATCCCGGAATGCTCGTCGGGCGCACGGTCAGGGGTGTGCGCCGACGCGGCAAATATCTACTAGTCGATCTCGATGCCGGTCTTTTGCTGCTGCACCTCGGCATGTCCGGCAGTCTTCGATTCGATGCGTCGCTGCCGCTCGCCGGCGTCCATGACCACTTCGACCTCGTAACCAGCCATGGCACGCTTCGGCTCAACGATCCAAGGCGCTTCGGCGCCGTGGTCTATGTGGAGGATGAGGCATCGCCGCTGGCCGGCAAGCTCCTGGGTGGCCTCGGCATGGAGCCGCTTGGCGACAGCTTCGACTTCGATGCCTTTCACGCGGGCTTGCGCCGGCGGCGTGCCCCTGTGAAGCAGGTGCTCCTGGCCGGCGACGTGGTGGTGGGCGTCGGCAACATCTATGCATCCGAGGCGCTCTTCCTTGCGGGTATCCGGCCGACCCTGGCGGCTTCGCGGATCAGCAGACCCCGGGCGCTTCGCCTTCATGCGGCCATCCGCGAAATCCTTGCGCGTGCCGTTGACCGCGGCGGCAGCACATTGCGCGACTTTTCGAATGTCGACGGCCAGAGCGGCTACTTCCAACTCGAAGCCACGGTCTACGGCCGCGCCGGCCAGCCCTGCAGAGTTTGCGCAACGCCGATCCGGCTGTTACGACAGGGTCAACGCTCCACTTTTTTCTGCCCAAGCTGTCAAAAGTCATGAGACCATTCGTCGGGAGTGGCTTCTGGAGGGCCTGCTGGAGCCCGACGCGGTGCTACCATCTTTTGTAAATTGTTTTTACATTTACGCCGTTGACCGCTTCCTTCACTCAGCAGTTCGACCAGCACGGCGCTTGGCGGCGTAATTTTGCGCACCGCCTCAAGTGGCTCACGCGCTGGCTGAACGAGAACGAACTGCTGAACCAGAGCGTCGCCGAACGGCTGCGCGACGTCGAAACGCAACTGCGCACCAGCAAGGTCATGGTTGCCTTTGTCGCCGAGTTCTCGCGCGGCAAATCCGAACTCATCAACGCGATCTTCTTTGCGGGCTACGGTCGCCGCATCATGCCGGCGAGTGCAGGGCGCACCACGATGTGCCCGACCGAACTTGGCTACGACCCCGGCCACACGCCCAGCCTGCGCCTGCTGCCGATCGAGACGCGGCTCGAGCCGTACTCGCTGGTGCATTGGCGCGATGAGCCCGCGCGCTGGACTCACATCGACATCGACGTCGACAACGCCGAGTTGCTTTCGCAGGCGATGGGCAAGGTCGCGGAAGTGCGCTGGGTTCCTGTGGAAGAGGCGAAAGCGCTGGGCTTCTGGAGCGACGACGCACCGGACGACAACCCCGTCCCGGATTCCGACGGCCGCGTCGAGATTCCTCGCTGGCGCCATGCGGTGCTGAACATGCCGCATCCGCTGCTGGAGCAGGGCCTGGTGATCCTCGATACGCCGGGCCTCAACGCCATCGGCGCGGAGCCAGAGCTGACTGTCAGCCTGATTCCGCAGGCACATGCCGTGGTCTTCATTCTCGGCGCCGACACGGGTGTCACGCGATCCGATCTCGCGATCTGGCGAGAGCACCTGGTCACGGAAGGGGATGCGAGCGAAACGCGCATCGTGGTCCTGAACAAGATCGACACGATGTGGGACATCCTGAGCACGCCCGCCCAGGTCGATGGCCAGATCCAGCGCCAGCGAAAGGGCGCGGCCGACGTGCTCGGCGTGCCGCTGACGCAGGTGCTTCCTGTTTCCGCGCAAAAGGGCCTGCAGGCCAAGATCCGCCGCGATGTGCCGCTGTTGCAGGCGAGCCGTCTTCCCGCGCTCGAGGCCATCCTTGGCGAGGGGCTGCTCGGCAAGCGCGAGACGATGTTGCGGCTGGCCGTTGATGCCAGCATTGCCGCCCTGCGCACCGAGGCCGCCCGCATCCTGAGCGTGCGTCAGCGCGATCTGTCCGAGCAGGCGCTGGAACTGCAAGGACTGCGGGGCAAGAACAGCTCCGTCATCCGGCACATGCGCACGCGCATCGAGCAGGAACAGTCGGAATTTGAAGGTAGCAACACCCGAATCCTTGCCCTGCGCTCGGTGCAGGGCAAGCTGCTGCGCGAGGTCTATGCAGTTCTCGGCAGCACCGCCCTCAAGGCGGACATGGGCCATCTGGCGACAGCGCTGAAGCGGCGCGGCATCAAGTTCAATGTGCGCAAGGTCTACGGCGAGACCTTCGATGCGCTGCGCAATAACCTGCGCGAAGTCCAGGCGACCACGGCCGAGATCCAGTCAATGCTGCACGCGACGTTCCGCCAACTCAATGCGGAGCATGGCTTCACGCTGCAGGCGCCGCCCGAGCCGGACCTGACGGACTTCGAGCAGCAGCTTTCGCAGATCGAACAGAGCCATGTGCACTACCTCGGCGTGAGCAACATGCTGAAGCTCGCGCAGCCTGACTTCTGCGACAAGCTGGTTCGTGCACTCGCGAGCCGGCTGCGCGTGGTCAACGAAGCGGCGATGACCGAAGTCGAACGCTGGAGCAAAGGCGCAGGCGCGCAACTCGACGCTCAGCTCAAGGAGCGTCGCCGCACCTTTACCAAGCGGATCGAGGCTGTGGAGCGTATTCAGGGCGCAGCCGGCAATCTCGATGAGCGACTGGCCGAACTCGCCGCGCAGGAGCGTGATCTTGCCGACTTGCACCATCGGCTCGAGGAGCTCACCGCGGTGCTGTTGAACCACGAGGCGCCGAACTCCGCTTCCTATCGCAGCGAACTCAGTGCCGCCTGAAGACCTGCGGTCGGCGGCGCCGCGTATCGCGCCGACCTTTGCCGACAACGTCGTCGCATGGCAGCGAAGCCATGGGCGCAGCGAGTTGCCGTGGCAGAACACGCGAGACCCCTACCGCGTCTGGCTCTCCGAAGTGATGCTCCAGCAGACCCAGGTATCGACGGTGCTGGGGTACTTCGCCCGGTTTCTCGATCGCTTTCCTACGGTGCAGGCGCTGGCTGGCGGGACAGAGGATGAGGTGTTCGCACTCTGGAGTGGCCTCGGCTATTACAGCCGCGCGCGCAACATGCATCGATGTGCGCAGGAGGTGTTGTCGCGTTTCGGTGGCGAATTCCCGCGGACCGCAGCTGAGTTGCAGACGCTGCCGGGCATCGGTCGTTCGACCGCGGCGGCGATCGCGGCTTTCTGCTTCGGCGAACGCGTCGCGATTCTCGATGGCAATGTGAAGCGGGTGCTTTCGCGGGTGCTTGGCTTCGACGGCGATCTCGCATCCGCCGCGCAGGAGCGCGCCTTGTGGAACGAAGCAACCGAACTCCTGCCGCCAGCTTCCGCGCCGAATGCGATTGGCTACTACACCCAGGGACTGATGGACCTGGGCGCCACTGTCTGCCTGCCGCGCAAGCCAAGCTGCATCATCTGTCCCGTAGCCGATGTGTGCGAGGCGCGGAAGGAGGGTGCACCTGAGAAATACCCCGTCAAGACTCGCAAGTTGCGCCGGACTGCGCAATCGCTCTGGATGTTGAACGCGCGCGATTCTCAAGGGCGGGTGTGGCTCGAAAAGCGCCCGGCGCGCGGGATCTGGGCGGGGCTCTATTGCCTTCCCGTTTTCGAAAGCCGGACCGCGCTGCTGGATGAACTGGCGCCTGCGGATCGCCTGTCTGCGCGCGACGAAGCGGGGTTCGTCCATGCGCTGACGCACAAGGATCTGCACCTGCATCCGATATCGGTTGTGTGCAGCGAGGTGCATGTCGCAACGGCAGGCGGCTGGTTTGACGATCGCGAGTGGCCGGCTCTCGGAATGCCGGCCCCCGTACGCAAGCTGCTCAGCGTGGTCTGACTCGCCTCTGAGAGACCGGATCAGACTCCATCAAGTTCGCGGTGCCGCTTGAGGGCACCCCACTTCGTGCCGAATGCGCGAGCCAGCTGTTCCACGAGAAAGACCGAGCGATGCTGGCCGCCGGTGCAGCCGATCGCGACGGTGACATAGCTGCGGTGATCCTTTGCGAGCGCATCGAGCCAGCGTTCGAGGAACTGCTCGATGTCGCCATACATGCGCGCGACGTCGTCGTGCTCGCGGAGCCAATCGATCACTGGCTGGTCGCGACCCGTCATCGGCCGAAGCGTGGACACGTAATGCGGATTCGGCAGCATGCGCACGTCGAAGACAAAGTCCGCATCCAGCGGCACCCCGCGTTTGAACGCGAAGGATTCGAACACCAGCGTGAGCGTGCTCTGCGGTGCCGAGACCAGCGCCTTGATGTAGCTCTGCAACTGGGCGGGCCGGATGATGCTGGTGTCGATCACATCGGCGCCATCGCGCAGGTCTGCGAGCAGTTCGCGTTCCAGCTCGATGGCCTGTGTCAGTGCGCGTTGCTGGTCCGGCACGTCGGTGCGGCCTTCCTGGCGCGACAGCGGATGTCGCCGCCGGGTCTCGGAAAATCGGCGCAGCAGCGCGTCGGTGGTCGAATCGAGGAACAGCGAGCGCAGCGATACCCCTTCGCCACGCAGGCCGTCCAGCTGTTGCGGCACGAGCGGCAGCGACACGCCGCTTCGCACGTCCATTGCGATGGCTACGCGCGCAGTCTGCTGCTGCCGCTGCAACGCGACGAAAGGCGCGAGCAACTCGGGCGGCAGGTTGTCGACGCAGTAGTAGCCCGCGTCCTCGAGCGCATGAAGCGCCACGGATTTGCCGGAACCGGACATCCCGGTGATCAGCACGAGGTCGAGGCTCACGATGACGCCTCCGCTGTCTTCGCGCCCAGCAATTCGCGCGCATGCGCCAGCGAAGTCTGAGAGACGCGTTCGCCCCCGAGCATTCGGGCAATTTCGTGAGTCCGGCCTTCGGCATCCAGCACCGTGACGCTGCTTTCGGTGCGAGTGCCTTCCTGGCCCTTGGTGCTCGTCTGCCGCTTGGCGACCACGAGATGGTGATCTGCGCAGGCAGCTACCTGCGGCAAGTGCGTGACCGCGAGCACCTGCCGGTCGCGACCCAGCTGCTTCATGAGCCGGCCGACGGTCTCGGCTACGGCGCCGCCGACACCGGCATCGACCTCGTCGAAGATGAGTGTCTGCGCAGCGCCGAGCTCGCTGGTGGTGACCGCAATGGCGAGCGCGATACGTGACAGCTCGCCACCGGATGCCACCTTGCCGATCGAACGCGGCGTGCTGCCTGTGTGTCCGCTGACCAGGAACGCGATGTCCTCGAGGCCGGATCGGGATGCCTGCTGCAGCGCTTGAAGCGCGACTTCGAAGCGCCCGCCCTTCATGCCGAGTTCCTGCATGGCTTGCGTCACCGCCTGGGCCAGTTTGGGCGCGGCCTGCTTGCGAGCCTTGCCGAGCGCCTTTGCTTCCTTCATGTAGGCCTGCTCGGCGGCCCGCTCAGCCCGCTCCAGCGCATCGATGTCGCTCTGCGCATCCAACGCCTGCAATTCGGACTGCCAGCCAGCGAGCAGGGAAGGGAGCTCCTCGGGCGGGCGGCGATAGCGGCGTGCCAGCGACATCCACAGGCCCATCCGTTCGTCGAGTTCCGCGAGCTTTTGGGGATCGGTATCGGCCTGCCTCAGATAGCCGTGCAGCGAATGCGCCGCGTCGGCGGCCTGCGCCACGCTCGACGCGAGGACTTCACCGAGGGCCTTGAATTCCGGCTCGATGTGTTCGCAGTTCTGCAGCAGCGTGACCGCCCGGCTCAACGCCGCCAGCGCGCCGTTGTCGTCGTCTTCGAGTGCATTGCTTGCGCCTTCCGCCGCATCGATCAGCGCCTGGGCATTCGAGATTCTCGAGTGGGCGGCCGAGAGTTCTTCCCACTCGTCGGCACCCGGCGCCAGCTTCATCACCTCGGAGACCTGCCATTGGAGCCGCTCGCGCTCGCGCTGCAGGGTGTCTTGCGCAGAGCGTGCGCTCTCAAGCGTCGAGATGGTTCGGCGCCACTCATGCCACGCTCCGTCGAGCGCGTCGGTGCTTGCACCCGCGTAGGCGTCGAGCAGGCCGCGCACAGCATCCGGCCGTGTGAGGCTTTGCCAGGCATGCTGGCCGTGGATGTCGAGCAGGCGATCGCCGAGTTCTCGCAATTGCGCGGCTGTGGCGGGGCTGCCGTTGATCCACCCGCGGCTGCGCCCCTGAAGATCGACGGTTCGTCGCAGGAGCAATGCGTCTCCGGCCTCGAATCCCCCTTCGTCGAGCCAGCCGGTCAGCATCGGATCGGCATCGAACTCGGCGCTCACGTCGAGTCGTTCGGCGCTTTCGCGGATGAAGCCGGCATCGGCTCGATTGCCGAGCGCGAGTTGCAGTGCATCGATAAGGATGGACTTGCCGGCGCCTGTTTCGCCGGTCAAGACAGTGAATCCGTTGGAGAGGTCGAGTTCCAATGCGCGCACGATCACGAAGTCGCGCATGGCGATACGGCGCAATGCCATCTCAGGAACCTCCTTCGTTCCAATGCAGTTTCTTGCGCAGGGTGTCGAAGTAACTCCAGCCGCGCGGATGGAGGAAGCGCACGCGGTAGTCCGACCGGCGCACCACGACGCGGTCGCCGATTGCCAGTGATGCGAGGGATTGCATGTCGAAATTGGCGCTTGCGTCGCGTCCGCCGACAAGTTCGATCGAGACTTCCTCGGCGTCCGGCAGAACGAGAGGACGATTGGAGAGCGTGTGCGGCGCGATGGGCACCAGCACCCAACCTGGAACGGCAGGATGCAGCAGCGGCCCCCCTGCAGAAAGCGAGTAGGCAGTGGACCCCGTCGATGAAGCGATGATCATCCCGTCGGCGCGCTGATTGGCCACGAAATGACGGCCCACGGTGACTCGCAGTTCCACCATGCCGGAGGTGGCTCCGCGATTGACCACCACGTCGTTCATTGCCAGCGCATCGAAGACCGATACGCCGTTGCGTATCACCTGCGCGTGCATGAGGTTTCGGTGGTCTTCCTCGTATTCGCCTGCGAGCATCGGAACCAGCGTTGCCTGGTAGTCGTCCAGCGCAATGTCGGTGATGAAGCCGAGCCGGCCGCGGTTGATGCCGATCAGCGGAACGCCGTAGGGTGCCAATTGCCGTCCGATGCCGAGCATCGTGCCGTCGCCGCCGACGACCAGGCCAAGATCGCATTCCTCGCCGATCTCTTCAACCGTGAGTGCCTTGTATCGGCCGACTGGAACACCATCGGCCTGCGATTCCTCGACGAATACCGTACAACCCTGTGCTTCGAGAAACGCGGCAATGTCTTCCATGACCACATCGAGCGCACCGCTCTGCGCACGCCCACCCGAAGCCTGGTATTTGCCAATGAGTGCGACGTGACGAAAGCGAGAGCTCATAAACAAATTACAACATTAAAATTGCCCGATGCTGGACGACCGCGCCAAGTTGCTGTTAAAGACACTCGTCGAGCGCTATATCGCCGAGGGCCAGCCCGTCGGATCGCGCACGCTGTCCCGGGCCTCCGGACTGGATCTTTCGCCGGCGACGATCCGGAACGTGATGTCCGACCTCGAAGTCCTGGGCCTGATCGCCAGTCCCCACACGTCCGCGGGTCGCGTCCCGACAGCAAGAGGTTATCGCCTCTTCGTTGACACCATGTTGACTGCTCAGCGCGAGCAGTTCGCCGCGCCCAGCCTTGCGCCAGATCAGCCTCAAAAGGTGATCGCCAACGCAGCGAACCTGCTGTCCAGCCTGTCGCAATTCGTCGGGGTGGTCATGGCGCCTCGGCGCGCTTCCGTCTTCCGGCAGATCGAGTTCCTGCGTCTTTCGGAACGCCGATTGCTCGTCATCATCGTTTCGCCTGACGGGGACGTTCAGAACAGGGTGATCTTTCCGGAATCGGACTACTCGCAATCGCAGCTGGTCGAGGCGTCCAACTATATCAACGCAAACTATGCGGGTCTCTCCATCGAGCAGGTGCGCGATCGCCTTCAGTCCGAGATGGAGCAGCTGCGCGGCGAAATTGCGGCGCTGATGCAGGCTGCCGTCAAGGTAAGTTCAGAGGTGCTCACCGAAGCGCAGGAAGAAGTGGTGATTGCGGGTGAGCGCAATCTTCTTTCCGTGAGCGACTTTTCCAGCGATATGGGTCACTTGCGCAGGGCATTCGACCTCTTTGAGCAGAAGGCACAGTTGATGCGCCTGCTCGATGTCTCTAGCCAGGCCGAAGGGGTTCGCATCTTTATCGGTGGCGAAAGCCAGATCGTGCCCTTTGACGACCTCTCCATCGTGAGCGCGAACTATGAAGTCGATGGACAAGTAGTCGGAACACTAGGTGTCATCGGGCCGACGCGCATGCCGTACGACCGCATGATTCAGATCGTGGACATCACGTCGAAGCTCGTCACCAACGCGTTGAGTCATCGCAAGTAAGGGCGCGTGGCGCTGGGCCACTAGAATCCGGGGCGCGTGGGCCGTTAGCTCAGTTGGTTAGAGCAGCGGACTCATAATCCGTTGGTCGCTGGTTCAAGCCCAGCACGGCCTACCACTGGATCCAGAATGCAAGTGCCATTGTTTGCATTAAAGATTCAACAAAGTTCAAGGCTTCGGCGAATGGCTCCAATTTGGATGCTATACTTGCAAGCTGTGCGGCTGTAGCTCAGTTGGATAGAGTACTTGGCTACGAACCAAGGGGTCGTGGGTTCGAATCCTGCCAGCCGCACCACTTCATAAAGGGTTGGTCCATTGCGGACCAACCCTTTTCCTTTTGGTGCGTCCACGTCGCATCTCGAGCGCAGCCTCCACTAGTGCCGCGCTCTTGGGTTCAGAGTCGCGTCACGATTCCAAAACTGATGATGCCGAGGAATCCCAGGATGCCGACCATCATGAGGCCGGGTCCCCAGCGCCGTTGTCGCGCAGCAAATCCAACAGTCATCACAGCGGCAAAGGCGACTGCTATCGCGGCGGTCAATTCCAGCGTGAGCTCAGGCATGGGCGGATGCTAATGGAAGGTGCCCGCGCAGTCAGTGGTCGCGATGAGGGCTCAACCCAGACGCCGATCGGCCTACCGTCTGTGCTCGAGTCGCCGATCGACTCATTGTGCGCGCCAGGCCCAGAAACGAAAAAGCCCGCCGGAGCGGGCTAAGGACCTTGGAGTCCAGAGGAGAGGCTTCATTGTGAACCACTTTGTGAGACAGGGAAAGGAACTACGTCACATGCTGCAACAAGGCGCTGCAGTTGACACTATCGCTGTCAGGGTCGAGCGTGCGGCCCCGCTCGTTGCCAAGCAATAATCCGACGGCGGTGAGCCAGAGCCGCCAGGAACGCAACCGTTCCAACTCTCCGACCGCCGAGTCGGAAGCATCCATCTTTCTGGCGCTCATGCATGGGGACGACCACGATGAGTTCATTGCAGATGTTTTTGCCGGCCTCGGAGCCAGCCCGCAGCGAGGCATTGGCCAAGCTACAGCGAACCCACCACCTGCCGCGTCATCTAGTCAAAGGCATCGCGCGAGGCGAGTCGGGTCGTCGTGCGCTCGTCGCGGCCGGCGTATCTCAAAGCCAGCAGTCGATTCCTGATCCAGATTTGACTGCGCCTGACCAGCAATCGGGTTGATTCGCGGCCCGTCGGGATTGACTCTGTTCAAGGGACGCTTCCTCGATTGCCGTCTTGCCGTGTGATACAACCAGCGCCCGACCTTGCGGGTCGGCAGTTGTACACATGAGCAAGGCTTTCACGAAGGAAAACGACGCCGACGACGATGATGGCGACGGCGGAGGATTGCCGCCGCTGCCCGCCGGCGGCAAGAACTACATCACGCCCACCGGTTACGCCCGGCTGCGGTCAGAACTTCTGGACTTGATGGACGTCGAGCGACCCAAGGTTGTCGAAGCTGTGCATTGGGCCGCGAAGAATGGGGATCGCTCCGAGAACGGCGACTATCTCTACGGCAAGAAGCGGCTGCGCGAGATCGATCGGCGGATTCGCTTCCTCACCAAGCGTCTCGAGATCGCGGAGGTGACTGATCCGTCCGTGCACTATGGCAGCGACCAGGTATTTTTCGGCTCTACAGTCCGCTACGCCGACGATAACGGTGAGGAGCGCGAGGTCACGATTCTCGGGATCGATGAAGCCAACAGCGCGCACGCGCAGGTGAGCTGGATCTCCCCGATCGCGCGGGCGCTGCTCAAGGCCCGCGAGGGCGATGTCGTCAAGCTCGCGACGCCAGGCGGCGTGCGTGATATCGAAGTGCTGGCAGTCAACTATCCGGCGTCTACGTCGAAGCCCCGCTGAGTGCTGGGGAATCTCAGGGGACCGGAATCATCCGCGCCGCAGCGAGCACTGATGAGGTGCGACGAACGGCGCGCAACACGGCCTCGAGATGAGTTCGATCGCGCACCGCAATCACGAAGCGAAGATCCGTCGAATCCTGGGGCGTCTCGTCGGCCATTTCGACGTGCGTGATATCGGCCTCAGCCTCGGCGAGAGCGGCCGCGACACGTGCGAGCACGCCCTTGTCATTTCTCACGGTGATCACGACACCTGCCTCGAAGGTCCGAACCGGATCGTCAGCCCATTCGACCGCGAAGAATCGCTCACTGTCCTTGTAGCGAAGCCGCTGGCCGACACCGCATTCCTCGGTATGCACCACAAGTCCCTCGCCGTGGCCCAGATAGCCCACGATGGGGTCGCCTGGGATCGGTCGACAGCACAGCGCGAAGCGCACGGAAGAGTTTTCGCTGCCGTCCAGCGTCACTGCGCCCTGTGACACCGCGTCGCTGGCTGCAAAGCGCTCACGGCTCAACATGAGCGCGTCGGGCTTCGCACCTCTTTCGGCGAGCAGGGCCATCAGCCGTTTCGCAACGATGCTGGCAATGCGTTTACCCAGCCCGATGTCTGTCAGCAGTTCGGATCGCGTCCGGTTGCCGGTGAAGCGCAGCAGTTTTTCCCAGATTTGCTGGTTGTCAGCGTCGTCCTCCGGGAGCTTGCCCAGCCCTTCGGCACGCAGCGCCTGCGCGAGGAGCTTCTCGCCAAGCCCTTCGGACTCGGCGTGGGCCAGTGTCTTCAGGTAGTGGCGGATCTTCGAACGCGCCCGCCCAGTGCGAACGAACCCGAGCCATGCAGGGTTCGGCGTGGAAACAGGCGCCGTGATGATCTCGACCACATCGCCATTCTTGAGTTCGGTCCGCAACGGAACCTGATCGCCATTGATGCGTGCAGCGGATGTGTGGTCGCCGATGTTGCTGTGAATGGCGTAGGCGAAGTCGACCACGGTGGCCCCACGCGGCAGCGCCATGATCTGGCTCTTCGGCGTGAACACATAGACAGCGTCGGGAAAGAGGTCGACCTTGACGTGGTCCCAGAACTCGGCCGCGTCGCGTGTCTCATCCTGGATGTCGAGCAGCGACTGGAGCCATTTGGCGCCGAGGCGGTCGCTGGTCGCCACCGTCGCCGGATCGGCCGCCTTGTACAGCCAATGTGCGGCCACCCCCGATTCGGCCACCACGTGCATGGCTTCAGTACGTAGCTGAAACTCGATGTTGACGCCGGCCGGGCCAACGAGCGTGGTGTGCAGCGACTGGTAGCCGTTCAGCTTTGCGATCGCGATGTGATCCTTGAACTTGCCAGGCAGTGGCTTGTACATCTGGTGCAGGATGCCGAGCCCGGTATAGCAGGAGATCACCGTGGGGACGATCAGGCGGAAACCGTAGATGTCAGTGACCTGGGCAAAGCTCAGGTGTTTCTCGACCATCTTGCGGTAGATGGAATAGAGCGTCTTCTCGCGGCCCGCGATGCGAACGCTCATCTCCGCGGCCGCGAAGGCGTTCTCGACTTCCTGCTGGACTTTCTGGATGAGGTCGCGTCGCCGTCCGCGAGCCTTTGCGACAGCCTTTGCGAGCACCGCGTAGCGCCAAGGTCGAAGGTGCCGGAAGGAAAGGTCTTGCAGCTCGCGGTAGGTCTGGTTGAGTCCCAGCCGGTGCGCGATGGGGGCATAGATCTCGAGGGTCTCGCGCGAGATGCGTGCCCACTTTTCGCGCGGCGCATCGTCGAGCGTGCGCATGTTGTGTGTCCGGTCCGCGAGCTTGACGAGGATCACGCGCACGTCGCGCGCCATCGCAAGCAGCATCTTTCGGAACGACTCGGCCTGGTTCTCCTCGCGCGTGTTGAAGCGAAGCTTGTCCAACTTGGTGAGGCCATCGACCAGTTCTGCAACCGGGGCGCCGAAGCGCTCGATCAACTCGGCCTTGGTCACGCCACAGTCTTCGATTGCATCGTGCAGCAATGCGGCCATCAAGGCCTGTGCGTCGAGCTTCCACTCCGCGCACTGCGCAGCCACCGCGATCGGATGAGTGATGTATGGCTCACCGCTGTTTCGCAATTGGCCCAAATGCGCTTCATCCGCGAAACGATAGGCGCGCCGAACCAGATCGATATCTTCCGGGCCCAGATAGTCCAGTCGATCGGTCAAGGCCGCGAAGCTGGCGGCGGCCGCGTTCAATGCCGCAGGGCTGGGCTGCGGGTTTCGACGGGTTTCGGACTGAGGCTTGACAACCGCGCTCATGAGCACCACTTTAGCGTGGCTGCGGCTAAGACGCATTCAGGCATA
The DNA here is from genome assembly GCF_014192575.1 of Variovorax sp. Sphag1AA. Taxonomy (GTDB): domain Bacteria; phylum Pseudomonadota; class Gammaproteobacteria; order Burkholderiales; family Burkholderiaceae_C; genus Variovorax. The sequence continues at coordinate 98,614 of NZ_JACHYC010000005.1, read as the reverse complement.
AAAAAAGCACCGCATGCGGTGCTTCCTTGTTGCACGGCTACGTCAGATCAGCCGGGAACCTTCTTGAGCATTTCGAGACCGATCTTGCCCTCTGCGATTTCGCGAAGTGCGGTAACGCCAGGCTTGTTTTTGCTCTCGATCTTGGGCGCATGGCCCTGGCTCAACATGCGTGCGCGATAGGTGGCGGCGAGCACGAGTTGGAAACGGTTCGGGATTTGTTGCAGGCAATCTTCGACGGTAATGCGGGCCATGATGATCTTTCGGCAGAGTGCAGACGTTGGGCGGATCAGGGGATGTTCAGTGCGGCAAAGGTGCTTGCACGTGCGCGGCGCTGTGCAGAGTAGCGAAGCCGCTGAGCGTGGACGATCGCTTTCAAGTCGAAAAGTGCGCGCTCAAATACCTCGTTGATTATAACGAAATCGAACGCCGAGGCTTGCGCCATCTCCTCAGCCGCATTGCGCAGGCGCAGCTCGATGACCTCAGGGCTGTCTTCGCCACGGCGTTCGAGTCGGGAGCGCAATTCCTCCCAGCTTGGCGGCAGGATGAAGATCATGACCGCGTTGGCGAAGGCCTTGCGGATCTGCAGCGCCCCCTGGAAGTCGATTTCGAGAACGACATCGGCGCCCTGGGCAATGCGCTCCTCGATGGCCTTCTTCGAGGTGCCGTATCGCCGCTCATGAACGTGCGCCCACTCCACGAATCCGTCGGCCGCCACCATGACGTCGAATTCGGGCTCGGACACGAAGAAGTATTCGCGCCCATGCTTTTCCTGGCCGCGCGGCGCGCGGGTGGTATGGGAGACCGAGGGCTGGACGGCGGAGTCGAGCTCCATCAGCGCCTTGACAAGGCTCGATTTACCCGCGCCGCTGGGAGCTGCGACCACGAAGATGTTGCCGGGGTAATCCATGGATTCCGTTTCTATTCGATGTTCTGGACCTGCTCGCGCATTTGTTCGATCAGGACCTTCATGTCCACGCCGATGCGAGTGAGTTCGAGCGTGGCGGATTTCGAGCCGAGCGTGTTGGCCTCGCGATGGAGCTCCTGGATCAGGAAGTCGAGCCGCTTGCCGATTTCTCCGCCCTTCTTCACGAGCCGTTCGATCTCGTCGAGATGGGAGTTGAGCCGGGTCAATTCCTCCGCGACGTCGATCCGGATCGCGAAGGCGGTTGCCTCGGTCAGGGCGCGGTCCTGGGCCGCCTCGGGCGGCGTGCCGCCGCTCAGGCCCATCGCTTCCCGCCAGCGTTCAAGGAAACGCGTGTGCTGCTGCTCCACAAGCTGCGGGACGAGCGGCAGGGCCTGGGTTGCAAGTGCGCGCAGTTGTGCAAGATGGTCCTGCAGCATGCGGGCGAGGCGTGTGCCTTCGCGCTCGCGCGCGGAGAGCAGGTCCTTGAGTGCCTTTTCAGTAACCTCGGTCAGATTCACGCCCCAGTCGCCCTTGGCGACGCTGTCGCCGGCGGAGAGCCGCAGCACGTCGGCCACGCTGAGATCACGCGCATCCGGCAGCCAGGCCTTGATGTGGTCCTGAACGGCGTTGAGGCGCTGAAGAAGCTTCGTGGACGGGTCGCCAATACCCGACGCGGCACCGCTCTCGATCGCCGCCCGAAGTTCGACCTTGCCGCGCTTCAGCTTCGCAGTGAGCATCTCGCGCAAGGCGGGTTCATGCTGCCTCAGTTCCTCCGGCAGCTTGAAGGTCAGGTCAAGAAATCGGCTGTTGACCGAGCGTATTTCGACCCCGAGCCGGGGGGCTGCATGAGCTCGTGGATCGGCTTCGGAGTGGCTGCCGGCGGGGCTGTTCTGCCCGCTGGCGTAGCCGGTCATGCTGTAAACTGGCATCGCGCCTCGCTGTGATCTGTTGTTGCACCGTGGCGTCGGCACAGCGTTCGCTTGCCGCACCATCGCCTTCGGGCGAAACTCCCGGATTATGTCAAAGGTCAAACCTTCGCCTCTGCTGCCTGACACGATGATCGGCGGCTACCGAATCGTGCGTCGGCTGTCCGCCGGCGGATTCGGAGTCGTCTACCTGGCCGTCGACCAGAGCGGACAGCAGGTCGCCATCAAGGAATATCTGCCTTCCTCCCTGGCAACACGGGGAACGGGGGAATTGGCGCCACAGGTTCCGCCCGAGAAACTGTCGCTCTATCGCCTGGGGCTGAAGAGCTTCTTCGAGGAAGGCCGGTCGCTGGCGCAGATTTCCCACGCCTCGGTGGTGAGCGTTCTAAATTTCTTCCGCGAGAACGAAACCGTCTACATGGTCATGAACTACCTGGAGGGCGCGACCCTGCAGGACTTCGTCGTTACGGCGCGCGACTTGAAGAAGCAGAAGGTATTCCGCGAATCGACGATCCGATCACTCTTCGACGAGATTCTTCGGGGCCTTCGCATAGTCCACCAGCACAAGATGCTGCACCTGGACATCAAGCCGGCGAACATCTTCGTGACCGACGACGACCGCGCGGTGATGATCGATTTCGGCGCGGCGCGCGAAGTGCTGTCGAAGGAGGGCAACTTCATCCGGCCGATGTACACCCCCGGCTTCGCAGCGCCGGAGATGTACCGCCGCGATTCCTCCATGGGCCCCTGGACCGATATCTACGCGATCGGCGCTTGCATCTATGCCTGCATGCAGGGTTATCCCCCAAACGATGCGCCGCAGCGTATCGAGAAGGACCGCCTCGGGCTTTCGCTCTCCCGGTTGCGCGGCATCTATTCGGACAATCTGATCGAGGTTGTCGAATGGTGCATGTCGCTCGATCCGCTTTCCCGGCCGCAGTCGGTGTTCGCGTTGCAGAAGGAACTGAGCCGCGAAGGAGAGCGGCGCTACACCAAGCTCACGGTGGGTGAGAAGGTCCGCCTCTCGATCGACAACATGCGCTCCCCTGAAAAGAAGGGGCTGCCGAAGGCGGCGGCTCCCACCACACGTCCCGCATGAAGTTTTCCGTCTTCCAGGTCAGTCGCAAGGGCGGTCGTCTCAAGAACGAAGACCGCATGGGTTACTGCTACACGCGCGAATCAGGCCTGTTCGTGCTGGCCGACGGCATGGGTGGTCACCCCGAGGGCGAGGTCGCGGCGCAGCTTGCACTGCAGACCATTGCGGCGCTCTACCAGCGCGAGGCGCGGCCAGTCGTCAAGGACGTCAAGGCGTTCCTCACGTCCTCCGTGATGGCCGCGCACCAGCAGATCATGCGGTATGCCGGCAACAAGGGCATGCTCGACACGCCCCGCACCACAGTGGTCGCCGCCGTCGTTCAGGACAACACGGCCACCTGGATCCATTGCGGCGACTCCCGTCTCTACGTTGTCCGCGAAGGCGCTTTGCTGATGCGCACCCGCGACCATTCGCACGCCGAGCGGCCTCGCGTGGGTGGCGGCCCGGAGCCCGTCAACCGGAACCTCCTGCTCACCTGCCTCGGTTCGCCGACGCCGCCGCTTTTCGATGTCTCCGCCCCCCTGCAACTGCAGCGCGGCGATCGCATCATGCTGTGCTCCGACGGCGTCTGGGGCGTGCTCGACGACAGCGTGATCGTCCATGTGCTCTCGACCGGCAAGCCGGTGTCCGATGCCGCGCCAGACCTCGCGGAGATGGCGCTGCGCAACGGTGGCACCCACAGCGACAACGTGACCCTCATCGCCCTCGAATGGGAAACGCCCGACGCCCCTGGGCAAAAGCGCGGCGTTTCTACCGACAGCATCAGCGATGGCGTGTTCGCGTCCACCATCCAGGCCGGCATGCCTTCGGACAGCGAGCTCGACGATCTCGACGAGGACGCGATCGAGCGCTCCATCGCCGAGATCAACGAAGCGATCAAGCGATCCGCTGCGCGCAAGGGCTAGGCCTTCTTTTCTTTTTTCGCTCATCACCATGACTGATTTCGTACGAAGCGGCGACCGCGCCGCAGACCAGTTGCGCCCGGTTCGCATCACCCGCGGCTTCACCATCCATGCCGAGGGTTCGGTGCTGATCGAGTTCGGCCAGACGCGTGTGCTCTGCACCGCTTCGGTCGAAGAGAAAGTGCCTCCGCACAAGCGCGGCAGCGGCGAGGGCTGGGTCACCGCCGAATACGGCATGCTTCCCCGCGCGACTCACACCCGCAGCGACCGCGAAGCCGCACGCGGCAAGCAGAGCGGCCGGACGCAGGAGATCCAGCGTCTCATCGGCCGGTCGATGCGGGCCGTCTTCGATCTGGCCGCACTCGGTGAGCGCACCATCCACCTCGATTGCGACGTGCTCCAGGCCGATGGCGGCACCCGCACCGCGGCGATCACCGGCGCTTTCGTGGCTGCACAAGACGCCGTCAACAAGCTGCTCGCTGAAGGCAAGATTGCCGCATCACCCATCCGTGGCCATGTGGCGGCCATTTCGGTCGGCATCGTGCAGGGCACGCCGCTGCTCGATCTCGAGTACGTCGAGGATTCGGCCTGCGACACGGACATGAACGTGGTGATGACCGGCGCCGGACACTTCGTGGAGGTGCAGGGCACCGCAGAGGGCGCCGCCTTCTCGCGCGATGAAATGAACCAGCTGCTCGCGCTGGCCGAAAAGGGCATTACCGAACTGATCGGCCTGCAGACCCAGGCGCTCGCGAGCTGAAGCCGGTCGAACACGGAATTCGCGATGAAACTGGTCCTCGCATCCAACAACGCCGGCAAGCTCGCTGAACTGCAGGCCTTGTTCGCGCCGCTTGACGTGACGCTCGTTCGCCAGTCGGAGCTCGGCGTCGGCGAGGCCGAGGAGCCATTCCGCACTTTCGTCGAGAACGCCTTGGCCAAGGCGCGTCATGCGTCCGCGCACACCGGGCTTCCGGCGATCGCGGACGACGCCGGCCTCTGCGTGGAAGCCTTCGGCGGCCTTCCTGGGGTGGATACCGCGTTCTATGCGACGAAATTCGGCTACGAGAAGGGCGACGCGAACAATGTGCGCGCGCTGCTCGAACAACTGGCCAACCAGGCCGATCGCCGCGCCGCGCTCGTCAGCACGCTGGTCGCGCTGCGCAGCGCCGACGATCCCGAGCCGCTGATCGCCGTGGGCCGCGTGGCAGGCCTCATTGCGAAGGAACCCGTGGGCGACAACGGCTTCGGCTTCGATCCGGTGATGTTCCTGCCGAAGTTCGGCAAGACCTTTGCCCAGCTTCCTCCCGACGTGAAGAACGCCAACAGCCATCGCGGACAGGCGGCGCGCGCGATGCTGGCGCTGATGCGCGAGCGCTGGTCGTGAGCGAGATCATCCCCATCGCAAGCAACGGCGACAGCGCGTCCGAGGGCGCCGCGAGGGCCAACGATGCGCTGCACCAGATGCGACCGGGCCCGCTCCAGCTTTCGGCATTGCCACCGCTTTCGCTGTACGTCCATCTTCCGTGGTGTCTTCGCAAGTGCCCGTATTGCGATTTCAATTCCCACGAGTGGCGAAACGACGCCGGCGAGCTGCCGGAGCAGTCCTATCTGGATGCGTTGGTGGCCGACCTTGACGCGGCGCTGCCGCTGGTCTGGGGCCGTGCCGTTCACACCATCTTCATTGGCGGTGGCACGCCGAGCCTGTTCTCGCCCGCCGCCATTGATCGGCTGATCGGCGACCTGCGCGCGCGGCTGAAGCTCGCGCCGGATTGCGAAATCACGCTTGAGGCCAACCCGGGCACCTTCGAGCGCAATCGCTTCCGTGCCTACCGTGCCGCGGGCGTGACCCGGCTGTCCGTGGGGGTGCAATCCTTCAACGACGGGCACCTGAAGGCCCTCGGCCGCGTACACGATCGCGCTCAGGCCATTGCAGCCGTGGAAGAGGCCGCAGCGACCTTCGACACCTTCAATCTCGACCTGATGTACGCGCTGCCCGGCCAGACGCTGGAACAGCTCGATGCCGACCTTGCACAGGCGCTGGCAATGGCGCCGCCGCACCTGTCGGTCTATCACCTGACGATCGAGCCGAACACCTATTTCGCCAAGTACCCGCCGCAGGTCCCCGAAGACGACACCGCGTACGCGATGCTCGACCGGATCACCGAGCGCACTTCCGCGGTAGGCCTCGGGCGCTACGAGATCTCCGCCTATGCCCGCAGAGGGCATCAGTGCGCGCACAATTTGAACTACTGGCAGTTCGGCGACTACCTCGGTATTGGCGCCGGCGCGCACAGCAAGCTCAGCTTTGCGCACCGGGTGGTGCGACAAGTGCGTTTCCGCGAGCCCCGGCTCTACATGGACAGGGCGCTCGCGGGCCATGCCGTTGCGCAGAGCGAAGATGTCGGCATCGCCGCGTTGCCATTCGAGTTCATGCTCAACGCCCTGCGCCTCAAGGAAGGGTTTACGCTTGCGCAGTTCGGAGAGCGGACCGGGATGGCGATTACCGCCATCCAGCGCGGCCTGGAGGAGGCCGAGCGGAAGGGGTTGATCGAGCGCGACCTCGCGCGGGTTTGGCCGACAACGCGCGGATTCGATTTCCTGAGCGACCTTCAGGCGATCTTTCTGCCGGACACATAAAAAGGGACACTGCCATGGACAACAACATCGAATCTCCTGAGATCAAGCGCCGGTCACGCGGAAGACCGAGCCCCGAGCAGGCCGTCGCGCTGCGCGAATCGTTCCTTGCGGCAGCGCTCGAATCCTTCCTGGAGAAGGGCTACGCGGCCACCAGCATCGAGGCGATCGCACGGGAGGCGGGTGTCGCCAAGATCACGATCTACCGCCAGTTCGACAACAAGGAAGCCCTGTTCCGCGAAGTCGTGCACCGCGCCGTGACGGGGGCCCGCGAAACCATGCAGGCCACGCTGGTGCGACACGACCACGACCAGCGGCAGGTGCTGCTGGACCTCATCGAGCGCATGTATCTGAGCGCCAGCGAGCCAAAAACGCTGGCGTTGCTGCGACTGGTGATCGCTGAGGCAGTGCGCTTTCCCGAACTCGCCAAGTCGCTTTACGCGGAAAACAGCTATGTGCTCGCGCCGGTCGTCGAGTACCTCGCCGAGGCCCATCGCGCGGGGACGTTGCACGTTCCGCAGCCCGAACTTGCGGCGGTGCAGTTGTCGACGCTCGCCTTCGGTGGCGTGCGGTTCTTCATCTCGAAGCCGCTGGCCGGTCCGGAAGAGCGCCGGGTCTGGGCCGAAGGCATCGCCGATCTCGTCCTGCACGGCTGGGCGCCGCGAAGTGACCAGCGCAGCGACTAAAATCCCGCTCCTGTCCTCGTGCAACGCGAGGACAGTCCAGGAGAGTTGGGTGAGTGGTTTAAACCAGCAGTCTTGAAAACTGCCGACGAGCAATCGTCCGTGAGTTCGAATCTCACACTCTCCGCCGGGCGCTTCGCGTCTCGAAATCCAAGACCCCCACTTCGGGTTCTCGCCTACTCGCTAGCACCCTTGCAACGCGCCGCGAGCGTGCTTCAAACTGGTGCGCCGCCGTCGTTCCGGGGCGGCGTACAAGAAGACCGAGTGGAGACAACCCAGCATGGAGACCTCGCGCACGACGCCCGAGAGCATGAGCCTGCCCGCCACCGACCCGCTGTCGCCGCGCTTGCGCGGACTGGTGCAGGAACTGCGGCTCGACAGCCCGAATCTTTCGACGCGCATGCTCGACACGCTGCGCAGCACTATCCCCGAGTACGGTGCGCTCGGCGGCGCGCTCGCGCATGACGTCTACCGCGTCGGCATACGCAATGCCGAACTCTGGTACGACGCGCTCTTGATTGGCGGCAAGCCGCACGACGACGACCTGCGCTGGATCGGCCGTTTCAGTCAGCGCCGACATTCGCAAGCGCTTTCGCTGGCCGCGCTGCTGCAGGCCTATCGCACCGGTACACGGGTGTACATGGATGCGCTGCTTTCGCGCGTGCGCCAGCAGCCAGCCTTGTTCGACGAAGTGCTGTTCCGGGTCTCGCCCTTCCTTCTGTACTACAGCGACCTCCTGAGCCGAACCGTGAGCGATGCCTATCTGGCGGAGCACACACGAGAGATGCGGTGGAAGGAACAGATGCAGGCCCGCCTCGCCGCCGCTGTGTTCGATCCCACCTGGGCGGGGGCATTCGAGGATGCAGCCTTCGCGCTCGGTATCCCGGCAGATCAGCCGCACGTGGCGCTGGCGTTGCGTATCGGACCGCACGAGCCAGCGACAGCAGACGCAGGCGCCGCCGGACGCGTACTCGATGCGATTGCTGCTGCGGCGCCCGACGACATGCCGCCGGCCGCGCTGACCTTGCACCGCGGGCATTGGGTGGCGTGGCTGCATTCGCCCGCCGACGAATCGGCGGAGGCACGCGAGCGCCGGCTGCTTGACGGTGCACGCCAGGCGATGCGGCTGTGTCCGGCGGTCGAGGCTGCGGGCCTCGGTCTTCCGGCTGTCGGGGCTGCCGGATGGCGAGGCAGCGCCGAGCAGGCCTTGGCTGCAATCGATCTGGGCCAGCGCCTGCGCCGTGGCGATGCGTGCTTCCGCTACTCGGAATTCGCGCTCGACACGTTGATGCGCCAGTCCACGGAGATGTCCGCGCTGTGCGGCGAAATGATCGCGGTGATCGCGGCTGAACCCCCGCTGCTCGAAACGCTTGAAGCCTATTTCGAGCACCGGCAGAACCACAAGGCGACCGCCGCCGCGCTGGGGATCCATCGCAACACATTGCTGCATCGACTTGCGCATATCGAATCGCTGCTGGGCGCACGCTTCGACGACATGGCTTGGCTGTCGCGCATGTACCTTGCATTGCGTCAGCGGCGGCTGGGGCGCGGCATTCCGCCGTCGCTGCACTGAATGCGCATGGCCGCCTGAGGTCCGCTCTTGTGCACGTGCACAGCGGGGCAGGGCACCTTGCCAATGGCGCGCGGCGCATCGTCTCCGTAGAGTGAGGGAGTCTCGGCGCGTCAGCGTTCTGTGTTGGCGGCTGGGGCGTTGATGCCCAAGAAGACCTACGAGGAGACAACACTTCATGTCAATGTTCGATCGAGAACAGGCCCCTTCAAGTCCTTTTCCTTTCCATACCCTTGAGCGCACGCCACGGTGGGGCACGCTGGCCGGCATGGCGCTGTTGGCTGGCGCAGCCGTGCTGGCCGGTTGCGGCGGAGGCAGCGGCAATTCCGGCTTTGCAGGACTGCCGCCGACCAGCAGTGCCACGACAACCCCCACCCAGCCTTCGGGCGGCGGCGTTCCGCCAACCGAGACGCCAATGCTCGCGAGCATCGACAGCGAGTTGCCTGTCGACACGGCCAGCACCGCCAGTCGTTGCGATTTCCTCGATTCGGCGCACTGCATGCTGCCGTTTCCGAACGACTACTACACGGTCGCCGACAAGAGCACCGACACAGGTCGCCGGCTGAATCTGCAGACTGCATCGATGCCGCTCAGCACAGTCGCGAACAAGCGCATCGACACCACCGAATGGAACCGCAACGACGGCTTCTCGCCTGGCGCGATGATCGTCACGCGCGTGCCGGGGGTGGACCTCGCGCGCACCGGTACGCCCCTGATCGGTGATCTCTCCGCTTCGCTCAAGGCGGATGCGCCAGTGGTGCTGATCGACGCCGACACGCTCGAACAGAAGCTGATCTGGGTCGAGCTCGACAAGAACACCGTCAGCTCGCCCGACAAACAGACACTGAATGTCCGCGTCGCAAAGAACCTCGAGTGGGGTCATCGCTACATCATCGCGATGCGCAACATGAAGAACGCGCAGGGCGACACCATCGAGGCCGGCCCGGCGTTCCGCATCTACCGCGATCGCCATCAAAGCGGATTGGATTTCGTGAACGACCGGCGCGATCACATGGAATCGATCTTTGCGACGCTCAAGAAAGCGGGCGTGTCGCGTGATTCGCTCTACCTCGCCTGGGACTTCACCGTCGCGTCGCAGCGCAACCTCACCGGCCGCATGCTCGCGATCCGCGATGCGGGCTTTGCTGCGTTGTCGAATGGCGTGCCCGCGTTCAACGTGACGCTTTCGCAGGATTACACGCCTGCGCAGGACGCGCGCATCGCTCGCCACATCGAAGGCACGCTCACCGTGCCGAAGTTCGTCGCGGCACCCACGGCGGGCGTGGCCGACATCTCGCCGGTGGTGGCCGCAGTCGCGCCGTACCTCACCAGTGGCTCGTTGTCGATCCCGAACATCACCGCGGCCTGGGCCACGCTCGGCGACAAGCCCTTGCCACTGGAGTCCTTCCGCTACGCATCGGCTACGCCGGGCCCGAATGATCTTCCGGTGTGGGACGGCAGTTCGACACTGACCGTGCCGTTCATCTGCAACATCCCGCGCGCTGCGATCAACGGCGACGGCAGCGTCAACCCGGCGCGCATCTCGCTGTACGGCCACGGCCTGTTCGGCAAGCCGACCGAGGTCAATGCGAGCAACGTGAAGGACATGAGCAACGAACACAACTTCGTTTTCTGCGCGACCAACTGGTATGGCTTCTCGCAGACCGAGCTCATCCCTTCGGTGTTCGCGTTCTTCGATCTGTCGAACGCACGCGTGCCGTTCGACACCACGCAGCAGGGCGTGCTCAACATGCTGATGCTGGGTCGCCTGATGCAGAACGCAAACGGCTTTGCAAGCAACGCTGCCTTCCAGATGGGCACCGCGCCGCAGAGCGTGCTCGATACCAGCGAGCTGTTCTACGACGGCAACAGCCAGGGCGGCATCCTCGGCGGCATGCTCATGAGCGTGGCGAAGGACATCCATCGCGGCGTCCTCGGCGTGCCAGGCATGAACTACTCGCTGCTGCTCGAACGCAGCGCGGACTTCCCGCAGTTCGCGGCGATGGTCTACGCGTCCTATCCGGACAGCATGGACCAGCAGTTCATCTTCTCGTTGTGGCAGACCCTGTGGGATCGCGCGGAGGCCAATGGCTACGCGCAGGCGATGACCGACAAGCCACTGCCCAACACGCCGCCGCACAAGGTGCTAATGCACGTGGCCTTCGGTGACCACCAGGTCTCGATGTGGTCGGCCGAAGTCGAGGCGCGCACCATCGGCGCGAAGCTGTTCTGCCCTGCAACAGCGCCTGGCCGGCATCCGGACGCGGTGCCGTACTTCCAACTGTCGTGCATGGACATGAGCAGCGGTGGCTATGACGGATCAGGCATCGTGGTGTGGGACAGCGGCCCGGGCCGGCTTGCGCCACCGCCGCAGGACAACCTCGCCCCGACTGCCGGGACTGATCCGCATGAGGATCCGCGCGCAACCCTTGCCGCGCGCACACAGAAGTCCGAGTTCCTCAAGAGCGCCGGCAAGGTGGTGGATGTGTGCGGCGGCGCACCGTGCAAGACGGATGTCTATACGCCTTGAAAACGAAAGTTCAATGACACAAACGGAAGGCGAGGCGCGCCTTCCGTTTGAGCAAAGCCTGCGAGCATGCCGTCCCGATCGCTTTCGCGCCTTCTCCAAACGAAAGACTTGGCAAACCTTGTCGACGGAGCCAAACTCCGCGCCGTCTCAACCCGCAAGGAGAAGCCTGTGAAGTCCATCTCTCACATTGCGTTGAAGGCTTTGATCGCAGGAGGTGTGGTGATGGTGACGGCAAGCGCCTTTGCTCAGGCCACCGTCACTTGCGAGGATCCGCGTGTCGACCGGACGGCTTGCTACCGCGAGGCAGCGGCTGCACAAGAGGCCAAGCGGCAGGGTCGTCTCAACAGCCCTGGCGGCTACGATGAAAACGCGCTGAAGCGCTGCCAGCGCCAGCCTGCAGGCAACGCACGCACCGCCTGCGAGAAGCGCGTGACGGGTGCCGGCAACACGACGGTCCACGGCAGCGTGCAGGGCGGAGGCAAGATCCGTCGCAACGAAATGCCGGTCGAGCCGAAGAAGTGAAGTATCCGTGGCAAGGGTGACGATGCTGCGAGCATTCATCCGGCCGGTCGTTGTCTTCGCTTCGCTGCTGTTGCCGTTGTCGTCGATGGCGTTCACGACGGCGACCACGCGGGCGCTCAACGTGCGCGCCGGGCCCGGGACTTCGTTCCGGGTCGTGACAGTGCTTCCTGCGCGCGCGCAGGTCCGCGTGAACAGTTGCATGCGCGGCTGGCGGTGGTGCGACATCACGGCGCGGCGCAATCGAGGCTGGGTGGACTCCCGCTACCTTCAGCATTCGGTGCGCGGCCGGGTTCCGATCGTGAATGACCGCGGGCGACCGCCGGGGCCTTCGCAGCCTACGCCTTGGCCGCAGCGGCCAGCCGGCCAGGCGCGTTAGCAGCAACCTCCGTGGGGCCCGCCGGTTGGCCGGGCTGATCGGGTGCGAGTGCGGCCTTTTTCACGAAGGGAGTGACGATCGTGAAAAACGCGCAGAAGAGTTGGACGATCTCGTTAACATGTCGTAACAACTCTGAAAGCGCGACAAATGCCATCCAAGGTTCTGCACGTTTTCCAGGCCAGCCTCGTCATTGCGTTGGGCATCACGAGTGTTTCGGCCTTTGCCGAGATCCATCGCTGCAAGGATGACAAGGGACAAACGATCCTGTCCGACCGGCCTTGCGGCGCGGCATTCACCGGCGACACGCTGCGCTCGTCCACGCTCGGAACCGGTGCCGATCGCGTGACCGCCGCCGAGATGCGCACCGGTCGCACGGGTGATGCCGCCGCACAGTATTCCTTCATGGCGGAGCAAGCTTCCCGGGCCTCCAGGAAGGCCTCGGAAAGGTAATTCGGCAGGGTCGTTTCCGCGCTGCCCTATACTCCGCGCCGCTTGCAGCTTGTGTCGAATGCTGCGCCGCCATTGGCAACATGGCGTTATTCAATCAAAGGAAACTCAGTGAACCGTATCGAACTGGTCGAAAAGATCGCAACCGCCCACAACGTCAGCAAGGCAGAAGCCGCCCGCATCCTGGAAACGGTGACGGGTTCCATCATTGCAGCAGTGAAGAAGGGCGACCCGGTTCAGCTCATCGGCTTCGGCACTTTCAAGCAAGTGGCCCGCGCCGCTCGCACCGGCTTCAACCCGCAAGCCGGCGCCAAGATCAAGATTGCTGCCCAGAAGGTGCCGAAGTTCGTGCCGGGCGCAGCATTCAAGGCCGCGATCGACCCGAAGGCCGCCAAGCGCAAGGCCGACAAGGCTGCGGCCAAGCCCGCTGCCAAGAAGGCTGCACCCGCCAAGAAGGCTGCTGCTCCGGCCAAGAAGGCGAAGAAGTAATTCGCCGCAGCCCATGGGCTGCATCCAATGAACAACGGCCCTGCGGGGCCGTTTTCTTTTTCAGCGCGACACGCCACGCAGGAGGCGCAGACCGTTGCCGACCACCAGCAGGCTCGCGCCCATGTCGGCAAACACGGCCATCCACATCGTCGCGCTGCCGAACACTGCCAGCACGAAGAACACGGCCTTGATCGCAAGCGCGAGGCTGATGTTCTGCCAAAGCACCGCATGCGTGCGGCGCGACAGGCGGATCGTCTCCGCGATGCGGCCGAGCCTGTCGTTCATGATGACCACGTCGGCCGCCTCCATCGCGGTGTCGGTGCCGGCTGCACCCATGGCGAATCCGATGTCGGCCTGTGCCAGAGCGGGCGCGTCGTTGATGCCGTCGCCGGCCATGGCGGTGGCGCCGTAGCGCTTGCGCATCTCGCGGATGGCATCGAGCTTGTCCTGCGGCAGCAGTCCGCCCCGTGCATCGGCGATGCCCGCTTCGCGCGCAACGGCCTGCGCCGTGGCTTCGTTGTCGCCGGAGAGCATGACGGGCGCGACGCCCAGTGCTTGCAGCTGCGAGATGGCAGTCGCCGCATCGGGCCGCAGCGTGTCAGCGACTGCCAAGATGGCGAGCACGTTGCGTTCGCTTGCCAGCAGCGTCACGGTGCGCCCGAGGGCCTCGTGCGTGGCGAGTTCCGCTTCGAGCGTCGCATCCGACAGGCCGCGTTCCCTGACGAGTCGGTGGTTGGCAAGCGTCAGTTCCTCGCCATCCACCGTGCCGCTGACTCCGCGGCCGGGCAGCGCCGTAAAGCGATCGACCTCGACGGCACCGCCTTCCAGCCCCTCGGCAATGGCCTTCGAAACAGGATGATCCGACCGCGCGGCCAGGGACTTCGCAAGGCGCAGCACGACGGCTTCGTCTGCTTGCGCGCCGCCCCACGTCTTGAATGCCACGAGCTTCGGCTCGCCTTCGGTGATCGTGCCGGTCTTGTCCAGTGCGACCGCCTTGAGCAGGCGGGCATCCTCCAGGTAGGTACCGCCCTTGATCAGGATGCCTCGACGTGCCGCCGCCGCGAGGCCACTCACGATCGTCACGGGCGTCGAGATCACCAGTGCGCATGGGCACGCGATCACCAGAAGCACCAGCGCCTTGTAGATCGACGCCAGCCATTCCCATCCGAGGAACAGCGGCGGCAGCACTGCCACCGCAAGTGCCAGCGCGAAGACCATCGGCGTGTAGACGGCCGCGAAGCGGTCCACGAAGCGCTGTGTCGGCGCGCGCGAACCCTGGGCCTCTTCGACTGAATGAATGATGCGTGCAAGCGTCGTGTCGCTCGCAACGGCCGTCACGCGGAACTCGATCTCGCCGTGCTCGTTGATCGTGCCTGCGAAGACGGGATCGCCGGGCTCCTTGTCGACCGGGATGCTCTCGCCGGTGACGGGCGACTGGTTGATGCTGCTGCTGCCCCGCGTGACGATGCCGTCGAGCGCCAGCCGCTCGCCGGGCTTCACGCGCGCGATGGCGCCGACCACGATGGCATGCGCCGGCACGCGCAGCCATGTTCCATCTGCTTGCTGCACTTCGGCATCGCTCGGCGCGAGATCGACCAGCGCCTTGATCGCGTTGCGTGCCCTGTCCACTGCGCGGGCCTCGATCAGCTCGGCGATCGCGTACAGCGCCATCACCATCGCCGCTTCGGGCCACTGTCCGATGACGAAAGCGCCAGTCACCGCGACCGACATCAGCGCATTGATGTTGAGCCGGCCCTGCCGCAGCGCGTTCAGGCCCTTGGCGTAGGTTTCGAGGCCGGCCAGGCCGATCGCGATGGCGGCGATCGCCATGCCGAACACTTTCCAGGGCGTACTGGCAGGCGCGAAGTAGGAGATGCCTTCGGCCGCCAATGCGAGCGCGAGCGCGGCGGCGAGGCGCAGGTAGCCGCTTGCCTGTCCGTGGTCGTGCTCATGCGCATGTTCGCCGTCGCCGTGCGCCGATGGCGCAGCCAATGGCGAGGGTGTGAATCCAGCCTTGCGGATCGCATCGAGCGCCAGGGTGACGGCGCCCGGCGTTCCGTCGATCCTCAGCGTGCGCTGGCCGAGCTGGAAGTGAAGTCCGCGGATGCCCGCGATCGGCTCCACTGCGCGTCGGATGTCGGATTCCTCCGCGCTGCAGTCCATGGTGGGAATACGGAACGTGTTGTCCGCGATGGGGCCGGGCACGATCGGGGCGGCGGCTTCGTGGGCGTGATCGGCAGCGCAGCAGTGGGAATGTGCGCCATGCGTGCCGCCGACCGGTGTTTCAGGGGAGCTTCTAGCCATGCCCCCGATTGGAAACCCTGAAGTGACTACAAGGTCAAGCCGCGGCTCCGATTGAGAAATCGGCGTTGTGCAGGCAGATCGCTTCGTTCGGATTGGCGCGGTAGCGCTCCACCGCGAGCGCGTCGATCGAATCCGAATTGAGCGCGTAGGCCTGAACCAGATCCCCCTGACCCTCCGGTGCATGAAAGCGTTTGTGAAGCGCCTCTTCGTCGATCCGCGCAATGATGCGCGCACCGTCGTAACCATCCGGGTAGATGGCGAACTGAACGCTGCCGGCCGCGGGGAGGAAGATTGCTTCGGAAGCCATGATGGTGCTCAACTGCTGACTCGTTTCAAAGAGTGTCTGGCGTAACTGCAACGCCGACCATAGGTCCTTTGTCCTATGACCCCTCAGCAAGTTGCGGACCATTTCACGGTCCGGCCGACCAACATGTTTCAGTGCGCGGTGAGCATGCCGCGGTCTTCGATGAAGGCCACGACGTCGGCCAGCCCCGACAGGGTCTTCAGGTTGGTCATGACGAACGGCCGTTGCTTGCGCATGCGCTTCGTGTCGGCCTCCATCACGCCGAGATCCGCACCGACGTGGGGCGCGAGGTCGGTCTTGTTGATCACGAAGAGGTCGCTCTTGGTGATGCCGGGGCCGCCCTTGCGCGGGATCTTCTCGCCGGCCGCGACGTCGATCACGTAGATCGTGAGGTCCGACAGCTCGGGGCTGAAGGTGGCGGCAAGGTTGTCGCCGCCCGACTCCACGAACACTACGTCGGCGTCGGGGAACTGCGCCAGCATGCGGTCGATGGCTTCGAGATTGATGGATGCGTCCTCGCGAATCGCGGTGTGCGGGCAGCCGCCGGTCTCCACGCCCATGATGCGTTCGGCGGGCAAGGCGCCGGCCACGGTCAGCAGCCGCTGGTCTTCCTTGGTGTAGATGTCGTTCGTGATGGCGACGAGGTCGTATTTCTCCCGCATCGCCTTGCAGAGCATCTCCAGCAGCGTTGTCTTGCCCGAGCCGACCGGCCCTCCGATGCCGACGCGCAGCGGCGGCAGCTTCTTGGTGCGATGGGGGATGTGGTGAAGGGCGGAGGACATGGTGTTCAGCTTCTGAAGAGTCGCGAGTATTGGGATTCGTGCCTGGACGAGAGCACTGCCAGCATGGGTGAAAAGGCCTGCCGTTCGTCATCCGACAGTGTGAGCGCATGCCGGACGGCCGTGGGGATTTCCGCTGCCAGCCGCGCCAGCATCCGCTGCCCGGCGCTCTGGCCGAGCGGCACCGCCTTGACCGCCGCGGCCGTCATGTTCTCGGCCCAGCCGAAGGCGAACGCGAGGCAGGCGTCGTGCGCGCTGGCATCGGTTCGGCTCGCGGCAAAGGCGAACGCGACGGGGTAGCTCGCCGGCAGCTTTTCGAAGATGCGAGCGGCGTCTTCGTGATGCAGCTTCAGCCATTCGACGAAGGAGCGGCCCATCTGCTCGGTCTGCAGCAGGAATTCGGACGATTCGCGCGTCTGGAAGACCCAGTCGTTGAGTGCCGCGATGCGTTCAAGGTCGCTCCGGCGCCACGCAGGGACGGCCTGCGCCACGATGGCGAGATCCGCTCGGGCAAGGCTCAGGTGGAGCTGGTCGCAAAGCCAGCCAGCTGCCTGTTGCTCATCGCCGATGCCGGCCCATTCAATGGCTGACTCGAGCCCCTCGGAATACGAGAACCCACCGACGGGAAGGGCCGGCGACGCCAGCCAGATCAGTTGCAGCAGGCTTGCGGCGGGGAGGGCGGCCGGCGCGTCGTCCATCAGTGCGAATGACCGTGGCCGTGGTCGTGACCGTGGTGGTCGTGCCCATGGTCGTGGTCGTGATGCGCATGCGAGCCGGAGTAGGCATCCGGATGCAGCACCGGCCCAACAGGTGCGGTGCCGTGTGAATGACCATGCCCGCCGTGCGCACCATAGGCGCCGCCTTCGGGCTCGAAGGCTTCCTCGGCTTCACGCACGATGAGATGCATCGAACGCAGCATCCCGGCCAGCACATGGTCCGGCTCGATCTTCAGGTGGTCGGGCTTCAGTTCGATCGGCACGTGCCGGTTGCCGAGGTGATAGGCCGCGCGCAGCAGGTCGAACGGCGTGCCATGTTCGGTGCAGTGCGTGATGACGAGCACCGGCTGGGGCGCCGCGATCACGCGGATCAGCGAGCCGTCTTCCGCGACCAGCACGTCGCCGCCGCGCACCGAGGTGCCGCGCGGCAGGAAGACGCCAACCTGGCGACCTTGCGAATCGGTGACGTCGAAGCGGCTCTTCTGGCGCACGTCCCAGTCGAGTTCGACCGTGGCGGCGCGCTTGAGCAGGACGGGCGCGAGGCCGCCGCCCTGGGGCATGAGTTTGTTGGCTGTGAGCATCGGTGCTTGCGACTTGGGAAGATGGACGGCTAATATAACGCTTGTTATAACTTTGAACCCACGGAGCAACGGATGTCCGCTCTCAAACTCACCCAGATCGGTAATTCGGTTGGCGTGATCCTCCCCAAGGAAGTCCTGGCAAGGTTGAATCTTGGCAAGGGGGACACGGTCTACCTCACCGAAGCCAGCAATGGGGGAGTGAATCTCTCGCCATACGACGACGAGTTCGAGCGGCAGATGGAGGCTGCGCGGCGCATCATGAAGAAGCGGCGCAACGTGCTGCGCGAGTTGGCCAAGTGACGGCGGCCAACCAGGCCTGGATCTGGCTCAGCGTACGCACCGTCCGCGCGGCTCATGAAGAGCAATTGGTCGAGCATGGAGGTCCGGGCGGTCTGCGTGACGAGGGACTTCTCGCTTCGGCCATGGCACGTCCCCAACACAGGGCCCTCTACGAGTCGCCTGACGCAGCCACGCTTGCGGCAAGTTATGCGTTTGCCATCGCTCGCAACCATCCGTTCGTTGACGGCAACAAGCGCACGGCCTTCGTCGCGATGGAACTCTTTCTCGACCTCAACGGGTACGAGCTCGACGCGTCCGACGAAGACTGTGTCCTTGCGATGCTCGGGTTGGCGGCCGGCCAACTGAGCGAAGAAGCCCTCGTCGAGTGGATCCGCATCCGCCTCGCAACCCGCAACGCCTGACATTCAGAACAAGAAATACCGCTGCGTCATCGGCAGCGCCGCTGTCGGATCGCAGGTCAGCAACTGCCCATCCGCACGCACTGCGTAGGTCTGCGGATCGATCTCCATCTTCGGCGTGTACGCGTTGTGCACCATGTGCTGCTTGCGAACCGCGCGGATGTTCTTCACCGCACTCAGGTGCTTCGCGAGGCCGTAGCGCTGGCCGATACCGGCCGCAAGCCCGGCTTGCGAGACGAAGGTCAGCGAGCCTTTCGCAATTGACCCGCCATAGGAGCCGAACATCGGCCGGTAGTGCACAGGCTGCGGCGTCGGGATCGATGCGTTCGGATCGCCCATGGCCGCCATTGCGATGGTGCCGCCCTTGAGGATCGCGAAGGGCTTCACGCCGAAAAAGGCCGGCTTCCACACCACGAGGTCGGCCCACTTGCCGACTTCGATGCTGCCTACTTCGTGCGATATGCCGTGCGAGATCGCCGGGTTGATCGTGTACTTGGCCACGTAGCGCTTGGCGCGGAAGTTGTCGTTGCGCTCGGCGTCCTCGGGCAGCTTGCCGCGCTGCGCCTTCATCTTGTGGGCGGTCTGCCAGCAGCGGATGATGACTTCGCCGACGCGGCCCATCGCCTGGCTGTCGGAGCTGAACATGCTGATCGCGCCCATGTCATGCAGGATGTCCTCGGCCGCGATGGTTTCCTTGCGGATGCGGCTCTCGGCGAAGGCGAGGTCCTCGGCGATGCCCGCATCGAGGTGATGGCACACCATGAGCATGTCGACGTGCTCGTCGAGCGTGTTCACGGTATAGGGCATCGTCGGATTGGTGGAAGAGGGCAGGAAGTTCGCCTCTCCAACCACGCGCAGGATGTCCGGTGCATGCCCTCCGCCCGCACCCTCGGTGTGGAAGGCGCAGATTGCACGGCCCTTCACCGCGGCGATCGTGTTCTCGACGAAGCCCGATTCGTTCAATGTGTCGCTGTGGATCGCCACCTGCGTGTCGGTGGCATCGGCCACGTCGAGGCAGTTGCTGATCGCGGCCGGCGTGGTGCCCCAGTCCTCATGCAGCTTGAGGCCGATGACACCTGCGTCGATCTGCTCATGCAGCGAAGCCGGCAGGCTGGCGTTGCCCTTGCCGAGAAAGCCGAGGTTCATCGGAAAGGCATCTGCGGCCTGCAGCATGCGTTCGATGTGCCAAGGACCCGGCGTCGCGGTGGTCGCGAAGGTGCCGGTCGCAGGGCCGGTGCCGCCGCCCAGCATCGTGGTCACGCCCGAAGCCAGCGCCTCCTCGATCTGCTGCGGGCAGATGAAGTGGATGTGGCTGTCGATGCCGCCCGCGGTGACGATGTTGCCCTCGCAGCTGATCACCTCGGTGCCCGCGCCGATCACGATGTCCACGCCGGGCTGCACGTCCGGATTGCCGGCCTTGCCGATCGCGACGATGCGGCCGTCCTTGAGGCCGATGTCGGCCTTCACGATGCCCCAGTGGTCGAGGATGAGCGCGTTGGTCATCACGGTGTCGACCGTGCCCTCGGCGCGCGTGCGCTGGCCTTGCGCCATGCCGTCGCGGATGGTCTTGCCGCCGCCGAACTTGACCTCTTCGCCATAGCCGCCGGCATGCAGGGTGTAGTCCTCCTCGACTTCGATCACGAGGTCGGTGTCGGCGAGCCGCACGCGATCACCCACGGTGGGGCCGAAGATTTCGGCGTACGCACGCCTTCCAATCGTTGCCATCAGAGCTTTCCTTGCACGAGTCCGCGGAATCCGTAGACCACGCGGTCGCCGGCGAAATCGACCAGTTCGACAGTGCGCTGCTGGCCCGGTTCGAAGCGCACCGCGGTGCCCGATGCGATGTTCAGCCGCATGCCGCGCGCGGCTTCGCGGTCGAAGCCCAGTGCGCCGTTGGTTTCTGCGAAGTGATAGTGCGAGCCGACCTGGATCGGCCGATCTGCGGTGTTCTGCACGACCAGCGTGATCGTGCGGCGACCGGGGTTCAGGACGTGGTCGCCCTCGTCGGTGATGAGTTCGCCAGGAATCATCGACGTTGCCTCAGGCGAGACCGCCTAGCAGCGCGACGCCGAAGACCGCCACGGCCGCGCCGGCCAGGCGCGGTGCCCAGCGATGGCCGTGGCGCAGCGCCCAGCCGATGGCGATGCCGGCGACATGCAGCAGCACCGTTGCGGCCAGCATGCCGGCCAAGGTCAGAGCGGCGCCCGATTCGCCAGCGAGTTCCTGTCCATGCGCCACCCCGTGGAACACGGCGAACGCGCCGACGAGCGATGCGGCCGCCAGGGCCGGCAGGCGGCGTTGCGTGGCCACCAGCAGTCCGAGCACCAGCAGCGACGCGGCGATCATCGGCTCCACCGCCGGCAGTTGAACGCCGGCCAACCCGACCAGCGCGCCCACCAGCAGCATCACCGCGAAGCCCAGCGGCGCCCACAGCAGATCGGGCCACGCACGGCGAGCGGTCAACGCGCTCCAGAGGCCCACCGCGACCATCGCGGCCAGGTGATCGGCGCCCGTCAACGGATGAAGAAAGCCGGCCGCGAAGCCGTGATGCATCCCGCCATCGACACCCGTGTGGGCGCTGGCGGCCAGCGGCAGGGCGACGAGCAGGGCGAGAGCGGAGGAGCGATGGAGTGAACGCATGGGATGAAAGTCCTTCGTTGTTGTTCGGGGTGGTTCAGACGATCGGTTGATGCACCGTGACCAGCTTGGTGCCGTCCGGAAAGGTCGCTTCGACCTGGATGTCCGGAATCATCTCGGGCACGCCGTCCATGACATCGGCCCGCGTCAGCACCGCGCGGCCTTCGCTCATGAGCGCGGCCACGCTCTTGCCGTCGCGCGCGCCTTCCATCACGGCAGCGGAAATCAGGGCCACGGCTTCGGGGTAGTTGAGCTTGAGCCCCCGGGCGCGGCGCCGTTCGGCCAGCAGGGCGGCGGTGAAGATGAGCAGCTTGTCTTTTTCTCGCGGTGTCAGTTCCATGGCGGAGATCGGCGGTTGAATGCGCCGGCCATTATGGGCAGGCATGACGCTTTGCAACAGTCGTGCCGTGGCACGACTGTTGCACCGTTTCCCCGTGCACCCGACCGCCGTTCCCCCCGCTCCGAGCGACGACGCGCCGCAGCGCATCGTCAAGGTCCGGCGCGACTACAACAGTTGGGTCGCGCGGGAAACGCTCGAGGACTACGCGCTGCGCTACACGCCGCAGCGCTTCCGCCGCATGCCCGAGTGGCGCGTGGCGAGCACGGCCTTCGGCGGCGCCGCATCCTTCCTGATCCTGGAGGCGGTCGGCGCGACGCTGCTGGTGCAGTACGGCTTCGTCAACGCCTTCTGGGCCATCCTCGTCACCGGGCTCATCATCTTTCTCGCGGGCCTGCCCATCAGCGTCTATGCGGCGCGCTACGGCGTGGACATGGACCTGCTCACCCGTGGCGCCGGCTTCGGCTACATCGGCTCGACGCTCACTTCGCTGATCTACGCCTGCTTCACCTTCATCTTCTTCGCGCTCGAAGCGGCGGTGATGGCGTATGCGCTGGAACTGGCGCTCGGCATTCCGCCGGTGTGGGGCTACCTCGTGTGTGCGCTGGTGGTCATCCCGCTGGTGACGCACGGCATCTCTGCCATCAGCCGCCTCCAGGTGTGGACGCAGCCCATCTGGCTGCTGATGCTGGTGGTGCCCTTCGGCTATGTGCTTGCGCGCGATCCTGGTGCGTTCCTGGGCATTGCGCACTATGTCGGTGTGAAGTCGTCCTCGACCGGGTTCGATTTGCACCTCTTCGGTGCTGCGCTCACGGTGGGCATTGCGCTCATCACCCAGATGGGTGAGCAGGCCGACTACCTGCGCTTCATGCCGGCATGCACGCCGGCGAATCGTGGACGCTGGTGGACAGGCGTCCTCGCGGGCGGGCCGGGTTGGGTGGTGCTCGGCGTGCTGAAGATGCTCGGTGGCGCGTTGCTCGCCTACCTCGCGATCAGCCACATGGTGCCGCCCGAGCGCGCCATCGACCCCAACCAGATGTACCTCGCGGCCTACGAGTACGTCTTTCCCAACTACGGCTGGGCGGTGATCGCGACCGCGGTGTTCGTCGTGATCTCGCAACTCAAGATCAACGTCACCAATGCCTATGCGGGCTCGCTCGCATGGAGCAACTTCTTCTCCCGCGTGACCCACAGCCACCCCGGGCGCGTGGTGTGGGTGGTGTTCAACGCGCTCATCGCCTTCATGCTGATGGAGATGAACGTGTTCGAGGCGCTGGGCGACGTGCTCGGCCTCTACGCCAACATCGCCATCGCCTGGATGATGGCCGTGGTCGCCGACCTGGTGATCAACAAGCCGCTGGGCTTGTCGCCGCCGGGCATCGAGTTCAAGCGCGCGCATCTGTGGGACATCAATCCCGTCGGCGTCGGCGCGATGGCGCTGGCATCGGTGGTGTCTATCACGGCGCACCTCGGTGTGTTCGGGCCGCTCGCGCAGGCCTTCTCTGCGTTGATCGCGCTGGGCACCGCTTTCATCGCCTCGCCCGTCATTGCGTGGGCCACACGCGGCAAGTACTACATCGCGCGCTCCTCCGACAGCGTCGTGCACTGGGCGCGCGTCGAGAACGATGCCGGCAGCTACCAGCGGCTGACCGTACAGCGCTGCGCGATCTGCGAGCGTGAATACGAAGGCCCCGACATGGCGCATTGCCCCGCCTACCAGGGGCCGATCTGCTCGCTGTGCTGCACGCTCGATGCGCGCTGCGGCGACCTCTGCAAGCCGGAGGCAAGCCTTTCATCGCAATGGTCCGGCGTACTGCGCTGGATGCTGCCGCGCCGCGTGTGGCCCTATCTCGATACGGGGCTCGGGCACTTCCTGCTGCTCATGCTGATCCTCGTGCCGCTGCTCGCAGCGGTGTTCGGCGTGCTCTACCAGCAGGAACTGCGCGCATTGGCCGAAAACGCGCTGACCGAGGCCGCGATGCTCGACATGCAGCCCGCCGCGCTGCGCTCCGGCTTCCTCAAGGCATACATGGCGCTGCTGCTGATCGCCGGGATCATCGCGTGGTGGCTGGTGCTTGCACACCAGAGCCGCAAGGTGGCGCAGGAAGAATCCAACCGGCAGACCCATCTGCTGATGCGCGAGATCGAACTGCATCGCGAGACCGATCGCGCGCTGCAGGAAGCCAAGCGCACCGCCGACCAGGCGAATCAGGCCAAGAGCCGCTACATCAGCGCGATCAGCCATGAGCTTCGCACGCCGCTCAACAGCATCCTCGGCTACGCGCAGCTGATGGGCGAAGACGCGGCGGTGCCGCCGCATCGCCGGCAGGCAGTCGCGGTGATCAGGCGCGGCGGCGAACACCTGCTCTCGCTGATCGAGGGCACGCTCGACATCGCGCACATCGAGGCGGGCAAGCTCACGCTCAGCGCGAAGCCGATGCAGTTCGCCGAGGTCATGCGCGAGCTGGCGGACATGTTCGAGCTGCAGGCCCTCGAGAAGGGTCTCGCCTTCCGCTTCGAACTCACCGGCACGTTGCCGGAGGTGGTGCGCGCCGACGAGAAGCGCGTGCGGCAGATCCTCATCAATCTGCTGGGCAACGCCATCAAGTTCACTTCGGCCGGCGAGGTCACGCTGCGGGTGCGCTATGCGCGCGAGTTCGCCGCGATCGAGATCGAGGACACCGGACCCGGCATGTCACCCGAGGAGCTGGGTCGCATCTTCGAGCCCTTTGCGCGTGGATCGACCGCGGCCGGCGCGGCGTCGGGCGCGGGGCTCGGACTCACGATCGCCAAGATGCTGATCGACCTCATGGGCGGCGAGATGACGGTGCAAAGCACGACCGGGGTGGGCTCGGTGTTCCGCGTGCGGCTGTTCCTGCCGCATGTGCACGAGGTGCCCGTGACGAGCGTGCGCCGCCTGCACACGCCGCGCGTACGCCGGGGCTACGAAGGCAAGCGCCGCCGGCTGCTGGTGGTCGACAACGAAGAGGCGGATCGCGACCTGCTGGTGCATGTGCTTGCGCCGCTCGGCTTCGAGCTGCGCACCGCGGCGAGTGGCCATGACGCGCTGGACCTGATCGCAGCCGGCTGGCATCCCGACGCGATGTTCGTCGACCTCGCAATGCCGGGCATCGATGGATGGGAGACCATCCGCCGGTCACGCGCTCTAGGCCTTGACGAAGCTGCCGTGGCGATCGTCTCGGCCAACGCCTTCGACAAGCGGCTCGAGAACGACGTCGGCATCACGCCCGACGATTTCTTCGTGAAGCCCGTGCGGCACAGCGAACTGCTCGATTGGCTCGAGCGCCGCTTGGCCCTGCAGTGGACCGACAACGCGGCGGCGCCGGCGCCGATCGAGCAGCCGCCGCGCATCGTCGTACCCACGCCCGAGCGCCTTCGCGCGCTCGAAGAGGCGGTGAGCCTCGGCTACTTTCGCGGAATCATGAATCAGCTCGATGACATCGATGCGGCCCAGCCCGAGTGCGCGGAATGGACTTCAGCCCAGCGCACGCTTGCCCGCCAGTTCCAGTTCGAAGCCATGACCCGCGCGTTGAATGCGGCGGCGGGTGCGGCATGAGTGCGACGCCGCCCCCCACTCCGCTCGTGCAGTCGCTCCGAGAGGGCGACGGCAACACCGACCTCGTCCTCATCGTCGACGACGTGCCCGACAACCTCGCGGTGCTGCACGATGCGCTCGACGAATCCGGCTACACCGTGCTGGTCGCCACCAGCGGCGAGCAGGCCTTGCAGCGGGCCGCGCAGGCCAAGCCCGACATCGTCCTGCTCGACGCGATGATGCCGGGCATCGACGGCTTCGAAGTCGCGCGCCGGCTCAAGGCCGATGCGGCGACGGCGCACATCCCGATCGTCTTCATGACCGGGCTGACTGAAACCGAGCACCTCGTCGCAGCCCTGGAGGCCGGCGGCGTCGACTACGTCACCAAGCCGATCAAGCCCAAGGAAGTGCTTGCGCGCATGAACGTGCATCTGCAGGGCGCACGCCGTGCGCGGCAGGACGCACGGCAGGCCGGGCAGGCGCGCAACGCGCTCGATGCCTTCGGCTATGCGAGCTTCACGGTGCGGATGCCCGAGGGCAAGCTGATCTGGCAGACCGTGCTCGCGCGCGAGCTGCTGTTGCGCTATTGCGGCACCAGTGCACCGGTGACGCCGCCCGCGGTGATCGAATGGCTGCAACGCCATCTGCCCGATGCGGTGGAGCGCCAGGTCGAGCCGCCGGTGCTGTCGATCGCGCAGGGCGCAGCGAGCCTCAGTTTGCGCCTGCACCAGCAGACCGGCCATGACGACGGCGGCGACGAGTGGCTGATCATCATGCGCGAGGTGTCCGACACCGCGGTGATCGAAGCCATGAGCCTGAGTCTGAAGCTCACGATGCGCGAAGCCGAAGTGCTGTACTGGGTGGTCAAGGGCAAGACCAACAAGGACATCGGCGAGATCCTCGGCAGCAGCCCTGCGACTGCCAAGAAGCACCTGGAGCGCGTCTACGTCAAGCTCGGGGTGGAAACGCGCACCGCTGCAGCCGGCGTGGCGATGAAGCGCATCCGGGAGTTGCAGCCGCAGTTCGAGATCTGAGCCACGGCCGCTGGCGGCGCTGTCGGAACCTGTTGCGATGGATTCACAAGTGCTCCCTAGAATGCGCCCGCATGTTCCCACGGATCCTCGCCGCCTCCCTTTGCACGCTGGCCTCTGCTGCGCAGGCGGGTGGTCACTTCGATGTCGATGACGCCGGCACGCTGGACCCGGGGCGTTGCCAATATGAGGTCTGGGCGGGGCGCTTCGGCGTCGACAAGATCACCGACTACCACCTGGGGCCTGCGTGCCGGGTCGGTCCGGTCGAACTGGGCCTGAACATCGACCGCTACTCAGTCCCCGGCGAGCACGCCTTCTTCGTCGGTCCGCAGGTCAAATGGACCTTCTTCGGCCAGGACCCCGAGGCAAAGCTCGCAGCGGCCGTCTCGGCCAGTCTGACCTACGACGTGACACGCGGCGGTCACACGGGCGGCCAATTCGTGATCCCGGTGAGCTGGCGTGCGCTCGACAGCCTGTGGATTCACGCCAATCTCGGTGCCGACTGGTCGACCGACACCGGCGAGCGCACCGGCCGGGGCGGCCTGCAGGCGGAGTGGGCGCTGAATGACACCATCTCGCTGATCTTCGAGCGCTTCCGGGCGGTCGGCGTGTGGACCTCGCGCGGCGGCCTGCGCTACAGCGTGAACCCGTCCATCAGCATCGACCTCAGCGCCTCGCGCAGTGGCACGCAGGGCATCTGGGGCTACGCGATCGGCCTCAACCACGAGTTCAAGGGCTTCTGAGCGACCGCAGCCCACCCGCGCCGACGACGTGGCATACACCCTGCGTCCGAGCCGAGTGAGCGCATGCATCCCCCGTACGGCGGATGCGCAAGTACCCCTGACGAATGCAGACTCCGCCTCGTCGCATGGAACAGGAGACGAAATGGGCGTTCCCGCAAAGCGCGGCGTGCAGTGGCTGCGCGTCATGGCTGCTTCATCCAACCGTGATGTAGTTCACGCTTATTGCGAGTGAGGACTGACAACGCTATGTCGCGATCCGAAGCATGCTTGCACACTGATTCGCAGTCGAAGAACACCCGCGAAAGGCTCGCTATGCGAATCGTGCGGACCCCGTCGAACAAGGTCGAAGGCCCGATTTCCGACTACCACGTGCTGACTTACGCCGACTCCGGTTTCGGCCCCTTGCCCCACTACACGAAGCGCCGCGTACCTCGTGACCAGGTCGAGGAAATCGTCAGCCGGATCAACCAGCGCGACGAGGCCGCTACCTTCTTCCCGCTCCCCCTGAGTGCCGTGCCGCGCAAGGTGATCTGGGACAAGCTGCATTGGTCGGAGCTTCGCGCGCACCTTGCGGACTTCCTCCAGGTCAACGCACGCGCCTTCGGCGCCCGCCGCATCCTCATCGATCTGCAATCGCCGCACGGGACCGCGCATGTCATGGAGGCGCTACGCGGCGCCGTGGAAGACGTGCCGCCGGTGTGCGTGGACGAGATCGTCGTCGTGACCGCAGCCGAGGCCGACGACGAGCAGCCACCTATTTCGAGGCGCCAGCGCGATGCCAACGTCATCGCGGCCATCGCGAAAGACCACGAAGCGCGCGCCGCCGAAGCCGAGAGCCGCGTGCGGCGGTCACGGTAGCTGGCGCACGTCCCGGGCGCGCGTCAGACCTCCGCGCCCTCCACCAGGAAGCGCACGCGCCGCACGCCCTGCCACTCGTCCGCATCGAGCCGGTACGCGATCACCACGCGCGGCGGCAGCGGCTCCGTGTGGCCGAACCATATGCCGTCCACCGGCTTGCCCTGGTGCCTGAGCTTGAGCGCGAGATGCTTCTCGCCCACCAGCCGTTGCGAGACGACTTCGACTTCCTCGCTGAAAGTCGGTGGCGCGAACCCCTGTCCCCACACCTCGCGGTGGAGCGTATCGACGAGATCCACGCGCAGGTATTCGGGCGCGAGCGGCCCGTCGGTGTCGAGCCTGCGCGTGAGTGTGGCTGCGTCGAGCCATTCCTGCGCCACCTGCGCGAGCGCCTTTTCGAACACCGGGAACTGGTCGCGCGCCACCGTGCAGCCCGCCGCCATCGCATGGCCACCGAAGCGCAGCAGCACGCCGGGATGTCGCTTGGCGACGAGATCGAGTGCATCGCGCAGGTGAAAGCCCGGGATGGAACGGCCCGAGCCCTTCAACTCGTGCTCCTTTCCGTCGGCAGCGCTGGCCGCGAACACGAAGGTCGGCCGATGAAAGCGCTCCTTGATGCGCGAGGCCACGATGCCCACCACGCCTTCATGGAAGTCGGCGCCGAAGACGCTGATCGCCGCCGGCGGCTGCCGGGTGTCGTCGAACATCGATTCGGCCAGCCGCAGGGCCTGGTCTCGCATGCCGCCTTCGATGTCGCGACGCTCGCGGTTGATGCCGTCGAGCATGCGCGCGAGTTCGTCCGCTCGGCCGGCATCGTCGGTCAGCAGGCATTCGATGCCGAGCGTCATGTCGGCCAGGCGGCCGGCGGCATTGATGCGCGGGCCGAGCGCGAAGCCGAAATCGAAGGTGGTCGCGATCGCCACGTTGCGACCCGCCGCCTTGAAGAGCGCCGCGACGCCGGCCGGCATCGCGCCCGCGCGGATGCGGCGCAGGCCCTGCGCCACCAGCCGACGGTTGTTTGCATCGAGCCGGACCACGTCGGCGACTGTGCCGAGCGCCACCAGGGGCAGCAGCGTGTCGAGCTTGGGTTGCTGCGTCTTGTCGAACACGCCGCGATTGCGCAGCTCTGAGCGCAGGGCCAGCAGCACGTAGAACATCACGCCGACGCCGGCGATGCTCTTGCTTTCGAAGTCGCAGCCCGGCTGGTTGGGATTCACCATCACGTCTGCGGCTGGCAGTTCGGTGCCGGGCAGGTGGTGGTCGGTCACCAGCACAGAGAGGCCGCGCGCCTTCGCGGCTGCGACGCCGTCGACGCTCGCGATGCCGTTGTCCACGGTGATGAGCATGTCCGCACCGCTATCCGCCACGCGCTGAGCGATCGGCGGTGTGAGGCCGTAGCCGTCGGTGACGCGGTCCGGTACGAGATAGGTCGCGTGCTTCGCGCCGAGCAGACGCAGGCCGCGGATGGCGACCGCGCAGGCGGTCGCGC
Organism: Variovorax sp. Sphag1AA; assembly: GCF_014192575.1. Classification (GTDB taxonomy): domain Bacteria; phylum Pseudomonadota; class Gammaproteobacteria; order Burkholderiales; family Burkholderiaceae_C; genus Variovorax. The sequence goes on along the minus strand of NZ_JACHYC010000005.1, from coordinate 69,505 downwards.
CGTCGCAGTCGTAGTCGGCGACCACGCACAGGCGCTTGTCGTCACGGATCGCATCGGCGAGCAGTACGGCCGCCTCGCGCGTACCCCGCAGCGTGTCGGGCGGCAGGAGCAGTGCGAGGCCGTCGTCGAGTTCGGCCCGGCTCAGCACGCCGCGCGCCGCGTAGAGGCGCGCAAGCAGTGGATGAACGCCGGCCTGTTCGAGCGCCCAGGCACTGCGGGGAGGAATGTCCCTGGTAATGATCTTCATGGTCAGAGGCCTCCGAGCACAGCGATGGCGGAGGGCCGGCTGAACATGCTGCGGAGCCGCTGGCCGATGCCGCGCGACTGCACACTGAAGCGCTGCGCACCGCGATCGCCGCAAAGTGTGATCGCCACGTCCGCGCCGTTGGCGCACGCTGTCAGCAGTTGGAAGATCGGGCCGCTGTCGAGCGCTAGCCATGCCGCCGCCCACGCCGCGCCATCGTCTCGCAATGCGGATGACCGCAGCGCATCGATCACCTCCGGTTCCGCTGATGGGAGATCGGTGAAGGATGCCGGCAGGCTGCCAGTGCCGCTCAGCCAGAAGGAGTTGATCGGCGGCACGCCGCGCGCCGCGCGCTCGTCGTTCACGCGCTCGGTGTAGAGGAGCATCTGCATCTCGTTCTGAAGGCGCCGCAGGGGGCGCGCCGCATCGGACAGAGGCGACCACTCCGCAATTGGGAAGCCCACCGCCCGATCGATCGACGCCGTTGCGAGGCCGTCGAAGACCTTGCCGCATGCCAGCCAGCGACCCGGCACCGATGACCCATGCAAGGCGATGCCATCTTCGGCGAAGAAGGGCTGCGCCACAGCCAGCAACGCTGCCGATTCGGCCGCGTCGATCTCGATAGCCGAGGGATCTCCGAGCACCACGTCGTCGATGCCCACCTGCCAGTGGCAGAGCGTCGCCGTGCCCCAGCTCGCGCCGGGGTCCGTAGGCTGCAGGCCGAGCCTGCGTGCTTCGAGCGCAGCCCAGGGAATGCAGCCGTCGGCGGCGGAAATGCCCAACGCCTTGGCGAGTGCGCGCTCCTGCGGCGGCGAGAGGGTGGTGTCTTCCTGCGTATCGCCGCTCGCCAGCGCAAGTCGCGACAGCAGCGCTTCGAGCTTTGGCAGTCGCAACCCGGCCAGAGCTTCGCGGCAGGCGGGCGAGCCGCGGCCGGCAAAGGGAATCAGCAAATGGCGGGGAGAGGACGGCACAGACATGGGCCTATTGTCCGGGATGCCAAAATCGACAGATGATCTGCCCCCACGCTCCTCACTTCGTGTATTCGCTGCCCCCCGCGGGGGCGCAGGCCTCCCTAGGGGCGGCCCGTCGGGAGTCCTGATGCGACTTCCCTACGAACTGCAACTCGGCTGGCGCTATACGCGTGCGGGCCGGGCGACGCGGCGCAACGGCTTCATTTCCTTCATCTCCGGTGTGTCGATGTTCGGCATTGCGCTCGGCGTCGCGGCGCTGATCATCGTGCTCAGTGTCATGAACGGCTTCCAGAAGGAAGTGACCGACCGGATGCTCGGCGTGATCTCGCACATCGAGATCTTCTCGCGCGACGGCCAGGCGCTGGGCGACCTCGACGCAATCATGGCGGAGGCCCGCAAGAACCCGCAGGTGGTCGGCGTCGCGCCTTTCATCGCCGCGCAGGCGCTGATCGCGCGCGGCGAGGACATGAAGGGCGCGATCATCCGCGGCATCGAGCCGAAGCTCGAAGCCCAGGTGACGGATCTTTCGACAACCACGCAGCACGGCGCACTGGACAAGCTGGTGCCGGGCCAGTTCGGCATCGTGCTCGGCATCGAGCTCGCGCGATCGCTGTACGTGCGCGAAGGCGATCAGGTCACGCTGGTGGCGCCAGGTGGGCAGGTCACGCCAGCCGGCGTGGTGCCGCGACTCAAGCAGTTCACCGTGGTCGGCACCTTCGATTCGGGTCACTACGAGTACGACTCGTCGCTCGCGATGATCCACGAGGAGGATGCCGCACGCATCTTCCGCCTCGAAGGGCCGAGCGGCATACGCCTGAAGCTCAAGGACCTGCACCAGGCGCGCGAAGTGGCCGAAGAACTCGCCGCGACGCTGCCGGGCCAGTTCCTCATCCGCGACTGGACGCGGGCGAACAAGACGTGGTTCGCGGCGGTCCAGGTCGAGAAACGCATGATGTTCATCATCCTCACGCTGATCGTCGCGGTGGCGGCGTTCAACCTCGTTTCCACGCTCGTGATGACGGTGACCGACAAGCGCGCCGACATCGCGATCCTGCGCACGCTCGGTTCGAGCCCGAAGAGCATCATGGGCATCTTCGTCGTGCAGGGCGCGATGGTGGGCGTGATGGGCACGCTCGGCGGGTTGCTGCTCGGGCTGGGCATTGCCTACAACATCGACGTGATCGTGCCGGCGCTGGAGCGCTTGTTCCACGCCAGCTTCCTGCCGAAGGACATCTACCTCATCAGCAAGATGCCGAGCGATCCACAGCGCGGCGACATCATTCCGATCACCGTGATCTCGCTCATCCTCGCCTTTGTGGCAACGCTCTATCCAAGCTGGCGCGCGAGCCGCGTCAACCCCGCGGAGGCCCTGCGCTATGAGTGAGGCGAAGAAGAACAACGTGGTGCTGAAGGTCCGTGGGCTGACCAAGCGCTTCAACGAAGGCCGCAGCATCGACCTCACCGTGCTCCATGGCGTGGACCTCGATGTGCATGCGGGCGAGACGGTTGCCATCGTCGGCGCGTCCGGCTCGGGCAAGAGCACGCTGCTGCACCTGATGGGCGGGCTCGATGCGCCCACCAGCGGCAGCGTCGAGCTGCATGGCGAGAACATGGCGCTCGTCGATGCGGCGGAGCAGGGCCGGTTGCGCAACATGCACCTGGGCTTCGTCTACCAGTTCCATCACCTGTTGCCGGAATTCACCGCGCTCGACAACGTCGCGATGCCGCTGAGGATTCGCCGCATGCTGCCTGCCGAGGCGCATCAGGTCGCTACCGAGATGCTCCGCGCCGTCGGACTCGGCGAGCGCGTGCAGCATCGGCCGGCGGAGTTGTCGGGCGGCGAGCGTCAGCGCGTGGCGATCGCGCGTGCGCTGGTCACGCATCCCGATTGCGTGCTGGCCGACGAGCCGACTGGCAACCTGGATCGCGCGACGGCGGATGCGGTGTTCGCGCTGATGCTGCGTCTTGCGCACGAGCGCGGTACGGCGTTCGTGATGGTCACGCACGACGAGAGCCTCGCGGCGCGCTGCGATCGCATCCTGCGGCTCACGGCGGGGCGGCTCGCAAACTGAGCCCCCAATGAGCGGCGGCGGTCAGGCTGCGATCGAGTAGCCGCCGTCGACCGGAATCGCGGTGCCGGTGACGAAGTCCGAAGCGCTGCTGGCGAGGAACACCGCGATCCCCGCCAGATCCTTCGGCTGGCCCCATCGTCCCGCGGCGGTGCGCGCGATCACGCGTTCGTTCAAGCCTGGCACCTGTGCGCGTGCGCCGTCGGTCAGTTCGGTCTGGATCCATCCCGGCAGTACTGCATTCACCTGGATGCCATCGGCGGCCCATGAAGCCGCCATCGCACGCGTGAGTTGCACGATGCCGCCCTTGCTCGCGCCGTAGGCCGGCGCATAGGGCGCGCCGAAGATCGACATCATCGAACCGATGTTGATGATCTTGCCGCCGCCGGCCGCCTTCATCAGCGGATGCGCGGCCCGACAGCAGAGGAAGGCGCTGGTGAGGTTGGTGTCCATCACCTGGTTCCACTCGGCCAGCGCGAGTTGGTCCACCGGCTTTCGCACCGTGGTGCCCGCGTTGTTGACGAGGATGTCGAGTCGCCCGCAGCGCGACGCGAGTTGCTCGAAGAGCGCCTTCACCGAATCCTCGTTCGTCACGTCGGCTTCGAGCGCGAAGCTGTCGCTGCCCAGCGCCTTGAGCGCTTCGACTGCGGCGGCCGATTTCTGCGCATTGCGCGCCGCAATCAACACGCGTGCGCCAGCACTCGCCAGCCCCTGCGCCATGCCAAGCCCGATACCGCCGTTGCCGCCCGTGACGAGTGCGACCTTGCCTTTCAGATCAAACATCGATCGAGATTTCCTTCTGCTGCGTTACTTCCTGCCCTTCTTCGCAGCCTTGGCCGGGGCGCTCCGAACGGCGCTCTTGGCGCCCGCGCTGCCTTGCTTCTTGAAGATCGCGTAGTACTCGTCGATCAGCCTGCGAATGGACTTGCCGATGTTGGCATAGTCGTACTCGTTGAGGTTTGCGAGCGATACCCGGCCGGACGCATGCTGCGTGCCGAAGCCCTTGCCCGGCAGCAGCACCACGCCCGTGTCCTGCGCCAGCCGGAAGAGCGCCTCGTTCGGCCTGAACTGCTTGAGCGCCCACTTGGCAAATTCCGCGCCGTACATCTGCGTGATGATGTCGTCCATGTCGAGCAGGTGGTAGTAGCGCACGGAGTTCGGGTCGAACACCATCGGGATGCCCAGCTCCTTATAGAGCGCCTGCTTGCGGCGCAGCACGATGCGCTTCATCGCAGCCTTGTAGGCCTGCGGCTCGTCCATCAGCGAGAACAGCGAGAACATCACCATCTGCGCCTGCACTGGCGTCGACAGGCCCGCTGTGTGGTTCAGCGCGACCGTGCGGCTGTCGGCCACCAACCGGTCGATGAACTTCAGGCCACGCGGGTCCGTGGTGATGGAGCTGTAGCGCTCGTCGAGTTCCTTGCGCTTGGCTTCGGGCAGTGCGGCGATCTTGCGGTCGAGCACGTTGTCGTCATGCGTGGCAACAACGCCCATGCGCCAGCCGGTCGCGCCGAAGTACTTCGAGAACGAATACACCAGGATCGTGTTGTGCGGGCACATCGCGAAGAGCGATGTGAAATCGTCCGCGAAGGTGCCGTACACGTCGTCGGTCAGCAGGATCAGGTCCGGCCGCTTCTTCACGATCTCCACGATGTTGTCGAGCACTTCCTGGCTCATCCGCACCGACGGCGGGTTGCTCGGGTTGCAGAGGAAGAAGGCTTTCACCTTCGGGTCGAGCAGCTTCTGCAGCTCCTTCTTCGTGTACTGCCAGTTGGTCTCCGGGCCGCACTCGACGTTCATCTCGACCAGCTTGTAGTCGTTGAGATGCGGGATCTCGATGTACGGCGTGAAGATCGGCATGCCCAGCGCGATGGTGTCGCCGGCTGAGATGAGATGGTTCTCGCGCATGCTGTTGAAGAGGTACGTCATCGCGGCGGTGCCGCCTTCGACCGCATACATGTCGAACTTGCCCACGAAGGGGTGCGTTCCGATCATCTCGCGGTGGATGTAGTGCCCCACGATGATTTCCGATAACCGCAGCATACGGTCCGGCACGGGGTAGTTGCAGCCGAGGATCGCCTCGCACATCTCGTAGATGAAATCGCCGGCCGAGAGACCGAGCTGGTCGCGCACATACGAGACGGCGGCATCGATGAAGCGCACGCCGGGAACATGGCGGTTCTGGTTCACGTAGATCTCGAAGCGCGCCTCGATGCCTTCGCGTTTCGGGAAGCCGCCCACGTCATCCATGTACACGTAAGAGCGCTCGGCTTCGGTCATCGCGAACAGGCCGAACTGGAAGAAGCCGTGCCGCGGCGTGGTCGCGAGGAAGTTCGGATTGCCTCGCCCGGCATTCAGCATGAGCCGGTCCCCCTGCGACGCGACTTTGATCAATGCGTCCTTGAGTTCGAAGGGGCTCAGGCTACCCAGTTTTTCAACGTCGCTGAAGTCCATGGCTTGCTCCTTGGTTCGGTGTGCGAGAAAAAAGTGTTGGATGCGCGTGCTCAGGCGAGGGCCACGATCAGTGGTCCCAGCAGGGTGAGCAGCACATTCGCCAGCGCGTAGGTGATCGCGAACGGCACGGTCGGGATCGAGTTCTCGGCCTTGTCGAGCACTTCACCGAAGGCCGGGTTGGCACTGCGCGAGCCCGAGAGCGCGCCGGCGAAGATGGCCACGTTCTCGTAGCGCAGGAGGTAGCGGCCGATCAGCATCGTGATGATCATCGGCACGATGGTCACGATCACGCCGACGATGAAGATCGTGAGACCCTGCGCCTTGATCGTCTGCACGGCCTGCAGGCCGGACGACAGGCCCACCACCGCCACGAAGCCTGCGAGGCCGAGGTCCTTGAGCAGTTGCCCCGCCGCCGACGGCAGCGCGCCGAAGGTCTGCCGCTTGGCGCGATACCAGCCGAAGATCAGACCCGAGAGCAGTGCCCCGCCGCCGCTGCCGAGCGTGAGCGGAATGTCGCCCAGCTTGACGCTCACCAGGCCGATCAGCAGGCCCACGACAAGGCCGGCACCGAGGTAGACGAAGTCGGTCTTGGTGGTCTGCACGATCGCTTCGCCGATGCGGGCCGACACGCGTTTCAGGTCCTGCTCCGCGCCGAAGATCGTCACCATGTCGCCGAGCTGCACCGCAGTGCCGTCTTCCAGCGGGAGCGTCTTGCCGCCGCGGCTGATGCTCACGAGGAACACGCCGTGTCGAGTCGCGGTCGTGGTGGCATCGCGGATCTGGCCGATCGTCTTTTGCGCAAGTTCCTTGTTGGTCAGCACGATTTCGCGACGCTGCATGGTGAGCTCCATGCCTTCGACGTCGAAAAGTTCCTTGCCGAGCATCGATGTGGCATTCACCACTGCGTCGCGCTGGCCGACCACCAGGACGATGTCGTCCTTCTGCAGCTCGAGCTCGGGCCCGACCTCGATGAACCTGCCGCCGCGCTTGACGCGTTCGATGGTGATGTCCGTATTCGGCGTCGCGTACTCGATGGCTTCCACGGTGCGCTTCGGATCGGCGGTGAGCTGGTAGATGCGTCCCACCAGTGCAGGTGCCGCGGCCGACTGATCGGGGCCGAGGGCGGCCTTGCCGGCCTGCATCGCGGTCTCGGCGGCGATCGCGTCGTCGCGGATCGAGCGGCCCATGAACTTCGGCAGGATGTTGACGCACACGATGATCGCGCCGAAGGAGCCGAACACGTAGGTCACCGCGTAGCCGATCGCCACGTTGGCTTGCAGTCGCTGCGTTTCGTCGGCCGCAAGCCCGAGCTTGGCGATCGCATCGCCCGCGGTGCCGATGATCGCCGACTGGGTGAGGCCGCCCGCCGCGACGCCGGCCGCGAGCCCCTTGTCGAGCGAGAACATCTTCGCCATCACGATCACCGTCAGCAGGCCCGTGGCCGCCATCACGACGGCGAGAATGATTTCCTTGATCGATTGTTTGCCGAGCGAGCTGAAGAACTGCGGCCCGCTCTCGAAGCCCACCGCATAGATGAAGAGCGCGAAAAGCACCGCCTTCACGCCCGCATCGACTTCCACGCCGACCTGGCTGACGATCACCGCGACCAGCAGCGAGCCGGCCACGCCGCCGAGCTGGAACTTGCCGAACTTGAACTTGCCGATCCAGTAGCCGACGGCAAGCGAGAGGAAGAGCGCCATCTCTGGCGATCGCTTGAAGATGTCGTGAAGCCATTCCATGGTCGAGGTCCCTTTCGGTGTGCGTGCTCAGCCCGCCTGCATCGCGCTGACGATGCCCACGATCAGTGGGCCCATCAGCGGCAGGATGACGTTCGAGATCGCGTAGGTGATCGTGTAGCCCAGCAGCGGCGTGGTGTTGCCGGCGACGTTCTGGATCGCGCTCAGCGCGGGCGTGCTGCATTGCTGGCCCGCAATCGCGCCGAGCAGCACCGGCGTTTCGAGCTTCAGCAGGCGGCGCCCGACGAACAGCGAAATGCAGGCTGGCACCACGGCGATCGCAATGCCCAGCAGCGGCAGCGCGATGCCGAACTTGCGAATCAGCGTGAGCGCCTGCGGCCCCGAGGCCAGCCCGACGCAGGCAATGAAGGTCGCGAGGCCGATGTCCTTCATCAGCGAGAGCGCGCCTTCGGGAATGCTCAGGCGGTGCGGATTGCGCGCCTGGAACCAGCCGAACACCAGGCCGGTGAGCAGCGCGCCGCCGCCGGTGCCCAGTGAGAACGGAATGCCGCCGATCTTCACGCTGAAGCCGCCGATGAACACGCCGAGCAGGATTCCCGCGGCCATGTAGCTCATGTTGCTCTTTGTCGAATGCACCACGCGCAGGCCGAAGAGCGGCACCGCCTTCGGCATGTCGGCGGCGGGGCCGTAGAGCTTCAGCACGTCGCGCTTCTTCAGCTTGAGCGTCGGAAGAAGCGGCATGGTGTGTCCGTCGCGGATCACGCCGACCACGTGCAGGTTTTGCGGCAGCCGAGGAAGGTCCTTGATCGCGCCGATGCGGTCGGCCTTGAGGTCGCGCAGCTCGCGGTCGAACCACTCGGGCTGCGTCAGCATGACTTCGACGGTTTCGATCACGGCGTCGAAGTCCGCCGTGTCGGCGCGTTCCGGCCCGATCAGGCCCGCGACGCCGACCATCGCGGCGCGCAGCCCGACGACAAGCACGCGGTCACCGGCTTCCAGGCGCAGCGTCGAGGTGACCTCCATCAACCGGCCGCCGCGTTGCACGCGCTCGATGCCGACCTCTCGCTTGAACGGGTCCATCAGCTCGCCGACCGTGCGGCCCTGGCCGGTGGTGACGTCGAAGACGCGGCCCACCATTTCGGGCACAGCCATGGTCGCGCTGCCGTCTTCCTCGTTGCCGCCCATCGAACGCCAGAGCTTGTCGGCTTCCTCGCGCAGATTGATGCGCAGCAGCAAAGGGAAGACCTGGCTCGTGATGACCACGATCGCGATCAGGCCGAACACATAGGTGATCGAATACGCCGTGACGACGTTGGCCTGGAGCTGACGTATCTGGTCAGGCGGCAACGCCAGCTTGGAGATCGCATCGGTGGCCGTGCCGACTACGGCGGACTCGGTGGCGGCGCCGGCCATCAGGCCCGCGGCGGTGCCTTGGTCGAACCCGAAGGCGCGAGTCGCACTCACCACCAGCGCAATGACCGCCACGACTTCGATCAGGCACAAAAGGCCCATGCGCAGGCCCTTGGCGTCGAGGTTGGCAAAGAACTGAGGGCCGCCCGCGTAGCCGAGCGCGAAGATGAAGAGCATGAAGAACACGTTCTTCACGCCGTTGTCGAGCGTGATGCCGAGCTGCCCCACGAGCAGCGCGATGATGAGCGTGCCGCAGACGCCACCGAGCTGGATGGGGCCGAAGCGGATCTGGCCAAAGGCATACCCGAGCGCCAGCACCAGGAACAGCGCTATTTCCGGGTGTGATTTCAGTATGTCCACGAGCTCGCTGGTCACAGGGCCCTTCCTCCTCGCGCCGCGTCGTTGCGGTCATGGCTCCCCTGCCTCGGGGTGCCGAGGTGCTGGAAATTATTGCGAGGACGTGCGTGCGCGCCTACGCGCCCTAAGGGCAGGTTTCATTGCCCAAAGGTGCAACGAATCAGAGGATGCGGTTGAACCAGAGCAGCGAAAGTCCGGCCGAGAGCAGCGCCAGCCCGGCTGCCGCCATCGCGAAGAGTGCCGAGATTTCGGTCTCCTTCTTCTCGACCGTGAGACGCGAACTCAGGGAGCTGTAGACCTTCTTCAGATCGGTAGCCGTGCCGGCGTAGAAGTACTCGGCGCTGGTCTTGTTGGCGATGGCCTTGAGCGTCTCTTCGTCGAGCCGCACGCGCATCGACCAGCCCTCGAAGCCGATGGTCTCGCCATCGACCGTGCCGATGCCCACGGTGTAGACGCGCACGCCGCGGTCGGCGGCGACCTTGGCCGCGTCGAGCGGATCGACGCCGGTGGTGCGCTGGCCGTCGGTGAGCATGATGATCGCGGCAGAGGTGTACGAGCCGGGCGCGACCGGCGTGAACTCCTTGGCCGGCTGCTTGCCCGCCCGATCGATCGGCGTGCCGCGCTCGCGGCTTTGCGGGCCGAAGTCCGAGATGTCGATACCCGCATCGGGGAACAGCGTGGCGAGCGACACCACGATGGCGTTGCCTGTGGCGGTCGCGCGCTGGAGCTGGAAGGAATCGATCGCTGTGACGAGGTCTTCGCGATTGGTGGTCGGCAACTGCGCCACCTGCGCGCTGCCGGCGAACGCGACGATGCCGACCTTGACGGTGCGTGGGAGTTCCTTGATGAAGCTCTTGGCCGCCTCCTGCGCGGCAACCAGCCGGTTGGGCTGCACGTCGGCTGCTCGCATGCTGCCGGAGACGTCCATCGCGAGGATGATCGTCTGCTGGTTCGACGGCAGCACCACCACCGCCATCGGTCGCGAGGCGGCAATCAGCATGGCAGCCAGCGCGAGCATGAAGAGGAAGGGCGGGATGTGCCGGCGGATCGTCTGGCTCGCGCCCATCGCTTCGCGCACGATCGACAGGCTCGCATAGCGCAGCGCGAGCTTCTTCTTGCGCCGCAGCAGCCACAGGTACAGCAGCACCAGCAGCGGCAGTGCCAGCAGCAGCCAGAGAAATTGGGGCCAGAGGAAATTCATGCTGCCACCACGGTCGAGTTTGCAAGCCCGGTGCGTACGCGACGCTTTCGCATATCCGCAAATCGCACGATGGCTTCAACGAGGTCATCGTCCGTCGAGAGTTCAAGCGTGTCAACGCCCACCTTGGCAAGCGACTCGCGCAAGGTGACTTCCCGCTCTGCAGCAAGCCGCGCAAAGCGCTTGCGGAAGCCGCCATCATGGGTATCGACCCAGAGTTGCTCGCCGGTTTCGGCATCGCGCAGCGGCACCAAACCGAGGTCGGGCAACTCGAGCTCGAGCGGATCGAAAAGGCGCACCGCGACCACGTCGTGACGCTGCACCAGGTGACCGAGCGGGCGCTCCCATCCGGGCTCGCTCAGGAAATCGGAAACCACGAACACGGTCGAGCGGCGCGGCATCAGCATCGCGGCTGACTTGAGAAGGTCAGCCAGCCGGGTCATGCCCTGCTGGGGGAGTTCCGCCTTGCCGGAGCGGCGCTCCATGGCATGCAGCAGGTGCAGTACGTGGCGACGGCCGGTGCGCGGCGGAATCACCGCTTCGATGTCGTTGCCATAGACCATCGCGCCGACGCGGTTGCCATGGCGCGTGAGCAGCCGTGCAAGCACGCCGACGAAGCCGGCCGAAATCTCGCGTTTGGCGCGGATGCCGGAGCCGAAATCGACCGAGCGGCTCAGGTCGAGCACGAACCATGCGGCCATCTCGCGGTCTTCGGTGAAGACGCGCACATAGGGTGTCTGCAAGCGCGCGGTGACGTTCCAGTCGATGTGCCGCACGTCGTCGTGGTGCTGGTATTCGCGCAGGTCGGCGAGGTCGAGGCCCGCACCGCGCATCAGCGTGCGGTAGTCGCCCTGCAGCAGGCCGTCGAGGCGGCGGATCACGGTCCATTCGAGCCGGCGCAGCGCGCGTTCGACACCGCTCGCTGCCGCTTCGGCGGCCGCGAGGGCGTCGTCGTTGGCGGCTTTCCCGCGCCTAGGCCACCAGCTTTTCATGCTCGAGCGGCTTGGCGGGCGCGGGCACGGCCCGCATGATCTTGTCGATGAGACTGTCCGGCGTGAGCCCTTCCGAGAGCCCTTCGTAGGACAGCGTGACGCGGTGCCGCATCACGTCAGCCACCAGCGCGGTCATGTCCTCGGGCAGGGCGTAGTTGCGGCCGCGCAGCAGTGCGAGCGCGCGTGCGCCTTCGGTCAGGCTGATGCTCGCGCGCGGACTTGCACCGAAGGTGATGAAGCGGTGCAGGTCCTTCAGGCCGTGCTTCTCCGGCGTGCGTGTGGCTGACACAAGCCTGACCGCGTACTGGATCAGCGAAGGGTCGACATAGACGCGACGCGCCTCGGCCTGCAGCGCGGCGAGCTGGTCGGTCGTTGCCACCGGCATGGCCGAGACCGGTGGGCCGATCACGCGTTCGACGATCACGAACTCTTCCTCGTCCGTCGGGTAGTCGACCAGCACCTTCATCATGAAGCGATCCACCTGCGCCTCGGGCAGCGGGTAGGTGCCCTCGGTCTCGATCGGGTTCTGCGTCGCCATCACGAGGAAAGGACGCGGCACCAGGTGCGTTTCGCCGGCGATCGTGACCTGGCGCTCCTGCATCACCTCGAGCAGCGCGCTTTGCACCTTGGCCGGCGCGCGGTTGATTTCATCGGCCAGCAGCAGATTCGCGAAAACCGGGCCGAGCGACGTACTGAAGTCGCCCGTCTTCTGGTTGTAGATGCGCGTGCCGACCAGGTCCGCCGGCACGAGGTCGGGCGTGAACTGGATGCGCTTGAACTGGCCGCGCACGGTGTCGGCCAGCGTCTTGACCGTCAGCGTCTTCGCCAACCCCGGAACGCCTTCGACCAGCAGATGGCCGTTGGCGAGCATCGCCACCATCACCCGCTCGAGAAACCGGTCCTGGCCGACGACGACGCGTTTGACCTGATAGAGGATCTGCTCCATCAGCTCGGCCGTGGATGCGGAAGTCGGTTCGGTGTCTGTGCTCATGCGAATGCTCTTTCTTTCGATGGGTCAGAAGGGTGGCGAGCCGGCGGCGGAGGCGGCGTTCTCGATCGGCACGGCGAAACCGATCCCGATGAAAGTGCGCTGCTGGGTGGGATTGAGGATGGCGGTGACGATGCCGAGCACCTCGCCGTCCATGTTGATCAGTGGCCCGCCCGAATTGCCGGGATTGGCGGCAGCATCGAACTGGATCAGGTTGCCCAGCTCCTGCTTGCCTTCTGGCGAGCGGAACGATCGGTTCAGCCCCGAGACCACGCCGGCTGACACGGAAGGGCCGATGCCGAACGGGAAGCCGACGGCGACGACCTGGTCGCCCGGCTGAAGGTCGGCCGTGGAGCGCATCGTGGCGGGGATGAGGTCGTCAGGCAGCTTCTGCGCCTGCAGCACCGCGAGGTCGTTCTCGGGCTGCACGCCTGTGATGGTGGCCGGCGATTCGAGGCCGTCGGCGAACGTCACCTTGATCGTTTCGGAGCCCGCGACAACGTGCAGGTTGGTCAGGATGACGCCCTTGTCCACGATCACCACGCCGGTGCCGACGCCACGCTCGACCTGCTGTCCCGGTGCTTCGTCGGCGGGAGCTTCCGCGGGCTTGCCCTTGGCGAGATTGCGCCCGCGCTTCTCGACCTTGGCTTCGGGCGTGGTCTTCTCGGTGCCATAGCCGACCACGCGCACCACCGAGGGCCGGATGATCTCGGCTGCCTTGGCCGCGGGCGAGGGCAGCGTGGCGGTGTGCAAGGTGCGAAGCACCGCCTGGTCGATGTCCTTCTGCGTGAGTTGGCGGCCGGCCTTGGGCCACATCACCGCACCGGTGGCGCCCATGCCGACGACCAGTGCGAGGAGCAATGCGAAGCTGCGGCGTCCGGGTTGCCAGCGCTGGGGTGCGGCGGCGGTGAGTGCGGGTTGTGCTTGCGTCGTGTCGGAGCCGTCCGACGCATTCTGTGCGATGGTCGCGCCGGGGTCTGCCGCGTCGCGCGGCTCTCTGGGCGAGCGGCTGTAGAAAGCAGGCCTGCGCATCGGGCACCTCCGGCAAAAGAGAACGCTTGAGGAGGCACGGTAGCACGCTTTCCGCAGGTCTGCATGCCTTCGGGCATGATCGTGCGATGCCTGTCTTCGTCGATACCCACTGCCATCTCGATGCGCCCGAATTCGGCGCCGAGATGCCCCGGATCAGGGCGCGCGCGGCGAGCCTCGGCGTCGGGCTTTGCGTGATTCCTGCGGTCGCAGCGTTCAACTTCGCTGCGGTGCGGGAGCTCGCGCATCGCCAGGGCGACGCCTATGCGCTTGGCATCCATCCGATGTGCACCGGACAGGCGCTGGAGGCGCATCTGGATGAACTCGATGCCGAGCTGGTGCGTCGGCGTGACGACCCGCGGCTCGTCGCGGTCGGCGAGATCGGACTCGACTTCTTCGTCGAAGGCCTCGATGCCGACAGGCAGGCAATGTTTTTTCACACTCAGTTGCAGCTGGCCCGCAAGCATGAACTGCCGGTGATCATTCATGTGCGCCGCTCGGTGGACAAGGTGCTGAAGCATCTTCGCCAGGTCGCGCCGGGACAGCGCTGGCACGGCATCGCGCACGCCTTCAACGGCAGCGAGCAACAGGCGCAGGCATGCATCGATCTCGGGCTCAAGCTGGGCTTTGGTGGCGCGGTGACGTTCGAGCGGGCCCTGCAACTGCGTCGACTCGCGCAGGCTGTGCCGCTGGAGTCGATCGTCATGGAAACCGACTCGCCGGACATCCAGCCGCAGTGGATCTACCGCACGCAGGCCCAGCGCGATGCGGGCGAGCGCCAGGGCCGCAACGAGCCCGGCGAACTGCCCCGTATCGCCGAAGTGGTGGCCGACTTGCGCGGCATGCCGGTGGAGGCGCTGGCCGAGGCGACTACGCGCAACGCCGTGGCTGCGCTGCCACGTCTGTCTTCGCTGATCGATGTGTCGGCGGGTATGCTGCGCTCCGCGTAGGCCGATCGCTCGACTTGCGCGGCAGCGGCCCATGAGTGGGTTTTCGGTGTCATCCTTGGGCTCTGCGCAGTCGTTGAATCGCTGTGTGTATGCATCGGTGGCGATCCAAGCCACTTCAACCTAGCAAGGAGCTTTACAAGATGAACAAGACTTCCATCCGCATCCTTCCGGCCGCATTGACACTTGCCGTCGCATCGGTCGCATTGCCGGCCCTGGCACAGAACACCGCCGCGCCCACCACGACCGAAAAGGTGGAAAACGCCAGCAAGGAAGCATGGGATTCCACCAAGAGCGGTACCAAGAAGGCAGTGAAAGCCACCGAGCACGGCGGCGAGAAGGCCTGGGACGCCACGAAGGACACCAGTGAAAAAGCCTGGGACTCCACCAAGAGCGGCAGCAAGAAGGCCTGGAACGCAACCAAGAAGGGCGCGCATGCGACCGGCAAGGCCGTGAGCGACGCGGGCGGCGCAGCAGCCGACGCCACGCGTAAGGCCGGCGACAAGATTGGCGAACAGATTCCCGGCACCGCCCAGCACGACGCGAAGAAGCCTTGAGCGCCGCGCGTCTCTCGTGCCGCAATGAAGAAACCCGCCGGAAGGCGGGTTTCGCTTTTTCGGGGCTTCAGGCCGGTTTGATGGGCGGCGGCGTGAGGTGCCGCTGCACCAGCGGCGTCTCCGGCGTCGGGTAGCCGGCGGCGCCGAAGGTCTTGACGATCGCCTTGTGCGTGTCGAAATACACCTGCCAGTAGTGGTCGGTGTGCGTGTAGGGACGCACCGCAAGCAGCGGGCCTTCAGGCGTGAACTGCAGGATCTCCACATCCGGCGGCTGTTCCGTCGAGACGTTGGGGATCTCGCTCACCGCGGCCTTGAGCCGCTGGATGGCGTCGCCGACATCCACGCCGTTGGCGATCTTGGCCGTGACGTCGACACGCCGAAACTGCAGCGAGCTGAAGTTCTGGATCGTCTCGGACAACACCTTGTTGTTGCCGACGGTCACGACGGTGTTATCGGGCGAGATGAGCGTGGTGCCGAAGAGGCCGAGCTCCTTGACGGTGCCGGTCACGCCGCCGCCGACGGTGACGAAATCACCCACTCGATACGGCCGCAGGACTTGCAGGAAGACGCCAGCCGCGAAGTGCGTGAGCAATCCGCCCCAGGCGGTGCCGATCGCGAGACCAGCCCCAGCCAGCAGCACCGCGAAGGAGGTGGTGCGGATGCCGAACATGTCGAGGATCGCGAGGATCAGGACGATGTTGAGGATCACGCCGAGTATCGAGACGAGGTAGTTGCTCAGTGTCGGGTCCATGCGCTTGCCGCGTTCGAGCGCCTTGCCGACGAGCTTCTGCGCGATGCCGATGAGCCATCGACCGATGGCCCAGGCGATCAGGGCTCCGATCACTTTCAGGCCAAAATCGACGCCTTGCGTCGTTATGAACGTCCAGATCGCTTCCGTATTCAAGTCCTTCTCCTCACAGGTGCCGGCGGTTCACACCGGCAAGCGTTATGGATAAGCCAGCCTCGCGCCCAGTCGACGCGGACGCCGTGCTCACGGGCCTCGCACCGATCGTGTCCGAGAACACAGCCTTGTTGATCCTCGGCAGCTTTCCTGGCGCACGTTCGATCGCGGAGCAGCGGTATTATGCTCATCCGCAGAATCATTTCTGGAAGATTTTGCAGGCCCTGTGGCCCGCAAACCCGCTCCCAGTGGGCGTTGACAGCTATCAAAAGCGTAGCGCGTGGCTGCTCGACCGGGGGCTGGGCGTATGGGACGTCTATGCGAGTTGCCGGCGGGAAGGCAGCCTCGATACGGCAATCCGCGATGCGGTCGCGAACGACATCGCAGGCCTTCATCTGCCGAAGCTCGCGGCGATCGCGCACAACGGTGGCGAGAGCTTCAAGCACGCCAGGCACACGCGCATGTTCGGCGTGCCGGTCTATCGGCTGCCCTCGTCGAGCCCTGCCAACGCGTCGTGGAGTTTCGAGCGCAAGGTCCAGGCCTGGCGCGAAGTGTTTGAAAGGTATCTGGACATTCCATGAAGGTCTCCCTCCCCGAGGTCAACTTCTCCGATTGGGGAGACGTGCGCTACCTGCACCTGGGCACGGAATGGGTGCAAGGCTCGATGAAGCTCGACGCGCCTTTCGACATCGAGCTCGAATACGTGCAACGCATGATGGCGTGGCTTCTCTTCGTCGATCCGGCGAGCGTCGCGAAGCGCCATGCCATGCAACTCGGGCTCGGTGCCGCGAGCCTCACCAAGTTCTGCCGCAAGACGCTGCGCATGCGCACCACCGCGATCGAACTCAATCCCCAAGTGGTCGCGGCGTGCAGGGGCTGGTTCAAGCTGCCGGCTGACGACGCGAAGCTGCAGGTGGTCGTGGCCGATGCAGCCACCGAGATCCGCAAGCCGCAGTGGCTGGGCACCGTCGATGCGCTGCAGGTCGACCTCTACGACCACGAGGCCGCCGCGCCGGTGCTCGACAGCGAGGACTTCTATGCAGACTGCCGCGCTCTCCTGACCGAGGACGGCTGCATGACCGTCAACCTGTTCGGCCGCTCGTCCAGCTACGAGCGCAGTCTCGCGAAGATCGTCGCGGCCTTCGGTGAAGAAGCGGTGTGGGCGTTCAAGCCGACGCGAGAAGGCAACACGATCGTGCTCGCGCAGCGCGAACCTAGCCAGCCGAAACGGCCCGTGCTTGCCGACCGTGCGCAAACCATCCAGACTCGCTGGAGTCTGCCCGCTCCCAAATGGCTGCGCGTGTTCAAGCCTGTGGCTTGAGCGCCGTCAGGTTTGCCCTCTATGAACGCTGTGACCTTGCCTTCTTCTGATTCCCGGTTCGAAGGGCCGCTCGATCTGCGGCACCTCATCGAGTGGCTTGCCCGGGATGGCGTGATCTCGCCGCACGAGGCCAAGCGAACGCTCGCGCGCTGCGCGCAGGCCGAGAGCCGGCAGCCGCCGCTGGTGCGTCTCGCGAGCGTCGCGATGACGCGCGAGAGCGACGGCAAGCCGCTCGATCTGGAAATGCTGACCCAATGGCTCGCCGCGCGCGCGGGTCTCGCGTACTTGCGCATCGATCCGCTGAAGGTCGACGTGGGCAAGGTCGCCGACACGATGAGCGCAGCCTATGCGGAGCGGCACAAGGTGCTGCCTGTGCAGGTCACGCCGAGTGAAGTCGTGGTCGCGACCTCGGAGCCATTCCTCACGGACTGGATCGGTGAGGTCGAACGCCAGGCGCGTCGCTCGGTGCGGCGCGTGGTCGCGAATCCGTCCGACATCCAGCGCTACACGGCCGAGTTCTTCGCGCTCGCGAAATCGGTTCGCGCGGCGCAGAAGGCGGGCTCCGGCGCGAGCAGCGCGAGCTTCGAGCAGTTGGTGGAGCTTGGCAAGTCGAACAAGCAGCTCGACGCCAACGACCAGAGCGTGGTGCAGGTGGTGGACTGGCTCTGGCAATACGCCTTCGACCAACGCGCGAGCGACATCCACCTCGAACCGCGGCGTGACCAGGGTGTGATCCGCTTTCGTATCGACGGCGTGCTGCATCCCGCCTACCAGATGCCGATGGGCGTGATGAACGCGATGGTCTCGCGCATCAAGCTGCTCGGCCGCATGGATGTGGTCGAGAAGCGCCGTCCGCTCGACGGCCGCATCAAGACGCGCAACATACGCGGCGAAGAAATCGAAATGCGGCTTTCCACGCTGCCCACTGCCTTCGGCGAGAAGATGGTGATGCGGATCTTCGATCCGGACACCGCGGTCAAGGATCTCGATGCGCTTGGCTTCGCGCAGCACGACGCGAAGCGTTGGGAGCAGCTCGTGACACGGCCGCACGGCATCATCCTCGTGACCGGGCCGACTGGCTCGGGCAAGACGACCACGCTCTACTCGACGCTCAAGCGCGTGGCGACCGAGGAGGTCAACGTCAGCACGGTGGAAGACCCGATCGAAATGATCGAGCCATCGTTCAACCAGACGCAGGTGCAGCCGCAGCTCGACTTCGGCTTTACCGAGGGCCTGCGCGCGCTGATGCGGCAGGACCCGGACATCATCATGGTCGGCGAAATCCGCGACCTCGCCACGGCCGAGATGGCGGTGCAGGCAGCGCTCACCGGTCACCTCGTCTTCAGCACGCTGCACACCAACGATGCGCCAAGCGCGATCACGCGGCTGATGGAGCTGGGCGTGCCGTCGTACCTGATCAACGCGGTGATGCTCGGCGTGCTGGCTCAGCGGCTGGTGCGCACGCTGTGCCCGCACTGCAAGGCGCCCGATGAATCGGTCACGCGCGAGAAGCTCGCGGAATTCGTGGCACCGTGGCAGATCAGCGGCTCGGTGCGCGCCTATCGGCCAGTGGGTTGCGTGGACTGCCGCATGACGGGCTATATGGGCCGCATGGGCCTGTACGAACTGCTCACCGTGAGCGAGGCTTTCAAGAGCGAAGTCACCAAGGAGCCGAGCATGGCGCCGCTGAGAAGACAGGCGGTGGCGGATGGCATGCGTCCCCTGCGGTTGGCCGGCGCGCTTCGGGTTGCCGAAGGGGTGACCACCATCGAGGAAGTGCTGAGCGCGACACCGCCGCTCGAGTGAGCCGGAAAAAGGAAGAATTTCACGGTCCGCGCCGATAGCAACATCGGCTTTTTGGATGATTCCCAAGGGCCTCGGCAGGGCGCAAAGTCACGCCACGGACGACCCTTGGGAGATCGACATGGACTCTGAGGTTTTCACGATTGCTGCACTGGCACTGCTCGTTGCAGGAGGCTGGTTGATCGATCTTCTGAACCATCGTGAGGAGTCCCGCCTGAGCCGCGGCATGGCCCGGCAAATCAAGAAATCGGCAGACACCATCCACGGCATGCTGCACTGACTCCCAGGCGACCTTCGACGCTTACGCAGTTGCCAACGCGGCGAGTTGGCGCCGCAATGATTCGTTCTCCGCGGTCAGCTCGGCCACACGCTGCCGCAGCATCTGCAGTTCATCGACCTGGTCCGGCTCATCCGATGTAGCGGCGGATTCTTCCTTGGGCTTTCGCTTCGATTCCCGAACCCGCTTCGCGGCCTGCTTCAATTCATCCTTGCCGCCGGTCGCCGCGGCGACCTGCTCTTCGGCCGGCAACGTCGCCACCGCCGCAGCCGCGTTGATCGAGATCGTGCCGGCCTTCACTGCGGCCACCACCTCGGGCGCGGCCTGCTTCTGGATCTTCTCGATCATCACCACCTGATTGCTGCTGAGGCGCGCGGCCTTGGCCAAGGCTTCGCGGCTTTCGAAAGGCGCGGGCGGCGGCGCATCGACGGCGGCAGAGACTTCACGGCTGGCGGCTCCAGCGTCTTCCGAGGCCACCGCGGTTTCGTTCGCCGGGACGGTGCCGCGCGAACGCCGGTCCGACACGATCTCGCGCTTGCGCAGTGCCAGCACGCCGCGCTGGAAATCCGACAGGCTTCGGCGGCCGAGATGCTGCTCGATCATCCAGAGGTGCACGTCCTCCATCGACTTGAAGCGCGCGTTCTGCACCGTCTGAAAGGGCACGCCGTGTTTCTGGCAAATGCGATAGCGGTTGTGACCATCCACCAGCACGTTGCCCCAGAGCACGAGTGCGTCGCGGCAGCCTTCCGCGAGGATGCTTCGTTCGAGTGACTCTTCCTCCTCAGCAGTCAACGGATCGATGTAGGCCTTGAGTTCTTCGTTGACGACGATGTCCATGAGGGAGCGGCAGCGCGGGGCAGAGTGGGAAGGGGCCGCATTTTAGAGACGCAGGGGCAGGGATAACCCTCGACGCTCGGTAGGTGGAATCCACATCGACCTGACTTTTGGCTGACTTCACAATTCGCGATCGAATTTTTTCGTGGAGACTGTTCGTGAAAATCAAGAGTCAGAAAGACTTCTTCTCGGGGGTGATGTTCGCCGTCGTCGGAGTTGCCTTCGCCTGGGGTGCCACGACGTACAACGTCGGCACCGGCGCCCGCATGGGCCCGGGCTACTTTCCGCTGATGCTGGGCATCCTCATGGCCATCATCGGGCTTGGCGTCATGTTCACGGGCCTCACGGTCGAGACCGAGGACGGCGAAAAGATCGGCAAGTGGGCCTGGAAGCAGGTTGCCTACATCCTCGGCGCGAACCTCGCCTTCGGCGTGCTGCTCGGCGGTCTGCCGAGCATCGGCGTGCCAGCGATGGGCATGATCATCGCGATCTATGCGCTCGTGATCATCTCGAGTCTCGCGGGAGAGCACTTCAACCTGAAGGACGTGCTCATCCTTGCCACCGTTCTGGCGGTCGGCAGCTATGTCGCCTTCATCTGGGCGCTGAAGCTGCAGATCCAGGTGTGGCCTACCTTCATCACGGGCTGAGGACGGCGCCATGGATCTGATTACCAATCTCTCGCTGGGTTTTGGCGTTGCCTTTACCTTCACCAACCTTCTCTACTGCCTGGTCGGTTGCATTCTTGGCACCCTGATCGGCGTGCTGCCGGGCATCGGCCCGGTCGCGACCATCGCGATGCTGTTGCCGGCGACGTATGCACTGCCGCCTGTGTCGGCGCTGATCATGCTGGCCGGGATCTACTACGGCGCGCAGTACGGCGGCTCTACCACCGCCATCCTGGTCAACCTGCCGGGCGAATCGTCCTCGGTCGTGACCGTGATCGACGGCTATCAGATGGCGCGCAAGGGTCGTGCGGGTCCTGCTCTCGCGGCGGCCGGTCTCGGCTCGTTCTTCGCGGGTTGCGTCGGCACGCTGATCCTGGCTGCGTTCGCGCCGCCGCTGACCGAACTGGCCTTCAAGTTCGGCCCGGCAGAGTACTTCTCGCTGATGGTGCTGGGCCTGATCGGCGCCGTCGTGCTGGCCTCGGGCTCGCTGCTCAAGGCGATCGGCATGATCGTGCTGGGCCTGCTGATGGGCCTCGTCGGCACCGACGTGAACTCCGGTGTCGCACGCTTCAGCTTCGACATCCCCGAACTCACCGACGGCATCGGCTTCGTGACCATCGCCATGGGCGTGTTCGGCTACGGCGAAATCATCGCGAACCTGTCGCGCCCCGAGCATGAGCGCGAGGTGTTCACCGCCAAGGTGTCGGGCCTGTTCCCGACCCGCGAAGACTTCAAGCGCATGTTCCCTGCCGTGCTGCGCGGCACGGGCCTGGGCGCTGCGTTGGGCATCCTGCCCGGCGGCGGTGCGCTGCTGGCGGCTTTCGCGGCCTACACGATCGAGAAGAAGACCAAGCTGCACCCGGGCGAAGTGCCGTTCGGTAAGGGCAACATCCGCGGTGTGGCGGCGCCCGAGTCGGCCAACAACGCCGGCGCGCAGACGTCGTTCATCCCGCTGCTGACGCTGGGCATTCCGCCCAACGCGGTGATGGCGCTGATGGTGGGTGCGATGACCATCCACAACATCCAGCCTGGTCCCCAGGTGATGACCAGCAACCCCGAACTCTTCTGGGGCCTGATCGCCTCGATGTGGCTCGGCAACGCGATGCTGATCATCCTGAACCTGCCGCTGATCGGCATGTGGATCAAGCTGCTGTCGGTGCCGTACAAGTTCCTGTTCCCGGCGATCGTGTTGTTCTGTGCGATCGGGGTGTACTCGACCAACAACAACACCTTCGACATCTGGATGGTCGCGGCCTTCGGCTTCATTGGCTACATGTTCTTCAAGCTGGGTTGCGAACCTGCACCGCTGCTGCTGGGCTTCATCCTCGGCCCGATGATGGAAGAGAACCTGCGCCGCGCGCTGCTGCTGTCGCGTGGTGACTGGGTCGTGTTCGTCTCGCGCCCGATCTCGGCAGGCTTGCTCGCCGCTGCGCTCCTGTTGCTGGTGATCGTGCTGCTGCCGGCCGTGAAGTCGAAGCGGGAAGAAGCCTTCCATGAGGAGGAGGCCTGATTCCGGCCGCCAATCCTTCTTTGCTCAACGGCACCTTCGGGTGCCGTTTTTCATTTCAGGGCCTTTGCGTGCGCGGGGGGTTCATGTGCTGCCGCGCCATCGCCAGGAACGCCATCGCTGCGGGGCTGAGCGGATGCTTCGCGAGCCGGATCGCCACCACCGGGTATTCGAGTGCAGGGCGTGTCACGTTGACCACGCGCAGGTCGGCAGGCATCAGAACATCGACGTAGCGCGGCAGCAGCGCGACGCCCGCGCCGGACTGGATGAGGCCGAAGGCGGTCGAGAGCATCGAGACGTGGTGGACGACGCGTGGATAGACGTTGGCCGCACCGGAGAGCAGCCGGCTCACGGACCGCCAGACATTGGCATCCGGATTGACGTGGATGAAGGGCAGCCCGTCGAGTTGCCGCGCATCGATCACCACCCGTTGCGCCAGCGGATGGTCCGCGCGCATGAAGAGGCCCATGCGTTCGGTGAAGAGCGGCTCGGTGGCGAGTTCGGAGTGCTTCTGCCCGATGTCCGATCCGAAGCCGAGGTCTGCCTCCTGCGTGAGCACGCGCGAGATCATCTGCTCTGCGGTGCTGTCGAGCAGCGAGGTCGCCAGGCCGGGGTGGGTGTCCGAGAAGCGGCGCAACAAGGGCGGCAAGAGGGCGCCGGCCGTGAGATGGCCCACAGCCAGCACGACGCGGCCTTCGCGCAACTGGGACTGGGAGCGGCAGGCGTCCACGGATTCGTCGATCAGCCGGAGCGCGCGCACGGCGGTGTCGACCATCATCTGCCCCGCACTGGTCATCTGGATGCGCCGACCACGCACGACGAGCGCCTGGCCGAGTTCACTCTCCATGCGCTTGATGAGGTGGCTGATCGCCGGCTGCGTGAGTTGCAGGGTTTCCGCCGCGAGCGTGAAGCTGCCCGATTCGGCGACCGCCGCCAGGGCCCGGAGTTGTTGGAGGGAGATTTCTTCCATGCTGCGCCCTTGCCATAAGCAAGGCTCATAGTTGGATAAAGCAGATTATCTGGCTTGATGCGTCTGCGATGCATAGCATTCGGGGTTCATCACCGGGACACAATCCAGACCCATGAAACGCAACCAGTTCATCAAGGCCTGCGCTGCCGCGCTGTGCCTGGCCGCCTCGACCGCCAGTCTGGCGCAGGCCTTTCCGACCAAGCCGATCCGGTTGATCGTGCCGTTTCCGGCCGGCGGCGCGACGGACCTGTTCGCGCGCACCCTGTCGCAGAAGATGGGCGAGAAGCTCGGCGGCACGCTGGTCATCGACAACAAGCCGGGTGCTGGTGGCGCGATCGGCTCCGACCTCGCGGCCAAGGCGCCGGCCGATGGCTACACGCTGCTGCTGGCGACGACGAGCACGCACTCGATCGGCCCGTTCATCAGCAAGGTGCCCTACGACACGGTGCACGACTTCACGCCGATCGCGCATGTGGGCGACGCGCCGAGCATCATGCTGGTGCCGAACAGCTCGCCCGCGAAGACGGTGCGCGAATGGATCGACTACGCAAAGAAGAACCCCGGCAAGCTCAACTACGCGTCGAGCGGCAACGGCACCATCGTGCAGCTCACGGCGGAGCTCTTCAAGGCGCAGGCGGGCATCTTCGTCACGCACATTCCATACAAGGGTACGGCGCTGGCGATTCCCGACCTGATCACGGGGAAGGTCGACGTGCTCTTCGATGCGCTGCCCACGGGCATGCCGTACGTGCGTGATGGCCGCCTGCGTGCGCTCGGTGTGACTTCGCTCAAGCGCAGCCCGCTCGCGCCGGACCTGCCGCCGATCGCGGACACGCTGCCGGGCTTCGAGTCGAACACCTGGTTCGGCCTCTATGGCCCGAAGGGCCTGCCGGCGGATCTGGTGGCTCGCATCAACACGGCCGCGAACCAGGCGCTGTCGGATCCTGAAACACGCGACAAGCTTGCTCGCCTGGGCATCTCGCCGGCCACCGGCACGCCGGCCCAGTTCGCGAGCATGGTGGCTGAAGACGCCGCCAAGTGGAAAAAGATCATCGTCGAACGCAAGATCACCGGGGACTGAACATGAAGTTTGATTACGCCAATCCGTACACCTCGACGCGCATCCCGGTCTTTGCGCGCAATGTGGTCTCCACCTCGCATCCGCTGGCTTCGCAGGCGGGGCTGCGCATCCTCTATCAGGGTGGCAATGCCGTCGATGCGGCCATCGCGACCGCGGCTGCGATGACGATCGTCGAGCCGGTGAGCAACGGCCTCGGCAGCGATGCCTTCTGCATCCTGTGGGACGGCAAGAAGCTGCATGGACTCAATGGCTCCGGCTGCGCGCCGCAGGCCTGGACGCCGGACTACTTCCGCCGCAAGTACGGCAACGACGCCGCCACGCCGCCGCAGCGCGGCATGGACTCGGTCACCGTGCCGGGCGCCGTGGCGAGCTGGGTCGCGCTGTCGGAGCGCTTCGGCAAGTTGCCATTTGCCGACCTGATGGCGCCAGCAATCGAGATCGCGGAGCGGGGCTACCTGATGCCGCCGGTGGTGCAGCAGAAGTGGGCGGCGGCGACGCCGATCCTGCGATCGCAGCCCGGTTTCGAGCAGGGCTTCCTGCCGTGGGGGCGTGCGCCCGAAGTCGGTGAGCTGTTCCGCTTTCCTGCCGCCGGACGCGCGCTGAGGGCCATTGCCGCGACCAAGGGAGAGGCCTTCTACAGCGGCGAAATCGCAGCGGCGCTCGAGAAGTTCTCCACCGCGAACGGCGGCAGCCTGAAGGTGAGCGACCTCGCCAACTGGAAGCCCGAGTGGGTCGAGCCGATCGCGCAGGAATACCGCGGCCACACGCTGCACGAGATTCCGCCGAACGGGCAGGGCATCGCGGCGCTCATCGCGCTCGGCATCCTGAAGCACTTCGACATCGCCTCGATCCCGGTCGATTCGGTCGCTTCTCAGCATCTGCAGATCGAGGCGATGAAGCTCGCCTTCGCCGACACCTACCGCTATGTGTCCGACCCATCGTCGATGGAGGTGACACCGCTGCAAATGCTGGATGACGCGTACCTGGCTTCGCGTGCCAAACTCATCGATGTGAAGAAGGCGCAGGATTTCAAGGCGGGCAACCCGGTCAAGGGCGGCACGATCTACCTCACCGCCGCAGACGAGAGCGGCATGATGGTGAGCTTCATCCAGAGCAACTACATGGGCTTCGGCTCGGGTTGCGTGGAGCCGGAGTTCGGCATCAGCCTGCAGAACCGCGGCCACGGCTTCAGCCTGAAGGCCGACAGCCCGAACGTGGTCGCGCCGGGCAAGCGGCCTTTCCACACCATCATCCCAGCGTTCCTCACGAAGGACGGCGCACCGGTGATGAGTTTCGGTGTGATGGGCGGCAACATGCAGCCGCAGGGCCACATGCAGACGCTGGTGCGCATGCTGGACTATCGCCAGAGCCCGCAGGCCGCGTGCGACGCGCCGCGCTGGCGCTTCAACTCGGGCCTGGAAATCAACGCCGAGGCGGCGATGAATCCGGCAACGGTGAAGGGTCTCGTCGAACTCGGCCACAAGGTCGACGTGATCAACGATTCCTACCAGGACTTCGGCGCCGGCCAGTTCATCTGGCGTGCCGGCGATCCGGCGGTGGAAGGCTACGTCGCCGCGAGCGACGCGCGTCGCGACGGCCTCGCGGCCGGGTTCTGACAGGTGCCGGCGGAGCCGCACGCACATAAACGTCTCGGGCCGGGCCTCGCACTCGCGACGCTCGGCGCCATCGCCTTCAGCGGCAAGGCGATCATCGTCAAGCTCGCGTACCGCTACGGTGTGGATGCGGTCACGCTGATCATGCTGCGCATGCTCTTCGCGCTGCCGCTCTTCGCGGTCATGGCGTGGTGGGCAGGACGCGGCAAGCCGCCGCTCACGCGGCGCGACTGGTTCGGCGTGGTGGGGCTGGGTTTCTCGGGCTACTACCTGGCGAGCTTTCTCGACTTCGCCGGGCTGGCCTACATCACCGCGAGCCTTGAGCGGCTCATCCTCTATCTCAACCCGACACTGGTGCTGTTCTTCGGTTGGGTGTTCTATCGCCGGCGCATCACGCGCGGCCAGTTCATGGGCATGGCGATCAGCTACGCGGGTGTGCTGCTCGTCTTCGGTCATGAAGTGCAACTGGGGCACAGCGCGGCAGCGGCCTGGGGTGCACTGCTGGTGTTCCTGAGCGCGGTGAGCTATGCGCTCTATCTCGTTGCGAGCGGGGAGTTCGTCAAGCGCCTGGGCTCGCTGCGGCTCGTGGGGCTGGCGACGAGCGTGGCCTGTCTGCTGTGCATCGGACAGTTCCTGCTCCTGCGGCCGATCGGCTCGGCCTTCGATGTGGCGCCTCAGGTGATCTGGCTTTCCGTCCTCAACGCGACCCTGTGCACCGCGCTGCCGGTCCTTGCCGTCATGATGGCCATCGAGCGCATCGGCCCCGCCATGGCGGCGCAAACGGGTATGGTTGGGCCCATGTCGACCATCCTCATGGGGGTCGTCATCCTCGGCGAACCCTTCACAGCGTGGATCGCAGCCGGCACTGCGCTGGTGATCGCCGGGATCTTCGTATTCACACGCATGGGCCGTTGAGCCCGGAGGACACAACATGGATTTGGGAATCGCAGGCAAGACCGCGCTCGTGTGCGGCGCAAGCAAGGGCCTGGGCTACGGTTGCGCGGAAGCGCTGGTGCGCGACGGCGTCAATGTGGTGATCGTGGCGCGCGGTGCCGAGGCGCTCGACGCCGCAGCGAAGTCGCTGCAAGCCATCGCCGCGACGCATCCGGCCAAGCCTTTCGTCAAGCATGTCGCGGCGGACATCACCACGGCCGAGGGCCGCGCCGCCGCCTTCGCGCTGCACAAGGATTTCGACATCGTCGTCACCAACGCTGGCGGCCCGCCGCCCGGAGACTTCCGCGAGTGGGACCGTGAGGCATGGATCAAGGCGGTCGACGCCAATATGCTGACGCCGATCGAGCTGATCAAGGCCACCGTGGACGGCATGGCCGCGCGCGGTTTCGGGCGGATCGTCAACATCACGTCCAGCGCGGTGAAGTCGCCGATCGACATCCTCGGATTGAGCAACGGCGCTCGCAGCGGGCTCACCGGCTTCGTCGCGGGACTCTCGCGGTCGAGCATCGCGGCCAAGGGCGTGACGATCAACAACCTGCTGCCTGGAGCTTTTGATACCGATCGCCTGCGCGGGACGATGCTGGGCGCGGTCAAGAAGACTGGTCAGGACATGGACACGATCCGTGCGGCACGGCAGAAGACCATTCCGGCGGGGCGCTTCGGCACCGCCACCGAGTTCGGCGCGATCTGCGCCTTCCTCTGCAGCGTGCATGCGGGCTACATGACCGGGCAGAACGTGCTCGCCGACGGCGGTGCCTACCCGGGCACTTACTGAGTCGAGGGTCAGCGGCGGGACGACACCCAGATCCCGCCCACGATCAGGATGAACGCGGCGCCGTGGAACCACTGCGGCACCTCGCCGAGGAACGCCGCCGAAAGCAACGCAGCGAACAGCGGCGTGAGATTGCTGAAGAACCCGGCCGTCTGCGGTCCGGCGCGCTGCACGCCCAGCCCCCAGCAGCGATAGGCCAGCAGCGCCGGGCCGAGCGTGATGAAGACCAGCGCGGCGGCAAGCGGCCATCCCCAGTCGATGTGCGCGTCGGTCACTGTCCATTCACCGGCCGCGAACGCGGCTGACCACGCGAGTCCGAACACCATCTGCGCCATCAGGAACGAAGCCCAGTCGCGTCGTGCTTCTGCCGGCTCGGTGGTGCGCGACAGCATCCAGCTGTAGAACGCCCAGGAGATGGTGGCCAGCATCATGTAGAGATCGCCCGGCACCAGCCGCAATGCGGCGAGCTGCTCCCAATGACCGCGGCTCAGCACGAACAGGACGCCCACCATCGACAACGCGGCACCGAACAGCTGGCGTGCCGTGATCTTCGCGCCGAAGAAGAGCGTGCCGGTCGCGAGCATCCACAAGGGCATGCTGGACCCGACCAGCGTCACGTTGACCGGCGTCGATGTCTGCAGCGCAAGGTATTGGAAGGCGTTGTAGCAGCCGATGCCGAGCAGGCCGAGCACGGTGAAGCGCTTCCAGTGCGCCCACAACGGGCTCTTCGGGCTGATCATCGATGCGGCGAACGGCAGCAGCACGATGAAAGCCAGGAGCCAGCGGATGAAGTTGAGCGTCATCGGCGAGACGAGGTCCCGCACCACGCGGCCGACGACGGCATTGCCGGCCCACAGCAGGGGCGGCACCGCAAGAAGAAGGGCGGTGCCCGGACTCAATCTCTGCTGCATGGGCATGGACTGTAGCGGCTCCCTGCATCTTGTCCCGAGGCGGGCAGCCTCGCCCAGTCCGTGGCAGCATACGCGGCTCGTTCGAGAAGGAATCAAACCATGAGCAAAGCCGTCCGCATCGACCGCAATGGCGGTCCCGAGGAACTGAAGATCGTCGACGTCGAGGTCGGTGACCCCGGCCCCGGCGAGATCCGCATCCGCCACAAGGCGGTGGGCCTCAACTTCATCGACACCTACCAGCGCAGCGGCCTCTATCCGTTTCCGATGCCACTGCAGCTTGGCATGGAAGCCTCCGGCATCGTCGAGGCGGTGGGCGAGGGCGTCACGCACCTGAAGGCCGGCGATCGCGCGGCCTACGCGAGCCAGCCGCCCGGCGCGTACAGCGAGCTGCGCGTGATGCCGAGCCGCAACGTCTGCAAGTTGCCCGATGCGATCTCGTTCGAGACCGGCGCCGCGATGATGCTCAAGGGCCTGACCGCCCAATACCTGCTCAAGAAGACGCTGCCGGCGGAAGGCTTGCAGCCCGGCGATTTCATCCTGTTCCATGCAGCTGCGGGCGGCGTGGGGCTGATCGCCTGCCAATGGGCCAAGGCATTGGGTCTGAAGCTCATCGGCACCGCGGGCACCGATGCCAAGTGCCAGTTGGCGCTGGACCACGGCGCTGCGCACGCGATCAACTACAGCAAGGAGAACTTCGCGGCGCGCGTGAAGGAGATCACCGGCGGCAAGGGCGTGAAGGTGGTCTACGACTCGGTGGGCAAGGACACCTTCGAAGGCTCGCTCGAATGCCTCCGGCCTTTCGGTCTGCTCGCGATCTTCGGCAACGGGTCGGGGCCGGTGCCGCCGTTCAATCTCGGATTGTTGGGTGCGAAAGGCTCGCTCTACGTCACGCGGCCGACGCTCTTTACGCACATCGCCACGCGCGAAAGCACGCAGGCGATGGCGGACGATCTGTTCGCGGTGGTCGAGAGTGGCGCGGTGAAGATCCCGATCGACCAGCGCTACCGCCTTGAAGACGTACAACAGGCGCACCGCGATCTGGAAGCCCGCAAGACGACGGGCTGCACGATCCTAACCCTCTGACGGGTTAGCGAAGCTCGCTGAGCCGCGACTCGCGCACGCGGGTCGGCGCCAGCGCGCCAGCCGATTCGAGGATCGGGTAGGCGATCGAGCAGATATGCGAGTTGACGCGCTTGAGCTCGCTGATCAGGTCGATGTGCAGCGAGCTCGTCTCGATACTCGACGCGGTCTGCTCGGTCAGTCGGCCCAGGTGCGTCGTCGCATAGGCGCGCTCGAGGTCACGAAAGCGCGCCTTTTCCTCGAGCAGCCGCTGCGCATCGCGCACATTGCCGTTGAGGAAAACGCTCATGCTCAATCGCAGGTTGGCGACCAGCCGTTCGTGCAATTCGACGATCTCGCGCATGCCGGCATCGGAGAAGTTGCGCTGCGGTTTGATCTTCTTGTCCTCAATGTCGATGATCACCCGCTCGATGATGTCGCCGATCTGTTCCATGTTGATCGTGAAGCTGATGATGTCGGTCCAGCGGCGACTTTCTTCCTCACCCAGCGCCTCGCGCGAGATCTTGGTCAGGTAGTACTTGATGGCCGAATAGAGCTGGTCCACCGTGTCGTCGAGATTGCGCAGCTCTTGCGCGAGCTTGAGATCGTTGTTGCGGATCACATTGAGCATGCCGATCAGCATGGTCTCGACCACGTCTGCCTGGTGCAGCGCTTCGCGGGCTGCATTCGAGATGGCCAACGTGGGCGTCGAGAGTGCCGAAGGATCGAGGTGCTGCGGGCGTCGCGTCGCCGCGGGCTCTTCAGGCGTCGGCAGGAGGCGCGTGACCCACGCAGCCACGACATTCGTGAGCCCGATGAAGCCGATGCTGATGACGACGTTGAATGCGAGGTGATACAGCACGACAAACTGCGTGGCGTCGTTGACATACGGCCGGACCTCGCGGAGCCACAGCCCGACGAAGGGCGCTGCGATCGCGACGCCGAGCAGCTTGAAGATCAGGTTGCCGACTGTCACCCGCCGCACCTCGACTGATGACTTCGCTGTGGTGAGCACCGCGAGCAGCCCGCTGCCGAGATTGGCGCCAAGCACCAGCCCCAATGCGACATCGAGCGGCACGACGTTCGAGCTGGCCATTGCCGCAACCAGCAGCACGATCGCGAGGCTCGAATAGGCCAGGATCGCGAGCGCCGCACCGATGGTGATTTCGAGCAGCACATCGCTGTTGATCGAGGCCAGCACTGCGCGCATGGCCGGGCTCTCGAAGAGCGGCCCAGTTGCTTCGACGACGAGTTGCAGCGCCAGCAGCATCAGTCCCAAGCCAATGAGCACGCGCCCGACTCGGCCCGCGGGGCTCGACGACCGAGTGATGAACAGCACCACGCCGACGAAGATGAAGAGCGGCGACAGCCATGAAAGGTCGGCGGAGAAGAGCACCGACATCAACGCCGTGCCGACGTCCGCCCCGCGCATCACCGCCAGCGCCGCAGGGAGCGTGACGAGCCCCTGGCCCACGAATGACGAGGTCATGAGCGAGGTGGCGGTGCTCGACTGCACCAGTGCGGTGACCCCGATCCCCGATAGCGCTGCCGTGAAGCGGTTGCGCATGCTGTGCACAAGGATCCTGCGCAGGTTGGCGCCGAAGACCCGCAGCACCCCCGTTCGAACGAGATGGGTGCCCCACACCAGCAGCGCGATCGCCGCGAGCAGATTCAACAAGTGCTTCATGGAAGAGAAACACTATAGAGCACGCGACTTCGATCGCGTGCCGGATCAGGCCTTCACTTGCCGCGTCGTACGCGCCTTAGCTCATCAAGGATGAGGCAGATGGCGCCGATGGTGATGGCGCTGTCGGCCACGTTGAAGGCTGGAAAGTGCCGGCCGGCCAGATGGAAGTCGAGGAAGTCGACCACGTAGCCGTGCATCATCCGATCGATCACGTTGCCGATCGCGCCGCCGAGGATGGCGGCCATCGAGAAGCAGAAGAGCTTCTGCCCCGCGTGCGACTTCAGCATCCAGATGATGAAGATCGCGGCCCCGATGCCGATCGCCATGAAGAACCAGCGCTGCCAGCCGTCCGCGCCCGCGAGGAACGAGAACGCGGCACCGGTGTTGTGTGCCCGGACCACATTGAAGAAGCTGGTGACGTAGGTCGCGTCACCGTACTTGTAGTAGCCGAGGATCAGCGTCTTGGTGAACTGGTCGATGATGACGATGACCAGCGCAAGGCCGATCCAGGGCCAGATGCCGAGGCCCTGGGAGCCCGAGGAACGGCGGGCCATCAGGCGACGTTCCTTGCTTCGCCCGCGCCGTACAGATTGCTGGTGCAACGTCCGCAGATGGCCGGGTGCGCCGGGTCGTGGCCGACGTCGTCGCGCCAGTGCCAGCAGCGCTCGCACTTGGTGGCTTTGCTCGCGATCACGGTGGCTGCGAGCGCGTCGCCGGTCGCCAGCGCAACTGCCGAGGTGATGAAGACGAACTTCAGGTCGTCGCCCAGCGATGCGAGCAGCGCGTGGTCGTCGGCCTGCGCCGTGATCGTCACGTTGGCCTGCAGCGAAGAGCCGACCTGGCCTTCCGCGCGCACCGACTCGATCTCCTTGTTGACCGCGTCGCGGATCTCGCGGATGCGGTTCCACTTGGCGAGCAGTGCGTCGTCGGCCGTGCCGAGATCGCTGTAGGTCTGTACGAAGATCGACTGGCCGTCGCCGCAGAACTTCCACGCCTCTTCGGCGGTGAAGCTCAGGAAAGGCGCCATCCAGCGCAGCATTGCCTGCGTGATGTGCCAGAGCGCGGTCTGTGCGCTGCGGCGCGCGCGCGAGCCAGGCGCGGTGGTGTAGAGGCGGTCCTTCAGGACGTCGAGGTAGAACGCGCCGAGGTCTTCGGAGCAGTACACCTGCAGCTTGGCGACCACCGGATGGAACTCGTACACCTTGTAGTGCGCGAGGATCTCGGCTTGGAACTGCGCGGCGCGGCTGAGCGCATAGCGGTCGATCTCGAGCAGTTCGCCGAGCGGCACGGCGTCCTTCTTGATGTCGAAGTCGCTGGTGTTCGCGAGCAGGAAGCGCAGGGTGTTGCGGATGCGTCGGTACGCATCGACCACGCGGGCAAGGATCTTGTCGTCGCCCGCGATGTCGCCCGAATAGTCGCTCGCTGCCACCCAGAGGCGGGTGATCTCGGCGCCGAGCTTCTTGTTCACTTCCTGCGGGTCGATGCCGTTGCCGAGCGACTTGCTCATCTTGCGGCCCTGGCTGTCGACCGTGAAGCCGTGCGTCAGCAGGCCGCGATACGGCGCGCGGCCTTCGAGCGCGCAGGCGAGCAGCAGCGACGAGTGGAACCAGCCGCGATGCTGGTCATGGCCTTCGAGGTAGAGATCGGCTTCGGGGCCGGTCTCGTGGTGCACGTTCGGGTGCGTGCCGCGCAGCACATGCGAGAAGGTCGAGCCCGAATCGAACCAGACCTCCAGGATGTCGGTGCTCTTGGTGTAGTGCGGCGCGTCCGTAGCGCCGAGGATCTCCTCGGCCGTCACGCGGCTCCAGGCTTCGATGCCGCCCTTTTCGACGATGTCGGCTGCCTGATCGAGGATCTCCATCGTGCGTGGGTGCAGCTCGCCCGAATCCCTGTGCAGGAAGAACGGGATCGGCACACCCCAGCTGCGTTGGCGGCTGATGCACCAGTCGGGCCGGTTGGCGATCATGTCGTGCAGACGCGCCCGGCCGTTCTCGGGATAGAAGCTGGTCTCTTCAATCGCTTCGAGCGCAGTCTGGCGCAGCGATTTCTGCGCCTTGTCCTTGGTGAAGACGCCTTCGCCTTCATCCATGCGGATGAACCACTGCGCAGCCGCGCGATAGATCACCGGCGTCTTGTGGCGCCAGCAGTGCGGGTAGCTGTGGGTGATCTGCTCGGTCGTCATCAGGCGCCCGGCGTCACGCAGGGCGTGAATGATGACCGGCACCGCCTTCCAGATGTTCTGGCCGCCGAAGAGCGGGAAGTCGGCCGCATACGAGCCGTTGCCCTGGACCGGATTCAGGATGTCGTCGTACTTGACGCCATGCGCGATGCAGGAGTTGAAATCCTCCACACCGTAGGCGGGCGACGAGTGGACGAGGCCGGTGCCGTCGTCCGCGGTCGCGTAATCGGCCAGGTAGACCGGCGACAGGCGGCGGAAGCCCGCGTCCACGTCATACAGCGGATGCTCGAACTCGAGGCCGCCGAGGCGCTCGCCCTTGACGGTCGCGAGCACCTTGCCGTCGAGCGCATAGCGCGTCATGCACATCTCGACCAGCGAATTTGCGAGGACGAGCAGGCCGCGTTCGGTGTCGACCAGCGAGTACTCGAGCTCGGGGTTGAGGTTGATCGCCTGGTTGGCCGGGATCGTCCAGGCGGTGGTGGTCCAGATGACGGCGAAGGCGTCCTTGTGCAGCGCGGGCAGGCCGAAGGCTGCGGCGAGCTTGGCCGGATCGTGCGCCTTGAAGGCGACGTCGAGCGTCTGCGACTTCTTGTCGGCGTATTCGATTTCGAATTCGGCCAGCGACGAGCCGCAGTCGAAGCACCAGTACACCGGCTTCAGGCCGCGATAGACGAAGCCGCGTTCGATCACGCGCTTGAACGCGCGGATCTCGCCCGCCTCGTTCGCGAAATCCATTGTCTTGTAGGGATGGTCCCATTCGCCCAGCACGCCGAGGCGCTGGAAGTCGGTCATCTGCTGCGCGATCTGTTCGGTCGCGTAGGCGCGGCTCTTGGCCTGCATCTCGTCACGGCTCAGGTTGCGGCCGTACTTCTTTTCGATCGCGTTTTCGATCGGCAGGCCGTGGCAATCCCAGCCGGGCACGTAGAGCGCGTCGAAGCCTTCGAGCTGGCGCGCCTTGGTGATCATGTCCTTCAGGATCTTGTTGACCGCGTGACCCATGTGGATCTGCCCATTGGCATAGGGCGGGCCGTCGTGCAGGATGAACTTGGGGGCGCCGTGGCGCGCGTCGCGCAGGCGGTGGTAGATGCCTTGCTCTTCCCACTCCTTGACCCAGCCCGGCTCGCGCTTGGGCAGGTCGCCGCGCATGGGGAAGGGGGTGTCGGGCAGGTTCAGCGTGGCGCGGTAATCGGTGCCGCCGTCGGTCTTGTTGTCAGCCATGGAAGTTCCAGAAATCTGCGCTGCCGTGCAACGCGCGAAGGGATCGAAAAAGCGTTCGGCCTTCGCGGGACAAGGCTCGGCCGGACGCGGCGGAAAGCGAAGGTCCCGCTTTAAATTCGATCGCGCGTGGTCTGGCGATGGGTCTCGGCGTGGGTGGAAGCAAAGAATGCACGCGCGTCGCGACCGTCCTTCGCGATGCCCGCCGTGAGGGCCTCGAGGCTGGTGTAGCGCAATTCGTCGTGCAATTTGTGCAGCAGTTCCACGCGGACGATTTTACCGTAGGCCCCTTCGGAGCCGAGCTCGCTGGGCCAATCCAGGCAGTGGGTTTCGAGCAGCACACGGCCGCCGTTGACGTCGTTGGCGTCGAGAGAAGGGCGCACGCCGAGGTTCGCGACGCCCGGAAGCGGCTTCTCGGTCAGGCCGTGCACCAGCACCGCGAAGATGCCGTTGGCAGCGGGCTTCCAGTGCTTGAAGCGCAGATTGAGGGTTCGGAAGCCGTCGTTGCGGCCCGGCGCGGAGGCACCCAGCGCCCGGCCCAGCTTGCGGCCATGGACCACATGCCCCGAGATGGCATACGGCCGTCCGAGCAGGGCCTGGGCGTGGGCCATTCGTCCTTCGGCAAGCGCCTCGCGAACGGCCGAACTCGACACGCGCAGTCCGTGGACCTCGTAGCTGTTCATCCGCGCCACGTCGAAGCCGGACTGCTCTCCGGCGCGGTCGAGCATGTCGTAGTCGCCGGCGCGCTTGGCGCCGAAGCGAAAGTCGTCGCCGACCAAGATGTACTTGGCGCCCAGACCCTCGATGAGCACGTGGCGGATGAAATCTTCGGGCGATTGCGAAGCCAGCCGGGAGTCGAACGGAAGAACGATGGTCTGCCCGACCCCGCAGGCGGCCAATTCGCCGAGCTTGTCGCGCAAGGTGCCGATGCGGGCCGGCGCCAGTTCGGGCCGCTTGGTCACCGCCGCGAAGTAGTCGCGCGGATGCGGTTCAAACGTCAGGACACAGCTCGGCAACCCTCGAACCCGGGCCTCGGCATTGAGCAGCCCGAGCATGGCCTGGTGACCGCGGTGGACACCGTCGAAGTTGCCAATGGTCAGGGCGCAGGCCGGAGCCACCCCCGGATGCCGAAAACCCCGGAAAATCTGCATCGGTCGGTATCTTTTTGATAGCACTTCGAGCCCGCAGAATGGGCACAACAGCGCGTTTTGTCACAAAGCCGGTATATTGTGACGCACTGCGTCATGCGCAAGCCGTTCCGGCGGGCGACATGTCTTGGTCTTTCCGTGTTTCCTTCGAATGAGGAGCGTGTGGTGAAGGTCTTGAAGCTGTCGGCCCAAGGGCTGCCCCAATCGTGGATTTCGCTTGAACAGGCGGTGATCCACTATGCCTCCGACGAGGTTCGGTGGGAGGTGGGCGCTCAGGTGGCGGTGTTCAGGGGCGGACACAACGCGATCACAGGCCAGCAGTCGCAAATTGCGGTCAACAGCATCATCGGCACCAAGGGCGTGCCGCGCATCAATCCCTTCATGCAGCGGCCGGGGCTCACCAATGCCAAACTGTTTGCCCGGGACCGGAATGTCTGCGCCTATTGCGGCGGCCACTTCCATGAGGAAGAGCTGACCCGCGAGCACATCATCCCGTTTGCGCAGAACGGCATCGACACCTGGATGAACGTCGTGACCGCTTGCCGGCCTTGCAATCACCGCAAGAGCAGCCGCACGCCGGAGCAAGCCGGCATGGCGCTTCTGTACACGCCTTACGTTCCGAGCCTGTGGGAAGACTTCATCCTGCGCAATCGCCGCATTCTGGCCGACCAGATGGAGTTCCTGATGGCGCATCTGCCGCAGACCTCCAGACTGCACGGCTAACGACGCTCAATAAGTCAGTTCGAGCACGCTGACTTCGCCGCGCGACGCAGGCCATGTCTGGCCGACCAGCTTCTCCCCGTTGAATTCGGCTTCAACCGTGCGGGCGTCGTCGCTGGCGAGCTTGATCTTCGAGCTCGAAACCCCCGAACCCGTCGGCGGTACGCCAGGTGGCAAGGTTTGCCCGTCGAAACGCAAGCTGTCGCGCTCCACATCGAAGTAGCCGCGCGGGCGCGTGAACGTCACCAGCGCCTTGGCATCGCGATCGGTGTCGGCGATGCGCTCCGGCCGCAGATGGACCACGTTGCTAGAACGGGGGAACGGACTGCGATAGATGTGCGTCGTCGCGTAGCCCGGCGCGCTCAGCACGAATTCGTAGCGTGTGTCGGGCCGGCCTTGAAATGGTCCCCAGCGGCCGTCCTGAGAAATGGTCTGCTGCCAGACCGCAGGCCCGCTCCGCGCGCCGGTGGAGGCGTCGATGGCAAAGATTTCGAGTCGAGCGCCAACCAAGGGCAGGTTGTTGCTGAATGCGCCACTGTCCGGCTTCACCGGATCGAGGCCAAGGCCGGTGACGCGGCCGGACAGCGTGACCTGCGCTTCAGGCTCGACCTTGAGCGTGCGCGGCGCTTCGCCAGTGAGAAAGCGCCAGGTCGCGTCGAAAGCGGCCGGCGAGAACGAGGTTTCCCGATGGTCCACGCGCGGCAGCACCACGTTGGTCGCGCCTTTGAGTGCTGGGCCGTCGAAGCCGACGTTGGTGGGCGTTCCCTTGATGCCGATCCAGATGCCGTCGGGCTGTGCGTACTTGTCGTTCTTGTCGGAGCGCAGGGTCAGCCACTTCACGCCGGACGGTACTTCATCGCCATTCCCGTTCTTCGGCGCATTGAGCTGCTGGAGGAAGGGGCTCAGCCCCGAGAACTCACTGCGCTCCTGCCGCCCCTTGATCGACCAGATCCCGTGCGCCGGATTGCCGCCGAGCACGACATGGCTCACGACACGGTCACCTCCGCCGTTCTGGATGTAGTTCCGGATCGCGTTGCCGCCGCGCGAGTTGCCGATCAGCACCACCTGCGTCGCACCGGTCGTCTTCAGCATGCGCTCCACTTCCGCTTTCAGGAAGGCCATCGACTCCGCGGTGGAACTTCGGCCGGGCTGCGCCACGGTGTCGTCGTCACGCGCCAGCGGAAAGGGCTGGTCGAGCGCGAAGAGCCGGTCGCGCGGCCAGCCATTGGATTCGAAGCGCCAGATCGTCGTCTGCCACAGCGCGGCCGAATCGCCGTTGCCGTGTACGAAGACGATGGGGGGACGCTCGCTGCTGGAGGGCAGCGTGGTGCAGGCGGCGAGCATGGTCGTCGAGAAACCCAGAAGTAGCAGTTGGCGGCGAGTGTGCATGTTGAATGACTTTCCAAAGAAAACGCCCGCCAGCTTGGGGCTGGCGGGCGTTGCATGCTGTCGCGATCGGCAGGGGTTCGGGTTGTCAGGCGAAGACGCCTGCGTGGTCTTGCATGCGCGCCGACACTTCACCCAGATGATGCAGGCTGTCGCCGAAGGTCATCTCGAGTTGCGTGAGCTTCTTGAAGTAGTGGCTCCCGATGTATTCGTCTGTCACGCCGATGCCGCCATGCAACTGCACGGACTGCTGGCTGACGAAGCGCATCGAATTGCCCAGCTGGTACTTGGCGCGTGCCAGCGCCTGGCGGCGCTCGGCGGCGGGTGCGTTGAGCTTCAGCGTGGCGTAGTAGCTCATCGAACGGGCGAGTTCGAGCTGCATCTTCATGTCGGCCACGCGATGGCGAAGGGCCTGGAAGGTGGCGATCGCCACGCCGAACTGCTTGCGCGTGTTCATGTATTCGACGGTGATCTCGAGCGTCTTGTCCATCACGCCGACCGCTTCGGCGCAAGTGGCGGCGATGCCGATGTCCACCGCGCGTTCGAGCTCGGGAAGGCCGTCCTGCGTGATGAGGGTGGCCGCGGCCTTGTCGAAGACGACTTCGGCGGCGCGGCTACCATCCTGCGTGCCGTAGCCGCGAGCGGCGACGCCGTCGGCCGAGCGCTCGACCAGGAAGAGGGCGATCTTGCCGTCGACTTGCGCCGGCACGATGAAGGCGTCCGCTTCGTCCCCGGCGGGCACCAGACTCTTGGTGCCGCTGACGGTCCAGCCGTTGCCGGCCTTTGCGGCCCTGGCCTCGCAGACGTCGAGCCGGTAGCGCGCCTTGCGCTCTTGGTAGGCAAGTACCACCAGCGCCTGTCCGCCTGCGATGCGCGGCAGCCAGTTGTCCTTGGTGTCTTCATCGGCGTGGGCTGCGAGTACAGCGCCTGCGATGAAGGATTGCGAGAGCGGCTCCAGCACGATGCCGCGGCCGAGCTCTTCCATCACGACCATGCCTTCGACGGGGCCCATGCCCAGGCCACCTTCATCTTCGGGGATGTAGAGGCCGCCCAGACCGAGTTCGGCCAGTTCGTCCCATGCCTCGCGCGAGAAGCCGCCGGCCGCTTCGGTGGCCCGCCGACGTTCGAAGCCGTAGCCCTTTTCGACCCACTTGGCGACCGCGTCGCGAAGCTGTTGCTGGTCGTCGCTGAAATTGAAGTCCATTGCTTGATCCTTGTGAGTCCGCGTTCAGCCCAAGACCGTCTGCGCGACGATGTTGCGTTGCACTTCATTGCTGCCACCGTAGATGGTGGTCTTGCGCATGTTGAAGTAGGTCGACGAAAGCGGTGCAAGCTGCGGATGACCGCCAGGGAAGTCGCCCTGCCAGCCGGCTTCCATGGCTTCGCGCACCAGTGGCAGCGAGTAAGGGCCACCGGCCAGCATCATCAGTTCGGAATAGCGTTGCTGGATCTCGCTGCCCTTGATCTTGAGCAGGCCGGCGATGTCGAGCGAGTTCTTGCCCGAGGTCGCGGCCGAGAGGACGCGCAGCACCAGCATTTCGAGCGCGACCACGTCGACTTCAAGCTTGGCGATTTCGTCGCGGAAGCGCTGGTCTTCCCAGACGCCTTCGCTCTTCGCGATGCGCTTGAGGCGCTCCAGCTCGCGCTTGGCGCGGTTCACGTCCGCGATGTTGGTGCGCTCGTGAGAGAGCAGGTGCTTGGCGTAGGTCCAGCCCTTGTTCTCTTCGCCGATGAGGTTCTCAGCGGGCACCTCGACGTTGTCGAAGAAGACTTCGTTGACCTCGTGGCCGCCGTCGAGCAGCTTGATCGGCCGCACCGTGACACCGGGCGACTTCATGTCGACCAGCAGGAAACTGATGCCGGTCTGCGGCTTGCCTTCGTTGCTGGTGCGCACCAGGCAGAAGATCCATTCGCCGTATTGGCCGAGGGTCGTCCAGGTCTTCTGGCCGTTGACGATGTACTTGTCGCCCTTGCGCTCGGCCTTCGTCTTGACGGATGCCAGGTCGGAGCCCGAACCCGGCTCGCTGTAGCCCTGGCTCCAC
Source organism: Variovorax sp. Sphag1AA (assembly GCF_014192575.1). GTDB lineage: Bacteria > Pseudomonadota > Gammaproteobacteria > Burkholderiales > Burkholderiaceae_C > Variovorax. The sequence continues at coordinate 29,547 of NZ_JACHYC010000005.1, read as the reverse complement.
CAGACTTCGCCGCTCGCGATGCCGGGGAGGAAGCGCTTGTGCTGCTCGGCGTTGCCGTAGGCCATGATGACCGGGGCGACCATCACCGGGCCGAAAGGAATGATGCGGGGCGCGCCTGCGAGAGCGGCTTCTTCCTCGAAGAGATGCTTTTCGACCGCAGTCCAGCCGGGGCCGCCGAATTCCTTGGGCCAGCCATAGCCCAGCCAGCCCTTCTTGCCCAGGATCTTGGCCCATCGCTGCAAATCGTCGCGCGTGAGTTCGAGGGCGTTGTGCACCTTGTGCGAAATCTCGGCGGGGAGGTTTTCTTTGACCCAGGCGCGAATATCTTCGCGGAACTTCTGTTCTTCGGGTGTGAAGCTCAAATCCATGCGTGCCTCTCTGTGTTGATCGAACGCCGCGAAAGGCGGCGCGTCTCCGGAATCGGCGGTTTTAGCACGGTCGTGCTAGTTCGGGGTGTCCGCGCCGCGACAAGTCGGGGCGGCCCGAGCGAGCACAGATAATCCCGCGTCCCATGAAGAACATTGTGATCCTGATTTCCGGCGGCGGCTCCAACATGGAAGCGATCGTCAAGACCGCCGAGAGCGAGCGCTGGGCGGCTCGCCTCGATGCGCGGGTCGCCGCGGTCATCAGCAACAAGGTCGATGCGGGCGGGCTCGCGATTGCCCGGGCGCACAGTATTTCGACGGCCGTGGTTCCGCACAAGGATTTCGCAGGTCGCGAGGAATTCGACGCTGCCTTGGCCAGGGAGGTCGATGCTCACACGCCGGCGCTCGTGGTTCTTGCGGGATTCATGCGAATCCTGACACCATGGTTCGTGACGCGCTACGCCGGCAGGCTCATCAACATCCATCCGTCGTTGTTGCCCGCCTTTCCGGGGCTGAACACGCACCGGCGTGCGATCGAGGCGGGTTGCCGGGTGGCCGGCGTGACGGTGCATGAAGTGACCACCGAACTCGATCACGGGCCGATCCTTGCGCAAGCTGCGGTGCCTGTATTGCCCGATGACACTCCGGACGACTTGGCCGCGCGGGTGTTGGCTCAAGAACACAGGGTTTACCCTAGGGCGATATCTGAGTGGCTCCAGCGCATCGAAACAAACTGACACAATCCCCTCCTGGCGCGCGCGTGGGTGGAGGAGGTCGTTGCCTGCTTCTCGTCTAGTCGATCCTGACGAAGCGTTGGAGGCTCACTCCGTCCACGTCCACGGTCTCGCCGAACATGGCGGCCGGGCGAACCCAGAGTCCGCCTTCGCCGTATAGGGCGCGGTACAGCGTCATCGACTCCAGCGTCTCGCTGTGGCGGACTGTGCCGAGCACTTCGTATTCGCCGCCCTTGTAGTGGCGGTAGCGACCGGGTGGGGTTTCGAGCAATGGGGGAAGGCTGGCGTCTGACAAGCGGGGGCACTCCTTCGAAGGGCTGAAAGGTCAGGATGAATCGGGCGGATTTTGTACATCTGGTGCGGCTGAGCGAGCATGCCAGCGCCGACGACAGCCTCGGTTACCGGCGAGGCGTCGCCTTTTTCGCCGCCCTCGGATACCTGTGGGTTATCGCCTGCCTGGCGCTCGCGGTCGGCATCATCGCCTGGGTCATCGGCGGGTTGGGGCAGGGGGGGCGCTTCACCTTCACGCGCGGATGGCTGGTCCTTTTTGCGCTCGGCCTGCTGTGGGCCACCCTGCGCGCGCTGTGGGTCCGGCTGGAAGAGCCGGAAGGCGTGGAATTGCGGCGCGAGGACGCGCCCGGTCTTTTCGAAACGCTCGACCGCATCCGCCAGCGGATCGATGGTCCTCCGGTTCATCGCGTTTATCTCGACAGCGATTTCAACGCCAGCATCCGCCAGCTGCCGCGCTACGGCCTGTTCGGAGGGGCGATCAACTATCTCAACGTGGGGCTGCCGCTCCTCATGGCGTTGGACCGCCGCCGCCTGGTGTCCGTGCTGGCGCACGAGTACGGCCATTTGCGAGGCAACCATGGAAAGTTGAGCGCCTGGATTTACCGGACGCGCCTTTCGTGGCTCAAGCTCGATGCCAACTTCCAGCGTGACGAGGGCCTGATGGCTTTTGCGTCGCAGGCGTTCTTCCGCTGGTATTTCCCGCGCTTCGCTGCAAAGACCTTTGCATTGGCGCGGCAGGACGAATACGAGGCCGACCGCGTTGCAGCGCGCCTGCTCGGGACGCGCGTGGTGGCCGCAGCGCTCAAGGAAATTTCGATCAAGAGCGACTGGTATGCGGACCGGTTCTGGCCCGGCCACTGGGCCCGTGCGATCGATGAGCCGGTGCCGGTGGGGCCGTTTTCTTCCCTGGCGCCGAAGTTTTGTGCTCCGATCGACGAGGAGTTTGCTCGGTCGGCATTGCGCGGCGCGCTGCGCAGCATCAGCGACGTCGACGACACCCACCCCGTCTTGCGCGACCGGCTGGAAGCGTTGGACGAGAAATCCGTCGTGCCTTCGTGGTCGTCCAAATCGGCGCTGGCGCTCCTCGACGATGCGCCCAAGTGGATCGCGCATTTCGACGCCGAATGGTGCAGCGGTCATGCAAGCGACTGGAAGCAGCATCACGCCTACCTGGTGCGCGTGCGGGAGCGTGTGGCAGCGCTGACTGCGAGTGCTGGCCGCAACAACGCCGAGGAAATGGTCGAATGGGCTGATTGCGCCCGGCGACTCGATACCAAAGCCGAAGTTCGCGCGCTGTATGAGCGGGCGCTCGAAATCACGCCGAATCACCCCGGTGCCTTGCGCGGCCTAGCGCAGGTGCTGCCCGCGCGCGACCGTGCGCCGCGTCTCGCCATGCTCGAGCGCCTGCACGAGTCCAGCAACGCCAGCCAGTGGTGGGCCGCCAAGACCGCCGTTTCGATACTCGAGGACCCCGATGCGGGGGCGCACGACGAGCGCGCTCTCAAGCTCTGGCGCGAGCGGGCGAAGACGGCAGAGGCCGCCGAGCAACGGGCCTGGGAAGAAATGACGGCGACCCCGTCCTTCACCCAGATCGCACGCCATGACCTGAGCGACTTTGAGCTCGGCGAGCTGCGATCGGATCTCGTGCGCGCGAGCGCGGTCGCTCGCGCATGGGTGGTACGCAAGAACCTTCGGGAATTTCCGTGGCGGCGGGCTTACATCGTGTTCCTTGAACTGCCGGGGCTCACCGACGACGAGCGTTGGAGCCTTTGCCGTGAACTCGAACAGACGCTTTCGCTGCCCGGCGCGGCCCTGGTCTTGTGGGCGGGGCATTCGCCCACGCTCGCCGAGATCGAGAGGCATGCTTTTGGAGCGATCTGGACGCGCTCCTCAAACTGAGGCCGATGGTGGCTGAGACAATCGGGGGATGCATCCCAAAGCCCTGCTTGAGGCCACTTCCGACCTGGTCGGCCTCGTCCTGAAATTCGATCATCCGGCCGATCAGGTCGTCTCCCGCTTCTTCCGCGAACACCGCGAGCTGGGCCCGCGTGAGCGCGCGACGCTGGCCGAGACGGTCTATACCGTCCTGCGCAAGAAGCTGCTGTTCGAGCACCTGGCGCGCTCGGGTACCGGTCCGAAAGAGCGCCGGATGGCCATCCTCGGCTTCCACGGCCAAAGGGAGTTCCTCAAGAGCGCGTTGAACGAGACCGAAAGGCGCTGGCTCGACAACTGCGATTCGGTCAAGCCAGACGAACTGCTCGAGCGCCACAAGCACAACCTGCCGGAATGGCTCGTCGAGCCTCTCAAGGCGCAGTTGGGTGACGAGTTCTGGGCACTGGCGGAGAACCTGCAGCAGCCGGCGCCGCTGGACCTCCGGGTCAATGCGCTCACGGACAAGCGGGCCGATGTACAAAACGAGTTGGGCCTTGCCGGCATCAAGTCGACACCGACGCCGTATTCGCCCTGGGGGCTTCGGATAGAGGGCAAACCGGCGCTCACGAAGCTCGATGCCTTTGCCCGTGGCGCGGTAGAGGTCCAGGACGAGGGATCGCAATTGCTCGCGCTGCTCCTCGAAGCGAAACGCGGCGAGATGGTGGTCGATTTCTGCGCCGGCGCCGGCGGGAAGACGCTTGCCATTGGCGCGACCATGCGAAACACCGGCAGGCTCTATGCGTTCGATACCTCGGCGCATCGTCTGGATGCGCTCAAGCCGCGCCTGGCGCGTAGCAAGCTGTCGAACGTCCATCCGGCCGCCATCGCGCACGAGCGCGACGACCGCATCAAGCGGCTGGCGGGCAAGATCGATCGGGTGCTGGTCGACGCGCCCTGTTCGGGGCTCGGCACCCTTCGGCGCAATCCCGACCTGAAGTGGCGCCAGTCGGCGCAGTCGGTCCAGGAGCTCACCGCGAAGCAAGCCGCGATTCTTCAGAGTGCCTCGCGGCTCGTGAAATCGGGAGGGCGTCTCATCTACGCGACCTGCAGCGTCCTGCCCGAGGAGAACGAGGCGATCGCCGAAGCCTTTGGCGCCGCGAACCCGGATTTCGAGCCGGTCGATGCGGCCGAATTGCTGAATGGTCTCAAGGTCGACGGCGCCGAAAGCCTGTGCTCGGGCGGCGAGGTTGGGAAGCGCTTCCTTCGCTTGTGGCCCCATCGCCATGCGACTGATGGCTTCTTTGCCGCGGTCTGGAATCGGAAGTAGGTAAGAAGCTCCAAAGACGGCCAAAACTTGCGATGTATCAAGGATTTAAGCCCCTTTTCAGGGGGTGAGCCATTAAAATCGCGGGTTACCTGAGGGCTGCACCTTCGTGTGGCCATGGAGTACCGAATTCAATGTTGCTTCCTGACTCTGCCGTCCTGAGCGCGGCCATCGATTGGCTCGGAAACGGCTTGTGGGATCTCACCTGGTGGCAGATCGTGTTGTACACGCTCGTCACCACGCACATCACGATCGCGGCGGTCACGATCTTCCTGCACCGTACGCAGACGCACCGGGCCATGGATCTGGGCCCGATCCCGTCGCATTTCTTCCGCTTCTGGCTGTGGATCGGTACCGGCATGGTCACCAAGGAGTGGGTGGCCATCCACCGTAAGCACCACGCCAAGTGCGAAACCGAAGACGATCCGCACAGCCCGCAAGTGAAGGGCATCGACGAGGTCATGTGGCGCGGCGCCGAGCTGTACCGCAAGGAATCGAAGAACAAGGAAACGATGGAGCGTTTCGGCCACGGTACGCCTGATGACTGGCTCGAACGCAACCTGTATTCCCGCTACAGCTGGCAGGGCGTGGGCCTGATGCTGATCCTCAACCTCGCGCTGTTTGGCGCCCTTGGTCTGACGGTCTGGGCGGTCCAGATGCTGTGGATTCCGTTCTGGGCGGCTGGCGTGGTCAACGGCATTGGCCACTACTGGGGCTATCGCAACTTCGAAGCCACGGACTCCAGCACCAATCTGATCCCCTGGGGCATCATCATTGGCGGTGAAGAGCTGCACAACAACCACCACACCTATCCGACGTCGGCCAAGTTCTCGGTCAAGAAGTACGAATTCGATATCGGGTGGGTCTATATCAGCCTGATGCAGAAGATCGGCTGGGCCAAGGTCAAGAAGGTGCCGCCGAAGATGCAGATGGGCGATGTCCAGCCGGTGGCCGACGCCAAGACGCTGGAAGCCGTCATCGCCAATCGCTACGAGGTCATGGCGAACTTCGCGCGCGAAATGCGCCGTGCGACCAAGGGCGAGCTTGCATCGCTGAAGGCCAAGGGCGCGGACCTCTCCGTTCTCAAGGCGGCCAAACGTTGGTTGCACCGCGACGACGATAAGGTGCCCGCTGCGGCGCGGACCCATCTGGTTCAGGCGCGCGCGGCTCACCCGGCGCTCGACAAGATGATGACGATGCGCGAAGAGCTGCGTCAGCTGTGGCTCAATACTTCGCAATCGCGCGAGCAACTCGCGGCTGATCTCGCTGGCTGGTGCCATCGTGCCGAGGCGAGTGGTATTGCCGGCCTGCGAGAGTTTTCGACGCGCCTGCGCGCTGCCCGCGCATAACGGTCCGTCGTATTCTCAAAAGAAAAAGCCGGCTCATCGCCGGCTTTTTTGTGCCCCGTGCTTTTCGGCAATTCAACTGGGCAAAAGAAAACCCGCTGGATTGCAGCGGGTTTTTGATAAGGAAGCCTGAATTACTTCAGCTTGATTTCCTTGTATTCGACGTGCTTGCGTGCCTTGGGGTCGAACTTCATGATCGACATCTTTTCAGGCATCGTCTTCTTGTTCTTGCTGGTCGTGTAGAAATGGCCGGTACCCGCGGTGGATTCCAGCTTGATCTTTTCGCGTCCGCCTTTGCTCGTTGCCATGATTCAGCTCCTTAAGCTTGGCCGCGCGCACGCAGGTCTGCGAGCACGGCGTCGATGCCGTTCTTGTCGATCAAACGCAGGGCGGCGCTCGAAACGCGCAGGCGAACCCAACGGTTTTCGGATTCGACCCAGAAACGACGGTATTGCAGGTTCGGCAGGAACCGGCGCTTGGTTTTGTTGTTGGCGTGGGAAACGTTGTTTCCGACCATCGGGCCCTTGCCCGTTACTTCGCATACGCGTGCCATGAGGACACTCTTTCTTGAACAGCTGGCACCTGGCCCAACAGGGTGTTGAGAGGTGGTTTGCAGCTTGACCTCGCCAGAATCGGGTGGCGGTACCCCGGACTTGCCGCTCAGAGCCGGCCGGGACCAGCAATTTCAGCAAAGTCCGCGATTATAGCGCCACCAGCCCCGGGTCGGAAGTGCCTCGGGCCGGCTGGCGGTGTCATTCCTGTTCGAGGAACCGCTGCGAGTCCAGTGCCGCCATACAGCCTGTGCCTGCACTGGTGATTGCCTGGCGATAGACATGATCCTGCACGTCGCCTGCGGCAAACACGCCCGGGATGCTGGTCATCGTGGCGAAACCCTGAAGACCAGCTCGCGTGACGATGTAGCCGTCTTTCATTTCAAGCTGCCCCTGGAAGATGTCGGTGTTCGGGTGGTGACCGATCGCGACGAAGCAGCCCTTCAGATCGAGTTGTTCCGTTTCGTTCGTCTGGAGGTTCTTGATCCGGATGCCGGTGACGCCGGAGTCGTCGCCCAGCACTTCATCCAGCGCGCTGTGAAGCTTCAGTTCGATCTTGCCTTCGGCGACCTTCTCGTTAAGCTTGTCGACGAGGATCGGCTCCGCGCGGAACTTGTCGCGACGATGCACAAGGGTCACCTTCTTGGCGATGTTCGAGAGATAGAGCGCCTCCTCGACCGCGGTGTTGCCGCCGCCGATCACGCAGACCTCCTGCTCGCGATAGAAAAAGCCGTCGCAGGTCGCGCAAGCGGACACGCCACGCCCCATGAAATGCTGTTCGGATTCAATGCCGAGGTACTTGGCCGAAGCGCCCGTCGCGATGATGAGCGCGTCACAAGTGTAAGTGGCACTGTCGCCGGTCAGCGTGAAGGGGCGCTTGCTCAGGTCGACCTTGTTGATGTGATCGAACACGATCTCGGTCTTGAACCGTTCGGCGTGCTCAAGAAAGCGTTGCATGAGATCGGGGCCCTGCACGCCGTGAACATCGGCTGGCCAGTTGTCGACTTCGGTGGTCGTCATGAGCTGACCACCCTGTGCAATTCCGGTAATAAGCAGGGGCTGGAGATTGGCTCGGGCCGCGTAGACTGCGGCGGTATAACCGGCGGGGCCGGAGCCGAGAATGAGGACCTTGGCGTGGCGTGGCGTTGACATGAGTAGAAAACCTAGGATTGACGCTGCGTCAGCGTGTACATTTTCAGGGGTGATAGATATGGAGTATCACCGTTCGGTTCAAGACCGTGCGGGGGCTGTTTTCAATGCGCGCGATTGTATTAATCCATGGGGTTTGGATCGCGCGGAATCCGGGGATTGATGAATGTCGATGCTGTCCAATCTTGAATTGCTCCGTCGCGTGCCGCTTTTCTCAGCGCTGACGCCCACGCAGTCCGCGAGCATCGCCGATGCGATCGTCAAGAAGCGCTTCAAGCGCGCCGAGGTTGTGGTCGAGCAAGGCAAGAAGTCCGATGCCCTCTACATCATTCTGACCGGCCGTGCCCGGGTCATGAGCACCGACAGCCGTGGTCGCGAGGTCATCCTTGCGACGCTTCATCCGGGCGATTACATCGGCGAGATGAGCATGATCGACGATGAGCCGCACTCGGCCACGGTTCGCACCGAGATCCAGACCGACGTGCTGATGCTCGGCCGCGAAGCCTTTGCGCGTTGCCTGCCTGAGAGCTCCTCGATGTCATACAACATCATGCGTGGCTTGGTTACCCGCCTGCGTCATGCAGACCGGAAGATCGAGTCGCTGGCTCTCATGGACGTCTACGGCCGCGTTGCGCGCTCACTGCTCGAGTTCGCGGTGGACGATGGCGCCGGCAACATGAAGGTGCGTGACAAGATCTCGCGTCAAGACCTCGCCAAGATGGTCGGCGCATCGCGCGAAATGGTCAGCCGCGTCATGAAGGATCTCGAAGAGCGCGGTTTCGTGCAGACCCAGTCTGACGGGTCCATGATCATCAAGGAACGGCTCTCATCGCTGGCCTGATCGTTCTACCGGCCGCGCTTTGGCGCGCCGGCTTCTCTGCTTCGCCGGCCCTGACAACCTGGCCGCGATGGGTTTCGTTGTAGTTTCCTCAAGCCACCGTTCCGTTGCGCTGGGCGGGTCGCTTTGCCTTTCATGACTTATTCGCTCAATACCCTTCAATCGTCGTCGGCCGAGGGACAACCGGTCCGGGCGCGCGCGATGCGTTTCGCGCACGAGATCACGTTGATCGCGGGCTTTGTCGCATTGCTGTTCTGGCTTCTCGCGATGCTGAGCTTCACGCCTTCGGACGCGGCTTGGTCGACCTCCGGCACGGGCGGCGATGTGAAGAACTGGGGTGGACGCATCGGAGCGTGGGTTGCCGATGCGAGCTACTTCCTGGCCGGCTATTCGGTCTGGTGGTGCCTCGCGGCCGGCCTGCGCGTCTGGCTGTCTTCACTGGCCCACTGGATGCGCGGCGGCGGTTCGCCGCAGCCGGACGAGCCGCCCCGCGGCCGGTTCAATCGGAGCCGCCTTGCGTTCTGGTTCGGCCTGATCCTCCTTCTGTGCGCGAGCGCCGTTCTCGAATGGTCGCGTCTCTATCGCCTCGAATTCCGCCTGCCGGGCCACGGCGGCGGCGTGCTGGGCTATTTCGTCGGACCGGCCAGCGTCAAGTGGATGGGTTTCACGGGCTCGGCGCTCATTGCCATTGCCTGTGGCGTGATCGGTTCGGCGCTAGTGTTCCGGTTTTCGTGGGGTCAGATTGCCGAGCGCATCGGTTCCCGGCTGTATTCGCTCTTCGAGATGCGGCGCGAGCGACGCGAGATCGCTCAAGACATCGCAATGGGCAAGCAGGCCGTTCGCGAACGCGAGGAGGTGACGGCCTTCGACACGAGCCCGGAGCCCGATGCACCTGACGAGGAACTGCGGGCGGTCCCGCGTCCCAAGCGGCGCGCGCCATCCCCACCGGTCCAGATCGAGCCCGCGATGGTGGAAGTGCCCAAGAGCGACCGCGTCGCCAAGGAACGCCAGAAGCCGCTGTTCCGCGAACTGCCCGACAGCAAGCTCCCGCAGATCGACCTGCTCGATGCGGCTCAGACGCGCCAGGAGACCGTCTCGGCCGATACGCTCGAGATGACGTCGCGGCTGATCGAGAAGAAGCTGAAGGACTTCGGCGTCGAGGTGCGCGTCGTGCTCGCATCGCCGGGGCCGGTGATCACCCGCTACGAGATCGAGCCGGCCACTGGCGTGAAGGGCGCGCAGATCGTGAATCTCGCGAAGGACCTCGCGCGCTCGCTGTCGCTGGTGTCGATCCGCGTTGTCGAGACGATTCCAGGCAAGAACTACATGGCGCTCGAGTTGCCGAACGCCAAGCGCCAATCGATTCGCCTGAGCGAAATTCTCGGCTCGCAGGTCTACAACGAGGGCAAGTCGCTGCTGACGATGGGTCTCGGCAAGGACATCGTGGGCAACCCGGTCGTCGCCGATCTCGCGAAGATGCCGCACGTGCTCGTGGCCGGCACCACCGGTTCGGGCAAGTCGGTGGGGATCAACGCAATGATCCTGAGCCTGCTCTACAAGGCCGAGGCGCGCGATGTCCGCTTGCTGATGATCGACCCGAAGATGCTCGAGATGTCGGTCTACGAAGGCATTCCGCATCTGCTTGCGCCCGTCGTCACCGACATGCGGCAGGCGGCGCACGGTCTCAACTGGTGCGTTGCGGAGATGGAGCGCCGCTACAAGCTCATGAGCAAGCTCGGCGTTCGTAATCTTGCTGGCTACAACGCCAAGATCGACGATGCGAAGTCGCGCGAGGAGTTCATCTACAACCCGTTCAGCCTCACGCCTGACAGCCCGGAGCCGCTCGCCCGCGAGCCGCACATCGTGGTCGTGATCGACGAATTGGCCGACCTGATGATGGTCGTCGGCAAGAAGATCGAGGAGCTGATTGCCCGTCTGGCGCAGAAGGCGCGTGCGGCAGGCATCCATCTGATCCTCGCGACGCAGCGTCCGAGCGTGGATGTGATCACGGGCCTCATCAAGGCCAACATCCCGACGCGCATTGCGTTCCAGGTTTCCAGCAAGATCGATTCGCGCACCATCCTCGATCAGATGGGCGCCGAGGCTTTGCTTGGCATGGGCGACATGCTCTACATGGCCAGCGGCACGGGGCTCCCGGTGCGCGTTCATGGCGCGTTCGTGAGCGATGACGAAGTGCATCGTGTCGTCGCCTACCTCAAGTCCCAAGGGGAGCCGGACTACATCGAGGGCGTGCTCGAAGGTGGCACAGTCGACGGCGATGGCGATCTGCTGGGCGAGGGCGGCGAAGGCGGCGAGAAAGACCCGATGTACGACCAGGCGGTCGAAGTCGTGCTCAAGAATCGCAAGGCCAGCATTTCGCTGGTGCAGCGCCACCTCAAGATCGGCTACAACCGCGCCGCGCGGCTGGTCGAAGAAATGGAACAGGCCGGCCTCGTGAGTGCGATGAGCGGCAGCGGCCAGCGGGAGATCCTGGTGCCGGCCCGAACCGAGTGAGTCCGGCGCGCTTCCAGGGAGAACAGAGATGTTATTGAAGAAACTGATCGCGGGCATCGGCCTCGCGGCGTTCATGGCCAGTGCATCGGCCGGTGGCCTGGAAAGCCTCGAGGCCTTCGTGAAGAACGCCCGATCGGGCCGTGCCGAGTTCACGCAGACCGTGACCTCGCCGCCGAAGGAAGGCCAGACCGCGCGCGACAAGGTGTCGACTGGCACCTTCGAATTCCAGCGCCCCGGCAAATTCCGCTTCGATTACAAGAAGCCATTCGCGCAGAACATCGTCGCCGACGGCGAGACCCTCTGGCTCTTCGACGCCGACCTCAATCAGGTCACGCAGCGCAAGCAGGCGCAGGCGCTCGGTTCGACGCCGGCCGCGCTGATTGCGTCAGCGCCTGATCTGAAGGCTCTTCAGGCCGACTTCGCGCTCGAGTCCGCGCCCGAGCGCGACGGCTTGCAGTGGGTCAAGGCAACGCCGAAGAGCAAGGACGGCCAACTCCAGAGCGTGCAGATCGGCTTCCAGGGCGATTCGCTCGCCGCTTTGGAGATCCTCGACAGCTTCGGCCAGAAGTCGGTGCTGAAGTTCAGCAAGGTCGAGGTGAATCCTGCGCTTCCTGCGAGCACCTTCCAGTTCAAGCCGCCTGCGGGCGCCGACGTGGTTCGCCAATAGGGGATCACGCGCCTTCGATGGCAACTTCCGCGCATCAACCACTCGCAGAGCGTCTCCGCCCCAGGAACCTCGGCGAGGTCATCGGGCAACAGCATCTGCTCGGTCCGGGCATGCCGCTACGCATCGCCTTCGAGTCGGGCCAGCCGCACTCCTGCATCCTCTGGGGGCCGCCCGGCGTCGGGAAGACAACCATCGCGCGGCTGATGGCGGACGCATTCGACGCGCAGTTCCTCAGCATCAGCGCGGTGCTGGGGGGCGTCAAAGACATCCGTGACGCGGTCGAACGCGCCGCAGTAGCGCGCGACGGACTCGAGCAGCGCCGCACCATCGTGTTCGTCGATGAGGTGCACCGATTCAACAAGAGCCAACAGGATGCGTTCCTGCCGCATGTCGAGTCGGGCCTGTTCACCTTCATCGGAGCGACGACGGAGAACCCGTCATTCGAGGTGAATTCCGCGTTGCTCTCGCGCGCGGCCGTCTATGTGCTCCAGCCCCTGAGCGAGGACGACCTGAAGCAGATCGTCAGCCGGGCGCAGAACATCAAGGCGGTTCCCGCGGTCGAGGAGAAAGCGATCGAACGCCTCATCGCATATGCCGATGGTGACGCGAGGCGGCTGCTCAACACGCTCGAAACGCTCTCGATCGCGGCCGGCGCCGAGTCTCTCGATCACATCACCGACGAATGGCTTCTGCGCGTGCTCGGCGAACGGATGCGCCGTTACGACAAGGGCGGCGATCAGTTCTACGACACCATCTCCGCGCTGCATAAGTCGGTGCGCGGCAGCGACCCGGATGCGGCGCTTTACTGGTTCGTGCGCATGCTCGACGGCGGCGCCGATCCGCGTTACATGGCGAGGCGGCTCGTCCGCATGGCGAGCGAAGACATCGGGCTCGCTGACCCGAGGGCCTTGCGCCTCGCACTCGACGCCGCCGAAGTCTACGAGCGCCTTGGTTCGCCCGAGGGCGAACTCGCGTTGGCCGAGTGTGTCGTCTATCTTGCGATCGCGCCGAAGTCGAACGCGGTCTACAAGGCCTACAACGAGGTCAAGGCCTTCATCAAGTCGGATGGCACGCGGCCCGTCCCCATGCACCTGCGCAATGCACCGACGCGGCTGATGAAGCAGCTCGACTACGGCAAGGGCTACCGTTATGCCCACGACGAAGATGGCGGCTTCGCGGCCGGCGAGCGCTACATGCCGGATGGAATCGAGCCGCCGCCTTTCTACAGGCCGGTCGAGCGTGGCCTCGAAATCAAGATTGCCGAGAAGATGCGCGACCTGCGAAAGCGCAACGAAGATGCGCGCTGATACGCATTTGCGCGTCGGGTGAGCGAGTTGGTGACCCCGCGCGCCTGAGTTTTTGCGCCAGCGGGAAAACCCCGGTCCAAAACGGCCTAAATGTCAGGGAGCCGTGTCTAAAATTCCGCCCACAAAAAACCCGCCGTCGACACATGCTGGCGGGTTTTTTGCTAAGTGAAACCAGGCGTCAATCCGGTACGCCGGGCCGATCGAGGCACCTCTCAAGGGTGTCACCACAAAAAAAGGGAATCCTCGCTATGGACATCTTGCTGCAACAGATCATCAACGGTCTGGTTCTGGGCAGCATGTACGCCTTGATAGCCTTGGGCTATACGATGGTGTACGGCATTATCAATCTCATCAATTTCGCGCACGGTGAAGTGCTCATGGTCGGGGCACTGACCAGTTGGAGCGTCATCGGGCTCATGCAGCAGTCGATGCCGGGCACGCCGGGTTGGCTGATCCTGCTCCTCGCGCTCATCATCGCGTGCGTGGTCGCTGCGGCGCTCAACTTCGTGATCGAGAAGGTGGCTTACCGGCCGCTGCGCAACAGTCCCAAGCTGGCTCCGCTGATCACCGCCATCGGCGTGTCGATCCTGCTGCAGACGCTGGCCATGATCATCTGGAAGCCGACGAACAAGGCCTATCCCAACCTGCTCCCGACCACGCCGATCCACCTGGGCGGCGCGGTGATCTCGCCGACGCAGGTGATGATCCTCAGCGTGACCGCGATCTGTCTCGCGATCCTGACCTGGCTGGTCAACTACACCAAGCTCGGACGCGCAATGCGTGCCACCGCGGAGAACCCGCGCGTCGCAGCGCTGATGGGCATCCGTCCCGACATGGTGATTTCGGCCACCTTCATCATCGGCGCCGTGCTGGCGGCGGTGGCGGGCGTGATGTACGCCTCCAACTACGGCATCGCGCAGCACGCGATGGGCTTCATCCCCGGGCTCAAGGCCTTCACTGCCGCTGTGTTCGGCGGCATCGGCAATCTCGCGGGTGCAGTGGTCGGCGGCATCCTGCTCGGGGTGATCGAGGCGATCGGCTCGGGCTACCTCGGCGCTCTGACGGGCGACGTGCTCGGCAGCCAGTACAGCGACATCATCGCGTTCGTCGTGCTGATCATCATGCTCACGCTGCGGCCGTCCGGCCTGCTTGGCGAGCGTGTGGCGGACCGTGCCTGAGGAGACAGCCATGAAACAAGGCAAGAACCTCTTTTTCGTCCTGATCGGAGCCATCGCCCTGCTGGCACTGCCGTTGCTGCTGCAGACGCAGGGCAATGCCTGGGTCCGCATTGCCGACGTCGCGCTGCTCTATGTGATGCTGGCTTTGGGCCTGAACATCGTGGTGGGCTACGCCGGCTTGCTCGACCTCGGCTACGTCGCCTTTTTCGCGATCGGTGCCTATCTGTTCGCGCTGCTCGAATCACCGCATCTCTCCGAGACTTTCCCGGCCTTCAAGGCCATGTTCCCGGGCGGCTTGCACAGTTCGCTGCTGATCGTGATTCCATTGGCGTTCGGCGTCGCGGCATTGTTCGGCGTGCTGCTCGGTGCACCGACGCTGAAGCTGCGCGGCGACTACCTCGCGATCGTGACGCTCGGTTTCGGCGAGATCATCCGCGTGTTCCTCAACAACCTTGACCAGCCGTTCAACATCACGAACGGTCCGAAGGGCATCACTGCGATCGAGCCGGTGCACTTCTGGGGGCTCAATCTGGGCAAGGCGCTGAAGTTCGACGGCTTCACGATCTCGTCTGTCACGCTCTACTACTACCTCTTCCTGGCGTTGGTGCTTGTCACCATCCTGGTGTCGCACCGGCTGCAGGTGTCGCGCGTCGGCCGAGCCTGGATGGCCATCCGTGAAGATGAAATCGCCGCCAAGGCGATGGGCATCAACACCCGCAACATGAAGCTGCTGGCGTTTGGCATGGGCGCGAGCTTCGGCGGCGTTTCGGGCTCGATGTTCGCGGCCTTCCAGGGCTTCGTCTCGCCGGAGTCGTTCAGCCTGATGGAGTCCGTGATGATCGTCGCGATGGTCGTGCTGGGCGGCATCGGCCATCTGCCGGGCGTCATCCTGGGCGCGGTGCTGCTTGCGGCGCTGCCTGAAGTGCTGCGTTATGTCGCCGCCCCGCTGCAGGCCATGACCGATGGCCGCCTCGATGCTTCCATCCTGCGCCAGCTCTTCATTGCGCTCGCGATGATCATCATCATGCTGGTGCGTCCGCGCGGTCTCTGGCCGTCGCCTGAGCATGGCAAGTCGCTGGCCCGCAAGGGCACGGCGCCCGCTTCGGGCATGCCGGCCGCGGCGCCGGGCGTGGAAGTCCCGGCCGACGAAGTCCCGGGCGTGGCATCGCGTCCGATGTCGATCAATCCGTGAGCGATGGGAGAACGAACATGAGCGACACCATCCTCAACGTACAAGGCATTTCGAAACGCTTCGGCGGCCTGCAGGCTCTGTCCGACGTGGGCATGAAGATCACGCGCGGCCAGGTCTATGGCCTGATCGGCCCCAATGGCGCGGGCAAGACCACGTTCTTCAACGTCATTACCGGTCTTTACACGCCTGACAGTGGCACGTTCGAACTGGCCGGCAAGCCGTATCAGCCGACCGCGGTGCATGAGGTCGCCAAGGCCGGCATCGCACGCACCTTCCAGAACATCCGCCTCTTCGCGGAAATGACTGCGCTCGAGAACGTCATGGTCGGGCGCCACATCCGCACCCACTCGGGCGTGCTGGGCGCGATCTTCCGCACCGGCGGCTTCAAGGCCGAGGAGGCGGCGATCGCCAAGCGCGCGCACGAGCTGCTCGACTACGTCGGCATCGGCAAGTTCGCCGACTACAAGGCACGCACGCTGAGCTACGGTGACCAGCGCCGGCTGGAGATCGCCCGCGCGCTGGCGACCGATCCGCAACTCATCGCACTCGACGAACCTGCTGCCGGCATGAACGCCACCGAGAAGGTGCAACTGCGCCAGCTCATCGATCGCATCCGCAAGGACGACCGCACCATCCTGCTGATCGAACACGACGTGAAGCTCGTGATGGGCTTGTGCGACCGGGTCACGGTGCTCGACTACGGGAAGCAGATTGCCGAGGGAACGCCCGCGGACGTACAGAAGAACGAAAAGGTGATCGAGGCCTACCTCGGCACCGGAGGACATTGAGATGGCGCAAACCCTTTTGAAGATCAGCGACCTGAAGGTCGCCTATGGCGGCATCCAGGCCGTGAAGGGCGTGGACTTCGAGGTGCGCGAGGGCGAACTCGTGTCGTTGATCGGCTCCAATGGGGCTGGCAAGACGACGACGATGAAGGCCATCACCGGCACGCTGCCGTTCCTCGGCGGCAACATCGAATTCCTGGGCAAGAGCATCAAGGGGCGTGGCGCCTGGGACCTCGTGGGCGAGGGGCTGGTCATGGTGCCGGAAGGCCGCGGCGTGTTCACCCGCATGACCATCACCGAGAACCTGCAGATCGGCGCGTACATCCGCAAGGACAAGGCCGAGATCGCGCGGGACATTGACCGTGTCTTCACGACTTTCCCGCGTCTCAAGGAGCGCGCGAACCAGCTTGCCGGAACGATGTCTGGCGGCGAACAGCAGATGCTCGCCATGGGGCGTGCGCTGATGGCGCGGCCAAAGGTGCTGCTGCTCGACGAGCCTTCGATGGGTCTGTCGCCGATCATGGTCGACAAGATCTTCGAGGTGGTGAAGCAGGTGTACGACCAGGGCGTGACCGTGCTTCTCGTGGAGCAGAACGCCAGCCGTGCGCTGCAGCTGGCCGATCGCGGTTACGTGATGGAGTCAGGGCTGATCACCATGAGCGGCGATGCCAAGGTGATGTTGAGCGACCCGAAGGTTCGGGCCGCATATCTTGGGGAATAACCCCCAGGCTTGCTCGCTTCGCGTAGCCGCCAACCCCCTTGCAGGGGGCGCTGCCTGCGGCCCGGCTAAGCCGGTTCCGCGCCAGCCCTGGCTTCGGGCCCCGGTCAGTCGACCTGGGCGCCGGTTGCCTTGACGACCTTTTCGTATTTGGCGAGTTCACTTTTCATGAACGCGCCGAACTGTTCGGGTGAGCTTGCGACCGGCTCGGCGAGCAGCGTTGCGAAGCGGGTCTTCGTCTCCGGCGTCTTGAGCGCCGCGACGAACGCGTGATTGAGCTTCGCCAGCACGTCCGGCGGCGTGCCGGCCGGCGCGACCAGGCCCCACCAGGTGTCGATTGAAAAGCCCTTCAGCGTTGCAGCCACCGGGGGAACGTCGGGCAACGCGCTGCTACGCTCGGCGGTAGTAACGGCGATGGCCTTCAGCTTGCCCGAACGGATGTTCGGCGCAGCGGTCGCGAGGTTGTCGAAATTGAAGTCGACCTGCCCCGACAGCAGTGCCAGTTGTGCTGGATTGCCACCGTTGAACGGAATGTGCACGGCAAAGATGCCCGCTTCCTTCTTGAACATCTCGCCGGCCAGATGTCCGGCGCTGCCGTTTCCGCCGCTGCCGTAGTTGAGCTTGCCGGGATTCGCCTTGGCGTAGGCAATGAGATCGTGAAGGCTGTTGATGTTGAGGCGCTTCGCGGTGTCCGCATTCATCACCAGGACGTTGGGCACGCGGACCATCTGCGTGATCGGCGCGAAGTCCGTGGCCGCGTTGAAGGGCATCTTGGCGTAGAGCCACGGATTGACGGCATTCGTCGCCGTCGCTGCGATGCCGATAGTGAGACCGTCCGGCGCCGCTTTGGCGATTGCGTCCGCGCCGATGTTGCCGCCAGCACCGGGCTTGTTGTCGATGATCACTGTGCCGAGCGAATCCTTCACACCCTCAGCAAGCACGCGCGCCGTGACGTCGATCGGGCCGCCGGCTGCGTAAGGAACGATTAGCCGGATCGGACGGTTCTGTGCGATGGCGTGGGGGGCGGCAACGACGGCCGTGGTAGCTGCAAGCGCGGCGAGGAAGTGTCTTCTGGCGTTCATGTCTCTGTTGTTCGTTGATGTCTTGTTGAGGGTCAGGGAATGGCCTTGTCCGCTTCCGTCGTGAAGGCGTCGGCGAAGAACTCTTCCTCGGGCAGACCACGCTTCGACACGTAGTCGTGCTTGGCCGAATCGACGACCACGGGCGCACCGCAGGCATACACCTGGTGGCCCGACAGATCGTCGAAATCCTCCATCACCGCGAGGTGGACGAAGCCGGTGCGCCCGTTCCAGTTGTCTTCTGGCACGGCGTTGGAGATCACCGGTACATAGCGCAGGTTCGGCAACTCCGCGATCTGCGCGCGGACCCACTCGTCCATGTAGAGGTCTTCAGGGCGGCGGCCGCCCCAGTACAAGCTGACCGGACGCGTGATGCCCTTGAGCTTCATGTGTTCGATGACCGCCTTGATCGGTGCGAAGCCGGTGCCCGACGCGAGAAAGACCAATGGCTTGTCGGATTCCTCGCGCAGGAAGAAGCTCCCGTAGGGGCCTTCGACGCGGAGGATCTCTTTCTCCTTCATCGTGCCGAAGACGTGGTCCGTGAACTTACCGCCGGGCAAGTGCCGGATGTGGAGCTCAATGCCCGTCCCCGGCTCTTGCAGCGTGTGCGGCGCGTTGGCCATCGAATAGCTGCGGCGCGTGCCATCGCGAAGGATGAATTCGATGTACTGGCCTGCGTGGAACTGAAGCGGCTCGCCGGCCGGCAGTTGCAGGCGAAGCATCACGACGTCGTGTGACATCTTGGTGATGGCGGCCACGCGCACCGGCATCTTGCGGATCGGGAAAGCGCCCGCTTCGGTGACCTGGCGCGATTCGAGAACCACATCGCTTTCAGCGGTCGCGCAGCAGGTGAGGATGTAGCCGGCCAGTTCTTCGTCCGCACTCAGGGCCTTGCTCTGGTGCAATTTCATCGTGACTGCACCCGAGAGCTTCTTGCACTTGCAGGAGCCGCACGCGCCATCCTTGCAGCCGTACGGAAGACCGATGCCTTGGCGGATGCCTGCCGCGAGAATGGTTTCGTCCGAATACGCCTGGAAGTGGCGTCCGCTCGGCTCCACCGTGATATGAAAGCCCGACTCGTTCGGGACCGCACTGGTCATGGTTATTCTTTAGCGCTACTCAAAGGGAGATGAATTTTGCCCTCAATCAACAGCCCTCTCGGCGCGAGGCCCTCGCGCTTCCGCCGGGAGCGCGTGCTCGTGGTGGGATGCGGCGATGTCGGGCTGCGGGTGGTCGGGCTGCTGCGCGGGCGTGTCAATGTGCTCGCATCGACCTCGTCGCCGCCGCGCGTCAACGCGCTGCGACAGGCGGGCGTGAGGCCGATTGTCGCGGATCTCGATGATCCGACCTCTCTGAAGCGTCTTTCAGGTATCGCGACCCGTGTGCTGCACCTTGCGCCTCCGCCGCGCATCGACGGCGGCGAATGGTGGCGCGATACGCGCACGCTGGCGCTTGTGCGGGCATTGCGCCTGCGGTCGATGCCTGCTTCGCTGGTCTATGGTTCCACCAGCGGGGTCTATGGCGATTGTGGCGGCGCGCGGGTCACGGAGGCCCGTGCCGTGCGGCCCGATACGCCGCGTGCGCACCGACGGGTCGACGCCGAGCGCAGCGTGCGGTGGCTCGGGCGTGCGGGCGTTTCTGTACGCATCCTGCGCATTCCCGGCATCTACGCACCCGACCGCGAGGGTGGCACGCCGCGGGAGCGACTCCAGCGCGGCACGCCCGTGCTTCGCGAGGAAGACGACGTCTATACCAACCACATCCATGCCGACGACCTCGCTCGCATCTGTATGTCCGCCCTGTGGCGCGGCGGACCGCAACGCGTGTTTCATGCAAGCGACGACGGCGAGATCAAGATGGGCGACTACGTCGAACTCGCGGCCAGGCTGTATGGAATGCCCCCGCCGCCGCGCATCGCGCGCGAGGAAGCGCAGTCGCAGCTTCCGCTGTCGTTGTTGAGCTTCATGGGGGAATCGCGCCGGCTCGATAACAGCCGGTTGAAGCGCGAGCTGCGTGTCCGGCTGTGCTATCCGACGGTGGAGTCGGGGCTTCGGTCCGATCGCTGAGCGGCTTCGGATGTGGCGCCTGATGCGCCAAACCACCGCTGAAGAGCGATGGTGCCCGGGGCCGGAATCGAACCGGCACGCCTTGCGGCGGGGGATTTTGAGTCCCCTGCGTCTACCAATTTCACCACCCGGGCGGGAAGGAAGGAAGCCAGAAATTATGGCACAGTGACTCCCATGCAATATCCAACGATTGAAGACGCGATCGGCAAGACGCCCCTGGTGGCTCTGCAGCGCATCGATGCGGAAGCGAATGCGAAGCGCGGCAACGTGATCCTGGGCAAGCTCGAAGGCAACAATCCTGCAGGCTCGGTCAAGGATCGACCTGCACTGTCGATGATCAAGCGCGCCGAGGAGCGCGGCGAGATCAAGCCCGGTGACACGCTGATCGAAGCGACCTCGGGCAACACCGGCATTGCGCTCGCCATGGCTGCCGCCATCAAGGGCTATCGCATGGTCCTCATCATGCCGGAGGACCTTTCCGTTGAACGCGCGCAGACCATGAAGGCTTTCGGGGCCGAACTGGTGCTGACGCCGAAGAGTGGCGGCATGGAATACGCCCGCGATCTCGCGGAGCAGATGGTGCAGCAGGGCAAGGGGCGCGTGCTCGACCAGTTCGCCAATCCGGACAATCCGCGCATCCACTACGAGACGACCGGGCCCGAGATCTGGGCCGATACGCAAGGCCGCATCACGCACTTCGTGAGCGCGATGGGCACCACGGGCACCATCACCGGGGTGTCGCGTTTCCTCAAGGAGAAGAACCCGGCCGTTCGAATCATTGGAGCGCAGCCCGATGAAGGTTCGCGCATTCCGGGCATTCGCAAGTGGCCGCAGGAATATCTTCCGAAGATCTATGACCCGAGCCGGGTCGATCAGGTGGTCAACGTCAGCCAGGACAGCGCCGAGGAAATGTGCCGGCGCCTCGCGCGCGAAGAGGGCATCTTCGGCGGCATTTCGGCCGCAGGCGCGCTCTGGGTGGCGCTCGAGATTGCCAAGACGGTGGAGAACGCGACCATCGTCTTCGTCGTGTGCGACCGCGGTGATCGCTATCTCTCCACCGGCGTCTTCCCCGCCTGATTCCCCTGCCATTCAGTCATGAACCAACCTCGCTTCTGCCCCTCCTGCGCCACGCCGCTGGCTCATATCGAAGCGCTGGAGGACGGAGGCCCGAAGTCGCGCCTCCGTTGCCCTTCCTGCGACTGGACGCACTGGAACAACCCGACGCCGGTGCTAGCCGCGATCGTCGAGTACGGCGGACAGGTGCTGCTTGCCCGCAATGCCGCATGGCCTGCCAAGATGTTTGCGCTCATCACAGGCTTCATGGAAGCCGGAGAGACGCCGCAGGAAGGCATCTCGCGCGAGGTCAAGGAAGAAACCAGCCTCGACGTGAGCGAAGTGAATCTGGTGGGTGTCTACGACTTTCAGCGAATGAACCAGGTCATCATCGCCTACCACGTGGTGGCCCACGGCGAAGTGTCGCTGTCGCCCGAACTCGTGGACTACCGCCTCTACGATCTGCCTGATCTGAAGTGCTGGCCTGCCGGCACCGGCTATGCGCTGGCTGATTGGCTTCGTACACGCGGCCATGAGCCGATATTCTTTACCGCCGCCGAGAACGAGGAGCGCCGACGCGGGCTCGCCAGTTGAGCCCTGCGCAGGAGGAAATCACATGCAAGTGAACAAGGAAATCGACACCCGCGGGCTCAACTGCCCGCTGCCCATCCTCAAGGCCAAGAAGGCGCTCAACGAGATGCATAGCGGCGAACTGCTGAGAGTCGTGGCGACTGACGCAGGCTCGGTGCGCGACTTTCAGGCCTTCGCCCGGCAGACCGGAAACGATCTCGTTGACCAGCAGACGGTCGGCGACGAGTTCATTCACGTACTGCGCCGTCGCTGAGCGAGCGGCGCAGCAGTTGAGGCTCAGAGCTCCAGGCTCTTCAGATACTGGCGGAACGAAGCACCCACTTCAGGGTGCGCCAGAGCCAATTCGACCGACGCCTGCAGGAACCCTTCCTTGCTGCCGCAGTCGTAGCGCGTACCCGCATAGGAGTACGCATAGACCGATTCCTTGGTCATCAGCGCGGCGATGCCGTCGGTCAGCTGGATCTCGCCGCCAGCACCCTTGGGTTGATTCCGGATGTGGCCGAACACCGCCGGCGTCAGGATGTAGCGCCCCGCAACGCCGAGGCGCGAAGGCGCGTCCTCCGGCTTGGGCTTCTCGACCATGCGGTTGACCTTGACCAGGCCTTCCTCGACCACGTCGCCAGCCACGATGCCGTAGCGCTTGACGTGTTCCAGGGGCACTTCCTGAACTGCGAGCAATGAGCCGCCGAGCTTCTCGAATGCGCGGGTCATCTGTGCCAGCACCGGCTCGCCTCCCTGCGGGCCGACCATGAGGTCATCAGCGAGCAGCACAGCAAAAGGTTCGTTGCCGACGAGGTGTTCGGCGCACAGCACCGCATGACCGAGGCCCAGCATGCGCGGCTGGCGCACGTAGGAGCAGGTCATGTCGTCCGGCATGACCGAGCGCGCGATGGCGAGCAATTCTTTCTTGCCGCTGGCTTCGAGCTGCGATTCGAGCTCATAGGCGGCGTCGTAGTGGTCTTCGATCGCCCTCTTGTTGCGCCCGGTGACGAAGATCATGTCGCGGATGCCCGCGGCGTACGCTTCCTCGACCGCGTACTGGATCAGGGGCTTGTCCACCACCGGAAGCATTTCCTTGGGTTGCGCCTTGGTGGCCGGCAGAAAACGGGTGCCAAAGCCGGCTACGGGGAACACGGCCTTGCGAATGCGCGTCGGGGAGTTGGACATGTGAATTTCGTGTGAATCGAAGACGAAGATCGAAAAGGTGGGCGGCGTCGCGGACGCTCAACCCACATGCTCACATACTATTTGCCGCCAGGCCACACGTCTGTCAGCCTAGGCGGACAAGCTGATCCCGCAGGCGCTCGAGCGTGGCAGTGAAGTCGGTGAGCCGCTTGCGCTCCTGCTCGATCACCGCTGCCGGCGCCTTCGCGACGAAGGCCTCGTTGCCGAGCTTACTGTTGACCTTCGCGATCTCACCTTCGATGCGCGCCAGTTCCTTGCCGATGCGTGCCTTTTCCGCGGCCTTGTCGATTTCCATGTGCAGGCAGAGGCGGGCACTACCGACCACGGCGACAGGCGCGGCTTCAGCGGCTGCGGCCCAGGCCGCTTCGTCGTCGAAGACCTTCACTTCCTTGAGCTTGGCGAGTGCCTGAAGCACTGGCGCCGCTTCGCGCAGGAACGTGGCGTTTGCCGCATCGTCGGCAACGGCGTAGAGCGGCAGGCGCGTGGCCGGCGAGACGTTCATCTCGCCGCGCAGCGTGCGGCAGGCATCCACGAGCGACTTGAGTCGGGCGACATGGGCCTCTGCAGCCTCGTCGATCTTCTCGGGCTGGCTCTTCGGGTAAGCCGCCGTCATGACCGAATCGCCGGCCCGGCCAGCGACTGGCGCAACCTTTTGCCAGAGCTCTTCGGTGATGAAGGGAATGACCGGATGCGCCAGGCGCAGCAGCGTCTCGAGCGAACGGATCAGCGTGCGGCGCGTGGCGCGCTGCTGCGCGTCGTCGCCTTGCTGGATCTGGACCTTGGCGATCTCCAGGTACCAATCGCAGAACTCGTCCCATGCGAACTGGTAGATGGCGTTCGCGACGTTGTCGAGACGGTACTCCTCGAAGCCCTTCGCCACTTCTGCTTCGACGCGCTGCAGCTGGGAGGTGATCCAGCGGTCGGCCTGGCTGAATTTCAGATAGCCGTGGGCCGGCCCGCCGGGGGCGCATTCTTCCTTGGTGTGCTCGCGCAGGCCGCAGTCTTGGCCTTCGCAATTCATGAGTACGAAGCGCGTGGCGTTCCAGAGCTTGTTGCAGAAGTTGCGATAGCCTTCACAGCGCTTCGAGTCGAAGTTGATGCTGCGTCCAAGCGACGCGAGCGATGCGAAGGTGAATCGCAGGGCGTCGGCGCCGAAGGCGGGAATGCCGTCCGGGAATTCCTTCTGGGTGTTCTTGCGAACCGTGGGTGCCGTCTCGGGCCGGCGCAGACCTTGCGTGCGCTTGTCGAGCAACTCGGGCAGTGCGATGCCATCGATGAGGTCGACCGGGTCGAGCACGTTGCCCTCGGACTTGCTCATCTTCTTGCCATGCGAATCGCGCACGAGCCCGTGGATGTAGACGTGCTTGAACGGCACCTTGCCGGTGAAGTGCTTGGTCATCATGATCATCCGGGCGACCCAGAAGAAGATGATGTCGTAGCCTGTCACCAGCACGGTGGATGGGAGGTACAGGTCAAGATCCTCGCTCTTCTCGGGCCAGCCGAGCGAAGAGAAGGGGACGAGCGCCGACGAATACCAGGTGTCGAGTACGTCCTCGTCACGCGCGAGCTTTTTGCCGGGGGCCTGGGCTTGCGCTTCGGCCTCGTCGTGTGCGACGTAGACGTTGCCCTGCTCGTCGTACCAGGCCGGGATTTGGTGACCCCACCAGAGCTGGCGCGAGATCGTCCAGTCCTGGATGTTCTCCATCCAGTGGTTGTAGGTGTTGACCCAGTTCTCGGGGACGAAACGCACTTCCCCGGAGCGCACCGCCTCGATCGCCTTTTGCGCGATCGATTGACCATCGGCGTCAGGCTTGGTCATCGCGACGAACCACTGGTCGGTGAGCATCGGCTCCACCACGGCGCCGGTACGCGCGCAGCGCGGGACCATGAGCTTGTGTTTCTTGGTTTCGACAAGCAGGCCTAGCGCTTCGAGATCGGCGACGACCGCCTTGCGGGCCACGAAGCGATCCAGGCCGCGGTACTTTTCAGGCGCGTTGTCGTTGATGGTGGCATCGAGCGTCAGCACGCCGATGATTTCCAGACCGTGCCGCAGCCCGACGGCATAGTCGTTGTGATCGTGCGCCGGCGTGACCTTGACGACACCGGTGCCGAATTCCTTGTCGACGTAGTCATCGGCGATGACCGGAATCAGGCGATCGACCAGCGGCAGCTTCACGCGCTGGCCGACGAGGTGCTTGTAGCGCTCGTCTTCGGGATGAACCATCACGGCGACGTCGCCCAGCATGGTTTCGGGACGGGTCGTCGCGACCGTAAGCGAGCCCGATCCGTCTTCCAGCGGATAGGCGATGTGCCAGAGAGAGCCGTCCTCTTCCTCGCTCTCGACTTCCAGGTCACTCACGGCAGTCTTGAGCACCGGGTCCCAGTTGACCAGGCGCTTGCCGCGGTAGATGAGCCCCTCGTTGTAGAGCTGCACGAAGGTCTGAGTAACCACCTTCGACAGCTTCTCGTCCATGGTGAAGTATTCGCGGCTCCAGTCCACCGTGTCGCCCATGCGGCGCATCTGGTTGGTGATGGTGTTGCCGGACTTTTCCTTCCACTCCCATACCCGCGCAACGAAGTTCTTCCGGCCAAGGTCGTGCCGGCTGACCTTTTGTTCCTGCAACTGACGCTCGACGACGATCTGCGTTGCGATCCCGGCGTGGTCGGTGCCCGGCACCCACACGGTGTTGGCGCCCGCCATGCGGTGATAGCGCGTGAGGCTGTCCATGATCGTCTGGTTGAACGCGTGCCCCATGTGCAGCGTGCCGGTCACGTTTGGTGGCGGAAGCTGGATCGCGAAGGAGGGTGCGCCTTCCTTCGCCTTCTGAGTGCCGCGGAAGCCCGCGGCTGCGTAGCCGCGTCGCTCCCATTCAGGCCCCCAGTGCGCTTCGATGGCGGCGGGTTCGAAGGATTTGGACAGGCTTTCGAGGCCGGGTTGGGGCAAGGTCTCACTCATGGCAGTACAAAAACGAACGGCATCCCGCAGGATGCCGCTTGTGGGTGGAAGTGGAAAGATTTTATTCGACGGCACGACTGCGGCGACCCGGAGCGGTCATCCATGCGCCGCTGATAATCCGCCGATGCTTTTCCTGCTCTCGCCTGCCAAGTCCCTCGATTTCGAAACCCCCGTTCCCGACACTCTTCTGGCTACTCAACCCCGCTTCGAAGGGCCCAGGGGGCCAGCGGCGGAACTGATCAAGATCCTGAGGGAGAAGTCGCCCCAGCAGGTCGCCGAACTGATGCATCTGTCAGACAAGCTTTCAGCCCTCAATGTGGCGCGTTATGCGGTGTGGTCATCGAAGGGCACCAGCAGGAACGCGAAGCAGGCGGCGCTTGCATTCGATGGCGACGTCTATGGCGGCCTCGACGCAAAGACGCTCACGACCAGCCAGCTTTCGTGGGCGCAGGATCATGTCTGCATCCTCAGCGGGCTCTATGGCGTGCTGCGGCCGCTCGACCTGCTCCAGCCCTATCGCCTCGAAATGGGGACCCAGCTTGGCAACCGGCATGGCAAGGATCTCTATGCGTTCTGGGGCAGTCGCATTTCCGAGTACCTGAACGAGCGGCTTGCCGCGGATCGGACGCCGGTTGTCATCAACCTCGCTTCGCAGGAATATTTCAAGTCAGTCGATCAGGGCGTGCTCAAGGCGCGTGTCGTGGAGTGCGTTTTCGAAGAGTGGAAGGGCGGCACCGGTGCGGCTGATCCAGGGCGCTACAAGATCGTGAGCTTCTTCGCGAAACGCGCACGCGGTCTCATGGCGCGGTGGGCGGTCCTTCACAAGGCCGCGACGCCCAAGGCGCTGGAGAAGTTCGACCTCGAGGGCTATGGTTTCGACGCGTCGGCCTCCAAGCCTGATCGGATGGTGTTTCGACGGAGAGCATCATGAGTCAAGGACAAGTCATCAGCGCAGAGCTTCGCGAGTGGATCACGACCCAGTTGGCTGCCGGCCACTCGGTCCCGAGCCTGCGCGCGTCCATGCGGGCTGCCGGTTGGCACGATGCTGCGGCCGATGCGGCCCTGGCCGAAGTGGAGCGGGAGGCCGTTGGCACGACCGAAGCGACGAAGGCGATGCCCGGGCCCGATCTTTCGAACTCGCCGCTCTACATCGACGCGGGCGACCGCCGTGTCCACGTGCTGCAGACCATGCGGAATCCGCGCGTCATTGTTTTCGGGGACCTTTTGTCGGACGAGGAGTGCGAGGCATTGATCGCCGCGGCACGCCAGCGGCTTGCGCGCTCCCTGACTGTCGAGACGCAGACGGGCGGCGAGGCGCTCAACGTCGACCGGACCAGTGACGGGATGTTCTTCGAGCGTGGAGAGAACCCTGTGGTCGCAAGACTCGAGAAGCGCATCGCCGCACTGCTGCGGTGGCCGCTGGAGTTCGGCGAGGGGCTGCAGGTCCTTCGCTATTCACCCGGCGCGCAGTATCGGCCGCACTACGACTATTTCGACCCGAGCGAGCCTGGTACGCCAATCATCCTGAAGCGGGGCGGCCAGCGCGTCGCCACACTCGTGATGTATTTGCACGAGCCCGAGCAGGGCGGCGCCACCACCTTCCCCGACGTAGGGCTGGAAGTTGCACCCAAACGTGGGACGGGCGTCTTCTTCAGCTACGAGCGCCCGGATCCGGCGACGCGCACCTTGCATGGTGGAGCGCCGGTTCTTTCAGGTGAGAAGTGGGTCGCCACCAAATGGTTGCGCGAGCGCGAGTTCAATTGAACGGCTGAGCGCGCACCCGCATGAAAGTCTCCGCGAACGGCATCCAGATCGAGGTCGAGGACAGCGGCGGCGAAGGCCGCCCGGCGATTCTGCTCATCATGGGGCTTGGCATGCAGCTGATCGGCTGGCCGGCTGAGTTCGTCGAGACTCTGGTGGATGCCGGGTTCCGGGTGATCCGCCACGACAACCGCGACATTGGGCTGAGCCAGGGCTTCGATGAAGCGGGCACGGGTAACGTGATCTGGCAGAGCGTTCGGCAGCGTTTTGGGCTGCAGGTGCGCTCGGCCTATTCGCTTCAGGATATGGCCGACGATGCGCTCGGGGTGCTTGATGCACTGGGTGTCGAACGTGCTCATGTCATCGGGGCTTCGATGGGCGGCATGATCGCGCAGCGCCTTGCCGCGAGCGCGCCCCGGCGGATGGCCAGCCTGGTCAGCATCATGAGTTCGAGTGGTGCGCGCAACCTGCCGGGACCGCGGGCGGATGTCGCCGCCGCGCTCCTGCGGCGGCCTGCCAGCAGGACCGAGGCTGCCTTGGTCGAACACGGCCTTCGGTTTTATCGACTGATATCGAGCCCCGCCTATGCGCGGGACGAGCGCATCCAGGCGGACCGAATTGCCCGTGCGCTTCGCCGCGCGTATCGGCCGGCTGGCGTCACGCGGCAGATACTTGCAATCGCCGCGGACGGCGAGCGCGCCGAATTGCTCTCGCGAATAGAAAGCCCCTCCTTGGTCCTGCATGGTGAGGCCGATCCTCTGGTCCCGATCGCGTGCGGCGAGGACACGGCTCGGCGCATTCGAGGAGCGCGTTTCGTTGGCATTCCTGGAATGGGGCACGATTTGCCGCCGCCCGTGATCGAAATCCTCCTGCAGCACATCGTTCCCTTTCTACAGACTGCCCAGAGCCGATCATGAGCCTCGACAACACCCCTGAACAATCGCAGCTGGGCCGGGCTTCCGCCTACGCCGATCAATATGAGCCGAGCCTGCTTTTCCCGATCGCACGCGCGATGCAGCGCGAAGCGATGGGCATCAAGGAAGGCGCACTGCCGTTTTTTGGCGCTGATCTCTGGACCGCCTTCGAACTGAGCTGGCTCAACCCTCGTGGCAAGCCGCAACTTGCGATCGCGCACTTCACTGTGCCGTGCGAGACGCCGAACATCATCGAGAGCAAGTCGTTCAAGCTCTATCTCAACAGCTTCAACAGCAGCGTTTTCGTGGATCAGGATGCCGTTAGGGAGCGTTTGCGTGCCGACTTGAGCGAAGCAGTCTGGCGCGGGAGTGACCGCAAGGGTAGCGTCGGGGTGAAGTTGGTCTCGCCGGCAGCGTTCGAGACTGAGCGGGTGCACGAACTAGACGGGCTCGACCTGGACCGACTGGATATCGAGTGCACTCGATATCAGCCGGCGCCAGAACTGCTGGCAAGTGACACCACCCAGCCACCCGTGACGGAGACGCTGACCAGCCGCCTACTAAAGAGCAATTGCCTTGTCACCGGGCAACCGGACTGGGGGAGTGTGGAGATCCGCTACAGCGGACCGCAGATCGACCAGGCTGGCTTGCTGGCGTACATCGTCAGCTTTCGCAATCACAACGAGTTTCACGAGCCGTGCGCGGAGCGGATCTTCACGGACATCTGGCACCGCTGTCTGCCCAACAAGCTTGCGGTGTATGCGAGGTACACCCGTCGCGGCGGGCTCGATATCAACCCGTTCCGCACGAGCTGGCCGCAGGCCTTGCCTGAGAACGTCCGGACCGCGCGGCAGTAGGAGGGGGGAACAAAAAATTCCGACGGACTTGCCGGAAGGTCGAAAACGGTGCCATAATTCAAGGCTCCGCTGAACGTGACAGCGCTTATGAGGTCTCTCGGGGCTAAATGAGCACGGTGAAGAGGAAGAAAGAAATTTTCAAAGATTTCTCGATTCTTCAAAAACTCTGTCATAATCGAGGGCTCCGCAAAACACAGCGACGAGTTAGATCCTTCGGGGTGTGGCGAGTTGAGCGGAGGGAAGAAAAGAAAAAT
>NZ_JACHYC010000004.1 GCF_014192575.1 Variovorax sp. Sphag1AA | reverse complement strand
CCGATGATAGTGCGGGTTCCCGTGTGAAAGTAGGTCATCGTCAGGCTCTTACAGCCCCAAAAAGCCCAGCCTAATCAGCTGGGCTTTTTGCTTTTGGATTCTCATTTCGACTTTGCGCTCAAAGAGCGCATTCGCGATACCGAGAGAAATTCGAGAAGCCGCTGCTCGGACGCATCTAAATATCGTCGCTTTCGCGCCTTGGATGCCATGTAGTCCCAAATCACACTCGATTCCGTCGAATTCAAAATGACCATTCCAGCGAGTTCGAGCACCGCCGGATGCACGTAGGCCTTCTTGCAAACAGCAGGCGTATTGCCGAGACGAGCGGCGACTGCGCACAGGACTTCCTTCATGTTCACCCGGTCTGGCGGACCCTTCGGGCTCGCGGCGGGGTACATGCATCTGAGGCGAATCATCTCCAAGGCCTGAACCGTGCCGTGCCAAGTCCTGAAGTCTTTGGCGCTGAAGTCCTCTCCGGCGATCTCGCGCAGGTAGTCGTTGACGTCTGTCGACGAGACGGTCTTGGGCTCACCGTCATCGCCCTCGTACTGGAATAGCTCCTGCCCCGCCAGCTGCTGGCAGCGACGAACCACCTTGGCGATCCGAGGATCGTCAATCTTTGCCTCGTGATGCACGCCGCTCTTCCCGCGGAAGCGCAGAACAAGGGCGCGCCCGCGCGTGTCTGCATGTCTGTTGCGAAGCGTGGTGAGCCCGTACGACCCATTGCTTGCGTACTCTTCGTTGCCGACGCGCAGGAATGTCGTGTCGAGCAGTTGCACGATCGTCGCCAGGATCAACTCGCGACCCAAGGGCTTGCCCTGCTCGATTCGAAGATCGCGCGCAATCCTGCGGCGGATAGCGGGCAGCGTGCGCCCGAACGCCTCCACGCGTTCGAACTTGGTCTCGTCCTTGAACGCGCGCCATTCCTCGTGATACCGGTACTGCTTGCGACCGCGCGCATCGACGCCCGTAGCCTGAAGATGCCCGTTTCGAATGGGACAGATCCAGACATCCTTGTAGGCCGGCGGGATGGCCAATCTCCGGATGCGCGCGATCTCTTCGGAATCTCGCACCCACGCCCCCTTCGCATCGCGATAGCGAAAGGCCGCCCCGCGCTTGAAGCGCCGAAGCCCGGGCATGCTGGAGTCCACGTACACGAGCCCATTGGCAACGGGAGCGAAGTGCGGTGCGATGGCGGGCATGGGCCTTGCGAAAATTCCGGTCGACGGCGATCGTGGAGCCTGAGTACCTGAAAGAGTGCTCATCCGCTTCGACCGTCGCTGTAGGACGCCGCATCGGCCTTCGGTACGTCCCCGCTGGCTGGCGTCCGCGCATCATTCCTTGCCAACGAAAGAAATCTATGTCGCTCATCTGGTCCGATCGCACCCGAGCTCTCGCTCTGTCTGCATCCATCGTGCTCACCGCGGGTTGTGCTACCACCACGCAGCCTCGTACGGCAGAGCCGGTGAAGGTCAAGGTCTTTGTCGCTGCGATGTTTGAGATCGGGCAGAACACGGGCGATCGCGCCGGGGAGTTCCAGCACTGGTACGAGCGCTATTGGAAGGGCGCGACGCCGATCACCATTCCGGGCGCGCTACAGCCTGTGTACTGCAACGCGGACGGCGTCTGCGGCGCGGTCCTCGGCATGGGCAAGGTGAATTCGTCGTCCTCGATGCAGGCGATCCTGCTGAATCCGAAGTTCGATTTCTCGCAGACCTACTACATCATTTCGGGCGTGGCCGGAACGCCGCCCTCTCGAGGCACCATCGGGGAGGTGAGCTGGGCCACATGGCTGGTCGACTATGACCTCGGCCATCGCTGGGCGCCCGAAGAAAACAAGGCCGGAGAGCCAACCTTCATGCCGCGCAAAGGCTACGAGGAGTACCGCCGCTTCAAGCTGAATCCCGAACTGGTGGCGTGGGCAATGAAGCTCTCTGCCGACACGCCGTTGAAGGATTCGGACTCCGCCCGCGCCTACCGCCTTCGCTATCCACAGGCCGCCGCGCGCCGCGCACCATTCGTCGGCACCGGCACGCACATGACGGGTGACACGTTCTTCCATGGCCCTGGCATGTCGAACCAGGCGCAGTACATCGCCAAGTTGTACGGCGCGGACGACTATGTCATCACCGAAATGGAAGCCGCCGCGGTGACGCTTGTGATCAAGCGCACCCATGGAACCGATCGGGTGATGAGCCTGCGCGGCGCCGTCAACTTCGACCAGGGCAATCCACGCGAGACCACGTTGCAGCATCTCGACCCGGCGCCGGGGGAAACCGCGGGCGGTTTCGCAGAAACAGTGGAGAACATCGAGTTGGTCGGCAGCCGCGTCGTGGACCACATCGTCGCGAACTGGCCCCAATGGCAGAACGGCGTCCCAGCACGCTGACGCCACCGAACCACGGACTGCCCTGGCTAGAAGAGCGAGGCCGTCCGGGCCGTGGCGTCAAGGGCGTCCGCGACCTGGCGCCCCCTACTCGAATTCGCGGGTGCCAGCTTCGCGGCGTCCACCTCGCCCGCCTTCATCAGGGCACCCACGCGTACGCCGAGCAGCCTCAGCGGTCGTTCCAGCGGGACTCGCTTCAGACACTGCCCTCCGATCTGCCGGATCGATCTGGCGTCGGCCGTGAAGTGGTCAATGGTCTGATCGCGCGTCGCGATCTTGAAATCGTCATAGCGCAGCTTGATGCCGATGGTCTTGCCCACGTAGCCCTTGCGCTGCAGATCCTCAGCCACCTTCTCGCACAAGTGCGTGAAGATGGCTCCCAGCTCGGCGCGGTCCCGCACAGCATGCAGGTCCCGATCGAAGGTAGTCTCGCGGCTCATCGAGACCGGTTCGCTCTCCGTGACCACGGGGCGGTCGTCGCGCCCCCAAGCCACTTCGTGCATCCATGCGCCAGTGGCCTTGCCGAAGTTTGCGATGAGCCAGTCGCGATCGCGTGCCGCGAGCTCGCCGATGGTGTGGATGTCGTGGCGCTGCAGTTTCTCGTCGGCCTTTGGGCCGATGCCGTTGACTTTGCGGCACGGCAGCGGCCAAATGCGCCCCTCGAGATCGCTCTCGAACACCACGGAGATGCCGTTGGGCTTGTTGAACTCGCTCGCCATCTTCGCGATGAGCTTGTTGGGCGCGACGCCGATCGAGCATGTCAGCCCCGTGGCCTCGAAGATCGACTTCTGGATGAGCCTCGCCAGCACCCGCCCGCCCTCGCGCTGTCCGCCAGCCACGTGAGTGAAGTCGATGTAGACCTCGTCGACGCCACGGTCTTCCATCACCGGTGCGATCTCCGTGATGACCTGCTTGAAGCGACGGGAATACGCCCGGTATTCGTCGAAATCGACCGGCAGGATGATGGCCTGGGGACATAGCTTCGCGGCCTTCATCAGCCCCATCGCTGATCCGACGCCAAACTGGCGCGCGGGGTAGGTCGCGGTGGTGATCACGCCGCGTCCGACGTAGTCCTTGAGCAGGGGAAAGGCCCCAAGGGGAATATCGGCGAGCGTCCCGCCGTCGGGCACATCACGCAAGACCTCGTCGACTTTGCGCCGCCCGCCGCCGATCACCACTGGCAGGCCCTTGAGCTGCGGGTAGCGCAGCAATTCGACGGATCCATAGAAGGCGTCCATGTCGAGATGGGCGATACGGCGAATCGGCGTGGGGGTCACGGACGCCATTTTCGTCGCGCTACTGCTGGTTGGTTGCCCAGGGTTGCGCACAGCGGGTACCCAGTGCCATCATGCGTCGTATGCAGCCCGTCGCTTTCATGCTCTGGCGCCGCCTCGATGCTCCGGGGCACGACGTCTGTCGCCTCGACCGCAACGGCGAAAACTGGCAGATCGATGGCGCGGCGGGCTTTCGGCATGACGACGGCCGCATTGCGCAACTGCACTACCGGGTGCGCTGCGATCGGGCCTGGCACACCCAGTGGAGCACGGTGCGCGGCTGGCTCGGCAATGAGCAGATCGACTTTTCCATCGTGCATGACGCGCACGGGGCATGGAAGCTCAACGATTCACCCGTGCCCGACCTCGGACACTGCGTCGATCTCGACCTGGGCTTTACGCCGGCAACGAATCTGCTGCCGCTGCGGCGCCTGCACCTCGCCGAAGGCGAGGCGGCCGATGCGCCTGCTGCGTGGCTCGATCTGGACAGCGGCAGCCTGGTCGAACTCAGTCAACGCTACGAGCGGCGGGGCGAATCAGGCTACTGGTACACCTCGCCGCGCTTCGACTATGCCGAGCTGCTGGAGATCACCGGCGATGGCTTCGTCAGCCGCTATCCAAGGCTTTGGGAAGCCGAGACCTGACTCCGCTCAATGATCGTGGTGCAGGTAGCTTGCCTGCCGAGGCAGCCGCAGGCTCACCAGGAACGCGATCACCATCATGGCCGTGACGTACCAGTAGAACGCAGTCTCGTGGCCGATCGACTTGAGCCCCAGCGCCACATATTCGGCTGACCCACCGAACAGCGCATTCGCGACCGCATACGCCAGCCCGACACCGAGCGCGCGCACTTCGGGCGGGAACATCTCGGCCTTCACGATGCCGCTGATCGATGTATAGAAGCTCACGATCGCCAGCGCCAGGATGATCAGGACGAAGGCCACCATCGGACTGGAGACACTCTGGAGTGCGGTGAGGATCGGCACGGTGCACAGCGCGCCGAGACCCCCGAACAGCAGCATGTTGTTGCGCCGCCCGATGCGGTCCGACAGCGCGCCGAACACCGGTTGAATGCACATGTAGACGAAGAGAGCGAACGTCATCACGTAGCTCGTGGTCTTGATCGGCAGGCCCACGGTGTTGACCAGGTACTTCTGCATGTACGTGGTGAAGGTGTAGAAGATCAGCGAACCGCCGGCCGTGTAGCCCAGCACGGTGAAGAACGCTGCCTTGTGATGGCGGAAGATGCCCGACAGCGTGCCCGCTTCCTTGTTGGTCCGCGACGCTTCCGTCTGGGTCTCATGAAGCGTGCGACGCAGGAACAGCGCCACGACCGCGGCAATCGCACCGATCACGAAGGGGATGCGCCATCCCCAGGCCTTGAGTTCGGCTTCGCTCAGGAGCTGTTCAAGGATCACGATCACCAGCACCGCGAGCAACTGCCCGCCGATCAGCGTGACGTACTGGAAGGACGAGAAGAAGCCGCGCTGTCCGCGGAGCGCGACCTCGCTCATGTAGGTTGCGGTAGTTCCATATTCGCCGCCTACCGACAGGCCCTGGAAGAGCCGGCAGATCAACAGAAGGAACGGCGCCCACGCGCCGATGGCCGCGTAGGTGGGAAGGGATGCGATCGCGAGCGACCCGGCACACATCATCGTCACCGAGATCAGCATCGAAGTCCTGCGGCCATACCGGTCGGCGACGCGGCCGAAGAGCCATCCGCCGATGGGACGCATCAAGAAGCCGGCTGCGAACACGCCCGCGGTGTTCAGGAGCTGGGCCGTCGGATCCGACTTCGGAAAGAACGAAGGCGCGAAGTACAGCGCGCTGAACGCATAAACGTAGAAGTCGAACCACTCGACGAGGTTGCCCGACGACGCCGCCATGATCGCAAAGATGCGATGTCGTTTTTCTTCGCTGGTGTAGGCGCGTGGAGAGTTCGCGGAGTCGATGGTGGTCGACCCCGCGCTGGATGTGACGGAGCTCATGAAAGGGCGCCTCTCTATGTGTTGTTAGGGCAATCCCTAGTTTGCCCCACAGCACGAGCAGGCGTTGTCAGCCGCCGCCGTAACCCTGATCAGAAAGTGCCGGGCAGCAGGATGCTCGAGTCGACCTCGTCCACGTGCGTGCGGCCGCAGAAGGCCATGGTGATGTCGAGTTCCTTGTGGATGATCTGCAGTGCGCGCGTCACGCCGGCTTCACCGAAGGCGCCGAGCCCATAGAGGAAGCTGCGGCCGATGAGCACGCCACGCGCACCGAGCGCACGCGCCTTGAGCACGTCTTGTCCGCTGCGGATGCCGCCGTCCATCCACACTTCGATCTCGGTGCCAACCGCCTCGGCGATCGCCGGTAGTGCTGCGATGGAAGAGGGCGCTCCGTCGAGTTGCCGTCCGCCGTGGTTGGAGACGATCAGCGCATCCGCACCGCTGGAGGCCGCGAGGCGCGCGTCCTCCACATCCATGATGCCCTTCAGGATCAGCTTGCCGCCCCAGAGCTTCTTGATCCATTCGACGTCCGCCCAACTCAGGGTGGGGTCGAACTGCTCGGCGGTCCACGACGACAGCGAAGACAAGTCCTTCACGCCCTTCGCGTGGCCTGCGATGTTGCCGAAGGTGCGGCGCTTGGTGCCCAGCATGCCCATGCACCAGCGCGGCTTGGTCGCGAGGTTCATGAGGTTCTTCAGCGTGGGCTTGGGTGGCGCGGTCAGGCCGTTCTTGATGTCCTTGTGGCGCTGGCCGAGGATCTGCAGGTCGAGCGTGAGCTGGAGCGCGGAGACGTTCGCGGCCTTCGCACGTTCGATCAGCGCCTCGATGAACTCGCGGTCGCGCATCACGTACAGCTGGAACCAGAAGGGATGGCGGTCCGTGCCCTCCGCGATGTCTTCGAGCGAGCAGATGCTCATCGTCGACAACGTGAAGGGAACGCCGAAGGCCTTCGCAGCGCGTGCGCCGAGGATCTCGCCGTCCGCATGCTGCATGCCGGTGAGCCCCGTGGGCGCGATGGCCACGGGCATTGCGACTTCCTCGCCGATCATCGTGGTGCGGGTCGAACGGCCTTCCATGTTGACCGCGACGCGCTGCCGAAGCTTGATCTTCTGGAAGTCCTCTTCGTTGGACCGGTAGGTGCCTTCGGTCCAGGCTCCCGAGTCGGCGTAGTCATAGAACATGCGCGGCACGCGGCGTTCGGCAATGGCTCGCAGGTCTTCGATGTTCGTGATCTTGGAGAGGTCTGGCACTGGGGGTGGCTCCTAGGTTGTCTGATCTTTACGCGGTGCCTATTATCCGCAGCGCCTCTTCCGACCAACTCCAGACAACAAAAGGCGGACATCTATGACATGGCAACAGGTCTACAACCCGTTCGGGAACATGGTGCTCTCCACGGCACTCGCGGCCATCCCGGTCGTCGTGATGCTGGTGTGTCTCGGCTTCCTCCACATGAAGGCGCACATCGCCGCAGGGCTGGGCCTGATCAGCGCGCTGATCATTGCCATCGTCGCCTTCGGCATGCCTGCCGGCCTCGCGGGCCGCGCGGCCTTCCTGGGTGGTCTGACGGGCCTCTTGCCCATCGGCTGGATCGTCCTGAACATCATCTTCCTGCAGCAGCTTGCCGAGCAGAACGGCAGCTTCAAGGTGCTGCAGGACTCGCTCTCCGACATCACGGAGGACCGCCGTCTCCAGCTGCTGCTGATCGCCTTTGCCTTCGGCGCGTTCTTCGAGGGCGCAGCCGGCTTTGGCACACCGGTGGCCGTGACGGCCGCGATTCTCATTGGCCTCGGCTTCTCGCCGCTGGCGGCTTCGGGCCTTTCGCTGATCGCCAACACCGCGCCGGTCGCGTTCGGCGCGCTGGGCACCCCGGTCATCACGCTTGCCAAGGTGCATGGCTATGACCTGATGGAGGTCACCGCGATGATCGGCCGCCAGTTGCCGTTCTTCTCGCTGCTGGTGCCCTTCTGGCTGATCTGGGCCTTCGCGGGCCGCAAGGGCATGATGGAGATCTGGCCCGCCATCCTGGTGACCGGCGTCTCGTTCGCCATCCCGCAGTTCCTTGTCTCGAACTTCATCGGGCCGGAGCTCGTGGACATCATCGCGGCCATCGTCTCGATGGTGTCGCTGATCCTCTTCCTGCGCGTCTGGCAGCCCCGCAACATCTGGCGTTCGGTATCGCTCAAGGGGCACGAAGACGATAGCGGCACGCCGGCAGCCACCGCTACAGCCAAGCGCACGCCTCATTCGCAGGCCGAGCTGGTGCGCGCATGGACGCCCTGGGCGATCATGACCGTCTTCGTGTTCATCTGGGGCCTGCCGCCGGTCAAGACCTGGCTCAACGGCCTCTTCGCGCCGAACTTCCCGATCGGCGGACTGCACAACCTTGTCGAGAAGATGCCGCCGGTCGTCCCGGGGCCGACCAAGGAAGGCGCGGTCTATGCCTTTACGCTGCTGTCGGCCACGGGCACCGGCATCCTGCTGGCGGCCATCGTGGGCGGCCTGGTCGCCAAGTACAGCGTCGGGCAGCTCGTCGTCGCCTACGGCCGCACGCTCAACCTGGTGAAGTATTCGCTGCTCACCATCGCGCTGATGCTGGCGCTCGGCACGCTCACGCGCTACTCGGGCCTCGACAGCACGCTGGGCCTCGCATTCGCCAACACTGGCGTGCTCTATCCGTTCTTCGGCACCCTGATGGGCTGGCTCGGCGTGGCGCTCACTGGTTCGGACACTGCATCGAACGTGCTCTTCGGTGGCATGCAGAAGGTTGCGGCCGACCAGCTGGGTCTCTCGCCAAACCTCATGGGCGCTGCCAACAGCTCGGGCGGCGTGATGGGCAAGATGATCGATGCGCAGTCGATCGTGGTCGCATCCACCGCCACGCGGTGGTTCAACCACGAGGGCGACATCCTGCGCTACGTGTTCTTCCATTCCATCGCGCTGGCATCGCTCGTCGGTATCTTCGTGACCCTGCAAGCCTACGTCTGGCCGTTCACAATGATGGTCGTCAAATAGGAGACGGAAGGCAACGATGCGATTCCTGGTGGTGGGCGCGGGTGCGCTCGGCGGATATTTCGGCGGCAGGCTGCTCGATGCGGGCGAAGACGTCACTTTCTTGCTGCGCCCCCGCCGCGCAGCACAGCTCGCGAAGACCGGGCTGGTGATCAAGAGCCCGCACGGAAATCTCCACCTGCCTTCGCCGCCATCGGTGCAAAGCGCGGACATCGCGGGGCCCTACGACGTGGTGATCGTCGGCTGCAAGGCTTACGACCTCGCGGAGACCATGGAGTCGTTCGCGCCCGCCGTGGGCCCGGGCACGGCGATCCTGCCGGTGCTCAACGGCTTGCGGCATCTCGACGATCTCGCGCAGCGCTTCGGCAAGGAGCGAATCCTCGGCGGGCTTTGCATGATCTCGGCAGTGCTCGACGAGCGGGGCGCTGTGCTGCATCTCAACGACACGCACGGATTGACCTACGGCGAACTGGACGGGACGCGTTCCGCGCGCATGAGTGCACTGGAAGCTGCCTGCGGCAAGGCGCGTTTCGATGCCGTCGCCTCGGACAACATCCTTCAGGACATGTGGGAGAAATGGGTGCTGATCGCTTCGGCGGCCAGCATGACCTGTCTGATGCGCGCGGCGGTTGGCGACATCGTGCGAGCCGGCGCGACGGATCTCTGCGTTGGCATGGTCGACGAATGCGCCGCCATCGCCGCCCGCAATGGCTTTGCATTGCGGCCCGTGGCCATCGAAAGGGCACGTGCGGTCGTTACCACACCCGGTTCACTCATGACGGCCTCGATGTTCAAGGACATCGAACGCGGGAGCCCCATCGAAGCGGATCACATCGTCGGCGACCTGCTGCGACGTGGTGGCGCGAGCGATTCGTTGTCGCTGCTGCGCGTCGCGCATGCGCACCTCAAGGCCTACGAAGCGCGCAGGGCGCGAGAGTCGACGCCGGCTTAGGCAGCTCATCTACTTGAGCGGGCAGAAGGGCCAGCCCTCGACGCTCGCCCAGATGCATGCGCGAATCCACTCGATGACGACTTGCGGGTCCTGCCGTTTCGGCACGGTTCTCATCGTTATCAACATCTCGCACCCCCTTGGTGTGATGGCGACTGTTAGAAAAGTTATAGCGCTCGGGGGTCATCGGCTCCAGCGGCATCCTGCCCCGGTCGCCGTGGGCTGGCGGACGCAGACGCTGTCCGCCATTCGGGGGTTCGGCGGCGTCGGTCCGCGCTGACAGTCGTCGGACGAAACCGCCCACTTGCACAGATCAGCGGCTGGCGTTCTTCGTGGCCTTGGCCCGTGTCGCTACACCCGCACCGCGCACTTCGAGGCGGATGCTGTCGGCCACCTGGCCTTGCGCGTCGACGAGCTCGATCAGGTGTCGCCCCGGCCAGGGCAGCCACTGCGCGGTGTTGCCCCGCGCGAAGGCCTTGCCGTCGATTCGCCATTGCAGCGCGCGGCCGTCGGCATCGAAGCGAACGCGCTGGCTGCCGGGCGGGATGTCCGGATCGATCGCGATGATGGTTCCGTCTGCCGGTGAGGTGATGCGTGGCGCCGACGCCGCAGTTGCGTCCGGCGCGATCGTGAATACAGCCTGCTCCGTGCCCGCGATGAACCATTCGCTGCGCGCCGCTTCGAGCTCGTCACCGAAGCGAACCTGCTTCTGCACCACGCCATTGGGTGGTGCTGGCGCGCGACTCGGCACGCCGCGATGCAGGAAGCCCATCACCTCGGCCCAGACCGGCGCGGCGCCGCTGGTTCCGCTGACGTCCCACATCGGCGCGCCACTCGCATTGCCGACCCACACACCGACGGTGTAGCGCTGCGACCAGCCGATCGCCCAGTTGTCGCGCATGTCCTTGCTGGTGCCGGTCTTCGCGGCGGTCCAGAAGCGCGTGCCGAGCACGCTGTCCAGCCCGAAAGTGCGGGCGCGTGCGTTCGTATCGCTCAGGATGTCGCCCACGATGAATGCCGCGCGCGGATCGATCGCCTGCGCGCCCGCAGCCTGCGGGGTGGCCGGCCCCGGCAGATAGCGCGTCTCGCCGAAGCAGCCGCCATTGGCCAGCGTGCGATACGCATTCGTCAGCGCGAGAAGCGACACCTCCGCGCTGCCGAGCGCAAGGCTGTAGCCGTAGTAGTCGCCGCTCTGCGCCAGCGGCAGTCCAGCCGCGCGCAGCTGCCGCGCGAAGGCTTCGGGCGACACCATGACCAGGGTTCGCACCGCCGGCACGTTGAGCGAGGCTGCCAGCGCGGTACGCACGGAGACATAGCCCTTGAACTGCCGGTCGTAGTTCTGCGGGATGTAGAGGCCGCTTGCGGTGTTGATCTGCGCGGACGAATCGTCGAGCAGCGAAGCCGCCGTGAGGCGCCGCTCGGCGAAGGCTTCGGCGTAGAGGAAGGGTTTGAGCGTGGAGCCGGGCTGCCGCTGGGCGAGCACGCCGTCGACCTCCGCCGCGCGGCTCAGGGTGCCCGAGGAGCCGATCCACGCGAGCACGTCGCCGCTCGCGTTGTCGAGCACCACCACCGCGCCGTCTTCCACATTGCGGCCGCGCAGCTCGCGCAGATGCCTTTGGAGGGTGCCGAGCGCGAAGCGTTGCAGCGGTGCGCGCAGCGTGGTGCGGACATCGCCATGCGTGCTGTCCGTACGCGTTGCGATGGCGCGCCGCGCGAGGTGCGGTGCGATGCCTTCGCTCGCATCGAAGCCGCGCCGCTGCAACGCGGCAGCGGTGAACATGTCGACGGCGTCGCAATCCGGCCGGCTTCCGGGCTCCATCGCCCGCATCAGCTCGCAGGCGCGCTGTCCGACCACCGCCGGCTTCGCATTCGGCGCACGCACCAGCGCGGCTGCCACGGCGGCCTCGCGCGCATCGAGGCCGTGCGGTGCCTTGCCGAAGAGCGTGCGCGAGAGCGCATCGATGCCGACGATCTCGCCCCGGAACGGGACGATGTTGAGGTACGCCTCCAGGATCTGGTCCTTGCGCCAGGTTTGCTCCAGACGCTGCGCCGCGACCGTCTGGCCGAGTTTCTGGCCGAGGCTGCGGCCGCCGCCGCTGCGCCGCAAGTCGTCGTCGAGCAGCCCCGCGAGCTGCATCGTGATCGTGGAGGCGCCGCGCGTGCGCGTGTTCCAGAGATTGCCCCAGGCGGCCGCCGACACCGCGCGCCAATCGACACCGCTGTGCTCGTAGAAGCGCTTGTCTTCGCTCATCACCATCGCCGTGCGCAGCGCGGGCGAGATGTCGGCGAGGGCGATCCATTGGCCCCGGCGGACCGCTGGATCGGTCCGCACGCGCTGCAGCAACTGGCCGTCGCGGTCCAGCACCAGGGTGTCGGACGGACGGAAATCGCGTCGCACTTCATCGAAGGTGGCGAGCGCCCACGCGCGTTGCGCCAGCACGAGGACGAGCGCGGGCAGCAGGAACGAGACTGACAGGCGGGATGACGACATGAAGGCGGCCACGGCCGCGCGCGAGCGGCCTGCGCTAGCTTGCCACAGCGGCGGGACTGCTGACCGTCGCCATGTGCGCGCAGATCGCGCCGGGTGTGGTGAGCCAGATCTCGCCCGCGTCACGCAGCCGTGCAAGGTGGGCCAGCGCGCGGCGCAGGTGTCGCAGGCGGTACGGTTGGCCGACGATGTACGGATGCAGCGCCACGCCCATCACCAGCGGCTGGCGGCGCGACTGGTCGAGCATCTCGTCGGCGTTGTCGATGATCATCTGGGCGAAATCCTTGGCGTCCATCTGCCGCGCGATGATCATCGGGATGTCGTTCAGCTCCTGCGGATAGGGCACTGACCACAGCGTTCGGCCACTGCGAGTGCGCATCGGCACCGGCTGGTCGTCGTGGCACCAGTTCAGCGTGTAGCGGTAGCCGGCCTCGGCGAGCAGGTCGGGCGTGAGGTGGCTCTCCGAAATCCACGGCGACAACCAGCCCGCAGGCGCCTTGCCGCTTTCCGCGAGCATCCGCGTGCGGCATCGTGCGAGCAGGGCTGCCTCGCCGGCTTCGTCCATGTCGCCCTGGCGCTCCGCATTGCTGTGGCCGTGACCGATGAGCTCGTCGCCGCGAGCGACCGAGGCGGCGACCAGGTCAGGGCAGTGGTCGTACAGCGCGGTGTTCAGCAACGTCCCGCAGACCATGCCGAAGCTGTCGAAAAGCTCGAGGCAGCGCCACGCGCCCACGCGATTGCCGTATTCGCGCCACGAGAAGTTCAGCACGTCCGGATGCGGCGACGCGGGGCCGATGCACGCGCCCATGCCTTCGCCGAACGCGAAATGCTCCAGATTGAGGCCGAGGTACACCGCCAGCCGCGCGCCGTTGGGCCACGCGTGGTCCGCGCGACGGGTGATCGGTGCGTAGTCGAACCGTCCGTGCGTAGGCAGCGGGCCGGTGTACTTCATGCCGGCCTGCGGGCTAGCAGCGCCCAGACGCCCGCCGCGGACAGCAGCGAACCACCGGTGATGTTGAAGCGCCGCTGTGCGCGCGGGGAGGCCAGAAGCCTGCGCGCCGAACCGGCGAACACCGCGTAGAGCGTGGCGTTGAGCGTCGCCATCGCGACGAAGGTGATCGCGAGGATCCAGAGCTGGTGCGTCACGTCCGCGCGCGGGTTGATGAACTGCGGCAGGAAGGCGACGAAGAACACGATGCCCTTGGGGTTCAGCGCCGTCACCAGCCAGGTGTTGGCGAAGAGCCGCCAGCGCGACTTGGGTGCGGCCGGCGCAGCGAGTTGCGCCGGCGAGATGCCTGCGCGCAGCAGCTTCACGCCGAGGTACAGCAGGTACAGCCCGCCGACCCACTTGATCACCATGAACCAGAACGCCGAGGTGGCGAGCAGCGCACCCAGCCCGAGCAGGGAGAGCACCAGCGCGGTCGAGTCGCCGAGCGCGACCGCTGCCACCAGCGGCACGTTCGCTCGGCGCCCATGCGCCACCGAGTAGCTGATGACGGTGAGGATGGTCGGCCCGGGGATGACCAGCATCACTGCGGAAGCGGCGACGAAGGCGAGCCAGAGTTGGATGGACATGCGGAAACCTTCAGAAATTGGGGATGACCCGGGATGCTAGCGCGCAGCCTTCGCCGTCTTTCGGGGCTTCGGCTTTGCACTCTTCCGGGGCAGCGCAGCGATCTCCAGCGATTCGCGTGCCAGCATGGCAAGCCGCTGGTGATCCTCGATGACTTCGCCGGGCACCGCGTAGTAGCGCTTGACCTCCACATGCCGCAGCTTCGTCGTGTACGAGAAGCACTGGCTGCCCATGGCTTCGTACGCCGGGCGCGTGGCGTCATTCACCACGAAATAGAGCACGTTGTCGATGATCATCGCGAACTGCACGCCGTGCGCGGACAGCCCCACGCCGCTGAACAGGCGCTTGCCCTGCAGGCCGTGGATCGATGCCAGTTGCTCCTTGACGAACTCGGCGAAGTCGGACGAAGCGCTCAAGGGTGGGTCAGAAGAGCTTCCACTTCACCACGACGAAGGCGGCGCCCGCGAGCGGCAGCAGGTAGATGAGCAGGAAGATCGGCAGCTCTTCGCCGAACGAATAGCCGGCCTTGGCGACGCCGAACCACATGTTCGCCGCCGCGATCACGAACCAGAGGGCCGCGAACGCGATGATGCTCATCCGCATGCCGTCTCCGAAGCCGCCCGACATCGACTTGCCGGCGCCCAGGCACACCGCCAGCAGCACGAAGCCGCCCAGGATGAAAAGCAGAGTGCGCATGTCAGCCCTCCAGCACGAGTTGCGTCTGCGTCACCACGGCGCAGAGCTTGCCTTCTTCGGATTTGACGGTGGTCTGCCACACCATCGTGGTGCGTCCCCGATGCAGTGCGACCGATTCCGCGGTCACCGTGGTGCCCACCTTCGCGCCGCCGATGAACTTGGTGCTCGAATCGGTGGTGGTGGTGCGCTTGCCCTTCGGCAGGTTGATGATGGTGCCCACTGCGCCCAGCGTGTCGGCGAAGGCCATGTACGCGCCGCCATGCATGATGCCGCCCGCCGTGCAGAGATCCGGCCGCACCACGAGGTTCGCGACCACGCGCTCCGGCTCCAGCGTGACGAGGCGCACCCCCATCAGGCCCGGAAAGATCGGATCGAGGATCTGCTGGATCTGTTCGACGGTCGGCATGGACATGGAACTCCTTGGCTGCGGGGGACAGGGTTCAGTGGCTGTGGCCGAAGCGGACGGCCGTGCGTTCGCGGGCCTTCGCGGCCTCGATTTCGCGGTCGCGCGGTTCCGAGGTCGTCACCAGCGATCCGATGAGCGTGCGCGCGACGGCGGCGACATCTTCGACCGCGCGATCGAACGCCGCTTCATTGGCCTTCGACGGATGCGCGAAGCCACTGAGCTTGCGCACGAACTGCAGGGCTGCGGCGCGGACTTCTTCTTCGGTCGCAGGCGGTTCGAAGTTGAACAGGGTCTTGATGCTTCTGCACATCGCCACGCTCCTGGAATGGGAAGGAAAAGACTACGCGCCAGCCTGCTCGCGCAGCTGCGCATGGTACTGGCTCATTCTGTTTTGAGCAGCCTTGATTCCGTTGCTGTACTTGTTCTCGTCACCCGCCATGCTGCCCCATTGGCGCAATGTTTCTACGCGCTGCTCTTCGTGATCGATCAATGCGGTGAGCGCTGTTGTTC
Source organism: Variovorax sp. Sphag1AA (assembly GCF_014192575.1). Taxonomy (GTDB): domain Bacteria; phylum Pseudomonadota; class Gammaproteobacteria; order Burkholderiales; family Burkholderiaceae_C; genus Variovorax. Next base: position 702,803 of record NZ_JACHYC010000004.1, on the reverse strand, counting down.
GGGCCGTGCTGGCTTGCTGGGCCAGACTCTCTTCAATTAGCTTGATGGCTGAGGCCTGCTGTTCAAGCGCGCCCAGCGTGACACGCTCGAATTCGGCGCTTTGCTTCTGCTGCAGGACCATGGAATAGATGGCCAAGGCGAGCGCGAACCCCGAAAAGAGCGCCGACACGCCGCCGAAGCTGGAGCCGAAATCGCCGGCCTTACTTAGGTCCCCCGCGAAATAAGGGACCGCGACTGCAGAGGCCAACCAGAGAAGAATAAAAAAGGTGACAAGCGAGCGCAACTTCACAGTGACAGATTCCGATAGTTTTTGTCTCGTAAGGATACCGAAAATTGATTGAGTTTGCGCTGGAAATGTCCGGCATGGGTTTGATTTGCAATTCAGTTGCAATGTTCATTGAATTGTTAATTCGAGGGGTTGGTTATTTTTCGGAATTGAGGCTCTATGATTTGCGGCATTTGAGGAGCGCCGCTCATGCAAAGGGAGCATAAAGAGGCCGACGGCAGGGGGCTGACTCGTTCGTCGAAGGTCGCCCATCGGCTCGAAAACTGAGATGGGGCGCTGCACTCATCGTCTCACTCGCATTGACAGGATGCCAAAACGCCATGACCCATCCAACTGATCCTCCTGCATCCCCCGCCAGAGTGTCACCTGCGTCCGGTGGCGGGCATGATGCTGATGCGGCGGAGTGGCCGCTGCGTTTCTTCTGGCACAAATTCGACGCGTCTTGCTACAGCACCTACGGCTGCAAGGTGAAGTACGGCAACTATCGGCGCATCGACAACGATGATGAGTTGAAGCTGTCCTCTGCGTCCATCGGAGACAAGTACCCCAAGAATCTCAGCGCAGGCTGGGGTCCGATCCAGAACTTTCCGCCGCCTGCTCTCGTGACTTGGCGATCGAAGGATGGCACGCCATTGCATGCGGAGATTGACATGGCGGAAATCTTCAAGGATCAATTTGTCCTTCACAACCTTAAGCGTGAAGAGACTTCTGTAAAAGGGGGCGTCTCTGACCCGCAAATCATCCTGGAGGTCAACGACCGCACGATCAATGTCTATATGCGGGCATTCGTTTCGACAAAGGAAGCCCAGATTCCTGGCAACAAATACAGCTTTTCCCGAAATGATCTGATCAAGGCATTCAGCCGGACGTACCAACGACAACACCATCAAGGGACGATCATGGGGAGCATGAACAAGAGGCCGGACGGCGCGGACGCTGGCTGTGACACCGAACATCGACAACCGCCCATACGAGGTCGCCCTTGGGCGGCCGCACTCTTTACTTCACTCGCATTGATAGGATGCCAAAACGCCATGACCAATCCAGCCAACTCCTCTGCGTCGTCTGAAAGCGCCTCGCCTTCTTCCGAAGTCGTTGCGGACTGGCCGTTGAGATTCACTGCTCATTGGTTTGGGACATCCTGCTATAGCGCGTATGGCTGCAACATCAAATACGGTCACTATTGGCGTGAAGAGCCCGATGGCGAGCTGAAGCTGTCTTCGGCATCCATCGGAGACAAGTACCCCAACAATCTGGGCGCGAGCTACGGCCCGATCCGGAACTTTCCGCCGCCTGCCGTGGTGACCTGGCGATCGAAGGACGGCACGCCATTGCGCGCGGAGATCGACATGGCGGAAATCTTCAAGGACCAGTTGGTCCTTCACAACCTCGTGCGGGAGGAGGTTTCGCCAAATACGAGCAGCATCACGCCGGGAATCATCCTGGAGGTCAACGACCGCACGATCAATGTCTATATGCGGGCATTCGTTTCGACGAAGGAAGCCCAGATTCCTGGCAACAAGTACAGCTTTTCCCGAAGCGATCTGATCAAGGCATTCAGCCGGACCTATTAACGACAACACCATCAAGGAGCATCAATGATGGGGAGCATGAGCAAGAAGGCGGACGGCGTGGACACCGATCTGGCCACTCAAGAGCAGATAGCGGGCTACGCGAGGGCGGAGGCGGATCTGACGCAAATGAGAGTGCCTGTGCTGCTGCATGCCAGCAATCCGCGCGAGCGCCTCTACATCGCCGCGCAGGATGGAACGGGCAACAGCCTGTACAAGGATGCGCCGGAGAACCGGAGCATCGTGGCGAGGGTTTATCGTGAAATTGAAGAGCTTAAGGACCAAGGCATCAAAAACATTGCCAGCGGCTACGTCGAAGGCATCTACACCCAGGACAACCCGCTCAAACGCATCCCGGATGGCGTCAACGGCTATACCTTCGAGAGAAGGGTAGAGACGGCTTACCACCAGTTTTGTGAACAAGCGTACAACTGGCTAGAGGAAGATCCGAACGCTCAAATCCGGGTAATGGGGATTGGCTTCAGCCGAGGCGCAGAGCAGACAGCCGCGCTGACGCGAATGATCGAACAGCGCGGCATCCAGAACCCGACGGACGCCAAAATTGTTCGCGATGGGGAAGGTCTCATCACTCACGCCGAATACACCAAGCCCCCGCTGGTCGCACCGGGCAAAACCATCCAGGCCGCACTGCTGCTGGACCCGGTGTCCACGGGCATCGAGGAACACGACCGCCGTTTGCCGCCTTCGGTGATGTCGGTCCTGCAGGTGACTGCGGAGCACGAGCGCCGCGATTTGTTCAAGTCCACCGACCACATTCCGGCGGGCTTGAGCGAGGATGGCCGCGCGCTCAACGTCACCGTCAGCGGGGCGCACAGCGACGTTGGCAACACCTACGCCGTCGATGGGCTGGGCGTGCTCAGCTACAACCTGGCGGCGCAGTACATGAATCGGGTGAGTGACCAACCGATCCTGCAGTTGCGACCGGTGCCCGAGAACCCCGACCTGTTCCGCATCCACCATTCCGAGCAGCATGCGTTTTTCTATCGCACTAGCGGCTACGACGCGGATGGCCTTCGCGACCACGTCAACGGCCTTGGCCCGGACGCCCTGTGCCGGACCGGCGAGGTGCGCGAGTGCCATGCCAAAGACCCGATGAGTCCTGAGCTGGAGCTGCAACTGGAGCGCCGCATCGGGTCTCCATCGATCGACAGGACATACGAAGCCGCGGCGCCCAAGAGCGATCTGGACCGCATGATCGATCAGCTCTACGCCGCCTCGCTCAGTGGCGACGATGTGACCTGGAGCAAGGCGCTGGAGAGCACGTCGCAGCAGTTCATGGCTTCACCGGAAGGGCAAGCCTGGGAGCAGGAGGTGCAGCGCTACGGGGAAATCCAACGCGCGCAGGATGCTTTGCAACAGCAGCAATGGGAGCAACAGCAGCAGTTGCAGGAAGCGCCAGCTCACAGGCCGCACGCCATCCGGATGTGATGGCGACTCAGAAAAGCAGGGAGGAAGAACGAATGACCGACAACAACACCAGTGACATCCACGAAACCCAACAGCTGATCGTGAAGCTCGCGCACATCGCGCGCGAGATCGAATCGCGCAGCATGGATGCCTTGAATCGCATCGAAGCAAGCAGTGGCGCAATGCAACAGGGCGCACAGCGTCTGCACGGCGGTGCCGAACGCTTCACACAACAGGCGATGCAGGCCATCAGCCACGGCTCGCAGGCGGCGGTAGCGCAAGGGGCGCAGCAGGCGCTGGGGCAGTTCAACCATCAACTGCAGCAGTCCACCAGCCATGCCCTGTCGGCAGCCGACACGTTGCGCGAGCAGAGCCGAACGGCGGGTCGGGCGCAGCACGCATTGGTTTGGAAGGCCCTGATCGCACTCGCCATTGGTTCGTTGCTCGCGGCCGGCGGTAGCGCCGAGTTCGGTACGGCCATCCTGCGCGCTACGCAGTCCGGCACCTTGACGGTCTGCGGCAAGGAGCCGGTCCTGTGCGTCAAGGTGGGCGAGAAGTCTCGCCGGGCCGGTGAACGTGGTGAATACGTCCTTGTGGAATGAGCGCGGCCACCGCGCAGCTGGCTACTTGCGCGCCTCCACCTTGACGCGCGGATTGGGCGCCTCCCCGAACATCTCCGGCGCATACAGCGCCTCGACGCGCGTCGGCGGCATCGCGAATTCGCCCTCGTTGTTGAGGCGCACGGTGTATTCCACGCGGGTGAGCCCCTTCGGCAGGTAGCCGTAGTAGCTGCGGAAGGCCTCGAAGCTGCGTTCCTCGAAGGCCAGCCAGCCGGGGCCGCTGCGCTTTTCTCCCTGCGTGGCGATCTGCGAATCGCGGCCGAGGCCGCTGCCGAGGATGGTCGCGCCCGCCGGGATCGGGTCGGTGACCGCCACCCAAGTCATGTCGGTGCTCGCATCCACTTCGAGGCTCACGCGCAGCACGTCGCCGCGCGTGTAGACGCCCGGTACCGCCTGTTCGACCGGCGTGATCGTGCGCTTGATCGCATAGCCCGCTGCAAAGGGCGCCTTGAGCTGCACCGCAGCCACCGACTGGAGGGTGAGCCACGGCTTGCCGCTGCCGGTCTGCGCCACGAGCAGCGTGTCATGCGCGGCCGGCGTGGCGGGCCAGGGAATGAACATGCTGTTGTTGCGCAGGTTGCCGGGTGAAGCCGGTGCGCCGAAGGCGGTGGTCTGGTTCGGGGCACCGCTGGCGTCGGTGGTCTTCACGCGCTCGACCTTGCTCCAGTCCACCTGCGCTTTCGCACCGCCGAGGCTCGCGGATGTGATGCCCGTCACCGGTGTGCTCTCGAACTTCTTCGAGAACTTCTCGAGTGCGAGACCACCCCAGAGGTTCGCGGTGGTGGTGAGCCATGCGCCTTTCTGCTGGCGGCCGATGAAGCCGTTGGCGAGCTTGGGGATGTCGTCCTTCCACGCCGGGTCGTCCATCACCGTGAGCAGCAGGCGCGCGGTGTTGACGTCGCCGTTGGTCATCAGCCACCACCAGTGGTCGTCCTGCTCTGTGCTGAAGCCGACGCGCGTGCCCTGGTAGCTCAGGCGGGCCTTGAGCACGTTCGTCGCTTCGTCGAGCCGCTGCTGGCGCTGGGGCACGTCCTGCACGCGCTGCAGGATGTTGATCCAGTCGATCACCGCGCTCGTCGGCCACTGGTTCGGCGCGATGGTGATGCTGCCGGTCATGCGGCCCTGGGCTTTGCCATAGCGCGACAGGGCTTCGAGCGCCGCCAGCTTGCGCACGTCGAGGTCCTTGCGGGGGCTCCAGAAGTCGCGCTGGATGCGGCCTTCTACGAAGGCGATCAGCCCTTGCTCCATCGGCGCGCGCGCCGCATCGGGCAGTGCGAAGGCCGAATCGAGCGCGGCGGCCTCGTGGCTCGCTGCGAGCAGGTAGGCAGTGAGGATGTCGCTGCCCCGATTGGCTTCGCCGTCGCGCGGCGGGAAGTAGTTCGCAAGGCCGTCGCCATCGAGGTAGCTCGGCAACTGGGCCACCACCGTCTGCCATGCCTTGCCGTCGCGCAGGCCGATGGACTTGCTGGTCTTCTGCTCCAGGCAGATGTACGGATAGGCCGCGAACCAGTCGCGCACGCCGGTGAGCCCTTCGGCCAGCTTCGGCTGCAGCGAAAGACGCACGCCGCCGCGGCCGGGCAGGGCGTCTGCCGGCGCTGCGACGTCGAGGGTGAAGGGGCCGTCGATCTGCGCCAGCGTGGCCTGCTGCACGGTGAGCGGCACCGCGGGCACGATGCGCTGGCGCACCTTCAGTGCATCGCGCGCACCGCTGACCGTATCGCGCGCTTCGATCTCCCACAGGATGGCCTCGGCGCGCAACTGCGCGAGCTGCGCCGGCGCGGTCACCATCCATGCGATCTCGCGCGCTTCGCCTGCGGGGATGTCGACCGTCTGTGGCTCGAGCGTCAGCAGCGTGGCGCGCGGCGTGGCTTCGACCTTCATGTCCTTCTGGGTGGTGTTGCGCAGGGTGATCTGCGCGCGGAACTGGTCGTCCTCGCGCACCAGCGGCGGCAGGCCGCTGATGATCTGCAAGTCCTGCGTGGCCTGGATCGAGGTCTGGCCTGTGCCGAACAGGCCCACGCCCGAATCGGCGACCGCGACGATCTTGAAGGTGGTGAGCGCATCGTTGAGCGGCACCGTCACCGTGGCCTGCCCGTTGGCATCGAGCACGATCTTCGGGTTCCACAGCAACAAGGTGTCGAGCAGTTCGCGCGTCGGGCTCTTGCCGCCACCTCCGCCGGCCGGCACCGCCTTGCGGCCGTAGTGCCGGCGGCCGACGATCTCCATCTGCGCGGTCGATGTGCTCACGCCCCAGCTTCGGCGCTGCAGCATGGCTTCGAGCAGGTTCCAGCTGTCGTTGGGCATCAGCTCCAGCAAGGCCTGGTCGACCGCGGCCAGTGCGACTTCGGCGCCGGCGGCTGGCTTGCCATCGGGCAGCTTGCCGGTGATGGTGATCTGCGCCTTGCCGCGCACCGGGTAGCTGGGCTTGTCGCTCGCGACCTTCACGTCGATCTGGTGCGCCTGCGTGCCGACGCGGATCTCCGCCAGTCCAAGCCGGAAGGCTGGCTTGCTCAGGTCGACCAATGCGGTCGGTGCGACGTATTCCTTGCCCTCGTACCAGAAGGCCGTCCACCATTCGCGCGGCGCGCGGAAGCCCCAGGTGAAGAAGCTGTACCACGGCACTTCGCGCAGCCGGCCGCGAAGCGCGAGCACGCTGACGTAGACGTTCGGCCCCCACTCGGGCTTGATCTGCAGGCTCACCGTCGGGTCCTGCCCGTTGAGCTTCACGACGTGTGTCTCGATCAGGCCCTCTCGCTCCACCGACACCAGCGCGGTCGCGAAACGGAAGGGGCTGCGCACCTGGAACTTCGCGACTTCGCCGGGCTGGTAGCTCTTCTTCTCGGGCAGCACGTCGATGCGGTCGTGGTCCTCTCCGCCGAACCAGAGCTCGCCTTGCCGCGTGACGTAGACGGTGCTCGATGCGCGGCTCTCCCGGCCGTCCTTGTCGCTTGCGATCGCGATGAGCTCGATCTCGCCGGGCTCCTTCAGCTCGGCCTCGCACAGCACGAGGCCGCGCACATCGCTCTTGCCGCTGCAGACGGTGCCGATCTCCTTCGTCTCGGTCTTGTTGTCGTAGGTGTAGAAACCGCCCACCATGCGCTTGCGGCTGGTGGTGGTGATGCGGGCGATCGCGCGCACATTGAGCGTCACGCCTTCGCGCGGCTTGCCGGCGAGATCGAGCGCCAGCGCCTGGAAGCGCAGCTTCTGACTGGTCGAGACCCAGCCTTCGGTCTTGATGCCGGCGATCACCCCGGCGGGCCAGAGCGTCTGCGTGCTGCGCAGCGTCTGGATCTCGCCGTTCGGGTCGGCATAGGTCGCTTCGAGCAGCAGTTCTCGCGGCGTGAACCGTGCGGGCGGGATCTTGTCGATCGTGACCTTGCCCGTGCCGTTGCGGTCGAGCGTGAGCGGCAGCTTGTCGGCAACGATGCGCGCGTCGTCGGCGGGCGATTCGTTGTCCTCGGCATTGCTTGTCGCGCCGCCTTCCTTGCGCGGCGGCGAGAAGCTGAAGGCCTCGAAATCAGGGAACGACAGCGACTTGCCGCGCACCATCGCCGACACGCGCACCGGCAGGCTCCCCGCGCCGCCGCCTGACACATAGTTGATCTGCACATCGACCGGCACCGACGTCGCCGCGACCAGCGGGTTCTTGTCGCTCGGCGCGATGCGGCCTTCGAACACCGGCAGGCGGAACTCCTCGACGCGGAACTGGCCGGTGCTGTAGCTGCGTTCCGAGTCGCCCGAACCACTGCGCAGTTCGACCTGGTAGAGACCGAGCTTGGCGGCTGGTGGAATCTCGAAGGTGTTCTCGCCGCTCTGTCCGCCGGTCGCGGTCTTGCGCCACTTGAGCGGCTGCGTGAACTGCTGGCCGCTGCCGATGTGCGTGACCACCATCGTGTCGGGCCAGGTTGCCGGCAGACCGAAGCCTGCACGCGTCTCCGTACGGATCAGGTGCTTCATCGACACCGTTTCGCCGGCACGCAGCAGCGTGCGGTCGAAGATGGTGTGGGCCACGCGGTCGGGCTCGGCCTCCTGGCTCGTCGGGACGTTGAAGCGCCACGGCTCGATGCCGCGTTGCCAGTCGGTCCAGGTGAAGGCGAGGTCATCGACACCATCGGCGTCCTTGGCGCGCGCGCTGACGAAGTAGGCGTCGGCGCTGTACTCCTCGTCGTTGGAGCAGCTCGGGGGATTGGGCGAAATGCTCGCGAAGCGCGCGATGCCGTCCGCGTCGGTGGTGCCGGTGGCGATCTCCTTGCCGTCGCAACTCGACACGCGCACGCTGGCGTTGGGGACCACCTTGCCCTTGTCCAGCGTGGTGACCCAGGCCAATGAGCTTTCGCGCCCCAGCTTGAAGTGCACCGCGAGATTGGTTGCGAGCGCGGTGGTCCGCACGTACATCGTGCGCCCGTTGCCATAGCGCTCGTCGAGCAGGGCATCGCCGAGCTTCTGCGACGCGATCTCGAGAACGTGGAAGCCCGGCGTGAGCGGGATGCCGATCACCTCGAAGGGGCGGGGATCGCCGCTTTCGGCCTTGGGCATGTCCAGCGTGCGCACGCCACCCTGGCCGCCCAGCAGCGACAGCATGCGGGTCTGCACGTCGTTGCGGTCATCCTTGTCGATCACCTTCGGCAACGGGCCCTTCACGTCACGCGCGGCCGACTTGCGGCTCACGGTGTAGTTGTTGTCGTATCGGCGCACCTTGCGGAACCACGAAATGATCTCGGCGTCGCTGCGCGGGTTGAGATCGCTCACCTTGCCCGGCGTGAGCGCCTGCACCTGCAGCGCGGGCTCGACACGGCGCACCGTCACCGGCATCAAGGGCACGCCGCCGGGCTCCGCGAGGCGCTCGATCACGCCGAAAGGCGAGGCGGCAAACTTCGCGAGCGGCGGCATCGCGCCGGTCGCGACCTTGAGCGGAAAGCTGGCGGGCGATGCGAGCGCGCGGCCGGATGAATCCTCGAACTTCGCCGGCAGCTCGATCGTGAACTGCGTCTGCTCGGGGAAGGGCGGCGCAAAGGTCACGCCGTCGACCAGCGCATCTGCGCTTGCCGAGTTGTCATCGAACTTCGGCTTGTATTCCTTGCCGCCGCCTTTCAGCGTGATCTGCTCGGCCAGCGCGCGCGAGACAGAGGCGTTGAAGCGCAGCTCCATCGGCCGGAGTGGCAGGCAGGCCGACTGCGCGTTCTCGCGCTCGCAGGTGAAGGAAACGGCGAAGGGCTCGCGCACCTCGAAGGCGAGGCGGTGCTCGACGTTGTTGGCCACGCCCGAGGGCGTTGCGACTCCCTTGCCGTAGACGATCTGCACGCGGCCGCCCGGCGGCAAGGTGCGATTGCATTGCAGCGTGACGAAGCGACCGGCGTCCTTCGCGGCCTCGCGCTCGCGGCCGAGGGCCTTCAGCAGTGCGTTGCGCTGCTCGCCTTCGACAAGCCTGACGGGAATGCGCTCGCCGATGCCGTCGGCAGCGCACCAGACGTTGTCCTGCAGGCTCTGCGCCGTCGCAGCGCCATTGAGCTCGAGCATGAAGAGCTGCTGCTCGTCGATCTTTCCGTAGCTCGGCTGCCAGCTGCGAATGAAGGGACCGCCGCTGTTGAACTGGTAGCGCTCCGGCCCGGTCAGCGCCGACCCGCTCGCCGACTTGAAGCTGGCCACCCGCGTGACGGTGCAGCGCACGCCGGGCGGCAGGTCGCTCTCGAAATCGAAGACCCACTGCTTCTCGCCGGTCCAGCGTCCGGTGCCCTTGCCGGCTTGTGCATCGGTGCAGCTCACCGTGAGCGGCGCTGGCGCCTTCGGATCGCCGAAATTCACGGCGGGCTGGTCGAAACGGGCGACCACCTGCCGGATGCGGGCGACTTCGCCTTGCGGCGTGAGGCTGGCGATTTGCAGCGCGTGCGTTGGCATGGCTGCCGCCAGAAGGCACAGGGCGAACAGGCTGCGACCAGCGGTGGTCAGGGGCGATCTCGCGTTGACGGGCATTTTTCCCTTGATCTTGTGTGTGGCTGACGGAATGCAGGGCGGGCAGCGTAGCATCGCATCCCTTTGATGCGACGCCTTTGGGAAATCGATGCCTTGCGGGGGCTGATGCTGGTGCTCATGACTTTGACGCACCTGCCGACCCGCCTGACGGATCCGCTGGGCCAGCCGTTCGGCTGGGTTTCGGCGGCCGAAGGCTTTGTTTTGCTGTCGGGATTCACCGCCGGGCTGGTCTACAGCCGGGTCGCGCGTGAGCGTGGTGTCGGCGCCATGGAGCGCGCGTTCTGGAAGCGCGCCTTCAAGGTCTACCTGGCGCAGGCGGCGACGCTGCTTTTCCTGTTCACCGTGATCACCCGGGTCGGCGTGCGGATCGACCAGCCGGCGGTGAAGGACTTGGTCTCGTACTACCTCGCGCATCCGCAGCGCGCTTTCTGGAGCGGCCTGCTGCTGCTGTACGAACCGGCGCTGCTCGACATCCTGCCGATGTATGTCCTCTTCATGCTCGTCAGCCCGCCGGTGCTGGCCTTCGGCATGCGGCACGGCTGGGCCGGCGTAATGGCGATCAGCGCCGCAATCTGGCTGGGCGCCCAGTTCGGCCTGAGCGAATGGATCTACGGCTGGACGGTGGCGCTGACCCACATGGAGTTGCCGTTCCACGAGATGGGCGCATTCAACACCCTGGCGTGGCAACTACTGTGGTGTGGCGGCCTCTGGCTGGGTGCGAGCCGCAGCGCGCCGGACGCGCAGCCGCTGCGGCTACCGGCAGCCGTGGTGACCCTCGCCGCCGGCGTGGCGCTGTGGGGGCTGCTGTGGCGGCACTTCGGCGAGCACGGGCAAGCGCCGTTCGGCGCAGACATCCAGCGCAACCTGTGGTTCGACAAATGGCAACTGGGGCCGCTTCGCCTGCTGAATCTGCTGGCGTTGTGCGTCCTGGCGGTGCGCTTCGGTCCGGCGCTGGCGCGGTGGTTGCCGCGGCCTGCGCCGCTGGAAGCGATGGGTGCCGCGTCGCTGCCCGTGTTCTGCGCGCACCTCATTGCGGTGCTGCTGACGCTGGCCCTGTTCGGTGACGACCAGCTCGCCCGCCCGTGGTGGGGTGACGCCCTGCTGCTGGTCGCGGTGTTCGGTTGGCTCTACGGTGTCGCACGGTTGACGCTGTGGATCGAGCGCCGGGGCCGGGACATGCGCAATCCTCAGGGCGCGCCGAGATAGGGGGCGACCACCTGCTGCCACAGCCGGTAGCCTTCGGCGGTCATGTGCAATTGGTCAGGTAGGAACAGCGCCGGTCTGGGACGACCGTTCGCATCGAGCATCGGGTTGAACACGTCGATGAAATCGGTGTTCGGCACCGTCTTGAGCCAGGCCGCGATGGCGGCATTCGCCTCGCGCATTGCCGGCAGGAGCGTCTCGCGTGACGGGCTGGGCTTGATCGAGATGTAGGAGATGCGCGTTGCCGGCAGCTCGGCCCGCACCGCGCGCACGAAGCGCTGGAGGTCTTCGAGCACCTGTTGCGGCGTGCGACCTTCGGCAAGATCGTTGTCGCCCGCGTACAGCAGCACGTGGCGCGGCGCGAGGCGCAGCACCAGCGGTTCCACCAGCAGGCTGCAGTCATGCAGCGTCGATCCGCCGAAGCCGCGATTGACGACACCACCCGGCACCCACGGGAAATCCTTCGGTAGCGTGGTCCAGAAACGGACAGTCGAACTGCCGACCGCCACGACGCCGCCCGGCGCGATGGTGCGATCGGCCGCGGCGAAAGCCTGGAGTTCCGGCTGCCATCGAGACTGGGCGGCAGCCACTTCCGCGGGCGGCGGTGCGGTGATGGCTTGCCTCTGCAGGGGCGCACAGGCTGCCATCAGCAAGGCGAGGGACAGCGAGGCGAGTGCGGCCTTGTGCCGTTTCAGGCGTCGAAGTGTGAGCGATGGAGTGGGGAGTTGGGCGATGCGTTGGGAAGGCGTCATGGGATCGGTCGACTGCTCAGCGCAGCATACCGCCCAGCAGCGACGCCGCACGCGCCCGGTAGGCCTGCCAGCTGAAGGGTTCGGCGGCGCGGTGCGCGTGCGCCCTGGCCTGCGCGAGTCGGCTGGGATCGAGCAGCAGGGCGCGCACCTGGTCGCGAATCGCCTCCATCGTCGGTTCGACGATCCAGCCGCTGCCGGGTGTCTGCTCAATGATGGCCTTGGCGCCCGTGAAGGTCGACACCAGTGCGGGCGTGCCGCAGGCCATGGCCTCGGCCACGACCATGCCGAAGGAGTCGAAGCGCGACGGCAGAAGCAGGCAGTCCGCTTCGGCCATCAAGGGGTAGAGCTCTTTCTGCGGGACGCCTGGGAAATAGGTGGCGTGGGGCGTTGCCCTCAACGACTCCATCAGGTCGGCACCGCCCGCGCCACCGACGAAATGCAGCTCGTAGGCGAGCCCTTCCTGCGCCAGGCTGGTGAAGGCTTGCAGGATCAGGTCGATCGACTTGATCCGGCTCAAGGACCCGGCGAAGAGAAAACGCGGCACCGCTCGCGTCGTCGTGCGCGGCGCAAAGTTCTGCCCCGAGGGCAGCTGGGCACCCAGCAGCAGCGGCCTGATCTTGTCCGCCGGCACACCTTCGGCGACGTAGCTGTCGGCGGCCATCGGCGAGCAGGTCAGCACCAGGTCTGCGAGTTCGACCTCCGCATCCTTGCGGCGGTTGATTTCCTTGTAGAACGGGGTCTCGACCCGATTCAGCAGCCTGCCGCTCAGGCGCTGGTGCACCGACGCCGCGTCCAGCACGCAGTACGCGCCCACGGCCTTGGCGGCCGCGAAGGTGTGATAGGCCGAGTTCTCGTAGGCGATGACCACGGCCGGGCGAAGCGCCGCAACGCGCTGGGCGGTCCAGGCGTCGAACCAGTGGAAGACGCGATGGACCAGATCGCCTGGCGCCCCTAGCAATGGCTGCGGCAATATCTTCGGACCGAAGCGGAAGCCCATCTGGAAGCGCAGCGGGTGCAGCCTCAAGTCGGCCGGAATGTCGACCGTCTTGATCCGACGGCGGAAGCTCTCGGGCATCCAGAAGGGCGGCGACTCGCCGGGCGCCACCACGGGCACGCCGGCCCAGTAGGCCTTCAGCCAGCCGTGCTCGTGCATCGCGAGCGCCAGCTGGTGCGAATGTTGTTGCATGGGGTTGGCCACCAGCACCGAGGCCGGCTCGAGCACGTGCGCGGACGTCCCGGAGCCTGAGGTGGCCGAACCCGTCATCGGCTGTTGCGCCCGATGCCCTGGTAGACGATGCCGGCTTCGCGCATGGTGCCGGGCTCGTAGAGGTTGCGGCCGTCGAAGATCACCGGCGACTTCATCAGCGACTTGAGCTTCGTCAGGTTCGGGCTGCGGTAGGCCTTCCACTCGGTGACGATGATCAGCGCGTCGGCGCCGTCGAGGGCGCTCATCGGGTCCTGGGGTGCGCTGTAGCTGATCCGGTTGAGCAGCTCGGGGGCATCGGCGAAATCGAGGGCCAGCACGCGACGCGTTTCCTCGACCGCGATCGGGTCGTGCGCCACCACGCGCGCGCCGGCGCGCAGCAGGGAATCGATCACCACGCGGCTCGGTGCCTCGCGCATGTCGTCGGTGTTCGGCTTGAACGCCAGGCCCCAGAGCGCAAAGGTGCGGCCGCTCAGGTCGCTGCCGAAGTGGGCCAGCACCTTGTTGGTCAGCGCGTGTTTCTGGTCGTTGTTGACCGCTTCGACCGATTCGAGCACGCGCAGCGAGTGGCCGTATTCCTGCGCAATGCGGGTCAGCGCCTTGATGTCCTTGGGGAAGCAGCTTCCGCCATAGCCGGTGCCCGCGTACAAGAAGCTGTAGCCGATGCGCGGGTCGGAGCCGATGCCCTGGCGCACGGCCTCGATATCCGCGCCCACGCGGTCTGCGAGGTTCGCCAGCTCGTTCATGAAGCTGATGCGCGTGGCGAGCATGGCATTGGCCGCGTACTTGGTGAACTCGGCGGAGCGCACGTCCATCACGCGCGTGCGCTCGTGGTTGCGGTTGAAGGGGGCGTAGAGCTTGCGCATCTGCGCCAGCGCCTCGCGGCCGTCCTCGTCGTCGGCGCAGCCGATGACGATGCGGTCAGGGCGCATGAAGTCCTCGACTGCGGCGCCTTCCTTCAGGAATTCGGGGTTGCTCACGACCGAGAAGCGCAGGTCGGAGCGGCCGCGCTTGTCGAGTTCTTCCTGGATCACGGCCTTGACGCGGTCGGCCGTGCCCACCGGCACGGTGGACTTGTCGACCACGACCTTGAAGCTGGTCATGTAGCGGCCGATGTTGCGTGCGGCGGCCAGCACGTATTGCATGTCGGCGCTGCCGTCTTCGTCGGGCGGCGTGCCCACGGCGATGAACTGGACGTCGCCGTGCGCGACGGAGGCCTCGACGTCCGTTGAGAAATCGAGCCGACCGGCGTCGACGTTCGATACGACGAGGTCTTCGAGACCCGGCTCGTAGATGGGGATGCCGCCCGCGTTGAGCGTGGCGATCTTCTTTTCGTCCACGTCGAGGCAGAAGACGTGGTTGCCAAGGTCGGCGAGGCAGGTACCGGTGACAAGCCCGACGTAGCCGGTGCCGATGATCGTGATATTCATGAATTCAGGTTGCGCTGGGTTCCGACAGGAGTTTGTCGAAGTATGCAATTGTCTTCTTCAGCCCTTCGTCGAGCTGAGTGCGGGGCGTCCAGCCGCCGAGTTCCTTCTGCGCCACCGTGATGTCGGGGCGGCGCTGCTTAGGGTCGTCGGCGGGAAGAGGCATGCGCACGAGTTTGCTCTTGGAACCCGTCAGTTCGATGACCTTGTTGGCCAGGTCCAACATCGAGAACTCGCCGGGGTTGCCGATGTTGATCGGGCCCGGCACTTCGTCGCCGGTGGCCATCATGCGCAGCATGGCGTCGACCAGGTCGTCCACATAGCAGAAGCTGCGCGTTTGCTGGCCGTCGCCGTAGATGGTGATGTCCTGGCCCTTGAGCGCCTGGACGATGAAGTTCGACACCACCCGGCCGTCGTTCATGTGCATCCGCGGCCCGTAGGTATTGAAGATGCGCACCACCTTGATGCGCAGCTTGTGCTGGCGGTGATAGTCGAAGAACAGCGTCTCGGCGCAGCGCTTGCCTTCGTCGTAGCAGCTTCGGATGCCGATCGGGTTCACGCGGCCCCAGTATTCCTCGACTTGGGGGTGGATTTCCGGGTCGCCGTAAACCTCGCTGGTCGACGCCTGCAGGATCTTGGCGCGCACGCGCTTGGCGAGCCCCAGCATGTTGATCGCCCCGTGCACGCTGGTCTTGGTGGTCTGCACCGGATCGTGCTGGTAGTGGATCGGCGAGGCCGGGCAGGCGAGGTTGAAGATCTCGTCGACCTCGACATAGAGCGGGAAGGTCACGTCGTGCCGCATCAGCTCGAAGCGCGGATGGCCGTGAAGATGCTCCACGTTGCGCTTGGTGCCGGTGAAGAAGTTGTCCACGCACAGCACGTCGTGCCCCTGCTCCAGCAGGCGGTCGCACAGGTGACTGCCAAGGAAACCGGCGCCGCCGGTGACGAGGATTCGCTTCGAGGCGTTGTATTGCCGCATGGCCTGGGTCACTCCTTGAATCAGTTCTGGGGTTGCTCTTGGCGCTTCTCGTACATCTTCGCGTCGACCAGCATCCGGAACCAAAGGGCCTGGAAAAAGGCGAAGTAGAAGCCGGTCTTCCCGTCGAGGAAGCCGAGCCGGAACACATACCGGTAGACGAAGTAGCCGAGCGAGCGTAGGCCCGTCGGCAGCTTGTAATAGATCTCCTTGATGAAGCGCGTGCGCTCCCGCGCATCGCCCATCAGCTTTGGCTGGAGCACGCCTGCGGACGGCGAGCGCGGACCGAGCTTTTCCTTGGCCTCGGCATCGCTCCAGCGGTTGTGGCTCGCGATCCAGTCGGTGAGCTTGGCGGAGTTCTTGTCGTGCATGAAGCCCCGCAGACGGCCGGCCTTGGCGGTGCTGATGAAGTGCTGGTCATAGAGCCGCGCCTCGCAGCGCCCCACGCCCGAGCGGAACAGCCGCAAATGCCACGGGTTCACGCCACTGAAGCGCAGTCGCTTGCCCATGAAGTAGTCGCAGCGGCGGATGAGATAGGCCTCGAACTCCGGCTGGCCCGAGAGCAGTGCGCCCATCTCGGCCACTGCACGTTCGTCGAGCACTTCGTCGGCATCGAGGTGCAATTGCCAGTCGTAGTCCTGTTCGATTTGCGAGATCGCCCAGTTGCGCTGGTCGCTGTAGTTGGAGAACGGGCGCTGCACCACGGTGCACCCCAGTTCTTCGAGGATGGCGGGAGTTCCGTCCGAGGAGTGGGAGTCCACCACGTACACGTGAGGACTCACCTTCTTTGCCTGTGCAACCGTTTCGCGAATGATCGAAGCGGAGTTGAAGGTCAGGATGACAACGACGCAGCGGGGCTTTTCCATAGGCTTGGCTACTTTGCCGCTTCGAAGGAAGCGCAAATCATGCCAAACTTTAGCACTACATTTTTACATTTGGGAACACATCCGACGGATGGTGCGCCCCCGCCGTATGGCGTATTTCTCAGACCAGCCGAGCGCGATGCCGGGCAATCTGCTGGCGGACCTGGGCAGGCGCGGTGCCGCCCAGGATGTTGCGCGCCGTGAGCGACCCGCGCAGCGACAGCACGTCGTAGACATCCTTTTCGATCGTCGGGTTGAAGCTCTTGAGCACGGCGAGCGGCAGCTCCGACAGGTCGACCTTGTGTGAAATCGCGGCCTTGACCGCGTGTGCCACGGTTTCGTGCGAGTCGCGGAAGGGCAGGCCCTTCTTGACCAGGTAGTCGGCCAGATCGGTCGCGGTCGCATAGCCGCGCAACGCCGCCATTTCCATGGCTTCAGGCTTGACGGTGATGCCGCCGACCATTTCCGAGAAGATGCGCAGCGTGTCCTTGAGCGTGTCGACCGTGTCGAACAGCGGCTCCTTGTCTTCCTGGTTGTCCTTGTTGTAGGCGAGCGGCTGGCCCTTCATGAGGGTGATCAGTCCCATCAGGTGGCCCACGACGCGACCGGTCTTGCCGCGCGCCAATTCCGGAACGTCGGGGTTCTTCTTCTGCGGCATGATCGAACTGCCGGTGCAGAAGCGGTCCGCGATGTCGATGAAGCCGAAGGACTGGCTCATCCAGAGCACCAGTTCTTCGCTCAGTCGGCTGATATGCACCATGGCCAGCGAGGCCGCCGAGGTGAATTCGATCGCGAAGTCCCGGTCGCTGACAGCGTCGAGGCTGTTCTGGCAGACGCCATCCATGCCGAGCGCCTTGGCCACGGCCTCGCGATCCAGCGGGTAGCTGGTGCCGGCCAGCGCGGCGGCGCCCAGCGGCAGGCGGTTGAGGCGCTTGCGCACATCGGCCATGCGTTCGGCATCGCGCGAAAACATCTCGACGTAGGCCAGCATGTGGTGGCCGAAGCTCACCGGCTGCGCCACCTGCAGGTGCGTGAAGCCGGGGAGGATCACCTCGACGTTCTTTTCAGCGAGGTCGAGCAGCGACTTCTGCAGGTCGGTCAGGAGGCCGCCGATCAGGTCGATTTCGCCGCGCAGCCAGAGGCGGACGTCGGTGGCGACCTGGTCGTTGCGGCTGCGGCCTGTGTGCAGGCGCTTGCCGGCATCGCCCACCAGCTGCGTGAGGCGGGCTTCGATGTTGAGGTGCACGTCCTCCAGGTCGAGCTTCCACTCGAATTGTCCGGATTCGATTTCCTCGCGAATCTGCTTCATCCCGCGTTCGATTGCGGCGTGGTCCTGCGCGGCGATGATGCCCTGGGCGGCCAACATGCCGGCATGCGCCAGCGAGCCCTCGATATCTGCCTGCCACAGCCGCTTGTCGAAGAACACGCTGGCGGTGTAGCGCTTGACGAGGTCGCTCATGGGTTCCGAGAACAGGGCGGACCAGGCTTCGGATTTCTTGTCGAGTTGGTTTTGGGTCATGGGAGACGGCCGGGAGGCAATAATGGGTTGGTCACCCAGTGTTTCATTGATGCGCAACCCGTCGATTTTATCGGCCACCCCTTCGCCATCGTCCAGGACGAAACCGGCTTCGGCCCCGACCGCGGCGGCATCCGTGCCCGTGCCTCGGGGCTCGGTGGTCTTCGACGCCTGCCAGATCGGCGTTGTGCTTCGCGCGGTTCTCTTCGTCGAGCTGGTGGTGGCGGTCGCCACGCTGTTTCTCGCGGCATCGCCGTCCGAGTGGCTGCTGCTGGCCGCAACCGTTACCGGTGGCGCGCTGCCCGCGACGCTGCTCTGGCTGCTCGTCGGGTGTGCGCTCAAGAAGCCGCTTGGTCGCCTGCCCCTGCGGGCGCAGTATGTGGCCGGGGCGCTGCTCGGCGCGGTGGCGGGGCTCTATGGCTGCGGCCTGCTGCGGCTGACCGGTGTCATCACGACTTCGGCGTGGCTGGCCAGCGCGCTGGCGGGTGCGCTGTTTGCGAGCCTGATCGTCGCCGCACTGGTGCTGCGCGCGCGTGGGCGAACTCCGGCGGCCACCACGGCGCGCCTGGAAGAACTTCAGTCGCGCATTCGCCCGCATTTCCTGTTCAACACCCTCAACAGCGCCATCGCACTCGTGCGCGACGAGCCGGCCAAGGCCGAAGCCATGCTGGAGGATCTCAGCGAGCTGTTCCGGCAGGCGCTGGCGGATCCCAGCGAGTCGGTCACGCTGGCCGACGAAATCGCGCTCGCGGAACGCTACCTCGCCATCGAGCAGGTGCGCTTCGGCGACCGCATGCGCGTGCGTTGGGACATCGACCCCGATGCGAACAGCGCGCGCCTGCCTCCGCTGCTGCTGCAGCCGCTGGTGGAAAACGCGGTCAAGCATGGCGTCGAGCCCAGCCCCGAAGGCGCCAAGCTGCGCATTCGCACCGAACGCCGCGGCAGCATGGTGCTGATCGAGGTGATCAACAGCCTGCCTCCTCTGCGATGGGCCGACGCGCCTCTGCCGCGTGGCCATGGCATCGCCCTCGGCAATGTGCGCGACCGTCTGCATCTCCTGCACGACATGCGGGCGCAGTTCAGCGCCGGCCTGGATCAGAAGCACTATCGCGTACGCATTGCAATTCCTGCTGAAACATGACTCCTCTTCGCACCTTGATCGTCGATGACGAAGCCCTGGCGCGTTCCCGGATGCGCGCGCTCCTGGCGGATTGCCACGCGCCGGCCGCCGATGTCGTCGGCGAAGCGGCGAACGGCGAAGCCGCGCTGGAGCATCTCGGCACGCAACGTCTCGATCTCGTGTTGCTGGACATCCACATGCCAGGCATCGATGGTCTCGAGCTCGCGCGCAACCTGCGTAGCCAGCCGGACGCGCCGGCGGTGATCTTCGTCACCGCCTATGCGGCGCACGCGGTGACGGCTTTCGAGCTCGAGGCGGTCGACTACCTGACGAAGCCGGTGCGCGTCGAACGGCTCCAGCAGGCCCTGCAGAAGGTCTCGCGCTTTCTGCACGAACGTCAGCCGGCCGGCATGCAGGAGCCGCAGGAGGTGCTGCTGATCCTCGATCGCGGGCGCACCGAGCGGGTGCCGCTGTCGGAAGTGCTCTATCTCAAGTCCGAGTTCAAGTACCTCACCGTCCGCACGGCGCAGCGCAGTCATATCTTCGATGGGTCGCTCTCCGATCTCGAGGAGCGCTATCCGAAGCGTTTCGTTCGCGTGCATCGGAACGCGCTCGTGGCGCGCTCCGCCATCCGCGCGCTGGAGAAATACGACGACGGCGAGGAAGCGGAAGGCTGGGCTTTGCGGCTCGACGGGATTCCTGAGCCGGTCGTGGTGTCGCGCCGCCAGCTTCCAACCGTTCGCGAGGTGCTGAAGGAGCCGCGATGAGCGACGACTCCGACGCGAAGAAAGAATCGCCCGAGGTGCTCGCAGAACCCGAGCGCGTGCTGCTGCACATGCCGGTGGATGTGCGCAGCGCCTCGCTGGTGGTGCTCGCCGCGCTCGGGAGTGTGTTCGCCTTGCATTGGGGCGCGGCGGTGTTCATCCCGCTGATGGTGAGCCTGATGCTCACCTACGCGCTGTCGCCGCTGGTCGACCTGCTCGAACGCTGGAAGTTGTCGCGCTGGGTCGGTTCCGCTGTGATCCTGCTTGCCCTCGGCGGCGCGATGGGTTGGACCGGCTATTCGCTGTCCGGCAGCGCGCAGGACCTCGTCGACTCACTGCCCGTTGCGGCACAGAAGCTGCGACTCGCGATTCGCGGCGACGGTAGGGTCAGGGATGCGAGCGCGCTCGACACGGTGCAGAAGGCCGCCGCGCAGATCGAGCAGGCCGCCGAGGAGAACTCGGCCAAGGTCGCGGCGCGCAAGGGTGTCGCCCGCGTGGTCATCGAGCGGCCCGCCTTCAATGTCAGGGACTACCTCTGGAGCGGTACGGTTGGCCTGATTGCCGCGGCGGGGCAGCTCACGCTGATCGCTTTCCTGACCTACTTCGCGCTGGGTTCGGGAGACACCTTCCGCCGCAAGCTGGTCAAGATCACCGGTTCGAGCCTGCAGAAGAAAAAGATCACCGTGCACGTGCTCGACGACATCACGAAGAACATCGAGCGCTATCTGCTGGTGCAGATCCTGACCAGCGTGCTCGTCGGCGTCGCCACGGGGCTTGCCTTCTGGGCGATCGGATTGGAGAGCGCGGCGGTGTGGGGCATCGTGGCCGGCGTGACGAACCTCATCCCCTACATCGGCTCCGTCATCGTGATGTCGGCGGCGGGGCTGGTGGCCTTCCTCCAGTTCAACAGCGTGCAGATGGCGCTTCTGGTGGGCGGCAGTTCGCTATTGATTCACACCCTGGTGGGTAACCTGCTGCTGCCGATTCTCACCAGCCGGACCAGCCGAATGAACCCGGTGGCCGTGTTCGTCGGCGTGATTTTCTGGGGCTGGCTCTGGGGCGTCTGGGGGCTGCTGCTAGGCATCCCGATCATGATGGTTGCCAAGGCCATCTGCGATCACGTGGAAGACCTGCAGCCCATTGGAGAGCTGCTAGGCGAGTGAAAAGACCATCCCCAGCCTCGCCCACTTCGTGTGGCTCTGCACCCCCTCAAGGGGGCGCACCCATGCGGCCCGGCGTAGCCGGTTCCGCGGGCGCCCTGGCTGATGTCGTCAGCCGGTGTTCCTTAGGCCGGCGGCTACGCCGTTGATGGACATGTGGATGCCACTCTGGAGCCGTTCGTCGATCTGGCCGGCGCGATAGCGTCGCATCAGTTCCACCTGCAGGTGGTGCAGCGGGTCGATGTACGGGAAGCGATGGCGGATCGAGCGTTGCATCTCGGCGTTGCCCTCCAGCCGCTGCTTGGCGCCGGTGATGAGCACCAGCGCGTCCGAGGTACGGTGCCATTCGGCGTCGATCATCGAGAAGACCTTCTGCCGCAGCTTGCGGTCGGCGACCAGCTCCGAATAGCGCGAGGCCAGCGCGAGATCGCTCTTGGCGAGCACCATGTCCATGTTCGACAGCAGGGTGCGGAAGAAGGGCCATTGCGCGTACATGCGCTGCAGGAGCGCCTGCCGTTCCTTGCGCGCGGCGGGGCTGCCAGCGTTGGCGAGGAACTTCTCGATCGCCGACCCGAAGCCGTACCAGCCCGGAAGCGTGAGCCGGCATTGGCCCCAACTGAAGCTCCAGGGCACTGCGCGCAGGTCCTCGATGCTTCGGCTCGGGTTGCGTGACGCAGGCCGGGAGCCGATGTTGAGTTCCGCGATCTCGCGGATCGGCGTAGCGCTGAAGAAGTAGTCGCCGAAGTTGGGTGTGTCGTACACCAGCGCCCGGTACGCAGCCATGCTCGCCGAGGAAAGCTCCGCTGCGGCAGCCATGAAGGTGCTCGGCGCGGCCTTGGCGCTCGGCAGCAGGGTGGCTTCGAGCGTGGCCGCGACCAGCGTTTCGAGATTGCGCCGCCCGATTTCGGGATTGGCGTACTTCGAGCCGATCACCTCGCCTTGCTCGGTCAGGCGGATCTGTCCTCGCACCGTGCCCGGCGGTTGCGCCAGGATCGCCTGGTAGCTCGGCCCGCCGCCACGGCCGACCGTGCCGCCGCGGCCATGGAACATGCGGAGGCGGATCGGAACGCGGCTCTCGGCGTTCAATTCATCGAACAGTGCCACCAGCGCGAGGCCTGCGCGATAGAGCTCCCAGTTGCTGGTGAAGATGCCGCCGTCCTTGTTGCTGTCGCTGTAGCCCAGCATCACGTCCTGCTCGGCGCCCGAGCGCTGGATCAGCGCGTGGATGCCCGGCAGCGCGTAGAAGGCGCGCACGATCGGCGCGGCGTTGCGCAGGTCCTCGATGGTCTCGAACAGCGGCACAACGATCAGATCGCATGTTGCGTTCTCTGCCAGGGTCCCGCGCAGTAGGCCGACTTCCTTCTGCAGCAGCAGCGCTTCCAGCAGGTCGCTCACCGTTTCGGTGTGGCTGATGATGTAGTGACGGATGGCGGCCGCGCCGAAGCGGGCACGCGCGGTGCGTGCGGCGGCGAAGATGGCGAGTTCGCTCCTTGCCAACGGGGAGTAGTCTGCATCGGGCACGCGCAGCGGTCGCGCATCATCGAGCAGGCGCAGCAGCAGTGTCTGCTTGGCCTCTTCGGCGAGCGAGGCGTAGTTGGGCTCGATGCGCGCAGTCGCGAGCAACTCCGCCACCACGGCTTCGTGCTTGTCGGAACTCTGGCGCAGGTCGACCGTCGCGAGATGGAAGCCGAACACTTCCACCGCGCGGATCAGCGGATGCAGCCGCTGCGCTGCCAGCACCGCACCGTGCTGGTCGACGAGCGATTCCTCGATCGTGTGCAGGTCGGCAAGGAATTCTTCGGCGCGCAGATAGGGGTTCTGCGGCGGCACCGCATGGCGCGCCGCCTGGCCGCCGGTGAGGTCGCGCAAGGTGGCCGCGAGCCGCGAATAGATGCCGGTGAGCGCGAGGCGATAGGGTTCATCGACGCGGTGCTCGTTCTTGTCGGGCGAGCGTTCTGCGAGCGCCTGCATCTCTACCGACACATCCACCAGCGTGGCCGACAACGACAGCTCGCCGCCGAGGTAGTGCACTTCGGTCAGGTAGTGCCGCAGCGCCAGCTCGGCTTGGCGACGCAGCGCGTATTCGAGCGTCTCGGCGGTGACGTTGGGGTTGCCGTCGCGATCGCCGCCGATCCACTGGCCCATGCGCAGGAACGGCGCCACAGCCAGAGCGGTGCCGCCATCGCCGAGCGACTTCTCCAGCGCAGCGTAGACGCGCGGGATCTCGCGCAGGAAGGTGGCTTCGTAGTAGCTCAGTGCGTTCTCGATCTCGTCCGCGACGGTGAGCTTGGAGAAGCGCAGCAGCCGCGTCTGCCAGAGCTGCGTGACGCGGGTGCGCATCTGCTTCTCGTTCTCCGCGTACTCGATCGGCGTGAGCGCGTCTTTCTTGCCTGCAAAGGCGAGCTGACGCAATGCGATCTCGTCGCGCGCAGCGAGCAGTTGGGCAATGGCGCGCTCCGCATCGAGGATGCTCTTGCGCTGCACTTCCGTCGGGTGCGCGGTGAGCACCGGCGAGACATAGCTGTGCGCGAGCGATTCCACGACCGCTTCCGGCTTGATGCCCGCCTTGCGGATGCGGGCGAGCGCGATCTCCAGGCTGCCTTCGGCGCTTTCGCCGGCACGATCGGCCTCGGTGCGGCGGCGGATCTGATGCCTGTCCTCGGCAAGGTTGGCCAGATGGCTGAAGTAGGTGAAGGCGCGAATCACGCTGACCGTCTCGGCCGCGCTCAGGCCCTTGAGCAGGTTCTTGAGCGCGCGATCGGCGGCATGGTCGGCATCGCGCCGGAAGGCGACCGAGAGCGTGCGGATCTTCTCGACCAGCTCGTACGCCGCCTCGCCCTCCTGCTCGCGGATCACGTCGCCAAGGATGCGCCCGAGCAAGCGGATGTCGGCGATCAGTGGCAGGTCTTCGTCGTTGGCTTTCCGCTTGGGGGCGGCCGGGGCGGGGCTCGTCTTCATCTCGAAACTTCTCCTCGTCGAATAGGCCTGCGGCGAACGTTGCTGCGGCGCAACATGCTAGCATCCCCGCGGTACTTCTCTCTCATTGGAACGGTCTTGAGCAACATCGTGATCGCCACACGCGAAAGTCGACTGGCGATGTGGCAAGCGGAGCACCTGAAGGCGCTCCTGCAAGAACAGGGCCACGCGGTCACCCTCCTGGGCATGACGACGCGAGGCGACCAGATCCTCGATCGCTCCCTGAGCAAGGTCGGCGGCAAAGGGCTGTTTGTCAAGGAACTCGAGCTCGCACTCGAAGAAGGCCGTGCCGACATCGCGGTGCATTCGCTCAAGGATGTGCCGATGGATCTGCCGGAAGGGTTCGCGCTGGCTTGCGTGCTGGAACGCGAAGACCCGCGCGATGCGCTCGTCTCCCCGCGCTTCGAGTCGCTCGATGCCCTGCCGCACGGCGCGGTGGTCGGCACTTCCAGCCTGCGGCGCGTGGTGCTGCTGCGCTCGCTGCGGCCCGACCTGCGCATCGAACCGCTGCGCGGCAATCTCGACACCCGCCTGCGCAAGCTGGACGAAGGGCAGTACGACGCAATCGTGCTCGCCGCGGCCGGCCTCAAGCGACTCGGGCTCGAAGGCCGAATCCGCCAGACGTTTGAACCCGACGCCATGCTGCCCGCAGCCGGGCAGGGCGCGCTGGGCATCGAGGTACGCGCGGATCGCTCGGACTTGATCGAACTCCTCGCACCGCTCTCGAGCCGATCCGACTGGCTGGCCACTGCCGCCGAACGCGCAGTGAGTCGCGCCATGGGCGGCAGTTGCTCGATGCCGTTGGCCGCTCACGCCCGGTGGCAGCCGGAGGGCGGCCTGCGCATCGACGCCGCTTGGGGCGACCCTGAAGGTGCCGCGCCGCTGGTGCGGGTGCACGTGCAGGGGAGCGTGGCGGAATTTGCGCAGGCGGGTGCATTGGGCGAGAACGCCGCCGGCCTCTTGCGCGCGGGCGGTGCTCACTGAGATGTCGCGTCGGCGAGTGATCGTCACCCGACCTGCGCGTGAGGCCTCCAGGTGGGTGGACGATCTGCGTGCTGCGGGGCTCGATGCCGTCGCACTGCCGTTGATCGAGATTGCATCGATCGCGGACCGGAAACCCATCGACGAGGCATGGCAGCGAATCGCTGGCTACGGCGCGCTGATGTTCGTGAGTGCCGCGGCGGCCACGCACTTCCTCGACGGTGCCCGCATCGATGCAGCCTCGCACTGCCGCTTCTGGGCGACCGGCCCCGGCACCGTGCGCGGACTGCGCGATGCCGGCGTCCCCGAATCGTCCATCGACGCGCCCGCGGCCGATGCTGCGCAGTTCGACTCCGAGGCCCTTTGGTCGCTGGTGCGATCGCAGGTGCGTCCCGGCATGCGCGTGTTGATCGTGCGAGGCGGCGATGCGTCCGGTCAGGCCGCGGGGCGCGAGTGGCTTGCGAACGAGATCGCCGGCGTCGGCGGCACTTGCGACGCGGTGGCCGCCTACCGCCGTCTTGCGCCCGCCATCGGTGACGAAGAGCGGCGACTGATTGCCGAAGCCGCCGACGGCTCGGCCATCTGGCTCTTCAGCAGCTCCGAAGCCATCTCGAATCTCCGCGCGCTCGTGCCGGCGATCGAGTGGCGTGCCGCGTGCGCACTTACAACGCACGAGCGCATCGCGCAAGCCGCTCGCACTGCGGGTTTCGGGCGCGTGCACGTGTCCCCGCCGTCTCTGTCGTCGTTGGTCGCGTCGATAGAATCCTTCGCATGAGCGACGCTTCCGTCTTGATCGAGCCTGTGCCAGATCCCGCGGTGCGCGCTGCAGCGCCCACTGCCGCGATGGCCGGCCCTGCCGCCGCAGCCGCCTTGTTGTCCAGATTGCTGATCGGCGTCCTGGCGATCGTCGCGCTCGTGGCCCTCGTGATCTCGATCGCGCTGTGGCAGAAGGTCAGCGGCATGCAGGAACAGCTCGCGCGGCAGAGCGCGGACGCTCTCGCGCAATCGCTCGAAGCCCGCACGCTCGCAAGGCAGGCGCAAGAGGTCGTGCGCGACACGGCGGCCCGGCTTGCACTTACCGAAACACGTGTCAACGAAGTCACGCTCCAGCGGGCGCAACTCGAAGAACTCATGCAGAGCCTCTCGCGTTCGCGCGACGAGAACCTCGTGGTCGATATCGAAGCCGCGGTGCGCTCCGCCTTGCAGCAGGCGCAGGTCACGGGCAACGTCCAGCCGCTCCTCGCGACGCTGAAGGCTGGCGACCAGCGCATCGCGCGCGCCTCGCAGCCGAGACTTGCCCCCCTGCAGCGCGCGATGCAGCACGATGCCGACCGGCTGCGCGCTTCTGCCAGCGCAGACGTGGGCGAGGCGCTACAGAAGATCGATGAACTCATCCGCAACCTCGACGACCTTCCCGTAGTCAACGCGGTGGCGATGCGCGGAAGCGGCAGCGCGCTCCAGGCCGAGCCCGTGCCGCCCGGAGCGCCGTGGTGGGAGCGCGTCCTGCTGACGGTGCGTGGCGAAGCGCGCTCGCTCTTGCGCGTGGGGCGCATCGATCGGCCCGAGGCGGTGCTGCTCACGCCGGACCAGACTTTCTTCCTGCGTGAGAACCTGAAGCTCAAGCTGCTCAACGCACGCCTGTCGATCCTCTCGCGCCAGGTCGAAACTGCACGGGGCGAACTCGCCGCAGTGTCGGTATCGCTCAATCGCTACTTCGACCCGGCATCGCGCCGTGTGCAGGCCGCGGCCACGCTGCTCCAGCAGATCCAGGCGCAGGTGAAGACGACCGAGCCGCCGCGCGTCGATGAAACCCTCGCGGCCCTGGCGACGGCCGCTGCCGGGCGCTAGCGACCATGCGCGCGGCTCTCTGGCTACTCGCACTGTTCGGCATCGCAGCTGCGGTCGCGCTGTTTGCGGGCAACAACCAGGGCACGATCACCGTCTTCTGGCCGCCATGGCGTGTCGATCTGTCGCTGAACCTCACGTTGCTCCTGCTGCTTGCGGCTTTCGTGTTCCTGCACCTGGCTCTGCGCGGCCTGTCGGCCCTGTTCTCGCTGCCGAAGCAGGCTCGGCAATGGCGACTCCAGCAGAAAGAACGCGCCTTGCATGCGTCGCTTCTCGATGCTGCGGTGCAATTGCTGGCCGGGCGCTTCTCGCGTGCCCGCAAGGCAGCCCTGGCCGCGCTGGTGCAGGAGCGCGCGCTTGCTGCACTCGATGCGCGCCTTCCGGCCGCGCCTCAGGTCCGCGTGATGGCGCATTTGCTGGCGGCGGAGAGCGCGCAATCCCTGCAGGACAAGCCCGCGCGCGATGCGCACCTTCAACAGGCGCTCAATGAGAGCGCGGAGCGCGGCGCCATGTCGACGCCGGAGACCCGAGAGGGCGTGCAGCTGCGAGCGGCCCGTTGGGCGCTGGACGATCGCGACGCGCCGGGCGCTCTCGCGCGCCTGGAAGAGCTGCCGCACGGCGCGCAGCGACGCACGCTGGCCCTGCGTATCCGTCTGAAAGCTGCGCGGCAAGATCGCCGGACGCTGGAGGCGCTCGAAACCGCGCGTCTCCTCGCGAAGCACCGCGCGTTCTCGGACTCGGGTGCGCAGAGCATCGTTCGCGGCCTCGCGACCGAACTGCTCTCGGGCGCATACGACCCAGCGCAGCTTCTGCGCGCGTGGAACGAATTCGAGACCACGGAGCGCGAGATTCCGGAAGTTGCGATCCACGCGGCCCAGCGCATGGTCACCCTGCGCGGCGATCTGTCTGTGGCTCGCGCGTGGCTGCTGCCGGTCTGGGAGCGGATGATCCAGCAGCCGCAAAGTCTGGGTGAGTCGCTGCGCGTCAAGCTGGTGCGCGCACTCGAAGCGGGGCTGGACTCGGTGGACGCGGACTGGCTCTCTCGCATCGAGTCCGCCCAGCGCAACAACCCGCGCGATGCCAATCTGCAGTACCTCGCGGGCATGGCCTGCATGAAGCGCCAGTTGTGGGGCAAGGCGCAACAGTTGCTCACACAGGCCGGATTGGGCTTGCAGGACGCCAACCTCCATCGGCGGGCTTGGCAGGCACTGGCCCAGCTCGCCGAGGCGCGCGATGACGCCGATCAGGCGTCCGCCGCATGGAAGCGCGCCGCGCAAACAGAGAATCCCTGATCTGGCCAGACTGCGTGCGGCCTTGATGCTATTGATTCTGTAGCAGCGAATCAGAAAAAAGACCCCTCGAATTCGCTGTATGTCGGCAAATTCCTCCTTTTGATGAAGTCTTTTGGTGTACTTCGTTGAAGGCGTTCATCCACCTTACGCACTAAGCCAATAAAGGGTTTGAGTCGTTACCTTTCCTGAGGTACAGTGGTAACTGTTTGCAAAAGTATTCATTTCGGGGTCACCATGCGAGGTCGGTTTTGAAGCGCTATTTCCTCCAAGCCGGTTGCCTGGCTGCGGTCGCTTTGCTGGTTCAAGGCTGTGCACCTCTGGCTCCGGGGTTCAGTTCCGCCAGCAACGACGCAGCCAAGGCTGTCTCGCCCTCCGGCTTTTCGACCAACGAGATCGATCCGCCACCGCCAGGCGCCATTACGGAAATCACGCCTGAACTGATCCAGGCGCAGCGTGCCGCGACCGCCAAGTCGACCGTCGGGTCCGAGGTGCGAAAGCTCATTGGTGAGGCCGGGCCGTATCGCATCGGTCCGGGAGACGTGCTGGGCATCCAGGTGCTGGACCATCCCGAAATCATTTACAGCACCCCGCCTTCCGCCGGCGGTGGAGACGGCGCAGCAGTGACTGCGGCCCCTGGGTACATCGTGTCGGTCACTGGCCAAATGAGCTTTCCGTATGCGGGCTCGCTCAATGTCAATGGCATGACCGTCGAGGAAGTGGAGCAGGCGCTCGTCAAACGCCTGTCGCGCGTCTACCGCGATCCGCAGCTTAGCGTGCGCGTCAACGCCTTTCGAAGCAAGCGCGCATATATGGAAGGCGAGATCCGTACGCCTGGCCTGATGGTGTTCAGCGACATCCCGATGACGTTGGCCGAGGCCATGAACCGCGCCGGCGGGCTGACGACCAATGGCGACCGTTCGGCGATCGAGCTCACGCGCGACGGCAAGATGACGCCGTTGAATCTCCTGGCTATGGCTGATGCGGGGATCGACCCGAGCCGGATCCTGCTGAAGCCGGGCGACATGCTGTACTTCCGCAGCCGTGATGAAACCAAGGTTGGGGTCCTGGGTGAGGTCACCTCGCAGCTGGGTGTGCCGATGCGCAATGGCCGGTTGAGCCTGAGTGATGCTCTGATCGAGGCCGGCGGCCTGAATCTGAACACCGCCAACCCGATCCAGATCTATGTGATTCGCAACGAGCCGACGGGCGGCCAGTCGATCTTCCACCTCGACGCGAAGACGCCGACGGCCCTCGCGATGGCGGATGGCTTTGCGCTGCGGGCCAAGGACGTGGTGTTCGTGGATCCGGTGCCACTGGTCAAGTGGAACCGCGTGCTCAACCTGGTTCTGCCAACTGCAACGACCTGGACCACCTATCGCGGTGTCGTCACCCCGACGGGGTCCGGTCGATAACTGTCTGATTGCGAACATGCGAAACGTCCTTGTCGTGTGTCTTGGAAACATCTGCCGCAGCCCGATGGCAGCGGGGCTGTTCAGTGCGGCGCTTCCTCGTGCGCAGGTCACATCGGCGGGGCTCGAAGCGCTGGTGGGGCGGCCCGCGGACCCCATGGCCCGCGAGTTGATGGACGAGCGCGGGATCAGCATCGCGAAGCATCAGGCGCGGCAACTCGACGTGGAGATGTGCCAGCGTGCCGACCTGATCCTCGTGATGGACCGCGGTCAGCGGCGCGAGGTCGAGGGACGCTATCCATTCGCAATCGGCAAGGTATTTCGGCTCGGCGAGTTCAACGATCGGGATGTGCTTGATCCGTACCGCGCCGGAAAGGACGCCTTCCAGCGTTCGCTCGCCTCCATCGAAGACGGTGCCCAGCAATGGGTTGACCGCATTTCCAGAGTATCCAGTTAATGAACTCCACGCTCACCCCCAAGCCCAACCCCAGCGTATTTGAAACGCCGGAGGAACAGGAGTTCGACATCGGTCGATACGTCGAGGTGCTGCAGGCCAACAAGTGGTTGATCGCCGGCGTCGCGCTCGTGGTCTTCGTGGCCGGGTTTATCTATGCGTCTCTCGAGAGGCCCGTGTACGAGGCCGCCATGGTCATCCAGGTCGAGGAAGGCGGCGGGAAAGGCGTGCTGAACGAGGCGGGCGGACTGGTCGACGTGAAGACGCCTGCCAGCGCGGAAATCGAAATCCTCCGCTCGCGCATGATCGCAGCGAAGGCGGCCGAAACGGCCAATCTCTTCGTCGTCGCGACGCCTCGCTACATCCCGTACATCGGAGGCTGGCTGGCGCGGCGCTCGACGGGCTTGTCGAACCCAGGGTTCCTCGGCCAACCCGGCTACGTGTCCGGCCAGGAATACATCGAGGTCTCGAGGTTCAACTTGCCGGAACCGCTCCAAGGGGCGGGTTTCATCATCACGGCGAAAGACGGCGGGCGCTACGCGCTCTCCGGGCCCGGCCTGAACGAGCCCTTGAGCGGAACGGTCGGCACGATGCTGAAGGCCACCAGTACCAAGGGGCCGATCGAGCTGATGGTCGCCAAACTCGAAGGCAAGCCCGGTGCGGAATTTGATGTCCAGTCGCTGCCCGAACTGCCCACCGTCATCGGGCTCCAGAACAGCCTCAACGTGTACGAGCGCGGCAAGTCATCGGGAATCATCAACGTATCACGGCAGGACACCGATCCGTACAAGCTCACGCGTGTGTTGAACGCCGTGGGAGCGGAATACGTGCGGCAGAACATCGAACGCAAGGCGGCGGAGGCGCAGAAGACTCTCGCGTTCCTCGATGTCCAGTTGCCGCAGTTCAAGAAGCAACTCGAGGCTTCCGAAGACGCCTACAACCGCTACCGGAACCAGAAGGGCACGATCGACTTCTCCCAGGCCGCTTCGATCGCGGTCAGCCAGTCGGTGGATCGCGAGACGAAGCTTCTGGAAGCCCAGCAGCGCCGGCGGGAACTCGAGGCGCGTTTCACCTCCGCCCATCCGCTGGTCCAGACGCTGGATGCGCAGATTGCGGCGCTCCGGTCCGATCTGGGCGAGATCCAGCAGCGCATCAAGCAACTCCCTGATGCGCAGCAGGAAGCGGTGCGCATGGAGCGCGAGGTCAAGGTGAACACCGAGCTGTACCAGTCGCTCCTCAACAACGCGCTTCAACTGCGCTTGGTAAAGGAGGGCAAGGTCGGCAACGTCCGCGTGGTCGACGAGGCCGTCGTGCCGCAGTATCCGATCAAGCCAAACCGCAAGTCCATCATTGGTGCCTCGCTCGCGTTGGGACTGTTCCTCGGCGTGGTTGCCGCCTTCCTGCGCAATGCCTTCGTCGAGCGTCGGATTCGCGATCCGCATGAGGTTGAAATCAATAGCGGCCTGCCGGTGTTCTCGTCCATTCCGGTCAGTTCGCACCAGGATGCGATTGCCAAGCGGCGCTTGAGCGGTGTGACGGGTGTGAGGCTCCTGGCGATCGAGCATCCCGACGATCCCGCGGTGGAAAGCCTGCGAAGCCTGAGAACGGCGATGCAGTTCGCGATGCTCGAATCACCGAACAACCGGGTGCTGATCACCGGGCCGACTCCGGGTGTCGGCAAGAGCTTCGTGTCGGCGAACTTCGCAGCGCTGATGGCGGCTGCCGGGCGCCGCACGCTGCTGATCGACGCCGACCTTCGCCGCGGTCATACGCACCAGTACCTGGGATTGCAACGGCACGGCGGTCTGTCGGAACTGATCGCGGGCAGCTTGACGATCCAGCAGACGGTTCACAAGCAGGTGGTCCAGAACCTCGACTTTCTCGCGACCGGCCAGCTGCCGCCGAACCCGGCCGAGCTGCTGGTGTCGGACTCGTTCAAGACCATGTTGGAGCGTCTGTCGGAGCAATACGACCTGTTGGTGATCGACTCGCCGCCGGTGCTGGTGGCCGCCGACACGAGCACCGTGGCCGCGCACACGGGCACCGTGCTGCTGGTGGCGCGGGCCGACCTGTCGACCATGGGCGAAATCAAGGAAAGCACGCGGCGCCTCGCGATGAGCGGCAAGGCGGCCACCGGGGTGCTGCTGAATGCGATGAATCTCGGCCGCCGGACACTGTCGGCATCGAAGTACGGCCGCTATCGCTACACCCACTACAACTACGAGAGCATCCTGCCCGAAGAGCAGTGATCGCGGCGACCGGATGGCGGCTCGATCGCCGTCGGTCGCGCGCTGAGCCCTCGTTTCAGCGGCGTGCGTCTGCCACGCAGGCTTTCAGGTCGCGCTCGAACTGCCTGAGGACCGCGTCGCGGTCGAAGTTCTCCTCCGCATAGGCCCTCGCCAGGATGCCGAGTTCGCGCCGGCGTTCCGGCTGCGAGGCAAGCGAGAGCACCGCATCGGCAAATGATTTCGGATCGTCCGGCGGCACGGCAACGCCACATTTCGCGGTGACCTGGCCAAGCTCGGTCTCGGGCCTGGCGCCTGCCACCACGGGCCTGCCGCTGCTCAACATGCCTGTGAGCTTCGACGGCATCACCAGATCGGCAGCGTCGGCGCGCTGCGGTAGCAGATGGATGTCCGCGAGCCCGAGGAGATCGCCCAGACGTTCCATCGGCTGCAGATCGAGGAAGCGCACGTTCGCCAGTTTTTCGCAGCGCTTCGCGAGGTCTGCGCGCCCGGCGCCATTGCCGCAAAAGACGAAGTGGAGGTCGCGATGCTCGGCAAGCAGCGAGGCCGTCTCGGCCAGAAGTT
The DNA here is from genome assembly GCF_014192575.1 of Variovorax sp. Sphag1AA. Classification (GTDB taxonomy): domain Bacteria; phylum Pseudomonadota; class Gammaproteobacteria; order Burkholderiales; family Burkholderiaceae_C; genus Variovorax. The sequence continues at coordinate 670,176 of NZ_JACHYC010000004.1, read as the reverse complement.
CGAGCCCCTGCTTGGCCCCCATGTTGCCCGAATAGAGTGCGACGACCGCATCCGGCGGGATGCCCAGTTCAGCGCGATAGGGGCTCTCGCCGGCGAGGGGGCGGATGCTCGACACGTCAGCCCAGTTGGGCAGGGAGATCAAACGCGCATCCTCGGTCCCCTTGCTGCTCGCGCGCTCCATCATCCGCATCGAGATCGTCGAGATTCGATCGAAACAACGCATGAGCCGGCGCTCCATCGAGGCGACGATGGAGCGTATCCGCTGGCCCTTGAGCAATCCGAGCTCGAAAGCCGCATCGACTTCGTAGTCCTGGATGTGCAGCCACGCCTTTGCGGAGCGGAGCCGCGCGAAGGCAACGGCGGCCGGCGAGCAGAAGAGGGGCGGCTCGGTCACCCACACCACATCCGGCTTCCAGTGCCAATGCGAGAGGAGCGCAGGAATGCTGCTCAGCGCGAAGCTGGCGAGATGGATCAGGCGCCGGGTGCCAGTCACCTTGCGCGGCACCCACAAGGGTGTGCGGATGACCTTGGCGCCGTTCCAGTTCTCGGTGGTGTAGCGCCCCGCGTTGTAGCCGGGCCAGACCGCCCAGTCGGGGTAGTAGGGCGGTGCGGTGACAACGCGAACGTCGTGTCCCTGTGCGGCAAGCCAGGCGACCATCTCGCCTGTGTATTTGCCAATGCCGGTCAGTTCGGGGGCGAAATTGATCCCGTAGACGAGAAGCTTCATTGGCCCTCAGGCAGCGTTTCGAGGTTGATTCGAGGCGCGTTCGAGAGGGCCGAAATGCGACGCGCCGGGCGAGTGGTCGCTGATGATCCGCACGAGCGTCTCCGCCACCTGCTCGATCTGGAAGCGCGCCTGGAAGCAGCGCAGCGCGGCGATGCGCATGGCGGCGACGTCGGAGCGCGACAGAGAAAGCCACTGGCGCAGGGTCGCGATGGTGCCGTCGAGCGTGTCGGGGCCGACCAGTCCGGCGCCGTCCTGCTGGATCTCGCGCCAGATGTTCACCTTGTCGCTGATGAGCACCGGCTTGCCGCAGGCAAGGGCCTCCACGACCGCGATGCCGAAGTTCTCCTGGTGCGAGGGCAGGCAGAACACATCGGAGGCATAGAACGCGCCCCACTTGAGGTCGCCCGACAGCAGGCCGGTCCAGGTGATGCGCTGTGCAATGCCGAGCCGTTCGGCGCGGCTCTTCAGTTGACTCACGAGGCCGTCGTCGCCGGGGCCAGCCATCACGAGGTGCAGGTCCGGCGCCTCGCCAAGCACGCGCGCGAAGGCATCGATGAGAAGGTCGCCGCCTTTCTTCTCGTGAATGCGGCCGAGATAGAGCAGCGCACGCTTGCCCTGGATCTCGGGAAAGGCGGCGGTGAATCCGGCCGCCAGCGCGCGTGCGTTGGTCGGTGGCTGCGAGGTGCCGTATGACCCGACGACTTCTCGCGCCCGATAGAGCCAGAAGGACTGGCGCGCAAGAAGGCGTTCTTCCTCGCAGGTGAAGATCACTGCAGCGGCATCGCGCAACACGCGATATTCAGCCCAGGGCCAGTACAGCCACTTCTTCAGGTGCTTCAGCGGGTAGCGGCGCTTGAACCAGGGGTCGAGCATGCCGTGCGTGTAGACGAAATAGGGCGTCGCCGAACGACCGAGCGCCCGCCACGTTGCGAGGCCGGTGTATTGCCAGAGCCCGTTCACGATCACGGCGTCGTAGTCCGCGGCATGGGCCTGAAGCCACGGGACCACACGGTCGTTGTAGAAATAGCCGCTCGAGGACGGACCCAGCGCCGTCACCTGTCCGGGAAAGGCGGTGACGAAGTCGGCATCGGGCTTGTCGAGGCACAGGATGTCGCCCGGATGGCCGATGGCCGCCAGAGCGTCCCGAAGTCGCCTGACGCCTTCGATGGGCCCGCCGCCGTGTGGATCAACCGATGGAACGAAGTGAAGGAGTCTCACGTTTTCGAGGCACGTCCGGGAAAGAGCTCAAGCCTCGGAAACCGGAAGACCAGGAGTGCAAAAGCAAAGATGATCGACAGGAGCCCATGGGCGGTCAACTGGCCACTGGAGGGCCACGTCATGATCGCCAGCGCGGCGGTGAGCCACACAAGCAGCGGGAAGGGCGAATGGGTCTTTCTCGACAGCCAGATGCTCTTGACGACGCCGATCGCGATCACCAATAGCTTCAGCCCCACGTAGAGGAGCCCCAGCAGTCCGCCTTCGAGCAGGATGCGGCCGCCTTCGGATTCTGCGAGCGCGAAGTATTCGGACGAACCGGTGCGCACGAAATTGGCGAGGTTGGAGCCGTAGCCGACACCCGCTCCCAGCCAGTTGAGGGTCTCGAATACATGGGGTTCCCCCACCAGGATGGTCTGCACACGGGCCCAGAAGTCTTCCGATTCAGACGCCTGCTCGAATCGCGTCTGCGTCACGTCGAGTGCATCCCGGAAGAAGATCATGAAGACTCCGACCAGCAGCAACGCGACGACGACCCCGACCGCGGCCGCCGGCTTCTGCTGCATTCGGGAGAACAGCATCCTGCCGAGCAGGTACACCAAGAACATCATCCCCGACGAAATGACGGCCGTTCTGGAGCCGCTCATCAGCACTCCGACCAGGAGAGCAACGAACACCGCGGTCGCGAAGAGCGTGTGCTTGCTGCGAGGCTTTCGCGCCAACAGCAGACCGAAGACCAATGGCGCCACCAGCCCCATGAACGTCGAATAGCCGGCGGTGAAGCTGAAGGTACCGGTGGTGCGAACCACACCGGCCACGACGGTGTAGATGCCTTCCTCATCGTCGTTGTCCAGCTGCACATTGATCCATGCGCCGGGCGGTGAGTAGTGCTGCAATACGACGAGCGGCGCCATGAAGAGCATCATCCATCCCGCGGTCAGGACGGCTGTTCGATAGTCCGTTTCGTTCATGGAGGCCGCCGCAGCGATGGCAAACCAGGTGTACAGCAGCCAGAAGCGCAGCCCGATCAGGAAGATGATGAGCGAACTCTGCCCTGCGGCGAGCTGGAAGAGGCCCCATCCGACCACCAGCAGCGACCACGCAAACATGGCGGACGTGATCCTCATGTTCTGGCGCAGATAGCCGCGCTTCCATGCGTAGAAGACCAGCCAGGCGGCGCAGAGGTCGCGCAAGCCGATCAGCGGCAGCGACGCCGCGGAGGTCACCCATTTGCGCACTGCGCCTTCGTACACGACGAGGATGAAGACCACCAGAAAAAGCTGCCCCGCACGGCTGAGCGCCTGAGGCCTGCTGGCGGCACGCTGCTGCGTTGGTGAAAGGACGGCGCTCATGGCGTGGGTTTCTGGTTGCCCATCGGTGCCGGTTCGCTCGATGGAATGGCGTCGGCCGAAGTGACGGGGGCGCCTCTGCCGCGGCCCACCCAGGCTTCGTACGGTGCGAGGAGGATGACGGGATCGTAGTCCAGATCGTGAGGCCGCACATCCAGGCGCACGGTGGCGGGATTGCCGGTCGCGACCGCAAATGGCGGGACGTCCTTGGCGACGACCGCACCGGCGCCGACCACCGCGCCGTAGCCGATCGTCACGCCCGGCAGGATCGTCGCGCCGACAGCGATCCATGCGTAGTCCTCGATGCGCACGGGCTTGCTGAACTGTCGCCATGTCGGATCGCCGACATGGTGGCTCGCCGTGAGCACGGTCACGCGGTCATTGATGGCCACGCGCGAACCGATGGTGATCTTTTCGAGCGCGACAAGCTCGGCGTTGTGCGCAATGAAGCTTCGATCGCCGATGCTGATGTTGGAGCCGGGGCCCTTCACGTCATCCGTATCGACCACCGAAAGCATGCCGATTGCCATGCCGCGTGAGCGCAGTTTCCGTCTGTGCAACACGAGGCTCATCAGCGGGCGAAGCTGAAGCGCACGCTTGGCCCACACCACGAGCCAGCGTTTCGAACCGAACGGAGGACGTTCGCGCGAGGTCCAGAGGAACTTCAGTTCGTTCATTTCTGCACCTCCGCGGCCATGGTCTGCAGCGCGGCGATATGGGCGTCGATGCGATGCGGCTCATACCAGTCGCGCGCTTCACGCCCGATGGCCCTGGCGTTCGCTGCCGAGGTGGCCAGTGCCTCGAAGCCCGGGATGTAGTGCACGTTCGGCGACAGGCCGTCGTACGAGCCGTATTCCTTGAAGAGCAACACCGGGCAGATGCCGTGCGCGCAATAGGCTGCAAAGATGCTGCTCTTCGAGACGTAGTCGGATGGGTAGGCGAGGGCACCATAAGCTGCCGTGGCCAACTTGGCGCTGACTTCCGCGGCGGAGAGTCTGCCGTGTGCTACCACGCCTTCCTGCTCGAAGCGCTGGAGCAGTGCCGGATCCTGTTGCGGCGGGCCGATGTCGTGGATCTCGAGCCCCGCGTTTCGTGCTCGCCGGAAGATTTCACCGTCGGCCCACTGGTAGACATTGGCCCGCACGCCCGAACTCCCGAACACGACCATGTGCGGAAGGCGCTCTGTCCCGATGTCGTCCAACTCGCCGACGCTCGAGAACACCGGCAGCACGCGGTGCGGTGCTTCCCGACTTTGGTCGAGCAGCCAGCGGGCGGACTCGCTCCGATTGGTCAGCCAGAAATCGGAAACGGAGAGCAGCTCGCGCGCGATCTGCTTCTGGATGCCGTTGAGCCAGAACGCCGACCCCCAGGGCGGGCCGGAGGCGAAGAGTTCGTGGAAGACCACGCCGAAGGACCTGAACTGATGCCGGAGGCTGCCGATCCGCTTGACCAGCCAGAGAGGTACGCCGCGCTTCTGGAAGCCGTAGCAGCTGAAATGCAGCAGCAGCAAGTCACCGGTCCACGACGATGAGTCGGTGGTGGGACTGAGCTCCATCGGAGGCGCCTGCAACGGGCCACCGACGACGACCGCGTAATCCTTGACACCACCGCTGCCCGGAGGAATGAGCGAGATCGAAGGGCCTGACATCACGCGAATCGTATCGGGAGATCCCCGCTCACGCGACCAGTTCTTCGCTGCGGAAATCTTCGTACGCCTTGGCAATGCCTTCGTGCAAAGGCACTCTGGGCATCCAGCCGAGCTGGCGGATGCGGGAAATGTCGAGCAGCTTGCGCGGCGTGCCGTCGGGCTTGCTCGTGTCGTACTGGATCGAGCCGCGGTATCCCACGACCTCGCTCACCAGTTGGGCGAGTTCGGCAATCGACTGGTCTTCGCCCGAACCGATGTTGATGTGGCTGCTCATCACCTCGGTGTGCGCGGCATAGACCTCGCGGGGGAGGTCCATGATGTGGACGCATGCGCTGGCCAGGTCGTCGACGTAGAGGAATTCCCGCTTGGGTGTGCCGGTGCCCCAGATCACGACCGACGGCGCGTCCGACGTCTTGGCCTCATGGAAGCGGCGGATCATCGCCGGCAGAACATGGCTGTTCTGCGGGTGATAGTTGTCGCCGGGGCCGTAGAGGTTCGTCGGCATCACGCTGCGATAGTCGCAGCCGTACTGGCGGTTGTAGCTTTCGCACAGCTTGATGCCGGCGATCTTCGCGATCGCATACGGCTCGTTGGTGGGCTCCAGCTTGCCGGTGAGGAGCACATCCTCCGACATGGGCTGGGCGGCAAGGCGCGGATAGATGCAACTCGATCCGAGAAACAGCAGCCTGGCGACGCCGTTGCGCCACGACTCGTGGACCACGTTCGCCTCGACCATCAGGTTTGAATAGATGAACTCGGCCGGGTAAGTGTTGTTGGCATGAATGCCGCCAACCTGCGCCGCCGCCATGTACACCTCCTGCGGCTTCTCCTTGGCGAAGAAGGCCCTGACCTGCGCCTGATCGGTCAGGTCAAGCTCGGCGCGACTGCGCGTGATGATGTTGGTGTAGCCCCTGCTGGCAAGGCCGCGCACGATCGCACTTCCGACCATGCCGCGATGACCCGCCACGAATATCGGCTTCCGGAACTCGTTCATTCAGTATCACCTTGACGTTCAAGGATGAGGGTCACGCGAGTTTGCGTTGACTGGTGTCGGCGCCCAACGCGTCTTCGCCGTCGAAACGAACGATGTCGTCATCACCCAGGTAGCTGCCTGTCTGCACCTCAATCACTTCGAGGGTGGTCTTGCCGGCATTCTCCAGACGGTAGACCGCGCCCACGGGGATGTAGATCGATTCGTTTTCCTTCACGAGACGGGCATTGCCGTCGCAGGTCACGCGGGCGGCGCCCTTGACCACGACCCAGTGCTCGGCGCGATGGTGGTGCATCCTGAGCGCGAGCCGGGCGCCCGGCTTCACCGTGAGCCGCTTGACCGCGAAGCGCTCGCCGTCATCGATGCTGTCGTAGGCGCCCCAAGGCCTTGGGACGCGCCGGTGGTTGACCGCCTGGCTCTGACCCTTGGCTGTAAGCAGCGCGACGACGTCCTTGACCTGCTCGACGCAGTCGTTGTGCACCACCAGCAATGCATCCGGCGTGTCGACCACCAGCAGATCCTTGGTGCCCAGCGCCACGACAGGACGAATGGGCGCATGGATGAAGGTGTTAGCCGAACTCATCGCGAAGCCATTGCCGCTGATGCGATTGCCGTTCGAGTCCAGGTCGTGCAGTTCGGCCACCGCATTCCAGCTTCCGACGTCAGTCCAACGTCCGCGGAAGGGGATGACGGCAACGAGGTCGGATTTTTCGAGGACCGCGTAGTCGATGCTCTGGCTGCGGCAGTGCTCGAATGTGGACCGTTCCATGCGCAGGAAGTCACCGTCGACTTCGACTGCCTGAGTCGCAGCCCTGCACGATTTGAGGATGTCCGGCGCATGCGCTTCCAGTGCCTTGATGAGCACCTTGGCCTGTACGAGCAGGATCCCTGCGTTCCAGAAGTTTCCCCCCTCGAGCAGCAACTGCTCGGCGCGAGCCGCCGCTGGCTTCTCGATGAAGGACGCCACCGTATGGCCCGCTTCATCTGCCAGTGGTCCATCGAGCTTGGTCCCCTGACGGATGTAACCGTAGGCGGTACTGGGGAAGGTCGGCTCCACGCCGAACGTCACCAGATGGCCATGCAACGCGGCGGGAATGCCTTTGCGGATCGTGTCGGCGAAGCTGTCGACATCGGGAATGTGATGGTCCGCGGGCGCGAAGAGCAGCAGGTGGTCCGGCTTGCTCAGCAGCGCCACGGCAGCCATCGCGGCGGCAGTGTTCCGCGCAACAGGCTCGAGCAGTTGCCTGCCCGTCACCCGGGCCGCATCCACGCATTCCTGCACGAGAAATCGATGCTCTTCCGATGCCACGCAGGTGACTTCGGTGTTGAGCTTGCGAAGGCGCTCCAGCGTGAGCACCAGCAAGCTCTTGTCGCCGACGAGCGGAACGAACTGCTTCGGAAGCGTCTTGCGCGAGAGGGGCCACAACCGCGTGCCGCTACCCCCGCAGAGAACAACGGGGTGAACGACTGTCACCGCGAACCCTCCCCGCTGACCACGGCGCGGACGGTCCTGAACAGGATCTTGATGTCCAGCCAGAGAGACCAGTTGCACACGTATTCGACGTCGAGTTCCACGCGGCGTGCATACGACAGCCTGTTGCGACCGCTCACCTGCCACAAGCCGGTGATGCCGGGGCGCACTGCGCAGTAGTGCTCCCATCCCTTGCCGTAGAGGCTCCGCTGGCGCTCCATGCACGGGCGTGGGCCGACGAGGCTCATGTCACCCTTCAGGACATTCCAGAACTGGGGGAGTTCGTCCAGGCTCAGCTTGCGGATGAGCATGCCAATCGGTGTAATCCGTGGATCCTTGTCCAACTTCTGGAAGGTGTCCCATTCGGTGCGGGCCATGTCGTTGCGGCTGAGGAACTCATCCAGGACATCCTCGGAGTTCCGCACCATCGAGCGGAACTTGTAGAACCGGAAGCGTTGACCGTTTTCGCCGAGGCGGTTCTGCCAGAAGTGGACCGGACGGCCCATGCTGATCGCCACGCTCAGCGCGACGATGACGTAGAGCGGCCCGAACAGGGCAAAGAACGTGAGTGCGCCCACGATGTCGATCGACCGTTTGACGGTGCGTTCGAAGTAGGACAGTCGGCGCGGCTGTGCGTACGTCGCAGGTGCCGAAGGACCGCCCCCGTCGGGAGAAAAACGTCGGACCACGTTGCCGTTTGCGGTCGAGTCAGAACGAAACATTTGAAATTCTCCCGTAACGGGTGCTGCTTCAATCAGGGGGCGTTCCAGTGTAACGCTTTACTACTATTCGCAAGAATTTGAACATATGCTGCTGCCGTTGTCGTGTCAACAAAAGCGCTACATCTTCCGCCAAACGGTCTAGTCTTTACCTCTGTAAGGTGCGTTGCCACGACGGTTGATGCGATGCAACATGTGCGAACCAAGTGTAGTCCTTTTGTTTAACAACATGTTAATGCTCGCGGGCCTGAATGTGTTGTTTACATACGCCGTTTGGCGAAACGTGACTTTGTGCAGCCACTGCCTCTTGTGCGGCGCAGCATCACAAGTCGCATCGCCCGCGAAATCTCGATACAGGCGAAGAGGGGGTGGCGACAGCAATGAGCTGCCGGGAGCGGGCGCTCACGCATGAAAAAAGCCCGGTGCTTGCACACCGGGCTTGGTTCTTGTGAATCAGGGGCTCAGCGCCCCTTTGGTCTTAAAGACGGGGGCTCGCGTCCTGCGTTGCCTTTTCGAAAGGCAGCACGATGCCCGCGAGATCCCGGCGGGTTTCGACCAGTACCAGCGGACCGTCGTCGAGCACGATGACCGGCGGCCGCTCGCGGGGAACATGAACCGGCTTGGGCTCCGCGTCGATCGCGGCGCGGACTTGCGCCACACGGTCGGCGTCGGAGTTCACCCACTGCAGCCCCGAGCCTTCAGCGATCTGAGCCAGTTCGTCCAAAGGGAGTACGAAGGGCTGGATCTTGGGCATCGCGCGGACGGGCGCAGCGCTTGTCGGAACCACGATCGGCTGCGCCTGGGGCGCGGCAATCACCTCCGCAAGCGCAGGTTCCGCGGGCAGTTGGGCCGTCTGGACTTCGCTCGCCGCGCGTTCCGTCGAAGCAGCGATGTTGATGTCGCCCTCTTCGCGCGGTGCGCGTTCGCGGCGATCACGGCCGTACCGGTCGCGCGAACGGCCGCGACGCTCTTCGCCTTCACGGCGCGGCGCTGCCTCGACGCCTTGCTCTTCAGCCGGTGCTCCATTGAGTTCGGCAACGGATTGTTCCAGAGACGCTTCAGGGCGCGCAGCGCCGTCATTGCGTCGTTCGCGGCGGCCTTCGCCACGTTCACCACGTTCGCCGCGTGGTGCACGTTCTTCGCGGCTGCCGCGACCCGCGCGTTCGCCGGATGCGCCGCCTTCGGCCACTTCGCCGGATTCGCGCGAGGCGTCGCCGCCGCGTTCGCGTCCCGTCTCCATGCCACGCTCCCCGCGATCGCGGCGCTCGCCGCGGCCACGTGGCACGCGTTCGGCCTGGATGGCGGAATCGTTGGCTGCGCCGCTTGCGGCAAGCGCTTGGGCTTCGAGTTGGGCGTCTACCGCCTCCATCGGCTGCTGGCGGACTTCGCTTTCGCGGCGTTCGCCACCGCGACCGCGGCGTTCGCCTTCGCGGCCCTGGCGCGCTTCGCGCGGCTCGCGTGCCTGGTTTTCGGTGCGGGCCTCGTTACGGCCTTCGCGGCGCTCGCCTCCTTCGCGACGATCGCCGTTGCGACCGCCACGGCGTTCGCCATCGCGACCGCTACGGCCTTCGGCGCGTCCACGACGCTGGTCGCCGCCTTCGCGCGGACCGCGTTGCGCCTCGCCGTCTCGGCCAGAGCGGCCTTCGCGACGCTGCTTCGGTGCTTCGACGGGAGCCGGCGCGGGCTCAGGTGCCGCGGAAGGGGCGCCGCCGAAGACGCGCTTGATCCAGCCGAAGAAGCCCGTTTCGGCCGCCTTGGCCTGTGCCGCGGAGGCGGCAGCCGTTGCTGCGGCCTGCGCCGCGACAGGCGCCTGGACGCTTTCGGGCTTCGGGGCCACGACAGGCGCGGGTGCGTCTGGCAGCACGCCCTTGATCACCGGCGTCTGCTTGTTGGTCGGCTCTTGCGAACGGCGCGTCACCGACGTCGGATCCTCGAATTCGTCAGCCATCTTGTAGCTGGCGTCGATGTGGTCGAGGCGCGGATCGTCGTGCTTCAGGCGCTCGAGCTTGTAGTTGGGCGTCTCGAGCGTCTTGTTCGGCACCATCAGCACGCTCACGCGCTGCTTGAGTTCGATCTTTGCGATCTCGGTGCGCTTTTCGTTGAGCAGGAAGGAGGCCACTTCGACCGGCACCTGAACATGCACGGCCGCCGTGTTGTCCTTCATGGACTCTTCCTGAATGATGCGCAGGATCTGCAGTGCGCTCGATTCGGTGTCGCGAATGTGGCCGGAGCCTCCGCAGCGCGGGCAGGGGATGGAGGAGCCTTCGCTCAGCGCCGGCTTCAGGCGCTGGCGGCTCATTTCCATGAGGCCGAACTTGCTGATCGAGCCGAACTGCACGCGGGCGCGATCCTGGCGCAGCGCGTCGCGCAGGCGGCTTTCGACTTCGCGGCGGTTCTTCGACTCATCCATGTCGATGAAGTCGATGACGATGAGGCCGCCAAGGTCGCGCAGGCGCATCTGGCGCGCCACTTCGTCGGCGGCTTCGAGGTTCGTTCGGGTCGCGGTTTCCTCGATGTCACCGCCCTTGATCGCGCGGGCCGAGTTCACGTCGACCGAGACCAGCGCCTCGGTGTGGTCGATCACGATGGCGCCGCCGCTGGGCAACTGCACCGTGCGGGCGTAGGCCGATTCGATCTGGTGCTCGATCTGGAAGCGGCTGAACAGCGCCGCGTCGTCGCGGTAGCGCTTGACCCTGCCTGCGTGCTCCGGCATCACATGAGCCATGAACTGCTGGGCCTGGTCGTAGATGTCGTCGGTGTCGATCAGGATGTCGCCGATGTCGTGATTGAAATAGTCACGGATCGCGCGGATGACCAGCGAGGACTCCTGGTAGATCAGGAAGGCGCCCTTGCCGCCCTTGGCGGCGCCGTCGATGGCGGACCAGAGCTTGAGCAGGTAGTTCAGGTCCCATTGCAGCTCGGGCGCCGAACGGCCGATGCCGGCGGTGCGCGCGATGATGCTCATCCCCTTCGGGTACTCGAGCTGGTCCATCGCTTCCTTGAGCTCGGCCCGGTCGTCGCCCTCGATGCGCCGGCTGACACCGCCGCCTCGCGGGTTGTTGGGCATCAGGACGACGTAGCGCCCGGCCAGGGAGATGAAGGTCGTTAGGGCGGCGCCCTTGTTGCCGCGCTCTTCCTTTTCGACCTGGACGACCAGCTCCTGGCCTTCCTTGATCACGTCCTGGATCCGGGCCTGGCTGGCCGAAACGCCTTCGGCAAAGTATTGCTTGGAGATTTCCTTGAACGGGAGGAAGCCGTGGCGGTCCTCGCCGTAGTCGACAAAGCAGGCTTCCAGCGACGGCTCGACGCGCGTCACGACCGCCTTGTAGATGTTGCCCTTGCGTTGTTCGCGTCCCTCAATCTCGATTTCGTAGTCGAGGAGCTTTTGCCCATCGACGATTGCCAGGCGGCGTTCTTCGGCCTGCGTGGCATTGATCAGCATCCGTTTCATGATGCGTTGTCCTTCTCTATGTTTCGTCTCGTCTACCGGTCCATGACGGACCTAACGATGCACGGACGGCGCGCCGCGAAACGAAGGAATTGCCGCTATGCCTTGGCTTGAACTGCCGCACAAATGCCGGCAGCCGCATCGAGATTCAGCTCAATGCAGGCCAGGGCGGGGGCGCGTGGATGGGTGCGAGCCCAATCGGGTGCTGACTTGCTATCTTTTCGACAGCGACTGGCGCAATGGTGATGCGCACGGCTTGCGGCTCAATGCCTGTGCTCGCCGGCATCAGCCAGCGCAGGACAAGTTGAACCAGTAGCATCAACACGAGGTACTCGCTTCGATCCGCCGGTAGCCTGGAGCTGCCGGCTGGGTATTCCGTAATGGTGTTTCGTGGGCGTCGGCTTGACTCGGATGAAGCGCCCGCCGCCTTGCGCATTAGCGCGCAGCTTGCGGACTCGACATCAAAGCGGCATCGACCTCACAGCGCCTCCTGCGTGCTCTAAACTTCTGATTAATCAAGCACTTACATGACCGCGCTGGTGAAAAATATTATAGGTGCGAAGCCAGGCCCCGGGGCAGCGGAAGTTCGCTTTCTCACGGTTGACGAGGAGTCTGCCGGGCAGCGACTGGACAATTTCCTGTTCCGCCAACTGAAGGGCGTGCCGAAGACGCACGTCTACCGGATCATCCGTTCGGGCGAGGTGCGCATCAATAAGGGCCGAGCGCAGGCAGAGACCCGTCTTTCCGAAGGCGACGTGCTGCGCGTACCCCCAGTGAGGGTCGCTGCGCGTTCGGAAGAGGGGGCGTCGCCGGCCGCGCCACCTCGGGAATTCCCCGTGTTGCACGAAGACGACGCACTGATCGCAATCAACAAACCCGCCGGTGTCGCGGTGCACGGCGGGAGCGGCGTGAGTTTCGGCGTGATCGAGCAACTGCGACGCGCGCGACCGGCGGCCCGTTTCCTCGAACTGGTGCACCGGCTCGACCGCGAGACCTCCGGCATCCTGCTGGTCGCCAAGAAGCGTTCGGCCCTCACGGCGCTGCAGGACCAGTTTCGTGACCGCGAGACCGGAAAGACGTATCTCGCACTGGTCGACGGTGATTGGCCAGCGAACAAGAAGGTGCTCGACGCACCGCTTGCGAAATATCTGCTTCCGGGGTCGACCGGCGGATCTGAGGCGGGCGAGCGCCGCGTGCGTGTGGTGGCCAAGGATCACCCGGATGCAATGCGGGCGGTCACGCTGGTCAAGGTGCTTGCCCGTTTCAATCTGGCGGCGGATGCGGTGCCCGTATCGCTGCTCGCGGTCACCATCAAGACCGGCAGGACGCACCAGATCCGGGTTCATCTCGCCTCGGCCGGCCACGCCATCGTCGGCGACGACAAATATGGCAACTTCGAGCACAACCGGGCGCTGCAGAAGATTGGCCTCAAACGCATGTTCCTGCACGCCTGGCGCCTGCAGTTCAACCATCCCGCGAGTCACGAGCGCATGGCGCTGCAGGCCGATCTCCCGACGGAGCTGAGTGCTCTGGTCTCGCCGGAGGCGCTCGACGTGCTCGCTGCCCATCCATCAAATTCCTCATGACTGACCCACTCTCCCGCCGTTTCGACCTGATTGCCTTTGACTGGGACGGGACGCTCTATGACTCTACGCGACTGATCGTCCGGTGCATCCAGGCCGCCGTGGTGGATGTTGGTGGCGCCAAGCCCAGCGAAAGCGATGCCGCCTGGGTAATCGGGCTGGGGCTTGCCGAAGCGCTTGCAAAGGCGGCTCCCGACGTCCCGCGGGAAAAATATCCGGAACTGGGCGCGCGCTACCGCTTCCACTACCTGCAGCACCAGGACGACGTCGTGCTGTTCGACGGTGTGCTCCCGATGCTGGACGCGCTGCGGGCCCGCGGCCACCTGCTCGCCGTCGCCACCGGCAAGTCGCGCCGGGGGCTGAACGAGGCGCTCGCGACGGTCGCGCTGCGGGACCGCTTCGATGCCTCGCGCACGGCAGATGAGACCTTCGGCAAGCCGCATCCGCGCATGCTGCTGGAGCTCATGGAAGAGCTCGACGTGCCACCCGAACGCACGCTGATGATCGGGGACACCACACACGACCTCCAACTTGCGATCAATGCCGGTTGCGCGAGCGTCGGCGTGAGCTACGGGGCGCACGAACCCGGCGGCTTCGAGCCACTTTCGCCGCTGCACGTGGCGCATTCGGTTTCCGGCCTTGCGGAATGGCTTCTGGGGAACGCGTGAAAATCCGGGCATGAGCGATTGCATTCCTCTTTGCAACGCCGCTGAGCTGGTCGAAGGCGGCCGCGCGGTGCCGTTCGACGTGGTGCACGCAGGGCAGACCTGCCGTGCATTCGCTGTCCGCTTCGAGGGCGTGGCGCATGCCTACCTGAATCGCTGCAGCCACGTGGCGATGGAATTGGACTTTCAGCCCGACCGCTTCTTCGACGACAGCGGGCAATGGCTCCTCTGCGCGACGCACGGCGCTGTTTACAGGCCCGACACCGGCGAATGCGTCGGCGGCCCGTGCCGCGGAGGCCTGGTGAAGATCGCGCTCAGCGAGCGTGACGGCGTCGTGCACTGGCATACTGCCTGGAACCTCCAACCTCTCGCCTTCTGACATGACCGATTCAAACCGCACGGAGCCCGAAGGGTTCGAACCCTTCGATCGCGCCGCGCCTTCATCAACCGCCCAGGGGGGCTCGAGAAACATGTCGAGAAACGATCCGACCCAGCAATCCGGATGGGAGCGTGCGACTCTGGAGAAGCTCGCTTTCGCTGCATTGAAGGAGCAAAGGGCCGCACGCCGGTGGAGGAACTTCACCCGCCTGGCTTGGCTGGTCTTCTTCGTTGCGCTGGCGTGGTTCGTGATCTCGCGCGGCTCGCAAACGGCGGCCAAGACGACGGCGCACACCGCGGTGATCGAGATCAAGGGCGAGATCGCGGACGGCGCCGATGCAAGTGCGGAGTTCGTCGTTGCGGCGATGAAGACCGCGTTCGAGGACGAGGGCGCCAAGGGCGTGATCCTGCTCATCAATTCGCCGGGCGGCAGCCCTGTGCAGGCCGGCATCATCAACGATGAGATCAAGCGCATGCGGGCCAAGTACAACAAGCCGATCTATGCGGTTGTCGAAGAGACCTGCGCTTCGGCTGCCTACTACATCGCGGCAGCTACGGACAAGATCTTTGTCGACAAGGCCAGCATCGTCGGCAGCATAGGCGTCTTGATGGATGGCTTCGGGTTCACGGGAATCATGGAGAAGGTCGGCGTGGAGCGCAGGTTGCTGACGGCGGGCGAGAACAAGGGATTTCTCGATCCGTTCAGCCCGATGAGCGACGCCCAGCGCGCGCATGCGCAGCAGATGCTGGACCAGATCCACACGCAGTTCATCGATGTGGTGAAGACTGGCCGTGGCGATCGCCTCAAGGTCAATTCGCCGGGCCTCTTCAGCGGCCTGTTCTGGAGCGGTCAGCAGGCGATCGAACTCGGTCTGGCGGATCAGCTCGGCAATGTAGATTACGTCGCGCGAGAAGTGGTCAAGGCCGAAGAGCTCATCGACTACACCCGCCGCGACAACGTGGCCGAAAAGCTCGCGAAGAAATTCGGTGCTGCCCTTGGCGATGCGTCGGTCCGCGCGTTGCGCGCAGCGCCAGCGCTGCGGTGAATCAGGCGGAATTGGCGTAGCGGGCGGAGGCTGCCAGCGCGGCCGCAAAGGCCACCACTACATATAGCGCGACTGTCAACGAGCTGATCTGCGCCAGGAAGCCGATCACCGGCGGCCCGGCCATGAAACCCAGATAGGCGGCTGCCGAAACTGCTGCAATGCCCTGCGCAGGCTCGACGCCCGGCACACGCGCCGACGCCGAAAAAAGAACCGGCACCACATTCGCAAAGCCGATCCCGACGCCCGCGAATCCTGCGAGTGCCACCCAGGGATTGCTGGTGACCAGTACGAGCGTCATCGAAGCGGCCGCCAGCAGAGCACTGCCGCGCAGCAGCACGGCGGGCGCGAACCGGGCTCTCATCGCGTCGCCGCAGAATCGCGCCAGCGCCATGGCCGCAGAGAAGCTTCCATAGGCCAGTGCTGCCTGCTGCTGCGCGCTGCCGAGCTCCTGTTGGAGATACAGCACGCTCCAGTCGTAGATCGCGCCTTCGGCGATCAGGCCCAGCGCGGCCAGCAGGCCGAGTATGGCCAGGGCGCCGCGCGGAAGGCGAAATCCTTCGTCCGAGGTCTGAAACGCGGTGGCCTCTTTCGGAAGCATCCATTGAGATGAAAGGGCGATCGTGAGTGCCATCGCAGCTGCGACGAGCGTCAGGTGGTGCTGCGGTGCCATGCCCGCCGCGATCGCCGCGCCTCCCGTGGTCGCCCCGACCATGCCGCCGAGGCTGAACATGCCGTGCATACCGCTCATGAGGGGCTTTCCGTTGCGCGATTCCAGCTGGGCGGCTTCGGTGTTGATTGCCACATCAAACACGCTCGTCGCGATACCGAATACCGCGAGCAGCGCAAGCACGGCGAGGAAATTGGGGGCAAGGAGCAGACCGGACAGGAGCACCGCGTAAGTGCAACCGCAAACCGCCGCCATGCGTCTTGCGCCGTGGCGGCCGATCCAGCGACTGGCCCGGGTGAGGCCCAGCAGTGCACCGACGCCCGCGGCAAGCATGGCAAAACCGAGCTGCGCTTCGTTCACGTGGTAGTGCGCCTTGACCGTGGGGATGTGCACGCCCCAGGTGGCAAATACAAAGCCCGAACAGAAGAACTGCGCGCGCGATGCCCAGCGCATCCTTGCGGAAGTGACCGTCATCGTTGGAGCCACTAACGGCCGATCGCGAATACCGCCGGCATGCGTTCATCCTGCAGGCCCGGCATGGTGCGCCATGTCTTCACGGTGTTGCTTCGAATCTGGGATGACGAGAGCGTCAGTCCGCTTGCGACCGCCAGACGGGTGTTGTGCTGCAGTGTCTGCGTCAACGCCTGCAGCAGGGCGGCATTCCGGTATGGCGTTTCGATGAAGAGTTGCGTCTGGCCTGTCTTGAGTGCAAGCGTTTCGAGCTCTCGAATACGGCGAATGCGGGCGTCCGCGTCCTGCGGCAGGTAGCCGACGAAAGCGAAGTTCTGCCCGTTGAGCCCGCTGGCGGCGAGTGTCAGGAGCAGGGATACCGGACCGACGAGCGGCACGACCGTGATGCCAAGGTCATGCGCAGCCTTGGCCACCGAGGAGCCGGGGTCGGCGATGGCTGGCATGCCGGCTTCGCTGAGCAACCCGATGTCGTTGCCGTTGAGCGCCGCCGCAAGCAACGGCCGGGCGTCGAACTGCCCGCCGTGATCGCCCTTCTTGTGCACCTCGCGCGGAAGCTCCTGGATCTGTTGTGCCTGGAGCGGCGCTGCAAGGGGTGCGACCGCATCAATCCGTTTCAGATAGGCGCGCGCCGATTTGGCGTTCTCGCAGATCCAATGAGTGATGCGTGCGGCCGCTTGCAGCGTGCCGAGCGGCAGAGCTTCCTGGATATCGGGCTGCTCGTCGCACCCGAAGTCCAGCGGGGCGGGGACGAGGTAGAGCTTGCCGTGGGCTTGGCTCGTCACAGCAGGTCGACTCCAGCGGCTCGCAGCATGCGTGCTGTGCGAATCAGAGGCAGGCCGACGAGCGCGGTCGGATCGTCGCTGTCGATGGCATCGAGGAGGGCGATGCCGAGCCCTTCGCTTTTTGCGCTTCCGGCGCAGTCATAGGGTTGTTCTGCGATTAGATAGCGCTCAATTGCCGCATCGGTGAGGTCGCGGAAAACCACGCGCACCGGTGCGAGATCGCGCTGCTCGAATGCGGTTGCCTGGCAAACAACGGCTACCGCAGTCTGGAAGATCAGCGTCTGGCCGCGCATGCGGCGCAACTGCGCCGTGGCACGTGCATGGTCCCCGGGCTTGCCTAGGGGCTCGCCGGCAAGGTCGGCGACCTGATCCGAGCCGATCACCACGGCCTCCGGAAAGAGGCGCGCGACGGCGCGCGCCTTCTCGAGCGCGAGCCGTTCCGCGAGCGCGCGCGGCACTTCGCCGTCGAGGGGCGTTTCGTCGACTTCCGGTGGCTGCACATCAAAGGGCAGACGCAGCCGGAGCATGAGTTCCCGTCGGTATCGCGAGGTCGAGGCGAGGATCACTTGGCGTTGCATGGTCGCGATTGTGCGCGAGCGGTTTAGACTGATCGGATGACGAGAGAATTTGTCCCCGGCCGACTGGACGTGAATGGTTTTGCCGAAGCGGGTGCCTCCATTTCCGGGAGCGAGCCAGTACGGAGCTATCAGCGGCTGCATGCCGAGTTGGTCGAGCCGTCCGCCGACTTGCCTGTCCAGTGGGAGGCCGTAGGGGAGCTCCGAGGTGGTGCCGACGGTCACGCAGTGCCATGGGTGCACCTCACCGCACACGCTCTGGTTCCTCTGGTTTGTCAGCGCTGCCTCGCGCCGGTGGATGTGGCGCTCGATGTCGCTCGGTGGTTCCGCTTTGTCGCGGACGAGACCATTGCCGCAGCGGAAGACGAGGAAGCCGAAGAAGATGTCTTGGTGGCGAGCCGGGACTTCGACCTGCACGGACTCATCGAGGACGAACTTCTGATGGAAATTCCAGTCACTCCGCGGCACGAAGTGTGTCCCGAGCCTGCGCGCCTATCGGCGATCGATCCCGATTTCGATGCGGGGGAAGAAGCCAAGCCAAATCCATTTGCCGTACTCAAGCAATTGAGGTCGGGCAAGGACAAATAGACGTTCAGGCGGCGGGAGTGGCGTTCTTTGGTGCCTCTAGGCTATAATCATGGGCTTCGCGCGCGCCGCCGCTAATGCTATTGGAGCGTTATCGCCGCCTCGCATGCCCACCAACCCACCCGAATTCATTCAGGAGCCATCATGGCCGTCCAGCAAAACAAGAAGTCGCCGTCGAAGCGCGGCATGCACCGCTCGCACAACGCGCTGGGCGTGCCCGGCATCGCCGTCGAGCCCACGACCGGTGAAACCCACCTGCGTCACCACATCAGCCCGAACGGTTTCTACCGCGGTCGCAAGGTTCTCAAGACCAAATCCGAAGCCTGAACCCGTTTCAAGGTCGAGGCCCGAAGCTACTTTTTGCGTAGCGTCGGGCCTTTGTTTTGATGGCTACGCCGTCTGCTTCATTCCCTGCGCCTTCAGTGATCACGCTTGCCGTTGATTGCATGGGCGGCGACCACGGTCCGCGCGTCACGCTCGCGGCCTGCCGTGGTTTTCTTGAGCGCCACCCCGAGGCGTCGCTCCTTCTCGTTGGCATTCCCGACGAGCTTTCCAGCTTCTCCCATCCCCGCGCAACGGTGGTCGCGGCCACCGAGGTCGTTGGCATGGATGACCCCATCGAGATCGCGCTTCGTAAGAAGAAGGATTCGTCGATGCGTGTGGCCATCCAGCAAGTAAAGGATGGGGCTGCTCAAGCGGCCGTCTCCGCCGGTAACACCGGTGCGTTGATGGCGATTGCGCGATATCTCCTCAAGACGCTGGATGGCATCGACCGGCCGGCAATTGCCCCCCAACTCCCCAACAGCAAGGGCGGTGCGACAACCGTTCTGGATCTTGGCGCCAACGTGGATTGCGACGCAGAGGATCTTCTGCAGTTCGCCGTTCTGGGATCGGCCCTGGTTTCGGCGTTGACCGGCAATGAGTCCCCCAGTGTGGGCCTTCTGAATGTCGGGGAAGAGGCGATCAAAGGTAGCGAAACGATCAAAAAAGCGAGTCAACTGCTTCGAAAAGCAGCCAATTCGCAGGATCTCAACTTCTACGGCAACGTGGAAGGGAATGACATCTTCAAAGGGACGACCGATATCGTTGTGTGCGACGGTTTCGTTGGCAATGTCACATTGAAGGCAACAGAGGGCGTTGCTTCGATGATCGTGGACTTTCTTAGAATCGAGTATTCCAGCGGCTTTTTCAGCAAACTGGCGGCGATCGTCTCTTATCCGGTTCTAAAAGCGCTCAAGCGACGCCTCGATCATCGGAGGTACAACGGCGCCGCCTTGCTCGGGCTTCGCGGGTTGGTATTCAAGAGCCATGGCTCTGCGGATGAAGTGGCTTTCGGCCATGCCTTGGATCGCGCTTATGATGCCGCTCGCAACAACCTGCTCGATCGTGTGCGGGCCCGCATAGCCCACGCCGCGCCCCTGCTTGCGCGGCAAGAACCAGCAGCGGCCGACGCGGCAGCGCTCCACGTCTGATGACACTTTTCTCTCGCATTACCGGCACCGGCAGCTACCTGCCGCCTCGCCGCGTGACCAACGACGATCTGGCTCGAGACCTCGCATCTCGCGGCGTTGAGACCTCTGACCAATGGATCATCGAGCGCACCGGAATCAGGGCCAGGCATTTTGCTGCGCCTGAAGTAACCAGTAGCGATCTCGGGCTCGAGGCCGCCCGTGGCGCCCTTGAAGCCGCCGGCCGGAGTGCGGCCGATGTGGATCTGATCATCGTCGCGACGTCCACGCCAGACATGGTGTTCCCGTCCGCGGCGGCCATTCTTCAGAACAAGCTCGGTATTGCAGGATGCCCTGCGTTCGATGTTCAGGCGGTCTGCAGTGGGTTCGTCTATGCATTGACCGTCGCCGACGCAATGATCCGCACCGGCAGCGCCAAATGCGCGCTTGTCGTTGGGGCGGAAGTGTTTTCGCGAATCCTGGATTTCAGCGATCGGACCACCTGCGTGCTGTTCGGGGACGGTGCCGGCGCAGTCGTCCTCGAGGCGAGCAGCGAACCCGGCATTCTGGCTACCGACCTGCATGCCGACGGCAAGCACGTCGGCATCCTGTGCGTGCCGGGCCATGTATCTGGCGGCTCTGTGCTTGGCACGCCGTTCCTGCACATGGATGGGCAGGCGGTATTCAAGCTCGCGGTTCGCGTGCTGGAAGAAGCGGCGCGCACGACCCTGGAAAAAGCCGGCAAGACCGATCAGGACATCGATTGGCTGATCCCGCATCAGGCCAACATCCGGATCATGGAAGGCACGGCCAAGAAGCTCAAGCTTCCTCGCGAAAAGCTGATCGTCACGGTCGACGAGCACGGCAACACCTCGGCCGCATCGATCCCCCTCGCGCTCGACCACGCGGTGCGATCGGGCAAGGTCAAGAAGGGCGACACGCTCATGCTCGAAGGCGTGGGCGGCGGATTCACCTGGGGCGCGGTGCTGTTGAACTATTGAAGTGCGCATCGCGGCGACGGCTGCGCACGTGGAGCCAAGAACAATGAAATCTTTCGCATTTGTCTTCCCGGGACAGGGTTCTCAGGCGGTGGGCATGCTCGACGCCTGGGGCGATCATCCTGCCGTGGCTGAGACGCTGCGCGAAGCGTCGGATGCGCTGGGCGAGGATGTTGCCCGCCTGATTCATGAGGGGCCGAAAGAAGCGCTCGCCCTGACGGCCAACACCCAACCCGTGATGCTGGTTGCCGGCGTCGCAGCATGGCGCGCCTGGCTGGCCGAAGGCAGCGATCGACCGACCGTCGTGGCCGGGCATTCGTTGGGCGAGTACTCTGCGCTGGTCGCTTCTGGTGTGCTGACGCTGGCTCAGGCTGCTCCTCTGGTGCG
Organism: Variovorax sp. Sphag1AA; assembly: GCF_014192575.1. GTDB lineage: Bacteria > Pseudomonadota > Gammaproteobacteria > Burkholderiales > Burkholderiaceae_C > Variovorax. Next base: position 649,023 of record NZ_JACHYC010000004.1, on the reverse strand, counting down.
CTTTCGCGCACAGGCCATGCAGCAGGCGGTTCCTGTCGGGGCTGGAGCAATGGCGGCCGTTCTGGGTATGGACGCCGAGAAGGTGAAGGCGGGCTGTGCCGAAGTGACTGCGAGCTTTGGTACGGGCAGTGCCGAAGTCGTGGAGGCTGTGAATTTCAACGATCCGATGCAGACCGTGATCGCCGGAAGCAAGGCCGCAGTCGAGAAGGCCTGTGAAGTCCTGAAGGCGAACGGAGCCAAGCGGGCACTGCCGCTGCCGGTCTCTGCGCCTTTTCACTCCAGCTTGATGAAGCCCGCGGCAGAAGCGCTGCGTGAGCGCCTGGCGTCAGTGACTTTCCTGGCGCCGCAGATTCCAGTGGTCAACAACATCGATGTGGCAGTCGTGACTGATCCCGAGTCGATCCGTGATGCGCTAGTGCGTCAGGCCGCTGGCCCCGTGCGCTGGGTCGAAACGGTGCATGCCCTGAAGGCGCGCGGGATCGAAGCCTTGATCGAATGCGGTCCCGGTAAGGTGCTGGCCGGCATGGCCAAGCGCATCGCTCCCGAGTTGGCTGCAGCGTCGGTGTATGACCCGGCGAGTCTCGCCGACACCAGGCAATTGCTCGCAGCTTGAGCGTCGATCCAGAGTTAATCCAATGAGCACTCCTAAATTTGAAGGACAGGTCGCGTTGGTGACCGGAGCGTCGCGCGGCATCGGTGCCGCCATCGCGCTCGAGTTGGCCCAGCGTGGCCTCAAGGTGATCGGAACAGGCACGACAGACGATGGTGCTGCCAAGATCACTGCGGCGCTGGGCGCCTACGGTGGCCGCGGTTGCGCGCTGGACGTCAACGACGGCGCTGCTGTCGAAGCGCTCGTCGACGAAATCGTGAAGGTCTACGGTGCCATCCACGTGCTCGTGAACAACGCGGGCATCACCCGCGACACGCTTGCGATGCGTCTGAAGGATTCCGATTGGGACGCCGTTCTCGATACCAATCTGAAGGCGGTCTTCCGGCTGTCACGCGCAGTGATCCGACCGATGATGAAGCAGCGTTATGGGCGCATCATCAACATCACCAGCGTGGTCGGTGCTTCGGGCAATGCGGGCCAGGCCAACTACGCGGCGGCAAAGGCTGGCGTCGCTGGCATGACGCGAGCGTTGGCGCGCGAACTCGGCAGTCGCAGCATCACCGTCAATTGCGTCGCGCCGGGATTCATCGAAACCGACATGACCGCCAGCTTGCCGGAGGCACAGCAGCAGGCGCTGCTTGCCCAGATCCCTCTCGGTCATCTGGGTAAGCCTGCTGACATTGCCAATGCAGTCGCGTTCCTTGCATCTCCTCAGGCGGGCTACGTCACCGGTCAGGAGCTGCACGTGAACGGCGGCATGCACATGTAGGCCGCCAGCGCAATCCCCTTCACCTACAGCCGAGCGGCAAATGCCACAATCCGGCCGGCTAAAATCCACCGATTACCTACAACCCTCAGAGGGAACCAAATGAGCGATATCGAAGCACGTGTCAAGAAAATCATTGCCGAACAACTCGGCGTTGAAGAGTCCCAAGTCACCAATGAAAAGGCTTTCGTTGCCGACCTCGGTGCTGACTCGCTCGACACGGTCGAACTCGTGATGGCGCTCGAAGACGAGTTTGGCATCGAAATTCCGGACGAAGACGCCGAGAAGATCACCACGGTGCAAAACGCCGTCGACTACGCCACCAAGAATCAAAAGGCCTGATCGGCCACGCTGAGATACCGTACCTTCGGCCCGCAGTCTTGATGCTTGCGAGCGCCCTGCAGCGGTCTCAGCGCTTCCAGAAAGGTTTGCCGGCATGACCAAACGCCGCGTCGTCGTGACCGGGCTCGGTTGCCTCGCTCCTGTCGGAAACACGGTCACCGAATCCTGGGCCAATCTACTGGCCGGGAAGTCGGGGATCGACACCATCACCAAGTTCGACGCGAGCGGCTTCGCCTGCAAGTTTGCCGGCGAAGTGAAGGGTTTCGACATCAAGCAGTACATCGCCGAGAAAGAAGCGCGCCACATGGATCGCTTTATTCACCTCGGGCTTGCCGCCGCCATGCAGGCGGTGCAAGACAGCGGTCTTCCCACGGGTGATGCGCTGTCGGAAGAAGAGGCAGTGCGTATCGGATGCAATATTGGCTCCGGTATCGGCGGTCTCCCCCTCATTGAGGACACTCACGCCGAATTGGTGAATCGCGGTCCGCGCCGCGTGTCTCCGTTCTTCGTGCCGGCTTCGATCATCAACATGATCTCGGGCCATGTGTCGATTCAGTACGGATTCAAGGGTCCAAACATTGCGGTAGTGACCGCGTGCACCACCGGCTTGCATGCGATCGGCACTTCCGCTCGAATGATCGAGTACGGCGATGCCGACGTCATGATCGCCGGCGGCGCCGAGTCCACCGTCTCTCCGCTCGGATTGGGTGGTTTTGCCGCGGCACGTGCCCTGTCCACGCGAAATGACGATCCCAAGACGGCATCCCGTCCATGGGACAAGGATCGCGACGGTTTCGTGCTTGGCGAGGGTGCAGGCGTGCTGGTACTCGAGGAATACGAGCGCGCGAAGGCTCGCGGCGCAAAGATCTACGCCGAAGTCTCGGGTTTCGGGATGAGTGGCGACGCGTATCACATGACGGCGCCAAACGTGGACGGGCCCCGCCGCTCCATGGAAGTGGCGCTGGCTAATGCGGGCGTGGGCCCAGACCAAGTCCAGTACATCAATGCTCATGGGACGTCGACCCCATTGGGCGATTTGAACGAGACCAACGCCATCAAGAACGCTTTTGGCGACCACGCCAAAAGGCTCGTCGTGAACTCGACCAAGTCGATGACGGGGCATCTGCTGGGTGGCGCTGGGGGTATCGAGTCGGTGTTCACCGTTCTGGCCGTTCATCATCAAAAGAGCCCGCCGACGATCAACATCTTCAATCAGGATCCGGAGTGCGATCTCGACTATTGCGCCAATGAGGCGCGCGATCTCAAGATAGACGTCGCGGTCAAGAACAACTTCGGGTTTGGCGGCACCAACGGAACGCTGGTGTTCAAGCGCGTTTGATCCTCTTCTTTTCCCATGCATAGCGCCCCATCGGTGATTTATCCGGTGGGGCGCTCGCGCGATGCGGAGCGACTTTTGATCGCTCTGTGGGTGCTTGGCATCTGCGCCGTCATCGTGGCCTCCGTTCAATCGGCCGGAATCGACTGGCGGGACGGAGTTCTCCTTGTTTGCGCGATCATTGCCACGTTAGCGGCATGGACCGGGGTATTTCGAAGTTCAAGCCGCGCAAATCTGATCTTCGACGGTCAATCCTGGTCGATGTCTGGTGGCATTGACTTGCCTACTGCTCAGGCCGCGGTGATGCTGGATCTGCAATGGCTGCTGCTCATACGGCTTAGAGAACCGGTCGGCGCAACACGGTGGGTCTGGGTCGAGCGTAATGCCATGCCCCAAAGGTGGCGAGATCTGCGCCGCGCGCTATATTCGCGCGCCATTCAGACGAAAGCGAAGGCCGGGATCCCGGAATCCGCCTCAGACGCGCACCACCTCTCGTCATGACAGCTTCACCGCCCCCCGTTCCACCGGATGCCGGCCCGTCAGGCGCGCCCGCCGAAGCGGTGAGGCCGGGCGAAGTCGACTTTCAGCTGGTCCAGCGGACCGTGGCGGGCGACCAGAAGGCTTTCGAACTGCTTGTCGTCAAGTACCAGCGCCGGATCGAAAGGTTGATCGGCCGTATGGTGCGGGACGTGAACCTGATCGAGGACATCGCCCAGGAAACCTTCATCCGAGCCTATCGGGCGCTGCACCAGTTCCGAGGCGAGGCCCAGTTCTATACGTGGCTCTACCGGATCGCCGTGAACACCGCCAAGAAGGCGCTGGTCGACATGAAGCGCGACCCAACCGTAACCGAGAGTGCCCTGCGTTCGTCTTCCGAAGATGACGATGAAACTTACCGGCCCGGAAACGAACCAATCAGCGACGAGACCCCCGAGTCCGTGATGGCCGCCAACGAAATTGCTGCGGCTGTCGAGGCGGCCATGGAAGCGTTGCCGGCTGAACTCCGGCAGGCAGTGACGCTGCGGGAAATCGAGGGTATGAGTTACGAAGAGATCGCCGAGGTCATGAACTGTCCGATCGGCACGGTGCGATCGCGGATTTTCCGGGCTCGCGAGGCGATTTCTGCCAGGGTCAAGCCCTTGCTGGACAACCAGTCCGGCAAGCGATGGTAAGCAGGTGAATGAAATGAAGCACACAAACACAGTTCGTGAGCAGGTGTCCGCGCTTGCTGATGGCCATTTGCGAGGTGAAGAGCTTGTCCACGTGGTTGGCAGCCTCGGTATTGACGAGGACTTGCGCGCGACTTGGCAGACCTATCATCTGGTCGGCGATGTGCTGCGTTCGGGAGTTCACGCACCATGCAGCGACACGACGACCTTCCTTTCGCGATTCCAGGACCGCCTGGCGGCAGAACCTCCGCTGCAAGCCGTGGAGTCATTGCCTGAGGCGCAGCCGGTCCGACGTCCGCGCGTCGAGGCGGCGAACGAGCCCGTCTTTCGCTGGAAGCTTGTCGCCGGGGCGGCATCGCTGGCGGCGGCAGCAGCCATCGGCTGGAACTGGGTTGGCGTTGAGGGGGCCAGGGCTCCCGGCGCGCAGCTCGCCCAGCAGCAGGCGGTCCCAGCCACGGTGGTCGCGACGGCCAATGTGGCTCCTGCGCAGCGCCAAGCGCTCGTCCCCACCCGAGTTTTGGTCGGAAACGGCAATCCGCAGGTCATGCTGCGCGATCCACGACTCGATCAGCTACTCGAAGCCCATCAGCAGGTCAGCGGGGGATCGCAGCTTCCGTCAGGCTTCCTGCGCAATGCCACCTTCGAAAGGCCTTCGCGCTGAGCGCTTGCATCTGCGATGACTGTTTCGATCCCAATCCCCGCGCGTCGATACGTGATCCTCACGGCTGCGCTGTGCTTGACACAGGTGGCCACGGCTCAGACCCGGGGCGCCGCACCGCCGGCGAAGGCGAGCCCCACCACTGGTGAAACGCCAAGCCTGGGGGTCGTCGAGTGGCTCCAGCGAATGCATGCTGCGTCGAAGCAGCGCAGCTATGTTGGCACGTTTGTCGTCTCGGCCGAGACGGGCGATCTTTCGAGCGCGCGCATCTGGCACGTCTGCGAGGGCGATCTTCAGATGGAGCGCATTGAGGCGCTGTCCGGGCCGCCGCGTTCGACGTTTCGGCGCAATGACCGGGTCGTCACGTTCCTGCCTGAGTCGAAGGTGGTCAAGAGCGAAAAGCGCGAGAACCTAGAGCTGTTCCCGAACCTTATTGGCGCGCCGGACTCATCCATTGCCGATTTCTATGGTGCGCGGATCGTGGGCAAGGGGCGCGTTGCTGGATTCGATGCGGACGTGGTCCTTCTGGAGCCTCGTGACGAATTCCGTTTTGGATACCGAGTGTGGAGCGAACGCCGCTCCGGCCTGGTCGTGAAGTTGCAGACGCTCGATCGCGACAACAAGGTCATCGAGCAGTCCGCCTTCTCCGAACTGCAACTCGACGCGCCGATCAAGGTTCATGCGTTGAACCAGATGATGACCAGCACCTCGGGCTATCGCGTCGAGAAGTCGGAGCTTGAACGCACGACGGCGCAACGAGAGGGCTGGACGCTCAAGAAGCCGGTGCCCGGGTTCAAGCCCGTGAATTGCTATCGCCGACCGACTGGCGGCGAGTCGCAGGGCCACACGATGCAGTGGACCTTCTCGGATGGCCTCGCTTCCGTGTCGCTTTTCCTGGAGCCTTACGATGCCCAGCGCCCGGCTAAAGAGGTCCTTCTTGCGCTCGGTGCGACGTATACGCTGACGCGCCGACTGACCGACACGGATGGGGATTGGTGGCTGACGGCCGTGGGCGAAGTGCCGCCGCAGACTTTGGACGCGTTTGCCCAAAGCCTCGCCCGCGCGCGCTGAACCGTCGCTCGTGGATATCGTTTTGTCCAAGCTCTTAGACGAAAGAAGTTGATGATGCTCAAGTTCGAGAGGAACAAGCTCCGCGCGTGCGTGATGGCCTGCGCGCTGGCCGTCGTGTCGACCACTGCGCTGCTGCCGCCGTCACCCGCATTCGCGCAGGCGCGCATCCTTCCCGATTTCACCGACCTCGTCGATCAGGTCGGGCCGGCCGTGGTGAACATCCGCACTGTCGAGAAAGTGACCCAAGGAAGCGGCAACCCGGAGATGGACGAGGAGATGCAGGAGTTCTTCCGTCGCTTCTTCGGGCAGCCGATGCCCGGCGTCCCGCGTCAGGGACGTCCCAACCGTCCGGCGCCTCAAGAGGAAGAGCGTCCACGCGGTGTCGGATCCGGCTTCATTCTTTCCTCGGACGGCTTCGTCATGACCAACGCGCACGTCGTCGACGGCGCTTCCGAAGTCCTGGTGACGCTGCCGGACAAACGCGAATTCAAGGCACGGATCGTCGGTGCCGACAAGCGTACCGACGTTGCTGTGGTGAAGATCGATGCAACCGGCCTTCCTGCCGTCAAGGTAGGTGATGTGTCTAAGCTGCGAGTGGGCGAGTGGGTGATGGCGATCGGTTCACCGTTCGGCCTCGAGAACACCGTCACCGCCGGCATCGTGAGCGCGAAGCAGCGTGATACTGGCGACTATCTGCCGTTCATTCAGACCGATGTCGCGATCAATCCCGGCAACTCCGGCGGCCCGTTGATCAACATGCGTGGAGAGGTGGTCGGCATCAACAGCCAGATCTATTCGCGTTCCGGCGGGTTCATGGGGATCTCGTTCTCGATTCCGATCGACGAGGCGATCCGCGTAAGCGACCAGTTGCGCGCCTTTGGCCGCGTGTCGCGCGGGCGCATTGGTGTGCAGATCGATCAGGTCACGAAGGATGTGGCCGAGTCGATCGGCCTCGGCAAGGCACAAGGCGCGCTCGTTCGTGGCGTCGAGGCCGGCTCGCCAGGCGAGAAGGCAGGGATCGAACCGGGCGACATCATCACCAAGTTCGACGGCAAGTCGATCGAGAAGCCGAGCGATCTGCCGCGCCTCGTGGGCAACACCAAGCCGGGCACGAAGAGTTCGGTCACGGTCTTCCGACGCGGCAACACGCGCGACCTGAACGTGACCATCGCCGAGATCGAGCCGGACAAGCCTGCAAAGCGTGCTTCGGATCGGGATGAGCCGACGGGCAAGGCACCGGCATCCGCCGCTGCGAAGTCGATGGGTCTCGCGCTGAGCGATCTGCCCGACTCGCAAAGGCGAGAGCTGAAGCTCAAGGGTGGCGTGAAGGTCGATGCCGCAACAGATGCTGCCGCACGGGCGGGCCTGCGGGAGGGCGATGTCATTCTGGCCATCAGCAATACGGAAGTGTCGAGCGTCAAGGAGTTCGAGGCGGCTCTGGCGAAGGCAGACCGGAGCAAGCCGATCAGCCTGCTATTCCGTCGGGGCGACTGGGCGCAATACGCGCTCGTGCGGCCTGCACGCTGATCACATCGACGGCGTCAAGTGGCCCCACCCCGTAGTCGGGTTTGGGGCCATTTTTTCGACGCTGTCGCGCCACGGCCGCATCGCCAAGAAAAATTTTTTGAGGCCTGCCAGCACCTTCAATTGGTTAGCGAATGCTAACTTGTAAGGGGTCTAATGATGGATTTCGGTAGAATAGGGCGCCCGCAGCCTTTGGTCATCGCATAAGCCACCGCGGGATCTTCACGATGCGAGATACCTGCAGTCCGTCCACCGACGGTCCACAGTTCGCCCACAAGTTGTTAAGCGATTGGTCCACCGACACTGTTGATAAGTTGTTTATAAGTGTGCTGTTGCTGACCTGCAACGGCCGTCCGAGGGCCTTGGCCCGACTGTACGCGCCCCCCTTTTTGCCTACAATGAAGTTCCAACTACTGCAGTTGCCATTGCTTGTTGGTTCAGGGCGCGTCTCTTGTGGACGCGCCCTTTTTTCTTGTCCGCAGCCCTTTGTGCCCGAGCCAATTCAAGTACTTAAGCGTTCCCGTTGATGAATCACATCAGAAATTTTTCGATCATTGCGCACATCGATCACGGCAAGTCGACGCTTGCGGATCGCTTGATCCAGCGTTGCGGCGGTCTCGCCGAGCGCGAGATGGAAGCACAGGTGCTCGACTCAATGGACATCGAGAAAGAGCGTGGGATAACCATCAAGGCGCAGACCGCTGCGCTGCACTACAAGGCGCGCGATGGACAGATCTACAACCTCAATCTGATCGACACACCGGGCCACGTGGACTTCTCATATGAAGTGAGTCGATCGCTCTCTGCATGCGAAGGCGCATTGCTCGTCGTTGATGCAAGTCAGGGCGTTGAAGCGCAGACAGTCGCGAACTGCTACACCGCACTCGACCTCGGCGTTGAAGTCGTGCCTGTGCTCAACAAGATGGACCTGCCGCAAGCAGATCCAGAGAACGCGAAGGCCGAGATCGAGGACGTGATCGGCATCGATGCGACAGAAGCTATTCCCTGTTCTGCGAAGACCGGCATGGGCATCGACGAGATCCTCGAGGCGATCGTCGCGAAGGTGCCGTCGCCGAAGGGCAGTCCCAACGGACCTCTTCGCGCGATGATCATCGACAGCTGGTTCGATTCCTATGTCGGCGTGGTGATGCTCGTGCGTGTGGTTGATGGTCGCCTTGCGAAGGGCGATCGCATCAAGATGATGGCTTCCGGTGCCAGCTACAACGCAGACAACCTTGGAGTGTTCACGCCGGCGAACGAGGCGCGCGAGTCCCTCGAAGCCGGCGAGGTCGGCTACATCATCGCCGGCATCAAGGAACTGCAGGCCGCGAAGGTCGGCGACACGGTCACGCAGATCAAGACTGGCACCGGCGGTGCGGCAGCCACTGCGACCGAGCCGCTGCCCGGCTTCAAGGAAATCCAACCGCAGGTGTTTGCGGGCCTCTATCCGACCGAGGCGAGCGAGTACGACTCGCTTCGCGATGCGCTGGAGAAGCTCAAGCTCAACGATTCGTCGCTGCACTACGAGCCCGAGGTGTCTCAGGCGCTCGGCTTCGGATTCCGGTGCGGCTTCCTGGGGCTGCTGCACATGGAGATCGTGCAGGAGCGCCTCGAGCGCGAGTTCGACCAGGACCTCATCACGACGGCGCCCAGCGTGGTCTACCAGGTCGTGAAGAGCGACGGCGAGGTCATCATGGTCGAGAACCCGTCGAAGATGCCCGACGTCGGGCGCATGGCGGAAATCCGCGAGCCGATCGTCACGGTCCACATCTACATGCCGCAAGAATACGTGGGCGCCGTGATGACGCTTGCCAACCAGAAGCGCGGCGTTCAGATGAACATGGCCTATCACGGCCGGCAGGTCATGCTGACCTACGAGATGCCTCTCGGCGAGATCGTGCTCGACTTCTTCGACAAACTGAAATCGGTTAGCCGGGGCTATGCGTCCATGGACTATGAGTTCAAGGAATACCGTGCGTCGGATGTCGTCAAGGTTGACATCCTGCTTAATGGCGACAAGGTCGATGCGCTGTCGATCATCGTGCACCGCAGTCAGAGCCAATATCGGTCGCGGGCCGTCGTCAGCAAGATGCGCGAGATCATTTCCCGGCAGATGTTCGATGTCGCCATCCAGGCGGCCATTGGAGCCAACATCATTGCGCGTGAGACAATCAAGGCGCTGCGCAAGAACGTGCTTGCCAAATGCTACGGCGGCGATATCACCCGCAAGCGCAAGCTGCTCGAAAAGCAGAAGGCGGGCAAGAAAAGAATGAAGCAGATCGGCTCGGTCGAGGTCCCTCAAGAGGCCTTTCTCGCCATCCTGCAAGTCGAAGACTAAAAGATGGCATTTATCACCTCATTGATTCTCGCGGCCTTCGTCGGCTACATCGGTGCCTGGTATTTCGGCGCAGTTGAAGGCAACTTTGCACTTCTGCTGTTCCTCGCCACGGTCGTCACCGGCGTCTACTGGCTGGCGGAACGCTTCTATTTCCTTCCCAAGCGGCGACGTGCGGCTGCTTCGCTCGAGTCCTCGCTCGCGAACCGGCGCGAAGAACTCGCACGCCAGGGCATCACCCAGGTCGACACCGTCGACGTCAAGGCAGGCGATCGCCTGCTCATGCAGCCCTGGTGGCTGGACTGGACCGCTGGATTGTTCCCGGTGATCCTGGTGGTGTTCTTGCTGCGCTCGTTCATTGCCGAGCCCTTCAAGATTCCTTCCGGATCGATGATGCCGACGCTGCTCGTCGGCGACCTGATCCTGGTCAACAAGTTCGTCTACGGCCTCCGCCTGCCGGTCATCAATACCAAGATCACCGAAGGCCGGCCGCCAGCACGGGGCGAAGTCATGGTGTTCCGTTACCCGCCCAAGCCCAGCATGGACTACATCAAGCGGGTCATCGGCGTTCCAGGCGACGAGGTGGCCTACCTGAACAAGAAGCTGACGATCAACGGGCAGCCGGTCAGCAAGGATGCCATTCCGGACTATTTCGACGAGGAGACGATGCGCTACCTCAAGCAATACTCGGAAAACCTCAATGGCACGCAGCACGACATCCTCAATGACGAGACTCGTCGTGCCGGCCTCTCGGAAGCCGAAATCATGGCGTTCCCTTTTCAGGAGAATTGCCGCTACAGTGTTGAAGGCGTGGTGTGCAAGGTGCCTCCGGGGTATTACTTCATGATGGGCGACAACCGCGACAATTCGCTGGATTCGCGCTATTGGGGATTTGTCCCGGACCAGAACATCGTCGGCAGGGCATTCCTTATCTGGATGAATTTCAGCGACTGGCGACGCATCGGCACATTCAAATAACTATTTAGTGTCTACATAGGGAAGAGGGCAATGAAGTCTGTAGTGGCAAGACAGAAGCAGCTCGGGATTTCGTTCATCGGGCTGTTGTTCGTGGCGATCGTGGTGGCGTGCGTCGGCGTAGTTGTGGCGCAGGTGATCCCGACACTTATCGAATACCAGGCCATCACGAAGGCCGCGAACAAGGCGAAGGAGGGCACGACCGTGCCCGAAGTCCGCGCCATCTTCGATCGAGCCCAGGCAATCGATGACTTCACGTCGGTCACCGGCAAGGACCTCGAAGTGCGAAAGGACGGCGACAAGGTCGTCGTCTCTTTCGCCTATGACCGCGAGATCCACCTCTTCGGGCCCGCCTACCTCTTGCTGAAGTACCGCGGCCGTTCGAGCTGATGGCTCCCATCCCCAGGCTTGCCGCACAGTGAACCAAGGCGGCCTTGCCGCGCTCCAGGCGCGGCTCCAGTATTCGTTTGCCGATCTTCGGCTTCTGCAGCGCGCGCTGACGCATCGCAGTTTCTCGGCCGACCACAACGAGCGGCTCGAGTTCCTGGGCGATTCGGTGCTCAGCCTCGCCGTCTCGCATCTCCTCTACACCCGGCTGACTGAGATGTCGGAGGGCGACCTTTCCCGGGTCCGCGCCAATCTCGTCAAGCAGGACACGCTGCACCAACTCGCGCTCAAACTTGCCATCTCGCCGCTCCTGAGACTGGGCGAAGGCGAGGCCCGCTCGGGTGGCCAGAACCGGCCATCGATCCTCGCCGATGCGCTCGAGGCGGTGATCGGTGCGGTGTATCTCGATGCCGGGTTCGGCGCCGCGCAGGCATTGGTCGAGCGTCTGTACGAATCCGTGGAAATCAATCCGCGCATGGAAGCGGCCGCCAAGGACCCGAAGACCGAATTGCAGGAATGGCTTCAGGGCCACAAAATGAAGTTGCCGGTCTACCGTGTCGTCGGAACGCTCGGCGCCGCGCACAAGCAGACTTTCGAAGTCGAATGCGAGGCGTCCGACCTGGGACTGCATGAGCACGGCATCGGCGGCTCGCGTCGCGCCGCTGAGCAGGCTGCCGCGGCGGCGATGTTGATCCGGCTCAAGGCGCGCGGCGCGAAGGCAACCCCATGAACGAACCCATCGACTCCGCCCCCACTTCTCCCGAATCCCAACGCTGCGGACTGGTGGCGATCGTCGGCAAGCCCAATGTCGGCAAGTCGACGCTTCTCAATGCCCTGGTCGGTCAGAAGATCAGCATCACATCGCGCAAGGCGCAGACCACGCGGCACCGCATCACCGGCATGCGGACGCTCGGTGCAACGCAGTTCGTGTTTGTCGATACGCCGGGCTTCCAGACCCTTCACGCGAATGCGCTGAATCGCTCGCTCAACAAGACGGTGGTCGGGGCAGTTTCCGATGTCGATCTGATCCTGTTCGTGGTCGAGGCTGGCAGCTTCACTCCGGCGGATGAGCGGGTGCTGAAGCTTCTCGGCACCGGCATCCCCACGGTGTTGATCGCCAACAAGCTCGATCACGTGCATCGCCGTGCCGACATCGCACCCTGGCTGCAGACCATGCAGCAGAAGCACGCATTCGCGGAGTTCGTGCCGATGTCCGCCAAGAATTCGAAGGACGTCGAGCGTCTTTTCGGCATCTGCGAGAAGTACCTGCCCGAACAGCCATGGTGGTACGACGAGGACGAACTGACCGACCGCAGCGAGCAGTTCCTGGCGAGCGAGATGGTGCGCGAGAAGCTCTTCCGCCTCACGGGCGACGAGCTACCCTACACATCGACCGTCGTGATCGACAAGTTCACCGAAGAGCCGCCCGCGCGCAAGGGCCAGAAGCGCCTGGTCAAGATCGCTGCAACGATCGTCGTGGAGCGCGACGGCCACAAGGCAATGGTTATTGGCGACAAGGGCGAGCGCATCAAGCGCATCGGCACCGAGACGCGGCAGGAACTCGAGAAGCTCATGGATGCCAAGGTCTTCATCGAACTCTGGGTCAAAGTCCGTTCCGGCTGGGCCGACGACGAGGCCCGTGTGCGTTCCTTCGGGTATGAGTGAGTGGCGGTCAAGCGCGTCTCGCATGAACCTGCCTATGTGCTCCACCGCTACGACTGGAGCGAGTCCAGCCTGATCCTCGAAGTCTTCGCCCGCCACCACGGCCGCATTGCGCTCGTGGCCAAGGGGGCGAAGCGGCCCAGCTCCAATTTCCGGCCGGTGTTGCTGCCGCTGCAGCCGCTTCAGCTCAGCTTTTCCGGCGACGCAGAGATCCGCACGCTCAAGAGTGCCGAATGGATGGGCGGCCATGTGATGCCGACCGGCGAGGCATTGCTGTCGGGCTACTACGTCAACGAATTGCTGCTGCGCTTGCTTGCGCGCGATGATCCGCACGAAGCGCTTTTCGACGCCTATGCCGGCGTTGTGCAGGTGCTTGCCGGTGACCACGCTGCCGCGCAGGCGGCAACGCAATCCGCGGCCTTGCGCGCCTTCGAGCTGCTGCTGCTGCGGGAAGTCGGATTGCTACCGGCGCTGGATGCGCAGACGCTCACACTCGCTCCGCTCCAGGGCGAGGTCCGCTACACCCTCGTGCCCGAGGCCGGCCTGCGCGAAGCCTTCGAAGACGAGCCCTCATTACAAGGTGCCGACTGGCAGGCGCTTCAGGCTGCGCTCGACGATTTCGCGCCGTTCGTCGCCACGCTCCGTGCGTGCGCCGGGGTCAATGGCGCCTTGCGCATCCAGTTGCGCAACTTGCTCAACTACCATTGCGGCGTTGCAACGCTGCGTACGCGGCAGATGATGCGGGACCTGCAAGCACTATGAGCTCCTCGATTTCAACCGCCCTGTCGGTCAACCTCAACAAGGTCGCGCTGGTGCGCAACACGCGTCAGCTCGGCATTCCGAGCGTGTTGTTCGCGGCGTCGATGTGCCTCGACGCGGGCGCGCACGGCATCACCGTGCATCCGCGGCCCGACCAGCGGCATATCCGTCCGCAGGACGTGCGCGACCTCTCGGCGCTGCTTCACAAGGAATGGCCGAAAGCCGAGTTCAACATTGAGGGCAATCCATTCCACAACCTGATGGAGTTCGTGCGCGAGCTGCGCCCGCATCAGGCGACGTTTGTGCCGGACAGCGAGACCCAGTCGACCAGTGACCACGGATGGACCTTTCCGGAAGACGCCGAGCGACTCCGCCCGGTCATTGCCGAAGCCAAGGCCCTGGGTGTGCGCGTGAGCCTCTTCATGGACCCGAATCCCGAAATGATGGCAGCTGCCAAGGCGGTGGGCGCCGACCGCATCGAGCTCTATACGGAGGGTTACGCAGCGTCGCGCGACACCTCGAAGGCGCATTCGGTTCTGCGGCTCTATGCCGAGGCTGCGCGCGCCGCGCAGGCGGCGGGTCTCGAAGTCAACGCAGGACACGACCTCAGCCGCGACAATCTGACCGAGTTCCTGCGTGTGGTGCCGGGTGTGCGAGAGGTGTCGATCGGCCATGCCTTCGTTTCCGACGCGCTGGAGCTGGGTTACGCCGCGGCAACGCGCGAATACCTGCGGCGCATCGAAGAAGCCGGCGAGCAGGCGCCCAGGTGATCTACGGCATCGGCACCGACATCTGCGATATCCGGCGCATCTCGGCGACCCTGGAGCGCCAAGGCGAGCGCTTTGCGCGCAAGGTCTTGGGTGACGCCGAGTTCGCTGTCTGGCAGGCGCGCGGCGCTCGCTGGCCGAAGCGCGGGCTGCGCTATCTGGCGACGCGCTTCTCGGCCAAGGAAGCTTTCAGCAAGGCGATCGGCCTCGGCATGCGGATGCCGATGAGCTGGCGCCTCTGCGAGATCGTCAACCAGAAGAGCGGCAAGCCCGTGATCGTGCTGCACGGCGAACTCAAGACCTGGTTTGAAGCACAAGGCCTGACGGCCCACGTGACCGTGACAGATGAAACCGACTACGCGGCCAGCTTCGTCGTGGTCGAGCGCAAAGAATGAACCAGAACACCCCGCACGCCCCGCTGATCATCGATGTCGCGGGAGTCGAGCTGAACGCGGCCGACCGCCGACGCCTCGCTGATCCGCTCGTCGGCGGCGTGATCCATTTCACGCGCAACTGGCGCGACCGCGCGCAAATGAGTGCGCTCAATGCCGAGATCAAGGCGATCCGGCCCGACATCCTGATCTGCGTGGACCACGAGGGCGGCCGGGTCCAGCGCTTCCGCACGGATGGCTTCACCCGGCTGCCTTCCATGCGGATCCTGGGCGAGCTGTGGATGAAGGATGCGCTGCGGGCGACGCAAGTCGCGGTGGCCTGCGGGCATGTCCTGGCGGCCGAGCTTCGGGCGTGCGGCGTCGACTTCAGCTTCGCGCCGGTGCTCGACCTCGACTACGGCGAAAGCAGCGTGATCGGCGATCGCAGCTTTCATCGCGATCCGCGCGTGGTCGCAGTGCTTGCCCGCAGCTTGATGCATGGAATGCTGCAGGCCGGCATGCTCAATTGCGGCAAGCACTTTCCGGGGCACGGCTTCGTCAAGGCGGATTCGCATGTGGCGATCCCGGTTGATCGCCGCAGCCTCAAGGCGATCCTTGCGGACGATGCGCGGCCCTACGACTGGCTTGTCGGTTCGCTCTCGGCCGTGATGCCGGCGCATGTGATCTATCCCAAGGTCGATGCACGGCCCGCCGGTTTCTCCGCGAAGTGGCTGCAGGAGATCCTGCGAGGCAAGCTCGGCTTCGAAGGCGCCGTGTTCAGCGACGACCTCAGCATGGAAGCGGCGCGGCAAATCGACGGCGAATCCCTCAGCTATGTCGATGCAGCGCTGGCCGCCTTGAATGCGGGCTGCGATCTGGCGCTGCTGTGCAACCAGAGCGTTGGCGATGGCGCAGTGCTCGATCAGCTGCTCGATGGCTTTGCCGCCGCAGGTCGCGACGGCCAATGGAAGCCGAACCCCGTGAGCGAGGCGCGACGCCGGAGCCTGCTCCCCAAGTCACCGGCCATCGACTGGGATGAATTGATGCAGTCCACCGCGTACCGCAGCGCGGTACAGATGCTTCCGAGGCCCTGACTACGCGTTCGGCTCTGGCGAGGTGGTCGCGGACCACAGGCGGCCACCGCCAACGTCTAGGTGCGTCAGGTAAAGCCGCAGGTCGAACTCGAACTGGTGATAGGCCGGCTCCATGTGCGCACAGAGCTGATAGAAGGCCTTGTCGTGCTCGCGCACCTTGATGTGCGCCAGTTCGTGCACGACGATCATGCGCAGCCATTCGAGCGGGACTTCCTTGAACAGGCTCGCGACGCGAATCTCGCGCTTCGACTTCAGCCGGCTGCCCTGCACGCGCGAGACGGTCGTGTGCGTGCCGAGGGCGTTGCGGATCACATGGAGCTTGCTGTCGAAAGCCACCTTCGATAGCGGCTCGGCATTGCGCAGGAATTCGTTCTTGAGCTCGCTTACGTAGTCGTAGAGTGCGCGATCCGTGCGGATGTCGTGCGCATCGCCGTAGCGTCCGCGCAGCAGAGCGGCCAGACGGTCTTGGGCGATGAGTTGCTCGACCTGGGCGCGCAGCGCCGCGGGATAAGCGGCGAGGTACTTCATACCGGCCGGGGCGTCCGTGTGCCCGCAGCCGTGTAGGCCAAGCCGGCCGCAACGCCGCCGAAGAAGTCGCCCTCGACGATCCTCGCACTGGGGAATGCGGAAGCCAGCGCCTGCTGGAACGGACGCAGAGCCGAAGAACCACCGGTCAAATAGATAGCATCCAGTCCATCGTTGCCGAGCGCGGCCAGCCGCACGCACTCGTGGGCGCAGGCGATCACGCGCTCCAGCAGCGGGCCGAGATGGCGCGCCATGCCGTCGGCGGTGAGTGCGACGGCGAGATCGCGCTCTCCGCACGAGAGGTCGATCGATGCGTCGGCATTCGTCGTCGAGGCGCGGATCTTCGCGGCTTCGACTTCGCTGGCGACCCGATGCCCTTCGCGGTTCAAGAGCACATTCATGAGCCGATCGTGCAGACGGGTGTCGGCGTAGCCGGTGCGCAGTTCCTGCACTTGGCGAACGGCCTTGGGCGCGTACAGCCAGTTGATCAGATGCCACGACGAGAGATCGAAGAAGGTCCTGCTCGGCACCTCGCGTCCTTGCGGGCCGATGTGCCGGAATCCGAACTCCGGCATCGCGCATTCGAGGCTGAGTCGCTGGTCGTAGTCCGTGCCGCCGATGTGTACGCCGGTCGTGGCGAGCACGTCCGTAGCGCGGTCGCCGATCTGGCTGTGCGAAGGATCGAGGCGCACCGCGGTGAAGTCCGAGGTGCCGCCGCCGATATCGACGATGAGCACGAGCGATTCCTTCTCGACGCGCCGCTCGTAGTCGAACGCGGCGGCAATGGGCTCGTACTGGAAGCTGACCTCGCCAAACCCCGCGCTCCTGGCGGCGCGGCGAAGCGTTTCTTCGGCCTGCCGGTCGCGCTCCTCGTCATCGTCAACGAAGTGGACTGGGCGGCCGATCACGACGCGGCCCGGCTGGGCACCCAACTGCGCGCGCGCACGGCTGCCAAGCTCGGTGAGGAAGAGGGTGATGATGTCCTCGAAGCCGATCCGTCCGCCGAAGACCTCGGTCTGCTCCTGCATCAACGAACTGCCGAGCAGGCTCTTGAGCGATCGCATCAGCCGGCCTTCGACACCGGCCAGGTAGAGCGAGATCGCGTCGCGACCGAAGTGCGTGGTGCGATCTTCGGCGTTGAAGAAAATCGCGGTCGGAATGGTGGTCGCGGTGCCTTCGAGCGGCAGGGCCCGCGCAAACCCGTCGTCGGCCACAAAGGCGACGGCGGAATTCGAGGTACCGAAGTCGATGCCGATTGCCGGCACGTGCTCGCTCAAGATTCGCGCCGCAGGGCCGGGAACAGGATCACGTCGCGGATGCTGGGCGAGTCGGTCAACAGCATCATCAGCCGGTCGATGCCGATGCCGCAACCGCCGGTGGGCGGCATGCCGTATTCGAGCGCGCGCACGAAGTCGTGGTCGAAGTACATCGCCTCGTCGTCGCCGCTGTCCTTGGCGGCGACCTGCGCGTTGAAGCGCGCGGCCTGGTCTTCGGCATCGTTGAGCTCGCTGAACCCGTTGCCGAATTCGCGTCCGGTGATGTAGAGCTCGAAGCGTTCCGTGACCTCCGGGCGCTCGTCGTTCGCGCGTGCCAGCGGCGAGATTTCCGTCGGGTGCTCCATGATGAAAGTCGGCTGCCAGAGCTTCTCTTCGACCGTCTCTTCGAAGTACATCACTTGCAGCGATGCGAGGCTACGCTGCGAGAGCTTGTCTTTCTCTTCGGTCAGGCCCAGCTTCCGCAGTGCGTTGACGAGCCAGGTCGAGTCGTCGACATTCGAGCCCGCGTCGGTGTACTTGAGGATGGCTTCGCGGATCGTGAGGCGCTCGAAAGGCTGGGTGAGATCGACCGCCTTGCCTTGGTAGGTGAGCTGCTGGGTGCCGACTGCCTTGTCCGCGATCGTGCGGATCAGCGTTTCGGTGAAGTCCATCAGGTCGCGGTAGTTCCAGTACGCCGCGTAGAACTCCATCATCGTGAACTCGGGGTTGTGCCGCACCGAAATGCCTTCGTTGCGGTAGCTCCGGTTGATCTCGAACACGCGCTCGAAGCCGCCGACGATGAGGCGCTTGAGATACAGCTCGGGGGCAATGCGCAGGAACATCTCCTGGTCCAGCGCGTTGTGGTGCGTCTTGAACGGCTTCGCGTTGGCGCCGCCCGGGATCGGGTGGAGCATGGGCGTCTCGACTTCGAGGAAGTCGTTGCTCACCATGAATTCGCGCAGGGCGCTCACGGCGCGGCTACGGGCCGCGAAACGGTCACGCGCCGTCGAGTCGGTAATGAGGTCGACATAGCGCTGGCGGTACTTCTGTTCCTGGTCGGCCATGCCGTGGAACTTGTCCGGCAGCGGACGCAGGCTCTTGGTGAGCAGGCGCAGCGAAGTGACCTTGACGGAGAGCTCGCCGGTCTTGGTCTTCATCAGCGTGCCTTCGGCGCCGAGGATGTCGCCGAGGTCCCAGCGCTTGAACTCGGCATAGAGTTCTTCACCGATCGCATCGCGCGTGACGTAGAGCTGGATGCGTCCGGTGGCGTCCTGCACGGTCGCGAAGCTGGCCTTGCCCATGACCCGCTTGAGCATCATGCGGCCGGCGACGCTGACCGCGATCGGCGTCGCATCGAGTACGTCTGCGGGCGTCTCACCGTGCGAGGTGACCAGTGCAGCCGCACGGTCGGCGGGCTTGAAGTCGTTGGGGAAAGCGACCCCTTTACCCTCGGCCTGCGCTTGGCGCAGCGCCTTCAGCTTCTCGCGCCGTTCGGCAATGAGCTGGTTGTCGTCGATGGCGGGCGTCGAGGCAGGCGCTGCCGCAGGAGTGGGGACGGAGGGGATCAGGTGGTCGGACATGGCTGGGTAGTGGCGCTGTCGATGTCGAGCGCAACCCGCCATTTTAACCGCGCGGGGCCATTAAAGGACCCGCGTCCGACCCGCATCAATAGTGGGTCGCTTGCTATCGAATTCGTAGCGCGCTACTTCGCGATGCCGGTACGTGCCAGCAGATCGCTAACGAGTTCGAGCCGCATCAGCGGGCTGTCGAGTTCCATCAGGCGCTGTTTGAGTTCGGGCTGTGCCGGCAGAAGCTCGCACCAGCGATTGGCAACCCAGCCGCAATCGTCGAACTGATAGGGCTCGATGATGGGCAGGCGAAGACCCGGAACGCCCTGTTGGCGACGCCGCTCGTCCAGCGTGTCGACCACGCGACGCAATGCGTCGGAGACATGCTTCAAGTCCGCGGGGACTTCCAGTCGCACATCGTCTGCAATGGCCTCGACCTGGGCGGTCCACAGCCCGTGCTTCTGCAGTTCGCTCGAATGAACACGGAAGCGCTGCGTGCCAATGCATTCGATCTGCATCAGTCCAGCCTGGGGTGAATCGAGTTCGCGAATGAGCGCGAGCGTGCCGATGGTCGCGAAGGCTTCCGCGCCAGCTCCGGCCTTGCGCACTTCCGAACCTTGGGTGAGGCACACGACACCGAAGGGCTCGCCGCTCTTGTGGCATTTGCCGATCATGTCGAGATAGCGCACCTCGAAGATCCGCAGCGGCAGGAAGCCACCGGGGAACAGCACCGTGCCGAGCGGAAACAAGGGGATCGGTCGCAGAGGGGTTTGTGTCGTCATCGGTGAACCTTGGCGTGGCTATCATCGCATTCCGCTCACGACCTCGCGCCCATGTTCTATCAGATCCCATCGTTCCTGCTTGACGTGATCGTCGGCCTTCTGGGCGGCGCTTGCCTGTTGCGCCTCTACATGCAGTACCACCGGGTGCCGTTCGGCAATCCGCTTGGACGCTTCGTGTTTGCGGTCACTGACTGGATCGTGTTGCCCCTGCGCCGGATCGTGCCATCAGTGAAGCGATGGGACCTTGCGAGCGGCGTGGCGGCGTGGCTGCTCGTGCTGGTCAAGTTCGTGTTGCTGGGGCTGCTGCTGGGCGGACTCGGTCGGTGGACGATCCTTCCCCTCATTTCGCTGATCGGGCTGCTTCAGCTTGCGGTGTCGGGGCTCACCGCGCTACTGATCGTCTACGCGATTCTTTCCTGGGTGCCGAGCGCGTCGTCGATGCTGCACGACCTGATCGCGCGCCTGGCGGAGCCGCTGGTGCGGCCGCTGCGCCGGGTCATTCCGCCGGTGGGCGGCGTTGACCTGTCGGCGCTCGTCGCGATCGTGCTGCTTCAGGTTGGCGCCATCATCCTTGGCAGCATGATGGGCTCGGTCTTCACTCTCGGCCGCTGAGGGCCGTCAGAGCACGGCGTCCGCTGGCTGGCGAAGCAGCATCGCCAGCGTGTTCGCGATGGTCTTGCGCAGTTCGCGCCGATCGCAGATGAAGTCGACCGCGCCCTTGGTCTGCAGGAACTCGGCGCGCTGGAAGCCTTCCGGCAGCGTCACGCGCACGGTCGATTCGATGACCCGCGGACCGGCGAAGCCGATGAGTGCCTTGGGCTCGGCGATCACCACGTCGCCCACGAACGCGAAGCCCGCGCTCACACCGCCCATGGTCGGATCGGTCAGCACGCTGATGTAAGGCAGGCCCTTCTTCGCGAGATGCGTGAGCGCAGCGTTGGTCTTCGCCATCTGCATCAGCGACAGCAGGCCTTCCTGCATGCGCGCACCGCCGGTGGCGGTGAAGCAGATGAAGGGCACCTTCTGCTCGATCGCGGTCTCGACGCCGCGCACGAAGCGTTCGCCGACCACGCTGCCCATGCTGCCGCCCATGAAGTCGAACTCGAAGCAGGCGACCACTACGTTGATGCTATGGACCGAGCCGCCCATCACCACCAGGGCGTCGGTCTCGCCAGTGTTCTCCAGCGCTTCCTTCAGCCGCTCAGGGTATTTGCGGCTGTCCTTGAACTTGAGGGCGTCGACCGGCAGCACTTCCTGGCCGAGCTCGTAGCGACCTTCAGCGTCCAGGAAGGCGTCGAGACGCGCACGCGCGCTGATGCGGTGATGGTGGCCGCAGCTCGGGCACACGTTCTGGTTGTGCTCGAGGTCGGTCTTGTAGAGCACCGTTTCGCAGCTCGGGCACTTGATCCAGAGGCCTTCGGGCATCTGGCGGCGTTCGCTCGGGTCGGTCGGTGCGATTTTTGGGGGGAGAAGTTTCTCAAGCCAGCTCACGGGGGCTCCTTTGGTGGCGGCGATTATCTGCCAGCCGGGCTGCCGGCGGTCGTGGCGGGCAGGGTGTCGAGCGCCTGCCGGATTCCGGTCAGGAACTCGCGCACCCGAGGCACCACCGCATCGCGCTGTTGATCTTCGATCAGTTGAATGATCCGCGTGCCGATCACGACGGCATCCGCAGATGCACCGATCGCCTTGGCGGTCTGCGCGTCGCGAATGCCGAAGCCGACGCCGACGGGCAGCTGCATATGCGCGCGGATGCGAGGAATCATCCGGCTCACTGCTTCGGTATCGAGATGCCCCGCGCCGGTCACGCCCTTCAGCGACACGTAGTACACGTAGCCCGTGGCGATACGGCCAACCTGCGCCATGCGATCGGGGGTGCTGGTCGGTGCGAGCAGGAAGATGAGGTCGATGCCTTTCGACTTGAGTTCGGCGGCGAAGGTCTCGCACTCTTCCGGCGGATAGTCCACCACCAGCAGTCCATCGACGCCCGCGGCTGCCGCGTCGCGGATGAAGCTGCCCTTGCCGTGGACGATGTCGTAGCGCTCGACCGGGTTTGCGTAGCCCATCAGGACTACGGGCGTGCGCTGGTCCTTCTGACGGAACGAGGCGACGATCCCGAGCACCTGCTTCATGCCGACGCCCAGCGCCAAGGCTGCTTCGCCGGCGCGCTGGATCACTGGACCGTCTGCCATTGGATCGGAGAAGGGCACGCCAAGCTCGATCACGTCGGCACCGGCCTCGACCATCCCCTGCATCAGCTCAGGGGTGACGTCGGAATAGGGAAAGCCGGCGGTGACGTAGGGAATCAGCGCCTTGCGGCCCGCTTTCTGCAGGGCTTCGAAGGTGGCGGCGATACGGCTCATGCCTTGCCTCCCTTCACGTTGAGGCCGCGCATCGACGGCCGGTCGTAGAAGTCCACGCCAGACAAGTCGGCCACGGTGCCGATGTCCTTGTCGCCGCGGCCCGAGAGATTCACCAGGATGGATTGGTCCGGGCGCATGGTCTTCGCAAGTTTCATGGCGTAGGCCACCGCGTGGCTGGATTCCAGTGCGGGGATGATGCCCTCGGTGCGGCAGAGATAGTGGAAGGCCTCCAGTGCTTCGGTATCGGTGATTCCGACGTACTCGGCGCGGCCGATGTCTGCGAGGTAGGCATGCTCCGGCCCGACGCCGGGATAGTCCAGCCCCGCGCTGATGCTGTGCGTCTCGGTCACCTGGCCGTCTTCGTTCTGGAGCAGGTAGGTGCGGTTGCCATGAAGCACGCCGGGGCTGCCGCGGAGGATCGAGGCCGAATGCTTGCCGCTGTCGAGGCCTTCTCCAGCCGCCTCCACGCCGATCAGCCGAGTGCCGGCGAACGGGATGTAGGGGTAGAAGATACCCATGGCATTGCTGCCGCCGCCCACGCAGGCGACGACGACGTCAGGCTGCCTGCCTTCGGCTTCGCCGGTGATGCCCTGGGCGGCGAGCATGCCGGGCATCTGGTCGATGCACTCGTTGCCGATCACGCTCTGGAAGTCGCGCACCATGGTCGGGTAGGGGTGCGGCCCCGCGACGGTGCCGATGATGTAGAAGGTGTTCTCGACGTTCGTGACCCAGTCGCGCATCGCCTCGTTAAGGGCGTCCTTGAGCGTCTTGCTGCCGGATTCGACGGGAACGACCGTCGCGCCGAGCAGGTTCATGCGATACACGTTCGGGCTCTGGCGCTTGACGTCTTCGCTGCCCATGTAGACCACGCACTCGAGGCCGTAGCGGGCGCAGATGGTCGCAGTTGCGACGCCGTGCTGGCCTGCACCGGTTTCGGCGATCACGCGGGGCTTGCCCATGCGTTTGGCGAGCATCGCCTGACCGATGGTGTTGTTCACCTTGTGGGCGCCGGTGTGGTTGAGGTCTTCGCGCTTCAGGTAGATCTGCGCGCCGCCCATTTCGCGGCTGGTCCGGGCAGCGTGATAGATCGGTGAGGGACGGCCCACGAAGTGCGCGAGTTCGTAGCGGAATTCGGCGAGGAACTCCGGGTCGTCCTTGTACTTGGCGTAGGCGTCGCGCAGTTCGCTGATCGCGTGCGTGAGCGTTTCGCTGGCGAAAGTGCCGCCATAGATGCCGAAGTGGCCGCTGGCGTCGGGTTGCTGATAGGTGTTCATGGTCTCGATCGGTGGGCCGGCGCCCGGTCGATCGAGGCGGGCAGCCGGCTGCAAACTAGGAGGAGGCATCGGCCGCACGTACGGCGGCCACGAAGTCGCGAATCCTGGCGGCGTCCTTGATGCCCTTGGAGGCCTCGACGCCCGAACTCACGTCAACGGACAGCGACTTGCATCGCGCCCGGAGCTGACGAATGCCATCGCCCACGTTTGCAGGTGTGAGCCCACCACTCAAGACGAGGTGAGCGTCGACGGCGGGTGGTAGGAGTGACCAATCGAATGCCTTGCCGCCACCGCCATAGGCTTCGACATGGGCGTCGAGCAGGATGGCCTGGGCGCGGGAGTAATCGGACGCGTATTTTACGAGGTCGAAGCCCGCGCCGGCTGCGCCCAGTGGAATCCGGGCCGCACGCATGTACCGGTATGTGCCATTGCCGGTGGCTTCCCAGCATTGCGCCGGCGATTCATCGCCGTGGAACTGGGCCATTGAACCCGCCACGGAAGACAGCGCCCTCACGCTGTGTGCAGCGTCTTCGTTGACGAACAGCAGCACTGGAGAAACGAAAGGGGGGAGGCGCAAGGCGAGTTCGGCTGCGCGTTCGACCGTTACCGCCCGCGGACTTGCCGGGTAAAGGACGAAACCGATGGCGTCGGCACCGGCTTCGACCGCGGCGTCAACGTCCTGTTCGCGCGTGAGCCCGCAGATCTTGATCCGGGTACGGGCTGCGAGTGGTGCGGCGTTCATGGCGGGCCATCATACGCAGCGCCTCCGCCATCAACGGTTGCCTCGGGCGGTAGACCCCACCCGGCGGCGTACAACGGGCCCAGGAAGTAGAGCCCGTGCGGCGAAAAGGTCGGCGCGGCCACCAGTCGGCTGCGCGCTTCGAGGACTTCGCGCATCCACTCCGGTCGTTCCTTGCCTTGGCCGATGCGAACGAGGCAGCCCATGATGTTTCGGATCATGTGATGCAGGAACGCATCCGCCTCGAATTCGACGTGCCAGCGGCAGCGCTCCGTGTCGCCGTGCCGGGTGATCGCGATGCGCCGCATCTCCTTGACCGGCGAGAGTGCCTGGCAGGCCGAGGCGCGGAAGGAACTGAAGTCGTGCCGACCGAGCAGCATCGCCGCGGCGGCGCGCATGGCCTGGCCGTCCAGTTCGTACATCGACCAGCCCACTCGACCCGCTTCGAGACTTGGTCGAACTGGCGATTGCGACAGAACGTAGACATAGCGCCGGGTGAGGGCACTCGCGCGGCAATGGAATTGATCGGACACCGGATGCGCCCACTGCACCGCGATGTCGTCGGGAAGGAAGCTGTTGGTGCCGCGCACCCAGGAGAAAGGCGGGCGGACAGCGGTGGTGTCGAAGTGCACCACCTGCATCAGAGCGTGGACGCCGGAATCGGTGCGGCCGGCACAGAGCGTGGAAATCGGCTGGTCGGCGAACTGCGACAGGGCTGCTTCGAGCTTGTCCTGGACGGTCCGGCCGGAGGGCTGGCTTTGCCAGCCGTCGTAAGCCTGACCGTTGTAGCGGATGCCGAGGGCCAGCCTCACGACAGCACGGCAGCCCGTGGGCTGCTCAGCGCAGTTGGCCGAGCATCTGCTTTGCTTCGGCCTTCACGTCGCCGGAGCTTTCGGCGGCAACTTCCTCGACCAGCGAGCGGGCGCCTTCAACGTCACCCAGCGCCTTGAGTTCGCGGGCCAGGGACAGCTTGATGACGTGCGGGTTGTCGGCACCTTCCTCAATGGGTTCGAGGCGGCCGCGCTCGGTGTCTGCCGGGGTGCGCGTCGACAGGCCAGCCAGCGAGCTCATGTCGAACTCGATGAAACCCGAGTCCGTCGGCAGACCTGCGCGCAGTGGAGCCGGTTGCGTGCGTTCTTCGTCGCGAAGCGATGAGCCGTTTGTCACCGGTTCGAGCGCGCCAGGTGCCGTGTCGAAATCGTTCTCGAGGTCGATCTTCGGCGTGTGAGTCGATGCACCGCCGCCGTTCAGACCGCCGGGAACAGCGATCGGGCGCGGAATATCGCGCGGGGTCGACTGAATCGGCGCTGGCGCAGTCGGCAGGCTCACGTTGATGGGGGCGGGCGCTGTGGACGCCGCTGCAAGCGGGGTGGACAGATCGAGATCGAAGTCCAGCGGTGCGACCGAAGGCACGAAGGCCGGAGGCGGCGCTTCAGCCTCTGCCTGCTCGACCGGGCTCGGAGCCGGGGTCGAGACGGCTGCGGAAGCTGCGGCCAAGGTACCTGCGAAAGCTGCGGCTTCCGCAGCCGAGACGCTCTTGCCGTCAGCTTCGTACAGCGGGTTGCCCGGATCGAGATCCTTGCCGAGTTCGACGACGCGGTTCCATTCGGTGCCGGTGCCTCCGGTGAGCTTGTGAACCTCGGAAGCGAGTGCTTCGTAGGCGCGCAGATCGCGGCGCTTGGCGTGGATTTCGAGCAGCTTGAGGTGGATCGCAGTGCGTTCCGGATTGACGCGGAGCGCCTCGCGAAGGATTTCCTCTGCCTGGAGGTCGCGGCCATACGCCAGGTAGACGTCGGCTTCGGCCACCGGATCGACATCGCCGGCATCGAGCTGGCTCGGGGAATAGGAGAGCGAGGAAACAACGGAGTTGCCGCGATTCTTGGTGTCCACCGATTCGCCGCCGCTCGCGCCGAAGAAGGAGTCCTTCGGGATACGGCTCTCGATGAAGACGCTGTCACCCGCATCGCGGCGCTTGCGGCCGAGGACGCGGTAGAGCAGGAAGCTGATCAGCAGGGCCACCAGAGCGGCAGCCGCGACCATCAGCGGGTTTTCCATCAGCTCCGAGAAGAAGCTCTGTTCCTTCGGAGCAGGTGCCGGTGCGGCGGCTTTGACCGGGGGCTTTGCAGCAGGAGCTGGTGCTGGAGCGGCCGCGGGCGCAGGAGCCTGTGCTGTAGCGGGGGCTGCGGCAGTCGCCTCTGGCGATGCTGCGGGTGCGGGCGATGCGGCCTGAGGAGCCGCAGGTGCGCTTTGCCCTGCCGGCGCTGCCGCTGCGGCCGGTTGCGTCGATGCGGCGGCGGCCGGTGCTGTTGCCGCCGGCGTCGCGGGTGCAGGAGCAGTCGCGGCCGCCGGTGCGGCGGCAACTGGCGCAGGTGCAGGCGCAGCGCCCGGCGCCGCGGGCGCACCAGCGGCTGCCTTGAGCTGGTTCAGGTCCTGGAGATTCTTGGTCAGTTCCTTCTCGCGCTCCTGGCGAGCCTTCGTCTCGGCTGCCTGCGCGATTTGCTCGTCCGTGGGACGGCCGGGAGCTATGCCTTGGGAGATCTTGAG
The DNA here is from genome assembly GCF_014192575.1 of Variovorax sp. Sphag1AA. Lineage (GTDB taxonomy): Bacteria > Pseudomonadota > Gammaproteobacteria > Burkholderiales > Burkholderiaceae_C > Variovorax. The sequence continues at coordinate 622,149 of NZ_JACHYC010000004.1, read as the reverse complement.
CTTGTCGGTCGAAGTGTTCGCTGCGTTGCGATCCTCGACGTTGGTCTGCACCTTGCCAGAGGCTTGGCGGCCGGCGTCGGCCACAGACGTCTCGGGTGCGTTCTCGGCCAAGCGGCGGCGATACTGGCTGAAATCCTGGCTCTGGGCGGTGACCGTGCGTTTCGCCTCGGTCGCCGTCACGGATTCGGCTTGGGACGAACTCGGGATGTCGAGCACGGCGCCAGCCTTCATCCGATTCACGTTGCCGCCGACGAATGCGTTCGGGTTGGCTCGCAGGAGCGCGACCAGCATCTGATCAAGCGATACGTCGGCCGGTTTGTATGCAGCAGCAATCTTGCCGGCGGTATCGCCAGCCTTGGTCGTGACCTGCTGATCGGCGGCACCAGCACCCGTGCCGGTACGGACGTTGTTCGACTCGCTCGGCGCGGCGGCCGGGGCAGGGGCGCTGCGTTGACGACGTGCCTGGGGCGCCGCCTCGACCACGACCGGTGCTGCGGCGCGGGGGGGTGCCGCCGTGATCTGCGGTGCGGTCGGCGCAACGGGCGCGGCTGCCTGACGGGTGGTGGGCGGGTCCAGCAGCACTGTGTAGTCGCGGACCACGCGGCCGGAACTCCAGTTGGCTTCGAGCAGCAAGTCGATGAACGGCTCGCTCACGCCTCGATTGGTCGACAGGCGCACGACATAGTTACCGCCGGGCCGCCGCTGGATGGCTACGCGGACGTCGGAAAGGGCGGGGTTGTAGGGCACGCCCGCTGCCTTGAAGGCGTCGGCCGAGGCGATCTGGATCTTGAGCCCATCCATGTCCGCCGCAGTCATCTCGGTCACTTCGATTTCCGCACGCAACGGTTCACCGAGAGCCGACTGGACATTGAGGCGCCCGAGCGCGAGTGCGCTGGCGTCGGCGCTGAAAGCGCCAACAGCCACCGCGACAGCCGCGCTGAGTACGGAAAGCTGGCCTCGACCCATCGTCGTAGGGGCGGGCGAGGTGGCCGAGAGACGGGCCGCGGGCGATGATGGTCGTGTCATGCTGGAGGGGGGCAGCTCGGCCCAGAAATGTAAGAGGACGTTAACACCATCACCCCGCACTGACAAGGCGACAGGCCTTATCTACCCAGTGCGTGCAAACTTCGTCATGCATGGGACGTTGCTGCGTAGCAACGCAGCGCGCCCCGAAGGGCGCGCATGTAACGCTTCAGACTTCCAGGAGGATGCGCAGCATGCGGCGCAGCGGCTCGGCCGCACCCCACAGGAGCTGATCCCCGATCGTGAACGCGCCAACGTACTCCGGACCCATGGCCAGCTTGCGGATACGGCCGACCGGGATCGACATCGTGCCGGTCACCGCGACTGGCGTGAGTTCCTTGACCGTGGCCTCCCGCGTGTTCGGCACGACCTTGGCCCATTCGTTGTCAGCAGCGATCAATGCCTCGATATCGGCAAGTGGGACGTCCTTCTTTAGCTTGAAGGTGAGCGCCTGGCTATGGCAGCGCATCGCGCCGATGCGCACGCAGAAGCCATCGACCGGAGTGGCAGCCGTTCCGAACCCGGCACCCTGGCCCAGGATCTTGTTGGTTTCGGCGCCGCCCTTCCACTCTTCCTTGCTCATGCCGTCGCCCAGATCCTTGTCGATCCAGGGGATCAGGCTGCCGCCCAGCGGAACGCCGAAATTGGCGGTTTCGAGTGCCGTCAGCGACTGCTGCTTGGCCAGGACCTTGCGGTCGATCTCGAGGATGGCGGACTTCGGGTCGTCGAGCAGGGCTCGCACTTCGGCGTTCAGCGTGCCGAACTGGGTCAGCAGTTCGCGCATGTGCTGGGCGCCGCCGCCGGAAGCGGCCTGGTAGGTCATGCTGGTCATCCATTCCACCAGGCCTGCCTTGTAGAGGGCGCCCACGCCCATCAGCATGCAGCTCACGGTGCAATTGCCGCCGACCCAGTTCTTGCCGCCCTTGGCGAGCGCGCTCTGGATTACGGGGAGGTTGACCGGATCGAGCACGATGATCGCGTCATCGTTCATGCGCAGTGTGGAGGCCGCGTCGATCCAGTGGCCCTTCCAGCCGGCTGCGCGAAGCTTGGGGAACACCTCCGTGGTGTAGTCGCCGCCCTGGGCCGTGATGACGATGTCGCACTTCTTCAGTGCGTCGATGTCATGCGCGTCCTTGAGCGTGGTCTCGTTCTTGGCCATGGCGGGGGCCTTGCCACCCGCGTTGGAGGTCGAGAAGAAGACCGGCTCGATCAGTCCGAAGTCGCCTTCGGCCTGCATGCGATCCATGAGGACCGAGCCGACCATGCCGCGCCAGCCTACGAGGCCGACCAGAGGTTGATTTGCGTTCGCCATTTCAATTTGCCCTTCTGAAAAAAGAAATCAGTCTTTTCTTTGCGCCCGGCTCGTCAGAGCCGGGGAGGGCGTGACGAATCGGGCTGCGGTTAGCCGGTAATCGTCTTTTTGGTGATGGCAGCCACCACGGCATCGCCCATCTCGCGGGTTCCGACCTTGGTGGTACCTGCGGACCAGATGTCTGCCGTGCGCAGACCCTGAGCGAGCACGTGCTTGACCGCCGACTCGATACGGTCGGCAGCTTCGGGCTGGTTCAGGGAGAAACGGAGCATCATGGCAGCGGACAGGATTGTAGCCAAAGGGTTGGCAACCCCTTTGCCTGCAATGTCGGGTGCGCTGCCGTGGCTGGGCTCGTAGAGGCCTTGGTTGCTCGAATTGAGCGATGCCGAGGGCAGCATGCCGATCGAGCCGGTGAGCATCGCCGCCTCGTCGGAGAGGATGTCGCCGAACATGTTGCCGGTGACCACCACGTCGAACTTCTTGGGCGCCTTGACGAGCTGCATCGCGGCGTTGTCGACGTACATATGGTCGAGTTCAACGTCGGGGTATTCCTTGCCGACTTCGGTCACGATGTCCTTCCAGAACTGGAAGGTTTCGAGGACGTTGGCCTTGTCGACGCTGGTCACCCGCTTGTTGCGCTTGCGCGCGGCCTGGAAGGCCACGTGGGCGATGCGTTCGACTTCCGGGCGCGAGTAGCGCATCGTGTCGAAGGCTTCGTCGGCGCCGGGGAAGTGCCCGTCGACCGCGGTGCGGCGGCCGCGCGGCTGGCCGAAGTAGATGTCGCCGGTCAGCTCACGGATGATGAGGATGTCCAGGCCGGCGATCAACTCGGGCTTGAGGCTCGACGCGTCGACGAGTTGCTCGTAGCAGATCGCGGGACGGAAATTGGCGAAGAGGCCCAGGTTCTTGCGCAGGCCCAGGATGGCCTGCTCGGGACGCAGCGAGCGCTCGAGCTTGTCGTATTTCCAGTCGCCGACGGCGCCGAACAGCATCGCGTCCGCTTCCTTCGCGAGCTTGAGCGTCGATTCGGGCAGCGGATGGCCATGGGCTTCGTAGGCGGCGCCGCCGACCAGCGCGGTCTCCGTTTCGAATGAGAGGTCGAGCGCTTCGAGGACGCGCAAGGCCTCCGCGACGATTTCGGTGCCGATGCCGTCACCGGGCAGTACTGCGATCTTCATGAGATGTGCTTTTTCAAGTTGAAGGAAAGGGCGATCAGGCGATCATCTGGTGCGCGAGCCAGGGCTTCTTCGCCAGCCGCTCGGCCTCGAAAGCCTGGATCTTGTCCTTGTGACGCAAAGTCAGGCCGATGTCGTCGAGGCCATTCAGCAGGCAGTACTTGCGGAACGGCTGGATGTCGAAGCCGATTTCACCACCGTCGGGCTTGACGATGACCTGCCGATCGAGATCGATCGTGAGGCTGTAGCCCGGGAAGGCGAAGGTTTCGTCGAACAGTTGCGCAACCTTCGATTCGGGCAACACGATCGGCAGCAGTCCGTTCTTGAAGCAGTTGTTGAAGAAGATGTCGGCAAAGCTCGGCGCGATGATGGCGCGGAAGCCGTACTGGTCGAGCGCCCAAGGCGCGTGCTCGCGCGACGAGCCGCAGCCGAAGTTCTTGCGGGCGATGAGGACCGACGCGCCCGCGTAGCGCGGCTGGTTCAGCACGAAGTCCGGGTTCGGCTTGCGCGACTTCGGGTCCTGCCCCGGCTCGCCCGGATCGAGATAGCGCCATTCGTCGAACAGGTTCGGTCCGAAGCCGGTCTTGCGGATCGACTTCAGGAACTGCTTCGGAATGATTGCGTCGGTGTCGACGTTCTCGCGGTCCATCGGCGCCACGAGGCCCTTGTGCACGGTGAATTTCTGCATGGTGTGTGGCTCCAGGTTCAGGCGAATTGGCGGACGTCGACGAAGTGGCCGTTGATGGCAGCAGCGGCGGCCATCGCGGGGCTGACGAGGTGGGTGCGGCCACCGGCGCCTTGGCGTCCTTCGAAATTGCGGTTGCTGGTGGATGCGCAGCGCTCGCCAGGCTCCAGTCGGTCGGCGTTCATCGCGAGGCACATCGAGCAGCCCGGCTCGCGCCATTCGAAGCCTGCAGCCTTGAAGATCTGGTCGAGGCCTTCGCGCTCGGCCTGTTCCTTCACCACGCCGGAGCCTGGCACGACCATCGCGAGCTTGACGTTCTTCGCGACCTTCTGGCCCAGCTTCTTGACCACTGCGGCGGCCTCGCGCATGTCTTCGATGCGGCTGTTGGTGCATGACCCGATGAACACCTTGTCGATGAAGATGTCGTTCATCGGCTTGTTCGGCTCGAGCCCCATGTAGGTGAGCGCGCGTTCGATCGCATTGCGCTTGTTGGCGTCCTTTTCCTTGTCGGGATCGGGCACGCGGCCGTCGATCGGCACGACCATCTCGGGCGACGTGCCCCAGGTGACTTGCGGCTGGATCTGCGTGGCGTCGAGCTCGACCACCGAATCGAAGTGCGCACCGGGATCGGAGTGCAGCGTCTTCCAGTAGTTGACCGCCTGGTCCCATTCGACGCCGGTCGGCGAAAGCGGGCGCCCCTTCACGTAGGCGACCGTCTTCTCGTCGACCGCGACGAGCCCTGCGCGCGCGCCGGCTTCGATCGCCATGTTGCAGACGGTCATGCGGCCTTCCATGCTGAGGTCGCGGATCGCGGAGCCCGCGAACTCGATCGTGTAGCCGGTGCCGCCGGCGGTGCCGATCTTGCCGATGATGGCGAGCACGATGTCCTTGGCGGTGCAGCCCAGCGGCAGCTTGCCTTCGACCTTCACCAGCAGGTTCTTGGCCTTCTTGGCGAGCAGCGTTTGCGTGGCCATGACGTGCTCGACTTCGCTCGTGCCGATGCCGTGCGCGAGCGCGCCGAAGGCGCCGTGCGTCGAGGTATGCGAGTCACCGCAGACCACGGTCATGCCGGGCAGCGTGGCGCCGGATTCGGGGCCGATCACATGCACGATGCCCTGGCGCTTGCTCAGGAACGGGAAGAAGGCTGCGGCGCCGAATTCCTTGATGTTGCTGTCGAGCGTGGTGATCTGCTCCTTGCTGATCGGATCGGCAATGCCGTCGTAGCCGCGCTCCCAATGCGTGGTCGGCGTGTTGTGGTCGGCCGTGGCCACGACCGAGCTGATGCGCCACAGCTTGCGGCCGGCTTCACGCAGGCCTTCGAAAGCCTGGGGGCTGGTCACTTCATGGACGAGGTGACGATCGATGTAGAGGATCGCGGTGCCGTCTTCCTCGGTGTGGACGACGTGTTCGTCCCAGAGTTTGTCGTAGAGCGTGCGTGCCATGGTGGTCTCTTTCGTGGGGAAATATTCTCGGATCTACGCAGCCAGCGGCTCGGCTGCGGAGGGGGTGTGCAAGTGCTTCACCAGCAGCCGTGCGGCGACGGGAAGCGAAGAGAAATCGCGCGCAACGAGCCGGATCTCGCGATCGGCCCATGCGTCATTGAGTGCGATGCTCTTGAGGCCGCGTCCGATGCCGCCCTGCATGAGTTCGAAGGCTCGAAGCGGCATGACGCCGATGCCGAGGCCGTTGTCGATCATTCGGCACATGGCGTCGAGGCCGGTGACATGGATGCGCAGCTTGATGGACCGGCCTTCAGCAAGTGCCGCCTGGTGCATGGCCACGTAGATCGAGCTGTTGGTGTGCAAGCCGACGTGATCGAACTCAAGCGAGTCGGCGAAGTCGATGGCTTGCCGCTTCGCGAGCGCATGGCGCGCCGGCACTACGAGCACCAGCGCGTCATGGCGATAGGGCAGGCTCTGGAGTTCGGTCGTGCCCTCGGGCACGTGGCAGACGCCGAGGTCGGCGGCGCCTTCATGCACCGCGCGAACGATTTCGCTGCTGAGATGCTCTTCGAGGTCGATCTTGATCGCGTCGTGCTCGCGGGTGAACGCGCCGAGGTCTTCCGGCAGGAACTGCACGATCGCCGAGATGTTGGCGTGAACGCGGACATGGCCGCGAACGCCGTCCGCGTATTCGCTCAACTCGCCCTGCATCTTCTCGAGGCTGTAGAGCACTGAGCGCGCGTGATGCAACAGGCTTTCGCCTGCGGGAGTCAGGTCGACACCTCTGGCGTGTCGGTAGAGGAGCGGGGTGCCGAGCGTGGCCTCCAGATCCGAGAGCCGTTTGCTGATTGCCGATGCAGCGATGAATTCGCGCTCGGCGGCCCGCCCGATGCTGCCAAGTTCGCAGACGGCCACGAACAACTGCAGCGACGTGAGGTCGATGCGGCGGGCAAAACTGCGTTCGGAAGCGTGCATAGGGGCTTGGCATCTCGTTCAGAGATGGAAGCCCCTATTTTCTCCCTGTTTTACCCCCTCAGCCATCGTGATCCACGATGGCTTTGCTGCTTTGGCGCGATGGGGCGCCCGGCTTGCTGTTATTGCTTCTTCTGAGCAGCGTCTTCCATCTTCTGGCCGCCCTTCTGGATATCCTGGCCGGCACCCTTCATGGTGTTGCAACCGGCGAGCGGGATGGTGAAAGCGAAAGTCACGGCGAGCAATGCGGCAAGTTTCTTCATGACGGACTCCTTGGTCGGATGTTGACTAAACGAGAGGAGTAACCCTCCGCATCAAAAGTTACCGGTCCCGAGCGGAGCCGCCTGTAAGCCAAAACGCAAGAAAGCTGCCCGAAGGCAGCTTTCCTGGATGAGCGCAAAGCGGAAATCAGCGCTGTGCGATGGGCTTGACGTCGCGTTTGGCCGAGCCTTCGAACAGCTGGCGCGGACGGCCGATCTTGTAGTCGGGGTCGCCGATCATTTCGTTCAGCTGGGCGATCCAGCCGACCGTACGGGCCAGCGCGAAGATGGCCGTGAAGAGCGGCACAGGGATGCCGATCGCGCGCTGGACGATGCCGGAGTAGAAGTCGACGTTCGGGTAGAGCTTGCGCGACACGAAGTATTCGTCTTCCAGAGCGATCTTCTCGAGCGCCATGGCCAGCTTGAACAGCGGATCGTTCTCGAGGCCCAGTTCGCCGAGCACTTCCTTGCAGGTTTCCTGCATGAGCTTGGCGCGCGGGTCGTAGTTCTTGTACACGCGGTGACCGAAGCCCATCAGCTTGACGTTCGAGCTCTTGTCCTTGACCTGCTTGATGAACTCGCCGATCTTCTCGACGCCGCCAGCCTTCTGGATGTCGTAGAGCATGTTGAGCGCCGCTTCATTGGCGCCGCCGTGAGCAGGGCCCCAGAGGCATGCGACACCGGCTGCGATCGCCGCGAACGGGTTCGTGCCCGACGAGCCGCACAGACGGACGGTCGAGGTCGACGCGTTCTGCTCGTGGTCTGCGTGGAGGATGAAGATGCGGTCGAGTGCGCGCTCGAGCACAGGGCTCACCTTGTACTCTTCGCACGGCGTCGCGAACATCATGTGCAGGAAGTTGCCTGCATAGCTGAGTTCGTTCTTCGGGTACATGTAGGGCTGGCCCACGGTGTACTTGTAGGCCATGGCGACCAGCGTCGGCATCTTCGCGATCAGGCGGATCGCGGCGATCTCACGGTGCTTCGGATTCGTGATGTCCGTGCTGTCGTGATAGAAGGCCGACAGGGCGCCGACGAGGCCGGTCATGATCGCCATCGGGTGGGCGTCACGACGGAAGCCGCGCAGGAAGAACTGCATCTGCTCGTTGACCATCGTGTGGTTGGTCACCAGCTTCGTGAAGGTGGTCTTCTGGTCTGCGTTGGGCAGCTCTCCGTAGAGCAGCAGGTGGCAGGTTTCGAGGAAGTCGCAGTTCGTCGCGAGTTGCTCGATGGGGTAGCCGCGGTACAGCAGCTCACCCTTGTCGCCATCGATGTAGGTGATGGCCGATTCGCACGACGCCGTCGACATGAAGCCGGGGTCATATGTGAACATGCCCGTCTGGGCGTAGAGCTTGCGGATGTCGATCACGTCCGGGCCCATGGTGCCCTTGTAGATCGGTAGGTCGACGCTTTGTCCGCCGTTGCTGAACGACAGTGTGGCCTTGGTCTCGGATGCTTTCATTTCGGGGTCTTTCAATGGAATGTTCAGGAAGATAGGGATCGCGCACCGTCAGTGCGCATCAGCTGCAGCAGTTCGATCACCCCGGCCCCGGCCCATGCAGGCTCAGGCTCCTTTCGCGCAAGCAGAAGGTCGAGCAGATCGTTGTCCGACAGGTCCATCAATGTCTCCAGTGCCTGTGCCTGCCTTACGGTCAGGTTTTCTTCGTGCCGTTCAAAAAAACGGGCAATGAACAGGTCGTTTTCGAGCAGGCCCCGACGACAGCGCCATTTGAGCTTGCTCAGCGCGCGGGCGCCGATCGGCTGGTCGAGGTCGTCAAGGGCTTGCATGGGGTCCAAAACCGCTTAGATGGCGCGACGCACCATCAATTCCTTGATCTTGCCGATCGCCTTCGTGGGGTTCAGGCCCTTCGGGCAGACGTCCACGCAGTTCATGATCGTGTGGCAGCGGAACAGGCGATACGGGTCTTCGAGGTTGTCCAGGCGCTCGGCGGTGGCTTCATCACGGCTGTCCGCGATGAAACGGTAGGCCTGCAGCAGGCCGGCCGGGCCGACGAACTTGTCAGGGTTCCACCAGAAGCTCGGGCAGCTCGTCGAGCAGCTCGCGCACAGGATGCACTCGTAGAGGCCGTTGAGCTCGTCGCGCTCTTCAGGCGACTGCAGGCGCTCCTTTTCGGGCGGCACCGTGTCGTTTTGAAGGTACGGCTTGATCGAGTTGTACTGCTTGAAGAACTGCGTCATGTCCACGATCAGGTCGCGGATCACGGGCAGGCCGGGCAGCGGCTTGAGAACGATCGTGCCCTTCAGCGTGCGCATGTTCGTCAGGCAGGCGAGGCCGTTCTTGCCATTGATGTTCATCGCGTCGGAGCCGCAGACGCCTTCGCGGCAGGAGCGGCGGAACGAGATGGTGGGATCTTGCGCCTTGAGCTTGATCAGGGCGTCGAGCAGCATGCGCTCGTGGCCGTCAAGCTCGACCTCGACGGTCTGCATGTACGGCTTGGCGTCCTTGTCGGGGTCGTAGCGATAGATCTGGAAAGTGCGCTTCATCGTGAAAACCTTGTTGTGACTTAGAACGTGCGGACCTTGGGCGGCACGGTGTCGACCGTCAGCGGCTTCATGCGGACGGGCTTGTACGAGAGGCGGTTGCCCTCGCTGTACCAGAGGGTGTGCTTCATCCAGTTCGCGTCGTCGCGGCCGAGCGGCGCGACCGGATCGTCCGCCGGACGCTCGTAGTCCTCGACGGTGTGCGCGCCGCGGCATTCCTTGCGGGCTGCTGCCGAGACCATGGTGGCCTGCGCAACTTCGATCAGGTTGTCGACTTCGAGCGCTTCGATGCGCGCCGTGTTGAAGACGCGCGACTTGTCGGCCAGCGTGACCTTCGAGACGCGCTCGCGCACGGCTGCGATCTTCTGGACACCTTCGTCCATCGACGCTTGCTTGCGGAACACGGCGGCATGCTGCTGCATGACCGAGCGGATCTCGTTGGCGACGTCCTGCGCGTATTCGCCACCAGTGGACTTTTCGAGTGCATTGAGGCGCTCGAGCGTGCGGTCGGCTGCATCGGCCGGCAGCGGCTTGTGCTCCTTCTGCTTGTCAGCGAACGCGACGATGTGGTTGCCGGCGGCGCGGCCGAACACCAGCAGGTCGAGCAGCGAGTTGGTGCCGAGGCGGTTGGCGCCGTGCACGCTCACGCACGAGCATTCGCCGACGGCGTAGAGGCCGTTCACGACTGCGTTGTGCTCGTCACCTTGCTGCACCACGACCTGGCCGTTGATGTTGGTGGGGATGCCGCCCATCTGGTAGTGGATGGTCGGCACGACCGGGATGGGTTCCTTCGTGATGTCGACGTTCGCGAAGTTGACGCCGATCTCGTACACCGAGGGCAGGCGCTTGTGGATGGTGTCGGCGCCGAGGTGGTCGAGCTTGAGCAGCACGTAGTCCTTGTTCGGACCGCAGCCGCGACCTTCCTTGATTTCCTGGTCCATCGAGCGCGAGACGAAGTCGCGTGGTGCGAGGTCCTTCAGCGTCGGCGCGTAGCGTTCCATGAAGCGCTCGCCATTGCTGTTCAGCAGGATCGCGCCTTCGCCGCGGCAGCCTTCGGTCAGCAGCACGCCGGCGCCGGCCACGCCGGTCGGGTGGAACTGCCAGAACTCCATGTCCTGCAGCGGGATGCCGGCGCGCGCGGCCATGCCGAGGCCGTCACCGGTGTTGATGAAGGCGTTGGTCGACGCCGCGAAGATCCGGCCTGCGCCGCCGGTGGCCAGCAGCACGGTCTTGGCCTGCAGGATGTGCAAGTCGCCGGTTTCCATTTCGAGGGCGGTCACGCCGACCACGTCGCCTTCGGCGTCGCGGATCAGGTCGAGGGCCATCCATTCGACGAAGAACTGGGTGCGAGCCTCGACGTTCTTCTGATAGAGCGTGTGCAGCATCGCGTGGCCGGTGCGGTCAGCCGCGGCGCATGCGCGTTGAACAGGCTTCTCGCCGTAGTTGGCGGTGTGGCCGCCGAACGGACGCTGGTAGATGGTGCCGTCCGGATTGCGGTCGAAGGGCATGCCGAAGTGCTCGAGCTCGTAGACGACCTTCGGTGCTTCGCGGCACATGAACTCGATGGCGTCCTGGTCGCCGAGCCAGTCGGAGCCCTTGACGGTGTCGTAGAAGTGATAGTGCCAGTTGTCTTCGCTCATGTTGCCGAGCGATGCACCCACGCCGCCCTGTGCGGCGACCGTGTGCGAACGGGTCGGGAACACCTTCGACAGCACGGCCACATTGAGGCCGGCACGCGAGAGTTGCAGCGATGCGCGCATGCCGGAGCCGCCGGCGCCGATGATGACGACGTCGAACTTGCGCTTTGTGATTTGTTCTTTGGTGTATGTCATGGGGTCAAACTCTCCAGAGCACTTGAATGGCCCAACCCGCGCATGCCACAAGCCAGACGATCGTGAAAACCTGCAGTACGAGGCGGATGCCGACAGGCTGGACGTAGTCCATCCATACGTCGCGCATGCCCACCCAGACGTGATAGAGCAGCGAAGCGATGACGACGAAGGTCAGCACCTTCATCCATTGGGCGGCGAAGATGCCGGCCCAAAGGTCGTAGCCGATCGGGCCGCGGGTGAAGATGACCTGCACCAGGAGGATCACCGTGAAGAGCGCCATCAGGGCGCCCGTGATGCGTTGGCTGAGCCAGTCGCGAAGACCATAGTGCGCGCCGACGACGGTACGCTTGGAGCCGTAGTTCACAGACATCGATTGCTCCTTATCAGTACAGGCCGAACAGCTTGGCGCCGAGGATCACTGTCAACAGGATGCTGATGACGAGCGTTGCGATTGCGGAGCTCTTGCCGAACTCTTTGCTCACGGCAGCGTGGCTGACGTCCATCCACAGATGGCGCAGGCCGGCAATGATGTGATGGAGGTAAGCCCAGATCAAGGCGAGGGCCACGAGCTTGATGAACCAGCCCGGAACGAAACCAAGGCCGCTGTTGAAGGCGGCCTTGAAACGCGCAAACGAGATTTCGGAGGAGACCGACGTGTCGAACATCCAGATGATGAACGGCAGCAGCAGGAACATCAGCACGCCACTCACGCGGTGGAGGATCGACACGATGCCGGCCGGAGGAAGCCGGTAGGTTGTCAGATCGGTGATTGCGTTGATGTTGCGGAACTCGCGCCGCGGCGGTCGGGGTGGTGTGGCCAGCTCTGTCATGTGGGCTTTCGGTATTTTTAGATGGGCGGCTTGATCTGTAGCAGAAATGCAAACAACTCAAAATTCTATTGCAATGCACCATGCGTCTGCATGAGTCGGCAGGTCATCGCACTGGCGCACTAGGATGTCGGCGCCCGCGAAGCGAGCTTTAGCCGAGTTCATTGCGGTAGTGGTGCGTGTCCGTGCGATACAGGCCGCGGCGCAGCTCCATCGGAGTGTCGTGATAGGTGTGCGCCACGCGTTCGACGCTCAGGAGTGGTGTCCCGGTTGTGACGCCAAGCAGGGCGGCCTGCGCCTCGTCGGGCAGGACGGCACGAAGCTTTTCCTCGGCTCGCACCATGCGAACGCCGAACTCCGTCTCGAACATTTCATACATCGGCCCATGCCACTCGGCGAGGCGTTCTGCGGTCAGGCCCTTGAACGGCGCTCCTGGTAGCCAGAGGTCTTCGAGGATGGTCGGCGTGCCGCGATAGGAAAGCACTCGTCGTACCTGCAGCACTGCATCGCCCGTGCGAAGCGCCAGCAGGCGCGCCACGTCCGCGGTTGCGCGAAGCCGGCGGCAGTCCACGATCTGGCGTTCGGCTGGGCCCTCGCTGTCGACATCGCCGGTGTCCGGCACCAGCTTCAGGAATCGGTATTGCACATGCTGTTCCGCATGCGTCGCGACGAAAGTGCCCTTGCCTTGACGGCGAACGACGAGGTTCTCGGCGGCGAGTTCGTCAATTGCTTTGCGCACCGTTCCCTGGCTCACGCGAAAGCGCGCGGCGAGGTCGATTTCGCTCGGAATCGGCTCGCCCGGTTTCCATTCGCCGGCATGCAGGCTCTGCAGGATCAGCGACTTGATCTGCTGATAGAGCGGACTGAACGACGGCGTCGGAAGTTCAGCGGCGGACGTGGGAATGGTGCTCATGTGTTCGTTCGGCGCTCGGTTCTCGCGCCTGCGGGTCGATATCTTATATAAGACATAAGACACGCGCCATCAAAACCCCAAATCGGAATAGAATCGCCGACGGCCTGAAGTCGGGGCGACGCAGCTCCGGCCGACCTTCGCGGCCGCACCTGGCGGCCTTGCACCGTTTTCATCTTTTCCTGGAGTTTTCCCATGAGCAAAAAGCCCGTTCGCGTTGCCGTCACCGGTGCCGCTGGCCAAATCGGTTACGCCCTGCTGTTCCGAATCGCCTCCGGCGAAATGCTCGGCAAAGACCAGCCGGTCATCCTGCAACTGCTCGAAATCCCCGACGAGAAGGCCCAGAAAGCCCTCAAGGGCGTGATCATGGAACTCGAAGACTGCGCGTTCCCGCTGCTCGCCGGCGTGATCCCCACCGGTGACCCGCTGGTTGCCTTCAAGGATGCCGACTACGCACTGCTGGTGGGTGCCCGTCCGCGCGGCCCCGGCATGGAACGTGCCGACCTGCTGGCCGCCAACGCACAGATCTTCACGGCCCAAGGCAAGGCCCTTGACCAAGTTGCAAGCCGCAACGTCAAGGTGCTGGTCGTCGGCAACCCCGCCAACACCAATGCCTACATCGCGATGAAGAGCGCGCCGAGCCTGCCGCGCAAGAACTTCACCGCCATGCTGCGCCTGGATCACAACCGCGCTGCCAGCCAGATCGCTGCCAAGACCGGCACCGCCGTGGGTGACATCGAGAAGCTGACCGTCTGGGGCAACCACTCGCCCACGATGTACGCCGACTACCGCTTTGCCACCGTCGGCGGCAAGAGCGTCAAGGACCTCATCAACGACCAGGTCTGGAATGCCGACGTGTTCCTGCCCACCGTCGGCAAGCGCGGCGCCGCGATCATCGAAGCGCGCGGCCTGTCGTCGGCTGCCTCGGCTGCCAACGCCGCCATCGACCACATGCGCGACTGGGCCCTGGGCTCCAACGGCAAGTGGGTCACGATGGGCATCCCGTCGGACGGCCAGTACGGCATTCCGAAGGACGTGATCTTCGGCTTCCCGGTCACCACCGAAAACGGCGAATACAAGCTCGTCGAAGGCCTCGAGATCGACGCCTTCAGCCAGGAGCGCATCAACAAGACGCTCAAGGAACTGCAAGACGAACAAGCGGGCGTCGCACACCTGCTCTGATTCAGCCTGACCAGACATGCTCGACTGGAACCCCGCGCTCTATCGTCGTTACGAAGACGAGCGTACCCGTCCCGCGCAGGATCTGCTTGACCGGGTGCCGCTGACCGAGGCCTCTCGCGTCTTTGATCTCGGTTGCGGGCCGGGCAATTCCACCGAGCTGCTGGTTCGTCGGTTCCCCGGCGCGCAAGTCGTCGGGACCGACAACTCCGAACCGATGCTGGTCAGTGCGCGAGAGCGGCTGCCCCAGGCTCGGTTCGAGCTCAGCGATATTTCCACCTGGCGGCCCGAGACGCCGCCAGACCTCATCTACGCCAACGCTGCCCTTCAATGGGTGCCCGACCACGAAGCCTTGATCCCCAGGCTCTTCGCGGCCCTGGCGCCGGGTGGCGTGCTGGCGATCCAAATGCCGGACAACCGGCAAGAGCCCACCCATCGCATCATGCGAGAGGTCGCGTCGGAGGCACCGTGGGCGAATGCCATCGGCGATGCCGACAAGATCCGCACCGAGCTGCTGGGCATCGAGGGCTATTACGACCTTCTCGCGGCCAACGCCGATATGACCAATGTCGATGTCTGGCGCACCGCCTACCAGCACCCCATGGCTTCGGCCGCCGCCATCGTCGAATGGGTCAGTGGCACGGGCCTGAAGCCCTTTGTCGATCGCCTGACGCCGGAACTGAAATCCAGCTACCTCGCCGAGTACGAGCGCCGCATCGACGCCGCCTATGCGCCACGCGCTGACGGCCGCCGTCTGCTGGCTTTTCCGCGCATGTTCATCGTGGCACAACGGAAGGCGTGAGGAGCAACACGATGAGCGCGGCATCTTCTTCCACAGCCCATCCGCGCACTGTGCTGCTGGGCGCACAGGCAGGCGGTGTCGTACTGCCGGTCTGCGACCACTACAGCGGTGTGGAAGCGCGCATGCGCAAGAGCCTCGCGCTGCAGGCCGAGATGGCCGACGAGTTCGGCGCATGTGTCTTCGACGTCACGCTCGATTGTGAAGACGGTGCGCCCGTCGGCGGAGAGGCCGAGCATGCGGCGCTGGTCACCGAACTCGCACTGGCCGCCGCGCCCGACATGCGGGTCGGTGTGCGGGTTCATCCGGTCGACCATCCTTCGTTCGCTGGGGACGTGATCACCATCGCGGGCCGTGCGGGTCATCGCCTGAGTCACCTGATGGTTCCGAAGGTGGAGTCGGTCGAAGACGTGCTGGTGGCCACAGAAGCGCTCGAAGCTGCGGGCGCCGAAGCCCTGCCGCTGCATGTGCTGATCGAGTCGCCGCTCGCGGTTCACCATGCATTCGAGATCGCGGCGCATCCGCGCGTGCAGTCTCTGAGCTTCGGCCTGATGGATTTCGTTTCCGCACATGGCGGTGCGATCCCGGCCGATGGCATGGGTGCCAAAGGACAGTTCACGCACCCGCTCGTGGTGCGCGCGAAGCTCGAGATTGCTTCCGCCGCTCACGCCCATGGCAAGGTGCCATCGCATTGCGTGGTCACCGAATTCAGCGATGTCGACGCCATGCGCGCTGGCGCGAAGAAGGCCGCGAATGAGTTCGGCTATACGCGGATGTGGAGCATTCATCCGAGCCAGATCCGTCCGATTCTCGAAGCCTTCGCGCCCGAAGAAGGCCAGATTCAAATCGCAACAAAAATAATCGCTGCCGCGGCCGCCGCCGCGTGGGCGCCGGTCAGTATCGATGGCACATTGCATGACCGCGCCAGTTACCGCCATTTCTGGCAGGTCCTGGAAAGGGCGCATGCCACGGGTCGCGCCTTGCCCCCTGAGGCGCACGCCTGGTTCGCCCCTTCCTCATCCTGAAACTCAACCGCGAGAGAGAACGACACATGAAGACTATTGCGCTGATTGCCGCTGCTGCGCTGACCTTGCCGCTGGCAGCGATGGCCCAGAGCAGCACCGCGAGCTCCACGGCGAAGCCGGCAGCGAATACGCCCACCAAGAAGGCAGTGCAGAAGGTGGTGCCCAAGCGCGTCATCAAGAAGCTTGAAGAAGCAAAGCCCATCGGCGAAGAAACCGATGTGGCCCTGTCGGAGCAGGATCTGAAGGTGGCCGAGACCGTGCTGACCGGCACCATCAAGTGTGAGCTCGGCGCCAGCGTGAACATCGAACCTGATCCCAAGAAGCCGGGCTTCTTCACGCTGACCCACGCCGGCGTCCGCTATCGCATCCATCCGGTCGAAAGCCGCACCGGCGCCGTCCGACTCGAAGATCCCGCCCGCGGCGCCATGTGGCTGCAGCTGGGCAACAAGTCGATGCTCATGAGCCAGAAGCAGGGCCTGCGTCTGGCCGATGAATGCCAGGCAGCCAAGCAGGTCGAAGTTGCCGAGGACATGAAGAAGAACCCACCCAAGAGCCTGTTCGAAGGCGCTGATACGCCTAAACAGTAAGTCCCGAGGCGCGGCTCTTGCTACATCGCGAGAGCCGTCGCCAATTTGTGTTTCCGGAGAAAAGAAGATGTTGCAAGCCTACGCTGACCACGTTGCCGAACGCGCCGCGCTCGGTATTCCGCCCCTGCCGCTGACCGCGAAGCAGACTGCCGAGCTGATCGAGCTCATGAAGGCGCCGGCCTCGGCCAACGCCGAGCAGTTGCTCGACCTGCTGACGAATCGCGTGCCCGCCGGCGTGGACGACGCGGCCAAGGTGAAGGCGAGCTATCTGGCCGCCGTGGCCCACGGCACCGAAAAGAGTGCACTGCTGTCGCGCGCCCGTGCGACCGAACTGCTCGGCACCATGCTCGGCGGCTACAACATTGGACCGCTGGTCGACCTGCTCGATGACGCCGAAGTCGGCGCCGTCGCCGCAGATGGCCTGAAGAAGACGCTCCTGATGTTCGACCAGTTCCATGACGTCAAGGAAAAGGCCGACAAGGGCAACGCCAACGCCAAGGCCGTGCTGCAAAGCTGGGCTGATGCCGAGTGGTTCACCGGTCGTCCGGAAGTGCCGCAGAGCCTGACGATCACCGTCTTCAAGGTGCCTGGCGAAACCAACACGGACGACCTGTCGCCCGCACCCGATGCGACCACGCGTCCCGACATCCCGATGCACGCGCTCGCGATGCTCAAGAACAAGCGCGACGGCGCGTCGTTCCAGCCGGAAGAAGACGGCAAGCGCGGTCCGGTCAAGTTCATCGAATCGCTGAAGGCCAAGGGCCATCTGGTCGCGTACGTCGGCGACGTGGTCGGCACCGGCTCCAGCCGCAAGTCGGCCACCAATTCGGTGCTGTGGTTCACGGGCGACGACATCCCCTTCATACCCAACAAGCGCTTCGGCGGCGTTTGCCTCGGCAACAAGATCGCTCCGATCTTCTACAACACGATGGAAGACGCCGGCGCGCTGCCGATCGAACTGGACGTGAGCCAGATGGAAATGGGCGACGTGGTCGAGCTGCGTCCCTACGAAGGCAAGGCGCTGAAGGACGGCAAGGTCATCGCCGAATTCAAGGTCAAGAGCGATGTGCTTTTCGACGAAGTGCGTGCCGGTGGCCGCATTCCGCTGATCATCGGCCGCGGCCTGACCGCCAAGGCGCGTGAAGCGCTGGGCCTGCCGGTCTCGACGCTGTTCCGCCTGCCGGTGAGCCCGGTCGACACCAAGAAGGGTTTCTCGCTCGCTCAGAAGATGGTCGGCCGCGCGTGCGGTCTGCCGGAAGGCCAAGGCGTGCGTCCGGGCACCTACTGCGAACCGAAGATGACCTCGGTCGGCAGCCAGGACACCACCGGCCCGATGACCCGCGACGAGCTCAAGGATCTCGCCTGCCTCGGCTTCAGCGCCGACCTGGTGATGCAATCGTTCTGCCATACGGCGGCCTATCCGAAGAAGGTCGACGTGAAGATGCACCACGAGCTGCCGGACTTCATCTCGACCCGTGGCGGCGTTTCGCTGCGTCCGGGCGACGGCGTGATCCACAGCTGGCTCAACCGCCTGCTGACCCCCGACACCGTGGGCACCGGCGGCGACAGCCACACCCGCTTCCCGATCGGCATCAGCTTCCCGGCTGGCTCGGGCCTTGTGGCTTTCGCGGCCGCGACCGGCGTGATGCCGCTCGACATGCCTGAATCGGTGCTCGTGCGCTTCAAGGGCAAGATGCAGCCGGGCGTGACCCTGCGCGATCTCGTGAATGCGATCCCGCTGTATGCGATCAAGCAAGGCCTGCTGACGGTCGAGAAGAAGGGCAAGAAGAACATCTTCTCGGGCCGCATCCTCGAAATCGAAGGTCTGCCGGATCTGAAGGTCGAGCAGGCTTTCGAGCTGAGCGACGCTTCGGCCGAGCGCTCTGCCGCCGGCTGCACGGTTCACCTGAACAAGGAACCGATCGCCGAGTACATCAACAGCAACGTCACGCTGATGAAGTGGATGATCGCTGAGGGCTACGCCGACGCGCGCACGCTGGCTCGCCGTATCGCCGCGCAAGAAGCGTGGCTGAAGGACCCGCAGCTGCTGAAGGGCGACGATGACGCCGAATACGCAGCCGTGATCGAGATCGACCTGGCCGACATCCACGAGCCGATCGTGGCCTGCCCGAACGATCCTGACGACGTGAAGACGCTGTCGGATGTGGCCGGCGCGCAGATCGACGAAGTGTTTATCGGTTCGTGCATGACCAACATCGGTCACTTCCGCGCGGCTTCCAAGCTGCTCGAAGGCAAGCGCGACATCCCGGTCAAGCTGTGGATCGCACCGCCGACCAAGATGGACGCGCACCAGCTCACCGAAGAAGGCCACTACGGCGTGTTCGGCAACGCGGGTGCACGTACCGAGATGCCGGGCTGCTCGCTGTGCATGGGCAACCAGGCACAGGTGCGCGAGGGCGCGACGGTGATGTCGACCAGCACGCGGAACTTCCCGAACCGCCTGGGCAAGAACACCAACGTGTACCTCGGCAGCGCCGAACTGGCCGCGATCTGCTCGCGCCTCGGCCGCATCCCGACGAAGGAAGAGTACATGGCGAGCGCCGGCGTGCTCGATGCCGCCAGCTCGCAGATCTACCAGTACCTCAACTTCGACAAGATCCAGGACTACACCGAAGTCGCCGCGACCGTCACGGCCTGATCGCAGGTCCGATGGTTCCGAAAGCCCCGCCCCGGCGGGGCTTTTTCATTGGCGCTGCGCCGGTCGCGCTGCAGATCGATTTGTGGCAAGCTTTCTCGCCGAGCCGGCTGCCGGTGCTTCGAGGCGCACCCCATGCTTCCCACTACCCGCTACGCGAAGAGCGGCGAAGTCAACATCGCCTACCAGACCGTAGGCGACGGTCCGATCGATCTCGTACTGGTGCCGGGTTGGGTATCGAACCTCGACGTGTTCTGGGAAGAGCCAGCCATGGCACGGATGCTGACGCGTCTGGCCTCGTTTTCCCGCCTCATCCTTTTCGACAAGCGCGGCACCGGGTTGTCTGATCGCGTCAGCGACATCCCAAGCCTCGAGGTCCGTATGGACGACGTGCGCGCGGTGATGGATGCCGTGGGCTCGCAGCGGGCAGCGCTGCTCGGGAATTCGGAAGGTGGCGCGATGTGCGCGCTCTTTGCCGCCACTTACCCCGAGCGCGCTTCGGCGCTCATGATGGTCGGTGCATTCGCCCGCCGCACCAGCGCACCCGACTATCCCTGGGGACCGACGCGGGAGCAGTTTCTCGCCTTCACTGAAGAAGTGGAGCGTGATTGGGGCGGTCCGGTCGGCCTCGATGCGCGATGGCCCAGTCAAGGCCATGACGAGCGCAGTCGTCAGTGGTGGGCCCGCTGGCTTCGCTCCAGCGCGAGCCCCGCGGCCGCGGCGAGAGCGTTGCGCATGAACATGGATATCGACATCCGCCATGTGCTGCCCGCCGTCCGCGTGCCCACGCTGGTACTGCACAGCCGGAACGATCGCGTCGTCGATTTCGGCGCGGGCCAGTACATGAGCGATCACATCGCGGGCGCGAAGCTGATCGCGCTGGAGGGCATCGATCACGTCCCCTGGGGCTGCGACAGCGACGTCATCCTCGATGAGATCGAGGAGTTCCTCACCGGGACTCACTTGGGCGCCGAACCCGACCGGTTGCTGGTCACTGTCATGTTCACCGACATCGTGGGCGCGACGGAACGCGCGGCGGCAGTCGGCGACCGGGCCTGGCACGACCTGCTCGAAAGTCACCGCGCGATGGTGCGTCGGGATCTGGAGCGCTTTCGCGGGCGCGAGATCGACACCGCGGGTGATGGCTTCCTGGCGACCTTCGATGGCCCGGCGCGTGCAGTGCGCTGCGCCTGCGCGCTCGTCCGCGAGGTCCGTACGCTAGGACTCGAGATCCGTGCCGGCCTGCATACCGGGGAGTGCGAGGTGATGGGCGGAAAGGTGGCCGGCATTGCAGTCCACACCGGTGCGCGGGTCGCGGCGCAGGCACAGGGCGGCGAAGTGCTCGTGTCGAGCACGGTCAGGGATCTGGTCGCAGGCTCCGGCCTGGCGTTCCAGGATCGGGGGATGCGGCACCTGAAGGGCCTTCCGCAGGAATGGCGGCTATTTGCCGTCGAGCAGTAGACCCTCAGCCTTGCGGTGATGCCGCCAGTGTCGACAGCGCCTTCGCCGTCTCTGCATCGGCTGGGAAGAAGGATTCCACCGCAAGCTCCTGCAGAGTCACATCCACGGGAGTTCCAAAGATCGTGGTCGTACTGATGAAGCTCAGGATGCCGTTGGGCGTCACGAGCTGGAAGGGCACGACGACGTTCGCGAGTTCTCCGGCGGCTCTTGGTGCGTCGTGCCCGACGTTGGGGAGCGGATAGCCTGCCAACTCATCGTGGAGCGCCGAAAGGGCGACGTCGCCGGTCGCGGCGACCTGCTGCTGAAGCCGCTCCAACAGATGCGCGCGCCATTGCTGCAGATTGGCAATCCGCGGCGCCAGTCCCTCGGGGTGCAGGCTGAGCCGGAGCACATTGATCGGCGGCTTGAGCAGCTCGGGCGCGGCGCCGGCCATGAGCAAAGGGACCAGCGCGTTGTGCGCGACCAGATTCCAGTGCCGGTCGACCGCGAGCGCCGGAAAGGGCTCGTGGCCTTTGAGAACGAGGTCGACCGCCCGCCGTGCCGAGGCCAGCGCCGGGTCGTCGAGCGAGCGCTGTCGGTACATCGGCGCGTAGCCGGCCGCCACCAGCAGGGCATTGCGCTCGCGTAGCGGCACCTCCAGCCGCTCGGCGAGGCGCAGCACCATCTCGCGGCTGGGTTCCGCGCGGCCAGTCTCGACATAGCTCAGATGCCTTGTCGACACCTGCGCCTCGTTCGCCAGATCGAGCTGGCTCAGCCGGCGATGCTGTCGCCAGTGCCTCAGGTGGATGCCAAAAGGATCGGCGGCGGTCGGCGGTGTGCTTCGAAGCGTCATGCGCGCATCCTAGTGATCTCGTGCGCGAACGCCATGACCTCGCACGTCATGACGGGGCTACGGCGCCGGACTGCTGCCGATGTCATCGAAGCCTGCTATCTTTGCGAGGCTTCCACGAATCACAGGAGTTTCCCTATGGCCAAAGAACCGGCACATGCCTTTGCCCCCATGTTGAAAACCTTCAAGACCGCATCGGGGAAGGCCGGGAAATACTGGTCGCTCAAGGAGCTTGCCAAGCAGTACCCGAACGTCGACAAGCTGCCGGTTTCGATCCGTATCGTTCTCGAATCCGTGCTGCGCAATTGCGATGGCCAGAAGGTGACTGCCGAGCACGTCGAGCAGCTCGCCAACTGGGCGCCCAACGCGGAGCGCACCGAGGAGATCCCCTTCGTCGTCACGCGCGTGGTCCTGCAGGACTTCACCGGCGTGCCGCTGCTGGCTGATCTTGCTGCAATGCGCAGCGTGGCCTCGTCGCTTGGCAAGTCGCCCAAGACGATCGAGCCGCTGGTGCCGGTCGATCTCGTGGTCGACCACTCCGTGATGGTGGACTACTACGGCACGCCAAAGGCGCTCGACCTGAACATGAAGCTGGAGTTCCAGCGCAACAACGAGCGCTACCAGTTCATGAAGTGGGGCATGCAGGCCTTCGACACCTTCGGTGTCGTGCCGCCAGGCTTCGGCATCGTGCACCAGGTCAATCTCGAATACTTTGCGCGCGGTGTCTACAAGAGCGCGAACGACAACGGTGATCCGCCGGTCTACTACCCCGATTCGCTGGTCGGCACCGACAGCCACACAACCATGATCAACGGCATCGGCGTGGTCGGTTGGGGCGTCGGCGGCATCGAGGCCGAAGCCGCGATGCTGGGGCAGCCTGTGTACTTCCTGACGCCCGATGTGGTGGGCTTCGAGCTGACCGGCAAGCTGCGCGAAGGCGTGACTGCGACCGACCTGGTGCTGTATGTCACGTCGATCCTGCGCAGCGAGAAGGTGGTTGGCAAGTTCGTCGAATTCTTCGGCCCCGGAGCGGCATCGATCGCGGTGCCCGACCGCGCCACGATCGGCAACATGGCGCCCGAGTACGGTGCGACCATGGGCTTCTTCCCGGTCGACGAAATGACGGTCGCCTACTTCAAGGGAACCGGCCGTACCGATGCGGAAGTCGAGCGATTCGAGGCCTACTACAAGGCGCAAGGCCTCTTCGGCATGCCCGCGCCTGGCGCGCTCAACTACACCAAGGTCGTCCGGCTCGACCTCGGCACCGTAACGCCGAGCCTTGCAGGCCCGAAGCGTCCGCAGGACCGCATCAACCTGGGCGACCTCGCGACGAAGTTCTCGGAGCTCTATAGCAAGCCGATCGAAGCGAACGGCTTCAATCTGCCGGCCGATTCGCTGAGGGTGCGCCATCCGCTGCCCAACGACGATGTCGCGATCGGCAATGGCGATGTCCTGATTGCGGCGATCACCTCGTGCACCAATACGTCCAATCCGAGCGTGCTGCTTGCGGCCGGTCTTCTCGCCAAGAAGGCGGTGGAGGCTGGGCTTTCGGTCAAGCCGCATGTGAAGACCTCGCTTGCGCCCGGCTCGCGCATCGTGACCGAGTACCTGGAGAAAGCGGGCCTGTTGCCGTATCTCGAAAAGCTCGGGTTCTATCTGGCCGGCTACGGGTGCACCACCTGCATCGGCAACGCAGGCGATCTTGCGCCCGAAATCAACGACGTGATCACGAAGAACAACCTCGTGGGTGCAGCGGTGCTGTCCGGCAACCGCAACTTCGAGGCGCGCATCCATCCGAACCTGAAGGCCAACTTCCTGGCATCGCCTCCGCTGGTCGTCGCCTACGCGATTGCTGGCAACGTGATGGTCGACCTGATGACCCAGCCGGTCGGCAAGGGCAAGAAGGGACAGGACGTCTACCTCGGCGACATCTGGCCCACTGCAAAGGAAATCGACGAGAACCTGCGCTATGCAATGAACGCCAAGGCGTTCCGCCAGAACTACGAGCAGATCAAGGACAACCCCGGCAAGCTGTGGAGCAGCATCAAGGGCGTGACGGGGCAGGTGTACGACTGGCCCGAATCCACCTACATCGCCGAGCCGCCGTTCTTCGACGGCTTCAAGATGGAGCCGCATGCGGCCGATGCGGGCTTCACGGGTGCGCGCGTCATGGCGCTCTTCGGCGACTCGATCACGACCGACCACATCTCACCGGCCGGGTCGATCAAGGAAAGCTCGCCCGCAGGCATCTGGCTGAAGGCGAACGGCGTGCAGAAGGCCGACTTCAACAGCTACGGTTCACGGCGCGGCAACCACGAAGTGATGATGCGCGGCACCTTCGCCAACGTGCGCATCAAGAACCTCATGATCCCGGCGGCCGCCGACGGCTCGCGCGAAGAGGGCGGCGTGACGCTGTTCCAGCCGAGCGGCGAGAAGATGGCGATCTACGACGCTGCGATGAAGTACATCGAGCAAGGCGTGCCGACCATCGTCTTCGGCGGCGAGGAATACGGTACCGGCTCATCGCGCGACTGGGCTGCGAAGGGCACGCAGCTGCTCGGCATCAAGGCCGTGGTGGCGCGCAGCTTCGAGCGCATCCATCGCGCGAACCTGGTTGGCATGGGCGTGCTCCCGCTGCAGTTCCGTGGCGCCGATTCCTGGGAAAGTCTCGGCCTGACCGGCAACGAGAAGATCGACGTTGTGGTCGGCGGCGAGCTCAAGCCCCAGATGGACGTCAAGCTCGTCGTTCACCGGGCCGATGGCAGCCACCAGGAGGTGACGGTGCGCCTGCGCATCGACACGCCGATCGAGGTCGACTACTACAAGCACGGCGGCATCCTGCCATTCGTGCTGCGGCAGTTGCTGGCGGCCTGACAGAGGTCGCTCAGACCGACAGTGCCGGGATCTCGACTTTGGACAGCAGCCGCGTCTTGAAGTAGGGATCCTGGTAGTAGCGGATCTTTTCGCAAAGCACGGGATGGGGTATGCCTTCATACAAGAAGACTTCCTTGTCCGGTCCCATCGCCTTCAGCTCCTGCGGCAGCATGAGTGCGCGTCGCTCCTCACTTTGGGCGCGTGACACATCGCCGCGGTTGCGCGTGAGATTCTCCTTGCGCACCGTGGTGTAGCCGAGCATCTCCGAATAGTCGTTTGCGTCCTGCTGCTCGCGAGGCGCATAGACGATCTGCAGCGCGTGGTTCGTGACCAACGTGCGGGCCACCTCCTTGCCGTACGTCGCATCGAGTTGCGCCATGCTTTGAACGATGGGCAGGAGCCGGATGTTGTAGCCGGCCATGTAGCTCACTGCCTTGGCGATGATGTCCACCTTGCCGATGCTCGTGAACTCGTCCATCAACAGCAGGCACTGGTGCTTGAGCGCCTGATTGTTCTGCGGCAGCTCCCTCGTATTCACGTTGATGAGCTGGCTGAAGAAGAGATTCACGATCAGCCGGCTCTCGGCAAGCTTGTTCGGTTGGATGCCGATGTAGATCGTCATCTTCTTCTTGCGCACGTCGGTGAGCAGGAAGTCATCAGCGCTGGTCGCTGCATCGAGCACTGGATTGATCCAGGCGTTGAGCGGCTCCTTGAACGTACCGAGGATTGACGCAAAGGTTTCGGCAGCCTGCGAAAGCAGATTCGAGAAAGCGGATTGGGCGTTCTCGCTGAGAAAGGGCGACTGGGCCAACGACTGGTAGAACGCACGCAGATCGGACCCGTCGCCTGACGACAGCCTGTAGATTTGCCCCAGCGTGCGTATCGAGCGAAAGTGCATGGGCAAGCCTTGCTCTTCGTCCGCTTCCCATTTCTCGAAAAGATAGAGCGCAAATGCCATGAATGCGTTTCGCGCCTGGCTGACCCAGAACTTCTGGTCGTCCGCACCGTCGGGGTAGAGCATTGCGGCGATGCTCATCAGGTCGGAGACGCGGAACGCCGGATCATTCGACACATAGCTCAGCGGATTCCAGCGGTGGGTGCGCCTGTCCTCTGCAAAGGGATTGAAGAGGAAGATCTGCTGACCTTGACTGGCTCGCCATCCGCTCGTCAGGTCGTAGTTCTCCTGCTTGATGTCGAGGACCACCATCGATTCCTGATAGTCCAGCAGGTTGGGGATCACAACGCCGACACCTTTGCCCGAGCGCGTCGGTGCTGCAAGGATCACGAACTGCTGACCGGAAAGGCGCAGCAGATCGCGTCCCAGTTTGCCGACCAGGATTCCATTTGTCGTGGACTTGAGCATTCCGCTGCGCGCCAGATCCGAGCGAGTGGCGAAGCGCGCTTCTCCGTGGAGAGAAGCGGCTTTTGCCCGCGCCGCCAGTGCAAGGAGCATCAGCCAAAGTGTCAAGGACAGACCGAAGCCAATCATGCCGGCCAATTTGATGCGGTCGACATGCGGTTGCACTTGCGGGTGATCGAGCACGCGCGCGTAGTCGAGATAGGTGTGCCACGCAAGGGAATGCACCGGGAGCTTGAGCAGCAGCAGCGTGATGAAGCCGGACAGATAGGCGCCGGCAGCGACGGCCACGACGAGCAGCAATGCCGTCGCGGTCCACTTGGCCTTGGTCATGTGGAGTGGATTGATTGATATTGAGGATGACGGCGAGACGAAGCGTGCGAAGCACGCTCGTCTCGTTCTTGGTGTGGTGAGTCGGCGATTGGCGACCGGACTCGGACGGGCCCGATCAGTGCGCGAGTGTTCGAATGTCTCGGGTCTGATCCTGTGCCTGCAGGTCCCGCGTTCGCGCCGAGGTTTGGTCACTGCGTTGTCGCGTGACGACCGTCCAGTCTTGCGTGCTTTGCGCGATCGACGTATTGAACGCGTCCATCGTGGTCACACCCGCTACTTGCTTGAACGGTGAGTTCAACGCGCCTTGCGCTGCGAAAATGCGCGTCGCGTCTGTGCCGAGGGCGACGTGGTCGATTCGTTGCATTCCTTCGCCCCAAGCCTTTACGGCGAGGCATGCGCTGATCTGTTCGCTATGGAGGTCAGAAGCGCGCCCATGCTGGGCGTCGAGCTGTTGCACACCTGCGAGAGCCTGACGGAACATGGTGAAGCCGGGATGGCCTGCTTCGTTGATCTGAGCCGCGGCGATGTCGCTGTTCTCGTGGTGCGAGGGCGTTCGCATCGCGTTGAGCGTCTTGGGGCCTACGACTCCATCGGGCGCTAAGCCGTGATCGCGCTGAAAGCTTTGCAGTGCATGGTGGGTTGTCGGCCCGAAGTGTCCGTCCAACGTCAAAGGCTGGCCGTGCTTGTCTGTCGATCCCAGCGCGTTGAGTTGGCGCTGCAGGTCGATGACGAGCGTTCCGCGGTCTCCTTGCTTTAAGTTTGCATTCTTGCGATGCACCTCTTCACTGCGGCCAACCTCGCCCAACATGTCGGGCACTTCCTCGTGACCGACGGCCGTGCGCAACCGCGCTACAACTTCGGGCGTAAGTTTGCTGTCCCATTCGACAAAGCGCGACTTGCGATCCTCTAGACCGTTTGTGCCGCCATTGATGATGCGGGTTGCGCCGGTGACGCTTTCAGGAGCGACGTTGTGCACCCGCTTGTTCCAGTACCACACGGCGATTTTCGAAGCGTTCTCAGGATCGGCCGCCAACTCCGGGTTGTCGACCAAGTCAAGCGCAAGCGCTTTGCCGGCCTCCGTGTAGCCATGCTTGCCGGTCAACTGGATGTAACCCCGGCCCCGGTACTTGTAGCCGTCACCCGGATCGTTGTTCCCCATGCGACCGCCATACATCAGTTCGGCCAGTCGTTCAGGCTTGCCTTCAAGCGCTTCCAGGCGGGCAGCCTCAAGAGCGTCCGGTCCTTCCCGAAGCGCGGACGAAACCTTGCTTGAAATCTGACGACTGCTCTTGGTATAGGCGAGTTCGAGATCCGTGTCCCTCGCCCAGCGCTCGAGCATCGTCTTCAACGTTCCGTCGATGGGCGTGGCATGGAACAGGTAGGCCGGCGACAGTGGGATTTCTGCGGTTGCCTGCTGGTAGCGATTGACCGGGCGCCAATCGCCGGAGAAATCGGACGGGGGTGGCGTGCCGCAGGCTGTCAGTGCAATAACGGCGGACAGGGCAAAGCTGCCCCGCAGGGCATGCGTCAGCGCGGCATTGGTCATGACCGGCTGCTGGAACTCAGGAGATGCGGATTGCCGGACGCGAAGAGTCCGATTGGGCTTCTGGATGGGCTGGCACGATGTTGCCCATCGATGGCGATGAAATGGTTCACTGGGCTCCCTGACTTTTTTGGCGATTCTGTCATGTGTAGCCAGACGTAACGCGCAATCGCGCTCGGCAGCATGCCTGTGGAGTCCCGGGAAAGTTCTGGCGAAGCCTCGGAATTTCTACCTGCTCGCGTGATGGCTTCGGCCAAGATCCGCCCAACGCCCTCTGTTTTCGAGAATAATTCTCATTTTTGAAGACTCCTGGACTCTGCGGGTGACCAATTCGACCGGCGCGGCCCTCGCCGCCATCAGCCTCCATCAACTTCCCAATCGTCAGTGGGCCACGGTGCTCGATGTGGCGCGGCCGGATACCCCCGAAGATCGCGAACTGGCGTTGCGGCTGACTGAGATCGGATTTGTTCCCGGCGAGGCGGTCTGCATCGTCGCCAATGGCGTGCCTGGGCGCGAGCCGCTCGCTGTGCGGTTGGGCCACACGACGTTCGCATTGCGCCGGCATGAGGCCGCGATGATCCGCGTCACACCGGGAGCGGCTCGCCATGGTTGAAGCAACGCTCACGTTCAAGCCCGGCGCTGCGTCGGTGTCGAGCCCGCCCGAGCGCATTGCGCTATTGGGCAACCCCAATTGCGGCAAGACCGCGCTGTTCAATCTGCTCACAGGCAGCCGGCAGAAGGTCGCCAACTACGCGGGTGTGACCGTCGAGCGCAAGGAAGGCACGCTGCGCACCGCTTCGGGCCGTCGGGTGTTCGTGCTGGATCTGCCCGGCGCCTACAGCCTCAATGCGCTGTCTGCCGATGAGGCGGTCACGCGCGACGTGGTCACCGGCAAGAGCAGCGAGGCGCCGCCCGACCTGCTGGTGTGCGTCACCGATGCCACCAACCTTCGCCTGAACCTGCGACTCGTTCTCGATGCCAAGCGGCTCGGACTGCCGATGGTGGTTGCGCTCAACATGACCGACATGGCGAGGAAGCAGGGGATCACCGTGGACACCGCGGCGCTGTCGCGCGAGCTCGGCGTGCCGGTGATCGAGACCGTCGGCGTGCAGAGCAATGGCGCGCGTGCGCTGGTCGAAGCGCTCGATGCGCCGGTGACCGCTGCCGTGCCGCGCGCATGGCACGCGCCGGGCTTCGATGAGGTGCTCGACACCCAGCGCGAAGTGCGCCGCATTCTTTCCGTGGCGGTGAAAGAGCCCGTCGGCAGCCTCGCAACGAGCGATCGCATCGACCGTGTCGTGATGCATCCGCTGTGGGGCATGCTGGTGCTGGCGATCACGATGTTCCTGATGTTCCAGGCGGTGTTCAGTTGGGCCGAAGTGCCCATGGACGCCATCAAGGACGCTACCGGCGCGGTCGGCGAGTTCCTCAAGCGCGCGATGCCCGAAGGCATGCTGCAGAGCTTGCTGGTGGATGGCATCGTGGCCGGCGTCGGCGGGGTGATCGTGTTCCTGCCGCAGATCCTGATCCTGTTCCTCTTCATCCTTGCGCTGGAAGATTCAGGCTACCTGCCGCGTGCCGCCTTCCTGCTCGACCGCGTGATGGGCACGGTGGGTTTGTCGGGCCGCTCCTTCATTCCGCTGCTCTCCAGCTTCGCATGCGCGATTCCCGGCGTGATGGCGACGCGCACGATCACCAATTGGCGCGACCGGATCACGACGATCATGATCGCGCCGCTGATGACCTGCTCGGCGCGCCTGCCCGTCTATGCGCTCCTGATCGCCGCCTTCATTCCGGCGCGCACCGTGGGTGGCGTGTTCAATCTCCAGGGCGTCGTGCTGTTCGCGCTCTACGTCTTCGGCATCGTCTCGGCGATGGCGGTGGCGTGGGTGATGAAGCGCTTCCGCGACAGCAAACAGCACTCGCCGCTGATGATGGAACTGCCGGCCTATCGCTGGCCCAACCTGCGCAATCTTGCGCTGGGCCTCTACGAGCGTGCGTGGATCTTCATCCAGCGCGTGGGCACGATCATCCTCACGCTCACGATCCTGCTGTGGTTCCTCTCGACCTTCCCATCGCCGCCGGAAGGTGCGACTGGGCCGGCGATCCAGTACAGCCTGGCCGGCATGATCGGCCGCGGGCTCGAACACATCTTCGCGCCCATCGGCTTCAACTGGCAGATCTCGATTGCGCTCGTGCCCGGCATGGCTGCGCGTGAAGTGGCGGTGGGCGCCTTGGGCACCGTCTACGCGCTCTCAGCCACCGGCGATGACGTCGCGGGGCAGCTGGAGCCGCTGCTCGCGGGCAGCTGGTCGCTGGCAACCGCGCTTTCGCTCCTGGTCTGGTACGTCTTCGCGCCGCAGTGCATTTCGACGCTGGCGACAGTCAAGCGCGAAACCGGTTCATGGCGCTACGTGTTCATCATGGCTGGCTATTTGTTCGGACTCGCCTACATTGCGTGCTGGATCACCTATCGGGTGGCCCTGGCTCTCACAGGAGGATGAGATGGCACAACAAATCGTCGTCACTCTGATCGTCGCGCTGGCCGCAATCTACGCGGTCTGGCGCTGGATGCCCGGCAGCTGGCGCCGGGGTATGGCCGCGAAGGTGGCCGCCGGCTCGCAACGCGCCGGGCTTGTCGACGCGGAGCGCGCCGGCCGGCTCGCAGATTCGCTGGGCAAGACTTCGGGCTGCGGTTCGTGCGATAGCTGCGGCAGTTGTTCGACTCCGGCGGGCAAAACGACTGAAGCAGGCAAGACATCCGTGCCGCACTCCCACTGAGTGCGCGGGTCGATGGCGGCACATGTCCTGATTGCGGGAGGCGGCATCGCGGGCCTCGCAAGCGCGCTGGCGCTCGCGCGTCGGCGCCATCGCGTCGATCTGCTGGAGCAGGCGGTGGCCTTCGGGGAAGTCGGCGCGGGCATCCAGTTAGGGCCGAACGTCACCCGGCGACTGCAGGCGCTCGGGGTTTCCGAAGGCCTCATGCGCATCGCGGCGAGGCCGGAAGCCCTGGTGGTGCGCAGTGCCACTGTGGGGAACGAGATAGCCCGTCTTCCGCTCGGCAACGCGATGCTGCACAGCTACGCCGCGCCGTATCTCTGCGTTCACCGTGCGGATCTCCATGCGCTGCTGCTTGCTGCGGTTCGCGGCAGCGGGGCTGTCAGGCTCACCACCGGTGCGCGCGTGGCGCAGGTCACCGCGCGCGGAGATGCCGTCTGCGCGGCCAGCGCCGATTCGCGCGTCTGGGAAGCCGATGCGCTGATCGGGGCCGATGGCCTCTGGAGCACAGTGCGCCCCAGCGTCATCGACGATGCGTCACCGCCGCGCGCGACAGGGCATACGGCATGGCGCGCAATGGTCGATCAGTCGGCGCTTCCGGCCGCGCTGCGCAGCACGCGCATCGACGTCTGGCTCGGTCCGCGGCTGCACGCGGTGTCTTACCCGGTGCGGCGGGGCGATGCGCTCAATGTCGTGGTGCTGGCCGAGGCCGCGCCCGAAGGCGATGCGCGCGACTGGGACCGCTCGACGAGTCTCGCCGCCCTGCAGCAGGCCACCGGGCGTACCTGCGGGGAACTGCAGGCATTGCTCGAAGCCGTGCCTGGATGGCGTGCGTGGACGCTCAATGACCGGCCGCCGCTTACCGGCCCGCACCAGATGGCCGGCGAACGCATCGCCCTGACCGGTGACGCGGCGCACCCCATGCTGCCGTATCTGGCTCAGGGCGCGGGCATGGCCATCGAGGATGCCGTCGCGCTCGCGGATGCGCTCGACGGCGGTGCCGCAGCACAAGTGCCCGCGGCCTTCGCGCGCTATGCGGCCGAGCGCTGGGAGCGAAACGCCAATGTGCAGGCGCGTGCGCGGCGCAACGGCGAAATCTTCCACGCGACCGGCCTCGTGCGCATCGGCCGCGACGCTGCGCTGCGCATGCTCGGCGCCAAGCTGCTCGACGTTCCCTGGCTCTACGACGCCTGATTCAGAGGCTGAAGCTGCGCAGGTGATCCGCGCGCCGGGTCAGGCCCGCCAAGCCCAGATAGTGCGTCAGCCGGCCTTCCCGGACTTCGACCAGCGAGGATTCGAGATCGGCGAGCATTTCGTCCCGTGCGGCGGCGTAGGCGGGCGCGAGGTCGTCGTGCGACTGCGCATAGGCGCTGGCGATGACCCGCGCCGCGGCGGGCGCCCCGCAGGCAACGCATTCGGCGATGGCCGTAGGGCTGGCCTGCGCGCCATGCGTGAGCAGCAGGTCGGCCAGTTCAGGAGAAATTGCGCTGTCGATGGCGTCTAGCGCATCGGGGGCCACGGGCGCACCAGCGCGCACCAGCGCCGCTGCGGCAGCATGCGCCCCATGGCCGATCGCCAGATCGGTCGCGATCGCGCTGCCGCTCAAGGGGCCAGCGAGCGGTACACCTGCAGCGTGCAGCTTTGCCACGAGCTGTTCGTCATCGGTCGCGACTGCGTGACGAAGTGCGATGCGCGAGAGCGGCCCATTGTCGCCCAGCGTACCGTTGGCTAGCGGCGTGCGCCAGTCCACCATCGCCTGGCGGTAGAAGGCGACCACCTTGTCCATCAGCTCGATCGGCAGTCCGTCCTCCTGGTGCCGATCGTCGAGGTATTCGAGCAGCGCCTGCCCGGTGAAGTATTCGCCGGCGGGCTCCAGAGGGTCTTCGTCGAGGCGCAGTGCGTCGAACGCGGCGTAGAGATCATGCGCGACGGTCGTCATGCCGTCTTCGTGCATCTCGTGCGCCCAGGCTTGCGGCAGGCCCTGCTTCCATGCGAGGACATGTCCGTAGTCGGCGCCGGACTCGACCACCGCGTAGACGCGATCGCAGTACTCGAAGCCGCCGAAGGGCAGCAGGGTGAGCTTGCCGTCCCATGCCTCGGCGCTTTCGGCGGCCGCATCCCTCGCGCCCTGGAGTTCGTGATCGATCCATCCCTGCAGGTCGTGGTAGGTGTCGCTGCCGTTCCAGAAAAGCTCGTTCCAGCTGAACGACTCCTCGTTGCCGTTCATGTGAAGGTGCAGGTCGTAGTCCAGCCGCCCACCGGCGGTGACGCGCCAGAGCGAAAGAAGATCCGGCGGAATCGGCCCTGCGCAGACGCTCTGCACGGCCGCGATCTGCTCTGCGGACATCGGCGGCTGCGCGTCGAAGATCACGCGCTTGGCGAAGAGCACGACACCGTGCGTGCGCAGTTGGGCGAGGTCGTCGTCACTGAACATCGGTTACCTCCGTTTCATGCCCTCGATCCCGGGCGTTCTTGCGAATAGCTTACGCCCGCGGTTCCGGCAGCGCCAGTTCGCGCAATACCGCGCGCACCGGCGAGGCATCCGCGTCCATCAGCTTCAGCGGCAGTGCGATGAGTTCGTAGTCGCCCTCGGGCACGTCGTCGAGCACGAGGTTTTCGAGCACGCGCAGGCCGAGGCGGCGAATGGTCTGATGGCTGTCAAGCGTCTTGCTGTCGGCCGGATCGATGCTTGCGGTGTCGATGCCGATCAGGGTCACGCAGAGCCCTGCCAGGCGCTCAATGGTGGCGGGCGCAAAGGCGGCGAGCTGTGGATCCCAACGGTCGATGGGTGCGCGCTCGTAAGTGCGAACGAGGACGCGTGGCGGCAGTGCGTCGACCGCATGTGCAATGTGCGCCCACTCGATCAGCGGACCACACCCGATCGCATGGATCACGCGGCACGGACCCAGATAGGGCGAGAGGTCGACCCTGCCGATCGTCGCGGCACCGGGGTCGTAGTGAACCGGTGCGTCGGCGTGCGCGCCGATGTGCGGTGACAGCGTGATCTCGCTGACGTTGACGGGGCAGTCCGGCGCAATCGTCGCGACCCAGCGCTGGCGGTAAGGCGTGTCACCGGGAAACACCGGCGCACCTTCATGTACCGGCGGCGAGATGTCCCACAGTCTTGCGTCCATGGCGCGAACTTAGCGCGATGAACGGGGGTTCGGTGTCGGTACTTTCCAACACCGCCGGCTCAGGCCAGCCGCCCGAGCAGCAGGTACTCCATGAGCGCCTTCTGCACATGCATCCGGTTTTCGGCCTCGTCCCAGACCACCGATTGCGGACCGTCGATCACCTCGGCCTCCACTTCCTCGCCGCGATGTGCCGGCAGACAGTGCATGAATAGGGCATCCGGCTGCGCGACCCGCATCATCTCGGTGTCGACGCACCATTCGGCGAAAGCGGCGCGGCGGGCCTCGTTCTCGGCCTCGTAGCCCATGCTGGTCCAGACGTCCGTGGTGACCAGATCGGCACCGCGGCAGGCTTCCATCGGGTCCTTGAACACCTTGTAGCTGTCGCTGGAGCGGATGCCGGCGATCGACTGGTCGACCTCGTAGCCGCTCGGCGTGCTCACGTGCACCGTGAAGCCGAGGATCTCGCTGGCCTGCAGCCAGGTGTTGGCCATGTTGTTGCCGTCGCCGACCCATGCCACCGTCTTGCCGGCGATCGAGCCGCGATGCTCGATGTACGTGAAGATGTCCGCGAGGATCTGGCAGGGGTGGAATTCGTTCGTCAGACCGTTGATCACCGGCACGCGCGAGTGCGCCGCAAAGGACTCGATCTTGGTCTGCTCGAAGGTGCGGATCATCACGAGGTCGACCATGCGGCTGATGACCTTCGCGCTGTCCTCGATCGGCTCGGCGCGTCCGAGCTGGCTGTCGCCGGTGGTGAGGTGCACAACGCTGCCACCGAGCTGGTACATGCCCGCCTCGAAGCTCACGCGCGTTCGGGTCGAAGCCTTCTCGAAGATCATGGCCAGCGTACGGTCGACCAGCGGCTGGTGCTTTTCGTAGGCCTTGAACTTCTTCTTGATCAGCGCGGCGCGCGTGAACAGGTAGGCGTATTCGTCCGCGGCGAAGTCCGAGAACTGCAGGTAGTGCTTGATGGCAGGCGTCTGACTCATGGCTGAGGTTCCGCGAGGAAGGCTTTCACGATCGGGGCGAGGATCGCGACGATCTCGTCCGCTTCGG
This sequence comes from Variovorax sp. Sphag1AA, assembly GCF_014192575.1. Classification (GTDB taxonomy): domain Bacteria; phylum Pseudomonadota; class Gammaproteobacteria; order Burkholderiales; family Burkholderiaceae_C; genus Variovorax. Next base: position 587,601 of record NZ_JACHYC010000004.1, on the reverse strand, counting down.
CAATGCTGAGGATCAATGGTGGCACGAGTCGGATCACGCTGTCAGCGGTCACGCTGAGCAGCAGCCCGGCTTCACAGGCGCGGTTGAGGATCACACCGCACGGGCGGTCGAGTTCGATGCCGAGCATCAGGCCCTGGCCGCGGACTTCCTTCACCCCGGCCACGCCGCCGAGTTCGCGCTCCAGCGCAGCCTTCAGGTGGGCACCGACGTTCGCCGCGTTCTCGAGCAATTTCTGCTCTTCCATGATCCGGATCGTTTCGATACCGGCGCGCATGGCGAGCGGATTGCCGCCGAAAGTGGTGCCGTGGTTGCCGGGTCCGAAGATGTTGGCGGCGCGCGGGCCTGCGACGACCGCGCCGACCGGAACGCCGGAACCCAGGCCCTTGGCCAGCGGCATCACATCCGGCGTGATGCCGGCCCACTGGTGCGCGAACCACTTTCCGGTACGGCCCATGCCGCATTGCACCTCGTCGATCATCATGAGCCAGTCGCGCTCGTCGCACAGTTGGCGCACCTGACGCAGGTATTCCCAGCGCATCGGGTGGATGCCGCCTTCGCCCTGGATGGTTTCGAACATCACGGCGACAACGTTCGGATTGCCTTCGGTGGCCTTCTTCAGGGCCTCGATATCGTTGAGCGGCACCCGGATGAAGCCCTCGACCAGCGGCTCGAAGCCCTTCTGGATCTTCGGATTGCCGGTTGCCGAGAGCGTGGCGATGCTGCGGCCGTGGAAGGCGGCCTCGTAAACCACGATCTCGGGCCGTTCGATGCCCTTGTCGTGGCCGAACTTGCGCGCGAGCTTGAGGGCCGCCTCATTGGCCTCCAGGCCGGTGGAGCAGAAGAAGGCGTTGGTCATGCCGGAGAGCTCGGTCAGCTTGGTCGCGAGCTTTTCCTGGCCGGTCACGTGGTAGTAGTTGGAGCTGTGGATCAGCTTGGAAATCTGGTCCTGCAGGGCGGGGACCAACTCCGGATGGTTGTGGCCCAGCGTATTGACGGCAATCCCGCCCAGGCCGTCGAGGTACGCACGGCCTTCGGTGTCCCAGACTCGGCAGCCTTGACCGTGCGACAACGCGATCGGCAGGCGGCCGTAAGTGTTCATGACATGGGGCGAAGAGGGGGCGGCAGTGGCGCTCATGCGTATCTCCGGAAAAGGGAAGGCGGATTCTAGGCGTCCGTTTTGACGCGTTCATTGAGGATTGCGCATCACACCAATGCCCCTGTGTATGTCGCGCACGGGACCCCCGGATAGAATCGGTTGTGCGGCGCAGCACGAGCCCGTGCATTCAACCCGCCAAGCCGACCGATGGTCTCTCCCAACGCCAAAGAAATCTTCATTCAGGGCATCACCCACGATGGCCGGACCTTTCGCCCGAGCGATTGGGCCGAACGGCTGGCCGGCGTGATGTGTTCGTTCCGCCCGGGTGGACCGCAGCCGGGGAGCCACCTGAGCTATTCGCCGTGGTGCGTTCCGACCGTGATCAATGGCGTCAAGTGCGTGGTCGTCAATCGCCAGCTGCGTGACGCAGAACCGATGGCCTGGGATTTCTGCGTGAACTTCGCCAAGGACAACAACCTGCAGGTGGCGGAAGCCTGCCTCGTTCCGGACGCACCCGAAGCCCCCGTCAGGGCGCCCGCCAAGCCGCCGGTCGTGACCGAAAAGTAACCGGGGCTACCCGCTCAAGACTCCAGAAACGGAGCGTCCATGAAAAAACCGCCCGAAGGCGGTTTTTCTTTTTCTTTGCTGCAGCGCACCCGGATCAAACGGCGGACCAGCGAACCAGTCCGGGCTGTTTGCCTGAAAGTGTCAGGCGGCGAGGGCCAGGGTCTTGACCTTGGCTGCCAGGCGGCTCTTGTCGCGAGCAGCCTTGTTCTTGTGGAAGATGCCCTTGTCAGCGACGGTGTCGAGGACGCTTTGGGCCTTCGCGAAGTTTTCAGCCGCCTTGGTCTTGTCGCCGGCCAGGACGGCCTTCTCGACGTTCTTCACGGCGGTACGGTATTTGGAGCGCAGCGAGGTGTTCGCAGCGTTGAGCTTGACGTCCTGACGGGCGCGCTTACGGCCCGACGCGAGGCGCGGGTTCTTTTTCTTGGGCTTGGTAGATGCCACGGTGATATTCCTTGAGTGTCTGTGGATGTTGCAGCAAAGCCGACCATTATATCGTCCCCGGGCTTCGCGCACTTCGTGTCGCTACTCCAACCCCTTCCGCGGGCGCCCGGGCTGGTACCCATACACTCGCGGGCCGTGTCTCTCTTCAAATCCGCCTCCACCGTTTCGCTGCTGACACTCGCCTCCCGGGTGACGGGCCTCATCCGCGACGTGCTCATGACCTCCGTTTTCGGGGTGAGCGCGATGACCGACGCCTTCTACGTCGCATTTCGCATCCCGAACTTGTTTCGCCGCGTTTTCGGTGAGGGCGCCTTCAGCCAGGCTTTCGTGCCGGTATTGGCGGCAACGAAGACGGAGGAGGGCGACGAAGGCGCGAAAAAGCTGGTCGATCACGTCTCCACGCTGCTGACCTGGACGCTAGTCGTCATTTGCGTTCTGGGCGTGATCGGCGCCCCCGTCATGGTCTGGGCGATGGCGAGCGGCCTGAAGCCGGACGGTTTCGATGCCGCCGTTGTCATGACGCGCTGGATGTTCCCCTACATCGGCTTCATGTCCCTCGTGGCGCTGGCGGGGGGCGTCCTCAATACTTGGCGCAAGTTCGCGGTGCCAGCCGCCTCGCCCGTCTTGCTCAACGTGGCGCTGATTCTCTCGATCGTGCTCGGCGCGCCATGGCTTCGCCGCATGGGGATCGAACCGATCTACGCACAGTGCGTAGGCGTGATGATTGGCGGGATTCTGCAGCTTGCAATCCAGATTCCGGCCCTGCGCGGCCTCGGCATGCTCCCGAGGATCGGCGTCAGCTTCGCCGCGATCCGCGAAGCGTGGGCCGACCCGACGACGCGCAAGATCGTCCGGTTGATGCTTCCCGCACTGATCGGTGTCAGCGTCGCGCAGATCTCGCTGCTCATCAACACGCAGATCGCATCGCACCTGGCGACCGGCAGCGTGACCTGGATCACCAACGCCGACCGCCTGATGGAATTCCCGACCGCGCTGCTGGGCGTGGCGCTGGGCGTGGTGTTGATGCCTCAACTGGCGAGCGCGCGCGCTGCGAAGGACGATGCGCGGTACTCGTCGATGCTGGACTGGGGCCTGCGCCTCGTGGTGCTGCTGTCCGTGCCGTGCGCACTGGCCTTGCTCGTCTTCTCGCAGCCGCTGGTCGCGGTGCTGTTCCACAACGGTGCATTTGGCGAGGCGGACGTGCGTCGCACCACAGCTGCGCTGATGGGCTACGGCGTGGGTCTGGTCGGGCTCGTGGCCATCAAGGTGCTTGCGCCCGGTTACTACGCCAAGCACGACATGCGCACGCCGATGCTGATTGCTGTGGGGGTGCTGGTGCTCACGCAGGCACTCAACTTCCTGCTCGTGCCGCTTCTGCAACACGCGGCGCTCACGCTCACGATCGGCATCGGCGCGATGGTCAATGCCGTATGGCTCCTGATCGGATTGATCCGGCGCGGCAGCTACAAGCCCGAGCCGGGCTGGGGCAAGTTCCTGCTCCAGGTGACGATCGGCACGCTGGTTCTTGCCGTCCTTCTCTTGTGGGGGGCGCGGCATTTCGACTGGATTGCGCTTCGCGAGGCGCGCCTGCAGCGCATCGGCCTGTTGGCGGCGCTGATTGTCGGCGCTGGCGTGCTCTACTTCGGAGTGCTCGCCGTGGTCGGCGTGAAACTGCGCAGTTTCGTGCGTCGTTGATCACGGACCTCGCGACCTCAGTGTCGGCCGCCTTGACGCTCCCCCATTGCTCCTCTACAAAGCCACATGACGTTCAGCTTCCAGGCGCCCACTGCTCTCGAGTATTTCGAATCGCTCGTCAAGAGTGACGAGCAGTTTCCTTTGCTCGAGGCGGCGGCGAGCATCGCGCAGGACGAATACCCCGAACTCGACGTTCAGCAGGTGCTCGGCGACGTCGACCAGTTGCTTGCTCGCCTCAAGCGCCGCTTGCCGGCCGACGCCGCGCCGCTGCATCGACTGCGGACGCTCAATCAGTTTTTCTTTCACGACTTGAGCTTCGGCGGCAACGTCAACGACTACTACGACCCGGACAACAGCTATCTCAATGCCGTCCTGCGGACGCGGCGCGGGATTCCGATCTCGCTCGCGGTGCTGTGGATGGAGCTTGCGCATGGCCTCGGCCTGCAGGCGCGCGGCGTGGGCTTTCCGGGGCACTTCATGCTCAAGGTCACGCTGCCCAAGGGGCAGGTGGTTATCGACCCGTTCACTGGAAAATCGCTGTCGCGCGAGGAGTTGAGCGAGCGGCTCGAACCCTACAAGCGCAGCAACGGACTCGTGGGCGACTTCGATGTGCCGCTGGGCCTGTATCTCCAGCCGGCCACGCCGCGTGAAATCATTGGGCGCATGCTGCGCAACCTGAAGGAAATCCATCACGCGCAGGAAGACTGGCAGCGCGCGATTGCGGTGCAGGACCGTCTGGTCGCACTGTTTCCCGAAGCGTGGGGCGAATACCGTGATCGCGGCCTGGCCCATGCGGAGCAAGGCAATTCGGCCGCCGCGGTTCGTGATCTCGAGACCTATCTCGCGCATGCGGACGAAGCGCTGGACATCGACACCATCGCGGAGCGGGTCGCCGCCCTGCGGCGCGCGGAGAGCTGATGGGATCGCAGCCGGCAGCCGGCCCGCGTCAAGGCGGGCACGACTCGCCCGGTGTCGAGGGTGGGGGCAGCATGGCGCCGGCGGCCGACCTCGGCACGCTTCACGAGTTCCATGGCATCCAGCCGGTGCTCCCGGTGACGGATGCGGCACGCGCTGCACGCTATTTCCGCGATGTGCTCGGCTTCGAACTTGATTTCATCGCCGGCGAGCCGCCGAGCTATGCCCGGGTGAAGAAGGGCGATCGAACCTATGGGGATCCCGTCTACATCCGTTTGTGGCAATGCGGCCGACGCGATGCCCAACCGTGGCGCGGCGAGATCGTGATCCATGTCGGGCGCGATGTCGACGGATTGCACGACGCGTACGTGAAGCGTGGCGTCAACGTGATCGAGCCGCCGGTCTCTCAGCCCTGGGGCCTGCGCGAATTCGCGATCCGCGAGCCGGACGGCCACATCCTGCGCTTCTGCGGATATCTCTAGCTCGCGCTACGAAGGGCGAGGCGTCGCGGCCGAGGGTGAGCCAGCCAGGCCGAACTGTCGCCATGCGCGGCGCAACTGCGTGTCCGAACCGAAGCCCGAGATTTCCGCTGCGCGCGTGACGTTCGCGCCGGATTGCAATGCCACCTGCGCCGCCGCGAGCCGAAGGCGCCGCAGGTACGCCAGTGGTGCCACACCGGCATGCTCCACGAAGAGCCGCGTCAAGTGCCGAGGAGACGTGTGCGCGACATCGGCCATTCGAGGCACGCTCCAGTCGGCTTGTGGCCGTTCGCTGACTGCGTCCTGCACCTTGTGCAACGCGGGATGCAGGTGGTTCCGGTAGGCGAGGAAGGGAGAGAGTTCAGGGTCCTGCGGCCCGCGCCGCATCGCGACCACCATGGTTTGCGCTACGCGCGCAGCGAGCGGCTCTCCACACGTCTCTGCGATGCGGTGCAGCACCAGATCGATGCCGGTCGTCACGCCTGCGCTGCTGTAGAGGGGCGGATCGAGCACGAAAACGCGGTTGGAGACGACGTCACACCGCGCATCAATGTCGCGCAGCTCGTCCAGGTGATGATGATGAGTCGTGGCTCGCCGCCCCGCGACAAGGCCGGCGTGCGCTGCGAGCAGCGTGCCGGCACAGATGGTCACGAGTTCGAGGCGACCCTCTTCGAGCCGCAGCCCGCGCAGCCAATGCAGCAGTGCCTGCGCTGGCGGGTTGTCCACGGAAATCGTCCGGCCCGGCATACCGACCAGCACGACCCACGATGGCAAGTCCCACTCGGATGGCAGTGCCTGCAAGCCCGAGAGCGTGACGCCGACCGAACTGACGGAAGTCGGTTCCGGGCTTGCGAATACCAGTTCGAACCGCGGCGGCCGGCCACTCGCGACGAGCAACTGGTTGGCGATGCGAAGCGCCTCGGCAGGCCCCGCCCAGTCGAGCACGAGACTCTGGGGCAGCAGCGCGAAGACCACGCGGATCGGCTGGTCATCTAGGGGGCGAGGCGCGTCCATGCGAAGTCCATCTGCTTTGCGGTGCGTTGCGCGAGCGCCTCGCCGGCAAGTCTCGACACTAGGTGCAGGCTCATGTCGATTCCGGCGGTGATGCCCGCCGAAGTCACGATCCGTCCGCGGTCGACCCAGCGCACGTTTTCCTGGACTTCGAGCTTCGGGAAGCGCTGGCGCAGGTCAGCGATGTCTTCCCAGTGCGTCGTGACCGGGCCACCTTCGATGACCCGGGCCTCCGCAAGCAGGAATGCGCCCGTGCAGACGGACGCGACGAGTTCCGCCTCTCTGCTCGCGTTGGCGATCCAGCCGATCGTTTCGACGCATGCCATGGCCCCGTCGACCACCCCGCCCGGCACGATCAGCACGTCCGGCGGTGGTGCGTCCGCGAAGGTGAAGGAGGGCAAGATCGACAACCCTGCCCGCATGCGCACGGGTGCGTTCGTCCGCGCAACGCAGGCGACTTCGAAGAGGGGCGGGGCGGACGGCGCGCCCCGCAGCTGCATGCGGGTGGCCGTCGTGAAGACCTCGTAGGGCCCTGCGAGGTCCAGCGCCTCGACGTCATCGAACGCCAGGATCGCAACGCGCCGGGTCCGAGTGGGCGTGTTCATGCCGCGATCTTCTCGTCGAGCCGGTCTAGCGCTTCGCCGACGCTGCAAAGCGTCGCGAAGCGTCCCTGCAGCACCGTTGCCGTGCGGATCTTGATGTCGTTCGCCGGAAGACGCTGACCGTCGGGCTGTGTCATGTCGAAAGTCAGCGTTGCGTCGGTGACATAGTCGACCTGCCAGCCCATGTCAGACGCATGGCGCGCGGTGGTCTCGCAGCATTGCTCCGTGCGGATGCCGCTGATGACGATGCGGTCGATGTGATTTCGCGTGAGCCAGACGTCGAGCCCCGTGCCGACAAGTGCGCTGTGGCGGTTCTTCGTGAAGGTCGCTGCGGCCTGGAAGTCCGCGAGGCCCTCGAGCGGGCGAACGTGACCCGATTCGATCGCGAAGGGGTTCTCGGTCGTCTTGGGGCCGTCGCTGTGGAAGACCCTCACGATAGGCGCGCCGGCCTCGGCGAAGCCGGCGATCAAGGCGTTCTGGGCGGACAGGTACAGCGCCACATCGCGATCGGTGAAGAACGGACGATGACGGAACGACTCCTGGACGTCGATCACAATGAGACAGGTCTTCATGAGCGAAAACTCCGGTAAAGCATGTGGATGATGCGCCGGATTTTCGGGCGATAAAAGCCGACTCGTCCGCACCCGGTCGGACCTCAATCGATCAATTCAGGACATCGCCGTGCTCAGACCAGCTCGGCCGCCTTCAACTCTTTCTTGAGATAGGCGTAGAAGAGTGGCGCCGCCACGAGCCCGGCCGGTCCGTAGACCGCCTCGGCCACGAACATCACCGCCAGCAGTTCCCACACCGACATCTGCGTGCGGCTGCCGACGACTTTGGCGTTGATCAGGTATTCGGCCTTGTGGATCAGGATCAGGAACGCAAGGCAGGCCAACGCGACGATCGGCGAGACCGACAGGCCAACCAGCGTGATGACGATGTTGCAGACCAGGTTGCCGACGATCGGCACGAGCCCGGCGACGAAAGTCAGGGTGATCAGCGCTGGCGTGTAGGGCAGTTCCATCCCCCACATTGGAAGCAGGAACAACAGGAAGATCGCGGTCAGCAGGGTGTTGAAGGCTGCGATCCAGAACTGCGCGGCGACGATCTGGCCGAAGGCCTCGCCGAACAGGATGATGCGTTCGCGAAGCTGGCGGGCCAGCGGCCGGCGCGAAGGGGCCTGGTTCGCCACCGCCGCGAGCGAGCCGACAATCAGGCCGACATAGGCAAAGAGCAGGCCGCCGAGCCACGCGCGGCCGGTCAGTGCCAGTGATCCCGCCTGCGCGCGCAGATAGCTCGCAGCCGTGCGCTGGACTTCGGCAGCGCCTTCCGGCAAATAGGTGGCGATTTCGGCCGGCAGCTTGAGGCGCAGCTCAAGGATGGTGCGGGCGACGAAATCGAGCAGCTCCTTGTATTGATCGGGCGCATCGAGCACGAACTCGCGCGCTTCGGCAAAGCCGAGTATCAGCAGGCCGATCGGCGCCAGCATGACGACCGAGGCCGCCACGACGCGTGCGAAGCGCCGGGTCATGGTCCAGGCCGGGTCGTTGGCGCTGAGCTTGCTGGAGCCCCGCAAGGTCGCGTCCAGCATGCGGGCGATCCAGCGCGTGCCGAGGAAGCCGATGCACACGCAGAGCAGGCCGGGCAGCAGCCCCTGCCACATGATCAGGAGCAGAGCACCGGCGATCAGCAGGTAGCTGGCCGCGACCACGGGTCGTGACGCGGCGGCGAACGGTTCGCTCACCCGGGCGGGTTGTTCAAGCGACGACGACGGCGGCGCTGGTGCCGCGCTCGGCGATTGCGCCGATTTCATACACAGTCTCTCCGGCGGCACGCAGCGTTTCGGCGCAGGCGGCCGCTTCGGCGGCGTCGATCACGACCACCATGCCGATGCCGTTGTTGAAGGTGCGGTTCATCTCGATGTCGTCGATGCCGGCCACCTTCTGGAGCCAGGCAAAGAGCTCAGTCTGCGGCCAGCTGCCCTTGCGCAGGTGGGCCGCGGTGCCGTCAGGCAGTACGCGCGGGATGTTCTCGAGCAGGCCGCCACCGGTGATATGGGCCAGCGCCTTGATCGGGTGCTTTTCGAGCGCCGCAAGCACGGGCTTCACGTAGAGACGGGTCGGGGCCATCACGGCTTCGCGGAAGGGCTTGCCGTCGAGCGTGGCCGGAATCGACGTGCCCGCGCGTTCGATCACCTTGCGTACGAGGCTGAAGCCGTTCGAATGCACGCCGGCGGAAGCCAGGCCGAGCACGATATCGCCGGGCTTCACGTTCTGGCCGGTCAGGATCTTCGATTTCTCGACTGCACCGACGGCGAAGCCGGCGAGGTCGTATTCGCCGGCCGGGTACATGCCGGGCATCTCGGCGGTCTCGCCCCCGATGAGGGCGCAGCCGCTGAGCTCACAGCCCCGTGCAATGCCGCCGACGACGGCCGCGGCCGTATCGACGTCAAGCTTGCCGCAGGCGAAGTAGTCGAGGAAGAACAGGGGTTCGGCACCCTGGACGAGCACGTCGTTCACGCTCATGGCCACGAGGTCGATGCCGACGGTGTCGTGCATGTTCCATTCGAAGGCCAGCTTGAGCTTGGTGCCGACGCCGTCGGTGCCGCTCACGAGCACGGGTTCCTTGTAGCGCTTGGGCACTTCGAAGAGGGCGCCAAACCCGCCGATCCCGGCCAGCACGCCTTCGCGCATCGTCTTCTTGGCGAGCGGCTTGATGCGATCGACCAGCGCATCGCCTGCATCGATGTCGACGCCGGCGTCCTTGTAGCTGAGCGGAGTGGTGGAGTTGGAGTTCATGGGCTGACCGGGACTGGAGGAGAGGGCGGAAGGAGAGGAGGACAATGATGCCGGCAACCAAGACGGTCGGGCCGATAGAATTCCACACGATTTTAAGGGCGCTCACCGATCCACCGACCGTCTCAGGGTGGGTCATGCCGTGAACTTGCGCCACCCCCTCCCGGAAAGGGGCGAGCGCCTTCCGGCAGCCGCGCGGCGTTCTGCACTGTCCTATGAACCTTTATTTCGCGTCATCCGCGTCACCTCAGCCGTCCCGGGCAGCTCGGGCATGTCGGGCATGAAGCAGCTCGCGCTGGACATCGGCCTGGCGAGCGGTCCGACGCTGGCGGGCTTCTTCGCCGGGCCGAACGAGCCGGCGTTGCGGCACCTGGCGCTATGGGTTGGCGACGGGCGCTCGCCCACAGTCCATTCGCCGGTGCCGACCTACCTCTGGGGCGAAAGCGGTAGCGGCAAGACACATCTGCTCGAAGGGGTGCGGGCCGCGCTGAAAGACCAGGGGGCGAGCGCCGGCTGGTTGCATCCCGGCATTGCCGATCCGCCCGAGTTCGACGATCGCTGGGGCGCGATCCTGCTCGATGACGTTCACCTGTACACGGCGGTCCAGCAGCACGCGGCATTCAACTGGTTCGTCAATGCCCAGAGCCTGCAGCGCGGCGTCGTGGCGGCGGGCGCGGTGCCCCCGGCAGACCTGCCGTTGCGCGAGGACCTGCGCACTCGCCTCGGCTGGGGCCATGTCTTTCACCTGCAGGTGCTGAGCGAGGCCGAGCGCCGCGCGGTGCTGCGTCAGGCGGCGGACGATCGCGGCGTGATGCTGTCGGACGACGTACTCGACTACATGCTCCACCGCTTCAGCCGCGACCTCGGAAGCCTCATGGAACTGCTCACGCAGCTCGATGGCTACGCCCTGCAGACACAGCGCGCGATCACGATCCCCCTGATCCGGTCGATGCTCGAAAATGAATGAGGCGCCGAGCGCCGAATCCCTCCATCCAATGATCAAGCAATTCATCGACAAGCTCCTCGGCAAGTCCGGCGGCGCCGCGACGCGCGGCAAGACCCGTTTCGGCAAGCGCCAGGAAGTGGCGGCATCGGTCCACGGCATCAACCCTGCATTGGTGGACGAGCGCGCCAAGAACGTGGTGACCACCCTCCAGGAGGCCGGTTTCGAGGCATACATCGTGGGCGGTGCGGTGCGCGACCTGCTGCTCGGCCTTCGCCCGAAGGACTTCGACGTGGCGACCAATGCGACGCCGGAGCAGGTCAAGGGCCTCTTTCGACGCGCCTTCATCATCGGCCGGCGCTTCCGCATCGTCCATGTCGTCTACGGCCGCGGCCGTGAGCACGAGGTGATCGAAGTCTCGACCTTCCGTGCCTACATGGACAGCAACGGCGCCGAGCAAGTCGCCGGCAACGAACGCACCAGCAAGGGCGAACTGGCCGGCATGAAGCATGCTGTGGACGCCAGTGGCCGCGTGCTGCGCGACAACGTCTGGGGTCCGCAGGAAGAAGACGCCGCGCGGCGCGACTTCACGGTGAACGCGATGTACTACGACCCGGCGAGCCAGATCGTGGTCGACTATCACAACGGCATCCGGGACGCGAAGAAGCTCACGCTGCGCATGATCGGCGACCCGGCCACGCGCTATCGCGAAGACCCTGTTCGCATCATTCGTGCGATCCGTTTCTCCGCCAAGCTGGCGGCGCTCGGCTTCAAGCTCGAGGCCAAGACGGCGGCGCCGCTGGTGGCGTCGAGCAAGCTGCTCGCCGATGTGCCGCAAAGCCGGCTGTTCGATGAAATGCTCAAGTTGCTGCAGACCGGGCACTCGGTCGCGACCATCGAGCAGCTCCGTGCGCTCGGCATGTCGACCGGGATCTATCCCTTGCTCGACATCGTGGTCGAGCGGGCCGATCAACCCTTCGTGCGTGCCTCCCTGCAGGACACCGATCGTCGTGTGGCGGAGGGCAAGCCCGTGGCGCCGAGCTTCCTGCTCGCGTGCGTCTTGTGGGCCGACGTCCGGGACGGCTGGGCGCAGCGCATGCAGCCGCGCGGCGGAGAACGACCGACGGCTCCGTTCCCGGCGCTCCAGGACGCGATCGACGACGTGTTCAACGCGCGCATCGGCGATGTATCCGGCCGTGGCAAGCTCGGGGCCGACATGCGCGAGATCTGGATGATGCAGCCGCGCTTCGACAAACGCAGCGGCGCCACGCCGTACAGCCTGGTCGAACAGGCGCGCTTCCGCGCCGCCTTCGATTTCATGCGCCTGCGCGCTGACGTCGGCGAGATCGGCGAGGCCGTTGCCGAGTGGTGGCAGGAATTCAGCACGGCCGACGACATGCGTCGGCAGGACTTGATGGACCAGGTCCGCGACGAGCAGCAGAAGAAGGTTCGACAGCGGGCGCCGCGATCCGGCGGAGCAGCCGGGGCCCGTCCAGTGGCCTCGCCGGTTGCGGAGGCGAATGCCGCATTGCCACCCGACGGTGAAGTCGCCCTGGCGCCTGCGCGCAAGCGTCGCCGCCGGCGCAAGCCGCGCAGCGGTGGCGATGCTGCCAGCAGCGCGGCGGAATGACCAATCGCGCGCACGTCGCGATCGGCGCGAACCTCGGCGATGCACGTGCAGCAGTGCTGCGCGCCATGGCGGACCTAGGCACCTTGCCTGAAACGCGCGTCGTCGCGCACTCGTCGCTTTACCGCAGCGCGCCCGTCGATGCGACTGGGCCGGATTTCATCAACGCCGTGGTCGAGCTCGAAACGGGGTTGGAGCCGGAGGCGTTGCTGCGCGAACTTCAGCGTCTGGAGCTTGGCGCGGGCCGTGAGCGACCGTACCGGAATGCGCCACGAACCCTCGACCTCGACTTGCTTTTTCACGGCGACGCGGTGATGGCGACGGAGGCATTGAAGCTTCCGCATCCGCGTATTTCCGAGCGTGCCTTCGTCTTGCTTCCGCTTGCCGAGATCGCGCCGGATCGCGTTACGCAGGACCAGTTGCGCCACGTCGCCGACCAGCGCATAGAGCGGCTCTGAGAGCGGTATCCGGGCCCGCCCATTACACTTGCGCGGTTTTTTCACGAAGGTGTCACACAAAAGTGCTGTGACGGCCGCGAACTCAGGAGAGCGCCATGTTCGGCAAGCTGCTGCCCCGGGAGGGGAATTTTTTCGAGATGTTCAATCAGCATGCCGACCGCATCGTCGAAGCCGCACGCGCGTTTGAACACCTGGTCGCCAACTACAACGACCTGCACCTGCGCGAGCAGTACAACCGCGATGTCGACAACGCCGAGCGTGCCGCGGACCGGGTCACCCACGACGTCAACCGGCTGATCCACAAGACGTTCATCACGCCGATCGACCGCGAGCAGATCCACAAGCTCATCAACACCATGGATGACGTGGCCGACCTGATCCAGGACTCCGCCGAAACCATGGCGCTGTACGACGTGCGGCACATGACAGAGGAAATCACGCGCCTGACCACGCTCAGTGTGAAGTGCTGCGAGCGGGTAAAGGACGCCGTCGAGTTTCTCGGCAAGATCACGGATCCCGTGACCGCTGAGGCCACGCTCAAGACCTGCGAGGAAATCGACCGGCTGGAGTCGGATGCCGATCGCGTGATGCGCAGCGCCATGAGCAAGCTCTTCCGCGAGGAGCCCGATGTGCGCGAGGTCATCAAGCTCAAGGCCATCTATGAGCTGCTCGAGACGATCACCGACAAGTGCGAGGACGTCGCCAACGTGATCGAGGGCATCGTCCTCGAGAACTCCTGACCGCGGGTTTCGAATGGCAACGGCTCAAGTCGCCCTCTGGGTGGTCGTGCTGCTGGTCGCGCTGGCCATCCTCTTCGACTTCATGAACGGCTTCCACGACGCGGCGAATTCGATCGCCACCGTGGTGTCGACCGGCGTGCTCCGGCCCGGTCAGGCGGTGATCTTCGCGGCCTTCTTCAATCTGATCGCGGTCTTCGTCTTCCATCTGAGCGTGGCCGCGACGATCGGCAAGGGGATCGCGCAGCCGGAGGTGGTCGACGTGCACGTGGTGTTCGGCGCACTGGTGGGGGCGATTACCTGGAATCTGGTGACCTGGTACTACGGCATTCCCAGTAGTTCCTCGCACGCGCTTATCGGAGGCATCGTAGGCGCAGTAATCGCCAAGGCCGGCGTCGGGGCGCTGATTGCAGGGGGCATCTGGAAGACGGTCGCGTTCATCTTCGTTTCGCCCTTGCTGGGATTCATGCTGGGCTCGCTCATGATGGTGGCGGTCGCCTGGTTGTTCAGGCACTCAACGCCGTCGCGTATCGACAGCTGGTTCCGGCGGCTGCAACTGGTCTCCGCAGGCGCGTACAGCCTCGGCCATGGTGGCAACGATGCGCAGAAGACCATCGGCATCATCTGGATGCTTCTGATCGCCACTGGCTACGCTGCGGCCGATGCGACTGTCCCGCCAACGTGGACGATCGTCATCTGCTACACGGCCATCTCGCTCGGCACGATGTTCGGCGGATGGCGCATCGTGAAGACGATGGGCCAGAAGATCACCAAGCTCAAGCCCGTGGGCGGGTTCTGTGCCGAGACTGGGGGCGCGTTGACGCTATTTCTTGCGACCGCGCTCGGCATTCCGGTTTCGACCACGCACACGATCACCGGCGCCATCGTCGGCGTGGGCTCGACTCAGCGAGCCAGCGCCGTTCGCTGGGGCGTCGCGGGCAACATCGTGTGGGCCTGGATCCTGACGATTCCGGCGTCGGCCTTCGTCGCCGCGATTGCCTACTGGGTCGGCATGCAGATTCTCTGACGCCGACGCTCGCTACACGCTATTGCGAGATCTTGCGGCCCGCTTCGATCTCGTGCTCGAAATAACGCTGGATGCTGAACGCCAGGCTCGCCATCAGCACCGTGCTGCCGACAAGCAGGGCGAGGATGACGGCGCCAATGGTGAGCCAGCTCGTGTGCCCGGAGGTCGATTCTGCGGCCGAGGCCCTGCCGGCGTTGTAGCGCGCATTCCATTTCTCGGGCGACATGAGGCCGTAGACGATGGCCGTCAATGCGCAACCCGAGATGGTGAATCCGAGGAAGGGAATGAGCGCCCAGCTCAACCCGTCATCCAATCCGTACATCCGCGCTCGCTCGATGCCGTACAGGCCGATCGCTGTCGGGATCGGCAGCAGCCATCCGAGGGTGCTTGAAAAGCCGCGCAGATAGAAGCAATGCAGGCCGAGCGGCCCGCCCAGGAAGGCCAGCCACGCGGCTACAGTCTTGTTTTTCATTCCGGCTTGGTCGAGCTGCCTGCGCCCAGGACCTTCTCCATCAGGACGACGTCGCGCCACTCGCCGAACTTCCAGCCGCAGTCCTTCAGGATGCCGACATGGGTGAAGCCTTGCGCGCGGTGCACCCCGATCGAGCCGGCGTTTGCGGAGTCGCCTATGACTGCAATGAGCTTGCGCACGCCGACCGTTTCGGCAGCCTGCGAGAGGGCATCAAGCAGCTTCGAACCGAGCCCTTGACCGCGGGCGCTGTTGGCCAGGTAGATGGAATCCTCTGCGGAGAAGCGATAGGCCGGGCGCGGCTTGAACCAGTTGCAGTACGCGAAGCCGAGGACCTCACCACCTTGCTCTGCGACGAGGTAGGGGAGCTTCTTGGAAAGCACGTCTGTTCGTCGTGCCGCCATGTCCGCTGCGCTCGGCGGATCGGTCTCGAAGGTCCCCGTTCCGTGCAGAACGTGGTGGGCGTAGATGGCGGTGATGGCCTCGACGTCTTCGTCGCGGCTGGGGCGGATGTTGGTCATTTGGTACGTCCTGGCGCTGCCAGGTGTGGGGGAAAAGCTGGTACGGGCTATAATCGAGGGCTTTTCAGCGTGTCGCTGGCCGGGTGGCCATGTCGCGTGTCTCGACGCTGGAAGAACATTGTGGGCGAGCCTTGGAACAGGTTTGCCGCACCACCCGAAGGATAAATCATGGTCGTTATTCGACTCTCCCGCGGCGGCTCCAAGGGCCGTCCGTTCTTCAATATCGTCGTGTCGGACAAGCGCGAGCGTCGCGATGGCCGCTTCATCGAGCGCCTGGGCTTCTACAACCCGACCGCCAAGGAAAACGAGGAAAGCATCCGCATCGCTCAGGATCGCCTCGCCTACTGGAAGGGCGTTGGCGCACAACCGTCGCTCACCGTCCTGCGCCTGATCAAGCAAGCGGCTGCAGCCGCTCCCAAGGCGGCTGCCTAAGCCGCTGCCCGGCGATGCTGCCCACACTCGAAGCCGCCGAATTGCCGGCGGATGCGATCGAAGTGGCGCGCATCGCCGACGCCTGGGGCATCAAGGGCTGGTTCAAGGTCTTGCCCCACAGCGCCGAGCCCGAGGCGCTTTTTTCTTCCAAGCGCTGGTTCCTGCAGCCGCCAGGCTCTCCGGCAGGCCGCGCGTTCCGGCTTCCGATCCGCGAAGCCAAGGAACATTCCGACTGCATCGTCGCCTCGTCTGAAGAGGTGCCTGACCGCAACGCGGCCGAGGCCTTGCGCGGCGCGCGGGTCTTCATCCCCCGATCGAGCTTCCCCACCGCAGGCGATGACGAGTACTACTGGGTCGATCTGATCGGCCTCACTGTCGTCAACCGGGAAGGCGTTTCGCTTGGCACAGTCCGCGAATTGCTCGCGTCCGGTCCCCAGACCACGCTGGTCCTTGATGCGCAGGAAAGCGGCAAGCCCGTCGAGCGCATGGTGCCTTTCGTTTCGGCGTTCATCGATAAGGTGGACCTTGCCGGCCGCGTGATCACGGTCGACTGGCAGCCCGACTACTGACCGAGGCTGCAGGCCGGCGCCGTCATGCGCTTCGACGTCATCACCCTGTTTCCCGAACTGTTCGCGCCACTTCTGACCAGTGGCGTGACGCGTCGCGCCTTCGAGTCGAAGCAGGTCGAGGTGGTGCTCTGGAATCCACGCGACTATGCGGACGGGAACTACCGGCGCGTCGACGATCGGCCGTTTGGCGGCGGTCCCGGCATGGTCATGCTGGCGCAGCCGCTGTCGGCGTGTCTCGATGCTGTGCTAGCTGCACGGGGCGCCGCGGCGCCTGTCGTCCTCTTTTCGCCTATTGGCGAAGCGCTGCGCCATGAGGCGGTCGAACAATGGTCCGGCGGCGACGGTGCCGTGCTGGTATGCGGCCGCTACGAGGGCATCGATCAACGCTTCATCGATGCGAGGGTCACGCACCAGATCAGCCTCGGTGATTTCGTGCTGTCCGGCGGCGAGATTGCTGCCATGGCTTTCCTCGACTCGATTGCGCGGCTGCAGCCAGGGGTGCTCGGCGATGAGGCGAGCCATGTGCAGGACAGTTTCAATCCCGCGCTCGACGGGCTGCTTGACTGCCCTCACTACACGCGGCCAGAGCAATGGAATGGAGAGGGTGTGCCGGCCGTGTTGATGTCGGGCCATCATCTTCAGATCGAACGCTGGCGACGAGACCAGCGGCTCGCCATTACGGCGCAAAAGCGGCCGGATCTCATCGAAGCTGCCCGTCGGGCGGGGCGCCTCAGTGCGGCAGATGAAGCCGTGCTCAAGAAAAAGCTATAATCTCGGGTTCTCCGATCCTCTGCCCGGCCGCGTCGGCATCTATCAGGTGCTTCAAAAGACGCCTTTTGTGTAGCGTGGGCACGATCGAAATCAGGAAATCATGAATCTCATCCAGACCCTCGAGCAGGAAGAAATCGCCCGCCTCGGCAAGAAGATCCCCGAGTTCTCGCCTGGTGACACCGTCATCGTCAGCGTGAACGTCGTCGAAGGCAACCGCAAGCGTGTGCAGGCCTACGAAGGCGTCGTGATCGCCAAGCGCAATCGCGGCCTCAACAGCGGCTTCACCGTCCGCAAGATCTCCAGCGGCGAAGGCGTGGAGCGTACGTTCCAGACCTACAGCCCGCTGATCGCCGGTATCGAAGTCAAGCGCCGCGGTGACGTCCGTCGCGCCAAGCTGTACTACCTGCGTGACCGCAGCGGCCGTTCGGCTCGCATCAAGGAAAAGCTGCCCGGCAAGTCGGCAGCGGCCGCTCAATAAGAGGCCTCTCCTTGTCATGCAAAAAGCCGCCAATCGAGGCGGCTTTTTGCTTTTGGGGTCTCCATTCGAGCAGGGGATCGTGATTTTTTCGTGGTGCCGTGTCCTACACATGCACCGTTTCATTCGTTGTAATTCCCAAAGTCCATCCACTTGACACATACATCACCGGCCATGAGCGCAACCCCCGTCGAAGTGATCAACGTCGTGCCCCCAGCGCCTCTGAGGTCGTTCGATCCGCGCGAGGTGCCGGTGTCCTCCATCGACACCAGCTTGGCCGCCGTGGCATTTGACCAACTGGGCGTCGGTGCGTTGCGTGCACGATTTGCCACCCCGCCCGCGTGGACGCCGGAATTGCGTCGCGAGCCTCAGATGAGCGATCGCCCGCCGGCTCAGGCGGCCGTCCTTGTGCCGATCGTGACGCGCGAGCAGCCGACGGTTCTTCTGACGGAGCGCACCGCGCATCTGACCCATCATTCAGGGCAAGTGGCTTTCCCCGGCGGCAGGGTCGATCCGGAGGACGCCAATATCTCCGCGGCCGCGCTGCGCGAAGCTTGGGAAGAAGTTGGTCTTTCGGCGGAATACATCGAGGTACTCGGCACGCTGCCAACGTATACGACCATCACCTCGTTCATCGTGACGCCGGTTGTGGCGCTGGTGCGCCCCGACTTTGAACTCGCCATCAACCCGCACGAGGTTGCCGAAGCCTTCGAAGTGCCGCTTGCCTTCCTAATGAACCCGGCCAACCACCGGCGCCACACTATGACGGACGACGATCGGCGGTCGCGCGAATGGCTGTCGATGCCGTACCAGGACGGCCCCAACGAGCGTTTCGTATGGGGCGCCACCGCTGGCATGCTGCGCAACCTCTACCGATTCCTCTCGGCCTGACCAGGGCTGTGGGATCGACGAAGGCTCTCGTTATCATCGACGGATGAGCTTCTTTGCGATCCTGTGCGCATTGCTGATCGAGCAGGTACGTCCGCTGGCGTACCGCAATCCCGTCTATGCCGGGGTGCTCGCCTGGACGCGCTGGACCAGCCGCAACTTCGATGCAGGCAAACCGCACCACGGCTGGGTGGCCTGGTCGCTTGCAGTGTTCGTTCCAACCGTGCTCGCGCTGGCCGTCCATTGGGTCCTCGTCCTGACGCTGGGATTGCCTTTTGCCGTGCTCTGGAGCATTGCGATCCTCTACGTCACGCTCGGGTTCCGCCAGTTCAGCCACCACTTCACCGGCATCCGCGACGCGCTTGACGAAGGCGATGAAGCGCTCGCCCGATCGCTGCTTGCGCACTGGCAGCACGTCGATGCCATCAATCTGCCGCGCAGCGAAATCGTGCGGCACGTGATCGAGCACTCGGTCATTGCCGCCCACCGCCATGTCTTCGGCGTGCTGGCGTGGTTTTCCATTCTCGCGGCGGTGGGCCTCGGCCCGGCCGGCGCAGTCTTCTACCGGATGAGCGAATTCGTCGCGCGTTACTGGGTGCACAAGAACGGCGCGTCGACGCAGCCGTCGAGCATCTGGGTCCAGCAAGCGGCGGAGCGCGCGTGGGCGGTGATCGACTGGTTGCCGGCGCGCATCACGGCGCTGGGCTTCGCGGTGGTCGGCAGCTTCGAAGAGGCGATCGACTGCTGGCGCAACGACGCGCGCCGCTTCCCGAATGAAAACGATGGCGTGATCCTCGCCGCGACTTCCGGTGCAGTGAATGTCCGACTCGGCGGTGGCACCTTGCGCGCCGTCCCGGCAACGGATCCGCTGTCGCGCGCCCAGGCCGGCGAGTCATTTGGTGACGCGCGCGAAGCCGACAGTGGCAGCACGCCCGGACGCGAACCCGAGCCAGCGCATCTTCGCAGCGTGGTCGGCCTGGTGTGGCGTTCCGTCGTGATGTGGATGGTCCTGCTGGCGCTCCTGACCCTCGCTCGGCTCCTCGGCTGAGTCAACCGGGGGTAGTGCCTTGTCGAACGTTCCCAGCTTCTGGAGCCCGCGCATCGCGGCGCTCGAACCCTATGTGCCGGGCGAACAGCCGCGTATCGCGAACCTGGTCAAGCTCAACACCAACGAGAACCCTTACCCGCCGTCGCCCGAGGCGATCGATGCCATCCGCCGCGCGGCCGAGAGCAGGCTCGAGCTCTATCCCGATCCCGAATCCCTGCTGTTGCGTGAAGCGATTGCTGCTCGCCACAGGATCGAACCCGCGCAAGTCTTCGTCGGCAATGGCTCGGATGAAGTCCTCGCGCATGCCTTCTTCGCCTTTTTCCAGCAAGCCGAACCGCTGCTGATCCCGGACGTCACCTACAGCTTCTACCGCGTCTATGCGCAGCTCTACGGAATCGTCTGCGAACTGCAGCCTGTCGACGAGGGACTCCGGATCGACGATCGCGCGCTGGCGATGCGTGCGTCCCAAGGCTGCGCCGGCATCGTCATCGCCAATCCGAACGCGCCGACCGGCATCGGGTTGCCACTGGCGCGCATCGAGGCATTGCTGGCGGCGTCACCAGGCCGCGTGGTCCTCGTCGACGAGGCCTACGTCGATTTCGGCGGTGAAAGCGCGATCCCGCTGATTGCCCGATATCCGAACCTGCTCGTCGTGCAGACCCTCTCGAAATCGCGCTCCCTTGCCGGCCTGCGCGTGGGCTTCGCCTGCGGGCAGCAGCATCTCATCGACGCCCTCCAGCGCGTGAAGAACAGCTTCAACTCCTACCCGCTGGACCGTCTCGCAGTCGCCGGCGCGGTGGCTGCGATCGAGGACGAGCGCTGGTTCGCGCGCACATGCAGAGACGTCATCGACACCCGCGAGGGCCTCGCCCTGGAACTCGAAGACCTCGGCTTCGATGTGCTGCCTTCGCAGGCCAACTTCCTGTTCGTGCGGCACTCGGGTCGCGATGCAGCCGCCCTGGCGGCCGCATTGCGCGAGCGGGCGATTTTGGTGCGGCATTTCCGGCAGCCGCGCATATCGCAGTATTTGCGCATCACGGTCGGGACGCGCGATCAATGTGCGGCGCTCGTGGCCGCGCTGTCCGACATCGTCGGTGCCTGAGCGAACGCCCTAGTAGCGTGGCTGGCTGAGTTCGGCAAACAGCTCGCCGTAGATTCGGTAGCGCGACGGGCTGATGGTGCCTGCCTCCACCTGCGCGATCACGCCGCATCCGGGTTCGTGCAGGTGCGTGCAGTTGTAGAACTTGCACTCGGTCGCATGCGCCGCGATATCCGGCATCAGGCGCGCAAGGTGCATTGCCTCGATGTGGTGGAGGCCGAATTCCTGGAAGCCCGGCGAATCAATGAGTGCGGTGTCGCTGGACCTGTCCATCCAGTACCAGGTGGTTGTCGTGGTCGTGTGCTTGCCGGAATTGAGCGCCTGCGAAATCTCGCCCGTCTGCGCCGAGGCGCCCGGCACCAGCTGATTGATGAGCGTGCTCTTGCCCGCGCCGGACGGACCCAGCACCAGCGTCGTCTTGCCGGCGAGCAGCCCGGTCAGCGCGTCGCGGTCCGAGGCATCCGCTGCCTTGAGTGCCAGTGGCAGTACCTGATAGTTCATCTGCCTATAGGGCGCGAGCCGCTCCCAGGCCCGCGCGAAAGCGGTCGCAAGGTCGCGCTTGTTGAGCGCGATCACCGGCGTGATGTGCTCGGCCTCCGCCGCTATGAGCGCGCGAGAGAGTTGGCTCTCGGAGAACTCCGGTTCAGCCGCGACGAGGATCAGCACCTGGTCGAGATTGGCCGCGAACGACTTGGTGCGGATCTCGTCCTGACGGTAGAACAGGTTCTTGCGCGGAACGACCTTTTCAATGGTGCCTTCGTCTTCGCTTGCCTGCCATTGCACGCGGTCGCCGACGACCGCCTGGCTCTTCTTGCCGCGCGGATGGCAGATGACTCGTTCGCCCTCAAGCGTCTCGACGATGCAATGGCGGCCGTGACTCGCAACGACAAGTCCCTCGCTCAGCGCGGCACTCGTCGTGCCGCCGCGATGCTTAGCCAAGGAAGCACCCCGGCAAGCCAGCGGTGCTCTCGTGGCCAAAGCCTGGAACCCCGCGAAACCGGCGGGTGAGCTTCATGCAATCAGCGCATCGGCCTGCGCTGCGCACTCGAAATCGGTCGCCGAGATGCCCGACACGTCGTGCGTATTGAAGCGCACCACGCAGCGGTTGTAGTGCACCGACAGGTCAGGATGATGGTCCTGCCGGTGCGCAATCAGTGCGAGTGCGTTGACGAAGGCGATGGTCTCGAAGTAGTTCGCGAAGGTGAATGTCTTCTCGATCGCGACGTCCTTGCCATCGCCGGCGAGCTTCCAGCCGTCGAGTTTCGCGAGGCTCGCGACGATCTCCGTCGCGCTCATGGCGCGGCGCGGGTGTGACTTCCAGTCCTGGATCTTCAGCATGCTGCTCATGATTGGCTCCCGATCAGGCCGCGGCCATGCGCGCGAGGCGCTCGGACGCTGGCGGGTGCGAGTAATAGAACTTGACGAACACCGGATCGGGCGTGAGCGTCGAAGCGTTGTCCTTGTAGAGCTTGAGCAGTGCGGCGGAGAGATCCTTGCCGCTCGTTTGCGCGATGGCATAGGCGTCCGCCTCGAATTCGTGCTTGCGCGAGATCAACACCGGCAGCGGCGCGACGAAGAAGCCGAATACCGGCACCGCCAGCATGAACAGGAGAATCGCGAGCGCGTCGTTGGGCGCCGAGAGATTCGGCTGCACGCCCAGCCCTGTGTAGAACCACGTGTGGCTCGAAAGCCAACCCAGCAGCGCGAAGCCCGCAAGACTCAGCGCGAACATCGCCACCATGCGCTTGACCACGTGCCGGTGCTTGAAGTGGCCGAGCTCGTGCGCCAGCACCGCTTCGATCTCGCCGGCGTTCAGCTGGCGCAGCAGCGTGTCGTAGAACACCACGCGCTTGCTGGCTCCAAACCCGGTGAAGTAAGCATTGGCATGCGCGCTGCGCGTGCTGCCGTCCATCACGAACAGGCCCTTGGCCGAGAAGCCGCAGCGCTGCATGAGCGCATTGACGCGGGTCTTCAGGGCGGCGTCGTCCAATGGCTGGAACTTGTTGAAGAGCGGCGCGATGAAGGTCGGATAGACCAGCATCAGCAAGAGATTGAAGCTCATCCACACGCCCCAGGCCCATAGCCACCAGAACGCACCGACCGCATGCATGAGCCAGAGAATCAGCGCGGCGAGTGGCAGGCCGATCGCGGTGCCGAGCAGGATGCCCTTGACGGCATCATTGATCCACAGGCGCCAGGTCATCTTGTTGAAACCGAAGCGCTCCTCGAGCACGAAGGTCTGCCATAGCGTGAAGGGCAGTTCGAGGATGCCGCCGATCAGCGCGAATGCACCGAACAGGGCGAGTTGCTGCCACATGCCGCCGCCCAATGCAGTCAGGAGCAGGCTGTTGAGGAGATCCAGTCCGCCGAGCAGCGTCCATCCGAGCAGGATCGCGGCGCTCCAGGCCATTTCGATGACGCCGAGCCGCGTCTTGGCGATCGTGTAGTCGGCAGCCTTCTGGTGCGCGTCCAGCGTGATTGCCTGTTGGAAGGCAGCAGGCACGGCCTGGCGATGACGCGCCACATGCCGGACTTGCCGCGATGCGAGCCAGAACTTCACGACCAGCCCGGCGACCAGCGCAAGGGCAAAAGCCAGGGTGGTGGCGAGAGACGCGGGGATGGGAGTCGGCATGGCGGCCGAGTTTAGCCCGCGGCCCTTCAGCCGTGGGCAGCCCGCCCGACGGCAGGGCCATCGACGACAATCGCCGGATGCCCGAATCCATCGAAACGACCGCACCGGCGGTCACGCTCGGCAGGAGCGACCAGAACCTTGTCTGGCTGGACTGCGAAATGAGCGGCCTCGACCCCGAAAAAGAACGCCTGCTCGAAATCGCCGTGGTCGTGACCGGCCCCAACCTGACGCCCCGTATCGACGGGCCCGTCCTCGTCATCCACCAGAGCGATGCAGTCCTCGACGGAATGGACGCTTGGAACAAGGGCACGCATGGTCGCAGCGGCCTGATCGACAAGGTCAAGACCTCGACGATCGACGAGGCGGAAGCCGAGCGTCAACTGCTGGAATTCATCGCGCGCTACATCCCCAAGAGTGGTTCGCCGATGTGCGGGAACACCATTGGCCAGGACCGTCGCTTCCTCGTGAAATACATGCCCAAGTTGGAGGCGTACTTCCACTATCGGAATCTCGATGTGAGCACGCTCAAGGAACTCGCCAAGCGCTGGAAGCCCGCGGCGTTCAATGCCTTCAAGAAGCAGCAGGCGCACACGGCGCTGGCCGATGTCCACGAATCCATCGAAGAACTGGAGCACTACCGCGAGACCTTCCTTCGCATAGAGGATTAGGTAAAAACCCGAAGGCGTGCCATAATTGCGGGCTTCGCTGATTTGACATGCCAATCAAGCCAGCGATTCCTCCCGCATCTCCCTATCTTGCACATCGCGCCCGCTGAATATCAGCACATGGGGCCGCAACCTCGATGAATGTCGAAGTTGAAGTCGTTGGATGGTTGATGTTTTTTTGACCACCCGACGGAGCGCTACTCACGGTAGCGCTCGCGTAAGAGACTCTTGATGACTGACGCTTTTGAAGCGCAGCGCGACTTCGCGCCTGCGCAATCCGACAGCTTTGCCGTTTCCGGCGAAGCCGCAACCATTTCCACCGTTTCCGAACTCGAGGCGCTCGACGCCGCCGAGGCGGACGCGCCCAAGGAGCCCAACGGCTTCATCAAGCTGGGCCTCGCGCCCCAGCTGATCGCCGCAGTCGAAGACCTGGGCTTCACCCAGCCGACCGCCGTTCAGGAACAGGCCATTCCGCGCGCCATGACCATGAGCGGCAACGGCGAAGGCGCGACCCGCTTCGTCGACCTGATGGTGTCGAGCCAGACCGGCAGCGGCAAGACCGCAGCCTTCCTTCTGCCTGTGCTGCACACGCTGCTGCAGCGCCAGGCCGAAGCCGAAGCGGCTGCAAAGGCCGAATTCGAGCGCCTCGCCGCCGAAGCCGCTGCCCGCGGCGAAGCGCCGCCCAAGAGGCCCAAGCGCAAGGATCCGACCAACAGCCGCAACTTCAAGCCGGCCACGCCCGGCGCGCTGGTGCTGTGCCCGACGCGCGAACTCGCGCAGCAGGTGGCTCATGACGCGATCGATCTGGTCCGTCACTGCCGCGGCCTGCGCATTGCCAGCGTTGTGGGTGGCATGCCTTACCAACTGCAGATCCAGCGTCTGCAGAACGCCGATCTCGTGGTCGCGACGCCGGGTCGTCTGCTCGACCTCCAGCGTTCGATGCAGATCAAGCTCGAACAGGTCAAATTCCTCGTCGTCGACGAGGCCGACCGCATGCTCGACCTCGGCTTCTCCGACGATCTGGCCGAGATCAACCAGCTCACCATCGAGCGCCAGCAGACCATGATGTTCAGCGCGACCTTCGCGCCTCGCATCCAGCAGCTCGCGACCCGCGTGATGCGCGAGCCGCAGCGCGTCACGATCGCCAGCCCGCAAGAGAAGCACGCCAACATCAAGCAGGTTCTCTTCTGGGCCGACAACACCCAGCACAAGCGCAAGCTGCTGGACCACTGGCTGCGCGACACGACCATCAACCAGGCGATCGTCTTCGCAAGCACGCAGATCGAATGCGACGGTCTCGCCAACGACCTGCAACAAGACGGCTTCAGCGCCGTCGCGCTGCACGGCGCGCTGAGCCAGGGCCTGCGCAACCGCCGGCTCATGGCGCTGCGCAACGGCCAGGTCCAGATCCTCGTCGCCACCGATGTGGCGGCGCGCGGCATCGACGTGCCGACCATCACGCACGTCTTCAACTTCGGCCTGCCGATGAAGGCCGAGGACTACACCCACCGCATCGGCCGCACCGGCCGGGCAGGGCGTGACGGCCTCGCCGTGACCTTTGCCGAGTTCCGCGATCGCCGCCGGATCTTCGACATCGAGCAGTACAGCCGCCAGCAGTTCAAGTCGGAAGTGATCCCGGGTCTCGAGCCGCAGCAGCGCCCGCCGCGTTCGCAGGGCGATTTCGGCGGCCGCGGCCGCAGCGACGGCCATTCGCGTGACCGCAAGTTCGGCGGCGGCCATCGCGGCGGCGGCTATGCCGGCGCCAGCGGCTTCAACGACCGCAATTCGCGCGGCCCGAGCAACGCCGGCTTCGGCGGCGGACGTGACAACGAAGGCTACGGCCGCAAGTCGGGCTGGGGCGAAAGCGCGCCGCGCGGTTACGGGAACGGAAACGGAAACGCTGCAGGCGCTCCGCGCCGCGACGGCTTTGCCCCGCGCGGCCACGCCGGAGCCGGTGCCGGCAAGGCCTTTGTGCCGCGCGACGGCCAGAAGCGGGGCTTCAAGCCGAGCCGCTAAGGCGATCCGCTACTCAAACCAAAAAGCCCGCGCTTGCAGAAAGCGCGGGCTTTTTTGTTACCGCCGACCTATCGGAAACGCGAACAGAGGGTCTAAATTGATTGACTCCTGAACAGTTGAAAAGTAATGTATTGAGGCCTCAAGTCCTCCGGAAGCGCCTTTGCGGCCGGTTTGTCCACCTCATCTTTCTTCTGTTGCCCTATGAAAATCGCGATTCTTGGTGGTGGTCACGGCGCCTATGCGGCCGCCGCCGACCTGTCTGAAGCCGGACATGAAGTGCGCCTCTGGCGTCGTGATGCAGCGGCTCTGGAGCCCGTCATCCGCACCGGCTCCATCACGCTGAAAGACGCTGCCGGCTCGCGCGACGTCAAGATCGCGCTCGCCACGCCCGACATCGGTGCGGCGATGAACGACGCCGAACTCATCGTGCTCCCGACGCCCGCCATCGCGCAGGATGACATCGCGCGCACCATGGCGCCGCACCTGGTCGACGGGCAGGTCGTCTTCCTGCCGCCCGGGACCTTCGGCAGCTACGTGATGGCGCGCATCGTGGCCGAATCGGGCAACCGCGCCGACGTGGCCTGGGCAGAAACCGGCACGCTGCCGTACCTCGCGCGCAAGCACGGCGAGCGTGAAGTCAACGTGACGATCCGCGCCATCCGCCTGCCAACTGGCGTCTATCCGGCGCGCAAGGAGGAGGCGGCGATCGCGGTCATCCGCAAGGCGTATCCCTCGGTCCACGGCTGCGGCGATGCGCTTTCGGGCGCATTGATGAACGCTGGCCCGATCATCCATCCGCCGCTGATGGTGATGAACGCCGCGCCGCTGCAGCACTTCGAGCGCTGGGACATTCACAACGAAGGCACGCAGCCCTCCGTGCGTGCCGTGACCGACAAGCTCGACCGGGAACGCATGGCGGTGCGCGAGGCGCTCGGCCACGGCGCGCCGCACTATCCGCTCGCAGATCACTACAACAACGACCAGTGGATGTACGGCGATGCGCACAAGCAGCTCGTGAAGTCGGGCGACTGGCGCGAGAACATCGACCTGCATTCGCATCGCTACATCACCGAAGACACCGAGCTCGGCCTGGCCTTCCTGGCATCGGCTGCGCGCTACGCCGGTGTCGATGCACCGATCGCGCATGGGCTGCTGGCGATCGTCGGCGGCTTCCTCGGCCGCGATCTGCGCAAGGGCCCGCGCACGCTCGAAACCCTCGGCCTCGACAAGCTGACGCCCGCTGAGCTGCGTAAGAGGCTGCACGATGGCGCATGACAGTCTTCCCCGATTTGCCGCAGTCGGCGCGGGCCGCATGGGGCGCGGGATCGCGATTGCGTTCGCGTATGCAGGCCATCGGATCTCGCTGATCGACCTGCGTCCGCGCAGCGACGAAGCGTGGCAGAAGCTGCGCACCGAGGCGCAGGCGGAAATCACCGCCAGCCTCTCGGGCCTCTCGCAGCTTGGTGTGATCGACGCGGCGCAGGTGCCGGCGATCGCGGCGCGCGTCGAATTCGTCAAAGCCGATGAAGCACCGGCGGCGCTGGCCGCAGCCGAGCTGCTCTTCGAAGGCGTCCCGGAAACACTCGACGCCAAGCGCGAAGCGTTCGAGCACATCAACCGCCATTGCAGCGACGACGCGATCCTCACCTCCACCACCAGCAGCATCCTCGTGAGCGAACTCGCGGCGATGGTGCGGCGGCCGGAGCGCTTCCTGAACATGCACTGGCTCAACCCGGCGTATGTGATTCCGGTCGTCGAGCTGAGCTGCCATGCGGGCACCGATGCCGCAGTGCTCGCACGAACCAAGTCCTTGATGGAATCGATCGGCAAGCTGCCGGTGGTGTGCGGCCCGACACCGGGCTACATCGTGCCTAGATTGCAGGCGCTCATCATGAACGAGGCCGCGCGCATGATCGAAGAAGGCGCAGCCACAGCGGAAGAAATCGACAAGGCCACGCGCTACGGCCTGGGACTGCGCTTCGCGGCGCTCGGCGTGGTGGAGTTCATCGACTTCGGCGGTTGCGACATCCTTCATCACGCAAGCCGCGAGATGTCGGGCTCGATCGATCGCGCTCGCTACACCGCGCCTGCGATCGTGGATCGCATGGTCGAAGAAGGGCGGCTTGGCCTCAAGAGCGGCAGCGGCTTCTACGAATACGAAGGTCGCGATGTGCCGGCGTACCGACGCGATGTGCTATCGCGCACGCTCGGCATGCTGAAGCACGCCGGGCTGTGGAAGCCACCCGCGAGCGAAACGCAGTCATGAACAACATCCGGCGCGCGTTCGCGGATCTCTCCCCGGGGCAGATCCACTACGCCGAATGCGGCGATCGCGAAGCGCCCGCCGTTCTGCTGCTGCATCAGTCGCCGAGAAGCTGGCGGGAGTACCGCGAGGTGCTTCCGCTGATCGGTGCGCGCCGCCGCGCGATCGCGATGGACACCGTGGGCTTCGGCGATTCGGCCGCGGGCGATGCACCGGTCAGCATCGAGCTATGGGGCCGTGTTGCTTGCGAGCTGCTCGATGCGTTGCGGCTCGACCAGATCGACGTCGTGGGTCATCACACCGGCGGCGTGATTGCGATCGAACTCGCGGCCGCCTTTCCGCAGCGCGTGCGAAGGCTCGTGCTTTCGTCGACGCCCTACACGAACGAAGCCTTCCGCAAGGCCCGCGCGGAACGCCCGCCGATCGACGAAGTCGCTCCGAGCGAAGACGGAAGCCATCTCGCAGCGATGTGGCAGCGCAGGCAGGGGTTCTATCCACCGGGCCGCCCCGAACTGCTCGAAGCCTTTGTGAGCGATGCATTGAAAGCCAGCGGCAGCCCTGAAGATGGCCATCGCGCGGTTGCGGCCTATCGCATGGAAGATCGCATCCACCTGGTCAAGCAGCCCACGCTTCTGATTCGCGCGACGGACGATCCCTTTGCGTCGCCGCATGCTGCCGAACTGCACGAGCATCTCGCGGGCGCGCGCATCGTCGACATCGAGGGAGGAATGGTCCCTCTGCCCGATCAAATGCCCGAGGCCTTTGCGCGCGTGGTGCTCGATTTCCTGGAGACGCCGCCATGAAGGCCGTACGCGTGCATGCCTTCGACGCGCTGCCTGTGATCGAAGACGTACCGGCGCCCACCTTGCGTCCAGGCCGCACGCTGGTGCGAATGGAGGCGGCCACAGTCGGCCATATCGACCGGACGGTATGGCGCGGCAGCTTCCTGAAGCATCCGCCGTTCCCCTATACGCCCGGCGTAGAGGCTGCGGGCGTGGTGGTTGCGAGCCATGTCCATCCCGAGGGCCAGCGAGTGTGGCTACGCGGCAGTGGGTTGGGCACGCTGTTCGACGGCACCTGGTGCGAAGTGATCGACGCGCCCGACGAAGCGCTGGGCCTGCTGCCGGATGGCGTGCCGTTCACGATCGGCTCCGCGTTCTTCTCGCCAAGCACGTCGGCGTGGGTCGCGCTGCATGACGTCGCGCGGCTCGCGGCAGGCGAAAGCGTCCTCATCACTGGCGCCACCGGTGCCGTCGGATCGCTTGCGGTGCAATTGGCCCTCGATGCCCGGGCCGAGGTCACGGCCGTCGTTGCCGATGCATCGCAGGTGGCCTGGATTCCATCGGGTGCCAAGGTGCTTGTGCTCGGTGACGATCCGGCGTCTTCGCTGGACTCTGTGTTGGTCGATCTGCTGGTCGATACTGTGGGCGGCCCAGTGCTCGCCGCCGCGCTGCCTCAAGTGCGGGCGGATGGCCGGGCGGTGCTCGTCGGCTACACGGCCGGCAACACGTTGGCGCTCGACATCGCGCATTTCCTGCAACGGGATGTTTCGCTGCTGCCGCTGAACATGTTCCGCCGCGAACCTGCCGGCCGGGCTGCTGCACCCGAGTTGCTGGCGCGGCTCGCCGATGGTCGACTGAAGCTGGATGTCCAACCCTTCGCGCTCGAAGACGCAGCGAAAGCCATGGACTGGATCAGCCAGCGCGGCCACCGTGGCCGAGCGGTACTGGTGACGGGGCGCTGAGCCGCCCCGCGCTTCATTCCTCTTCGTTCACTTCCGCCGGCGTATCGCCTGGCGCGCGCGCATGCAACTCGATGATGTGCCGCAGTGTGCTCTTGAGATCCTCCGCACGCTGGAGGCCGAAGGGCTCGAGCACGCGCATCTCGTGCTCGCGCGCAAGCTCCATCAGGTGCTCCACCGCCTGCGAGCCCTTGCGTGTGATCCGCACCAAAGTAACCCGCCGATCACTGTCATGGGGCAGGCGTTCGACCTGGCCGCGCGCTTCCATGCGGTCCAGCAACCGCGTCACCGTGGGTTGCTTCGTTACCGTGACTTGCGCCAGCTGGCCGATGCTGATCGCCTCGCCACCCGCCAGTGATGCCATCACCCGCCATTCCGACACCGAAAAGCCGTGTTTGCGCGCAACTTCGTGGAACTCGGAGGAAATGAGCTGACTGGCCTGCGCGAGTAGCGCCGGCAGGTAGTCGTCGACGAAACGGAGCTTGTGCTCCGGCTTCTCCCCGGTGAATGGTCCCTGGTCCGCAGCGGGCACGCTGCTTGCGTGTTTAGGGTTATTCATGATTGTGGATACATTCAGTTCTAAACATTATAGAGACCGAGGTTTCTATTGGAACCCCACGATTCCAGAGAAGAAAGGGCGCCATGGCTGAGCGATCGTTCGTCGAAGAAGTGAAGAAGCTGCGGCTCTCGGGCGGCGAGGTGTTTCGCGGTGAAGGCATTCTGGCAGTCACCAAGGCTCTGCTGGAGTCAGGTGTTTCCTATGTCGCCGGCTACCAGGGTGCGCCGATCTCGCACCTGATGGACGTGCTGGCCGACGCGCAGGACATCCTGACCGAGCACGGCATCCGCTTTGAAAACAGCGCGAGCGAGGCCACCGCCGCCGCCACTCTCGCGGCCTCCGTCAACTATCCGCTGCGCGGTGCGGTGACCTTCAAGGCCACTGTCGGTACCAACGTGGCGTCGGATGCGCTCGCCAACCTGGCGTCTGGCGGCGTCACCGGCGGCGCGCTCGTCATCGTGGGGGAGGACTACGGCGAAGGCTCGTCGATCATGCAGGAGCGCAGCCACGCCTTCGCGATGAAGTCGCAGATCTGGCTGCTCGATCCGCGCCCGAACCTGCCGAGCATCGTGGATGCGGTCAAGCAGGGCTTCGATCTTTCGGAAGCGAGCAACACGCCGGTGATGCTCCAGTTGCGCATCCGCGCCTGCCACGTGCACGGCCAGTTCATTGCCGGCGACAACAAGCGCGCCAAGTTCACGCTCAAGGAAGCGATGGAGAACCCGCGGCGCGACGTCAGCCGCATCGTGCTTCCGCCCGCGAGCTTCCTGCACGAGCAGGAAAAGGTGAAGGACCGCTGGCCCGCCGCGGTGAAGTTCATCGAGGAGCGGCAACTCAACGAGTTCTTCTCCGAAGGCGCGGATGACATTGGGATCATCGTGCAGGGTGGCAGCTACAACACGCTGATGCGCGCGTTGGAGCGACTCGACCTCGCCGACGTCTACGGCAACACCAAGGTGCCGCTCTACGTGATGAACGTGGCCTACCCGGTCATCGAGAGCGAAGTGATCCGCTTCTGCGAAGGCAAGCGCGCCGTGCTGGTGGTCGAAGAAGGCCAGCCGAACTTCATCGAACAGAACCTGGCAACCATCCTGCGGCAGGCGGGCTCCGCCACCGCGCTGCATGGCAAGGACATGCTGCCCGTGGCCGGCGAATACACAGCCGCCGAACTGCTGAAGGGCGCACGCACCTTCGGCGAGCGCTACGGCCGCCTGCAAGCACTGCCGGTGCCCGCACCGGTGCGCAAGGTGATCCCGCTGGTCGCAGCGACCGAACCCGCAAAGCCGCTCGCCGAAAGCGTGCATGCGCGCCCGCCGGGTTTCTGCACCGGCTGCCCCGAGCGCCCGATCTTCAGCGCAATGAAGCTGGTCGAGCGCGAACTCGGCGCCCACCACGTCAGCGCAGACATCGGTTGCCACCTGTTCTCGATCCTGCCGCCCTTCAACATCGGCAACACGACGATGGGCTACGGCCTCGGCGCAGCGGGTGCAGCCGCGCTCAACACGCAGGCCGACAAGCGCGCGATCTCCGTGATGGGCGACGGTGGCTTCTGGCACAACGGCCTGACCAGTGGCATCGCCAACGCGGTCTTCAACGAGAGCGACAACCTCACCATCGTTGTCGACAACAACTACACCTCCGCGACCGGCGGGCAGGACATCCTGTCGTCGAAGGCGGTCAACGCGACGCGCAGCACCGGCCACGAGATCGAACGCGCAGTGCGCGGCGTTGGCGTGAAGTGGGTCAGGACCATGCGCCGCACCTATGACGTCGCTGGCATGCGCGATGCGTTGAAGGACGCGCTGACCACGAAGCAGAAGGGCCCGAAGGTCCTGGTCGCGCAATCCGAATGCATGCTGAACCGCCAACGCCGCGAGAAGCCGCTGGTGCGCAAGGCCATTGCCGACGGCAAGCGCCAGGTGCGCGAGAAGTTCGGCGTCGATTCGGACACCTGCACCGGCGACCACTCCTGCATCCGCCTGTCGGGCTGCCCGTCGCTGTCGATCAAGCCCAACCCCGACCCGCTGCGCACCGATCCGGTGGCGCATGTGCTCGACAGTTGCGTGGGCTGCGGTGTCTGCGGCGAGGTCTCGCATGCTGCGGTGCTGTGTCCGTCGTTCTACAAGGCGCAGATCGTGAGCAACCCCAGCCGCTGGGATCGCCTGCGCGAAGGGCTTCGCCAGCGCGTCATCGGCTGGCTGCAGAAGAGCGAGGCCAAGCGCCGCGCCGAGTACGCCTTCTGAATCGATACGAGCGAGCGATGACTCAACCAATCAAGATTGCAATCCTTGCGATGGGCGGCGAAGGCGGCGGTGTGCTCGCCGACTGGATCGTCGACATGGGCGAAGCCAATGGCTACGTGGCGCAGACCACTTCGGTGCCCGGCGTGGCGCAGCGCACCGGCGCGACCATCTACTACGTCGAGTTGTTCCCGCAGTCGCAAGCCGATGCTGCGGGTGGCAAGCCGGTTCTGGCATTGATGCCGCTGCCGGGCGATGTCGATGTGGTGCTCGCCTCCGAACTGATGGAAGCCGGCCGCGCAGTGCAGCGCGGTTTGGTGACCAACGACCGAACCACGCTGATCGCCTCCACACACCGCGTCTATTCGATCGCCGAGAAAAGCGCGATGGGCGATGGTCGCGTCGACAGCAACGAACTGCTCGGCCACGCCGATCGTGCCGCCAAGCGCTTCATCCGCTTCGACATGGCGCAGGCCGCAGAAGCCTCGGGCAGCGTCATCAGCGCGGTGCTCTTCGGGGCGCTCTGCGGGGCGGGTGTATTGCCCTTCAGCCGTGCGCAGTTCGAGGCCACCGTCGAACGTGGCGGGGTTGGCGTCAAGCCCAGCCTGAAGGCCTTCGGCGCCGCATTCACGCGGGCACAAGGCGAGACGGAAACGCCGGCCGCCGTTCAGCAGACCCCAGCGCCGCAACCGCGCCATCCCGCCGTGCGCGCACTGGTGGAGCGCGTGCAGCATGACTTCCCTGCCGATGCGCATCCCGTGCTGCTCGAAGGCGTGCGCCGCCTGATCGACTACCAGGACATCGAATACGCAGGCCTCTATCTCGACCGCGCGGCTGCTGTTGCAGCGCTGCGCGTCGACGACGGCGGCAAGCTCCTGCGCGAGACCGTCCGCTATCTCGCGCTCTGGATGTCCTATGAAGACACCGTGCGCGTCGCGTCGCTCAAGACCCGCGCGACGCGCTTCGATCGCGTGCGTGGCGAAGCACGCGTGCAGCAGGGCCAGGTGCTCGCGATCAACGAATTCATGCACCCGCGACTGCAGGAAATCTGCGAGACGCTGCCTGCAGGCTTCGGCCGCTGGCTGATGAACTCGACCGCGCCGCGCAAGCTCGTTGAACGCATGACCCAGAAGGGCCGCGTGATCCAGACCAGCTCGCTGCGCGGCTACCTGATGCTGCGCACCGTCGCCGGCATGAAGCGCTGGCGCCGTTCGACCATCCGCTATGCGGACGAGAACCGCCGCATCGAGGAATGGCTCGGCCGCATCGCAGACATCGCTGCGCGCAACCCCGAGCTCGCGGTCGAGGTCGCCCAATGCCAGCGCCTGGTGAAGGGCTACAGCGATACGCATGAGCGTGGCCTTCGCAACTACGACACCGTGATGGCCGCCCTGCAGCGCGCTGGTGCTGCCATCGCGCCCGCTACGTTGCGCGAACTGCGCGACGCGGCGCTAGCCGATGAACACGGCAACAAACTGCGCGCCGCGCTCGCACAGCACGCGCTCGCCTGAACCGGGATCGAATCATGTCCGCCCAACCCGCCACCCTGCAATTGCGCGTCGCCGAGGCGCGTTCGCTCAATCCGCTCATCAAGCTGTTCAGGCTGCGCGCCGCCGATGGCGCGGTGCTGCCGGCCTTCACTGCCGGAGCGCACATTCGCATCGAAGTCACGCTGGCTGATGGCAAGAAGGACTGGCGCCACTACTCGCTGATCAACTTCGCCGCGCAGGCCGATGCGACCGATGCGCCGACCGAATACGTCATCGCGGTCCGCAAGGAAGACGACGGCCGCGGTGGCTCGCGCTTCATGCACGAGCGTCTGAATGAAGGCGACACGGTCACCATTGAAGTGCCGAAGAACGACTTCCCGCTGCACACCGGCCCCGGCGGGACCGTGCTGCTGGCCGGCGGAATCGGCATCACTCCGCTCGCGAGCATGGCGACGCGACGCCGTGCCGAGGGTCTGCCGGTGCGCCTCCACTACGCCGGCCGCAGTCGCGACCTGATGGCTTTCCTGCCTGAATTGCAAGCCGTGCTCGGCGACGACCTGCGCGTGCATGCCGACACCGAGCAAGGCGGCCCCTTCGACATCGGCGCGCTGCTCGACAACTTCCCGGCGGGCGATCGTCTCTATGTGTGCGGCCCGAAGGTCATGCTTGACGCAGTGCTTGTGCAGACGCAGGCGCGTGGATGGACGCACGACCGCGTGCACTTCGAGCTCTTCACCACGCCAGTGGTGGAAGAGGGCGACCACGCCTTCGAAGTCGAACTCGCGCAATCCGGCCAGCGCTTTACGGTGCCCGCCGATCAGAGCATCCTCGACTGCCTGATCGAGCATGGTTGCGACCCGATGTTCGACTGCAAGCGCGGCGAATGCGGTGTGTGCGCGACGCCTGTGATCGACGGCGAGATCGACCATCGCGACTACGTTCTCACCGCGCGCGAGAAGGCCGAAGGCAATGTGATGCAGATCTGCATCTCCCGCGCCAAGGGGCAGCGGCTGGTGCTCGACATCTGAAGGAGACCCCACGATGACTTCATACCGAGGCAACCCCGATGCGGTGCGCGCGCTGGTGCAGGACGACCGCGTGCACCGCGACCTCTACATCAACCAGGAAGTGTTCGAGCTGGAACAGGAGCACTTCTTCGCGAACACCTGGAACTACGCCGGCCACGAGAGCCAGATTCCCAAGTCCGGCGACTACATCACCAACGAGATCGCGGGTCGACCGCTCATCATCACGCGTCACACCGACGGCTCGGTGCGCGTGATGATGAATCGCTGCGCACACAAGGGCTCGCGCCTCGTGAGTTCGCCGTGCGGCAACACCGGCAAGTTCTTCCGCTGCCCGTACCACGCGTGGACCTTCAAGACGGATGGCTCTCTGCTGTCGATCCCTCTGAAGAATGGCTACGAAGGCACGCAGCTCCACGAGTGCGAATCGGCCAAGGGCCTCGTCACGGTAAAGAACGTCCGCAGCCACCGCGGC
Source organism: Variovorax sp. Sphag1AA (assembly GCF_014192575.1). Lineage (GTDB taxonomy): Bacteria > Pseudomonadota > Gammaproteobacteria > Burkholderiales > Burkholderiaceae_C > Variovorax. The sequence goes on along the minus strand of NZ_JACHYC010000004.1, from coordinate 551,830 downwards.
TTCATCTTCGTGAAGATCAACGATGTCGGCCCGAGCTTCGAGGAATATTTCGGCGACTCGCTGAGCTCCATCGACAATATGGCTGACCGCTCACCGGAAGGCGAACTCGAGATCGCGGGCGGCTGCCTGCGCTTCATCCACCAGTGCAACTGGAAGATGTTCGTCGAGAACCTCAACGACACCATGCATCCGATGGTGGCCCACGAATCGTCCGCCGGCACTGCCAAGACCATGTGGGCCGGCAAGCCCGCCGACGAGCCGAAGCCGATGGCGATCGAGCAGTTCGTGCCCTTCATGTCCGACTACAAGTTCTTCGAGGACATGGGTGTTCGCACCTACGACAACGGCCACAGCTTTACCGGCGTGCACTTCAGCATCCACAGCAAGTACAAGGCGATCCCCGAGTACGACAACGCGATGAAGGCCAGGTACGGCGAGGAGCGCACTGCAGAGATCCTCAGCATGGCGCGGCACAACACGGTGTACTACCCGAACCTCACGATCAAGGGCGCGATCCAGTCGATCCGCGTGGTCAAGCCGATCGCCGCCGACAAGTGCCTGGTCGAGAGCTGGACCTTCCGCCTCAAGGGTGCGCCGCCGGAACTGCTGCAGCGCACCGCCATGTATAACCGGCTCATCAACTCGCCGTTCTCTGTCGTGGGGCACGACGACCTGCAGGCCTATCGCGGCATTCAGGCTGGGCTGCATGCGAGCGGCAACGAATGGGTGAGCCTGCATCGCAACTACGACCCGGCTGAAAAGCAGGGTGGTGAGATCACCACCGTCGGCACCAACGAGCTGCCGATGCGCAACCAGTACAGAAGCTGGGCCCGCTACATGACGGAGACGATGTGATGCAGAACGAAGTCACCCGCCAGCAGCTCATCGATTTCGTCGTCAATGAATCGCGCCTGCTCGACGCCAAGCGCTATGAGGAGTGGAACGCACTCTTCACTGACGATGCCTTCTACTGGGTGCCGCTGATTCCCGACCAGGAAGACGGCATCAACCACACGTCGCATCTCTACGAAGACAAGCTCTTGCGCGACCTGCGCATCGAGCGCCTGAAGAGCCCGCGCGCGTTTTCGCAGCAGCCGCCGAGCCGCTGCCACCACTTGCTCCAGACGCCGACGGTCGAGGAATTCGATGCAGCCGCGAATCGCTTCGTGGTGCGCAGCGAATTCCACTACACCGAATCGCAGGGCGACGAGCTTCAGTTCTACGTCGGCACCTTCTTCCACCACCTCACGGTGCAAGACGGCGCGCTGCGCATGACGCTCAAGCGCGTGAACCTGCTCAACTGCGACGCGGCGCTGCCGGCGGTGCAGCTTTTCATCTAGGGCCGCCATGCATCACACCGTTCACGACGCCTTCAGTGCGAGCGCGCGGCGCACGCCGGGGGCCGAGTTCCTTTTCACCGAATCGGTGACCGCGCAGGCCTACGACATCGCGCCGGGCGCGATCCTCTGGGGCGATGCTGCCGCGCAGGTGGACCGCCTGCGTGCCGCTTACGCAAAGGCGGGCTACGGCCATGGCCATCGCGTCGGGCTGCTGCTGGAGAACCGGCCGGCGTTTCTCTTTCACTGGTTCGCGCTCAACGCACTGGGCGTGAGCGTGGTACCGATCAATGCCGAAATGCGCTCGGCCGAGCTGAGCTACCTCATCGGCCACAGTGAGATCGGCCTTGCAGTGACCTTGCCGCATCGCGCGGATGACCTGCGCGCCGCGGCGAAGTCTGCCGGCATTCCTTTCGAGACGATGGGCCCTGACGATGTGGTGCCGCCATCGACAAAGCCTGCGCCGCGTGCGTCGGAGCCGGTCGGCCTCTCGACCGAATGCGCGCTGCTCTACACCTCGGGCACCACCGGCCGGCCCAAGGGCTGCATGCTGGGTAACGAGTACTTCCTGCGCGCTGGCCGGTGGTACGCGGAACTCGGCGACCTCTGCCCGGTGCGCCCCGATGCCGAACGCATCATCACGCCGCTGCCGCTCAACCATGTGAATGCGATGGCGTTCTCGACCATGGTGGTGCTCGTCGCGGGCGGCTGCCTGGTGCAGCTCGACCGCTTCCACCCGAAGAGCTGGCTCCAGAGTGCGCGCGAAAGCCGGGCGACCATCGTCCACTACCTGGGCGTAATGCCGGCGATGTTGCTGTCCGCGCCTGCAGTGGATGCGGACCGCGAACACGACATCCGCTGGGGCTTCGGCGCCGGCGTGGATCGCAAGAACCACGCACCGTTCGAAGAACGCTTCGGCTTCCCGTTGGTCGAGGCCTGGGCCATGACCGAAACCGGCGCCGCCGCCTGCGTCATGGCGAACCACGAGCCGCGCCATGTCGGTACCAATTGTTTCGGTCGCCGCGAGGACTTTGTCGAGATCCGTCTGGTCGACGACGAAGGCCGAGATGTACCCGATGGCACGCCGGGCGAACTGCTGGTGCGCTCGTCGGGCAATGATCCCAAGCGCTACTTCTTTTCCGGCTACCTGAAGGACGAAGAAGCCACGCGCGAGGCCTGGGCCGATGGCTGGTTCCACACCGGCGACATGGTGCGCCGCGATGGCGAAGGCAACTACTTCTTCGTCGATCGCAAGAAGAACGTGATCCGCCGCAGCGGCGAGAACATCTCGGCGGTCGAGGTGGAAAGCGTGCTCAACCAGCATCCGGCGGTGAAGACCTCCGCCGTGGCTGCGACACCCGACACGGTGCGCGGCGATGAGGTGCTGGCCTGCATCGTGCTGCGCGAGGATGCAGATTCGAGCGAACCCGCGAAGCTCGCGTCGAGCATCGTGGACCATGCGTTGGCTCAGCTCGCGTACTACAAGGCGCCGGGCTACGTGGCGTTCGTCGAAGCATTGCCGCTCACGGCGTCGCAGAAGATCCAGCGCGGGCAGCTGCGCGAGCTCGCGCATTCGTTGCCCGGCAGTGCGAACTGCGTCGATACGCGCTCGATGAAGAAGAGGCAGTCATGACACGGCGACTTTCCTACGAAGGTGTGGCCGTCGCGGTGCCGGTCACGGTGCCCTACGTGCGCTACTCCACACGCAGCGCGCACTGGTTCCTCGGCCAGGCGATCGAGTCGCTGGTGAAGGAAAGCGGCGTGAAGAAGGAGCAGATCGACGGCCTGTGCGTCAGCAGCTTCTCGCTGGTGCCGGATACGGCGGTCGGCGTCACGCAGCACCTGGGCCTCTCGCCCCGCTGGCTCGACCATGTGCCGACCGGTGGCGCATCCGGCGTGATGTGCCTTCGCCGTGCTGCGCGTGCAGTGCAATCAGGCGATGCGGACGTTGTTGCCTGCGTCGCCGCCGACACCAACCATGTCGATTCGTTCCGTCTCACGCTTGGCAGCTTCAGCAACTTCGCGCGGGATGCGACCTATCCGTATGGCTCGGGCGGCCCGAACTCGATCTTCGCGATGATCACGTCGCACTACATGCGCACGTTTGGAGCCAAGCGCGAGGACTTCGGCCGCATCTGCGTGGACCAGCGCACCAACGCGCTGAAGAACCCGCATGCGATGTTCAAGAAGCCGCTGACGCTCGACGAATACATGGCCGCGCGGCCGATCTCCGATCCGATCCATCTCTTCGACTGCGTGATGCCGTGCGCAGGGGCTGAAGCCTTCCTCGTGATGAGCGAAGAGCGTGCGCGCGACCTCGGCCTGCCACATGCGGTGATCCGCGGTGCCATCGAGCGGCACAACGCCTATTCCGAAGACCCCGTGATGGTCCGCGGCGGCTGGCGCATGGATCGCGACGACCTCTACGCGCAGGCCGGCGTCAAGCCCGCCGACATCGATTTCGTGCAGACCTACGACGACTACCCCGTCATCGTGATGATGCAATTCGAGGACCTCGGGTTCTGCGAGAAGGGCGAAGGATCGGCCTTCGTCCAGTCGCATGTGATGACGAACGAAGGCAGCTTTCCCAACAACACCAGCGGCGGGCAGCTCTCTGCCGGACAGGCCGGTGCAGCGGGCGGCTTCCTCGGCATGACCGAAACCATTCGCCAACTGACCGATGCTGCCGAAGCGCACGCAGTGCCCGATGCGCAGCTCGGCCTTGTCGCCGGCTTTGGCATGGTCACCTACGACCGCTGCCTCTGTACCGGCGCGATCATCCTCGGGAGACCGGCATGACGATGCCCCTGATGCGCCCCAAGCGCAAGAACCCCGTCCTGCGCACCCGGCAGATGAATCTGCCGCCGTGGGCACGTGGCCGCGTCGCGCTCGGCATCACGGCCGGCGCTGCGGAAGGCCGCTTCGTGCTGCAGACCTGCGAGGACTGCGGCACCGTGCAATACCCACCGCGCGAGGCCTGCCACAAGTGCCTTTCGCCGCGTCTGCACTGGCGCGAACAGAGCGGCGAAGGCGAGCTGTTGAGCGCGACCACGCTGCACCACAGCAACGACCTGTTCTTCCGCGAACGGCTGCCATGGCGGCTGGGCCTCGTGCACCTCGATGCCGGCCCGACGCTGATGGTCCACCTCCACGGCGAAGTCGGCGATGCGCCCCAGCGCGTGCGCGTTGGCGCGCGGCTCGATCGCGCCGGACAAGCCGTCCTCATTGGATTTCCGAACGAAGGGAGCCCCCACATGGCTGACGACAAGATGCTCCGTGAAATGACGAGCGACCCGAAATTCCGCAAGGTGCTGGTCACCGACGGCAAGACCGAAGTGGGCCAGGCGATGGTCCGGGCGCTGGTCAAGGCCGGTGCCGATATCGTCTGGGTTGGCCACGCCGAGCCGTGGAAGAAGATGGGCGGCCTCGAAGACATCACCGCGTTGCCGCAGGTCACGCTGGTGCCGCTGGACCTGACCAATGGCCGCTCGGTGAGCGAGTTGGCCGGCGAGATCGGCGGCAAGGTCGACATCGTCATCAACACCGCGGAAGTGCATCGCACCTTCGGCATCGGTTCGCGTCGCGGCACCGATGTGGCGAAGGCGGAGATGGACATCAACTACTTCGGACTGCTGCGATTGGCTCAGGAGTTCGGTCCGGCGCTCAAGGGGCGGTCGGCCGATGGCATCACTGGCGCGACCGCGTGGGTCAATCTGCTGTCGATCTACGCGCTGACCAACTTTCCGCCGCACGGCACCTTCAGTGCTTCGAAGGCAGCGGCGCATTCGCTCGCTCAGTGTCTGCGCGCAGAAATGCGGCCTGCGGGCATTCGCGTGATCAACGTGTTCCCCGGTCCGATCGACGATGAATGGAACCAGCACACGCCGCCGCCCAAGCTCGCACCGAGCGCGCTCGCGAATGCGATCGTGAAGGCGCTGCGGGATGGTGTCGAAGACGTGTACCCCGGCGACGTGGCCCAGGAGTGGCTCGAACGCTGGCGCGACAACCCCAAGATCCTCGAACGCGAACTCGCGGCGGGCGGCAGCTGAGCGGAGAAACCGAATGACGACCACCACTGAACTGATGTCCACCGCCGAAATCCTCGGCGGCCTCGTGACCGCAATGGCCAGCGGCCGCATCCGCGTCATCGACCTCACGCAGACGCTGACACCCGAATTTCCGCAGATCGCGCTGCCTCCCGAGATGGGCCAGTGCTGGCCCTTCCGCATCGAGGAAGTGTCGAAGTACGACGAGCGCGGCCCGGGTTGGTACTGGAACAACTTCTCGTGCGGCGAGCACACCGGCACCCACTTTGATGCGCCGATCCACTGGATCTCCGGCCGCGACTTGCCGAACAACTCGGTCGACACCATTCCCGTGCAGCACTTCGTCGCGCCGGCCTGCGTGATCGATTGTTCGCCGCAGGTAAAGGACGACCCGGACTACCTGCTCACCATCGAAGACATCGAGGACTACGAGTCGAAGCACGGCCGCATTCCGAAGGGCGCCTGGGTGCTGATGCGGACCGACTGGTCGAAGCGGCAGGACCCCGAGGCCTACCAGAACTTCGACGAGACCGGCCAGCACACGCCCGGCCCGAGTGCGGAAGCGGTGCGCTTTCTGGTCGAGCAGCGCGATGTGCTCGGTTTCGGCTCCGAAGCGATCGGCACCGATGCCGGGCAGGGCTACCACCTGCGGCCGCCGTACCCGTGCCACTACTTCATGCACGGCGCAGGGCGCTACGGCCTTCAGTGCCTGAGCAATCTCGACCTGCTGCCGGCAAGCGGTGCGGTGTTGATCTGCCCGCCGCTCAAGATCGAGAAGGGCAGCGGCAGTCCGCTGCGTGTGCTCGCGCTGGTGGGAGCTTCGGCATGAGCGCGGCAACAAAGGTTGCGGCCGTCACCGGCGGCAGTGCCGGCATCGGCAAGGCCATCTGCGAAGACCTGCTCGCACAGGGCTACGAAGTGGTGTCGCTCGCGCGGCGTCGCAGCGAGATCGACCATCCGAAGCTGCACAGCATCGAGGTTGATCTGACTGACCGCGCGGCGACCGGCCAGGCTGTTGCGGAACTCGTGCGGCGCTTCGATGTGACCACGGTGGTCCACAACGCCGGCGTGATCCGACCCGCGTTGCTGGCCGAAGTGAAGCTCGACGATCTCGACGCGCTGGTGGACCTGCACCTTGGCTGCGCGATCCAGCTCGTGCAGGCCGCATTGCCAACCATGCGCGCACAGCGCTTCGGCCGCGTGATCCTTCTGTCGTCGCGCGCCGCGCTCGGCTTGCAGACGCGCACCAGCTATTCCGCGACCAAGGCCGGCATGCTCGGCATGGCGCGCACCTGGGCGCTCGAACTCGCGCCCGATGGCATCACGGTCAACGTCGTCGCGCCGGGGCCGATCCGCACCGACATGTTCTACGACGTGGTCGAAGCCGGCAGCGAGAAGGAACGCGCGCTCGCTGCGTCTATTCCCGTCAAACGACTGGGTGAATCGGCGGACGTCGCACGCGCGGTCCGGTTCTTTGCGGAGCCCGCAAACAGCTTCGTGACCGGCCAGGTCCTTTATGTGTGCGGCGGCACCAGTGTTGGAAGCCTCGCCCTGTAGCGGTGCGTCATAGCGAATGCCAGGAACCCCGCGGAACCGGCTTTGCCGGGCCGCTGGGGTTGCCCCCGGAAGGGGGTGCCCGAGCGACACGAAGTGGGCGAGGCTGGGGGAGAACTCCCTACCCCTCGTTTTCACTGCCTTGTCATTGCGTTGCACGCCCGCTAGCATGGTTTACATCTAAACATTTCAGAAATCATTGGTTGGCGTGAGTCCTGCTTAACCCCATCGGAATTCCAAGGAGCCCCTGCATGAAAGTTCTGACTCGTCTCTTTACGATGGCCGGCGTTGCCGCTGCCGTCAGCGTTCTCACCGCCGCGAATGCGTTGGCAGCCGATCTCAAGGTCGGCTTCATCACATCGCTCTCGGGGCCGGTGTCGTCGCTCGGCATTCCCTACGACAAGGGCATGAAGGCCGCCATTGCCTACAAGTCGGAACTCAATGGCAAGAAGATCCAGGTCGTCTCGCTCGACGATGCGTCGGACCCGAGCACCGCCGCACGTAACGCCCGCAAGCTGATCGACGAAGACAAGGTCGACGTCATCATCGGCACCGCAGGCTCGCCGGGCGCTCTTGCGATCGCCGCCGTCGCGCGCGAAACGAAGACCCCGCTGATCTCCATCGCCAACGCCAACCTGCCGGGCGAAGACGGCGCATGGATGGTCACGCTGCCGCAGCCCGCCCCGCTGATGGTCAGCGCGGTGGTCGAGCGCATGAAGGCGTCGGGCGTGAAGACGGTCGGCTACATCGGCTTTTCCGACGCATGGGGCGACCTGGTCTATGACGCGCTGCAGAAGAGCGCCGAGCCCGCGGGCATCAAGGTCGTTTCGAACGAGCGCTATGCGCGCGCCGATGCATCCGTCACCGGCCAGGTGCTGAAGATCGTGGCGTTGCGTCCCGACGCGGTCATCACCGGCACCTCGGGCACGCCGGGCGCGCTGCCTTACCTCGCACTGCAGGAGCGCGGCTACAAGGGTCAGATCTACGGCACGCACGCTTTGATCAACCCCGACTTCGTGCGCGTGGGTGGTCCGGCGGTCGAAGGTCTTCTCGCACCGACCGGCCCAGTGATCGTTGCCGAGCAGCTGCCCGAGAGCAACCCGATCAAGAAGGTCTCGATGGACTTCCGCAATGCCTACCAGAAGGCGAACGGTGCGGCGCCGACGGATGCTTTCTCGGCGTACTCGTTCGACGCATGGCTGCTGTACCTCGATGCCGCCTCGCGCACCAAGGGCGAGCCGGGCACGCCGGCCTATCGCGTTGCACTGCGCGACTCAATCGTCAACACCAAGGAGTTGGTCGGCACGCACAGCGTCTACAACTTCAAGCCCGACAACCGCTATGGCTCGGATGAGCGCTCCCGCGTCATCGTGAAGCTCGAAAAAGGTCAATGGAAGCTGGTCCCCTGAACATGAAACTCACTCGAATCCTCGGCCTCACGGCCATCGCTTTCGCCGCCACGCAGGCCTTCGCTGCGGACCTCAAGGTCGGCTTCATCAGCTCGCTGTCGGGCCCCGTCTCGGCTTTGGGCATTCCCTATGAAAAGGGCATCCGCGCCGCCATCGCCGAGCATCCGGTGCTCGCCGGCCACAAGGTCGAATTGATCGTGCTGGACGACGCTTCCGATCCGACGACGGCTGGCCGCAATGCGCGCAAGCTGGTCACGGAAGACAAGGTGGATGTGCTGATCGGCACCTCCGGCGTGCCGGGCGCAATGGCGATTGCCGCCGTTGCGCGCGAGCTGAATACGCCGCTGATCTCGCCCACGCCCGTGACGATCCCCGGCCCGGAAGGCGCATGGACCGTGACGGTTTCGCAGCCCTTCCCGCTGATGGTCTCCGCTGTGGTCGACAAGATGAAGCAGTCCGGCGTGAAGACGGTCGCCTTCATCGGCTTCTCCGACGCGCTGGGTGATTTGGCCTACGACTCGCTGGTGAAGAGCGCCGATGCTGCTGGCATCAAGATCGTCGCCAACGAGCGCTATGCGCGCAGCGATTCATCCGTGGCCGGCCAGGTGCTGAAGATCATCTCGGCGCGGCCCGATGCGGTGTTCGCCGGCAACTCCGGCACGCCGGGCGCGCTGCCTTACCTCGCGCTGGCGGATCGTGGCTACAAGGGCAAGATCTACGGCACGCACGGTCTGATCAACGCAGACTTCGTTCGCGTGGGCGGTGCCTCGATCGAAGGCCTGGAAGTGCCGAGTGGCCCGGTGCTGGTGGCGGACCAGTTGCCCGACAGCAACCCGATCAAGAAGGTGTCGATGAATTTCCGCGACGCCTACAAGAAGGCCAACGGCGCGCTGCCGAACGATGCTTTCTCGTCGTACACCTATGACGCCTACCTGCTGCTGGCCGATGCGGCATCGCGCGTGAAGGGCGAACCCGGCACGCCGCAATACCGCACCGCGCTGCGCGATGCGATCGTGAGCACCAAGGAGTTGGTCGGCACGCATGGCATCTACAACTTCAAGCCCGACGACCGCTACGGCTCCGACAAGCGTGCCGTCGTGATCGTGAAGAGCGAGAAGGGTCAGTGGAAGCTGGTCCCCTGAAGCTGACCTAACCCAGCAGGCCCGTGATGAGCAGCTACCGAAACCAGCCCGAAGCGATCCGTGCACTGGTGCAGGACGACCGCGTGCATCGCGACGTCTACCTGAGCGATGAACTCTTCGCGCTGGAGCAGGAGCGCTTCTTCGCCAACACCTGGCTGTATGTCGGCCACACCAGCCAGGTGCCGAACGCGGGCGACTTCTACTCGCTCGATCTCGCGGGCCGGCCGGTGATGATGGTCCGGCAGGGCGATGGCAGCGTGCGCGTTCTCTACAACCGCTGCGCGCACAAGGGCGCGCGGCTGGTGTCTGACGAATGCGGCAACACCGGCAAGTTCTTCCGCTGCCCGTATCACGCGTGGACCTACAAGCTTGACGGCGCACCGCTCGCGATCCCGCTCAAGAGTGGATACGAAGGCACGCGCCTCAAGGAATGCGAATCGGGACGCGGCGTGAGCGAGCTGAAGCACGTCGCGGTCTATCGCGACTTCGTCTTCGCGCGCATCGCCGACGAAGGCCCGGAGTTCGGCGAGTACTTCGGCGAAGTGCTCGGCGCGATCGACAACATGGTCGACCGCTCGCCGGAAGGCAAGCTCACCGCGTCCGGTGGCGTGATGCGCAACATCATCCATTGCAACTGGAAGATGTATCTGGAGAACATCAACGACACGGTGCATCCGATGTCGACGCATGAATCGGCCACGCAGGCCGCCGATGCACTCTGGCAGGGCCGCGCGGCCGATGAACCGAAGCCGATGGCGATGGAGCAGATCCTGCCCTTCGGTTCCGGCTACGACTTCTTCGACAAGATGGGCGGCCGGGTGTTCGCCAACGGGCACAGCGTGCTCGGGGTCAACTTCAGCATCCATTCGAACTACGCGCAGTTGCCCGACTACGAAGCGGCGATGCGTGAAGCCCATGGCGACGAACGCGCCATGGAGATCCTCCAGCGCTCGCCGCAGAACTCGGTATTCTTCCCGAGCCTCTCGGTGAAGGGCTCGCCGCAGGCAATCCGTGTGATTCGCCCGCTCTCGGCCAACCGAACGCTGATCGAGGCCTGGGCCTTCCGCGCCGCAGGTGCGCCGGACCTGCTCTTCGAACGTGCGATGAGCTACAACCGCCTCGTCTTCTCGCCGATGTCGATCGTGGCGCACGACGATGTGCACCTCTTCGAAAGCATCCAGGTTGGCCTGCACGCCGAAGGCAACGAGTGGGTGAGTCTGCATCGCAACTTCGATGCGGACGAACTGTCGGAATCGTCGATCACCACCAACGGCACCAACGAGCTGCTCATGCGCAACCAGTTCCGCGCATGGGCGAAGTTCATGACCGCGGGCATGGAGTCGAATCAATGACCGATCCGCGCGACTTCATCGCCGAAGAAGCGGCGTTGCTCGATGCGGGCCGCTTCGACGACTGGCTCGCGCTGTTCGCCGAAGATGGGCGCTACTGGGTCCCGCTGCTCGGCGCGGCACAGGCCGATCCGCAATCGCACAACTCCATCGCCTACGAAGACCGCTTGCTGCTGCAACTGCGCATTGACCGGCTCAAGAACCCGCGCGCGCATTCGCAGCATCCGGCGAGCCATTGCCAGCATGTGCTGCAACGCTCGATCGTCGAGCGCGAAGACGCTGCGACAGGCGAGGTCGACCTGCGCACTCCCTTCATCTATGCCGAGGCGCGAGGCGAAGAGCAGGTGATGCTCGCCGGCACCTATCGGCATCGCCTCGTTCGCGACGCGGCCGGCTGGTCCATCCGCCTGAAGCGCGTCGATCTGCTCAATGCCGCGCGCGCGTTGCCGGCCATCCAGTTGTTCATCTGAGCAAGTCGCTCATCCATTTCCACCCACCAGGAGTCACGACATGAAGAGCTTGATGCAGACCTTGACGCGCACCGCGCTTGCCGCCGCGCTGGGCACCGGCCTTGCGATGACGGCGTTCGCGGCCGATCTCAAGGTCGGCCTGAGCGTTTCGCTTTCCGGCCCGAACTCGTCGCTCGGCGTGCCGTATGCCAAGGGCATGCAGGCGGCGCTGGCGTACAAGCCGGAAGTCAACGGCCGCAAGATCCAGCTCATCGTGCTCGACGACGGCTCCGACCCGACGACCGCAGGCCGCAATGCGCGCAAGCTCGTGGAAGAGGACAAGGTCGACGTGCTGATGGGTACGTCCGGTGTGCCCGCCGCGATCGCAATGGCGCAGGTCGGCCGCGATGCGAAGGTGCCGATGATCGGCCTCACGCCGATCCAGCTCGACCCGGCCGAGAACCCGTGGGTCTTCACCGTCGCGCAGCCGACGCAGCTCATGATCGATGCGGTCGTGCAGCGCATGAAGAAGGATGGCGTGAAGTCGGTGGGCTACATCGGCTTTTCCGATGCGTGGGGCGACCTTGTCTACAACGCGCTGATGAAGTCAGCGCCCGAGGCCGGCATCAAGGTGCTGGGCAACGAACGCTATGCGCGCGCCGATGCATCGGTCACCGGCCAGATCCTCAAGCTGCTCGCGATGAAGCCCGATGCAGTGATGACCGGCGGCGCCGGTACGCCGGGTGCGCTGCCGTTCCTGGCGCTCAACGAACGCGGCTTCAAGGGCCCGGTGTATGGCCAGCACGGCCTGATCAACCCCGACTTCGTGCGCGTCGTCGGCGCGGCAGGGCAGGGCGCGCTGATGCCCACCGGTCCGGTGATCGTCGCCGAGCAGCTTCCCGCCGAGTACCCGACCAAGAAGATCGCGATGGACTTCCGCGCCATCTTCCAGAAGGTCAACAACGCGCCGACCAGCGATGCCTTCTCGGCCTATTCGTTCGACGGCTGGCTGGTGTTCACAGACGCCGCTGCGCGTGCCAAGGGCGAGCCGGGCACGCCGGAGTTCCGCCTGTCGCTGCGTGATGCGATCGCGAGCACGAAGGAAGTCGTCGGCACGCACGGCGTCTACAACTTCAAGCCCGGCAACCTCTACGGCGTCGACGAACGCGCTCGCGTGATCGTGAAGCTGGACAACGGCCAATGGAAATTGGCGCCCTGACCAACGCCTGAAGGCAGCGGTCTATACGAACACCACCACTTAGAGGACTCTTTCAATGACATGGGACGTGGCGCTCATCCTGGGCATCGACGGGCTCGCCAATGGCGCGGTCTATCTGCTCGCGGGGCTGGGGCTGGTACTGATCTTTTCCGTCACGCGGGTGGTGTTCGTGCCGTTCGGCGATATCGCTGCCTTCGCGGCGCTGACGCTGGCGGCTTTTGAAACCAACCGCCTGCCGCCCACCATCGGCCTGGTTGCTGTGCTGGCCTTGATTGCAACGCTGACTGAAATCGGCAGCCTTATCCGCAAGGGTGAAGCCGCCGCGATTCCGAAGGCGGTCCTCGCCTGGGGTGTGCTTCCGCTGGTGCCCTGCGCGCTGGCCTGGGCCGCATCGCGCGCCGGTGCGCCGGCCGCGGTGAACATCGCCGTGACGGTGCTGCTCGTGGTGCCGATCGCGCCGCTGCTGGCGCGGATCGTGTTCCAGCCGATCGCGGATGCCTCGGTGCTGGTGCTGCTGATCGTCTCGCTGGCGCTGCACTTCCTGCTGTCGGGCCTCGGCCTGCTGTTCTTCGGGCCGGAGGGCTCGCGTACCCAGCCGCTGGCAAGCGGCACCATCCCCCTCGGCGAGGGGTTCACCGTGAGTGGCCAGATCGTACTCATGGTCGCCTCGGCCATCGTGCTGAGCGGCCTGTTCTTCCTGGTGTTCGAACGCACAGTGGCCGGCAAGGCACTGCGCGCGACCGCGGTCAACCGCGTCGGCGCACGGCTGGTCGGCATCCGGCCAGCGCGCACCGCGCTGCTGGCCTATGGCAGTGCATCGTTGCTGGCAGGGCTCATCGGCGTGCTGATCGCGCCGGTGACCACCATGTACTACGACTCGGGTTTCATCATCGGCCTGAAGGCCTTCGTGGCCGCGATCATCGGCGGGCTCGTGAGCTACCCGATGACGGCGGTCGGCGCGCTCGCGGTGGGCGTCGTCGAAAGCTTCGCGTCGTTCTGGAGCGGCGCGTTGAAGGACGTGATCGTGTTCAGCTTGCTGATACCGGTGCTGATGCTGAGGTCGTTCCTCAGCGTGCACTCCGAAGAGGAAGAAGACGAGGTGGAGCAATGAGCCAGACCATCGGAAGACAGGACGAGGCGGCGCTCGCACTCGGCGCGAAGGCTGCCGTGTCGCACGCCTCGGCGGCCAAGGGCGGCGGCTTGAACTCGCGCCGCCTCTGGATCGGCGTGCTGATCGTCGCGCTGGCGCTTGCGCCGATGGTGGCGGGCAACTTCACCGTCTCATTGCTCAACGACATCGGCATCGGTGCGCTGGTCGCACTCGGCCTCGTGCTGCTCACAGGCATCGGTGGTGCGACTTCGTTCGGGCAGGCGGCCTTCGTCGGCATCGCAGCCTATGCAACCGCGTGGCTGACCACGACGCAGGGCATGTCGCCGTGGATCGGCCTCGTGTTCGCGCTCGCGCTGACCGGTATTTCTGCACTCGCTATCGGCCTGCTGACGCTCCGGCTCGGCGGGCACTTCCTGCCGCTGTCCACCATTGCATGGGGGCTGTCGATCGCGATGCTGTTCGGCAACGTCGATGCGCTGGGCCGCCACACCGGCTTGTCGAACATTCCGCCGCTCACGATCGCCGGCTTCTCACTGGCGGATCCGCGCTCGATCTACTACCTGATCTGGGTGATCGTCGGCCTGGCCTTCCTCTTCAGCAACAACCTGCTGCAGTCGCGCCCCGGTCGCGCGATCCGCAGCCTGCGCGGCGGCTCGATCCTGCTGGCAAGTGTGGGCGAGGATGCCTACCGCGTGCGGCTCTCGCTGTTCGTCACGGCGGCGCTCTACGCGGGCCTCGCGGGCTGGCTCTATGCGCACATGAACCGCTTCGTGAGCCCGTCGCCCTTCGACGTGCGCGCGAGCATCGAATACCTGCTGATGGCGGTTGCGGGGGGCCTTGGCCAACTCGCTGGCGCGCTGGTGGGCGCCGGCATCGTGCTGGTGATGAAGAACGTCTTGCAGGACGTGCTGCCGCTGCTGACGCAGCGCGCCGGGCAGCTCGAAGCCGTGGCGTTCGCGACGCTGTTCATTCTGCTGCTGCACTTTGCGCGCGGTGGCGTGATGGGTTTCGTTCGGCGCTTCACACGCGGACGCTTTGCCGCGCCGACGCGCGAGGCCTCTGGCCCGGTCGAGCCGCTGCCGCATCGCACGCTGCCTGCTCGCGGCACGCCGATCCTTTCCGTGAACGGCGCGGTCAAGCGCTTCGGTGGCCTCGTCGCGGTCAACGAAGTGAGCTTCGACGTCAATGCCGGCGAGATCCTCGGCCTGATCGGGCCGAACGGCGCGGGCAAGTCGACCATGTTCAACCTGCTGACCTGCACGCTGCCGATGACGGCGGGGCAGGTGCGCTTCCTCGGCCACGACATCGCGGGCATGCCGCAGCGCAAGGTCGCGCGCCTCGGTCTTGCGCGCACCTTCCAGCACGTCAAGCTGCGTCCGTACATGACGCTGCTCGACAACGTCGCGCTCGGCGCGCATTCGCGGACGCGTTCGGGGCTGCTCAAGGCGGGCCTGCGGCTGGATCGCACGGAAGAGCAGCAGATCCTCCAGGAAGCCCAACGTCAGCTCGATCGCATCGGTCTCGGCGATCGCGCGCACGAGCTCGCGGGCAGCCTGCCGCTGGGCACCCAGCGCATTCTTGAAATCGCGCGTGCACTCGCGGCCGACCCGGTGCTGCTGGTGCTCGACGAACCCGCGGCCGGCCTGCGCCGCAAGGAAAAGATGGCGCTCGGCGACTTGCTGCGCAAGCTGCGCGAGGAAGGCGTGACCATCCTCATCGTCGAACACGACATGGACTTCGTGATGAAACTGGTGGATCGGTTGGTGGTGATGAACTTCGGCTCCAAGCTCGTGGAAGGCGTGCCCGCTGCGGTGCGCGCGGATGAGCGTGTGCAGGCGGCCTACCTCGGGAGCGTCGTATGACCGCAATGCTGGAAATTGGCGACCTGCATGTTTCCTACGGGCAGGTCGATGCCGTGCGCGGCGTATCGCTCAAGCTCGACAAAGGCCAGATCATCTCGGTCATCGGCCCCAATGGCGCGGGCAAGACCACGCTGCTTGCAGCTGCCATGGGCCTGCTGTCGTGCAAGGGCGTGCTTCGCTTCGAGGGTGAGGACCTGCATGGTCTCGACGTCGAAGCGCGCGTGGAGCGGGGCCTGTGCCTCGTGCCCGAGAAGCGCGAACTGTTCGGCGAACTCACCGTGCTCGACAACCTGCAGCTTGGTGCGTATTCCAGGCGCTTGAGCAGTGAGGCCATGAAGCGCCGCCTGCAGTTCGTCTACGACCGCTTCCCGCGCCTGGCCGAACGGCGCTCGCAGCGGTCCGACACGCTCTCAGGTGGCGAGCGCCAGATGCTCGCAGTCGGTCGCGCGCTGATGTCCGAGCCGCGTCTCCTCATGCTCGACGAGCCCAGCCTGGGCCTCGCGCCGTTGATCGTGCGCGACATCCTCACCATCGTGCGCAAGTTGCGCGACGACGGCGTCTCGATCCTGCTGGTGGAGCAGAACGCGCGCGCCGCGCTCGAAAGCTCCGATCACGGCTACGTGCTCGAAACCGGCGAGATCGCACTCTCCGGCCCCTCGGCGCAACTGGAAAGCGACCCGCGCGTGCAGGCCACCTACCTGGGTGGAGGCACCCACGATGACGACTGAACCCCGCGCGCTGCCACCGGCGCAGCGCACGCTCCCCGCCATGCTGCAGCGGCAGACCGCGCTTTTCGCGGGTCGTCGGCTGTTGAAGATTGCGGGGCGCGAGTGGTCGCATGAAGATGCCGCGACCGCCGCTTCGACGCGAGCCGGAGCGCTCATGCAGGCCGGCGTTGCGCGCGGCGACCGCGTCGCGCTGATGTGCGGCAATCGCATCGAGTTCCTCGAAGTATTTCTCGGCGCGGGATGGATGGGCGCCGCGACGGTGCCGATCAACACCGCATCGATGGGACAGCAGATCGAATACTTCCTCGCCAACAGCGAGGCGAAGCTGCTGGTCATCGAAGCCGAATTCCTCGAACGGCTGAACACTGCCGATCTCGCGCGCACCCAACTGCGCGAAGTCTGGGTGATTGGCGATGCGCCTGCGGACTGGCAGCCACCTTCGACGGTTCGCGTCTCACGCTATCCAGAGGCTTCCGAAGCGGCTCCCCCGGCAGATGTGAAGCCTGGCGATCCGATCGCGATCCTCTACACCTCCGGCACCACCGGCCCCGCGAAGGGCGTGATGTGCCCGCATGCGCAGTACTTCTGGTGGGGCGTCAACAGCGCCGAAGTGCTCGGCGTCGGCCGCGAGGACGTGCTGTGCACCACGCTGCCGCTCTTTCACATCAACGCGCTCAACACCTTCGCGCAGGCGGCGGTGACCGGCTGCGAAGTGGTGTTCGAATCGCGCTTCTCCGCCTCCGGCTTCTGGCCTTCGATGCGCGCGAGCGGCGCCACGGTCGTCTATCTGCTCGGTGCAATGGTGCCGATCCTGCTCGCGCAGCCAGAGAACGGCGGCGAGCGCGATCACCGCGTCCGCATCGGCCTCGGGCCCGGCGTGCCTGCGGCTGCGGGCAAGGCCTTCTTCGAGCGCACCGGCGTGAAGCTGCTCGAAGGCTACGGCTCCACCGAAACCAACTTCGTGATCGCGACCGCTCCCGATTCGCCGCGCGGCGGCGTGATGGGATGGGCGCGCCAGGGCTTCCAGGCGCGCGTCGCGGATGACGACGATGTCGAAGTCGCTCCAGGCGAGGCGGGCGAACTGCTGCTTCGCGCGGACGAGCCCTATGCCTTCGCGAGCGGCTACTTCAACATGCCCGAAAAGACCATCGAGGCGTGGCGAAACCTGTGGTTCCACACCGGCGACCGCGTGATCCGCGAGGCCGATGGCGCCTTCCGCTTCGTCGATCGCATCAAGGACGCGATCCGTCGGCGCGGCGAGAACATCTCGTCGTTCGAAGTCGAGCAGGTGCTGCTGAGCCACCCATCGGTGGCATCGTGCGCGGTCTATCCAGTGAGTTCCGAACTTGCGGAAGACGAAGTGATGGCTGCTCTCGTGGCCCGCGTCGACTGCCGCATCGATTTCACCGAACTTGCGAGCTTCTGCGAGGCACGGCTGCCGTACTTCGCGGTGCCGCGCTACATCGATCTGCTGGACGATCTGCCGCGCACCGAGAACGGCAAGGTCCAGAAGTACAAGCTTCGCGAGCGCGGCGTCAGCGAATCCACCTGGGACCGGCGGCCCGCCGGGCGTGGCAGGTAAGGCGATGTTCTCGCTGACCGGTCAGGCTGCTTTCGTGACGGGCGCGGGCCGGGGCCTTGGCGAAGCCATCGCGCGTGGGCTGTCCGAGGCGGGCGCGCGCATCGTGCTGGCCGATATCGACGGAGACGCGGCGCACGCGGTCGCCACGGCGATGCAGTCCGAAGGCCGCGAATGCATCGCGATGCCGCTCGACGTTCGAGACGAAGCCGCGTTCGCGCGATGCTTCGATGCGGCCGTGCAGCGCTTCGGTGCGATCGACGTGATGGTGAACAACGCCGCGCTCACCCCGTCGACTTCGCTGTGGGACATCGGCGCCGACGAGTGGGACGACGTGATGGCGATCAACCTGCGCGGCAGCTTCTTCGGCTGCCGCATTGCCGGCCGCCACATGCGGGAGCGCAAGTCGGGGCGGATCGTGAATCTGTCCTCCATGGCTGGCCAGCAGGCGAGTACGGCTACCGGCGTGCACTATGCGGCCTCGAAGGCGGCTTTGTTGGCCTTGACGCGCTCCTTCGCACAGGAGCTGGCGCCAAGCGGCGTCACGGTCAACGCCATCGCGCCGGCCGCCATCCGCAGCCCGGTGCTCGACGCGATGGACGAATCGCGCCAGCGCGCATTGCAGGCCACGATTCCGCTGCGCCGCTTCGGCGAGGGGCGCGAGGTTGCGGCGGCGGTGGTCTATCTGGCGTCGGAAGCGGGTGCCTTCACGACCGGCGCGACGCTCGATCTCAACGGCGGGCGCTTCATGCGCTGAAGTGTTTGAACCCGCTCCAGAGCCCCAAGCAGTAGAATTGATTTAGTTGTCAATCTTTTAGGTACGCCATGAACACTGCCCTCCAAGGTCGTCACGCCGTCGTCACCGGAGCCGCACGCGGCATCGGTGCGGAGATCGCGAGAACGCTCGCCGCTGAAGGTGCGCGCGTCAGCCTCATCGGACGCGATCGCGCCGCCCTGGAGAAGGTGCAGAAGGAACTGGCAGGCAGCGGCCACGCGGTCGCCGCCGCCGATGTGAGTGACGAAGCCTCGGTGCGCGCCGCCTTCGAAGCGCTTCGCGCTGCGTCGGGTCCGGTCGCCATCCTCGTCAACAACGCCGGGCAGGCCGAGAGCGCGCCCTTCCTCAAGACTTCCATTGACCTCTGGCAGCGCATGCTGGCGGTCAATCTCACCGGCAGCTTTCTTTGCGCACAGGCTGCGCTGCCCGACATGCTGGACGCGGGCTGGGGCCGCATCGTCAACATCGCGAGCACCGCGGGGCAGAAGGGCTACGCCTATGTGTCGGCCTATACGGCGGCCAAGCATGGCGTGATCGGACTCACACGCTCGCTCGCACTCGAAGTGGCTCGCAAGGGCATCACCGTCAATGCCGTGTGTCCGGGCTATACGGAGACCGACATCCTGCGCAACAGCGTCGCCAACGTGGTCGGCAAGACCGGTCGCAGCGAAGCCGACGCACTGGCGGAATTCGCCGCCGTCAATCCGCAGCGCCGCATCGTGCAGCCGGCTGAGGTGGCCGATGCGGTGCGCTGGCTGTGCGGAGAGGGCGCGGCCTCGATGAATGGACAATCGATCTCCGTTTCGGGAGGAGAAGTCACACCATGATCGACAGCACAAACGACCCATCGCACGCAGCGCTCAGCGACGCGGAAGAACTCGGCCACGAAGCCCGCGCGCGTCACGACGACCATGCGGTGCTCAAGCTCTGGCTGCGCATGCTCGCGAGCACCACGCAGATCGAGGCCGAGATCCGCAAGCGCCTGCGCGAGCGTTTCGACATCACGCTGGCGCGCTTCGACTACATGGCGCAGCTCTATCGCTACCGCGAGGGCCTGAAGATGCGCGTGCTCTCGCGCTACCTGATGGTGACCGGCGGCAATGTCACCGGCCTCACAGACGAACTGGAGCGCGAAGGCTTCGTCTCGCGCACACCGAGTCCCGACGACCGCCGTGCGTGGATCGTGAGCCTCACCGCCAAGGGCCGCCGCAGCTTCGAGGCCATGGCCAAGGAACACGAGCAGTGGATCTTGGAGATGTTCTCGGGCCTCGACACGAAGACCGTGCGCCAGCTCTATGCGCAGCTCGGCCAACTGCGAGTGCATGTGATGCGTAACGAGCCCTCGGCCGAGGAGAACGCGTGACCGAGTCGATTGGCGCCGAGTTTCGTCGCGAACGGCTGATCCGCTTCTCCGACTGCGACCCGGCGGGCATCGTCTTCTATCCGCAGTACTTCGTGATGTTCAACGGCCTCGTAGAGGACTGGGTCAACGACGGGCTCGGCATCGGCTACCGCAAGCTCATCGTCGAGCAGCGCATCGGCCTGCCCACAGTGCGGCTCGAAGCGGACTTCCGCTCCGTGAGCCGCATGGGCGACAACGTGATCCTTGGTTTGAACGTCGAACAGCTCGGCACGCGCTCGATCACGCTCGGCCTGCATTGCTTCGACGGGGAGGGCGAAACCCGTATGCGGATGAAGCAGGTGCTGGTCACCACGTCTCTCGAAACCCATCGGGCGATCGAGATTCCCGCGCACCTGCGTGCGGCCATCGAACGCAGTGCAGCCTAGGCCTAGGCGCTCGCAGCTGCTTCCGTCTTGGGCGCAACCTCGAAGCCCGCCGGCTCGACCTCTGCACTCCGCTGAACCACCACCGGCTCACGCCGCGTCTTGTTGAACAGCAGCCGCGTCACATCCGGCCGCGAATAGTGCCCCGCCGGATCGCCCGCCGCCTTGGCGAGCGAGATCATCCCGAGATCGATGTCCGCCACCACCAGCCCTTCCTGGTCCTCCGCCAGATTGGTGCCCAGCGGCGAACCATCTGGCCCGTAGATGCGCGCGAAGCCGCCGCCCACCAGCAGCATCTGCTGCTTGCCCGGATCGGTGCACAGCATCTCGTGCATGGCCTTCGACACCGTGGCGCAGGGCGCGATCACGAAGCACTGGCCCTCGGCCGCATACACCTGGCTCGCCGCGTTGTTGACTTCGGCCCCGAGCGCATACGCGCCACCGCGATAGAGCGAGAAGCTCGGCCACGCCGCGCAGTGGATCTGCTCGTTCTGCGAATACATCGCGTACTTGCTGAGCGGCTGCAGATGCTCCCAGCAAGAGAGTGAACCGATGTTGCCGATCGATGTCTCGATCACGGCGAGGTCCGATCCGTCGCCTTCGCCGAACACGGTGCGCTCCACATGCGTCGGCTTGAGCTTGCGCCGCGTCTGCTGCACGTTGCCCTGGTCGTCGATCAGCGCCTGCGCGATGTAGAGGCTGCCCGCGGCCTTCTCGCTGAAGCCGAGCGACACCCACATGCGGTGCTTGCGGGCGGCCTCGCGGATACGGTCGAACTCGGGCGACCCGATGACCAGCGAGTTGTCGTGATAGCGCTGCACGTACTGCATGCCCCACGCCGGCGAATCCAGCCAAATCCACCACGGATAGCCCGGCGCCCAGGTTTCCGGAAAGGCGATGAGTTGCACCTTGTCACGCGCGGCCTGCGCGATCAGGTCGATCGTCTTGTCGATCGTGCCGTCGAGGTCGAGGAACACGGGCGCAGCCTGCACGGCGGCGACGCGAAGGCGGGGATGGGTCTTGCTGGACATGGATCGAACTCCGGGTGGGTTGAAAGAGCGACTCTCCGGGTTAGCGCTGTGGCATGCCCGTTGCTTGAAGCGTAAGTTCGCGGCCTGCGCCGGCCTTGTCCCGGACACGCAGCGTTCTTGATCCTGCGTTGCAACCGCCCCCTGAAGGAGCTCCGATGAACCGGCTGCTCAGCACCGAAGTCGTTTCCCGCGACCAGCGCCTTGCCTACTGGACGGACATGATCTGCAATGTCTACGTCCAGCTTGGCTGCGACCCGGTTGCCGACGGGCGCGGCGACTTCGAAGGCAGCATCCGCCAGCACACGCTGCCCAGCCTCGACGTCTCGGTGGTCACGTCCGGGCCGCAGAAAGTCATGCGCACGCCGGGCCACATCGCGCGTTCGTCGGACGACTACTTCCTCGTGAGCATCCAGGCGCGCGGGCAGGGCGTGGTGCGGCAGGACGGGCGCGATGCAGTGCTCTCCGTGGGCGACTTCGCGCTCTACGACAGCACGCGGCCCTATCAACTGCTGTTCGACGATTCGTTCGAGCAGATCGTGCTCAAGCTGCCCGGCGAGCGCCTGCGCAGCGAGTTGCGCGATACCGAGGCGCTGACGGCCACCACCGTATCGGGCCGCGAGGGCGCGGGCCATCTGATGCTCAGCATGATCCGCACGCTGCGCGAAGACATCGACACACTGCAGCCGGCTTCCGCACTGGCAGTGGCCAATGGCGTGCTCAACATCCTCGTCGCGGGCTTGCAGACGCTGCCTGCGGCGCAGTCGCCGTCGCTCAGCAACCTGACCGCCTTCCATCTCGCGCGCATCAAGCGCTGCATCGATGCGCGCCTGGACGACCCCGCGCTATCGGTCGGCCTGCTGGCGGGGGACCTGGGCATGTCCGCAAGCCAGATCCACCGCGTGTTCCGGAGCGAGCCGCTGACGCTCTCGCAATACATCTGGGACCGCCGGCTCGAAGCCTGCAGCCGCGATCTGCTCGATCCGCGCGAGGCAGGGCGCACGGTCGGCGAGATCGCCTACGGCCGCGGTTTCAGCGACGCGGCCCACTTCAGTCGCGCCTTCAGGGAGCGGTTCGGGCGCTCGCCGCGCGACTGGCGGATGGGGCGGCACCACTGACGGCCTCAAAACGAAGTGCTCCTCAATGTGGCATGGACGAAGCAGAATGTTCGCCATCCCAACATCACGGAGCGAGGAATGGCGCGAAACAACGGGATCTCGGCGATCGGCCCCATCACCGTGCAGGCCGATGAGCTGACGCGGGCTTTCACGGCCAAAAGGCCCGGCGTCGAAGAGCGCATGGCCGCCGGCAAGGCGTTGCGAGAGCGCATTCCCCGAACCAGTCACGCGGACTTCGAGCGCCCGCCCGGCGTCGACCCCGTGGACATCCTGCGCCAGCAAGCCGTCACGCGCATTCCGGACCTGATCCCGGTGCGCCATGCGCGCATGATGCAGTCCCCGTTCGCCTTCCTGCGCGGGTCGGCCGCCGTGATGGCGGCAGACCTCGCGCCGAGCCGGACGACCGGTCTCGAAGTGCAGGCCTGCGGCGACATGCACGTCGCGAATTTCGGGGTGTTCGCATCGGCGGAACGGCAGCTCGTCTTCGCGATCAACGATTTCGACGAGACCCGGCACGGCCCCTGGGAGTGGGACATCAAGCGCCTCGCGGCCAGCGCCTATGTGGCGGCCCACCATCTCGGCGGCAGCATTGCCGACAGCGAAGCGGCCGCGAACCGGGCCGCGTCGAGCTACCGCCAGCGCATGCGGCGCTATGCCGGCATGGGCACGCTGGAGGTCTGGTACGACACCATCGACAGCAACCGGCTGATCGAATCCCTCCCAACCTCGTTTCATACAGCTGCGTCCGCAGTGCTGGAGAAGGCACGCAAGCGCACGCACATGCAGGTGCTCGACAAGATGACTGACCTCGTGGACGAGCGGCATCGCATCGTCGAGCAGCACCCGTTCATCGTGCGATCGAAGGTCACCTCCACAGGCAGGCCGGTGCGCGAGGCGCTCGGCCATTGCCTCGTTGCCTACCTCGAGTCGCTTGCGCCCGACCGCCGGCTGCTGCTGTCGCGCTACCGCGTCATCGACGTGGCACAGAAGGTGGTCGGCGTAGGCAGCGTCGGTACGCGCTGCTGGGTGGTGCTGCTGCAGGGCAGGGACGAGGACGACCCGCTCTTCCTGCAGATGAAGGAGGCGCAGCCTTCCGTGCTCGCCGCGTATCTGCCCATGCGTGGCGACGAGCCGCGCAATCAGGGCCAGCGCGTGGTCATGGGCCAGCGGCTCATCCAGGGTTCGCCGGACATCTTTCTCGGCTGGGGGCACATCGACGGCGTGGACTTCTATATCCGCCAGCTGCGGGACATGAAAGGCGGGATCGACCTGGAACCCGGCGAGACCACGACCGCGGGCTTCATCGAATACTGCGGCCTCTGCGGTTGGGCGCTCGCGCTCGCGCACGCCAAGTCAGGCGATGCCGCGCTGATCGGTGGCTATCTTGGCAAGTCGGATGTCTTCGACGATGCGATGGTGCGCTTTGCCGCTGCCTATGCCGAGCAGACCCGGCATGACTACAACACCTTCGCTGCCGCGGCGCGCGAGGGCGTCATCGAAGTGGCCGCGCTGGACCGGCTCGCCGCGCAGGGGCAGGCTCAGGCTGCAGCCGGGTAGTCGAGCGAGGGATACCAATCCTTTGGACGCCCGGCCGGCGTGTGGTCGAGGATGTTCCAGATCGGCATCAGGTCCGGCGCGCCGCGCGGGTCCTGACCCGGGTCGGCGGTCTGCATGTTCATCTCGTCGCCCCAGAAGTGGCGGATCACGTTGCCTTCTCGGTGAAAGACATTGAACGCCGGCATGTCTTCATTCGCATCGGGATCTTCGAACGCATAGAGCTGGTTGAAGTTGGTGCCCTGCGACGAATACAGCGGCAGATGTCGCCAGCCGCGTTCCTTCGCAAAGGCAAGCATCTTCGTCACCGGTGACCGCGCGATCACTGCGAAGGCCACGCGCTGCAGGATGTCCGGCATCTCGCCATCGAACGCACTGAGGAGCGAGGTGCACATCGGGCACGACCGCTCGCGCTGCGGGCCGAACATCCAGTTGTAGGTCACCAGGGTGTCGTGCCTGCCGAACAGCGATGACAGGCTGGCCGGGCCGTGCGCGCCCTGGAACACATAGTCTTCCGGTACCACGCCGCCGGGCGGCAGCTTGCGGCGGAGCGCCGCCACGTATTCGATCTGGCGGCGCAGTTCGATCTCTTCGGCCAGCAGCGCGGTGCGCGCTTCGCGATAGGCGCTGCTTTCGCCGGGGAAGTGGCGGTTGCTGCTGCGCGCGAGATCCGTCGCGCTCGGGAGTTCGGGTGAGGCGGGCATGTGCATCTCCGATGGCTGGTCCAGATGATTGCCCGCTCCGGGAGCCGTCGCAATTGCCATTCGTCGATGCCCGGTTTGAGGCGTATCCATGTAAATGAACACTTTTGGTTGCAACACAATGCAACATCAAGTATCTTTGCCGCCGCTCGAAGAGCTCGCCGTTGAGGGACGGCGAAACATCAAAAATATCGAGGATTCAAAAATGAGGGGTCTGACTCTACGAGTCGCCGCGATCGTTCTCGCGGCGACTGTGACTGCGTGCGGCGGCGGTGTGGAGGAGGGGGAGGATTCATTCCGACTTCCTCGAGCAGCGCAACCACGACAACTGCGCCAGCAGCAGCGGCGCCAACACCAGCTGCATCGAACACGCCTGCCAGCGGCAGTCAAACGCCAGCTCAGGACCCCGGTCCCGAGCCCCAGCCGACAGTCGATCCCGACACGAATACGGCAACAAACTTTGCGCCGAACTCCATCCTTCTCGAAAGCGATGTGGGTGACTTCGTCGGCAAAGGGCTGTCTTACGAGTACACGCGCGCCAACTCCAACATCAACGTCACGGTGACGGGCAATCGCTTCAGTCTTGTCGTCGTCGGCGACAAGACATGGTCCGGCGACTTCCAGATGCCGAGCTCGGCAACCAAGCTGCAGGTCGGCACGTATTCCAATCTGGAGCGCTACCCTTTCCACAACCCGATCTTCGGCGGCCTGAGTTGGTCCGGGGACGGCCGTGGCTGCAACACCCTGAAGGGTTCCTTCACCATCAGCAGCGTGACCTACGTCGGCAACGTCCTGAAGGCGATTGAACTCTCGTTCGAGCAGCACTGCGAAGGCTTTACGCCAGCGCTGCGCGGGCAGATCCACTGGACGGCCTACGACAAGACGACAGCGCCAGGCCCTGTGAACCCGCCGCCCGCCGAACTATGGGCACCGGCTCCAGGGACGACGCCCGCCACCGGAAACTACATCTACCTGGCCAGCGACCGGGGCGACTATGTCGGCGGCGGATCGTCATACCTCTTCACCCCGGACATCGTGCCTATGTCGGCAACCATTACAGGTACCCATCTCTCCGTCAGAGGCGGGTACGGCGTCAACACGTGGGACGGCGACTTCGTCACCATGAACTCGGTGACCAAGCTGGAGCCTGGCTACTACGGCGGACTCAATCGCTATCCATTCAACAACCCCGCAACCGGTGGCCTGAGTTGGTTCGGATGGGGCCGCGGCTGCAACACCCTGCGCGGATGGTTCGTGGTCGACCAGGCGACTTACAGCGGCACCACGCTCAAATCGATCGATCTTCGATTCGAGCAGCACTGCGAGGGATGGACGCCGGCGCTCAGAGGCAAGGTGCACTGGGTCTTCTGAAGCTGGCCCCCTCGGCCCGGGCGGCTTCAGACGACTGACCGGTCCCGCAGCGCCTGCAACTGCCGCTCGTCGATGCCCAGCTCGTCGTGCAGCACGCGCGCGCTGTGCTCACCCAGCATCGGCGAAGCGTGATGCTCCACCGGTGTCTCTGAG
Organism: Variovorax sp. Sphag1AA; assembly: GCF_014192575.1. Lineage (GTDB taxonomy): Bacteria > Pseudomonadota > Gammaproteobacteria > Burkholderiales > Burkholderiaceae_C > Variovorax. The sequence continues at coordinate 525,560 of NZ_JACHYC010000004.1, read as the reverse complement.
AACCGCAGCGGGCTGCGCAGGCTCGGCACCTCCACGCCGCGGCTGTGCGGCAGGTGCAACTCGATCTCGCGATGGCGCGTCTGCGGGTCTTCGAAGACGCCAGCCATGTCGTTGATCGGGCCGCACGGCACGCTCACCGCTTCGAAGGCCGCGAGCAACTCGGCGCGGTGGCGCTTCACCAGCACCGGCGCCAGCACTTCGCGCAGCGCGATGCGGTTGGTCACGCGCAGCGCGTTGGTGCAGAAGCGCTCGTCCTCTACCCATTCCGGATGGCCGAGCACGCGGCACATCGACTGGAACTGCCCGTTGTTGCCCACCGCGAGGATGAGTTGGCCGTCCGCGCAGGTCAGCACTTCGGACGGCGATGCGATCGGGTTCGTGTTGCCCACGCGCGCCGGCACCTTGCCGGTCATCAGGTAGCCGAGCGCGAGGTGCCCGTTCAGCGCCACCGAAGCGTCGAGCATCGCCGCATCCACATGCTGGCCTTCGCCTGTCTCACGTCGGTGATAGAGCGCGCTGACCACGCCGATGGTCGCGTAGAGACCCGTCACCACATCGGTGATTGGGATCGCGGTGCGCATCGCACCCGCGCCAGGCGCGTCTTCGGGCTGCCCGCAGGTGCTCATCACACCGGCGAGCCCCTGCAGGATGAAGTCGTACGCGGGTCGCGCCGCGTAGGGCCCGCTCTGGCCGAAGCCCGTCACCGAGCAATAGATGATGTCGGGCCTGCGCTTGCGGATGCTCGCCTCGTCGAGCCCGTACTTCGCGAGCGAGCCGACCTTGTAGTTCTCCACCACCACGTCGCAGCGCGCCGCGAGATCCTGCGCGAGCCGCGCGCCCTCGGGCGTGGCGATGTCGAGCGTGATCGATTGCTTGCCGCGGTTATAGGCCAGGTAGAGCGCCGAATCGTTGCTGTCGCGACCGGTCTCCGCGTCCGGCAGAAACGGCCCCATGCGCCTCGTGTCGTCGCCTTCGCCGGGCTTCTCGATCTTGTAGACCGTCGCACCCATGTCGGCCAGGATCTGCGTGCACAAGGGCCCCGCGATCACTCGCGTGAGATCGAGAACCTTGATGCCTTCGAGGATGGAAGCAGCCATTGCAATCACTCCAGCCGGATGTCGGCCTTCTTCACCACATCGGCCCAGCGCTTCGCCTCGCTCTGGATGAAGGCGTCGAACTGCTCGGGCGTGCCGCCGACGGGGTCGATGCCGTATTCGATCAGCTTCTCGCGCACGTCGGGCATGTCCAGCACCTTCTGCGTCTCGGCGCTGAGCTTCGCGACGATCTCCTTCGGCGTCTTCGCGGGCGCCAGGAGGCCGATCCAGCTGCCGCCGGTCATGCCGGGGTAGCCGGCTTCGGCCATGGTCGGCACATCGGGCGCGGCGGGCCAGCGCTTGGCGCTCGTCATGGCGAGCGCGTGCAGCTTGCCGGCCTTGACCTGCGGCATCATGGTCTGCACCGAGTCAAAGATCATCGCCACCTGGCCCGCGAACAGATCGGGCAACGCGGGCGCAATGCCCTTGTACGCCACGTGCTGCATCGGCACACCGGTCGTCTGCGAGAAGAGTTCGCCCACCAGATGCGCGCCCGAACCCGCACCGCTCGATGCGAAGTTGGCGGTTTGCGGATTCGCCTTCGCCCAGGCCACGAACTCCTTGAGGTTCTTCGGCGGCAGTTGCGCGCTCGAAACCATCAGCAACGGGATCGCGCCGAACTCGCTCACACCGCGAAGATCCTGCAGCGGCGAATAGGTCATCTTCGGATAGAGGCTCGGGTTGATCGCATGCGCGGCCACCACCACCAGCAGCGTGTAGCCGTCGGGTGTCGAGCGTGCCACGTTGGACGAGCCGATCTGCCCGTTCGCGCCCGCCTGGTTGTCCACGATGATCGTGCCCTTCAGACGCTCGGCGAGCTTCTGCATCACCAGGCGCGTGACCGTGTCGGACACACCGCCCGGCGTGTACGGAACCACCACGCGGATCGGCTTGCTCGGGTAGTTGTCCTGCGCGAAGGCCGCACCCGCGCCAGCCAGCGTCACGGCGGCCGCAGCGACAGCGGAAAGGATCTTGCGGCGATACGTCGATGTCATGTTGTCTCCTGGGTTGTTCGTCATGTCATGAGTGATGCGCGGTCACGAGGCCTTGGTCGACCCAGTGCCGGGGAATGCGAATCGGGTGGTCCAGCAGCATCTGCGCGAAGGACTTTCCGAGCGGGTCCGAACGCAGGCTCGCGACGCCGCCCCCATCGAGCGCGCGATGCAGCACGAAGTTGAATGCGTCGAAGCCGGGGACCTCGAAGCGCTCGACTTCGCCTTTCACGAGATGCGAGAAGTACGCGCGGACCTGCTCAGCGCCGAGTTGTGCGCGCAGCAGCGGCGCGAACTCCGTGCGGCGCGCGATCACGCCGATGTTCTCGTCGTCGCCCTTGTCGCCGCTGCGTGCCCACGCGAGCGCGACGAGTGGCACTTCAATGGCATCGTCGGTGGGCGATGGCGCGAAGGGCAGCTCCGGAAGCGGCTCCGGCGCAATGGCAGGCCCCGATGCCGGCGCGGCAACCGACTTGATCACGCCGCCGAGTTCGACCTGCAATTCCACTTGTTCCTTCTCTACGAGAAACGAGAACACCTTGATCACCGGCTGGATGTCCGACCTTCCGGCAAAGGACGAGCGCGTGCCGGGACCCATCGATGTGCCGGCCGATGCGCACTCTCGCTGGAGGAAGGAAAGCCCCGTCGGATCGGCATGCCGCGCTGCAATGCGCAGCACCACCTCGCGCGTCGGAAGCGCTCGTGCGTTCGCGCCGTAGAGCGCTTCGCAACCCAGCAGCTCGACACAGGTCTGCGAGTAATCGGCCATGCCGCGCTGGTGCAGTTGCGCGCGCGTGCGCTCCAGCAGCGCATCGGCGGTCTTGCGCGCCTTCGCGGGCGCATCGATGCCGCGGATTGCCATCATGAGTTGCAACTGATAGCCGTCGCGCCACGTGCCGTTGGCCTTGTAGGTGGCCGTGGGCGCACGTCCGCGTGCACCGCTCACGCGAACCGCATTGGCGTCGAGTGCTTGGACCTGCACCTGACGGAAATCGCAGGTCACGTCCGGCATGAGGTAGTTCGCGGGATCGCCGACCTCGTAGAGGATCTGCTCCGCCACCGCGCCCGGATGAACCAGCCCGCCAGTGCCCTCGGGCTTGGTCAGCATGAAGCTGCCGTCTTCCGCACAGTCGATCACCGGATAGCCCATGTTGGCCCAGTCCGGCACCTGCTGCCAGTCGGTGAAGAGTCCGCCGGTGGCCTGCGCCCCGCACTCGATCACATGGCCCGCCAGCGTGCCGGCAGCGATGCGGTTCCAGTCGTCCCAGCGCCAGCCGAACTCATGCGCGAGCACGCCGACCACGACCGCGCTGTCGACGCAGCGCCCGGTGATGACGATGTCCGCGCCAAGCGCCAGCGCCTGCGCGATGCCGCGCGCACCGACATAGGCATTGGCGGAATACAACTCCGCCGGTGGTGCCTCGCCGGTGTGCAGGTCGACCACGCCCTGCGAACGCAGTTGCTCGAACTGCGGCATCACGTCGTCGCCAGTCACGATGGCGATGCGCGGAGAAAGACCTTGCTTCTTCGCCGCATCAGACAAGGCATCTCGGCATGCCTGCGGATTGAGGCCGCCGGCATTCGCAATCACGCGCACCCCTTTTTCGCAGATCGCGGCCAGGTTCGGCGCCATCGCCGCGTGCACGAAATCTGTCGCGTAGCCCAGCGCCGGGTCCTTGGCGCGTGCGCGCGCGAGGATCGACATCGTGGTCTCGGCCAGGTAGTCGTAGACCAGGTACTGCATGCCCGGCACTGCGAGCAACTGCGGCGTAGCGATTGCGGAGTCTCCCCAGAAGCCGCTCGCGCCACCGATGCGGATCGTCCGGCTCATGCCTTTGCCTCTTCGATGCGCAGCAGGAGTGCGCCCTTCGACGACTGGCCGCCGGCCTGCACGCAGACCTCCACCACGACGCCTGCGATCGGCGCGGTCAGTGTGTGCTCCATCTTCATTGCTTCAAGGACCACCAGCCGTTGGCCGGCCTGCACCGTGTCGCCTTCGCGCACCGCGACGTCGACGATGCGGCCAGTGAGCGGCGCCGTCACTGCGCCACCGCCACCTTCGGCGACACGGCTCTTGCGTTCACTGACGCGCTCGAAGGTCCATGCGCGACCGGCGTGGAAGAGGTGCACCGCATCGGCCTGCAAGGCGAGCACTGAACGTTCGACCATGCCGTCGCATTCGACGCTGAAAGCGGTTCGGTCGGTATTGCTCCACTCTGCGCCGCGGAGCGCAAACGCGTGCACTGCTTCTTCCTTGTCGAGGCGGCGGACGGTGGCCTGCCACTGCGATGCCTGCGCCAGCAACCGGACCTCCCAACGGGCAGTGCCTTGTGCGAGCACCAGTCGCGCGGGCTGCTGACCCAGCGCCGACCCCGCGATCCGCAGTGCCGAGTCCCGCATCTCAGCCGCCAGTGCGCCGAAGGCGGCGAGGGCGATGGTCCGGGTGCCCGGTGTTGCGCGCTCGTTGATCGCCGCGCCGAACTGCGCCTGCACGAATCCGGTATGCACTTCATTGCCATTGGCAAACACGGCATTCGCAAGGCAGTCGGCGAGAAAGCCCTGGTTGCTGGGCAGGCCCAGAAGCACGCAATGCTCCATGGCCCGCAGCAGCTTGCGCCGCGCTTCGTCGCGCGTCGGTCCATGCGCGACGAGCTTGGCAATCATCGAGTCGTAGTGTGGCGAGACCGCGCCGCCTTCGAGCAGCCCGTGATCCACGCGCACGTCATGGCCGTCGACGGGCGGTCGCCAGCGCAGCACCGGTCCGGTCTGCGGCAGAAAGCCGGCAGGCACGTCTTCGGCCGTCAAACGCACTTCGATCGCATGGCCGTCGAGGCGTACGTCCGATTGCTGGATCGTCAGGGGCTCGCCGGCCGCCACGCGCAGTTGCCACTCGACGAGGTCCAGCCCGGTGATCGCCTCCGTCACCGCATGCTCGACCTGCAGCCGCGTGTTCATCTCCATGAAGTAGAAGCGCCCATCACGATCGAGCAGGAACTCCATCGTGCCTGCACCGATGTAGCCGATCGCCTTCGCGCTCTTGACCGCCGCTTCGCCCATGCGCGCGCGCAGATCGGCATCGACGGCTGGGGAGGGCGCTTCCTCGATCACCTTCTGGTGGCGCCGCTGCACCGAACAATCGCGCTCGCCGAGATGGATCACGTGCCCGTGGCTGTCCGCCAGCACCTGAATCTCGACATGCCGCGGTGCGATCACCGCGCGTTCGAGGATCAGTTCACCGGAGCCGAATGCCACCTCCGCTTCGGAGCGCGCGGACGCCAGTGCCTGCGGCAGTGCGGCAGGCTCGTTCACCAGCCGCATGCCGCGCCCGCCGCCACCCGCAGCGGCCTTCACCATCACCGGAAAGCCGATGTCCGCTGCGGCGTGCACGAAAGCCGCGTCGCTCTGGTCTTCGCCCTGGTAGCCGGGGATGCACGGCATCTCGGCGGCCATCACCAGCCGCTTGGCCTGCGCCTTGTTGCCCATTGCCCGGATGGCCTCGCCCGAAGGGCCGATGAACACCAGGCCGGCTGCATCGACTGCATCCGCGAAGTCCTCGTTCTCGGCCAGGAAGCCGTAGCCGGGATGCACCGCGTCCGCACCGGCACGATGGGCTGCTTCGATGATCGAGGCGATGTTCAGGTACGACTCTCGCGGCGCTGCGCCGCCGATCAGCACCGCGCGGTCGGCGGCGTGTACATGCGGGCTTTCACGATCGGCTTCTGAGTAGACGGCGACGGTGCCGTAGCCCATGCGGCGCACGGTGCGAAGAATGCGGAGCGCGATCTCGCCGCGATTGGCGACGAGCACGGTATGAAAAGGTCGGATCTGTTTTGGGGTGGTCATGAACGGATTCCTCACGCGGCCGATGCGGGCGTGGTTGCCTGTGCCTCGCGCACATCGGCGGCGGTGAACTCGCGCCGCCATGCGGACGCGCGCTTCTCGCGGAAGGCGGCAATGCCTTCCGCGCCCTCGTCGCGCATGCAGGCGGCGAAGAGGCGCGCCGCGTCGTCGAGCAACGCGCCTTCGTCCTCGTGGCCGCAGCGCTGCAGCAGTGGCTTGAGCGCGCGATTGGCATGCGGTGCACACGCACCGATGCGGCTGAGCCATTGCGCCAGATGTTCGTTGAGTGCTGCGCTGTCGGAGGCGAGTTCGTCGACCATGCCGAGTCGCACGGCCGTTTCGCCGTGGATGCGCTCGCCGCTGAGCCCAAGGCGTCGCGCCACGCGATGCCCGAGCCGCGCCACCACGAACGGCGCGATCTGCGCCGGGATGATCCCGAGCGATGTTTCGCTGAGCGCAAACTTCGCGTCGCGTGTCGCCAGCACGATGTCCGCGCAGCATGCGAGCCCCATGCCGCCACCCATCGCCGCGCCTTCGACCGCTGCGATCACCGGCACCGGCAGTGCCGCAAGCCGCTGCATGAAGTGCCCGAACTCGCGATTGCGCGCCGCCACGGGGTCGTCGCCCTTCACCGCATCCGCATCGAGCCGCGACTGGAAGTTGCCCACATTGCCACCCGCGCAAAAGAACCCGCCGCCGCCGCGCAGCACCAGCGCGCGAACCGTGTCATCGGATTCCGCCGCATCCAGCACACGCGCCAGTTCTGCCACCACATCGGGCGAGAGCGCATTGCGTGTCTGCGGCTGGTTCAGCGTGGCGAAGAGCACGTCCTGCCGGCGGCGCAGAACGATGTGTCTGAAGTCTGAAGAGGATTCGGACATGACCGTGCTCCTCAGGCGTTCATGTTCATCAGGCCCATATTGCGGGCGATGACCATCAGCATGACTTCGTCGGCGCCACCGCCGATGGACCCCAGCCGATAGTCGCGATACGCACGCGACACCGGGTTGTCCCACGTGTAGCCCATGCCGCCCTGGAACTGCATGCACCAGTCCGCGATCTCGCGCGACAGCCGCCCGGCCTTGAGCTTGGCCATCGAGGCCAGTTCCACCACGTCGCCGCCTTCGATGTACGTCTTCGTCGCCACGTACACCAGCGCGCGCAGCGCTTCGAGCTCGGTCTTCAGTTCGGCCAGCTTGTACTGGATGAACTGGTTGTCCAGCAGCGGCCGGCCGAACGCCTGTCGCTGGCGCAGGTAGTCGGCCGTCTCCTGAATCCACGCGATTGCCGAGAGCCGCCGCGCAGCGCCATCGAGCCGCTCTTCCTGGAACTGCTTCATCTGGTAGATGAAGCCCATGCCTTCTTCGCCGATGCGGTGTCGCACCGGCACGCGCACTTCGTCGAAGAAGATCTGCGCCGTGTCGGAGCTCCACATGCCGAACTTCTTGATCTTCTGCACCTCGATGCCGCGCGCGCGCTTTCCGTTCTCTTTCAGCGGAACGATGATCAGCGACTTGTTCTTGTGCGGCGAGCCGCCTTCGGAGGTGTTGCACAAGAGGCAGATCCAGTCGGCCTGCGTGCCATTGGTGATCCACATCTTCGAGCCGCTGATGACGTAGTCATCGCCATCGCGCCGGGCGCGCGTCTTGAGCGATGCGACATCCGAGCCCGCGCCCTGTTCCGACACACCGATCGAGCACACCATCTCGCCCGAGATCGCCGGCGCAAGGAACTCGCGCTTCAGTTCATCCGACCCGAAGGCGGCCAGCGCAGGCGTCGCCATGTTCGACTGCACGCCGACGCCCATCGCCACGCCCTGCGCACGCACATAGCCCATCGCCTCCGCCGCCGCGACGGCGTACGAGAAATCGAGCCCCAGCCCGCCATACGCCTCCGGCTTGGTGATGCCGAGGAAGCCGAGGCCGCCCATCTTGCGGAACAGCTCATGCGCCGGAAAGATTTCGGCGGCTTCCCATTCGTCGACGAACGGATCGATCTCGGAGCTGATGAAGCGACGGATGCTGTCCATCATCTCGCGGTGTTCGGCGGTGTAGATCATTGCTTTCTCCTGACTCTCTATGGGCGGGCGCTCGTCAGAAGCGCGCAACGCCGAATTGCATGGGGTGGGTCGTACGCTGCGCCGCTTCGCGTGCGGTGGCAAGCACGAAGGCCAGCACGGCACGCGTGTCGCGCGGGTCGATCACGCCATCGTCCAGCAGATGTCCGCTGGTGTAGAAGGCGCTCGCCTGCCGCTCGAAGTTCGCGACGATCTCCTGCTTCTGTGCCGCCAGCTTGGCGTCGTCCACCGCCGCGCCTTTTCGCTCGGCCTGCTGGCGCGCGACGATTTCCAGAGTGGTTGCGGCCTGCTCGCCGCCCATCACGGCGGTGCGCGCGTTGGGCCACGAGAAACAGAAGCGCGGATGAAACGCGCGTCCGCACATGCCGTAGTTGCCCGCGCCGAACGACGCGCCGCAATGGATCGTCACCTGCGGCACCTGCGAATTCGCCAGCGCCTGGATCATCTTGCTGCCGTGCTTGATCATCCCGGCCTCTTCCGAGTGCCGTCCGACGATGAAGCCCGTCGTGTTCTGCAGGAACACGATCGGCGTGCCCGACTGGTTGCAAAGCTGGATGAACTGCGCCGCCTTCGTCGCGCCCGCCGGGTCGATCGGCCCGTTGTTGCTGATGAAGCCAACCGGATGACCTTCGATGCGGCCGTGTCCGCAGACGGTGGCTGCGCCGTAGTCCGGCTTGAAGTCCATCCAGCCCGAATCGTCCACCACGCGCGCGATCACCTCGCGCATGTCGATCGGCTTCCGGTGCTCCAGCACCATCACGCCGGCGAGTTCTTCAGGATCGAGCCGCGGCGGCTGTGCGGTGAGTGCATCTTCAGCGCGCTGCCAGCCCAGGTTGGCCATGATGTCGCGCGCAACCGCGATCGCGTGGGCATCGTCCTCGGCCACGTATTCGGCAAGGCCGCTGATGCTCGCGTGCATCTCGGTCCCGCCCAGTTCTTCGTCCGTCGCGATCTCGCCGGTCGCGGCCTTCAGCAGCGGCGGCCCGGCGAGGAAGGCCTTCGCACGACCGCGCACCATCACCACGTAGTCCGACAGCCCCGGCATGTAGGCACCGCCCGCCGTCGATGAACCATGCACCACCGTGACCACCGGCAGCCCGGCGGCTGACAGGCGTGCGAGGTTGTAGAACATGCCGCCGCCGCGAATGAACTTCTCGACCCGGTACTTGCGCAGGTTGGAGCCTGCCGACTCGACCAGGTGCACGAAGGGCAGCTTGTTCTCCAGCGCCAGTTCCTGGCAGCGCATCAGCTTCTGGTTGCCCGATTCGGTGAGCGCGCCGGCATCGATGCCTGAATCCGTCACCACCACCATGCAGCGCACGCCGCTCACGAAGCCAATGCCCGCGATCTGCGAGCCGCCGGGCACGCACGCGGCCGGATCGGGATCGTCCATGCCGTAGCCCGCGAGATTCGCGATCGGCAGAAAGGGTCGGCCCGCATCGAGCAGCCGCCCGAGCCGCTCTCGCGGCAACAGGGCGCCGCGCTTGTCGAAGCTGGCAGCGGCGCGCGCGGAGGCATCGGCGGCGCGCTGCTCCAGCGCGCGCAGTTCGTCGACCAGCGCGAGCATGCCGGCGCGCTGCGCCTGGAACGCCTCAGAAGCGGGATGAAGACGGGATTGGAACGGAGTCATCGTTGGACTTTTGCAGTGGTTGCGTGTGGCTGATGCGCATTGCAGACCAGCCGCCCCGCACCCGCAATCTCAAAGTGCGTGCGTGTGCACAATGTGCACAGTTCACCTCGTTACTGCGGGATTACCCTCGATGACCGGCGCCAAGACCTCTGCCCGCACGGCTCCTGTGCGCGGCTCCCAAAGCATCGACCGCGCGATGCAACTGCTGCGGCACGTCGCTGCGCACCACGCACAAGGCATCGAGCTCGCCAGCCTCGTGGAAGCCGCGCAGCTCGACCGCACCACCACCTACCGAATCGCCACGTCGCTGGTGCGCGCAGGCCTCGTCAGCCGCGATGGCACCACTGGCTTGTATCGGCTCGGCATCGAGGCCATGGCGCTGGGCCTGACCGCGATGCAGCGCGCACCGATCATCGAGCGCTGCCTGCCCGCCATGAAGGTGCTTGCGCGGCGCACGGAGGAACACGTGTTCCTCGTCGTGCGCTCAGGAGATCACAGCCATTGCCTGCATCTGGAACAGGGCGTGCATCCGATCCGCAGCTTCTTCGAGACCGTCGGCAGCATCCGTCTGCTGGGGCTGGGGATTCCCAGCTTCTCGTTTCTCGCCGAGATGTCGGACGAGGACGTTGCTGCGCACTATGCGCGGCATCAGGCCGAATACCAGAGCCACAACATGAGCGCGGGCAAGCTGCAGCGGTGGATTCGCCAGACGCGCGAGCTGGGGCATGCGCATATCAGCGCCAAGGGGATCGCGGGTGTCGGCATGCGGTTCGCGGTGGGGTCGTGCGGCGATGCGGCGCTGGGGATCGTGGTGCCGGCTTCGCGGATGTCGCGGGCGAGGGGAGAGGTGTTGGTTGGAATGTTGAAAGGAGAGATTGGGCGGCTGTCAAGCCAGTGACCCGTATAGCCTTGCACGGCTGTATGCAACCGAAATCAACGGTCGAGAAACGTTTAGTTGCATATGTAAGATCGCGCCCTTTTGTGAGGCGCGACTCCGGTTTGCTCCTCATTGACAAAACCTGTTTTTTGAAGAGGAGCGATCGCGTGAATCGGAGCTACAGAACGGTCTGGAATGCGTGTCTGGGTGCCTGCGTGGCGGTGGCGGAGAACGCGAGTGCGCCGCGCGGTCGTGCACGTGGCACACGGCGTGCCATCGGCGCGAGTGCGGTGCTCGCCGTGGCAACGCTGGCCGCGAGCGGTGTCTCGCAGGCGGCCACCTTCGCGGCGACGAATGAAGCCGAGTTGATCACCGCCATCAACCAGGCGAACGCCAGCACGGATCCAAGTTCCACGATCACCCTGACGGCCGCGATCACCGCCACCTCGGCGCTGCCGGCGTTGAACGGCAACGTGACGATCACCACGAACGCAAACCTCTCTACAACGATCGGGTCTGCGGCCGGGGCGTCGTTGGAACTGCAGGGAGGGGCGGACTACGTTGGCAGCGGTCTGCTTGGCCGCGTGCTGGTCGGTAGCACTGCGAACACGACAGGCACGCTGACGCTGCGGGGCAGCGGCACCACGCTGAGCACCATTGCGCTCCGAGGCTTTTCCGGGCAATCCAACATCAACGTGCTGGACGGCGCAATCGTCACCATCACCTCGGGCACCGGGAACGGGGTGTTTCTGGGTGGAACAGCGGCCGGGGCCTATAACGGTGGGAGCGCCAACGTTGTTGTCAGCGGCGCTGGTTCCGCAATCCTCGCCGGCAGCCAGTATCTCCAGCAGGCCGGCACCTTGGCGATCTCCAACGGCGGTACGGTGCAAGCCGGCTTGATCTACCTCGGGGCTATGACCGGCAGCGTTACGGGAATGGTGACCGGCGCCGGATCAACCCTGAGGGCGACTTCCGGCATTGCCTTGGGGGCGTACGGGTCGGGGACCCTGACCGTGGCAGATGGCGGGACGATCTCCTCCGCAAGCGCGATCACCCTGGGCGGCATTGGTGCCGGCACCGGCACCGGCACCGTGAACATCGGCGCGGCCGTCGGCGACGCGCCCGGGGCACCCGGCACCGTGATCGCCCCGGCCATCCAGGGGGGGCCAGGCACAGCGGTGCTGAACTTCAACCACAACGCCGCCAACTACGACTTCGCGGTGCCGATTACCGAAACCACGAACGTCAACCAGATCGGCAGCGGCACCACCACGCTCACCGCCGCCAACACCTACACCGGTGCGACGAACGTCACCGGCGGCACGCTGCGTGCGGGCGCGGCCAATGTCTTCAGCGCCGCCTCGGCCCACACCGTCGCCGTGGGCGGCACGCTCGACCTCGCAGGCTTCAGCCAGACGCTCTCCTCGTTGAGCAACGCCGGCGTCGTCTCCCTGCCCGGCAGTACGCCCGGCAACACGCTCGCCGTCACGGGCGCCTACGTCGGCAACGGCGGCACGCTGCGCCTGGGCACGGCCCTCGGCGACAGCAGCAGCGCGAGCGATCGCCTGGTCCTGAGCGGCGCCACAGCCAGCGCCAGCGGCAACACGAAGATCCAGATCACCAACCTTGGCGGCCTGGGCGCACTGACCACCGGCAACGGCATCGAGGTGGTCTCCGCCACCGGCGGCGCCACCACCACCGCGCAGACCACCAAGGACGCATTCAGCCTCGCTGGTGGCTACGTGGACGCCGGGGCGTACGAATATCGCCTGTACGCGGCCGATGCGAGCGGCGCGGGCGAGAACTGGTATCTGCGTTCATCGGCCATTTCGGTGGTCATGGATCCCACCATGCCGCGCGGGCCGGTGCCTACCTACCGCGCCGAAGTGCCGCTGTATGCCGTTCAGCCTGAGCAGTTCCGCGAGTTCGATTTCGCAATGCTGGGCAACATGCATCAGCGCGTTGGCGACGAGCGGGCGGCAACGGGTGCAGCGCTGGGCGAGCGTCAAGCTTGGGGACGCATCATCAGCACAGATCGCGATATCGCACAGCAAGGCACGGTCAGCCCCAGCAGCAGTGGTCGCCTGACCGGCTTCCAGGCCGGCACCGACCTGTGGGCCAATTCGAACTGGCGCACTGGCCTCTATGCCGGGCAACTCGAAGGCGACATGGATGTGAGTGGCTTTGCGCGCGGCGTCGTGAACTACGCGGCCGGCCACAACGATCTGCGCAGCCAATACGTGGGCGCCTACGCCACGTGGACCCGCGAAGGCCTCTACGTGGACAGCGTGCTGCAAGCGGGTCGGCACAGCTACACCGCGTATCCGTCGCTGGGTCAGTCGAGCACGGGCAAGGGCGACAGCCTGGTGGGCTCGATCGAGGCGGGCCAGAGCTTTGCGCTCGCACCGCGTTGGGTGATCGAGCCGCAGGTGCAGATCACCTACCAGCACCTGAGCCTCGATGACACCGCCATCAGCGGCGCCACCATCCATCAGGATATCGATGGCAGCTGGATGGCCCGCGCTGGGGTGAGAGTCAAAGGCCAGTACGACGTCGGCGCAGGCACGTTGCAGCCCTATGTGCGCGTGAACCTCTACAAGCGCAGCAGCGGCACCGACATCACGCGCTTCATCGGACCCGCAGCCAGCACCGACATCACCAGCCGCACGGGCGGCAGCAGCAGTGAACTGGCCGCTGGTGCCACCTGGGAGTTGAGCAAGAGCACCAGCCTCTATGGAGAAGTGGGGCAGCTCTGGGATATCGGCGGCGACGCGCGCACGAGCAGCGGCGTCAACGGCAGCGTGGGGGTGAAGGTGCTCTGGTAAAGACTCAGTAAGCGACGCACCCCAGGAGAGTCATGCCGCGCCTACGGAGATCATCTCCGTGGGTCCGTTGCGATCCGAAATCTGCAGCGCCGCCGACTGTCCGGTCGTGGCCGATAGCCCGCCTTAGTCTCATGCGGCCCATCCTTGACGCTCATTCCCTTACTCAACGATCCGAGCTTCAGGAAACTTCCAACTGCCTTTCAGGATTTCCTGACGCGGCCGATACATGCGCGCCGTGTAGTTCCACCCCTCCACAGTGGGCAGGCAGTTTGGAATCTTGCCGTCGCATCCACCGAACTGGACTGTCACCGACCCGTCGGCATTCTTCTTGGCCGTGATGTCATTCACCGAGTAAGCGTCGTATTGGTTCTTCTCGAAGAAGCCCTTTGCGTTGTAGAGACTGATTGACCAGAAGGCATCGACAGGGACGTTCGCTGGCACGTTCAACCTGTAGACGGTCTTCCCGTCGTTCTTCTCGGGGGTGAAGCTCTTGTAGCTCGCGTCCTTGTCGGGATTGCCTCCCCAGCCTGCGGCGGTGCCGATCAGGTGGTGGACCGGGTTGACCTCTTCCTTCTTTCCAAACGCATGGTCAAAGCCCGAGTGCTTGGCAAGAGCCAGGAGGCCTTCTCTCACCTCCTTGAGACTGGCCTCGTCCCAGTTCGGGAGTTCGAGTTTGCCGGTGTCCTTCTGACTGATCTTGATGGCGTCCTGGAGCTTGTGGACCGCTTCCAGATCCTTTGGATCGTTGGGGTCCACCAGGGTGCGCACTGCAGCGAACGCGTACCGGGTGCCCATGTTCTTTTGAGAGATCGTGTGCGGCTTGTTGTCGTAGGCGACGAACTGCACATAGTGGTCTTCATTCAAGACCATCAGCGACATGAAGCGCTTGCCGGAATTGGGCAACGTGATCGTCACAGGGCCGGCCGCGAGATCAAGCACCGCGAACGAATACAGCGTGTCCCGGTTCATTCGAATCACTGCCTGCTTGTCGATCGAAGCCGGTTCACGTGAGTGAAAGAACTTGCCGAGACCACCAGCCTCCTTGGCATTCGTGGCCAGGTAGTGGTCGGTCTCCGCTCGAATGAAGTTGTCGACTGTGACCGGCACTGCGTTCTGGGCTTGCGCGGCTGCGGACAAGGTGAGGGTCACGGCGAGTGCCAAGCGACTGGCACCGCACCGTCGACCTTCCAAGGTCCGTCGTTCGGAGGAAGCAAACTTGCGTGCCATGGTCGGTCTCCTGTGGGGGCTGCTGGCAAAAGTCCGCCGATGGTGCGTGAGATGGCTGAGCAAATCAAGCCATCGACTTGGTGCCGCCGCCTCACAAGGTCTTGGTCAGCATGAGGATGAATCGCGGCTTGTTCGGCGAGAAGGCGGTCACGCCGAAGGGAATGCCGTTGATGACGACGCCGGGCTCGGCGATCAGGTTGAAGGCCGCTTGCTCGGTAGCGCCTTGCACCGAGCCGGTGAGAGACAGGCCACTGCCGAAGTCGTAGGAGGCTCCCACGTTGTAGTCGAAGTAGCTCCTGTAGCCCAGGCTGCGGATGTCGCTCGTCAGGAAGGTGTAGCCCACCGCCGTCTTGAAGGTGAGCTTGGGGAAGATTTCCTTCGAGTACGACAGGTTCAGGTAGCTGGTGTTCTGGCCGTCGAGGCCCGAGCCGCCCTGATGGCCCGCGTAGTTGAAGTAGTCCTTCGAAACGGTCCACGAATACTTGCCCGCGAAGGTTCCGATGCGCTCGTCGCTCCAGGAAGCGCCGCCGTAGATCTCGGTGGTGTTGCCCGCGGTGCTGCCGGGGTAGTAGTACTGGTAGACGCCCACGTCGAGGTCGAGCACGCCGGCCTTGAATTTGTAGCCGCCGTAGAAGTCCATCTCGACCGAGTTGCCCTTGAGCCAGTTGACGCTCGAGTTCCAGTTGCCCACGTAGAAGCCGCTGTCGCCGAACGCGTAGTCCAGACCGCCCTGGATGGCGGGCTTGAACCAGCTCGTCTTGGCGAAGTCGTTGCGCCCGAGGACATCCTGGTCCTGGCCCCGGAACTTGTAGTTCGTGGTCAGAGAAACGTTGGCCGTGAGATTCTGGGCTGGGGCTGCTGCCTGCCCTGTGGCAGCGTCGGAGGTTTGTGCGCTTGCCAGCATCGGCAAGGCGAGAGAGGCCAGAGAGAGCGTTTTCGCGAAGGCTTGTTTCATTCTTTGTGAGCGATTAGAAGGAGCCGGAAGCGTAGGGCCGCACTCATAAAAGCCACGTAAAAAGCGAGTCGCTGCGCGTAAAGATTGGCTGCATAGTCCGATCAGCAATGAGAGGTGACACATGCTCTGGCAATTCATCGTTGGTGGCATCGTCTGCGTGCTCAACATCGCAATCCACGCGCTCGTGATGACGACGGCAGTGCACGTCGCCCACCGCGAGGGTTCAAAAAAGAGAGCAAATCCCTCCCTGTTCCTGATCGTCGTCATGATCCCCACCGTGTCGATCCTGATGATCACTCACGCGCTTGAAGTGTTTGTCTGGTCGCTCGTGTACACGCTCGTTGGTGCTGCACCCGCCAATACCGACATGCTGTACTTCGCGTTCGTGAACTACACGACGCTGGGTTACGGCGATGTAGTTCCGGTGGCGGACTGGCGGTTGCTCGGTCCATTGACGGCAATGAATGGCGTTCTGCTCTTTGGATGGTCGACGGCCGTGATCTTCGAGGTGCTCCGAAAGGCGCTGGAACGCACGGCAGACGCGTTCTGAGCAGAGCAGGGTTGCATGAGGCCTTTGCAAGCGCACATGACCATGAGCCCAAGTTGCAAAGGACCGATCGATATACTCCCGCTCGTCACGCCAAAAGCGTGATCGGGTTTAGCAGCCCATAGCCATCCTGCGACGCAAGCCGCAGTTCTGTCCCGCAGTTCGTGCGGCTTCGTTGTCTGTGCCCCAGTTTTGGCGGCTCGGATGGGAGGCCCGTGAGGGCCTGCCGGTTTCCGCAAGGATGGCCCGGTCTGCTAACCCGTTCGAGTCGCCGCCTCCGAATAGCAGCGGGTGCGGCGGTTGTTGCAAATCGCCATCCTTGGAGGCCTTTCATGGCACACCCTACCTGCGCGCCCGCGCGCCCCCCGACTTCTCCCTACGCCGTTCTATCCAAGCGAGCAACGGACGCCGCCGCAGCGGTCAACGAGGCCTTCCTCGCTCGCACGTGCGTCCGTTGCCTGCTCGACCACGCCGTGGATGTGCCCAAGAGCAGCCGCTATTTCACCGACAGCGAGTTGAGGGCACTGCACGCAGTCGTCGATTCGGAAATCGAACGGCGCTTGCTGGTTGCGCGCGCGGCGATCGAGGCATCGCCAGCGCCGCGAACCCGCAGCGGCGGCCAACAGCGACGCGTGTTCTAGCGGACCGCACACGCACTTACCGCCGGAGCGCGGCTCAATGATCCCCGCGCCACGGTGTGGTGCGTGGGATCCACCGTCGCACGTTCGCGCGGTAGCGCTTGTACTCCTCAGGGAACTGCTCGCTGAGCGTCGGCTCCTCGTAGCCGAGCACGAACAGGAAGAAGGCCGCCCACACGATCGCTCCGTACTCGAGCACCGCGACGCTGCCGAACAGGAGGCCCTGACCAATGATCAGCGCAGTGACCGCGACGTACATCGGATTGCGCACGTACCGATAGAACCCGGTGACGACAAGGTGCGTGGGCGGCATCACGGGCGCCGGCGTACCGAGACCTTGCAACGCGAAACGGGCGAATGAATCGAGCAAGATCGGCAGCCCAGCCGCGATCAGGATGCCGCCGATCACGCGCGCGATGGGGAACAGCTCAGGCTCGAAGTGCCACTGCGTGATGTACCACGGCACGTACACCGCGAGCGTGCCCGGCGCGATCACAAGGAAGATCGCCGACCCGATGATTGCAGGGGCGCGCCGCATGACATCAGTCTAAGCCGACGCGGACGTTGCGTCGCCTTTCAGACGGGTCTCAGATTGACGCCTCCAATAATTCCACTATGATGGAACTATGGAAGAACAAGATGTCGTCCGCTCCCTCGCCGCACTGGCACAAGCCGCTCGTCTGCAAGTGTTCCGCGCCCTCGTCATTGCTGGCCCTCGTGGCATGACTCCCAGCGTGATGTCCGAGGGCTCGGGCATCCCGGCCAATACGTTGTCATTCCACCTCAAAGAGCTGCTGAATGCGGGTCTTGTCACACAGGAACGACTAGGCCGCAATCTCATCTACCGCGCCTCGTTCGAGCACATGAATGCGCTCCTTGGCTATCTCACAGAGAACTGCTGCCAAGGCGAGGCGTGCGCCGTCGATGCCTCCGTGAACTCCTGTTCGTGTTGAAGGACCTTTCCCCATGAAGCGATTCCATGTGCACCTGAAGGTGCAAGACCTCGCGGCGAGCATCGCCTTTTATTCCAAGCTCTTTGCTGCCGAGCCAGCGCGCGTCGAGTCCGACTATGCCAAGTGGATGCTGACCGACCCACCGGTGAACTTCGCCGTCTCTACGGGTGGCGAGCCCGGCATCGACCATCTCGGCCTGCAGGCGCAGACACCGGAAGAGCTCGCCGAACTCAAGAGCCGTGC
Source organism: Variovorax sp. Sphag1AA (assembly GCF_014192575.1). Classification (GTDB taxonomy): domain Bacteria; phylum Pseudomonadota; class Gammaproteobacteria; order Burkholderiales; family Burkholderiaceae_C; genus Variovorax. The sequence continues at coordinate 507,662 of NZ_JACHYC010000004.1, read as the reverse complement.
CGTCGCAGCCGACGCTGCGTTGCTGGACGAAGGAACCACGACCTGCTGCTATGCGCGCAGCGAGAAGCATTGGGTCACCGACCCTCAAGGCATCGCCTGGGAGCAGTTTCAAACCTTGGACAACATCCCGACCTTCCGGGAATCGCAACCTGTCGGCCAAGCCGTTTGCTGCACGCCGCGCGCCCCGAGCGGGCGGCCCGTGAGCATCGCGGTCAAGGCCCAGGACGGCTGCTGCTGAGACTTGCGATGGCTGACGGCAAACCTTTCAACGTCCTTTTCCTGTGTACGCACAACTCGGCGCGCAGCATCCTGGCCGAAGCGATGTTGAATCATCTGGGTCAAGGGCGATTCAAGGCGTACTCCGCAGGCAGTAGCCCGCGCGAGAACCAGCAACCCAATCCGATGGCACTTGAAGTACTGCGCAACGCGGGCGTATCCACCGAGGGGCTTCGCAGCAAGACCTGGGACGAGTTCGGCAAGCCCGACGCGCCGCACATGGACCTGGTCATCACCGTTTGCGACAACGCCGCCGGTGAGGTCTGCCCGTTCTGGCCTGGTCATCCAGCCACTGCGCATTGGGGTTACCCGGACCCATCGGAAGCCCAAGGGTCCGAAGAACAGAAGCTGGAAGCGTTCAGGCAGACGCTGCACGCCATCCGGCGCAGGCTGGAGCTGTTGGTCAATCTGCCGCTTGAGGGCGTCGACAAGTCATGACGCTTTGGCGCAAGGCGCTGGCCGAGCTGTTGGGCACGGCCGGCCTGCTGTGTGCGGTGGTCGGCTCCGGCATCATGGCCGAGCGCCTCGCGGGGGGCAACGTCGCCATTGCGCTGCTGGCGAACACTCTGGCCACTGTCTTCGCGCTGTACGTCCTCATCGAAGTCTTCGCTCCATTGAGCGGCGCGCACTTCAATCCTGCAGTGAGCGCGGTCATGGCGCTGCGCCGCGAGTTGCCGGTGATCGAGCTGGCACCCTACATCGCTGCGCAACTGGCGGGGGCCATGCTGGGCGCCTGGCTGGCCAACGCCATGTTCGACCTGAGCATCTTCCAGTGGAGCAGCAAGCTTCGGTCCGGACCGGGCCAATGGTTGGCTGAACTTGTCGCGACGGCGGGCTTGGTGCTGGTCATCCTGCGCTCGCCAGTGGGCAAGGCGTCCGCGCTGGTGGCCTGCTACATCGGCGCTGCGTACTGGTTTACGTCAAGCACATCCTTCGCCAACCCTGCAGCGGTGTTCGGCCGCATGTTCAGCGATACCTTTGCAGGCATCGCGCCATCGAGCGCCTTTGGATTCACGGCTGCCGAGCTGCTTGGTGCGAGTCTTGGTGCAGCTGTTCACAGATTCGTTCGCTGACACCCGACGCGCGTTTCGCCGGCTCTCCGGGCCCGGGGGAGATCCCGGGCCCTGTTCGTCCAATTTCCGTTCAGGCGTTCTGCAGGTTGTCGCGCGTCAGAGGCATGCTGCGCACACGCTTGCCGGTGGCGGCAAACATGGCGTTGGCGATCGCCGGACCGATGAGCGCGGTTGCCGGCTCGCCGATGCCGCCGGGCTTCTCGGTGCTCGGGACCAGTGTGATGTCGATCACCGGCGCCTCGTTCATGCGCACCATCTGGTATTGGTGGAAGTTGGTCTGCTGCACGCGGCCGTTCTCGATGGTGATCTCGCCGTAGAGCGCGGCCGTCATGCCGAAGATCACGCTCGACTGGATCTGCGCTTCCACCGTATCGGGGTTGACCATGCGCCCAAGGTCGGCGACCACGGTGACCTTGTGGACCACCGGCACGCCGTCCTTCATGGAGATTTCGGCCACCTGCGCCATGTAGGTGTCGTAGCCCTCCATCAGCGCCATGCCGCGGAAGCGTCCAGCAGGTGCCGGCGTGCCCCAGCCGGCCTTGTCGGCGGCCATCTTCATCACGTTCGCAAAGCGCGGCTTGTTGGCCAGCAGTGACATCCGGTAGGCGTATGGGTCTTGCCCGGCGGCCGCGGCGAGTTCATCGATGAAGCTCTCGTTCGCGAAGGCGTTGAGCGCATGGCTGACCGAGCGCCAGTAGCCCACGCGCATCCCGGCATCGTGCTTGACGACGTCGTGCTTGGTCGCCGGAATCTCGTAGGGCGCCATCGCGGCCTCGGTCATGAGCGGGTCCTGCACGTCTGGCGGCAACTGGAAGATCCGCGCCGTGACCGACTGCGACATGATCCGGAACGTCATCGCCGTCGGCTTGCCGTCATCACCGAGCGAAGCGGTGAGCCGGTGCACCGACTGCGGGCGATAGAAGTCGTGCGTCATGTCGTCTTCGCGCGTCCACAGCAGCTTGACCGGCTTGTTCACCGCCTTCGAGATCTGCGCGGCCTGGATGATGTAGTCGATGTCGATGCGCCGACCGAAGCCGCCTCCGAGGAAGGTCGTCTGCAAGGTCACGTTCTCGGGCTTGACGCCGAGAACCTTGGCGACGGTGGCCTGCGCCGCGTCCTGCCACTGCGTCGGGCCGATGAGGTCGACCTTGTCGTCATGCACGTGCGCGGTGAAGTTCATTGGCTCCAGCGGCGAGTGCGAGAGCAGCGGCATCGTGTACTCGGCCTTCACGACCTTTGCAGACTTGCCAATGACGGCATCCGCATCGCCCACGGCCTTGAGCGGCAGAACGGTGTCCGACGGCGATCCGGCACGGATGCCCGCCAGCATGGCCTTGTCGTTCAACGTCGCGCCGGGACCTTCGTCCCACACGATGGTCAGGCCCTCGCGCGCCTTCTTCGCATGCCACCAGGAGTCCGCGACGATCGCGACGCCATCGGGAATCTGCACGACATCGATCACGCCCGGCATCGCCTTGGCCTTCGTGGCGTCGAGGCTCTTCACCGTGCCGCCGATGACAGGGCATTGTTCGAGCGACGCGTAGACCATCCCCGGCAGCTTCACGTCGATGCCGAATACCGCGGTGCCGTTCGTCTTGGCCGGCGTGTCGAGGCGCGTGGTGCGCTTGCCGATGATGGTGAAGTCCTTCGGGTCTTTCAGCGCAACCTTCTCAGGCACGGGCAACTGCGATGCCGCCGCGGCAAGCTGGCCATAGGTTGCCTTCTTGCCGCCGGGGCCGTGCAGCACGCCGTCCTTGGCGGTGATCGTGGAGCGATCGACCTTCCACTTGTCCGCTGCGGCGGTGATCAGCATCTCGCGCACCTGTGCGCCGGCGATGCGCAGCTTTTCCCAACCGTCGCGCACGGAGGTCGAACCACCAGTGAGCTGCGGCCCGCCCAGCAGCGCGTTGCCGTACAGCTTTGTGTTGGGCGGCGCGATCGCGACCTTGATCTTGTGGATGTCGACGTTCAGTTCCTCCGCGATCAGCATGGGCATCGAGGTGTAGACGCCCTGGCCCATTTCGGAGCGCGCCGACAGCAGCGTGATGGTGTTGTCGTCAGCGATGTGAACCCAGGCATTGGGCGTATGCAGCGTGCCCGCGGCCTGGGCATCGCCGACGAAGCCCGGCAGGACGACGCCGAGCATCAGGCCGCCGCCGACGAAGGCGGTGGTCTGCAAGAAGCCACGGCGCGAAAGTGCAGCCGTGGATTGGGTGTCGAGGGTGGCGTTGGAGTTCATGGTGATCTCCTCACGCGCGGCGCATCTCGGCCGCTGCCGACTTGATGGCTGCCTTGATGCGGCCATAGGTGCCACATCGGCAGATGTTGCCGCTCATGGCGCCTTCGATGTCGGCATCGCTCGGATTCTTGTTGGTACTGAGTAGCGCTGCCGCGCTCATTAACTGGCCCGACTGACAGTAGCCGCATTGGGGAACGTCATGCGCGATCCATGCCTTCTGCAGCGGGTGCGTGTTGTTGCGGGAGAGACTCTCGACAGTGCTGACCTTGCGCCCGGCAGCGACTGAAACAGGGGTCTGGCAAGAGCGAACGGCCACGCCGTCCAGGTGAACGGTGCATGCGCCGCACAGTGCAGCGCCACAGCCGAACTTGGTGCCGGTGAGCCCGATCTCATCGCGAATCACCCACAGCAGCGGTGTGTCGGGCTCGGATTTCACCTGCACGAGTTTTCCGTTCAGATTGATGCCTATCGTCATGGAGCGTCTCCTCTTATTGGGATGCTCACCGCGAGACATTCGCGGCAAACACCGCACCGTGAGCCTGTTTGCCTGACTGAATGCTGACCATGACCCTTCCCTTGACCTGAAGGCTTCGGCGTCTGCATGATCCGAATCCGCCGTCTCCCGCACTCCGAGTGCGGACCTTCAGACGCGAGGAGGGGTCATGATTGGTCGTCGTCGACTTGTCTCCGGCTTCGCATGTGCCATCGGCACGGCTGCCCTGGCCCAGGTTCCGCGTCGTACGTATCGCATCGCCTACATCGGGCTCACGGCAAAGAACTCCGCCGACGACGATCGGATCTTGGCGGCGTTCATCCACCGGCTGGGCGAACTCGGCTTCGTGGTGGGCACGAACCTCACCATCGATTGGCGCTTCTCAGAAGGAAAGAACGAACGGTACGCAGAGTTCGCCAAGGAGATGCGCGACAAGGGCGTCGACCTGGTCGTCGGCAATTCGACCGCCGCACGTGCCATGGTCGATGTCGGCGGCAACATCCCTGTGGTCATGTTCGGCGTCATCGACCCGATTGGCACGGGCCTGGTCGCGAGCTTTGCTCACCCGGGTGGGCAGGTCACCGGGATGTCGGGCTTCTCCGGCGACCTCGTTCCGAAGCAGATCGAGCTGTTGAAGGCTGCGGCTCCGGGCGTCACGAAGATCGCGCTTTCCCGCTGTCCGGAATGTGGGCGACTGTCGGGCCTGAGCACTGCACGCATCGAGGCGACATTCGAGAGCTACCGCGAAAGAGCGCGATCGCTTGGGCTCTCCGCGATCGCGCTGGACATCAACGCGGTCACCGATTTCCCCGCGGCGGTTTCAACCATCAAGAGCGAAGGGGTGAATGGCGTGCTCCTCCTTCCGCAGCAGGTGAACGCGGGGCTACGAGACGACTGGGTTGCTTTCGAGGCAGAGCAACGCATACCCGTGATCACGGGCTATCGCGGCCTGGGTTGCCTCCTGTCGTACGGACCAGACGGCGTGGCGCTGTTTCGTCGTTTGGCAGAGATGGTGGTGCAGATACTCAATGGCGCGAAGCCCGGCGACCTGGCGCTGGAGCAACCGACAAAGCTCGAGTTCGTCATCGACCTGAAGGTCGCAAAGGCAATCGGCCTGACCATCCCGCAGAGTGCGCTACTTCGGGCGGATGAAGTCATTTCGTGAGCGGTGGGTTCGCGTTCAATACCGGGTCGCAGCCGCCTGAAGGGCTCACCTACCGCGATGCATCGGTGGTCTACGCGGAGGGGACGCCGATCGTCCCCGACACGCCAACCTCGAGCGCCGGTCCGGTCTCGCGCTACAGCGTGCGGCAAGCCCTGCCTTCTGGCCTGAGCCTCGACCCGACGACGGGTGTCATCACCGGCACGCCGACGGAGACTTCTCACACGACCGTCTACGAAGTCGTCGCCAGCAATCCAGCGGGCAGCACCACGACGCGCGTGGCCCGGGACGACCTATGTCGTCACTGCCGCGAACAGCGCGGGCAGCATCACCGTGCAGATTGCGATCACCGTGCTCGATGCGCTGCGTGGCGAGTGGGCGCCTGCGGATGCCATGAACGGCAGGGGCCGTATCCGCCACACTGCGACGCTGCTCGGCAACGGCAAGGTCCTGGTGGCGGGCGGTTTCGGATCGGGCGGCGTGCTGACGTCGACCGAGGTGTACGACCCGGCTGCGGACCAGTGGTCGCCGGCCGGGAATCTGAGCCAGGAGCGGCAGAACGCGACGGCCACGCTGCAGCGCGACGGTCGGGTGCTGGTCGTCGGAGGCTTCGGGCGTAGGGGAGGCTCTTCAACCGCCACGGCCGAGTTGTACGACCCCGCCACAGGCGCATGGTCGCAAGCGCCCGGCATGAGCGCGGCGCGTGCATTCCATACCGCGACCTTGCTGAACGACGGCCGCGTGCTCGTAGCGGGCGGCGTGGGCAGCGGCGGATCGCGCGCCGCAAGGTTGGCTTCTGCCGAGCTCTTCGACCCGGCGAGCGGCCTCTGGTCACCGACCGGCAGCATGGGGCAGGGCCGCAGCCTGCAAGGCGCCGCGCTGTTGCAGAACGGGCGCGTGCTGGTCGCGGGCGGCAACGACGGCACATCCGCACTCGCCTCGACCGAGGTCTTCGATGCCGCGGCAGGTACGTGGTCGCCGGCCGGGCCGCTCGCGCGCGCGCGCTACTTCCACACCGTCAGCGCGACGGCCAATGGAAAGGTGATCGCGGCGGGTGGTGGCGATGGCAAGTCGCTCGCTTCCACGGAGGCCTTCGATCCGTCCGCAGGCAGTTGGTCGGCGACAGGCGACCTGGTGCACGCACGTGCTTCCCACACGACGACGCTGCTGTCGGATGGCCGGCTGCTGACCGCGGGCGGACAGGGCAAGGGCTATCTGTCTTCGTCAGAGTTGTTTCATTGATCTCACGCGCTCCCGACCAGCGCGTTGATCGCTCCGCCGGCAATGCCAGTCACGATCACCACCGAGATGCCCGACTGCACCAGCATGAGCATCTTGGCGGTGCGCGTCAGCGGCAATGCGTCGGTCGGGCTGAATGCGAAGTTGGTCGTGAAGCCGATGAACAGGTAGTCCGCGTAGCCGGGAGACCAGTTCTCGTAGTGCGGCAGCGGGCCTCCTCGCTGCGGAAACAGGAACGCCCAGGGTTCGTCTTCGAGAGGGTCTTCCTCCACGCCCGGTGGGTCGACGATCCAGTACCAGATGGAAAAGATGAGCATGTTCGAAAGACTCATCAACGCCGCGTCGATCAGGAGCGATGCGGCGGCCTGCCGCAGCCCACCGAGCACCCGCATGAGCGCGATGACGTCCAGCAGCAATGCCAGCGTGAAGTAGGCATTGGCGGCAATGATGACGAGGAACAGCCCACGCTTGCGCCCAAGCAGCCACAGCAGTGCGAGAAGCAGCAACAGTGCAATGCGAAGCGCAAAGGCCACGGGAATGAGCACGTGGAACGCACCCGGCTCGAGGTTGCTCAACGCGCCTTCTCCCACGCTGTACGAGATCCCGGCCTGCAACGCGGTGACGAGCCACATGACCAGCACCACGACGCCAAGCGAGGTGCCCCGGGCGCGCAGGAAGTTCATCATGGTCTGGCTCGCGACGCAGCTACTCGGGGAAGAGCAGGGTCGCTACGAGGCGGAAGCCCCAGCCATGCGGCCCTGAGTCGGTGTTCACGGCCCAGTAGCGCACGCCGCCTCCGAGGCTGATGCGCTGGTCGCCGACCTTGATGAGCTTGGTGACCAACGCGTTGACCGGCACTTGCCAATCCTTGTTGCGCCAGTCGTAGGTGGATTCAGAGTTCAGCGTGTAGGTCCACGCATCCTTCGTGGTGTACGAAAGAAACGGCTGAATGAAGGTGCTGCTGACCGGCGGCCGCGACTGCACGCCCCCGCCGCCCCAGATGTGATTCGCCAGCGCGCCGAAGGTCCAGGCGCCATCCTGCTTCAGCACCACAGCGGTGGGGCCCGCGCCCCACTTGCGAGCGCTCAGCTCGGGCTCGGTGCCGGTGGGCAGCAGCAGGACCGGGCCGACGCCCCAGATCAGTCCGCCGGGCCCCGGCGCCTTGGGCGAGAAGAAGAAGCTCTGCGTGGTGTCGCCGAGCCCGGACTGGCTCGATCCCGGCACGACGTCGGTCTGGCTCACCACGGGCACGATCGTGCGGCTGATGACGTTCCACTCCGCGTTGAGCGACATCGGCACGACCGGCTGGAAGTTCATGTAGGTCTTGTGGCCGTCGTCACTGCCGATCTTTCGGTCGTAGTTGAACTGGAACGGCACGCTGATCAGCGCTGCGACGGGGTTCGACAGTTTCTTGGCCAGGTCCTCGTCGCTTTGTGCGTGCGTGGCAAGCGGTGCGGCCGCCAGCAATGTGAAGCAGGCTGCGCAACGAAGCGGGGTGGACAGGTTCGTCGCGACGCGCGGGAAGGTGCCCAGGCAAGTGGAGAGCAGTTGGGTCGTCACTTGGTCAGACCGCTTTCTTGATCACCGGCGGCTTCCAGCTGCCGTCGATGATTGGCTTCTCGCCCCAGTAGGCACGGATGTAGAGAGAGAAAGTGCCATCAGGCGCAGGCAGCCAGTTGGACTCCTTGTCCTTGCCCGGCGATGCGTGGCCGATGTAGAGCGTCAGCGATCCATCGTCGTTGTACTTGAGCGACTTGCTCTTGGTGCCCAGCGAATAGCGCTTGAGATCGTTGGGCGCGAACAGGTGATGCTCGTTGTAGAGCGTCAGCGACCAGAATCCCTTGACCGGTGGCGTCTGGCCCTTCGGGAAAGTCACGGTGTACTGCGACTTGCCGTCCAACTGAGCGTTGCTCTCGTCGTTGTCCGTGTAGAAGTACTGCGTCTCGGTCGGACGGTTGTCGAACATGTTCGAGCGCGCGGTGCTTGTGCGCTGGTAGTGGTCGATGCCCCACTCGGCGTTGTGCAGCGAGCGGTTCCATCCGTTGCCGGCCGGCTTGCCGTTGACCGACCACCTGAACATCGACTTGATCGCCGTGTCTTCCGTCTGTTGGGCGACTTCGTCCATGGCCTTGCGGATGGCGTCGTCTTTCTTCCGGATGTCGATCAAAGCCCTGAAGTTGGCGTACATGGCTTCCTCGCCCGGCAGCGGCGGCACCTGGTCGAGCACGGTCTCGAACTGGTCGAAGAACTTCTCGGGCTGCACCCACCTGGTTTCGCCCTCGGACTTCGCGCCGCCGGAGAAGGTCGGCAGCTTGGCCCAGTCCATCTCCTTGACCTTGCCGTTGAATTCGGTGAGCGGATAGACGTTGATCTTGTTCAGCACGGGTTGCACTGCAGCCTTGTCCTCCGGCGTGTCATCGACGAAGACACGCGGAATGACGTTGGCGATCGCCGTGCTCGAATGGATCACGCCGTTGATGCCCTGAGGCACCTTGCCTTTCCAGTGGGGCCCGACGAGCAGGTAGAAGCCTGGCTTACTGCCGTAGGGCTTGCCCAGCTGACCGATCTGGTCGGTGCGATGGTCATAGATGGCATAGACCCAGAACCGCTTGCCGAAGTCGGGTACCTGCAGGATCACCGGCTGCTTGCTGAGATCGAAGTACGCAAGGCCATACGACACGTCCTGATTGGGGCAAGTCACGAAGGTCTCGGACGGATCGATGTAGTCGTGCAGCATCGCGAGCCTTCCCGCAGGCGCGACAGGCAGCACACCATTCATCAGGCCCGGCTGCGGCGCCTGCGTGATGGTGGAAAAGCGGTTGACCATGTTCACCAGTGGCCATCCCCACACATAGGCTTGTGCCGCAAGCACTTTGGCGTATTCGAGAGACATCGCCATGTCGGGCGAGGGCCGCGTCAGATTTGCGGCGCTGCCGGAGGATTCCGCTGCCGATGCGGGCGCATGCTGCTGCGCGAACAAGGTCAGGACGCCCAACGAACTGATTGCGATCAAAGTGCTGCGCTTCACGATGCTCTCCTAGGAGTCTCCGCAGGGGGCCCGGCGAGCCGAAGCTGCAATTCGATCGGTGGGATGCCGACTGCAGGTGCGGAGGTGATGAATGCCCAAGGGCATTCTGGGGAGCTTGCCCGCGCCTCGTCTATTGCACCTTGGTGCAGCGAGGCCGCGTCCCGTCGTCAGCTGCTCAGCCGTTCAGCCGGACTTCCGCTGGGAGACCATCGCCGATAGCACGCCGTCCTTGAGCACGACGTGATGAAAGATCGCGGCAATGGCGTGCAGGCCGGCCAGCCACATGATCGAATCGCCGAGAAACTTGTGTACGTCGCCCCAATCGGCGAGACCCGCGATGGCGGATTCGGCAATGAGTGGCATCTTGTCGACGCGCACGCCACCCAACAGCGTGAGCGGATGACTCTCGCTCCCCAGGGCCAGGAACGCAGTGGCGGGCAATGCAAGGAGCAGCACCCACAGCACGATGTTCACGATCTTGGATGCCACATGCATCCACCCGGGCATTGCGAATCGCGGAGTGGCCGGACGAAGCGCGACCCAGACGAGACGCAGCACGGTCAACACCAGCACCAGAATGCCGAGTGACTCGTGCCAGACGATGTCGATGCGGGTGGCGGGGTCGACCCCCTGGCGCATCATGCGGCCGAAGCCGCCCGGCCCGAGGATGAATGCGATGGTCACGACCACGGCGGTGACCCAATGAAAGAGCTGGCTGAGACGGTCGTAGTGGAGCGAGGCGTTCTGGTTCATCGTCGTGGCGGTGTATCACAAGGCAGCGCTTTGCGTTCGCCCCGAAGGGGCGGCATCATCCGCACGATCGAACATGGAGGTCCCCATGTCAATGACAGCGCCCATCACCGACGCGAACCCCACTGTCGCCGAGATGGAAGCCCGCCTCGCTCGGTTCCGTTCGCTGCGTGCGACGGACGACTATGTCGATGCGGGCATCCCGGGTTGCGAGCGGACGACCTACCGCGTGCTGGGGACGCCGCCGGCCGCACCGCTGCAGGCGGAAGGCTTCCATCTCAACATCGTCCGCTGCGAGCCAGGCAAGTCGGCGCCGCTGCACAACCATCTGACGCAGGAGGTGTTCGTCGCGTTGTCCGGGCGGTGGGAAGTGTTCTGGGGTCCGGCGGGCGAGCGCAGCGTGGTGCTCGAGACATGGGACACGATCGCGATTCCGCCGGGCGTGTCGCGTGGCTTCCGCAATGTCGCGGCCGAGCCCGCGTACCTGATGGGCATGGCAAGCGGGCAGGATCCGGGCAACATCAACTGGCCTGCGCAGGTTCGCGCGGCGGCGGAGGCGGGGGGCGTTTCGCTGCCCTGACGGGCACGCTAGGCCGCTAGCAGAAGCAGCGCGAACCCGATTGCGCCCACTGAGAAGGGCCAGAACCGGCCTTCGCGTTCGTCAGGCAGTTCCGCGCGCAGGCTGGTGATGACCACGCCCCCGGCCAGCACGGCGAAGAGTCGCGCGACCATCGCTTCCGATAACGGCATCAGCACGCCGACGAGCCAGCCGGCGAGAACGCTCGATGCAAGGATCCAGCGGCCGCGTCGGCCATAGGCTTCTCCGTGTTCTTCTTCGAGCGCGTGATCGACGATGAGGAAGTGAACGGCCATTGCGATTGCATAGACCAGAAGCGAGAAGGCGCCACGCTCAGCGCGTTCGATGAGGAGGTAGCCGATCAGCGCGCTGTAGGCCGCATAGCCTGCGAGCTGAAGCAGGTACTCGGTATCGATTGCGCCGGATCCTGCAAGCTGCCGACGGCGATCGCGGCTGACAAGCACGATGTGTTCGAGCCCATAGAAGACGACGAACGACAGCAGCGCCAGCATGTAGATGCGTTGCTCCGCGAGGAACTCGATGTTGGCGGCCTGCACGAGCGCATGTCGCTGGAATTCGAGCTCGGGCAGCACGTCGATGAAGACGTAGGCCACCGAGATACCTGCCGCCGCGGAGATCCATCGGCGACGCATCCAGAAGCGCTCCACCGCTTCCGACGCCGACAACCAGCCGCCCGCACCGTAGGCGAGCGCGAAGACCAGCGCAGCGCAGAGCGAGCCCGCGGAGAAGTTCATGTCGTTCCGGCCTAGGCCCCGGAAACGATCGAGACGAGCGCGAACATGCCGAGCGCGGCCACCAGGATGGCGACCCAGTAGGCGAGGTTCCACTGCGCTACAAGCCCCTGGGCCTGCAGTGCCTTCACGCGGCGACCATGCTGGATCACCGCGAGCAGCAATGCGCCGGTGCCGATCGCCACCATGCTCAGTCCCAGCGCCCTTGGCGACCAGGTTGCGCCCAGCCGTCCGACGATGGGTGTGCCGCGCTGGTCCACGACGTATTCGAAGAACTTCACCAGCGTGAAGCCGAAGCTGATCATCGACAGCGACGTGCGCAGCCATGACATGAGCGTGCGTTCGAACGCGAGGAAGCTGCGCTCGACCGCGAGCGTGGTCCGTTCGCGTGCCAGTTGGGTGCTCTCGTCAGGCGCCTTTGGAGAGGAAGCCATGGGTCGTCACCTCCGTGTCACTGGGAAGAAGGCTCCTGTCTTGCACGGCGTCTGTGCCAGCCCACGTAGGGGAGGCACACCACCGCGCTCAGGAGGACGTAGAGGATCAGCGTTGGCGCGAACTGTTCGCCGGGGTAGTTGCTCGAGGCCACTGCCAGTGCGATCGCCGGATGCCGCGATGCAGCGGACAGCGCCAGCACCGAGGCCGTGTCGGGGTCGGGCCCACCCAGCAGATGGCCGACCAGCAGGCCGAGAACGATGAAAGCGACGATCGAAATCACTGCCCAGTGCCCGGTGGCATCCCAGATCGCGTGCCAGGTGCCGGCGAGCAACGCGAGCGTGCCGAGGACCAGCAGGGCGGTGGCGATGAGGCGCAGCGGTTTCACGAGCTTTTCGCTGATGCGCGGCAGCAGCTTGGAGAACGCCAGCCCGGCCACAAGCGGCGCAACCACCATGGCAAGGATGATCTTCGTGATCCTGTCCGGGCGCGTCGAGAGCGGCTGCTCGAAGAAATGATCGAGCGCAATGACCGACAGGGGCACCGTCACGATGGAGATGAGCCCCAGCAGCAAGAGCAGGCCTAGCCCGTACGGCGTCACGCCGCCGGCCTTCTGCTGCTTCTTCGGCAGCAGCGGCGGGATCGGCGAGATGGCCAGCGCCATCAGCACGACCTCGGTGGCGCGCGGTATGTCCAGCAGCTTGATGCACACGGCCACGATGATCGGAACGATCACCAGCATCGCCAGCAACGAGCGCAGCATCAGGCCCGGCTGCCGGACGATGTAGATCACGTCGTCGCGGGTGGCCTGAAGGCCGTAGCTGAACACCGTCCCGATGATCGCGATCTGGAACGCGGTCAGGACGAGCGTCTTGGCATCCATGACGAATCGACGGTGAGGCGCCCGGAAGGCGCCTGGGCACGCTTCCGGGCTGGTTGGGCTTGTGGCCGTCTAACGCTGGCCGCCGCCGGCCGCGTCCATCATCTTTTCCATCACCTGGTCCACGCCGAAGCTGGCGGCCTTCTGGCGCGGCGGGAATTCCTTGAAGGTCTGGAGGAACTCCGCGACGCCCGCCTGCGCTGGCACCAGGATGAAGACGTGGTTGAGCAACCAGTCGTAATAGGTGTTGGATGTGATGTCCGCACGCTCGTAGGGGTCGGTGCGCAGATTGAAGATCTTCGGCACGCGCAGGGTCACCAGGGGCTCGGCCCATATCCGCATCGTGCCGACGGCGCGCTGCTCCATGAACACGACTTTCCAGTTGTCGTAGCGCAGGCAGGCGAGATCCCCGTCGTCGGTGAAGTAGAAGAAGCCCTTGCGGTCCGGCTTCTTGGCTTTGCCGGTGAGATACGGCACGAGGTTGAAGCCGTCGAGATGGACCTTGAAGTTCTTGCCGTTGGCCTTGTGGCCTTTCTTCAGCTTCTCCTTGACGTCGGGGTCGCCCGCCGCCGCGACGATGGTGGGCAGCCAGTCCTGGTGGCTCACGATCTCGTTGCACACCGTGCCCGGCTTGACGACACCCGGCCAGCGCACCATGCACGGCACGCGGTAGGCGCCTTCCCAATTGGAGTTCTTTTCGTTGCGGAACGGCGTCATGCCCGCGTCGGGCCATGAATTCATGTGCGGGCCGTTGTCAGTGCTGTACATCACCATGGTGTTGTCGGCGATGCCCAGTTCGTCGATCAGCGCGAGCATCTCGCCGATCTGCTTGTCATGCTCGACCATGCAGTCGTGGTATTCGGACTGCCAGCGTCCCGCCTGGCCGCGAATGCGGTCCTCGATGTGGGTGCGGAAGTGCATGTGCGAGGTGTTGAACCACAGGAAGAACGGCTTGCCGTCCTTGTTGGCCTTGGTGATGAACTCCTTGGCCGCCTTGAGGAATTCGGTGTCGACGGTCTTCATCCGCTCCTTCGTGAGCGGGCCGGTGTTGTCGATCTTCTGTCCGCCCTTGCCGTCGGACCAGCAGTGGAGCACGCCGCGCGGGCCGTACTTCTTCCTGAATTCCGGAAACTCCTTCGGGTCCGGGTAGTCCGGCAGTTCGGGCTCTTCCTCGGCATTGAGGTGGTAGAGGTTGCCGAAGAACTCGTCGAAGCCGTGCATCGTCGGAAGATGCTCATCCCTGTCGCCGAAATGGTTCTTGCCGAACTGGCCGGTGGCGTAGCCCAGGTCCTTGAGGAGTTCCGGAATGTTCGGATCCTCGGCGCGCATGCCCAGCTCTGCGCCCGGCAGGCCCACCTTGGTGAGCCCGGTGCGCAAGCCGCATTGCCCCGTGATGAAAGACGCACGTCCCGCAGTGCAGCTCTGTTCGCCGTAGTAGTCGGTGAACAGCACCCCCTGTTCCGCGATGCTGTCGATGTTGGGGGTGCGATACCCCATCAAGCCTTTGGTAAAGATGCTGAGGTTGGACTGCCCGATGTCATCACCCCAGAGGATGAGGAAGTTCGGCTTCTTCTTCGTTGCCATGGAAGACTCCTTTGCAGCGATGCCACCGTGTCTCCGGCGGCGGATGGACCCACAGCCTCTGGCGTGTCATGAAGCGCTCGAGGCCTCTTCTCCTGTTTGTTCCTTGCGCGATGCCCGCTCGGCATTGCAGCAAAAGCTTGGGGTGGACGCCTATCAGTGCAAAGTGCAATCGTAGTTGCCCCTTGGGGCAACGTCGATAGCTTCAGAGCTCCAGAACCTGCCGCGCGAGGATGTTGCGCTGGATCTCGTTCGTGCCGCCGTAGATCATGGCGGAGGTCGATCCGATCAGCGGCGAGAGCGTGTTGAAGGTCTGCCCGTCGATGGCCTGGTCGCCGGCGATCGCACCTTGTTCCTCGCTGGCCTCCACCAGCAGCGCACCAATGCGGTGATAGGTTTCGCTGGCCCAGATTTTCAGCAATGAAACAGAGGGCGGCAGCGGCTTGCCGGCCTTCACGATGTTGGCGAAGTCGGTGTAAGTCGCGGCAAGGTCGGCCACGTCGAGGCGCAACGCGGTGTAACGCTGCGTGAACACCGAGTCGGTGAACAGGCGCTTGGCGTGCGCGAGCCGCGCAAGCTGGCCGAGCGCGTATTGCGACTGCTTCGGGCTGCCGAGAAAGATGCGCTCGAAGCCGAGCAGCGCCTTCGCGATCGTCCATCCGCCGTGCAGCTTGCCGACGAGGTTGTCCGCGGGCACGCGCACGTTGTCGAAGAACACTTCGCAGAACTCCGGTTCGCCCGCGAGGGTGTGGATCGGACGGATGGTGATGCCCGGCGTGCGCAGGTCGCAAAGCAGGAAGCTGATGCCTTCCTGCTTCTTCGCGTCCTTGTCGGTCCGCACGAGCATGAAGATGTGATTGGCGTCCTGCGCGAGCGTGGTCCAGATCTTCTGGCCGTTGACGACGAAGTGGTCGCCTTCGGCATCGCGTGCCTGCAGGGCCTCGGTGCGGAGCCCTGCAAGGTCGGAACCGGCGTTGGGCTCTGAATAGCCCTGGCACCACACATGGTCGCCAGCGAGGATGCGCGGCAGAAAACGCTGTTGCTGTTCGGGCGTGCCGTGCTGAATGAGCAGCGGGCCGATCATCACGATGCCTTGGTCGGGTGCGCGCGCGACTCCGTGCTGCTCCAGCTCTTCGATCCACGCGATCATCTTGTCGGCCGGCAGCCCCATGCCGCCGTGCGCCTGCGGCCATGCGGGCGCAACCCACCCTTGCGCGGAGAGAGTGAGGTACCACTCACGCATTTCGCTCCAGCGCGCGCGGTGCGAAAGGTATCGCAGATGTGACGGATAGCGCTGCTGCAGGAAGGCGCGGACCATGCGGCGGAAGTCCGGCTCGGTCATCGCGCTCCAGTCGGCGGTGCGCGGGAAGTCGCCGCTCCATTCGACGGACTCGTTCGAGCGCGCGCCCGTTTCGGCCAGCGCGGCATAGCGGCGCTGGTGCGTGGTGACGTTTCCGAGCCATGCCGACAGACGCAACGTGCGCTTGTAGAAAAGGCTCAGGTCGCATTCCTGCGTGTAGCCGATGGCGCCATGCAGTTGCACGGCCGATCGCGAGGCTTGCAGTGCGGCGGCAGTGCAGCGCGCATTGACGCGGCTCGCTTCGGCTTCGAGGCGTTCGATGCTCACGGACGGGTCGTCGGCCAGCGCGAGCACCTCTGTCAGCGTGGCGCGTGCGACCTCGAGGTGGATGAACATGTCGACCGCGCGATGCTGCAAGGCCTGGAAGGTGCCGATCGGCTTGCCGAACTGCACGCGGGTGCGCAGATAGGCGAGGGTCTGCTGGAGCATCGCCTGACCGGTCCCGGCCAGTTCGGCTGCTTGCAAGATCAGGCCGCCGGCCAGTGCGTGGCGCAGCGCGTTGCGGGCGGCTTCGCCCTGTGCCAGCACTGCGCCGGAAGGCAGCGCGACGCGATCGAAGCGCAGCGTCGCGGCGTGCTCGCCATCCACCAGCCGCGTGAGGGTTTCGGTCACGCCCGCGGTGCCGCGCGGCACCCAGAGCAGCACGGTGTCGTCGTCGCCACGTGCGGAGACCAGCCAGCCGGTGGCCGATGCGCCGGGCAGCACCATGAGCTTTTCGCCCTCCAGCAGTGCGCCTTGCGGGCCAAGTTCGACGCCGCATTCCAGCGGCACGTCGCTCAGGTCGCCCGCGCTTTCCTGCCAGGCGAGTGCTGGCAAGCTCGTGCCGGCGACGAGCTCTTCGAGCAGTGCGCGTGCCGGGGCGCTGTCAAGCTGGCGCAGCAGCAGGGCGCCCAGGCCGGCGATGGCCAGTAGCGGCTCGGGCGCGACGTGCTCACCGGCCGCACGCAGGATTTCGGCCGCGCCTGACAAGTCGAACGCAAGCCCGCCCGCCGATTCGGGCGCCAGCATGCCGGGCCAGCCGAGCGCAACGATCTCGGCCCAGCTCGCCGCGTCGCGACCGGCGTCGGCGGGCTCTTCGATGAGCGTGCGGCAGCGGCGGATGCTGCCGCTGCGGGTGAAGTAGTCGGTTGCGGCTTCGCGGATCGCCGCCAGTGATTCGTGGTCCATGGTCTCTGTTCGTGCCTGTCTCGAGGCTGGATGAAAGCTGGGCCGGAGCGTGCCAGAAGGCCTCGCAAAGCGGCATTCGCATTTCCTGAAGGGAGGGTTCGGCAATCACAGACCAGCAACGCCCGCAGATGGATAGATTTCCTTCCCATGACCAAGATCAAGAAATCCCTGCACACCGAACTCGGCTACAGCACGCCCGACAAGATCACCGTGCGCGGCCGCGACCTGCCGTCCGAGATCCTCGGCCACCTCAACCTGGGCGACATGGCGTTCCTGGAGCTGACCGGCCGCATCCCGACACCGCAGGAGTCGGTTGTCTTCAACGCCATCGTGGTGACGCTGGTGGAACACGGCATCACGCCCAGTGCGCTCGCCGCCCGCCTGACCTACACCGGCGCCCCCGAGGCGTTGCAGGCGGCCGTGGCCGCCGGTCTGTGCGGCCTGGGTACCGTGTTCGTCGGCAGCACCGAGGGTGCGGCCAAGATGCTGTACGAGAAGATCCCCTTCGGCGAGAAGCCGACGCGTCCGCTCGAGGAAATGGCGCGCGAAATCGTCGCGGACTTCCGCTCGCGCAAGGCCATCGTGCCCGGACTGGGCCATCCGATGCACAAGCCGATCGATCCGCGCACGCCGCGCCTGTTCCAGATCGCGGAAGAAAACGGCCTCTCGGGCCACTACGTCGCGCTCATGCAGGCGGTGCAGGCGGAGGCGGAACGCGTTTCGGGCAAGTCCCTGCCGATCAATGCCACCGGCGCGATCGGCGCGATCGCGGCGGAGTTTGGCTTTCCGTGGCGCATCATTCGCGGGCTGGGCGTGATGGCGCGTGCCATCGGCCTCGTGGGCCACATCCTCGAAGAGATCGACGACCCCATGGGCATCGAGCTCTGGCAGCGCGTGGAGCATGAAGCGGGCGGCCCGCGCAAGGATTGATCCGAAGCAAGGACGCACACGATGACCGAAGCCCTGGACCTCGACCACCTGCGCAGCTGGATCGGCCGCACCGAGACGCACCAAGAACTGATGTCGCCCTGGACCGCCAGCGCCATGGCTGCGACCGTGCGCAACGACGGCCAGTCATGGCAGCCGGGTCGCGCACTTCCGCCGCTGTGGCACTGGTGCTATTTCCTGCCGATCGCGCCGCAGAACGGACTGGGGCCCGATGGGCACCCGGCGCGCGGTGGCTTCCTGCCGCCGGTGCCGCTGCCAAGACGCATGTGGGCCGGCAGCCAGCTCGAATTCTTCGAGCCGCTGAAGCTCGGCACGCCGACCACCAAGACCTCGCAAGTGGTCGATGTGAATCTCAAGCAGGGCAAGGGCGGCGCGCTGGTCTTCGTCAAGGTGCAGCATGAGGTGCATGCGGGCGGCGCGCTGCTGCAGCGGGAGTTCCACGACATCGTGTATCGCGAGGCTCCCAAGCCAGGCGAGTCCGCACCGCCGCAGACACCGCCGGCCGATGCGGCGTGGACAGTGGACCATCTGCCAGATGCACCGCTGCTCTTCCGCTATTCGGCGCTGACCTTCAACAGCCATCGCATCCACTACGACTTTCCGTATGTGACGCAGGTGGAGGGCTATGACGATCTCATCGTGCATGGGCCGCTCATCGCCACGCTGTTGCTCGAAGCGGCGCAGCAGAACAACCCGGGCCGCGCGGTACGCGCCTACAGCTTCAAGGCCGTGCGACCGCTGACCTGCGGCAAGCCGCTGCGCGTGCGCGGGCATGCGGCAGGGGCCGATGGCAGCGTCACGCTGTGGGCTGAAGACGGGCAGGGGGCATTGCTCATGCAAGCCAACGCGCGCTTCGCCTGAACCGACAACGATTTGAATCCACGATCACCATGAGCCATTCCAACCAGCGCTTCCAGGACATCCGCGACGCCGTGCGAGACCTGTGCGCGCAATTCCCCAACGAGTACTTCCGCAAGATCGACGAGCAGCGCGCCTACCCTGCCGAGTTCGTCGATGCGTTGACCAAGGCCGGCTGGATGGCCGCGCTGATCCCGCATGAGTACGGCGGCTCCGGCCTGGGCCTGACGGAAGCCTCGGTGATCATGGAAGAGATCAACCGCGCCGGCGGCAACTCTGGAGCCTGTCACGGACAGATGTACAACATGGGCACGCTGCTGCGGCACGGCTCCGAAGAGCAGAAGCGCAAGTACCTGCCGAAGATCGCGACCGGCGATCTGCGCCTGCAGTCGATGGGCGTGACGGAGCCTTCCACCGGCACCGACACCACCAAGATCAAGACCACGGCGGTGAAGAAGGGCGACCGCTACGTCATCAATGGGCAGAAGGTATGGATCTCGCGCATCCAGCATTCGGACCTGATGATCCTGCTCGCGCGCACCACGCCGCTGGCAGACGTCAAGAAGAAGTCCGAGGGCATGTCGATCTTCATCGTTGATCTGCGTGAAGCCATCGGCAACGGCCTGACGGTGCAGCCGATCCTCAACATGGTCAATCACGAGACGAACGAGTTGTTCTTCGAGAACCTGGAGATTCCGGCGGAGAACCTCATCGGTGAGGAAGGGCAGGGCTTCAAGTACATCCTCGACGGACTCAACGCGGAGCGCACGCTGATCGCGGCCGAGTGCATCGGCGACGGCTATTGGTTCATCGACAAGGTGACCGCATACACCAAGGAGCGCGTGGTCTTCGGCCGTCCGATCGGACAGAACCAGGGCGTGCAGTTTCCGATTGCCGAAGCCTTCATCGAGGTCGAGGCGGCGAACCTGATGCGCTATGAAGCGTGTCGCCTGTTCGACGCGCACGAGCCTTGCGGTGCACAGGCCAACATGGCGAAGTACCTCGCGGCCAAGGCCTCGTGGGAGGCGGCCAATGCCTGCCTGCAGTTTCACGGCGGCTTCGGCTTTGCCTGCGAATACGACATCGAGCGCAAGTTCCGTGAGACGCGGCTCTACCAGGTGGCGCCGATCTCGACGAACCTCATCCTCAGCTACGTTGCCGAGCACATGCTGGGCATGCCGAGGAGCTTCTGATGCGCCCGCTCGAAGGCATCACCGTTCTCACGCTTGAACACGCGATCGCGGCGCCGTTCTGCACGCGGCAACTAGCGGACCTGGGTGCGCGTGTCATCAAGGTCGAGCGGCCCGGCAGCGGCGACTTCGCGCGTGCCTACGACCAGCGTGTGCATGGGCTCGCGTCGCACTTCGTCTGGACGAATCGTTCGAAGGAAAGCCTCACGCTCGACGTGAAGCATCCGAAGGGACAGGAGATCCTCCAGCGATTGGTTGCCGAAGCCGACGTGCTGGTGCAGAACCTCGCGCCCGGCGCGGCTGCGCGGCTGGGGCTCTCGTACGAGGCGCTGTCGCCTTCGCACCCGGGGCTGATCGTCTGCGACATCTCCGGCTATGGCGACGATGCGCGCAAGCCCGGCCCTTACCGTGACAGCAAGGCGTACGACCTTCTGATCCAGAGCGAGTCGGGCTTTCTGTCGGTGACCGGAACGCCTGACGAAATGGCCAAGGCAGGCTGCTCGATCGCGGACATCTCGGCGGGCATGTACGCGTACACCAACATCCTCGCGGCGCTGCTGCAGCGCGGCAAGACGGGCAAGGGCTGCCGCATCGATGTGTCGATGCTGGAGAGCATGGTCGAGTGGATGAGCTTCCCGATGTATTACGCGTTCGACGGCGCGGACCCGCCGCCGCGCGCGGGTGCGGCGCACGCGACGATCTATCCCTACGGGCCGTTTCCGGCGGGCGACGGCAAGCTGGTGATGCTCGGCCTCCAGAATGAGCGCGAGTGGCAGGTGTTCTGCGCCAAGGTGCTGCAGCAGCCGGGGCTTGCGACCGACGAGCGATTTGCGTCGAACACGAAGCGCACCGCTTCGCGCGATGCGCTGCGCGAGATCATCGTGCAGGCCTTCTCGCCGTTCACCGCGGTGGAGATCATGAAGCGGCTCGACGACGCGCAGATCGCGACCGCGCAGGTCAACACGATGCACGACGTGTGGAACCACCCGCAGCTCAAGGCGCGCGAGCGTTGGACCGAGGTGCGCACCGGTGCGGGGCCGATCCCCGCGCTGCAGCCGCCCGGCATGCCGCGCGAATGGAATGCGCGCATGGATGCCGTGCCGACGCTGGGGCAACACACCGATTCGATCCTGGCCGCGTGCGGCTACGACAAGGACGCCATCGCCGCGCTGCGCGCCGAAGGCACCGTTTGAGGCAAGACAAGTCATGACCACATCCAATCACCCCAGCCAGGCGCTCGCCACCTTTGCGGCTGAACTCTCGTTCGAGCGCATTCCCGACGCGGTCGTCCGCCGCGCCGAAGACCTGATGCTCGACTGGCTCGGCTCGGTGCTTGCTGCACGGTCTGCGCGGCCGGTGCGCAGCATTCAGCGCTTCGCCGAGATGATGGGCCCGGCGGATGGTCCGAGCGAGGTGTTGATCTCGCGCCGCACGACTTCCCCGGTGTTCGCCGCGCTCGTCAATGCGGCGGCTTCGCACTATGTCGAGCAGGACGATGTGCACAACGGCTCGGTGTTCCACCCGGCGGCGGTGGTCTTTGCGCCGGCACTCGCGGTGGCGCAGGCGCTCGGTGCGAGTGGCAAGCAGTTGCTGACTGCCGTGGTGGCGGGGTACGAGGTCGGTATCCGCGTCGGCGAGTTTCTCGGGCGTTCGCACTACCGGACCTTTCACACCACCTCCACTGCAGGCACGCTCGCGGCTGCAGCGGCCGTGGGGCGATTGCTCGATCTCACGCCGGCCCAGATGCTCCATGCCTTCGGCTCGGCGGGTACGCAATCCGCTGGCGTCTGGGAGTTCCTGCGCGACGCAGCGGATTCCAAGCAACTGCACTGCGCGCATGCTGCTGCAGCCGGTCTGATGTCGGCCTATCTCGCGAAGGACGGCTTCACCGGTGCGGCGCGCGTGCTGGAAGGCGCGCAAGGCCTGGGCGTGGGCATGTCGACCGATGCCGACCCGGCCAAGCTCACCGATGGATTGGGCACGCGCTGGACGCTGGCCGAGACATCCTTCAAGTTCCATGCGTCGTGCCGGCACACGCATCCGGCTGCCGATGCGCTGCTGCAGGTCATGCAGCAGAACAAGCTGAAGGCCGGCGACATCGCGCGCGTCGTCACGCATGTGCATCAAGGTGCGATCGATGTGCTCGGCCGCGTCGTGGTGCCCTCCACGGTGCATCAGGCCAAGTTCTCGATGGGCACGGTTCTGGGCCTGATTGCGGTTCACGGGCGCGCGGGGCTCACCGAGTTCGATCGCGACTTCCTTGCGCCCGAGGTCGCCGCATTCCGCGACAAGGTCATGATGGAACTCGATCGCGAGGTCGACACCGCCTATCCGGCACGCTGGATCGGCAAGGTCAGCGTCACGACGAATGACGGGCGAACCCTCTCGGGGCGGGTCGATGAGCCCAAGGGCGATCCGGGCAACACCCTCAGCCGCGCCGAGATCGAGGACAAGATGCAGCGCCTCGCGCTGTACGGGGAAGGCGCGACGGCGGATGAAGCGAAGGCCGCGTGCGCCAGGATCTGGAAACTCGCCGGCGAAGCGCGCGTCGGTCGCCTGCTGGGTTGACGCCCATGGCCTCGACCGTCCGCAGCCTTCTGTTCGTGCCCGGTCACCAGGGCACGCGTTTCGACAAGGCCTGCCAGAGTGGCGCCGATGCGATCGTGCTCGATCTGGAGGACGCGGTGCCGGTCGATCGCAAGGACGAGGCCCGCGCGCAGGTTGCGCAGTGGCTGGCCGGTCGCGCCAAGGGCGTCGCTGGCCCGCAGATCGCGGTCCGCGTGAACGCCGCGGACACGCCGTGGTACGCCGACGACATTGCGATGTGCGCGAGCGCGGGTGTCGATGCGCTGATGCTTCCCAAGTCCGAAGACCCGAGCGTGCTGCGCGACATCGCTGCAACGCAGCCGGCGATCGCGCTGCTGCCGTTGGTCGAAACGGCGCGTGGCATGGCGCGGCTCGAAGAGATCGCGGCTGCGCCCGGTGTTCAGCGGCTGGTGTTCGGCACCATCGATTTCCAGGCCGATCTGGACATCGAAGGCGAAGGACTCGAGCTGCTGTACTTCCGATCGCGCATGGTGCTGGCCTCGCGCGTGGCCGGCATCCAGCCGCCGGTGGATGGCGTGAGCACTTCGATCGATGATGCGGCGCGCATCGAGGCCGACGCATTGCAGGCGAGGCGGCTGGGCTTTGGCGCCAAGCTGTGCATCCACCCGAAGCAGGTTGCGATGGTGAACCAGGGCTTTTCGCCAACGCAGGCCCAGGTCGACTGGGCCCGTCGCGTGATCGAGGCCGATGCCTCAAGCGGCGGCGCGCCGGTGGCGGTGGACGGGAAGATGGTCGACCGGCCGGTGGTGCTCAAGGCGCAATCGATCTTGCGGGCGGCCTTGCCGCGCTAGGGAGTCGGATCAGACACCCGACAGGTAGTCGAACAGCTCGCGCGCCGAGGCCGGTAGCTGCTCGCGGCTGCGCGCGACGATCTTCAGCTCGCGCTCGGCCCAGGCATCGGCCAGCGGCACGATGGTGATCCGCATCGATCGCGCATGCCGCCGTGCGGACGACGCAGGCAGCACGCCGACGCCGACGCCGGCTTCGATCATCAGGCAGATCGCCTCGAAGCTGCCGACCTGGATGCGCGGGCTATAGCCACGGCCGGCGAGTTCGGCCTTGAGCAGCAGGAAGCGGTGGATCGCACTGCCGTGGTGCAGGCCGACATGCTGCTCTTCGAGCGTGTCAACGAAGGGCACCGCACCCGAACCGGCGAGGTGGTGGGTGTTCGGCACCACCAGCACGAGCTGATTGCGGCCGAACGGCCGCGCGTCGAAGTCGCCGGTGTGCACGTCGCCCGCGAGGATGCCGAGATCGGCACTGCCGTCGGCCACCGAACGCACGATTTCTTCGCTGAGGTACTCGCGCAGGTCCACCTGGACGGCGGGGTGCTGCGTGAGGAAGCCGGCGAGCTTCTCGGGCAGGTATTCGGTGATCGAGGTGGTGTTGGCAAACACCCGCACATGCCCCTTGATGCCCTTGCCGAAGTCCTGCATGTCGATGCGCAGGTGCTCCATCTGCTGCATCACCCGCTTGGCGTGATAGAGCAGCGCCTCGCCGGCAGCGGTCAGGCTGACGCCCTGCGCGTTGCGGTGCAGCAATTTGCCGCCCACGGCCTCTTCCATCTGCTTGATGCGGGTCGACGCCGCCGCAAGCGAGATGCACGCCTTGTCCGCCCCGCGCGTGAGGCTGCGGGCGTCCGCCACATAGGCGAACAGCTTCAGGTCAAAGAGGTCGAAATGCAGGTTCACAAGGGGATTGTGGCTCCGGGCTCACGCCGGGTCCCAGCTGAAGACGTCCGCCGAGCGGTCCAATGGATAGAAGTTGGCCCGCATGGCCGGCATGGCGTGCTCGGCAATGGTCTGCGGCGTCCAGCCTTCGGAACGGTGGATCGTCCGCACCGGCCGGGGCTGGCTGATCAGCGAAATCTCGTTGTTCCGCACCGAGAAGATCTGGCCGTTGACCTCTTTCGCCGCGTCGCTGGCGAGGTAGACCGCCAGCGGGGCGATCTTGGCCGGGGTCATCTGCTGGATTTTGGCGACCCGGGCCTTCTGCTCCTCGGTGTCGGTGGGGATCGCGCCGATCATCCGGCTCCAGGCGAAGGGAGCGATGCAGTTGGAGCGGACGTTGAACTTGAGCATGTCCAGCGCGATGGACTTTGACAGCGCCGCGATGCCCAGCTTGGCGGCCGAGTAGTTGGCCTGCCCGAAGTTGCCGATCAGCCCGGAGGTCGAGGTCATGTGCACCATCGCGCCCGAGTTCTGCTCCTTGAAGAAGGTGGCGGCGGCGCGGCTCACGAAATAGGCACCGTACAGGTGCACCTTGATGACCGCATCCCATTCGGGCTCCGACATCTTGTGGAAGAAGCGGTCGCGCAGGATGCCGGCGTTGTTGACCACTGCGTCGATGCGGCCGAAGTGATCGACCGCACACTGGACGATCTTCGCGGCGCTCGCCGCCTCGGCCACGCTGTCGGTGCTGGCCACGGCCTCGCCGCCCAGGGCATGGATTTCGTCGACCACCTGCTGCGCCGGCCCGGCGTTGCGGCCCTCGCCGTCGACGGCGGCGCCGATGTCGTTGACCACCACCCGCGCCCCGTGGCTGGCCATGGCCAGCGCGATGTCCCGACCGATGCCGCCACCCGCGCCGGTGACGACCACGACTTTTCCTTCAACCATCGGAATGCTCCAGAAATTGCTACTTGGTACCCCCGGCAGAATGCCATGGAGGGGATTGCGGTGGTTCGCCATTCCGAAAGAGGGGGTTCGGCGACAATCGCGAGTTGGGCGAACCGGCTACCCGCCGTTCGGACATTCCAGTATCACGAAAGTAAGCGCATGAGCACGACTCAATCTTCCATCATCTACACGCTCACCGACGAAGCCCCCTACCTGGCGACCGCCGCGTTCCTGCCGATCATCCGGACGTTCGCGGCGCCGGCCGGCATCGATGTCACGACCAGCGACATTTCCGTGGCGGCGCGGATCCTGGGGAGCTTCCCGGAGTGCCTGACGGATGAGCAGAAGGTGCCGGACACCCTCAGTGAACTGGGCCGTCTGACCCTCAAGCCCGAAGCCAACATCATCAAGCTGCCCAACATCAGCGCCTCGGTGGCCCAGCTCAAGGCCAGCATCAAGGAACTGCAGGACAAGGGCTACAAGATCCCCGACTTCCCAGAGAACCCGCAGACGGCGGAAGAAAAGGACATCCGCGCGCGCTACAACAAGTGCACCGGCAGCGCCGTGAACCCGGTTCTGCGCGAAGGCAATTCCGATCGCCGCGCGCCCAAGGCGGTCAAGGAATACGCCCGCAAGAACCCGCACAGCATGGCCGACTGGAGCCAGGCCTCGCGCAGCCACGTCTCGCACATGCACCACGGCGACTTCTATCACGGCGAAAAGTCGATGACGCTGGACCGCGCACGTGACGTCAAGATGGAACTGATCACCAAGAGCGGCAAGACCGTCGTGCTCAAGCCGAAGGTCTCCCTGCAGGACCGCGAGGTCATCGACAGCATGTTCATGAGCAAGAAGGCGCTCCTGGACTTCTACGAGCAGCAGATCGAAGACGCGCACAAGACGGGCGTGATGTTCTCGCTGCACGTCAAGGCGACCATGATGAAGGTCTCGCACCCGATCGTGTTCGGCCATTGCGTCAAGATCTTCTACCGCGACGCCTTTGCCAAGCACGGCAAGCTGTTCGACGAACTGGGCGTCAATGTCAACAACGGCATGGTCGATCTCTACAACAAGATCGCCACGCTGCCCGAGAGCAAGCAGGAAGAAATCAAGCGCGACCTGCACGCCTGCCACGAGCATCGCCCTGAACTCGCGATGGTCGATTCGGCCAAGGGCATCACCAACTTCCACTCGCCCAACGACGTGATCGTCGATGCGTCGATGCCCGCCATGATCCGCAACGGCGGCAAGATGTGGGGCGCCGACGGCCGCCTGAAGGACGTCAAGGCCGTGATGCCCGAGAGCACCTTCGCCCGCATCTACCAGGAGATGATCAACTTCTGCAAGTGGCACGGCGCTTTCGACCCGAAGACCATGGGCACCGTGCCCAACGTCGGCCTGATGGCGCAGCAGGCCGAGGAATACGGCTCGCACGACAAGACCTTCGAGATCCCCGAAGACGGCGTGGCCAACATCACCGACCTCGCGACCGGCGAAGTGCTGATGAGCCAGGACGTGGAGCAGGGCGACATCTGGCGCATGTGCCAGGTCAAGGACGCCGCCATCCGTGACTGGGTCAAGCTGGCCGTCACGCGCGCGCGCAACTCCGGCATGCCGGTGGTGTTCTGGCTCGACGCCTACCGTCCGCACGAAGCGCAGCTCATCACCAAGGTCAAGATGTACCTGCACGAGCACGACACCACGGGCCTGGACATCCAGATCATGAGCCAGGTGCGTGCGATGCGTTACACGCTCGAACGCGTCGTGCGCGGCATGGACACCATCTCGGCGACCGGCAACATCCTGCGCGACTACCTGACCGATCTGTTCCCGATCATGGAACTCGGCACCAGCGCGAAGATGCTCTCGATCGTCCCGCTGATGGCCGGCGGCGGCATGTACGAAACCGGTGCCGGCGGCTCGGCGCCCAAGCACGTCCAGCAGCTGGTCGAAGAGAACCACCTGCGCTGGGATTCGCTCGGCGAGTTCCTTGCGCTCGCGGTGTCGCTGGAAGACCTCGGCATCAAGACCAACAACGGCAAGGCCAAGCTGCTCGCCAAGACGCTCGACGCGGCCACCGGCAAGCTGCTGGACAACAACAAGTCGCCGTCGCCGCGCACCGGTGAACTCGACAACCGTGGCAGCCAGTTCTACCTGGCCAAGTACTGGGCGGAAGAGCTCGCCGCGCAGACCGAGGACAAGGAACTGCAAGCTCACTTTGCGCCGCTGGCCGCCGCACTGGCCAAGGACGAACAGAAGATCGTCGGCGAACTGAAGGCCGTGCAGGGCAAGCCGGTCGATATCGGCGGTTACTACCTGCCCGACACGAAGAAGCTGGAAGCCGTGATGCGCCCGAGCGCGACGCTCAACGCCGCGCTCGCGGCAGTGAATGCCTGATCGCAAGGTGCGCGCTGCGGACGGGGTGCGGCGGCTCGCCGTCCTGTCCGCGGTGCTTCTGGCCGGCGCGGTCGCGGGCTGTGCGTCCCGGCCGGCGCCGCGGGTCACGATGCTGGGTGACGGCGTCTTGAAGTCGCCGACCGCGCAGGAGGCCGAGGCCTACTGTCGCAACTTCGGCGCACCGATGCGCTTCCTCAACTTCAAGGGACCGGGCGTTCCGACCGGCGAAGTCACATTCCGCTGCGACTGAGCGCGGCGGCTGCCAAGTAAGTCACACCGCGCGGCGATGCAGGCGCATCGCGGCGGCGAGTGGGCGAGCTTTCAGAGCTTTCCGCTGTTGATGCCGAGCGTCGCTGTTTACGCTCGGTGTCATGCTTTTCACCTACGTCGCCCGTCTCGCCGGGCGCGCCAGCATCAGCCCTGCGAACAAGAAAACAGCTGGCGATATTCCCTCAATCATCACGCGCTCACTCATCGCAGTGGCGGGCGCGCTTGCCATCGCCGCGGTGCATGCCTCTCCGCATCGAACGAACGCGGATGCGACGCATGGCGCACCGGCCTCGCCGCATGTGGTGTCAGCCGATTCGCAGGAAAGCGAACCTGGCGATCTGGTGGCCGAGGCGGTCAAGCTGCTCGACGTTCCGTATCGATGGGGTGGCACTTCGGCTGAAACCGGCTTCGACTGCAGCGGCTTCGTGCGGGCGGTGTATGACAAGGCCCTGGGCCCCGTGCTGCCACGCACCGCTGCGCAGCAGGCAGCAGCCACCAAGAAAATCGCTCGCAGCGAATTGGAGCCGGGCGATCTGGTGTTCTTCAATACCCGGCGCCACAAGTTCAGCCATGTCGGCATCTACATGGGTGAGGGCAAGTTCATCCATGCGCCGAAGCCCGGCGCCCGAGTGCGGATCGAGAAGCTGGGCGTCAAATACTGGTCGAGTCGCTTCACCAGTGCGCGCCGCGTGCAGGAAGTGCAGGTCGCACGAAATGCGTCCGCATCGAAAGCGGCGGACGGCGCAGGCGTCGTAGCGCTCTAGCTCCAGTCCCTGCTCATGGGCTTGGCGCCGCCGCACCCACGTTCACTTCGCCGGACAACATGCCACCTTCGGTGATCACGATGCGGCCGTAGCGGACCTTCCCCGTCACCGTGCCGGTCGCGTTGATGTAGAGCGTCTGGCGCACCGTCAGGTCGCCTTCGAAGCGCCCGTGGATCTCGGCCAGATCGAGTTCCGCCGTCCCCTTGTACGCACCTTGCTCGGCGATCTGCATGACCCGGGCCTTCATCGTCGCCTCGACCAGTCCTTCGACGACCAGCGTGTCGCAGTCGCTGATCGAGTTGCCCTTCAACTTGATGTTCGGGCCGACGACGAGCTTGCTTCCCCCTTCCATCGCCACGCTCATGCCCGCCTTGGCCACCTGGGCCGCCGAGGGTGGGAGATCCGTCGCCGGCTTGTCGCCGGTGACCGCTGCCGGCGCGGGCGGGTTCGTCTGGACATTGCGTTCCTTGCCTCCGAGGAAGGGAGCGGCCATGGTCTGTCTCCTTTGAATAGTGGTGGATGCTTCTGTGAGTTCCGGTCAGCCCCTGGAGCCGCGCCGGGTGTGTGCGAGCGCCAGCGCCAGTCGCGCACCGACCGTGGCGTTGTGCTTCACGAGGGCGATGTTCGTGGCCAGGCTTCGGTCGCCTGACAGTTCCTTGATGCGCGCCAGCAGGAACGGCGTCACCGCCTTGCCGGCAATGCCTTGGGTGTCGGCCTCCGCGAGCGCCTGACGGGTCAGCGAATCGATCTCACCGAGCGACATTTCGGCCGACTCGGGCACCGGCGCGCTCAGCACCACGCCTCCCGTCAGGCCGAGGTCCCATTTGGTGCGGATGAAACGGGCCTGCTCCGCGGGGTCGTCCAGCCGATAGTCCGCTCGAAAGCCGCTGTCGCGGGTGTAGAAGGCAGCGAAGTTGTCCTGCTCGCAACTGAGCACCGGCACACCATGCGTCTCGAGGTATTCGAGCGTCAGGCCGATGTCGAGGATGGACTTCGCGCCCGCGCACACCACCGCCACTGACGTCCTCGCCAGCTCCTGCAGGTCGGCCGAGATGTCGAAGCTTTCCTGGGCACCGCGATGGACACCGCCGATGCCGCCGGTCACGAAGACCTCGATCCCGGCAAGCGCCGCGCAGATCATCGTGCCCGCCACGGTGGTGGCGCCCATGCCGCCGTTCGTGAGGACGGCCGGGAGGTCGCGCCGGCTGACTTTCTGGGCCTGGCCGGAACGACCCAGGAACTCCAACTCTTCATCTGACAGGCCGATGCGGATGCGACCGCGCATGACCGCGATGGTCGCGGGCTCGGCACCGAGGCTTCGGATCACGGCCTCCACCTCGCGGGCGGTGCGGACGTTCTCCGGGTACGGCATGCCGTGCGCAATGATGGTCGATTCGAGCGCGACCAGCGGCCGGCCCGCGGCCTGTGCGGCCATCACGGGGGCGCTGAAAGTGAGCCAGGAGCGAGGAAGATCCGCCAGGGCCATGGCGGCACTATGCCAGAGCCATGGCCGCAGTCGGGCAAAAAATCTGCAGCCTCGATGTCCGGGCGGCTACGCCTTCAGCAGGTGCTTGAGCAGCTTGCCGGTGGCCGTGCGCGGCAGCGCCTCGACGAACTCGTAGCCGCGCGGGATCTTGTAGCGGGCCAGCTTCGGGATCAGAAATTCGCGCAGCGCGTCCGCGTCGAGCGTGCGTCCGGGCTTCGCCACCAGCACCGCGGTCACGGTTTCTCCCCATTCCGGATGCGGTCGGCCGATGACGGCCACGTCCTGCACGTCTGGATGGGTCGAGAGCACGTCCTCGACTTCCTTGGAGTACACGTTCTCCCCGCCGGTGATGATCATGTCGCGCAGTCGGTCGACGATGAAGAGGAACCCGTCCTCGTCGATGCGCGCCAGATCGCCGGTGCGATACCAGCCGTGCGCATCGAAGGCCGCTGCCGTGGCCTCGGGGTTGTCGAGGTAGCCCTTCATGATGGCTGGTGAGCGCAGGTGGATTTCGCCAACCTCTCCCGCCGTGCAGCGCTTGCCATCGGCACCGCGCACTTCGATCGCGACGCCGGGCACGCCCGAGCGGCCGATCGAGCCTGCTTTCGCGATGGCTTCCTCGGGGTAGAGCACCGTGCCCAGTGGCCCGGATTCGGTCATGCCGTAGACCTGCACGAAACGGTCGCTGCCGTAGCTATCGGCGAGCTTGCGCGCCATGTCGGCGCCGAGCGGCCCGCCGCCATAGGCCCACATGCGCATGGCACTGAAATCGTAGGACTTGACGTCGGGCACCACCGCGAGCGGCGCGAGGAAGGCGATCGGCGCGCCGAAGGTGAAGCTGATGCGCTCCCCGGCGAGCGCGTCCAGGAATGGCTTCGGCGCGTATTCGCGCAGCAGCACCGCGCTGCCGCCCATCAACAGCGTTCCGAGCAGCCAGTTGTTGAGCGGTGACGAATGCCAGACGGGCATGGCGATGAGCGTGCGCTCGTTGCGTGTGAGTCCGGTGCCCGCTGCCGCGCAGATCGCGGCGAAGAACACATTGCCATGCGTGTGCAGGCAACCCTTGGGTTTGCCAGTGGTGCCGGAGGTGTAGAGGATCTGCGCGAGCGCGTCAGAGGCGGGCGCCGGCTCGTCGGCCAGCGGTTCGGCGCGCTCCAGCAGTGCTTCGAGCAGCGGCATCCCTTCGGCGGCGCTGTCCGTGGCAACCCACGTGACCGAATGACCGACCCGCTGCGCGACCGCGGCGAGCGCACCGTCCACCACGCAAAGCTTGCTGCCGGAGTGCGCAAGGATGTAGTCGATCTCCGGCGCCTGCAGCTTGTGATTGATCGGCACCACGACAGCGCCGAGCCGCCACGCACCGAACATCGCGATCACGAAACCCGCCGTGTTGAAGCACAGCAGCGCGACCTTGTCGCCCGCACCGATACCTTGCGCGCGCAGGGCGGTGGCAGCGCGGCGAGAGAGCTCGGCGAACTCCGCGTAGCTGTACGAGCGCCCCGCGGCGCACAGGCATTCCTTGTCAGCCTGCACGCGCGCGTGCTGGTCGATCACCGAAACGAAATCCGTCATCGTGCGCCCCGCCTCACTGCCAGGCGGCGCGCAGCAGTGCGGCCGGATCGGTGGTGCCCGCGCTGATGCCGGTCACCGGCCCCCAGTCGGGATCGAAGCGGCTGCCGATGAAGGCGGCGGAGGCTTCGGGGCTCGCGTGCTGGAGCATCAGGCAGGCTTGTGCGGTGAGCACCAGCCGCTGCGTGAAGCGGCGCGCCTGCCGTTCGAGCTGCTCCGGCGGCAGCTGGATCGCATCGCGCAGCCACTGCGTCTGTGCGAGCAGCGTCGCGTCCTGCGAAGCGACATCGCGCAGGTGGTCGAGCACGAGGTGCGCATCGTCGGGATTGCGCGAGACGGCACGCAGCACGTCCAGGCTCATGACGTTGCCGGAGCCTTCCCAGATCGAGTTCACAGGCGCTTCGCGGAAGAGGCGGCCCATCGGGCCGGTTTCCACGTAGCCGTTGCCGCCGAAGACTTCCATTGCTTCGCCGGTGAGCGCCACTGCACGCTTGCAGTTCCAGAACTTGGCGGCGGGCGTCATGAGGCGCCGCCATGCGACGTCGAGCGGCTTCGTCGAGCCGAAGTGCGAAGCGAGGTCCATCGCGAGCAGCGTCGCGGCCTCGGATTCGAGCGCCATGTCGCCGAGCAGTTCGGTCATCACTGGCTGATCGACCAGCGCCTTGCCGAAGGCGTGCCGGTTGCGCGTGTAGTGCAGTGCCTGCGCAAGTGCCTGGCGGATGAAGCCGGCGCTCGACAGTGCGCAGTCGAGCCGCGTGAAGGTCGCCATCTCGATGATGGTCGGGATGCCGCGGCCTTCTTCGCCGACGAGAACGCCCCAGGCTTCCTTGAACTCGACTTCGCTGCTGGAGTTGGAGCGGTTGCCCACCTTGTCCTTCAGGCGCTGGATGTGGATCGCATTCTTGGTGCCGTCCGGC
Source organism: Variovorax sp. Sphag1AA (assembly GCF_014192575.1). Lineage (GTDB taxonomy): Bacteria > Pseudomonadota > Gammaproteobacteria > Burkholderiales > Burkholderiaceae_C > Variovorax. Next base: position 475,029 of record NZ_JACHYC010000004.1, on the reverse strand, counting down.
CGCCAGCGCGGCACGAAGAAGCACGACGATCCGCGCTCGTCGGTCTTTGCGAGCACGAGATGGCCGTCGCACATCGGAGCGGAAAAGAACCACTTGTGACCGGTGATCAGGAATTCGCTGCCCCACGTTCCCAGGCCGTGCGGCACTGCGCGCGTGGTGTTGGTGCGCACGTCGCTCCCGCCCTGTTTTTCCGTCATGCCCATGCCGACCGCGATCGAACGCTTCTGCTCGATCGGCACGTCGCGCTCGTCGTGCTCCATGGCGGCGAGCTTCGATGCGACCGCACCATAGAGCGCGCCGTTGTGGCGCAGCACCGGGATGCAAGCCTTCGTCATCGTCGTCGGGCAGGTCGAGCCTGATTCGATCTGGCTGTGCATGTAGAGCGACGCGCCGTAGCCGGTCCATGCGGACGGTCGCTCATCGAAGAAGGGCAGGTTGGCGATGCCGTTGCGCCGCGCGATCGACATCATCGTGTGCCATGCCGGATGGAACTTGACGGCGTCGATACGCTGGCCGGTTGCCGAATGGGTGTGCAGTTCAGGCTCGTAGTGGTTGGCGTCCTCGGCTGCACGCAGGGTGGCTTCGCTGCCGTATTCGGCGCCCTGGCGGACGAGTTCCGCGTCGCGCCATTCCGCGCCGCCGCGCGCGACCGCGCGGCGCAGGGATGGGTCGCTGGTGTAGACGTTGTAGTCCTTGAGTTCGGGAACCTGGTTGTCTGGATGAATGCCGGTCATGGTGTGTCTCCCTGGACAGTCGAGCAGAAGAAAAAAGGGGGTCAGGTGCGCTCGCGCAGCACCAGGGTCTGGATGGCGACGCCGATGGGGCCCTGTTCGTCGTACAGGCGCGAAAGCGCCGTGCCGGTGCCGGCACCGTCGGCCTGCGTTTCGGCCGCGACGCCGATCCATTCGCCGACTGGTTGGCGCATCAGGTGCACGCTGAGGTCGGCGTTGGAGAAGAGGTAGCGCTGCGCCGGCAGTACCCAGCTCAGGCCGTTGCCGAAGTCGGCGGCGGCGCAGGCGCGCATCGCCGGGGATGTGGGCGTGTCCTGCACCATCGGCACGATGAGCCGGAACCATGCGGCAGCCGGTCCGGGCTGCGAAGGATCGCCGTGCGCCACCCGTGATTCGATCGCGCCGCGGTGAAAGTAGACGCCTTCGGGCAGCCCGGGAATGCGCACCTGCCGGTCGCATTCGTGCGGCAGCGGTAGCAGTTGCGCGGGCGACCAGCCGGGTAGGTCGTCCGGCAGGCTCAGCGCTTGCGTGCGCAACAGGAGCGCGTGCGCACGCGCAACCAGTGTGTCGCCGGCCAGCAGGTCGATGCCGACGCGGGTGGTCGAGCGCGAAGCCTGCGTGGTGCAGCGCGAGTTCAGCGCGCCGAGCGGCACCGGCTTGACGAGTTCGACGCTCAGTCGTGCGAGCTGCCAGCCCGGCTCGGTCACGGCCGATTCGGCGATGTGCGCGAGAAGTGCGGAAGGCGCACCGCCATGCTGTGCACGCGGGTCCCAGGGCCCGCGCGCCAGTTCGGTGGCATGCCAGCTTTCGCCTTCGCGGACGAACACGGTGGACGGTTGGCTGTCGGTCATGGTGTCTCCTGTGCGGCTTGTCTTGTGCGGCTCCGACCGGGCTGCACAATGCGCTCCGATGGGCGCCAAAAATTCTAGGAAGAACATGCGTCGTAGGTGTTCGGTTTCTGCCGCATGAAGACGAAGGTCAGCCGTTCCGCGTCTCCTCCCAGGAGAAAGCCGCGCCAGTCACGCGCGCGCCACACCTCGCAGGCGCTGCAGGACGCCTTTGTTCGGCTTTTGGTGGAGCGCGGCTATGCGGGCATCACCATCCGGGAGCTGGTCGCGGTGGCCGGCACAGGCCTCGGCAGCTTCTACGAATACTTCGCCAGCAAGGAAGACCTTGCGCGCGTGTGCCTGCACCTTCGCTCGAAGGCGCTGCTGATGGCGGTGCACGACGCGGTCGAACGGAACACCGGCCGGCCGTTTCGCGAGATCGTCCTCGCGGTCATCGAATCGCAGGCGGACGCCCATCGCGAGCACCCGCAGGAGTGGGGCGCGCACTACCTGCTGGAGCGGCACCTGTCCGGCCCCGAGGCCTACCGCAAGATGTACGACCGCTTCGTCGACGAATGGGTCGCGGCGCTCGATGCAGCGGTGGACCTGTCCCCGGACTGCGACAGGCAGGAAGCCGCGCGCGTGAGCTTCACCATCATGTATGGCCTTTTCGCGCACGCGCACATCGGCGCCGGCGGAAAGCCCGACCTGAATGCGCTCTCGCGGCAGGCGTGCACCGCGATTTGCGCCTATCTGGAAACGCAACGGAAGTGAGGGCTGGATGCTGTTGAGGATCGTGAAACGGATCGCGCTGGTGGTGGTGACGGCCATCGTGGTGCTTGTCGGCGTGCGGATCTTCGACATCCAGCGCGGACCGCCGCTCGGGCCGTGGCACACGTATGTGCCGCACGAGATGTCGCGCGACGCCCTGCGCACGGCGGATTGGGCGGCCTACCTTGCGGCGGAGAACGCCGCCATCGCGGAGGTGCGTACCGAAGTCACCGACAAGCTACCGCCCGAGGCCCGCGTCGCAAGCAACCGCTACTTCGAGGGCAGTGCGATGTTTTCCGGGCGCTTCAAGCAGGACTGGAACCGCTCCTATGTGCTCGAGCCCGCGGGCACGCCGAAGGGCGTCGTCGTGCTGCTGCATGGCCTGACCGATTCGCCGTACAGCCTGCGGCATGTCGCGGCCCTCTACCGCGACCATGGCTTCGTCGCAATCGGCATCCGCATGCCGGGCCACGGCACCGTGCCGGCGGGGCTGACGCGCGTGGAATGGCGGGATTGGCTCGAGGCCACGAAGCTCGCGGTGCGGGAGGCACGCCGCCGCGTGGCAGCCCCGATGCCGCTGCACATCGTCGGCTATTCCAACGGCGGGGCGCTGGCCATGAAGTACGCGCTCGATGCGCTCGACGACAAGAACCTCGCACGGCCCGACCGGCTGGTGTTGCTCACGCCGATGATCGGCGTCACCGAGCTGTCCCGTTTCGCCGGCATCCTGGGCTGGCCTGCGGTGATTCCGCCTTTCGCCAAGGCGGCGTGGCTCGGCATCGTGCCGGAATTCAATCCGTTCAAGTACAACTCGTTTCCGGTGAACGGTGCGCGGCAATCGTCGTTGCTCACGCGTGACCTGCAGGAGCACATCGTGCGTGAGGAACGCGCAGGGCAGTTGGCGCAGTTGCCGCCGATCCTGACCTTCCAGTCGCTCGCGGATGCCACCGTGAGCACCAGCGCGATCGTGACCGGCCTCTACGCGCGGCTGCCGGCCAACGGCAGCGAACTGGTGCTTTTCGATCTCAACCGCAATGCCAAGTTCGGTCCTCTGCTGCGCGATGCGAGCGATCCGCAAAGCAGCCGCCTGTTGCCGCCGGCGCCGAGGAACTTCAAGTCCACCTGGATCGCCAACGGCGACCCGGACACGCCGCGCATGGTCGAGCGCGTGACCAAGGCCGGCGAATCGGCCGAGCACACGAGGCCACTGGCGCTCGAATATCCGCTGGACGTGTTTTCGCTATCGCACGTGTCGCTGCCGTTTCCGGTGACGGACGCGCTGTACGGGCAGCATCCCGACGGCAAGGAAGATTTCGGCATCAGCATCGGCGCGCTCGCCGTGCGCGGCGAGAACCGCACGCTGATGGTGGGGTTCGACATGCTGTCGAGGCTGCAGTCGAACCCGTTCTATCCGTACCTCGCCGAGCGGATCGGCGAGGTACTGCCTGCCAAGTGAGGACGGCGAGGGTCAGCGCCCGCGGCGCGCGCTCTCGTCCTTGGGCTGGAGGTGCCAGCCGGCCATGCTCTTTTCGGCTTCGCGCGCGCGCTGTTCGTTGAGCTTCTTGGCCGCGAGCTGTGCCGACATCTCCAGCTTGCGCAGGTCGCGCTGGGTGAGCGAGTCATCCGGCGCGAAGCTGAAGCAGCACAGGGTGCCGTAGATGCGGCCATCATCCAGCACGACCGGCGTGCTCAGGTGCGCTCCGACGGGGAAGGGCGTGGCCGGCAGCTCGGAGAAATTCGGTTCGGACTTCGCGTCCTTCACGAGCCGGGGCAGGCGGCCATCGACCACGTACTGGCAGAAAGATTCTTCCAGCGGTGCCGATTCTCCTTCGGCGATCACCTGGCTGCCCGGCTTTGCCTCGACGCGCTTGAACACGCGGTGGCCATTCACGAATTCGGAGACGAAGACGACGTCCATCTTCAGGTGCTCGCGAAGCAGGCGCAGTACTTCGGTGATGGAGGGGTTGATCAGCGCATCCGCGCCGTCGGCGGTTGCGACCAGCAGTTCGCTGACGCGCACTTCGAGTGCGTCCGGTTCGTAGCCCAAGTCATGAAGCACAGTGAAATCTCCTTAACCCCAAGAAAAATGCCCCGCATGATGATCGATCATGCGGGGCATTGTGTGTTGGTGGGCCCTGAGTGACTCGAACACTCGACCTACGGATTAAGAGTCCGCTGCTCTACCAACTGAGCTAAGAGCCCCTGATTGACGACATTTGATATGTCGTTTCAGGCAATCCCACGATTATAGACAGAAAATCGGCCGGATTCCTCAGACCCGTTCAAAAATGCAGGCAATGCCCTGTCCGCCGCCGATGCACATGGTCACCAGCGCGTAGCGGCCCTGGATGCGTTCGAGCTCGTACAGGGCCTTGACGGTGATGAGCGCGCCGGTCGCGCCGATCGGATGGCCGAGCGAAATGCCGGAGCCGTTCGGGTTCACCTTCGCGGCATCGAGGCCGAGATCCTTTGAAACGGCACAGGCCTGGGCGGCGAAGGCTTCATTGGCTTCGACCACATCCATGTCCGATGCCTTGAGGCCGGCCTTCTCCAGTGCCTTGCGCGATGCGGGCACCGGGCCGATGCCCATGTATGCCGGGTCCACGCCTGCAAATGCATAGGCCACGACCCGTGCCAGCGGCTTGAGTCCGCGGCGCGCGGCTTCTTCCTTTTCCATCAGCACCACCGCGGCTGCGGCGTCGTTGAGGCCCGAAGCATTGCCCGGCGTGACCGTGCCGTTCTCCTTCAGGAAGGCCGGCTTGAGCTTGGCCATGTCCTCGATCTTCGCGTTGAAGCGCACGTGCTCGTCGGTGTCGAACTGCGACGGGCCCTTGCGGCTTTCGAGCGGCACCGGGACGATCTGCGACTTGAAGTGGCCGCTCTCGATCGCCTTCTGCGCGCGCTGATGGCTGGCGAGGGCCGTCTGGTCCTGCTGCTCGCGGCTGATGTCCCATTTCTTGGCGACGTTCTCGGCCGTGATGCCCATGTGGATGTTCTGGAACGGGTCGTGCAGCGCGCCGATCATCATGTCGACCATCTTCGTGTCCCCCATGCGTGCGCCCCAGCGTGCGGTGAGCGACGCGAAAGGCGCGCGGCTCATGCTCTCGGCGCCGCCGCCGATGGCGACCTTGGCGTCGCCGAGCTGGATGCTCTGCGCAGCTGTCACGATGGCCTGCAGGCCGGAACCGCAGAGGCGGTTGACCGTCAGCGCCGGCGTTTCCTGGGCGCAACCGCCTTCGATCGCCGCGACGCGAGCCATGTACATGTCGCGCGGCTCGGTATTGATGACATGGCCGAAGACCACGTTTTCCACGTCCTTGCCGTCGACCTTGGCGCGGGAGAGGGCTTCCTTGGTCACCAGTGCGGCCAGGCGGGTGGGGGGAACGTCCTTCAGGCTTCCGCCGAAGGAACCGATGGCGGTGCGAACCCCGCTGACGACGACAACTTCTTTCATGACGAGTCTCCAGTGCAGACAAAAACGACGAAACGCGCATGATGCCAGCGAGCGGTTTGTTACGACTGACGCCAGCGTTACCATGCCCGCCCGAATCAGGAGTTGCAGATGAACGAAGCCAACAATTCCCGTCACGTAGTGATCACCGGTGCCGCCGGCGCGCTGGGCCGCGCCGTGGTGCAGCACTTCCTCGACCAGGGCGCCCGCGTGGCGTTGATCGACCATCGCATGGAGCACCTGACCGGCGCATTCCCGGGTCTCGACAATTCGCGGCATCTTCTGCTGGAAGCCGACGTGACCTCGGCGCAGTCAATGGCGGATGCGGCGCGCGGCATCCTCGCCGCGTTCAAGCAGATCGATGCGCTGGTCCACATCGCGGGCGGCTTCGAGATGGGTCAAGCGGTGCATGCCCTCGACCGCGCCGCATGGGACCGCATGATGAACCTCAACGCCTGGTCCTTCGTGGCGGTGACCCAGGCGCTGGTGCCTTCGATGATCGAGCGCAAGAGCGGCAGCGTGGTCGCGGTCAGTGCCAAGACGGCTGCGCGAGGCCTGGCGGCGATGTCGGCCTACATCGCGTCGAAGAGCGCGCTGCAGCGGCTGGTGGAGGCTGCGGCCGCTGAACTCAACGAGCACGGCATTCGCGTCAACAGCATTGCGCCGAGCGTGCTCGACACGCCCGCCAACCGCAGCGCGATGCCGAAGGCCAATCCCGCCGAATGGGTCTCGACGAGCGTAGCGGCGCAGACCATCGGCTTCCTGGCTTCGCCAGCTGCCGAAGCGCTGCACGGCCAGCACCTGACGCTCGACGCCTGAGCCTTCACGGCCTCTGCACGGGCCGTACAGCCTGTGCTTGCACCAAGGTGCAAGCGCCTTCTCACCTTCGGACAAGTGCGTTTTGCGCGCGGCTTGGCGCATGCTATGGGTCTTGCGACGCTGCGGCCGCCCACGAGCCGCCCCGCAACCATCGATCGCCCTGAAGACCCGAGGGAGCCAGCCCGAACGCGAGGAGGAGATGGCGATGGGACACGTGATCACCGGACCCGACACACAAGTCAGGCTCAGCGATGACTATGTGCGGCTGGTCGCGCGCGATGCCTTTTTCTGGGCGTGGCCGATCGTCAACGTGTGCAGCCGGCGCGGCGCATTCGCGCGACTGCCGCATCAGATGTTGCTCGGCGGCGTGCTGCCTGTGGGCCCGGCGAACACCCTCACCATGCTGACCGACTATGTCTCGCCCAACCAGCGTGCGGTGGCCTGTCCCAACCAGGACGTGGTGTACGGACATGCCATCGTGGCGCTCGACGTTTCACCCGTGGTGGTGCAGGTGCCGGACTTCGGTGGCCGCTTCTGGGTCATCCAGGTGCTCGATTCGCGTACCGACAGCTTCGCCGAACTCGGCAGCATGTACGGCACGCCCCCGGGCTTCTATCTGCTGGCCGGCCCGAACTGGGTGGGCGCGGTGCCGAAAGGGATCCAGAAGGTGTTCGTCTCGCAGACCAGCACTGGCGTGGTGATCCCGCGCGTCTTCCGCGAGGACACGCCGGAGGACCTGCAGGCGGTGCAGGCGGTCATCAACCAGATCGGCCTCTACACAGTGGAGGCCTTCGACGGCCAGATGAAATTCATGGACTGGCGTCAGGTACCGGTGGGTCCTTCTCCGCAGGAAGGCGACAGCAACGGCAGCGAGACGCGCTGGGTCAGGCCGGAGAAATTCCTCGAGATGCTCCCCGTCGCGCTCGCCGATGCGCGGCCGCTGCCCGGCGAGGCTGCACGCTATGCACAGGTGCTCGCGGTCGCCGAAGCAGCGCGCAAGGACCAGCGGCTGAAAGCCGTGTTCGACGAAGCCGTGGCCGCGGCGGAACGCGAGCTGATCGAGCCGCTCTTCCAGTTCCAGAACTTCGGCCGGCCGCTGCCGCATCACTGGTCGACGATTGCCAACGGCGCCTGCTTCGGCACTGACTACTTCATGCGCACCGCGGTGGCGAAGTCCAACATCTTCGTCAACAAGCAGAACGAGACGAAGTACTTCTACCAGGACCTCGACGCCGACGGCAACCGCCTCAACAGTGCGCACCGCTACACGCTGACCTTCGCGCCGGGCGAGGCGCCACCGGTGCGGGGCTTCTGGTCGCTGTCGCTCTACAACCGGCACCACTTCTTCGCGCCGAACGCGCTCTCGCGCTTTTCTGTCGGCACCAAGAGCCCGACGCTGAAGTACGACCCGGACGGCTCGCTCACGATCGTCGTGCAGGCCAACCCGCCCGACGAAGCGCATGAGGGCAACTGGCTGCCGGCGCCGGCCGATGGCGCCAGCGATGTGTCTCTGTACATCCGCCTCTATTGGCCCGAGCAGTCGGTGCTCGATGGCCGCTGGACGCCGCCCGCCGTCGTGAGGCAGCCGGCGTTGGAACGGGAGACGTCATGAATCGCGTCCACAGGCTCTGGAGTGGCGTCGCAACGGTCCTTGCGCTGGTGCTTTCGGCGGCGGGTTGCGCTACGGGGCCGCAACAGGCCACGACGTCTGCCGGGGCGACGCCGCTGTCGCCACAGGAGGCGCAGAAGCGTCGCTCGGAGATCCTCGAAATGCGCGACACCGCGCTCGCCGAGCTCTACAAGCAGAAGCCGCAGGCGCGCGAGGAACTGCAGAAGGCCGCGGGCTATGCCGTCTTCGATTCGTCGCAGTTCAACATCGTGCTGCTGGTCGAGGCGCACGGCCGCGGCGTGCTGGTCGACAACGCGACCGGCAAGCCGACCTACATGCTCGCCGGACGCGCAGGCACGGGGCCGGGGGTGGGCTACAAAAGCTTCCGGCAGATCATGATCTTCAAGAGCCAGCCAGTGCTCGATCAATTCCGGGTGGCCGGCGCCGATGTCAGCGCCTCGGCCGACGCGACCGCGCGGATGACGCCCGGCGTGGGGGCGTCGGCGGACCTCGCGACCTCGTTCAACCCGTTCATCACGATGTACGAATTCACCGATCGCGGCGTGGTGCTGCAGGCGAACTGGGGCGGCGCAGCCTACCTGCCGGACGCGCAGCTCAATGCGCCGTAGCGGGCATGAACGCGCCGAAATCTGCACCAAGGTGCAAGTTGACACCCTGGGGGTCTCGCTGAAGACTCGCGCGATGACCAAGCACAAGCGGTCTTCCTCGCGCAAAGAGGCGCATCGGGTCGACGCCACGCCCGCTGTCCAGCAAGCCTCGAGCGCGCAGGCCGACAAGTCGATGCGCAAGCCCGTCTTGCTCCTGCTCGCGATCGTGCTGCCCGCGGCGGCCGGCTATCTGGTTGCGACAAGCTGGTGGACGCGCGATGCCGCATCCCCCAGTGGGCATCCGCGCATCGTCGTCGGCGACGGCAAGAGCGGTCCGCGCGAGATGGTCTGGGTGCCCGGTGGCCAGTTCCAGATGGGCAGCGACAGCCGGCTCGCGCAGCAGAACGAAAAGCCCGCGCATGCCGCCAAGGTCAAGGGCTTCTGGATGGACCGGCACCATGTGACCAATGCCGAGTTCCGCCGCTTCGTGGAAGCCACCGGCTACAAGACCACCGCCGAACGCAAGCCAGAGTGGGACACCATCGCGCCGCAAGTGATGCCCGGCACGCCGAAGCCGCCTGACAGTGCGATGGTGCCGGGCGCGATGGTCTTCACCGGCACGCCGTATCAGGTCGACTACCGCGACTTCTCGCGCTGGTGGGCGTACATGCCCGGCGCGGACTGGAAGCACCCCAAGGGCCCGAACAGCAGCATCGACGGGCTCGACGATCACCCGGTGGTTCAGGTGAGCTTCGAAGACGCGCAGGCCTACGCGCGCTGGGCTGGCAAGCGACTGCCGACCGAAGCCGAATGGGAATTCGCAGCGCGAGGCGGTCTCGAGCAGGCCACCTACGTGTGGGGCGATGACTTCGCGCCGGACGGCAAGCAGATGGCCAACGTCTGGCAGGGGCAGCAGCAGAGGCCCTTCCCGGTGGTGAGCGCGAAGAGCGGCGGCGCAGCGGGCACGAGCCCGGTCGGCACCTTCCCCGCGAACGGCTATGGCCTTCAGGACATGACCGGCAACGCCTGGCAATGGACGGCCGACTGGTATCGCGCCGATCAGTTTGTCCGTGTTTCGAAGAACAGCGAGGTGGAGGTCGACCCGCAGGGCCCCTCCGACAGCTGGGATCCGAGCGAGCCCGGCGTGCCCGTCGGCGCGCCCAAGCGCGTGACGCGCGGGGGCTCCTTCCTGTGCAACGAGGCCTATTGCATGAGCTACCGACCGAGCGCGCGGCGCGGCACTGATCCGTACACCAGCATGTCGCACCTTGGCTTCCGGCTCGTGATGGATGAGGCCGGCTGGAAGCACAAGCAGGCGAGCGTGAAAGACGGAGGGTCGAATGGAAGCTGAATCGCTCACTCCCTGGCGCAGGCTGACGCGCCGTGCCTTCGGCGCGTTGTGGGCGGTGGCCGCCGCGTCGACGCTGATCAGCTGCGCGGGCACCGGCAAGATGGCCGGCGATCCGTTGCCTTCATGGAACGACGGCCCCGCGAAGACTGCGATCGTGAAGTTCGTCGGCGACGTGACGCGCGAAGGCGGGCCTTCGTACGTGCCGCCCGCAGAGCGCATCGCGGCCTTCGACAACGACGGCACCCTGTGGAGCGAGCAGCCCCTGTATTTCCAGTTCCTGTTCATGATCGACCAGGTGAAGGCGAAGGCCGCGCAGCATCCGGAATGGCAGCGCAACCCGGCCTTCAAGCCGCTGATGGCGGGCGATCAACAGGCGCTTGCGGCCGTAGGCGAGAAGCCGCTGCTGGAGCTGCTCGTCGCGGGCAACAGCGGAATGACGGTTGACGAGTATGACCAGGCGATCCGCTCCTGGCTTGCAACGGCGAAGCACCCCAAGTTCAACCGGCCCTTCACCGAGCTGGTCTACCAGCCGCAGCTCGAACTGCTCGACTATCTGCGCGCGAATGGCTTCAAGACGTTCATCGTCTCCGGCGGCACCATCGATTTCATGCGTCCGTGGGTCACGAAGGTCTATGGCATTCCTCCCGAGCAGGTCGTCGGTTCGAGCCAGATCATCAAGTACGACGTGCAGGGCGGCAAGCCCGTGCTGTTGCGCGAACCCAAGTTCGATTTCATCGACGACGGACCGGGCAAGCCGGTCGGCATCTACCGCAACATCGGGCGACCCCCTGTGCTTGCCTTCGGCAACTCCGACGGCGATCTGCAGATGCTGCAGTACACGGCCGGCGCACCCGGCGCGCGCATGGCGCTGATCGTCCATCACGACGACGCGGACCGCGAGTTCGCCTACGACCGCAATTCCAAGATCGGCAAGCTGGACAAGGCGCTCGACGAAGCGCAGGCCAAGGGATGGACCGTGGTCAGCATGAAGCGCGACTGGAAGACGATCTTTCCGCCATCGAAGTGAAAAGAGCGCCGGCGAAGCACGGCGAAACCGTAGTCAATGACACACGAAAGGAGCGATCCATGACAGGTGCATTCGGACGGGTGGGGCGGTACGCGGGCGTCACGCTCGCGGCTGTCGCGCTCGGGAGTTCGCTGGTGCTGCTGTCGGCACAGGCGCAGCAGGCCAAGCCCGCGGCGCAGGCCCAGACCCAGAGCCAGCCGCAGGGCAATCAGAGCGGCGGCAAGAAGCCGAACATCCTCGTGATCTTCGGCGACGACGTCGGCCAGACCAACATCAGTGCTTTCGGCAACGGCATGGTGGGCTATCGCACGCCCAACATCGACCGCATCGCCAACGAAGGCATGAAGTTCACCGACTACTACGCAGAGAACAGCTGCACGGCGGGTCGCTCCAGCTTCCTGACGGGCCAGAGTGTGTTCCGCACTGGCCTGTCCAAGGTTGGCGTGCCGGGTGCGCCGGTCGGCCTGCAGGACCGCGACGTGACGATCGCGCAGGCGCTCAAGCCGCTGGGCTACAACACCGCGCAATTCGGCAAGAACCACCTCGGCGACCAGGACAAGTTCCTGCCGACCAAGCATGGCTTCGACGAGTTCTTCGGCAACCTCTATCACCTCAACGCCGAAGAGGAGCCCGAGCGTCCCTATTGGTTCAAGAACAACGACAACTTCCTGAAGACCTACAACCCGCGCGGCGTGATCAAGGCCACGGCGGACGGCAAGATCCAGGACTCCGGCCCGCTGACCCGCAAGCGCATGGAGACGATCGACGACGAGACGACCGGCGCCGCGATCGACTACATGAAGAAGCAGGCGCAAGACAAGAAGCCGTTCTTCGTGTGGATGAACTTCACGCGCATGCACATCTTCACGCACGTGCGTCCGGAGTACCGCGGCAAGGCCGGCCTTGGCCCGGGCCATGAATACGCCGATGGCATGTGGGAGATGGACCAGAACGTCGGCAAGCTGCTCAAGACGCTCGATGACGCGGGCATTGCCAACGACACCATCGTCGTCTTCACCACCGACAACGGGCCGAACTTCTTCACCTGGCCGGATGCGGCGAACTCGCCGTTCCGCAGCGAGAAGGACTCGAACTGGGAAGGCGCCTTCCGCGTGCCGGCCATGGTGCGCTGGCCCGGCAAGATCAAGCCGGGGACGACCAGCAACGGGCTGATCTCGGGGATGGACTGGTTCCCGACGCTGCTCGCCGCGGCGGGCGACAACAACATCACGGACCGGTTGCTGAAGGGTGCATCGCTCGGTGGCAAGAACTTCAAGGTGCATCTCGACGGCTACAACCAGTTGCCGATGATGACCGGGCAGACCGAGAAGAGCGCGCGGGAGGAGTACTACTACTTCAACGACGACGCGGAGCTGGTCGCGATGCGATTCGATACGGTGTTGCCGGGCGCGACCAACCCGACCGCATTCAAGGTTGTGTTCTGCGAACAGCGAGCGCCGGGCGGCATGCAGATATGGAAAGAGCCATTCACATGCCTGCGAACGCCGAAGTTCTACAACCTGCGACTCGATCCGTATGAGCGTGCCGACGTCGGGCCGACAAACATGTACGAGCAGATGCAGACCGAGAACGCCTTCGTGATGTTCGAGGCCACGCGGCGCGCGGCGGGCTTCCTGCAGACCTTCGTCGACTATCCGCCGAGCCAGATCCCGGCGAGCTTCACCATCGACCAAACGGTGGACAAGGTGAAGCGGCAGGTGCAGGCGGCGATGGAGAGGCAGCAACAAGCGCAACAGCCGCAGAAGAAGTGATGGATGGACGGCAGGCGGCGCCGGTCGGAAAGTGAACGCCCGATGAGCGTCGCTTCCATGCCGGTGTCCGCCGGAAATCCGTCAGCCGAAAAAGCGACACACGCGAGCCTGCGTGTGCCGCTTGCTTGTGGCCTGCTGTTCGCGTCGGGGATCTCGGCGCTGGTGTTCCAGGTGCTGTGGGTCAAGCAGCTTGCGCTGGTGGTTGGCGTCGAGGTGCATGCGGTGGCGCTCGGCGTCGCCGCGTTCTTCGCCGGGCTCGCGCTGGGTGGCTGGCTGGCCGGCCCGCGTGCGGACGGGCACGCGCGGCCCTTGCGTTTCTATGCGGCGATCGAGGCTGGCGTCGCGGTGCTGGCCTGCGCATCGACGCTGGCGCTCGCGCGTTCCGCGGTGCCTTTCACTTGGCTTGAATCAACGGTAGGGCCGCTTGCATGGCTCCTGCCTGCGCTGCTAGTGATGCTGCCCGCGCTGTTGATGGGCGCGACCTTGCCGGTGCTGATGCGTGCGGTCGCGCCGCAGGCCTCGCAGGTGGGGCAGGCGGGCGGTGGACTCTATGCGGCGAACACGTTGGGCGCCATCGCGGGAGCGCTCCTGAGTTCGTTCGTGTTGATTCCAGTGCTCGGCGTGCGCGGCTCGGCCTTCGCGGCGGGCGCGCTGAATCTCATCGTGGCGCTCGCTGCGGTGCTGCTCGATCGCGGCGTCGCTGCGCATCCGCCTTCGCCCGCGACGACGGGCGCGCCTTCGCATGCGAAGCCTCATGCGAGTCGCGCGCTGTGGCTCTATGCGCTCGCGGGCGGCATCGCGCTGGGCTATGAGGTGGTGTGGTCGCAGGCGATCGTGCAGTTCATGAGCACGCGCGCTTTCGCCTTCTCTGTGATGCTCGCGACGTACCTGGCCGGGCTCGTGGTCGGCAGCGCACTCATCGCGCGGCGCGCCGACCGCCTGCGCGATCCGTGGGGTGTGTTCGGCCTGCTGATTGCGTCGGCGGGGCTGCTGGCGCTGGTCGAGTTCGCGATGCTCGGTCGCTGGCTGCCGCAGGTGCAGTCGCTTGCGGCGTCGGTCATGCCCGATGCGGGCGGCGAAATGCTGTCGATGCTCGCGCGTTTTGCGGTCGCGGCGCTGTGCATCGTCTTCCTGCCGACGGTGCTGCTCGGTGCTGCGTTTCCGGTGGCACTTCGGCTCGCGGTCGATGCCGGGCACGTGGGGCGCGACACCGGGCGCGTGGTGGCGCTCAACACGCTCGGAGGCATTGCAGGCACGCTCGTGACTGGCTTCGTGCTGGTGCCGGTGCTCGGGCTGGTGCGTACGCTGGGCCTGCTCGCCATCGGTGCGGCGGCACTCGGGCTGGTGGCGGTGATGCGTGCGGCGCGCGGCTCCGCCTGGACGCGCCATGCCGTCGTTGCGATCTCCGTCATCTCGGCGCTTGCAGCGGTGCTCACGCCGCCCGACCGGCTTGCAGACCTGCTGGCTTCGGCGCGCGGTGGCACGCTCACTTTCTACGAGGAAAGCCGGGGCGGCACAGTTGCGGTGGTCGAGCAGCGCGCGGGCAGCCATCGCTTCAAGCGGCTCTACATCCAGGGCGTGTCGAATTCGGGCGATGCGATGACCTCGCTGCGCTACATGCGCCTTCAGGCTTTGCTGCCCTTGCTGGTGCAGCGCAATGAGCCGCGGTCGGCGCTGGTCATCGGGCTTGGCACCGGCATCACCGCCGGCGCCTTGCTGCGCTACCCGACACTGGAAACGCGCGTCGTGGCAGAGCTGCTGCCTGCCGTCGCACGCGCCGCGTCGGAGTTCACCGGCAACGACGGCGTCAGCCAAGATGCGCGCGTGGACATTCGCCTGCGCGACGGCCGCCGGGAGCTGCTCGCCAGCACGCAGCGCTACGACCTCATCACGCTGGAGCCGCCTCCGCCGTCGGCCGCAGGCGTGGTCAATCTCTATTCGAGCGACTTCTACGCGCTGGCGGCCATGCGGCTTGCATCGGGTGGCCTCTTCGCGCAATGGCTGCCGCTGCCCACGCAGAACGACGAGGACACGCGTTCGCTGGTGCGCAGTTTTCTCGACGTGTTCCCCTACGCGACGCTATGGACCACGGAGCTGCACGAGATGCTGTTGGTCGGCTCCTTCGCACCGATCGAGCTCGATGTGCCGCGCATCGGCAAGCGCTTCGCGCAACCGGGCGTCGCCTCGGCCTTGAACAACGTGGGTGTTGCATCGCCTGCCGCATTGCTCGCGACCTGGGTGACGGACCGGCAGGGGCTTGAACACTACGCCGGCGACGCACTGCCGGTCACGGATGACCGCCCCCGGATCGAATACGCGCCCTGGGTGCGCAGGGATGAGTTCACGCGCGTGCTGCCGCGGCTGCTCGAAGTTGCGAGCCCGCCACCGCTGCAGGGCGGCGATGGGGCGTTCGAAGCCGAGGTGGCGAGGGAGCGCGATCGCCTCATGGGCTTCTACCGCGCCGGACTGCGCGCCTACGACGGCGACCGTGAAGGCTGGGCACAGGAGATGCGGCGCGTGATGCGCGAGGACCCGGCCAATCCGTACTACCGATGGTTCGTCGGTGGAGCGAGCCAGCGCAACGACAGCAGTGAAGGAAGCCAACGATGAGCGCGCGTGACGACGTGATGGTGCTGAAAGCGAAGATGGCCGAATCCATCATCGGCCAGGAACGCATGGTCGACCGCCTGCTGCTGGGACTGCTCGCGGACGGGCATCTGCTGGTCGAAGGCCTGCCGGGGCTTGCGAAGACGCGGGCCATCAAGAGCCTGTCGAAGCACCTCGAAGCCACTTTCTCGCGCATCCAGTTCACGCCGGACCTGCTGCCGGCGGACATCACCGGCTCGGAGATCTACTTCAGCGAAGGCGGCAAGGGCGAGTTCCGCTTCCAGTCGGGGCCGCTGTTCGCGAACCTCATCCTCGCCGACGAAGTGAACCGGTCGCCGGCCAAGGTGCAGGCGGCGTTGCTCGAAGCCATGGAGGAGCGGCAGATCACCGTCGGCGGCACGACGCACAAGCTGCCGCCGCTGTTCCTCGTGATGGCGACGCAGAACCCGATCGAGCAGGAGGGCACGTATCCGCTGCCCGAGGCGCAACTCGACCGTTTCCTGATGCATGTCAGCGTCGGCTATCCGGAAGCGGGTGCGGAGGCGCAGATCGTGCGGCTCACGCGCGGCGAGGAGTTCGGCGGCGGGGCGCACGCGGCAGGCGCCGCGCCGCCTGTGGTGATCGCGGCGCAGTCGATCTTCGACGCGCGCGCCGAAGTGCACGCAGTGCAGGTGAGCGAGGCGGTCGAGAACTATGTCGTTGCGCTGGTGCAGGCCACGCGCGAGCCCAAGGCGCTCGACGACCAGCTTGCGGACTGGATCCAGGTCGGCGTGAGCCCGCGCGGCTCGATCGGGCTCGACAAGGTTTCGCGGGCTTATGCATGGCTGCAGGGACGCGGCTTCGTTACGCCCGAGGACGTGCAGGCGGTGGTGCACGAGGTGTTCCGGCATCGTCTGATCCTCTCGTACGAGGCGCACGCGGGGCAGGTGAGTGCCGATGCGGTGATCGATCGGCTGGTGAGCAAGGTCGCTGTCGCCTGAGCGGAGGTCCTACCGTGCGCCTCAACCTCGCAAGCCTCGCGCGCTCGGCGTTGGGTGCGCGGCGGCCCACGCGTGTGTCGCGTCCAGAGGCTGCGTCGGAGGCGATCGTGCCCGGCGTACATGTCGATGCGGCGGCGCTCGCGAAGCTCGAAGCCTCGGCGCGTGAATTCAACCTGCAACCTCGGCAGCCGGTGCACTCGCTGCTGGCGGGTCGGCATTCGTCCAAGGTGCGCGGGCGCGGACTGGCTTTCGAAGAGCTTCGGCCGTACGTCTTCGGCGATGACATCCGCACCATGGACTGGCGGGTCACAGCCCGCACCGGCACACCGCACGTGCGTGTGTATGCGGAGGAGAAGGACCGGCCGGTGCTGCTGCTGGTCGACCAGCGAATGAACATGTTCTTCGGCACGCGGCGCGCGATGAAGTCGGTCGCGGCGGCTGAACTGGCGGCGCTGGTCGCGTGGCGGGTGCTGGCCGATGGCGATCGCGTCGGCGGGCTCGTGTTCGGCGACGACGGTGTGACCGAACTGCGTCCGCAGCGCAGCCGCGACGCGGTGCTTCACCTGCTGGGTGAGATCGCGCGGCGCAACCAGGCCTTGCGCGCGGATGCGCCCGCGGTGCGGTCCGCCGCGCGGCTCAACGAGACGCTGCTGCAGGCCGCGCAGCTCGTGCATCACGACCATCTCGTGATCGTGGTGAGCGACTTCGAAGGACACGATCGCCGCACGCGCGACCTGATGCTGCAGATGCGCGAGCACAACGACGTGCTCGCGGTACTGGTGCACGACCCTTTCCTGAGCGAACTGCCGACGTCGGGCGAGCTGGTGGTGAGTGACGGCGAATTGCAGGTGGAGCTGGGATTCGGGCATGAGCGCATCCGGCGCGGCATCAACGACTTCGTGAGCACGCAGAGCACGGCGCTGTTCGCGTGGCAGAAGGGCATTGGCGTGCCGGTGCTGCCGCTGTCGGCGGCCGAAGACACGGCAGCCCAGTTGCGTCACCTGCTGGGTCGCGTCGCGGCGCTGACGCCAAGGGGGCGGTGATGGCCGCGGCACCTTCGGGATTGCTCAAGGATCTGGCCGACGTCAGCATGCCGGCCCCGCCCTCATGGGCGCCACAGACGGCGGGCTGGGCGGTGCTGGGCGTGCTGCTGTTGGTCGCGGCGCTCTGGGCCGGCTGGCGAGCATGGCGGCGCTATCGCGCGAACCGCTACCGGCGCGAGGCACTGGCCGAGCTTTCTTCCCTGGAAGCCGGCGTGGATGCCGGAAGCGATCAACGCGCACGCGCGCTCGTGGGTGCGGCCGTGCTTCTCAAGCGCACCGCGCTGGCGGCGTGGCCGCGGGAGGACGTCGCAGCGCTGAGCGGCGACGGTTGGGGACGGTTTCTCGACACGCATGCAGGCACGGCATCCGCTGCGGCCCGTGCGCTCGCTCCCTTGGTGGACGACATCGAATATCGGGGCGCGGGGACGCTGTCCGCAGTCTCCGCCAGCGATGCGCGCGCCTTCCTCGGTGCGTGCCGGCAATGGATCGCGGGGCATCGTGTACCAGCTTGACTATCCCTGGATGCTGGTGCTGCTGCCATTGCCGATCCTGGTGTGGTGGCTGCTTCCGCCGTATCGCGAATCGAGTGATTCGGTGCGCTTGCCATTCTTCGGCGCGGTGGCCGATGCGGCGGGACTGCAGCCCGCGGCGGGCGCGGTGGTGCCGCGCCGAAACTGGCTGCAATGGGTGCTGGCGCCGGTGGCCTGGGCGCTGGTGGTGCTCGCGCTGGCACGGCCGCAGTTCGTCGAGCCGCCGATCGAGAAAGTGCAACCCGCGCGTGATCTGCTGCTGGCGCTCGACCTCTCGCAGTCGATGGACACGCGCGATTTCAAGCGCCCGGACGGCAACATGGACACCCGCGTCCATGCGGTGCAGCAGGTGGTGCGCGACTTCGTCGCGCGGCGCAAGGGCGATCGCATCGGGCTCATCGTCTTCGGCGATGCACCGTATCCACTCGCGCCCTTCACGATGGACCACGAACTTGTAAGTACGCTCATCGACGAAAGCCCGCCGGGCATGGCCGGCCCGCGTACTGCTCTGGGCGACGCGCTCGGCCTCGCGATCAAGATGTTCGACGACAGCAAGGCGCAGCAGAAGGTGCTGATCGTTCTCACCGACGGCAACGACACTGCGAGCAAGATGCCGCCTTCGCGCGCGGCGGACATCGCGAAGGAACGTGGCGTGGTGGTGCACACGGTGGGCATCGGCGACGCTTCGGCGAGCGGCGAGGACAAGGTGGACCTCGACACGCTTCGCGCGGTTGCGGCCGCGACGGGTGGAACCTTCCACTTCGGCGCGGATCAGCGCGAGCTCGAAGACATCTACGCCACGCTCGACCGCATCACACCGCAGAACCAGAAGACGCTCTCGTGGCGTCCGCGCCGAGAGCTCTACATGTGGCCGCTCGGGGTTGCGCTGCTGATCGTGCTGGGCTACCAGCTCCTCATGGCGGCGTACGTAGGCACGGTGCGCGGGGTGCGGTCGATGCGGGGCCGGCAGTCGGCGCGTGCGGACGCGGACGCAGCGGCAGGAGAAGCCTGATGGACGCGCTGGCCCAGTTCCACTTCCTGCGCCCGGTGTGGCTCTGGGTGCTGGTACCCACGGCGGCACTCTGGTGGCTGATGGGCTGGCGCGGGGATGTTCGGCGGCGCTGGCAGGGCACGATCGCGCCGCATCTGCTCGACGCGCTGGTGGTGCGGCGGCAGGCTGGGCAGGTCATCCGGCCGGTGCATCTCACCGTGGCGATCCTCGCGATCGGCGCGCTGGCCATGGCCGGGCCCACCTGGGAACAGGAGCGGCCGCCTTTCCTCGAAGACAAGGCGCCGCTTGCGGTGGCGATCGATCTTGGCCGGGAGATGGATGCGATCGACGTGAGCCCGACGCGGCTCGAGCGCGCGAAGCTCAAGCTCAAGGCACTGCTCGCACGGCGTGATGGCGCGCGCACCGCGATCTACGCCTACGCCGGCTCGACCCATCTCGTGCTGCCGCTGACCGAGGACGCGAAGCTGCTCCAGACTTTCGTCGATGCGCTGGAGACGCGCATCATGCCGGTGAAAGGGAAAAACACCGTGCTTGCGCTGAAGACCATCGATGCCGACCTCGCGAAGGAAGAGACGCCGGGGACGATCCTGTTCCTCACCGACGGCGTGGAGCCTGCCGCATTCGCGGCATTCAAGGCGCAGGTCGATTCGGGCCGTGCGTTGCCGGTGGTGCTCGGCATCGGCACCGCGCAGGGCGGACCGCTGCGAGAAGGTGATGGCTTCGTCGAAGAGGGCGGCCAGCGCGTGTTCGCACGACTCGATGTCGCGGCCTTGAAGCGCCTGCAGAGCGACGCCGACGTGCCAGTGGCGACCGTGACGCTCGACGGCGACGACGACGTGCGCTGGGTGCAACGCCACGTACAGGCGCATCTGGCGCAAAAGCAGGCCGAGACGCATGCGCGGTGGAAGGACCAGGGCTGGTGGCTCTGCATCCCGCTGGCGGTGCTCGGCGCGCTATGGTTCCGCAAGGGATGGACCATCCGCTGGGCGGCTGCGGTGCTGGTTGCATTGGTGATGAGCGCTCCACCACACGATGCATTGGCGGCCGATGCAGAGCCCGCACCAACGGACACCAGCAAGCATTTCATCGACTGGTGGCTTACGCGCGACCAGCAGGGCCGGCTCGCGTTTCAGCAAGGGCGCTATGCGGATGCGGCCGCGCGCTTCGAAGATCCAATGTGGCGCGGCATCGCGCTCTATCGCGCGGGCCGCTATGGCGAGGCGGTGCAGAGCTTCGCGCTCGTCGATTCGGCGGAGAGTGATTTCAACCAGGGCAATGCGCTCGCGCTGCAGGGCCGCTTCGCGCCGGCCGTGACCCGCTACCAGGAAGCCTTGAAGCGCCGCCCCGATTGGGCCGAGGCGAAAGCCAATCTGGAGAAGGTGCGCAAGATGATCCCGCCGAACGAGGACGAACAGCAGCAGGACGAGGAGCTCAAGCCGAACAAGGGCGACCAGATCAAGGAAGACAAGAAGGACAAGGGCGGCGAGATGCAGGTGATGATGGCCTCGGAGCAATCTACCGAGACTTGGATGCGCGCGATCCAGACGAGCCCGACGGAATTGCTTGCGCGCAAGTTCGCGTTGCAGCGCGAGCGCCCGCCGTCGCCGCCATCAACGGGGAAGGGCCCGTGATGCGCGCGCGCGATTGGCTTCGCCTCGGCGTTGCGTCGATCGTGATGTGCGCGGCGATGGTGGCCCACGCGGCTGAGCCTACGGCGCGTGTGCACGTCGAAGCAAAGCAGCCGGTGCTGGTGGGGCAGCAGATCCGCATCCAGGTGGAGATCGTCGCGCCGAATTTCTTCACCTCCCCGCCACCGTTCCCGCCCATGCAGATCCCGGGCGCGATCATCACGATGCCCGACGAGAGCGGCCAGAACTTCGTCGATGTGATCGATGGCCAGACCTTTGCCGGCATCCGCAAGACCTACATCTTCGCGGCGCAGCAGGCGGGCGATTTCGTGCTGCCTGCAGTGCGTTCGGCCTTCACCTACAGCGGGGACGATGGCAAACCGCGGCAAGGCGAAGTGACGATGCCGCAGACCCGCATCACCGCGGTGCTGCCCGCAGGTGCGGAGCAGGCCCAGGGGCAGGGCGCGGCGGCGCAGCAGCCAGTGGCGCGCATCACGATCACGCAGAGCTTCGACCGGCCGGTCGATGGCAAGAGCGAGCACCTCCGTGCGGGTGACGCGTTGGTGCGCACGCTCGATACCTATGCGGAGATGACGCAGGCAATGATGATTCCGCCGCCTCGCATCGAGGCGCCCGATGGTGTGCGTGTGTTCAGCGCGGATCCGAAGTTGAGCGACGTCACGAAGGACCGCGAAGGCTTCCTGGGCGGTCGCCGGATCGACCAGGTGACTTACGTCTTCGAGAAATCCGGGACCTACAAGCTGCCCGCCATCGACATCGCGTGGTTCGACGCGGGCAGCGGCAAGTCGCAGAAGGCGGAGGCGCCGGCGGTGACGATCACGGTCGATGCGCGCCCGGGTTCCGATGCCATCGCGCCCGAGGCTGCACCGGTGCTGGGTGCGGACGAAGGCGGGCCGCCGGGCTTCTGGCAGCGCGTGGCGTGGAAGCGCTGGCTCGGTGGCGCCGTGGTGGTGCTGCTGGTCACTGGCCTCTTGCTGCGGTGGGTGGCGCGGTACTGGCCCGGCTGGAAGGCAAGTCGGCAGGAGCGGAACGCGCGCATGAGCGTGAGCGAGCCGGTGCTGTTCGAAGCCGTGGCGCAGGCATGCCGCGCGAACGATGCTGCGGGCACGTACACGGCCCTGCTGCATTGGTCGAGGGCACATCTGGGATGCACCGCGTCAGCGTGGAGCGCGTCGCTGAAGGACGATGAACTCGTGCGGGCGCTGAGTGAACTCGAGACGCGCCTCTACGGCGGCAACGTGCCTGCGTCGCCGTGGAATGGGAGCGCGCTGCTGAATGCGCTGCAACGCGCCCGATCGCAGTGGCTTGCGGCGCGTGCTTTGCATCCGCAGGCCGGCCGCGCGCTGCGGCCGCTCAATCCGGGCGAGGGGAGTGCGCTCACATGAGCGACGATGCCGCACCGACCCCCGAACGCACCGTGCAGGAGCGGCGACAGCTCTTGCGCTTTCTGCTGCGCCTCGGGCACCTCCTGCTCGCGACCGGCGCGCCGGTCGGACTCGTCGAGACTACGTTGCGGAAGCTGGCTCGCATCTATCGCATCGAGCACTTCAACGCGCTCGCGCTGCCGACGGTGGTGTTCGTCAACTCGGCGGAAGAGGACTCGCTGCAGATCGAGTTCACGTCCGAACAGGGCCTGGTGCTGAGCTTCGACCAGATCGAGGCGGTGTACGAGCTCGCACGCGATGCGGAGAACGAGGCGCTCGATCCGGGCGAAGGGCTCAAGCGCATCAACGCGATCCTCGCGATGAAAGCGCGCTTCGGCCTCGTCGGCGGCGTCATCGGGCATGTGTTTGCGACGGTCGGGATCGCGCTGGTGCTGCGGCCGTCGGCCGATGTGGTGGGCGCGGCTGCCTTTCTCGGGCTGGTGGTGGGCCTGCTCAAGGTGCTTGCGCGCGATCGCGGAATCATCACGACGCTGCTGCCGACGGTGGCAGCGTTCGTCGTCGCACTGGTGTCGCTGCTGGGCGCGCAGCACGGC
This sequence comes from Variovorax sp. Sphag1AA, assembly GCF_014192575.1. GTDB lineage: Bacteria > Pseudomonadota > Gammaproteobacteria > Burkholderiales > Burkholderiaceae_C > Variovorax. Next base: position 452,264 of record NZ_JACHYC010000004.1, on the reverse strand, counting down.
TTCGCGGCAAGCCCGATCTACGTGCTGGTCGCTTCGCTCGTGACTTTCCTGCCCGGCGGCACCCTGGCCACGGCGACGGTCGAACTGGCTTACGGCGACGTGGTGTCGGGCGGCACGCGTTTTGTCTACGGGTTGCTGCAGCTGGTGTTCCTCGTGCTCGGCATGCTGGCCGCGGCGTCGATCGTCGGCTTGCCGCCTGACAAGCTGCTGGTGCCGTCGCCCGACGGAGGCCTGCGTGTGTGGGCACCCTGGCTGGGCGTGGTGCTCTTCGGTGTGGGCCATGTGCTGCACTACGCGGCGCGGCTCAGCACGCTGCCTTGGCTGCTCGGCCTGCTGTTCGTCGCACAGATGGGCCAGCTCATCGGCAATGCGGTTTTTGGGGGCTACATGAGCGGCTTCTTCGCGGCGATGCTCATCACGCCGGCCTCATACATCGTGCAATACCGGCTCGGCGGGCCACCGTCGATGGTGACCTTCACGCCCGCGATGTGGCTGCTGGTGCCGGGGTCGCTGGGTCTCATCGGGATGGCCGAACTCGTCGGCAATGACCGGCTTGCGGGGGTGGAGAACTTCATCGCGACGCTGTTTACCATCGTCGCGATCGGACTCGGATCGGTGATCGGGACCGCGGTCTACAACGCGCTGTTCGAGCCGGTGTTCCAGCGTGCGGGAACGATGGCGGACGTGATGCTGCGGTATCTGCGCTGGAGGCGCTGAGTCGCGGTCGACGCTTAGCGGCCGCCGGGGCCTCCGCCGCCACCGGGACCTCCGCCTGGACCTCCACCGGGGCCCCCACCACCGGGACCGCCACCGCCAGGGCCCCCACCGCCAGGGCCCCCACCTCCAGGACCGCCGCCTCCAGGACCGCCGCCTCCAGGACCGCCGCCTCCAGGACCGCCGCCTCCAGGACCGCCGCCTCCAGGACCACCGCCTCCAGGACCACCGCCTCCAGGACCACCGCCAGGCCCACCGCCGCCCGCGCCTGCACCAGCGCCACCGCCTGCGCCTGCGCCAGCTCCACCACCTGCGCCCGCACCAGCAGCCCCGCTTGCACCCGCAGCAGCGCCGCCCGCGCCTGTGCCGGCACCACTCCCACCGCCGCCACCCGCGGCACCCATCGCAGGGTCTGACGGGCCTTGTGCCGTGATCGTGCGGCGCGGAAGGTTCGTGGGGTTTGTCCTCGAGGGTTGTGAATCCATGGAAGTTGGGGCTGGCGGCGATTCGATGCGGACCACCGTTTGGGGTCGTGATGTCATGGCTGGCGGGATTGCGGGGGCCGCCGCGGGAGGCGCCGCAGCCGTTCGAATCGGCGGACTCATGGGCTGCCGCATCGTGTGAACTGGCGCTGCCTTGCGATCGACAGGCGGCGTGGCTTTCGCGATCCTGGCGGGCTTCGTGGCATTCGCGGGTCTCGACGGCGCCGGAATGATTGCGTCCCTTGGTTCGACCGGCGCATCCAGCTTGGGCGGCTGCAGTCGCAACGCATCCATGATCTCGTCGGCTGGAGTTTCGGGGAGCTGCGCGACTTGCGGACTCGCGGGCAGTGAAGGTATTGCCTTCGGCGCTTCTGTCGCGCGAAGGGGCTGTGCTTCAGCAGCGGGCTGCGGCGCGGGTGTCTCCACGGTCGGCGTCGCTGTCTGCGCCACTGGTGCTGGAGGCGACGGCGTCCGTGGGGCAGTGCTGCGCATCAGCTCGACCGTTTGGGTCGCCGGATCGACGGAGAGCAGACTGGTGCCCGCGATCGCCATCACCGCGATTGCAAGCGGGAGCACCGCCCAGCGCACCGCCTGGACCGTCAGGGGCCGCCTGACCTCTGTCGTCGCCAGAACGGGGAGGCTGAGCGCCGGGTTCGTCGTGGCCAATGGCCATGTGGCGGCGAACGGGTTGATCACCGGTTGCTGCATCGCGATCGCTGGCGCTTCCGGCATCGTGGAAAGCGGCGCGTCCTGCGAGTCGTCGAACGCATAGGCGGGCGTCAGGATGCCCGAGAACTTGCCCGCGCAGCCACGGCAATACTTCGCCCGATCCCGGTTCGCCGTATGGCACGAACTGCAGTATTTGGTCATCGCGTGCCCCCGCAGCGTTGCGATCCGACAAAGAGGAATTACTTTGTTACGGGGTTCTGCGCCTGCGTTCGGCGTCGCTTTGTCGGACGGAAGCTGATCTGCATGTACGTGCAGGAGCGAGGGGGCGCAAAAGAAAACGCCCCAGGCCGTGAGGCATGAGGCGTCGATTCGAAAACTGGAACGTTGGTGGAGAGGAGGAGGATCGAACTCCCGACCTCCGCATTGCGAACGCGGCGCTCTCCCAGCTGAGCTACCCCCCCAACGCATCGCGGATTCTACCCAGATCACATGTCCCTTGCGGCTGGAGGCAGGCATGCCAAGATGCGCGCCTCGCCGCAACCCACAACAGGAGACCGAGAACCATGCCCTCGTACGATCCCGCCTGGCTGGACCGCATGTACAACAACCGCGTGCTCGTGCCCGAGCATCCGGCGTATTTCGAGCGATGGGCGGCCCAGTCGGCCGTGCTTCGAGATGCGCTGCCCTCGCACATCGACCTGCGCTACGGCGAGGGTCCGAACGAGACGCTCGATGTGTTCCCGGCTGCAGAGCCGGATGCGCCGGTGCTGGTCTTCATTCATGGCGGCTATTGGCGGGCGCTGGACAAGAGCGAGCATTCCTTCGTCGCGCGGGCGTTCCACGAGCGCGGTGTCTGCGTGGTGGTGCCCAACTATGCGCTGTGCCCCGGCACGCCCGGTCGGCCCATCGGCATCGCCGACATCGCACTGCAGATGGCCCATGCGCTCGAATGGACCTGGCGCAACATCGCGACGTACGGCGGCGATCCTTCGCGCATCACGGTGGCAGGGCATTCGGCGGGAGGCCACCTCGCGGCCATGATGCTGGGCTGCGACTGGAAGGCCGTCGCGCCCGACCTGCCGGTCGACCTCGTGCGCAACGCGCTGTCGATTTCGGGGCTGCACGACTTGCGGCCGATCCAGCACACGCCTTTCCTCGCGTCCGTGCTGAACCTGACAGATGCAGACTCGCTGCGGGTGAGTCCCGCGCTATGGCCGGCGCCCAAGCGCGGCAAGCTCTATACGGTGGCCGGTGGGGACGAAAGTGCCGAATTCCTGCGCCAGAACGAACTCATCCGGGAGGCATGGGGTACAGGCGTGGTCCCGGTCTGCGAGGCGCTGCCGGGGCTTCATCACTTCAGCGTGCTGGAAACGCTAGCCGATCCGGCGCAGCGCCTGCACGCGCTGGCCATGGATCTGATCAGGGCCTGACAAGCCGCAGGCCCCGCGGGGCTACATCAGCAGGTGTTCGCCTGCGTTGTCGCCGCCGAGGGTGACGTAGTTGACCTTGCGGATGTCCAGCAGCTTGCGGCCACCGGCATAGCTGATCGAGCTCTGGATGTCCTGTTCCATCTCGATGAGCGTGTCGGCCAGTTTGCCCTTGACCGGCTCCAGGATGCGCTTGCCTTCGACGTGGCGGTATTCGCCCTTGTTGAAGTCGCTGGCGGAGCCGTAGTACTCCTTGAAGATCTGGCCGTCGACCTCGACCGTCTTGCCGGGCGATTCCTCGTGGCCCGCGAAGAGCGAGCCGATCATCACCATCGAGGCGCCGAAGCGGATGCTCTTGGCGATGTCGCCGTGGTCGCGGATGCCGCCGTCGGCAATGATCGGCTTGGTGGCGACGCGGGCGCACCACTTGAGCGCCGACAGTTGCCAACCGCCCGTGCCGAAGCCGGTCTTGAGCTTCGTGATGCACACCTTGCCCGGGCCGATGCCGACCTTGGTCGCGTCGGCGCCCCAGTTCTCGAGGTCGATCACGGCTTCCGGCGTGCCGACATTGCCGGCGATCACAAAGGCCTTCGGCAGCTTCTTCTTGAGGTAGCCGATCATGTTCTTCACGCTGTCGGCGTGGCCGTGCGCGATGTCGATGGTCACGTACTCGGGCGTCATGCCGGCTGCGGCGAGCTTGTCGACCGTCTCGTAGTCGGGCTTCTTCACGCCCAGCGAAATCGATGCGAACACACCCTTCGCATGCATGTCCTTGACGAACTGGAAGTTGTCCAGGTCAAAGCGGTGCATCACGTAGAAGTAGCCGTTCTGCGCCAGCCAGACGCAGATGGATTCGTCCACCACCGTCTTCATGTTCGCGGGCACCGTCGGGATGCGGAAGCTGCGGCCGCCGAGCGTGACGCTGGCGTCGCACTCTGCACGGCTTTCCACCACGCACTTGCGCGGCAGCAGAAGGATGTTGTCGTAGTCGAAGATTTGCATGAGTTCCAAGCTCCTTAGAAAGGTCGCCGCCGAAGGATTTCGGGCAGCGATGGGGCGCTTGGCTTGGTGACCGGATTTGCGGGTGCGGCGTGGTGGCGGCACCGGACCCTGCTTGCGCAGGCACAAAAAACCGGACCTCAAGAAACTTGGGCCCGGTGACTGATTCTACCGGTCGCATTGCATTCGCGTGTTTTGCAAGTTCGTATAACCCGCATACGCCGCGCTTTCTACAATCGACGGATGTTCACCGACCTCGCGGCTCCTGCAGATTCGCCGCTGCTTGACAACCTGAATCCGGAGCAGCGCGCAGCCGTCACGCTGCCGGCCGGAAACGCACTCATCCTCGCGGGCGCCGGCTCCGGCAAGACCCGCGTACTCACCACCCGCATCGCCTGGCTCCTGCAGACCGGGCAGGTGTCGCCGGGCGGCATCCTCGCTGTCACCTTTACCAACAAGGCGGCCAAGGAAATGATGACGCGCCTTGGCGCGATGCTGCCGGTCAACGTGCGCGGCATGTGGATCGGCACCTTCCACGGCCTGTGCAACCGCTTCCTGCGTGCGCACTGGAAGCTCGCCGGCCTGCCTTCGACGTTCCAGATCCTCGACACGCAGGACCAGCTCTCGGCCATCAAGCGGCTGATGAAGCAGTTCAACGTCGACGACGAGCGCTTCCCTGCCAAGCAGACGCAATGGTTCATCGCCGGCGCCAAGGAAGATGGCCTGCGCCCACGCGACATCGAGGCGCGCAGCGACGACGACCGCAAGAAGATCGAGCTCTACCAGCTCTACGAAGAGCAATGCCAGCGCGAAGGCGTGGTCGATTTCGGCGAGCTGATGCTGCGCAGCTTCGAGCTCCTGCGCGACAACGACCCAGTGCGCGAGCACTACCAGCGGCGCTTCCGGCACATCCTGATCGACGAGTTCCAGGACACGAACCGCCTGCAATACGCGTGGATCAAGATGCTGGCCGGCAACACGACCGACGGCCGCTTCGTGCCGGGCGACAACAGCGTGGTCGCGGTGGGCGACGACGACCAGAGCATCTACGCCTTCCGCGGCGCGCGGGTCGGCAACATGGCTGACTTCGTGCGCGAGTTCGAGGTGTCGCACCAGATCAAGCTGGAGCAGAACTACCGCAGCTACAGCAACATCCTCGATTCGGCCAACGAGCTGATCAGTCATAACAAGAAGCGCCTCGGCAAGAACCTGCGCACCGACCAGGGCCCCGGCGAGCCGGTGCGTGTGTACGAATCGACGAGCGATTTCGCCGAAGCGCAGTGGGTGGTTGAGGAAATGCGCCAGCTCGTGCGGGACGGCATCGATCGCAAGGAAATGGCAGTGCTCTACCGCAGCAATGCGCAGAGCCGGGTGCTCGAAACCGCACTCTTCAATGCCGCCGTGCCGTACCGCGTGTATGGCGGATTGCGCTTCTTCGAGCGCGCCGAAATCAAGCATGCGCTGGCCTACCTGCGCCTGCTGGAAAACAAGGACGACGACACCAGCTTCCTGCGCATCGTGAACTTCCCGCCGCGCGGCATTGGCGCGCGCAGCATCGAGGTGCTGCAGGACGCAGCGCGAGCGGCCGGCCGTTCGTTGCACGACGCGGTCAGCGCGGTGGGTGGCAAGGCAGGCGGCAACCTCTCGGCCTTCGTCGCCAAGATCGACGTGCTGCGCGAGCAGACGCAGGGCATGTCGCTGCGCGAGATCATCGAGCTGGTGCTCGACCACAGCGGGCTCATCGAGCACTACAAGGCCGATCGAGAAGGCGCGGACCGCATCGAGAACCTGGAGGAACTGGTCAACGCGGCCGAGAGCTTCGTCACGCAGGAAGGCTTTGGTCGAGATGCCGTCGCGCTGCCGGTGGACGAACTTCGTCAGTCACCGGCGAGCCAAGGCCTGGACCCGAATCGCCCGCTGCTGGACGAGCCGCTCGCGCCTGACGCCGAGACAGGTGAAACGCTCAGCCCGCTCGCGGCCTTCCTGACTCACGCCGCGCTCGAATCGGGCGACAACCAGGCGCAGGCCGGCCAGGATGCGGTGCAGCTCATGACGGTGCACGCCGCCAAGGGCCTCGAATTCGACTGCGTGTTCATCACCGGTATGGAGGAGGGACTCTTTCCACACGAGAACTCGATGAGCGACTACGAAAGCCTCGAGGAAGAGCGCCGCCTGATGTACGTGGCGATCACGCGCGCCCGCAAGCGCTTGTACATGAGCCATTCGCAGACGCGCATGCTGCACGGCCAGACCCGCTACAACCTCAAGAGCCGCTTCTTCGACGAACTCCCCGAAAGCGCGCTCAAGTGGCTGACCCCGAAGAACCAGGGCGGCTTCGCACCTTCGGCCTTCGGCTACGGCGGCGGCTACGCCACCTCGCGCGGCGCCGGCAGCAGCTACGGCCGCGAGACCTTCGCCAACCCGCCCGTTCCGCCGCAGAAGGCCGCGCCTTCGCATGGCCTGCGCTCCGGCATGCAGGTGTTCCACAACAAATTCGGTGAAGGCACGATCACCGCGCTCGAAGGCACCGGCGACGATGCCCGCGCGCAGGTCAACTTCCCGCGCCACGGCGTGAAGTGGCTGGCGCTCTCAGTCGCCAAACTCACCCCCATCTGACACCAAGCCGGCGAAGCCCGGCCCTTCGGGAAACACCGCGGAACCGGCTCTGCCGGGCCGCTGGTGTTGCCCCCGGTAGGGGGTGGCGGCTACACGAAGTGAGCAAGCCTGGGGGCGAGCTTCTATTCCTGAAAGGAATCCCTGAACGTAAACCAGGTGCTGGTGAAGAACATGGCGGCCATGACCAGCGCGCCGCCGATCATCACCGCACCGCCGGCCGCCGAAGCACCGGCGCCCACGCCCATCGCGCCGATGGCGACCAGCAGCGTTGCCAGGAGGCTCAGCACGATGCCTGCGCCGATGAAGACGCCTGCCCAGACGAGACCGAAAACCGTCAGCGCACCGAAATTCCTGAAGCAGGCCACGAAGCTGAAGAAGAGGCTCTTGGCCGGCGGCACGCGGTGCCAGTGAACCAGCGCAGGCGCATGCCAGAAGGCCAGCGACAGCGGCAGATACAAGCCCATCGCGATCCACAGCGCCACCTGGAATTCGGTGGTCTCGGCCATTTCGCGCGTCAGTTGTCCGCCCAGTAGGTAGACGCGGGCGAACTGGCCGCCATCGGCCAGCGCGGAAATCGCCATCACCGCCAGGAACAGCGCGGCGTACATTGCGCCGAGCACCGCCATGGGACGCACGTCGGCGCGCACCGCATGGAGCGCGGCAAGGAACACAGTGCCGGCGGGCGGCTTCTCCGGACCGGCGGCCTGCGCGGTCGCCGCCATGAGGCCCAGTGTCATCGTCGGCAGCAGCATCAACGCGATCGCGGCGCCGATCAGAGGCACCTGCGATGCCAGCGACACCACCGTCATGAAGAAGAAGAACAGCGAAATAAAGGCCAGCGGCTGCCGCGCGAAGGCCTGCAGTCCGGCGCGGACCCAAATCACGCCGGTACGCGCCGGCACGAGATTGAGTTTCATCGTGTCGACTCAGGCAGCCAGGGGCTGCACGCTTTCTGGTAACTCGAAGCTTGCGTGGGCGCGTTCGCGCAGCACGCGCTCGAAATGGCTTGGATCGTGGGGCTTGAGCATGCTGGCTTCGCGCGGCAGATAGAAATCCCACAGGCGCGAGATCCAGAAGCGCAGTGCCGCCGCGCGCAGCATCGCCGGCAACAGGGCGCGCTCGGCGCCCGTCAGCGGGCGCACCGAGCTATAGGCCGCGAGCAGTGCATCGGCGCGGGCGCTGTCATGGCGGCCGGTCTTGAGATCGATGGCCCAGTCGTTCAGGCACACGGCAATGTCGAACAGCCAGGTGTCGGTGCCTGCGAAATAGAAGTCGAAGACGCCGGTGAGCTTCGGCGCCTCGGCGCTGGCGTGCGTGTCGAACATCGCGTTGTCGCGGAACAGGTCGGCGTGGACGGGGCCGCGCGGCAGCGCCGCGAAGGTCGACGATTCGGCGATGTGGTTCTGGTAGGCGAGTTCGCTGCGCAGCAGGGCAGCTTGCGCGGCTTGGAGGTAGGGCAGGACCACTGGCGTGGTGTCGTTCCACCAGTGGAGGCCACGCAGATTGGGCTGGATGCGCGGGAAGTCGCGCGCTGCGATGTGCATGCGCGCCAGCAGGCGGCCGAGCTCAGCACAGTGGCGTGCGTTGGGTGCCAGCTCGCTCTTGCCCTGCAGCCGCTGAACGATGGCGGCCGGCTTGCCCGCAACAGTGTGAAGCAGCTCGCAAGGCGCATTCGCGGGGATCGACAGCGCATGGCCGTCTGGCGGTGCGATTGCGGGATCGGCCACCGGCTCCGGCACGGGGAGGCCGCGTGCCGCGAGGTGCTTCATCAAACAAAGGTAGTAAGGAAGCTGCTCGGCACCAAGGCGCTCGAACAGCGTCAGGACGAACTCGCCCGATTCCGTGGTTGCGAAGTAGTTGGTGTTCTCGATGCCGCCCTCGATGCCGCGAAGCTCGCGGAGGGGGCCGAGTCCCAGGCGCTGGACCAGCGCGTCGGCTTCGTCGAATCCGACTTCCGTGAAAACCGCCACCGCGCGCTCAGAACTTGAAGACGTTCCACCAGACCCGCGAACCACTGTCGCTGGCGCTCGATTCCGACTGGCCTTCGTTGCGCGAACGTTCGCCGTTGGGCATGACCTGGTAGGCCGGCGTGTTGGTGGTCTTGGGCTGCACGGTGATGTTCTGCGTCTGGCCGCCGACGCGAAGCTCGTCGATCTTGTTGCGGCTGTCCTCGATGTGGATGCGCTCGATCTTCTGGTTCTGGCGTCCGGCTGCCTTGTCCTCGGCGGACTGCTCCTGGGCCGGGCGGGCTGACGACTCCGCGGGCGGAGGGTTCTGGGCCTGGATGGCCGCGAACGGCGTGATGCAGCCCAGCAGCGCGGCGGCCAGCCGAGCGCGGGGGACGAGAAGACGGGTGAACGACATGAACACGATTGTAGGTCCGCGTTTGCATCAGGGATACCCGCAAATGCGCCTGTAGGCGTGCCTTCCGGGTACGTTGCGCCGGCACGGCAAAATGCCTTGATGACCGACAAGAAAACGCTGCTGCTCGTCGACGGATCGAGCTACCTCTACCGCGCCTTCCACGCGATGCCCGACCTGCGAGCCGTCCCCGGCGACCCCGGCAGTCCGGCCACCGGCGCGATCCGGGGAATGATCAACATGATGACCGCCCTGCGCCGCGAGGTGCGGGCCGACTACGCAGCCTGCGTCTTCGACGCACCCGGCAAGACCTTCCGCGACGACTGGTATCCGGAGTACAAGGCCAACCGCTCGCCGATGCCGGACGACTTGCGCAGCCAGATCGAGCCGATCCACCAGGTGGTGAAGCTGCTGGGCTGGCCGGTGCTCTGCGTGCCCGACGTCGAGGCTGACGACGTGATCGGCACGCTCGCTCGCACGGCAGCGAACCAGGGCATCGAGGTGATCGTCTCCAGCGGCGACAAGGACCTGAGCCAGCTCGTCGACGAGCACGTGACGATCATCGACACCATGAACGGCAAGAAGCGCGACGTCGCCGGCGTCACCGCCGAGTTCGGCGTGCCGCCCAGCCTGATGATCGACTACCAGACGCTGGTGGGGGATTCGGTCGACAACGTGCCGGGTGTCGAGAAGGTCGGTCCGAAGACGGCGGCCAAGTGGCTGGGCGAATACGGCTCTCTCGACGGCCTCATCGCCCGTGCAGGCGAGGTCAAGGGCCAGGCAGGCGAGAACCTGCGAAAGGCGCTGGAATGGTTGCCGCAGGGGCGGCGGCTGGTGACCATTCGCACCGACTGCGACCTCGACGGCCATGTAACGGGTCTTCCATCGCTGGAAGGGATTGCGATCGGCGCTCAGCAGATCGACGAACTGAAAGTCTTCTACGAGCGCTTCGGCTTCAAGTCGCTGGTGAAGTCCCTCGAAGCGCACGAGGCGCCGCCCGAACTCATCGAGGAGAGCAAGAAGCGCAACGGACCGGAAGGCGGCACGGGTCTGTTCGACCAGCCCGGCTTCGAGGCAGCCGAGAAGGCGTCCAACCTCGTCTACGACACCATCCTGACTTGGGAGGCGTTCGACAAGTGGCTCGCGAAGCTGCAAGCGGCCGATTTGGTCGCGCTGGACACCGAAACCACGTCGCTCGACGAGATGGTGGCCGAGATCGTCGGCATCAGCTTCAGCGTGACGCCGGGTGAGGCAGCTTACGTCCCCGTCGGGCACAACTACCCGGATGCACCTGCACAGTTGCCGCGCGACGAAGTGCTGGCGCGACTCAAGCCCTGGCTGGAAGACGGCGCGAAGAAGAAGCTCGGCCAGCACATCAAGTACGACCGCCATGTGTTCGCCAACCATGGCATCGAAGTCCAGGGCTACGCGCACGACACCATGCTGCAGAGCTATGTGCTCGAAGTGCACAAGCCGCACGGCCTTGCCAGCCTTGCCGAGCGGCACCTCGGCCGCACCGGCATCGACTACGAGGACCTGTGCGGCAAGGGTGCGCACCAGATCCCGTTCAGCCAGGTCGCGATCGACAAGGCCGCCGAGTACGCTTGCGAGGACTCGGACCAGACGCTGGATGTGCATCGCGCGCTCTGGCCGAAGCTCGAAGCCGATGAGAAACTGCGCTTCGTCTACGAGCTGGAGATGGCGACGAGCGAGACGCTCTACCGCATCGAGCGCAATGGCGTGCTGATCGATGCGCCCACGCTGGCTTCGCAGAGCAACGAGCTTGGCAAACGCATCATGGCGCTGGAGCAGGAGGCCTACAGCCTCGCCGGCCAACCGTTCAATCTTGGCTCGCCCAAGCAGATCGGCGAGGTGTTCTTCACCAAGCTCGGCCTGCCGGTGGTCAAGAAGACGCCGAGCGGCGCGCCGAGCACGGATGAAGAAGTGCTTGAGAAGCTCGCCGAGGATTTCCCGCTGCCAGCGAAGATCCTGGAGCACCGCGGTCTCTCGAAGCTCAAGGGCACCTACACCGACAAGCTCGGGCTGCTGGCGCATCCGCGAAGCGGACGCGTGCACACGCACTATGCGCAGGCGGTGGCCGTGACCGGCCGGCTGTCGAGCAACGACCCCAACCTGCAGAACATCCCGATCCGCACCGCAGAAGGCCGCCGTGTGCGTGAAGCCTTCGTTGCGCCCGCCGGCAGCGTGATCGCCAGTTCCGACTACTCGCAGATCGAACTGCGCATCATGGCCCACATCAGCGGCGACGAATCGCTGCTGCGCGCGTTCACCGAAGGCATCGACGTGCACCGTGCGACCGCCGGCGAGGTGTTCGGCGTGGCGGTGGACCAGGTGTCGAGCGAGCAGCGCCGCTATGCGAAGGTGATCAACTTCGGCCTCATCTACGGCATGAGCAGCTTCGGTCTGGCGCGCAACCTCGGCATCGACAACAAGGCCGCGGCGTCGTACATCGATCGTTACTTCGCGCGATATCCCGGCGTGAAGGCCTACATGGACGAGACCAAGGCGCACGCCAAGGAGATCGGCTATGTGGAGACGGTGTTCGGCCGGCGCCTGTACCTGCCCGAGATCAAGTCGCCCAACGGCCCGCGTCGCGGCGCGGCGGAGCGCGCTGCGATCAACGCGCCGATGCAGGGCACCGCTGCCGATCTCATCAAGCTCAGCATGGTGAAGGTGCAGCAAGTGCTCGATGCCGAAAAGCGCGGCACGAAGATGATCATGCAGGTGCATGACGAATTGGTGTTCGAGGTGCCAGAGAGTGAGGTCGAGTGGGTTCGCACCGAGATCCCGCGACTCATGGCGAGCGTAGCGGACCTGAAGGTGCCACTGCTCGCGGAGATTGGCTTCGGTCCCAACTGGGACAAAGCCCATTGAGAAGATTCTGGAGACGATGAACTGAATGACTGCTGTTTCTTTTGCCCGTAAAGCCTTTTTCTTGACCGCACTGAGCGTCGCATGCGCAGGTGCCTTCGCCGCCCCCGATGAGAGCCTGACCGCACTGGCTGCCAAGGAGAAGCCGGAGCTCCTCGAGACCCTGAAGGAGTTCGTCTCCGTCGAATCCGGCAGCCGCGATCTCGAAGGACTCGACAAGATGGCCAATCTCGTCGCCTCGAAGTTCAAGGCGCTCGGCGGCCAGGTGGAGCTGATCGATGTGTCCGAAGGCGCCTACCGCATGGAAGACACGCCCGAGAAGATCGGCAAGGTGATGCGCGCGACCTTCAAGGGCAAGGGCACGAAGAAGATCATGCTGATCGCGCACATGGACACGGTCTACCAGATCGGCATGTCGAAGCAGCAGCCCTTCCGTATCGATGGCGACAAGGCCTACGGCCTCGGCATTGCGGACGACAAGCAGGGCATCGCCGTGATTGCGCACACGGTCGCCTTATTGAAGGCGATGGACTTCAAGGACTACGGCACGCTCACGGTGCTGATCAACGGCGATGAAGAGATCAGCTCGCCCGGCGGGCGCGTGTTGATCACGAAGCTCGCCGGAGAGCACGACGTCGTGATGTCGTTCGAGGGCTCGTCGGCGCGCGAAGACAAGCTTTCGCTCGCGACCGCGGGCATCGCGTCGGTCACTCTCAACGTCACAGGCAAGGCGTCGCACGCGGGCTCGGCGCCGGAAGCCGGCGTGAATGCGCTCTACGAGCTGTCGCACCAGATCCTGCAGATGCGTGATCTTTCGGACCCGGCGACCGGGCTCAAGCTCAACTGGACGATCTCGCGCGCTGGCACCAATCGCAACGTGATTCCTGCAACCGCCGTCGCGGGTGCGGATGTGCGTGTGTTGAAGGTGAGCGACTACGACCGCATCGAGCAACTGGTGATGGAGCGCTCGAAGAACCAGCTCATTCCGCAGGCGAAGGTCGAAGTCAAGTTCGAGCGTCGCCGGCCGCCGCTGGAGGCAAACGCGGCATCGCTCGCACTCGCGACGCATGCGCAGCAGATCTACAAGGATCTCGGCAGGACGCTCGGTGCCGACGACAAGGTGGCGGGTGGCGGCACGGATGCGGCCTTTGCTGCACTGAAAACGAAGGCGGCGGTGGTTGAGCGATTCGGCCTGCAGGGCTTCGGCGCGCATTCGATGGATGCGGAGTACGTGCTGATCGATTCCATCGAGCCGCGGCTGTATCTGGCGACGCAGCTCATCATGGATGTTTCGCGCGGCAAGGTGGCGGCCCAGCCCAGGCCCTGAGCGAGATGCGGCTTCGTCACATCGAGGTCTTCAACGCGATCATGCTCACGGGGAGCGTGAGTGCGGCAGCGCGTTTGATCAACATCACGCAGCCCGCGGTGAGCCGCACGCTTCAGCATGCGGAGATCCAACTGGGTTTCTCGTTGTTCCAGCGCGCGAAAGGGCGGTTGACGCCCACGACCGAGGCGCTGGCGCTGTACCCGCATATCGAGCGGCTGTTCGCGCAGCTCGATGAGGTGCAGCGTCTTGCCGCAAATCTGCGCGCGGGAACGGATTCGGGTGAGTTGCGGATCCTCACGGTGCTCGCGTTGAGCTACGAAGTGCTTCCGCGTGCGCTGAAGCGTTTTCGCGAGAAGCATCCGGGTGTCGCAGTGACGGTTGAATCGCTGCACTCGCCGCAGATCATGTCGGCGCTGTTGCTGCAGGAGGCGGACGTTGGTTTCGCGTTCAGTCCTGCGGTGCATCCCTCGTTGACGCAGGAGACGTTGGCGGACAGCCGCATGACCTGCATCGCGCCGAAGGGGATGTTGCCGCGCGCGCTGCTGCGCAATGGGTCGGTGGCTTTGCATGATCTGGTCAAGCTGCCGGTGGTGGGGCTCGACAGCCGCGATCCTGTCGGGACGAGCTTGAGTCAGGCTTGTCGGCAGGCGGGGGTTGGGTTCCAGGCCGTCGTCACTGTGCAGACCTATCACGCGGCGCTGGCGATGGCGCACCACGGGCTCGGTGTCGCGCTCGTCGATGGGTGCACTGCGAAGTCGGCGGATCTGGAGAAGGTGGATGTGTTGGCGCTGGAGCCGCTGATTCCGGTGCCGATTCGGGCGCTTCGGTTTGCTGGGCGGCCGGATTCTGTTCCTGTGCGCAGCATTACGCGGTTTATGCGGGAAGCGGTTGAAGAGATGAGTTCTTCGGCCTAGGGGCGGCGGTGGCGGGCGGTGTGCCTTTGAGCGGCCGACGTCACCGGCCGCTTCGCGGCTGCCCTGCGCTGCTCGCGGTACGCGGGGTCCGCGCAAACTCGCTTCGCTCAAACATGCGCGGCCCTGATCCGCGTACCGCTGCGCTGCTCGGCGGCGCCGCAACGGTCGCCCAAAGGCACACCGCCCGCCACCGCTGAAACGATAGGGAAGAACTGTCCGCCCCCATCCGTGTGGGCGGGAACAATTGGCGACGTCGCAGACGAGCCGATTCGCTGCACAGACACGACGGAGCGTGGGTTGGGGTGTGGGGCTGGGGGCGCCTCTACGCCGCCGAGGAGCGCAGCCTTTCGCGGATCAGGGCTCGCGCTGTCTGAGCGAAGCGAGTTTGCGCGGGCCCCCGCGAAAGGCGAGCACCGCAGGGCAGCCGCGCAGCGGCCGGCGTAGTGAAGCCCCCAGCCCCACACCCCAACCCAGGCGGCCCAAGAAACCAACAATCAGTGGTTATCCCGAGGAATCCCAAACGTAGCGTGAATCCGCTGGTACTTCACAGCAGGCTTAAGCACCATCCCTTGCGAAAGCTCATCAACGACAGCACGTTGAATCTCCTGCCAAGGCGTCTGGCTCTGCGGATACGGATACCCCCCTCGTTTCTCGAGCTCAGCCCGCCGCTTGGCAAGCTCCTCGTCGGAAACCAGCATGTTGGCAGTCCGCTTCTTGAGATCGATCCGCACCCGATCCCCGGTACGCACCAAAGCCAGTCCACCGCCGGTTGCGGCTTCAGGTGAAGCATTGAGGATCGAAGGCGACCCCGAAGTCCCCGACTGCCGCCCATCCCCAATGCAGGGCAGTGCAGTGATGCCTTTCTTCAGGAGGTACGAAGGCGCCCGCATGTTGACCACCTCGGCGGCCCCCGGATAGCCCACAGGCCCCACGCCCCGCATGAACAACACGCTCCGCTCGTCGATCTTCATCTTCGGATCGTCGATCCGCGCGTGATAGTCCTCCGGCCCGTCGAACACGATTGCCGTGCCCTCGAACGCCATCGGGTCCTTCGGATCTTCCAGATAGCGCGTGTGGAATTCTGGCGTGATCACGCTCGTCTTCATGATCGCGGAATCGAAGAGATTGCCCTTCAGATTCAGGAAGCCGGCATTTTTCTTCATCGGCTTGTTGTACGGGAAGATCACCTTCCGGTCGCTCGTGAACTTGCCTTCGCAGTTCTCCGCAAGCGTCTTGCCGTTGGCCGTCATCGCCGGCTTGATTTTTTTCTGCGCGACCAGTTCGGCCACCACCGCCGGCAACCCGCCCGCGCGGTAGTAGTCCTCGCCAAGGTACTCACCCGCAGGCTGCAGATTCACCAGCAGCGGAATCTTGTAGCCGTGCTTCTCCCAATCGTCCGTTGTCAATTCGACGCCGATGTGCCGCGCGATCGCATTCAAGTGCACTGGCGCATTGGTCGAACCGCCAAGCGCGGAGTTGACCACGATGGCATTTTCGAAAGCCTCGCGCGTCAGGATGTCCGAGGGCTTCAGATCTTCGCGCACCATCTCCACGATGCGCTTGCCCGTCATGTACGCCATCTCCTGGCGGTCGCGATAGGGGGCGGGAATCGCCGCGCCGCCCGGCAGCATCATGCCCAGCGCCTCGGCGAGCGAATTCATCGTTGAGGCCGTCCCCATCGTGTTGCAGTGCCCAGTGGAAGGCGCGGACGATGCGACCAACTTCAGGAACTCCTGGTAGCCGATCTTCCCCGCCGCCATCATCTCGCGCGCACGCCAGACGATGGTGCCCGAGCCGGTGCGCTCGCCTTCGTACCAGCCGTTGAGCATCGGCCCCGAATTGAGTGCGATCGCCGGGATGTCCACCGTCGCCGCCGCCATCAATTGCGCGGGCGTCGTCTTGTCGCAGCCCGTCGTCAGCACCACGCCGTCGATCGGATAGCCATACAGCACCTCGACCAGCGAGAGGTACTGCAGATTGCGGTCCAGGGCCGCCGTCGGCCGCTTGCAGGTTTCCTGGATCGGATGAATCGGAAACTCGAACGCGATGCCGCCCGCATCGCGGATGCCTTCGCGCACCCGCTCGGCCAGTACCAGATGGTGACGGTTGCACGGCGCGATGTCCGAGCCGGTCTGTGCGATGCCGATGATCGGCCGGCCCGATTGCAGCTCGTCGAAGCCGAGGCCGAAGTTCATCGTGCGCTCGAGGTAGAGCGCCGTCATGTCGGCATTGGCGGGGTTGTCGAACCACGCCTGCGAGCGCAGCTTGAATTTCGGCGTCTTTGCCGACGAGGCCTTGGTGTTCTTCTTTTTCGATTTCATGGGGACATTCCCTTCAGGGTCTGGTCTGCGTTTGGCGCTGCCTTGCAGTCATCGATGTACTGACGAACGATATCGGCGAAGTTCTCGTGCGGATGAAGCCCCAGACGCGCTGCGCGCGCGGCCGAGGCACCGCTCGGCCAGTTGGCCACGATGCCTGCGATGCGTTCGTCGCGCTCGAAACGCACCCGCGCACGCACTGCCGGGCCGGCGACCTCTTCAAGCGCATCCAGCATCTCGCGCACCGTGACGTTGAGCGCTGGCAGATTGAGCGCGGTGCGCCCGCAGAAGGCTTCGCGGCTGGCTTCGTAGACCGCGATCAGCCCCTCTACGGTGCGTGCCGGCGAAGACATCGGATGCGACACGTCAGGCGATACGGGGCAGATCGCCTCTACCCCCGCCAGCGGCTCGCGGATGATGCCGCTGAAGAACGACGATGCCGCACCGTTTGGCCGCCCCGGCCGCACCGTCACGGTCATCAGCCGCGCCGCACGGCCGTCGACATAGCCCTTGCGCGTGTAGTCGGCGATGAGGTGCTCGCAGATCAGCTTCTGGATACCGTAGGACGTCTGCGGCACCGGCAGCGTGTCGTCGGCAACGATCTTCGGCATCGGATGAGCCGGGTCCGGCCCGAACACCGCGACCGAACTGGAGAACACCACACGCGGCACCTTGCCGCCGGCATTGACGCGCGCACGGATCGCATCGAGCAGCGCGCGCGTGCTGTCGAGGTTCGAACGCAAGCCGAGGTCGAAATCGAGTTCGCATTCGCCCGACACGGCGGAAGCGAGGTGGAAAACGCCGTCGAACTCCTCGTCGCGCAGTGCGTCGGTCTGCGCCAGCAGCGGACCGGTGCGCGCCTCGACGCGCGGATCCGCAAGCAGGCTCGCGGGCGGAGGGGCGATGTCGGTCAGCACGAGGCGGCCAATGCGCTCGCCTGCGAGCGTGCCGCGCGCCAGCAACGCCTGGGCGAGGCGCGAGCCGACGAAACCGCCGCCTCCCGTGATCATCAGTTTCATGGGGACTCCTTCATGGCTTTCTTGCCCTTTCTGGCAGTGGTGGCCGCGGCGTCGCGAACGGCCTTGGCCGCTGCCTGGCGACGGCGGACGTCGATGACGCCACCTTCGATCAGGCGCTGTTCGCCGCGTGTGATGTGTTCGGTGGCCCGACGCCGCGCCGCATCGGGGTCGCGTGCCGAGATCGCCTCAAAGATGGCGCGGTGCTCGCGCTGCACCTCGGTCATGAAATCGAGCCGTCGCGCCTCGTTGCCGCGCGTGATGCGCATGCCTTCGCGCAGGTATTGCTCCAGGAAGCCGAGCAGCAGCCGGAATTGCGGATTGCCGGTGGCCTCGCCGATGACGCGGTGGAAGGCCAGATCCTCGGCGACACCATCGCGGCCGTCTGCCACGGCCTCGTCGATGGCCTTGAGGGCGCGGCGCAACTCGGCGATCTGGGAACGCGAGGCGCGCTCGGCGGCGAGGGCGGCGATCTCGCCTTCGAGCACCCGCCGCACTTCGACCACGTGGACCACCGCCTGCACGGAAGTCAGCACGGTCGGATCGAACGCCAGCGCCTGGTTGACAGGGCGGGGCGCCACATACACGCCCGAACCCTGCCGCGAATTGACCATGCCCTTGGACTTGAGCTGGTGCACCGCCTCGCGCACCACGGTGCGCGAGACACCATGCGCCTCGGCGAGTTTCTGCTCGGTGGGAAGGCGGTCGCCCGCGTGCAGGGCGCCGGATTCGATCTGCGCGCTCAGCAACGCCGCCAACCGGTCCGACAGCCGATCGACGATCAGCGGAAGGGGTTGGGAAGGTGCCGGAACGCGCACGGCGTTGATGGAAGTCAGCTCGGTTATCTGGTCATCATACAAATTGACCGGGGGTTAATGCGTACCGGTTTGCCCTGATGCGCGAGCCTTTCGCGATGCCAATACTGCGCGGTTGCGAAAGCGGTTTCAACCTTCGCTGTTCCGCGTTACTTTCAAGGCTCCAGTGCATGGCAAGTGTCACGATCCAGGCAGTCAAGAAGAACTTCGGTGATGTCCCCATCCTTCATGGCGTGGACATCGACATCCGGGACGGCTCCTTCACCGTCCTCGTAGGGCCATCGGGTTGCGGCAAGTCGACCCTGCTGCGCATGATCGCGGGGCTCGAGGAGATCAACAGCGGCGAGATCCGGATCGGTGACCGTCGCGTGAACGACCTCCCGCCGAAAGAGCGCGACATCGCGATGGTGTTCCAGAACTACGCGCTCTATCCGCACATGACGGTGCGCGACAACATGGCGTTCGCGCTCGCGCTGGCGAAGATCGACAAGGCCACCATCGAGCAGAAGGTCGGCCGCGCCGCCGAGATCCTCGCGCTCACGCCGTTGCTCGACCGCTATCCGCGGCAACTCTCCGGCGGGCAGCGCCAGCGGGTCGCAATGGGGCGCGCGATCGTGCGCGATCCGCAGGTGTTTCTCTTCGACGAGCCGCTGTCCAACCTCGACGCCAAGCTGCGCGTGGCGATGCGCAGCGAGATCAAGGAATTGCACCAGCGCCTCAAGACCACTTCGATCTACGTCACGCACGACCAGATCGAAGCCATGACCATGGGCGACAAGATCGTGGTGATGCGCGATGGCCGCATCGAGCAGACCGGCAGCCCGCTGGAGCTCTATGACCGGCCGGCCAACCAGTTCGTCGCTGGGTTCATCGGCTCGCCTGCGATGAACTTCCTGCCCGGCACGCTGCGGCGCAACGGCGGGACGGCGATGGTCGAACTCGCGGACGGCACGAAGCTCGACGCGCCGACGCACGCGGGCGGCGTCGACGGCCAGCCGGTCGTCTACGGCACGCGGCCCGAGCACCTGAGCCTCGCGAACGGCGGCGGCATTCCGTCGCGCGTCGTGGTGATGGAGCCGACAGGCATGGACACCTTCGTCGCCTGCCGACACGAAGGCACCGAGATTTCAGCCGTGTTCCGCGAGCGCCACGACTTCGCGCCCGGCACCACCATCCACCTGCAACCCGATCTTCAGCGCGCGCATCTATTCGACGCAGGCACCGGCCAGAGGCTGGTGGCTTGAGGTTCTTTTTTTGGCCCTTTCAACATCAGGAGACAAAGAATGAGTGACTTCAATCGCCGCACGATTCTCAAGAGCTCGGCGGGCTTCGCGGCCGCCGCCTCGCTCGGCGTCGGCACAGCCATCTTCACGCCGCTCGCCAATGCCCAGTCGATGACCTTCAAGCCCGAGAAGGGCGCCAAGCTGCGCGTGCTGCGCTGGAGCCGCTTCGTGCAGGGCGACATCGATGCCTACATGGCCAACGTCAAGAAGTTCAGCGAGACCACCGGCGTCGAAGTGCGCGTGGACAACGAAGGTTGGGAGGACGTTCGCCCGAAGGCCGCTGTGGCGGCTAACACCGGCGCGGGTCCGGACATCATCCTGTCGACCAACGACGACGCAAACCTCTATCCCGACAAGCTGCTCGACGTGACCGATCTCGCCGAGTACCTCGGCAAGAAGTACGGCGGCTGGTATCCGGCGGCCGAGATGTTCATGCGCCCCGACGGCAAGCGCTGGATCGGCCTGCCGCTCGGCGCATCGGGATCGCTGATCGTCTACCGCGAAAGCATGGTCAAGGCGGCTGGCTTCGACACCTTCCCGAAGAACAACGACGACTTCCTCAAGCTCTACAAGGCGCTCAAGGAAAAGGGCACGCCGGGCGGCATGGCGCTCGGCAACGCAACCGGCGACAGCACCTGGACCAACTGGCTGATCTGGTCGTTCGGCGGCAAGCTGGTCGACAAGAACAACAAGGTGGTGATCGACAGCCCCGAGACGCTCAAGGCGCTCGAATACGCCAAGGAGCTGTACGCGAACTTCATCCCCGGCACGCTCTCGTGGCTGGACCCGAACAACAACAAGGCCTTCCTCGACGGCCAGATCAGCGTCACCAACAACGGCATCTCGATCTACTACGCCGCCAAGAATTCGCAGGACCCGAAGGTCAAGGAGATGGCCTCCGACATCAACCATGCTGTGTTCCCGGTGGGACCGGTGGGCGTGCCGACCGAGTCGCACCTCTTCTTCAACCAGATGATCATGAAGTACACCAAGTACCCGCAGGCGGCGAAGGAGTTCCTGCGCTTCATGATGGAACGGCCGCAGTTCGACGACTGGCTCAAGGGCGGGGGCGGCTACGTCGCGCAGCCGCTTCGCGCCTACGAGGCCAACGAGATCTGGACGGTGGACCCGAAGAACACGCCATACCGCGATTCGGTCAAGAACCTGCGCCCGGCGGGCTACGAAGGCAAGCTCGGCTACGCATCGGCCGGTGCGGCGGCGGACTTCATCATCCCGAACATGGTGGCCGAGGCCGCGAGCGGTTCGAAGTCGCCGAAGGAAGCTGCAGAACGGGCCCAGAAGCGTGCAGAGCGCTATTACAAAGTCTGAGGGCGTTCGCGCAGGCGAGCGGCATTCCATGACGTTGCTCGCCCGTTTCCAGAACAGCCGCAACGCCCTCGGCTTCGCATTCATGCTGCCGGCGGCGGTGCTGCTGCTGTTGTTCCTCACCTATCCGCTCGGCCTCGGCACCTGGCTCGGCTTCACCGACACCAAGGTGGGCCGGGGCGGGGAGTGGATCGGGCTGGAGAACTACGTCTTTCTCTGGAACGACGCGGTTACGCGGCTGGCGCTGTTCAACACGCTTTTCTACACGGCGGTCGCGAGCGTGTTCAAGTTCTTTCTCGGGCTGTGGCTCGCGGTGCTGCTGAACAAGAACATCCGGTTCAAGACCTTTTTCCGCGCGGTCATCCTGCTGCCCTACATCGTGCCGACCGCACTGTCGGCGATCGCCTTCTGGTGGATCTACGACTCGCAGTTCTCGATCATCAGCTGGGCGCTGGTCAAGATGGGGCTCATCGACCACTACATCGACTTCCTCGGTGACCCGTGGAATGCGCGCATGGCAGTGATCGCGGCCAATGTATGGCGCGGTGTGCCCTTCGTCGCGATCACGCTGCTGGCCGGGCTGCAGACGATCTCGCCGTCGTACTACGAAGCCTCCGCCATCGATGGTGCGACGCCGTGGCAGCAGTTTCGCCACGTCACGCTGCCGCTGCTCACGCCGATCATTGCGGTGGTGATGACGTTCTCGGTGTTGTTCACCTTCACCGACTTCCAACTCATCTACGTCATCACGCGCGGCGGTCCGCTCAATGCGACGCACCTGATGGCAACGCTGTCGTTTCAGCGCGCGATTTCGGGCGGTGCGTTGGGTGAGGGCGCAGCCATCGCGATCGCGATGGTGCCCTTCCTGCTCGCCTGCATCATGTTCAGCTACTTCGGCCTGCAGCGGCGCGCGTGGCAACAAGGGGGCTCCGACAAATGAGCGCCAATCAAGCAAAGATGGATGTGGTGGGCATGAGCTACCTGGAGTCCGTGCCGCGCAAAGTGGTCACGGTCTACCTGCCGCTGCTGGTGTTCCTCATCGTGTTGCTGTTTCCGTTCTACTGGATGGCGATCACGTCGGTGAAGCCTGAGGCGGAGCTGCTTTCACGCGAGGGCAACCCTTTCTGGGTGATCGCGCCGACCATCAATCACTTCTACAAGCTGCTGTTCGAGACGGCGTATCCGCAATGGCTGTGGAACACGCTGCTGGTGTCGGTGGTGTCCACCTTCGCGTCGTTGGCTTGCTCGGTGTTCGCGGCCTACGCGATCGAGCGACTGCGCTTCAAGGGCTCCCGACAGACCGGTCTGGCGATCTTCCTGGCCTACCTCGTGCCACCGTCGATCCTGTTCATCCCGCTCGCAAACGTGGTGTTCAACCTCGGCATGTTCGACACGCGCTGGGCGCTGATCCTGACCTATCCGACCTTCCTGATCCCCTTCTGCACCTGGCTGCTGATGGGCTATTTCCGCTCCATCCCGGCGGAGCTGGAGGAATGCGCGCTCATCGACGGCGCGAGTCGCTGGCAGATCCTCATCAAGATCGTGCTGCCTCTCGCGGTGCCGGGGCTGATCTCGGCGGGCATCTTCGCCTTCACGCTGTCGTGGAACGAGTTCATCTATGCGCTGACCTTCGTCTCGTCATCGGAAATCAAGACGCTACCCGTGGGCGTGGTGACCGAGCTGGTGCAGGGCGACGTCTATCAGTGGGGCCCGCTGATGGCCGGTGCGCTCCTCGGCTCGCTGCCGGTGGCCTTCATCTACTCGTTCTTCGTCGAGTACTACGTGTCGGGGATGACCGGCTCCGTCAAGGAGTGAAGCGGCTCCGACTTGGAGCCCAATCCATCGTTCCCAGTGGTCTTGTTCTCGCCTGGAGATGCCGCACAGCCGCGGTTCCTGCAAACTGGTCTGCTCGCCCGCTGTAGCGAGGTGAGAGGCTGTTTGCCGAGAGGAGATCGTCATGATTCGATCCTGGGCGCTTTCGATGATGCTTGCCACGACTGCCTCGATGGCGAGCGCGGCAGACCTGACTGTCGTTTTCGTCAACCCCGAGAACTTCCGCGATGCGGCGTATTCGCGCTCCTTCCCCAGCGATCGCGATCGCGCAGAGGTGCTGCGCGACGTACAGCAACACCTGCAGCGTCTGGCTGACCGGTATCTGGGCCCTGGCGACGCTCTGCGCATCGAGGTGCTCGACATCGACCTGGCGGGCGATTTCAATCCGCTGCGGCGAGGGGGTTCCGACGTTCGCGTCCTGACCGATGTCACCTGGCCGCGCATGGAATTGGGCTACAGGCTGAGCCATGACGGACAGTTGATCGCGAGTGGCCGGGAGCGCATCAGCGACATGAACTACCTGGTGATCGCCAGGCGCAATTCAGGCAGCGACCGCTTCATCTACGAGCGCCGGATGCTGGACGACTGGTTCGAGCGCCGCATCGTCGCGGCCAAGGAACACGGCTGATCCGAACTGATCCAACCGCTTGCCGGCGGCGCTTTCCGTGCCGGCAGGAGGTGTGCGATGAAGCAACTCAAGCACTGGCAGGACGTGGTGAATGCTTTGCTGGGCGTGTGGCTGGCGATTTCACCCTGGCTCGTGGGCTACCAGGAGATCCCGTCGCCGACCGCGAACGCGGTGCTCGTCGGCGTGGCGCTGGTGGCCGCGGCGCTGGGCGCGATGATCGTTCCGCGCGCCTGGGAAGAATGGACCGAGTGCGCACTTGGCGCATGGCTGGTCATCTCCCCGTGGGTGATTGGCTTCGGCATGCATCGCCAGGCGATGCTGACCGCAGTGATCACCGGCGCGGTGATCGTGGCGCTGGCGCTCTGGACGCTCGTGACCGACAAGGAGTACAGCGGCTGGCTGAATCGCCCGGCGCATTGACCGCGCGGGCGCGTCGCCGGCGGCTCAGCCTGCGAGCGGCGTCTTCGGCCGGTCCGCGCGTACCGTGCGCGCCGGCCGCAGTTGCTGGATGAGCGCGACGAGCCGGTCGGCCATGTGCCGGCAGGCATCGCCGGCGCCCGTGAGAAAGCGGGCGTCGAACAGGATCGACAGCATGTCGAGGTGGACCATCGTCGTGTCGATGCGGCGTACCTGCGGGCCGAGGTTCGCGAGCGCATCGCGATAGGCCTCCAGCACCGATGCGAGTGCGGCGTCGCCGGCGTCGTCCGGCGCCGCAAGGCTTCCATCGCGCAGCTTTTCCACCAGCAAGGCTTCGGGGCTTGCAACTACGTCCCACGGGTCACCGTCGTGCGCAGTGGCCCTGGAGATGAGCTGTCCGCATTGCCGCGCGAGCGCCACGCCGTTCGACATCGCCTCAGGAGCATCCCATCCGTCCAGCGCCATCTCCAGCGCGAGCGCGCGCAATGCCTCGCAGGGGCGGAAGCTGTCATCGCCCGCGATGCCTTCGGCGCGCGCATAGGCCTGCAGCCCGGCCTGCACGGCATTGGCCATCGCACCGCGCCATCGATTGCGTTGTGCGGCGGTGCCTTTGACGCGCAGCAGGTGCAGCGCGAAAACGACCGCCTTGCGCTCGCAGGCCTCGCCGAGCAGCGCGTAGCGATCGGCATTGGCGCGGCAGAGGGGGCCGCCCGCCACGAGGCGGTCGAGCGCGCGCAGCCGCCCGATGCCGTGATCGATCAGCGGCAGGCCCTTGGGCATCGGCCGGGGCGGGTACTTGCGACCCGCCTGCTGTTCGGCGTGGATGCGCTCGATGTCGCGTTCCGCGCGCGCGAAGCCCAGCTCGACCTCGACGGCCGCGAGTTGCTCGATATCGCGGATAGGCACGCGACCCTGCAGGTCCACGGACTGCGTCGCGGCGAGGAACGCGCTGTAGGCCCGATCGGGGCAGCCGAGATCGCGCCAGATGGCGCCGAGCGCGGATTGCAGCAGCGGCAGCCGCAGCCAAGGCGGCGGGCAGCGCCGGTCGCGCGCATCTTCGATCGCCTGGATGCGCGCCTGTCGTTCGCTCTCCAGCGCGCGGTCGGGGCGGCGCGCAACCTCGACGCGGGCGCGCGCAAGCTCGTCGAGCATTTCGTCGATCGACACGAAGGGTGCATGGCCCTTGGCGCTGCCAGAGGTGGCGTCGGCCGGCTCCGCAAGCCAGAGCGGGTCGCCGTAAGCCTGGAATGCGCCCCACGTCACGTTGTCGGGCCGCGCGGCCCACAGGGCCTGTCGCGCCTCGAACACGGCTTCACCGAAGGGGCGACGGTTCTGCAGCAGCGATTGGTAGAACACCTCGCCGAACTGCTGCGCCAGCTTGTCGTCGACCGCCCAGCCCGCGACGACCACACAGCGGACCCCGATGGCCATCAGTTCGCGCGCGACGCTGCCTGCCAGCTTGTTGCCGTCGCGCACGGTCGGCCCGGCCGCACCGCCCGGGTCGATCTGGCCGAGGTGACAGCAGTTGAGGAAGACCAACTCCGGCACCGATTCCATCGCCTCGATCTCGGCCGCCGTGATGAGCAATCCGCCTGACAGCACGACGCCGCTGCGGCGCAGCCCGTCCACATGCTTCTGGTCGAACACGCCATGCGCGGAGATGTGCAGGATGCGATAGGGCTTGCGATAGAGCTTCGCGAGCACGTCGGAGGCAAGGTTGTCGGCGCCGATGGCGCGGCTCACTTCGTAGCCCATGCTCATCAGCAGGCTCGCGACTGCGGTTGCCTCTACCTCGGCGCCGGCGAGCGAGTCCGGATCCTTGCCCTGCGGATTGGCGGGATCGGGAAACGCCGCCCCGAAGCCCTGCACCGAAGGATTGCCGACCACATAGGCACTGCGCGCCAAGCTCTGCCGCACGTCGCGGCGGTAAGCGGACGATGAAAGCTGCCGCACCACCGGCGCGCACAGCGCCAGCGGCACGAGCGGGCCATCCGTCTGCGCCTCGGGAGCGAAGAGCGGATCGGTCAGCATCAGCTCCCAGGGCAGGTTGGCGGTGGCACCGTCGACCACCAGCACGATGCGCTGCAGCTGCCGCGCCGCATCCTTGAAGTCCGGCGGCACGATGAGCTGGAACAGCATCCGGCCGAAGTCGGCGTTCCATTGCGTTTGGCTGATCTGCTGGCGCACCAGCGTCTCGATCAGGCTCGGCTGGCGCTGCTGGACCACCGTTTCGGCCCGGGCGCGCTGGCCAACGTAGAGAAAGCGCAGCTTGTCGGCGAGCCGCGTCGCCCCGTCGGGGCTAGGCGTGACGGCAGCCTGGTCGTCGGCATCGGTGACGATCAGGCGCGGCCAATAGGTTGCGCCGCGTGCGTCGAACAGGCGCTGGCGCAGCCCGGTGCCCTGAGCCAATTCGGGGTTGCAGGCGAGCAAGGTGTCCTTCGCCGCTGCAGCCGTCTGCAGGCGCGATGTCAGCTGGCGAAGCTCGTAGACCGCGGTGATGGCGGTGTCCAGATAGAGCTCGACGATATCCAGTTGCGAAACGCGCACCGAGAGCCCAGTGGTGCGCCTGAACTTCTCGTTGGCATCCACGACGCCGCGGACCACCGCCTCGACCGAACCCGCAATCGTCAGGTTGGCCGACGAGTTGTAGCCCAGCAGCAGCGTCGCGAGCGGCACCTCGCGGTCTTCGCGGCCCATCACATCGACGACTTGCAGCAGATAGCGCAGCACCCCGGCGCGCACCGCGATCATCAGCGCGTCCTGGCTCAGGCTGCCTTCGTAGCTGCCGAGGCCGGTGACCACCGCACCGGTGAGCACGCCGCGCCGGCGTTCGATCGCGCTGGGCTTGCGCAATACCACTGCGGCGGTACCGAGCGGGCCCGCGTAGAGGTCGAGCGCACGGCGCTGGGCAAGCTGGCCGTCCATGAGCTCGGTGTCGATCAGCGCCTCGGTGCCGGCCATCGAGTCGTTCTCGTAGTGGCCGACCATGATCGGGCACGAGAGGAACCGAAGGTCCATTGCCTTGAGGTTCACCTCGAGCCGCAGCTTGGCGCGCGTGGCGATGCGGTTGTCCGGCGTGCCGCCGATCACGGCTGCGGCGAGGTTCGCGTCGTCGACTGCGTTCGGAGGGCCGGGGTCGTAGCTCACGGGGCGGTCTGGCGCGGCGGCACGGGTGGTGGGCGGCGTGCGGTCGAGGGCGCCGGTCGCGCCGGTCACGAGCAGTTCGCCGAATGCGGCGAAAGCTGAAGCGGTCGAAAGTAGATCACCATGCACGGCGGGCAGGTAGTAGAAGCTGCCGATGCCGCCGATCCGGCCCGAATCCCAGGTGACCGTGCCGTCGCCGCGCGCGGTCGACACCATGCGCAGGCGGGGGCTGCCGCTGCGCGTCTCCACTCGGACGCCGCACGGCGTGTTCGGCGCGACGCCGAAGACGTAGACGGACTTCGTGCGATACGCGTCGGGCATCGTCGGCGTGCCATCGCTGCCGGCCTTGGCGTCCTCCGCCCACAGCCAACCAGCTGACGCCAGTGTCTCTGCGTCGGGCTGGCCGCAGCGCTGGTCGCCGAACCACAGGTCGGTGTTGACTGCCTTCAGCGCCTTCCAGCCTTCGGGGCGCCAGTACTCCTGCGGCTCGCCGCCGTCGGGCTGACCTTCGAATGTGTCGACGAAGCCCGGCCGTGGCAGCAGTTGCAGCGCGCCGCGGAAGCCAGAGACGATGTCGAGCACCTGCTGCATGTCGTGGCCGATGTCGAGCCGCGCGAGCGTGCGCAGCGCGTCCCCCTTGCCGAGCAGGTTCTCGACCATCGAATGCGAGCCCTGATGCGGCGTGCCGGCCATCACGAGCCGCGCTCCGTCGCGTGCCATCAGTCGGTCCATCACCTCACGCCGGCGGTAGATGCACGCTCGCACCACCAGCCCGCCCATGCTGTGCGCGAGCAGGCGGATCGGCTGCGTCGTCTGCTTCAGCAGCAGGTCGAGAAACGTGCCGAGCCGCTCGCCCAGCACGTCGAGCGGCTGGCGCCAGTCGTACGGAAAGGGCACCACGCGGTGGCTGCCAGCAAGGTGCTCGCAGATCGCGCTGTAGGTCTTCCCGAAGAGGCCACCGGTCGTCACCTTGTCGGCGCCGAAGGCGATGTCGCTCAGGCCACCGCCTGCGAGGCTGAGCGGATTGAGCCACACCCGCTTGCCATCGGCATCGAGGTAGGTGCCCATCACGCCGGGAAGCACGACGACGATCGGCCGCTCGACGCCCGCCGCGTCGCGCGATGCACCGATGCCCGCTGCGTCGAGACTGGTGAACTGCGGCGGCATCACGCGGAACGCGGCGACATCGTCGGGCCGGTCGAGCACCAGCCAGTCGCGCATCGCGCTGCGCGACTCCAGATTGCCGAAGTAGCTGAAATGCGAGACATCCGACGCGCGGTCGAACATCACGCGCGCCTTGGCCTTGACTGCGACCCCCGCGAGCATCGATGCGGTGTCGACCACGAGGTCGTTGTCGGTGTTCTCGAACAGCAGGAAGTCGGTGAGCAGCATGCCCATGCGCATCAGGAGGTTGCTGCCCTGGATGTCGCCGGCGATCAACCCCATGCGGATGTCGGGCTGCACCGTCCCGTCGCGCAACAGTGCCGCCATCGGCGAATCGGGCAGCATCGCCTCGATGCCCGGCACCAGATGCGGATTGGTGCGGTTGCGCGCGATCTCGATCACCACGCGCTTGAACGCTGAATACAGCGGATTGCCGAAGAAGAACGGCACGCGGCCGATCAGCGTCAGCAGGCCCGAGAGGAACACATCGAAGTTGCCGCTTGCGAGCTTGGTGCCCTGCGAGGGGCTCGCGACGCGCACGTAGCGCTCGATCACCGGCGCCTTGTCGCGCAGCATCGCGAACAGATTTCGCAATTGATCTCGATGCTCTGCATGCGCGCGATCGAGCTCCTTGCGCACTTCGCCTTCACGCCCTTGCGCATCGCCGACACCGGGGAATGCAAAGCTGTAGCTGTCGATGTGGCGGTCGATGTCCAGCAGGCACATCAGGTCCCCGACGATGCCGCCGCGCGAATGCGTCACCAGGCTGATGCGTGCACCCTTGGGGAGCGCCGTCGCGAGCTGCAGCGCGTTGTCGATCGGGCTTTCGGACAGCGTGCGGTGCTCGAAGCCGTAGATGCCGCCCGGGAAACGACTCTCGAGCCGGGCCCAGAGCCCCCGGTCGCTTCGCTGCAGGTCGGCGAAGCTGCCCAACGTGCTCGATGCGGTGCCGTGGATGAAGACCAGTGCGGGGCGTGCCTTGCCGTCCGCGCCGATCATCGAAGCGACATCGTCGGGTGCCCCGCCTTCAAGCTTGCCGCCTCCGTCGGTCCAGCGATAGAGGTGGCCGGCTGGCCGGCTCAGGCGGTCTTCGATGGCCTTCATGAGCGCCTTGGTCGCGAGCCAGCTCACGCCGGTGTCGGCAATTGCGACCTGCTTTCCTTTGCCGCCCTTGTCCTTCGGAAGATCGGCGACCAACGCCTGCGCGGCATCGGTCAGCGAATCGCGGCCCACGGCCACCGACACCACGCGGGTGACCAAGCTGCCCATCGCATCGGAGAACACGCCCCGATGCGGCATCGCGCTTTCGGCATTGAGGCGATCGAAGAGCACGCGGCCCTCGTCATCAACCAGATCGGGCCTGTTGCGCAGCAGTGCATCGCGCAAGCGCGCGGGGCTGGTGACGAGCGTGCCGCCATCGGCGAGGTCGATCACCAGCACTTCGTCGTCTGCCGCGGCGAGTTCGCTGGGGGTGGCGTCAGCTGCACCGCGCGCTGTCGTCCCAAGCTCGACGCTGGATTTGGGTGTCAGCAGTCCATCAGGCAGGAAATCGTCCTCGGGCGCAGGTCTGCCGACGCTCCGCGTCGAAGACCTCAGAAGAGCAGGCACCTCGGGTTTTGTGTTCTCGCGTCCGGTCAGCTTCAGGACGATCGGCGGCGCCATGCGCTGTCTCTCCTCGAGCGCGTCAGGTGAAGATCGCGCGGTCTCGCGCCTCCGCGCTGCCCTGGATCTGCGGCTTCTGCGGATAGCGTGTGGAAGGCAGGTCGTCCGCCAATGCCGCGTACCACTGCGTGTAGCTCGCGTTCGCGGGCAGGGCCCGCAGCGCCTTCAGCGCGTAGAAGGTGAAGGCGCCGTTGGAGCGGTTCGCGAACGTCGCGTCGTAGCTGAAGTGGTTCTCGCCTTCTTCGCAGCCCGCCATGAGGACGTCGCCGGCGTCGTCCTGCTGCGCACTTGCGAGCGCCGCGGAAGCTGCATGCTTCGCGTCGGCGGGCACCGGGCCGCCGCCCGGTCCACTTTTGGCGAGGCTCTCCGCGGACATCCATGCCTTCATCGGCATGAAGCGCGGCATCCTCCCAGCCTCCTTGTCCGCGCTGTTCGGCGGCGCGCGGTTCACAGTCCCTGAGTGACAGCTATCGGAAATCAGCACGATGTGCACGCCGTCGCGGCGCGTCATGAAGATCGCATGGATCTCGTCGTCGATCAGCGCGGCGTTGATCAAGCGGATGTCGTGAGGGCACAGCGCCTCGTCGAGCCCGTCGGCCTCGTCGCCGTTGGTGTCGTACTGGTAGGTGCCATGGCCCGAGTAGGTGATCACGACCACGTCGCCACTTACCGCCTGCCCGACGATGTGCTTGAAGGCATCGACCATGCCGGCCTTCGTGGCCTGCTCGTCGAGCAGTTTGCGCACGCTGAAGCCGCGCTTGGTCAGCTCGGCGGCCCAGTCGTTGGCGTCGTTGACACAGCCGGCGAGATCCATGTCGGTGCCGGGGTAGTTGTTGATGCCGATGCACAGGGCGAGTTTGGGCATGGGAGCCTCCTCTCGGTTGGGCGAAAGCCGGCTGGCGCGTGCGGTGCCGCTTGGGTCGATTGGACACGTGTGGCGTGCTGGAGTCGTCTTCCAAAGGGTGTATGGCGCATGGCGGGGGATATGCGGACTTAGCCTGAGCCGTATCAGGCTGCGTGAGTGACGCTTGCAAGGCCGCTCTCCTTCGTTCGCTGCAGCGTTCGACGGCGCTCAGACGCAGCTCGAGCCAGAACTGAGACGTTTCTCATAGCCCGCGGCTGTTCACGTTCCTAGAGTGCTCCGGCGCCCCACCCCGGGGTCTTGCACCAAGGGAGAACTACAACCATGTCAGTGGGAATCATGGCTCGTCGCGCCTATGCCGAGCGCGATACACATCAACCACCGGCCCAAAGTGGCTGCTTCACCATCAAGTCGGCCACCAGGATCTCGGAGTTCATCAGTCGCAGGCGCAAATCTCCAACCCGTTCGTCCGCGCCCGCAACGATTCCGATCAGCGTCCAAGCGGTCATCGCAATCACGGGGCGCAGCCAGCGCACCTGGTGGAGGCGCATCGAGGACGGCACTGTCTGCAAGCTCAAGCCCGACACCCGTGGCCGAGCGATGGTCGCATTGCAAGATGTTCTCAAGCTTGCGGATTGCGGCGTTGCACCCGAAGACATGGATTTGCTAGTCAAGGCCGATTCGGGTGATGCAGAAGCGCAGGCAGACATTGGAGAAATGTTCATCTCGACTGGACGACCAGACGCCGGACGCTATTGGCTTCAGCTAGCCGCTGAGCAGGGACATCCGAATGCGATGCAATGCTTGTCGCATTGCTACCTGTCAGGTGCAGGTGTTCCAAAGGATGAGGACATGGCGCTTCGGTGGCTGGCCGATGCGGCGGTACGCGGCCACGTTATCGCTCGCGAGCAGATGCGTGCGTTGCGGGCAACACTTTTAACGAAGATCGTCGGCTAAGGATTCAGACGCTCGTTGGCATGAAGGGCGTCGGGCCATGGCATGGCCAGAAGCGTGCCAAAAATGCAGGTGGCATGGAAAGAATCTTGCCAACTGTCTGGACGCCGTTGTCCTGTCCATGCATCAGCTTCGGGCACGTCTTCTGCAGTTGAACGAGTGCTCAGGGAGGTCCTGAGATTCTCTAAATCAACTGAAAGCAATAAATGAAGAGTGCTATTCGTTCGGCCCAGAGGGGCTTCACGCTGATTGAATTGATGATCGTTGTGGCGATCATTGGAATCATTGCTGGAGTCGCAATCCCGCAGTATCAAACCTATGTCGCTAAGTCACAGGTCACTCGTGTGGTTGGGGAGGCTGGAGCGCTTAAGACCGCGATCGAGGGCTGCCTTGTTGACGGTCGCTTGACGTTGGCGACCAACGCAACCGTTGGTGCCACCCAGTGCGATCCGCAGGCCACCGGCTCCAATCTCCAGGCAACCGGTGGGAACTCGGCTCCCGGAGCAACGGTGCCCGCTGGCACAGGTGTTCCTACGGTAACCATGCCCGCCGCCGCGACGGACGCCACGACGATTGTGGCCACGTTCGGAAATAACGCTGCGCAGGCCCTCCAAGCAGCCATTGTCACGTGGACGAGAACGCCCGGGGGAACCTGGTCGTGCTCAACGACCGCTGACGCAAGGTTTGCCCCTGTAGCCTGTCCCGTAGCTGTAGCGGCTCCGTAATAGAACAGCGTAGTTTTGAAAAGCCCCGACCTGGGGCTTTTTTGTTGTGACGTGGAGGCAGGCGACGAATTTGGCTCTTGCGCGACCGTCAGTCAAACACTCAACGCTTTCATCTCCGCATACAAATCCGCCTTCCCCTCAAACCCAATCCCCGGCAGCGCCGGCAGATTGACATACCCGTTGTCCACCCGCACCCCATCAGGGAAGCCGCCATAGGGTTGGAAGAGATCGGGGTAGCTCTCGTTGCCCCCAAGCCCGAGCCCCGCCGCGATTGCAAGCGACATCTGGTGCCCCCCATGCGGAATGCAGCGGCTCGGTGACCATCCGTACTCCTTCAACATGTCCAGCGTACGCAGGTATTCGACAAGCCCGTAGCTCAGCGCGCAGTCGAACTGCAGCCAGTCGCGGTCAGGTCGCATGCCACCGTGGCGAATCAGGTTGCGCGCATCCTGCATCGAGAACAGGTTCTCGCCAGTCGCCATCGGTCCCGCGTAGACCTCAGAGAGTTTCGCCTGCAGTTCGTAGTCAAGCGGATCGCCAGCTTCCTCGTACCAGAAGAGCGGGTACTGCGATAGCGCCTTCGCGTAGTCGACGGCGGTCTGCAGATCAAAGCGGCCGTTCGCGTCCACGGCGAGTTGCTGGCCGGGGCCGAGGATCTTGAGCACCGACTCGATGCGCTCGCAATCTTCGGCGAGCGTGGCGCCGCCGATCTTCATCTTGACCACCGAGTAGCCGCGCGCGAGGTAGCTCTCCATTTCCTTGCGCAAGCCGTCGAGGCCCTTGCCGGGGTAGTAGTAGCCGCCGGCCGCGTAGACGAAGACGCGCGGATTGGCCTTGCCGTTGCCGTAGCGTTCTGCAAGCAGTTGGAAGAGCGGCTTGCCCGCGATCTTCGCGACGGCGTCCCACACTGCCATGTCCATGGTGCCCACGGCCACCGATCGCTCGCCGTGGCCGCCGGGTTTCTCGTTGATCATCATGCGCGCCCAGATCTTGTGGGGATCGAGGTTGTCGCCGGTCTCGTCGATGAGCGACGCCGGATCGGCTTCGAGCACGCGAGGACGGAAGCGGTCGCGGATCAGTCCGCCCTGTCCGTAGCGCCCGTTGGAGTTGAAGCCATAACCGATCACCGGCTTGCCGTCGCGGATCACATCGGTGACCACGGCGACGAGGCTCAGGGTCATCTTCGAGAAGTCGATGTAGGCGTTGCGGATGTCCGATTTGATCGGGCGCGTGGATTCGATGATGTCGACGATTTTCATGATGCTTTCGATGGGTGACAGGAAATGAAAGGGCAGCGGTTCAGCGCGATAGCGACGAGCCGCCGCAGATGGCAATGTCCTGGCCAGTGATGGCGGCGGCGGACGGTGACAGCAGGAAGCCGACGAGGTCG
This sequence comes from Variovorax sp. Sphag1AA, assembly GCF_014192575.1. Classification (GTDB taxonomy): domain Bacteria; phylum Pseudomonadota; class Gammaproteobacteria; order Burkholderiales; family Burkholderiaceae_C; genus Variovorax. The sequence goes on along the minus strand of NZ_JACHYC010000004.1, from coordinate 418,326 downwards.
GCGATCTCGGCGGGCTCGATCAGCCTTCCGATGGGAGGCAGGCGCGGTGCACTGCCCGCTCGCGCGGGGTCGGCCAGCATGCCGGTGGCTGTGGCAGCGGGCGAGACGACGTTCACGGTCACGCCCTGATCCGCGACTTCGGCTGCCCAGCTTCGCGCCAGCGCAATGAGTGCTGCCTTCGTGGCTGCGTACTGGCCACGCCCCGGCATGCCTTGCGCGACGCGACTGCCGATGAAGACGACGCGGCCATGCTTGCGACGCGCCATCGCGGGCACGATCGCATCGGCGATGCGGGTGGCGGCATCCACGTGCAGGCGCCACATCAGTTCGCCGCCAGCGTGGTCCAGTTGGCCGAGTGGACCGACGCGAAGCACGCCGGCCGCATGCACGAGCGCATCGGCGTCCTGCAGTGCCGAAGCGGCAGCGGCGATGCTTTCGCCTCTCGACAGATCCACTTCGACCGGCGTGAACGCGGCATGCGTGATGCCCGGCTGTGCAACATCCAGCCCACTGACGCGCCAACCCGCGGCCAGCAGCGATTCCGCGATCGCCCGGCCGATGCCGCTGCTGCTGCCGGTGACAACGGCATGGCGCATGTCATTCGACATGGATGTTCCCCTCGGTCACGATCTTCTGGGAACGCGCCATGTCGCCTCCCTGGAACTTGGCGAATTCCTCCGCGCTGCCGGGTGCGAGCAGCAGGCCCTGTTCCTTGAGCTTGTCCTTCATGTCGCCGGACAGCGCCTTGTTCACTTCGGCATTGAGGCGCTGCACGATCTCGGGTGGCGTCTTGGCCGGCGCCCACAGGCCATACCAGCTGTAGAACTCGAACCCGGGAATCGTCTCCGCCACTGTCGGCACATCAGGCAGGCTGGATGCGCGCTGCGCCGATGTCACCGCAACAACGCGGAGCATGCCGCTCTTGTGGTACTGCAGCGAGCCCAGGATCGGATCGATGAAGCCGTCGATCTGTCCGCCGATCAAGTCCTGGAAGGCCGGCGCAGTGCCTTTGTAGGGAACGATCAGATAGTCGATGTTGCCCGCGCGCTTGAGCAGCTCGGTGGAAAGATGCCCTGCCGATCCGACCGATCCGACCGCGAAGGTCATCTTGCCCGGATGCTCCTTCGCGTACGCGATGAGCGACTTGACGTCGGTAATAGGCAGCTTCTTGTTGATCGCCACGGACAGCGGGGCCTTGGCCACCAGCGCCACGGGCGCGAAGTCGCGGTTGACGTTGTAGGGCACCGACTTCATCGTCATCGGCGCTGTCGTGAAGGTCGAGGCATTGAACAGCAGCGTGTAGCCGTCGGCTGGCGCCTTCGCCACCACGTCACCGCCGATCACGCCATTGCCGCCGGCGCGGTTCTCGACCACGAAGGGCTGGCCCAGCTGATCGGCGAGCTTCTGCGCCAGCAGGCGGCCCACGAAGTCGAGCGTGCCGCCGGGCGGAAACGGGATCACGACTTTCACGGGCTTGCTCGGATATGTCTGGGCAAAGCCGCTGGTAGTCGCCGCAAGGGCGAGGGCGCCCAGCGCGGCGCGGATGAAGTGCTTGCGTCGCATGTCTCTTGTCTCCTGGATCGTTGTTTGAGCGAGCCGGCCGAACCCGCACCGGCTCCGGGCGGTGAAATCAGCGCTTGAGCAGGCCGGCACGCTTGACTGCGGCGCGCAGGGCTTCGACTTCTTCGGCGTTGGGCGCTTCGGTGGGCGGGCGCACCGTCGCGTCGTCGAGCACGCCGGCCAGGTACATGCCGCCCTTCATGCGTGCGTGGGCCTCGCCCGTGGGCTCGCCGCCGCCGTAGACCGCATCCTTGAGCGGCGTGATGATGGCCTGCACTTCGATTGCGCGCTTGAGGTCGCCGGCCTTCACCGCATTCCACAGGTCGATGATGAGTTGCGGGATGAAGGTCGCGAAGCCGACCAGCGCCCCGTCGACGCCTTGCACCATCGAGGCCAGCAGATATTCGTCATGGCAGGTCAGGATGGCCTTGGAGGCGTTGGCCTCGCGGATCGCCTGAATGTCGCGGGCGTACTTGTTCATGTCGCGCTGGCCGACCTTGAAGGCCTGCACGTAGGGCAGCCGGGCCAGCTCGGCCAGCAGCTTCGAGGAGTAGGAAGCGCGCGTCCAAGCCGGGTAGACGTGGCACACGAGGTCGAGCTCCGGCGCCGCCTTGTGGATCGCCTCGAAGTACTGCAGCGCGTGGCCCGGCGTGAAGCCGAAGCGCAGCCAGTGGTGGGGCGGCATGACGTCCAGCGCCACGGCGCCGGCTTCCTTGGCGGCGCGAGCGTGATCGGCGGCATCGGCCAGTCCTTCGCAGACGATGGACGAGATTACCGGCAGCCGACCTTTGAGCTCATCGGCCACGATGCGGGTGACTTCGGCGCGTTCCGCGGGCGTCAGCGCGAACACCTCGCCGGTGTGGCCGTTGGTCATGACCGCGACCACGCCGTCATGGCCGGCGAGCCAGGACGCCAGCTTGCGCAGCGCGGGTTCGTCGATCTTGTGGTCACGGGTGAAGGGGCACGAAATGGCGGGAATGATCCCCTTGTAGTTCGCGATGGAAGGCATGCAGTCGTCTCCTGTTGAGTGCTTGGGTGTCGATGGGGCAATCTTCCCGTCGGGGGGCACATACGGTCCAATACCCGATTCGCATACAACTATCTCCACGGAGAAACCGAGAAAGGACGCACCGCATGGGCCCGGGAAACCGACCGCTGGATCTGGAATGGCTGGAGGACTTCCTGGCGCTTGCCGAAAGCGGCAATTTCTCCCGCGCGGCGCAGGCGCGGAACATCGCGCAACCCGCGTTCAGCCGGCACATCCGCGCGCTGGAGGAATGGGTGGGCGTCGATCTGTTCGATCGCAGCGCGCATCCGGCCGCGCTGACGGCTGCGGGTCGACGCTTCCAGCCGTTGCTGGAGGACACCCTGGCCCGACTGGAGTCCGCGCGCATCAAGGCGCGGGCCGCGCACGACCAGGCGGCGGCGAGCCTGCTCTTTGCGGCGACGCATGTGCTGTCGCTCACCTTCTTTCCGCAGTGGCTGGGTGGGCTGGAATCGCAGTTGCGGCTCGGGCCGATCCAGACCATTTCCGACAGCTTTCATGCCTGCGAGGACCTGGCGCTGCAGCGTCGCGTGCAGTTCGTGCTGTGCCACGGGCACCGCGAGGTGCCGGGGCGGCTCGACGAGGCGGAGTTTCCGATGCTGCGCCTGTCGGACGACGTGCTGCTGCCTGTTTCCGCGCCGCAGGGCGCGGCCGGCGGCGCGATGCATTCGTTGGATGCTGCGGACGCGCCGGTTTCGGTGCTGGCGTACAGCGAGCCCTCGGGGCTCGGCCGCATCATGCGTGCGCGGATGCGTCAGGTGTTCGGTGACGGGACCGTGCCGACGCTATCGCAGGGCGTGGAGATCGTGTTCACGGCGCACCATGCGGCGCTACTCAAGACGATGGCGCTCGAAGGGCGCGGCGTGGCGTGGCTTCCGAAGAGCCTGATCGCGGCTGAACTGAAGAGCGGCGCGTTGGTGGCGGCTGCTTCGGCCGAGTGGAACGTGCCTGTCGAGATCAGGCTCTACCGCCAGCGCGCGGAAATGGCGCCGGCGGCCGAGGCACTCTGGACGCTCGTGCAGGAGCGCCCGCCGGGCTCAGGCGGGCGCTGAGCAGAGCTCGCGGATTTCCGCCGGAATCGGCACCGCGCGGATGCCACCACCTTCGCGCTTGGCCGCAAAGATGCGCACCTCTTCGCACTCGAGGATCAGGTCTTCGCCACGCATCACGCGATAGCGCTGCACGAAGCTCTTCTCGCGCCACTCGGGAATCGTGACCGCGACGTTCAGCGTGTCGCCGTAGCTCGCGCTCTTGACGAAGCGCGTGTGCGTATCGACGAGCGGCGTGCCGATCACGCCCATGGTCTGCGCCGTCTCTTCCCAGCGCGGCACGCCGCGCTCTGCGAAGAAATGGCGCGACGCGGCGTCGATCCAGCGGAAGAAGTTGGGAAACCAGACGATGCCGGCGGGGTCGCAGTCGCCGAATTCGACGCGCACGGTGTAGATGACTTCGATACTCATGGATTCAGTGTCTTCTGAAAAAGGGCAGCCAGCATCCCGCCGAGACCAGGAACCCCGCGGAACCGGCTTCGCCGGGCCGCCGGGGTTGCCCCCGGCGAGGGGGTGCAGAGCCACACGAAGTGGGCGAGGCTGGGGGTGAGCTTTGTTCTAGCCCATTCTCGTTGGGAGCCACAAGGCAATGATCGGGAACGCGATCAGGATCACCAGCCGCAGGATGTCCGTCAGGATGAACGGCAGAACGCCCTTGAAGATCGTCGTGAAACTCACGTCCTTCACCACGCTCTTGATCACGAACACGTTCATACCCACCGGCGGGTGGATCAAGCCAAGCTCCACCGTCATCACGATGATCACGCCGAACCAGATCGGATCGAAGCCCAGGTGCACGATGACCGGGTAGATGATCGGCACCGTGAGGATGATCATCGCCATCGCGTCCATCAGGCAGCCGAGCACGAGGTACATCAGCATGATGAGCGCGAGCACGCCGTAGCGTCCGATGCCGAGGCCGGTGAGGAACTCGGTGAGCTTCTGCGGACTCTGCGTGATCGTCAGGAAGTAGCCGAAGAGCAGGGCGCCGATCAGCACCGTGAACACCGCAGCCGCCGTGCGCGTGGCCGAGAGGAGCGCCTCGCGGATCTTCGGGCCGTCGAGCTTGCGCCGCAGCACCCCGAGGATGAACGCACCGCTCGCGCCCACGCCGCCGGCTTCGGTCGGTGTGAAGAAGCCGCCGTAGAGTCCGCCGATCACGAAGATGAAGAGCACCAGCGGCGCCCACACGTTCTTCAGGTCGGCCACGCGTTCCGACCACGGCTTGGCCTCGCCGCCGGGCAGCCAGCCCGGACGCACTTTGACGATCACCATGATGGTCAACACGTACATCGTCATCGCGAGAATGCCGGGCACGATGCCCGCCATGAACAGCTTGCCGATGTCCTGCTGCGTGAGGATCGCGTAGACCGCGAGCACCGTCGACGGCGGCAGGATCGCGCCCAGCGTGCCGCCCGCGGCGATCACGCCGGTGGAGAACGATTGCGGGTAGTTGAAGCGCCGCATCTCCGGATAGGCCACAGCCGAGAAAGTCGCCGCCGTGGCGACAGACGATCCGCAGATGGCCGCGAAGCCGCCGCAGGCCAGCACGGTCGCGACACCGAGGCCGCCGCGCAGGTGGCCGATCAGTGAGTTCGCGGCCTTGAAGAGCTCACGGCTCACGCCCGACACCGAGACCAGCGCACCCATCAGCATGAACATCGGGATCACGCCAAAGGTGTAGTCGGTCACGGTGCGCATCGAAGTCTGTCCGACCAGCTTGAGCGCCGGCCCGATGCCGACGATGGATGCGTAGCCTGTGACGCCGACCAGCCCCATCGCCATGCCGACCGGCACGCGCAGGAGCATCAATGCAAAAAGTGCGAAGAAGCCAAGGATGGCGATTGCATCAGTACTCATGCTTACTCGTCAGCCTTCATCTCGGGCTTCTCGTCATGTAGAAGTTCAGGGTGGAAGATCAGTCGCCAGGTGCGGATCGCGATCAGCAGCACGGCGGAAACATCGCCGAGCCAGGCCACTGCATAGAAGGGCCAGGTGGGGATGTTCATGTCGTAGGTCAGCACATGGTCGACATAGGTGGCGCGCACCTTGTCGAACAGCGTGGCGGTCTGCACCGCGACCACGAAGAGCAGCACCACGGTGGCGAAGACGTCGATCCAGCGCCTCATGCGCGGGTTCGCGGCGGTCCACACGAGGTCGACCGTGATGTGGCCGCCCCGGTAGCTCGTCGCTGCAATGCCCCAGAAGATCAGGATGCCCAGGAGCATCCGGCCGAAGTCGTACGAATCGGGGATCGAGGTGTCGAAGAACTTGCGCAACACCACTGCGAGGAAGATGTTGAGCGCGACGATCCCCACGAACAAGGCGGCGAGCCATTCGATCGCGTTGATGAAACGGTCGCCGGCCGCCCCTGTTTTCTTCGGGGCGTTGTCGCTTCCAGCCGCCATCACAGCGCCGAGTTGTACTTGACGAGGCTGGCCTTCAGCGAATCCAGCACGGCCTTCGGATCCTGGCCGACCTTCTTCACGCTCTCGGCCCACTGGGCTTCGACCGGTGCCGTGGCCTTGCGCCATGCATCGAGTTGCTCGGGCGTAAGCTTGTAGACCTCATGGCCCGACTGCGCGGCGATCTTCGCGCGGCCGCCGTATTCGAAGTCGGCCCATGGCGTAGCGACCTTTTCGGCCCACTCGCTCGTGCAGTGGTCGTCGATCACCTTCTTCTGCGCGACGGACATGCTGTCGTACTTGCTCTTGTTCATCGCCCAGACGAAAGGCGTGACGTACAGCGGCGCATCCATGTGATAGCTCACCACCTTGTCGATGCCGAAGAGCAGGATCGAGCCCCACGGGAAGGTGATCGCGTCGGCGACGCCACGCTCCAGCATGTCGCGCGATTCGGGCGCCGAGGCCTGCACGTTGGTGCCACCGAGGGAGGTCACCATCTGGCCGATGGTGCTGGTGGCCGGACGGATCTTCATGCCCTTGATGTCGGTGGGCGAGACGATCTTCTTGCGGGCGTGGAAGGTGCCGGGGTCATGCACGAAGGCGAAGCAGAACTTCACGTCCTTCATCTCGGTGGCAGCGTACTGGCGATACCACGCGTCGATCGCGGCGGAGCCGCCCTTGCCGTTGGCAAAGAGGAAGGGCAGCGATGCACCCGCCATGATCGGGAAGCGGCCCGGTTGGTAGCCCGGGTTGATGTAAGCGAAGTCGGCGATCCCGTCGCGCGCCATGTCGTAGTGGTCGAAGGCCTTGCCGAGTTGCTCCGACGGGAACAGCACCGCAGTGATGGTGCCGTTCGATGCCTTCTTGATGTCGTCCGCCCATGCCTGCAGCGACGGGTTCAGCGGATGCTGCGCCGGCACCCAGCTCGACATCTTGATCTGGACGGGTTTGTCCTGCGCCTGCACGGGGGCGCCGGCCAGCGCCAGAACCGCCGACAGGGCGAGGACGGCGCGTGTGGCGGCCGAGGGCATGAAGCGGGATGTCGACATGGATGTCTCCTTCGAAAGTGTTGTTGAAATCGTCGATGGGGTTGCGCGCGTCTTGTCTTATTTGTGCGGTGCGCAATTCAATTATTTTTTATAAGAGTCCGCGTGGTCGTAAATCGGCGTTTACCTTGAGAGTCAACGCGCATGCGACGCCGGATTGGGCGTGCGCTTCATCCAGCGGATCGGCTGCTCCTTGATGGGGCGCGGCGGCGCGCCGTGGCGCACCAGCGTGGCGTCGAGCGCGGTGCCGGCCTCGTCCTCGAGCGCTGCATTGCGCGCGGCGGCGATCGCATCGGCCCGCGCCGTGGGCGAACCATCGGGAAGCGGCGCGATCGCGAGGTGGTCGATTACGTGCAGCAGGTTGTGCTTGCCGCGTTCGTTGGTGCTGCCGTAGCCCTTGATGAGGCGACCGCACAACGCGATCTCGTGGCCCAGTCGCCAGTTCACTTGCGTGCCCTTGACGACCGCATCGAGCCAGCGGTCGATCAGCGCCTGTTCCTGCGAGAAGCGCTGTCCGCGTCGGCGCAGCCAGCGCAGCGACGCGAGCAGCCGCAAAGATGCCATGCCGAACACCGAATGGCTTCCGACCTTGAGCGGCAGCGCCCATGGCGTGGATCGCCGGCGATCCCATGCAGTCACGCGATCGGCCAGCGATGCCGGAAGCAGCGCGGCGAACTCGGGCGCACCGGGCTTGAAGTGGTCGTAGACCTTCACGATGTCTTCGTCGCCTGCCTTGACCTCTTCGCGCACGCGCTGCGCACGGCTCGCGCGGCTCTTGAGTTCCGCGACGCGCACGATGTCGTCGAAGGCCATCCACAGGGCGAGCCAGCGCGCCATTTCGCGCGTGATGGCGAAGGATTGCGCGCCCGCCGGGTCAACAGCGCGTTCCGCCGCGAGCACCTTCTGTAGTCGATCCACATAGAGCTGCGCGTAGTCCGCATCCTGGTAGTCCAGCACGCGGGCATGTCCGAGCGCGAGCATGTCTTGCACCGCCGGCGGAAACAGACTTGCGACGGCCTGCGGCAATCCGCTCGTGATGGGCGCTTCGTCCTTCGATCCAGCGAGCAGGCCGGTGACCATGGCGGCCTGCTGGCGCGGCGTGTTGACTGCGTCGAAAGCCTTGGAGAAGCCACGCAGACTGGCCTCGGCCATCTTGCTGACCTTGTCGCCCTTTCCGCGAACGACCTCTTCGTACGCTTCGCGCGGGAACGGATAGAGCCCGCTGCCGGCAATCGCGCCGAGCATCACGGCACTCACCACGGTGCCCGCGTCGCGCGCGGCGGCGCCCATGTCGAACACGTGATGTTCGCGGCTGAAGGCTTTCACCACATCGAGCAGCCGCTGTGCATCGGCACGGCCGTCGCCGAGCTGCATGCGCTCGGCTGTGGTGAGTGTGCGGCTCGACGACGTGATGACGAGCGTGCGCTGCGGCGTGCTCATGCCGTTGCCGATCTGGCGCGTGGTTTCGAGCAGCTCCGACGACACGATCGCATCGAGCGCGCCCGGCACGGGGCTCAGGCTGAACACGGGCCGCCGACCGCCGAGTTCGGCGAGCGGCACCGGAAAGACTTCGACGTAGTAGGTGGTCGCGCCGGTGCGCTGCGCGACGCCGGGGATCGAGGTGCTCTGCGCCGCATAGCCGGCATGGCGCGCGATGTCGACCAGCCATTCGGTCAGGACGCCGCCGCCTTCACCGCCGAGTGCGCAGATGAGGAGGGTGATGGGTTGTGTGCGGTTCATGTTCGTCATGCGGGCTGAAGGGCGCGGACGATCGTGCCGCGCAGGCTGTGCAGCAGCCGTTCATGCCACTTGGGGTTCTGCACCACCTCGGCGCGATAGAAGCTCGGGCACAGCGTGGCCGCGTGTGCGTTGGCGCCGCACAGCCCGCAGCCCACGCAGCCGTCGATTACCACCGCCACCGGATCCACCTTCAGCGGATCGGGGTTGTCCTTGATCGTCAACGTCGGGCAGCCCGACAGGCGGATGCACGCATGGTCGCCATTGCACACGTCCTCGTCGACGCCGTACTTCACGCGCACCACGCGCTGGCCCTGGCGAAGCAGGCTCGCAATCCAGGGCTTGATGCGGCGCTGCCGCTCCAGTTGGCATTCGCCCTCCGCGATGATCACCTTCAGGCCGTTGAAGCTGCTCGTGAAGGCCTCGTTGAGCGTCTTGCGCATCTTGTCCACGTCGTAGGTGTGGACGGTGCGCATCCACTGCACGCCGAGGCCCTTCAGCGTGGATTCGATCGTCTGGTTCTTGTCGACCAGGCTCTGCTGCTTGTCGACCGCATGCGCCTTCACTTCATCGTCGGGCGTGGAGATGATGTCCTGCGTGCCGGTCGCCGAGGTGTAGCCGTTCTTGAAGATCATCAGCACCGCGTCGTCGCCGTTGAAGAGTGCGCTCTGCACGCCGGTGAGCAGTCCGTTGTGCCAGAAGCCGCCGTCGCCCATGATCGACAGCACGCGTCGCTGCATCATCGGCGACACGCCCGCGCGGCTTGCGAGGCTCATGCCGTAGCCCAGGATCGAATGGCCCATCGAGAAGGGCTCGAAAGTTCCAAAGGCGTGGCAGCCGATGTCCGCGGCGATGTGGACCGGCCCGCTGTCCTGCTGCGCGAGCTTGAGCGCGGAGAACACCGGGCGCTCGGGGCAGCCGATGCAGAAGCTCGGCGGGCGGTTGGGCAACGGGGTTTCGAGCTTCGCTGCGACGGCGGCCCGGCGATCGCGGTTGCCGGTGAGCCAGCCTTGCGCCGAATCCTGCGCGTGGTCCGGCAGATGGCGCTGCACGAAGGTCGCGAGTCCGCCCGACAGCGCCTCGACGCCGAGCTCGCCCGCGGGCGGAAGCATGTCGCAGCCGTGCAGCGCAGTCTGGATGTCGCGACGGCGCAGCAGGGTGGCGATTTCCTGCTCGATGTACTCGGGCTGGCCTTCCTCGACCACCAGCACCGCGCGCTTGCCGACGCAGAAGTCCGCGACTTCTTCCGGCACCAGCGGATAGGTGACGTTGAGCACCAGCAGTGGAATGTCGGTCGCGCCAAAGGCATCGGCGAGCCCGAGTTGCTGCAGGCTGCGAATGAGGGCGTTGTAGAGCCCGCCCTGCACCACGATGCCGAGTTCGGTGTGCTTGCCTGGCATCAGCTCGTTGAGCTTGTGCTCGGCGATGTATCGCCGCGCGGCGGGCAGCCGTTCTTCGCCCTTGAGCTTTTCATGGCGGAAGGTGACTGGCGGATGCGCGAGGCGCATGTAGTCGAAGCCGGCGGGCTCTTCGATCAGTGCGCGCGTGGAGACCGCAGGGGCCAGGTTGTCCTTGCATTCGAAGCTGCCGCGTACATGGCAGGTGCGGATGCGCAGTTCCATGATGCAGGGCATGTTGGACTGCTCGGAGAGGCGAAAGCCATGCTCGACCATGTTCACCATCACGCCGAGATCGGGGCGCGGATCGAGCAGGCACATGCTCGACTTGAGCGCGTAGGCATGCGTGCGCTCCTGGATCACCGAAGCGCCTTCGCCGTAGTCCTCGCCGACAACGATCAACACGCCGCCGCGCACGCCGGGCGACGAGAGGTTCGAGAGCGCATCGGCGGCCACGTTGGTGCCGACGATCGACTTCCAGGTGACTGCGCCGCGAAGTGGATAGTGGATCGATGCGCCGAGCATCGCTGCCGCCGAAGCCTCGTTGGAACAGGCTTCGACGTGCACGCCGAGTTCGTCCATGTACGGCTTGGCCTGCACCATGACATCGAGCAGGTGCGACACCGGCGCGCCCTGGTAGCCGCCGACGTAGGCCACGCCGGATTGCAGCAGGCCTTTGGTGATGGCGAGGATGCCCTCGCCGTGAAAGGTATCGCCGGCGCCGAGGCGTAGCGCTTCGATTTCCTTGCTAAACGAAACTTCCAACTGTCTTACTCCATAAAGATGTGCATGTGCGCGCGCCTTCCAGGGCACCCGCGGAACCGGCTTTGCCGGGCCGCCGGGTGCGCCCCCTTGAGGGGGTGTCCGAGCCACACGAAGTGGGCGAGGCTGGGGGTGGGCCTATTTCACCCTTGCGATGTAGTAGGCGAGGGTGTCGAGGTCCTCTGGCGCGATGCCGTTCAGCGCTTCGGTCATCGCCATCGTGTAGCCCGGCCGCTTGCCGGAGCGGAATTCACGTAGCGTCATCTGCAAATAGTCTTCTTTCTGCTGCGCGAGGCGCGCCACCTGCTGACCGCCGCTGAAGTCGGCGCCGTGGCACATCGCGCACTTGTATTGCTGCGCGAGTGCCTGCCCCTTCGTCATGCGTGCCGCATCGGGCTGCGTGGCCGGCGGCGGCGCGGGCACCGGCGGCAGCGTGGCGATGAACTCCGAAAAGCCGCGCATGTCCTGGTCGCTCATGGTCTTGGCGACCGCGGTCATGGCTTCGTTGGATCGGCGGCCCTCCCTGAAAAGAAAGAGCTGCGTGATTGCGTAGAACGAGTGCTGGCCGGCCAGCACGGGTGTTCCGGGCATGTCGCTTCGCCCGTTGGCTCCGTGACAGGCCGCGCACAGCGCCGCGTAGCGCTGTGCGTAGCTGCCCGCCCCGCCCTGCGTGCCCTGGGCGCTCGCGGGAGCCCCCGCGAGCCACAGGAGAGCGGCTGTCGCTGCGATGGTGGCGTGTCTTGCGGCGCCCCTCATTTGCCGTAGCTGATCCGGTAGATCGCACCGGCGTGGTCGTCGCTCACCAGCATCGAGCCATCCTTCATGATCAGGAAGTCCACCGGGCGGCCGAGGTAGCTGTTGTTCTCGACGAAGCCGGTCATGAAGGGTTCGACCTTGGCGCCGCCCTTGCCGTCCGGCCATGCGACCGAGATATCGGCGTACTTGACGGTGCGGTTCCACGGGCCGTGGCGCGCGATGAACATCGCGCCCTGGTACTTGGCCGGGAACATCTTGCCGTTGTAGAACTTCAGCCCCAGCGACCCGGCGTGCGGGCCGAGCAGTGCGTTCGGCTTCTTGTAGTCGGCGCAGTTCTTGCCCCAGCCGAATTCAGGATCGGGGATGTTGCCCTGGTGGCAGTACGGATAGCCGAAGTGCTGGTTCGGACCCGTCACCTCGTTGAGCTCGTCGTTCGGCAGTTCTTCGCTGAGCCAGTCGCGGCCGTTGTCGGTGAACCAGAGGTGGCCCGTCTTCGGATCGAAATCGAAGCCCACCGTGTTGCGAACGCCCGAGGCAACCGTTTCCATGTTGCTGCCGTCGAGGTTCATCCGGTAGAGCTTGGCGTATTCGCCCGGATCGCAGATGTTGCAGGGCGCGCCGATCTCGAAGTAGAGCTTGTTGTCGCGAATGCGCAGGAACTTCCAGCTGTGGTCTCCTCCTCCCGGTAGCTTGTCGTAGATGGTGGTCGGCGTGCCGAGGTTGTCGAGCTTGCCGTCGACGTTGTCGTAGCGGTAGATGTGGGTGTTGGTCGCGAGGAAGAGCGAGCCGTTCTGGTACTCGATGCCCGTCGCGAAAGGCATCTTGTCGATGATGACCTTGGCCTCATGCTTGCCCTTCTCTGGGATCGCGTAGACCTTGTTGCCCACGAAGAGGGTGCTGACGAGGATGTTGTCGTTGGGGCCTTGACGGAGACCCCGCGCGTCGAGCACGCCCGAAGCCCAGGTCTCGACCTTGAAGCCCGGCGGCAGCTTGAATTTCTTGGTCGGGAGCTGGTCGACCGCCGTCGGGATCGGGAATGCGGGCACCGGCGCCATCTTCATGGCGGTGTCGGTCTTGGGCCGGCCCTTGGCCCAGCCGGGCTCTTCGGCCGGTTGCTGCTGAGCCCATGCGACGGTCGCCGCGCAAAGCAGAGCGGCGACGGCCGCTTGCTGACGGATCTTTGCCATGTCATGTCTCCTTCTCGTTGTGGGGCTTGATGCCACCCGGGAGTGTGCGAGACCGGTGCGCGCCCTTCAATAAAATAATCGAGCTAAGCAATATGAACGCCATGCATATCGATGCCATCGACCTCAATCTGCTGCGTCTCTTCGACGCCGTCTATCGCGCGCGCAGCGTGAGCAAGGCGGCCGAATTGCTGGGCCTCACCCAGCCTGCGGCCAGCCACGGACTCGGCCGGCTGCGCCTGCTGCTCAAGGACGCGCTCTTCATCCGCGCCCCGGGCGGCGTGGCGCCCACGCCGCGTGCCGAGCGCCTCGCGCGTGCGGTGCAGTCGGCGTTGGGGACGCTCGAGGAAGCGCTCAGCGAGCCCGATCGCTTCGAGCCCACCGAATCGCGCAAGACCTTCCGCATCCACATGAGCGATATCGGCGAAGGCCGCTTCCTGCCAGCGCTGATGGCGCGGCTCGGCGAACTCTCGCCGGGCGTGCGGCTGGAGACGCTGCCGCTCCTGCCGAGCGAGATCGCGCCCGCGCTCGACAGCGGCCGCATCGACTTCGCCTTCGGCTTCCTGCCCAAGGTGCGCGACACCCAGCGCGTCATGCTGCTCAAGGACCGCTACATCGTGCTGTTGCGAAAGGGCCATCCCTTCGCACGGGCACGGCGCACCGGGCAGGCCATGCTCGAGACGCTGCGCAAGCTCGAATACGTGGCAGTGCGTACCCATGCCGAGACCATCCGGATCCTCCAGCTCCTCAACCTGGAAGACCGCGTGCGGCTCACCACCGAGCACTTCATGGTGCTGCCGGCCATCGTCCGCGAGACCGACCTTGCCGTGGTGATGCCCCGCAACATCGCGCGCGGCTTCGCGGAAGAGGGCCACTACGCCATCGTCGAACCGGCCTTTCCACTGCGCGATTTCACCGTCTCGCTGCACTGGAGCAAGCGTTTCGAGGCCGATCCGGCAAACCGCTGGCTGCGCGAAGTGATCAAGGACCTTTTCATAGAGAGGTGACCGGCGCTGAATCACTGCGCCCAGCCCAGGAACCCCGCGGAACCGGCTCCGCCGGGCCGCCGGGGTTGCCCCCTGGAAGGGGGTGTCAGAGCCACACGCAGTGGGCGAGGCTGGGGGTGAGCTCGGGTTTACCCGGGCCCCTCATACCTCCCACCACATAGCCGATATGGGCATGCCCATATGCATCGAGGGCATTAAAGGAATAACTTCCGTCTGGCCCGATTCTTGATCGCCCCCACGAGCATGAGCATGACAACGAGTACGCAACCCATCCAGTTTTTCCACCGCGGCAGGATCGTCGACATCAGCGGCGTGCACCCGACCCGTTCGGTGCTCGACTGGCTGCGCGAGGACGCCCGCTGCACCGGCACCAAGGAAGGCTGCAACGAGGGCGATTGCGGTGCATGCACCGTGGTGATCGGCGAGCTGGCCGAGCCGGGCGAGAAGGGCGCGATCGGCGGGCTGCGTTTGCAAACGGTGAACGCCTGCATCCAGTTCCTTCCGACCTTGCACGGCAAGGCGCTTTTCACGGTCGAGGACCTGAAGGCCCAATGCGGCCACGGCCATGACGCACAGCAGCATGACAAGCACCCGGTGCAGCGCCTGCATCCGGTCCAGCAGGCGATGGTCGACTGTCACGGCTCGCAGTGCGGCTTCTGCACCCCGGGCTTCGTGATGTCGCTGTGGTCGACCTACGAACACCACCAGGAAGGCCAGACGCGCCCGACGCGGCAGCAGCTGGCCGACGACCTGTCGGGCAACCTGTGCCGCTGCACCGGCTACCGGCCGATCCTCGACGCCGGTCAGCGCATGTTCGATTTGCCGGCGACGCGCCTCGACACGAAGCCGGTTGTGGAGGCGCTGACTGCGCTGAAGCACGAGAGCACCTTCGACTACGCCGCGCCGCTGGGCCAGCGGCTCGACCATTTCCATGCGCCCACCACGCTGGACGAGCTCGCCGCGCTGCGCCAGGCCAAGCCGGCGGCGCAGTTGCTCGCCGGCTCGACCGACGTCGGCCTGTGGGTCAACAAGCAGTTCCGCGACCTCGGCGACATCATCTATATCGGCGACGTGGCGGAGATGAAGACGATCGAGGAGCGCACGGATGAGCTCTACCTCGGCGCGGGCGCTTCGCTTGAATCTGCCTTCGCGGCGCTCGTGCGGCGTGTTCCGAGCCTGACCGACGTGTGGCTGCGCTTTGCCTCGCCGCCCATCCGCAATGCGGGCACCATCGGCGGCAATGTCGCCAACGGCTCGCCGATCGGCGATTCGCCGCCGGTGCTGATGTCGCTCGATGCCGAGATCGAATTGCGCCGCGGCAGCGATGTGCGCCGCATGCCGCTGCCGGACTTCTATATCGACTACATGAAGAATCGCCTGGAGCCGGGCGAGTTCGTGCAGGGCCTCGCGATTCCCAAGGCCGCGCTGGCGCGGCAGGTGCGTGCCTACAAGATCAGCAAGCGTTTCGACTGCGACATCTCGGCGCTGTGCGCCGGCTTCGCGATCGATCTCGACGGTGACGTGGTGAAGGAAGTGCGCCTCGCTTTCGGCGGAATGGCCGCGACCGTCACGCGTGCCGCGAATGCCGAGGCCGCGCTTGTCGGCAAGCCGTGGACGCAAGCCACAGTCAACGCCGCCAAGCTGGCGCTGGCCAAGGATTTCACGCCGCTGACCGACATGCGCGCGAGCGCCGATTACCGCCTGCAAGTGGCGCAGAACCTGCTGCAGCGCCTGTGGCTGGAAACGCGCACGACCGACCCGCTGCCGGTCGAAGCCACCAGCGTGTGGAGCGTGATGCCGCATGCCGTCGCCGTGGAAGGAGCCTGACATGAACAAGCCGATCGATCCGAAGCTCTTCAAGTCGGCCGAGGCCTTTGCCGACTACGTCTCCAATGCCGCCGCGCGCATCGACGTGAACGCGGAAGCCAAGGCGCATGGCGACGGCGCGCGCGTGGGTATCAGTCGCCCGCACGAGTCGGCCGCGCTGCACGTTGCGGGCGAGGCGACCTACATTGACGACATTCCCGAACTCGCGGGCACGCTGCATTGCGCGCTGGGCCTGTCGCCGGTGGCGAACGGCCGGCTCAAGGGCATGAACCTCGAAGCGATCCGCGCCATGCCGGGCGTGGTTGCGGTGTTGACCGCAGCGGACATCCCGGGTAGCAATGACTGCGGTTCGATCATTCATGACGACCCGATCCTCTGCAGCGGCGACATCCGCTACATGGGCCAGCCGGTCTTCGCGGTGATCGGCGAGACCCGCGACGCCGCCCGCCGCGCTGCCGCACGCGCCAAGGCGGCGCTCGACATCGAGGTTGCTCCGCCGGTGCTCACGCCACAGGAAGCGCACGCGAAAGAGCAGTACGTCGTACCGCCGATGCACCTCGTGCGCAACACCGACGAAGGCGGCGCCAAGGCCGCGATCGCGAAGGCGCCGCACCGGCTCAAGGCGCAACTCGACGTCGGTGGGCAGGAGCAGTTCTATCTGGAAGGCCAGATCAGCTACGCCATCCCGAAGGAAGGCGGCGCGATGCATGTGTATTGCTCGACGCAGCATCCGAGCGAGATGCAGCACTTGGTCGCGCATGCGCTGCACCTGCATGCCAACGAGGTCCACGTCGAATGCCGTCGCATGGGCGGCGGCTTCGGCGGCAAGGAATCGCAGTCGGCACTCTTCGCCTGCGTGGCGTCGGTGGCGGCAAACAAGCTCAAGCGGCCGGTCAAGCTGCGGCTGGATCGCGATGATGACTTCATGATCACCGGCCGCCGGCACTGCTTCTGGTACGAATACGAAGTCGGCTACGACGACGAAGGCCGGCTGCTCGGTGCCGAGATCACGATGGTGTCCCGCGCCGGCCACTCGGCCGACCTGTCCGGCCCGGTGATGACACGCGCGCTGTGCCACTTCGACAACGCCTACTGGCTGCCGAACGTGGAGATGCACGGCTTCTCGGGCAAGACCAACACGCAGAGCAACACCGCGTTCCGCGGCTTCGGCGGCCCCCAGGGCGCGATCGCGATGGAGAACATCCTCGACAGCGTGGCCCGCGAACTGGGGCGCGATCCGCTGGATGTGCGTCGCGTCAACTTCTACGGCAAGACGGAGAACAACGTGACGCCGTACGGCCAGACGGTGGTCGACAACGTCATCCACGAACTGGTGGCCGACCTGGAATCCAGCAGTGACTACCGCGTGCGCCGGGAGGAGATCGAGGCGTTCAATGCGACGAGCCCGGTGCTCAAGCGCGGCATCGCGCTGGCGCCGCTCAAGTTCGGCATCTCGTTCAACGTCAAGCACTTCAACCAGGCCGGCGCGCTGGTCCATGTCTACAACGACGGCTCGATCCTGGTGAACCACGGCGGCACCGAAATGGGGCAGGGCCTGAACACCAAGGTGGCGCAGGTGGTGTCTCATGAGCTGGGCGTCAGCTTCGAGTGCGTCCGCGTCACCGCAACCGACACGACGAAGGTCGCCAACACCTCGGCCACCGCGGCTTCCACCGGTGCCGACCTGAACGGCAAGGCCGCGCAAGACGCCGCGCGGCAGATCCGCGAACGGCTGGCTGCGTGTGCTGCGGCGCGGCATGGCGGCGATGCATCGGCGGTGCGCTTTGCCAACGACAAGGTCGAGGTCAACGGCCGTACGCTGCCTTTCGCGACGGTCGTGGGCGAGGCCTACCTCGATCGCGTGCAACTGTGGTCCGACGGCTTCTACGCCACGCCCGGCCTGAGCTGGGACAAGGACAAGATGCAGGGTCGCCCGTTCTTCTACTTCGCCTATGGCGCGGCGGTGAGCGAAGTGATCGTCGACACGCTCACCGGCGAATGGAAGCTGCTGCGCGCCGACATCCTGCACGACGCCGGCAAGTCGCTGAACCCGGCGGTGGACATCGGCCAGGTCGAAGGCGCCTTCATTCAGGGCATGGGCTGGCTCACGACTGAGGAGCTGGTGTGGCACCCGAAGACCGGCTTGCTGACCACCCACGCGCCGAGCACCTACAAGATCCCGACCGCCAATGACTGCCCGCCGGTCCTGAACGTGCGGCTGTACGAAGGCCAGAACTTCGAGGATTCGATCCACCGCAGCAAGGCCGTCGGCGAGCCGCCGCTCCTGCTGCCGTTCTCGGTGTTCTTCGCGATCCGCGATGCGGTGTCGTCGGTGGGCGACCACAAGGTCGATCCGCCGCTGCGCGCGCCGGCGACCAGCGAGTCGATCCTGCGTGCCATCACCGCGGTGCAAAACGCGGCCGCCTGAGGGCGCTTCATGTAGCGGCGCGCTGTCTGTATAACTGCCCGCATCTTCCAGACCATTGCGGGCAGTCATGAGAGACCAGGCGCTACTCGACAAGATCGATCTCCACCTTATTCGGGTCCTACACACCGTGCTTACCGATCGCAGCGTTTCGCGCGCGGCCATCCGATTGGGGATGTACCAGCCCGCCGTGTCGGCCGCCCTCAAGCGGCTGCGCGAGCTCTCGGGCGACCCGCTGCTGGTGCGCTCCGGGTCGGGCATGGTGCCGACCGATGCGGGGCTGCGCATGATCGAGCCCGCGGCGGCGATCCTTCGCTCGGCCGAGATGCTGTTCAGCGACGCGCGCGGCTTCGATCCGCAGACCGCGCAGACCACCTTCCGCATCGCCGCGAGCGACTACATGGACCCGCTCTTCCTGCCGCAGCTCGTCGCGCGCATCAAGAGCCAGGCGCCGATGTGCCATATCGAGATCCATCCGCTGTCGTCCGATTCGGACTACCACGCGCACCTCTCGCTGGGGCAGGTGGACGTGGTGATCGGCAACTGGCTCAAGCCGCCGGAAGACCTGCATATGGCGCGGCTCTTCGGCGACGACATCGTCTCGCTGGTCAACAAGGACCATCCGGCGGTGCGGCGCGGCTGGGATTTCGAAAGCTGGCTGGCCGCCGAGCATGTCGCGCCGACGGCCACGCACCCCGGCGCGCGCGGGATCATCGACCAGATGCTCGACGAGATGGGCCGGCAGCGGAACATCACCGCGCGCTGCGCGCACTTCGGGTTGATCCCGGACATGGTGGCGTCGAGCCTGCTGGTGCTCACCACGGGACGCCAGTACTGCGAGCGCTACGTCGACCGGCTGCCGGTCGCGATCCTCGAATGCCCCGTGCCGCTGCCGCGCCTCATGTACTACCAGCTCTGGCACGAGCGCACGCATTCGTCGAGCTCGGCGCGCTGGCTGCGCGAGCGGACCAAGGAAGTGGCCGCGTCCCTGCGGCCGGCGGCGGCTGCCGCCGCCAATGCCACCGCCGCGAGCGGCACCGGATAGATCTGGATTGATTCGCGCCGGCGTCGCGAAGCAGCACGAACCCACGCCATCGACCCATAAAGACTCGGAGACAAGACGATGAACCGGACAGACCAAGTGCTCGACCTCGGCGGGCAGGACCTCTCACGACAGCGCACTTCGCGCGCCTCGAAAAGCTGGGCCGAACGCCTCTTCAAGCTCGAGGAACACGGCACGACCGTGCGCACCGAGATCGTGGCGGGGCTCACGACCTTCCTCACGATGGCCTACATCATCTTCGTGAACCCGACGATCCTCGGGGACGCGGGCATGCCGAAGGACGCGGTGTTCGTCGCCACCTGTCTGATCGCGGCGCTCGGCACGGGGATCATGGCGCTCTATGCCAACTACCCGATCGCGCTCGCGCCGGGGATGGGGCTCAACGCGTACTTCGCCTATGTGGTGGTGCTGCAGATGGGCTTCACATGGCAGGCCGCGCTGGGCGCGGTGTTCATCTCGGGGTGCCTCTTCCTGCTGGTCACCGTGTTCAAGATCCGGGAGCTGATCATCAAGGGCATCCCGCATTCGATACGGGTCGCGATCACGGTCGGTATCGGGCTTTTCCTCGCGAT
Source organism: Variovorax sp. Sphag1AA (assembly GCF_014192575.1). GTDB lineage: Bacteria > Pseudomonadota > Gammaproteobacteria > Burkholderiales > Burkholderiaceae_C > Variovorax. Next base: position 398,491 of record NZ_JACHYC010000004.1, on the reverse strand, counting down.
CATCGCGCTCAAGAGCGCCGGCATCGTCGCGCCCTCGAAGGCGACCTACATCACGCTCGGTGACCTGCATACGCCGCAGGTGGTCCTGGCGACCATCGGCTTCTTCCTGATCGTGGTGCTCGACCGCCTCAAGGTGCCGGGCGCGATCCTGATCGGGATCGTCACGGTGACGGTGCTCTCGTTCTTCTTTGCGGGCAACACCTTCCACGGCATCTTCGCGGCGCCGCCGTCGATCGCGCCGACCTTCCTGCAGCTGGACATCAAGGCGGCGCTCTCGGGCGGCATCCTCAACGTGGTCCTGGTCTTCTTCCTGGTCGAACTGTTCGACGCGACCGGCACGCTGATGGGCGTGGCACGCCGTGCGGGCCTGCTGGTGCCGGGACGGATGGACCGCCTGAACAAGTCGCTCTTGGCTGATAGCGGCGCGATCTTCGCGGGCTCGCTGCTCGGCACGTCGAGCACCACCGCGTATGTCGAAAGCGCCGCGGGTGTGCAAGCCGGCGGCCGCACTGGCCTGACCGCGCTCACGGTGGCGGTGCTGTTCCTTGCCGCGCTGGTCATCTCGCCGCTCGCCGGCGCGGTGCCGGCCTATGCGACTGCGCCTGCGCTGTTCTTCGTGGCATGTTTGATGCTCAAGGAACTGACCGAACTGGAATGGGAGGAAACGACAGAGGTCGTGCCCGCCGTCGTGACGGCGCTGACCATGCCCTTCACCTATTCCATCGCCAACGGGCTGGCGTTCGGCTTCATCTCGTACGCGGTGCTGAAGCTGTTCACCGGCCAAGCCAAGCAGGTGCACTGGATGGTGTGGCTGATCGGCGGCGTGTTCCTCTTCAAGTTCATCTACATCGGAGGCCATTGAAGCCGTCCGGCACGGACGAACTGACGAGACAATAGGCGATCGCCGAGAGGCGGTTCAGGGCTTGAATCACAACCCACAGGCCAGGCATAGGCATGACAATCCACAGACTCCAGTTGGCGCACATCACCAAGCGCTACCCCTCGGTGGTCGCCAACAGCGATGTGTCGCTGACGGTGGCGCCGGGCGAGACCCACGCCGTCCTCGGCGAGAACGGCGCGGGCAAATCCACGCTGATGAAGATCATCTACGGCTCGGTCAAGCCGGACGAAGGCAGCGTGATGTTCAACGGCCAGCCCGTGAACGTGCGCAACCCGCAGGAAGCGCGGGCGCTGGGCATCAGCATGGTGTTCCAGCACTTCAGCCTCTTCGACACGCTTACCGTGGCCGAGAACGTCTGGCTCGGGCTCGACAAGAGCCTGACGCTCGCCGAAGTGGCCCGCCGCGTGCAGGCCAAGGCCGGCGAATATGGGCTGGACATCGACCCCTCGCGCCCGGTGCACACGCTTTCCGTTGGCGAGATGCAGCGCGTCGAAATCATCCGCGCGCTGCTCACCGACCCCAAGCTGCTGATCCTCGACGAACCGACGTCAGTGCTCACGCCGCAGGCGGTGCAGAAGCTGTTCGTCGTGCTCAAGCAACTGGCTTCCGAGGGCTGCAGCATCCTCTATATCAGCCACAAGCTGCATGAGATTCGCGAGCTGTGCACCGCGTGCACCGTGCTGCGCGGCGGCAAGGTCACCGGGGTGTGCAACCCGCAGAACGAATCGAACGAATCGCTCTCGCGCCTGATGATCGGCGCGGAGCCGCCGCCGCTCACGCACCGGCCGGTGCATGCCGGCGCGGTCGCGCTGCAGGTCAAGGGCCTGACGCTGGCGCGCGAGGACCAGTTCGGCGTGGATCTTGACGGCATCTCGCTCGACGTGCGCGCGGGCGAGGTCGTGGGGATCGCTGGCGTTTCCGGCAACGGCCAGAAAGAGCTGCTCTACGCGCTGTCGGGCGAGGACATTCGCGCGCAGGCCGGGATGATCGAGGTCTTCGGCAAGGCTGCGGCGCATTTCCGGCCCCGCCGCCGCCGTGCAATGGGCCTGCATTTCGTGCCTGAGGAACGACTCGGTCGCGGTGCGGTCCCGACGCTCGGTCTTGCGCACAACCTGCTCCTCACGCGCAGCAACGCGGTCGGCAAGGGCGGGTGGATTCGCACCCGCGCGCTGAACCAGCATGCCGCCGACATCATCAAACGCTTCAACGTGAAGGCCGGCGGACCGGGTGCTGCGGCGCGATCGCTCTCGGGCGGCAACCTGCAGAAATTCATCGTCGGCCGGGAGATCGACGCCAACCCGAAGATCTTCATCGTCTCGCAGCCGACCTGGGGCGTGGATGTAGGCGCGGCAGCACTGATCCGCGGCGAGATCCTCGCACTGCGCGACGCGGGCTGCGCGGTGCTGGTGGTCAGCGAGGAGCTCGATGAGCTGTTCGAGATCAGCGACCGCCTGTACGTGATTGCCAAGGGGCGGCTCTCGCCCTCGATCGACCGCGCCGCCGCCACGGTGCCGCAGATCGGCGAGTGGATGAGCGGCCTGTGGGACAAGTCGCGCCACGCCGCCACGGCAGCGCAGGAGGTGGCCCATGCTTAAGCTCGAACCCCGCCCGCAGTTGTCGCGCTTCTGGAGCTACGGCTCGCCGATCCTCGCGCTGCTCATCACGGTGCTGATCGGCATGGCGCTGTTCGCGGCGCTCGGCAAGGACCCGGTCAAGGGCCTGCTCGTCTTTTTCTGGGAGCCGATCAAGAGCGGTTATGCGCTCGGCGAACTGATGGTCAAGGCGACGCCGCTGCTCATCATCGCGCTCGGTCTCGCGGTGTGTTTCCGCGCCAACGTGTGGAACATCGGCGCCGAAGGGCAGTTCGTCTTCGGCGCGATCGCGGCCGGTGGCGTGGCGCTCCTGGCGGACAAGACCAGCAGTCAGCTGATCGTCGTCCCCATCCTGCTCGCGGGCATCCTGGGCGGCATGGTGTGGGCGGGCATCGTGGCCTTCCTGCGCGACAAGTTCAACGCCAACGAAATCCTCGTGAGCCTGATGCTGGTGTACGTCGCGACGCTGCTGCTCGGCTACATGGTCTACGGGCCGTGGAAAGACCCGCATGGCTACAACTTCCCGCAGACCAAGACCTTCGAGGCGGTGACGCAGATCCCGCGGCTGATGAAGGGTTCGCGGGTGAGCATCGGACTCGTCATCGCGCTGGTTGGCGCGGGTGCGTTGTGGGTGTTCCTGTTCCGTACGCGCGCGGGTTTCGCGCAGCAGGTCGGCGGGCTGGCGCCGGCGGCGGCGCGCTATGCCGGCTTCTCGGCCCGGCGCGCGGTGTGGATCGCACTGCTGACATCGGGCGGCGCGGCGGGCCTCGCCGGTGCGCTCGAAGTCGCGGGGCCGCTCGGGCAGCTCACGCCTTATGTGCCGGCGGGCTACGGCTTCGCCGCGATCATCGTGGCCTTCGTCGGGCGACTGCATCCGGTGGGGATGATCTTCTCGGCGGTGCTCATGAGCATGTTCTATATCGGCGGTGAACTGGCCCAGTCGCGGCTTGGGTTGCCGAAGTCGCTGACGGGTGTGTTCCAGGGGCTGCTGCTCTTCACGCTGCTGGCCTGCGACACGCTGATCGCCTATCGCATTCGGCGCAAGGCCGCGCCGAAGGCATTGCCGGTTTCGCCGGGAACGTCTTCGCTGCAAGCGAGCACGCCGCTCACAGCGCCGGTTGCGCGTCCCGCCACCACGGAAGGAGCTGCATGATGGAAAGCTACGCACTCCTTCTGGGGTCCACCCTGAGCGCCGGAACGGTGCTCGCGATTGCGGCGCTGGGCCTCCTGATCAACGAGAAGGCCGGCATCGTGAACCTTGGTGCCGAGGGCATGATGCTCTGCGCCGCCATCGCCGGCTTCGCGACGGTGGTCATCACGCACAACACGTGGCTCGGCTTCCTGGCCGGCATGGCGGCGGGCGCATTGCTCGCGGCCTTCTTCGGTGTGCTGGTGATCTGGCTCAACACCAACCAGTACGCCACCGGGCTCGCGCTGAGTCTCTTCGGCGTTGGGTTCTCGGCCTTCGCGGGCATCAACTTCGTGCAGGCCAAGCTGCCGGCAAGCACGTCGTACGCACTGCCGGTGCTCGGCGACATTCCGTTGGTCGGCCCCGCGCTGTTCCGCCATCACCCGATGGTGTATTTCGCGGTGCTGCTCACCTTCGGGCTGGTGTGGTTCCTCTATCGCACGCGGGCCGGACTGGTGCTGCGCTCGGTGGGCGAATCGCCGGAGTCCTCGCATGCGCTGGGGTACCCGGTGCGGCGCATCCGCTTCATGGCGGTCATTGCGGGCGGTGCGCTGTGCGGGCTTGCGGGCGCCTACCTGTCGACGGTCTACACGCCGCTGTGGGTGGAGGGCATGGTCGCGGGTCGGGGCTGGATCGCACTGGCGCTGACCACGTTCGCGACCTGGCGGCCGATCCGCGTACTGCTCGGGGCGTATCTGTTCGGCGGTGTCTCCATGCTCGGCTTTCACCTCCAGAGCACGGGTGTCCAGGTGCCCAGCCAGTTCCTGAGCATGCTGCAGTACATCGCGCCGATCGTGGTACTGGCGCTGATCTCGCGCAACCCCGCTTTCATCCGCGTCAACATGCCGGCTTCGATAGGAAAACCGTTCTACCCCGGCTCATAATCGCGTTTCGTTTTGTTTCGTCGCCAACCTGTCCTTTTGAGGATTTCAAACAATGACTGATCTGAACAAGCGCTCCCTGCTCAAGCTGGCCGCCCTGACCGCGGTGGCTTCGGCGGCCCTCATGGGCTGCAGCAAGAAGGAAGAGGCACCGGCACCGGCGGCAGCGCCCGCCGCTCCGGCGCCCACTGCGGCGGCTCCCGCGCCGGCTGGGCCGCTGAACATCGCCTTCGCCTATGTCGGCCCGGTGGGCGACGGCGGCTGGACCTTCGCGCATGACAACGGCCGCAAGGCGCTCGAGAAGGAATTCGGCGACAAGATCAAGACGACCTTCGTCGAGAGCGTGCCCGAAGGCGCCGACGCCGAGCGCGTGTTCCGCGACATGGTCAGCCAGGGCAACAAGCTGATCTTCGGCACCACCTTTGGCTACATGGAGCCGATGCTCAAGGTCGCAGCCGACAACAAGGACGTGAAGTTCGAGCATGCCACCGGCTACAAGACCGCCGAGAACATGCGCACCTACGACAGCCGCACCTACGAAGGCGCGTACATGGCCGGCATCATCGCTGGCTCGATGACCAAGTCCAACACGCTCGGCGTGGTCGGCTCCGTGCCGATCCCCGAAGTGCTGCGCAACATCAACAGCTTCACGCTGGGCGCGCAGTCGGTCAACCCGAAGATCACGACCAAGGTCGTGTGGGTCAACGAATGGTTCAGCCCGCCGAAGGAAACCGAAGCGGCCACCGCCCTCATCAACGGCGGCGCGGACGTTCTGTTCCAGAACACCGACTCGCCCGCCGTGCTCAAGACCGCGCAAGAAAAAGGCAAGCGCGCCTTCGGCTGGGATTCGGACATGACCGCCTACGGCCCGAAGGCTCACCTCGCCTCGGCCACGATCAACTGGGCCCCGTACTACATCAAGGCCACGCAGGACGTGCTCGACGGCAAGTGGACCACTGGCCAGAGCTGGTGGGGCGTGAAGGAAGGCGCAATCGATCTCGTCTCCATCGCTGAAGACGTGCCCGCCGAAGCCAAGGCCAAGGTCGACGAAGTCAAGAAGGGCCTGAAGGACGGCAGCTTCTCGATCTGGAAGGGCCCGATCCTCGGCCAGGACGGGAAGGAAGTCGTGGCTGCCGGTACGGTGGCCGACGACAAGTTCCTGACCGGCATCAACTTCTACGTCAAGGGCGTCGAAGGTTCGGTGCCCGGCGGCGAGAAGAAATAAGCTGGCAAGCCGCTAGATCGGCTTCCGTCAAACAAGGGGTTGCTCTCGGGAGCAACCCCTTTTTTCTTGGGCTCGACGATGGCAGGTCCGATCGCCTCGACAAACTGAACCCCGTCACCTAATCTTTCTGCGGGCGAACAACCACAGCCGATCCAACATGAAGGCGCTTGCCAAGCTAGCTGTCGCTGCCGCTCTTTCTTTCATGGGGTTCGCCCAGGCGCAAGTCCCGCCGCGATGGCCCGAACGTCCCATCCGACTTGTCGTTCCATATCCAGCAGGGCCTGGGTCGGCGGACACTATTGCCCGCGTCATCGGGGAGAAGCTGGAAACGGTGCTCGGACAACCGGTCATCGTCGAAAACAAGCCCGGTGCGAGCGGCAACATCAGCATTGACTACGTCGTGAAATCGCCTGCCGATGGCTACACGCTGCTTATCGGGCCGGTGGGACCGATCGCTATCAACCCGAGCATCTTCAATGATCTGAAGTTCGACACGGCGAAGGATCTTGCGCCGGTTTCGTTTGTCGGCAGCGAGAGCTTTGCGTTGGTTGCGGCCGCCAACGTTGGCGCAACAGATATCCGCAATCTGACAGAAAAGATCAAGGCGAAACCGGAGACCTTCAGCTGGGGCTCAAGTGGCGTCGGGTCGGGAACTCATCTGGCTGGCGAACTTTTCCAGCGTGCGCTAGGCGTCAAGCTCATTCACGTTCCCTATAAGGGAGGCACGCGGACGATCAACGACGTTGCTGCCGGCCTTCTATCGATCACGTTTACCAGCACGCCTATAGCCGCATCCTTTGCCGGGACGGGCAAGCTGACGATTCTGGCAACGACCGGTACTCGCCGTTCGGCATTGCTCCCAGCCATTCCGACAATGTCAGAAGCCGGCTATCCGGGCGTGCTCTTCATCTCATGGTATGGCGTCTTTGCGCCGGCCAACGTGCCTCCGCCCATCGTGGAGCGCCTCCATGCCGCAATCAACATTGCCTTGCAGGACCCGGAGGTTCGCGGAAGACTTGCGAGATACGACATTGCGACGAAGCCTATGAGCATCGATGAGTTCAAGGAATTCGTCGTGAGCGAAACGTCGCGACTCGGTGAAGTCGTTCGCGCGGCGAACATCAGGGTGCAGTGACCCGCTGGAGCGTTTCCTCAAACCGAGGGAATGCGGCTTCTATTCGCTCTAATAGCAGGGAAGCTGCCACCGAAAGCTTCCGTTCTTCCCGAATGATCAATGTGAGGTCCGTAGACACACGCCCTTGCAAGATCAACGGTCTGAAGAGCAGTTCGCCTTGAGCTAGATGGCCCATGATCCCGGAGGAGACGAACCCGATTCCCGCACCTGCGGCTACGAGCTCCCGGATCATCGCCACCGAATTGGTTTCGAGAGCAGGAGATACGCGCTCAGCACCATCGATGTTCATACGGTCCAACAAAGTGCGAAGCTCGCCACGAGTTGTATAGATCAACGGATAGCCCTTGCAGTCAGACAAACGGATCACCGGGTAGCCGGCCAGTGGGTGATCACGCGGCATGAGTACTCCGAACGGCAGCCTTACGCTTGCCACTTGCTTGATGCGCTCCCCCTTCTCTGGAGCGCCGCAGATGCCAATGTCACTGTCGCCACTCTTCACGCGAGCAATGATGTCTCGTGTGTTTCCTACGAAGAAGCTGTAGGTGATTCCCGGGTATTCCTTGATCAGCCCGGAAATGAGCGGGGGGAAGAAGTGCTCCGAGAGGGCCTGCAAGGTGCCGATGCTCACGTGACCTCGGCGAGCCTGCTGAAGCAGGTCGACTTCGGACAGCGCAACTGTGTAGTCGCGCTGCATTCTTCTCGCGACTTCATAAAGAACCTCTCCGGCGGCGGTCAGTCGCATGCCTCGTGGCAATCGCTCGAAAAGTTCGATTCCGAGCGACTCCTCGAATTCAAGAATGTGACGGTTGATCGCCGAAGGAGCGATATGCAGGGCTTCGGCAGCCTGCCGGATCGATCCCTGACGCGCGACCTCGATGAAGTACTTCAGAAGAGGAGCGAGCACCGTCGGCCTCCAGAAATCTGTACTCAAAACGAGAGCGCATCGTACAAAAAACAGCGCTTGTTGTGAACGGATGAGCAACCTAGTATGAGCCGCAAGATTTGTCATGTGCGCGGTCTGTCATGGAAAGTGTGAGTGGAGTTTTCGACGTTCTGATGGCCTTCGTCGACGTTGTCGATGCCGGGGGCTTCAGTGCCGCAAGCCGGCGCTTTGACATCCCGGTATCGCGCCTGAGTCGAAATGTCGCGGTGCTCGAACGTCAGCTCGGCGTGACCCTGCTGTCGCGCAACGCCCGCAGATTCCACGTCACCGAAGTCGGGCGGCGCATCCATGAGCAAGGGCTCTCGATGCGCGTGCTGGCCCAGAACGCGTTGGCCATCGCGCGGGAAAGTCTGGACGAGCCCGCAGGCGAACTGAGTGTTCAGTGGCCTGCGGCCTGGAGTGCAGGCCTCGTGGGGCGAGTTGCCAACGAATTCGTCAGCAAGTTTCCGCGCGCCGAGCTGAAGTTGCAGTTCACGACGGATGGGCATCCTTCCGTCCTCGATGACTCCGTCGATCTGTTGATCCAGCCGAGCTCCAAGCTGCTGCCGGACTCCAGCCTGGTGGCGCGCAAGCTGGCGGAATACCGCTATCTGCTCGCGGCATCGCCCGCGTTGCTCGAAACGCTACCGGACCTTTCGACGCCGCAGGGTCTCGCCGGCTGTCCGGTGATCGGCTGCCTGGCCAACTCGCCGCCCTACCGGTGGCAGTTGCACCATGCGGAGCATGGGGCGGTCGTCGTGGAGGTCGCTCCGCGTTTCTTCACCGACAACCTCACGCTCGCGCGGGAATCAGCACTGGCCGGCACCGGCATTGTTCAACTGCCTGCCACCCAATGCGCCGCGGAACTCAGGGCCGGCCGATTGCAAGTCGTGCTGCCTGGATGGGAACCGCCGGCCGTGGCAATCAATGCGATCTTTCATTCCCGTCGCGTGTTGACGGCTGCCGGCCGTGTCTTTCTCGACATGCTGTCGCAGGCCTTTGTCGCCCAGAGCGAAGCAACGGCCTGACCTCGCTCCGGCGGAGCATTACCATTCGAGCCACTATCGCCGCTCAATGATTGAGTGGCGTACTTGACTCGCGATGATCGAAAGACAACTCTGGCACCCGGTCGCTCTGGCCGGTGAAATCGCTGATGCGCCGCAGGCCGTCCGGCTCCTGGGAGAGGACCTCGTGCTCTGGCGCGATGGCGAGGGCGCAGTGCACGCCTGGGCAGACCGCTGCCCGCACCGTGGCGCGAAGCTGTCGCTCGGCCGCGTGGTCGAAGGCGAGGGCGGGCCGCAGCTCGAATGCCCGTACCACGGTTGGCGATTCGAGTCGGGCGGGCGATGCACGCACGTTCCGGCGCTGCCATCCTTCGTCCCGCCGGCCACGAACCGCGCGACGACCTATGCGGCCAACGAAGCAGGCGGACTCGTGTGGGTGCGTATCGCTGCGCCGGCCGAAACTGAGTCGCCGATACCAGTTTTCGCCGCCGAACTCGACACCGGCATGCGGAAGATCGACTGCGGCCCCTACGACGTGGAAACGAGCGCACCGCGCCTCGTCGAGAACTTCCTCGACATGGCCCACTTCGGCTTCGTCCACGAAGGCTGGCTCGGTGCGCGCGACATGGCGGTGATCGACGACTACCGCGTCGACCCCACTCCCAATGGCCTGCTCGCCACCGGCTGCAAGGCCTGGCAGCCGCAATCGACCGTCAACTCGACCGCCCCCGCGCAGGTCGAATACACCTACGAAGTCACCGCCCCCTACACCGCCGTGCTGACCAAGGTGCCCGATGCAGCGAGCGTCGGCATCGATGACTACCGCGAGTCCATCGCGCTCTACATCTGCCCGATGGAGCACGAGCGCTCTCGTGTCTGGTTTCGCTTCGCAACCTCGGACTTCGCGCGCGACGAAGCCTCGGTGCGCGCCTTTCAGGACACGATCTTCCTGCAGGACAAGCCCGTGCTCGAATCGCAAAACCCCAAGCGCGTACCGCTCGATCTTCGCGCCGAGCTCCATACCGTGGCCGACAAGGCTTCGTCTCTCTATCGCCGCCAACTCAAGGCGCGCGGCATCACCTTCGGAGTCTGCTGATGAACAACTTCTCCCGCACCGTCCCGCCCGTGGCGGCGGACCGTCTGCCCGACCTTTTGCGCGCGATGCCGAAGGCCGAGCTGCATATGCACATCGAAGGCTCGCTGGAGCCCGAGCTGATCTTCGCGCTGGCGAAGCGCAACGGCGTGTCGATCCCCTACGCCAATGTGGAAGAGCTGCGTCGCGCCTACGCCTTCACCAATCTCCAGACCTTCCTCGACATCTACTACGCGGGCGCGAGCGTGCTGCTCAAGGAGCAGGACTTCTACGACATGGCCTGGGCCTATCTTGAACGGGCGGCGGCCGACAACGTGGTGCGCACCGAGATGTTCTTCGACCCGCAGACGCACACCGAGCGCGGCGTGCCGATGCAGACCGTGATCGACGGCCTGCATCGCGCATGTGTCGATGCGAAGTCGAAGCTGGGCGTCGATGCCGAGCTGATCATGTGCTTCCTGCGTCACCTGAGCGAGGAAGATGCCTTCGCGACGCTCGAACAGGCGCTGCCGTTCCGCGACCGCTTCATCGGCGTGGGCCTCGATTCGAGCGAGCTGGGTCACCCGCCCGAGAAGTTCGCGCGTGTGTTCGCACGCTGCCGGGAGCTGGGATTCCATCTCGTCGCACACGCGGGCGAGGAAGGGCCGCCGGCCTACGTCTGGAGTGCGCTCGACGTGCTCAAGGTCGAGCGCATCGACCACGGCGTGCAAAGCACCAAGGACGCGGCGCTGATGAAGCGGCTCGCGCAGGACCGCATTCCGCTCACGGTGTGCCCGCTGTCGAATCTCAAGCTCTGCGTGTTCCCCGACCTGGGGCAGCACAACCTGCGCGAGCTGCTCGATGGCGGATTGGTCGCGACGGTCAACTCCGACGATCCGGCGTACTTCGGCGGCTACATGAACCGCAACTTCACCGAGACCTTCTCCGCCACCGGGCTCACTGCGCAGCACGCATGGCAGCTTGCGGCGAACAGTTTCGAGGGCAGCTTCACCGACGCTGCGACCAAGCGCGGCTATGTCGACCGGCTCAACGCGGTCTTCGACAGCTTCGCCTGAGGCCGCGATACGTTCGCGAGGAGCGGCAACGCGATCAACGAGCAGGCCGCCGCCGTGAACCACACCATCGGCCAGTCCCGCCATGCGAGGAGATGCGGGATTGACCATGGCGTGATGAAGCACACCACGAACACGCTGGTGTTGGCCATGCCGAGCGCAGTGCCGGCGCGCGCCGGACCCGAAAGGGTCGCAAGTTCGGTGTAGCCGACGCCGTGCCAGGCCGAGACGCACACGCCGCAGGCCAGCACCAGCAGGACCAGCAGCGTCTGCGTTGCAAGCGAGGCAACGGTGGCATCGCTGACGAAGTGCGTGGTGAGGCCGAGCGCCGCGAAGAGCACCGCGCTCAACACGCTACAGGCGCGCAGGTAAGCCGGCCGGTTCTGTCGCCGATCGGTCCAGCGGCCGCTCCACACGCGCATGGCCATCGCGCCGAGTTGCAGGCCGACCATCGTGGCGGTGATTGCCGCGAAGCCGACGTGGCCGAAGTCGTGGAGAAAGACAGTGCCGAACGAGATCACGGCGAACTGCGGCGCGCATAGGACACCGATGCCCATGACGATGCGCCACACCCGTGCGTCGCGCAGCGGCCCGCCGCCGGAAGGGGCGGCGACCGCAGGTGCGGCCTGTCGCGCAATCGGCGGCTCGTGGACCCAGCACCACGTCAACCAGGCACTCACCAGACAGAGGCCGGCGAGGAACGCATAGAGCGCCGTGAACCCGACATGCAGCGCGATCGCCGGCAGCAGTAGCGCACCGATGCCACCCCCGAGCGGCACCGCGGTTTGTCGGATGCTCATGGCGAGGCCGCGTTCACCTTCCGCGAACCAGCCCATCACGGCCCGGCCGCTCGCGCCGTTGACGCTACCGCCCAGCAGCCCGACGAGGAGCAGACCAGTGCCCAGCCAGACTGGACTGGGCACATGGCCCGATCGCGGCGCGGCCAGTAGCGCCATGGCAATCAGTGCAAGCGCGGTCGCACCGAGTCCTGTCAGCAGAACCGGGCGGTCGCCCCAGCGGTCGGTCAGCAGCCCCCAAGGCAATTCGCTCACCGCGATACCGAGGCCGATGAGACCGAGCATCAGGCCCAGCGTGGCGTTGTCGAGGCGGTAGCCGTCGCGCATCACCACGGCAGTCATCGGGATGCCGCTGAAGGCGACGGAGAAGGCGGCATTGGCTGCGACGCCAGCCGCGAGAACCTTCCAGCGGTGGCGGCGGGTGGAAAGGGACAGGCCTTGCATGGTGAGGCGCAGTGTCCGCCCGTGGCAATGTTTTGAAAATCAGAAAATAATCAACCTTCAGTTCAGAAAAACAGGACGATTCACCATGGCGCAGGTCTTGTTCGATCTCGACGTACTCCGCAGCTTTTCGACGGGCATGGCGCTCGGCAGCTATGCCCGTGCAGCCGACCGGCTGGGGCGCTCGACCTCGGCGGTCAGCGCCCAGCTCAAGAAGCTCGAATCGCAGGCGGGCACGCCCCTGTTCCGCCGAGCCGGCCGCGGCTTGCAGCTCACCGATGCAGGCGAGACGATGCTGGCCTACGCGCGCCGCATGCTGGAGATCAACGACGAAGCCGCTGCCGCGATGCGCGGGGCCGATCTGGAGGGTTGGGTGCGCCTTGGCGTGCAGGAGAACCTCGGCGAATCGGTGCTGCCGGCGGTGCTCGCACGGTTTTCGCGCGCGCATCCCAAGGTGCGCATCGAGGCCTGCATGGCGCGCAGTGTCGAGCTGCGCGAGCGGCTGCGTCTGGGTCAGCTCGACATCGCGCTGATCTGGGAGGTCAAGGGCGCGGTCGGTGTCGCCGAGTTGCCGAATCGCGAGCGATTGATCCGTCTGCCTTTGCAATGGGTCGGGCCCGCCGAGCCCGAGAGCCTCGACGCGCCGTGGTGGACCGAGCGTCGCCTGTCGGGGGTGGGCCGATCACACGAGCCACTGCCGCTGGTGCTGCTCGACGCATCGTGCCCGTTGCGGGCGACGGTGACGAACGCGCTCGATCGCGCTGGCATCCCATGGCGGCATGCCTTCACGAGTTCGAGTCTGTCGGCGCTGTGGGCCGCCACGTCGGCGGGGTTGGGCCTGTCGGCGCTGACGGCGTTCGGCCTGCCGGCTCATGTGCGTGCGCTTGACCCCGCACTCATCGGCCTGCCGTCGCTGCCGCCCATGACGCTGGCCATGTACCGCGCGCAGGCCGAGCCGGAGCCCCTTGTCGCGAGGCTGGCCGATCTGCTGCGGGACGCAGTGGCCGAGGGCAAGCGCGCCTTCTGACAGACAGCGCGCGCCCCGTTCAGGGTTGCGCGCCGTATTCGCAACAACAGGCGTCCGCGCTGTCGTCGTGCGCCAGCAGTTCGTCCCGGCCCTTCTGCGTGATCCCGAGGACCTGCGCCGGGCGTTGCAGGAGCAGCGCGATCGAAGGGTGATGCGCCGCCGGCACGAACGCCACGACCAGCCCGGCAGCGCGCAGGATCCTGACCCTGTCGATATCCGCGGTCTGCGTGAACGACATCGGCAGGGGCGAGCCGGCAATCCGGCGCAAGAGGTCGATGGCCATGTTCGTTTCCTTGCCGATGTTCGCTTGCACGTTCAGAGATCCTGCATGCCGAAGGCGGGGTCGCTCACCGTGTGGCGGCCGGTCTCGATGCGCCCCGCGAGGCGACGGTAGAAAGCCGGGTCCGAATCGCAGGTGACGGCGAAGTCGTACCAGTAGCCCTCGTCCTCGGTCTCCCAGTGCAGCTCGGCTTCGTCGCCGCCCTTGACGCGCACCACCCATGGCCCGTCGTGGCGGTAGGCCTTGGCCTTCACGGTGAACACGCAGGCCTTCTCGCCGTCGTTGCGCAGCTTCAGGTAAAGCCGTCCGCTTTTCGCGTGATAGCCCGTGCGGATCTCCGGATCGGACGCATTGCCGGCGCGCAGCTTGTTGAGGTCGCCCTTGAAGTGCCGGTGCCAGCCGTTGGGGCCGAGCAGCCAGAGGTCGTACAGGCCGGCGTTGTCGGTCATCGCGGCCCAGGTGTCTTCGAGCTTCTCGCGCGGCTCGACCATGTAGCGATGCGGCAGCCGGTCAAGGTGCAGCTTGTCGTAGACGTGGAACACGGCGCCCGCGTCGCCGGTGTTGGCGAAGACGAGTTTCACGCGGCCCTGGCGTGCATCGGCGCGCATGCTGGCATGCAGCTCGTAGGGCAGGGCGCGCGAGGGCCGCGTGCCGGTAGCCTGCTGCGGCAGCATCGGATTGGCCGGCGGGGTGATCTTCGCGAGCTTCTCCTGGTCTGCACGCAGAGCGTCCGCCTGGTCGCGCGTCTTGCGGCCCGCGAGCGTCGGCAGCACTTCGTCATTGGGCCGCTCGAAGTTGAAGGCGCTGGTGAGGTCACCGCACACTGCACGGCGATAGCGACCGATGTTGGGCTCCTTGACGCCGAAGCGCTGTTCGAGAAAGCGGATCACTGACGTGTGGTCGAACACCTGCGAGTTGACCCAGCCGCCGCGGCTCCACGGCGAGATCACGTACATCGGCACGCGCACGCCCGGCCCGTAGACGCGGCCGTCCGGCTGGGGCTGACCGGTGGTGCCGGGCGGGTTCGGATGGTTGAAGCGCTCGAAGGCGATATCGGCCTCGGGCAGCGTGGTCTTGCCGGCCGGCGTGCCGTCGGCATTGATCGACGGTGCGGAAGGCGACGGGTGATGGTCGAAGTAGCCGTCGTTCTCGTCGAAGTTGACGATCAGCACGGTCTTGCTCCACACCTCGGGCACGGCGGTGAGTGCATCCAGCGTCTCCTGGATGTACCAGGCGCCCTGCACCGGGCTCGACGGGCCGGGGTGCTCCGAATAGGTGGCGCCGGCGATGAGCCATGACACCTGCGGCAGCTTGCCGTTCTTCACGTCCTGGCGGAAGCGCTCGAAATAGGTTTCGGGATTGTTGAAGTCACCCGGCATCGTGTTGGCGATGCCCTTGTAGAGCGGGTTGCCGACATCGTCGCTGGCCGGGTCGTAGGCCGGAGAGAGTGCGTCGTTGCTCACCGGCTTGCCCGAGGCTTCGTTGGCCTTTCGGTACTGCCGGAAGCCTGCGAGCGGGTTGTCGCCGAAGTTGTCGGGCATGTTCTGGTAGACCATCCAGCTCACCTTGGCGGCCTGAAGGCGCTCGGGGTAGGTCTTCCAGTCGTAGCCGAGCGTGGAGGCGTCGATCGAGTCCCATTCGTTGTTCACCGTGGCAACGCCGGCGCCGGTCGGGCCGTTGGTGCCGGTCCACAGGAACATGCGGTTCGAGTTGGTGCCGGTGTGCATCGAGCAGTGGTACGCGTCGCACAGCGTGAAGGCATTCGCCAGCGCGAACTGGAAGGGCAGCTCGGCTTCCTTGAAGTAGCCCATCGAGGCCGCGGTCTTGTAGCGAGGCCATTGCTCGATGCGGCCACCGTCCCATGCGTTCTGACCGTCGGCCCAGCTGTGGGGCGTGCCGCTGAAGCGCTGCGCGTTGCCCTTGCTGCTGTCAAGGTAGTAAGGCAGTACCGGGTTGCCGGTGGCGTCGTTCTGCTGCCAGACGCTGCGGCCCTGCGGCAGCGGAATCGTGAAGCGGTCACCGAAGCCGCGCACCCCGCGCAGCGTGCCGAAATAGTGGTCGAAAGACCGGTTCTCCTGCATCAGGATCACGACGTGCTCGACGTCGCGGATGGTGCCCGTCTTGTTGTGCGCGGGAATCGCGAGTGCGCGGCGGATGCTCGGCGGAAACGCGCCGAGCGTGGCAGCGGCGATGCCGGCGGAGGCGGAACCCTGGATGAAGCGGCGGCGCGAGGTCATGGGAGCTCCTTGTCGTGTGGTTGGTCTGAGCGCCGCAAGACTAGGGAGAGGCCATGACACCGCCATGAACCGGGGATGACCTCCAGGCGACGTGGGCGTGACACGCTTTGCCGCCCCGCTAGAGTGACCCGGGTAAAATTCCGGCCCGGCGCTGGTGCCCCCCAGCGCCGAATTTCGTTTCCGGGGCCATGTAGAGGAACACCATGTACAAAAACCTCGCAGCCGCGCTTGCGGCCGCCTGTTTTTTCCTTCCCGCTTTTTCCCAACCCGCACCGAAGGCCGATCCGCTGAAGATCGGCTTCGTCTACGTCACGCCCGTCACCGATGCCGGCTGGACGCGCCAGCATGACGAGGGCCGCAAGGCTGTCGAGGTCGCGCTGCCCGGCAAGGTGAAGACCACGTTCGTCGAGAACGTGGCCGAAGGCGCCGATGCCGAGCGCGTGATCCGCGATCTCGCGCAGCAGGGCAACAAGCTCATTTTCACGACCAGCTTCGGCTACATGGAGCCGACGATGAAGGTGGCGCGCGACTTCCCTGACGTGAAGTTCGAGTCGATCACCGGCTACAAGACCGCGCCCAATGTCGCGATCGCGAACGCGCGCTACTACGAGGGCCGTTACCTCGCAGGCGTCGCGGCCGGACGCATGTCGAAGACCCATGTCGCGGGTTACGTCGCGGGCTTCCCGATCCCCGAGGTGCTGCAGGGCATCAACGCCTTCACGCTGGGCATGCGTTCGGTCGACCCGAAGGCGCAGGTCAAGGTGGTGTGGCTCGACGAGTGGTTCAATCCGCCGAAGGAGCGTGACGCCGCGATGGCGCTGTTCAACCAGGACGTCGACGTGATCGCCTTCCACACCGGCTCGACCGCCGTGATGACCGCGGCGCAGGAGCGCGGCAAGCTTGCGATTGCCTACCACTCCGACATGCGCAAGGTCGCGCCCGACGCGCAGCTCGTCGCGGTGACGCACCACTGGGGCGACTACTACACCCAGCGCGCGAAGGCCGTGCTCGATGGCACCTGGAAGAGCGGCAACCTCTGGGGCGGCGTGAAGGAAGGGATGATCCGCGTCGGCGATTTCGGATCGAAGGTGCCCAAACAGGTGCAAGACGAAGTGATCGCTCGCCAGAAGGACATTGCCAGCGGCAAGCTCAAGCCCTTCCAGGCCGTCGCGGCCGACGTGCGCGACAACGAGGGCCATGTCGTCATCGCCAAGGGCCAGTCGCTCGCCGACGAGCAGATCCTCAATATGAACTGGCTGGTCGAAGGCGTGCAGGGCCGCGTGGCGCGCAAGACGCCCTGAGGCGCTTCAGCCGTACTGCGGGTCAGTGCACGAAGCCGCTCTCGCGGTGGAAGTAGGCCCCTTCGGGGTCCAGATCCTTGACCTTCTTCGCTGGCTGGCCGGCGTACACCGCGTATTCCTCGGTGTGCGCCTTGTTCAGCAGTGATCCCGCGCCGAGGACGGTGCGGTCCGGCAGCACGGCGCCGCCCAGCACGGTGACGCGGGTGCCGATGAGGCAGTACGAACCGATGCGGATCGGCTTGCAGTCCTGGCGGTTCTCGTGGGTATCGATGCCGTGGGTGATGAGCTGCGAGCCGTAGCCCGCAACGGTGGTAAAGGCACCGATCTCGATCCGGTCGGTGCAATCGATGATGTGCTGCTTCGTGATCGATGAATGGTCACCCAGCAAGAGCGACGGATCGCGCTCCGTGCGATGAGTGAAATGCTCGCCGTGCCGGGGGTGGCCGGTAACCCAGTTGGATCGCCCGATGTACGAATGCGCGCCGCATTCCATCCGGTCCAGGTGGACGGCAACCGTGAAATGGTCGATGTGCGCGTGCTCACCCATGACCAGTTCGCCCGGAAAAACGTAGGCCAGGCCGATGCGCGCGCCGTCGGCGAACTTGTAGCCCCAGAAGCGTCGCAATATCCAGCGCTTGATCTTCCAGGGCAGCAAGACGACGCCGAGCGCCAGCAGCCGCTTCATGAGGCGCGCGCCCCTCGTTCGCTAATGACGCGCTGGTAGGCGGCCTTGTAGTTGCTCGCCATTTGCGATGCGCTGTAGTGGGCGGCGTTTTCCAGGCCCAGGCGGCGCATCTCGCCGAGGCGTGGCGCGGCGGCTTCCATGGCGGTGGCCATGGCAGACGGGTCATGCGGATCGACATACACCGCGCCTTCCCCGCCGATCTCGTTCATTGGCGCGAGGTCAGATGTGAAGACCGGGCAACCGCAGGCCTGCGCCTCGATGATCGGCCAGCCGAAACCTTCCTGGAGCGAGGGGAAGAGCAGCGCGGTCGCGCTGGCATAGAGCGCGCGCAGCTCCTCGTGGGATACCTTCTGCACGGCCTTGATCCGGTCTGCCACGCCGTGCTTTTGCGCCAACTCCGCCATCTCGGGCGACAGATCGGGCCCGACGAAGAGAAGGCGGTCCGCCATCGGCGGGTGCCCTGCAGCCGCAGCGCGCTCCTGCAATGCGATGAAGGCTTCGAGGACGCCCCCGCGGTTCTTGCGGGCCATGTCCCAGCCGACGTGGATGAGGTATTTGTCCTGCGGCGAGATTCCGAAGCGCGAGATGAGCCTCTGGGCCTCGTCGGGCGCCACCGGCGCGAAGTTGTCGTTCAGGCCGTTGAGGACCGTCGTGACATGGCGTTCTTCCGCAAGGCCCATGGAGAGCAGTTCGCGGCGCGTCATGGCCGACACGCATGCCACCAGATCGGCGCGGCCCAGGCCCTTGGAGATCAGCCGCTGGAACTGCCGCCCGGTCCAGCCGACGTTCCAGCCTTCGATCATTCCGTGCGCGGCCTGCACGGCGATCACGTCATGGCAGGTGATCACGTTGGGCTTGGATTCCACCCACGGGATGTACATGCTGTTGGAGTGGTCGGCCACGTGCACCACATCGGCCCAGCGCAATTGCCGCTTCAGCATGGGGATGAACAGGACGAACTTGTCGATGTAGCCGAGCCACTTCCACCAGCGCGAGGTGACCTCCCCGTGCAGTACCCGCTTCGGCGGGGAGACCACGCGGAGGTCGCAGCCGACACGGGGCATTTCCCGCTCCAGCATGCGGCCGAAGGCGATCATGCTCGTCTGGCCGTCGGGCATGTAGTTCGCGATCAGAAGGACTTTCATCTTGCAGTGGCGCTCTTGGCGGCGTCGCGTGAATCAATCGTCGGAGCGTACCATCGGCCACGGCGGCGACGTGTCAGCCATATGGCACTCATATAAGGCCCATATGCGCAAGCACATCGTGTACCCGCATTGCTGACTTACCCTCCGTGCCCATGCAAGCGTACCGTGCCTCTCTTCTGCGATTCGATCCCGCCGGCCAGCCGGTGTATGACGAGGACGGCCTTCTCGTAGTCGGCCCCGATGCCGCCGGTCGGCAGCGGGTGCAGGATGCAGGCGCCTACGCCGCGGTCGCCGCCCGCCATCCACAGGTGCCGGTTACGCATTGGCCGGGGCGCATCGTCGCGCCGGGCTTCGTGGACATGCACATCCACTATCCGCAGACGGACATCATCGGCGCGCCGGCCGATGGCCTGCTTCCCTGGCTCGAGAACTACACCTTTCCGGCTGAAACCCGCTTTGCCGACCCCGCCCATTCGGCCGAAGTGGCGGAGTTCTTCCTTGATGAGTTGATGCGCAACGGGGTCACGACCTCGCTGACCTTCGCGACCTCGCACCCCCAGTCGGTCGATGCCTTCTTCGAGGCGGCGCAGCGTCGCCGTTTGCGCATGATCACCGGCAAGGTGCTTCAGGATCGTCATTCGCCCGACGGTGTACGCGACGTTGCTGAACAGAGTCTGATCGACTCCGAGGCTCTCATCCGCAAGTGGCACAACGTCGACCGTCTCGGCTATGCGATCACCCCGCGCTTCGCGCCCACCAGCACCGATGCGCAGTTGCGCGGCGCGGGCGAACTCGCGGCGAAGTACGCGGACACCTGGATTCACTCGCACGTGGCGGAGAACAAGGACGAAGTGCGCTGGGCGCGCGAGCTCTTCCCTCATGCGCGGTCGTACCTCGACGTGTATGCGGGCTTCGGCCTGATGCGCGAGCGCGCGGTCTACGCACACTGCATCCACTTCGATGACGACGACCGCCGGCTCATGCGCGAGACCGGCACCGCAACGGCGGTGAGTCCGACCAGCAACCTCTTCCTCGGCAGCGGATTCTTCGACTTCGAGGGCGCCGACCGCATCGGCTACCAGTACGGTCTTGCAAGCGACGTGGGCGGCGGCACCAGCTTCAGTCCGTTCACCACGATGATGGCCGCCTACTACGCCGGCCGCGAAGGGCAGACCAAGCCGGGTATCAGCATCCCGCCTTCGCAGCTTTGGTGGCGCCACACCGCCGGGGCGGCGCGTGCGCTGGGGCTGGAAGGCGTGATCGGCAACCTGCAGCCGGGCTGCGAGGCCGATTTCGTGGTCATCAACCCGAAGGCCACGCCGCTGCTGGCACGCAAGACTTCGTTGGCCGCGAATCTGGAAGAACTGCTGTTCGCGATGATCGTGCTGGGCGATGACCGCCTGATCGAGCGCACCGTGATCTCCGAGGCGCTGGCGACCTGAATCCGGCCGACCCCGCTGGGTGCCTAGAATAGCGGCCCGAAAAAGAGGACCTGCCATGAGCATCAAGAGCGACAAGTGGATCCGGCGCATGGCCGAGAAGAACGGAATGATCGAGCCCTTCGAGCCCGGCCAGATCCGCGAGCAGGACGGCCACAAGATCATCAGCTACGGCACCTCCAGCTACGGCTACGACATCCGGTGTGCACCCGAATTCAAGGTGTTCACCAACATCCACAGCACGGTGGTCGACCCCAAGAACTTCGACGAGAAGAGCTTCGTCGACTTCCACGGCGACAGCTGCATCATCCCGCCCAACAGCTTCGCGCTCGCGCGCACGGTCGAATACTTCCGCATCCCGCGCAACGTGCTGACGATCTGCCTGGGCAAGAGCACCTATGCGCGCTGCGGGATCATCGTCAACGTCACGCCCTTCGAGCCCGAGTGGGAGGGCTACGTGACCCTCGAATTCAGCAACACCACGCCGCTGCCCGCCAAGATCTACGCGGGCGAGGGCTGCGCGCAGGTGCTTTTCTTCGAGAGTGACGAAGTCTGCGAAACCAGCTACAAGGACCGCGGCGGCAAGTACCAGGGCCAGCGCGGAGTGACCCTGCCGAAGGCGTGAGCCTACAGCCGAAGGATTCGCCAGCGCGTACCATCGTGCCGGCGCCGCGAGAACCGCGGTCAAGGAGCGCGTCATGAGATGGGAAGGCAACGAACAGTCCGACAACGTCGAAGACCGGCGTGACGATGGCGGGGGAGGCGGCGGGTTCGGCTTTCCCGTCGGCGGACGCGGAATCGGCATCGGGACCGTGGCGGTCGCGCTGATCGCCGGCTGGATCTTCGGCATCAACCCCCTCACGGTGCTCGGCCTGCTCAGCGGTGGCGAGCCCGCACCGCAGGTGCAGCAGCAAGGCCCGGCACACAAGCCTCCTGCGAACGACCAGGAGGCAGCTTTCGTCTCCACCGTGCTGAAGAACACCGAGGTGGTGTGGAGTGACATCTTCCGCCAGAACGGTGGCACCTACACCCCGCCCAAGCTGGTGCTGTTCCGTGGCGCGACGCCCACCGCCTGCGGCACCGGCGAGTCCGCGATGGGGCCGTTCTACTGCCCTGGGGACAAGAAGGTCTATATCGACCTCGGCTTCTACGAAACGCTCCGGAACCAGCTCGGCGCTCCCGGTGTGTTCGCGCAGGCATACGTGATCGCGCACGAGATCGGCCACCACGTGCAGGACGAGCTCGGCATCACGGCCAAGGTCGACCAGATGCGCGGCCGGCTGAGCCAGACCCAGAACAACGCGGTCAGCGTCCGCGTCGAGCTGCAGGCCGATTGCCTGGCGGGCGTCTGGGCCCACCATTCGCAGCAATCCAAGCAATGGCTGGACCCGGGCGACATCGAATCCGCCATGAACGCCGCCCAGAAGATCGGCGACGACGCCCTCCAGCGCTCCGCTGGCCGCGCGGTGGTGCCGGACAGCTTCACGCACGGCACCAGCGCCCAGCGCCAGCGGTGGTTCTCCACCGGTTTCAAGAGCGGCGACTTGAGAGACTGCGACACGTTTGCTGCGCGGGGTCTCTAACCCCCAGCCTCGCGCACTTCGTGTCGCTCTGACACCCCCTTTCAGGGGGCAATCCCGGCGGCCCGGCGAAGCCGGTTCCGCGGGATTCCCCGCTGGGCGGAATCCCCCGGAGGGGCTTGGGATTAGGGGTAACCCCATTCCTGCGACAATAGAAGGCTTCATGACAAGCTCCTTCTCCAATCTCTCCCTGGCTGAACCATTGGCGCGCGCTGTAGCCGAAATGGGTTACGAGACGATGACGCCCATCCAGGCACAGGCCATTCCGGTGGTGTTGTCGGGCCAGGACGTCATGGGTGCCGCCCAGACCGGCACCGGCAAGACAGCCGCCTTCTCGCTGCCCCTGCTGCAGCGGATGCTCAAGCACGAGAACAGCTCGACCTCTCCGGCACGGCACCCGGTCCGGGCCCTCGTCCTGCTGCCCACGCGCGAACTGGCCGACCAGGTCGCTCAGCAGGTCAAGCTCTATTCCAAGTACACCAACCTGCGCAGCGCGGTCGTTTTCGGCGGTATCGACATGAAGCCGCAGACCATCGAGCTCAAGAAGGGCGTCGAGGTGCTGGTCGCCACGCCGGGCCGACTGCTCGACCACATCGAAGCGAAGAACGCAGTGCTCAACCAGGTCGAGTACGTGGTTCTCGACGAAGCAGACCGAATGCTCGACATCGGCTTCCTGCCCGATCTGCAGCGCATCCTCTCGTACCTGCCCAAGCAGCGGACCACGCTGCTGTTCTCCGCGACGTTCTCTCCCGAGATCAAGCGGCTCGCCGGCAGCTACTTGCAGAACCCGGTCACGATCGAAGTCGCGCGGCCGAACGAAACCGCCTCCACCGTCGAGCAGCACTTCTTCAGCGTTGCGGAAGACGACAAGCGCCGCGCGCTCAAGCAGATCGTGCGCCAGCGCGGCATCACGCAGGCCTTCGTGTTCGTCAACAGCAAGCTGGGCTGTGCGCGCCTCGCGCGTTCGCTCGAGCGTGACGGCCTGAAGACCACCGCCCTGCACGGCGACAAGAGCCAGGACGAACGCCTGAAGTCGCTCGCCGCGTTCAAGGCCGGCGAAGTCGACCTGCTGGTGGCCACCGACGTGGCTGCGCGCGGTCTCGACATCAAGGACGTGCCGGCGGTCTTCAACTTCGACATTCCGTTCAACGCGGAAGACTACGTGCACCGCATCGGCCGCACCGGCCGCGCCGGCGCATCCGGCCTCGCTGTGAGCTTCGCGAGCGGCGGCAATGACGTCCGCCTGGTGGCCGACATCGAGAAGCTCATCAAGAAGAAGATTGAGCTGGAGCCGGTCGAATTCGACGACGAGCGCCCGCGCGGCCGCATCAACGATGGCCGCCGCCATTGGCGCGAAGAGGGCGAAGCCGGCGACGCACGCGACGTGCTCGACACGCTGGATCGTCCCCGCGACCGCTCCGACTCGCGTCCGACCCGCAACGGCCGTCCGCATCGCGCGCCGGCTGCGCCGCGCGATCCCTTCTTCGAGAAGCCCTACGAGACGCCGGAGCGTGAGGCTGCGCCCGCCTGGGAAGCCACGGCCAAGGCGACGCCCGCCCGAGGCGTCTCCAGCAACATCAAGACCAAGCGCAAGGTCGCGGCGCTCTTCAAGTCCCCCCAGTAGCCTTCAGCCTGGCTTCTGGGCCTGAGGGCACTTGACCTGGATCAGCTCGCGCTCTTGTGGCGTCGCGCCGATCCGCACGGCGCTCAGGCAGCCACCCCATACGCAACCAGTGTCGGTCGAGATCAGGTCCGGCCTTGAAACCCAGCCGAGCGTCGACCAGTGGCCGAAAGCCACAGTCGCTGTCGACGTCTTGCGTCCCGGCACATCGAACCACGGCATGAAGCCCTCGGGCGCGCCGGCTTCGGCATCCTTGGATTCGAACTCCATCACGCCCTCGGCTGTGCAATAGCGCATCCGCGTCAGGGCATTGACGACTACGCGTAGCCGCGCCGCACCGGTGAGCGAATCGCTCCACTGCGCGGGTTCGTTGCCGTACATGGTGCGAAAGAACTCGGCCACGTCCGGTCCCTGCAAGGCGGATTGGAGCTCGCCTGCCAGACGCATCGTGTCCTCGACAGTCCATTGCGGCAGCACGCCCGCGTGCACCGTCAGCAGCGTGCCGCCGCCAATGTCGTGACGAAGCGCCACATGCTGGTGGCGCAGCCATTCGAGCATTCCATCGCGGTCCGGCGCATCGAGTATTGCAGCGAGCGTGTCCTTGCGTCCCATCTTGCGCGCGCCGTGGGCCACGCCCAGAAGATGCAGGTCATGGTTGCCGAGCAGGCTCTGCGCCGCGCCGCCGAAACCCTGGATGTGTCGCAGCACCTTGGCCGAAGCGGGCCCGCGATTCACGAGGTCGCCCAGCACGATCAGCCGGTCGCGGCTCGGGGAGAAGTCGATCTTGTCCAGCAGCCGTTGCAGGGGTTCGTCGCAGCCCTGCAGATCACCGATCAAGTAAAGTGCCATGTCCCCATTCTCTCCTGCGTTCATGGACGTATTCCTCCTGGCGTTGCTGACCACGGTCAACGCGTTGTTTGCAATGTCCGAAATGGCTCTTTCCACCAGCCGCCGCGCGCGCCTCGCCGCGCTGGCCGAGACGGGGGATGCGGGCGCCGCCGCGGCGCTCAAGCTGATGGAGAACCCGACGCGGTTTCTTTCCACGGTGCAGATCGGCATCACCTCGATCGGCATGCTGAGTGGCATCGTCGGTGAAGCCGCCTTCGCCGAGCCGCTCGGCGCGTGGATGGAGGAAATGGGCCTTGGCCGTGGCACGGCCAGCATTGCCTCTACCGCGGTCGTGGTGACCTGCATCACCTTCTTCACGATCATCTTCGGCGAGCTGGTGCCCAAGCGCATCGGCCAGCTCTACCCCGAGCCGGTGGCCCGCTACGTGGCCACGCCGATGCGATGGCTCGCTTCCATCGCCAAGCCGTTCGTGCTGCTGTTGTCGAGTGCGACGGCGGCCACGCTCAAGCTCCTGCGCATCGATTCGAACGCCGCCCGCGTGGTCACCGAAGAAGAAATCTCCGCGAGCCTGGAGGAGGGCGTCGATGCCGGTGTGATCGAGATGCACGAGCACCAGATGGTGCGCAACGTGTTCCACCTCGACGATCGCCGGCTGACCTCGCTCATGATCCCGCGCGCCGACATCGAATGGCTCGATGCGTCGCTGACCATTGCCGAGAGCCTGCAGAGGGTGTCGGAGGCGGGTGCGCGCAACCAGGTCCACTCCTGGTATCCGGTGTGCCGCAACTCGCTCGACGACGTAGTGGGCGTGACCAGCGTGGCGCATCTTCTCAAGCTTGGGCCGGAGCATCGAGGCACGGTCGGAGAAGCAGTGCAGCCCGCGGTTTTCGTACCCGAAACGCTCACGGGCATGGAAATGCTCGAGCAGTTCCGCTCGCGCGCCGGGCGGCTCGTCTTCGTCGTCGACGAATACGGCGTGGTGCAGGGCCTGATGACGCCGCGCGACCTGCTCGAAGCCATCACCGGCGAATTGCAAGTGCCGACGCACGCCGAAGCCTGGGCGCGACAGCGCGCCGACGGCATCTGGGAGCTCGACGGGCTGATGCCGGTGTCGGAGCTGCGCGCACGCCTCGGTATCCGCGAGCTGCCCGACGAGGACCGCGGCCGCTACAACACCGTCGCCGGCCTGCTGATGTTCGTCTCGGGCCAGTTGCCGGAGGTCGGGGAGCACATCGACTGCGCCGGCTGGTGCTTCGAGGTAGTCGCGCTCGACGGAAGGCGGATCGACCGCGTCATGGCCCATCCCGACAAGCGGCCGCCCGAACAGGTGTCCTGAGCGCGCAACCGACCCCGCTCCTATACTGGCCGGCCCCCATCCGGAGACCCGCCATGACCGTGCCGAGCAAGACCCTGCAGATCCGTTCCCTCGTCCGCAGCAGCGGCGAGCTTGAACTCTCGCTTCAGGAAGACCGCATTCCCCAGCCCGCCGCGAACGAAGTGGTGGTTCGGGTCGAGGCGTCGCCGATGAATCCCTCCGACCTGGGCCTGCTGTTCGGCGCGGCGGACCTGCGCACCGCGAAGGCGTCGGGTACGCCCGAGCGGCCGGTCGTGACGGCAACCATCCCCGAAGCAGCCATGAAGAGCATGGCCGGCCGCGCGGACCAGTCCATGCCGGTCGGCAATGAAGGCGCAGGCGTGGTCGTGGCAGCCGGTACCTCGCCGCAGGCGCAGGCCCTGCTGGGCAAGACCGTCGCGGCGATCGGCGGCGCGATGTACTCGCAATACCGCTGCATCGACGCAGCCCAGTGCATGGCCCTGCCGGAAGGCGCGACCGCGGCGGAGGGTGCTTCGTCCTTCGTCAATCCGCTCACGGCGCTCGGCATGGTCGAGACCATGCGGCGCGAAGGCCACAAGGCACTCGTGCACACGGCCGCGGCGTCGAACCTCGGGCAGATGCTCAACCGCATCTGCATCAAGGATGGCATTCCCCTGGTGAACATCGTCCGCAAGCAGGAGCAGGAAGACATCCTGCGCGCCATCGGCGCCAAATATGTGTGCAACGCCACCTCGCCGACCTTCATGCAGGACCTGACGGATGCGCTGACCGCGACCGGCGCCACGCTGGCTTTCGATGCGACCGGTGGCGGCAAGCTGGCGGGGCAGATCCTCAACTGCATGGAAGCCGCGCTCTTGCGCAATGCGACCGAATACAGCCGCTACGGCACCACCACGCACAAGCAGGTCTACATCTACGGCGGGCTGGATCGCGGGCCGACCGAATTCACGCGCGGCTTCGGCATGAGCTGGGGCATGGGGGGCTGGTTGCTGTTCCCGTTCCTGATGAAGATCGGGCCCGAAGGTGCGGAGAAGCTGAAGGCGCGCGTGGCGGCCGAACTGAAGACGACCTTCGCGAGCCGCTACACGAAGGAAGTGTCGATGGTGGAAGCACTCTCGCTGGGCGAGATCGCGGTCTATTCGAAGCAGGCGACCGGCGAGAAGTACCTGCTCAATCCGAGCCGGTAGGTCGCTGGTTCAACCGAGCCTCAGCCCATGGCGAGGCGCGTGCCGCCGCCGGACGTGGTCTTCCGGATGCCGTCCGGCCCGTAGAAGAGCTGCACGCTCGATTGCAGGAACTGCAGTGCCTTCTGCGTGAAGTCCAGGTGGGTGTGGACGATCGATCCGTTGCGCAGGTTCTGCTGGCGGGCCTTCTCGGCCAGCTCCTGCAGGGCCTGCCAGGCTTGGCGGGTTGCTTCGCCGCCGGCCATCGCAGCGGCATCGGCGCCGGCGGCACCGGGTTCGAAACCGAGTGCCGATTGCGCGGTTTCGCGCTGGCGGTCGATCTCGGCAATACGGTCGAGCAGCTGTACCTTCTGTTCGGTGATCTGTTCCAGGTCACCGAAGCGACGCTCGGTCATGGCGGTTTCTTCCTGCGCAAGCAGCGCCAGGAATTCCTCGATGCAGGATTTCTCCGCATGAAGGTACAGCAGCATCGTGTTCATGAGTTCTTTCGGGAATCGAGCAGGTCGCGCACGCTGTCCATCAGGCCATCGGCAATACGTTCTGGATTCACTTGGTAGCGCCCCGCGCGGATGTCCTCGCGGATCGCGGCGACGCGCGCGGCGTCGAAATCACCGCTGGTGGAGCCCGGCAGCGAGTGGACCTGGGCCGAGACCTGTGCAGCGTCCTTCGACGATCCGGTGGCTCCGGCGGAACTCGCGGAGGCGGAACCCGACTTCGCGGGGCGGATGAGAGGCGTCGCCGATGACGCTGGTTGATCGATTTTCACAATGGTTCCTCAAAGGGGGCTCGCCCCTATATCGGCGAAACGCAGTGGAACTTTAGGGCTTCGGGGCTGGATTGGCGATCCATGAAGACCACTACGCGTCCCTACGTACATTTGCGTACCTGCAGCCTTATTGCGAGAGCCGGATCTGGCCCTCTTCGTCGGCGATGCCACTCACCAGACGGCCGTCACGGGTTTTCGCCTGCACGGCGGCACCGACTTCGGCGCGTGTCATCGCCTTGCCTTCGGTGCTGACGGTGAAGCCTGCGCCCTGCGCGACCACCTGCACCGTCTGTCCCTGCTGGATCACGATCATGGTGCGCACATGCTCCTTGCGCAGCGGTGCGCCCGCAGTGATGCGCTGTGCGCTGGTGACGCCGCGCAGGGCGCTCGCGTCTGTCACCACATTGCGAGGCAGACCGGTGAGATCGCCGGTGCGTTCGATGAAGTCGCCCGCACCGAGCGTCACGCCGGGTTCGATCGCACGCGCAGCGACGAAGTAGCGGCCTTCCACTGACACATTGGCCGAAACGAAGCGCGTCCACGGTTTGTCGCCTCGGCAGCGCAATCCGATAGAGACGCGCCCCCACGGCGCCGTGCCGGTGGGCATGAAGGCCTCGTAGTCACTGCACGGCGGAAGTGCACCACCTGTGGGCACGAAAGTCACCTTGGCCTTGCCCGGCAGCCCGGAGGTTTGCACCTGGAGGTAGCGTTCGACGGCCTCGCGTGCCTCTTCAGGCAACTGGGAAGCGGCAAAGGAAGCCACGCCGACGCCCGCCATGCATGCCGGCAGAACGATGCGGAGGAGCCGTTTGAAGGTCTTGCGTTGTTCCATGGGAATCGGTGTGTTGCCGGAGGATTCTAGGAAGACACCCCCCAAAGCGAAGTGCTGAAGTGCTGCCGAAAACCCCCTTTGTTCGACCCATTGCAAAAGCGTCTCGTGCATAGACTCGCTTTCCATCTGTCGCCATGCCCAGTGCGAGCGCGACGCCACAAAGGATGGAAAGAAGATGATCGACAAGCTGGATGCAGCGCTTCGCTTCAACCGCGAAGCACTCAATCTGCGGGCTGAGCGCCAGGAAGTGCTGGCGGCCAACATCGCCCACGCCGACACGCCCAACTACAAGGCGCGCGACTTCGATTTCAGCAGCAGGCTCTCGCAGGCCGTCGAGCAGGGCCGCCAGGCGCAGTCGTTCGCGATGTCGACGACCTCGTCGCGCCACCTCGCGGGCGAAGCCAAGTCGATGCCCGACCAGGACCTTCTCTATCGCGTGCCCACGCAGTCGAGCATCGACGGCAACACGGTCGAGATGGACGTCGAGCGCATCAACTTCGCCGACAACGCGCTGCGCTACGAGTCGAACCTCACGGTGCTCAGCTCGAAGATCAAGACCATGCTGGCGGCGGTCCAGCAGTAAGCACGAGGAGCTATCCGATGCCACTCCCGAGTGCTTCCATGAACATCTTCAGTGTGGCGGGATCCGCCATGACCGCGCAGTCGCAGCGCATGAACGTGACCGCGAGCAATCTTGCCAACGCGGAAAGCGTCGCCGGACCCGACGGTCAGCCGTACCGTGCCAAGCAGGTCGTCTTCGAAGTCGCGCCTTCGGGCCAGCAGGACATCGGCGGCGTGCAGGTCTCGGGCGTGGTCGAGGACCAGTCGCCCGCCAAGATGGTCTACGACCCGAAGAACCCGCATGCCAACCCCGACGGCTACGTCGCGATGTCGAACGTCAACGTGGTCGAGGAGATGACCAACATGATCTCGGCCTCGCGCAGCTACCAGGCCAACGTCGAGGTGCTCAACACCGCCAAGACGCTGATGGTCAAGACCCTGACCATCGGCCAGTAATCCAACAGCGAAGAAAAAAGAAAGCCATGGCCATCGCCGACACCTCATCCATCAGCGGCGCCAATGCCGCCAGCGCCGCGGCCAGCACCGCGAGTGTCTCCAGCAGCGACAACGAGCAGCGCTTTCTCAAGCTACTGGTCGCGCAGCTCAACAACCAGGACCCGCTCAATCCGATGGAGAACGCGGAGCTCACGTCGCAGCTCGCGCAGATGAGCACCGTGAGCGGCATCGAGAAGCTCAACAGCACGCTGTCGGGCCTGGTGAGCCAGACCGGCTCGAACCAGGTTCTGCAGGCCGCATCGCTCATCGGCTATGCAGTGCTGTCGCCCGGCAACTCGCTCACCACCACTGCGCCTGCAGAGGGTGAGGATCCGGCCGTCAAGGCCTTCGCTGTGGAACTGCCTGGCACGGCTTCCGACGTGCAGATCAAGATCGTCGACGCCACCGGCAAGACGGTGCGCACCATCGACGCAGGCTCCATGAACGAAGGCGTGAACGCCGTCGCATGGGACGGCAAGGACGACTCGGGCAATGTCGTGCCCGCAGGCAACTACACGTTCACGATCGCCGCCACCAACGGCAGCACCGCCGTGTCCTCGACCGCGCTCACGTTCGCGCAGGTCGCCGCGGTCAAGCAGGGCACCAGCGGCGTCACCCTCGAACTCGCCACCGGCCAGAGCATCGGCCTGTCCGATGTGCGCATGTATCTCTGACCTCCAACCCAACGCATTGAACTAAGGAATCCATCATGGCCTTTTCCCAGGGCATTAGCGGTCTCGGCGCCGCTGCCGCGAATCTCGACGTCATCGGCAACAACATCGCCAACTCGGGCACCGTGGGCTTCAAGTCGTCCACCGCCACCTTCTCGGACATTTACGCCGGCTCGCGCGTCGGCCTCGGCGTCGCGGTGTCGGGCGTGGTGCAGGACTTCTCGCAGGGCGTGACGCAGACCAGCAGCCGTCCGCTCGACGTGGCGATCATGAACGGCAACGGCTTCTTCCGCCTCACCAGCGCGACCGGCGAAGTCATGTACTCGCGCAACGGCCAGTTCACCCAGGACAAGGACGGCTACATCGTCAACGCTTCCGGCCTGCGCCTCACCGGCTATGGCGTGAACGCCAGCGGCGGCATCAGCGGCGGCACGCCCACCGCGATCCAGATCCCGACCGCGCCGATGTCGCCCAACGCCACCACTGGCGTGCAGGCCGAGTTCAACGTCGACTCGCGCAGCACCGTGCCGACGAAGACGCCTTTCGACCCGACCGACTCCGACACCTTCAACTACTCGAACGCGATCGGCCCGGTGTACGACTCGCTAGGCAATCCGCACGACCTCGCGGTCTACTTCGTGAAGACGGGCGCCAACGCGTGGGATACCTACGCCACGATCGACGGCACGCAGGTCCAGTTGCCCGCGCCTGCAACTGCCGGTTCGCCGATGGGCTCGATGACCTTCGACACCAACGGCAACCTCACCGCACCGGTCGGCGGCAAGATCACGCTCCCGACGCTGACCTACACCAACGGCGCAGCCGCATCGAACATCACGGTCGACCTGAGCGGCACCACGCAGGTCGGTGCAGCCAACGGCATGAGCAAGCTCGCGCAGGATGGCTACACCTCCGGCCAGCTCACCTCGTTCTCGATCAACGGCGACGGCACCATCACCGGCAAGTTCTCGAACGAGCAGACCAAGCTGCTGGGCCAGGTGGTGCTGTCGTCCTTCGCCAACCCCAACGGCCTCGAGCCCAAGGGCGACAACATGTACGCGGAGACGGCAGCTTCCGGTGCGGCACTCACCGGCACGCCGGCCGAAGGCAGCAAGCTCGGCTCGCTCGCCTCGGGCGCGCTCGAATCGTCCAACGTCGACCTGACCTCGGAACTCGTCAACCTCATCGTCGCGCAGCGCAACTACCAAGCCAATGCGCAGACGGTGAAGACGCAGGACCAGGTCATGCAGACGCTGATGAACATCCGCTGACGCGACGCGATAGGAGCCACCAGTGGATCGAATGCTGTATGTCGCGATGAGCGGCGCCAAGCAGGCCATGGAGCAGCAGACCTCGGTCGCCAACAACATGGCGAACGTGTCGACGCCGGGCTTCCGTGCGCAGATCAACGCATTCCGCGCGGTGCCCGTGGTCGGCCAGGAGTCGCCCACGCGCGCCTTCGTGGCGGCGACCACGCCGGGCGCCGACTTCCGGCAAGGTCCGGTGACGGACACCGGCCGCGAACTCGATGTCGCGGTGCGTGGCGACGGCTGGCTGACGGTCCAGACACCGACCGGCGAGGCCTACACCCGCGTCGGCAACCTCCAGGTGGCATCCGACGGCCAGGTCACGACCATGGGCGGACGCCCGGTGGTCGGCGATGGCGGCGGCCTGGTGATCCCGCCGGGCTCGTCCGTGACCATCGCCTCGGACGGCAGCATCACCGCGCACGCGCCCGGCGATCCGCTGACCGGCCTGAACATCGTCGGCCGCATGAAGCTCGTGAATCCGCCGACGACCGATCTGGTGCGAGGCGAAGACGGTCTCTTCCGCATGCGTCCGGGCCTTCCGCCCGCTGAAGCCGACAACGCAGTGACCGTCACGCCCGGCGCCATCGAAGGCAGCAACGTCAATCCCGTCGAAGCCATGGTGGCCATGATCGCCAACGGACGCAGCTTCGAGATGCAGATGAAGTCCATCCAGTCCGCCGACATCAACGCGCAGTCGGCCAACAAGCTGCTCGCCTACGGCTGATCCGCCCTGACCAGCAGCAACCCCGCAGGAGCCATTCCATGATCCGTTCCCTCTACGTGGCCAAGTCCGGCCTCGAAGCCCAGCAGACGCAGCTCGACGTCGTCTCCAACAACCTCGCCAACGTCTCCACCACCGGCTTCAAGAAAAGCCGCGCGGTGTTCGAAGACCTGCTCTACCAGAACATCCGCCAGGTCGGGGGCCAGACTTCCGACCAGACGCGCCTGCCTTCGGGCCTGCAGGTCGGCACCGGCGTGCGCGTTGTCGCCACCGAGCGCATGCACTCGCAAGGCAACCTGACCAAGACCGACAACCCGAAGGATGTCGCGATCAACGGTTCGGGCTTCTTCCAGGTCACGATGCCCGACGGCACGATGGCCTACACGCGCGATGGTTCGTTCCAGACCAACGCCGACGGCCAGCTCGTGACCGCGAGCGGCTACACGATCGAGCCCGCGATCAACATCCCGCAGAACGCCACCAGTCTCACCATCGGCCGCGACGGCATCGTGTCGGTCACGCAGGCCGGTAGCCAGGCGACGGTGCAGGTCGGCCAGCTCCAGATCGCGACCTTCCTGAACCCGACGGGCCTGCAGAGCATGGGCGAGAACCTCTACACCGAGACCGATTCGTCGGGCGCACCCAATGTCGTGAACCCCGGCGTCGATGGCGCCGGTGTGCTGACGCAGGGCTACACCGAAGCGTCCAACGTCAATGTGGTGGAAGAGCTGGTCAACATGATCGCGACGCAGCGCGCGTACGAGATCAACAGCAAGGCGATTCAAACATCCGACCAAATGCTCGCGCGACTTGCGCAACTGTGACCATGAGCTTCCCCACGCTGCACGCATTCCGTATCGCTTCGCCATGGCGCATGGCGCTGGCGAGCGTGGCGCTCGTTCTTTTCGCCGGCTGCGCGCAGATCCCGCGCGATCCGCTCGTGCATCAACCGATGACCGCGCGCGCCGACGACATCAACCAGCTGCCGAGCCGGTCGCGGACGGGCGCGATCTTCCAGGACAACGGGCGCGGCATCGCGCTGTTCGAGGATCGCCGGCCGCGCAGCATCGGGGACATCCTGACCATCGTCATCAGCGAAAAGCTCAACGCCAGCAAGAACTCGGCTGCGAACGCGAACCGCAACGGAAGCATGACCGCGGCCTTCGATCCGATTCCGAAGGTGCTCAAGGGCCTCCTGAACGACCAGGATGCAAAGCTGTCCGGCACATCGGCGTTCACGGGCAAGGGCGGCGCCAATGCCACGAATACGTTCAACAGCACGATCACGGTCACCGTCACCGACGTGCTGCCCAACGGCAACCTGCTCGTGAGTGGCGAAAAGCAGATGGGCATCAACCAGGGGACGGAGTTCATCCGCTTCTCCGGCGTGGTGAATCCGCGCACCGTCACAGGCGTCAACACCGTGCTCTCGACCCAGGTGGCGGATGCACGCATCGAATACACGGCCAAGGGCTACATCGACGAAGCGCAGAACATGGGATGGCTCCAGCGCTTCTTCCTGAACGTCGCTCCATTCTAGAAATGACACACCCCCAGGCTCGCCCACTTCGTGTGGCTCTCCACCCCCTTGCAGGGGGCAACACCGGCGGCCCGGCAAAGCCGGTTCCGCGGTGTTTCACCAACGGCGTTCGCTTCGCTGCGCTCGCTCTTGTTTTTTCCTTTTCATTTCTTGCGCCTGTGCATGCGGAGCGGCTCAAGGAGCTGGCGACGATCCAGGGCGTGCGGGACAACCCGTTGATCGGCTACGGCCTGATGGTTGGTCTGGACGGCACCGGCGACCAGACGATGCAGACGCCGTTCACCACGCAGAGCCTGAACAACATGCTCCAGCAGCTCGGCATCACGATGCCGCAGGGCGTGAACATGCAGCTCAAGAACGTGGCAGCGGTGATGGTTACCGCTACGCTGCCTTCGTTCGCCCGGCCGGGGCAGGCGATCGACGTCACGGTGTCGTCGATGGGCAATGCCAAGAGCCTGCGCGGCGGCACGCTGCTGATGACGCCGCTCAAGGGTGTCGACGGCGCGGTCTACGCGATCGCGCAAGGGAACATGGTCGTTGGCGGCGCAGGGGCGTCGGCCAACGGCAGCAAG
The DNA here is from genome assembly GCF_014192575.1 of Variovorax sp. Sphag1AA. Lineage (GTDB taxonomy): Bacteria > Pseudomonadota > Gammaproteobacteria > Burkholderiales > Burkholderiaceae_C > Variovorax. The sequence continues at coordinate 364,107 of NZ_JACHYC010000004.1, read as the reverse complement.
GTTCAGATCAACCAGCTCAGCTCCGGGCGCATTCCGTCGGGCGCGATCGTCGAGCGCACGGTGGAGTCCGCTGTGGGCGGCGAGGGTGGTGCGCTCACGGTCGAGCTCACGCGTTCCGACTTCGGCACGGCGCAGCGCGCGGTCGAAGCGATCAATCGCCAGTTCGGTCCTGTCGCCGAGGCTTTGGATGCGCGCGTGATCCGCGTCAGTGCACCGGAGTCGCCGCAGGACCGCGTCGGCTTCCTCGCGCGACTCGAAGGGCTTGAAGTCACGCCGACGCAAGCCGTCGCACGCGTGGTCATCAATGCGCGCACCGGCTCCGTGGTCATGAACCAGGCGGTGCGGGTGAGCGAATGCGCGGTGGCGCACGGCAACCTGTCGGTGGTCATCAACACCCAGCCGGTGGTCAGCCAGCCGGAAGCGTTCTCGCGCGGTCGCACGGTCGAATCGGCGCAGTCGGAGATCTCGGTCAACCAGGGCAGCGGTGCGCTGCAGATGGTGCGCGGCAGCGCTTCGCTGTCCGACGTGATCAAGGGCCTCAATGCGCTGGGCGCGAATCCGCAGGACCTCGTCTCCATCCTGCAGGCCATGAAGACGGCCGGTGCCTTGCGCGCCGAGCTCGAAATCATCTGAGGACGGACATGGCGATCACTGCCACGCCCGCTTCGAGCATTGCCGACACGAGCCGCAGCGGCGCGCTCGACCAGCGCTTCGCACTCGACGTGCAGGGTGTGGATGCGCTCAAGCGCACCACCCGCACTTCGCCGGAAGAAGGTCTTCGCCAGGTGTCGCGCCAGTTCGAGGCGATGTTCATGAACATGGTGCTCAAGAGCATGCGCGAGGCGACGCCGAAAAGCGGTCTGTTCGACAGCCAGAGCGAGAAGATCTACACCTCGATGCTCGACCAGCAGCTCTCGCAGAACCTCTCGGGGCGTGGCGTTGGCCTTGCCGAGGCCATGCTGGTACAGCTCCAGCGCCAGGTCGCGTCGGGTTCGACCAACATGGACGTCGATGCCGCACCGATGTCGCTTCTGCCGCGCGGCGGGTTTCCGCTGAAGGCGGACTCGGGTATTCCGCTTGGCTCGGCGCCAGCGCCGTCTACGCGCGTCGATTTGAGCCTCTATCAGGTGAACAACGACCGCGGTAGCAGTTCGGCCGCGACCGCATCGCTGCAGGGCCATGTCGATGCCTTCGTCGATCGCATGGGTGCGTCGGCGCAGGCCGCGAGCGAAGCCAGTGGCGTGCCCGCACCGCTGATCCTCGCGCAGGCCGCGCTCGAATCGGGCTGGGGCAAGCGCGAGATCCGCGCCGACGACGGCACGCAGAGCTTCAACCTCTTCGGCATCAAGGCCGACAGGAGCTGGCAGGGCCGCACGGTCGAGACCACCACCACCGAATACGTCGATGGCGAGCCGCAGCGCGTGCGCGCCAAGTTCCGGGCCTACGACTCCTACGAGGAAGCCTTCACCGACTACGCGCGCTTCATGACGCGCAATCCGCGCTATGCCAACGTGGTGACGGCCGGCGACCCGACCGAGGCGGCGCATGGCCTGCAGCGCGCCGGCTACGCCACCGACCCCCAATACGGCCAGAAGCTCGTCCGGATCATGCAGAAATTCGGCTGATCTGCCGATAGCCAACAAACCCACTCTCACAGCCAACGCAAAGGAACCCCATGGCAGAGATCACGACCCTCCAGCCCCGCTCGGGCGGCGCCGCTTCTCAGGCCCTCGCCAACTCGGGACGGCTGGAGGTGGTCACTTTCACCCTCGGCGACGAGGAATACGGCATCGACATCCAGAAGGTGCAGGAGCTGCGCGGCTACGACGCAGTCACGCGCATCGCGAACGCGCCCGATTTCATCAAGGGCGTGGTGAACCTGCGCGGGATCATCGTGCCGATCATCGACATGCGCATCCGCTTCGGCATTGGAACGCCGAGCTATGACCAGTTCACCGTCGTGATCGTGCTGAACATCGGCGGTCGCGTGGTGGGCATGGTGGTGGACAGCGTCTCTGACGTGATCACGCTGTCGCAAGAGCAGATCAAGCCCGCACCCGAGATGGGCTCGGCTCTGGACACCGACTACCTCATCGGCCTGGGCACGCTCGACGAGCGGATGCTGATCCTCGTGGACATCGACCGGTTGATGTCCAGCGAAGAGATGGGACTGATCGAAAAGCTCGCTGCCTGAGGGGGCAGTTTCAAAGGAGGAGGCAGGGATGAAGGATTGGAAGATCGGCACACGCCTGGGCGGCGGATTCGCGGTCGTGCTGGCGCTGGTGGCAGCCATCGCTGTGATCGGCGTGGCCCGGTTGCAGGCGGTGGGCGACGCCACGCGCGAGATGGCGCGGCAATCGCTTGAGAAAGAGCGCCTGGCTGCGGCCTGGCTGCTTGCCACGAGCACCAACAGCGTGCGGACCTTCGCGCTGCTGAAGAGCAACGATCCTGAAGTGCAGGACTTCCTGCAGAAGAACATCACCAAGAACAGCGCCGTCATCAACGAGACGCAGAAGAACCTCGAGGAAATGCTCAGCACTCCCGAGGAACTGGCGCTGAGCAAGGACATCAAGAGCCGGCGCGCGGAGTACCTGGAACTGCGCAACACGATCCTGAAGCTCAAGTCGGACGGCAAGCTCGATGAAGCCGCGGTGCTGAGCAAGGAGAAGCTGATCCCCACGCTCGACGCCTACGACGCGAGCATCCGTGCCATGGTGGGCCACCAGAAGGACCGGATCGACCAGTCCGCCACTGCCATCGACGAGCTCTACCGCTCCGGCCGCAACCAGGTGATCCTGCTTGCGGCTCTGGCACTTGCCGTGGGCTCGGTGCTTGCATGGCTGCTGACGCGCAGCATCGTCGAGCCGATCGACGAAGCACTGGTGATTGCCGAGACCGTGGCCTCCGGCGACCTCAGCCAGGACTTCGAGTCCGACCGCGGCGGCGACTTCGGCCGGCTGTTGAACGGCATGGGCGAGATGGAAGACATGCTGACCGACGTGGTGGGTCGCATCCGCACGGCGACCGATTCCATCGTCGTCGCCTCGAAGCAGATCGCCGCCGGCAATCAGGATCTGTCGTCGCGCACCGAGGAGCAGGCGAGCTCGCTGGAAGAGACCGCAGCGTCGATGGAAGAGCTCACGAGCACCGTCAAGCAGAACGCAGACAACGCGCGTCAGGCCAACCAGCTTGCGGTCTCCGCATCCGAAGTGGCGGTGAAGGGCGGCAAGGTGGTCAGCGAGGTGGTCGACACCATGGCGTCGATCAATGCCTCGTCGCGCAAGATCGTGGACATCATCGCGGTCATCGACGGCATCGCGTTCCAGACCAACATCCTCGCGCTGAATGCGGCCGTCGAAGCGGCGCGCGCTGGCGAACAGGGTAAGGGCTTCGCGGTTGTCGCATCGGAAGTGCGCAACCTGGCCCAGCGTTCCGCAGCAGCAGCGAAAGAGATCAAGGGCCTCATCGACGATTCGGTGGGCAAGGTCGACATCGGCAGCGCACTGGTCGGCGAGGCCGGCAAGACGATGGACGAGATCGTCGGCAGCGTGCGCCGCGTCACCGACATCATGGGCGAGATCACCGCGGCGAGCCAGGAGCAGACCTCGGGCATCGAGCAGATCAATCAGGCCATCACGCAGATGGACCAGGTGACGCAGCAGAACGCCGCGCTGGTCGAAGAAGCCGCAGCCGCTGCTGCATCGCTGCAGGAGCAGGCTGGTGGTCTTTCGCAGGTCGTCGGCATGTTCAAGCTGGATGACGATGGGGCGACGCGTAAGAAGCCGGAGGCTGCTGCAGCGATCACCGTGCAGAAGACAACCAACAAGGTGCCGCGCGAGACGCCGGCAGCACCAAGGAAGACAACGTCCACCGCTTCAGCCGCGACCGCCACCGCGGGCGCGGGCGACTGGACCGAATTCTGAGATCCACCACATCCACGAAACGAGACGCGCCCGCAGGGGCGCAATGACGATGACTTCCTTTTCCAACTTAAAGATCGGCTCGCGACTGGGCCTGGGCTTCGCGCTCATCCTCCTGTTCATGGCCGCGATTGCCGGCCTGGGCGTGAACTCGCTGTCGAACCAGAACGACCGGCTCGACCAGATCGTCAACAACAACAACGTGAAGATCGCTTCGGTCAACGCGATGCTCACCACGGTCCGTGACATCGCCACCTACGGCACTGAACTGGTGCTGATCAACGACGAGGCGAGCATCACCGCCCAGATGAAGAAAATCGCCGGCGCGCGCGAGCGCTTCACGGAGGCCAACAAGACCCTGCGCAAGCTGATCACGACCGCCGAGGGCAAGGCCAACCTGGTCAAGGTCGATGAAGCGCTGGCCGTCGCGGCCCCGCTCAGCGAGAAGCTCATCGAGCTCGCGCGCCAGAACAAGAACGACGAGGCGACCCAACTGCTCATGACGAAGTTCGCACCGGCGGTGCGGGCGACGCTGGCTGCGTTGGACGATTTGAACGTCCACCAGGTCAAGCGTGCTGACGGCATCAACGCCGAGGCGCTGGCCGACTACGAGCGTGCGCGCAGCCTCATGATCGGCCTGGGCGTGCTCGCGGTGCTGCTGGGTGCGGCCGTTGCATGGCTCATCACCCGCTCGATCACGCAACCGATCCGCGAAGCGGTGAAGGTGGCCGAGACGGTGGCCGCGGGCGACATCACCTCGCGCATCGAAATCCATTCGAAGGACGAGACTGGCCAGCTCATGCAGGCGCTGCGCGAGATGAACGACAGCCTCGTGAAGATCGTTGGTGAAGTGCGCACGGGCACGGACACGATCGCGACGGCGTCGAGCCAGATCGCGTCAGGCAATCAGGATCTGTCTTCGCGTACCGAAGAGCAAGCGAGTTCCCTGGAAGAAACGGCGGCTTCGATGGAAGAGCTCACGAGCACCGTCAAGCAGAACGCGGACAACGCGCGTCAGGCCAACCAGCTTGCTGTGTCGGCGTCGGCAGTGGCCGTGCGTGGCGGAAGCGCCGTCTCGCAAGTGGTCGACACCATGGGCTCGATCAACGCGTCCTCGCGTAAGATCGTCGACATCATCGGCGTGATCGACGGTATCGCGTTCCAGACCAACATCCTTGCGTTGAATGCAGCTGTCGAAGCCGCACGCGCCGGTGAACAAGGCCGTGGTTTTGCAGTGGTGGCCTCCGAAGTGCGCAACCTCGCACAACGCTCTGCAGCCGCAGCCAAGGAAATCAAGACGCTGATCGACGATTCCGTCGAGAAGGTCGAAGAGGGCACCAGGCAGGTCGCCGAAGCGGGCCGCACGATGGATGAAATCGTGGACAGCGTGAAGCGGGTGACCGACATCATGGGCGAGATCACCGCGGCGAGCCAGGAGCAGACCTCGGGCATCGAACAGGTCAACCAGGCCATCACGCAGATGGACCAGGTGACCCAGCAGAACGCCGCACTGGTCGAAGAAGCCGCTGCAGCAGCAGGTTCGCTGCGCGAGCAGGCCGGCAATCTGTCGCAAGTCGTCAGCGTCTTCAAGCTCGAAGCCTGAGCCGCTTGCAGGGAGTGAATGTTGTCGTTGAACAGCAACCCGGGTTTCGTCTCGCTTGCGCGGACCCTGAGCGTGCGCGCGATGCTGGCGATCGCTGCGGCGACGGTGCTCGTGCTGGGCACTTTCTACGCGGTCGCATCGTCGCAGCAACAGCGCAGCGCCGCGCAGTACGCCAATGCGAAGGCGGAAGCGGTCGCACGTTCGCTGGACGTTTTCGACCAGACCATGTACCTCAACGCGGAGAACGTCTTCGGCGTATTCCGCCGCCAGTTCGCGCCGACCTTCGCGCTAGACGAGAAGGGCGACCTGACCAGCAATGGCCTGCCGATCCGCAGCACCATTGAGGTCGATGCCTTCGCGAGCGACTTCCCCGGCGCAAACGCCACTGTGTTCGTCGTGCAGGGTGAGGACTTCCGCCGCGTCACCACGTCGGTGAAGAAGGAAAACGGCGAGCGGGCGGTAGGCACCATGCTCGATCGAAAGAGTGCTGCCTACGCGCAACTGCACCAGGGCAAGCGATTCGTCGGCAGGGTGACGCTGTTCGGTCGCCCCTACATGACTGTCTATGACCCGGTGCAGGACGAAACCGGGCGCGTCGTCGCGGTGCTCTACATCGGCCTGGACATCTCGCGCCAGCAGGCCTCGCTCGGTGAAGCGGTGAGTGCCACGCGCGTCTTCGACACCGGCGGGCTCTACATCGTCGACCCCAAAGGAACGGCCGATGGCGCGAGCCTCGTGTTTCACCCGACGGCGGCGGGCAAGCCGCTCGCCGACGTGCTGCAGGGCAAGGCGCCGGATTGGGCCGAGCGCCTGAAGAGCGATGACGCTTTCTGGATCGACGATGCACCCGCCGTACTGGTGCCCGGCGCAACGGACGCGCGACATGCATCGGTGGCACGCAGCCGGCTGACCGGCTGGCTGGTGGTTGCGGAAGTTCCCCAGTCGGAAGTGCTGGCCGACCTCTATCGGCAGTTGACATGGCTTGGTGGCTTCATCGTCGTCGCGGCGGTGGTGCTGTGCGTCGGGCTCGTGCTGTTCATCCGTCGCACGGTGCGGCCGTTGAGCGATCTCGGCAAGCATGTCGGCGCGATCGGGGAGGGTGACCTGTCCACCCCGCTGAGTTCGAAGCGCCGCGACGAGATTGGCGTGATCACGCGCGCGGTCGATGCCATGCGATTGGGTCTCGCCAATGTGGTCGGCGAGGTGCGCCACGGCACGGATACGATCGCGACGGCGTCGAGCCAGATTGCATCGGGTAACCAGGACCTGTCGTCGCGCACCGAAGAGCAGGCGAGCTCGCTGGAAGAGACCGCTGCTTCGATGGAAGAGCTCACCAGCACGGTGAAGCAGAACGCGGACAACGCACGCCAGGCGAACCAGCTTGCGGTGTCGGCTTCGGAAGTCGCAATGCGTGGTGGCAGCGCAGTGTCGCAAGTGGTCGACACGATGGGATCGATCAACGCCTCGTCACGGAAGATCGTCGACATCATCAGTGTCATCGACGGCATCGCGTTCCAGACCAACATCCTTGCGCTCAATGCAGCCGTTGAAGCCGCTCGCGCAGGCGAGCAGGGCAAGGGCTTTGCAGTGGTCGCATCGGAAGTGCGCAATCTGGCGCAACGTTCCGCAGCAGCAGCGAAAGAGATCAAGGGCCTCATCGATGACTCGGTGGGCAAGGTCGAAGAAGGCAGCAGGCAGGTCGCCGAAGCCGGTCGCACGATGGACGAGATCGTCGAGAGTGTGAAGCGGGTGACCGACATCATGGGCGAGATCACTGCGGCGAGCCAGGAACAGACCTCCGGCATCGAACAGGTGAACCAGGCCATCACGCAGATGGATCAGGTCACGCAGCAGAACGCCGCGCTTGTCGAGGAGGCCTCGGCCGCCGCGCAAGCACTCCAGGAGCAGGCCGGAAGCCTTTCGCAGGTCGTTGGCGTCTTCAAGCTGTCGCGCGAAACGTAACGGTGTCTACAGTTTTGATCGCACCTGCCGATATGAGAACGATTGCGCTGGCGGCCGACCGCCAGTCCCGAAATTCGAATCATTGAAGGAAAGTGCGATGAAATTGAAGGATCTGAAAATCGGTACGCGCCTGGGCATCGGCTTCGGCGCCATGCTGCTCCTGATGGCGCTGATTGCCGGCACCGGCATGCATCGTCTGTCGAACGTGGGCCATGCGACCGAGGACATGGTTGCAGGCCCTCTGGCCAAGGAACGCATGGTGGCGGAATGGGCAAAGAACCTTGCCGCCAGCATCGTGCGGACTTTTGCGATCGTGAAGGCGACCGACCCGGCGACCGAGGCCTACTTCAAGAAGGAACTCGCCGCCGGTCAGGCCATCATCAATCCGCTCCAGAAGAGGATCGAAGAGATCATGGTCACGCCGGAAGAGAAGAAGCTCTACGGCGAAGTGGCCGAGGCACGCCGCAGCGTGCTCGAGATGCTGGGCGCGATGAACAAGCTCAAGGCCGACAACGACATCGATGGCGCGAACAAGCTGGTCGATGGCCCGTTCGCCGCAGGCCTGTCGAAGTACGAGAAGGCGGTGGGTGCACTGGCCGACTACGAGCGCGCGCAGATCGACGGCGTCGCCGCCGGAATCCAGACGGACCATCTGGACGGCCGCAATGCACTGATCATGCTGTCGCTGATCGCATTCGCGCTCGGCGCCTTCGCTGCCTGGCGTCTGACGGTCGGCATCGTTCGCCCGCTGGGCGAGGCGGTGTCCGTGGCCGAGACCGTGGCGTCCGGTGATCTGGGCAGCCGCATCGAAGTCCAGAGCCGCGACGAGACGGGTCAGTTGATGCATGCGCTCAAGGAAATGAACCAGAGCCTCGCACGTGTGGTCGGCGAAGTGCGCAACGGCACGGACACGATCGCGACGGCGTCGAGCCAGATTGCATCGGGTAACCAGGATCTGTCTTCGCGCACCGAAGAGCAGGCGAGTTCGCTCGAAGAGACCGCGGCCTCGATGGAAGAGCTCACCAGCACCGTCAAGCAGAACGCGGACAACGCGCGTCAAGCCAACCAGCTTGCCGTGTCGGCATCGGAAGTGGCAGTGCGCGGCGGCAGTGTCGTCTCGCAGGTGGTCGACACCATGGGCTCGATCAACGCCTCGTCCCGCAAGATCGTAGACATCATCGGCGTGATCGACGGTATCGCGTTCCAGACCAACATCCTTGCGTTGAACGCGGCGGTCGAAGCCGCTCGTGCCGGTGAACAAGGCCGTGGCTTCGCAGTGGTCGCTTCCGAAGTGCGCAACCTCGCACAACGCTCGGCAGCCGCAGCCAAGGAGATCAAGGCCCTCATCGGCGATTCGGTCGAGAAGGTCGAGGAAGGCAGCAAGCAGGTCGCCGAGGCGGGCCGCACGATGGACGAGATCGTCGACAGCGTGAAGCGCGTGACCGACATCATGGGCGAGATCACTGCAGCAAGCCAGGAGCAGACCTCGGGCATCGAACAGATCAACCAGGCCATCACGCAGATGGACCAGGTGACGCAGCAGAACGCGGCGCTGGTCGAGGAAGCAGCTGCCGCAGCCGCATCGCTGCAGGAGCAGGCCGGCAGCCTCACGGGCGCTGTGAGCGTCTTCCGCCTGGAAGGCCGCTGAACCGAAATGCGCGTCAATCACCCGATCACTGATAACGAATACCCGCTGCCGCAGGACGCAGCGCTGGTTTCCCGCACGGATCTCAAGGGACGGATCAGCTACGTCAACCCGACTTTCGTCGAGGTCAGCGGCTATACCGTCGAAGAGCTCATGGGCAAGGCGCATAACATCGTGCGCCACCCGGACATGCCGCCCGAGGCCTTCGCCGACATGTGGGACACGCTCGGGCGTGGTCTGCCGTGGACCGGGCTGGTCAAGAACCGTCGCAAGAACGGCGACTTCTACTGGGTGCAGGCCAACGTCACGCCGGTGCGCCGCAACGGGGCGACGGTGGGCTACATGTCCGTGCGCAGCCGGCCCGATCGCGCCGATGTCATGGGCGCCGAACAGGTCTATCGCCGGATCCGCGAAGGCAAGGCCGACGGCCTGAAGATCGTGCAGGGCGAAGTGGTCTTGCCGGGCTGGTCCAACCCCATCGGCCGCCTGCGCCGCATTCCCGTGCGTCGCCGCGTCTTCGCGGTGACGAGCGTCGCGGCCGTGCTCACGCTGGGCTTTGGCGCGGCTGCTTGGTCGGAGGCCGCTACGCTCGCGGCGAAGTCAGGCGCGCAAAGCTGGCTGCCCAACCTCATTGCTACGGCCACTGTCGGTGCGACGCTCGCGTGGGCCGGGCTGGGCTACTTCCTCGGTCGCACCGTCTTCCGTTCGCTCGATCAGGCATTGGATGTGGCGCGGGCCATTGCCGGCGGCGCGCTGGTCAAGTTCGAGATCCGTCCGGAGGACGAGACCAAGGACTTGCTGCGCGCACTCAACCAGATGAGCGCCAACCTCTGCGCCATCGTCGGCGACGTCGGCGTCAACGTGTCGGGCGTGATGAGCACGTCCGGCCAGATCGCGACCGGCAACCAGGACCTTTCCGCGCGCACCGAGCAGCAGGCGAGTTCGCTGGAGGAAACTGCCGCGTCGATGGAACAGCTCACCAGCACGGTGAAGCAGAACGCCGACAACGCACGCCAGGCCAACCAGCTCGCGGTGATGGCGTCGGACGTGGCGGTCAAGGGCGGCAGCGTGGTGTCGCAGGTGGTGGACACGATGGCCGCGATCGATGCCTCGTCGCGAAAGATCGCCGACATCATCAGCGTGATCGACGGCATTGCCTTCCAGACCAACATCCTCGCGCTCAATGCCGCAGTGGAAGCGGCGCGCGCAGGCGAGCAGGGCAAGGGTTTCGCCGTGGTCGCGGCTGAAGTGCGCGGGCTTGCGCAGCGTTCGGCGACGGCGGCCAAGGAGATCAAGGGGCTGATCGACGACTCGGTCGGCAAGGTCGGCGCGGGTACCGCGCTCGTCGGCGAGGCCGGCAAGACCATGGAAGAGATCGTCGGCAGCGTGAAGCGCGTGACCGACATCATGGGCGAGATCACCACCGCGAGCCAGGAACAGACCGCGGGCATCGAGCAGATCAACCAGGCCATCACGCAGATGGATCAGGTCACCCAGCAGAACGCGGCACTCGTCGAACAGGCTTCGGCCGCCGCACAGGCGCTGCAGGAGCAGGCCGGCGGGCTCGTCGACGCGGTCAGCGTGTTCAAGCTGGAGCACAACTAATTCAAGTGAAGTCAAGGAAATGCAGATGAAGACAACCGATACATCGAAGGCCGACAAGCCGTTGGAATTCCTGTCGTTCACCCTCGGCCACGAGGAATACGGCATCGACATCCAGAAGGTGCAGGAGCTGCGCGGCTATGACGCAGTCACGCGCATCGCGAACGCGCCCGATTTCATCAAGGGCGTGGTGAACCTGCGCGGGATCATCGTGCCGATCATCGACATGCGCATCCGCTTTGGCATCGGGGCGCCGAGCTATGACCAGTTCACGGTGGTGATCGTGCTGAACATCGGCGGTCGCGTGGTGGGCATGGTGGTGGACAGCGTCTCTGACGTGATCACCTTGTCGCAAGAGCAGATCAAGCCGGCGCCCGAGATGGGTTCCGCCTTGGACACCGACTACCTCATCGGCCTGGGCACGCTCGACGAGCGGATGCTGATCCTCGTGGACATCGACCGGTTGATGTCCAGCGAGGAAATGGGCCTCGTCGAAGCCGCAGCGGCCTGAACATCATGAAATTCCTGCCCAACGTACGCATCGGCACACGCCTGGCCATCGGCTTCGGCATCGTGCTGGCACTCACGATCCTCTCGAGCGCCTTCTCCCTGGTCACGGCCAGGAGCAACGCGGAGGCCACGCGGCGCATGATGGAAAGCCCGCTGGCCAAGGAGCGGCTCATATCCGACTGGTACGTGCTGACCTACTCGGCCATCGCGCGGACCTCGATGATCGCGAAGACCACCGACGAGACCCTGCCGGTCACCTTCGCCGACGTGATCTCCGACAGCGTGAAGAAGGGCAGCGAGACCATGGCGAAGGTCGAGGCTCTGCTGGTCGTCGACGCGGAGAAGGCGATGTTCAAGTCCATCGTCGAACTGCGCGCCAAGTACCAGGCGGCCAAGGATGCGGTGAGCAAGGCCAAGGCCTCCGGCAACGCGGCGGAAACCGAGCGCGTATTCAAGGAACAGTTCCTGCCCGCGGCCAAGGCCTATGAAACCAGCGTGCTGGACCTGCTGTCGATGGAGCGCAAGGCCATCAACGACATGAGCCAGGCGATCGACGCCGCGAATGCCCGTGCGCTCCAGATGCGACTGGTGCTTTTCGTGTTGACGATGGTGTTCGGCGTGGGCTTCGCGATCCTGATCTCGCGCAGCATCGTCAAGCCGCTCGGCGAGGCGGTGAAGGTTGCCGAGACGGTCGCAAGCGGTGACCTGAGCTCACGCATCGAGGTGGAGTCCAGGGACGAGACCGGTCAGTTGATGCGTGCGCTCAAGGAGATGAACGACAGCCTTTCGAAGGTGGTGGGCGAAGTGCGTACAGGCACGGACACGATCGCAACGGCGTCGAGCCAGATTGCGACGGGCAATCAGGACCTGTCTTCGCGTACCGAAGAGCAGGCGAGTTCGCTCGAAGAGACGGCAGCGTCGATGGAAGAGCTCACCAGCACGGTGAAGCAGAACGCGGACAACGCGCGTCAGGCCAACCAGCTTGCGGTGTCGGCTTCTGAAGTGGCTGTGCGCGGTGGCAGTGTCGTCTCGCAGGTGGTCGACACGATGGGTTCGATCAATTCGTCGTCGCGCAAGATCGTCGACATCATCGGCGTGATCGACGGCATCGCGTTCCAGACCAACATCCTTGCGCTCAATGCTGCCGTGGAAGCCGCCCGCGCAGGCGAGCAGGGCAAGGGCTTCGCGGTGGTCGCATCGGAAGTGCGCAATCTGGCGCAACGTTCCGCAGCAGCAGCGAAAGAGATCAAGGGCCTCATCGATGACTCGGTGGGCAAGGTCGAAGAAGGCAGCAGGCAGGTTGCCGAAGCAGGTCGCACCATGGACGAGATCGTCGACAGCGTGAAGCGCGTGACGGACATCATGGGCGAGATCACTGCGGCAAGCCAGGAGCAGACCTCGGGCATCGAGCAGATCAACCAGGCGATCACGCAGATGGACCAGGTGACGCAGCAGAACGCTGCGCTGGTGGAAGAAGCGGCTGCCGCAGCAGGCTCGCTGCAGGACCAGGCCACGAGCCTCGTTCAAGCCGTCAGCGTGTTCCGTCTGGACTCGCACGCGCAAGTCAAGGCTGCGCCCGTGGCGAAGCGTTCGCCCGCCGTCGCACCGAAAGGCCGCGCAAAACCGGCACCCGTGGCGCGCAAGGAAGTGAAGACCGAACCCCAGCTCGCCACACATGGCGGCGCGGGCGACTGGACCGAGTTCTGAACCTTAAAGAAAAAGATCATGAAAACATTTGCCAACCTCCGGATATCAGCCAAGCTGCTGGTGTCGTTCATCGCGGTGCTTGCATTGACCGTCGTCGTCGGTGTGATCTCGATCGTGCAACTCTCGAAGGTCAACGCCATGTCGACCGAGATCACGACCAACTGGATGCCCGCCACGCGCACCCTGCTCGAGATCAAGGGCCTCATGGCGCGCTACCGCTCGATCGAGTTGCAGCACATCCTCTCGGACACGCTGACGGAGATGTCGGAGTACGAGAAGTCGATGACCACCACCTGGGGCGACGTTCAGAAGAATCTCGTTGAATACGAGAAGCTCGTCTCGGAGCCCGAGGAACGCGAAATCTTCCCGCTCTACAAGAAGGCCCTCGCGCAATACGCCGCGGAGCACGAAAAGGTCGTCGCGCTCTCGCGCGCACAGAAGAAGGATGGTGCCACCGCGGTGATCCGCGGCGAGTCGCTCAAGATCAACCGTGACCTCAACGAGATGGTCGACAAGCTGGCGGCGGTGAACCTCGCCGGCGCCGTCAAGGCCGACAACACGGCCGAGGCGGTCTACGCCAGCGCGCGGGTGTGGGTCATCGGCCTGCTGATCGGCAGCATCGTGGTGGGTCTGTTGCTCGCGGTCACCATTGCACGCGCTGTCTCCAAGCCGCTGTCGGATGCGGTGAAGGTGGCACAGTCGGTCGCCGCCGGCGATCTCACCAGCCGCATCGATGCGCAGACCAAGGACGAAACCGGCATGCTGCTGGCCGCGCTGAAGGAGATGAACGGCAGCCTCGTGAAGATCGTGAGCGAAGTTCGTACGGGCACCGACACGATCGCGACGGCGTCGAGCCAGATCGCTTCGGGCAACCAGGACCTGTCTTCGCGTACCGAAGAGCAGGCAAGCTCGCTCGAAGAGACCGCAGCGTCGATGGAAGAGCTCACCAGCACCGTGAAACAGAACGCGGACAACGCGCGTCAGGCCAACCAACTTGCCGTATCGGCGTCGGAAGTGGCAGTGCGCGGCGGCAGCGTGGTGAATCAGGTCGTGGACACGATGGGCTCGATCAATGCGTCCTCGCGCAAGATCGTGGACATCATCGGCGTGATCGACGGCATCGCGTTCCAGACCAACATCCTGGCGTTGAACGCGGCGGTCGAAGCCGCACGTGCCGGTGAACAAGGCCGTGGCTTCGCAGTCGTGGCCTCCGAAGTGCGCAACCTCGCACAACGCTCGGCAGCGGCGGCCAAGGAGATCAAGACCCTCATCGACGACTCGGTGGGCAAGGTCGAGGAAGGCAGCAAGCAGGTCGAAGAAGCGGGTCGCACGATGGATGAAATCGTCGAGAGCGTGAAGCGCGTGACCGACATCATGGGCGAGATCACAGCGGCGAGCCAGGAGCAGACCTCGGGCATCGAACAGATCAATCAGGCGATCACGCAGATGGACCAAGTGACGCAGCAGAACGCCGCGCTGGTTGAAGAGGCGGCTGCAGCAGCAGGTTCGCTGCAGGAGCAGGCCACGAGCCTCGTGAAGTCCGTCAGCATCTTCCGCCTCGGCAGCGACAACGACGCTGCCCGCGTGATCGCGCAAGCGCGTGCCAAGAGCGTGACTGCGGCATCGCCGCGCACCGCGAAGCCTGCACCGGCCGCGAAGTCGGCATCCGCAGCGCAGCCGCAGGCCGCCGCACGCACCGAACCCTCAGGCGACTGGACGGAATTCTGACCGCGCCACGGCACCGCTGGTCTTCAACATCCGCGCAAGGCTGCCGATATAGAGGAGGAAGGCATCGCAACGATGCCACCTCCCGTCGAATCCTCTTCACACAGGTCAAAAGAACATGTCAGGAAGCTTGTTTTACACGGGTCTGAGCGGCCTCAGCGTAGCGCGTACCTCGCTGATGACCACGGCCCACAACACAGCCAACGTCTACACCGCGGGCTACAGCCGCCAGGTTGCGCAAGTCTCGACCACCAGCGCGCTGGCCACCGGCTCCGGCTACATCGGCAGCGGCGCGCGCGTCACCACCGTCACGCGCAGCTACGACGCCTATCTCACCGCGCAGCTCGCCAGCGCGCAATCCACCTCGGCCGCTCTGAGCGCCTACAGCACGCAGATCGACCGGATCGACTCGCTGCTCGCCGACAAGACCGCTGGCCTGAGCCCGCTGATGCAGAGCTTCTTCACTGCGGTGCAGGGCGTTGCGAACACGCCGTCCGATTCGGCCGCGCGCCAGCAGCTCATCAGCTCGGCGCAGTCGCTGGCGAACAAGTTCCGCTCGACGGACCAGTACCTCTCAGACCAGAACTCGGCGGTCAATGACCAGATCGTCGGCAGCGTCGCCCAGATCAACACCTATTCCAGCAAGATCGCGAGCCTCAACCAGCAGATCAGCATGATGACCGCCGTTGCCGGTGGTCAGCCGCCGAACGACCTGCTCGACCAGCGCGACCAGCTCGTCAGCGAACTGAGCCAGATCGTCGACGTGAAGGTGCTGGAGCAGGACAACGGCAAGTACAACGTCTTCATCGGTTCCGGCCAGTCGCTGGTCGTCGGCGACCAGGCCGCGACGATGCAGGCCGTGAATTCGTCCGCCGACCCCACGCGCAAGGCCCTCGCGCTCGTCGGCATCGCAGGCAACGTGCAGGAGCTGAACGACAAGACCGTCACCGGTGGCTCGCTGGGCGGCCTCCTGGCCTTCCGCAACGAATCGCTCATCCCCACGCAGAACGCGATCGGCCGCCTCTCGATGGCGCTCGCGAGCGCGGTCAACGACCAGCAGAACCTCGGCGTCGACCTGAACGGCGTGCTCGGACAGGACTTCTTCACCACCGCCGCGCCGGGTGTCTTCTCGAACGCCAAGAACAGCGGCGACCTCGTGCTCACCGGCACCATCGCCGATGCCGGCCAGCTCACCACCAGCGACTACTCGGTGCAGGTCAAGGACGTGTCGGGCACGCTGAACTACATCGTGACCCGCATCTCCGACAACCAGTCCGTCGGTACCTACACCAGCTTCCCGATCACCTTCGACGGCGTGAGCCTCACCGCCGCCAGCGGCACTGCGCAAGACGGCGACACCTTCCTCGTGCAGCCGACGCGCTACGGCGCGCGCGACATGGACGTGCTCGTCAAGGATCCCGCCAAGGTCGCGGCCGCATCGCCGGTCATCACCGGCACGACGGCCTCCAACCAGGGCTCGGGCGCCATCACCACCGCGACCGTCGACAGCAGCTACCTTGCATCGCCGCTGGCCGCGAACGTCACGCTGAGCTATGACGCCACGACGAACGAACTCTCGGGCTTCCCCGCGACGTCGGCCGTCACCGTGACGCTGTCGAATGGCACGTCCACCACCTACGCAGCCGGCACGCCCGTGCCCTACACCGCGGGTGCGAGCATCAGCTTCGACGGCATCTCCGTCACCATGAGCGGCACGCCCGCGCAAGGCGACACCTTCACCATCAACAAGAACGTCGCCGGCGTTTCGGACGGCAGCAATGCACTGCTGATGGGCGCACTCCAGAAAAAGGCGCTGGTCGGCAACGGCACCACCACCTTCAACGGCGCGTATTCGCAGCTGGTGAGCGAGGTCGGCAACAAGTCGATGGAGATCAGCACCGCCAGCACCACGCAGGACAGCGTGACCAGCCAGATCAAGGCGGCGCAGCAATCCATCTCCGGCGTGAACCAGGACGAGGAAACGGCCAACCTGCTGATGTTCCAGCAGATGTACCAGGCCAACGCGAAGGTGATCCAGACCGCATCGACCATCTTCGACGCGATCCTCGCCATCAGTGCCTGATCGTCATTGACCCATAGATTCAAGGAGCCGTGATGCGCATCAGCACCAGTTCTTTCTACGAACAGAACGTCAAAGCCATGGGTCTGCAGCAGCAGAACCTGTTCCGTGTCCAGCAGCAACTCTCTGCAGGGACCAAGTTCCTCACCGCCGGTGACGATCCGGTGGCCGCCGCGCGCGCGCTCGGCGTCAGCGAATCGCTGGCCGAGTCGTCGCAGTACGCGACCAGCCGCGACCGCGCGTCCCTTGCCCTGTCGCGCGAGGAAACCGCGCTCGACAGCGTGACCAACATCCTGCAGAACATCAAGACGCTCACCGTGCAAGCCGGCAACGGCACGCTGTCGGACGCCGACCGCGCCGCACTCGCGACCACCATCCAGAGCAACCTCGACCAGCTCGTCGGCATCGCCAACTCGGACGACGGCAACGGCCAGTTCCTCTTCGCAGGCTACAAGAGCGCATCCGCGCCTTTCGTGCAGCAGGCGGGCGGCGGCGTGCAGTACATCGGCGACCAGGGCCAGCGCCTGATGCAGGTCGATGCAGCACGCCAGATGTCCACCGGAGACGATGGGCGCACCGTGTTCCAGTCCGTGCAGGGCGGAGCGGGCTATGTCACGTCGAGCGGCAACAACACCGGCTCGGGCATCTACGGCACCATCGGCATCACGGACGCGACCGACCCCAACTACGGCAAGGACTTCCAGATCAGCTTCCTCGGCGGCAACTACACGGTTACCACCAACGACACGCCGCCGGTCGTCGCGGCAACGGGCGCCTACACCGAGGGCTCGCCGATCAGCTTCGGCGGCCTGCAGATCAGCATCACCGGCACGCCGGCCGATGGCGACACCTTCAACGTCACCACGGCCAAGAACGCCGGCACGGACATCTTTGCGTCGATCAGCGCACTGGTCACTGCCCTCAAGACGCCGCTCACCGGTGGCGGCGCCACGGCGCAGGCCAATCTGCAGAACGCACTGAGCACGGCCAACGTCAAGGTCACGAACGCGCACGACAACGTGCTGACGGTGCTCTCGTCGGTGGGCTCGCGCATGTCCGAACTCGATTCGCTCAACACCAGCGGCTCATCGCGCGACCTGATCGACAAGGGCTACCTGTCGGACATCCAGGACCTGGATCCGACAGCGGCCATCTCCGAGTTCTACCAGCGGCAGACCTCGCTGCAGGCCACGCAGATGACCTTCGCGAAGCTGAACTCGATCGCGCTGTTCAACTACCTCTGAGGCATCCGGGAATTTACGCGCCGCGCGCGATTCTTTGCACCGTTTTTATGCGCGGGCGCCCAGACTGTGAGGCATCTTCACAGGAGAAAGGTGCCCATCAATGGCTTACGCCGCTTACCGCGATCACGAGGTGCTTGAACAGGTGCGCGTCCCGCGCCGTCAGGTTCAGCGCTTTCAGGTCTTGCATCTCACCGTTTGCTGCGCCGATGCCTGGCGGGTGCGCCAGGCCGTCGCGGGCTGCGCGGGCGCAGGCGTGGTGCGCTGCGAATTGCTGTTGAACGAAGGCGCCGGCACCTGCGAGTGCATTGCGCCGCGCGCGAGGTTGATGATCCGGCTCGCGCCTTCGAGCTACCTCGAGGTGCTGCAGGCGCTGATGCGCGCGGTGCCTTCAGGCGAAGTGGGTCCGATGATGAACTGGCGCGATCACCTGCGTCGGTGCGGACTCGATGAAGCTGCTATCGGATGAACAGGCAGACGGTCACCGCGAGTGCGACGCCTGCAAACACGAACCTCGCAACCGAAGGAAAACCCCGTTTCACCGGCTCGTGCGTGCGGTCGGCGCGATTCAGGGCAACGAAGCTGCTGAAGGTCTGCGTGTCGGTTGATCGATGTGCCATACGGGCGATTGTGCGCAAGCGCGTTCCATCCATCCAAGGAGAAAACGCACACCTTTGTCCTCAAATTTAAGTGGCGTAGGCCCCGTCGTCATATGCAGCCGCGTAGGTGGACCAGTCCTGTTGCACCTGCGCTGCGGCTTCGATGGACGCTTCGAGCATCCGTGCTCTCCACTTGCTGCGCTTGCCGAAGTCCACCAGTTCATCGGCGATGCCCGAGCCTTCGCGCCCCGCGCTTCGCAATTGGGCCCAGGCCACGAGCTTCGCCATCACGGTGATCACGCCCTCGAGGTCGGCCGCGCTTTGCGCCGACTTGCCTCCCAGTGCCACGCGGTCCTCGGTCGGCTGAAGCGCGCGCAGAACGTACGGAGACCCGCTCACGACCACGGGCTGCAGGAAGGCCATGGACACCGCCTGTACGCGGCGCTGGAGCGTCACGACGCGGTGGGCCTCCGACTTCCATTTGGGCTGTGCGACCTTCAGATGCGGAACCAGCGAAGACGGCATGGCCTGCTTCAGATCCAGCACATAGTTCCCGTCGGGTGAGCCCTTGCCCTCGACCAGAATCGCGTAGCGGTCGACACCGAGGCTGCCCGTGCCAGCGATGCGACGGGCTACGTCGAGAACGTCATAGAACTTCGGGTTCGTCTGCCCCGTGGCGAACTGCTGGATGACCTGCGCGGCCAGCGCCCGTTGCTGATCGGATGCGGGCAGCGCCTTCTTGCCGTCCGTTCGCAGCATGCGTCGACGGCCCTTCATGTCGGTGCGGCTCGCGAGAAACTGAGTGCGCTGACGCTCGCGCAAATCATCGAGCAGCACGCGAACCAGGCCCTGCGCGGTGTCGCGTTCCACCCAATAGGCCTTGCCGGCGCAAAGCGCGGACGCATAGCTCTCGATGAAGACTTCGCAGAGCTTGCGCGCTTCACGGGATCTGACGGCGATGCTTTCAGCACCCACCCGAAGACTCGTCAGGAACCGGATCAGGTCCCAGCTCGCGGGTGCCAGGGCGGCCTCGTCGAAATCGTTGATGTCGAAATAGACAAGCCGGTTGTCGCCCTTGTAGCTGCCGAAGTTCTCCAGGTGCAGGTCGCCGCAAACCCACGTCAGCGGCGCCGAGCGCGGTGCGCCGATTCGAGAGAGCCGGTCATAGAAGAGATGGCAGGTACCTCGAAGAAACACGAACGGGCTGGACCGCATGTTCTGGTACTTGAGCTTCAGCCGGTCCGGGTCGCGGCCCTGATTGAAGGATCGGATCTCACGCACGACATCCATCACGCACCTCCTCTTCTGAGGCATCGATCGCTCTCGCCGGGACGATACGCGAAACGACAAAGGGTCGTGCGCAATTCGTCAGGGAACACTCAGTCTTGATCCCGCATAGTGTGGAGATGCCACGCATGTCCCAGAGAAGCAGACGCCTGAAGGTCATCAAGAACGCACGTCCTCCATCGGCAGGAGTCGTGCTCCAGCATGCGGCGTCAGCCGCGCTTGCCGTGGCGATCATCGCCGGGATGCATTCCATCCATTCGCTACTGAATCACTGATGCGTACGGCGTCATAGGTTCAGAGGATTCGCCGGATGGGGCGATCTCCTAAGGTCGGGCAATTGACGTTGTCGAAGGAGATGGCCGATGCCCCATTCCCCAACTGCGAACAGGGACGATCAGGCAGCGGGGCCTGATGAGGTGGAGCGATCGACATGGTGGTGATCGCGCTGCTGGCCCGGCGCGAACTGGCGGTTCCGCCGTGGATTTATCTGCTCCTCGTGTGGAGCGCCTCGCTGCTTTCCCTCGGCTGGGTATCACGAGGGCTTGGGTGAGGGGCGCGCTGCGGCTTGCCGCGCGGCGGTATCCGCCGTGCCGATCCAGCGGCTGATCTTGTCGCCCTTCAGTACGAAAACGTGAACCCACTCGCTGTCGAACGGGCTGCCATCGGGGAGTGGTCTGACGCGTTCCCAGCCCAGCACCGTCACGTGATTCGGCCCTGCAAGGAATTCGCGCGGCTCGAACTGCTGGATGTCATCGTTCTGCGCGAGGGTGGCGAACCAGGTCTCCACCGCCTTCTTGCCAGTGAACTTCCCCCCGTAGGGAAAACCGGTGGCCGGGCTTGCGTGGAACTGCCACTCGATATCGTCGGTGAGCGCGGCGAGGATCGCCGGGATATCGCCGCGCCCGAAGGCGGCATAGGCTTGCTGAACGACTTCTGTGGGACTGCTCATGGTGCATCCTCCGTTCGCAGTGAAGCCTTGAAATTCTAGTCACGCCCCTTTGCATTTCAACCGGTCGAGGAGGATTCAGTGCCGGCTCCCGCTAGGGTCGGGCTGGAGCAGGCTCGACAGTGCGTCCGAAACCATTGGCGAGCGAAAGGCAGCGTTGTGGCTGGCACCCGGAACGACCTCGAAACGGGCGTTCACGCCGTGCGCCTGCAGCGCTTCGACGTAGTGCCTGGCCAGGTCGGGCGAGGTGTTGTCGTCGCTGCCGCCAGTGATCGCAACCACCTGCACGGGCGGCTTGATGGGGTCCGTCCAGCGCATCGGGTTTTCGCTTTGCGTCCAGGCCTTGCGGCCGGCGCGCCAGCTCACCAGATCGCAGGGACAGGCCACCAGCAGGTCGGCGTCCGACAGGCCCGGCATCATGCCCATGAGATTGGCAGCCGTCGCCGCCCCGCCCGAATGACCGACGATCACGACGCGTTGGGGCTTGAAGTGATCCTTGAGTTGGGTGATCGCGGCGCCTACCGCCTGCATGTTGGCGCGCGTGTAGTGGTCGCGGCGCCCGTTGTTCGTTCCGCTGGAGTGGCGGCCCTCATCGTCTTCGTAGCCGGGGCGGACCAGGGCGACGCTGAGCACGCCTTCGGCAGAGAAGCGCGCAGCCGCTTCCTTGGCGGCCGCATAGTGATAGACCGCCGGTCCGCCTGACGAGACATCGCCGTGCAACCAGACCACCAACGTGCGGGGCGCGTCGGTCGCGCCGAAGCGCGCCATCACCAGGCATTCGTCGCCCGCGCTGACAAAGTGTTCGAAGTCCTGAACTGCG
The DNA here is from genome assembly GCF_014192575.1 of Variovorax sp. Sphag1AA. GTDB lineage: Bacteria > Pseudomonadota > Gammaproteobacteria > Burkholderiales > Burkholderiaceae_C > Variovorax. The sequence continues at coordinate 342,460 of NZ_JACHYC010000004.1, read as the reverse complement.
CAGCCCGCGGCGAGGGCGGGCGCGGCGCCGGAGAACAGACCGAGCGCGAACAGCCATGAGAGGAGCGACTTCTTCATCGTGGAGTGTTGCGTTGGAGGCCGGAAAGCATAGCGTCAGCGCCCAGATCATCAACAAGGCGGATGACGAAAGCTGCCGGCGCTAATTCTCAACTCAGAATTGCGTCGGCATCATGGATGGTTCTTGCGCGCCAATAAGAAGGAAGCGGAGGTGCACCATGTCCAATCGCGCTCACAGGGTAGCCGTGTGCCGATCGAGCCTGATTCCCTGCGCCGCAGCGGCGCTGGTGCTCTGCGGTTGTGGAGGCGGTGGCGGTGGTGCAAGCAACACGGCAGCGTTGCTTGCGACTGCGGTGGCACCTGCGGCCGTGGCGCCGTCGGACGGGACGCCGCCCGTTACCGTGGCGGCCGTGCGTGCCGGCGTCTCACCGTTCATCGCGTTCGTCGACCTGCAGTTGTCAGGTGCAGCGGCGCCAACCTCGGTGCACTACCGCATCGAGGCAAAACCGGGAACCGTGTCGCGTCCCGTCGACGTCAGCTACGCGATGGCTTACCTGCAGCGGCGAGGCTATGCGGTTGCGGGCAGCAGCACCATCACGGTGCCCGTCTTCGGTTTGTATTCGAACTACGCGAACCAGGTCGATGTCGATGTGCAAACCACTGACGGACAGACTGAGGAGTTGAGCGTCGAGGTTGAAACGGCTGCCTATAGCGATCCGAATGGCATCTACGACCGGCCGGTGGTCATGAAGGCTCGCGCAGCCGGCGATTCGCTGGGTTTCAACTACTTCTACATGAAGTCCAACCTTGGCAGTCCGGTGGTCGTCGACACCGACGGGCAGATGCGGTGGGCGGTGCCGTCCCCGATGCCGTCTCCCTCGTCTCTGTTCGTCGATGACCGATTCGTCATCGGCGACAGCACACCGATCGAAACCCGGCGCCTGGAGCTGGACGGAACGGCAAGCGAGTCGCTCTTGGTCGCGACCGACATCATCGACTTCCATCACAACATCGATCCGGGCAAGGTCGGCCTGCTGGCCGAGGTCGACACCGCGCTCAACGGCGTGACGAACATCGAGAGCGTGCTCGTCGAAGTCGACCGGAACAGCGCCACCATGCTCGCGCGATGGGACTTGGCCGACATCCTGTCGCGCTACATGCAAAGCCAGGGCGATGACCCGACGTCGTTCGTGCGACCGGGCGTCGACTGGTTCCACATGAATGCGGCAACCTACGATCCGAGCGACGACTCGCTCATCGTCTCGAGCCGCGAGAACTTCATCGTGAAGATCGACTACGCGAGCGGCAATCTGATCTGGATCCTCGGCGACCCCACGAAGTACTGGCACACGTTCCCCTCGCTGGCGGCGAAGAGCCTGACGCTTGCGGCGGGCGGCCTGTACCCCATCGGGCAGCACGCCGTCTCGATCACGCACGACGGACTGGTGCAGGTGTTCAACGATGGCCTGGGCTCCGTCAATCAGCCGGCCGGCGCGCCGGTGGGAGAGAGCCGCACCTACAGCGCGGTTTCAGCCTACTCGATCGATGCGGCGCATCAGGCTGCGACGGAAGTCCGACGCTTCGACAATGGCCAGAGCATCTACTCCAGCATTTGCTCGAGCGCCTACGAGGCGCCGGTGGGCGCGTCCATGCTGATCAGCTATGCGTTCGCGGACAACGGCACGCACGCGCGGCTGATCGGTTTGGACGAGAGCCAGAACGTGGCATTCGATTTCGAATACCCAACGATCGGATGCAACACGAGCTGGAACGCGCAGCCGATTCCGTTCGAATCGATGACCTTCAGCCAATAGCTCCCATCAAGTCTTTGCGGTGGTCGGATCGGCCTTGCGTGCCGTTTGCCTGAACGACCGCACGCGCGGGATCAACATGCCGACCTGCTGGCGATAGGCGCGATACCGCTCGCCGAATTGCGCCAGGAGGTCGCGCTCCTCGAATGCGATGCCGATCAGGATGTAGGTACTCAGCCCGGTCGCGAACAGCAATCGCCCGAAGGTCATGACAGGCACGGACCAGAAGCTGATCAGGAAGCCCACGTAGAGCGGATGGCGCACGTAGCGGTAGAACAGCGGTGTCCTGAATCCGCTCTGCGGCGGGGGCCGGCCCGTCAGCTCGGCGAAGACCTGTTGCAAGCCGAACAGCTCGAAGTGGTTGAGAAGAAACGTGCTCACGAGAACAATCAGCCAGCCGAGCCCGAACAGGCCCCATAGAAGCGCGACGATGGCCCGGTGCTCGACCTGCCAGACGACGGGCGTCGTGATCGGCACCCAGAGCCAGAACATCAGCGCCAGGACGACACAGGTCGCCACGACGTAGGTGCTGCGTTCGACGACCGCGGGAACCATCCGCGTCCACCAGCGCTTGAAGCCTCTGCGGGCCATCACGCTGTGCTGGATGCCGAAGAGGAGCAGCAGCAGCAAGTCGGTGCCGACGGCTTGCATCCAGCCTGCGCTCGGGCCGATGTCGACCGACTTGGGGACCCACAGATTGCCGCTGAAGCCGATGAGATACAGCAGGGTCGCCGTGGACGCCAGGTAGGCGATCAGGCCATAGAGAAACGACAGCAGTGCGCGCACGGTGAACTCCTTGTGCAACTGAAAGCACCACCGTAGACGCCGGGCGTCCCTTGAGCGTCCCTGTGCAGCGCCGCTGCACCGGGGCTATAAATCGCTCGATGCCTTCACGCGCCCGATCACCCGTCAGCGAACTGCATGCCCTGGATCTGCATGTCTTCGGCGTGCCCGCGGTCGTGAGGCAGGGCCATGAAGTCCCGCTTTCGCTCAAGCGCGCGTTCGCGCTGCTGGCCTATCTCGCCTTTCACCCGGGGCCGGTGCCCCGGGCCCACCTGGCGACGCTTCTCTGGCCGGATGCCGATGAAGCGCAAGCCCGCACCCGCCTGCGCAGACTCGTCTACACGCTGGAGGAGTCGGTGGAATGCAGGTCGTTTTCGACCGACAACGATTACCTCGCGCTTGCGCCGGGGGTAATCGAGACCGACGCAATCCGCTTTGCCCGATTTGCGCGCAATGCAGTTGCCTCGGAAGCGTTCGACGAAGCCACCCTGACCGAAGCGCGCCGATGGATCGCCGACGCGCGGCGTCCGCTTCTGGAGGGCATCAGGCTTGGGTCCGAAGCGTTCGACGACTGGCTCAAGGCGATCTCCATCGAGCACGAGCACCTTCTGGCGCGTCTGCTGGAGCGGGTCATCGATGCACTGGCCCGGCGCGGCGAGTTTGCGGCGGCGTTGGACCTGGCCGAGACGCTCCTGGCGCTCGATACCTTCCGCGAACCGAGCTACGTCCTCCTGATGCAGCTGCACGCCCTCCAGGGCCACAGCGCGGGTGTCGAGGCCGCATACACACGCTGCGCGGACGTGCTGCGCGCGGAGTTCGGCATCGGTCCCGGTCCGCAGACCGAGATGGCGTACCTGCGGATGACCGAAGACCTCAAGCGCTTGTGGTCCAACCGGGTCGTGCGACCCAGCGTGCGGTTCGCCGAAAGCGCCGCCGGGGCGATCGCCTATACGGTGCTCGGGTCAGGCGAACAGGCGCTGGTGGTGTGCCCGGGATTCGTATGTCATATCGAGATCGCCCTCGAGCATCCGCCGATACGGGCATGCATCGACGCACTGGCAGAGCGGTTCCGGGTCGTCCTGTTCGACCGGCGCGGGATCGGCATGTCCGAGCGATTGCACGCGGCGAGCACGCCGGCTGCGCTGGCCCAGGACATCTCGGCCATCCTGGATGACGCGAAGGTGCCCGGCGCATGGCTCTTCGGTTCGTCCGAGGGCTGCCTGGGTGCGATGCGACTGGCCGTGGATCAACCGCGTCGCGTCTCGGGGTTGTGCCTTTTCGGCGCGCTGGCGCGTGGATCCGCCGCGCCGGACTATCCGTGGGCCTTGCCTGCGGCTGCGTACGACGTCTGGCTGAAGCGACTCGTGGCCGGATGGGGCGGTCCCGTGGGCATCGAGACCTTTGCGCCGGGCGAGCAGGATGACCCTGCGGTGCGCGCATGGTGGGCTCGCCTCGTGCGGCACGCTGCGTCTCCAGGCGGGCTGGAGGCCATCCTGTCCGGCCTGCGTGATGCCGACATGCGGCCGGAACTCGGGCGCATCGGGGCGCCGACACTCGTGATGCACCGGCGCGGCGACCGGGCCGTCCGGTTCGAGGCGGGCGAGCATCTTGCCCAAAAGATTCCCGGCGCGGTCTGGCAACCGCTCGAAGGCATCGATCACTTCTGGTGGGCTGGCGACAGCGAGCCGGTCATCGAGGCGATATTGAATTTCTCCGCCGGACCCCAGGGCAGGCGTAGCATTCCGTCATGACTCCATCCCTGATTGCGGCGCTGTTCTTCACGGTGGCGCTGCTCGTCATCACGACCTACTTCATCTTCGGGTCCGTGCCGCTGCTGATCCTCAAGCACGACACACCCATGGATTCGCGGTTCGTGCAGGGCTTCTTCGACACCTACTACCGGATCGCGATGTTCACCGCCGGCGCGACCGCCGTGAGCTACGTGCTGGCCGGGCGGCTGGCCTTTGCGGCGGAAGCCGCGGCCCTTGCCGTATTGGCGTTTGGCTTGCGCCGGACGGTCATCACGAAGATGAATGCGGTCCGTGCCCAGATGCAGGTGGATGAGACCGGTGCCATACGCACATTTCGCCAGGTACACATCGCCGCAATCTCGATCAACCTGGTTCAGCTTGTGCTGATCGTCTGGACGCTGATCGCCGTTTCCATGGCGCAGCGATAGCTGGCGCGGGGAATCCGCTCCCCTTCAACTTTTGCCGCGGCTGCCGATAACCCGTTCTGGATCTTTATTGAACGGAAAAGCCATGGTTTCAGCAGTCGGCAGCAGCGGCGCCGCATCGGGCGGCGGCAGCAACATCAGCGCGCAGATCGCAGCGCTGCAACGGCAACTGACTTCGCTGCAGAAGCAGTTGACCAAGCTTCAGAAGGGCGACAGCACGCAGGACACCCAGATGCAAGAGAACCTGCTGGCCAGGCAGATCACGCTGATCCAGGCCGAAATCACTGCGCTGCAGGCAGCCGCGACGCAGAAGAGCGCAATGCAGGGTGCCGAGGCAGCGAGTGCCTCGCAGGTCAAGTCGGGCTCGGTCTCCGGCAGCCTGGTCGACACCAAGGCCTGAAGTCGAGCCTTACCAGTTCCACAGCGTGCCGTCGTGCTGCAGGCGGTTGACCGGCAGGTAGGCGCGCTTGTAGGGGTACTTGGCTGCCAGTTCCTCGTCGATGTCCACGCCATGGCCCGGCACGTCGCCGGGGTAGAGCATGCCGTCCTGGAAGGTGTAGGCGTGCGGGAACACGGCGTCGGTCTCGTCGGTGTGGCGCATGTACTCCTGGATGCCGAAGTTCGGCACCCACAGGTCGAAGTGCAAGGCTGCGCCCATGCACACCGGAGACAGGTCGGTCGCGCCGTGGCAGCCCGTCCGCACCTGGTAGAGCGAGGCGAGGTCGGCAATCCGGCGAAGCTGTGTGATGCCGCCTGCGTGGACCACCGTCGTGCGGATGTAGTCGATGAGCTGGTTCTCGATCAGGCCCTTGCAGTCCCAGATGCTGTTGAAGATCTCGCCGACTGCCAGGGGCGTCGTGGTGTGCTGACGGATCAGGCGGAAAGCGTCCTGGTTCTCGGCCGGCGTCGCGTCTTCCATCCAGAACAGGCGGAAGGGCTCCAGGTCCTTGCCCAGGCGTCCGGCCTCGATGGGCGTCAGGCGGTGATGCACGTCGTGCAGCAGGTGATGGTCGTAGCCCAGCTTCTCGCGGATGCGCTCGAATAGCTTGGGCGTGTGCCGCAGGTACTTCTCGGTCGACCAGTCATGCTCCGAGGGCAGGTCCGCATCGGCAGGCTCGTAGAACAGCGTGCCCTTGCCGACGCCATAGACCTTCTCGAGACCCGGCACACCGCTCTGCGCGCGGATCGCCTTGTAGCCCGCGTCGGCGTAGCGCAGCACTTCGTCGACCGTGTGTTCGATGTCGCTTCCGTTGGCATGCCCGTAGACCATCACGCCGGTGCGGCTCTTGCCGCCGAGCAGTTGGTAGAGCGGCAGGCCTGCGGCCTTGGCCTTGATGTCCCACAGCGCCGTGTCGACTGCGGCGATGGCGCTCATGGTGACCGGGCCGCGCCGCCAGTAGGCGCCCTTGTAGAGAAATTGCCAGATGTCCTCGATCTGGTGCGCGTCGCGCCCGATCAGGCAGGGAACGACATGGTCGGTGAGATAGGACGCGACCGAGAGTTCGCGGCCGTTGAGCGTGGCATCGCCGATGCCGGTCAGGCCTTCGTCGGTCTCGATCTTGAGGGTCACGAAGTTGCGGCCGGGGCTGCAGACGATGACGCGGGCGTTGGTGATCTTCATGGAGATTCCGTGTGTGGGGAGGATGTGTTCAGCCGTTCCAGCCGAGGTGGCCCAGGAAGTCGCGGGTGCGCTCGACGGTGGGGCTTTCGAAGATCTGCGAGGGTGGTCCCTGCTCGATGATGGCGCCGGACTCGAACACCACCACCCAGTCGGCCACGCGGCGTGCGAAGCCCATCTCGTGCGTGACGACGATCATGGTCATGCCTTCCTGCGCGAGCTTCTGCATCACGCTGAGCACTTCGCCGACGGTCTCCGGGTCGAGCGCGGAAGTGGGTTCGTCGAACAGCATCACTTCGGGCTCCATCGCCAGTGCGCGCGCGATGGCCACGCGCTGCTGTTGTCCGCCCGAAAGATTGGCCGGGAAGTTGCCCGCCTTGTTTCCGAGGCCGACCTTCTCCAGCAGCGCCTGGGCGCGCCGGCGGGCCTCGGCCTCGGGCATGCCCAGCACGGTGATCGGGCCCATCGCCACGTTGTCGAGCGCCGACTTGTGCGGAAAGAGCTCGAAGCTCTGGAACACCATCCCCATGCGGCGGCGCACCTGCCGCACCTCGGATTCGCGCGTGGGTAGCGGCACGCCGTCGACGAGCACGCGGCCGCCGTCGATCGTCTCGAGCGCATTGGTGCAGCGCAGGAGCGTGGACTTGCCTGAGCCCGAGGGGCCGATGAGGCACATGACCTCGCCCTTGTGCACCTGCAGCGACACGCCTTGCAGGGCAACGAAGTCCCCGTAGAGCTTGCGCACCTTCTCGTACACCAGCACCGGCGGCTGGTCGGCGTTCTTGCGGTTCATTCCTTCACTCCATAACGGCGGTGGATCCAGTCCACCAGCTTGGCTTGCGGGTATCCCATCAGCCAGTAGATCGCGGCCATGGCGGTGAGCATCTCCAGCACGCGGAACGTCTGCGCGCGGACCTGCATGGCGCTGTAGGCCAGCTCGCCGACCGCGATCACCGAGACCAGCGAGGTGTCCTTGAACAGCGAGATCCAGGTGCTCGCGATCACCGGCAGGATGCGGCGTGCCGCCTGAGGGATCACCACCTTGAACATCGCCTGCCGGCGCGACATGCCCATTGCCAGGGCCGCTTCCATCTGGCCCTTGCGGATCGAGTTGATGCCGGCGCGGAAGGTCTCGGCGTTGTAGGCCGACACGTTGCACACCAGTGCCACCAGCGCGGTGGTGAGCGGCGAGAACTGCACGTCGGCCGCCATCGGCATCACATAGAACACCCAGTAGATGACCAGGATCAGCGGCAGGTTGCGGAAGAACTCCACGAAGGCCAGCGACAGGTTGCTCAGCACGGGGTTGGTCGACAGGCGCATCAGCGCCAGCACGATGCCGCCCGGCACGGCCAGCAGCATGGTGACGACGGTAAGCACCACGGTCAGCGCAGCGCCTTGCAGCAGTGCCTCGCGATGTGTCCAGACGACGGACCAGTCAAATTGCATGGTGTCCGTCCTCGTTCATGAACGACCCAAGTGGGCCACGCGCTGGTAGAGCCTGTCCACGCCGCGGGTCACGGGGAACAGGATGCAGAAGTAGGCGACCATCACGGCGGTGTAGACCTCCACCGGCCGGTAGCTCTGGCCGGCGACGGTTTCGGCGCTGTGCATCAGCTCGGGCACGGCGATCACGGTCGCGATGGCAGTGTCCTTGATCGCCATCGTGAGGATGGAGCCGAAGGCCGGCAGCATCCGGATGGTCGCTTGTGGCAGCACCACCTTGCGCAGCAACTGGGCGCGCGACATGCCCAGCGCCAGCGCGGCGCGCGTCTGCCCCGGCCGCACCGACTCGATGCCCGCGCGCATCACCTCGGCTGCGTAGGCGGCGATATGCAGCGTCAAAGCCACCAGTGCGGCCCAGAAGGGCGGCAGCGTGATGCCCACCAGGATGGGAAACGCGAAGTACATCCACACCAGCACCACCAGCACCGGAATGGCGCGCATGGTGTCGATGTAGAACACCAGCAGCGGCCGCAGCCAGTTCGGGCCGTACAGGCGAAGCAGCGCGATGAAGAGGCCTGCCAGCATGCTGGTGATCGCGCTGACGATGCTCAGCGCGACCGTCACACCCAGCCCGCTGGCGAAGAAGCGCCAGTTTTCGGCGATCGGGGAGAAGTCGAAGTCCATGTTCTCTGCTGCCCGGGTCAGAAGGTGACCATGACCTTCATCGCGCGATGGCGATCGGCTGCGAGTTCGAAGGCCTCGTGCACTCTTGCGACGGGAACGGCAGCCGTGAGCAGGGGCGAGACATCCACCACGCCGCGCGCGAGGTAGTCCACCGACCAGGCGTACTCGTCCACGAAGCGGAAGGTGCCCACGTACGAGAGGCTCTTGACCATGATCTGGTTGAAGGGGCATCCCTCGCTGCTGCCATTGAGCGTGCCGATCTGCACCACCGTGCCGCGAGGGCGCGTGACGCGGATGCAGTTGCCCAGCGCGCTGTAGTGGCCGGCCGCCTCGAAGCTCACATCGACCTGGCCCTTGCCCGCGGCGAGTGCGTCGAGGCCTTGCGGGTCGGCGGCGATGTTGATGGTCTGCGTCGCGCCCACTTGCGCGCATGCGGCCAGCGTGTGGTCCACGATGTCCACCGCGATCAGCCGGCTGGCGCCCGCCAGCTTTGCCGCCATGAGCGTGAGCGCGCCGATCGGTCCGGCGCCCACCACCATCACGGTCTTGCCCAGCAGCGAGCCTGCGGCGTGCACCGCGTGCAGTGCCACCGCCAGCGGCTCGCCGAAGGCGGCGATCTCGAAGGGCAGGTCTGCAGGCACCGGCACGCACTGGAACGCTTCGACGACGACCTGCTCGCGCATCGCGCCCTGCATGTGCGGCCAGCGGCTCGCGCTGCCGAAGAAGTGCACGTTCTCGCAATGGTTGGAGGCGCCCATGCGGCAGAAGCGGCAGGTGCCGCAGGTGCGCGCGGGGTCCAGCGCCACGCGGTCGCCCGGCTTGACGTGCGTCACTTGCGCGCCCACTTCGAGCACCTGGCCGGATGCTTCGTGGCCCGGCGTGAGCGGCGCGCGGATCACGAAGTCGCCCACGCGGCCGTGCTGGAAATAGTGCAGGTCGGAGCCGCAGATGCCAACGGCCTTCACCGCCACGCGAACCTGCGTCGGTGAAATCGCTTCGGGCGCGACGTCGTCCACGCGCAGGTCGCGCGCAGCGTGAATGGCACAGTTCAGCATGACGGCTACTTGAGGTTCTTGGTGGCTTCGCGCTCTTCCTGCGTCAGCGCAGGTTGCATGCGCTGCGCGACGGCGCGCAGCCAGTCCAGGTAGACCTTCTGGTCCTTGGCCACGCCCATGCCGGTGTCGAGCTGGAAGATCCGGCTGTCCTGGCAGTCGTTCTCTGACGGGAACACCGCCAGCCCCTTGACCTTCTTGCTGATGTTGGGCCAGAGCATCCGGTTGAGAGGCGCTGCGTCGGAGCGGCCCGCCATCACTTCCTCGATCGGCGCCACCGAGCCCGAGTTCGTCACGCCGCGCAGCTTGGCGTTGCCGAAGGTCTGCTTCATCAGCGGCTCTTCGCCGGCGCCGGAGAAGTAGGCGAGGGTCATCTCCGGCTTGTTGAAGTCCTCGAGCGACTTCGCGGACGTGAACTTCGGATTGTTCGCGCGGCCGAACATGCACACGCCGGTGTTGGAGAAGGTGACGAAGTCGATGATCTTCGCGCGCTCGGCCGTCTCGTTGAGCGGGCCGATCATGATGTCCATCTGGTTGGACACGAGCGCCGGCACCTTGGTCTCGTGGCTGACGAGCACGGGCTCGATCTTCACGTCAAGCAGCTTGGCGAACTCCTTGCCCAGCGTCCATGAGGGGCCCGACCACGGCTCGCCGTTGCCGGTTGTGTTCTGCGAGAGCCAGGGCGGGTTGTTGACCACGCCCACGCGCAGCACACCCGCCTTGCGAATGGCGTCGACGCGTGCGCTGGCGCCGGGGGGTGGCGGCGTCTGAGCGAGGGCGGCCGTTGCGGTGAATGCAAGAGCGGCCGAGAGCGCGGCGCGCAGGGTGATGTTGCCGAGTGTGTTCACGAGTGTCTCCTCAACGCCGCGATCGCGGCGCTGTCTGGCTTGTCTGGCGGTGGAGTGACGGACTGCCCGGAGGGCAGGCCAGTCAGGTTTATTGGGCTTGCGCCTGGATCACGCGCGCCTCGTCGGCATCGAGCTTGGGCTGCATGGTCTTCGCGACCTGACGCAGCCAGTCGAGATAAGGCCCCTGGTTCTTGTCGACGGCCAGGCCGACCGGCGATGCCTTCTCGGTGCTGTGCTGGCAGTTGTCGGCTTGCGGCAGGACGGCGAGTCCCTTGACCTTGCGCTGCAGGCCGACCCATGGCACGCGGTTGATGGGGGCCGCGTCGGCGCGGCGGGCCATGACTTCCTCGACCGGCGCCGTCGCGCCCGAACTGGCCACCGCGCGCAGACGCGCCTTGGGGAAGCGTTCCTTGACCCAGTTCTCCTCCGCGCCGCCGGTGAAGTAGGCGATCGTCACTTCGGGATTGTTCAGGTCGTCGACCGATGTCGCCTTCGAGAAGCGCGCGTTGTCGGCGCGTCCGAACATGCAGATGCTGGTGCTCGAATAGAGGACGAAGTCCACTACCTTGAGCCGCTCCGGCGTTTCACCCAGCGGGCTGATCGTCATGTCGACCTGATTGGCCGCCAGCACGGGCACCTTGGTCTCGTGCGACACCGCCACCGTGCGCAGCTTCACGCCGAGCAGGCGTGCGTACTCGTTGGCCAGCAGCCAGGCCGGACCACTCCAGGGTTCGCCGCTGCCGGTGGTGTTCTCGATCAGCCAAGGCGCGTTCTGCAGCACGCCCACACGCAACTCGCCAGACTTGCGGATCGCGTCGATGCGCGGGCTGACGCCCGGCCCGGGCGGCGTCTGCGCCGTGGCAAGAACGGGTGCAGCACCTGCGATGGCCAGGGCGGCGCAGGCAAGAGCGCGGCGCATGACGCCGCGATGAGGCAGGGCAGTGGATTGCACGGTTTGTCTCCTGTTGGTATTGAAGTGGCTCCGGGGCCTGTGTCGCGTTCAGCGCCAGGCCTGGGCGAATTCGGTGATCACGCGCTCGATGTGCGCGCGCATGGCGGCACGCGAGGCATCGGCGTCGCGCGCGAGCAGCGCGTTGAAGATGCGCTGGTGGTCCGCATGCGAGGCCAGGCGCAGCTCGGGGGTATGGAAGTGGTGCTCGATCTTGGTCCAGATCGGGCCGCGTGCCTGGGCCCACAGGGCAGTGACCATCTGCATCAGCACGCTGTTGCCGGTCGATTCGGCGATGCGCACATGGAACAGGCGATCGGCCTCGGCATTGGCCTCCTTGTTGTCCATCTGCTCGTGCATCTCGGTGAGCGCCGAAAAGATGCGGTCGAGGTCCGAGTCCTTGCGCACTTGCGCGGCCTGCCCGGCGATCTCGGCCTCGATCAGGCAGCGTGCGCGCAGCAGCTCGAAGGGGCCCGGCTCGGACGCAGGCATGAAAGGCGTGACGACCGGGCTGCGTGCGGGCGTCTGCGCGACATACACGCCGGAGCCGCCGCGCACTTCAACCACGCCCTGGATTTCGAGGGAGATCGTCGCTTCGCGCACGGCGGTGCGGCTCACGTCGAAGCGCTCGGCCAGCACGCGCTCGGCGGGAAGGCGTTCGCCGGGCTTGATCTCGCCCTGGCGGATGAGCTCCATGATCGACGCCGCCAGGCGCAGGTACGAGCGCTCTCCAACCTTGGAAGTGCCTTCGGCCTGTGCGTTACCGGGAATGAGCTTGAGGTTCATGGTCAAAAGTGGTTGGACCAATTATTCGATTGGTGTGCCGAGAGGCCCATAGTGGTTTACCAGAATAGGGATTGGTCGGTCCACGGATTTAATTCATCCATGTCTTTGCCCCGTCTTGCCTCTAGCCAACTCAGCGCTCTGCCCGCGTCCGCACTTGATTCCGGTGCCAAAGTGGTCCTACCAGATTCCAGCCGCAGCGGTGCCCAGCCCGGCGTGGTCCATCTCGGCCTGGGCGCCTTTCACCGGGCGCATCAAGCCCTGGTCTACGAGCGGCTCCTCGCGGGCGGCGACTCGCGCTGGGGCGTGGTCGGCGTGGCCATGCGCAGCACGCAACTTGCGGACGACCTGGCTGCGCAGGACGGCCTCTACGCAGTGCAGATCGCGGATGCAGGCTCGGTCCGCTGGGAGATTCCCGGCGCGCTGCTGCGCACTTGCGTTGCGGCGCGCGATCGGCAGCAGGTCGTCGACGCCATCGCCGCTCCGGCAGCGCGCTGGATCACCCTGACTGTGACGGAGAAGGGTTACACGCCGGACCTGGCCGCATTGATCGTGGATGGCCTCGGGCGCCGAAAGGCATCTGGCCTGCCGGGCGTCACCGTGGCCTCGTGCGACAACCTCTCGGACAACGGCCGGAAGCTTCAGGCGCTGTGCATGTCGGATGCAACCGCGCGAGACCCCGCGCTGGCCGCGTGGATCGAGGCGCGATGCGCATTCCCCAACAGCATGGTCGACCGCATCGTCCCTGCCGCGACCCGGGCGCAGTACGACGCGGCCGCCGCGGCGCTGGGGGTCGACGACCGCGGCGCGCTCAGCACGGAGGCTTTTTGGGAATGGGTGATCGAGCGGCGCATGGCCGACCCGTCCGACGCGGCGTTGCTTGCGCAGGCCGGAGTGACGGTCGTGGAGGACGTCAAGCCCTTCGAGGACGCCAAGCTGCGCATGCTCAACGGGAGCCATACGGCGCTGGCCATGGTCGGCGCAGTGCAAGGCTGGGCGACGGTCGCCGATGGCATGGCCGTGCCGGGTGTGCGGCGCTTCGTATATGCGTTCATGACGCGCGTGGCCATGCCGAGCCTCAAACGGCCCGGCCTGCCTGACTACCGCGACGCGCTGCTGGAGCGATTCGCCAATCCACACCTGCACCACCGCGCTCACCAGATCGCGAGCGACAGTTCGTTGAAGATCCCGCTGCGCTGGGGACCGGCATTGCGCGATGCGTTGGCCGCAGGGCGCGAGATCGAGCCTCTGGCACTCGCCTGCGCTGCCTGGATGCGCTATTTGCGCGGCGAAGACGAAGCCGGGCGCCCCTACACGATGTCGGACCCGCAGGCGGATGCGCTTCAGGCGCTGGCCCGCCAGCATGCGGGCGACGTCGAGAGCACCGTGCGTGCGCTGCTCTCGGTCGCCACAGTCTGGCCGGCCGGCTATGCGGACGACCCGCGCTGGGCGCCGCGCGTGGCCCATTGGCTGCGCCGCATCGAGTCCGCCGGCATGGCAGCGGCGCTCGATGAGGTCGTTGCCGGCTAGCTCAGAACACCCCGAAGATCTTCAGCAGGATGATCACGCTGATGGGTACGCCGCAAAGCCAGAGGATGATGCTCTTCATGTTTGACTCCTATTGGATGAGTCCATGATCTGCGGCCCCAGGGCTGGCGCAAGAAAGACAAAGCCATCCCTTGACGTGCGCATCCGACCTACGCAATCGGCTTGACCTTCATCACGGGCCTTGCACAATCCTTCCCCGGTGCCGCTCATAGGAGGAATCGCCGGTGAAGCTCGTTCAGATGGTGGGCTTGCTGCTCGGGGGCCTCGCGCTCTTTCTCTTCGGCCTGGAGTTGATGACGGACGGGCTCAAGACGATCGCCGGGCCCAAGCTCCAGGTCATGCTCGGCAAGATGACCGCCAACCGGGTCCGCGGCGTGCTGGCGGGCGCCGCCGTTACCGCCATCCTCAACTCGTCCACGATCACCACCGTGCTGATGGTGGGCTTCGTTTCGGCGGGCCTCATGACGCTCGTGCAGTCGGTGCCGATGATCATGGGCGCCAACATCGGGTCGACCGTGACCGCGCAGATCATCGCCTTCAACGTGTCTGCGCTCGCGCCGTTCATGCTGGCGATCGGCTTCCTCTGCCACGCGTTCGCGGGCCGCGCGTTGATCCGGCAACTCGGCGGCGTTGTGCTCGGCTTCGGCATGCTCTTCCTGGGCATCCAGTTCATGAGCGAGGCGACCCACCCGCTGCGCACCTTCCAGCCCTTCATCGACGCCATGCAGAACATGAAGGGGCCGCTCCTGGGTATCGTCGTCGGCGCGGTCTTCACCGCGATCGTGCAGAGCTCGGCCGCGACGCTCGCGATCATCATCGCGCTGGCGGGCCAGGGCCTCATGCCGCTGGAAGCCGGGATCGCGCTGATCCTGGGCGCGAACGTCGGCACGGTCGGAACGGCATTGCTGGCTGCGATCGGAAGGCCTCCAGAGGCGCTGCAGGTCGGCATCGTGCATCTGCTGTTCAACGTCATGGGGGTGCTGTTCTTCGTCTTCTTCATCCCGCAATTCGCCGATGTCGTCAGGGCCATCTCGCCGACCGCGCCGGAGCTCGATGGCGTCGCCCGGTTGGCGGCCGAAACGCCGCGCCAGGTGGCCAACACGCACACCATCTTCAGCGTCGCAAGCACGCTGATCCTGATCTGGTTCGTCGGGCCGATCGCGAGGTTTGCGCAGTGGCTCGTACCGTCTCGCGACAAGCCGCCGCGGAGCGACGGCGAGCCGATCTATCTCGATGACGCATCGCTCGCGGCTGCGTCCCTCGGACTCGAAAAGGTCTACCTGGAAGTGGACCGGCTCGGCCAGATGGTGCTTCGCGCCGTCAAGACGGGCCTTGCGGTCGGCGGGGAATCGAAGCCGCAGGACCTTCAGACGCTGCTCGAGGAAGACAAGGAAATCGACCGCCTGACGGCTTCGATCCTTCACTACATCGGCCGCCTGTCGCAGGTGGAGCATTCGGAGGACGAGGGCACGAAGATGGTCGGGCTCACGCAGGTCACGGCCAGCCTGGATGGCATCCGCGACGTGGTGACCAGCAACCTCATCGTCGGGCGCCAGCAAAGGATGGAAGAGGGCGCCGACCTGGCCCGCCTGCGCGACGAGCACACCACCCATTTCGTCGAGGCCGTCGTCGCCCATCTCGAGCAGGTCCTTGGCTTGCTCCGTCCCGAGGAGGAGAGCGCGGCAGTCGTCAAGGGCGCGAAGGCAGAGATCGACACCCTCGCCGCCGCGGCGCGCCGAAGCGTTCTGGACAAGCTCAGGATGGACGAGAAGACCGACGTGCTGGACTTCCGTCGCGCCACCGATCTCATCGAGGCGATCCGGCAGATCGCGCGATTCACGCGGCGGATTGCGAAGACGGTGAAGGAGCAGGGGCTGTAGCTTCGACACCGGGCGAGCGATGTTCCGTGATTGAATCGTCGGATGTTTCGCCTGCCCCGCACCGCCACTGCGCCGTTCTGTCCTTCCGAAGTACGCGGCAGCATTGCCGTTGATCCCGGGCTTCCCCTTTGGAAGAAGCTGCTGCGTTTTGCCGGCCCTGGCCTGCTGGTGTCGGTGGGCTACATGGACCCCGGCAATTGGGCCACCGACATCGAGGCCGGCTCGCGCTTCGGATACGGCCTGCTCTTCGTGGTCCTGCTGGCGAGTGTGGCGGCGATGCTGCTGCAGACGCTATGCGTCCGCCTCGGCGTGGTGACCGGCAAGGACCTTGCCCGTGCCTGCCGCGACCACTACGGCCCGACGGTCAATCGCTTCCTGTGGCTCGGCGCGGAACTCGCCATCGTCGCCTGCGACCTTGCGGAAGTGCTTGGCAGTGCGCTCGCGCTGCACCTGCTGTTCGGTGTATCGATTCCGGTCGGGATCGGCATCACGGCGTTCGACACGCTGCTGGTGCTGGGTCTGCAGGGTGCCGGCTTTCGCCGTGTCGAGGCGATCGTGCTCGGACTGGTGGTCACCATCGCCGGCTGCTTCATGGTGGAACTGGCCATGTCGCCGCCGAACTGGTTCGGTGTGGCGATGGGCTTCGGGCCCAGCCTGGAGCGGCTTCAGCAGCCCGGTGCGCTGTACCTGGCCATCGGCATCGTCGGCGCGACGGTCATGCCCCACAACCTCTATCTTCATTCATCGATCATCCAGACGCGCGTGATCGCGGAGACCGATGCAGCGCGCAGGGAAGCCGTGAAGCTCGGCACGCTGGATACGGTGATCTCGCTCACGCTCGCGCTCTTCGTGAACGCGGCGATCATGATCCTCGCCGCCAGCGCCTTCCACGACAGCGGCCATCGCGAGGTGACCGGCATCGAGGAGGCCTACCGGCTCATCGAGCCGGCCGTCGGAAGTGCCCTGGCAGCGACGCTCTTCGGCATCGCGCTGTTGGCCTCCGGCCAGAGCTCCACCTTTACCGGAACGATTGCCGGGCAGGTGATCATGGAAGGCTTCCTGGATCTGAAGATTCCGTGCTGGCAGCGCCGCCTGATCACGCGGGCGCTGGCACTTGTTCCCGCGTTTGCCGGCGTGCTCTGGTTGGGGGAGGGCGCGGTCGGCAAGCTGCTGGTGTTCAGCCAGGTCGTCCTGGGATTCCAGTTGCCATTCGCGATCTGGCCGTTGGCCCGGTTCACGGGCAGTCGCGCCATGATGGGTGACTTTGTCAGCGGGCGATGGGTGCAGGTGACGACCTGGGTTCTCTTTGCGGTCGTTACTGCAGCGAACCTCTGGCTCACGCTGTCCGTGCTCGGCGCTTGAGCGACTCCTGCCGGTGTTCGAGCGCCTATCGCAACCCCTGCACCAGCTGCAGCATTGCCTCGATCCCCGCATCGAACCGCGGCGTGAGCATGGCGCCCAAATGCGGCATCAGCAGTTGCAGCATGCCGATGCCCGCGAGCAGCGTCAGCGGAAAGCCGACTGCGAAGATGCTGAACTGCGGCGAGGCGCGGTTGAGAATGCCCATCGCCAGGTTGAGCGTGAGCAGCGCAGTGACGAGCGGCAGCGACAGCATCAGCCCGGTCGCGAAGATCTGCGCACCGCCCAAGGCGATGACCAACCATCCGTTGGCATTGAGCGGCGCATCCGAGATCGGCAGCGCCTGAAAGCTCTCGGCGAGCGCCGCGATCATCATCAGGTGGCCGTCCACCGCGATGAAGATCAGCATCGCGAGCATGTTGAGGAAGCGCGCCACCACCATCGTTGCGCCGCCGTTCATCGGGTCGAAGAAGGACGCGAACGACAGGCCCATCTGCAGGCCGATGTACTCGCCCGCAGCAAGCACCGCGGTGAAGACCAGCTTCATGGTGAAGCCCATGGCCGCGCCGATCAGCACCTGCTGGATGATGATCCACACGCCGCCGGCCGAGACGATCGGCACATTGGGCATCGGCCCGAGTGTGGGTGAGAGAAGAATCGCGAACAAGGCTGCGAAGCCGACCTTGACCTGCCGTGGCACCGTGCCTTCGCCGAGCACTGGCGCAGTACTGACCAGCGCCAGCATGCGCACGAAGGGCCAGAGAAAGGCCACCAGCCACGCGGTGAGCTGCGCGGAGGTGACCGAGAAGACCTGAGGCATCAACGCAGGGGCCTTAGCCCACGAGCTGCGGAATGCTCATGAACAGCCCGCGGATGTAGTCGAGCATCTTCTCGAGCATCCACGGCCCCGCGATGATCAGCGTGAGGAAGATCGCGACCAGCTTGGGGATGAAGGACAGCGTCGCTTCGTTGATCTGCGTGGCTGCCTGGAAGATGCTGATCACCAGGCCGATCACGAGCGCCACCAGCAGCAGCGGCGCACCAAGCATCAGCGACACCTGGATGGCCTGGCTGCCGATGGTCATGACTGATTCGGGGGTCATCGCGGTCTCTCTAGGTGAAGAAGCTCTGCGCCAAGGCGCCGATGAGAAGCTGCCATCCATCGGCCAGCACGAAAAGCATCAGCTTGAAGGGCAGCGCGATGCTCGCGGGCGGCACCATCATCATCCCCATCGACATCAGCACGCTCGCCACCACCATGTCGATGATGAGGAACGGAATGAAGATGGTGAAGCCGATCTGGAAGGCCGTCTTCAGTTCGCTGATGACGAAGGAGGGCAGCAGGATGCGCAGCGGCACATCCTCGGGGCCCTGCATCTCCGGCGCCTTGGCGAGCTTGGCGAAGAGCGCGAGATCGTTCTCGCGCGTCTGCCGCAGCATGAACGTCTTGAAAGGCTCGATGCCGCGCTCCAGCGCTTTCTCGGCGGTGATCTTGTTGTCCGAGAACGGCTTGTAGGCGTCGGTGTAGGCCTTGTCGAGCACCGGCGACATCACGAAGAAGGTCAGAAACAGCGACAACCCGACCAGAACCTGATTGGGTGGCGATGCCTGCGTGCCGATCGCGGTGCGCAGCAGGCCGAGCACGATCAGGATGCGCGTGAAGCTGGTCATCGACAGCAGTAGCGCGGGCAGGAAAGTGATCGAGGTCAGCATCACCAGCGTCTGCACGCTGAGCGACCACGTCTGACTGCCACCGGGGCCGGGCGTGCTGGTCAGGCCGGGCAGGCCTTGCGTCCAGGCCGCGAGCGGCAGCATCGCCGCGAGCAGCACCACGCCGCCCCGAAGGCTTCGGCGGAAAACGTTGCGCATCATGGAGCCGGCCGAGTCTTGCCGGTGATGGATTCACGCAGCTTCTGCGCGAAAAGGTCAATGGGCTTCAGCGCCGCGTGACTCGCGACAGAAGGCGCCTGCGGCATCGGCTGCGCAGGCAGCGTATGCAGCGTGTTGATCTGGCTCGAAGTAACGCCAAGCACAAGCCATGTGCCGCTCACCTCGACCACCACGACCCGCTCGCGCTGCCCGACATTCGAACTCGACACCACCTTCACGACGTTGCCGCCGTTGAAGCGCTGCAGCCCAAACCGCCGAGCAAGCCAAGCGCAAAGAAAGATCAACCCCAGCACCACCACCATGCCAAATCCGGCCTGCAGCAGCCCGCCCGCACCAACCGCCGGCGCCGCTTCAGCAACGCTATGCGAAGGCACAGTAGGCAAGACCGCATGCGCCGGCGACGAAGCAGCCGCCACCACAGCGACAAAAAGGCGAGCGCCCAAACCCAGAAATCCCGCGGAACCGGCTTTGCCGGGCCGCTGGGATTGCCCCCTGCAAGTGGGTGCAGAGCCACACGCAGTGGGCGAGGCTGGGGGTGGGGTCAATCCCCCCCTGCAAGGGGGTGTCAGAGCCACACGAAGTGGGCGAGGCTGGGGGTGTGCCATTTATCTGGCGAGTTTCTGCATGCGCTCTGAAGGGGTGATGATGTCCGTCAACCGGATCCCGTACTTCTCATTCACCACCACCACTTCGCCTTGCGCGATCAGGTAGCCGTTGATCAGCACGTCCAGCGGCTGACCGGCCAGTGCGTCGAGCTCGACGACCGAGCCCTGCGAAAGCTGCAGCAGGTTCTTGATGGTGATGCGCGTGCGGCCGATCTCGGCGGTGAGCTGCACCGGGACTTCCATCACGCGGGCGATGTCGAGCGCGGTGACACCGGCGGCGACAGAGGCCGTTTCCTGGATCTGCTGGAAGACGTGCGACGCGGCGGGCGCGGGTGCCGGTTCGGGCGATGCTTCGGGACCGCTGGCTGCGGTCTGCTCGGCCAGTGCGGCGGCCCAGTCGTCGGCTTCGCTGGCGGGAGAAGTGTTGTCAGTCATGGTCTTGCTTCGAATCGCTGTCTTGGTGAGTGATCATGTTTTGCACGCGCAGGGCGTAGCGGTCGTTCGAGATGCCGTAGCCGCACTCCATCACCGGCACGCCGTCGACCTTGGCGACGACGCTGCCCGGCAGGTCGATCGGCAGCACGTCGCCGACCTGGAGCTTGAGGATGTCGCCGATGGTGGAGGACATCGTCACGAAGTCGGCGGTGAGTTCGACGTCGGCGGCCTGCATCTGCTTGGACATCTGCTTGACCCACCGCTTGTCGATCTCGACTTCGTCCTGGATCGGGTTCGAGAGCAGGTCGCGGATCGGCTCGATCATCGAGTAGGGAATGCAAACGTGCAGGAAGCCGCCCAAGGGGCCGAACTCGATCTGCAGCGTGGTGTTCACCACCACCTCGTTCGGTGCGACGATGTTCGCGAGCTTGCCGTGCATCTCGGCACGGATGTAGTCGAAGACCAGCGGATGCACCGGCTGCCATGCCTCGGCATAGCACTGCAGCGAGAGGTCGAGCAGGCGCTTGATGATGCGCTGCTCGGTCCGCGTGAAGTCGCGGCCTTCCACGCGCACGTGGTAGCGGCCGTCGCTGCCGAAGAGGTTGTCCACGACGAGGAACACCAGCTTCGGGTCGAACACGAAGAGCGCGGTGCCGCGCAGCGGCTTCATGTGAAGCATGTTGATGTTCGCCGGCACCGGGAGGTGGCGCACGAACTCGGCGTACTGCTGGATCTGCACCGGCCCCACCGAGATGTCGGGGCTGCGGCGCATGAAGTTCAGGAGCGCGCTGCGCAGGCCGCGCGCGAAGCGGTCGTTGATGACCTCCAGCGTGTGCATGCGGCCGCGCACCACGCGGTCGGGCGCACCGAGGTCATACGCCGGCAGTCCGTCAGACGGCGGTGCGGGCTTCGATGTCTGGTCGACGCTGCCGCCGGTGACACCGTTCAGCAGTGCATCGACCTCGTCCTGCGAGAGGACCTGTTCATAGGCCATGGGTCGCTTGCCTTCGGGGGATTACTGCACCACGAAGGTGTTGAACGACACACCGACGATGCCTTGCGGCGGCAGGGTGTCGTTGAGCGGACGGTTCAGCTCGTCGCGGACTTCGTCGGCGATGCGGGACTTGTCCTCGGTGCTCATCAGCGTGTCGGGCGCGCGGTTGGACAGCGTCAGGAGTGCGCGGCTGCGCAGCTCGGGCATGAACTCGACGACCTGCGCCTTCGAGGCTTCGTCCTTCACCTTGAGGGACATGCCCACGTGCAGGTACTTGCGGCCTTCGGCCTGGAGGTTGACCGTCATCGGTTCAAGCGTGACGAAGATCGGTTTCTCGGGAGGGGGCTTCGCAGCTTCGACCGGGGCACCGGCCGACTTGTGCTGGAAGTACATGTAGCCGGCCGCACCGGCTGCGAGCACGGCAACGCCGACCAGCAGGACGATCAGGAGCTTCGACGAGCGGGGTGCTGCAGCGGCGGGCGCGGCGGTGGCGGCGGGAGTTGAAGTAGCCATGTTGGAGCGAGGTAACTGGTTCGGTCTATTCTTTGCGAACTCCCCTGCAGGTGAACGGCTGATCAAGCGTGGAAAAACGCCTCAGATCCGTTCATTGCAGGGACAAAGTTCACGCGAAGGTGTCGAGGCCGGCGGTGGACCGGCGCGAAGCGGATGCCGCAGGGGCTGCCGCCACGGATTGCGCCGCGGTGCTGTCGCCTCGGCTCGATCCCGGGTAGCCCGGCTGGCCTTGCGGGCGCTGCTGGTTCTGCTCGGCGAAGGCATTGCCACCGTTCGGCTGGCGGGTTTCCGCGCCGACGGAGGTCTGTCCGAGGTTGATGCCCTGTTCGGCCAAGGTGGAGCGAAGCTGCGGCAGCGCGGCTTCGACCGCCTTGCGCACCGATTCGTGCGCCGAGACGAACATCGCCTGTGCCTGGTTGTCGCCCATCGTCAGCGTGACTTTGAGCGGGCCCAGGTTGGCGGGGTTGAGGTTGAGTTCCGCGACCTGGTGGCCGCCGGTGCTCATGCGGATCATCTGGTGGCCGACGGCCGTACCCCACTCGCTGCTGCCGACCTCGGGCGCGACGGCCAGAGTGGTAGGTGTGGCTTTCGCGGAGTCGGTGGCGCGGTCGACGGCAGGGGCGGCGCTCGCTTGCAGGGCCTGCAGAGGTTGCGGCGCGGGGTCGGTCGCTGAGTCGATCGAAGCGGTGTCCGTGTGCGCGACCGGCTGGTCGGGCTTCGCTGTCTCGACGGCTGCGGTGGCTTGCGACACGGCTGCGGTCTTGTCCGTGGCCGCTGCGGCGACGTTTGCATCGACAGGGGCGGCGGGCTTCGCGGAACCGGACGGATTGGCGTTGGCGGCAGGCGTGATGGCGGGTGCCGGTGTCGGCTTCGTCTCCGCGGCGCCGGCATCCGAAGACGCTGCAGCGGCGGCCGCCGCAACCGTGGCGAGCGGCGCGTCGGCTTTGTCTGCCTGTTCCGCTGCCGTCGTGGCGGCCTGAGCCGCTTGAGCGTCCTGGGCGCCGTCCTTTGCGGCAGCCTTCGGAGCGTCGTGTTCGGCACTTTCCTTCGAAGAGGCAGCGGCGACGGCCGATGCATCTTCAGGCAACGCGGGCGATGCCGCGCCGCTTGCGAGGCCATCCACCGCCTTCGCGGTGCCACCCTTCGCAGATTGCTCGGGGGTCAGCTTGCCTTGCGCTGCGCTGGGCACGATGGGCGCGGACAGCGGCGCGAGTAGCGCCATGACATCGTCGGCGCTGAGCTCGGTCTTCTTGTCTCCCGCGCGCGCGGTCTTGCGGCCGGCGAGGGTCTCAGTGCCTGAGGTTTCGGCGGTCTGCTGCGCGTCCGTGGTCTTCGCGGCGCGCGAGCGGTCGAGCGCCGCGCCGAAGCTGCGGCCTTCGGGCTGGTCGGCATTGCGGCCGCGCGGGCCGGAGGCTGCACCTTGCAGGCCGGGCAGGTTGGTGGAAGGCGAAATGACGGTGGGCATGTGAGCTCCGGAAGCTTCAGATAGTCGGGTTGGCGGCGCGGTCGAAGAACTTGCGCGCTGCGCGTTCGTCGCTCTCGCGCTGCTCGCGCTTGGCCTGTGCCATCAGTTCCTGCCGGCGCACGCGTTCGGCGAGCGTGTCGAAGGAATTGAGGCGGCGCTTGTTGTTTCGCCAGTCGTCGCGGCCGTGGTCCAGCCGCGTCGCTGCCTGCGCGACGATGGCGCGCTGCTGCTCGATCGCACCGTCGAGCGTGCCCAGGAAGGCCTGGTAGTTGCGCAGCTTCGCGGTGGCGAGGCCTTCGCTCATCAGCATCTGCAACTGCTCGACGTAGTCCTGCCGGTACTTCATCAGCATCTCGAGCTTCTGGTTCGCGCTGAGCTGTGCGTTCTGCAGCAGGCCGAGCCGCTTGGCGGACTCGTCGGTCTGCGTGCGGGCGAGGTCGGTCAGCATTTCGAGGGGGAGTCGCTGGGCCATGGTTGTTCCTTCCGTGTTCAGCCGTGCTCGAAGAGCTTGGTCATGCGCGAGATCGATGCGGTGTAGTCGGTGCGCTCTTCCATCGCTTGCTGCAGGAAGGCTTCGATCCGCGGATACATCGCAATGGCCTGGTCGAGCTGCGCGTCATGGCCAGGGGCGTAGGCGCCGACGCTGATCAGGTCGCGGTTGCGCTGGTAGCGCGAGAGCATCTGCTTGAAGCGCCGCACCACGTCGAACTGCGACGACGGGATCAGCGCGGTCATCGCACGGCTGATCGACGCCTCGATGTCGATGGCGGGGTAGTGGCCCGCCTCGGCGAGCGATCGCGAAAGCACCACGTGGCCGTCCAGGATCGCGCGCGCCGAATCGGCGATCGGGTCCTGCTGGTCGTCGCCTTCGGACAGCACGGTGTAGAAGGCGGTGATGGAGCCGCCGTGGCCGTTGGCATCGCGCGCACCATTGCCGGCGCGTTCCACCAACGCGGGCAGCTTCGCGAAGACCGATGGCGGATAGCCCTTGGTGGCCGGCGGTTCGCCCACCGCGAGCGCGATCTCGCGCTGCGCCATCGCGTAGCGGGTGAGCGAATCCATGATGAGCAGCACATCCTTGCCCTGGTCGCGGAAGTACTCCGCAAGGCAGGTGGCATAGGCGGCGCCCTGCAGTCGCAGGAGCGGCGAGTTGTCGGCCGGCGCCGCAACCACCACCGCACGGGCGAGGCCTTCCTCGCCGAGCGTGTTCTCGATGAAATCCTTCACTTCGCGGCCGCGCTCGCCGATCAGGCCGACCACGATCACTTCCGCGCTGGTGTAGCGGGCCATCATGCCCAGCAGCACGCTCTTGCCCACGCCAGAGCCCGCGAAAAGGCCCATGCGCTGGCCGCGTCCGACGGTGAGCATCGCGTTGATCGCGCGCACGCCCACGTCGAGCACCGAATCGATCGGTGCGCGGGTGAGGGGGTTCATTGGCGGCGAGGACAACGGCACCTTTCGTGCGATGTCGAGCGGACCAAGGCCGTCGAGCGGCCGTCCGGCGGCATCGACGACGCGGCCAAGCATGCCTTCACCGACGGGCAGCCGCTTGGCGTGGCCTTCACCGGCGAGGGTCGACCCGGCGCTGCCTTGGCGCGGGATCACGCGCGCACCGGGAAGCAGACCGGACACCTCGCTCTGAGGCATCAGGAAAAGCTTGTCGCCTGCGAAGCCGACCACTTCGGCTTCGGCATAGCGATGAGCGTGGCCAGGTGGCAGTTCGACGAGGCAGTCACTGCCCACCGGCAGTTGAAGTCCCACGGCTTCGAGCACGAGGCCAACCGCGCGCGTGAGGCGGCCCGATTGCACGCTGATGGGCGCGCGACTCACGTCGACGCGCGCACGAGAGAGTGCATCGCGCCAGGACTGCAGATGCGGCTCGGGCGATCCGAGAGGCGTCGCGATGCTCATCGTTCAGTTCTCCTGCGCATCGGCATCGCGATGCAGCGCGGCGGCAACGTTCTTCCAGCGGGTTTCGAGGCTGGCGTCGAGTTCGCCGCTCGCGGATTGCACTCGGCAGCCGCCGCGCGAGATCGTGTCGTCGGCGCGAACCTGCCAGCCAGCGGCTTCGAGTTCGTTGCCGAGGCTGTTCTTTACCAGCGCGACGTCGTCCGGGTGCATATGCAGGCGCGGCTCGCCTTGCAACGCAGGTTCGGCGTGGAGCAGATCCTGCACCAGCGGCAGCACCCATTCGGGTTCGGCGCGCAGGGTGCGGTGCACCACCTGCCGCGCGATGTCGAGCGCGAGCGTGAGAAGTGCATCGGCCACTTCGCTTTCGGCGCGGCGCAGTGCGACCGGGAGGCTGGTCGCGATGGCGCGGAGTTGCTCGGCGTGGGCGCTTGCGGCGGCGAGTCCCGCGGCGATACCTTCGGTGTGACCTTCGCTGAGGCCCTGCGCGCGACCCTTCGCGAGACCTTCCTTGCGGCCTTCGGCTTCGCCGGCTGCACGAGCTTCGCGGCGCAGCTGCGCCAGTTCGGCGGCATGCAGCAGAGCGGGTGAGGGCGCGACCTCGGCTGGTGCCGCTGCCGCTGCGCGTTGCGAAGCGCCTGCGGTCTGGCCTTCGGTGAGCGTGTCCATCTCCCAGCGCTGCCATGCGGACAGCGCCGGCTTGCCGGGACGGGAGGACTTTGGTGCAGGCGCGGGTGCGGCTGCAGCACTCGCGGGCGGCGCGTAGGCCGACGCGAGCAGCGCGCGCGCGCCGGGAGCGAAGGCGTGCTGGGCCTGTTTAGACAAAGTCATCGGTGCCAGGCGCTGCGATCACGATTTCGCCGGACTCTGCAAGACGGCGAGCCACCTGCAGGATCGACTTCTGTTCGGCCTCGACCTGCGACACACGCACCGGACCGCGCAGCTCCATGTCCTCGCGCAGCGTTTCGGCGGCGCGTTGCGACATGTTGGCCAGGAACTTGTCGCGCAGTTCCTGCGGCGAGCCCTTGAGCGCGATGATGAGCGAGTCGGATTCGATGTCCTTGAGCAGGCGCTGGATGCTGCGGTCCTCGAGGCCCAGCAGGTTCTCGAAGACGAACATCTCGTCCACGATGCGCTGTGCGAGTGCATCGTCGACTTCGCGCACATGGGCGATCGCCTCTTCTTCCTGCGCGCTCGCCATGAGGTTGACGATTTCCGCCGCGGTGCGCACACCGCCGAGACGGCTGCGCTTGAGGCCCTGGCCGGACAGCATCTCGGTGAGCACGTCGGTGAGTTCGTTGAGCGCCGAGGGCTGCACGCCGCCGAAGGTCGCGATACGCATGATCACGTCGTGGCGCAGGCGGGTCGGCAGCTTCTCCAGCACTTCCGAGGCCTTCATGCGGTCCAGGTGGATGAGCACCGTCGCGAGGATCTGCGGATGCTCGTCGCGGATGAGCTCGGCCACTTCGCCGGCTTCGAGCTGGTTGAGGCGCTCGATGCCGCTGTGCGGTTCGTCGGCCTGGAGGATGTCTTCGAGCAGGTTGCTCGCGCGGTCGTCGCCGAGGGCCTTCTTGAGCACTGCCTTGATGTAGCTGCTCGATCCGAGATGCAGCGCGGAGAGCTGTTCGGTCTCCTGCCGGAACTCGGCGAGCACCGACGAGAGCTCGTCCTTCGAGACGGCGTTGAGCCGGGCCATCGCGAGGCCGAGCGTCTGCACCTCGGCAGTGGGCAGGTGGTGGAGCGCGGCGGCCGCGCGGTCTTCACCGAGCGCCAGCAACAGGATGGCGCTCTTGCGGGTTCCGAGTTCACTGATCATTGCTGTTCATCCAATGACTAATCAGGGTGGCGACGAGCTTGGGGTCCTGCTCGGCGAGCTGATGGGCGTAGTCCATGTCGGCCTTCTGGCGTGCGGCCTCGCGCACGCGCAGGGCCTCTTCCGGCGCGATCTGCGGTGTGTCGTCGAGCTTCGGCTCGTCGCCGTTGGTCTCTTGCGTGGCGACGACCGGCTCCGGTGCCGGCGGCGGCGCAAGGTGCTTGCGCAGAATCGGACGCAGCACCGCGAACCATGCGAAGAGCGCCAGCAGTGCGACCAGCAGATACCCGCCGACGGTCTTGGCCAGTTCGATGTTCTGCGGATCGCGCCACACCGGCACTTCCGGCGCGGGCGGCTCGCGGTCGTCGGCGAAGGCGCTGTTGACCACATTGAGCGAATCGCCGCGTTCCTGGCTGAAGCCCATCGCCTCCTTGGCGAGATTGCGGATCTGGTCGATCTCGACAGGCGTCAGTGCGCGCTGCGTGGTCTTGCCGCCTTCGACGGCGTCCTTGTAGTTCACGACCACCGCGACCGACAGACGACGAACGCCGCCGGCGCCCTGTTGCACGTGGCGGATCGAGCGGTCGAGTTCGTAGTTGGTGGTGACGTCCTTGCGCGAGCTGCCGGGGCCGGCTGCCGCGGCGGTCGACGTGGTCGATGCGGCATTGGCGTTCGCTGCAGCCGCACCCTGGGCACCGCGGGCTTGCGCGTTCTGCGCGCCTTGTGCGCCTTGTGCGCCGGGCTGGCCGGGCGGGGTCGGATTGGTGATCGGTGCCGTCGGGTTCACCGGCGGCTGGTTCGACAGCGCGCCAGGCACACCGCCCGGCGGCACTGCGCCACGCTGGTTCGATTCGCTCGACTGCTGGCTGCGAATCGAGGCGCGGGTCGGGTCCGCGTTGGGGCTGTACTTCTCGTCGGTGTGCTCCACGGTCGAGAAGTCGATGTCCGCCGCTACCTGCGCGCGCACGTTGTTCGCGCCGACGATCGGCTGCAGGATTGCTTCGATGCGGCGGATGTACCCCTGCTCGATCTCCTGCGTGTACTTGAGCTGGCTCACGTCGAGGCCGCGCGCACCGCTGTTCGCGGCCGAGAGCAGGTTGCCGCGCTGGTCCACCACGGTCACGCTCTTGGCGTCCAGCTCAGGCACGCTGCTGGAGATCATGTGCACGATCGCGCTCACCGTGCCTTCGTCGATGCTGCGGCCGCGCTGCAGCGTGAGCACGACCGAGGCAGAAGGCTTCTTCTGCTCGCGCACGAAGAGCGAGGGCTTCGGGATCGCGAGATGCACGCGCGCGGATTCGACGCTGGCGATCGATTCGATCGACCGCGCGAGTTCGCCTTCGAGCGAGCGCTGGTAGTTGACCTGCTCGGCGAACTGGCTGGTGCCGAACTTCTGGTTGTCCATCAGTTCGAAGCCCACGCCGCCGGCCTTGGGCAGTCCCTGCGCGGCGAGCTTGAGTCGCGCTTCAGGCACCTTGTCGCCGGGGATGAGGATCGCACCGCCGCCTTCGGCGAACTTGTACGGCACGTTCATCTGCTGCAGCGACGCGATGATCGCGCCGCCGTCGCGGTCCGACACGTTGGTGTAGAGCACCTTGTATTCGGGGCCGTGATTCCACAGCGTGAAGGCAGCAGCGGCCGCGACCAGCGCGGCACCGCCGACGATCATGGGCAGCTTGGGCTGCGCACGAAGTCGTTCGAGGAAGTGGGGAAGCGAAGAGGCCGCCGCAGGCGCCGCGTTCGCTGGCGTTGCCGCAGCGGTCATTCCCCAGTCCTCATCTTGGCTGTCGCGCAGTCGCGGTCCGTCGTCATGGTGATGCTTGAAGTTTTTTGTTCAGATTTCATGCCGGAGGCCGATGACAAGGGTCAGCGGACTTTTCGTTACGCGATCGATTGTCTGGACGCGTCCGGAAATCGATGGGCCGAACAACGGGGGTTTTTGCCGTTTGTTGGCGGCTTGAATGCGGGTCTTCCCTTGTTACGCTGAAAGGACGACGGAGCGCCTGCGCGCTTCCTTAGCAACCTCGAAGCACGAATCAAGAAAGAACCGAATGTCGATCTCCGCCATCGAATCCGTCCTGCAGCAAATGCGCGCGACCGCCGTGCAGGCGGGCTTCGCACCCGCGCCGACCGCATCCGCCGCAACCACCGAGACGGGCGGCTTCGCAGCCGAGCTCAAGCGCTCGCTGGACAACATCAGCGGTGCGCAGAACCACGCCTACGGCCAGGCCGAAGCCTTCGAACTCGGCAAGCCGGGCGTTGCGCTCAATGACGTGATGGTCGATCTGCAGAAAGCCAATGTGGCTTTCCAGACCGGTATTCAAGTGCGCAATCGGTTGGTCGCCGCCTATCAGGAAGTGATGAGCCTGCAGGCGTAATTTGCGCTTGTGTCTCGGGGCGTACTTTTTCGAAGGCCGCCCTAAAGGTTTGAAGGCCCCTGTCGATAACAACCTCAACGATGGAATTCGAAACCCCCACAAGGGCAAGAGCCAGCGTTAAGGACCAGAGCTTTCAACCCTTTCTTCTTACTAGGAGTCGAGAATGGCGCAAGTCATTAACACTAACTACCTCTCGCTGGTTGCCCAAAACAACCTGAACAAGTCGCAGAGCTCCTTGAACAGCGCCATCGAGCGTCTGTCGTCGGGCATGCGCATCAACAGCGCCAAGGATGACGCTGCTGGCCAAGCCATTGCCAACCGCTTCACCGCGAACGTCAAGGGTCTGACGCAAGCTGCCCGTAACGCCAACGACGGTATCTCCATCGCTCAAACGACCGAAGGTTCGTTGAACGAAATCAACAACAACCTGCAGCGCGTTCGCGAGCTGACGGTTCAGGCCGCCAACGGCACGAACTCGGACAGCGACCTCTCGTCGATCCAGGCTGAAATCAAGCAACGCCTCGACGAAATCGACCGCGTGTCGGCACAGACGCAGTTCAACGGCGTGAACGTTCTCGCCAGCGACCAGAAGCTGAGCATCCAGGTTGGTGCCAACGACGGCGAAACCATCGACATCGACCTGAAGAAGATCACGTCGTCGACCCTGGGTCTGGGCAAGCTGGACGTGACCAAGTCGCTCCAGAGCTCGTCGCTCGTCGCTGCTGGCAACTTCAAGGAGGCAGTGGCTGCCTCGGGTGGTTCGGCTGCGGTTCCGGCTACGACGGTTGCCCTGTCGTACACGGGTGCGGGCGCTTCGGCTGGTGCCACGACGCTGGTCGTTGGCAATGACGGTGACCTGTATGCGTCGCGTGGCGGCAAGCTCTATGCCGCAACGTTCGATGGCACCGCTGGCACCGTTTCCTACAGCACGGATCCGACCGGCGCGTCGGCGGCCACCGCCAGCGCGGCCACCAGCTTCGTGGATGGCTCCGGCAATCTGGTGGACTTGGCTACCGCTCAAGCTGCCGTCACCAGCACCAGCGACAGCTACACCGGCGCAACTTTCACTGTCTACCAAGAGAAAGCCACTGGCCAACAGGTGGTTTCCGATGGCACCGACAGCTGGACGATCGATGGCACGACCAACAAGATCGACATTGCGACCGGCGTCGTCACCTTGGCCACAAAGGACGCAACGGCCATTACCCAAGCCACCCTGACGGGCGCTACCTACGATGCGGTCTCTACGGGTGACGTTCTGACGGTGGCAGGTACGCCTGCGGTGCCCGCCTCCGGCGCCGCGGCCGCCGTTGCCTACGACACGGCCAGCGCTTTCAGCGCCCTCGGCGGCACGAACTCGCTGGTGAAGGATGCCGACGGCAACCTCTACATCAAGAACACCGACGCCGACGGCAAGGACGCGTACTACGCAGCAACCGCCGATGCTTCCGGCAAGGTCACCGCGGGCGACCGCGCGAACGTCGACCCGCTCGCCGCGATCGACGACGCCCTGTCGAACGTTGACTCGCTGCGCAGCAGCCTCGGTGCGATCCAGAACCGTTTCGAATCGACCATCACGAACCTGAACAACACCGTCACCAACCTGTCGGCTGCCCGTTCGCGTATCGAAGATGCCGACTACGCAACGGAAGTGTCGAACATGACCCGCGCGCAGATCCTGCAGCAAGCTGGTACCTCGGTGCTGGCCCAGGCGAACCAGACCACGCAAGGCGTGCTCTCGCTCCTGCGCTGATAGGCGACCAGCGCCCCGCATCCGCCCTCGGGCGGATGTGAGCGCGGCGCAGGCGTGCGGCCCCGGTTGCATGCCTGCGCTTTTCCCTGCGGCTTGCCTGCTTCGCGAGCAGGCCGCAGAGAAAAGCGAATCGAACAGACGAACAAGAGAAAGAAGCAATGAGTACCTCCATCAGCAGCCTCGGCGTCGGTTCCGGGCTCGACCTCAGCACTCTTCTGACGAACCTGCAGACGGCCGAAAGCGCGCCGCTGACGGACATCCAGACGCGCGCGACGAGCTACACCACCAAGCTCTCGGCCTATTCGCAGATCCAGAGCGCGCTCAATACGTTGAAGACCGCCAGCGACAAGCTGGCCGATCCGGCGCTGTTCAACACGGTGAAAGCGAGCGTCGGCGATTCGACGCTGTTCTCCGCAATCACCAGCGCAACGACCGTCGCAGGCACCTACACCGTCAACGTGGGCCAGCTCGCGCAGGCGCAATCGCTGGTGTCGAACGGCCAGGCTGATTCGAAGACCGCAATCGGCAGCGGTACCGTGACCATCCAGCTCGGCACGATCACGGGCGGCACGCTCGATTCGACGACCGGCAAGTACACCGGCGCCAGCTTCGCGGCCGACGCCGACCTCGCTTCGGTGTCGATCACCATCGGCAGCGGCAACAACACGCTCGAAGGCATCCGCGACTCGATCAACAAGGCCAATGCGGGTGTTACCGCGAGCATCGTGAACGACGGTAGCGGCACGCCGTATCGCCTGGTACTGACCTCCAAGGAGACCGGTGCTACCTCGAGCATGCAGATCTCGGTGACTGGCGACAGCGCCTTGCAGAACTTGCTGGGGTACGACCCGGCCGGGACGCAATCCCTGAAGCAGACCTCGGTCGCGCAGGACGCGAAGCTCAGCGTGAACGGTATCGATGTGGTGAGCGCAAGCAACACCGTGGAGGAGGCCATCCAGGGCACCACGCTGTCGCTGACGGCGACTGGCAACACCACGCTCAAGATGACAACCGACACATCAGTGGTCAGCACGGCGGTCACGGCCTTCGTCAACGCCTACAACGCGTTGCAAAACACGGCGACGACGCTGAGCGCCTACGACGCCGACAACAAGACCGCGGCTGCGCTCACTGGCGACCAGACGCTGCGCGGCCTGATCAACCGCGTGCGCCAGGCAGTCACGACGCCGCAAGCCGGCGGGACGAATGACATGAAGGTGCTCTCGGAGATCGGCGTGAGCCTGCAGAAGGACGGCACGCTGGCGCTGGACAGCACCAAGCTCAGCGCTGCCATGGCCAAGGACATGAAGGGCGTCGCCGCGCTGTTCTCGAGCGACAGCACGAGCACCTCGGGCTACGGCAAGCAGGTCAGCGCACTGGTGACGAACCTCACCTCGTCCGATGGCGTGCTCACTGCCGCGACCAACGGCATCAATGCCACGCTGGACGACCTGAGCAACCAGTACAACGCGATGCAGGACCGCGTGAACGCGGCCATGGATCGCTATCGCGAGCAGTTCACGCAGCTCGACGTGCTGGTTGCGAGCCTGAACAACACGAAGACCTACCTGACGCAGCAGTTCGATGCGATGACCAGCAGCAGCAAGTAACGCCGACAGTGCGAAGCGGAACCCCATGTACACCCCCCACAACCACAGGACCGGCGCCGGCGCCTATGCGCGCATCGGTGTCGAGTCCGGCGCGATGAGCGCATCGCCGCACCAGCTGATCAGCATGCTCTTCGACGGCGCGAAGACCGCCATCGGGATGGCGCGCCATCACATGGCGAGCGGTGACGTCGTGGCCAAGGGCCGCGCGATCTCGCAGGCGGTGAACATCGTCGAGAACGGCCTCAAGGCGAGTCTCGATGCTGATGCGGCCGGCGCGTCGGGGGCAGAACTGGTGGGGAATCTGACGGCGCTCTACGGCTACATCGTGCAGCGACTGCTCTACGCGAACCTGCGCAACGACGCGCAGGCGCTTGACGAAGCCGACCGCCTGCTCGATGACATCGCAGGCGCCTGGCGCGAGATCGATGGCGCAGCGGCCGCCTGAAGCCGATACAAATGAGGAAGACGAGGGACAACATGGCAGTCACGAGTGAAGTCGTCCATTGCTACAGCGAGCTCGCGACGCGCGTTTCGCTGATGGCTGAATTGGCGCGTGAGAAGGAGTGGGGTCGGCTGCCGGAGCTGGAGGCGCAATGTTCTGCGCTGGTCGACAGGCTCAAGGTGCTGCAGCCGATGGAAGTGCTGGACCCGGCGCAATACGACGAGATGCGGCGCCTGATCGCGCGCATCCGCCTCGACCAGGACGAGGTGTGCGGTCTGGTGAAGCCGGAGATCCAGCAACTGATCGCGCGCATGAGTTCGCTGCATCAGCAGCAGACGCTGGGCAAGGCCTACGGCCCGCCCCACTGAGCTGGACTGAGATCGCGCCATGATCGCTTTGTCCGGGTTGATCGACACGCTCCTCACGACGAAGGCTTCGCCGCGGACGGACGTGCTCGCCATCAAGAGCGAGGCCGAGATCGGCCCGCCTGGACCCGCGTTGCAGGTGGGGAGGGTCGCGAACGACGTGCGCCTGCCGTCGAACGCGGCGCTCGAACGACTGCTGCCCGGTGCCATCGGCGAAGCGGCATATCGCGAAGGTTCATCGACGCGCGCCGCGAAGGCCGATCTGTCGGCGGCGGCGCGGGTCATCAGCGCGCTGCTGGCGGATGAGCATGGCGATGCAGGTCCGGTGCGCGGCACCGCTCCCGCCTGGACTTCCGCGAAGGCGCCCGATCCGGCTGCGCTCGCGGGCACGCTGTCGCAGAACGTTTCGAAGAGTGGGCTGTTCTACGAATCGCATCTCGTTGAGTTCGCCGCGGGCAATCGCACGCTGGCGCAGCTGGCCGAAGAGCCGCAGGCACGCTGGTCGGGGCCGGGGCTCGCGGTGGCACTTGCGGCCGAGTCGCAGACCGTCGCACCAAACGCGGCCGTGCCTTTGTCGCCGGCTGAAGCATCGCAACAAGCCGTCGCGCAAGACATCGCACCGGTAGTTGACGAACTCGCATCGAATACTGGAAAGCCTGCGGCAGCAGCCGGGCAGGGCGGCACTGCCGATATGCAGGAGACGAAGCCCGCGGCTGCGCAGTCACCTGCCGCCGATGTGCCGGTAGCCGCTGAGGGAGAAACCCGTCCGGAAGCCGCACGTGTTCATGCCGCCTACCGCTGGGGCGAAGCGCCCGCGGTGATGACCGAAGCCGCGCCCGAGCGCGCCGTCGCGGAAAGCGCCACGACTCGCCATGCGGTCCACGCAGCGACGGCGGCGCTTGCGCCCGTCGCGACAGAGATGATCCATCCGCAGTCTGTCGGCCTGGTGCACCAGCAGCTTGATCTGCTTGCCACTTCCGTCTTCCGCTGGAGCGGAGAAGCGTGGCCCGGTGTGCCGATGCAATGGTCGATCGAGCAGGAAGCCGAAGAGCGCGAGTCCCATGCGGGCGGCGAAGAAGTGGCGCGCTCCTGGTCCACCACGGTGTCGATGCATTTGCCGAACCTGGGCGTCGTCGACGTGCGGCTCAGTCTCGCAGGCGACGGCGTGCAGGCGCGCCTGAGTGCAGTCGAAGCCGTCACCGTCGCGCGTCTGCGCGCAGACGGTGGGGCACTGGCAAAGCGATTCGATGCGATCGGCCTGCGTCTGCAGGACTTCCAGGTTGCCGGGATGAATCCGTCATGACCGCCGCGATGGACGACCGCCAGAGCGCGGTGGCCCTGTCGCACGCGGACGCCTCGAAGGCGCCGGTGGTCGTGGCGAAAGGTTATGGCGTGGTGGCCGAGTCGATCATGCGCGAGGCGAAGGCGAACGGCCTCTACGTGCACGAGTCCGCGGACCTCGTGCGTCTGCTGATGCAGGTGAACCTCGACCAGCAGATCCCGCCGCAGCTCTACCGCGCCGTGGCCGAGTTGATGGCGTGGATTCACAGTCTCGAAAGTGACACGAGTGCACTTCCGAGGCGAATGTCATGAAATATTTCACACGAAGTTTTTTGAATTGATACTTTTGGTTTCGTGTTAATGAGAATTCATAAAAGGAATGAACAATTGATGTCGTGATTTTGTCTCATTGGTGGTTTGAATACTTTTTTATCCATCAATGAAACTACATCGATCATTTGATTTGTACTCATTCTACTTACTTCTCTCAAGTGAGGGTTTCTCGGGATTTGGAGTTGTTCAGGGCCGTGTCAGATAAGTCTCACTTTCTGGTACGAGCGGCGGGCAAGATGTTAAAGATTGTTAAAACCTGCCGATAGACTAGAGCCAATATCAAACGGAGTGCAGAGTGGAATTGGAAACTGACGGTGGTGCGAGCAATGGCGACATCTCGAAAGAGATCGGCGACATCAACCTCGCCTATATGCTGCTCGCGCAAAAGCTGGCCAAGCAGGATCGCGCAGCAGCCATGTATCGTTTGGGGGTCGGCCGCGAACTCGCTGATTTGCTGGCCAACATGTCTTTGACTCAGATCGTCAAAATGGCGGCGTCGAATTTTCTGCTCTGCAGTTTCCGCCTCGACGATCATCCGATGTTCGCCGTATTTGGCGAAGAAAAGGATTCGACGCTCCAGCAGGCGCATATGTCGATCCTGATGTCTGCGCGAAAAATTCAGTCGCGTGAAGCGGACGCAATGGCATGACCAAAAAAAGCGTTCTCGGCGAAGTGCGCGAAGTTCAATTGGCCATCGAGCTGATTGAATTGGGTGCGCGACTGCAATTTCTCGAATCGGAAGTCGGCCTGAGTCGGGAACGCCTGATTCGCCTTTACAAGGAATTGAAAGGCGTTTCGCCGCCAAAAGGGCTTTTGCCTTTTTCGACGGATTGGTACATGACCTGGTTGGCCAATATCCATTCCTCGATGTTCTACAACATGTACCGCTTCATGCTGGAAGAGGCGTACGAGACCCCGTTGCGGGCGCTCATCAAGAGCTATCGCCTGTACATGGAACAGATCGAGGCGCATGGCGGCGAGGTCGTGCTGGACTTCACGCGTGCCTACACGATGGTGCGCTTCTTCGAGAGCGACATGCTCCAGCTGAGCACCTGCAGCCGTTGTGGCGGGCGCTTCGTCGCGCATGCGCACGACAACAAGCATGGCTATGTGTGCGTGCTCTGCCGCCCGCCTTCGCGCGCAGGCAAGGCGCGCGCTCCGAAGAGGGTTGAAGCGCCGGCAGATTCGGATTTCGCTTCCGACGCCGTTCTGGCGCGCGCGCAACCGCAAGCCGCCGTCGGAGGCCATTGAGGCGATTCATTCAATTCGAAATCGAACCATTTGATTTGACGCCTGAGGGCAAAAGGGGAAGCGTGTGCTGGTGCTGGTCGGATACCTGGTGGTGGTGGGAACCGTGTTCGGGGGCTATGCCCTCATGGGCGGTCATTTCGGCGTCCTGTTCCAGCCGATCGAAGTGCTGATGATCGGAGGCGCCGCATTGGGCGCCTTCATTGCCGGCAACAACGGCAAGACGATCAAGGCGACGATGAAGGAATTGCCGTTGCTCCTTCGTTCGTCCAAGCACAACCAGCAGCTCTACATGGATCTGCTCGCGTTGCTGTATGAGCTGCTCGCCAAGGCGCGCAAGGACGGCATGATGAAGCTCGAGTCCGACGTGGAGAACCCGAAGGAAAGCGAGATCTTCAACCGCTATCCGGAGATCATGGGCGAGCACGAACTCATGGAGTTCCTGTGCGACTACCTGCGCCTGATGGTGAGCGGCAACACCGACGCCTTCGAGATCGAGGCGCTGATGGACCACGAGATCGAGACCATCCGACACGAGGCCGAAGTGCCTTCGCACAGCCTGGCGCGTGTCGGCGATGCGCTGCCTGCACTGGGCATCGTGGCCGCGGTGCTGGGTGTGGTGCATGCACTCGGTTCGGCCAACCTGCCGCCTTCCGAGATGGGCTCGCTGATTGCTCACGCAATGGTCGGTACCTTCCTCGGCGTGCTGATGGCCTATGGTTTCGTGATGCCGCTCGCGACCGTGATCGACCAGAAGGTCGAAGAGGGCATGAAGGTCTTCCAGTGT
Source organism: Variovorax sp. Sphag1AA (assembly GCF_014192575.1). GTDB lineage: Bacteria > Pseudomonadota > Gammaproteobacteria > Burkholderiales > Burkholderiaceae_C > Variovorax. The sequence goes on along the minus strand of NZ_JACHYC010000004.1, from coordinate 305,686 downwards.
GCAAAGGTCACGTTGCTCGCAAGCCTGAACGGCTATGCACCGCAACTGGCAGTGGAGTTCGGCCGCAAGGTGCTGTTCTCGACCGAGCGTCCGACTTTCAACGAGCTCGACGAGCACGTCCGCGAAGTCAAGGCACGCTGATCGCCGGGGCGTAGACCATGAGCGCAGACAAGCACCGCGTCATCATCAAGAAGGTCGCCGGGGGTGGCGGTGGCCACCACGGCGGCGGCTGGAAGATCGCCTACGCCGACTTCATGACGGCCATGATGGCGTTCTTTCTCGTGATGTGGCTGCTGTCGATCTCGACGCCGAAGCAGCGCGAGGGCATCGCCGAGCATTTCCGCATGCCGCTCAAAGTGGCACTGAGCGGCGGAGAGAAGAACAGCCTGAGTTCGAGCGTGATCCCGGGCGGCGGCCCGGACCCGATCGCGGAGGAAGGCGAAGAGAAGCTCTCCGACGCCGAACGTGCCGAGATGGAAGATGCCGCGCGCCTCGCCGACATGAAGAAGCGCCTGGACGACCTGATCGAGAACAGCCCGATCTTCAAGCAGCTGCGCTCGCAGATCCTGATCGACATCACGACCGAAGGCCTGCGCCTTCAGATCGTCGACAGCGAAAAGCGCCCGATGTTCGACCTCGCGAGTGCTCGCGTCGTGCCGCACATGCGCGCCATCCTTCGCGCGCTGGGGCCGACGCTCAACGACCTTCCCAACAAGATCACCCTGTCGGGCCACACCGACGCCATCGTCTACACCAACGGCGACAAGGCCTACGGCAACTGGGAGTTGTCGGCCGATCGCGCCAACGCATCGCGGCGCGAGCTCGTGATGGGCGGCATGAACGAGAGCAAGGTGCTGCGCGTCGTCGGCCTGGCCGACAGCATGCACCTCGACAACGCCGACCCGCGCAACCCGATCAACCGGCGCATCAGCATCATCGTCCTGAACCGCCAGACACAGGACCGCATCGAGCGCGAGAACAGCGGCGAGCTCAACAAGTCGAGAGTCGGCACGTCGTTGCCCGCAAGCACGGAGGCTGCTTCTGTGAAGCCGACGTCTTTCAATCCATCCGCGCCCACCCAGTAGCAGCGAAGCAAAAACATGGACCTCAGTCAGTTTTCCCAAGCATTCTTTGTCGAAGCGATCGAGCTTCTGGCCGAGATGGAGCAGCTGCTCCTCGAGCTCGATGTCGATTCGCCGGACAGCGAACAGCTCAACGCCATTTTTCGTGCGGCCCATTCGATCAAGGGCGGCGCCGCGACCTTCGGCTTTACCGCGTTGACCGAAACGACGCACCTGCTGGAGACCCTCCTGGACCGGGCACGCCACAACCAGCTTCGTCTGAGCGCGCCCATGATCGATGCCTTTTTGGAAACGAAGGACGCCTTGCAAGAACAACTCACTGCCTACCAGGCTGGCAAAGAACCCGAGCCTGACATGGTGGCGCACATCTGCGCCGTGCTTCAGCAACTCGCGCTCGAGACCGCCGATGGCAAGTCTCTCGCGCCGGCACCTGCACCCGTGGCTGCGCCTGCGCCTGCAGCGGCGCCCGTGGCGGCTGCGGCGCCGGAAGCCGGGGCGTCCGACGCGGGCGGTGCGCTGCGCATCCGCCTGAGCGGCCTGTCGGACGGCGAGTGCGACCTGCTCGCAGACGAGCTGGCCAACCTCGGCAAGATCGTCTCGCGCACGCGCAGCAATGACCAGTTGACCGTCATGCTCGACACCACCTGCGAGCCCGACGAGATCATCGCGGTGTGCTGCTTCGTCATCGACGAATCGCAGATCGACATTGCCCGCGAGGCTGCTGCGCCTGCGGCCCCTGTTGAGCCCGTTGCAGCCGCACCCGTTGCCGCAGCACCTGCGGCACCGACTGCCGAACCCGCACGGGCGCAAGCGTCCGCACCGGCTGCTGCAGCACCCGCCGCCGCAGCAGCGGCGAAGGATTCGAGCTCGATCCGCGTGGACGTGGAGAAGGTCGACCAGCTCATCAACCTCGTGGGCGAACTCGTCATCACGCAATCCATGCTCACGCAGGCCGCGACGATGCTCGACCCGGTGGCTTACGAGCGTTTCCTCAGTGGCCTGGGCCACCTGGAGCGCAATGCGCGCGACCTGCAGGAATCGGTCATGTCCATCCGCATGATGCCGATGGACTACGTCTTCAGCCGCTTCCCGCGCGTGATCCGCGACGTGAGCGCCAAGCTCGGAAAGCAGGTGCGGCTCGACACCTTCGGCAAGGAAACCGAGCTCGACAAGGGCCTGATCGAACGCATCATCGATCCGCTCACGCACCTCGTCCGCAACAGCCTCGACCACGGCATCGAGACGCCCGACATCCGCCAGGCCAAGGGCAAGGAAGCGACCGGCCAGTTGCTGCTCTCGGCGCAGCACCATGGCGGCAACATCGTGATCGAGGTCAGCGACGACGGCGCCGGCCTCAATCGCGAGAAGATCCTCGCCAAGGCCATGCAGCAAGGGCTTGCGGTCAGCGAATCGATGCCCGACGAAGAAGTCTGGCAACTCATCTTCGCGCCGGGCTTCTCCACTGCGGAGCAGGTGACCGACATCTCGGGCCGCGGCGTGGGCATGGACGTGGTCAAGCGAAACATCCAGGAAATGGGCGGCCACGTCGAGATCCAGTCGCGCGGCGGCTACGGCACGACCACCCGCATCGTGCTGCCGCTGACGCTCGCGATCCTGAACGGCATGTCGGTCAAGGTGGGCAACGAGGCCTACATCCTGCCGCTGTCCTACGTGATCGAGTCGCTGCAGCCGCTGCCGGAGCACCTGCATTCGATCACCAGCGATGGCCACGTCATCAAGGTGCGCGGCGAATACCTGCCGCTGATCGAACTGCATCGCGTGTTCGACGTGTCGGGTGCGCAAGTGAATCCGACGCAGGGCATCCTCGTGATCGTGCAGGCCGACGACGCACGCTTTGCGCTGCTGGTGGACGAGCTGCTCGGCCAGCACCAGGTGGTGGTGAAGAACCTCGAGACCAACTACCGCAAGGTGCCCGGCATCTCGGCGGCCACCATCCTTGGCGACGGCAGCGTGGCATTCATCATCGACGTCGGTGCGATGCCGCGCATCCAGCGCGCGCAGGCTGCCAGCGCCGTGGCGCTCGCCGGTGCCTCGAGGATGACACCCGTCGAAGCTTGAGCACACCTCATGCAATTGCCCCGTGCACCCGGCCTGGACCGGGTGTTTGACTTGAGAACTTGCGGAGACTCTTGCAATGCGTTTTGACTTCTTTCGCCGTCCTGGATCGAAGGGCGACGTCGCGGTCGATGAGCTGGTGGCGCCCATGGCGCAAGGCACCCCCGAGCCGTCGCCCGAGAGCGTGCTGCTGGAAGAAGCGGAGGCCAATGGCTACGTGACCTACGCATTGCAGGTCGATGCGCAGATGCGTGTGCAGGGCATGCGCTTCGCCTGGCGCGACGCGTCCGGAAATGCCGACACTTCCGCGCAATGCAAGGCGCTGATCGAGTGCATCTCGAAGCACCTCAACCCTGCGAAGGGATGGCGACTCGGGCGGCTGACCGTGTTCCTTGACGTCACGGTCGATGCGCTGTTCCTCAACGAGCTGCAGGCGCTCCCGCCGGAGAACGTCGTGCTGTGCATGGGCATGGACGATCTCGCGGAGGGCGACACGCGCTCGATGCTGCTCTTCCTGCGCGAGCAGGGCTTCGGCTTCATGTTGCGCGCCGCTGAGGCATTGCCGCAGGACCCGGAACTGCTTGAGATCATCACGCACTTCGATGTAGGTTCGGGCGATCCAGCCCTGATTGCCGCGGTGCGCGAGGGTGAGCCGATGGGCCGGGCGCCTATTCAACTCATCGCGACGCGCATGAACGGATGGGACGACTTCGAGACCTGCGCAGCGCATCGTGTCGATGTGCTCGTCGACGGCCGGCAGCCACCGCCACCGGTGAAGGAAGTCGGCGAACTGCAGCCCGAATCGCTGCTGATCGTGCGGCTGATGCAGTCGCTCAAGCGCAACGAGAACGTGCGTTCGATCGAGGCTGCGCTCAAGCGTGATGCAGCGCTCACCTACAGGCTGCTGCGCCACATCAACTCGCCGGCGATCGGCGTGGGCGTGGAGATCACTTCGCTGCGGCATGCGGTCTCCATGCTCGGCTACCAGCCGCTCTTCCGTTGGCTTTCGCTGCTGCTGGCGACCAGCAACAGGACCAGCTCCCACTTCATGATGAAGCGCGCCATCATGCGCGGCCGTTTCGTCGAGCTGATGGGGCAAGGAATGCTGCCCGCGAGCGATTCCGACAACCTGTTCGTGGTCGGCATGTTCTCTCTCATCGACCAGCTTCTCGGCGTGCCGATGCAGGAAGTGCTGAACAAGGTGCAGCTGACGGAATCGGTGCAGCAGGCCATCCTGTCCCGCAAAGGCGTCTACGCGCCTTTCCTGTCTCTCGTGGAAGCCTGCGAGAGCGACAGCGGCGATGCACCACGACTCGCGGAGGCGCTGTTCGTCAGCGCGAGCCAGGTCAATGCAGCGCACCTGTCGGCGATGGTCTGGTCCCAGGAGGCCAGCGCAGTCGAAGTGGGCTAAATCCCTGGGGGCTTGCTGCCGATATAGAGGTATGCGGGGCGAGCTCCCAACCGATCGAACCATCGGAGGAGGGCTCGCCAGGCACCCTGAAAGCAATTGCACCGACGATGGCAGCGAACACCGAATTCCTCTTCACCGACAGCGACTTCGCCAAAGTGCGAACGCTGATCCACCGCCGTGCTGGCATCGCCCTTGGCGAGCAGAAGCGACAGATGGTCTACAGCCGTCTGTCCAGGCGATTGCGCGAACTGCGGCTGCCCGAGTTCTCGGCCTACCTGGAGATGCTCGAGGCGACCCAGGACGGCGACGAATGGCAGTCGTTCATCAACTCGCTCACCACGAACCTGACCTCCTTCTTTCGTGAGGCGCACCATTTCCCGGTGCTGGCCGAGCATGTGCGAAAGACGCAGCAGCCGGTCACCGTGTGGTGCTCTGCGGCCTCGACGGGCGAAGAGCCCTATTCGATCGCGATCACGCTGATGGAGGCGCTCGGCTCGCGCGCCAGTTCGTCGAAGGTGATCGCGACCGACATCGACACCGCGGTGCTGGCAAAGGCCGAAGCAGGTGTCTTCACCGCCGAGCAGGTCGCCCGCCTGTCGCCCGATCGGCTGCGGCGCTTCTTCAACAAGGGCACCGGCGCCAACGCGGGCAAGGTTCGCGTGCGTCCCGAAGTGGCGGCGATGGTGAAGTTCTCGCGGCTCAATCTGCTCGATCCGTCGTGGGCAGTGAAGGAGCCGGTGGACGCGATCTTCTGCCGCAACGTGATGATCTATTTCGACAAGCCGACGCAAAAGAAGGTGCTCGACCGCTTCGCGCCGCTGCTGAAGCCGGGCGGTCTGCTGTTCGCGGGGCATTCCGAGAACGCGTCGCTGGTCAACCAGACCTTCAAGCCGCTGGGCCATACGGTCTATGAGTTGGCGCGCAGTGCCGCGAAGGCGGTGCCCGCATGAATTCCGTCGCGCCGGGCTCGGTGGCGAGTCATCACTACTTCGATCGTGACGTCGGCAGCATGGCGGTCAAGCTGCTGCCGTCGGAGTACTACGTCACCACCACCGACACGGTGCTCACGACGGTGCTCGGCTCATGCGTGTCGGCCTGCCTCGTAGACATCGACAACGGCGTCGCCGGCATGAACCACTTCATGCTGCCGGACGACGGCGACGCGAGCGCGCGCGACCAGACCGAGTCGATGCGCTACGGCGCCTATGCGATGGACGTGCTGATCCGCGAGCTGCTTCGTTCCGGTGCACGCCGCGAACGGCTCCAGGCGAAAGTCTTCGGCGGCGGCGCGGTTCTCGCCAACATGACAACGCTCAACATCGGCGACCGGAACGCGGACTTCGTGTTGCGCTACCTGCGCGCGGAGCGCATCGCCGTTGCCGCACAGGACTTGCGCGGACCCTACGCGCGGCGCGTGTGCTTCATTCCGTCGAGCGGCAAGGCCGTCGTGCGCAAGCTGCGCGGGCAGGCCGATGTGCAGACCATCCAGCAGGAGGAGAACGAGCTGCTTCGCAAGCTCGCCGCTCCTCGTGCGACCGCCGGCACGGTGAGGCCGAACAGCATTGCCATCGGCGACACGGGCCTGCTGGTGAAGAACAAAGGAACCTCGTGAGCACGAACAACGCGAACAAGATCAAGGTGCTGTGCGTCGACGATTCGGCGCTGATCCGCAGCGTGATGACCGAGATCATCAACAGCCAACCCGACATGACGGTCGTCGGCACGGCGGCCGATCCGCTGGTCGCGCGCGACCTGATCAAGGTGACCAATCCCGACGTGCTGACGCTCGACGTCGAAATGCCGCGCATGGACGGGCTGGAGTTTCTCGAGAAGCTCATGCGCCTGCGGCCGATGCCGGTCGTGATGGTCTCGTCGCTGACCGAGCGCGGCTCGGAAATCGCGTTCCGGGCGCTGGAACTCGGCGCGATCGATTTCGTGACCAAGCCGCGCCTCGGCGTGCGAGATGGGTTGCTGAACTACACCGAACTGATCGCGGGCAAGATCCGCGCGGCGTCGTGTGCGCGGCTGTTGCCGGCACGTGGCGGCGCCGCCGCCAAGGCGCAGGGCGAGGTCGGGCAGGAGGCACTGCTACGTAGCCCACTCCTGAGTACCGAGAAGCTGATCATCATCGGCGCCTCTACCGGCGGCACCGAGGCCATCCGCGAAGTGCTCCAGCCGCTGCCGCCCGATTGCCCCGCCGTGCTCATCGCGCAGCACATGCCGGCGGGATTCACCAAGTCTTTCGCGCAACGGCTCGACGGCCTGTGCCGCATCACCGTCAAGGAAGCCGAGCACGGCGAGCGCGTGCTGCCGGGCTATGCCTACATCGCGCCGGGTGCGTACCACCTCTCGCTGGCGCGCAGCGGCGCCAACTATGTCGCGCATCTCGACCAGGAGCCGCCGGTCAACCGGCATCGGCCGTCGATCGACGTGCTGTTCGATTCCGCGGCAAAGCATGCGGGCAAGAACGCGATCGGAATGATCCTCACCGGCATGGGCAAGGACGGGGCCGAGGGCCTCCTGCGCATGAAGAAGGCCGGCGCCCATACGTTGGCGCAGGACGAAGCGAGCTGCGTGGTCTTCGGCATGCCGAAGGAAGCAATTGCATTGGGCGCGGCCGATGAGGTCGCGCCTTTGAGTGAGATGAGCCGGCGCGTGCTGGCTCACCTACGCACCTTCGGTGCGCGAACGAATCGCGTGTGATGGAAACGGCAGTGAACTTTTGGAGTGAATGAACGTGATTGACAAGAGCATCAAGATCCTGGTTGTGGACGACTTCCCGACCATGCGGCGCATCGTGCGCAACCTTCTGAAGGAACTCGAATTCCTCAACGTCGACGAGGCCGAGGACGGCGCGGCGGGCCTGGAGAAGTTGCGCGGCGGCAGCTTCGGGTTCGTGGTGTCGGACTGGAACATGCCCAACATGGACGGCCTGACGATGCTGCAGAACATCCGCGCCGATCCGGAGCTGTCGAAGCTGCCGGTGCTGATGGTGACCGCCGAGGCCAAGAAGGAAAACATCGTGGCCGCCGCGCAAGCCGGTGCGAACGGTTACGTGGTCAAGCCTTTCACCGCCGCCACGCTGGAAGAGAAGATCACCAAGATCTTCGAGAAGTTGGCCAAGTGACCTTTTGCGGTGCGCATCGCGCATTGCGGAGCAAATCAAATGAATCAAACCAACGACAACGATCACGGGAACACCGCTGAGGAGTTGCTGGGTCGCATCGGGCAGCTGACGCGCCAGCTGCGCGAAGGCATGCGCGAACTGGGCCTCGACAAGCAGGTCGAAAAGGCCGCGCAGGCGATCCCCGGTGCGCGGGACCGCCTCAACTACGTGGCGGAAACCACCGAACGTGCGGCGCATCGCGCGCTGAACGCGATCGACATCGCCCAGCCGCTGCAGGAAGGACTCGCCACCGACGCCAAGGGCCTGACCCAGCGTTGGGACGAGTGGTTCAAGAGCCCGGTCGAACTCGATCACGCACGCCAGCTCGTGATGGACACCCGCGAGTACCTGGGCGACGTGCCGCAGAAGGCCAGCGCGATCAACGCACAGCTCATGGAGATCCTGATGGCGCAGGACTTCCAGGATCTGACCGGCCAGGTCATCAAGAAGATGATGGAAGTGGTCAACGAGGTCGAGACGCAACTGCTGCAGGTTCTGATCGACAACTCGCCCGCCGAGAAGCGGCAGGAAATCGCCTCCAGCAGCCTTCTGAACGGCCCGCAGATCAAGGCCGGCAATCCGGAAGCCGTGACCGATCAGTCGCAGGTTGACGACTTGTTGGCAAGCCTGGGCTTTTGAGCGCGTAGCGGCGAGCGCACGAGGGCAGCGCAACGCCTTTGCTGCGTCGATTGAATGGGCAACGTCGCTGAGGTTTTCCGGTGCCAGAATGGGCGGGCTCCGATGTGCGGAGCTAGACGACTTCGCGCAAAAGTGAACAAGGGTTCGGCGCGGCGGTCGGTACTTCCATCAGGGAGAAAAAATGAAAACCGAACTTGTGCAATCGTTGACTCAGACTTTCGAGGGGCATGCCCAACAGACGGAAACCGGTGTCGAATATTGGCTGGCCCGCGACCTCCAGCACTTGTTGGGCTACAGCAAGTGGGACAACTTTCTGAATGTTGTCTCCAAGGCAAAGACTGCGTGTGAAGTCTCCGGTCATGCCATGGCGGACCATTTTGCCGACGTCGGGAAAATGGTCGATCTGGGCTCTGGTAGTCATCGGGAAGTAGATGACCTCATGCTCACGCGGTACGCCTGCTACCTCATCGCGCAGAACGGCGACCCGAGGAAGCAGGAGATTGCCTTCGCGCAGACCTACTTCGCCGTCCAGACCCGCCGCGCGGAACTGATCGAACAGCGTCTGCTGGACGCTGAAAGAGTCTCCGCACGCAAGAAGCTGAGCGTCACCGAAAAAGAACTCTCAGACGTGATCTTCGAGCAGACCGGCGGCAACCAGGACTTCGCCCTCATCCGAAGCAAGGGCGACCACGCGCTATTCGGCAGGTCCACCCAGGCCATGAAGGCGCAATGGAAGGTGCCTGATAGCCGGCCGCTGGCGGACTTTGCTCCGACCATTCTTCTGAAGGCCAAGGACTTTGCCACCGAGATCACCATCTTCAACACCCGCGAACACGGCTTGGGCAATGAGCAGGCGATCTCCAAAGAGCACATCACCAACAACGAAGCGGTGCGCCAGACCCTGCTTGAACGGGGCATCCGTCCGGAAAGCCTTCCGGCGGCAGAAGACGTGAAAAAAGTCGAACGCCGGCTCGCCTCCGAAAGCAAGAAGGCCCTCGAAAACCCGGGCGCGCTAGATCCCTGATTGCCCGAGAAGGGGCCAGTTACCCCCCTTGATCGGGCGATTGTTCCAGCCCGGTGGATCGAATAATCAGCCACGAGCCGGTGGTATTCACCGATGCTCGATGGAGCATGAATGGCTGAGGAAAGCGATCTCGAAAAAACGGAACCTGCCTCTGCGCGGCGCCTGGAGAAGGCGCGCGAAGAAGGCAACGTCGCCCGGTCCCGCGAGCTGACCACGCTGGTCATGCTGGGCACCGCCATTGGTGGCCTGTGGTTCACCGCCGGGTCGCTCGGCGGCACCATGGAGCATGCGTTGCGCAAGGGCCTGCGCTTCGAACGCGACTCTGCGTTCGATGCATCGCACATGATGGTCCAGGCTGGCTCGATGGTGGCGCATGCGCTCATCGCTGTTGCACCGCTGTTCGTGATGATGGTGGTGGCCGCGGTGGTCGCGCCGATGATCCTCGGCGGCTGGCTCTTCTCCGGCAAGGCGGTATCTCCCGACTTCGGAAAGCTCAATCCGGTCGCGGGCATCGGGCGGATGTTTTCCACGCAGTCGCTCGTGGAGCTGATCAAGGCGCTGTCGAAGTCGGCGCTGATTGGCGGCGTGGCCTACCTGGTGATCGCACGCGACCTCGACGGCGTGATGCAGCTCATGGTGCTGCCGGTGACCGCGGCCATTCCGCAGACGATCATGATGGTCGCGCGCGACTGCGCCCTGATTGCCGCCGCGCTGCTGGTGGTCGCGATGATCGACGTGCCTTGGCAGCTCTTCAGCTACTACCGCAAGCTGCGCATGTCGCGCGAGGACCTTCGCCAGGAGCACAAGGAAAGCGAAGGCGATCCGCAGATCAAGGCGCAGATCCGCCGCCAGCAACAGGCGATCGCGCGGCGCCGGATGATGTCCGAGGTGCCGAAAGCCGACATCGTCGTGACGAACCCGACCCACTTCGCAGTGGCCCTGAAGTACGTCGACGGTGACATGCGCGCCCCGCGCGTGGTCGCCAAGGGCACGGACCTGATCGCGCAGCGCATTCGCGAGCTGGCGGTCCAGCACAAGGTGGCGGTGCTCGAAGCGCCGCCGCTGACACGGGCGCTCTACAAGCACACGCGGCTCGGCGACGAGATTCCGTCCGGCCTCTACACCGCAGTGGCTGAAGTGCTTGCCTGGGTCTACCAGCTCAAGCGCTGGAAGGACGAGGGCATCGGCGAAGCGCCGCGCACACCGACCGACCTGCCGATCCCTGAGGCGCTCGCCTACACACCGAGTCACGCATGAATTCCGTCGCCAATCTGATGCGTCTGCCGACGCAATTCCTCTCCGGCAACCAGTTCAAGGGCCTGGCGGGGCCGATCCTCATCATCCTCATCCTGAGCATGATGGTGTTGCCGCTGCCGCCGTTTCTGCTCGACCTGCTGTTCACCTTCAACATCGCAATGTCGGTGATGGTGCTGCTGGTCAGCATGTACACCATGAAGGCGCTGGATTTCGCGGCCTTCCCGGCGGTGCTTCTGTTCTCGACGCTGCTTCGCCTGTCGCTGAACGTCGCGTCCACGCGCGTGGTGCTCATGCATGGCCACACCGGGCCCGACGCGGCCGGCAAGGTGATCGAGGCTTTCGGCCACTTCCTCGTCGGCGGCAACTTCGCGGTCGGCGTGATGGTGTTCATCATCCTCGTGATCATCAACTTCATGGTGATCACCAAGGGTGCGGGTCGTATCGCGGAAGTCGGTGCGCGCTTCATGCTCGACGCGATGCCCGGCAAGCAGATGGCAATCGACGCCGACCTCAATGCCGGCCTGATCGGCGAGGACGTGGCCCGCAAGCGCCGCACCGAAGTTGCGCAGGAAGCCGACTTCTACGGCTCGATGGACGGTGCCAGCAAGTTCGTGCGCGGCGACGCGGTCGCGGGTCTGATGATCATGGTCATCAACATCATCGGTGGCCTGGTGGTTGGCGTGGTGCAGCACGGGCTGGACTTCTCGACCGCCGGCACGACCTACACGCTGCTCGCGATCGGCGACGGCCTGGTCGCGCAGATCCCGGCACTGGTCATCTCGACGGCGGCCGGTGTGATCGTCTCGCGCGTGACCACGGAAGAAGACGTGGGGCGCCAGCTCACCGGTCAGCTCTTCTCGAACCCGCAAGTGTTGTTCCTGACGGCCGGCATCATCGGCCTGATGGGGATGATCCCCGGCATGCCGAACCTCGCCTTCCTGCTGATCGCAGGTGCTCTGGCGTGGGGTGGACGGGCACTGTTGCGCCGCAAGCCGCGCGAGACGGCCGAGCAGGCCGCGGTCACGAAGATTGCGCTCGCACCGACTGCGGAGGCGACCGAGGCCACGTGGGATGACGTCGCGATGGTCGATCCGCTCGGCATGGAAGTCGGCTATCGCCTGATTCCGCTGGTGGACCAGACGCAGCAAGGCGAACTGCTGGGGCGCATCAAGAGCATCCGCAAGAAGATCGCGCAGGAGATCGGCTTCCTGGTGCCGGTGGTGCACATCCGCGACAACCTGGAGATCAAGCCCAACAGCTACGTCATCAGCCTGAAGGGTGTGGAGATCGGTCGCGGCGAAGCCTTCCCGAACCAGTGGATGGCGATCAACCCCGGACAAGTCACGGGCAGCCTGCCCGGCACGCCGACGACGGACCCGGCCTTCGGCCTGCCCGCAGTGTGGATCGACGGCAACCTGCGCCAGCAGGCGCAAATCTACGGCTACACCGTGGTCGATGCGTGCACCGTGATGGCGACGCACCTGAACCACCTGATCCAGACGCACGCGGCGGAACTGCTCGGCCGGCAGGAAGTGCAGCAACTGCTCGACCAGATCACCAAGACCGAGCCGAAGCTCACGGAAGACCTCGTGCCCAAGGTCGTGTCGCTCAGCACGCTGCACAAGGTGCTGCAGAACCTGCTGGACGAGGAAGTCTCAATCCGCGACATGCGCACGATCCTCGATGTCATCGCCGAGCACGCGCCCACGATCAAGGATGCGACCGAGCTCACCTCGATGGTCCGCCTGGCATTGGGCCGCGCGATCACGCAGCAGTTGTTCCCGGGCGACTCCGAGCTGCACGTGATCGGCCTCGATGCATCGCTCGACGCAGTCCTGCAGCAGGCCATGACCAGCAGCAGCGGCATCGAACCCGGCCTGGCCGACAACCTGCTGCGCCAGACGCAAGCGGCCATCACGCGCCAGGAGCAGATCGGCCTTGCGCCCGTGCTCGTGGTGCAGCACTCGCTGCGCGTGCTGCTCGCGCGCTTCCTGCGCCGCAGCCTGCCTCAACTGAAGGTGCTCTCCCACGCGGAGATCCCTGACACCCGAAACATCAAGATCACCGCCACCATTGGAGGAAGAGCGTGAGTATCCCGACTAACGTGCGGACCACGGCCCGCAGATTCGTTGCCGCAACCAGCCGCGAGGCACTGCGCCTTGTGCGCGAGGCGCTCGGCGCGGAAGCCATCGTTCTCAGCAACCGCGCATCGGCCGAAGGGGTCGAGATCGTGGCGATGGTGGAGAGCGACGTGACCGAGGCGCTGCAGAACGCCGCACCGGTTGCACCTGCTCCGCTCGTCGCGCCAGTAGTGCCCGCTGCACCCGTCGTTGCTGCCGCTAAAGCGCCAGCACCGGTGGCTTCGGCGCCAGCGCCCGTGGTTCAGGCACCAGCGATTGAGGCCAGGCCCGAGCCGCAACCCGACACGCAGCAAACCGATGTGGTGCTCAACGAGCTCCACTCGATGCGCGGCATGATCGAGGAGCAACTCGCCAGCGTCGTGTGGAACGACAAGCAGCGCCAGGACCCGGTCCGTGGCCGCCTGCTGCGCACGCTGCTCGGCGCAGGCTTCAGCGCGCGTCTGTCGAAGGCGCTGCTCGAGAAGCTGCCCACCGGCCAGACCTACGCACAGGGCATGGCCTTCGCGCGCTCGGAGCTGATCCGCGCGCTGCCGGTGCATGAAGACGAAGACGCGCTGCTGTCGCAAGGCGGCGTGTACGCCCTGATGGGCCCGACCGGCGTCGGCAAGACCACCACCACCGCCAAGCTGGCCGCGCGCTGCGTGATGCGCTTCGGCGCCGACAAGCTCGCGCTGGTGACCACCGACAGCTACCGGATCGGCGCCTACGAGCAGTTGCGCATCTACGGCCAGATTCTCGATGTGCCGGTCTACGGCGTGAAGGACGCTGCCGACCTGCATCTGGTGCTGCAGGATCTGCGCGACAAGCACATGGTGCTCATCGACACCGTGGGCATGAGCCAACGCGACCGCGCCGTGTCGGACCAGATCGCGATGCTATGCAGCACGCATCGGCCGGTGAAGCGGCTGCTGCTGCTGAACGCGACGAGCCACGGCGACACCCTCAACGAAGTGGTGCACGCCTATCGCCACGGCGGCGGCAACGAGCTTGCAGGCTGCATCTTCACGAAGATGGATGAGTCCACGCACCCGGGCGCGCTGATCGACACCGTGATCCGCCATCGCCTGCCGGTGCACTACATCTCCAGCGGCCAGAAGGTGCCCGAGAACCTGATGCCCGCCGATCGCGCGCAACTGGTGGACAGCGTCTTCCAGCCGCGACGCCATAACCCGCTGTTCGTGCCTTCGGAAGTCGAGATGCACGACGAGCCCGCAGGCGCGGCACCCTCGGCGCAGGTGGTGCAGGCACAGGCCGAGGCCGATCGCCTGCGCACGCAGTACCAGAACCTCATCCGCGCGATGGCGCACGACGCGCAGGAACTGGCGACCGCCGCCGGTGCATTGGCCGGCGCGCAGATCGGCTTCGAGGCAGCGCGTCGTCTGTGGCGCCATGCCGGTGACGAAAGCATCAGCCAGAAGGCGGTGCAGGACGACCTGATGGTTCACGCCCGCAGCGAGATCGCCGTCGGCTGCGACAGCCACGTGCTCGCCTTGTCGGGTCAGGTGGGTCTTCGCTCGAACGCAGGGGACGATGTCTACGAGTGCCAGAGCAGCCTTCTGCTGTCGGACCGCAGCGGCCAGCCGCTGTCGGCACCGAACCAATGGCTCTCCACCGCGGCGACGCGAAGCACCGATGCGCGCCGCAAGCCCGGCGCGCGCCAGGTGCAGTGGCTGCGCCAGCAGGCGCTGGGCAAGCCGGTGGTGCACTTGCTGCCGCGGATGCCCGCAGTCGAACTGATGGCCGAATGGCAGTCCCAGAACCAGCAGTGGCTTGCGCGCGTGCCCGGCTCCACCAGCGTGATCGAGCTGCGCACCGGTGAGTCGAGCGCACTGGCGCGCATCGATGCCGAATTCAGCGAGCCGGTGCCTACCGTCTTCAAGGGCAAGCCGGCGATGCAGTGCGAAGCCCATGCGATGGTCCAGCTGCGCGTGAGTGCGGACAAGCCCGCACTGCCGCCGTTGTGCGGCGTGGTGCGGCGAGTGCTCGACGAGCGCGGCCAGAAGATCCTCGCGCAGACCTGCCTGCTCTCGAACGTGGACATGCGCGTCACGGCGCGCCAGCTCGCGCAGTGGCAGGCTTGGGCCGCCGATGCTGAGCCGTGCTTCCGCCTGATTCGCCAAGGGTTGCAGCTCGCGGGCGGCATGGGCGAACTCGGCGATCCGGACATGCTGAAGCGCCTGTTGATCGCGGGCCAGGTGACCACGACTGCGTGGCGCCTGTTGCACGCCAAGGGCGAATGGGCAGACCGCGCGCGCATGCTGCTCAACGAGTTGACCGGCCGCCCCGCGCGTTCGAGCCGGCCGCTCACAGGCAATGCGCTGTACCTGGGCGTGAGCAAGCTCTTCGTGCTGCTGGAGGCCCTCGGCACGGAATCGACCGCGCCGATCCAGTCGCAACTGCGCGCCATCGAGAAGCAGGCTTGAGGAGCACCGCATGAGCAAGCTGGTTGCGGATCAGGCGGACGGACTGCGCCGCCTCCTGGCGAACACGCAGACGCGCGTCATTGCGATCGCCGGCATGAGCCGCGGCGATGGCGTGACGACCACCGCGATGAATCTCGCGGCGGCGCTGGTGCATCAGGGCAAGGATGTGTCGCTGGTCGACGAGCAGCGTCCCGGCCACGGTTCCGTCGCTGCCGTGTGGGGCATCGAAGTGCCGGGCGTGGCGGCTGAATGCGGCGTGGAAGTGCTGCCGACGCCGCATCCATCAGCCGATCCGCGGGCGTTCCGCCATAGCGGGGTGGTGCTGATCGATGCCGCGCTCGACGAAGAAGGGCGGCTGTCGCCACTCGCGCAACAGGCGGACGAGCTGGTGCTGGTGCTGCAGCCCAACGCAGCCTCCGTCACGACGGCCTACGCGGGCATCAAGCGCCTGCACTATGCGCACGGCCTGATGCAGCTTCGCTTCCTGGTCAACCGCGCATCGGGCATCGACGAGGCGCAGAAGATCATGACCAATCTCGCCAACACCGGCAGCCGCTATCTCGCGGTATCGCTGGAGCCGGCGGGCTGGGTTCATGCCGATGCGCACCATGCCGACGCGCGGCGCCTCGGCCGCACGGTGGTCGAGGCTTTTCCGGCAAGTCCGGCCGCAGTGGACTTCCGTCGAATCGCTTCCGATGTGCTGCGATGGCCGTGGCGCGCACCCGCACGAACCCCGCGCACGAACGACCACGCCATGAACGACAGCCGCATCGCGATGACCGCGACGCGCGCACTCCACATGCCGAGCGCCGCCGTCGCGTAAAGCAGATCAACCCGAACAACGCAACAAGGACCGCACGTGTACACCGCCCAGGGAACCATCGAGAAGTCCCATCTGCTGGAGCAGCACCAGCCGCTGGTGCGCCGCATCGCACTGCAGATGATCGCCAAGCTCCCCGCCAGCGTCGAACTCGACGACCTGATCCAGGCCGGCATGATCGGCCTGCTGGACGCATCGAGCCGCTACCAGGACAACAAGGGTGCGCAGTTCGAGACCTTCGTGAGCCAGCGAATCCGCGGCGCGATGCTCGACGAACTGCGCTCCAGCGACTGGGGCTCGCGCGGACTGCGCCAGTCCGCGCGGAACGTGGAGAAGGCCATCCAGAAGCTCGAGCATCGCCTCGGCCGGCCGCCCAGCGAGGGCGAGATCGCCAAGGAACTCAAGATGGAGCTGGAGGCCTACCAGTCGCTCCTGCAGGAGATTCAGGGCTGTCAGCTTCTCTACGTGGAGGACTTCGCCAAGGGCGAATCCGAGAACCCGTTCATCGACCTGCATGCGCAGGACGCGCGACGCAGCCAGCGCAGCAGCGACGATCCGTTGGAGCAATTGCTCGAAAGCGGCTTCCGCCATCAGCTGGTGGAAGCGATCCAGGAACTGCCGGAGCGCGACCAGCTCCTGTTGAACCTCTACTACGAAGAAGAGCTGAACCTGCGCGAGATCGGCGCGATTCTTGAAGTGAGCCAGAGCCGCGTATGCCAGCTTCACAGCCAGGCGATCAGCCGGCTGCGGGCCAAACTGAAAGAGCTTCTGTAGAAGCCCGGCGGATCGAGACGGCCGTCAGGCCATCACGCGGCCCGGTGCCCTGCGTCCCCATCCTTGGGGCAGATCGCGAAGCACCGCCTGAGCGTCGAGCGAGCGGATCGCCACCGAGGTGTCGCCCGGGATGCGACCCTGCGCCACCATGGCCTCGTAGCGCAGCGCGCTCACGCGCAGGAAGGACGCGAAGTTGCCGACTTCCCCGCGCGCCGCAACCAGTTCGTCGTACAGCTTCTCGATCAGCTGCACCACGCCCATGTCGTCGCGGGCGGCGATTTCTTCCAGCACCTGCCAAAAGAGGTTCTCGAGCCGGATGCTCGTGACCACGCCATGAAGACGGACCGAGCGTGTCCGGCTGTCGTAGCTCTGGGGATCGGCGCTGATGAAAACTTCGCACATGAGTCTTCTCCTGTGGCAGGGCGGGCGACGCGGTGCATGACTGTAGCGCCGCCGTTCGATCGCTGCTATCGCCGCTGGCTCAGGTCTCGATGCGCGTACCGAGCACCTTCAGAAACTGCCCGATCCACGCCGGATGCGCCGGCCATGCCGGTGCGGTGACGAGGTTGCGGTCGGTCACTGCCTGGTCGACTGGAATACCCATGTATTCGGCGCCGGCCAGTTCCACCTCGACCTGGCAAGCAGGGTAGGCGGAGACCTTGCGGCCTTTGAGCAGCCCCGTGGCTGCCAGCAACTGGGCGCCGTGGCAGACGGCGGCCAGCGGCTTGTCGGCTTCCAGGAAATGGCGCGCGATCTCGACCACACGGGTGTTCATCCGGAGGTATTCCGGCGCACGGCCGCCCGGGATCACCAGCGCGTCGTAGGCCTCGGGATGCACATCGGCAAAGTTGGCGTTGAGCGTGAAGCGGTGTCCCGGCTTCTCGCTGTAGGTCTGTGCGCCTTCGAAATCGTGGATGGCGGTGTGCACCCAGTCGCCGGCCTTCTTGTCCGGCGCCACCGCGTGGACGGTGTGGCCCACCGCCAGCAGGGCCTGGAACGGCACCATGGTTTCGTAGTCCTCCGCGTAGTCGCCGCAGAGCATCAGGATCTTGCGTGTCATCGGTGTCTCCTTTGGATTGGTTGCTGACCATTGTTCTGGAGGCACGACGGGAGGTGGTAGCAGTCGGTTGTGACACCCATTGAAACTTGCGACTCGTCTATCATGCCGCCGGAGTGCCAACCAACGTCCGGAGGGATACCGAGATGAGGAGAGTCACCCTTGCCACCTTTGCCGTGGGCGCGCTGAGCGCGGCCGGCATGGCGTCAGCGCAGACCAGCGCGGTCCAGAGTTTCAGTGGCGGCAGCAGCGTCACGCTCTTCGGCATCGCCGACGTGACCTACGGCTACGGCAGCGGCAGCATCGCGAGCAAGTCCCAGCTCTACAGCGGCGGCAACACCGCATCGCGGCTCGGGTTTCGCGGCGTGGAGGATCTGGGCGGCGGGATGGCCGCGGGGTTCTGGCTGGAAGCGGGCCTGAACATCGACGACGGCTCGACAGGCACGACCAACACCAACAACCAGTCGAACGGCTCCGTCGGCGGATTCAACTTCAATCGTCGCGCGACGGTCAGCCTGATGGACTTCTGGGGCGAAGTGCGCGCGGGCCGCGACTTCACGGCGCACTACCGCAACCGCACCGACGTCGATCCCTTCAGCAACAACGGCGTCGGCACCAGCCAGCCGCAGGCCGGCTCGATCGGCGGGCCCACGTCCACGCGCGCATCGAACATCGTTGCGTACTACCTGCCGCCCAATCTTGGTGGATTCTTCGGCGAGGTGGAGTACTACTACGGCGAGAACGGATCGCCTTCGCCGATCGAGGACGACGGCAACGGCTACAGCGGGCGTGTCGGCTATGCCAACGGACCGTTCGCGATCGCCCTGGCGGCCGGCAGGACGAAGTTCGCACGCACGACCACCAACGGCGACATCGATTCGGCCAACCTCGGCGTCTCGTGGGACTTCAAGGTCGTGAAGGTCATGGGCGGCTACTACCGCGACAAGGTGGACAAGGTCGGGGAGCTGACCGGCACGGGCTATCTGGTCGGCGCGATCGTGCCCATCGGGTTCGACCAGATCAAGGTCTCGTGGTCCACCTACGGCACCGATGCGGTGAGCGATCCGACCGCGCGCAAATGGGCCTTCGGCTACGTCTACAACTTCTCGAAGCGCACCGCGGTCTACGCCACCTATGCGCGCGTAAACAACAGCGGCGGCTCGACGGCGGCGGTGAACGGAAGCATCACCGATGCCAATCGCAACTCGAGCGGCTATGACCTCGGCATGAAGCTCAGCTTCTGATCACACGCGAAGAAAGCGTTCTGCCAGCAACACCCAATAGGCGGAGCCGATCGCGACATTGGCGTCGTTGAAGTCGTAGCCCGGGTTGTGGACCATGCAGGCGCCATGGCCGTCGCCTTCTCCGTCGCCGTTGCCGATCAGCACATAGCTGCCCGGCACCTTCTCGAGCATGAACGCGAAGTCTTCGCTGCCGGACAGCGGCTGTCCCTGCAGCGTGACGCGATCGGCGCCCACCAGCTCGGTGGCCACCTCGCGTGCGAAGGCGGTTTCCTCCGGCGTATTGACGAGCACCGCGTACCCGGGCCGCCAGTCGACCTTCGCCTGCACGTCGAAACTTTCGGCCTGCGACTGAATGACCGACTTGATGCGCTTCTCCAGCGTGGTGCGGACCTCGCGGTCGAGCGCGCGGACGCTGAGTTCGAGCGTTACGGTCTGTGGAATCACGTTGTTGGCCTTGCCGGCGTGGATCGCGCCCACCGTGACCACCGCCATCTGCAACGGATCGATGTTGCGCGACACGATGGTCTGCAACGCCATCACGATGCTCGCCGCGGCGACGATGGGGTCGGCGGTGCGATGCGGCAGCGCGCCGTGTCCGCCCACGCCGGTCAGCGTGACCGTGGCGTAGTCCGACGAAGCCATCGCCGCGCCTTCGCGCAGCACGAGCCGGCCCTGCGGCATGCCGGGCATGTTGTGCATCGCGAAGACCGCGTCGCAGGGGTACTTGTCGAAGAGGCCGTCTTCCATCATCCGCAGCGCGCCGCCGCCACCTTCTTCGGCCGGCTGGAAGATCAGGTTCAGCGTGCCGTCGAAGCGGCCGCGATGGGCCAGATGATGGGCGGCCGCGAGCAGCATCGCCGTATGACCGTCGTGCCCGCAGGCGTGCATCACACCCGAATGACAGCTCGAATAGGCGAGGCCGGTGGCTTCGTCGATCGGCAGGGCGTCCATGTCGGCGCGGATGCCAAGCTGGCGCTTGCCACTGCCCCGGACCATGCGGCCGACGACGCCCGTGCCACCGAGGCCGCGCTCGACCTCATAGCCCCACGCTTCGAGCTTCTCGGCCACCAGCGAGGACGTGCGGTGCTCGTCGAAGGCGAGTTCGGGATGCTGGTGGATGTCGCGGCGCAGTCCGATGAATTCGTCGGCCTGTTGGTGCAGTTGGTCGAGCAGGGCGTTGGTCATCGGGTTTCCTTACTGCGGCTGCAGATTGATGGTTTTGGCGATCGCGCGGTAGCGAGCGGTTTCAGTTTCGTAGAACTTGGCAGCTTCCGCCAACGTCATCGGAGGGGAGGCGAGCTGTGTCTGCACCGCCAGTTGCGAACGCACCGACGGGTCCTTCAGCGTCGCGCCGATGGCCTTGTGCAGACGCTGCACCACGTCTTCAGGTGTGTTCTTCGGCACCATGAAGCCGCTCCAGATCTTGTACGAGAAGTCCTTGAGCTCCTTGCCTTCGCTCACGGTCGGTACGTCCTTGAGCAGTTCGGAGCGCTGTGCGCCGAGCTGGCCGAGCAGTTTGAGGCGGCCCTGGTCGGCCATCGCGCCCATCGCCGCGCTGTAGACCAGCACCGCGAAATCCACCTGGCCGCCGCCGATGTCGGTCAGGAGCGGGGCGTTGCCCTTGTAGGGCGCATGAATCATCTGCGTACTGGTGCGGTGCTGCACGTCTTCCATGATCAGGTGGTAGAGCGATCCGACACCGACGCTGCCGTAGGTGAGCGGCTTGTCCTTGGACTTGCGTGCGAGCGCGATCAGCTCGTCGACGCTGTTGGCCGGCAGGTCCTTGCGCGCGACGAAGACCATCACCGCATCGGTCATCGGGTGGACCAGCCGGAAGTCCTCGGCCTTGAGCTTGACCGCCGCGTTGGCCAGGGGCGCAAGGATCACTTCATTGGGCGAACCCTGGAAGAGGTAGTAGCCGTCGGCTGGCGCTGAAAGCACCTTCTGCGCTGCGATCGCCCCGGAGGCGCCGCCGAGGTTCTCGACGATCACCGGCTGGCCCAGTTCCTTGCCGAGCGGCGCGGTGAAGATGCGCGCAGCGGCGTCCGACGGGCCGCCCGCGGGGTACGGCACCATGAGATTGACTGTCTTGGTGGGATAGCCCTGGGCGAACACGGCGCCTGCCGCTGCCAGGAGCAGACCGGCGATGGAACGCTGGAAGAACTGTTTCATGGGACTCCTGGGTGCGCTGGCGAGAGCGTCTACGTGTGTTGGATGACGAAGGCGTGACCGGAAATCGGGCCGCGCTCGCATCGTAGGAGTGAGTCATGAGAACATCCAATGCATTGTTGTGCGAAATAGCATGAGTTCAATGCATACATCCAGGCGAGGTTTCCCATGACGCTTGTTCAGCTCAGGCACCTGATTTCGCTGGCGGAAAGCGGGTCGTTCAGCAAGTCCGCGCAGGCGCTCTACATCACCCAACCGGCGCTCAGCCGGAGCATCCGTGCCCTGGAGGATGAGCTCGGGATGCCGCTGTTCGACCGGGTCGGGCGGCGAATCGAGCTCACCGCCTTCGGCCGTGAGGTCGTCGCGCGTGCCGGGCAACTCGTGTTCGAAGCCGGGGAATTGCGCGACAGCGGCCGCCGGATGCGGGAAGGCCGCGGCGGCGTGCTTCGCATCGGCATGGGGTCGGGACCCGGCGCGATGCTGATGACGCCGCTGCTCATGCGCATGGCGACACGGCATCCGAAGGTACGGGTGGTCATCGCGCGCGGCGGGACGGACATGCTGGCGCAGTCGTTGCGCGACCGGCTGCTGGATGCGCTGGTGGTCGATGCCCGGTCGCTCAAGCCGGCGGACGATCTCCAGGTGAGCGAGCTTCGAGAAATGCGCGGCGTTTTCATGTGCCGGCGTGGCCATCCGCTGACGCGTCTGCGCAAGGGCGTGACCTTCGAGATGGTGCAGCGCTATCCGATCGCTTCGACGCCGCTCAGCGACGAGGTTGCGCGCGGGTTGATCGAAAGCTACGGCCCCGAAGCGCACCCTGAGCGATGCGTGACCGTGCAATGCGAGGAGGTCGCGAGCCTCGTCGACGTTGCGCGGCAGAGCGATGCGGTGCTACTGGCCATTCGGGCCGCTGCGCCGGATCTGGTCGAACTGAAGATGACGCCGCCGATCGATCGCGTCGCCCGTTTCGGACTGGTGACGCTGCGCCGCCGCACCGAGGCGCCGGGCTTGTCGATCGTGAGGGAATTGATGCAGGAGCTGATGCACGACTGAAGCCGGTGGAGCGTGCGAGACCACCTTTTGGGTGATCTCGCCGTTCTCTTCTCGGTGTGTGACAGCTTGATTTGAAGCGATCTTCGCCTGATTGACGAAGAAATCGGACTTTATCGGTCCCGCTTGACGCGACCCATCAGACTGCTCTTAAGCCAAAGAAAAAGGTCCTGTTGCCATCGACAACAGGACCTTTTCATTTTTGGTGCCGGAGAGATGATTCGAACACCCGACCTTCTCATTACGAATGAGCTGCTCTACCGACTGAGCTACACCGGCTAAGCCCTCGATTATAGCGGGTCGTGGTAGCCCGTTACCCGCTCGACCTCATTTTTTGACCCCAAAACCACAGCGACACGTTCGTGCAGCTTGGTTGGCGCGATGTCCAGGATGCGTTGGCGACCGTTGGTGGCGGCGCCACCAGCCTGTTCCACGAGCCAGCTCATGGGGTTGGCTTCATACATCAGGCGCAGCTTGCCGGCCTTTTCGGGCTCGCGCTTGTCCCACGGATACATGAAGACGCCGCCGCGCATCAGGATGCGATGCACGTCGGCCACCATGCTGGCGATCCAGCGCATGTTGAAGTCCTTGCCGCGCGGGCCTTCCTTGCCGGCCAGGCATTCGTCGATGTAGCGCTTCACCGGGGCGTCCCAGTGGCGCATGTTGCTCATGTTGATCGCGAATTCCTTGGTGTCGGCCGGGATCTTGATGTCTTCCTGCGTCAGCATGAAAGAGCCCTGTTCGCGGTCGAGCGTGAACATCGCGACGCCGTTGCCGACGGTGAGCACCAGCGTGGTCTGCGGGCCGTAGATGCAATAGCCTGCGGCGACCTGCTTGCTGCCGGCTTGCAGGAAGTCGGATTCCTGAACGCCCTGGCCGTGGCCGTTCTCGGGCTTGCGCAGCACGCTGAAGATGGTGCCGATGCTGACGTTGACGTCGATGTTCGACGAGCCATCGAGCGGATCGAATAGCAGCAGGTATTCGCCCTGCGGGTAGCGGTTGGGCACCAGGTGGATGCTGTCCATTTCCTCGCTGGCCATGGCGGCGAGGTGGCCGCCCCATTCGTTGGCCTCGATCAGCACCTCGTTGGCGATGATGTCGAGCTTCTTCTGGATTTCGCCCTGCACGTTCTCGCTCTCGGCGCTGCCGAGCACGCCGCCGAGCGCTCCCTTGTTGACCGCCTGACTGATGCTCTTGCAGGCGCGTGCGACCACTTCGAGCAGCAGCCGGAGCTGGCCGGGGATGAGTCCGTCGGCGCGTTGCTGTTCGACGAGGTAGCGGGTGAGTGAAATTTTCTGAGCCATGGATTTCCTTTGGGGAGGTCAGATCGCTAGCGCGCGTGTGACCACTTCGAGGGTGTCTTTGGAGAGGTCGGGCCGCGCGGCCACGCGCGCAATGGCCTCGCGGGCGGCGCTGCGGTATGGCTCGGCGAGCTTGCTCCAACGGTCGAGCGCACGCGCGAGACGGGCGGCCACCTGCGGGTTGATCGCGTCGAGTTCGATTACACGATCGCTCCAGAAGACGTAACCCGCGGCGTCCGTACGGTGCAGGGCGCCCGGATTGGCGTTGCAGTAGCTGAAGATCACGCTGCGGGCGCGGTTCGGGTTCTTGATCGAGAAATCCGGGTGCTTCATGAGCTGCTTGACCAGCGGCAGGATGTCGCCGCCGCGGTCCGGTGCACCGGCTTGCAGCGAGAACCACTTGTCGATGACCAGCGCCTCGTTCTTGAAGATCTCGTGGAAACGTGCGAGCGCCTGCGCGGCGAGTGCGTGGCCCGACGACACCAGCGCGCTGAGCGCGTTGAAGCGGTCGGTCATGTTGCCCGCGTCCTTGAAGCGCTGCAACGTCTTGCCGGGCCAGATGGCATCGCCCGAGGTTCGCGCGGCAAGGCACAGGTTCACGAGGGCCATGCCGGCGAGCGCGCGGCGTCCCGAGGAGACCGGGTCAGGCGTATAGGCGCCCGTGTCGCGGTTCTGCTCGTAAGCCTGCTCCCAGTCGGCGAAGAGGGCGGTGGCGAGCTGGGCGCGCATGGCTTCGCGCACCGCATGCACGCGCTGCGGATCGACCACGTCGAGCTGTTCGGCGATGTAGGTCTCGGATGGCAGCGTCAGCACCAGTTCCTTGAACGCGGCATCGAGCTGCGGATGGCGCAGCACGCTGCGCATTGCTTCGACGAAGGCGTTGTTCAGCGGCGGCTCGTGCGTGTCCCCAGGCGTCGCGATGGCGCGCAGCGCGGCTCGAAGGGCCAGACGTTGGCCGGCTTCCCAGCGGTTGAAAGGGTCGGTGTCGTTGGCGAGCAGCGTGAGCAGCTGGGCGTCGCTGTAGTCGTAGTCGAGGATCACCGGCGCGCTGAAGCCGCGCAGGATCGACGGCACCGGTTCGACGTCGACGTTGACGAAGGTCAGCTGTTCGCCCGCGCGCGTGAGCACCAGCGTGCGTGTGCCTTGGGTGGCCTCGGCGTCGCCTTCGAGCTGCACCGGCAGTTCGCGGCCGTCCGTGCCGAGCAGGCCGACGTTGACGGGGATGACGAAAGGCTCCTTGACTGGCTGGCCCGGGGTGGGCGGGCAGCTTTGCACGAAGCTCAGCGTGTAGGTGCGTGCCGCCGAGTCGTAGACGCCATGCGCGGTGAGGCGCGGCGTGCCGGCCTGGCTGTACCAGCGCTTGAACTGCGGTAGCAGGCGGGCGAGGTCCGAATCGGGATTGGCATCGGCAATTGCCTGCGCGAAATCGTCACAGGTGACGGCCTGGCCGTCATGGCGCTCGAAGTACAGCGTGATACCGCGCTCGAAGCCCTTGCGGCCGACCAGCGTCTGCATCATGCGCACCACCTCCGCACCTTTCTCGTAGATGGTGACGGTGTAGAAGTTGCTGATCTCGATGTAACTGTCGGGCCGCACCGGGTGGGCCATCGGGCCGGCGTCTTCCGGGAACTGCGCGGTGCGCAGCACGCGGACGTCCTCGATGCGCTTGACCGCGCGGGCGGAGGCCTCCTCGCAGAGGTCCTGGCTGAATTCCTGGTCGCGGAAGACGGTGAGGCCTTCCTTCAGCGAGAGCTGGAACCAGTCGCGGCAGGTCACGCGGTCGCCGCTCCAGTTGTGGAAGTACTCGTGGCCGACGACGCTTTCGATGTTGCCGTAGTCGGCGTCGGTCGCGGTGGCCTGGTTGGCGAGAACGTACTTCGTGTTGAAGATGTTCAGGCCCTTGTTTTCCATCGCGCCCATGTTGAAGTCGCTGGTCGCGACGATCATGAAGCGGTCGAGATCGAGTGAGAGGCCGAAGCGCGCTTCGTCCCACATCACCGAGTTGATCAGCGAGTTCATCGCGTGCTCGGTCTTGTCGAGGTCGCCGGCGCGCACGTACACCTGCAGCAGATGGTCCTTGCCGCTGCGCGCCTTGATGCGCTGTTCGCGCGCGACCAGCTTGCCCGCGACGAGCGCGAACAGATAGCTCGGCTTGCGGAAGGGGTCGACCCACTTCGCGAAGTGGCGGCCTTCGGGCAGATCGCCCTGCTCGACGAGATTGCCGTTGGACAGCAGCACCGGATACGCGGCCTTCGATGCGCGAATCGTGACGGTGTAGCTCGCCATCACGTCCGGACGGTCGAGGAAGTAGGTGATGCGGCGGAAGCCTTCGGCTTCGCACTGCGTGAAGAAGGTGTCCTCGCTCACGAACAGGCCCATGAGCTTGGTGTTCTTGTTCGGGCAGCAGGTGGTGAAGATTTCCAGCTCGAAGGCGTCGGGCAGGTTGTCGATCACGAGCTGGTCGGCTTCCATGCGGAAGGACGCGCCCTGGCCGTCGACGAGTACTCGCGCGAGGTTCAGCTCGTCGCCATCGAGGCGAAGGGGTTCGGGTGCGACCTGCGGATTGCGGCGCAGGCGCATGCGGTTGAGCACGCGCGTCTTGGCGGGGTCCAGGTCGAAGGTGAGGTCGACCGTGTCGATCCAGTAGGCAGGCGCGCTGTAGTCCTCGCGGCGGATCGCGACGGGCTGGTCTTGGGCATCACGCAACAGCATCGAATGTCTCCAGGAAGTTTGAGTTGGCGAGTTCGTTGTAGTCGCGCACGGCCGCAATGACATGCGGCCCTGCGAGTTCTGCGGCACTGTGGGTCGTGCACACGGCGACGGCCATCATGCCGCCGCGGCGGGCGGCTTCGATGCCGAAGGGGGCGTCTTCGAAGACGACGCAGCGCGACGGCGCAACGCCGATGCGCCTGGCGGCTTCGAGGAAGATCGCTGGCTCCGGCTTGCCCGGCAGGCCCTCATCGCCGCCGACGATCGCGTGCGGGTGCGGATCGAGCCGCAGGTTCGTGAGGGTGAAGGCGATGTTGTGCTTGTCGCCCGCGGTGCCGACCGCGATCTTCAGCCCTTTTTCCGCCGCGGACTTCGCGAAGGCGCTGAATCCGGTCACCTCGCGGAACTGCGCGCCGAAGAGTTCGCGGTAGATCGATTCCTTCTCGTGCGTGATCTCGGCGCTCTCGGCCTCGGTCACTTCGCGGCCCATCAGCTCGCACGCGCATTCGAATGCAGTGCGGCCGGTGGTGCGGCGCATGAAGTGCGGCACGTCGATCGCGAGGCCCTTGCGCACCCCGTACTCGACCCATGCCTTGGCATGCCATGGCATGGAGTCGATCATGGTGCCGTCCATGTCGAAGATGAGCGCTTCTACCTTGTGCATCGGGCCTTTCATCAGACGCCTTGCTTCAGCGAGGCTTCGATGAACGGATCGAGGTCGCCGTCGAGCACCTTCTGTGTCGCCGAGATCTCGACGTTGGTGCGCAAGTCCTTGATGCGGCTGTTGTCCAGCACGTAGCTGCGGATCTGGTGGCCCCAGCCCACGTCGGTCTTGCTGTCTTCGAGCTTCTGCTGCTCTTCCATGCGCTTGCGCATCTCATGGTCGTACAGGCGCGAGCGCAGACGCTTCCAGGCAACGTCGCGGTTGCTGTGCTGGCTGCGGCCGTCCTGGCACTGCACGACGATGCCCGTTGGGATGTGCGTCAGACGCACGGCAGAGTCGGTCTTGTTGATGTGCTGTCCGCCCGCGCCGCTGGCGCGATAGGTGTCGGTGCGCACATCGGCCGGATTGATCTCGATCTCGATCGAATCGTCGATTTCCGGGTAGACGAAGATGCTAGCGAAGCTGGTGTGGCGTCCGCCCGACGAGTCGAAAGGCGACTTGCGGACCAGACGGTGGACGCCGGTTTCGGTGCGCAGCAGGCCGAATGCGTAATCGCCTTCCACCTTGATCGTGGCGCTCTTGATGCCGGCGGTATCACCGGGCGTTTCGTCTTCGATCTGCGTCTTGAAGCCCTTGCGCTCGGCGTACTTGAGGTACTGGCGCAGCAGCATGCTGGCCCAGTCGCAGGCTTCTGTGCCGCCGGCGCCGGCCTGGATGTCGACGAAGGCGTTGAGCGGATCGGCCGGATTGCTGAACATCCGACGGAATTCGAGCTGCTTGATGTCGCCTTCGAGCTTGGCGGCGTCATCGGCGATGGCCTGCAGCCCGTCGACGTCGCCTTCTTCCTTCGACATCTCGTAGAGCTCGGTGTTGTCCGAGAGGCCGCTGGTCAGCCGGTCGATGGTGACGACCACGTCATCGAGCGACTTCTTTTCCTTGCCCAGTTCCTGGGCCTTCTTCGGATCGTTCCAGACGTTCGGATCTTCGAGCGATGCGTTGACCGTCCTCAGACGTTCGGCCTTGGCATCGTAGTCAAAGATACCTCCGTAAATCGACCGTGCGGGCGCTCAGGTCCGCAAGGGTTGCGCCGATTTGGTTGATTTGCTCTGCATCCATGGGGTGTCCTGACGGTATTCGGGGAAAACCGCGCATTTTCTCATGTCGTGGAAGGCCGGGTCCCCAGCATGGCGGCGCCCCGGCAGGGGGCATCAAGCAGCGAAGAAATCCTCGATCAGCTCGGCAACGCGGGCAGGCTGGTCGTGATGCAGCATGTGGCCGGCGTCTTCGACGCGGCCGATGCGCACGTCGGGGATTTTTTTCAGGCGCTCGTGGTATTCGTCCAGCGAATACCGACCCTTCCACCACAGGGAAAGGCTGTCGTCGGAGGCTTCGACCGCCAGCACCGGCGCGGTGATGCTGGCATAGAGCGCCAGCATTTCGTCGACCCGGAAGATGTGGGCATTGATGATCTTGTGCGCCGGATCGCCGAGGATTTCCCAGCGGTCGCCGCTATCGCCGTGCGGCTTGGCGACCGACCAGTGCGCGGCGAGCCAGTCCGCCTTGTCCTGCGAAAGGCGTGGATTGGTCTTCATGAGCCGGCGGGCGACGCCATCGACCGCTGAATAGCTCGCGAGATTCATTTCGCCGCGATGCAGGCGCTTGATCTCGTCGATCCACTTGCCGTAGCGCTCGGGCGCCTGCTCGGGCTTGAGGGCCGGCATACCGAAGCCTTCAAGGTTGACCAGCCGGCGGATGCGCTGCGGCCGCACGCCCGAGTACTGCATCGAGACGTTGCCACCCATGCTGTGGCCGACCAGGTCGATCGGACGGTCGCCCGCGTAGTGGTCGAGCAGCCAGTCGAGATCGGCGAGGTAGTCGGGCATCCAGTAGTTGTCGACCTTGCCGCCGTCGGTAAGCCCGAACCCGCGAAAGTCAGGCGCGATGACCCAGCGTTCGTCTTTCATGGCGTCCACCACGAATTGCCACGATGCGGCCACGTCCATCCAGCCGTGCAGCAGCACCAGCGGCGGCCGGTCGGTGGAAGGCTCGCCCCACTGGCGCACGTGATAGCTCAGGTTGCGAACGGGGACGAATTCGCTGCGGGAAACGCGGAGGGCTTGGTACATCGGGCTCGAATGATACGGATGGCCCGGTGCCCGTGCAGTCCGGTGTACGACACGTCGAGGGGCATGCCGACAGTCTTCTTTTCAGATCTTTCCTATGGATGTGCACTCCGCGCGCCAGTCCAATCGGCGCCCCTCGCTTGGTGAGCCTTGGATCAAGGCCTTGCCGAGTTCATACCTGTCTTCGACTTAGTGAAGGACCCCAAATGAATCGAAAACTTCTTTCCGCCCTGATCCTGGCCGGGACGGCAATGGCCGCCCCCGCTGCCTTTGCCGAGGACGGCGTCATTTCCTTCGGCGGCACCGTCACCGGGCAGACCTGCACCATCAACGGCAACCGCACCGGGGCCAGCAGCTTTCTTGTGCCGTTGCCGACCGTGTCGGTTTCGGCTCTGAAAAAGGCGGGTCAGCGCGCAGGCTCCACGCCATTCAGCATCTTCCTGACCGATTGCACGCCCGGCGCGAACAGTGTCCGTGCACTCTTTGAAGCGCATCGCGAGATCGACATGGAAACCGGCAATCTGATACTGGACGCTGGCGGCGCGCCCAACGTCCAGATCGGCCTCGTAACTCCGGGCGACCTCGGTTATTACACCGTCATCCAGCTCAATCGCCGCTGGGACTTGCAGGGCTCCACGCCGGTTGCCATTGAAGGAGGGTCGGCTGAGCTGAAGTACGTCGCGGAATACGTGGCGACTGGGCCCGCCGGTCCCGGCCCAGCCAAGTCTCGCGTGTTGTACTCGCTCGTCTACGAGTAATGTCTAGCTGGCGGAGCGCGCATGCGACGCACTCCGCCGACGCTCTGCACGGGTGTGAGAGGAGGAAACGCGGCAAGCGTTAGCATTTCGCGTATGCAAAAAATCCAACTCGGTCAGAGCGACCTCCATGTCACGCCGATCTGCCTCGGCACCATGACCTTCGGTGAGCAGGTCAACGAACCCACCGCCCATGCGATCCTGGACCGCGCGCTCGAGCGCGGCGTCGATTTCATCGATACGGCCGAGATGTACGCCGTTCCGGCCCGCAAGGAAACCTTCGGCGCGACCGAGACCATCATCGGCAACTGGTTCGCCAAGAACCCCGGCTTGCGCCAGAAGATCGTGCTGGCGACCAAGGTGGCGGGCCCCTCGCGCGGCATGCCGTGGGTGCGCGAAGGCGGCGGCATGACGGCGGCGGACATCGCCGCGTCGTGCGAAGCCAGCCTCAAGCGGCTGAAGACCGATGTGATCGACCTCTACCAGATCCACTGGCCGGAGCGTCATGTGCCGGCCTTCGGTTCGATCTACTACGACCCGACGAAGGAAACGTCTGCGACCTCGATTCACGAACAACTCGAGGCGCTTGGCAAGCTGGTCAAGGCCGGAAAGGTGCGGGCGATCGGCCTGTCGAACGAGACCCCGTATGGCGTCCATGAGTTCGTCCGCCTGGCCGAACAACACGGCCTGCCGCGCGTCGCGAGCGTGCAGAACGTCTATTGCCTCATCAGCCGCGCGCTCGAAAACGGCCTCGACGAGACCATGCACCGTCTGGGCGTTTCGCTCTTGGCCTACTCGCCGCTGGCCTTCGGCCTGCTCACCGGCAAGTACGACCAGAGCGGAACCGAGGGACCGGATGCGCCCAAGGGTGCACGCATTTCGTCTTACGAGTCGGTGCGCAAGCAACGCTGGGGTCGCGCCGAGGCCCTGGTGGCCGCCCGCCGCTACAACGCGCTCGCCCGCGAGCATGGCATGACGCCCGCAAAGTTGGCACTGGCCTTCTGCTACACCAAGTGGCAGGTCGCGAGCACGATCATCGGTGTCACCTCGGTGGCTCAACTCGACGAAGACCTCGACGCCTGGGGCACCACGCTGTCGCCGGAACTGCTCGCAGAGATCGACAAGATCCGCTGGGAGTTGCGCGACCCCGCTGCCTGAACTCGTGAGCAAAAAGACGCACGTCTCCGAAACGCCCGCAACGCAGTTGTTGCGGGCGAACGGCATCGCCTTCACCGAGCATCCCTATGAGTACGTCGAGCACGGCGGCGCGCAGCATAGCGCCGAAGTGCTCGGATTCGACCCATTCACCGTGGTCAAGACGCTCGTGATGCAGGATCAGGACGCCAAGCCGCTGCTCGTGCTGATGCACGGCAATCGCACGGTGTCGACCAAGAACCTTGCGCGGCAGATCGGCGCGAAGTCGGTCGAGCCGTGCAAGCCGGAAGTCGCGAACCGCCACAGCGGCTACCTGGTCGGAGGAACCTCGCCCTTCGGCACGCGCCGCGCGATGCCGGTGTATGTCGAGTCGACCATCCTCGACCTGCCACGCATCGCCATCAACGGCGGGCGGCGCGGCTATCTGGTCGGCATCGACCCGCAGGTGTGCGTCAAGCTGCTCGACGCGAAACCGGTGCAATGCGCGCTGGCAGAATAGCTGGCTGCCTCGTTGGGAGGCGAGCCGCCGGGTTTGCCGGCCCGGAGACAAAGTGAGTTCCTACCTTCCTACGATCCTCACGATCGTTCTTTCGTATCTGCTTGGGTCGCTGTCGTTTGCGGTCATCGTCAGCAAGGCGCTCGGCATGGCCGATCCGCGGAGCTATGGCAGCAAGAATCCTGGCGCCACGAATGTGCTGCGCTCGGGCAACAAAGGTGCCGCGCTGGCGACCTTGCTGCTCGATGCGCTCAAGGGATGGGTCCCTGTCTTCCTGGTCCATCACTACGGCACCGCGTGGGACATGGGGCAGGGCACAGCGGCCGTCGCCGGCTTTGCCGCCTTTCTCGGACATCTATATCCGGTGTTCTTCGGCTTCCAGGGCGGCAAGGGCGTTGCCACTGCGGCTGGTGCGCTGCTTGGCATCGACTGGCTGCTGGGGCTGGCGACCGGCTGCACGTGGATGATCATTGCCGTGTTCTTCCGCTATTCGTCGCTGGCGTCGATCGTCGCGGCCTTCTTCGCGCCGGCTTACTACCTGATCGGCGGCCGGATTGCGTGGCCGCTCGACCTCATCGTGCTGCTGTCGCTGGTCTCGATCAGCCTGCTGCTGATCTGGCGGCACCGCGAAAACATCCGCCGGCTGGCCGCCGGTACCGAGTCGAAGCTCGGCTCCAAGAAGAAATAGGAGCAAACCATGGGAACCATCCAACGCTTTCACGTCGGGCCGCGCCTGAGCGAAACCGCCGTTCACAACGGCACCATCTATCTTGCCGGTCAGGTGCCCGACGACACCACACAGGACATCCGCGGCCAGACCGCGCAGGTGCTCGCGATGGTTGACCGCCTCCTGGCGGAGGCCGGCAGCGACAAGTCGCGCATCCTGATGACGCAGATCTTCCTTGCCGACATCAACGACATCGGCGCAATGAACGAAGTTTGGGACGCCTGGATTCCGGCCGGCAACACGCCGCCGCGCGCAACGGTGCAGGCCGCGATGGCCAACCCGGGCTACAGGATCGAGATCGTGGTTACAGCCGCCGCGATCTAGTACCGCTTTTCCAGGACCATTTGGTCCGCGTCTCGCCGCATCGAAAAGCGGCTGATGAAGCTGTTGCCCAGCAGGATGAACGGCATCGGCTGCTGCGAGACGACCGCATCGACGTCGTAGACCTCGACGTCCCCGACCCGAACCGAATTGAGTCGCACACGATAGGCACGCGTGGTGCCATTGGCAGTGTTCATCTGCACCGGCTGGCCCTTGGTGTAGTCGAGGCCGATGCGCTGCGCGTCGGCTTCGGACATCGCGACCGCAGTGGCACCGGTGTCCACCATGAAGCTGACGGCGCGGCCGTTGATGGCGCCCTGCGTCATGAAGTGCCCGCCGCTCGATACCGGCAGCACGATGCGCGTGCCACCGGCCCCACCGCCTCCGCCGCCGATGCTGACCGGCGTGTCCATGCGCAGCGAAACCCGCTTGCCGCCCGCCTCGACGGTCGCCTGGTCGCCCTGCATGGCAACGAGCTTGACGCCCTGGAAGGTTTCGCCGACCGCCACCGTCTTCGGCGCGCTGCCGTCCACGATCAGGATCGCTCGGCTGCCAATCGTGCCGGTGAGCATGACCGATTGGGCATGCGCAAAGCCGCAGGCCGCGAGGAGCAGCGCAGGAATGAGCGACTTCACGGCGTGACGCTCAATCGCGGAAGTTGTTGAAGGTGAGGGGCAGGTCGGCCACGTCCTTCTTGATCAGCGCCATCGCCGCTTGAAGGTCGTCGCGCTTGGCACCGGTCACGCGCACTGCATCGCCCTGGATCGCGGCTTGCACCTTGAGCTTGCTGTCCTTGATGAGCCGCTGGATCTTCTTGGCGGTCTCGGATTCGATGCCGTTCTTGATCTTGAAAACCTGCTTGACCTTGTCGCCTCCGATCTTCTGGACGTCGCCCTTGTCGAGAAAGCGCACGTCGACGCTGCGCTTGGTGAGCTTGTTGCGCAGGATGTCCTCGACCTGCACGAGCTGGAATTCGGCATCGCCGATCAAGGTGATTTCCTTGTCCTTGAGTTCGACGGCAGCTGCGGTGCCCTTGAAGTCGAAGCGGGTGGCGATTTCCTTGGCGGTGTTCTCCACTGCGTTCTTGACCTCGGGCAGGTTGGGTTCACAAACAGTGTCGAAAGACGGCATGAAGGCTCCGGCGCAACAGAATGAAAAGAGGGCCGCACGCAGTGCCGCGCGGCGCACGAATGC
This sequence comes from Variovorax sp. Sphag1AA, assembly GCF_014192575.1. Classification (GTDB taxonomy): domain Bacteria; phylum Pseudomonadota; class Gammaproteobacteria; order Burkholderiales; family Burkholderiaceae_C; genus Variovorax. The sequence continues at coordinate 271,908 of NZ_JACHYC010000004.1, read as the reverse complement.
GACAATTCTCCCATGATCGTGGAGCACAACGTACCGCTGCAACAGCACAACAGCTTCGGCATCGTCGCGCGCGCGCAGCATCTGGTGCGCATTGGCGAAGAAGCCGACGTGGTCGCGCTGCTGGCGGACGAGAAATGGCGGGATGCGCCCAAGTTCGTGCTCGGCGGCGGCAGCAACATCGTGCTGACCGGCGACGTGAAGCCGCTGGTGCTGAAGGTCGAAATCAAGGGTCGGCGGCTGGTGGAGGAAACCTCACGCGCCTGGATCGTCGAGGCGGGTGCCGGCGAGATCTGGCACGACACCGTTCGCTGGACGCTGGACCAGGGCTACCCCGGGCTCGAGAACTTCGCGCTGATTCCTGGCACTGTGGGCGGATCGCCCGTTCAGAACATTGGCGCCTATGGCGTCGAACTGCAGGATCGCTTCGATTCACTCGACGCGATCGACCTCGAGACCGGCCGGACGTTCACACTCGATGCGGCGCAGTGCGCTTTCGGCTATCGGGACTCGGTGTTCAAGCACGTGGCCGCCGGAGAAAACGACTTCGGGCTCGCGGGGCGCTCGCTGATCACCCGGGTGCGTTTCAGGCTCCCCAAGCCCTGGAAGCCGGTGGTCGGCTACCTCGACCTTGAACGCAAGATGGCCGAGACCGGCAATTTCACGCCGGACCCGATCGAAATCTTCGACTGGGTGTGCGCCATCCGGCGTGCGAAGTTGCCCGATTGGCGGGTGCTCGGCAACGCCGGCAGTTTCTTCAAGAACCCGACTGTGACGGCGGAGCAGTGCGCGGACATCATCGCGCGCGACCCCAAGATCGTTCACTACCCGATGGCTGACGGCAGCATCAAGCTGGCGGCCGGCTGGCTCATCGATGCCTGCGGCTGGAAGGGGAAGTCGGTGGGCAATGCCGGCGTGTATGAGCGGCAGGCGCTGGTACTCGTCAATCGCGGCGGCAAGGCGAACCCCGTCACCGGGGGCGAGGTGATGACGCTGGCCAAGGCGATCCAGACCAGTGTCTACGAACGTTTCGGCATTCGCCTGGAGCCCGAACCGGTGGTGGTCTAGCTCGCCCCAGGCGTCAAGCGCTTACTTTTCGTCGTTTTGGAGTTGGGGGAGAGACGCCCCCTGCTTGGACGACAACAGACCCGTCTGCGTGTAGATCTTCAGCTTGTCGCGCGTATCGGTGATGTCGAGGTTACGCATCGTGAGCTGGCCGATCCGGTCCGCCGGCGAGAACGTCGATTCGCCCTTTTCCATGGTCAGCCGCTCGGGCTGGTACGTCAGGTTGGGCGACTCGGTGTTCAGGATCGAATAGTCGTTGCCACGCCGCAGCTCGATCGTCACTTCGCCGGTGACGGCGCGTGCAACCCAGCGCTGGGCGGTCTCCCGCAGCATGATCGCTTGCGGATCGAACCAACGGCCCTGGTAGAGCAGGCGGCCAAGGCGGCGACCATGGTCGCGGTATTGCTCGATCGTGTCTTCGTTGTGGATGCCGGTGACCAGGCGCTCGTAGGCGATGAACAGCAGTGCCAGCCCCGGGGCTTCGTAGATGCCGCGGCTCTTCGCTTCGATGATGCGGTTCTCGATCTGGTCGCTCATGCCGAGACCATGACGGCCGCCGACACGGTTGGCTTCGAGGATCAGGTCCACGAGGTTCGCGTATTCGACGCCATTGATCGCAACAGGACGACCTTCGACGAAGCGGACCGTGACTTCTTCGCGCTTGACCTCGACTTCATCCTTCCAGAAGGCGACGCCCATGATCGGCTGGACGATCTTCATGCCGCTGTTGAGGTGCTCGAGGTCCTTGGCCTCGTGGGTCGCACCGAGCATGTTCGAGTCGGTGGAATAGGCCTTCTCGGCCGACATCTTGTAGGCGAAGCCGGCCTTCTGCATGAATGCCGACATTTCGGCGCGGCCGCCGAGTTCGTCGATGAAGGTCTGGTCGAGCCAGGGCTTGTAGATCTTCAGCGCCGGATTGGTCAGGAGGCCGTAGCGGTAGAAGCGCTCGATGTCGTTGCCCTTGTAGGTGCTTCCGTCGCCCCAGATGTTGACGTCGTCTTCCTTCATGGCCGACACCAGCATCGTGCCTGTCACCGCGCGGCCGAGTGGCGTGGTGTTGAAGTAGGTCAGGCCAGCGGTCGTGACGTGGAATGCACCGGCCTGCAGGGCAGCGATGCCCTCGGCGGCGAGCTGCGCGCGGCAATCGATGAGGCGGGCCTTTTCGGCGCCGTAGAGCATCGCCTTGCGCGGGATCTCGTCGTAGTCCGGCTCATCCGGCTGGCCGAGGTTGGCGGTGTAGGCATAGGGGATGGCGCCCTTGTTGCGCATCCAGTGCAGCGCAGCGCTGGTGTCGAGGCCGCCGGAGAAGGCGATGCCGACCTTCTGGCCGACGGGGACGTTCTGAAGAATGGTGGACATGTTCGGATCCCGTTTCAACCGAAGTGGCAGATGTAGCTGTAGGGCTCTCCGCTCACGCGGATCTCGAACGACGAGTTGCCGGGAACGCTGAACTTTTCGCCCACGCCCGAGGCCACCCAAGTGTCGGTGCCGGCGAGCTTGTATTCGCAGCGGCCGCTCGTGCCTTCCATGATTTCCGGCGCGCCGGTGTTGAAGGTGAGCGTGGACGGCAGGATCACGCCGACCGATTTCTTGGTGCCGTCGGCGAGCGTGAGGCCATGGCTCACGCACTTGCCGTCGAAATACACATTCGCCTTGGTCGTGACCGAGACGTTCTGGAGGGATTCGGTTGTACTCATGAATAGGAGGGCGTGGTGCCGGCTGCGCGGGGCATCCGGCGGCGCGCCCCTTGCAGGGCACGCACGTGCGTTGATTGGAAAGCCCGTGATTTTAGGCTTCCGGCCGGCCCTCCCGGCCAGTGGGGCTCAACGCCAGCCGCGCGAGTAGCCGAAGCCCAGCGAGATACCGATCGGCGGGTAGGCGTAGACAGGGGGCGGGTAGTAGGCCGGGGCAGGGTAGTAGACCGGCGCTGCGGGCTGCACGTACACGGGGGCAGGACCATAGACCGGCGCCGGTGCGACGGCGCCGCCGCCCGAAACCACTACGCCTTGCTCAGGAACGACGTTGTCCCAGCTCTGGGGAGCGGGCGCTTGCGGTTGCGCATATTGCTGCTGCGCGTACTGCTGTTGCTGCGGAGGAACGGGCGAAGTAATGCCGTAGCTGTTGGCATCGACCCAAATGCTGGCGCCGGGCGGCGTGTTCGTCTGCGTTGTGTACTGGCGGCCGGCGTATTCGTAAGTCACCTGGTAGCTGGTGGCGCCGTTTGGCTGGGTCATCGGCGACGATGAGATCACCCGCGCCTGCACCTGTTCCGCATTTGCCATCGTGGCCGCGCCCGCGAGCGTGGCTGCCAGCGCGGAAATGACGGAAATCCTGCGAATCATCTTCGTGTTCATGTCAAAAAAGCTCCTGATATGGGCTCTGCGGCCTCTGTAACGGGATTGGACGCGGTTCGGCTGACCGGGTTCAACCGTTTACACAACGTGGCTTTTCCACTCAGCCGCATCGAACCCTGTCGTCACGCTGCGCGCGGAGTCCCACTGGACGACCGGTCGCTTGATCAGGCTGGGATTGGCCAGCAGCACCGCTCGCGCCGACGGCGCGTCGACGATTGCGGCGCGAGTGGCGTCATCGAGCCGACGCCATGTCGTTCCGCGGCGATTGACCAGCGCTTCCCATCCCGGTGATTTCAACCACTTGTCGAGCTCGGCCTCGGGCACGCCGTCCTTCTTGAAGTCATGGAAGCGGTAGGCCACACCGTGCTCGTCAAGCCACGATCGGGCGCGTTTCACGGTGTCGCAGTTGGGGATGCCATAGAGAGTCGTCATCCCCCGATGATGCCCGCGGTGCTCCTCGGCGACAATTCAGGGCTCCATGAAAACCCTTGCCGACTGGCTCGCGCACGCCGAGCACCTGCATCCCAAGAACATCGAACTCGGGCTCGACCGGGTCCGCGCCGTGGCCGCAAAGGTCGGCCTTTCCTTTGAATGTCCCGTGATCACGGTGGCCGGTACCAACGGCAAGGGCTCGACCTGCGCGATGCTGGAATCGATCCTCACGCACGCGGGTTATCGCACCGCGGTCTTCACCTCGCCGCATCTGGTGCGTTTCGAGGAGCGCCTTCGCCTGCGCGGAGAAACGGTTGACGGCGAAGAACTCTCGAAGCACTTCGAAACGGTCGAACGTCTGCGCGGCGAGGTCGCGCTGACGTATTTCGAGTTCACCACGCTCGCCATCCTGCTGTGCATTGCTGAAAACAAGCCGGACGTCGCCATCCTGGAAGTCGGCTTGGGTGGTCGCCTCGATGCGGTCAACATCGTCGATGCCGATTGCGCCGTGATCACCAGCATCGATCTAGACCACATGGAATTCCTCGGCCCCGACCGCGAGAGCATCGGGCGCGAAAAGGCCGGCATTCTGCGCGCGGGCCGTCCCGCGATCGTGAGCGACCCGATGCCTCCGCAGAGCGTGGTGGACCATGCCAACGCGATCGGCGCCGATCTCTGGCTCGTCGGGCGCGATTTCAACGTCGCGGGCGACAAGCAGCAGTGGGGCTGGAGCGGACGCGGCCGGCGCTACAGCGGGCTCGCGTACCCGGCGCTGCGGGGCGCCAACCAGTTGGTCAATGCTGCGGGTGTGCTGGCTGCGCTCGAGTCATTGCGGTCGCGCCTTCCGATCACCGCACAGGCGGTACGCAATGGTCTCGCCATGGTGGAATTGCCCGGGCGCTTCCAGATCGTGCCGGGCGAGCCGGCGCTCGTACTCGACGTCGCGCACAACGCACATGCGGTCGCGGCGCTCGCAGAGAACCTCGACGCGATGGGCTTCTATCCGACGACGCACGGGGTGTTCGGCGTCATGGCCGACAAGGATCTGGAACCGATCCTCGCGCGCATCGGACCGATGATCGACCGCTGGTATTTCACCGATCTGCCGACGCCGCGCGCCGCCAAGGCGGACGACCTTCTTGCCCGCTGGCAGGCTCAAAACAAGCGAACCGACGTCGCTGGCAGCGTGCATCGCTCCCCCATGGAAGCGCTGCAGGCCGCCATCGATCACGCGGACCCCACTGATAGAATCGTCGTCTTCGGATCGTTCTTCACCGTGGGTGGCGTGCTCGAACACGGAACCCCTCGTCTGCGGGCCAAGCACCTGTCGTCTGGCTCCTGAATCAGCCTGATTTCCGGCGCTCTTTCCACTTCACGCTGCACTCCATCAGGAAAACGAATTTCATGGCGTTCTTCAAGTTCCGCGAACGCGGTCCTCAGGGCAACGAAGGGCGAAACTCCGCCGCCACCGCACCGCCGGCGGAAAGCATTGAAGCCATGCGCCGCCGGGCGCGGCACCGGCTCCTCGGCGCAGCCGTCCTGGTGCTGATCGGTGTGATCGGCTTTCCACTGTTGTTCGATACGCAACCGCGGCCTGTGGCCGTCGACATCCCCATCGAGATTCCCGACCGGAACAAGGCCAAGCCCCTGGTGGTCCCGTCCACGCCCGCACCTGCCCCCGCCGCGAGCGGCAAGCCAAGCGCTTCGTCCGTGCCGGCCAGCGACGACGGTGTGATCACCGAGGCCGCGGACGGAACCGAAATCCCTTCTTCGAAGCTGGCGGCCGTGACGCCGCCGCCGGAAGTCAAGTCGGAACCTGCGCCAAAGCCCGAAACCAAGCCGGAGCCCAAGCCAGAACCCAAGGCCAAGCAGGAGCCGAAGGTCGAGGCCAAGTCCGAGTCGAAGTCCGAACCCAAGGCCGCCACCTCCAAACCAGCGCCTTCTGATGACGGCAACAGGGCACGTGCACTGCTGGAAGGCAAGTCGCCCACTGCTACCGCCACGGCCGCGAAGCCGGCTGCGGCAGCTGAAGACAACGGCCGCTTCGTCGTCCAGGTCGGTGCTTTCGCCGATGCGGACAAGGCCAAGGAAGTGCGCCAGAAGCTTGAAAAGGCCGGGCTCAAGACCTATACGAATGTCGCGAAGACGTCCGACGGCGAGCGCACGCGCGTCCGCGTCGGACCGTTTGCTTCGCGTGCCGAGGCGGACAAGGCTGCGGGCAAGGTCAAGGGCTTGTCTTTGCCGGCAGCTGTCCTCAGCTTGTAGCCTGCCGGCGAAGCGACGTGGTGCTCCTCGACTGGATCGCGGTCGTGCTTGTCGTGGTGTCGATGTTGCTGGGGCTTTTGCGCGGACTGGTGTTTGAAATCGTGCTGTTGGCCGGCTGGGTGGCTGCTTTCCTATGCGCTCAATGGCTGGCGGACGACGTGGGTCGATGGCTGCCGTTCGGCGAGCCGGCTGCAACCTGGCGCTATGCGGCGGGGTTCGTCCTGGTGTTCGTGGCCGTTGCTTTCAGCGTGGGGCTGGTGGCGACGCTGGCGCGGAAGCTGGTGACGACGATCGGGTTGCGGCCAGTGGATCGCGTTCTCGGCGGAGTGTTCGGCGTGGCGCGTGGCGCGGTGGCGCTGCTCGCACTGGCGGTTGTTGTTCATTTGCTGGCGTTGAGCGACAGTGCCTGGTGGCACGAATCGCGCAGCGCCATTGTTCTTGACTCGGCATTGCAGGGACTGAAGCCTGCCTTGCCTGAAAAGTTGGCAAGCTACCTGCCTTGAGAGGATCGCTTCATGTGTGGAATCGTCGGCGTTGTCAGCAACGCTCCCGTCAATCAACTGCTCTATGACGCGCTGCTGCTTTTGCAGCACCGCGGCCAGGATGCCGCCGGCATCGTCACCTTGCAGCAGCGCAAGTTCTTCATGCACAAGGCCAAGGGCATGGTCCGCGACGTCTTCCGCACCCGCAATATGCGTGCGCTGCCGGGTGACGTCGGATTGGGGCAAGTGCGCTATCCCACCGCCGGCAATGCCTACAGCGAGGAAGAGGCACAGCCCTTCTACGTGAACGCGCCCTTCGGCATCGTGCTGGTCCACAACGGCAATCTCACGAACGCCCACGCGCTGCGCGCTGAACTGTTCTCCACGGATCACCGGCATACCAACACCGAGAGCGATTCGGAAGTGCTGCTTAACGTGCTGGCGCACGAGATCGATCGCGCGACCCGTGGCGGCGCACTGACGTCAGCGACGCTGTTCGAAGCCGTGCGCAACGTACACAAGCGGTTGCGTGGTTCCTACGCCGTGGTGGCGCTGATCGCCGGCCACGGTCTGCTGGCGTTTCGCGATCCCTATGGCATCCGGCCGCTCGCGCTCGGCCGTGGTGCCGACGGCACCGTCATGGTCGCGAGCGAATCGGTCGCACTCGAAGGCTCGGGCCATGTGTTCGAGCGCAACATCGCGCCGGGCGAGGCGGTCTTTGTGGACCTGCAAGGCCAGGTGCACTCGGAGCAATGCGCGGATTCGCCGACGCTCAATCCGTGCATCTTCGAGTTCGTCTATCTGGCACGACCCGATTCCGTACTCGACGGCATCTCGGTCTACCAGGCGCGACTTAATCTTGGCGAAACGCTGGCCAAGCGTGTCGTGTCGACCGTGCCGCCCAACGAGATCGACGTCATCATTCCCATCCCCGAATCGAGCCGCCCGAGCGCGACGCAACTGGCGCATCTGCTGGGCATTCCGTATCGCGAGGGCTTCGTCAAGAACCGTTACGTGGGCCGCACCTTCATCATGCCGGGGCAGGGTGTGCGCAAGAAGTCCGTGCGCCAGAAGCTCAATGTCATCGGCAGCGAGTTCAAGGGCCGCAATGTGCTGCTGGTCGACGACTCGATCGTGCGCGGCACCACAAGCCGAGAGATCGTGCAGATGGCGCGTGACGCAGGTGCCCGCAAGGTGTACCTCGCCAGCGCAGCGCCGCCGGTGCGCTTCCCGAATGTCTATGGCATCGACATGCCAACCAAGGACGAACTGGTGGCGCACGACCGCACCGTCGAGGAAATCCGCGAACTCATCGGATGCGATGCGTTGATCTATCAGGACGTCGACGCGATGAAGCGCGCCATCGGTTCGATCAATCCCAAGCTCGACGGCTTCGACGCGTCGTGCTTCGACGGTGTCTACGTGACCGGCGACATCGACACCGAAGCGATCACCCGCATGAACGGCAACCGTCCGCGCATCGAAGAGACGGAAGAAGACTCATCTCGGCTCGCACTGCCCAATCTGAGCTGAGCGCCGACGTGACGGATCATTCCCTTCCGCCTGGTCTGCATCGCGACACGCTCGCGGTGCGCACCGCGCTCGAGCGCAGCCAGTACGGCGAGAACTCCGAGGCACTGTTCCTCACCAGCAGCTTCGTGCAGCCGGATGCTGAAACTTCGGCTCGACGATTCGCCGGCACCGAAGAGGGCTTTACCTACACCCGCACCTCCAATCCCACCGTCGCCAGTTTCGAGCGCCGGCTCGCGGCGCTCGAAGGCACCGAGGCGGCCATCGGCGCGTCGAGCGGCATGGGGGCGATCCTCATGATGTGCATGGGGCTCCTCAAGGCGGGCGACCATGTGGTGTGCTCGCGTTCGGTGTTCGGATCGACGCTCAATCTGATCGGCCGCGAGTTCGGCAAGTTCGGGGTGGAGACCACGTTCGTATCGCAGACCGACATTGCGGAATGGAAAGCTGCTGTCCGGCCGACCACCAAGCTGCTCTTTGCGGAAACGCCGACCAATCCGCTGACGGACGTGTGCGACATCCGCGCGCTTGCCGATCTGGCGCATGACGCCGGCGCGCTGCTCGCGGTCGACAACTGCTTCTGTTCGCCGGCGCTGCAGCGCCCCACCGAACTGGGCGCGGACCTCGTCATCCACTCGGGCACCAAGTACCTCGAAGGGCAGGGGCGCGTGCTGGCCGGCGCGATCTGCGGATCGGCGAAGCTCATCAACGAAGTGTTCGGCCCGGTGGTTCGCACCGCGGGCATGGCGCTGTCGCCGTTCAATGCATGGATCGTGCTCAAGGGACTCGAAACCTTGAGCATCCGCATGCAGGCCCACTGCGTCGGCGCGCTCGCGCTGGCGCAATGGCTGGAAACGCAGCCAGGGGTTTCGCGCGTCTACTACCCCGGTCTGAAATCGCATCCGCAGCATAAGCTTGCGATGCGCCAGCAGTCCGGCATGGGTGGCGCGGTCGTGTCCTTCGACGTGCCCGGCGACACACCTGAGGTGGCGCGCGCCAATGCCTTCCAGGTGATCGACAGCACCCGCGTGCTCAGCATCACCGCCAACCTCGGCGACACCAAGACCACCATCACGCATCCGGCCACCACCTCGCATGGACGCCTCACCGAGGCGCAGCGTCAGGCAGCCGGCATCAGCCAGGGTCTGATCCGCGTTGCGGTCGGCCTGGACCACATCGACGACATCAAGGCCGACCTCCTTCGAGGGCTCGGCGGCCTGAACAACCTCGCATGACGCAAAAGACCCGTACCCGTTTCGCACCTTCGCCGACTGGCTTCATCCACCTCGGCAACATCCGCTCGGCGCTCTATCCGTGGGCATTCGCGCGCTCCACCGGCGGCGACTTCATCCTGCGAATCGAGGACACCGACCTCGAGCGCTCGACCCAGGCGGCAGTCGACGTCATTCTCGAAGGCATGCAATGGCTGGGCCTCGATCATGACGAAGGCCCGTACTACCAGATGCAGCGCATGGACCGCTACAAGGCGGTGCTAGCCGAGATGCAGTCGGCAGGCTTGGTCTACCCGTGCTACATGAGCGTCGCCGAACTCGACGCATTGCGCGAGAAACAGATGGCCGCAAAGGAAAAGCCGCGGTACGACGGCACCTGGCGCCCCGAATCCGGCAAGGTGCTGCCGGCAATTCCTGAGGGTGTCCAGCCCGTGCTGCGCTTCCGCAATCCGCAAGGCGGCGTGGTTGCATGGGACGACAAGGTCAAGGGCCGCATCGAGATCAGCAATGACGAACTCGATGATCTGGTCATTGCACGGCCGGATGGAACGCCGACCTACAACTTCTGCGTGGTGGTCGACGACATCGACATGGCGATCACGCACGTCATCCGCGGCGACGACCATGTGAACAACACGCCGCGCCAGATCAACATCTTCCGAGCGCTCGGCAAGGAACCGCCGGTGTACGCACACTTGCCGACGGTACTGAACGAGCAGGGCGAGAAGATGAGCAAGCGCAATGGCGCCAAGCCCGTCACGCAGTTCCGCGACGAAGGCTTCCTGCCCGACGCGATGGTGAACTACCTCGCGCGCCTCGGCTGGAGCCACGGCGACGACGAGATCTTCTCGCGCGCGCAGTTCATCGAGTGGTTCGATCTCGATCATCTGGGCCGCAGCGCTGCGCAGTTCGACGAAGCAAAGCTTCGCTGGGTCAATGCGCAGCATCTGAAGGCCATGGCCGATGACGCGCTCGCGCCGCTCGTGTCGGAGCAGTTGAAGAAGCGCGGCATTGCCGCCGATGAGCGCTTGCCCGCGATCTGTGGTCTGTTCAAGGATCGCTGCGAAACGACAGTCGCGCTTGCCGGATGGGCTGCTGCCTTCTATGCCGATGTCAATGCGAGCGAAGCCGATCGCGCGCAGCACATTACCGATGCGGTGCGTCCCGCGATCGCCACGCTCGCGGATAAACTCGCCGACGTCGCTTGGGACAAGGCTTCGATTGCAGCTGCGATCAAGGAAGTGCTCGGCGTGCATGGTCTCAAGATGCCCGCTCTGGCAATGCCGGTGCGAGTGCTCGTGATGGGCACGCCGCAGACGCCATCGCTCGATGCAGTGCTCGCACTCTTTTCTCGCGAAAAAATTTTGGAGCGTTTGAAGAAAGCCTAAAAAGCTGTATATAATTTGAGGCTCGACACCCAGTAAGGGAAACCTTACAAAAGGGGGTATAGCTCAGCTGGGAGAGCGCTTGCATGGCATGCAAGAGGTCAGCGGTTCGATCCCGCTTACCTCCACCAACAGGGCGTCGAGTGGTTAGTTAGTCCAGGTTTTGACCCTATCGTCTAGAGGCCTAGGACATCACCCTTTCACGGTGAGTACCGGGGTTCGAATCCCCGTAGGGTCGCCAAGTTTTGTGGCACTTGGCTTGAGCATCGTTTGATGCGAGAGCGAAAGTCACACCAACGCGGAGTGGTAGTTCAGTTGGTTAGAATACCGGCCTGTCACGCCGGGGGTCGCGGGTTCGAGTCCCGTCCACTCCGCCAAAAAACGGAAAGCCGTTGCAAGTCTTAGACCTGCAACGGCTTTTTCCTTTTTCCCGTCCCCAATTCGTCCCCAGAACCTCCTCAATTTGCAGGATGCGCGATGCGCAGTCTCGCCGGCAGACTCGCCCCCTCAACAATAAGGAGGTTGTCGATGGGTTTCGTTCACGTCGTCTGGGGAGGCGCAAGCGTCGTCGCGATCGCGGTGGGTTGGCTCTTGATCGCATGGCGTGGCGGAAAGCATCTGAACGAACGCCTCACGGAGCAGCTCTCTCGCTCGGCCGCTCTCGAAAGAGAGTGCACCACCCTTCGTTGACCGGAGCAACGCCGGTACCGGTCCTGTCTCAACTTTCTTCTTTCCCTGTCGATAAGCGGTAGCGGTGCGCGAACGCTTTCGGTTTCACGTGCCGTGCATCGTGGAGCCAGGAAGAAGTGAAACGCAACAAATCGCGAACTGAATCGGTCTTTGGATCAACCGCCGCATTGATGTTGGCCCTGTCGCTATCCGCCTGTGGTGGGGGCGGCGGAGGAGGTGGCGGCGGCTACATCCCCGTGTCTTCCACGAGCACCACTGCGACCGACGTCAAGTCGGACGGTGGCAATGCGGTCAAGGCGTCCTGCGTGGGCTGTGCGGCGATCAACGACAGCACTTACGCGGGATCCGGCACCGGGGTCTGGCAGGCGGCCAACGGTTCGTCCGTTCCGGTCGATATGCCTCTGTCCATTTCGGGCCTCACCGGGCAGACCGTGACGCTGGTCTTCACCAACGAGAGCACGACGGCTGAAGCGCTTCCGGGACTGGTGGTGCGATCCAGTTCCGAAATCGCCACGACCGCCAACAAGGCGACGGTGCAGCAAGCCGTCGACGAGGACGATTCGGCCAAGGACGCAATCCGCGAGTTCAACCGCTCCGGTTTTGCCAAGCTGCTCGATCCGCAATCGAAGGCATCGCCCAGTCTCCTGAAATCGATCACCCCGTCAGCGGCCTACACCGTCGCAGACCAGCGCAACATCTTTCTCTACGACCGCACGCAGCGCACCGTGCAGCTTGCAGCGCAGCGCGCGACTTCCGACGGCACCACCATCAACCTGTGGGTCCAGACCGACGAGCTTGACCCCGCACGCGTCTCCAGTGCGCTCGCCACCCGGATGCTCGACAAGTTCGCCACGCAAGGCGGCATCTACGACATGCTGGTTCGCGTCGGTGGCCCGCTCTGGGGTGACCACGGCATGAGTCAGCTGATCGCGGGCAGCGGCCAGCCGGTCGACATCTTCATCGTGAACTTCAAGCCCGACCACCAGCCTTACGGGCTCGTGGGCTACTTCTGGGGTCTCAACAACTTCAAGGCGGGCAGTGGCGATCTCACCTACAGCAATGAATCACTGAGCCTGTATCTCGATTCCGAATCGCTCTACCTCGACGGCGAAAACGGGGTGAAGCAGATTGCGACCGTCATGGCGCATGAAGGCATGCACATGCAGAACTTCTACCGCCGCGGCGTGAAGATGGGTTCGGACTACACCTTCGACACCTGGCTCGAGGAAATGTCGGCGCTGATGATGGAGGACTGGGCCAGCTTCAACATCGACCCGAGCCACAACGCGATCCGCGATTCGCGCTATCCGTACTACCTCAGCTACAACGGCGCGGGCAGCTACAACTGCGGCCTGACGGAGTGGACGCCGATGGGCGCGACTTGCGAGAGCTATGCGGTCACCGGCTCGTTCGGCGGCTTTCTCAACCGTCAGCTCGGCCTCGATTTCTACAAGGCGTTGCTGACGAACACCGGCGTGAAGGACTCGACCGAGATGCTCGACAAGGCCATCAAGTCGCGACGCCCCGAGTCCGGTATCGGCCAGGAGCTGCGTCGCTTCGCCGCAGCGTCCGCCGGGCTGATCCCGCTGGGCGCAGGCATCGTCGAATACAGCATGCCGGCGCGCAACGAGGACGTCTTCAGCCTTCCGGCCATCGACCCCGCGAGCCTTGGCAGCGGCAACCGCAAGCTGCCGCAGTCCGCACCTGCGTTGCTGCAGGCGCTGGCGAGCTTCCCGGCGATACGGTCGAAGGTCGCGGGTACCTACAGCGAGACGGTGCGCGTCCCGCCGGGCACCACGCTTTCGGTGGTCATCAACTGACCGATCCGATCACGGCGTCACGATGTTGAAGTAGGGGTCGAAGGTCTCGACGTTGCTGAAGACCGAGGACAGCGCGAGCGGATTGCCGCTGACCTTCACCTGCCCCGACAGCACCATCTCCGGCAGCTTCTTGCCCTGCAGCAGCATCGCGAGGAAGGCCGGGCGAGTGAGCGTGAGCGTTGCGTCGGGATTCTTCAGCACGCGGCCCTTCGTGTTGTTGAGCACCGAGTTCGACAGCTCCAGAGCCCAGGTCTCGTTGAGGTCCGTGAACACCATGTTGATGTTGACCTTCTTGCCGTCGGCCTTCTCGTGATTCAGGCGCAGTGCAATGAAGTCGAACAGCAGCTCGTTGTTCATGCCGCGCACAACGTCTGGCCCTTGCGTGGAGGTTGACGGCTTGAGCACACCCTGGCGCAGTTCACGCGCGCCGACGAGATAGGCATTGCGCCAGGTCCCGGCTTCCGATTGGTAGCCGAGTTGCTCGAAGGTATCGGCCTGAAGCCCACGCGCTGCCGCGTTGGCGGGGTTCGCGAAGATGACGTGATTCATCAGTTCCGCCACCCAGCGGTAGTCACCTGCCTCGAAGGCCTTGCGTGCGGTGGCAAGCACGGCGTCTTCGCCGCCCATGGCCGCCACATAGCGTTTCGCAGTCTCCGTCGGCGGCAGCTTGTGCAGGTTGGCCGGGTTGCCGTCGTAGTAGCCGAGATAGAAGTTGTAGACGGCGCGCAGGTTGTGGCTGAGCGTGCCGTAGTAGCCGCGCGAACTCGCGTCCGCTGCGAGGCCCTTGGGGAAGAACTCGGCGTCGCCGATCTCGTCCATCACCTGGCCCTTGTTCGCGAGATTCATCGCCTGGTCGTGGATGAACCGATAGGTGTCTCGCTGGTTTGCCATGTACTGGCGGATGTTGTCGCCGCCCCAGGTCGGCCAGTGATGGCTCGCGAAGGCAACCTCGACATCGGGGTACATGTCGATCGTTTCGTTGGCGTACTTGCTCCAGGCCAGCGCGTCACGCATCTTCGCGCCGCGGATGGTGTAGACGTTGTGCATGTGCTTCGTCAGCACTTCCGAGAGGCACAGCGCCTTCTTGTCGGGGAAGTAGAACATCATCTCCGACGGGGCTTCCGAGCCCTGTGCCATCTGGAAGACGACGCGCACGCCATCGATGGTCATCTCCTGACCGGTCTTCGAGATCGTGTCGGTGGGCGGGATCAACCCCGACGTCCCTGCGCTCAGCGCCTTACCGAGGCCGCTGCCGACGCCCTGGCGATCGTTCGAGTCCAGGCCGGCACCGAACTGGTAGGTCGCACGGCGCGCCATCGCATTGCCGGCGAGCACGTTCTCGGCCACTGCGTTGTCCATGAAACCTTCGGGCGCAATGATCTTCACCTTGCCCGCCTGTACGTCGGCTTCGTTGACCACGCCGCGAACGCCGCCGAAGTGGTCGACGTGGCTGTGCGTGTAGACCACGGCCACCACCGGCTTGGTGCTGCCGAGCTTTTCCATGGCGAAGGCGAGCGTGCTGCGCGCGATCTCGGCGGTGAGCAATGTGTCGATCACGATCCAGCCGGTCTTGCCTTCCACCAGCGTCATGTTGGCCAGGTCGTACCCGCGAATCTGATAGATGCCGTCGGTGACCTTGAAGAGGCCGCGCGCATTGTTGAGCTTCTCCTGCCGCCAGAGGCTCGGGTTGACCGTGGCGGGCGCATCACCCTGGATGAAGTCATAGCGGTTCGCATCCCACACCAGCTTGCCTTCGGCCGTCTTCACGAGGGGATCGGGCATCGTGGCAATGAGCCCGCGCGTTGCGTCCTCGAAGTCGCGCTGGCTGAACGCCATGCCGCGCGCGACGGCCTGGTTGGCGCTCGTGGTTGCGGCGGTTGCCGGCTTGGGCGACGAGGGCACTTCGTCTGCGGTCTGTGCGAATGCGCCGGGGGCGGCAGCAAGCGTGGAAGCGATCATGGCGGCGATCGCCATGTGGATGCGGGTCTTCATGAGAGGCTTTCTCTGTTCGATGCAATGCTGGAGAGGGAGAGATTCAGGCGATGGCGTCGGCGCGGATCATGTCCGCTGCCTTCTCGCCGATCATGATCGTCGGCGCATTGGTGTTGCCGCCGCACAGCGTCGGCATGATGGACGCGTCGACCACGCGCAGCGCGTCGATGCCGTGCACGCGAAGGCGGTCGTCGACGACGGACATGCGATCGGCCTTCGGACCCATCTTGCAGGTACCCACGGGGTGGTATTGCGTGTCGGCGCGGTTTCGGATGTCTTCCGCGATTGCCGCGCGGTCCTTGCGATCCACGGGGTAGAGCATCTTGCCGCGCCAGGGGTTGAAGGGGCCCGATTGCAGGATGTCCATCTGCAGTTCGACACCCTTCACCAGCAGCTCGAGGTCGCGTTCGTCGTCGAGGAACTTCGGGTCGATCAGCGGCGCGGCGCGCGGGTCGCGGCTCGCGAGGCGCACATGGCCACGGCTCTTCGGACGGAGCACCTCGATGTGGCATGAGTAGCCATGGCCCAGATGCAGCTTGCGGTTGTGATCGTCCACCATGGCAACGACGAAGACCATCTGCAGATCCGGCACCGTGACGTCGCGCGACGAGCGCACGAAGGCGCCGGACTCCGCGAAGTTGGAGGTGACGAGGCCGGTTCGCTGCTTCTTCCACTCCAGCATGGCGCCAGTCATCTTCACGCCGCCGCGCATCGAAACGCCGAAGGTCGGCGAGCTGCTGGCAGAACGCCAGGCCTGCACGTGGTCGATGTGGTCCTGCAGGTTCTCTCCCACCCCGGGCAGGTCGTGCAGCACATCGATGCCGAGCTTCTGCAACTGCGCACCCGAACCAATGCCCGACAGCATCAGCAGTTGGGGAGAACCGAAGGCGCCCGAGCTCACGACGACTTCGCGACGCGCGCGCACCGTCGCATCTCGTCCGTCCACGCTGTAGCTCACGCCGATCGCGCGTCGGCCGTCGAAGACGATGCGCGAGGAAAGCGCATTGGTCTTCACGGTGAGGTTCGGCCGCGAGAGGTTCGGCGTGATGTAGCCCTTGGCCGCACTGCAGCGCTCGCCGTTCTTCTGCGTGACCTGGTACATGAAGGCACCGAACTGCTCGGCACCGTTGTAGTCCGCCACGGTGGGAATCCCGTGCATCGCGGCGGCGGCGAGGAATGCCTGGTTCAACGCACTCGGGCTGCGCAACTCGGCCACGTTGAGGGGGCCGCCCGTGCCGTGGAAGGGGCAATCGCGGTGTGTTTCGTTGTTCTCCGCGCGCTTGAAGTACGGCAGTACTTCGTCGTACGACCAGCCTGCGTTGCCGAGCGAGGCCCAGTGGTCGTAGTCCCAGCGGTTGCCGCGGACGTAGAGCATCGCGTTGGTCGAGCTCGAACCGCCGAGCACCTTGCCGCGCGGCTGGTAACCCTGTCGGCCATTGAGGCCCTTCTGCGGCACCGTCTTGAACGCCCAGTTCTTGAACGGCACCGGCAGCGTGGCCGCGACACCCGCGGGCGCGTGGATGAAGACGCTGTTGTCCGGCCCACCGGCTTCCAGCAGACAGACCGAGACGGATGGATCCTCGCTCAGCCGCGATGCAACCACGCAGCCGGCCGAGCCTCCGCCGACGACGACGTAGTCGAATTCTTCAATGCTCATGATGTCTCTTTGTTGGAATGGGTGAGCGCCGGATCTGCGCTGCGCAAGTAGAACTTGAGGACCAGCTGCTGGACGAAGCCGCCATACGGCGGATAGAACAGGTCGATCGGAAAGAAGCGCTGGCGCTGGAACACCGTGCGCGCGTGCGAGAGCTCACGAAAGCCTTCGACGCCGTGGTAGGTGCCCATGCCTGAGTTGCCGATGCCACCGAACGGCGCATCGTGGTTCACCACCTGCCACCCCCAGTCATTGACCGCTACGCCGCCCGAATGGGTGCGCCGCAGCAGTTCGTCGCGTTCGGCATCGCTGTGGCTGAAGCAGTAGAGCGCCAGCGGTCGGGGCTTCGCGTTGATGAAGGCGATCGCGTCGTCGTTGGTGTCGTAGGGAACCACCGGCAGGATGGGGCCGAACAGCTCTTCCTGCATCAGGCGCATGTCCGGCGTGAGCTGCGTCACGATGTGCAGCGGCATCTGGCGGCCTTCGCCCTTGGACGCGGGCGCGCACAGCTCGATGCGGGCTCCCTTTGCACGCGCGTCGTCGAGGATCGTCTGCATGCGCTGCCATTGCCGCGCGTTCACTACGCCGGTGTAGTCCGCGTTGCCGTCCGTGCGCCCTCCATAGAAGCGCTGGAAGGTGCTTCGCACACCTGCGACGAAATTGTCGACGCGCTCGCGAGGCACCAGCGCGTAGTCGGGCGACACGCAGATCTGTCCGGCATTGGTCGACTTGCCGTGCGTGATGCGCGTGGCCGCATCGGTGATCGGGTAGTTGCGCGTGACCACCGCGGGTGACTTGCCGCCGAGCTCCAGCGTGACTGGCGTGAGGTTGGCCGCCGCGGTCCGCATGACGATGCGACCCACCGCAGGCGAGCCGGTGAACACGATGTGGTTGAAGGGCTGGGAGGTGAAGACGTCCGGGTCGGTCAGTTCTTCGCCCACGACCGCAACCAGGTTCTCGTCGAAGACCTCGGTCAGCAGCCGCTTGAGCACCGCATTGGTGGCGGGCGTCACTTCCGGCATCTTGATCATCACGCGGTTGCCCGCTGCCAGTGCGGCAGTGAGCGGCCCGGCGGCAAGATAGATCGGGAAATTCCACGGCACGATCACGCCCACCACGCCCTTGGGCTGGTAGCGCACCTGGACCCGGTTGCTCAGGAAAAGCAGTTCGGTGGAGCGCCGGCTCGGCTTCATCCAGCGCCGCAGGTGCGACACCGCATGGTCGATCTCGAGCACCGAGCCCAGCAGGTCGAGCATCTTCGATTCGGCTTCGGCGCGATGGCCGAAGTCCTGGCTCATTGCATGGGCGAGCTGGTCCTGATAGCGCTGGATCTGTCGCTTGAGCGACTTGAGCCATTGGCGTCGCTCGTCGGCTGTCGGGCAGGGGTGTTGGGCAAAGGCCGCTTGCTGCGCCGCAAAAATGCGTTGCACGCGCTCGTGTGCGGCGATGGCGGTCGCAGCGTGCAACTGGTCCGTGGTGTCGTTCAAGTGTTGTCTCCTTGGGCGCGCGTCGTGGTTCCGTGCCACGCCGGCCGCTATGGAATGTAGGGTTTGGCAGGATCTGCGCCTAGGTTGAAGTTCGACACATTCGGGTGAAAATCTGCCAACCGTGCCGCTCCAGATCACCGTGCCCAAAGCAGTCCCAGGCGCAAAAATGCCCGCAACGCCCATCGTCGGTCGCTACATCCGCGACCTGGACGCACCGGCGCACAGCATGCTCGGGTTGACGGCGCTGACCGATGCGCTGGCGGAGCGCGGCGTCAATGTCGCCGATCTGTTCGCGGGGACGGGCATCCCGCCGGAAGCCGTCTCCGACCCGCAGACGCGCATCTCGCACCGGCAGAAGATCGCGCTCTTCGGCAACGTGCTGCGGCTCACCCCCGAGCCGGCCATTGGTCTCATCGCGGGAGGCCGCCAGCGCATTTCCGACTTCGGCGTGTTCGGCTACGCGGTGCTCAGCAGTGCCACGCTGGCCGACGCGATCGCCTTCGGGATCGAGCATGTGCGACTCGCGGGACCGGTGCTGGAGAAAACCTTCCGCGTCGAAGGCGGCACCGCGATCTTCGAAGCCCGCGACGTGATGGATCTCGGCCCGCTGCTTCCGCTCGCGACCGAGTTCTGGTTCAGCTCGATCCAGGCGCTCGTCGAGCGCGTGCTCGAGCGCCAGTTCAAGGGGCAGCGCCTGCTGTTGCCCTATGCCGCACCGTCGTATGCTTCGCGCTACGCGGAATTCCTGCGTTGCCCGGTGGAGTTCGATGCCGGCGTCATGCAGTGGCAGTTCGATGCGTCACTGCTCGGCATGCCGTTGCCCAATGCGAACCCGATCACCGCGGATGCCTGCGCGAGCTTCTGCAGCCGCATGCTCGAAGACCTCGAGGGTGAGCCGGCGCTGGTCAAGTCCATCAAGGAGGCCTGCCTCAACAGCATGAGCGATCTGCCGCGTGCCGAGGAAATGGCCGAGCGCTTGCACTTATCGCCGCGCACGCTGCATCGGCGCCTCGTCGAGGCGGGCACCAGCTACCAGGCCATCATCGACGGCCTGCGGGAGCGCCTCGCGATCGAGTTCCTCGAACGCACGGACCTGTCGGTCGACCAGATCGCGGAGCGCAGCGGCTTCTCGGACGTCTCCAACTTCCGCAAGGCGTTCAAGAAGTGGACCGGCCAGACGCCGGCCTACTACCGCGAGCGCGCCCGCTGAGTTCTCAGCGCTTCGTCACGACGATTTCGAGGTACTCGCTCGGCACCACCAGGGAGTGGGGTCCGGCGCGGTTCATGTCCGAAAGCAGCGTGATCAGATCGCTTTCGAGCGCCTGCGCACCATCCATCGGCAACGCGGCGAAAGCCTTGTGGACCGGGCCGTACCAGGTGCGGAAGACTTCGACGAAGTGCGCTGGGGAGCGATACCTGAAGTTGAACATCCGGCGCGTTACCGAGATCGATTCGGCCTGGTCACCGAAAAGCGATTGCAGATGCGATTCCACGCCCCACTTGGAAGGCGGTTGCACGCCTGCGGGCGGCGGCACGTGGCGGCCCAGCGTCTTGAACAACTGGCCGATGAAGCCTTCGGGCGTCCAGTTCGCCATGCCGATGCGTCCGCCGGGCCGGCACACGCGCATCATCTCGGCCGCGGACTTCGCGTGGTCGGGCGCGAACATCACACCGAAGGTCGAGATCACCGCATCGAAGCTCGCGTCTTCGAATGGCAATGCCTCGACGTCGGCGGTCTTGAACTCCACCTTCAGGCGTTCTGCGCGTGCGCGCTCGGCGCCGCGATCGAGCAGGGCAGCCACATAGTCGGTAGAGGTCACGTTGCATCCGCGCCGTGCGGCAGCAAGCGTCGCGTTGCCATTGCCGGCCGCGACGTCGAGCACGCGCTCGTCCCAGCGCAGGTCGCAGGCCTCGGCCAGCATCTCGCCGACGATCTGCAGCGTGGTGCCGATGACGGCGTAGTCGCCGCTGGCCCACGCCGCCTGCTGGCGTGTTTTCAAGGCATTGAAGTCGATCGGTGCATTCATGGAAAGAGGCTCCTTAAGGACTGCGAACTGGATGATGTGAACGACCCTGAGGCCGTGCATGCACTGTGGCGCCTCACCCCCGGATCCGTCCTGCTCGCGCGTCGCCCGTGCCTGCCCGATCGTCCGCATCTCGGTTGAAGCTGACGGCGATGCCGGCCGATCGTCCGGCATTCCTGACCATTCATCCGGCCATGCGGCCTAGCTCTTCCTGCTGCTGTTCGTGGCGCCTCATGGCGCTCAGAATTCCGGGTTTCGAGTCCCCACACGGAGGCAACCATGGCTGCTGACAGCATTGCGGCGGCGTGGCACCGTGCCGAATCGGCCTTGCAGCGCCGCCCCGAGATGGGTCTTCACGACGATGCGCCGGCCACTGCGCGCTGGGATCAAGGCTTGCGCGTGATCGCGAGCCACGCCAACGGAACGCAGGTGCAGACCGACATGGCCACCGAACTCGGTGGCACCGGTGACCGGGTCACACCCGGATGGCTGCTGCGCGCGGGGATGGCATCGTGCACCGCCACGCGTATCGCGATGGCCGCTGCTGCACAGGACATCGAGCTCACGGTGCTCGAAGTGGTGACGAGCAGCCGCTCCGACCTGCGCGGGCTTCTGGGCATGCACGAGTCTGATGGAACTCCGGTCCCCGCCACGCCGCGCGACGTGCAGATGCATGTGCGCATCGGTGCGCGCGGCGCTCCCGACGAGCGACTGCGGACACTGGTCGAGCAGAGCTGCGAATGCTCACCGATAGCCCGCGCGGTGAACGACGCCGTGCCGGTCGGGCTGCGCATCGAGATCGCCAGTCGTTGAGTCCTGCCATGGATGCGCTGTCGGAAACACTTCGCGTGGTACGGCTCGTCGGAGCCATCTTCATCAATGCGCGCTTCACCGCGCCATGGTGCTATCAGTCGCCGCGTGCGGACACGGTCGCGCCGCTGCTGGAGCCCGGCGCCGAGCGGCTCGTGATCTTTCACCTCATCACCGAAGGAGAGTGCTTCGTCGAGATGAGCGGTGACGAGCCCGTGCGTTTGATTGCGGGCGACGTGATCATCTTTCCCCAGGGCGACGCGCATCGCATGACATCCGAACCAGGCCTGCAGCCGGCCGTGGGCGGCAAGCTCGATCGTGTGCTGGCGCGTCGGCCGCGTCAGCTCGCCTATGGCGGCGGCGGGCCGACGACGCGGCTGGTGTGCGGCTACCTGGCCTGTGATGCGCGGCTGGCCGGGATGCTCCTCGCGGGTCTCCCACCGCTCGTGCGAGTGAATGTGCGTGGCTCGAATGCCGGCGCGTGGCTCGAAGCCTCGGTGCGGTACGCGCTCGGAGAGGCGCGCTCGCCGCGGCCAGGCGGCGCAGGCGTGCTCGCCAAGCTCGCCGAAGTGCTGTTCATCGAAGTGCTGCGCCTCTACATGAACGAGCAGAGCGAGGGTCGCACCGGTTGGCTCGCGGGCGTGGGCGACCGCGTCGTCGGCGCGGCGCTGCATTCGATGCACAAGCAGCCCGCGCACGCGTGGACACTCGATGAACTGGCGCGTGAAGCGGGGAGCTCACGTTCGGTGCTCGCGGAGCGCTTTCAGCATCTGGTGGGCAGCTCGCCGATGCAGTACCTCACGCAGTGGCGCATGCTGCTCGCGGCGAATCTGCTGACCCGCAGCAATGCCCCGCTCGCGAGCATCGCGGAGGATGTCGGCTACCAGACCGACACCGCATTCAGCCGGGCTTTCCGGCGCGAGTATGGTGCGCCGCCGGCAGCCTGGCGGCGCAACCAGTCGATGCGCTCGCAGGAGCGCAGCGAACTGGTCAGGCAATGAGCTCGGCCGGCACCTTGCCGCCGTTTGCGGCGAGCTTGGTCATGACCTGGCGGTGCAGCCAGATGTTCATCTTGGCGCTGTCGCTCGTGTCCTCCCCGTAGCTCAGCTCGAAGGCGAGTTGCTTGCGTGCTGCGAGGCTGCTGTCCAGGCCAAGCAGTTTCATCAGGTCGACGATCGACGTGCGCCAGTTGAGGCTGCTTGCACCGGGCATGCCGTCGAGCAGGGCTTCCACATCCACCACCGTGATCGCGGCCGGAGGCGCCGCAGGCGCTGCAGTTGCTGCTGCGGCGGCTTCCGGGGCTGCTGGTGCGGCTTCCTGTGCCGCCGTGGCGGCGGCCGCGGACGGAAGGATCTTGGCGAGGATGCTGCTGAAAATGCTCATGAATAACTCCGCTGAGTGGTTGAAGGGATAGGGGAACGGCGGATTCTGCGATCGGCGTGTTTCACAAAATCCGAAGACTTGCGCATTTCGCCACGGCAGGCAATCGGGAGAGACTTTGTTACATCGACCCGCTCGCCTGCGGCACGACCTTGACGCCGCCGGGCGTAGCAAGCGACTCGCAGGAACTGCCCGGCTGCACCGAGACGAACCGATCGACCACCATGTGCTCGCGTGCCGGGCCTTCCATCGGTTCGCGGACCTCGATGCGCCCATCGAAGTTCGCGAGCAGCGGTGCCTTCGGCGCGCCCTGCCACCGCAGGTAGGCCTCCTCCAGCGCAAGATAGTCGCCGGCCTGCGCTACGGGCCACCGCTGGCCGGTCTTGCAGTCGGTGAAGATCGCCGAGTCGGCAAAGTAGACGAAGTCGCCGCGCCAGCGCACTGGCTGTTGCGCATGCAGGCTGGTCGTGAGCACGGCCAGCAGGACGCTGGTGGCGACCCGCATCGGTTTGCGCATGGGCTGTCGATTCATTTCCGGCTT
Organism: Variovorax sp. Sphag1AA; assembly: GCF_014192575.1. Lineage (GTDB taxonomy): Bacteria > Pseudomonadota > Gammaproteobacteria > Burkholderiales > Burkholderiaceae_C > Variovorax. Next base: position 248,768 of record NZ_JACHYC010000004.1, on the reverse strand, counting down.
CCCCGTGTGACGCACATGGGGCGAGAGCTTAGCGGTGTGCAGCAAGGCGCGGATCGCGTACAAACCTCCTTCACACGATTCCCGAGGCATTTCATGTCCAGTTCTCCCTTCGATCCCGACGACTCCGCCGACACCGGCGGCATGCGCAAGGGATTGACCAGCTACGGCGACCAGGGCTTTTCGCTCTTCCTGCGCAAGGCCTTCATCAAGGGCGCCGGCTTCACCGACGCCGCGCTCGATCGGCCGGTGATCGGCATCGCCAACACCGGCAGCGCCTACAACCCGTGCCACGGCAATGCGCCGCAGCTCATCGATGCGGTCAAGCGCGGGGTCATGCTTGCGGGTGGGCTGCCGATGGAGTTCCCGACCATCTCGATCCACGAGAGCTTCGCGGCGCCCACCAGCATGTACCTGCGCAACCTGATGTCCATGGACACCGAGGAGATGATCCGCGCGCAGCCCATGGACGCGGTGGTGCTCATCGGTGGATGTGACAAGACGGTGCCTGCGCAGCTCATGGGCGCTGCATCGGCCGGTTTGCCGGCGATCCAGCTCATCACCGGTTCGATGCTGACCGGCAGCCATCGCGGCGAGCGCGTCGGCGCCTGCACCGATTGCCGCCGCTACTGGGCGCGCTTTCGCGCTGAGGAGATCGACGCCGCCGAGACGGCCGAGGTCAACAACGAACTCGTCGCAAGCGTCGGCACCTGCTCGGTGATGGGCACCGCGAGCACCATGGCCTGCCTCGCCGAAGCGATGGGCATGACGGTGCCGGGCGGGGCGTCGCCGCCCGCGGTCACGGCGGACCGCATCCGCATCGCCGAGCAGACTGGCGCGCAAGCCGTGCAGATCGCGCGCGACCGGCTCACCATCGACAAGGTGCTCACGCCCGCTGCCTTTGAGAACGCGATGCGCGTGCTGCTGGCCATCGGCGGATCGACCAATGGCATCGTGCATCTTGCGGCGATCGCGGGCCGGATGGGGCTTGACATCGATCTCGCTACGCTCGACCGCATGGGGCGCGAAACGCCGGTGCTGCTGGACCTCAAGCCCTCGGGGCAGCACTACATGGAGGACTTCCACGCCGCCGGCGGCATGGCGACGCTGCTGCGTGAGCTCAAGCCTCTATTGCGACTCGACGCGCTCACCGTCACTGGCCGGATGCTCGGCGAAGAGATCGAGCGCGCCGGCCCGGGCTTCAAGCAGGACGTGGTGCGCAGCATCGCAAAGCCGATCTATCCGCAAGGCGGCATCGCGGTGCTGCGGGGCAATCTCGCGCCGGGGGGCGCGATCATCAAGCAGTCGGCAGCGGATGCGCAACTCATGGAGCACGAGGGCAGGGCGGTGGTGTTCGAGAACCTCGAAGACCTCGCGCGCCGCATCGACAGCGATGACCTCGATGTGACGCGTGACGACATCCTCGTGCTCAAGAACATCGGTCCCAAAGGCGCGCCGGGCATGCCTGAGGCGGGCTACATGCCCATTCCGCGCAAGCTCGCGCGCGCGGGCGTGAAAGACATCGTTCGCATTTCCGACGGCCGCATGAGCGGCACTGCCTTCGGCACCATCGTGCTGCACGTCACGCCGGAATCCGCGGTGGGCGGGCCGCTGGCCCATGTGCGCAGCGGCGACCGCATTCGCCTGAGCGTGGCGAACCGCGAACTCTCGCTGCTGGTTCCGGATGAAGAGTTGGCGCGCCGCGCTCGCGAATGCCCCATCACCGAGCCCACTGCCGAACGCGGCTATCGCAAGCTCTTCCTCCAGTCGGTCACACAGGCCGACCAGGGGGCTGATTTCGACTTCCTTCGCGCACCCAAAAAGGCAGGATCATGACCCAGTACTGGCTGATGAAATCCGAACCCGACGATGTCTCGATCGACGACGCGATCGCCGCGCCTGACTCCACGGTCGGGTGGACCGGCGTGCGCGGCTTCCAGGCACGCAAGTACATGAAGGAAGTCATGCAGGTCGGCGACGGTGTGCTGTTCTATCACTCCAGTTGCCCGCAGCCGGGCATCGTCGGCATTGCGCGCGTTGTCTCTGGGCCCAAGACCGACCCGACGCAATTCGATCCGAAATCGCCGTACTACGACGCGGACTCCAAGGCCGAATCGCCGCGCTGGATCCTGGTCGACGTGAAGGCACTGCGCAAGACGAAGCTGCTGTCGTTGCCCGAGATGCGGGCCAATCCTGCGCTGGCCGACATGATCGTCCTGCGCAAGGGAAACCGGCTGTCGATCACGCCGGTCGACGAGAAGCACTGGAAGTTGATCACCGAAGAACTGCTCGCCTGAGAAGGCCGCGCCGGGGTTCAGGCGCTCTGGATCACCGCCATGATGTTGCCTTCGCTGTCCTTGAACCACGCGGCCATCGCGCCGCCGTTGGTGACGATGCCATCGGCATCCTTGCCGGGCATGTCGTAGTTCTCGAACACCACGCCACGGCCTTTCAGCTCGGCCACTTCCTTGCGGATGTCCGCCACCTGCCAGAAAGCCTGGCTGGCCTGGGACGTGCCTGCGTTCGGTGTCGGATAGAGGAAGGCGCCGGTGCCGCCGCCGAAGTCGTAGTGCACGCCGCCCGCGATCTCGGCCTTCGGCTTGAACCCGAGCTTGCCTTCGTAGAACTGCCGGGCCCGTGCGAGGTCCTTGGCCGGGATGTAGGCGTAGAGAGGGGATTGCTGCAGCATGGCGCGTCCTTCGGAACGTTGGAACGCGCCATTCTTGCGCCGCGCGGCGGCCGGCGCGCGTGCAATTGCCGATGCACCCGACGTCAGTGGGTGGTTGGCGACCCCTGCTCATCCGTGGCGTCAGGCGTGCCGCCTTGGATGGAAATCGCGTCGTTCTTTGCCTCACGCCACCACGCGAGCAGTTGGTTGAAATCCCCGGCGAAGCCACGCCGGAGCAGTTCTTCCGCATAGCGCGAGCAGAAGGCCGCAGCCGCCATGTCCAGGATCGTGCGGCTCGCGGCTTGCTCGCAGGTGAGGTAGACGGTCTTCAGCTCAGCCACCTGGGCGCGCTGAGGATCCGCAAGTGTGGATTGGGACGCCACGCCGGCCAGCGTGGCCACCGAAAGGGAAAGAGCCCGAACGAGCTTCATGGCGTACCCCCTATGCGTCTGCTTGACCTGACCGCCTGTTGTTGTGGGTATCAGCATAGGCGTCCGATCGAGGACCTGCATCCCTCGGCCGAGGTAGCACGTAAGATCGGCGCTCCACACTCCCCGTCTCTGTCTTACATCCCGTGTCGCTGCTTTTCAAGTGCCTTCTTGGTGCCGTCGCGGTGCTTCTCATCGCGCTGCTGTCGAAGACGAAGAACTTCTATATCGCGGGCCTCGTGCCGCTCTTTCCCACCTTTGCGCTGATCGCGCACTACATCGTGGGCACCGAGCGCTCGGCGGCCGACTTGCGCACCACCGCGCTCTTCGGACTGCTGTCGTTGGTGCCCTACGCGATCTATCTCGCGGTGGTGTATTGGCTCAGCGTGAAGACGTCGCTGCCGGTCACGCTGATTGCGGCGACGGTGGCGTGGTGCGTGGGCGCGGCGGTGCTGCTCGGCATCTGGTCCCAGTGGACTTCCAGCCTGGGTTGAGCATTGGGCGCACAATGCGCGCGACACGGAGGAGTGCGCTCGCATGCCGTTCATTCTTCAACTGCTCGCTGACTACGGCTATCTGGCCGTCTTCATCGGCTGCCTGCTGGAGGGCGAGACGATCCTCATCCTGGCGGGATTCGCGTGCCACCACGGTCATCTCACGGTGCCCCTCACCCTGGCGGTCGCGGTGATCGGCGCTACGCTGGGCGATCAGCTCTTCTACTGGATTGGCCGCTACCGGGGCCCCGCACTGCTCGCGCGCCTGCCCGCGCTGGCGCGGCGTGCGGAGCGCGTCGCCGTCTCTCTGAAGCGCTACGACGCGCTGGTGGTCATGGGTGTGCGTTTCGTGTACGGATTGCGCATCGCCGGCCCCATCGCGATCGGCGCCATGCACATGCCCCCGCGCCGCTTTGCCACCTTCAATTTCCTCGGCGCGCTGCTGTGGGCGCCGCTCGTGGGCTCGGTGGGCTTCCTCTTTGGCTCCGCGCTCGATGCGTTGATTGGCGATGTGGAGCGGATCGAGCTGATCGGCACGGTGCTCATCGTCGGTGCTGCAATCGTCATCACGTTGGTCCGTCGATGGCGGCGGTCGCGGGCGGCCGCGCGCTAGCGTCCGACCCAGGAGCCAGACCATGAACACCCCGACGGATCTCGGCGGACTCGACGCGGCAGACCCGGCCGACCGTATGAGTGCGTACACCGCGCTCGTGATCGCGGGGCGTGTATCGACGCCGGTCTTTCTGCGCGGACTGGCGAGCGCGGATGCAGACGTACGCGAGAAGTCCGCCGAAGGGCTCGCCGAGACCGGCGACCCTGCAGCGGCCGATGCGTTGGCAGATGCGCTGTCGGACCCCGAGCCGCTCGTGCGTGGGCGCGCCGCGCAGGCGCTGGCTGCGATCGGCGACTGGCGCTCGCTCGATGCGCTGGTGCGCACCATCGACGACTATCCCGACGTGCTGCATACGCCGCACACCATCGCGACCTACGTGCTGATCGCACGTGGGCGCGATGTGCTGCCGTCGGTCGCGCCATTGCTCGACGCACCGAATCCAGTCACGCGGCAACGCGCGTTGCTGGTGGTCCAGACACTTGTCAGCGCTATGCCCGAAGCGGGCGACTGGACAACTCTGTGGCAATCGCTCGGCGCGTACGACCCGAACAGTCGCGACGACGCCGTGCGGGCAGCGTGCGCCGCGAAGTGGGCGCAATGGATCTCGGCGCGCTGCCCATAGAACGCACGGATGGGTCAGCCGCGGCGCGCGACGATCGGATAGGCGAATTCGCGACCCGTCATCGCGCGCGCGAAGAAGTAGTTTTGACGAGCGCGTTCCGGGAGTTCATCAAGGTTGACCTGCCCGGATGCATTGCATTCGAACGCCATGCAATAGCCCGGGTGATGGAGGGACTGGAAGCGAATCTCGAAGTCGCTTTGAGGATGAGAGCGAGTGAGCGAAGTCATGTGCGTCTCCTGGCCGCTATGCAGCAAAGTCTAGGAACGATTGCAGGCGATGGACAGTCAGGCCGGCGCAACGCGCGGGTCCGAAAAGGCATTAGTCCACGTCTTTGGCTGCAGATCGATTGACGCCAGTTGAGTGGCGTCACTGCCATCGATCAGCTGGGCAATTCGCGAGCGCAGTTCCAGCTCCGTGAGAGGCCATGAAAGAAAACCCAGCTCTTCGGCGAAGGAGGAGGGCATCCGCGAAGTGCCGGTGGTCGGCGGAGCCCACAGGAAGACGAAAGGCGCGCTGGGCGGCGACCGATAGCGCAGAACTTCCGCCTTCCTCAGTGCAAGGGCCGCGCTGCCTTCGATCACCGCCAGCACCATCTTGAAGTGGCGTCCGGCATGAAGGGCGTCGATCAGATCCTGCATCCGGCTGTAGGGGCGCGGCTCGATCCCGAGCGATCGGATGGTCTGCAGCCGTCGCATGCGCGTATAGATGTCGGTCGCGAACACCGCGACTCGATCTCTGGCCGGGTGATGGTGTTGCACCAATCCGCTTTCAATCATCGATGTATTCATGTCGAACCACCTCTCTCACCTTGAGCCCGCAGCGAGTCAGCGCGAGCTCATGGAGAGAAGTCTAGGAACGAAGAGAGACGATAAAAAGGAGTCCAGCCGCAACGCTGCTTTCCGAAAGTGCGTTGATTGCCGGCCTGTGACACAAGGGTCTTGAGCCGCCCCAACTTGACTCGACCCATGCAGGAAAGTTATAGTTCATACCCTTCGATCGGCACATCGCTGTGCTGATCGCTCACCTGGCACTACTCGCGGATGTTCGAATCCCGTCGCGGTCCAGGTTCTGGCCTCGTGTAGCGCAGGCCGCTGGCCGGAGTGTTCTGGCCCCTTTGTCAAGCCGTGCTCATCAAGCTGTGCCCCTCGACCAGGCCCGCAGCTTCGCATTGAAGCATTCGGCGGGCACTGGTCTCGTCTCCAAGTCGTTTCAGTGCCCGTCGGCTCCCGCTGAGGTTCGCCGGCGCTCGCATGCGACATCCGGATCTCATTGGCCGAGGGCATGACTTCGATCGCCCCCGTGGGGCGACTCCCTGTCCACCTTCCAACAAGGAGATCGGCCAATGGCCAAATCGATTCTCATCGACCACGTTTTCAAGGTTTTCGGCGACCAGCCGAACCAGGCACTGAAGCTGGTTCGCCAAGGGCTGTCGAAGAAAGAAATCCTCGCCAAGTCAGGACAGTCGATCGGCGTGTTCGACGCCACCTTCGAGATTCATGCAGGCGAGATCTTCGTCATCATGGGTCTTTCAGGTTCGGGCAAGTCGACGCTGGTGCGCCTGCTCAACCGCCTGATCGAGCCCACAGCGGGCCGCATCGTGATCGACGGTGCGGACATCAACAGGCACTCTGACGCGGAGCTTCGCGCGCTGCGGCGCAAGGACATCAGCATGGTGTTCCAGTCCTTCGCGCTGATGCCGCACATGACGGTTCGCGAGAACGCCGCTTTCGGTCTCGACCTCGCGGGCGTTGGCAAGAAAGAGCGGCTCGAGCAGGCCGAGCAGGCCTTGGCACAGGTGGGCTTGGCGGGGTGGGGCGAGAGTTATCCCGATGAACTCTCGGGCGGCATGCAGCAGCGCGTCGGTCTCGCCCGTGCGCTTGCATCCAATCCATCGATCCTGTTGATGGACGAAGCCTTCTCTGCGCTGGACCCGATCATCCGGTCGGAGATGCAGTCGGAGCTGCTGCGCCTGCAGCAAGTGCAGCGCCGCACCATCGTCTTCATCTCGCACGACCTCGACGAAGCGATGCGCATCGGCGACCGCATCGCGATCATGAAGGACGGCCAGGTCATCCAGATCGGCACACCGGACGAGATCCTGCGAAGCCCGGCCAACGACTATGTGCGCAGCTTTGTCCGCGGCGTGGATGCCGCGGCTGTCTTCAAGGCTTCCGACATCGCGCGCAAGTCGCTGACCATCGTTTCCGAGCACACCGATCGCGGTGCGCGTGCCGCGCTGAAGCTGCTGGAGGACCAGGACCGCGAGCATGCCTACGTCGTGAGCCCTGATCGTCGCTATCTGGGCACGGTGTCAGCTGATTCCTTGCGCGCAGCGCTCGATGGTCACTCGGGGCCGCTGGGACTTCGACATGCCTTCCTCGACGCATTGAACCCGATCGCGGCGGATGCACCCGTTGCCGGTCTCTTCGGACAAGTCGCGCAAGCCGCCTGCGCGGTGCCTGTCGTCGCAAGCGATGGCCGCTTCTGCGGTGCTATCAGCAAGACCACCTTGTTGAGCTTCATGGACCGCGACACGCCGCCGCTCGAAGCGTCCGGCGCCGTCATCCAGTCCGCCATCACCCAACCCGCCGTCGCGCAAGCGCTCTGACTTCGAAGGATCTTCAGCATGAACGACACCGCATTGCCGCCCGAACTCGCCACAGCGATCGACGCCGCCACGACTTCCACGCAGACGCAGACCTTCGTCGATCCCTGGCAGGCCATGTCCGCTTCGACGGATGCGTCTTCGAGCCTCTCCTGGCTCGATGCGCCAGTCGCTCCGATCCAGCCCGACGGGTTCCACCTGCATCGGCTTTGGGACGGGTCCTTGCCCATCGAGTCCTGGATCAACCAGGGTCTGGGTTGGGCCGTCGAACACTTCCGCCCTTTCTTCCAGAGCGTCCGGCTTCCGATCGACGGCACCCTGGCGTGGATGCAAGGCCTTCTTGGCGCCATGCCGACGCTGCCGATGATCGTGTTGATCGGTCTTCTCGCGTGGCAGTTTGCGGGCCGCACCATCGCGGTCGGGACCGTGCTCTCCCTGCTCGGCGTCGCGATGCTCGGCATCTGGCCCGAGGCGATGGTCACGCTGTCGCTGGTATTGACCTCGCTGGTCTTCTGCCTCGTCATCGGCCTGCCGCTCGGGGTTCTGCTCGCCAGCAGCGACCGCGCGCAGGCGTTGATGCGCCCGGTGCTCGACGCGATGCAGACCACGCCTGCCTTCGTCTATCTGGTTCCGGTCGTGATGTTGTTCGGTATCGGCGATGTGCCGGGCGTGATCGTGACCATCATCTTCGCGTTGGCACCGCTGGTGCGCCTCACCAGCCTTGGCCTGCGGCAGGTCCAGTCCGACCTGATCGAAGCGGCGCGGGCGTACGGTGCATCGCCCTGGCAGATGCTCGTGAAGGTGCAACTGCCACTGGCGATGCCGTCCATCATGGCGGGCATCAACCAGGCATTGATGCTGTCGCTGTCGATGGTGGTGATCGCTTCGATGATCGCCGTCGGCGGACTGGGGCAGATGGTGCTGCGGGGCATTGGCCGTCTGGACATGGGCCTTGCCACGGTGGGTGGCCTGGGCATCGTGCTCCTCGCCATCACGCTCGATCGCCTGACGCAGGCACTGGGTCGCTCGCGGCGCGGCGGTGCGCGGCGTTGGTGGCACACGGGCCCCGCGGGACTGGCCTTGCGCCTGCTGCAGCGCATCGTTGCCACGCCGTCCCACGTCGAGGCCGCGCCTCGTCCGTCCACGCAGGCGCGATGAATCTGCGGCCCAAAGACATTGGAGGAAACCAACGCATGAAAAGAATTCGCCTTTTCACCGGCATCCTGTGCGCAGTCGGACTGATGCTCCTGGGCTTCGGCGCACACGCAAGTGGCCCGCCGGGCAATGGAATCGTCGTGCAGCCGCTCAAGAGCTCGCTGGCCGAAGAGATGTTCCAGACGTTGATCGTGTCCCGCGCCCTCGAGCGACTCGGCTACACCGTCGCGCCGGTCAAGGATCTGGAGCCCGCCACCGCGCACCTCGCGATCGCCAATGGAGACGCGACGTTCATGGCCAATCACTGGGCGCACCTGCATGCCGACTTCTACAAGAACAGCGGCGGTGACGCGAAGCTCGTGCGCACCGGCGCCTATGCGGATGGTGCGGTCCAGGGCTACCTGATCGACAGGAAGACCGCGGAGCAATACGGCATCACGAACATCGGACAGTTGAAGGACCCTGCCATCGCAAGGCTCTTCGATACGGACGGCGATGGGAAGGCGGACCTCACCGGCTGCACGCCGGGTTGGGGCTGCGAAAAGGCGATCGAGCATCACCTCGACACCTTCGACCTTCGCGATGTCATCACGCACAAGCAGGGCAGCTATGCCGCGCTGATGGCCGACACCATCGCGCGCTACAAGCAGGGCAAGCCGATCCTGTACTACACGTGGACGCCGTACTGGGTGAGCGCGGTTCTGCGGCCCGGGTCCGATGTGGTCTGGCTCGAGGTGCCTTCTCCGGCTTCTGGCGAAAGCGCTTCGGCCACCCGCCTGGCGACCCGCCTTCCCAATGGCAAGGACTACGGCTTTCAGGCAGATGAAGAGCAGATCGTCGCCAACAGGGACTTCATCGCGAAGAACCCGGCGGCCGGCAAGCTGTTCGAGGTCATGAAGCTACCGGTCGGTGACATCAACGCTCAGAACCTCCGGATGAGCCAGGGCGCCGGTAGCCAACAGGACATCGAACGCCACGCGAACGGCTGGATCCGTGCGCATCAGGCGTTGTTCGACAGCTGGATCGCCGCGGCACTAGGCGCTGCCGCGAAGTGACCTGCTCACTCGGCCAGTTCGTCCAGGATCGGGCAGTCTGGCCGATGATCCCCATGGCAGCAGTCTGCCAATCGCTCGAGCGTGCGCTTCATCGCCTCCATCTCCTCGATCCGCCGATGCAGGTCCTGCGCATGTGAGAGCGCGATGCGCTTCACATCTGCACTGGCGCGTTGCTTGTTTTGCCAGAGCTTCAACAGCTCCGCGATCTCTGCCATGCTGAATCCGAGATCGCGTGCGCGGCGGATGAAGCGCAGCGTGTGCACGTTGCTTTCCGTGTACTGCCGATAGCCAGCATCGGTACGCGCCACGCCGGGCACGAGGCCGAGCGACTCGTAGTGCCGCACCATCTTCGCCGACACGCCCGAACGCGCCGCTGCTTCGCCGATGTTGAAGGGGCCGCTCATTGCGCAATTCCTTTCCAGCGCCGGAGCAGCAGCGCATTGCTCACCACACTCACACTGCTGAACGCCATGGCCGCACCGGCGATGACGGGGCTCAGCAGGCCCAGGGCCGCCAGGGGGATGCCGACGACGTTGTAGGCAAAGGCCCAGAACAGGTTCTGCCGGATCTTCGCGTAGGTGCGGCGCGAGATGTCGATCGCATCGCTCACCAAGGCCGGGTCGCCGCGCATCAGCGTGATGCCGGCCGCGTGCATCGCAACGTCGGTGCCGGTGGACATCGCGATGCCGACATCGGCCGCTGCCAGTGCCGGCGCGTCGTTGATCCCGTCGCCAACCATCGCAACGCGTTCGCCGTCGCGCTTGAGCTGGGCGACGATCGCGGCCTTGTCTTCGGGCAGCACTTCGGCGCGCACGGTGTCGATCTTCAGCGCGCGCGCAACGGCCTCGGCGCTGCCGCGGTTGTCGCCCGACACGAGGGCGGTGCGGATGCCCTGCGCATGAAGTTGCGCGATGGCGCGGGCGGCACTGGGCTTGGGCGTATCGCCGAAAGCGAGCAGGCCGATGAGGACCGGTCGGTCGCTCACGTCCGCCAACCACGAGACGGTGCGGCCTTCCGATTGCAGCTGCGACGCACGTGCATCGAGCTTGCCGAGCGGCACCGCGAGTTCGCGCATGAATCGCGTGCTGCCGAGGCGGAGTTCCCGTCCTTCGACACTCGCCGACATGCCGCGACCCGCGACGGCACGCACCTCCGTAGCGCGAGGGATGTCCACACCGTCGTCCTTCGCTGCGGCCAGCACGGCGCGCGCGAGTGGATGCTCGCTGCCCGACTGGATCGCCGCACTGGCGCGCAGAAGCGCCGTCCTGTCGCTGTCGATTGCTTCACAGGCCACCAGCACCGGCCGGCCTTCGGTCAGCGTGCCGGTCTTGTCGAACGCGACGGTCTTGATGCTGTGCGCGACTTCGAGTGCCTCGGCATCCTTGATGAGCACGCCGTGCCGCGCGGCGACACCGGTGCCGGCCATGATCGCGGTCGGCGTGGCAAGGCCCAGTGCGCAAGGGCAGGCGATGACCAGCACCGCGACTGCGTTGAGGATCGCCGCTTCCCAGTTGCCGGTGCCAATGCCCCAGCCCAGGAAGGTGAGGATCGCAATGCCGATGACCACCGGCACGAAGACGCTGCTGACTTGATCGACCAGCCGCTGGATCGGCGCTTTCTTCGCCTGCGCTGATTCGACCAGCCGCACGATGCGGGCGAGCGTGGATTCGGCGCCCACGGCCGTGGTCCGCACCACCAGCAGGCCCTGGCCGTTGACGGAGCCGCCGGTCACGGCATTGCCCACGCCTTTGGAGACAGGCAGGCTTTCTCCGGTGATCAACGATTCATCGACTTCGCTCGCGCCTTCGATGACTGTCGCATCGACCGGCACGCGCTCGCCCGGGCGAATGACGACGAGGTCGTCGATCTTCACCTTGTCGAGCGCCACGTCCTGCTCGACGCCGTGGCGCCGAACGCGCGCGCGCTCGGGGCGCAATGCGTTCAGCGCCCGGATGGCCTCGGTGGTCTGGCGCTTGGCGCGGGTTTCGAGCCACTTGCCGAGCAGCACCAGTGTGATGACCACGGCCGACGCTTCGAAATACAGGTGCGGCATGCCGTGGTCGCCGTGCGAGACGAGAAGGTAGACGCTGAGCCCGTACGCGGCAGAAGTGCCGAGTGCCACCAGCAGGTCCATGTTGCCGGCTCGCGCCTTGAGCGCCTTCCACCCCGAGCGATAGAAGCGGGCGCCCAGCCAGAACTGCACGGGCGTCGCAAGCGCGAACTGCACCCAGCCATCGAGCATCCAGTCCTCCCCGAAGAGCAGACCAAACATCGGCAACACCAGCGGAACCGAAAGGAGCGCGGCGGCGATCACCGGCCATGCGTCGTTGCGGCCTCTTCTCGTCGTTGCCGCGCCGGATGTGGGCGCTTCGCCCGAAGCGGCTGCGGGTTCTTCGCCGACGCTGTACCCGGCCTTCTCGACCGCGGCGCGCAGAACGTCTCGCGCGACCGAGCCGTCGGTGCGGACGGTGGCCGCCTCGGTGGCGAGGTTGACGCTTGCCTCGGTGACGCCGGGAACGCCGGCAAGCGACCGTTCGACGCGCGCGACGCATGACGCACAGGTCATGCCTTCGATCGGGAGTGACCATTCCTGCGGGGCGGAGGTCGATGCGGGGGAAAGCGCGAGGCTGGGATTCATGTTGACCATATGGGGCGCAGTTTCAACCTTTCCATCATGGGAGGGTCAAGCGCCGCAAAATGGCTAGAAATGCCGACCTTTCGTACTACTTCGATCGGCCTTTTGTATTTATGTGTTACATAAAGTATGCTTTCCCGATTCCTGAAGGAGCAAGACATGGGCGCCAGCCATATCGACAAGATGTCGTCCACGATTTCTGAGTGCCGGATGTGGGTGGACGATCCGGCTGGTTTTTCGACAGGCAAGGTGGGCCGGCTTCATCACGACTACCACCGCCATCCGCTGTTCCAGTTGCCCGAACTCGAAGCGCTCGCGAAGGAACTCTCGCCGCTGAAGCAATGCCGCTTCGTCCGGCCGGGCATCACCCAGGGGTCGGCCTTCGCCCATGACAGCGTTCCGCCGGACGGGCGCAGCATCGAAGACGTCTTCCGGCGGATCGAGGAACCAGGCTCGTGGATCGCGCTGTACGACGTCGAGGTCATCCCGCGCTACAAGGAGCTGCTGGACCACATCCTCGGCAACGTGCGCGAGGTCATCAAGCGTGAGCAGGGCGAGATGTTCCAGGTGACCGGCTTCATCTTCATCTCTGCGCCGCCGTCGGTGACGCCCTTCCATATCGATCGCGAGAACAATTTCTGGCTGATGCTGCACGGCCGCAAGGTGCTCAACGTGTGGGACCACAGCGACCGCACGGTGGTGCCGATCGAGTCGGTGGAGGATTTCATCGTCGCGCATTCGCTGCGCAAGGTGAGGCTCAAGGACGAGTACCGCTCACGCAGCCACGAGTTCGATGTGCGCGCCGGGGACGGGGTCTATTTCCCGAGCACGTCGCCCCACATGACGCGGTCCGACCCGGAATGGACCTCTCCCGGCGATCGCGTGGCGATTTCGATCGGCGTCAACTTCTACACGCCGGTCACGCGCCGCGCGGCGCAGGTGCACCAGATCAACCGCGTGCTGCGGAAGTGCGGCCTGTCGCCCGAGGGGCCTGGCCAGTCTGCAGCTCTTGATGCGATCAAGGCGCCGATCGGCAAGGTGACCGGTATCGCGCGCTCGCAGCTGGCGCGCGTCCTGCGCCCGATCCTGCACAGGGGGACGGGCAACTACAAGCCGCCGACCGGCTCGTACTGAGCCGATCGCGCGAGCGCTTTACTGGCGCAGCATGTCGCGTGCCGTCACCGGCGGCGCGTCGTTGCCCCATGAGCCGCGGACATAGGTCAGCACGGCAGCCACGTCGCTGTCGTCGAGGACGATCCTGAACGGCGGCATGCCGTAAGGACGCGGGTTGCCCGCCGTGGTCGGCAGGAACCCGCCGTGCCGCACGATCTGGATCAGGTTCACCGGCGAATTCATCAGCACCGCACGATTGCCCGCCAGTGGCGGATAGGCCCCGACCGCGCCCTGGCCCTGGTCGCCATGGCAATACGCGCAACGCTGGTCGAAGATGCGCTGGCCGTGCTCCATCACGCGCACGTCGCGCTTGGGCGAAGTCGTCGATGCGACCGCGGCCGACGTGCTCGGCAACTCCCTGAGGTAGCTGGCCATGGCAAGCAGGTCGGCCTCCTTCAGATGCTGCGTGCTGCCGTAGACGACGTCCGCCATCGGCCCCATCACCGAGCCGCGCTCGGAGCGGCCATTCTTGAGCAGCTCGACCACGTCATGCGGCGCCCATTCGGCCACGCCGGCCTCGCGGTTCGATGTGAGCGACGGCGCATACCAGTTCTGCACCGCGATCAGCCCGCCCGACAGGCCGAGCTTTTCCTGCGTGGCGCCAAGCACGTTGCGCGTGCCGTGGCATGCGATGCAATGGCCGAGGCCCTCGACCAGGTAGGCACCGCGATTCCATTCCGCCGACTTGTTGGGGTTCGGCTCGAAGCTGCCCGCCGTGAACGAAAGGGCCCGCCACACGGCAAGGGCCGCCTGCATGTCGTACGGAAAACGCAGCTCATGCGGCCGGTTCGGCGTCGGCGAGGGCGGCACGGTGCGCAGGTACGCGAAGATGGCATCCGAATCCTCGCGCGTGACGCGGGTGAAGTTCGGGTACGGAAAGGCCGGGTACAGCAGCCGCCCATCCTTCGACCGCCCGTTGTGCAGCGCACGCCAGAAGTGATCGGAGTTCCAGCTGCCGATCCCTGCGTTGGGGTCGGGCGTGAGATTGCTCGCGAAGACCGTCCCGAAAGGTGTCTCGATGCCGACCCCGCCGGCGTAGGGCGCGCTGCCCAGTGCCGAATGGCAGCCCGCGCAATTTCCGGCCAGTGCGAGGTAGCGGCCGCGTTCGACGAGCTCGGGCGTGGAGTTGAACGCAGTCGGAGGATCGGGCAGCTTGGTCTCGCCGCGCAGGTTGAGGCCAATGATGACGAACGCGGCAAGGATGCCCAGCGTCGCAAGGAAGATCAGCACGTAGAGAAGACGTCGCATGGCGGCTCGGCGGGCTTAGTTGTTGAGCGCGCTGCACGCCATCGGCACCGGACTCGGCGGCGCAGCGATGGGCTTGGGATCCGCGGGCATGGGCTGCATCGCGAGCCAGCTCGCGACCGCGTTGATGTCGGCGGCGGTGAGCTTGCGTCCGACCTCCGTCATGCAATCGGGCGCGAGTGCGTGCCGGTCGTCCGTAAGCCAAGCGCCGAGCTGAGAAGAGAGATAGAGCCGCGGCAGGCCCACGAGCGCGGGGATGCCCGGCAGCACGCCGGTCAGCGCCTCTCCATGGCAGCGCACGCAGGCCGGGATGTTGCGACCCGGATCGCCTTCGAACACCAGCGCCTTGCCGCGCGCGAGCATCTCGGGCGTCGCGTCTGTCGTGGTGGGTGGCGGGGGGTAGGGCAGCTGGATCGACGCGAAGTAGTCGGCGATCTCATGCAGGTAGGCATCGGACATGTGCCGCACCATGTGCGTCATGTCGGAATTGAGGCGCCGCCCATCGCGGAAGCTCTGGAGTTGGTTGAAGAGATACGCCGACGGCTTGCCCGACAGGCGGGGAAAGTAGCCTGCCTCGGTGCTCGATCCCTCGCGGCCATGGCATGCGATGCAGGCCGCCACACGCTGCTCGATCGTGTCGGGAACGTGCCCCGGCGGTTGTGCCGCGAGGCCCGGTGCCGCCGACAGTGCGCAGGCGGCAAGCAGGCCCGCCATGCCGAGGCGGCGCAGGAATCGTGGGTTCTTCTTCATTCGTGCCGAGCGTAACCCGCCGACGGAAATCGCGACAGCCCCGCGCGGCCGACGCGGGAGCATGCGCGCTACAGTGCCCGCATGCGTACACGCTTCGTGATGATGACCGGCTGGCAGCGTCTGCTGTCCGGCGCGGTGGTGGGTCTTGCAGTGGGCCTCGGGCTCCGGTTCTTGCCATGGCGCCTCGACGGCGTTGCGCGTGGTCTGATCGGCTGGTGCGTGGGGTCGGCGGCGTACCTCGTGCCGGCATGGTGGCTGGCCGAGGTTTCCGACGCGCAAGGGACGCGCCGCAGGGCGCAGGCGCTCGACCAGCCTCGCGCGTCGATCCTCGCGGTGATGCTGATCGCGGTCGGCGTCAGCGTCGGCGTGATTGCGATGCTGCTTCAGCGCGTGCCGCAGCTATGCGGTACGCAACGTCTCGGTCATATCGCGTTGGGGCTGCTGGCTCTTGCATGCTCGTGGCTGCTGATCCACACGATCTACGCCTTCCACTACGCGCATCGCTACTACCAGGCGGCGCCCGGCAACAAAGGTCATCTGGCGGGGCTCGACTTTCCCGGCAAGGCCGAGCCCGACTATTTCGACTTTCTCTACTACAGCTTCGTGGTCGGCATGACCTCGCAGGTCTCCGACGTGCAGGTGCTCTCGCGCGAGATGCGGCGGCTCACGCTCGTCCATGGCGTGTTGGCCTTCGCCTTCAACATGCTGGTGCTCGCCTTGTCGATCAACGTGGTGGCGGCGGCGATGCAGGATTCACCGACGCCGTCGGGCGGCTCAGGCGCTGCGTCTTCCACCACCCAGCTTGACCAGACCTGTCGATAGCGCCACGCCGCAGACGATCACCACGGCGCAGATCAGCATCCATTGCGTGATCTCCTCGCCTAGAAACACCGCGCCATAGAACACCGCAAAGACGGGCACCAGAAAGGTCACGGTCAATGCGCGGGCGGGACCGGCGTGCTCGATCAAACGGAAGAACAGGATGTAGGCCAACCCCGTGCAGGCGATGCCCACGGCCGCCAGCGCCATCCAGGCACGAAGGCTCGGCATCTGGGCGGGCCAGAGCCACAGGGCGGGCACGGCGAGCGCGAGCGTGGCGCCGATCTGGCTGCCGGTGGCGGTCGCGAGTGCGGGCACACCCACCAGATACTTGCGCGTGAGGCTCGCTGCAAAGGCATAGCAGATGCATGCGGCGAGGCATGACGCGATCGCCCACCGCGCTGCACCTTCGTTCGCGCCCGAGTGGAAGCCCGCCCCGCGCCCGGCGAGCATCGCGACGCCGATGAAGCCGATCACCAGGCCAACGATGCGCGAGCGGTCCGGTCGGTCGCCGAACCATGCCCACGCGACCAGCGCGCCGAACATCGGCACCGTGGCGTTGAGCACGGCGGCGAGCCCGCTGTTGATCGTCAACAGTGCGAACGCGAAGAACGCGAACGGCATGCCGGAATTGAGCACGCCGACCCCAAGTGCCGGCTTCCAGTACTGCCGGAGCGACGACCACTGGCCGCGCATCAGGAGCAGCGGCAGCAGGAAGATTGCCGCGATCCCCACGCGAACGGCGGCAGTCGGCAGCGCCCCGAACTCCGCCGCGCCGATGCGCATGAAGAGGAAGGATGCTCCCCACAGCGCACCGAGCAGCAGCAGGTCGACAAGCCAACGCCGGCTGGCCCCCTGCGGCCTGGATGGAGGAGGTGATGCCTGGATGGGAGCTGCTTCGTTGGCCGCGTATTCGACGTCGCTCATGGATGGGCGCCTTCGAGTTCGAGCAGTGCGCTCTTGCGCTCGAGTCCGCCCGCATAGCCGGTCAGCGAACCATTCGATCCGACCACGCGATGGCACGGCACGATCACGCTGATCGGATTGCGGCCCACCGCCGCACCCACTGCGCGCACGGCAGCAGGCTTGCCGACCCCGGCGCTGAGGGCGCCGTAGCTGGTCGTCTGCCCTGTCGGAATAGCAAGCAACCCCCGCCACACGGATTGCTGGAACGCGGTGCCGTGCGAGAGGTCGAGCGGCAGATCGAAATGCTGCCGCCGGCCGGCGAAGTAGTCGTCGAGTTGCGTGGCCGCTTCGCGCAGGATTGGATGGTCGTCATCGCGCAGCCAGCCCGTCATGTCGGGCAAATGGCGCTGGCGGTCGAACCAGACGCCGGCCAGTCCCTGGTCGGTCGCAGCCAGCGTGATGCCGCCGAGCGCGCTGTCGAAATGCATGGAATGGATGGTGGAACTCTTGAATTTCATGGTGATGAATCCGTTCACGCCGGCGTGGGCGCGAGAGAGGTGGTCGACGTGACCGCCGCCGAAGGAGTGTCGGGCACTGGCGTGGGGCTGTACCACGCACGCAGCACCGCATAGCCGCGCCACGGTCGCCATGCGAGCGATGCCTCGGTCGCGGCGCGCGCCGTGGTCACGCCAAGCGCCTTCTGCAGCGCGACGTCGCCCGCGGGAAAGGCATCGGGCCAGCGCAACGCCCGCATGGCGATGTATTGCGCGGTCCAGTCGCCGATGCCGGGCAGCGACTGCAGCGTCGCAATCGTGGATGGCACATCGGCGCCGGGGTGAAGTGCGAGTCGCCCGTCCATCATCTCTCGCGCGATGGCAAGCAATGCTCCCTGTCGCTGCCGAACGATGCCGAGCTGGCCCAGCGCATCGCCGCTCGCACTGGCAATGGTGGCAGGTGTCGGAAAGAGCCGATCCAATCCTTCGACCGGCGTCGCGATGGGCTCGCCGAAGGCCTGTACCAGCCGCGAGCCCAGCGTGCGCGCCGCCGCAACAGTGATCTGTTGGCCGAGCACCGCGCGCACCGCGAGTTCGAAGCCATCGACCGTGCCGGGCACGCGCATTCCATCGCCGTGCGGAAAGCTGGCATGCAGCGCGGCGTTGATCGCCATCGGATCCGCGTCGAGGTCAAGCAGCGCGCGCACGCGGCTGATGACGATCGGGAGCACCGTCGCGAGGGAATCGCCGACGCGCAGCACCACCTGCTCGCGTTGCGTGTCGAAGCGGAGCCGCAGCCAGCCTTGCAGGGTCTGGGCACCGTGCGTGACGCGAAGCGTGCGTGCGAGCTCCGGTATGCCTCGATGTTCAGTGGTGGCTTCGACGCCGCGGAGGGCGCGCCGCGCGAAGAAGTCCAGCATGGCGGCGCAGTCGTATGGCGGACGGAAGCCCAGGCGGACCTCGATGCTTTCGTCCTCCCGGTTGCTGCTCGATGCACCTGCGCGCCGCAGTGCACTGGGATTCAACCCGTAGTGCGCAAGGAAGGCGGCGTTGAAGCGACGCACGCTCGAAAACCCGCTCGCGAGCGCGACCTGCGTCATCGGCAGCCGGGTGTCCGCGATCAATTGCTTGGCCGCGAGCAGGCGGCGCGTCTGGAGATATTGCAGGGGCGAGACGCCGAACTGCGATTCGAATATGCGGCGCAGATGGCGATCGCTCACACCGAGCCGGGCTGCGATGCGCGCGGCGCCTGGCCCGTCTTCGGCCCAGGCGTCGGGCTCGTCGATCAGCCGTGCCGCCTGCAGCGCGAGGATGCGCGATGCGTCCTCGGTCGACCAGCTGGCTGCGCGCGGCGCGAGTTCGGGGCGGCAACGCAGACAGGGGCGGAAACCGGCGGCCTCGGCCTGCGCCGCATGGCGGAAAAACCGGCAATTTTCGCGGCGCGGCAACTTCACGCGGCACACCGGCCGGCAATACACGCCGGTGGAAGTCACGCCGGTGAAGAACGATCCGTCGAAGCGCGCGTCGTGTGCCTTCATCGCCAGATAGCAGGCGTCGCTCTCGAGACCTTCAGTGGAAGCCGGGGAAGACATGGCTGCATGATACGGCTGGCCTTCGTCAGGAGTAGCCGTTTTCGGACATCTGGCTCCCAAAGCCCATGCCTACAATCGTCTTCATTTTGTGAACTTCCAGGGGTAGCTCTTCATGCAGCTCAGTGCATCGATCTTCAAGGCCTACGACATTCGCGGGGTCGTCCCCTCGACCCTCAACCCGGAAGTCGCCGAAGCATTCGGCAAGGCCTTCGGAAGCGCTGCGCGTGCCGCCGGCGAGAAGGCCGTGGCGGTGGGACGTGACGGGCGCCTGTCGGGCCCCTCGCTGTCCGAGGCGCTGATCAAGGGCCTCGTCGCCACCGGCATCGAGGTGATCGACGTCGGCGCGGTGACCACGCCGATGCTCTATTTCGCGGCGCACACGCTCTGCACCAGCGGGATCCAGGTGACTGGCAGCCACAACCCCAAGGACTACAACGGTTTCAAGATGGTGCTCGCCGGTCGTGCGATCTACGGCGAGGAAATCCAGAACCTGCGCAAGGTGATGGAAGCTGACAGCGCCAAGCTCGCTCCAGGTGGAAGCGTGCGCAAAGTCGATGTGACCGAGGCCTATACGAAGCGCATCACGAGCGACATCAAGCTCGCGCGGCCGCTCAAGATCGTGGTGGATTCGGGCAACGGCATCGCGGGTGCGTCCGCGCCGGCGATCCTCCGTGCGATCGGCTGCGAAGTGACCGAACTCTTCAGCGAGGTCGACGGCGACTTTCCGAACCACCATCCCGATCCGAGCAAGCCCGAGAACCTGCGCGACCTGATCGCGGCGCTCAAGGCTGGCGACGCTGAACTGGGGCTGGCCTTCGATGGCGACGGCGATCGCCTCGGCATCGTCACCAAGGACGGCAGCAACATCTTTCCCGATCGGCAGATGGTGCTGTTTGCGCAGGACGTGCTTTCGCGCGTTCCGGGCGCAACCATCGTCTATGACGTCAAGTGCTCGCAGCGCCTCGCCCCGGCCATCGAGGCTGCGGGTGGCAAGCCGATGATCTTCAAGACTGGCCATTCGCTCATCAAGGCCAAGATGAAGGAAATCGATTCGCCCCTCGGCGGCGAGATGAGCGGCCACATCTTCTTCAAGGAGCGCTGGTTTGGCTTCGACGACGGTACCTATGCGGGTTGCCGCCTCCTCGAAATCCTCAGCAAGAGCCCGAATGCGAGCGACGTGCTCAACGCGTTGCCGACCAGCTTCTCGACGCCCGAACTCAACGTGAAGTGCGCCGAAGGCGAGCCGCACGTGCTGGTCGACCAACTGGTGAAGACCTCGAAGTTCGACGCACCGGCCAAGGTGTCGACCATCGATGGCCTGCGCGTCGACTGGCCGGACGGCTTCGGGCTGATCCGCGCGTCCAACACCACGCCGGTGCTGGTGCTGCGCTTCGAAGGCCAGACCGAAGGGGCGCTCAAGCGGATCGAGGGCGAGATGCTGACTCTGCTCAAGCGCGTGAAGCCCGACGCGACGCTGGCCGAAGCTTCCCATTGAGTTCACCCGACGTGCGTTCGTTGCTGCTGCGCCTCTACGGCGCCTTCACGACGATGGCCAAGCCGCTGGTGCGCCGCAAGCTGCGGCGGCGCGCCGTGGCCGAGCCAGGTTATGCGGTGGCCGTGGAGGAGCGCTTCGGCCAATACGACGATTCGGCCCAGGGCACCGGCTGGTGCTGGATCCATGCAGTCTCGCTTGGCGAGGCGCGCGCTGCTGGCATCCTGATCGCCGAACTGCGCCGGCAGATGCCGGGCATTCCGATCCTTCTGACCAATGGCACGGCCACCGGTCGCGAGGAGGGCGCCAAGCTGCTCGAGCCCGGCGATCTGCAGGTGTGGCAGCCGTGGGATTCGCCCGAGGCCGTGGCCAGCTTCCTCGATCGCTTCCGGCCCCGGATCGGCGTGCTGATGGAAACCGAGGTCTGGCCCGAGATGACGGCCGCCTGCGCCGAACGTCGCATCCCGCTGGTGCTTGCCAACGCGCGCTTGAATGAAAAGTCGCTCGCCGGCGCGGAGCGGCTGGCGTGGCTCGCGCGGCCGGCCTATTCGTCCCTCGCCGCGGTCTGGGCGCAGACGGAGGCTGATTCGCATCGGCTGGTGTCGCTCGGAGCGAAGGTGTCCGGCATCTTCGGCAACCTCAAGTTCGACGCCACGCCCGACCCGCGGCAGCTCGCAGCGGCCGCCAAGCTGCGCGCGCAACTTCCGCGGCCGGTGGTCGTGTTCGCAAGTTCGCGCGACGGCGAGGAGCAGCAATTGCTCGACGTGCTCAAGCGCTTCGGCGCGCTGGCGCCCGTTCCGCCGGAGCGCGAAGGGGTGCAGTCGATCGTCAAGCGCGTGCACGACGTGCAATGGATGATCGTGCCGCGCCATCCGCAGCGTTTCGACGATGTCGCTGCGTTGATCGAGTCAAACGGGTTTACGGTGGCGCGGCGCAGCGCTGCCGGTGCGCCGACGGAATCGGAAATCTGGCTCGGCGATTCGCTGGGCGAGATGGCGCTGTATTACGGGCTGGCCGATGTGGCGCTGCTCGGCGGCAGCTTCGAGGCACTTGGCGGGCAGAACCTGATCGAGGCAGCGGCGTGCGGTTGCCCAGTGATCATGGGGCCGTCCACCTTCAACTTCGCAGAGGCGGCCGAGCTCTCGTTGGCGGCGGGCGCTTCGATGCGCGTGCCGGATATGGAGCATGCGGTGACTGCGGCGCTCAAGTTGGTCGAGAAGACCGAGCGGCGCGACGCGATGGCGCAGGCTGCGCTGGCGTTCGCATCATCGAATCGCGGCGCGGCGGAACGCACTGCGACCGCGCTGCTGGCGATCGCCGAAAACGCGGCCGTCACGGAAACGGCTTCGCCGCCGCCGGAAGAGCGAACGGAGCCGAGTCTCGATTGAACCGTGCGGGAGTGTGCGCGATCGCCTACCAGGCGTACCGCATGCCCGCGCGCAACGTCCACGCCTGATAGGACTGCTGGCCCCACTGCATGCCGAGGTCTCCCCAGGCGGCCATGCCCGGCAGGACGTCGACATTCACGCCGGTCTTCAGCTCATAGCGATTGTTCGGACCCAAGGCACTCGGCGCGTACGTATTGGCGATGACCTCGGTGCTCGATTCGTCATGCCACCAGTTCGCGGCGGCATACGGACGCAACTTCATGCCCCAGGCCTGGAAGCCTTCCGGCTGCACGCGCACGCCGAGCCGCGACAACCAGCCGTTTCGACGCAGGCCGTCGACGGTGGTGAACTGTGTGTCGGCGAGGTTGTAGTTGTTGCTCCGCAGATAGATCAGTTGCCCCTGCGGCTTGATCGTCCAGGGGCTGGTGTCGCCCAACTGCAACGAATAGCCGGCTTCGGCGGACGCCATTCCCGCGTTCGACGCGTAATTCGAGCGGTTCACCCAGGGGGTCTCGGTGCTGTTGTCCGTCCAGGCGACTTGACCGTAGACGTCGGAATACCAGCCGAGGCGCGAGCGATCGTCCTGATACCAGGTGCTGTAGACCCCGGCACTGCCGCTGCTCGGCCGGCCGGCGGCGTTGAAGGTATTGCCGGACGAGCTGCTGGCGGTCCCGCCGAAGCCGTAGCCGCCCATGGCGCCCAGGTGCAGCTTGTCCGTGCTGTTGAAAAGCGACCACTGGCTTGCATCGCCGCCAAAGCGGGCAGTGCCGGTGCGGCTGTCGGTCTTGAAACCCAGTGCGCCGACGGCCGCCCCCGGCCCTTGGCCCGCGACGCGCATCGTGAGCGGCTGCCCGCCAGCTCCTTGCGCGACCGATGGGGCATTGTTGCGCGAGGAATCGCCCCAGCGCTCGTCGAGCGAGTGAACGAAAAGGATGCCGGAGGTCTGCTGATCGCCTGAATACCCTGCCGACATGGGAGGGCTGTTCGGCGCGCAGAGGCTCGTAGAGCCTGTTGCGGGCGGGCCGCACTGGGCGAAAACCGCATAGCTGCCGACACAAAAAACAGCTGCAACGGCCCGCGGTAGCACGGGTCGCCCCAACCTCTCCCTAGTTTTTTCCGCCTTGCGTGTCAGCACCCAACGCATGGTGTACCCCCATTGGGCAAGTCCGGCGATTTGTAAGAACCGTCAGGAAACGGATCAGCCCGCGGACATTCTGCGTCGGATCGGCGGCCGAATCCAGCCCCCGCCGATGCGCGGGGGCAATTCAGCCGATCAGCGGGTCGGCGGGGGCGCGATCGTCGGCGGCGGCAGGGGTGCGCCCAGGCCCGTCGACGGCTGTGGATTGACCGGCGGCGCCTGCACTGCCGGCGGTGCGAAGGGCTGGGTGGGTGGTACCGGGACCGAGCTTTCCGTCGCTGCCGAGGGCTGGTTCGGCGATGCCGCGCTGGCGCCGGTCGCAGGCCCATTGATTGCCAGCGTGTTGTTGACGGCCTGCAGATCGTCCTGCTTGAGCGTGCCGTTGGCCTGCCGGAGCTTCAGATTGCCCACCAGGACGTTGTAGCGGGCCACGGCGAGGTCCCGCTTGGTCTGGAACAGCTGGCTTTGCGAGTTCAGCACGTCGATGTTGATGCGCACGCCGACCTGGTAGCCCAGCCGGTTGGCGTCCAGCGCGCTCTGGCTCGATGATTCGGCGGCCTCGAGCGCCTTGACCTGCCCGGCGCCGGAAACCAGTCCGAGATAGGCGGACCGCGTCGCCTGCGACACGCTACGACGCGTCGACTCGAGCGTCTGGCGCGACTGCTCTTCGAGGGCCAGCGTTTCCTTGATGCGGTTTTCGGTCGCAAAACCGGCGAAGAGCGGCAGGTTGAACACCACGCCGATGCTTGCGGCACGCACGTTCACGCGGCCGGTGGTGGTACTGGTGGTGGTGCCCTGCGGGTTGTTGGTGGCGTTGTAGCCGAGCTGCGCGTCGAGCGTCGGCTTGTGGCCGGCGCGCGCCTTGTCGACTTCGAGCGAAGCTACTTCGACGCCGAGCCGGGCCTGCTGGATCGCCGGGTGCGTCGCGTCCGCCTGAGAGACCCAGGCTTCCATGTCGGCCGGGAGCACCGGCGGAAGCTGCACCGGCGCCGCCAGCGGGATCGGGTTGGTGCCTTGCCGCCCGACGAGCTGGTCGAGCGCGATCTTCTTGACCTGAAGGTCGTTTTCAGCCGCGATCTCCTGCGCGATGACGAGGTCGTAGCGGGCCTGCGCCTCGCGCTGGTCGGTGATCGTGGAGGTGCCGACCTCGAAATTGCGCTTGGCCGAAGCGAGCTGTTCCGCCGTCGCGACCTTCTGCGCGCGCACCAGCGCCAGCGTGTCCTGGCTCGACAGCACGTCGAAATATGCCTGGCTCACGCGCACGATCAAGTCCTGCTCAGCGATCGTGAGCGTGTCCTGGGCGATGTCGACCTGCCGCTTGCTCTGTTCGTACGCCGCCCAGTTGGCGGGGCGGTACAGCGGCTGCGACGCATTGATGCCGGCCGTCTGCGACGGGAGCCCGCGGCGGATGGTTGCGTTGGTGGTGGACAGCTCCTGCTCCGTCGAGGTGGCATTCGCCGACAGCCCGACCTGCGGAAGGATCCCTGCCTTGGCCTGCGCGGCACGCGCGACGTTCGCGTCGTACGTCGCCAGCGCGCCCTGGTAGGTCGCGTCGTACCCTCGTGCCGATTCATACAGATCGATCAGGCTCTGGCCGTGAGCCGGCAGCGAAAGCGCGGTAGCGAACATCGCCGCGAGCGCTGCCGAAAGAGGAAGAGGCCTGGGAACGGGCATGAATCGTCCTTGAAGTCAGTAACTTGTTTTTGCTTGGTTGGCTCACGCTCCCCAGCCCAGGAACACCGCGGAACCGGCTCCGCCGGTCCGCCGGTGTTGCCCCCGGCCGGGGGTTGGCGAAGCGACACGAAGTGCGCGCAGCCTGGGGGCGGTCAATACTTCGGCACGCTCGGATCGTGACCCGCCCAAGCGTCGATGCCGCCGGCGATGTTCGCCACCTCGGTGAAGCCGTTCTGCACCAGGAAGGCCGCCACGCGCAGGCTGCGTGCGCCGTGATGGCACAGGCACGCGATGCGCTGGTCGGCGCTGAGCTCCGAGATGCGGGCCGGGATCTCGTTCATCGGGATCGTCGCGAGCGTGAAGCCCTTGGGCACCACGCTGGCGGTCTGCAACTCCCAGGGCTCGCGCACATCCAGCACGACCGGCGTCGCGCTCGGGTTCTGGGCGAACCAGTCGGCAACATCGGCCGGGCGGATTTGATCGATCATGAGATAGAGAGGTGGATCAGAAGTTGAAGCGCGAAGGCACCGGGAAATTCAGCAGGCGCGGTGCAACCGTGTCCCAGGGTTGCGTCGTGTCCCACTTACCTTCGCCGACGCGGGTGACGAAGTGGGCGCGCATCATCGGCTCGTCGCCGACGATCGCCGCGAGGCGGCCGCCCATCTTCAGCGAGCCGAGCAGGCCCTGCGGAATGCGTGCGACCGAGCCGCTGAGGACGATCACGTCGAAGGTCGGGCCGCTGGGCAGCGGCTGGGAGCCGTCGGCGTGGCGCACTTCGACGTTCATCACGCCGTTGCGGCGCAGCGTCTCGGCGGCGGTCGCGGCCAGCTTGGAATCGATTTCGAGCGTCAGCACCTGCGCGGCGCGCTGCGCGAGGAGGGCGGCCATGAAGCCGGAGCCGGTGCCGATCTCGAGCACGGTCTCGTGCTTCTGGATGTGCAGGTCCTGCAGCACGCGTGCTTCCACCTTCGGGGAGAGCATGCACTGCCCGGGTTCGCGGGCGGTGGCGACGTCTTCGAGCGGGATTTCCAGGTCGAAGAAGGCGAGTCCGCGGTGGGCGGCGGGCACGTAGTCCTCGCGACGGATCTTGGCGAGGAGGTCGAGGATCTCGAAATCAAGCACATCCCAGGGACGGATCTGCTGTTCGATCATGTTGAAGCGGAGATGCTCCAGATCAGGGGTGGCGTTCATGTGCTTTTCCTAGTGGGGCTCAGGACAAACCTTCAATTTTAGAGGCCGGTTCCGACGCCCCAATGACGGGGGCTGCCTTGGGCTCCCGGTGCCACTTGCGGCGCGCCCAGTTCGCGAGGTCGTCCATGTAGCAATAGACGACCGGCACCACGACGAGTGTCAGCAGCGACGAGGTGATGACGCCGCCGATCACGGCCTGCCCCATCGGCGCGCGCTGCTCGGAGCCTTCGCTGATCGCGAAGGCCAGCGGCACCATGCCGAAGATCATCGCCAGCGTGGTCATGAGGATGGGGCGCAGCCGCACGCGCGCGGCCAGCAGCAAGGCTTCAGAGCGCGGCAGCCCTGGCACCGGGTTGCCCTGGTCATCGATCCCGGGCTCGCGCGCGCGGATCGCGAAATCCACCAGCAGGATCGCGTTCTTGGTCACGAGGCCCATCAGCATCACGATGCCAATGATCGAGAACATCGAGAGTGTCGAGCCGAAGACCAGCAGCGCCAGCACGACGCCAATGAGCGTCAGCGGCAACGAGGTCATGAGCGCCATCGGCTGCAGGAAGCTCTTGAACTGGCTCGCCAGGATCATGTAGATGAAGATGATCGCCAGCGCGAGCGCGGAAACCGCATAGCCGAAGGACTCCTGCATGTTCTTGGTCGAACCGCTGAACTGCCATCCGTAGCCCGGCGGGAAGGCGATGCCGGTGAGCGCCTTGCGGATGTCGGCCGACACCTCGCCCGCCGAGCGTCCGTCGACGTTGGCGGTGATCGCGACTTCGCGCGAGAGCGCACGA
Source organism: Variovorax sp. Sphag1AA (assembly GCF_014192575.1). GTDB lineage: Bacteria > Pseudomonadota > Gammaproteobacteria > Burkholderiales > Burkholderiaceae_C > Variovorax. The sequence goes on along the minus strand of NZ_JACHYC010000004.1, from coordinate 221,846 downwards.
CGGTTGATCTGGTTCGGGCCGGTGGATTCGCGTACGTCCGCCACCTGCGATAGGCGCACGATGCGGCTCGAACCGTCGGCGTTCGCACCCATCGCGGTGCTGATGAAGGGCAGGCGCGCGAGGTCTTCGGGTGAATTGCGCACGTCCGGCGCGAGGCGCACGTTGACGTCGTAGGTCTGGTCGTCCGGTGCGCGCCAGTTGCCGACGGTGGTGCCGGCCACGAGCGTGCGCAGCGAGGCCGCGATCGGCGCCACACCGAGACCCAGGTCCGAGGCGGCATCGCGTCGCACCACGACGCTGACCGTCGGCTTGTTCGGCTTCTGGCTGGTGTCGAGGTCGACGAGGCCGGGGATGGGGCGGATCGCCTCCAGCACCTTCTGCGTCAGGCGGTCGAGTTCATTCAGGTCGGCGCCTTGCAGCGAGAACTCGATCTGCTTGTTGCCGCCGACCGAGTCGCGCAGGCCCACGTGCGTGACAGTGATGCCCGGGATCGAACGCAGCCGCTCGCGCAGCACGGTCGACATCTGGTCGACGCTGCGCGTGCGCGCGCGTCGATCGACGAGCCGCACGTAGATGCTCGCGTACATCTTGCCCTGCGCATCGCCGGTATTGATGGTGGTGAGCGTGTATCGCACCTCGGGCATCTCGCGCAGCACTGCTTCGACCTGCCGTGCCTTGGCTTCGGTGACTTCGAGTGCGGAGCCGACCGGCGTGTAGAAGCTGATCGTGGTCTCGGAATAGTCCGCCTTCGGCACGAACTCGGTGCCCAGCAGCGGCACCATGAAGATGCTGCCGACGAAGATGCCGATCGATGCGAACACGGTCGCCAGCTTGTGCTTGAGCGCCCAGCGCAGGATCGACTGGTAGGCCTCGGCCAGACGCTCGGTGGCCGTGTCGAACAACCCGGTCACGCGACCGATGGTCTTGTCGTAGAAGGTGACCGGCGGCCCGCGCTTGCCGTGTGTGTCGATGGATGGGTCGTGCCAGATGCTCGACATCATCGGGTCGAGCGTGAAGCTCACGAACATCGAGATCAGCACCGCAGCGACGATCGTGATGCCGAACTCGTGGAAGAACTTGCCGATGATCCCTTCCATGAAGCCGATCGGCAGGAACACCGCGACGATCGACAGCGTGGTCGCGAGCACCGCGAGGCCGATCTCCTGCGTGCCGTCGAGCGATGCCGCGTAGGGCGACTTGCCCATCTGCACGTGCCGCACGATGTTCTCCCGCACCACGATCGCGTCGTCGATCAGGAGGCCCACACACAGCGACAACGCCATCAGCGTGACCATGTTGATCGTGAAGCCGAACATCGCCATGAACCAGAAGGTGCCGATCAGGGCGATCGGCAGCGTGAGGCCGGTAATGACGGTCGAGCGCCACGAGTTCAGGAACAGGAACACGATGAGCACGGTGAGCACCGCGCCTTCGAGCAGCGTCTGCCGCACGTTCTCCACCGCGACGCGAATGGAGCGCGACGCATCGGCAATCGGCTGCAGCTTCACGCCCGCAGGCAGTTGGGGCTGGATCTCGGCGATGGCCTTGACCAGGCCGTCGACCACCTGGATGGTGTTTTCGTCCTGCGCTTTCTGCACCGACAGAAGCAGCGTGCGCTCGCCGTTGTAGAGCGCGAGGCTGTCGAGTTCCTGGGCGCCGTCCTTCACGGTCGCGACCTGGTCCACGCGGATCGGTGCGCCACCCTTGCGCGTGATGATGATGCGGCCGAAGTCTTCGGGGCGCTCCATGCGCGCATCGACCTGCACCACCCGGTCCTGCTCCAGCGATCGCACCGAGCCCACCGGCAGTGCCTGGTTCTCGTTGCGCACTGCGTCGACCACCTGCGTGGCGCTCACGCCGAAGGCTTCCATCGCCTGCGGATTGAGATAGATGTTGATCTCGCGCTTGGTGCCTCCGACCAGCGTGACCGAACCGACGCCGCGGACGTTCTCTAGGCGCTTCTTGAGCACCTGATCCGCCCAGTTGGTGAGTTCGACGGCGCTCGGCTGCTTGTTCTTGTCGCCTTCGGGCAGCACAGCCACCGACCACACCGCGCGCGATGCCGGGTCGAAGCGCAGCACGCGTGGCTCCTTCACCTCGTCGCGGAAGAGCGGCCGCACCGACGCGACCTTCTCGCGCACGTCATCGGCGGCCTTGCGCCCGTCGACGTAGAGCTGGAATTCGATGATGACGACCGATTGGCCTTCGTAGCTGCGCGAGGTGAGGGCGTTGATGCCGGCGATCGAGTTGACGCCTTCCTCGACCTTCTTGGTCACTTCGCTCTCGACGATCTCAGGCGAGGCACCGGGGTATTCGGTGATGACCACCACCACCGGGAAATCGATGTTCGGAAACTGATCGACCTGCAGGCGCTGATACGAGAAAGCGCCCAGCACGACCAGCGCGAGCATGAGCATCGTCGCGAAGACGGGGTTTTTCAGACTGACGCGGGTGAACCACATGGCGCTGCCTAGCTCAGGGCGTCAGGGTGCGGAACGGGCCGCTGCCGGCGCGCCGCCGGTGGCCGCGACTGGCGCAAGGCGCACTGCGGTGCCGTCACGCAGCGTGCCGACGCTGCCCGCCACCACGACAGCGCCTTCATCGATGCCGCGCACCGCGACCATGATCTGGCCGTTGTGCTGCCCGCGCAGCCCGGTTTCGACCTGGCGGTGGACGATGCGTCCCTCGGTGACGAGTTGCACGTAGGGCGCCGGCTTGTCGGTGCGCACGGCGGTCAGGGGCAGGGAGAGCGTTTCGGTGCGGCCCACGTCGATCGAGCCCTGCGCGAACAGGCCCTGGCGGAAGCCGGTGCTGCGATCGAGTTCGAGATAGACGAGCACGCTGCGGCTTCCGGCCTGGGCGGAAGGGTTCACGCGCACGACGGTTGCGCCGACGCTGCGTTCGCCGCTCCTAGGGTCGATGGCGCCGCCGCCTTCGATCTGCAGCGTTGCGCGCTGGCCGACGCGCACCGCCACCGAGTCGGCGGCGGCCAGCGTGGCTTCGACCTCGATGCGGCTGAGGTCCACGACTTCGATCACCTTGGCGTCGATGCCCACGCGTTCGCCGGGTTGCGCGAAGCGCTGCGAGACCTGTCCGTTGATGGGGCTCTTGAGCACCGTGTCGTCGAGCGACTTGCGCATCACGTCCACTGCCGCCAATGCTGCGCGATGCGTCGCCAGCGCGGCATTGAGGTTCGACTGCGAGGTGTCGAGCGCCGTGCGCGAGATGAAGCCTTGATCCACCAACGCGCGGTTGTTGTCGTAGTTGCGCTGTGCGACCTCCGCTTGCGCGCGAGCCGAATCGGCCTGCTCTTGCGCCTGCCGCATGCGCGAATGGAATTCGATCGGATCGATGCGCGCGATGACCTGTCCTGCCTTGACCGTGTCGCCTTCGCGTACTGTGAGGCCGATCAGTTCACCGGCCACGCGGGCCTTGAGCTGAGCCGAATCGACTGCCCTCAGCGTGCCCGAGATGGGGAGCGTTTCGGCCAGTTCGCGCCGCTTCGCGCGGACCACGTCCGCTGCTGTCAGCTCGATCATGGTTTCGGCCGGCTTCGCGCTGGCCGCGGCCGCCGCCTGGTGCGCCCTGCGTGCACCGATGGCACGCAGCACCCCGCCGACCACGAGGACGAGGATGAGGGCCACGACGACCCACTTGATGGAGCGCTTCATGACGCCGCCTTGGGCTTGCAGAGCCCATTGAGCACGATTTCGGTCTGGATCGCGAGGTATTTTTCGGGGTCGATGTCGGATTCTCCGTCGACGCAAATTGGCGCGGAGTGCTTCCACAGCATCAGAAAGATCATGGGTGAGATGACGGCATAGATAGCGTTGTCGACGTCGATCGGCGCGAATTCGCCACTGTCGACGCCGCGCCGGATGATTCGCCGGAGCAGCGTGTGCCCAGGCTTGACCACTTCGCGGCGGTAGAACTCCGCCAGTTCGGGGAAATTGCGGCCTTCGCTCAGCATGAGCTTTGTGAGGCCGGATGCCTTGGTCGATCCGACGCGCTCCCACCAGATGCGCATGCAGTAGCGCAGCATGTCGATGGTGGAGCCCTCGAATTCGTCGAACTCGCGATTCCATTCGGTGAACCGGCCAGCGAGGTTCTCGACGACCACCGCCTTGAACAGCTCTTCCTTGCTCGGGAAGTACAGGAAGAGGGTGCCCTTGGAGACGCCGGCCCGGGCTGCGACTTCCTCGGATCGGGTGGCGGCGAAGCCTTTCTCGACGAAGAGATCGAGCGCCGCCTCGAGCAGTTCGCCGGGACGGGCTTCCTTGCGACGTTCGCGCTTGGCGCGTACGGGGCACATCTTGTCGCTGAGGAATCGGGGGGCGGGCATGGGGCTTAATGACTGGCGGGTTAGTAATGTAGTGAGGGCCTTGGTTCGCGTCAAGCCGCCACAATGTTGGGTTCTCGGAGTACCTCATGACCCAATCAACTCAAACCGAAACCATCGTCCTTGGCGGCGGCTGCTTCTGGTGCACCGAGGCAGTGTTCGACCGCGTCCGCGGCGTGCTCGACGTCGAATCCGGCTACAGCAACGGCCAGGCATTGAACCCCAGCTATGAACAGGTCTGCACCGGCCGCACCGGCCACGCGGAAGTGGTCAAGCTGGTGTTCGACCCGGACGAGATCTCGCTGCACGAGATCCTTGAGATCTTCTTCGTCGTGCATGACCCGACCACCCTCAACCGGCAGGGCAACGACGTCGGCACGCAGTACCGCAGCGGCATCTACTACACGAACGACGAGCAGAAGAAGGTGGCCGAAGAGGTGATCCGCGAGATCACCGACAGCAAGACCTATCGCTCGCCCGTCGTGACCGAAGTGCAGCCGCTGGCCAACTACTCGGCGGCTGAGGCCTATCATCAGGACTATTTCCTGAACAACCCGAACCAGGGGTACTGCGCCTTCGTTGTCGGTCCCAAGGTCGAGAAGTTCCAGAAGACCTTCGCGAAGTACCTCAAGTCCTGATGCATTCCACGTCCCGTTCCACCGCGACCCGCACGCTCGTCTGCGTGCTGGCGCTCGCGTTGTGGATCGCGGCGACGCTGGGTCTCGTGCACCGCACCTTGCACGCGCATGCGACGGGCCTTCCTGAACTGGCTGAGAAGGTGGACGCTTCTGCTCCTTCTTCGTCCCATTCCTCCCCGCACGGTCTCTTTGCGCTTTTCGGCGATCACACCGATGCCGAATGCCGCTTATATGACCAGCTTTCCCACGGGTCGGCCGCCCTCAGCGTGCCGTTGGTGATCCTCCCCGTGACGCTGCCGGCTGCCACCTTCGCATGGCTCGAGGGTGAGGCGCTGGCACGCTGGGCCACGCTCTTCGACGCGCGCGGCCCGCCTTCCACTCGCTGAATCCCCCTCCGTCTGCAGTCGCCGTCCGCATGGCGGGCGGCGGCCTGCGTCTGTCGATTCAACGAGTGTTTCAACATGCCATTTCCATTCCGTCGCAATGCCGTGGGCGTTGCTGTCCTTCTTTCGCTCGCGTGCTCCGCTTCGTGGGCTCAAACCCAAACCCAGACCCAACCCGCTTCCACGCTCGGTGAAATCACCGTCACCGGCAATCCTCTCGGTGCCAGCGACCTGATCGCGCCCACTACATCGCTCGCGAACGACGCGCTGCTGATGCGTTCCCAATCCACCCTTGGCGAGACGCTGAACGGCCTCCCGGGTGTCGGCAGCACCTACTTCGGCCCGAATGCCAGCCGCCCCATCATCCGCGGACAGGACGGTGATCGCATCCGCATCCTGCAAAACGGCGGCGCCGCGCCTGATGCGTCGTCGCTGAGCTACGACCATTCGGTGCCGGTCGACATGCTGGTGACCGATCGGGTCGAAGTCCTGCGCGGCCCGTCGGCGTTGCAATACGGCGGCAGCGCGGTGGGCGGCGTCGTGAACCTGCTCGACAACCGCATTCCGACGGAGCCGATCGCAGGCTTCGGCGGTCGCGCGGATCTTGGCTATGCGACCGGCAACCGCGAGAAGGCGGGCGGCGTGGTGCTCGAAGGCGGCAACAACCGCTACGCGCTGCACGTCGATGCATTCCACCGCGACTCGGACGATGTCTCGGTGCCGATCGATCTGCCTTGCGCCAACACGCAAAGGCCGGGCATCGCCCGCAAGATCTGCAACTCGGCCAACCAGGCCGAGGGCGGTGCGTTCGGCGGCACGCTGTTCTTCGATCAAGGCTGGATCGGCGCATCGGCCAGCACCTATCGCAGCACCTACGGAACGGTTGCCGAAGACAACGTGACCATCGGCATGAAGTCGGACCGCTATGCGCTCGAAGGCGAGTGGCGCCCGGGCGGGTTCTTCAGCAGCGTGCACGCCAAAGTGAGCCGTACCGACTACGGCCACACCGAATACGAAGGCCCGGTGCCCGGCACGGTGTTCACGAAAAAGAGCGACGACTTCCGCATCGAGGCGCGGCACCGCAAGATCGGCAACGTGGAGGGCCTGATCGGTTTCACCAACGAGTCCGGTGATTTCTCCGCCGAGGGCGAGGAAGCTTTCGTCCCTGCGAGCCGGACGCGCAGCAATGCGCTGTTCCTGCATGAGGAACTGGCCGCCTCTTGGGGCCGCCTGAGCTTTGGCGCGCGCACCGAGCAGGTGAAGGTGAAGTCCTTCGGTTCAGACGATCCGGAAGTCACGCGCTTCTTCAGCGGCGAGCGCGACTTCAGCCCGCACAGCGCGGCCTTCGGCGCTTTGGTCGACCTTGCGCCGCAATGGCAGTTGACTTCGAACCTCGCCTACACAGAGCGTGCACCCAAGGACTACGAGTTGTTCGCCAACGGCCCGCACGTGGCGACCGGCACCTGGGAAATCGGCGATCCTGATTTGCAGAAGGAGAAGTCGACGGGCTTCGACCTCGGCGCGCAGTGGCGTTCGGGGCCGAACAACGCGAAGGTCAACGCGTACGTCACGCGGTTCAGCAACTACATCGGACTCAACGCGACCGGCAATGTGCGCGGCGAAGACGGCGAGGTGAATCCGAGCGACTCAGACAACACGTTGCCCGAATACGCGTACACAGGCGTTCGTGCGCGCTTCACCGGCCTCGAGGCCAGCGGCACGTTGCGCCTGCTCGGCAAGGATGGCTTCTCGCGTCTGGGCGACGGGGGCACCCTCGACCTCGAATGGCGCGGCGACTTGGTGCGTGCGACCAACACTGACACCGATCAGCCTATCCCCCGCATCTCACCGGCGCGCGCAGGTGCAACGTTGGCTTATGGCAATGGCCCGTGGACCGCACGCTTAGGCTTCGACTACTACGCCGCGCAGCATCGCGTGCCGCAAGGCGATCGTGAAACCGACGCCTATACGTTGTGGAATGCCTCGCTCACCTACAAGATGAAGGTCCAGCGCGCGAACCTCACCTGGTATGCGCGCATCGACAACATCACCAATGAGCTGGCCTACAGCGCGACCTCGATCCTGACCACGACCGCCTTCCCGGGCGTGCCGTTGCCGGGCCGGTCAGCGAAGGTGGGGCTGCGCGCGACCTTCTGACCTTCAGAGTCCTGCTCCCGCAGGCCCGCTCACCAATTGAAACTTGGCTCGGCGGGCCTGTTCGACGATGCTCTCCCTTCATCCGAGAAGAGGAGCCACGGCGATGGAAGGAGGCGACAACACTGCGGCGATCGACTGCCGCTTGATCCGGGTCGTCGGCAGGGTGCAGGGCGTGGGCTATCGCCAGGCCTGCGTCCGTCATGCCCGCGGGCTCGGCATCACCGGGTGGGTCCGCAACCGGCTGGACGGCTCGGTCGAAGCGGTGCTGCAGGGCTCGCCCAACCAGATCGCGCACATGTGCGACTGGCTGCGCACGGGAGTGCCGGGCGCACGGGTGTCGTCGCTCGAAGTGAAGGAAGTGCCGCGGCCGTTCGACCGGTTCGCAAATTTCGAGCGCCATCCCACGGCGTGAGCGGCGCGGCTTCCGCGTTGCGTGCGCGGGTATGCTCGCCGCGGTGAATGCGACCGTCCTTTCCTCCCTGCTTCCAGTCGTCCTGCTCATTGCTGTCGGTTTCGTGGCGGGGCGACGGGGCTGGGTCGGCGGTGGTGCGGTGCGCGACCTGTCGAACCTGATCTTCCTGCTGCTTGCGCCGGCACTGCTGTTTCGCTCGATGAGCACGGTGCAGGTGGAGCAACTCAGTCTTCGCCCAGTGGCCGCGTATTTCATCGCGGCGGGACTCATCTTCGCGGGCACGATGCTCTGGCGCGGCTTCAACCGCACGGCGGCGGTGCTCGCGCTGGCCAATACCTACAGCAACACCGTGATGATCGGCATTGCGCTGGTCGGCCTCGCCTATGGGCCGGAGGGGACGGTGGTGCTGCTCACGCTCATTTCATTGCACTCGCTGGTGCTGCTGACCAGCGCGACGGTCGTGCTCGAACTCGCCGTGGCGCACGAACAGGCCGCGAGCAGCGGCGAGGCGCGCAAGCCGATGATGCGTGTCGTCGGGCGCGCGCTCTTCAACGCGATCATCCACCCGGTGCCGCTGCCGATCCTGGCTGGTCTGCTGTTCGGGCAATCAGGCCTGCGGATGCCGGAGGCTATCGACACGACGATCGGCTTGCTAGGCGGCGCGTTCAGCCCCGTGGCCCTGGTCATGGTGGGCATCACGCTGGCGCTGACACCGGTGGGCATGCACTGGCGTGGCGCGCTCGTGCAGGCGTTGATCAAGAACCTCGTGCATCCGCTTCTCGTCGCTGCGCTCGGCTGGATGCTGGGGTTGCGAGGCCTGCCGCTGACCGTCATGGTGGTCGCTGCCGCTTTGCCGATCGGCGCGAACGTCTTCCTGTTCTCGCAGCGCTACCGCACCGCCGAAGAGCTGGTGACAGCGAGCGTCGTCGTCTCGACCGGGCTCGCGCTGGTCACGCTCACAGTCGTGATGGCGCTCGCGGGCCGGCTCTGAGCGGCCTCAGGGCGCGAGGCGTTCCCGTAGCCAGTCGCCGGCTTCGAGCCGATAGCGCAACCGGTCGTGCAGCCGGCTCTTGCGGCCCTGCCAGAACTCCCAGCGATCGGGCACGAGGCGGAAGCCACCCCAGTGAGGCGGACGCGGGGGCGAGAGCAGATGCTTCGCGGCATGGATGGCCGCGTTCTTCACCAGCACATCGCGGCCGCTGATGACCTCGCTCTGCGGGCTGGCCCAGGCGCCAATGCGCGAATCGAGGGGCCGGCTCGCGAAGTAGGCGTCGCTCTCGGCGTCACTGACCCTCTCGACGCGGCCTTCGATGCGCACCACGCGTTCGAGCTCGACCCAATGGAACTGCAGCGCTGCGAACGGATTGCCGGCGAGATCCTGCCCCTTGCGGCTCTGGTAGTTGGTGTACCAGACGATGCCGCGCTCGTCGTAGCCCTTGATGAGAACGATGCGCGTCGACGGACGGAGGTCACCGCCGACGGTGGCGAGCGTCATCGCATTCGGCTCGGGCAGCTTGGCGTCGATGGCTTCGGCCAGCCAGCGCTCGAATTGCTTCAGCGGGTCTTCCGCGCTGCTTGTTTCGTCGAGTTCGGCGCGCTCGTAGCTTTTGCGGAGTGCGGCCAGTGCTTCGTTGGGGGAGCTCATCATGGCGCCATTGTTGCGCATGCAAAGCGAAGATACTTCGGCGCATGAATGCCGCATCACCGTCGTCCGGGCTTCCGATCGTCATCGTCCTTGCATCGGGCCGTGGGGAGCGGTTCAAGGCTGCGGGCGGCGCTGGGCACAAACTGCACGCGCCGCTGGTCGGCGCGACGGTGCTGGAGCACACGCTGGCCGCAGTGAGTGCGAGCGGACTTCCGTGGCATCTGGAAGACGTCGGGCATCCGGGCATGGGCGATTCGATCGCCGCTGCCGTGCGGGCAACGGCTGATGCGCAGGGCTGGCTGATTCTTCCGGCCGACCTGCCGCTGGTCCAGTCCTCGACACTGCAGGCCGTGGCGCATGCATTGCAGGGCGAAGTGCAGGCGGCGCAGCCGAGCTATCGCGGCACGCGCGGCCATCCAGTCGGCTTCGCGGCGCCATGCGGACCCCGGCTTGCAGCCCTGTCGGGCAACCTGGGTGCGGCGCCGGTGCTGCGCGCTTTGCGCGAGGCGGGGCAGGTAGCCGAACTTGAGCTTGACGACGTCGGTATCGTCACCGACATCGACACACCCGAAGAACTGGCCCGCGCCGAAGCGCTGCTGCAGGAGCGACTCAGCCGCGGGTGATCACGCCACAGGCGACGCGCGGGCCGGAGTTGCCGGCGGGCTGCGTGGTGAAGTCGTCGCGGTCGCGATGCACCACGACCGCACGGCCGACCACATTGTTGGCGGCGCCTTCCGTCAGGGAAATGGCGTGCACCTCGACGCTGAACTTCGCCACGCCACCGGCGTCGGCCACGAGGCTCGGCAGCTCGCCGGCATGGCTGCCCGGTGCCGCGAACTTGCCATGCGTGCCACCAGCGGGGTTGAAGTGGCCGCCAGAGGCATTGCCGTTGTCCCCGCAGTCGCCCTTTTCGTGGATGTGGAAGCCGTGTTCCGTTCCCGGTGGGAGCCCGCGGACTTCGCCGGACACGCGTACGCCATGCTCGAGCGGCGTGAAGGTCACCTTGCCCATGGTCGGATTCGGCGAGATCGCCCCGGTCGGTGCGAGGGTGGCCGTGGCTCCCGCGCCTTGGCCCATGGTGCCGCAGGCGGCCAGCGTGGCAGCAGCGGCGAGGGTGGCGGCGAGGGCGATGATTCGACGGGGCATGTGAACTCCTTGAATGTTGATCAGGTTCGAGATTCGGGAGGGTATAGCGAAGACGGCGGTTTTCCGCCATCGGCCTCGGCCGACAAACGGATTTCGGCCAGCTTGACGAGCCGCGACAGCGCTGCGTCGTGGATCGAGTGGCGCTTGAGCTCCAGCAAGGTCTGCTGCGCATAGTCGAGCGAACTGCCGTAGCGCCCGACTGCGCTTGCGAAGATGTGGCGATAGCGCTCGTCGCTGAGCTCGCCGGTGAAGTTGGGGCTGTGGCGCGAGAGCGTGAAGGCCAGCGCCTTCACCTTCGAATGCGGTGTGTTGCATTCGAGCCAGCGCGGGTCGTAGACGCCGGTGGGCATCTCGCGCAGCCAGAGGCGGCCTAGCGTCTCGAGTCCGTCTGCAGCCGGCACGCGGAAGACCATGCCGCGACAGCTGCCGCCCGACAGCAGTCCGAAGACGAGGCCCGGGTTCTCGACCGTTCCGCGATTGACCCGGCTCCACATCTTGAGGGCACGATGCCAGCCGTGCACCCGCGCCGGGTGTCGCTCGATGAAGCCGAACTCGGGTCGCCAGATCAGCGAGCCGTAGCCGAAGAGCCACAGGTCCTGGTGACCGCCCCATTCCTCGATCACACGATCAAGCATCGGTTTGGGATCGCGCAGGGGCTTGGGCAGCGGATCGAGCCCGGGAGGGCCCGGATCACCTTTCGGCGGCTCGGGGGCCGCACCTACAATTTCGCGGTCATGGTTCACCGCACCATTATTTACCGACCCCTCAACTACGGAGATCCGCCCATGTCTGCGACCAGTGACGACGACAGCCAACAGAATTTCGTCCTTGCCTTCCTGCTTGGCCTGATTGCGCTGGTGATTCTGTTTGTCATCGGCATCGTGCTCTATTTCAAGAGCCACAACGCGGCTGTTCCGGCGCAGCCCGTTGCCGCAACGGCACCGGCGACGACCGTGGCGGTCGTGACCGAGACCGTGACGGTCGTGATCCCCGACGGAGCAAGCATCCGCGTCGCGGGCGGCGTGGTGAATTTCTACTTCGCCACCGCGAGCGCGGACATCGCGCCCGGCGCCGCCGAGGCGCTCGCTATCGTGCTCAAGGGCGTCGAAGGCGGCAAGAAGGCGCTGGTGTCCGGCTTCCACGACACCACCGGCGATCCGGCGCTCAACGACGAGCTTGCCAAGAAGCGCGCCCAAATGGTGCGCGACGTGCTCGTCGGCCTTGGTTGCCCGGTCGACAAGGTCCAGATGGAGCGCCCCGCGGTCACTACCGGCAGCGGGAACAACGCCGAGGCGCGGCGCGTCGAGGTCAAGCTCATCGATTGACTTCGCCTTTGCCCCAGTGGCGACGTGAACAAAGCCCCGCATGACGGGGCTTTTTCATTCTGGCTTGATACCATGCGCGAGTGAGACCGTCACTACCTGGCGGCTCAACGGCAGTGCGACATATCCCATGACTACACACCCCACAGTCCGCGATGTCACCGACCGCATCCGCGAGCGCAGCCGAACGCTGCGCAGTGCCTACCTCCAGCGTCTCTCCGAGATCCGACACCGCGAACGCGGCTCCGATCGCATGGGCTGCGCCAACGTCGCGCATGCCGTGGCCGGGATTCCGGCCAACGACAAACTCAAGGTAGTGACCGAACGTGCGCCGAACATCGGCGTGGTCACCGCCTACAACGACATGCTCTCGGCCCATGCGCCGTTCCAGGGCTATCCGGACATCGTCAAGCACGAGGCGCGGCGGTATGCGGCGACAGCGCAGGTGGCCGGTGGCGTTCCCGCGATGTGCGATGGCGTCACGCAGGGCACCCCTGGCATGGAGCTCAGCCTCTTCAGCCGCGATGTGATCGCGATGGGGACCGCCGTGGCGCTCACGCACGACATGTTCGATGCCGCGCTGCTGCTCGGCGTCTGCGACAAGATCGTGCCGGGCCTGCTGATCGGTGCGCTGCACTTCGGTCATCTGCCGATGGTCTTCGTACCCGCGGGGCCGATGCCTTCAGGCCTCTCGAACAGTGCGAAGGCCAAGGTTCGCGAACAGGCCGCACAGGGGCTGGTGGGCAGGCAAGGCCTGCTCGATGCGGAGATGCAGGCCTACCACGCACAGGGCACCTGCACCTTCTACGGCACCGCGAACAGCAACCAGATGCTGCTCGAAGCGATGGGCCTGCATGTGCCCGGCACCGCGTTCATCCAGCCCGGTGATTCGATGCGCGAAGCGCTCACCCGCGAGGCGGTGCGTACCGTGCTCGGGCGGGCTTCCGACAAGGCGTATGCGGTGCCGCCGATCGGTGAAATGGTCGACGAGCGCGTGATCGTCAACGCGATGGCGGCCCTGCTTGCCACCGGTGGGTCGACCAATCACCTGATCCATTGGGTGGCAGTCGCGCGGGCAGCGGGCATCCTGATCGACTGGAACGACTTCTCGGAACTGTCGGAGGTCGTGCCGCTGCTCACGCGGGTCTATCCGAACGGAACGGCCGACGTCAACGAGTTCCAGGCCGCGGGCGGTCCCGGCTTCGTGATCGGTGAACTGCTCGACTCCGGGCTGATGCACGCCGACGTGCAGACGGTGCGCGCCGGCGGAATCCGCGAGTTCGCGAACATCCCCACGCTCGCCGCCACGCCATCCGACGAGCACGCGCTGGCGTGGCATGTCGCGGCGCCGACCAAGAACGATGCAGTTGCGCGTCCGGCCGCATCGCCGTTCAGCGCGACCGGCGGGCTCAAGGTGCTGGTCGGCAATCTTGGCCGGAGCGTGATTAAGGTGTCTTCAGTGCCGGATGACCGGCATGTGATCGAGGCGCCGGCCCGCGTCTTTGATTCGCAAGGCGAACTGCAGGATGCCTTCAAGGCCGGCGAACTCCAGCGCGACGTGGTGTGCGTCGTGCGCTGGCAGGGGCCGCAAGCCAACGGCATGCCGGAGCTGCACAAATTGACGCCGCCGCTTTCGGTGTTGCAGGGCAAGGGCTTCCGCGTGGCGCTCGTGACCGATGGCCGAATGAGCGGCGCCTCGGGCAAGGTGCCCGCCGCGATCCACGTGTCGCCCGAAGCCGCCGCGGGCGGGCCGCTGGCCAAGGTGCGCGACGGCGACCTGATCCGCCTCGATTCGATTGCCGGCACACTCGCCGTGCTGGTGCCCGATGACGAGTGGGCACAGCGCGAAGTCGCAAAGCAACCCGAAGAACAGCGCACCGCGAACGGTCACGGCCTGGGCCGTGAACTGTTCGCCGGCATGCGCCGCAATGCATTGACAGCAGAAGAAGGAGCCTGCACATGGCTGTGAATTTGACCGCGCTCGACGTGATGCGCGATGCACCGGTGATCCCCGTGATCGTTTTGCATGACGTGAAGGACGCGGTGCCGTTGGCACGCGCACTCGTGGCGGGCGGGATCCGCATGCTCGAAGTGACGCTGCGCACGCGCGAAGCGCTCGAGTGCATCGAAGCCATTTCGAAAGAAGTGCCCGAAGCAGTGGCTGGCGCGGGCACGATCCGCAGCGCGGCCGACGCACAGGCCTCGGCGCTCGCGGGCGCGAAGTTCGGCGTGAGCCCGGGCTACACGCGCGCAGTCGGCAAGGCATGCCACGACCTGGGCCTGCCGCTGCTGCCCGGCGTCGCGACGGGCAGCGAAATCATGATGGCCCAGGAAGACGGCTTCACAGAACTCAAGTTCTTCCCGGCGGTGCAGGCCGGCGGGCTCGCGATGCTCAAGGCATGGCAGGGGCCGTTCGGCGATGTGAAGTTCTGCCCGACTGGCGGCGTTCATGCGGGCAATGCACCTGAGTTTCTTGCCCTGTCGAATGTGGCGTGTGTCGGCGGTTCGTGGATCGTTCCGACCGATGCGATCGCTGCCGGCGACTGGTCGCGCATCGAGGCGCTCGCCCGAGAAGCGAGCCAGCTCGCGCGATGAGCGAAGCGACCTTCGACGCGAGTGACCTGAAGGTCATCGCCTTCGACGTCTTTGGCACCGTGGTCGACTGGTACTCGGGCATCGCTGCCGAGGCCGAGCGCATCCTGCCGGGTATCGATGGCGGGGCATTCGCTCTGGCATGGCGGGCGGGCTACCAGCCGGCGATGAAGGGCGTCATGGAACGCCTTGCAGCAGGCGAGGGCGGCTTCACGCTGCTCGACGAGCTGCACATGGGCATCCTCGGCAGCGTGCTGCGCGATTTCGGCGTCGAAGACCTCGATTCGGATCGCAAGCGCGAGCTCAACAAGGCCTGGCACCGGCTTCCCGCGTGGCCGGATTCGGTTGCGGGGCTTGCCCGGCTCAAGCGCAAGTACATCATCTGCTCGCTCTCGAACGGCAACATCGGCCTTCTGACCGAAATGGCCAAGAACGCCGGCCTGCCTTGGGATTGCGTGCTGTCGGCCGAGGTCTTCAAGGCCTACAAGCCGGACCCGCGCACCTATCTAGGTGTGGCGGCGGTGTTCGATGTGTCACCGGGGCAGGTGATGCTCGCCGCGGCGCATCACGACGACCTTGCGGCCGCGCGCACTTGCGGGCTGCGCACCGGCTACATCGAACGGCCTCTGGAGTTCGGCCCGGCCCGGCCGAAGGACGTCTCGCCGGAGCCGGACAACAACCTGCACGCGCGCAGCATCGAGCATCTCGCGGATCTGCTCGGCTGCTGAGCGCGGCGGGAATCAGCGCAGGCCTGCGCCGGCAGCGCTTTCTGCGCGCTGGATGAGTTCGATCTTGTAACCATCCGGATCGGTCACGAACGCGATCACGGTCGTGCCACCCTTCACCGGCCCGGCTTCGCGCGTGACATTGCCACCCGCGGCCTTGATCTTGTCGCAGGCCGCATACGCATCGGGCACGCCGAGCGCGATGTGGCCGTAAGCCGTGCCCAGTTCGTAGCTTTCGGTGCCCCAGTTGTAGGTCAGCTCGATCTCGGCCTGTGCCGGGTTGCCCTCGTAGCCGACGAAGGCGAGGCTGTACTTGTATTCGGGGTTCTCCGACGTGCGCAGCAACTGCATGCCGAGCACCTGCGTGTAGAAGTCGATCGAGCGCTGCAGATTGCCGACGCGCAGCATGGTGTGGAGGATTCGCATTTCGTGGGTCGCCATCAGATGTTGTCGATCGGCGATTGTCGCGCTCCCCCGCCACCTACGCCGTCAGCGCATCTCGAACACCAGGCAGGTCGTAGTGGCGTGGGCGTAGAGCGTGCCGTCCGGGCCGACCAGGCGCGCTTCGGCGGTCGCGAGCTGGCGGCCGCAATGGATCACCTTGCCTTCGGCGCGCACGCGTTCGACCTTGGGGGTCAGCGCCTTGACGAGGTTCACGCCCAATTCGGCCGTGGTGTAGGCGCGTCCGGCCGGCATCATGGTGTGGACCGCGCAGCCGAGGGCCGAATCGAGCAGGGTGGCGAACCAGCCGCCATGGATGGTGCCGAGCGGATTCAGGTGCTCCGGCAGCGGCTTGCCCTGGAACACCGCGCGACCGGGGCTGACTTCGATGATCTGGAAATTCAGCGTCTTCGCGATCGCGGCATAGGGGATTTCCGCACGGAGCATCGCCTGCATCATTTCAAGGCCGGTCTTGCCGACGATCTGGTCCGGACGCGCGAGCCCAGGGCCCGGGCCGGCGTCGAGTCGATCCGCGACGGTTTTTTCCTCGGCGATCCAGGAGGCGAGTTGTTCTGCTGGTGTCATCGACAATTCCCGTAAAGTTGCATATGCAATGATTGTAGCTACAATCATCGGCATGAATGCTATCGCAAAGCCCCAGGGCTGCACCAACTTCAAGCTGCGTCATCTGATGCGGCAAGTGGGGCGGCTGTATGACGCCGAGGTCGCCCGAAGCGGCCTCAAGACCACGCAGTACTCGCTGCTGTCGCACGTGCTGCATCTGGGCCCGGTCCGTCCGGTGGACCTGGCGCAGGCCATGGGTGTCGATGCATCGACCCTCACGCGCAACCTCAAGCCGATGATCGCGGCGGGTTGGCTGGTGCAAGGCGAGGGCCCCGACGCGCGCAGCCGCTTCATCGAGCTCACCGACGAAGGCCGCAAGAAGCGCAGCGAGGCGCAACGGCATTGGCGCACCGCGCAGGAAAAGCTCAACGAATTGCTCGGTGTGGAGCGCGTGCTTGCGCTTCATGTGTTGATCGACGAAAGCATCGCGGTGCTGCAGACCGCTGGCGAGACCGACGAAGGAGAACTCGATGACTGACCGCGCCGCTTCCGCCGCTCCCGGCGCGACTCCTCCCGCAGCTAGCCATGCCATCTGGCTGGTGCTCCTCGCCGCCGCTGGCACTTTCGCGCTGACGATGGGCGTACGGCAGACGATGGGGCTCTTCCTTTCGTCGCTCAATACGTCGACTGGGCTGGGTCTTGGCAGCATCAGCCTTGCATTCGCATTCGGGCAGCTCTGGTGGGGCCTGACGCAGCCCTTCGCGGGTGCGGTCGCGGACCGCATCGGCACAGGCCGCGTGATCTTCATCGGCGTGCTGCTGGTGGCGCTCGGCACCTTCATCACGCCGCTGATGACGACGACCGCCGGACTCATCTTCGCGATTGGCGTGCTGGCAGCGGGCGGAGCGGGCATGGCCGGCCCCTCGGTGCTGATGGCCGCGACCACGCGGCTGGTGCCTTTGCACAAGCGCGGCCTCGCGACCGGTGTAGTGAATGCGGGTGGATCCTTCGGCCAGTTCGCGATGGCGCCGATCGCCATCGGGCTGATGGCAACCGTCGGTTGGGCCAGTGCGATGCAATGGCTCGCCGTGTTGATCCTGGTCGCACTGCCCGCGGTCTTCGTGCTCAAGGGCAATTCGAAGGCGCTTGCCGCGCAGACGGCGACCAAAGGGGGGAGCCCGCTCACCGCACGCCAGGCGATCAGCCAGGCCATTGGCACGCCGAGCTACCGCTACCTGAGCCTGGGCTTCCTCGTGTGCGGCTTTCATGTCGCCTTCCTCGCGACGCACCTGCCCGGCGTGGTTGCGGCCTGCGGGCTTCCACCTGAGATCGGTGGCTGGGCGCTGGCCATGATCGGCCTGTTCAACATCGTCGGCAGCCTCCTGATGGGCTGGGCGGTCGGCCGGTGGCGGATGAAGTCACTGCTTGCGCTAGTCTATGCCGCGCGCGGAATTGCGGTGCTGATCTTCCTGCTCGCCCCGAAGACGCCGGCCGTGATGCTGATCTTCGCCGCGGTGATGGGGGTGACCTTCCTGTCGACCGTTCCGCCGACCGCAGGGCTGGTCGCAAAGATGTTCGGCCCGGCCAACATGGCGATGCTGTTCGGCATCGTGATGCTCGCGCACCAGATCGGCGGCTTCCTCGGCGCGTTCTTGGGCGGCTATGTGTTCCAGGCCACGGGCAGCTATGACATCGTCTGGTACATCGACATTGCGTTGGCTGCAGGTGCGGCACTCGTCAACCTGCCGATCCGCGAGTCGCGTCCGGCACTGATGGCGAAGCCCGCATGAGCGCGCTCGATGCGCGGACGCGGCTGCTGCTCGAAGCGCCGATCGTTCCCACATTGCTGCGCCTCGCGCTGCCCAACGTCCTGGTGATGGTTGCGCAGGCTGCGGTGGGCCTCATCGAAACCTACTTCGTAGGCAAGCTCGGCACCGATGCGCTCGCCGGCATGGCGCTGGTCTTCCCGGTCGTGATGCTGATGCAGATGACCTCGGCCGGCGCGATGGGCGGCGGCATTGCATCGTCGATCGCGCGTGCGCTGGGTGGACGGCGCCGTGACGTGGCAGACGCGCTGGTGCTGCATGCGATTGCCATTGCGATCGGTTTCGGCATCGTCTTCATGCTTGCGCTGCTCGTCGGTGGACGCTGGCTCTTCGGGTTGATGGGCGGTTCGGGCGCATCGCTCGAAGCGGCGCTGCGCTACTCCAACGTGGTCTTCGCGGGTGCGGTGCTGGTGTGGGTCTTCAACTCGCTGGCCGCCGTGCTGCGCGGCACCGGGAACATGGCTGTGCCGGCGAACGTGACCGTGGCAGGTGTCGTTGTGCTGATCCCGCTGTCGCCTTTGCTGATCTTCGGCTGGGGGCCTGTCCCGGGCCTGGGCATCGCGGGCGGCGCGGTTGCGTTGCTGACCTACTACCTCGGCGGGTCGATCGCGCTGTGGCTCTACCTGCGCTCGGATCGCAGCCTGCTGAAGCCGTCGTGGGCGCATGCGCGCTTCCAGTGGCCGCTGTTCCGCGACATCCTGCGTGTCGGCCTCGTGGGCGCGGTGTCGACGGTGGCGACCAATCTGTCGATCGGCATTGCGACCGCGCTCTCCGGCCACTTCGGTCCGAACGCGATCGCGGGTTACGGCACTGCATCGCGGCTCGAGTACCTGCTGGTGCCGCTGGTCTTCGGCCTTGGCGCGCCGTTGCTCGCGATGATCGGCACCTGCATTGGCGCCGGTCAACGCGAACGCGCCTTGCGTGCGGCATGGACCGGTGCTGCGATCGCATTCGTGCTCGCCGGATCGGTGGGCCTCGCGGCCGCGCTGTTCCCGCGCCAGTGGCTGATGCTGTTCGGCAGCGATCCCGCGATGCTCGAAGCGGGCTCCCAGTACCTGCGCGCGGTCGGGCCGTTCTATGGCTTCTTCGGCGTCGGCCTGGTGCTGTATTTCGCCTCGCAGGGTGCCGGCCGGCTGCTGTGGCCGGTGCTCGGCAACATCGCGCGGCTGATCGTCGCGGGGCTCGGCGGCTGGCTGGCGCTGCGCTGGGGCGGCGAGTTGATCGACGTGTTCATCGCGCAAGGCGCGGCGCTCGTGGTGTATGGCGTCGTCATCGCCTCGGCCATCGCCGGCGGTGCGTGGTTCGGCCGCGTCGGCTGGCCGCGCACCACGGCCGGGCTGCTTCGCCGCATCCAGCCCTCCTGATTCCACAAAGCAAGACTTACCGAAAGGGTCACCATGCAGATCAAGGATTCCGTTGTTTTCATCACCGGCGCAAACCGGGGCCTCGGGTTGGCGTTCGCACGCGCCGCATTGGCGGCCGGCGCGAAGAAGGTCTATGCGGCCGCGCGCGATCCGAAGAGCGTCACGCTGCCCGGCGTCATACCGATCGCGCTCGACGTCACGCGGCCGGAGCAGGCCGAGGCCGCCGCGCGCGAATGCGGTGATGTGAACCTGCTGATCAACAACGCCGGCATCTCGCGCGGCACGAGCGTGCTCGGCGCGGACGATGCGTTCGACAGCGCACGTGCCGAGCTGGAGACGAATTTCTTCGGGCCATGGGCGCTGAGCCGCGCCTTCGCACCCGTGCTCGCGGCAAACGGTGGCGGCGCGATCATCAACGTGCTGTCGATCCTGAGCTGGCTGACGTTGCCCGGTGCCGTCAGCTACAGCGCCTCGAAGTCCGCCGCATGGTCGCTGAGCAATGCCCTGCGCGCCGCACTGCGTGGCCAGGGCACGCAGGTGCTCAGCTTGCATGTCGCCTTCATGGACACCGACATGACGAGCCGCATCCCCGGCCCCAAGGCATCGCCGGACGATGTGGTGAAGAAGACGTACGAAGCCCTCGAAGCGGGCAAGTTCGAAGTGCTCGCCGACCCGCTCACGCAGCAGGTCAAGGCAGGCCTTTCCGCCGAGCTTCCGCCATACGCCGTCGAACGCGCGGGTTGATCCGAAACGGCGCGGGGGCCGCAGGTATCATCTGCGCCCCCGCATGCTCCGTTCGATCACTGCCTTCATCAAGAACTGGCGCGCCGCGCACAGCGCCAGTCATCAACTCGACGTCCTGCTGGCCATGGCCGATGCGGGCGCTTCGTACACGACGCGCAGCGAATGGCTGATCGAGCTGGCGCACTGGATTCGCCGCTCGGGCACGTTGCAGACCGACAGCGCTGACGGCTCAACGACACGCAGCTTCGCGGAGCACACACGCCTGCGCTATGTGCTGAACGTTCTCGACCGCAATCCGCAATGGAAGGCCAACGTCACCGGAATTCTCCGCGCGCTGCTGCGCGAGAGCGACGGCATGGCGCTGCTGTGCGATGCCGGCATGCCGGTTCATTCGGGCTTTGTGGGTGCACTGGTCGAGCGCGTGCAGACGCTCATGATTCCGCCGGCGCCGAACCGCCGCGAGCTCAGCGCGCTGTTCACGCTGATGTTCACGTCCAGCCACGACGCCGAATGGATTGACGCGCTGCCCATCGATCTGCTCGATCGAATCCGTGCGCTGTTCCTGCATGACGAGGCGGACGACGCACAGCGCACAGGCGCTTTCTCGCTCGACCTGCTGGCGGCCCTGCACAACCTCACGTGCCAGATCAGTTCCACCGGCATGTCACAACTGGTGCGCAGCCGGCTCGGTGATGCGGACGCGCGCGTCGCGACCGAGTCGCAGCCGTTCTACCGCCTGACGCGGGCCATGCTCGCGGTCGAGGCTGCGCACCACTCGGTGGAGGAGGGCGCGGAGCCCGCGCAACTGCTGCGGGAAGTCAACTACCTGCGCCTGGTGCTCGACCAGTGCCGCATCGCCACCGACGCCGTGTTCGCCAACCTCTACCGCAACGGCGTCAGCGTCGACATCGTGTTTCAGGTCGAGCGCATGCGCATGCGTATCGCGCGGACGGAGCATCTGCTCGATGCTTGGATGGCGTCGGACGACATGCGCGCCGTCTCCCGTCTCACTGCGGAGCTCGTCAAGGCCAACCAGGAAAGCCGCAGCGTCTCGCACCTGCTGAACAGCAATGTCTCGCTGCTCACCCGCAAGGTCGTCGAATACAACGCCGACACCGGCGAGCACTACATCGCGCGCGATCGGCAGGAGTACCTGAAGATGCTGCGCATGGCGGCCGGAGGCGGGCTCGTCACCGTGATGACGGTGTGCGTCAAGTTCGCGATCACCGGTGCATACCTGCCGTCGCTGCTCGAAGGGCTGATCTCGGGCGTCAACTATGCGGCGAGCTTTCTGCTGATCCATTTCCTGCATTTCTCGCTCGCCACGAAGCAGCCCGCGATGACGGCGCCGACGCTCGCCCGCGAGCTCGACGGTGCCGGCACGCCGCAGGGCATGGACGAGTTCGTCACATCCGTGTTCGCGTTGATCCGCACGCAGGCCGCCGCGGTGCTGGGAAACGTGATGATGGTCTTTCCGGTGTGCCTCGGGCTGCAGTTGCTGCTGGGGTGGGTGTTCGGTGCCGAGATCATTTCGCCTGTGAAGGCGGAGGCGACGCTCGAGTCGTTCTCGCTGCTCGGCCCGACGCCGATCTATGCGGCGCTCACCGGCGTGCTGCTGTGGTCGTCGAGCCTGCTCGCGGGCTGGGTGGACAACTGGTTCGTGCTGCACCGCGTCGGCGATGCGCTGGAGCACAACCGCCGCTTGCGGCTGACGATCGGCGCTGCGGGCGCGGCGCGGCTCGCGGCTTTCTGGCGCTCGAACATCGCGGGCGTGGCGGGCAATATCTCGCTCGGGTTGATGCTGGGCCTGGTCCCGGCGCTTCTTGCATCCTTCGCCTTCAGTTTCGACGTGCGCCATGTGACGCTGAGCGCAGGCTCCATCGGCATCGCGCTGGGTGTGCTTGGCATGGAGACCCTGCGCTCCGCCACCTTGTGGTGGGCGGTGGCCGGCGTGTGCAGCATGGCGGTGCTGAATGTCGGGGTGAGCTTCGCGCTGGCCTTCCACATGGCGATCCGCTCACGCGATCTGCGGCGATCGCATGTGCGGTCGCTGTACCAGGGCGTATGGCGGCGCGTGCGAGCCCGGCCGCTGGATCTGTTCTGGCCGCGAGTCGGCCAGCAGCGCGCCGGCTAGGCGATCAGGCGCGCTGAGCGCCGTTGAACGCGGCGACGAAGCGCTCCGCATCTTCACGCACGGCCGCCGCGGTCTTGCCGGGCTTGTAGAGCGCCGAGCCGATGCCGAAGCCCGCGGAACCTGCGGCTCGCCACGCTTCCATGTTGTCCGGCGTGATGCCCCCGACCGGCATCAGCGGGGTGCCCTTCGGCAACACCGCGAGCAGCGCCTTGACGACCGCCGGCGACGCCAGTTCGGCCGGAAACAGCTTGAGTCCCGTCGCGCCGGCCGCGAGCGCGCCGAAAGCCTCGGTTGGCGTCATCACGCCGGGCAGGCTCACGAGGCCAAGGCGCTTCGCTTCGGCGACCACTTCAGCGTTGAAGTTCGGCGCCACGATCAGTTCGCCGCCCGCCGCGTGCACGTCGCGCACTTCCTGCGCAGTCAACACCGTTCCCGCGCCCACCAGCGCCTGCGGAAAGCGTTGCTTCAGAAGCGCGATGCTCTCTAGTGGACGCGGCGAGTTCAGCGGCACTTCGAGCAGACGAAAGCCCGATTCGACGATGGCGTCGCCGACTGCAGGTGCTTCCTCCGGCGTCAGGCCGCGAAGGATGGCGACGAGGGGAAGGTGCCGTACGGCGGCGATGAATTTGTCGTGCGGAGCGGTCATTGCTTGCGTTGGGTTGGATTGGGTGCGTGGAGTGCGTGCAGGCCGGCCCAGGTGGCTTCGGAGCCCAGAGTTCGCGCCTTGATGCCCGAGGCCTGCAGCGCGAGCATGTAGCGTTGCGTGAGCGCCGGTGTGCCGATCAGCACCACCTCGCCCGCTGCGTGCAGGGACTGAGTGCGAAGCTCCTCGCCGATCAGGATGCCCGACAGGTAGCTCGACAGCTCGCGCGCCGGCATGCGGTCGAAGAGCGAAAGCGTCCGCGCGCCGAAGGCGTTGTGCAAGAGACCCTGGTTGTTGTCGGACTGCGTCACGCCTTGCAGGAACGCGGCCTCGTCGAGCCCGGCCGAGGTGTCGAGCGTGCGCGCGAGGATCGAGTGCTGGCTTAGCAGCGCATAGAACTCGCCGGTCATGAAGGTGCGAAAGCCGGTGACCATGCCGTTCTTCACGCGTGCCCACTTGTTGTGCGTGCCGGGAAGGACGAACAGGCCGTCGCGCAGGTTGGTGAGCACCATTGCGCCGAGGATCTGCACCTCTTCGCCGCGCATCACGTCGGGCACGCCGTCATGCGCATCGCTCAGGCCCGGCACGATCGAGATGCGGCCGGGTTCGATCTCCATGATCTTGTTGCGCACTTCGGCGAGACCCGCGGGGCAGGCGCAGTAGGGCGCTTCGACCCATCCCTGCTTGCTGCCCGCCATGCCGGAGATCAGGCAGCGGGTTCCTTGCGGCCGCATCCAGTCGGCAAAGAGCGTTTCGAACACGTCGGTGAAGCCGCCGTGCTTGACGGTGAGGATGCCGCGCGGATGGCTCTGTTCCTCGACGATGCTGCCGTCGGGTTCGAGCAGTGCGCCCCGAAGGGAGCTCGTTCCCCAGTCGACGGCGACAAGACGGGTGTGACTCATGATGTCGCCCTCCTGGATTGGCTCAGCCGCGTGGTTTGTATGCGGTGACGTCGATCTCGACCTTGGCGTCGATCATCAGCCGCGACTCGACCGTCGAACGCGCCGGGCGATGGTCGCCCAGGCATTCCATGTACACGCGGTTGAAGCTGCCGAAGTCGCGCGCATCGTTCAGCCACACGCTGACCTTGGCGATGTCCGAGAGCTTGCAATCCGCAAGCGCGAGCGCCTCTTCGATGCGCTTGAAGACCTGGCGCGTCTGCGCCTCGATGCCGCCGACGATCACCTGGCCCTGGTCGTCCGTGGGGACCTGGCCCGAGACGAAGACGAAATCGCCTGCACGGGTGGCGGGCGAGAGGGGGCGTGCCTGGCGATCGGAGGCGATCGGCGACTGGCCGAGCATTTCAACGTGGGACATGGTGGTGTGATGTTTGTAAAGAAATTACATGAACTGCTAGGGTAAACCCGGTTTTGACGTCTTTGAGTTCGCAAAATAGGATTGCCGATGTAATGTTATTACTCATGAGGCCACGATGCAAATGACCGCCACCACTGTACCGACATCTGGTTTTTCGTCTCCCAGCACGGTGCGCGCACCGCGTTGGCGGGCATTCGCGGGGGCTGCCGCCGCCGTTCTTGCGCTCGGCGTCCTGCCCGGCGCTGCATTCGCCGAACCGCCGAAGGGCGGTGCGGCCAATCTGGCAATGGTCGGTGAGCCACAAGGCCTCGACCCCATGATCAGCACTGCCGATCTCGTCGGCACGATCATGCAGCACGTGTACGAGCCACTCTATACCTTCGATGCGAACTGGAACATCGCGCCGATGCTTGCGGAAGGCCTGCCGGTGGTCTCGAAGGACGGCCTGACCTACACCATCGCGCTGCGCAAGGGCGTGAAGTTCCACAACGGACGCGAACTGAACGCCGATGACGTGGTCGCGTCGCTGCAGCGCTGGATGGAACTCTCGCCGCGCGGCAAGTCGGTGGGCAAGGAAGTCGCCTCGCTCACGGCCAAGGGCCCGCTCTCGGTAGAGATCAAGCTCAACGCCCCGTACGCACCGCTGCTCGCGCAACTGGCGCTGCCCAGCGGCATGGCGGCGATCATGGCCAAGGAAAGCATCGCGCCGCAGCTGAAGGATTTCATCGGCACCGGCCCCTACAAGTTCAAGGAGCGTCGCCCCGATCAGTTCACGGTGCTGGTGCGCTATGACGGCTACTCGCCGCGCAAGGAAGCGCCGAGCGGCTACGCCGGCCGCCGTGAAGCGCTGCTGGACGAACTGCGCTTCGTGCCCGTGCCCAACGCCAACACACGCGTCGAAGGCGCGCTGTCGGGCCAGTTCCAGTACGCCGACCTGCTGCCCGTCGAGTCCGCAGGCCGCATCGACAAGGGGGCGCCAGCGGTGGTGCCGATCGTGACCAAGAACTTCGGCTTCCCCTACATCGTGTTCAACACCAAGGAAGGCGTGCTGGCATCGCAGCCGCTGCGCCGCGCGGTGCAGACCGCCGTGGGGCAGGGCGAGCTGATGGCCGCGGGTTTCGGTGACAACCGCTTCTTCGTCGTCGAGCCCAACTTCTTCCCGAAGGGCACGCCGTACTTCTCAACCGCCGGCAGCAACGCCTACAACACGCGCAATCCGCAGTCGGCCAAGGAGGCTGCCGCCAAGGCCGGCTACAACGGCCAGCCGATTCGCATCATGGCGAGCCGCCAGTACGAGTTCCACTACAACATGGCGCTCGTGATGTCCGAGCAACTCAAGAAGGCCGGCTTCAAGACCGACCTGCAGGTGGTGGACTGGGCCACGCTGGTGCAGCGGCGCAACGATGCCAAGCTGTGGGATGTGTACTTCACACATTCGGGCCTCTTCCCCGAGCCGATGCTCTCGCCGCCGCAACTCGGTGATGGCGCACCGGGCTGGTGGGAAACGCCGGCCAAGAAGTCGACGCTGGCCGCCTTCAACCAGGAGAGCGATGTCGCCAAGCGCGGCGCGCTGTGGGGTCAGGTGCAGCAGACGGTGTATGACGAAGTGCCGTTCATCGAAGTCGGCAAGTTCAACAGCCTGTCGGCACGCTCCGCCAAGCTCGAGGGCTACACGCCGGCCATCTGGCCGTTCTTCTGGAACACCGGCCTCGCCAAGTAAACGCCACGGACTCTCGTCATGCTGCGCTTCCTGCTCACCCGCCTGGCCGGGGCCCTGGCGGTGCTCGCGATCGTCGCGGTGCTGGTTTTCGCCCTGACGCGCCTCGCGTCCGGCGACCCCGTCGCGCTCCTGCTCGGCGACCAGGCCACTGCCGCCGACATTGCCCAGGCCCGCGTGCAATACGGGCTCGACAAGCCGCTGCCGACGCAGTTTGTGCTGTGGGTGGGCGAACTGCTGCAGGGCAACCTGGGGCAGTCGCTGTTCCTGCAGCGCCCGGTTGCGCAAGCGCTGATGGAGCGCGCCGAGCCGACGCTGTTCCTCGCGCTGTTCGCCGTGTTCATCGCGGCGCTCATCGGCATCCCGGCCGGCATGGCGGCGGCGGTGTGGCGCGGCAGCGCGGCCGATCAGGCCGTCAGCAGCGTCGCGATGCTCGGTGCGAGCGTGCCGAGCTTCTGGCTCGGCCTGATCCTGATTCAGTTCTTCGCGGTCAAGCTGGGGTGGTTTCCGGCGTCGGGCTACGGCGACCCGACTTCGCCGCTGCATGAGCGACTGCATCACCTGCTGCTGCCCGCGCTGGTGCTCGGGCTGCTCAACTCGGCGCTGATCATCCGCTTCACCCGCGCCTCGGTGCTCGACATCCTCGGTGAGGATTACGTGCGCACCGCACGCGCCAAGGGCCTGCCAGAGCGCGTGATCATGGTCCACCACGTGCTTCGCAATGCGCTGGTGCCGATCGTCACGGTGCTCGGCCTCACGCTCGCGCTGATGATCGGCGGCACCGTGGTGACCGAGACGGTGTTCAACCTGCCCGGCGTCGGCAACCTCGTGGTGCGCGCGGTGCTGCGGCGCGACTATCCGGTGATCCAGGGCACGCTGCTCGTCATCGCGGCCATCTACGTGTTCATCAACCTCGGCATCGACTTCATCTACACGCTGGTCGATCCGCGCATCCGGCTGGAGTCCAAATGAAAGCGGCCGTCTCTTCTTTTGTCGGCAGCCTGCTGCCGATGGCGCGCCGGCTGTTCATGCGCCGGATCGTGCTGGTCTCTGCGCTGGTGCTGCTGCTGGTGGTCGGTGTGGCGTTGATCCTTCCCCTGGTTTCGGACGCCGACCCCGGCGCAATCGAGATCAGCCAGCGGCTGCACGCGCCGTCGATGGAACACTGGGCGGGCACCGACGAACTCGGCCGCGACGTGATGCTGCGCATCGTGCACGGCGCGCGCTATTCGCTGCTGATCGGCTTCATTACCGCTGCCGGTGCCGTGCTCTGCGGCACGCTGCTCGGGATGCTCGCCGGCTTCTTCCGCCGCCTCGACGCACCGCTGATGCGCGTGGTCGACGCGATGATGTCCTTCCCGGACATCCTGCTGGGCATCGCGCTGGTGTCGATCCTCGGCGTGTCGCTGTGGAACGTGATGCTGGCGCTGGTGATCGTCTACACGCCGCGTGTTGCTCGGGTGGTGCGCGCCACCACGCTGGTGCTGCGTGAACTGCTGTTCGTCGATGCGGCACGCGCCCTTGGTGTGCGCACGCCGCGCATCTTGCGCAAGCACATCCTGCCGAATCTGATGTCGCCCATCCTTGTGCAGGTGACCTTCATCTTTGCCTACGCGATCCTGGCCGAGGCTGGCCTCTCGTTCCTCGGTGTCGGTGTTCCGCCGGACATCCCGACCTGGGGCACCATGATTGCCGGCAGCCTCGAATATGCCGACAAGGCCTTCTGGACCATCTTCTGCCCCGGCCTTGCGATCGTGCTGACCGCGCTGTCGCTGCAGATCCTGGGCGACGGCGTGCGCGACATGCTCGACCCCAAGCTGAGGAAAGCAGCATGAGCCAGACCAATGCTTCACCGCGGCTCGAAGTCAGTGGACTCTCCACCTCCTTCGCGACCGAGGCCGGTCGCGTGCAGAGCGTGGCCGATGTGTCCTTCACGATCCGCCCCGGCGAGACGCTGGCGCTGGTCGGCGAATCGGGCTCGGGCAAGTCCGTCACCAGCCTCACTTTGATGGGCCTGCATGCCCGCACTTCGCATGCGCAAGTGCAAGGCGAGGCCTGGTTCGTCCAGCGCGATGGCCGTCGAGTCGACCTGCTCGCCATTCCCGAGGCCGACAAACGCAAGCTGCGCGGCAACGAGCTGGGCATGATCTTCCAGGAGCCGATGACCAGCCTCAACCCTGTTCTGACCATTGGCGAGCAGATCGCCGAATCTGTGCGGCTGCACCTCGGGCTTGATCGCGCTGGCGCGCTCGCACATGCGCGCCGCATGCTCGAACTGGTCGAGATTCCCGCTGCGGGCCAGCGCGTTAACGAATATCCGCACCAGCTCTCCGGCGGCATGCGCCAGCGCGTGATGATCGCGCTGGCGATGGCCTGCAATCCGACATTGCTGATCGCCGACGAGCCGACCACGGCGCTCGACGTCACCATCCAGGCGCAGATCCTCGCGCTCATGGGCCGCCTGCAGAAGGAGACCGGCATGAGCATGCTCTTTGTCACGCACAACCTTGGCGTGGTCGCGCAATACGCCGATGCGGTCGCGGTCATGTACGCCGGGCGCATCGTCGAATCCGCGCCCGTGCATGACCTGTTCGCGCGGCCGGCGCATCCCTATACGCGCGGGCTGCTGGCGTGCCTGCCGGGCGTTGCGCGTCGTCGCGGTGCGCATGCAGTGCAGGGCCGGCGTCCGCAGCTCGTGGCGATCCCGGGCCAGGTTTCGAGCCCCTTCGCGCCGCCGCCGGGCTGCGCCTTCGCGCCTCGCTGCGCGTACCGCCGGGAAGCCTGCGAGGTCTGCGTCCCGAAGCTGGAACCGGCCGGCGGCGGGCGCATGGTGCGCTGCATCGGCTTCGTCGAAAACCAGGAGAAGGTCGCATGACGACGGCAACTCTCGCCCGTGACAACCTGCTCGAAGTGCGCAACCTGCGCAAGTACTTCGGCAAGGGCAACCATCCCGTGCGCGCGGTGGACGACGTGAGCTTCAGCATCCGCAAGGGCGAGACGCTGGGGCTGGTCGGCGAATCGGGCTCCGGCAAGAGCACCATCGGCCGGCTGCTCACGCGTCTGGTCGATCCAACCGATGGCGAGATGCTCTATCAGCCCAACGGATCGGATGTGGCACCGCGGGATCTGGCGGGCCTCTCGCAGTCGCAGTTCCGACCGTTGCGCTCGAAGATCCAGATCATCTTCCAGGACCCGTACGCCAGCCTCAACCCGCGTATGCGGATTCGCGACGTGCTGGGCGAAGCGCTCGACACGCATGGCCTCGCGAAAGGCAGCGCACGCAAACCGCGCATCGAGCAACTGCTGCAGCAGGTGGGCTTGCGCCCCGAGCATGCCGACCGCTATCCGCACGAGTTCTCGGGCGGCCAGCGTCAGCGCATCGGCATCGCGCGTGCGCTCGCGGTGGAGCCGCAGTTCATCGTCGCGGACGAGCCGCTGTCGGCGCTCGATGTGTCGATCCAGGCGCAGGTCGTCAACCTGCTGGGCGAACTGAAGGAACAGCTCGGCCTGACACTGCTCTTCATTTCGCACGACCTGGACGTGGTCGAATACCTGTGTGACCGTGTCGTCGTGCTGTATCTGGGCCGCGTGATGGAGATCGCGCCGACCGAGTCGCTCTATGCGAACCCCCGTCACCCGTACACGCGCGCGCTGCTGGCTGCGGCGCCGATTCCCGATCCGGCGCAGCGTCGCGTGGTGCCGCTGCTGCAGGGCGATCTGCCGAGGCCGGCGAACCCGCCCTCGGGCTGCGTCTTTCGCACGCGGTGTCCGATGGCCGAGGAACGCTGTGCGAGCGCCGACATGCAACTGCGCGAAGTGCAGTCAGGCCATTGGCATGCATGCTGGCGCGAAGATCTCTGAGAAGGAACAAGACATGAACGAAGAGCTGATCCTCGACCACCGAAGCAAGAGCTATCCGCTGGAGGCCGCCCCGTGCCGCGCCGCCGACCTGGGCAGCAAGGGATGGAACGTGCTCGCCGATGACCTGGCCTATCCGCTGGCCGTCGTCCATCGTTCGGCGCTCGCGCACAACATCGCCTGGATGCAGGACTACGCGAAGCGCAAGGGCGTCCTGCTCGCACCGCACGGCAAGACCACCATGTCGCCCGAGTTGTTCGAACAGCAGCTCGCCGGCGGCGCCTGGGGCCTGACGTTTGCCACGATCTATCAGCTTGCGGTGGGCGTCGAAGCGGGCGCGCGCCGCGCCATCATCGCCAACCAGGTGCTCGGTGATGCCGATCTCGACGGGCTGGACATGCTGCTCGCCGGGCACAGCGATCTGCGCGTCTGGTTCCTCGTCGATTCGCTCGCGCAACTCTCGCTCATCGAAGATTGGGCGGCTCGCAGGCAGTCCCATCGCACGTTCGACGTGCTGGTGGAGATCGGCATCCCCGGCCAGCGCACCGGTTGTCGCACGCTGGGCGAGGCACTCGAACTCGCGCGGGCGATCTCGCAATCTCGCGTCGTTCGGCTTGGGGGCATCGAATGCTACGAAGGCGGACTCGCGCGCTGCGACAGCGAGCACGACGCGCGCGAAGTCACCGCACTGGTGGAGCGCGTCCTCGAAGTCGCCCGGCGCTGCGATGAGGAACGGCTCTTCGGCGAAGAACCGCCGATGCTGACGGCTGGCGGTTCGGCGGTGTTCGACCTCGTGATCCCGCTGCTTCGCGCACAGGGTTTGTCGCGCCCCATGCAGGGCGTGCTGCGCTCGGGTTGCTACATCACGCATGACAACGGCAACTACGCCCGCTTCCTCAAGCAGGTCGAGCAGCGCGAAGGGTTGGACAGTTCGCTGAGGGCGGCACTCGAAGTCTGGTCGATCGTGCAATCCGTGCCCGAGCCGGGCCTTGCGCTGCTCACCTGCGGCCGTCGAGATATCTCGTACGACATCGAAATGCCGATCCCGGTGCGGCATTCGGCCCGCGGCACACGCGCCGCGACCGCCGTGTCGGCCGACTGGAAGATCAGCGCGCTCAACGACCAGCATGCCTACCTGCGCTTCGATCCTGCGGGCACGGTGCCCAAGGTCGGCGATCGCGTGGCGCTGGGCATCTCGCACCCGTGTACCACCTTCGACAAGTGGCGCTGGCTCGCGCTGGTGGACGATGACCTGGCGGTGACCGGCGCCATCAGCACCCGTTTCTGATGACCGCGATGAACAGTTCCTTGCTCCAGCGCCTGCGCGAAAGCATGGGCGGCTTGCCTGCCGCGCAGCGAAGCGTGGTGCAGGTCGTGCTCGACGATCCACGCGCCGCGGTGGCTGCGACCGTGGAGCAGCTTGCGCAGCAGGCCGGCGTGTCGATGCCCACCATCGTGCGGACTTGCCGCGCCTTCGGCTTCGATTCGGTGCGCGAGTTCATGCTTGCACTTGCGCAGGACTTGGCTGTGACCGGTTCTTACCTGCACCGCAGTGTGCTGGCAGAGGACAGCGCAAGCGATGTTGCGAGCAAGATCATCCATGCGGCGGTGTCCTCGCTCACCGAACTCGGCCGGCGCATCGACGTCGACCTGCTCGATCGGGTTGCGACGCGGCTCGCAGCGGCGAAACGTATCGATTGCTACTCGGTAGGTGCTGCTTCGACCTTCATGGCGGCCGAGCTGCAAAGCCGTCTGTTTCGCCTCGGATGCACATCCAACGCGATCTTCGATGCGCACCAGCAGCTCGTGTCGGCCAGCACGCTCGGTCCAGAAGGCGTCGCCTTCGTGATCTCGCACGTGGGCCGCATGCCCTACACGCTGGAGGCGGCTCGCTTCGCGCGATCGCAAGGCGCGACAGTGATCGCGCTGACGCAGCCCGACACGCAACTGGCCGAGATCGCCGACCTGGTGATCGGCGTATCGGTGCCGCAGGATGCCGTCATGCGCGTCGGCACCGAGGCCTACCTTGCGCATCTGGTGGTCATCGAGATCCTGATGGTGCGTCTCGCGCAGAAGCTCGGGCCATCCGTCACGCATGGCCTCCAGCAGTTCAAGCAGTTGCTGCACAAGCATGGCTTCGACAGCGCCGAATACTCCGGCGCCACCGAGGCCACCGACGAAGAGACATGACGACGATGCAAGACAACCGACCCGCCACGCTGCTCAAGGGTGGCCAGATCGTCGACGGTGCCGGCGTTCCCGGATGGACAGGCGATGTGCTGCTCGTGGGCGAGCGCATCGCGTCGGTCGCGCTTCCGGGGCAGACGCCGCCGCAAATGCTCGCGGACCTGCGCGCCACCAATGGCGTGGAGGAAGTCGATTGCACCGGCATGGTCATCGCGCCCGGCTTCATCGACGTGCACACGCACGATGACGCGGCCGCGATCGAAAAGCCCGACATGCTGCCCAAGCTCTCGCAGGGCGTGACCACGGTGATCGTGGGCAACTGCGGCATCTCGCTGGCGCCGGTGGTGACCGACGCTCCGCTGGCCCCGCTGTCGCTGCTGGGGCGCGAGCAGTTTCTTCACTCCACGATGCGTGCGTATGCCGATGCGGTGAACGCGGCGCGTCCGGGTGTCAACGTCGCTGCGCTGCTGGGACACACGGCTTTGCGCATGCGCCACGTGGCTGCGCTCGACCGCGCGGCCGACGAGGGCGAGCGCGCCGCAATGGCTGCGGACATGCAAGAGGCCATGGATGCAGGTGCGCTCGGGCTTTCATCGGGCGTCTTCTACAAGGAGGCCTACGCCGCGGACCTCGACGAGCTCGTGGCCGTGGCGAGCGTGGCTGCGCGCAATGGCGGTGTGTACGCCACGCATATTCGCGACGAACTCGCGGGCATCCTTCCGGCGCTGCAAGAGGCGGCGCTGACCGCTCGCCAGTCGGGCTTGCCGCTCGTCATCTCGCACCACAAATGCGCGGGCCCCGACAACTGGGGCCGCACGCGCGAGACCCTTCCGCTGATCGAGCAACTGGCGCGTGGCCAGGAGATCGGCATGGACGTGTATCCCTACACCGCGGGCTCGACCGTGCTGCGCGAGGATCTCGTCGACGGGATCATCGACGTCCTCATCACGGGCAGCGAGACGCATCCGGAAATGGGCGGCCGCTATCTGGCCGACATCGCGGCGGAGTGGCGCGTCTCGCAGCAGGAAGCCGCCGTGCGACTGAAGCCGGGCAACGCCTGTTACTTCCAGATGCGCGAGGACGATGTCCAGCGCGTGATCACGCATCCGCTGTCGATGATCGGCTCGGATGGTCTTCCACATGACGAACGCCCGCATCCGCGGCTCTGGGGTGCGTTCCCCCGCGTGCTGGCGAGCTACTGGCGCGAGAAGGGCCTGCTGCGCCTGGAAGAAGCGATTCACAAGATGACCGGCATGTCGGCGGCGCGTTTTCGCATCGGTGAACGCGGGCTGCTGAAGGCGAGCTATATGGCGGACGTGGTGGTGTTCGACCCGCTGCGCGTGAAGGACGGTGCGACCTTCGAGCAGCCGAGGCAGTTCAGCGAAGGCATCGAGCGCGTCTGGGTCAACGGCGCGTTGAGCTACACGGCGTCGGATCGCGCGACAGGTGCGCGTGCGGGGCGGTTTGTCATGCGCGCGTCATCGCCCACAGCGTCCGGCTGAACCTCTCAGCGGCATCCCTGACCATCAGGGTTTGTCCTGCCGGGTGTCGAAGTCAATCATCATATGATTCGGCCGACATCGCCCGACGGGCCTGCAGGAGGGGACAAACGCATGACAGGGACCAGTGCTTCGAACGCGACCGCTCGCCCCGAGCTGCTGGCTGTTGCGCCGTTGATGCCCTTCCTCATGGAGGCCCTGCGGCGCGAGTACACCATTCACGACCGCATCCACGTCAACGACCCGAAGGCTTTCGCCGAAGTGGCGCCGCGCATCCGCGGCGTGGTCGCGAACGGTGAAGCCAAGGTTCCGCGCGAACTGATCGCGCAACTGCCAGCGCTTGAAGTGATCTCCGTGTTCGGTGTCGGCTACGACGGCATCGACGTCGCCGCAGCGCACGAGCGCGGCGTGCCGGTCACCAACACGCCCGAAGTGCTGAACGACGACGTGGCCGATCTCGCCATCGGACTGATGCTCGCAGTGGCGCGCCGCATTCCGCAGGCCGATCGATTCGTGCGCGGCAACGAATGGCCGAACGGGCCGATCGCGTTGAGCCGCAAGGTCACGGGCAGCCGCCTCGGCATCGTCGGCATGGGGCGCATCGGGCAGGCCATCGCGCATCGCGCGAGCGCCTTCAACATGGACATTGCCTACACCGCGCGTTCGCCACGCGCGAGTGTCAGCTACACCTACCATCCCGACGCGGTCTCGCTGGCTGCAGCAGTGGATTTCCTCATCGTCATCACGCCGGGCGGGGCTGCCACGCGGGGAATGATCGACGCACGCGTGCTCAAGGCACTCGGTCCACAGGGTTACCTCATCAACGTGGCGCGCGGCAGCGTGGTCGATGAGCCAGCACTGATCGACGCGCTGCGCGATGGCGTCATCGCCGGTGCGGGTCTCGACGTGTTCGCGAACGAGCCTCACGTGCCCGAGGCGCTGCGCGAGACGCCCAACGTGGTGCTCACGCCGCACATCGGCAGTGGCACCAAGCAAACGCGCGAAGCCATGGGCCAGCTCACGTTCGACAACCTGCATGCGCATTTCACCGGTGCGCCGCTGCTGACGCCTGTCGACGCCTGAAGGGCCCCGCATGAGCAAGAGCACCCACGGCCGCCGTACGCTGGATCTGCTGGGTGAGGCGATCGTTTCGCGCCGCTACGCGATCGGTGCGCCGATGCCATCCGAGCCGCTGCTGTGTGAAGAATTCGGCGTGAGCCGCACTGTGGTGCGCGAAGCGGTGAAATCGCTCGTCGCCAAGGGACTCATCGTGACCGGCCCGAAGGTCGGCACACGTGTCCTGCCGGACGATCAGTGGAACTGGTTCGACCCCGACGTCATCACCTGGCAGGCGCGCGCGGGTCTCACGCCCGAATTCCTTCGCGACTTGCAGGACTTGCGCCGTGCCGTGGAGCCTGCAGCGGTGCGGCTGGCCGCGGAGCGCGCGACGGCCGAAGACATCGAGGAGATCGAGGCGGCCTTCGCCGGTATGAAGCATGCCGTCGAGTTCGGCGGCGACTACGTCACCTTCGACCTGCGCTTCCATCACGGCCTGTTGCGTGCTGCGCAGAACCGCATGCTCGCGCAAATGAGCAAGGCGCTGCATGCGCTGCTGCGTACCAGCTTCGAGATTTCCACCATCAAGAAGGACGGCCCGGCGATGTCGCTGCCGATGCACCGCGCGGTGCTCGACGCGGTGATCGCGCACAACCCCGCGAAAGCGGAGCGGGCCATCATCAAGCTGATCGATGGCGCGCGCGAGGACATCGAGGAAGTCCTCGGCTCGCGCCGCCGCCTGCCGCGTCTCGGTCGCCCGCCACCGAGACTTAAGGCTGCCTGAGCGGCCGGACTCCGTTTCTTCCAACCAGTGCTCGTGCACCGAGCCAATCCCGTTCACAACAAAGGAGACAGCTGTATGAAACTGAAGACATTGATGGTCCCGGTATTGATGGCGATGGGCCTCACGGTCGCCGGGCAGGCGGCGGCACAGGAGAAACTCACCGTCTGGTGGGTGAAGGGCTTCTACAAGGCCGAAGACGATGCGCTCTTCGCCGCCATCAAGAAGTTCGAAGAGAAGCACAAGGGCGTCAAGGTCGAGCTGTCTCAGTACCCGGTGCAGGACATGATCCCGAAGACGGTTTCGGCGCTCGATTCGGGCAGCCCGCCGGACGTGGCCTATGCCGACGTGTATGACTTCCAGGTCACCGGCAAGTGGGCCTTCGACGGCAAGCTCGAGGACATCAGCAGCGTGATCGCGCCGATGGTGAGCCGCTTTGCACCGAACACGGTCGAGACCACCTTCCTCTACAACGACCAGACGAAGTCGAAGGCCTACTACGCCTTCCCGATCAAGCAGCAGACGATGCACATCAACTACTGGATCGACATGCTGGCCGATGCAGGCTTCAAGGAGTCGGACATCCCGACGACCTGGAAGGACTACTGGTCGTTCTGGTGCGACAAGGTGCAACCCGCCAGCCGCCAGAAGACCGGCAAGCGCACCTTCGGCACGGGCATGCCGATGGGCGTGGACTCGAGCGACTCGTTCTATTCGTTCCTGACCTTCGCGGATGCCTACAACGTGAAGATGGTGAACGACAGCGGCAAGGTGCTGGTGGACGACCCGGCGGTGCGCGCGGGCCTGATCGCCGCGATGACCGACTATGTCGCGCCCTACCAGAAGGGCTGCACGCCGCCGTCCTCGACGAGCTGGAAGGACCCGGACAACAACGTCGCCTTCCACAACAAGACGACCGTGATGACGCACAACGCGACCATCTCGCTGCCGGCCAAGTGGCTCGACGATTCGAACAACGCATCGCTGACGCCGGAGCAGCGCGAGGAGGCCAAGAAGAACTACTTCGAGCGCATTCGCACCGCGGGCTTCCCGAGCAAGCCGGACGGCAGCAAGATGGTCTACCGCACCGCGGTGAAGACCGGCGTGGTGTTCAAGGACGCCAAGAACAAGCAGCGCGCGAAGGAGTTCGTGAGCTTCCTGATGCAGGAGGAGAACCTCACGCCGTACGTCGAGGGTTCGCTGGGCCGCTGGTTCCCGGTGACCAAGGCCGGGCAGGCGAGCCCGTTCTGGCAGGCTGATTCGCATCGCAAGTCGGTCTACAACCAGTACGCGGCCGGCACCGTGACCTTCGAATTCACGAAGAACTACAGGTTCACCATCCTCAACAACGAGAACGTCTGGGCCAAGGCAATGAACCGCATCGTGAGCGACAAGGTGCCGGTGGACAAGGCCGTCGACGAAATGATCGAGCGCATCAAGACCGTCGCGCGATGAAGCACTGAGTGAAGGGGTAGCCAGCCATGAGTTCCACCGCAAGCGCCGTCGTGGCGCCCGGCGCCGCCGAAGCGCCGGTTTCGAAGGCTGGACGCTGGCAGTTCTGGGGGCGGCTGATGGTCGTTCCCTACCTGCTGGTGTTCGCGATCTTCGTCCTTTATCCGGTGTGCTACGGGCTCTGGCTGGCGCGCCATCCTCAGAGCTACGAGCATCTGGTCGCCGATCCGATCTTCTTCCGGTCGGTGATCAACACGATCATCTTCCTGGTCGTTGCCATCAACGTGAAGATGCTGGTGGCGCTGGTGCTGTCGGGCTTCTTCGTGCAGGGCCGGTGGTGGATCAAGATCCTCTCGGGCATCTTCATCCTGCCTTGGGCGGTGCCGTCGATCCCGACGATCCTGTCGGTGCGCTTCATGCTCAATCCGGAGTGGGGCGTGATCAACAGCACCATCTTCCGTCTCACCGGGCTCGACGGACCGAACTGGCTGAACGATCCGACGCTGGCGTTGGGTTTCGCGATGTTGATGCACATCTGGAAGTCGCTGCCGTTCTGGACGCTGATCCTGGTCGCCGGCCGGCTCGCGATCCCGGGCGAGCAGTACGAGGCCGCATCGGTCGACGGCGCGAGCAGCTGGCAGAAATTCCGCTTCATCAGCTGGCCTGCGCTGCGCACGCTCTATGTCACGTCGTTGATCCTTTCGATGATCTGGACGCTCGGCGATTTCAACAGCGTCTATCTGCTCACTGGCGGTGGGCCTGCTGACTTGACGCACGTGCTGGCAACGCTCGGCATCCGCTATCTGCGGCTCGACCAGGTTGACTTGTCGATGGCTTCCATCGTCGTGGCATTGCCCTTGGTGTTGCCGCTGGTCTATCTCATGATGAAGAGGCTCTCGAAATGAAACGCTGGACCCTCAAGTCCGTCGGCAACGAGGCCAAGCTGCTGCTGATTGGCATCCCGGTGCTGCTGTGGACGCTGATCCCCGTCTATCACATGGTGCTGTTCGCGATCTCGCCGCGTGGCGAGGCGACGACCGGCAAGCTCTGGCCGAATTCGCCGACCTTCGACAACTTCGCGACCGTCTTCCACCAGAAGCATTTCTATCTCGATCACTTCTGGGTGCAGCTCGGCAACTCGGTGTTGATTGCAGTGGCGGTGGGTGTGATCACGCTGTTCGTTGCGACCACCGCGGCTTTCGCCATCAGCCGGCTGAAGGTGCGGGGAGGGCGCACGGTGATGAACATGGCGCTCTTCACCTACTTCATCCCCGCGGCGTTCCTCGCGGTGCCCATGTACAAGACGATGGGCAACTACGGGCTGCTGAACAGCCAGTGGTCGCTGATTCTTGCGATGGTGACCATTGCCTCGCCTTACTGCATCTGGGTGCTGAAGCAGGCGTCGGACAAGCTGCCCTACGAGCTGGACGAGGCGGCGCGCATGGATGGCGCATCGCCGCTGCAGCTCTTCCGGCTGGTGTATCTGCCGCTGATGGTGCCTTCGCTGGTGGCCGTCGGCACCTATGCGCTGCTGCTCGCGTGGAACGAATACCTCTACGCCTTCCTGCTGCTGTCGAACGACCGCAGCGTGACGCTCGCGGTGGCGCTCGGCAATTTCCTCGCGGCCGACGATTCGCCGTGGGAGCTGCTGATGGCGACGGGTCTCATCTATGCGCTGCCTCCGGCGGCCATCTACTACGCATTCAAACGCTACATGGTCGGCGGCATCACTGCCGGAGCGGTCAAGAGCTGACCGATTCAGGGAAGAAGCAACATGGCATCAGTCACCTTTCGCGACATCCAGAAGTACTACGGCAAGACGCGCGTCATCGAGCGACTCGGCTTCGAGATCGAGGACGGCGAGTTCGTCGTGCTGGTCGGCCCCTCGGGCTGCGGCAAATCCACGCTGCTGCGCATGCTCGCGGGCCTGGAAGACATCACGGGCGGCGAGATCCTGATCGACGGGCGCGTGGTCAACGAGCTCGAATCCAAGGACCGCGACATTGCGATGGTCTTCCAGAGCTATGCGCTCTATCCGCACATGACCGTCGGCGAGAACATGGGCTTCAGCCTGCGCCTGCGCAATGCCGAGAAGGCCATGACGCAACAGCGCGTGGCAGCAGCTGCGAAGATCCTCAACCTTGATCATTTGCTGGAGCGGTATCCGCGCGAACTGTCCGGCGGGCAGCGCCAGCGTGTGGCAATGGGGCGCGCGATCGTGCGCGACCCGAAGGTGTTTCTCTTCGACGAGCCGCTGTCGAACCTCGACGCCAAGCTGCGGGTCGCG
The DNA here is from genome assembly GCF_014192575.1 of Variovorax sp. Sphag1AA. Lineage (GTDB taxonomy): Bacteria > Pseudomonadota > Gammaproteobacteria > Burkholderiales > Burkholderiaceae_C > Variovorax. Next base: position 182,617 of record NZ_JACHYC010000004.1, on the reverse strand, counting down.
ATGCGCGCCGAAATCAAGGCACTGCACCAGCGGCTCAAGACGACCACGGTGTACGTCACGCACGACCAGATCGAGGCGATGACGATGGCCGATCGCATCGTGGTGATGCACGACGGCGCCGTCGAGCAGATAGGCACGCCGCTCGAGCTCTACGACCGTCCTGACAACCTCTTCGTCGCCCAGTTCATCGGCTCACCGGCGATGAACGTGCTGGAGGGAACCGTGCGCCGCAGCAACGGCAACAGCTTTGTCGAGGCGCAGGGCGAGCGTTGGCCGGTGCCGGCGGGCACGTCGGCGGCGGACGGGCAGGCGGTTCACTACGGCATCCGTCCTGGCGACATCACGCTGTCCGCGCCTGAGAACGGCGTGCCGGCCCGCGTGGTGGTGGTCGAGCCGACGGGGGCGGAAACCGAGCTGCTGGTGCAGGTCGGGGAGGTCAGCCTCACGCTGGCGGTCCATGGCCGCGTCGATGCGCAGCCGGACCAGATCGTCGGACTGGCGATCTCCGGCGGGAGCGTGCACCTCTTCGATCGACAGAGCGGGAAGCGGCTGGGTTAGCCGAGTCCTCATTCAGAAACAAAAAGGGCGCCCGAGGGCGCCCTTTTTTGTTTGCGGAGTGTGGTTCGCTCAGCGTCCGAACGAGCGACCGCCGCCGAAGCCACCGCCGGAGCGATTGCCACCGCCGCCGCCCGAGCGGTTGCCACCGCCGTTGCCGCCACGGCGACCGCGGTTGCCACGGCCTCCCAGGCTGTCGACGCTAGTGCGCAGCGGATCCGGCTGGCCCGAGGCACCCGACATCGACTCAGCGCGCATGTGTGCCAGCGCATCGGCCTGCGTGGGACTGTGGCTGTTGCCGTGGTGGCGCGGCTGGCGCTCCTCGTGATGATCGTGCGCGTGATGGTGATGCACCGGTGCGTGGTGCGGGGTGCGCGCCGGACCTTGCGGGCCGCGCGGACCTTGACCGCGTCCGCCCTGGCCACGGCCTGCGCCCTGGCCACCATTGGCGTTGCGGTTCGCTTGTGCTCCTTGGCCTTGAGACTGGCCATTACCGGCATTGCCACCATTGCGGCGCTGGCCATTGCCGCCGCGGTCGCCTTGCGCAGCCTTGTTGTCGCGGATGCGCTGCATCATCTCCTGGCGCGCTGCCTTGGCCGCAGCCTGCATCACGTCACGGCTCGGCGGACGGCCGGCGCCGCCCCAGATGGTCTGGCGGCCCATCGCGATGGGTTCGGCGCGTTCGCCTTCCTCCGGGCCGAAGCCTTCGATGGTCTTCACGGGGATCTGCTGCTTGGTGAAGCGCTCGATCTCCTGCATGAAGCCTTCTTCGTCGAGGCAGACGAGGCTCACCGCCTCGCCGCTCGCACCCGCGCGGCCGGTGCGACCGATGCGGTGCACGTAGTCTTCGCTGACGTTCGGGATCTCGTAGTTGACGACGTGCGGCAGCTCGTCGATGTCGATGCCGCGTGCCGCGATGTCGGTCGCGACGAGCGCGCGGATCGCGCCCGTCTTGAAGCCTGCCAGCGCCTGCGTGCGTGCGCTCTGGCTCTTGTTGCCGTGCAGCGCCATCGCTTCGATGCCGTTCTTGGTGAGGAACTCGGCGACGTTGTTGGCGCCGAACTTGGTGCGGGTGAAGACCAGCACCTGGCTCCAGTTGTGCTCGTTGATGATGTGGGCGAGCAGGGCCTTCTTCTTGGTGCGGCCAACCGGGTGGATCACCTGCGTGATGCGCTGCACGGTCGTGTTGCGCGGCGTGACCTGGATGTGCTGCGGATCGCGCAGCAGGCCCGCGGCGAGTTCGCGGATTTCGTCGCTGAAGGTGGCCGAGAACAGCAGGCTCTGCTTTTCCTTCGGCACCAGCGCGAGCACCTTGCGCACGTCATGGATGAAGCCCATGTCGAGCATGCGATCGGCTTCGTCGAGCACCAGCATCTGCACGGTCGAAAGATCGAGCATGCCCTGCTGCTGCAGGTCGAGCAGGCGGCCGGGCGTGGCCACGAGGATGTCGACGCCGCGCTTCAGGCGGTCGATCTGCGGGTTCATGCCGACGCCGCCGAAGATCACGGTCGAGCTCAGCTGCAGGTACTTGCCGTAGGCGCGGACGGACTCTTCGACCTGAGCCGCGAGTTCGCGCGTCGGCGTGAGGACGAGGGCGCGAACGCCGGTGCCGCCGAACTTGTTGTTGGCGCTGCGGCTCATGGTGAGCTTGTGCAGCAGGGGGAGGGTGAAGGCGGCAGTCTTGCCGGTGCCGGTCTGGGCGCCGCCGAGGAGGTCATGGCCTTCGAGTACGGCCGGAATGGCTTGCGCCTGAATGGGAGTGGGATTTTCGTAGCCCTGCTCACGCACGGCTTTCAAGATGGCCGGAGCCAGCTTCAGATCGTCAAAGTTCATTGAATTCAACAAGCGCCCTACACGGCGCAGTGGTATCCACCCGCAGGGGCGTCTCGTTGACGCCCTGCCAGTAAGGATGGATGAAGGTCAGGGTTGGGAGCCTGAAGACCTGATGCACCGAGAGGAGATAGGCCTTCTTCGTCCCCGGCGGAGAGCCGGTGTTGCGGGCAACTGGACCCGACAACGGCCGCTATTGTCTCATGAGTCGAGACCTGCCGCCGGAGGAACGGCTCAGCGGGCGCTTTCCGGGCGCCGGAGATAGACGAACATCCCTGCGATCGCTTCTCGCTGGTCGTCCCGGATCGGCGCGTGCACCAGACGCACGACATCCAGATCGTGGCGTGCCGCGAGGCCTCGAAGGTAGCGTTCCGAATGCGCATAGCGCAGGCTGGGCAGCAGCTCGAAGTCCGAGTTTTCGTCAGCCGCCGACTCTGCCGAGAAGCAGAAGATGCCGCCGGGCTCCAACGCCTTGTCCAGCGCGTCGAAAACCGGTGCGAGATCGCCGACGTAGATGAAGACATCCGCCGCCGTGACGAGGTCGTGTTGCTCATCCGTCTGCGCGAGGTAAGCCACGATGTCCGCGTGCACCAGCCGCCCGTAAAGGCCAAGCGCTTGTGCTTTTTGCAGCATCTGGCTTGACAGGTCGACGCCGACCAGTTTTTCGGCGATCGGCTTGAGATAGGGCGCGCAGAGGCCGGTCCCGCAGCCAAGGTCGACGGCCGAACGGAACCCACGGCCCAGTCCGGTGAGATGCGTCGTCAGCGTTCGATGTGCTTGATAGCCGAGCTGCCCGACCAGATGCGCATCGAAGTCATGCGCGTAGTCGTCGAACAGCGTTTCGACATAGTGACCGGGCGCGGTCGGCGGCGTCGCCTGCTCGCCCGACACCGCGGCGAGGTAGTAGCGGTGCAGTTCGGGATCGGCGCCGAGCGCCAGCGCCCGCCTGAACGCGGCGGCGGCTTCTTCGCTGCGCTTCATGTCGCGCAGGATGCTGCCGCGGTTGGTCCATGCCTGCGCGATGGCGGGGTCGGCGGCCAGCGCGCGGTCGTACGAATCCAGCGCCTGCTCCGGCCGCCCGAGCGCCTGCAGCGTCTGGCCGTGGCGCAGCCAGGGTTCTCCGGGCGGCAGGGTGCCGAGTTGCAGCACCTTTTCGTAGTTCGCGAGCGCTTCCGGGTGCCGATTCAGCTGACCGAATGCATTCGCCTTGTGAAACCGCGCTTCCGCGTTGTCAGGCTCGACGGAAAGGATCTGCTCGATCCTGCCGAGCGCATCCTGCGGGCGTCCGAGCCTGAGCTGGGTGGCAACGAGGTTGAGCAATGTGGAAACCCGTCCCGGCACCAGCGCGAGCGAAGCGAGATACGCCTGCTCCGCATCGGCGAAGCGTCCGGCCTTGAAGGCCTCGAGGCCCTCGAAAAAGCGTTGGCGGGCCTGTTCGAAAGCTTCGGGTGCGGGTGTGGTGCTCATGGATGGGGCCGGAGAATAGCAGCGCCGCCATGGAATTCCGCCCCTGGATTCCACGGGACCGGGGCCCCTGCGGTAGACTTCACCCCCAAATCCCGGTCGGAAATCGCGCTGCAGCAGCAAGCGCCTGCCAAGAAGGCAGATCCGCAATCGATCCTCGCGCAAGGTTCGTTGCTGGTTTCCCGATCACCCCGTGCAGTCCCCCATCATCGAGCAGAGATAGACATGGCCCAGTACGTCTACACCATGAACAAGGTCAGCAAGACCGTGCCGCCCAAGCGGCAGATCTTGAAGGACATTTCGCTTTCGTTCTTCCCGGGCGCCAAGATCGGCGTGCTGGGCCTCAACGGTTCGGGCAAGTCCTCGCTGCTGAAGATCATGGCGGGCGTGGACAAGGAAATCGAGGGTGAAGCCATCCCGATGCCGGGTCTTTCCATCGGCTACCTGGAGCAGGAACCCAAGCTCAACCCCGAGCACACCGTCCGCGAGTCCGTCGAGGAAGCGATGGGCGAAGTCAACGCGGCCAAGGCCCGCCTCGAGGAAATCTACGCCGCGTATGCCGAACCCGACGCGGATTTCGACGCGCTCGCCGCGGAGCAGGGCCAACTCGAAGCCGTGATTGCCGCCGCCGGCACCGATTCGGAACACCAGCTCGAAATCGCCGCCGATGCCCTCCGTCTCCCGCCGTGGGACGCCAAGATCGGCCTGCTTTCGGGCGGTGAAAAGCGCCGCGTCGCGCTGTGCAAGCTGCTGCTGTCGAAGCCCGACATGCTGCTGCTCGACGAACCGACCAACCACCTTGACGCCGAATCGGTCGAGTGGCTCGAAGTGTTCCTGCAGCGCTTCTCCGGCACCGTGGTGGCCATTACCCACGATCGCTACTTCCTCGACAACGCTGCCGAGTGGATTCTCGAACTCGACCGCGGCCGCGGTATTCCATGGAAGGGCAACTACAGCACCTGGCTGGAGGGCAAGGAAGCCCGTCTCGAGGCCGAGCAGAAGGGCGAAGAAGCCCATGCCAAGGCCATGAAGAAGGAACTCGAGTGGGTTCGCCAGAACGCCAAGGGTCGCCAGGCAAAGAGCAAGGCCCGTATCCAGCGCTTCGAGGAACTGTCCGACTACGAATACCAGAAGCGCAACGAAACGCAGGAAATCTTCATTCCTGTCGCGGACCGTCTCGGCAGCCAGGTCATCGAGTTCAAGAACGTCAGCAAGAGCTTCGGCGACCGCTTGCTGATCGACAACCTGAGCTTCAACATCCCTGCGGGCGCGATCGTCGGCATCATCGGCCCGAACGGTGCCGGCAAGTCGACGCTCTTCAAGCTGATCGCGGGCAAGGAGCAGCCGGACAGCGGCGAAGTGGTGATCGGCCAGACCGTGAAGATGGCTTTCGTCGACCAGACGCGTGATGTCCTGACCGACGAGAAGACCGTCTGGGAAGACATCTCGGGCGGCCTCGACATCCTGAATGTCGGCAAGTTCCAGATGGCGAGCCGCGCCTACGCGGGCCGCTTTAACTTCAACGGCGGCGACCAGCAGAAGAAGGTCGGCTCGCTGTCGGGTGGTGAACGCGGCCGCCTGCACCTGGCCAAGACCCTGATCGCCGGCGGCAACGTGCTGCTGCTTGACGAACCGTCGAATGACCTCGACGTCGAAACGCTGCGTGCGCTCGAAGACGCACTGCTCGAGTTCGCCGGCAGCGTGCTCGTCATCAGCCACGACCGCTGGTTCCTCGACCGGATCGCGACGCACATCCTTGCAGCCGAAGGCGACAGCCAGTGGACCTTCTTCGACGGCAACTACCAGGAATACGAAGCCGACAAGAAGAAGCGGCTGGGTGAAGAAGGCGCCAAGCCCCACCGCGTGCGCTTCAAGGCCCTGAAGTAATCGGGGCGGCCCGGCCGAGGCGCCGGGTGCGCCGTTTCGGAGCAAACTTCCACCATTCCAATTCGGCGCAATGGCGTCGAAGGAGCAGAAATGGTGGCTTCGGGTCGTGCGTTCGCCGCAGCACTTTTGCTTCTCTCCGCATGCGGTGGCGGTGGCGGCGGCGGCAATGTCGCGCTGTTGTCGAGCGGCGTCAGTCCCACGCCGGCAGCGATGCCCGGCAATTCACCCACCGCCACAACTGCGCAGCCGGGTTCGACGGCCACTCCGCCCGCCGCCATGACCCTCAAGGTCGTCGAAGTGGCGACTGGGCTGGATACACCGTGGTCACTCGCCTTCCTGCCGGATGGCCGCATGCTCATCACGCAGCGCGGAGGGCAGATTCGCTTGCGGAATGCCGATGGCACGTCGGCCAACGGCGGAGCCGACCAGCTCAGCGGTGTCCCGGCAGTGGCCGCAGTGGGGCAGGGCGGTCTGCTTGATGTGGTGATCGATCCGGATTTCGCGACCAACCGGCGCATCTATTTCAGCTTCTCCGAAAGCGACTCGACCAGCCCCAATCTCAACGGCACCGCTGTTGCGCGTGCCGAGCTGGATACAGCGGACATGAGTCTGCGCAATCTCACGATCATCTATCGGCAGTCGCCGAAGGTCGAAAGTAGCGCGCACTTCGGGTCGAGGCTCGTTTTCGATCGCAACGGATATCTCTTCGTCACGCTCGGGGAGCGGCTACTCGATGCGCAGCGCGGCTTCGCGCAGGATCTCGCGCGTGGCAACGGCAAGGTGGTGCGAATCACCACCGATGGCGCGCCGGCTGCGGGCAATCCGTTCCTGGGCACCACGGGCGCCCAGCCGCACATCTGGAGTTACGGCCATCGCAATCCTCAGGGCGCCGCGCTGCATCCGACGACGGGCGAACTCTGGATCAGCGAGCATGGCCCGCAAGGCGGCGATGAGGTCAACCTCGTGCTGCCCGGTCGCAACTACGGTTGGCCGATCATCAGCTACGGGCAGGAATACGGGACCTTGACGCAAGTAGGCGAAGGCACAGCCAAGGCGGGCATGGAACAGCCGGTGACCTATTGGGTGAAGATCGACGGCTCGGACTGGACACCCGGCACCGAGAAGTCCTCGATCGCGCCGAGCGGAATGACCTTCTACACGGGCGATGCGTTGCCCGAGTGGAAGGGCAATCTCTTGATCGGCGCGCTGGCCGGTACCGCGCTGTGGCGGCTCGTGCTCGACGGCAACACGGTGAGCTCGCGCGAACGCCTGCTCGCGGACCGCAACGAACGCATCCGCGATGTGCGGCAGGGACCCGATGGCTGGATCTATCTCCTGACCGACAGTGCAGACGGCAAGCTGCTTCGCCTTCAGCACTGAGCCGGCAATTTCGGGGCTAGCGAGACTTTTCCGCTCCCACGCGGGGACGAAAGCCCGTTCCGGATTCGAAACCGGGCGCTTATATTCCTTCGGCCGCAGCCTTCAGGTACCAGCGGCGCAAGGGAGAAGAATGAAAAGCAAGGCCAGTTTGCTGTTCGTCGATGACAACCCGAGGGTCATCAATCTCGTGAACATGATGTTCCGCGGTGCGTACCAGGTGCACACCGCGAGTTCCGGCGCGGCAGCGCTGGAGATCATCGATGCTCACCCCGTGGACGTGATCGTGAGTGACGAGCGGATGCCCGCCATGCGCGGCAACGAGCTGCTTGCGGAGGTCCGAAGGCGATCGCCTTCGACGATCCGCTTGCTGGTGACGGGTTACTCGGAACTCGCCGCGCTTGTCGGTTCACTGAATTCGGGCGACGTCTTCCGCTTCGTCAATCGGCCATGGAACCCCGAAGAGCTCAAGCGCGCCGTGCTCGAGGCGGTGGTGGCATCGCGAGCCGTCTCGGCACGCGGAGCGGTAACAGGCGGCATGACGTCAACGCTGGCAGCGAACCGCTCGTCGGGCGTGTTGGTGATCGACGAGAACGCCGAAGACCGCCGCGCGATCTCGAGCCTCATTGGCGATCACTTCGAGGTCCAGAGCGCGGCCAGCATTCCAAGGGCGCTCGAACTGCTGTCGACCAACGAGATCGGTGTTGTCGTGTGCGAAGTGCAAGCCGGCGGGACGGACGTCGGAAAGCTCTTCCGTGTGCTGAAGGAAGACTACCCAACCACTACCACCGTGATGGTGGCGAATCCTTCCGATTTCGACCGCATCGTCGGGCTGCTCAACGGCGCGCAGGTTTTCCGGTTCGCGTCCAAGCCCATTCGCGAGAGCGTCTTCGAACTGGCCGTCACCGCTGCGATGAAGGAGCACCGCCGGCTGTGTGCGGTCCGCAGGTCTCGCACCCTGGATCAGGCCGATCGCGACGAAGGCATCGCGGCCCCGTCCGACGGCGGTGTGCCCGCCAACACTCGCTTGCGGACGGCGTAGATGTTGTTGCGCAGCGCGTAGAGCTCATCGGCATACGACAGCGGCACCGCGACCTTGTTGACGACGCGGTCCAGCTCGTCGAGCTCCTTCAGAAGCGCCTCGCGCTCGCCCTTGTGCGTATCGAGCTTGTGCTCGACGTCGCGCAACCGCGCATACCAGCGGAACACTCGCCGCCGCACGCGGAACTGATAGAGCGGCGGGACCACTCGGGTCAGCGGCAGCATCAGCACCAGCAAGCCGCCGAGCACCAGCCACATCCGCTCCACCAGATTGCTTGCCCAGAACGGCAGGTACCGCTGCCAGAACGGCGGCGTGCCGTTGATGGCACGATCGCCCTCAGGGCTCACCGGCAGTTCGCTGGTGCGGGTATTCGGGAAATCGCGGGCGCGATGGAACCAGCCCGCGCCGCCGTGCAGCGTTTGCGCGTTCTGCGCGAAGAGCTGCCGGATCGCCGGGTGCGTTTCCTCGCGCGAGAGCAGTGAGGTCGTGGCGGCGAGCAGCGAAACATCGTGCGGCGGCAGATCGCTCGCCAGATCAACCACACCGCGCGGAAGCGTCACCGGCTGCAGGAACGAGAAGCGCCGCGAATACGCATCGCTCTGCGCGAAATCCATGAGCTGGATGTCCGGCGCGCGCAGCAGTCGCTGGACCAGTGGCGATTGCGGCGCCGACGCCAGCACGATCACGTCCAGCAGTCCGGCCTGCAGCGCCTCGGTGGCCGGCGTCTGCTCCAGGTTCGACAGGTTGAGCGTGGCCGGGTCCATGTGGTTGGCGGCGAACATCCGTTCCATGATGTCTGGCACGCCGCTTCCGGGCTTGTCGACGTTGATGCGCAGGCCCTTCATCTGTGTGAGGGATGTCAGCGTCGCGGTTTTGTGGTCGATCTTGCGCGCGGCATCCGTGCGGTAGAAGAACCACAGCGGTTCGAAGAAGAGGCTGCCAAGCGATGTGAGGCCAGCCTCCTCGTCCTTGACCGGATCGGCGCTGCCGCCGCGCACGAAACCCACGTCCGCCTCGTGCTTGCGCAGCAGTTGCAGGTTGTCGAGCGAACCGTCTGTCGGCTTGAGGATCACCTCGATTCCATTCGCCTTGAGCGCAGTCGCATACCGCTTGCCGAATTCCGCGTAGGCGCTACCGGCGGGACCGGTTGCCAGCGTGACCTGCTTGGGTGGTTGCGGCTGCAGCCACCAGTACGCGGCGACGAGCAAACCGATGACGAGAAAGACGATGGGTCCGGCGGATGCGATGAGATCGCGGATCGAGAGGAGAAAAAGTCGGATGGCTTGAGGCATGGGCACGGCATTTTCTGTGGGTTTGGCGCAGCCTTCGTTACAAAGCGCTCGCATGGGGCGCGCAAGGCATAGCGCGTTCAGCCAAAAAGACTAGGCCTTCGACACTGACGCACGATGTATTGATGCAGTGCAGCGTGCAAGGCCCAATAGAGGCACCGGGCAGCAGGCCAGGAGGACCGCGGGGATTCACCTGGATGCTGTTCGGACTTCATCCAATCCTTCATTCGCGTTTCGCCGGACCATGACGAACCTCAAGACTCATGTGCTGCTTCTGGGCAAGATGCTTGTGGCCTTGCTTGCGATGTCGATGTTGCTGCTCATCGCCGGGCAGGACCTGTTTGCGCTCATGTCGCCGGTCGATCTATTGCTGAGCGCCGGCTCCGGCGTCGTCTTGCTGGTCGCCGTGGTGTACCTGCCGGCGCTTGCGTACAAGGTGCTTCAGGCGAGATCCGCGGCGCAAGGGAAGTAGGCCTCCGCGGTGCGCACGCTGCGCGCCGCATTTACAGCCCGCAAGGTCGCGCGCGCCACCACCTCGGCAGCCAGTGCGCTCAATACCGTCATGCCCGGCGCGTCGCCCTGCAGCGGCACGCGGCCGGTGGCGAGCGCGAACAGCGTGTCGCCGTCGCTCATCGTGTGCACAGGGTTGATCGCGCGGGCGAGCCCGTCATGGGCTGCGGTCGCGAGGCGGTTTGCCTGCACCTTGGTGAGCACCGCATCGGTTGCGACCACGCCCAGCGTGGTGTTGGTGCCCGCCAGCAGCGGCTTCGGCAGGTCGCCGCGCAGGAGGGCCCGGCGTGTGTCGAGCAGCTTCGTGCCGTCCTCGGTCCGTGCGCCCGCGATGACCCGGCCCGTATCGGGATCGACCACGTCGCCAAGCGCATTGCAGGCAATGAGCGCACCCACCGTGACCCCGTTGACCGTGACCGAAGCGGTTCCGATGCCGCCCTTCATCGCGCGATGCACGCCGAAGAGCTTGCCCACCAGCGCGCCGCTGCCTGCGCCGACATTGCCTTCAGCCGGCGTGGCGGTCGAGGCCGCTTCGCAGGCCGAGTAGCCCGCAGCCGAATCGGGCCGGATGCGCGCATCGCCAACCGGCAGGTCGAACAGCACGGCGGCCGGAACCAGGGGCAGCGTGCCGTAGCGCACATCGAGTCCGACGCCGCGTTCTTCGAGCCAGCGCGTCACGCCGTCCGCCGCTGCCAGCCCCCACGCGCTGCCGCCAGCCAGCATCACCGCATGAATCTCCTGCACGAAGTTGCCAGGCGCGAGCAGATCGGTCTCGCGCGTGCCGGGCGCGGCACCGCGGACATCCACGCCGGCCACCGCGCCGTCGCGGGCCAGGATGACGGTGCAGCCGGTAGGGCGGCGCGAATCGGTGAAATGGCCGACTTCAATGCCGGCAACGTCGGTGATGGCGCCTTCGTGCGGGGCGGGGGAAGGGGGGGAGTGAGGCATCCGAAGATTATGGTTGTTCATGTGCCTCATTTGCAGGCAACTCAGTCGCAACCCGCATGGATTGGACCTGCGGCACCTGCTGTCCTCGCGCAACTCACAACGTTATCCACAGAAGTCCGGCGTAACTCGGGACAAAGTCCGGCACGAGTTGCCGATTGCGTGGCCTGCTGCGACCATCTGCAACATCGATGTCAAGCCGAAGTTTCACCATGCTGGATGCAACCCATGCCGCAGAGGCTACCTACCGGATCGGCGATGCCGCCGCGAGAAGCGGCGTGAGCGCCGCCAACATCCGTTACTACGAGAAGGAAGGGCTCATCACGCCGCAGGGACGCGCCGACAACAGCTACCGCGTCTACAGCGACGCCGACGTGCACCGGTTGCGCTTTATCCGCCTGTGCCGCGCGATGGACATGTCGCTCGACGAAGTGCGCACGCTGCTTGCGCTCGACCTGCGCAGCAAGGCCGATTGCGACGCCGCCTGCGTGACGCTCGATGCGCACCTCGGCCATGTGCGCGAGCGTCTGCGTGAACTGCGCTCGCTCGAAAAGGACTTGATCGCGCTGCGCGATTGCTGCGACGGTACCGATGCCGAGTGCCACATCATCGGGACGCTGCACGCGCGCGCCGATCGTGAATCTCCGCCCGACCCGCCGCGCGCACGGGCCACGCGCCACGTGTGAGTTTTCAGCGGCCGCGCGGCGGCAGCGGCATGTTCTTCTCGCTCATCACGTCGCGAAGAATCGCGGGGTCGTCGGTGATGATGCCGTCCACGCCCCAGTCGATGAGCCGGATCATGTCCGCGCGCTCGTTCACGGTCCACGGCAGCACCTGCAGGCCGAGCGTGTGTGCTTCCTTGAGCAGCTCGGGCGTGACGTCCTTGAATGCCGGCGACCAGATGACCTTGCCCGGCGCATCGCCTGCCGCGGCCTTCACGAGCCGCGGCACGGAACCGAAATCCTCGATGCGCAGGCCTGAAGTCCAGCGGCTGTCGCGCACCGTGCGGGCGGAGGTGAGATAAGCGCGCTGGATCTGCGGCGCTTGATCGCGCACCAGTGCGAGCGTGCGCCAGTCAAAGCTTTGGATGGTCACGCGCTGTGCCATGGCGGCCTTGTCGATCTCGGCCAGCAGCGCGCGCACCATCTGTTCGGGCGACGCGGTCTCATCGGGCCGGGTGGGATCGACCTTCGTCTCGATGTTGAAGCGCACCTGGTCCGCGCCCGCCGAGCGCACTCGCTCGAACAGCGATGCCAGCGTGGGGATGCGCTCGCCGTCGCGCCCCAATTGCTTTGGGAATGGCTTGCCGTACTCGCTGCCCGGATCGATGCGTCCCACGTCGTACGTCTGCAGTTGCGCGAGCGTCAGCGTGCGGATCGCCGGCCCCTTCGAAGGCAGGTATTTGCCTTGCGCATTTCGCGTGTGGTCGGGGTTCAGCACCGTGTCGTGCGAGATCACCACCACATCGTCTGCGGTGATGCCGATGTCCAGTTCAAGCGTGGTCACGCCCATGCCGATCGCATTCGAGAACGCAGCGAGCGTGTTCTCCGGCATCAATGCGCGTCCACCGCGATGCGCCTGCAGATCAATGGCCGCTCGCGGCGTGGGCGCTGGCGCCGCACACCCGCCAATGAGCACTGCGGTCATGATGAGAGCGGCGAGCCTCATTTGAGCTCTACCGTAATGCCGTCGTTCTGCACAGTGATGGCTCCGATCTCGTAGGTCTTGCGTCCAACGGTCAGCTCTTCTGCGGTGAAGGTGCGTAGTGGTTGATCGCGAAGCAGCTCTTGCGCGACAAGCGCGCCGATCTGCTGGAGGCGTTCCGCATCGTGGCCGGTCACGCCCTGCAGTTCGAGCCGTTCTGCCTGCGGTTGATCCAACCGCAGTGCACGCGCGGGCGCATCGTACTTGAGCGCGCTGCTGACCGAGACAACGCCCTGAACGGTTGAGGGTCGAAGCAACGGGCTGTTGATCGTGAGTGCTGCCGTGATCGCGGCGCGGTTGTTCACGCTGTCGAGCCGCAATTGCGGATTGCTCAGGCTCACGGTGAAGATGTCCGCGTAGCGCTTCTGCACCGGGAAGTGCTTCGCGATCTGCCTTTCGAGCTCTTCGCGACTCGCGGTGTATTCGCTGGTGAAGAAGTTGAAGCCGGCCATCGCGGCGAGCGGCGCGGGCAATGCGGCGGCGCCCAGCAGCGCGCGCAGCATCAGACGGCGGGACAGGTTGGGGGAGCGGTTGCGCATACCGCTCCGAGCTTGCCACAGACGGACGGGTTCCCGCCGTCCGGCGATCAGGGCCTCAGTCGTGCAGCGACGAAAGGAACTGTTTCAACTCGGCCGTCTGCGGATTGCCGAACAGATCGGCAGGTGGCCCCATTTCATGGACGCGGCCCTGGTGCATGAAGATCACCCGATCGCTGACCTTGCGCGCGAAGTTCATCTCGTGCGTCACCATCAGCAGCGTCATGCCTTCATCGGCGAGCGATTCGACCACGCGCAGCACTTCGCCGACCAGTTCGGGATCGAGTGCGGAGGTGATCTCGTCGCACAGCAACACCGCCGGCTCCATGGCCAACGCGCGGGCGATTGCCACGCGCTGCTGCTGGCCGCCCGAGAGCTGATCGGGCATCGCGTCGAACTTCTCGGCCAACCCCACGCGCGCCAACAGCTTGCGCGCCTGCGAGGCGGCCTCCATGCTGCTGCGCTTCTTGACCAGCGTGGGCGCAAGCATCACGTTGCGCCCGACCGAGAGATGCGGGAACAGGTTGAAGCTCTGGAAGATCATGCCCACGCGCTGGCGCAGCTCGCGCATCGCCATCGCGCTTTCATGCAGGAGCGGCTTGCCATCGACGGTGAGCGAGCCTTCCTGGAACACCTCCAGCCCATTGATGCAACGCAGGAGCGTGCTCTTGCCCGAGCCGCTCTTGCCGATGATCGCGATCACCTCGCCGCGCTTCACGTCGAGGTCGATGCCCTTGAGCACCTCGTTGTTGCCGTAGGACTTGCGCAGCGCGGTAATGCGCACGATGGGCGCGGCCGCCGAAGCGATGGCCGGCCGGGGAGCTTCAGCGACGAGCGCCATGGAATTTCCTCTCCAGATTCTTGGCGTACAGGCTTACGGGAAAGCACAGCACGAAATAGAGCAGGGCGACGCAACTGAACACCACGAACGGCCTGAAGGTCGCGTTCGAGATCATGCTGCCTGCCTTGGTGAGTTCGACGAAGCCGATCACCGATGCGAGCGCCGTGCCCTTGATCACCTGCACCAGAAAGCCGACCGTCGGCGCGATTGCGATGCGCACCGCCTGCGGCAGGATCACATGGCGCATCTGCTCGCCGAAGCTCAGCGCGAGACTTCCGGCAGCCTCCCACTGGCCCTTGGGAATCGACGCCACGCAGCCGCGCCAGATTTCGGTGAGGAATGCGCTGGTGTAAAGCGTCAGTGCCACCGATGCGGCAGTCCATGCCGAGACATCGACGCCGAACAGCGCAATGCCGAAGTAGGCGAGAAAGAGCTGCATCAGCAGCGGCGTCCCCTGGAAGATTTGTACATAGAGGCCGACGGCCCGCTCCGCCGCACGCCCGCCGGAGAGCCGCAGGAAGAGCAGCAAGGCACCGACCGCCCCGCCGCCCACGAAGGCGATCAGCGACAGCACGACAGTCCAGCGCAGCGCCATCAGCAGGTTGCGCAGGATGTCCCAGATGGAAAAGTCGCTCATCTGCGCCTCACCGTCCGAAGAACCAGCGCGGGCCGGCCCAGTTGAGCAGCCGCCGCGCGCCGACAGACAGCGCGAGGTAGATGACCGTCGCGATGATGAAGGCCTCGAAGGCTCTGAAGTTGCGGCTCTGGATGAGGTTCGCCGCGTAGCTCAGTTCCTCGGTCGAGATCTGGCTGCAAACCGCCGAACCGAGCATCACGATGATGATCTGGCTCACCATGGCGGGCCACACCTTCTTCATCGCGGGCGGCAGCACCACGCGCGTGAACACCTGCACCCGGTTGAGCGCAAGGCTCACAGCGGCTTCGATCTGCCCGCGCGGCGTGGCTTCGATGCCGGCGCGGATGATCTCCGTCGCGTACGCGCCGAGGTTCATCACCATCGCGATCACCGAAGCCACTTCCGGTGAGAGCTTGAAGCCCGCCGCAGGCAGCCCGAAGAAGATGAAGAAGAGCTGCACGATGAACGGCGTGTTGCGGATCAGCTCCACATAGGCGCCGACGATCCAGCGCAACCACGCTGACCCGTTGGCGCGCGCCCATGCGCAGGCGATGCCGACGACCATGCCGATCACGGTCGCGATTGCCGTGAGGCCCAGCGTCCACAGCACGCCCTTGACCAGCAGGGGCCACTGGCCGAGGACGGCGCCGAAGTCGAATTCGATGCCCATGCGATCGGCGGATCAGACCGGCAGGTCGCCCGCCGGACGGCCGAGCCACTTCTTCGCCATCGCGTCGAGCGTGCCGTCCTTCTTCGCGTTCGCGATGATCTCGTTGACCTTGGCCTTCAGTCCGTCTTCGCCCTTGGCGATGCCGATGAAGCAGGGACTGTCCTTGAGCAGCAGCTTGTATTCGGCGCCAAGCTGCGGGTTCTTCTGCATCATGTCGCCCGCGACTGCGGCGCTCGTGGCGATGGTCTGCGTCTGACCGGCGACGAAGGCGGCGATGGTGGCGTTGTTGTCCTCGAAGCGCTTGAAGTCGACGTTCGCAGGCGCGACCTTGGCGAGCTCCTGGTCTTCCATGGCGCCGCGCGTCACCGCCACGCTCTTGCCGCCCATGTCGGCAAAGCTCTTGATGTTGAGATTCTTCGAGGCATACACCGCCTGGAAGAAGGGCGCATAGGCAGCAGAGAAATCGATGACCTTCTCGCGCTCCGCGTTCTTGCCGAGCGTGGAGATCACGAGGTCCGCCTTGCGCGTCTGAAGGTACGGGATGCGATTGGCGCTCGTCACGGGCACCAACTCGACCTTGGTGCCGAGCTGTTTCGCGATGAGCTGCGCCATCTCGATGTCCAGGCCCTGAGGCGTCATGTTCTTGTCGACCGAGCCGTAGGGCGGGTAGTCGGTCGGCACCGCGATCTTGATGACCTTGGCCTTCAGGATGTGGTCGAGCGCGCCCTGGGCTTGCGCGGCGCCGGTGGCGAACAGCGCGGCAACGGCAAGGATCGCCGCGAACCGGCGCTTGGAATATTTCATGACAGGGCTCCTGGGTAGGTCGGTGGAATGCATGCGCCGACCGTACGCAAGAGCTGTGCCGATTCGATCCATCCGGGCGCCGGGGCCTTTTGCCGAAATTGGTGCTTTTGTTGTAGGTTGTCCTATGACCTATCCGATAAGTCTTCGGGGTCGCATCTGGGATTTACCCTTGAAGATAACTTGCTTCGACCGTGTTGACAGTGCCTTCTCTTGCCCAAATAATCGTCGCAAGTTGTAGGACAACCTATGACGTATCACCACAGACAGAGCCCCAGCGGCCACTCAAAAAACAGGAGACCCATGAGAAAACCTCACGTTGAAAACATCGAATCGTTCGTGCCGACGTCCGCGCTGCAAGGCATGCGTTCGCCAGGACGCCGGGCATTCATCGCCTTGGCTGGCGCATCGGCAGGCGCCACATTGCTGAGCGCCTGCGGTGGTGGTGGCAGCAATTCGACCCCCTTTCCGTCCACTTCAGGGTCGACGCCAAGCGGCACCACCGCGCCGCCATCGACGACTCCCGTGTCGTCCGAACCTGTCGATCCGATCTGGGGTCCCACAGGCCTCGGCACGCAGATCATCGAATCGCTGAAGGGCATCAATCAATCGATGTTCCCCAGCCACGACTTCCTGGTCACGGACTACGGCGCGCAGCCATGCAGCACGGTGGTGGTGACCAGCCCCTACACCGACCCCAGCAAGTCGCCACTCAGCGTCGGCGCGGACACGACGCATGCGCCGGGCTCCTTCGATTCGCGGCCGGCCTTCCTGGCTGCCATTGCGGCCTGCAACACCGCCGGCGGCGGCCGCGTCGTGGTGCCGCCGGGCACCTGGTATTGCGCCGGTCCGATCGTGCTCAAGAGCAATGTCAACTTCCACCTGAGTCAGAACTGCACGATCTATTTCAGCCCGGATCCGGCCGACTATGCCAAGGACGGGCCGATCAACTGCGGCACCAACGGACAGTTGTTCTACGGCCGCTGGCAGGCGAACGATTGCCTGAACTTCGGCTCGCCCATCTACGCGAGAAACGAGAAGAACATCGCCGTCACCGGCGAGGGCGATACGTCGATCTTCAACGGCCAGGCCATGACGCCTTTCGCAGGCACGGGCAACACCAGCACCTGCTGGTGGACCTTCAAGGGCACCAGCGGCGCCTATGGCTTTGTCAGTGCCGCAGCCACGCCGTCACAGGCCAGCACCAACGCCAGCAACGTCGACCTGAAAACCGCCGCGCCGGGCATTTCGGATGCGCTGTACACCTTGCTGACCAATCCGGTCACGCCCTGGCAGCAAGACCAGAACTACCTGCCGGCGCTGTCCGAAGCCGGCGTGCCGATCGAGCAGAGGATCTTCGGCAAGGGCCACTACCTGCGCCCCTGCATGGTCGAATTCCTCGGCTGCACGAATGTGCTGATGGAGGGCTACCAGACCCAGAACACGCCCTTCTGGCAGCACCATCCGACCGACTGCACGAACGTGGTGATCCGCAAGGTCACCGTGAACAGCATCGGCCCCAACAACGACGGCTTCGACCCTGACGCCTGCGACAACGTGCTCTGCGAAGACGTGGTGTTCAACACCGGCGACGACTGCATCGCGATCAAGTCGGGCAAGAACCTCGACAACGAATACGGCCCAGCGAAGGACCATGTCATCCAGAACTGCACGATGAACAGCGGCCACGGCGGCATCACGCTGGGCAGCGAGATGGGCGGTGGCGTCGAGAAGATCTACTGCCGCAACCTCGCGATGCTCAACCAGTTCTGGGCGACGAACTCGCTGAACATCGCGATCCGCATCAAGACCAACATGAACCGGGGCGGCTTCGTGAAGGACTTCTACGTGGACGGCGTGACGCTCCCCAACGGCGTCAGCCTCACTGGCGCGGGCTATGGCAGCAGCATGCTGCCCGGAAGCCCCATCAACAGCAATGTGCCGATCGGGGTGAGCACGGCGGCGAACAGCAATCCCTCGGCCTCGCAAGGCGGGATCATCACCTTCGACTGCGACTACCAGCCGTCCAAGGATGCGATCCGCACGCGTCCGGCATTGCTGCAGAACATCAACATCTCCAACGTCGTCGCAAAGAACGTGACGCTCGGTGGTTCGACCGGCTCATGCTTCCAGGCCATCGTGGCGCAAGGCCCTGTGGCCTTCGACTACAACGGTCCCGCACCGGCGCCCGCTGCGCCGGCCATCGAGGGGGTGAGCATCGTGAACTGCGATTTCGGCAGCCCCATGGCGACCGGTCCCGCAAGCGCCACGGTACCGGGTCCGATCTATGCCTACAACGTGCACGACATCACGCTCACGAACACGTTGATCGCAGGGCAGACCTACAACACCGTCGTCACCGACCCGCGTTGACCGGAGAGGCCGGTACGCCGCGGCGCTTGCGCGACGTATTGGCCTGCTTCGCCTCACCCTGGGTCTGCTGCTGCACGTTCCCGCAATTGGTCTCCTGGCCCGGGCCGGTCTCGATGAGAGGCAGGAGGGCCGCCAGCGGCCCGACCGCGCTCAGTGCGGCCACCGCGGCGCCCCGCGCGATGAGCGGGCCCTTCCTGAGTTCGTAGTCGGGGCGCGAGAAGCTGCCGTACAGGCGCACCGGCGTGCGCAGAGAGAGCAGTCCGACGTGCTTGGGCTTGGGTGTCACGAGGAGGTCGAAGCGCTCGTCGCCGAAGTCGAGCCACCCGGCGCCAAGCACCTGCGTCTGCTCGGTGTCGATCACGAACAGGCTCGACTGGCCGCGTCCGTTCTTCACGTCGAACACGGCGCCGCCGCAGTTGATGCCGATGTCCTTGTCGCCGCCGACCAGCAGCGTGATCACCTTGCCCATGTTCAGGCCGCTCGCCGCGTCGAGCAGGTTGGAGACGCGGCCGTTGACCACAGTCGTGGCAATGCGTCCGTTGGACTTGGCAGCTGCATCGGCAATGGAGTTGCCCACCCCCGAGAGCCGCAGTGTGGCGCCGACCCGGCCGGCGCCCCGGGCGATCACGCTGTCTTGCGACACGAACTGGCCCAGACGGATGCCCTGCAGGTCGATCGCGACGTCCGACTTGATGAGCGGCTCGCGCGCATCCAGCGTGGCCTTGCCTGCAAGCGTGCCACCGGCCAATCCGAAATCCACCGGTGCGAGCTTCATCACCGCATCGTTCAGGCGCAGCGATGCCGTCAGGCTCTCCAGCGGCAGGCCCTTGGGCGCCTTCAGCCGGGTGGCGTGGAGGTCCACCTCGGCATCGATCTTCTGCAGGCGACTGGCTTCGAAGGAGCCGGAGGGCAGCACGTGGTCCGGATCGACCGTCTTCTGCTTGGCCTTGGCGGTGGGGCGATCACGTGTCTGCGCCTGCGAGAAATTGGGCTTACCGCCGGTCTCCTGCGTCTCGATGCCGATGAGCGGGCCCAGGTCCGCCAGGTCGAGGTAATTGCTGTGCAGGTCGGCCTGGAGCAGGGGACGCGGCTTCTGGTCGATGTAGGCGCCTTTTCCGAAGACGTCGGTGGAGCCAATGCGCCCGCGCAGGTCGTCCATGGTGTAGCGGTTGCCCTTGAGGATCAGGTGCCCTTCGAGGTGGTAGGGCGGCGAGGCCGGCAGCGGCAGGAGCAGGAAGGGGTAGAGGTTCGCCAGCGTCTTGCCTTCGATGCGCAGCTTCGTATCGATGCCGCTGATGTTGGCGGCGTCCGCGATGCTGCCTTCTACCCACAAGTTGGTGGTGCCGGCATGCAGCTCGCCCTGGATCGGGAAGGGCACGCCAGATTCCTGGAAGCTCAACACCTCGCCGGTCAGGGCCGTGCCTTCGAACCTGGCGCCGTGGTAGTTGCCGGTGAACTTGTACTGGGTCGAGTAGCGGTCGTTGGCGGGTGCGGCCTTGGCGCTCTTGACCTTTTCCTGTTTGGCAGGGTCGAAGGTACTGGCGTCCACGTTCACGTCGAAGGGCTCGCCGTGGTCGATGTAGCGCAGGCGGCCATGGTCCACCGACAGCGTGCTGATGCGCAGCTTGCTCGGCGAAGTGTCAGAGGGGTCCGAGAGGATCCAGTTCTTGCGGTTGTCAGGCTGGCGCTCGAAGAGCAGTTCGGGCCGCGTCAGCGCCACGCGCGGCACCAGGATCTTCTCGGGCAAATCGCGCAGCGAGACGGAGAACTCCAGCTGCTCGACCCGGGCCATCGGCTGGTCTTCCCTGGACCAGTCCGCATTGCCGAATCGAACGCCGCGCATGCGGATGGTGGGCGTGAGGCCGAGCCGCACGTGCAGGTCGTCCATCCGGAAGTCGCGATGGGTCTTCTGCGAGATGTAGCGCTCGATGGGCGGCCGTACCCAGTTCCAGTCGAACAGCACCAGCACCAGCGCAAACAGGATCAGCAGGCCGCCCAGGACCGAGCGAATCGGATGACGTCGCAGCAGTGCAGCGAAGGGCGGCGAGGCGGGCCTGTCCATGGCGTGGTCGCGGATCGGTGGATATGGCGCAACGCTCAGGATGCCGGTGCGGCGCGCGGCTGTCTATCAGCGCGCCACTGACCGGCATGTGCAGAGCGGCCGCATCCGCGCGACCAGGATCGCTATCCGTCCGCCCGAGGGTCTTGCCCGGACGGGAAGGACTCAACCTTTGAGCGTCGCCTTCAGCGTGATCTCCGGCACGCTCGCAAGCGCCTTCGACAGCGGGCAACCGGCCTTCGCGCCGGCCGCGATTTGCTGGAACTTCGCTTCGTCGATGCCTGGAATCACTGCCTCCAACTCGAGCTGGATGCGATCGATCTTGAAGCCCGGGCCGTCGGCGGCGAGCCGCACAGCGGCTTTCGTGTCGATCGACTTGGCGGTAAAGCCCGCGCCTTCGAGCGCAAAGGCGAACGCCATCGTGAGGCAGCCTGCATGTGCCGCACCGAGGATCTCCTCGGGATTGGTGCCGCGCTTGTCGTCCTCGAAGCGGCTGGCGAACCCGTAGGGGTAGTCCTTGAGCGCTCCGGTCTCGGTGCTGATCTGCCCCTTGCCGGTCTTGCCGGCGCCTTCCCAGTGAACGCTCGCGCGCTTGTCTGCTGGCATGAGAACTCCTTCGAGGTGGTGGTTGAACGAAGCCTGCCGTTGTACGGCAGATCGATCGTGGCGTCTGTCAGCCGTCGGCGGGCGTTTGACAAAAGATTGCACTTTTCGGAGTCGCCCATGTGACGGTTTTCGGGGCTTCCCCCATGCTGCACCGCCGCGAGGCGTCGTAGGCTTCCGGGCTGTTTGGAGACCGTATGGAACGACCGCACTACAAGTTCTGGCCGCAGCGCCTGCCTCGCTCGATCACCGTCCCCGCCACATCGCTGTGGCACAACCTCAAGACCAACGCCGAGCGCTTTCCCGACAAGCTCGCGCTGGTGTTCTTCGGCAGCGAGATCACCTACCGTGAATTCGCCGCGCAGACCGAGCGACTCGCCGGCACGCTGCACGCGCTGGGCGTGAAGCGCGGCGATCGCGTGGTCCTCGACATGCAGAACTGCCCGCAGCTCGTGATCGCGCACTTCGCGATCCTGCGCGCCAATGCGGTGGTGGTGCCGGTCAATCCGATGAACCGTGCGGAAGAGCTCAAGCACTACATCACCGACCCGGACGCCAAGGTGGCGATCACGACCGGCGACCTCGCCCCCGAGCTTGCCAAGGCGAGCAACGCGCTGGAACCGAAGGACCGGCTCGCGCACATGATCGTCACGCAGTTCACCGACGCCTTCGATCCGGAAGTGACCGGCGACGAGGCCCCGCCGCCTGCATGGCGCGACTGGCTGCTCACGCGCCATCCGCTGCCCGAGCTGCAGGACGGCAAGACGATGAGCTGGACCGACGCGATGAACGCCGGGCATCCGGCGCCCGAGCATGTGGTCGGCGCGAACGACATGGCGCTGCTGCCGTACACCAGCGGAACCACCGGCTTGCCCAAGGGTTGCATCCATAACCATTCGAGCCTCAACCACAACGCCTTTGCGGGGCAGATCTGGGGACTGGGTTCGTCGGAGGCCGTGGTGCTTGCGGTGGTGCCGATGTTCCACATCACCGGCGTGGTGAGCATGATGCACACCACCGTACTGATCGGTGGCACGCTGATCATCATGCCCCGCTGGGATCGCGACATGGCCGGCCGGTTGATCTCGCGTCGCAAGGTGACGAGCTGGACCAACATTCCGACGATGGTTATCGACCTGATGGCCAGCCCGAACTTCGCGAACTACGACCTGAGCAGCCTCGCCTACATCGGCGGCGGCGGCGCCGCGATGCCGCAGGCGGTCGCGCAGCGCCTGCTGGAGCAGTTCGACCTCAAGTACCAGGAAGGCTACGGGCTCACCGAAACCGCGGCGCCGTCACACGCGAATCCGTTCGAGAACCCGAAGCAGCAGTGCCTCGGCATCCCCTACATGGGCACCGATTCGCGCGTGGTCGATCCGGACACGCTGCAGGAGATGCCCATCGGCGAATCGGGCGAGATCATCACCCATGGCCCGGAGGTGTTCCAGGGTTACTGGAAGCGGCCTGACGCGACGGCCGCCGCATTCGTGGAGTTCGAGGGCAAGCGCTTCTTCCGCACGGGCGACATGGGCCGGATGGACGAGGACGGCTATTTCTTCATGACCGACCGCCTCAAGCGGATGATCAATGCGAGCGGCTTCAAAGTGTGGCCGGCCGAAGTTGAGTTGCTGATGTTCAAGAACCCAGCCATTCAGGAAGCCTGCGTGATCGCGATGAAGGACGCGTATCGCGGTGAATCGGTCAAGGCTGTGGTCGTGCTCAGGCCGACGCACAAGGACACCACGGAGCAGCAGATCATCGACTGGTGCCGCGAGAACATGGCGGTCTACAAGATTCCGCGCGCGGTGCAGTTCGTCGATGCGCTGCCCAAGAGCGGCAGCGGCAAGGTGATGTGGAGACTGCTGCAGGAGGCAGAGAACAAGTAGGTCTGACACCTCTCAGTTGGCCGCCAAAAAAAGCGGATCGCAGGAATGCGGTCCGCTTTTTTATTTGGTGAATTCTTCAACCTCGACCCAATCTTTTTTAACGGTGCACAGCATCGCAAGTTGAGGATTCTTTCACGCCTCAATTTGATCGGCCGTTGGATAAGTTGTGCTCTAGTTTTTTCATTGCTGGAATTGCGGCGTAGCTTCTGGTGGCCGACTCGCGGCCGTATGAGAGGCGATCGGCCCCGAGTTCCTGCCCAGGTGGGCGCGGGCTCCAGCACCGGGAATCGCGAGAACGTCGTGTCGGTCGGATCCGCGGGCAATGAACGCGCAATCGCCAACGTGGCCGATGGTGTGGTGGACACCGACGCCGTGAACAAGCGCCAACTCGACGCCGTTTCGGCGAGCAACCAGGCCTACACGGACCAACGCATCGACCAGGTGCAGTCGGACATCGCCAGCGCCCGGCGCGACTCCAACGGCGCGGCTGCAGCAGCCATGGCGGTGGCAACGCTGCCCCAGGCGGTCATCCCGGGTCGGGGCATGGTCTCCGCCTCGGTGAGCAACATGGATGGCGAGTCGGCCATCGCAGTGGGTGTCTCGAAGGTGTCCGAAAACAGCCGCTGGGTCACGAAGCTTGCTGGCACGGCCAACACTCGCGGCAAGCTCGGCGTGAGCGCCGGTATCGGCTTCCACTGGTAAGCAGACCGGTTCTGTGAATGAAAGGGGCGGCGCGCACAGCGCCGCCCCTTTCGCTTGTGCGGGCGGGCAGCTACTTCGTCTTCTGGATGTCTTCGCGCAAAGGCTTTTTCAGCATGTCGATCAGCCGTGCGAGTGCTACCGAGGGCGTCCCCTTCCACACGAGATGGGTCCGGTTGTGTCGCATTCGCTCCGGCAGCTGATGCTGGCGGACATCCGCCGTCGCGCGCAGCGCCTTGAGCACCGACACGGGCACGATCGCGAAGCCGGTACCGGCGGCCACGCAGGCGATCATTGCCTGATAAGAAGAAAACTCCAGCGAGCGGGAGGGCGACACGCCGCCCTTGCCGAGCCACTGCTCGAGCAAGCGGCGATACGAGCAGCCTTGTGCAAAGGCGATCAGCGTCGAATTGGCAAGGTCGCCCGGTCGCGTCACGGAGGTCACGCTCAGGGCCGTGACGAGAACCAGTTCTTCCTCGAACACCGGAAGCGACTCCAGACCGACCGACGAGAACGGCTCAGACACGAACGCGGCCTCGATCTCGAAGGCATTCACCCGTTTCAGCAGTGCACCCGTGGTGCCGCTGACCAGTTCCACGACCACCCCGGGGTAGAACTTGTGAAAGCGCGAGAGCACCGGCGCGAGCCGGCTGCCGGCGGTGCTCTCGAGCGAGCCCAGTCTGAAAGTGCCGAGCGGTAGATCGCTGCGCAACTCGGACTCTGCCTCGTCCGCGAGTCGAAGCAGGCGGTCCGCATAGGGCAGCAGCTTGAGTCCTGCCGGTGCCAGCGCCAGCGTGCGACCCTGTCGATGGAAGAGCTTGTGCCCAAGGCGATCCTCGAGCTGCTGGATGCGCGTGGTCACGTTCGACTGCACGCGGTTGAGCTTGTCGGCCGCGCGGATCACGCCACCCTCGGCCACGACAGTGCGAAAGATCTCGAGGGAGTCCAAATCGATGGTTCTCATAATCAGAATGATCGTTCTGAATAATTCATTTGTGGCCGACTCGCATTCTGCGTCTAATGAGATGCCATGTCGAATCCCACCCTCACCATGTCGCGGCCTTCCTATGTGTCCGTCTGTGTCGCCGGCCTGTTGGCGCTGGCAATCGCGATGGGCATCGGCCGATTCGCCTTCACCCCGATGCTGCCGCTGATGATCCGCACTGGCACCCTCGACGTCGCGGCCGGAGGCTGGCTTGCGGCAGCGAACTACGCGGGCTACCTGCTCGGTGCGTTGACCACCGCGCGCCTGCCGCTCACGCCGCAGCGTGTGGGGCTCCTGTCGCTCGCGATCATCGTGCTCTCGACCGCTGCGATGGGTTGGTCGGGCTCGGTCGCGTTCTGGCTGGCGCTTCGTTTCCTTGCAGGTGCCGCAAGTGCGTGGGCACTGGTGAGCACCAGCGTCTGGTGCCTCGCGTGGCTGGCGCGGCTGGACCGGCCCTCCGGCGCAGGAATCCTTTATGCGGGCGTTGGCGCGGGGATCGCGCTTGCTGGCCTCTATTGCTGGCGCGCCGGTGCGGCGGGGGCGCCGCCGGAGAGCCTCTGGATACAGCTGGGGATGCTTGCGCTGGCGGGGCTGCTGATCGTGGCAACGCTGATGCCACGCGATGCAACGACTACGACTGCGGCGTCGCGCGCCGGTGAGGGCGCTGCTCTCACGGGGCAAGTGCCCTGGGGCCTGGTGCTCAGCTACGGCATCCTCGGCTTCGGGTACATCCTGCCGGCCACCTTCCTGCCGGTGCTGGCGCGAGCGGTGGTCGACGATCCGTCGGTCTTCGGTGCCGCATGGCCGGTGTTCGGCACGGCGGCGGCGATCTCGACATTGCTTGCGGCGGCGGTGCTGGGTCACGTTTCGCGGCGCCGGGTGCTTGCGGGCAGTCATGCGCTGATGGCGCTCGGATGCCTTCTGCCGGTGATTCACCTTTCCGTGCTCACCGTGCTGGCCGCGGCGCTGCTGGTCGGCGGGACTTTCATGGTCGCGACCATGGCCGGCATGCAAGAGGCGAAGGCCAGCACCATCGGCGATCCGACAAGCGCGCTCGGCAGAATGACCGCCGCATTCGCAATCGGCCAGATGGCGGGCCCGATCCTGTCGTCCGCCCTCAGCGGATCGGCACAGGGCTTCGGCGGCCTCTTTGTCGCGCTGGCCATCGGCGCGGTGGCGCTGCTGGCAAGCGCCGCATGGTTGCTGCGCGAACCGAGATCGATCGCTTGAACGAAAGGAACTGCAACGTGCTTCAACAAGGCCACACCTTCCCCTGGACCGACCGCCTGCCGATGCCGTCGGCCGAATCGATGACCGATGCGCAGCGTGCGGCCGCGCAGGCGCTGATCGATGGACCTCGCAAGGCGGTATTCGGCCCCTTCATCCCCCTCTTGCAAAGTCCGGTGCTCATGGAGCGCATCGGCAGCCTCGGGGAATACCTGCGCTTCGACAGCACGCTGGATCCCCGCGTGCGCGAGTTGGTGACTTGCGCGGTCGCGAGGCACGTGGGCAACCAGTTCGAATGGGTCGTCCATGCCACGGCGGCAGTCAAGGCCGGCGTCAGCGCCGATGCAGTCGAGGCGCTGCGACTCGGTCGCCGCCCGACGACGCTGACGGAAGACGAACAGCTCGCGCTGGACTTCGCGCAGGAGCTTCTGCGCAACAACGGCGTGAGCGAACCCACTTATGCCGCAGCCGAACTGCGCTTCGGAAAGCCAGCAGTGGTTGATCTCAGCGCACTCGTCGGCTACTTCGCGATGGTCTGCTGGGTCATGAACGTGGCCCACACGCCGGTCAAGCCGGCAGAGGGACAGCCGGGGCTCGACGCCTTCCCGCTCTAAATTAAAGATCAGTTACAGGTCAGCTTTTCGCCTGCTTCGGCGAGAGAATCCGCGCTGCGCGGACAGGGTCCGTGAATCCGACCCTTCGATCCGCACATGCTCGATAAACGCTTCTTCCCGCGTCAGGCCGTCGCGTCTGGCGGCAACCGCTGGGACTGGGCGCTGCTGCCCCTGGTGCTCGCGACGCTCTTCGCGCTGGCCTACGGCGGAGCGCAGATGGCGCGCCCGTACGAGCTGGGCCAGCCGCTTCCGATCAGTCTCGAACCCTGGATGCTGCCGTATTACCTGCTGCGCACGACGCTGCGGATGTTCCTCGCCCTGGGTGCGTCGTTGGTCTTCGCCTGTGTGTTCGCGGTGCTCGCGACCCGCTATCGCGTCGCGGAAAAGATCCTGGTGCCGATGCTGGACATCCTCCAGTCCATCCCCATCCTCGGCTTCCTGTCGATCACCGTCACCGGCTTCATCGCGCTGTTCCCGGGCAACCTGCTCGGCGTGGAATGCGCGGCGATCTTCGCGATCTTCACCTCGCAGGCATGGAACATGGCGTTCAGCCTGTACCAGTCGCTGCGCACGGTGCCGCCTGAACTGCGCGAGGCGGCGTCGGTGTTCCAGCTTTCGCCCTGGCATCGGTTCTGGCGCCTCGAACTGCCCTTTGCGGCACCGGGCCTGCTGTGGAACATGATGATGTCGATGTCCGGCGGCTGGTTCTTCGTCGTCGCTTCGGAAGCGATTTCGGTGTCGAACCAGAACATCAAGCTGCCGGGCGTCGGCTCGTATATCGCAATGGCAATCGAGGCGCGCGACCTCGGCGCGATCGGCTGGGCCATCGGCGGGATGCTGATCGGCATCGCGCTGTACGACCAGCTCTTCTTCCGCCCGCTGATCGCGTGGGCCGACAAGTTCCGCTTCGAGGAGGGCAGCACCGAGGATGCGCCGCGCTCGTGGTTGCTCACCTGGCTGCGTCGCACGGACCGCATCAAGCGGATCATCATCGGCGCGATGAGGCCGTTCGAGCGGGCGCTGGTGCTGTTCCGCCGGGATTTCGACGGGACCTCGATCAAGGCCCGCCCGCGTCCGCCCGATCCGGCAGTTACGCGCGTGTGGGACGCCACCATTGCGGCCGCGGTACTGCTGGCACTGGTGTGGCTCGTGCGCTTCATTCACACCGAGGTCGGCTGGGTCGAGGTTGGCCATGTCTTCGTGCTGGGCTTCTACACGCTGCTGCGCGTCATCGTGCTGATCGCCCTTGCAGCGCTGGTGTGGGTTCCGATCGGCGTGTGGATCGGCATGAATCCGCGCTGGGCGGGGCGGCTGCAAGGTGTCGCGCAATTCCTGGCGGCCTTTCCGGCCAACCTGATGTTCCCGGTCGCGGTGCTGTTCATCGTGCGCTGGCACCTCAACCCGAACATCTGGCTCGCGCCGCTGATGGTGCTGGGCACGCAGTGGTATCTGCTCTTCAACGTGATCGCGGGGGCATCGACGATCCCGACGGAGCTGCGCTATGCGGCGGAGAACCTCGGGCTCACCGGCTGGCTCAAGTGGCGGCGCTATCTGCTGCCGGCGGTGTTTCCGAGCTTTGTCACCGGCGCGATCACCGCAAGTGGCGGATCATGGAACGCGAGCATCGTCGCCGAATACGTGACCTGGGGCGACACCACGCTGCAGGCGGCGGGGTTGGGCAGCTACATCGCACAGATGACCGCGATCGGCGACTTTCCGCGCATCGCGCTTGGCATTGGCGTGATGTGCGTGTTCGTCATGGGCATGAACCATTTCGTCTGGCGCCGGCTCTATGAGCGCGCCGAGACCAGGGTCTGAATAGAGGAGCACGCATGGCCGAAGCCATCATCGAACTCAAGGGGGTGGGCAAGTCCTTCCGCTCGGCCGACGGCGCCGCGCGCGCGGTGCTCGAAGGCGTGGATTTCCGGCTCGCCGAAGGCGAGATCGTGGCGCTGCTCGGCCAGTCCGGCTCGGGCAAGTCGACACTGCTTCGCATCCTGGCGGGCCTCATCGGCGCGGACGGGGGCACCGTGAGCTATCGCGGCCAGCCGCTCTATGCACCGGCGCGCGGTATCGCGATGGTGTTCCAGTCGTTTGCGCTCTTTCCGTGGCTCACGGTGCAGCAGAACGTCGAGCTCGGCCTGGAGGCGCGCGGCATCGAGGCTGCGGAGCGTGCACGACGTGCCAGCGCGGCGATCGAGCTGATCGGCCTTGCCGGCTTCGAGGGCGCGCTGCCGCGCGAACTCTCGGGCGGCATGCGGCAGCGGGTGGGCATCGCACGTGCGCTCGTGATCGAGCCCGAAGTGCTGCTGATGGACGAGGCCTTCTCCGCGCTCGATGTGCTGACTGGTGAGCGCCTGCGCGACGACATCCTGCAGCTCTGGGGCAGCGGCGCGATGCCCACCAAGGCGATGCTGATCGTCTCGCACAACATCGAGGAAGCGGTGCTGATGGCCGACCGCATCCTGATCTTCGCGGCCGATCCGGGGCGGGTGCGCGCCGAGTTGCCGATCCATTTGCCGCGGCCACGCGATGCCGACAGCCTCGAGGTGCGTGCATTGATCGATGAGGCCTATGCACTCATGACCGAACGTGCGCCCGCCGCAGGTCGCGCCGCCGAGGAACCGGTGCGCATGCATCTGGGTGATCGACTCCCCGAAGCCGACATTGGGCGGATGGAGGCGCTTCTGGAGATGCTTGTCGAGGACGATCGGGATGGACGCGCCGACCTGCCGCAGCTCGCCGAGGAGACCGAACTCACCGACCACGACCTGCTGCCGCTTTCACAGGCGCTAGCGCTGCTTGGCTTCGCGAAACTGGCGGATGCGGACCTGCATCTGACCGAATTGGGCAGGCGCTATGTCGGGGGCACGCACACGTTGCGGCAGCAGTTGCTGGGCCAGCAATTGCTCGCGCATGTGCCGCTGGCGGCCCACATCCGCCACAGCCTGGAGCAGGCGCCATCGGGCGAATTGCCGCAGGAACCGTTCCTCGAACTGCTGAAGGAGAGCCTCGACGAACCCACTGCCGAGCGGGTGCTGCGCACTGCGATCGAATGGGGCCGTTACGGCGAGGTGTTCGAGTACGACCTGCGCACCGGCCTCATTCACCTGCCGGTAGGCGAGGAAGAGGCTACCGAACCATCGACGGGACCGGGCTGAGCGCAAGGACGGCATCGGCCAGTCGCTCGATGCCCTGCTCGGAGAGATCGTCGGATTCGATGCGCTGCCGATCGGTCCACGATGCGAAGTGCTGCGCTTGCGAGCGTGCGTAGTGCGGGTCGTAGTGCAGCGCCATCAGCTCCGCGAAGAGTGGTGCGAGTTCGCGGCCACGCGCCCAGGCCTGCCACCGCTGCACGGTTTCCTTGCCTTGCAGCTCCTTGAGCAACCCGAGTTGCGTGGCGAGCGCCTCGCCGTCGTCGCCGAGGTAGGCGTAGTCGCGCAGCAGGTACGCGAGGCGCGCCTCGGGTGTCGCCGCAACCTCGATGCAGGGGCTCGCACGCATGCGCGCCACCAGAGGAATGGGCACGGCAATGCGGCCGATGCGCGGGCTTTCGCCTTCCACGTAGAGCGGGCGGTCGAGATCGATGCCGTCGAGCACCTGCGCGATGCCCGTCTCGAACGCTTTTTGCGAAGGCTGGGGCGTGCCCGGCAGCGCGCCGAGCAGCGAGCCCTTGTGCCTGGCGAAGCCTTCGAGGTCGAGCACCTGCGCGCCGCGTGCCGCGAGCGCCTGCAGGACGCGGGTCTTTGCGCTGCCCGTCGCGCCGCACAACACGAGCAGCGGCAGGCGAGGCGAGAGTGCCTCGATCTGCTCGATCACATGATGGCGAAAGCTCTTGTAGCCGCCGGAGAGTTGCTGCGCGTCCCATCCCACGAGACGCAGCCACGTCACCATCGACCCGCTGCGCATGCCGCCTCGCCAGCAGTACACCAGCGGCTTCCAGTTCGACGGCCGGTCTGCAAATTGCCCGCGAAGGTGCTTTGCCAGATTCGCGGCCACCATCGCGCCGCCGACGCGCCGCGCCTCGAAAGCGCCCTGTTGCTTGTAGAGCGTGCCGACGATGCGGCGCTCCTCGTCATCGAGGACGGGGCAGTTGATGGCCCCGGGAATGTGGTCCAGCGCGAACTCGGCCGGCGAGCGTGCGTCGACGAGGGTGTCGAACGCAGGCAGGTCTGCCACGCGGACGGGAGAGCGGTTCATGGTTTATTCAGGCGATGATCGGAGGCACGTAAAACTCGGGGAGTTGGCACAATGCCGGGCATCCGGAGGCCTCGAAGAAGAAACATCAAGATGGATTGGACAGCCCTGACAAAGTTTTCCCACGATGATGGTTGCAGCCGCAACGCTGCACCGGGTCGCCTTTCAGAGATTCTGGCACGCACGGGTGCGGCGATCGCCGGCCTGTCGCTCGCACTGTGTGCTGGCGCGGCGCAGGCCCAGGATTCCCAAGCCCCAGCCGAGGCTCAGGCCCAGGCACCAGCCGATCGATTCGACGGCAAGCCGTTCTGGGAACTGGTGATCGGTCCGTTCGCGGTGCACTTCAGCAATGAGAGCGACCACAAGCACGTTTTCCTGCTGGGCATCGAGCGCAACTTGCCGGGCGCGCCGGAATGGTCGTATGCCGATGCGACCATCTGGGGGTTTTCGGCTTTCAGAAACTCGTTTGGCCAGTCCTCTGCCTACGCCTACTATGGCTTCCGATGGGACAACCTGTTCGGTCACCCGAATTGGTACGCAAAGATCAGCGGTGGCGTGATCTACGGCTACAAAGGCGAGTACGAAGACAAGGTGCCCTTCAACCATGACGGCTTTGGCCTTGGCATCATTCCCGCGATCGGCTATCGCGTGACGCCGAACGATGCGGTGCAGATCGGCACACTCGGCACGGCCGGGCTGATCTTCACGTATAACCGCCGCTTCTGAAATCTTTTACGGCCCGTCAGGGTCGAGCCCAGATTTCGGGCTAGAATACGAGGCTTCGCAAAACGCGAAACATGCGGGAATAGCTCAGTTGGTAGAGCGCAACCTTGCCAAGGTTGAGGTCGCGAGTTCGAGTCTCGTTTCCCGCTCCAATTCAAAAAAAGAGGCTTCGGCCTCTTTTTTTTCGTCCGCGCCTTTCAGGAAAAGCGCATCACCCCATCGTCCACCGCGCCGAACCTCAGTGTCACCAGGTCGGCAAGGTAGTTGTGGTTCAGCTTCCACGGCTTCTTCGTGCCTTGCTTCGGCAACTGGTCGATCGCGCGCTGGAAGTAGCCCGATGAGAAATCGACCCACGGCTGCAAGGCCATGTCCGCATCGTCCACGCGAGGCACGCATTGCCGCGCGCCGGTCTGCTTCATGTGATTGAGCAGCCGGCAGACGAATGTGGCAGCGAGGTCTGCCTTCAGCGTCCACGACGCGTTCGTGTAGCCGAAGACCGAAGCGAAGTTCGGCACACCGGCAAACAAAACGCCCTTGTAGTTGACCAGTTCGGCCGGCGCCAGCTTGCGTCCGTCCACGCTCATTTCCAGTCCGCCGACCAGCTTTAGTTTCAGGCCGGTCGCGGTCACGACGAGGTCCGCGGGCAACACTGCGCCGCTGGCGAGTCGTAGGCCGGTCTCGGTGAACGATTCGATCGTGTCCGTGACGACGCTGGCGCGCCCGCTGCGGATGGCCTTGAAGAGATCGCCATCGGGCACGAAGCACAGGCGCTGCTCCCACGGGTTGTAGCTGGGGGTGAAGTGTGTCTCGACGTCGTACGCGGGGCCGAGCTGCTGTCTAACAAGCTTCAGCAACGTCGCCTTCGCGAAATCGGGCCGGCGCCTGCACAGTTTGAACAGGCCGACGGAGATCAGCACGTTCTTCCAGCGCGTCACTGCGTGCGCGGCTCGATGCCCGGCGAAGCGCTGCAGCCATCGGGCGATCGGGTCCACCGTGGGTAGGCTCAATACGTATGAAGGTGAGCGCTGCAACATCGTCACTTGCGCCGCAGTCCTGGCGAGTTCCGGCACCAGCGTGACGGCGGTTGCTCCGCTGCCGATCACGACGACACGCTTGCCCGCATGGTCGATGTCGTCCGTCCAGTGTTGGGGATGCACGACGCGGCCGCAATACCGTTCGAGTCCCGGGAAGCCTGGCGTGTAGCCTTCCGCGTAGTCGTAGTAGCCGCTGCACACCAATAGAAAGGCGCATTCGAAGACGACGCGCTCGCCGGATTCGCGCTCGGCCTCGACGGTCCACCGTGCGGCGTCGGATGACCAACTTGCCGATCGCACGCGGTGGCGATAGTGGATCAGGCGATCCACGCCGGTCTCGCGCGCCGTCGCTTGCAGGTATTCGAGGATCGAGCGCCCATCCGCAATCGAGCGGGCTTCCGTCCACGGACGGAACGAATAGCCCAGGGTATGCATGTCCGAGTCGGACCGTACGCCCGGGTAGCGGAAGAGATCCCAGGTGCCACCCAGCGTCTCGCGCGCCTCGAGGATGGCAACGCTGCGTTCGGGGCAGAGCCGCTGCAGGTGGGCGGCCGCACCGATGCCGGACAACCCGGCGCCGACGATCAGTACGTCGACGAAGTCACCGGCCATGACTCCCGTCAGGCTTTGGACTGACCTTCGCGCCGGTTGGCACCCAGCGCATAGACGACGGGCTTTTCATCAGGAAGCTTCGGAGCCCCTGAGCCTTCGCCCAGCGGTACGTGCGATGTCCCGTAGACCTCCCGCTCCAGCCGCTTGGCGCGTTCCGCGTACATGCGGGCGAGGGCGCCGTGGTGCTCCGCGGCGGCCTGGTGCTCGATGCGCGCCAGGTTGGCCTCTTCGAGCAAGGTCATGATGCGGCGAAGATGGCCGTTTCGATGGGGCTGGAAGATGTTGAACATCGGATCCTCCGAATACGTATACCTGCAAGGCGTCAGTTTTAACGTGATTCGGCAAGTTCGTGCATGTCAGCCAAGCTCCACGATTGACGTAGGCCGCCCGGCCAGTGACCCGCCGTTGGCCAAAGCAGTAGAGTGGAAAGATTGCCTACATCTCGTCGATCTGCGTGCTGCGGCTGCCGCCCTGCGCCGCCAGCGAGTAGCGTTCACGCGTCTTCACGTAGAAGCTGGCGCCGAAGCGTCCGACCGGGAAGTAGTGCTGCAGCCGCACGCGCCAGGTCTCGGTGTCGATGAGTTCGTCGCGCGCATGCATCCAGCGCACCTGGCCGATGAAGATCTGCCGGCTTTCGGTTTCAAGCGTTTCCCATAGCGTGCATTCGAAGGCCACCGGCGCCTCTGCGATGCGCGGAGGCTTCACGGCACTGCTTGGAAGCGCGGTGAAGCCGACCACATCGAGCTCGCTCACGTGCGGCGGATGGCGATCGCCACAGCGGTGCATCTGCTCAGCAATGTCCTCGTCGGCCAGGTGGACGACGAATTCGCGGGTGCGGACGATGTTGGCCGCCGTATCCTTGAGCGCGTTGTCCTGCAGGCGGTTCACGCTGATCATCACGATCGGCGGTTCTTCGCCGAGCATGTTGAACATGCTGAAGGGCGCCGCGTTGACCACGCCGTCTTCGCCGATCGTCGTGACAAGCGCGATCGGGCGCGGCACGATCAGGCTTGCCATCAATTTGTAGCGCTGGTACTCGGTGAGTTGCGAGAAATCAACGTCCATGATGATTTTTGAAAAGTGAGAGAGGAGCATTCGACCATGCCCCAAAACGACCCAGCAGAATTCAGGCCAGCACGCGAATCCTCGATGTGGCTTCCGGTCGTCGTCATCCTCGCGGTGCTGGCCGCCGCATTCGGTTGGTGGCGCTGGTCGCAGCAGCGAGAGGTGCCGGCCGAGGCCCCACCCGCCGCGATGGCACCGCAGCCCCAACCCGCGCCCGCCGATGTGCCGCCGCAGCCGCCGGTCGCGACGGGACCGCAGAACCCGATGGACAACCTCGCGGAGCCCGAAAAGGCGCTGCCTGCGCTGAACGACGCCGACGCGCGCGTGACCAGCGCGCTCAACGATCTGCTCGGTCGCAAGAATGTCACGTCCTTCCTGCAGCTCGACGGTTTCGTCCGCCGCGCGGTTGCGACCGTCGACAACCTGCCGCGCGAGCACGCCACGGCGCGCATGTGGCCGGTGCTGCCGACGCCGCAGCGCTTTGCGGTCCAGGGCAATGGCGATGTGAAGACGATCAGCCCCGACAACGGCGCCCGCTACACGCCCTTCGTGCTCTTCGTCGAATCGATCGACCCGGCGCGCGCTGTCGCGCTCTATGCGCGGCTGTATCCACTGTTCCAGGAGGCCTTTGAAGAGCTCGGCTATCCGAATCGCTACTTCAACGACAGGCTCGTGGCGGTCCTCGACCATCTGCTGAAGACACCCGAGCCCACCGGGCCGATCCAGGCCAAGCTCACGGAAGTGAAGGGCGAGATGCCGTTGGAGAACCCCTGGACGCGCTACGAGTTCGCGGACCCGCAGCTCGAGGCACTCTCGGCGGGGCAGAAGCTGCTCATCCGCATGGGACCGGTGAACGAGCGGCGCATGAAGGCGCGGCTCTCCGAACTGCGCCGCCTTGTCGCGACCGGGACGATGGCCAAGAAGTGACCTACCGAACGGTAGGAATCCGAGTCTCCTAGGCGACGCAATCTCGGGAGAAACCTTAGTCGGCGTCGCTCAGCACGCTTCCACAATGGGCCGCTTCGATACAGCCCCTGCGCACTCCTGCCGCGCACGGGACAGCCGAGGAACCCAGTGGAACTGTTTTTTCAGCAACTTCTCAACGGCCTCACCATCGGCGGCGTCTACAGCCTCGTGGCCCTGGGGCTGACACTCGTCTACGGCATCCTGCACGTGCCGAACTTTGCGCACGGTGCCTTCTACATGGCGGGTGCGTTCGCCGGCTACTACCTGATGGTCAAGCTCGGCCTGAACTACTGGCTGGCCATGGCTGGTGCTGCTGTGGTGGTTGCGGTGATCTCGATGCTCGCGCAGCGGCTCGTGTTCCATCCGCTGCGCAATGCGCCCGAGCTGCACGACATGATTGCCGCGATCGGCATCCTGCTCTTCCTCGAAGCTGGCGCGCAGGCGCTGTTCGGCGCGGACTTCCATCGCATGCCGACGCCCTATGGGCAGGTGGTCGAGATATTCGGCCTCACTGCGCCGCTGCAGCGCCTGCTGATCATCGCGGGCGCGTTCGGGCTGATGGTGCTGTTGCATCTGTTCCTCAACCACACGGTGATCGGCTCGACCATCATCGCGATGGCGCAGAACCGCGACGGTGCTGCGCTGGTGGGCATCGACGCATCGCGCGTCACGCTGCTGGTGTTCGCGATCTCGGGTGCGCTGGCTGCCATCGCGGCGGTGCTTTATGCGCCGATCAACCTGGTCTACCCGGCGATGGGCAATCTCGTCATCACCAAGGCCTTCGTGATCATCATCCTCGGGGGCATGGGCAGCTTCCCAGGTGCGATCGTCGGCGGGCTGATCATCGGCATGGCCGAGAGCTTCGGTGGCTTCTACGTGTCGACCGACTACAAGGACATCATCGCGTTCGTGCTGCTGGTGGTGATCCTGTCGTTCCGCCCGCAGGGCCTGTTCACGATGAAAGGGGCCCGCTGATGCGCTTCCTGGAAGGAAAGGCCGGCTGGGCACTGCTCGCCGCTCTGGCCCTGGCGTTCCCGCTCGTCGCGCCGAACAACTACCTGCTCTCTGTCGCGACGCTGGCTTTCATCATGGCCATCGCCGCGCTGGGGTTGAACCTCATCACAGGCTACACGGGGCAGTTCAACCTCGCGCATGGCGCCTTCATGGCGATCGGTGCGTACACGGTCGGCATCCTGACCGTCGATCATCAGGTGCCGTTCTGGATCGCCTTCGCCCTCGCGGGCGTGGTGACCGGCGTGCTGGGCTATTTCATCGGCCTGCTGTCGCTGCGTCTGCGCGGCCACTACTTCTCGATCTTCACGCTGTGCGTGAGCTACATCCTCTTCCTGCTCATCGAGAAGTGGGAAAGCCTCACGCACGGACCGGTCGGCATCATGGGCATCCCCGCGCCGACGGGCATCGGCCCGGTGCAGTTCGGCACGCCGCTTTCGCAGTACTACCTCGTGCTCGCATTTCTCGCGCTCGGGTTGTGGGTGATGGCGCGCATCGTGCGTTCGCTGGTGGGTCGCAGCTTCATGGCGGTGCGCAACAGCGACGATCTGGCGGAGGCGCTGGGTATCGACCTGATGCGCACCAAGACGCTGTCCTTCGTGCTGTCGGTGATCTATGCAGGCTTCGCAGGTGCGCTCTATGCGGGCCAGGTGCGCTTTCTCGGGCCCGATCTCGCGAGCGAAGCCGTGACCTTCGATCTCATCATGTTCGTGCTGGTCGGTGGCGTGGGCACGCTGCTCGGGCCGCTGGTGGGTACCTTCCTCGTCACATGGCTCACGCAGAGCCTCCAGTTCCTGCAGGACTACCGAATGGTCGTCTTCGGCCCGGTGCTGGTGGCGCTGATCATCTTCCTGCCTGACGGCATCGTCGGCACCTGGCTCAAGCGCCGTGCGCGTCGCGCGGATGCCGTTCAGGCTCAGGGCCAATCGCAGGTCGCGGTGACGGAGGCCGAGTCCCATGCTTGAGATCGACGCACTGACTAAACAATTCTTCGGCCTTACGGCGGTCGACGCGGTGACCACTCGCTTCGAGCGCGGCCATGTGAGCGCCATCATCGGGCCCAACGGCGCGGGCAAGACCACGTTCTTCAATCTCGTCGCCGGCACGCACAAGCCGACTTCGGGCCGCATCACCTTCAAGGGGCAGGATGTCACGGGCATGCGCCCCGACCATGTCGCGCGACTGGGCATCGCACGCACCTTCCAGACGACGCACCTGTTCGACAACGCGAGCGTGCTGGACAACCTGATCGTTGGCCACCGCCTGCGCACGCGCTCGGGGTTGTGGGACGTGCTCGCCAATTCAAAACGGCTTCAGGAAGAAGAACGCCTGTGCCGCGAGAAGGCCCGCGAGGCGCTCGATTTCGTCGGGCTCTCGCACATCGCCAACCGCATCGCGGCCGACATCACGCAGGAAGAGCGCAAGCGCGTCGCCTTCGCGCTGGCACTTGCGACCGATCCCGAATTGCTGCTGCTAGACGAGCCGGCGGGTGGCGTCAATCCCGAAGAGACCGTCGGCCTCGCGGCGCTGATCCGCAAGCTGGTGGACCACGGCAAGACCGTGTGCCTGATCGAACACAAGATGGACATGATCATGCGACTGGCCGACAAGATCGTCGTGCTCAACAACGGCGCGAAGATCGCCGAAGGCACGCCGGCGGAGATCCGTCGCGACCCGCATGTGATCGAAGCCTACCTGGGGACGGACCATGTTGCGGTTTGAGAACGTCGACCTGCACTACGGCAGTTTCCGGGCCTTGAGCGGGGTGTCGCTGCATGCGGCGCCCGGCGAGCTGGTGGTGCTGCTCGGTGCCAATGGCGCAGGCAAGACGTCGATCTTCATGGCGGCCAGCGGCATCCAGAAGCCGAGCGCAGGCAGCATCCGCTTCGGCGACAGCGAACTCATCGGCCAGCGTCCGGCGCAGATCGTTGCCTCTGGCCTCGTGCATTGCCCCGAGGGGCGCAAGCTGTTCCCGATGATGTCGGTGCGCAAGAACCTCACCCTTGGCGCGTATGTGCATCGCCGCGACAAGGCAGGCATCCAGCGTTCGATCGACGAGGTGTTCAGCCTCTTTCCGATCCTGGAGAAGAAGCAGGACCATCCGGCCGGATCGCTCTCCGGCGGCCAGCAGCAGATGGTGGCGATCGGCCGTGCGCTGCTCGGGCGGCCCAAGCTGCTGTTGCTCGACGAGCCTTCGCTCGGGCTTGCACCGCTGATCGTCAAGCAGGTGTTCGAGGTGATCCAGCGCATCAACCAGGCCGGCACCACGGTGCTACTGGCGGAGCAGAACGCGTATTCGGCACTCGCAATCGCGCATCGCGCCTACGTCATCGAGCGAGGCTGCATCACGCTGGAAGGCGATCGAGATTCGCTGCTGAACAACGAAGCAGTGCGTGCCGCCTACATCGGCGGCTAGCCGTTCTTTCAATCAACCACAAGGAGACATCTGATGCTGAGACATTCCTCGACCCGCCGCCGCTTCGCGTTGCTGCCCACTGCGCTGGCACTGCTGGGTGCGTTCGGAGCCGGTTCGGCCTTTGCGCAGGACACCGTGAAGATCGGCTTCACCGGCCCGTTGAGCGGTGGCGCGGCGCTCTACGGCAAGAACGTGGTCAACGGCATCGAGATGGCGATCAAGGAGATCAACGCCGCGGGCCTCGAAGTCGGTGGCAAGAAGGTCAAGCTGGAGCTGGTTGCGCTGGACGACAAGTATTCGCCCGCCGACGCCGCGATCAACGCGCGTCGCCTCGCGCAGCAGTACCAGGCGCCGGTGGTGTTCGTGCCGCACTCCGGTGGCATCTACGCGATGCAGGCCTTCAACGAGCAGGAGAAGTTCATCGTGATGGCGTACTCCAGCACGCCGAAGATCACGGAGACGGGCAACAAGCTCACCATCCGCGTTCCCCCGACTTTCAACTCGTACATCGAGCCCTTCACACGCTACGAGATGAAGAAGTTCGGCAAGAAGGTCGGCATGCTGCCGGGCGATCATGAATACGCGAAGAACTGGACGCAGCTCTTCGGCCCGGCATGGGAGAAGGCGGGCGGCACGATCGCATCGAACAACCCGATGTCCTACAACCGCTCGGCGGACTTCTACAGCGGCGTGAGCCGCGTGCTCGCCGAGAAGCCGGATGTGCTCTTCGTCGGTGGCCCCTCGGAGCCGACCGCGCTGGTGGTCAAGCAGGCGCGCGAGCTGGGCTTCAAGGGTGGCTTCCTGATCATGGACCAGGCCAAGCTCGATGAGATGGCGAAGGTCACCGACGGGCTCGGGCCTTTGGAAGGGTCGATCGGCGTGCTGCCGGTGTCGTATGACGAGCGCGTCGGTCCCAAGACCTTCGCGGCGGCCTACCGCAAGGCCTATGGCGCCGACAAGGACCCGACCACCGAGTCTTCGTACAACTACGCGATGACGCACGCGGTGGCGGCAGCAATGAAGCTCGCCGGCACGACGAGCGATGCCACCGCGATCCGCGCCAAGATGGGCGAGGCGATCAGCAAGCTGCCGAAGGAGACGAACGCCGGCGAGTTCAAGGGCGTCGATGCAGTGGGCGGCACCGTGGTTGATCCACTCGTCGCCACGGTCGAGGGCGGCAAGATCAAGCCGGTGAACCTCAGCGACCTGATGAAGTAACGCAGCGGGCTCAGTGGGGGCTGGTCGAACAGGCCAGCGCCCGCGCGAGCAACAGCTTGCGTTCGCGCGCG
The DNA here is from genome assembly GCF_014192575.1 of Variovorax sp. Sphag1AA. Classification (GTDB taxonomy): domain Bacteria; phylum Pseudomonadota; class Gammaproteobacteria; order Burkholderiales; family Burkholderiaceae_C; genus Variovorax. The sequence goes on along the minus strand of NZ_JACHYC010000004.1, from coordinate 142,770 downwards.
TTGCGAGTGAGCTCGGCGGCGCGCTTGAATTCCTCGCAGGCCTCGCCCTTGCGGCCGAGTTTCGCGAGCAAATCGCCGCGCACACTCGGCAGCAGGTGATAGTCCTGCAGCAGTGGCTCCGAGCGCAGTGCGTCCACCAGTTCGAGGCCGACTGCCGGCCCGAACGCCATCGACAGCGCGACCGCGCGATTGAGCTCGACGACCGGGGAGGGCGCCAGTTGTGCGAGCGCTTCGTACAGCGCGGCGATGCGCGGCCAGTGGGTCTCCTCGGCGGTGCGCGCGCGTGCATGGCAGGAGGCGATCGCGGCCTGCAACGCATACGGTCCAAGTGCACCGCCCAGCTTCTCGGCGCGAGCCAGTGCCGCGAGGCCACGCCGGATCAGCAACTGATCCCAGCGCGAACGGTTCTGCTCGAGCAGCAGGATCGGATCGCCCTTCGCATCGACACGCGCTGCGGCGCGCGACGCCTGGATCTCCATCAGCGCGACAAGGCCGTGCACCTCTGCTTCGTGCGGCACCAGTTCGGCGAGGATGCGCCCGAGCCGCAGTGCTTCTTCGCACAGCGCAGGGCGCATCCAGTCGTCGCCTGCGGTTGCCGAATAGCCTTCGTTGAAGACGAGGTAGATGACTTCAAGCACCGATGAGAGCCGAGCCGCAAGCTCGTGCGCGCGCGGGGCTTCGAAAGGAACGCGCGCCGCCGTCAGCGTGCGCTTGGCACGCACGATGCGCTGCGCGATCGTCGGTTCCGGCACGAGGAAGGAGCGCGCGATCTCGTCGGTGGTCAGCCCGCCGAGCAGACGCAGCGTCAGCGCGACCCGGGCTTCGGGTGAGAGCACCGGGTGGCAGGCGGTGAAGACGAGGCGCAGCAGGTCGTCGCCGACGTCATCGTCGAGCGCGGCATCGACCGCATCGGCGAAGTCGGACTCTGCAATGGCGTGTCGCGCATCGAGCTCGCGGCCGATCTCCTCTTGCTTGCTCGCGTGCAGGCTGCGCCGGCGCAGCAGGTCGATCGCGCGGCGCCTGGCCGCGGTGGTCAGCCACGCGGCAGGGTTGTTCGGAAGCCCGCCCTGCGGCCATTGTTCGAGCGCGGCGAGCAGGGCCTCCTGGGCGAGCTCCTCCGCAACGCCGACGTCATGCACCAGCCGCGCGAGTGCACCGATGATCCTCGCGGACTCGATGCGCCACACGGCGTTGATGGTGCGGTGGATCTCGTCGACGTGTGTCGTCATCGGGCGGCGCCGCTGGACGGATCAGCCGTTCTTCTTCGCCGCCATTTCAGCGACCAGGCGCTTTTCCTGCTCGCGCAGTTCGGGCGTCATTTCGGCGCCGAAATCTTCCAGCTCGAAGACCTGCCGCAGTTCCACTTCCTCGCCGCCATCGAACGGTGCGCGCTTGAGCCATTCAATGGCTTCCTCGCGGGAACGCACCTGCCAGAGCCAGTAGCCGCAGATCAGCTCCTTGGTCTCGCTGAACGGCCCGTCGATGACGGTGCGCTGCTTGCCGGAAAAGCGCACACGCGCGCCCTTCGAAGTCGGGTGCAGCCCTTCGCCGGCGAGCATCACGCCGGCCTTGACCAGTTCTTCGTTGTACTTACCCATTGCGGTGAGCATTTGTTCCGTGGGCATCACGCCGGCTTCTGTGTCCTTGTTCGCCTTGACCAAGACCATGAATCGCATGTCGTTGCTCCTGTGACTGGGTTGCGAGTTCGGCACCGGCCGGTGCGGCCGGCTCGTTTTCCGAGCCTCTGTTTGTACGTCGAAGGAGACCGTGCGAAATCGACAACCCCGGCGACCCGTTGTTGTAACGGGTTGTTCCGATTTGGGCAGGGGTCAGTTGCAGACAGTGGTCGTGCCGACCGGCCGGCATGTCCTGCCGTCGATGCTGCGATAGCGATCGAGTTGGCCGGTGGTGCGATCCCAGTGGTTGCCCTGCACGTCCTTGCAGGTGCGGTCTCCGCATTTGGTGATGCGCGGCCGCATGTCGCGCGGGCGGTTGGGTGGGCGATTGACGCCGGGGCTGTAGTAGCCGTCGTCGATCCACATCGGGTCTTCGCCGCGATCGCTCCAGCGCGAGTCATCTGAACGGCCACCAGCGCCGTTGCCCGTGCGGCGGCCGTCGATGATGATTGGCCCGGCCGGTGTCGGGGGCGGCGCCGTGGCGACGCTGGAATCGTGATCGGGCGGGGTGCTACGGACGGGCGCGGGCTGGCGGTCCCCGCCCACGACCGCGATGGGGTCAGTGGTCGTCACGCTGGCCACTTTCCGAGCGCCGTGCGGGCAGGAGCCATCGGTGTAGCTCACGTTGCCCGCTGCGTCCGTGCAACGGATCACCTCGGCTCCGGCAGGGAACCCGAAGGTCGCGAGAACAGCCGCAAGAACCAGCGATGCGCGCATGAATGACATTCTCCTCCTCGATCAAGAGAGCGCGCACTCGCAGTGGTTGATTGCAACTTTGACGCGCTTGACATGGCTCGACGGCACAGCGCAGGATCGATCGCGCATCAACAGCGGAGAACACAATGTCATCCAAACTGCAAATGCGAACGGTGCTGTCTGCGGCCTGCGTGGCGCTGACGTTGGCGTGGGCCCCGGCCAAGGCGGACGAGGTGCCGGTCGTCACCGGCGAGCAGTGGACCAAGTCGAGCGAAGCGGTGAAGAAGGCCTATCTCGTGGGGCTTGCGAACATGGTCCAGGTGGAGATGGCCTACTACGGCAAGAACCATCCGACCGATGCCCAGAGCTTCGTGCCGCGTCTCTCCAAAGGCATGCAGGGGCAGACGCTCGACAGCGTGCGTCAAGGTGTGGATGGCTGGTATGCGGCCAACCCGAACGGCCTGAAGCGGCCCGTCCTGGACATCATCTGGTTTGAAATGGCCGTGCCCGGCCTGCAGAAGAAGTGAAGGGGAAACAGATCATGAAACGAATGAACTGGCTCCTGGCGGTCGCAGCGCTCGCAACGGCCGCGGCCTGTACGGACATGACGCCGCAGCAGCAGGGCACAGTGAGCGGCGCGGCGATGGGCGCTGCTGCCGGTGCCGGCATCGCCGCCATTGCAGGAGGCGATGCCTGGACCGGCGCCGCGATCGGTGGCGTGGCCGGCGGTGTCGCCGGCAACATCCACGGCGGACGGCAGCAGCAGCGCTGGTGGTAGGCCCCTAGGCCCGCCCGGGCCTACTCGGCCGAAGCCGCGCTCGTCGCCAGTTCGCTAACAGGCACGCAGCTGCAGAACAGGTTGCGGTCGCCGTACACGTTGTCGACGCGCCCGATCGGCGGCCAGTACTTGGCAGTCTTCAGCGTCGCGAGAGGGAAGGCGGCCAGTTCGCGTGAATAAGGACGCTCCCAGTCGGTCCCGAGCAGGCTCGCGGCGGTGTGCGGCGCGTTCTTTAGCGGGTTGTCTTCCTTCGGCCAGACGCCTTCCTCGATGCGGCGGATCTCGCCGCGGATGGCGATCATCGCGTCGATGAAGCGGTCCAGCTCGGCGAGCGGCTCGCTCTCGGTCGGCTCGACCATCAGCGTGCCCGGCACCGGGAAGCTCAGCGTTGGCGCGTGGAAGCCGTAATCGATGAGCCGCTTGGCGACGTCTTCGGCAGTCACGCCGCTCGCATCCTTCAAGGGGCGCAGATCGAGGATGCACTCATGCGCCACATGGCCGTTGGGGCTCGAATACAGCGTCGGGTAGTGGTCCTTCAGGCGCGCGCTGATGTAGTTGGCGCTGAGGATCGCGGTTTCGGTCGCGGCCTTGAGGCCCGCCGCACCCATCATGCGGCAGTACATCCAGCTGATCGGCAGCACCGCCGCATTGCCTAGCGGCGTAGCCGACACGGCACCGACGCCGTTCGACGCGATACCACCGGTCGCGTGCCCCGGCAGGTAGGGCACGAGGTCTTCCACGACGCAAACCGGCCCCACGCCCGGGCCGCCGCCGCCGTGCGGAATGCAGAAGGTCTTGTGCAGGTTCAGGTGGCTCACGTCACCGCCGAATTCGCCCGGCGCCGCGATGCCGACGAGCGCGTTCATGTTGGCGCCATCGACGTACACGCGGCCGCCATGTGCGTGAACGATCTCGCACAGCTCCTTGACGCGCGTTTCGAACACACCGTGCGTGCTGGGGTAGGTGATCATCACCGCGGCCAGCTTGTCGCTGTTCGCCTCGCACGCGCGCTTCAGGTCGTCGATGTCGACGTTGCCCTCGGCATCGCATGCGGTGACCACCACCTTCATGCCGACCATGTGCGCGCTCGCCGGATTGGTGCCGTGCGCCGAGAACGGAATCAGGCACACATTGCGATGCCCTTGGCCCTTCGCCTCGTGAAAGGCCTTGATCGCGAGCAGGCCGGCGTATTCGCCCTGAGAGCCGGCGTTCGGTTGCAGGCTGATGCCGGCATAGCCGGTGGCTTCGCAAAGCCACGCGCGCAACTGCTTGTCGAGCTGGTCGTAGCCAAGGCGCTGCTCGGCCGGTGCGAAGGGATGGATGTTCGCGAACTCGGGCCAGGTGATGGGGATCATCTCGCTGGTCGCGTTGAGCTTCATCGTGCAGCTTCCGAGCGGGATCATGCTGCGGTCGAGTGCGAGATCCTTGTCGCCCAGGCTGCGGATGTAGCGCAGCATCGCGGTCTCGCTCTTGTGCGTGTTGAAGACCGGATGCGTGAGGAACGCCGAGGTGCGGCGCAGGTCCTCGGGGATGCGCGAGGTCACGCGCGCCGAGAGTTCGTCGAAGCGCGGCATCGGGGTGCCGGTGGGCACGAAGAGTGCCCACAAGATCTCGATGTCGGCACGCGTGGTGGTCTCGTCGAGCGAAATGCAGAGGTGGTTCTGCACGCGCTGGCCGAGGTTGACGCTGGCCGCTTCGGCGCGTTCGACGATCTTCGCGGTGTCTTCGCTGGTCTTGACCGTGAGCGTGTCGAAGGCGGTCGCGTTGACCAGCTCGCGGCCCATCTGTTCGAGGCCTTGTGCAAGCACGGCGGTCAGAGCCGCCACGCGCTGCGCGATGCGCTTGAGGCCTTCGGGGCCGTGATAGACCGCGTACATGCTGGCGATCACCGCCGGCAGCACCTGCGCGGTGCAGATGTTCGAGGTCGCCTTCTCGCGACGGATGTGCTGCTCGCGCGTTTGCAATGCGAGCCGGTACGCCGGCGCGCCATGCGTGTCGACGCTGACGCCGACGATGCGGCCGGGCAGCGAACGCTTGAAGTCATCGCGACAGGCAAGGTACGCCGCATGCGGGCCGCCGTTGCCCATCGGCATGCCGAAGCGCTGCGTGCTGCCGCAGACGATGTCGGCGTCCCATTCGCCGGGCGGCGTGAGCATCGTGAGTGCGAGCAGGTCGGCTGCAACGCAGAAGGCTGCGTCGAACTGATGCGCATGACCCGCGAGCGGCCGCAGGTCGTGCACGTGGCCCGTCGTGGCCGGGTACTGCGCCAGCACGCCGAAGAACTCGCAGCTCGCCATCAGGTGCGGCAGCGTCTCCGAGATCGTGCTCACCCGCACTTCGATGCCGAGCGGCGCGGCGCGCGTCTTGATGACTTCGATGGTCTGCGGATGGCAGTCGCCAGAGACCAGGAAGACGTTGCTCTTGCTCTTCACGCTGCGGCGCGCGAGCGTCATCGCTTCGGCTGCGGCCGTTGCTTCATCGAGCATCGACGCATTGGCGATCGCCATGCCGGTGAGGTCGCACACCATCGTCTGGAAGTTGACCAGCGCTTCCATGCGCCCTTGCGAGATCTCGGCTTGATAGGGCGTGTAGGCGGTGTACCAGGCCGGGTTCTCGAGCACGTTGCGCAGGATCACACCCGGCGTGTGCGTGCCGTAGTAGCCCTGGCCGATGTAGCTCTTCGCGACCTTGTTCTTCGCCGCGATCGCCTTGAGTTCGGCCAGCGCCTCCGCTTCGGTGATGGCCGGCGGCAGGCGCATCGGCTTGGCGCGGCGGATGGCCGGCGGCACGATGCCGTCGATCAGCTCCGCACGCGTGGCGGAACCGATGGCCGGCAGCATGCGCGCTTCGTCCTGGGCTTCGATCCCGATGTGGCGTGCAATGAATTCATCGGCGTTCTCGAGATCGCCGAGCGAAGGGGTGAGGGGCAGGACGGACGACATGTTCAGATCGAAGGTGAAGGTTCCGGTTTTGACCAGGGATACCGCAGAACTGGCTTCGCCAGGCTGCTGGTATCGCCCCCTCGAAGGGGGTGGCGAGAGCGACACGCAGTGCGCGAAGCCTAGGGGTGGTCAGCTCTCGGCTGAGAACTTCTCGTAGGCGGTTTCGTCGAGCAGGGCTTCGAGTTGTGCGGGTTCGCTCACACGCACCTTGAAGAACCAGCCGCCTTCCATCGGCGCGCTGTTCGCCAGCGACGGATCGGCGCGCAACGCTTCATTGACTTCAGTGATCTCGCCGGAAACGGGCATGAACACGTCCGCTGCCGCCTTCACCGACTCGACCACACCAGCCACCTCACCCTGGGCGAAGGACTTTCCCACCTCCGGCAGGTCGACGAAGACCACATCGCCCAGCGCATCCTGCGCGTGGACGGTGATGCCGACGGTGACGAGCGCCGCATCCGATTCGGTGCGGACCCACTCGTGATCCTTGGTGTACTTGGTGGTCATGAACAAAGCTCCTTGATGAAGAAAACGGATGAACGGAAGTGTGAAACGTCAGCCGCGGTAATAACGCGCGGGAACGAAAGGCATGGTGCTGACTTCCATCGGCACCGGCTTGCCGCGAACGATCGCCTGGATGCGCGTACCCGGCTCGGCGTAGGCGAGCGCGACATAGCCCATCGCGATGGGGCGGTCGACCGTCGGGCCGAGCAGGCCGCTGGTGACATGGCCGATGGCTGCGCCTTCGAAGGATTCGAGCGGTGTGCCGTCGCGCACCGGAATGCGCTCGAGCGCGACGAGGCCCACGCGCTTGCGCGTGAGCGTGTGATGGTCGAGATGGCCGGCAGCGCCCGTCGATGCGGTGAGCTGCGCGAGGATCTTCTCTGCGCCCGGAAAACCGCCTTCGCGCGCACCGCCCGCGCGGCGGACTTTCTGCATCGCCCAGCCGAGCGCGGCCTCGACCGGCGTAGTGGTTTCGTCGATGTCGTTGCCGTAGAGGCAAAGACCGGCTTCGAGTCGCAGTGAATTGCGTGCACCGAGCCCGATCGGCTTGACTTCGGGCTGCGCGAGCAGCAGTCGCGCAAGCGCTTCGGCGTCGGCTGCGGCGACGGAAATCTCGAAGCCGTCCTCGCCGGTGTAGCCGCTGCGGGTGACGAAGGCCGCGATGCCGCCGATCTGCACTGCGCCACCGGTCATGAAGACGAACCGCTCGATACCGGGTGAAAGCCGAGCGAGCGTCGATGCCGCCTGCGGGCCTTGCAACGCAAGCAGTGCATGGTCGGGCATCGGCAAGACCTGACAGCGATTCCCGATCTTGGCGCTGATGAGCGCCATGTCGGCCTGCTTGCATGCACCGTTGACCACCACGAACCATGAATCGTGGCCTTCGTTGAAGAACATCAGGTCGTCGAGGATGCCGCCGTCGTCGTTCAGCAGCAGGCCGTAACGTTGCTTACCCGCCGCCAGACCGGCGACGTCGACCGGCATGAGCGTTTCGAATGCGGCCGCCGCATCGGGGCCGACGAGCCGCAGCTGGCCCATGTGCGAGATGTCGAAAAGGCCGGCGGCTTCGCGTGTGTGCTTGTGCTCGGCCATGAGGCCGGAGGGGTACTGCACGGGCATCGAATACCCCGCGAAGGGCACCATACGGGCGCCGAGCTCCACATGCAGCGCGTGGAGCGGGGTCTTCAGAAGTTCGTCGGTCGATGCGGAGGCCAAGGTGTTCTCCAAAGGCAAAGGGGCAGTCCGAATCCATGACCGAAGCCATGGGCCACCCCTGCTGTCCGCTTTACCTGAGAGATTCACCCCACGATCGGGGCTTGCTCCTTCGGTGGACGATTCCGTCGTTGCGACGGGCCGCCTCTCTCCAGCAAGGAAACGCCCGAATCGGGCGCTTCGCCAGTCCTTTTGCCTGAGCGTTCGGGCCCTTGCAATGCGGGGCCCTGCGCCTTCGGCGGCCCCGTCTGGCGGGGCTCTCTCCTGACTCGGCGAGTGTAAGGGATCGCCGGTCGCTTCAGCGCCCGCGGCGCATCACGTACTCGATCATTTCGAAGATCGCTTCGCTCAGCAGCGCCAGCGCCGCGGCGGGAATCGCACCTGCGGCAAGCAGTTGCCGGTCGTTGAGCGCGAGCCCCGTCACGATCCGCTCGCCGAAGCCACCGGCGCCGATGAAGGCGGCGATGGTCGCGGTGCCGATCGCGATGGTCGTGGCGGTCCGAACGCCGGCAAGTATGGTGGGCAGTGCCAGCGGCAGTTGAACTATGCGAAGACTCTGCCCGGAAGTCATGCCCAGTGCGGTACCGGCCATCCGGAGCCCGGCCGGCACTTCGGCCAGCCCGGTGACCGTGTTGCGCATGATCGGCAGCAGCGAGTAGAGGGTGAGGGCGATCAGCGCGGGAACGGTGCCGATCACACCCACGAGCGAAATCAGGATCGCCAGCAGGGCGAGCGACGGAATGGTCTGCAGCAGTCCGGTGAGTCCGAGGACCGTCGCGCGGGCGCGCAGGTGCGGAAACACCAGGATGCCGAGCGGCACCGCGATCAGGATTGCGAGCCCGACCGAGATCGCGACCAGCAGCACATGCTGGCGTGCGAGTCGGCCGAGGTCCGGACCGAACAGCTTCGCGGTGAAGCCGCGCGCGGCAGTTTCGCCGGATGCCGCTGCAGCGGTCGGCGCCTGTGCCTTGCCTTGCCCGAGGAAATCGCGCGCGATGGTGTCGAAGCCCACGCCGTTGAGCTCGGCGCGCGCATTCATGGCGATCATCGCGCGTTCGTCGATGCGGCCTTCGAGCTTCTGCAAGGCAGCCCATGCGGCCGGCCAACGCGTGGGCAGGTCGAGGCGGTAGAGCACCACGGCGTCGTAGCGCGGAAAGTACTTTCGGTCGTCCTCCAGCACGCGCAGGCCGAGGTGATCGATCTTGGCGTCGGTGGTGTAGATGTCCATCACGTCGATCTGCTTGGCGGCGATCGCGTCGTAGGCCAAGCCGTGGTCGAGGCCGGTCGGTGTCTGCTTGAAGCCGTACCGTTCGGCCAGTCCCTGCCAGCCGTCGGCGCGGCCGATGAATTCGTTCGACAGGCCCAGCTTCAGTTCGGGATGGTTCGCGAGGTCGCTCAGGTTGTGGATGCCGAGCCGGTCGGCGTCCGCTGCGCGCATCGCGAGCGCGTAGCCGTCGTTGAAGCCCAGCGGAATCGCGACGCCCAGGCCCAGCGGGCGCAGCGCGGCATTCATCTGGTCGGGCGTCATCGGTCCATTGCTCTTGAGGATCTCCAGCGCGATCGTCCCTGTGTATTCCGCGTAGAGGTCGATGCCGCCGGAGTTCAGTGCCTCGTAGACGATGGCGGTGTTGCCGAGCCCTTGCCGCACGACCGGCGGCTTCGGCAGATGCGGCGCGGCCGTCTGCGCAAGCACCTCCGCGAGGATGTACGACTCGGTGAACCGCTTGGACCCGACGCGGAGAGTGTCCTCCTGGGCGTGCGATGGGGCCGCGCCCCACAGGAGGCCAAGGCTGGCAAGGGCGGCGAACCAGATGCGGCGCAGCGGCGTCATCGATCCAGTGTATCGGCCGGACCGGCATGCGGGCCAGCGGCGCTCCACGGGCCCGAGGTGTTCTCCTACAGCGGGTCGTGCGCCGGGCCGATGCCTTGGGGGGTCAACCTGAACGCAAACTGAAAGAGTGCTCATCAACTACGTCCGCCGCGGCGAAGGCAAGCCGTTGCTGCTCGTTCACGGGCTCGGCGGCAATTGGCGTTCATGGCGGACAGTGCTGGGGCCCCTGGCCGCCAAGCGCAGCGTGACGGCGATCGACCTGCCGGGGTTCGGCAAGAGTCCGCCCCTGGCGGGCGAAGTGTCGATCCGGACGATGTCTGATGCCGTCTCGCAGTTTCTCCGGGAGCACGACCTTCTCGGCACGGATGCCGTCGGCAGTTCGGTCGGCGCCCAACTCGTGCTCGAACTGGCGCGGCGGGGCGGGGTGGTCGGTGCTGTCGTGTCGCTGGCCCCCGTGGGCTTCTGGGCCGGATGGGAGCGGCATGCCTATCGGGCTTCCGTGTGCTTCTGGTGGCGGATCGCGCGTCTCATGAAGCGGCCGATGCCGGCGATCGCCACGCACGAATGGTCGCGCGGGCTGCTCCTGAAACAGCTTTCGGCGCAGCCTTCACTGCTTTCCGGTTCGAACGTGCTGGAGGAGATGCGAAGTTGCGCCACTTCGGTGTCGTTCGGCGCGACGCTCGACGGGCTGGTGCGGGCCGCGCCGATGGAAGGCATCGCCGCCGGCAGTCCCGGCAAGCGACTCGTGATCGGCTGGGGACGTTCCGACCGGATCTGCTTTCCCAGGCAGGCCGGGCGTGCACTGAAGTCCTTTCCGGACGCGCAACTGCACTGGTTCGAGCGCTGCGGCCACTATCCGCACTGGGACGCGCCGGACGAAACCGCGAGCCTCATATTGAAGACCACCGCCGATTGAGCGGCAAAGGAGCGCAAGCGCATGGCCAAGCACAAGCACCGCAAGCCCGCCGACGACAACCACCTGCTGCCCGACGTGCATGGCGCACGAGAGCTGCCGACGGTGGTGGTCGAGGGCTACAGCCTCCAGCTGCGCGACAAGGATGGTTTCGTCGGCGACCAGGCGAGTCAGACCGCATTCCGCGAACTGCTCGAACGCTGGCGTCGTCGTCGCCGCAGCAAGGGCAACGATCCGCTGGGCGGCCTGCACTCCAAGGAGTTGACGAAGAAGGCGCTCGATCAAGTGCTGGGCAAGAAGGCCTCCGAGGCGGCGGACGTGGTGCACGGCGTCATCGAGGAGTTCGCGGAAGAGTTGGCGTGGGTGATCGACCGATTCATGCGCCATCCGTCATGGAAGGGCGTGGAGCGCATCGTGATCGGCGGCGGCTTTCCCGAAAGCGATGTCGGCGAACGTGCGATCCTGCAGACGGCAGCCTTGCTGGAAGAGATGCGGATTTCGGTGCAGTTGGGCCGCATCAGCCACGAGACCGACGACGGCGGCCTGCTGGGCTGGGTGCACCTGATACCGCCGCCGCTGCTGAAGGGGCATGACGCGATCCTTGCGCTGGACATCGGCGGCACCAATGTGCGCTGCGGCATCGTGAAGACGCGCAGAAGGCGTGCGCGCGACCTCTCGAAGGCCAGGGTGATTCATCGCGAAAAGTGGCGCCATGCCGACGACGGGCCCAGCCGCAAGGTGCTGGTCGATCGATTGGTGGAGATGCTCGAAAAGCAGATGCGCTATTGCCGCAAGAAGGGCATCGACCTTGCACCGTTCATCGGCATCGGTTGCCCGGGGTTGATCCGCAAGGACGGATCGATCGCGCGCGGCGCGCAGAACCTGCCGGGCGACTGGGAGAGCGAGAACTTCCATCTGCCGAGCAGTCTCTGCAAGCGGATCCCGACGATCGGCGGTGAACCGACCGTGGCGCTCATGCACAACGACGCGGTGGTGCAGGGCCTGAGCGAACTGCCCTTTATGCGCGATGTGAAGCGCTGGGCCGTGCTGACCATCGGCACGGGCCTGGGCAACGCAAGCTACTGCAACAAGGCGCCCGAGGCGCCCTGAATCAGGCGGCCAGTTCCTTGCCGAAGAAACGCAGGGTGCGGTCCCACGCGAGTTGCGCCCAGGTCGCGTCGTATTGCGTGATCGGGATGCGGCCCGGCCCCTGCGCGGTTTCGTTGGCGAAGGCATGGTGGGCCAGATAGCGGTGGCCTTCGTAGCGAACACCCGCACCCGACAGCTTTTCTTCGAGTGCATCGACGCCGGCAATTGCGAAGGCCTGGTCCTGTGTCGCCCAATGCGCCTGCACCGGGGCCTTGATCTTCGAGGCATCGACGTATTCAAGCGGCGGGTAGCCATACCAGACCACGCCGGCGTCGACTTCGGGCGACATGGTCAGGCTCAGCACGGTCAGCGCGCCGCCCATGCAGTAGCCCGTGACGCCCACCTTGCCGCCGCGCGCCTTCAGGAACTGGACGGCGCCGTGCACGTCCTGCGATGCAGCGTCACCGAAGTTCAGGCCGCTCATCAGGTGATGCGCTTCCTCGGCCTCGACCGTGGACTTGCCTCGGTAGAGATCCGGCACCAGCGCGGTGAAGCCCGCCTTGGCAAAGCGGTCCGCGACGCCGCGGATCTGGTCATTGATGCCCCACCATTCCTGGATCACCACCACCGACCCGAACGTCTTGTCGGCTTCGGCCAGATAGCCATTGACGCTGCCGCCGTCCGGGCGCTTGTACTGCACGACTTTTCCCATGGAGATCTCCTGAGGTTGGGTTGCGGGTTGCGTTTCGGCCGACGAGTATCGGCCAGGAAGGCTCAAAGCTGGAACGCAATGGTCAGCAACAACCCTTCGGCCACGTCACGAATCAGCCCGGGTTGGCGCGCCCGGTAGGTGTCGCCGGCCGATGCCGTGGTTTCGATCCATTGGGCGAGCCAGTCGATTTGCTCGTGACCGTAGAACACCACGGCCGCCTCGTGGTTGATCAGCAGGCTGCGCATGTCGAGGTTGATCGAACCGCACAGCGCGAGGTTGTCGTCCACCACCACCGCCTTGGCATGGGCCATGAAAGGCAGCATGCGGAAGATCACGCCGGCCCGCGTGAGGTCACGCATGGCCCGCGCGCGAACGAAGTCGGCGAGCCGGTGATTCGATTGCGCCGGGATGGCGATCGTGACCTGCACGCCGCGTCGCGCAGCGAGTCGCAGTGCATCGCGCAGGCCATCCCCGGGCACAAAGTAAGGCGTGATGGCGAGCACCCGGTGCTCGGCGCGGAAACAGGCATCGATGAGCAGCGCCTGCGCGGTGTCTTCGGTCTGGTCCGGGCCGCTTGGCAGCAGTTGCGCGAATTCGCCTTCCACATGCACGTCGCCTGCCGCCACCTCGCGCGGCTTGTGCCCGCGGACCGACGACCAGTCGTGGTCGAACTGCCGCGCCGCCGCGGCCGCGACGCTCCCCTGCAGGTCGAATGAAAGATCCCGCCACGGAACCGGGTGGTCGTCGTTGCCGGTGAAGTATTCGCCCGCTAGATTGCGCCCGCCCGACCACAGCCATTGATCGTCCGCGATGGTGAACTTGCGGTGGTTGCGCAGATTGCGCGGTCCCGTTCGTTGCAGGCTGAAGATCGGGCGGAACACCGCGATCTCGGCGTTCGCGTCGCGTAGCGTGTCGAAATGCGATCGCGGCAGTGACAGCGCGCCGAAGCCATCGAGCAGCACGCGCACCTTCACACCCTCGCGGGCGCGACGCGCCAGCCGGTTGATGATGTCGTGGCCGAGCGCATCGTCGCCAATGATGAACGTGCAGATGTCGAGCCGCACCCGCGCGCCCTCGATCACCTCGAAGAGCGCATCGCGCGCCGCTGCGCCGTCGGAATGAAGGCGCACTGCGCACGGCCCCGGCGGCGCGAGGCCGAAGCTCTCGATCAGGTCGGCCGCCCAATGGCCGGCCGGATTGGCGCGCGGCGGGCGCGGCGCACCTGCCGGACGCAGCTTGCGCTGGCCGAACAGCAGGTACATCGGGAGGATGACGTAGGGCAGCAGCGCGAGGCCCATCACCCAGGCGATGGCGGTCGAGGGCGCGCGCTGCTCGCGCTTGGCGCGGCTGGTCAACACATAGACCAGCAGTGCGAAGGTGACGACCAGCAGGTGCTGCGACGGTGAGGGCAGCCAATCGAGCCAGTCGTCGATCTGGTTCACGTGCGGAGCAGCAGCGGTTGCAGGAAGACCGGCACCGGACGGCCGTTGTTCGCGAGGAACTTCATCATGGTGCCCACGACCTGCCGGACTGGCGCACGCGCGCCTACGCGGTCGCGCCAGGCGACCAGACGCTGCGTCGCTTCTGTCATGCCTGCGCCTTTGCGGTCGGCGAACACATGGGCCATGTAGAAGGCAATGTCGGCGAAGGAGTAGGGGCCCGCGAGGTAGTCGCGGTCGACCAGCAGGGCTTCCATCTCGTCGTAGAAGCGGGCGCAGGCCGCACACGCCGCGACAGCCGGCGCGCTTTGCATGTCGTGCTGGAGGCCGAAGAGCTTCACCACCTGAGGAAAGAAGACCTCGTCGGACTTGAGTTCGAGCTGACGGGCCTTGGCGCGGTCGGCGACGTCGGCGGGCCAGAGGGGAGGGGTCGGGAAGCGGTCTTCGAGGTACTCGAAGATCTGGGTCGAGTCGAACAGCTCGATGCCGTCGTCGATCAGCACCGGAACCTGCCGCTTCGGGTTGACGCGCAGGACCTCGGGGTGCTTGGGCTCGTAGTTGTCGTCGCGGTCGAACGGCACCATGACGCAGTCGAAAGCGAGCCCCTTTTCGAGCATCGCGATCTGCGCCTTGGCGCCAAACATGCTGAGCGGACCCGTGTAGAGCTTCATAGGCCCGAAGCCTACTTCACAGCAGTTGCAAATCAAACAGCCCGGGCCGCTGGGCGCAGCCCCGGGGGCAGGCTTAGGACGTTCCCCAGACCTCTTGGGCGGTTTCGACCACGAGGCGCAGTTTGGCGCGTTGCGCCTCGACCGCGATGTTGTTGCCATGCACCGTGCTGGAGAAACCGCACTGGGGCGACAGCGCGAGCTGGTCGAGCGAAACGTACTTGGCGGCGGCTTCGATGCGGGCCTTGAGCTCGTCCTTGTCTTCCATCTGGCCGAACTTGGTGGTCACGAGGCCGAGCACGACCGTCTTGCCCTTCGGCAGGAAGCGCAGCGGGCGGAAATCGCCCGAGCGCGCGTCGTCGTATTCGAGGAAGTAGGCGTCGAGGTCCATCTCCTTGAGCAGCGCTTCGGCGACGGGCTCGTAGTTGCCGGCCGCGGCGTGGGTGCTCTTGAAGTTGCCGCGGCACAGGTGCATCGCGAGCGTCATGCCGGCGGGCTTCTGCGCGACCACCTTATTGATGAACTTGGCGTAGCGGTGCGGCAGTTCGTTGGGGTCGTCACCGCGTTGGCGGGCGGCTTCGCGCATCTTCTCGTCGCAGAGGTAGGCGAGGTTGGTGTCGTCCATCTGGACGTAGGTGCAGCCGGCAGCGGCGAGCGAACGGAGCTCATCGCCGTAGGCCTTGGCGACGTCGTCGTAGAAGGTGGGATCGAGCTCGGGGTAGGCGTCCTTGCTGATGCCGGCGCGGCCGCCACGGAAGTGCAGCATCGTGGGCGAGGGGATCGTCACCTTCGGCGTGTTGCCGGCCGAAACCTGGCTCTTGAGGTATTCGAAATCGGCGAGCTGGATGTTCTTGGCGTGGCGGACCTTGTCGATCACGCGCATGACCGGTGGTGCCAGTTCTTCGGTGCCATCGGGCTTGCGGATGGTGACCGGGATGTCGGTCTTCACGCCGCCGAGCTGTTCGAGGAAGTCGATGTGGAAGTAGGTGCGGCGGAATTCGCCGTCGGTGATGCTCTTGAGGCCGATGTCTTCCTGGAACTTGACGATCTCGGTGATCGCCTTGTCTTCGACCTTGCGAAGTTGCTCGGGGGTGATTTCTCCCTTGGCCTTTTGCTCGCGGGCTTCGAGCAGGAATTTGGGACGCAAAAAGCTGCCGACGTGGTCGTAGCGCGCGGGCAGGTGGGCATGTTCGGACATGGTTGGCTCCGGTCGATATCTGGAAAAGAACGGTCGATCGTATCCGCACAGCGGCATGCGCTTACGGATACATCCGACTCAGTGTTTACCCTCGTCTGGGTGCAAAAGGAGGCGATTCTCGGTGATCTTTGGATACATTCCGTATCCCGTGAATCCACCCAGCCCGTCCGTTCTGTCCCATGCCGAAGCCGGCGGCTCGCAGGTCGTCAAGGCCCAGTTGCGGCTGCGGGAGATGGTGCTCGCGGGCGAATTGGCGGGCGGCGCGCGTATCGCCGAAGTGGCGATCTCGGAGATGCTGGGCGTGTCCCGGACGCCGGTGCGCAGTGCGCTCATGCGCCTCGAACAGGAAGGCCTGCTCGAAGCGCTGCCGAGCGGCGGGTACGCGGTGCGGACCTTTTCCGAACGCGATGTCGGCGACGCGATCGAGCTGCGCGGCACGCTTGAAGGCCTCTCAGCCCGCCTCGCCGCCGAGCGCGGCGCGCCGCAGATGGTGATGCGCGATGCGCGCGCATGCCTCAAGCGCATCGACGAACTGATGCGCGAGCCGGCGCTCGATGACGCCGCGTTTTCGCGCTACGTCGCCTACAACGAGGAATTCCACCGCCTTCTCGCCGAGATGTCTGGCAGCCCGCTGATCGCGATGCAGACCGAACGCGTGACCAACCTGCCTTTTGCGTCGCCCTCGGGCTTCGTCGTCGTCGAGGCGAATTCGCCGGGCGCGCGCGACAGGCTGCTCGTCGCGCAGGACCAGCACTGGCAAGTGCTCGACGCCATCGAGAACCGCGAAGGTTCGCGCGCCGAGGCGCTGATGCGCGAGCACAGCCGAATCGCGCAACGCAACCTGCGCGAGGCCCTGCATGGCGCGCAAAGCGACGCACTGCCGGCCGTCAAGCTGATCCGCCGCCGCGATTAAGAGCTGCATAAGAATGAACGCAAGCTTTGCGCGATGATCGCGCGCCGTATCCCTTTATCGCGCAAAGAACTTTTGTCCGCATCGAAAGCTAGGTGTTTGTCGGCGTTCCCGCGACATTGCATTTAGTCACAATAGCCCCCGATTTTTCCCGTTCCAGCATTACCGCAGAAGGAGAGTTTTCATGCTTCGTCGTCAATTCGTCCAGGCCGCCAGCCTGACCGCCGTCGCGCTGGCCATGCCGCTGGCCTATGCCGCCGACACTTTCAAGATCGGCCTGATCCTGCCCATGACCGGGCAGCAGGCCTCCACCGGCCGCGAAGTCGAAGCAGGGGCGCGCCTGTACATGGCGCAGCACGGCGACACCGTTGCGGGCAAGAAGGTGGAACTGATCGTCAAGGACGACACCGGTCTGCCGGACGTTGCCAAGCGCATCGCGCAGGAGCTGGTGGTCAATGACAAGGTCAACGTGCTTGCCGGCTTCGGCCTGACGCCGATCGCACTCGCGGTGGCGCCGATCGCCACGCAGTCGAAGACCCCGGCCATCACGATGGCGGCCGCCACGTCGGCCATCACCGAGGCTTCGCCGTACATGCTGCGTTCGAGCTTCACGCTGCCGCAGGCGTCCGTCGGCCTGGCTGACTGGGCACCGAAGAACGGCATCAAGTCGGTCGTGACGCTGGTGTCGGACTACGGTCCCGGCAACGACGCCGAGAAGTTCTTCAGCGAGCGCTTCGAGAAGAACGGCGGCAAGGTGATCGAGAAGCTGCGCGTGCCGCTGCGCAGCCCTGATTTCGCACCCTTCCTGCAGAAGGTTCGCGATGCCAAGCCCGACGCGCTGTTCATCTTCGTTCCTTCGGGCAACGGCGCTGCGGTCATGAAGCAGTTCTTCGAGCGTGGTCTGGACAAGGCCGGCATCAAGGCCATCGGAACCGGCGACCTGACGGATGACGAACAGCTCAACAACATGGGCGAAGGCATGCTCGGCATCGTCACCTCGCACCACTACTCGGCTGCACATCCTTCGGAACTGAACAAGAAGTTCGTCGAGGCCTTCGACAAGGCCAACAAGGGCCTGCGCCCGAACTTCATGGCGATGGGCGGCTATGACGGCATGCACATGGTCTACGAAGCGCTCAAGGCCACCAAGGGCGAAGGCAGCGGCGACGCGCTTCTGGCCGCGATGAAGGGCCTGAAGTTCGAAAGCCCGCGCGGCCCGGTCGAAATCGACGCCCAGACGCGCGACATCACGCAGGACATCTACCTGCGCAAGGTCGAGAAGAAGGACGGTCAGCTCTACAACGTCGAATTCGACGTGATCAAGGCCGTCAAGGACCCAGGCAAGACGAAGTAATCACGACAGGGTTCCGGACAGCAGCATGTTGACCATCCTTTTTGACGGCATTGCCTACGGCATGCTGCTGTTCGTGCTCGCGGTTGGATTGGCCGTGACGCTCGGGTTGATGAACTTCATCAACCTCGCGCATGGCGCCTTCGCCATGGCGGGCGGCTATCTCACGGTCTTCGCCATGCAGAAGCTCGGCGTGCCATTTCTGCTCTGCCTGCCGCTCGCGTTCATCGTGGTCGGCGCGGTGGGCGCGCTGCTCGAGCGCACGCTCTACCGTCCGATGTACGGCAAGACGCACCTGGACCAGGTGATGTTCTCGATCGGGCTTGCCTTCATGGCCGTGGCGGCGGTGGACTATTTCGTCGGCTCGTCGCAGCAGAACGTGCATCTGCCCGACTGGCTGCGCGGCCGCACCGAGATCGGCGACGGCCCGTTCATGCTGGGCATGGGCCACTACCGCATCTTCATCATCGCGGTCTGCGCGTTGCTCACCGTGGTGCTGCAACTGATCCTCACGAAGACCCGCTTCGGCAGCAGGCTGCGCGCCTCGGTCGACGATCCGCGCGTCGCCGCGGGCATGGGCATCAATGTCAACGTGGTGTTCCTGCTGACCTTCGCGGTTGGCTCGGGGCTGGCGGGTCTGGGTGGTGCGCTGGGGGCCGAGATCCTCGGGCTCGATCCGACCTTTCCGCTCAAGTACATGATCTATTTCCTCATCGTGGTGTCGGTCGGTGGCACCACGTCGATTACCGGGCCGCTGCTGGCGGCCCTGCTGCTCGGCATCGCCGACGTGGCGGGCAAATACTTCATTCCGAAGATGGGCGCTTTCACCGTCTACCTGCTGATGATCCTCATCCTGATGTGGCGGCCGCAAGGTCTCTTCACGCGCAAGGGAGGCCGGTGATGGACTTCCAATCCCCCTTGCTGGCAAAGGCGCGCTGGCGCCCGGTGGAGTTCGTGGTGTGGGCCGTGGCCTTCGTGCTGCCGCTGCTGCTTCCGTCGCACGCGCTCATGATCAACGAGATCGCGATCGTCGCGCTCTTTGCGATGTCTCTGGACCTGATCCTCGGCTACACCGGCATCGTGTCGCTGGGCCATGCAGGCTTCTTCGGGCTGGGCGCCTACACGGCCGCGTTGTTCGCGAAGCACGTGATGCCCGATCCGACGGTCGGGCTGGTCGTGGCGATCGTCGTCGCGGGCCTGCTGGGCACCATCGCAAGCGTCACCATCCTGCGCGGCACCGACCTCACGCGGCTGATGGTCACGCTCGGCACGGCACTGCTCCTGCTCGAACTCGCGAACAAGCTCGATTGGCTCACCGGCGGTACCGACGGTTTGCAGGGCGTGGTCATGGGCCCTGTGCTCGGCAAGTTCGACTTCGATCTCTTCGGTCGCACGGCCGCCTGGTATTCGCTCTCGGTGACGCTGCTGCTCTTCCTGCTGATGCGCCGGCTGGTGCATTCGCCGTTCGGCGCGACGCTCAAGGCGATCCGCGACAACCGCCTGCGGGCCATGGCGATCGGCATCCCGGTGGTTCCGCGCCTGTCCGTGATCTACACCATCGCCGCCGCAGTGGCGGGCGGCGCGGGCGCCTTGCTCGCGCAGACCACGGGCTTCGCATCGCTCGACGTGCTGGCCTTCGACCGCTCGGCCGACGTGATGCTGATGCTGGTCATCGGCGGCGTGGGCTGGCTCTACGGCGGCATTGCCGGCGCGATCGTGTTCAAGGTGCTGCAGGACACGCTCTCTGCGGTCACGCCGCAGTACTGGATGTTCTGGATCGGCCTGATTCTCGTGCTGCTGGTGCTCGTCGGCCGTGACCGGCTGCTCAAGCCCTGGACCTGGTTCGGCGCCCGGAAAAGTGCAGGGAGTGCCAAGCCGTGAGCTCTGCAAACAACAACAACGTGAACGACATCGTCCTCTCGGCCACCGGCCTGGTGATGCGCTTCGGCGGCATCACGGCAACCAACAACGTGTCGCTGAACCTGCGGCGCGGCGCGCGTCATGCGCTGATCGGGCCGAACGGCGCGGGCAAGACCACGCTGATCAACCTGTTGACCGGCGTGCTCACGCCGACCGAAGGCCGCATCGTGCTCGAAGGCGAGGACATCACGCGCCTCGCACCACACAAGCGGGTGGCGCGCGGCATGGTGCGCACCTTCCAGATCAACCAGCTGTTCGATTCGATGTCGCCGCTGGAGACGCTCGCGCTCGTCGTCTCGCAGCACACCGGCGCCGGCACCGACTGGTGGCGGCCGCTGGGCAGCTCGAAGCAGGTTGCCGAACGTGCGGGTCAGTTGCTCGAGCAGTTCCGGCTCGCCGACGTTGCCAACCAGCAGACCAAGCATCTGGCCTACGGCAAGCGCCGCCTGCTCGAAATCGCGATCGCGCTGGCCTGCGAGCCGCGCGTGCTGCTGCTCGACGAGCCCGTGGCTGGCGTGCCGGCGGGCGAGCGCGAGGAACTGCTCGAGACGGTGGCCGCACTGCCGGCCGACGTGTCGGTGCTGCTCATCGAGCACGACATGGATCTGGTGTTCAGCTTTGCCGACCGGATGACGGTGCTCGTCAATGGCACGCTGCTCACTGAAGGCGACCCGGACACGATCGCGAACGACCCGAAGGTCAAGGAGGTCTACCTGGGCCATGGAGAGGCACATGTCTGAGCTGCTGCGTATCGAGAACCTGAGCGCGGGTTACGGCGAAGCGGTCGTGCTGCACGATATTTCCTTTTCGCTCGGCGAAGGGCAGACCTTGGCGCTGCTGGGCCGCAACGGCACCGGAAAGACCACGCTGATCAACACGCTCGCAGGCGCAACGCGCCAGCATGCCGGCACGATCACGCTCGGCGGCAACGCATTGCACAAGCTGCCTTCGCACCAGCGAGCCGCGGTCGGTATCGGCTGGGTGCCGCAGGAGCGCAATATCTTCAAGTCGCTCACGGTGCACGAGAACCTCACCGCGGTCGAACGGCCGGGAAGGTGGAATGCACAGCGCGTCTACGAGATGTTCCCGCGCCTGGCCGAGCGCAAGAGCAACCTGGGCACGCAGTTGTCGGGCGGCGAGCAGCAGATGCTCGCAGTCGGTCGCGCGTTGGTGGTGAACCCGACGCTGCTGCTGCTCGACGAGCCGCTCGAAGGGCTCGCGCCGATCATCGTGGAAGAGCTTCTGCGCGCCATCCGCCGCATCACGCGGGATGAAGGGCTGGCGGCGATCGTCGTCGAGCAGCATCCGCAGGCGATCCTCGCCATCTCGGACGAGGCGGTGGTGCTCGACCACGGCACCGTGGTGCATGCCGATCACGCCGCGACGCTGCGTACGCAGCCCGAGGTGCTGGATCGGCTGCTCGGCGTTTCCCGCTGAGCGGCACGGGCGCGGCGGGTGCCGCGCCCCTACACTGATTCGAGCTTCGAAAGGAGACGCGCATGGCATCCATTCGGCGGGAAATGCAGGTCACGGCGAGCGCCGCCCACATCTGGGACGCGGTGCGCGACGTCGGTGAGATCCATCGCCGGCTGGTGCCCGGCTTCGTGACCGACTGCAAGCTTGAAGGAGATGCGCGCATCGTCACTTTCGCCAACGGCATCGTCGCGCGCGAGGTGATCGTCGACGTCGATGACGCGACGCGCCGCATCGCATGGTCGGCCTCTGGCGGCCGGCTCACGCATCACAACGCATCGCTGCAGGTGTACCCCGAAGACGCCACGCACAGCCGTCTGGTCTGGGTCGCCGACCTCTTGCCCAACGCCATGGCCGAGCCGATCGCAGCCATGATCGACGCCGGCATGCAAGCGATGAAGCGCACCCTGGAAACTCACACCTGACCTCGCAAAACCAGGGATACCGCGGATCCGGCTCCGCCGGTCCGCTGGTATCGCCCCCTGCAAGGGGGTGGAGAGCGACACGAAGTGCGCGAGCCTGGGGGTGTAGTCAGTACCCCACGGTGAATCGCTGCCGAGAGTGCTTGGGAATCTCGACTTCATCGGCCATCGCGATCGCGTAGTCCTCCATCGAGATCCAGCTCTTGCCCGTTTCGTCGGTCAAGAGGCCATCGCCGCCGAGGCGGAACTTGTAGGTGCGCTCGCCCGGCACGAAGAGCGCCGAAGGCGAAAGGAAGGTCCAGTCGAGGTCTTTCTCGGCGCGCAGCGCGTCGAGGAGCACGCGACCCGCGATGGCTTCGGGCTTGTAGGCCTCCGGGAAGTCGGGCGTGTCGACGAGCGCCTTGCCCGGTGCCACTTCGAGGCTGCCTGCGCCACCTACGACCAGCACGCGCGGCACGCCCGCATTTTTTGCCGCGGCGATGAGCGTCTTGGCATCGATGCCGCCTTCGAAGCGGGTTGCGCTGATCAAAACGTCGTGACCGCGCAGCAGCGGTACGAGCGCATCGACCGAGGTGGCGTCGGCCGCCTTCAGGGTGAGTTGGGGGCGCTCGGCCACGCCTTCGATCTTGCGGGCGATGCCGGTGATGGTGTGGCCGCGTTGAAGCAATTCATTGGCGATCCGCGAGCCGACGCGGCCCGAAATGCCGAGGATGACGATCTTCATGGTGTGAACTCTTTCAGAGATTGGAGAAGTGACAGCAGGATGGGGTGAGGGTCAGGCGACTTGGGCGATCAGCTGTTGAAGCTGCGTGGTCCAGGCGTCGGGCTGGCCGAGAAAGCGCCCGGCTTCGACAGGCACGACCTGCGCGGTGGGCGTTTCGAGCGCAAAGGTGGGAAAGCCTTGCCCGCCCGCTCTCGCGAGCCATTGGCGGCTGTGGGCGATGTGGCGATGGGTGGATTCGCCGCTCAGCTCGTCGTAGGCCGTCGCAAAGGTGGTCGGTGCGAGGTCGATGTCGGCCGCGAGGTCTTCAAGAACGGGCCGTTCGGCGATTCGGCGGCCGTCGACATAGTGGGCGCGCTGCACGCGGTTGAGCATGTCGAGGCCACGATCTGCGACCGCTTGCGCTGCGAGCACCGCAGTGAGCGGCGGGGCCGAATCGAGCATCGCTCCCACGTCGTTGAGCAGGCCGTCAAAGTAGGCTGCACCGAAGGGCTGACCGCTGAGCTCGGCGATACGGTGGTCATGGGGCATCACATAGCTGCGCCACGCCGAGGTGATGGGGCGCCGGTTGGGGCCGGTCATCATTCCGCCGCCGTGAAGCTCGATCCGGAGGCCTGGGACGGCGCGAGCCGCGTCGACCAGCGGCGCGGCGGCATAGCACCAGCCACAGAGCGGATCGAAGATGTAGTGAAGGGTGGCCTGTCGCGGCGGCTTGCTGGATGTCATGGAGCGCGATCGTAGGTTTCTTGGTTCGATCAAAAAACACCTTAGGATGGGCAGGTTTGTTGCTTCATTCGATCGAATATGGACCGGGTCACCGCCGCTGAAGTCTTCGTCTGCATCGCCGAAAAAGGCAGCATGACCGCCGCTGCCGAGGCGCTGGACATGTCGCGCGCGATGGTCACGCGCTATCTGGCGCAGATGGAGGAGTGGGCCGGCGCCCGCCTGCTGCACCGAACCACGCGCCGCTTGAGCTTGACGGAGCCCGGCCGCGAGACCCTCGCACGCTGCCGCCGCATGCTGGAGCTGGCCGCGGAGATGGCCGTCGCGTCCACCAATGAAGACGACGTGCCGCGCGGGTTGCTGCGCGTGGCCTGCTCGCAGTCGCTTGCGCAGGACGTGCTGGCTGCCACGGTGGCCGAATTTCTGCGCCGCTATCCGCTGGCCGCGATCGACCTGCAGATTGGGCCGCGGTCGGTGAACCTCGTCGAGGAGCGGATCGACCTTGCCGTTCGTATCACCAATGATCTCGATCCGAACCTGATTGCGCGGCCTTTGGGACGCTGCGATTCGCTGATCTGCGCGTCACCGGCCTATCTGGCGGCGCAAGGGCGGCCGCGTCGGGTGCAGGATCTGGCGACCCACAACTGCCTGACCTATTCGTACTTCGGAAAAAGCCTGTGGGAGTTCGACGTGGCCGGAGAGCGGCTCGCAGTGCCGGTCAGCGGCACCCTCAGTGCCAACGAGTCGAACGTGCTGCTCGCGGCGGCAGTCGAGGGTGCGGGCATCACCATGCAACCCGTCTACTCGGCGAGGAAGTTGGTCGCGGAAGGGCGGCTCGTGGCGCTGCTGCCGGAAGCGGTGCCGCAGCCGCTTGGCGTCTATGGCCTGTACGGATCGCGGCGCCAGATGCCGGTCGCGTTGCGCCTGCTGCTCGACCTGCTGGCCGAGCGCTTTGCCGACCCGGATTACTGGCCGGTCAGGCCTCCGGGCCCACGGCCCGATACAGCGCGCGCACGAAATCGGACTGCGTGATCATCCCGACCAGCCGCTTGTCGGCGTCGATGATCGGAATGTGGTGATGGCCGCCTTCCGAGAAGAGCGGCACCAGTTCGGCGAGCGGCCGGTCGGCGCTCGCCACGCGCACCTGTCGCGTCATGATCTGGCCGACCACTTCGGGCTTGCTGGACATCACGGTGCGGGTGGCGCGGATGAAGTCGCGCAAGCGCCCGCCGATGCCTTCATGGTGCTGCAGGTCGATGTGCCGGAAGAAATCCGCCTGCGTGATGATCCCGACCACACGCCGGCTGCGGTCGACCACCGGCAACGCCTTGATGCGCCGCTCGTGCATCAGCGCCCAGGCTTCCTGCAGCGGCGTGCCGAACTCAACGGAGGCGAGGTCGCGCGACATGAGGTCGGCGCAATGGACCGTTCCGAGCCGCCGGTGCCACGACTCGACCTCGGTCTGGCGGATCAGCGATTCGAGATCGTCTCGGCTGATGTCGAGTACCTGGTTGTAGCGCGCAAGCACCGCATCGATATCGATCGAGCTGAGCCGGCTGTCGGCGGGAGAGGGCTTCGGCGCGATCTGGACGTGCGGGTAGCGCCGGCCGGTCAGGCTGTTGTAGATCACGCCTGCGAGTACCAGCAGCACCGAGTTCACCATGGTCGGGAAGAAGGCGAACGAGAACTGCGTGGTGTGGGTCAGCACGATGAGCAGCGCCGCCGCGCCGCCCGGCGGATGCAGGCAGCGCAGCGAGAACATCACGCCGATCGCCAGCGCGGTTGCGAAGGCATCGAGCCAGACGCCGTCCGGCAGCCAGTTCACGCAGGCGATGCCGACCAGCGCCGCAATGGTGTTGCCCCCGATCACCGGCCAGGGTTGGGCGAGTGGGCTCCCCGGCAGCGCGAAGACCAGCACCGCGCTCGCGCCTATCGGCGCGATGAGCCACGGGACGCTCGAGGAAATGCCGACCCAGTGGCAGATCAGGGCGGTGAAGAGGAGGCCGACGCCGGCACCTATGGTTGCCCGCAGGCGTTCCTGAGCGTTGGCGGACGTGGGGCCCGGGATCCAGGCGCGCGCGAATGTGGAGAGGGACTCGAAGCGCATGGGTTCAGCGTCAGCTTGCTTCCCGGGCTGCCAGCCGCCCGATCTCCGGCCAGCGCTGGTGCAACCAGGCCCAGGCGACGAGCCCGATTCCCAGCATCAGGATGGAGGTGCTGGCCAGCGCCAGCGTGGAGTGCATCACCAGCGGCGCGATCATGCCCGCGACGATCCCGTTGGCTGTCGAGCCGATCACGGCCTGCAACGAGGAGGCCATGCCACGGCGCTCGGGATGCAGGTCGAGCACCAGCAGCGTGACCACCGGCACCATCAGCGCCCAGCCGAAAGCGAACACCGCCAACGGCCACAGGGCCCAGGCCGCGTGCGGCGTGAAGAGCGCATTGGCAATCACGTTGACGATCGAGGTCGCCAGCATGATCACGAAACCATCGCGGATCTGCCGCTTCGGCGCCACCTTGCCCGCCATGCGGCCGCTGGCCCACGCGCCGAGCATGATGCCGCCGATGGTCAGCAGGAAGAACCAGAAGAACTGCGTCGGCGCGAGGCTCAGGTGTTCGCCGAGGAACGCAGGCGCGGCCAGCACGTACAGGAACATGCCGTTGAACGGCACGCCGCTCGCAAGCGCCAGCAGAAGGAAGCGCGGATCGGAGCAGAGGCTCCAGTAGCCCCGAAGCAAGTGCCGGACCTCGAAGGGCTGGCGGTGGTCCTGGTGCAGCGTCTCAGGCAGTAGCTTGTAGTTGGCAGTCCACAGGATCACACCCACGGCGACCAGGAACCAGAAGATGCTGTGCCACCCCAGGTGCACGAACAGGAAGCCGCCGACGATCGGCGCGATCGCAGGCGCAATGCCGAAATAGATCGTGACTTGGCTCATCACCCGCTGGGCCTCGGCCGGCGGAAACATGTCGCGGATCACCGCGCGCGAAACGACGATGCCTGCGCCGGTCGACAAACCTTGCAGCGCCCGGAAGAACACCAGCCACCCAATGGTCTGCGACAGCGCGCACCCGAGCGATGCGACGGTGAACACCACCAGACCCCACAGCACCACCGGGCGGCGGCCGAAGCTGTCCGACAGCGCGCCGTGGAACAGGTTCATGAAGGCGAAGCCGAAGAGGTACGCCGAGAGCGTCTGCTGCATCTCCACCGGCGAGGCGCCGATCGAGTGTGCAATGCCCGAGAACGCGGGAATGTAGGTATCGATCGAGAACGGACCGAGCATGCCCAGCACCGCCAGCAGGATCGCCAGCGCCCAGCGGGGCGCGCGCCAGAGTTTGTGCGCGTCGGGGTTCATCCGTCTTGGGTCTCCATCTTGTTTTGAGCAAAAAGAAGGCGCCCTCAGGCGCCTTCAGATTCCGATCGCTGGAGATCAGAGGGTATCAATAAAGCTGCGGAGCTTGTCGGAACGGCTCGGGTGCTTCAGCTTGCGCAGCGCCTTCGCCTCGATCTGGCGGATGCGCTCACGCGTGACGTCGAACTGCTTGCCGACTTCTTCCAGCGTGTGATCGGTCGACATCTCGATACCGAAGCGCATGCGCAGCACCTTGGCTTCGCGCGGCGTGAGGCTGTCGAGGATGTCCTTGACCACATCGCGGAGGCCCGCCTGCATCGCGGCCTCGATCGGCGCGGTGTTGCTGCTGTCCTCGATGAAATCGCCCAGGTGCGAATCGTCGTCGTCGCCGATGGGGGTTTCCATCGAGATCGGCTCCTTCGCGATCTTCATGATCTTGCGGATCTTGTCTTCCGGGATCTCCATCTTCGCGGCCAGGATGCCAGCGTCGGGCTCGAAGCCGAACTCCTGCAAGTGCTGGCGGCTGATGCGGTTCATCTTGTTGATGGTCTCGATCATGTGCACCGGGATACGGATGGTGCGCGCCTGGTCGGCGATCGAGCGGGTGATCGCCTGGCGGATCCACCACGTCGCGTACGTCGAGAATTTGTAGCCGCGGCGGTATTCGAACTTGTCGACCGCCTTCATCAGGCCGATGTTGCCTTCCTGGATCAGGTCGAGGAACTGCAGACCGCGGTTGGTGTACTTCTTGGCGATGGAGATCACGAGACGCAGGTTGGCCTCGATCATTTCCTTCTTGGCGTCACGCGAAGACGATTCGCCTTCGTTCATGCGCTTGTTGATGTCCTTCAGCTCGGCAAGCGGCACCACCACGCGGGCCTGGATGTCGGCCAGGCGCTGCTGCAGTTCCTGCACCGGCGGAATGTTGCGCTGGAGCACGGCGCTCCACGGCTTGCCGGCGGCGGCCTGCTTCTCGACCCAGCTCAGGTTGAGCAGGTTCGAAGCGACGCGGTTGCCGTTCTTGTCGAAGCCGCTGAAGTCGCGGATGAAGTCTTCCTGCGGGAAGCCGCACTTGTCCACGATGATGCGGCGCAGCTCGCGTTCCTTCTTGCGGACGTCGTCGACCTGGGTGCGCACGAGGTCGCACAGCTTCTCGATGGTGCGGGCCGTGAAGCGGATGGTCATCAGCTCTTCGGACAGCGAGTGCTGGGCCTTGTGGTAGCCCGGCGTGCCGTAGCCTTCCTTGTCGTAGATCTTGTGGATCTTCTCGAACAGGCCGGCGATGCGGTCGAAGCGGGTGAGGGCTTCGTTCTTGAGCTCTTCGAGCTTCTTGGTGAGCGCCTTGGAGCCGCCCTTGCCGTCGTCGTCGTCTTCCTCGTCGAACTCGTCGAAGTCTTCTTCGGCCACGTAGTCGTCGGCCTCGTTCGGGTTCGAGAAGCCGTCGACGATGGTTGAGATGACGACCTTGCCTTCACGGATGTCTTCGGCGAGGCGCAGGATCTCGGCGATCGTCGCGGGCGAAGCCGAGATGGCTTCCATCATCGACATCAGGCCGCCTTCGATGCGCTTCGCGATTTCGATTTCGCCTTCGCGCGTCAGCAGTTCGACCGTACCCATTTCGCGCATGTACATGCGGACCGGGTCGGTGGTGCGACCGAATTCGCTGTCCACCGTCGACAGGGCCGCTTCGGCTTCTTCTTCCGCTTCTTCGACCGTGGTGGCCGTGGGCGCGGTGTTGTTCAGCAGCAGGGTTTCGGCATCCGGCGTCTGTTCGTAGACGGCCACGCCCATGTCGTTGAGCATGGTGACCACGACTTCCATGGTCTCGGCGTCGACCAGCTTGTCGGGCAGGTGGTCGGAGATTTCGCCGTGCGTGAGGTAGCCGCGGGTCTTGCCCAGGGTGATCAGGGTCTTGAGGCGCGAACGGCGCTTGGCCAGGTCTTCTTCGGAGAGGACGGTCTCGTCCAGGCCGAATTCCTTCATCAAGGCGCGTTCCTTCGCCTTGCTGATCTTCATGCGAAGCGGCTTGACCTTTTCTTCCGTCGCCGCAGCCGACGGTTCTTCACCGGCCAGATCGTCTTCGATGTCAGACAGGTCGATGTCGCTCGACGGCTCGGCACTGGCTGCAGCCTTCGGCTTGCGGCCGCGCTTGGCGCCAGTCGTCGTCGTGCCGGCTGCCTTGGGAGGACGGCCAACCTTCTTGGCGGCAGGCTTCGTCATGATTTCGTCGTCGGTGGTGGTCGATTTGGTGGGCACGGTTTTCACTTTCGTAGCTGCAGACGCCTTGGACGCGGCGGCGCCGGTCTTGGTTGCCGGCAGCGCGGCTTTCTTCAACGGCTTTTCTGCTGCTGCAGGCTTTTTGGCGGCGGACACGGCAGGCTTCTTCGAACTGGGCATAAAACCTCGTAGAACAAGATGGACCAAGCGGAATCACAAGCGCCACAAACCCGGCGCAGGCAGGAGCACAAACACTGAGGCCAGGAGGACGGAGTCCCCGAAGCCTTCAACAGGCAAGATGTCGGGCGATCATTTGGTGTGCAGTCCTTGCGGTGTATTGACCCGTTTCCCGTCGGGAAGTGCATTGCGCTTGGGGTCGGCCCGGAGGTGCTGCTGTCGCTCTTGCCTTTGCCAGACACGGCTAGCGTCTGGCGAAGCCTTAGATTATAGCGTGTTACAGCTTTTTCAAGAACCGATTTACGTAGCCGGTTTCAGGCGCTTGCGCAACTCGAGACGTCGGATTTCCAGGGCTTTGTAGCGTTCCAGGGCCAGCGGATCGCTGCCGACCGCGGAAATTGCCTCGCTCTGCTGGGCCTTGAGCAGGTCGTCCAGCATGTAGTCGAGCACGTTGCGCAGCTCGCCCACGGCGTCGGTGGCCCCTTCGCCCTCTGCACTCACCAGCGGGCCGCCCTCGGGTCCGGTCATGACGCGCAGGGCCAGCGCCTCGAATGACTGCTCCCGCAGTCCTTCGCGCAACGCCGCCCAGGGCTGGACGCCGTGCTCGTGGAGCTGGCTGTCGAGCCAGGCGAAGAGCTGCCCGTGATCGCCCGGCAGGTCGCAAAGCATCGCGTGCAGCTCGTGCGACAGGCCTTCCCATTCGGCCATGTTCGAGAGGATCAGCCGCACCGCCACGTCGGAACGGCTCGTCGGGAGCTTCCGTCCACCTGGCGGCGGGCGCGGTGGCGACTGCGGCCGGCCGGATTTGAAGCGCCGCCGGTCCTGGAAGGACCTGGGCGCTTCTTCGACCCATTCGCCGCGGTCGGCCCAGGCGCTCCAGTCGCCGTCGCTCGCCGCGGCAGATACGGGCGGCGGCGCCTTGCCGGCTGCCGGCGCCCACAGCTCGCCGAGCTCCTGGCCGCTCAATTGCACCAGCGCCGCGATTTCTCCGAGCAACTGACGCTTCAGTGCGCCTTCGGGCAGCGCCGTCCACAGCGGACGGGCGTTGCTCGCCATGTGGGCGCGGCCCTCTGCCGTCCCGAGGTCACAGCCCTCGCGCGCGGCTTCGATCATGAAGCGGCTGAGCGGCGTGGCCTCGTTGACGAAGCGCGCGAAGGCATCCGCGCCGAATTCGCGGATGAAGCTGTCGGGGTCGTGTTCCGTCGGCAGGAAGAGGAACTTGATGCTGCGAACGTCCGTGGCGTAGGGCAGGGCGCCATCGAGCGCCTTGCGCGCGGCGCGCCGGCCGGCAGCGTCGCCGTCGAAGCTGAAGACCACGGCGTCGGTGAAGCGGAACAGCTTCTGCACGTGTTCAGGCGTGCAGGCGGTGCCGAGCGTCGCGACCGCGTTCGGAAAACCGAGTTGGGCGAGCGCCACCACGTCCATGTAGCCCTCGGTGACCAACGCATAGCCGCGCTCGCGGAACGCCGCCCGGGCCTCGAAAAGCCCGTACAGCTCACGCCCCTTGCTGAAGACCGGCGTTTCGGGCGAATTCAGGTACTTGGGCTTCTCGTCACCGAGCACCCGACCGCCGAATCCGATGCATTCGCCCTTGACGTTGCGGATGGGAAACATGACCCGGTCGCGGAACCGGTCGTAGCGCTTGCCTTCGCCGCTGTCGTCCGCTTCGGCGGCGATCACGAGCCCGCTTTCAGTCAGCAGCGGGTCGTCGTAGTCCGGAAACACGCTCGCCAGCGTGCGCCAGCCGGCGGGCGCGTAGCCGATGCCGAAATGGCGCGCGATCTCGCCCGAGACGCCGCGGCCCTTGAGGTAGGCGATCGCGCCTTTCGACTGCCGCAGGTGCTTGCGGTAGGCATCGCCTGCCTTGGTGAGCACTTCGTTCAGCGTGGCCTGCTTCTGGCGTTGTCCTGCGGCGCGCGCGCGTTCCTCGGGGGATGCGTCGTCCTCAGGCACCTGCATGCCGTACTGCCCTGCGAGGTCGTGCACCGCCTCGACGAAGCCCATGCCAGCGTGCTCCATCAGGAAGCCGATCGCGTTGCCGTGCGCGCCGCAGCCGAAGCAGTGATAGAACTGCTTGGTCGGGCTGACCGAGAACGAGGGTGACTTCTCCCCATGGAATGGGCAGAGGCCCATGAAATTGGCACCCGCCTTCCTGAGCTGGACGTAGCGGCCGACGATCTCGACGACGTCGGCGCGTGCGATCAGTTCCTGGATGAAAGAGGCGGGGATGGTCATGTAGGCGGAGAGCGGCAAATGATACGCAAGCCATCAAACGGACGCCGGCCGGCGGCATACTCGTCTTCCCGACACCGACCGATGATCCGCCGATCCATTCATCACGCCGTCCCGCTCCTGAAGCACCCGCTGAGATTCATGTGGGAGGCGCTCAAGAGCTTCAAAGCCAACCAGGGGTTGCTGCTTGCGGGCGCCGTGGCCTATTACGCGCTGCTGTCGATCGTGCCGCTCCTGATTGTCAGCGTGATGGCGATGTCGCACTTCATCGACCAGTCCGCGCTGCTGAGCGCGGTCGGGCGCTACCTCGAATGGCTCGTGCCGGGGCAGTCACGCGCGCTGGTCTCGGAATTGTCGAACTTCCTCACCCACGCTGACGTTCTCGGGCCGGTGTTGCTGGTGACGATGATCTTCTTCAGCTCGCTGGCGTTCACCGTGCTGGAAAGCGCGATGGCGGTGATCTTCCACCACCGCAAGGCAGACCATTCGCGGCACTTCCTGATGTCGGCGGTGATGCCGTACATCTACATCTTCTGCCTGTGCCTTGGGCTGATGCTGGTCACGCTCGTTTCCGGCGCGCTGCAGGTCATCGGGGAAGAGCGCGTCGAGCTGCTCGGCCACAGCTGGTCGCTCTCTGGCGTATCGGGGTTGCTGTTGTATCTGCTCGGACTGGCCGGGGAAATCTTCATGCTGACCTCGCTCTACCTGGTGATGCCCGTCGGGCATCTCAGGCTGCGCCATGCGTTGCTGGGCGGCGTGACTGCGGCGCTGCTCTGGGAAGTCACCCGCCGGGTGCTGGTGCTGTACTTTGCGACGCTGTCGCAGGTCAGCGTGGTCTACGGCTCGCTGACGACGGCGATCGTCGTGCTTCTGAGCCTGGAGATCGCCGCAACATTGGTGCTGTTCGGTGCCCAGGTGATCGCTCAATACGAGCGCCTGGAACGTACGGGCAGCCTGAAGCAGCCCGACGATTCCGAAGGCGCCCTAGGGAGCGTCAGCGCGGCGCCAAACGGATCGCGCCGTCGAGTCGGATCACCTCGCCGTTGAGCATGTCGTTCTCGATGATGTGGCGGGCGAGCTTCGCGTAGTCCTCGGGCGTGCCGAGGCGCGAGGGGAAGGGCACGCTCGCGGCGAGCGCGTCCTGCACTTCCTGTGGCATGCCGAAAAGCATCGGGGTGCCGAAGATGCCCGGAGCGATCGTCATGTTGCGGATGCCGCTGCGCGCCAGGTCGCGGGCGATCGGAAGCGTCATGCCGACGACGCCGCCCTTCGATGCGCTGTAGGCGGCCTGGCCGATCTGGCCGTCGTAGGCCGCGACCGAGGCGGTGGAAATCAGCACACCGCGCTCGCCGGTTGATTCGGGCTCGTTCTTGCTCATCGCATCGGCTGCAAGCCGGATCATGTTGAAGCTGCCCACGAGGTTGACCATGACCGTCTTGCTGAAGACCGCCAGACCGTGCGGTCCGTTCTTGCCGACTGTTTTTTCAGCGGGCGCGATGCCTGCGCAGTTGACGAGGCCCATGAGCTTGCCGAGCTTGAGGGCGGCGGCCACCGCAGCCTGTCCGTCCGCTTCCTGGCTCACGTCACATTTGACGAAAACGCCGCCGATCTCCTTGGCGACCGCTTCGCCCTTGTCGGCCTGCATGTCGGCGATGACCACCTTGCCGCCATTTGCGGCCAGCATCCGCGCCGTGCCCTCCCCGAGCCCCGAAGCGCCGCCGGTGACGATGAAAACCTTGCCTGCGATTTGCATGAACTTTTCTCCTGTGTCTCGTTTGTGCAACCGGGTGATTATCCGAGCCGAAGCAGGCACAAAAAAAGGCCTCGTCCGAAGACGAGGCCCTGGAATTGGATCCCGAAGGACCCAAGGAGACAATCTGCGCCTGCTCAAGGCAGGCGGTTGTTGGTGATGATTGGCTTAGCGCTTGCGCGAAGCCGTTTGAGCGGTGCTCTTGGCGGCGTTCACAGCGGTGGTCGACACAGCCTGGAAGTTGGCTTCAGCGACGTCGGAAGCTTGCTTGACAGCCTTTTGCACCGATTCGAAGGCGTTGTTGGCAGCAGCAACGGCGCTCTTCATCACGGCGACGGCGGTTTCCGAACCGGCGGGAGCGTTCTTGGCAGCGCTGTCGACCAGGCCGACGAAGGCTTGCTGGGCTTCAGCGGCCTTGACTTCGAAAGCCTTGGTGAATTCGGCGCCGGTGCCTTGGGCGATGTCGTACAGGTGACGGCTGTAAGCAGCGGTCTTTTCAGCCAGGGGCTGGAACAGGCTGGCTTGCAGGGCGAGCAGCTCTTGAGCGTCCTTGACGTTCAGGAGGGCTTGGCTGGCGTCAGCGGCTTCGGTAAGGGCGGCCTTGGAAGCGGTCACGTTCAGTTCGACCAGCTTTTCAACGCCTTCGAAAGCCTTGTTGGTCAGGCCGAAGAGGGTTTCGAGGTTGGCTTTTTGAGCGGCGATCAGTTGGTCAGCGGTGAGGGCCATTTAGGAGCTCCAGTTTGAGTTGACGAATACTTGCACTTTGAAGCTGCCCCTCTCGTATGTTGCGGTGCAGCATGGCCTCAAGTATTAGCTAGGCCAACGCTCTGGACAAGAGTTTTTTGTTGCTATGCAGCAATTTAGAAGGCAATTTCTAAATCGCGAGAATGTTTCGATGCGTGCCTTTTATTCGGGCCAGTTTGTTCTGCCGCTGCCTCCCGGTCACCGTTTTCCGATGGGGCGGTACGCCTTGCTGCGCGATGGCCTCGAACGGCAACTGCCGCAGGTCGACATGTTCGAGGCGCCGCGCGCCTCCGACGGCGAACTGGCTCTCGCCCACACCCCGCAGTGGATCGCGTCGATCAGCGACGGCAGCGTGAGCGCTGCGGCCATGCGCGAGATCGGGTTCCCGTGGAGCGAGGCGATGGTCGAGCGGTCGCGTCGTTCCACGGGCGCAACCATCGCGGCCTGCCGGGCTGCGCTCGCGGAGGGCGTTTCGGCCAACATGGCCGGTGGCACCCATCACGCGAGTGCCGACAAGGGCGGCGGATTCTGCGTCTTCAACGATGCGGCCGTCGCTGCAAGGCTCATGCAGGCGGAGCATGGGCGCCAGGCGCGCACGCGACTGCAGGTCGCGATCGTCGATCTTGATGTGCACCAAGGCAACGGAACCGCAAGCATCTTTCGCGGCGATCCGAGCGTTTTCACCCTGTCGATCCATGGGCAGAAGAACTTCCCGTTCCGCAAGGAAGCTAGCGACCTCGACGTTGAGCTACCAGACGGCTGTGGCGACGCGGAATACCTTGCCGCGGTGGAGCATGCGCTCGACGAAATGGAGCGCCGCTTCACGCCCGGGCTGATCATCTACCTGGCCGGCGCGGACCCTTTCGAGCGCGACAGGCTCGGCCGCCTCAAGCTGAGCTTCGACGGCCTGGAAGCGCGCGACCGCCGCGTATTCGACTTCGCGTGGCAGCGCCGCATTCCATTGGCATTCGCGATGGCGGGTGGCTATGCGGCGGAGATCGCCGAGACGGTGCAGGTCCAGCTCGGCACCTTCCGGGTTGCGTTCGACTACTGGCGCCGCTGGCAAAATGCCGCGCCATGAGCGACCGACCGATTCCCCATCCCCGCAGCAGCTATCGCGTCTTCCGCAAGATCCCCACGCGGTGGATGGACAACGACATGTACGGCCACGTCAACAACGTCGTCTACTACAGCTGGTTCGACACGGCGGTGAACACGCACCTCATCGAGCGCGGCGCGCTGGACATCCATGAGGGCAAGACGATCGGTTTCGTGGTCGAAACCCGCTGCAACTACTTCGCACCGCTGGCCTATCCGCAGACCGTCGAAGCCGGAATCCGGGTAGTGCGGGCAGGTACCTCGAGCGTCCAATACGAAATCGGCCTCTTCGCAGAAGGCGCCGACACGCCTGCGGCACAAGGCCATTTCGTGCACGTCTACGTCGATCGCGAAACGCAGCGCCCCGTGAAGTTGCCCGCAGCGCTACAGGCGGTGGTAGACGAATTGCGCGCCTGACCCCACAAGCCAAAAACCCCGCGGAACCGGCTTTGCCGGGCCGCAGGGGTTGCCCCCGGAAGGGGGTGCCCGAGCCACACGAAGTGGGCGAGGCTGGGGGAGAGCGTTACTTCATCGCGCGAAGTTCAGCCTTGCCGCGATCCTGGTCGGCCTTGGCCTGCTTCTCGCAAGCGCTCTTGGAGTCGCCCTTCAGGTCGTCGCACTTTTCCTTGGCGACCTCGTAGTTGGCCTTGATCTTTTCTTCCTGCACGTCGCGGGCGTGCTTGTCGCTCGGCTTGTATTGCTGTTCGAGTTCAGCCTTGGCCACGGCTTCCTTGCCCTTGGCTTCCTTGTGGCACACGTCCTTGGCGTTGTCCTTCAAGGTGTCGCATTGGGTCTTGTTCACCTTGTAGTCGGCCTCGATCTTTTCCTTGGCGACCTTGTATTCGTCCTGGGTCATCGCGCTGGCTTGGCCCGCTACGAGGCAGCAGGTCGAAGCGATGGCGATCATGAGCAGATGCTTTTTCATGGCAGTGTCCTCTGAAGTTGCGAAATCGGTAGGGGTGAGTGCGCGCTGGGGGTCTCGCGCCGTCAGACGCGCTCCATCCAGATGGCAGGTGTGCGGCCGTCGCGCTTTTCCCAGTCGGCGACCTGCCGTTCGGCCTCGTCCCGGCTGATGCCGTGGCGCTCCTGAATGCGGCCCAGCAACTGGTCGCGCTTGCCGGCGATGACGTCGAAATCGTCATCCGTCAGCTTGCCCCATTGCTCCTTGATCTTTCCTTTGAGCTGCTTCCAGTTGCCTTCGACGGTGTCCTTGTTCATGGCGGATCTCCTTCAGTCAGATGAGGTTTCATCGCCGGTGCCCGTGTGGCTCCACCGGCGTGAAATCACTGTCGCGTCGCAGCATCGACACGGCGGTAGGACTCTCGGGGAAGGGGTCGTAGGCACTTGCCGACTGCGGCCGTGATAATCGAACGCACGTCGATTACCTGGGGACAAGCGCGCTCACCATGATCATTCAAAGCCTGCTCGATACCGATCTCTACAAGTTCACCATGATGCAGGTCGTGCTGCATCACTTCCCCGGTGCGCGCGTTGAATACCGCTTCAAGTGCCGCAACCCGGGTGTGGACCTCGCCCGCTTCGCGGGGCAGATCCGCGAGGAGATTCGCCACCTGTGCTCGCTGCAGTTCAAGGATGCGGAGCTCAGCTACCTGCGCTCGATGCGCTTCATCAAGAGCGATTTCGTGGACTTCCTCGGGCTGTTCCGCCTGAACGAGAAGTACATCAACATCATCCCGATGCCCTCCGGCGAACTCGACATCCGGATCCGCGGGCCCTGGCTGCACACGATCCTGTTCGAGATCCCCGTGCTGGCGATCGTCAACGAGGTCTACTTCCGCAATACGCAGCCGCAGCCTGACTACGCCGAAGGCCGTCGCCGGCTGGAGGCCAAGATCGGGCAGTTGCAGGACGACCACCTGGCCGACCTGAAGATCGCCGACTACGGTACGCGTCGGCGCTTCTCCAATGAATGGCACGAGGAAGTGCTGCGCACGCTCTCCGACAAGTTGGGCGCCGTGACTTCGCCGCAGCCGCGCGGGCTTTCGAAGCTGCCGCAGTTCGCGGGTACCAGCAATGTGCTGTATGCGATGAAGCTGGGGCTGATTCCTCTTGGCACGATGGCGCACGAGTACCTGCAAGCCTGCCAGGCGCTCGGGCCGCGCTTGCGCGACAGCCAGATATTCGGCTTCGAGACCTGGGCGCGGGAATATCGCGGAGACCTCGGTATTGCACTGTCGGATGTCTACGGCATGAGCGCTTTCCTGCGCGACTTCGACCTGTATTTCTGCAAGCTCTTCGACGGCGCGCGTCACGACAGCGGCGACCCGTTTGAGTGGGGCGAGCGCATGCTGGCCCACTATGCGGCGAATCGCGTCGATCCGCAGACCAAGACGCTCATCTTCAGCGACAGCCTGACGGTGCCGCGCACGATCGAGCTCTACCAGCAGTTCAGGGGCCGTTGCCAACTCGCTTTCGGCATCGGCACCAACCTGACCAACGACCTCGGCTATGAGCCGCTGCAGATCGTCATCAAGATGATCGGCTGCAACGACCAGCCGGTGGCCAAGCTGTCCGACACGCCGTCCAAGAACATGTGCGAGGACGAGCGCTATCTTGCCTATCTGCGCCAGGTCTTCGACATCGAGCAGCCTGCCGCATGAAGGCATCGAGGTCGGCGAAGGGCGTCCTGCGTTCGCTGGTATCCGTCCTGTTGATCTCGCCGGCCGCGACATGGGCGGCTGACCTCGACGGCGCCCGTCTTTCGGTCTGGTGGAGCGTGCCGTTTGCCGGAATCCTCCTGTCGATCGCGCTGATGCCGTTGTTGGTGCCGGCGTTCTGGCATCACCACTACGGCAAGGTTGCAGTGGCCTGGGGGCTGGCTTTTCTGCTTCCGTTTGCCGCGATTCACGGTGCGCCGCTCGCCGGCGCCCAGCTGGCGCATGCGCTCGTCGGCGAATACATCCCCTTCGTCATTCTTCTGGCTGCACTGTTTGCAGTCTCGGGCGGGATCCACATCCGCGGCAACCTGCGCGGCTCGCCGCGGCTCAACACGGCGATCCTGGCGATCGGTGCCGTGCTTGCGAGCCTGATGGGCACTACCGGTGCCTCGATGCTGCTGATCCGGCCGCTCATCCGCGCCAACGACAACCGGCGGCACAAGGTGCACGTGGTCGTGTTCTTCATCTTCATCGTGTCGAACGTGGGCGGCGCGCTCACGCCGCTGGGAGATCCACCACTCTTCCTGGGCTTTCTGAAGGGCGTCGACTTCACCTGGACGCTCCTGAACATCCTGCCGGAAACGCTGTTCATGACCGGCATCCTGCTGGTGCTCTTCTACCTGCTCGATGCCTGGTACTTCCGCAATGAGGACCTGCTGCCTTTCGATCCGACGCCTGACACGCGCGGCATCGCCTTCGAAGGCGCGGTCAACTTCCTGCTGCTCGGTGGCGTCGT
This sequence comes from Variovorax sp. Sphag1AA, assembly GCF_014192575.1. Taxonomy (GTDB): domain Bacteria; phylum Pseudomonadota; class Gammaproteobacteria; order Burkholderiales; family Burkholderiaceae_C; genus Variovorax. Next base: position 104,607 of record NZ_JACHYC010000004.1, on the reverse strand, counting down.
ATTTTTCGTGCTTCTGAGCGGTGTCTGGAAGTCGCCCGTGCGATTCGACGTCTTCGGTACGGAGGTGGGCTTGCCGGGACTGGTGCGCGACGTGGCGCTGATCGCGATCACCCTGCTGTCGCTGCGCATCACGGTGCCCAAGGTGCACGAGGCCAATCACTTCGGCTGGGGGCCGATGGTCGAGGTCGCCAAGCTCTTCGCGGGCATCTTCGTGACCATCGTGCCGGTGATCGCCATGCTCAAGGCGGGTGTCGACGGTCCTTTCGGCGCCGTCGTCGCAGCGGTGACCCGGCCGGACGGGCAGCCCGACCCGGCGATGTACTTCTGGGCCACCGGCATCCTCAGCTCTTTCCTCGACAATGCACCGACTTACCTGGTGTTCTTCAATACGGCCGGTGGCGATCCGCAGGCCCTGATGACCACCTATGCGACGACGCTGGCAGCCATCTCTGCCGGCGCCGTATTCATGGGCGCCAACACCTATATCGGTAACGCGCCCAATCTGATGGTCAAGGCCATCGCGGAAAGCCGCGGCGTGCGCATGCCGAGCTTCTTCGGCTTCATGCTGTGGTCGGGCGGCATCCTGGTGCCGCTCTTCGTTCTTGCCACCTTCATCTTCTTCCGTTGATCATGAACAAGCCCAAAGTCCTCGTCGCCCGTTCGATCTTTCCCGAAACCATCGCCCGCCTCGAAGAGCATTTCGAGGTCGAAGCCAACCAGGGCGATGAAAGCTGGACCAAGGCGCAGCTCATCGCCAAGCTGAAGGGCAAGCAGGGCGTCTTCACCACCGGCAGCGAGCGCATCGACGCCGAAGTGCTCGACGCCTGCCCCGGCCTGAAGATCTGCGCCAACATGGCTGTGGGCTACAACAACTTTGACATCGACGCGATGACGGCCCGGGGCGTGCTTGGCACCAATGCACCGGACGTGCTCACCGAGACCACCGCCGACTTCGGCTTCGCGCTGCTGATGGCCACCGCGCGCCGCATCGCCGAGAGCGAGCATTTCCTGCGGGCCGGCAAGTGGGAGAAGTGGAGCTTCGACATGTTTGCCGGCTCCGACATCCATGGTTCGACGCTCGGCATCGTCGGCATGGGCCGGATCGGGCAGGGCATCGCCAAGCGCGGCGCCCATGGCTTCGGCATGAAGGTGATCTATCACAACCGCTCGCGGCTCGACGCCCAGCTCGAAGCCGAGTGCAAGGCCACCTATGTCGGCAAGGAAGAGCTCCTGAAGACCGCGGATCACGTGGTGCTGGTGGTGCCCTACACGCCCGCGTCGCACCACACCATCGGTGCGGCCGAAATCGCGCTCATGAAGCCGACCGCGACACTGATCAACATCGCGCGCGGCGGCATCGTGGACGACGCGGCGCTGGCCGTGGCACTGCGCGACAAGCGCATCGCCGCTGCCGGACTCGATGTTTTCGAGGGCGAGCCGAAAGTGAACCCCGAGCTGCTCAAGGTGCCGAATGTGGTGCTCACGCCGCACATTGCCAGCGCGACCGTGCCCACGCGCCGCGCGATGGCGGATCTCGCGGTCGACAACCTCATCGGCTATCTGGTGCACAACAAGCCGGTCACGCCGCTCAACCCCACCGTTCTCGCAACCCGATAAGAAAACCACAAGACCCGTGATCGAAACCTGGATCCTGCTGGCCCTCGCGGCCCTGAATTTCATCCTTATCGTCTGGCTTCTGGCGCGCAAGCCTTCGCCGCCCGACCACTCGGCGCTGATCGCTACCCTGGCCGCAAGCAACGAACGCACCGAGCGTGAGCTTCGCCACGAGATCAGCGAGTCTTCGCGCGGCGCCCGGCAGGAAACCGCTCAGGCCTTCGTCACTTTCCAGCAGGCGCTGGTGCATCAGAGTGCGGAATCGACGCGCACGCAGAACGCGCAGATCGATGCCTTCGCCCAGCAGCTTGCGATGCTCCAGAAGACGCTCGCCGACACCCTCAACAACCAGTTGCAGGGCTTGAGCGAGTCGAACGCGCGTCGGCTGGCCGAAGTGCGCGCGACGATGGAGGCGCAGCTCGCGCAGCTCCAGCAGACCAACACCGCCAAGCTCGACGAGATGCGCAAGACGGTCGACGAGAAGCTCCAGAGCACGCTCGAAGCCCGTTTGGGCGAAAGCTTCAAGCAGGTCGCCGACCGACTGGAGCAGGTGCACAAGGGTCTCGGCGAAATGCAGACACTCGCGGTCGGCGTTGGCAGCCTCCAGCGTGTGCTGACCAACGTGAAGACGCGTGGCGTATTCGGCGAAGTCCAGCTGGAGGCCCTGCTCGAACAGGTCCTGACGCCGGACCAGTACGCCAAGCAGGTCGAGACCAAGCCGCGCAGCGGCCAGCGGGTGGACTTCGCGATCCGCTTTCCGGGCCGTGGTGGCGATGGCGCGCCGGTGTGGCTGCCGATCGACGCCAAATTTCCGCGCGACGACTACGAGCGCCTGCTCGATGCGCACGAGCGCGCCGACCCCGGCGCGGCCGAAGCGGCAGCCAAGGCGCTCGAAGCGCGCATCCGTTCTGAAGCGAAGTCGATTTCCGAGAACTACCTCGCCGCACCGCACACCACCGATTTCGCGATTCTTTTCCTCCCTGTCGAGAGCCTTTACGCCGAAGTGCTGCGCCGTCCTGGGCTGATGGATGCGATCCAGCGGCAGCATCGGGTGACGCTCGCCGGGCCGACCACGCTGCTCGCGATGCTCAACAGCCTGCACATGGGCTTCCGCACGCTCGCGCTGGAGCACCAGGCTTCCGAGGTCTGGAAAGTGCTGGGAGCGGTCAAGACCGAGTTCGAGCGCTACGGCGACTGGGTCGCGCGCATCAAGGAACAGGTCTCCAAGGCCTCCGACACCATCGACAAGGCCGACACGCGCGCCAAGCAGATGCGCCTGGCACTGCGCAAGGTCGAGGCCCTGCCGGAATCGCAGACCCAAGGCCTGCTTCCCCTCATCGACGGCGACGACGACAGCGCCTCGTGACCGCCGGCCTGCTTCGCCTGATCCTCGCGCAGGTCTGCCTGCATGCGGCGATGACAGGCACCCGGCTCGCGGCGCCGTTGCTCGCGCTGCGGGACGGTCACAGCGCCGCATCGGTCGGCGTGCTTCTTTCCTTGTTCGCGCTCACGCAGGTCTTTCTTGCGCTGCCGGCGGGTCGATTCGCCGATCGACATGGATTGCGGCGTCCGCTGTCGATTGCGGTGGTTTCGGCCGCAAGCGGTGCGGCGCTGGCCGGGGCGTTTCCTGTGTTTCCGGTGCTGTGTCTCGCAGCGTTGCTCACTGGCGGCGCGACGGGCATCGCGGTGATTGCACTGCAACGTCATGTCGGTCGCGCGGCAAGCGGGCCCGCCCAGCTCAAGCAGGTGTTCAGTTGGCTGGCTATCGCACCTGCCGCGGCCAATTTCGTCGGGCCGTTCGTCACCGGGCTCCTGATCGACCATGCGGGCCCGACGCCGGGCGACCTGATCGGCTATCGCGTTGCGTTCGCATTGCTGGCGCTGTTGCCGATCGCGTGCTGGCTCCTGGCCCGTGGAACGCACGAGCTACCCACCGCAAGACCACCGGAAGGTACCGCCAAGGCGCGGGCATGGGATCTTCTGGTCGAGCCGATGTTCAGGCGGCTTCTGTTCGTCAACTGGTTGCAGTCGGCCTCGTGGGACGTGCACACCTTCGTGCTGCCCATTCTTGGCCATGAGCGCGGCCTCAGCGCATCGACGATCGGCACCATCCTCGGCGCCTTCGCGGTTGCGGCCGCTGCCATTCGCGTCGTGCTGCCGCTGGTTGCATCCCGCTTCAGCGAGCGCGCCGTCATCACCGCATCGAACGTGATCACCGCGCTCGTCTTTGCCGCCTATCCCCTGATGACCACGGCGATCGGCATGGGTGTGTGCTCCGTCGTGCTGGGCATTGCACTCGGCGCGGTGCAGCCGATGGTGATGAGCATGCTCCACCAGATCACACCGCACGAGCGCCACGGCGAGGCGCTGGGTCTTCGCGTGATGACCCTCAACGCCTCGAGCGTCGCGATGCCGATGCTGTTCGGCGCTGCCGGCGCAGTGATCGGCGTGGCAGGTGTGTTCTGGATCGTCGGCGGGGTGGTCGCCCTCGGCACACGCTCCGTCTGGGGCCTGCAGGCCCCTCCGCCCGAAAACCCCGCAACGCATTGACCGGGCATGGAGAAGCCAGGAACACCGCGGAACCGGCTCCGCCGGGCCGCTGGTGTTGCCCCCGGCAGGGGGTGGAGAGCGACACGAAGTGCGCGAGCCTGGGGGCGAGCTACAACTTATAGAAACGCTTGATGTATGTCCAGGCGTCCTCAGGCGCGTCGACGTATTCGATGAGCTTCACGTCCCCCGGGGAGATCACGCCTTCCTCAGCGAGGAACTCGAAGTTGATCAACTGCTTCCAGTAGTCCGATCCGAAGAGCACGATCGGCACCGGCTTCGCCTTGCGCGTCTGCACGAGCGTGATGACCTCGAACAGCTCGTCCAGCGTTCCAAATCCGCCCGGAAAAGCGACCAGCGCCTTCGCACGCATCATGAAATGCATCTTGCGGATCGCGAAGTAGTGGAACTTGAAGCTCAGCGCCGGCGTGACGTAGGGGTTGGCTTCTTCCTCCATCGGCAGGGCGATCGCGAGGCCGACTGAAATACCGCCGCCTTCGTAGGCGCCGCGATTGGCGGCCTGCATGATGCCCGGGCCGCCGCCGGTGCAGATGAAGAGCTTGTCTTCCGGATCGCGGTCGTTGCTGTACTGGGCCACCAGCTTGCCGAAGGCGCGCGCCTTCTCGTAGTAGTGCGAGCTCCGCGCGAGCCTGCGCCAGCGCTCGGCGGCTGCGGTGTCGCCCGAGGCTTCGGCCTGGGCGATCAGCGCGCCGGATTCTTCCTCGCTGCGGAAGCGCGCGCTGCCGAACACCACGACCGTGTTCTCGATGCCGTGGGCGCGCATCTCGATGTCGGGCTTCATGAGCTCGAGCTGCATGCGCAGGCCGCGCGTTTCGCGGCGAAGGAGGAATTCAGGGTCGGCGAAGGCCAGCCGCGAGGGATCGGTATGGAGCGGAAGTCCCTTGTCCGCGTGGGCCTGCAGGGTGGCCCATGCGTCGGCGAGCCGTTTGTCGTGAAGGTCGTGTGTATTGTTGGACATGTGTTTGCGCGAGAAGCGGGTGAGCATTTTGCGCCTTGCAGGTTCCGGGCCCATTCATGGTGCATGGACGCAAAAAAGGCTCCCGGAGGAGCCTTTTAGAGTGAGCGCTCAAATCGCTCAGACGCGCTTGCGGTATTCGCCGGTGCGCGTGTCGATTTCGATGCGGTCTCCTTGCGAGACGAACAGCGGCACGCCGACTTCAAAGCCGGTGGCGATCTTCGCGGGCTTCATGACCTTGCCCGAGGTATCGCCCTTGACGGCCGGCTCGGTCCAGGTGATTTCGCGCTCGACGCTGGTCGGCAGTTCGACCGAGATCGCCTTGCCGTCGTAGAACACCACTTCGACCGGCATGCCGTCTTCGAGGTAGTTGAGGGCGTCGCCCATGTTCTCGGCTTCGACTTCGTACTGGTTGTATTCGGTGTCCATGCAGACGTACATCGGGTCGGCGAAGTAGGAGTAGGTGCACTCCTTCTTCTCGAGGATGATCTGCTCCATCTTGTCGTCGGCCTTGAAGACCACTTCGGTGTTGAAGTTGGCGATCAGGCTCTTGAGCTTCATGCGCACGGTGGCGGAATTTCGGCCGCCGCGGCTGTATTCGGTCTTGAGGACGACCATGGGGTCCTTGCCGTGCATGATCACGTTGCCGGCGCGAATTTCTTGAGCGATTTTCATAATCAGGATCTCTGGATGTAGGCCGCTCGTTGCAATTGCACCGCGGCGGGTTCGGCGAAAAGGGCTGGTGCCGGGGGCGATCTGGCGATCGGGGCTGTCCAGGCCGGAATTTCGCAAAGCCCGTAATTTTAGCTTTTTTGGGTCACGAAACGAATCAGGCGGGTCAAAAGATCCTCCTGCTCCAGCAGAGAGTCGCGCGCTGCACGGGCCGCCGAGCCCCATTCCGCGAGCGTCGCGCGGTCGAGCACGGGCAGGAGACTCGGAGAAAAGCCGTTCCAGCGGTGATGAAAATCCCGCAGCGAGCGTGGCGCGTTCAACCAGTCGAGGAAGGCGTCGAGTTTGGTGTGGTGCGCGTCGTCGTCCTGCGGATAGATCTGCCACACGAACGGCGCGCCCGCCCAGAGCGCGCGGACCAGCGAATCCTCGCCGCGGACGAAATTGAGGTCGCAGGCCCAGAGCAGATGGTCGAAATCGGTGTGCGACATATAGGGCAGCCAGGAGATCGACAGGGCCCCGCGCTGGTCCGGCCCGGGTGGGAGTGCGGCGGTGGCGCGGCCAGCGGTGACCAGCAAGCGGGTCGGCTCGCCGGCGCTTTCCAGTTGCCCGATCAGGTTGCCGAGGGCTTGTGGTTCGTAGCAGAACAGCGACACCAGCCTTTCGCCTTGCCAGGGAATTCCGCGCGCTGCCAGCCATTCGGCGCGGTCGAAGCGCTCGCGACGCGCCATGAGGTCGGTTTCGCGCAGCAGGCCACCGGTCGCGTTGGTGAATCCGGGATAGAAAAAGTGCTTGGTCAGGCCCGCGCCGGGATCCCTGAAGACTGGCGAGGGGAGGCGATGCAACCGCTCGACGTACGGTTCCGCGGAGAGATATTCGAGGTTGATCCAACGATGCCGGGCCGCCTCGGCCTGTTGCTGATTCGCGAAAAGCGAGATGACCTCCGGTGCCGGATCGCAGCCGAACGCCTCGATCAGCACATCCGGAGCCGGTGCGCCGCCGGCGCGCCACCCGGCGTCGCGGTCGGTCCAATGAACCACCGTGACACCGTGGCATCCGGCGGGCGCCATCCATGCCAGTGCGGATGGTTCGTCGATCCAGAGGCGCACTTTTTCGCCGCGGCCCGCGAGCCCGGCCGCGAGCCGCCAGCAGACGCCGACGTCGCCGTGGTTGTCGATCACCTTGCAGAAAATGTCCCAACGCATCGCGGGATACTCTACAGCCCCAAAACGATTCACCGGAGACAGCATCCATGGCCCAGCACACAGCCGAAATCACCTGGCGGCGCGACGGCCAGGACTTCGTCGGCAACCGATACAGCCGCCGCCATGCGATCCGCTTCGACGGCGGCGCCGAACTGGTGGGCTCGTCGTCGCCGCACGTGGTGCCGGTGCCGCTGTCCGATCCTGCTGGCGTCGATCCAGAGGAAGCCTTCGTTGCTTCGCTGTCGAGTTGCCACATGCTGTGGTTCCTGTCGATCGCGGCTTCGAGAGGCTTCTGCGTGGAGCGCTACCTCGACCGCGCCGTCGGCCGTATGGGTGCCAACGCGGCGGGCAAGATCGTAATGACCGTTGTCACGCTGCGGCCAGAAGTGCAGTTCTCGGGCGAGCGCCTTCCCTCGACTGCACAGATCGAGGAAATGCACCATGCGGCGCATGACGCATGCTTCATCGCCAATTCCGTGAAGACCGAAGTCCGGTGCGAGCCGGTGCCCGTGGAAGCGGCTCCCCAGTAAACCGATGTCAGAAACGCATTCCGAACAACTGCTCAATGAAGTCGCGGCACTGCCGCAACTGCCGGGCGTCTACCGCTATTTCGATTCGGCGGGCGCGGTGCTCTATGTGGGCAAGGCGCGCAACCTGAAGAAGCGCGTCGCGAACTACTTCCAGAAGAACCACGCCGGCACGCGCATCGGCCACATGATCTCGAAGATCGCGCGGATGGAGACCACGGTGGTGCGCTCCGAGGCCGAGGCGCTGCTGCTCGAGAACAACCTGATCAAGACGCTCAAGCCGCGCTACAACATCCTGTTTCGCGACGACAAGAGCTACCCGTACCTGAAGATCGCGTCGCACGAGTTTCCGCGGCTGGCGTATTACCGCGGCTCGGTTGATCGCAAGCACCGCTACTTCGGGCCCTATCCGAGCGCCTGGGCGGTGAAGGAATCGATCCAGCTCCTGCAGAAGGTGTTCAGGCTGCGGACCTGCGAGGACACGGTCTACAGCAATCGCACGCGGCCCTGCCTGCTCTACCAGATCAAGCGCTGCAGCGGGCCGTGCGTTGGATACATCTCGCCGCCGGACTACGCGCAGGACGTGGCCAATGCAGAGGCTTTCCTCCTGGGCGACACCCAGGCGGTATTGACCCAGCTCGAAGCGCGAATGATGGCGCACGCCGAAAAGCTCGAATTCGAGCAGGCGGCCGAGCTGCGCAACCAGATGTCGGCGCTGTCGCGCGTGCTGCACCAGCAGTCGGTCGAGATCGCTTCGGACAAGGACGTGGACATCCTTGCGGTCAAGGTCCAGGGCGGAAAGGCCTGCGTCAATCTTGCGATGGTGCGGGGCGGGCGGCATCTCGGCGACCGGGCGTACTTCCCGGTGCACGTCGAGGATGCCGCCCTGATCCAGCACGGCGAGGGTTCGGAAGATGACGATGCCCTCCCGCCCCCGCCCGTCGAGGTGCAGGTGCTGGAGGCCTTCATCGCGCAGCACTACATCGACGTGCCAGTGCCGGCAACGCTGGTGCTCAGCGAACTGGTGAGCCGCGAGCTGATCGAGGCCATCTCCCAGCAGGCGGGGACTCGCATCACGGCAGTGTTCCAGCCGCGCGAGCAGCGGCGGCACTGGCTGGAGATGGCGAGCAAGAACGCCAGCCTGCAACTCGCGCGGCTGCTTGCGGAAGAAGGATCGCAGCAGGCGCGCACCCGCGCGCTGGTCGACGCGCTCGAACTCGCGCCGGACGACCTCGAGAACTTCCGCGTCGAGTGCTTCGACATCTCGCATACCGCCGGCGAAGCGACGCAGGCGTCGTGCGTGGTCTTCGAGCACCATGCGATGCAAAACCGTGAGTACCGCCGCTACAACATCGACGGCATCACCCCCGGCGACGACTACGCCGCGATGCGCCAGGTGCTGCATCGCCGCTACGGCAAGCTCGCCGAGGCCATGGCCGCCGAGACCGATGCGCCACCCGCCGGCGATGCGGCTGGCGCAGGTTCGGACGCGCCCGCGGGCACGCGATCGGCACGCATGCCGGACCTGGTGCTGGTCGACGGCGGCAAGGGCCAAGTGTCGATGGCCCGCGAAGTGTTCAGCGAACTCGGTTTGCCGCTGTCCTTGATCGTCGGCGTCGAAAAGGGCGAAGGCCGCAAGGTCGGCCTCGAAGAACTCGTGTTTGCCGACGGCCGCGAAAAGGTCTACCTCGGCCGCGATTCGGCGGCGCTGATGCTCGTCGCGCAAATCCGCGACGAAGCACACCGCTTCGCAATCACCGGCATGCGCGCCAAGCGCGCGAAGGTACGCGTCGGCGGCAGCCAACTCGAAGACATCCCCGGAATCGGCCCCAAGCGCCGCGCGCGCCTCTTGCAACGCTTCGGCGGCATCCGCGGCGTAGCAGCCGCCAGCGTAGAAGACATCGCATCGGTAGAAGGCATAGCCCAAGACCTGGCCGAAGAAATCTACAAAGCCCTGCATTGAGAGAGCGAGGGGCCGGCGCAGCCAGGCCCCGTTCGTGAAACGCCGCGGAACCGGCTCCTGCCGGGCCGCAGGCGTTGCCCCCTGCAAGGGGGTGCAGAGCCACACGAAGTGGGCGAGGCTGGGGGTGTGCATATACTCCTCGCAATGTTCTGGACCCTGCCAACGATCATGACCTGGGCGCGCATCGTCGCGATTCCGCTGATCGTGGGTGTGTTCTACCTGCCGCTATCGGAGCCGACGCGCAATCTCATCGCCACGGTCATGTTCATCGTGTTCGCGGCGACCGACTGGCTCGACGGGTTCCTCGCGCGCAAGCTCAACCAGACTTCCGCCTTCGGTGCGTTTCTCGATCCGGTGGCCGACAAGTTCCTCGTCTGCGCATCGCTGCTCGTGCTCGTGCATCTCAATCGCACTGACGTCTTCGTGGCGCTGATCATCATTGGCCGCGAGATCGCCATTTCGGCCCTGCGCGAGTGGATGGCGCAGATCGGTGCCGGCAAGAGTGTCGCGGTCCACATGGTCGGCAAGATCAAGACCACGGTGCAGATGGTCGCGATTCCGTTCCTGCTCTTCAACGGCATGCTCTTTGGCGTGATCGACACCGGCGCGTGGGGGCAATGGCTGATCTGGATCTCCGCCGTCCTCACCGTCTGGTCGATGGTCTACTACCTGCAAAAGGCCATTCCCGAGATCCGGGCGCGCGCCAAATGATCGACACGGCCCGCCCGGCGGGCTGGCTGCGGGCCATGCCGGGGGTCTTCGTGCTCATCTGGAGCACCGGCTTCATCGTGGCGCGCTACGGCATGCCCTACGCGCCTCCGCTCAAGTTCCTCGTCGTGCGCTATGCGCTTTCGGTGATCTGCTTCTTCGTGTGGGTCGTGCTCGCGCGCGTCGCTTGGCCGCGCAACCGCGTTCAGTGGGGGCACCTCGCGGTCACCGGCGTGCTGATGCAGGCGGGCTATCTGGGCGGCGTGTGGGCAGCCGTCAGGGCCGGCATGGGATCGGGGCTGGTCGCGCTGCTCGTGGGTATCCAGCCGGTCCTGACCGCGGTCTGGCTATCCTTGCGCGGCGGCGTGGTCACCGGCCGGCAATGGCTCGGTCTGCTGCTCGGCTTTGCGGGTCTGGTGCTCGTGGTGTGGCGCAAGCTGGAGCAGGGCGGCGAAGTCAGCGTGCTCACGATGTCGCTGGCGATCACGGCGCTGCTCTCGATCACCGCAGGCACGCTCTACCAGAAGCGATTCGTGGCGCCCTGCGACGTGCGAAGCGCCAACGCGATCCAGCTTGGCGCGGCGTTCATCGTGACCTTGCCCTTTGCGGCGATGGAATCCGAGAACATCCAATGGAACCTGTCGTCGGGCGGCGCGATGGCGTGGTCGGTGCTGGCCTTGTCGCTCGGCGGCAGTTCGCTGCTCTACATGCTGATCCAGCGTGGCACCGCCACCGCCGTCACGAGCCTGTTGTACCTCGTGCCGCCGTGCACTGCCGTGATGGCCTGGATCCTGTTCGCCGAACCGATCACCGCGATGACGCTGGTCGGCATCGCGATGACGGCCGTGGGCGTGAGCCTCGCGGTCCGCGGCCAGCGCTGAAGGGCTTCAGGGCAAGCGGCCGCCCGCGGCTTTCCACGGCTCGTTGCGGAAGCGCTCGACGAGGAAATCGATCAGCAGCCGAACGCGCTTCGGTGTTTTCGGCCGCCAAGGTGCAACCCACTGGATGTCGGCGTCCGGCATCGCGAACTGCGGCAGCACGCGGACGAGTTGCCCGGACGCGAGGCCGGGTGCGATGTCCCAGAGGCTGCGCAGCATCACGCCCCGGCCGGCGAGGCACCAATCGCGCACCAGTTCGCCTGAGTTGCTGGAAAGCGGGCCCCGCACGCGCACGCGGGCATTGGTGCCGTCCTTGAGGTGGCGCAGCGTCCAGACTGCGAATTCGCGTTCATCGCCGCTGCTGTTCTCACGCGCCACGAGGCAGTCGTGCGATGCGAGCGCGGCGACGTCGGCGGGGACGCCTCGTCGCGCCAGATAGGCGGGCGAGGCCGCGAGGACGCGCTGGTTGCGCGCGATCCGCCTCGTTACCCAATCCCCCGCATGACGGGCTTGGGGCGCCCACAACCACACGGCGCCGTCATAGCCCTCGGCGCCGAGCTCGGGAAGCCTCTCGGCAAGGGTGAGCTGAATATGCAAGCCTGGGTGGCGCTCGTTGAACGAGGCCAGCGCCGGCCCGAGCCACAACCGGCCGAAACCGAAGGTGGCGACCAGCCGGATCGTGCCGCTCAATTGGGTCTGGCGCTCTCCGAGCTCGTTCTCTAGCGCCGCAAAACCGTCGAGGAGTGCGCGAGCATGCAGGCATACCGCTTCGCCCTCCGCAGTCGCGCTCAGCCTGCGTGTCGTCCGCTCGAACAGGCGTTGCCCCAGCCGGGCTTCGAGCGCGCCCAGTCGCTTGGTCACGACCGAAGGAACCACGTCGAGCGCGAGCGCCGCTGCCGCCAGGCTGCCGCGGTCGCGGATGGCCACGACGAGTTCCAGATCGCTGCGTTCCATTGCTGCCAAGTCGGAAAGTATGAATTGGCCGATTGTTGCTTGATGCGGGAGCAATGCGCAACGCACAATGCGCCCCATGTTCGCTTCGTTCACTTCCTTCGATCTCTCGCGCGACGGCGTGCGTCTGCACGGGAAAGTGGGAGGCAGCGGTGCGCCGCTGTTGCTGCTCCACGGGCACCCGCAGACGCACACCATCTGGCATCGCGTCGCGCCGATGCTGGCGCAGCAGTTCACCGTGGTCACGATGGACCTGCGCGGCTACGGTGACTCCGGTCGACCCGAGGCGGACGAGGCGCATGTTCGATACAGCAAGCGGGAGATGGCGCTTGATGCGTTGTCGGTCATGCGAGCACACGGCTTCGAGCGTTTCGGCGTTCTCGCGCATGACCGCGGCGCCCGCGTCGCGCATCGGCTCGCGGCCGATCATCCCGAGGCAGTCGAGCGCTTGATGCTGCTCGACATCGCGCCGACGCTGGCGATGTACCAGAACACCACGGAAGCCTTCGCGCGCGCCTACTGGCATTGGTTCTTCCTGATCCAGCCGCCGCCGCTTCCGGAGGCACTCATCGCGTCAGATGCAGCGCGCTACGTACGAAGCGTGATGGGCGGAAGGCACGCAGGGCTCGCGCCGTTCGCGCCTGAAGCGCTCGCCGAGTACGAGCGCTGCGCGGCCATCGACGGCACGGCGCGCTCGATCTGCGAGGACTATCGCGCCTCTGCCACGATCGACCTCGAACATGATCGCGCCGATATCGCCGCCGGCCGCAAGCTGGACATGCCGCTGCGGGTGTTGTGGGGCGAGCATGGTGTGGTGGGTCGGTGCTTCGACGTACTCGCGTACTGGCGCGACCTGGCGCGGGACGTCACCGGCGGTACGCTGGCTTGCGGCCACTACATTCCCGAAGAAGCTCCCGCCGAACTGGTCGCCGAGGCCCTTTCGTTTTTCAACGCAACCAACAAGGATTGAGTCATGAGTACCCAACGAATCGCAGTCATCGCCGGCGACGGCATCGGCAAGGAAACCGTGCCCGAGGGGCTGCGTGTGCTCGACGCGGCAGCGCGCAAGTTCGGCATCGACCTGAAGTTCGATCACTTTGATTTCTCGAGCTGGGACTACTACGAGAAGCACGGGAAGATGTTGCCCGACAACTGGAAGGAGCAGATCGGCGGCCATGACGCCATCTTCTTCGGCGCGGTCGGCTGGCCCGAGAAGATTGCGGACCATGTGTCGCTTTGGGGCTCGCTGCTGTTGTTCCGGCGCGAGTTCGACCAGTACATCAATCTGCGGCCGGCGCGCTTGATGCCCGGCATCGTGGCGCCCGTGGTTCGCCGCGACGGCACGCCGAGACAGCCGGGCGAGATCGACATGTACATCGTCCGTGAAAACACCGAGGGCGAATACTCGAGCATCGGCGGCCGCATGTACGAAGGCACGGCGCGCGAGATCGTGGTTCAGGAAACGGTGATGTCGCGCCTCGGTGTCGACCGGGTGCTGAAGTTTGCGTTCGAGCTCGCGCAGTCGCGGCCGAAGAAGCATCTCACTAGCGCGACCAAGTCCAACGGCATTTCGATCACGATGCCTTACTGGGACGAGCGGGTCGCGGCGATGTCGAAGAACTACCCAGGCGTGAAGCTCGACAAGTTCCACATCGACATCCTGACCGCGCACTTCGTGCAGCGGCCGGACTTCTTCGACGTGGTGGTGGCGAGCAATCTCTTCGGCGACATCCTTTCGGATCTGGGCCCCGCGTGCACCGGCACGATCGGCATTGCGCCAAGCGCGAACCTCAATCCCGAGCGCACGACGCCTTCGCTGTTCGAGCCCGTTCACGGCTCTGCGCCGGACATCGCCGGCAAGGGCATTGCCAACCCGATTGGCCAGATCTGGTGCGGCGCGATGATGCTGGAGTTCCTTGGCCACAAGGCTGCGCACGATGCGATCCTGGCCGCCATCGAAAAGGTTCTCGACCCCGGAAGCGGTGCACCGAGGACGCCCGACATCGGCGGAAGCGGGCGCACGACCGATCTCGGAAAGGCCATTGCAGAGGCCCTCTGAAAGGGCATCGCAAAAGGCCACTAGAATCGCGCTCCTCGTTGTGGTCTATGGGGTGAGTGTCGTATTGACACCCCGTAGACCAGTGGTTGTAATCCCTGTCGGCAGTGCGCTGCCGGCGCGTCAGAACTGTCACCCAATTTCCTATTCGCACCTCGCGGCATTCGTCGCGAGGACGTGATCGCTTCTGACCCTGATCAACATTTTTTCTACAAGGGGCCCTTGTGAACAAGACCGAACTGATTGAGCACATCGCAAAAAACGCCGACATTTCCAAAGCAGCCGCCACGCGCGCACTCGAGTCCACCATCGGCGCCATTCGGACCACGCTCAAGAAAGGCGGCTCGGTGTCGCTCGTCGGTTTCGGTACTTTCGCTGTGGGCAAGCGCGCTGCGCGCACCGGTCGCAATCCGCGCACCGGCGACGCGATTAAAATCAAGGCCGCCAAGATTCCGAAGTTCCGTCCCGGCAAAGCGCTCAAGGACGCATTGAACTGAGATCGATGTTTACGGTGGGGTGCTTAGCTCAGCTGGTAGAGCGGCGCCCTTACAAGGCGTAGGTCGGGGGTTCGAACCCCTCAGCACCCACCACCCGACACAAAAGGCGAACAAAGCGTTCGCCTTTTTTGTTGCCGTTTCGCAATCCGTCAAAGAGAGTGCTCCAGCATGTTTGATTCCTTCCGCAAGTACAACAAGATCATCATGGGGTTCTTGTTCTTGCTGATCATTCCTTCGTTCGTGCTGTTCGGCGTCAATCGCTACGAGGGAAGCGGCAAGGCCGAGAAAGTGGCGCGCGTGGATGGCGCCGACATCACGCGCCCGGAGTGGGAGCAACAGCACCGCAACGAGGTCGATCGCATCCGCCAGCAGGCGCCGAACATCGAGCCCGCCATGCTCGATTCGGACGCCGCGCGCTATGCCACGCTGGAGCGCATGGTTCGCGATCGCGTGCTGGCAGCCGCCGCCGCGAAGTCGAACATGACGGTTTCCGAAGAACGGCTTGCGCGTCTCTTTGCGGAAAATACCGGGCTCGCCGCCTTCCGGACGCCTGACGGCAAGTTCGATCGCGAAGGCTTCATGCGGGCCACCGGCCGCACGCCGGAACAATACGAAGCCGCGATTCGCGCAGAGCTTGCGACGCAGCAGGTGTCGCTCGGGATTTCCGGGACTGCGTTCGCGAGCGCCGCACAAGCCGCTGCAACGCTCAATGCTTTCTATGACCGTCGCGAGATCCAGGTGGCGCTTTTCAAGCCGGCCGATTTCGCTTCCAAGGTCAATGTCACCGACGAAGATCTGCAGACTTTCTACAAGGATCATTCCGCGCAGTTCCAGGCGCCGGAAGAAGCGAATGTCGAATACCTGCTGCTTGATCTCGAAGCAGCCAAGAAGAACATCGCGATCAGCGATGCGGATCTGCGCAGCTACTACGACCAGAACAGCGCCCGCTTCGGTAGCAAGGAAGAGCGTCGCGCAAGCCATATCCTGATTGCCGTTCCTGCAGGCGCACCCGCCGCCGACCGCGAGAAGGCTCGCGCAAAGGCAGAGGAACTGCTCGCCGAAGTTCGCAAGGCGCCTGCCACCTTCGCGGACGTGGCGCGCAAGAATTCGCAGGATCCCGTCTCCGCAGAGAAGGGCGGTGACCTCGACTTCGTGACGCGCGGCGCCATGGTCAAGCCTTTCGAGGACGCGTTGTTCGCACTCAAGAAGGGTGAGATCAGCAACGTTGTCGAATCCGAATTCGGCTTTCACATCATTCACTTGAGTGACATCAAGCCGGCAGTTGTGCCGCCGTTCGAGAAGGTCCGTGCGACGATCGAGAACGAAGTCCGGAGCCAACAGGCGACCCAGGAGTTCGCCAAGGCGGCCGAAACGTTCACCGATATCGTCTATCAGCAGCCCGACAGCCTGAAGCCGGCAGCGGAGAAGCTGAACCTCACCATCCAGACGGCGACCAACGTTCGACGCGTGCCTACGCCGGGCGCTGCCGGCCCCCTGGCAAACCGGAATTTCCTGAACGCGCTTTTTGCGCCCGATTCGCTGGAGCGCAAGCACAACACTGAGGCCATCGAGGTCGGGGCGAACCAGCTCGCGGCCGGCCGGGTCACGCAGTACTCGCCGGCGCGCGCAATGCCGTTCGATGAAGTCAAGGAAAAGGTCCGCGCACAGCTCGTCGCTGAGCGTTCGGCGGCCCTTGCGAAGGCGGAGGGGGCGGCCAAGCTCAAGGCTTGGCAGGCCGATCCGGCTGGTGCCGCATTCGGTTCTCCTGTCACGGTCTCGCGGCTTGAGCCGCAGGCGCAACCGCCGCAAGTGATCGAGGCTGCGCTGCGGGCCGACGGTGCCAAGTTGCCCGCGCTGGTCGGTGCCGACCTGGGCGCCCAAGGCTTCGCCGTCGTGCGGGTCGTGAAGAACGTGCCGCGCACGCCGCCCGCGCCGGAGGTGGCCAAGCAGGAAGGTGAACAGTTCGGGCAAGCTGTGGGAGCCGCCGAGACGGCCGCCTACTACGACATGCTGAAGAACCGCTTCAAGGCCGAAATCTTGGTCCCGAAGCCATCTGATTCTGCGATCGGCGCCGAAAGGTAGCTTTTTCACGCTACAATTGCGGGCTCTGCGGTGGCTGTAGCTCAGTTGGTAGAGTCCCAGATTGTGATTCTGGTCGTCGTGGGTTCGAGTCCCATCAGCCACCCCAAACTGCATTGATCAAAAAGCGCCGACCCTTGGGTCGGCGCTTTTTTTTGCGCGTCTCGGTTGCTGTAATTGGAATCTCAATTAAAATTTTTGCTTTCCAATTCGGAGGATTAGCACCGATGGCCTCAACCCTTGCCGACATCAATTCCCAGATCAAGAAGCACGACGAGCAGATTGCGCAATTGCGCAAGCAAGCCGAAGAGCTCAGGAATCAAGAGCGGGCTGGTGTGATCGAGGAAGTACGCAGGAAGATCGCGGAATACGGTTTGACTGCCTCCGATCTGAAACTTGCGGCGCGTGGCGGCAGAAGGAATGTGGTCGCGGCTCCTGCAAAGGCAGCTGCAAAGTACCGCAGCCCGACAGGAGAGACATGGTCTGGTGGCCGTGGTCGCAAGCCGCGCTGGGTAACGGAAGCGCTGGCTGCGGGGAAATCGCTGTCGGACTTCGAAATCAAGTAACCCCTGGTCTTCAGTAAAAAAGCCCGCGATTCGCGGGCTTTTTTGTTGGCTTGTCGCGCTGCGCCTCAGTTGACGAGGACCAGCTTGCCCTTCACGCCGCGCGAGCCCATGTGCGCGTAGGCAGCCTTCAGGTCCGCCATAGGCATGGTGCTGTCGATCACCGGCTTGATCTTTCCCTCGCCATACCATTTGGCCAATTCGGCCATCATATGCGCATTCGCCTTGGGTTCGCGCTTGGCGAAATCTCCCCAGAACACGCCGACCAGCGAGGCGCCTTTGAGAAGCGCCAAATTCAGCGGCAGCGAGGGAATGGGGCCTGCAGCGAAACCGACGACAAGATAGCGGCCGCGCCATCCAATCGACCGGAATGCGGGCTCGGCGAATTCGCCGCCGACCGGGTCGTAAATCACATCGGGTCCTTTGCCGTCGGTCGCGGCCTTGACTGCATCGCGGAATGCATTGGGAAGACCGTGGGTCGTGTAGTTGATCGTCGCATCTGCGCCAATGGACTTGCAAAGCTCGCATTTCTCATCGGTGGAGGCCGCGGCGATCACCTTGGCGCCGGCCGCTTTTGCAATCTGAATTGCAGCCGTGCCGACGCCACCTGCGGCGCCGAGAACCAGGACGGTTTCACCGGCCTTCAATTGGGCGCGATCCATCAGCGCATGCCATGACGTCGCGTAAATCATGATGAATGCAGCCGCATCGACATGACCAAATCCGTCGGGCAATGGCATGCACAGGGCCGCTGGTGCGAGCGTGTGAGTGCCAAAGCCGCCAGTGCCGGAAAGACAGGCGACGTTCTGACCCACGCGCAGGTTCTTGACGCCTTCGCCGACCGCCGCGACCACGCCGGCATATTCAGATCCTGGCACGAACGGCAGCGGGGGCTTGATCTGGTACTTGTTCTGGACGATCAGAAGATCGGGAAAGTTCAGGCTCGCTGCCTTGATTTCGACCAGGACCTGGCCGGGGCCTGGCTGTGGTGTCGGCAGTTCTTTCCATGTCAGCGCATCGACGCCGACGGGGTTTTCGCAGAGCCATGCATGCATGCTCGTGTCTCCTGTAGATGAGGCGGGGGTGATGATTGAGAGAGCGGGCCATGATAGGCCTCGGGCAAGGGCGCTGTTGTCCCAGCCGCGACGCACCTGCCGCCTACAATCTTTCGGACTTCCAGACGCCCATGAAGATACTTATTTCGAACGACGACGGTTACCAGGCTCCAGGCATCGTGGCGCTGCACGACGCATTGAAGGATGTGGCTGACGTCGAGGTGGTCGCACCCGAGCACAACAACAGCGCCAAGTCCAACGCACTGACGCTTGCTGCGCCGCTATACGTGCATGCCGCGCACAACGGTTTTCGCTATGTGACCGGTACGCCGGCGGATTGCGTGCACATCGCCCTGAAGGGCTTGCTTGACTACAAACCGGACCTTGTGGTTTCGGGCATCAACAACGGCGCCAATATGGGTGACGACACGATCTACTCTGGCACCGTCGGTGCGGCGATGGAGGCCTATCTGTTCGGCATTCCTGCCATTGCCTTCTCCCAGATCGAAAAGGGTTGGGCGCACATCGATGCGGCCGCCCGTGCAGCCAGAAGACTCGTCCAGCAGATCAAACGCGAGAAGATGATCGGCGGCC
This sequence comes from Variovorax sp. Sphag1AA, assembly GCF_014192575.1. Classification (GTDB taxonomy): domain Bacteria; phylum Pseudomonadota; class Gammaproteobacteria; order Burkholderiales; family Burkholderiaceae_C; genus Variovorax. Next base: position 85,725 of record NZ_JACHYC010000004.1, on the reverse strand, counting down.
CTGCATTCCTGCTCAACGTCAACATCCCCAACCTGCCATTCGAAGAGTTGAAGCCGGTGAAGGTGTGCAGGCTCGGCCGCCGTCATGCCGCCGAGAAAGTGATCACCCAGGATAGCCCGCGCGGCGAGACCATGTATTGGATCGCCGGCGCAGGTGGCGCCAAGGACAGTGGAGAGGGCACCGACTTCCATGCGACGGCGGCGGGCCATGTCGCATTGACGCCATTGCAGATCGACCTGACCGACCATGCCTGTCTGGGCAACTGGCGAGACACGGTGGCGAGACTCGGCGAGTCTTCCTGACATGGCAGGCCAACGTCCTGGATTCCCGGCGCGGCTGACGACCGGGGCACCTCCGGCAGTTCGCGGACGGACTTCGCCAACGCCCGCGAGACCCACGGTGCACGCGACACCATCCATGGCATCGGATGCTGTGCGCGCGCGCATGGTGCAACGCCTTGCTGCTCAAGGCATCGCCGATGGGCGCGTGCTACGGGCAATGGGCACGGTCGAGCGACACATGTTTGTCGATAGTGCGCTGGTCAATCAGGCCTACGAAGACACCAGCCTGCCGATCGGACTGGGGCAGACCATCTCAAAGCCGAACGTGGTTGCGCGCATGATCGAGCTGTTGCTCGGAGCGCCTTCGCTCGCGAACAAACCGGCCGATCGATTGGGTCGCGTCCTCGAGATCGGCACGGGCTGCGGCTATCAGGCTGCAGTGCTGAGTCATGTGGCGAGCGAGGTCTACAGCATCGAGCGACTGCGAGGGCTTCACGAGCGTGCGCGCGCGAATCTGCGGCCGTTTCGTCTCGCGACCGTTCACCTCTTGTTGGGAGATGGAATGGTCGGCTACGCCAAGGGCGCGCCGTACGCCGGCATCATCGCTGCAGCAGGCGGAGAGGCAGTGCCCGAAGCGTGGGTCGCACAACTCGCCGTGGGCGGCAGGATCGTCGCACCGACCCGATCATCGACCGGCGGACAAGCCCTCGTTGTCATTGACAAAACCGCACGTGGAATCGAGCGCCGCGTTCTTGAGGCGGTTCACTTTGTCCCCCTAAAATCGGGAATTGCTTGAAGGAAGAACACATGCAGGGTATTGGCAATCGGGGCTGGCTTGCCGGCATGACGCTGGCAGTTGCGCTCGTGATTGTGGGATGTTCAACGCCGAGCGGACCGGTGCCTGTCGAGGATCGCGGCGCGATGACACGCGCGCCTGCTGCTGGCACAACGAGCGTCCAACCTGGGATCGGTGTGCCCCCGATTACCACCGATCCGTCGGGCAAGCCGCTGCCAGGCATCGAAAACTACGGCAAGCCCGGCTACTACGCGGTGCGACCCGGCGACACGATTCGCCGTATTGGTGCGGAGACAGGCCAGAGCTGGCAGAACATCGCGAAGTGGAACAATCTCGACAACCCTGACCTTATCGAAGTGGGACAGGTGTTGCGTGTGATCCCGCCTGTGGGTGGGGCAGCGGCGCCGTTGGCACCGCCGGTCGCATCGACCACGGAGGCATCTGGCGCCGCCTCCCGACCGGTGACGCAACCAATCGTCGCACCCGCCACGGCTGCCGCGGCTGCGTCGTCTGCCAATGCGACCACAAATGGCACCGCCAAGCCGCCCGCGCCTGTGACCGCATCGCCGACTCCGCCCGCAGCATCGGCATCGGGTGACGAGGATGTGGGTTGGATCTGGCCTGCGCAAGGTACCTTGATCGCGGGCTTCGACGAGGCCAAGAACAAGGGCCTCGACATCAGCGGCAAGGCCGGCGATTCGGTTCTCGCGGCTGCAGATGGTCGCGTGGTCTACGCCGGCGCCGGCTTGAGGGGCTACGGCAATCTCATCATCCTGAAGCACAACAACACCTATCTGACCGCTTACGCGCACAACCGTACGCTGTTGGTCAAGGAGGACCAGTCCGTGCAGAAGGGACAGAAGATTGCCGAGATGGGCAACAGCGACGCTGACCGCGTCAAGCTGCACTTCGAAATACGCCGTCAGGGCAAGCCGGTCGACCCGGCTCGGTACCTGCCGCCACGCTAACGTGCCATGGCCAACTCTCGCCCTTATCGCACTCCGGTCGTGCGGCGAGCGGCGGGTAACGGCGGAACATCGGCTCACGAATTCGGACACGCTGGTGAATCCGGGAACACGAACGCCCACGATCCGATCGACGGCGTAGCAAGCGACGGGCGCGACGAGAACCTGCGAAGCGCGGTCGCTGTCGACCTTTCGGGTGAGAGCGGCGATTCGCTCACGCTTTACCTGCGTGAAATTCGCCGGACCGAGCTGTTCACTCCCGAGGAGGAGTATCGAACCGCGTGCGCTGCGCGGGGCGGGGACTTCGCCGCGCGGCAGTCCATGATCGAGCACAACCTTCGCCTCGTCGTGAACATCGCCAAGGGCTATCTCGGTCGCGGCGTACCGATGGCGGATCTGATCGAGGAAGGCAACCTCGGGCTGATGCATGCGATCAACAAGTTTGAGCCGGAGCGGGGGTTCCGCTTTTCCACCTACGCGACCTGGTGGATCCGGCAATCGATCGAACGTGCCGCGATGATGCAGGCGCGCGCGATCCGTCTGCCGGTTCATGTCGTGCGCGAACTGCAGCAAGTGATGCGCGCACGTCGGACGCTGGAGGGTGATCCCGAGTTCTTGGCCCGTCGACCTGACGGCATTCGCGTCGAAGATGTTGCCGCGTTGCTGGGCCGCGAAGTCCAGGAAGTGGCTGATCTTCTGGCGCTCGCAGAGGCGCCGCGTTCGCTGGACGCCGGCAGTGATCGTGGTGAAGACAGCTTCACGCTCGCCGACACGGTGGCGTCGGACGATGAGGGGGGCGATCCCACCGGGGTCACGCAGACGCATGAGATCGAGCGGCTCCTCGATCATTGGATCCTGGCTCTCACCGAGCGTGAACGCGAGGTGCTCGAAGGCCGCTACGGTCTGCATGACCGCGATCCTGAAACGCTCGAGGTGTTGAGCGTTCGCCTTGGTCTGACGCGCGAGCGGGTACGGCAGATTCAGAACGAGGCGCTTGCCAAGATGCGACGGCAGTTGGCGCGGGCCGGCGTACAGCGCGACGCTCTTCTGTGAGCTCCGGACTCGGGCGCGCTGCCTGAGACAATCGGGGAATGACGGATTCGAAAGTGAAGAACGAGGAGCAACAGCGCTCCAACGATGAATGGCTGCAGGTCGAATCGCTCGATCTCGATGCGCAGGGCGTAGCGCACAAGGCAAACGGAATGGTCGTCTTCATCGAAGGCGCATTGCCCTTCGAGCAGGTGCAACTCAATGTGCACCGCAAGAAGAACAACTGGGAGCAGGGCACGGTCACGAAGATCGGCCGCGAGTCGTCCCAGCGCGTGCGGCCTGGTTGTCCGCACTTCGGCTTGCATGCCGGTGCCTGCGGTGGCTGCAAGATGCAGCACCTCGATGCCGCTGCGCAAGTGGCCGTGAAGCAACGGGCGTTGGAGGACAACCTTTGGCACCTCGGCAAAGTCCGGCCTGAGAGCATCCTGCGTCCGCTTGAAGGGCCGGCATGGCACTACCGGTATCGCGCGCGCCTTTCGGTGCGACATGTGATCAAGAAGGGGACGGTGCTCATCGGCTTCCATGAGCGCAAGAGCCGCTATCTGGCGGACATGAAGGTATGCCCAGTGCTGCCGCGGCAGGTCAGCGACATGCTGATGCCGCTGCGTGAGCTGATCGGTTCGTTGGATGCGCGCGATACCTGTCCGCAGATCGAACTCGCATGCGGCGATGCGACGGATGGGCTTGGTCTGGGAGTGATTGCACTCGTGCTGCGACATCTGGAGCCCCTGTCGGGTGCGGACATTGATCGCCTGAAGGCATTCGCGGTGCAGCACGAGGGCGTGCAATGGTGGCTGCAGGCCAAGGGGCCGGACACCGTCAAGTTGCTCGAGGAAGGCGGCGCGGGGCTGGCTTATGAATTGCCCGAGTTCGGCGTCAGAATGCCGTTCAAGCCGACGGATTTCACCCAGGTCAATCCGCACATCAATCGGGTGCTCGTCAGTCGGGCGCTCCGGTTGCTCGACGTCCAACCGGACGAACGGGTCATCGACTGGTTCTGCGGGCTGGGCAACTTCACGCTACCGCTCGCGAGTCGGGCGGCCGAAGTGTTGGGCATCGAAGGCAGCGACACGCTGGTGGCTCGTGCGACAGACAATTTCGAACGGAACCGTCCCGCCACGGCGACTCGGCGCGAACTTGCCGCGACCCGCTTCGTCGCACGCAATCTGTTCGAAATGACGCCTGAAATGCTTGTGGCTGACGGCTCCGCTGAAAAGTGGTTGGTCGATCCGCCGCGCGAAGGCGCGTTCGCGCTGGCGAAGGCCTTGGCGGACCTGCATCAACAGCCGGAACTGAAGGCGGGATGGGTGCCGCCCAAGCGCATCGTTTATGTGAGCTGCAATCCGTCGACACTGGCCCGCGATGCGGGTTTGCTGGTCCATCAGGCCGGCTATCGATGCACGTTTGCGGGCGTGGTGAACATGTTTCCGCACACCGCGCACGTCGAGTCAATCGCGGTGTTCGATCTGGCATGAAAAAGGGTCCGTCAGGCCCCTTTTTTGGTGGAGCGAGGCGCTTTCAGTTCAGTCGCGCTCGCCACCCAGGATGCCCAGCAGCGACAGAAGGCTCTGGAAGACGTTGAACAGATCCAGGTACAGCGCGAGGGTCGCGCTGATGTAGTTGGTTTCGCCGCCGTCGATGATCTGCTTGAGGTCGTACAGCATGTACGCCGAGAAGATGCCGATCGCCGCGACCGAAATTGCGAGCATGCCCGCGGTCGAACCGACGAAGACGTTAATGATCGCGCCGACCATCAACACCATGGCGCCGACAAACAGCCACTTGGACATCCCTGAAAGATCGCGCTTGACCACCGTCGCGAGGGACGCCATGACAAAGAACACGCCGGCAGTGCCACCGAATGCGGTCATGACGAGCTCGGGCCCGTTCTTGAATCCGAGCACCATCGCAATCAGGCGCGAGAGCATCAGGCCCATGAAGAACGTGAAGCCCAGGAGCACTGGAACGCCGGCACCGGAATTCTTGGTCTTCTCGATCGCGAATATGAAGCCATAGGCGCCAGCGAGGAACACGATCAGTCCGACGCCGCCCGTGAGCGAGCGGGTGATGCCCGTAGCAACCCCGAGCCACGCGCCGAGAACCGTCGGAAGGAGACTCAGGGCGAGAAGCCAATAGGTGTTGCGCAGAACGCGATGACGCTCCGCCTGGGGCAGTGCCTGGCCGTAGCCGGCGGAGGTGGCGAGTGTGTTGACAGGATCGTTCATTGCTGAAACTCCACAAATGTGCTGCAGCGCGCAGTTGGGGCGCATTCTAGGGCGCCACAAGAGGGCGCAAAAACAAATACCTGGATTCGAACGGTGTTAGCAGGCTTCGCGATCGACCACTTGCGAGCGCTATGCTTCTAGGTTGCGCAACTTTCTGGGACGATCCATGAAAACCAAGTCTTTCCTCGAACTCGCCGATGTCAAGGCGATCGCTGCGGCCGCCGAAGCCGAAGCCGTCAAGAACAATTGGGCAGTGACCATCGCGATCGCTGACGACGGCGGCAATCTGCTCTGGTTGCAGCGCCTCGACGGCGCCGCAGCGCTTTCTTCCCACATCGCGCCCGCCAAGGCCCATACCGCTGCAATGGGGCGCCGCGAAAGCAAGACCTACGAGGACATGATCAATGGCGGTCGCACATCCTTCCTCACTGCGCCGGGCGTTCAGGGTCTGCTTGAAGGCGGTGTGCCGATCGTGAAGGACGGACACGTCATCGGTGCGGTTGGTGTGAGCGGCGTCAAATCGAACGAGGACGCGCAGATCGCGCGAGCTGGAATCGCTGCACTCGGTCTTTGATCAGTAGGCTCAAATGAAAAACGCCGACCCAGGGTCGGCGTTTTTATTTGGTGTCCACTATGGAAAAAAGTGCATGGCTAGTCGGCGAACCGTTGGCTAGCAAAAAACGACCCTCGGAGATGGTCTCCTTGAGTCGCCCCACGATGAAACTTGCGCGAGGGGCGAGCTGACGTTACTTGGTCAGGATCAGCTTACCGAATTTGGTGGCTTGCAAGCGATAGAGGGAACCGTTGTGCATGATGCCCACGGTCTTGTTGCCCTTGAGAAGCTCAGCGCTTTCGACGAGCGGGGCGGGACGCACAGCCGCATCACTGGAAGCACGGCCACCGCCGGATTGGTCCAGCGAAGGGTGGTTCAGGACGGAAAAGGCATTTGGCGTTACTTGCATCTTGAAAATCCCGTTTATCGAGGCGATGTGCAAATGATAATGATTCGCAATAAAAAGTCAATCGTCGCGATAGATTTTTTCGCTGAGCGGGTTCGCTCAGCGTCGCATCACTTTGAATCAGGCTCGGTCACGAAACCGATCTTGCGCACGCCCGCTTCCCGAGCGGCCGACATAGCTTGCGCAACGCGCTCGTAACGCACAGCCTTGTCGCCGCGGATGTGCAGTTCGGGTTGGGGATCCTTCGCGGCTTCAGCGGCCATGCGCGGGAGCAATTCCGAATCCTCGATCTTCTGCTCGTTCCAGTAGTAGCTCCCATCAGCGGCGACCGTGAACAGAATGTTCTGCGGCTTGGTCTGCTCCGGTTCGCTGCTCGCGCGCGGCAGGTCGATGTTCACCGCGTGCTTCATGACCGGCACGGTAATGATGAAGATGATCAGAAGAACCAGCATGACGTCGACCAGCGGCGTCATGTTGATCTCGTTCATCACCTCATCGGGCTCGTCTTGGGTTCCGAAGGCCATGGTGATCAGCCCTTCTTGAGTGCGACAACTGTGGCTTCTCCGCCGCTCTGAACACGCGCGCCAGTCACGAAGTAGGCATGCAGGTCGTGGGCGAAGCTATTGAGCTTGGTCAGCACGAACTTGTTGCCGCGGACGAGGGCGTTGTAGCCGAGCACGGCAGGGATCGCGACCGCCAAGCCCAGGGCCGTCATGATCAGTGCCTCGCCAATGGGGCCGGCGACCTTGTCGATCGTTGCTTGGCCGGCGGAGCCGATGCTCATCAGGGCGTGATAGATCCCCCACACCGTGCCGAACAGCCCGATGAACGGCGCGGTCGAGCCAACCGACGCCAGCACGGCGAGACCCGTCTGCAGGCGAGCAGTGAATTCGTCGATGCCGTTGCGAAGTGCGCGCGTGATCCAGTCGCTCACGTCCAGTGCGTCATGGAGATGCGCCTTGGTGTTGCGATGATGAGCTGCAGCTTCGCGGCCTTCGAGCGCGAGCGCACGGAAAGGATTGCCGTCATCGCTGCCAAGCTTGTTGAGCGCGGTCGCGAAGTCTTCGCTGTGCCAGAAATCCTGCGAATGCTTGGCGAGACGCTTGTACCGGACGACGTCGAGCGCCTTGATCAGGATGACGATCCAGGATGCGAGCGACATGCCGATCAACAGCACTGCCACGGCCTTGGTGACGAAGTCACCTTGATGCCAGACGTTCATCAGGCCAAATTGGGAATCCATACGAAGCTACTCCAGAAAATTTAATTGAGAACCCAGTTGATCGGGACGTTGAACTCCATCGGTTCAACGACGCCATTGCGCTTGCCTGGCACGTAGCGCCAACTCATGACGGCCTGGCGTGCTGCCTCGTCCAGTCGCTCGTAGCCGCTTGACCGAAAAATGCTTGCCTGCTTGGGTAGGCCGTCCACACCGATGAGAACGCGCACGATCGTCTTGCCCTGTTCGCCGAGGCGTTTGCTCATCGCTGGATAGACCGGCTTCGGGTTCTGCAGGTAATCAGCGTTGCTCGACGGCAACTGAACCGAAGGCGGTGCTGGTGGCGCGGGCGGCGGAGCAGGTGGCTCCGGCGGTGCGGGTGCGGCGATGGGCGCCGGCGGCGGAGGTGGCTCGAGGCTGCCGGTCGGCGCGTTGGGAGCGGGCTTGGGCTCGCGAATCGCCTGCGGCCGAGGTGGCGGAGGCGTCTTGGTGATCTGCCGCTTGGGCTCCGGTGGGGGAGGCGGTGGCGGCGGCGGTTCCTTGGGCTTGGGAGGCTCGACGAATTCGCTGAGGATCTCGACCGGGATCACGATTTCAGCAGCGCGGCGCAGAAGTCCGCTCTGCAGCGCCCAAAGGGCAGCGATATGCAATAACACCACGCCGCCCGCAATGACGGCGTTTCGCGAGAGCCCGAGGGCAGAAGGGGGAGCTGAAAAGCGGTCAGACACGATGAGCCATTGGAGTGCGGGCACCCTTGGAGGTGCCCGTTGCAGCAAAACCGCTACGAGTTACTTGCGAAGAATCCACCAGACCGAGCTGGCGACAAAGATCAGACTGCCGCCGAGGGCCGCGAAGAGTTCCATGCTTTGCTTTCCTTGATGGAATTGGCAAGCTGGATCGCTGTTGGTCCGGTATCGCGATGGAGCGCTGCGATCGGATGCGAGGCGCTGCACTGAGCGACTACTTCGCGCGCGCAACCTTCGCATTGACCGCATTGAGTGGCAACACCAAGTTCAAACTGCACTTCGTCGAACGTCATGCCGGCTCGCACGTGGCGTGCGATTTCACGGTCGGAGACTCGGCGACATACGCAAACGATCATGGCCTGTAAGCGACTTGCTGGCTGTACTGAAGAGGGCACGATTATAAATACGAATTCTTCGCATTTGCAATAACTATCAACCCCAAAGGGGAGCAGTCCAACTTGCCGTGTCTGGGCGCCTGTCGCTGCGGCCGAGGAAAGGTGAATCGGTTCGATCCGGCGAATCAAAAAAAAGCGCCCCGGCCAACAAAAGGCGAGGGCGCGGGAGATGACTGAGCGACTTACTCGATCTCGCCCATCTGGGATTGGAGGTAGTTCTGCAGCCCGACCTTGCCGAGCAGGTCGATCTGCGTTTCGAGGAAGTCGATGTGTTCCTCGGTGTCGTCCAGTATTTCCTGAAGGATGTCGCGAGACACGTAGTCACGCACTGATTCGCAGTGTGCAATGCCAGCCTTGATCGTGGCCTGCGCTCCCACTTCCGCCTTGAGATCGCATTCGAGGATCTCTGGAACGTCTTCGCCTACGTTGAGCTTGGCGAGATCCTGCAGGTTCGGCAGTCCGTCGAGCATGAAGATGCGGTCCATTAGCTTGTCCGCATGCTTCATCTCGCCGATGGACTCCTCATATTCCTTCTTGGCCAGCTTGTCGAGGCCCCAGTGCTTGAGCATCCGGTAGTGGAGGAAGTACTGGTTGATTGCAGTCAGCTCATTCTTGAGTTGAGCCTGTAGATGATCGATGACTTGTGGGTCGCCCTTCATGATCTTTTCCTTCTTCTTGAAACGATCGATTGTGAACGGGATCAGTCGCGCTGCAAGCCAATCCCATGCGCGGGCGGTCTGCATGAGTGTGATGCTGATAGGCGTTCGCATTGGGGTTTGCCGAGACGATGCTGCGCATAGGGGCGCCCAATGCATTTAATAGGTCATGGCTATCAGAAGGCGTGTATTAGTAGTTATACTGATGGCTCGCCTTTTTCATTAGCCAACTAGGAACTCATCAATGTCCCTGATCAACACCGAAGTCGTGCCTTTCAAGGCCACCGCCTATCACAACGGCAAGTTCGTGCCCGTCTCCGAAGAGAGCTTCAAGGGCAAGTGGTCTGTTGTCGTGTTCTATCCGGCTGACTTCACCTTCGTGTGCCCGACCGAGCTCGGCGACCTCGCTGACAACTACGCCGAATTCCAGAAGCTGGGCGTCGAAATCTACGGCGTGTCGACCGACACCCACTTCACGCACAAGGCCTGGCACGACACGTCGGAAACCATCGGCAAGGTCAAGTACCCGCTGATCGGCGATCCGAGCCAGCAACTGGCACGCGCCTTCCAGGTGCTGATCGAAGAGGGTGAGGACGCCGGTCTTGCATACCGCGGCACCTTCGTTATCGATCCTGCCGGCAAGATCAAGACGATCGAAGTGCATGACAACGGCATCGGTCGCGACGCTGCCGAACTCCTCCGCCGCGTGAAGGCTGCGCAATACGTCGCTGCTCACCCGGGTGAAGTTTGCCCCGCCAAGTGGACCGAAGGCGCTGAAACGCTCAAGCCTTCGTTCGACCTCGTCGGCAAGATCTAAGCAGTCTTCCCGCGCCGTGGCCCGGGCGCGCAAGCTCCCGGGCCTTTTTGTTTCCGTTCGCATTCAGAAGTGAGTCCACATGCTCGACGCAGGCACCAAATCGCAACTCAAAAGCTACCTCGATCGCATCACGCAACCGATCGAAATCGTCGCATCGCTCGACGACAGCAAGGCCTCCAGCGACCTGCAGGCACTGTTGAAGGACGTGGCGGAGTCGTCTTCGCTCATCAAGGTTCTTGAAAGCCGCGGTGACAACCATCGCAAGCCGTCTTTCTCGATCAACCGCCCGAGCGAAAACCATGGCCCGCGCTTTGCCGGTCTGCCGATGGGACATGAATTCACTTCTCTGGTGCTGGCGTTGCTGCAGGTTGGCGGCTACCCGCCAAAGGTCGAGCAGGCCGTGCTCGATCAGATCCGTGCACTCGACGGCGATCTCGAATTCGAGATCTATATCTCGCTCACGTGCCACAACTGCCCGGACGTCGTGCAGGCACTGAACCTCATGGCGGTTCAGAACCCGCGCATCAAGACGACGATGGTCGATGGCTCGCTGTTCCAGGACGAAGTCAAGGAGCGCCAGATCATGGCGGTGCCGACGGTGTTCCTGAATGGCACTGAGTTCGGCCAAGGCCGCATGACCCTGGAAGAAATTCTCGCGAAGCTGGATTCCAGCGGCGTGGAGCGCGAGGCGAAGAAGATTGCCGCAAAGGATCCGTTCGACGTGCTCATCGTGGGTGGCGGGCCAGCGGGCGCCGCTGCTGCCGTTTACGCGGCGCGCAAGGGAATTCGCACCGGCGTGGCTTCGGAGCGCTTCGGCGGACAGGTGCTCGACACCATGGGGATCGAGAACTTCATCTCGATCAAGGAAACCGAGGGCCCCAGGTTCGCGCTCGCGCTTGAAGAGCATGTGCGCGACTACGACGTGGACATCATGAATCTGCAGCGCGCTGCGGCGCTCGTGCCGTCCGGTGACCTGATCGAGGTCAAGCTCGAAAGCGGCGCCTCGCTCAAGAGCCGTTCAGTCGTGATCTCGACTGGTGCGCGTTGGCGCAACATCAATGTGCCGGGCGAGCAGGAATACAAGAACAAGGGTGTGGCCTACTGCCCGCACTGCGATGGCCCACTGTTCAAGGGCAAGCGGGTTGCGGTGATTGGCGGCGGCAACTCGGGTGTCGAAGCAGCAATCGACCTGGCCGGCATCGTCGGCCACGTCACGTTGATCGAATTCGACAAGCAACTGCGCGCTGACGCGGTGCTGCAACGCAAGCTGCGCAGCCTCCCGAACGTCACGGTGATCACCAATGCGCAGACCACGGAAATCAACGGCGACAAGCAGAAGGTCAACGCCCTGACCTACAAGGACCGCGCGACTGGCCAGAGTCATCAGGTGGAGCTGCAAGGCGTGTTCATCCAGATCGGGCTTGTTCCGAACACTGACTGGCTCAAGGGAACAGTCGAACTGTCGAAGCACGGCGAGATCATCGTGGATGCGCGTGGCCAGACCTCGGTCCCTGGGGTGTTTGCGGCGGGCGATGCGACGACCGTGCCGTTCAAGCAGATCATCATTGCGGCCGGCGAAGGTGCGAAGGCGGCGCTGAGCGCCTTCGACCACCTGATCCGGACGTCGGCACCCGCCGAGGCGGAGCCCGTGGCCGCCTGATGTCGGGCTGGGCGCCTCAGTAGGTGAGGCGCTCTGGCCGCAACTCCTGCAGGATGGTCGTTGCGATCTCTTCGATTGACTTGGTGGTGGTCGAGAGCCAGCGGATGCCGGCTCGTCGCATCATCGCCTCGGCTTCGCTGACTTCATGTCGACAGTTTTCGATACTGGCGTAGCGGGAATTGGGGCGGCGCTCGTTGCGGATTTCAGCCAGGCGCTCCGGCTGGATCGTGAGGCCGAAGATCTTCTTGCGGTGCGGCAGCAGTGCAGGGGGCAATTGCCTGCGATCGAAGTCCTCTGGAATCAGCGGGTAGTTGGCGGCCTTCAATCCGTGCTGCATGGCCAGGTAGAGCGAAGTAGGCGTCTTCCCGCTGCGGCTGACGCCCACCAAAATGACGTCGGCGCTCTCGAGATCCCTGTTGCTCTGGCCGTCGTCATGCGCCAGGCTGAAATCGATCGCCTGGATCCGCTCGTTGTATTCCTTGCTTTTGCTCACATCGCTGAAGCGGCCGATCCGGTGATTCGATTTCATGGCCAGCTCGATCTCCAGCGGCCGGACGAACGTACCGAACATGTCGAGCAGCATGCCTTTGCACTCGGTCTCGATCACCCCGAGCACTTCCATGTTGGCCAGCGTCGTGAAGACGATGGGGCGAACGCCTTCCAGTTCCGCGGTGTGGTTGATTCGCCGGACCGCCTGATGCGCCTTGTCCACAGTGTCGGTGAAGGGCAGCCTCACATGGCGCGGCTTCATCTCGAACTGGGCGAGAACGGCATTGCCGAAGGTTTCGGCCGTGATGCCAGTCCCGTCGGAAACAAAAAAAACGGTGCGCGTGTGCATGATCTGTGGGCCTTGTCCGGAACCGCGCGCCGGATCGCGGCGCGCCTACAATCCGGCCCATTATCGGGAATCCCGCCGTTCGATCCCCGCCCGAATTCCTCCCATGCATCCGCCCCAGCGCCCAGAGCAACAAAAATGATCGCGTTGCGCCGCCTGCATGCAGCATCAGTTTCAACTTCTGGAGCTTTCCCATGTCTGCACTCTTCGAAGCGACCGCCTTGGTCGTACCGTTCGAAAACCTGAGGATGACCGACGTCGAGTCGGTCGGTGGCAAGAACGCCAGCCTCGGCGAGATGATTTCCCAGTTGCCGCAGGGTGTGCGCGTCCCGACGGGCTTCGCGACCACCGCCCATGCCTTCCGCCAGTTCCTGGCGCATGACGGCCTGGCCGACAAGATCAATGCGCGTCTGGCAAAGCTGGACACCGAAGACGTTCGCGCGCTTGCCGCAGCCGGCGCCGAGATCCGGTCGATGGTCGAGGCCCAGCCTTTCCCGGCCGATCTGCAGAAGGCGATCGAATCTGCGTTCGCAACCCTTTCGGCCGGCAATCCGCAGGCAAGTTTCGCCGTGCGCTCGTCGGCCACTGCGGAGGATTTGCCGGATGCCTCCTTCGCGGGTCAGCAGGAGACCTTCCTGAACGTGGTCGGCATCGAGGACGTCCTTCACAAGATGAAGGAGGTCTTCGCGTCCCTCTACAACGACCGCGCGATCAGCTACCGGGTGCACAAGGGTTTCGCGCATGACGTGGTGGCACTGTCGGCCGGTGTCCAGCGGATGGTTCGCAGCGACCTCGGGGCCGCCGGGGTCATGTTCACCATCGATACCGAATCCGGCTTCCAGGATGTCGTGTTCATCACGTCCAGCTACGGTCTCGGCGAAACGGTGGTGCAGGGCGCCGTCAATCCTGACGAGTTCTACGTGCACAAGCCGACTCTCCGCGCTGGCAAACGTGCAGTGATTCGCCGCAACCTCGGTTCGAAGCTGATCCAGATGGAATTCGCCACGGCCGCCGAGAAAGCCTCCACTGGCAAGCTCGTCAAGACCACCGACGTGCCGGCGGAACAGCGCAACCGCTATTCGCTGACCGACGCGGACGTCGAGCAACTCGCCAAGTACGCGCTAGTGATCGAAGAGCACTACGGCCGCCCGATGGACATCGAGTGGGGCAAGGACGGCACCGATGGCCAGCTCTACATCCTTCAGGCCCGCCCCGAGACCGTGAAGAGCCAGCAGGCCGGCAAGGCGGAGCAGCGCTACAAGCTGCTCGGCAAGGGCGCTGTGCTGGCCGAAGGCCGTGCCATCGGGCAGAAGATCGGGACGGGTCCGGTTCGCCTGGTCCACAGCATCAATGAGATGGACAAGGTGCAACCCGGCGATGTGCTGGTGACCGACATGACCGATCCGAACTGGGAGCCGGTCATGAAGCGCGCTTCGGCGATCGTCACCAATCGGGGCGGACGCACTTGCCACGCGGCGATCATCGCGCGCGAACTGGGTATCCCCGCCGTGGTGGGATGCGGCGACGCGACCGATCTGCTGAAGGACGGCACGCTCGTTACCGTCAGCTGCGCCGAGGGCGACACTGGCTTCATCTACGACGGGCTTCTTGAAACCGAAGTGACCGAAGTCCAGCGCGGCGAGATGCCGCAGATCGACGTCAAGGTCATGATGAACGTCGGCAATCCCCAGTTGGCTTTCGACTTTGCCCAGTTGCCGAACCAGGGCGTGGGGTTGGCTCGTCTCGAGTTCATCATCAACAACAACATCGGGGTGCATCCGAAGGCCATCCTCGACTACCCGAATGTTGATGCCGACCTGAAGAAGGCAGTCGAATCGGTGGCACGCGGCCACGCTTCGCCGCGTGCGTTCTACGTCGACAAGGTGGCTGAAGGGATCGCAACCATTGCAGCAGCGTTCTGGCCCAAGCCAGTGATCGTGCGGCTTTCCGACTTCAAGTCCAACGAGTACCGGAAGCTCATCGGCGGCAGCCGCTATGAGCCGGAGGAAGAAAACCCGATGCTCGGCTTCCGTGGCGCGGCGCGCTACCTCAGCGCAGATTTCGGCGAGGCGTTCGCCATGGAGTGCGAAGCACTCAAGCGCGTGCGCGGCGAAATGGGCCTGGCGAACGTCCAGATCATGGTGCCGTTTGTGCGCACGCTGGGCCAGGCCGAGCGTGTGACCGGTCTCCTGGGCGAGCACGGTCTGAAGCGCGGCGAGAACGAACTCAAGCTGATCATGATGTGCGAGGTGCCCAGCAATGCTGTGCTGCCGGACGAGTTCCTCAAATACTTCGACGGCTTCTCGATCGGGTCCAACGACCTGACCCAGCTCACCCTGGGACTGGATCGCGACTCGGGACTGGAACTGCTCGCCGCGGACTTCGATGAGCGCGATCCGGCTGTGAAGGCTTTGCTTGGCCGCGTCATCAGCGCGTGCAAGGCGCAGGGCAAGTACGTCGGCATCTGCGGGCAAGGTCCCAGCGACCATCCTGATTTCGCCGTCTGGCTGGCGGAGCAGGGAATCGAGTCGATTTCGCTCAATCCTGACAGTGTGATCGACACCTGGACGCAGCTCGCTACCCGTTGAACTAGACCGGCGTTGCGCGCCGGGCGACTGTCATCGCCGCGCAACGACTTCTGTCACACGAAACGCTGTAATCCCCGCGTCAGGCTGATGTATTTGCAACCAGATGCATCTTTGGTGTCAAACTTCTGACCCCAAGGGGCGCAATGCACCAACACCGGCAACAAGCCGCTTGGTCCTCCCCGTCTGGCGTCGAGGAAAGCATGATTCTTATCAAGACAGAAACCGGGCATCGGGTGCTCAAGGATCGGTCGGTGCGGCTTACGCCGCGCCAGCGGTCGGCGTTCATCCTTTTCGACGGCCGGCGTTCGGTGGACGAGGTGATCGAGTCTGGGATGGGCATCGTCCGTGAGGACATCGATCAACTTGTCGAACTGGGCTTGCTCGAGCGGCTCGTCTCGGAGGTGCCGGCTCCCAGTCCGGCGCAGCCCGTTCCGGTCGCTTCTCATCCAGCGTCAGATGCCGTCGTGGCACTGCCTCCGTCCGGACGTTCCTCACAGCAGCGTTACAAGGATGCGTATCCCATCGCGACGCAACTCACGGCAAGTCTTGGGCTGCGTGGGTTCAGGCTCAATCTGGCTGTCGAGGGTACGTCGACGTTCGAGCAGCTCCGCGAGTTGTTCCCGAAGATCCAGTCCGCCGTAGGCCCCGACAAGGCTGCGGCGTTGGAGCGCGCGCTCATTGGCGAATGAGCCTGCTATAATTTCCGGCTTTGCCTTGCCACACTGCAACTGACGCTGCGGGTGGCTTTATCCCTTCTACGGAAGATCCACAAGGAGTGCCATGCGTCACTACGAAATCATTTTGCTGATCCATCCGGATCAAAGCGAGCAAGTTCCGGCCATGCTGGAGCGCTACAAGGGCATGATCACCGCCGGCGGCGGCAAGATTCATCGCGTCGAAGACTGGGGCCGTCGTCAACTGGCCTATCAGATCAACAAGCTCAACAAGGCGCACTACCTGTGCGTGAACATCGAGGCTGAGCAAGCTGTCATGGCCGAACTCGAGCACGCGTTCAAGTTCAACGACGCCGTCCTGCGTCACCTGACCGTGGTCAAGAAGAAGGCCGACACCGGTCCTTCGTCGATGATGAAGACGGTCGAGCGCGAAGAAGCGCGCAAGGCGCAGCAGGCCGAGTACGCCGCCAACAACAACTGATGGTGTGAGTGCCGCCGCGGTCAATCAGCTCATGCTGACTGCCTGCGTCGCCGAAATCGGAGCCCTGCGTTTCACGCCCGCCGGCCTGCCCGCAGTCGACGCCAGACTCGAACACGAGTCCACGATCGACGAAGCGGGTCAATCAAGGAAGGTGAAGGCGGCCATCAAGGCCGTGGCGTTCGGTTCAGTCGCGGAGCGACTGGCACGGCAGGCACTGGGAAGTCTCTGGATATTTCAGGGTTTCCTTGCCACTCCGGGTAACGGCAAGCATCCGGTTCTGCACATCCAGGATTTTCAGCAAGATTAATTTTCGACAAGAGGTCCCAAATGGCCACGTTCAAGAAATTCAACAAGGACAAGCGTCCGAAGCGCAACACCCAGTCGCTACTGTTCAAGCGCAAGCGCTTCTGCCGCTTCACCGTCGCTGGCGTTGAGGAAATCGACTACAAGGACGTCGATACCCTTCGCGATTTCATCAGCGAAAACGGCAAGATCATCCCCGCGCGCCTCACCGGTACGCGTGCCATCTACCAACGTCAGCTGAACACCGCGATCAAGCGCGCACGCTTCCTCGCACTGGTGCCGTACAGCGACCAACACCGCGTCTAAGGAACTGGACATCATGCAAGTCATTCTTCTGGACAAGGTTGTCAACCTCGGTGTGCTCGGCGAGATCGTCAAGGTCAAGGACGGCTACGCACGCAACTACCTGATCCCTTCGGGCCGCGCTCGTCGCGCGACGGAAGCCGCCAAGGCCGAATTCGAAGCCAAGCGCGCCGAACTCGAGAAGGCCGCTGCCGCCAAGCTGGCTGAAGCTCAAGCCCAAGGCGAAAAGCTCGCCGGCACGGCGGTCAAGCTGACGCAAAAGGCTGGTGTCGATGGCCGTCTGTTCGGCTCGGTCACGAACCACGACGTCGCCGATGAACTGAACAAGCTCGGCTACAAGGTCGCCAAGTCGCAAGTGCGCATGCCCAGCGGCCCGATCAAGGTCGTTGGCGACAGCACTGTAAGCGTTGCACTGCACACAGACGTGGTCGTCGAAATCAACGTGACGGTCTACGGCGAGAGCGCCTGATCGCACTGCGGGCCACGCCCGTCTCGAAAGCCGCCTTCGGGCGGCTTTTCTTTTTTTGGTGACCGCGTTATCCCGCGTCGTTCACCGGAAGATCACCGAATATTCACAGCCTTGTCCACGTGACGCCGCGCGTCGCGCGGCTTAGCATGCAGGGTTGCAAGGAGCCTCATGTCCGCCGTCTTTTCCTACGCAGATAACGACCCTTCGAACGATCGCCAGATCGCGCAATTGCGCATCCCGCCGCATTCGATCGAAGCCGAATCGAGCGTTCTCGGCGGCCTCCTTCTGGACAACGGCGCATGGGACCGGATGGGCGACGTGGTTGTCGACAGCGACTTCTATCGTCACGAGCACAAGCTGATCTATGCCGCAATCGGCGCGCTGATCAACGCCAGTAAGCCGGCCGACGTGATCACGGTCTACGAGCAATTGCAGAGCCTTGGCAAGGCCGAGGAAATCGGCGGCCTCGCCTACCTCAACTCGCTTGCCCAGTATGTGCCGAGCGCGAGCAACATCAGGCGCTACGCCGAAATCGTCCGCGAGCGATCGATCCTGCGGAAACTCGTAGCCGCCAGCGATGAGATTGCGACGAATGCCTTCAACACGCAGGGCAAGGCGGTCGACAAGATCCTCGACGAGGCCGAACAAAAGATCTTCAACATCGGCGAAGAAGGCACGCGGATGAAGCAGGGCTTCCAGGCCATGGATGCGCTGGTGGTCGAGCTGCTCGATCGCGTGACGGAAATGGCCGAGAACCCGAACGACATCACCGGCGTTCGAACGGGCTTCTACGAGTTCGACAAGATGACCTCGGGACTTCAGCCGGGCGACATGATCGTGCTTGCTGCGCGTCCGTCGATGGGGAAGACTTCGCTGGCCATCAACATTGCTGAACATGTTGCGCTGAATGAGGGGTTGCCCGTCGCAGTGTTCTCCATGGAAATGGGCGCGTCGCAATTGGCTGTTCGTATCGTCGGCTCGATTGGGCGCATCGACCAGGGGCACCTGCGAACCGGCAAGCTCACCGACGACGAGTGGCCGCGGCTCACGGAAGCCATCGAAAAGCTGCGCAATGTGTCGCTGCACATCGACGAAACACCGGGCCTAACCACCAGCGAGCTTCGCGCCAACGCGCGCCGGCTCGCGCGGCAGTACGGCAAGCTGGGCTTGATCGTGGTCGACTACCTTCAGCTCATGAGCGTGTCGAGCAGCATGAACGACGAGAACCGCGCTACCGCCGTGGGCGAAATCTCGCGCGGATTGAAGATGCTTGCGAAAGAGCTCAAGTGCCCAGTGATTGCGCTGTCGCAGCTGAGCCGCGGCGTCGAAAGCCGTACCGACAAGCGTCCGATGATGAGCGATCTGCGTGAATCGGGCGCGATCGAACAGGATGCCGACCTGATCATGTTCATCTACCGCGACGACTACTACAACAAGGACAGCAAGGAGCCGGGCGTCGCGGAAGTGATCATCAGCAAGCACCGGAACGGGCCGACCGGCACTGTGAAGCTCGCGTTCCTGAAGCCGTTGACCAAGTTCGAAAATCTCGCCATGGGTGGCGACGATTTCTAGTCCTGTTTGGCAGATTCGGCCTTGCGGGAGTTTGCCTGCAGGTTTCTCAGCATGTCGGCAAGTGTCTTGCCCGGTTCATCGCGGAAGCGCTCGGGCAGGACTTCGATCTGATCGATGCGATCGAGCCTGAAGGCACGGAAGTCTTCCCTGAGTTCGCACCAGGCTGAAAAGGTCCAGACCTTTCCCCAATAGAAACAACCTAGGGGGCGCACCGTGCGCTGCGTTGGCAGGCTGACGACATCGTGATAGTCCATCCGGACTTTGTGCCGCGATTGCACGGCTTCTCGCAATATCTGGAGTCGCGTGCGCGTACCGTCGTCAAGCACGTAGGCCGGTGCATAGAGCGCGAGACTTTCCGCTGAAACGCGAGCCGCGGGTGGCAGCACGGAAAGAATCTTTCCGAGCGCGGATTCGATGTCCCGCGCCATTGCGGTGTCGACCCAGCTCTGCGCGAGCCGGGCCGAGGCAACCAACGCCGCGGCCTCATCTTGAGTGAACATGAGCGGTGGAAGGTCGAAGCCCGAACCAATGCGGTAGCCGACGCCGGCCTCGCCGTCGACCGGCACGCCCTGACGCTGGAGATCTGCGATGTCTCTATAGACAGTGCGCTCCGAAATCTCCAGGCGTTGGGCGAGGAAGGCGGCAGTCGTGAGCCGCCGCCCGCGAATGATCTGGACAATCTGAAAGAGGCGATCAGCGCGGCGCATGCTGGCAGTCAGCTCCCCATCCGCTTCTTTGCGAAGTCTTCGACGATAAGGAGCCGACCGGCGAGTCGTTCCCGCCAGGTCTTTCCGCGCGCGCTGAGGGTCGGATTCATGTCAGTCCAGTTCGACTCCAATGTGAATGGCGACCTGCTCCGGGCCGGCGTATGCCTCGAAGTCGCTTCGATAGCGGCGCCTGATTTCCGGATGGTTATCAAAATATTGCCAGATCGCTTCCCACACTGCGAGGACCATCCGGGGCATGGCGCCTTGTCCGGAGAAGACGAGGTAGTCGCCGCCTTCAATGTGCACTGCTTCCGGACCATCGGCGACCGCGACGCCTGTGGTGATGTCGAAGGCGCCGTTAGCGTCGGTTTCATAGGCCGAATAGACGCCATAGAGGTGCATATCGGCGATCCGACGAGGCGTCTTCTCGTAGATGCGCTCATCGAAGAAGCGATTCCACAGAGTACCGATTCGCGCGGCCTCGGGGTCGTTTTCGTCACGGTTGGTGGTCCGCGCGGTCAGCCCTGCGACGTTGAACGCACCCAGTCGTTGAAGTTGAGGTTGCATGACTTGCTCCGTATCAAGACTCACCGCTCCGGGTGTGGAGCGAGTCGGATTGCGGCCTCGTCTCGAGCGCCGCCAGAAGAGGTGTGTCAGGCCAGCGCGTGCAGCCCGACTTCATTGCCTTCGGTGTCTCGCAGATGCGCGATGAAACCCATCCCCGCCGGGAGCTCGGATTTCGGCTCGATGATCTGCCCGCCAGCGGCAACGCCCCGGGAAATGGCTTCATCGATGCTTGGCATGCAGTCGAGATAGATGCGGACACCGCTGCCGGCGGCTGCAGCACGGGTTTGGCCGGCTGTGAGGCAACCTCCGGTTGCCGGCTCTTCGTAGGGGAAGACAGCCATCGGTTCGCCGCCGAAGGATTCTCGCTTCAGCTTCCGGCCGAGCAGTTCTTCGTAGAACGTCTGTGCGCGATCCAGATCGGCGACAGGGATTTCGAACCAGTTGATGGTGGTGGACATGATCAGCTTCCTTGGGCAGTGAAAGAAGCCTAGATGCTGCGCGACAGCTGCTGACAACGTTCTGTCAGGAGTGTTGTCAGCATGAATACTCAACCGGGCGCACCGGTTGAGTTGCCGTCGCTAGAGCACTTCGCTGGCGAAGTCGGCCAAGCGCGAGCGTTCGCCGCGCGCCAGCGTGATGTGGCCGCTGTGCGGCCAGCCCTTGAACTTGTCGACCGCGAAGGTCAGGCCGGAGGAGCCTTCTGTCAGGTATGGCGTATCGATCTGCGCCAGGTTGCCCATGCAAATGATCTTCGTGCCCGGGCCTGCCCGAGTGACCAGCGTCTTCATCTGCTTCGGCGTGAGGTTCTGGGCCTCGTCGATGATCACGTATTTGTTCAGGAAGGTTCGCCCGCGCATGAAGTTCATGCTCTTGATCTTGATCTTGCTGCGGATGAGCTCATTCGTCGCGGCGCGACCCCATTCGCCTGCGCCACCACTGTCACCCTTGGCGAGGAACTCGAGGTTGTCGTCGAGCGCGCCCATCCATGGGCCCATCTTTTCTTCCTCGGTTCCCGGCAGGAAGCCGATGTCTTCGCCGACGCTCACGGTGGCGCGGGTCATGATGATCTCGGTGTAGCGGCGGTCATCGAGAACCTGAGTGAGACCTGACGCGAGCGCCATCAGCGTCTTGCCGGTGCCGGCTGTACCGGTCAGCGTCACGAAGTCGACCTCGGGATCCATCAGCAGATTCATCGCGAAGTTCTGTTCGCGATTGCGCGTGTTCACGCCCCAAACGGCGTTCTTGACGGAGCCGTAGTCTTTCAGCGTCTTGAGCACCGCCGTCTTGTCGCGGATTTCGGTGACCCTTGCATACATGCTTGGCTCGCCGGGCGCTTCGAAGTAGATGAACTGGTTGATGAAGAGGTTCGGGACGATCGGCCCGCTGACGCGGTAGAACGTGCTGCTGCCGCTTTGCCAGCTTTCGATGGTCTTGCTCTGGCGGGTCCAGAAATCCGGCGGTAGCGCAAGCGAGCCGGAGTAGAGCAGGTCGCCGTCATCCAGCGTCTTGTCGTTCTGGTAGTCGTCTGCATGCAGGCCCAGTGCGCGCGCCTTGACGCGCATGTTGATGTCCTTCGACACCAGTACGACTTCTCGCTTCGGCCGGCCGGGCGCGTCTTTCGAATTCAGGTCGCTCAGCGCCTGGACGACGCCCAGAATCTGGTTGTCGGCCTTGCCCTGCGGCAGGCTGGTCGGCAAGGTGTATTCGAGCGGCTCCGTCTGGAAGAAAAGCTTGCCGCCGGACTCGCGATGGCCGGTGGTGTCGAGTTTCAGGCCTTTGCCGATGTCCGCTCCCTGCGCTGCGGCGAGGGCGTCCAGGGTCCGGCTGGCTTGGCGACCGTTGCGGGCGACTTCCGTGGTGCCCTTCTTGTGCCCGTCGAGCTCTTCCAGAACGATCATCGGCAGGAAGATGTCGTGCTCTTCGAAGCGGAAGAGACACATCGGATCGTGCAGCAGCACGTTGGTGTCGAGCACGAAAAGCTTGACCGGGCCGTTCGCCTTGCTGCGTTTGGCGCGTGGCTGAGCTTGACGCAAGACTACGGCCGCCGTCTCCGGTGTTTCGGACGTGCTGGGCGAAGGCGCCTTCGCCACTGGAGCCGGGGCTTTCGCCTTCAGGGCGGGTAGCGTTTCGACGCTTCCCCCGGCCTCGTCAGCGTGACGATCGAATAGTTCGAGTGGCCGCGGCCCTGTCGCGCCGCCGTCTTCCGATTTCCTGTCAGTTGAACGGCGACCGCTTCGGCCCTGCGAAGACCGGGCGGGCGCGTCGTGCGCGCTCGGCGAAAGCATGGAGGCACGTTTCGTAGGGGCGGGGGGCAGGGGCATGGGGCGGTTCGCTCGCAAGAATGAAGGGGCCAGAAAATGAAAAAGCCGCCTGAAGAACCTGGCGGCTTTGTTCGATGGATGCGGTCGCGGAACTCAACGGCATGAAGCCATTATGCACATCGCGAGTGTCACTTCCTCTGTTAGTTGCGCGCCTCCAACGGGGGTGCGCAAAACCTCACACTTGGTGAATCAGGCTGCTTTCTTGAGCGCCTTGACAGCTTTGAGTACCTCGTCGACATGGCCGGGCACCTTGAGCCCGCGCCACTCAGCCTTGAGAACACCGTCCGCACCGATGAGGAAGGTGCTGCGTTCGATGCCCTTGACCTTCTTGCCGTACATGATCTTGTTCTTGACGACGCCGAACATGTGGCACATCTTTTCTTCAGTATCTGCAATCAGTTCGAAGGGGAGCTCGAGCTTGGCCTTGAATTCGTCATGCGACTTCATGTTGTCGCGCGACACGCCGAACACCGTGGCGCCAGCTTTTTCGAAATCCTTGTAACGATCGCGGAACTGCATGGCTTCGGTCGTGCAGCCTGGGGTGTTGTCCTTGGGATAGAAGTACATCACCAGGACTTGGCCGAGATGCGAGGTGTTCGAGACCTTCAGGCCGCCGGTAGCATTGGCGTCGAATTCGGGAATGGGTTTGTTGACAACGATCGCCATGAAACTTGTTTTCTCCGGTTTGATTCCATGCCCGATCGAATCGAGCACGGAGGGGATTGGTCGTTGCTAGATGAGGGCGTGCCGCCGGTTTGCAGCCCGCGATTTTACCTCGAAATGCCTCCTACTGCCCGCCCGGGACATCCTCAATAAGGAGGGCCGCGACCACATGGCGGCCTTCGCTGGCGAGGATGTTGTAGGTGCGACAGGCGGCAGCCGTGTCCATGGTCTCGACGCCGGTTCGCTGAGCCATGAGCGCCTGGAGCCAGACCGGCTTCGGAAACCGGATGCGCGATCCGCTTCCGAAAATGATCAATTCCGCGCCCAGCGATGCCAGTTGCGCGAAGTGCTCCGGCCCCAATTCATCGAAGCGCGCGCAGTTCCACGGGAAGCGCTCACCACGGGAGCCGACGACGACGCTGGATTCGACCCGTTCGTTGTTGATGGCGACCCAGCCCGGGCCATGTGCAGTCAGTGTCTGGACGTCGGATTTATCAGGCTGGAGCTTCATCGGGAAGGGCGGGGAACTGTGGTCAAATTATAGGTTTTCCCCTGCGCAGACCCCCTTGGAGGGACTTTGAAACCGCTCAAGAAATCGGCCAAGCTGGCCAACGTGCTCTACGACATCCGTGGCCCGATCATGGACGCCGCCAAGCAGATGGAGGAAGAGGGCCAGAAGATCATCAAGCTCAACATCGGCAATCTCGCCGTGTTCGGCTTCGATGCACCCGAAGAGGTCCAGCAGGACATGATCCGCAACCTGCCTGCTTCGGCCGGCTATTCGGACAGCAAGGGCATCTTCGCGGCGCGCAAGGCGGTGATGCACGAGACGCAGAAGCAGGGGATTGCAGGCGTCACGCTCGACGACATCTATCTCGGCAACGGTGCGAGCGAGCTGATCGCGATGGCGACCAACGCGCTTCTCAACGACGGCGACGAACTGCTGCTGCCCGCGCCCGACTATCCGCTCTGGACCGCGGTCGCGAGCCTCTCGGGTGGCAAGCCCGTGCACTACCTTTGCGATGAGGACAACGGCTGGATGCCGAGCCTCGACGACATCCGCGCTAAGGTCACGCCGCGTACCAAGGGCATCGTCGTCATCAACCCGAACAATCCCACTGGTGCTCTGTATTCAGATGAGCTACTTAAAGGCATCGTCGAAATCGCGCGAGAGCACGGCCTGGTGATCTTCGCTGACGAGGTCTACGACAAGGTGCTCTACGACGGCGTGAAGCACACAGCCATCGCGAGCCTGTCGAAGGACGTGCTCACGCTCACCTTCAACTCGCTGTCCAAGAGCTATCGCTCGTGCGGTTATCGCGCCGGCTGGCTGGTGGTCTCAGGCGACAAGAAGATTGCGCGCGACTACATCGAGGGGCTCAACATGCTCTCGAACATGCGCCTGTGCGCCAACGTGCCGGGCCAATGGGCGATCCAGACGGCGCTTGGCGGCTACCAAAGCATCAACGAACTCGTCGGCCCCGGCGGACGCCTTCGCCGTCAGCGCGACCTGGCCTATGAGCTCATCACCGCGATCCCGGGCGTGACCTGCGTCAAGCCGAGCGCGGCGCTCTACATGTTCCCGAAGCTGGACCCGAGGGTCTATCCGATCGAGGACGACCGCCAGTTCTTCCTCGACTTGCTCAAGGAGACCAAGGTGATGCTGGTTCAGGGCACCGGCTTCAACTGGAAGACGCCCGACCATTTCCGCATTGTTTTCCTGCCCCACGAGGAGGACCTGCGCGAGGCTATCAATCGCATCGCCGCCTTCCTCGAACGCTACCGAAACCGGCTCGCCTGATCCTGGGCCTTGCCTTCCGCTTTTCCGCATTGAAGACGAAATCATGAAACCCATTCAAGTTGGCCTGCTCGGCATCGGCACGGTCGGTAGCGGCACCTTCAAGGTGCTCCAGCGCAATCAGGAAGAAATCAAGCGCCGGGCTGGCCGTGGGATCGAGATCACCATGGTCGCCGACCTCGACGCAGCGCGTGCCAAGGCCGTCGTCGGCGAAGGCGTGAAGGTGGTCGACGACGCGCGCGCGGTCATCGCCAACCCCGACATCGACATCGTGATCGAGCTCATCGGCGGCTATGGCATCGCGAAGCAACTCGTGCTCGAAGCGATTGCTGCCGGCAAGCACGTGGTGACTGCCAACAAAGCGCTGCTTGCCGTGCACGGCACCGAGATCTTCGCGGCAGCACATGCCAAGGGCGTCATGGTCGCATTCGAGGCCGCCGTCGCGGGCGGGATCCCGATCATCAAGGCACTGCGCGAAGGGCTCACGGCAAACAGCATCCAGTGGATTGCCGGAATCATCAATGGCACCACCAACTTCATCCTGTCGGAGATGCGGGACAAGGGCCTCGACTTCGACACCGTGCTGAAAGAAGCGCAGCGCCTCGGCTATGCAGAAGCCGATCCGACCTTCGACATCGAAGGCGTCGATGCAGCACACAAGGTCACGCTCATGAGCGCGATCGCGTTCGGCATCCCGGTGCAGTTCGACAAGGCCCATGTCGAAGGCATCACCAAGCTCGCCGCGCAGGACATCAAGTACGCCGAGCAGCTCGGCTATCGCATCAAGCTGCTGGGCGTGACCAAGCGAAAGGCAAACGGCATCGAGTTGCGCGTGCATCCCTCGCTGGTGCCGTCGAAGCGTCTGCTCGCCAATGTCGAAGGCGCGATGAATGCCGTCGTGGTCAACGGCGACGCCGTAGGCACCACCCTCTACTACGGCAAGGGCGCGGGTAGCGAGCCGACCGCCAGCGCGGTCATCGCCGACCTGGTCGACATCGCGCGCCTGCACACCGCCGATGCGGCCCATCGCGTGCCGCACCTTGCATTCCATCCCGATGCGATGAGCGACCTCAAGGTCCTGCCCATGTCGGAAGTGGTGACCAGCTACTACTTGCGCATGCGCGTGGCCGACGAAGCCGGCGTGCTCGCCAAAGTCACTGGTCTGCTCGCGAGCGCCGGGATCAGCATCGACGCGGTGCTGCAGCGCGAAGCCGACGAAGTGGGCGGCGAAGGCTCGACGCAGACTGACCTCATCATCCTCACGCACGACACGCGCGAAGGCACGCTCGACGAGGTGCTTGCCCAGGTGCAGGCATTGCCGACCGTGCTCGCCCCGATCATTCGTCTTCGCAAGGAAGAGCTTTCCTGATGCGCTACCTTTCCACGCGCGGCCACCCCGAACGTCGCCGCTTCTGCGAAATCCTGCTGGAAGGCCTCGCGCCCGATGGCGGCCTGTACCTGCCGGAGCAGTACCCGAAGGTCGATGCCGCCACGCTCGCCACATGGCGCGGGTTGCCTTATGCCGAGCTGGCGTTCGAAATCCTCTCGCTCTACGTCGACGACATTCCTGCGGCGGACCTGAAGGCGATCTGCGCCAAGACCTACACCGAGGAAGTGTTCGGTACGTCCGACATCGTGCCCCTGCGCGAGTTGGAAGACGGCGTCTACCTCGAAGCCCTGTCCAATGGCCCGACGCTGGCCTTCAAGGACATGGCGATGCAGCTCCTCGGCAACCTGTTCGAGTACGAACTGGTGCGCCGTGGTGAGCAACTCAACATCCTTGGCGCGACCAGCGGTGATACCGGCAGCGCCGCCGAGTACGCCATGCGCAGCAAGAAGGGCGTGCGTGTCTTCATGACCTCGCCGGACGGGCGCATGAGCCCGTTCCAGCAGGCGCAGATGTTCAGCCTGCAGGACGAGAACATCCACAACATCGCCATCGCGGGCGTCTTCGACGACTGCCAGGACATCGTCAAGGCGGTGTCGAACGATCTTGCCTTCAAGCGCAAATACAAGATCGGCACCGTCAACTCGATCAATTGGGCACGCCTGCTGGCGCAGGTGGTCTATTACTTCGCCGGCTACTTCCAGGCCACGGCGAGCAACGACAAGCCGGTGAGCTTCACCGTGCCCTCGGGCAACTTCGGCAACGTCTGCGCGGGCCACGTGGCGCGGATGATGGGCTTGCCGATCCGCACGCTCGTTGTGGCGACGAACGAGAACGATGTGCTCGACGAGTTCTTCCGGACTGGTGTCTACCGCGTGCGCTCGGCCGCCGATACGCACGAGACCTCGAGCCCTTCGATGGACATCTCGAAGGCCAGCAACTTCGAGCGATTCATCTTCGACCTGGTGGGTCGCGATGCGGCCAAGAGTCGCGCACTGTTCGAAGACGATCTGGGTCGCACCGGACGCTTCGACCTCAGCCAGGACCCGGTCTTCGCAAAGGCAGCAAGCCAGTTCGGCTTTGCAAGCAGCCGCAGCACGCATGCCGATCGTCTCGCGACGATCCGCGATACCGACAAGCGATTCGCGACCTTGATCGATACGCACACGGCCGACGGCCTCAAGGCCGCGCGCGAACATCTCACGCCGGGTGTCCCGATGATCGTTCTCGAAACCGCGCTGCCGATCAAGTTCGCTGAGACCATCGTGGAGGCCCTGGGCCATGAGCCGGAGCGTCCCGCGCGTTTCGAAGGCATCGAGGACTTGCCCAAGCGGGTCGTCAAACTCCCTGCCGACGCGGAGGCGGTCAAGGCTTACATCGCGAAGCATTGCGATTGAGATGAAACTGGCGTTGCCCAACCCAGGGCACCCGCGGAACCGGCTTGGCCGGGCCGCCGGGTGCGCCCCCTGCGAGGGGGGTGGCGCAGCGACACGAAGTGCGCGAAGCCTGGGGGAGATTTCATGAAAGTCATCGGCTTCGCCGGCTTCTCCGGTGCGGGAAAGACGACGCTCGTCGAGCGCCTGATCCCCGTGCTCAAACGGAAGGGCCAGCGCGTGTCGGTGGTCAAGCACGCGCATCACAAGTTCGACATCGACCATCCGGGCAAGGACACCTTTCGGCATCGCGAGGCGGGGGCCTTCGAAGTGGTGGTCGGCTCGGACAAGCGCCTGGCACTCATTCGTGAGTTCGACAGGCCGACTCAGCTCGATGTGCACGACCTGCTTGCGGAACTCGATTCGGGCGTCGACTGGGTGCTGGTGGAAGGTTTCAAGCACAGCGATCTGCGCAAGCTTGAAGTCTGGCGCGCGCCGGCGGAGGGCGAAGACGCCCGCCCCGTGCGCTACACCGAAGACCGCTTTATCGTCGGCATCGCCACCAACACCCCGCAGAGCCTGCCGCAAGCCACGGAACTGCCGATCTTTGACCTCGACGACGTCGATGGCATCGCCGAGTGGCTCCTGCTGCATGCCGATCGATTCGAATACAAGGTGAAGCACCATGGCTGAAACATCCTCGCGTCCCCCTCTGATGGCGCTCGACGAAGCGCTTTCGCGTTTGCTCGCTGCCGCATCGCCCCGACTTGGCAGCGAGAGCGTCTCGACTTTCGAGGCCGACGGCCGGGTGCTTGCGCAGGATGTTGTCTCGGGGCTCACCGTGCCACCGCGCGACAACAGTTCGATGGATGGTTACGCGGTTCGCGCGGCGGATTGCGCGACTGCGGGAGCCGTATTGCGCGTCGCCCAGCGCATCCCCGCCGGCACCGTCGGCACGTCGCTCGCCGCCGGCACTGCAGCGCGGATCTTCACCGGCGCGCAGATTCCCGAGGGTGCGGATGCGGTCGTGATGCAGGAAGACACGCAAGCCATGCCCGAGGAAGGCAGCCTGGGCACTGTGCGCATCGAAATCGCGCCGTCTCAAGGGCAATGGATCCGTCGCGCCGGCGAGGACGTCGCCGCCGGCGACGTTGTTCTCTCGAAGGGCGACCGGCTGACTCCCGCCGGCCTGGGCTTGGCGGCGAGCGTCGGCTTCGCCCAGCTCGAGGTGTCGAAGCGTCCGCGTGTCGCGCTGCTGTCGACCGGCGACGAACTCGTGATGCCCGGCGAGGTGGCACCCGACGCGATGAAGCCGGGTTCCATCTACAACTCCAATCGCTTCTTCATGCGCGCGCTGCTCAAGCGCTTCGGCTGTGAAGTCAACGACCTCGGCATCGTGCCGGACCGGCGCGAGGCGACCATCGAGGCGCTGCGCGAAGCAGCCCAGCGCAACGACCTGATCATCACCACCGGCGGCGTCTCTGTCGGCGAGGAAGATCACATCAAGGCCGCCGTGCAGCATCTGGGCAGCCTCGAACTCTGGTCGCTGTCGATGAAGCCCGGCAAGCCCTTCGCCTATGGCCGCATCGGGGAGGCTCATCTGACCGGCCTTCCCGGCAATCCGGTGTCGAGCTTCCTGACCTTCCTGCTGCTCGTGAGGCCCTTCCTCCTCACGCTGCAAGGTGCGAAGCGCGTCGCGGTCGAGCCGGTGGCGATGCGCGCCGATTTCGATTGGCCGCGCGCCGATCGTCGTCGCGAATTCCTGCGTGCACGTCGCAATGCCGCGGGTGGTCTGGATCTGTTCTCCAACCAGAGCTCTGGTGTACTGACTTCCACCGTTTGGGGCGACGGCGTGATCGACACGCCCGCCGGCCAGCCTTTCAAGGCAGGAGACATGGTCCAGTTCATCCCCTTTGCATCGTTGCTGGCCTGAGCATGAAGATCAACGTCCGCTATTTCGCCTCGGTGCGCGAAGCGCTCGGAACAGGTGGCGAGGCGATCGACACCGCGGCGACGAACCTCGGCGCACTGCGCGATGAACTCATCGCCCGCGGCGAGCCGCACGCCAGCGCCCTGGCGCGAGGCCGTGCGGTGCGCATGGCGCTCGATCAGGTCATGAGCAACGACCAGGCCGCGCTGCGCGATGGCAGCGAGGTGGCGTTCTTTCCGCCGGTCACTGGCGGCTGATCGCGGCGTCGATCGCCAGCAGGCGATCCAGCAGATTCGCCGCAGAGCGCGTCATTGGCGGGCGCAACTCATCGGCGATCAGCCCTTCATGCGCGAGCAAGGCCTTGACCGGACCGGGGTTCGCATCGGCAAAAAGCGCCTCGATCAGCGGGAGCAGCGGCTGCCATAGAGCCCGCGCTTCCTTGAGCTTCTCTTCGCCCAGCAGACGAAGCACATTGGCGAATCGCTCGGTCTGCACATGCGCGCTCGCGGCGATTGCGCCGGCGCCGCCTTCAGCGACGGTGCTGAACATCTGGGCATCCTCTCCGGCAAGCACCTGAAGGCGCCCATCTGCGATCAGCGCACGCGTCTTCGCCGCGTCGCCGCCGCAGTCCTTGATCGCGCAAATGTGCGGATGGGCGGCCAGCGAGAGCAGGGTGTCCCGCGCGATCGAAATGCCGGTGCGGTACGGAATGTCGTAGATCACGATCGGAACGGCGCTCGCCTCGGCAATCGCCTCGAACCAATCGCGGATGCCGTTCTGCGAAGGACGGATGTAGTTCGGCGCTGGAACCAGCAGCCCGGCGATCCCCCGCTCTGCGAGTCGTCTCACCCAGTCGAGCGTCTTGCCGAGGTGATAGCCCGAGATCCCCATGATGCGCTGCAATGAGGGCGCGGCGCGGGCGACCGTGTCGAGCACTGCCAACTGCTCGTCTTCATCGAGTGCGGCAGCCTCGCCGGTCGAGCCGCAGACCACGAAGCCGGCGATGCCCGTCGGCGCGAGCCGTTCGACCAGTCGGGCCAGTGCGGTGTGATCCACGGCGCCGCCGCGGAACGGCGTGACGAGCGGGATCCAGAGCCCGGAAAAGTCAGGAGATTGATGAGGGGTGGCGTGCACGCGAAGTCCTTTCAGGAGCCGACCGATGGAAGAACCACCTTCGAATGCGCACACACAACCGGCTGAAGCCTGAGCCTTGCGGGTTCCGTCGCTCATCCGACGACGGAACCGAAGCTCCGGTCAGATGAGCTCGGTTTTTTTGGATTTACCTTGCAGGCGCGCGCAGGCCGCTTCTTCGAACGAAGACCAGAGGCGTTGCGGGGCGTTGCAGGGCATCGCGCGAGTCTATCGCAGTGCCAC
This sequence comes from Variovorax sp. Sphag1AA, assembly GCF_014192575.1. GTDB lineage: Bacteria > Pseudomonadota > Gammaproteobacteria > Burkholderiales > Burkholderiaceae_C > Variovorax. The sequence continues at coordinate 54,611 of NZ_JACHYC010000004.1, read as the reverse complement.
AATCCGCGGATGACCGTGGCCCGCGTTTCGATCCAGACAGAAGACTTCGACCTCCAGGCCGAGATTGCCGCGCTGCGTGCGGGCAACCCGCGAGTCGGCGCCGTCTGCAGCTTCATCGGCACCGTGCGCGACCGAAACGACGGCAGCGACATCGCGTCGATGGAGCTGGAGCATTACCCCGGCATGACCGAGAAGGCGATCGAATCCATGATCGACGAGGCGCATCGTCGTTTCGACATCCTCGGCGCGCGCGTGATCCACCGCGTCGGTCTTCTGCAGCCACTGGACCAGATCATGATGGTCGCCGTCATTTCGGCCCATCGCGGTGAAAGCTTCCGGGCCTGCGAGTTCCTGATGGACTATCTCAAGACCCAGGCGCCGTTCTGGAAGAAAGAACAAACCCCAGAGGGCGCGCGCTGGGTCGACGCCAGAGTTGCCGACGACGCAGCCTTGTCCCGCTGGGGCATCACAGCCAACAACGCATAAAAAAACGGCCGAGCGCAGCGCCGGCCGTTGTTCGTGGGCTGGAGTGGATCCGGCTCCGCCGGTCCACTTGCAGCGCCCCCGGAAGGGGGTGCCGAGCCACACGCAGTGGGCAAGGCTGGGGGGCGAGCCAGTTATTGGGGTTGGAACCCGCTGGCCTTGATGATCTGGGCCCAGGTTTGCGTATAGCTACGCACGGCGCCAGCGAACTGGCCCTGCGGCATGAAGCCCACTGTCAGGCCCATCGCGGTGAGCCGCTCCTTCACATCAGGCATCGCCAGCACCTTTGCCAGCGCCGTGTTGAAGCGATCGATCGCGGCTTGCGGCGTGCCCACCGGCGCAAAGACGCCGTAGTAGGGCAGATCCTCCAGCCCCGAAAGACCGAGTTCCTCGAAAGTCGGCACCTGCGGCAGCACAGCCTGACGCTTCGCGCCGATCACAGCCACCACGCGGATCTTGCCGGCCTTCTGGTTCTCGATGAAGTCGGGAATGGACCCAATGCCAGCCGAAATCTGGTTGCCCAGCATGTCGGACATCATCGGCGCGCTGCCGCGATAGGGCGCGGCCTGGAGGTCGAGCTTGTACTTCGTACCGATGAGCTTGACGAGGAATTCAGGGATCGATGCCGGCGCCGGAACGCCGATCGTGTCCTTACCGCCGCGCTGGGTGCGCACCCAGTTCACGTACTCGTTCATTGTCTTGGCCGGCGTGCCGCCCGAGACCGCGAGCGCATTGGCGAAGGTGGCAAAGCCCGCGACGGGCACGAAGTCATGCTGCGGGTCGAAGCCGGGGTTCTTCACCACCTGGGGCAGGATGGAGATCGTGTGGTCGTGCGTCAGGAAGAGGGTGTTGCCGTCCGCCGGCGAGGACTTGAGCACCTGCGCCGCAATCTGGCCGCCCGCGCCTGCACGGTTGTCGACCAGCACCGGGGCCCCGAGTTGGTCCTTGAGCTTTTCACCCAACATGCGTGCAATGGCGTCGGTGCCGCCGCCGGCCGGGAATCCGACCAAAAGGCGGATCGGCGTGCCGCCCGGCTGCGCGAGTGCCACGCCCCCCGCGGCCAGCAGGCCGGCCGCGAAAAGGCCTTGCATCAGGCGCCTGGCGCCACCCCATGTTGACTTGAGCATCTATCGACTCCAAAGATTGCTGATTGAAAAAATCCGGGCCGCCTTGATATCGACTCGGAACATCCCTATTTTGAATGCAGGAATCAAGCCATGCGTCAAGACAAACTCACCACCAAATTCCAGGAAGCCCTCGCCGATGCGCAATCGCTGGCATTGGGCAATGACAACGCGTATATCGAGCCGGTCCATCTCCTGGTCGCCATGCTGCGCCAGGAAGATGGTCCGCGCGCACTGCTCGAACGGGCCGGCGCCAACGTGCCCGGACTGCTCCAGGCCGGGGAAGCTGCCATCAAGAAGCTGCCCCAGGTGCAGGGCCACGACCAGGTTCAAGTTGGGCCTGAGCTCGGCAAGCTGCTCCAAGCCACCGAAAAAGAATCCATCAAGCGCAACGATCAGTTCATCGCGAGTGAACTCTTCCTGCTCGCCGTGGCTGACAGCAAGGCCGAGATCGGCAATCTGGCGCGCAGCAACGGCGTCACGCGCAAGTCGCTCGAAGCAGCGATCGATGCGGTGCGCGGCGGGCAGGGCGTGAACAGCGCCGATGCCGAAGGCCAGCGCGAAGCCCTCAAGAAATACTGTCTCGACCTGACCGAGCGCGCACGCCTCGGCAAGCTCGACCCGGTCATCGGCCGCGACGAGGAAATCCGCCGTGCCATCCAGGTGCTGCAACGCCGCACCAAGAACAACCCCGTGCTCATCGGTGAACCGGGCGTGGGCAAGACCGCGATCGTCGAAGGCCTCGCGCAGCGCATCGTCGCGGGCGAAGTGCCCGATTCGCTCAAGGGCAAGCGCGTGCTGTCGCTCGACATGGCGGCGCTGCTTGCAGGTGCGAAGTACCGCGGGGAATTCGAAGAGCGCCTGAAGAGCGTGCTCAACGAACTCGCGAAGGACGAAGGCCAGACCATCGTCTTCATCGATGAACTTCACACCATGGTTGGCGCCGGCAAGGCCGAAGGCGCGATGGACGCCGGCAACATGCTCAAGCCCGCGCTGGCGCGTGGCGAACTGCACTGCGTCGGCGCAACCACGCTCGACGAATACCGCAAGTACATCGAGAAGGATGCCGCGCTGGAGCGCCGCTTCCAGAAGATCCTCGTCGGCGAGCCGAGTGTGGAGGCGACGATCGCCATCCTGCGCGGCCTGAAGGAAAAGTACGAAGTCCACCACGGCGTCGACATCACCGACCCGGCCATCGTGGCTGCGGCTGAGCTGTCTGATCGCTACGTGACCGATCGCTTCCTGCCGGACAAGGCGATCGATCTGATCGACGAGGCGGCAGCGCGTATCAAGATCGAGATGGATTCGAAGCCCGAGGCGATCGACCGCCTCGACCGCCGCCTGATCCAGATGCAGATCGAGCGCGAAGCGGTTCGCAAGGAAAAGGACGAGGCTTCGCAGAAGCGCCTTGGCTTGATCGAGGACGAGATCAAGCGGCTGCAGAAGGAGATCGCCGATCTCGACGAGGTCTGGCAGGCCGAGAAGGCGCAAGCCCAGGGCAGCGCGCAAATTCGCGAAGAGATCGACAAGATCAAGTTCCAGATCGCCGAATTCACCAGCAAGGGTGACTTCAACAAGGTCGCGGAGCTTCAGTACGGCAAGCTCCCGGGCCTCGAAAAGCGCCTGAAGGAAGCGCAGGAAACCGAAGCCAGCAAGGGCAAGTCCAGCGCGCCCACGCTGCTGCGCACACAGGTCGGCTCGGAAGAAATCGCCGAGGTGGTGTCGCGCGCGACCGGCATTCCGGTCAGCAAGCTGATGCAGGGCGAACGCGACAAGCTGCTCATGATGGAAGACAAACTGCATGAGCGCGTCGTCGGCCAGGACGAAGCGATCAGCGCGGTCGCGAACGCGATCCGCCGCTCGCGCTCGGGCCTCTCGGACCCGAACCGCCCGACCGGCTCGTTCCTGTTCCTCGGCCCGACGGGCGTGGGCAAGACCGAGCTGTGCAAGGCGTTGGCGGGCTTCCTGTTCGATAGCGAGGATCACCTGATCCGCGTCGACATGAGCGAGTTCATGGAGAAGCACTCGGTTGCGCGCCTGATCGGTGCCCCGCCCGGCTACGTGGGTTACGAAGAGGGCGGCTACCTGACTGAAGCGGTGCGTCGCAAGCCTTACAGCGTGTTGCTGCTCGACGAAGTCGAAAAGGCGCACCCGGATGTCTTCAACGTGCTGCTGCAGGTGCTCGACGATGGCCGCCTGACCGACGGTCAGGGCCGTACCGTGAACTTCAAGAACACGGTGATCGTCATGACCAGCAACATCGGCTCGCCGATCATCCAGCAGATGGTCGGCCGGCCGACCGAGGAGATCAAGGAAGCAGTGTGGGAAGAGCTCAAGAACTACTTCCGCCCCGAGTTCCTGAACCGCATCGACGAGACGGTGGTGTTCCACGCGCTCGACGCGAAGAACATCGAAGCGATCGCATCGATCCAGCTCAAGGTGCTCCAGCAGCGCCTCGCGAAGATGGATCTGGCGCTCGACGTGTCGCCGGCGGCGCTGGCGGAGATCGCCAAGGTCGGCTTCGATCCGGTGTTCGGCGCGCGACCGCTCAAGCGGGCGATCCAGCAGCGCATCGAGAACCCACTGTCGAAGTTGTTGCTTGACGGAACCTTCGGTCCGAAGGATACGATCGTGGCCACCACGGACCCGATCCAGGCACCCGGCCAGTTCAGCTTTGAAAAGGCCGGGGAACCTGCGGCGAGGGCCGTGGCCTAAAACCGATGGTCAATTTCCTCGTTCGACTGATTCTTTTCATGCTGGGGCTGGTCTTCGCGGCCAGCCTCGCCGTCGCCGTGCTGTTGCTGGCGGCGGTCTGGGGCTTGCGCTATGCGTGGGCGCGGCTCACCGGCAAGCCGGTGCAGCCGTGGGTCATGCGCTTCGATCCTCGCAGCGGGTTCGATCGCTTTCGCTCGGCTGGCCACCCCCAGGAGCCGACGGCGGCGGACGTCGTGAGCGCGCGCGCACAAGGACAGGCAACCGACAGCCCGGTGCGCCTGAACGATGCGGGTAGCGTCACCGACGTTTCTGTGAAGCCGTCGCGCGGCGAGTAGGTCGCTGCGTCGATGCTGCGGCCCGCGATCCTCGTCGATCCATCCGAAGTCGAATTCAGCGCCATCCGCGCGCAAGGCGCGGGCGGGCAGAACGTCAACAAGGTATCGAGCGCAGTGCACCTGCGCTTCGACATACCGGCCAGCTCATTGCCCGATGACGTCAAGGCGCGCTTGCTCAATTCGCGGGACAGCCGCATCACGCACGAAGGCGTGCTGGTCATCAAGGCGCAGCGGCATCGCAGCCAGGACATGAATCGCGACGACGCGATCGCGCGCCTGCAGGAAGTGGTCGATGCGGTCGCGACCCCGCCTCGCGCGCGGCGGGCCACGAAGCCCAGCTATGCCGCGAAGCAGCGCCGGCTCGAGGGCAAGAGCCAGCGCTCAGAGATCAAGAACCTGCGGCGACAGGTTCGCGATTGACCTCCACCGGGGCGTCGTCCTGCGCCCGCGCCAGGGTGAGCGCGGCAAGCGCTTCGGCGTCGGTGCGGTAGCTGAAAAGCATCGGTCCCGGCGCCAGCAGCCCGGCACGCTCCAACACCTGTTGGGCCGGCAGCTTGAGGCCCGAGATGTGCAGGCGCACGCCTTCCGATTCAAGGAGCCGGCGGATGCTGCCGAACACTTCCGCGCCAGTGATGTCCACGCGATTGATCGGGTAGGCGAACAGGCAGACGTCGGTCAGCTTCTGCCGGGCGAGTGCGACGCTGACCGCGCGTTCCAGCGTGCTGGCAGACGCGAAGTCCAGCTCGGCATCCATGCGCAACGCGTAGAGATTGGGCGCGAGCGGCGGAAGGTGCCACAGATGACGGTCGCGCAGGCTGCCGTCCGGATGCAGTCCCACTTCGATGATGCGGGGATGCAGGTGCCGGTACATGTAGTGCGCAAGCGCCGCCAGCAGGCCGCCGAGTACGCCCCAGTAGATGGAAGGCGCGGTCGCGATGGTCAGGCAGAACGTCCCGAGCGCGATGGCGGATTCGATGCGAGAGATGCGCCACAGGGCGACGAAGGCCGAGGGCCGCAGCAGGCCGATGGTCGCCGTCGCCACGATCGACGCCAGCACGGCTTGCGGCACGTGATAGAGCAAAGGCATCGCCCACAGCAGCGCCGCTGCGACCACCGCCACGCTGAACAGCGTCGACCATTGCGACTTGGCGCCCGCATACAGCGTGATGGCCGAGCGCGAGAAGGACGAGCTCGTCGGGAATGCACCCGTGAGGCCCGATGCGATCTTGCCCAGCCCCTGGCCGATCAGGTCCTGGTTCTCGTTCCAGAGCTTGCCGGCGCGTGCGTTGTCGACCTTGGCGCTCGATGCGGTTTCAAGAAAGCTCACCAGCGTGATGAGAAACGCCGGCAGCAGCAGGTTGCTGAACTCGTTGAGTGAAAGCCAGCCCGGCCAGTAGAACGGAGGCAGGCCGGAAGGCAGCGTGCCGATGACGGCGCCGCCGCGCAGCGCATAGCTGATCGCGCCGCTGATCACTGCCGAAGCGGCGACGAGCGCCATCGTCGTCGGGAAGCGCGGCACCCATTTCTTGCCGAGCCACAGCGCCGCCATGCCGCCAAGTCCGAATGCGATCGCGATGAAGTCGGGCGGCGGGCCGTGCAGGAGCTGCACGAAGCTGCGACCGGTGAATCCCAGCAGCGCCGGCAGTTGGGACAGCGTGATGAGCACTGCAGCGCCCTGCGTGAAGCCCATCAGGACTGGCGAATTGACCATGCGAAGCAGCCAGCCGAAGCGCGCCGCCCCGAGCACGACCTGCATCACGCCCGACAACAGCGTCAGCCAGACGGCCATCGCGACCCATTCGCTGCTGCCCCGGATGGCGAGCGGTGCCAGCGAGGCGCCCACCAGCAGGCTGGTCAGCGCGGTCGGGCCCACCGAGAGCCGGGCCGAAGAGCTGAAGAGCACCGCGACGAGCGCGGGGAAGAGCGCCGCATACACGCCGGTGACCAGCGGCATGCCCGCGAGCGCGGCATAGGCCACGCCTTGGGGGATGACCATCAAAGCGACCGTGACGCCGGCCGAGGCCTCGTTGACGAGTAGCGCGCGATCCGGTCGCGGCCATGCGAGGAAGGGAAGCCAGCGCGCGAGCTGGTCGCGGTTCAAGGTCATGGCCTTGGGGCGCAGGAGGTTGGGGAGTGCACCCGCCGATGATACGTATGCGGCTGACGAACTCAGCCATCGCTGCCTGTTGCCGCTAGATTGCGGGCATGACCGATCTGCAACCCCTTTTCGATCTCCAGCACCGCGCGAGCCGTCAGGCGCCGGACGTGCCGGTCGCGACGCGCCTCGATCGCGTGCGGCGTGTCAAACGGATGCTCGATGACCACGGCTCCAGGATCGCCGCCGCCGTGGAGGCCGACTTTGGCGTCCGTTCGCCCGCGCTGACCGAGGTGGCCGACCTGATCGTGTTGCGCAGCCTGCTCTCGCAACTGCTGCGCCACGCGGCACGATGGAGCCGACCAGTGCGGGTTCGAACGCCGATCTACCTGCAGCCCGCGCGGGGCTGGGTGCAACGGCAACCGCTCGGTGTCGTGGGGGTGATTTCGCCGTGGAACTATCCGCTTCAGCTTTCGCTTGGTCCGGCAGCCACGGCGCTGGCGGCGGGCAATCGCGTCCTGCTCAAGCCGAGCGAACTGACCCCGTGCACTTCATCGTTGCTGGCCGAGCTTGTCGCCCAGTCATTCGCCGAGGAGGAGTTTGCCGTCGTGCAGGGCGATGCGGATGTGGCTGCGCAGTTTGCGGCGCTGCCCTTCGATCACTTGTTCTTCACGGGTTCCACCGGCGTCGGCCGCAAGGTGGCGCAGGCTGCGGCGGCCAACCTCACTCCGACGACGCTGGAATTGGGCGGCAAGTCGCCGTGCATCGTCGATGCATCCGCCGACCTCGACGAAGCGGCCCTGCGCATCGCGCACGGGAAGCTGCTCAACGCGGGGCAGACCTGCATCGCGCCGGACTACGTCCTGCTGCCGCGCAGACGCGAAGACGCCTTCGCGAAGGCCTGGTGGCGTGCGGTCGCGCGGCTTTTTCCGCGCATCGAAGGCAATCCGGACTACGCGGGCATCCTCGGCGAAAGGCACCTCGCACGCCTTCACCAACTGCTGGACGAGGCGCGAGCGCAGGGCGCGCGCGTCGAGCGACCAGAAGGGTCCGCACCTGGAAGCCGCCAGTTCGCACCCGCACTGGTCTTCGGCGGGCAACCCGGGCTGCGCCTGCTGGAAGAGGAAATCTTCGGTCCGATCCTGCCGGTGCTGCCTTGCGACGATAGTGCGGAGGCCATTGCATACATCAATGCGCGCCCGCGCCCGCTCGCGCTCTACTGGTTCGGTGACGACACCGCCGCGCGCGACCGCGTGCTCGCGCAGACCGTGAGCGGTGCGGTCACCGTCAACGACACCCTGATGCACATCGCCCATGAGGGCCTGCCTTTCGGCGGCGTCGGCGAAAGCGGCTGGGGCGCCTATCACGGCGAAACCGGCTTCCTGCGCTTCACGCAGCAGAAGTCGGTGCTGGTCCAGTCGCGTTGGGCGCTCGGGTCGATGCTCTACCCGCCGTATGGCGCGCGCCTGCAGCGCATGCTCAAGCTGCTGCGGATGCTGGGCTGACGTCGTTCGCCGCGCGCCGCTTGTGCTGGAAGGCGGTCGGGGATTTGCCGGTCGCCGCCTTGAACATCGCGCAGAACGCGCTGTCGGTGGCGTAACCGCTCGCCGATGCGACCTGGCTTACCGCCATGCCGCGCGCCAGCAACGGCAGCGCATGCGCGAGCACCGCCTGCTGCCGCCATTGCTGCCAGCTCATGCCGAGCTGGTCGCGGAACAGGCGCGCCACCGTGCGTTCGCTCGCGCCGATCGTTTCGGCACGTTCAGCCAGTGTGGCCCGACCGGCGGGATTGCGCAGCAACGCTTCGCACAACTGGCGCAGTCGCTTGTCGGCGGGCAGCGGTACGTCGATGCGGATCTGGGTCGCACGCTCCAACTCGTCCACCAGCAGAGGGGCGATCCAGCGTTCGCGTTGCGCCGCATGTGGGTCGGCCGGCGGCAGTCCGTCGGGCGTGGTGTCGAGCGCGAGCATGAGCGCGCGCAGCAGGGGGCTGATCTCCAGCACTTCGCACTTTTCCCAGTTCGGTCCGAGCCAGCTGTGCAGGTAGACGGTGCGCAGCTCTGCGTCCTCGATCAGCGTGATGCTGTGCGACATGTTCGCCGGCACCCACAGCGCCCGCGAGGGCGGGACGATGTAGCTGCCGTCCTCGGTGCTCAGGCGGATCACGCCGCGCGTCGAGAAGGTGAGCTGCGGCCAGGGGTGCGTATGCAACTCGACGAGGGTGTCGGCCTTGAGGAAGTGTTCCTTGGCGCGCAGCGGGCGTAGCACGTCGGGGGCGTAGAGGTGGGGTGTGAGCGGTCCCACGCTGTTGGTCGGCGCGGGGTAGGGCGGCGTGGCGCGCCGGGCGGGCGGGTCGACGGGCGCCGTGGATTGGGCGGCTGTGGACGGCATAGTTTCGACAAATGTTGTCTCTGTATCGCCATTCTGCCGCCGCCGGCCCGCTTAGGATCGGTGCCCAACCGAGATTCTTGTAGCAATCCATGTCTTCCAACACCGCCACCGCCGGCACGCCCACGCTGGGCGCCGACGCCAAACTGATCGGACTCGTGGGGCTCGCGCACGCCGTCAGCCATTTCAGCCAGCTGATCCTGCCGCCGCTGTTCCCATGGCTGAAAGACGCCTTCAACGTGAGCTACACCGAACTGGGCGCGGTGCTGACGGTGTTCTTTGTCACCTCGTGCATCGTCCAGGCGGCGTCCGGGTTCATCGTCGACAAGCTGGGTCCGCGCCCGGTGCTGTTCGTCGGGTTGTCGATGCTGGGTCTGGCGGGATTCGGCTATGCCTCGGCGCAGAGCTACTGGATGCTGCTGGTGTGTGCAGTCGTGGCGGGCATCGGCAACGGCGTGTTCCACCCGGTCGACTACACGCTCTTCAACCGCAAGGTTGCGCCGACCCGGCTTGGCCATGCGTACAGCGTGCACGGCATCACCGGCAGCCTGGGCTGGGCGCTGGCACCGGCTTTCGTGGTGCCGCTGGCGATGGCCTTCTCGTGGCGCGTTGCCTTGGCTGGCGCGGGCACGATCGCGGTGGTGGTGCTGCTGATCCTGTGGCTCAACCGCAGCGTCCTGTCGCTCGACGCCGCCGCGGTCCGCAAGGCCACGGGGACCGATGCAGCGGCGGGCGGTGAGTTCGCCTTCCTCAAGATTCCGGCCGTCTGGATGTGCTTCGGCTTTTTCTTCTTCTATGCCGGCGCGCTGAGCGTGGTGCAGACCTTCGCTCCCGCCGCTGCCGGCCGGCTGCACGACGTGCCGGTGACGCTGATCGCGATCTGCCTGACCGTCTACATGGTTGCGAGCGCAACGGGCATGGTGGTCGGCGGCTTCCTGGCGTCGGACCCTTCGCGTTGCGAGCGCATCGTTGGTGCCGGCTTTGGCATCGCAGCGGGCATCGCGCTGATCCTCGCGCTGGCGAACTTCATGCCGGTGCTCGTGCCGGTGATGTTCGGCGCGATGGGCTTTGCCACCGGCATCGCAGGTCCTTCCCGCGACCTGCTGGTCAAGCGCTCGACACCGGCCAATGCGTCGGGCCGCGTCTATGGCGTGGTCTACGCTGGGCTGGATATCGGCCAGGCTATCGCGCCGCTGATCTTCGGCCGGCTGATGGACCATGGCCAGTACACCAGTGTGCTGGCCGGTCTGGCAGTGGTGCAGGGCGTGCTCATCGTGAGTGCATTCAACGTGCGCCGCGTGCGCCGGGAGTCGCTGGTTCCGGCTTCGGCTTGAAGCCGTCTTGACGATCTCTCTCTATCTGGTCGTCGCCCTTGGCGCGGTCGTCGCCGGCTTCGTGCAAGGCCTGTCGGGCTTCGCGTTCGGGCTGGTGGCGATGTCGTTCTGGGCCTGGACGGTCGACCCAAAGCTGGCGGCGGTGCTGTCCACCTTTGGCGCGCTCACCGGGCAGGTCATCGCGGCGGTCACCGGTCGCCGACAGCTCGATAAGGCGCTGCTCGCGCCTTTTGTCATCGGTGGGTTGGTCGGCTTGCCGGTTGGTGTCTGGCTATTGCCGCGCCTCGACGTGCCGCTCTTCAAGGCGTGTCTCGGCGGCCTGCTGCTGATCTGGTGTCCGACGATGCTGATGGCGCGCAACCTGCCGTGCGTGACTGCCGGCGGGCGAGCGGCGGATGCGATCGCCGGTTGGCTCGGTGGCATCTGCGGCGGCATCGGCGGGTTCACCGGGCCCATTCCCACGCTCTGGTGCACCCTGCGCGGCTTCGACAAGGACGCGCAGCGCGCCGTGATCCAGAACTTCAATCTCTCGATGCTCGCGGTCGCGTTCTCGCTCTACGTAGGAACGGGGCTGGTGACCGTCAGCATGCTGCCGATGCTCGGCCTCGTCGCGCTGGCCGTGCTGGTGCCGGTGCTGCTCGGCGCGCGGCTCTACGTCGGCATCAGCGACGAGGTATTTCGCAAGATCGTGCTCAGTCTGCTGACGGCATCCGGCTTCGCTTTGCTGGCGTCGTCGGTGCCGGTGCTGCTCGCGCGCTGAATTACTTCTTCGGCAGAAGGTCGACCACCAGATCCGCCGGCCGGCACAGGCGCGTCCCGATGGGCGTTTCGACGATCGGCCGGTTCATCAGGATCGGGTGCTCCACGATGAAATCGAGCAGCTGATCGTCCGTCCACTTCGGATCGCCAAGGCCGAGTTCTTCATAAGGCGTGCCTTTCTGGCGCAGCACTTCGCGAACCGGGACGCCCATCGCCTTGACGAGCGATTTGAGCTTCGCCTTGGTCGGCGGCGTCTTCAGGTATTCGATGACCTGCGGTTCGATGCCGTGTTCGCGGATGAGCGCGAGCGTGTTGCGTGAGGTGCCGCACGCAGGGTTGTGGAAGATGGTGACGGAGGAGGTTGCGTTTGCCATCCGACGATTGTCCTCCGCGCTCAGGCCGTCTCGGGGCCTTCCCATCCGTGCTTGAACGGAAACCGCGCTGCCCAGAAATCCGCAAGGCGTGGATCGGCATCCACGCGGCGCACCACGTCAGCCATGCGCGGCGCCTCGCGATAGAAGCGCGTGCGTCCTGGCGTCCAGCGTGACACCACGGCAACGTAGATGTCCAGCACGCCGATCTGGTCGCCAAGCAGATAGGGCGTGCCGCGCGGCACCTGCGCATCCATGAGCCGCCAGCACTCGGCGATCCGCTCGCTGGCGCGTTCGAGGACGACCTTTTCGGCTCCCTTGTCGGCTGCGAGCCGCGACGGTTCGTCGCGCACCCAGTACATCGAATAGATGGACGCGGGCACGTAGGCCATCCACCGCAGGTACTGCGCGCGCAGTGGATGGTCGATGGATGGCGCGAGCGCAGCCTCGGGATGTTGTTCGGCAAGCCACATCAGGATCGCTGCGCTTTCCGTCATGACTTCGCCGGACGGCAGCACGAGCACCGGCGCCTGCCGCATCGGATTCACATGCGCAAGCTTCTGGCGTTCGGCTTCGCCTTTCCACGGCACGATGTCGACCGTTTCGACGGGCACGCCGATGAGCGTCAGCGCGGCGTGTACCGGCGTCGCGCCCGAACCGGGCGCACCGTAGAGCGTGTAAGGCTTAGCTGCAGTGTTCATCACCGCAGCCTACGCCCGCGAGGTTTCGCGGATCGTCGAAGACCGTTCAGGCGGTGAGGATTGCGTCCAGCCGCTGCAGGCCCTCGATCGTCTCCACGCACGCTTCCGCGGCCTCGGTGCCCTTCACCGCGAAGTGGGTGTGGAAGTACTTGCGATGCTCCACATGTTCGTGGAAGTGGTGCGGCGTGAGCACGGCGGAAAGCACCGGCACGTTGGTTTCGAGCTGCACCGTCATCAGCGCATTGACGACGGTGTTGGCGACGAACTCGTGGCGATAGATGCCGCCATCCACGACGAGCGCCGCGCCGACGATCGCCGCGTAGCGCCCCGACTGCGCGAGCCGCTTGGCGTGCAGCGGGATCTCGAACGCGCCGGGCACGTCGAAGATGTCGATGGTGTCGAGCGGAACGCCTTGGCGCTTCATCTCGGCGAGGAAGGCGTCGCGCGCCTGATGGACGATGTCCGAATGCCATTGCGCCTGGACGAAGGCGATGCGGCGGCCGCGTGGTGCGTCCGAAGCCTGAACGGCGGAGAGGGGAAGGTCGTTGATCTGACTCATGGTTTGCCTTTGAAGGGTTTGCCTGAATCAGGGCGCACGAAGCCGACGCCCAGCGTGCACGCGAACGCGCCCGCCCGGCAACGGCATCGCGCTCTCTTTCATCCGGACTGTGACCGTCGGCCCCGGAATCACACCGGGTCTGCTGACCCCGCGACGCATTGCACGCCACGGGCGCTCGCGGGCTCGTGCGACTTTCGCCGCCATGACCGCCGGTGGGGAATTTCGCCCCGCCCTGAGAACGCTTTGCTCCAGCCTGAGCCGGAGCACGGGCGATTCTAGGGAAGTCGCGCGCGTTGTGCTGTCACGCAGGAGGCAAGACCCCAAGGCTGGCTTGGCTCAGCGCAACGCGAGGAACTCGGCCATGCGATGCATCTCATCGTCTAGCGCAGCGCGGAAGGCGGCTCCAGACGGTGCACGGTCCGCATAGCCGAACGCGGGCTGCAGCCGGCCGTCGTGAACCGTGACGTTGGCCCAGCCGATCACGCGGTCATGCCACAGCATCGGCAGCGCGTAATAGCCGAACTGCCGCTTCGGCGGGGGCGTATAGGCCTCGAACTTGTATGTCCAGCCCCACAGCAGTTCAAAGCGGCGGCGATCCCAGACGATCGGGTCGAACGGCGCGAGCAGCCGCAACGAGTCGTCAGGCGCATGGCGCCGCGACGCGGGGTTTTCGTCGGCAGGCCAATACCAGGTCGTGCCATCGATATGGCAACTCGCGAGCTCTTCGCGCGCCATGCGCAATGCGGCCTGCGTCTGCGGCGCGAGGTGCGGCGCGCCGTAGCCGAGCAGGCGGATCAGGTAGGTGAGGCTCGCGGCCGGCAGCGGCGCGTACTTGCGCACCACCAGATCGATCAGCGCAGCTGCGCGCCGGGCTCGCTCGGCGGGACTGTCGTCGACTTGCGGATGCGTCACGGCCTCGTAGATGCGCGTGCCGCTATCGCGTCGCTTCACGCGCAGCAGTCCGCGATAGTGCATGCCGTCGAGCAGGTGCGTGCTGGCGTTGCTTGATCCGCCCCAATAGTTCGTCATGCGCCCGTGCGCGAAATGCGCATCGACCTCGCGCGGGTGCACAAAGCCGCGCTCGCGCACGAAGGCCAGCACCTCATCCGCCTTGCGCCGGGTCTCGGCGTCCCACGCCTGCTTTGCCTCTCGGGGATGCATGAGCGCCAGATGCTCCCGCGGCAGAAATCCGTAGTTGACGAGGCAGTCTTCCTCCACGGCGAGCCGCGTATAGCGGGTTTCGAGATCGCCCGCACGGTAGTCCTTGACGCGCTGGCGCAGCGTCAGGTCTTGCGCGCGCGCCGGGGCGCGGATCGGGTCCGCCTGCACGAACCCCAATCGACGGATCGCGGCCGGCAGCGTGGTCGGCGTGAAGAGAGTTCGCACCACCGCATAGCGGCGCAGCGCATCCAGAGTGGGCTCGGGCATGCGCAGATTGCAGCACAGCGCGGCCATGCCCGCTGCGCCGTACGCGCTCAAACCACGCTGCGGTGTCGTTCGATGCAGGTAGCGAGCGTCTCTTCGCCCGAGCGCTTCCACCAGTCAAAGACCGAGAAGATCTCGACTTCGCTGAAGCCGGCGTAGCCTGCCTCCTCAACCCAGCCACGCACCTTCTTCAGTTCGACCACGCCGTCGCCCATCATTCCGCGATCGGAGAGCAGGTCGCGCGTCGGCGTGAGCCAGTCGCAGACGTGATAGGCCAGCAGGCGCTCCTTACCGGCGCGCGCGATCTGCTGCTGGAGCTTCGGATCCCACCACACGTGGTAGATGTCGACTGCGACGCCAAGCATGCCCGAGCGTGACGGGTCGAGTTCGTCGCACAGATCCAGCGCGTGTTCGAGGGTGTTGATGCACGCGCGATCTGCTGCCTGCATGGGATGCAGCGGCTCGATGGCGAGTGGCATGCCAACCTGCTGCGCGTACTCCAGCGATGCCGCGATGCCGTCGCGCACTTCGCTGCGTGCGCGTCCGATGTCCTTGTAGAGCGCCTTGCCGTCGAGCGCACCCGGCAGCGCGCCCACAACCAGCACGAGGCAGGGCGCACCAAGCAGCTTGGCTTCATCGATCGCCCGTCGGTTGTCGTCGAGTGCCGTTTTCAGTCCGGCGGCATCAGGCGCGGGGAAGAAGCCGCCGCGGCAGTAGCCTGACAGCCCAATGCCATGCGCCTTGAGCTGCTTCGCGATCTTGTCGATGCCCACCGCAGCGACCTGGTCGCGCCACGGGCTGATCGCCCGGATGCCGCGCTCGGCGCACTGATCGATGATGCGATCGAGTGGCACCTCAGCGCCGTTCTGCTTGCGGATCGTGGCGGTGTTGATCGACAGCCACTCGTGGCTTTGCGAGAAGTCGCGCATGTCGATCAGCCTTCGATGCCGTGCAGCGCGAGCAGGGTCTTCATCCGTTGCACTGCCAGCTCGGGCTGTTCAAGCAGATTCGCCGCGTCAGCCAACCGGAAGAGTTCCGCCAGATGCGGCAGCGAGCGCGTGCTCTGCTGCCCCCCGACCATCGTGAAATGGCTCTGGTGCCCGTTGAGCCACGCCATGAACACCACGCCGGTCTTGTAGAAGCGCGTCGGCGCCGCAAAGATGTGGCGCGACAGGGGCACCGTCGGCCCGAGGATCGCGTGGAACTTGTCGAGGTTGCCGGCAGCCAGTTCACCCAGCGCCGCACTCGCAGCCGGCGCGATCGCGTCGAAGATGCCGAGCAGTGCATCGCTCTTGCCATGCGTCGGTTCGCTGCCGTGGCCGTCCCCAGCAATCAGTTCCGCGTAGTTGAAGTCGTCGCCGGTGTACATGCGAACGCCCGCGGGCAGGCGCCGGCGCATCGCGATTTCCTTGTCCTTGTCGAGCAGGGAGATCTTGATGCCGTCCACCTTGTGCGGATGCGCGGCGATGATGCCGAGTGCGGTGTTCATCGCGCTGTCGATGTCCGAGGTGCCCCAGTAGCCGGCGAGCGCGGGGTCGAACATGTCGCCGAGCCAGTGCAGGATCACCGGCTGTTTCGCCTGGCTCAGGATGCGGTCGTAGACGCGCTCGTAGTCGGCCGGGCTTTTGGCGACGCGCGCGAGCGCGCGGCTCGCCATCACGATCAGCTTGCCGCCAAGCGCTTCGATGGCGGCCATCTGTTCCTCGTAGCCGCGGATCACGTCATCGACGCTCTTGACCTTGTCGATGTCGAGGTGGTCCGTGCCGCAACCGGAAGCGACCAGCGCACCGGGCACATCCTTCGCGGCTTCGAGCGAGCGGCGGATGAGTTCGAGCGAGGTCGGCCAGTCGAGGCCCATGCCGCGCTGTGCAGTGTCCATGGCTTCGGCCACGCCGAGGCCGAGGGACCACAACCGGCGCCGGTAGCCGATGGTGGCGTCCCAGTCGACCGCGCATTGCAGCCACGGATCGATCGCGGCCTTCGGGTCCGCAACCACGTGCGCCGCCGAGTAGGCGATGCGGTTGAACTTGACGCCCGCCGGCGGCTTGACCGGCGTGCTGCCCTTGAGCGCGTAAGGCGCAAGCGCGCCGTCTGCAGTGGGGAGAATGAGCGAGAGGGCCATGGAACGCCTCCTCAGATCTTCAGTTCGGGCACGTCGATCCAGCGGCGGTCCTTCCAGCTTTCGAGCGCGGCCTCGACGAGCTGCACGCCCTTGGCGCCTTCTGGCAGCGTCCACTTGTACGGCGCGTTCTCGACCACGTGGCGGATGAAGTGCTCCCACTGGATCTTGAAGCCGTTGTCGTAGACCTGCGAGTCAGGGATCTCCTGCCACTGGTCGAAGAAGTTCATCGTCTGCTTCTCGTCCGGGTTCCAGACCGGGCGCGGCGTGGCGACGCGCGATTGCGCGCGGCACGACGACAAGCCGGCGACCGCCGAGCCATCGGTGCCGTCGACGTGGAAGGTCACGAGGTCGTCCCGCCGCACGCGGGTGACCCAGCTCATGTTGATCGCCGCGATCACCGGTTCGCCGTTGTGCCCGGTGAGTTCGCACGTCGCGTAGGCCGCGTCGTCGGCCGTCGCTTCATAGGGCTGCCCGGCTTCGTCCCAGCGGCGCGGAATGTGCGTGGTGCCCAGGCACGAGACAGACTTCACCTCGCCGAAGAGGTTGTCCAGCACATAGCGCCAGTGGCACATCATGTCGAGGATCATCCCGCCGCCGTCTTCCTTGCGGTAGTTCCACGACGGACGCTGGATAGGCTGCAGATCGCCTTCGAAGACCCAATAGCCGAATTCGAGCCGGACCGAAAGCATGCGGCCGAAGAAGCCGGCGCGGCGCAGCATGTCGAGCTTGCGCAGGCCGGGCAGGAAGAGCTTGTCCTGCACCGCGCCGTGCTTGAGGCCTGAGCCTTGCGCGAGGCGGGCGATCTCCACGGCTTCGTTGAGGTTGGTTGCGATCGGCTTTTCGCAGTAGACGTGTTTGCCGGCGCGGATGGCCTTGGCGAGCAGCTGCGGGCGCATCTGCGTGGTGCCGGCGTCGAAGAAGATGGTGTCGTCCTTGTTCTCCAGCGCCTTGTCGAGGTCGGTGCCCCAGCGCGCGATGCCGTGTGCCTTGGCGAGGGCTTCGATCTTCTCGGCGTTGCGGCCGATGAGGATCGGATCGGGCATGACTTTGTCTCCGTTGGAGAGCGTCACGCCCCCTTGCGCGCGGATCGCGCAGATCGAGCGGATCAGGTGCTGGTTCATGCCCATGCGTCCGGTGACGCCGTGCATGATGATTCCGAGTCGTTGTTGTGTCATGGTTTTCTCCTTGAGGGGCGGGAAGGGCGCGTGGCGCCTACACCAGCGAGGGCGCCTGCTGGAGCGGCAGCAGGCTCGTGAAATCAGGGTTGGCCGCGTGCGCGAAGCCTGGGCGGTCGAGCGATGCGGCTTCGATGCGGCCGTTGCGGATCGCCAGGCGCGGACGCCCGGCGGTGGTTTCGTAAAGGTCGGGATGCGCCTTTGCGAAGGCGTCTTGCTCCACATCCGGTGCGTCGCCGAAGCCGTCGACGTAGTGGTGACCGTTGCGTTCGCAGTGCGAGAGGCCGAGCAGCGCGGCAAGCGCGAGATCCTGCTGCACCGCGAGTCCGGCCTGGCAGGTCAGGTCTTCTGCCGACATGAAGCAGCGGTCGGCTTTGTGGCCGGGCGCGAGGTTCCATTGATCGCAGCGCGCGCGATTGATGACAGCCTTGTAGATGCCCTTGCACCCTTTGCTCGATACGCCGCGCCAGCCGTGATTGCGGCCCAGCGGGAAGGCGTCGAGCGTGCCGTCGGCCTCATCGAGCAGCAGTGGGGCCGGTGGCTGGAGTTGGCTTAGCGCCGGGTCCATGCTCGCGTCGCGTGGCAGCGGTTGCTCAAGATAGAGCAGTGCTTCTGGGCGTTTGGCGAGGCGTGGCAGTGCGCGCAAGCCCTCGCAGAGCGCCTTCAGGGCCTGCAGGTCCGCATACTGCTCGTTGCCGTCGAGGGTGAAATGGTGGCCCGGTGCGACCCTGTCGAGCGTGGCGAGGACGTCGTCGAGCCGTGCGAGATCGGCTGCAGGGTTGCCGCCGAGCTTGATCTTGAAATAGCGGTGACCGTAGTGGCGCACGACGGCGGGGAGGCTGACCAGCAGTCCCTTGGCGTCATCCGTGTCGCCTTCCAGTGCATCCAGCATGCCGACGGTGTGTCTTGCGTGCAGATCGTGAGTGGGCGCCAACGTGGAGAGCCACGCATCCCAGTCCCAGCCCTGAAGGTCCTGCGTCAGCGGCGCGTCGCAAAGACCGACGAGGTTGTCGCGGAAGGCCGCATGCATCGGCAACTGAAGGCTGCGGCAGAGCGCGTCGATCACCGCGCGGTCGATCACCGCTTGTCCGAAGGCTGTGGAAAGCGCGGTCGCACCCGTTGCCTTGCCGTGGTGCATCAGTGCGTCGTAGTTTTGCGCGAAGAGTGCAAAGGCGGTCGTCGGGGTGCCCCGGGTGTAGGCGGCGGATGCGGATTCCAGCGCGTGCTGCAGATCGCGTACGTTGTCGGCCTGGCTTCGATCCGCCCGTTTGTCGAACCATCGCGGCACCATCAACTCTGCAGCCCAGCCGTCAGCGATCCCGTGCGGCCCGCAGTCCACGGTGGCGCGCACAAAGACCTGCGGGCAGCGTGTCAGCGTCGATGCGCCGAACTTGAACGGCAGCCGCAGCGACATCGCGCGCACGCCGAATTCGACGGCGAGCACACGCAGGCGGGGTGCGGAGGACGGGACAGCACTCACGGCGAACCTCAGTGGGCGTCCAGGTGCCCTTGTGCGAAGAAATGCGCGCGCAGCGTACGGGCGTACTCGGCGAAGCGCTCCGTGCCCATCACGTCGAGGGGGCGCGGGCGCGGCAGGTCGATGTCGTAGATCGCTGCAATGGAGCCCGGGCGCTCGCTCATCACGACCACGCGGTCGGACAGGAAGATCGCTTCCGGAATGCTGTGCGTGATCAGCAGCACGGTCTTCTTCGATGCCGACCAGATGCGCTGCAGTTCGAGGTTCATCTTCTCGCGCGTCATCGCGTCGAGTGCGCCGAACGGCTCGTCCATGAGCAGCACCGAGGGGTCGTGCAGCAGGGCGCGGCAAATCGATGCGCGCTGCTGCATGCCGCCGGAGAGCTGCCAGGGGTACTTCTTTTCGAAGCCGGTGAGGCCGGCCATCTTCATCAGTTCGCGTGCACGTTGCCGCGACGCTTCCTTGGGCAGATGGCGGATTTCGGCTTGCAGGAGGATGTTGTCTTCGACGCTGCGCCAGGCCAGCAGGACCGCGCTCTGGAAGACGATGCCGACGTCCTTCTGCGGTCCCTTGATCGGGTGTCCGGCAAGGGTGAGCATTCCGCCGCTGATCGGCAGCAGGCCCGCCACCATCTTCAGCAGCGTGCTCTTGCCGCAGCCGGACGGGCCGACGACGGAGACGAACTCGCCTTCGCGAATCGAGAAGTCCAGCGGCTTCAGCGATTCGACCGGGCCGTCCTTGCTTTGATAGATCTTCGAGACGCCGCGCGCTTCGATCAGGACATCAGTGGACATTGGAGCGATGGGAGAGTTGAAGCGCGCGAGTCATCAGTTCGGAAGGAAGTCGAGAGTGACGTAGTCCTCAGGCTTGCCGCGTGTCGAAGCATCCATCCCGCCGTACTGCACCAGCAGGTCCAGCGAGTCGTTGACGTTCTTCATTGCCACCCGGAACGGACGCTGGTTGGCCGTGTCCTTGGTGTGATAGAGCGCGGTGCTCTGCTTGAGGCCGATGATGAGCGTGTCGCGCACGCCGGCCTTGGGGTTGGCCTTGAGCATCGCGTCGACGGCGGCTTCCGGCTCCTTCTCTGCGGCTTCGGCCGAGCGGGTGGCGGCGCGCATGAATCGCTTCACCAGATCGGGGTTCTCGGTCAGCAGGTTCTTGTTGGTGATGATTCCGGAGCTGATCTGGTTCACGCCCGAGTCGGCGAAGCGGATCGGCGTCACCGGCTTGCCGGTCGCGTCCTGCAGCTTGATCGCCTGGTCCATCACATAGCCCAGCAGCAGGTCGGCCTGGCCGTTGGCCACCGCATTGAGCTTGGTCTGCGCATCACCCGAGATGACCTTCACCTGGTCCGGCGTGATGTTGTTGGCCTTGAGGAAGACCGGCCACATCTGCGACATCGAATCGCCCGGCGTGGTCGCGACCGTCTTGCCAATGACGTCCTTGGGCGTCTTGATGCCCTTCTCGCTGAATCCCATGACCGACATCGGGCTCACCTGGAACAGCACGCCGGTGGACTTCAGCGGCGCGCCCTTGGCGGCGGCCTTGATCATGGTCGTGACGTCGATGTAGCCGAAGGTGGCCGACTTGGCTGCGACGGCCTGCGCGGTGACCGCGGAGCCGCGGCCTTCCTGGATGTCGAGGTCGATGCCTTCTTCCGCGAAGTAGCCGCGCTCTTTGCCGAGGAAGAACGGCGCGTGTTCGCTGTAGAGGTACCAGTTGAGCATCAGCGTGACCTTGTCCGCCGGCTTGTTCTGCGCCTGGGCGGGTGTCACCGCGAGTGCCACCGCGGCGGCAGCGCCGGCGAGGAGGGTCGTAAGCATCTTCTTCATGGTTTGTCTCCTGGAAGAGTGGTTTGCAACGGAACTCAGTTGGCGTGGCGCTGGGAGGCGTGCCACGGGATCATCAGCCGCTCGACGAGATCGA
This sequence comes from Variovorax sp. Sphag1AA, assembly GCF_014192575.1. Taxonomy (GTDB): domain Bacteria; phylum Pseudomonadota; class Gammaproteobacteria; order Burkholderiales; family Burkholderiaceae_C; genus Variovorax. Next base: position 33,622 of record NZ_JACHYC010000004.1, on the reverse strand, counting down.
CTGCGACGAAGAGCAGCACGCCGATGGTCGAGAGCACCACCAGCGCGGCGAACATGAGCGGAAGGTCGAAGTTGCCGTTGGCGACCTGCAGCACGTAGCCGATGCCGGAGTTGGAGCCGACGAATTCGCCGACCACCGCACCGACCACCGCCAGCGTCACCGACACCTTCAACCCGCTGAAGATCGCCGGCAGCGCCTGCGGCAGGCTGATCTTGAAGAAGGTCTGCAGACGCGTCGCACCCATGGAGCGTGCGAGATCGAGCATGTCGGGCTCGACCGACTTGAAGCCCATCACCGTCGAGACGACCACCGGGAAGAAGCCGAGCAGGAAGGCCGAGATCACCTTCGGAAAGATGCCGAAGCCGAACCACACCACGAAGAGCGGCGCGATCGCGACCTTGGGGATGCTCTGCGAGAACACCAGCAGCGGGTAGACGTAGGACTCCACCACGCGTGAGTAGGCGATCACCATCGCGATCGGAATGCCGATGAGGATGGTGAGGCCGAAGCCACCGAGGGTGGCGAGCGTGGTCTTCCAGCTTTCGGCGATGAGGCGCGGCCATTCGGCGATCAACTGGTGCACGACCTGCATCGGCGGGGGGATGAGGTAGGGCGGGATCTTGAACACCCGGATCACGATGTCCCACAGCACCAGCAGCATCAGGATCAGCAGGAAGGGCCTCAGTGCGGGTGAAAGCAGCAGGTTGCGAAGCATCGACGAGAGCAGGTGGGTTGAGCGTGAAGCCGTTGGCATCGCGGTCGAACCGCGCGTTCCAATTCACCGGAAAGTGAATTAAACGATTCTAGAAACCGGTCCCCGCTGCAGTCAACGACCGCTGCCTAGGAGATACCCGAATCAGCGCAGCGCGTAGCCGAGCACCAGATCGGTCATGTGCGAGAGGCGTTGCGCCATCGCCTTGGGGGTGCGCAGGTCGCGGCCGAAGATGGTCGACAGCGTGTCGTTGTTCGAGAGGTAGAAGTAGCAGAGCGAGGCGATCGAGATGTAGAGCTGCACCGGATCGATGCCATCGCGAAAGACGCCGCTTCGCCGCCCGCGATCGAGCACGTCGTCGAGCAGCTCGATCAGCGGGGAGTTCATCTCCTGGATGCGTTCGGAGCGCTTCAGGTGCACCGCGCGGTGCAGGTTCTCGCTGTTGAGCAGCGTGATGAACTCGGGGTGTTCGAGGTAGTAGTGCCAGGTGAAGGAGACTAGGCGGCGGATCGCTTCGACTGGCTCCACGTCTTCGAGGTGCAGCCGCTGTTCTGCCTGTCGGATGCTTGCGTAGGTGCCTTCGAGCACCGCGAGGAAGAGATCGTCCTTGCTTCCGAAGTAGTAGTAGATCAGCCGCTTGTTGAGGCCCGCGCGCTCGGCGATGCTGTCCATGCGCGCGCCCGCGAGTCCGCGTTGCGAGAACTCGTCGCGCGCCGAGGCGAGGATCGCGAGCTGGGAGCGGTCGGCATCGCGCGAGCGCGGTTCGGTCTGCGCTTGAGTGCGGCGGGGTTTCATGCGGCGAATTTAACCAGATGGGGAATTAAGGCAAGCGGGCAAGCAGGGGGAGGCACGCCGATAATTCGCGAACCCCATTTGAAGCAGAGAGGCGCATCGCACATGAGCTCACCACAACCCGCAGGGCACCTGATTGTCGAGTGCCTGATCGAGCAGGGGGTCGAGCTGGCCTTCGGTGTACCGGGCGAGAGCTTTCTCGCGGTGCTCGACGGCTTTCATCAATACGGCGATCGCATCCGCTTCATAGTGAATCGCCAGGAGGGCGGTGCGGCGTTCATGGCCGAGGCCCACGGCAAGCTGACCGGAAGGCCGGGCGTGTGCTTCGTCACGCGCGGGCCGGGTGCCACCAACGCATCGATCGGCGTGCACAACGCGTTCCAGGATTCGACGCCGATGGTGCTCTTCGTTGGCGATGTCGGCAGCGACTTCCGCGATCGGGAGGCCTTCCAGGAAGTCGACTACGGCAGCTTCTTCGGGCCGAGCACCAAGGGCTTCGCCAAGCGCGTGGAACGCATCGACGATGCGAATCGAATCCCGGAGTACATCGCGCGCGCATTTGCGACGGCCATGAATGGGCGCCCCGGGCCGGTGGTGCTGGTGTTGCCGGAGGACATGCTGCGCAGCAGCACGACATCGCGTCCGCTGCGCCGCGTAGAGGCCGTCGAGCCTTGGAGCGACCCTGGCGCGTTGCGCACGCTGCGCGAACTGCTGCTGAAGTCGCAGCGTCCGCTCGTGATCGCCGGCGGCGGCGGGTGGACTCAGCAGGCTGCGCAGGCACTCCAACGCTTTGCCGAAAACTGGAAGCTGCCGGTGGCGAATGCGTTCCGCTTCCAGGACACGTTCGACAACCACCATCCGCTGTACGCGGGCGATGTTGGTATCGCGATCAATCCGAAGCTTGCGGAGCGGGTGCGGCAGAGCGATCTGATCCTGGCCATCGGTCCGCGGCTCGGCGAGATGACGACCAGCGGCTACACGCTCCTCGAGGCGCCGAAGCCGAAGCAGACGCTGGTGCACATCCATGCCAGCGCGGAGGAACTCAATCGCGTCTATCAGGCCGATCTCGCGATCAACGCCGGCATGAGCGCGGCCGCGCGTAGCCTCGAAGTGCTGAGCGCGCCGACCGAGCTGCCTTGGGAAGCGTGGACCGCATCAGCGAATGCGGACTACCTGGCGAACCTCGAACCGCAGTCGCTCGCCGGCTTGCCGGCGGAGACGCCGCGCGGCGCGGTCGACATGGTGGCGGTGGTCCAGTTGCTGCAGAAGCACCTTCCGCCAGACGCCGCAATCACCAACGGCGCCGGCAACTTCGCGAGCTGGGTGCATCGCTATTTCCGCTATCACGGGCTCACGAAGGGCGCCAAGACGCAACTCGCGCCGACCAGCGGCGCGATGGGTTACGGCGTGCCGGCGGGCATCGCGGCGAACCTGGCAACGGGGCGTGTCGCCTTCACGATCGCGGGCGACGGGGACTTCCTGATGACGGGACAGGAACTCGCGACAGCTTCGCAGCACGGCGGCAAGAGCATCATCGTGCTGCTCAACAACGGCATGTACGGCACCATCCGCATGCATCAGGAGCGCGAGTACCCGACCAAGGTGAGCGGTACGGAGCTGCGTAATCCGGACTTCTGTGCGCTCGCGAGGGCCTATGGCTACGCGGCGGAGCGGGTCACCGAGACCGCGCAGTTCGAAGGTGCGCTGCAGCGGGCGCTGGCGGCCGATACGGGCACGCTGATCGAGATTCCGCTCGACCCCGAGGTCATCACCACCCGAGGAACACTGAGCGCAATCAGGAAGGCAGCGCAGGCGCGATAGCACGCCCTTTGCGCAGACGAAAAAAAGCCGGCGGTTGCCGGCTTTTTTTGTGGAGCGTGCAAGACGCTCTGTGCTTACTTGACGTGCTTACCAATGAGCGAAGCCAGTTCGAACATCGACACTTGCGGCTTGCCGAAGATTTCCTTCAGCTTGGCGTCGGCGTTGATGTTGCGCTTGTTGGCCTTGTCTTGAAGGTTGTTCTTCTTGATGTAGTCCCACAGCTTGCTCACCACGGCGGTGCGCGGCAGAGGCGTCGAGCCCACAACAGCGGCGAGTGCCGGGCTGGGGGTCAGTGCCTTCATGAACGCAGCGTTCGGAGTGCGCTTCTTGGCGGGAGCCTTCTTCGCAGGAGCCTTCTTGGCCGGAGCGGCCTTCTTGGCGGGTGCTGCCTTCTTTGCAGGAGCAGCCTTCTTCGCGGGCGCCGCGGCCTTCTTGGCCGGAGCCGCCTTCTTTGCCGGCGCTTTCTTGGCCGGAGCCTTCTTTGCAGTTGCCATGGTTGATTTCCTTTTTTGGTTGAACGCTTTCACCAATGAGAGTGTGTCTCTTCACCGGCATTGCGGATGCTAAAGGAGAAGAAACGCGTTTCCAAGGGAAAAAGGGGTTTTTTCATTGGGAGTTGTTGTTTTTTCAGAGGGAAGAAGCACAGCGTTTTCCCTTGGAGGCACTCTGAGAGCGCCTTCAGGCGCGTCGAGCGGGCCATGTCGCGAGCACGACGCCGAGCAATGCGAGCGCAAACGCGAGCACTTGTGGCATCGAGAGACTCTCGCCGAGCACCACGACGCCGACCAGTGCAGCGCTCACCGGCAGCATCACGGTGAACACGCCCGCCTGCGACGCGGGTACGCCCTTGAGCCCAGTCATCCAGAGCCATACGGTCCAGATGCTCGCTGCGAGTGCGTACACCACGAGCAATCCCCAGAGGCCCATCGGCACGGCACCGAAGTCGAAGCGCAGCGCGAACCAGATGCCGAAGGGCGTCGAGAGGATGAAGCCCCAGAGGTTGATGAGCGACGAGATGCGCTTGGGCCCGAGCCGTCCCGTGAGCGACTTGCCGATCACCGCATACGAGGCTTCGCACACCACGGCCGCGAAGACGAGCAGGTTGCCCAGCCAAGGCAAGCTGCCCGGCGACGTGCCGGAGCCGTGCGTCGCGGCTTGCGCAGGTGCAAGAGCGAGCAGCCCGATGCCGAAGGCCGCGCATGCGATCGCGAGGCCGACGCGCGCAGTGATGCGTTCGCGCAAGAAGAGCCAGCTGCCGATCGCCACCACGGCCGGAATCGAGGCCATGATCACGCCGGCCGACACTGCGCTCGTGAGGCTCACGCCGAAGAGCATGCAGATCGAAAACATGAAGTTGCCGAGGAAGGACTCGAGGAAGACGAGGCCGCGCGTGTGTGCCGTCATCGGCGGTTCGTCAGCAGGACGGCGAAGCCAGTGCGGCATCGCGAGCGCCGCGATGCCGAAGCGCAGCCATGCCAGAAGCAGGACCGGGAAAGCAGCGACCAGCGGCTTGGAGAGAGCAACGTAGCTGCCGACGAGCGACATGCTTAGCGCGAGGCAGCCGTAGGCGACAAGGCGGCGAGGCGCCGGAAGTGCGGTGTTCAATAGAGTGGCGAACGTAGCGAGGAGTACTTGGATGATGCCGCAACCCGATCCCACAGCCCGTCATGTGTTCGTCTACGGCACGCTGCGCTGCGGCGGCAGCAACGATATTTCGCGGTTTTCTCCGGCGCCGCAGCGGGTAGGAGATGGCGAGATCGCAGGCACGCTGTTCGATCTCGATGCGTACCCTGGCGCGGTGCTCGGTGGGCCGGCGCGCATCAAGGGCGAGATCTACCGGATCACTCCGGCACTCGAAGTGCAGCTCGACGCGCTCGAGGAAGTGAAGCCCGACGGCTCTGGGGAGTACATCCGTCGAGAAGTCGTGGTGGAGGTGGCCGGTCGACCGATCGCCTGTCTTGTGTATGAGATCCATCCGGCGCGCATCGAGGGCAGACCGGTCATCGCGAGCGGCGACTGGATGTCGCGAGCGTGAGGGCGCGTGTCCTCCTTTTCACGCCGTAAAAGCACTTCCACAATGTAAAAAGTTAATGTGTTGCGCCGCAATATTTTTTCTCAATACAAGAAAAATAATTTCTCATTGAGAAAAAGATGCGTAAGTTGTTGATTTTGTTGAGTCAAAAATAACTCTTCTATAAGACATAAGAGTCTCGCGTCCACGTACAGTAGACGCCAAGGACGCGAAGCGACCGACCCTTTCAACAACTCTCGGAGTGACCATGCCTCAGACCCTCACCGAACAACTCAGCCGCGAACAGCAGATCGCCGCCCTCGAAAAAGACTGGGCCACCAACCCCCGCTGGAAGGGTGTGAAGCGCGGCTACAGCGCCGCCGACGTCGTGCGTCTGCGTGGTTCGCTGCCGATCGAGTACACGCTCGCTCGCCGCGGCGCCGAGAAGCTCTGGGAAAAGATCAACGGCGGTGCCCGCAAGGGCTACGTCAACGCGTTCGGCGCCATCACCGCTGGTCAGGCGATGCAACAGGCCAAGGCCGGCCTCGAAGCCGTGTACCTCTCGGGCTGGCAAGTCGCCGCCGACGGTAACTCCTCCGAAACCATGTACCCCGACCAGTCGCTCTATGCGTACGACTCGGTGCCGACCATGGTTCGCCGCATCAACAACACCTTCAAGCGCGCCGACGAGATCCAGTGGTCGCGCGGCATCAACCCCGGCGACAAGGAATTCATCGACTACTTCCTGCCGATCGTGGCCGATGCTGAAGCCGGTTTCGGCGGCGTGCTCAACGCCTTCGAACTGATGAAGAACATGATCGCAGCGGGCGCTGCCGGCGTGCACTTCGAAGACCAGCTCGCTGCTGTCAAGAAGTGCGGCCACATGGGCGGCAAGGTGCTCGTGCCGACACAAGAAGCTTGCGAGAAGCTGATCTCCGCGCGCTTCGCCGCCGACGTGATGGGCGTTTCGACCATCGTGCTGGCCCGGACGGACGCTGAAGCGGCCAACCTGATCACCTCCGACCATGACGCGAACGACAAGCCGTTCCTGACCGGCGAGCGCACGCAGGAAGGCTTCTACCGCGTGAAGAACGGCCTCGAGCAAGCCATCAGCCGCGGTGTCGCCTACGCGCCGTACGCCGACCTGGTGTGGTGCGAAACCGGCACGCCGGACCTCGGCTTTGCCCGCGAGTTCGCCCAGGCTGTGCACGCGGCGAGCCCCGGCAAGCTGCTGTCGTACAACTGCTCGCCGTCGTTCAACTGGAGGAAGAACCTCGACGACAAGACCATCGCTGCGTTCCAGGACGAACTCTCGGCGCTGGGCTACAAGTACCAGTTCATCACGCTCGCGGGCATCCACGTCAACTGGTACAACACCTTCAAGTTCGCTCATGCGTATGCAAACGGCGAAGGCATGAAGCACTACGTTGAGATGGTTCAAGAGCCCGAATTCGCAGCGCGCGAACAAGGCTACACCTTCGTGTCGCACCAGCAGGAAGTCGGCGCGGGCTACTTCGACGACGTGACTACGGTCATCCAGGGCGGCTCGTCGAGCGTCAAGGCGCTGACCGGCTCGACCGAAGAAGAGCAGTTCCACTGATCTGCTTTCTCGGTCACTGAAGAAATCCCCGCGTGGGCAATCCACGGGGATTTTTTCTTGGAGGGGGCGCTATTCGAACTTGCGCAGTTCGCGCACGCCGCGTCCGAGCCGCTGGCGAAGCAGGCTTCGCAGCGTCACGCCTTCGGCATAGCCGACGAGGCTTGCGATCTGCTCCAGACTCTTGTCGCTCGTCTTCAGAAGATGAACCGCGCGCTCGACACGAAGATCCTGGAAGTAGGAAAGGGGCGTCTTGCCGAGCACCTGCTGCATGCGCCGTGCGAGGGTGCGCTTGCTGGTTCCGGCGGCGGAGGCAGCTTCGTCGAGTGAAAAGCCATCGGCGAGCCTCCCGCGGGCCCAGCGCTCGAAGCGTTCGACGGTCGGATCCGAATGGCTCAGGTGATCCGTGATGACGTACGCAGACTGGGACGGTCGGGAGTCGACGATCAGGTATCTGGCGACCAGCGTCGCGAGTTCGGGGCTCGCCTGACGCACGAGGAAGAGCGCCATGTCGACGTGGCTCAGTGCGGCTCCCGCGGTCACGAAGGGTCCGGAACTGACGAGCATGCGCGACTCGTCGAGCCGAACGGTGGGGTAGCGCTGGCGAAACAGCGAAGAGAGCCACCATGTCGTGGTCGCCTGCTGCTGGTCGAGCAGACCGGATTCGGCAAGCACGAAGGTCCCGATGCAAGCCGCGGCGATCTTTGTGCCCGATGCTGCCTGCTCTCGAAGCAGGCCCGCCGCATCGGCGATGTCCTTGCGGCGTAGCGCCGTCTGCAGGCCATCGGGCATCTTTTCTCCGATCGCCGGAATGACGGTCCAGTCCGGATCGGCGAGCTCGGCAGCCTGCCTGACCGGAACTCGAAGGCCTTGCGCCGTGCTGACTTTTTTTCGAAGGCCAACGGTGCAAACGTCGAAGCGCGCAACGTCGAGTTCGAGCATGCCCGCCAACTCGTTCGCGGTGGTGAAAACGTCGAGGGTCGTGGCAAGCCCTGTGTCGAACACGTCGTCCAGAGCGAGTACGTGAATCTTCATGGCAATAACGATAGCAAAGACGTCAAAAATGCCAATAGGACGATTGCAGGGGGCGGCCTAGAGTTCATCACGGTCGTCGCACTTCCGCGCAACCGCATCCAAAGGAGAAAGCATGATCAAGTACGCACTGTTCGCCCGCCTTGAGGCCAAGCCGGGCAAGGAAGCCGAAGTCCAGCAATTCCTCGAAGCTGGCCTTGCGATGTCGCGCGACGAGAAAACCACGCCCATCTGGTTCGCCTTGCGCCTCTCGCCGAGCACCTTCGGCGTTTTCGATGCCTTCGAGACTGAAGACGGCCGCCAGGCACATCTGAACGGCCAGATCGCGAAGGCGCTCATGGCCAAGGCGCCCGACCTGTTTGCCAAGCCGCCGACGATCGAATCGATCGACGTCCTGGGCCTCAAGAACGCAGCGCCGGCATCCTGAGCCACTCGCGGATAGAATCGCGCGTTCCATCTCAGCAGCAACAAGAGCGAGAAAGGCACCTTGGTTATGACACCGCGAACTACGCCGCACGCATTCAGCGGTCTTTTCCCCGAAGGAGAAGGCCGGTAGGCCGCGCATGCCGGATTCCGGTGCATCAACCCAAGCAAAGCGCGGTCGAGTACCGCGCTTTTTTGTTTTCTCGCCCGAGGTTTTTCAATGATTCAGATCACGCTTCCCGACAACTCCCGCCGTGAGTTTCCCGGCCCGGTTTCCGTGGCCGACGTTGCCAAGTCCATCGGCCCCGGCCTCGCGAAGATGACCGTCGCAGGCAAGGTCGACGGCCGGCTGGTCGACGCCAGCGACGTGATCGATCGCGACGCCAAGCTGCAGATCATCACGCCGAAGGATGAAGAGGGGCTCGAGATCATTCGCCACTCGACGGCCCACCTCGTCGGCCATGCAGTGAAGCAGCTCTATCCGACGGCAAAGATGGTGATCGGCCCTGTGATCGAGGAAGGCTTCTACTACGACATCGCCTACGAGCGCCCCTTCACGCCCGAGGACATGGAGGCGATCGAGAAGCGAATGCGCGAACTGATCGCGCAGGACTACGACGTCATCAAGAAGATGACGCCGCGTGACGAAGTCATCTCGGTCTTCAAAACGCGCGGCGAAGATTACAAGCTGCGTCTCGTCGAAGACATGCCCGACGAGAAGGCGATGGGCCTTTACTACCACCAAGAGTACGTCGACATGTGCCGCGGCCCGCACGTGCCGAATACGCGGTTCCTCAAGGTCTTCAAGCTGACGAAGCTGGCGGGCGCGTACTGGCGCGGCGATGCGAAGAACGAGCAATTGCAACGCATCTACGGCACGGCCTGGGCCGACAAGAAGCAGCTCGACGACTACATCAAGCGAATCGAAGAAGCCGAGAAGCGCGATCACCGCCGGCTCGGCAAGGAACTCGACCTGTTCCACATTGACGAAGTCGCGCCTGGCGTCGTGTTCTGGCATCCCAAAGGCTGGGCCGTGTGGCAGCAGGTCGAACAGTACATGCGGCAGGTTTACAAGGACACGGGGTACCAGGAGGTCAAGGGCCCGCAGATCCTCGACAAGAGCTTGTGGGAGAAGACGGGGCACTGGCAGAACTACCGCGAAAACATGTTCGTGACGGAATCGGAGAAACGCGACTACGCGCTCAAGCCGATGAACTGTCCTGGCCACGTGTTGATCTTCAAGTCCGATCTGCGTAGCTATCGGGACCTGCCGCTGCGCTACGGCGAGTTCGGACAGTGCCATCGCAACGAGCCGAGCGGGGCGCTGCACGGCATCATGCGCGTGCGCGGATTCACGCAGGACGACGGCCACATCTTCTGCACGGAAGACCAGATCCTCGAGGAATGCGTGGCGTACACGGCGCAACTCCAGAAGGTCTATGCGGACTTCGGCTTCACGGACATCCTCTACAAGGTCGCGACGCGGCCCGATAACAGGGTCGGTTCCGACGAGCTATGGGACAAGGCCGAGCATGCCGTGATGGAGGCGCTGCGTCGCTCCGGCGTTGAGTTCGTGATTGCCCCTGGAGATGGGGCGTTCTATGGCCCCAAGATCGAGTACACGCTCAAGGACGCCATTGGCCGCCAGTGGCAGTGCGGCACGATGCAGGTCGACTTCAACACGGCTGAACGCCTCGGCGGCGAGTTCGTGAACGAGACGAGCGGGCGCTCGCACCCGGTCATGCTGCACCGCGCGATCGTGGGCAGCCTCGAGCGGTTCATCGGCATGCTGATCGAGCACCACGCGGGCGCAATGCCGTCTTGGCTCGCTCCTGTGCAGGTCGCGGTGCTCAATATCAGTGAAGGTCAGGCCGACTACGCATCTCAAGTTGCGAAAACGCTGCAAAATCAAGGGCTTAGAGTTTTGCTCGATCTGCACAACGAAAAGATTACGTATAAAATACGGAAGCATTCGTTGCAAAAGCTTCCCTACATCCTCGTCGTGGGCGACAAGGAGAAGGAAGCTGGAGCCGTCGCAGTGCGCGCCCGAGGCAATCTTGATCTCGGTGCCATGTCGGTCGAGGCGTTCTCCCAAAAGATCGCTCACGACATCCAGCACAAGCTTTGAATTTGAACAAATTCAAGGGCCGATTTTTCGATCAACCCGGCTTGTGAGCGCGAACGCTTCGGTACCCGCTACGGTTTTGTAGCAAATTGTTTGAAGGATCTGACCATCGCTACTGCATTTCGCGACCGCCGCCACCGCGAGGAACGCCAACACCGCCTGAACCGGGAAATCATGGCCCCGGAAGTCCGCCTCATCGGGCCGGACAACGAGCAATTGGGAGTCGTGAGCCTTGCCGAGGCACTGCGCTTGGCCGGCGAGCAGGACGTGGATCTGGTGGAGGTCGTGGCTGCGGCCAACCCGCCGGTCTGCCGGCTGATCGAGTACGGTAAGTTCAAGTACCACGAGCAGAAGAAGGCGGCCGAAGCGAAGTCGAAGCAGAAGGTCATTGAAGTCAAGGAAGTCAAGTTCCGGCCTGGTACAGACGACGGTGACTACAACATCAAGATGCGCAACATCCGGCGCTTTCTTGACGATGGCGACAAGTGCAAGATCACGCTCCGTTTCCGCGGTCGCGAGATCACGCACCAGGAACTCGGCTTGGCGCTGTTGCAGCGCATCCGCGATGAACTCGGCGACTCGATCATCGTGGAGCAGTTCCCGAAGCTCGAGGGTCGGCAGATGATCATGATGATCGCGCCGGGCCGCAGGAAGGCTGGCGGAGCGGCAAAGCCTGCAGCAGAGCCCTCGGCTGCCCCCGCCGCGGCCTAAGGCTCGTCGGGTAGAGGTTATTGAAGGGATTTCGCCACTGTCGGTACTTCGGTACAGGCAGGGTGGGATGAAGAAGTGTCTCGGGGCCAACAAGTCCGTGGAGTATCCGCGGCGCCTCACGAGCACAAACTAAAGGAGCATTCACATGCCCAAAATGAAGACCAAGAGCAGCGCGAAAAAGCGTTTCCGCGTTCGTCCCGGTGGCACCGTCAAGCGCGGTCAAGCCTTCAAGCGTCACATCCTGACGAAGAAGACCACCAAGAACAAGCGTCACCTGCGTGGTGCAACGGCAGTGCACGAGACCAACATGGTTTCGATGGCCGCGATGTTGCCCGGTAGCGGCATTTAATCCAGACGAACAAGGAGTACACACATGCCTCGCGTCAAACGTGGTGTAACGGCTCGCGCCCGCCACAAGAAGGTTCTCGCACTCGCCAAGGGTTTCCGTGGTCGCCGCGGCAATGTCTTCCGCATCGCCAAGCAGGCGGTGATGAAGGCTGGCCAATATGCATATCGCGACCGCCGCAACAAGAAGCGCGTGTTCCGCCAACTGTGGATTGCGCGTATCAATGCCGCTTCCCGTGAACTGGGCCTGACCTACAGCCAGTTCGCCAACGGCATCCGCAAGGCCGGTATCGAGATCGACCGCAAGGTCCTCGCCGATATCGCCGTGCACGACAAGGCCGCTTTTGCCGGCATCGTGGAGCAGGTCAAGGCCAAGCTGGCTGCTTGATTCCGCAAGCAGGTTGCCGTCTCGTGACGGCTCCCTGCGCCCACGGCACAAGGGCTGGCGCTTGAAAGGGCACCAGCCCTTTTTTCATCGTTCTCCAGCGCGCTTTTCTTTTTACGTCGAAGTATTCCCCCATGAACGAGTTGGACTCCCTGGTCGAAACCGCACGCGCCGCCTTTGCTGACGCGAAGGCGCCCGCCGAACTCGAAAATGCCAAGGCGCAGTTTCTCGGCAAATCGGGCCGCGTCACCGAGTTGATGAAGGGCATGGCTGCCCTGAGCGTCGACGAGAAGAAGACCCGCGGTGCTGCGATCAATGTCGCCAAACAGGGCATCGAGGCAGCGCTCACCGAGCGTCGCCAGCAACTCGCCGATGAGGAACTGGCTGTGCAGCTCCGCGCCGAGGCACTCGACGTCACGCTGCCGGGTCGGCGCCGCGTCACGGGTGGTCTTCACCCGGTGAGCCGCACCATGGAGCGTATCGAAGCCATCTTCTCCAGCATGGGCTTCGACGTCGCCGACGGCCCTGAGATCGAGAGCGACTGGCACAGCTTCACGTCGCTCAACAACCCGCCGAACCATCCCGCGCGGTCGATGCAGGACACCTTCTACGTGGACATCAACGGCGAGGATGGCATCCCCTACAACTTGCGTCCGCATACCAGCCCGATGCAGGTTCGGTATGCGCATCAGCACATCAAGAGGTACGCCGCACAGTTCGAAGCTGCAGCGAGCGACGCTACGGGTACCGTCAAGGCGCCTGAGATCCGCGTGATCGCACCGGGGCGCACCTACCGCGTCGACAGCGATGCGACGCATTCGCCGATGTTCCACCAGTGCGAAGGCCTCTGGCTCGGCGAGAACGTGAGCTTCAAGGACCTGAAGGTCGTCTTCACCGACTTCTGCCGCACTTTCTTCGAAAGCGACGACCTGATCCTGCGCTTTCGCCCGAGCTTCTTCCCTTTCACCGAGCCGAGCGCCGAGATCGACATCCAGTTCCAAAGCGGCCCGCTGGCTGGTCGCTGGCTCGAAGTCGCCGGTTCGGGCCAGGTGCATCCGAACGTCGTGCGCAACATGGGCCTCGATCCGGAGCGCTATATCGGCTTCGCCTTCGGCATGGGGCCAGACCGGCTCACGATGCTGCGCTATGGGGTCAACGACCTTCGCCTCTTCTTCGATGGCGACCTTCGCTTCCTGAGCCAATTCCAGTAAACAGAACGAGATCGACGAGATGCAATTTCCCGAGTCCTGGTTGCGCGAGTTCTGCAACCCGCCGCTCAGCAGTGCCGAACTGGCCGAAACGCTCACGATGGGCGGCTTCGAAGTCGAGGAGCGCCGGCCGGTGGCGCCGCCCTTCTCGAAGGTCGTGGTCGGCGAGATCAAGGAGGCTGCCCAGCACCCCAATGCCGATCGCCTGCGCGTGTGCCAGGTGGACGCGGGGCAGGGCGCTTTGCTCAACATCGTGTGCGGTGCACCGAATGCGCGCGCTGGGATCAAGGTGCCGTTGGCGCTTGTGGGCGCCGAATTGCCTCCGGGCGAAGATGGCAAGCCGTTCTCGATCAAGCTGGGCAAGCTCCGCGGCGTCGAGAGCCAGGGCATGCTGTGCTCGGCGCGTGAACTCAAGCTGAGCGACGACCACGGCGGTCTGCTCGAACTCGCCGCCGATGCGCCCATCGGCGCCGATATTCGCGAGGTGCTGAAGCTCGACGATGCGCTGCTCACGCTCAAACTGACGCCCAACCTGGCGCATGGCCTGAGCGTCTACGGCATCGCGCGCGAACTCGCCGCGCTGACCGGCGCACCGCTCAAGACCCCCGCGATCACTCCGGTGGCGACGACCGCGTCGGCAAAGCTGCCGGTCAAGGTCGAAGCGCCCGAACTGTGCGGCCGTTTCTCCGGCCGTGTCGTCAGCGGCGTCGATACCAAGGTCGCAACCCCGGCGTGGATGATCGATCGGCTGGCACGCTGTGGGCAACGCAGTGTCTCGCCGCTCGTGGACATCTCGAACTACGTGATGTTCGAGTACGGCCAGCCCTCGCACATCTTCGACTTCGACAAGATCCACGGCGGCCTCGTCGTGCGCTGGGGCAAGCCTGGCGAACAGCTCAAGCTGTTGAATGGCAATACGGTCACCGTCGATGAAAAGGTCGGTGTCATTGCCGATGACCGCGAGGTCGAATCGCTCGCCGGCATCATGGGCGGCGACGCGACGGCAGTCTCCGACGACACACGCAACATCTACATCGAGGCCGCTTTCTGGTGGCCGGAGAGTGTGCAAGGCCGTTCGCGGCGCTTCAACTTCTCGACGGACGCGGGCCACCGTTTTGAGCGCGGGGTCGATCCGAGTCGTACCGTGGCGATCATCGAGCGGATCACGCAACTGGTCGTCGAGATCTGCGGTGGTGAGGCGGGTCCGATCGACGACCAGACGCTGCGCCTGCCGGAGGCCAAGCCAGTCACCTTGCGTGTCGAGCGCGCAGCGCGCGTCATCGGCATGCCTCTGACGCAGGCTCAATGCGCCGACGCACTGCGCCGCCTTGCGCTGCCGGTCGAGGAGGGTAACGGCACGTTGGTGATCACGCCGCCGCCGCATCGGTTCGATCTGGTGATCGAGGAAGACCTGATCGAAGAGGTCGCCCGGCTCGTGGGCTACAACAACCTGCCCACGACTCCGCCGCTGGCGCCGATCACTGCGCGCATCCGGCCTGAAGCGCGCCGGAGCCGCTCATCGGTTCGTCAAGCGCTCGCGTCCTTGGGCTATCAGGAAACGATCAACTTCAGCTTCGTGGAGGAGCACTGGGAGCACGAGCTCGCCGGCAACGCCAACCCCATCAAGCTGCTGAATCCGATCGCGAGCCAGATGAGCGTGATGCGCTCTTCGCTGATGGGCTCGCTGCTGCAGGTTCTCAAGTTCAACGTCGACCGCAGGGCCGCACGTGCCCGCGTGTTCGAGATCGGCCGTGTCTTCCTGCGCGACGACAAGGTCAAGACGACCGACAGCACCGTCCAGGGCATTCACCAGCCGATGCGTGTCGCGGGCCTCGCCTGGGGCGATGGCGAAGAGGCGCGCTGGGAGGGCAAGGGACGCCGCACCGATTTCTTCGACGTGAAGGGCGATCTCGAGGCGCTGCTCGCGCCGTGTGTCGCGACTTTCGCGCCCGTCGAGCATCCGGCCTTGCACCCGGGCCGCGCAGCCCGCGTCCTCGTGGACGGACATGAGATCGGCGTCGTCGGCGAATTGCATCCACGCTGGCGCCAGAAGTGGGACTTTGCCCATGCGCCGGTGCTGTTCGAGCTCGATCTGGATGCTGTCGTCGCGCGGCCCGTGCCTGTCGCGCAGCCGGTGGCAAAGCACCAGGCTGTGGAGCGCGACATCGCCGTCGTCGTCGCGGAATCGGTCACCCACGATGCGCTGATGAGTGCGATCCGCGAAGTCGCGGACGGCAGTCTGCTGCGCGAACTGTCGCTCTTCGATATCTACCGTCCGGTCGTTGCTCGTGATGGCAGCGTCGCTGCGGCGGGCGGCCTGGCTCCGGGCGAAAAGAGCATGGCCGTGCGGCTCAGTTTCAACAGCGATGCGGCGACGCTTACAGACGAGCAGGTCGAGGCGGCAGTGCATGCGATCGTTGCTCAACTCGGCGCCAGGCTCGGCGCGCGTCTGCGGGTATGAACGCCATGGAATTCACGCTCGAAGCCCTCGAAACGCCGGCATTGACCAAGGCGCACCTGGCGGATCTGCTGTTCGAGCAGATCGGCCTGAACAAGCGCGAGTCCAAGGACATGGTCGAGGCCTTTTTCGATTTGATCGCCAGCAGCCTGATCGAAGGCACGGACGTCAAGATTTCGGGCTTCGGCAACTTCCAGATTCGCGTGAAGGCGCCTCGCCCGGGGCGCAATCCGCGTACAGGAGAAGCAATCCCCATCGGCGAGCGTCGCGTAGCGACTTTCCATGCGAGCGCCAAGCTCAAGGAACAAATCCACGGAAGCATCTCCGAGGAAGCGCCGCAAGAAGTCGAATGGAGCCTCGGCGCGGAGTAAGTTTCTTGTTTGGGCACTCGGAGGTGGAGTAATCTCTGAGGTTTCGCTCGCACCGCCCTGATTTCAATGGAGAAAGCCCTCCCGCCGATTCCCGTCAAACGCTACTTCACGATCGGTGAGGTCGGGGAGCTGTGCGGCGTCAAGCCGCATGTGTTGCGCTACTGGGAGCAGGAGTTCACGCAACTGCGACCGATGAAGCGGCGCGGCAACCGCCGCTACTACCAGCACCACGAGGTGCTGATGATCCGCCGCATCCGCGATCTGCTGTATGACCAGGGATTCACCATCAGTGGTGCCCGGAACAAGTTGCAGGAGTTGGTCCAGTCCGAGCGCGAGCGACGCAAGGCCGGCAACGATGTCCCCCTCGAAGGAATGGAAGCGGTCGAGATCGACCAGGAGGAATTCGACGCCGCCATGCAGGACGACAAGGACGCGCAGCCGCAGCCATCTCGTACGGTGGACGTGTCGCAGCTGCTTCATCTTCGACGCGAGCTCAACGAAATTCGTGCGCTGTTGACTCCGAGTCACTGAATTCGGGCGGCTATAATCTGAGGCTTCGGTGTGTGGCGCAGCCTGGTAGCGCACTTGCATGGGGTGCAAGGGGTCGAAGGTTCGAATCCTTTCACACCGACCAATAATGACGGGGGTTAGCCGGTAAGTGCCTGCTAACCCCCGTTTCATTTTGCCGCCCCGTGCCCTAACGGTGCCCTAAAAGCTGGTGGTTTGTAGTGGTTCGTGTTGGGCATGGTTGCACTACTGCCCAGCCGCCCAGCCGCCCAGCCGCCCGGCCGCCCGGCCGCCCGGGGCCGCCCGCAGGTGCGAAAACTCCGCTTTCCTCGCTGGGGCTCCGAAATACCGCCGCCTCTCGATTGTTGACACAAAATGTCACATTTATGGTATACTGCCCCCACGGGCAAGCCCGGCCGGCACTAGCCAGCTAAGCCCATACCCGTACGCCCCGCCGGCCATGGCGCGGGCGGGCCAAAAGCAGCCGCAAGCGGCCCCTTAACCGGGGTGCCCTTGCGGCTGTTTTCATTTCCAAAACCCCGCGCCCTTTCTCCCACTTTTTGTAGCTGCACGCCTCGTCCCATACGGGCCGGGCGCGCTGCCGCATGGGCGCTTTCAACTTTGAAAGGTACTTTGCGATGATTCCTTTTCTTGCCGCCGCTCTCGACCTGAACCGTTTGCCGCTGTTCCCGCTGGGGCAGGTGGTCGCGACCCGAGGTGCATTGGATCTACTCAAGCAGACTCAAACTGAACCAGACAAGCTACTGGCGCTGCATGTCACCGGAGATTGGGGTGATTGCGATCCAGAAGACGTGCAGACGAACGTCGAGGCGCTAAAGCACGGCGCTCGGCTCATGTCCGTCTACCGGCTTCCACTGGGGACTGGCAGGCGCCACGATCAACCGATTCGCGAGCTTGCGGATGACCTGGCAGACCGAACAGTGTGGGTTATCACCGAAGCGGATCGTGCAGTCACCACGTTGCTCCTCCCCAGCGAGTACTGAGATGCGGACCTTCCAATATCTAGTGCTTGCTAGCTCGTCCCCGACGACGCTTGATCGCGTTTGTGCTAGTAGATCGAGGTGCTCGTGTGAGCGTCGGATCAAATCCTCGATCCGTTGCCAGCGTAGGGCTCAGCATTTCATCGGCCGGAATGCGAAGGGCTTTCGCGATCAGCTCGATGTTGTCGATCGAGATGTTGCGGATGCCTTGCTCCAAGCTCCCGACAAAGGTGCGGTCCAGCCCACATTCGAGTGCGAGCTTTTCTTGCGACAGCCCCAAATGGATGCGCGCCATTCGCACATTCCTTGCGAACAGCGATCGGAGTGTGAGGTGTTTACTTGTGGCTTGTGAACGAGACATCTAGTCGATCGTTCTCAGATGAGGCGTTTGAAGCCACGGTGTTTGAATATCATTAGTGAGTCAGTCAACGTGGAGACTGCCTGTGCGACGGCACTTGCGTCGGCCAACTTTTCCTCATTCTGTATTTATTAATGAGCTTCAAATACATCATTAGTGACAACCAAAAATAGGATTCGCAACATGAACATCAATAGAAACAGTTGGTCTGCGAGAAAAGCCGTTTCTGCTTTCATCGCTACCGCCAGTGCAATGCTGCTTCTCACGGGCTGCGACCCCGAAGCCCCGCCCTGCAACGATGCGGAGGTCACCCGCTCGATGCTGCAAATGGTGACCCAGGCGCACGACGACAACCTCAAGGGCGTGAGCTACAAGACCAGTGACCTGGCCACCATCACCTTGGATGCGCCCGAGGTCACGGCCTACGACGACAAGCTCAAGACTCGCAGCTGCAAGGTCACCTACACCGTGCAGGCACCCAAGGACCGGCCCGCCCAGATGGCAAGGTACGTGGCAGCCATGGAGAGCCCGCTGCTGAACATCATGGGCAACATCGCAGGCCTGTCCGCGGCCTTTGGTGGTCCGGACCCGCGCAAGGATCTGGCCCAGCAGCAAGCCGATGTGGCCGCCTTTCAGCTCTGGAACCAGGGGCCGCTGACCGCCGATCCGGTGCGCAAGAGCGTGAACTACCGCATCCAGAAGGAGGAGGGCGGCAAGGACTACGTGGTGCGCACCAACGTCGATGTGAACGGCTCCATTCAGTACTTGCGTATCGCCGCGCAAACAGACTTGATGCTCAAGCGCGAGGCCCAGCAAGGCAAGGCGCAGGCGGCCCAGCAAGCCGAGACCGATCGGCTCTCGGCCAGCGGCACCTGGCGCAAGGCGGTGGTCATCCAGGACTTTGCCACTGGCCACAACGACCCGTACCACTGCAGCAAGCACCAGCTGTACTGCATGCGGGCGCGCGATGCGCAAGGCGGCATAGGCACCGAGGCCTACTACGAACTGGACGAGCGCAAGGTCGACGAGCGCGGCGCCAACGCGCTGCTGGCGGCCCAGCGCGGCGGTCACGCCGTGTGCCTCACGGGCATCCAGAAGACCGTGAACCCGAACATCTTCAAAGTGCAGGGCTACTCGACGCAGCGCAATGACAAGGGCGAAGCGCTCGATTGCCCGCCCGGTGCTGCACCAGGTGGGCCAGCGACGGTCGCAGCCAGTTCTGCGGCCCAAGCCGAGGAGGCCAAGCTGCAGAAGGCGGCCGACCTGATCGCCGCGGGCAATCCCAACCGCGGTGCAGACACGCTGGCGCCGGCGGCCGCGAAGCAGTCCGGCCCCGAGAACCTAATGTCGGTCGTCACCCGCTACGAGATGTGTGGCGAGGAAGCCATGTGCCTGTACACGGCCAAGGGCAACACGGTGCGCATGAACGCCTTCGGGCTGTCCGACGGCGACCGATTCCTCCTGGCGCACGCCGTGAAGAGCCAACAACCGGTGTGCTTGCGGCAGCTCGAGCGCGTCGAGGGCCGGGAGTTCACCGCCGAATCCGTGGGGAGTTCATGTTGAACCGGGGCAGGTTCGTGCGGAGCCGCACGAGCCGCCTTCATTGCTGATTCCATCCAACGCCCAGGCGCACCTCTTCATCAGGTGCCATGGGCAAGTTCGCAACCTCAAGCCTAAGAACCAATGAAGAACAAGCTACAAACACTCGTCTGCGCTCTTCCCGTCCTGCTGCTCGCTGCCTGTGGTGGCGGCGGGGGAGGCGAGGGCAGCGGAACTAGCAGCGCCGGCGATCCCACGACGCCGACCGCTCCGGTACCCACCGCGCAGCTCACCCTCTCGGCCAGCAAGGTCTCCGTGGGCCAGGCCGTGACCCTCAGCTGGTCCTCCGTCAACGCGGCCTCATGCACCGCCTCGGATGCCTGGAATGGCGCGCAGCCCACCTCCGGCGAAACCACGCTGACGCCCGCCGCCGGCGGCAGCTACACCTACACCCTGCGTTGCACTGGCGCAGGCGGCGACGCCACGGCCAGCGCCCAACTGGTGGTTCCCATGCCCGTGCTGCCCACCAGCTACGAAAACAAGAACAGCATTGCCCTGGACGATCCGACCATCCCCTCGATGTTCGGCATGGGCCTCAACCCCGAGCCGGGCGAGCAGAACTTTTCGCAGCGCGCGGTTGGCTTTGCTGACTTCCTGCAGGAGGGTGCCTTCTCCGCGGTGGCCTACAGCACCTTGTACAAGGGTGTGGACACCGACGGCAGCAACCCGAACAAGTGGCCCGATGCGCCGGCCAAGCTGTACTTCCTGCGCAAGAACTCGCAGGGCCGGTGGACGGACGTGACGAGCACCTTGGTGAAGGACGCGGCCAGCCGCTACACCTGCGTGACTCCGGGCTTCGTGCAGATCGCGGACCTGAACAACGACGGTCGCCCCGACGTCTTCACTGGTTGCACCGGCCCGGACTACCAGTTCGTGAGCCAGGGCAGCGCATGGCAGGACCTGTCGGCGCAGCACGTGCTGCTCAGCCAAAGCGACGGTACCTACAAAGTCGTGCAGTTGCCCATCGCCCCGATCTACGGCCACCAGGCGTCGCTCGCCGACGTGAACGGCGATGGGAACGTCGACATTCTCTCGACGGACACCTCGGCCGCCGCGGGCGGCCACCGCAAGCCGCTGGTGATGTGGGGCCATGGTGATGGGACGTTCACGCCCGACTACACAGCCTTCCCGGCGGACACCCAGAACATGTCGATCTATGGCTTGGTGGCCATTCCCGTCAATGGCAAGCTCAATGTGCTGCTTTCGGGCAATCCGGCCGGCTCCCACGCGGCCGATCCGTCGGACTACGGCACCAAGGTGCTGCAGTTCGCGAGCGGGGCGTTCCAGTACGTCAACGACCTGAGCGCGGGCATCCCCAAGGTCAGTGCCACAGGCCTCAGCTTCGGCTTGATGCTGGATGCCATCTACAAGGATGGTTTCCTCTACACGAGCCGGGTGTCCTTCGACTACGCCTACGAGGGCTACATCAAGACCGACTTTGCCACCGGCCAAAGTGTCGTGCTCAAGGAGCGCACGGGCGCCAGCCCCACGAGCGCCGGCAGCGCGGGCACGCTGAAGCTCACGAGCAAGAACAAACTTGCGAACCAGATGGCAGCGTGCGACCCCGGCATCCAGCCAAGCAACTACTTCTACGAGGTGTGCACGCTGCGCGTTTCCATGCAGTAGGCATC
The DNA here is from genome assembly GCF_014192575.1 of Variovorax sp. Sphag1AA. GTDB lineage: Bacteria > Pseudomonadota > Gammaproteobacteria > Burkholderiales > Burkholderiaceae_C > Variovorax. The sequence continues at coordinate 12,535 of NZ_JACHYC010000004.1, read as the reverse complement.
GACTGGTAAATCGGAGGCAGCGGGTGGTGAGAGCGTTGGACTGACGACAGTCCCAGCGCGCACCCCAAAGCATCTCCCCCAAGCGCACCAGCGCACCGCGCACGAGGCGCCGGGTTGGCCACAAGGCCGGCTCGGCGCCTTTGCCATTTCTGGGCGAGCCGCATTCAGGTTCGCCTCTTCCTGAATTCTCAGTTTGTCAGTCGCCCGCTCGGGACGAGGGGGCGGCTGCGCCATCTCGAGCTACTCCATGACCATTCTTCACGCCGCTGCGAGCGGCCCAACTTTGCAGGCCGCGCGCCTGATCGGCGTCGGCGCCACTGGGGCGCGTTTCGTGCAGAGCTTCCATGCCAGCGCGCCACCTGAACACCCTCCCTTGGCGCAGCTGCGCGAGGAGCCCTCCAGTTTCATTCTGATCGCAGGCGGCCAGAGCGATGCCTTGCTGGACCCGGCGGACCTGGGCAATGCTCGCCTGCTCTTTCTAGCCTTTGGCGCGGACGCCCGGCCCGCTGAGATTGAGGCGGCCATGCACCTCGTCTGGGGCATGTGGGCTCGCGAGGGTCATGTCATCGGCGTTGTCATCGCCGGAGAACACTTACGGCCTTCGGGCGACAGCATGCTGGGCGTCCTGTGTGATGCCATCGATGCGCGCATCGATGTGCCCGACGACGACCCCGAGACGCTGGGGCCGCTGCAGTGGTTCTACCTGGGATTGCGTCGAGCGATCCTCGATGGCACGCCATTGTTGTTGGAGGCCGCCTGGGACTGCGACGACGTGGTCGAAACGCTGGGCCTGCCTGAGGTGGAGTTGGTCCTGCTCGCGCAGCCGTTCGACAGCGCCGCGCAATTGCCAGAAGCCATGGTGCAAGCCCTGGAAGAGTTGAGCGGCCATGGTCCTGGCATCGAGCGTGCCCAGGGCATGCTAATCGTGCTGTGGGCGCCACGCGAGCATGGCTTGACGGTGCGCGACGTCCGAGGTGTGGGGCGGCAGGCAGCGCTGGCGATGGGCGCGGGGGCGCTGCACCTGACCATCCGGCTCGGCGGAAATGCTGCCCCGGGAGTGCCGGGCGTGCTGACCTTGGTGGTCAGCTTCTCGCGTCTGCCCATCTCCTTGTCGCCTCAACTGTCCTAGGAGGCGGCGCTCATGAGAACAAAGAATCAGTACGACCGCAAGGTTCAGCTGTATGTGGCCAGCGCCCTGGCGCGGAGCACCCGAGAGGCTTACGCATCGGACCTCGCGCACTTCCGGGCTTGGGGCGGGCGCATTCCCGCTACGCCCCAAATGGTGGCCCGCTACCTGGTGGCGCACGCGTCCGTGTTCAAAGTCGCGACGCTGCAAAGACGCTTGGCAGCCATTTCGAGCGCCCATGCGCAGGTGAAGAGGCCGTCGCCGGCGCGTTCGGCCTTGGTGGTTTCGACGATGCGGGGCATCAGGCGTATGCACGGCGCAGCCCAGAAACAGGCCAGGGCGCTGGAGCTGGTGACGCTCAAGCGGCTGGTGGCGCCCCTTCGCTCCGTACATCCGCTGCGCGATTTGCGTGACCGCACCCTGCTGCTCATTGGCTTTGCAGGCGGGTTCAGACGGTCCGAGTTGGTGACGCTGACGCCGGCGGATGTGCGAATCAGTGCCAGCGGCATCATCCTTCTGGTGCGACGCTCAAAGACGGATCAGGAGGCCAAGGGAAGGGTGGTGGAAATCCCGCGGCGCGGTGGGCGCTCCTGTCCTGTGAAGCTGCTCAGTGCATGGTTGCTCGTGTTGGCTAAGAAGGATCCCCTGGGGCAGCACCGACCGCTGTTCCGGCGAATCGATCGCTACGGGTGTCTGGGGGAGGGGCTGCAGGGCCCCACTGTGGGCGAGATTCTTCGCATGCGAATGAAACAGGTGGGCGCGGACACAGTGGGCATCTCTGCTCACAGCCTTCGAGCCGGCTTGGTCACGGAGGCGGCTAGGGCGGGGGTGCCGACATGGGCGATTCAGCGTCAAACGGGCCAACGCTCCGAGGCCACGGTCCATCGGTACATCCGAAAACTTGAGGGGTTTGAGCGCAACGCGTTCAAGGAGCTTGTAGGCGGTGCGCGATGCTAACGGGCCATGAAGCGCGCTGACCCGCCCCTTGAAGTTCCGCTCGTCTGCAATGGGCTGGAAAGCGGTATGCGAAGTTCCCTGCCGCGCACGGCAGCTCGGTGCCCTCAGCTGACCTTCGGTTTCCACAAAGCTGCCGCACGATGGAGCCACCGCTTTTCGCGGTGGCCATGCTCGTATCAGCCGATCGCGGCCACTAAAGACCGGCCAGGAAGGTGAGGTCGCGGTGCGAGATCGAATGTAGGCAGCGCCAAGCCGACATCCGCTGGCAGCGATCTCGCCGCTCTGAAGCTGCCGGTAGTACACCCTCGCAGTCACCCGTACGAGGCCCCATCTTCGATCCCGCGGCCGCCGACGCCGTCGTCATTCCGATCAGGAGCGCTTCCGCTTCTCGCGCGACAACCTGCCTTGTGCGGCCTTGCGACGACCACTCGTGGCCGTTGCCGGCTGGCGCTGCGTCGCAGCCAATCCAGCCTCGAGCACGAGCGTCGCAGTGGCCAGCACCTTGTCGCGCGTTGCCTCGTCGAGCTTGAAGGCGTCGTTGCGCACGGCCAGCGTCAGCATGCCGTTGAACATGCCCCACAACGCGGTCGCCATGGCGGCGGCATCGATGTCGGCGCGGATCTCGCCGCTCGCGATGCCGTCGCGCAATGCCTGCTCCAGCTTGCCGTTCATCTCGGTCACCAGCGCTGTCAGTGACTTGGCGGCTTCCGGGTCGTCGGCGGGGAGGCGAGCACGGACGACGACGGCAAGGTGTCCCAGGTGCGCGCGCGTGCGGGCGACAGCGGCCGGCTCGACGTCACCGTCAATAGCGCCTCGCGCTCGCTTTCCGGCTGCACGATGACCTTCGCGTACTGGAATCCGGCCCTGCGGTTGCAAACGAGGCTGCTGAACCCGCAGAGCGGCGCGGATGAGTCTGTGCGGGTTCGCCGCCTCGGCGATGGCGCGCTGGATGTGCGCGGCGAGCCTGTCGCGGCGCAGCACTGGCGCATCGAGGGACCGGCCGCGCCGCTGGACGTGTGGTACTCGGTGCAGGGCGACTGGATCGGGCTCGACGCCGTCGTCGCGGGCGGCCGCAGATTCAGTTATCGGCTGCAATGAACCATCATCAACGACGCCTCACCAAGGCACATTCGTCCACCTCAGGCAACGACAATCGAGTTCAATAGCAAGCGTGCTCAGGTTGCCAATGCGCCAGATCGCTTAGATTCCGACTCGCGGTATAGCCAAATTTCGGTGAACGGAGTTGAGAATGGAACAGATAGAAAACCTTGTGCAGGTCGAAACCGGACCGCGTCATGTCATTCAGGGTACCTACCAAGGCGTCCGCATCCAAGTGATCGCCGGCTACAGCATCGAATCCGACGAGTGGCTTTTTCATGTGTACCTTCACGACAACCAGGGGCGCGCCGATCGCCTGACGGACCGCCCCACGAGTCATCGGGCCCACAGTTTGCAGGACGCTTTTGACCAAGGCCTGGAACTCGGCTTGCTGCATCTGAAAGCCAAGTAGAGTCTCTCAGACTTTCGAGCCTTGGGCGCCTCACTTGTCGCAGAAGTTGAAAGGTATCGGGCGGCGGACCTGCGGCGCGGCACACGACTTCAACAATCTGGCAGTGTTTGCCAGCGCGGTGTAGTTGCTGGAGCGTGGAGCGCGATATGGGCGCGCAGCAGCGGGAGCGTGCCCTTGCAACCGTGTGTTGTGCCTTGGCACGAGGAATCGGACTGATGCGCCAACTCCCGATCACCGTGCAATGCATCTGCGTGGCCAAGGCCGCGAATGAATCTTTTCGGAAGGATGCGGACCGGCGAGGGGCGGCCCCGGCGAGAAATTCGGGCCTGTTTGCTGATTGTGAGCCTACTATCGAGGCCTTCACTCGTCCAGCCAGCACCGCAGCACGCCGGGCCTTGTGTCACTCACAGGAGTTGAAACATGAACCCCGCACCGCGCATGACGTTCTCCCACATGGGCCTCTATGTATGGAACATGCCTACGATGGTCCAGTTCTACTCGGCGGTGCTCGGATTCTCAATCACCGATCGCGCCAACATTTGCGGCGTCGACGCGGTCTTCCTCTCGCGCAGTCCTGATGAGCACCATCAGATCGTTCTGGTTCCGGGTCGTGCGCCAGGCAGACCCTCTACCATCAGTCAGATTTCGTTCCGGGTCGTCTCGTTAGCGGAATTGCGCCGCCTTCATGTCGAAGTCGAGGCGGCCGGCGTCGCGGGCATCAACCCGACCAACCACGGCGGATCCTGGTCAATCTACTTCCTGGACCCGCAAGGCAATCGAATCGAACTGTCTGTGCCGACGCCCTGGTATGTGCCGCCAATCTCTATTCCACTCGACATGGCCTCGTCAGACGAAGAGATCTACAGGCTCACCGAGAGCACTGTGGTCTCCACGCCAGGGCAAATGAGGCGGGCGGAGTGGCACGCATACCATCATGACCGGCTGGTCCAAGAGGGAACCATCGAGCAGTGCGCTCCGATGACCGCGGAAAAGCTCCCTCATGGGTAGTACTTTCATGCGGCCGGCGGGGTCGTGCTGGCGTGAAATGTGCCGACGCGGATTCGCCGCGGCAGTTAAGTTCGCCCCTCTTCATCCATGGCGGCGACGGGGCGGCGCCCCAAGGCATGCTGCGCTCGAGACCCTGATCGAAAACGCAACGCCTGTCGGGGACGCGGGCTGTGCAGGCGACGATCTGGCCTGCATTCTCTACACCGGCGGAACCACGGGATTCCCCAAGGGCGTCATGGCGCGGCCCCGCGTATGACCAACGTGAGGCTTTGAACACGCCGTGATGCGCGGGATCGATGGAAAATCGATCGATTCTGCCGCCGGTTGCTCGCCGCTTCCGCCACGGATTGCGTCTTGGCGTACCTCTCGATCTGCACGCGCTGGGGCGAGCCTATTTGTAACCATACCGAGAAGTTCCTCCGGAAGTACCAATCAGAGCGCATGATGGGTTCATGAACATCCAGCTCGGTTTTGAGATCGCCTACCAGTTCCCGCAGCCGACGCCGATGATCCTGACGCTCAGCATTCACTACTCGCGCACCTCGGATCTCCTGCGGCCGGACCATCTGCTCACCAAGCCGGCGGTACCCACCACCGCGTACCGCGATCTGTTTGGCAACTGGTGCACACGCCTGGTAGCACCCGCGGGACGCTTCGTGCTGAGTACGGATACCGTCATCCGCGACAGCGGCGCGCCAGACATCGTCGCGCCCTCGGCACCGCAGACGCCGGTGGAGTACCTGCCCGAGTCCACCTTAATCTATCTGCTGGGTAGCCGCTACTGTGAAACCGACCTGCTGTCCGATTTCGCTTGGCAGCGCTTTGGGAGCGGACCGACAGGCTGGGGCCGCGTGCAAGCGGTCTGCGATTTCGTGCATCATCACATCGAGTTCGGCTACCAGCACGCCCGTCGCACCCGCTCCGCTCTGGACGCCTTCAAGGAAGGGCAAGGCGTTTGCCGCGACTATGCGCACCTGGCAATCACCCTCTGCCGCTGCCTGAACATTCCTGCCCGCTATTGCACCGGCTACCTCGGCGATGTCGGGACCCCGCCCCCTTATGGCCCGATGGACTTTGCGGGTTGGTTCGAGGCTTTCCTGGGCGACCGCTGGTATACCTTCGATGCCCGCAACAACGTGCCCCGCATCGGCCGCGTTCTGATTGCGCAGGGGCGCGACGCCAGCGACGTGGCGTTGTCCAGCACCTTCGGCCCCAACGAGCTGACTGGATTCAACGTCCGGTGCGACGAAGTGGCGGCGACTGCAAGCTGACCATGAGGGTGCGCTCGCATTGGTGCGTTCAGGAACGCGGCAGGAAATTCATCGACATGCGTCCGGTGCTCCCGGCACGCACCACGCGGTGGATGAAGTCGAGCTTCTCGATCACCGGCGGGACCACGATGAAGGGGTAGCTGTCATGCGCGCCGAGGCTGCGGTCCATCGCGTTGATGAACTGCGAGACCGGTAGCCATTGTTCGGCGATGGAGTCGCGGATGGATTCCGCGTTCAGGTCGAGCGGGCGGACTTTCAGGGCGGGGCCGGACGGCGAGGCCGCCTCCAGGTGCGTGCCCCAGGAGGCGGCAGTTTCCAGACCGTCCACCATGTGCAGGTAGTGGGCCCAGGTCTCTGCCCAGTCTTCCCACGCATGCGAACTCGCGTAGGCGCTGATGAAGCGCCGGGGCCAATCGGGGTCGGGCGACGAATAGTGAATATTCAATGCCGCGCCGTAATCCGCGCGCTCATCGCCGAAGAGAGACCGGAACTCGTCGATCCACGGCGTGCAGCGCACCAGCCGGTCCCAGTAGTAGTGCCCGATCTCATGGCGGAAGTGACCCAGCAACGTGCGGCTGGGCTCGTGCATCAGCTGGCGGGCATATTCGCGGCGCGCATCGTCCGCCTCGGCGATGTTGAGCGTGATGACGCCTTCGTCGTGCCCGGTAAGGACATGCTCCTGCGGGCTCACTTGCTCGAGAAACTCGAACGACAGGCCGTTGACGGGGTCCTCCAGCTTGTTCGGCGTCGGCAGCACGAGCTCGATCAGCGTGTAGAAAAGACGGCGCTTGGCCTGTTCGAGCACGGCCCAGTACCCGTGGTTCTCCGCCTTGGCCAGTGCGGGAATCGTGTGGGTCGTGCGGCACGACAGGCAAAGGTGATGCCCGGTGGCCGAGGGCACCATCCAGTTGCACACGTTCGCCCTTCGATTGGCGCACGGGCTGTACGCGGCGCCTTCCGGACCCAGCCGGTGCCATGAGTCTTCGCCCGATTCATCGAAGGCCAGCATGCGCTGCTCTTCGGGCGCGTAGCCGAGGGTCGAACCACAAGCTTCACAACGAAGGTTCTCGAAGAACACGCGATTGCCGCATTTCGAGCAGGTCATCTGCTTCATCGCGTCCCCTTGACAGGCTGCACGTGCGTCAACGACGCTTCTTGACGCGCGTGGTCGGAGTACTGCGGGCCGGCTTGGGCGGCGTGGTCCACAGCTTGATCCACTCTGAGCTCGCCGAGGACGCGGCCGAGGTGCCCGCGCGTCTTGCTTGCGCAGTCATTCGGCCCCGCGCGGAGCCAGCGGCGGAGTTGGCCGCGCTGAGCCACATGCTCATGAGGGGGTTCTTCTTCAACCAGGGGTTGGACATATCGATCTCCGGTGTTTCCAGCGGACCATCCTGAGGGACCTATCCTGACAAGAGTGGAGGGATAGACCCGTGGTGTTGTGGGATCGGACGCCGTTGTCGATGGGCGGCGAGAACGCGCACGCCTATGCGCCAATGTACCCGACGCATCCTCTTCCGCCCCCAAGGCCACGCGGCGACCTCCTACGCGGCATCGTGGTCGAGGGACGCACTCTGGCACCCCCCGAACCCAACTGGAGCCCAAGATGCCCACCACCAAACGCGCCGAACCCGATGCCTGCAGTCTGCTGGATGCAGACCACCGGCAAGTCAAGAAGCTGTTCAAGGCATACGAAGATCTGACCAAGTCAAAAGCCGCTAGCGCATCGCAGAGGAAGCGTGAGCTCGCAAAAGAGATCTGCGCGGAGCTGACCGTGCACGCCCGAATCGAAGAGGAGATCTTCTATCCAGCCGTGCGTGGAGCGCTCAAGGAAACCGACCTCCTCGATGAAGCGGAGGTGGAGCACGCGACGGCGAAGGACCTGATCGCCCAGATCCAGGATGCGACGGAGGTGGATGACATGTTCGACGCCAAGGTGACGGTGCTTGGCGAATACATCGACCACCATGTCAAGGAGGAACGCAACGAGATGTTCGTCAAGGCGCGCGCGGCGCGTGGGCTGGACCTCGTCGGAATGCGCGAAGAACTGGCGGCCCGCAAGGAAGAGTTGATGGCCGAGCTCTCTAGCGCAATCGCCTGACACGTTGTCCGATCCCGGGCAGCTCATCGGGCCTCGGGGATCATCTGGCCCACCGTTGCCGAGTCACTGCTCGCAGTGATGCCTGCGGCATTGGCGGGTAAGCCCCATTGCGAAACAGCAGCGCGCAAGGCCTGCATCAACTCCTTTGCCATCGCATGGAGCAGACGGACCTCGGTGTTGTTCAGATGCCGTGGCGAGAAGACACCAGGCTTCCAGCACGAGGCCATCCCGCCATCGAAGCGGCGCGCCCGCACAAAAGCGCGAAGTCCTTTGGTTTGAGGCACAGTGGCCGCAGACTGAAAGGGATCGGGGGGATCTCGTAGTTCGCCCGATGCGCCGCAAACTTCCTGTGTGTCCGCTTCGACAATCGACACCATGGTCAGCGGCACGTCGAACACGTCCGCAGCGCGCTGCCATGCCGCAATGAAGTTCGGCTGGGTGCGGGTCCAGTGCGCCGCTCGCATGCAATGCGTCCAAGCGCTCGGCTTCCGCCTCAGGGAATGGTGGCTTCCCTGAATCGCTCGCGGAGCCGCGTCCCGGTCCACTCGGTGAGGCGAACGGCGGCTTCGCCCATCGACGCCACAACCGCTTCAGCACCCATCGCACGACCCGCCTCGTCTCCGAGTAGTTTGGGCGGTGCGTTCCATAGTCCCAGCACGATCCCGACCCCGGCCATCGCCGCTTGAGGCGACGACTGAAAGGGCGCGCCTGGACTTCTGGGTCTGGACTGAAGCAAGAGAGGCAGCCGTACTGCACGCCGTCGAGCGCGCGCCGGCAATGAACTCCGAGGTCGCCGCGCCCATGCCGCACGACCCGGCCGCGCATCCTTGCACGCAAAGCGAGTGGGCCAGCATGCGCGACGCGAGCGCATCGATTTCCCACTTGCCGCCGCTGCAGACGACGGCCGGCGCGCCGGCTTGCCGCTGGGGTTCCGGATGCAATCGCGCAGCTCTTCGATGATGGACTCGGTGCCGATGACACACGATGACAGTGTTCGGCGCTCGCTACGTTGGCGTGGTCACTGGAGGCCACCCGCAGGGACGGGCAGGCCGATGTCGTTGTAGAAGCCGAGGACGTTGCCGTCCACCACCTGGTCGCTCGCAAGCTCGGTCGCTCTTCCAGGTCATCGGCGAGAAGGCGTTGATCCATGCGGGTCGGCGGGTCGAGCGCTGCCTGGCTGCCGAGCAGAACGTTCAAGAGGTGAAGTCTGGGCATGCCGGCCGATGACCATCAGGCAAACAGTAAGCGGCGCGAACATGATCAGGCCAATCGGACACCAGAGCGCCGTCCAGAACGTGGCCGCCACGAGCAGAGACATCGCCGACAGTCCGGTTCGCGCAAATGTGGATCTGAGGATCACGGGACACTTGCACGGCGGCCGCTGATGCCGGTCCTGATGACTTTTCCTGCGGAACCGGCTTCGACCGAGGTATCGATGGACTTCCACTATTTGCGCAGGATCGAACACGCGTCGTTTCCGCTCGTGGTGAACCGGCCGACCCACTGCCGCTCGCGGGCATGGTCACGATCTGCGACGAATCCAGCTGTGTGGATGACGCCAGTTCACCTCTCAGAGTCGCAATCCAAGGAGTTCACGCTGCACGGCCGCACGAACTCCGACGCTGGTGGACACTCGCCCCCTTGGGTCTGGAAAGCGAGCTTCGAGAACGCTAGCGAAGGGGCGCGGGCCGATCCGGGCTGCCTAGGAACAGCGCGGGGAATTGTCCGAGCTCATCCTCGAATGCGCGCCGCATTTCACGGGTCATCCGCAATTGCTTGCTGGCGCGACGCCGAACCTTGAGCGCGCGTACCAGCAAACAGCACAGCGCCCCGAAGCTGAGTGCGATCGCGAAACTGCCTATTGCCTCGATGACGAAATAGGTCATTCGGCGATTTCCTCGCTCAACCCGTCCGAGAACTCGCGATACAGAGGAAAGCTTCTCTCTTCCGCCCAGTTCTCTGCGACCAGCACCAGCGGATGTGAACGGTTGTGCATGAGGAAGGCGCACAAGGCATCTCTGGCGTCGTCCGTTCCAAGTGCTGAGAGCATCTCGGTCTTGCAGCAGCCATTGGCACCCACGACGACCCTCGTCCTGGTCTCATGGCAAACAAGGCTGTATCGGGTGACAAGGTTTTCGTCGGAAACGGGAACCAGATGGAGATCAGGCGGAGACATCAAACTCGCCGGCTCGACCGAGCCTTGCAACGCCCGGAGATGGCGGGTGGGAAACATAGGATTTTCCTGTTGGGAGGAAGGCGGGACGCCTCGAACCCGCATCTTGCGCGCGATCGCTCGATTCACCTATGAGTCTTTTCGGCACTGCCGACGGTAGTGCCTTCAATCTTGAGCCAGACCCCATCACTGCGAGGGGAGACACTGTGTGTTCGATCCTGCGCGAGTATTGGAAGTCCATCGATACATTGGGCGAAACCGAGCGCTCCGTAACGGGTGGCTCCCGCTTAGTATCCGCGGCCGCCGTTGCGATACGAGCCACCGCTTCGCTGTTCCATTGGACGGGCCACGTTCACCGTCAGCGCACGGCCATCGACCTCCTTGCCGTTCAGCCCTCGAATGGCGGCCTGCGCTTCGTCGGACGTAGCCATCTCGACAAAGCCGAATCCTTTCGAGCGGCCCGAGTCCCGCTCCATCATGATCTTGGCCGAGTCAACCTGGCCGAACGCGGCGAACTGATGCCGGAGGGTGTCGTCGCGCATCGAATAGGAGAGGTTGCCGACGTAGAGTTTGTTTTCCATGGAAGTCCTTGAATGGTTGGTTGTGTCGTGCCGGCCGCGATGTGCGGGTCCGGCGCAGGGGGTGAGTGAATGGGAAAGCGACGGGGCAGGCCTTAGCGCCGTGGCCGTCTCGCGATGGAGGCGCCACCTAGGGCGCGCGGCTCCAGATGCCGAAAGGTCAGCCGCCCCTTTGTCAGGTCGTAAGGCGACATCTCGAGCGAGACACGATCACCCGCCAGTACGCGAATGCGATGCTTACGCATGCGACCGCCCGTATAGGCGATGAGCGCGTGCCCGTTGTCGAGCACCACGCGGAAGCGTGAATCGGGCAGAACCTCTTCGATTCGGCCCTGCATTTCGATAAGTTCTTCTTTGGCCACCGGGCTCCCATGTTGAAGTGAAGGATTGAGACGCTCACGGCAATTGGCTGTGAGCCGCCATGCGCCGTCCCTGATCGAGCGCGTAGCACATCGCTTGCGATTCGCTCGTGAAGCGCGGCAGCAGCCGGAAAACCCGGTCGTGCATGCCTCGGCGGAGGGAGACCGACGCGGCATAGGCATTGGCTCCAATGAGTTTCGTGAGCGGCGTGACAAGGTACTTGCCCACCGCGATGGTGTTGTTCTGCATGTAGATGGCGGGCATTCGGCCCGGCGCAAACGACATCCGTCCCTTGCCGGGAGAGCGGTCGCTTATTAGATCGGAGGAGAAGCCGGTCCGATGTCGTGTGGATGGACTGGCGAGGAGCTTGCCTAATGAAGACTGACGATCTTCAAGGGGTGTCCGGGAAGAATGTGAGCTGCATGTTTGCAGTCATGTCAAGCAACCATTGCGGCAGCAAGCAAGCCGCAACGATGAGGGCAGTATACACGTGGGCGTGCACTCGTGCTCTTGCTACCGCAATTTCCACGCCGGGGAGTGCCAACTCTGCTATTGCGGCAGGCTTTGGGTCGAGTCGACGTGGGACTCTACGTCGAGCGTCACGCCGCGAAGGAAGCGCGATAGGGTTTTTCACCAAAAGTCCGTGCGGCCAGCCGATTCGTGCCCCGAACGACACCCAAACTCTGGCGAATCCAGAGATGACCAGAGCCTACCTCGAGATGACGATTCCCGCCGGTCCTGAATGGGTCGAGGAGCACATCCGCCGACTGACGGTCAACGGCATCCAGACCCACTTCCAGTTGGCCGGCATCTCGCAGCTGGAGACCGTCGAGCGAATGATGCGGCGCGGCGTTGCGAATGTGCCCCTCATCCTGACCTGGGTGGCCATCGGTGGCGGCTTCGAAGCGCCGAACCTGTACAACCTGGCCAATTTCGTGCGCATGCCCGGACGGCTCGGTGCTCACGCTCGAAACCTCCATGCGCAATGTCCTGCCGCTGAACATGATGGCCATAGCGCTCGGCCTGCACGTGCGCTGCGGCATCGAGGACAACATCTGGAACCAGCGCCAGACGGGCAAGATGACCACCGTCGAGCAAATCGAGCAGTTGGTACGCATCGCCCGTGGGTTCGCCCGCGAAGTCGCCAACGGCAAGGAGGCGCGGGAGATCTACTGGATCGGCACCTTCTACGAGAACGCCGACGAGGCGTTGGCGCAATCGAAAGCCAAGAGTCGAAGCTTGAGCCCGCCGCCCCGCGCCGCGGGGTGGGTTCGCTGGTTCAATGCAGCATCGGCTCGGGGGTGGACTATGACTTGCCCATGGTTCGCTTCGTAGATGGATGGAAGGCCGTTGTGCAGCGATTCTGTTGAAAAACAGGTGGGCAGCCGCACTCGCCGCGCCCCTCTCTCTCGATTCACGAGGGAGCGCGTACCTCCGGGGCGTCGACCGCCCGG
>NZ_JACHYC010000003.1 GCF_014192575.1 Variovorax sp. Sphag1AA | reverse complement strand
CCTCTTCATCGCTTCTCCTTCCTGCCCTCGCGGGCCGGCCGAAAAAGCCACCTTACCTCTAGTTTTGAAAAGTCCGGAATTCGGGGGAGACGTCAACTCCAACTCCAACTCCACGACGCAGTGATTCGTCCGCCTTTTGAGCTCCTTGGACGAGCTTCGTCAGAAGCTAAATGAACTCGGATGACCTCGTTTTCGGCTGTCATGTCGCGAGGCTGACTGGTACATCAAGGGTGTGACTTTGCCGGTGTGCACGCCTGCCCGAATCGAGACCCCGAGCGCCGGTAGGCACCGCCGTCGACGGTGTCGTGCTCAATCAGGCAAGCAAGACGCCGCGCCGCCGGCTTCAGGGCGTGCTTGACATTCTGCCGCCAGCGAGTGCGCGCCGGAACGCCGAACTCCAGCACCAATGCACACCGTCTGTAGCGCTACGCGCTGCGACGACGTTGTTGCTCTGTCCGTCGGCGCAGGTCAGCACGATGCGCGCGCAGTGCTAGGGCTTGCGACGTCTTGCGTCGCAGAGTCAGGGCTACCAGTTCCTGCCGCTCCGTTTTCGCCGGCACCAATTGGGTCTGGGGTCGTCCGCTCATTGCCGCCTCGTCGTGTGCCCACATGACGACCGATTCAACGGCTCAAGGATATTTCAATGAACCGCCGCCGCCATCTCGAAAGAGATAACGCGCTCCGACTCGGATGGCACGTGCGGCGGTACCGGTAGGGCGATAGCGTACCGATTCGGAATCTGGGGTACGGCATCACGCCGACACGACCGGCGACCGCAATGGCACCGGCAGCCCGGCCACCATCTTGTCAGTGTCGATTCAGAGGTGATGACAATGGATTCAAACGATGGAATCGAGACGGAAGCGGCATCGGCGAACGGACGTCGCAACTTTCTGCGCCAAACCGTTGCCTTGGGTTCGGCTGCTGCGGTTGTCGCTGGTGCGGCGCGAGCAGAGGGCATGCAAGCGACCGGCGTGGCGTCCGCGCCGGCCGGAGTCGCTCCCGAGCCGTACGCCCACTACACCTGTTTCAAGTTCCGCTTCGATGGCGGCGTGGCATTCGTCAGCATGGATCATCCGCCGCTGAACCTGCTCGACGAGGTCATGGCGTCGGAGTTCGAGCGGCTGGGGGCGGAGCTGGAATTTGATGAGTCGGTCCGCGTTGTCGTTCTGCAGAGCGCGCTTCCTGACTTCTTCATGGCGCACTCGGGCTTAGGGCGCTTCAGCGGCCCCGCCAAGCCGGCATCGCGTTCGCGCACGTTCCGTCTCACGCAGGCGCTTTACGAGCGCTTCAGATATATGCCCAAGGTGACCATTGCCAAGGTTGAGGGACGCGCGCGGGGCGGCGGCAGCGAGCTGGCGCTGGCGATGGACATGTGCTTTGCTGCAACAGGAAAGGCATTCTTCCGGCAGCCCGAGGTGGTGTGGGGCTTCGTCCCGGGAGGAGGCTCAACTCAGAGACTTCCGCGACAAATCGGCCGGCAGCGAGCGCTCGAGGTGCTCCTGGGGTCCAACGACATCTCGGCGGAGCTGGCGGACCACTACGGCTACATCAATCGAGCGCTTCCGCCAAGTGAGCTGGGACCATTCGTTGAGAAGCTGGCATACCGCATCGCCGCCTTTCCTCCCCACGCGATCGCCCACATCAAGACGGCCGTTGACGTCGGCGCGTTCAGCTCGCTCTCGGAGGGCTTGCTGGTCGAGGCCCACGAATCCGACCTGGCCCTTGCGAACCCCGTGACGCTCGAGCGCGTGATGCTTTCGAAAAAGCTTGGCGCCGAGAACTACCGGAGCGAGCTGGACATGGACTTCCTGGCGAAGATGCCTCCTGCGAAGTAGTCTTGGATTTCGTCGGCGAGCGACCTCTTCTCTGCCGTTCCGTCCACCAACGCAGGGCCGCCGGAGCAATCCGCAGCAGCGAGGCCCACCACCGGTCGAGACGAAGGGTCCAGGCCCTACGCACAGTGTCGCGTCATCAGGGCCGTTCTTCGTCAGCGGGCAGAGAGGCCCCGAGCAGGCCGGGCATGAATGGTCTTCGTCACGATCGGAGTGCTGCCGATGGCTTGGATTTTGCTGGCGCCCATCGCCTGCGCTTCGGGCTGCCACTGAGCAAGCATCGTCGACTTTCCGAAGCCTGTCGGCGCTAACACGATGACGATCTGCCTTCGCTTGATGGATTAAAAGGGGGGTAGTAGCACCCCCCTTTAGGGAGGGAAATCCTGCTGCGGTCTCTGTTGCAATGACATCCAGCCAGCCGCCGCTGGGCGTTCGGACTGGACAGCCTGGGCGCTATCCATTCTGAAACCTTGGCCGCCATATTGCGGTTTTTCCCAAGGAGAAAAAATGGCCACTCGGAGATCCGAAATCCGCATACGCCGACACCCGGACGAGGTGTGGGCCGTCATCAATGACGCCGGCCGCATCAGTGATTGGTTCCCATTGGTCGAGACCTCCAGCGTTGAGGATTCCAGACGAAGTCTATTGCTGCAGGGCGGTGCGCGCGTCGAAGAGGACATCAGCAGAGACGAAGCGCTGCGCCGCTTCCAGTACAGCATTGTCGGCGGCGATGTCCCGGTCGACTATCACCTGGGCACGGTGGATGTTCACGACCTCGACGGTGAATCGCTGGTCGTCTACAGCACCGAGGTCCTACCGGATGAGCTTGGCGACGTCCTCGGACCGGCCGTCGCCGATGCGCTGAGTGAGCTTCGTCGTCAGCTGGAACGCTGAACTGATTCCCCTCTACCAAGGAGACAACTGTGATCAGCAAGGCGCGCGGCGCGCGTGAACCTGTCGACGCAAGCAGGGATTCCGCCTCGGCACGATGGCGCCGGTTGTTCTGGGCCACCAACGCAACGCTCTGCAATTCGTGTTGAGCACCTTTCCAGCGCAAGTCAACTCGATCCCCGGCGCGCTACCTTGCCGAAGTCCGACCTCGACCGGGCCCTCCAGTTCGTGAGTTGCTGGCTCAACGAAGGCTGAGAGGTTTGGGCATGTCTCGGCCGCCTGCGCAAGGCCGCCTCCGGCCCGACCGCGGCAGCGAAGTAGCCAGATGCCGAGTTCCAAGTTTGCCGGTCTCATGCTCCTGAAGCATGGCTAGCAAGCTTACAAAGTCTTTGTTGCGACCACGGTGAGTCCTTAGATTCTCCCCCATGGAAAGCGCGATCGTGGTCTTCGAATTCGAAGGCGTCGGATGCTTCCATACAACCACCGTCATACTTTTAAGGACTGAATCATGAGCCATCCCGTCATCCTCATCACTGGCGCCCTCACCGGCATCGGCCGCGCTACTGCCTTGGCGTTTGCACGCAGCGGCGCGCGCTTGGCCGTCGCTGGACGACGCGCTGCCGAAGGAAAAGCCCTCGAGGCAGAACTGAAAGAACTTGGCGCCCAGGCAGTCTTCATTCAGGCCGATGTACGGCATGACGACGAAGTGCGGTCGCTAGTGGACCAGACTGTCGCCCTCTTTGGCCGCATTGATGCCGCCGTCAACAACGCCGGTACCGAAGGCCAGCCGGGCCTGATCGTGAACCAGACTGCCGAAAGCTATGCAGCAACCTTCGACACCAATGTGCTCGGTACGCTGTTGAGCATGAAGCACGAACTCCGCGCAATGACCGCCCAGAAGAGCGGCAGCATCATCAACATCTCCTCGACCTATGGCCACGAAGGTGCCGCCTATGCCTCGGTCTACGCCGCCAGCAAGCACGCGGTCGAAGGCTTCACCAAATCGGCCGCTCTGGAAGTGGCGGGCTCCGGCGTGCGGGTCAATGCCGTTGCACCCGGCCCGACCGATACGGGCATGCTGGACCGCTTCACGGGCACTCCAGAAAATAAGGCCGCGCTCGCCGCGGGCGTGCCCTTGGGCCGCGTCGGCAACCCGGCCGACATCGCCGCTGCGGTGCTCTTCCTGGCATCCGAGGGCGCGTCCTTTGTCACTGGGCAGATCGTGACAGTTGATGGTGGCAAGACCGCTGGCTGAAAGCCCCTCACCTTACCGCTGCGCGTCGAACGGTAGCGCCCTCTCAACTGGGGCGGGCGCTACCTCACTCGCAATCAGGAGATTCACCATGAACCAGCGCACCGAACCGTGCAGCCACCATGCCGCATCCACCTATGACCCTAACGGGAGGCCCGTCCAGCAGTCGACGCTGGTGGGCAACGATCTCCGCGATGCCGTCTTGAGGACCCAACCATGAGCTCTGTTCAACTCACTGGTAAGACCGCGCTGGTGACTGGCGCCTCGCGTGGCATTGGCCGCGCGACCGCCTTGGCACTGGCCGAAGCCGGCGCGCAAGTGCTAGTGCACTATGGCAGCGGCGAGAAGGAAGCGGCCGCGGTGGTGGACGAGATCCGCCGTGCTGGCGGCAAGGCCGAGAAGCTCGCGACCAACCTGCGGACCCCCGACGGGCCACATCAGTTGGCCCAGCGAGTACGCGCCATCATCGGTGGCCGACTGGATGTGCTGGTGGCCAACGCCGGCATCTCCAGAGCCGCTTCCATCGATGGCTCCACGGTTGAGGACTTCGACGCCTTGTTCGCGGTGAATGTGCGTGCGCCCTTCTTCCTGGTGCAGCAACTGCTGCCTGCACTGTGCAAGGGCAGCAGCATCGTGTTGCTGTCCTCACTGACCGCCCACGCCTCACTGGGGGGAACGCTGTCCGCCTACTCGGCCACGAAGGGGGCTATCGACACCTTGGTCAAGCACTTCGCGGCAAGTCTGGGCGAGCGCGGTATTCGCGTCAACGCCGTGGCGCCGGGTGTGGTCGAAACCGAAATGTCCAACTTCACGAAGACCAGCGCTGGCCGCGCCGCGGCACTGGGCATGCAGGCGCTGCGGCGCCTGGCCCAACCGCAAGACATCGCGGCGGCCATCGCCTTTCTCGCCTCCGACGAGGCCCGCTGGATCACCGGTGACACACTGCGCGTCGACGGTGGCTCCAAGCTTTAATCAATGCGTCCCAAAGGAAACCCAATGAAGCTCTATCACTCCACCTCGTCGCCCAACTCACGGCGCGTTCGTATCCTTCTCGCTGAGAAGGGCCTGTCGATCCCGATGGTCCCGGTGGACCTCGGCAGCGGCGAGCAGCACGGCGAAGCCTATCGCGCGATCAATCCGCGCCGTGTCGTGCCCACTTTGCTGCTCGACGACGACACCGCTATCGGTGAAGTGCCGGTCATCGGTCGCTACATCGACGACGTTCACCCCGACACGCCGCTCTTCGGAACGACGGCCAAGGAGAGGGCGATAGTCGCCATGTGGGACCGCCGAGTCGAGCAGGAAGGCTTCGCCTCGGTGATGGAAGCAATCCGAAACCGAATCCCCGGCCTGAAGGATCGCGCGATCGCCGGACCGCACGACTATGCGCAGATTCCCGCGCTCATCGAGCGCAGTACGCGACGCGTGACGAACCTCTTCAACGACATGAACGCACGCCTCACCAAGTCGATCTACGTTGCCGGTGACACCTTCTCGGTTGCAGACATCACGTTATTGGTGACGATTGACTTCGCTGCGAAGGCGATCGACTTGCCCATACCGAACTCGCTGGTCGCACTGCGGCGTTGGCATGCGTCAGTGTCTGGCCGTCCCAGTGCGTCAGCTTGAACTGAACTTCATCCTGCGCATGCGCTCGAAATCCTGGTGGATGACACGGATCTCATACCAGACCTCTAGCCCGAAGGAAGAGGAGGTCGGCGTAAGAAAGAAGCTGTCTACTGATCTCGGAAGCGCAAGAGCAAGTCTTGCATTCGACCTAGGGTAACCGCGCTTTTGCTGAAGTTGAGTGCGAATGAAAGTCGCAGCCCACCGCGTAAAAATTGACCTTTTAGCCTGTGGGTATGCCTTCGGGGTCTAGGACATCATGGAGCTGCGACATCTCAAGTACCTCATTGCAGTGGCCGAGACCGGTAGCGTCACTTTGGCCGCGGAAAAGCGACTGCACACATCACAGCCTTCGCTTAGTCGGCAGATCCGCGACCTGGAGGATCAGGTCGGCGTGGAACTGTTGCGCCGAAGCGCCCGGGGCGTGGAGCTAACAGAAGCGGGAAAGGCATTCATAGACCACGCGCGCCTTGCACTGAGCCAGGTGGACGCTGCTACGGAGGCCGCAAGGCGGGCAGCGCACCCTGCCAAAAAGCGATTCGCCCTGGGATTCCTGACAGGGCAGGAGATGACTTGGCTGCCCAAGGCCATGCACGTGTTGCGCGACGACTTGCCGAACGTCGATGTGACGGTTTCGAGCGATTACTCGCCCGATCTTGCGGATGGCCTTGCGCGCGGACGACTGGACCTGGCATTCCTGAGAGCCGAACCTGGCTTCGATCTTGAGTACCGCGTCGTGGGTCGCGAACCGCTGGTTGTCCTCGTGCCTAGCGACCATCGCTTGGCCAAGCGAAAGTCCATTCATCCGAGGGACCTCGTGGATGAGCCCTTTGTGGCCATGGCCAACAAGGCACGGTTTGTGAAAGATGTTATTGACGCTTATCTGAAGCGTGAAGGCGTTGTCCTGACTCCCACGCAGGGCGTTGACAACCCGGCCATGGTCATGTCTCTCGTCGCTTCGACACGCGGCGTGGCGTTGATCCCCAGCTACGTCGAGAACCTGCTGCCGTGGTCTGTGGTTAGTCGACCGCTTGCTGGCGAAGTTCCAATGATTGACTTGGTTGTGGGCTACAGTCGTTCCAACGCATCGCCGATTCTCAAGCTCTTTCTCTCAAGAATGAGTGAGTCTCTGAGTTAACGACGCGCGTCGCATGCTGAGTCGAGCAATCATGCGATCGTGCGAGAGACTGCGCCCTGCGGAGATCGTCCATGAATCAGGAGCGTCAGGATCACGGCGCAGGTCTCGGCCAGACCAGCGACCAGGCCCAGATCGTTCGTCGAGCCGTGTGCCAGCGTCACGCCACCGAGCGCGGCGCCGAGTGAAAAGCCGATGTACATGAACGACGCGTTGAGTGAGAGCGCGATGCCGGCTACTTTTACGCCCGAAATCCCGATCAACAGTGACTGCTGGGCCGGATAGAACGCCCAGTGCGTCAGTCCCCAGATGACGACGGCACTGAGCGCAGGCCAGAGCGCGGCCGACGGGCTAAGCACTCGGGCGTCGACTGCAAGGCTGAAGAAGCCAAGTCCACTGAGGGCGAGTGCCGGCACGATCACGCGCGCTGGGCCAAAGCGATCGCTCAAAGCGCCGCCGGAGAACACGCCAATCGCGGCAGCGAAACCCCACATGAACATCACAACGCTGATCTGCATGCCCTGTAGGCCGGTAAGGGAGGTGAGCAGCGGCGAAAGGTACGTATAGACCGTATAGGCGCCAGTTGCCCATAGCGTCGTGGTGAGCAGGGTAACAAGCACGATGGGACGCACACCGACACGAATGCGTTCGCCGATTGTTGCGGTCGGAACACCATCGCCTATGCCCTTGGGTACCCCGAAGAATACGCCTGCAGCCGCGATCGACGAGAGAAGGGCGACGCCGGCAAAGGTCATCCGCCAGCCCAACTTGTAGCCGACTATGGCGCCAAGCGGCACGCCGAGCGCAATCGCGATCGTGATGCCTGCATTGACGACTGCAATGGCGAGCCCCCGGCGTTCCGGCATGGCGATGGAGCCGGCGAGCGCATTGGATCCCGGAACGAACAGGCCCGCGGACAAGGCAAGCAGGACGCGGGCCGCCATCAGGCTCCAGAACGAGTTGGCGACGAAGGCGAGAAGGTTGGAAAGGGCGAATGCAATCATGCTGCCCAGCAGCAGCGAGCGGCGATTCACGCCGCCGGTCAAAGCCGTGAGTACAGGCGAGCTGATGCCGTAGGCGAACGCGAAGACAGTGACGAGTTGGCCGGCGTGCTGGATGCTCACCCCCAAGTCCGATGCAAGGCTCGGCAGCAGCGGAGAAATCATGAAGCCCTCGGTGCCGATTGCGAATGCCCCGAGTGCCAGCCAGTAGACGGGTCCGGGGACCCTATCGGATTGAGTGATGGATGCCATGGAAACTCCTTGCGGTGCACGTGCGCGTGACCCGGCCGGCTCGAGACTCGCGAGGGACCCCGTGACCCGTCGAGATCGCGCCAACCTTCGGTAGAACGGAATCTAGGGACATTGACTCCCTTTTGAAAAGACTTTGTAGGCTCGGGAGTCATGCCTCTGCAGCACGGTTGGAAGTTACTGTCGAGGCCTTTGCCCGCGAGTGACGAATCGCGCCGGAACGCGCGTCGGGACACGCGTTGGCAGAAAGGTCCGCTAACCGTGGACGAAATAGCGCTCCGCCTTAGCCGCCGACAACACCGAGTCGGCATCAATTGCAAGCGCGTCCATGGGTAGCTTGCCATTCAGAAGATAGTTCGGCTTGACGAACCAAACCGCGAGATCCCAGTCGCTCAAGGAAGACGCCAGTTCCCGGACCACCGCCGAAGCTGGCGCACGAGGCCTCAATTCAACCGAATCGAGTTGAAAGACTGGGAGGAACATGGTCGAATCCCAGACAAAACTCACGACCTGATGGGCAATGATCCACTTGGCGACCTGGGAGATGGGTTGCTGGACCAATTCGCCGAGTCGTAGCGCGAGTTCGTCTGCAGGAACCAATCCCCCAGTGCGGCGGTAAGCGCACATCATTTCGCCGTACTCAATCTCTCGCGATGGCTGCGCTCGTGCACCGATCAGCCGGCGCCGACAGGTTGAATGCTTGAGGTACTCGGGAAGTCTCATGTGCCATGCGCCACATAGGGAAACCGTTGCGAAGCCCGTAGTGTCATTCTCAATGACGGCCATGCACATCGCTCGGAAGGAACAGCCCCCCGTCCCCGCCAAGTGAGGGCCGCTTCTAATCCTTCCGTCCATGCTTGCAACGAAGCAACGTAGATCCCGGCCCATATCGAGGCGCGGCGCCGCGTTCGCCGTAGGCGATGCTGACAGCGACCAGTGCCGAACGGCACTTGGTTTGGCGCGTAGAGCGATCGAAACTTCGCACCTGGCTTGTGAAGGCGTTGCCGAGAGAGCGGCGCTCAGGCGCGGGCCCGTTCCAAATTTGACACCATGAAACCTTTTCGATTCCTCACTGGTCCGGCGCTGACGGCAGTTGCGTTGTCCACCGGAGTTCCTGCTCCCGCTTCGGCATCAAATGGCGAGCCCAACGTAGACGGGGCCGTCGTGTCGTCGTCTTTGGTGACTGCACCCACGCGCTACGTGGAGTCCAACGGCATCCGCTTTGCATATCGCCGCTTCGGGCAACCCAAGACAACGCCGTTGGTTTTCCTGCAGCACTTCCGAGGAAATCTCGACAACTTCGATCCGGCGGTCACGGATCCGTTGGCTCAGGGGCGCGAGGTCATCGTGTTCGACAATGCCGGGGTCGGTGCCAGTTCGGGGCCCGCGAAGAACACGATCGAGGCGATGGCGAAGGATGCCGAATCGTTCATCGATGCCCTCGGCTTGAAGAGGGTTGACTTGCTTGCCCATTCCATGGGCGGATACGTGGCCCAGCAGATCGCGGTCGACCGGCCGGAGCTTCTGCGCAAGCTGGTTCTTGTGGGCACGGGCCCGCGCGGCGGTGAGGGGATGGCGGTCCGCAAGGAATACACCGCGAACTTGTTCACCAAGCAATATCAGCCCCAGGACCTGATGTGGGGCCCGATCTTCTTTTCGACCAGCGATGCCGGCAAGGCGGCCGCAAACGGCTACTTCGAGCGAACGCACGCGCGAACGGCGGATCGCGATACGCCGGTGAGTCCGGAGACTGCTGCAGCGCACAGCACGGCAGCACGTGCCTGGGGGGCGGCCGGCGGCACGACCGACTATCTGAAGCGCATCACGCAGCCTGTGCTGGTGGTCAACGGCAGTGACGACGTCGTCGTGCCGACGGTCAATTCTTACGTGCTGCAACAGCAACTGCCGACCGCGCGCCTCATCCTGTTTCCTGATTCAAATCACGGCTCGCATTTCCAATACCACGAGATCTTTGTGAGGGACGTCGCATCCTTCCTCGATCAGGACTGATTGCACCGTCCCGAGGGACCAACGCACCTCGTGGATATCCTGGATCGAGGCGGAGATGCCGTTCTGCGACGGCTCGCCCAAGTATCTCTAATGGGGGATGACGCGCAGTCCCAATGGAGGCTTCGCGCCCTGTGCCTGACCGCTTATCGTCGGTTGCAAGCGAATGAACAAGGCGCCGTTCGCTCGCGATCGCCATCGACGAATGCGACGGAAGGTTACGCGTGAACAACAAGTCAGGCCTCTGCCCATCTCCTCATGTCGCAGAAGATCGCCCTGGTCGTATGTCGTCGCGACGTCTCCCCGATGACGCCGCTTTGGCGGCGTATGAGGTGCCGATCAAAAGCCGGTGATTCCGCGGTTCGACGCCAAGGCGACGGCGTGGGTGCGATCGCGAGCCCCCAGTTTCGCCAAGATATTTTTGATGTGGCTTTTCACTGTCCCTTCCGCGATGGACAGCTTGTCTGCGATGCTCTTGTTCGAGTTGCCGGCGGCGACGAGTTCGAGGATCTCGATCTCGCGTGCGCTCAGCTGCTCTCCGGCAGCGTGCCTCGCCAACTCCTGTGCGACGTCGAGGTCGACACGCCGCTGTCCAAGGTGAACGGCGCGGATTGTGTCAAGGAGTTCGGCGCGAACTTGACTCTTAAGGAGGTAGGCCTGCGCGCCGGCCTTCAGGGCGCGCTGCGCCAGAGCGTCGCCGGGGTAGGTGGTGAGGACCACAATGCGTGCCTCGCGGAATTCCGCCCTGATGCTCATGACGGCGTCGATGCCCCCCATGTCGGCCATCTTGAGATCCATCAGCGTGACATCTGGCTTGAGTACGCGAAACTGCTCGATGGCCTCGCGGCCACTGGCCGCCTCGCCGACCAGCTCGATGTCCTCCGAGCCAGAAATCAAGGCAAGCACGCCCGCACGGACGAGCGGATGGTCGTCGACGCACAGAACGCGGATGGGCGGATGTGGGGATTGCAAGAGCACATTCCTAGTATGAGATCGGAGGCTATGCAGCGCCTGTCAGGCGTCGTCGAATGCAGCTGCCACTGCGTTATCCATGATACCGATCCGGTCTGCGCCAAGCGAGAGATTTCCCCGAATACCCGGGGCGTGGCGAACGCGTCTGCGCCGCAGTCGCCGAAGTCGGAAAAGACGAATGCGCGTTGTGCTCTTTCCGTTCGCGCTTCCGTGCGCCGTTCTTGTTCGCCCGCCCGGAGGTAGCGGCGTGCTCGAGCGCGGAGCTGACATCGCCCATTCGACCTGGCTTGCGGGCACGATCGCCGTGGGCAGCATCGTTCTGGTGGTTCTGGTCTTTTGGAAGTCGCGGCGCGCGCGACAGGCGGCGCGTGCGCGCGACTTGCAAGTGAAGGCGCAGGCACGCCTCTCTCGCGAATCGCATGATGCTCTCCTGCAGGGAATGCAAGGCCTTGTGTTTCGACTGCAGGCTGTGCACAACCTCTTGCCCGGGCAGGTGGGCGAGGCGCATCGGATGCTTGGTGCGACCTTGGAACGCGCGGACATCGTGTTGATGGAAGGCCGCAAGGCCGCGCAGGAACTGCACGATGCAGACGAGAACTCGGACGACCTGGTCCAAGCGATGCACTTGCTCGGACTTGAGTTCAGCGACACTCCGCGTCGTCGATCGACCATATTCGCGGTTCGTGAGGAAGGGCAACCGCGAGTGCTGGCTCCGCTCGTTCGGGACGAGATCTATTGGGTCGCGCGCGAAGCGGTTCGCAACGCAATGACACACGCTTCGGCGAGTGTCATCGAGGTCGAACTGAGCTTCGGACGTGACGATTTTTCCCTGCGCATCCGCGATGACGGGGTGGGTATGACCCGCGCGGCTCTCGCTTGTGTCGGGCATGAAATGCGGGCTCGCGCCGCGGACGTAGGGGGAAGGCTCGCTGTGTGGTCCCGACCAGGGGCTGGCACGGAAGTTGAACTCACATTACCGAACCGTGTGGCGTTCGCCAACTATAGTGGTGGGCCAAGTTGGCGATGGACATCGAAGGGGTCGAGCAATGGAAACCGCTGACAAGCTGCGCATCGTCGTGGTGGACGATCATCCCATCGTTCGTGAAGGTATTGGCTGGCTGATCGGTCAGGCGCCAGACATGGAGGTCGTGGCGGAGGCTGCCAATGGCCTGGAAGCCATCGAGCGGGTACGGAGCCTCCGCCCCGACATCGTGTTGCTGGATCTGCAGATGCCAGTTATGGGCGGCATCGATGCGTTGACCGCGATTCGTGGCGAAGACCCGTCGGCACGCGTAATCGTTCTGACAACCTATGCAGGTGATGCGCTTGTGCAACGTGCCTTAAAGGCTGGCGCCGTTGGCTATATTCTGAAGGCCAACGTGCGAGCCGACCTGCTCGACGCGGTCCGGGCCGTTCGTTCGGGGCAGAGACGATTCGACGCCGAGATCGTTCTCGATCTCGCCAATCATTCGGCCGACGCCCAGCTGAGCGTTCGCGAGATTCACGTTCTCGAATTGATCGCTGCCGGCAACTCGAACAAGCGCATCGCGCGTGAGCTTTCGATTTCCGAGGGGACGGTGAAGAACCACGTCAAGGGCATTCTCGACAAGCTGGGTGCCAACGACCGAACCCACGCTGTCACGATTGGCAATCGACGAGGAATCATTGGGGTATGAGCTGCGCGAGATCCGGACGGTGCTCATGGATGGACCCTACTTGCGCACCATTGGAATCTGCAGATTCGTCGGCCGGTTCTGCTCGGTATCGAAGCCGCGGCCATCCACATTGCGTGCACCCCAGAACAGCATGCCGTGAGCCAGGTAGATCAGGTCGTACTCCATGAAATTCTTGCCGGCTGCAAGGCCGAACGGCGCGAAGCTCTTGCCGAAGATGCTCTGCGTCTGACCGACCTGCCATTTCGCGTAGCCTTGAGCAGCCACCTGATTCAGCACATCGGCGAAGCCCTGCAGCAAGGGCGTGACTTCGTAGGCGTCATCGGCGACGAAATCCACCTTCTGTGCACCGGGCGCGATTGGATGCTCGCCGCGCCAGAACATGTGGCCCTTGATGAGAAGGCGTGCGAGTGGCGCTTTGCCGTATGGGTCTGCGAAGTTGATGATGGCTAGCTCGAAGCGATCGCTCGGCGAGGCCTTGAACTCACGCTTCAGGTAGAACGGCTTCAGCGAGCCGTCCGGGTTCTTGGCGGCACTGGGGCGTACCTCGGGTGCGATGCTGGTCCAGTCGCCGACTAAAGCTTGCTGGGTTTGTTCTAGGGTCATAGGAGTCGCTCCTTGAGTGGATGAGGCTTGATAGGGGCTGTGCCGCAGGCTAGTGGTAGGTCGCCTCAAAGAGGTATTGCGCACACGAGCAATTTGCGCCTCGCCGCGCCGCGCCGGGGGATTCAGGCGTCAACACCTGGTCGTTTTCCGCTCAGGTACACGATGGCGAATCGCTTCAGGTCGTCCGTCCAGACATTGCGCAGGCTCAAAGCGGCACGAGCCGCCAGAGCCTCGAACTCGCCGATGGTGTACTTGTGGCTGTATTCGACCAGCATCGCTTCGTCGCGCTTGAACTTATATGTCGCGCCTTGCAGAAGAACGGTCTGGTCGTCCAGGCTGATCAGGTAGGTCTCGATGCGGCCGGCCGCGACGTTGTAGCGCGCTCGATGCGCAAAGCGGGTCAGGTCGAAGTCGGTACCAACCGCAGTATTGAGATGCGCCAACATGTTCAAGGTGAATCGTGCCGTCACACCTGCTGCGTCGTTGTACGCGGCCTCCGTCTGCGCCACATCCTTGCGCAGATCGATGCCGACGAGCGCGCCGCCGGTAGATCCCACGGTGCCGCGGATGTTGCGCAGGACTCGCAACGCCCCCGCCTTGTCGAAATTGCCGATCGTCGAGCCCGGGAAGAACACGACTGTCCTGCGTGCAATTGACGACGAGACCGGCAACCGCAAGGGTTGCGTGAAATCGCCGACGACGGGGGTTATCGGCAGGCCAGGGAATTCGCGCCTCAACGCAACCAGACTTTCCTTGAGCGCGTCGGGCGAGATCTCGACTGGTGCGTATACCGCCGGTTCCGCCAGGCTGCGTATCAGCAGGCGGGTCTTCACTCCGCTACCGCTACCGAACTCCACGATGCGCGAGTGCGGCCCCACAACTCGAGCGATGTCGCCTCCAAAGCGCACGAGGATCCCGATCTCGGTGCGCGTGAGGTAGTACTCCGGTTGGCGGCAGATCTCCTCGAACAGCCGAGAGCCTTCGGCGTCGTAGAAGAACTTGGAAGGAAGCTGCTTGGGGCTTGCGGATAGGCCCTTGGCGACTTCGGAGGCCATAGACCCGACGTCGTCGAGTTGATCCGTGGCCGATTGAAGGAGGATGGCGTTCATGTGGATGGGAATGGCTTGGCCGAGGCTTCCGATGAGTCAGGCAACGCGCTCGATGGCATCGACCCGATCGGGGTAGAACGCGACGTGTTCGCGGATCTGGGCGACGGCTGGATAGGGCTCCTCATAGGTCCACACGGCGTTGATGCCCTTGTCGCCCGCGGCCGGAATGCTGTAGTACGAGCAATCGCCCTTGTACGGGCAGTAGGTCGCGTGCGCGGTTCGTTCGAGCCGGGACATGTCGACATGCTTGCGCGGGATGTATTGAACGTCCGGATAGCTGGCCTCGCGCAGCGTGAGCGCTTCGTCCGTGTTGGCGATGACGTGGCCGCCGACCTTGACGATCACGCGACCTGAAGTGCGTTCGATGGTGATCGGGTGATCGGGGCCGGGAATCTTGATTTGCTTTGCGTTCATGTTGTCCTCGTCTTGGGGTGTGTGCTGGCCAGACACGCAAGTGCCGGCAGCGAGGGAAGTCATTCGACTGCCTTGACGATGTCTTCGACTACCTTCTTGGCGTCGCCGAAGACCATCATGGTTTTGTCCATTTAAAAGAGAGCTCGTCGGGCGCGTTGGCGCCGCGTCCGGCGCCGCGCTCGATGCGCAAGACGTGCCCCTGCGTGACGAGCTTGCGGACGCTCTCCGGCGTCATGGCAACCCGAGTCTCACCAGGCAGGGACTCTTTGGGGATACCCAGGATCATTTGCTGTCAGCTCCTTGGTGCTTCTCGGGAATCGATCCGCGTGCTGCGCAATGCAGTCGATGCACTATCGACGGCCCACGTGCGAGGGGCAATAGCTCGATATGGACACTCGGCGTTCCCACTGCGCGGCTTGCTTGGGTTTCAGGCATCCCGGGCTAGTCGCATGCCGGTGATCTGCCAGCGGGTCGCTGGCGGGAAGAAGTTCCGGTAGCTGTTCCTCGCGTGACCCGGCGGCGTGGCAATGCTGCCGCCTCGCAAGACGAGTTGGCCGACCATGAACTTCCCGTTGTATTCCGAGGCCGCACCCGCGAGCGGCCGGAATCCCGGATAGGGATCGTAGGAGGAGCGCGTCCACTGCCAGGCGCGATCGGCGACTTGTCGCATACCGGGGAGGGTCGAGGCCGCTTCCCATTCGAATTCTGTTGGCAGGCGCGCACCGGCCCACTGCGCGTAGGCCGCGGCTTCGTAGAAGCTCAGGTGAGTGACGGCGTCGTCGAAGTCGAGCGCGTGGAGGCCGTCGTGACCGAAGGACAGCCATCCCTCGTCGGGGAGCTCCGACGGTCTGAGTGCAAGTGTCTCGGCGCGCATCCAGTAGCCCGGAGCCTCCCATCCATTGGCGTGTATCGCGGCCCAGCCGTCGGACAACCAGAAATCCGAACGTCGATAGCCGTCGTCGTCGATGAAGGCGAGATATTCGCGATTCGTCACGAGTCGATCGGCGATCGCAAAGGGGCGCAAGAGCGTCGGATGTCGTGGGCGCTCATTGTCGAAGGCAAAGCCCGGGCCGTCGTGGCCGACGTCAACGATGCCACCTGGATGGCTGAGCCACTCGGCGCCGCCGCTCGAATTGCGCGGAATCTCCAACAGTCCGCTCGGCGGCGCGAAGGCCGGAAACAGCGGATTGCGCGAAAACGCGTGGACGATGTCGGTGACGAGCAACTCCTGGTGTTGCTGCTCGTGATGCAGTCCCAGTGCGAGGGCGTCCAACACTGTTGGCGCAACCGCTGCGTCCATCGTCGACAGCAGGTTGTCCACTGCGGCGTCGACATGTTGCCGGTATGCGAGCACATGTTCGAGCGCGGGCCGCGTGAGCATGCCGCGTTCGGGGCGCGCAAGCCTCGGGCCGAGAGATTCGTAGTATGAGTTGAACAGGTATGCCATTCGCGCGTCGAACGGCGCGTATCCGGGCACATGCGGCGCTAACAGCAAGGTCTCGAAGAACCAGGTCGTATGTCCGAGGTGCCACTTGGTAGGGCTCGCGTCGGGCATGGACTGCACCGACTGATCCTCGGACGTAAGCGAGCGCGTCAGGGCGAGCGAATGCGTCCGCACCTCCGCATAGTTGCGGCGTGCGGAACGGATCATCGCAGCGAGGGAAAACGACGAGATGGTATCGGTGGCAGGAGTCTTCATCGCCCCTGCATC
Organism: Variovorax sp. Sphag1AA; assembly: GCF_014192575.1. Classification (GTDB taxonomy): domain Bacteria; phylum Pseudomonadota; class Gammaproteobacteria; order Burkholderiales; family Burkholderiaceae_C; genus Variovorax. The sequence goes on along the minus strand of NZ_JACHYC010000003.1, from coordinate 846,379 downwards.
AGTCGAGGAAACGATCGCCGAACATTGGATTTCCGCTCTTGGAGTCGTCCTGGGACGCCTCGTCCTGCAGAACGTCCCAGTGCTCTGCCAGCAGGCCATCGGCGATGCGCACGATGTCCGCCGCGATCCAGTTGCGTGGACGTCCGTTGCCAGAGAAGCGGCCATGGACGATCACGTAGTCGCCGCTGGCCACGATGAGGCCGGGCTCGTATTTCAGGGATGCGGGAGCGGCCTTGATGAGACTGAACAGGCCCTCGCGGCCCGGTTCGATGTGGGCGCTGTGCTGGATGTAGTGCGACGACCAGAACGTCTGGGCCTTCGCATAGTCGCGCTTGTTGAACAGCGTGTCGAACGCTTCGAGGACGAGCGCCCGGTTGGCTTCTTCCAGAGGGGTGGGCATGTTGGTTCCTGGTGGTCGTGCGGCCGGATTGGGGAGGCGTCACTTTGGGCGTATGCGCTCGCCGCCGCAAGTGCCTTTCGGCACGTGGCGGTATCGCGCCCCCGCATCTTCGTTCTCTCGGACCGCCCTCGCACTCCCTCGAAAGGCACATCGCGCGGGGTGCACATAGGGGTCGTGTGTTCGGCCCCGATCGGGCGATGCCCGACCTGGCGCCCGAACGGACACTGCTCGAACCGTTACGGAATCGCTGCAGTTCAAAGTCCCACGCACCCATTGTCATGACTGAACGGAGAATTTCCATGTCTGCTCAACCCGTTGTCCTCATCACTGGCGCATTGACCGGCATCGGCCGCGCCACCGCGCTCGCGTTTGCAAAGCAAGGGGCCCGACTCATCGTGTCTGGGCGTCGTGCAGATGTCGGCAAGATCCTGGAAGCGGAACTGAAGGAGCTTGGCGTGCAAGCTCGCTTCATCCAGGCCGATGTCCGCAACGATGTTGCGGTGCGCGACCTGATGGACCAGGCCGTGACTCAATACGGGCGTCTGGACGTGGCTGTCAACAATGCCGGCACGGAAGGCCAACCCGGGCCGATCAGCGCGCAGACCGCGGAGTCCTATGTGGCGACTTTCGATACCAATGTGCTTGGGACCCTGCTCAGCATGAAGCACGAACTGCGCGTGATGGGCCCGCAGAAGTCAGGGACCATCATCAACATCTCGTCTACCTATGGCCACGAAGGCGCCGCAAACGCGGCCGTCTATTCCGCCAGTAAGCATGCCGTCGAAGGCCTCACGAAATCGGCTGCATTGGAGGTCGCATCCACCGGCGTTCGGGTCAACGCAGTGGCGCCCGGGCCGACCGATACCGGCATGCTCGACCGATTCACTGGTAGTCCAGAGAACAAGGCAGCACTCGCAGGTTACGTCCCACTTGGACGAGTCGGCCAGCCGAATGACATCGCAGCGGCTGTGCTCTACCTTGCCTCGGACGCGGCTGCATTCGTGACAGGCCAGGTCATCACGGTCGACGGCGGCAAGACGGCCGGCTAACGAAACACACTTTGCAGCGCCACGGCACACCGCGACCAAGGTAGGGGTGTGGCCGCCGCATTCTTCAGAAGGAGTACGCAATGACCAATGCCACGGTCACCGAGCAAAGCAAGGCCGTTGTCGACGCCTACTACCAGGCAGGCGTCCAAGGACGCCTGACGGACTTCGGCCCGTATCTGCACCCCGATTTCACGACCTCCGCACCGAACTATCTGCCCTGGGGAGGCACGCACGCGGGCGCTGCGTTCTTTCGCGACCAGGTACTGCCCAACCTGCCCGGCGTCCTGGACTTCTCACGCTTCTCCTATGACGTTCTGTTCGCCGAGGACGAGAAGGTTGTCGCGCTCGTGAACTTCGGGTTGACCGGCAGCGACGCCGTGATCACGATCTCCGAGCACTGGACGGTGCGCGATGGCAAGGCAACGTCCATCTGGGTGGCGTATTTCGAACCGCAAAAGCTGCTGGACAAACTGGGTATCGCACACGGCCTGTCCTCTGGTACGTCCGATGCACCCTCGAAGTGACGGCCAGGTCGCCGTTCTGCCGGTCCGTCTTCAAGCCAATCTCCACGAACTCTCGAAAGGGCTTCGCCATGACCCAACACAGACATCAAACGGCGCCGACGCAATTCGCCGAGGTCAACGGTGTGCGCTTCGCTTACCGCCGCTTCGGCAAGACCGGTGGCGCGCCGCTCGTCATGAACATCCACTTTACCGGCACGATGGACCACTGGGATCCGGCCGTGACCGACGGACTCGCCGCGCAGCGTGAGGTGATCCTCTGGAACAACGCCGGCATTTCCAGCAGTTCGGGCGAAGTCCCCGAGTCCATCGAAGGCATGGCTGACCACTTGATCGACTTCATCAAGGCGTTAGGACTCAAGCAGGTCGACGTCCTCGGCTTCTCGATGGGCGGCCTCGTCGCCCAAGCGACCGCGCAACGCGCTCCGGCCCTCGTGCGTCGCCTGGTGCTCGTCGGCACCGGCCCGCGTCATGGCGAAGGCATGGCCACGTTGACGCCGGAAGCGCAGGAGATCTTCGGTGCGACCTACGCCGAGCCGGACCACCTGTGGCTGCGCGTGATGTTCACGCCTTCGGAGCGAAGCCAGGCCGCGGGCCGGGAATTCCTCAAGCGCTTTCGCCTTCGCAAGGAAAACCGCGATCCGGAGGTCAACGAGAAGGTCGCTCCCGCGCAGATCGCTGCCCTGACCAGGTGGGGCGCGCCGGCCGACAGGCCGTTCGAGTACTTGCGCGACATCAAACAGCCGACGCTGGTCGTGAACGGAAGCAACGACGTGATCATCTACACGATCAACTCGTACATCCTGCAGCAGAATTTGCCGAACGCGCATCTGATCCTGTATCCGGATGGCAACCACGGCGCCCAGTACCAGTACCCGGAGCTATTCGCGTCGCAGGTGAACGACTTCCTTTCCCGTCCAGCGGACTGAGTCCCCAAGGCTTGTCTGTTCTCAGGCAAGAGAAGATGGGCGGCTGGCGACGACGTCGTACCAGCGGCGGATGGCCGTATGGGTCGCTGGCAGCGGCTTGCCGATGGCCGTCGCGAAGTCGACCGTGGCAAACGCGGTGATGTCCGCGACGGTGAACGTGTCGCCCACGACAAAGGGGGACGCCTGTAGATGCTCCTCCAAGTCGTCGTAGAAGTTATCGATGCGCTTCAGACTGCGGTCTGCCAGTGCCGGAATCTGGTCGTACGCGTGCGGTCCCGGCAAGGCGCGACCCACGAGGCCCGGTGCGCGATTGCGAGCGGCCTCCATGGCCGGAGTAAAGCCATTCAGGTCCATGCGCCGCTCCCACATGGCGACCAAGGCAATCTCCTTGGCATCTCGGCCGAGAAGAGCCTTTTCCGGGAAGTGCTCCTCGAGGTAGCGCCAGATCGCCAAGGCCCTTCTCGGCGACGTAGAAGCGAGCGCGACGCGCGTTGGGAGAAACGGAAGAGTGAAAGAGCTTCATTGCGTTGACTTGTCGGTGCCGCGGAGCGGCCGCGTTCAGCCATTGGTGTGGCAGACGCTACAACGAGGCTGCCTCAGGCGGTCACTGAGTCGCCCGGCTCGGCACCCCGCTTCCGATCGGTCCTTGAAATTTGCGATCGCCCAGGCGATGGCGCTCAGGGATGCGATAGTCACGGCGCCAAGGTCGACTGCAGCGCCGAGACCCCAATGGGCCGCGGCAAGGCCAAGAAGCAACGCTGCCGATCCCATGGCTAGATAGGCCACGAGCAATGCCGCCGAGACGATACCGCCCCGATGCTTGGAGGAACTGGCTGTCGCGAGGGTTACGAGGCCGCCAGAGACTTGGAAACTGTAACCAGCGCCGGATGCGGCTGCCGCGGCGAACATGATCGGAACGGAACGCAGGGCGATTGCGACGGCCAGCAGCGTCATGCCAACGAGGGACCCGAGCGCGCCGCGATTCAGGAGCGTCTGCGGCTCGGTACCACGCGCGAGTACGCCGGCGAGGCCCAACGCGATCGGGAACAGTGTCAGAAGCGCCGCGTTCACCAGCGCATTGGGGGAGCCAATGAGATCGTGCGCAATATGGCCGCCGAGCGACAACAGAAGCGCGCCATTTGTGTAGGCGGTGGTCAGGCTAGCGGTCGCGATGAGGAAGGGGCGGCGCCCAGCGGGCGGGACGACGGGCAAGCTCGGGCGCCAGTGCGACCACGCGATCGGAACGCGTGGCCGCGGTACCCGTCGCACGGCCGCAAGCAGGCCTACGAGCAGCACTGCCAATACAACGAAGCTCAGTCTCGTAGGGTACGGCGCGTATTCGATCAGGGCGCCGCTTAGAAGTAGCGCCGCCGCCATCCCGATCGATTGGGCCGCTGTGGCCGTCAGCGAGGCGACGTCCGCCCGTCCTGGCGGGCTGAAGTCCACCAGTGCGGCGGTTGACGGGCCGGCAGACAGTCCGACGCCGACGCCCATGAGCGCGCGACCCACGAATAGCGCGGCGAGATTCGTTGCGGCGGCGAAGAGTGTGATGCCGCCAAGCGAGAAGCTCACCCCGAGCAACATCGCGGCTCGACGCCCGACAATGTCAGAGAGATTGCCGAACAGCAATAGCGTGCTCACAACCGCGATGGGATAGACGGCGAAGATAGCCATCGTCGCAATCGTCGATAGGTGCCATTGCTCCTCGTAGAGCCTGTAAGCGAGCGCAGGCGCCGCACTCGTCCACAGCGTGTGGCTCACGACCGCCGCCGAGACCCAGAAGGCGATCTGGCGGAGGCGTTCGGCTTGCAGCGCAGTGTTGGTGGGGCCAGGCGACGTTGGAGACATGACGATTCCGTTTCAGAGGACAGAGGTAGGCAGGGGCGACCGACTTTGGGGTCTCGGAGGACTTGGCATGCACTTCGGCCAAGCCTGACTTCGATGGAGGGAATCTAGAGATTGACCGTCGTTTAGAACAATACTTTCTAGGCCCGGCAGCCATGCTTGCGCGGAATGTTCGGGTAAGGGACTCTGGCGGTCACGTGTGGTCAGTTCGTGGTCGCGCGATGTACTGAGGAGAGCGACCGCCACGTGCCTTCAAGGCTTTCAGCGCAGTAAGCAGGAACAGCGGGTCGAACGGCTGTCGGTAGTCCGAATCCACGGCCCCAAGCACTACGGTGCCATCGCGGTCAAGAACATAAGTTGCCGGCAGCGGCACCAGCCACTCGCCAGCCTCGCGCGGCGCTGGTGGCGAATAGCCGAGGTTGACGTATCGTTTGCGCAAGCCCTTGGGCAGGGTGAACGCAAGTCCGAACTGACGGATCACACGCATTTCGACGTCCTGGAGTTCGCGCACTGGCAGACCTTCTATGTGAGCGTGCCCCACGCGGACCGGAGTGATGGCGACAGCGCTCGCGCCAAGCGCAACAACTTGGCGATGGGTCGCAGCGAAGTCTTTCAGACTCTGCTCCGAGAACGAGCACCATGCCCCACGAATGAAGTGCAAGACGACCGGGCCCATTCGCAGCAGGTCTCCAAGCGCGACCTGCGCGCCGGTTTCGTCGGCGAGCGTGAAAAGCGGCGCCTTCGTGCCGGCGCGCAACGCGCCCGAGGCTGCCTCGGTTGCGACCGCAATCGCGAGTTCGGCGTCGGCCTCGGATGGGGCGCTGGGGTCGCGCGTCGTCGTGTCGGGTGCAGCCACGAATGTCCCTTCGTCCTGATGACGCGTTTGAATCTATCGACTGGCGTGCCTCACCGGAACATGCAAAATCGCATGGCGCTCATTCCGCCGGAGAATCACGATGGACCGCTTATCGGCGATCGAAATCTTCATTCGCGTTTTTGAGACGGGCTCGTTCTCGACGGCGGCCCGTCATTACGAAATCGGGCAGCCGGCCGTCTCGAAGGCGATCGCACAACTCGAGGAGTGGATTGGCGTGAAGCTCTTCCTGCGTTCCACGCGAGGACTCACGCCGACGGAGGCCGGCGCAAGCTTCTACTCACGAGCCAAACGTGCGATCGAGGAGACGGACGAAGCAGTACTGGCAGCGCGCGGCACGGCAGCTGGCCTGTCCGGCAAATTGCGTGTCTCAGCGGCTGTGTGTTTCGCTCGGCTGCACATCGTTCCGCGCATGCCGGAGTTCCTCGATGCGCACCCGGATCTCGAGGTCGACCTGGTGCTCGACGATCGCGCAATCGATCTTGTCGAGGAAGGCATTGATCTCGCGCTGCGCATGGGCCCGCTCGCGGATTCAAACATGACCGCGCGAAAGATCTCCGAGGGACGTCGCCTGGTGCTTGCAACGCCGAAATACTTCGAACTCCACGGTATCCCTCGCACTCCTGCCGACCTGATGTCGCACCAGGTGCTCATCTATACGCGGGATAGCGGCGGCGGCGAGGAATTCACGTTCCGCAAGGACACGGCCGAAGTTTCGGTGAAGGTACATGGACGCGTCCGCCTCACCGCCACGGAAGGTTTGCGCGCGGCCGTTTTCGCGCACATGGGGCTGGCCATTGCTTCGGAATGGGCGTTCGGCCCGGAGCTCAAATCGGGTGTCGTCGCACCCGTCATGGAGGACTGGACGCTCCCACGCCTCGGCCTGTCCGCGGTCTATCCGACCGGACGGCTCGCCAGTGCCAAGGCGCGGAATTTTGTGTCGTTCGTGGAGCGCTGGCTCGCTGAGTCGGGTACGGGCGAGCCTGCGTTGGTGATGGAGTAGCTCAGGGCAGGCCCAGGATCCCGCGACTCAATGCAAGTACGACAGCATTCGTACGATCGGCGGCGCCCAGTTTGGAGAGGATCTGCGCGAGGTAGTTCTTCACAGTGCCCTCGCTGAGGAGTAGCTGCTTGCCGATCTCCTTGTTGGCCAGCCCTTGCGACACGAGCCGAAGTACTTGGATCTCGCGCTCGCTGAGATCCCGCTCGTGTGCGTGAGCCGCCATACGGCGACTGACGTCGGAGTCGATCACGCGGTGACCGGCCTTGACGCCGCGGATGGCCGCGACGATGTCGCTGCCCGGCCGACTCTTCAGAATGTAGCCCTTGGCGCCCGCCGCGAGGGCGCGGCGGGCGCCTACATCGCCCGATGACTCTGTGAGGACGACGATCTGCGTCGCCTCGTGAAGGCCACGCGCGGCGGCGATGACGTCGAGGGCCGTGCCGTCAGGCAACCGCATGTCTGTCAGCACGACGTCCGGCCTCAGCTGTTCCAACTGCTGAACGGCCTGTTCGACGCCGGCAGCCTCCCCGACGAGCTCCAGCGATGGGTCTCGCGCCAATAGTGCGGCCACGCCAGTGCGGATCGTTGGATGGTCGTCGACGCACAGGACGCGCACGCGATTGGTGGCCGATTCCATGAGCAGGCTGCCTCGCAGATCGTCGCAGATCCAGGACTAACTCAAGCGGCCTTCGCAGTTTCCCGGTAGAACGGGTAGTCGGTATAGCCAACCTCTGTCCCACCGAAGAACGAATCACGGACATAAGCGTTTAGTGGCCAGCCGTGGCGGAACCGATCGGGCAGGTCGGGGTTCGAAACGAAGTGGCGGCCGAAAGCGACAAGATCCGCGTCGCTGGCCTGAAGAATCGCTTCGGCCGATAGCGCTGTGAAACCACCCGCCGAGATGATCGTGCCCTTGAAGTGCTTGCGCAGCAGCTCGGAAGCTACCGGATTCGGGTCGGCGCTCTCGTCGTCGCTGTTGCCGATGACGCGAGGTTCGATCAGATGCAGGTAGCCGATGTGAAGCTTCGAGAGCTCTTGCACGACGTACGTGAACAGACCTTGCGGGTTGGTATCCGACATGTCGCCGAATGTGCCACTCGGCGCCAGGCGGACCGCCACCCTGTCCGTGCCCCAGATCGAGATCACTGCGGCGGTGACTTCGCGAAGGAAGCGGAATCGATTCTCGAAGGACCCGCCGTATTCGTCGGTACGCTTGTTGCTGCCGTCCTGCAGGAACTGGTCGAACAAATAGCCGTTGGCGGCGTGCAGTTCGACACCGTCAAAGCCGGCATCCTGAGCGCGCTGCGCCGCCGAGCGGAAGCTCTCGACCAGTGCGTGGATTTCGGCCACGGTCAACGCGCGGTTCGGGGTATTGGGCACCCAGCCTGCTTCGGTGTAGGCCACGCCGCCGTGTGCGATCTCGGAGGGTCCGATAGGCGCCTTGCCGCCCGGCTGCAGTTGTGCGTTCGACTGCCGACCGGCGTGGTAGAGCTGCGCAAAGATGACGCCGCCCTTGGCGTGGACCGCATCGGTGACTTTCTTCCAGCCAGCGACCTGGCGATCATCGTGAAGACCGGGCGAGCCGAGGTAGCCGCTGCCGTCGGGTGCAGCAATGGTCGCCTCTGAGATCATGAAGCCGCCGCGGGATGTGCGCTGTGAGTAGTACTCGACCATCAGGTCGCCGGGAATCGCGCCAGCCTCCGCACGCATGCGGGTCAGCGGCGCAAGCACCACGCGGTGCGCGATGGGGAAGGGGCCGACTTGGGTTGGGGACAGGAGCTTGGACATATCTGGAAATCCTTGGATGTGAGGGAGTCGACCGTGGCCGACAGGGAACACTGGCGCGGCTTCGCGCCAGCGCCTGGTTAAGCAAGCGAACGTGGCGACGAGCGTGCGGGCCCGATCAGACCTTCACGACGATCTTTCCGAACTGACCGTTCTGCTCGAGGTAGCGGTGCGCGTCCTTCATCTCGTCGAACTTGAAGGTGCGGTCGATGACTGGCTTGAGCTTTCCGCTCTCGAGACCCTTCAACACGTAGTCGACGGCGGTGTTGCGGCGTGTCTCATCGCCGCTCGTGCCCCAGATGTTGTGAGCCTGAATGGTCGTCATCTTCGAAAGCATGTTGAGCACTGGAATGTCGGTTGCTTCGGGGCTCAGCGCACCGTAGATGAAGGCGATGCCTTGGAAGGAAAGCAGCGAGACCAGTTTCTGGAAAGTCGGTCCCCCGACCGGGTCGAACACGACGCGCACGCCCTTGCCTTCAGTAATGCGCTCGATCTCCTTCACCAGGTCCACTTCTTCCGTGGCAATCACGTGTCCGGCGCCCAGTTCGAGGAGTTGGTCCCGCTTGGCCGAAGTGCGCGTCAGCGCGATCGTGGTGGCGCCTGCGTAGTTGGCGATCTGGACCGCCGCGAGGCCGACGCTGCTGGAGGACGCCGGAATCACGACAAAGTCGCCGGGGCCGACCTTCGCGGTCTCGATCAGTGCGCCATAGGCCGTGACGAACATCATCCACACCGAGGCGGCTTGCTCGTAGTTCAGCGACTTGGGCTGCGGGATGACCGCATAGTCCGGCATCACGATCACCTCGCCGTAGGTCGTGTATTGGTTCATCGAGAACGAGGGCATGACGTTGACCTGGTCACCGACCGCGATGCCTTTGACGTCCTCGCCGACAGCGTCGACAACGCCGGCCGCCTCGTAGCCCAGGCCCGCGGGGAAACTGACGGGCTCGATGTAGTCGTCTACTCGCCACATGGCTTCGGCGCGGTTGATGCCGATCGCCTTGACGCGGATGCGCACTTCGTGGGCCGCGGGCGGCTTCACGGGCGCGTCGACGAATTGAAGGACTTCCGGGCCGCCCGGGGCGGCGAATTGGATGGAGCGTGCCATGATGTTTTTGCTTCAGTTGGAGGGTTGTTGGGCCGGGAACGGCAGGCGTTCCTCCGTGGAGACATCGTTCTGCAGTTCCCATGACAGGAATTGCTCGGCGTGTGCCACGAAGAGCGCCGGGTACTGGTAGAACGAGCCGTGGTTGGCGTCGGGGTACAGGACCAGTTGGGCGTTAGGGAGGGTCTGCTGCATGGTGTACGAGTTCACTGTCGGTGCAATCACGTCGTTGTGGCCTTGCACGATCAGCGTGGGCTGAGCGATGCCCTTGAGGTAGTCCGCGACCCCTTCATGACGTTCGCCGTACTTGCCCAGAGCCGCGATCTGCGCAGGGCCCACCCTTTCGTTCACTTCCGGATCGCGTCCTTCCTGGCGCAGGTGCTTGCGCTTCAGGAAGGCGCGGCCCGCGGCCTGGCTGGCGGGTGATGGCGTGAAGTGCACAGACAGCCACAGGTTCTCGGGCGGATCGTAGGTGGCCCCGAAAATCGCGGCGGCCTCCTCCGTCATCGGCGCAATGCCGACGCCACCGCGCATTCCGGTGCCGACCAGAATCAGGCGGCGCACCAGTTGCGGGGCCTGCACCGCGATCTCCTGCGCCACCATGCCTCCGATGGAGAAACCCAGAACGTCCACCTGCGTGAGGCCGAGCGCGCGGATGAAGGCGATTGCGTTGGCGCCCATCTCGTCGATCGACTCAGGCACTTCGCCGGAGCTGCTCGATATGCCGGCGTTGTTGAACAGGATCACCTCGCGGTGCGCGGCCAGACCGTTGGTGACAGCAGGGTCCCAGTAGTCCATGGTGCCGGTGTAGTGCTGATTGAACACGAGCGGAATGCGACCGGTCCTGCCGAAGCGGCGGTAGGCAAAACGGATGCCACCGGCTTCGACGTATTGCGTAGGTGCGGTCTGATTGTCATGCGTACTCACAATGTGTTTTCCTTCAGGCGACCTGCGCCTCTTCGTACGTGGGGAAATCGCTGTAGTTCTTTTCGTCGCCGCCCCAGAACGCGGCGCGCACGTATGGGGTCAATGGCAGGTTGTGCTGCAGGCGGTACGGCAGGTCGGGGTTGGAAGTGAAGTGGCGGCCGAATGCCACGAGATCCGCGTCACCCTTTTCGATGATTGCCTGCGCACCGTCGCGGTCGAAGCCGCCAGCCGCAATGATCGGGCCCTTGAAATAAGGGCGCAGGTATGACGAGGCGACTGGCGGGTGACCCGCATGGAGCGTGTCGTCTCCCTTGATACGCGGCTCGATCACATGCAGGTAGGCGATCTTGTAGCCGTCGAGCACCTTGGCGACGTAGCTGAAGGTCGCTTCAGGATTGCTGTCCGAGAGGTCGCCCCATTCGCCGGAAGGCGAGATGCGCACGCCGACGCGGTCGGCGCCCCACACCGAGATCAGCGCCTCGACAGCCTCGCGCAGGAACCGCACACGGTTCTCGATCGGGCCACCGTAGGCGTCGGTGCGCTTGTTGCTGCCGTCCTGGATGAACTGGTCGACCAGGTAGCCATTCGCACCATGCAGTTCGACACCGTCGAAGCCCGCATCCTTCGCGCGTTGCGCGGCGACGCGGAATTCCTCGATGATGCCTGGGATCTCCTCAAGCTCGATCGCGCGATGAGGCGAGGCCGGAACGAACCCGTTCTTCGTCAGCGCGACGCCCTCGAACGGGACGACCGAAGGTGCGAGAGGCGCGACACCGCCGGTCATCTCCACGTGACTCTGGCGGCCACCGTGGATCAACTGCATGAACACGCGGCCGCCCTTGGCGTGCACCGCATTGGCGACAGCCTTCCAGCCGGCAACTTGGCCGTCGTGGAAGAAACTCGCGGCGCCGAGGTATGAGCGAGCGGTAATGGAAATGCTCACGCCTTCGACGATCTCGAGGCCGCCTCTAGAGGCACGCTGGCCGTAGAAGTCGGCCATCATCTTGCTCGGGATGTCATCCGGCTGGTTGGTGCGCAGACGCGTCATTGGGGCGAGCACAACGCGATGCGACAGATCGTAGGCACCGACTTTGATGGGTGAGAACAGGTTGGACATTGCGATTCCTTTGCAGTGAACGAATTGATTGCGGTAGGTGAGAACCTGGTGGTGAATCTAGGTATTCCAAAACGACCGCAGAAGACGCTGATTCGGATATGACTCATTCCAGACTGCGGCCAACATCTGTTGATTGCGGCGAGTCGCATGCATCGCGATCCCTCGCGTCATCACATCGTCGCGGCGTAAGTCCGACGAACCAATCCCCGCGTGGCACCTCACCAACCCTCTCTTTCGAGATAGGGTTGCCGGCTTATCCAGGACGTCGCCCAGACGTCGCAAGGGGCTTGGACAGCAGGCGGCGAGCGCGGCTGCCGCCAAGGCGGAGGCTCAGAGCTTGGAGCCTCCGTCGACGTGGATCGTGTCGCCCGTCACCCAGCGCGAGTCGTCCGACGCGAGGAAGGCAATGACAGGCGCAATGTCGGTCGGATGCGCAACGCGCTTGAGACTCTGGATCCCAAGTGCGAACTGCTGGCCGGCATCGGTCTTCGTGAAGGCAGACATATCGGTTGCGACGATGCCGGGCGCGACCGCGTTCACGCGGATGCCGCGAGAGCCCAGAGCCGATGCGAAGTGCTTGACTAGGGTATCGATGGCACCCTTCGTAGCCGCATATGCGTAGATCGTGCCGACCGCTGCGCGCGCTGCGAGCGACGACAGCAGCACGACGCTGCTGCCATCGCCGAGCACCGGCAGGAGTTGCTGGACCAGGAAGAACGGTGCGCGAACGTTGATTGCGAACAGCTTGTCGAAGTCTTCGACCGACAGATCCTCGATCGGTGCGGCGTTCGAGACGCCGGCGTTGGCGACGAGGACGTCGAGCCGATTGCCGACGATCTCGCGAACCTTTGCGGCGAGCACATGCGCCCCGTCGGCAGTGCCGAGATCGGCGCCCACAGCCGTCGCCTTGCCTCCCGCACGGACGATCTCATCGACGACGGCTAGCGCTTCAGCAGCCGCAGAGCTGTAGTGGACGATGACTAGCGCGCCGTCGTTGGCGAGTGCAAGAGCGGTGGCGCGACCGATGCCGCGTGAGGCGCCGGTGACAAGGGCGGCTTTGCCATTAAGTCGGGACATGATGAATCCTTTCAACTGAAGAGGCGCTGCTCGGCTCCATGCCGACGCGCTGGGTCGAAACACTTCGACGGGCCTGGGCTTCCAGTGCCATGAGGTATCTGCCGCGGTTGGCTTGTGCTTCGCCGCTGGCAACTCGATGGAATGAAATCTAGGGACTGACAGCCTGTTTGAGAAAGACTTTGTTGGCCCATGCCCATGCCTCGTAGGCATGTCAAAGGCCCGCCTTAAGGCCCCCGGCTCAGCTGCGACTCGGCCGACCGCTGGCCCCAAGCCAGAAAATCGTCAGCCCGATCGCGCCGACGAGGGCACCGAAAAACATCGCACTGCCCAGGCCCAAGCCGTCGACAACAAGGCCGCCAAGGAACGACCCGAGCGCGATGGAGATCTGGAAGTTGGCGACGAACAGGGCCATCGCGCCTTCGCTCGCGTTCGGTGCGGCACGAACCATCCACATCTGCAGCGCCACGGGCATGGCGCCGTAGGCAATCCCCCATATGGCGAGCATCAGCAGCACGCCGACGTGCGACGCTGCCACGAAGGGCAAGATCGCGACCGGCAGGGCAAAGAACAGCATCGTGGCCGCTAGCGTGTTCTTCACGTTGCGTCCTGCACCAGCGCCGCCAATGAAGTTGCCAAGCATTCCGATTAGCGTGTAGCCCAGGAGGATGGATGAGATAACTTTGCCGTCAAAGCCCGAGGCCTTCGCGAGCAGCGGGGTGATGTACGTATAGGTCGCGAATTGCCCTGATAGCACCAGCAGCATCGCCAGCAGCCCAACGCGCCCATCTCGCGTCAAGGTGATGGCGATCAGGTCGCGGGCCTTCAATCGCTGATCGACTCGCAAGGTGGGGAGGAAGGTGGCCTGGGCGGCCAATGAGAGCAACGAAAGCGCCAGCGACGCGGTGAATGCTGTTCGCCAGCCGAGAACCTCGCCGATCAACGCGCCGGCGGAGCCGCCGACAAGCATGCCGATGGAAACCCCAGCGAAGATCGTCGAAGTGGCCTTCCCAACGGACTCGGCGGAGACCAGGCGTCCTCCAAGGCCGGCTCCGATCGCCCAGAAGCCGCCGAGGCCGATGCCGAAGAGCACCCGGCCCAGCAGCACCGTCGCGAAGTTGGGCGCAATCATGCCGAGGAGGTTCGACAGAACCAACATGAGCCCGAGGCCCAGTAGCACGCGCTTCCGATCAAGGTTGCCGACAGCCATGGTGATGAGCGGAGCCGAGATCGCCGCCAGAATCCCGGGCACCGTGACCATGGTCCCCGCCAGGCCCTCACTCACATGCAGACCCGCGCTGACGAAGCGAAGCAGGCCCACGGGAAGGAATTCGGAGGAGCAAAAGACGCTCGCAGTGAACGCGACGGACAGCACTGCTCGCCACGGTTTGGGAGCTGAAGTGTTGTGCGGGAGGCGCCCCGCAATGCCTGGGGTGAGATCAGTGTTGCTCATGAAGTACTCTGTAATTCAATACCGGTCGGTATAGTACTGGTCGGTATAAAACACTTGACTCTTCGGGGTTTTTTATTCGGATCGGTATAAAATTGAGCGCATGGGAAGGCATAAGGAATTCGACCCCGACGAAGCCCTGGCAAGGGCTGTGGAGCTCTTTTGGGAGAAAGGCTACGAGGGCGTGTCGCTCAGCGAACTGACCGACGCGATGGGAATTACCAAGCCCAGCCTGTACGCCACGTACGGCAACAAAGAAGAACTCTTCCGCAAGGCGCTTGACTACTACGACGAGCATTTCATGGGGTTCATCGGTTCGTCGCTTCGGCAACCGACCGCTCGTCTCGCGATGGAGCATCTGCTGTACGGCTATGTGGATTCGCAGACGCTGCCGGACCATCCATGGGGCTGTCTTGGCGTGCACGGGGCATTGCCGGACGAGGGCGAGGCCTCCATGCATCGGGAGTTGGTAGACCGTCGCGCAGCGGTGCGCGACGCCGTACGTATGCGTCTTGAGGCGGCAATAGAAGATGGCGACCTCGCAGCGGATGCGAATCCTGCCGACCTGGCAATGCTGGCGATGGTCATCGCCCAGGGCACGGCCACGCAGGCGCGCGCGGGAGCGGCGCGCCGGCAGCTTCACCGTGTAGTCGCGCTCGCGTTGCGTTCGTGGCCCTTCGTCGGGCCCTCGAAGCGCTGATAGATTGCCAGGCGCCACTCGCGAGGCTTTGCGGTGCGTGCACATGATCAGGTCGTTCAATCGCGATCGATGGAGGATTACTGACGCAGCAGCGTAGTGACGAACGTTGCATTTCGGTAGTCGCAATAGGTGGCTCGGACGGCATGACTTTTGAGACATGCGGCAGCACGAGTCCACAGGTATCAATCGAGGTCTCGCAGTTCAGGAGATCAAGATGTCCCCATCCTTCATCGCAGCAGTGCTATCACTCGGAGTGATCGCAGCGTCGATGGCACGCGCCGCGGACGGCGCTGCGCTCGCCTCGTCCGCTCAGTGCATTGCCTGCCACGCGGTTGACAGCCGAGTCGTCGGGCCGTCATTCAAGGAGATCGCCGTCAAGTACAAGTCGTCGCCGAATGCCGCCGACAGATTGGCCGCGAGCGTGCGCGAAGGCAGCCAGGGCAAGTGGGGCTCGACCCCGATGCCCCCAAACGCTTCCGTCAACGACGCGGACGCGCGCACGCTGGCCGCCTGGATCTTGTCGCAGTGACGCGGTCTAGGCGGATGGTCAAGTGCCTTCCGGCACGATTGGACCAATGGTCTCCGTGCGCCAAGATCAGGAGCGATGAGGTCCAAGCCCCCGC
Source organism: Variovorax sp. Sphag1AA (assembly GCF_014192575.1). GTDB lineage: Bacteria > Pseudomonadota > Gammaproteobacteria > Burkholderiales > Burkholderiaceae_C > Variovorax. The sequence continues at coordinate 830,977 of NZ_JACHYC010000003.1, read as the reverse complement.
AACGCCGCATGCGTCGATGCGCCTCGCGCTCCTCTTGCTGCCTTCTTCTGTTCACCAGCGATCGGCGTGAGGACGCCCGATCGACTCAAGGAAACCACATGATTTCGATTCATCTCAATGGAAAGCCCCAGGCGTTCGACCTTTCGCCGGACGTACCTTTGCTGTGGGCATTGCGCGACGTCGCGCGCATGACGGGCACCAAGTTCGGCTGCGGCCTCGGTCTGTGCGGAGCGTGTACCGTCCATGTCGATGGCGTCGCCACGCGCTCATGCGTCACGCCTATCGGCAGCCTGTCTGGCAAGCGTGTCACAACCATCGAAGCGATCGGTGAGGCACCCGCCGGCAAGGCAACACAGGTCGCATGGCTCGCGCAAGAAGTCGTGCAGTGCGGCTATTGCCAATCGGGCCAGATCATGACGGCCTCGGCGTTGCTTGCGAAGCATCCCGAGCCGACCGACGCGCAGATTGACGAGGCCATGTCCGGCAACATCTGTCGTTGCGGCACCTACTCACGCATTCGTGAGGCCATCAAAGCGGCGGCTGTGTCACCGATCCTGAAGAGGGGAGCGTGACCATGGCTTTCGAAATTTTCAAATGCCCGGCAAACGACGTGGGACCCGCGTCGGCTTCGCGGCGTGCACTCCTGCAGACTGGTGGCGCCGTCGCGGCTGGCCTCGCCATCGGTGTGAACCTCTTGCAGGAATTTGCCGCCGCCGCAAGCGCGAGCTCATTCGCGCCGAACGCCTTCGTACAGATCGAATCCGACGACCGGATCACGCTCACCATGGCGAAGATCGAAATGGGGCAGGGGACATACACCTCGATCGCCATGCTCATCGCCGAGGAACTCGAAGTGAATCCGGAGCGCATCGTCTTGCGACACGCTCCCGCCGATGTGAAGGCCTACGGCGCACCGTTCGGTGACCAATTCACGGGCGGGTCTACGTCCATCCGTACTTTGCACGAGCCGATGCGACAGGCAGGTGCCGCCGCGCGTATTCTGCTGGTGAACGCGGCGGCGCAGACGTGGAACGTCGCAGCGTCAACCTGTCGTGCGGAGCGCGGCGAAGTCATTCATGGGCCGTCGGGCCGGCGGTTGCGTTACGGGGCGCTTGCCGCGCGCGCGTCGCGGTTGCCAATGCCGAAAGACATTCCGCTCAAGCCGGCGAGCGAGTTCAAGGTGATTGGAAAGGCTGTCAAGCGCCTCGACGCCAAGGGCAAGACCGACGGCACGGCACTGTTCGGCATCGACGCTGTCGTTCCGGGGATGAAGTTCGCATCGATCGTGGTGTCGCCCGTTATTGGCGGACGAGTCAAGTCGGTGAACGACGGCAAGGCGAAGGCGTTGCCCGGTGTCGTTGACGTGGTCAAGATCGACGATGCAGTCGCCGTCATCGCCGAGAACACCTGGTACGCGCAACGCGGCACTCAAGCCCTTGAAATCGTCTGGGACGAAGGGCCGAATGCCCACTTGTCCACGGATGACCTGCACCAGCTGATGTCCCTGGCGCTCGGTCGCCCCGGTGTAGTTGCCCGCAATGACGGTGATGCCCTCAAGGTCATTGCCGCCGATCCGGCTCGCGTGAGTTCGAACTATTCGAACCCGATGCTGGCGCACGCGACGATGGAGCCTGCCAACTGCACTGTGCATGTGCGTGCGGATGGTGCCGACATCTGGGTAGGCACTCAGGTGCCTGCACGCGCTCGCGACCGAGCAGCCCAATTGCTGGGCCTGCCGCCTGAGAAAGTGACGCTGCATAATTTTCTGCTAGGTGGCGGTTTCGGCCGCAGGCTTTATCACGACTACGTCGATCAGGCAGTGCTGATCGCTCGCCAAGTGAACTATCCGGTCAAGGTGGTCTGGCCGCGCGAGCAGGACATACAGCGCGAGCCGCATCGCGGCCACTACGCGCACACGATCACCGCGTCGTTAAACGCGGAGGGCCTGCCCGTCGCGATCTCGCACAAGACAAGCGGGCCATCCAATCTGGGCGTGTTCGCGCCAGCCTGGATCAAGCCTGATGGCGTGGACATCGATGCTGCCGATGGGGCGGTGACGTTCCCATACGACGTTCCCAACGTTCGTACCGAGTTCGTCCGCGAGGACGGCCCGATCCCGAGTGGCTTCTGGCGCGGCGTGGGACCAACACGCAATCTTCTGGCCATCGAGAGCTTCATGGACGAACTCGCGCATCGCGCGGGCAAGGATCCTCTCGCCTATCGGCTGGCGCTCCTGAGTCGTGACGAACGTTCACGCCACGTACTTCAGCGCACCGCGGAGATCTCCCGGTGGGGCGAACCGCTCGCCCCCCGGCGCGGCAAGGGCATCGCACTGCTCTATGCCTGGGACACCGTGCTCGCTCAAGCGGTTGACCTGAGCGTCGAATCGGACGGCACGATCAAGGTGAACAAGGTGAGCTGTGTCGTCGATTGCGGCACCGTCGTCAATCCCGATACCGTCGTCGCGCAGATCCAGGGCGGCATCAACTTTGGGCTCACTGCCGCGCTCTATGGCGAGATTGTCGTGAAGGATGGCCGAGTGCAGCAGAGCAACTTCCATGACTACCGTATGCTGCGAATGAGCGAAGCACCGCAAATCGACGTCGAAGTGGTTCGCAGCGCGGAAAAGCCTGGCGGCATTGGGGAGCCTGGCACGGCGGGCTTGGGTCCGGCCTTCGTCAACGCGATCTTCGCAGCTACAGGAAAACGCGTGTACGCGCTGCCAGTGAAGCCCGCATCGCTGGCGGCCTAGACGCATAGCTCCCGCGGCGGGGACGTTCTCTACCCGGGAGTTCGCGCCTCGTCAGTTCCTGCCTCCACGCAGGAGTCGGAACAGCTGGTTGGAGTCGAGCGACGAATCGTACCGAGACTGGCGCACTGCCTCTCGCGGCAATGGTTGAGCCTCGGCACAAGCGTCGGCGCGCGGCTCACGCTATATCGTCATTGAAGCCGCCACTCACGTCGGAATGTGCCAAGCCTCGACCCACAGAATGAGGGTCACTCTTGTAGACTAGGCACATCGATGAACGGGCGTCGCATGTCTGCGATGCTCGGTTGCCGCCACTGCCCCGGCGAGGGGCCACGGGAACTATGGACGAGCTGAACGAGGCAAATGCTACCCAAACCCGCGCCGTCCGGTGACGACCGAGCCGGGCATATTCGCATTGGCACGTCGGAAGTCAGTCTGGCGACCGGCGAGCTTGTCCGCAACGGTCGTGTCGTGCCGCTGGGCCGTCGCACATTGGCATTGCTGTCAGTGCTTGTGGATGCCAAGGGCGCTTTGGTTTCTAACAAGCAGATCCTCGATAAGGTGTGGCAGGGCAGGGTCGTTGAACAAAACACCCTTCAGTGGCAGATCTCCTCGTTGCGCAAGGCATTGGGCGCGGATCGCAGCCATCTCAAAACCTACTCTGGGCGCGGGTATCGAATTGTCGCGTCGATCGGCACGTCGAGCGAGCCGGTCGCCCAAGAGCCGCGTGACGCCTTAGGTCGCGAAGACTCGGAAGCCGAGGTAGCCTGCAACTTGCCATCTTCGCCGTCGGCCTTGATCGGGCGTGAGGATACGCTGGCTGAATTGTCGACTCTGCTTCAACGCCAGCGATTTGTCACGCTGACGGGTCCTGGCGGCATCGGCAAGACTCGCCTCGCCCTTGAAGTGGCGTGGAAATCTCTATGCGACTTTGACGGGGGCGCCTTCTTCGTCGACCTTTCGTCCATCGTCAACGCCGTCGACGTCGCGCCAGCCATCGTCTCGACGATCGGGATAGGGAGAGGCTCGCATACGACGCTTCAGGCTCGCGCCAAGAGCCTTGGAAGCCGTCCCGTTCTTGTCGTACTTGATAACTGCGAACACGTGATCAAGGTCGCCGCGACGGCGGCGGAGACGATCGTGCGCTCGAACGCCGTGGTCACGGTGCTTGCGACGAGCCGCGAGCCTCTGCGCGGCGACGGCGAGCACCTGTTCCCGGTGCCACCGCTGCGGCTGCCTTCGGCGGATTTCCAACCGGTGGCCAGCCTCCTTGAATGCGGTGCTACGCAACTTTTCATTGATCGCTCCGTCGTGGGCAAGGCGCGGTACATGAAGAGCTCGACCGTCGGCGAGCAGATCATCAAGATCTGTAGGCGCTTGGAGGGCAATCCCCTTGCGATCGAACTGGCTGCGGCGCGTGCGGACAACATCGGCATCGAGGAAGTCGCGCAGCGACTTGAGAACGTCCTTGCCATCCTCGTCGACGGAAAGCGCACGGCACTGCCACGGCACCAGACATTGCGCGCGATGCTTGCATGGAGCTACGAACTTCTTAGCGAGAGCGAGCGCGTCCTGTTTCGACGACTCGCCGTTTTCGCAGGAGGGTTCACGCTGGCGTCGGCGTGCAGGGTCGTGTCGAATGGAGAGTTCTCCGATTTCGAGGCGCTGGATCTGGTGTCCGCCCTTGTCTCTAAGTCCCTGATTGCGATCGACGCGGATTGGTCAGACAGGCGCTATCGATTTCTGGAGACGACGCGCGCCTATGCGCTCGAGATGCTCAAGGAGTCGGGCGAGTTTGAGCGAGTCAGCGCCGCGCATGCCACGTACTACTTGGAGCAATTGGACACAGCGGCATTCAAGACAAGCGATTCGATCCACGAGTTCGCGCTTGTCTCGTTTCGTCCTGAATGGGACAACGCCCGAGCGGCCCTGGACTGGGCGTTTTCCGATTCGGGACGCGAAGAACTCGGCATCGCGCTCGCTTCTCGCGTGACGCCATTGATGTACGAGATGCTGCTGCTGGAGCAGTGCATAACCGTGGCTTCGCGCGCTCTCGAGGCGTCGTCCGAAAATGGCGGACACGATGAGAGGATGAATCTGCCGACGAGGACGGCCTTGGCTTGTTCGCTGGTCTATCTGCGCGGACCGACCGAAGCGACTGTCGAGGTTTGGTCACACGTTCTAAAGGCGTCCCGCGAACTGAGGGAGCGCGGTTACGAGATCCGCGCCCTCTGGGGCCTTTGGACGAGCTACACGTACCGGGGATGTCCTGCACTCGCGATGCAGTACGCCCTAGAGTACAGGGGCGCTGCGGATGCTCACTCGAGCGAACAAACAGCAATGCTGGCCAACCGCATCGTCGGCGTATCCCACCACTACCTCGGAAACCACGAGGACGCATATCGACACCTGAACTTGTCGATCAGTTGCTATGTCCACGGTTCCCAATCCTTGCCCTTGAGCAACCTCATCGACCATGCCACGCTGACTCGGGCGACTCTGGCGCGCGTGCTCTGGTTCCTCGGGTTCGCTGATCGGGCAACCGACTTGGTGGAGGTGGTTGTAAGCGACGCGCTTGCCGAAGATGATCCCTTGGCCATCTGCTACGTGACCGCCGAATGCGCGCTGCCGATTGCCCTGCTTGCAGGGGATTGGGCGGCCGCACGACGCTACCAGATTATCCTGAGGTCCGCCGCCGAACGACACGGATCGACATTCTGGGCACTCATCGACCGATGCTATCTGGCACTTCTGGATGCTGAACAGGCGATGGATTCCCGCAAGCTGTCAGTGCTCAGACAAGCCATCGACGACCTGCATGTCTTCGCATTCGACACTTACAGCGTTGATCTACGCAACCGGTTGGCGCACTTGCTGCATAGAGCCGGGCGCATGGACGAAGCCCTCGCACTGACGAACCAGACCTTGGATCGAATACGCCAGACCGACGAAAGGCTTTGGGAGGCTGAGATCCTCAGGACGCGCGCGATGTTGAGCCGATACGGTGATGTGGCTTCGGAGGCAATCGACGCCGAGCACGATCTTGCTGTGTCCATTCGAGTCGCACGCGAACAAGGCGCCCTCTCGCTGGAGTTGCGATCGTCGACGGACATGGCAAGGCTGATGGTGACGCAGGGGCGGCGAGTGGAGGCCAGGACGCTGCTGGAAAGCGTCTGCGGCCGATTTCAAGAGGGACATCAGACGATCGAGAGGCAAGAGGCCTGGGAACTCATCGACTCCCTTCGTTGAAGGCGGTCGCAGCGTCGCGAGCCCCGGTTTCCGAAAGGCGTCTCGATCTCGAGGCGAAAACGACGGCGAGTGCTGCGGCCGCTGATATGCAGGCTGCGACAAACCATGCCGTGCGAAATGAATCGGCCCGCTGAACGATCAAGCCAGTCAACGCCGGCCCTGCGATGCCCCCGAGGTTGGCGATGAAATGCGTGAATCCGCTGATACGGCCCACGTGCGTGCTTGGAACAACATCCTGCACGATGGCCCAGAACGACGTTCCCGCGAGGTATAGAGAGCACAGGGCGACCGACGCGACCACCACCGCTGCAAGCGCCGATGGTGCTTCCCCGACGAGTGCCGTTCCGGCCGCCGCCACCAGCAGGCCGCCTACTTGCACGAGCGTTCTCGAGAAGACAAGACGCCCGGTCGACCTGAAGATGCGATCGGAGAGCAGCGCCCCCGCCCAGAGGCCGACAAAAGCCATGAGCCAAGGGACGGATGAGCCGAACGCCGCGCCTTGAAGGTTCAGATGATGCCTTGACACGAAAAACGTCGGCATCCAGGAGAGGTACACGGACAGCAGATACGTGTAGGCGAAGTAGGCTCCAGCGTTCGCGAGGACAAGCTGATGGCCGAAGTAGCTGGCCGCTCGTTCAGATTCGGTGCCGCGCTCTGCCGGGCTCGGGCCGGGAACCCCAGGATCGGGCAACTCTGAGAGCCTGGGTGTGGACTGTGCAGGAACTGGCTCAGCACGGTCGGCTCGGGGTAGGTGGACCATCGAGTAGAAAGTCCATGCCATCGCGAACGCGATTCCTCCTACGGCGACGATGGTCAACGACACCCTCCATCCGCAGTATGAGATCAGCACGCCTACGAGGGGCCCGGCTGCGAGTGCGCCGAACGGAGTGCCCGATGTAGCGACAGCCAAAGCGCGCGAGAGCTCGCGCTTGGGGAACCAGGCATTGATGATCTTGGCGGCGGTAGCGCCGAGCGGCCCCTCGGAGGCGCCGAACGCGACCCGGAGGGAAATCAATGACCAGAACCCCTGGGCGAGCGCTGTTAGGCCGCATAGCACCGACCAAGCCGTTAGGGAAAGTGCCAGCACAAGGTTGGGACCATAGCGATCGGCCGCCAGACCTCCGATCAGGTTCAGCAGCGCGTATCCGGCGAAGAAACTGCTGAAGACGAAGCCCATCTGCTCCGCGCTCACGTGCAGGTCGGCCATGATCGCCGGCGAGGCGATAGAGATGGCCATCCGATCCATGTAGTTGAGGGCGCCCGCTACAAAGAGGAATCCGGCGATACACCAACGACGTGTGAGGATCATGCGAGTACTTATTGATGGGTGAGGCTGCTTCCTCTCGAAGCCCAGAGGCATCGGCGCGCTTTCGAGTCAGTCGTGCTCCTACTGTATGTGCGGCTGCGAACGTACCACATGCGCTGTGTCTGGCGTGAGCGGACGACATTCCTCAGGTTTTCCTCACGTTCACGGCTTGGCGAGAGCCTAAGCTTTGTTCGGTCGCAATTCCCGATCGCCTCCGACCCGGTTGTCTGCATCCGCCTCTCGGCCACTTCGGCTGTAAGGATGGCGATGCCAGCGTGGCTGCGGCGGTCGGCTAGTCCGCAGGAAAGAACACACGAATGCCCAAGGGATTCGCCGTTCCCCGATCGCCTCTAGGCCGTGCCGCGATCAATCCGCCGCCGCCGTGGCACTACTCTAGCGAGGTCATCGGCGTCGATTTTTGGGCGGATCCGGTCGCGACGGCGGCGCTGCTTCCGGAGGGGCTCTCGCCGGATCCAGCAACTAACGGTCACGCCCGGGTTCTGTTTTCCGACAGCCAGTTCACTGCACAGGACGATGAATTCCTTGATCCTGCGCGCTATCAGTTCCGTGAGGTGCGCGTCTTGATCGACGCCGTCTGGGGCGAGACCGCAGTGACCTACTGCCCCTTTAGCTTTGCGGACAACGATGCAGCGCTGTCGCGCGGCTGGATGCAGGGCCTGCCAACAAAGCTTGGACAGATCGCCCAAACCCGCAGCTATGCGGCGTGGAGCGAGGCGGCAGCACCAGTCAGTCCCGGCGGCCGATTTGCGGCGAGCGCTTCGGCCCACGGTTGCCGCCTCATTGACGTCAGCGTGACGCTAGATCGGCGCGAGGAAGACGGTCGGAGCTTCTTCGAGCGGCCCACCGCACTGCTCAGGTACGTTCCCCAGTTGGTTGCGGGTCAGCAGCACAGGCCAGCCATGCACGAGCTGACGCTGCTTTTGGTCGAGAACGTGCGAACTGTCGACATGTGGATTGGTCACGGCTTCCTGTCCTTGCCGGAAGTGCGGGGAGAGGAACTCGACGCACTTCGGCCTCTACGGATGAACTTCGGCTTCAGGTGCGGCATGGCCTATTCCGTCGAGGATCTAAGAGTTCTGCAGGATCTGAGGGATTGAAATGGGCTTCGAGGGACAGTCTCGCCTATACATCGCGGCGATGCTTGCGGTCGAATACGCCACAACCTGTGCGCTGCTCGCTGCCTATTGGATTCTGGGTAGGGTCGATGGCCGGATCGTTGCGGCGATGGTCGCCTATTCTCTCGTGGTCAACGCGATAGGGCTGCATATGACGTCGACCGGTCAATCGAAGAGGCTGTCCGCTTCGACTGCGACGGCGTTGCAACTCGTCGCAGCCTGCGTCCGCGACTTTGGTGGTTGTCTCCTCGTGCCCGACCTCTGGTTCATCTTCGTCTTGAATCTCGTAAATGTGATGCCGCTTGCGAGCCTTCAATTCTCGGGTCGTACCCTCGGCCGCTTCTGCCTCGGCACGTGCATCGGGTTCGGACTGATATTCGTTGTATTTCTGGACAGCCCTGAGCTCCACTTCGACGGTCGGCCGGAACGGCTGCTTTTGTGGACCGTCATCGCCGCAGCGCTCGCTCGCCTAGCGATGTTCGGCTCGCACGTCGCTTCACTACGTCAAGAGTCGCTCTCGAGGGTAGTTGCGCAGGATGAAGCGAGTCGACGACTGGAGCGGGAACAAATTTCCCGTGAGCTACATGACTCGCTGCTTCAGGCCGCGTATGGGCTGGTTTGGCGATTCGCAGGATTGTCGCGGGAGCTTCCGCCGGACGATCCCGTCCGCAGAAAACTCGATACGGCCCTTGATCGCGCCGAAGACACCCTCAAGGTCATACGTGACGAAGTTTTCGGACTTCGCAGCGCGTCGCCCCAGCAGATGTCACTCGCTGAAGGCCTGCGACACGCAGGGGAAAGACTGGCCAGTGATTGCGGCATGTCGTTCATCATGCTGTCGCATGGGGCAGAAATGTCCCTGACTGAAACTGTTCGCGCGAACTTTGCGAACATCCTTCACGAAGCCATGCTGAACGCGTTTCGTCACTCGGCAGGGTGTAGCGTGCGTTTGGAACTGCACTTCTCGCCGAGAGAATTGCGGGCTTCCGTCACCGACGATGGACTAGGAATTGAGGAAGACGCCGAGCGCACGTGCCGAGACGGACACTTCGGCCTGGCCGTCATGAGGGAGCGAGCTGCCAATGTCGGCGCTAAGATCACGATTGGCAGGACGACGGCGGGCGGAACGCTGGTCGAGATTCGTGTTTCCGCTGCGCTCGCCTATGCGACGCGCTCGCGTGAGGAAGCCGGCGCGTCGAGTGCGTTGGGCAGCGGAGAGCTGAAGCCGTCTACTCGTGCCATTCATCCGCATCCCTGGTTCCCGGACATATCATCCAGAGCGCGATAGTCCCGATTGAGCGTCGGCGTCGATGGGGTTGACGGCGGCGGCGTTGCGGACCGTCCAAGGTGGGGCCTGACAGGTCGTCAAGGCTCCTGTTTGGTCAATCTCAGCGAGCCAGCCGACCTCGCGGAAGCTGCAGCGTTCGGCGGCGTGGCACCTATGTCCGGGCCAGAGTCTGAAACCGAAGCCCGGCTTCCGGCCGGAGTGCAGCGAGAGGCGAAGTTCCTGGGTGCAGCACCATGGGACCGGTCAGTGCCCTGAGCAGGCACTCGTCACGCGCGGAAATGGCTGTCATCGCGTTGATCCTGAACGGCGTGCGTTCCTGCTCTAACCGCCGTGAGCTTGAGGACTGCGCGAGTTTCTCGAATATTGCTGGCGCGAGCCTTGTGCACGCAAGTGTCCGCTGATGCAGGGGTCTGAATTGATGACGACCTCGCAGGCCAACCCATCTGGCCGAACAATAGATGTCCCGCGCATCCGAGACCTTGCGGATCGAAGTTCTGGTGCGATTCGAACTGCCGGGTGTATTCCTCAGACATTTGGGGAGACAGCGCCATCGCGTGGACAGGCCTGCTACTTCGTGCGTGAGCGGAAGCGACTTCCTTCGATCGGCGTTGGCGTCTGCTTGTTCGGAGGCTAATAGCAGTCAGCAGTAGTTCAAGCGGCTTGCTTTCGACACCGCCGGACCTTTCTGGCGATTTCCGACTACAGCGCGTTGAACTGCACCACGCCGTCCTTCATCACGAGCGGAATGTGCTCGCCCTGACCCAGCAGGCAGTCGACGCTCTGCAGCGGATTGCCGTCGACCAGCAGGAGGTCGGCCAGCGCGCCTGGCACCAGACGTCCCAGGCGGTCCTGCATGCCGAGGATCTCGGCGCCCACCGTCGTGGCGCTGGCGATCACCTCGGCGGGTGACAGCACCTGCGCGCGCAGGCGGAACTCGTCGCTCTGCAGGCGGTGCGATTCGCCGAGCAGGTCGGAGCCAAAGCCCATCTTCACGCCCGCGGATTTGAAGATCTGCAGCGCACGAAGGCCCGCTTCACGCACGCTGGCCACCTTGGCCACGCTATCGGCCGGCAGGCCGAGCGAAGCCCCCTCGTTGGCCAACGCGTCGTAGGTCACAAGCGTGGGCACCGCGTAGGCGCCCATCTGCGCCATCAGTGCGGCGGCCTCGGCATCCACCAGGTTGCCGTGTTCGATGGAGCGCACGCCACAGCGCACAGCGCGGCTGATGGCTTCCGCCGTATAGGCATGGGCCAGCACATAGGTTTGCCGCGCCGCGGCCTCGGCCACGATGGCGCGGATCTCGTCCTCGCTGTAGCCGTGGGCGCCGACCGGATCGGTTGGCGAAGCCACACCGCCTGAGGCCATGATCTTGATCTGGTCCGCGCCCATCTGCAGTTCTTCGCGCACCGCCTTGCGCACGGCATCGACGCCATCGACAACGCGCGCCAGAGAACCAACGCGCGCACAGGTGGGGCAGCCTTCGGGCTGCGCGATGTAGTCGGAGCGTGCGCGCCCATCGCCGTGGCCGCCGGTCTGGCTCAGTGCACGGCCCGAGACGAACAGGCGCGGCCCCTGCGCCAGGCCGGATTCCACCGCCTGCTTGAAAGCATGGCCCGCGCCGCCGGCGTCGCGCACGGTGGTAAAGCCGCGGCGCAGCATGCCACGCAGGACAGGCAGGCTGCGCAATGTGATCAGCACGTTGGGCATGTGCGCCTGGCGCGGCAGGTTGAGCTCCACCGCGATCACGTGCACATGCAGGTCGATCAGGCCGGGCATTGCGGTCTTGCCGCCCGCGTCGATGACCTGCGCGCCGCCAGCCGCAATGGGCTCGCCCGACACCTCGCGGATGGTGTTGCCTTCGATCAGGATGTCGTGGCGGTCCAGAAGTTCGGGCTGCAGTGGATCGAGCAGGCGGGCGTTCTTGATGAGTGTGGTCTGGGTCATGGAGCCTCCGGCGATGCGATGTAGGAATGAACGATCTGCAGCAGCGCGGCGCTGGGCTCGTGCGCAAGAAAGGGCGCCAGGGCGGGGCCTTGCGCGGCACGCACGGGGCTCGCGAGCCATTGCTGGTATGCGGCCTCGTTGATCCACTGCGCCGTGACATACATCAGATCGGGGTCCTCTTGCGAAAGCATCAACTCGCCACTCAGGAAACCTGCAACGGCCTGGGCGCACTCCTCCAGCACCCGCCCTTGGACGAAAGTGCGCACGGCCTCGTCGCGCATGCCGGGGCGCACCTGGAACGTGAGCAGTGACCTGTACTTCATGCGCCCACCTGCAGCGTCAGCGCTTCCAGCGTTTCGGGCGCCTCCGTGAGCTTCTGGTTGCCGGTCTCGGTGACCAGCACCGTGTCGGAGAAGCGAAAGCCACCGACGCCGGGCAAGTAGATGCCGGGCTCGATGCTGAACACCATGCCGGGCTTGATCTCTCGCGAATAGCCCTCGGCCAGGAAGGGCGCCTCATGCCGCGTGACGCCGAAGCTGTGACCGGTGCGGTGCAGCAGGTGGTCGCCATAGCCGCGCGTCTTCAGCAGATCGTTGACGCGGCGGTCCACCTCGGCCATGTCGGCACCTGGCACCGCCAGCTCGTAGCCGAGCGCGCGCGCCTCGAGCATCGCGTGGAACGGCCGCACCGCCGCCTCGGGCACATGGCCGATGAAGAAGGTCCGCTCCACTTCCGCGCCGTAGCCGTTGGACGTGCCGCACACCAGCGTGACGTGCGGCCCGCCGTCGGCCAGCTTGCACGACAGGTCGGGCACCAGATGCGGGTCGTGCGAGAACGCAGGCGGCGTGGCCACCGCGATCGCCTCGCAGGCCAGCACGTTGGCATGCGGGTTGGCGACGAGCAGTTCACCGACCAGCGCACCGGCGATCTGTGAGTTCAGCGCCATCGTCGCCGCGCCCGGCCTGGCGGCGGCGAGCAGCCGCGCATGGCCCCGACTGAGCCACTGGCTCGCGTAGGCGAGGCGGCCGATCTCGTAGGTCGACTTGATTTCGCGCACCTCGTCGACGATGTCGGTCGTCACCGCGGTGCCCGGAACGGCGCGGAAGACCGCCAGCGGGCACAGCGATTCGACGCCGACCCGATGCGCCGGCTTCAGCACCTCGTGCAGGCGGTCGAACCACATTTGCCCCGTGGGCGCCGGGAACTCGAAGTAGTCCAGCAGTTGCAGTTCGCCGACTGCGCGCGAGCGCACATGCGACGCCTCCAGCTTTGGAATGAGAAAGACCGGCGTGCCGCTGGCCGGCACCAGCAGGATGAACGGCCGCTCGTGGACGAAGTTCTTGAAGTTCGTCAGATAGAAGACGTTCGACGGATCGTGGCAGAGGTAGAAGTCCAGGTTCTGCAGCGCCATCTCGGCCTGGACCGCAGCCAGGCGCCTCGCGATTTCGGAAGGATCGGGGTTCTCGCAGGAAGGAACGATTTGCATGGTGGCCTCTTTGGGTGTCGTGTTGGGTGTTGTCTCTAGTGGGCCAACTCGTCGGCCGTGATGGCTTCGAGCGAACGCCCCTTGGTGGGTACGCCGAGGATGAGCACGGCGGCCGCACCGCACACCAGCACGGCCGTTGTCATGACGAACACTCCTCCGAAGCTGAAGCTGGCGGAGACCATGCCCACCAGCACAGGGGCGGCGACGCCACCCAGCCGACTCATGGTCGAGGCCAGCCCTGCGCCAGTGACGCGCACATGGGTCGGGAACAGCTCCGGCGTGTAGGCATACAGGCCCGCATAGGCGCCGTTCATGAAGAACGAGAGCAGGACGCCCGCCACCAAGATCTGGCTGTCGCCGTGGGCATAGGCCATGCCGATCGCGGCACAACCGCCCAGCAGCATGTACGAGACGATCACTGCCTGTCGCCCGATGCGCTCGTTGAGCCAGGCAGCGGAGAAGTAGCCTGGGATCTGCGCGATGGCGAGCACGATGGAGAAGCCGAAGCTCTTCGTGATCGTCATGCCGTTCTGCACCAGCAGGGTGGGAATCCAGGTGAAGAAGGCGTAGTAGCTGAAGGACTGCGTCATCCACATCAGCCAGGTCATGATCGTGATGCGGCGAAGCTTGCTCGACAGAAGCGTTCGGTAGTTGCGCGCCGCCGAGCCACGCTCGCGGCTGGGCGGCGGCGAGTCAACTTCTTGCGGGTCCAGCGTGGGCAGAACGGTGCCACGGCGCAAGGCGTCGGTTTCCATGGCGTCGAGGGTCGTCTCGGCCTCGGCGACGCGGCCCTGGCTCTCCAGCCAGCGCGGTGATTCGGGCAGGCTGCGGCGCCACCACAGCAGCATCACCACCGGCGCGGCGGTGACGAGGATGACGTGGCGCCAGCCTTCCGGCGAGGCCGGCACGAGGAAATAGCCCAGCACCGCCGCCAGCACGAAGCCGAACGAGAAGAAGCCAGCCAGCGCCCCGGTGAAGATGCCGCGATAGCGACGGGCGACGAACTCCGACAGATAGGGCGCGATGATCACGCTCTCGGCACCGGCACCGATGCCGGCCACGACACGCCAGCTCAGGAAGGACGTCCAGTCGTTGACCACCGCGCTGCCAGCAGATGCCACGCAATACAGCACCAGCGCGGACATCATCACCTTGCGCCGGCCAATCAGGTCGCCCAGCGTGCCGGCCGCCAAGGCGCCGAGCACGGCACCGACGAAGCCGGCGCTGGCCAGCATGCCAAGTTGCACGGCGGACAGGCTCCAGGCAGTGCGCAACGCAGGCAGTACGAAGGCGAGCACCGCCGCGTCCATGGCGTCGAAGGTGTAGCCGAGGCCACCCGCGAGCAGCAACTTGCGATGGAAGCCGGCGAAGGGAAGGCGCTCGATCCGCGCCGAGATCATGGTCATGAAATTCGTCTCCTGGGCGGGTGGGATGCCCGTGTGCCCCAAATCGTAGGAGCCGGCCTCGATAGAGACAAATTTATATGGCGTATCCTTTTTATAGACCGTGTGAATATTCAAGGAGCCTCGCACATCATGAACTACCGCAATGCCGACCTCAATCTGCTCAAGGTTTTCGAGGCGTTGATGACCGAAGGCAACGTGACGCGCGCCGCGCACAAGCTGTCGCTCACGCAGCCCACGGTGAGCAACGCGTTGCGCCGGCTGCGCGAGACCTTCGACGACCGGCTCTTCGTGCGCCATGGCGCCGGTGTGCGCCCCACGCGCAGGGCCGTGGAGCTATGGACGCCGCTGGCGCGCTCGCTGCAGGCAATACGCGGCGCGCTCGAAGGCGAGAGCTTCGATCCCTCGCTCAGCGACGCGCAGATTCGCGTCACGATGACGGACTACGTGTCCTGCATCATCGCGCCGCGCCTCATGCAGCGACTGGTGGAGGTAGCGCCGGGCATGCAGTGCCACACCCTGCCCGGCACCGTGGTGGACTTCTGCCAGGCGCTGGCCGACGGCAAGGCCGACTTCGCCATCGGCGCCTACAACGACGAGGTGCAGCGCCCCGCCTTCCTGCGTTCACGTCGCCTGTGGCCGGTGGACTTCGCCTGCTTCATGCGCCGCGGCCACCCGCTGGCCCAGGAACGCAAGATCACGCCGAAGAAGTTCCTGACCGCGCGGCACGTGGACGTCAGCCTGACGGGCGAAGGCGCCGTCTACGACCGCCTGCTGCGCAGCCGCGGTCTGCAGCGCAACTTGGTGGCCACCGTGAGCCACTACAGCGCCGCCTACGAGGTGGTGCGTCGCTCCGAACTGATTGCCGTCCTGCCCTGGTCCGAGGGGCGCGAGGCCGTGCGCATGGACGGGCTGGTGCGCTTGGCCCCGCCCATCGCCGCGCCGGCTCGCACCATCGAACTGTTCTGGCACGAGCGACACGAGACCTCCGTGCTGCACCAATGGTTGATCGGCTTACTCGTCGCGATGTTCGCGCGCGAGCCGATATAGGGGCCGTAGCTGAAGGAGCTAGTCCTTCTCTTGAGTTCGATGAGCCGCGCGATGGAACCGAACCGCGCAAGATCGGAATTGGCGCGAGCCGTGGCATCGCTGGGCGAACTTCCAATCGGAGTCCAGCCGGCCTCGACGAGCTTCTTCGGCGCGAGCTTCGAGAGGGCAAGTCAGTGCCCGTTGCGGTCCTTCGTTCGAATCGGAAGTACCGCTTTGGAGCCGTGCGACCTTTCGGTTCGTCAGGCCGTCCGTCCTCACTCCCTGCGCGGGAGCCTCTAGAGGGCGCGGCGGACCTTCAGTGGGAGAGAAGCCGATGGTGCATCCGCCGGATCGACCACCACACGCTGACCGCGACCAGTGTGTCTGTTGCCGAATGAAGCGACAAGCGGTTCGAGTCCAGAGCGGCGCCAGGGCGCCGCCACCTGGCACCGACATCGATCGGCAGGTCTCGGGTGAGCTGTGTAGTTGACGAAGGCCAGTATTCGCTGAGGCCGCGGACCGCAATGGGCGCAGTGTTACCGGTCGCGATGATCCTAGGACAGTGGTCGCTTGAACTTCCGTAACCTGGCGGTCACTCGCCTGTGGAGAAAGCTCCGCTGACCGTCCGCTTTCGCTGCAAGACGGGCGGGGCGGTTTGACTGCTCGGTTGCCCTCCTCCGATGATCCATCGATTCTTCCCGATCGCTGTCGTGAACTCGTGCGTCTTTCGGGTCCGACGAACGAACGCCTTGGCGAGTGGCAACAAGCGGGCCACGAGACGGCTCGGGTGAAACCCTATTCGCGGGGTGTTTGTGTATCGATATAGTAAATCGATACACTACTCGCCAATCGGTAGGAGAAAGCGTATGACCGCCACCCTGTCCCGCCGTCGCTTCGTCCAGTCTTCCTCGACCGTCGCAGCCGTTCTTGCCGTGCCGGGACTTGCATGGGCGCAGAGTCCGGTGGCGCTGCGCTTCTCGTCCTCGATGACGGCGGACGACAACGCCGCCCACTACGTCTGGTACCAGCGCCTGCAGGCCAACCTGAAGGCCTCGGTGGGCGATGCGATCCGGCTGGACTACTTCCCCAACAACCAGCTGGGCAAGGAAAGCGACGTGGTGCAGCAGGTGAAAGTGGGCTCCATTGACATGATGGTCACCGGCTCGTCCATCTGGGCCACAGTGCTGCCCGAGCTGGGCATACTGGACCTGGGCTACCTCTTCGACAGCTACGCCCACGTGGCCCGCGCCATGGATGGCAAGGCTGGCGCCGCGCTGGACGACATGCTGCAGAAGCGCGCCGGCTGCACCGTGCTCACCTGGACCTCGCACTTCGGCCCGCGCAGCGTCTACACCAAGAACCAGGTGAAGTCGCTGGCCGAGGTGAAGGGCGTGAAGCTGCGCGTGCTGCCCACGCCGGCCTTCATCGAGACCTTCAAGATCATGGGCGCGATCCCCACGCCCATTCCCTTCGGCGAGCTCTACATGGCGGCACAGACCGGCGTGGTCGACGGCTTCGAGCACGACGCAGCCACGGTACTGGCCAGCAAGCTCAACGAGGTGACCAAGTCCTGCTGGATGACCGAGCACCTGTTCAGCCCCATGGTGGTGGTGATCAGCCGGCGCAGCCAGGACAGGATCCCGGCCAACCTGCGCCCGGCCTTCATGAAGGCGGTGGCCGATTCCACCGCTCAGCAGCGCGGCCTGGCGGGCGAGAAGGGCGCGGCCGCCATCGAGGAACTCAAGAAGAAGGGCATGACCTTCTTCCCCATGGCCCCGGCCGAGCGCGATGCGGTGCGTAAGGAGATGGAGGCCAAGCTGTGGGCCGACTTCGCCAAGCAGTACCCGAGCACCGCGCCGCTCTTCGCGGACATAGCGGCGGCGCGGGGCTGATGCGGTGAGCGTCGCCATCGATACCCAGGCGCCTGCCCTGCCGGCCTTCGGCTTCAGGGCGGGCACGCAGTCGGGCCGGCTGCTGGCCGGCCTCACGCACTGGATCGAGGTGCTGTCCGCCGTGGTGTTGGCGGTGGACGTTCTGATGGTGTTCCTGTCGGTGATCTACCGCTACGTGCTGCACGACCCGGTGGACTGGGCCGAAGAGGTGGCGCGCGCGCTGATGCTGGTGCTGGTCTTCTTCGGCGCGGCCTCGGTGCTGGCGCGCAGCCAGCACGTGGGCGTGGACCTGTTCCGCCACATGCTGCCGTCGCACTGGCAGCCTGCGCTGCTGCAGGTGGGGCACTGGATCATCGCGGGCGTGTCGGCGAGTCTCTTCGTCTCCTCGATCCTGCTGCTGGTCGACACCTGGGGCCAGACCACGCCGCTGGGCCTGGCGCAGTGGCTCTATGTCTTTCCCGTGGTCTTCGGCAGCGCCTTCATGACGGTGTTCGCGATCGCACATGCAACGGCCGGGCCGTCTCGCCTGGTGTGGGCCACGCTCGTCGGCGCGCTCGTCGTGCTCGGTCTGGTGTACGGCTGGAACGCCTTCATGCCCGCCCACGCGGTGCCGCGTGGCCTGCTGCTGGCCGTCGGCTTCTTCGGCGCGCTGGCGCTGGGCGTGCCCATCGGCTTCGTGCTGGCCTTCGCCGCGCTGCTGTACTTCCTGGCCGATCCCTCGCTGCCGCTGCTCATCTACTCGCAGCAGGTGATGGCGGGCAGCGACCACTTCGTGCTGCTGGCCATCCCCTTTTTCGTGCTGGCGGGCCTCCTGATGGAACAGAACGGCATGTCGGCGCGGCTCATCGAGCTCCTGCTGCGCATGTTCGGGCGGGTGCGAGGGGGCCTCGGGCTCATCACCATCACCGCCACCGCCTTCTTCTCGGGTGTGTCGGGCTCCAAGCTGGCGGACATCGCGGCGGTGGGCGGCATCGTGATGCCGGCGGTGCGGCGCACCAAGCAGGACCCGAACGAGGCTGCTGGCCTGCTGGCCTGCACTGCCGTCATGGCCGAGACCATCCCGCCTTGCATCAACATGATCATCATGGGCTTCGTCGCGAACATCTCCATCGCGGGCCTGTTCATGGCGGGACTGGTGCCGGCCGCGGTGATGGCGCTGTCGCTGGCCGCGCTGGCCATCGCGGTGGGCGGGCGCATCAACCCGGACGACGCCTTCGAGCACCGCACCCCCATGCTCAAGCTGTTGGGCGGGGCGCTGGTGGCGATCGTCATGGTGGCGATGATCGGCAAGGGCGTGACCTCGGGCGTGGCCACCTCCACCGAGGTGTCGGCCTTCGCGGTGATCTACGCGCTGGTGGCCGGCAGCCTGGTGTTCCGCGAGCTGAGCCTGGGCGGGCTGGCGCGGCTCTTCGTGAAGTCGGCCTCGATGGCGGGCAGCATCCTCTTCATCGTGGCGGCGGCTTCGAGCCTCTCGTTTGCGCTCACGATCGAGCAGATCCCGCAGCAGGTGTCGGCCAGCATCGTGGCCTTCGCGCACCAGTACGGCAGCATCAGCTTCATCGTGCTGGCGGTGGGAATGATGGTGGTGTTCGGCGCGGTGCTCGAAGGCGCACCGGCCCTGATCATCTTCGGGCCGCTGCTCACGCCGATCGCACAGCAGCTGGGCATCCATCCGCTGCACTTCGGCACGGTGATGGTCATCGCCATGGGCCTGGGCCTGTTCGCGCCGCCCATCGGCCTGGGGCTGTTCGCCACCTGCGCCATCACCGGCACGCAGGTGAAGGACGTGGCGCGGCCCATGGCCAAGTACTTGGTGGTGCTGACGGTGGCGCTGCTCGTGCTGGTGCTGGTACCCTCGTTTTCCTTGTGGCTGCCGCTGCGGCTGGGGCTCTAGAAGCGATTGAACCGAACAAGAGATGACGACGATCCAGGACGTGGCCAGACATGCCGAGGTGTCGGTGAGCACGGTGTCGAACGTACTCAACGGCCGCGTCGACCGCATGCGGCCCGACACGTTGGCGCGGGTGCGCACCTCCATCGAGGCGCTGCAGTTCCGGCCGAGCAAGCTGGCGCAGCAGCTCAAGACCGGGCAGACGCCATTGCTCGGGCTGCTGGTGCCATCGCTGACCAACCCGATGTATGGACACATCGCCCGCGAGGTCGAGACGGCGGCGCAGCAGCGCCACGGCTTCCGGCTGCTGATCGGCAGCACCTACCGCGACCGCGAGAAGGAGAGCGCCTTCTTCGAGGACCTGCTGGCGCATGGCGTGCGACGGGTGATCGTGATCTCCTCGCTGGCGGACGAGCGCCATTTCGAATCCGCTGTGGAACGCGGCATGGTGGTCATCAGCTACGACCGTGGCGCCACGCCTGGCCGGCGCTCGCGCGTGGGCCACGTGATGCCCGACAACTTCGAGGCCGCGCGCATGGCCACCGCGCACCTGATCGCCAAGGGGCACCGGCACCTGGCCTTCGCCACCGTGGCGGGCCTCACGATGAGCCGTAGCGCCAAGATCGACGGCTTCCACGCCGCGGCCGAGGCGGTGGGCTTGGCGCAGCAGGCGCAGGTGATCGACGGCGGCGCGCTCAACGAGTACAGCGACGCAGTCATCGCCGAGGTGGGCCGCGCCATGGCAGCGCGGCTGGCGCGCATGAAGCAGCGCCCCACCGGCGTCGTTGCACTCAACGACTTGATGGCCTTCGGTCTGATGGCGGGCCTGCGCGACCTGGGCGTGCGGGTGCCGCAGGACATCTCCATCGTGGGCATCGACGGGCTGTACCTTTCGGGGTTGTCCAACCCGGCCCTCAGCACCGTGGAGTTGCCGGTGCACGACATGGCGCAGGCGATGGTCGAGCAGGCCATGGCCCGCAGCGAGGACGAGTGGGCGCGCGAGCGGGTCTTCGTGCCGCGGCAGCTACTCGAGCGCGAATCCGTTGCCGCCCCGCCGCGCGCGGCGCCACGAAGCAACAAGCCGCGCGCGGCCGAGGCGAAGGCCAAATGAGTGCACGGGTCTTCGTCACCCATCCCTGCGACAAGTTGCCGAGCTACTTCGGCCAGCGCGCCCTCGACGCGCTGCGCGCAGTGGCCGAGGTGCGGCTGAACCCGCAGCCGCGCGACCTGCCGACGGACGAGCTGATCGCCGCGGCCAGCGACTGCGACGCGCTGATCGCCTACCGCCAGACGTCCGGGCCTGCTCGGCTGTTCGACGCGCTGCCGCGCCTGAAGGCCTTCATCCGCTGCGCCATGGACATCCGCACCGTGGACGTCGCCGCCGCCAGCGCGCTCGGCGTCCTGGTGACGCAGGCCGGGCCCGGATTCAACGCGGCGGTGGCGGAATGGATCGTCGGCGCCATGATCGACCTGGCCCGCGGCACCAGCCGCTACGTGCAGGCGTACCGCCGTGGCGAGCAGCCGGTGCCGGTCATGGGCCGCGAGCTGCGCGGCGCGGCGCTGGGCATCGTGGGCTTCGGCGGCATCGGCAGCACACTGTGTCCGCTGGCGCGCGCCTTCGGCATGCCGGTGCTGGTGAACACGCTGCAGCGCATCGAGCCGCGCGAGGGCGTGCGGCAGGTCGAGTTGCCCGTGCTGCTGGCCGGCGCGGATTTCGTGGTCTGCCTGGCGCCGGCCAACGCGGGCACGGCCGGCCTGTTCGGCGCCGAAGCCTTCGCCGCGATGAAGCCGGGCGCCTTCTTCATCAATGCCTCGCGCGGCGAACTCGTGGACGAGGCGGCGCTGCTGCAGGCCCTGGAGACCGGCCAGGTGGCGGGCTGCGCGCTCGACGTGGGCATGGCACCCGACCAGATGCCCAGCCCGGCGCTGGCACGCCACCCGCGCGTGGTCGCCACGCCGCACATCGGCGGGCTCACGCCGCCGGCGATCGAGCATCAGGCGCTGGAGACCGTATCGCAGCTCACCGCATTGCTGCAGGGGCAGATGCCGGCCGGCGCAGTGAACGCTGGCGAGGCCTTCCGGCTCAAGGCCGCGGGATGGAAGAGAACATGATCGAAGGCGCCTGCGACTGCCACGTGCATGTGTACGGGCTGGGCTTCGCTCTGGCACCCACGGCCACCTTCCAGCCGCCGCCCGCGCCGGCCTCGGCCTATCGCGAGGTGCAGCGCAAGCTGGGCCTTGACCGCGTGGTCATCGTGCAGCCTACCGGCTATGGCTTTGACAACAGCTGCACGCTGGCAGCCATCGCCGAATTGGGGGAGGGGGCGCGTGGCGTGGCCGTGGTTGCGGTGGACGTGCCCGATGCGGAGCTCGACCGCCTGCATGCCGGCGGAATGCGCGGCGTGCGTTTCATGATGCTGCCCGGCGGCGTGCTGCCCTGGTCCGCGCTCGAGCCGCTGGCCAAACGCCTGGCGCCACGCGCCTGGCACGTCGACCTGCAGCTGGACGGGCGTGATTTCCGCCAGCATGAGCAGCGTCTTCTGGACTTGCCCTGCCGCCTCGTCATAGACCACATCGGCAAGTTCCTCGAGCCGGTGGAGACGGGCAGCGAGTCCTTTCGGTCGCTATGCCGGGTACTCGATGGCGGCAACGTCTGGGTCAAGCTGTCCGCGCCTTACGAAAGCTCGCGCAGCGGGCCACCTCGTTATGAAGACGTCGAACCCATCGCGCGCGAACTGGCCCTCCGTTATCCGAAGCGCTGCCTGTGGGGCAGCAACTGGCCGCATCCCAATGTGAAGCCCGTGCCCGACGAGCATGCTCTGTTGGACTGGTCGCTGGCCTTGCTTGACGGCGGTGCGACGTGGGCGAAGGCGATGCTGGCGGACAACCCGGCGCATATCTACGGCTTCGACTGAAGACGGTCAGGCAGTCCCGCGACCTGACTCAACCCAGCGCTGTCTCCGGTGGAGCGCCGTAGCGCAGACTTCCCGTCTCAACGCTGCTGCGCGCGCAAGAGATCGTAGTAGGCGCGCGCATCCGAACTCGCTGAAAGCAGCCGAGAAGCTATCGGTGCCTGCGCTCGCGCCTCGCTCGGGCTATGGCCGAAATGCTGCCGAAAGCTGCGACTGAAGTGGGAAGCGTTGGCGAACCCGAATTCCTCGGCGACGCCGACCAACTGTCGCGCTGCATGTTCGGGCGCAACGATGGCTGCGTAGATGCGCTTCAGTCTGCGCTCCTTGATGTAGTTGGCGACACCGCCGCGTGTCTCGAAGAGGCGGTATAGCGTGCTTCGCGACACCTTGAACCTGCGGCAGATCGTCGAGACCGACAGCGCCGGATCGCGAAGCGACGCGTCGATCCACTTGCAGACCTGCTGCATCAGCGTGTCCTCGATCGCCGGGCGCGCCCGCTCCAGCGCTTCCGGCGTGGCCCGCAGGCTCACGGCGAGGAGGCTTGCGGTCGCCACGGCGACGCCGCGCGCTTCTTCAACCGTAAGTTCCGCCAACCGTTCCGACACGTTCACGAGATGGCTCACCAGCAGGTGCGCAGACGCGCCGCGCGGAACAACGCCGTGCAGATCCATGCCCCCGGGAAGCACATCTGCCAAGGCATCGCGCGGCAAGAGGACAACGATGCCCGGTCCGCCCGGCGAGTCAAAGGTCGATGGGCGCGTCATATCGGTCAGTACCGGCTCGCAGGCGGCGAGGATCAGCCGCTTTCCATCTGCATCGACCCGAGCGCCAGGGCGCTTCAGGTTCATGCGAAGGTGCAGATGGTTGAACTGGTCGGCCCGGACGAGCCGAGCCGATCGCTTCGAGATCATCGGCGTGTAGTCACCGGCCGTCAGCAGGTGAGGTCCGAGATTCCACAAATGGGTCCGGCTGCGGAAGTCGCCTTGTGCCACACCGCTTGGCAGCAGCAACTCGTAGGAGGTCGCTGTGCGCTCCTTCCAAAGCTCGAAGCGCTCCCGCGGCGCCAGCAGGCTGGCGTCGAACGTGATGGGCGAAACGACGCGCGCCGATTCGCCATCATGCGAACCGAACCAGTCCTGGGGCGCGGATCGCTGGTTCATAAGCGCCTCATTTTCCCATCTTTGAATCAGGCAGAACAGACATGGGACGCTCAGTCAACGACGAACGACGCAGCGCTTCCTAACATTCATGGACCGGTAAGAACTCCGCCCGTCGACGCACTTGATTGCCCAGCAGGGCATTGCCGACAAGGAGATCACTCACTTTACCTTCGAGGAATGTCATGTCGCATCAACTCACACGTCGTTCTTTCCACCGCTTGGCCGCGTCCGGCGCCGCGCTCATCGGCAGCCATGCACTCTGGCCGCTGGCCCACGCCGACGAACCTGCGGATGTCCCTTGGACATCCGACGATCCACACCTGAGCGGCAACTTCCTTCCGGTGCAGCGCGAGGTCGATGCGCGCGACCTGCGGGTGATCTCGGGACGCATTCCCGCCGACCTGCGCGGCGTCTACATGCGCAACGGACCCAACCCCGAATTCAAGCCGCTGGGCTACGCCTATCCGCTGGACGGCGACGGCATGATCCACGCCGTCTACATCGAGGACGGCAAGGCGCGCTACCGGAACCGCTTCGTCGACACCGAAAGCCTGAAGGTGGAGCGCCGCGCCGGCCACGCCGTCTTCGGCAGCTTCACGCACCCGGTGCCGGTGGATCCGGCCATGTTCGCGCCGGGCGAAGTTCCGTCGCAACTCAAGAACGGCGCCTTCGTCAACATCATCCGGCACGGTGGCCGACTGATCGCGCTGAACGAGGCCACGACCAGCTACGAGATGAGCATGGAACTGGACACCCTCGGCCAGTGGACCGCAGGGGGCACCGAGCCGCTGCGCCTGGGCGCCCACAACCGCCACCATCCACGCACCGGCGACCTCTATGCGCTGGAGTATTCCTGGCGCACGCCGATGGTGAAGTTCCACCGCATCGATCCCAGCGGGAAGCTGGTGAGCACACGGTCCGTGGAAATGCCGATGCCGACCATGATCCACGACTTCATCCTGACGGAGCGCTACATCGTCCTCATCGCCGGGCCAGCGGTGTTCGACGCCCAGGCGGCGAAGGCCGGGAAGTCCATGCTGCAATGGCGTCCCGATCTTGGCATGCGGATCGCGTTGTTGCCGCTGGACGGCGGCGCGCCGACCTGGATCGAGGGCGACCCCTTCTTCGTCTTCCACTTCGGCAACGGCTTCGAGCGCGGCGGCCGGATCGTGGTCGACTATGTCCATCACGAGAGTTTTGCGCTCGTGCATGGCAAGGATGCCACCTTGCGGCGCCTGACGATCGATCCTGCCAGGCGCAGCTTCAAGGTGCATCAGTTCTCCGACGAGGTCACGGAGTTTCCGCGGGTCAACCATCTGTACGAAGCGCTTCCGACACGCTATGTCTACGTACCGACCCTGACGTCTTCGCTGAAGCTGCCGGACCCGCCGTCGGCAGTCTTCAACACGGTGCTCAAATTCGACACCGAAACCGGCCGCTCCAGCCGCCACGACCTCGGCAACCAGATCGTCGGCGAGGCCGCCTTCGTGCCGCGGCCCGGAGGCCACCGCGAGGACGACGGCTATCTTGCGGCGTTCACCTACGACCCGGCTCGCCGCAGCAGCAACTTCGTGTTGCTCGATGCGCGCAGGATCGAGGAGGCGCCGGTCGCGGTGATCGAGATGCCGCAGCGCGTGCCACAGGGGCTGCATGGCAACTGGATCACGCGGACCTGATGAACGCCGACCGACGGCAATGCGCTGAACTTCAATGAGGAGAGCAAATGGCTGATTTCATCAGGGCCACGATCCATTTCGTATTGGCCAACTATCCGCTGACCTTCCTTGTGATCGGGTTCCTTGTCTCAGCCGCGGCCATCGCGCGCCAGCACCGCCCATGGGTCCGCGCTGACATCGTCGAGGCCTTGCTGCGCTGGTTCGTTTTCTTCAGTGTGGGCATCTACAACTTCTACAACTTCGTGATGCACGTCTTCTTCGGTGCGCTGTCGGCCCAATTCATCGGGTGGGCCGACAGCCCTTTCCAACTGGAGGTCGGCATGGCCAGCCTGGGCTTCTCAGCGGTCGGCCTCCTGGCGGCGTTCCGCAGCTTCGACATGCGCCTGGCTGCCATCCTGGGCCCAAGCATCTTTACCCTCGGCGCAGCGGTCGGCCACCTGCGCGAAATGGTCACCGCCCACAATTTCGCGCCCGGCAATGCGGGACTGATGTTCTATGCGGACATATTCGTTCCCATGGCCGGCTTCGCCCTGCTTTGGGCAAGTCGCCCGCCAACGTATCACGCAGAACCTGTGCCTTTGATTTTGCGTTGAATGACCGGCTGGGGAGCCGGCGACCGGCACCTTCGGGCCCGGTGCCGCCGCAGGAGTTCGTCCTGACCAAGCCGGCAGTGCAGTGAGAGCGGTCCCATCGGATATGCACTACGAAACCTTGAGCCGACCGCCTGTAACGTGCCCGTCTATGTCCGGCCAGTAACGGCCCGGCGTCCTCGCCTCCACGATGCCGTGTATGGGCAGTTCTGCGAGGTCAGTACCGGCTGGCAGCTTCAGATAGTGCACTCGTCCGTCGATGCCACGACGTGGAGGACGTGACCGGAGCGGAGGACATGCGGGCAACGGCACCGAACCGTGGCATCGAACCCTTATTTTGCAGCTGACGAGGGTCGAAGCAGGATGCCCTCCCTCGATCGCAAACTGGTTCCGACTACTTGCCCGCTGCGCGTGTGGATACGACGAACTGGAGGTACTGATTGCCGTCGCCCTTCGCAACGACCTGATACTTGGTTCCGGCGCTGATCGTAGCCCAGCAGTAGTTCACGTTGGGCAAGCTATTGCTGACGCCACCACTTCCGTTGCAAAGCACCTTTCCGCTTTGATCGAGCACCGAGAAGCTCTGAATTGATCCGGACGAATTCATCGTGGCCAGGATGCGGCCTTGAGACTTGCTGAGTATCGGCCCCGACTTGTAGTTCCCGGACGCATCAAAGGCCGCGATATTGCGACGGTCGCGAAAACGACAAATACGTTGGAGAGACGAAAATAGAATGAATATTCTTTCTTCGAGACGCTTCGCCATGCCCAAGATCAACGACGAGCAAAGAGAAGAGCGCCGCAGCCAGATCCTTGAGGCGGCCTGGAATTGCTTCCACCGGTACGGCATCCACTCGACGACGATGGAGGACATCATCAAGGAGTCGAAGTTGTCGGCCGGTGCGATGTACCGGTATTTCAAAGGCAAGGACGACATCATCTTCGAGGCGATCCGCGGTTCGCTGACCGACCTCGGCGCGGTCCTCGGGCCGGTGGTCGAGAGCGAATCGAGCGCTGGGCCCGCGGAGTTCGTCGGCCAGGTGGTGGAGGCCATCGCGAAGTACAGCAAGCGCAACGACTTTCATTTGTCATCGCTCGCCGTGCATGGCTGGAGCGAGGCGCAGCGCAACGAGGCAGTGCGCGTAATGGTGCGCGACTTCTACCTGCTTTTCCGCGAACGGGTACGTGCACGCGTCACTCACTGGCAGAAGGCCGGCGTGGTGGCGAAGAATGTCTCGCCGGACGAGATGGCGATGACGCTCCAGTCGCTGATACTGGGCTTCGTGGTCCAGTCCGCAGTCACCCGCGATGCCGATCCAAGAAAACAGGCACGTGGCCTGGCCGGACTGATGGACAGCAATCCCTGACCCATGGGCATGAGCGCAGCGACGTTCGTCCCGCGCCAGATGTAAAAAGGAATGTTCATTCTTGACGGATGGGAGATCACCGCCTAGAGTAAAAGGGAATATTCATTCCGCTTCAGGAGGCCTTCATGTCCTACGTACGATTGAAAGTCCACCACCTCAACTGCGCATGCATCCAGCGGCTGACGATTCATGGCCAGCAGCTCGCGTGTCATGTACTCCTAATCGAGACGCCTTCCAGCGGCCTCGTCCTCGTCGATACGGGCCTGGGCACTGCCGACTACGCGAACATGCCTTCGCGGCTCGGGTACATGTTCGCATACGGCTACGCCAATCCGCGGCGCGACCCGAAACTCGCGGCGATCGAGCAGATCAAGGCGATGGGCTATCAACCGTCGGATGTGAAGCACATCGTTCTCACGCACATGGACCTCGACCATGTGGGCGGCCTGTCGGACTTTCCCGCGGCCAAGGTGCATCTGCACGCGACGGAACTGAAGGCTGCGATGGAGCGCAGGACCTTCAAGGCGCGACATCGCTATATGCCTGCGATGTGGGCGCACGGGCCGGACTTCCAGCCGTATGCGGTCGAAGGCGAGCGCTGGCTCGGCTTCGAGGCGGTGCGCGAACTCGCGGGCCTGCCGCCCGAGATCTTGCTGATCCCTCTCTTCGGCCACACGCTTGGGCATTGCGGCGTCGCGGTGCAGGGCGAGGACGGCTGGCTCCTCCATGCGGGTGACGCCTACTTCGATCCGCGCGAAGTGAAAGGGCCGGTGCGCAAGTGCGCGCTCAAGGTCGGCCTTTTCCAGTTCGCGGTCACCACCAATCGCCGGATGCGCTTCTACAACCAGGACCGCCTGCGCAGTCTCACCGCCGACCATCCCGAGGTGAAGCTCTTCAGCGCGCACAACCCCTTCGAGTTTCCGGATGGCCTGCAGCCGGCCGCGCCCTACATCCCGCGCACGGCGCCCGCCGGCAGCTTCGCCTGAAACGTGTCCTGGCACTCGATACGGCGGCTCTGTCGCAGGCGCAGGCCGCGCAGTCCCAGTCCGCTGCTTCAGGCGCTGCTGTGCCTGCTGCTCCTGGCATTGGCATGTTTCGTCCACTCCGAAGCCGACGGATCGCTCCTCGGCATCGAAACACCGCAGTTCCGGCTGGAGAAGGGGCAGTGGATCCTGCTGTTCGGCGTGGTGGCTGCCATTGTGGGCTGGATCATCTCGTCGATGGTGGCGATCCGAAACGGCATTCGCCAGCACACCATCAACATCCTGCTCCAGTCGCGCCTGTCACAGACCTACATGGAGCAGGCGATGATCGTTCACATGCGCTACTTCCATCGCCACGGCATGCGGTACTTGACCGAGGAGGAAATCGAAACCGACAGTCCCGACGCGCGCCTGCCTTCGCTGCGCTACGTGCTGAGCTACCTGGAGTTCATCGCGGTCGGCATCCGCTACGGCGACCTCGACGAGAAGCTCATGCGCCGCACGCTGCGCGACGTGGTCTGCAGCCTCTACGAGGCCAGCGGCGCGCTGATCGCCGGCGGGCCGCGCACGGCCGCGGGCAGGCGCGCGCAGGTGACGTTCAGCTCACTGGAGAACCTCAGCTGGCTCTACGAGCTGTGGTACGACAAGCGGCTGCAGCGGCCGCGGGTGGTCTCGTTTCCGCCGCCGGCGGACACGGCCGCTTCACTGCAGGCTCAACGCGCGCCCGTCACGGGAAGCACTGCGCCGCTCACGTAGGAGGCCCGGTCCGACAGCAGCCAGGCGATGGCCTGCGCGCATTCCTCGGGCTGCCCGATGCGGCGCATCGGCACCAGTTGCAGCAGGTCCGGCATCTTCGCGGCGAGTCCGGCCTTCTCGTGGATCGCGGTCTCGATGATCCCCGGCAGGACCGCGTTCACGCGGATGCCGTCCGGTGCGAGCTCGCGCGCCAGGCCCACGACGTCGACGTCAAGGATCCGCCGCACGGCCGCGGCGTCGAGCTTCTCGACCGTGCCCGCGCGGCCCGAACCTGTCACGAGGACGACGTCTTTCATGCGTGGTGTCTCCATGGTTTCAGACGGCGTCCCACGCGAACACGTCGCGGGCGCGGTCCAGGGGTGTCAGGGAAGGCCGGAAGGCGGGCAGCATCTGTTCGGCCAGCCGCCGTGGCGACCAGCCCGCGTCGCAGTGCATCGTGCGCACCGGCCGCGGCTGGCTGTAGAGGTACACCTCGTTGCCGCGCACGCCGAAGACCTGTCCGCTCACTTCGCACGCAGCGTCGCTCGCGAGGAAAACGGCAAGCGGCGCGACCTGGTCCGCGCGCACGGTGGCCTTCAGCTTTTCGCGGAACCTCGCCTGCTCTTCCGCGGACTGGCCGGGGATCGACTCGATCATTCGGCTGAACGCGGTCGGCGCGATGCAGTTGGAGCGCACATTGAAGCGCGCCATGTCCAGCGAGATCGATCGCGACAAGCCGACGATGCCGAGCTTGGCCGCCGCGTAGTTGGCCTGTCCCAGGTTGCCGATGAGGCCGCTGGTCGAGGTCATGTGCACCAGGGCGCCCGAGCCCTGCGCGCGGAACAGGCTCGCTGCTGCGCGGCTCAGATGGAACGCGCCATACAGGTGCACCTTGACGACCGCGTCAAACTCGTCCACGCCGAGCTGGTGGAAGATTCTGTCGCGCAGGATGCCGGCGTTGTTGATCACCGCGTCGAGCCTCCCGAAGGTGCCTACCGCCGACTGCACCATGCGCTGGGCCGCTTCCCAGTCGGTCACCGAATCGGTGTTCGCGACTGCGCGGCCCCCTGCGGACTCGATGTCCGCGGCCACCTGGGCGGCGCGCGCGGCATCGCGGCCATCGCCGCCCACCGTGCTGCCCAGGTCGTTGACCACCACGCTCGCGCCTTCGCGCGCCGCATGGAGCGCGATGTGGCGGCCGATGCCGCCGCCTGCGCCGGTCACCAGGATCACCTTGTCTGCGAGCAGGCCTGCCGATTCGTTCGATGTCATGGTTTCTCGATGAAGGTTGAAGGATGGCTGCCGTCACAAGGCGGCCGACGTTCCAAGCACCACGGTGGACTGACTCGACAGCACGCCGCCGTTGCCGTGCGCGATGGCCGTTACATGGCGCGGGAGTTGCCGCGCGCCGCACTCGCCGCGAAGCTGCCGCACCGCTTCGATGAGTACGTAGAGGCCGTACATCCCTGGATGCCCATAGGAGAGTCCGCCCCCGTTGGTATTGACCGGCAGCCGGCCTCCCGGCGCGATTGCGCCGTCGGCGACGAAGCGCCCGCCTTCGCCCTTGGGGCAGAACCCGAGGTCTTCGAGGAAGAGCAGGGTGGAGATGGTGAAGGCGTCATAGACCTCGACCACGTCGATGTCGGCAGCGCGCAGGCCCGCCATCCCGTAGGCGAGGCGGCCGGACTCCGCCGCGGCGGTGATCGTGAGGTCGGGCATGCTGCCGATGGTGAGATGCGTGGTCGCTTCGCCCGTGCCGAGGACGAAGACCGGCGGCTTGCGCAGCGCGCGCGCACGTTCGGCTGACGTCACCACGATCGCGCCGCCGCCGTCGGTCACAAGGCAGCAGTCGCGCACCGTGAGCGGCCGGCTGACCGGGCGCGCATCGAGCACTTGCCGGACGGTGAGCGGTTCCTTCTCCCAGGCGGCGGGGTTGCGCAGGGCCCACTCGCGGGCCGCCACAGCGACGGACGCAAGCTGCTCGCGCGTCGTGCCGAAAGCGTGCATGTGCCGCGAAGCGGCGAGCGCATAGGCGCTGGCGGGCAGCAACGGCCGGTAGGGTGCCTCGTAGGGATTGGGGTCCGGCGGCTGCAGATTCGCCCGCCCGATGGTCCTCTGCGTGCTGCCATAGGCGATCACCGCCACCTCGCACAGCCCATGCTCGATGGCCGCCTGCGCGTGTGCGAGCAGCGACATGAACGAGGAACCGCCGATGTTGGTGCCGTCCTGGTAACGCGGCTGCAGGCCGAGGTATTCGCAGATGGCGAGCGTCGGCATGCGCAGTTGCATCGCCGCGCCGAAGACGCCATCCACGTCGGCAAGCCGCAGCCCACATTCATCGAGCGCGCGCATGACGCCCTGGCCCATGAGATCCACCGGATGGGTTCCGGCCGGGGCCTCTCCCATGCCGGTCTCTGCCACGCCCACGATGGCGACCGAGCCGCGACGCAATGCGGGCGTGCTCATCCGGCAACCGGATCGAAGACCGGCAGCACGCCGTCGGATTCGCTCGCGCGCATCCGCACCTGCACCCGCGTGCCGATGCGTACTTCGTTGGCCGGCAGACCTTCGACGCGGCTCATCATGCGGAAGCCTTCATCGAGGTCGATCAGCGCGACGTTGTATTCGCCGCCATCGCGCGTGCCGATCGCGGTCGTCGCATACACGCTGCCCAGGCCGCGGCTGATCCGCCATTCGAGCCCCGAGCGGCCCGCCTCGGCCACGCGCGGATAGAACACCGCGCGTCCGCTGACAGGGTCGTACTGGTAGGCCAGCTCGCCGCGCCCGAGGTGGCGTCGATAGATCGCCAGCGGCGACTCGACCGGTTCGGTCATGCGGTACTCCTTTATTCGATGACGATTTCCGATTGCGCGGCGATCCGGCGGAACTGGGTCATGTCCCTGCGAATGGTCTGTTCCATCGCGGCGGGCGCGCCATAGGCGGGTGCCAGTCCGTAGTCGCGCACGCTCATGCGCACGTCGGGGTCGTCGGCCACGGTGCGCAGCGCCTGCACCAGCTTCGCGACCACTTCGGGCGGAGCGCCGGCCGGCATGGTCAGACCCTGCCACCAGGTGAGCTCATAGCCCGGCAGGCCGCTCTCGGCGACGGTCTTCAGTTGGGGAAAGCGCGGGTCGCGCTGGCGGCCATCGGTCGCGATCAGCTTGAGCTTGCCCGAATCGACGTACTGCTTGACCTCGCCCTGATGACTGCAATCAGCAACGCCTGCCAGCACGTCCTGCAATGCGGGCGCGTTGCCGCGGTAGTGCACGCTCAGCGTCTGCACGCCCGCCATCATGTTGAACAGCTCGTTGGTGAAGTGATTGCCGCTGCCCGGCCCGGCGGTCGCCATCGTGGGCTTGCCGGGGACCTTCTTCGCGTAGGCGATGAAGCCCGCGATGTCGTCGAAGGGGAGGCTCTTGTTGCACACCAGCACCGTCGTGTAGTCGAACAGCAGGCCGAGCTGCGTGAAGTCCTTGAGCGGGTCGTAGTTCATGTTGCGCACGGTTGCGGGCAACAGCGCCTGGGTCACCGCGTTGGCGAACAGCACCGTGTAGCCGTCGGGCTTGCTGTGCGCGACCTCCGCGGCACCGATGCGGCCGCCGCCGCCGCCCTTGTTCTCCACGACCACGGGTTGCCCGAGTTCCTGGCCGAGTCTCTTCGCGACCACGCGGGCGGAGATGTCGGTCATGCCGCCCGCGGCGGCCGGCACGATCATGCGGATAGGCCGCTCCGGCCAGGCCTGCGCGGATGCAGCCCCGGAAAAGGCCGCCACCGCCAGGGCCGTGGCAAGACAGCGCGCGCGCTGCGTGAGGAATGCCCGATGCGTCATGTCTCACTCCGTTGTCGTTCTGCTCCGGCGCGGCACGAAGCCGCGCCGGCCTTCGCGTGGATCAGGCGGCCTCGACCCGGTCCTCGGCGTCGAAGATCAGGTGGATCTTCTCGAAGTCCTTGATCACCTGCGGGCCGAAGCGCTTCTCCATCTCAACGCCGACACGCTTGGGAAAGGCCACCATGTCGGTCATCTGCTCGGCGCCCTGGATCACCACGAACAGGCGGCTTCGGCCCGGCCCGGTGTTGCGGAAGCCGCGCATCACCTTGGTCGGCATCGCCACGATGTCGTAGGGCTTCACCTTCGTCACGTGCTCGTGATGGAAGCCGGTGGTCATCTCCCACTCGCCCTCGATGCACAGGAAGGACTCCTGCGTGTCGGAATGCGAGTGCGGCGGCGGGCCGGCCTCGCCGGGCGTGCACTCGGCGATCGACAGGTAGAGCGACGGCAGTCCATACATCGGTGCCTTGCGGGCGCGGCCCGAATGGCCCACCGGGACGATCAGCGGATAGACCGAACCGGCCGAGAGCATCTCGGTGGCCTGCGGGGGAATGCCGGACGAGGCACTGAGCTCGCGCTTGTACGCCACGAGTTGCTCGCCGCGCGTCACGCGGCCCTCGATCTCGCCGTCTTCGAGCGCGAGGCCTGCTGCGGCGTCGAAGCTCACGCTCAGCGCTGTCAGTGCTTCCGCCGGAAGCCCCGCGACCTGATCGAACACTGCCGGCCATGTGCTGCCGGTCGGCCCGTTGAGGCAAATGACCATTCGGCCCGGCACGCCGCCGGTGTTCTCGATCGCGTGGCGCACGTCGACCGGCACTGAGACCATGTCGAAGCGTTCAAGCGTGATGCTGCGCTCCAGCTTCGGCCCGACACGCACCTTGAGCTTGCCTTCGAGGCAGAGGATGTTCTCGATCGCGTCGGTGTTGCGATAGGCCCGCGTCACCGCACCCGCGGCCAGTTCGCCGAAGCCGGTGCAGGCGCGTTCGGGGCAGCTCAGCGCCGCTTGCGAGAAGCGACCGGCCGAACCTTGCGGGGAGAGCATTGGCACCAGGCGCATGTTCCACAGCGAACTGACCGTCGATGCATGCGCGAGCGCAGGCGCATCGGCGGGCGCGCGATAGTCGGGATAGCGCGAGGTCCAGGTCTGCATGGCTTTCTCGCTCATCGGGACGCGTGTCTTGATGGCCGGCGGATGAAGGACTGCTGACATGAGGCGAATCTCCTGTAGATGTGAAAGAGAAGTGGGAAGGTCGGAAGGCGAATGCATTGCATCATTCGCCCGGTGCGCTGCCCATCCGCGAGCCGCAATGGCGACATGTCCCGGTGTCGATGCCGCACTGCGGGATTGACGGCGCATGGTGATTGCGCGCGGATCGCGCCACAATCGCGCCATGTCGGTGCCACGCCATGTCAACTTGCAACTGCTGTGCTATCTCGATGCGCTGGTGGCGGAGCGGCATGTGACCCGCGCCGCCGACAAGCTCGGCATCGGCCAGCCCGCGATGTCCGCTGCGCTGGCGCGGCTGCGCGAGATCTTCAAGGACCCGCTGCTCGTGAAGACGCGCACCGGCATGGAGCCCACGCCCTATGCCGTGGAGCTTGCCGGCCGCGTACACGAGGCGATCGACCTCATGGATGTGGCTGCACGCGCGAACCGCAGCTTCGATCCGTCGACGGCCACGGAGCACTTTCGCATCGTGTCATCCGACGGCGTGGCGATGCTGTTCCTGCCCGGCCTGATGGTGAAGGCCAGGGCGATCGCGCCGAACATGCGCTTCACCTACAGCACTGGCGACATGCGCCGCGCCGGGGAGTACCTGCGCGACGGCGAGGCCGAACTGGTGATCGCGAACCTGCGCGAGGTGCCGCAGGAACTGCACCAGTCGCCGCTCTATCCGCAGCGCATGCGTTGCATCGCGAGCGCCAGTCATCCGGCGATCCGCGGCAGCCTGAGCGTGGAACAGTTCGTTGCCTTCCCGCATGTGGTGTTCGGTGCACCGCCGGTCACCTTCACCAGCATGGAAGCCATGGTCGAGGCTGCCCTTGCGCGTGCCGGCCTTTCGCGCAAGGTGGCGTTGCGGGTGCCCAGCATCACGCTGTCCCCGCCGATCGTCGCGGCGACCGATCTGCTGGCGGTTGTGCCTGAGCGCGTGGCCCTTGAAAGCGCGGCGGCGCTCTCGCTGCAGGTGCTGCCGGTGCCCTTCGAGCTGGAGCCCGTGGACCTCAGCATGTTCTGGCATGCGCGCTGGCATCGCGATCCGGCGCATGTCTGGCTGCGCAATGCGATGCGCGCGCTGTCGGCCGAGCTCCAGGTCGGCGCCCCCGCCGCACTGCGGCGCGCCTGATGCGCGCCGCGGTCATTCGAAGCTGATGCGCAGCTCCCGGCTGAGACTCTGGTACTTCTCCACTTCAGCCGCGATGAGCTTCTGCAGGTCGGCGGCATCGCCGGGCAGGATGTTGAGGCCGAGTGCCTTCGCCTGCTCCACGTAGGTCGGCGATGCGGCCACTTCTTGCATCGCCGCACGCAGCCTGGCGGTCACGTCGGGCGGCAGTTGCGCGGGCGCGAAGAGCGCCTGCCAGATCGTCATGTCGAAGCCTGGGTAGCCTGACTCCTTGATCGTCGGGACGTCGGGGTACTGGATGTCGCGCGTGGGCCCGCTGGTGGCGATAGCTCTCACGGTGCCGGCCGCGATGTGCGACTTGGCCGCGCCGTCGAACGAACAGTCGACCTGGCCGCCGACGACCGCCTGGAGTGCCGACGCACCGCCGCGGAAGGGCACGTGCAGCATCTTGATGCCGGTCAGCATCGCGAGGTATTCGGCGTTGAAGTGCACGCCAGAGCCGATACCTGCGCTGCCGTAGGTCAGGCCGTCGGGCTTCGTCTTCGCATAGGCGACCAGCTCCTTGAGGTTCTTCGCCGGCACCGAGGGGTTGCAGATCAGCACCGAGCTGTACCAGAACAGTGGAGCGATCGGTGTGAAGCTCTTGATCGGGTCGTAGGTCGGCTTGTTGGTGGAGGCCATCAGCATGCCGTGGGTGACCGAAAGACCGAAGAGCAGGGTGTAGCCGTCGGGCCTGGCGCGTGCGACCGCTTCGGCACCGATGCGGCCTGCTGCGCCGGCGCGGTTGTCGACGATGACGGGCTGCTTCAGCGTCTCGCCGAGCCGCGTTGCGACCAGCCGCGCGGCGAGGTCGGTCACACCACCGGCCGGGAACGGTACGACGAGTGTGATGGGGCGGCTCGGATAGGTCTCGGCGTGCGTGGGCGCGATGGGGGTCATTGCGGCGAAGGCCATGCCGGCGAGCGCAAGAAGATGTCTGGCGAATGTCATGTCGTGTCTCCTGTCTCTTTCTGTTGTCTGACGCCTTTGCCGGTGAACGCTATTCGATTCGCAGCCTCCGCACGGCTTTCGCGTCCCAGTCGATGCCGCTGCCGGGGCGGTCGGGCATCTGCACATGCCCGTCGACCACCTGCAGTGGCTCCTGCAGGATCGCGTCGGCCCAGTCCACGTACTCCAGCCAGTGGCAGCTCGCGCTCGCGGCCAGCAGGTGCGCGCTGATCTCCGGCATGAGGTGCGAGGACATCGGAGTGCCGCTGACCGCGGCCAGTGCGGCCGCATCCATCCATCCGGTCACGCCGCCGATGCGCTCGACGTCGGGCATGCAGTAGTCGCAGGCATTGGCGGCCAGCGCGAGCGCCATGGCCTGCGGACCGACGAAGTTCTCGCCGATCTGGATCGGCGTGGCGACGCTGGCGGCCAGTGCGGCGCAGCCCGGATAGTCGTCATGCCGGATGGGTTCCTCGATCCAGTAGAGGCCCTCGTCGTCCAGCGCCCTGCACCGCTGCAGGGCCTCGGCGCGGCCGAGTGCCTGGTTGTAGTCG
The DNA here is from genome assembly GCF_014192575.1 of Variovorax sp. Sphag1AA. Lineage (GTDB taxonomy): Bacteria > Pseudomonadota > Gammaproteobacteria > Burkholderiales > Burkholderiaceae_C > Variovorax. The sequence continues at coordinate 794,469 of NZ_JACHYC010000003.1, read as the reverse complement.
GCCATCAGCACCACGTCCGCCGGCAGTACACGCCGCACCGTGCGCACCGCGCGGAGGTCCGCCTCGAGATCGGCGCGGCCGAGTCGGATCTTCACCGCCTTGAAGCCGCCTTCGAGCAGTTCGAGCGCCTCGGCCGCGAGCGTCTCGGGCGCGCTCATGCCGAGTCCGCAGCTGTTGTAGGCGCGGATTGGCCGGCGCCTGCCGCCGAGCAGTTCCACGAGCGGCGAGCCGGTGGCGCGTGCCATCGCATCCCAGCAAGCCATGTCGAAGCCCGCGAGCGCGGTGTTCACCACGCCGGTGGCGCCGACCAGTCGGAAGTGCCGCTTGAGCTGCGCGGCGAGATGGCGCGGCGCGAGGCGTTCCCCCGTCACGGCCTCGGCGATCTCGTCGCAGGCCGCCTTTACCGCGACTGCGAGCCGCTGCAGGTAACAAAAGACGTAGGCATGGCCGGTCACGCCTTCCTGCGTCTGCACGTCGATCAGCAGCATGGGGGCGGAGACGATGGTCTGCACGCTGGTCACCAGCGGTCGCTTCATCGGCACGTTGACGGGCGTGACGGTCACGCCGCGCAGGGTGAGGAGCTTGTTGTCCATCGCGCTGGCCCTCGGCTCAGCCCGCGTTCCCGCGCAGGATGTCGGTGACGGCCTGTGCGTTGGTCAGCGCCGGGAAGTGGCCGCCGCGCGGCAGCAGGTAGTGCTTGGACTTTGCATAGCGATCGCGCACCTGCTGGCGCACCGCGGGCGGGATGATCGGGTCGTCCTCGCAATCGATGACGATGATCTTCTCGGCCGGCAGGTCCAGCGCCGGCACCGGCCGCGCGGTCGCGAGGCCGACGATGCGCGCCTTGAGGTTCTCCGCGTCCTGCTTGGTTGTCAGTGCCAGCAGCGTCGCCTTGGCGATACCTTCGGGCCATTGCTGCACCATCGCGAGCCGCTGCTGCTTAAGCGCCTCGGCCGGGGTCGCGATCAGCTCGGCTGCCGGCTTGCCGCGCTGCTGCAGCACGGTGGCGTCGACGAAGCTGGTGGCTACGTAGAGCTTCTCGACGCGCTGCGGATGGCGCGCCGCGAAGAACTGCGCCCAGTAGCCGCCGAACGAACCGCCGAAGAGATGGACCTTGTCGATCCCGAGGCGGTCCAGCACGCCGGCGAGTCCGTCGGCAAGCTGTTCGGGCTCCGCGAGGCCCGGATACCACAGCGAGATCACGCGGTACTGCGAGGCGAGCTGCCGGAGCTGTTCCGCATGGATCTCCGCGGTGCCTTGCGCGCCCGGCAGCATCACCAGCACGCGGTCGCCGCTGCCGGCTTCCATGTAGCGCCAGGCGGCGCCTTCGTGCTCGATCACCTTCTCTGGATGCTGTCTGAGCAGTTCGGTGAAGTCGACCGTGACCGGCTGCACCGGGCGCGGCGCGTCGATGCCCGCATCGAATCGCAGGCCGATGGTGCGCAGCTTCTCGATGATCTCGGCGCCGAACTCGCGCTGGACATCGCGTTCGACATCGGGCGTGAAGGCCGAGGGATCGGACTGGTCGCCCGTGGTCTGGATCAGCGCCAGCAGCCGGCCGGTCTTGTCCGACACGTTTCTGAACGTGCGGCACACGCCGGCCGGCACCGAGAGGAAATCGCAGGGTTTCAGCAAGATCGAGTCCTCGCCCTTGTCGCCCCAGGACACTTCGAACTCGCCCTCGACGACGAAGAAGTTCTCGGTGGTCTGCTCATGGCAATGCAGGGCCGGACCATCGCCGGGCGGGCATTCGGCGAGCGCTGCGATGAGGCCTTCCTCGCCACGCAGCGGCGCGCCGGCGCTGCGGCCCTTGTAGGCCTTGGGCACGAGGATCGGGAACACCTTGTGCGCCGCGAGCTTCTCCATCACTGCGGGCGGCAGTCCGGCGGCGCTTTCGAGCTGCTTCTGATAGGGCTGCAATGCCGCGAACTGCACATGGCGCTGGCGCATCGTTTCGGGGGTGACTTTGATCGTCTTCAAGCGTGTCTCCAGTGGGTGAATGTCGAATCTCCATGCTAGGAAGCGCACCCGCGGTGGAAAAGCTGAATATGCGATCGGTTCCAGCGGTCGAAATCCCGATTCCGGAATTCGGAATTTCGGGCAATGCACTTCCTGTCGAGCCCATGAAGAAAGCCCCAGGTGCGGAACGCCGCGCCTGGAGCTTCATGGAAGGCGATCGGATTCGTGGCGCCTGCTTCAGCGAACGCCCTCGGCCGTCGTCTGCGCCTGCTGGCGCAACGCGGAGAGCGTCGTGGTCGGTGTGATCGCTTCCGGATCCATCAGGCAATGCAGCAGCGCGGGGCGACCGCTGTCGATCGCGCGATCGAAGGCCGCACGGAATTCGTCTGCCGTCTCGACGCACTCGCCATGGCCGCCATAGGCACGCGCCAGCGCTGCGAAGTCCGGGTTGACCAGCGCGGTCGCGAAAGGGCGGCCCGGATAGCTGCGCTCCTGGTGCATGCGGATGGTGCCGTACATGCCGTTGTCGATCACCACCACGACGATCGCGATGCCGTGCTGCACTGCGGTCGCGAATTCCTGTCCGTTCATCATGAAGCAGCCGTCGCCCGCGAGCGCCACTACGATCCGCTCCGGATGCTGACGCTTCGCCATGATCGCGGCCGGCACCCCGTAGCCCATCGAACCCGAGGTCGGCGCGAGCTGCGTGCCGAATGCGCGAAACGGAAAGAAGCGGTGCAGCCAGATCGCATAGTTGCCCGCGCCATTGCAGACGATCGCGTCGGCCGGCAGGCGGCCGCGCAGCCATTGCAGCGCCTCGCCGTACTGGAAGCGGCCGGGGTTCGCGGGCGGTTTCGCGGTCCATGCGAGGAAGTCCTCGCGCGCCGACATCGCGTGATGCGCCCATCGCGGCCTTTCAGGCGCATCGAGCCGGAGCGCGGCAGCGGTCCAGGTTGCAGGCGTGGCGTTGAGCGCGACCCGCGGCTGGTAGACGCGGCCGAGCTCCTGGGGGTCCGGATGCACATGTACGAGCGCCTGCCGGGGTGTCGGCAGGTCGAGAAGCGTATAGCCGTCCGATGGCACTTCCGAGAGGCGTCCGCCGACCAACAGCAGGACGTCGGCCCGCTGCACGCGTTCGCGCAGCCGCGGGTTCATGCCGAAGCCGAGCTCGCCCGCGTACAGCGGATGAGTCGACGAGAACAGCGATGCGCGCCGGAAGGACGTAACCGCCGGCAGTTGCCAGCGCTGCGCGAAGCGTTCGAGCGCGGCCACCGAGCCCGCGTCCCAGCGCGATCCGCCGGCGATGAGCAGCGGAGCTTCGGCGTGCGCCAGCAGCGCGTGAAATTCCTGCACGGCGACCGGGTCGGGTGCGGGCTCGGCGGGCATCACGCGCGCAGCATCGTCGACCTCGGCAGTGGAGAGCAGCATGTCCTCGGGCAATGCGATCACGACCGGGCCGGGACGGCCCTGCATCGCGACGCGGAAGGCGCGCGCCACCAGCTCTGGAATGCGCTTTGTGTCGTCGATCTCGCACACCCATTTCGCGATCCCGCCGAAGCTCGCGCGATAGTCCAGCTCCTGGAAGGCGTCGCGGCCACGGAAGCCCGTCTCGACCTGACCGACGAAGAGGATCATCGGCGTCGAATCCTGCGTTGCGACATGCAGGCCGTGGCAGGCATTGGTCGCGCCCGGCCCGCGCGTGACCAGGCAGATGCCCGGCCGGCCGGTGAGCTTGCCGTATGCCTCGGCCATGAGCGCGGCGCCGCCTTCGTTGCGGCAGACCAGCGTGTCGATGCCGCTGTCGCGCAGCGCGTCGATCACCGGCAGATAGCTCTCGCCGGGCACGCAGCTCACTCGCTCCACGCCCTGGCGCAGCAGTTGATCGACCAGCAGGCGACCGCCGTCGCGCGGCTTCGTGTGATCCATGCGGTGCATCCTCCTCTCTCGCTCAGGACTGCAGATCGCCGTTCACGTACAGCGCCAGGATGTCGCGTATCGCGCTGTTGGCCGGCGTCGGTACCCCGGCTGCCTGGCCCATGTCGGCGACCGCGCCGCTGAGCCACGGCAGTTCGAGTGGCTTGCAGCGCTTGAGGTCGCCGTGCATCGACGAGGTCATCTCCGCGGGCAGCGTGTCGCAGAAGCCCAGGCGGCCGTCGACGAAGTTGTCCGCGAAAGTCACGCCCTGCGCGCGTCCGACAGCGACCGTCTCGGCGATCACTTGGCGCAGGAAGGCACGCGTCGTCCTGTTCGAGCGAATCGGGCCGATAGGCTGGCGGATCGATGCCGTGGTGCCCGACAGGCCCACGAGGAACACGAACTTCTCCCATGTCAGGCGCCGGATGTCGTCGCTGATTTGTGCATCGATGCCGGCGCGCACGCAGGCCGCGAGAAAGCGCTCGGCGCGCTCGGAGCGCTGCCCGTCGAGCTCGCCGAACACCAGCTTCTGCATCGTGCCGGTATGGACGATCTCGCCCGGCTCGCCGATCACGGCCGCGATGTAGCAGACGCCGCCCATCACGGCCTCGGCGCCGAGCGTGCGGGTGAGCAGATCGTCCTTGCCCACGCCATTCTGGAACGACACCACCGCCGTGCCGGGCCCGAGCAGCGGCTTGAGCGACTGCACGGCGGACTCGGTGTCCCAGAGCTTGACCGACATCAGCACGATGTCCACCGGGCCGATGTCGGCCGGCGTGTCGGTTGCCTTCACGTCCTTCAGGTGCAGGTCGCCGAGCGCGCTGCTGACGCGCAGGCCGTCCTGCCGCATGGCCGCGAGGTGTGATCCGCGCGCGATGAAGGCCACGTCCTCACCGCCGGCGGCCAAGCGCGCGCCGAAATAGCCGCCGAGGCCGCCCGCACCCATGATTGCGATCTTCATGATTCCGTTCCTTGTGTTGCCGCGCCGCATGGACGCCATGTGAAGCCCCGGAGATCGTAGGGACGGGCCGCTCGCCGCCGCAACGCGAATCTGCGCGCGATTCCGTCTATCGGAATCCGGGTTCCGGGATTCGGCATCCACGCGAATTCGGCGTGGCGATGCGTTTTCCCTTCGATCAAAGTGTGCGTTCGGTCCGGCGCGATGTCATGCGCGGGGCCATCGAGCCGCGCGCATGTGCCTATCGTCGCCGGCCGATGGACAAGGCGGGTGCGCGGGCGATTCAATCGGCCGGCCCGGCGGAGATGTCCTGCCCACGACGACGAGACGGAGACACGCGATGAACAGACGACAGTGGATCCATGCCGCGCTCTGCGGTGCCGCCATGGCCCTTCCGGCCGCTAGCAGCGCCGCCGCGGGCACCTACCCCGAGCGCCCCATCACGCTCGTGGTGGCGTACACGCAGGGCGGGCCGACCGACATCGGCGCGCGCCTCTTCGCGGCGAAGCTCGGCGAGGTCCTCCGGCAGAGCGTGATCGTGGACAACCGTGCGGGCGCCGCCGGCCGTATCGGCACCGAGTACGTGGCGCGCGCCAAGGCCGATGGCTACACGCTGCTCTTCGCGAACTCGACGACGCACGGCCTGTTGTCGGCATCCACGCAGCCGCTGCCCTACGACCCGGTCGCGAGCTTCACGCCGATCGCCCCTCTGTTCCAGTACACCTCGGCGCTGGTGTGCAACCCGCGCCTGCCGGCGCGCAACATGGAAGAGCTGGTCGCCTACGCGAAATCACGGCCGCAGGGACTGAGCTACGGCAGCCCGGGCATCGGCACCGGCTCGCACTTTGCCGCCGAGGCCTTCGGCGCGGCCTACGGCGTCCGGATGCTGCATGTGCCCTACAAGGGCAGCGCGCCCGCGCTGCAGGCCGTGATGGCGGGCGACGTCGACTGCAGCTTCGATGGCGCGGCGCGCGCGCAGATCGCGGCCGGCAGTGTGCGCGGCATGGCCACCACCAGCATTCGCCGCGATCCGACCTACGACCACCTGCCTACGCTCGACGAGGAAGGCATGCGCGGCTTCGACCTCGTGACGTGGCAGGCCCTGCTGGGCCCCGCAGTCTTGCCGAAGGACGTGGCGCAGCGGCTCGCCGCCGCGACGGCCGAGGTCATGAAGTCCGAAGCCTTCGTCGCGCGCCTGCGCGAGCTGGGCTTCAACCCCGTGCCGGGCGGCGCCAGCGACCTGGCCGGGATGATCGGCGTCGAGGTTGCGAAGTACCGCAAGCTGGCGCACGACCTGAAGATCAGCTTCGACTGAAGCGAGGGAGCACGAACGATGAAGCTGGATCTGGCCCCGGAGGACCTGGCATTTCGCGACGAGGTGGCCGCATGGGTGGCGTCGAACCTGCCGCGGGACATCGCCGCCAAGGTGCACGGCGGGCTGCGGCTGGAGAAGTCCGACATGCAGCGCTGGGCGCGCATCCTGGGTGCGCGCGGGTGGCATGGCGTCGCCTGGCCGCGCGAGTTCGGTGGACCGGGGTGGACGCCGCTGCAGCGCCATCTCTTCGCCGAGGTCTGCGCGCTGGCCGGCGCGCCGGGCATCGTGCCTTTCGGGCCGGTGATGGTCGCGCCGGTGCTGATGGCCTTCGGCACGCCCGGGCAGCAGCAGCAGCACCTGCCCGGCATCATGAGCGGCGAGGTCTGGTGGAGCCAGGGCTACAGCGAACCCGGCGCAGGCTCCGACCTCGCTTCGCTGAAGACGCGCGCCGAGCGGCGCGGCGACCGCTACATCGTCAACGGGCAGAAGACCTGGACCACGCTCGGGCAGCATGGGGACTGGATGTTCTGCCTCGTGCGGACGTCCAACGAAGGGTCCCCGCAGGCGGGCATCAGCTTTCTGCTGATCGACATGAAGTCGCCGGGCGTCACGGTACGGCCGATCATCACGCTCGACGGCGAGCACACGATCAACGACGTGTTTCTCGACGATGTCGACGTGCCGGTGGACCAGCGCGTCGGCGACGAGAACGCGGGCTGGACCTGCGCGAAATTCCTGCTTGGCCACGAGCGCACCAACATCGCCGACGTGGCGCGCACCAAGCGCGAACTGGTCCGGCTCAAGCGGATCGCCCGCGCCGAGGGCGTGTGGGACGACGCACGCTTTCGCGACCAGGTCGCGCTGCTCGAAGTCGAGGTGGTCGCGCTGGAGATGACCGTGCTGCGCGCGCTGGGCGCCTCCGGACGCCACGGTGCGCGGCCGCTCGACGTGGCCGGCGTGCTCAAGATCCGCGGCAGCGAGATCCAGCAGCGCTACACCGAATTGATGATGCTCGCGGCGGGACCTTCCGCCCTGCCGTTCGTCCACGAGGCCATGGATGCGGGCTGGCAGGGCGACGCGGCCGGTCTGGCCGTGCACTGCCTGCCGCTGGCCGGCGCCTACTTCAGCCATCGAAAGACCAGTATCTACGGCGGGACCAACGAAGTGCAACGCAACATCATCGCGCGGCAGGTGTTCGGCCACTGAACCTACGAGGACGACACGCATGGACTTCGAACTCAGCGAGGAGCAGCAGGCACTGCGCGAGGCGGTTCGGCGCTGGGCCGAGCGCGCCCATGGTGCCGAGCAGCATCGGCGCATCGCGCGCGAAGGCGGCTTCTCGCCCGCGACGTGGCAAGGCCTGGCCGGCATGGGCCTGACCGCGCTTGTCATTCCGACGTCCGAGGAAGGAATGGGCCTCGGCGCGGTGGAGGCGATGGTTGTCATGGAAGAACTGGGCCGTGCGATGGTGCGGGTGCCGTTCCTGGAGGCCGCGCTGATGGCGCCGCTGGCATTCGCGCAGGCGCCCGCGCAGGTGCGTGCTGAATGGATGCCGCGCATGGCGGCCGGCGCTGCGATGGTCGTGCCCGCGCTCCAGGAACGTGGAGTGCGTCATGCCTTGCATCCGACACGGATGCGTGCGACCCGATCCGGCAAGGGTTGGCGTCTGCACGGGATAAGCAGCCAGGTGCCATGCGGGGATCATGCCGACGCCTTCGTGGTGATTGCCCGGCTCGGTGAAAGCAACGATGCCGGCCTCTTCCTCATCGAACGGACACATGCGGGCGTGCGCGCCCACGGCTATCCGACACAGGACGGCGGTCGCGCCGCCGAGGTCGCGTTCGAGGATTGCATCGCCACCGCGATCTGTCCTCCGTCGTCCACCGATGCGTTGCTGGCACAGATGCGCGACACAGGCATCGCTGCCATCGCGGCGGAGGCCGTCGGCGCCATGGAGGCGCTGTTCGCGATGACCGTGGCCCATCTCGACCTGCGGCGCCAGTTCGGCGCGCCGCTGTCGTCTTTCCAGGCATTGCGGCACCGCATCGCCGATTGCCACGTTCAACTGGAGCTGGCGCGCTCCATGAGCTGCTACGCCACGCTGTGCCTCGACAGCAGCGGGGAGCGCCGCCGCATCGCCGCCGCGCGCACCAAGGTGCAGCTTGGCCATTCGATGCGCTTCGTCGGGCAGCAGTGCATCCAGCTGCACGGCGGCATCGGCGTGACCGATGAATGCGCCGCGTCGCACTACTTCAAGCGCCTGACCTGCCTGGAGCTGATGCTGGGTGACACGCTGCACCACCTGGGCCGGGTGGCCGATGCGATGAACGACAGCGCGGACGTGCTCGGCTGAGGCAGTCCGTCATGCGTTCACCCCGGATGCACGACCACATCAGAGGATCATCGTCGACGCGCTACGCACCATCTCGACCAGCTTCGGCCCCACCTTGCCGATGATCTTCTCCTTGGGCAGCAGATTCGACGGACCCGCGCAGGTCACGCCGTACACATGCTGGCCGTCGCGCGAAACCAGCGGCACGCCGACCGCGTGGATGCCTTCCTGCCAGCCGCCCAGCACTGCGCAGAACCCGGTCTCGCGAACCTGCGCGATCGAGGCCTCTATCGCACGGCGGTTCTTGCTCCATTCGCGTGGCCATGCAAGCCGCAGCAACCGCAGCGTGTGGGCGAGTTCGTCGGGCAGCAGTCCCGCGAGGTAGGCGTGGCCCATCGCGGTCGTCGTGATCGGCACTCGTGCGCCTACCGTCACGTGGACGCCCATGCGGATCGCGCGGCAGCGGCACTGCTCGATGTAGAGCATGTTCAGGTCGTCGATGGTGCCGACCGAACAGCCGGCCATCGCGAAGTCCGCCACCTCCTGCAGATAAGGGCGGATCAGCTCGCGGATCTCGTAGTTCGCCAGAAAGGTGAAGCCCAGGTCCAGCACCGCGCTCGTCAGGCGGTACTTGCGGTCCGGCGTCGTGCGCAGGTAGCCCAACTCCACTAGCGTCGCGGTGAAGCGCGCCACCGTCGGGCGCGGCATGCCCGTGCGCTCCGACAGTTCCTTATTCCCCAGCACGTCGTGGTTGGGCTCGAAGCAGCGAAGGATCTCGAAGCCCTTGCGCAGCGACTGCACCGTCTCGGGCGCGGCGGGTTCAGCGCGCGGTGTCGTGGATCGTGAAGGCATGAGGCAATGAATCGCGTCGGCGCGCACTCGTGGGGACGCCATCCATCCTACGAACCTGCGCCGCGCGCCTTGACAGTGAAAGCCCTCGTTCGGTGAATCCGCGCTGCTTCAGCCGGCCTTGAGTCCCATCGGCCCTTCGCGGAAGATTTCCGTCGGCATGAGCCGCAACCGATCCGCCACCGCGATGCCCGCACGACAGCGCGCGAGCACGTCGCGCACGGGATCCAGCCCCGGGGCGATCTCGGTCATGGTGAGCCGGCCGTCGCGTAGTTCGAACACCGCGCGCTCGGTCACGTAGGTCACCTGGATGCCCTGCCGCTGCGCATACGCGCCGTTAAAGCTCAGGTGCTCGACTTCTTCCAGCAGCTTGGGCACGTCGCCCTCGCGCTCGATGTGCAGCGTGCCGTCCTGCGCCTTTATCCGCAGCCCGCCGCCGCTGAACGCGCCCATCAGCACCACGCGCCGCGCGCTCTGCGAGATGTTGATGAAGCCGCCGATCCCGGCCAGGGTGCCGCCGAAGCGGCTCACGTTGACGTTGCCCCGGCTGTCGAGCTGCGCCATGCCGAGGAAGGCGATGTCGATGCCACCGCCGTCGTAGAAGTCGAACATCGCGGCCTGATCGATGATGGCCTGCGGGTACGCGCTCGCACCGAAGCTCAGGCCCAGCGCCGGTGTGCCGCCGATCGGGCCGGCCTCGAGCGTGAGCGTGATGTTGTCCAGCCCTTCGGCGCGCGCCGCGATGCCGATGCCGGCCGGCATGCCGGCTCCGAGATTGACCACGGGGCGCTTCAACGGCAGCAGTTCCATCACCGCGCGCCGCTGGATGATGCTGCGCACGTCCAGTGGCGGGGGCGCAGCGGGCGCAGCGGGCGCGGGCCCGGCATGCATCGCTGCCTGCGTGTAGGCCGGGTTCATTTCCTCCGCGTAGGTCATCCAGTGGTCCGCCGGATCCTCGGTCAGCACGATGTGGTCCACCAGGATGCCCGGCACTCGGACCAGGTTGGGGTCCAGCGTGCCTGCGGGCACGATGCGCTTGACCTGCGCGATCACGATGCCGCCGCTGTTGTGCGCGGCCTGCGCGTTGACCAGCAGATCCTGGTGGAAGGGCTCGTGCTCCGTCGTGAGGTTGCCGTGCTCGTCCGCCGTGGTCGCGCGGATGAGCGCGACATGCACCGGCAGCGTCGGGAAGAACAGATGCTCGTCGTCGCCGATCTTCATCAATTGCACGATGGGTGGCGAATCGGGGGTCAGCCGGCCGCCATCGATGCGCGGATCGACGAACGTGTGCAGGCCCACGCGCGTGATGACGCCCGGCTTGCCGCCGGCCGTTGCGCGATACAGGTGCGCGATCACGCCCTGCGGCCAGTTGTACGCATGCACCGCGTTGCGCGCGACCAGCGCACCCAGCCGCGGCGCCGCCATCCAGTGGCTGCCGATGATGCGCGTCGTCATGCCTTCGTTGCCGAAGTGATTGACGCCGCGATGCATGCGGTCGCCCTGGCCGGCTGCGTACATGAGCGTGAGGCCGCGCGGGGAGCCGGTCGCGAGAAAGCGCTTCTCCAGCGCCGCGGTGACGGCTTCGGGATGCCCCGCGCCTACGAAGCCAGCGCAGACCACCGTGGTCCCGTCCTCGACGAGTTCCGCCGCCTGTGCGGCGGTGATGATGCGGCTGGCCGTTTGCGTACGAAACGGACGTTCTTTCGCGGCAGTGCACGCGGGGGCGACGGTCATGAGTCTGTCTCCTTCGACGGGCTGAGGGCTGTGCGGATTGAAGCGTCTCGCCTTGGGCCTGTCCATCGGCCCGGAAAAATGGTGACATGTCGGCGCCATGATGGGCCTTCTTCGTTGCGCCGCGGCCTGGTCTCACAGCAGGAGCTCGATGAGCGAAGGCCATTCGTCCGTATTGACTTTTCGCATCGCATCCGCGAACTGGCCCAGGGCCGACACACGGCAGGCTGGAACACCATGCCCCGATCATGGTCACGTTCAGACTCCGTGCGCGATGGTCCACGGAGACTAGAGCGTATACATCGCACTGCCATCCTGGTTCCGTCAGCAACCCACGCCGAACGTTGATAGCATCCAGCAGCGCCGTGATTGCCTGTCTGGCGTTGGCCCGCTACACAATCACTTCAATCAGGCTGGGCCCTCCGGATGACAACGAACGTCGCATTGCATCCGCGAATTGCCCGAGCGTCGAGACGCGGCACGCCGGCAGTCCGTGACCGGCCGCCAGCGCCACCCAGTCGAGCGCGGGCCGGTCGAGGCTGAGCATGTCGCTGGCCCGCTGGCCCGGCGAGCCGGCGCCGACCTGCGCGTATTCGCCGCGCAGGATCTGGTAGCTGCGGTTCGCGAAGACCACCACCGTCACGTCGAGGCTCTCGCGCGCCATCGTCCAAAGCGCTTGCAGCGTGTACATCGCGCTGCCATCGCCTTCGAGCGCGATCACCTTACGGTCCGGTGCCGCAATGGCGGCGCCGACCGCGACCGGCAGGCCGAAGCCGATCGAGCCGCCCATATTGGTCAGCCAGTCGTGCGGCGCGGCGTCACGTGTCGTCTGGTCGAAGGCGCGACCGGTGCTGACCGCTTCATCCACGACGATGGCGTTCTCCGGAATCAGCGTGGCGAGCAGCGTGCCGATCGATGCTGGCGTGAGAGGTCCTTCTTCATGCTGCGGCGTTGCGACGAGGCGCGTGCAAGTCACGGGCTGGACGCGCATCGCGCCGAGTTCCTCGCACAACATGCGAAGTGCCTCGGCGGGGTCTTGCGCGTGCGTCGACAGCGTCGTGAACTTCGCTTGCGGTGATGAGAGTCGGCCGGGCTTGTCGGGGTAGCCGAAGAATGCGACCGGTTCGACCGCATTGACCAGGACGATGTGCTCGAAGCGCGACAGCACTTCAACCGCACCCTGCACCGCGTAGGGAAGCCGAGGGATCGCGACCCGGCCTGCGCCGCGCTCGATGCGCTCGGCATAGAACTCGGACATCACCGCGCAGCCGGTGGCCGCCGCGATGCGACCCGCCCATTCAGTGGCCCGCGCCCGCACCGCGCGTCCGCCGAGCAGCAGCATCGTGGCGCTGCCATGGTCCTTCAGGATGCGCGTCGCGGCGATCACGGTGTCCTGCCCGACGGCGCGGGGCTCTGGCTCGCGTACCGCACCGAGCCCCGGCGGCGGCGTGTCGACGGTCGACCACGCCATGTCCGCCGGAAGTGCCAGCGTCGCGATGCGGCCGGGACGGCCCGAGGCCTGCGCAACCGCCTCCCTACCATCGTTCGCAATGGCATCTGTGCTGCGCACCGTGTGCACCCAGTGGGACATCGGCCGCGCCAGCCCTTCGATGTCCGAAGTGAGCGGCGCATCGAGCGCAAGGTGTGTCGTGGCATGCTCGCCGACCACGTTGACGATGCCCGAACGTGCCTTCTTCGCGTTGTGCAGGTTGGCGAGACCGTTGGCGAGCCCCGGTCCCAGATGCAGCAGCGTGGCTGCGGGACGATCGGCCATCCGGTAGTAGCCGTCTGCCGCGCCGGTCACCACGCCCTCGAAAAGGCCGAGCACGCATCGCATGCCCTCGATGCGGTCGAGTGCCGAGACGAAGTGCATCTCGGAGGTTCCGGGGTTGGCGAAGCAGGTGTCCACGCCAGCATCGAGCAGGGTGTGCACCAGTGATTCAGCGCCGTTCATTCAAATATCTCCTGATCCTGTGTCGCGACGATTGAAGCACGGTCGTGCGAGGCTTCGCCATCGGATTCATTGATGGCGCCATTGACCGACCGCCATGGCGACCGGGGGCCGCAGCGCCTAGATTCCATCGACCCTGATTCAACTCAAACCGGAGACATTCATGCCCACGCTCAACCCGACACCCGCCGAAATGGAAAGGCGCATCGTGCGCGCCAAGACCATCCAGCCGAAGAAGCGCCGCTTCGAAGCCAGCGGCGGCATTCCCGCCAAGGCGCTGGAATCGATCGCCGCCGACTCGATCTATCTCTACATGGCGCCCGGCGAAGGCGTCGGTGCAACCAGCCAGAACCCCGGCGTCGTCGGCTTTCCGGGCCTGACCGTCAACGTGTGCCGCTGCCCGGTCGGGCAGGGGCCGGACCTGCATGCGCATGCGCGCACGCTCGAAACCTTCATGTGCCTGAGCGGCCAGTTCGAGGTGCTGTGGGGCGATGAAGGCCAGTACAAGACGGTGCTGGACGAGCACGACATGATCTCGGTGCCGCCGAACGTGATGCGCGCCTTCCGCAACAGCGGCAAGACGCCCGAAGCGGTGCTCCTCGTGCTCATCCAGGGCGAGAACCGCGACATGGCGGCCGACGTGCAGTACGCGCCGGCCACGGGCGAGAAGATCGAGCGCGACTTCGGCACCGACGTGCGCCATCGCATCGAGGAAATGGGCTGGCGCTTCGATGCGGTGCTCGGCAGCAAGGCCGGTGAGGCAGCCTGAGATGCGGCGCCGATTCTTCCGCGCGCTTGTATCGCTTGCGGCGCTGGCGGCAACTGGGTCCGCACTGGCGCAGGGTGGCTATCCGGAGCGCCCGATCAGGCTGATCGTTGCCTTCGCGGCTGGCAGCGTCACTGACATCATGGGGCGAGCCTATGGAGAACAGCTCAGGGACCAGCTCGGCCAGCCGATCGTGGTCGACAACCGGCCCGGCGCGACGGGCGCGATTGGCGCGGACCTCGTCGCCAAGGCACCCGCTGATGGATACACGCTGCTGCTCAACTCCAGTGCGATGGTGATCAATCCGTGGGTGAAGAAGCAGCCCTTCGATTTCCGCAAGGACCTCGTGCCCGTGGCGCGCGCCGCCAATTCGGTCTATCTGCTCACAGTCAATCCGTCGCTGCCGATCCGCAACCTCAGCGAGTTCATCGACTACGCGAAAAAGAATCCCGGCAAGCTGCTGTGCGCGACCTACGGCATCGCGTCACCACCCCATCTGGCCCTGGAGCTCCTGAAGAAGGAGGCCGGCATCGATGTGGTGCATGTGCCCTACAAGACCTTCGCTCAGGCCTTGCCCGATTTGATTTCAGGACAGTTGTCGTGCAGCCTCGACCCGCCGACCATTCCGCTCCAGCAGGTGGCGGCCGGCAAGATTCGGGCGGTGGCGCAGACGGGAAATGCACCGATGGAAGGACACCCCGAAGTGGACGCCATCGGCCAGCGCTTTCCAGCGGCGACGGTGGTGGGCTGGCAGGCGGTCTTCGCGCCGGCCGCGACGCCGGCGCCTGTGCTCGCGAAGCTACGCACCGAGTGGCAGAAGGCGCTGGCGAGCCCTGCGGTGCAGAAGACGATCCGGGACGCGGGCTTCGAGGCGTCCAAGGGATCGCTCGACGACTTCACGAAGGAGATCGGCGCCGACTACGAGAAGTTCGGCCGCGTGATCCGCGACAACAACATCCAGCTCGATTGAGATCCATGCCACAAGAAATCCTGAACGATCTTCCGCAGCCCAAGGCGCTGGCCGTCGAACGAGCGGGCGCCGTAGTGCCCACGGTGTACTGGCAGCCTGCGGGTGAATGCCGCGGCGTGGTGCTGGCCTGCCACGGCGGCAGCGGTCACAAGAAATCCAATGCGATCCTCATGATTGCGCGGGCCTGCTTGCCGCGCGGCCTCGCGGTGCTTGCGATCGACGGACCGGTGCAAGGCGATCGTCGCAGCGACGGCGACCTTGACCCGGGTACCGCGCGGCAGAGTTTTCGCGAGGCCTGGCGTGCAGGCGTCGGCCGCACGGGCATGGGCGAGGACATGCGCGCGGCGCTCGATGCGTTGCAGCGCGTGCCCGGCTTCGGCGAACTGCCGGTGGGCTATGTCGGCGTTTCGATGGGCACGGCCTACGGCATTCCGATGCTGGCCGTCGAGCGTCGTGTGCGCGCCGCCGCCATCGGCCTGTGGAGCACCACGTACGCCGCGAGCGAGCACCTGGCCGGATTCGCGCAAGAGATGCGATGCGACGTGTGGTTCACCCAGCAGTGGGACGATGAGTTCTTCGACCGCGAAGGCACCTTCGCGCTCTTCGATGCCATCGGCTCGCCGGACAAGCGCCTTGTCGCCTACCCCGGACCGCATCGCGAGCTGGAAGGCGAGCGGCTCACCGACGCGATCGGGTTCGTCGCCGGCCGGCTGCTCGGGCAGTAGTTCAGACGCTCGGCCGCTTCGAGAGCTTGCGGCCGATGTCGCGCAACGATTCGCGCATCCACTTGTGCGCGGGATCGTGATGTAGTCGCTCGTGCCACACCATACTCACGTCCACGCTCGGCACCTTGAAGGGCAGCGGCAGCAGCTGGATCGGCAGCGAGCGCGCCGCAGCCCGGGCCATGTGCTCGGGCACTACCGCAAGCAGGTCTGATCCTGCGACGACGTCGGGCAGCAGCGTGAGGCTGGACACGAGCAATGTCACTGGTCGCGAATGACCCAAGGCTTCGAGGGCTTCGTCCACCATCGCTTCCATGGTGGCATGCGCGACCGGAGGTGCGCCCCAGCGCGCATGCTGCGAGCTGGCGAAGTCCTCGATGCTCACCTTGCCCTTGACCACGGGATGCCCCTGCCGCGCGATGCACAGGAGCTTCTGCGGATAGAGCACCGTCTGCCGAAGCTCGGAAGGCGGGGAGCGCACAAAGGAGAGTGCGAGATCGAAATCCCCATCGCGCAGGTATTCCGAAAGACGACGCGGATCGCCAGGCTGCACCGTGAAGCGCATGTGCGGCGCATCGGAAGTCACCAGCGCCATCATCTCGGGCAGCAGGGTGCGCGAGATGCCGTCCGAAGCCATGATGCGCCAGCGCGCCTGCGAGGTCGCCGGATCGAAATGCGCGGCCTCGAATCCACGGCCGTCGAGCATGTCGGTGATCTCGCGTACCCGCCGGATCAGGTCCAGTGCACGCGGCGTGGGTTCCATGCCGGTCGTCGTCTTCACGAGCAGCACATCCTTGAACACTTCGCGCAGGCGCGCGAGCGCGGTCGACATCGCAGGCTGGCCGATGCCCATGCGCTCGGCGGCGCGGGTGACGTGGCGTTCCTCGACGAGTGCCTGGAGGTATTGAAGATGCTGGAACGTCAGCCGATTCAGCGAAGGCTGACTCGTCTCCTGCCGATTCCCGTTGGACATGTCTCTTTCCTTTTTCGATCGTGGCAGCGTCTTGCACTGTACAGGCGGCCTGCATTGACGGCGGTGAATGGCGCATTGAACGGCAGCCATGGCGGAGGGGGGGCATGGCCGGTCCAATCGAGGCACTTCCACAGGAGACCGTTGATGAATACATCCCTCGCTGCCCGCCCGGGCGCACTCAGCGCCGATCAGATGAGCCGGCAGTTCGCAGCATTTCCCGGCTATCGCGGGAATCAGTCCGCACCGGCTGCGCGGTTCGCTGCCGAGGCCACCCAACTCTGGGGCGGCCCGCTGACGCCGATGATGTCTGCGGCTGCTTGCGAGGGGCGCTTCTCGAACGCGGCGCTGGCCTGCCCACCGACTGCTTGCACCGGCGCGATCGAGTTGGTCGCCGGCGCCCGATCGCAGCCGTGGCGCAACCCCGATGCGATCGAAAACCTCGTATGCGTGGCGGGCAGTGTCGACGTCGCGTTTGGCCCGGAACTCGCGGACTCGATCGCGCTCGGCTTGTGGGACATGGTCTCCTTGCCGGCAGGCGTGCGCCATGAGATCCGCAACGGTGGCGGCTCGCCCGCGCGCCTTGTCGCGGTGCTGAGCGTTGCACCTGACGGCAGCTACGACGCGGTGTTCGATGTATCGGCCGCTCCCGGCATCACCGATGAGGCCCGCACTGCGCTCGGCGTGCGTTTCGACGAAGACAAGGGCGATGCCATCGACCCCGCCGTTCTCGCTGGCCGCACCACGCGCTTCGCGACGCTCGTGCCGTACAAGAAGGATCTGAACCGCACTGGCGGGCTCCCGCCCGAAGCCACGATGCGCCTTTCGGCCGGCTCGGTCTTTCCGCTGATCGTCCCTGAAGGCCATATCGGCCGCTCGCGCACTGCGCCGATGCATGGCAACCAGGGGCTGTACATCTCGATCGCCGAATGCTCCGCTGGCGATGACGGCCCACCGCCGCATGCGCATTCGGACACGCAGGAATCCTTCTATGTGCTCGACGGCAGCTTCGATATCTGCACCGGGTTTGACAACGAAAGCACGGTGCCTGCGCGCCCGAACGATCTGTTCGCGGTGCCGAACAAGGTGATGCGCACCTTCAGGAACACCAGCGGCAAACCGGCGCGGCTGCTCGTCATCATCCAGGGGCCGGACCGCATGCAGGACACGGTCTCCTTCTCGCGCAGCATCGGCGAGGAGTTCAAGGTGCGATTCGGCGAGGAAATCATCGGCAAGTACGCGGACATCCGCATGACTTTCGACGCCGAGGAAAGGCTCGGGGCATGAAGCGCCTGCACACATCGGTTCGGCTATCTGCGCGTGCTGGTGATGCTCAAGCGCGAAGGCTGGGCGGTCGGCAAGAAGCGGGTCTATCGCCTGTACCGGCTGGAGGGATTGCAGCTTCGCATGAAGGTCAAACGCCGCAAGCGAATCAGCCTGCTGCGCGGCCGACCGGCCGATGCAGGATGCGCGGGAGAAGTTGAAGGCTTGGCAACATGACTACAACCATCACCGCCCGCACAGCTCGCTCGGCCACCTGACCCCGAGTGAGTTCGTCAAAAAGAGGTCAGAGAACGAAGCCGGAAGCCGCCCGACTCCAGTTTAGAAATGACCGGATTCGGGGGAGACGTCACCCGGGAGGACCGGGCGCGGCAGTCTAGGAGATTCTGTAACGGCCGCGCAACCTGGGGTAACGCGAGGTATCCGGCACTGGAGGCTGGGAGCCTAGATCAGTCCTCGCAAGCGGCGTTGTGCCCGGTCGAGTCCGACGACGAGGCGGTTCTCGATGCTTTCGGCTTCGGTGATCCGTTCGTCGAACCATTCAGCCTCCGGACTTGCCACCTGCGACATCCGCTGCAGCATGGCGCCGATGAGCGCGTTGTGGTCCTTGATCAGCCCGTCCCAGAGATCGATGTCTGCCTGGGCGCCTTGTATTTCCACGTAGCTGGCCGTCATCTTTGTCTCCTGTGCCCGTGTGGGCCGGAGCGTAGCACCGGGCCCGGCGGGGCCAAAGAAAAACGCCGGGGAGCGGCAAGGCTTCCCGGCGTCTTGCGGATTGTGGATTCGCCCCTCGTCTTGCGGTTGCGAATCGCGGGCTTCAAGGGCACGATATCGCGACATTGCCGAGCAGGGTCGACACCTTCGTTGTCGTCCGCGGCACTGGCGAAACCGCACGACGACGCCGATGTTCTTCCTCTGGCCTGACGTCTTCTGGTTGCTGATGCTGCTTCCGCTGCTGCCGGTGGCCTACGTGTGGTTGCTGCGGCGCCGCAGCAAAGCGGCGCTGCGCTTCAGCAGTCTGAGCCTCGTGCGCGGCGCGGCGCGGCACTCATGGCGGCGGCATCTGCCGCCGGCGCTCTTTCTTCTGGCACTCGTGGGATTGATCTTTGCGGCGGCCGTCCGGTGGCTCGCGTGCCGCTGCCGTGGATGCGCTCCTCGGTGATGCTGGCGATCGACATATCGCTCAGCATGCGTGTCAGCGACGTCAAGCCCACCCGGATCGCGGCGGCGCAAGAGGCCGCGAAATCATTCCTGCTCGAGCTGCCGAAGAACATCGAAGTGGGCCTCGTGACCTTCGCGGGCAGCGGCCAGGTCGCGCAGCGCATGACGCTCGATCGCGAGGCGCTCATCACCAGCATCGACGGCATCCAGATGCAGATGGGCACCGCGATCGGGAACGGGATCGTGCTGTGCCTTGCGGAGCTCTTCCCGGACCAGGGCATCCAGCTCGACGACTTCGACAACCCCAGCACACGCTACGGACGCAGCCTCGACCAGAAGGAGAAGAAACCGGTCAAGGACTTCACGCCGGTGGCGCCGGGCTCCTACGACTCCGCCGCGATCATCCTCCTGAGCGACGGCCGCCGCACCACCGGCGTCGACACGCTGGAAGCCGCGAAGATGGCCGCCGATCGCGGCGTGCGCATCTACGTGATCGGTCTGGGCACGGTCGACGGCGACGTCCCCACGCCCGATGGCCTGGCGATCTACATGCAACTCGACGAGCCCACGCTGCGCGAAGTGGCGCGCATGACCGCCGGCGAATATCACCACGCAGGCACCGCGGAGACGCTGCGCAGCGTCTACCAGAACCTCGGCTCGCGCGTGCAGGTGCTGACGCGAGAGACGGAAATGTCCGGCGTGGTCACACTGATCTCGGCGGTGTTCGCGATTGCGGCGGGTGTGCTGTCGTTCGTGTGGTTCGGGCGCGCGGGTTAAAGCGGACTCACGTCTCCTGGCCGAACAACCGCGCGATTCCTCCGCGCAGGTGCGCTTCCATGGCTCGCCGTGCGCCGTCAGCATCCTTGCGCTCGATCGCGTGCTCCACGGCCGCATGTTCCAGGCACACACCCGCCCGGCGCTCGCCCTGCGGGCGTCCGGCGAGGCTGCGTGACAGGCCGATGCTGAAACGCGTCTGCGGTGCCAGCGCCGTCATCGTCATGCTGAAGAAGCGATTGCCGCACGCCTGGGCCACTGCGTCGTGAAAGGCAACGTCTTCCTCGACGGCATCGCTGCCAACCGCCAGCGCCTGATCGAAGCGCTCGCGGCAACGGCGGATGTGGTGCATCTCGTCGGCGGTGCGCATGAGTGCTGCGCGGGCCGCGGCTTCGCCTTCCATGAAGCAGCGGAATTCCAGGAAGGCGCGGATGTCCGCGATGTTCTTCAGCGTGCTCAGCGAGATGGGCTTGGCCTGCGGCAGGGCATCGGTGACGAAGTTGCCCGAGCCTTTGCGCACGTAGATGCGGCCCTCTTCGCGCAAGCGCGCAAGCGCCTGGCGCAGCACCGGACGCGACACGCCGAGACGCTGCGACAGGGCGGTCTCGCCGGGCAGGCGTGCACGCGGCTCGAAGCCCGGCGTGCCCAGCAACTGCAGCAAGTCTTCGTAGACCTTGTCGCCGAGCAGGCGGTCCGCCTTGGGCGCTTGAGGGGTTGGGGCGGTGGCGCCTGAAACGCTTGTTTTCATGTGACAGCTATTTACAGGGAAATCGTGAGACGTTTATGGATTCAGAGAGGAACACAATTCTCGCAAGGTCAGAGCGACCAAGAAATTCCCCTCAAAGATATAAAAAGCTGTAAATCATGTCAATCATCCGCTGCCTCCGAACCTACCGGCTGCCGGACCGGCCCAGCCTGATCTGGCTTGAACTCGAAACGAGCGATGGCCTCGTCGGCCTCGGCGAGACCTTCCGCGGCGCGGTGTCGGTAGAGACCTGCCTCCACGATGAACTCGCGCCCTGGCTGTTGGGGCGCGATGCACGGCACATCGAGGGCATCTCGCGCCACCTGCTCACGCCCTATGTGGGCTACAACGGCTCTGGGGTCGAAGTGCGTTCGGCCAGCGCGGTCGACATCGCCTTGTGGGACCTCGCAGGCCAGCGGCAGGGCGTGCCGATCCACGAGGCGCTGGGTGGTGCGGCGCGCGAGAGCGTGCCGGTCTACAACACCTGCGCGGGCTACGCCTACAACAGCACGGGCAAGCGTCGCGACATCGGCAACGAGGACAAGCCGCAAGGTCCCTACGACGATCAGGTCGCCTTCATGCACGACGCGGGCGAACTCGCGCGCAGCCTGCTTGACGAGGGCTACAAGGCCATGAAGATCTGGCCTTTCGACATCTACGCGCCCAAGAGCGGTGGCCATCTCATCAGCCTGCCCGATCTCGAGAAGGGCCTCGAGCCATTTCGCAAGATCCGCGAGGCAGTCGGCAATCGCATCGAGGTGATGTGCGAGCTGCACAGCCTCTTCGGCGGCCACTCGGCCTTGCGCATCTGCCAGGCGCTGGAGGACTACAACGTCTTCTGGGTCGAAGATCCGCTGTGCAAGATGGACGACCACGTCGCGCTCGCCGACCTGCGGCGCCGCACGCGCGTGCCGGTGTGCGGCAGCGAGACGCTGGGTGGCCTGCGTCCCTTCCGCGACCTGCTCGCCAACGATGCGCTCGACGTGGTGATGCTGGACCTCGCGTGGTGCGGCGGCTTCAGCGAAGGGCGCAAGATCGCCGCGCTGGCGCAGGCCTACAACCGACCGTTGGCACCGCACGATTGCACCGGCCCGGTCACGCTGATGGCGGGCTTGCAGATGGCGCTGCACGCGCCGACGGCGATCTACCAGGAGGTGGTGCGCGCCACGCTGGCAACCTGGTACCGCGACATCGTCACGGACCTGCCGGTGATCCGCGAAGGCATGGCGCAGCCCACCGTGGCCGCGGGGCTGGGCACGCGCCTGAAGGACAGCTTCAAGCAGCAGCCCGGCCTCATCGTTCGCGAAAGCCGCTAGCCATGCACATCCAGATCGTCGGGCTCCATGCGCCCAACGCGCCGCGTCTGCGCAAACTCCTCGGGCCTGACCATGAGGTCGAAGCGCTCCAGGCCCTTCCGGAAGCCGGCGCGATCCAGTCGGACGTCGTCATCAGCAACAGCATCAACGCGGACGAAGCGCCCCGCCTGCGCTGCCGATTGGTCCACGTGCCCGGCGCCGGGTCGGAACAGATCGCCTGCCAGTCGCTGCCTTCGGGCACCACGGTCTGCAACGTGCATGGCCACGAAGTGCCGATTGCGGAGTTCACGCTTCACGCGATCCTGGAGCACAGCCTGCAGCTCTGGCAGGTCCCCGCGCGCCTGGACGCGGATGCGTGGGCGAAGGTCTATGCGAACCGGCCGCAGCATGACGAGGCGCACGGAAAGACGCTTGCCATCGTGGGGTTCGGTCACATCGGGCAGGAGATCGCGCGCCGCGCACGGGCCCTTGGCATGCATGTGATCGCGGTGACGCGCAGCGGCAAGCCCGGTTCGGCGGAATTGGCCGACGAGTTCGTTGCGGTGTCGGCGCTCGACGAAGTGCTCCCTCGCGCGCAGTTCCTCGTGATCTGCTGTCCCCTCGACGACAGCACCCGCGGACTGATCGGCGCGCGCCAGCTCGCGCTGCTGCCCGCAGAGGCGCTGCTGGTCAATGTCGCGCGCGCCGAGGTCGTCGACGAGCTGGCCTTGTACGAAGCCCTGCGCGACAAGCGTCTCGGGCGCGCAGTGCTCGACGTCTGGTATCAGTACCCGAAGAAGGGCCAGCCGCCGGTGAATCCATCGCGCTGGCCGTTGCACGAACTGCCCAACGTCCGCGCCACGCCCCACATCTCGGCCATGACGCCGGCGCTGCTCGACCGGCGCTACCGCTTCATGGCGGACAACATCGTGCGGCTGCAGCAGGGGCAGCCGCTGCTCAACGTCATCTTCCGGGCGCCCTGATCGCGCGCCACTTCGCCACTTCCTTCGCGTCCACACATCACGGAGATATCGATGCAAGCCGAGACTTCCACCATCCCATTCGTCCCCGCCATGGCGCGGCGCGCGCTGCTCGGCATCGCTGCCGCGGCGATGCTGGCCGGTGCGACGCTGCCGGTTCATGCAACGGACGCGGCGGCGAACTATCCCAGCAAGATGATCCGCATCATTGTTCCCAACCCGCCTGGAGGTACATCCGACGTGCTTGGCCGCCTGCTCGCCAAGGAGCTGGGCGACACCTTCAAGCAGACGGTCATCGTGGACAACAAGGCCGGCGGCAACGGTCATATCGGTGCGGCATACGTCGCCAAGTCCGCGCCGGACGGCTACACGCTGCTGCTGCTCGACATGAGCGTGCTGACCATCGGCCCGAGCGTTGTGGCGCAGCTCACCTACAACCCAGAGAAGGACCTCGCGCCCATCGCGATCCCGGCGTATTCGCCGCACCTGCTTGTGGTCCGCAAGGACCTGCCGGTGAAGAATATCGATGAACTCGCCGCATATGCCAAGAAGAGCGGCAAGCCGGTCAGCTTCGGCACGCCGCTGGCTTCCATCAGCCAGCTCGCGGGCATCCTGCTCGCGCAGAACCGCGGCTTCGAGTTCAACGTCATCGGGTACAAGGGCGGCTCGCAGGCCCTGGCCGATCTCTCGGGCGGGCAGATCGACAGCGCGATGGCGAGCGTGGTGGCCACCAACCAGCTCGCGCAGAGCGGCAAGGTCAAGGCGATCGCGGTCACGAGCGCGAAGCCGTTCGCGGCGACGCCGGGCGTACCGACGGTCGCATCGCAGATTCCCGACTTCGTCACCGGCTCCTGGCAGGGGCTGCTCGCGCCCGCCAACACGCCGCCAGCCATCCTCGACAAGCTGCAGGCAGCCGTTCAGAAGATCGTGGCGCAGCCCGAGTTCGCCAAGCACCTGCAGGACCTGGGCTCCGAACCGTCGCCGATGACGCGTCAGCAGATCGCCGAATGGATGCGCGCCGAGTCGCAGCGCTGGGGCAAGGTGGTCAAGGACAACAACATCAAGGCGGAGTGAGGGCGCTGCGCACGAGCAGCACGGCGAGCGCGATCATGGTCAGGCCCACGAGACCGTCGAGCATCTGCCAGGCCTTCGGCCGTGCGAACCAGGGCGCGAGCCATCGCGCGCCGTAGCCCAGAAGCCCGAACCAGAAGAGGCTCGCCGCGCTCGCGCCGGCCACGAACCAGCCTCGCAAGTCCACAGGTTGCTGGGCGCCGATGCTGCCGACCAGCAGCACGGTGTCGAGGTACACATGCGGGTTCAGCAGCGTGAAGGCGGCCGCTTGCGCCAGCACGGCGGCACGACCGACCGAGCCTGATCCTTCCGCCGCCTGCAGGCTGTGCGCGCGGCGCGCACGTCGCAGCGCCTGCACGCCATAGGCAGCAAGAAAGGCTGCGCCGGCCAATGCAAGCGCGCGAGACAGGCCGGGACGATCCCCTAGCGCATGTGCCATGCCGAGTACACCCGCCGCGATCAGCACGCCATCCGCTACCGCGCAGAACAGCACCACGCTGCCCACGTGCTCGCGCCGCAGGCCCTGCCGCAGCACGAAGGCGTTCTGCGCGCCGATCGCGACGATGAGCCCGAACGAAAGGGCGAGCCCCTGGATGAAGACGGGGAAGGCGAGGGACACGTCGCCCTACGCGCCGCGCACCCGCGCGCCCGGCGCGATGGTCGGCGGCGAAGCGTTCAGCGCATCGATCGCGAAGCCGGCCGCGGCCTTGTAGCGCGCCATGAAGGCTTCGCGTTCGGCCGCCGGAATGACCTTCTCGATGTCGTCGAACACGCCGCCGCAGCGCTCGTCCACCAGCCCCAGGATGCCGAACGGACCCGCGCCGCGATTGCGCAGCACCAGCGCCGAGATGTCGGCGCAGAGCTGGTCGTTGTAGGCATCGAGGGCCGCAGGCGTCGCGCCGTGCGCCAGCACCGCCGCGCCCAGCACGCGCGCATCGACGATGGCCTGGCTGGCGCCGTTGGAGCCCACCGGATACATCACGTGCGCTGCATCGCCGAGCAGCGTGACGCGGCCGTCCACCCAGGTGGGCACCGGGTCGCGGTCGATCATGGGGTATTCGAAGACCTCCTTCGCGCCGCGCAGCATCGCGGGCACGTCGAGCCAGTCGTAGTTCCAGCCTTCGAAGTGCTGGATGAAGTCGTCCACCGAAACGCGGCGGTTCCAGTCGCCCTGCGTCCAGCCGTCGGAGTTGTCGACCGTGATCTCGGCGATCCAGTTGATGGTGGCCAGCCCCGTCGCCGGATCGGGCGGCGAGATCGGATAGAGCACCACGCGATGCCGCAGCGAACCGACGCCGACGAAGGACGCGCCACTGCGAATCGGCACGCCCGGGGTCGTGCCGCGCCACAGGATCGCGCCGCCCCATTGGATGGGTGGCTGGCCGGGGTGCATCTGCGCGCGCACCGCCGAATGCAGGCCGTCCGCTGCGATCAGCAGGCGGCCTGCGATTTCCTTGCGCTGCCCGTCGCGCGTCTCGACGAACGCAGTCACGCCGCCCTCGTCATTGCGATAGCCGGCGACCCGGTGGCCCACCCGGACCGCATCGGGGCCAAGGCGTTCGAGCGCCGTGCGGTAGAGCAGCATCTGCAACTGCCCGCGATGCACCGAATACTGCGGCCAGCGGTAGCCCGCGAGCAGCCCGCGGGGCTCCGAATAGATGTCGTTGCCGTTGCGCCCGACCAGCGCTCATTCACGCGCCTGGATGCCGATGCCGTCGAGCGCGCGGTCGTCGATGCCGAGGTCGTACAGCTCGCGCACCGCGTTGGGCTGCAGGTTGATGCCGACGCCCAGCGGCTGCAGCTCGGGGACGGCCTCGAACACGATGCAGGGCACGCCGATCTGATGCAGGGTGAGCGCGAGGGCGATGCCCCCGATGCCGCCGCCGGCAATGAGCACCGGACGGGAATCGAACGAATGAGTCATGGCGCGGATTGTCGAGGAAGCACCATGCCGGCCTGTTCGATGGCGGCGATGAGATCGCCCGTATGGAGCATCGCGTCTCGCGCGCGGTGCGCCGTGTCGTACTGGTTCAGCGTCGCGCGCAGCCGCGGCTCGTGCGGCAGGGCGTCCCAGACGGCCATCAGGCTGGCGTGCAGCGGCGTGGCGCCGTCGGCCAGCGCGCAGGCGAAGGCAAGGCTGGCCGCTTCCGAGAGCAGCACGGCCTTGGCCGCCGCACCGAGCAGCGTGGGACGCGATTCGGTCGGCGCCGGACAGAGATAGATCACCGGCTCCGGCAGCGATGGGCCGAGCGGTTCGAGCGCGCGCAGCGAACGGCCGCGCAACCGCACGGCGCCATCGACCGAGGAGAAGGTGAACGACGCATCGCCGTCCGCCTGTGCAAGCCGCGCGAGTCCTCGGAGCAGGCGCGGCATGTCGGATGTGACGGCGGCAGGCGCCGCCTTGACCTCGGCCAGCAGCACGACGTCGCAGAGACCGTCATCGACGCTCTGCACGATCGCCGCGTCCCACTCCTCCTTGGACCGGTCGCCACCGCCGGACAGCTCCCGCGGCGTGAGCAGGGTGCGCAGCACCCGGTACGGACCGCGTTGATCGCCCTCCAGTTCGTTCAGGTAGGCGGCCACCTGGCGAAGGGCCGCTGCCGCCGCATGCTCGGCCTGCGCGCCCTCGCGCGCGGCGGCTCGGCCCTGGTCGAGCGCGATATCGCTCCCCGCCGGCGGCACACGACGGGCGCGCAGTGCGCGATAGCGCTGGACCGGTTCCAGCATCGCCATCGCCTCCGCCCGGATGCGCCGCTGCAACGCGGGGTGAGTCGCGAGATCCCGCAGGCTGCTGCGCAGTGTCGCTTCGTCTTCGTTCAGCGACGTGACCAGGGATTCGGCCTTCAGCGCCAGCGCGCGCCATTCGCCGGCCGCGACAAGCGCATGCAGGTGCGACAAGGCGTCACGCCGCTCGCCCTCGGCCATGTCGCGGAGCTTGCCGGGATGCGCGAAGGCATCGACCGCCGTACGCAGCGTCCGCGCGTCGGCTGTTGCGGAACTCTCGATCTGCACCCAGTCGCGAACCTGCTTGTCGCGGGACTGCAGCACCTGCGCCTGGAAGACCGGATCGCCGCCGTCGGGCGTCATCGTGCGCCGGATCAGCGCGGCCAGCGCGATGGTGAAGGCTTCGCCATGCGATGCCGGCAGCGGGGAGCTGCGCTCCGCGGCGACGCGCGCGGATTCGATCGTGAAAGCGAGCGTGGCCTCGGTGCCCGCGGCGACCGCCGCTTCGAGACCCGTTGGCAGCGGTGGTGCCCGGTATCGCCGCGGCACCGCGCGCAGGAGCGCACGCAGCGCTGCCTGGGGTCGGTCATCCGATACCGGGGACGTTTGCACGGAAGTCTCCAAGTCTGCTTCCCCGCGGCGCATGGGCCACGGGCGCGTTGCATTGTCGCTGCGGGAGCAGGCCGGCGCCTGCAAGAAAAACGTATTCAAAAGAACGATGGCCGTCTGATATTGACCACGGCCGGGCATGAAATCGAATGTCTTTTGATCCATCGCAAGCCTGTCGGCGACAGGGCCCGCGTACCATGCTGCGCACCTAGGAGCAAATTGATAGTGGAACGAGGGAGCGAGATGCCCGCGTTCGATCACGTGGAATGGTCGGAACGCATCGCGGCAGTCACCGCCGAGGCCTACGGGGCTGACGGCATTTCATACATCGAACGTTCGATCGGCGGCCTGTTGCGCATCGTGCGCGAGCAGATCGACCTTGAAGTGGTCTTCGTCGGCGAGTTCGTCGAAGGCCGGCGGGTTTTCCGTCACGTGGTCGCCAAGGATGACGACGCGATCATCGAAGTCGGCCAGTCGCATGAGCTCGACAAGACCGTCTGCCAGCGCATCGTCGACGGCCGCATGCCCAATGTGATGGAAAGCGTGGCGCGCGTGCGCACGCAATACGGCCTGCCGCCGGTCTGCGAAGTGCTCGGCGCGCATATCGGTGTGCCGGTGCGTTTCGCCGATGGCGGCCTCTACGGCGTGCTGTGCGGATTCAGCCTCGAGCCGCGCGACCACCTCTGCGATCGCGACGTCCGGCGCATGGAGATGGCGGCCAACGCGGCGGCCCGGCTGATCGCACAGGCGCGCGGTCTCGATGTCGATGTGCCGGCAGAAGCGCTGAACTGAAACCGCCCGTTCAGGCGAGCCCGCTCGCCGGTGGAGGCAGCGGCACACGGGTCTCGAACTTCGAGCAGTTCATCGCGAACATGCTCTTGAAGTTGCGCACGTTGTTGTTCGACGAGAAGACTTCGCGCGTGAAGGCGTGGTACTGCGCCATCGACTCCGCGTTGACGATGATGAGGAAGTCGAACTCGCCCGAGACCTCGTAGCACGCCATCACGTCCTCCTCGGCGGCCATGCGTTTCTCGAACTGCGTGAGCAGGGCGGCGTTCTGCTTGTCCAGTTCCACCGAGACGAAGACGGTGAGCGGCCGCCCGACGAGCTGGCGATCCACGATCGCCACCTGTTTCTGCAGCACGCCTGATTCACGCATCTGTGCGATGCGGCGCTGGCAGGTGGCCGGCGAGCTGCCGACCTGATCGGCCAATGTACGCACCGGCAGCGAAGCGTCGCGCTGCAGCAGGTCGAGCAGCGCGGTGTCGAGCGCATCGAGCGCCACGGGAATGCCGTTCTTGCCAGTTCGTCGAGACATATGGGGCTCCAGGGCGGCCTTGATGAGACAAAGAAGTCATCAAATGGCTTCGAGGTGGTGATTTCGCTCGCGATGATGCCCCAAGAATTCTGTTCATCGCAAAGGCAGCAGGAGCCGGCCACCATGCAAACCACGAACGACATCGCCCCCGAAGCCGACTGGGTGCGCTGGCGCCATGACTTCCATCGCTTTCCCGAGACGGGGTTCGACGAGCAGCGCACGGCGGGCCGCGTCGCGCAGATCCTCGACATGCTTGGGCTGGAAGTGCATCGCGGCATTGGCGGCACCGGCGTCGTCGCGAACCTGAAAGTCGGCACGGGAAGCGGCGTGATCGGGCTTCGCGCCGACATGGACGCGCTCGCGATGCAGGAGACCGCGGCGGACCGCGCCCATGTCTCAACGAATCCGGGCCGCATGCACGCCTGCGGTCACGATGGCCACATGGCGATGCTGCTGGGGGCGGCGCAGTTGCTCTCCACCCGACGGGATTTCGACGGAACGGTGCGTTTCGTCTTCCAGCCCGCGGAGGAACACGGCAAGGGCGCCGCCGCGATGCTCGCGGACGGCCTGCTGGAGCGCTTCCCGATGGACGAGATCTACGGCGCGCACAACATCCCCGGCATGCCGGCCGGGCATTTCGCGACCCGCGCGGGCGGCATCATGGCGAGCGAGGACAACTTCGTGATCCGCATCACCGGCCGCGGTGGGCACGCAGCACGGCCGCACATGGCGGTCGATCCGCTGATCATCGGCGCGGAGATCGTGCTGGCGCTGCAGACCATCGTCGCGCGCTCGGTTGATCCGCGCCATTCGGCGGTGGTGTCGTGCACGGAGTTCATCACCGACGGCATCCGCAATGCGATCCCCACCGAGGTCGTCATCAAGGGCGACACGCGCAGCTATGCGCCGGAGGTGCAAGCGCTACTCGAAAAGCGCATGCGCGAACTGTGCGAAGGCATCTGCCATGCGCATGGCGCGCGCTGTGTCGTCGAATACACGCACGAGTTCGCGCCGACGGTGAACTGGCCGCAATGCGTGCCCGTCGCGGTAGAAGCAGCGCGCGCCATTGCAGGTGCGGCGCATGTCGATGGCGATGTGCCGCCGATGATGATTTCCGAAGACTTCGGTCGCTTCCTGCAAGACATCCCTGGCGCCTTCGTGTTCATCGGCAATGGCGACGGCGACAACCCCGGCGCGGTGCCGCTGCACAACGCGCGTTACGACTTCAACGATTCGATCCTTCCCATCGGTGCGCGCTATTTCGCCGAACTGGCGCGCATCCGGTTGCCACGTTCCCACTGACATGTTCCTGCTCAATTCCCGCGCCAGCCGTCGTCCGTACGACGCCGATCTCCAGTCCGTTCTGAGCCTTGCCGAAGGGCGCGCCAGCCGGCAGCGTCTCTCGACATGGGACCGGCTCTCGCCGCATCCGACGCCCGCGTGGTCGCTGCCCGGCCTCGCGCGCACGCTCGGCATCGCCGGGCTGACGCTCAAGGATGAATCGAAGCGCTCCAGCCTTGGCAGCTTCAAGGCCCTTGGGGCACCCAATGCGCTCATTCGACTGGTGTTGCGCCGATGGCCCGATCGCGCATGGCGTGCGGAAGACCTGTTTCGCGGATCGCATGCCGCGGCGTTGCGTGACTTCGTCGTCATCAGCGCGACCGACGGCAACCACGGTCGTGCGCTCGCGGCGGCTGCAGAGAGCATCGGCTGCCGCTGCGTGATCGTGCTGCACGCGCATGTCAGCCAGGAACGCGAAGACGCGATCGCCGCGTTCGGTGCGGAGATCGTCCGCATCGCAGGCAACTACGACGAGTCGGTGGAGGAGGCCGCGCGCCTCGCACGCATCAACGGGTGGGAAGTGGTCTCCGACACGTCCTACGAAGGCTATGAGGAAGTGCCTCGGGACGTGATGCAGGGCTACGGTGTGGTTGCCGAAGAACTGCTGGAGACCGCGCCTTCCGGTGCCTGCCCGTGGACTCACGTCATCCTGCAAGGCGGCGTCGGCGGATTGGCCGCGGGCATCGTGAGCCACTTCTGGGAGTGCTACGGCGAACACCGCCCGCGCTTCATCGTCGCGGAGCCCGAGCAGGCGGATTGCCTCTATCAAAGCGCGCTGCAAGGCCATCCGGCGCGCGCGACCGGCAGCGTGGATTCGGTGATGGCGGGGCTCGCGTGCGGCGAGACATCGCCCCTCGCGTGGCGCTTTCTGCAGCCGGCGGTCGATGTCTTCATGACGGTGTCCGACGCGCAGGCGGTCGAGGCGATGCGCATGCTGGCGCGCGGTTCGCAGGGCGATGTGCCGGTGGTCGCCGGAGAGTCCGGCGTCGCGGGCCTGGCCGCGCTCCAGCGCATCGCGCGCGACGAGGCGTTGCGGCAGCAGGCGGGCCTCACGTCGGATGCACGCGTCCTCGTCATCAGCACCGAAGGCGCGACGGCACCGGCGGTGTACGAAAGCCTCGTCGGGCGCTCGCACGATGCCGTGCTCGCTGCCCAGCGACAGTGGCTGCAGCAACGTTCGGTCGGCGAGGCGGCACTTATCGAACGCATCGAGGCGCATGCAGTCATCGGCGCGATCGAAGGCGGTGGCGTGTGCCGCATTGCGCTGACCGATGCCGATCGCGATGGCCGCGACCGGCTCGTCGCGTGGATGCGTCAACTGGATCTCGACGTGTCCGTCGACCGCATCGGCAACATCTTCGGCGTGCGACGCGGCAAGACCGACCTGCCGCCGGTGATGACCGGTTCGCATATCGACACCGTCGCGACCGGCGGCCGGTACGACGGCAACTACGGCGTGATGGCGGGGTTGGAAGTCGTGCGCTGGCTCAACGAGCGCGGCATCGTCACGCACCGGCCGCTCGTCGTCGCGGCCTTCACCAACGAAGAGGGTGTGCGCTTCCAGCCCGACATGATGGGCTCGCTGGTGCATGCCGGCGGCCTTCCGCTGCAACAGGCGCTCGACGCACTCGGCACCGACGGCGCGCGGCTGGGCGACGAACTTGCGCGCATCGGCTACGCCGGCGAAATGCCGTGCGGATCGATCGTGCCGCATGCGTTCGTGGAACTGCACATCGAGCAGGGCCCCGTCATGGAAGCTGAAGGCGTGCAGATCGGCGCGGTCGAGAACCTGCAGGGCATCTCCTGGCAGGAGTTCACCATCACCGGCCAGTCCAACCATGCGGGCACGACGCCGATGCGCCTGCGGCGCGATGCCGGCTTTTGCGCGGCGGCGATCTCGGTCTTCGTGCGCGAGCTGGCGCTGCGCTACGGCGGGAGCCAGGTCGCGACCGTGGGGGCCGTCGATCTGCACCCGAATCTCATCAACGTGATCCCGGCGCGAGCGAAGGTCAGCGTCGATCTGAGGAACACCGACGAGGCCACCCTGCAGCGCGCAGAACGCGAGCTCGCCGGATTCGTGGAAAAGCTTGCCGACGAGCAATCGGTGCGCATCGAGACGCGCCGGCTCGTGCGATTCGAACCAGTGGTGTTCGACGAACGGCTGGTGCGGAACATCGAGCGCGCATCGCAGACGCGGGCCCATGCGACACGCCGCATGACCTCCGGTGCCGGGCACGACGCACAGATGATGGCGCGCATCTGCCCTTCGGCGATGGTCTTCGTGCCCAGCGCGCTGGGCATCAGCCACAACCCGCGCGAACACACCGCGCCCGCGGACTTGCTGCGGGGCGCGGATGTGTTGCTCGATGTGCTGCTGGCGCTGGCCGAAGAAGCCTGATGGCTACGGCTGCAGCCCGGGCGCGCTGTCGACTTCGGAGCCCCTGAAGAGCTTGTGCTGCGCCGCAGGTCCCGGGGCATCGCTGACCACCGCGAGACGCCACGGATCGCCCGCCTTGGCGCATGCGCGCTCCGCGCTGGTGAGCTGGAACCCGGGCGCGCCGGACTTGACTCCCTTCACAGCGATCTTCAGCAGCGTCTTGCCCTTCTTGTCCGAAACCTCGATGTCGTAGCCGAGCCCCTGCGCCGTCACGTTCTCGGCCTTGTAGCCGTAGCCCGCGAAATGCTTCGTCAGGTGCTCCATCGCGGCTGCGTGCAGTTCTTCGGGTGACGCGGGGCCGGCGAGTGCATCCGCTTCGGGGGCCGGCTCGGGAATGGCGGCCCGGCTGCGCGCAGCCTTCATCTCCGAGTCGCTCGGGGTCCAGCCGCGCGCGCCTCGCACCAGCACTGCGATCTGCTGGTCGGCATTCCAGTCGGCGATGTGCCATTCGTCGTCGTCCGGCACGCGCACGGACACCTTGGCCGTCTTGTCGGACTCCATTTCGAGCACCGGTACGCGGTTGGTCTGCAGCACGACACGTACGCCCCGGTCGGCGTCGTAGGCGCGCTTGAGCAGGCCGTGCCGGTCCTTGGCGCGTTGCGCCTGCAGCGCGCTGCGGTCGCCGCCGCCGATGCGGATCTGCGGATTCAGCGATTCGACGTAGAACCAGCGCCCGCCGGCGCTGACGTTGACGAGTTCCGCCCAGAGCGTGGCGATGACGTTGAGGTTGTCGCCGGTGGCGATCCATGCGAGGTCGCCGGCTTTTTCGCGGGCTTCGAAGACGCCCATGCGCGCGATGATGTCAACGGGCGTGCGCTTTTCGCCCATGAGGCGCTTTTCATTGATGATCCCGAGCACCGCGGGATCGACTTCCTTGTCCATTCGGCTTGATCTGACGAGTTATGTTCGGCGCCGAGTATGCCTCTATGCGGGCACGCGCGGCACCGGACGGATCTTTCCGGCCGCAGCCTTGGCGCCGAGCACCATCTCGGTCATCCAGCTCACGAGCTGGATTCCGTAGGCGTGCCGCATCTCGTCGGTCGACAACGCGTGGTCTGCATCGGAGAGCACGCGGTAGGTGATCGAGCGTACATGCTTGAAGGCGTGGACGTAGTTCTCGATCACTTCGTGCGGCACGGTCTTGTCGATCTCGGATTCGACCACCAGCACATCGCCGCGGAAATCCGCGCAGGCCTGCAGCGCACGGTTTTCCTCGGGCCGGATCGCTGTGCGGCGGTAGGCGTTCAGGTCCTCGCGGTCGAGCTTGCCCTTGGGAACGTCCCAGTTCTCGTCGCGGTAGATCGCCGGCGCCCGCAAGGCGAGCCAGCGGGTCGGCCGCAGCGCGCTCGCGAGGGCCGCAAGGTAGCCGCCGTAGCTGCTGCCGACGATCGCGATCGATTTGTCGTCCACGCTCGGATGGGCGGCTAACGCGTCATAGGCGGCGAGCACGTCCTGCAGGTTGTCCCCGCGCGTCACGGCGAGGCGCTGCGACTGGTGGCGCGCATGGCCCCGCAGGTCGATTGCAAGGCAAACGCAGCCCAATGCGGCGAGCTCGTGCGCGCGTGCGATGTACTGCGCCTGGCTGCCGTCCCAGCCGTGGACGAGCAACACGCCGGGAATGACGTGGGAGGGCGCGACCAGCGTGCCGTCGATGTGCTGGTCGTCGACAGGGATCTCGATGGTTCTAGTCAGGGTCGGCATCGGGTTGGATGAAGGCGTATTTGGCAATGGGCCCGATCTCCGGATCGTGACCATGGAAATAGACCGTCGCGCGCGGCGGCGGAGCCGTGCCGCCGTAGGCCTCGACGCACGAGGCACGGACCACGCCGCGATCTTCGCGCAGGCGGAAAGCTTCGAGCGCCGCGACCTCCGCGCCGGTCGCGCCGCCAATGCGCCACGACTGCTCCAGGACGCCACTGCGGGGCTCGCCGCGCTGGTTAGGGCCCTGCGCCACGTCGTAGTTGATGCGTGAGGCGAAGAAGCCGGGGTAGCAGTCGACCACCGCCGCGTGATAGAGCGCCGCTTGCTCGACCGCGCGCCGCACGCCCGGCGCGAGTGGCTGTCGCAGCAGCGCATCGAAATCGCCGCGCACCATGTGCAGGTCGGTGCCGCCGTAGATCACGTGGTTGCGGTTGCTGCGCGTCTCGCGCTGCACGCCGTGGTAGCTGGCGACGATGCCGTCGACGCGCACCTGGCCCACGCTGTGGACGATCGGGTCGCTCAGGTTTTCTTCGAGCACGACACCGAAGGTGCGCAGCTCTTCCGGGTCCAGAGCGTCGAGGCGGCGCGCGAGTTCCGTCGCATCGGTCACCACGCTCTGGTCCTTGCCGCCGGCCGCGCGCGCCGGCTTCACGCGCACCTCGCCGTCCGAAAGCAGTTGCCGGCCAGCCTGCAGCGCATCGGCACGTGTGAAGGCGGAAAAGCCCTTCAGCGTGGCGTCCGCGACCGCATCGCCGAAATGCGCCACCCAGCCTTCGGGCCGCACGGCATCGGGATGCACCAGCGAGTGCGTGATGACCTTGGACGCCACGAACGGATGCGGCACGACGCCACCGAACAGATCGTCGGGCCCGCGGATGCCGAGCGCCGCCGCCGTGTCGACGTGGAGCGTGTCGCTGGGTACGAAATAGCGGGAGCCTTCAGGGGCGGGGCGCAGGTCGGGGTCGAACTCGCCTGCGAAATCGAAATGCTTGAGCGCCGCAAGGCGTCGCGAGACTTCGTTGCGCGTGGCCCGTTCATGTTCGGTGCCGAAATGATGTCCCTCGACGGTCCACGAGAAGACACGGCCCCGGACCGCACCCGCATGGTCTGCCATGGTCGGGCCTCTGGCATTCGCGGGGCGTGGGCTACATCGCGTTGCCGGGTGGCGCGCCCAGATAGTCGCGCACGTCGCAGGGCCGGGTTCCGGCATCGGCAACTGCGCGCCGTAGCGCTTCCTCCGTCACGCCGAGCGTGTCCATCCAGTAGCGGACTTCGTCGTCCTCGGTCACGGTCACTTCGGCGTGAAGCTGCATGGCAGCTTGTTTGTCTGGCATGTGAACTCTCCTTGGGTGCGCGCAGAAGCTACCGGGGCCCGCGTTTCCCGGATGTAGGAAGCGGCCCCGGGTGGGGCGTCGCACTGTCCTGCGGTCCGGTGTCTGGAGCTTCAGGCGTCGCGTTCCTCGAGCCAGTGCGTCGTCAGGCCGAAGAGGCGCTGTCCTTCCGCGACGGCCGACAGGAGCAGCAGCCGGTTGTATTCGGTGTCGGGATGCCAGAGGCCGCCGTTGCAGGGCGTGCCGTCGTTGTGCATCAGCAGGCCGTCGGTCCAGCCGACGCGGATTTCGCGCGCACGGAGAT
Source organism: Variovorax sp. Sphag1AA (assembly GCF_014192575.1). Lineage (GTDB taxonomy): Bacteria > Pseudomonadota > Gammaproteobacteria > Burkholderiales > Burkholderiaceae_C > Variovorax. The sequence continues at coordinate 758,960 of NZ_JACHYC010000003.1, read as the reverse complement.
AGGGCCGCACGGTCCAACTCGGCGAATCGCCCGACGGCGACATCCCGTCGGCGATTCGCTCGTGCTCGTTGGTGCGGATCTCGCAGGAGGCCGACGACTTCATGGCCGTCAGCGTGCGTTCCAGGAAGGTCCGTGGATCTTTGCGGGTCATGGGGAACGCGATTGGGATGCCACGGGGGCCCGCTGAACGGGGCCAGAGAAGTCACGCAGGTTACGCCGAGGCCCCTTGAGGCCTCGTGCGATTCATCGCGTGGGGGTTCAGCCCTCTTTTTGCTGCGCGGCTTCGCGCGCGATGCGATTCATCCGGCTCTTCAGGCCGGCGGCGCGTGCTTCCGCGGGGCTGAACTCGTGGGCCGTGCCTTTCTCGTGGGCCGCGCGTCCGCCTTCACGGGCGATGTCGCGTTGGCGTGCGGGATCCATGCCGGCAAAGCCGCGCCCGCGTACGGTGGGTGTCTGGCTGAGGTCTTGGTCGTCTTTCATCGTGCGGTACTCCGGGGTTGGCTTCGGTCAATGCAGTCGGACAAAAACAAGGTCTGCCGGCGCGAGCCGGCTTCTGAAATGCTGTGACCGTGAGCCCGTGCGCGTTGTAGGAAGGAGTCGCAAAAGTCCGAAAGATGTGCACGGATTGATGAGCGGGCGATCGGCGCGAGGCCGCCAGCCTCAATGGACGCTCGCTTCGACGCGAACCGGCGGCGTGGAGCGATGCAGCAGGCTCAGGAGATCAGATTGCTTCGACGTCCCAGTCTTGGAGAAGATGCGCTGAAGGTGGGTACGCACTGTCGGTTCGCTGATGCCGAGCATCTCCGCCGACTCCATGCCGCCGAGCCCTTGCGAGAGCGCCAGCAGGACCCGGAGTTCGGCACCGGTCAGTCCGTGCAGCCGCGCGAAGGCCTCGCCCGGCATGAGCGGGACCTGGATCGGGTCCTGCATGAACACGGCGACCGAGGCGGCGAAGGGCGCGAGGATGCCGTTGCGCTGGCCGTTCTCGATCGGCAGCAGGGTGGCCACGTAGCCGCTGCCGGTGCCATCGGGGAGCGCGACGGAATGCTCGCTCCACGGTGATCCCGCATCCGTGCGCGTCGCCGCATCGATGTTCCTCGCCAGCGCTGCCCGAGCCGACGGGTCGATCGCGGACAACCGGTTGTTCGCGAGGCGGATCGAATGCCCGGCCCTCACCTGACGCTCGGCCGCGGCATTCATGTAGACCACGTGGCCGTCGCTGGCCGTGAGGTAGACGCCGGCGGCGAGGCCGTCCAGGGTCTTCTCGAGCATCTCGGACCGGAGCGCGCGGATGTCGAGCGCGTCCGAGATCGCGAGCGCGCGGCACACATGGGGAGACAGCAGCTTGAACAGCCGCACGTCGTGCTGCTGGTAGTAGGGCCGCGCGTCATTGCGGGACGCATGCAGCGATGCCATCCGGCCGCCGGTGCGCAGCGCCGGAAACCAGATCATGTCCGTCAATCCGAAGGGCTCCAGGACCTCGCGATAGAACCGGCTTTCGAGTAGCTGCCGGGGCTCCACGGCGAGGGAATTCACGTCGCCGACATTCGAGACTACGTCGGCGGCAGCCATCGGGCTTTCCGCGAACTGGCTGCCGAGCTTCTCCAGGAATTCCGGCTGGTAGCCGAAGACGAAGAGCTGGTCGTTCTGCACCTGCTTCAGGTCATGCACGCAGATACCGCCGCCGGTGCTGGCGCACAGGTTGGCGATGCTGCGACAGGTGGCCGGCCAGAGTCCGGGGTCGAGGGCGCAGTCGTAGATCGATCCGATCACGTCGGAGAGCTGCTGGGCGGTGATTCCTTCCAAACCGATCATGTCGGGCTCCTTTCTTTTGATGAGCTTCTGTGTCCGTCATTGCTTCGGATGACGCGGCGCCATGGGCGATTTCCTACGCTTGGACTCAGCGCGAATCCAAGGAAAGGTTGCCGATGTTCGACCGACTCTTTCGAAGCCTCTCCACGGCTGCAAGGCGGACGCCCCCGGTCTACGTGGCCACCTTCGTCGCCTGCATTCTTCTTCCGCTCGCTTGGAGGGCGCTGCAATGAAGATCGATCCGGTCGAGCCCTGGATTCCGCCGCGCTGAATATCGTGCGCTCCGATGCGTCTGGGTACTACCTGGAAAGGTGGCCTCAGGGCCTTTATGCTCGCCGACGTCTGCGGCCCGCAGACTCTTTCGGGGGCGACATGCATTCAAGCGCGGATTCCATGAATTCCCGGAGCGACGCCGTCTATGCACTCTGGGACCGGTTGGCCGAGTTCTCGGTCGGCGATGGCGACGCCGCGCTCATGCACTTGCTGGCGGCGCTGTGCGCCATGTTCGGGGCCCGCAACGCGCTGTGGTCGGTGGTCGTGCGACTGCCTTCCCCCGCGCCTTCGGACCCGCTGCTCGGCTGGCGTCCCCGCCTGATCCGGCTGCTGCATCCGGTTGCGCCGGTCGCGGCTTCGGTGCAGGAGCAGTTCGACACGCTCTGGACGACCAAGGTCGACCTCTCGCAGGTCCTGGCCGTGTCGGGCGACGAGCCGTTTCGCACGCGCCGGCTCTTCGAGGCGCTTCCGCCCGAATGGTTCGAGGGCGAGCACTATCGCCGCCACTACTTGGCGGTCGGGCATGCGGACAGCATGTCCGTTCGTCTTGCGCTCAACGACGACGTGCGGGTCCATCTCTTCATCTTCCGTGACGCGGACGCGCCACGGTTCTCCGCATCGGAGAGCAGCCTCCTCGGCTTCGTGACGCGCGGGCTGCGCTGGTTCTATCGGCAGCAGCTGCTGAGCCACGGGCTTCTCATCGCGAATGCGCCGTTGACGCCGGCCGAACGACGGGTGCTGCTCGGAATGCTCGACGGCCATGTCGAGAAACAGATCGCGCAAACGCTGGAGCAGAGCCCGAACACCACGCACTTCCACGTCAAGTCGATCTACAGCAAGTTCGGCGTGCGGAACCGCTCGGCGCTCACGGCGCTGTGGCTCGGCAAGCTGCGCTAGCGCAAGGGCGCTCGCACGGAGAGAGTGTCGATCGTCCTACTCAGGGTCCCGTCAGCCCGTCGTCAGATGGTTCATCCAGATCCGGCATCTGGCCCGGAAGCCACTGCGAAAGGACGACGACTGAATGTCGCTCGAAAGCCGCCTCAAACGCACGCTGCGTGACGCCTTCGGGCTCGAGTCGCTGCGACCGGGCCAGCAGCAGGTGATCGAGCGAGTTCTCCGCGGCCTGCCGGTGCTGGCGGTCATGCCGACCGGCGCGGGCAAGTCGCTGTGCTATCAGCTTCCATCGCTCATGCTGCCCGGGCGCACGGTCGTGATCTCGCCGCTGATCGCGCTCATGAAGGACCAGCAGGAAAAGCTCGAAGCGATCGGCGTGGAAGCGGTGCAGTTCAACAGCCACGTGCCGGCCGACGAGATTCGCGCAGGCGAGGCGGCGCTGCGCGACGGAACCGCAAGGATCGTCTTCACTACGCCCGAGCGGCTTGGCGATGCAGAGTTTCTGCAACTGTTGACTGAGCGGCAGACGTCGCTGCTGGTGGTGGACGAGGCGCATTGCATCTCGCAGTGGGGCCACGATTTCCGCCCGGCCTTTCTCGACATCGAGATGGCATTGGAGAAGCTCGGCCGCCCGCCGGTGCTCGCGCTCACCGCGACTGCGAGCGAAGAGGTTGCCGCGGACATCATGGCTCGGCTGCGCATCCCGAAGTGCGGCTGGATCGACACCGGCACCTATCGGCCCAATCTGCACTACGCAGTGGAGCAGCTCACGCACGAAGACGAGAAGCTGCGCCGCGCGCTGGAGCTGGTGCGCGGCACCGCGGGCAGCGGCATCGTCTACGCCGCGACGGTACGGGCGGCAGTCGCGGTGCATGACGCCTTGCGCGATGCGGGCGAATCGGTGGGGCTCTATCACGGGCGCCGCGCGGCGGCGGATCGCCGGCAGGCGCAGGACGCCTTCATGTCCGGAGAAGCGCGCGTGATGGTCGCGACCAATGCCTTCGGCATGGGCATCGACAAGCCCGACATCCGCTTCGTGCTGCACTACCAGATGCCATCGGCGCTGGATGCGTACTACCAGGAGTCCGGCCGCGCAGGGCGCGACGGTGCGCCGTCGTCGTGCACGCTGCTCTTCCTGCGTCGGGACAAGGCGGTGCAGCAGTTCTTTCTTGGTGGCCGCTATCCGGCAGAGGAAGAGCTCGATGCGGTGTATCGCGCGGTCCAGGCATGGCCTGACGATGCGCCCGAGACCACGCTCGCGCAATTGCGCGAACAGCTCGCGATCCCACGCAACAAGCTTCGCGTTGCATTGAGCCTGCTGCGCGGCAGTCGAGTGCTGGCGGTGCTACCGGACGGACGCATCCGCCTGCTGCGTCGCGACATGACGCCCGAGGCGCTGCATCTGCTCGCCGCCGGCTACCGGCAGAAACGGGAACAGGACCGCGAGGCGCTCGACCGGATCGCGTTCTACGCGCAGACCGGCCAGTGCCGCTGGCAGGTGCTGCTGGCCTACCTCGAAGGCGAGGCGCCGGTCGAGCGATGTGGCACCTGCGACAACTGCCGACGCATCGCGCGCCATGAGGCAGCGCTTGCCGCAGCGTCAGCGGCCCGCGTCGCGCGCGCGCCGCTGAGACGTCCGGCGACGCGCCGCATGCGCGCCCCGGCCTTTGCGTTGCGCCAGCCGGTCAAGGTCGGGCGATACGGCGAAGGCCAGGTGGTGAGTGCCGATGCGGCATCGATCACGGTCGAATTCGCCGACGGTAGCCGGCGCTGCTTCCTGCCCGGCTACGTCGAAGCGGTCGACCAACTGTGAGGCGTTACTGCGCGAACTGCTTGACCATGCGGTACATGAACTCGCGGCCGTCATAGAGCCGCGGAATCGCGACACGCTCGTCGAGGCCGTGCGCACGTGCATCGCTGGGCTCCGAGAAGATGCCCGAGACGCCATACATCGGGATGCCGATGTTGCGCATGAAGCGGCTGTCGGTCGCGCCCGTGCTCATCGTCGGCACGACCGGAATGCCGGGCCACATCTGCTGCGTGAGCGACTCCACCACCTGCACCACGTCCGGACGAAGCGGCGAGGGCGGGCTCTTCAGCGGCGGGTTGGACTGCTCGATCTTCATGCGCGGGGTTTCGAGCACCTTGCGCAGCGCGGCGTCGACCTCGGCCGGGTCGTCATGCGGCAGGATGCGGCAGTTGACCGTGGCCTTTGCCGATTGCGGCAGTGCGTTCTCCGCATGGCCCGCGGTGACCTGCGTGGCCACGCAGGTGGTGCGCAGCGTTGCGTTGTAGAGCGCCGATTTCGACAGGCGATCGGTGGCCGCTTCGTCGGGCTTGCCGGAGGCGACGGCGCGCATGTCTTCGGCGGTCTGACCGGTTTCGAACTGCGCGCTGCGTTCGAAGTACTTCTGAGTGACCTCGGCGAGCTTCACCGGAAAGCGGTACTTGCCGAGACGGTCCAACGCGGTGCCGAGTTCGTAGACCGGATTGGTCGGCGTGGGCAGCGAGCTGTGGCCGCCGACGTCGCGCACTTCGAGCTTGTAGGTGGTGTACATCTTCTCGGCCACCTGCACGCGGTGCAGCACCGGCTTGCCGTTGTTCAACTGGCCGCCGCCGCCTTCGTTGATGCCGAACTCGGCATCGAGCAGCGCGCGCTGGTTGTTCACCAGCCAGAAGGCGCCGTTGGTGGGCACGTCGCCGAGTTCTTCGTCGGCCGTGAGTGCGAGCACGATGTCGCGGTTCGGCTTGAAGCCTTCGCGCTTGAGCTGCGACAGGATCGACACGAACGAAGCGGCCATGGCCTTGTCGTCCGACGAGCCGCGCGCGGTGAAGTAGCCGTCGTCTTCCTTCAGCTTGAAGGGGTCGGTCTTCCAGTCGGAGCGCCGGGCCTCGACCACGTCGATGTGGGCGAGCAGCAGCAGCGGCTTCTTCGCACCGGTGCCCTTGAAGCGGACGACGAGATTGCCTTTGTTGGGATACGGCTCGAAGAGCTGGATTTCGTCAGCCTTGAAACCCGCATCCAGCAGGTGCTTGCGCATGGCCTGCGCGGCCTCGGTGTTGTTGCCGCTCAGGTGCGTGGTGTTGATCTCGACCAGTTCCTTGTAGATGTCATGGAAGCGCTGTTGCTCGGGTGTGAGCGGCGGCATCGGCGCGGGTGCAGCAGGTTGGGCGCCGGCCCAGGAAGCGGCGCAAAGCAGGGCGGCTGCGGCGCAATGTCGTACCTTGTAATTCATTTCTCTCATGTCTCCTTTGTTGACTGCTGTTGAAGCCATCGCCGTCCTGTCGGCGTTGGCTCGCGGCAGTATAGGAGGGGGGTACGAGAGCCCTTTCGGGCGTGCCTAGTGCACCGTCGGGTCCCACAACGCGAGGGCCGAAAGGTAGGCAGCGCGCCCGGCCATCTTGGCGTCGTCGGCGAGTTTCCGGTTCTGGTGGACCGCTTCCTGCGAATGGGCGTTGAGAGGCCGCTGGAGGATCAGCCGGCTCACGTCGAGCGTGTAGCGCAACGAAAGCAGGCAATAGCTGAGAGCGATCGTTTCGGGGTTCGCCTGTGCGCCCGCGCCCGCCCCGTCGCCAACGTGATTCCGCTCATCCAGCATCAGCTCCGCCGCGAGGCCCACATCGAAGGCCGTGGTCGTGGCGAACTGGGCAGCCTGGAGAAATGCCTCCACCTTTTCGACGGCCTCGGCCGCCGCCCGGATCAGGTCCAGGGTGACTTGTCTGTCGATTGCGTCCATACATCTCTTGACACCGGGCCCTGCGCGCCGGCGATCAGGGGCAGAACTGTACGGGCAGGAGGTCTAGACGTCTGTAGGGGATTCTTGACGCGCCGGGTGCGGAGCCTTGGTCGCCTCTTCAGTTGCCGTGCGCATCGATCAGGCCCTGGCGGATCGCAAAGCGCACGAGCGCGGTCACGTCGTCCACGCCGAGCTTGCTCATCAGACGGCTTCGGTAGGTATCCACCGTCTTTGGCGAGAGGTGCAGCTGGTCGGCGATCGTCGAACTGGATTGCCCCTTCACGACGAGCGTGACGACCTGGCGTTCCCGCGGAGAAAGTTCATCCAGCAATGCGGCCTCGTCGTTGTTCGAGACGAGCGCTTGCGCGGCCAGCTCGCCGACTTCGGGTCCGAGGTAGCGCCGTCCCGCGGCTACGGCCTCGACGGCGCGCAGCAGTTCCGCGCGCGGCGAGCCTTTGAGCAGGTACCCCATCGCGCCGAGCCGCATGGCCTCGGCGACATGGCGGGGCTGGGCCGACATCGTGAGCACCAGCGACCGCACCGGCAAGGCCCGCCGATGGATGTCGGTCAGCAGCTCGAACCCGGAGCGGGGCCCCAGGCTGAGGTCGAGCACCAGCAGCTCGGGTTGCAGCCGGAGCAGCTCGGCCAGCGCCACGGTGGGCTCGGCCGCCTCTCCGACTACGGTGTGGCCGCGCGTTTCGAGCATCGCGCGCAAGCCGTCCCGAACGATGGCGTGGTCATCGACCAGGTAGATACGGATCATGCTTCGCTGCCCTCCCATGCCAGCTTGACCGTAGTGCCCCCGCCGGGCGACGAGCGGGCCTCGAAGAGCGCGCCGATGGCGATGGAGCGTTCACGCATGCCGACCATGCCGAGGTGACCGGGTCTGACCGTCATGGCATCGGCCGCGAGTCCCACGCCGTTGTCGGCGACCTGCAGGTGAAGCGCCTCGGGCCCTCCGCTCAGGGAAACGCGGATCAGGGTCGCTCGCGCGTGCCGTATGGCATTGGCAATCGCCTCGCGTGCGACCATGAAAGCGGCGTATTCCACGTCGGGACTCCAGCGCTGCGTCTCCAGGTCTCCGAGCGCGTCGAGCCGCAGGGAGATCCGGTCCGTCGATGCGCGCCGGGTACTCAACTCGTTGTGCAGCGCCTCGAAGAGACCTCGCTCGTCGAGCAGCGTCGGCCGCAGCTCCACGAGCACTTCGCGCACCTCGCGCACGGCCTGGTCGATGAGCCGATCCACCCGTGCGTGACGCGCGGATTCATCCGCGTCGGCGAAGCGGGCCTCGCTGACGAAGTCGATGCGAATCGCCGTCAGCGTCTGGCCCAGCTGATCGTGCAGCACCTGCGCGAGCCGGCTCGAGGTCGCCTTCTCCTGCGCCATCAACTGGCGCGTCAGCTCGGTCAGTTCGTGCTGGGATTGCCGCAGGGCTTGCTCGGCACGGCTGCGATCCGTCACGTCCCGCAGGATCGCGGTCAGGACTTGTTTGTCGTTGACGGTCACCCTGGAAATCGACGCTTCGAGCGTCAGCTCGGCCCCGTCCGCACGCACGCCGGTGAGCTGCCCCTTGCCCTGGCTCGGCACGTCGGAGGCCAGGAAGGAGGCCAGATCGCGATCGCAATGTTCCCGGCTGCGCGCCGGCAGCAGTCGATGCAGCTTCTGCCCGAGCAGGTCGCTTGCGGCATGGCCGAAGATCCTTTCGGCTGCGGGATTGAACAGCGTGATTCGCCGCCCGGCGTCGACGCTGATGACGGCGTCGCTCGCGGAGTCGATCACGGCGGCGAGCATGGCTTCGTTCTCGCGGTCTTTTTTCTCTAGCGCGCGGCGCTCGGTGATGTCCGTCTGGATGCCGTCCCAGCAGATGCGGCCGTCGTCCAGCCATCGCGGCGACGAGAGAAGGTGCTTCCAGCGCAGCCGGCCATCGCGATGCTGCAGGCAGACCTCGACGTCGAAGACCTGCATGGTTTCGGCCGAGGTCTTTAGCGCCTTCCCGATCGCGATCCGGTCTTCCTCGCGCATCGCGCGTTCCATTGCGCTCGCGTCCCTGAAGATCTCCGCCGCCGAGATGCCGGTCAGCTCCACCACGGACTCGCTGATGTGCAGGAAGCGCATCGTTCCGTCCTTTTCCCTGACGATCTGGTAGACGACGGAATTCGGCAGGTGGTCGCTCAACGAGCGGATGCGGCACTCGCTTTCGCGGGCCCGCTTCTCCGACCTCACGAGCGCCTCGAACGGCGCATGCAGGCTGGTGATGACGGCAGCCCGGTACATCAGTGCATAGGCCGCGATCTTGTAGAGATGACCATGGAAGACACCGACGTCGGCGTGAGTGGTGTACGACACCAGTGGAAGCCCGCTCATCGCCATGATCCAGGCGGCACTGGCCAGAAGGAACAGCCTCGGCTCACCGGCTCTGCGGGCCTTTCGAAACAGGTAGATCGCCACGGCAATGTTCAGCACGGAGAGGCTCAACTCATATCCGGCCTTGAAGGGCGTGACGCCTTGTCCGGCAACGTACAACGTCGGGAAGAGGTCCTGTCGATAGAGCCCGAACCATGCGACTGCGGTTGCAACGAGGAGGCCAAGGCCAAGCGCCGTGGATCGCGAGAAGCGCGGGACGCGCCCCGTGGCCACCAGGGCGAGGGTCACCACTTCGAAGGAACGGCTCGTCAGCGCGAAGAAGATCGGGTATTCCGCGGTCTCTGCACCGAGAAACTGCGGCATCCGCGCGAAGGTCAAGGTGTGCATCAGATCGCACGTGGCGATGACCGCGAACCCGGCGATCAGGATCTGCGGGAACGACGTGGTCTGGTGATCGAAGGTGTGCCATGACACCGCGGCGATCTGGGTGGCAACGATGATCGCGAACAGCTCGAGAAGCAGGTGTGCCGACTCGATGCTCATGCCTGCTGGCAGCGCGACGATGCGCGGAGGCAGCATGCTCAAGAGCGCCTGCAAGCCTGCCGTCACGAGAAAGACGGCCATGCAGGCCTTGTCGGGTCGCCTGAATATCGCCATGGCGGGCCTCAGGACTTCGCAGTGCGCGACGCCCGGCGCAGGGCCCGGCTGCGCGATTCGAGCCCGCGCACGATCACGTCGACCCAGGCATCGAAGCTGCGTTCCAGCGGCGACTGGATGCCGTCGGACCAACGCATTAGGAACGCCCTGTTGCGCAGCGCCTCGCGTTCGCTGTGCAGGGCCGGGTGCTTCTGTGGATCGATCGCATCGATGCGTGCCATGCACGCATCGCGCCACGAGTCCGAAGCTTCGGTCGGTGCCACTGAAAGCTCGAGGGTCGCGAAACTGCTCATCGCCGCCACGACCACGTTGAAGGCATCGACGAGGGTGTCGCCCTTGAAGCCGGCAGACTTCAGTGCCGCGACGACGTGGTCCAGCAGCGGTTCGTCGAAGTCAGCGTTGTAGGCCAGTTCTGTCGCCACGGCGGGCGCCAGCTTCGGGTGCCGGCGCAGGGCCTCGCGATAGCCTTTGATCAAGGCGCGAATCGCGTCCTGCCATGAGGCGCCAGCGGGAAGGGCGTTGGCAATCCCCCCCAGCACCAACCCGATGGCACCGGAAACGAGCGCATCCCGATTGGGCACATGCCAGTAGATGGCGGCGGGCGCGACGTCCAGCTTCGACGCAAGCGCACGAATGTTGAATGCGGCAAGGCCGTCGGCATCGATCAGGGCCAGCGCCGCTTCGTAGATCGACAGGGGACCGAGCGCCGAGTTGCGGGGCCGGCCCCTGCTCTTCGGAGGACGGCCACGCCGTGGGGCGGTGGCAGCAGCAGCGCGTGAAGACGCGGAAGGGCGGGGCATGGGGCTTGATCCTTTTTGTTGAACGATGTTCAATAAGGTAATTGTACAGCGTACAATAAATCGTTCTTCATCGTTCTTCACCCTCCGAGGAGATCCCATGTCCGTTCCCGCCGCGCCTCTTGCTGGGCAATTCGAAGGTGGTTGCGCCTTCGCCGACGGTGCCTACGTGCCGCTCACTGAAGCCAGGATTTCGTTGTTCGATTGGGGCTTTACCCGTTCGGATGCCACCTACGACGTCGCCACCACATGGCAGGGCGCGTTCTTCCGGCTCGATGACCATCTCGATCGCTTCTTCGCGAGCCTCTCGAAGCTCCGCCTGAGCATTCCCTACGACCGCGGCGAACTGCGCCAGATCCTTCATGGCTGCGTACGCGCGGGCGGATTGAAGGACGCCTACGTCGCGATGATCTGCACCCGCGGCGTGCCGCCGAAAGGCGCGCGCGACCCGCGCATGGCGCAGAACCGCTTCTATGCCTATGCGTTGCCCTATGTGTGGATTGCGTCGCCCGAGAAGCAGGCGCAGGGGATCGACCTGCACGTGAGTTCACGCCAGCGCATCTCGCCGGCATCCGTCGATCCGACGGTCAAGAACTACCACTGGATCGACCTCGTGCAGTCGCTCTTCGACGCCTACGACCGTGGCCACGACACGAGCTGTGTGGTCGACGCCGAAGGCTGCGTGACCGAAGGCCCGGGCTTCAACGTGTTCGCCGTGAAGGACGGCGTCGTGCACACCTCCGACCATGGCGTGCTCGAAGGCATTTCGCGGCGCACAGCCATCGAGCTGTGCGCGCGGCTGGATATCCCGCTACGCGTGGCGCCGCTGCCTGTCGACCTGCTTCGTGGTGCCGACGAGGTGTTCATCACCTCGAGCGGCGGTGGCGTGCTGCCGATCGCGAAGATCGATGGCAAGCCGGTCCCGAAATTCCCGGGACCGGTCACCCAGCGGCTGCAGGACGCCTACTGGGCGATCCACGAAGAACCGCAGTATCGGGACCCTGTTCAGTACACCTGAATCACGCGAGCAGCAGCGGGCTGCGCGTGGCGGTGTACTTCGACGCCTGTTCGTAGGCATGGCCGAGCTGCAGCACCGCTAGGTCGGCCTGTGCACGCCCGATCACCTGAAGGCCCATCGGCAGTCCGCTCGGGCCGAAGCCGGCTGGCACGTTGAGCACCGGCAGGCCCGACAGCGTGCCGCCGACGACCACTTCCATCCAGCGGTGGTAGGTGTCCATCGGCTTGCCTTCGATGCTCTTGGGCCAGTCCAGCTTGGCATCGAAGGGGAAGATCTGCGCCGACGGCAGCACCAGGTAGTCGTAGCGCTGGAACAGCGTGTTGAGCGCCTGGTACCAGGCGCTGCGGTCGATGGACGCGCGATAGACATCACCGCCCGTGACCTTGAGGCCGTTCTCGACTTCCCACACCGCTTCGGGCTTCATCATGGCGCGCGTCTTCGGGTCGGCATAGAGCCCGCCCGCGATGCCTGCGACGATGAAGCCGCGCAGCGTGAGCCAGGTCTTCCACAGGCGATCCATCGAGAAATCCGGCTGCACTGCTTCCACCGTGCAGCCGATGGTCTCGAAGTTCTTGAGCGCCTTGGTGCAGGTGTCGAGCACGCCGGCTTCCATCGGCAGGTAGCCGTTGTAGTCGCCCATCCAGCCGATGCGCGCGCCCTTGAAGTCCTTGTCGAGCGGCTTGGTGAAGATGGCCGGGTCCTGGTCGATCGACAGCGGCACGCGCGCATCGAAACCGGCCTGCACCGACAGCAGCATCGCAAGATCGGCCACGCTCCGGCCCATCGGACCTTCGTAGCCGAGTTGCTGGATGAAGACCTCGTTGGTCGGCCCGTAGGGCACGCGGCCGAAGGAGGGGCGGAAGCCGAACACGTTGTTCCACGCCGCCGGATTGCGCAGCGAGCCCATCATGTCGCTGCCGTCGGCCACCGGCAGCATGTTGAGCGCAAGCGACACGGCCGCGCCGCCGCTGCTGCCGCCCGCGCTCTTCGTCGGGTCGAAGGCGTTGAGCGTGGTGCCGAATACCGCGTTGTAGGTGTGCGAGCCGAGCCCGAACTCCGGCGTGTTGGTCTTGCCGATCAGAACCGCACCAGCCTTGCGTGCGCGCTCGACCACGATCGCGTCGGTCTTCGGCACGTAGTTCTTGAGGATCGGTGAGCCTTGCGTGGTCACGATGCCTGCGGTCGCCGCAAGATCCTTCGGCGCCTGCGGAAAGCCGTGCATCCAGCCGACCGTGCGGCCTGCGCTCTTCGCGGCGGCAAGTTGTGCGTCGCGCTCCTTCGCCTGCTCCAGCAGCCCGTCGCGCGCCTGCAGGGAGACGATGGCGTTGACGCGGGGATTGAACTTGTCCACTTGCGCAAGGTAGGCGTTCATCACTTCGACGCACGAGACGCTACGTGACTGGATCGCGCGCGACAGCGCGATGGCCGACCAGCTCGTGATCTCGCTCGAAGGCTTGGCAGAGGCCCCCTGCGCAAGCGCACCCAGAGGTGCCGCAGCGAGCAGCGCCGCGCCGGTCTTGAGGAATTCGCGGCGGCCGGTGTCCGTGCCGTGATCGGAAGTCGAATCGTCGATGTCAGTCATGGTGGATGCTCTCGTGGTTACTTGGCTGGGGTGGCTGGACGGTTCAGCCCCAGCGTGGGCGTCTCGTCGAAGTAGTTCCAGGGCTTCAGCAGTGCGTGCACCCACTCGGTGGGCATGATCGGCCACTCCTCGGCGCGCGCGACGTGCGTGGTGCCGGTGGTGAGCCACACCACGTTGTCGGTGTTCACGATCGGCTGGTCGTCGGCAGTGAACTGGCCAAGGCCGGTGTCCTTGCCCGAGCGGTTGGGGTACTTGCCTTCGGGGAACTTCTCGTCGTCGTTGTAGCGCGTGACCCAGATCTGGCGGTCCATGAAGCTCAGGCGGTGGTTGATCCACTCGTCCTTCGCGAAGTTGGCGCCCTTGGCGATCGGGTGCGTGCCGCCCGCATAGGGGATGAGCTGATACGACACCGGGTTGCCGACCTTGTTGACCTTGTTCGGGTTGCTCAGCAGACGGATCGTCGAAGCATCGAACTTCTGCGCCGCCGCCTTCTCGCTCGCGACGGTGCGCTGCACCGTCTGCATGGTGCTGGTGCGCGGGCCGCCGCGCGTGTTCTTCTCGACCACCGGATCGATCTCGGTGAGCGAGTTGCCTTCGCCATCCACATCGAGGTCGAGCCGGAAGTTGTAGATGTGCTGGTGCGTGGTGCCGACGATGTTGTGATCGAGCAGCGTGCCGTAGCGTGTGTCCTCGGCGGCGGTCGGGTCCTGCATGGTGCGCGACTTCACGCCCTTGACCGCCTCGATGCCGGTCGCGCCGGCGTTGATGCCGATGGTGCCGTTCTCCGCGAAGACCCAGTCGAACATGTAGTCGTAGTTGCCGACGGTGCTGATCCAGCGCACCACCAACTCGCGCCGCTCGGTGCTCACGTTGGGCTTGCCCATTTCCTGGTGTTTGAACTCGGGGTCCGCATAGCGCTCGAAAACGGCGATCGCGTTCGGCACCTTGGCCGGCGCGCCGGTGTAGTCGGCGAGCGTGGCATCGAGCAGCACTGCGTTGTCCGGTGCGTCCTGGCCGCGCTCGATCGGCGATGTGAGCGTGCCCATGCCGTACTCGCCCGAATCGAGGTACGCCTTGAAGTACCAGCCCACGTCGGGATCGCCGTAGGGCACGATCATTCCGCCGAGCGAGCCTTCGTACATCACCTTGCGGCGCGTGCCCTTGTCGTTGTAGGTGACGGTCGAGAGCACCAGCCCGACACGCGAGTCGAGCCGCAGATGGAAGTCCCAGTTTCGCCAGTGAAGCGTGTTGCCGGTGATGGTGTAGTTCTTGCCCTCCGGCTCGCTGATCTCCAGCGGCTTGTGCGGCGCGGTGAGCTTGCGGTCGCGGCCGTCATAGGGCGTGGGCTTGAGCGGCACGGGGATGACGCCTTCGTCCTCGATCTTCACGACCTTCTTCTTCTCGAGGTCCACCACCGCGACGAGGTTCTCGATCGGATGCGCCCAGTAGTTGCCGTCGCCCACGTCGAGGTAGCTCACCACCTTGAGCAGGCGGTCTTCCTGCTTCAGTGAATCCTTGCCGTCGAAGTAGCCGACGGTCAGCGGCGTCGCGACGACCTTCTTCACGTCCGCGATGTCGCGCTTCTGCAGCGCCTGCGCGTACTCTGGACTGGCCTCGATCGCCGATTGCACGGTCGCGAAGTCGTCGATCAGCACCATGCCGTGCGCGCCTTCGACGGGCTCCCAGCGCGTCACGCTGCGCGCGGCGAGATCGACGGTGCCTTCGATCAGGTTCTTGCCGTCCAGCACCACCACCGATGCGCGGCGGGGCGCGTGCACCGCTTGGCCGGTGAGGGCGAAGTTCCATACCTCGTCCTTCGGTGGCGTCTTCAGCGTGATCTCGGTGAAGCGGTAGCCGGGCTTGTATCGGCCGGAGGCCTTGAGGATCGATACGACCGCGTTGATTTCATCGGCGGTCAGCGGGTTGAGCGGACTCGGCGTGCGCTCGATCGCGAAGGTCTTGTCGAGGCCCGACTGGAACACCTGGTTGATGAAGTCGTGCGAGACGAAGGCGGTCTTGCCGCGCATCGTCACCGGCACGTCGAGTTTCACTGGCTGGCCGTTCACCAGCGCGGTGCGCGAACCCGGCTTGACGCGCACCAGCGTGCTGTTGCGCGCAATGGTGAAGACGTCGGAGAAGCTGTCGTAGCGCACGTTCGCACCGAAGTGTTCGAGCGTCTTCTTCAGCGGCACCATGTGCGCCGCGCCGCCGTGCGCGTACGCGGGCGGCGTGAAGGTGGAGAGGGCCGAGAAGGCAGTGATGGCCGCGATGGCCGTCAGCGCTGCTGCGCGCGTGAAGAGAGGGCGGGAGGCCTTGGGCGAGGTGGGCTGCATCGTCGTACTACGTCGCTGTAGGAGTGGTTTCGACGGAGCGTACGAGCGCCGGCCGCAGGGCCGTTATCCCGATTTGGCAAGACTTGCGGGAGGCGAGCGGGTCAGTGCGCGAGCGACACCAGCCGCGCGGCGCCGCGCGCGCGGGTCACCGAGGGCAGCTCGCCGAAGTGCTGCCGGTAGTCGGCCGCGAAGCGCGACAGGTGCCAGAAGCCCCAGCGCGCCGCGATGTCGCCCACGGTGTCTTCGCAGTGTGCGAGCAGTTCGCCGCGCACGTGGTTGAGCCGCATCATGCGCAGGTAGGTCACAGGGCTCAGGCGAAGGATCTCTTCGAATGCGTACTGCAGCGCGCGCCGCGACGCGCAGGTCGCCTGGCACAGGTCGGGCACGCTGATCGGTTCGTCGGCATGCGCGCGCATGTAGTCGCGCGCAGCGTTGAGGATGCGCCGCCGCGCGGCAGCGCTGGGCCGCACGCTGGCTTCGCGGCGGTCGCCGGCGAAGCCCTCCAGCATGGCTTCGGAGAGCGACAGTGCCAGCATGCGCTGCGCCGCTGGCTGCTGCAGCATGGCGGGCTGCTGGCGCGCGAGCGAGAGCGCGGTGTCGACGAGATTCCTCAGCCCGGCCTGCACGGCATCGGAGGCGCTGAGCACGCACGGCCCGCGCGCCGGGAACACCGCATGCTCGCCGCCGCGAAGTTGCGTGGCCAGCGCGGCCAGGTGTGCAGTGTCGATCGAGATCCCGGTCACGGCCATGCCGGCGCCGGCGGTCAGGTCGAATTCGGAATCCGACGCGATCATGATCATGTTCTCGTCATCCAGGCGATGACCGCAGAACCAGCCGCCTTCTTCCACAGGCTGCATGAGCCCGATCGTGTGCGTGCCGGGGCGCGGCATACCGCACTGAAACACGGCGCGGCTCGCGGTCTCCACGAAGATCTGCACCGGACCGACATGCAGGTCTTCGACATGCCCGTCGAAGCGACCGGCGGAGATCTGTTCGTAGCGCTGGTCCCAGGCGCTCAGGCCCGCGGCATGTTCATCCGCATCGCGGGTATCGAGGGTGGTGTAGCAGACGTCTTCCATGGGGCGCTCTTTCGGACACGCTTCGCGCAAGAAGCGTGCCCTCTCAGCCGTTCACAGCGATGCTGCCGTAGCGGGCTGTTGCCATGGAAGCCGGATTACCCTGATTGCGCGAACCAGGGTGCCGGCATTTCGATCGTGTTACTTCTTGACGCTGATGACTTGCGGCTGGGTGACGGACTTGAGTCCGTCGATGCCGAACTCGACTCCCCAGCCCGAACTCTTGACGCCGCCGAAAGGCACCATCGGGTGAATCGTGCCGTGCTGGTTGATCCACACGGTGCCTGCCTGAATGCGCGACGCGACGGTGCGGGCCTTTTCGATATCGCTGGACCAGACCGACGCGCCCAGTCCCACGTCGAGGCGGTTCGCGCTCGCGATTGCCGAGTCCACATCGCTGTATCGAATGATCGGCAGCACCGGACCGAACTGCTCTTCATCCACCAGGCGGCTGCCGTCCGCGATCCCGGTGACCAGCGTGATCGGATAGAAATTGCCGGCACCGCCAGTTTCCTTGCCGCCGCACACGATGGTCGCGCCGTGCGCCTTCGCGTCCTCGACGAGCGACACCACCTTGTCGAACTGCATGCGGTTCTGGATCGGCCCGATCGCGACGCCGGGCTCCATGCCGTTGCCCATCGGCATCGCTTCGGCGAGCACCTTCAGTTCCGCGACCACGGCGTCGTGCAGGTTGTCGGGCACGTAGAGGCGCTTCGCAGCGGCACACGTCTGGCCCATGTTGAGGAAGGCGCCCCAGAAGAGGCCCATTGCGATCGCCTTCGGATCAGCATCGGGCAGCACGATCGCCGCGTCGTTGCCGCCGAGTTCCATCGTGGTCGGCACGAGGTTGCGCGCCGCAGTGGCGGCAATGCGCGCGCCGGTCGCAGTCGAGCCGGTGAACATGATCTTGTCGATGTCCGTGTTCTCCACCAGCGCCGCGCCGACGTCGCCGCCACCGCTCACTGTGTTGAGCACGCCCGGAGGCAACACTTCCGCAATGATCCGGACCATCTCCAGCGTGCCGATGCTGGTGTATTCGGACGGCTTGAGCACCACGGTGTTGCCCGCGCGCAGCGACGGGATGATCTGCCAGATGGCGATCAACAGGGGCCAGTTCCACGGCGCGATCGCGGCGACCACGCCGAAGGGCTTGCGGTGCACTTCGTCGCGGCGCGTGTCGTCCTCGAAGGCGACTTCCACCGGCAGCTCCAGGCTCGCGGGCACCTGTGTCCAGACTTCGCAGCCCCAGATCTCGAAGCGCGCGCCAGGGACCTGATCGGGACCGACGCCGCCGAGCGGCTTGCCCTGTTCGCGCGTGACCCATTCGGCGAGGTACTCGTTGTTGGCCTTGATCGCCTCGGCGACCTTCATCAGCAGCGCCTTGCGCTCGGCGTCGGGTCGTGCAGCCCAGCCGGGCTGTGCGGCGCGCGCCGCGGCGACGGCCTCCGCGACCTGCTCGGACGTGGAGTGGGGTACGAGGCCGAGCGTCTCGCCCGTGGCGGGGTTTTTCGATGCGAAAGTGCGGGCCGAGCCGACGAGGCGGCCGTTCACGGTGTTCTCAAAGGTCTTCACGATGTCTCCGGGCTAGGGCTTGTATTGCCGGCGGAGTCTAGGCAGCGCGGTCGCGCGACTCCATCGCGAAGATTCGCGATAGGGTTCGCCCGGAGGGCCTCGTCAGTGGCTGAAGCGGGCCGCCAGCACGCTGGCGAGTCGTGCGGTCGACGCCACGCCCAGCTTGTCGCGCGCACTGCGCAGCTGGTGGTCGACCGTCGAAAACGAACGCCCCAGTTCACGCGCGATTTCCTTGTAGCTCATGCCGGTCGCCGCCATGCGCGCGACCTTGAGCTCTGCGGGCGTGAGCCCGGCGACGGCGGGTGGCGGATCGCCGTCCGTTTCACCGAGTGAACGCGCCGCTGTCAGCACCGGTGTGAGCACCGAGCGCGCCAGCAGCGGCAGATGCAGGCAGGCTTCGGATTGCCAGCCGGAGCGGGGCTCGATCCAGTCGGCGCACAGCAGTCCCAGCGGCCGGTTGCCGTCGTGCAGCGAAATTGCCAGCTTGGCGCCGGTGCCGATCGAGGAGAGCTGCGCGCGCATCGCGGGCCCGAAACGCGCGTCGTTCGCGACGTCGCCAAACATCACCATGTCGTGGGAAGACCAGACGGCAGCCAGGCTCGGGTCGCGTGCGTCCATTGCCGCACCGACCACCGAGGGCACCCCACGGCCCGGCCGCAGCGATTCGGCCAGTGGCGCGTAGAGCGCCTGCCCAGGCTGCGCGAAGCCGCCATCGACGCGATCGGCATCGAGCAGCTCGCGCAGGCATTCGACCCCGACGCGCCAGCACTGGAGCGGGTCCTCGACGTAGAGGAGCATCTGCGCCGCGAACTCCCGGGCCGGCCGCCAGGGCAGCGTGCAGCGGTCATCGAGCAGGCTGCCGCGCAGCCTGCGTTGGGCCTGGAGCACGTGGTCGCTGTGGATCATGTTGGTTCCCCGCGTCGGGCATGCCGCGCATGCCAGGGCCGCATTTTCCACGGATGCGCGGCAACGGGGCTCAGCGCCGCTTCGGACGGACGTAGGCGACCTCGGTGAATTGGTCAAAGCTGGGCAGCTTCCAGTCGACGTCTCGAGTGAAGCGATAGCTGTCCAGCCACGCGCGCCAGCACTCGAACTGCGGCGGCGATGGTGCCACCTGCGGGCGCTGCTTCTTCAGCAGCGCGAGCGCCTCGAGCGGCGGCATGCCGCGATGCACGAGCACGCACAGGGCCAGCGTGGCCGAGCGCCCGATGCCGTACTCGCAATGGATGAGCACGCGCTTGTTCGCATCGAGGAATTCATTCGCGAAACGGATGCCGTACTCGAGGTCGGGCGTTTCAAGCGCGCACATGTCCTCGGTCGGAAGATGCAGCAGCGAGATGCCGTGGCGGCGCATCACGACCGCGTCGGGCACCGCCTCGCCGCGCAGGTCGACCACCGCCGCGATGCGGTGGTCATGCGCGAGCGCATCCGCGCGTTCGAGCGGAAAGCTTCCGCCGACGGCGAGCTGGTTCGTGATCCAGCTGAGGTTCGGGTGCCAGAGACTCATTCAAAAACTCTATGTCCATTGGTGCCCCGCGCTGGCTCAGGCGTTTCAGGCCGGGTGATGCGCCTCGTAAAGCCGCTGGCAGGGCACGCAGCGCTCGCTGGAGGGCTGCACCTCTAGTCTCTCTCGCGGAATCTGCGTATCGCAGTCGATACACCGGCCGTAACGCCCGTTACGCATGCGCTCCCTGGCATCGGCGATGCGGCGCAGTTCGAGCGCGTCGCGCAGCGCCTCGCCGTCGCGGATCGTCTCGTGGGTCCGGGCGTCGGCCTGATCGACGGTGTCGCCGGCTTCCAAGGGCGGCAGGTGCGCCGATGCCTCCATCGCCTCGTTGTTGATGGACGCGAGCTCGGCCGACAGCTCCGCCTCTCGCCGGTCGAGCTTCTTCCGCAACGATGCCAATTGCTTTTCGCTGAGCCCGGTCATGCAGCTCTCCTTGAGTTTCAGTACGCCATCAGGCCCGAAGCTCATGAGTGCCACCTTCGGCGCTGTTCCCGTGCGCGGGTCAGTCCAGGCCGACAGAAATTCCCGGATTCCGCCTGTTTCGGCGCGTACCTGCAAAATCCGGTCCATGACGACTCCGCTCGATTTCCACAACCCGTACCGCCATGGTTTTGCCCGCGTGGCCGTTGCGGTCCCGCGCAATCGCGTTGCCGACCCCGTGTTCAACGCCGCCGAAACCGTACGGATGTACCGCGAAGCCGCCGCCAAGGGCGCCGTGCTGGTGGCGTTCCCCGAACTGGGGCTCTCGGCTTACACCTGTGACGATCTGTTCCACCAGGCCGCGCTGCTCGATGCCTGCGAGGCCGCCTTGCAGACGGTCGTCGAGGCCTCGCGCGAGGTGAACGCGGTCGCGGTGGTGGGTCTGCCGCTTCGCGTCGATCACCGGCTCTTCAATTGCGCAGCGGCGGTTGCGGGCGGGCGCGTGCTCGGGGTGTTCCCGAAGACCTACCTGCCGAATTACGGCGAGTTCTACGAGGCGCGCCAGTTCGCGGCAGCCGATTCGGCGCTCGCGACCGAGATCGAGCTGTTCGGACAGCGCGTGCCTTTTGGCACCGACCTGATGCTGCGTGCGCGCCAGTTGCCCCTGCTGAAACTGCACGTCGAGATCTGCGAGGACGTGTGGGTGCCGATCCCGCCGTCGAGCCATGCGGCGCTTGCAGGCGCGACGGTGCTGGTCAACCTCTCCGCATCGAACATCACGATCGGCAAGTCGGCCTACCGGCATCAGCTCGTGAGCCTGCATTCGGCGCGCTGCCTCGCGGCGTACCTCTATTCGTCGGCGGGGATCGGCGAATCGACCACCGATCTCGCGTGGGACGGGCAGGCGCTGATCTACGAAAGCGGCGAGATGCTGGCCGAGAGCGAGCGTTTCAGCAACAGCTCGCACATGATCTGCGCGGACGTGGACCTCGAGCACCTGGCGCGCGAGCGCATGCGGCAGAACTCCTTCGGCGTGTCGGCGCAGAAGCATCGCGCGGTGCTCCAGACGTGGCGAACGGTGGATTTCGACCTGGAGATCCCGCGGCCTGCATCGCGCGAACTGCTGCGCAAGGTCGAGCGCTTTCCGTATGTGCCGGCCGATGCGGCGCATCGCGACGACCGCTGCCACGAGGTGTTCAACATCCAGGTGCAGTCGCTGGTGCAGCGCATGGAGGCAGCGGGCATCAAGAAGCTCGTCATCGGCGTCTCGGGCGGGCTGGATTCGACCCACGCGCTGCTGGTCTGCGCGAAGGCGGTGGACCGTCTCGGCATCCCGCGGTCGAACATCCTCGGCTACACGATGCCCGGCTTCGCGACGAGCGATCGCACGCTCGGGCAGGCGCACGCGCTGATGCGCGCGGTCGGCTGCACGGCGCAGGAGATCGACATCCGCCCGAGCTGCACGCAGATGCTGGTCGACCTCGGCCACCCCTTCAAGGACGGCGTGCCGCAGTACGACATCACCTTCGAGAACGTGCAGGCGGGCGAGCGCACCAGTCATCTCTTCCGGCTCGCGAACCATCATGGCGGCATCGTGGTCGGCACCGGCGATCTCAGCGAACTGGCGCTTGGTTGGTGCACCTATGGCGTGGGCGACCACATGTCGCACTACAACGTGAACGCGAGCGTTCCCAAGACGCTCATCAAGCATCTGGTGCGCTGGGTCGCCGAGAAGAACGAGATCGGCGCCGAAGGCAGCCGCGTGCTCGAAGCCATCGTCGACACCGAAGTCAGCCCCGAACTGGTGCCCGCGACCGCCGCGGCCGGCTCGGATGCGCGCGCGCAGCCGGGCCAGCGCACCGAGGACACCATCGGCCCCTACGAGCTGCAGGACTTTCATCTCTACTACACGCTGCGTTTCGGCTTCCGGCCGACGAAGGTCGCGTACCTGGCCTACCAGGCTTGGCATGACCGCACGCTCGGCGCATGGCCCGATGAGTTGCAGACCGAGCGCAACGAGTACGGGCTCGCCGAAATCCGGCGCCATCTGCGCACCTTCCTCTATCGCTTCTTCAAGACCAGCCAGTTCAAGCGCAGCTGCGTGCCGAATGCGCCGAAGGTCGGGTCCGGCGGGTCGCTGTCGCCCCGAGGCGACTGGCGTGCGCCGAGCGATTCTGAAGCGGCGGTATGGATGGCCGATCTGGAAGGCATACCGGCCGAGGCACCTCCCGCGAAGGGCTGACTGCACCACATTTTTCAGCACTACCCGAATCGAGAATGGGCCGCCGCAGGCAATCGGGTCGCGCCCGAGGCGAGCGCACGTTCGGGTTCTAATGCGAGCCATGAGTACGACCTACCGCATGCCCGGGGCAGTTTTGACCGAGCGCGAGCACTCGGTTCCCTTGGTTCACGGCGACCCGCTGCGCGGCACGATCAGTGTGTTCACGCGCGAGCTTGCTGCACTAGACGGTCTTGATCGCCCCTACCTCGTGTTCCTGCAGGGCGGCCCAGGCTTCGAGGCCGCTCGCCCGACGAGCCCGCCCTCAGGGTGGATGGCGCGTGCCCTTACCGACTTCCGGGTCCTGCTGCTTGACCAGCGGGGCACAGGGCGCTCCACGCCCGTCGGGCCAGTCATCCCAGGGGCAGCGCCTGCCGACCAAGCCGAGTACCTCACGCATTTCCGCGCCGACTCGATCGTGCGCGACCTCGAACTGATCCGCGCTGAACTCGGCGCCCTGCGCTGGAGTCTGCTCGGTCAGAGCTTCGGGGGCTTCACCTCGCTCACCTATCTGTCGCTGGCCCCCGAGGGCCTGCGGGAGGTCCTCATCACCGGCGGCCTCGCGCCGATCACGAATCGGCCGGTCGACGAGGTCTACGCGGCGACATGGGTGCGTGTGTGCGAAGCGAATCAGCGCTATCACGCCCGATACCCAGGAGACCTCGATCGTTTGCGGACGATCCTGCGCCGGCTCGACGAGGAAGACGTCCGCTTGCCCAACGGCGACCGCCTCACATCGCGTCGGTTTCGGCAGACCGGAATGTGGCTCGGCGACAGCGCCGGGTTCGAACGGCTGCATCACCTGCTCGAGCTGCCCTTCGGCTCGGCGGCATTCATGATCGACGCGCAGATGGCGTCACCCTGGGAGCGCAATCCGATCTACGCGACGCTCCATGAGTCCTCGTACGCCGATGGCGGTGCCACCCTCTGGTCGGCACACCGGCTCGCGCCCGAGGAGGCGCTGACCGGCGACCTCCTCGGCGCAGAGCACGTCTTCCCTTGGATGTGGGACGACTACTCGGGCTTGCGCGCGCACCGCGAGGTGGCGCAGCTGCTGGCCGAGCATCCATGGCCACGCCTGTACGACGCGGACCGACTCGCCCGCAATGAGGTCCCGGTGGCAGCGACCGTGTACGTCGACGATGTCTACGTGGAGCGATCATTTGCCGAGGAGACGGCTCGTGGCGTTCGTGGGCTGCGGGCCTGGGTGACCAACGAGTACGCCCACAACGGCCTGCGGGCCGATGGCGAGCGCATCGTGGGTCGCCTGCTCGACATGGTCCGCGGCCGGGCGTGAACCGATGGGCGCGGCCTTCGCGTACGCAGCAAAGTGGCCGACGATGGATTCAAGCCCTCAACTGATGAGGCGATTGGCCCGCACCAGCAGCGACTGCGGCAGCTGGAGCCCGATCGCGTTGGCGGTCTTGACGTTCAGCACCAACTCGAAAGTGGTGGGCCGCTCGATCGGCAAGTCTGCCGGTTTGGCACCCTTGGCGATTCGGTCGACATATGAGGCGAGCCGTGCGTACGAGTCCACGAGGCGCGGCCCGTAGGTGCAGAGCGCACCGCTGTCCGCGAAGACCGGCCAGCCCGTCATGACGGGCATCTTTCGCGCAATCGCGAAATCGAGGATCTGCCGCCGGTTGGACACCGCGAAGCTGTCGCTGAAGATCGACACGGCACGCGCCGGCGAATCGGCCATCGCCTGGAGCGACGACGTCAACTCTTCGCGCGTTCGCGCGGGAAAGTATTCGGTCCGCATGCCGAGCTGCCTTGCCGCGCCGTCGGTGTAGTCGCGCTCGATATTGCAGCCGGGGTGTTCGGGGTTGGCGACGATGGCCACATCGCGCACTGTCGGAAGCATCTCGCGCAGGATCTCCAGCAGCTTGCCATTCATCTCGGCGGCCAGCAGCGTCAGGCCGGTCATATTCGATTCGGGGTGCGCAAGGCTCTTCGCGAAGCCGGCCGAGACAGGATCGCCGCTGTAGACGTAGGCCACAGGAACGGCCACCGGAAGGCCGGCCACGACGTTCACCGCCGGGCCGCCCTGCACGAGCAGGATGTCGATCGGCAGGCGCTGAAGTTCCGCGACCATTTCAGGAACCCGATCGGCAGAGCCGTCGCCATACCTGAACGCGATGGAGACGTTCTGGCCTTCGACGTAGCCCAGCCTGGCCAGCGAGGCGCGCAGCGCGGTGACCATCGGCGTCAGGCTGGCGGCTTCCTGTGCGGTCACCCATCCCAGGCGCAGCACCTTGTCGGCCGCGCCCGCGCGCGGACTGTTCTGCACCAATGCAAGGGCGCAGGCAGTGCCCAGGACCGTCCGGCGTTTCATGCCGCGAAGCGTGCACCATCGGCGGTGGCCGCGCAATATGCCGTAGCGCATCAGCCGCGGTGCAGCCGATGCAATGTGACCTCGGGCAGGCAATTGAAGCGGACATCGACCATCGACGACCCACAGCCGACCGAGGTGTATCCGACCATCCCGCGGTGCTGCCACGCCCCCCGCACAGTGGCGCGAGGAGCCTGCGATCCCGTGATGATCGGGATGCCGCCGGGCAGGCAGATCTGCCCGCCATGGGTGTGCCCGCTCAGCATCAGGCTGAAGTCGGCGTGCGCTGCAAGGCGATAGGGCTCGGGTGTGTGCGAAAGCAGGATCGCGCAATCGTCGGGCGCAAGATCCGCCGCGGCCTTGTGAAAGTTGTGCGTTCGAAAGTAATGCGCATCATCGATGCCCGCCAGCATCAGGGAATCGCCGTCGCGTTCGATTCGCACAGATTCATTCATGAGCACGCTGATGCCCATCGCTTCCATGCCCGGCACCAGGCGGACGGTGTCATGGTTGCCCAGCACCGCGTACGCCGATTCGCCCAAATGTGGCCGCAAGAGTGCCAGCGCATCCAGTGTGGGACCGTACGGCCCGAAGTTGCGAAACCGGAAGTCCCCGGTCAGCACGCAGATGTCATGCGCAACGCCCCGCACCGTCTCGACAAGGTGCTCGAGATGAGCCTCGCTCATGTCGATGTGCAAGTCGCTCAGGTGCAGCAGTCTGAATCCTTCGAAGGCAGGCGGCAGACGCGTGAGCCGGACCTCGTTGTTCCGCAGCTGTATGTTCAGCACGTTGCGCAATCCGCGTCCGTGCATCCCGGTCAGCAAGAGCCCGATGCGGACCAGGGCGTTGAGCGAATACAGGTTTCCGAGTCCGAAGGAGCGCGTGCGCCGGCGGATGACGCGAGCCTCGAGCTCGGCCTCGATGCTCAGGCGTTGCCGCAGATGCGCGCGGCCAACCCTCGCTTCGAGGGCAGCGAGATCCATGCGCTCGTGTTCGCTGCTGTCCATTCGCCCTTCGCGGATCAAAGGCGCGTCAGTGGCGCCCGCCGAGGGTTGAGTCGTCGCCCGACGCACCGCGCGAGCGCTCGTCGTCCTTTCCGATCTTTGTGATCCTCGCCGTGTTGAGGTGCTGCCGCAGGAATTGCGACGCCTCCATGCGTTCGCCCTTCACCAGCAGATCGATCAGCACGAGGTGCTCCTCGCATTGCCGGTGAAGTCGGGCCCGGTCGAGGCGGGTGCCGTACTCGACGACCCGGCTGACGCTGGATTCGGCGCCAACTCCAGCTCACCGAGTTCGGCGGGCATCCGCGCCACCTGGAATCCGCGATTGCGTTCCGAGGTGACTGCGCCAGCCTCCTGCAGGAACTGCAGCGCCTTTCGCACCGGCGAGCGGGAGACATCGAGCTCCTCGCACAGCGCCTGCTCGGTCAGCCTGTGGCCGACCGGGTACCCTTCGCGCCGGATCATCTCGACGATGCGCCGGGCTAGTGTCGGGATCAGAGGGCTGACGTTGGAAGGAGCTTTTGGCATGGGCCTCGGGTGCGAATGTTGTTGCTCCTTGTGATCGCCATAGTTTCTACGACCGACATGGCACCTCTTTGAAGGGAGGCGCTGGGCACCCTTTTAAGCGCAAATGAGAATGGCTCGCATTGTGGGGTGCATCTGAATCGCGTTTTGTCTCACCCGCAGCGGGTGGGCGATTGCTTCAGATGGTGTGCGCGCCATCTCTGCGTCACTGGGCCGGCGTAGACTGTTCGCATGAACTTACGCAGCGTCGAGGCGTTTCTGGATGTGGTGCGCAGTTCGGGTGTCGAAGAAGCACTCGCGTGGCTCAACTCAGGCGTGCCGCATCGGTTCAGTGCGATCTATCGGTTCGAGGGTGCGCTGCTGCGCAACGAATTCCTCTTCGATAAGAAGAATGCTGCACGTCCGGCCTATCTGCTCGCGGTTCCGTTCGAGGTGAGCTTCTGCCGCTTCGCGTTGCGCGATGGTTCGTTTCGCACCGACAACTCTGCAGTGGACGAGAGGCTGCTCGGGCATCCCTACCGTGGCGTGGTGGTGTCGTACCACAGCGTTCCGGTGGTCACACCGGAAGG
Source organism: Variovorax sp. Sphag1AA (assembly GCF_014192575.1). Lineage (GTDB taxonomy): Bacteria > Pseudomonadota > Gammaproteobacteria > Burkholderiales > Burkholderiaceae_C > Variovorax. The sequence goes on along the minus strand of NZ_JACHYC010000003.1, from coordinate 732,213 downwards.
CGATCTCTGGGGCACGCTTTCGCACTTCGACACCGAGGCGATCCACCTCGACGATGAGGAGTTCGAGCTGCTCAAGGCCGCTGCGCAGAAACTGTCTGCGTTTCTCTGACCCGTGCTCAACGGGCCATGAACCCGATCACCAAGGCATTCACCAGATCGATGAAGAAGCCGCATACCAGCGGCACCACGATGAACGCGCGAGGCGCGGTGCCGTGCTCGCGCGTGACTGCGCTCATGTTGGCGATGGCGGTGGCGGTCGAACCCAGCGCGATGCCGCCGAAGCCCGCGCAGACCACGGCCGCGTCGTAGTCGCGGCCCATGAAGCGGAACACCACCAGCACGGTGAACGCGATCGCCGCCAGCACCTGAAGCGTCAGCGCAGTCAGCACGAAGGTGGCGACGCCGTGCATCTGCCAGAGCTGCAAGCCCATCAGCGCCATCGTGAGGAACACGCCGAGACAGATGTCCGAGATCAGCGACACGCCGGCGCGCATCCGCTCCCAGTGCCAGAGCTGACCTTTCTGTTGCGTGAACATCGCCGTGATGTTGCGCACCAGGATGCCGGCGATGAGGCAACCGACGAATGCCGGCAGTCGCAGTCCGGTCAGCGCGATCGCGTCGCTCACGCCGCGGCCGAGGATCAGTGCAACGTTGAGCCAGAGCAAGGCCATCAGCACGCTGTTGTAGTCGAGTCGTGCGCGATCCTCGTCCTCGTAGTGCCCGCCGGCGGGCAGCGCCGCCTCCGCTGATGACTTCAGGTTGTGGCGGCGCAGCAGGAAGGCCGCGATGGGGCCGCCGATGGCGCAAGCCGCGATCAGGCCGGCCATGTTGCTTGCGAGACCGAGGGTCTCTGCATCGGCGATGCCGAGGTCGCGGGCGAAATGGGGCGCCCATGCGAGCGTGGTGCCCACGCCGCCGGTCAGCGAGACCGAGCCGGTCAGCAGACCGGCGCGGTGGTCCAGCCCGAACGCGCTTGCGATCGCCATGCCAATGAGGTTCTGCATCACGATGAAGCCGCTGGAGAGGGCCACGAGCACTACGAGCGGGCGTCCACCTTGACGCAGGGTCCGCACGTCAGAACCCAGGCCGATCGCCGCGAAGAAATACAGCAGCAGGACATCGCGGACGCCAAGCTGGAAGTCCACTTTCAGCCCGATGCCCAGATACAGCGCGCTGACCACCACGATGCAGACCAGTCCGCCCATGACCGCTTCCGGGATGCTGTAGCGCCGCAACAACTCGAAGCGCCGGGTGCACGCCTTGCCGACGAAGAGCAGCAGGATCGCGATCGTGAAGCTGACGTAGCCGTCGAGGTGAAGATCGTGTTGCAAGGCGGTGTTCCGTTCAATGCGTTGACGAATGCGGCAGGAGCATACCGGGCGCGCGAACCGGATCTTCGTATGGCATTCGTCATAGGCGTGAACTCCCGACGCTGCCTCGTGTAGATTCTGGGGAACTGCCAAATTGCCTGCTACTGGTCGAGCCCATGTCCGCCGTCCCCTCCCATGAAGAACTCGCGAGCCTCGACGAAGAGGAATTGATTGCCTACGCACAAGGTTGGCGCGCGCGTGCCTCGCGCGGTGACAAGTCGGCCTATGGCGTGGCGCATGCACTGGAGGTCGAGTTGCGCAGGCGACAGAGAACCAGCCAGCTGCAGCAGCTCGCGATAAAGCCGCCGGAGCCGCCCCGCCCCTGGTGGAAACGCTGGGTCACCGGCAGCTGACGCGCATCCGTATTTGCCGCGCCTGTGAAACATCTGTTCACAGGTAATATGCGTGCGCGGCTGCGAGCCGCTTGTACGACTTGCGAACGCGCCACTTCCCGATGCCCGACTCTTCTTCTGCGGCCCGCCGCTTCGACTGCCCGGGGGCCTCCTGGTGATCCTTTCAGGACACGAACTCTTTGCCATCAAGTTCGTTGCCGTCGCCACGCCGGTGGCCGGGCTCGCGGCTTTCGCGCATGTCAGGGCGCGGCGGCGCAGGGCGCGCGCCATGCGTGCCGAACGGGCGCGCAGCACCGCGCGAAAGGCGGTCATCGAAGTTTCCGCGCGCGGCTCCACGCGGCCTGGACTGGTCACCATCGAACTCACGCCGCATCTGCTGGCGTGCCTCGCTGCCGCAGACAGCGCGCACCTTCGCGGCTACCCGACGCCCGATTCGGTCATGATGGCGCCCGCCGTCGAGGCCACATGGCAGACGCGCGGCGAACGGGACTTCGACGAATTCCAGCCGGCAAGCAAGCTGATCGTGACGCGCGAATTCGTGAAGGTACGTTCGTCCTCGCGTTCGATCGAGAGCATCCGCATTCCGTTGCGCCAGTTGCTCGAAGCGCATCGCCGTACGCCGTTGGGTCTGCCGCTGTACTGCGAGGCGGGAGGGGTGATTCGCTCCACGCCTTCGGAGGCATCGCGCCGGACCCCGAGCGTGGGCGCGGCGAGCACCCGCAAGGAGTTCTATTGGGTTCGCGCGGATGCAGCGGCCAAGGCCTCGAAGGCAGAGACCGATACGAATCGTGAAATCTGACCCGTACCGACCGTGCGCTTCTGCACAGGGCGGTCCGAACGGCGTATAGGCAAGTCCCCGGATGAGCAGGCAGACTGCCTGCCAACTCAACAAGGGATTTCAGATGGACTCGTACTGGATCTATGTCATGGCGGCCATTGGTGCGATCGGTGCCGTCTGGTTCGCGCTGGCGCCGCGCCTTCGCGGAGAGAAAACCATCAACGATCGCATGAACGACCAGGTCACGCGATCGGCGGAACTAGTCAGGGAATGCTCGAGCACCATGGGATGCGGTACGGCCTTCGGCCGGCTCTCGACGATTCGCTGATGCGGGCTCGGCGATCGGACGCCGAGGGCCGGTACATTAGCGCGACATGCAAGAGAGAGATCGGGCCGTCCGGCCATCGACCCGCACGGGTCAGTTCCTAAACATTCCCCAGAATCCAAGAATCGTTTCGGGTCTTCGTTACGCCCTCGGTGTGTTGATGTGCACGTTGGTCGTGGCGTGCGGTACATCGCCGAAGGAAACGCAGTCTTCGCGTGCTTCTTCATCGCCGAAAGTCTCGCGCGCGGATTCCGCCACCGCCAAGGCGTCGGGCGACGCTGAGACGCAGCAGGCCCGCGCGAAGCAGGCCGATCCGAAACGCAAGAGTGGTTCGACCCGTGCGGCCGCCGCGAGCAAGAAATCCAGCAGCTCGAATGCGCCGAGAGTCGCGGCTTCTCCGTCGCCTGGCGCAGCGGCCGGGACTTTTCTTTGGCCAGCCTCCGGACAAGTCGTCGGCCGCTTCAACGGGGGCACCAACAAGGGCATTAACATTGGCGGCAAGCCGGGTGACCCGGTCGTGGCGGCAGCCAGCGGGCGCGTGGTGTACGTCGGCTCGAAGCTGCGCGGCTACGGCAACCTCGTGATGGTGAAGCACAACGACGAGTTCATCTCGGCCTACGCGCACAACCGCAAGATCCTGGTGCGCGAGAACGAGCAGGTGAAGGCGGGTCAGCAGATCGCGGAGATGGGCAGCACCGATTCGAGCTCGACCCAGCTCCACTTCGAGCTTCGGCGAAAGGGCAATGCGGTCGACCCGATGCCCTATCTCAAAACGCAGCCGCCGGCGCCCTGATTCCGCCTGGCGGCTCGGCGCTCAGTGCTTCGAAGGAAGCAGGCCGTTGATCCGTGCGTAGTGCAGCGCCTGCGTGCGGCTCGTGACACCGATTCGCTTGAACAGACGGTACATGTGCACTTTGATCGTGTGCTCGCTGACCTGAAGGTGCTCGGCAATTTCGCGATTGCCGTACCCACGAGCGATGCACTCGACGAGCTGCACCTGCCGTTTGGTCAACTTGCCGGCTGCTGCACCTGCCGGAGTGTCGGCTTCATCACCGTCGCTGTCGGCGTCGGTGTCTTCTGAGAGCAGGGCGCGCAGCGAATCGGCGAGCCTCGTCGAGCCGGTGGCCTTGTCGATGTAGACGTCTGCGCCGCTTGCGAGACAGAGCTGTTCCATGTCTTCAGCCGGCGACGCGGAGTAGACCGCGAGCGGAACATCCGAGAACTCTTCTCGCAGCGACACGACGCCCGAGCAGCCACTGGCATCGGGAAGATTCAGGTCGAGACAGAAAAGCGTGGGCGCGCCATGCTTGTCGATGGCGCTCGAAAGCCTGGAGAGGCGGTCGAGCTCGACGATGTTGGCGGCCGGACGCACGCGCCGCAGCACCATCGAGACGGCGTCGCGCATCAGGGGGTGGTCATCGATGACGTAAATGCTCATTGGAAATTGCTTAGCCGGTCGCAGGAATTTTCGTTTCGGATTTCGATACTCGCATGGTCGGATCGGCATTTGCCATACCGTTCGAGACAGCGTGTAGTGTGCCTGCGACGTATTTCACGAAGATGGAATGGACCGTTGCAGGTGGCTTTTTTGAAATGAAAACTAATGTCTCACTGATGCTTGGCGCCACTCTTTCGGAGGAGTCTGGTGGGCGCAGCAGACAGGCTCTTCAAACATCGGGAGGATGCACCGAAACAATACTCACGACGCGACCGAGCGTCCTCTCCAAAGCGAACCCGCTGCCCCATTCCCCCACATTGCGCTGCTGCCATCGAGCTTTACCGCCGCCGTCGTGGTCAAGGAACTCGACGAGGTGCAGGCGCTCGCCACTTGCGCCCGCTACGGCATCCCGGTGTTCTGGAGAGCTTGAAGTGCCATCAGCATCAGCAGGCCCGTGCATTTTTGCGCGAATCGACCTGTGCGACGCGCTGTAACCCGTTTGCATTCAGTCCGTGTAACAGGACAATCGCCCGAAACTCCAAACCGCACGCCATCATGGAAGCAACCCAGTCTCTCGGAACGTTCCAGCGCCTGTACAAGGAACTCGTGGCCTTTCTCACAAGGCCCGTGTTCGCGAAGCCCGCGCCGGCTCCGCGTCGAGCGGCGCGTCCCGTTCGGCCGGTGGAAGCCCAAAGGGTTGCATCGCCTGGCGTGGAGGCGAAGATCGTGGCTCCGGCTGTGGTCGCTCCCCCCAAGATCGAGCAGGCCGAGAAGCCTGTGCCAGTGGTGATTCCGCAGCAGGTGGCACCGGTTGTCGATCAGCCCGTGGTCGCGCCTGTAGCGAAGACGCAAGCCCCTGAAGAAAAGCCCATGCGAACGCTCGCCGAGGTGCGCGCCGATCTGGCTCGCCTGCGCGAGAAGTCCCGTGAGCGGCAGGCGCAGCAGCTCGCAGCAGCGCGCCACGACGCCACCTTCCCGGCCACCGACTTCATGGAATTCGTTCCCTCGGTGCCCGAGGCGAGCGCCGAGAAGCCGGAAGAGACGAGCGAGAGCTTCGCGCCGACGGCCTATCTCGACTTCACGGTGCTGAAGGCCCGCTGACTCCAGCACGTTGATACGACGAGGCCGACAGCGGATCGGTCTTGCGAGCTCGCATCGGATTCGACCGATGCATTTCGACACTTCGGTGACTGTTCGTAGCGAACGTCGCTTCAGTGTTTTGGCGCTGCAAATACAGGCGCCGTCTTACAAGCACGCTCCCTCCTTGCGTCGACAAAAGTTGCTTTGACACGCGCGTGGCTTTCATCGGTCGCGGCTGGCGCGAGTCGGACTTGAGGCGCAACGGATGAAGGAGCCCAGCATGCAACTCGTTACCTCTGCGAATTCCATCTGGCCAACGGCGGCGCCATCCGTCGCCTATGCGCAGCTCGGCGATCTGGTGGAGATCATGCTGCACCCGAAGGACGCCGTCTTCGCCACCTGTGGCTTCTGCCAGACCCTCAATCGCAGAGGGGCCGCCCGCTGCCGTGCTTGCGGCGGCTCGTTCCTTGCGTCGGACGAGAGCGAGCAACTGGACGCGGACGAGGCCGATGCTGAACAGTCCGGCGAGAACGCGGTGACGGACGGCAAGTCCTTCGACCGGCCCGAGTTCTCGGACATGCCCGCGCTGCGCAGCATGCTGCTACTCGTACTGGTGCCGCCGATCGTGATGTTCCTCGCCTTCTTTGCATGGAACAAACTGCGCGTGAGCGATGCCGGCCCGGTCGGGCTGCCGGACCGCTCGAGCATCGAGTCGGTGTTTACCGTGCCGAACGCGAGTGCCCAGGCGATGCTGCCGTCCATTCCGCAGGACGAGCGCGCGCGGCATGTGCAGGCAAAGCCCGAAGTGCGCGCGCCTGTGGAAAGGGCCGCGGGCAATGAGACCCCCGCGACCGTCGAGGGCACAAATCTCGCGGAGATCGACGCCGAGCGCGATGCCCAGAAGATGACGCCAGTGCGGCCACGGCCCGTTCCTTCGCATCAGCCACTTCGTCTGCAGGCCAACCCTGTCGCCGCATGCAGTGGCTATTCCTTCATCGCCCGCGCCGTATGCGTGAACAAGAGCTGCGCGCAGCCCAGGGCTGCTCAGCATGCCGAGTGCAGGGAAGCCAACCGGCAGCGGCGAATCGATGAAAGCCGTCGCAACCCGGTACTGATGGGTTGACTCCGTTGCCCTATGTCCACGCCGATGGCGGGGCGCAACACCCGATGTGGACATGGCTGGGGACTCTTGGCAAGATGCACGCGCCCACGTCGTGGGCCACTCTCAACTTCGAAAAAAGGTCCCCATGCGAAAAATTCTTCTGACTGCTGGTCTTGCCCTGATCCCGATGATCGCGACGACTGCATTTGCGCAATCGAGCGGTGAGGTCGATCCTTCGCAAGGCAAGGCGCGTCCGGTCGCGCCGACCACGCCGGCCGAGCGGTCTGAGGCACGTGGCGAGCGCAAAGATGCAGGCGCAGCTGCCGCACGTGGTCCGCAAATCGGCGAGGGCCAGGCCCAGCCCACGACGGCGCCCAAGGTTTCGCGCTCGGACCGCAAGTCCGCAAACGCCAAGCGCCGCGCAGCGACCAAGCAGGCCAACCAGGCCGGCGAGCTTTCGCGCGGTGGCAACACTGACGCGCCCGAGCGTCAAAAGCCCTGACGCAAGGTCATAGCTTCATTCCATGCGCGCGCCTGCGACGGGCGCCGCATGGTCGGACTGGCGCCAGCTAGTCCGCGATCGCCGGCTTCCCCGGTCTCCCGGGAATCAAGCTGAGCATGTGATCGGAAATTCCACCGTCCACCATGATGCTCTGGCCGGTGATGTACGACGCTCCCGCGCTTGCGAGAAAAGCCACCGTGGCACCGATGTCCGCGACGGTCCCGATTCGTCCCAGCGGGACGAGCGCGCGGCGGCCGCGATGCGTTTCCTCATCTTCGTAGGCCGCCTCGGTCAGCGGGGTGCGGATCATGCCGGGGCTCACGCTGTTCACGCGAATGCCTTCATGTGCCCATTCCTGAGCGAGCTGGCGGCAGAGCATCACCAACGCGGCCTTGGCCGGCGCGTAGGCGCCATACCCCGGGTGCGGCAGGTGCGCCGACATGGAGGCAATCGCCGTGATCGACCCGCCTGTGCGCGCGAGCGAAGGGCGCGCCGATTGCGCGAGCAGCCACACCGCGCGGACGTTGAGATTGAAGGTGCGGTCCCACTGGGCAGCGGGCAGGTCGGCGAGGCGTCCTGGCCCCGATGCGCCCGCATTGCACACCAGCGCACTGAGATCACCGCCGCGATCGATGGCCTGCCCCACGATGTCCGCGCAGCTCGAGGGATCGGTGAGATCGCCGGCGACACCGGTGGCGGTGGCACCCGCGGACCGCAGCTCATCCACGAGTCGGTCCAGGCGTTCACCCGGCCGTGATGCCGCCGCGGTGATGTGAATCGCCGCGCCGTCGCGCTGTGCCTGCTCGATCAGCGCGAAGCAGATGCCGCGGCCAATACCGCCGGGTGCGCCCGTGACGAGTGCGTGTCGCTTGCTAGCGGTCGATGTGGTCATGCAGAACCCTGGAGCGAACGGTAGTGAGAAAGAGTCGCGGCGATCCCGTCGGCGAGCGTGCTTCGTCCGTGTGCCGGGAGCAATGCATCGAGGCCTTCTTCGGCCACGTCGGCGGCGATCGTCAGCGGCGGACCTTCGGCACGCAGATCGGCATCTGGCACCTGTCGCCGGATCTCGGCGATCACCTCGTCGATCGAGTGCATCTGGCCCACGATATTGAAGACCTTCGCGCCTTCCGCGGGTGCGAAGAGCGCGTTTTCGAAAGCCTGCGCGACGTCGTCGACATAGACCAGCCCGCACGTACCCGTGAAGCCGATCGTGTAGGGAGTGCCGCGCACGGCCGCCTGGCATGCAAGGCTCGGCCCCGCGCTGACGCCGGTCTCGCGGCCCGGGCCATAGACCACGAAGGGCCTGAAGCCCACGCTCGCGATGCGATGCTCGTTCCAGTAGGCACGCGCAGCGCCTTCGACCGCAAGCTTGAACGCGCCGTAGTGCGTCGCCGGCTCCGGATGGCGTGAATGCGCGGGCCCATACACGCCGGCCGAACTGGCGTAGACGACCTTCGAGAGGCCTTGCGCGCGTGCGGCGTCGAACACGTGAAGCGAGCCGATCAGGTTGATCTCCGCGCCGCGCACAGGGTCCGCGCTGCAGGCCGGCGTGAGTACGCCCGCGAGGTGTGCGACGCCGTCGCAGCCGTCCATCGCGGCGCGTATATCGTCGGCCTTTCGGATGTCGCCTTCCCACCATTCGAGCAGCGACGAATGCCGCGGATCGACGATGCCGTTCGCGGTGCGCGGAGCGCCCGGAACATCGAACAACCTCGACCGCAATCCGCGCGCCGCCAGCCGACGCGCGATCCATGCCGCGAGAAAGCCACCGCCGCCGGTGATCAGCACCTGCTTCATGAATCGACCTGCCTCAGCTCATCTTGCAAAGCGGCGACGGTGCGGGCACCAGCGACGGCGGGAAGGTGTGTTCGATCACCGGCACGATGGCGCCATCGACGGACTTGGCGCGCGCCACGTAGTTGGGCAGCAGCAGCTGGTTGTCGGCGGCACGCATGGTCACCTGCCCGTAGATGGAGTCGATCTGCGCACCGCGCAGCGCCTTGCTGACGTCGGCCGGCTTCACGCTGCCCGACTTCTTCACGCCCTCGAACATCACCTGCATGCCGTTGTAGGCCTGTCCTTCGTTGTCGGTCGGCAGGCGATTGAACTTGGCCTTCCATGCCGTGACGAAGGCCTTGTTGCGCGGGTTGTCGATGGTGGCGGTGTAGGCGGTGTTGCCCGGCGTGCCATCCAGCGCCTTGCCGGTGGCGTTGATCATGAAGTTCTGGATCAGCGCATGGCCGATCAGCTTGGTCTTGGGGATCAGGCCGAACTCTTCCGCCTGCTTGACGAAGGCGATCGCATCGCGGCCGGTCTCCGCGACCCAGACTGCATCGACGTTGGCTGCCTTGAGCTGCGCGATGTAGGGCGAAAAGTCCTTGGTGCCCAGCGGCACGTACAGCGACAGCGCGACGCTCTTGCCGTTCGCCTCGGCCGCCTTCTTGAACGATTCGCCGGAGTCGCGGCCCCAGACGTAGTCGGCCGCGAGCACTGCGAAGGTCTTCTCCTTCAAGTCCTTGGCCCATTCGTTGATCATCGCGATGTCCATCGAATCCGAATGGTTGGTGCGGAAGCTGCGCGGCCGGCAGGTGTCGCCGGTGAGCTTGTCCGACTTGCTCGCGACCACGAAGTAGGCCGCGTCCCAGCGGTCGAGATTCTGGGCAATCGCCAGCGAGATGGAGGAGGGGATGGCGCCGATCAGCAGGTTGTTGCCGTCGCGCGCAAGCTTCTCGGCGACGCGCCGACCCGCATCGGGCGTGCCTTCGTCATCCGCCTCGGCATATTCGACCTTGCGGCCATCGACACCGCCCTTGGCGTTCGCTTCATCGATCGCGAACTTCACGGCGCGCATGACTTCCTCGCCCTGCTGCGCGAACACGCCGGACTTGGACGAGACGAGGCCGACCTTGACGGGCTCCTTGCCTTGCGCCACTGCGGCGAATGGAATCACGGCCGCGAGCGTGCCAAGTGCAATGGCGTTGCGAGCAAAGCGGAAAGTCTTTCGATTCAACATGCAAGTCTCCTAAGTAATCAAAGTCCAAAGCCGAAGACGGTCCGGCAAACCGTAGAACGCAAGTGCGTAGGTCAGACCACCACGTGGGCCTCCAGGTCGTGGAGGCTCTCGCGCGAGTGCTCGACCTGGCCTTGTGCGATGACCGATCCCTTCGCCATCGCGTAGTAGCGGCGCGCGACGCGCACCACGAGGCTCATGTTCTGTTCGATCAGCAGCAGCGCAGTGCCCTGGTCGGCCACGCGGTTGAAGATGTCGGCGAGCTGATCGACGATCACCGGCGCGAGGCCTTCGGTCGGCTCGTCGAGCAGGATCAGCGACGGGTTCGCCATCAGCGCGCGTCCGACCGCCAGCATCTGCTGCTGCCCACCGGAGAGCGCCGTGCCCGGCGTGTGCGCGCGCTCGGCGAGGATCGGGAACAGCTTGTAGATCTCGGGCACGTTCCATGGTCCCTTGCGGCCGACCGCGGCGCCCAGCAACAGGTTCTCTTCCACGCTGAGATTGGCGACGATGCGCCGTCCCTGCGGAACGACCACCACGCCGTGCTGGGCCGCGACATACGGGCGCGGTCGCGCGAGCACCTGGCCACCAAGCGCGACCCGACCGCTACGCAGGCTTGCAAGACCCAGGATGGTGTTGACCACCGTCGTCTTGCCCACGCCGTTGCGGCCTACGAGCGCAACGCGTTCGCCCGCGTTCACCTTCAGGCTCAGCTTGTGAAGGATGTGGGCCGAGCCATAGCAGGCATCGACCTTGTCGAGTTCGAGAAGAGGATTCATCAGGCAGCACTCCCGAGATAGGCTTCGCGCACACGGGGATCGGCGCGTACCGCTGCAGGCTCGCCTTGCGCGATCACGCGTCCGAGTTCGAAGACGGTCACGACATCCGAGATGCCGAAGACCACGTCCATGTCGTGCTCGACCAGCAACACCGACACGTTCCAGCGCGAGGTCAGCGCCTTCAGGTGAGCGGCGAGGTCGTGCGATTCCTTGGCCGACAGGCCGGCCATCGGCTCGTCGAGCAGCAGCACCGTTGGCCGGCCCACGAGCGCGAGGGCGAGATCGAGCCGGCGCTGTTCGCCGTAGCCGAGGTCTTCGGCGACATCGTCGGCACGATGCAGAAGGTCGAGCTCGCGCAGCACGGCTTGTGCGTCGGCCTCGTGGTCCTTCGGGTTCATGCGATGCGAAGCCAGTTCGACCTGCCGCCGCACCTTCATCTGGCCGAAGATGCTCGTGCGCTGGAAGCTGCGCGAAAGACCGCGCGCGCGGCGCTCGACCACGCCACACGCAGTGACGTCCTCGCCGCCGAGCATCACCTTGCCGCGCGTGAGGCGACGGCGACCGGTGATCGCATCGATCACTGTGGACTTGCCCGCGCCGTTGGGCCCGATCAGACCGCGGATCTGCCCGCGTTCGAGCGTGAGCGAAACGCCGTCGACCGCCTTCACGCCACCGTAGTGGATCGCGACGTCGTCGGCCTGGAGTACGTAGTCGACCATTGCGGATCTCCTTCTGGGGCTCAGTGAGCCGACGCGGCGCGCGCGACGGGCTCGGGCTGGATCTTTTTGCGCGGCTTGAAGAGGCGGCCGAATGCGCCTGCGATGCCGGTGGGCGAGAAGACGATGACGGTGATCAGCGCGATGCCGAAGATCGCCATCCAGTGGTTCGCGTAGTCGCCGAGCACGTCCTTGAACAGGAAGTACACGATGGCGCCGAGCGCAGGGCCCCACAGGGCCTTGTAGCCGCCGACGACGACCATCATCAGTGCGACGCCCGACACACTCCAGTGCAGGCTCTCGGGCGAGACGAAGCCGGTGTTCAGCGCCGAGAGCACGCCGCCGAGGCCGGTGAGGAGTGCCGACAGCGCGTAGATCGCGGCGCGCGGGAGCAGCGTGCGCACGCCGATGAAGCGCGCGCGTTCCTCGTTGTCGCGCACGGCCTCGGTCACGCTGCCGAAGCGGCTGCGCAGCAGCAGCGCGAGTGCGAGCGTGACGAGCACGAGCACCGTCCAGCACACCATGAACAGCACGGCAGGCTGGTGCAACTGCGACTGCGAGAGGCCGAACAGGCTCTGCGGCCAGTTGATGTTCATGCCGTCGGCGCCGCCCGTCAGGCCGCGGGCGCGCGATGCGGTCAGGAAAGCCATCTGCCCGATCGCCAACGTGAGCATGCTGAAGGCAACGCCGGGCACCCGCACGATCACCAGTCCGACGATGAATGCGATGACCGTGATGCCGATCAGCGTGGCCGCGATCGCGAGTTCGGCCGGCATCAGTCCGAGCTCGAGGAGGATCCCCATCGAGTAGCCGGAGACGCCGAAGAAGAGTGCGTGGCCGAAGCTCACCATGCCGTTCTGCCGCAACAGCAGGCCTACGCCCATGGCGAAGACTGCGTAGATCACGGCCTGCGTCAGCAGCGAGAGCACGGTGCCTGAGGTGATGAATGCCGCCACGAGGCCGCCGGCGACGAGCGCAACCACCGCGCTCGAGCCCATCCGGGTGATGTTCATGCGAATTCCTTGAGGGAAGAAAAGCCGGGGGCGAACGTCAGGTCCTGCTTCCTGCGAAGCCGGATGGCTTCCAGATCAGCACCGCGACCATGATCACGAAGGGCAGGATGGCGGAGAAATCGGGCACGTAGACCGCGCCGAGCGCCTGGATCATCCCGAGCGCCATCGCTGCGACGAAGGCACCTGCGAGCGAGCCGAGCCCGCCGACGACAACGACCACGAACGAATCGATGATCACGTCGCTGCTCATCGACGGCGAGAGCGAGAGGAAGGGCGCAGCCACCACGCCGGCCAGGCCCGCGAGCGCGGTGCCGAGGCCAACCACGCCGGCACTGAGCAGGTCGGTGTTCACGCCCTGCATTGCGGTCGTCGTGGGATCAGTGCTCGCTGCGCGCACGAAGAGCCCCACCTTCGAATGGCGCAGCCACAGCGTGAGCCCCAGCGCGACCATCGCACCGACGACGATCACGCCGAGTCGGTAGGCAGGCAGCGGTGTGCCGAAGAAGTTGATCGACGTCGCGAGTGCGGCAGGCACATCGACGGTCAGGTTGCTCTTGCCCCAGACCGTCTGCACGAAGTCTTCGATGACCAGCAGCAGGCCGAAGGTGACCAGCACCACCGTGAGCGGATCGCGGTCCTGCAGCAATCGGAATCCGTATCGGTCGAGCACCACGCCGAGCAGCGCCATGACTGCAGGCGCGGCCACGAGCGCAACCCAGAAGTTGCTGTGCAGCGCGATCGAGTAGCCGAGGTACGCGCCGAGCATGTAGAGCGAACCGTGCGCGAAGTTGACCACGCGCCGCAGGCCGTAGATGAGCGCGAGCCCCGAGCACATGATGATCAGCAACGCCCCGTAGACCAGGCCGTTGAAGAGGTTAATGGTGAGCATCGTGTTGTCTCCTCGAGATTCAGATGTCGGCCAGCGCGCCGGTGGGTGCGCCGAATGCGGTCCAGCCGCCGTCGGCCGACAGCACGGCGCCGGTGACGTAGCTCGCGGCAGGCGATGAAAGAAAGAAGATCGTCTCGGCGATCTCTGCCGGTTCGGCCATGCGGCCCAACGGCGTGCGCGAAGCGATCGCGTGTGCATCGATCGCGCCGCGCCGCACCAGGTCGTCCACCAGCGCGGTGCGCACATAGCCGGGCGCCACTGCATTGACGCGGATGCCTTCGCGCGCCCATTCGCTTGCGAGTGCGCGCGTCATCCCGAGCACGCCGGCCTTGGCGGCGCTGTAGGCGTTGCGGCCGGGAATGCCCGCCAGGCTTGCAATGGAGCCGAGGTTGACGATGGCGCCGCGCTGTCCGCGTTCATCGCGCGTCTGCGAGCGCATCGTGGCGAGCACCGCCTGCGTCATCAGGAACGCGCCCTTCAGGTTGACCGCCAACACGCGGTCGAAGCCTTCGGGTGTCTGCTCGAGCGTCGGCGCGTTCTGTTCGCTGATGCCGGCGTTGTTGACGAGCGCGTCGATGCGGCCGCAGCGCTCAGTGACGCTGGTGACTGCGGCGCGGACGCTGTCGGCATCGGTGACATCGCAGGCGATGGCGATGTGATCGTCGCCGAGTGCAGCTGCGCGTGCTTGCGCAGCTTCGTCGCGCAGATCCAGCAATGCGACGCGCCAGCCGGAAGCGGCGAAGCGTTCCGCGGTCGCGAAACCGATGCCGTCGGCAGCGCCGGTCACCAGTGCGGTAGGCATGTGGATGGATGCGTTGGCCATGGCTCAGGCGGCCGTGCGCCGTGTTGTCGGTGTCCGGCTGAATCCGGCATCGCGCGAGGCTTCGGCAAGTTGCCGTTTGCTGCGCGACGCGCACGCGTGATCCGCTGTCTTCTGCATGTCTTGTCTCCTGGTTTCCTCAATTGCCATGCGGTCTGCGCGGTGTTTTGCGCGCATCGCATCCATGGCGGAATTTTTGGCGAGGGGCTTGCCGCGTGCGTCGACGATTCAGGCCGACACCCGGACAATTCGTGCGCGAGCGATCAGGTTTTCCCTAGGGCCACGGCCGGCTCCGTGCGGGGTGCGTTTCGTGCAGCCCGCGCAGCGGCGTGGCGTGCGGCAAGTCGTGCGAACACGATGCCGGGGCCGATCGTGATGCCGGGTGCGGTGTAGACACCGCCCATGATCGAGTGCATGTCGTTGCCCACTGCGTAGAGGCCTTCGATTGGTGCGCCGGCTGCGTCGAGCGCGCGTGCGTTCGCATCGGTTGCGAAGCCGGTGGCCGCGCCGATGTCGCCGGGGTAGAGGCGCACTGCGTAGAAGGGGCCTTGCGTGAGCGGGCCGAGACAGGGGTTGGGGCCCGGCCAGGTCGCGTCGCCGATGTTCTGCGAGTAGACGGTGCTGCCTCTCTGGAAGTCAGGGTCGACACCCTGGCTTGCGTTCGCGTTGAAGCGTTGCACGGTTTCGGCGAGCTTCGCGGGGTCGATCGAAAGCGCCTGGGCCAGCGATTCGATCGTGTCGCCGCGCACCAGGTAGCCATCGGCGAGGTAGGGCGCGAGACCCTTGCCGCCGGGGCGGACCATGCCGATGCCGTACTTGCGCAGCGCTTCGGCATCGCAGATGAGGAAGGCCGGCACGCTGTTGCTGCCGCCCTGTTGCAGCTTCTGCATTGCGAGGCCGAAGAGGTGGTACGACGTGCTTTCGTTGACGAAGCGTTCGCCGGCCTGGTTCACCGTGAGCATGCCGGGCTTGGCGCGGTCCATCACGAAATGAGGGAACACACCGGTGCTGCCGTCGGTGCGACGGCGCTTGGAGACGGGTGCCCAGAAGGCGGGGCTCATCGCGCCTTCGCCATAGCGCGCGCCTACGGCTTCTGCCAGCGAATGCGCTTCGGCGGTGTGGCCGGGTGCGCCGGGGCACCACTCGGGGTCGACGCCGGGCAGCATCGCCTGGCGGCGCGCGGGGTCGCGATTGAAGCCGCCGCTGGCCAGCACCACGCCGCCCTGGACATGCACCGTGCGCCGCGTGTCGCCCTGTTGGAGGACGATCGATTCGATGCCGTCGTCGGCGCGGCCGATTCGTTCGACGCTCGTGTCGAGTGCCAGGCTGACTTCGTTGCGCCGCGAGAGCGAATACAGCAGTCGCGCGATGAGCGCATTGCCCATGACGAGCCGCGTGCCGCGCGCGTGCTGCAGTCGATCGGCAGCGTGGCGTCCGAGGATCTTCGCGGAATGGCGAAGCGATGCGACCGAGCGCGACATCCCCAGCAGATGATTGATGTCGGTGCGGTCGACCATCATGCCGCCGAGCACCGTGAATTCCGGAATCGGCGGACGCACGAGTGAAAAGAGCTCGCCCAGCAGGCGGCCGTCGAACGGCATCGGTTCGAGTGCGCGGCCATTGATCGTGGAGCCGACGAGGTCGGAGATGTAGTCCGGGTGCCTGGGGCAGGCCCGGAAGTGCACATCAGTCGTGGATTCCAGCGCCTCGATGGCTTCGGCACCGTGGTCGAGGAAGGCTTGGCGAAGGCTGGATGGCGTACGGGTGCCGATCGCGTTGTCGAGGTAGCGTGCGGCTTCCGCGATGGAGTCCTGCGGATTCACACCGGCACCGAGGCGCGTTCCGGGTACCCAGGTCGTGCCGGCGGACAGCGCGGTGGTTCCGCCGACGTGCGAAGTGCGCTCGACGAGCAGCACCTGCCGGCCTTCGAGCGCCGCGAAGAGCGCCGCCGCCATGCCGGCACCGCCGGCGCCGATCACCACCACGTCGAAGGTCGAGTCCTGCGGCAGGGAAGCAAGGGTCTGGATGCGATGCATGTCATTGCTCCACGAGAAAGTCGACCATCAGGTCGCGCACGCGCGCGAACATGTCGGCACCGGTGGCAGTGGCGCAGCCCTTCGACCTTGCAGCGGCGATCAGGGGCGAGATGGCGGGTGCGGTGATCACGCATCCGACGAATGCGCGTGGATCGAGCCGCTCGACGTCGACCGGATAGGGATCGCTTTCCTTCATGCCAGCAGGCGAGGCGTTGATGACGAGATCGAAGCCCTCAGGGTCGCTGCTGCCGACTGCTACCGGGCATTTGTCGAGTCCCGCGAGACGTGCGACGAGTGCATCGCGGCGCGCGGTGTCGCCGTCGTGGATCGCGAGCGAGTCGACACCGGCCATGACAAGGGCATGAGCGATCGCGGAGCCCGCGCCACCGGCGCCGACGAGGAGCGCCTTGCGGCCGGCCGGGTCGCATCCGCGATCGCGCAACGCGGCAACGTAGCCGAGGCCGTCGAACATGTCGCCGTGCCAGGTGCCGTTGGGGTTGCGGCGCATCGTGTTCACCGCGCCGAGGAAGCGGGCGCGGTCGGAAGCGGTGGCGCAGAGTGCGAAGCACGCGAATTTGTGGGGCACGGTCACGATGACGCCATCCACGTTCTGCGCGAGAGAGACGCCTTCCAGCCAACGCGCAAGCGCCGCTGGGGCCACGTGGGCGGGCATCACCATCGCGTTGAGTCCGCGCTCGGCGAAGGCGCGGCTCACGTCGCCGGGCGATTTCACCTGTGCGACGGGGTCGCCCACGATGTAGTGGACGCGGGTTGCACCGTTCAACAAAAGCTGTTCCGACATTCCGACCTGTCTCCTGGTTGTGTGCACATCCGCATCTGGCGAGCGGGTGATTGGCGGAATCGTATCGAAAACTGGAATACTATTCAAGTATTGAAATGGATTCAGAGAAAACCTAGAATTCCGCCGGAGACAACCATGAACCATCGCAAGACTCCCATCGCCCTGTTCGGCGCCGGCGCCATCGGTCGCACACATATCGATCGGCTGCAACGCAGCGACAGGGCATCGCTTGCAGGGATCGCCGACCCGACGGAAGGCGGTCGTGCAGCGGCGGAGGCCGCCGGGGTGCCCTGGTTCGCGGACCACCGCGCATTGCTCGAAGCTGTCCGGCCCGCCGGCGCGATCATCGCGACGCCCAACGCGACGCACGTGTCGATTGCGCTCGATTGCCTCTCCCAGGGCGTCGCCGTTCTGGTCGAGAAGCCCGTTGCCGACACCGTGGTCGATGCAGAGCGCCTTGTCGCGGCCGAAGCCCAGTACCGCGTGCCGGTGCTGATCGGCCATCACCGTCGCCACAACCCGGTCATCCGACGCGCACGTGAGATCGTGTCTGCCGGCCGGCTCGGTCGCATCGTCGCGGTCAATGCACTGGCGACCTTCCTCAAGCCCGACAGCTATTTCGAGACGTCTTGGCGCCGCCAGCACGGAGGTGGCCCGGTGCTGATCAACCTCATCCACGACATCGATCTGCTGCGCTTCCTCGTCGGCGAAATCGAATCGGTGCAGGCCGTCGACAGCCACGCCACGCGCGGCTTCGAAGTCGAGGACAGTGCCGCGGCCGTGCTGCGATTCAGCGGCGGTGCGATCGGCACCGTGATCGTCTCGGACTGCGTCACGGCCCCCTGGTGCTGGGACTTCTGTGCTGGCGAATCGCCCGCCTATCCGCGCCAGACCGTGCAGTCGCACTTCATCGCGGGTACGCACGGTTCGCTCTCGCTGCCCGACCTCGCGCTGTGGCAGTACCCGGGCGAGCGCGGCTGGCACGAAGAACTCACCCGCGAACAGAGCGTGGTTCACCAGCGCGATCCGTACGAACGGCAACTCGCGCATTTCGCCGACCTCATCGAGGGTCGCGAAACGGATTCCCTGTGCAGCGCGCTGGACGGCATGCGCACATTGGCCGCGACTCGCGCGGTGCTCGAGGCCGCGGCCAAGGCGCCCCTTGCATCGGATACGCTGACCCTTCCCGTCAACGAAGGAAGGAACGAATCATGAGCGGCGTCATGGAAAGAACACTGGGCATTCTCGAACTGCTGTCCCAGCACGGAGAAGGTCTCGAACTCGCGGCTGTCGCCGACCAGCTCAACATGCCGCGCAGCGCGGCGCACCGCCTGCTGAACGAGCTGATCCGCGTCGGCTACGTGCGTCAGTTGCGCGATCACGGCGACTACATGCTGACCACCAAGCTGGTGTCGGTCGGTCTCTCGTTCCTGAGCCAGAGCGGCATCGTCGACTTCTCGCAACCGTTGCTCGACCGGCTGGCAGAGATATCGGGGGAGCTCGTGCGCCTGTCCGTCATCGACGGCGAGCGGCTCACGTGGGTGGCGCGGGCGCAGGGCGCTCGCCAAGGCCTTCGCTACGACCCGGACATGGGCAGCGACGCGCGCCTGTCGTGCTCCTCGTCAGGCCTCGCCTGGATGTCCGGCCTCAGCGATGACGAGGCGATGACGCTCGCATCCCGCCAAGGCATCGGCCAGCCCGAAGAATACGGACCCAACGCACCGCGCACCATGAAGGAAATGATGGACATGGTGCATGCCGCGCGCGAGCGTGGCTACAGCGTGACCGTCGAGACCTTCACCGCCGGCCTCAACGCGATGGCCGCGCCGGTCCGCCTCGGCAACCGGCCGCCGATCGGCGTCATCACGATCGCCGGACCCACGGTGCGATTCACCGAAGAACGCATGCACGCGCTCGCACCCGAGCTGCTCGCGATCTGCGAGCAGATGGCCGCTGCGAGCGGCACTTCGCCCTTCTTCCAGGGCGCCCACTCCGGCAGCGGCGGACGGAAGTCCGGCCGATTGCCGATCTACGCCGCCTAGCGGCACTTCCGACGATGCCCGACGACGCAGATCCCCACGATTCCACGCCCCCTTCCTCGGCCACTCTTGCGTGCGATCTGCTTGTCGTCGGCTCCGGCGCCGGGGGACTGGCCGCCGCGGTCACTGCGGCACACCTGGGCCTTTCGGTCATCGTCGTGGAGAAGGAATCGCGGCTCGGCGGAACCACTGCGTGGTCCGGCGGCTGGATGTGGATTCCGCGCAATCCGCTGGCCCGCGCGGCGGGTATCGAGGAAGACGCAGGGCGGCCGCTGGCCTATCTGCGCCGCGAACTCGGCGCGCAGTTCGACGAAGCGCGCGCGCTTGCCTTCCTCGACAACGGCCCGCGCATGGTGGATTTCTTCCAGCGCCACACCGCGCTGCAGTTCATCGACGGCAATGCGATTCCTGATTTCCATGGACGCACGCCTGATGCATCGACAGGCGGGCGCTCGGTCTGTGCTGCGCCGTTCGACGCTCGCCGGCTCGGCAAGCGCGCTCACCAGATCAAGCCGCCATTGCCCGAGACCACGCTCTGGGGCATGGGGATTGGCTCCGGGCGGGAGCTGCGGCACTTCCTCGACGCAAGCACCTCGCCGCGTTCCGCGTGGTACGTCGCGAAGCGCCTCGCGGCCTATGCCCGCGATCGCCTGCTGCATGGACGCGGGCTCCGGCTGGTCAATGGCAATGCGCTCACGGGCGCGCTTGCGGCGTCAGCTTTCGAGGCCGGCGTGCAGGTCCTCGTCGATCACGCAGCGCGTCGCCTGTTGCGACGTGGCGAGCGCGTGGTGGGGGCGGTGGTCGAGTCACCCGCGGGGCGCGTGCGCATCGAAGCATCGCGCGGCGTCGTCCTCGCATGCGGCGGGTTTCCGCACGACCCTGAGCGCCTGAAGGCGCTGTTGCCGCATGCACCCACGGGCCGCGAGCACTGGTCGGCCGGATCGCACGGCAACACTGGCGATGGACTGCGCCTCGGTGAGTCGGTCGGCGGCCTCGTTGCCGATGACCTCGCGCAGTCTGCTGCGCTCGCGCCGGTGTCGCTGGTGCCACGCGCGGACGGCTCGGTAGCGCACTTCCCGCACCTGATCGAACGCGCCAAGCCGGGGCTGATCGCAGTGCGCTGCGATGGACGGCGCTTCGTCAACGAGGCCGATTCGTATCACGACTTCATGCGCGGATTGCTCGCGGCCACGCCGGCCGGCGAGCCGGTCGAAGCCTGGTTGATCTGCGATAGCGCGTTCATCCGTCGATTCGGTCTCGGCGCCGTCAAACCTGCACCGATCCCGCATCGCCCAATGCTGGCCAACGGCTATCTCAAGCGCGGTCGCACCTTGGCCGAACTTGCAGTGGCCTGCGGCATCGACCCGGCCGGTCTCGCTGCCACAGTCGATCGCTACAACGCGCAAGCCCTGCAGGGCCGCGACGAGGATTTCGCAAAAGGCGAGACGCCCTACAACCGCGTGCAGGGCGAAGTGCGCGCCGGCCTCGCGAATCCATGCATGGCGCCGATCGAACGCGGGCCGTTCTACGCCGTGAAGGTCGTCGCCGGCAGCCTCGGCACCTTTGCCGGTTTGCGTGTCGACGCGAAAGCACGCGTGCTCGACCGCCAGGGCGCGCCCATTGCAGGCCTCTACGCCGCTGGCAACGACATGGCCAGCGTGATGGGCGGCCACTACCCGAGCGGCGGCATCACGCTCGGCCCCGCCATGACCTTCGCCTGGATCGCCGCGCACGACGCCGCGGGCGTGGCGTCCCCTTCCGCAGATCGTCGGCCGTCCGCGCCGGCGCCGTCCCAGACCGTCTCCACCGAACCACTCATCGAGGAACCCATCGCATGTACTACGAGATAGCCACACTGACCTTGCCCTTCGGCACCGCCGCGCAGGCCGCGCAACAGGTGCAAGCCTTCGCGAACGCGCCCGGCGCTGGCGGTGAACTGCTGGCCTGCTGGACCAGCGACATCGGCGTGTTGAACCAGATGATCGTTCTGCGCGGCTTTGAAGACCGCTCGGCGCTCGACGCCGCGCGACAGCGCACCCTCGCCAGCGCGAGCCCCTTCGGCTGCGGCGAGCTCTATCAGCGGCTCGAACTCGCGAGCTACCGTGCCTTCGACTGGATGAAGCCGGTGCGGCCGAGCGCCGAATCCGGCATCGCCGGGCCGGTGTACGAAATCCGCACCTACGGCATCAAGCCCGGCGGCGTCAGCAAGACCAGCGAGTTGTGGGCCGAGTACCTGCCCGCGCGCGAAAAGCTGTCGCCGTGCGTCATTGCGATGGTTGCGCTCGATGGCGCGCCGCGCTTCACCAACATCTGGGCCTATCCCTCGCTGGATGCGCGCAGCAAGGCACGCGCCGACGCGGTCGCACAGGGTATCTGGCCGCCGAAGGGCGGGCCGGCATGGCTCACGACCGACATGGTTTCGACGATCGCGCTGCCGACGGCAGTGTCCCCGCTGAAGTAAGGAGATCGCGATGTCCCGCGTCTTTTCCATGGCGTATCTGACTGCATGCGACGCGACGCCGCCCGAGGCGGTGCGCATCGCCGCCCGGCTGGGCTATGCGCATGTAGGCCTGCGCCTGCTGCCCAACGCGCCCGGTGCGCCACAGCAGCACCTCATCGGCAAACCCGAAGTGCTGCGCGAAACCGTAGCGTTGCTGCGCGACACCGGCGTCGGCGTCTTCGATCTGGAGATCATCCGCATCAACGAGGGGTTCGACCCGCTGGACTTCCGTCCGCTTCTGGATGCGGGTGCCGCGCTTGGCGCACGTGCAGTGCTCGTGGCTGGCGATGACTCCAACCCAACGCGCCTCGCCGACGGTTACGCACGCCTGTGCGAGCTGATGAAGCCCTACGGCATGACCGCCGATCTCGAATTCATGCCCTGGACGGCGGTGCCGCATGCGCGCGCTGCGCTATCGGTCATCGAGGCCGCCGGCATGCCCTCCAACGCCGGCATCCTCGTCGACGCGCTGCATTTCGATCGCTCGGACACCACGCTGGAGGACATCCGTGCGTTACCGCGCGAGTTGCTGCACTACGCGCAGATCTGCGACGCGCCCGGCCGCGCCCGGCAGGGCCGCGACTTCACGGTCGAAGAAATGATCCACACGGCTCGCTGCGCCCGTCTGCAGCCCGGAGAAGGCGACATCGACCTGGCCGGCCTGTTCTCGGCCTTGCCGGCCGATCTGCCGGTGAGCGTCGAGGTCGTGCACCTCGACCGCATGCGCGCCATGGACCCCACCGAATGGGCCCGCCAGTGCCTCGAGGCGAGCCGCCGCTATTTCTAGGAGACAGAACATGGATTTCGCGCTCAACGACGAGCAGAAGATGATGATCGACACCGTGCGGCGCTTCATCGCCGAGGAGCTTCGTCCGCTGGAAGAGCGGCTCGAGAACGACGGCAACATCGATCGCGACACCGCCACCACGATCCACGAGAAGGCGAAGGCGCTCGGCCTCTACGCGCTCAACATGCCCGCTGACATTGGCGGCGGCGGCTTGTCGAACCTCGACCGCATCCTGTGCGAAGAGCAGTTCGGCCACACCAGCGACTACCTCATCCGCCGCGCCTTCGGCAACGTCTACGAACCGCTGTTGCATTGCCGCGGTGAGCAGGTCGCGCGATGGCTCGAACCCTCCGTCGCAGGCAAGCGCACCTGCGCAATCGCGATCACCGAGCCCGGCGCCGGATCGGACGCGGCCGGCATTCGCACCCACGCGAAGAAGACGGACACAGGCTGGGTCCTCAACGGCGGCAAGCACTTCATCAGCGACGGCGAATGGAGCGACTTCTTCCTCGTGTCGGCCCGGACCGGCGAGAAAGAGATTTCGATGTTCATGGTCGACAAGGGCCTCGCGGGCTTCACCGTCGGCAAGGACCAGAAGATGATGGGCATCCGCGGCACGCCGCACCTGGAGCTCTTCTTCGACAACGTGCAGCTCGAAGACGCGGCACTGCTCGGCGAGCGCGGACAGGGCTTCAAGCTCGCGATGGGTGCGCTCAACGTGGTGCGTCTTGCGCAAGTGGGTGCGCGCGCAGTTGGCAAGGCAAGTCACGTGCTCGAACTGATGACAGCCTATGCCAACGACCGACAGCAGTTCGGCCAGCGGATCGGCGACTTCCAGATGGTCCAGCAGATGCTGGCCGATAGCGTGATCGAGATCAACGCCGCGCGATGGATGGTCTATCACGCCGCGTGGATGCTCGACCAGGGCTTCGATGCGCGCGAGCAGATCGCGATGGTCAAGGTGCACGCAGCGGAAACGCTGGGCCGCGTGGTCGACCGCGCGGTGCAGGTCTTCGGCGGCATGGGCTTCTGCAAGGAGCTGCCGATCGAGCGCTACTACCGCGATGCGCGCATCTACCGCATCTTCGATGGCACCAGCGAGATCCATCGCGGCGTGATCGCCAAGAGTGCGATGAAGAAGGGCGCCTCGCTCTTCGAACTGCATCGATAGGAGCCGCAGCGATGACGCATTCGAACAGCGGCAAGTTCATGACCGCGCGCGAAGCCGTTGCCTTGATCCGCGACGGCGACACGATCGGCTTGATGGGCGGCGGTGGTGGCCTCATGGAAGCCACGCATCTCTTCGAGGCCGTGCAGGCGCGCTTCCTTGAGACCCAAGCGCCGCGCGCACTCACGGTGATGCATGCGCTCGGCATCGGTGACAAGAAGACCAAGGGCATGAACTGCTTCGCGCACGAAGGTCTGGTGAAACGCGTGATCGGCGGCCACTGGGTCTGGTCGCCCGCCATGCAGCGCCTTGCGGAGGAAGAAAAGATCGAGGCCTACATCCTGCCCGGCGGCGTGTCGAGCCAGCTCATGCGTGAGATTGGCGCCGGTAGGCCGGGGCTCTTCACCCACGTCGGACTGGGCACCGTGTGCGACCCGCGCCAGGGCGGCGGGCGCATGAATGCATCGGCGCGGGAAGATCTCGCCGATGTGGTGCAGATGGATGGTCGCGAATACCTGCGCTACAAGCCCTTCCCGATTCACATCGCGCTGGTGCGCGCCAGTGCGGCCGACGATGACGGCAACATCAGCTTCGAGCACGAGGCGGCCAATCTCGATGCGCAATCGCTCGCGCTCGCTGCGCGCAACAGCGGCGGCAAGGTCATCGTGCAGGTGAAGGAGAGGGTGCCCAGCGGTTCGCTCAAGGCGCGCGAAGTGCGCATTCCGTCAGCCTGGGTCGATGCGATCGTGGTGGACCCTGCGCAGGCCACGAGCTACGCGATTCCGTTCGATCCGGCGTTCTCGGGTGAACTCATCGGCGCCTCGCGCCGCGATAGCGAGGCCACCGACCATGCGATGGAAAAGGCCGCATCGGCCGAGGCCTTCGGCGAGCGGCAGGCCGTGGCGCGTCGTGCCGCCGAGGAGCTGTTCAACACCGGCAAGGCGCGCCCGGTCGTCAACTACGGCGTCGGCGTACCCGACGCGGTAGCGCGGCTCGTCGCGCTACGCGGCGACAGCGGCCGCATCTACCAGACCATCGAGCACGGCACCTATGGCGGCCTGCTGATGGATGGCGAACTCTTCGGCTACGCGCGCAATGCCAGCGCGATGCTGGACGCCGCGACGCAGTTCGACTTCTACGCCGGCGGCGGTCTTGACATTGCCTTTCTCGGCTTTGGCGAGTTCGACGAGGAAGGCAGCGTCAACGTCTCGCGCCTTGGCGGCTTCACGGTCGGTCCGGGCGGCTTCATCGACATCGCGCAGAACGCACGCAAGGTCGTGTTCTGCGGGACCTTCGCTGCGAAGGGTGTGAAGCTCTCCACCGGCGACGGTCAGATGCGGGTGATGCAACAGGGTACGGTGAAGAAGCTGGTGCAGCGCGTGGATCAGATCACCTTCAGCGGCCCGCAGTCGATCGTTCGAGGTCAGGAAGTGCTCTATCTCACCGAACGCGCGAGCTTCCGGCTGGGGCCGCAGGGCGTGGAACTCTTCGAGATCGCGCCGGGCATCGACCTGGAGCGCGATGTGCTCGCGCAAATGGACTTCGCGCCCCGCATCGCGAAGGACCTCGCCGTGATGCCGGCGCGCTTCTTCAGCGCTGCGGAATGAGGCTTCTCACGCTCGGGAGGTCTGCGGCGCGAATCAGCCGCGTCTCCTGAGCCGTGATGAGGTGCGCCGAGGCCTGCAGGTACGCCGGGAAGTCCGGATGCGTGTCGCGGGCCCGGCTGCGCGTCTCGTAGTCGGCCAGGCTTTCGTAAGCCCAGAGGTGCACGAACTGATTCTGCGGGCCGACGACGCTGGTGAAGAAGCCGATGGGATGGCCGAGGGTCTCCAGCAGGATGGGCATCGCAAGCCGGTCGAAGACGTCGAGGAACTCCGGCATCTTGCGCAGCGCGATGGTGTAGACGCGATGGTCCACGAGCGGTCTTGCGACGAGGTTCATGCGACAGGCTCCAGTTGACGAGCGGGCGCAGTCGAGGCTGCGCCTGCCTTGGGCTTCTCGGCAAGGTCCGCGACGTGATTGGCCGTGACGTAGGCAAAGGTCATGTTCGGCCCGTGCGTGATCCCGGCGCCGGGATAGTTGCCGCCCATCATGCTCGCGCGATCGTTGCCGACGGCATAGAGGCCAGCGATCGGCGCGCCGTCGCGCTTGAGCACTTCGCCGACCGGACTCGTGCGGATCCCGTCGAAGGTGCCGAGGTCGCCCATCACCACCTTCACTGCATAGAACGGGCCGGATTCGATCGGCGCGACGCAGGGGTTGGGCTGGTGTTCGGGGTCTGCCAGGTAGCGGTTGAACGCGGTGCGGCCGCGGTCGAAGGCTGGGTCCTTGCCTTGCGCCGCGCCGCCTGCGTTGTATGCGCGCACGGTGGCCTCGAGCCCTGCCGGATCGATGCCGGCACGCTGCGCGAGTTCGGCAAGTGTGCGGCCCTTGATCAGGTAGCCGCTGCGCAGATGCGGGCCGACCGGCATCGGCGCGGGCTTGACGTAGCCGAGGCCGTACTTCGCGAGCGCAGTCTTGTCGACCACCAGCCACATCGCGGTTTCCTTCTCGCTTGCGCACGCGCGGATCATCGCGGCGCCCACGTCGTGGTAGGAGTTCGACTCGTTGGTGAATCGCTTGCCATTGCGCAGCACGCCGATGACGCCGGGCTTGTAGCGGTCGAGCAGATGGGGGAACACACCGAACTCGCCGTTCGCATAGGGCACGCGCGACACCGGCATCCATGCCGCGCTGTCGGCGAAGCGGATGTCGGCAGTGCCGCCGGCGGATTCGGCCATGGCCACGCCGTCGCCTGTGTTGCCGACGGGCGTGGGCGACAGATGCTCACCGCCTCGCGCCACATGCGGATAGGCCTTGGCGATCCGCTGCACGTCATGCGGGAAGCCGCCGCAGGCGAGCACCACGCCGCGCCGCGCGCGGATGCGGCGCATGCCGTCCGGACCTTCGACCTGCAGGCCGACTGCGCGGCCGTCTTCCATCAGCACCTTGCGTGCGGGCGTCGAGGTTTCGATCGGAATCCCGAGGTCCAACGCCGATTTCGCCAGCCGCGCCGCGAGCGCATTGCCGCTTGTGACGTTGATGCCGCGCCGGTAGAGCAGCAGTTCCTTCATGTGCGTGGCCAGCCGGCGGGCGACATAGAGGAAAGAGGTGAGCGACTTCGTTGCGCGGAAGAAGTGCTTGAGGTCCGCGTTCGACGAGTTGAACATCATCCCGATGAAGGTGATGGTCTTCAGCGGCGGCTTCAGGCGCTGCATGTCCTTGCCGAGGCCGCGAATGTCATACGGCGCCGCGAGGATGGAGCGGCCGATCTGCGCGCCGCCGGGCTCGTCGCAGTGGTAGTCGGGATAGAGCGTCTGCACGAACTTCATCTCGGTCTCGCGCTCGAAGAACTCCACCATCTTCGGACCGTTGTCGAGAAAGGTGTCGACGGTCGCCGCATCGAAGAAGCGACCCGTCTCCTGCATGAGGTACTCGCGCGCTGTCTCGCGCGTGTCGGCGGGATTCTGCTTGCGGCCGTGCGGCGCCAGCGGAATCCACAGCACGCCCCCTGAAAGTGCCGTGGTGCCACCGAAGACGGGTTCCTTCTCGATCACCATCACATCGAGTCCGCGCTTCTTCGCAGTGATGGCGCAGGCGAGTCCGGCAGCGCCGGAGCCGACTACCAGCAGGTCGTATTCGCGTTCCTGGGTCATTGCTTCGTCTCCTTGAGTGATGTCAGGCGTTCGCCGTGGTGCGGTTGAAGCCGGGGCGGGGCACCATGTCCATCAACATGCTGGACATGCCGCCATCCACCATCAGTTCGGCGCCATTCACGTAGGCCGAACGCGGACTCGCGAGGAAGAGGGCGGCATCGGCGATGTCCTGCGGCTCGCCGATGCGGCGGCTGGCCGTCACTTGCGCGCGCCGCGCCTCGAAGCCGGGTTCCTCGTAGAACGTGGCGGAAAGGGCGGTGCGGATCATTCCCGGGCAGATCACATTGCTGCGAACACCCAGCGGACCCCACTCCACAGCCATTTGCCGCGACATCAGCAGCACGCCGGCCTTGCTCGCGCTGTAGGCGCCGCTACCGGTCTGCGGGTGCAGCGCCGAGATGGAAGCGACGTTCACGATGCTGCCGCGCCGTGCATCGCGCATCGGTTTCGAGAAGGCGCGTGCGCACAGCAGGTAGCCGGTCAGGTTGACCGTCAGCACCTGGTTCCATGCATCGAGGCTTACGTCCGCCAGGTTGCCGGCGCGAAGCATGCCCGCGTTGTTGACCAGCACGCTGCAGGCGCCGAGTTCGTCGCCCACGCGTTGTGCGGCCTTGGCGACGCTGCCCTCGCTGGCGATGTCGCATTCGATCGCGATGGCGCTCCGGCCTTGCGAACGCAGTTGCGCGGCGAGCGCTTCCGCGCCCTTGCCGTCGAGGTCGAGCAGCGCGACCTTCGCGCCCGCGTCGCTAAGCGATTGCGCGACTGCGGCACCGATGCCGCTGGCCGCGCCGGTGACGACCGCAACCTGGTCTTCGAGCGCCAGCCATGCGTTGTCGTGAGGATGAGTTGTTGTCATGAATGTCTCCTTGGGTACACGGCTTCATTGTTCGGCGCGCCCCTTGTCGGCGGTTTGACGATTCATGCCAACAACAGGACAATTCCGGCCTCCCTGCCTGAGCGTTGCCTCCATGCCAAGAGTCATTCCCAACTACTCGCTCTATGGCGATCAGGCCCAGCCAAGCTGGCAATCCACTTTCGATTTCGAATGGATTCCTGCGCGTTCCAAGCGCTACAACTGGGAGATCCAGCCTCACACGCATGACGCCTTCGTGCAGATCCTTCTGCTTCGTCAAGGCGCTGTCGAGGTGCAAGTCGACCATGCGCGGATCAACGAGCGCGCGCCTTGCCTGATCCTGATTCCTGCACAAACCGTGCATGGATTTCACTTCGCGCCCGACACCGACGGACCGGTCGTCACCGCGGCCCAGCGGCCGCTCGAATCACTGGCGCAGGTGGTCATGCCCGATCTCGTCGAGAGCATCCGCAAGCCGCTCGTGATGTCGCTCGCACAGCAGGACGAGGCGATGGATGCGCTGATGCCGATCTTCCTCGCGATCGAACGCGAGTCGCGGCGAAGCTCGATCGGGCAGGTTGCGGCAGCCTTGTCGCTGATCACCGCACTGCTGGTGCAGATTGCACGGCTGCGACAGGTCGATGCGGAGACGCCGGTGCTTCGCGATTCACGCAAGCACGGGCAGATCCAGAAGTTCCGCGCGCTGGTCGATGCGCGATTCAAGCAGCACCTGCCGCTGCAGGACTACGCGTCCGAGCTCGGCATCACGCCGGGACAGCTCACGCGGCTGTGCCGTGAGGTGCTCGGGACTTCGAGCCTCGCTGTGCTGCATGCGCGGCTGGTGCACGAGGCGCAGCGCGAGCTGGTCTACACCGACGTCAGCATCAAGCGGCTTGCGAGTGACCTGGGCTTTGTCGATGAAGCCTATTTCGGCCGCTTCTTCCGCAAGCACACGGGACTCACGCCGCGGGAGTTTCGCTCCCGCGCGCGGGCCTAGTTCCGATCGAGCAGGAACTGGCCGAAGAAGGCGGCGAGTTCGTCGTGCGCATCGAGCGGCAGCACGTTCGAGACGTACTGGTCCGGACGAACGATGACCATCGCACCCTTCTCGCGATCGATGCCGCGCAGATCGAAGATGTCCGGTCCGTTCTTGAGGTCCGGGCAATAGGCCTTCTCGTAATCGATGAGGCCGAAGCATCCCTTGCGCGGCATGAGGATCGACGGAAGCTCTTCCACCTTGAGCTCGAGGTGTCCCTGCTGGAAGACGGCGCGAACGTCGATGACGCTGTCGATGTCGACGTCGTCACCGGTGGGCGTGAAGCGGCGGATCGGCGACGCCGGCGAGTCCGCCAGGAAGGTCGTGAGGTCTCGCAGGCGCTTGCCGGCCTTGTCGGCGAAGGCATAGATGCGCCAGGCGCCGTCGGCGCGCGCCGCATGGCCGAGCTGCACTGGCTTCGCGTCGGCGAGGCGCACGACGGGGGCCGAGTGGAATCGCATGCCGATCGTGAATCCCTTGGCGAGGTCCTGATGGGTCGACTGGGCCGTGAGTAGTGTGGTTGGTGTGTAGTGCGTCGCGACGCCGGCCGTGTAGCGCCCTGACTTCACGAAGTAGGCCTGCAGCTCTTGCGGATCCACTCCACCGAGTTCGGGGTGCTCCGGATCCTTGGGCGGCGACGCCATGATCTTCGACCACTCCTTGTCGAAGTCGATGAGCTGCTGCGCGATCGCATGGCGCTCGGCGGTGTAGGTGCGCAGGAGTTCCGGGCCGGCACGTCCTTCGAGGACCGAAGCGAGCTTCCAGCCCAGGTTGAAAGCGTCCTGCATCGACACGTTCATGCCCTGGCCGGCCTTTGCGCTGTGGGTGTGGCAGGCGTCACCGGCGATGAAGACGTGCGGCAGTCGGGTGCCGACCTGGTCCGTGGGCACGTCGTCGAAGCGGTCGGTCACGCGCTGGCCGACCTGGTAGACCGCAAACCACACCACGCGCTTCACGTCGAGCGAATACGGGTGCAGCACACGCTGAGCAGTCCCGATGACCTTCTCCTGCGTGAAGTCCTTGATCGCTTCGCGATTGTTCGGATCGATGTCGCCGAGATCGACATAGAGCCGCACCATGTAGCCGCCCTCACGCGGAATGAGCAGGATGTTGCCCTCGTCCGCGGACTGGATGGCCGCCTTGAGCCGGATGTCCGGGAAGTCGGTGACGGCCAGCATGTCCACGACGCCCCATGCGTGGTTGGCGAAGTCGCCGTGCGGCATGGCACCGATCGAATTGCGCACGAGACTTCGGGCGCCATCGCAGCCGACCACGTATCGGGCGCGGACTGTGGACTCCGAACCCTTGGCCACGTCGCGCAGCGTCACCACGACCGGATGCTCGCCCTCGGGTTCGACCTTCAGGGTGACGAACTCGAGCCCGTAGTTGGCCTCCAGCCGCGTCGGCGACATGCGCATGTAGTCGAGCAGGTACTGCTGCAGCCGGGCCTGGTTGACGATGAGGTGCGGAAACTCGGACAGGCCGTCTTCCGTGTCCTGCACGCGGCCGGTGCGCTCGATGCGCGTGCGGTCTGTCTTGGATGGCCGCCAGAAGACCGTCTCGTTGACCCAGTAGGCCTCGCGGATGAGTTTCTGCGACAGGCCGAAGGCCTCGAACATTTCGACCGTGCGGCAGGCGATGCCGTCTGCCTGGCCGACCTTGAGCGGGCCTTCTCGACGCTCGATCAGCCGGGTGCTGATGCTCGGGAAATTCGAGAGCTGCGCGGCCAGCAACGCGCCTGCGGGTCCACTGCCGACGATGAGAACGTCGACGGTGTCGGGGAGCTTCTCTTTGATGATGTCGGGATCGCCGGGTGCGTAGCCATTGAGATAGAACTGCATGGTGCCTCCGTCGTTGGGGTGTGTCGTGAGGGCTCAGGAAGCGCTCTGCGAATCGCCGTCCACCGGAATCATCTGTCCCGAGATCGAGCGCGCGGCGCCTGAAGCCAGAAAGACCACCAGCGCCGCAATGTCTGCCGGGTCGACGAAGCGCTTGATCGACTGATTGGCCAGTGCGGCGGATTCTTCCTCTGCAAGGCTGCGTCCCGAGACCGACGCGCGCCCTTCGAAGACCTGGCGCAGGCGCGCGCCGTCCACTGCACCCGGCAGGATCGCGTTGACGCGAATGCCGAACTCACCGAGTTCGCGTGACAGGGTCTTCGTGAAGCCGATGAGCCCCCATTTGGTCGTCGCGTAGGGGCTGCGATTCGGGTAGCCGAAGCGACCCGCGAGCGACGACATCACCACGATCGATCCTGCAGCCGATTGCTTCAGGTGGGGGATGGCGGCCTGTGTCACAGCGAATGTGCCTGTGAGGTTGACGCGCAGGACGGCTTCCCACGCATCCGGGTCCATGTCTGCGACGCTCGCTGTAGGGCCCGCGATGCCGGCGTTGTTCACCAGCACATCGAGCCCACCCATCGAATCGGCCGCCTCCTTGACCATGCGTTGCACTGCGGCGCGATCGGCAACGTCGCAGACGCTCGTCGTGATGGAGGGAGCCTGCGCTCGCAGGTCATTCAGTGCATTGGCGTCGATGTCGCATGCGTGGACGCGCGCCCCCGCCGATGCAAATGCCATGACGATGGAGCGGCCGATGCCGCCCGCGCCGGCAGTGACAAGGATGCGTTGAACGTTGGTGGTTGTCATGGGTGCCTCAAGCACAGGCGTTACGGATGAAATCGGGCACGGGCACCGCCTTGAGCTTTCCGCTGTCTTCCTTCACGCACAGCGCCCGCGTCTCCCGCCCTTCGCAGATCAGTGTGTCGCCTCGCGTCACGCGATGGGTCTGGATGAAGACCTTGCCGCGCCATTCTTCGACGCTGGTGTGAATCTCGATGCGCTCGCCGTAGGAAACCGCGGTGTGAAAGCGCGTATGGATCTCCAGCAGCGGTGCGCCGATGCAGCCGGGCAGTTCCTTCATCGCTCGCCAGGGTGGCAGGCCGCAGGCGGTGAAGTAGTGATGCGAGGCGGCATCCATCCATCGCGAGTAGTTCGGAAAGAAGACAATCCCCGCGGGGTCGCAGTCTCCGAACTGCACGTCGACGCCATAGACGATGGTCTTGCTCATGGGATTCAAACAGCTCGCTTCGATAGGGATCATTGTTCTTCTCTGCGTTCGGAAGCACAGTCGACGCGCGGACACTCCGGCTAAGGGTTTTCCCTTTATCGGGGCAAAGGCGCTGCTCCCCGGGAGGCAAGGATGACCCGTCCGCAACGTGCGCCTGCCACGTCACTCACGCTCGACGAGTTGCTCGAACAGTCGGCGTGGTTCGTCCAGCTCGACGAGCCCACGCAGGCGCAGGTTCGCCGGGATGCAACGGAACGCGCGGTGGCGCTTGGCGATTCGCTCGGCCACCATGGCGAGCAGCAGCACGCTTGGTATGGCGTGCTCGAGGGCTTGGTCAAATGGGCGATCACCGCGCAAGACGGACGGACGGTCTCCCTCGGCGGCCAATCGGTGGGCAGCTGGTTCGGCGAGGGCACGCTGATCCGCAACGAACCGCGCCAGTCGGACCTCGTGGCATTGCGCCCCAGCAGGGTCGCGCTGATTCCGTTCGACACGTTTGATTGGCTGCGCCGCAACCGGCCGACATTCAACGACTTCCTCCTGATGCAGGTGAACGAGCGACTGCACTGGTTCATGGGCAACTACGCAGCGCAGGGTCTGCTGGATACCGACAGCCAGGTGGCCCGCGCGCTCATCGGAATGGTGAATCCGCTGGCCAACCCGCTCGGCGAGCGACACCTGCAGCTGTCGCAGGAAGAGATCGCCAATCTCGCTGCCGTGTCGCGCCAGAGCTGCAACAGCGCCTTGATGCGCTTCAAGAGCGCCGGCCTTGTTCGAAGCGAGTACGGCGGCATCGTGGTGCTCGACATTCCCGGCCTGCAACGACTGGTTCCGTAGGCGCGGGTTTACCCTGATTCGAACTGTCGGACGATCGACTGCGGCAAAGCGGGCGTCTCGGAATGATGCGTGTCATGGCATGACGCCATCGCAAGGAGACACGCAATGAATCACGCAGCGTCGGTGGCCCGCGGGGTCGCAGACATCCACCCGGCATCGCTCCGATCCGCAGAGGACGACATCTATCGCAGGATCAGCTGGCGGGTGATGCCGATCGTGCTGGTCGCCTACGTCTTCGCGTTTCTTGATCGCATCAACGTCGGCTACGCCCAACTGCAGATGAAGCAGGACCTGGCGTTTTCCGATGCGATCTACGGATTGGGCGCCGGCCTCTTCTTCATCACGTATCTGCTGTTCGAGGTGCCGAGCAACCTGCTCCTCGAAAAGATCGGGGCTCGCCTGACGTTCCTGCGCATCATGGTGCTCTGGGGGCTTGCATCGTCGGCAACGGCCTTCGTCACCGAGCCCTGGCAGTTCTACGGCGTGCGGCTGCTGCTGGGCATGTTCGAGGCCGGCTTCTTCCCCGGCATCATCCTGTACCTCACCTACTGGTATCCGAGCCACCGTCGTGGGCGCGTGACGGGCTTGTTCCTCTTCGGCATGCCGATCACAGGCGTCCTCGGCGGTCCTCTGTCGGGAATGATCATGAGCGGCATGGAGGGCATGGCCGGCATGCATGGCTGGCAGTGGCTGTTCATCGTGCAGGGCCTGCCGACCGTCGCCCTTGGCTTCCTGCTCTACCGGCTCCTGCCGAACAAGCCGTCCGAGGCACGCTGGCTGAGCGACGGTGAGAAGGCACTCGTGCAATCCGTGCTCGACGCCGACCACAAGGCCGACGCGAAGCCCGGCCACCACGGCAAATTGTCTGCAGCGCTGTCAGACCCAAAGACCTACGTGCTGGCCTTCGTCTACTTCTGCTGTGCGTGCGCGGTCTACACCGTCACGTTCTGGCTGCCGACGATGATCAAGGGCCTGGGCATCACATCGATCGGCGCGATCGGCTGGATCACTGCCGTTCCCTACGTCTTCGGTGCGCTCGGCGTTCTGGTGATCAGCCGAAGCTCGGACCGTTTCAAGGAGCGTCGCTGGCACGTCGGCGGAACCCTCGTCATGGGTGCAGCGGCGCTGTTCGCCACGTCCTTCCTCGGCACGGCCTTTGCCCCGGTGATGGTGCTGCTGTGCTTCGCGGCGTTCTTCATCTTCGGCGGCGGCTCGCTGTTCTGGTCGATTCCGCCCACCTATCTGAGCCGCGAAGCGGCAGCCGCCGGCATCGCTGTCATCAGCTCGATCGGCATCCTGGGCGGCTTCGTCAGCCCCACGGTGATCGGCTGGATCAAGAGCCTCACCGGCAGCATCCAGATCGGGCTCGCCGCCTTGACTGCGCTGGTCATCGTCGGCGGACTCACGATCCTCATCGCCTTGCCGAAGAGCG
The DNA here is from genome assembly GCF_014192575.1 of Variovorax sp. Sphag1AA. Lineage (GTDB taxonomy): Bacteria > Pseudomonadota > Gammaproteobacteria > Burkholderiales > Burkholderiaceae_C > Variovorax. The sequence continues at coordinate 697,784 of NZ_JACHYC010000003.1, read as the reverse complement.
CAGTGCGCGTCGGCACCGAAGCCTGATCCCACCTTCTTTTTCTTCACAGAGACACGAGCCATGAGCAAACCCAAAGTCATCGTGACCATCGCCCCGACCGGCGGCATGGCCACCAAGAAGATGAACCCGAACCTGCCGACGCAGCCGCAGGAGATCGCCGACGACACCTATCGCTGCTACAACGCGGGCGCCAGCCTGGTGGCAGTCCATGCGCGCCGGCCCGACGACGAGGCGACCTGCGAGCCGTCGATCTACACACGCATCAACCGGCTCATCCGCGACAAGTGCGACATCATCCTGAACAACTCCACCGGGGGCGGCATCAACGGCGACATGGTGCGCCCGTTGCCCAACGGCCTCTGGGAGATCCAGTGGGAGGAACGCCTGAAGGGAATGCAAGGCGAGGGCGTCGAGATGTGCACGCTCGACGCACAGACGGTCATCGCGAGCTTCGGCGGCAAGGAGATCCTCGTCGCGACGCCACCAACGTGGATCCGCCAGATCGCCAGCATGATGAAAGAGCGCGGCATCAAGCCCGAGTGGGAAGTCTTCGGCCTGGCGGACATCGTGCAGGACGTCCAGCGCTCGCTCAACGAAGGACTCGACGATGCGCCGCACTTCATCAACATCGTCATCGGCGCCAATGCGTTCCAGGGTGCCTTGCCCTACACGCCGAAGCTGCTGCAGACGATGGTGGACCACCTGCCGGCGAAGACGGTGTTCAACGTCAGCGCGATCGGCGCGGCGCAATTGCCGGCCGCGATGAACTCGCTGCTGCTTGGCGGCCACGTCCGCGTCGGTCTCGAGGACAACCTCTACTACGAACACGGCGTGCTGGCCACCAACGTGCAGCTTGTCGAGCGGCTCGTCCGGCTCATTCGCGAGATGGGCTATGAGCCGGCCACACCGGCGGAAGCGCGAGAGATCATCGGCCTGCGGCCGTTGCGGTGAACAGTTGGCGATCATGGATAGAGCAAACACCAAGATCGCCGTCGTTGGCACCGGCGTCATCGGCGCGGGCTGGGCGGTGCACTTCCTGGCGCAAGGATTCGAAGTCGTGGCCACCGATCCTGCCCCAGGCGCAGAGGCGCGCCTGCGCGAGTGGGTCGACGACTACTGGCCAGCCGTCGAAGCCCTCGGGCTGGCGGAAGGCGCGTCAAAGGACCAGCTGTCGTTCACGACCGATGTTGCGCAAGCGGTGCGGGATGCCGCCTTCATCCAGGAGAGTGGCCCCGAGCGACTGGAGGTCAAGCACGCCTTGATCGCGACGATCGAATCGGCGGCGAAAGCCGACGTCCTCATTGCTTCGTCATCGTCCGGCCTCTCGGTCAGCGAGATCCAGGCGGGTGCCAGGCACCCGGAGCGCATCGTGCTCGGGCATCCGTTCAACCCGCCGCACCTCATTCCGCTGGTAGAAGTCGGAGGCGGCAAGCTGACGTCCGCCGAGAGCGTGACCAAGGCGATCGCGTTCTACGTATCGACGGGCAAGAAGGCCATCCGCATCAACAAGGAAGTCAAGGGCCACATCGCGAACCGCCTGCAGGTAGCGCTCTGGCAGGAAGCCATCTCGCTGGTGCAGAAAGGTGTCGCCTCGGTGGAAGACATCGATACCGCGATCTCCTACGGCCCGGGCCTGCGATGGGCATTGCTGGGTCCGTTCATCAACCTGCACGCGTCAGGCGGGGCAGGGGGCATCACGCATCTGCTGCAGCATCTGGGTGCCTCCCAGCGCGAATGGGCGCGCGATCTCGGCCAGTATCCGGAGACGGACGACTACATCGAACAGATCGCGCGGGGCGTTGATGATGAATTGAAGGGGCGCGATTTCGCGGCGATGCTCCGCGAGCGCGATGAGTTACTGGTTCAGTTGATTGCGACGAAGGCGTCGAAGGTGCAGATTCCGTAGCGCGGCGGGAGTGGCAGTGACGTTGAGCGGTGGCAATGCGGCCGTTCCTTCTGCCCTCTGAAGGCGGCCGCACTAGCTGGAGCGCCGTCCGCTCAGTTTCGATCCATGTTCCTCACGTCTTCCGGGCTCTGCCCTGTGCAAGAAGACCGCAAACGTGTCCCAAGGGAGATCAACCTGGGTGTCTACCAACACCCGACCCACCTCTCCCCGGTGGTAGCCGCTATGCGTCAGGACGTGAAGAAGCATCTCTTCGCGCGACATGCAACCTCGATCTCCGTCAGTGAATTCGAACGGAATCCTCTCCGCGAGGGTCTCCGGGGTTACCGTGGCTACATAGGCCTCATACCACTGATCAGATGTCTTCAGTCGCGTCTTCAAATCGCTTGGTAATGGGATGTCCCGCGCAATGGCGGACTCAATCCGCTGTTGCTCTCCGCTCAGGTGCGCTATGAAGATTCGGTCCACCAGATAGTAGTGTTCGATCAGGCGCAGGGCCGTTCCGCGTTGTGCTGCGTAGCGCGTTGCATCGACGCGCAACAGGGTGGATAGCAGTTCGTCGTTGGCCCAACTGCGATAGTCGAACAGACTCTTGAGCAGGCGCGATGTCGGCATACGGCAATTCGAATAAATGCGAGTAATCTGCTCGTATCTTCTTTCTCGGAGGTGCTGTTGTCTACTCGCATTGCCGGACCAAAAAGCAAGTTGCGCAAAGCACCGCGGCAAGCCAGGTCGCGAGCCATGGTGGACTCGATCCTCCGAGGAGCGCGCGAAGCACTTGGTCGATGGTCTTCTTCAGGCCCACTCCCACCAGCCCGGATTGCACAGGGTGCTCATCGAGGTCTCGCCTCCTTCGGCGCATCGGTCTGACGGACTCTTTGATCGTCAGTACCTGGACGCTTACAGGAAAGTGATCGCGGCGGCGCGTGGCGCTTCGCCTGACGTCAGGCTCGCGGTGCCCGCGAAGCTACTGGCCGGAGCGGTCGAAGGGGCGATTCATCTGGGTGTCCGCTCGGACGTGGCGTCGTCCCTGCGCTGGAGACGTGGGTTGGTTCGCTTGGTTCATCGCTTCCTGGAAGACGAACTACCTCACTAGCGCCCGACTTCGACTTCAGTCGCATGGCTGAAACCGCTTGCACTCCGCCACGACGTGAATTGAGGTCAGGGTGTTCTCGCCGTCAATGTGCTTCGAAGTGAACTTGACCGATGAACCTTCAGGAATATCCGCCACCAGCGAGCGGTCGGGAAGCCTGAAGGTTTGAGTTGTGAAGGGAATCTTGGACTTGGGGAGTAGCCTTAACCGCACATAAAGCTTCCCGCCAGCTTCTTCAAACAGGGACGTGAGTCGGGCTCGTGTGTAGACCGGGCTTGGGTCGTTGCCCTGCGCAGCGACCCCACTCGTGACGATGATGCATATCGCCGCCGCGATGGCTCTGCACAACGAATGCGACATCTTGAGCTCCTTCTGGCCGATCTATTCGCCGCATTCTGCGCTGCGCGCGCCATATGTACCGGGGCAGCGGCGACCACGGCTGCAAACGCAACGAGAGACAGCAGACCGAGCAGGTATTCTTCGACGAGCGATAGTCCAGCCGACCGCCGAACCCGGAGGAGACCTGCATGGGACTTCTAACCTTTAGCCTCAACGTCACCCTGGACGGCTGCGTCGATCACCAGGAGGGGATCGCCGACGACGAGACGCATGCCTTCTTCACCCGCCTCATGGACGAGAGCGGGGCGATGCTGTGGGGCCGCGTCACCTACGAGATGATGGAGAGCTACTGGCCGGCGGTCGTCCGCGGCGATGTGGACGCGCCGCCGACGATGCGCGAATGGGCGGTCAAGCTGGAGATCAAGCCGAAGTACGTCGTGTCGTCGACGCGAACGGAATTCCCGTGGACCAACAGTAACCACATCGCTGGCGACCTGCGCCTGGGAGTGCAAAAACTCAAGGACGCGACCCCGGCCGGCGTCCTCCTCGGTAGCGGCAAGCTCGCAACCGAGCTGGACCGGCTGGGTCTGATCGACGAGTACAAGTTCCTCGTTCACCCGAGGATCGCCGGCCACGGCCCGACCCTGTACCAGAGCGGGCTGCCCAACACCCGACGGCTTGAACTGGTCTTGGCGGAGCCGCTCAGCAACGGCGCGGTCGTCATGCATTACCGGCGAGCGCGCGGCTAACGGGAGCGTCTGCTTCTGCAACGTGTCCGTCTACGTGCGGGCAGCGGCGGTGACCGGACTGCTGCCGGTGACTGGCTGTCGGTCCGTTACCGCCGCTCACCGGTCACCTTGCGGGTCTCCGGTGACAGTCGGCTTTCGCTGCACTCTTTGCCGCCCGCATAGGGAGGCGATCGGCTACCTGCCCGCGAGGGCCGCAAGCTTCTTCCTTGCGCTTTGCAAGAGCCCTTCGGGTTCGCATGCGAGTCGCGCCTTTGTGTCGCCCGGCGCGATGATCTGCAGGGCCGAGCTCGATCGAAGCCTGGCGTGGAGATGGTCTCGACCCGTGAGGGCTTCGTATCGTTGAGTGGAGATCACATGGACCACGAGGTGCCGGCCAATGGCTGTCGACAACTTCTTGCAGGCAGCAGCCATTTCCGTTTCTTGCGGAACAAGTTGCCCATGCACGACCAGTACCTCGACGGCTGCATCCTGCTTCTCACCAAGGACAAACGCTTGCACCACTGAGTCCCTGAATTTCGAGCGCAACATCTTCCGGATTGGTTCTGCAGCCGCGAAGGACTTCAGGGCGATCGCGCGCAACTCGTTGTAGAAGATAAAAGCCTTGTTCGCGGCAACGGTCGCGGGGTCGTCACCTTCGGCGGGGCTTTGGGTCAGGATGCCGCTCGCAACCAAGTGGCCTTGTGTCGCCTCGAGCTCCGCCAACTCAAGCTTGGTTCTCTTCAGCAATTCGGCAGAGGAGAAGTGCGTGTCGGGCTCGGCGAAAACGACGGAGAGAGTTTTTTGGACCGCAGGGGAAAGAAGGAAATCGGCGACGCTCATGCTGATAGGAAGCTCCTTCGCTTGATTATTGCGTCGGGCAGGAGAAGCAAGAGGGTGGAAGGCAGGACGCAAAGAACATCCGCGTCCGACAAGACGCGGGCGGGTTCGCATCGGGCAGCTATGAACCCTTCCACTTGGCAATCAGACGCCCAACCACGCCTGTGGCGCCCTTCGGATCGGAGCCGATCGGTCGGTCGTGATACAGGGCACGCAACTCGCCCAGGACTTCGTTCAGGGCGAGAAGATTCTTCTCGGTGTACAGCCACACACCGGTGACCACAAAGTGTCCTGGGATCGCTGATGCCAGGGGAGCAATCTGGACATCTTCGATCCCGATTCGATGCATGATCTCTGCCCTCTGTGCCGCATCCTGCGCGCCTCTTGAGAGCAGTGTCCGCGAGCGCGAGAAGGCAAAGCTCACTGCCTGAACCTGGTGGAAGTTCTCCACGACGAAGGCGCAGATCTCCAGAAAGACGAGCCGGCCGAGATGGCGGTTTTCTTCGACGTCACTGAGAGGCGGGGAGAAGTGTTCCACCCGAATCTCATTGCCTGAAGGACTGACTGGTACGGGATCAAGGGTGCAAAGGAGGGCGTCTTCGTCAAAGACGAACATCGGATCACCCAGCCTGTACGTGGCCCCGCCCGGGCCTGATATGCGAAGTCTGCTCAAGATCAAATGGGAGCGGATCCGGTCCTCAAGCCCGGCGCCGCTCCGCCGCCTCCCGCCATCGATGTCACGACTGTAGTGCGAGGCGAGCTTGCCGGCTGGCGCACGCGCGACTTCAGGGCGGGCGAAGCTGGAGAAGTTCACGCGTGTTGGCTCTGCGTGTGCTCCGACCGCCGCAGTTGCCAGGACGGCGCGGCGCACCGTGCTCACGTGCGCTTCAGTCGTTCGCGTTCGCAAGCACCACGACGCCATCTGCAGCGCGTACACCGCTGCCCTCTGCCAGCACGAAGACCGGATTGATCTCCGCCTCGATCAGGCGATCGCCAAGCTGAGCGGCCATACCGGAGAATGCGACGATGGCGTCGACCAGCGCTTGCACATCGGCCTTGGGGCGTCCCCGAAACCCATCGAGCAACGGCCAAGTCTTGAGCTCCCGCGCCATGGCTAGCGCCTCGTTTCTCGTGAGGCTGCCTTGCACAGGCAAGAGGCGCATCGTCGTGTCCTTGAAGAGTTCGGCGGTCACTCCGCCCATGCCGAGCAGGATGGCCGTGCCGAGCGCATCGCGGTGCATTCCGAGGATCAGTTCGGTCCCGCCCCGCACCATCTCCTGCACCAGAAAGCGCGCGGGACGCACGCCGGTATTTCGTTCGACCTCGCTGGCCATCACATCGAGACGTTCGGCAATCTGCTCGGCAGGCACGTTCACCGCCACGCCGCCGACATCGCTTTTGTGAGTGATCTCCTTCGAGAGGATCTTCAGCACGACAGCGCCACCGAACTCGCGCGCTGCGCGTTCCGCCTCGGCGCCACTCTGGATGACCACCTCCCGTGCGCATGGAATGCCAAATCGTGAGAACAACTGCTTGGCCTGCGCCTCGTCGAGCGAACCTGCAGGAAGGTCGTGCATGCTCACCGGAGCGACGCTTTGCAGCTCTGCCTCGGGGGCGTGCCACTGGCTTGCCTGCAGCATGCCGGCCAGCGCCGCAGTGCAGCTCTCCGCGGCAACGAACGCGGGAACACCGCGCTGCGTGAGCATGGTGGCTGCCTCGGGCGCGTGCGGGCTCACGTAGGCCAGGACCGGCTTGTCGGACAGCGGCAGGCAATCCTCGATCGCGCTGGCCATGAGCTCCGGCCGGCCGACACCCGACGAACCGACGATGAGCACCAGGGCGTCGTAAGTGGGACTTGCGAGCAGTGTCTTGATCGCCCCGCGCAGCAGGTCCGGCTGCAGCCCGGCCAACGTGACGTCGATCGGATTGCGATCCAGTGCTGCATGGTCTCCGCTCTGCAGTGCGCGCAGCGCCGCCGCCGTTTGCTCGTCAGGCACAGGCGTCTCGAACCCGGAAACACCCAGGCTGTCGGAGACGAGCGTGCCGGCGCCACCGGTAGAGGTCAGGATTGCGACACGCTTGCCGCGAAGCACGCGCCCGGTTGCGAGTGCGGCGGGGATGTCCAGCAGATCCCCGAAGGTCTGCGCACGGATCACGCCGGTCTGCCGGAACAGGGCGTCGTACATGCGGTCCGCACCAGCCAGCGCACCCGTATGCGAGACCGCGGCCTTGGCACCGGCCTCTGAGCGGCCGATCTTGAACGCGACGATCGGCTTCCCGGCGCGCGCGGCCCGTAGTGCGGCGGCACGGAATTTCTCTGGATGCCGGATCGCCTCGATGTATAGCGCGATGACCCGCGTCGCCGGATCGTCGACCAGCGCGTCCACGAAGTCTGCGAGCTCCAGGTCCACCTCGTTGCTGGTGGAGATCAGTTTCGAGAGCCCGATGCCCCGCGCGGCGGCACGCGACAGAAGCGCGCCGAGGATGCCGCCGCTCTGCGAGACCACGCCGATCGCGCCGGCGTGGAAGTGATCCATTTCGAGAGCGCCGCTGGCGGATAGCACGATGTCATCGGTCAGGTTCACGAGGCCGATCGTGTTCGGGCCGAGGATGCGCATGCTCCCTGCCGCTTCGAGCAACTGCTGCTGGCGTCGCGCGCCTTCGTCACCAGTCTCGGTGTAGCCACTCGCCAGCACGATGGCGGCTGCCGCCCCGCGATCGGCGAGTTCGCGCACGGCGATGTGCGCCCGCTCCGCACCCAGCAGGACGATGCCGACGTCAGGCACTTCGGGAAGCGCGGCCACGTTGCTGTAGCAAGGCAGCTCGCCGATGTGATCGAGCTTCGGGTTGACCGGATAGATCGTGCCTCCGAAGCCGTGCTTGAGAAGGTAGGACACCGGACGGCCAGAGGTCTTCGCCGGGTCGCCCGAGGCGCCGATCACGGCGACGCTTCGGGGCTGGAGCAATCGGGAGAGCGTCTGCATCACGTCACTCCTTGGAGGCCTTGGCACTGCTGCTGGCGAGGAAGGCCTGGACCGACTCGCGGTGCTCGGTGCTCGTATAGCAAATGCCTTGCGCCTGGCTGCCCTGCGCGAAGACCTGCTGGGCCGGCAGCTCGAAGGTCTGGTCGAGGATCGTCTTGGACAGCGCGAGCGCCGTGGCAGAGCCCTTGCTCAACTCGCGGGCCCAGGCCTGTGCATCGGAAACGAGTCGATCGGCCGTGGTCTTGCGATCGACGATTCCCAAGGCAAGGGCTTCGTCGATATCCACCTTGCGCCCCGTGAAGATCAATTCCTTCGCCTTGGGCAGGCCGACGCGGCGCGGAAGGAAGTACATGCCACCGCCGTCGGGAATGATGCCGCGATGAATGTAGGACCAGCTGAAGCTGGCCCACTCGCTCGCAATGATGAAGTCGCAGGCAAGCGCCGTATCGGCACCAAGACCGGATGCCGCGCCATTGACCGCGGCGATCACCGGCTTGGGCATCGTGTGCAGCAGGGTCTGCGTGTGATGCACACGCTGTTGCCGGTGCCAGCCGTTGAATGCGACCTCGCCAGCCGGTGCATTCATGCGGCGTTCCATGCCCGCGATGTCGCCGCCGGCGCAGAAGCCCTTGCCTGCGCCCGTGAGCACCAGGGCGCGAATGGCCTTGTCCGCAGCGACACGCTCAAGCGCGTCGATGAACTCGGTGCGCAGATCGTCGCTCATGGCGTTGCGCTTTTCAGGGCGGTTGAAGGTGATCGTGGCGATGCCAAGCTCGACCTGCAGTTGGATCAATGCGTAGTCCATGGGATGTCCTTCCTTGGCCTCAATCGACCTTGACGTTGTTTTCCTTGACGATTCGCGACCAGCGAGCGGTCTCGGCGTCGACGAATTCCCCGAGTTCGGTCGGCGCACCGGCGCTGACCGAGAGACCTTCCGGTTCGAGCATCTTGCGGAACTCGGCGCTCTCGGTTGCCTTCTTCGCGGCCGCGTTGAGCTTGCCGATCACTTCGGCGGGCGTTCCCGCGGGGACGAACAGTCCATACCAACTCTCGACCGCGTAGCCGGGGACGGTTTCCGAAACTGCGGGAACGTCCTTCAAGGCCGGTGCGCGGCGTGGCGTCGTGACACCGATGGCACGCAGCTTGCCGCCGGCAACTTGCGACGAAGCCGCTGCAGCAGTGGCGAACATCATGTCCACCTGGCCACCGAGCAGGTCCGTCAATGCCGGACCGGCACCCTTGTAAGGGATGTGCGTCATCTTCACCTTTGCCAGGTTGGTGAACATCTCGCCTGCCAGATGTGCCGAGGTGCCGTTGCCCTGCGAGGCATAAGTGAGCTTGCCAGGGTTGGCTCGCGCGGCTGCGACCACATCCGCCACCGACTTGTAGGGACTGTCGGCGCGCACGACGAGCACGTTCGGCCCACGGGCGAGGAGGACCACCGGTGCGAACGCTTTCTGCGTGTCGTACGGCAGCTTCGCCATCAGGCTCGGGTTGACCGCGTGGGCGAAGGTCGACACCAGCACGGTGTAGCCGTCCGGCGGGCTCTTGGCTACGAGATCGCTCCCGATGATGGTGCCGGCGCCTGGCCTGTTGTCGACGATGACCGGCTGCCCGAGCACCTGGGACATGCCGACGCCCAACGCACGTGCTATCGCGTCCGTGCCGCCGCCGGGCGAAAACGGAACGACCAGCTTGATGGGCTTGTCCGGAAATGCGGCGAGGGCCGCGGGAGCCGCGAACACTGTCGCTGCCACGCTCATGGCCACGCGGCACAGGAGCGAACGAAGGGATGCTTTCATGGATTTGTCTCCGCGTACGTGAACTCTGAGGTTGGCGTCTCCGCTGAGATCGCCATGGGAAGTAGCTTAGGAAGACGGTCCTCGTTTAGCATCCCCCGAATTCCAAGCAGTGGAATTGACGCCTGAGCAAGCTGCATCGATCACCTCATGAGTTCCTCGACACAAGCACGGTCCCTCGGGGCCGAAAAGCCGGGCATCTCTCCTGCCAACAGGTCGTTGGAGCGCGGCATCGAGATCCTGCGATCGTTCCGCCCCGGCTCCGAACTGCTCGGCAATGCGGAGATAGCGGAGAGGACAGGGCTTTCGCGCTCGACCGTGAGCCGCCTCACGCAAACCTTGGTCGGGTGCGGCTACCTCGAGGTCGAACCACGCTCCCGTGCATATCGCCTGGCGCCGTCTGTCCTCAGTCTTGCGCACGCAATGCGCACGGGCTCGTCCGCGCTGGCGATAGCGGCCCCCCACATGCGTGACGCTGCACAAGCGGAACAGATCAACGTAGGGTTGGCGGCTCCTGATCGCGACGAGATGGTCTATCTGGAGTCGATCCGGTACAACCGCAGGCCATCGCTGCGGAGAGTCGTCTCAGGTCAGCGCGTTCCGATGGAGCTGACTTCCCTCGGGCGTGCCTACCTCGCGATAGCTCCGCAAGGCCAGCGCAAGGCGCTCCTCGCCCACTTTCGTCGGCTGCGGCGCTCCCAGTGGGCTGAACTCGAACCGGCGCTCCTGGGCGCCATCCGCGACGTTGAGACATCGGGCTTCTGCGCGGCGGCGTGGCAGCACGAAGTCGTCGCCGTCGCTACTCCGCTGTTGTTCAAGGGAGCGCCCTACGCCCTGAATGTGAGCGTGTCGACAGCGGAGGCATTCCAGGAGACCGTCGACAGGCTCGCTCCGAAACTGCTCGATCTGCGCGCACGCATCCAGAAGGAGTTCGACGCGGCGACGGACGCATGATCGCCGGGAATGAGGCATGGGCGATCCACCGACCTGTGAGCAGTCTCGTCGCCGCCGATCTTGTGATTTGCCAGACCGGCTGTCTCAGCCATGGTGCGTACTGGCGCGTGCAAGACCTTTGCCGGCGCACCGGCAAGGCTTGCGTACTGGTCCAGGAGCCGGACTCCGTTCGCATCGTTCGAATTGACAGGGAGCCTGCGCGCGAGCAACACGACGCGTGATGCCTCCGCGCGGCGTCAAAGCTTGGTGCCCCACACTGATGGACATCCCATCACATCTCTGTTGGAAAATGGAGCGACACCTATGTCGCGCACATGAATACTGCTACCGATCTCTCAGCCAACGCCGATGCTGCTACTTTTGTGCCTTCCGAGGCGCTCGTCGACCGCCTTGAAAGCCGCCAGCGCCGAGCTGCTCTCGTGCAATGGATCCGCAAGACACATGGCTGGATCGGCTTGTGGGGTGCGATTCTCGGATTGATTTTTGGCACAGCCGGCGTCTGGCTCAACCACCGCGCAGTTCTCAAGCTGCCGATGGCCCAACAGCGTCTCAATGCGCAACTGGCGCTGCCGGACCCGGCACCGGCAAGCGCCAAGGAGATGGCGGCCTGGCTTCAGGCGGCGCTCGGTCAGAACGGCCCGCCCAATTCCATGCGCATCGAGCCGGCAAAGCATGTTGCGTGGATGGAAAAAGACAAACACGCACCTGGGCTCGCGTCTGAAGGCGACGCCCCGCGTTTGCCTGTTCTGATGCAGCCGGAGCGTTGGGTATTCAGTTTTGGTGGTCCCGATTCCATCGTCCAGGCAGAGTACTGGCGCGACAACCGGTCGGTCAGCATCACGACGACCAGCAATGGGTTCGTCGCCACTTTGGCGAATCTGCACAAGGGTGTCGGAATGCCGGTCGCATGGATCCTGCTGGTCGACACCCTCGCAGGTAGCCTGATCTTCCTGTCGATCTCTGGAGTCGCGCTCTGGATGTTGACGCACCGGCGACGGCGCGTCGGCTTCATCATCTTTGGGACCTCGGTCGCGCTCACCCTTGGCCTGATCTTCATGCAGCTCTGACAGACGCCCAAGCGCTTTCACGCTTCGTGTCTCGTTCCTGGCGTTTCGAACGTCAAGTTCCCTTGCGGCGCACTGATTGTCTGGGCTTGTCCGTCACGTTGCCCCAAGTGCCGACATTCGCCGACTTCAGCAGGGGCGATGCGTGGCCCGTCACCGCCAGCTCGTCGGCAGCGGCGGGCCGAACTCCTGCATGCGCTGCAAGGTCAAGCGGGCCGACGGCCCCGCAATGGGTCGAAGGAAAACGCCGGAAGACTATTGGCTGTTTCGGTTGATGGGGCCCCTGTCGCGGTGGCTGCAGTCATGGGTCCGCAGTCCTGGCCGGCGCGCGCCGCGCCCACGATGACCAGCGTCAGGAACACCGCCACCACCATCTTTGCGACGAGATTCGCAAAGATGGTAGTCAAAGGCCCACAAGTCATTGGCATGCCGCAGTTCTGATGATGAAGGTTAGCGTCTGCGTTCATGCATCGTCAGGCGCCGGGGCGTGACAAGCAACGCAGAGCTTGTTGCCGTCCGGGTCGCGAAAGTAGGCGCCGTAGTAGTTGTCGTGGTACTGCGGGCGAAGACCCGGGGGACCCTCGCAGACGCCACCATTCTCCAAGGCCGTCTGATATGTTTTTTGAACCGCCGCCCTGGTGGAGGCGGCGAAAGCAACCATTTGCCCATTTCCCGGGTGGTGCGGCTGTCCGTCAAAGGGTTTGCAGATGACGAAGAAGGGACGCGCACCACCTGCGCTGTGCCAACCAGCCCATGGTTTGTCCTGCTCGCAGAAGCGCCGCTCGATTCCAAGGCTGTCCATCACCGCGCTGTAGAAGCGCAAGGCGCGCTCGAAATCGCTGACGCTTACAAAGACGTGGGAAAACACGTTGGCTCCTCAAGGCTTAAAGACGTCGACCGGCTACTGGCGCTTCCGGTCCTTCATGGTCAATTCCCGCCGGCCGTTTCCTTCGAGCAATTGCCGAACTCGCAGCGAAGGCCAAGTGTCTTGCCATCGGAGCATTGAACGCTGTATCGCTCGAAGCCGGGACCTTTCTCTTCAAGAACGGCCCGCGGCGAGGCATTGCAATTCGTGGCCTTTGCAAACTTCTCGGCGACGTACGTATCAAGGCCCGTCTTTCGGGTTGGCAATGAAGGTTCACTCTGCATGGGGGCCACATAGGTGACCGTCACGTTCGGGTCCATGTTCTTGTAGCCTTTGCGAGCCATGCAATTGACCAAGGCCGATTGCTGCATCCTCGGCTCTGGGCGCTCGCCGTTCGGATAGGCCTCGTCGTACACCGCAGTTGCGATACCCCCGACCACGGCTGCGCCCGCTATCGCCACAGGAAAGACCAGGGCCGCGCCAATCACGATGACGTCCGAGACGTCGTTGCCGTAAACCCTGGTGCGCTGCACTCGCATGTTCGAAGCTACCGTCCGGCACGCTTCAACATCCCTCGCATAGGCGTCGGGCTGAACACCCTCCATATCGACCATGGGTGCGTAGGCCGCGCCTGAACCTTGACCAGGCACGGTCGACGGTTGGGTTGCGCAGCCACAGGCGAGCACGGCTGCGCAAACTGCACTTAAGACGTTGTTCACTGATATCAAAGCGGTAGCGATTGTTGCTTGGCCAGCTGTCAGTGCGCACACGCTCCGGCGGTCGCGGCTTCCGAGCGAGTGCGGGATTGGTGCATCGAAGCTACGGTTGTGGCTTCATCATTTGCTGTTCAACGCCGCAACGAACTCGGCCGAGTCGAATCCGTCCTCCATATGGTGGCCCTTGACGATCAGGTAGGGCACGCCGTCGCTGCCCAGCGCCGTCAGTTGCTGGGCACAGCCGGCGCCCTTGTCGACGTCGCACGTCTCGTAGCGAAAGCCGTACTGATCCATCCAATTCCTGGCGGCCCGGCAGTTCGGGCACCAGTCGGCTGTGTACATCAGCACGTCGCCGGGCTGCGTACCTGCTGCCAGTGCGGCGAGTTGATCCGTCGTGGGGTTGGCGCCGAGGCGAACAGCAATGCTTGTCAGGCCGCTGCCACCCGCGCCCGTTCTACGAACATGACCCTGGTATGCCGCGTAGATCCCGCACAGGACGGCCCAAACCAGCAGCCACTTGCGCCAGTTGAAGCCTCTTTTCGCGTCGGTACCCGCAAGCACTCGCGTCACTGAATGATCCAAGGGAGCGCTTCCGCCCCCATGTCCGCCCTGGGCCTTGACATAGGCCACTCCACAACCAGGGCACTGCCAGTCGGGCACTTGGGCGTCTGCTGGGCGGACGAGGTTGCACTTGGCGCATATCGTTGTCATGCCGCGTCTTTCTGCCTATCCATCAATTGCTTCATTCTTGACTGACCGCTTCCGGCGCTCGGACGTCTGGGACTCTTTCAATCAAGCACCACTTCGGCCGTCGGCTTTGGTCGTGCGAGCATGGCACGCAATGCAACGGCACCCATCAATGCGAGAACAACGGAGCCGGTCCAGAACATCAGCTCCGCACCACGCCATCTCTCCGCATCGCGTCCGAAGTTCGCAATAACGACAGTGCCGGTGTTGTAGACCCCATGGAGGGCAATACAGGGAATGAGAGAACGCGTCCTCTCGTAGAGCCAACCGAGCAGTGCTCCCATCACAACGCCGAGAACGAACTGATAGATGTTCAAGTGGGCTGCTCCAAACAGAACCGCGGAGCCGAAGATGGCTATCGGCCGTGGGTATTGCTCGAGGAACCCGCGCAGGATGACGCCGCGGAAGAGCATCTCCTCAAGAACGGGAGCGAGGACACAGACCGCAACCAACGACGCCATGCCCAGGCCGGACACTCGATCAAAGAACTGCTGCTCCCACGCCGAAAGCGGAAATGCCCATTGCAAGCCTTCCTGAACCACGCCCATGACAAGGAGCAGGGCGGGTACCAGCATCAAGACAGGCGGCACGACCAGAAAGAAAGTCGCACGTGCTGATGAAGGCGAATCATGAAACAACCCGCGGTAGGTCAGGCCTCGGAAGTGCATCACCAAGACGAAGACCAATCCGTTTGCAAGCAACACGCTCAGGGCGTCGCGCTGCATCTGCGACAGGTTCAGCAGTCCCTGCGCATCGCGAAGCGCAGAACTGACCACTACCTCGCCGAGCAACAGCGCCAGGTAGAGGAGCGCGGCTTGAAATCCCGTGGGAAACGGTCCGGGTCGATTGCGCATAGTGCTTACGAGCCATGCTTGGCAGGAGTCACCGCGCGAGCGCCTCCGGGAATCCCCCGGTTCTCTCAGAGGAGTGAACGTCGGGGGTGCAAACGGTGGAAGCGCGTCGCGCTATCCACGTTAGCGAATGATACGAAACGTATCATGGGGCGGCAACGGTACTAGACTGAGCGCGTGGTTTTCAACGACGATCCACGACGCAAAGACACAGAAGACGCGCCTACAGCGCATCCAGAAATTCGTCGCCATGCTTGAGCGAGGCGAGATGATTCATCCCGGCGCCGCTTAGCCTTCGGCCCTGAGCTGCTTTCGCATGGGAAGGCCCTCGATGCCAAACGCCGAAATCGGGGGGCCGTCGGGAACGAATCCGTTGCGCGTGTAGAAGGGCAGCGCTGTGCGTGTGCTCTCAAGGCGCAATGCCTCGACCCCCGTCCCGGCTGCGTGTTCTTCGATTGCTGCGAGGAGAGCCTTGCCTACACCCGTGAACCGAACCGAAGGCGCGACGTAGCAGAGCGTCACTTCACCGGTGCTCGAGGCAGAGGCGAATCCAACCGTTTCGTCGCCATTGCTGGCAACAACTGAGAACGAGTTCGGCGCGAGGATGAGCCTGCGCAAGAACTCGGGTGTCTTGTTTTGCAGCCATCTTTCGACTACTGCAGCATCGTCGCGGTGGTCCTCACCACAACACTCGAGGATTGAGTTCCGAATGACTTTGCACGCGGCGGTTGCATCGTCTTCCGTTGCAGGCCGGACTCGAATCCTCTCCGGCTCTTCCGACGTCGCACGATTCGCCAAGGAAGCGCTCTGAGGAAGACGAAACTCGCACAGGTCTTCCCACCGCCCCGACGAGTTTTCAATCAGGGTGACAGAACTGCAATTCGCCGTCACCGCAGCACCCTGGTCAACGTGCAGCCGGAGTGCCTCTTCCGCCTCGTCGGCTTCGGCGGCACTCCCATGCGCGACGGTGAGGTGCGGCACGACGCTATGGTGCTCGCCGGCATACGGCTGGAAGTCGGGGAAGGCTTCTGCCAGCGCGCGGGTCATCGCGACGAACGGCGCTGCCGGTTCAGGCACGAGATAGGCTGTCGCGGGAAATCTGCCGACGGAGCTCAGTTCGAATGAGAACGCTGCGGTTTGCTCCAAAGCACGCTGCGCCTTTTCCAGCACGCCAGCGGTGATGTCGCCGGGGTCCATGAAGGGAACAAGCACCGTGATGTGAGCCGGGACGCCGAGCTTGGATGTGGCGTCAAAGCCCTCACGCAGCGGCCTAACCAAAGGCTCGGCAGCGGGGACCTTCACGATAAAGGCAGATATGGCCATGGCCTGTCATCCTGCATGACTCGACAGAATTCGAAGAGCAACGTACGGCACGAGGCAGAAGAGAAGGATGCCGATCTTGTAGACCGCCATGCAAGCGTAGTGGATGCCATCGAAGCGCTCATCCGAGATGTGAAACCATCGACCGTGAAGCCTTCGCATCCAGCCACGTGCAAACGTGAAAGCGCTGAACCAGGCAAGCAGCACGGCGTAGTTGAGCACGGCGCACCACAGCAGAAAATCACTCGAAAGCTGAAGCGTCATTGCCGAGTCTCCTTGAGAGTGTGCTTTGTCACCCGAACTCGATGAAGATGTCGGCCGCATTCTGCCTGCGGTCGACCTCGCTGTGCGGTGCTCTTTGGGTTCATTGCGATTCGCCCGGCACAAGCGACTTGCGAAAGATTCGGTTCCGTTTGACTACAACGAACCCGCAATCTTCATAGACCCGATTCGCCCCATCCAGGTTCTGACTGTCGACCCCCAAGCCGGACTCCTCCATCCCGGCCGCCTTTTGGGCTCGCAAGCTCAGCGAGATGAGCGCACGGGCAAGGCCACGTCGTCGCCACGGTTCGCCGACGCTGATGAACTCGGTCCATCCTCGCTTGCGCCCATTCGCTGAGTTCCACACATGGTCGATGTATGTCCGCACCTGGCCTGCAACCTGGCCGGTGTGCAAGTCCCACGCGACCTGCCACAGATGCGGCTGAAAGACCTGGCTTGCTTGCCAACGCTGATAGTCCGCCTCATTGGGTGGTGAGAAGCCCCAGTGCGTTCTGAACGCCCGGATATGCGCTTCCCAGATCGCGCGCAGGTCCGCAGTCTGTACGGGTCGCACTTCGAACCCAGGTGGAAGTGCAAAGTCAGCGATGTCATCCAACGTCGGACGAACCATGGTCGAGAAATAGCGCTCGACACGGTAGCCGGTCTTTTCCAGGAGTGCCGCCCGCGCAATTTCCCCCTCGGTGACGAAGGCGTGGTGTGCGTGGCCGAGCGCGCCTTGGTGAGCCAGTGCCATCTCGCGTTGTCTCGACTCCAGCCAGGAGTGCAAGGAGGCACCGATGCCCCGCCGACGCCATTGAGGAGCCACAACGCCGAACTGCCCGTAGAAATGGAGTCCATCCGCCTGCGCCCAATGCCAGGCACGCACATAGCCGGCAACTTCTCCTTCCACTTCGGCAATCCAAACGTCCCGTTGCGGCACGCAGTCGGTGAATGAAGCGTAGTCGCGCGCCACTTCTTCGACCGTTCGAAAGAAGCCCGTGTGGTCGGTGGCGAAGCTGGCATTGGCGCAGGCGACCATGGCTTCGAAATCCGAGGGGCCCTCAAAGGCACGAAAGCGAGGAGTCGGTTCGATGGAGGTTGGCATGTCAGGTCCGTATGTCTGCAATTCTTCCCAAACCAACCTTCGGCGAAGCCAAAGATGGAGCGCGTCGAGGGTCCGCATCATCAGGATTGATGGGAAGTCCACGGCGCCACAGCGACAGCAAAACGATGCGCTTGACGCAGCCATCGCAGCGGGACTACCGTGCGGCCTCTCTGGACTTGCAAGGAGTTGCCGTGATGGCTTTTGCACGTATCGCATCGGTGTTTTTGCTTTCAAGTTGTGTCGCGCTCGGTGCCAGCTATTCGTTTGCCCAGACGTCGCCGTCAGACCGTGAGGCCGCGGCCGCCGCCCAGGCAAAGCGCCAGGGCAAGCTGCCCACCCAAGGCGATGAGCAGTATCAGAAGAACGCGCTCAAGCGCTGCGAACGCCAGCCGGAAGGGACTGCGCGAGACGCTTGTGTGAAGCGTGTGACCGGTGCTGGCGACACCACGACACGGGGCAGTGTCCAAGGTGGCGGGCAGGTGCGGACCAACACGATGCAGGTGCCGCCGGCAGACGCGCCCAAGAACTGAGTACGCGACCGGCAGACTGCCGAGCTCGGCACCTCACGAGCCGGCTCTATAGACCACGCCGAAGCGTTCACAGGCGACGGGCATGGTCTGACTCGGCTGTCGCCCCAAGCGCGCGCACTCGCGGCCAAAGTAGGCCCAGTGCGCCTGACGCCAATACGCCAGCGAACCATCGCCTTCGCCTTCGATGGCTGCGAACCCGGCATCGACTTGCTCGAATGGCAAGACCTTGACCTCCTGGGTCTCGATGACGCATGCAGGAGTTCCATCCCAGTAGGTGACGACGCTGAGGGCGCCCGGCGCGGGCAGCGGGCGGTTGGCGCTCTCAAAGGACCAGACAAGACTCGCAGTACCACGTTTGACCCCTGCGAGCACGAGGTCCGCGAGGGCGTTGGCATCGCGTTCGTTGTCGTCGAAGTGGAACGCCTCGAAGAACCGGGCGGAGCAGTCCTCGCCTGCATCGGCGCAGAAGGCACCAAAGAACGCCGCGATGCTTGAGGAACTGCGCGTGTTCATCGGCCAGAGAGCCGCAGCCTAGAACGCGCTCTTGATGCAGCCACCATCGACGCGAAGCGCCGCCCCGGTCGTCCCCGATGCAAGCGGGCTGGCGATGTAGGTCACCATGGAGGCAATCTCCGCCGGACTTTCGAACCGCTTGATGAGGGACGTCGGTCGCACGTTCTCGAAGAACTCCTTCTCGAAGGCATCGAAGGACTTGCCATCGGCCTTGGCGAGCGTCTCGACGAAATCGCCCACGCCCCGCGATTTGGTCGGACCCGGCAGGACGCTGTTGACGGTGATCCCGGTGCCGGCGACGGCTTCGGCCAATCCGCGGGAGACGGCCAGTTGCGCCGTCTTCGTCATGCCGTAGTGAATCATTTCCGATGGGATCTGGACCGCACTCTCGCTCGAGATGAAGATGATCCGGCCCCAGTTGGCGCGCCGCATCGCGGGCAGTACCAAACGCGCCAGGCGGACACCGCTCAGGACATTCACATCGAAGAAGCGCGTCCAGTCCTCGTCCGGGATGTCTTCGAACGGCTTGGGTTCGAAGATGCCGAGGTTGTTGACAAGGATCTCGATGCCAGGGTGCTTCGCCACCAGCGCTTGCGCGTTGGCGGCCGTGCTCAGGTCGCCAGCAAAGCCGATGACTTCGCCACCTTCCGCCGCCTTGATCTGGGCGACTGCAGCGTCGACCGCGTTCTGCGAACGCCCATTGACGATGACACGTGCACCCTCTGCTGCAAGGGCTTGCGCAATGGCAAAGCCGATGCCTGCCGTGCTGCCGGTGACCAGCGCAAGCTTGCTTGTGAGTTGGAGATTCATTGCGGTTGCCCTTCAAAAAAGTGAAGGGCCCGCGCGACGGTGGCTGGCCCTTGGACCTCAGCGTAGGCGAATTCGAGGCCGCCGTCGAGCGGGCGCGCTGCCCCGCCCTGCGCTAACGCAGACCCGACTGCCGGTCTGCTGCGCCGACCAGTTGCACGAGTCCCGGGCCGATGGTGTCCAGCAACTGGGCCCGCTTCCACCGAAAGCCCGGCACCGCGCAGTTGAAGAGCAGGCGACGCGGCCCGTACTGCATGCGTGCGGCCACGCCCACGGCGAACACGCCAAAGCCGGAATCGCCAAGGTTGATCGAGAAGCCACGCTTGGCGTAGTGCGCCAGGCTTTCGCGCACGCCATCGCTGCTGCGCGCGTACTCGTCCGGGCGCTCTAGCTTCACGTGGGCGAGGAACTCTTGCCGTTCGCCCGCCGGCAGCTGCGCGAGCCAGGCACGGCCCATCGCGGTCTCGACGATGCCGCGGACCGCGCCCACGCCGGGGCGCTTGAGAGTCCCGCCCTCGTGGGCACAGGTTTCGAGATAGACCACATCGAGGTCCGTGGCCACGCCCACCGAAACCGCACCCTCGATGCGGTCGGCCAGTTGCTGCATGGCTGGCCGCAGCGTGCCCAGCATGGGCGTGTTGATGATGTAGGGGTAGCACAGCGCCACGGCTGCGGGGCCGATGAAGTAGCGATCCAGCCGCTCGTCGTGGTCGAGGAAGCCCATCGTGAGCAGGGTGCGGCACAGGCGCGAGACGGTCGGCCGCGACAGGCCCAGCTTGGCGGCGAATTCGCTGTTGGCGTGCGCGCGCGGGTCTCTAACGAAGGTCTGCAGGATGAGCAGTCCCTTGGCAAGGGTTCCGGAAAAGTAGGGGTCGTCGTCCCGTACCCGGCGCAGGTCGTCGGAGTCCTTCATGTTCTGGCGCCGATTCTGTGCAGGACGGGTCATGGGCTGAATCGCAGTTTCAATAATTGAAATCGAGTGCCGCAGATTGTGGACCGGCTCCATACAGTCGCGCCCACCATGATCCGAGACAACGCACTCCTCGAGGCCCTGCTGGGCGACATCCGCACCTTCGTCCGCGAGCGCTGGCATCCGCTGGAAGAGCAGGTCAGCCGCGACAACGACATTCCGCCTGACGTGGTCGACGAGTTGCGCCGCAAGGGCTACTTCGGCTGGAGCATTCCCGAGGCGTATGGTGGCCTGGGTCTCACGACCGAGGAGCTGGTGCTCTGCGCGATGGAGCTGTCTCAGTCGTCGGTCGCGCTGCGTGCTCGCGTGGGCACGAACACAGGCATCGGCTCGGAGGCGCTGGTGGCCGATGGCACCGAGGAGCAGAAGCAACGCTGGTTGCCGCGCATGGCCACCGGCGAACTCACCGGGTGCCTCGCGCTCACGGAGCCCGAGGCCGGCTCCGAAGCGAGCAACGTGCAGACCACCGCGCGCCGCGAGGGTGACCACTATGTGCTCAACGGCGGCAAGCGCTTCATCACCAACGCGCCGGTCGCGGACGTCTTTACCGTCATCGCGCGCACCGAGGAGGGGTCGAAGGGCAGCAAGGGGTTGTCGGCCTTCCTCGTGGAGCGCGGTCCTGGCCTCACGACGGGCGAGCCCTACCGAATGATGGGGCAGGCGGGGTCCTTCGTATCGGATGTGCGCTTCGAGGATTGCCGCGTGCACGTCGACCAGCTCATCGGCGGTCGCGAGGGCGTGGGCTTCCAGACGGTGATGAAGGTGCTCAACAAGCAGCGCATGCATCTCGCAGCGCTGTGCACGGGGCCTGCGATCCGAATGCTGGACCTGGCCATTGCGCACACCAGCAAGCGCAGCCAGTTCGGCCAAGCCGTGTCGGACTTCCAGCTGGTGCAGGCCATGATCGCCGACAGCCGGACCGACATCTACGCGGCGCGTTCCATGATCCTCGAAGCGGCCCGAGCGCGCGACCGCGGCGAAGACGTGGCGATGTCCGCCTCGATGTGCAAGTACTTCGCCTCCGAGATGTGCGGCCGCGTGGCGGACCGCGCAGTGCAGATGTTCGGCGGCTCGGGCTATGTGGCCGAGTTCAGCCCGATCGAGCGCTACTACCGCGACGTGCGCCTGTTCCGCCTCTACGAGGGCACCAGCCAGATCCATCAGCTCAACATCGCCAAGTTGGCTTTGCGCGAGGCGAGTGCGCGATGAGTTTTCGTGTTCAAGACAACTGGAGACTGAAGATGAAGTACTTGCGGACGAAGCTTTCACGCATGGCGACAAGCCTGGGGCTGAGCCTGTCGCTCGGCCTGGCCGCGACCTCGGCGCTGGCTGCCTTCCCCGATCGACCGGTGAAGCTGGTGGTGCCCTTTCCCGCTGGCGGCAGCACCGACCTCGTGGCGCGCGAAGTGGCACTGGAGATGGGCAATGCGCTCGGCCAGCCAATCGTGGTCGAGAACAAGGCCGGCGCGGGCAGCCTCATCGGCTCCGAGTTCGTGGCCAAGTCCGCGCCCGACGGCTACACACTGCTGATGGCCGGCTTGACCAACATCTTTCTTCCTTATGTGCACAAGGGGCTGAACTGGAATCCGGTGGACGACTTCGTGCCCGTAGGCCTCGTGGCCGACCTGCCCAACGTCATCGCGGTCAACGCCAAGACGCCGTACCAGAAGCTCCCCGAACTCATCGCCGCCGACAAGGCCAAGCCGGGGCAACTCTCGTTCGGCTCCGCGGGCGTGGCCACGCCTTCGCACTTGGTGTGCGAGATGGTCAACCACCAGGCCGGAACGAAGATGCAGCACGTGCCTTACAAGGGCAACGCCCCAGCGGTGAGCGACCTCGTCGCCGGCCACATTCCGGTGATGTGCAACAACCTTGGCGGCACGCTGCCCTACATGAGCGGCGGGCAGATCCGCATCCTGGCGCAGACCGGACGCACGCGATCGCCGTCGGTGCCGGATGTGCCCACGTTCAGCGAGCTGGGCCTGCAGGGGCTGGACAGTGGCCTGTGGATGGGCATCGTCGCGCCAAAGGGCACGCCCGATGCCGTGGTCGTTTCGCTGCGCAACGCACTGACCAAGGTCATGGCTTCGCCCGCGTTGAAGGACAAGCTCGGCAAGCTGGGCGCGACGCCGCTGGACCCGTCGCTCGCGGCTTTCGACAAGCGCGTCGCCACAGACCGCAAGGCGTGGGATCCGGTGCTCAGGCGCGTGGACCTGAAGAGCAACTGATGAACCCGCAAGCCGATCAGGCGCCCCTGCGTGGGGTGCGTATCCTGGATATGGCGACCGTGCTCGCGGCACCGTTCTCGGCGACCCTGTGCGGCGACATGGGCGCGGAAGTCGTCAAGCTGGAACTGCCCGCCGGCGGCGATCCACTGCGCGGGCTCACGCCGGTGCACGAGGGCCATCCGCTGTTCTGGAAGACGGCGAATCGCGGGAAGAAGGGCATCTCGCTCGACGTGCGAAAGCCCGAGGGGCGCGCACTGTTCCTGAAGCTGATCGAAGGCTTCGACGTGCTGGTGGAGAACTTCCGCACCGGCACTCTGGATGGTTGGGGGCTGGACATTGCGACCTTGCACGAGGCCAATCCGCGCCTCATCGTGCTGCGCCTCACGGGCTTCGGCCAGACCGGTCCCTATGCGCGCCGGCCGGGCTTTGCGCGCATCTTCGAGGCGATGAGCGGCTTCACGCATCTCACCGGCGAGCCCGGTGGCCCGCCGCAACACATGAACTACCCGCTGGGGGATGTGGTGGCTGGCCTCTTCGGTGCCTTTGCCATCAGCACTGCATTGGCCGAGCGCAACGCGCAGCAGCGCGATCAGCAGCGCGGCGTCGAGATCGACCTGTCGGCCACAGAGGCGATGTCGCGCCTGCTCGATCCGCTGGCCGCCGAATACCGCATCGGTGGCGTTGTGCGCGAGCGCACCGGCTCGCGCGCCACCTACACGGCGCCCTCCAATGTGTTCTGCGCAGCCGACGGCGTGTGGTTCACGCTGGTGGGCACGGGAGACCCGATCTTCGCGCGCATCTGCCGGGCAATGGGGCGCGGCGATCTGATCGAGGACAGCCGCTTTGCAGACAATGCCGCGCGCATCCGCCACCTCGAGGCGCTGGACCGCGTCATCGTCGAATGGTGCGCCAGCCTTCCGTTTGCAGACCTGGTCACCCGGCTGGACCGGGAAGACGTGCCCTACAGCAAGGTGTATTCGATCGCCGACTTGCAGGCTGATCCGCACATAGAGGCGCGCGGCGCCTTCATCGAACTGCCGGATGAGCAATTCGGCACGGTGCCGGGCCCGGCCCCAGTGCCGCGCTTCGTCGGGCGGAGCCCGATGCCACCGCCCGCGACCGGACCACGCACCGGGCAGCACAACGGCGACGTGTACGGCGCCCTCGGTCTCACCGACGCGCAGATTGCCGCGCTGCGCGAGGCCAAAGTCATCTGAAAAGAGTGTCAGGGGCCGCGGCGGCCGTTCTCGCTCGCGCGATCAGGGGCTTCCCACCAGTTCCTTCAGCAACTTGATCGTCGCTTGTTGTGTGCGCGTGACCGGTCGTTGTGCGCTGGTGGCCAACCAGGCCCGCACCCGCAATGACGGCTCGCCAATGGGCCGCACCATGTAGGCCGAGGGCCGCACCGAACTCGCCACCGCGTGACGGGTCAGGACTGCGCTGCCCAGTCCTTCGGCCACCAGTTCGAGGATGGCGGGGACGCCGTCGATCTCCATCGCCACGCGCGGCAGCCGGCCGAGTGCAGCCAATTCGGTCTCCACCTGCATGCGAATGGCATTAGGCCGGCTGGGAATGATCAATGGCAGGTCGGCCAGTTGCAGCGCGGACACGGGCAGCGGAGGGTCTTCCGCCAGTCCGAGCGGGCGTTGCTGCACCAGGACCAACTCCTCTTCCATCAGCGGAAGGATGTCGAAACCGGTGGTGGGCTGGGCGTTATAGAGCACCGCGATGTCGAGCCGGCCGGAGCCCAGCGACTCCTGCATGGCGATGCTCAGCCCTTCGGTGATCGACAGCTGCGCCTGCGGCAGCCGCTGGCGAAATTCGCGCATGAGCGGCACTGCGTAGGCGCGCGCCACGCTGGGAGGAAGCCCCAGCGCCACCCGGCCGGCCAGGCCACCGCGCTCGAAAGCCAGTTCTTCTTGCGCGCGTGCCACCTGGTGAAGGATGCCCCGCCCGTGCTCCAGGAGGAGATTGCCGGCGTCCGTCAGTGTGACGCCGCGGCCGTTGCGCACCAGGAGGTTCTGGCGCAACTCGACCTCCAGCGATCTCACCTGGCGGGAGAGGGCCGGTTGCGCTATGTCGAGCACCTGCGAGGCCCGCGTGAAGCTGCCTAGTTCGGCCACTCGCACGAAATATTCAAGTTGCTTGAGGTCCACGTCCGCCCAGGTGATCGTGACAATAGGTATCGCGAAAGTGCGAATCTTATCGAAAGGTATGCCGATTTGCTCTAACTGATAGCCAGAGAAGTTGCTGTTCAAGAGGCTCCGCCGTTCCGACAATCCGCCTCACCTTCCCGCCGCTCACGCCCAGAGCGCAGCACCCAACAGGAGACAAACGAATGACCACTCCCTTGCGAGGCATCTCGTCCATGGCGACGCGCCAGGTTCTCGCCGAACTGGTCCAGGGCTGGACGACTCGCGGCGGTGAGGCCGTCGCCATCGAATCGGTCGGTGGGGTTGATGCGGCCCGTCGCGTGCAGGGCGGCGAAGAACCCTTCGACGTCGTTTTCCTTGCCTCCGACGCCATCGACAAGTTGCTGGCCGCAGGCCGCGTCGTGCCGGGCAGCAAGGTGGATCTCGTCCACTCCGGCGTTGCGGTGGCCGTGCGTACGGGCACGCCGCACCCTGACTTGACTTCCGAAGCGTCCGTCCGGCAGGCCATCCTGGCCGCGCCCACGATCGGCTATTCGACCGGACCCAGCGGCGTCGCGCTGCAGAAGCTCTTCGAGCGCTGGGGCGTCGCCGATCAAGTGCGCGAGCGCACGGTGCAAGCCCCGCCCGGCGTCCCCGTCGGCTCCCTGGTGGCGCAGGGGCAGGTGGCCCTTGGCTTCCAGCAATTGAGCGAACTCATCAGCCTTCAAGGCATCGACGTCGTCGGCCCGCTGCCGGCGGAAATCCAGATCACCACCACCTTCTCGGGTGGCGTCGTGGCCGGCTCTCCGAATGCCGACGCCGTGCAGCGCCTTCTGACATTCATGGCCTCGCCCGAAGCGGCCGAGGCCAAGCGGCGCCAGGGCATGGATCCGGCCTGAGCACAGTTTTTTCTTCAACGCGTTCAATTAAAAAAGGGAGACCCCATGACCGATCGTGTTTCGCAGGCGAATGTCCAGACCCTGCTCAATGAAACCCCCTTCACCCCCTATCAATGGATGGTGTTCGGGTTGTGCTTTCTCATCGTGCTGCTCGACGGTTTCGATACCGCGGCGATCGGCTTCATCGCTCCCTCGCTCATCAGTGAGTGGGGCATCGACAAGGGCGATCTGGGCCCCGTGCTGAGCGCCGCCCTGTTCGGTCTGGCGTTCGGCGCATTGAGCGCGGGCCCGCTGGCCGATCGCTTCGGCCGCAAGAGCGTCCTCACCGTCGCCGTTCTCATCATGGGCGTGGCATCCATCGTGTCGGCCTTCTCCGGCTCGTTGACGTCGCTCACGATCTGGCGTTTCATCACCGGTCTCGGCCTGGGCGCTGCGATGCCCAACGCGGTGACGCTGATGAACGAGTACTGCCCCGACAGCAAGCGATCCTTCATCACCAATTGCATGTTCTGCGGCTTCCCCGTGGGTTCGGCGTTTGGCGGCTTCTTCGCGGCCTGGCTGATTCCCCATTTCGGCTGGCGCAGCCTGTTGATCTTCGGTGGCGTGACGCCGATCGTGCTGGCGTTGATCATGCTTGTGGCGTTGCCCGAGTCGGTGCGCTTCATGGTCGCTCGCCACTATCCGGCTGATCGCATCCGCAAGGTGCTGTCCCGCATCACGCCTCGCGCTGCCAAGGCGGAAAGCTTCACCCTCGATGAAATGCGCGAACCGGCACATGCGGCCGGCGAGGCCGGTCCCCAGGGGCTGCGGCTCATCTTCACTCGCAAGTTCCTCGTCGGCACGCTGATGCTCTGGATCGCCTACTTCATGGGCCTCGTCATCGTCTACGGTCTCGTGAACTGGATGCCGGTGCTGTTCAAGGAATCCGGCGTGCCGCCGGCACAGGCTTCGATCGTCGCGGCGCTCTTCCAGCTCGGCGGGGTGGGCGCCATCTTCTTCGGCCTGCTGATGGACCGCTGGAACGCCAATCTCATCATCGCGGCCGGCTACTTCATCACCGCCATCGCGGTGGCGATCATCGGACAGGTCCTTGGCTCTGGCGTGGGGTCGCTCGTCGTGGCGGTGTTCCTCGCGGGCCTGATCATGAATGCCTCGCAGTCGTCCATGCAGGCGCTGGCCGCGGAGTTCTATCCCACGTCCGGACGGGCGAGCGGTGTTTCCTGGATGCTCGGCATCGGCCGCTTCGGTGGCATCGCCGGATCGTTCCTGGTCGCCGAACTCTCCCGTCGCCACCTGGAGTTGCCGCAGGTCTTCCTGATCGTCGGCATTCCGGGACTGATCGCCGCTGCCGCGTTGCTCATCAAGAACCGCGCGGCCGGCCCTGCAGGCGGTGCGGCCATGCAGGTTGTCGCCCACTGAGCGAAAAACAGCCCAACATATTCATCTACAGCAGAACAGGAGCTCAAGCATGATCATCGATTGCCACGGCCACTACACGACGGCCCCGAAGGCGCTGGAGAACTGGCGCAATGCGCAGATCGCCGGCATCAAGGACCCGTCCGCCAAACCCAATCCTGCCGACCTGAAGATCAGCGACGACGAGCTGCGCGAGTCGATCGAGACGAACCAGCTGCGCCTGATGAAGGAACGCGGCTCCGACCTGACCATCTTCAGTCCGCGTGCGAGCTTCATGGCGCACCACATTGGCGACTTCGAGGTTTCCAGCACCTGGGCTGCGATCTGCAACGAGCTCTGCTACCGCGTGAGCCAACTGTTCCCCGACAACTTCATCGGCGCGGCCATGCTGCCGCAGTCGCCCGGCGTCGATCCGAAGACCTGCATTCCCGAGCTGGAGAAGTGCGTCAAGGAATACGGCTTCGTCGGCATCAACCTCAATCCGGACCCGTCCGGTGGCCACTGGAACAGCCCGCCGCTGACCGATCGCCACTGGTACCCCATCTACGAAAAGATGGTCGAGTACGACATCCCGGCCATGATCCACGTCAGCACGAGCTGCAATGCGTGCTTCCACACGACCGGCGCGCACTACCTGAACGCCGACACGACGGCAGTCATGCAGTGCATCCAGGGCGACCTGTTCAAGGATTTCCCGACCCTCAAGTTCGTCATTCCGCACGGTGGCGGCGCGGTGCCTTATCACTGGGGCCGCTTCCGTGGCCTCGCGCAGGAAATGAAGAAGCCGCTGCTCTCGGAGCACATCCTGAAGAACATCTTCTTCGACACCTGCGTGTACCACCAGCCCGGCATCGACCTGCTGACCAAGGTGATCCCCGTCGAGAACATCCTGTTCGCGAGCGAGATGATCGGCGCGGTGCGCGGCATCGATCCGGAGACCGGCAACTACTACGACGACACCAAGCGCTACGTGGCCGCCACCGCCAACCTCACGGATGAGCAGCGCTACATGGTGTTCGAAGGCAATGCGCGGCGCGTATTCCCGCGTCTCGACGCCGCCTTGAAGGCCAAGGGCAAGTAATCCAGCAATCCAGGAGAACGAACATGTACGAACTCGGCGTTGTCTATCGCAACATCCAGCGCACCGATCGCGAATCGGCCGACGGCCTTGCCGCGCTCGGCTCGGCCACCGTGCACGAAGCCATGGGCCGCGTTGGCCTGCTCAAGCCCTACATGCGCCCGATCTATGCGGGTGCACAGGTATCGGGCACGGCCGTGACCGTGCTGCTGCATCCTGGCGACAACTGGATGATGCATGTGGCTGCTGAGCAGATCCAGCCGGGCGACATCGTCGTCGCCGCTATCACGGCCGAGTGCACAGACGGCTATTTCGGCGACCTGCTCGCCACCAGCTTCAAGGCACGCGGCGCACGGGCACTCGTGATCGACGCCGGCGTGCGCGACGTCAAGACGCTCACCGAAATGCAGTTCCCCGTGTGGAGCAAGGCGATCAGCAGCAAGGGCACCATCAAGGCGACCATCGGCTCGGTCAACATCCCCGTGGTGTGCGCCGGCATGCTCGTGACGCCGGGCGACGTGATCGTGGCCGACGATGACGGCGTGGTCTGCGTGCCGCGCGCCATGGCCGCCAAGACGCTGGAAGCCGCCCGCAAGCGCGAGGCCAACGAAGGCGAGAAGCGCGACAAGCTGGCCAGCGGCGTGCTGGGGCTGGACATGTACAAGATGCGCGAGCCGCTGGCGGCCGCAGGCCTCAAGTACATCGATTGATCCATCGAGGACATTGACATGAGCAAGCCAACGACAGGCCCCTTCGAGAAAACAGCCGGCTGGCTAGACTGGTACACCGGTCCGAGCAAGCCGAAGTTCCAGGTCCCGCCGGGCAGCGTCGACGCACACTGCCACGTGTTCGGTCCCGGAGCCGAGTTCCCCTTTGCACCCGAGCGCAAGTACACGCCGTGCGACGCGAGCAAGGCACAGTTGTTCGCGCTGCGTGATCACCTCGGCTTTGCCCGCAACGTGATCGTGCAGGCCACCTGCCATGGTGCGGACAACCGGGCGCTGGTCGATGCGCTGCAGTCGTCCGATGGCAAGGCGCGTGGTGTCGCGACCGTCAAGCGCTCCGTCACGGATGAGGAACTGAATGCGCTGCATGCTGCCGGCGTGCGCGGTGTGCGCTTCAACTTCGTCAAGCGCCTGGTGGACTTCACGCCGAAGGACGAATTGATGGAGATCGCCGGCCGCATCGCCAAGCTGGGCTGGCATGTGGTGATCTATTTCGAGGCTGTGGACCTGCCAGAGCTGTGGGACTTCTTCACCACCCTGCCCACCACCGTGGTGGTGGACCACATGGGCCGTCCCGACGTGAGCAAGCCCATCGACGGACCGGAGTTCGAGCTGTTCCTGAAGTTCATGCGCGAGCACCCGAACGTCTGGAGCAAGGTGAGCTGCCCCGAGCGGCTCTCCGTGTCCGGCCCGCCCGCACTGAATGGCGAGCAGGCGGCCTACCGCGACGTGGTGCCCTTCGCGCGCAAGGTCGTCGAAACCTTCCCCGACCGCGTGCTCTGGGGCACCGACTGGCCGCACCCCAACCTCAAGGGCCACATGCCGGACGACGGCCTGTTGGTGGACTTCATTCCGCACATCGCGCCGACGTCCGAGCTGCAGAAGAAGCTGCTTGTCGACAACCCCATGCGCCTGTACTGGCCTGACGAAGCCAAGTAGGAGAACACCGTGTCACTCGACAAACCGTATCTGGACGTGCCCGGCACGATCATTTTTGACGCCGACCAGAGCCGCAAGGGCTACTGGCTCAACCAGTTCTGCATGAGCCTGATGAAGGCCGAGAACCGCGAGCGCTTCAAGACCGACGAACGCGCCTATCTCGACGAATGGGCGATGACGGAAGAGCAGAAGCAGGCCGTGCTGGCGCGCGACCTCAACTGGTGCATGCGCACCGGCGGCAACATCTACTTCCTCGCGAAGATCGGCGCCACCGACGGCAAGAGCTTCCAGCAGATGGCCGGCAGCATGACCGGCATGACCGAGCAGGAATACCGCGACATGATGGTTCACGGCGGTCGCTCGGTCGAAGGCAACCGTCACCTGGGCGAGAACGGCGATGCACAGCCGCAGAACCAGCCGCAAGGCGCCGCCCACCGCAAGAAGGAGGCTTGAATGGCCCGCATCACCGCATCCGTCTATACATCGCACGTTCCCGCCATCGGCGCGGCCATGGACCTGGGCAAGACCCAGGAGGACTACTGGAAGCCGCTGTTCGCCGGCTATGACTTCTCCAAGCAGTGGATGAAGGACAACAAGCCGGACGTCGTCTTCCTGGTCTACAACGACCACGCGACCGCGTTCAGCCTGGACCTCATCCCGACCTTTGCCATCGGCACCGCCGCCGAGTACAAGCCAGCGGACGAAGGCTGGGGCCCGCGCCCGGTGCCCAAGGTCGTCGGTCACCCCGAACTTGCCAGCCACATCGCGCAAAGCGTGATCCAGCAGGACTTCGACCTCACCATCGTGAACAAGATGGACGTCGACCATGGCCTCACGGTGCCGCTGTCGCTGATGTGCGGCGAGCAAGACCCCAAGGAAGGCGCCTGGCCCTGCCCAGTGATCCCCTTCGCGGTCAACGTGGTGCAGTACCCGATTCCCTCGGGCCAGCGCTGCTTCAACCTTGGCCAGGCAATCCGCAAGGCCGTCGAAAGCTATGACGACGACCTGAACGTCCACATCTGGGGCACGGGCGGCATGAGCCACCAGCTGCAGGGCGCGCGCGCCGGCCTCATCAACGCAGACTGGGACAACAAGTTCCTCGACCGCCTCATCGCGGAGCCGGGCGAGCTCGCCAAGGTGCCGCACATCGACTACGTGCGCGAAGCCGGCAGCGAGGGCATCGAACTCGTGATGTGGCTCATCGCCCGCGGCGCGATGGCCGACGTGGCCGGCGGCAAGGCGCCGAAGGTCGCGCACCGCTTCTTCCACGTCCCGGCGTCCAACACGGCCGTAGGCCACCTCATCCTGGAGAACAACTGACATGACCATCAAAGTAGCCCTTGCCGGTGCCGGCGCGTTCGGCATCAAGCACCTGGACGGCATCAAGAACATCCCTGACGTCGAAGTCGTTTCGCTGGTCAGCCGCGAGCTCGAAAAGACCCGTGAGGTTGCCAACCAGTACGGCATCAAGCACGTCAGCACCGAGCTCTCCGACAGCCTGGCGCTCAAGGAAGTCGATGCCGTCATCCTCTGCACGCCCACGCAGATGCATGCTGCGCAGACCAAGGCCTGCCTGGAAGCTGGCAAGCACGTGCAGGTCGAGATCCCACTGTGTGACGTCCTGAAGGAAGGCGAAGAGATCCTCGCCCTGCAGAAGAAGACCGGCAAGGTGGCCATGGTCGGCCACACGCGCCGCTTCAACCCCAGCCACCAGTACGTGCACAAGAAGATCAAGGCGGGCGAGTTCAACATCCAGCAGATGGATGTGCAGACCTACTTCTTCCGCCGCACGAACATGAACGCACTGGGCCAGCCGCGCAGCTGGACCGACCACCTGCTGTGGCACCACGCCGCGCACACGGTGGACCTGTTCGCCTACCAGTGCGGCAGCCCGATCGTGAAGGCCAATGCAGTGCAAGGCCCGATCCATCCGGATCTGAAGATCGCGATGGACATGAGCATCCAGCTGCAGGCCGCCAACGGCGCGATCTGCACGCTGAGCCTCTCGTTCAACAACGACGGCCCGCTCGGCACCTTCTTCCGCTACATCGGCGACACCGCCACCTACATCGCGCGCTATGACGACCTGGTGCAATCGCACAGCAAGGGCGCGGAGACGCCGGTGGACGTGAGCAAGGTGGACGTCTCGATGAACGGCATCGAACTGCAGGATCGCGAATTCTTTGCCGCCATCCGCGAAGGGCGCGAGCCGAACTCCAGCGTGGCCCAGGTGCTCCCGTGCTACCAGGTGCTGCACCAGCTGGAACAGCAGCTCAAGTAAGCCGGATGCGCACGCGAAGAATCGGGCCCTTCGAGGTCAGCGCGATCGGGGTGGGGTGCATGAACCTCAGCCACGCCTACGGCGTGCCCCCTTCGGCCGAAGAGGCGGAGCGCGTGCTCCACGCGGCGCTGGACGCGGGCGAGACCTTGTTCGACACCGCCGCGCTCTACGGCTTCGGGGCCAACGAAGAGCTGGTCGGACGGGTGCTCAAGCCGCATCGCAATCACATCACCCTGTGCAGCAAGGGCGGCATGGGCGGTGTGAAGGGCGACGATGGCGTCGTCCGCCGCGTAATCGACGGTCGGCCCGAAGCCGTGCGCCGCAACTGCGAGGACAGCCTGCGCCGTCTGGGGACGGACGTGATCGACGTCTACTACCTGCACCGCTGGGACAAGAAGGTGCCGATCGAGGATTCGATCGGTGCGATGTCCCGGCTGGTGGAAGAGGGCAAGGTGCGTACGCTGGGGCTTTCCGAAGTCTCTGCAGCCACCGTGCGTCGCGCGCATGCAGTGCATCCGATCGCTGCGGTGCAGACGGAGTATTCGCTCTGGACGCGCAACCCCGAGATCGCCGTGCTGGAGGCATGTCGAGAGATCGGTGCAGCCTTCGTGGCGTTCAGTCCGCTCGCCCGGGCGTTCCTGACCGGCACGCTCACGGAGGTGGACTCCCTTGACGCCAAGGACATACGGCGTCCGATGCCGCGTTTCTCGCCGGAGAACTACGCGCTCAACCTGAAGCTGCTGCCCGCGTTCGAAGCTTTGGCGCGCGAAGCCGGCTGCACACCGGGCCAGCTGGCGCTCGGCTGGCTGTTGCAACAGGGCGAGGACATCATTCCCATCCCCGGGACGACCCGCGTGTCTCACCTCCTGGAGAACCTCGCGGCGGCGGACCTGAACCTGGACGCCTCGGTCATCGCCCGCGCTGGGGCGCTGATCAACCAGAGCACGGTGATCGGCCACCGCTACGCCGCACAGGCCAGGCAGGAAGTCGACACCGAGGAGTTCTGACGCATGCCCCGTCCCTGCGTCGTTCTGCTGCCCGGGCTGCTGTGCGATGAAACCGTCTGGCTGCACCAGCGTTCGGCGCTGGTGTCGGCGGACTGCTTCATCCCCTCCTATGGGGACATGAACGATCTTGGCGACATGGCGCGCGGCGTTCTGGCGAACGTGCCGTCTGAGCGGTTCAGCCTGGCCGGTCATTCCATGGGCGGGCGCGTGGCGCTCGAGATCATGAAGCTCGCGCCCGCGCGCGTCGAGCGGCTGGCCTTGCTCGATACGGGTGTCGACCCGATTGCGCCGGGAGACGCAGGCACGCAGGAGCGCGACAAGCGTATGGCGCTGCTGCAGATCGCCCGCGAGCACGGTATGCGCAGGATGGGCGAGCAGTGGGCGCGCGGCATGGTCCACGAAGACCGCATCGGCACGCCCGTGTTTGCGGAGATCCTCGACATGATCGAGCGGCGCACGCCGGACATCTTCGCGGCGCAGATTCATGCCTTGCTCAATCGCCCCGACGCGACCCCTGTGCTTGGTGCGCTGCGCTGTCCCACGATGTTCCTGTGCGGTCGCCAGGATGCGTGGAGCCCGCTGTCGCGTCACGAGCGCATGCATGAAATGTGTCCCGGCTCGCAGCTCGTTGCCATCGAGAACAGCGGGCACATGAGCACCATGGAGCAGCCGGAAGCGGTTTCTCGCGCGCTCCTGGAGTGGATGAGCCGCTGAGGACGCTCCCTCAGACCGCCAAAGCCATCACGGCGGTGGCGGTATTCGAAATCGGTATGTGGTAGTTGCTGTGCACCTTCCGTACGGAGGGGCCCGCAGCCGTCAGCGATCCGCGCATCGCAAGCCACATCAGCAGTTCGACACCCTGCGTGCCGGTCTTCTCGACCAGGTCGTGGATCGAGAACTGCGTCGCCCACTCCGGGTTGGTCAGCAGGCTGTCCATGAATTGCAGGTCGAAGCTTTTGTTGATGTGGCCCGCGCGCGTGCCGTCGAGCTGGTGCGACAGCCCGCCCGAGGCCACCATCAACACCCGCTGATCCGAACCCCACGCGGCCACTGCCTCGCCGACGGCCTTGCCCAGCGCATAGGCGCGGCTCGCCTTGGGCAATGGGAACTGCACGGTGTTGATGCACACCGGCACGATGCGCACCGGCCAGTCGTCGCCGGCCTGGGGCCACAGCAGCTTCAGGGGCAGGGTGCACGCATGGTCGATCAGCATCTCCTGGCAACTCACGATGTCGAACTCGCGCTCCACCAGCGTGTTGACCAGCTGCCATGAAAGGTCCGGGCAACCCTGCACCGGGGGCTGGGTCGGAATACCCCAGCCCTCATCGGCCGACGTGTATTGCGCCGCGGCGCCGATCGCGAAGGTGGGAATCTTGTCGAGGAAGAAGTTCAGCCCATGATCGTTGTAGAACATCACCACCACGTCAGGGCGGGCGGTGGCCAGCCAGTCGTGGATGGGCGGAAAGCCGTCGAAGAAGGGCTTCCAGTAGGGCTCGTTCTGAAGCCCCTTGTGTATTGCGCCGCCGATGGCCGGAATGTGCGAGGTTCCAACCCCGCCGATGATCGTTGCCATGATGTGTCTCCTGTGATCGCTTGTTGCTACTGCAGGGCCGCTGCATTCAGCATGGCCTGGAATGCTTCCTTGGTCATGCCGGTCTGCTGCGCGCCGATGGCCTGCATGTCCAGCTTGAAGATGCCGGCGAACTTCGCGAGGTAGTAGGCGTTGCCGCCGGCCTCGATCAGTTGCAGCACGTTGCGCGCGCGGATCGCGGCGGCCTGCTGCTCGTTCAGGCCGAAGCGCCGCATGTACGCCTCCTCGTCCGCCAGAAAGGCCTTGCGATTGGCTTCCTCGTTGAAGGAAAAGCACATCTTGTTGAGTGCATAGCCCTTCTTCGCCTGCTCGCCGTCGAAGAGCGTGGTGCCGGGAATCGGTGTCTCCATGTCTGTCTCCAGGTGTGTGGGTCGGCTCCAGTGTCGGACTTCGATTGCGACAAATAAACAGATCGGTCATCATGAAACGCATGAGCGAAATCGATGAATACAACCTGGACACCCGGTTGCTTCGGCTGCTGGTTGCCGTGGTGGAGGCCGGATCGATCACCGGCGCGGCGGCGCACCTCGGGGTCACGCAGTCGGCCGTGAGTCATCTACTGGGGCGTCTGCGGGCCATCGCGGGCGATCCGCTGTTCGTGAAGTCAGGTCGCGGGATCGTGGCGACCGCGCGCGCGGGTGAGCTGGCTGCCCAGGCGCGCGAGTTGTTGGCCGACATGGAGGCGTTTGCGCGCGGCGATCGCTTCGAGCCCGCCCGGTGGCGCACCACCTTCACCATCGCCGCGAATGACTTCCAGCGCGATGTGCTGCTGCCTGCATTGGCTGCGCGGTTGCGCGCTCTGGCGCCCGGCGTGTCCTTGCGCATCATTCCGTCGGACGTGCCGACGCTGGAGCTGCTGCGCGGTGGCGGTTGTCATCTTGTGATCAGTCCCAGGCCACCGGAGGGTGGCGACGTGATGCAGAAGCGCCTGTTCGAGGACCGCTGGCGCGTCTACTACGACCCCGCCGCGCGCGAAGCGCCGCAGGGCCGGCGCGACTACCTTGCCGCCGACCACGTCACCGTGCTCTACGAGCCGCGCCGCATGCTCGCGGTGGACGAGGCGCTCGCAGAGGCCGGTGTGCAGAGGCGCTTCGCCGTGACGGTGCCGGGCTTCGCAGGCTTGCCAGCCTTTCTGCGAGGCAGTCCGTTGCTGGCCACCGCACCGGCGCGGCTGGGGCAGGGCCTCTTGCGTGATTTCGCGAGCGTCGTGCCGCCGGTGACCTGTCCGCCGCTACCGATGTACATGATCTGGCATCGGCGCCATCACGAGGACGCGGCGCATCGCTGGATGCGCGCGCAGCTCGAAGCGGAGGTGCCGTCGAAGCCCAGGAATTGAGCGCCTATGGGTGCGCATCCGGCACGACGATCAGGTCGGCCAGCAGCGGGCGAATGCGCTCGTCCTGGTAGTAGCCGCCGTACTCGGTGTAGCGCAGGAAGGCGCCGTCGCACGCCTTGCAGATCCATACCGCGCACTGGTTGTACGGATGCCAGCCCAGCGCGATCGGCGCATCGGGCGACCACATGTAGGTTCCGTTGGGGTGGTACTCATCCAGGCTCTCGGCGGCGTCCTCGGAGCGCAGCGATCCGACATTGGACAAGTGGTTGATCTGCGTGGCGCCCGAGACGGATTCCCAGGCCGGCCGCCAGAGCGGCGTGCACGCGCCGCAGCGCGCTCGGCTCGCTGCGCGGGCGGCAAAGTCCCGCACTTCCTTTTCGGTGAGCGTTTGCGAAGTCATAGCCCCGCATTATTCGCGAGGCTGGGGAGTGTTCAATCCGCGACGTTGGAGAGCTTCACGTACTGCTCGGCGATTGTTCGCTGCGCCGCTTCGGACTGCGAGATGAATTCCAGTTCGGTCAGCTGCATGCCGCGGTCAAAGGGCGAATGCTCTTCGAAGCGATGCAGCAGACCCGTCATGTACGACGAATAGCGGATCGTCTTCCAGACGCGCAATCCGCATTCTTCGCTGTAGCGATCGAGCCCCGCGCGCGATCCGCCGGAGAAATACGCCGCCATGCCACGAGCGAGCACGCGTGCATCCGCGACGGCCATGTTCATGCCCTTGGCACCGGTCGGCGGAACGATGTGCACCGCATCGCCGGCCAGGAACAGGTTGCCGTACTGCATCGGGCTGGCGATGAAGGCGCGCAACTGGGCCATGTCGCGCTGGAAGATTTCGCCTTCCTGCACCTCGGTGCGATCGGTGTCGAACATGCGGGTATGCAGTTCGTCCCAGATCTGCGCATCGGACCAGTTCTCGGGCCGGTCCGTGGCGGGCACTTGCAGGTACAGCCGCGAGATGCTCATCGACCGCCGGCTGCACAGCGCGAAGCCGCGGTCGTGGTTCGTGTAGGTCATGTCGGGGATCGGCGGCGCCTTGACCAGTATCCCGAGCCATGCGAAGTCGTAGTTCCGGGTGTAGGTGGTGATCACGCCTTCCGGCACCGCCGCGCGGGCGATGCCGTGGAAGCCGTCGCATCCGACGACGAAGGTGCAGTCCAGCGTCTTGTCGACGCCTTCGTGCGTGTAGTGCACGCGCGGCGATGCGGTGTCGGGGCCTTCGATGCGAACGACTTCGGCTTCGAAGATCAGCGGATCGCCTTCGGCCACCCGGGCGCCGATGAGGTCCTTGACGACCTCCTGCTGTCCGTAGATCTTCACGCTGCGGCCGGTCAGGCCGGGCAGGTCGAGGTGGATGGTGCGTCCGCGGAAGCGCATGTCCAGGCCGTTGTCGACGAGGCCCTCGCGCATCATCCGTTCGCCCAACCCCAGGTTGTTCAGTGTGTCGATCGTTCCCGCTTCGAGCACGCCGGCGCGCACGCGCGCTTCGACGTAGGCGCGGCTGCGGGATTCGAGGACCACGGACTCGATGCCATGCCGCTTCAGCAGATGGGCCAGGAAGAGGCCTGCCGGGCCGGCGCCAATGATGGCGACTTGTGTCTTCATCTTCATTTCTCTCGGTTGTGTTCGTTGGTGTCGGGTCAGGCCAGGCGGCGCACCAGTCCCTGCACGATGGCCTCTGCCTCGCGTTCGATCGATGTGCGTCCCCGTTCGGCCGTGGCAGCGGCGGGATCGCCGAAGTAGCCGTTCGGCGTCACGCGGCGCGAAACCTCGAAGCCCTTGCGCCACTCGGCAAGGTCGTCCGGGCCAAGATTGGTCGGCGCGAGGTCGTGCAGCTTCTCCTGGCGCACGGTGTCCGGATTGAAGGCCAGCATCACGGAAGTCTCCCAGTCGCCGGCGTGGATGTCGAGGAAGGGGCCGGGCGGCTGCTCTGGCGGCACGCTGAACGGCATGACCGCGGGGTCCGCCGGATCGATACCCAGTCGCCGCACGATGGCTTCCTCGCAGATGAAGCAGGCCTGTGCTTCGGATTCGGCCGAGCCCTTGCACATGGCCTGGAAGATCGCCTCGTTGTGGGCACGGTCGTTGTGGCCGGAGATGCAGAAGACTCGCCGGACACCATCGCCGGCCAGGCTCTTGATGACGTCGACCACCAGTTCGATCATGACTTCCGCCCGCACCTTGATCGAGGCAGGAAAGCTCGCGGAGACGAAGTTCACGCCCCAGTAGAACGGCGGAATGATGATCGACTCGATGCCTTGCGCGGCCAGCAGGCGCTTGACGGCGCGCAGCCGGGCGCTGGGAATGTAGACATCGGTGGCGGTCGGCAGGTGCGGACCGTGCTGTTCGATGACGCCCATGCTCCAGAGTGCGACCGCGCCGCGCTCGATGGCTGCTTCGACCTCCGGGTAGGTCATCTCGGCGATCGTGTCCTGGAAGATCGACGGGCCCGAGTCACGGGATGACGGGTTCAGTTCAGGTTTCATGATGTGTATTCCTCAGACGGCGATCCATTTCTGGACCGCGGAAATGTCGTCGAGCAGGTGCGTCGCCGGACCCGATTCGACGATGCGGCCGCGATCGAGCACGATCGCGTCGTCGCTCAGCCGCAGGGCGTCCTCGGCGCGCTGCTCCACGATGATGGTCGCGAAACCTTCTTCGCGACGCAAACGGCCGATCGTGGCTTCGAGTTCCTCGACGATCACCGGCGCAAGCCCCTCGAAGGGCTCGTCCAGCAGCAACAGGCGCGGATTGGTCATCAGCGTTCGACCGATCGCGAGCATCTGCTGCTCGCCACCGGAGAGCTTGTCGCCCATGTTGCGCCGGCGTTCGCACAAACGCGGGAAGAGGCCGTAGACCTTGTCCAGGTCGTAGCGCCCGGGCGCCGCGGCCACGCGCAGGTTTTCTTCCACCGTCAGCGACGGGAAGATGTTGCGCTCCTGTGGCACCCAGCCGATGCCCAGGCGCGAGCGCACGACCGTAGGCTGCGAGGAGATGTCCTCGCCCCGCCAGAGGATGCGTCCGCCGAAGTGGCGCGTGTGGCCGATCAGGCTGAGCATGAGCGTCGTCTTGCCCACGCCATTGCGGCCGAGAACGGCGAGGCCCTTGTTTTCGTCGAGCGACAGCGACAGGCCGTCGATGACGACGGCATCGCCGTAGCCGGCGGTCAGGTTGTGGATCTCAAGCAAGGGCATGGTGACCTCGTCGTCCCAGGTAGACCTCGCGCACGCGATCGTCGGCGCGAATCTCCGCCGGCGTCCCCTCGGTCATGAGGCTGCCGGAGACCAGCACCGAGATCCTCTCTGCAAATCGGAACACCAGGTTCATGTCGTGCTCGATGAAGAGCAGGGTCATGTCCTTCGGCAGCGCGCTGATGCGCTCGAAGATCAGCTCGCTCTGGGCGGCCGGCACACCCGCCGCCGGTTCGTCGAGGATCAGCACCTTGGGACGGGTCGCCAGGGCGATCGCGATCTCGACCAACCGGCGCTGGCCGTAGGCGAGCGATGCCACGGGTGTGCTCTCGAAGGACTCCAGTTGCACCAGAGCGAGCAGTGCGCGCGCCTCGTCCGCAAGGTGTCCGCGAGACGGGATGGCGCGCCAGAAGACCTGCGAGAGACCTTCCTGTTCGATGAGCGCCATCTGGATGTTCTGCAGCACCGTGAGCCCGGTGAAGAGCTGGTTGATCTGGAACGTACGAGCAAGTCCCTGACGCACGCGCTGTGCCTGCGAGAGTCGGCTGACATCCTGCCCACCGAGCAGCACGCCGCCGCTGGTGGCGCGCACCGAGCCCGTCAGCGCGGAGACGAAAGAGGTCTTGCCAGCACCGTTCGGTCCGATGATCGCGTGGCGCGCGCCGTTGGGCACTTTCAGGGACACCGCGTCCACCGCCGTGAAGTTGCCGTATCGCAGCGTGAGACTCTGCGTCTCGATGGCGTGGCTGCCCGTCATTTCTTTCTCCACAGGCGGCAGAGCATTCCGGTCAAGCCCGCAAGACCGCGCGGCAGCACGAACACCGACGCCATCAGGACCAGCCCGACACCAAGCTGCCAGTACTTGGGGCTGACGGAGGAGAGGATGTCCTTCAGCCCGGTGAACAGCGACGCACCGAGGATGACGCCCGCAATGCTGCCGGTGCCACCGAGCGCGGTCATCATCATCACGTCGGCCGAGCGCTCGAAGCCGAGCATGTCGAGCGATGCGAAGTTGCTGGTCTGCCCGAGCATCGCGCCCGCCATGCCTGCCAGCGCGCCGGACAGCACATAAGCCAGCGCACGATGCCGCCCGACGCTCGCGCCCACTGCATGCATGCGTGCGGTGTTCTCGCGAAGGCCACGCAACGCCAGGCCGAAGGGCGAGGTGGATACGCGCCAGACGATCAGGTAGGCGACGACCAGGCCCGCCAGCGTGTAGAAGAAGGCCACGTGGCCCTGGAAGTCGAACGCGAAGAGTCCGGCGATCGGGCCGACGGTGAACGACGAGAGACCGTCGGCGCCACCGGTCAGGTCATGCGCCTGATTGGCGGCCTCGTAGAAGAGGAAGCCCACGCCCAGCGTGACCAGCAGGCGGTTGAAATCGTTACCGACCACCACGATGGGCACCAGGATGCCTGCAGCGATGCTCGCAACGACCATGGCCGCGACCAGCGTCAGCAGCGGTTCGGTCACGCCGTGGCCGCCGAGGACGGCGACGGTGTAGGCACCCAGTCCGAAGAAGACGGCATGCCCGAGCGAGACGATCCCCGCGTAACCCTGGAGCAGGTCGTAGGAGAGCGCAAAGATGGCGGCGATGAAGATCGTGCGCAGCAAGCCGAGGTAGTCGGGCAGGAGGAAGTAGCAGCCCGCCGCAACCAGGAGCAGGATCGGCAGGCTGATTCGGATGTCGAGGGTCCGGTTCATGCGGTCCTCCGTTTCAGGCCGCGCGGCATGAAGACCATGGTCAGCACTAGGAGCGCATAGATCACGAAGCTGCCGGTGGCCGGCACGTAGTACTTGAAGAGGGCGTCGACCGCGCCGAGGAACAGTGCCGCTGCGAACAACCCGAGGATCGAGCCCGGCCCGCCGATGGCAACCACCATCAGCACGATCACGAGGTACTTCAAGGGAAAGCTCGGATCGAGCCCGAGGAAGCCGACCGCTAGCGCACCGCCCAGACCCGCGAACGCAGCGCCCAGTGCGAAGGTCATGGCAAAGAGCCGCTTGACGTTGATGCCGATGCTTTCGGCCGTGCCGCGCAGATCCACCGCTGCACGCACGCGCGCCCCGAAGAGCGTGCGCTGGAACAGCGTCACCAGCACGCCGAGTGCCACCACGCCGCAGACCATGACGAAGATCCGGTAGCCGGTGGTCCATGTGCCGAGGAGCTCGACTT
This sequence comes from Variovorax sp. Sphag1AA, assembly GCF_014192575.1. Taxonomy (GTDB): domain Bacteria; phylum Pseudomonadota; class Gammaproteobacteria; order Burkholderiales; family Burkholderiaceae_C; genus Variovorax. The sequence goes on along the minus strand of NZ_JACHYC010000003.1, from coordinate 656,396 downwards.
TCGCGGAGGCCCACGCCGGCAGCGGAATGGGTTGCTGCTGCGGACCGAAGACGATGTTGGCGATGGCCCCGGCGACGAAGGCCAGCCCGATGGAGAAGAGCACCTGCTGCAGTTCCGGCTTGCGGTAGAGGTGCGTGATCAAGGTCCGTTCGAGTGCAGCCCCGATCAACCCCGTGACGACGAACGCCGCCGGCAGCGCCAGCAGGAAGGGGATTCCCATCAGGCCCGTCAAGACCACCATCAGGTAGCCGCCGCACATCGCGAAGGCGCCGTGCGCCAGATTGATGAAGCGCATCAACCCGAGCGTGATCGACAGGCCGATGGAAAACAGGAACAGCAGCATTCCATAGGCCAGCCCTTCGATGAGGACCGTCAAGAATCCCTGGACGTTCATTGCTTCGCCGGGTCCTTGACGGCCTCGACCGTCGCGATCGGCTTGTTGACGGCCACGCCCTGGGACATCACGCCGCGCCGGATGTAGATGTTCTCGACGATCTCGCGCGTGGCGGGGTCGATGCGGATGGGGCCGCGCGGGCTGTCGATCTCCATGCCCTTCACGGCCTCCATGAAGGCGTCGCCCGTCGTGCCGCCGGTCTTGTTCAGTGCCTTGTAGACCATCGCCATTGCGTCGTAGCCCTGCATCACGCGATAGCTCGGCAGCTTGCCCGCACCCTGCTTGGCCTGGAACGCCTTCAGGAACGTCTTGTTGGCCGGGTTGTCGATCTCGGCCTGGTAGTGCCACGCGGAGATCACGCCCTCAGCGGCGTCGCCCATGGCAGGCAGCAGGTTGTCGTCGACCACGTCGCCGGTGACCATGAGCTGGATGCCGGTGCCCTTCAGTCGCGTCCCCGCCTGCTTCACGAATGCGATGGAGACATCGCCGCCGGGATTGAAGCCGAAGACCACCTCGGGCTTGGCCTCGATGGCGCGCTGCAGGTAGGGGCCGTACTCCATCGCGGAGAGCGGCGTGCGGTCCTTGCCGACGACCTTTCCGCCCCCCGACTCGAAACCCTTGATGAACCACGTTTCGGCATCGATGCCCGGTGCGTAGTCCGAGACGATCACATAGGCCGTCTTCTTGCCTTGCGCCGCAGCCCACTTGCCCTGCGTGTAGGCAACCATGGGCATGGTGCCGGAGATGCGGGTGTAGTAGGGCGACTTCTCCGTCAGCACCGAGGTCATCGCGTTCACGATGATCGCGGGCGTCTTCGCCTGCGTGAGGATGCTGGCCGCTGCCATCGCGTTCGGCGTGAAGCTGTAGCCGACGATCAGCTCCGCCTTGTCGCGTGCGATGAGTTCCTGGGTCAGCCGGCGTGCGAGGTCACCCGAGCCCGGACCCTGGTCGTCCTTCACGACGAGCTTGACGTCCTTGCCGCCCGCCTTGGTGCCGTTGAGCTCCTGATACAGGCGCATGCCCGTCTCGTAGTGGGACCCTTGGTCGGCGAACGCACCCGATAGCGGGAGGATCACGCCGACGACCACGTCGCCTGCTGCGTACGCCGGTGCGGCGGACAGCCCCAGCGCGCCGATCGAAAGGACGAGTGCAGTACACAGGGCCTGCCGGCGAACGGGAGAGAAACGGCCTTCTCGCAAATCCATGATGGGTCCTTGGCTCAATGTTGGTGGGTGGTGGAGGAATCGGTGGAGCGCCTGGTGAAGGTCACCGGGTCGAAGTCGGTGAAGCCCTTGCGGGATACGAAGCGCCAGCCGTCGGCGGTGCGCCTCAGCAGGTCTTCGAAACCGCCGACGGTGACGGTGCCGCTGCCGGCATCGCGCTCCACCAGCAGGATCGAGAAGCAGGTGGCGCGGGCGTTGTCCTCGTCGATCAGCTCGACTTCGGGATTGGCGACGAGGTGGCGTCGCGGCGCACCGGCGGGGCGGTCTAGAAAGGACTGCAGGATCGCCGTGCGGCCCACGATCGGCCGGTCGGGATCGCTCGGTCGGATGAAGTGCGCGTCTTCGGTGAAGAGCTCGGCGACCTCGTGCCAGCGGGCTTCGTCGTTGAGCTTCGCGTAGCGGCGCTGCAATCGCTCGATGGCGTGGATGTCCGCGTCCGCAGTCATCACGCGCCGCCCTGCGCGTTCGCGCTCTGGAGGATCTCACCGAGCATCTCGTCGACCGAGACCACGTCGCCAAAGCTCTGGTAGACGGTCTGGAAGCCGACGTTGTGGTCGTCTTCAAACCGTGCCGCGTTGGCATCGGACACCATCGCCACGTGGTAGTCGAGCATCATCGCGTCGCGCGCCGAGGTCTCGCAGCAGAAGTTGGTGAGCATGCCGACGATCGCGACGTTGCGGATGCCGCGTGCATCCAGCTTCTGCGGCAGGTCCGAATGCGGTGGGATGAATGCGCTGAAGCGATGCTTGGTCGCGTAGATGTCCTCCGGCCGCGGCTCCAGGTCGGCATGCAGCTCGCAGCCGCTGTGGCCGACGGTGAGGTTGTCGCGGTGCCGGGCCGCGTTCTCCGGCGTGAAGAAGGCCTCGTGATAGAGCGGCCAGAAGCTGCGCCCCGCCTCGCCGGCCACCATGCTCACCCACGCCACGTGCCCGCCGCGCTCGCGAAAGGCGCGCGCCATGCGGTTGATGTTGGGGATGATCGCCACGGCCGTGGGCACGTCGCGCACATAGAACTCCTGCATGTCGATCACGACAAGGGCGCTCTCACGGGGCTCGAAGCGTTCGAAGACACGACGTCGGCCACGCTTCTTCATCACGCGATCGATGACGTACTGCGGCATCTTGAACTGGGCGGGCTCGGTCATGTGTGCTTCTCGGTGCAGGAAAAATGTCGAGCGCCATCTTCGGCGTGCAACTTGCTTTCCGGTGTGAGAAACGCAACGCGTCCATTCAGAAATGCTTATGGGCTGCGCACTTTCACGATCCTGACAAAATGCCCCAGGCGCTTTCCGGAACCCTCCAACGCTGTAAGCCGCCTTTCGAGAGATGCTTGCAATCAATCCCCGCCACCTGAAAGTCTTCCTCGCCGTGGCGCACGCGGGCAGCGTGGTCCGCGCTGCCGATGTGGTGCCCCGGGTTCAGTCGGCGATCACGCGCTCGGTCCAGGAACTCGAAGCCGACCTGGGCGTGCCGCTGTTCGAGCGCCATCCCCACGGCATGCTGCTGACCGAATTCGGCAGCGTGCTGCAGGCGCGCGCGGAGGCCGCCTTTGCCGAGCTCGATGCCGGGCGTGAGGCGATCGACGCGCTGCTGGCCGAATCTCGCTGGAACACGAATGCGCCGATCCTCGCGCTGGGCATCGGCAAGCAGCGGCTGCTGGTCTTCATCGAGTTGATGAAGCAGCGGCACATGGGCGCGGTGGCCGAGCAGTTCGGCATTTCGCAGCCGGCGGTGAGCTTGGCGCTGCGCGAAGTGGAGCAGGGCATGGGCCTTGCGCTGGTGACACGCACGGCTGCCGGCATCGTGCCCAACGCAGTGGGAGAGCAGCTCGCTTTTCACTTGCGCCGCGCGCTCGCGGAACTGGCCAAGGCCGAAGAAGAGATCGTCTCCATCCAGCAGGGCATCACCGGCCGCGTGACCGTGGGCACGCTGTCGCTCGGGCGTGGATGGCTGCTGCCGCAAGCGATCATCCGCATCACCGAGGCGCACCCGAAGATCCGCGTCTCCACGGTCGAAGGAAGCTTCGAGCACCTCGCGAGCCTGCTGCATGCGGGCGAACTCGATTTCATCCTCGGCGGACTTCGTCCTGAAGAGGAGATGGCCGGATTTCGCAGGCAGCCGATCTTCGGCTCAGGCATCGTGCTGCTGGCCCGCAAGGACCATCCGCTGTGCGAATCGTTGCAAACCGAAGGCTGGCGCGGACTCGAAGGCGCACGCTGGGTGCTGCCGCATCGCGGCACATGGACGCGCAGTTCGCTGGAAGCCACGCTGGCCGATAGTCAACTGCCGCCCGCGGAAGTCGTCGTGGAGACGGCCGACAACACCATCACGCGCGCGCTCGTGATGACCGGCGACCTCATCACCGCGGCGGCGCCGCATCTCTTTCAGGAAGAGATCGCCTCGGGCCGGCTCGTCGTGCTTCCGCTCGCACCGACCGCCAGCCCGCGCGACATCGGCATCGTGGTGAGAGCGAATGGAACGCTCACCGTCGCGGGCCGCTTGCTGATCGAATCGGTCATGGGCGCCATGACCGACGCGCCCGCCGCCGAAGCAGTGCAGTAGGGCGCGCGCCTATGCCTGAGCGTGAGCCGGGCGCAGTGCCTTAGCGGCAGACACCATGTTGGTCAGTGCCGGAAGCACCTCGGCCCATTGCCGCGTCTTCAGTCCGCAGTCCGGATTGACCCAGAGCCGGTCGGCAGGAATGCGCTCTGCCGCCTTGCGCATCAACTGCTCGATGTGCGCCTGCGTCGGGATGTTCGGCGAATGGATGTCGTAGACGCCGGGGCCGATTTCGTTGGGGTAGTTGAAATCGTCGAACGCGTCGAGCAGTTCCATGTCCGAGCGCGAGGTCTCGATGGTGATCACGTCGGCGTCCATGTCGGCGATCGACGCGATGATGTCGTTGAACTCCGAATAGCACATGTGCGTGTGGATCTGCGTCTCGTCGCGCACGCCGTTGGCAGTGATGCGGAATGACTCGACGGCCCAGTCCAGATACTCCTTCCACTGCGACTTGCGAAGCGGCAGGCCTTCGCGCAGCGCCGCTTCGTCGATCTGGATCACGCGCACACCGGCGTCTTCGAGATCGAGCACTTCATGGCGGATGGCGAGCGCCAATTGCTTGCATGACGTCGAACGCGGTTGGTCGTCGCGCACGAAGGACCAGTTGAGGATGGTCACCGGGCCGGTCAGCATGCCCTTCATCGGCTTGCTGGTGAGCGATTGCGCGTACCGGATCCAATCGACCGTCATCGGCCGTGGGCGGCTGATGTCGCCGAACAGGATCGGCGGCTTGACGCACCGCGAGCCGTAGGACTGCACCCAACCGAACTGGCTGAAGGCATAGCCTTCGAGCTGTTCGCCGAAGTACTCGACCATGTCGTTGCGTTCGGCTTCGCCGTGCACCAACACGTCGAGGCCCAGCGCTTCCTGCTCGCGCACGCTTCGCTGGATCTCGGCCTGCATGGCGGTCTTGTAGCCCGCAGCGTCCAGTCGGCCGGCCCTGAATTCGCTTCGCGCATGGCGGATCTCGGCGGTTTGCGGAAACGAGCCGATCGTGGTCGTCGGGTAGAGCGGAAGCTTGAGCAGCGCTGCCTGTTTCGGGGCCCGGCTGGCATAGGCGCTCTCGCGCTCGCCGAGGTGCTTGCGGATCGCGCCCACGGCGGCCTGAACCTCAGGGTTGTTCACACGGGGCGACGCGCGACGCGCTGCCAGAGCCGCATGGTTGGCCGTCAGTTCCGAGGCGACCGCCTCGCGGCCATGGCGAAGCGCAGTCGCGAGCACCTTCAGCTCATCGAGCTTCTGCAACGCGAAAGCCAGCCAGGACTTGAGTTCCGTATCGAGCTTCCGCTCGCTGGCGAGATCGACCGGCACATGCAGCAGCGAGCATGACGGCGCGATCCAGAGGCGATCGCCGAGCCGCTCTGCAATGGGTTCGAGCCAGTTCAGCACGGCAGTCAGATCGGTCTTCCAGATGTTGCGACCGTTGATGACGCCGAGCGACAACACCTTGTGCGAAGGCAGCATGCCCAGCAGCGGCAGCACATCGTCGCGGCCGTTGATGGCATCCACATGCAGGCCGGCGACCGGCAGGTTCGCGGCAAGGTACTTGTTGTCCTGGAGTTGGCCGAAATAGGTGGCCAGCAGAAGCTTCACGCGGCTGCTCTTGAGATGGTGATACGCCGTGTTGAACGCGTGCTGCCAGGCGGCATCGAGCTCGGTGACGAGCAACGGCTCGTCGATCTGCACCCATTCCACGCCTTCGCGAGCCAGGGTGTCGAGCAGTTCCGCGTAGACCTGCAGAAGGCGCGGCAACAGGGCCAGCCTGTCGGAGTCGTCCTTGGCCTTGCCGATCGCGAGGTAGGTCACCGGACCGACGATCACCGGCTTCGCCTTCACGCCCTGGGCCTTCGCTTCGGCCAGTTGATCCAGCAGGCGCGTTGCGTCGAGCCTGAACTCGGTCGCGGCAGTGAACTCGGGGACGATGTAGTGGTAATTGGTGTCGAACCACTTGGTCATCTCGCCCGCCGCCACGCCGCCGCAGCAGCCCGCATGTGCCTCGGCTGCCTGCGTCGATCGGCCGCGCGCGACCCGGAAGTAGTTGTCGAGCGCGTCGCCATGAAATCCACGAACCCGCTCTGGCAGGTTGCCCAGCGTGAAGCTCATGTCGAGCACCTGGTCGTAGAAAGAGAAGTCGCCGATGGGCACGAGGTCGATGCCCTGCTGGTCGTTCCAGTGGCGCTGGCGGAGTTGCGCGCCGAGTTCTTCGAGTTCGCTGCGAGAGGATTCGCCCTTCCAGTACGACTCCAGCGCGAACTTCAATTCGCGCTTGGCGCCGATGCGGGGGAATCCGAGGTTGTGAGTGGTGGTCATCTACGTTCTGTGCAAGTCAAGGCCATGGATGCTAGGCTCGCGGGTCGATGAAGACAAATGGTCTTATCTCACGTATCCATGAATCTCACTCATACACAAACCAATGCTTGAACGGATGCATCTCGCGATCGTGCAGGAGGTCGAGAAGCAGGGCTCCCTTACTGCGGCGGCCAATGTCCTGTGCGTGACCCAGTCGGCGCTCAGCCACAGCATGAAGAAGCTGGAGCAGCAACTCGGCACCGACATCTGGCTGCGCGAAGGTCGCAGCCTGCGGCTCACGCAGGCGGGGCAGTATTTGCTGGCAGTGGCCAATCGCGTGCTTCCGCAACTGGATCTCGCCGAAGAGCGTCTACGCCAGTTCGCGCAGGGCGAGCGCGGTACGCTGCGCATCGGCATGGAATGCCATCCCTGCTACCAGTGGCTGCTCAAGATCGTGTCGCCTTATCTGGCCGAATGGCCCGATGTCGATGTCGACGTGAAGCAGAAATTCCAGTTCGGCGGCATCGGCGCGCTCTTCGGCTACGAGATCGACCTGCTGGTCACGCCGGACCCGCTGTTCAAGCCTGGATTGAAGTTCGAGCCGGTGTTCGACTACGAGCAGGTGCTGGTGGTCGCCCGCAGCCATCCGCTGGCCGGTGCCGCCTACGTCAAGCCGCAGCAATTGACGCGCGAAGTGCTGGTCACCTATCCGGTCGAGACGGATCGCCTGGACATCTACAACCAGTTCCTGATGCCCGCGGGCGTTACGCCGAAGCGGCACAAGACCATCGAGACCACGGACATCATGTTGCAGATGGTCGCCAGCGGCCGGGGCGTCGCCGCGCTGCCTCGTTGGCTGGTGGAGGAGTACGCGGAACGGATGGACGTCGTGCCGGTCCGTCTCGGTCCGCGCGGTATCGCCAAGCACATCTATCTCGGCGCGCGCGAGGCGGAAACGCAGGTCGACTATCTCAAGGCATTCGTCGACATTGCGCGCCGGGGCGCGCCCTCATGACGGTGGGCTAGACGTAGCGCTTTTCGAGCGCATCCCACTCAGGCTTGCCGACGAGCCGTTGTCGTTCGGCAAAGGGCGTGACCAGACCGCTGGATTCCTGCACTTCTTTTTCGTCGCGCAGCACGGTCAATGCCTTCTGCATGCCAGCCACGGCGCCTTGTAGCGCGGCATTGGCGTAGAGGACGATGCCGTAGCCCAGCTCCGCGAGCTGGTCGGCATTGAAGATCGGCGTGCGACCGCCGATCACCATGTTCATCAGTTGCGGCTTCGAGAGGCGCTGGGGCAGGGCGCGCACTTCTTCCGCTTGCGTCACGGCCTCGACGAACAGGATGTCGGCGCCGGCCTCCGCGAACTTCTGCGCGCGCTCGATGGCCGCTTCGAAGCCCTGCGTGGCACATGCATCGGTGCGGGCGAGGATGAGCAGGTCTTCGTCCTGCCGCGCATCGACAGCCGCCTTGATCTTGCTGACGGCTTCTTCGGTGGAGATTACGTCCTTGCCCGAGAAATGACCGCAGCGCTTGGGAGCGACCTGATCCTCGAACTGGATGCAGTCGGCGCCTGCGCGCTCCAGCGTGCGCACCGTGTGGCGCACGTTCAGCGCATTGCCGAAGCCGGTGTCTGCATCGACGATGAGCGGCAGGCTGACCGCATCGCGAATACGCGCCGTGTGGTCCGCGATCTCGGCCAGGCCCATGAAGCCCTGGTCGGGCATGCCGAACCACATATTGGTCACGCCGGCGCCGGTGATGTAGATGGCCTCGAAGCCCAGGTCTTCGATGACGCGCGCGGAAAGGGCGTTGAAAGCGCCGGGCACCAGCACGCCGCGGCGCGCCTCGGCCAGCGAGCGCAGGGTCTTGCGGGTGCTGGTTGAACTCATCTTCAGTCTTCTTTCATACCGGTGGACTTGACGACGGCACCGAGGCGCGCGCGTTCTTCATCCACGAACTTGATAAACGATGCCCGGGTGCCGCCGATCGGCTCGATGCCCATGCTCTTGAGGCGCTGCACGGTGGCCGGGTCCTTCATGGCCTTGTCCACTGCCTCGGCCATTTTTTCGAGGATTGCGGGTGGCGTGCCGGCTGGCGCATGCACGCCGGCCCAATGTGCGATGCGGATGTCATCGAAGCCTTGCTCCACGGCGGTCGACAACTCCGGATAGGCGGAGATGCGTTGCGTCCACGTGGTTGCCAGAGGCTTCAGCTTGCCGCTCTTGATGTAGGGCAGCACTACGATGCTGGCTTCCGACGTCGCATCGACCTGATTGCCCAGCACGGCGGTGATCGATTCGGAGCCGCTCTTGTAGGGCACCACATCGAGCTTGGCGCCGTGGTTCTTCTCCAGCAGGCCTTCCACGAAATGCGGCGTGCTGCCAGTGCCCGCGGTCGCGAAGTGCAAGCCCTTGCCCTTCTTGGAGGCAGCAACGAAGTCCTTCAGGTCCTTGTAGGGTGCGTCGGCTGGCGCGACGACGACTGAGGGCGCGAGGGCGATCATTGCCACCGGAACGAGGTCGCTGTCCTTGTACGGCACGTTCTTGCGGATCATGCTGTTCGACACCACGCCGGCCGCGCTGATCAGGAAGGTATAGCCATCGGGTGCGCTCTTGGCGACTGCGTCGGTGCCCAGCATCGCGCCGGCGCCGGGTTTGTTGTCGACCACCACCGGCTGGCCGAGCGCCTTGGAGACGCCGTCAGCCGCAGCGCGCCCCATCAGGTCATTGGCGCCGCCTGCCGAGAACGGCACGACGAAGTGAATCGGCTTGGTCGGCCACTGCTGAGCCGATGCGGCGCCGGCGAGCGCCAAAGCCGAGAGGGCGAACACCGCTGCGCGGCGTGCGATGCGAACTTGAGTCATGGTGGGTCTCCTGAGTTGTGGATCGAACACTTCAGGAGAAATCATGCCCGAATCATCCCGGCACACGCACCCAGCCTTCCATCAGCACACGCGCGCTGCGACTCATCAGTGCCTTGGTGACGGCCCACTTGCCGCCATCCAGCCGTGCTTCCGCGCCGACCCTGAGCGTGCCCGAGGGATGGCCGAAGCGGACTGCATGGCGTTCGCCGCCACCCGCTGCGAGGTTGACCAGCGTGCCCGGCACCGCCGCCGCCGTGCCGATGGCTACCGCCGCGGTGCCCATCATCGCGTGATGCAACTGGCCCATCGAGAGCGCACGCACCAGCAGGTCGACCTCGGCCGCTTCCACGGACTTTCCGCTGGACGCCACGTAGCTCTGGGGCGGTGCGACGAAGGCGACCTTGGGTGTGTGCTGCCGCGTGGCGGCTTCGGCGATGTCCTTGATCAAGCCCATCTTCACTGCGCCCCACGCGCGAATGGTTTCGAAGCGCGTGAGCGCCGCTTTGTCTCCGTTGATGGCGCTCTGAAGTTCGGTCCCCGTGTAGCCGATGTCCTTCGCATTGAGGAAGATCGTCGGGATGCCGGCATTGATCAGCGTGGCCTTGAACGTGCCCACGCCCGGCACTTCCAGGTCATCGACCAGATTGCCGGTCGGGAACATGGCACCGCCGTCTTCGCCCTCGTCCGCAGGGTCCATGAACTCCAGCGCCACTTCGGCGGCGGGGAAGGTCACGCCGTCGAGTTCGAAGTCACCCGTCTCCTGCACTTCTCCGTTGGTGATCGGCACATGGGCGACGATGGTCTTGCCGATGTTGGCCTGCCAGATCCTGACGGTGCACAGGCCGTTGGCCGGAATGCGATCGGGTGAGATCAGGCTGTTGGCAATCGCGAAGGGACCGACAGCTGCCGAGAGATTGCCGCAGTTGCCCGACCAGTCCACGAAGGCCTTGTCGATCGCGACTTGCCCGAACAGGTAGTCCACGTCATGGCCGGACCGCGTGCTCTTCGAGAGGATCACGGTCTTGCTGGTACTGGACGTGGCTGCGCCCATGCCGTCGATCTGCTTGCCATAAGGATCCGGGCTGCCGATCACGCGCATCAGCAGTGCATCGCGCGCCGGTCCGGGTTGCTGGGCTGCTTCGGGCAAGTCTTGCAGGCGAAAGAAGACGCCCTTGCTGGTGCCCCCGCGCATGTACGTGGCGGGGATCTTGATCTGGGGTGCGAATGCCATCTTTGATTCCGTTCAGGCCGCTGCCGCGGCGGATGCGAGAAAGTCCTGCGCGAAGCGCTGCAGCACGCCGCCCGCTTCGTACACCGAGACTTCCTCCGCCGTGTCGAGACGGCATGTGACCGGCACGCGAAGGGTTTCGCCGTTTCGTCGATGCACGAGCAGCGTCAGTTCGGCGCCTGGCGTGCGTTCGCCGGCCACGTCGTAGGTTTCGGTGCCGTCGAGCTGGAGCGTCAGGCGGTTCGTTCCGGCCTTGAATTCAACAGGCAGCACGCCCATGCCGATGAGGTTGGTGCGATGGATGCGCTCGAAGCCTTCAGCCACCACCGTCTCCACGCCCGCGAGACGCACGCCCTTGGCGGCCCAGTCGCGGCTGGAGCCTTGGCCATAGTCGGCGCCGGCAATGATGATCAGCGGCTGTCGGCGGTTGAGGTAGGTCTCGATGGCTTCCCACATGCGCACCACCTTGCCTTCGGGTTCGATGCGGGCGAGCGAGCCCTTCTTCATCGCGCCATCGACCACGGCCATTTCGTTGACCAATTGAGGATTTGCGAAGGTGGCGCGCATGGCCGTCAGATGGTCGCCCCGATGCGTCGCGTAGGAATTGAAGTCCTCTTCGGGCAGGCCCATCTTCGCCAGGTATTCGCCGGCTGCGCTGTTCATCAGGATCGCGTTGGAAGGCGACAGGTGGTCCGTCGTGATGTTGTCCGGCAGCAAGGCCAACGGACGCATCCCCTTGAGCGTGCGCGGGTTGGCGGCCAGTGCGCCAACGCCTTCGGTGTCCCAGTAGGGTGGGCGGCGGATGTAGGTCGACATCGAACGCCAGTCGTACTGCGGACTGGCCCTTTCGCCATCGTCCGCTCGGATCGCGAACATCGGCTCGTACACCTTGCGGAACTGCTCGGGCTTGACGGCCTTGGCGACGATCTCGTCGATCTCCTCGTCGCTGGGCCAGATGTCCTTCAGACGCACTTCATTGCCTTGCGGATCGATGCCCAGCACATCCTGCTCGATGTCGAAACGGATCGTGCCTGCGATCGCATAAGCCACCACCAGGGGTGGAGAAGCAAGAAACGCCTGCTTGGCGTACGGATGGACGCGCCCGTCGAAATTGCGGTTGCCCGAGAGCACGGCAGTCGCGTAGAGATCGCGATCGACGATCTCCTGCTGGATCTTCGGATCGAGCGCACCACTCATGCCATTGCAGGTGGTGCATGCGAAAGCGACGATGCCAAAGCCGAGCTTTTCCAGATCGGGCAGCAGGCCGGCCTCTTCCAGGTACAGCTCGACTGCCTTGGAGCCGGGTGCGAGGGAACTCTTCACCCAGGGCTTGCGCGCAAGGCCGCGTGCATTGGCATTGCGCGCCAGCAGCGCTGCGGCGATCACGTTGCGCGGATTGCTGGTGTTCGTGCAGCTCGTGATGGCCGCGATGATCACTGCGCCATCAGGCATCAGGCCCTGTGCTTCTTCTGCCTTCGCCTTGTCGAGATCGATGGCGATGCCTCGCTCGCGAAGCGCGGCGGTGGGCAGGCGGCGATGCGGATTGGAAGGTCCTGCCATGTTGCGCACGACGCTCGAAAGGTCGAAGCGCAGCACGCGCTCGTACTGCGCGGTCTTCAGGTCATCGCCCCAGAAGCCGGCCGTCTTCGCGTAGTGCTCGACGAGCTTCACCTGTTCGTCGCTGCGTCCGGTGAGCTTCAAATAGTCGATCGTCTGCTCGTCGATGTAGAACAGCGCGGCAGTCGCACCGTACTCCGGGCACATGTTGGAGATCGTCGCGCGGTCGCCGATCGAGAGGCTCTCTGCGCCTGCGCCGTAGAACTCCACATACGCGCCGACCACCTTTTCCTTGCGCAGGAATTCGGTGAGTGCAAGCACGATGTCGGTGGCGGTGATGCCCGGCTGGCGGCGGCCGGTGAGTTCCACGCCGACGATGTCCGGCAGCCGCATCCACGAGGCGCGGCCGAGCATCACGTTCTCGGCTTCGAGGCCACCCACGCCTACCGCGATCACACCCAGCGCATCGACGTGTGGCGTGTGGCTGTCGGTGCCGACGCAGGTATCCGGGAAGGCCACGCCGTCCTGGACATAGACGACCGGGGACATCTTCTCGAGGTTGATCTGATGCATGATCCCGTTCCCCGCGGGGATCACATCGACGTTGTCGAAAGCCTTCTTCGTCCACTCGATGAAGTGGAAGCGGTCTTCGTTGCGGCGGTCTTCGATCTCGCGGTTCTTGCGGAAGGCGTCCGGATCGAAGCCTCCGCACTCCACGGCCAGCGAGTGGTCGACGATCAATTGCACAGGCACCACGGGGTTCACGGCGGCAGGGTCACCGCCCTGGGCCGCGATCGCATCACGCAGGCCGGCCAGATCCACGAGTGCCGTCTGTCCGAGGATGTCGTGGCAGACCACGCGCACCGGGAACCACGGAAAGTCCAGGTCGCGGCGGCGTTCGATCAGTTGCGTGAGGTAGTCCAGCAGGTGCTCGGGCTCTGCGCGACGCACGAGGTTCTCGGCATGCACGCGGGCGGTGTAGGGGAGAGTGGCCCAGGCACCCGGGCGCAATGCGTCGACAGCAGCGCGTGCGTCGTAGAAGTCGAGAGGGGTACCCGGGAGAGGCTGGCGATAAGGATGATTCATGGGAAAGTGGGGCGGCCGATGCCATCCCGGGGAGCGGCGCCGGAGCCTCCGGCGCCTGCCCGGGCTCAATCGGCCTTGATGTTGTTGTCTTTCGCGACTTTGGCGTAGCGCGGGATCTCGACCTTGATGAGGTTGCCGAACTGTTCGGGCGTCCCGCCTGCTGGCGATACGCCGGTGGGATCGAGCTGCGCCACCAGTTCAGGCGCTTTCAGCCCGGTATTGAGCGCACCGTTGATCTTGGCAATCGTGGCGGGCGGCACACCCTTCGGTGCGATCAGTCCATGCCAGGCGACGACGTCGTAGTCGCGCAGCCCGGATTCGGCCACCGAAGGAATATCCGGATACGCGGGCAGGCGCTGTGCCGTGGTGACGGCGAGCGCGCGAAGCCGTCCCGACTTCACGTGCGGCATCAACGCCTCGGTGCCTGCCACCAGCATGTCCACGTTGCCCGCCACGAGGTCTGTCACGGCCGGGCCCGTGCCCTTGTAAGGCACGTGCGTGGCCTTGACCTGCGCCATGCCGAACATGTACTCAGTGACGATGTGGAGGTGACTGCCGTTGCCAGCTGACGCGAAAGTCAGCTTTCCGGGGTTCTGCCGGCCATAGGCCAGCAGCTCCTGCAGATTGGTGGCCTTCACCTTATTGGGGTTGATGCAGACCACATACGCACCCTTGGACAACTGGATCACGGGGGTCATGTCCGCAATGGGATCGAACTTCAGCTTGTAGAGCGAGGGATTGACCGTGTAGCTCCCCGCAATCAGCAGCAGTGTGTAGCCGTCGGCAGGCGCATGCAGCGCAACTTCCGTTCCGAGCGTGCCGCCGGCACCGGGCCGGTTGTCGACGATCGCGCTCTGACCCAATCCCTTGCTGAGCAGGTTGGACGCCACTCGCGCGATGAAGTCCGAACCGCCGCCGGGTGCGAAGGGGCAGATGATGCGAATCGGCTTGCTGGGAAATGCGTCCTGCGCGCTCGCGACGAGCGGCAGGGGGATAGCGAGACTTCCAACGGCTGCGGAAAACGTGCGGCGGCTCAGCGTCATGACTCATCTCCAGTGTTGTAGTAGCGGCATGCTAGCCGCCAGCCGGTGTTGTGGTCCAAGCCGTTGATCCGCAAATACCCGCCCCGTGTGTCACTTGCGCTGGTCGATGGGGATGAACTTCTGGTCTTCGGGGCCGGTGTAGTTGGCGCTCGGACGGATGATCTTGTTGTCGATGCGTTGCTCGACCACGTGCGCAGCCCAGCCGCTGGTGCGTGCGATGACGAAGAGCGGCGTGAACATGGCCGTCGGCACGCCCATCATGTGATAGCTCACCGCGCTGAACCAGTCGAGGTTGGGGAACATCTTCTTGACTTCCCACATCACCGTTTCCAGTCGCTCGGCGATGTCGAACATCTTCGACGAGCCCGCCTCATCGGACAGTCGCCGGGCCACGCCCTTGATGACGACGTTGCGCGGATCGCTCACGGTGTAGACCGGATGCCCGAAGCCGATCACGACTTCCTTGGCTTCGACACGGCGGCGAATGTCGGCCTCGGCGTCGTCGGGGTTGTCGTAGCGCTTCTGGATCTCGAACGCGACTTCATTCGCGCCGCCGTGCTTCGGACCCCGCAACGCGCCGATGGCACCGGCGATGGCCGAGTACATGTCGCTGCCGGTGCCGGCGATCACGCGTGCCGTGAAGGTGCTGGCGTTGAACTCGTGCTCGGCATAGAGGTTGAGCGATGTGTGCATCGCGCTCACCCACGCCTGCGAAGGCTTGCGTCCGTGCAGCAGATGCAGGAAGTGGCCGCCGATCGAGTCGTCGTCGGTCTCGACCTCGATGCGCTTGCCGGAGGTACTCCAGTGGTACCAGTAGAGCAGCATGGAGCCGAGCGAAGCCATCAGGCGGTCCGCGATGTCGCGTGCCCCGGCGATGTTGTGATCGTCCTTTTCCGGCAGCACGCAGCCGAGCGCGGAGACGCCGGTGCGCATCACGTCCATCGGATGTGCGCTGGCGGGCAGGCTCTCGAGAGCCTCCTTCACGCTCGCCGGGAGACCGCGCATGGCCTTGAGCCGGTTCTTGTAGGCGCGAAGCTCCGCGCGCGAAGGCAGCTTGCCGTGCACCAGCAGGTGTGCGATCTCTTCGAACTCGCACACCTCGGCGATGTCCAGGATGTCGTAGCCGCGGTAGTGCAGGTCGTTGCCGGTGCGGCCGACAGTGCACAGCGCCGTGTTGCCCGCCGTGACACCCGAAAGGGCAACGGACTTCTTCGGCTTGAAGGTTGCCGAAGGTGCGGCTTCCGTCGTGGTGGTCATGTGGTTTCCTTGTCCAGATAAGAGCGATCGATGGGAGCGGGGCGGCCGTGGACGTCCGTTGCCACCATCTCGAACACACCCTTGAGCACTTCCTCGGCCGGGGCGCCCGGGGCTTCCGCGAGCCCCGTCACGCAGACAGTCATCGAACTGCGGCCGACCCGGCTGACCCAGGCGCGCAAGAGCAGGTCGTGTCCGACCGGCACTGGAGCCAGGAAGTCGACGCCGGTGATGGCCGCCATCACGACTTCGCGCTGAGCAAGGCTTCGTCCCGCCAGAAAGGCCGCCTTGGCCATGAATTGCAGGCCTTGTCCGGCGAACAGCGTGCCGTGATGGTTCGCAAGTGCTGGCAATACCAGTTCGCGAAGCTCGACTGTTCCCGGGGGTGTTGTCATGCTTCGCAATTTACGCAGAATGCACACCGTCGCCAATGACTGAAAAGGCGAATTCTTGCGAACGGAAGGCTGCGAATTTGCGAAGGTTGCGAATTTCTCGCGGCGGACCCAACTTGAGACCCGGACATCACGATGAAAAAGACATTCATGGGCGTGCGCCTGCGCAAGCTGCGCGCCGAACGCGGCCTGTCGCAGGTCGCGCTCGCGAATGCGATCGGGCTGTCGCCCAGCTACCTGAACCAACTCGAACAGAACCAACGCCCGCTGACGGTTGCGGTGCTGCTGAAGATCCATCGCGCATTGGGCGTGGACATCCAGCAGTTCTCGGAAGACGAGGAGGCCCGCCTCGTGGCCGGCATGCGCGAGGCGTTGGCCGATGCGCCCGAGCCCGTCGCGTTTCCCGAACTGCAGGAAGTCGCATCGCAGATGCCGGCGCTCGGCCGTGCGCTCATTGCATTGCACCGGCGCACTGTCGAAGCACAGGAGCAACTCGAAACGATGGCGATGCGTATGGGCGACGATCGGTCCGAACTCGCGACGCCGCGCGCCATGCCTTTCGAGGCGGTGCGGGATTTCTTCTTCGCCAACCAGAACCACTTCGATGAGGTCGACCGGCGCGCCGAGGCCCTGGCCGACGAAGCGGGGGCGACCGGCCCTCTGCTGGTGGATTGGCTGACGCAGCGGCTGCTGCATCGGCACAAGGTGCGTGTGCTCCCCGTCGCTGAGGGGCACGGAGGCAAGCGCCACTTCGATCCGGCAACGCGAACGCTTCGTCTGTCGGTCACGCTGGATGCGGCACAGCAGGTGTTCCAGCTCGCGACGCAGTTGGCGCTGGTCGAGCTTTCGGCGTTGATCGATTCGCTGGTGGCCGCGCCGCCGTTTGTCGACGATGCGCCATCCCGGCACCTGGCCCGCGTCGGGTTGGCCAACTACTTCGCGGGCGCTTTGCTGCTGCCGTACGCGAAGTTCCTCGAAGCGGCGGAACGGCTCCGCTATGACATCGACCTGCTCGGACAGCACTTCGGCGTGGGCTTCGAGACGGTGTGCCATCGGCTCAGCACACTGCAGCGACCGGGCGCGCCCGGCGTGCCTTTCTTCTTCGTGCGGGTGGATCGGGCGGGCAACATTTCCAAGCGGCAGTCGGCGACGCATTTCCACTTCAGCCGGACCGGCGGCACCTGCCCACTGTGGAACGTCTACGAAGCCTTCGAGCACCCCGGGCGCATCCTGCCGCAATTGGCGCGTATGCCGGATGGGCGCTCGTACCTCTGGATCGCGCGGACGGTGACGAGCCGGCAGGGTGGCTACGGCGCGCCGCAGAGGGTCTTCTCGATCGGGCTCGGCTGCGACATTCGCCACGCGCCTCGTCTCGTGTATGCCAAGGGGCTCGACATGCGTGATCCGGAAGCGGCGACACCCATCGGGATGGGCTGCAAGGTCTGCGAGCGGATCGATTGCCCGCAGCGCGCCTTTCCGTTTGTGGGGCGGCCGCTGGATGTCGACGAGAACCAGAGCCGCTTCACGCCTTACGGCGTCGCGGGTTGAGCAGCGCGCCTCCGAGTTACGCCGGCTGCGCTTCTTCGGCTTCGATGTAGTCGGGGTAGCGCGCGCAGATTTCCGCGACCGCACTGAGCGTGCCGGAGAGATGCTTGCGCAACGCCTTTTGTGCGCCGGCAGGGTCGCCTCGCTTGATGGCCTGCGCAATCGCGCGATGGTCG
Source organism: Variovorax sp. Sphag1AA (assembly GCF_014192575.1). Taxonomy (GTDB): domain Bacteria; phylum Pseudomonadota; class Gammaproteobacteria; order Burkholderiales; family Burkholderiaceae_C; genus Variovorax. Next base: position 638,782 of record NZ_JACHYC010000003.1, on the reverse strand, counting down.
CGCAGGATGGCCTCGGTCTTTCCGGCGGTCGGAAGGTGCAGCCGGCGCAGGCGATCGACGTGGCCTGACATGCGGGCCACCATGTCCCACAGCCCGGCGACTCCGGCTGCCTCGTACATCAGTTGATGAAACCGGCGGTCGGCTTCGACGAAGTCGCCGTAGAGCTGCGCGGAGGCCAAGGCGGCCTGGCGGGCGATCTGTGCCTCGAGGTCTTGCACCAGGCCGGGCGGTGCTTCTTCGGCGAGCTGATGAACGATCTCCAGCTCGATCGAGCGCCGTAGAAAGTGCGCCTGCCGCGCCGCCGCGAGGTCGATGCGGCTCACCAGCGTGGCGTGCTGCGGAAACACATCCACCAAGCCTTCTTCGCTCAGTCGAAGCAGGGCCTCGCGCACCGGCGTCTGGCTGACGCCGAATTGCTCGGCCAGTTCCTGCCTTGCCAGCACGGCGCCGGGTTCGAGTTCGAGCGAAAGGATCGCATCGCGCAGCCGCTCGAGCACCTGCGGTGCCGCGTGTCGGGAGCGATCGAGTCGGATTTTCTGGTGCGTCCTCATCGGCGGGATTCTCGCATTGACGTACTAATATATTAGTGTTTTAATTTTCCCATCGCAACGAGACAAGACTGATGCCCACGTGGCTTTCCCACTCATGAAGCGCACCTACGACTCCCTGCGCAGCGCACGCTGGTTCGCACCGGACGACTTCCGATCCTTCGGCCACCGCTCGCGCGTGATGCAGATGGGCTATGCGCCCGCCGATTGGGCCGGCAAGCCGGTGATCGCGATCGTCAACACCTGGAGCGACGCGAACCAGTGCCACGCGCATTTCAAGCAGCGCGTCGACGACGTGAAGCGCGGCATCCTGCAGGCCGGCGGCTTTCCGCTGGAGCTGCCCGCGATCTCGCTGTCGGAAAGCATGGTCAAACCCACCACCATGCTCTATCGCAACTTCCTCGCGATGGAAACGGAAGAGCTGCTGCGCAGCCACCCCGTCGACGGCGCGGTACTCATGGGCGGTTGCGACAAGACCACGCCCGGGCTCACGATGGGCGCGCTCAGCATGGGCATTCCGTTCATCTACCTGCCCGCCGGCCCGATGCTGCGCGGCAACTGGCGCGGACATGTGCTCGGCTCGGGCTCCGACGCCTTCAAGTATTGGGACGAGCGCAGGGCAGGGCGGCTGTCCGACCAGGCATGGCACGAGATGGAAGCCGGCATCGCGCGCAGCCACGGCACCTGCATGACCATGGGCACCGCCGCGACGATGATGGGCATCGCCGAGGCCGTCGGCTTCGCGCTGCCGGGTTCGTCGAGCATTCCGGCGGCCGACGCGAACCATATCCGCATGAGCGCCGACTGCGGACGCCGCATCGTCGAGATGGTGTGGGACGACCTCACGCCCGCGAAGATGCTCACCCGCGCCAACTTCGAGAACGGCATCGCCTGCGCGATGGCGATGGGCTGTTCGACCAACGCGATCATTCATCTCATCGCGATGTCGCGCCGCGCCGGTCACGCTGTGAGCCTCGACGACTTCGACGCCGCGAGCCGCGAAGTGCCGGTCATTGCCAACATCCGGCCAAGCGGCGATGCCTACCTCATGGAGGACTTCTTCTATGCAGGCGGTCTTCCGGCACTGCTGGAGCGCATCCGCGGCCATCTGAAGACCGATGCGATGACTGTCAACGGCCGCACGCTCGGCGAGAACATCGCTGGCGCGGAGGTCTACAACGACGACGTCATCCGGCCGCTCGACAACCCCATCTATGCCGAAGGCGCACTTGCGGTGCTGCGTGGCAATCTCGCGCCCGATGGCGTGGTGATCAAGCCCAGCGCCTGCGCGCCGCATCTGCTGAAGCACACCGGGCGCGCGATCGTCTTCGACGACTACCCGAGCCTCAAGAAGGCGGTCGACGATCCGGACCTCGACGTGACCGGCGACGACATCCTCGTGTTGCGCAATGCCGGGCCGCGCGGCGCGGGCATGCCCGAGTGGGGAATGCTGCCGATCCCGACCAAGCTGCTCAAGCAGGGCGTGAAAGACATGCTCCGCCTGAGCGACGCACGCATGAGCGGCACCAGCTACGGCGGCTGCCTGTTGCACTGTTCGCCCGAAGCCGCGATCGGCGGCCCCCTCGCGCTGGTCAAGACCGGCGACCGCATCACCGTCGATGTGCCGGCGCGGCGCATCCACCTGGAGATCAGCGACGCCGAGCTTGCCAACCGCCGTGCCGCATGGACGCCGCCGCCGCCGCGCTACGAGCGCGGTTACGGCTGGATGTTCGGCCGCCAAATCCTGCAGGCCGATGCCGGCTGCGACTTCGACTTCCTCGAAACCAGCTTCGGCAAGCCGGTGCCCGAGCCCGACATCTTCTGAATCCATCGATACGCCACGGAGACGAAACCAGTGAATCCCAAGACCCGCGAGCAGCTGATGAAGGTCAGCACCGCCACGCTTTGCACCGCCTTGTTCAAGCGCGGATTGCGCAACCAGTTCATCCAGGACGTGCGCCCGCTCAACGCAGGATTGCCCAACATGGTGGGCGAGGCCTTTACGCTGCGCTACATCCCGGCGCGCGAAGACCTCAACACGATCAACGTGTTCCTCGACCGCCAGCATCCGCAGCGCCAGGCTGTCGAGCAGTGCCCGGAAGGCGCGGTGTTGGTGATCGACAGCCGCAAGGATGCGCGCGCCGCATCGGCCGGCGGCATTCTCGTGAGCCGTCTGATGAAGCGCGGCGTGGCTGGTGTGGTGACGGACGGCGGCTTTCGCGACAGCCCCGACATCGCGAAGCTGCCTTTCCCCGCGTATCACACCCGCCCCAGTGCACCGACCAATCTCACGCTGCACCAGGCAATCGACATCAACGTGCCGATCGGTTGCGGCGATGCGCCGGTGTTTCCGGGCGACGTGATCGTCGGCGATGCCGAAGGCGTGATCGTGATCCCGGCGGGCATCGCCGACGAGATCGCCGCCGAGGCCACCGAGATGACTGCGTTCGAGGACTTCGTGCAGGAGAAGGTGCTGGAAGGCCGCTCCATCCTCGGCCTCTATCCGCCGACCGAAGAGCAGTCGCGCACCGACTTCGCCGCATGGCGCGAGGCAAAGGGCCGCTGAGAGCCCGACAAGACAAGACCACAAAGAGAGACAACCCATGACCCTTCTTCGACGCGCGCTGCTCGCAGCAGCCTGCGCACTGCCGACCTTTGCCTGCCTGCAGGCGCAAGCCGCCGACTGGCCCGCCGCCAAGCCGATCACTTATGTGGTGCCTTTCACCGCGGGCGGCTCGACCGACATCGTCGGACGCACGCTCGCACAGAAGATGTCCGAGAACCTGAAGCAGTCGGTCGTCATCGACAACCGGCCCGGACAGGCCGGAGGCATCGGCGCCGCCTACGTCGCGAAAGCGGCACCCGATGGCTACACGCTCTTCGGCGGCACCATCAGCACCCACGCGATCAACGCGAGCCTCTACAAGAAGCTCCCGTACGACCCGATGAAGGACTTCGAGCCGGTCTCGCTCGTCGCGCGGCTGCCCAATGTGCTCATCGTCAATGCACAGCTTGGCGTGAACTCGGTGCCGGAACTGATCGCACTGCTCAAGAAGGACGAGAGCAAGCGCACATTCGCTTCGTCGGGTGCAGGCACCTCGACCCATCTCGCGGGTGAGCTTTTCGCGGACCAGATCGGCGTCAAGCTGACCCATGTGCCCTACAAGGGCACGCCACCCGCGATGACCGACGTGGCCGCTGGCCTCGTGCCCTTCATGTTCGACCAGGTGACTGCCGCGATGCCGCTTGTCCAGAGCGGCAAGCTCAAGCTGCTGGCGGTGACCACCAGCAAGCGCATCGCGCTGGTGCCGAACCTGCCCACCATGATCGAGTCGGGCTTGCCCAACTTCGAGATGTCGTCGTGGCAGGCGGTCTATGTGCCCAAGGGCACGCCGCGCCCGATCGTCAATCGCCTGAACGCCGAGATCGTCAGCGCCTTGAAGCAGCCGGACGTGCAGGCCAAGCTGCATGACCAGCTTGCGATGGAACTCGTCGGCAGCTCGCCGGAAGAACTGCGCGACTTCATGGCGCGCGAAATCCCGCGCTGGGCAGAGCTCGTGAAGAAGTCGGGCGCCACCGCCGACTGAGTCTCTCTTCTTTCTCGCACACTCCAGAAAGGCAAGCATGCAGACAAGCAGATTCGCGCGCCGGTCGATCGTGGCCCTGGCGCTCGGTACCCTGGGCGCCGCCCTCGCGCCCATGGCCGCGTACGCACAAGGCAGCTACCCCGAACGCACCGTGACCGTCGTCGTGCCCTTCGCACCTGGCGGCGGCACCGACATCGCGGCGCGCATCCTCGCCACCAAGCTGGGCGAGAAACTCAATCAGACCTTCGTGGTGGACAACCGCACCGGCGCGGGCGGCCTCGTCGGTGCCGAAGCGGTCGCCAGGGCCAAGCCCGACGGCTACACGCTGCTGGTGGGCAATGTGGGCACTCAGGCGATCAACCAGTCGCTCTATCCGAAGATGCCCTACGACGCGGACAAGGCCTTCGCGCCGATCTCGTTGTTTGCAGACTTGCCATTCGCGCTGGTGGTCAATCCGAAGGTGCCTGCGAAGACGCCGAAGGAACTGGTCGCGCTCGCCAAGGCCGAGCCGGGCAAATACACCTTCGCCAGCTCCGGCAACGGCGGCTCGCCGCATCTCACGGCGGAGATCTTCCAGCAGGCCACCGGCGCGAAGCTCACTCACGTGCCCTACAAAGGCGGCGGTCCTGCGATGGCGGATCTGATGGCTGGGCATGTCGACATGCTCTTCGCATCGATCCTGGAGACCTACAGCTACGTGAAGACGGGCAAGCTGCGCGCACTCGCGGTGACCAGCCCGACGCGATCGCCCGGCATGCCCGATGTGCCGACGCTCTCGGAGCAAGGCATCGCCAATGCCGACTCGGGTTCGTGGGTCGCGTTGTTGGCACCTGCAGGCACGCCGCAGACGATCATCGACAAGCTCTCGGCCGCGGTGAAGGAAGTGGTGGCCTTGCCCGATGTGAAAGAGAAGCTCATCGCGCAAGGCGCAACGCCGCGCGGCACGACGCCCGCCGAGCTGCAGGCGACCATCAATGCCGACAAGGATCGCTATGCGCGCGTCATCAAGGCGGGCAATGTGCGCATCGAGTGAGCGGAGCAGACTGATGATCCAACGTCGAACGCTCGCGATCGCACCGCTTCTCTGCGCGGCAATCGCAACACTTGCTGCCATCGCGCCTGCACAGGCGCAGACCTTCCCGACCAAGCCCATGACCATCGTGGTGCCGGCGTCGCCCGGCGGCGCGATCGATCTCGCCGCGCGCCTGATCGGACAGAAGATGTCCGAGAGCTGGGGCCAGCCGGTTGTCATCGACAACAGGACCGGCGCGACCGGCATCATCGGCACCGACTTCGTTGCCAAGAGCCCGCCGGACGGCCATACCCTCGCGTTGGTCGCGAGCAGCCATGCGATCAACCCGTTGATGGTGAAGAAGCTGCCCTTCGACACGCTGAAGAGCTTCGAGCCGGTGGTCCAGACGCATGCCGTGCCCCTGGTGCTGGTGGTCGCGCCGTCCTTCCCGGCGAAGAACCTCAAGGAGCTGATCGCCTATGGCAAGGCCCATCCGGGCCAGCTCTCCTTTGCTTCGAGCGGCTCCGGCGGTGCACCGCACTTTTCCGGCGAGTTGTTCAAGAGCATGACCGGCATCGACATGGTGCACGTGCCATACAAGGGCAGCACCCTCGCGCATCCCGATCTGTTGAGCGGCCGTGTCTCGCTGATGTTCGACACGCTCGCGGCGGTGAGCACGCAGGTGAAGGCCGGCAAGCTGCGTGCACTGGCCGTCACCACCTCCAAGCGCGTCGCGATGCTGCCCGATGTGCCCACCATGGCCGAGGCTGGACTGCCGGGCTATGAGACGAGTACGTGGGGTGGCTTGCTCGCGCCCGCAGGTACGCCGAAGCCTGTCGTTGCCAAGATCGCCGCAGAGACGACGCGCATCCTGGCGCTGCCCGATGTGAAGCAGCGGTTGATGGATGCCGGCGTGGAGCCGGTGGGTGGCACGCCCGAGCAGTTCTCCGCCTTCATCGCGCAGGAAATGGGCAAATGGGCCAAGGTCGCGAAGGACGCCGGCATCCAGCCCGAATGAACCCGAACCAGAAAGACATCGAACGCATGACCAAGCCCCGCATCCTCCAGAAAGGCCGCCTGCTGCCACAGCTCGAAAGCGCGCTCGTCGATAGCTATGACGTGCATGTGCTGGACCCCGAGAAGGACAACAGCGCCTGGCTCGCCGAGCACGGCCACGAGTTCGTCGCACTCGTCAGCTCGGCCCGCTATGGCGCCGAACGCGCATTGATCGACGCGCTGCCCAACTTGCGCGTGATCTCCAGCTTCGGCGTTGGCTACGAAACCATCGACATCGCGCGTGCGCGCGAGCGCGGCATCCCCGTCGGCTACACGCCCGACGTGCTCAACGATTGCGTGGCCGATACCGCCTTCGGCCTTCTGATGGACGTGGCGCGCCGCTTCTCGGCAGCCGACCGCTTCGTGCGCCGTGGCGACTGGCTCAAGGGCCAGTACCCGCTGACCACGCGCATCTCGGGCAAGAAGCTCGGCATCCTCGGCATGGGCCGCATCGGCCGCGTGATCGCATGGCGCGCAAGCGGCTTCGACATGGAGGTGCGCTATCACAACCGCCGCGAGCTGCAGGACAGCCCCTATGCCTACGAACCCACTCTGAAGGGCCTCGCGAGCTGGGCCGACTTCCTCGTGGTCGCGAGCGCCGGCGGGCCGGAGACGCGCAAGCTGGTCGATGCGGGCGTGCTCGACGCGCTCGGCCCCGAAGGCTTCCTCATCAACATTTCGCGCGGCTCGGTCATCGACGAAGCCGCCTTGCTCGATGCGCTGCGCGAGCGCCGCATTGCCGGCGCCGGCCTCGACGTGTTCGAGAAGGAGCCGCAGGTGCCCGAAGCCTTCTTCACGCTCGACAACGCGGTGCTGCTGCCGCATGTCGCCAGCGCCACCCGCGAAACCCGTCAGGCGATGGCCGACCTTGTGATCGAGAACCTCCGCAGCTTTTTCGCCGAAGGCAGGGTGAAGGTCGCCGTCTCCTGAGCGACGCATCGGTGTAAGTTCCGACTCGGCCGGCGAAGTGGTTGGGATATAAACCTCGCCATCTCAACTTCGGCCCTGCCCGAACCGCTGTGATGTACTGCGCCCAGTGCGGCACCTTGAACGGACCCACCCTTCCACTGTGCTCGAGCTGCGGCGTCAGTGTCAGAAGGGAACCCACCGCCAACGGCGGCACCGGACAACGAAAGAGCCTGCTGGGCGCCCTCGACAACCCGCGCGAGACGCGTGAAGGGCTACGCGAGCTCTACGCGGCAGCAGTCGGGCCCAGGAATCGCGACCACTATCTCGCGAAGTTCGCGCTCTTCGACCATGAGCGCAAGACATCGGCTGGCTGGCACTGGCCGGCTTTCTTCGCCACTTTCTACTGGCTCCTCTACAGAAAGATGTGGGGCAAGGCGGCGATCTACTTCTTTCTTCCGTACATGGTGCTGGTGCCTGCGGCGCTGTTCGGGCGATCCGTGCCATGGGCACTCGGCGCTGGCTACCTGGCGTACCTGCTGGCCATCTTCATCCTGCCGCCGCTTCTTGCCGACGCGGCCTATTACCGGCATTGCGAGCGCGTGATCGGGCGTGCGCGGGCGATCAACCGCAGCCAGGAAGGGCAACTCGGTCTCGTTGCGCGCAACGGCGGCACGAGCAGCTTCATGCCCTTCGTTGCCGGCGTGCTCTCCGTCGCGATGCTGGTGGGTACCGTGGCCTCCGTCGCCTTGCCGGCCTACCAGGACTACACGGTGCGCATGAAGGCGAAGCAGGCCGCGGATTCGGGTGATCTTCAATCGGCTGGACGTGTCTTGACCTCTGACTAAGATCTCGCTTCGAACGACACGCCCGCAGGGCGAAGGAGCCGAAGTGAACGCGAAGCGATCTGTCTTTACGGTGCTGGGTTCGATGGTGTTCTCCCTGTCCGCCGCGGCCGCGGGAATCGAAGGGCCGACCTGGGCCCTCACCAACGTGCAAGGGCTGGATGCGAGTCTTCTTCCGAGCGGGCCGCAGGCCGTGACCGCCAGATTCGAAGGGGGGCGTGTTTCCGGCTTTTCGGGCTGCAACCGCTTCTTCGGCTCGTACAACTTCAAGCAACCGGACCGGCTCGTCATCGGCCGCCTCGCCGGTTCGATGATGATGTGCGACGGCAATGCGATGAAGGTGGAGGGCGCGGTCCACAAGGCGATGGCCGGCACCTTCCGCCCTGTGCTGAGCGGCGATAGCCTCACCCTGATGTCGGCACGCGGCGAACCGGTGATGACCTTCAAGGCCGAGCCGAAGCCCAGCCTGATCGGCCTGCGCTCGAACGTGACCGGCTTCAACAACGGCAGGCAGGCGGTGGTGAGCCCGATGATCGACACGACGATCTCCCTGTCGTTCGGCGAGGGCGTCGTGCGGGGCTTTGCCGGGTGCAATACCTTCCAGGCCAGCTACACGGTGGACGGCAGCCGGATCGCCGTCGGGCCGATCGTGACCACGCGCCGAGCCTGCGCCGACGCCGTGATGGAGCAGGAGCGCCAGTTCCTGGCCGCGCTCAAGTCGACCACGACATGGGCTTTCAGCGGCGCCTTGCTCGACATGCATCGCCCCGATGGCGAGCGCACGGTGATGGGTTCGCGCGAACCCGGCTGACAGGGCTTGCGCGCCGCTACACCATCGAAACGCCTGACTTGAGCGGCCGCATGACGAAGCTCGTGCGGCAGTCCTGCACGCTCGGGTGCTTCAGCAGCGTGTCCATGACGAATCGGGTGTAGTGGTCCATGTCCGCGACGAGCACCTTGAGCAGGAAGTCCATGTCACCGGTCAGGGACACGCATTCCACCACTTCGGGCCATGTCGCGACTTCGGCCGCGAAGCCGTCCATTGGCGTTCTCTTGCTGCCGCCGGTGTGCTTCTCCAGCCGCACGTTGATGTAGGCGGTGAGGTTGAGCCCCACGCGGCGCGCGCGCACCAGCGCCGCATAGCCGGCGATGACGCCTGCTTCCTCCATGCGCCGCACGCGCCGAAGTGCCGCGGAAGCCGACAGCCCGACTTGGCTGCCGAGCTCGTCGAATGAAATCCGTCCCTGCGCCTGCAGGACAGTCAGGATGCGTCGATCAAGAGAATCGAGCTCGATGGCTTCTTCCATCCGGGCATCTTCGCATGAATCATGCGTAGAAGGCGGTGTTGCGCCTTGAAATCGCAAGATAAATGCGTCGGGAAATGCCTACAGTCTCTCCATCCCCCAGCCAACGGCTGCTTCATTCCTGGAGACGATGTATGACCGACCTGTTCGAGAACCCGATGGGCCTTTGCGGCTTTGAGTTTGTGGAATTCGCTTCTCCGAAGCCGGGCGTGCTGGAGCCGCTGTTCGAGAAGCTGGGCTTCACGCTGGTCGCCAAGCACCGTTCCAAGAACGTGCTGCTGTTCCGCCAGGGCGATATCAACTTCATCGTGAACAACGAACCGGGCCAGGCGGGCTACTTCGCGGCTGAGCACGGGCCCTCGGCCTCTGGACTGGCCTTCCGCGTGCGCGACGCGCACAAGGCTTACAAGCGTGCCCTCGAACTGGGTGCGCAGCCCATCGACATCCCCACCGGCCCGATGGAACTTCGCCTGCCGGCTATCAAAGGCATCGGCGGCGCGCCGCTTTACCTGATCGACCGCTTCGAAGACGGCAAGTCCATCTACGACATCGACTTCGAATTCCTGCCCGGCGTGGACCGCCATCCCAAGGGCCACGGCTTCCAGGTCGTGGACCACCTCACGCATAACGTCTATCGCGGCCGCATGGCCTATTGGGCGGACTTCTACAGCAAGCTCTTCAACTTCCGCGAGATCCGCTACTTCGACATCAGCGGTGAGTACACGGGCCTGACCTCCAAGGCGATGACGGCACCGGACGGGCTCATCCGCATTCCGCTCAACGAAGAAGCCAAGCAGGGCGGCGGGCAGATCGAGGAGTTCCTGATGCAGTTCAACGGCGAAGGCATTCAGCACATCGCCCTCTTGACCGACAACCTGCTCGACTCGATCGACCAGCTGCAGATGGCGGGCATCCCGCTGCTGACCGCGCCCAACGACATCTACTACGACAACCTCGAGAAGCGCCTGCCCGGCCACGGCCAGGAAGTGGGCGAATTGCAGGCGCGCGGCATCCTGCTGGACGGAACGACCGAAGGCGGCAAGCCGCGGCTGCTGCTGCAGATCTTCTCGGAGCCGATGCTCGGGCCGGTGTTCTTCGAGTTCATCGAGCGCAAGGGCGACTATCGCGAAGGCTTCGGCGAAGGCAACTTCAAGGCGCTGTTCGAGTCGCTGGAACGCGACCAGATCAACCGCGGCGTGCTGGCGGCCCCTGACAAGGCGGAAAAAGAACCCGCATAAGCCAGGGCCCTGGCCCGCTTGATTGGATCGCACCATGCTGCAACAGCTCAAGGAATCAGCCAGGCACGGCCTTGCCGCCGGCGAGATGCATGCGCCCGCGCGGCCTGACTGGACGATCGACCAGGGATGGTCGAACTACACGAGCGAAGAGCACGCCGTCTGGCGCACGCTCTTCGAGCGGCAGTCGAAGCTGCTGCCGGGACGTGCATGCGACGAGTTCATCCGTGGCATGCAGGACTTGCCGATCGGGCCCGAGCAGATTCCCGATTTCGAGCAGATGTCCAAGGTCCTGAGGAAACGCACCGGCTGGGAGGTCGTGGCCGTGCCGGGGCTCGTCCCGGACGATGTGTTCTTCGAGCACCTGGCCAATCGTCGCTTTCCGGCGGGCCATTTCATCCGCAAGCCGCATGAGCTGGACTACCTCGAAGAGCCCGACGTCTTCCACGACGTCTTCGGCCATGTGCCGATGCTGGTGAACCCGGTGATCGCGGACTACATCCAGGCCTACGGCGAAGGCGGGCTGCGCGCCAAGCGGCTGGGAGTGCTGGAGAAGCTGGCGCGGGTCTATTGGTACACGGTCGAGTTCGGACTGGTCCAGCAACCCGACGGCCTGCGGATCTACGGCGCCGGTATCGCATCCTCGGCCAGCGAGACCCGCTTTGCCGTCGAGGACGACTCTCCGAACCGCATCCGCTTCGAGCTCGAGCGGGTGATGCAGACGCGCTACCGCATCGACGACTTCCAGGAGACCTACTTCGTGCTGGGTCACCTCGATGAGCTGCTGGAACTGGCCCACATCGATTTCGCTCCGCTCTACGAGCGCCTGGCAGGCTCGCCGGAATACGAGGCGGGGACGGTGCTTGCCACCGACACCGTCGTGACGCGGGGAACGGGCCGATACCACGCCGCCAAGCGTCCTGAGGCCGCGCGCGGGATGGCCTGAAGCCGGCGACAGGTCTAGCATCGTGGCCGTGCAACATTGGTCACCATCCTCCTGGCGCGAGCGCAAGGCGCTGCAGCTGCCTGCCTACCCTGATGCCGGCGCACTGCAGGCAGTGGAAGGCCGGCTGTCGTCCCTGCCTCCCCTGATCTTTCCGGGAGAGATCACGCAGCTCAAGGCGCGGCTTGCGGCCGTTTCCCGTGGCGAAGCATTCCTGCTGCAAGGCGGAGACTGCGCGGAAAGCTTCGATGAACTGGGGCAGATGCCCGTGGAATCGACATTCCGCGTGATCCTCCAGATGGCGGTCGTGCTTACCTATGCGGCGTCCTGTCCAGTCATCAAGGTCGGGCGTATCGCAGGGCAGTTTGCGAAGCCGCGGTCCTCGGATACCGAGACCGCACAAGGCGTAACGCTGCCTTCCTACCGCGGCGACATCATTAACGGCGCGGAATTCAGCGCCGATGTGCGAACGCCTGATCCGCAACGGCTCCTGACGGCTTACTCCCACTCGGCGGCCACGCTCAACCTGCTGCGTGCCCTGGCGCAAGGCGGCTTCGCGGACCTGCATCGGGTGCATGGCTGGACGGCGGATTTCGTCCGGCGCAGCCCGCAGGGCGAACGCTTCGAAGAACTGGCAGATCGCATCGATCAGTCCCTGGCGTTCATGGAGGCTTGCGGGTTCGACGCGGCGAAGGCGCCTCAACTGCATGCTGTGGAGTTCTACACCTCGCATGAGGCGCTGCATCTGCACTACGAGGAAGCGCTGACGCGCCACGATGAAAGCTGCGATCGATCCTATGGTGCATCGGCGCACATGCTCTGGCTGGGCGAGCGCACGCGAGGCATCGAGGGTGCGCACGTGGAATACCTGCGCGGCATCGACAACGCCGTCGGCGTCAAGCTGGGACCGGCCGCCCGGCCGGAAGACGTGCTGGCCCTTTTGGATCGCCTGGATCCAAACCACGAACCCGGTCGCATCGTCCTGATCGCGCGCATGGGCAGCGACAAGGTGGCCGATGCGCTCCCGCCATTGCTGAGCGCGGTGCGGGACGCGGGCCGTACGCCCGTGTGGTGTTGCGACCCGATGCACGGCAACACCGTGACCTCGTCGAACGGCTACAAGACGCGCGACTTCGGGCGCATCCTCGATGAAGTTCGCGGCTTCTTTGCGGCGCACCGGCAGGAGGGGACCTATCCCGGCGGTCTTCACTTCGAAATGACGGGGCAGGACGTCACCGAATGCCGCGGAGGTGCGCAGGCCCTTGGGGATGAAGGGCTGGCGGAACGCTATCGCACGGCATGCGACCCGCGGCTCAACGGATCGCAAAGCCTGGAGTTGGCATTCCTCGTCGCCGATGTGCTCCGGTCACGCGGGCGCTGACGCCTCCTCCCTGCAGTGGATGACGCACTGCAGCGCGTGTCTCCAAATCGCGGCACGAGCCATGAATTCAAACGACGTCGCTAATTTCTGGGAGGCCAACGCGGACGCATGGACACGCCTTGCTAGGCTGGGTGTGGATGTGTTCCGCGACATGCTCAACAGTCCGGCCTTCTTCGGCATGCTGCCGCCCGTGGCGGGCCTGTCGGGGCTCGACGTGGGCTGCGGCGAGGGGAGCAACACGCGTCAGCTCGCACGGCTCGGCGCGCGGATGGCCGCCGTCGACATCGCGCCGACCTTCGTGCGCAATGCGCGCGATGTCGAAGAGGCCGCGCCGCTGGGCATCGACTACCGCGTCGGCGACGGCATGGCGCTGCCCTTTGCCTCGTGCTCCTTCGATTTCGTGACGGCCTTCATGTCGCTGATGGACATGCCGGACCCGGTGCGCGCCCTGCACGAAGCGAGCCGCGTGCTGCGGCCCGGTGGCTTCCTGCAGTTCTCGATCCTGCATCCGTGCTTCGCACCGCCGCACCGCGAGGTGGTGCGCGACGCGAACGGCAGGGCGAAGGCGATCGAGATCGGCGGCTACTTCGAATCGACCGAAGGGCGCGTCGACACGTGGTGGTTCTCGACGCTGAAGGCCAAGGAGCGCGAGCAGGTCGCGCCTTTCCAGACGCCCATCTTCCACCGCACGCTGAGCCAGTGGTTCGACATCGTGATCGGCGCGGGCCTCAGCATCGACAAGATCGGGGAGCCCACCGCGGGCACCGGTTCGAGACACGCGGATGCCGTGGTCGACGACACCCGGGTCGCGCCGCTGTCGTTGCATATCCGCGCGAGCAAGCGCAGGGCGCGCCACCGCAAGCCGGCCATCGCTTGACAGGCGGGTGCGGCCCGGTGGATTCTCGCCGGGCACTGGTGCACTGCTGGAACCCGCCCATGGAAACGTCCGCTGTCGAGAAATCCATCCATTCGCCGCCGAAGGCTTCGCGCCGTATCGAAGAACTGCCGGGGCCGCGCGGCATCCCGGTGCTCGGCAACCTACTGCAGATCGAGCCCCAGCGCATGCATCGCCAGCTCGAGGACTGGTGCGCGGCCTACGGGCCGTATTTCAAGGTGAAGTTCGGCAAGCGGCCGATGCTCGTCGTCGGCGAGCACCAGGCGATCGCGGCGGCCCTGCGCGACCGGCCCGAGGGGTTCAGCCGCACCAGCCGCCTCGAAGCCGTCGCGAAGGAGATGGGCCTCAAACCCGGCCTGTTCGGCGCCAACGGCGACGACTGGCGGCGACAGCGGCGCATGGTGATGGCGGGCTTCGATCCTGCACATGTCAAGGCGTACTTCCCGTCGCTGAGCAAGGTCGCCGATCGGCTTGGCGGCCGCTGGGCCGCGGCGGCGCGCGAAGGCCGTGCCATCGACCTGCAGGCCGATCTGATGCGCTACACCGTCGACACCATCGCGGGGCTGGCTTTCGGTGCGGAGGTCAATACGCTGGAGTCCGGCGCGGACGTCATCCAGCAGCATCTCGACAAGATATTCCCCGCATTGCTGCGCCGCGTGCTCGCGCCGTTCCCGACCTGGCGCGTGTTCCCGACAGCGAGCGACCGCGCGCTCAAGCGTGGCGTGATCGCAGTCAACGAGGCCGTCGACCGCTTCGTCGCCGAGGCGCGGCAGCGGATGGAGGCCGAACCGGACCGGCGCACGAATCCACGCAATCTGCTCGAGGCGATGATCGCCGCGGCGGACCAACCCGAGAGTGGCATCAGCGACACCCAGGTGGCCGGCAACGTGATGACCATGCTGCTCGCGGGCGAGGACACGACCGCCAACACCATCGCGTGGATGATCGATCTGTTGTGGCGCCACCCGGCCGAACTGGCCCGCGCCACCGAGGAGGTCCGGCGCGTGCTGCCGGATGGGCAGTTGCCCGACTTTGCCCAGGTGGGCGATCTCGACTTCATCGAGGCCTGCGCACTGGAGACCATGCGCCTCAAGCCGGTCGCGCCGCTCATCTTCGTGCAGGCCGCGCGCGACACGGTGGTGGGTGATGTCGAAGTGCCGGCAGGTGTGGTCATTGCCACGCTGATGCGCCGCGACAGCGTGAGCGACGACCACGTGCCGAATGCCGCCACCTTCGCGCCTTCGCGTTGGCTTGCGGACGAACCGGACGCCATGAGCAGTACGGCAAAGCGCACCTCGATGCCCTTCGGTGCAGGCCCCCGCATCTGCCCGGGCCGCTACCTTGCGCTGCTCGAAATGAAGATGGCGATGGCGGTACTGCTGAGTCGATTCGACATCGTGTCCGTCGACACGCCGGACCACCGGCCGACACGCGAACTGCTTGCATTCACCATGACCCCGGTGGGGCTCCGGATGCGTCTGCGCGAGCGTGCGACCGGACTGGACGCCGCCAGGGATTCGATCGAAAGGGCCCCCGAATGAAGCTGTCCCTGCTGTCCGTGCTCGCCGCGCTGACCTTGTGCGCGTGCTCGACAACCCAGTCCGACCTGGTCCTGCTGAAGAACCACATCGAAGGTCCGCGCTGCACGGCGCCGGCCGCGGGTGCATGTGCGAGCTGCGAGACCGGGTGCCCGGTGGGCAAGCAGGCGCTGTGCATCGGCGGCACCAACGCGGCAGAGACGGCGAGCGCGGCGCCTTCGTGTGTCAAGCCCGCTTCGTGCTCATGCATGTAGTGCATGTAGCACGCAGGTACTTAGGCGGGCATTAGCGGCCGCTTTGCTGCGGGATTCCACCAAGGTTGCGCCCGGACGTGCGCGGCGCATACTGGCGCCAGACCCGTGAAGCCTTCCCCCCAGGGCAACGGGCGGCATCCAGGAGACCGCATTGCAGCGAACCAACATTGCCAACCCGGCCTATTTCCACAAGGTCGTCGATTGCCAGTACGCCTGTCCCGCGCACACCCCCGTCCCCGAATACATACGGTTGATCGCCCAGCGTCGCTATGACGACGCCTACATGATCAACTGGGCCTCCAACGTCTTCCCCGGCATCCTCGGCCGCACCTGCGACAGGCCCTGCGAGCCCGCGTGCAGGCGAGGGCGTGTCGAGGAAAGTAATGCGAAAGACCCAGAGCCGGTGGCCATCTGCCGGCTCAAGCGCGTGACGGCCGACATGAAGAACGACGTGCGCGCGCGCATGCCCAAGGTCGAGCCGCGCAACGGCAAGCGCGTTGTCTGTGTTGGGGCCGGGCCGGCTTCGCTGACCGTCGCGCGAGATCTCGCGCCGCTCGGCTATGAGGTCACGGTGTTCGATGGCGAGCCCAAGGCGGGCGGCTTCATCCGCACGCAGATCCCGCGCTTCCGCCTGCCCGAATCGGTGATCGACGAGGAGACCGGCTACATCCTCGACCTCGGCGTGACCTTCCGCGCCGGCGAGCGCATCGAGTCGATGAAGTCGCTGATGGCGCAAGGGTGGGACGCGGTCTTCGTCGGTTGCGGCGCACCGCGCGGACGCGACCTCGACGTGCCCGGGCGCAAGGAAGCGGCGGAGCGCATCCACATCGGCATCGACTGGCTGGCCTCCGTCTCGTTCGGCCACATCACGAGCATCGGCAAGCGTGTGATCGTGCTCGGCGGTGGCAACACGGCGATGGACTGCTGCCGGTCCGCGCGCCGTCTCGGCGGCTCCGATGTGAAGGTCATCGTGCGAAGCGGCTTCGAGGAGATGAAGGCTTCGCCGTGGGAGAAGGAAGACGCGCAGCACGAGGGCATACCGATCATCAACTACCACGTGCCGAAGGAATTCGTGCACGAGAACGGCAAGCTCACCGGCATGCGCTTCGAGATCGTGCGCGCCGAGTACGACGATCAGGGCAACCGCAAGCTGGTCGCCACGGGTCAGCCCGATGCCTTCTTCGAATGCGACGAAGTGCTGGTGGCGGTGGGGCAGGAGAACTCGTTTCCGTGGATCGAGCGCGACTGCGGTATCGACTTCGACAAGTGGGGCCTGCCGAAGCTGGATAAGAGCAGCTTCCAGTCGACATTGCCGAACGTCTTCTTCGGCGGTGACGCGGCCTTCGGCCCGAAGAACATCATCGAAGCCGTCGCGCATGGGCACGAGGCAGCCGTGTCGATCGACAAGTTGCTGCACGGCGAGCCGGTGACGAATCGTCCGCCGCCGATGACCAACCTCATCTCGCAGAAGATGGGCATCCACGAGTGGAGCTACGACAACGACACATCGAACGACCTGCGCTACAAGGTTCCGTGGGAAAAGGCCGAGAAGGCACTCGCCAGCATCCGCGTGGAGGTGGAACTGGGCTTCGATGCGGCCACCGCCTTCAAGGAAGCGCAGCGCTGCCTCAACTGCGACGTGCAGACCGTGTTCACGGAGACCGCCTGCATTGAATGCGATGCCTGCGTGGACATCTGCCCGATGGACTGCATCAGCTTCACCACCAATGGCGACGAGGCCGATCTGCGTGAGCGCCTGAAGGCGCCGGCACTTAACCTTGCGCAGGACCTGTATGTGTCGGGTGGACTCAAGACCGGCCGCGTGATGGTCAAGGACGAGGACGTGTGCCTGCACTGCGGCCTGTGCGCCGAACGTTGCCCGACCGGTGCCTGGGACATGCAGAAGTTCCTTCTGAAGACCACGCCCGCTGGCCCGAACGCGCGCGAGAAGCGCGTCGCGCCGGAGGGGGTGCCCGCATGAGCGCCACATTGCCACCCAAGGGCATCGTGCGGCAGATCGAGGCCGTCAACGATTTCGTCATCAAGTTCGCGAACGTCAACGGATCGGGCTCGGCATCGGCCAACGAACTGTTCGCCAAGGCCATCCTGCGCATGGGCGTGCCGGTGAGCCCGCGCAACATCTTCCCGAGCAACATCCAGGGCCTGCCGACCTGGTACGAAGTGCGCGTGACCGAGGCGGGCCACCTCGGCCGGCGCGGCGGCACCGACATGATGGTCGCGATGAACCCGCAGACCTGGGATGCCGACGTGGCCGAGCTGGAGCCGGGCGGCTACCTCTTCTACGACAGCACGCGTGCGTTGCCGCCATCGAAGTTCCGCGACGACATTCGCGTCATCGGCATGCCGCTGACGGAGATCTGCAACGCGGTCTACCAGGACCCGCGCCAGCGGCAGCTCTTCAAGAACATCGTCTATGTGGGGGCGCTCGCGATCCTGCTGGGCATCGAGCCCGAGGTGGTCGAGAAGCTCTTCGGCGAGCAGTACAAGGGCAAGGAAAGGCTGCTCGCTTCGAACGTGCAGGCGCTGCATCTGGGATGCGACTTCGCGCGCGAGCACCTGCGCGAACCCATCGGACTCAAGGTGCGGCGTGCGGACAAGGTCGGCAACCACATCTTCGTGGACGGCAACAGCGCCGCAGCACTGGGTTGCGTGTATGGCGGCGCGACGGTGGCCGCGTGGTATCCGATCACGCCCTCGTCATCGGTGGCGGAGGCCTTCCAGAAGTACTGCTCTAAGTTCCGCGTCGATTCCGCGACCGGCCAGCAGCGCTTCGCGATCGTGCAGGCGGAGGACGAGATCGCTTCGATCGGCATGGTGGTCGGGGCAGGGTGGAACGGCGCGCGTGCCTTCACTGCGACCTCGGGACCGGGGATCTCGCTGATGAGCGAGTTCATCGGGCTTGCATACTTCGCGGAGATCCCGGTCACGCTCATCAACGTGCAGCGTGGCGGACCTTCGACCGGCATGCCCACGCGCACGCAGCAGGCCGACATCCTCGCGTGCGCCTATGCATCGCACGGCGACACCAAGCACGTGCTGCTGTTCCCCGAAGACCCGCACGAGTGCTTCGAGCATGCGGCCGCCGCGCTCGACCTTGCGGACCGGCTGCAGACACCGGTGTTCGTGATGACTGATCTCGACATCGGCATGAACCAGCGCCTCTGCGAGCCCTTTGCATGGGACGACAGCCGCGCCTACGACCGGGGCAAGGTGATGACCGCCGAAGAGCTGGAAGCCGGCCGCGATTTCGGCCGCTACAAGGACGTGGATGGCGACGGCATCCCATGGCGCACGCTGCCGGGCACGCATCCGACCAAGGGCAGCTTCTTCACGCGGGGCACGACGCGCGATGCGTACGCGCGCTACTCCGAGCGCGGTCCCGACTACATCTACAACATGGAACGGCTGCTGCGGAAGTTCAAGACAGCCGCATCACTGGTGCCACAACCCATGGTGCGTCTGGCGGCCGAGAAGACACCGCTCGGCGTGATCTATTTCGGATCGACCAGCCCGGCGATGCATGAGGCGCTCGAAGCCCTGCAGGAGCGCGGCGTTCACCTCGACGCGATGCGCCTGCGCGCGTTTCCGTTCCCTGACAGCGTGTCGCGCTTCATCTCGCAGCACGAGCAGGTGTTCGTGGTCGAGCAGAACCGCGAGGCGCAGATGCACAGCCTGCTGGTGAACGAGCTCGATGTCGATCCGGCGCGGCTGGTGCGGGTGCTGCATTTCGACGGCACGCCGATCACGGCGCGATTCATCACCGAGTCCATCTCCAAGCGCGTGAACGAGGAGCGTGCATGACCTACATCGCCAAGCCGCGCATGCGGCATCCCACCCTTGCCACCAACAAGGTGGGCTACACGCGGCGCGACTACGAGGGGAAGATCTCCACGCTGTGCGCGGGCTGCGGGCACGACTCGATCTCGGCATCGATCATCGAGGCCTGCTGGGAGCTGGACATCGAGCCGCACCGCGTCGCGAAGCTCTCGGGCATCGGCTGCAGCTCGAAGACGCCGGACTATTTCCTTGGTGCATCGCACGGCTTCAACACGGTGCACGGCCGCATGCCCAGTGTGCTGACCGGCGCCAACCTCGCCAACCGCGACCTGCTGTACCTCGGCGTGTCGGGCGACGGCGACTCGGCCTCCATCGGCCTTGGCCAGTTCGCGCATGCGATGCGGCGCGGGGTGCGCATGGCCTATATCGTCGAAAACAACGGGGTCTACGGGCTGACCAAGGGCCAGTTCTCGGCTACCGCGGACCAGGGTTCGAAGAGCAAGAAGGGCGTGGTCAACACCGACAGCCCGGTGGATCTCGTCGCCATGGCACTGCAGCTCGGTGCGACCTACGTGGGGCGCGGCTTCTCGGGCAACAAGGCGCAGCTCGTGCCGTTGATCAAGGGCGCGATCAGCCACGGGGGCGCGGCATTCATCGATGTCATCAGCCCGTGCGTGGCGTTCAACAACCACCCGGGCAGCACCAAGAGCTACGACTACGTCCGCGAGCACAACGAAGCGGTGAGCCGCATCGACTTCATCAGCGCGCGCGAAGAGATCACGGTGGACATGGCGCCGGGCGAGGTCATGGAAGTGCGGCAGCACGACGGCACGCTCCTGCGTCTGCGCAGCCTGCATCCGGACTACAACCCGGCCGACCGCTACGCGGCCATGGCGCACATGCAGCGGCACCAGGAGATGGGCGAGATCGTGACGGGGCTGCTCTACGTCGACCCGCTGGCGACCGACCTGCACACCGCGCTCAATACCGTCGACCGGCCGCTGAATGCGCTCGGCCCGGCCGAACTCTGCCCCGGCGCACCGGCGCTGGAGCGGCTGAACGCCAGCTTGCGTTAACCGAAGGCACGTCGCACCATTGGATGTTTCCCAACGGAGGGGGCGGATCATGGCTGAACGCACAGTTTTCCAGTCCATTTCGCGCAAGCACGTAACCAGTCTGGCGCCACAGGCCACGGTGCGTGACGCCGCCTGCGTGATGACGCGCGCCAACTGCGGCAGCGTGCTCGTCATGGAGCCGCCAGACAGTCTCCTGGGCATCCTCACGGAGCGCGACCTGATGACGCGAGTCCTCGCGCGGGGGCTCGATCCGGACGCGACCAGCGTCCGTTCGGTCATGACACCCAATCCGATCTGTGTCACGCCAGAAACATTGGTATCTGATGCCGTCGTGCTGATGCTCGAACGCGGCTTCCGTCACCTGCCGCTGGTGTCGGGCAAGAAGATCCTCGGCGTGTTCTCGGTGCGCGATGCGTTGCCGCGCGAAATCGGTGCGGCGCTGAGCCAGACCGAGTTCAACGAACAGGTTAACGACGTACTGGGGTAGCCCGACCCTCCGACCCCCGGCCGCGTCCGCGGCGCTCCAGACTCCCAAAGACCCTTCCGCTCCGCTCGGAGAGGGTCGTGCACGGCCTTTTTCTGCCGTCTCGCGAGCTGTGATCCGGGTTTCTACCGGCACTAATTTTTAGGTCGCCCGTCCCTAAAAACGGTGCTTTGCGAGAACGCCCTCAACTCCTAAATTTCGGTCACGCCACACGGCAGACGACCCGAATCCACAACCAGGAACCCCCGTCATGAATCACTCTTGCGACCCCGCACGCCGCCGCCTGCTGAAGACCTCGCTTGCCGCTGGCGGTCTCGCGGCTGGAGGCTTTCTCTCGATCGACGCACTCGCCCAGGGCAAGGCGCGCATCAACATGCAGCTCGGCTGGATCCCGAGCGTCAACCAGGTCGGCGAGGTCGTCGCCAAGCGCCTGGGCTTCTACGAGCAGGAAGGCATCGACTTCGCGATCCAGCCCGGTGGCCCGAACATCGACGGCGTGGCGATCGTCGCCTCCGGCCGCTACGAAGTGGGCCAGGTGTCGTCGAGTCCCTCGGTCATGCTGGCCGTGTCGCAAGGCCTGCCGATCAAGTGCTTCGCGGTCGGTGCGCAGAAGCATCCCTTCACCTTCTTCTCGCTGGCCAAGAACCCGGTGCGCAAGCCTGCCGACCTCGTGGGCAAGAAGGTGGGCATCCCGTCCACCGCCGGCATCCTGCTGCGCGCACTCCTTGCGAAGAACAAGATCGCCGAGAAGGACGTGACCGTGGTCACCGTCGGTTCGGACATGGCGCCGCTGCTGACCGGCCAGGTCGACGTGGTCACCGGCTGGCTCACCAGCACCACGGCGCTCAAGGCCTTGGGTCCGGATCGCGTCGACCTCACGCTGTGGGACTCGGGTGTGCAGCTCTACGCGCTGCCTTACTACGCCACCACCAAGACCATCGAGACGCAACCGAAGGTGCTGGAGGCTTTTGTCCGCGCCACCTCGCGCGGCTGGCAGCATGCCAAGGCCAATCGCGACCAGGCGGTGGACCTGCTCGTGAAGGAATATCCGAACCTCAAGCGGGAGGACGAGCGCGCAGCCATCGACGTGATGCTCGAGTACGCACTGGGCGGCCTCGCGCAGACGCAAGGGTGGGGCACGATGGATCCGGCGGTCTGGCAGTCGCAGATCACGACCTACGCCGACCTGGGCCAGTTCACGGCCCGCACGCCCAAGGTCGATGACGTCATCTGGCTCGGCGCGCTCAAGAACACCGTCGACGCGCGAGTGAAGGCCTGAGCCATGGCAGCCGTTCTCAACGACGCCTCCGCGATCTCGTGCCGCGACGTCGGCATGCGCTTCTTCACCGAGCGCCGCGATGTCACTGCGATCAAGTCGCTCGATCTCGAAGTCGCGCAGGGCGAGTTCCTCACACTGCTGGGCCCGTCGGGCTGCGGCAAGTCGACTCTGCTGCGCGTGGTGGCGGACCTGCAGGCACCGAGCCGCGGAAGCGTGAAGGTGCTCGGCGCCACGCCAGAGCAGGCGCGCGAGCGCCGCGACATCGGCTTCGTGTTCCAGGACGCGGCGCTGCTGCCGTGGCGCACAGCTTTGCAGAACGTCGAGCTGCCGCTGCAGGTTGGCGGCGGCGCGGGTCGCAAGGGCCGCCGTTCGCCGAAGGAACTGCTGGAGCTGGTCGGCCTGAAGGACCGCGCCAACGCGTGGCCGCACGAGATGTCCGGCGGACAGCGCCAGCGCGTGTCCATCGCACGTGCGCTCGCGAGCGATCCGAAGATCCTGCTCATGGACGAGCCCTTCGGCGCGCTCGACGAGATCACGCGCGACCGGCTGAATGAAGAGATCCGCCGCGTCTGGAAGGAAACCGGCGTGACCATCCTCTTCGTCACGCACAGCATCCACGAGGCGGCCTTCCTGGGCCAGCGCGTGCTGATGCTGGCCGCCAATCCCGGGCGGGTGCGCGAGATCGTGCCGGTGAACCTGCCGGAAGACCGCACCCTGGACATCCGCGAGACACCCGAATTCGTGCAGCTCACCGGCCACCTGCGCCGCGTGCTGGAAACCTGCTGAAGGCCACTCACATGACCACCAGTTCCCTCGAGACACCCGTGACGGTACGTGCTTCCGTGGCCGCCGATCCCGAGTACACCGCCTGGGCCGCCGCGCGGCGCAGGAAGCTCTGGCGCCGCCGCATCCTGCCCGCGCTGGGCATCGGCGGACTCATCGCCCTGTGGTGGGCGGTGATCGCGATCTTCGACGTCAAGCCGTTCATCGCGCCGTCGCCCTGGGCCGTGCTGGAGACGCTGTACGCCAAGCGCGCAGTGCTGCTCGACAACCTGATTCCCACCGCGTTGGAAGCGGCCGGCGGCTTCGTGCTGGGCAACCTTGCGGCCATCGCGGTCGCGACGGTGTTCGTGCACAACAAGACGCTGCAGGACATCTTCTTCCCGGTGGTGCTGATGTTCAACGCCATCCCGCTGGTCGCGAAGGCGCCGGTGCTGGTGTTGATCATGGGCAACGGCATGGAGCCGAAGATCACGATCGCCGCGCTGGTGTGCTTCTTCCCGACGCTGGTGAACATGGTGCGCGGGCTCGAATCGGTGAACCCGCAGGCCATGGAGCTGATGCGCGTGCTGTCGGCGAGCAAGACGGAAATCTTCTTCCGGCTGCGCCTGCTCAATTCGTTGCCGTACCTGTTCTCGGCGCTGCGCATCGCGGCTTCGATGAGCGTGATCGGTGCGGTGGTGGGCGAGTGGGTCGGTGCCACCGTGGGCATCGGCGCCATGATCCTTCAGGCCACCTTCAACTTCGACTCGCCGCTGCTCTATGCCGCGATCGTGATGAGTGCGACCTTGTCCGGCCTCTTCTTCCTGCTCGTGACCGTGGCCGAGCGCCTCGTCATCCGCTGGCAGCCCGAGAGCAGCCACTGAACCCCAAGGAGCACGGCGCGATCCGCGCCGCTCCATTCCCCCATCAATCAAGGAGATAGTGATGAGCCGTATTGGCGATTGGATGCATGAGAGCGCGCACGACATTCGTGTTGCAGCCGAATCGGACGTGGTGGTGGTCGGCGGCGGCCCCGCTGGACAAGCGGCAGCCCTGGCGGCTGCGCGCAACGGCGCCAGCGTGACCCTGCTGGAGCGCTACAACCACCTCGGTGGCCTCGCTTCCGGCGGCATGGTGCTGGTGCTCGACGACATGTGGGACAGCCATCAGCAGGAGATCTCGGTGCGCGGCATCTGCCTCGAGATGATCGAGCGCATGGCCGAACGCGGCCTCGCCGAATACCCGAAGCAGAAGGACTGGGGCAGCCTGCCCGAGTCGGTCCGCCGCTGGAAGCGCTGGGGCACCTTCGACTTCCACAGCAAGGAGAAGCCGCACCCCATCTGCTTCGCCGCAGCATTCGATCCGGACGCCTTCAAGCGCGCTTCGCTGGAGATGGTGCTGCAGGCCAATGTCAACCTCCGCCTGCACTCCTGGTTCTCTCGCACGCTGGTGGAAGACGGCCAGGTCAAAGGCGTGATCTGCGAAAGCAAGAGCGGCCGCGAAGCCATCCTGGGCAAGGTGGTGATCGATGCCACCGGCGACCTCGATGTGGCCGCATCGGCCGGTGCGCCGCACGTCAGCGGTGCGTACATCGTGACCACGGTGTTCCGCCTCGGCGGTGTCGACACCGAAGAAGCAGAGCGCTTCGAGCATGAAGAGCCGGCCGCCTTCCAGGCGATCGACCGCGAGGTCAAGCATCTCCTTGGCGGTGCGTGGGACAGCTGGTGGCTCAAGACGCCGCTGCCGGGCGTGGTGTGGTGCAACTGCCCGCACATGGCGGGGCTGGACGGCCTCAAGGTCACCGACCTGACGCGCGCCGAAGTGCAGGGCCGCGCCACGATCCACAAGGTGATCGAGTTCATCCGCGGCAAGCTGCCCGGCTTCGCCAACTGCTACCTGATCGACCTCGCGCCGCAGACCGGCGTGCGCCAGACGCGTCTGCTGGAAGGTGAGTACGTCATGAGCAAGGACGACGTCACGCAGCGCGTGCGCTTCGAAGACAGCATTGCCCGTGGCCGCGACTACTACTACCCGTACCGTTCGCTGGTGCCGCGCAGTGTCGAGAACCTGCTGGTGGCAGGCCGCCACTACTCGTCGACCTCGGCGGCGCAGAAGATCTCGCGCGAGATCCCGCCGTGCATGGCCATGGGCGAAGCCGCCGGCACCGCTGCCGCGCTGGCGCTCGATGCCGGCGTGAGCGTGCGCAAGGTCGACATCGCGAAGCTGCAGCGCACGCTGCGCGCGCAGGGTGCCGATCCTGGTGATCAGAAAGGCCCGAATGCCGACGTGCCCGAGATCGCCCGTTCTTTCGCGGAGGCCGCATGACACACAACACCAAGACGCTGCCGCTGGCCGGCATTCGCGTGATCGACTTCACCCAGGTGATGATGGGTCCCGTCTGCACCCAGATGCTGGCGGACCATGGCGCGGACGTGATCAAGATCGAACGCAAGGGCGCGGGCGATCTGAGCCGCTCCACCTTTGCGCCGGTCGCAGGGCATGACAACCCGATCTTCTGCAGCCTCAACCGCAACAAGCGAAGCTGCGAGATCGATCTGCGCGACCCTGCGCAGGTGGAACTGGTCAAGGCCCTCATCGCCGATGCCGACGTGGTCACCAACAACTTCCGCGCCGGCGTGATGGAGCGCCTCGGCCTGGGCTACGAGGACTGCAAGCGCCTGAACCCGCGCATCATCTACGCGGTGGGCACGGGCTACGGCGAGAGCGGCCCCTACGCGCACAAGGGCGGGCAGGACGTGCTCGCACAGGCACTGACCGGCGTGATGGCGCGCCGTGCCGATGCTTCGGTGCCGGTGTCGATCTATCCCACTGCGCTGGCCGACTACACCGCCGGCATGCACATGGTGCAGGGCATCCTCTTCGCACTGCTGCAGCGCGAGCGCACCGGTGAAGGGCAGAAGGTCTCGGTGTCCCTCTACAACTCGATGCTGGCCATGCAGATGCAGGAGGCCGCGATGATCATGATGGAGGACTCCGAGGTGAACTGGGCGGCGATGCCGCTGTCGGGCGTGTTCGACACGCAGAACGGGCCTCTGGTGCTGGTGGGTGCGTTCAAGGCCAATCCGCTGCGCGACATCTGCGCCGCGCTCGAGATCGACGACCTGTCGCAGGATGCGCGCTTTGCCGACCTGCAGGCGCAGTTCAAGCACAAGGCCGAACTGCACACGATCTTCCGCGAGCGCTTTGCGACCAACACCCGCGAATACTGGCTGGCGCGGCTCGAGGAGCAGGACCTGCTGTCGGCGCCCGTGCGCGACATGCGCGAGGCGCTGGTCGATCCGCAGACGCTGCACAACGGGATGATCCTCGACGGAGGTACTCCAGGTGGCCGTCCGTTGCGGTTCATCGCGAGCCCGATTCAGATGTCCGGTGCGGCCGCCGGATTGCGCCGCGCGCCGCCCCGGCTTGGCGAGCACACGGATGAAGTGCTGGAGGAAGCCCGCGCACTCAGCGAGGTGGCGCAATGAGCGTCATCTACGAAGTCAAGGAGCATGTGGCGCGGGTCACCATCGACCGGCCCGATGTGCTCAACGCTGTCGACCTATCGACCGAGGCCGAGCTGATCCGCATCTGGGAAGACATCGAGCGGCGCGACGACGTGCGCGTGGTGGTGCTGACCGGCGCGGGTGAGCGCTCCTTCTGCGCGGGCGCCGACCTGAAGAACACCAGCAACCTGAAGGGCGTGGAGTACTGGGCGGCCAGTCGTCCCGGCGGCTTCGGCGGCATCGCGCTGCGCGAGACGCTGAATGTGCCGGTGATTGCCCGCGTCAACGGTTTTGCGCTGGGCGGTGGCTTCGAGATGGTGCTCGGCTGCGACCTCGTGGTCGCCTGCGAGGAAGCCAGCTTCGGCCTGCCCGAGCCGCTCGTCGGTCGCCTGCCGCTCGACGGCGGCATGCTTTTGCTGCAGCGTCAGATTCCGTATCGCCAGGCGATGGGCATGATGCTGACCGGACAGCGCGTCAAGGCACGCCAGGCGCTGGAGATGGGCCTCGTCAACGAGGTCGTGCCGCGCGTCGAACTCGACACCGCGGTCGAGCGCTGGGTGCAGCAACTGTTGGCTTGTGCGCCGCTGTCGTTGCGCGCGATCAAGCAGGTGGTGCGCCAGACCGGCCAGCTTTCGCCGTCGCAGGCCCACGGCATGCGCCTGCCAGCGCTGGTTGCTGCACTGCAGTCGGAAGACTCCAACGAAGGCGTGCTGGCCTTCCAGCAGAAGCGCAAGCCGCGCTGGCAGGGGCGTTGAGGCCTCGGCACGAAGGGATTGCGCCATGGCTCACGTCATCACCACCGCCTGCATCGACTGCAAGGATGGCGCCTGCGTCCCTTGCTGCCCTGTCGATTGCATCTACGAAGGCGCCCGGACTCTGTACATTCATCCGGATGAATGCATCGACTGCGGCGTTTGCGTGTCGGCCTGCCCCGTGCAGGCCATCTACGAGGAGTCCCGGCTGCCGCCCGGGCTCGCGCATTTCGTGGCCATCAACCGCGAGTACTTCGGCGATTCGGTCAGCGGCCTGGGTTCGCCCGGCGGCGCGGACGGCCGGCGCAGCGCCTGCGACCACCCCGGCATCGCCTCCGCGCTGCCCACTGTCGGAGCGGTCGCATAGTGCACAGCGCGGCAGGAGGGCCGGCTGATGCATGCCAGCGTCCTGAAGTACTTCATCGAAGTGGCCGCCTGCGGCTCCGTGCGCAAGGCGTCGGAGCGGCTCTACGTGGCGGCCAGCGCGGTGAACCGCCAGATCCACAAGCTGGAGGACGAGCTGGGCGTCGAGCTGTTCGACCGCATGCCCAATGGCTTGCGGCTGAACCCGGCAGGCGAGCGACTGCTCAAGCATGCGCAGGAGACGCTGCACCAGTTCCAGGTGATGCGCACCGAGCTCGATGCACTCAAGGGCGAGCGCACAGGGCACGTCAAGGTGGCAGCCATGGATTCCTTCTTCGAAGAGCTGTTGCCTTCGGCGGTGGAAGAGTTTCTGCAGCTCTTTCCTGCAGTGACCTACACCATCACTTCGACGCAGCCCATGGAAGTGGCCCAGATGGTCATGGCCGGGCAGGCCGACGTCGGGTTGACCTTCCTCGGCCGGCTACCCGGCGGAGTGCGGGCCATGAATGTGGCGCACCTGCCGATCGGCATCGTGATGCCCCCAGGACATCCGCTCGCCAGCTTCGAAACGGTATCGCTCAAGGAGTGCGCGAAGTATCCCTTCCTGCGCTCCAGCTCGCATCCGGTGATCAGCGCCGCGTCGTCGCCCGAGTTCGCCAACTTCTGGGACGACATGGAGCCCGCGGCCACCTGCAATTCGACGCCCTTGCTCAAGCGCCTGATCATGGGCGGCAAGGGCATTTCCTGCTTCTCCAAGATCGCCTTCATCGAGGAACTCAAGCGCGGGGAGCTGCTCTGGCGGCCCTTCGAGCTGGAGGCGCTCAATGGACTGAAGGTGGGCATCGTGGTGCCCACGCAGCGCGTGCTGCCGCACGTCACGCAGAACTTCGTCGGCCGCATGGCTCGGCGACTCACCCAACTGGAAGCCATCGCCGCGACGCTCTGAAGATGCCCGCCGTGGTGGCGATTCCTTCAACCCCCGAAAGGATCTCACCATGAACGATCTGAAGAACAAGGCAGTCCTCATCACCGGTGCCAGCACCGGCATCGGCGCGGCCGTGGCGCGCGCCATGGGCAAGGCGGGTGCGCGCGTGGCGGTGCACTACCGCGGCAGCCGGGCCGAGGCCGAAAGCGTGGCGCGCGACATCCGGTCGGCCGGCGGCGAGGCGCTGCTGGTGCAGGCCGACGTGATGGACACGAAATCGGTCGACCAGATGGTGCATGCGGTGCACGAGGCTTTCGGGCGCATCGACATCCTCATCAACAACGCCGGTGGCTTCGTCAAGCGCTCGCCCATCGTCGATGCGGACGACGACTACATCGATGCGGTGTTCCGTCTCAATGCGCGTTCGGTAGTGGCGGTGAGCCGGCGCGTGATCCCGATCATGTCGGCGGGCGGCGGCGGGGCCATCATCAACGTGACCACGCAAGCTGCACGCACTGGTGGAGGCCCGGGCGCGGGTCTCTACGCGGCCTGCAAGGGCTTCGTTTCGACGATCACGCGCACGATGGCCAAGGAACTGGTGAAGGACGGCATCCGTGTCAACGCCGTCGCGCCCGGGGTGATCGAGACGCCGTTCCATGACGGCCATTCAAGCCCCGAGGTTCTGAAGAACTTCGCGAGTGCCATCCCGATGGGGCGGTTGGGCACGGCCGAGGAATGCGTTGGCGCTTTCATGTTTCTCGCGAATGCAGAAGCCAGCAGCTATGTCACCGGCCAGATCGTCGAGGTGAACGGCGGGCAGGTCATGCCCTGAACGCGCGGCGGGCGGCTAGTGCGGCCGCCCCTTCGTCGCCTTCTTCTTCGTTGCGTCGAAAGCTGCGGCGACCACGGGCTTGGCCCATTGCGGCACCAGTTCGAGGTCGATGTGCGAGACGACCTGGCCGCCTTCCATGTGCAGGATCAGCGTGGGTTGCGGCTTGATGCCGGCCTTGGGATCGCCGTCGATGCTGTTGTCGTACACGCGCAGGCTTGCGAGGTGCGGCAACAGGCGGATCAGGTTCGCGCGGCTGCTGACGTAGCGCGCGCGGATCTTGTCCTCGGGGATGTCATGGCCGCCGGCGATCACGCGTTCCTTCACACGCTCGACGTGCTTCTCGGGCGATTGCAGCCCGGCGTACCAGACATGGACTTGCGCACCCTTGCGTGCGCCGGCCAGCAGCATGTCGGGAAGGGTCCGCGCGCCCAGCGTGGTTTCGAAGGCGAAATTGAGGCCCTCGGCCAGCGCGCGTTCAAGGCCGGCACGGCCCATTTCCCAGGCCTGCGCATTGGCCGTTTCCTGCGTGAGCGTGGGATTGGTGTCGAGCAGCTTGCGTGCTGCGAGATCGGGATTGAAGTAGGTGGCCTTGCGCGCCTGGAGCGCCGCACCGCCGATGCTGCTCTTGCCCGCTCCGTTGACGCCCGCGAGAACGAAGATGCGCGCGACCATCAGTGGGGGGTTACCTCTTGGCGGACTTGCTGCCGCCCGCGGCGCGGACCGCCGCCTTGCCCAGTTCGGCCGGTGTCATCGCGAAGGCGTCTTCCATCGCCGCGGCAGCGGCGTCGCCCTGCATGCTGGCGAACATGTCGTCGAACTGCTGCGTGAGCGCATCCAGATCGGGTTCGGCCGCCTGTTCGAGCGCGAGGTAGCGGTCGATCGACATCAGGACCATGGCCGGCTCGTCGTGGCGGGTGACGACGACGGCGCCGTGCGTCATGACGGCGCTGGTGACCTTCTGCATCCCTGCGACCAGCTTGGTGGCCGAGACGGCCGGCAGACCGCGCGTGAAACGGTCGAGAGCTTCGGGACGCGAACTATTCGGGCTGGACATGGCGGGCTCCGGTGGATCTCCAATCCGGCCATTTTGGCCGATTTGGGGATTTTAGCCATTTTGCCCCTTTCGGGTACGGATCGTGCCCTGCGCCGGGGCGCCTGGGGGTGGGCTGCGGTGCGCCAGTGGGGCGGTCTGCGCCTTGCGCAGACTTCCCTGCGGTACTCGCGCGGCCGGCTGCGCCGCAGAACTCACTGCGTGCCCCTTCGGTGCACTCCGTTCAAACAGCTGCGGCGAGTCAGACCACGAAGCGCGTGTCTTCGCACGCGCAGCCGGCCGCGCTGCGTTCCTCGGCGCCCCACAGGCGCACCACAGCCCACCCCCAGGCGCCCCGGCTGGAGAGGTTGCGCCGGTTTCTTCCAACGACGTCACTTCGCGGCAGGAGCCCGCACCCCAGACCCCCTGCCGCGACGCACGACCTGTATTCGTGAACGCAAGGTCGTATCAGAGCAGCTCGAATGCGATGTCCTGCGCGCCTTCCAACGGGGGCGTGTCAGCTACGCAGCGGCAATGCAACCCCGATCGCCACGAACACGCCGCCGCAGGCCTGGTTGAAGCGCCGCCCGACCTTCCGCAGCCAGGGGCTGATCCGGTGGGCCATGCTGGCGATCAGCAGTTCGGTGGCGATCTCGATGGCCGCGAAAGTCCCGGCCATGATGAGGAACTGCACCCAGAGGCTGTGAGTCGGGTCGATGAACTGCGGCAGGAAGGCCGCGAAGAAGAGGATGCCCTTCGGATTGGTCAGCGCCGACAGCGCGCCCTGCCCGAACATCGAGCGGCCCGAGCGCGATTCGACGGGTGCGCTGGTTTCGATGCCGATCGGCGGCGCGCGCCACACCTGGATGCCAAGCCACACGAGGTAGGCCCCGCCCAGCCACTTCATGACCGTCAGCCACGTCAGCGACGCCTTGAGCAGCGCGCCGATGCCGAACATCGACAGCGCGATGACGATCACGAAGCCCAGCGCCCCGCCGGAGATGGTGTAGAGCGTCTTGCGGCGCCCGTGCAGCGCGCCGTGCGTCAGCGCCAGGAGTCCGTTGGGGCCGGGCGATAGCGACAGCCCGATGGCCGCCGCCAGGTAGATGAGCCAGGTGTGGAGATTCATGGATCAGAACCTGTACGAGGCGAAGACGCCGTAGGTCTCCTGTGTCTTGTCTTCGGTGATCGGACTGCGCTTGGCGTCGCCTTGCAGCCAGGCGGTGGTGAAGCTGGCGCCGATACCCCACTGTGCCGTCAATTGATACTGGGCGCCAATGGAGAAGCGGACCGTATTGAGACCGGCTCCCGCCCGGTACTGGGGAACACCGGCAATCACGCTTTGCTGCGCGTTGATGCCATAGAAGGTCTGCGTGTAGTTGCCGTTGGCCCAGGTGATGCCGGGGCCGGCAGTCAGGAGCAGTCTTTCATTGACCGGATACCGGCCCTCGAGGTCGATCGCGATCCGGGTTCCCTGGTCATTGCCGCCCAGGTCGGAAACGAGAAAACCCCGGAGCGTGAGCCATTCGTACGTATAAGACGCAAACACGCTTCCAAGGGCAGTCTCGGGAATATCGCCCCAGCCATGGAGGAGCGGCGCATCCGACTCCTTCCGCGGCTTGGTCAGTTCTCCACCCACGGCCACCCCAAATCGCCATGTGTCGTTCTGGATGATGTTGAAGCCCACGCCGAACGGGAAGCCCGCTCCCGGCGTGCCCCCGATGAAATAGCGTCCGTAGTTGGCGGTGACGAGCGGCAGTCCCACGACCTGGCTTTCGCCGCTACCGGGATATTTGGGGCGATCGAAGACGCCGACCCCTACCGAGAAGCGCCAGGAGTCATCGGCAGCCTGGTCCAGCCGCGCCTGGGCCCGTGCGTCTTGCGCAGTCATCGCAGCGGCAAGCGCCGCCCCCGAAAAAAAGAAGAGAGCGGTACTTTTGCTGCGTTGGATCATTGGGCGTTCAGTTCTGAATGGGAATGACGGAGTATCGATGCACTTCCGAAGAGGGTAGGGTGCATTGCGATCTTTGTCATCCCGCTCGCAGAACGGCACGCCCAGCGTGGCGCCATGACCACGCGTTCCGCAAGCACGCGCGCTCAGGCCTTGCGCTGCGCGGACTCGTAAACGTGGGGCCGCGTCAGTACCTCGTGGCGCAGTGCCTCGTTCAAGGCTTCTTCCGTCATCAGCTTGCGCTTGAGCACCACCTCGCGCACGTTGGTGCCGTTCGCGAATGCCTCCGCGGCGACCTCGGTCGCCTGCTTGTAGCCAATGATCGGATTCAGCGCGGTCACAAGCGCGATCGAGCGCTCGATGCTTTCCTCGAGCTTGGCCGGATTCGCGGTGATGCCCTTCACGCAAAGGTCGGCCAGCGTCATGCAGGCGTTGGTCAGGTGCTTGAAGCTGCGGAACAGCGCGTTGGCGATGATCGGCTCGAAGGCATTGAGCTGAAGCTGTCCGGCCTCGGCCGCGAAGGTCACGGTGACATCGTTGCCGAACACTTCGAAGGCGACCTGGTTGACCACTTCGGGGATCACCGGATTCACCTTGCCGGGCATGATCGACGAGCCGGCCTGCATCGGCGGCAGGTTGATCTCGCCGAACCCCGCGCGCGGGCCACTGGAGAGAAGCCGCAGGTCGTTGCACGTCTTCGACAGCTTCACGGCGATCCGCTTCAGCACACCCGACAGCTGCACGAACGCGCCGCAGTCCTGGGTGGCTTCGATGAGGTTCGGTGCGGTCGAGAGTTCAAGCCCGGTGATGTCGCACAGCGCGGCCAGTGCCTTGCTCGCGTAATCCGGGTGCGCCGTGATGCCGGTGCCGATCGCGGTCGCACCGAGGTTGATCTCGCGGATCAGCGCCGAGGCTTCGGTGAGGCGCGCGATGTCTTCCTCGATCATCACCGCGTAGGTCGAGAACTCCTGGCCGAGCGTCATCGGCACCGCATCCTGCAACTGCGTGCGGCCGATCTTCAGCAGGTGCGCGAACTCCTCGGCCTTCGCGGCGAAGGCGGCCCGCAGATATTCCATGGCCTTGAGCAGCCGCTCGATCGCGAAGCAGGTCGCGACGCGGATCGCCGTCGGGTACACGTCATTGGTGCTCTGCGCCATGTTGACGTGCTCGTTCGGATGCAGGTACTGGTACTCGCCACGCTTGTGGCCGAGGATTTCGAGCGCGCGGTTGCAGATCACCTCGTTCGCGTTCATGTTGGTGGAGGTGCCCGCGCCGCCCTGGATCACGTCGACCACGAACTGGTCGTGCAGCGACCCTCGCCGGACCTCGCGACATGCAGCGACGATCGCATCGCGAAGGCCAGGGTCCAGGAGGCCGAGGTCGGTGTTGGCTTCTGCCGCCGCCTGCTTCACGGAAGCGAGCGCGCCGATCAGGTCCGGGTAGGCCGAGATGGTCGTCCCGGTGATCTGGAAGTTCTCCTTGGCCCGCAGCGTATGGACGCCGTAGTAGGCGTCGTCCGGGACTTCGCGGTCGCCGAGCAGGTCGTGTTCGATCCGTACGTTGCTCATGTCTCCTCCTGTTTCGCGGATGGAATGATGCGGAATGCGACGAGACCGCAGCCATCGTAGCGCGCGATCTGCGCGCTGGCGAATGGCTTTTCTTCCGCTCAGGAGCTGCGTTCGGCGAGGTAGTGGCGCGTGATCACCGCTTCGCCTTCGACCTGGAAGCTGCGGGCGTTCGACTCGAGTTCCATGCTCGCCACGGTGGCGCGCGATCGCTGGCGCAGGTAGTCGGCCCACGAGGTGACGATGAAGCGCTCGACGTACCGTGTCGGGTCGCCGAGATCGCGGTAGATGCGCCAGAAGGTCGCGCCGTCGCGCCGGCGCGGCACTGCGAGCAGCCGCACCGCATCGAGGAAGCGCGATGCATCGGCCTCGCGAATGCAATAGACCACTTCGACTGCGACCGGGCCGGCTTCGAACTCAGGCTCGCTCGCGAGCGAGAGTTCGTCCGATTGCGCGACCTGCGTGACTTCGTCGTCCGCGCCCATGCGCAGCGGATAGGGCCGGGCGAGCGCCACGCTCGCGAGCATGCCGGCGGCGGCGATGCACAACGCGGCCGGCAATCCCAGCAGACTGGAGACGGCGCCCCATAGCGCCGATCCGAGCGCGAAGGAACCCAGCGAGCACAAGGTATGCATCGATGCCGCCCGCGCGCGCACCCAGGGCGATGCGCTGGTCTGCGTGGCGGCGTTGAAGGTCGACATCATCGTCATCCACGCCGCACCGCCGATCACGAAGGTCACGTACACCAAGGCGTGCCAGGTCACCAGTGCGCCGACCAGCATGGCGATCGCGAAGATCACGCAGCAGGCCATGGCGAGCGTGTCGAGCCCATAGCGCGCGCGCATGCGTCCGACGAAGAAACCCGCCGCGACTGCGCCGCTGCCCAGGCAGGCCATCAGCAGGCCGAAGCCCGCTGCGCCGAGTTCGAGCCGATGCGCCGCGATCACGGGCAGCAGCGCCCACAGCGCCGAACCGAGCCCCGAGTAGGCTGCAGTCCGCACGAGCTGCGCGAAGATCGCCGGCGAATGGCGCGCATACCGCAGCGCACTGACCATGCCGGCCCAGAGCCGCTCCGCCGGCAGCTTGCCGACGGTGGGTGGCGCGGGCGGCCAGCGACGGGTGGCGTAGCTCATGCCGATGGCGGTGAGCACCGCGAACGCGAACACCGCGCCGCCGCCGGTCCACGCGAAGATCAGCCCCGCAAGCGCCGGCCCGACGGCGCGCGCGCCGTTAAAGGACATCGAGATCAGCGTGATGGCCTGCGGCAATTGCTTGCGGCCCACGGCATCGCTGACCGCCGAGTTCCACGACGGCGATTGCAGCGCTGTGCATACGCCGAGCAGGAAGGTGAAGAAGAGCAAGGTCGTCGGCCCGGCCCACCCGACGAACGCGAGCACGGTGAGCAGTAGCGCCGCCGCTGCGTAGACGCCCTGCACGCGCAGCATCAGCTTGCGGCGATGCGTGGTGTCGGCCAGCACACCCGCCGGCAGCGACAGCAGGAACATCGGAAGAAAGGAAGCGGTCTGGACCAGTGCCGAGAGAAACGACGAGCCCGTGACCTCGATCATCAGCCACGAAGCGGCCATGTTGAGCATGGCGTTGCCGACGAAGAAGAGACTGCCGGCCGTCCAGAGGCCACGAAAGGCCTCGGTCTTCAGGGGACTCCAGATGGATGGCGCGGACGTGGCAGTGGCAGCGGGTGTGTTCAAGCGCGGGAATCCATCGGCGGGCGCCGGCCATTATCGGCGCGCGCTGCGCTCCGGCCGAGTCGCCCGGTGGACAGCGGCATCAGCCGCGCTTGCGCAGGAACACGTGCGTCGCCCGCTCGCCGGCCACGCTGCGATGGCATTCATAGCCGAGTGCATGCAGGTCGAGGCCCTGGAAGAGGTTCTCGCCCGAACCCATCAGCACCGGCCGGACCGCGAGATGCAACTCGTCGATCAACCCGGCCTGCAGGTACTGCCTGACGGTCGAAACACCACCGCCGAGCCGCACGTCGCGCCCGCCCGCTGCGGCCTTTGCCTGCTGGAGCGCTGCGTGAATGCCTTCAGTCACGAAGCGGAACTCGGTGCCGCCCTTCATCGCGAGCGGTTCGCGCGGATGGTGGGTGAGCACGAAGACGGGCGTGTGATACGGCGGCTCGTCGCCCCACCAGCCCTTCCAGCTGTCGTCGGGCCATGGGCCGCGCACCGGGCCGAACATGTTGCGCCCGAGGATCCAGGCACCCAGGTTCGCGAAACCTTCTTCGGCCATCGAGTTGTCGATGCCGGTCTCGCCTTCGCTGCCGCCATCACCATGCATTGCACGGAAGAAGCGCGTCGGGAAGACCCACTCCATCAGCTCCGGACCGCGAACGCCGAGCGGGTTCTGCAGGTCCTGCGCCGGCCCCGCGCTGAAGCCGTCGAGGGAGACCGAGAAGCTTTGCACACGTAGTTTGGACATCGGGGCATTCTTGCAGGCACAGGCATGCGCCGCAACCGGACCTTCGATTCGGTTGACATGCCTCGTTGCAGAGAGACACCATGCACGGACTCATCGATCCGCAAGGAGACCCTTTTGTACGCATGCTCATCCCTCACCGGCGACACAGTCATCCGACGCGCCGTGTGCCTGTGCCACCGTCCGGAGCTTCATTCGCTGACCCGTCGCATCAACGCAGAACTCACGCGCCGTGGCTTCGTGGCCGGCATGGCCGCATCGGTCGCGTCGGTCGCGGCGCTCGGCTTTCCTTTGAAGGCAAAGGCGCAGACCCCCGAACAGCCGAAGTCGACACTGTTTACCAACGTTCGCATTTTTGACGGCCGCTCCGCTCAGCTGCGTGACGGCCACCTGCTCGTGGAAGGCAATCGCATCAAGTCGATCGGCGCTGGCACCCCGGCGACCCCCGCAGGCGCGCAACTCATCGATTGCAAGGGCCGCGTGATGATGCCGGGGCTGATCGATGCGCACTGGCATTCGCTGTTTGCGGCGCTGCCGCTGCCGGTGCTCCTGCAAGGCAACATCGGCTACATCCATCTGGCGGGCAGCGCCGAGGCCGAGCGCACGCTGTTGCGCGGATTCACCACGGTGCGTGACCTCGGTGGCCCCACCTTCGCGTTCAAGCAGGCGATCGACGAAGGACTGATCGCCGGGCCGCGCATCTACCCGTGCGGCGCGATGATCACCGGCAGCGGCGGGCATGGCGACCTGCGCCCGCTTTCGGACGTGCCGCGCACGCCCGGCGTGCCGAGCTTTACCGAGAGGACCGGCGCGGCCGCGATCGTCGACGGCCCCGACGAGATTCGCTTGCGCGTGCGCGAACAGCTCACGCAGGGTGCATCGCAAGTCAAGATCGTGGGCGGCGGCGGTGTCTCGTCGCCGCGGACCCCGCTCGACCTGACGACCCTGAGCGAGGCCGAGGTGCGCGCGGCCGCCGAAGTCGCGAGGGACTGGAACACCTACATCACGGTGCACGCCTACGCGTCGAATACGGTGCAGCGCGCGATCAACGCGGGCGCGGGTTGTGTCGAGCACGCACACCTGATGGACGACGCGACAGCCAGGCTGATGGCCGACAAGGGCGTCTGGCTCAGCACGCAACCCTTCCTGTCCGACGAGGACACCGGACGGCTGACCGGCCAAGGCGCCATCTCCGCGCAGCAGGTCTTCGGGGCCACGGACGGCCTCTACAAGCTTGCCAAGAAGTACAAGATCAAGACCGCCTTCGGCTCCGACATGCTGTTCTCGCCCGCGCTGGCGCAGCGGCAGGGCATCATGCTCACGCACCTCACGCGCTGGTTCTCGAACAGCGAAATTCTCACGATGGCAACGTCAACCAATGCGCAGCTGATGGCGCTATCGGGGCCGCGCAATCCCTATCCGGGCAAGCTGGGCGTGCTGGAAGAGGGCGCTTATGCGGACCTGTTGCTGGTCGACGGCAATCCGCTCGACAACATCGCGCTGCTCGCCACGCCGGACACGAGCCTGATGATCGTCATGAAGGACGGCAAGATCCACAAGAACACCCTCAAGGCCTGAACGCAGGCCCTTGGGCGAAGGGCCGCTTCAGCGTCGTTTGCCGCGACCGCTTTTCTTGCCGGTTTCGGCAACCTGCGCGCTTGCAACGGCGGGGCTGCGCGCGTTCGCGTCGTCGAGCCACAGGAGTCCGTCGACGTACGACATGAACTTGTTGAGGTACTCCGGCGAGAGTTCGTGCATCAGCGTGAGTGCGCGGTGCACGAGGTGATGCGAGTTGAGCGGCCCCGCGTTTTCCGGCACCTTGGCGAGCGATTGATTGAGCCGGCGGTCGGCGCTCAGGCGCGACCAGGTGCTCTTGAAGTAGCTGAGCGTCTTCAGTTCGCCCGAGGGAACCGGGGTCGCTGCTGAGCCAACGGCGGTCGGCGCGGCATGCTGCCCGATGTGCTCGACAAGCTCGGCGAGCGCACTGCGCTGGATGGGCTCCGGGTCGTTGCCCGGCGCAACCTGCGCGGCGTCACGGGACTTTTGCAGCGCTTCGGCATAGGCCGCCATATGCGTCTGCAACCGCTCGTCCAGCAGGCGCCGTGCTTCACCGCCGTAGCCCGCCGTACGACGCGCCAACGCTTCGATGAAATGAAAGCGCACCGGATCGAAGCGGTGGTCGCCGCGCTGGCGCCACTCGTCGATGGTGGCGTTGCTGTCGCTGGCTGCGTCGTTACTCACGATGCCCGGGGATGCTGTTCGACGGCCGTGGGGTCGGCGCCATTTCCACGCGACGGTTTCGCGCGCGTCCCTCTGCATCGGCATTGGATGCGACCGCCTGCTCCGAACCGAAGGCCGCGGCGAACACCGATGACGAAGGCAATCCTTCCTCGATGAGCGTACGCGTCACAGTCAACGAGCGTTGCGCCGACAACTCCCAGTTGTCCGCGAATTGCTTGCTGCCGCCGCGCACCTGGCGGTCGTCGGTGAAGCCGCTCACCATCAGGATCTCGTCGCGCGAGCGCAGGTAGGCGGCAAGCGGTGCGGCGAGGCTCCTGAGCAACTGGCGACCTTCCGGCTGCAGATCAGCCGAGCTCACCGCAAACAGCACGCTGCCGCTGATGCCGATGCGCCCGTTGTTGAGCGTCACGCGGCCGGCGGCGAGTGGGCCCTGAAGAGCCTTCTCCAGCGCTTCGCGGCGCTGCGCCTCGATGCGCCGCTTCTGTACCTCGTCCTGCAGCTTCGATGTGAGGTCGAGCTGCATGCCGATCGCGCACACGAGGATCAGCACGAAAGCGCCGAGCAGGCCCGCCATCAGGTCGCCGAAGACCGCCCAGACCGGCACCTCCGGCTCGAGGCCGGCATCGACGTCGTCGTGCATCACGCTTCGCTGCCTGCAGTGGCCTGGCGGTTCGCGATCTGCTGGAGGTCTTCGACCACCTGCTTCTGCGACATGATGCTCAGGTCGATCACCTCGCGCGCCTGCGCGACGTAGTAGGCAAGCTGCTCGTCGCTGCGCGCGATCGATTTGCCCAGCGCCGCTTCGATGCGCTGCAGATGGCCCACCAGCTTGTCGTTCGATTCGCTGAAGAGGCCGACTGCATGGCCGAAGGCTTCGCCGAGGCTTGCCACTTCGACCGCGCTGCCGGTGAGTTGCGCGGCGACTTCGCCCATCTTGCCGGTCTCGGCTTCGAGTTGTTCGGTGAAGCGGCTTCCGACGCGTTCCAGCAGATCGGCCGAGGAAGCGACCAGCGCATCGATGGCGCCTCGCTGTTCGGTCGAGGCATGGTTCACCGCATCCAGCAAGGTCTTCAGCGTTTCGAGGATGTGGCCGCGCTCTTCCAGCATCGCGTTGTCGCGCGCCATGCTGTCGGAGAGCTTCTGGCGCAGTTCTGCCACCACCTCGGCCGCGGCCTTCGGGGCTTCCGATGCGGCCTCGAGCAGTCGGGCGGTCTCGGCGATGGTGCTCTTCGCATGCGCTTCGGACTGCGCCGCGATGTCGCGCGCGGTCTGCGCCATGGCTTCGCTGAGCTGCTGCTGCTGCGTCGCGGCGTGTTCGCCGGCCTGCTGCCATTCCTGATGCAGCGAGCCTGCCATCGATTCGAGCGAGTGGTTCCACGCGGACAGGCGCTGCTCGTCGCGCGCGGCGAGTTCGGTCTGGAGATTGGCGTGCGACTCGTCGACCTTGCCCAGAAGCACTGCCGAGTGCTGCTCGAAGGTCGCGGCAGCGGCGGCGAGCGCCTGTTGCGTGTCGGCCGCGAGCTTCTCGCTCGTGCGCTCGTGCTGCGCCAGTGCGCCACCCCAGGTGTCAGAAACGCTGCCGACCGTGCTTTGCAGATGCGTGGAGACGTCTTCGACCAGCGAGGCCGAGCGTTGCTCGAAGGTCTCGGCGAACTGGCCGAGTGCGCCGCGCAGGTCGGTCGAGAGGGCTTCGTTCGTGTTCTGGTGCTGGGAGAGTGCGCTCTTCCACGTATCGGCGACGCTGGCGGTCATCGTCTCGAAGCGGCCCGAGAGCCCTTCGAGCTGCATCTGCACCGTGCTCGCGACCTTGTCGTGCAGCGATGCGGTCTCGCGCGCAATGCCGGCCATGGTCGTCTCGACCACTGGCTGGATGGTTGCGCCTGCGATGCGCGCGCTTTCGGTGAGGCTCTGCTGGAGCGATTGGCCGACCGACGTAGCCAGGCCGGTGTATGCGGCCTCGGCGCGTGCGTGGAAATGGTCCTGGCTTGCGGCGAGGCGCTCGCTGATGGCCACGCTCTGCTGCTCCATCGTCGTCATCACGGCGTGCAACTGGCGGACCAGGTCGGGCATCACCTGGGCCTGCTGCTGCAGCAACCTGAACGATTCCTCGCGCTGATACGCCAGCGAGTGCACCCGCAGGCTGGTGGCGATCCGCGTGTCCAGCAGTTGTCCGGCGCGCAGGCGTTCGCGTCGGCACAGTGCCGAGGCGAGGCCCAGCATCGCCGAAGCGGCCACGCCGGCGACCGAGGTGCCGAAGGCCAGTCCCAGGCCCTTGACCGGCGCGGACAGCGATGCGCGCACCGCTTCGAGATCGGTCGCGCTGTCGAGGGCCATGCCGGTGCCCTTGAGCGTGACCACCATGCCGACGAAGGTGCCCAGCATGCCGAGCAGCACCAGCAGGCCCACGAGATAGGGCGTCAGCGCAGGACCGGGCAGCCCGACGCGTTCGCCTTCGACGCGTAGGCGCACCGCATTGCGCAGCGAAGGATGCAGGGTGTCGAGCCAGTCGGCGAGCTTCGGGGGCGATTCAGTAGTCGTCGCGGTGGCCTGCACCAGCGACGAAGTCGCCTGCTGGTAGCGATGCAGTTCCAGCGCGCCGACGATGTAGAACGCGGCGATGAGCACGATGACCGCGAGTGCCAGTGCGTTCGTGCCGGCATA
The DNA here is from genome assembly GCF_014192575.1 of Variovorax sp. Sphag1AA. GTDB lineage: Bacteria > Pseudomonadota > Gammaproteobacteria > Burkholderiales > Burkholderiaceae_C > Variovorax. The sequence goes on along the minus strand of NZ_JACHYC010000003.1, from coordinate 597,614 downwards.
GCCGAGGCCCACCCAGCCCACGGCCGCCAGGCCGGCCACGAGGACGGCATGTAGAAGAGTTCTGTTCATGAATGCGGGTTACTTCATGCGAAGGGCATCGAGCAGCCCTTCGACGGGTTGAAATCGAAAATCCAGTTCGGCGAGCAGCACATCGCGTGCGTCGCGGCGGAAGATGTCGAGCCATGCGCCGGTTTCGGTCGATTCGGCGTCCTGGCGTAGCCGGCCGAAATGCTTCTCGAGCACCTTGGGCACAGTAGACAAAAGGCTGCGTTCGCGGGTGCCCAACACTTGTTCCATCACGACATCCACTGCGGCCAGCTTTGCCATCTCGGGCGAGCGGGCCGCAAGCCGCGACCGCAGCTTGCCGCGCAATGCGCCGACACCCGCTTCGATGGCCTGCTGCCGCGCCTGGTAGCGCTGGCGGTAGGGCGAAAAGTCGGTCTCGGCGTCATCCGCTGCGGTTTGGGTCTGCTGGGGCGCGGCGAAGGTGCTGTCTTCGGCGATTGCCTTGGTGAGCGCGGCCCGCACGCGTTGGCATTCGCCTTCTTCGGCGCGGGATGCACTCTTTCCGCTGGATGTGCCAGAGGCACCGGCCACGGGCACGCCGTCAAGGGCTGCGGAAAGGGAGATGGCGTCCGTCCAGCTGAACCATTGGCTCAGCCGATCCGACGTGGATGCGCCGGATTCGCGAACATCGGGGCCGGCCAGTCGATCGAGCAAGCGAATGAGCGCCGAGCCAGTCAAACTCCTGCGCATCGACACTTGTGCACCTTACCGCCAGCTGGAAAAGCCCAGCAGTCTAACTGATGAGCCCTTCCGAACCGCCCCCAGAGGGGCAGGTGAGGGTAAGCACCTGCAACGCGGCGTTCAGTCGAGCCACTGCAGCCCGTTGACCGCGATGTCGTAGCGGGCGCTTTCCTGGGGCGTCATGGCGGCCTCGAGCTGCGAGAGTTCCAGCCGCTCGTCGTCGTGCGCCACCCACTCGAAGAGATGCGACGGCGGCATGTCGGCCACCTCGTCCTGGTCGCTCCAGGACTGGAGGCGAGCGGTGGCGCTTTCGAGGAGGAGGCGCAGGAACAGCGCTCGCTCCAGCCGGACCTGGGCGCGTTCTTCGGTACTCATCGCATTGGCGAGCTGGTCGATCCGTTCCTGGTACAGGGTCATGCGCAGCCAGAGCTCGTCGCACGACAGATCGGGGTACTTCCAGACCTTGGGCGACAGGCGTTTGCATCCGAAGTGGATGCGGGAGCAGGCCAGCGCCTGCAGGAGCCGAAGGATCAGTTGCTGCGAAGACTGCGAAAACGCGCTCATCTTGAGCGCCATCAAAGCAAAGGCGTGGGGCAGTCCGCGTAGGACGATCCGCCGTCCTCAGGCGGGCGTCTGTCGCCGGGCGTCGCCGAGCGTGCGGTGGGCGAGGAGGAAAGTCGCGGCGTTCCAGCTCTGTCCAGCCATGCCCATGGGCTCCAGCGTGCGGCCGTGGAACCATTCGGTGAAGCGCCATTCGCCGTGTGCATTCGCTCGCGCGAGGTGGGCGAGTGCTTGCCACGCCCGCTCGCGCAGCCCGAGCTGCGCCAGTGCCAGCACCCAGTAGCCGCCCACGAAAGGCCAGATGCCGCCGTTGTGGTACTGGTGCATCAGGTTCTGTTGGTGCCTCGCCATGTACGGCCGCCACAGCGGGTGCTGCTGGGTCAGCGGATGCAGCGCCACGCGCACCGGCCACGGCTCGGCCGCCTGAGCCGTCGCGATGGTGTTCACGATGCGGTGGGACATCGCCTCGTCGGCCAGGCCGCCCTGGATCGCGAGGAGGTTGCCGAACACGTCGCCCTCGTCGCCGACCACCGAGAGGTTGACGAAGCTGAGGTAGAGCCCCGGATCGCGCCGGCCGCGCCGCGCGTAGTGCCCCAGGAGCCGTGCACGGTGGTATTCGGGCAGGTCGCGCTGGAAGGGGTTGAAGAGGTGGTTGAAGTGGTAGTACGTCTCTTCGGCATGCGCGAGGGCGAAGCGGCGCTTGACCTCGTACCAGAGCGCATTGGTGTAGAGCACGTAGCCCGAGCGCGGCATGATGTCCGCCCAGTCGCTCGCCTCGTTCTGCTGCAGCAGGCGGAAGTGCTGGTGCTCCTGCGCGAGCAGCCAGTTGATCGCGCGTTCGACGCCGTCCTGCCAGTGCGCGGAATCGACGCTGCCGGCGCGTCGCACATGGTCCACCGCGATCAGCCACCACAGGGTGGCGTCGATGCAGCCGAGGTACCAGAAGTCGGCATCAAGGCCTTCCGGGTCGACGTACTTCGGGACCTGGCCATTGGGCGCCTGCTGCGCGGCGAGCGCTTCGAGGCTCGCGACCGCGCCTTGCTCGAGCGACGGCACGCCGCTGCCGCACATTGCCATCACGCAGATCGCCGCATCGCGCCCGAAGATGCGCGTGTAGCGGCGCGCGACGGCTGCCTCGGTGCGGCTCGCGGCCAGGATGCCGTGCGGCGTGAGGTTGCGCTCGAGGAGTTCGAGCGAGGCCTGCGAGCAGGTGTCGATGAGTGCGAGGTCGTCGGGCGCGAGGCTGGTCACATCAATGATTGTGACGAGGTTGATCGCCCGCCACACCGCGGTACTTGATCGCAAGTTCCATGCAAGCGCCTGACTCGAGTTGGCCGACAGTCGAGCGATAGACCTCCTGCCACGGCGTCTGGCTCGGCCGGATCGGCGGTACACCTTCGCTCTTGCGGCGCGCGATCTCCTCGTCGGACACCAGCATGTTGCATTGCCCGGTATTCACGTCGATGCGGATGACATCGCCCGTGCGCAGCCAGGCCAGGCCACCGCCGATGGCGCTCTCGGGCGAGGCGTTGAGGATCGACGGGCTGTCCGAGGTCCCCGACTGCCGACCGTCTCCCAGCGTGGGAAGACTGGTGATCCCGCGTTTGAGCAGCGCATCCGGCGGCTGCATGTTCACCACTTCCGCGGAACCGGGCCAGCCGACGGGCCCCGCGCCTCGTATCACGAGGATGCAGTTCTCGTCGATGGCGAGCGCCGGGTCGTTGATGCGCGCGTGATAGTCATCCGAATCTTCGAAGACGATCGCGCGGCACTCGAACTGGCCTTCCGCGCCCGGACGGCTCAGGTAGCGCTCGCGAAACTCCGCGGAGATCACGCTCGTCTTCAGGATCGCGAAGTCGAAGAGATTGCCGCTGAGAACGAGGAAGCCGGCGCGGTCCTTGAGGGGATGAGCGAACTCGCGGATCACTTCGCGGTTCGCGCTTTGTCGATCCTGGATGTTCTGTTCCATCGTCTTGCCGGTGACCGTCGGCCGCGCGCTGCGCAGCAACCCGGCCTGCTGCAGTTCCCACATGATGGCCGGAACGCCGCCCGCGCGATGAAACGCTTCGCCCAGGTACTTGCCCGCCGGCTGCATGTTCAGCAGCAGCGGCACGTCGAAGCCGAATTCAGTCCAGTCGCTCGGACGCAGATCCACGCCCGCATGACGCGCCATGGCCATCAGATGCGGCTGGGCGTTGGTGGAACCACCAATCGCGGCGTTGACGACGATCGCATCGAGGAATGCGTCCCGCGTGAGGATCGACGACGGGCGCCGATCCTCGAAGGCCAGCTCGACGATGCGGCGGCCGGTCTCGTAGGCGATTTGCCCGCGCTCCCGATAGGGCGCGGGAATCGCGGCGCAACCGGTCAACGACAGGCCCAGCGCTTCAGCAAGCGCATTCATGGTCGAGGCCGTTCCCATGGTGTTGCAGTGGCCGACCGAAGGCGCCGATGCGGTGGCGATGTCCATGAACTTCGCTTCGTCGATCTTGCCGGCCGCCAGCAGCTTTCGGCTCTTCCAGATCGCCGCCCCGGAGCCCACGAGTTCGCCTTCGAACCAGCCGTCCAGCATCGGGCCGCCAGACAGCACGATCGTGGGAATGTCCACGGTCGCCGCGGCCATGACTTGCGAGGGCGTCGACTTGTCGCAGCCCGTCGTCAGCACGACCGCATCGATCGGGTACCCGTGCAGGATCTCGACCAGCGCCATGTAGGCCAGGTTGCGGTCGATCGCCGCGGTGGGCCGCCTGCAGTTCTCGAAGGTCGGATGCACGGGGAACTCCATCGGAATGCCCCCGGCATCGCGGATGCCATCGCGCACGCGCTTTGCCAGTTCGAGATGGACGCGGTTGCAGGGATTCAGGTCGCTGCCCGACTGCGCGATCCCGATGATGGGCTTGCCGGAGCGCAGTTCCGCCGGCGTGATGCCGTAGTTCATGAAGCGCTCCAGATAGAGCGCTGTCATGTCGATGTGGTCGGGGTTGGCGAACCAGTCCTGCGATCGGAACCGCCGGGTGGTGCGGGCAGCTTCGGTCATGCGCCGTACCAGCCTGCGTCCACGAAGTACTCGCGCCCAGAGCACCGGGCCGCGTCGTCCGACGCCAGAAAGAGCGCCATCGATGCGACATGCGCCGGATCGATGCGCTGGTGCAGGCACTGGGCTGCGACAACCTGCGCTTCGCTTTCGGGGGTTTGCCACAGCTTCATCTGGCGCGGCGTGCGCACCGCACCCGGGACGATGCAATTGACGCGGATGTTGTACCTGCCGAGGTCACGAGCCAGTCCCTTGGTCAGCCCCTCGATGCCCGCTTTGGCCGTCATGTAGATCGACAGGCTGGCCAGCGCGAGGTGCCAGGAGATGGAGCCGAGGTTCAGGATCACGCCGCCGCCAGCTTCGCGCATGCCGCCCGAGACAGCTTGTGCGCAGAAGAACTGGTGCCGCAGGTTGACGGCGATGCGTTGGTCCCAGTAGTCCGGCGTGACGGCGCCGACTTCGTGTCGATCGTCATTGGCGGCGTTGTTGACGAGGACGTTGATGGCGCCCCCCGATGCCTGGATCGCGTCGAAGGTCGCCTGCACAGCCTGGATGTCGGTCAGGTCGCAGCGATGGAAGACGGGAGGGTGCGCGGTGTCGCGCAGCTTCGATTGAAGCGCCCGGCCGTCCTCGTCCGCAATGTCCAGGAAGAACACCTTGGCCCCTTGCCGGGCGAAGGCTTCGACCATGGCCGCGCCGATGCCGGAGCCCCCGCCCGTGATGACGACGCGCTTGCCGGAAAGGCTCGGATAGATGGCTGACATGGATGGTCCTTTTCTTGTTGGTGGGTTTGTGCCTCAGGAAACGGCAACGCCGCGGGAGGACAGATTGCGGTAGAGGGCCCTGACGCCGAAGGTCCAGGGCGCGATCGCATCGGAGCGCTGCACCTGATTGACCAGCGTGCCCAGCGACGGCGTCGAGATCGTCACGCGGTCACCCAGGCGGTGCGTGAAGCCTTTGCCTTCGGCACCCCGGTCCTTGATGGGCGAGAACATCGTGCCGAGGAACAGGAAGAAGCCGTCCGGATATTGGTGGTGTGCGCCGCAGGTCTGCCGCACCAGATCGGCGGGGTCGCGGCTGATCTCGGCCATGCGGCTGGAGCCTTCCAGCGTGAAGCCGTCGTCCTGCCCTTCGATGGTGAGGTTCACGGTGCATGTGCGGATGGTGTCCAGCGTGAAGCCGTCATCGAACAGGCGCACGAATGGCCCGATCGCGCAGGAGCCGTTGTTGTCCTTGGCCTTGCCCAGGAGGAGGGCGCTGCGGCCTTCGATGTCGCGCAGATTGACATCGTTGCCCAACGTGGCGCCGACGATCTCTGCGCGGCTGTTGACGGCGAGCACGATCTCGGGCTCGGGGTTGTTCCACGATGAGGTGGGGTGCAGGCCGACGTCGGCGCCCAATCCGACCGCCGACATGGGTTGGGATTTCGAGAACACCTCGGCATCGGGGCCGATGCCGACCTCCATGTACTGCGACCACGTGCCCTGGCGGATCAGTTCGCGCTTGAGCGTTTCCGCTTCCGGCGAGCCGGGCCGGATGGCCGACAGGTCCGAACCGATCGTGCGCTGAAGGTCGATGCGGATCTGTTCGGCCTTGGTGGCGTCACCGCCGGCCTGTTCCTCGATGACGCGCTCCAGCAGGCTCACGGCGAAGGTGACGCCGCATGCCTTGATGGCCTGCAGGTCGCACGGCGCCAGGAGCTTCTCGGCGCCGGCTTCTGCCGGGGCTGCCATGGATTTGTCGAGCCACCCGGCGACATCACCGAGCGATTCGCCCTTGCAGTTGCGCACGAATTCCAGGAGGTCTTGCCGATCGAGAAGGTCGGAAACGGTGGGGGCCGAGGCGGTGATGTCGATCACCTGCCCGCCGCGCACCAACACAACGCAAGGTCCGTTGACCGGGCCGGCACGCCAGACGCGGCCAACAAGCAATGCGGTGGAAACGTCGGTGGGGAGAAACGATGAATGAAGGTTCGATTGCATTGGAGGATCTACTGGAGGGGTTCCGGCGAAGGGTGAATCTCGAAGCTGCTTTCCATGCGCCACTTCTTTTCGAGCGCGCGCGCGCTGCCGACCACTTCGACTTCCGCGCGCAGCCGGATGTCGGCGCTCGACGCGCCGATTCCCAGCTCGAACTGGCCCGGCTCGACGATTCGCGCACCGGCCATGCCGGTGAATGCCAGCATGTCCACCGGCACGCGGAAGGTCACGCGGGCGATCTCGCCGGGGTTCAGTTCCACTCGACCGAAGGCCTTCAATTCGCGCACGGGGCGCACGACACTGGCCAGCCGGTCGCGCACGTAAAGCTGTGGAATCTCCACACCCTTTCGTAGCCCCGTGTTGGCGACTTCGAAACTGAGCACGATCTCGCCGTCCTCGATGGAAATGGGAGAGCGGGCAACTGCAAGATTGCGGTACTCGAAGCGGGTGTAACTCAGCCCATGGCCGAAGGGATAGCGGCTGCCGAAGTGCAGCGCAATCGGCGTTCCCCCGCTCTTGAACTTGTGGTTGTAGTAGTACGGCATCGCGCCGACGTTGTCCGGCACAGAGACGGTCAGCCGGCCCGTGGCCTCGGCGCGGCCGGAAAGCACTTCGGCGATGGCCGTGCCGCCTTGCTGGCCGCCGGAGAACGCCATCACGAAGGCGGCGATTCGATCTTCCAGTCCGCCGAGGTTGTAGGGGCGCCCGCTGGTCAGCACGACCACGGTCGGTGTGCCCGTATCGACCACGGCCTGCAGCAACTGCTGCTGCACACCGGGCAGATCGAGCAAATCGGCATCGGAGCCTTCGCCGATCGTGCCCGTCTGGAAAAGGCCCGCGAGGTCACCGACGAAAACGAAGGCGACATCCGCATTGCGGGCGGCGTCGACAGCCTCGGGAATCTGGTCGGTGCGAAGCGAAACGGGCGATGTGGGCTTGACTGTCCCTGCGCGTACATCGCCAGGGAACACCGGCGTTCCCTTCTGGCGGACTTCGATGATCGAACAGCCCTTGGCATGGCTCACGCGATCTGTGCCATAGATCGCTTGAAAGCCCTGCAGCGGCGTCACGATGTGCCGCGTGTCTTCGACCTGGTTGTGCAGGACGACGTGCGCGGGGTAGCTGTAGCCGCTGAGCATGGCCAGTGGGTCGTCCGCCGTCGGGCCGATGACAGCGATGCGGGGAGCGCCGGAAGGACTGAGGGGCAGCACACCGCTCCGGTTCTCCAGCACCACGATCGCCTGGCGCGCTGCTTCCAGAGCCGTTGCGACGACCTCTGGCGTACGCAGCGCGGGCGGCGCCGCGGGGTCCTCGAAGGTCTTCTCGAACAGTCCCAGTCGGAACTTCTCCGTCAGAACGCGAGAGACGATGCGATCGACGGTCGCCATCGAGATCAGGCCGCGCTCGATCGCCTCTGCGAGGTGCTGAGCGCAATCGTCCGCTGGCAGTTCGACATCCAGCCCGGCATTGAACGCCAGGGCCGCAGCTTCGGTCGCATCCGCCGCCACCGCGTGATGCTGGTAGAGCAAGCTCACCCCCACGTAGTCGGCCACCACGAGCCCGTCGAAGCCCCATTGCTCGCGCAGCACTTCGGTCAGCAAATGGCGAGAGCTGTGGGCCGGCTCGCCGTCGATGTCGTGATAGGCCGGCATCACCGAGCCTGCGTTGGCCTGCTTCACGGCCATCTCGAATGGAAGCAGGAACACATCGTTCAGCTCGCGCCAGCCGACATGCACCGGGGCGTGGTTGCGTGCGCCCTCGCTGAACGAATGGCCGACGTAGTGCTTCAGCGTCGCGAGCACGTCGCGCCGGGGCCCCTGCACGCCACGGGCATAGCGCGTCGCCATGACGCCGACGAGATACGGGTCCTCGCCGAAGGTCTCTTCCGTGCGTCCCCACCGAACATCGCGCGACACATCGAGGACGGGCGCCAGTCCTTGCTGGCATCCCAGTTCACGGCATTCGAAGCCGATCTTCTCCGCCACCTGTTCGACGAGAGCCGGATTCCAGGTCGAACCGAGGGCCAGTGGAGACGGGAACAGCGTGCCGTCGCGTGTCATCAACCCTGCGAGGCACTCTTCATGCGAAATCGCGGGAATGCCCAGGCGTGTCTCGTTCTTCAGATAGCGCTGCAGTTTGTTGAGAGCGCGCAATCCGCTGCCTGCCTCGACACTGCGCGTGCCCAGTGGCCGCGTGATCTGCCCAATGCCGTTGGCAAGGCGCCGCAGCACCGAATCGGCATCGCTGGCAGCGACGAAGGCCTCGCCGGGACGCACCCGGTGTTCACCGGTCTCGGACAGGATCAGCCAGAAGGCATGCATCTGGGCGATCTTTTCCTCGAGCGTCATGCGCCCGAGCAGGTCGCTCACACGCGCTGCCAACGGCTGCGCGGGGTCCTTGTAGAGGGGTGTGGAGGAAGTCATCGTGCCGCCCAGAGCATTCCGCGTTCGAGCAGCGTGCGCATCTGCGGCACCTCGAATTCGCTGGCGACATGGCCGAGCGCGCTGTAGAACACGCGGCCTTTGCCGTGCCGGCGCTTCCAAGCCACCGGCATCACCACGCCATCGATCCACGGCGCGTGTTCGCCGGTGAATGTCGTCGTCGCCAGCACCTCGTTCGAGGGGTCGACGTGCATGTAGTACTGCTCCGAGCGGTAGTCGAAGTCGCCGATGCCCTCCATCACGGGATCGTCCGGCTTCGCGATGTTCACTCGGAAGTCGATGACGTTCCCGGGGTGGGCGACCCACTGGCCCCCGGTCATGAACTGGTAGTCGACGGCATCGCGAAACGCATCGCACATCCCGCCATGAAAGCCCGCGAGGCCGACGCCCTCGCGCACTGCAGCGGTCAGATTGGTGAGTTCGTCCTTCTCGATCTTGGACATCGTGATGATCGGAACGATCAGGCTCAGATGCGCAATGGCCGGATCGGCGAACGCCTTCGTCGAGGTTTCGACACGGACCTTGAAGCCGCGCTTCGTCAGCAGGTCCGAGACGATCTTCGCGGCCTGGTCGGGCTCGTGCCCCATCCATCCGCCCCACACGATCATGGCTTCGCGCATTTGAGTTGCCTTGTTCAGTTCACTGAGGTGGATCAGCCGAGCCCGACTGCGGAAAACGCGGTCGGCAATATCTGCGGCCGCTCGGGTCGGGTCTCGATGCTCACGTGGCGGCCGAGCCGCGACGAGGTCTCGAACGCTTCCATCACTTCGAGCACATGCAGCGCCAGTTCGCCGGATGCACGATGGGGACGATCGGCGCGAATCGCATGCGCCATGTCGGCCACGCCGATGCTTCGGTAGTTGCCGTCGCCGTAGGCGTGTCCGATGGGATGGTCGGTCCACTCCTGCCCGGCCTGGGCGAGCTGGATGGTGCCGCCGAAGTAGTTCGGATCGGGCACGATCATGCTGGCCTCGGTGCCGTAGAGCTCGATCGGCACATGCCGGTGCTTGGGCACGTCGAAGCTCGTGGCAATCGACACGATGGCACCCGATGCGAACTCCATCGTGCCGGCGACATGGGTGGCCACTTCGACGTTGATCTTCGTGCCCTTGAGCGGCTCGCTGGTGATGACGCGCTCGCTGCGCACTCGCGAGGTCGAGCCGGAAACACGCGCGACAGGCCCGATGAGGTTGACCAACGCCGTGATGTAGTACGGCCCCATGTCGAGCATCGGACCGCCACCCGCGGCGTAGTAGAAGGCCGGATTCGGGTGCCAACGCTCATGGCCGGGGCACATGAAAGTGGCCGTGCCGGCCACGGGCTTGCCGATGGCGCCTTCGTCCACGAGCTTGCGGCACGTCTGATGCGCTCCACCCAGGAAGGTGTCAGGCGCACAGCCGACGCGAAGGCCGCGCCTGTCGGCGGCTTCGAGCAGCTTTCGCGCATGCGCTGTCGTGAGGCCCAGTGGCTTCTCGGAATGGACATGCTTTCCGGCGGCAATCGCCATGAGGCCGACCTCGACATGCGCCGCCGGAATCGTGAGATTCACGATGATCTCGATCGCAGGGTCGCGCAGAAGCGCATCGACCGAGACTGCCTTGAGCCCGAACTGCGAGGCACGCGCTTGCGCCGCTTCAGGCTTCATGTCGGCGAGGCCCCGGATATCGAGGATCGGAAACTTCGCCGCGGCCTTCAAGTAGGCCTCGCTGATGTTTCCGCAGCCGATGAAGCCGATACCAACCTTGTCCATGCGGCGATCCCTTACGCGGAATACTTCTTCACGATGCCGGCGAGCTCGTTGTTCACCTTGCACTGCTTCAGCGAGAACGAGGAGAGCACCCGATCGATCTGCGTTTCGGAGAGGTCCTTGAACAGCCGCGCGTAGGTCTGCTGCATCAGCGCGCTCGTGTAGAAGCAGAGCACTGCCGAGCTGAAGCACTTGCGGTTGTAGACCTGGGTGATCTCGTCGTCGCCGATGACGTCGTAGATCTGCTGCGCCAGCTCGCCGGTTTCCTGCTTGACCGATGTCGGGGGCATCCACACCATCCAGTCGTCGGCGCCCAGAAGTTCCTTCTTGCGAATGAAGTCGCCGACGCGCTGCCGGTATTCCGATTCAGGATCGAGGGTCACCAGGCCCATCACGCCGACATCCTTGTAGGTCCAGGTGGTCCAGTGCGCGCCGTGACGCTCGAAGATGCCGATCTGGTCGTCCATCGCGCGGAGCCGATCGGGCACTGCTTCCAGTCCGCCGTTGTAGACCGAGCCGAACTCGCCGACCCAGAGCGGGACGTTGTGCTTCTTCGTGAAAGCGGTGCCTTCGTGGTTGGTGAACTCGAGCTCTTGTCGTGCGAGGTCCCAGTGCTCGGGTCCATCGCTTCGGGGTTGACCTGCATCGATCGTCCCGGGGTACTGGCCGGGGCCGAAGCCCGCAATGGTGTAGTTGTGGCTGCTGTAGACGAGGTTGTCTGCGAACGGCGCTTCCAGGCCAGCGAAGAGGTAGGAATAGCGATCACCTTCGAGAAAGACGATGTGCTTCGAATCGATCTCCCTCACTGCGGCAACGGCTCGCCGATAGAGGGCGTTCATCAGATCCCAGTCCGGACGATAGTTCTTGTGGATGTTCCAGGGCAGATCGCCGAACTGGTTGTTCACGCACGGCTCGTTCATCAGGTTGAAGCCCGCGACGACGGCTTCGCCCTTGTAGCGCGTGGCGATCTCCTTCCACAGCGCAATGAAGCGGTCCTGATAGTGCGAGTGGTTCCAGAACAGGCTGTGCCGGTTGGCGTTGTCCGAATGCCAATGCACGTTCTGCCAACCCTGCACGGCATGCAGGTCGAGGATCGCGTAGATGCCATGCTTCTCGCACCACTTGAGCACCTGCGTCAGCCGCTGGAAGCCGGCTTCCTTGTAGACGAAGGGCTTGCTGTCGTCTTCGAAATGCCGGTAGTTCAGCGGGAGCCTGATCACCGTCGAACCGAGGCTCTTGATGTATTCGATATCGGCTTCGTTGAAGAAGTGATCGTGGAACCGCTCGAAGAAGAACTCGGCCTTCGACTTACCGAGGACTTCAGCCATCTCGTACCGCAGCGTGTGCTCCGCGCCGGAGAACCCGTTGATGAAGTCTTCCATGTTCATCCAGCCGCCGACGCACGTGCCCCGCAGGCGCACGTTCTTGCCTTTCGCATCGACGATCTGGTTGCCCTTCACACTCAAAAAATCCATTTGTCCTGCTCCTGTTGATCAGTTGATTCGTTGCTCGGTCGCCGCGTCGAACAGATGCGCGTGTTCGCGCTGTGCGGCAATGCGGATGGTTTCGCCGGGTCCGGCGGTGATGCGCTCGCGGAAGACCGCGGTGATCGGCTGTCCACCGATCTGCGCCATGACCTGCGTCTCGGAGCCGGTCGGCTCGACCACTTCCACCGTGATCGGGAAACCTGCGTCGTCGAGCATGAAGTGCTCGGGGCGGATGCCATAGACGGCCGGCAGTCCCGGTGTGGCCGTCGGTGCGTTCGAGAAGGGCAGGGTGAGGCCCGACCCATCGACCACGAAGCCTTCGCGCTCGACCTTGCCCTTGATGAGGTTCATCGCGGGGCTGCCGATGAAGCCGGCGACGAACAGGTTCGCCGGACGGTCGTAAAGATCGAGCGGGGCCCCGACCTGCTCGACCACGCCGTCGTGCAGCACCACGATCTTGTCGGCCATCGTCATGGCCTCGACCTGGTCGTGGGTCACGTAGACGATGGTGGTTCCGAGGCGCTGGTGCAGTGCCTTGATCTCGGTGCGCATCTGCACGCGCAACTTGGCGTCAAGGTTGGACAGCGGCTCGTCGAAGAGGAAGACCTTCGGGTCGCGGACGATTGCGCGGCCCATCGCGACACGCTGTCGCTGGCCGCCCGAGAGTTCCTTCGGAAGGCGGCCGAGCAGCGGTTCGAGGCTGAGGATCTTCGCTGCGCGCGCGACCTTCGGATCGATCTCGCTCTTCTTCGCGCCACTCATCTTGAGCGAGAAGGCCATGTTCTGCTCGACCGTCATGTGCGGATAGAGCGCATAGCTCTGGAACACCATCGCGATGTCGCGCGCTTTCGGTTCGAGGTCATTGACCACGCGCTCGCCGATGCGGATCTCGCCGCCCGAGATGTCCTCGAGGCCCGCGATCATCCGCAGCAGCGTCGACTTGCCGCAGCCGGAGGGACCGACGAGGATCACGAATTCGCCATCGTCGATCTCTACATCGACGCCGCGAATGACGGACACCGCCCCATAGTCCTTCTGGACCTTTCTGATACTCACCGAAGACATTGATTGATCCTTGTCAGTTTTCGATCCCGCATCGCATGAAACCGGCACAGCCGAGGCTGGGGGTGGGTTTCATATCAGCCTTTGACAGAGCCGGAGGTCAGGCCGGCGACGATGTGCTTCTGGGCGGCAAAGAACATGATCACGGCCGGAAGGATCGTGAGCGTGATGAATGCCAGCACCAGGTTCCAGTCGGTCGAGAACTCGCCCTGGTAGGCCATGATCCCGAGCGGCCAGGTGTAGAGCGTCTCGCGGTTGAAGACCACCAGCGGAAGCAGGTAGGAGTTCCAGCTGTGCACGAAGACGATCACCGCCACGGTCGCGAGGATGGGGCGCGACAGCGGCAGCACGATGTGCCAGAAGAACCGGAAGTAGCCGCAGCCGTCGATCAACGCTGCCTCGAACAATTCCGACGGCAGCTGCTTGAAGTAGTTGCGGAACAGCAGGATGCTCGATGCAAGGCCGAAGGCCACCTGCGGCAGGACGACGCCCCAGTAGTTGTCGAGCAGGCCCAGGTCACGGATCTGGATGAACAGCGGCAGGATCGCAGTCGCCGCCGGGAACATCAATCCGAGGAGCAGATAGTTGATGAGGAAGGTCGAGCCGAAGAACTTGATGTGCACGAACACGAAGGCCGCCATCGCCGAGACCATCACTGTCAGGATGACCGTCAGCACCGCGATCACGGCGGAATTGCCCATCAGTTGCCAGTAGCGACTCCCGCCCAGGATGTCCCAGTAGTTGCGCCATTCCCATTGCGCCGGAAAGCCGAAGGGATTGGTGCGCAGGTCGCCGAGCGTCTTGAATCCGCCGAGGACCGTGGCGACCAGCGGGATCAGCACAAGGCCGGCGACGATGAACAGCGCCGCATAGCGAACGACCGGCGACATGGACGCGGACTTCGGCGCGGATGAATCGTGGTTAGTCATTGCGCATCAGGATCCGCTTGTAGCCAAAGGCGAAGACCACGCAGATCAGGAACAGGACGACGCCGACGGCGCTGCCGAATCCGATCTCCATGCGTGTGACGCCGTAGCTGTAGAGGAAGGTCACCATGGTCTGCGTGCTGTCGGACGGCCCGCCCTTGGTGAGCGGCATGATGAGATCGAAGAGCTGGATCGAACCCAGGATGGCGAAGAACACCGACAGCCTGATCGTCGAACCCAGCAGCGGCACCGTGATGCGCGTGAAGATCTGCCAGCGCGATGCGCCGTCGATTCGGGCCGCCTCGTACAGGCTTCGGTCGATCTGCTGCAAGCCGGCGATGTACAGGATCATGTGGAAGCCGAAGTACTTCCAGATCACCACCACCAGGATGGCGTACATGGCGAGGTCGGGCTCGGACAGCACGTAGGGTGCGCTTGCTCCGAATGCTTCCCAGATCTTGGCCAGCAGGCCGTAGTCGCCGTCGTAGACAAAGCGCCAGATCAGGCCAGCCGCGATCTCCGCGAGGATGTACGGCAGGAAGAAGATCAGCCTGAATGTTGTCGTGCCGATCACCTTGTCGGCAAGCAGCACCGCCATTGCCAGGGCCAGTGGCAACTGCACCGCCAGCGACCCGATGATGATCAGCAGGTTGTTGCCGAGTGCGGTGTGGAATGCCGGGTTGCGGAAGAGGTCAACGAAGTTCCGCAAGCCGATGAAATTCGTCGGCACGCCATAGCCGTTCCAGTTGAAGAAGCTGTACCAGCCAGCTGCCCCCATCGGAAAGGCAACGAACAAGGTGAACAGCAGGATTGCCGGCGGCAGGAAGAACAGCACCACTGTCGTCGTGCCGCCAACCCGCTTGGATGGCTTGCGGCGCCAGGCCCGTGCCCAGCCCGTCGGGGCGGCGGGCATGGCGCCGGCGCTGTGATCGATCGTCGTCACGTTGGATTACTCCCTGCGCCAGAGTCGTCGCGCGATATCGCTCAGTTGGTGCTGTTGGCGCGCTGCCAGGCTGCTTGCACTGCGGCTGCTGCATCCGCCGGCTTCATCTTTCCGGTGGCGAGATCGACCGAGATGTCATTGACGACCGCACCGACCGATGGGCCAAGCATCTGGTCGTAGTAGATCTGGTGGTAGTGCGACTTCGAGACGTTCTCCGCCAACTGGCGAAGGATCGGGTTCGCGATGGCATCCTGCGTCCCATTGACGACGGGGATGTAGGAGCCCTTTTGAGCTGGAATGCGCTGGTTGCTGGCTTCCGAGAAGAAGCGCAGGAACTCGGCGGCCTCCTTCGGCGAGCCCTTGGTGACCAGCCAGCCGTTCATGCCGCCCAAGGTGTCGGTCGGGTCACCCTTGCCGCCCGCCACGGCCGGGAAGGGGAACCATCCCAGCTTGTCCTCGGGGATGCCGAGCTTGTTCGCGGAGTTCGCCTTCATCGAGCCGAGCATCGAATTCAGCTGCAGGACCATCGCGCCCTTGCCGTCTCCGAATTGGCCGGACGATTGAGGGAAGGTCGCGCCCAGGTAACCCGGCTGGAACGGCTTCAGGTCGGTGAGTTGCTGGAACAAGGTGCCTGCCTGCACGAAGGTGTCGCTCGCAAAGCCCTTGCCTTCGCCTTGCATGGCCGAATCGAACGCGGCCTTGCCGCCGATGCGCAGGGCCAGATGCGACCAGTAGAAGTGCAGCGGCCACTTGTCGCCGCCGCCGACGATGATCGGCGTGGTTCCGGAGTCCTTGATCTTCTTCACTGCGCCGAGCAGGTCATCCCAGGTCTTGATCGACGCTGCATCGACACCGGCCTTCGCGAAGAGCTCCTTGTTGTAGAAGAACCCGACCTGGCCCAGTTGCAACGGCACGCCGTACACCTTGCCGTTGACGGTAAAGGCTTGCAGCGCAGCCGGCATGAAGCTCTCGCGCCACTTCGCGTCCATGGGCGCCGAAAGGTCTTCGACGACGCCGGCCTTGATCTGGTCGCGCATCGTTCCGCCACCCCAGCTGTACAGGATGTTGGGCTTGTCGGGCGACTGGAGGAGGGTGGTCAGCTTCTTCTTGTACGACTCGTTTTCGAGGTACTGGATCTCGACCTTCACGCCGGGGTGCGACGCTTCGAAGCGGCGCGCGACGTCGTTGTAGAAGGCGCCGGTGTCGGGGTTCTGATCCACGTGCATCAGACGAACCGTCGTGTCGGCGGCCAGGACACCGACCGAGGAAAGCGACATCCCAGCGGCGAGCAATGCCGAAGTAACCAGCTTGATGCTTCTCATTGTGTCTCCTATTTGTTTGATGGACGAACAAATGTGCCATCGGGCAATGGCGAGGTCACTAGGGAATACGCTGAGGGTGCTAGATTCCCCCTTTGGCGCTACGCTTGCGCCTGTGTCCGTCGAGCCGATGAAGGCCAAGGAACGCCATGTCTCATGTGAAAAATCGAAACGAAAGAGCATTGATTCGACCACCAGTCATAAGGCGCAAGAGCACGCCGAAGGAAGAGGTTCCTTCTCCTGCGTCAGCACCGGTGAAGGGGGATCAGGCGCTCGTCAAGAGCATCAATCGCATCGCGCTGCTGCGGCTGCTTCGCGAGCACGCCGGCATCTCGCGCGCGGGGCTGTCCGAACGCAGCGGCTTGACGCGATCGACCGTGAGCCTGCTCATCAAGGAGCTCATCGATGAAGGCTGGCTGGTCGAGTCGGATGCGTTCGTCACCGGCACGGTCGGACGTCGGCCGACGCCATTGAAGCTCGCGGGCAAGGACATGGTCCTGCTCGGCGTCGATCTCAGCCCGGATTCAGTGCAGGTCGTCGCGACTTCGATCCATGGCGAGATCATCGAGGCGAGCCAGGCCGCGCTTCGGTCGAAGGACCCGGACGAGGCGTGCCATCAACTCGTCGAGATGTCCACCGCACTCTCTTCAAAGATGGCGCACGGCGGACTGCGTTTGCTGGGCATTGGCGTCGGTCTGCATGGCCCGGTGGACAAGCGTTCGGGCATGCTCGAATTCGCGCCGAACATCGGCTGGCGCCATGTCGAGATCGGTCGCCGGCTCGGCGCGGAACTCGCACAGGCGGGCCTTGCAGATGTGCCTGTCTACTATCACAACGAAGCCGATCTGGCCGCAGTTGGCGAGACCGAGTTCTGCGAAAGGCCGGTCGACGATCCCCTCGTCTACGTGAGCTGCGGCGTTGGGGTCGGCTCGGGGATCATCCTCAACCACGCGTTGTTCACCGGCGCCAGTGGCTCGGCAGGCGAAATCGGACATACGACGCTCGTGATCGAAGGGCAGCCCTGCTCGTGCGGTCGCCTCGGTTGCGCAGAGGCGTACATCGGCCTCAAGGCCATCGCAGCCGCTGCAGGCTGCTTTCAGGACGATGTGATCGACCGGCGCGCGTTACGTGCGCGCATGAGCAGCCGCGATCCCGCGACCCGTGCCGCATTCGCCAAGGCGGGGACGTATCTTGGCGTGCTGCTGCAGAACGCGTGGACCACCTTCAATCCACAGGTGATCGTGCTGGGCGGCGAGACGGTGACTCTCGGCGGAGACACGCTTCTTGATGCGGCGACGGAGGTGCTTTCACGCTATGCGGAAAGGGCCGGACTGACGGCGCCCGTGGTGAAGACCGCGCGCTATTCCGACCTTGCGACCGCTGTCGGAGGCGCCGCCTACGCTCTGCACGCGATGCTCAATCCGCACCAGCCTGCACTGCACTCGCAGTACGTTCCGACGTAGGGTCAGACGCTCGTGTGCGGCAGGTAGCGCACCGACAGCACGCCCTCGATCGCGCCGATGTCATCGAGCACCGCGCCGCTCACCGCGCTGTCGACATCGACCAGCGTGTAGGCCATGTCCCCGCGCGACTTGTTGACCATGTTGTGGATGTTGAGCCCCGCCTGCGCCATCGCGGTGGAGATCTGCCCCAGCATGTTCGGGACGTTGGCATTCGCGATCGCAACGCGGTAGGCCGACTCGCGCGCCATCGTCACGCCGGGGAAGTTCACCGCGTTCGCGATGTTGCCGTTCTCGAGGAAGTCGCTGAGCTGGTCGGCCACCATCACGGCACAGTTCTCCTCGGCCTCACGGGTGCATGCGCCGAGATGCGGCAGGCAGATCACGCGCGGGTGCCGATGCAGCAGCGCACTCGGAAAGTCGCACACATAGTGCCCGAGGTACCCCGCCGAGAGGGAAGCAAGCACGGCAGGGTTGTCCACCACGCCATCGCGCGAGAAGTTCAGCAGCACGGTGCCGGCGCGCATCATCCCGATGTTGTCGACGTTGACGAGGTTGCGCGTGGCCTGCATCAGCGGCACGTGCAGCGTCACGAAATGCGCGCTGCGCAGCACCTCGGTCACGCTGCCGGCCTTCTTCACCTGCGAGGGCAGGCTCCATGCCGCATCGACGGTGATCTCCGGGTCGTAGCCGAGCACGTTCATGCCGAGCTTGATCGCGGCATCGGCCACGAGGCAGCCGACCTTGCCGAGCCCGACCACGCCGAGCGTCTGGCCCGCGAGCTCGAAGCCGGCGAAGGCGCTCTTGCCGCTTTCTACGGTCTTATCGAGATCGCCGCGGCCGGTGTCGAGCTCGTCGACGAAGCGCAGCGCACCCGAGAGCTGGCGCGCGGCCATCAGCATGCCGGCGATCACCAGTTCCTTGACCGCATTCGCGTTTGCGCCCGGCGCGTTGAAGACCGGAACGCCGCGCGCACTCATCGCCTCGACCGGGATGTTGTTGGTGCCGGCACCCGCACGGGCGATGGCGCGCACGCTGGAGGGAATCTCCATCTTGTGCATGTCCGCCGAGCGCACCAGCACTGCGTCGGGCAGGGCAACGTCGGTGCTGGTGACGTAGTGTTCGGCCGGCAGGCGGTCCAGCCCCTTGGAGGAGATCTGGTTGAGCACCAGGATCTTGAGGCGCTCAGCCATGGCTCGCCTCGAACTCCTTCATGTAGGCCACCAGCGCCTGCACGCCTTCGATGGGCATCGCGTTGTAGATCGACGCGCGCATGCCGCCGACCGAGCGATGGCCCTTGAGCTGCAGCATGCCGCGCGCATCCGCGCCTTTGAGGAAAGCATCGTCGAGCGAGTCGTTGCGCAACTTGAAGGGCACGTTCATCAGCGAGCGGTCTTCGCGCGCGACCGGGTTGTAGAAGAACGAGGTGGTTTCCAGATAGTCGTAAAGCACCGCGGCCTTGCGCCGGTTGTTCGCTTCGATCGCCGTGAGGCCGCCTTGCTGCTCGATCCATTCGAACACCAGCCCCGCGATGTAGATCGCGTAGGTGGGCGGGGTGTTGAACATCGAATCGTTGTCGGCCTGGATCTTGTAGTCGAAGGCCGAAGGCGTGATCGGCAGTGCTTGCCCGATGAGGTCGTCGCGCACGATCACCACCGTCACGCCCGCCGGTCCGATGTTCTTCTGCGCGCCGCCGTAGATGAGCCCGTAGCGGCTCACATCGACCGGCTTGGACATGAAGTTGCTCGACATGTCGGCCACCAGCGGCACGTCGCCGGTGTCGGGCGTCCAGTGATATTCGACGCCACCGATGGTTTCGTTCGAGCAGATGTGCACGTAGGCGGCCTTGGGGTCGAGCTTCCACGTCTCCTGCTTCGGCACGCGCGTGTAGCCGTCCTTCTCGCTGCTGGCGGCCACGTTGACCTTGCAGTACTTCTTCGTTTCCTTGATGGACTTCTTCGACCACTCGCCGGTGTCGATGTAGTCGGCGCTCTCGCGGCCGCGCAGCATGTTCATGGGCACGATCGCGTTCTCTGCGATCGCGCCGCCCTGCAGGAAGAGCACCTTGTAGTTCTTCGGCACCCCGAGCAGCGCGCGCAGACGGCGCTCGGCTTCGGCGTGGATCGAGATGAATTCCTTGCCCCGATGGCTCATCTCCATCACCGACATGCCGCTGCCGCGCCAGTCGAGCATCTCGGCGGCGGCCTGCCGCAACACCGATTCGGGCAGCGTGGCAGGGCCGGCGCTGAAGTTGAAGACACGGGTCATCGTGAAATCTCCACAAGGTGCGGGCGAGCACCGTAGCGCATCGCCGGGAGTCCCACAAGAGCCGTTAGCCCTGAGCGCGGCGTCCCGTCGGGACCGCAGTCAAGGCTCGACAATCAATTGGCCATTGGTGTAGAGCTGTTGCGTTACGCCATCGATCGTGATGGCGTACTTGACGCGAAATTCGTATGTGCCCGCGGGCAAGCACCAGTTGTACGGATAGACCGGATTGAGCGTCGAGTCGATCCGGCACGCTGTGGCGCTGACGTCGATGAAGAATCGATTGGGCTCCGTCTGATGAGGGCCAAGGTTCACGAAGAGGAATTTCAGCCCCTGTGGGATCGCGGCCTGTTGCTCCGGAGTGAATAGCGTCTCGAGTCCTTGAAGGGCAAATTCCCCGCGCGGTAGCGCAAGTGTCAGGCGACCGATGGTCCAGTAGTCCCGATTGGCAATCCTGGCCGGTATCGCGAGGGCCGTCGGAGTGACGAGATAGGGCAGGCCAGGGTTCTCCGTCACCTGGATGTCGACGACGAGTTCTCGAATCAGCCCCGACTGGGTTCGAAAAAGGAAGGGCTGCCTGTAGGTGCCCGGGAGGACGGCAGGCGGAATCTCCAAGGTCAACGTCCCTGTGCCATTGCCGTTGTCGGACAGGGATGAAGAGGTCAGGCGGAATGTGTTGGAGGCATACCTTTGCTCCATCTCCCACGACGAAATGGCCGTGCCTTCCGCGGGTTTCACCGTGAGTTTTACGACCTGAGGCGCATCGCTGAATGGCACATTCAAGCTTGTCGAGGCTGAATCGCTGACGTCAAACCTCACGTTGCGCTTGACCACGACGTCATACGGTATCTTGACTGGCGTGTTGCCCAGGCGGACGGAACAGCTGACGTCCAGGCACGCATAGATGGAGACGAACCCACGGTAGGTTCCGATGCCCTTTGACTTCGGCTTCAAGGACAACATGACGCCGCCACGACCGTTAACGTAGAACGGGATCGCCTGTACCTGGGATTCAAACAGGCTGTCGGGATCTTCCAGAATGACGTAGACCGTTTTCCCATTGACCACGCTGAAGTCCCCCTCGGCTTCAAGGACCATTGTCGACGTGCTCAGCGCAGCGGTTTCGTACCCCTCCTGTTTCAAAAGGGAGGGGCTGACGCTTTGAATAGAAAGCGGGACCGTCTGGAAGTTCGGATTCGAGGAGACGGGTGTTCCGGAAGATGTTGTTCCGTTTCCTGTTGAGGAAGAAACGACGTCTGTTTGCAGCGGGAGCGCCGCCCCGGATGCCGAGACACCATCTACTGCTCCTCCTGCTCCTCCTGCTCCTCCTGCTCCTCCTGCTACTCCACCACCTCCGCCTCCGCCACCTCCGCATGCGGTCAATGCCCAGATCAAGGCAAGGGCTGCGCCCCTCCACGCGAGAACTCTCATGCTCATCCTCTTTGCTTTTTCGCGCCGTCCCTCAACGGCGGGTTCGGTTTTCGAACGCGTGCAAAGATACAGAAAGTTGCATTAACTTGCAACAAAAGCATTCAGTCTGCGAGTCCCCTTGACAGGCTCGTCAGTTGAGGGGGGTGGTCGAGGTCAGCAAGTGTTCAATGTCCGATTGGGAATAGCCCAGTTCGGCGAGCAGGCTCCGGCTGTCGGCGGCAACTGGCCGTACAGGCTGGCAATCCGCCGCAGGCGTGCCACTGAAACGCGGCGCGGGCGCGGGCTGCGTGATGCCGTCGACCTGCGCGAAGGTGTGTCGCGCAAGGTTGTGCGGGTGGATGGGCGCTTCATCCAGATCGAGCACCGGCGCAAAGCACGCGTCGCTGCCTTCGAGCAATGCGCACCATTCGGCGCGCGTCCTGCCTCGAAACACCTGTGCAAGCCGTTCCTTGAGCTGCGGCCACTTCGTGGCGTCCCACTGGGCGTCGAACGCCGGTTCTTGAAGACCGCACTTCTCGCGTAGCAGCGCATAGAACTGCGGTTCCATCGCGCCGACGCTGACGTACTTGCCGTCGGCGCACGCGTAGGTGTCGTAGAAGTGCGCGCCGCCGTCGCCGTTGTTGGTGCCGGCCTCCGCATTCCAGAGACCCGCAGAGCGCCAGCCGTAGACCAATGAGGCGAGCAGCGCCGAACCGTCGCAGATGGCCGCATCGACCACCTGGCCCTCGCTGGTTTGCTGCGCATGCGCCGCCGCCGCGAGCACGCCAAACGCGAGCAGCATGCCGCCACCGCCGAAGTCGCCCGTGAGTCCGGGTGTGAGCGTCGGCGGCTGACCTTGCCGCGCAGTCGAGTGCAGCGCGCCAGACAGGGCGACGTAGTTGATGTCGTGGCCCGCTGCTTGCGCGAGAGGTCCATCCTGCCCCCAGCCAGTCACGCGGCCGTAGACCAGCGAAGGCCGGCGGCGCAGGCATTCGTCGGGGCCGAGACCCAGCGACTCCATCACGCCGGGGCGGAAGCCTTCGATCAGCACGTCGGCCTGTTCGATGAGGCGCAAGGCGACCTCGCGGCCGGCCTCCTGCTTGAGGTCCAGCGCAATCGACTCCCGCCCGCGCGAGAGCACATCACTGCGGCGCGCCGTGAGCGCGGCCATTCCGCCGCCGCCCGATTTCGAGGGCGGGCGATCGATGCGAATCACGCGAGCGCCCTGATCCGCCAGCATCATCCCCGCGAAAGGCGCGGGACCGAGCCCCGCGAACTCGACGACCGTCAGATGGGCGAGCGGCCCCTTGCGTGCAGCGGCTGCCATCGCTCAGAGCGCGATCGTGCGCGACAGCTTTTCGGGCGTCGCGTGCGAGACCAGGAAGGCCTCGTTCAACTCGACGCCGTAACCCGGTCCCTCGTTGGGGTAGCACAGGCCGCCCTCGAAGCGCGGGATGTTCAGCGCGATGTCGGTGCCGGGCTCGATGTTCTTGCTCTCCATCGTGCCGTGGATCATCAGCGGTCCGATCGATTCATTGAGGCCCTGCGTCGCCCACTCGTTGCTGGTCCACAGATGCGCGGAAGGGCTGTGCTCCAGGCCCGAGCCGATCATGCAGCCGCAATGCACTGGCAGGCCCGCGAGCCGCGCCATCGTGAGCCAGCGCTGCGACTTCACGAGGCCGCCGGCCTTCTGCAGCTTGAGGAAGAGGCCGTCGGCCGCGCGGCGGTCCACGATCTCCTTGAGGTGATGCAGTTCCTGCGCGGATTCGTCGGCGTAGATCGGGGTCTTCACCTGTCCGCGCAGGCGGGCCATGCCTTCGATGTCCCAGTGCGGCAGGGGTTGCTCGATCAGGTCCAGCCCGCACGGGTCGAGCTTGCGGATGATGTGCAGTGCCTTTTCGTAGTTCCAGAAGCCGTTCGCGTCGATCGTGAGATAGGCATCGGAGCCGACTGTCTCGCGCACTGCATGCACCATCGCGATGTCATCGGCCATCGTTCCGTAGCCGATCTTCATCTTGAAGAGCGCGAAGCCGGTCTTCTTCGCGAGCGCGGCTTCGGCGGCGACATCGTCCGGCTTGCCGGCCGACAGCACCCAGCCTTGCCGCGCGGCCTCCAGCGTGCGGCCGCCGAGCAGTTCGTACACCGGCACGCCGAGCAGCTTGCCTTTGAGGTCGTGCAGCGCGAAGTCGACAGTGGCCTTCGCCTGGTTGTTGTCGCGCACCAGCAGATCCATCTTCGCGACGATCTTCTCGATGTTGCGCGGGTCTTCGCCGAGCAGGATGCGCGGCGCGATCACGTTGGCGATCATCGCGATGATCGATTCCTGCAGCTCGCCGCGATACCACGAGGATGTATCGCCCGAATCGGCGATGCCGACCGTGCCGTCATCGGTCGTGAGCTTGAGCACCACGCTGTCGATCGAGACGATCCGCGTGTTGGGCATGATGACGGGCTTCTTGAGGGGTGTGGATACCGGAAGGCACTCCACCTTGACGATCTTGGACATGCTGTTTACTGGGCCTGGAAGTTGGACTTGCGCACCTGCTCCGCCCAGAAGGCGGTGGCGGTGTCGACGAAGGCGCGGAGCTCATCCGGCGAGGCATAGGACGGCTCCATGTTGGTGGAGGCGAACTTCTCGACGACGCGCGGGTTGTCGAACATCTTTCGCGTGGCCTCGGTGATCTGCTTGAGCAGTTCGGGCTTCAGCGTGGTGGAGGCATAGACCCCGAGGAAGGCATCGGCAGGCATCTTCAGCCCCATCTCCGCGAAGGTCGGCACATCGGGCATGGCGGAGTAGCGCTTGTCGGCGGCCATCGCGAGCACACGCACCTTGCCGGCCTTGCGATATTCGACGAGGCCGTCGCACGGCACGATCGCGGCTGGTACCTGTGCCCCGATGAGATCGGTGATGGCCGGCGCGGCGCCCTTGTACGGGACCGCGTTCATCGGCACCTTGAAGTGTTGGCCCATCACATAGCCCACGAACTGCGCCTGCGAGCCCGGAGCCGGAATGCCGTAGTTGCCGAGGTCGGGGTTCTTGCGTACCGCGTCGAGGTACTCGTTGAAGGTGTGCGCCGGTGAGTTCGCAGGCACCGCGAGGCAGGTGTAGAACTTCACGATGCGGCCGACGGGGACCATGTCTTTCTTCACGTCGAAGCCCGGGCTCTTGACCACCAGCGGCACCATGATGACCTGGTGATCGACGGCAAACATGATGGTGTTGCTCTCGGGCGTGGCCTGCTTGAGCGTCGCCGCGGCGATCTGGCCGCCCGCGCCGGGCTTGTTGTCGACCACGGTGGTGGCGTTGAGCTGCTGCGCAAGCGCCTCTGCGTAGATGCGTGCGAGGGCGTCCGTGCCTGCACCGGCCGGGAAGCCGACCAGCACACGGATCACCGGCTTCTCGTCGGCTTGGGCGGGCAGGGCGGCGAAGCCGGCGGCAATGCCCATCGCGACCAGGCTGGCGCCGATCGTGCGGTTGAAGATTCGTTTCAGGCTCATTGGGATGTCTCCAGGGTTCGTGTCTGTCAGAGCGGATAGACCGGCGGCTTGCCGCGCACCGTCATCCATTGCCATTGCGTGAACTCGTCCCAGTTGGCGGGACCCCCGTGGCGCGAGCCGTTGCCCGATGCGCCGCGTCCGCCCATGGGCATGGTGCCGTCATCGTTCACCGTCTGGTCGTTGACGTGGACGAGGCCGACCTCGAGCTGCTTTGCGAGTGCCATGCCGCGTGCGACATCGCGTGAATAGATGCCGGCGGAAAGGCCGTATTCGGTGTCGTTGGCGAGCGTTGCGGCTTCGGCATCGGTGCCGAAGGCGCTGATCGAAACGACCGGGCCGAAGATTTCCTCGCGGAAGGCCGGCATCGCCGGCGTCACGTCGGCGAGCACCGTGGCGGCGTAGAAGGGGCCTTCTGCGGTTCCGCCGGCCAGCAGCTTCGCGCCCATCGCCACCGATTCGCGCACGATGCGATCCACGCGCTGCAACTGCTGCGGCGTGATGATCGGTCCGAGCGCCACCTGCTGGCGGAAAGGATCGCCCGCGGGGAGTGCGCGGGCTTTCTCCGCCATGCGCTGCGCGTAGCTTGTCGCGAGCTTCTCTTGAACGAGGTGCCGGCCCGCGCTCATGCAGATCTGGCCCTGGTGCAGCCACGAAGCCCACGAACCGCCGCTCACCGCGAGGTCCAGGTCGGCATCGTCGAGGACGATCAGTGCGTTCTTCCCGCCGAGTTCCAGCGCCACCTTCTTGAGGTGTTTGCCCGCCAACTCGCCGACGCGGCGGCCCACGGCGGTGGAACCGGTGAAGGAGACCATCGCCACGTCCGGATCGGTGACCAGCGCTTCGCCGGCTTCGGCATCGCCGGGAAGCATGTGGAGCACGCCCTTGGGAATGCCCGCGGCCTGCAGCAGCAACGCGAGTAGCACGCCACCGCTCACAGGCGTACGCGGGTCCGGCTTGAGCAGCACCGCATTGCCCGCCGCCAGTGCCGGCAACACCGCGCGGCTCGACAGCAGGAACGGGAAGTTGAACGGCGAGATCACGCCAACCACGCCGTGCGGTACACGGCGGGCGATGCTCGTCACGTCTTCGGCGCTGGGCAGCACGTAGCCCCGCGCCTGCGTGAGCATCGCGGCGGCCTCGTGGCAGAGGTGCAGCACGGAGTCGATCTCGAACATCGCCTTGGGTTGGATGCCGCCGGTCTCACGAACGATCCACTCGGCGTATTCGGCGCGGTTGGCCTCCAGCAGCGTGGCGGCGGTGCGGAACACCTTGGCGCGCTCGGCGTAGGGCAGGGCGGCCCATTCCTTCTGTGCGCGACGCGCAATCGATGCGCTGGCACGCACGTCCTGTGCCGTCGCACGAGCGACCCAACCAATCGGTTGGCCTGTTGCTGGTTCGGACACCTCGATCTGACCGCCGGCCAGCGGCTTCCAGTCTTTGGCGAGCGCGCGACGGCTCCAGTCTGCAGAGGCTAAGAGGCTCACATTCATTTCGTCTCCGTTTCAGTTGGCTTCCAAGTTGGGTTGGGCGGATTGTGGTGCGGCAGTTTTCAAAAGTCAACCAACTGGTTGGTTGACTTTTGTGATGGAGGTCGACAGAATCGCCCCCATTGCACTTACCGCACTCGGAGACCCGAATTGACCGCCCCTTACCGCTCCCCCTGGATGACCGACGAACTCGACATGCTGCGCACCACCGCGCGGCGCTTCTTCGAAGACGAAGTGGCCCCGCGCGCTGCGAAGTTCCGCGCGCAGCACCACATCGACCGCGATGTCTGGCAGCGCGCCGGCGAACTCGGCCTGCTCTGCATGAGCATCCCGGAGGAATACGGCGGCCAGGGCGCGACCTTCGCGCATGAGGTGGTGGTGATGGAAGAGCAGGCCCGCATCTGCGACACCACCTTCGGCTTCATTCCCGGCGCGGTGAACGGACCCGCGTTCTTCTTCGAGACCGCCAACGAAGAGCAGCGCAAGCGCTGGATGCCTGACATCGCCTCGGGCCGCAAGATGCTGTCGGTCTGCATCACCGAACCCGATGCGGGCACCGACGTGAAGGCAATGCGTACCACCGCGCGCAAGGAAGGCGACGGCTACGTGCTCAACGGCAACAAGATCTTCATCACGCACGGACAGCAGGCCGAGCTGTCGCTGGTTGCGGCGCGCACAGGTGGCACCGGATCGGGCGCGAAGGGCATCTCGCTCTTCATGGTCGAGCGTGAGAAGACCGATGGTTTCCGCATCAACAAGGTGCTGGAGAAGGTAGGCCAGAACGGGCTCGACACCTGCGAGATCTTCCTCGACAACGTCTACGTGCCGGCCGAGAACCTGATCGGCGGCTCGGAAGGCCGGGGCTTCGGACAGTTGATGGACGTGTTCGTGCGCGAGCGCCTGTCGATCGGCGTGGTGGGCATCACCTGCGCCGAGCGCGCCATCGAGCTCACGGTGGAGCACACGAAGAATCGCAAGATGCTCGGGCAGACGCTCTGGGACTTCCAGAACAGCCGCTTCACGCTCGCGGAGTGCCTGACCGAAGCGCGCATCGGACGCATCTTCATCGACAAGCTGGTGGCCGACCTCGTCGAAGGCCGGCCGCTCGACCCCAACGACGCGATGATGGCCAAGTGGTGGGGCTCGGAGAAGCAATGCCAGATCATCGACCGCTGCCTGCAGCTCTTCGGCGGCTACGGCTACATGACCGAATACCCGATCGCGCAGCTCTACATGGATGCGCGTGTGGCCCGCATCTACGGCGGATCGAACGAAACGCTGAAGGACCTGATCGCCCGCTCGATGTAAGCGGGCGCCTGGCGCGGCGCCTAGCGCCGCGTGGCAGAGATGCCGTTGATCACCATGTCCATGAAAGTGTCCGCGACCTGCTGCACCGAGAGCTTGCCGCTTTCGCTGTGCCAGCGCGGCACCCAGTTGAGCGCGCCGAAGAGCAACGCAGAGAACATGCTCGGATCGCAGGGCTTGATGCTGCCGTCTGCGATGCCTTCGGTGATGAGGTCACGAACGGTCGCATCGAGCCGCCGCTGGAACTGGCGGATGTCCCCGCCCTGAGTCATCTCGAGCGGACGCGAGCCCACGAGGATGAGGCAGCGCCCGAAGTCGTTGTTCTGCGCGACCGCCAGGCTGCGCACGTAAAGGCGCAACCGCTCCAGCACCGGAATGCTGCGGTCCTTCGTCTTCTCGATCACTTCGTCGAGATCGCCGAAGGAGAGCACCAGGCATTGGTAGAGGATGCTCTCCTTGTTGTCCACGTAGTGGTAGAGCGTGGCCTTGTGCATGCCGAGCCGCTCGGCGATGTTGTCCAGCGACGTGGCCTCGTAGCCCTTCTCGGCGAACAACTGCGCGGCGGTACGCAGGATGGCGGTGCGCTTGTCTTCGTGCTTCAGCCCCGGCCCGCTCCTGCGTCCCGCGCCGGCACGGCCACGCGCCGGTTTGGTGACGGCGGTATCGGTGGCGGCGGTTCTAAGGTTCCCAGTCATGCGGCGGCATTATCCCGAACGATGCCTTCGGCCACGAGGCGCGCGATTTCATCCGCACCCAGGCCCGCTTCGCGCAACACCTCTTGCGTGTGCTCGCCGAGAAGCGGGGCGCGATGGCGTACTTCTCCCGGCGTGAGCGAGAGCTTCACCGGTACACCCGGCACTGCCACCGGCCGTGCGCTGCCGGGCTGCTCGACTTCGGGCAGCATGCGGCGCGCCGCGAAGTGCGGGTCGGTGAAGATTTCCTCCGCGGTGTAGATCGGGCTGAAGGGGATGCGGCTGCCGAACAAGTCCTTGAGTTCGGCCTTGGTGCGCGTGGTGGTGAATCGCTCGATCGCTTCCATCAGCGCATGGCGATTCGTCCAGCGTGACTCCTCGTTCGCAAAGCGCGGGTCGTCCGGAAGCTCCGGCTGCCCGATGAGCTTCGCCAGCTCGCGGAACTGCGGATCGTGCGGCGCGGCGAGCGCGATCACGCCATCCTTCACGCGCACCGTGTCGAACGGCGCCATGCCCGGGATGCCGTTGCCGACCGGGCCCGGCGAGACGCCGCGGTAGCTGAACTGGCTCACCACCAGTTCGGACAACGCAAGGATGCTGTCGGTCATCGCCACGTCGACGTACTGCCCCTGACCGGTGCCCCGCGCATGCCACAGCGCGGCCATGGTGCCGAAGGCGGCAAAGAGGCCCGACACGGTGTCGCCCGCGCCGCCGCCGACCTTGACCGGATGCGCGGCGTCGGGCCCGGTGATGCCCATCCAGCCGCCCATCGCCTGCGCGACGATGTCGAAGGCCGGCCACTCCATGTAGGGGCTGACGCCGCCGGTGCGGTCGCCGAAGCCGCGCACCGAGGTGTAGACCAGTGCCGGATTGATCTCCTTGAGCGTGTCGTAGCCGAGGCCCATCTTGTCGAGCACGCCCGCGCGGTAGTTCTCGACCAGCGCATGCGCGCCGCCGACCAGCTTCTTCAGCAGCGCCTGGCCGTCGGGATGCTTGAGGTTGAGCGCGATCGAGCGCTTATTGCGATTGCAGGACTGAAAGAGCCCGCCGAGCACGCGGCGCTGGTCGTCCTCGCGGAACGGGCCCATGCGCCGGAAGAAGTCGCCGTCGAGCGGCTCGATCTTCACGACATCGGCGCCATGGTCGGCGAGCACCTGCGAGCAGAAGGGGCCGGCAAGCGCGTGCGTGAGGTCGAGGACGCGGAGGCCCTGGAGGGAACCGGGAGCAGTCATGGTAGAAAAATCAATCAAACGGTTGGTTGATTATCTGCGCATTCGCTTGCCGCGTAAATGCCCCCGGAAGGGCTCAGGGCTTGCGCTGCTGCTGTTCGTAGGCTGCGACAGCTTCCTCCACGGTCGAATAGAAGGTCTCGGCGCCGAAACGGGCGAAAAGGCCGAAGCGCTTGAGCTTGTCCTTGACCGGGTCCTTCATCTCCGCGAAGCAGAGTTCGATGCTGTCGGCCTGCAGGCTGTCGTCGAGCTCGGCCACGATGTCGGCGGCCGTCACGTCGACGCTGGTCACGGGCTCCGCCGCCACGACCACCCAGCGCACCGGGGTGGGAGAGGTCTTGATCGCGTCCTTCACGCGGTCGCGAAAGAGTTCCGCATTGGCGAAGAACAGCGGCGCGTCCCAGCGAAAGATCACCAGCCCCGGAATGCGCCGTGCCTTTGGATAACGCGTGATGTCGTGATAGCCGTGCACCTCGTCGGGCTGCCCGAGCACCGCCGAATGGGGTCGCCAACCGTCCCACAGGAATTCGGCGATCGCGATCGCAAGCGCGATGCCGATGCCCGGGATCGCGCCGAACACCGCAACGCCGATGAAGCAGATGATCGATAGCCAGAACTCCCAGCGCTGGATGCGGTAGATGCGGCGCAGGTCGGTGATCTCGATCAGCCCGATCGCCGATGCGATGACCACGGCTGCAAGCGCCGAGGTCGGAAGGTTGCGCATCAGGTTGGGCGCGGCGATCAGAAGCACCGCGATGGCGATGGCGCCGACGATGCCGGTGACCTGGGTGCGCGCGCCGGCTGCCTCGGCCACGGGGGTGCGCGATGAGCTGCTGCTGATGGGCATGCCCTGGAAGAACCCGGTGGCCAGGTTTGCAATGCCGAGGCCGACCATCTCCTGATTGGGGTCGACGGGCGTGCGCATGCTCGCGGCATACACGCGCGACAGCACGCTCGTGTCCGCGAAAGAGACCAGCGCCACCGCGAGCCCACCGAGCAGCACCGGGCGAAGGTCATCGAGCTGGATGAGTGGCACGGCCGGCACCGGCAGCCCCTGCGGCAACGGGCCGAGCACCTTGAGGCCGGTCCGCTCCGCGAGATCGAACAGCCCGGCGGCGATCGTCGCGCCGACCACGCCGATCAATACGGCCGGCGCACGCGGCACCCGCTGCAGGAGCAGGATGGCCACCAGTGTGCCGGCGCCCACGAGCAGCGTCACGCCATGCGTCTTGCCTTCGGCGATGCCGTGAAGAAGCTCCCAGCTCACGCGCAGTGGACCTTCGCCCTCCACCGAAAAGCCGAAGAGCTTCGGCAACTGGCTCAGGAGCACCGTGAGCGCGATGCCGTTCATGTAGCCGTAGCGGATCGGCTTCGACAGCAGTTCGGTGATGAACCCCAGCTTCAAGACCCCCGCGGCGACGCACACCAGCCCCGAGACGACCGCCATCGCGCTCGCGATCGCGATGGCGCGCATCGGATCGCCGGCCGACAGCGGCAGCACCACCGCAAGGATCACGGCCGCGAGTGCGGAGTCGGGGCCGAGCACCAGGATGCGGCTCGGTCCGAAGAGCGCGTAGGCCAGCAGCGGAATGATGGTCGCGTAGAGCCCGTAGATGCCGGGCACGCCCGAGGCCTGCGCGTAGGCGATGCCCACCGGCACCAGCATGGTCGTGAGCACCAGGCCGGCCACGAGATCGTGGCGCAGCATGGACGCGCTGTAGCCCCGCAGGTTGCTCAGGCCCGGGAGCCAGCGGGCGAGGGTGGTTACAGCAGCCATTCGATCGGCAGCGCGGCGCCGATCCCGACGAAGGTCCGCTCCAGCCATCCGGTTTCCGGGTCGACCGTGTAGACCTTGCCATCCGCATCGGCCCAGCGGAGCGATCCGTCTTCGGCCAGCGTCACGCGGTAGGCAATGGACGGATAGGCGTCGCCGACGAAGTCATGAAGCTTCGAGGCCATCCTGGGGCTTTCGATCACGAGGCCCATCTCGGTGTTGAGCCGCGCCGATCGCGGATCGAAGTTGAAGGAACCCACGAAGATGGTTCGCCCGTCGATCGCGTAGGTCTTCGCGTGCAGCCCGGCCTTGGAGCCGCGGCCGATCTCCTTCGCGCGGCTCATGATCGGCGCGGCCTCGGGCTTGAGCTCATAGAGCTGCACGCCGGCCTGCAGCAGGTCCTTGCGATGCTTGACGTAGCCCGAGTGGACCGACTTCTCGTCGGTCGCAGCCAGCGAGTTGGTCAGCACGCGAACCTGCACGCCTTGACGCGCGAGGTTGGCAAGCGCTTCAGTACCGGCGTTGCCTGGCACGAAGTAGGGCGAAATGATGTCGAGCGACTTCACCGGCTTGCCGAAGGCGGAGATGAGTTTCGGCAGCAGGAGCAGCTCGGCCTTGGCTTCAGGGCTCAGCGTCTTGCCGGGGTCGTCGTGAACGACGGTGGCCGTCGTCCATTCGGGCTGCAGGGTGTGCGCGAGCATGCGCTGCACGACCTCGGCATGTGCGATCGCATCGGCGTATTTCGCGGTGGTCGGATCGTCGCGGATCTTCTGTGCGCGAGACGCCAGCGCCTGCCGCGACTCGGGCTCGACGCCGGCAAGGATCTTCTTCGCGGGATAGGCGGAGGGGCTGTTCCAGAACAGATCGAACTCGGAGGAGACCGACTTCACCACCTCGCCGAAGGCAATCACGTCGAGGTCGACCAGACCGGTACCTGCACCGGCTTCGAAGTATTCGTCTGCGATGTTGCGTCCGCCGACCACCGCGACCACGTTGTCCACGGTGAAGGACTTGTTGTGCATGCGGTGGTTGAGCCGCGTGAAGTCCGCGAGGAAGCCCACTCCGCGTGCACTGCGGCCCGCATACGGGTTGTAGAGGCGCAGGTCGACATTCGGCTGCGAGGCGATGAGCGCCAGTGTCGGATCGAGCCCTGCGGTGTTGAGATCGTCGAGCAGGATGCGCACGCGGACGCCGCGCTCCGCAGCGCGCATCACCTCGTCGAAGAGCAGCGTGCCGGTCGCGTCGTTGTGCCAGATGAAGGTCTGGATGTCGATCGACCGCGTTGCCGCGCGCGCCAGGGCCATGCGCGCGCCGAAGGCCACGTGGCCATCGTCGATCCCGACCACGCCGGTCTTGTCCGGATGCTGCTGCGCCATCGGCATGACCGCGCTGCTGAGCGGCCCTTGCGCGGAGGGAGCGATCGCGTGCGTCTCGGGCCGGTCTTCCTGCGAGGGCAACGTCGCGCAGCCGGCGAAGAGCGCGAGCGTTGCGATGCAAGCCGCACCCAGCGCGCGATGGATTCGATGACGAAGCCCTTGCAACAGGTGAGCCATCGACGGGGCCGACGTAGCTAGTAGACCTCGGGCACGTACTTGACCGGGTAGCTCGTTTCGTGCGAGCCGCTCTTGATGTGCCGTTTCGGAAGCTTCACCTTCTCGCGCGGTGCTTCCTGGTAGGGGATCTGCGAGAGCAGGTGGCGGATCATGTTCAACCGCGCGCGCTTCTTGTCGTCCGAGCGCACCACGAACCACGGGGCCCAGGCGGAATCGCTGGACTTGAACATGTCGTCGCGTGCGCGGGTGTAGTCGTCCCAGCGGTTGTAGGACTTGAGGTCCATCGGCGACAGCTTCCAGATCTTCCGTCCGTCCTCGATGCGGCCCTTGAGGCGACGGGTCTGTTCGTCGGGATTCACCTCGAGCCAGTACTTGAGCAGGATCACGCCCGAGTCCACGATGGCCCGCTCCACAAGCGGCACGCCCATCAGGAAACCCTTGGCCTGCTGCTCGGTGCAGAAGCCCATCACGCGCTCGACGCCGGCGCGGTTGTACCAGCTGCGGTCGAAGATGATGATCTCGCCGGCGGCCGGCAGGTGGCCGAAGTAGCGCTGGAAGTACATCTGCGATTTTTGCCGTTCGGTGGGTGCGGGGAGCGCCACCACGCGGAACACGCGCGGGCTCACGCGCTCGGTAATGGCCTTGATGGTGCCGCCTTTGCCCGCGCCGTCGCGGCCCTCGAAGACGATGCACACCTTGAGGCCGGCGTGCTTCACCCACTCCTGGAGCTTCACGAGTTCGATATGCAAATCCTTCAGGGCCTTGTCGTAGGCCTTGGTGGACAGCGGGCCCGCTTCTGCGTTCGGTGCCGTGCTGTCGGGCACCGTCTCTGGTGGCTTCGCCTGGGCTGCAGGCTCGGCATCGCTCCGGCTCGACTTCTTGTCTCTCTGCATGGCGACCTCCTCGGTGTCGGATCTGGATCTACTGCACGTTCACCTTCTGCCAGCTCGTGTCGGGATCGAAGCGCGTCATGGCCCGCGCGGTCGCGTCGGTGTTGGGGCCGAGGTTCTTCTCGTACACCACGCCGTCGTGGCTGACCATGAAGCTCATCACGCCGGTCTCGCCGTATTTCACCGGCCACGCGACGAGCGCGAAGCCGCCGCGCATGCGCTTGCCGATGACGTAGTCGTAGGCCCCGCCCGGCGCATTCGCGCCCTGCGCCTTGAGGATCTTGAAGTGGTAGCCGTGATAGCCCTCGCCGGGCCGCACGGGCGCATAGATCGGGCCGAGCGGGCTTTCGGGTTGGCCGGCCGCGGTGGGCCAGTAGAGGCCGTCGTGCTTGCCCGGCGAACTGGCGAACTTCTCCGCGTATTCGAGCACGCCGTTGCCGTCGCGATCGACCTGCGCGTATTCCTTCTGCGCGTCGAAATACGCCAGCACCGCGTTCATTGCCGCAAGCTCGTTGCGGCCGATGCGTCGGGTCTTCATCTGGTCTACACCGGCAGCCGGATCGAAATGCCAACCGGCCGCTGTCTTCACGATGGGGACGGGCAGCGTCCAGTCGGCATTGCCGGCGGAGAGGAGCGCGCGGTTGGGGCCATCAGCCACCACCTTGTGCTGCTTGGCGTAAGCCGCCAGGAAGTCGTAGATGTCTTCGCGGTCGACCTCGCCAGCAGGCACGAAACGCTTCCAGTCGTTGCCCAGCACGGTGCGAAGGGCGCTCTCGTCGTAGTGCGCGATCGCGTCGAAGAAGGCCTGCGCCGCGGCGTCGGCGCTGGGATAGACCTTCTGCGCAAACGCGGGAGTCGAAGCCAGCGCAACAGCCGCAACGGCCATCGCGACAGCATGCTTGATGCGGATGAAATGGGGCATGGTGTGTCCTCGTTCGGAGATGGTTTGCTTCATCGGAGATCAACGGCGTCCGCCGCCTCTGCCGCCACCACCTCCGCGCATGCCACCGCCTCCGCCGCCGAAGCCGCCGCCCCCGGCGCGGGCACCGCCACCACCGCTGAATCCGCCGCTGGCCCTTGCACCGCCACCGCCGCCCATGGATTGCCGGCTTGCTGCGCCACGGTCCATCTGCTGACGGGCCTGGCCGCTGTTCGCGCCCCGCAGCGCGTTGTCGCCGCCTCGGTTCCCGACCTGCTCGAAGCCCTGGCTGCCGCGACCGCCTGCACCGACGCTGCCGCGATCACCGCCGCCGAATTGGCCGCCACGGTCGCCGGCGCCGGCACCGCCACGGTTGGCAACCTGGCCGCGATCGCCGCCGGCACCACCGCGATCACCGAACTGGCCGCCACGGTCCCCGCCGGCACCACCACGGTCGCCACGGCCAGTGCCCTCGGCGGCCCGCTCGGCGCGATCGCGCGTGCCCGGGTCGTTGCGCAGGTTCTGCCGACCCTGCGCCGGATCCATGCCGCGCTGCTGGAGGGCCGACTGTGCCTGCTGGCGTTCCGCGTTGCGTGCGCTGTCGTCACGGCCGCGGAAGTCCGCACGGTTCTCGGCGCCCGGCACGTTGCGGCCGAACTGCTGCTGGCTGCGCTGGTCGCGGTACGGTGTGCCGCGCCGGTTGGCTGAGTTGTGCTGCCAGTTGTTCTGGTTCGCAGAGATCTGCCGGTTGGTGTTGATGCTGTTGTAGCGGTTGGTGTTGATGTTGACGTTGCCGCCGCCCCAGTTGCAGTTGCCCCAGAGCGCACCCACCGCCGCCACGCCGACACCGAACGCGATGCCCGTCGCGAGCGCTGCGCCCGGATACCAGTACGGGGCCGGCGCATATGCATACGGCGGGTAGGCAGGGTAGGGCCACGAACCATAGACCACGGTCGGGTTGTACGAGGGCACGTACACCACCTCCGGATTCGCGGGCTCGATCTTGATGACTGTCTGCTGGGTCTGCGGCTCCTGCTCGACACTCACCTTCTGCTGCTCGTTGCTCTTGAGGCTGCCCTGTTGCTGCGCCTTGGTCCGCAGCCGCTGTGCCGAGTCGAGCACGTCCTTGGACGAAGCGAGGAAGGCATCGCCGAGGTTCTGCACCCAGTCGGGCTGGTCGCCCATCATCTGCAACACCTGCGGGAAGGCGACGAGCGATTGCACGCTCGGGTCCCACGGCTTGTCCTGCACGGCCTTCACGGCCGCGTCGCCTTTCTGGTTGGGGTTGGCCTTGGCCCATTTGGCCGCGTCGGCCACGTCGGCCGGGTAGGTCGATGCCATCAGTACCTGGGAAAGCAGCGAATCCGGATAGAGGGCGATCGGCGCCATCATCTGGTCCAACTGCTCGCGGGTGAACCCCTGCTGTGCCGTGACGGTTGACGAAAAGACCGCCAGCATCAACACGAGGATGCGCGTGAAGCGGCTGAAAAGAAAACGCATGTGTTCGCTCCTCTTCCTGTAATAGCTCGCCGAAGCCGGTCCGGGCGTATGACCCATACGACCCAAAACCGGCGCACCAGCATACGAGCCTCAGGCAAACCCCGCAATTGGATATTGGTGCATGGCGCCTACGATCCAAAGGGCAAGGTGACAAGGAGACATACATGCTGGGACTAATGCAGGACAGACCGCTTCTCATTTCATCGCTGGTGGAGCATGCCGCCACTTTCCACCCCGAGACGGAGGTCATCTCGCGCCGGCCCGAAGGCGGCACCCATCGCACCAACTGGCGAGGCATCCGCGACCAGTCGCGGCAGGTGGCGGGCATGCTGCGCGACCTCGGTGTGCGGCAGGGCGATCGCGTCGCCACGCTGGCGTGGAACTCGGACCGGCACCTCGCGCTTTACTACGGCGCATCGGGTTCGGGTGCGGTGCTGCACACGGTGAACCCAAGGCTCTTTCCGGACCAGATCGACTACATCGTCAATCACGCCGAGGACTCGGTGCTGTGCTTCGACGTGACCTTCGCGCCGCTGGTCGAGAAGCTCGCGCCCAGGTTGAAGACGGTGCGCCACTTCATCGCGATGTGCGGCCGGGAACACATGCCTGCCATCGATGTGCCCAACCTGCAGTGCTTCGACGAACTGGTTGCGGCGCAGGGTACCGACTACACATGGCCCGAGTTCGACGAGCGCACTGCGTCATCGCTCTGCTACACATCGGGCACCACGGGTAATCCGAAGGGCGTGCTGTATTCGCATCGCTCCACGGTGCTGCATGCGCTGATGGAACTCGCGCCCGACACCTTCGGCCTCAACTCCGGCGAGACCCTGATGCTGATCGTGCCGATGTTCCATGCCAACGGCTGGGGCGCGCCCTATGGTGCCGCGATGGTCGGTGCGAGGCTCGTGTTGCCAGGCCAGTTCCTCGATGGCAAGAGCGTCTACGAAATCATGCGAGACGAGAAGGTGAGCTTCTCCCAAGGCGTGCCGACCGTGTGGCTGATGCTCTTCCAATACCTCGATGCCAATCCCGATGTGGACGTCGGCGCATTGACGCTCAAGCGCGTGGGCATCGGCGGCGCCGCAGTGCCGCGTGCGATGCTGGAGCGCTTCGAGAAGCAGTTCGGCGCGGAGGTCGTGCAGGGTTGGGGCATGACCGAGACCAGCCCCATCGGCGTGATCAGCAAGCTGCTGCCCAAGCACGCATCGCTGCCGACTGAAGAGCTGATCAAGATCAAGCTGAAGCAGGGCCGTGGCGTTTGGGGGGTGGACTTGAAGATCGTCGATGACGATGGCAAGCCGCTGCCTTGGGATGGCAAGGCATTCGGTCATCTGCGCGTGCGGGGCCCGTGGATCGCGAGCGGCTACTACAAGGCCGAAGGCGGCGCGGTCACCGATGAAGAGGGCTACTTCAGCACCGGCGACGTCGCGACCATCGATCCCGACGGTTTCCTGCAACTGGTGGACCGCGCGAAGGACGTCATCAAGTCCGGCGGCGAATGGATCTCGTCGATCGATGTCGAGAACGCGGCCGTCGGATGCCCCGGCATCGCCGAGGCCGCGATCATCGGCGTGGCGCATCCCAAGTGGGGCGAACGGCCGCTGCTGATTGCGGTCAAGCGCGCGGGGGCAGAGGTGGACCGTGGTGCGGTGCTCGACTACCTGTCGGGCCGCATCGCCAAATGGTGGCTGCCGGATGACGTGGTGTTTGTCGATGAACTGCCGCACACGGCGACCGGCAAGCTGTTGAAGACGAAGCTGCGCGAGCAGTACCGCGACTACAAGCTGCCGACTTAGAGACATATCTCACGGGCGGCCGCAGACAAGTTTCGGCCGAGTCCGTTAGTTGGTGGACACTCTGACGCATTCGCGCGAGCCAGGTACGCAGCGCATCTTGGGTCGCCAGCGCGACCCGCCCGACGGCGAGTCGCCGAAGTCGACGAGGTACGATAAAAGGCTTCGTCGGCCGAGAAGCCGCCCCACACCAACAAAATATTGATCAGTGAGCCGAGATGGGCAAAGTCTTGCGTGCGTGGACATTCTGGATTCGAGCGGAACTGCGCGGAGAGTGCAGCGACCACCTGGATGCCACCGTACTCCAGCGGCTCAGGGCGGCTAAGGGCAATCAGCGCGCGGCGGCGCTGTTCCGGGACCTGAACGACGGGACGACCGAGGTCGTGGTCGTTTCGGTATGGGATTCGATGGAAAGCATCCGCCTCTATGCAGGCGACCCGCACACGGCGCCGACCATCGATCCGGGCGACGTGCGCAAGCTGTTCGATCGCGAGCCGAGCGTTCGCCACTACGCGCTCTCCGACCCGCACGTGGTCGCGACCCTTCCTGCCGAGTGGACGGTGCCCGACAAGGACTGACCCGTCTCCGGCGATCACGCCTCCGGCGTTTCGCTATCGAAATCCGTCCCGCGCGCGACGGATTCCCATTCCCCCATTTCCTTCAGCAGCGCCTGCGCATGGGCCCGCACTGCGTCGACGGCATCGCCGCCGAGCTGCAGGCGCAGCGGGGTGTGCTCCGCCTTCAGCGCGCGCTCGATCGCTGCTGCTGCCTTGCGCGGATCACCCGCCTGCGTGTTGTGCATCGTGCGTGCGAACTCGCGCGTGCCGCCGACCACCGGTTGATAGTCCTCGATGACGGGCATGTGGCGCATGCCGCTGCCCGCAAGCTGTGTGCGGAACTGGCCTGGCTCGACGATCAACACCTTGATGCCGAATGGCGCGGCCTCCTGCGCGAGCGCCTCGGACGCGCCTTCGATTGCGAACTTGGTCGCGGAATACGCGCTGAACCCGGCAAATGAAAGCTGCCCGCCGAGGCTGGAGATGTTGACGATCGCGCCCGAGCGCTGCGCACGGAGGAAGGGCAGCGCCGCCCGTGTGACCGCTATTGCGCCGAAAAAGTTGGTGTTCATCAGCGCGCGCAGTTCGGCATCGGGCGTTTCCTCGAGCGCGCCCACCACGCCATAGCCCGCGTTGTTGATCAGCACGTCAATCCGACCGAAACGTGCGATGGCGGCCTTGACGGCATCTTCGGCCGCGCCGAGCGCGTCCACGTCCAGGGCACAGGCCAGTACGCGGCTCGGCGCGAGCGCAACGAGATCGGCAAGCTTGCCGGGATCGCGCGCCGTGGCGACCACGTTGTGCCCCTGGGCGAGGGCGTGTTCGGCAAACGCGCGTCCGAAACCGGACGACGCGCCGGTGATGAACCAGGTGCTGGTCGGGGCGGAAGTTGTCATGGCGATGTCCTTTCTTGGGAGTGGGGCCCGGCAGGGCATGGACGTGACTGTTCCGCAATCCTCATTCATCGACTAGACCGTATAAATCGAAAGCACTGCGCGATACGATGCATGAATGGACCGACAACTTCTTCCTCATCTCGCGATCGTCCTGGCCGTGCATCGTCGCGGCGGATTCGCCGCCGCCGCGGGCGAACTCGGTATGAGCGCATCTGCCGTCAGCCACGCGGTGCGGGCGGTCGAGGAGCAGCTTGGCCAGCCGCTTTTCGCGCGCACCACGCGCAGCGTGCGACTCACCGAGGCAGGGGAAGCCTTCCTCGGCGTGCTTGCACCGGCGATGTCGGAGATTGCCGATGCCGTCGATGGTTTCGGCGCGAGCTTCGGGCGCGTAGGCGGGGTATTGCGCATCAATGCGCCGCACGTGGCACTGCCGATGGCCATCACGCCGCTGGTGGCGGAGATGTCGCGGCGCCATCCGGATGTGGAGGTCGAGGTGACTTCCGAAGACGGGCTGGCCGACATCGTGGCCGGCGGCTACGACGCCGGCGTGCGCCTGGGCCATACGGTCGCGCAGGACATGGTCGCGGTGCGGCTCACGCCGCCCTTCAAGGCGATCATGGTGGCCTCGCCGGCGTATCTGGCGTCGGCGGGCATGCCGCGCAGCATTGCCGCGCTCGCCGGACACAACTGCATCGGGTTTCGCTTCGTGACTTCGGGCGGCGCCTATGCGTGGGACCTGCTCGACCGCAAGGCCCATGTTTCCGTCGAAGTGAAGGGCACGGTGCGCGTCACCAATGCGCTCTATGCACGGGATCTCGCGCTTGCCGGCGTCGGAATCGCCTACATCTTCGAGCCGCTGGTGCGCGCCGAGCTCGCCGATGGGCGGCTGCGGCAGATCCTGCCCTCGTCGGCGTTCGAGGAGCCCGGGCTTTTTCTCTACTTTCCGCGCCGGGCCGCGCAGGCGCCAAAACTGCGGGCCTTCGTCGATCTGGCCAGGGAGATGCAGGGCCTTGCGGACTTGCAATAGCCGGCGCAGGCCCCAGTTCCGGGAAATGACCGAATCGCTGCACATCGTCTGCCCGCACTGCCACACCACGAACCGCGTGAAGAGCGACCAGCTCGGCAGCGCGCCGGACTGCGGCAAGTGCCATCAACCGTTGTTTACCGGCCACTCGACCGCACTCGACGAAGCGGCCTTCGACCGGCACGTTGCGCGCAACGAGATCCCGGTTCTGGTCGACTTCTGGGCGCCGTGGTGCGGGCCGTGCCGCCAGATGGCGCCCGGCTTCGAGCAGGCCGCCGCGCGGCTTGAACCGAACGTGCGCTTCGCCAAGGTCGACACCGAGGCGGTGCCGTCGCTGGGCGCGCGATTCGGCATCCGCAGCATCCCGACGCTCGCGCTCTTCAAGGGCGGTCGCGAGATCGCGCGGCAGGCGGGTGCGATGGGCCCGGCCGACATCGTGCGCTGGGTCGAAGCCCACGCGCGCTAGTGGCGATTTCCTGGTTCCGGCCGATACCATCGGTCGGATGACGCCAGAGAATCCCGCCTCCCGGCCGCGCATCTACCTCGCCGGCCCCGATGTCTTTTTCCCCCATCGCGACGACATCTTCAACGACCTGAAACGCCGCTGCGAGCGCGCAGGGCTGATCGGTGTCGCGCCGATCGATGCGCCGATCCAGCACAACGCGGCGGACGGTGAAGAGCACCTCGCGCAAGCCATCTACGACGGCAACGTCGCGCTGATCAAGGCCGCGGATGGATGCATCGCCAACCTTCAATCCTTTCGCGGCCTGGAGCCGGATTCAGGCACGGTATTCGAGGTCGGTTTTGCGGTGGCGCTCGGCAAGCCGGTCGTGGTGTACGGCGTCCCGCCGGGCACTTACGCGGAGCGCGTCGCCGCTGCGCTCCCCTGCGAGCGGGACGCCGCAGGATCGTTGCGCGAAAGAGAGAACGGCACGACCGTCGAAGGGCTCGGCCAGCGACTCAACCTCATGCTCACACGATCCACGCATCTCGTGCCGGATGCTGAAGCGGCGATCGCGTTGATGGCGCGACTACTGGTGGGCGGACATCCCTGAACGTTACTGAAAGTGTTCAGCCCGGCTTAAGCGTCGCGGCCGAGACTGAGGGCATCTCAGAGAGGAATCCGCGATGTCGTCCCAATCACAAGTCCTGAATGCCCGACAGATCAGCCACGTGCTCGAGCTGATCGAGATCAACCTGCTCGCACCCCGCGAGGCGATCCGGAAGCTCGAGGCGTTGACCGCGGATGGTGAATTCACCCAGGCCGAGTGCTATGCGATCCGCATGCTGCTCGTGCTCGACCATGCGGACCTCGTCAACGCGCTGCGCGAGGCGAGCGAAGACGACGAAGCACTGGGCCTTGTGCGCGACCATCTCGTGCACGAGGCGCGCGTGGTCTGCGAAGGGGGCTGAGCTTCGCGGGCGAGACGGGCTGCAGTTGGCGCCAGCGGACGACGTCCGGCGCCTGCATGGCGCAATTCGTCGCAAATCCATGGAACGTCTCCGGTCGATGACCAAGATAGACGGATCGGCAACCCATGGAGATCTCCAATGCTTATCCGTCTTCGGCGCACGATGCTCGTGCTCGGAGTGCTTGTGTCCATCAACTGCCTTGCGGCACGGCGGCACCGAACTCGGGCAGAACAGCCTGGCGGAGGCATTGGCGCGCGACGGCTACCTCGTCGCCGCGCTGCGCCATCCGGGCGACAACTGGCAAGACAGTTCGTTGCTGTCGAAGAGCCCCACGCGCTTCTTTACCGAACGTCCGCAACAGGCTTCGCGTGTGATCGATGCCGTGCTGCAGGACCCCGATTGGAAGGACCGAATCGCCAAGGACGAGAAGGGGCCCATCGTAGGCGCAGTGGGTCATTCGGCGGGTGGCTACACGGTGTTGGCGCTGGCCGGCGGCAGACCTGACCTCGGACTGATACGCGCGCATTGCGATGCGCATCGCGCGGAGGACCCCATCTTCTGTGGCATGGGGAAAACTGGGCAGCCGAGGGCTGCTGCGAGCACTGCTCAACCGATCCCCGCGATCAGTGATGCGAGGGTTCGCGCCGTCGTGGCACTTTCGCCGGTAGGCGTCGTGTTCACGGCGGACTCGTTATCCGCGATTGCGATTCCGACACTGGTCTACGAGCCCGAGCTGGACCGCTTCCTGGTTCCTCGCTTTCACGCGGAGCGCGTTGCGCGCGACGTTCCCGGTGCACAGCTTCGCCGCGTCCCCAATGCCTGGCACTTCGCATTCATGGATACGCCCAACATGCCGATCGAAACGCCGGACGGAGACATCAGGTCTGATCCTCCTGGCTTCGATCGCCAGGCTTTCCTGAAGCAGATCGGCGAAGAGGTTCCAGCGTTCTTCGATCGCGTGTTTCGCAACTAGGACCAGGCGAGTCAGTCATCGGTCAGCATCGGCCGTCTGACCGATTGACCCTGTTGGAGCGCGGACGCAGAGTGCGTACCCAGCAGCATCACAACAGGAGGACGGATCGTGAACATCCAAGCCAAAGCCTATGCGAACTGCGACGAGATCACGATTGCCTGGCGTTGCGATGGAACCATCGCGGACTGTCTCGGCTTCGCGCTTCATCGCGAAGAACAGGACGCCAACGGTGCGCTGACGGAAACCTGCGTGGAGACATGGGTCGGGTTCGCAAGTGATCCGAATGCCAAGTCGGGGACGCACCAGCTCAGCACGGTCTGGCCCATTCAGCGCTACGTCTGGAGCGACTACTTCGCCAAGGGCAGCAAGATCCGCTATCAGGTCGTACCCATGATCGGAAAGCCCGGCAACCTGAAGCCTTCCGACACGGTCAGCAACTGGACGGAATGGGTCACGCTGGGGACCGGACACTCACCCGGGTTCAATGCCTACTTCAACCGCGGCATGATCGCTTCGCAGTGGGTCGCTCGCGCGCTGGCCACGGGCACGGGCAGTTCCACGGCGGTGCTGGGCGAGAGCATCAAGTCGATCGGCAACCCGCTGCGGACGGAACTCGGCGGCTGCCTCATCACCGCGATGGTCGATCTGTTCACCAAGGCCAACCAGGCAGGCATGACACTCTATGCCGCGCTCTACGAGTTGAACGATCCGCAGCTCATCGACTTGTTGAAGGCCTTCGGCAAGCGATGCAACTTGATCCTCGGGTCCGGTGCGTACAAGGCCGGCGAGAAGGACGAGAACGCCGAAGTGCGCGAGGCGCTCAAGGCATCGAACACCGTCACCGTTCTTGATCGGCTCGTCGGCAGCCCGCATTTCGCGCACAACAAGTTCGTGGTGTTCTGCGGCGCCGACGGCAAGCCCGCGAAGCTGTGGACCGGCAGCACGAACTGGACCGTCACCGGCTTGTGCACGCAGGTCAACAACGGCGTGGAGATCCAGGACCCGGGCATTGCGCAGGCCTATCTGAATCGATGGAACCAGATCAAGGCGGCCGGCAGCGGCTATCCCGCGGAGTTGTCGGCGGCCGGCTCGACACCGGGTCGCAGCCAGTTCGGCAGCGTTCACATGACCGCGTGGAACGCACCGGTGAACGGGTTGGTGGACTTGACCGATGCGCGAAGGCTGATCCAGGGCGCGCGGCAGGGCGTGTTGTTCCTCATGTTCAACCCCGGTCCGGCGGGCACGCTGCTGAACGACATCCTGGCGCTCAACCAGCAGCACCTTTATGTGCATGGCGTCGTCAACCAGGACCCGGGTGGCTCGAAGGCGCCCATCCTCACGCTTCACGATCGGGGAACACCTCTCGATGCCTCTCCGGAGGTGGTGATACCCGAACAGATC
Organism: Variovorax sp. Sphag1AA; assembly: GCF_014192575.1. Classification (GTDB taxonomy): domain Bacteria; phylum Pseudomonadota; class Gammaproteobacteria; order Burkholderiales; family Burkholderiaceae_C; genus Variovorax. The sequence continues at coordinate 553,326 of NZ_JACHYC010000003.1, read as the reverse complement.
AAGGGCATCCTGAACCACTGGTTCGGCGACGAGGCGCGCGGGAACATGGTCATGGTGCACAGCAAGGTGGTCGTGATCGATCCCTTCGGACCGCATCCGGTGGTGATGACCGGATCGCACAATCTCGGCCCCAAGGCCAGCGGCAAGAACGACGACAACATGATGATCATCGAGAACGCACCGGGGTTGGCGGCCGAGTACGCGGTCCACATCATGGGTGTCTTCGGCCACTACAAGTACCGCTACAACCTGAAGGTGGGCCAGAACGGGACGCAGGCGCAGAAACAGCAATCGTCGAAATGGGCCGGACTGGAGCCGACCGACGAATGGCAGCAGGGCTACTTCGAGAACGCGAAGCTGCGCGAGATCAATTTCTGGATGGGCGACATCGCGCCGACGCCGGTAGCCTGACGACTAGCCGCCCAGGCCGAGATCCCGCGCGCGGCACACCGCTTCGTCACGGCCGGCCACCTGCAGCTTGCCGTAGATGCGGCTCAGGTGCCACTTCACCGTCTCCGGTGAGAGGCCCAGTGCCCGTGCGATCTTCTTGTTGGGCATGGCCTGCGCGAGCAGTCGCAACACTTCGATCTCGCGCTCGCGCAGTGCCTCGATGCCGACCATCGCGGACGCGCGCCCCTCGCCCGGTTCGGTGGCAAGCGGCGCGACCTGGCTCGACTGGAGCCGTTCGACATAGAAGGCCAGCACCGGGTCCAGCTTCTCGTTCTGCGCCACTTCTGCGATCAGCTTTCTTGAATGCAGGTCGGCATCGAGCAGCGTGCGCATCAGTCCGAGCCGATGCCCGCGTCGCAACGCCTCGATCGCCTTCTCGCGTGCCGTGGCGGTCTTTCCGCGGCGCGCGTCGAGCACTGCGCTCTTGAGCAGCAGGCTCGCCGCGAAGCGCTGCCGCCCGCGCGCCTCGCAACGTTCGACCAGTGCAGCGGTGCGCGCAGCCGCACCGTCCAGATCGCCATGGATCGTCGCGACCTGGATACGCGCGCGCTCGGTCACATCGCTGATCTCGCCAAGCGCACTGTGCGTTGCGCCTGGATGCCGCGCATCGAGCGCTTCGAGCCGCTCCAGCTGGGCCTCCGCGGCCATCAGCTCACCGCCGATGAGCCGGAACTGCACCTGGTCGGCGAGGCTGTAGGCCAGCAGCCGGTCGAGCCCGTAGCGCAGCGCGTAGTCCTCCAGCCGATCCATGTAGGCGAAGGCTTCAAGGCGGTTGCCCGCCAGCCAGTGCGCCGACCACAGCAGTCTCAGTGCGCGCAGCACCGCATCGGGAATGGACATGCGCTCCAGCACTTCGAGCTTGTCCTCGAGCAGCATGCGCGCCGCATGCGTGTCGTTGAGCTCGTAGAGCACATCGCCCAGCAGCGCGATCGCGAAGTAGTAGGTCTCCGCGCAGGCCTTGCCGCCTTGCTCGGCTTCGGCGATGACCGCGCGATAGGTGCGCTCGGCCAGCGTCATGTGGCCTTCGAGTGCATGGCTCAGCCCGACGAGGCAGCGGCCATGCAGTGTCCCGCCAACCGTGCTCGTCAGGGGAACGCCGTCGACCATCTGACGCGCAGCGCTGGTCTGCACCTGTCGCGCCTTCTCGTACTCGCCCCGATGCATGTAGAGCCAGGTGAGCAGGTTGTCGCGCCCGCCGAGCGCCAGCGCATCGGCGTCAGGCGGTGCCTGCAGGATGTCTGGCAGCAGCACGAGCGCGCTGTCGGTGTCGTCGCGCTGCACCGCCAGCGCGGCGCGCAGCATGGCGATGTTGAAGCGCTGTCCCGCATCGCCGCCGCCCACGTCGCGCTCCATGCCATCGACGGTTTGCTCGCATGCATCGAGTTCGCGCTGATAGAGCTGCGAGCGCGCCATCCACAGGCGCAGGCCGAAGCGCTTGTTGATCTGTTCGTCCGGCAATTGGCGCAGCAGAGAAATCAGATGCCGCCGTTCGCCGCGCGAGAAGAGCGATACCGCGCGCTGCTCCACCAGGTCGGCCGCGCGGTCTTCTTCGCCCGCCTGCACGGCATGGCGCACCGCATCGTCGATCAGCCCCCGATCGCGGAACCACGCCCCTGCGCGCGCATGCACGTCGCGTTGGCGTGCGGGAGCGAGCAGCGCAAAGCGACGCAAGAGGGTTTCGCGCAACAGGGGATGCAGCCGATACCAGGTGTCCGGCTCGCCGCCATCCATCGCGACGACGAAAAGATCGTCCGCTTCGAGCCGCACCAGCAGTGCCATCGCGGCTGGTGCGAGGTGTCCGCTTATCGCTGCACAGAGCGCGGCGTTGAACCGGCGACAGGGCGCGAGGCAGGTGAGCGTCTCCAGTGCCTCCGGAGAAAGCTGCGACAGCACTTCCGCCTCGAAGTACCGCGCGAAGCCTTGCGCATCGCGGATCGGTACGTGGTTGAACGCATCGCCTGCCGGGGGCGCACCCGCGGGGTATTTTTTCTTCCATTCGACGCACAGCAGTTGCAGGCCCGCGATCCACCCATCGGTCAGCTCGTGGATCATGCGGGTCGTGCGCGGGTCCAGCTCGCCGACCTGCGTCTTCAGAAAGTCCTCGGTCTCCTGCAGTGAAAAGCGCAGCTCGCGCAGGCCGATGTCCAGCGTGTGCCCCTGCGCGCGCAACCGTTCGAGCGCGAGCCGCACCGTGCCGCGCGACGAGAGCGCGAGATGCAGATTGGGCGGTGCGTAGTCCAGCAGCCAGTCGAGCGCCGCGAGGATGTCGGGATGCGTGAGGTGGTGCAGGTCGTCCAGCACCAGCACCAGCTCGCGCGGATGCGCCGCAATGCCACGCACCAGCGAGACGATGAGCCGCTCGATCGCGTCGTTGTCGTTGCGGTCGCCGCCGAGCAGCGCCGCCTCGCGCACGATGCCCCCGTCGACCTGCGCGAAGCCGGCCACCAGCGCGTCGAGAAAGCGCGAGACGTCGTTGTCCTCCGGCGTCACCGTCAGCCACGCAATGTCGAAACCCAGCGGCACCAGCACCTGCCGCCATGCGGCGAGCAGCGAGGTCTTGCCCGAACCGGCGGGGCCCGAGATCACGATGCAGCGCCGGCGCCGCGCCTCGGCCAGCCGCGACATCAGCGGCTCGCGCGCGATGAAGCGCGGCGCACCGCGGGGCGGGGCCAGCCGCGCGCCCGCGGCGTCATGGGATGAATCGTGGTGTCGCGTCTCCATGCGGTTCGTCATTCTGCCAACTCGGGAGCGGGTGGAAACCCCGCCCCCCGGCTCGGGTGGTTGCCACGGTGGGTGCCGGCGGTACTGTCACGGGCAACGAACAGCGACCCGGAGACAAGACGACATGACCCCAGCTTCCGAGATCCACGTCGAGACGCGCGCCGACGGCACCCTGATCCTGACCCCGAAAGACGCCCTCGCGCCGGCGGACCACCGCAGCTTCGCGGAATTCCTCCCGTACTGGGCCGAACGCCGCGGCGACACGCCGGCGATCTGCGAGCGCGATCCCGCCGGCGGCTGGCGGCGCATCACCTGGCGCGAGTTCTGGCGCCAGGCCCAGTCCGTGGCCGCCGCCTTGCTGGAGATGGGGCTGGGCCAGCAGCAGCCGCTGATGATGCTGTCCGGCAATTCCATCGAGCAGGCAGTGCTTTTCATGGCGGCGGAATACGTCGGCATTCCCACGGCGCCGGTCTCGCCGGCCTATTCGCTGCTCAGCCGCGACTTCGCGCGCCTGAAGGGCGTGGCCGAACTGGTGCCGCCGGCGGCCGTCTTCGTGCAGGCCATGCAGCCCTTCGGCCCCGCACTCGATGCACTGCTGGCCATGTCGCCGCCCGGCGTGCAGGTGATCGCTGGACAGGGCGCAGGCACCGGGCAGGTGAGTTGGCAAAGCCTGATCGCCACCGAACTCACGCCCGAGCGCCGCGCCGCGGTCGAAGCGGCCCACGCTGCGATCCGTCCGCAGGATGTCGCGCGCGTGCTGTTCACCTCCGGCTCAACGGGTGTGCCCAAGGGCGTCGCGACCAATTTCGGCGCGCTGGCCTTCATGGTCCGCTATCTCGACAACATCTTCAGCCACCTCACCGAGCAGGATCCGGTCTTCCTCGACTGGCTGCCGTGGCACCACGCATTCGGGTTGATGGTCAACTTCAACCGTTCGATGCTCACTGGCGCGTCGCACCACATCGACGACGGCCGGCCTGTGCCGGGCATGTTCGAGCGCACGGTGCGCAACCTGCGCGAGGTCTCGCCGAGCGTGTTCAACAGCGTGCCCTCGGCATGGGCCATGCTGGCGTCCGAGCTGGAGCGTGACCCGGCGCTCGCGCAGAGCCTGTGCGCGCGGGTCGTCAGCTTCGGATACGGCGGCGCGAGCCTGCCGCGCGAAGTGTGGCAGCGCGTGCAGCGCGCAGCCACGGCCGCCGTGGGCCGGCATGTTCCCTTCCATACCGGACTGGCTTCGACCGAGACCTGCGGCTCCGGCTGCTTCTTCACCGGCGACGAGGACGACCTCGGCAACATCGGCGTGCCGCGCCCGGGCGCGCAGGCCAAGCTGGTGCCGCTCGAAGGCGTCGACGGGCGCTACGAGATCCGGTTGCGTGCCGGCTTCGACTTCGGCGGCTATGTGAAGCGGCCCGACCTCACCGAAGCCGCACTCGACGAAGAGGGCTACTTCCGCATCGGCGACGCGGTAACGCTGGTCGACCAGAACGATCCGGCCAAGGGCCTGCGCTTCGTGGGCCGCGTGGTCGAGGACTTCAAGCTCGTCAACGGCACCTGGGTCCGCACGGGCGCGCTCCGGCTGTCGCTGGTGGACCAGTGCGCGCCGCTCATCAGCGATGCGGTGATCTGCGGCCACGACCGTGACTTCGTTGCCGCGCTGGCGTGGCCCAACGTCGCCGAATGCCAGCGCCTCGCGCCTGAACTCGCCGGACTCGACGCAGCCACGCTGGTGCAGCACCCCACGGTGGTGGACGCCATTCGCCAGCGCCTGCGGGCCGTTACCGCCACGAGCAGCCTGCGTGTCGAGCGCCTCATGCTGATGGCTGAACCGCCCTCCATCGACGCGAACGAGATCGCCGACAAGGGCTACGTCAACCAGGCCACCACGCGTGCGCGCCGCGCTCATCTCGTGGAAGAGCTTTTTCATCCTCAACCCGCGTCGCATATCGCCTGCAGCCAGTGAGTTCCATGAACGCCATCGACAAGTTTCTCGCCGCTGAAGACAACAGCGATTTCGACAACGCCTCGCGCGGCTTTATCGGCAGCATTCCCGACGCGGAGATCCGAGACCCAAAGGGCCGGGTCGTGTGGACGCTGCGTGACTACGCCTTCCTCGACGACCCGCAGCCTGCGCCCACGGTGCATCCCAACCTGTGGCGGCAGGCGCGGCTGAACATGGCGCACGGCCTGTTCAAGGTCACCGACCACATCTACCAGGTGCGCGGCTTCGACATCGCGAATGTGAGCTTCATCGAAGGCGACACCGGCGTGATCGTGATCGACCCGCTCACCGTTTCGGAGACCGCCGAAGCCGCATTGAAGCTCTACCGCGCGCATCGCGGCGACCGCCCGGTCACGGGCCTGATCTACACCCACAGTCATGCCGACCACTTCGGCGGCGCGCGTGGCGTGCTCGACGAGACCGATGCCATCGCGCGGCGCGTGCCGATCATCGCGCCGCATGGGTTCATGTGGCACACCGTCTCGGAGAACGTCATCGCGGGCAACGCGATGATGCGGCGCGGCATGTTCCAGTCCGGTGCGACGCTGCCGCGCAGCGTGTGCGGGCAGGTCGATTGCGGCATCGGCAAGGGCGCGCCGATGGGCACCATGACGCTCATCCCGCCGACACGGACCATCGAGATGGAAGTCGAAACGCACGTCATCGACGGCGTGGAGATCATCTTCCACCTCGCGCTGGAGAGCGAAGCGCCGTCGGAGATGTTCATGCACTTCCCGACGCTGCGTGCGCTCAACACGGCCGAGATCGGCGTGCAGACGCTGCACAACCTCTGCCCGCTGCGTGGCGCGCAGGTGCGCGATGCGCGACTGTGGTCACGCTACCTCGATGAGGCGCTCGACCGCTACGCACCGACCGCAGACGTGGTCTTCGCGCAGCACAACTGGCCGACCTGGGGCAACGAGAAGATCCGTACCTATCTGCGCCAGCAGCGCGACCTCTACAAGCACCTGCACGACCAGACCGTGCGGCTGATGAACCGCGGCCTCACCGGCATCGAAGTGGCCGAGGCGATGAAAGTGCCGCCGTCACTCGCGGACACGTGGTCGAACAAGGGCTTCTACGGAACCATCTCGCACAACGTGAAGGCCATCGTGCAGCACTACCTCGGCTGGTACGACGGCAACCCCGCGCACCTGCACGCGCTGCCGCCCGAGAAGTCCGGCCCGCGCTACGTCGACTACATGGGCGGCGCCGAAGCACTGCTGGAGCGGGCTCGCGCCGATTTCGCGCGCGGCGAGCATCGCTGGGTGGCCGAGGTCACGAACCATCTCGTCTTCGCGCAGCCGGACAACGCCGACGCGCGCGCTCTCTGCGCCGACGCGCTGGAACAACTCGGATTCGCGGCCGAATCCTCGACATGGCGCAACGCGTACCTGCTCGGCGCGCAGGAGCTTCGCAAGGGTGTGCCCAACATCCGCCGCAGCCATGTGAGCCGCGACATCGTCTCGGTGCTGCCGCTCGAGTTGCTGCTCGATTCCTTCGCGGTGCGCCTCGATGCGGCGCAGGCCGAAGGTCTGCACATGCAGGTCGAGTGGTTCAACCCGGAGACCGACGAGCGCTGGGCGATGACGCTGGAGAACGCGACGATGACCTATCTGCCCGGCGCGTGCCGGGGCAAGGCAACCGCGCGCGTTTCGCTCGGCCGCGCGGCGCTGACGGAATTGCAGATGGACCGCGCCGGCCTCGGCCCTGCGTTCGAGCGGCTCGTGGAGCAGGGCGCGATCAACGTCGAAGGCGATGCGGGCAGCGTCGCGCGCCTCCTGGGGATGCTCGAAGAGTTCGACGCCATGTTCCACGTCGTCGAACCCTGAGGCCGTTCAGGCGTGTGCGAGCCAGTGGGGCATGAGCGTCATCGCGTGGCCCCACGCGCCTTTCGAGTGACGCTGGAATTCAGCAACGACGAGTGAGATCAGGGCACTCACGTCGGCGCTGTCGAAACGTCTCTGATCGCTCGGCACCGTTTGCGCGTCATGCAGCAGATCGGTGATGCATTGAAGGCAGCGCTGTGCATTGCGCATCCCCTCGATTTCGTCCTTGGCCTGTTGCCACGACGCGGCTGGGTCGAGCTCGGTGTGAGACGCGATTGCGCTGTCGGGGGGCGATTCTGGGGGGGCGCGCGGGCGCGCAAGTAGGGTGGACCATGGGTGGCCTCCAGGAACTTCGGTTTGCAACAACCGCCGCACCCGACGCCAATCGGGGGCGGCAGCTCGAACGGGTTGGCGTACCGGGAAGCTCCTGCGAGAACCGGCGAGCCGTGAGGCTCCCCGCCCGAGCCGCCAAAAATGGTGGCACGAACGACGAAGCCGCAGGACTACTGCGGTAGTGGCTGCGGCTTTCGTCGCAGAACTTCAGCGGGACGCCAATCCCGGTCACATCTTTTGTTGACGTGACGCTTTGAAGTATAGCGACGGGTCGTTGGACCTTCGCCTTGCAAGTGAGAGGAGGACAATCGCCGCAGCCTCCTTTCGTGACTTTCCATGCCAAACCTCGTATTCGTCTTCGGAACACTGAAGGAAGGTTTCCCGAACTTCACGACCAACAAGGGCGTGCGCGTCGGAGGGACCTTCATGACAGTGGAGCGATATCCGCTTTACCTGGTCGGTGAGCGCTTTACCCCTTGGCTGGTGGATGCGGCAGGAGAGGGCGAGCAGGTCGTTGGTCAGGTCTTCGAGGTCGATGAACCTGCGCTTGCGGCCATGGACGCTCTGGAGCGAATCACAGAGCCGGACGGCTACCGGCGGGTGACGCTGGAGGTCGAGACGCTAGGGGATGCGCAAAGGACGACGCTTGGCGTGCAGGTCTACATCAAGCCCCGCGAGCAACTAACCCCGACTGAAGTCCGTCTGGGGCCGCTGCAGGAATACACGCTCGAACACGCGAAGCTGTACCGCAGACGATCACTGTGACAGCGGCCTCGACCCGTCGGCGGGGAGGACGATCGTCGAGTCCCCGTCGGGCGACGTGATCATGTCGGAGCCACTGCGGGGTAGTGGTGCGGCTTGTGGGAGGATGACCGTCGCGCGACCATCGGGCGTGGTGATGTCGGTGGCAGACGACTGCCCCCTTCGTACGCGGTCCAATGCCTGCCCGGCATCACGCACACACGCATCGCGCTCCGGACGGGGCAGATTGCCGCTGTTGCATGCGGCGATGGTGCGTTCATAGCGCGCCATTGCGGCGTCGATGTCTTGTTGAGCGAAGGCGGCCGTGCCCGCTGCCAGGGCAACGCCAGAGATCAAGGCTTCCCAGTGACGATGGGCCATGGAGCGTTCCCCGAATGTCCGTCCAGCGGTAAATGCTGCGCCCGTCCGGTCAGCCCGTCAACAAGGTCAATCAGAGCCGCCGCGAAGCGCATCGCGCCCTGCGTCGGTGATCTGGGCGTACACGGTCTGGAAGTCGTCGGGGCCGCCACCGATCATCCTGGTTCGGCGAATCGTGACCCAGCCCTTGCGTTCGTAGTCTTCGGCTCTTCGGGTCTCTTCCAACCCGACGAGCTCCGTCAGTCGATTCGTAGCGGCAATCCGGCGTAGTAGTCGCATTCATAACTCCAGCTTGTCCAGCGGTGACGGAAGCGAGTCATTTTGCGTGCGGGTGGATGCCGGACCTTGATGCAGATCATTGCCCGAGGATCAAATCTGCCGCCTTCTCCCCGATCATGATCGTCGGCGCATTCGTATTGCCGCCGATCAGCGTCGGCATGATCGACGCATCGACCACGCGCAGGCCTTCGACGCCACGCACCCGCAACTGCGGGTCCACCACCGAACCGGCATCCGAGCCCATGCGGCAGGTGCCGACGGGGTGGTATGCGGTATCGGCGCGCGCGCGAATCAACTCGCGGATCGCTTCATCGTCGCTCCCGTCGCATTGCAGATGCGCGTGATGCAGCGGTCGTGCGCCGAAGCGAGCCAGTGGTGGCTGCGCAAGGATGCGCCGCACGATCTTCGTGCCGGCCACGAGCGCGTCCATGTCATGCGGGTCCGAAAGCATGTTGAGGTGAATCTGCGGTGCGCGTCGCGGATCGGACGATGCCAGGCGCAAGGTACCGCGGCTTCGCGGTCGCAAGACGCAGACATGGCATGAATAGCCGTGGCCGAAGCGGTCCTTGCGGTCCACCAGCGCGGGAATGAAGTGAAGCTGCAGATCGGGCTCGGCCAACTCGGGTCGACTCTTGAGGAACGCACCGGCCTCCGCGAGATTGCTCGACCACATGCCGCTGCGACGGCTGTGATAGCGCCCGAGTTCGAGTGCCATGCGCACGCCGCCGCGCCACGAGACGCCGAAGAGGTCGGTCGTCGTGAGCCGCTCCGCGAGCAGCACGTCCACATGCTCCTGCAGGTTCAATCCGACTTCGGGGCTGTCGTGGATCGGCGCGATGCCGAGCGACTGGAGATGCGGGGCAGGCCCGATGCCGGAGAGCATCAGCAACTGCGGGGAGCCGAAGGCGCCCGCGCTCACGATGACTTCTCGGCGTGCGTGCAGCAGGGCTTCGTGCCCGCCGCGCACCACCGCGACGCCGACCGCGCGCTTTCCTTCGAAGACGATGCGCTGCACCTGGCAGCCGGGCAGCACGTTGAGGTTCGTTCGTCCGCGGCCGTGCAGGTACGCACGCGCCGCGTTCCATCGCTCGCCGTTGCGCTGGGTCACCTGGTAGAGCCCGACGCCTTCCTGGGCCGGGCCGTTGAAGTCGTCGTTGCGTGCAAAGCCTGCCGCCTCCGCGGCTTCGACGAAGAGCTGCGAGAAAGGGTTCGGCGAGCGCAAGTCCGCCACGTTCAGCGGTCCGCGTCCGCCATGCAGCGGATCGTCGTCGCGTCCGGCCACGCGCTCATTGCATTCCGAGCGCTTGAAGTAGGGGAGCACGTCGTTCCATGCCCAGCCGCTGCAGCCGAGCGCAGCCCAGCCGTCGTAGTCGCTCGGCGTGCCGCGGATGTAGACCATGCCGTTGATCGACGAGCTTCCGCCGAGCCCACGCCCGCGCGGCTGGAAGCCGCGACGCTGGTTGAGCGATGACTGCCGTTCAGTCCTGAAGGCGTAGTTGCGCGCGCCGCGCTGCACCGCCGTCACAGCGAGTGCCACCGGCGTGGTGACCATGGGGCTGCGATCGTGCGGGCCGGCTTCGAGCAGGGCCACGCTGTGGTTTCCGCCGTCGGCCAATCGTGCGGCAAGTGCGCATCCGGCGGAGCCAGCGCCGATGACGATGAAGTCGTAGTGGGTGGTCATGGGCTCGGAGTAGATCGGCGCACCCACCCATGCGTCGCCACCCGATTCGGGGAGAGCCCCGAGGGTTTGCACTCAGGGGTCAACCCGGCCCCCCGCCTCGGGTGGCGATTCGCACCCACCCACCGACCTACCGTATCGCCCCAGTAGCTCAACACCCCACCAACGAAACGAGGAGAAGACAAGGAATGGCAGGCATGGAAGACAAACGGCAGCGGCTGCGGCAGCACGCACTGGCCAGCGCGGTAGCGGCGCTTTGCGCGGGGCTTTGCGCCGGCGCGGCGGCGTTCGAGATCAACACCGGCAACGACGACGTCGAAATGCGGTGGGACAACACCGTCCGCTACAACCTGGGCCGCCGCGTGCAGTCGCAAGACCCGGCGATCCTGCGCAACATCGGCGCGGACGACGGCGACCGCAACTTTGGCAACAACAGCATCGTCAACAACCGCGTCGATCTGCTGTCGGAGTTCGACGTGGTCTATCGCAAGCAGATCGGGGCGCGCGTGAGCGCAGCGGGCTGGTACGACGATGCCTATGCGGGCGGCTTCGACAACACGAGCCTTGCGACGTCCAATCACCTGGACAACGGCCGGCCGGCCTTCGGCATCAGCGACTACGCGAAGCGCTACTACAGGGGGCCGTCGGGTGAAATCCTCGACGCGTTCGTGTTCGGCAACTTCAACCTGGGCGATGCGCCGACCAGCGTTCGCGCAGGCCAACACACGGTGAACTGGGGCGAGGCGCTGCTCGGCGGCGGCGCGATCCACGGCGTGACCTATGCGCAGGCGCCGCTCGACCAGGCCAAGGCTTTCGCGAGCCCGGGCATCGAGGCCAAGGAGCTGTATCGCCCTCTGAACCAGCTCTCGGGCACGCTGCAGGCCACGCCGGAGCTGTCGTTCGCGGCACAGTACTTTCTTGACTGGCAGGCGACGCGCGCGCCGGAAGGCGGCACCTACCTCGGCTTCAACGATGCGCTGCAGTTCGGCGGCGAGTCGCTCTTCCTCGCGCCGGGCGTGCGTGCGCTGCGCGGCCCGGACATCCGGCCGAAGGACAGCGGCGACTGGGGCCTGGCCTCGCGCTGGAGCCCGCAGTGGCTCGACGGCACGGCGGGCTTGTACGTGCGCAACTTCTCCGACCGCCTGCCGCAGGTGATCGTCAAGACCACCGGGGTGCGTCAGTATTTCCTGGCCTATGGCGGCGACGTGGACCTGTATGGCGTGAGCCTCGCGAAGCAGATCGCCGGCATCAGCTTCGGCTTCGACCTCAACTACCGCCGCAACATGCCGCTAGTGAGCGATGCGGTCAGTGTCACTTCGGTCGCGGCGCTGCCGAAGCCGGGCGATCTGCTCGGTGCGCGCGGCAACACCTCGCACGGCGTGCTCAACGCGCTGGGTTCGCTAGGCTCGACGCCGCTATTCAACAGCGCGACCTGGGCCGCGGAACTGACATGGAACCGCTGGAATTCGGTGACACAGGGTGCTGCCTACTTCAAGGGTCGCGACAACTACACCGCCATCGACAAGGTCAGCCGCGACTACTTCGGCCTTGCGTTCAACTTCTCGCCGACCTGGTACCAGGTGTTCCCGGGTGGCGACCTCTCGATGCCGATGAGTTATTCGCGCGGCCTGTCGGGCAACTCGGCCGTCACCTTCGGCGGCAACGAGGGCGCGGGCAGCTGGTCCGCCGGGTTTGCGCTCGACCTCTACAGCAAGTACCGCTTCGAGCTGAAGTATGTCGGCTACTTCGGCGACTACGTCACGGGACCCACCGGCGCCGTCACCGTGGCGAATGGCAGCACCGCGCTGCTGAAGGACCGCGGCGCCGTCTTCTTCACTTTCAAGACCACGCTCTGATCCGCATCATGAAGACACAAGCATCAGCCATCATCTGCGCGGGAGCCTTGCTCCTGCCGTTCATGCAAATTGCGCCGGCACACGCGGCGCCGAGCCCAGAGGAAGTCAAGCGCCTCGGCAACGACCTCACGCCCTTCGGGGCGGAGAAGGCCGGCAACAAGGACGGCACCATCCCGGCCTACACCGGCGGCCTCACTGCGCCGCCTGCCGGTTTCGACAAGGCCGGCGCGGTGCGCCCCGATCCATTCGCCAACGAGAAGCCGCTCTTCTCGATCGACGCGAAGAACGCCGACAAGTACGCAGACAAGCTCAGCGAAGGCACCAAGGCGCTGATGAAGCTTTACGGCGACTTCCGCATCGATGTGTACCCGAGCTACCGCACCGTCGCCTACCCGAAGTTCGTCATCGACAACACGCTCAAGAATGCGGCGCGCGCGAAGATGACCGACGACGGGCTCGGCATGTCCGGTGCGCGCGCGGGCATTCCGTTCCCGATCCCGGCGAACGGCAACGAGGTGATGCTGAACTTCCAGGCGCGCTACCAGGGCCTGTCGTTCCAGGTGCCGAAGTACTCGGCCTACAACGTCGACAGCAACGGCAAGCTGGTGCTCTCGTCCCAGGGCTCGTGGACGATGGAGTACCCCTACTACGACGAATCGAGGACCGACGAGCCGGTGGTGCTCAACCGCGCCCGTGCGAGCTACACCGGTCCCGCGCGTCGCGCCGGCGAATCGCTGCTCGCGATGGACCCGGTCAACTACGCCGACAAGGGCCGCCGCGCGTGGCAGTACCTGCCGGGGCAGCGCCGCGTGCGCCTCGCTCCGGACATCGCCTACGACACGCCGAACCCCGGCACCAACGGCATGTCGACCTATGACGACGTGAACCTCTTCAACGGCAAGCTGGACCGCTACGACTTCAAGCTCGTCGGCAAGAAGGAGCTCTACATCCCCTACAACACCTACCGCTTCTCGTACAACGACAAGCCGGAAGATGTGTTCCAGGCGAAGTTCATCAATCCGTCGGTGGTGCGCTGGGAGCTGCACCGCGTGTGGGTGGTCGAGGCGAAGCTGAAGGAAGGCCAGCGCCACATCTACTCGCGTCGCACCTTCTACGTGGATGAAGACAGCTGGACAGTGGTCGCGAGCGACCAGTACGACGGCCGCGGCCAGCTCTGGCGCGCGGGCTTCGCCTACCTGAACCAGGCCTACGACGCGAACGCACCGATCAGCACGGCCGGCCATTACGACCTGATCTCGGGCAGCTACTACATCAACATCTGGCCCGGCACCGGAGGCGTGAAGTTCATGAGCGCCTTGCAGCCGGACGGCGCGTGGACGCCGGACAGCCTCGCAGGGCAGGGAGTTCGCTGATGCCGGGTCGGGCCCTTCAGGCGGGCGTGCTGGCCTGCGCAGCGCTCCTTGCGAGCGTGGCCTCGGCCGAGGCGGTGTTCCAGCCGCCGCCGAAGGTGCCCGCGGCAATGACGCAACTCGCGCAGCGCGCGCCGTTCAATGCGCTGGCAATGGCGGGCGGCCGCATCGTCGCCGCCGGGCAGCGCGGGCACATCCTGTATTCGGACGACGGCAGGAACTGGTCGCAGGCGGCGGTGCCGGTGAGCTCCGATCTGACCGCGCTCTGCTTCGTCGATGCGAAGCAGGGCTGGGCGGTGGGGCACGAGGGCGTGATCCTCCACACCACCGATGGCGGCGCGACGTGGGCGCGGCAGAACGATGCCGACCCGACGGCTGATCGCAGTTTTCTCGACGTGTGGTTCGAGGATGCACAGAAGGGCTATGCGATCGGCGCATTCGGCCTCGCACTTCGGACCGTGGACGGCGGCGGGCACTGGACGCTCTTCGATGCCATCGACAACCCAAAGGGCCTGCATCTCTATGCGATGCGTCCCGCAGGCGGCGCGCTCTTCATCGTTGGCGAGCAGGGCCTGGTGCTGCGCTTCGACCGCGAGACCAGACGCTTCGTGAATCTGCCATTCCCCTATCAGGGCACGCTGTTCGGCGTGACCGGCACGGCTGACATGGCGTTGGTCTTCGGCCTGCGCGGCAACGTGTGGCGCAGCACGGATGGCGGCGCGAACTGGAACCGGGTCGCGACCGGCCTTGGCGCGGGCATTGCCGCAGGCACCGTGCGCGAAAGCGGCGCGGTCGTGCTTGCGAGCCAGGCCGGTCATCTGCTCGTGAGCCACGACAACGCAGAGACCTTCCACCCGATCCAGCGCGCGAACCCGACGCCGGTGTTTTCGCTCGCGAGTCCCGGCAAGGGTGCGATGGCGCTCGCCGGCATCGGCGGCGTGCGGATGGAATCCATCGATTGAGCCGGTCGGCACAGGAATCAAGGACATGCAAACAATTCGCGAGCCCGAAGACTTCGATCGCGCATCGGGCAGCCGCATCGAGCGGTTGATCTTCAACCACCGGCTTTTCGTCGTCATCGCCTGCCTGCTGACAACGGTACTGCTCGGCTGGCAGGCTTCGAAGGTGAGTCTCAACGCCGCCTTCGAGAAGACGATCCCGCACAACCAGCCTTACATCCGCAACTTCCTCGACAACCGGGGCGAGCTGCGAGGCCTCGGCAACGCGGTGCGGATCGTGGTGGAGAACAAGAGCGGCGACATCTTCGACGCGGCCTATCTGCAGACGCTGAAGAAGATCAACGACGAACTCTTCCTGATGCCCGGGGTGGACCGGGCCAACGTGAAGTCGCTGTGGATGCCGGTGGTTCGATGGAACGAAGTAACGGAAGAGGGCCTGACCGGCGGCCCCGTGATGCCCGACAACTACGACGGATCGCCGCGCAGCACCGAGCAGCTGAAGCTCAACATCGCCCGTGCGCAGATCGTCGGCAGCCTCGTCGGCAAGGACTTCCGCTCCAGCATGATCTTCGTGCCGCTGATGGAGAAAGATGTGCGCACCGGCGCGGCGCTGGACTATTGGGAACTGTCTCGCCGCCTCGAGGACATTCGCGGGCGCTATGCGAACGGTGCTGACGGTTCGCCGCAGCTCGAGATCCGCATCGTCGGCTTCGCGAAGGTGGTCGGGGAATTGCTCGCCGGCCTGCAGCAGATGATGGGTTACTTCGCGGCCGCTGCGACCGTGGCGGCGATCATCATCCTTGCGTGGACGCGCTGTGTGCGCAGCACGGTGCTGGTGATCGCCTGCTCGCTCGTCGCGGTGGTGTGGCAACTGGGGCTGGTGACGATGCTGGGCCACGAACTCGATCCATATTCGATCCTCGTGCCCTTTCTCGTCTTCGCGATCGGCGTATCGCACGGCGCGCAGAAGATGAACGGGATCATGCAGGACATCGGCCGGGGCATGCACCGGCTGGTGGCCGCGCGCTTCACCTTCCGGCGGCTCTTCCTCGCGGGCCTGACTGCGCTCGCGGCGGACGCAGTGGGCTTCGCAGTGCTGATGCTGATCGACATTCCCGTGATCCGCGAGCTTGCGGTGACCGCGAGCGTCGGCGTGGCGCTGCTGGTGTTCACCAACCTCGTGTTGCTGCCGGTGATGCTGTCGTACACCGGAGTGAGCTCCAAGGCTGCTGCGCGCAGCGTGCGTGCGGAGCAGGGCGAACCGGGTGCGATCTGGCGATGGCTGGAGCGCTTCTCGCATCGGCGCTGGGCGACGGCGGCAGTTGCATCGGCGGTATTGCTGTCCGCGGTCGGCCTCGCAGTGAGCACGCGGCTGAAGATCGGCGATCTCGATGCGGGCGTGTCGGAGCTGAAGCCCGACGCCCGCTACAACATAGACAACGCCTACATCGGCGAGCGCTATGCACTGTCGAGCGACCAGTTCGCGGTGATCGTGAAGACGCCGCCGGAAGGCTGCCTCGAATACGCGACGCTGGTGGAGGCGGACCGCCTTGCATGGACGCTGCAGCAGGTGCCCGGCGTGCAGGCCACCGTGGGGCTGCCGGATGCGGTGCGCAAGATCACCGCGGGGTCGTTCGAGGGCAACCCCAAGTGGCTGACGCTTTCGCCCAACCAGGATGTACTCAACTACGCGGCGCGCACCGCGAGCGTCAGCAATCCGGAGCTGTTCAACAACGAATGCTCGGTGATGCCGGTGGTGGCGTACCTTGCAGACCACAAGGCGGAGACGCTGGACCGCGTGGTCAAGGCCGCCGAGCAGTTCGCCACCGAGCACGACGCGCCCCAGCGCCGCTTCCTGCTTGCAGCGGGCAGTGCCGGCATCGAGGCCGCGACCAACATCGTGGTCAAGCAGGCCAACCTGATGATGCTGGGCTATGTGTACCTGGGCGTGATCGCGCTGTGCTTCGTCACCTTCCGGAGTTGGCGGGCCGTGGTGGTTGCGGTCGTGCCGCTCGCGATCACCTCGATCCTCTGCGAAGCGCTGATGGTGATGCTCGGCATGGGCGTGAAGGTCGCGACCCTGCCGGTGATCGCACTCGGAGTGGGCATCGGCGTGGACTACGCGCTCTACCTGCTCAGCATCCAGCTTGCGCGCCAGCGGGCCGGTGATTCGCTGGCCGATGCGTATCGCCATGCACTGCGCTTTACGGGCAAGGTGGTCGCGCTGGTCGGCGTGACGCTGGCTGCGGGCGTGGTCACCTGGGCGTGGTCGCCCATCAAGTTCCAGGCGGACATGGGCATCCTGCTGACCTTCATGTTCCTTTGGAACATGGTGGGGGCGCTGGTGTTGATTCCCGCGCTCTCCCATTTCCTGCTGGGCCGGGTTGGCAATGCCGGCCGTGCCGACGAGCCTGCGCGCGGGGTGAGCGAGCGCATTGCGCCCGACCCGGCCGTGCGCTTCAGCTAGACGCTTTCCTGCATCGCCGCCAGGAGAAAGTCCCGAAGCAGCCGTGCACTCGGGCCGATGCGCCTGCCGTGCACCAGGTAGATATCGAGTGCGGGTGTCTCCAACTCCGGCAGCACGTGCACCAGTTCGCCGGAGGCGAGTGGTGCAGCGGCGTCGTAGGCGGGTAGACGTGCAATGCCTTCGCCGGCCAGCACGAATGCCAGGCGCGACGCCGCACTGTCGGTGACGATGTCGCCCCGTACCGGCACCTCGATGGACTGTCCGTCGCGGGTTGCTGTCAATGCGCGCTGACTCGGCGGATAGACCACCCAGCGATGCTCCGCGAGTTCTTCCACCGTCGCCGGTGTGCGGTGGCGGCGGAGGTAGGCGGGCGAGGCGCACAGCATCGTCGGCTCACTCACCAGTCGACGCGCGACCAGTTCCGAATCCGCCAGCGGACCGGCGCGCACGGCCAGTTCGATGCCTTGCTGCACGAGGTCGACGTTGGCGTCGTTCATCGCGACGTGGAGGCGGATCGCCGGATAGCGCCGGCGGAAGTCCAGCAACGCCGGAAGGATGCGCTTGTTGCCAAAGTGATGCGAGCAGGTGATGCGGGCTTCCCCACGCGGCTCGGCGCGCAGCAACTCCATGCCACGGATGCCGTCATGTGCTTCGTCGAGCAAGCGCTCGCAGTGCACGCGAAATGCCTCGCCGGCGGGCGTCAGACTGAAGCTGCGCGTGCTCCTCTGCGCCAGAGGCACGCCCAGCTTGGTCTCCAGGCTGCGAACGTGGTGGCTCACCACAGCCCGGGTCAGGCCCAGCGCGCGGGCGCCGGCGGCAAAGCTGCCAGTGCGCACGACGGTGGCAAAGACCGCCATCGCTCGCAGTTCGTCGAGGATCGGCGAGACGGGATGATTCATGGGGTCGATTGTCAAATCGGCTGAGTCAATCCGTCAACATCCGCGCATCTACTCGCGATGCGGTTGATTCCTTAATCTTCACCTCACCCGGTATCGCCGGGCATTCATTGAATCAAGGAGTCAATCATGAGCGTGAAGCATGTACTGTTTGTTGTGACAAACGCAGCGGCCGTCGGCCCGAACAACCGGGCGACCGGATTCTTCTTCCCTGAGATCGCCCACCCGTTCGAGGCGCTGGACAAGGCCGGCATCGCGGTGGAATACGCCTCGCCGCTAGGGGGCAAGCCCCCGGAGGATGGGTTCGATGCCAATGACCCGGTGCAGGCCGCATTCCTGGCCAGCGATTCGTACCGCCGCCTGGCGCACAGCCGCAAGCTGTCCGAGGTCGACGTGCTGGACTACGACGCGATCTTCTTCCCCGGTGGCCTGGGCCCGATGGTCGACATCACCGGCAACCCCGAAGTGCAGGCAGCCGTGCGGCGCGCCTGGGACGCCGGCAAGATCGTGTCCGCCGTCTGCCACGGCCCATCGGCACTGCTCGGCGTCACCCTCGCCGACGGGACGCCGCTGATGCAAGGCCGCAAGGTGGCTGGCTTCTCGACCGCGGAGGAAGACGGCTATGCACGGGCCGACGTGCCGTTCGACCTCCAGGGTGCGCTCACCGACGAAGGCGGCCTCTACGAGTCGTCCGCCCCGTGGACGCCCAAGCTCGTCGTCGATGGACGCCTCATCACCGGACAGAACCCCCAGTCGGGCACCCTGGTGGGCGAGGCGATCGCAAAGGCCCTGGCGGCCAATGCATGAAGCCTACGTGTGCTCGGCGGATACCGGCCGCGTCTCGCCGGTTTCCACCAGCGTTCGCGTTGCATCGACGCGACCGTAGATCCACAGGATCTTCATCCCCTGCGTCTCGGACTTGTTGCGGAACCGGTGCGGCACGCCGGGCGGGATGAAGGTGGTGTCCTGCGCTTCGAGGTCGTAGTGCTCGTCACCGATGTCGAAGACGGCCGAGCCTTCGAGCAGCATCACGCTCTCTTCGGCGTTGTGCGAATGCCAGGCGATCTTTGCGCCGGGGCCGAACTCGGTGATGCCGTTGATGAACGTGGTCGCGCCGAGCTTCGGCGTCACCAGCGGAATCGTGCGAGCGCCGCCGCCGCGCTCATAGGCTGTGAGATCGGCGGGATGGAGGATCGTGGGTTGGGTCATGGCTTGTGGAAGGGAAGGGGAGACTCAGACGGCCGGGCCGGTCCAGACGGTCTTCACGTTGGTGAACTCGTGCAGGCCGTAGATGCCGAGCTCGCGCCCGTAGCCCGAGTGCTTGACGCCGCCGAAGGGCAGGCGCGCATCGGAGGCGACCATGCCGTTGACGAACACGGCGCCCGCGTCGATCTCGCGGGACAGCGCTCGCGCTCGGTCGGCGTTGCCGGTCCAGAGCGCTGCGCCGAGCCCGAACTCGGTTGCATTGGCCAGCGCCACGGCATCGTCAGCGTTGCGCACCCTCAGGATCGCTGCGGCGGGGCCGAAGGTCTCTTCGCGCGCCACGGTCATGTCGGGGGACACATGGTCGAGCACCGTCGCCGGGTAGAAGTAGCCCGGGCCGCTCGGCAACTTGCCGCCCAAGGTCACCGTGGCGCCTTCGGTGATGCTCGCGCGCACCTGCTTGTCGAGTTCGTCGCGCAGGTTGCCGCGTGCCATCGGCCCGAGTGTGGTGGCGTCTGCCAGCGGATCGCCGAGCACCAACTTCGCGGCGCCGGCTGCAAATGCCTTCGCGAACCGGTCGCCGACCGATTCCTCGACGATGAAGCGCTTGGCCGCGATGCAGCTCTGGCCGTTGTTCTGAAAGCGCGCCTTGACCGCCACCGCAGCGGCGGCCTCGACGTCGGCATCCGCGAGCACGATGAACGGATCGGAGCCGCCGAGCTCGAGTACCTGCTTCTTGAGCGCCTTGGCTGCCTGCGATGCAATTGCGCGACCGGCGGGGGTAGAACCGGTGAACGTCACGCCGGCGATCCGCGGATCGTCGATCACGTCCGCGACGCGGGGAGAGCCAATCAGCAGCGTCGTGAACAAGCCCTCCGGGGCGCCGGCTTCGCTGAAGAGGGTCTGCAGCGCCATCGCGCACTGCGGCACGTTGGCCGCGTGCTTGAGCACCACGCCATTGCCGGCGGCAATCGCCGGGACCGCGGCGCGGATGGCCTGCCAGAACGCGTAGTTCCACGGCATCACCGCGAGCACGAGGCCGAGCGGGTCGAAGACCACGCGGCTGTCGGTCGCATTGCTCGCGACACGCACGTCGTCGAGCATCTTCGGCGCGTTGTTCGCGTAGTAGTCGGCCGTGACGGCGCTCTTCTCGACTTCGGCGCGGGCCTCGGAGATCGGCTTGCCCATCTCCAGCGTGGCGAGCCGTGCCCACTCTTCCTTGTGCTTGCGCAGCACCGCCGCGACGTTGACGAGCAGCCTGGCGCGCTCGGCGGGGCTCTTCTTTCGCCAGCCGCGCTGGGCGTCGGCTGCGCGGGCGAGCGCCGCGTCCACGGCCTTGGCATCGGGTTCTTCGAACGAGGCGAGCGTTTCGCCCGTTGCTGGGTTGATCGAATGCAACATGCGGATTCCTTGTGGCTTAGTCGGCCTTGATGTTGTTGCTCTGGATGACCTTGCGGTAGAGCGCGTACTGGTCCTTCAGTGCCGCGCCGAACTCGGCGGGCGTGGTGCCGCGCACGGTGATTCCGAGGTTGACGAGCTGCTTGCGCGTCTCGGCGTCGTCGAGCGACTTGCGCATGGATGTGTAGAGGCGGTCGATGATCGGCGCTGGTGTTCCCTTGGGTGCGACCAGGGCGAACCACGAGTTGAAGTAGAAGTCCTTCAGCCCTGATTCGGTGACCGTCGGCACGTCGGGGTATTGCGCGAGACGCTGAGGTGTCGACACTGCCAGCAGCCGCAGCTTGCCGCCCGCGATCAGCGAGGTGACAGTGCCCAGCCCCTGGAACGCGGCATCGACCTCGCCGCCCGCCACCGCGATGGCTGCCGGCGTCGCGCCTTTGTAGGGCACATGCGTCAGTTCGATGCCCGCGCGCTGCGCGAACATCGCCATCGCCAGATGCTGCGGACTGCCGCTGCCGCCCGAGCCATAGTTGAGCTTCGCCGGGTTGGCCTTCGCGGCCTTGATGAAGTCGGCCACCGTCTGGAAAGGCGAGTCGGGTTTCACGACCAGCCCCCATTCGATGGTGCCGACCAGCGACACCGGCACGAAGTCCTCCAGCGGATCCCAGGTGGCCTTGTAGATGTTCGGCACCATCGTGAGGACGCTGTCGTTGAAGCCGCCGATGGTGTAGCCGTCAGGCGCGGCCTTGGCGACGCGTTCCGCACCGATGAGTCCTGCCGAGCCGGGGATGTTCTCCAGGTAGAACGAGGAACCCAGCTCCGTGCCCATTCGCGTCGTCAGCACGCGCGCGCCGTTGTCGACCGCGCTGCCCGCCGCGAGCGGGATGATCATGCGGATCGGCTTGTTCGGGTACGCGCCCTGGGCTGCCGCAGTGACCGCCGCGCAGGCAAGGCAGGCCACCGCGAGCAGGCGGTTCAGGAAGGATGTCATCGTCTTGTCTCCGTCTTGTTTTGTGTGAGGTGCGCGGCTAGCGTTCCAGCTTTTCGATGCCGAGTCGTGTCGCCAGCCGGTCGAGATCATCGACCAGCGCAGCGGCGAGCGGTGCGCCGCTTTCCGCATTCGCGGCGCGGCGTGTATGGCTCTGCTCGCCTGGCAGCCAGATGCGCTCGACACCGGGCAGGCGCTCGCTCTCGCGGATGTCGCGGACCAGCGTGTCGACGGCGCCCTTGAAGGGCCCCGCGCCGCCGAAAGCCGCGAGGTCGATCACGAGGATGGCTTGTCCGGTGTTGGTCGGTGTCTTCGAATCGACGTTGAAGTCGACCACGTCGCGGCCCATCGCTGCGCCCTGCAGAGTGCCCGCGAGCAACCCAACGATGAGTGCGAGCCCGTAGCCCTTGTGGCCGCCGATGGGCAGCAGGAAGCCTTCGCTCGCGCGGGTGGGGTCGGTGAGTGGACGGCCTTGCCGGTCGATCATCCAGCCTTCCGGCATCTGTTCGCCGCGCTTGGCTTTCGCCTTGACCTTGCCGTAGGCGGCCACGGTCGTCGCCATGTCGAGCACCACCGGCGGCTCGTCGCCCGCGGGGATGCCGGCCGCGATCGGATTGGTGGACAGCAGCATCTCCATCCCGCCCCACGGTGGCAGATGGTTGGCGTTGCCCACTGCGAAGTACAGGCCGATCATGTCGTGCGCCAGCGGCATGCGCGCATAGAGCGACGCCGGCCCTGCATGGTTGCTGTTGCGTGTGCCGACCCAGGCCACGCCTGCATCACGCGCCTTGGCGATCGCGATCTCGACAGCACGCGACACCACCAGGTGCCCCATGCCGTTGTCGCCATCGACCACCGCCATCGCGGCACGCTCATGCACGACGCGGATCTCGGGCCGGACGTTGATGCCGCCGGCCTCGATGCGCTGCACGTACTGCGGAAGGCGGATCGCCCCGTGGCCGTCGGAGCCTTGCATGTCGGCCTCGGTCATCAGCGTGGCGACGCGGTCGGCGTCGGTGTCTGGAAGTCCGACGCGGACCAGCGCCGTGGCGATGAAGTGGCGCAGGCTTTCCGCGCGGGCCCATATGGTTTTGCTATCTGTCGTTGCCACCCATGTCTCCGGAATGTCATCGGGGTATCGAAGGTGACGAGTCTAGGGATGGCCGTCCCCGGCGTCCAATGCCGAATTGGTCGCCAGCCATATCATGTTGATATGAATCTGAAAACCCTGCGCTATTTCGTCGCGATTGCGGATGCCGGCAGCTTCACCGCGGCGGCGTCGGCAGTCGCCATTGCGCAACCCGCGCTGACACGGCAGCTGCGCGACTTGGAAGCCGAACTTGGCGTGCAACTGCTCCAGCGCGGCCCGCGCGGCGTGCGGCTCACGCAGGCCGGCGCGACGCTGTACGAATCGGCACGGCGCATGCTGGCCGAGGCTGCGCGCGTGCGCCAGCAGCTCGGCGGGGAGGGCGCGACGGGCGATCTTTCGGCGGTGCTCGGCGTTTCGCCGACGCTTGCGCGCATCCTGCTGCCCGGCGTGTTCGAGCGCTGCCATCACGGCCTGGCTGGCGTGCATCTCGGCGTGCGCGAGGCCTTCACGCCGCAACTGATGGAAGGGCTCGAGCGCGGCCTCGTCGACATGGCGGTGGTCACCAACCCCGAGCCGCATCGGGCGCTCACGCTCGAGCCCCTGCTGGTCGAGCCCTTCGCGCTGATCTCGCCCGCATCGCGCAAGCTGCCGCCGGTCGTGGAACTGTCCACGCTCGCGCGCGTGCCGCTCATCATGACCAAGCTGCATCGCGGCATCGTCGACCGCATGCTCGCGCCGTTGTCCGCGCGGATCCATGTGGATGCGGAGATCGATTCGGTCGATGCGATCTACGAACTGGTGCTGCGGGGGCAGTGGTCCACCGTGATGCCGGTGTCGGTCTTCAACCAGCCACGACCTGCATCGGTGCGCCTCTCGGAGATCTCGGGGGTGCAGCTCAACCGCATGCTGGTGCTGGCGACGCGCATCGAGCGCGCGCAGAGCCCGGCAATCGCGATCGTGGGCGACGTGGTGCGCGCGGAGGCGGCGAAGCTCGCGGCCGGTGGGGTTTTCAGCTTCGGCGCCAGGCAGCGGCGCAACGCGGCCTAGATCATGGGCTCGCCGGCGCGTGGGCACGGATATCGAAGCGGACTCTGAATGCGTCCTCGACCTGGAGTGCACCCCCGAGCAGCGAGAAGGGGGTGATGCCAAAGTCGGACTGCTTCAGCTCCATCGAGCCGATCACGCGCAGGGCGTCCTGCGTTCTGACCAGTGTCAGTGGCACGGTCGAGGTCCGGGTGGTTCCGAGCAATGTGATCGAGACCGACGCCGATGCCGGGTCCTTCGCGTCCACGTCGCGCACCTGCACAAGCGCATACGGAAACTCCTGCACTCGCAGCACCTTGTCCTGCATGTTGGTCCGCGTGCCTTCGATGTCGGATGCCGTCGGCTGCGTGTCGAGCCCGGCTTCCGTTCGGAGTGCCGGCTCGTCGACGGAGAGATCGTCCAGCGGCATGAAGAGGTCCGCGCGGCCCTGTGCGGGCGCGACGAAGCCCTGCAGCGACCGGCTGGCGATGACGTGGTCGTGTCCGAATCGTGCGAGCGATCCACCGCGCCGCACGGTGATCACCACGAGCGCGTCGGGCGGACTGACGCGATAGACCACGGCGCCCTGCGCCGCCGCGCGCTCGTAGACATCCGCAGGAAAGCCCGGTGGTGCGCGCGCAAGGGCGGCCTGCTGCGCGACCTGGGGCGCTGGAGCGGTTCCGCACGCGGCCAGCGCCACCGCGAGCGACAGAACCGCTGCCTGCGCAGCATGGGCAAGGCGCTTCGATGTCATGCGGCCTTGCGCAAGCGCACCTTGAACGTGACCGTGACGTCCGCGCCGATGGTGGTCGTTGCCGTCCACTCCCCGGTGCCGATGCCAAAGGCAGCGCGCTTCACGACGAACTTGCCTTCCATGTTCGCGGTGCTGCCCGATTCGCTCCACGAGAAAGGAACCTCGACCGGCTGCTTCACGCCCTTGAGCGTGAGCGTGCCGCGCGCGACGAAGGCGTCGGGCTGCACGCGCCGCACCTCGGTCGCGTGGAACTCCGCCTGCCGGAACCGCGCGAAGTCGAACCACTCGGCGCCGGCGATCGCCTTGTTGATGTCGGCACTCGCCATGTCGGCGCTCGCGACGTTGATCGTCACGTCGAGCCGGCCCGCGTCTTCCTTGGTGGGGTCGAGGCTGAGCTTGACGTCGAACTCCCGGAATACGCCCGGCGCCGGCGTCTTCTCGAACGTGGCGGCGAACTCGAGACGGCTGCTGGCAGGCTCCAGCTGCCAGTCGGCCGCGCGGGCCCAGGCGAACGGTAAGGCGAGGCCAGCGAACAGGACGGCGGTGACGGCGGGTGTCCTCATCGGGATGTCCTTCTCCGTGGAAGCATGCGGACCAGCACATCGTCGCGCTTGATGTAGTGATGCCGCAGGGCCGCGCCGACGTGGATCACCAGCAGCACGATCAGTGCGATGCCGAGCGCACCATGGACGTTCCCGACGACTTCGACCAGGTGACGGTCCGTCGGCGCGATCGAAGGCAGCGGAATGCGCCAGTAGATGCTGAACGGCACGCCGGCCGCCGAGCTGACCACCCATCCGGTCAACGGAATCGCGATCATGGCTGCGTACAGAAGAGCATGCGTGAGTGCCGCCGCGAAGCGCTCCCAGCGCGGCATGTTCGATGGCAACGGGGGCGGGTGATGCGTCGCACGCCACGCCAGTCGCAGCACCACGAGCGCGAGCACGAGCATGCCGGTCGACTTGTGCCACACGAAGAGATCCAGCTTCATCGGCGAGAGCCGCCAGCTCACCGCCATCCACCCGACCACGAACTGCGCCACGATGAGCGCGGCGATGGTCCAGTGCAGAAGCTTGGCAATGGCGCTCCAGTTCGCGCCGGTAGACACCGGCGCGTCCGTAGGGTCAGTCGAGCGGCTGGTAGGCATCGATCGCGTCGATCGGCATGTCGCTTCGCAAGGCGCCGACCGGCTCCTGGCCGATATGGGCGATGGCCTGCAACTCGGGCACGAGCGTCAGCAGGCGGCGGGTGAGCCAGTACAGGTGCGAAGGATCGAGCGGGTTGGGCTGCCGGAGCACGGCGATCAGCCGCTGGGGACGGTTGCCGAGGGGGAGGCCCGCCAGGCATTCGAGGAGGGTCGCGAGCTCGCTGCGTATCTGCTCGTCTACGAGGTCATGCTCGTCCAGGCTGCGCCAGATCGCCCGTACCGCCCGTTCGCACTCCTCGGCCTGCGATGACGGCAACGAAGCCTCATCAGAGCGCCATGCGCTCATGGGCATCGCTTGCGCGGACCGTGCCGCGACTTGGACAGGGCTTGTTGGCGAAGGCATGGGTCGCTCCCTCAACGCCGCCCACGATACGCCGCGCCCGTGCCAATGGCAACGTCGGGCCGGCAATGCTTCACAGGAAAGCCGCCAAACTTGTTACTCCCACCGCAGGCCCGTCGGTGACAGACTGGCCTCTTCCAGACCAGGAGATCGCAAACATGACCTCAGGAATCCAGAAGATGCAAACGCCGCCGGTCGTCTCGCCAGAGGCGTGGGAAGCGGCTCGCGAGCAGCTGCTCGTGAAGGAAAAGGCGCTGACCCATGCACGCGACGCGATGGCTGCCGAGCGGCGGCGAATGCCGTGGATGGCGGTGGAGAAGCCGTATGTCTTCGAAGGGCCATCGGGCAAGCGAAGCCTGCATGAGCTGTTCGATGGCCGGCGGCAGCTCATCGTCTATCGCGCCTTCTACGAACCCGGCGTGTTCGGCTGGCCCGAGCATGCCTGCCGGGGCTGCTCGATGGTGGCGGACCAGGTCGCGCACCTGTCGCACCTCAATGCCCGCGACACCACGCTCGTCTTCGTCTCGCGCGCACCGCAGGCAGACATCGCGAGCCTGCAGAAGCGGACGGGCTGGGGGCACATCCCGTGGTTCACCGTCACCGACAGCTTCGACGCCGACTTCGACGTGGGCGAATGGCACGGCACCAACGTGTTCATCCGCGACGGCGACCGGATCTTCCGCACCTATTTCGTCAAGAGCCGTGGCGACGAACAGATGGGCGGTACCTGGAACTACCTCGACATCACCCCGCTGGGCCGGCAGGAAGTCTGGGAGGACTCACCGGAGGGCTACCCGCAGACACCACCCTACAAATGGTGGAACTGGCACGACAGCTACACCCCCGAGGCCGTCCCCGACAAGAAGTGGGTCGAGGTGTCGGACGCGGGCGAGGCAGCGTTCCGCAAGGATCACTCGAGGTAGTAGGTCTGGATCGGTTCCGCCTTGCCCTTGACGATCGCGGGTGGCATCGGCCGCAGGCGGAACTGCTCGTCGAGCGCGCGGCGGATGTCCTCGGTGATCAGCAGGTCGACCTCGTATTTGCTGGTCAGTCCCTCGACCCTTGATGCGACATTGATCGGATCGCCGGTCACGCTGAACTTCGAGAGGCCCGCGGTGCCGATCACGCCGGCCACCACCTCGCCACCGTGGATGCCCACGCCGAAGCGCAGCTCTGGCAGGCCCTTCTCCCGCAGCGTCGCGTTGTAGCGCGCGAGCTCGGCGCGCATGTCGAGTGCGGCCAGCACCGCGTCGCGTGCCTGCCAGGGGTTGGGCTCCATCGCACCGAACAGCGCCAGCAGGCCGTCGCCGACGAACTCGGTCACATGACCGTGGTGGCGGGTGATCGCCAGCGTCATGTGGCGGAAGTAGTCGTTGAGGATGCTCACGGTGACCGCGGGATCGAGCCGGTCGCACAGCGCGGTGAACCCGCGCAGGTCGGCGAACAGCATGGTCACCTGTCGCCGCTCGGGAGCAAAGCTGTCGCCGCCATGGGTCAGGCGCTCCACCACGTCGGCCGGCACGAAGCGCTCGAACTGGCGCTGAAGCTGCTCCAGCTTGTCGTCGGCGGACAGCAGCAGCTTTTCGAGCTGGCCGTTCTGGTGTCGCATGCGCAGCGTCAGCGCGGCCAATGCCGCCACGGCGGCGGCCCCGAGCGCGACCAGCACCCAGCCCAGCGCCATCACTCCAGCAGCATCGCGAGCCGGACAGTGCCGTTCGCGAGCGCTGCGACGCCGATGGCTTCCAGCAGTGCCTGAGGCCCGAGCTCGGCGCCGAGCGTACGGGTCTTCTGCTGGATGGACGAGGGTTCGTAGTAGACCGTGTCGCGAGCCCACGAGAGGAGGCCGTTCTCGCGCGGTGCAAGGCGGGGCGAGCGCAGCGTGCCGATGGCGCTGTCGATCTCGGCCTGACTCAGTCCTTCGTCTTGCAACAGCCGGACGGCTGCCGCTTCGCAATGCGGGCAGGCAACGGTGCGCGCGATGACCGCGAACATCAGCACCTTGGCGCATCGGCTGAGCTCTCCGGACTCGAACGCACCGTCGAGCGCGGCCTTCATGATGCTGGCCGCCCGCAGCCCGGCCAGCGGCGCGAGTACGGCGCCGAAAGGGCCTGACGTCAGCGCAGCCGGGTCAGGAAGTGCTTGAACAGCGGCTTCCGGCTTCTTCATCAATCGCATGGCAAGGCCGATCACCCAGCGCATCGGGCTGGCGGCCATGCGCTCGAACTTCTGTTCGGGCGGGGCAGCCATCAGCGTGCTCACGCGGTTGTAGAAGCAGCCGAAGGAGATCGCAAACGCGATCTCGCCGACCTGCGTGGGTGTGTAGCCGCTGGCGAGCAGGGCAGTGCGCTCGGCGGCAGCTGGGCGTGGCTTGGATCGCGCAAGGCGGCGGCAGAAGGCGATGTACGCGCGCTGCTTTTCGTCGAGCTCGGCCATCAGCACGTCGCGCTCGACCTGCTGGATGAAGGACTCGCGGTAGCCCAACACCTTCATGAAGGCGCGGTTGGCGCCGTAGCAGTAGCGGCAGGCGTTCTCTTGCGCCGTCACCATGCTGCCCATGCGGTGCAGGCGCTCGGGCACGGCGCCGGGGATGTAGTTGGTGGCCTGGTAGGAGGCCTCGCGCAGCCAGCGGACCGAGGCGACACGACGGTCCACCTCGAGGACCTGGGCGCCACGCCGCTTGAGCTCGGCTTCCCATTCAGCATCGGGCGACGCCGGCAGCACCGGATCGCTCCACTGGATCTCGCTCAGCAACATCGCCATCGGCCACTCCACCGGAAATCGAAGACTGGAGCGGATTCTGCCCTTGTCCTGCAGGCGCTACCGGCGTTTCCTGGAATTCAATGCCGCGCGACTCGCATTCGCGAGCAGTTCCGCAAAGGCCTCGGCCGCCGGCGACAGGCTGCGTCCGGCGCGCTTGATGATGCCGATGGGCCGGCTGATTGCAGGCCGCTCCAGCCGCACGCCGACCACCGAACCGGGCCTGAGCGGCAGCGTGAGTTGCGGCACGACGGCAACGCCCGTGCCGTGCTCGACGAGGTCGATCAGTGTCGAGACGTGCCGCACCTCGCAGACGGGGCGGGGCAGGGGCGGCAATTCAGCCAGGGCCTGGTCGATGAAGAGCCTGTTGCGGCTCGCCTGCGACACGCGTGCGTGCGGGTAGTCGGCGAGTTCCTCCCACCCCACCGATCTGCGCCTTGCCAGCGGATGCCCCGTGGGAACGGCGAGCACATAGGGCTCCTTCAGCAGCGGCGTGAACTCGACCTCCGGGTCCTGCATGCCGATGTAGTTGAGCGCGAAGTCCGCCTCGCCCTGCTTGACGGCGGCCAGCACCTCGTCCGCGCCTTCTTCGATGATGCGCACCAGCACGCGAGGGTGCTGCTCGCGGAAGGCGTTGATCACCGGCGGCATGAAGTGGTGGATGGTCGAGAGCACCACTCCGATGGTCACATCGCCTGCTTCCAGCTCTGCTGCGTCGCGCAGGCTCAGCACTGAGCGGTCGAGTTCTTCCATCAATCCGCGCACCTGCCCGAGGAAGCGCTGGCCGAGCGTGGTCAGGGCGACGCTGCGCGTGGTGCGGTCGAAAAGACGCACCTCCAGCATGTCTTCGAGGTGCGAGATGCGGCGGGACAAGGCGGGCTGCGACAGGTACAGCGCACGGGCCGCGGCCGCGAAGCTCTGTGTCTCGGCGACGGTGACGAAGGCCCGGAGGTCCGCGAGCGTTGGCTTGGTCATGGGAATCGATTCATGCAGAAAGTGCAATAAAGCACCAGAAAATTGCAATTTACCGCAAGGACGCGAATGACGAAGATCGCGCCACAAAACGAAGGAGACATCGATATGCAACGCCGCCATCTACTGCAGGCTGCGGCAGCCGCGCTCGCGACGCCGCACCTGGCGTTCGCGCAGAGCTATCCGACCAAGCCGATCCGCTACATCGTCCCGGTGGCTGCCGGCGGCGGCAACGACATGATCGCCCGCGTGGTCGCCGAACGCTGGGGTCGCCTGCTCGGGCAGAGCATGGTCGTCGACAACCAGAGCGGCGGTGGCGGCGTGGTCGCGAGCCAGATCACCG
The DNA here is from genome assembly GCF_014192575.1 of Variovorax sp. Sphag1AA. Lineage (GTDB taxonomy): Bacteria > Pseudomonadota > Gammaproteobacteria > Burkholderiales > Burkholderiaceae_C > Variovorax. The sequence continues at coordinate 523,295 of NZ_JACHYC010000003.1, read as the reverse complement.
CGCATGCCGCGCCCGACGGCTACACCCTGATGCAGGGCTATGTGGCAACGCACGGCACCACACCCGCGACCCGCAAGGTGAGCTACGACGCGATCAAGGACTTCACGCCCATCGGGATGATCGGCGCCACGCCGAACGTTCTCACGGTCAACGCCTCGGTGCCGGCGACCACGGTCGACGAATTCATCAAGTGGTTGAAGGCGAATCCGGGCAAGGTGAGCTACGGCTCGGCCGGGGCGGGCTCGCTCACGCACCTGACGATGGAGCTCTTCAAGCAGGAGACGGGGACCATCATGGTCCACATCCCCTACCGCGGCATCGCACCCGCGATCACCGACCTGCTGGGCGGCCAGACCCAGGCCATGTTCCCCGGCTTGGCGGCGGCGCTGCCGCACCTGCGCTCAGGCCGCATGCGTGCGCTGGCGGTCACCGGCAAGGCGCGAAGCTCGCAGCTCAAGGATGTGCCGACGATGGAAGAGGTCGGCTTCAAGGGCTTCGACGCAATGCAGTGGTACGGCTCGGTCGGCCCGGCCGGCATGCCTGCGGACATCGTGCGCCGGCTCAACGAAACGCAGGTGGCGGTGCTCAAGGCCCCGGACCTCGCCGAAAAGCTGGCGAGCGAAGCGGTCGAGCCCTGGCCCATGACGCCGGAGCAATTCGGCCAGTACATCACGTCGGAGATCTCACGCTGGAGTGCGCTCGCCAAGGCGCGAGGCATCCGGCTCGACGAGTGACGTCGCACCGACATCCTTTTTCTTCAACCCGCAAACGAATCAGTTCCAGTGGCACGCAACACGCACGTTCCAGCCGACACATCGGCTCCTCCGGTCACCGCCATCCTTGCCCGCTTCGTCTCCGGCCACGCCTCGCGCGGCTGGTCGGACGCGGTGGAACGGGAGGCGCATCGCACCTTCTACAACTGGCTCGGCTGCGCAATTGGCGCGGTATATCATGAAGCAGCGACCGCAGCGCTCGGGGCGGTCCGCCTCCTGCAGCCCGCACCGCAAGCCACAATGCTCGGCAGCAAGGAAAAGCTGGACATGGCCAGCGCGGCGCTGGTCAACGGCATCACGTCGCATACCTTCGACTTCGACGACACGCACCTCAAGACCATCATCCATCCCGCCGGGCCGGTAGCCTCGGCAGTGCTCGCGCTGGCTGAGCACCGCGGCTTGAGCGGCCGGGCGGTGATCGATGCACTGGTGCTCGGCATCGACGTGGCCTGCCGCATCGGCAACACGATGTACCCGGACCACTACGACCGTGGCTGGCACATCACTGGCTCCACCGGCATGCTGGGTGCGGCCGCTGGTTGCGCGCGCCTCCTGGGCCTGGACGAGAAGAAGACCGCGATGGCGCTTGGCATCGCCGCGTCGCAGCCGGTAGGCTTTCGCGAGCAGTTCGGCACCATGACCAAGCCTTTCCATCCGGGTGGCGCCGCGCGGGCCGGTCTCATGTCCGCTCTGATGGCGAGCCAGGGCTTTACCGCCAGCGAACGTGCACTCGAAGCGCCGCGCGGCTTCGTGCAGGTGGCCTCGGACAAGCGCGCGTGGAACGAGGTGACCGATGAGCTCGGCGAGCGCTTCGAGATCTCCTTCAACACCTACAAGCCCTTTGCCTGCGGGATCGTGATCCACCCGAGCATCGATGCGTGCGTGCGTCTGCGCGAACAGGGCATCAGCGCCGATCAGGTGGAGCGCATCGAGTTGCGCGTGCACTCCCTCGTGCTGGAGCTCACCGGAAAGAAAGAGCCGAAGGACGGCCTGCAGGGCAAGTTCAGCGTCTATCACGGCTGCGCCGCGGGCCTGCTCTTCGGCCGCGCAGCGGAGGAGGAGTTCTCCGATGCAGTGGTGAACGACCCGCGCGTCGTTGCGCTGCGCAACAAGGTGCAGGCGACGGTGGACGACAGCATCGACGAAGCGGCAGTGCGCGTTGCTGCCGTGTTGACCGATGGCAGCCGCGTGGAAGTGAACGTGGACCACGCCATCGGCTCGATGGAGAACCCGCTCACCGATGCACAGCTCGAGGCCAAGTTCGCTTCGCTCGTTGTGCCGGTGCTCGGCCAGGCGCGCGCGGACGAGATCACCAGGCACTGCCGCACGCTGGCTTCGATGACCGATATCCGCACGCTCACCGCGCTGTGCGCGGGTTGAAGAGAACCCATTCCCCCGGGACCTGACGTGACACAAACCGCACCCCTCCGCATCGGCATCCTCAACGGCGACGACATCGGCCACGAGATCGTTCCCGCATCGGTCGACATCGCGCGCGCCGCTGCAGAACTGCATGGCGTGCAGATCGACTGGCACCCGCTGCCCATCGGCGCGCGCGCGCTCGAGACGCACGGGCACACGTTGCCGCCCGAGACGATGGCCACGCTCCAGACGCTCGACGGCTGGATCCTCGGGCCCATCGGCCACCGCGCCTATCCCAAGGTGCCGAACGCGATCAATCCGCACCCGATCCTGCGCAAGCAGTTCAACCTGTTCGCCAACGTGCGGCCGACGCGGTCGTACCCCGACATCGGCTGCCTGCATGACGACGTGGACCTGGTGATCGTGCGGGAGAACAACGAAGGCTTCCAGCCGGATCGCAACATGGTGGCGGGTTCAGGGGAGTTCCGCCCCACGGATGACGTGACGCTGTCGGTGCGCGTCATCACCCGCGCGGGCAGTCGCCGGGTGGCGCGCGCGGCCTTCGAGCTCGCACGTCAGCGTCGCGGGCACCTCACCTATGTGCACAAGGACACTGTCTTCAAGCTGAGCTGCGGGATGTTCGTGGAGGAGTGTCGCAAGCTCGCGGCCGAGTACCCGGACGTTCGTGTCGACGACGTGATCGTCGACACCTTCGCGATGCGGCTGGTGCGTGATCCGCAGAGCTTCGACGTGGTGGTCACGACCAACATGTTCGGCGACATCCTTTCCGACGAGGCCGCCGGTCTTGTCGGTGGGCTTGGCATGGCGCCGGGGCTGTGCATCGGCGACGGTGATGTCGCGATGGCGCAGGCCACGCATGGTTCCGCGCCCGACCTCGCAGGGCAGGGCATTGCCAACCCCTACGCGATGATCGAATCGACTCGCATGATGTTCGAGTGGCTGGGCCACAGCCGTCGCAACGAAGGCGCGGTGCGCATGGGCGCATCGATGTCGAAGGCCACCACCGCGGCGCTGGCCGATCGTCAGGCGCGCACGGGTGACATCCGGGGCACTGGCAACACGGCATCGTTCACGCGGGCCGTGCTGAAGAACCTGCATGTCTGAGGGCCCCATGCAGTCCTACTGGATGCAGATGAGCGGATCCGATGCGCTCCTGGAGCTTCGCGATGCGCCGATACCCACCCCCGGTCCGAAGCAGTTGCTGGTGCGCGTGCACGCCTCGTCGCTGAACCGGGGCGAGTTTCTGCCCGGGCACGGCAAGCCTGGCGCATGGAAGGCGATCGGCGGTGAGGGTGCCGGTGAAGTGGTTTCCGCCGGCTCAGGGGTGAGCGGCTTCAACCCAGGCGATCGCGTGATGGGACGATGCGCCGGATCGTTCGCGGAGTACGCTCTGCTGGATGCTGCCGAAGCGATCCCGATTCCGTCGAATCTCAGCTTCGAGCAGGCCGCGAGCATCCCGCTGACGTTTCTCGTCGCCTTCGACATGCTGGTCCTGCAGGGCCGTCTGAAGGCGGGAGAGTGGTTGCTGATCAACGGCATCTCATCCGGTGTCGGCGTGGCCTCGCTGCAACTCGGCAAGGCGCTCGGCGCCAAGGTGATCGGTACATCCGGCTCGGCCGAGAAGCTGGCATCGCTTCGATCGCTGGGCCTCGATCTCGCGCTGTGCACCCGACAGCCCGACTTTGCGCTGGCGGTCCTGGACGCGACCGAAGGGCAGGGTGCAAACCTCATCGTCAACACGGTCGGCGGCACGGTGTTTGCCGAAGACATCCGCGCGCTCGCTTTCGAAGGGCGCCTCGCGACGGTGGGTTATGTCGATGGCGTGGTGCATGCCGACATCGACCTTGAAGCGCTTCACGCGAAGCGTCTGACGTTGTTCGGCGTCTCGAACAGGTTGCGCTCCAAGGAGCAAAAGGCAGCGGCGGTGCCGCGCTTCATCGCCGAGGTGCTGCCGCTCTTTGCCGAAGGCCGCATCGTGCCGCGCATCGACCGCGTGATGGATTTCGCGCATCTGCCCGAAGCCAAGGCGCTCATGGAAGCAGGCGCGCATGTCGGAAAGGTCGTACTGAAAATGCCGCGCGCCACCTAGAGCGCGATTCGTTCAAAAGTGCAAGGTCAAGTCGGATGAAAAACATGTGCTCGACAAGCCGGCGCGCCATATGCAGCGCCGGCGTATTGATGCTCGCCGGCTGCGGCGCGAAGCCCCCGGCCGATCTGCGCGCGGTGCAGAGCGAACTTGCGCCCACGGGCACGCTGCGCGCGGCGATCAACTTCGGCAACCCGATCCTCGCGACGCGCGGCAAGAACGGCGAGCCGCTCGGTGTGTCGGTCGACCTGGCGCGCGAGGTCGCGAAGCGGCTGGATGTGCCGCTCGATCTGGTGCAGTTCAACTCGGCGGGCAATGTGGTCGAGGCACTGAAGGCCGGCAAGGTGGATCTCGCCTTCGTCGCAATCGACCCGGTACGGGGCGCCGACATGGACTACACCGCGCCTTACGTGATCATCGAAGGCGCCTACCTGGTACGCAAGAACTCGCCCTTGCAGCGCAACGAAGAAGTCGATCGTGTCGGCACGCGCGTGGTGGTCGGTCGCGGCAGTGCCTACGACCTGTTTCTCACGCGCGAACTCAAGTCGGCCACGTTGGTGCGCGCGCCGACCTCGCCCGCGGTGACCGACATGTTCCTCGCCCAGAACATGGAAGTGGCCGCCGGGGTGAAGCAGCAGCTCGAAGCCGACGCGCAGCGGGTCGGCAACGTGCGCTTGCTGCCCGGCCGCTTCATGGTGATCGAGCAGGCCATGGGTGTGCCGAAGGGGCGTACCTCGGCGCAGCTCTGGCTCAGCGACTTCATCGAGCAGATGAAGCGCACCGACTTCGTGGCTGCCGCGCTCAAGCGGCACGCCGTCGAAGGCGCGGCAGTCGCGCCACCGCGCGCCGGCTGACCGCAGACAAACCCGTTCTTGCAACCCTGTTGATGGAGATTCCATGAAGCGACTGAACCGACTGGCCGCCATCGGCGCCGCCCTTGCAGCCCTGGCACTGCCCGCCGTGGCGCAGAACGTGAAGGTGACGCCACTGGGCGGCATCGATGGCGAGTTCTGCCCGCAGGACCGCGCGCTGGTCTTCGAGGACCCCAACGGCACGCGCATCCTCTATGACCCGGGCCGCACAGTCGCTGGCGCATCGGACCCGCGCCTGGGCAAGATCGACATCATCCTCGTGAGCCACATGCACGGCGACCACCTGGGCAACGCGCACAACAAGGCGCCCAACTCGGGCTCCTGCGAGTCGCCGGACATGTCGGTGTCGTCGATGCCCAACTCGCTCGCGGTCGAGATCGCGCTCGCGAAGAAGTCGAAGATCGTGACCGGCAGCGAAATGCCGCCGTTCTTCGCGGCCAAGCTCAAGGCCAACGGCGGCAATCCGGCGGATTCGATCCTTGCGCGCTTCGGCGGCAGCGTGACCCTCGGCGGCGTGCGCATCGCGACGGTCACCGCGCTGCACAGCAATGGCGTCGATCCCGACTACATCGGCGGCGAGCTCGGCAAGGCAATGAAGGATGCGGGCATCGCCGGCGACGTGGGCCTTGCGACCGGCTATGTGCTGCGCTTCAGCAACGGGCTGGTGGCGTACCTTTCGGGCGACACCGGCATCGTGGCCGACCAGGAGCGTGTGGTGCGCGACTACTACCACGCCAAGCTTGCGGTCATGAACATGGGCGACGGCTTCACGACCGGGCCGTCGGAATCGGCCTTCATCATGAATGAACTGGTGAAGCCGGTCTCGGTGATCGCATCGCATGCCAATGAGGTCGGCACCGTCAACGGCAAGATTCGTCCGGGCAGCAAGACGGAGGCCTTTGTGAGGGCGGTCAAGGTGCCGACCTTCGTTCCCTTGTCGGGACGCACGATGGAGTTCAACGCCGACGGCAAGTGTGCTGCAGGTTGCGTGTCAACTGAATAGATCTGTCAGACGTCTGTCGTTTCACTTTCGGACAAAGATCAAGACCATTCTCGCCACGGCGGAAGATATATCGAAGTTGGCGCGCAATAACATCGGACCACATTGATAAAAATGTTGGCCGAACTCTCGCTCTGCGAGAGGTTGCCACCAACCAGGGAGGAGCCCATGGCGGGCGTAAATGCGGGGATTCCGGCGCTCGTCGGTTTATCGCGCGCCAATACAGATGCGCTTTTGGGGACCGGGGCGGTTGCACAAAAAGCGAACCCGGCCTTACTCGCGCTCTGCACGCTGGCGCGCATTCACCAGATCGCGGCAGACCCGGCAACGCTTGCCCATCAGTTGGGCTTGAGCCCCGGCGAAGCGATCGACACCTCGACGATCCTCCGCGCCGCACGCCATCTGGGCCTCAAAGCCAAGCGATCCCGCACGGCTGTGGACCGTTTGCCGCTCACGCCGTTGCCCGCGTTGGCGCTTCTGCGTGACGCCGAAGGGCAAGACCGCGTGGTGATCCTCGCCCAATGCGATGCGCAGCGCGTACTGATGCAGGACCCGTCCACCGCATCACCCGAGGCCTCGCGCCCAGTGATCGAGCCGATGGAAGTGTTCGCCGTGCACTGGACTGGCGAATTGATCCTCGTCACAAGCCGCGCAAGCCTCGTGGGCGAACTGGCCAAGTTCGATTTCTCCTGGTTCATCCCGAGCCTCGTCAAATACCGTCGCCTGCTCGGTGAAGTGTTGGCGATCTCGTTCGTGCTTCAGCTCTTCGCGCTGATCAGTCCGTTGTTCTTCCAGGTGGTGATGGACAAGGTGCTGGTGCATCGGGGCCTCACCACGCTCGACGTGCTGGTCATCGGCCTGGTGGTGGTCGTGGTGTTCGAGAGCGTGCTGAATGGACTTCGGTCCTACGTTTTCAGCCACACCACCAGCCGCATAGACGTCGAACTCGGCGCGCGGCTGTTCCGGCACCTCGTGCAATTGCCGCTGGCCTACTTCCAGGCGCGGCGCGTCGGCGATTCCGTGGCGCGCGTGCGCGAGCTGGAAAACATCCGCAGCTTTCTTACGGGCAACGCACTCACCGTGGTGCTCGATGTGGTGTTCTCTGTCGTCTTCGTCGCGGTAATGCTGTTCTACAGCGTGCCGCTCACGCTCATCGTGCTGGCGAGCTTGCCGCTGTATTTCGGGTTGAGCCTCGCCGTGGTGCCCGTGCTGCGTCGACGCCTGGACCAGAAGTTCGCGCGCGGCGCGGAGAACCAGGCGATGTTGGTCGAAGCCGTCAGCGGCATTCAGACAGTCAAAGCCACTGCGCTGGAGCCGGCCTTCGCACGCCGCTGGGACAACCATCTCGCCGCCTACGTCTCCGCGAGTTTCCGGACGCAGAACCTCGCGACCTGGGCGCACGAGGGCGTCAACCTCATCGGCAAGCTCGTCAACGCCGCAACCCTCTGGTACGGCGCGCATCTTGTAATGAACAACGATCTCACCGTCGGCCAGTTCGTCGCCTTCAACATGTTCGCGCAGCGCGTGGCGCAGCCGATCATGCGCATGGCGCAGTTGTGGACCGACTTTCAGCAGACGGGCATTTCGATGGCGCGGCTCGGCGACATCCTCAACACCCGCACCGAGGTGCCGCCGAGCGCGACGGCGCAGCTTCCGGCGCTCAAGGGGCGCGTGACGCTCGATGGCATCACGTTCCGCTACCGGCCCGAGGCGCCGCCGGTGCTCAATGATGTGAGTCTCGACGTGCGGCCCGGCGAAGTCATTGGCATCGTCGGTCGCTCGGGTTCGGGCAAGAGCACGCTGACCAAGCTCGTGCAGCGTCTGTACACGCCTGAGCAGGGACGATTGCTGGTCGATGGCATCGACATCAGCCTGATCGACGCGGCCCAGTTGCGGCGGCAGGTCGGTGTCGTGTTGCAGGAGAACCTGCTCTTCAACCGCAGCGTGCGCGAGAACATCGCGATCGTCGATCCGGCCGCGCCGATCGAAGTCGTGATTCAGGCCGCCCAGATGGCAGGCGCGCACGACTTCATCAGCGAGTTGCCGGAGGGATACGACACCGTCGTGGGTGAGCAGGGATCGGGCCTGTCCGGCGGCCAACGGCAGCGCATCGCAATCGCGCGGGCGTTGTTCACGCAACCTCGCATCCTGATCTTCGACGAGGCCACGAGTGCGCTCGACTACGAAAGCGAGGCGATCGTGCAGCGGAACATGGCGCGGATCTGCCAAGGGCGGACGGTGTTCATCATTGCCCATCGGCTTTCGGCGGTGCGCAATGCCAATCGCATCATCGTGATGGACAAGGGGCGGATCGTGGAGGGCGGCACGCACGAGTCGCTCCTGAAAACCCCGAAGAGCATCTATGCGCACCTGTGGGCCATGCAGGCCGGTGGACGACCGAATGGACCGAGCGAGGAAGGCGCGCAATGAGTGAACAGGAAGCGGCCAACTCGCCCAAGGTCCGGCATCCGGGCTTCGATCTGCTCGCGCGGTATCGTGCGGTCTTTCGCGCAGCTTGGCAGCATCGTCATGAACTTGCCGGGCCGAAGCGCTTGTCCGACGAAGCGGCGTTTCTTCCGGCAGCGCTGAGCTTGCAGGACACGCCGGTGCATCCGGCGCCGAGACGTCTGGCATTCGGCTTGATTGCACTGTTTTTCATCGCGCTGGCCTGGGCCATCGTCGGCAGGATCGACATCGTTGCCGTGGCGCCGGGCCGGATCATCGTGAGCGAGCGCACGAAGCTCATCCAGCCGCTGGAGCGCAGTGTGGTGCAGCGAATCCTCGTGAACGACGGTGACCACGTCGAGGCCGGACAGCCGCTGGTAGAGCTTGACCCGACCACGGCAAGCGCGGACAGAGTCAGCATCGATGAGCAGTTGAAGTCGGCCCAATCAGAGGTGCAGCGCACGCGCGCACTTCTCCAGTCGATGTCGAGCGGAGTGCGGCCAACGCTAAATGGGTCGTCCGGGCTCACGAGCGGCTGGAGCAACTCGGACACTGTCGCCGCCAACGTCCTGCTGGCATCCGAGTGGAGCGATATCAATGCCAAGCTTGCCAAGGCGGCGGCGGAGATCCCTCGGCCCTCCCATTGCGAATAGAGTTTGCAAACGGCACGTGTTGGGACGCTGACACGATCAGTTCGAAGGCCAGCGGTAGCCCCACTGAAGCGAACGATTCGCTGTTTGGGACCAACGGCTCCGACACGATCAACGGACTCGCTGGGGACGATCTGATCGATTCCGCAGATGGAGATGACGTCGTCAATGGAGGCGTGGGCACTGACACCGTTTTCGCGGGAAAGGGCAACGACGTCCTGAGTGGTGGCGAAGGTGCCGATCAACTCAACGGGGAAGACGGGGCAGACACGCTCGACGGTGGAACTGGCAACGATCAGCTGAACGGCGGCACAGGCAACAACGTGTACCTGTTTGGCAGGGGCGATGGGCAGGACATCATCACCTCGACCTACGACTCGACAGTGAACAAGCTCAGCGTGCTGCAATTCAAGGCGGGTGTGATGCCGTCGGATGTGGCTGTCAGACGTGTAGTCGATGCCGGACGCGAGAGCCTGGAATTGAGCATCGTTGGTTCGACCGACAAGATCATCGTGCGGGACTTTTTCTACTCGAACAGCCCTGGTAATCCTTACAACCCGGTCCAAGTGGTCAAGTTTGCGGATGGCACGGTCTGGAACACCGCCGAGCTTTTGGCTGCAGCATTCACTGGTACCGCGGCAGTAGATACGATCACTGGCACGAAGCTCAATGACACGATCTTTGGCCGGGACGGTGCTGACGTGCTGAATGGAGATGGTGGCGATGACACGATCTACGGTGAGGACGGAGCCGACGTGCTGAACGGAGGCGCCGGCAATGACACGCTCGACGGTGGAACTGGCAACGATCAATTGACCGGCGGCACCGGCAACAACGTGTACCTGTTTGGCAGGGGCGATGGGCAAGACGCCATCATGACGAGTTATGACTCAACGTCTGGAAGGCTCAATGTGCTGCAGTTCAAGGAAGGCGTATCGCCCTCTGAGGTGTCTGCACGATGTGTCTACGAAGGTGGCTACGAAAACCTCGAATTGAGCATTGTGGGGACGAACGACAAGATCACTGTTCGCGGTTTTTTCGACGAGAAAAATTCATACAACCCCCTTCAACTGCTCAGGTTCTCCGATGGATCGGAGTTCGACGTTGCTGCGATCACCGCCGTCGTTCTCGGGGGCACCGATGGTGCGGATCGAATCCCGGGCACAGCTGCGGCGGACACCATCAACGGCTGGGGAGAGGTCGATACCATCTATGGGCGCGCGGGCGACGACGTGCTCAGAGGGGACGGTGGCGATGACTTCCTGAGTGGGGACGATGGGGAGGACACGCTTATTGGCGGAGCCGGCAACGACACTCTATACGGCGGTGTTGGCAACGACACGTACCTGTTCGGTCGGGGCGACGGCCATGACGAGGTCCGCGATGAAGACTGGACAGTGGGGAATACTGACGTGCTGAGCTTCGGGGCTGGCATCTCGGCGGATCAGCTGTGGTTTCGCCAGGTCGGCAGTGCCCTGGAAGTGAGCATCATCGGGACGAATGACAAAGTGTCTGTTCGATTCTTTGATTTGGAATACACGGGCGCCACTCCGTTCCCCTACCACATCGAACAGTTCAAGACGAGCGACGGCAGGACTTTGCTTGATAGTCAGGTACAGAATCTGGTGAACGCAATGGCAAGCTTTGCACCGCCAGCGGCCGGACAGACGACGTTGCCGGCGAACTATCAAGCTGGTCTGAACCCAGTGATCGCCGCGAACTGGCACTAGACCTCTGGTGGATCGGTGCGTCGGCAAGGCCGACGCACGCACCCCCTCCTGAGTTGCCGGCAGGTGTGGCCGATCTGGGATCCGGGACTTGCGCCGATGGCGTATTGCCGCGTGCGACTAAGGCATAGCCTGCGTGACGCGGTGCCCAAGGTGATTCGCAATGAAATGAATGGGCGGTTGGTTGACTTCTTCGGCGAGGACCGGTTCGCGCAGACGGCGCTCTACGTCTTGAACGATCCAGCGGCCCAGCGACCTTGCTCCAGCGGGCAAGTCGATGTTCAGAAATACGGCCGCGAGTATGGCCTGGGCCGGCTATGACGAACTGATTCACGAGGCTCCCCGCTAGCCCTGCGCCGGCACCGCCACCCCGAGCGATTCGGCAAGCCCTGAAAGCGAGCGCCAGATCGCCGGGGCCATCTCCAGGTGCCTCGCGTTGCGCTCGCGGTTCTGTGCTTCGTACTCTCCCGGGTACTGCACGCGGTCAAAGCCGGGCGCGGGCGGCGTGTCGTGCAGGTAGTTGAGAAAGCCTTCAACCTCGGCACTCTTCCATTCGAGCCCGAACTCCATCGCGGGATCGATCAACACCGCGAACATGTTGTTGACCGCCATGCCGTCGCGCGGGTTCTCCGGCTGGATGGTGCCGCCGCCGGAGAGCACCCCCGCAAGCAACTCCGCCACCACGCCCAGCGCATAGCCCTTGTGCGCGCCGAAAGGCAGGATCGCGCCGGGCGGGTCGGCGAACATGACCGAGGCATCGGTGGTTGGGAGGCCGTCCGCATCGATGATGCTGCCCTCGGGCAGCGGCTCGCCTTTCTCGGCCGCGACACGCGTCTTGTTGAAGGCGACTGCGCTGGTCGCCATGTCGACCACCAGCGGCGGGCGGCCGTTCGGCATCGGTCCGGCGAAGCACACCGGGTTGGTCGTCAGGCGCGCGACCTTGCCACCGTAGGGTGCGACCATCGGCGGGCGGTTGATCACGTTGGTGAAGCTCAGGAGCACATAGCCGGCCGCCGCCGCCATCTCGCCGTAGTGCCCCATGCGCCCGAGATGGTGAGACTTCCGGATGGTCAGGATGCAGTGGCCGGTCTGCTTCACGCGCTCGATGCCGGCCTGCATCACGACCTTGCCGACATGCTGGCCGAAGCCGCCGTGACCGTCGTACATCAGCAGGCCGCCACGGTCCGCGATGCATTCCGCGCGCGCATCGCCATGCAAGTGGCCGCCCTGCATCGACTTGCGGTAGCTGGGAAGGATGGAGAGCCCGTGGCTGGTGTAGCCGCAGCGGTCGGATTCGACGAGGTGCTCCGCCACATCCGCCGCGATGTCGTCCGGCACGCCCTGCGCCACGAGGATCTGCGTGCCCAGTGCGCGCGCGTCGTCGAGGGTGATCTTCATTTCGTTCACTCCGTCAGGTCCAACCCAGCCAACGCCAATACGTGACCGCGAACAGCAGCATCAGCAGGTATCCGATCACGGTGACCGGGACGCCCACCTTCGCGAACTGCTTGCCGTTGAAGGTCTCGGTGCCGAGGCACACCATGTTCTGTGGCGCGTTGATCGGCAGGATGAAGCCAAAGCTCACCGTGAAGCCGAGCAGCATCGTCATGCCGACCTTGTGGATGTCGCCAGGCAGCGTCTGCAGCACCGAGATCAGGATCGGCAGCAGCGCCGCAGTGAGCGCGGTCGCGCTCGCGAAGCCGAGGTGGATCAGGATCAGGAAAGCCGCGAGGATCGCGAACACCATCACCGACCCCTGTGTCGCAAGCCCCGAATGCGCGACCACGAAGCGGCCCAGCCACTGGCCAGCCTGCGTGGACAACAGCGCCGTGCCCAGGCTGATGCCGACGCCGAAGACGATCAGCGTGCCCCACGGGATGCGGCCCTGCAGCGTCTTCCAGTCCATCACGCCGACACGCGGCAGCATCAGGATCACGAGCCCGACGTAGGTGATCGACGCCGTATCGATGTCATGCAGCTTGCCTTCCGTGGCCCAGAAGAGCAGCAGGCCGATCGACACTGCCGCGAGCCGCTTCTGCGGCCCGGTCATCGGGCCGAGCGAGGCCAGTTCGCGCTGCACCGCTTCCTTTCCGCCGGCAATCGATTCCGATTCGGGCGGCAGCAGCCAGCGCACGACGAAGTACAGGACGATCGACATCACCACTGCCCAAGGCGCGCCGGCGACCAGCCACTGGATCCAGCTCACACGCTCGCCGAGCAGCTTGTCCATGAAACCGACGGTCAGCAGGTTCTGCGCTGCGGCGGTCTGGATGCCGACGTTCCACACGCTGGTGGCCTGCGCAACCATGATCATGATGCCGGCCGCGATGTTGGAGCGCTTGTCGACGCCGAAGGCCGTGATCACGCCCATCATGATCGGCACCACGCAGGCGCTGCGCGCGGTGGCGCTCGGCACCACGAGCGACAGCACGATGGTCACGACGATGCTGCCGATCAGGATGCGTCGGGTGGTCGTGCCGATGGTGGACAGCGTGACCAGCGCGATACGCCGGTCCAGCCCCGTGATGGTCATTGCGGCCGCGATGCACAGCGCCGCACCGACCAGCGCCAATGCGGTGCTAGAAAAGCCCGCGAGCGCCATGCCCAGCGCCGCACCGGTGCCGTAGGTTGTCGATGGCGCGTCCACCTTCGGCGCGAGGCCGATCAGGGCGGCCATCAGCGAGGTGATCATGATCGCGCTGGCTTCGTAGCTCACCGCCTCGCTGATCCAGACGATCACTGCGAAGACGAGGATCGCCAGCATGCGATGGCCTGCGACGGGCAGGCCCTCTGGCTGCGGCAGAGCCAGCACCGCGATCATGGCGATCGCCGCGATGTAGAGGCCCCACGGGATCGGTTTGCGCGCGGCGGGCTTGGCGGCTGGTTCGGCCCCAGAGCCGGCTGCGCGGACCGGCTCGTTCGTGCTGATGCTCACGGATGCTCCCTTCGCTGGGTGCTTCGGCAGAAGCGTCGGGCGCAAGCGTAGCAGTCGATGCCCATCAGGGCCAATCCCGCACTCAGTATGTTTTGTCGAGCTGTTCCAGGATCGCGGGGTTCTCCAACGTCGAGATGTCCTGCGTGATCGACTGGCCCGCCGCCACGCTGCGCAGCAGGCGCCGCATGATCTTCCCGCTGCGCGTCTTGGGCAGGTTGTCGCCGAAGCGGATGTCCTTGGGCTTGGCGATCGGGCCGATCTCCTTGGCGACCCACTCGCGCAGTTCGGCGGCGATCTTCTTCGCTTCATCGCCTTGCGGCCGGTTGCGCTTGAGCACCACGAAGGCGCAGATCGCCTCGCCGGTGGTGTCGTCGGGCCGGCCCACCACGGCGGCCTCGGCCACGAGGTCGGTCTTGGCGACCAGCGCGGACTCGATCTCCATCGTGCCCATGCGGTGGCCGCTGACGTTCAGCACATCGTCGATGCGGCCGGTGATCGTGAAGTAGCCCGTCTTCGCGTCGCGTATCGCGCCGTCGCCCGCAAGGTAGTAGCGGCCCTGGAATTCGTCGGGGAAGTAACTTTTCCTGAACCGGTCCGGGTCGTTCCAGATGGTGCGGATCATCGACGGCCACGGCCGCTTGACGACCAGCATGCCGCCTTCGCCCCATGGCATTTCCTGGCCGGTCTCGTCGACCACCGCGGCGGCGATGCCCGGGAAGGGCAGCGTGCAGGAACCCGGCACCAGCGGCGTGACGCCCGGCAGCGGCGTGATCATGTGGCCACCCGTCTCAGTCTGCCAAAAGGTGTCGACAATCGGACACCGACGGCCGCCAACGTGCTCGTGATACCACTCCCAGGCGGCAGGATTGATCGGCTCGCCCACCGACCCGAGGATGCGCAGGCTCGACAGGTCGTAACGCGACGGATGCACTGCCGGGTTGCCATCCGCAGCCTTGATGAGCGATCGGATCGCGGTCGGCGCGGTATAGAACACCGTCACATGGTGATCCTGGATCATCTTCCAGAAGCGGCCGGCGTCGGGGTAGGTCGGCACGCCTTCGAACACCACTTGCGTCGCGCCGAGCGCCAGCGGCCCGTAGGTGATGTAGGTGTGGCCGGTGACCCAGCCGATGTCGGCGGTGCACCAGAAGACGTCTTCGGGCCGAAGGTCGAAGGTCCAGTGGCAGGTCAGCGCCGCATGCAGCAGGTAGCCGCCCGTCGAGTGCTGCACGCCCTTGGGCTTGCCGGTCGATCCGGAGGTGTAGAGCAGGAAGAGCGGGTGCTCGGCATCGACCCACTCAGGCTCGCAGCTCGGGCTTTGCGCGGCAACCAGGTCGGCCAGCCACAGGTCGCGCGGCGCCTGGAAGGGCACCGCCCCGCCGGTACGGCGCGCCACCAGCACGTTGCGCACGCTGTCGCAGCCGCCGAGCATCAGCGCTTCGTCGACGATCGCCTTCAGCGGCAGGTGCTTGCCGCCGCGCGCCTGCTGGTCGGCCGTGATGACCAGCACCGCGCCGGTGTCGGCGATGCGGTCGCGCAGCGCCTGCGCCGAGAAGCCGCCGAACACCACCGAGTGAATCGCGCCGATGCGTGCGCAGGCCTGCATCGCCACCACGCCGTCGATCGACATCGCGATGTAGATGACGACACGGTCGCCCTTCTTCACGCCGAGTGACTTCAGCGCGTTGGCAGTGCGGCAGACGCGCTCCAGCAGGTCGCTGTAGCTCACGTGCGTGACCTGGCCGTCGTCCGCCTCGAAGATGAGCGCGGTCTTGCTGCCCAGGCCGCGCTCGACATTGCGGTCCAGGCAGTTGTAAGAAGCGTTGAGCGTGCCGTCGCCGAACCAGCGGAAGAAAGGCGCCTGGCTGCTGTCCAGCACCTGCGTGAAGGGCTGCTTCCAATCCAGGTACTCACGTGCGAGACGGGCCCAGTAGGCCTCGTGGTCCGCATCGGCCTCGGCCACCAGCCGGTCGTAGGCTTCCCGGCCGGACACATGGGCGCTCCGGACGAGGGCTTCGTCGGGCGCGTACAGAGCGGGGGCAGCGGAAGAGGGCGTTGTCGTCGCGAGGGTCATGTCGGCTCCTGAAGGTTCGTTCGACTTCGGGCAGGCCTCTTTGCGCGGGGTTTGACGCGTGTCATGCTTGCCGTCGGTCTTGTGCTCAAGAATTCGAGAAAGGGTGGCCGAAGGATCGCCCATGAACTTTTCAGGAGACACACAAGAACATGACGAATGTTTGCAGCCCTGAAGAGGTGGTGGCAGCGGCTCCGGCGCCGCTGGAGCGCTATCTCACCCTGCAGACCGGTCTCGACCTGCTCGACCAGGGCCTGTCGATCTTCGACCGCGACCTGCGGCTGGTGGCCTGGAACAAGGCCTACGTCCGCCTGCTCGACTTCCCGGAAGAGATGGCCTACCTGGGCGCGCCGTTCGAGAGCTTCATCGGCTACAACGCCCGCCGCGGCGAATACGGCCCCGGCGACCCCGATGCGCTGGTGGCCGAGCGCGTCGCTGCCGCGCGCACCTTCAAGCCGCACGAGATCGAGCGCGTGCGGCCCGATGGCCGCGTGCTGCGCATCCGTGGCGAGCCGGTGCCGGGGCATGGCTTCGTCACCCTGTATCTGGACGTGACCGAGCAGCGCCGCGCGGAACACATCATTCGCGAGCACAACGCCGAACTCGAAGCGCGGGTCGCGGCGCGCACCGGCGAGCTCCAGCGCAGTGAAGAGCGAGTGCGGCTCATCATGGATTCGATCCCCGCGCTGGTGGCGTACTTCGACCGCCGCCGCGTCTATGCCTACCTCAACCGGGGGTACCGCGACTGGTTCCTGGTCGACACCGCGCGGCCCGAATGCGCCAGTGCCAAGCAGTTCCTGGGCGAGTCGGTGTATGCGGTGGTCAAGCCGCACGTGCTGCGGGCGCTGGCGGGCGAGACGCGCAGCTTCGAGTACGAGCTTTTCACGCACGAAGGCCAGCGGCGCGCGGTGCGGACATCGCTGGTTCCCGACCATGGGCCTGATGGCAGCGTGGCCGGCTGCTTCGAACTCACCTTCGACATCACGGAGGAGAAACGCTCGCAGGCCCTGCTCGCACGTGCGCACAAGCTCGAATCGCTGGGGCATCTGACGGGCGGCCTCGCGCACGACTTCAACAACATCCTGACCGTGGTGATCGGCAACCTTGCCGCCCTGGCCGACGAACGGCCGGGCGACCCCGCGTTGCCCGAGTACGTGGAGCCTGCGCTCGAAGCCGCTCGGCGCGGCGCGGATCTCGTGCGCGGGCTCCTGAGCTTTGCGCGCAGGCAGCCGCTGCAGGCGGCGGCGGTGCATGTGGGCGCGCTGGTCGAGACGGTGGCGCGTCTCGTGCGCCGGTCACTGCCCGAGACCTTGCGCCTCGAAGTGGACGTGGGCGACGCGCCGTTGTGGACGTGGATCGACGCCACGCTGCTGGAACAGGCGCTGCTCAACCTCGTGCTGAATGCGCGCGATGCGAGCGGCGCTGACGGATGCATCTCGCTGCGCGCACGGGCGGCGCATATCGACGCGACAGTCGCCGCACCGCTGCAATTGTCGGAAGGCGACTGCGTGCGCATCGAGGTGGAGGACCACGGCAGCGGCATGGACGAATACACGCTGGCGCATCTGTTCGAGCCCTTCTTCACCACCAAGGCACCCGGCCGCGGGACCGGGCTCGGCATGGCGGTGGTCTATGGCTTCATCAAGCAGTCCGGCGGTGCGATCGATGTGCGCAGCGCGCCGGGGCGCGGCACCACGGTGACCGTCTGGTTGCCCGCTGCGGAGCCGCCTGCGCCCGAAGCGGGCACCGATGAGGCCGGCGGGGCCCTTCATCGCGCCGCCGACCGTGGCCTTGCGCTGCTGGTGGACGACGACGCGCAGGTGCGGCGCGCCATCCGGCGCAGCCTGCTAGAACTCGGCTATGTGGTGCTCGAAGCCGACAGTGGCCCCGAAGCCCTGAAGCTGCTCGCCAACACGCCGGGCATCACGCTCCTGCTGTCGGATGTGGTGCTGGGTGGCGAGATCGACGGAAGCGCTGTCGCGCAGGCGGCGCGCATGCAGGGGCAGGCCGGCGCTGTGGTCCTCATGAGCGGCAATGCGCCCGGCGACCTGCCGAGGCTGCCGGGCATTCCACTGCTGACCAAACCCTTCACTTCGGAACAACTTGCCCGGGCCATCGAGGAGGGATCGTCGCCATGAGTGAAAGAGAGCAGCAAGCCGGCACCGGCACGGTGCATCGCGCCGGAGGAGAGGACGCGGGCACGCCTGCACTGGTCTATGTCATCGAGGACGATCCCGGCGTCGCGCGACTCGTCATCTCGGCCCTGCGGGAATTCGGCTTCAACTGCGAGACCTTCGGCAGCGGCGCGGCGGCACTCCGGCGGCTGCAGGTCGAGAAGCCCGACCTCTGCATCATCGATCTCGGCCTGCCGGACATGGACGGCTTCGACCTCATGCGCCGCATCACCGCGACCTCGAACGCGGGCGTGCTGATCCTGACCGGACGCGGGCACCCCGCGGACCGTGTGATGGGATTGGAGATGGGTGGCGACGACTACGTGGTGAAGCCCTTCGAGGCGCGCGAACTCGTCGCGCGCGTGCGCAGCATCCTGCGGCGGCGCGGCCTTTCACCAGGGCAATCGCCGGGCAAGCGACGCTACGCGAGCTTTCTTGGCTGGCGTGTCGATTGCGCGGCCAACTTGCTGCGCGCACCCGATGGTGCCGAACATCAGGTGGGCACCGCCGAGATGCAGGTGCTACGCGCCTTCATCGAACGCCCTCACCAGATCCTCACCCGCGAGCAACTCACCGGCTCGCGTGACCTTGCGCCGACGGACCGGAGCATCGATGTGCGCATCTCGCGGCTGCGGCGGAAGCTGGAGCCCGATCCGCATGATCCGGCGGTGATCAAGACGGTGTATGGGGCGGGGTATTTGTTTGCGGCGGATGTGAGTTGGGAGTGAGTGCGGCGCGAATTTTCGGGCGCTTATTGAGAACGGCATCGGTGAATCGGCCTTTTCGAATTCAAAGGCCATTGCTAGCATCCCGCGGTTCGCACAATAAATACGCCACGATGCAAAACCTTTTTCGCGTTCTCGCGATCTCTTTGATGCTCCTTTTTTTCCAAATTGCGGCGCTCGCGAAACCTATTTCATTTAACTCTGCCAGCCAAATAAAAGGCAAGATTGTCGGGCCGATTTCCTCGGGGCAGGTCGAAGACGGAAATCAAATAACGGCCTATTGCCTTCAAGTCGAACGCACGCTCTCGCTGAACGATCCGAATAGCTCTTGTGGCCCTCAAGAAGTCGATAGTTTGCCCATCCTGGCGGAAGGAGTGGGCCAGTACAAAGGCCAAAAAGTCAGAATGACCGTATCGATTCGCTGCATCGAATCAAAGCTTGGCGGCTACGCGATCGAGCGCGTTCATGCCATCAGGACAGTCCGGTAGCTCTCCTTCTCGAACAAACTCCTCATGTCGAAAGAAAGCGAGACCATTGATCATCTGATCGTGGCCGAGGAAACCAGGCGCATCTACCGAATGGCGGATGACTCCACCGAAACCCGTGACGGCGGGACGGTGGCGTGGCGCAACAACAATCCGGGCAATTTGAAGTTCGAGTACGCCACAAGCGCCGACGCGACTGTTCAATCAAAGCGAACCAAAGATGAAGCCTTGAAGGCGGCTCAATCCAATTACGACGGAGTCGTCGCGCTCGACCAATGGGGCAATGCCGTGTTTGCGACCGAAGAAGCCGGTCGCGCCGCGCAGGCGGCCTTGCTGACCCGCATACATGGCAGCCGCACAATCGAGCAAACGCCGCCGCTTTATGCGGTTAGCGATTATTCGGGAAAATCCAACGTTCAGGCTTATGTCAAGTCGATTTATACGGTGGGTGACGCGCAAGGCGTTGACTTGCGCAAGAAGAAGATTGGCGAAATGAGCGCAACTGAAATTTCGGCCTTGCAAGACGGCATGCGCAAAGTCGAAGGTTTCAAGGTAGGTGAGGTCGCGATATCACCCCCATCTTTTCGCTGGCATGAAGAAAAATCATTGCAAAGGATGCATGCGCAGGGATTGGGTCCTCACACCCCAGCGGCATCATCGATCGCCGAAGCCGGTCATTCCGGCAATGCGCTGTATCGGCAAGCTTTGATCGGCCTAGAGAAGTACGACATCGAGCACAGCATCAAGCTGCCGCCGGAACAGGCCCGGAATGTCGCGGCCGCATTGGCTGTCGAGGCTCAAAAATCTGGCTTCAAGCAGATCGACCACGTGGCGGCGGGCACCGACGGGCGGAATATCTTTGCCGTGCACGGAACCCCGGGCACGGCACGCTCCAAAGTGATTGGTGTGGAAACTGTGCCTGCAATGGCCATGTCCATTGCGGAAAGCTCCAAGGCCTTTGATCAGGCACACCGGGCGCAGCAGGCAACACAGAGGATCGCTCCGCCGGAAGTCCAGCCAGCTCAGAGCAACCCGGTGCAGCAGCCGGGAATGGCTCGCTGATGTCCCAGGTGGCTGTACATCTCATCGCGTGCGACTGGAATGCAATTATTGTTTAATGAAAAAAGAAATTTGTGAAATAATAGTTTCATGCCAAGGCGCTCAGAAGCACTCGACAGCCTCCCTTCCGCCGTGACGGGCGCGTTGAGCCGCTTGGGCGCGGACCTCGCGCTGGCACGCAAGCGGCGCAAGCAGTCGCTCAGGAACTGGGCGCTGCGCCTGAATGTCTCGGTGCCCACATTGGTCAAGCTGGAGAAGGGCGACCCGACTGTGTCCGCAGGCGTCTATGCGACAGCGCTCTGGATGATCCAGCGGCACGAAGCGCTCGCCGCGCTGGCGGACCCGCGAAAGGACTTGGCGGCTTTGGAGAGCGAGGTTCAGGCGGCATCGCGTCGCGGAGCGAGGGCAGTAAATGTCTGACAAGCGTTCGTATGAACCGAAGGACGCATTGACGCTCTGGATGCTCGCGGACCCGCGCCATCCTGTGCTGGTTGGCGAGATTTCGCTGGTGCTGGGCGGGCAGGGCGTAGCGCTCCGATACGGGGATGAGTGGCGTGCGGGAGGTTTTTCATTGAGCGAGGACCTGCCACTGGTCGACGAACTCTTCGTTCCGTCTCAGAAGCAGGAAGCTGTCGGTGCCGTCGATGACGCCCGGCCAGACCGTTGGGGCGAGCGCGTCATCCGCAAGTTCGAGCGCTCCAAGAGAATGTCGCTGCTCGAATACCTGCTGTTCGCCGGCGACGATCGCTACGGGGCGCTTGGCGTGAGCCAGCTGCCCGACGTCTACAAGCCGTGGCCCGCATCCCCCATGCCTACGCTTGGCGATCTGCCGGCCATGCAAGACGTGGTGCGCAAGATCATCGCCAACGAGCCCGTGGGAAAGATCGAGGAGCGACTCTTGCGCCCAGGCGTTTCGCTCGGCGGTGCGCGCCCAAAGTCGGTCGTCGATATTGACGGCCATCCATGGCTGGTCAAGTTCGGCGAGGGCGAGGCTGAAGACACTCCGCTGATCGAACACGCGACGATGCTGCTGGCGGCGCGATGCGGCATCGATGTCGCTTCCACGCGGGCGCTTCCTGTCGGTGGCGGGCATGCGGTCGCGGTGCGCCGCTTCGACCGCTTGCCCGGCGTCCGTCTGCACGCGATCTCTGCGCACGTCGCGCTGCGCGCCGTCGGCGAGGAATACGGCTACCCGCAACTCGCCCAGCAGCTGCGCAGGCTTGCGCGGCCGGACGACATCGCGCGTCAACAGTCGCAGCTCTTCCGACGCATGATCTTCAACATCCTCATGGACAACACGGACGACCATGAGAAGAACCATGCACTGCTGCGCGAAGCCGACGGAAGCTGGTCGCTGTCTCCTGCGTTCGACATCGTGCCTAGCATGAGCGGGCTCGGATACCAGGCGATGATGGTCGGCAAAGAGGGGACTGCCTCGACGCTCGACAACGCGCTGTCCAGCATCGGCGCCTTCGGCCTGAAGCTCAGGGAAGCCAAGGCCATCGTGCATGAAGTCGTAGAGGTGGTCAGCGACTGGCAAGGGGCGTTCAGGGCCTGCCAGGTGACCGCCACTGACATGGAAGTGCTCGCGCAGTACCTCGACAACGACCGGCTCGGCGCGCAGAGATCTTCGGGCACGCGACTTGCGCGCTGAAGCGCCGTGCGCATCCTGCTCGTCTCCGACCTTCACTACGCGCTTCCCCAATTCGACTGGGTGGTCCGCGCGGCGCCGCAGTTCGATCTGGTCGTGCTTGCGGGCGATCACATGGATGTCAGCTCGCCGGTCTCTCTCGACACCCAATCGGTGGTGCTGCTTCGCTACTTCACGCTGGCCCGGCCGGGTAAATCGCTGGTGGTCGCATCCGGCAATCACGACCTCACGGGCGCAGACAGGCATGGCGAACGCGCTGCGCTCTGGCTGCCGGAAAGCCGCCGGGCAGGCATCGCCATCGATGGCGATTCGCTCGTGCTCGGCGACACCCTCGTCACCGTCTGCCCGTGGTGGGATGGACCGATCGGCCGCGCCGCGCTCGAAGCGCACCTGGCGGCAGATGCACAGCGCCGCCCCGCGCGCTGGGTGTGGATCTATCACTGGCCACCGTCGGACTCGCCCACTTGCTGGACCGGCAAGCGCCACTATGGGGATGCGGACGTGGCTGGCTGGATCGCGCAATACCAGCCGGAATTCGTGCTGACCGGCCATGTGCATGAGCCGCCGTTCAAGCCCGAGGGCGCTTGGGCGGACCGTGTCGGTGCCAGTTGGGTCTTCAATCCCGGTCGGCAGATCGGGCCGGTTCCCGCCCACATCGTGATCGACCTCGACGCCGGCACCGCGTCATGGAACTCCCTGATGGGCGAGGAAGCGCTCCAGCTTGGTGCGGAACACGCACCGGCGCGGTCGGTCTTCTGAGGTCTTCGGCTTGCGAGCGGATCAATAGTCGGGGTGTGGCTCGCGCGCCGAGCCGGGCTGCGCCGCCGGCCCCTGTCGATGCGCAAGCTGGCCAAGCACATGCGAAACCATCGCGAGGCCCGGCGAATCGCCGTACTGATTCTTCAGGTCGGCGAGATAGGTGGTGACGAAATGCAGCCGTTCGGCCAGGCCCTTCGCGACCAGCCGGATGATTGCCGGATCACTCATGAGAAAGGCGCGCCCGTCGACCGCATGACGCACGACGCAAGGCGTGCTTGCCGCAACCGTGGCGCTGATGGGCGAATCCAGCAGGAGCGAGATCTCGCCGATGGCGGCACCGGGCTTGCTGATCGAGTTGATCACCGTGCCGGCCTTGCTGACCTGCAGCGCGCCCGAGACCAGCACCCACAGCCCGCCGCCGGCTTCGCCCTCCCGCACCACCGTGTCGCCAGGTGCGAGCGCGATCTCGGGCAGGCCCGCGGTGTAGTGCAGCAGTTCGTCCATGCGCGAATGGTAGGCAAGGGTCATGCCGTTGACGAGTGCACCGCAATGCTGCACCGGTGCGACCCAATGTGACGAATGATTGCACCGCCCACCTCGGCGGATGACCGCCTCGCAGAATCGTTTCGAACCCCAATCAGGAGACCGAACGATGAGCGAACCCGTGGTGGAAAAGATCCAGGCCAGCGCCAAGTACCGCGAGTTGCGCAGCAAGCGCAACCGCTTCGGCGTGTGGTTGACCGTGCTGATGCTGCTCGTGTACTACGGCTACATCGCGTTGATCGCCTTCAACAAGCCCTTTCTCGCGCAGCCCATCGGCAGCGGCGTGACGACCATCGGCATTCCGATCGGCCTGGGGGTGATCGTGTTCACCATCGTGATCACGGCCTACTACATCCGCCGCGCCAACAGCGAGTTCGATCGGCTGACGCGCGAAATCATCCAGGAGGCGACGCGATGAACCACCGTGCACTTTCACGCGGCGTCGTTGCACTCGCGCTGGCCGGCGCGGCAGGCGCTGCTGTCGCTGCCGGCGGCGACGTCGGCCAGGTCGCAAAGCAGCCGACCAACTGGATCGCGATCGGCATGTTCTCGGGCTTCGTGCTGCTCACGCTGTGGATCACCAAGTGGGCCGCGTCGCGCACCAAGTCGGCTGCCGATTTCTACACGGCGGGCGGCGGCATCACCGGCTTCCAGAACGGCCTCGCGATCGCGGGCGACTACATGTCGGCGGCCTCTTTCCTCGGCATTTCCGCGGCGGTGATGGCAACCGGCTACGACGGCCTGATCTATTCGATCGGCTTCCTGGTGGGCTGGCCGATCATCACGTTCCTGATGGCCGAGCGGCTGCGCAACCTCGGCAAGTTCACCTTTGCCGATGTCGCGGGCTATCGCTTCAAGCAGGGACCGATCCGCGGCTTCGCGGCGTCGGGCACGCTGGTGGTCGTGGCGTTCTACCTGATCGCGCAGATGGTCGGCGCGGGGCAGCTCATCAAGCTGCTCTTCGGCCTCGACTACTGGGTGGCGGTGGTCATCGTCGGCGCACTGATGATGATCTACGTGCTCTTCGGCGGCATGACGGCAACGACCTGGGTGCAGATCATCAAGGCGGTGCTGCTGCTCGCGGGCGTGACCTTCATGGCCATCATGGTGCTCGCGGCCTTCGGCTTCAGCCCCGAGGCGCTGTTCGCCAAATCGGTGGAAGTGCGCACGCAGATCGCAGCCAACGGCGGCAAGAGCCCGGCGGAAGCCTCAGCTATCGGCCTGTCGATCATGGGCCCCGGCGGCTTCGTGAAGGATCCGATCTCGGCCATCTCCTTCGGCATGGCGCTGATGTTCGGCACCGCCGGCCTGCCGCACATCCTGATGCGCTTCTTTACCGTGCCCGATGCGAAGGAAGCCCGCAAGTCGGTGTTCTGGGCGACCACCTGGATCGGCTACTTCTACCTGCTGATCTTCATCATCGGCTTCGGCGCAATCACGCTGGTGCTGACCAACCCCGAGTTCGCCGATGTCGCGACCGGCAACATCAAGGGCGGCGCGGGCGCTGCCAACATGGCGGCGGTGCTTGTGGCCAAGTCGGTGGGCGGCAACGTGTTCTACGGGTTCATCTCGGCGGTGGCCTTCGCGACGATTCTTGCCGTGGTGGCGGGCCTTACGCTCTCCGGTGCTTCGGCCGTGTCGCACGACGTCTATGCCACGCTCATCAAGAAGGGCCAGGCAGACAGTCGCGCCGAACTCAAGGTCTCGCGCATCACCACGCTCGCACTCGGTGTCGTCGCGGTGCTGCTGGGTATCGCATTCGAGAAGCAGAACATCGCCTTCATGGTGTCGCTGGCCTTCGCGATCGCGGCGTCCGCCAACTTCCCGGTGCTGTTCATGTCGGTGCTGTGGAAGGACTGCACCACGCGCGGTGCGGTCATCGGCGGTTCGCTCGGGCTGGTCTCGTCGGTGGCGCTGACGATCGTGTCGCCTTCGGTCTGGGAAGTGACGCTCGGCAACCCGAAGGGCTCGGCGCTCTTCCCCTACGCATCGCCGGCGCTGTTCTCGATGGTGATCGCCTTCCTCGGCATCTGGATCTTCTCGCTGATGGATCGCAGCAAGCAGGCGCAGAAGGAGAGGGCGGCATTCCCGGCGCAGCAGGTGCGGTCGGAAACCGGGCTGGGGGCGGCGGCAGCGTCAGCGCACTGATCATGCGGCGAGGCTGCGCAGCTTGACGAAGGCCAGCGCAGCCATCACCGCATCGTTGAGCGCATCGTGCGCTCGAGCATCGAGCCGGCGATCTCGGGCAGCACTTCACATTCATTTTCGATAATGGCGGTAGATCGCATGCCAAACGACGATCAGTCCGACCAAGATAGCAGGCATTCCACCTGCCCACGATTCAAGCGACGGCGGAAGAAGCATTTTGAACAAGCTGTCGAGCCAGCAAGTTGTGCGACACATCCGCTCACCGGTCATTACTAGCGTCACGCCAATAAGCACGCTGGCTATGCCAATGCTCAGTTTCACCTTCATGGGCTTTACCGCGCGCAACGCAAAGCGGTTGTGACTATCAATTAGAAGAGCTCATTTCAACTGAATCGGCGCAATAGACATGCAGGATTTCCTCTCTGGAGTTAACAGTGATGTAAGAGGAATGCGGGCAGCGGGTCTTTAGGTGATGGCTTGCAACCTGAAACGCCGCTCGCTTGCCGGGAGAGAATCTATTCATCGAATTTCAAATCCCCTCTTCGAATCCATAACGAATTGAACTCCTCATTGTGACAATGGAGTCCGAATTGCGAAACATTCTTATCGAAGCGAACTAGCAATTTGTTTTTCCCCTCAATCCCCCAAATTTTTCTTCCGTCGCGAAGTACAGTCCCGGCTTCCCCAATTAGAAGCCAGTAGTTCTCTGCCTCCTTCGTCGCAGGTGGGGCCACTACTTCACCCAAAAACGAGACTAGTCTCACTCTTTTATTTGCACTCATTTTGCGCTGTATTTCTTTGAAGGATACGTCGGCGTGTGGGTGCCATCAGGGTGCTGAACATCCCAATGGGGTGCGTGAGTGCCGTTGTGGTCGGTCGGCTCCCACACATCTCCCTTTTTGTCGCGCCATCCTTTGCATTTCACATGTGGCCAATATTTGTAATGTCCGCTTCCTGGACTTGGGACGAAGCCGTCCCCAGGCCCAGGACGCCCCGGTGCGGGAGGCTTGGTGCCTCTTGCGCCGTTGTGAACAACAACCCCTTCCTCCCCCACGAAGAAGGTATGGAGGTTGTCGACCTCGAGATTGAAGACCCGAACGACCTTCGTCTCGACCTGGACGTCCGCGATGGTGACCGTCGCAGGGTCATCATCCCCCTCGCCACTGCCCCTGAGCAAGAGCTTGCCGCCCTTCTTGAGCAGGATGGCATCGCGCCAGCCCTCGCTCGTGCGGAAGGGGTGGCCATCGGTAGCCGTGAGCTTCTCGCCCGTTGCCAGCGTGAGATGCACCAGCCGCTGCTGCTTCTCACTCGTGGCGATCTCGTTGACCTTCTCGTAGCGCGTGGCATTGACCGGTCTTGCGCTGGATGCGCTCGTCTGTAGCCCGATGGGCCGGCTCTGACTGAGCTGCCCATCCACCAGCGCCATCTCGTCCCAGGCCAGCACTTCGTCACCGATGCGGATCTCCGCAATGGCCTTCAGGCTCGGCTTGCCGTTCACATCGCGCACGTGCACCAGGGTCTCACCCGGGAAGCTGTTCATCAGGCCCGCGCCCAAGCCGATCGCAGTGCTGAAGAGCTTGCCGAACTTGCCGCACGGGTCGGGGATGGGCAGCATCGCCCACAGGCAGTCCACCGCGCAGTCCTTGGCCGCGCCCATCAGGTCGAACTCGTTGCACCCGCCCGTGGCGCGGTCCAGCCCTTGCATGGCGAGGCTCTGCAGACCGCACATGGCCATGCAGCGCACGTAGTTGGCCGCCAGGCAGGGGATGATTTCGCCGGTCGGATCGCTGTAGCGCCCCGGAGCGCCGGCCGCGTAGGTGTAGAGGTTGATGCCGCCTTCGAAGCCCAGCGGATCGCGCGCGGTGTAGCGGCCGGTGTCCGGGTCGTAGTAGCGCCGGTCGTTGTAGTGCAGGCCGGTCTCGGCGTCCCAGTACTGGCCGGGCAGGCGCAGGTTGCTCACCACCGCGGTCGCTGGCTCGGACGTGGTCTGCGTGGTGGCCTTGCCGAAGGCGTCGTAGGTAGCGCTCCAGACGACAGCGCCGCTGTGGTCGGTGATGCGCTGCGGGGTGCCCAGGTGATCGTTGTGGTAGTAGACGGTGCGCCAGCTATCACCGACATCGTGCAGTCTCGCGAAGACGGGGGCGACGCTCGATTCGCGCTGCGGGCTCCAGCCGTAAGCGATCTGCACCTGGCCCGCAGCGTCGGTCTCGGCCAGGGTGCCCCATTCGCTTTGCAGGTAGTGGGTGACGCTGTTGCGGATGTCGCTGCCGCCCGGGCCGGCGGCGTTCAGGGGCGCGGAGTCGCCCATCTGCTTGCGGATGCGGCGGTCGAAGGGGTCGTAGGCGTAGCGCGCGATGAGTGCGTTGGCACCGTCGCGGGCTTCGGCCAGGCGGTTGAGCGCGTCCCAGCCGTAGCGGGTGGTGCGGGCAGGCTCGGACTTGCTGGTGTCGGTCTTCTGGATCAGGTTGCCGGCATCGTCGTACTCGTAGGTGACGGTGCCGCTTCCGCCGGCAGAGGGACGCTGGGTGAGTTGACCCGCGTCGTCGTAGACCCACAGGCCGCTGCCGGTCTTGCTGTGGGTCTTGCGATTGCTGTTGGCGTCGAGGGTGAAGGTTTCGCCTCGCCGGCTCAGCAGACTCGCGCCGATGGCGGTGAGGCGGCCGGCGTCGTCGTGCGTGTACTCCAGGCCTACGCCGTCGAAGGTGGCCTTCTTGATCTCGGCCAGCTTGCCGAACTGGTTCTGCAGGTCGAAGACGGTGGCTTGGGTCGGGTTGACCACCTTCAGGCGGGTGAGGCTCTGGTAGCCGTCGTACTCCATGCGCTGTTCGGTGCCGCCGGGGAGGATGACCTTCTTGGGCTGGAACCACTGCCAGTCAGCCACGGAGAGCACACCGGCGCCAGGGATGTCCACGCGCTGGAGTTGGGCCGCGCCGTCGTAGTCGTAGCTGATGGTGGCGCCATCGGGACCGGCATAGGTCTTGATCTGGCCGTTGGCGTGGTAGGTGTAGCTATGGGCGAGTTCAAAGGCGCCGTACTTGACGGTCTCGCCGCTCAGCCGGTCGGCGTCGTCATAGCTTCGGCTTGAACTATAGGTGCCGTCGTCCCAGGCAAGAAGGTTGCCTGCGTCGTCGTAGGTGAAGCTTGTGGTCTTCACCAGCGTGGCGCTGATGTCGTACTCGCGCTGCGTGGTGACGCGGCCGATGGCATCGAAGTCATACGTGACGCTCTGGCCGTTGGCCTGAACGATGCTGGCAAGCCAGCCGTTCTCGTTGTAGGTGTATCGCGTGGTCTTTCCGAGTGGATCGGTGCTGTCTGCAAGCAGATTTCGCCGGTCGTAGGCCATGCGTGTGGCCTTGCCGTTCGGGTCGATGACCTCGATGACGTTGCCGCGCGTGTCGCGAAGCAGCCGCATGGTGTTGCCCAACGGGTCCTTGACCTCGTTGACTTCCCCGAACGGGTTGTAGGCATAGAACTTGGTCTTGCCGTTGGCGTCGGTATAGGTCTTGTTTCGACCTGCGCCGTCCCAGGTGAAGCTCTCGATGCGGGTCTCGGCACCGGCCTGGTCGTTGCGCAGGGTGAGGCGCTCGCGGGTGTTGTAGCGCATGATGCGCTGGAAGGTGGGATAGGACAGACGCGTGGGGCGATTGGCGTTCTTCTCGGAACCATCGGGGTCGGCATAGTCAAGGGCGTAGGTCTGGCCTTTGCTGTCCGTCGCCTTGGTGAGGCGGACCATGGCGTCGTAGTCGAGGCTCATGGCCTTGCCGCTGGCATCGGTGACGCTGGACATGACGCCCAGAACGTTGAAGCTGGTCCTGTAGTCGCCGCCGAGCGGATCGGTGCGCTGGGTTTGGCGATTGCCGGCGTCGTAGGCGAACTGATAGGTCTTGCCGCGTTCGTCGGTGGCACTTGAGAGGTTGCCTTTCTTGTCGTAAACGTAGCTGGTCGCGTGACCGAGCGGGTCTGTTTCGCTCAGGACGTTGCCGTCGGCGTCATAGGCGTAGCGCCACACGCGGCCCTTGGGATCGGTGTATTCGAGGAGGTCGCCCGCTCGGCTGGCCGGATCGACGGGAACAGGTTCGAGGGCGCCGCCCGGGTTGAAGCCGACCACGGCGTCGCCGGGCTGCCAGTCTTCGTCGACCCAGATCCAGCACACGGCAGGGGCACCGCTGAAGCCTGCGGAGGCCACGCTGGGCGAGCCGCCGCCATCGTTCTGCGTCATCACCGGCTTGTAGCTGGCGCTGATGCCGTCCCAGTGGCGGTTGAAGCGCCAGCCCACGCCGTTGAAGGTGCGCTTCCATTCCACCGGGCCGGCGGAGGTCTGAACGCTCAGGTCCGCCACCTCGGTGGTCAGCGTGCCGTTGGGGGGTGTCACTGTCACCGATTGGGCAGTGACGGCCGTGGTCGCCAACGTGATGGCAAGACCCAGTGCTGCTCGCACGTGCACGCGCGCACGGCGCAGCTTCGCCCAGACGGCGAAAGCTCGATTCATTGTTCTACTCCCTGACGCTTCTTGTGTTGTGGCGGCACCTGTGAACCGGTGCCTACCATCGAAGCCGCGCATCTTAAGACATGGATAGTCCGCGCAACTTGAGAAACGCCAGCGCAGCCATCACCGCGTCGTTGAGCGCGTCGTGTGCCGGCCTTTGCGGCAATCCGAGGTCGGACATGATGGTCGCGAACCTCAAGTCCATGTCACCGCCACGCTCGTGCATCGGGCGCTGGCGGTTTCTGTATTCGTAGTAGAGCGCGGAGACTTCGATCTTCGGTTGCGGCAGGCCCATGCCAAGCATCGGGAAGAGGGCGCGGTCGATCATCGCGACATCGAACTCGAGGTAGTAGCCGACCAGCGGACGGCTGCCGATGAACTCGAGCAGCCGGCGCAGGGCCTCATCCATCGCGATGCCCTTCGCCACATCGCGCTCGCGCAGGCCGTGCACGCGCACGCTGTCCGGCGACACCACGCGGCGTTCGGGCTTCACCAGTAGTTCGAGGCGATCGCTGCACAGCACACGGTTGCCGTGAATGCGCACCGCAGCGATGGCGACGATCTCATCGCGGCGCGTATCAAGGCCAGTGGTCTCGCAATCGATCGCCACCCATTCATCGGCCGGCGGCGTATCCCACATGAAGCGGAAACGCGGATCGCCCAGGTGGTACAGCAGCCACTGGCGCTTGATCGCCGCGAACGCGCCGCTCACACCACATCCAGATGAAAGCGCAGCCGCAACACGCGGCGAAAGCGCTTGACGACCTGCAAGGTGTCTTTCAGCAGATCGCGGTCGAGGCTGTTGAGCTTCGAGGGATCGACCCGGCCGCTCACCGGCTTGCCCGCCTCGAGCTCTTCCAGCCCGGCGGCGAGGCGGAGGCTCATGAAGAAATGCAGGCTTTGCAGCACTTCATCGGCCAGCGTGCGTTCGATCAGCCCGCGTGCGACAAGCGCCTGCAGGCGCGCCGCGGTCGATGTGTCCGGCAACTGCGCAGCAATCGCAAGACTGCGCACGCCGTGCACGAGCGGGAAGAGGCCTTGTTTCTTGATGTCCAGGCTGCGCTCCGCGTCGTCGCCAAAGTCGAGGATGCGGTGCCACCAACCGGTGTCGGCCGCAAAGGCATCGACCGCCGAAGCGAAGCGCGCGAGCATGGCTTCGTTGTCGGTGGCGATCGTGAACAGGCGTTCCCGCACGGCGGCGAGCAGCGAAGCATCGCCGCAGACCGGATGCGCATCGAGAAAGATCGCGAGCGACATGAGGTTGTCGCCATCCGGCTGCAGCAGCCAGTCTTGCGCACGACTCGCGAACTCGCGCTCGCTGCCACGCCAGAGTGGGTTCGACAACATGACACCACCCGGGCAGGGCGGATAGCCGAAGTCCACCAGCGCCTGCGTCATGCGCGCGCAGATCGATTCGAGATCGTCGGGCGGCGCGTACCCCTCGCGCAGCAGCAGGCCGTTGTCCTGGTCGGTCTTGAGCAATTGTTCGCCCCGGCCTTCGCTTCCCATGACGATGAGGCAACTGTTGGCGACCAGCTCCGTTGGCGCAACCAGCTGCCATGTGCGTTCGAAGAGCTTGGCATTGAGCGCCTGCACCAGCGTCGCAATCTGCCCGACCCGGGTGCCGCCGCGATGCAGCAGCGCAATGAGCCGCGTGATGTGTTCGCACGCCTGTGCAAGCGCCGGAAGGTCGCGGGCTTCGGCGATCTCGCGGTTGATGAGGTACGAATGGTTCGCGAGGAAGCTGAAGAGGTCCATCGCTTCCAGCACGCCGATCACGCGTTCGCCGACCTCGTCCGCCGTCACGACCACGCGATGCACCTTGTGCCGGACCATGACCGTGAGCGCATCGCCCACCGGATCGCCGGCGCGCACCGAGATGAGCCCGAAGTTGGCGACTTCGCCAACGGGCAAGCGGTCGAGCGGCGTGCCGTGCAGCACCGCGCGCTGCAATGCGGTCACGGTGAAGATGCCGAGGCGCGGCGGGTCGGCCCGCTGGTCGCGCACCAGCACGTTGGTCGCGCGCTCGGACTGGAAGAGACGCACCACCGACAGCACGTCGCAATCCGCATCGACGAAATGCGGCGCGCGGATCGCGATCGCATCGACGCGCGCCATCTCCAGCGATTGCAGCTCGTGCCGTCCGCGCTGGCCTGCGATCGCCGCGAGCTTGTTCGAGAGATCCGAGAAGAGTCGTGCGCCGAAGGGCGCATTGCGCGCGATGAGCCCGTTCACCACCTCGCGCGAGAGCTGGTAGGCCAGCACCTCTTCCGCTGCGACGAAGCGGCCCGCGACCTGCCCGGTCAGCAGGCTGCGGCCGTCGAAGGTGTCATTGGGACCGAAGCCTGCGACCGGCTCCGCCCCGCCCAGCTCGTACTGCCGCACGAAGCCCTTGATGACCACGAAGAGATGCGTGGGCGCGATGCCCGCATCGAGGATTGCCTCGCCTTCGCGAAAGTAGGCGATGTCGACCCCGGCGCGGACAATCTGCTGCTCGTCGGCATCGAGGCAGTCGAAGGGCGACGCCTGGAAGTTGAAGGCGTTGGGCATCCGCGCACGATAGCGCGGGATGCCCGGATCAGGAACTCTTGCCCGGCTCTTCGAGCCAGTTGCCGGCGTCGAACTCGACCGGCGGCGCATCAGGGTCGAAGGACACGCCAGCCGGGTCTTCGCCGCGCTCGATGCGCTCCAGTTGTGCCTTGAGGTAGCGCCGCAGCATCACGATGCCCTTGTCGGAGGTGGCGAGGTGCTCCTCCGAATGCCTTGCGATCGCGCCCTGGCTGACCATCGCCTCGTAGTCGCCGGGCATCTGCTGGTGCTCGGCTTCGGTGAGCTCTTCCCACAACCGACCATTCATGCGCGAGCGCATGCGGGTGAGTTCGCCCTCCGAGCTCACGCGGCCGACCACGTAGATGCGGAAGCTGTGGTCATCGATCGGCAGCACCCAGCCCAGCGATTCGAGCCGGCCGTACTTGCCCACGCGCGGGCTCGGGATCACGCGCAGCGTCGGCATGCCGGCCTGGCTGATGCGGCGGAAGACCTTGCCGTCGGGCAGATGCCGGATCGAGGTGGTGCGCACGCCTAGTTCGACCGCGTCCCAGGTCACTTCGGGCATCGCCGCCATCTGCTCGACGAACTGCGTGCCGCTGAAGGTGGAGTGCAGCACGACCACATGGAAGGGATCGACGAGGTTTTCGTAGTGCTGCAGCCAGTTGCACGGAATGACCTGCGGGCCCCCGCCGCCGATGCTGGCATCGTTAGTTTCGAGGAACTCGCCCTCGTCGAGCCGCTCCAGCGCGTCGTAGCGCGGCAGTACGGGCTTCTTTTCAGGCGGGCCCATGTAGGCCCAGATCAGGCCATAGAGCTCCTGCACCGGATACCAGGGCTGGCGCACCCTGCCGCGCGACTTGCCCATCTCGGCTTCGCAGGGCTGCTCCACGCAATGGCCTTCGACATCGAAGAGCCAGCCGTGATAGCAGCAGCGGATGCCGCGTTCCTCGACCTTGCCGTAGTAGAGCGATGCGCCGCGGTGTGCGCAATTCGGATGCACGAGGCCTGGGCGACCGGTGCCGTCGCGGAAGAGGATCAGGTCTTCGCCCAGCACGCGCACCTGGCGCGGCGTGTCGTTCGCGTCGGCACTAAGGCCGATCGGATGCCAGTAGCGGCGCAGCAGTTCGCCCATCGGCGTGCCCGGGCCGACTTCGGTTAACTGCGGGTTGTGCACGCCCGGCTTGCGTCCGTAGGCGGTACCAGTGTCGACGGTGATCGGGATGACCTTCTTTTCAGCGGTCTCTGCGGTCGAGGGATTCATCGGGGTTCCTTGTCTTTCATTCGGCGGTGACGCCGGCAGCCTTGATCAGCTCGGCCACGCGCGGGAAGTCCGCCTGGTAGCTGGCCCGGAATTGCGCCGGCGTGTTGCCCAGCGGCTCGAAGCCGAAGGCGATGAGGCGGCTCTGCACCTCGGGCATGCGGGTGATCTCGCGCAGCGCCTGGTTCCATTGCTCGATGACGGCTGTGGGCGTCTTGGCCGGCGCATACACGCCGATCCAGCTGTCGAGGTCGAATCCAGCGAAGCCCTGTTCGGCGAAGGTCGGCACGTTCGGCAAGGTCGACACGCGGCGGCTGCCGGCGATGCCCAGCACCTTCATCTTCCCAGCCTGTGACTGAACGCGCGCGGTGGAGGGATTGGCCCAAGCGAAGTCGAGCACGCCGCCGATCATGTCGGTATGCGCGGCAGCCTCGGCCTTGTAGGCGACGTGCGTGAGTTCGATGCCGGCCTGCCGCTTGAGCAATTCGCCCATCAGGTGCGCTTGCGAGCCGTTGCCCCACGTGCCGTAGGTCATTCCGGGATGCGCCTTGGCGTAGGCGACGAACTCCTTGAGGTTGGAGTAGGGCGCGTTGGCAGGCGCTACCAGCATCGGTCCGCCGCTCGCGAGCTGGGTGATGGGCTCGAAGTCCTTGACCGGGTCGTAAGGCAGCTTGGCCTGCAGGATCGCGTTGTTGATGTGCGTGAGCGGCAGCGTGAACAGCACCGTGTGGCCGTCAGGCGGTGCCTTGGCGACCGCGTCGCTGGCGATGATTCCGCTCGCGCCGGGCTTGGGCTCGACGATCACGCTCTGGCCCCAGCGCTGCTGGAGCTTGTCGGCGTAGACGCGCGCGATCACGTCGATCGGGCCGCCGGCGGTACCGAAGGGGACGATGCGCACCACCCTGCTCGGGAAGGTTGTGGAAGGCTGCTGGGCGAATGCGGCGGGCATCGCGCCGGCGAGGGCGAAGGCGCCGAGGCCGCCGAGGCAGGCGCGCCGGCGTGCGCGAAAGTCGCCGTCGTGGGGGCGAGCGGACATGCTTGTCTCCTGGATTCTTGTGGGGTCCGCGTACGATAGAAGTCCGCTCCAAGAGAATCAATTCGAAGATTTGGATAACTGATATGGGCCGCCCTGATATCCGCGGCGTCGATCTCGCGATGCTGCGGACCTTCGATGCCTTGTTGAGGGAGCGCAGCGTGTCGCGCGCGGCCTCGCGCCTCTTTCTGAGCCAGCCGGCGGTAAGCGCATCGCTCAAGCGGCTGCGTGAGACTTTCGACGACCCGCTCTTCACCCGTACCGCGCACGGCGTGGTGCCGACGCCGCGCGCGCTTGCGCTTGCGCCGCGCGTCGAGGCTGTCTTGCAGGAGCTTCAGCAGTTGCTGCATGCGGATCGCGCGTTCGACCCGGCAACATCGGACCGCATCCTGCGTATCGGCGGAAGCGACCACAGCAGCCACACCATGCTGCCGTCGCTTTGCCGCGACTTGCACGCCTGCGGTTCGCGCATCCGGCTGGCGTGGGAGCTGGCCGACTACAGCCGCATGCCGGAGCAACTCCGCAAGGGCGACATCGACATCGGCCTGCTGCCGAAGATGGCGCCAGCTGCTGGTGTCGAGTCGGAACTGCTCTACGAGGACGCCTACATTGCGGTCGTGCGACGTGGACATCCCGCCTTCGCGAAAGGGATGAGCATCGACGCCTTCTGCACCGTGCCGCACGTGGTGCTCGGGCAGAGCCGCTCAGTGCTCGACGACACGATGGACCAGATCCTCGCCCGGCAGGGCCGCACGCGCCATGTTCAGGCCGCAGTCACGACCTTCGGCCAGATGGCAGATCTTCTCGCCAGCACCGATGCGATGGCCGTCTTTCCGAAGCGCGTGGCCGAGCGGTACGCGGCGGAACTCGTTGCGATGCCGCTGCCATTCGAACTGCCTAGCTACAGCCTCTACGTGTGCTGGGACGCGCGATCGAACGCCGACGAGGCGGTCATGTGGCTCAAGGAGGCCCTGGTGCGCATGGGGCGTTCGCAAGGGCTGGCGGAATGAGCAAGAGCACGCCGGACTGCCATGCAGAATGCACCCCGTGACAAACATCGCATCCGTTCTCAAAGCCGAAATCTCTCGCGTTGCTCGCAAGGAAGCGCGGGCTGAACTTGAGAGTTTGAAGAAGGCAAGCACGCAGTACCGAACCGCCATTGCCCAACTGCGACGCGACGTGGCTGACCTGCAGAAGCAGCTCAAACTTGCGGAACGCGAGAAGAAGGCTGCCTCCCGAGCGGGCGCTGCAGCGACGGACGAGACGCCACGGCGGTTCAGTGCCACTCGATTGGCGGCGCATCGCGCAAAACTCGGACTCTCTGCTGCTGCTTACGGAAAACTCGTTGGGATGAGCGGAGCAACCATCTATCTTTGGGAGCAAGGCAAGTCGCGGCCAAACCCTGACCAGTTGAAGCGACTTGCGGCAGCCCGTGCACTTAGCCGTCGCGAGGCACTGGAGCAGGTTGGCGAGTAGCCTGGAATTCTCGCCGGCGCCACTGCCGGCTGTTCACACGCGGGTTCTGGACTGCCCGCGAGCGTCAATCCTGGCTTGGCGCGCGACTCAGGTCGTTGTTGGCCTTCACGATCTCGCGCAGCATTCGCATGAACGTCTGCTGCTCTTTCTTGGGCAGCGGTTCAAGCATGCGCGTCTGGGCGCGTAGCACGGCTGGCTCGACTTGGCCCAGCAAGGCCTGTCCTTCGTCTGTCAGGCTCAAGAGCCGCACCCGCCGGTCGTCCGGCGAGGCGCTGCGCACCATCAGGCCGCGCGTTTCCAGCCGGTCGATCACGCCCGCCATCGTCGAGGTGTCGAGCCCGATGGAGCGTGCGAGCGAGCGTTGGTCGATTCCCGGCGTGCGTCGGATCGCCTGAAGGCTGGCGTACTGCACTGGCGTCACGCCGAAGGGTTCTGTCTCCTGCAGGAACACCGCGACGGCGATCTGTTGCAGACGGCGGATGAAGTGGCCGGGAAGGGCTTCGAGATCGAGGTCCGCTGGATCGGTCGGAGTCATGAGATGGGTCAGGGTTAACCCTTTATTGATAAAGATCAATTCTATCCTTACACTAATCATCAGCACACTGATTATCAGCACTCGATCTAATCCCCTCCATCTCACTTCATTCGGAGCACAGTCATGCAGTTCTATCGCGACGGATACCGCCCTGGCGACCCTGACATCCACCCAGCCTCGCCTCAGGCACTCGCCCGGACGGCGGAGCTTCCTGCCGAAGTCGACGTGTTGATCGTGGGCACCGGCCCGGCCGGCACAGTGCTCGGCGCACAGCTGTCGGTGTTTCCGGGCATCAATACCCGCATCGTCGAGCGTCGGGCAGGACCGCTGCAGGTGGGCCACGCCGACGGCGTCGCGTCGCGAACCGTCGAGACCTTCCAGACCTTCGGGCTCGCAGATGCGCTGATGCGCGAAGCGTTCTGGATCAACGAGGTGCGGTTCTGGGGTCCGTCCGAGCAAGACCGTTCGAAGATCGTGCGAACCGGATGGGTGCCAGACGCCCCTGAGGGCCTGAGCGAGTTCCCGCATGTCATCGTGAACCAGGCGCGCATGCAGGAGTACCTGCTGGACTACATGGCCAAGTCGCCGAGCCGGCTCACCACCAACTACGGCATCGAGTGCGCCGCCATCGAGGTCGGAGAAGGCGAGTACCCCGCGAAGGTCACGCTGCGGCACGTGAGTGGCCCCGACGAGGGCAAAGAGTTCACGGTGCACGCCAAGTATGTCGTCGGCTGCGACGGCGCGCGCAGCAATGTGCGCCGCGCGATCGGGCGGGAACTGCACGGCGATGCCGCCAACCATGCCTGGGGCGTGATGGACGTGCTCGCGAACACCGACTTTCCCGACTGGCGTACCAAGAACGTGATCCAGTCCGCGGGCAAGGGCAGCCTGCTGATGATCCCGCGCGAGGGCGGGACCATGGTGCGTCTGTATGTCGATCTCGGCGAGGTGCCCGCGGGCGATTCGGAGATCCGCAAGACCACGGTAGAGCAGATCACGGCGGTCGCGAACTCGATCCTGCATCCGTACTCGATCGACGTGAAGTCGGTCGCGTGGTCGTCGGTGTACGAAGTGGGCCAGCGCGTGACGGACCGTTTCGATGACGTGCCGATCGGCGACACCACCGGACGCCTGCCGCACGTGTTCATCGCCGGCGACGCCTGCCACACGCACTCGGCAAAGGCTGGTCAGGGCATGAACGTGTCGATCCAGGACACCTTCAACCTCGGCTGGAAGCTCGCCGCGGTGCTCGAAGGCCGCTCGCCCGCGTCGCTGCTGCACAGCTACTCGGCCGAGCGCCAGTCGGTCGCGCAGGATCTGATCAACTTCGACCGGCATTGGTCGGCCTTCATCGCCCAGCCCACGGTCGACCCGGAGCATCCCGAGCGCGGCGGCGTGACTTCCGAGCAGATGAAGGCGGAGTACGGGCGGCAGCTGCGTTACGTCGCCGGCCAGGCGACGAAGTACAAGCCGTCGCTGCTGACCGGGAACGATGCCTACCAGCACCTGGCCACGGGCCTCGAGATCGGCACCCGCTTCCATTCCTCGCCGGTAATCCGGGTCGCCGACGGCAGGCGGATGCATCTCGGCCACGCGCACGTCGCCGACGGGCGCTGGCGCATCTACGCCTTTGGCGACACCGCTCACGGCCTGCGTGACTTCGCGCGCTGGTTCACCGAATCGCCCGCTTCGCCCGCGCTGCGCTTCGCACCCGCAGGCGCGGACCTGGACGCCATCGTCGACGTGCACGGCATCTTCCGAAGCAGCCATCACGACGTCGACATCGGCACGGTGCCCGCGATCCTGCGACCCTGCTCGGGGCCGTTGGGATTGCAGGATTGGGAAAAGGTGTGGGCGATCGACCCGCGCGACGACATCTTCGCCGCGCGTGGGATCGCAAGCGCCGGCGCGATCGTGGTGGTCCGACCCGACCAATACGTCGCGCATGTGCTGCCACTGTCTGCGCGCGATGAACTGAGCGACTTCTTCGCCGGATTCCTCCTCGAGCCCGCGCGGCGTTGAGTCGCGCACGAGCAGCTCACGCCGGCAAGCTCTCGTTCGCTTGCCCCACCTTGGCGTACCTGGCATAGAGCCTTGCACGGCGTTCCGGATCCTGGTCGATGTTGACGCGCGCCAGATCACCGTTCACGTGCGGCAGTGCCAGCAGCCGCGGGTCCATCACGCGGAACCACAGCGCGGGAACATACGAGAGCGGGAACATCCCGAAATAGCCGCTTGGCAATTGAGGAAGATCCTCGAAGTGCCGCAGCGACTGATAGCGGCGCAGTGGGTACGCATGGTGGTCCGAATGCCGCTGCAAGTGGAACAACGCAAGGTTGGTGACCAAGTGGTTGGTGTTCCACGAGTGGTGCGGCTTCGGCGTTTCGTACTTGCCATTCGGCAGTCGCTGGCGCAGCAGGCCGTAGTGCTCGACATAGTTCGCCGACGTGAGCTGCCACCACGCCACCATGTTGTGCACGGCCAGGAAGGGCACCATCACCCATCCGAAAGCGATGATCAGTGAGATCTGCAGCACCGCCGTCACGGCATAGCTCTGGAGCATGGTGTTGTGCACGCTCCAGACCGACCTGCGCTGCTGGGCGAGGCGCTCGGTTTCCAGTGACCATGCGCGGCGGATGCCGCCCGGCAGTTCCCGAAGCGCAAAGCGATAGATGCTCTCGCCCATGCGCGAGCTTGCGTGGTCCTCGGGCGTCGACACCGAGCGATGGTGCCCGCGCCCGTGTTCGACGGTGAAGTGCCCGTAGGCCGGCACCGCCAGGACGAAGCGCGCCAGCCATTGTTCGACCGCGGTGTTCTTGTGTCCCAGTTCGTGCCCTGTGTTGATGCCCAGTCCCGAGTCCGTTCCGGCCACATAGGCGAGCATCAGGACCGCCCACCATGACAGGTTCTGCGTTCCCACCCACCAGGCGCAGCCGATGAGCGCGACGAAGTGAAGCGGCACCGTGAGCCAGGTGAGCCAGCGGTAGTAGCGCTCTTGCTCGAGCTGCGGCACGACGGCCTCGGGTGGATTGTTCTGGTCCTCTCCGATCAGCAGGTCCAGCAGCCCTCCACATTCTTCGCCCAAGCGCTCCTTATGGCAATGCGGCCCGTTGCCAGCGCTGTCGGCGGCACCGGTCAGCCCAATGTAGGCGGTCGCTGATTGCGCCGCTTGTGGCTGAGGGGATATTCGAATGGACCCAACGATCGGAGACCTCCATGAGCCACCTCACTGTCGACCTCTACCAAAGCGCGACCCAACCCGAGAAATTCCTCGCGCTGCCCGCTGGCACCGACCCAACCGAGCTCACCGGGCCGATGGTCTTCGACCGGGACTACGGGGAAGTCGTGCTCTACCGCGAGGGATTCGAGTTCGATCCGGAGCAGACGTACGTCGGGGTCGACGCAGCCAAGATCGCTGCGGACATCCTGACGGTGCGCTGGTCAATGTACGGGCGCGGCCACTGAGACGCTCCAGTCTGCACGCCCCCGTTCAACGTGGAATCACCGCATCAATAGGCGCCGAGGACCACGTTCGTCGGTGTGCCGGCCACGAAGTTTTCGACGTTGTCCATCAATTGATCGGCCAGTGCCTGCTGTGCTTCGTCCGACGCCCATGCCACGTGCGGCGTGAGGATCACGTTGTGGCGCGATCAACGTCAGCGTGGTGCAGTGGTCAGACTGGTTCAAGGCCCACAGCAACCAGCGCGCGCCCGAGCGATTCGCCCTTCGCTTCGACCGCGCGATGATGTCGCTCGACGCAGCGCTGGGCTTGGGCGTGGCGCTGGAGAGCTGCACCATTGCCGGACGGCACATGGCAGAGGGAAAGGTCAAACCGATCCTGAGCCTGGACAAGGCCGTGCGCATCAAGGCGCACTTTGTCGTGTACCCGGCGCGCCACGAGAAGCGCGCACCAGTCGAGGCCTTCTTGTCATGGCTCCACGGCGAGGCAGCGAAGGGTGCGTAGCGTTGAAGGCCTCAGCCCGTGAAGCAGGCGTCCGACGACTTCATCGTGCGAAGCACGTCCTCAGCGCGACCTTCCGCAACCAGTCTTTCCGCGGTCTTGTAGCCCAGCAGAACGATCGGCTCAGTCCGATACCAGCGAATCGCTCGCGCGATGTCGCCTCCACTGGCATCTCGCGCGGCGTTCAGGATCTGGTGGCTGGGTGGAAGGTCAATGATCATGGTTGTGATCTCTCTTGCCGAGTGTGCCTCGGGTCCGCTGCTATCGGACGACTGATTCATCATCAACGCGGATGAGGAACGCTCCAGATCACGATGCATCGGGCGACACCGTTGGCGAAGGAGGAGGCGTCGTTTCAAAGTCGAATCCGCTGAGCCCCAGCCAGATACCTGTAAGTGCCTCGTGCGTAGGTTTGGCCGCGCTGCGCTCCTCGGTGCGTGCGAGGGTACGTTTGAGATACCAGGAATGGGCGAGTTCACCAGGGGCCCGAAAGGGCTCGAATGCACTGGCCGCAAGCCACTGGCACAACGCCGCACTGCTCGGATGCTCAATGACAAGCGCTTCAGCTTCGAGAGCGTGATGCTCGCTGGAGAACCAGTCGGCCAAGGCGTCTATGAAACCTTGGCCCGTGGCGGCCTTGAAGAAGCGAAGGTTGGAGATGCAAACGCTGGGCGAACCTGCGACCGCGGCTTCGAACCAGGAGTACTGAATGCGAGCTTCCAACCCGGAAGAGGTGTACCAGCGAGCGCCGCCGTCGACACCTCGCACCTTCGTTTCAAACTCCCGGAGCCAAAAGAAAAAC
The DNA here is from genome assembly GCF_014192575.1 of Variovorax sp. Sphag1AA. Classification (GTDB taxonomy): domain Bacteria; phylum Pseudomonadota; class Gammaproteobacteria; order Burkholderiales; family Burkholderiaceae_C; genus Variovorax. Next base: position 481,708 of record NZ_JACHYC010000003.1, on the reverse strand, counting down.
TGGCTCAACTCATCTTTCATCCACGACCCTGCACCCATGACTCAATCGTAGAAGGATCGTCCAGGATGAACGCGAACGTGAATGCAAACCGAGGACATTTGGCTTCATCTGCTGCGCGGCAACAACAGTCCGAGCCACTGCAGAGTTGAAAAGAATCGGGGCCATAACTTTTTCTGGCCATCGTGCCGACGGCCTGGCTGCAAGAGCTATCTCGTCTGTCTTGGTGTTCGATGCGCGCACCGTCCATATCATCACACTCGGTTTCGCTCTGTCACAGATGCGGTACTTGCATCGAGCACTCGAGCCGGATGAACGTTTTGCGATACGCACGAATGAGCCACCCTTCATGGTCTGACCTCTTTACCGAAGCCTCTCACATGGACTTCAGGCGCTTGCTTGCTCTGTGGCCCAAGACCATCACTGGTCCTCTTATGCCCATCGGCGCTTCGGCATTCGGTGACGTCTTCTTTCAGAGACCGCGCGGCAACGTTGAGAAGCTGGACGTACTGGTCGGTGGTGTTCACCACGCCGCCTCCAGTTACGACGAATTCAAGAGCTTGATGAACTCCAGGTACTGGCGAGATACGAACCTGATGACAGGGGGCGTTCATTTGACGAGAAGCAAAGGCCTTTCCAGGAAGAAGTCCCAGTTCTTGGGCTTTGCAGCGCATCCCTCGATTTCGGGAAAGCTTGATTGGGCTTTGGCAATGCCAATGGATGCAGTCGTGTGGCACGCGGTCTGCGCGAAGACGCTGGACGGGAGTTCGCGTTAGAGCCGAGACATGTCTCTTGTGTACCGACACACGATCCCGGCCTTGTGGTTCACATGGGCGGTGTACTGGTTGGTTGTGTCGCGAGAGGTCAAGGTCACCGTGCGACGGGAATCGGTTCGCTCGCGACTCTTGCACATCGTTCCCCTCGCTGTGGCCCTCGGCCTGCTGTGGGTTCCTACTGCACCCATCCCGTTGCTCGGCATTCGCATCGTTCCTCGTGCTGCGTGGGCCTTCTGGGTCGGCGCATCGTTGACTCTCGCGGGGCTGCTATTCAGCGTCTGGGCGCGAGCCTACCTGGGCAGAAACTGGAGCGCTGTCGTGACTCTCAAGCAAGATCACGAGCTCATCACGACGGGTCCATACAGCCTCGTGCGACATCCTATCTACACCGGCCTGTTGCTGGCATTTGTCGGCTCCGCGATCGCTCGTGGCACCGTCGCGGGCGTGGTTGCAGTGGCACTGGCCAGCTTGGCCCTGTGGCGAAAGCTGCGCATGGAAGAGCGTTGGATGGGTGAGCAGTTCGGTGAGAAGTACGTCGCCTACAGGCGGCGTGTTGCGGCCTTGGTGCCGTTCGTTCTGTGATCGTTCTGCGGGTGCACGACGGCGCGCTCAAGGCGCATCGGCTTGAGCAGCGCACGAGCAATCTCAAGTGCGCTCTCGTGAGCTCGCACGCGGTCGTTGATGACGCTCAGCAACTCATGCTCACCGCAGACCTGGGTCGCGCCTGAGCCGGCTTCGCCGTCGGTCATCTCGCCCGGGAAGGTCAGACTCCAGTAGGGCCAGCTCAGTGGAATCACCTCGATGTTGTAGGCGTCGGCGAGCGCGAAGGCCGGAATGGCCAAGGACTCGAGGAACTTGTGATCGGGCGAAGCGATCGGCGTCAGCTTATCGGGCACGATGGTGATTGCGAAGCGAACCTCCGCGTTCAGGTCGAGCTCGCCGAGCCGCACGAGCTCGGCGAGGTTGGATACCGTGTTCCTCGCACAAGACGATGCGGATCCTCCAAAGAACGCAAAGGCCGAGCCGTTCTCGCAGATCGCGAGGAGGGCCTCCGGCTCGCCGGGCGCCTGCCCGTGTGTCGTCAGCAGCTCGCCCAACGCTCGGTGCCGGCGATGGTCAGCGTACAAGCGGTGCGGCTGATAGCCGAAGCGATAGAGCGCTGCGTGGCAGGCATCCTCGGGAGCAACCTCTTTCCCGACGCCCGCCAGTGGCTTGAGGTCGACAAAGCACCTGCGGAGCGTGCTCACAACGGCAGTGACAGGCTGCCCGGTCAGAGCCGCAAGGGCTGCGGGAATCGGCTGGAGGTCGCCGGCACAGTCGCGAATGATGGGGTGAAGCATCGCCTTCAAATCCTGAACCTCTTTGCAAAGCAAAAGAAGCGGTCTCCGCACGCGGACGCGGCAATTCGAACGTCGACCGTGACATAGGGCACACACTCAACCGAGATCCGTCGCCGGCCTTTTGATGCGGGCCGCCTCGATCCGAAATCTACCTGCGGGGATACGTTTGCGATTGGTCGATCAAGAGCAGAAAAGCAACGTTGAACGCTTCCGAGGCCAGCTAGCGTTGGCCAGGAGGGCGAGTTCGCTGTTCGAGCGCGCTGCTTGCTCGGCGGTAGGCCCAGATCATCGACGCCAATCCTGCGAGGGAGCCCATGGCGAAGAGGAGGGCGATGACGAATAGACCGACGGGCACGCCGTCGTCAGCCGCAAGGATTGACAGGACGACAGAGCAGAACCACAGCACGCCCCATCGCAGGATGTACATGTCCATGTACGTCTTGAGCCAGACGTTGTTGCGATGTCTGATCGCCTCGGCTTCTTCCACTACCGCATCGTCCGGTACCGCCTCGAGCAGGCTCGTGGGTGACCAGAAGCGCTTCCAGATCGAAGCGGGTTTGTGGGAGTGCGTAGGGGAGTCCATTATTCGCGGAGCGGAAAGATGAAAACCGTCGCGCACCAGGCTAGCAGGGCGCCGAGCGCGGTCTCCCAAAGGCGCGCTGACAGATGCAGCACGGAATGCTCGCCGCTGGCCGCAAGCGTGATCACCAGCGCGAAGGCGAACGTCCCGCACGCGATGTCATAGCGGTCCGCGAGCGCCATCGCGTAGATCACGACAGCAACCGCCGCGCACGCCCAAGCGAGCAGGGGCCATTGGACCGCGAGCGGCACGCACAACAGGCCCAACGGCACGCCGATGGCAGTCCCGAGCATGCGACGGCGGATGCGGTCGATGGTGCCGGACCGCGTCATGGCGACGACGTAGACGCAGGCGGTCATGGCCCAGACCGATTCATCCATGACCGTGCGTGCGTTCAGCAGAACGATCAACGACGCCGGAAGGGCCGCCTGCAAACCCATGGCGAGAGCCGGCGGCGTGCCGAAAGGCGCATGTGCGCCGCCCGGCTGCCATGGCGTGATGCGACTCTGGCGCGGGGCGAAGCTCACGCGCGCCGCGATGACCGCGAAGAGCGCGATCAGGCCCGCGAGCCCGATGCGCCTCAGGTCGTCCGCACCGAGTTCTTGCCCGTAGGCCAGCAATTGCCCGATGTAGAACTGCGAGCCGATGCCTGCTGCCAGTGGCCCGATCGGCTTCATGAATCCGACCGCGAAGGCGCCGATCACCAGCGTCCATTCGGCGCCGGCAGTGATGCGCGCAGCCAGGGGCGGACCGATCAGGGCCGTCACTGCGGCGCCGAGGCACGCGCTGCCGGTCAGCAGGAGAAGATCGCGGCTGCCTTCGTAGCGGCCGGCGCGCGCCTCCGACACCATGGCGAAAAGTGCGGCGCCGGCAGCCAGCGTGCCAAGCGATTTCAGGTCGGATGCAGCATGCGCCGTGTCGAACAACGCGCCCAGCACCACGGCGATGCCATACGCCGCCACGAGGCGCAGCCCCTTGATGAACTGGTGGCCCTGCGGATCGACCTCGGCCAGCCGTGACGACAAGGTTCGTTCAGTCGCCATCGGCATCCACCATGCGCGCGACCTTGCTGTCGAGCGCGCTCTCGGCGCGGTAGTAGCCCATCGCCACGGCCACGCTCTGGTGGCCTGACAACGCCATGGTTTCGGGCAGCGAGAGGTTCTGCCTGCCGGCCTCGGTCACGAATCCGGCGCGCAGCGAATGGGCGGAAAACTCGCCCTCGACGCCGGCAAGTGCGCAGCGCTCCTTGACGATGTTGCGCACCGTCTGCGGGCCGAGCGGCTCGGCGACGTGATCGCCCGCGCGAATGCGACGAAAGATCGCGCCTTCGGTGATGCCGCTGGCGTCGAGCCAGTCACGCATCGCCTCGGCAGCGGAGCCGACCAGCGGCTTGTTGTCTTCGGGCCGCTCGACACCGGCCTGGTTCGTCTTCGAATGCGACAGGCGATAGAGATAGGCGTCTGCATTGACGCGGCGCAGGTTCTCCATCGTTGCGCCGGCCACTTCGGAACGGCGGCGTCCGCCGGTGGACCATGCAAACAGCAGCAGTGCGCGATCCCGCTTGCCGCGGAGCGAATCGTCGCAAGTGTCGAGCACGGCAAGCAGAGGATCCTTGGTGAGCGCGCGCTGCTTGCGCGGACGCGCGCCACGTTGTGCATAGGCGCGCCGCGTGCGCCCGAGAAGCTCGCGCACCACCGGATCGGCGCACGGGTTGTGCTCGATCTCGCCCTTGAGCTGGTGCGCCTTGGACAGCACCGCGATGCGATGGACCAGCGTATTGAGCGACGGCGGCCCGAGCTTGGCCTTGAAACCCTGTTCGACGAGCGCCCGGTCGATCTCGGGCGGCAGCTCGGTCACCAGCTTGCCCGGCTCGCTGCCACGCGCCGCGTGGTCGACGATGAACTGGATCACGACCGGAACAGGCACCGGCAAGCCCAGCGTTTGACCGTAGCGCGCCGCGTACCAGGCATCCCAGTAGCGCATCGCCGAGCCGTATGAAGCGCGGGTGTTGGCGGATTCGCCTTCCTTCATCAGCTCGCGTGCTGCGTCTTCCGCGACGCCGGTCAGACGCGTTGGATCGAGCGCGGGGCGGGATTCAGGGCGGGTGGCGAGATGGCGACGAGGTTTCATGGTGAATGTTGGATATCTTATCCGTATATGTATGATGTACAACAATCACACATATCAACTAACGGTAACCATCGCTTATCGATAGTAGATAGTGGGGCGAAGCGTACCTGAAATCAGGCCGCCGTCCAAACTTAAAAAGGATCGGAAATGAGCCAGCTCATCGAATCGAGAAGCCGGGGAATCCAGGAAGCAGACGTCTTCGCGGCTGCAGATGCGCTGCTGGCCGACGGCAAACGGCCCACGATCGAACGCGTGCGGCAGCAGATCGGACGTGGTTCGCCCAACACGGTCAGCCCGATGCTTGAAAGATGGTTCGCGACCCTTGGTGGACGGCTGGTTGGCTCACCGGGCACGCGGACTGCGGGCAACGATCTGGATGGCATGCCCCTGGGAGTGCGCAACGCGGCAAAGCTGCTGTGGGAAACAGCGCAGAAAGAAGCCGAGGAAACCCAGCGCGGCGAATTAGCCACGGTGCGCTCGGAACTGCAGGCGCGAGAGGATTCGCTGGCCGAGGCGCAAGGTGCGCTGGCACAGCGAGAGGACGCATTCAAGCAAGCACGGGTGAGCCTCGATGCGGCGCTGTCGTCATCGCAGCAGGCGCGCGAAACGCTCGAAGGGCAGCTCAAGGCGCAAGCCATCGAGACACAGCGTGTCCGCACAGGGCTCGAAGACGAGGTCCGGCGCCTCACTGCCCTGCTCTCCCAGACCGTGGAGGCGCAGGAACAGATGCGGCGCGAACATGCCGCAGTGGTCGCTGCAAAGGACCAGGATCTGCGCCACGCCCAGGAGCGCCATTCGAGCCAGGAAAAACGGATGCTCGCCGAGGTCGATCGCGCGCGACAGGCGGCCAAGGCGCTTGAAGCCGAGCTGGCCAAGGAACATCAGAAGCGCACCAAAGGTGAAGAAGCCGCAGCGAAGCGGCTCGATGCAGCAGCCGAGAAGCTCCAGCAGGTGCGCGACCAGCTTGCGGCGCAGGCGATCGAACTCGCGCAGGAGCGGGTGGCGGCCGCTGTGCAGAAGGACCGCGCCGAAGCACTGCAGCAGCGGATCGACGAAGAACGCGGCGCCCATGACGCCACCCGACGCCTCTTGTCGGAGGCTTTGGCGCGATCGCAGAAATCAGGGGGGCAAGCCCGTGCGCGCGCCACCCAGGCGAAGCCGCGCCGCGGTGCCGGGTGACTCACGGCAGGGCGACCTCTTCGAGTGTCGAGAAAAGCACCTGGAAGATTTCCCTCGTCGTGACCGAGCCTCGCGCATCCTTCTTGAGCTGGATGAGCTGCTGTGCATCAGGCAACCCCGCAGGTATCACCATCGTTCCACCCGGCTTCAGCTGGTAGATGAGTGCCGGCGGAATCAACTCCGGAGCCGCTGTCACGATGATCTTGTCGAATGGCGCATGTTCGGGCCAGCCCTGGCAACCATTTCCGATGCGGATATCCACGTTGATGTGCCCCTGGTCGGCCAGCCGATGGGCCGCCTGCTCGGCCAGCTCATCGATGATCTCGACAGAGAAGACGCGATGCGCGAGTTCGGCCAGGACGGCCGACTGGTAGCCCAGCCCCGTGCCGATCTCCAGCACCGTGTCGGTTGGCTGCACGCCGAGCAGGTCGGTCATCACCGCGACGATGAAAGGTTGCGAGATCGTCTTGCCGAAGCCGATCGGCAGGGGTGTGTCGACGTAGGCGTACGGCCGCAGCTCGAAGGGCACGAACGCATGGCGCGGCACGGTGCCGATGGCGTTCATGACCCTCGAATCCAGCGCCGCCTTGCCCAGGTACGTGGTCGAGAAAATCGTCTTGGCGGCGATCTCTGCCAGCATGCGCTGTCGCAGCATCGTGAAGTCCGGTTCGCTCATGGCTCGCATGGTGCCTTCTGCAATAGACCCTGATGGGCGAGGAGGCACTCGGCCCGGGTATACGCAAGTTCTTCAGAATGGGCGAAAGACGCCTCAAACATACAAACGCAATCGGAGCGAAGTCACATGGAGTTCTCGAACCACACCCTCAAGGATCTTTTCGGCCAGCTTGGCTTGCCCGACTCGCACGAGGAGATCGAAGGGTTCATCTCGAGGCATCGCCCGCTCGCCGACGGCGTCCGGCTGGCCGACGCCCCGTTCTGGTCCCCGGCGCAAGCGAGCTTTCTGCGCGAAGAGATCAACGAAGACGCGGACTGGGCCGAAGTGGTCGATCAGCTCAACCTGCGCCTGAGGGAATAGGCGCCGTCATCAACCTTGTGGAGGAGGCGGGCAACCGTCTTCCAAAAGAAGGATCTGATCCGGGACTTCGCGCACCCCGCGTCGAACGAACGGAGGACTTTCATGAGCAAGGCAGACGATGTCGAAAAGGGCTTGATGGTCATGTTCGCGGCCGACATGCACACGGCCTTCCCTTCTGCGATCGCACCGCCAGTGGACGGTCGGCTGAGTGCCGACTGGAGCGTGCTTGGATACCTGACCGCCCTCGACGCGGTCTTCCGGCCCAGGCAGAGCATGGTCGAGGGCTCTGAAGTCTGCTACGGCGTGCTCGCGCGAAGCCTGGCGAACCCGAGCCAACATGTGGTTGCGATTCGCGGCACGCAGGGCATCACGGAGTGGATCGAAGACGCGCAGTTCGTCTCGATCAATCATCCGGGCGGCCACGGACGCGTGGAAGGCGGCTTCTGGAACATCTACGCATCCATGAAGTTCAAGGTCGACGCCAAGGATGGCGGCGTGCCGGCAAAGGAAGGCATTGCCAAGGCCGTTGGCCCGGCGGGCACCATCACCGTCGCCGGGCACAGCCTCGGGAGTGCACTGGCGACCTACCTCGCCCTGGACCTTGCCGATGCGGACCTGCTGGGGGCGCGTACGTCGGCAACCCTGTTCGCATCTCCGCACCCGGGCGACAGCACCTTCGTGAATGCTTTCGACGCCGCGCTTTCGGGTCGATACGTCCTCTACAACTACTTCCTCGACGCGGTTCCTCGCGTGCCCTTCGGCCCCGACTACGCACACCTGCCGGACGTCACCGACCTCCGCCCTAGTGATGCCGAGGCGCGCATCCGGTTCGAGCTTGCGTGCAATCACCACATCGTCTGCTATTGCGCGATGCTTGACTTCGCGGAGACGGCCGAAACCCCCAAGATCGCGATCGATCAATCCTGCGTGAGCTGCATCAGGGGGCCTTCCGGGGTCAGCAATACCGCTTGACCGCGCCGGATCAATCGTCGGTATCCCCGAACCACGGCTTCGATCCCGGCCGCGGGTTGAAGCCCTTCCCGCCCTTGTGGATCTCCGCGTGATGCAGTTCCCATTCGGTGCGCACCACGTCGACGACGATCTTCAGATTCAGGCCAGAAGCAATCCGCCGGACTGTGAAGGTGTAGGCCGACGGCCGCGAGATGTTCTCCTTCGCAATCGCGATGGCCTCGCTGTCGGTGGGCGGCGTCTCCAGGGTGATGTCGACGGGGCCGTTCTTGAACTCGTTCTTCGGTTTGAAGGTGAAGACCGTGTCCTTGCCGACCGCACGGCTGGACCCGAAAGTGAAGTCGTTGACGTTGAGGTTCTTGGCCTGTGACTTGAGCAGGTTCAGTTCCTTGCCTCTCTGCGGGAAGACGCCGCTGTACGCCACTTCCTGGCTCTGGTCGGTGGTCCGCCTGAGCTTCTTTCGCATCGCGGCCCAGTCCGTGATGAAGGCGTACTCGGGCTTGGCCTTCATTGCCTTGAAGGCGTCTTCGTCGGACATCTTGCTCGCGCCGGGCACCTCGAAGAACGGATCGGCCAGCGATTCGGTCCCGCCGCCGTAGCGCTGGCCGTGCGTTGGCGCGATCACACGCGCGCTGCCCCCGAAAGCGGTTCGGACCTGGCCCAGCATCTCCTCGCTGCGCCCAAGGTTGCAACCCCGGATGAGGACATTGGTCCAGAAGCCGACCAGATCGGACTTGGGCTTCGTGATGCTGCCGGCGTCGTTGGCCTTCTTGAGTTCGCTGTACTCGACCTTGCCCGGTGTCGTGTCCTTCGCATCGAGCGAGAACTGGAGTGTCCCGTCCGGATGCGCGTGCGAAACGATGATGAGGTTCGCCACCGGTTTGGCGCCATCGTTGATGCGCTGGTTGATGGCATCGAGATCGCGCACGTCCTCCACCATCGTTGCGGCAGGATATTCGGCCTTGAAGAACTTCTTCGCCTCGGTATAGAACTTGTTGTCGCTCTTCGGCGCGTCCTTGCCCATGATGAACACGTAGTCGATGGCGCCTCGCGCGGTGTCGACGCGGCCAATCTGCGCTTCGATTTCCTTCGCGACTGCTGGCGCATCTCCCTTGGCGACCCGCTGCAACGTGTCCTCACCCGCGACGATCGTGCCGGTGGTCCTGGGCCCGCTGCCCTTGAAGTCGACGAACACGCCCTTGCGGCCTTTTTCGTAGCGGCTACCGTTCAACTCGAAGTGCATGTCCAGGCCGTAGGCGTTGATCAGCCGCCATACGACCTCGTGTACGGCGAACTCGGGCTTGGAAGAAGCCAGGGCCCGCTTGGCCAGCGCGGCGAGCGCCGTTTCCTCCTTGGCGATGGCAGCCGCCTCGTCGGGATCGCGCGGGCTGCGCTGGAGTTGCACGCCTGCGGGAGAAGCACCGCGCTGCTGGATGACGTGGGTCAGTTCATGCGCAAGCAGTCGCCGCCCTTCGCCGGCATCGCTCGCCTGCCGGCCCGCGCCGAAGACGATGCTTTGGCCGACCGTGTAGGCCTTGGCATCGACATCGCTCGCCGACGCTTCCGCTGCAGGCCCCGAATGAATCCGCACGGACGAGAAATCGGCATCGAAGCGCCGCTCCATGTCGTGCCGCAGGCCCGGCTCGATGGGGCTTCCCGACTCCTGCAGCACGCGATGAACGCTGGCAGGCACTTCGACCCGGGGCCGCGTCGCGGACGCCGGGCGTGGAGCGCCGAACAAAGGGCTTGCGCGATGCATGGCGCGCATGGTGCGCTCAACACCGCCGGGTCGCAAGGACACCCGACCTTCGGGATATGCCCAAGCAGCGACCCCGGGGCTACCATGCCAGGCGCACAGGAAGGGATCGACCGATGCATGCGCCGCAGATCGCCAGGGCACGAACGAGGGCCTCCGCCGTCCGGACGCCCCCTGCCCTGCCTGCGCCGCTGCAGGGCATCCTCCAGCGCAAGCTCACGATCGGCTCGGTGGACGATCCACTCGAACACGAAGCCGACAGCATCGCCGAGAAGGTGATGAAGTCGCCGGACAACGAACTCTCCTTCTCGCACGCTCCACCGCGCATCAGTCGCGCATGCGCCCACTGCGAGCGCGAGGAAGAGCAGGAGAAGGGCCTCGTCCAGCGATCGCCCGAGCCGGGCGAGGCCGTCACGGAAACGCTGTCGCGCAATCTCGGCACCACCGGCGGAGGCCGTGCGCTGCCGCCTTCGACCCGTGTCTTCATGGAACGACGCTTCGGGGCCGACTTCTCCGCAGTGCGCATCCACGCCGATGCCGAAGACAACGAGCACGCGCAGCAGTTGAACGCGCAGGCCTTCACGATCGGCAATCACATCCACTTTCGGCGCGGCAAGTTCAACCCCGATCATCACGCCGGCCGGTTGCTGCTCGCGCATGAACTCGTGCACACCCTTCAACAGGGGCACGGGGTTTCGCTGGTGCAGCGCAAGACGGATGCCGAATGGAAAAACGAGGCGGCTGCCTTCGAGACCCAGATCCTGGCCGCCCCCGAATACAAGGCATTGGACGCGGTGGCCAAGGGCAATGTGGCCTGGATCATCGCGCAGGCCAGGACCAAGCCGCTCGGGGACGCCAAAGGCCAGCGTCTCTACTACCTCTTCATGCTGTTGAAGGCGATCACGACGCACTTTCAAGGCGCTTCGTCGGGGTCGGGCTACGGCTGCTCCGCGGACATGGCCAAACAGAACCGCGAGGTCGTCGACAAGGCCCTGAAGACGGAAGAGATGTGGGGCGGTGCGTACAACGACGTCGACGAGCGCGCCGTCGCCACGGCCGCGAACATGGTCGAGCGCACCGGCGAACAGGGCAAGAAATACAAGGTCGACCGCACCGATCCGAAGAACATCCGCGTGAGGATCAAGGTCAAGCTCAATGGCGTGCCCGACGAGGTATCCAAGATCAAGGGCTTGGAGGATGCGATCGAACGCGCGATCTCCATGACGACCAAGGGCTACTACGTCGACATCGTGTTCGTGAATGCCTCGGGCCCCGACGTGTTCGAGTTCACCGTCAAGTTCTGCGAATGGCCGAACTCGGGAAACTGGGCGTCGAGCCCGGTCACGCTCTCGCACGAGGTCCATCATGCGCTGGGCCTGGCGGACCGCTACGACTACATCGAAGCGCATGCCGGCAGGTCGAGCATGCGTCTCGAGATGCGCCTGGACTTGTTCGTCCAGCAGATGAGGAAGACCGCCGGTCCCCGCGATCCCTACAGCAAGATGGCCTACAACAACAATCCGCTGCTGGCGGAGGACGTCTGTGCCGTGGCTTTCCCGGCCGGCGCCGATCGCAACAAATGCATCGAGGCGCGCAAGAGTCTCGACCCGGCCGGCGTGCCGCCCTGAGCCGGCGCGTCGGCGTCAGGGGTTGAACCAGTTGTCGCTGAGGATCGTGGGGTCGAGATTCAGCAGGCTGTTGAGAAGCTTCTTCGCTTCCGCCTTGTCAGCCGTCGACCCTGCCGCGTCGGCATCGAATTTGGCGATGGCGGCGACCGCATCCTTGCGGGACATCTTCGCGAACGCAGGGACCTTCGCCTTGCCGTATCCCTTTGTGACCGTCGCGCCGAATTTCTTCCAGAAGCCGGAGACCATGCCGGGCCAGAAGCGCAGCCGGAAAGACTGGTCCGCGTGGGTGGCTGCATAGGCGTGGTCGGCCCCCTTGATGGCCGACTGTTGCTCGGCACTGCGCGCGCGATGGTAGTAGTCCGTCAGCGGACCGGAATGGGAATTCGAGTCCGCCTTCTTACCAGCGAAGTAGTCCGCAAACTTCGCCTCGTCCGCGCGCAGGTCTGCCATCAACGCGACCGGATCGACCGGGTCACCGCTCTGGAAGTTACCCAGCGCCCAATTGGCCTGCCCTTCCGGCGGCGCGGGTACCTTGGTGGGATCGGCGTCGGTGCGCGTTGCCCATGCCGAGAGCGCAGAGACCGCGCCGGGTCCGCTCGGGCAACTCGAGGTCCAACCCTCCACCGTCTTGAGATTCGGGAACGCCTTCAGGTAGAAATTCTTGATGGTCGACTCTTCCGCTGCCATGCACGCCAGCACGAGGAGGTGCTTCGTTTGCGCGGCTGCTTTCGGGAAGATGCCGGCCAGCGTGACCAGCGCGTCGAAGTAGATCGCGCCCTTCGCGTCTTCGTTGTAGATCTTGGTCCCGTAGCTGTGGCCCGACAGCACCACGCGTGACATCCGGTCAGCGCCGTCTTTCTGGCACGCCGAATAGACCGCGATGACATGTGCCAGATCGTCACGGTCGTAACCGGACTGGCTTTTCAGCAGCGCTTCGAGTGCCGCCGTATTCGCCTTGTCCAGCGATTGCGCGGCGACGAAGTCCTTGATGCCCTTGTCCTGTGTCAGGTCGAAGGTGGCGCCGCCGGAGACGGTCTTCTCCTCGTGCTCGCTCAGCGTGACCTTGGTGACCTTGACCGAGGTGCCTGCGTACTGCTTCGCAAGCTTGGCAACCTCCGAGCGATAGTTGTTCATGCCGACATAGAGCACGTTCCCGCCCGCGACGGGCGGAGGCTTCGACCGCTTGGGTTGACGATGCACGCGCGGCGCCGCGCCGTCCTGCATGACGTGAGAAAGCTCGTGCGCGAGCAGCCATCGACCGGCGCTCGTACCGGGCGCATATTGCTGCGGCCCGAAGACGATGTGACGACCGACCGTGTACGCGTCTGCGTTGAGTTCGTCGGCGGTCTGGCGGGAGGCCGCATCGTCATGCACGCGCACCGAAGAAAGGTCGTGGCCGAAGCGTGGCTCCATGTATGCAAGCGTGTCCGCATCGAGCGGACGACCTGACGATGCGACGACCTGGCTCACGCTGGCCGGTGCCCGGTCCGGGGCGTGCTCGCGTGCCCCACCTGATTGCGACGACCGGGCCGGCTCGGAAGTCTGCGTGATGCGCTGTGCATTGAGATCGGCTTCGCGCTCTTCGGCATCGGAAGGGCTGCTGACCTTCATCGAAGTGTCATGCATCCCACTGCTGGTGGCCTTCCGGCGAACCAGGCCCTCTTCTTCCCGCTCGCACGCGGCGCACTTGCGCCGGATGATGGAACCGGCGACCGATTGAAAACGAAAGGCCAACGGAGGAGCGAACATGGGCTATGCCTATGGCCCTCAGTCTATTGCGGTTCGCGAATCACGCGGTTAATGTCTGCACGCCTTTTTCACGTCGATCGATCGATCTGCCAATAAGGAGAGTCGACCATGCCATCCGCATTGCTGTCCCCTGGCGTCTATATCGAGGAGGTGCCGAGCGGGGTTCGCACCATCACCGGCGTGGCGACTTCCATCGCCGCGTTCATCGGCAGGACATCGCAGGGACCGGTGAGCGAGCCCGCGTTGATCACGAGCTTCGGTGATTTCGAGCGACTGTTCGGGGGTGTCCAGATGGACTATCCGCTCAGTTATGCGGTGCAGGATTTCTATCTCAATGGCGGCAGCCAGGCCGTCATCGTGCGCCTGCAATCGGGCGCAGTGGCTGCCTCGGCGCCGGTGGTCACTGGCGGCGCCAACAACGAGGCGCTCGATCTCGTCGCGTCGAGTCCGGGGACGTGGGGCAACGCGTTGAAGGCCATCATCGACAACGCCACGCGCGACCCGAGCGACACGACGCTCTACAACCTCACGATCACGCAGGCCGGAGGCGCGACCGAGAAGTTCCTGAATGTCTCGTCCAACAGCGCCAGCCCCCGCTTCGTGGCGCGCGTCCTCGACAGCGGTTCGCTGCTCGTCAAGGTGGCGCTGGACAGCAACGGACACTGGATCGCACCTGCCACGCGCCCTCTTCCGGGTACGGTCTCGTTCGCGGGCGGGGTCGACAGCGCCCACCTCGCAAACTCCGACTACCTTGGCTCCGCAAGCCTGAAGACCGGCATCTTCGCGCTCGACAAGGCCGATCTCTTCAACCTGATGTGCATTCCGCCGGACACGCGCGGCGGTGACACGGCCGCGGCGGTCTATCAGGCTGCGATGGCCTATTGCGCGACGCGCCGCGCGGTGTTGCTGGTCGATCCACTGGCCGCCTGGGGCCAGGTCAAGGAGACTGCCGCCGCGAAGGCATCCGATCCGAACACCGGCGTCGCCAGCCTCGGATTGAACGGCGACGCGGCCCGCAATGCCGCGATCTTCTTCCCGCGCGTGATCAAGTCAGATCCGCAACTCAATGGGCAACCGGATGTGTTCGCGCCCTGCGGCGTGGTGGCCGGGATCATCGCGCGCACCGATGGCACGCGGGGCGTGTGGAAGGCACCCGCGGGCCTCGACGCAGCGCTCAATGGCGTGCAGGGCCTGCAAGCCAACCTGAGCGATGGCGACAACGGCGTGCTGAATCCGCTGGGCATCAATTGCCTGCGCTCTTTTCCGGTGTCGGGTCGGGTGGTGTGGGGTTCGCGCACGATGCGCGGCGCGGACCTGCTGGCCGACGACTACAAGTACCTGCCGGTGCGTCGCCTCGCGCTCTACATCGAAGAGAGCCTCTATCGCGGCACGCAGTGGGTCGTGTTCGAACCCAACGACGAGCCGCTGTGGTCGCAGATCCGCCTCAATGTCGGCGCCTTCATGCAGAACCTCTTCCGGCAAGGCGCCTTCCAGGGCCACACCCCCGCAGCGGCGTACTTCGTCAAGTGCGACAGCGAAACGACGACGCAGAACGACATCAACCTCGGCATCGTGAACATCCTGGTCGGCTTCGCGCCGCTGAAGCCCGCCGAGTTCGTCGTGATCCGCCTGCAGCAGCTGGCCGGCCAGATCGCCGCCTGAGGAGAACACCATGGCCCAGTTCACCGTCAACACCTTTCGCGTCGACCCCTACAAGAACTTCAAGTTCAGGGTCAAGTGGGACGGCAAGTACGTCGCCGGCGTGAGCAAGGTCGGCATGCTCAAGAAGACCACCGAGGTCGTCAAGCACCGCGACGGCGGCGACCCCAGCACGTCGCACAAGTCGCCGGGACGCACGGAGTTCGATGCCATCACGCTGGAGCGTGGCGTCACGCACGACCCCGAATTCGAGAAGTGGGCCAACAAGGTCTGGAACTTCGGCGGCGGCCTCGGGGCCGAGGTCTCGCTCAAGGATTTCCGCAAGGACATCATCATCGAGGTCTACAACGAGGCAGGCCAGAAGGTGCTGGCCTACAACGTATACCGCTGCTGGGTGTCCGAGTTCCAGGCCCTGCCGGATCTCGATGCCAACGCGAACGCCATCGCCATCCAACACCTGAAACTCGAGAACGAAGGCTGGGCACGCGACACGTCCGTCACCGAACCAACCGAGCCGACCGTCAACGTCTGACGGTCAGTCATTGCGGCGCCTCTGCCATGAGCAGCCTGGCCGATTCCGATCTGCTTCACGTGTGGGAAACCATGCGGCGCCAGACGCTTCCGCGCCGCGCGGCGGCGCTGCTCGCTGTAGCCACGCCGGGCATGACGAACGCTCAACTGGCCGGCATGAGCCTCGGCGAGCGGGAACGCCGGCTGCTGGATCTGCATGCGCGATGCTTCGGCGCGCGGCTGTCGTGCGTGGCGGACTGCGTGGAGTGTGGCGAGACCTTCGAATTCGAACTCGATGCCCGCACGCTCTCGTCGGGATGGCCGACACCGGCCGAAGTCGCGCAGCCGCTGTCGATCGAAGCGCAAGACTTGCACATCGACATCAGCCTGCCGACCGTGGCGGACAGCATCGTAGCCAGCGACGAACATGACGCTGCGCATGCCTACAGAACCCTGCTGCAACGCTGCCTCGTCTGCACGACGCAGAGCGGCGACCCCGTTGCGCCGGAAGCGTTGCCGCCTGCACTGTTGCAGGAAGCAGCCGCGCGGATGGAGTCCGCCGATCCTGCTGCGGAACTCCTGATCTCCATGCCCTGCCCCGCGTGCGAGGCCGTCCTGACCGAGCCGCTCGATCTCGCCGCCTTCTGCTGGGCCGAAGTCGAAGCCCGCGCGCCGCGCCTGTTGGCAGAAGTCCATGCGCTGGCCTCGCACTACGGCTGGAGCGAAGCGGACATCCTCGCGATGAGCCGCGTCCGCCGCGATGCCTACCTGGAAATGGTGTCGTCGTGACGGGCTACCTCGACCGGCTTGCAACGCGGCTCGTCGAGCCTCGGAGCCACATCAGGCCACGGCCGCTTTCGCGCTTCGAGGCGGTCGATGCGCCTGCAGCCATCTCGGAAGACATCGGCACGAAGGACGCTGACACTTCGCTCGCGCCGTCGGAGCGCGCGCAGCCGTCGCGTGTTGCAGTCGATCGGCGCGATACCGTTCACGACGCGCCATCGAAAACGCCGCCGCCCGCAAAGTTCATCGAGACCCCCGAGGAAGAACCGCACAGGGCTCCCGTTGCGAACGTCCCGCGTTCCATGCCTTCCGCGCTCGATGCCCCGACGACTGAAACGCAGCAAGGTCGTGCGCCGTCACGGCACGCGCCTTTCGTGCCTGCGCCGGAAACCAGAGAGGCTCCTCGCTTGCAATCGTCAGCATCGCGCAGCGCCATGCCAACGGGCACGACGACACTTGCGGAGCCCTCACCGACGGCGAAGGAACCCGTTGGGCCGCCAGCCATCGAAGAGCGCATTTCGCCTTGGCGCGCTCCGCTTGAGCACCCTGCGGAGCCCGCGATCGAAGCACGCGCGACAACGCAGGCACCTCTGCCCGCGACCACACCCGCGCCGCGACAGCGCGCCAAGCCCGAAGCGCAGGTCGACGACAGCCCGTCCGTGGTTCAGGTGACGATCGGAAGGCTTGAAGTCCGCGCACCCGAGCCACCGCGCCGGCCCTCCGCGAAGCCGACGCGCGCCGCGCCGCGAATGAGCCTGCAGGACTACCTGCAGCGCCGCAGCGAAGGACGCGCCCGATGAGCAACGCGCTCGCCATCGCCAGCGTGACCCGCGGCCTGCGTGCATTGGTCAACCAGGCCTTGCAGGCGCCCCTGCCCGCCAACCTCCCGGCCGACACGCTGCCCACGACGCAGATCCAGGTGACGACGCTGCCGCTCGACAAGGTGCGGACCTTCTCGGCGAACGGCAACGTACTCAACCTGTACCTCTACAGCACGGTGCCAAATCCGGCGCTGAGCAACGGCCTGCCTCCACGCGGCGGGCCTGCGGGTGGCGAACCGCCGCTGGCGCTCAACCTGCACTACATGCTCACGGCCTTCGGGCAGGACGACAACGAACTCATCGCACAGTTGCTGCTGGGGCGCGCCATGCTGGCGTTGCACGACAACCCGCTGCTGATGCCGTCGGACCTCGCCGATGCGTTGGGTGCGGCCGATGTGCAAGGACAGATCGAGCGCGTACGCATCACGCCGCACTCGCTCGGCTTCGAGGAAATGTCGAAGCTCTGGATGGCCTACCAGACGCAGTACCGCCTGTCTGCCGCATACGAAGCCTCGGTCGTGCTGATCGACAGCGCAAAGCCCGCCAAGGTGGCTCCGCCAGTGCGCAGCGCGAGCATCGTGGTGTCGCCCTTCCGCACACCGGCGATCGAACAAGTGACACCCCAGGTCGCGGCGCCGGGTGCGTTGATGACGCTCGCGGGCTGGAACCTTGGTGCGCCGAACACGCAGGTCGTCGTGGCGGGGCTACGGGTCACGCCTTCGACGATCGGCGATCGCACGCTCTCCTTCACGCTGCCCGTGGGCGTGCCGGCCGGCGTGAACACCGTGCGGGTCGTGCAGGAAGTGCCGTTGGGCATGCCCCCTGTGGTGCACCCGGGTGTGGGTTTCGAGTCGAACGCCGCGGCTTTCATGCTCAGCCCGAGCATCACCACGGCCTCGCCGATCAGCGTCGCGCGCGGTTCGGTGTTGCAGCTGTCCGTGGCGCCTGCGGTGGGGCGTAGCCAGCGGGCCGTGCTGCTGCTGGATGACCAGCAGATCGCATCCGCGCCCCACGCGCCGGGTGACCCGGACATCAGCAACACAGTCTCCTTCCCGATCCCGGCGGCATTTGTCGCGCGCAGCTACCTCGCCCGGGTGATGGTCGACGGCGCTTGCAGTTCACTCGTGACGGATACGAATTCCGCCAGCCCGACCTTCAACCAATACGTCGCCCCGAAGGTGACCCTGACATGAACGCCGGCGCCACCCCCCTGCAAAGCAACGAGCTTGCGCTCGGCGCGGCGCTTGCATGGCTGCGCGATCGCCTGCAGCGGTTGGCCGGGCACCCGGAGCCTTCGGGCCAAGGCGATGCGGATGACCTCGTTCCCGTGCCGACGCTCGTCGTCCTCCAGCAACGACTGGGACTTTCGAACTTCGAGCGCAACGTGCTGCTGCTCTGCGTCGCGGCGGCGCTGGACACGCGCATCGGCGCGCTCTGCGCGCAGGCACTCGGCGAGTCCTCGCGGCCGAGTCCGAGCTTTGCGCTGGCGATGGTGCTGTTTGACGATCCCGCATGGGAAGCTCTCTCGCCCGACCGGCCTCTGCGCTACTGGCATTTGATCGATGTCCATGCCAGCGGTGCGACGCCCCTGACGATGAGTGCGCTGAGGGCAGACGACCGGATCGTCGACTACATCAAGGGCCTCAATCGTCTCGATGAACGCATCGCACCGGCGCTGCTGTCGATCCCCACGGACGGCCTGCAATCGCTGCCGCCTTCGCAGCAGTCCGCTGCGGACACCCTGCTCGCATTCGTCCGCAGGTTCGCCGAAGGCGGGCCCGCACCGACCCTGCAATTGACAGGCATCGATTCGACGAGCAAGCAACTCGTGGCCGCCCATGTTGCCGCGAGCGTGGGATTGCGCCTCGAGCGCATCGGTCTCGCTGCGCTGCCGACGCAGAGCGTCGATCTCGACGACTGGTGCAGGATCTGGCGTCGCGAATGCCTGCTGATGCCCCTCGCGCTCTACATCGATGCGCATGACGTGGCGCCGGGAGAGTCCTCTGAAGCGAGTGCCGCCGTGCTGGGCCGCGTCCTCGACCGGCTGCGCGAACTGGCCTTCGTCGCGACGCGGGACGCTCACGCGCTCGGCGCCGGTGGCCGCGAAAGTCTTCTCGTGATGGCGATCGACCGGCCCACGGCCACCGAACAGACGCAGGCCTGGATCGACCTGCTCGGCGAAGAGCGTGAGCCGCTTGCGTCGCGCCTGGCGAGCCAGTTCAACTTCAACCTGCCGCAGATCGCTTCCATGGCACGCAGCGCCGGGCTTTCGGACGAAAGCGATCCGCGCGACGCCGACGTCGACACAGTACTGTGGACAGCCTGCCGTCAGAGCGCGCATTCGAAGATGGACCTGCTCTCGCAGCGCATCCAGCCCAAGGTCGACTGGGACGACATCGTGCTTCCTGAAGATGCGATGTCCTTGCTGCACCAGATCGTGGCGCAGGTCGCCTTGCGCCGAAAGGTCTACGGGGACTGGGGCTTCGAGCGCAAGATGAGCCGCGGCCTCGGCCTGAGTGCGCTGTTCCACGGCGAGAGCGGCACCGGCAAGACGATGGCCGCGGAAGTGATCTCGAATGCGCTCGCGCTCGACCTCTATCGCATCGACCTGTCGGCGGTGATCAGCAAGTACATCGGCGAGACCGAGAAGAACCTGCAGCGCATCTTCGATGCGGCGGAAGACGGCGGCGGCATCCTCTTCTTCGACGAGGCCGATGCACTCTTCGGCAAGCGCAGCGAGGTCCGCGACAGTCATGACCGCTACGCGAACATCGAGACCAACTATCTGCTGCAACGCATCGAGGCGTTCAGGGGTTTGGCGATCCTCGCGACGAACCTCAAGGGCTCGCTCGATTCGGCGTTCATGCGGCGGCTGCGCTTCGTCGTTCCATTCACCTATCCCGGTCCGCGCGAGCGTGCATTGATGTGGCGGCGCGCCTTCCCGGCCGACACGCCGACCGAAGGGCTCGACGCGGAGCAACTCGCGCGCCTGGACTGCACCGGCGGAAGCATCCACAGCATCGCGCTGAACGCCGCCTTCCTCGCAGCGCATCGCGGCACCAGCGTGACCATGGAACTGGTCCACCAGGCCGCGCGCAGCGAGCTTCTGAAGCTCGGCCGACCCATCAACGAAGCGGATTTCCGGCCTGCGGCCACGCAAGGAGCGCACGCATGAAGAAGATCGAACTGCGCATCGACCGGCTGGTCATCGATGCGACAAGTGGCCCCGCGCTGAATCGCGAGCAGCTGGCGCACGCGGTGTCGCAGGCGCTCGCGCAGCGCATCGACACGCAACGCGCCCCGGCGTCGGGCCAGCGCATCGAACACCGCATCGCCGCCGCGGTTCATCAGGCCATTCCCGGCACATCGCGCGGAGGCCAGTCATGAGCAGCTTTCCCGGTTCGCCACGGCTCGTGAAAGGCGCGATCGTCGGCATCGATCCGTTCAATCCGCTCGCGAGCATCATCACTTTCCAATACAACCCGGACACCATGACGCGCCAGATCGAGGCGCAGACGACGCGCTCGGATGACGGCGACCGTGGCGAAGCCCTGCGATTGAAGGGCGCACCGGTCGAGACCATCTCGCTCGATGTCGAGCTCGATGCCACCGATCAGCTCGAACAGGCGAACCCACTCGCCGTGAGTTCCGGCATCTACCCGCAGCTCTCGGCGCTGGAGATGCTGGTCTACCCCAAGAGCAGCCTCGTGATCGCCAACACGGTGCTGCTGGCCGTCGGCACGATCGAGATCATTCCGCCGGCCGCACCCTTCACGCTGTTCATCTGGGGGCCGCAGCGCGTACTGCCGGTGCGCATCAGCACCTTCTCGATCACCGAGGAAGCCTACGACGTCAACCTCAATCCGACGCGCGCGCGCGTGCAGCTCGGCCTTCGTGTGCTGAGCTACAACGATCTGCCGATCACGCATCCGGGCTATGCGCTCTTCCTCGCGCACCAGGTGGCCAAGGAAACGATGGCCACGCTCAACACGGTCGGCAATGCGTCGGCGTCGGGTTCGCTGTCGTTCAGCGGCAGCGTCAGCACGGGGATGTAGACCATGGCCACGACCAGCCGCTATGCCAATCTGCCGGTGCTGACCCACGTGGGCGCGGATGGGCGCGTCGTCAGCTACCTGAGCCGACGCTTTCTGCCGCCGGGCAGCAGCATGCCGCTCATGGTGGGTGTGACCGTGACGCAGGGCGACCGACTCGACCTGATCGCCGCGCGCACCTTCGGCGACCCGGAGCAGTTCTGGCGCATCTGCGACGCCAACCATGCGCTCGATCCCTTCGAACTCACTGCGACGCTCGGCCGCGTGCTGCGCATCGCATCGCCACAGTTCTGAGCATGGACTTCCTCGGCATCCACCTGACCTTGCTCATCGGCCCTTCGGTGCCGGTGCCGGCGCCCATGGTGCTGATGGAGGCGCTCGAGGAAGTGGAGGTGCACACGGGCGACGAGCGCTCGGGCTTCCAGATCCGCTTCCAGGTCGGGCGCTCGGGGCCAGCCGACCTCGTCGACTACGCGCTGCTCGCCAGTCCGCTGCTGCAGACCTGGAACCGGGTGATCGTAATCGTCACATTCAATGCCACCCCGCGCGTGCTGATGGATGGCTTCGTCACGCAGCGCGAGTTTTCGCCGAGCGACGAGCCCGGTCGCTCGTTCGTGACCCTGACGGGTGACGACGTGAGCGTGAAGCTGGACCTGGAGGAAAAGAGCGCGGAGCACGTGGGCCTCGACGATGGACTGGTCGCGCTGAAGCTCATCGGCAGCTATGCCGAGTACGGCCTTATTCCGAACCTGATCCCGCCGCCGGTGATCGATCCACCACTGCCCATCGACCGCGTGCCGGTGCAGATGCGCACCGATCTCGAACACCTGCGGTTCCTCGCGCTGCGTCATGGCTATGTGTTCTACATCGTGCCGGGGCCCGTGCCGATGACGAATACGGCCTACTGGGGACCACCCGTGCGCGCCGGGCTGCCGCAGAGCGCGATCACGGTCAACATGGGGCCGAACACCAACGTCTCCGACTTCAGCGTGCACAGCAACGGCCTCGGGCCGACGCAGGTGAGCGGCAAGGTGCAGGACCGCCTGACCAACCAGGAGTTGCCGATCCGGCTCTTCGCGAGCCTGCGGCCGCCTCTTGCTGCACTACCCGCGTGGCTGGTGGACCAGCCGAACGTGCGCACCACGCAGTTCCGCGAGACGGGCATCGACGGCATGCAGGCCTATGGGCGCGCACAGGCGCTGCTGGAGGACTCGATGGATCTGGTTGTCGCCAACGGCGAACTCGATGCGCTGCGCTACGGCGACATCCTGCAGCCGCGTGGGCTGGTGGGCGTGCGTGGTGCGGGCTACCTGCACGACGGCCTCTGGTACGTGAAGAACGTCAAGCATCGCATCCGCAAGGAAAACTACTCGCAGTCGTTCACGCTCGCGCGCGAGGGCTGGGGATCGACCGTACCGGTGGTAAGAACATGAATCCTTTCTACGGCAAGTACCGCGGCAAGGTCGAGAACAACGTCGATCCGATGATGCTCGGGCGCGTGCAGGTCAGCGTCGCGGCGGTGCTCGGCGACGGCACGCTGTCGTGGGCCCTCCCCTGCTCGCCCTACGGTGGCTCCGGCGTGGGCTTCTTCGCGGTGCCGCCGGTCGGCGCCAACATCTGGGTCGAGTTCGAGGGTGGCAATCCCGAGCAGCCGATCTGGAGCGGATGCTTCTGGGGCGCGGGCGAAGTGCCCGCGATGCCCGCAGTCGCGGAGATGAAGGTCTTCAAGACCGACTGCATCAACCTCCAGATGAGCGACCTGCCCGGCGTGGGCGGCTTCATCCTGGAGGTGAGCCCTCCGGCAGTCGCGGTGCCGCTCAAGCTCACGCTCGATGCGAACGGCATCAAGCTCGCGATGGCGGCATTCAGCATCGCGATCGGGAACACGGGCGTGTCGATCAACGACGGCGCGCTGGAGGTGATCTGATGCCCGGCTTCCTACTCGACCAGACTTCGATGGTGACCTGCATGCATGCCGGCCAGGCGAAGGCGACCGTGCCCTTCCCGCGCGTCACGTTGAGCAAGCAGGCCGTGGTGACGCAGACCTCGGCCTACATGGTCTCGGCCTGCGCCTTCAATGTGTCCGGCGCACCGAGCCCCTGCGTGAGCGCGATGTGGACGACCGTGGCGACACGCGTCAAGGCCGGCGGTGCGGCCGTGCTGCTGGTGGACAGCCAGGCGCAGTGCGTGCCCAACGGCACCGGCGTGCTGATCGCACCGTCGCAGATCCGCGTGAGGGGGATGTGATGCAGCTCGGCTATCCCTACGGATTCGACGCGCAGGGCCGCACGGCGCAAGCCGCGGGCGACGACCACATCCGCGACCTCATCGAGCAGGTGCTCTTCACCGCGCCGGGCGAACGCGTGAACCGGCCGACCTTCGGCACCGGCCTCGCGCAGTTGCTCTTTGCGCCGACGAGCCCTGAACTGGCCACTGCGACGCAGTTCCTGGTGCAAGGTGCGCTGCAGCAGTGGCTGGGCGACCTCATCAAGTTCACAGGCGTGCAGGTGGAGAGCGTGGACAGCACCGTGACGGTGACGGTGCAGTACGTGGTGCTGGCAACGCAGCAGCGCATGTCGGCGGAGTTCACCCGAGGTGGCGGTTGAGATGAACCAGACGATCTGCTGCGACGCCCAGCGACGCATCGACGTCGCCAACTCGACGACGCTCAACGGCATCGACTTCGTCGAGGTCGTGGATGTGGGCGCGCAGTTCCAGCAAGGCCTGCGCGTGCATTTCCTGCGCACCCCGCCGCCTGCCGGCATCACGGCGGCCAACGTGCGTGTCAGCGGCGGGGAGCGCTTCACCGGCATCGTGGTCGACCAGGCGCCGACCTACGACGGCAACGTGCTGGTGCTACACGTCAACCAGCCGGGCGACTTCTCCACTTACACGCTTCAGCTCGTGCAGCCTGACGGCAGCGGCCTGCCGTTGACGGGGATGGACCCGGTGCTGGCGTCGGCGCAGTTCTCGTTCAAGGTGGATTGCCCCTCGCCCTTCGACTGCCAGCCTGCCGCGACATGCGCACCGACCGTGACCGCCGTGCCGGAACTCAACTACCTCGCGAAGGACTACGCGGGCTTCCGCCAGCTCATGCTCGATCGTCTCGCCACGCAGGTGCCGGGCTGGCAGGAAAGCCATGTGGCCGACCTTGGCGTCGCGCTGGTCGAAATGCTTGCCTACGTCGGCGACTACCTGAGCTATCAGCAGGATGCGGTCGCGACCGAGGCTTACCTCGGCACGGCGCGGCTTCGCACCTCGGTTCGGCGACATGCACGCCTCGTTGACTACTTCATGCAGGAAGGTTGCAGCGCTCGCGCCTGGGTGCAGGTGCAAGTGCAGGCGGACAACGTGACGCTGCCCGCGCACACGCCGATCCTCAGCGGCAAGACGGGCATGGCGCCGGTGGTTGCGAAGGCCGGCTACGCAGCCGCGCTGGCCGCCCGGCCGGTGGTGTTCGAGACGGCGCATGCCGTCACGCTCTTCCAGGCCCATCAGCAGATCGGCTTCCACACCTGGGGCGACCGTCGCTGTGCGCTGCCACGGGGCGCAACGCGGGCTACGCTGCGTGGCCGTTTCCAGCAACTGAAGCCCGGCAACGTGCTGGTGTTGGAGGAAGTCCTCGGGCCCGAGACGGGGCTGGCAGCGGACGCCGACCCGACCCACCGGCAGGCGGTGAGGCTGATCAGCGTGACGATCAACGACGCCAAGGGCCAGCCGCTCCAGGATCCGCTCTACAAGCAGCTCGTCACGCAAATTGCGTGGGCCCCCGAGGATGCGCTCGCCTTCCCGCTGTGCCTCTCCGCGCGCATCAGGAAGAACAGCACCGAGTCCGACGTGAGCGACATCAGCGTCGTCCGCGGCAACATCGTGATGGCTGACCACGGACAGCAGCTTGCAGTGGCAGAGGCCATCGGCGAAGTTCCGCAGCCGACGCTCTTTCGCGCGCCAGTGGCCACGGGCACGATGTGCACCACCTCGCAACGCGAGCCCGTACCGCCGCGCTTCCGTCCCCGTCTGGCCCAGTCGCCGCTCACGTGGACGGTGTCTTTCGATCCCACCGATACCAGCGCGTCCGCATCGGCACTGCAGCAGCCCGACGCGGCGAGCGCGGTGCCGGCGATCCAACTCACCGGCAAGCTCGAAGGTCAGTCGGTCGACTGGTTCGCGCAACAGGATTTGCTCGGAAGCCACGCAGACGATCCGCACTTCGTCGTCGAGCCCGATGACGCGGGCGCGGCATGGCTGCGCTTCGGCGACGGCACGCACGGAAGGCGGCCCGCGCCCGGTACGCAGTTCAGCGCCAACTACCGCACCGGCACGGGTGCCGTCGGCAATGTCGGCGCCGGAACGCTGGTGCGCATCGTGACGGACGACCCTGCCATCGTCGGCATCCGTCAGCCGCTGCCAGCGAGCGGCGGCGCCGAGCCGGAGAGCATTGCCTCGGTGCGTGCCAAGGCGCCCTATGCGCTGCGCACGCCGCAGCGCGCAGTCACGACCGACGACTACGCGCGCCTCGCCACGAAGCTCCCCGGTGTGCAGAGCGCGGCCGCCACGATGCGCTGGACCGGAAGCTGGCGCAGCGTCTTCATCACAGTCGATCCCTTCGGCGGTGGTTCGCTGGATGCGGCAGCGGAGTCGCGCCTTGCGCAGTCGCTCGATAGCCTGCGCATGGCTGGTCACGACCTCGAGATCGAGGCCCCGATCGCGGTGCCGCTGGAGATCACGATGCAGGTCACGGCGCGGCCGGAGTACTTCCGCGCGGAGGTGTCGCAGGCGCTGTCCGAGGTGTTCAACAGCCGCGTGCGGGCCGATGGCCGGCTTGGTCTTTTCCATCCCGACAACTTCCGCATCGGGCAGGACGTGTATTCGAGCCCGCTGTATGCGGCGGCGATGGCGATCGACGGGGTGGCATCGGTGCAGATCACCACCTTCCAGCGGCGCGGCGAACCGGGCCGCGCCGCGCTCGATGCAGGCGTGTTGCCGATCGGGCGGCTCGAAGTCGCGCGCCTCGACAACAACCCGGACTTTCCGGAACGCGGCGTCTTCAGCTTTGTCGTGCGAGGTGGGAAATGAGTACGGCGCCGACGTCTCTGGATACCTGCGGCGCGTGTGCCGGTACTTCGCCGCAGACGCCGGGCGTCGTGACGAACCGCGCGGGCCTGTCGTCGGTGAGCTATCGGGTCGGAACGCAGCCCCTCTTCAAGGAGAGCATGCAGGCGCGCCTCGGCACGCTGCCCGAGCTGCGCACGCGCGACCCCGGCGACTTCACGCTCGGCTTGATCGACGCGTGGGCCAGCGTGGCGGACGTGCTGAGCTTCTACCAGGAGCGCATCGCCAACGAATCCTTCCTGCGGACCGCCACGGAACGCCGATCGCTCGCGGGCCTCGCGGAACTGGTCGGCTATGTGCCGCAACCCGGCGTAGCCGCGGGCACCTGGCTGGCCTTCACGATGATGCAGGCGCCCGGAACGCCGGGGTCGCCGTCGACGTCGGTCGACATTCCCGCCGGCACACGCGTGCAAAGCATTCCGCTGCCCGGTGGCTTGCCGCAGACCTTCGAGACCACCGAGACGGTGCCGGCGAGGGTCGAGTGGAATGCCTTCCGCCCGAGCCTGACCGTCGAGCAGACCGTGGATGCCGACACCACGGATGTCCTGCTGAACGGCGTGTCGAGCGGCTTGAAGGCGGGCGATAGCGTGATCGTCGCGCCCGACGAAGCAGGCAGCCGCCCGGTGCTGCGCACGGTGTCTGGCGTGACGCCGATGGCGGCCGAGCAGCAGACGCGGATCACGCTGCGCCCGGCGATCTCCGGCGCACAGGTGCCGGCGCCCGCCCCACCCCCGCCGCACAAGTTGCGTCCGCTGATCGCGCTGGAGTCGCTGCGCATCGACACGGTGCCGCTCCACATCGCGACCACTTTCGCGGCGCCTCGCAACTGGTCCTTCGTGACGCAGCAGGTGCTGGCCGCGAAGACGCCTTTCATTGCGCGCGCGGACGACCTGAAGGTCTTCGGATGGCGCTTCGGTCTCAAGCTCACCCACTTGTTCAGGACCCTCGCCGCGTGGTCGCCACCGGCCGCGCCGAGTGTGTATGCCTTGCGCGCGAAGGCCTCGCTCTTTGGCTACAACGCGCCCGATCCGCGCAGCCTGCCGGCCGCCATCGCCGGTGCGTACAAGGACGACATCAGTACCGGCGGCGACTGGCAGCCGCCCACCGACACGCTGGACCCGCTGCTCGATGCCACCTATGCGCGCATCGCACCCGGTGGCTTCGCCGCGCTGAGATGGAGCGACAGCGACGGCGACCACTGGGTCGTCGCCAACGTCGATGGTGTGGCCGAACACGGCATCGCCAAGTACACGATGAGCGGCAAGGTCACGCAGTTGCGGCTGTCGGTGGTCGGCCAGAGCGACAGCGGGCCGGTGTCCGTCAGCTATCCGAACTTCAGCAGCTACCGCGGCGCCACCCTGCAGGCTGAAAGCGAAGCGCTCCCGCTCGCACGCCTGCCGAATGAGGACCCGTTGCCGGCCGGCAGCCAGATCGACCTCGACACCTGGGTCGATGGCCTCTACGCCGGCCAGCGCCTGATCGTCACCGGCGAATTGGACGACTCGCCCGGCAATGTCGCGAGCGAGATGGTGCAGATTCAGTCGGTCGAGCACGCAATCGGCGCCGACGGCGGCACCACGCTGACGCTGGTCAGTGCGCTGACGCAGGCCTATGTGCGAAAGACCGTCACTATCAATGGCAACGTGGCAGCCGCCACGCATGGCAGCGCAGTGAGCGAAGTCGTCGGCAGCGGCAACGCGAGCGTGCCGTCGCAACGCTTCACGCTGCGGCAATCCCCGCTCACCTACGTCAGCGCGGCGACGCCGAGCGGCGTGGCATCGACCCTCGCGCTGCGTGTGAACAGCGTGCGATGGCGCGAGGTGCACGACTTCTACGCCAGCGCCCCCGGGGACCGCGTCTATGTCGCCCGCCTCAACGATGACGGCAGCACCAGCCTCACCTTCGGCGACGGCGTCAACGGCGCACGCCCGCCGACTGGCACCGAGAACATCGTCGC
This sequence comes from Variovorax sp. Sphag1AA, assembly GCF_014192575.1. Lineage (GTDB taxonomy): Bacteria > Pseudomonadota > Gammaproteobacteria > Burkholderiales > Burkholderiaceae_C > Variovorax. Next base: position 453,674 of record NZ_JACHYC010000003.1, on the reverse strand, counting down.
CAGCTACCGCAAGGGCATCGGCGCGGTCGGCAATGTTGCGGCGGGCCAGCTCACGCTGCTGCAGACACGGCCGCTCGGCGTGCAGGGGGTCATCAATCCGACGCCAGCCACAGGCGGCACCGACGCCGAGACGGCGGACGACATCCGCATCAACGCTGCGCTCGGCCTGAGCACGCTCGGCCGCATCGTGTCGCTGCAGGACTACGAGGACTTCGCTCGCGCCTTCGGGGGCATTGCCAAGGCACTCGCTACCTGGACCTGGCACGGGCAGACCCGCGGCGTCTTCCTCACGGTTGCTGGCATCGGAGGTGCGGGGGTTGAGCCGGATGGTGCCGTGTTCGGCAACCTGCTCTCCGCGATCGGCGACGCCGCGGAGCCGGGCGTGCCGGTGAAGTTGAGCAGCTACCGGCGCGGGGCCTTCACGTTCAGCGCGAACCTGATGGTCGACCCGGCCTGGGACATGGATGCGGTCCTGGCCGCCGCGCAGCAGGCCGCGCGCGATACGTTCTCTTTCGCACGTCGCAGCTTCGGCCAGCCGGTGACGCGCAGTGAAATCATCGCGCTGCTGCAAGGCGTTCCGGGCGTGGTGGCGGTGCAGGTCTCCGCGCTGCGGCGCACCGACACCGCCCTCTTCGTCGCGGCCTCGCGCCTTGCGGTGCTGCGCGAAAACGCGCAGATCGATGCGGCATTGCCCCAGGTGGGCTCCGATGCAAGCGTCCTCGCCGCCGAGTTGCTGACGCTCGACCCGAGGCCGCTCAATCTCGTGGCTACCTGGGCGGAGGCACCCCCATGACACTCGACGGCGCAGCCCTCCTTCAACTGCTGCCTGCGATCTACAGGCTGCGCGACGCCGACCAGGGCGGTGCGCTCGCGCGGCTGCTCGACGTGCTGGCCGAGCAGGTGCAGGTGCTGCAGGAAGACCTCGCGCAGCTCTATGACGACCAGTTCATCGAGACCTGCGCCGACTGGGTCGTGCCCTACATCGGCGACCTGATCGGCTACAGGCAGCTCAACGGCGTGACCGCGACCGTCAGCAGCCCGCGCGCGGAGGTGGCCAACACGATCAACCTGCGGCGCGGCAAGGGCACGATCACCGTGCTCGAACGACTGGCGCGCGACGTCACGGGCTGGGACGCCCATGTCGCCGAATACTTTCTCGGGCTCGCGGTCACCCAGTGCGTGAAGCACGTGCGCGCAGGTGCGGGCGGCACGGTCGACATGCGGCGCCAGCCGGTGCTCGAGCGCATCGGTTCGCCCTTCGACAGCGCGGCCCATACGGCCGAGGCGCGCGGGCTTGGGGGCGGCGGACGCTGGAACCTGCCGAACGTCGGCATCCATCTGTGGACGCAGGAAAGCGCTGGCCTGTCGCAGGCCACGGCTTTCGCGCTGGACGACCTGCGTTTCTTCTTCAATCCGCTCGGCACCGACACGCAGTTGTTCAACCGCCCGTTGCCCTTGCCCGCCGATGCGCCGCTGGCCCGCGAATCGAATCTGCCGGTGCCGATCAGCCGCCGCGCGTTTGCGGCCGCGATGAACAGCTTCTACGGAGCGGATCTCTCGTTGTTCATCGGCGGTGTTCCGGCGGCCACGGTGCTGCTGTCCGCGGACCTTTCCGACCTCGACGCCGCAGGGACGAAATGGGCCCACGTCCCCGCGCCGGGCAGCGTGCTGATCGACCCGCAACGCGGACGCATCGCATTTGCCACCGCACCACCGAAGCCGCTGCAGGTCTGGTTCCATCGCGCCAGCGAATCCGACATCGGCGGGGGCGAGTACGAGCGACTGTCGACGCTGTCGCTGGGCCTTCAACCGGTGGTCGAGGTGCAGTCCGCCAGCGGGAGCGTGCAGACGGCCATCACGGCTGTCGCGTCCGGTGGCGCGGTGCAGTTTCCGAGCAGCGCCACCTGGGCGGAGACGCCTTCCGTCGCGCTCGCGGCCAATGCCGTCGTCGAACTGCGTGCCGCGGACCAGACGCGACCAGTCCTGCAATTGGCGGGCGAGTTGAAGATCAGCGGCGCGACCGGGTCCGAGCTGACGCTCAACGGGCTGGTCATCAGCGGCGGCGCCTTGCATCTCGCGGCCACGGCGAACGGCCAAGGGATCGACACGCTGAGGCTGGTGCATTGCACGCTGGTCCCCGGCTCGACGCTCAAGAGCGACGGCAGCGCGGCGCGCCCCGGCGCGACAAGCCTGATCGTCGAGACCAAGGGCACGAAGGTCGAACTGGACCATTGCGTGGTCGGTGCGCTGCGCATCGCCGCGGAGTGCAACGTGCAGCTCACCAACTGCATCGTCGATGCAGGCGACCCCGCTTCGGTGGCGTATGCGGCTGTCGATGGCGATGCTGCCGGTGGCGCACTCCAGGCCACCGACTGCACGCTGGTCGGCCGTGTCCACAGCGCGGCGATCACGTCGGCGTCGAACTGCATCTTCCACGCGCGCACGAGCCTCTCCGGCGGCGGCACGCCGTGGGCCGGGCCAGTCTGGTCCGAGCGGCGGCAGGAGGGATGCCTGCGCTTCTCGTACCTGCCGCTCGAATCGAGCGTGCCGCGCCGCTACCGCTGCCAGCCCGCGGCGGCGGCGGATGCGAGCCGCGTCGTGCCGCTTTTCGATTCGCTTCGCTACGGCGACGCTTCCTATTGCCAGCTCGCCCGGCGCTCGGCGCACGAGATCCGCACAGGCGCGGACGACGGCGCCGAGATGGGCGTCCACCACGAACAGATGGCTCAGCAACGCGAGAGCAACCTGCGCCTGCGCCTGGCGGAGTACCTGCGCGTCGGACTCGACGGCGGCCTGCTCTTCGCCGACTGAGCCCAGGAGGAGGAATCACATGAAAGCCGACTTCAGCCGCAATACCTTCGATCCGCGCAAGCACTACAGCCTCGTGCTGCAGCAGCAGGGCCGGGTGCAGGTCGACGCCGACTGGAACGAGCAGCAGCTCATCCATGCCCACCAGCGCGAGCGCGTCGGGATCGACGTGATCGGCCCGAGCGGTGCACCGCAGTCCAATCCGGGCTTCGGCCTGGGCTTTACCGCCGACGGCAGCGACCTGACGATCACGTCGGGCCGCTACTACGTGGACGGCATCGCGTGCGACATCGAGCCGGGCGAGAGCCTCGTCTTCACCAGCACCGGTGACAACAAGGCCCAGGTGGCCCTCGCGCGCGCGGACCTTGCCGACTTCCGCGTGGGCCAGTGGGTGGTGGTGAACGTCACGGCGGACACGTCGCAGATGCTGCGCGTCACCGCCGTGGCGGTCTCCGACGGTTCGCTCACGCTGACCTTGGGCGCTGCGATCACGCGCCCGCCGACGCCGGCTACGGGTGCCTTCAACGGCGTGCTCCGGCGCATCACGACCTACCTGACGCAAAGCGACTTTCCGGGGCCCGATTTCGCGACGGCCGCGGCTGGTGCCAACCCGGCCACGCTCTCGCTGCCCAAGGGGCTCTACGTTGCCTACCTCGATGTCTGGCATCGGCTCGTCAGCGCGGTCGATGACCCGGCCATCCGCGAGAGCGCGCTCGGCGGTCCGGACACGGCCGTGCGCACCAAAACCATCTGCCAGCTCAAGCTGCTCGCAGTTACACCGCCCGCGACTGATGCGCCGGCCTGCGGAACGACCTTCCCCGAATGGGACGCGCTGATCGGCCTTGGCAGCGGCGCGCTTTCCGCCCGCTCGGCACCTTCGCAGGGGCAAACGGGCCCGTGCCTGATTCCGCCCGGCGGAGGCTACCGCGGTCTCGACAACCAGCTCTATCGGGTCGAGATCCATGCCGCCGGCGCCGACGGCAGCGCGACCTTCAAATGGTCGCGCGACAACGGCAGCGTGGTCACGCACATCCGGTCGTTCAACGGCAGCACGCTGACCGTCGACAGCACCGGCCCCGACGATGCACTGGGGCTGGCGAACGGCCAGTGGGTCGAGATCTTCGGCGACGCCGACGAGCTGCACGGCAGGCCCGGGCAACTGATCCAGATCGCCACCGTGCAACCCGCCACTTCGACGGTGACGTTTGCCGCGTCGCCCACGCCGATCGATCCCGCGCTGAACCCGAAGATGCGGCGCTGGGATGGCGGCGCGACCGTGGTGCCTGCCGGTGGCGGCGGCTGGCTGGAGCTCGAACTCGGCGTGCAGGTGCAGTTCACCGCGGGCCAGTACGCCACGGGCGACTACTGGCTGATCCCCGCACGCTCGGGCGCCACGGCCAGCGTCGAGTGGAACCATGCCGTCCCGCAACCGCCGGGCGGCGTCGTGCATCACTTCGCCCGCATCGGGCTGGTGCGCTGGGCCGGCGCCGTCGCCGGCAGCCTGATCACGGATTGCCGCCGCAACTTCGCGCCATTGACGCACGTGCCGCCGGCGCTGCATATCACCGGGATCAGCTGGCAGAACGACGATGTGCTGTCGCTGTCGCAGTTCGTGGCCGGTCTGTCGATCTCGATGGATGGGGCGCCGATCGGGCAATACAGCATCAACATCGACCCGGGAACCGGCACGCCGACGCCGACCAATGTGGCGCTGATGACTGCTTCGGACAACTCGATGATCGTCACCGTCGAAATTCCGACACCTGTGCCGAACCAGCCCGCCAATGCCCAGCCACCACTGACGATGCCTGTGCCAGTGGTGCTGCCCGGAAATCCGATCACCTGGCAGGCGAAGACCAATACCCTGCTGTGGGTTCCGAGCCCTGCGGCCCAGAGCGTGGTCAACGCATTGAGCGGCGGGCAGGCGCGCGTCCGCGTGCGCATGAAGGGCAATTTCATCTGGGGCGATCTCGGCCAAGGGCGGCTCTATCTGGACGGTGAAGTGCGCGGCCAGCCCGGTCTGAGCGCATCGCGCACCAACAGCCTGCGCACGGACCTGAGCTTTCCTTCGGGCTGCGGCCGCCGCCACAGCGACTTCGAGAGCTGGTTCACGCTCCAGCTTGCTGCGACGCCGGTCTCGCTGCGCAGCTTCGGCCTCAACGCCACGGTGCTGCTCGGCGACGGCACGATGACCGGGCAGGTCGTCCTCGCCAGCGTCGCGCAGTCGCCGGTGACCGTGACGCTCGCGGCCACGAGCGCGCCGAACATTCCGGTGGTGCTGAACGGCGGCAACCCGCTCACGATTCCGGCCGGCCAGACCACCGGGACCTTCCCGATCACGGTGTCGGCACCGACGTCGAGCAGCGTGGTCAACGTGACCGCCAGCGTGCCGGCCATCCCGAACTCGCAGTTGACGACTTCGCTCACGACGAACTTCACCGTCGTGGTCCTCGCTGTGGCCGTCTCCCCACCGACTGCACTGCTGCTCACCGGCACCTCGCAGCAGTTCACGGCCAGCGTCAGCAGCAGCGGGGTCGCCATTCCGGGCGGTGTCGACACCGGCGTGACCTGGAGCTGCAGTGGCGGCTCCATCAGCGCCTCGGGCAACTACGTGGCACCGGGCGGCGAAGGCGTGTTCAACGTGGTAGCGACGAGCATTGCCGATCCGCGGCGCAAAGCCCAGGCTGCGGTGACGGTGCGCGTCAAGGGCAAAGACAAGGACAAGGACAAGGAGGCGTCTGCCGACAAGGCCGTGCGCATCGACAAGGTGGCGCTCGCCGAGAAGGTCCGCGACGTGGTGCTGAGCCCGGCGGTGGCCGCCGGCCCAGTGGTGGCGGGCCCTGTGATTTCGTCGCCGGTGATCCTGCAACGCTCCTTCATCGCACCCGCGCAGCGGCCGGACGTCGGTACGCCGGCCGCACCGCCCGCGCCCACCGACCCGAACAAGAGCGACGGTGGCTGAGCGGCCGCTGCTCGTGCTCGCCGACGAGCAGGATGTTGCGGCGCAGGCCTTCGTCGCACGCCACCGCAAGGACGGCGCGCGCCTGCTGAAGCCCTCGGATCTGTCGCGTGCGGGCTGGTGCCATCGCGTGGGAGATCCGGCCGCTTCCGTCGCCATGGTGGAGGGTCGCGCGGTTCCCGCGTCGATGCTTCGTGGCGTGGTCACCCGGCTCGCGGCTATCTTGCCGACGCAGCTTCCTCACGTGGCTGAGGCCGATCGGAACTACGTGGCGAGCGAGATGAGCGCTTTCCTCGGTGCGTGGCTCTCGGCGCTGTCGTGCCCGGTGATGAACCGCCCCTTCGTTCCGTCGCTTTCGGGCCCGGCGTGGACCCGTGAACAGTGGGCGAAGCTGGCGCTCGACCTGGACATTCCTGCCATCCCGGTCCGGCGCGAGGTGCGACCCGGTTCACCCTTGCCGACCCTGCAACCCGTGCCGGAAGGCTGCGTCCGCTTCGACGTCATCGGCCCGACGATCCTCGGCCAAGGTCATCTGCGACTGCGAGCCCATGCGCGGCGGCTGGCCGACGGTGCCGGCATGGCGATGCTAGGCGTGCTCTTCGATGCGGAGGACGGCGACGCACGCTTCGTCGCCGCCGACCGCTGGCCCGATCTCTCCGATGAGGCCATCGGCGAGGCCTTGATGGAATGCATGCCATGAGCGGCCCGGTCCTCCTGTGGGGATCTCCACTCGATCTGCCCATCGCCTCTGTCTGCACCGCGCTGAGCCGGCTCGGGACGCCGATGTTCCTCGTCGACCAGACGCGTGCCGAAGAGACGTCGATCGGCATCGAGCTCGACGGTGCTCCCACCGGCTGGGTCCAGGTCGGCGATCAGCGCTGCGAACTGGACCGCATCCGATCGGCCTACGCGAGGCCGCAGGACTCGGCGCGCAACGAGCACGCGGCCGCGATCGACGAGGCGCTCGGCTGCTGGCTCGAAATGACACCGGCACTCGTCGTCAACCGGCTCTCCACGATGGGGTCGAACAGTTCGAAGCCCTACCAGGCGGCACTGATCGCGCAAGCCGGCTTCGCGGTGCCCGACACACTCGTGACGAACGATGCCGATGCGCTTCACCGGTTCTGGAAGCGCCATGGCAACGTCATCTACAAATCCTGCAGCGGCGTGCGCAGCATCGTTTCGCGCCTCTCGGCGGACGAGGCGGACCGGCTTGCGCATCTGCCCACCTGCCCGACCCAGTTCCAGGAATACGTGCCCGGGACCGACTACCGCGTACACGTGATCGGCAACGAGATCCACGGCCATGCGATCGATTCGGATGCCGACGACTATCGCTATGCCGGCGCGGCCGGCGTCCGGTTGCGGCGGTGGCAAGTGCCCGACGATCTCGTGCCCCGCCTGCGCGCCTTGGCTGCATCCCTGGGGCTCGTGATGGCCGGGATCGACCTGCGCCGCAAGCCGCAGGGCGAGTGGGTCTGCTTCGAAGTCAATCCCTCGCCGGGGTTCACCTTCTACGACGACGAGGATGAAGCGCCGCTCGCGCGCGCCACGGCGCGTTTGCTCAGCGAGGGTTGTGTGGAGACGGACAGCGGTGCGTAACTATTTGATTTCTAAAGGTTTTCACCAAGAAATCAGATTTCGGCGATTTGCAGTGAAAAAGTGATCCGCACGCCGACGCGCCGCTGAGAACATCCCGCTAGTCGCCCTCAGGCTTGGCCAAGAATCGCCGGCAACTCCGGCACTAGCGCCTCGGGCGCCCGCTCCAGTGCCAGCTCCAGCGTCGACAGCACCGCCTCGGCGATCGCTCTGTGCGTGCCGGCATCCGCGGCCATGGTGTTGTAGTAGTCCAGGTCCTTGCGCGCGTTGGCGACGGAGAAGCGCAGCCCGGACACATCGCCGCTCAGCAGGAAGGGCTTGAGCCGCTCCAGCGCGATGCCGCCGCCGCCGCCCTTTGCAAGCACGTCGACGAACGCGTCAGGAGCAACGCCGTTGCGCTGCGCGCACGCAGCGGCCTCCGACAGCAGCGTGACCATGCCGAGCGACACGTAGTTGTGCAGCAGCTTCATGCTGTGGCCCGCGCCGACCGGACCCACATGCGTGATGTTCTCGGCAAAGCACTTCAACAGTGGCCGGCACTCCTCGAGCAGCCCGGCATCGCCGCCGACCAGCAGGTTCAGGCGGCCCTCGGCGGCTTCCTTGGGCGTGCGCGTCATGGGGCTGTCGAGAAAGCGACCGCCGGCGGCCTCGACCGCCTTCGCCATGCGCGTGCTCGACGAGGGGATCGCGGTCGAGCAGTCGATCACCACTGCGCCCGGCTTGAGGCCCTCGAGGATGCCGCCCGCGCCCTGCAGCACCGCTTCGACCTGCGGCGAGCCGGTGAGCACGAGGATGATCGCGTCGGACTGGGCGGCCAGCTCCTTCAGGCTCGTGTAGGTGGTGGCGCCCGCGGCCTTGAGGCTGTCCAGCGGCTGGTTGCCCGGGTGCTCGAACAGGCCGAGCGCGTAGTCCCGCTTGACGATGTTGCTCGCGATGCCGTGGCCCATCATGCCGATGCCCACCATGCCGATGCCCACCATGCCGATGCTCTTCATTGATTCACCTTTCAGGATCGTTGTCGTCGATTTCAACCATGCGCAGCGACTCAGTTCGAACGACGTTCGGCCGCGAAGCGCTTCAGGTATTGTGGATCGACTGACTGCTGGATCACATTGAGCGGAATCGGCTCCGGGATGGTCTTGGTGGTGTTGAGCACTTTCATGGCTAGCGCCAGCTTGCCGACCAGCCCGGTTTCGGTCGCGACCATCGAATGGGGCGACTTCGGGTCGAGCTGCTCGGCCAGCGTCGGCCGCTGCATGTAGACGCGCTCGACCGCGGCCTTGGCGACCTCGGGCGTAAGCGACAGCCGCTTGACCAGCGCATCGACCGCCAGCTGCGGGTTCTTCGCCACCGCATCGGCTGCTGCGGCTTCGATCTGCAGCAGCTTCACGCCGACCTCGGGGTGCGCCTTCAGAAACTCGGGCCGCGCCGCAGTCATGCGTGGGCAGACGCCACCATCGGGCGTGTATTCGGGATCCCAGCTCACGACGCGGAAGCCTTCGGCATCGAGCGATGCCGAGTACGGCGACCACGCAATGCCCGCGTCGATCGACTTGCTGAGGAACGAGTTGCGCAGCAGCGGCGCCGCAAGGTTGACCACGTCCATCTTGGCGTAGTCCATGCCGACCTTCTGCGCCATGAGATAGAGCGCGACCTGCGCGCAGGTGCCCGATGCGACGGCGATCTTCTGCGCCTTGCCGATGTCGCGGAAGGACTTGATCGGGCTGTCCTTGTTGACCACGAGCCCTTCGCCGGTGGCGTCGTTCGAGTTGATGTAGAGGATGCTCAGCGGGATCTTCTGCCCCAGCGCAAAGGCCAACCCGAGACCCGCCGTCACCACGTCAAGGCTCTCGCTCTTGAGGCCGGCGATCAACGGCGCGCCCGACGGGAAGGTGAAGAACTTCGGCTTGATGCCCGCCTTCTCGAAGAGACCGAGATCCTGCGCGACATACAGCGTCACGTGGTCGGCGGTGGTGTAGCCGTAGTTGACCTCGACCGGTGCCCCTTGTGCGTGGGCTCCACCGGCAATGAAGCTCGCGGCCGCAACGACGCCGGCGAGCAGGTGTTTCCATGCCTTCATGGCGATCTCCTATTCAACGGCCCTTCCAGTGCACGATTCGCGCTTCGAGCCAGTTCAGCGCGAGATTCATCGCCAGGCCGATCGCGCCGATGAGCGCGATGCCGATGAAGACCACCGGGATGCGGAAGAGCAGCGCCGCGTCCGAAATCATGAAACCCAGCCCGCTCTGCGCGCCGACCAGTTCGGCGGCCACCACCACCGCCCAGCTCAGCGCGAGCGCGACCTTGAGCCCGGTGAAGATCTGCGGCAGTGCGCCCGGCAGCACGATGCGCGCAAACGTCTGCCAGCGCGTGAGGCCGAGCGACTCCGAGGCGCGGCGATAGGCGATCGGGAAGTTGGCGGCGCCCGCATGCGCGTTGGCCTGCACGTAGTTGAACGAGACGAAGAAGATCAGCACGATCTTGCCCAGCTCGCCAAGACCGAAATACAGCACCGCCATCGGGATGAACGCGATCGGCGGGATCGGCCGGATGAAGGCCATGATCGGCGAGATCATCGCGCCCGCGCGGCTGTTGTAGCCGGTGAAGAGGCCCAGTGGCACACCCACCAGCACACCGGCGGCGAAGCCGGCCAGCGTGCGCAGCAGGCTCACCTTGATGTGCTCCAGCAGCGGCTGGCCCTGGTAGCCGTCCCGGATCAGCTCCATCAGCGTGCCCCACAGCGATTCGGGCGTGGGCAGGTAGCCGGGCTTGATGAAGCTGGAGTGCGAGAGCGCGGTCCAGATCACGATCAGCAGCGCGACCGAGACGATCGAATAGACCACGTTCGGCACCTGCCGGCGCTCGCGCGGCTCCGGTTGCGGCGGCGTCGATGTGCTCGCGGAGGGCCTGATGCTTGCCGGCTCGACGCTGCGCATGCCGGCCATGTCTGTTGGGGCGGTCATGGTGTTCATTTCGGGTTCTGCTTGAGGAAGGCGAGGATGTACGCCGGCTCGATCGCGTCCTGGATCTTCGCGAGCGGCACCGGTTCGGCGATAGCTTTGGTGGCGTGCAGCACTTCGCTGGCGAGCTTGAGCTTGCCGGCAAGGCCGCCTTCCTTCGACGTCATCGAGTAAGGCGACTTCGGGTCCGCCTGGTCGGCGAAGCTGGGCACACGGCCGCAGCATTCCCGCTCCAGCGTGGCCTTGGCGACCTCGGGCGTGACGCCGAGTCGCTTGACGAAGGCATCGACGCCCAGTTGCGGGTTCTTCGCGAGCGCTTCGCGAGCCATCGCTTCGACCTGCACCAGCTTCAGGCCCACTTCCGGGTGCTTCTTCAGGAAGTCCGGCCGCGCGGCGGTGAGGCCGGGGCACACGCCGCCTTCGGGCGTGTAGTCCTCGTCGAAGCTCACCACCGGAAATCCCTCCGACTGCAGCTGCAGCGAGTAAGGCGGCCACGCCACACCCGCATCGATCGAATTGCTCAGGAAGGAGTTGCGCAGCAGCGGCGCCGCGATGTTGACCACGTTGAGCTTGCTCCATTCGATGCCGGCCTTCTGCGCCATCAGGTAGAGCGAAACCTGCGCGCAGGTGCCCACGGCGGCACCGACCTTCTTGGCCTTGCCGATGTCGCGAAAGCTCTTGATGCCCGACTTGGGATCGACCACCAGCCCTTCGGCGGCCGAGTTGTTGGCTTCCCAGAAGATGAACTTGAGCGGGATGTCCTGCCCCAGCGCGAAAGTGAGCGCGAGGCCTGCCGTGACCACGTCGAGACTCTCGCTCTTGAGGCCCGCGAGCAGCGGCGCGCCGGACGTGAAGTTGAAGAACTTCGGCTTGAGGCCCACCTTCTCGAAGAGGCCCAGGTCTTGCGCGACGAAGACGGTGACATGGTCGGCCGTCGGAATGCCGTAGTTGAATTCGATGGGTGCCGCGCCCTGCGCGCGGGCGCCGCCGGAGATCATGAGGAGGGATGCGATCGCGCAGCCGATCAGCTTCTTGAGGCTCATGTCGTCCTCCTCACGCAGCGGCGTGCTCGCGGTCTTCGACTTCGCCCTGCACCGCCAACACCAGTTCGTGCTCCAGCGAGGTGAATTCGCTCGACGCCATGAACTCGTAATCGCGCGGCTTGGGCGCATGCACCCGAACCTCGCGCTTCACGCGGCCGGGGCGCCGCGTCATCGCGATCACCCGGTCGGAGATGAAGATCGCCTCCCCCACGTCGTGCGTGATGAACAGGATCGTTGGACGGAAGTGCTCCCACAGGCGCAGCAGCAGCTTCTGCATGAGCAGGCGCGTCTGATAGTCGAGTGCGCCGAAGGGCTCGTCCATCAGCAGGATGTCCGGCTGGCTGATGAGTGCGCGTGCAATCTGCACCCGCTGCTGCATGCCGCCGGAGAGTTGATAGGGGTAGTGCTTCTCGAAGCCCTTCAGGCCCACTTCCTCGAGCAGGCGCATCGCGCGCGGCTCGTACTCTTCCGCGGGCACGCCGCGGCACTTCACGCCCAGCACCACGTTCGCGAACACGTTCAGCCACGGGAAGAGCGAAGGCTGCTGGAACACCACGCCGCGGTTCGGACCGGGGCCCGTCACCGGCTTGCCATCCACCGTGACGGTGCCTGCCGATGCGAGCTCGAAGCCTGCGAGCACATTGAGCGAAGTCGACTTGCCGCAACCCGTGGGGCCGACGATCGAGACGATCTCCTGCGGCGCGATCTGGAGGTCGAAGTCAGCAAGCGCCAGCGTGCTTCCACCGCGCGAGCCCTGCGTTCCGTACGACTTGTTGACGCCGGTGAACGATATCTTTGGCGCCTGCTGTTGAGTTGAGCTGCGTTCGTCCATGACGTTGTCTCCTGCGATTTGTTTCTTGCAATTCATCGTAGGACGCGGGTCTGCAGCGGGCCATCTGAATTTGGGCAATGCCGCGCACGAGGATTCCGAATGCGAAGCCCTCCGGGGGTCTTCGCATTCGTCGAAGCCCCCATCGCTGAAATCTGATTCCCGGTGTGACCGCGCAGGCATAGCATCTGACCGATTCACGATCCGGAGACACCATGGCGAACGAGAAGATCATGTACAAGCGCATCGGCCTTGTGCAGCGCAAGAAGAGCCTGACGCGCGAACAGTTCGAGGCGCACTGGCTGAGTACCCATGCGGAACTCTGCAAGAAGCTGCCCGGCATGCGCCGCTATTCGGTCAATCTCATCGAGCCGGGCCGCTTCCCCCACTTTCCCTACGACGGCTTCTCGGAGCTTTGGTTCGATTCAGAAGACGCGCTGAAGTCCGCGTTCGACAGCCCCGAAGGCCGCACGCTGCTGGCGGACCTGCCGAACTTCGTCGAGAAGATCGATCCGCTGGTCGTGCAGGAGCATCCGAAGCTCTGATTGCACGGCGGCAATGACCCCGGACTCGTTGCTGTTCGGCACCGACGAGGTCGTCGATCCGCCTGTCTTGCTCGGCACGGGACGGCTGACTGCACAGTTGCGCGGTACACGCCTCGGGCCCGTCTGCTACGACGGCCACGAGGTGTGGCATGGCGTGGACTTCCTCTATCGCGATGCCGATTGGGGAACGCCGAAACCTGTGGTCGATGCATCGACGCACCGGGCGCATGACGACGGGTTCCACGCCGAACTCCGGGGCCACATCGATGCGGGCGCCGCGCGCATCGTGTTCGAGGTCGCGATAGAGGCGCGTGGTCGCACCTTGCGCTACGAAGCCACTGCGCATGCAGAGCGCGACATCCATACCAACCGCACCGGCGTTGTCGTGATGCATCCGCTGTCCGTCTGCGGACAGCCGGTCGAAGTCACGCATGTCGATGGCCGCACCAGTGCATCGACCTTTCCGACGCTGATCGCGCCCTGGCCGCCGTTCATGCTGGTGCGGGCGATACGCCACATCTACGCGGACGGCGCATGGGCGTCCTGCCGCTTCTCCGGTGACGACTTCGAACTGGAAGACCAGCGCAACAACGCCGACGCTTCCTTCAAGACCTACAGCCGGTCGAACCTGATGCCGCGCCCCTACCTGCTGCGGGCGGGTGAAGAGATACGGCAGTCGGTAGTGCTCGAGATCGAGTCGCCACCAGCGCAGCAGCATGCGGCGCGCCCGGGGCCTGTTCGTGTTTCCGTCGGTGCGATAGCGGGCGCCCTACCCCTCGTCGGCACGGCGATTTCCATCGAGGACGTCGACGTGCCAGCCTTGCGCACGCTGGCGCCCGGGCTGCTTCACCTGACGCTCGACGCGCCGGACCAGCCGTTCGATGCCCGCCGGGTGAGCCGTCTCCTGGTCGATGCGGGAGGCTGTGCGCTACGCATCGACATCGCCGGTGTCGACCCGACGCGTGCTGCGCCGCAACTGAACCACATCGCAGCCGCACTGCGTGATGCCGGCGTCGTGCCCACTGTGGTGGTCGCCTTCCCGAGCAGCCCGCCCGTGGTCGAAGCGGCGCGCCATGCATTCCCGCAGTCGCGCATCGGTGGCGGCACGCCGCATTTCTTCACCCAGCTCAATCGCATCGAAGGCCTCGGCCCTGTGGACTTCATCAGCTTCACCACCGCGAGCGTGGTGCACGGCGCAGACGATACGGAGATCATGGCCGGCCTACGCAGCCTGCCCGCCATGGTCCGGACGGTGCATGCCCGCCATGGGCCTGTGCCGGTGCACGTCGGCCCGAGCAGCATCGGCGCGCGACACAGTCCGCTCGGAGGGCAGCCTGAGTCCGACGGAACGCGCCGCCTCGCGTTGGCACGACGCGACCCGCGCACGCGTGGGCTCTATGGCGCGGCCTGGGCACTGGGCTACATCGCGCAACTCGCGTACGCAGGCGCCGAGGCGATCACCCTCTTCAGCCTGCAGGGCGACGCAGCGCTGGTGGTCGATGGTGTGCCGACGCCCGCCTTCGAAGTGATGCAACGGCTTGGCGCGCCGGGACGATGCCGGACGGTCGATGTGTCCGATCCCGAGACGGTGGCCGCGTTGGCAATCGAGCGCGATGGCCGTTGCGAGGTGCTCCTCGCCAACCTGCACCATGAGCCCGTCGAAGTGGCGCTCGTCGGAAACGCCGGCCTGCCGCTCGACGCGCGTGTGTCCCTCGCCCCCTACGCGCTCGCCTTCGTGTAGACCCTGCTGTCCTTTGCGACGGCCCGTGGGCATACTCCGCCGACATCACCGAGGGTGACTCATGCTGCCTGACATCGACTCGCTGGCCTTGTTCGTGCGCGCCGCCGAACTCCGCAGCCTGACCAAGGCCGCGGAAGCCTCGCACATCGGCCTGGCCGCGGCCAGCCGGCGCATCGCGCTGCTGGAGCACCGCTTCAAGACGGCGCTGCTGGAGCGCTCGCCGCGCGGCGTCGAACTCACGCCCGCCGGTGCCTCGCTGCTGCCGCACGCCAAGGCGCTGCTGCACGAGATCAACGAGATGCAGGCCGAGATGCGCGACCACGCCGATGGCCGCAAGGGCGCGCTGCGCGTGCTGGCCAATACCTCGGTGATGACCGAATCGCTGCCCGCCGACCTCGCGACCTTTTCGAAACTCCATCCGGACGTGCGCCTGTCGGTGCAGGAGCGCTGGAGCAGCGAGATCATCCATGCGCTGCTGGCCGGCGACGCCGACGTCGGCATCGTGGTCGAGGGCACGCAGACGCAGGGCCTGGAGACACGCACCTACCGCACCGACCGCATCGCGGTGGTGATGCCGGCTGCGCATCCGCTGGCTTCGGTGCCCGAGATGCGCTTCGCCGACATCCTGGACGACGACCTCGTGGCGCTGGAGTCCGGCGCTTCGATGATGCGTCTCTTGACCGAGCAGGCGGTGATCGAGGAACGCACGCTGCAGCTGCGCGTGCAGGTCCGCAGCTTCGAGGCGGTGTGCCGCATGGTGCAGGCCGGCCTCGGGCTCGGCATCCTGCCCTACGAGGGCTCCAGCGTGATGGGGCAGGCCCTCGGGCTTGTGGTGCGGCCGCTCAGCGAGGCCTGGGCAGAGCGCAACATGCTCATCTGCGTCAAGAAGGAGCGCGCGAGCAATCCGTCGGTGAACATGCTCATCGACTACCTCGTGGCCGCACGCCCCGCCGCGGCCGGCTGAGTCTTCGCTTCGAAATTCCACAAGTCAGGCTTGCCTGAATTCCCATGGACGCTTCGGGCCGCAGCCCGAAGAATCACTGCATTCAAGCAGAGGAACACATGGACAGCAGCAAACCTCTCGATGGCATCTTCGTCGTGGCGCTCGAACAGGCCGTCGCCGCACCCTACTGCTCCAGCCGCCTCGCCGACGCGGGTGCGCGCGTCGTCAAGGTCGAACGGCCCAGCGGCGACTTCGCACGCGGCTATGACCGTGCGGTCTTCGGCGAATCGTCCTACTTCGTCTGGATCAACCGCGGCAAGGAATCGGTGGCGCTCGACCTCACGCGCGAAGCGGACAAGGAACGGCTCCATGCGCTCGTGGCGCAGGCGGACGTTTTCATCCAGAACCTCGCCCCGGGGGCTGCGGCACGACTGGGCTTCGGCGCCGACGCGCTCCGCACCAAGTACCCCCGGCTCATCACCTGCGACATCTCCGGCTACGGCGAATCCGGGCCGCTGCATCTGCTGAAGGCCTACGACCTGCTGGTGCAGGCCGAGAGCGGGCTGGTGGCGGTCAGCGGTGCGCCGGGGCCGTGGGGCCGGATCGGCGTCTCGATCTGCGACATCACCGCCGGCATGAACGCACTCATCGGCGTGCAGCAGGCGCTGCTGCAGCGCGAGCGCACCGGGCGCGGCAGCGGCGTGAAGGTGTCGCTCTTCGATTCGGCGAGCGAGCTGATGGCGGTGCCCTACCTGCAGGCCCGCTACGGCGCCGGGGCGCCCGACCGGGTCGGCCTCAAGCATCCGAGCATCGCGCCCTACGGTTCCTTCGTTTGCTCCGACGGGCGGGAGATCGTGCTGTCGATCCAGAACGAGCGCGAGTGGGAGAGCTTCTGCCGCACGGTGCTCGACGACGCCGCGCTTGCAACGGATGCACGCTTCACCGGCAACAACGCCCGGACGTCCAATCGCGAAGTGCTGGAGGAGAGCATCCAGCAGGTCTTCGGGCTCCTGACCTACGCGGAGGCGGTCGACCGCCTCACCGAGGCGCAGACCGCCTACGGGGCGATCAACTCGGTCCACGACCTGATCGCCCATCCGCAACTGCGCACCCGGCCCATGGATGTGCACGGACGCACGGTCGAAGTGCCCGCACCGCCCTACGTCATGGAATGGGACGACCGGCAGTTTCCGCCGGTGCCGGCCATCGACGAGCACGGGCCACTGCCCGAGCCCGAGGGACGGGCGGCCAAGGTCGCCGCATAGGAGGGAAGGAGGAGCCCGGCAATGCCGGGTTTTTTTTCGGGGCAGATCCGCCCGACGGCCGGAACTCCGGAGGCACCGGACGGGTCACCGTCAGTCAGGGTGGTCGTCCGTTCCATAGGGAGTCCCGAAATGAAACCATGGCTGCTTCGCTCCGTGATCCTTCATGCATTCCTGGCCCTCGCCGCGCTGGCACCCGCTCCGGCGCGGGCGGACGACGAGCAACAGGTGCTCAACGTCTACAACTGGGGCGACTACATCGCCGACGACACGATCAGGAACTTCGAGAAAGAGACCGGCATCAAGGTCCGCTACGACCTGTTCGACAGCAACGAGGCCCTGCACGCCAAGCTGGTCGCCGGCATGTCCGGCTACGACGTGGTCGTCCCCGGCTCGCACTTCGCGAAGATGCAGATCCAGGCCGGGCTGCTGGAGAAGCTCGACAAGTCGAAGATCCCCAACCTCGCGAACCTCGACCCGGCCATCCAGGCACAGCTCGCGAAGATGGACCCCGGCAACGACTACCTGGTCGACTGGCTCTGGGGCTACACCACGGTGGGCATCAACGCCGACAAGGCGAAGAAGGCGCTGGGCGGCCTGCCGATGCCGGACAACGCCTGGGACCTCGTCTTCAAGCCCGAGTACATCTCGAAGCTGAAGAGCTGCGGCGTCTCCTTCCTCGACACGCCCTCGGAGATCCTGCCCATCGCGCTCAAGTACCTCGGCAAGGACCCGCGCAGCAAGGACCCGGCGGACTACAAGGCCGCCGGAGACATGCTCAAGGCCGTGCGCCCCTACGTGACGCGCTTTTCCGGTTCGGGCTCGGACTACATCGACCAGATGGCGAAGGGCCAGCTCTGTGCGGTGATCGGCTGGTCGGGCGACATCATGATCGCCAAGGACAAGTCGAACAAGGCGCACACCCCGCAGGACCTCCAGGTGCTGCTGCCGAAGATGGGCGGGTTGCTCTTCTTCGACACGATGGCAATCCCCAAGGACGCGAAGCACAAGGAGAACGCCTACAAGTGGATCAACTACATCCTGCGGCCCGAGGTCGATGCTTCGTTGACCAACAAGGTGTTCTATGCCAACCCCAACAAGGCCGCGATGAAGCTCGTCGATCCGGCGCTGGCGAAGGACAAGGCGGTCTTTCCCGACGCCACCGCGCTCGCCGGGATGATCGCCCCCGACACGCCTGACCAGGCCACGCTGCGCCTCGTCACGCGGACCTTCACCAACTTCAAGGCCAACCGGTGACGACGGCGGAAGACACCGGCTTCCTGCGCATCGAATCGGTCACCAAGGACTTCGGTGACTTTCGCGCGGTCGACCAGGTGAGCCTGGACATCGTGCGCGGCGAGATCTTTGCACTGCTGGGCTCGTCCGGCTGCGGCAAGACGACGCTGCTGCGGGTGCTCGCGGGCTTCGAGACGCCGACGTCGGGGCGCGTCGTGCTCGACGGCGAAGACCTCGCGGGCCGGCCGCCGTACGAGCGGCCGATCAACATGATGTTCCAGTCCTATGCGCTCTTTCCGCATCTGAGTGTGTGGGACAACGTCGCCTTCGGCCTGCGCCGCGACCGGCGGCCCAAGGCCGAGATCGCCACCCGCGTCGAGGAGATGCTGCGGCTGGTGCAGCTCGCTCCCCTCGCCCGCCGAAAGCCGCACCAGCTTTCCGGCGGCCAGCAACAGCGCGTGGCGCTCGCCCGCAGCCTGGCCAAGCGTCCGAAGCTCTTGCTGCTCGACGAGCCGCTCGGCGCGCTGGACCGCAAGCTGCGCGAAGCCACGCGAATCGAACTGGTCAACATCATTCGCCAGGTCGGCGTGACCTGCGTGGTGGTCACCCACGACCAGGAAGAAGCGATGACGATGGCCTCGCGCATGGCCGTGATGAGCGAAGGCCGCTTCGTGCAGGTCGGCAGGCCGGCCGAGGTCTACGAGATGCCCGCGACGCGCTTCGTCGCGGATTTCGTGGGCAGCATCAATCTCATGGAAGGCACGGTCGTCGCGATCGAGCCGGGGCGTGCCGAGATCCGATGCGCCGATGTCCTGCACCACGTCGGGCACGGAGTCGCAAGCCGACAGGGCCAGCCAGTCACCGTAGCGATCCGGCCGGAAAAGATCCTTCTTACGCACGAGAAACCCGCCGGCGACGCCAACCAGGTGAAAGGCGTCGTGACTGCCCAGTCGTACTTCGGCGACTACACGCTCTATCACCTGGGGTTGCCGAGCGGTGCGAGCCTGAAGGTCCACGTCGGCAGCCATTCGATCGACAAGGCGCCGACCGAGGGCGATGCCGTCTGGGCGCAATGGCTGCCGACCTCGCAGGTCGTGCTGACCGAGTGAAGACGCCTCTTGCCTTCAAGGCCCGGCATGCCCTGATCGGCGTGCCCTACCTCTGGCTGCTCGTCTTCTTCCTGCTGCCCTTCCTGATCGTGCTGCGCATCAGCTTTGCCGAGATGGAAGGCGCGAAGACTGCCGGCTTCCACCTGGGCAGCTACGCGATGCTCTTCGGCGATGAGATCTATCTCTCGACCTACGCGCATTCGCTGATGTATGCGGGCATCACGACGCTGATCTGCCTCTTCATCGGCTATCCCTTCGCGTACTTCATGGCGCGCGCCTCAGCCGCGGCGCAGCCTCTGCTGCTGATGGGCGTGATGCTGCCCTTCTGGACCAGCTTCCTGCTGCGCGTCTATGCCTGGAAGGGTCTGCTGGATGCGGAGACCGGCTGGGTCGGCCGGCTGCTGAGCC
The DNA here is from genome assembly GCF_014192575.1 of Variovorax sp. Sphag1AA. Lineage (GTDB taxonomy): Bacteria > Pseudomonadota > Gammaproteobacteria > Burkholderiales > Burkholderiaceae_C > Variovorax. The sequence goes on along the minus strand of NZ_JACHYC010000003.1, from coordinate 434,232 downwards.
AGGTGCACGCCGACCAGTTGCTGCTGCCGCTCGGCCTCATCTCGGCACCGGGGCAGTTCATGTACACGCCCTTCTCGCTCATCCTCGGCATGGTCTACACCTACCTGCCGTTCATGGTGCTGCCGCTGTACGGCACGCTCGCCAAGCTGGACCTGCGGCTGCTCGAAGCCGCGCAGGACCTCGGCGCCACGCCCTGGCAGGCGTTCTGGCGGATCACGGTGCCGATGTCACGGGCCGGCATCCTCGCCGGGTCGATGCTGGTCTTCATCCCGTGCGTGGGCGAATACGTCATCCCCGAGCTGCTCGGCGGCCCGGAGACGCTCATGATCGGCCGCGTGCTGTGGGACGAGTTCTTCTCCAACAACGACTGGCCGATGGCCTCCAGCATTGCGGTGACGATGGTGCTGCTGATCATCGTGCCGCTCGCCATCTTCAACGACAGCCAGGCGAAGGCGGCAGCCCGATGATCGCGACACGCGCCGCCCGCTGGACCAGCCGCGTGTGGCTGACGCTCGGGTTTGCTTTCCTCTACTTGCCGATCGTCTCGCTGGTTGTCTTCAGCTTCACCGATTCGCCGGTGCCGAATGTGTGGGCGGGATTCAGCCTGCGCTGGTATCGCAAGCTGATGGCGGACGATGCGATCCGCGAGGGCCTCTTCCTTTCGCTGCGCGTGGCGGCTGGCACCGCCACCGGGTCCATCGTGCTGGGTACGCTCGCCGCCTTTGCGCTGCAACGCTTCCCGCGTTTCAGGGGCCGCGTGCTGTTTTCGGCCATGGTCAGCGCCCCGCTGGTGATGCCGGAGGTGATCGTCGGCCTGTCGCTGCTGCTGATGCTCGTGCTGGTCCAGCGATGGCTGGGCGTGCCGGAGCGCGGGCTCGTGACGATCTGGCTGGGCCACCTGCTGGTCGGCATCGCCTACGCCACCGTCGTCATCGGCGCGCGCCTGCGCGACCTGAATCCGCAGTACGAGGAAGCCGCGCAAGACCTGGGTGCCCGCCCGCTCGAAGTGTTCTTTCTCGTCACGCTGCCCATGATTGCGCAGTCGATGGCGGCGGCCTGGCTGCTGACCTTCACGCTGTCGCTGGACGACGTGGTGATGTCCGCCTTTCTCTCGGGCCCGGGGTCGACGACGCTGCCGCTGGTGATCTTCTCGCGCGCACGGCTGGGGCTGGACCCGACAGTCAACGCGCTGGCGACCGTCGTGGTCGCCGTCGTCGGCGTCTTTGTCCTGCTCACCAGCTACTGGATCGCCGCGCGCGAGCGCCGGCGCTTCAGGGAGCAGTTGGTGCAGCCCCTGCCTCACTCCGGTTGAGTCGCGCGGCGCTCAAGCCGCCTTGCGCTGCTCGGCTGCCTTCTGGCGCACCTCGATGCCGAGCTGCTTTTCGCGGATGAACATCAGCGTCGCGGTATCGCGCTCGCCGAGGCCCTGCTCGATCGCCTGCTCCATCGTCTTCTGCGCGCCGCGTCCGACGAGGGCATCGAAACCGAGGTTCTTCGCGAGGTCGCACGCCAGGCGCACGTCCTTGCAGGCCAGCCGCACCGCGAAGCCCGGGCTGTCGTCGCCAAGGAACGCCTTCTTGGGCATCGCCACCGCGAGCTGCTGGTTCCAGCCCATGGTGGTTCGCATCACTTCCTGCATCAGCTCCAGCGTGAGGCCCGACTTGATGCCGATCGCGAGCGCTTCGGTGTTGGCGACCATGATGGTCGTCGCCAGCAGGTTGTTGGTGATCTTCATCGCATGGCCGGTGCCGGGGCCGCCGCAGTAGAAGGTGTCGGTGCCCATGCACTTGAGCACCGGCGTCGCCGCATCGATGGCCGGCTTGTTGCCGCCCACCATCAGCGTCAGCGTGCCGGTGGCTGCGTGCTCGGAGGTCTTGCCGACTGGCGAATCGACCAGCTCCATGCCGCGCTCGCGCAGCACGTCTCCGACGCGGCGCGAGGTCTGCGGGTCGATGGTGCTCATTTCGATCACGATCCCGCCCTTGCGCAGACCCTCGGCCACGCCGTCCGGGCCGAGCACCACCTGCTCGACATGCTGCGGCTCGGGCAGCATCGTCACGACGATGTCGCTCGCCGCACCCACTTCCCTGGGCGTTGCGGCGGACTTCGCGCCTGCCTTCACGAGGCGCGCGATCGCCTCCGGGCTGCGGTCGAACACCGTCAGCTCGTGGCCGCCCTTGAGGATGTTGAGCGCCATGGGGCCGCCCATCACGCCGAGACCGATGAATCCAACTTTCATGATGACTCCTGTGAATGTGTGTCAGGCCGGGTTGGCCCACTTGTCGATTTCCCACACCGGCCGGCCGCGCAGGTCGGACACATCGGTGCGCGTGAATTCCGAGGCCGCCGGCTTGCTGCCGAGCTTTTCGTAGGCCTGCTTGACCAGCGGCGCGGTGCGCTGGAACTGCGTGCGGACCTTGTCCCACGGGAGCGGCTTTTCGATCTGCTTGTTGTCCGCCATGTAGCGCGACGATTCGAGGATCGCGAGCGCGTCCTTCTCGGTCGGCCACGACCAGCCGCGCGAGAAGAGCACATCGTCTTTCACGACCTTCGCACCCTGCGTGGCGTCGAGCTTCCAGTAGTCCTTGACCAGTTGCGAGACCGCGCCAGGGTCCATCACACTCAACGCTGCCACGGCCTCCTGCTGCGCCACGATGAAGGCAACCACTGCCTGCGGATGCTGCTCGATCAGCGCATTCCGGCCGATCCAGAACGAGCGATGCAGGTAGTAGCCATCGGGATAGAACTGCGATTTCTTCACCGAAGGCAGCAGGATGCCTGCGCCCTTGCCGGCGGGTCCTTCGTAGTAGTCCTCGGTCTGGCCGAAGGAATTCATGATCGCCACCGTGCCCGAGGCCTGCGCCGCATAGAACGCAGGAGAAATGGTGCAGGTGGCATCCACGCCGGTCGGCACCGAGGCGGCCTGCGCGTGCGTCGGCATGTTCACGTAGCGGATGCCGGCTTCCTTCGCCACGTCCTGCACGCCCAGCTCGTGCTTGAGCATCTGCGTGAGCGCGCTCTGCGGATCGCCACCGAGCGACACGCCGATGGTCTTGCCCTTGAGCGCCTGCGCGTTGCGGATCGGCGAGCCATTGCGCGTGGTGATCAGGAAGCGCAAGTGTCCCTCCCCAACAACGATCGGGCTGATCGGCAGGCCAGACGAGATCGCACGAATGATCGGGGTGTTGCCCCACATGCCGATGTCGAGGTTGTTGCCCACCATCGCTTCCACCATCGGCAACGCGGTCGGGTATTCGCGCCAGTCGATCGTGAGGTCGTAGCCGAAGTCCGCGGCCCGCTTCTCCAGCAGCTTGTTGTTGATCATGTACTGGGTCATCGGCGAGTTGCCCGCCGCCCAGGGAATGCGGCCGATGGAAAGCTTGAGCTGCTGCTTCGAGCCCTGCGCGCGCACGAAGGCGGGCATGGCAAAGCCGGCCGCGAGCGCGGCGCCGCCCAGCAGGATCTGGCGTCGGGGCAGCGCGGCGGCGATGGAGGTCGATCCGGTCATGGCATGTCTCCTTGGTTGGTATGAGGTTCGGCCGCGAATGCGTTCAGTGCGCTTCTGCGGCTTCAGGCTGGGGTTCGTCGGCACCGCCGATGGCGCGGTACGCCTCGTCGCGGATCAGTCCCCAGATCTGTTCGGTGAGGTGGCCGAAGCGCGGGTCGGCGCGCAGGCTCTCGTCGCGCGGGCGCGGCAGGTCGATCGGCAGCACCGCACGCACGCGGCCCGGGTGGCTGCTCATCACCACCACGCGGTCGGCGAGGAACACCGCCTCTTCGATGTCGTGCGTGATGAAGACGGCGGTCTTGCGCTGTGAGCGCGGCGCTGTCTGGCCCCAGATGCGAAGCAGCTCGATCTGCAGGATGAGGCGCGTCTGCGCATCCAGTGCGCCCAGCGGCTCGTCCATGAGCAGGATGTCGGGCTCGTTGGCGAGCAGCCGCGCGAGCGCCACGCGCTGGCGCATGCCGCCGGAGAGCTGGTGCGGATACTTCTTCTCGGAGCCCTTGAGGCCCACGAGTTCGACGAAGTGGCGGATGCGTTCCTCGCGCTGTGCCGGCGTGAAGGCCTTGCCGGGCGTGCCGTAGCGCAGGCCGAAGCCCACGTTGTCCTGCACCGTCTGCCAAGGCATCAGCGCGTAATCCTGGAACATCACGCCGCGATCCGCACCGGGGCCGTTGATCGGTTTGCCATCCTTCTCGAGCACGCCGGCCGTCGGCTTGTCGAGGCCCGCGATCAGGTTCAGCACGGTGGACTTGCCGCAGCCCGAAGGCCCGACGATGCAGATGAACTCGCCGTCCTCGATGTCAAGGGAGACATCCGCGAGCGCCAGCGTCTCCTGGCCGGTGCGCGGCGCGATGAAGCTCTTGGTGATGCCTTTGAGGTGCAGCTTGGGGGTGGTCATCTCAATGTCTCCAGGGGGTAAGGAAGCGCTCGGCCGCACGGAAGACGCGGTCGATCATCAAAGCGACGATGCCCACGACGACCATGCACACGACGATCGCGTTCATGTCGATGTTGTAGGCGTAGAAGACGAACATCATTTGCCCGATGCCGCCCGAGGTGCCCCCGCCGGACTTCGAGCCCACGGCGAGTTCGGCGGCGATGATGGCGGTCCATGCGACGCCCATCGCGAGCCGCGAACCGAGCAGGATGCTGGTCGCCGCGCCCGGCAGGATCACGCGGGTCAGGATGGTCAGCCGCGGCACGCCCATGGTGAGCGAGGCCAGCACCAGCTTGCGATCGACCCGGCTCACGCCGTGCACCGTGTTGATGACCACCGGAAAGAACGCCGCGTAGCTCACGATCGCGAGCGCGGTCGGCGTGCCGGTGCCGAACCACAGGATCGCTACGGGCAGAAGCGCCATCGGCGCGATCGGGCGGAAGCTTTCGATCAGCGGATCGAGGTTCTCGCGGATGGTGCGATTCGATCCCATCAAGAGGCCCAGCGTGACGCCGAGCGCCAGCGCGCAGACGAAGCCGACCACGACGCGGCCCAGGCTCTGCACGGTTGCGATCAGCAGCCCGCCGTTGAGCACGAGGTCGACTGCTGCCTTGGCCGCACGCAGCGGTGTCGGCGCGGGACTGTCGGCCGGCAGCGTGGCGGCCCAGGCCTGCCATGCGACCAGCAGCACGACCGGCAGCGTCCAGAAGCGGACGATCTTCTGCAGGCGAGATTCCTGCGCGAGCGAAGCGGTGTTGGTATTTGCAAGCGCACTCATGACAGCTCCGTTCCTTCGGCCCACGGGGTCAGCTTGTGTTGCAGCGCGCGCAGCGCCACGTCGCAGAGATAGCCCACGAGCCCGATCACCGCGATGAAGCCGAAGACCTTGGGCGTCATCAGCATCTGGCGATACCACTCGATCGCGAAGCCGAGGCCGCTGGGCGAGCCGATCAGCTCTGCCGCGACGATCGCCGCCCACGAGGCCGCGAAGGCGAGGCGGATGCCCACCATCACCACCGGCAGCGCGCCCGGCACCAGCACATGGCGCAGCATCGCGCTGCGGCTCACGCCCATGGTCTGCGCAGCGGAGATCAGCTTGCGGTCCACCTGGCGCACACCGGCGACCGTGTTCAGCAGGATCGGGAAGAAGCCGACGTAGACCATGATGAACACCGGCAGCGTGTTGCCGATGCCGAAGATGAAGAGCGCCAGCGGCAGCCAGGCGATGCCGGAGATGGGCCGCAGCAGCTCGACCACCGGGTCGATGTAGGCCTCGGCGGTGCGACTCAGGCCCATCCAGAAGCCAAGCGGCACCGCAAGCACGATCGCGACGGCGAGCGCGAGCAGCAGACGCGATGCGCTGATGCTCGCGTGCTCGATCAACTCGCCGCTGACCGCGAGATCCCACAGCGCGCTCACCACAGCGAGCGGCGACGGCAGTTGCAGAGGGTTGTTGTTCCAGAGATAGACCGCATACCAGAACGCGATGAAGACCGCGAAGGTGCGGATCGCGATGAACCAGCGCTGGCGCATCGCGCGGCGCATCCATCCATGCCCCGGTGCGACCGGCGCCTTGGCGCCAGCGAGGGCATGCGGAACCTTGGTGAGTTGCATGACGCTCTCCATGGGGCTAGCGCGTGACCGAGAGGAAGCCACCGTCGATGTAGAGCGTGTGGCCGTTGATGTACGCACCGGCATCGGACGCCAGCAGCATCGCGGCACCCGCGATGTCTTCGGGGCGGCCCCAGCGCTTGGCGGGTGCCCAGTCGGTGACGAAGGCGTTGAAGTCCTTGTCGTTCGCCTGGCTGAACTCGGTGGCGGTGTAGCCGGGCGCGAGCGCGTTGACGGTGACACCGGTGCCCGAGAGATCGGCCGCGAGCGCGCGTGTGAAGGCCGACACGCCGCCCTTCGCCGACACATAGGGCACCAGCCTCGGCCGCGCCACGTGGTTCATGATCGAACCCATGTTGATGATGCGGCCGCTGCCCTGCTGCACCATGATCCGTGCGGCTTGCTGGGCGACCAGGAAGCAGGCGGTCAGATCGACATCGATCACCTTCTGCCACTCTTCGCGGGTCAGTTCTAGGAACGGCGTGCGGACGATCACGCCGGCGTTGTTGACCACGATGTCGAGGTGGCCTCGGATGTTCTTGGCGTCCTGCACCGCACGCGCCACCGCATCGGCATCGGTCACGTCGAACACGAGGCCGTGCGCATCGGCGCCTGCATCGCGGAACTCGCGGACGCGCTCCTGGACGGCCTCGGTGCGGTCGGCAAGCACGATGGTGGCGCCGGCCGCGGCAAAACCGCGTGCCAGGCCCGAAGCGATGCCGCCGGCCCCGCCGGTGATCAACGCGACCTTGCCTTCCAGCGAAAAGAGCGATGCGGGCGCGAGGCCCTTGAACAGATGCTGATCCGCATTGCGCGCGCCAGGGATCGGTGTGGCGATGGTCATCGACTTGTCTCCGTCGTTCTGTGTTGCGACGAATGTAGGAGCCGGCACCTGTTCGCAGGAATTGGAACTTCGTCAACCCGCTCTTCGCACAAAGCGAAGCCCTGGGCTTGCCCGGTTTCGAACCCCCGGTTGCCGCAATACAGATTCCGCGCGGCGGGCGTCGTACCTACGATGACTCGCATGAACACACCCTTGGCCAACGTGCGTCCGGCGCGGGTCGGAACGCAGCGCGACATCCTCGGCGAGAGTCCGCTGTGGGATGGACGTGCGAACTGCCTCTGGTGGGTGGACATTCGCCAGCCCGCGATCCGCAGGCTCGATCCCGCGAACGGCGCACTGCAGAGCTGGCCGATGCCTGCGCTGGTCGGCTCGATCGCGCTCACCGAAGACGATCGCCTGCTGGTCGCGCTTCCGCAGCAGATCGCGCTTTTCGATCCGCACACCGGGCGGCTCGAAGCCTTCGTCGAGCCGCCGCCCATGCCGCCTGATCACCGCTTCAACGACGGGCGCTGCGACCGCCAGGGCCGCTTCTGGGTGGGCAGCATGCACAACATCACGCGCGCGCCGGAGGGGGTGCTCTACTGCCTCGAAGGCACCGAGCTTCGGCCGGTGCGCGAAGGCGTGTGCATCCCGAACAGCCTGGCGTTCAGCCCCGACGGGCGAACGATGTTCTTCGCGGATTCGCTGCGGTACGAGCTCTACGCCTACGACTACGACATCGCGCGTGGCGCCATGGGCCCCGAGCGCGTGATCGCGACGACGGTGCCACCGGGGTTCCCCGACGGCTCGACGGTGGATGCCGAAGGCTTCCTGTGGAACGCCGAATTCAATGCGGCGCGCCTCGTGCGCTACGCGCCGGATGGACGCGTCGACCGGATCGTGCCGGTCCCGGTCCCACGGCCGACCTGCTGCGCGTTCGGCGGTCCGGACCTCGACGTGCTGTACGTGACCACCGCCAGCCAGAACATGACGCCCGAAGAACTCGAAGCGCAACCGCTCGCCGGCGCCCTGCTCGCTTATGACGTCGGTGTGCGCGGCCTGCCGGAACCGCGCTTCTCGATATCGGGCCCCCGAAACAACAACCGCTGAGACACCATGAAACCTGTCCGACTTGCTTCAGTTGAAGCCTTTGCATATCGCGTTCCAGTCAAGATGCCCATCAAAGTCGCCTTCGGCACCTTCCGCGACCGGCCTTTCGTGCTGGTGAGGGTGACGGATGAGGACGGCAATGTCGGATGGGGCGAAGCCTGGGCCAACTGGCCCGCGGTGGGTGCGGAGCATCGCGCGCGGCTGGTGGTGGACTTTGGCGAGCGGCTCGTCGGCAAGGCCTTCGATTCGCCGCAACACCTGTTCGAGCAACTCAGCCGTCAACTCGAAGTGCTGGTGATCCAGACCGGCGAAGTGGGCCCGATCGCGCAGGCAATCGCCGGCATCGACATCGCGGTGTGGGATCTGGTCGCGCGCCGCGAAGGCAAGCCCCTGCACAAGCTGCTGAGTTCACGTGCGGTCGAGACAGTGCCGGTCTACGTAACCGGGATCAATCCCGACGAGCCCGAGCGCTTTGCCGCTGCGCGGCAGGCGGAAGGCCACCGCGCCTTCAAGCTCAAGACCGGCTTCGGCCACGACATCGACGTCCGCAACCTGCGTGCGATGCGCGAAACGCTGGGCCCGCAGGCGGTGATTACCTGCGACTCGAACCAGACGCATGACTTGCAGCAAGCGACCGCCTTTGTGCGCGCGATTGAAGACCTGAAGCTGAGCTGGTTCGAGGAGCCGATACGCGTCGACGCGCCGCAATCCGACTGGGAAGCACTGGCGGCCGCATCGACCACGCCGCTCGCCGGCGGCGAGAACCTTCAGGGCGCACAGTTCGACGCAGCCATCGGCGCGAAGGTGCTGCAGGTGATCCAGCCCGACGTGACCAAGTGGGGTGGCATCAGCGGCAACTGGGAAGTGGCGCGCAAGACGGTCGCGGCCGGCAAGCGCTATTGCCCGCACTACTTTGGCGGCGGGATCTCGGTGCTGGCTTCGCTGCAATTGCTGGCTGCCGCCGGCGGCGAAGGCCTGCTGGAGTTCGACTGCCACCCGAACGTCGGACGCGAAGCCGTCGTGGGCGACCTGCTGCCCGTGACCGACGGACGGGTTCCAGTGCCGCAAGGGCCGGGCCTCGGCGCCGTGCCGGATCTCGATGCGCTCGCGGGCTATCGCACCTGGGCCCCCAAAGGCTGAGGCGCGCAGCAAGACCAGGGACTTCGCGGAACCGGCTTGCCGGCGTGGCCGGGACGCCTGTCGGTGGGCGGTGATGCTTCAGTGGGGCGGTCGGCTTCGCACCGACTTCCCTGCGGTGCTCGCGCGGCCGGCTGCACCGCAGTGAAGTCGGCGCAAAGCGCCGACCGCCCCGGCAGGAGCCCGCGCCCCAGACCCCCTGCCGCGACGCGCGCTCTCGACCCAAGTCCCATATCAGCCGTGATAGTGGACGAGCGTCTTCGTGGCGCTCACTTCCTCCAGCGCGAGAAGTCCCTTCTCCCGGCCATGGCCGCTGCGCTTGGTACCGCCGAAGGGCAGCTCCACGCCACCGCCGGCGCCATAGCAATTCATGAAGACCTGACCGGCCTTGACTGCTTTCGCCACGCGATGCAGGCGGCCCGAGTTCTCGGTCCACACTGCGGCGAGCAAGCCGTAGTCGGTGCCGTTGGCCAGGCGGATGGCGTCGGCCTCGTCCTCGAAGGGCAGCACCGCGAGCACCGGCCCGAAGACCTCTTCGCGCGCGATTGCGGCATCGCGCGGCACCGGTCCGAAGATCGTCGGCTTCACGTAGTAGCCGGTCGCGGGCACGCCATCCTCGATCGCGCCTTCGGCGATCACCGGGATGCCGGCGGCGCGCGCCTCGTCGATGTAGCGCTGCACGCGGCGATGCTGCGCCGGGTTCATCACCGGGCCGCAATCCTTGTCCATCGCCGGCGTACCCACGCGCACCTTCGAAAAGGCTTCGGCCACGCGCGCGACGAAGCTCTCGTAGATCGAGCGCTGCACCAGCAGGCGGCTGCCCGCGGTGCAGGTCTGGCCCGCGTTCTGCACGATGGCGCGCACGATGATCGGCACCGCGCGGTCGGCGTCTACGTCTTCGAACACGATCTGCGGCGACTTGCCGCCCAGTTCGAGCACGCACTTGACTGCGTTCTTCGCCGCGGCCTGCTGCACCAGCGTGCCGACTTCGTTGGAGCCGGTGAACGAGACGAAGTCGATGCCCGGATGCGCTGCCAGCGCCGATCCGACCTCTTCGCCGAGGCCGGTCACGACGTTCAGCGCGCCATCGGGCAGGCCGGCTGCCGCCGCGATCTCTGCAACCCGCAGGGCGGACAGGCTGGTGTCTTCAGCAGGCTTGAGCACGGTGCCGTTGCCCATCGCGAGCGCGGGCACGACGGTGCGGCCCAGCATCTGCGCGGGGTAGTTCCAGGGAATGATGTGCGCCGTCACGCCGAGCGGTTCGCGCACCAGGCTGACCTGGTGGCCCGACAGGAAGGGGATGGTCTCGCCATGCACCTTGTCGGCAGCCGTGCCGTAGAACTCGAAGTAGCGCGCCAGCACCTTGATGTCGTTGCGCGCAGTGGTCAGCGGCTTGCCCGTGTCGCGCGCTTCGAGTTGCGCCAGCTCTTCCTCGTTCGCGAGGATCGCCTGCCCGATGGCGACCAGGATGCGCCCGCGCTCGGTCGGGTTCAGCCGGCCCCAGGGGCCATCGAGCGAGGCACGCGCCGCCGCCACCGCAAGGTCGACTTCATGCGCGCCGCCGCGCGGAATCTGGTCGAAGGTTTCGCCGTCGGAGGGCGACACCACCGGGAGCGTGCGGCCATCGCTCGCCGCGAGCCAGCGGCCGCCAATGAACATCTGCTTCATCTCGAAATCCTCTCGTCGTGTCTCTGGGGAATGGATTCAGAGGACTTTAGGGAAGGAGGCGCCCGCCGTGAATTGGAAGCTGGTCAAGGTGGTCTTGCCCGGAGCGCAACGCTCGCGCCGAAGCCGCACAACGCGGAGAATCGCGAGCCATGCTGCCGGACATCGACTCTCTGGCCCTCTTCGTGCGCGCTGCGGAGATGCAGAACCTCACGCGCGCTGCCGAGGCCAGCCACATCACCGTGCCCGCGGCCAGCCGCCGGCTCGCGCTGCTGGAGCACCAGTTCAAGGCGCAGCTCTTCGAACGCCACTCGCGCGGCATGCAGCTCACGCCGGCCGGCGAGCATCTGCTCAAGCTCGCGCGCGACGTGGTCGCGGGCGTGCACAACATGCGCGCGCAGATGGGCAACTACGCCAGCGGCCAGCAGGCGGTGCTGCGCATCCATGGCAACACCTCGGCAATGACTCAGTTCCTTCCGGCGGATGTCGCCGGCTTCCAGGCTGCGCACGAAGCGGTGCGCGTCGTGCTGGAGGAATGCTGGAGCGACGAGGCGGTGCGCCGCGTGCGCAGCGGCGAGGCCGATCTCGGCGTGGTGGTCGAAGGCTGCGACGTGGCCGGGCTCTGGTGCCGCCCTTATCGCAGCGACCGGCTGGCGGCGGTGCTGCGCTCGGACGATGTGTTGCAGGGCGACTCGGCGAGATTCGCGGACCTGCTCGATCGCGACCTCGTCGGCCTCGAAGGCGGCAGCACGCTCACGCGCCTGCTCGCGGCGCAGGCGGTGCAGCAGATGCGTCCGATGGCGCTTCGGGTGCAGGTGCGCAGCTTCGAAGCGGTGTGCCGCGCGGTGCAGGCAAAGCTCGGGATCGGAATCCTGCCGCTGGCGGCGGCGCGCGGGTTCGAGCAGGCGCTCGGCCTCAAGGTGCTGCCGCTCTCGGACGAATGGGCGCTGCGGCGGATGCGCCTGTGCGTGCGCGGCGAACCGGCCGCGCAGACGCCGATGCAGGCGCTCATCGCGCACCTCGAAGGCTGCGCGAAGGAAGAGCCCTGAACCCGCTCAGGCGGCGCGCGGCATCGTCTTCGCGAACGAGGGCCGCACGCGCATCGCTTCGGCCAGCGCCTTGAGCTTGGGTGTCGCCGGCAGCCAGGGCTGGTCGCCGTAGCGGAACTGCTGGTAGTCGTACAGCACCACCGCACAGATCGTGTCCAGCGTCGGCACTGCTGAGCCGGGTTTCGGACCGGCCAGGATGTCGGCCACTGCTTCGAGCCGTTCCAGCCCTTCGATCATGCTGCGCCGCCGCCTGAGGCCTACCGGCGTTTCGTCGAAGAGCACGGGCGCCGTCACCTTGCGGGTGATGATGGTGTGCACGGAGGCATCGATCGCCCCGAGCGCCACGCCCGCGCGGGACACCACCGCCGTTGCCGACTTCGCGTCGGGGCCGAGCAGGCCGGGCCAGTCCGGCGCCGGCCGTGTGGTCTCCAGCCACTGCACGATCAGCGGGCATTCGGTCAATGGCGTGCCGTCGTCGAGGACCAGCGTGGGTACGCGCGTCGCGCAATTGGCGGCGCGCAGGCGCGGGTCATCGGCCCACGGATCGACCAGCGTCGGCTCGACATCGAGCCCCTTCTCGATCATCGCGATGTGCGCGATCCGGCCGAATGGCGAAGTGGTGTTGACAAGAAACTGCATGGCGGAATCCTCCGTTCAGTCTTCAGGCCGGAAGCGCGCCGAGCTGCTTGAGCAGGCCCAGGTTGTCCAGCAGGGCCCAGTGCTCGATCAGCACGCCATCGCGGAACTGGAACAGGTCCAGCACACCGATGTCAATCTTGCGCCCGGTCGGCGCGAGGTCGCCGAAAGCGCCGGTGTGGGTGCCCTTCACGCGCAGGCGCACCAGCACCTTCTCGCCCTCTCCGACGAAGTCCTGCAGCGGCAGCTCCATGTCGGGAAAGGCGGGCATCAACGCATCGTGCAGCTTGGCGACGCCTTCCGGCCCGCGCACTTCGAAAGGCAGACCCGGATCGTGGCGGACGAAATCGGGCGAGATGTGGCGCTTCATCCACTCGGTGTCGCGTGCGATGAAGGCGCGGAAGTACTCACGGCAGAGCTGCTTGTTGGCTTCGATGGTGCTCATGGCATCGGTCCTCGGAGTGTGGGTGGAAGGGTCAGACCGCCTCGACGGTGAAGCCGATGCGGGGGAAGTGCAGGTGCAGGTCGCTGGCTTCTGATTCGCGGCGATGGATGATGATTTCCTGATCGCCGGCCGCGACCAGCGTGCCCGTGACCGGCACGCGCGCGTTGTCGTCGGGCGTGACGCGCACCGGGCATCCGGCGCGGAGGCCGCCCGGGTCGCCGTCGGCTTCGAGATGCGTGACCGGCGCGGGCCGTGCCTCGCGGGCCACGGCAAAGGCTTCCTCCGGCGTCATCGGCGTGGGCGAGCCATGCCCCAGCGCGACGATGCGGTCGTACCAGCCGGTGAGTGGCGCCAGGCCGAGCAGCGCATCGACCTCCGCCGGGCAGTTCTTGCGCAGCAGGTAGATCGTCTGCCAGCAAGCGAGATCAGCCGCGCCCGGCGCGTCGCCGAAGAGGAAGCGACGGCCCGACAGCGCCTGCCGCAGCCACGCGACCTGCGCGCGCACGGCCTGCACATCCTGGTCGAAGCGTGGCGCCATCGCTTCCTTCGAGATGTCGATGCCCAGGTAGCTTTCCTTGCGGTCCTTGAGGAACTCAGGCGGGATGTGCTCGCCGATGTAGTGCGTCAGCACGCTGATCGACGGGATCCACATCTGGCGCTCCCACGCGAAGGCCAGTGCGCGCGCGAGGCCTTCACTGCTGTTCGGATAGAAGCTCGGCACCGGATGCAGGCGCTCCAGCGTGGGCAGGATGATGTTGGTGTCGCAGTAGATGTCCGCGCCGATCTGCATCACCGGCGCGCGGCGGTAGCCGCCGGTGAGCTCCGGCGAGAGCAGCGGTCGCGGCGGCAGGCCCGGGATGTCCACCGAACGCCACGCGAGCCGCTTGAGGCCGAGCGCGGTGCGGACCTTCTCCGAAAAGGTCGAGAACTCGTAGTGGTGCAGGATGATGTCGTTCACGTGTGTCTCCTTGGTTGTCCTGCGCGGCTCAGTACATGATGTGGCCGCCGTCGACCACGATGGTCTGACCCGAGACGAATCCCGCGAGATCCGACAGCAGGTAGAGCGCGGTGCCGACCAGGTCGTCCGGGCGCTGCTCGCGCGACAGCGCCCGCGCCTTCAGGAAGCTCTGCTGCCATTCGGCTGGCCGATTCTTGGTGGCGTCGGTCAGCACGAAGCCCGGTGCGATCACGTTCACGCGCACGTTGCTCTGGCCACATTCCTTGGCGAGCCCCTTGGTCATCGACAGCACCGCGCCCTTGGTCGCGACGTAGTGCAGATAGCCGGGCTGGCCGGCCACCGCGACGACCGAGGCGATGTTCACGATCGAGCCGCTCTTCTGCTCACGCATCGCGGGCATCACCGCCTTGCAGCACTGCCACACGCCCTTGACGTTGACCTGGAAGATGCGGTCCCACTGCGCCGGGTCCAGCTCCTCGAAGGGCGTGAGCTTGACCTCACGGAAGTAGGCGGCGTTGTTGACCAGACCGTCGATGCGGCCGAAACGGTCGAGGGCGGCGCGGGCCATCGCCTGAACCGATTCGCTGTCCGCCACGTCCACCCGCACGGCAATCGCCTTGCCGCCCGCCGCTTCGACCGCGGCGACGGTTTCGTCAGCCGGGTTCATGTCGGCGACGACGACGTTCGCGCCCTGCGCTGCGCAGCCGACGGAGAAGGCCTGTCCGATGCCGGTGGCGGCGCCCGTGACGATGATGGTGCGGCCGGCGAGGAGGTCGTGAGCGGGCATGACTTGTCTCTTTCTGTGCGTTGGAGGGGGTTTCGCACTGTGAAGCAGGCCGGCCGCGGAAGCCATTTCAAAGAGATTCAGGCTGTGTTGCCTGCGCGGCAACGGCGCGTGAAAGCACACTCGCCTACAGGGGCATGCGGGGTTGGATGACGGCCGCCGCCCTGCGCTGCCCTACGCTCAGCAGCACGCAGACCGCACGGAGATCAGAATGGCCGCGAATGCACGAGTGAAGGGAACCGTCGAATACAGGGCCGGCGACGGGCCCCTGATCGCGATCCCGGAAGGACCGTTGGAGGTCCAGCTGAACCCCGACAGCGCGGTGCTGAGCTGGGGCGAAGGACGCAGCGCGCAGATCGCCGCGATTCCGCTCGAAGACTACGAGCGCTACATCCAGCAGGGGCTGATCGAACTGCAGCCGGCCTGAACGATTTGGCTCAGGGCTGGAGCCCGCCGCCCAGCGCCACGTAGAGCGCCACCCCGTTCTGCAGCGCCGTCGCGCGAAGCTGGATCAACTGCTGCTCGGCGGAAAAGAGATTCCTCCGCGCATCCACCACTTCAAGATAGATCGAGATGCCGTTCTCGTAGCGCAGCTCGGCGACTTCGGCCAGCCGCCGCTGCGACTTGACTGCCGCTTCCTGCGCAACGATCTGCTCCTGGTAGCGCCGCCGCCCAATCAGCGCTTCGGAGACTTCGCTGAACGCCGTCTGCACCGTGCGCTGGTAGACGGCGACCAGTTCGTCCCGCCGCGCCTGCGCCACGCCGAGTTGCGCCTGCCGGAGCCCCGCATCGAAGATCGGCAGGCTCACGAGGCCGCCGACGGACCACGCCTGGCTGCCGCTCCGGAAAAGATCGCCGAGTTCCGGCGACGCGTAGCCGAAGTTGCCGGTCAGTGCGATGCGCGGAAAGTAGGCGGCCCGCGCTGCGCCGATGTCGGCGTTGGACGCGCGAAGCTGCTGCTCGGCCTGCAGGATGTCCGGCCGGCTCACGAGCAGGTCCGAAGGCAGACCGGCATCGAGGTTCGCGAACTGCCCCGGGTCCTCGATCGCCCGCGCGTTCGGCAGCGGGCCTTTGACCGGACCGCCGACGAGCACGCTCAACTGGGCGCGCCGCTGCTCGGTTGATCGCTGTAGCTCGGCGAGCTGCGTCTGGGCCTGCGTCACGAGGATCGCCGCCTGATCGTGGTCGACGGTCGAGGTCACCCCCGCATCGAGGCGCAGCTTGGCGATCTCCAGTGCGTATTCCCGCGCCGAGACGGTGTGGTCGGCAAGCTCGATGCCCTCCTCGCCGGCGCGGATCGAGTAGTAGGCCGCCGCGACGCTGGCAATCAGCGAGAGCCTGAACGCGCGATCGCCCTCCAAGGTTGCCAGATACCGTCGGCGAGCGGCTTCGCTCAGGTTGGCGACCCGGCCCCAGAAGTCGAGCTCATAGGAGGCCATCACGGCCTGCACGTTGTACTGGTTGAAGATGAAGGTCGCGTCGTTGGGCGGCAGCTCGGGCTCCAGCTGGCTGAGCGGCGCCTGCGTGCGCGACGCGCCGGCGGTGGCGTTCACCTGCGGCAGCCGCGCCGCGTCCTGGATGCGGTACTGCGCACGCGCCTGCTCGATGCGCGCGACCGATGCCGCAAGGTCGCGGTTGTTGGCGAGCGCGGTCCTGATCAGGAACTTGAGCTGCGGATCGCCGAAGAAGCGCTCCCAGCCGATCTCGGAGGCCAACTGCGCGCCTGGCACCTCGGCCGTGTCGAAGCTTTCGGCCACAGGCAGTTCCGGCTGCTGGTAGGTCGGCGCGTGGTTGCACGCGGCCAGTGCGCAGCAGGCGGCCAGCAGTGCGATGCGGCACTTACGCATGGCCCTGCCCTTCCCCCGCGGGCTTGGCCGCCTTCTCGCGCAGTGCGCGTTCGTCTTCCTCCTCGCTGAACTTCTTCTTGCGGCTGAGCCACTTGCGCGCGGTGACGTAGAAGAGCGGCGTGAAGAAGATGCCGAAGAAGGTCGCCGCGAGCATGCTGCCCATCACGCCGGTGCCGACCGCCTGCCGGCTCGCCGCACCCGCGCCGGTCGCGAGCACCAGCGGCAGCATGCCGAGCACGAAGGTCACGCTGGTCATGAGGATGGGCCGCAGCCGCTGCCGCGCGCCGTTCATCGCGGCTGTGAACGCGTCCTTGCCCTCGGACTCCTCCTTGATCGCGAACTCGACGATCAGGATCGCGTTCTTCGCCGCGAGGCCGATGATGGTGATGAGGCCGATGTTGAAGTACACGTCGGCGGAAAGCCCGCGCGCCATCGTGAGCAACACCGCGCCCGCGATGCCGAACGGAAGAATCATCAGCACCGCCACCGGAATCGCCCAGCTTTCATACAGCGCTGCGAGCAGCAGGAACACGACGACGAGCGACAGCCCCAGCAGCAGCGGGATCTGGCCACCGGCCTGCCGCTCCTCGAACGCGGTGCCCGTCCACTCGAAGGCGAGGCTGCCGGTCAGCACGTGCCTGGCGATGCGCTCCATCTCCACGAGCGCGGCGCCGCTGGACTGGCCTGCCGCAGCCTGCCCCGAGACGGTGGCCGATGGAAAGCCGTTGTAGCGTTCGAGCTGCTGCGGGCCGGAGATCCAGCGCACG
This sequence comes from Variovorax sp. Sphag1AA, assembly GCF_014192575.1. GTDB lineage: Bacteria > Pseudomonadota > Gammaproteobacteria > Burkholderiales > Burkholderiaceae_C > Variovorax. The sequence continues at coordinate 416,958 of NZ_JACHYC010000003.1, read as the reverse complement.
CGGGTGAAGGCCGAGAACGGCACCATCTCGCCCTGGGCATTGCGCAGCCGCAGCGCGCCGATGTCCTCCGGACGCATGCGCTGCGCCGCATCGGCCTGGATGAAGACGCGCAGCACGTTGCCTTCGAACACGAAGTCGTTCACGTAGTTGGCGCCGAAGTTCAGCGACAACGCCTGGTTGACTTGCCCGATCTGCAGTCCCAGCGCACGGGCCTTGACGCGGTCGATCTCGACGTAGAGCTGCGGCGCCGGCGGAAGGCCTTCGGCTCGCACGCCGGCGAGGATCGGGCTCTGCGCAGCCTCGGCCATGATGCGCAGCGTGGCCTGTTGGAGCGCCGCGCCACCGACGCCGCTGCGGTCCTGGATCTTCATCGTGAAGCCGGTCGCGTTGCCGAGCGAAGGAATCGCGGGCGGATCGAGCGCGAAGATCAGCGCCTCCGGAATCTGCATGAAGGCCGCGTTGGCCCGACGCACCAGCGCGCTCGCGCTGTTCTCTTCGCCGCGCCGTTCGCTCCACGGCTTCAGGTCGACGAAGGAGAGCGCTGCCGATTGCCCCTGCCCGAAGAAGCTGAACCCCGTGACCGACGCGATGTTGCGTACCTGTGGCTGCTGCTTCAGGAAGGCTTCGACCTGATCCACCGCATGCTGCGTTCGCGCCGTGGTCGAGCCTGGCGCACCGGTGTACGAGACGAAGATGAAGCCTTGATCCTCCGTCGGCAGGAAGCCGCCGGGCAGGCGCGTGAAGAAGAACGCAGTCGCCACGCATGCCGCGACGAAGACCAGCAGCCAGCGTCCCGGCTTGCCGAGCATGGCATTCACGCCGCCGATGTACCGGTTGGTACCCGCTTCGAGGCCCCGGTTGAAGCCGCCGAAGATGCGGTTCAGCAGCCGTGTCATGGGGCCGGGCGGACCAGCGGCCGCTTCGCGCGCGAGCGTCGCGTCGTCCTTGAGCAATGCAGCGCACAGCGCGGCGCCGAGCGTCAGCGCAAGCACGGTCGACAGGAAGATCGACACCGTCAGCGTGACCGAGAACTGCCGGTAGATGCCACCGGTCGACCCCGGGAAGAACGCCATCGGCACGAACACCGCGACCAGCACCAGCGTGCTCGCGATGACCGCGCCGGAGATCTGGCCGATGGCCTTGACCGTGGCCTGCCTTGCGTTGAGGCCGTCTTCGCGCATCACGCGCTCTACGTTCTCCACCACCACGATCGCGTCGTCGTTGAGGATGCCGATCGCCACCACCATGCCGAAGAGCGACAGCAGGTTGATCGAGAGCCCGAAAAGCTGAAGCCCGAGACAGGTGCCGACCAGCGCGATCGGCACCACCAGCGTGGGGATCAGCGTCGCGCGCCAGCTCTGGAGGAAGAGGAACACCACCACCGTGACCAGCAGCAGCGCTTCGACCATGGTCTGCACCACGCTCTGCACCGACGTGGTGATGAAGGGCGTGGTGTCGAAGGGCACGCTCCAGGTCATGCCCTGCGGGAAGGTGGGCTCCAGTTCCTTCATGCGGCTTTGCACCTGTCTCGCGACCGCGAGCGCATTCGCGCCGCTGGCGAGTTGCACGGCAAGGCCGGCGGACTCCTGGCCGTTGACCGTGAGCCGGAAGCCGTAGCTGTCGTTGCCCAGTTCGACGCGCGCCACGTCGCCGAGCCGCACCGTGGAGCCGTCGGGATTGGCGCGGACGATGATCTCGCGGAACTGCTCGGGCGTGGAGAAGCGGCTCTGCGTGACGATCTGCGCGTTGAATTCCGATCCCGGCGCGATCGGCTGGTCGCCGAGGCCGCCGCTGGCGGTCTGGCTGTTCTGCTCCTGCACCGCGGCCAGCACTTCGGAGGCCGAGAGGCCGAAGCCGTTCAATCGATCGCGATCGAGCCAGATGCGCATCGCATACGACGACCCGAAAAGCTGCACGTCGCCTACACCGCCGATGCGCCGCAGCTCGTTGACGATGTTGTTCGACGCGAAGTTGCCCATCGTGGTGGCGCTCGATACGCCGCCCGTCGAATGCAACGCGATCAGCATCAGGAAGCCCGACGACGACTTGGTCACGGTAATGCCGAGCTGCCGCACCTGCTGCGGCAGCCGAGGCTCCACGCGGCTCAGGCGGTCTTGTACCTGCGAGCGCGCGACGTCGAGATCGGTGCCGGGCCGGAGCGTGACCGTGATCTGCGCCGACCCGTTCGCGCGGCTGATCGACGACATGTAGAGGAAGTTGTCGATCCCGTTCATCTCGTCTTCGATGATCGAGGTGACCGAGCGATCGAGCGTCTGCGCGTCCGCGCCGGGGTAGACGGCCGAGACGGTGAGCGAAGGCGGCGCGACGTCCGGGTATTGCTCGACGGGCAGCAGCAGCACCGCGATGAGGCCGAAGAGCGCCATGAAGAGCGCTATCACCCAGGCGAAGACCGGGCGATAGACGAAGAAGCGATCCATGTCGTGCGTTCCGCTCAGCGTGTGGTCGGCGCGGAACCGGGCGCGGGCTGCGGGTTCACCTTCTGCCCGGGGCGGACCTTGTGCCAGCCGTCGACGATGACCTTGTCACCCGGCTGCAGCCCATCGAGGATGACCCATTCGCCATCCTCCTGCGTGCCTACCTTCACCTCGCGCCGCTGCACGGTCGAATCCGGGCCGACGAGTGCCACGCTGGCCGCGTTTGCATCGAGCTGCACCGCGCGCTCGGGCACGCGCATGCCGGTCTTCTGCACGCCGGCGGTGATGCGCCCGCGCACGAACTGGCCCGGCAGCAGCGTGCGCGAGGCATTCGGGAACTGCGCGCGGATCGTCTGCGTGCCGGTGGACGGGTCAACCGCGAGATCGCGAAAGTCGAGGAAGCCGGGCTCGGAGAACTCCTGGCCGTTCGGCAGGATGAGCCGCACCTCGACATGCGACATGTCCGGCATCTTGAAGGCGCCGGCGCGCACCTGCTGCTCGAAGTCGAGGATTGCGGTGTTCGACTGCGTGAAGACCGCGCTGATCGGCGAAAGCTGGTTGATCTGCGTCATGAGCGTCGCCGCGCTCGCGCTGACCAGCGCGCCTTCGGTGACCTGCGCGCGGCCCACGCGGCCGGCGATCGGTGCGCGGACGGTGCTGCGCTCGAAGCGCAACTGTGCGCGCGTGACTTCGGCGCTTGCGTCGGAGACATTGGCTTCGGCCTGTCGAAGGGCGGTCTCGGCCGCTTCGAATTCCTGGGCGCTGACCGCCTGCCGCGCGACCAGTGGCCTGAATCGCGAGACGATCGAGGCCGCATTGGATCGCGCCGCTTCGGCGCGGGCGAGCGCCGCCTGCGCCTGCTGCAGCAGCGCGCGGTAGTCGCGCGGATCGATGAGGAAGAGCGGTGCATTGGCCTGCACATCGGTGCCTTCCTGGTAGAGCCGCTTTTCGACGATGCCGTCGACGCGCGCCCGGACTTCCGCGGTGCGGACGGCTTCGATGCGCCCAGGAAGCTCGACCATATTGGAGACAGGTGCGCTCTGCACCGTCGTGACCAGCACCGTCATCGGCGGAGGTGCCGCCGCCGCGGGTGCGCCCTGGTCGTTGCCGCAGCCGGCGGCGAGGAGCGAGAGCAACAGGAGGACAGTCAGGGCGGGACGTCGGGCACGGCGTTGGATCAAGCGATCTCCTTCCACGAGGAAGCTCTGAAGCTGGCAACTCGCGACAGGATAGCAAGAGGAGCGCCAACCGGTCGTGTCAGTCGCGCGGCTTGACAGCGCGGGCGCCGGTGCGTCAGGGAGCCCGAGGTGGGTCGATAGGCAGCACGCGATCGAGCAACGACTGCAATTGCTCCAGCGCCACCGGCTTGGTCAGGTGGGCGAAGAAGCCCGCGTCGTAGCTGGTGTCGCGATCGCTTTCCTGGCCATAGCCGGTGACTGCGATCAGCGTCGGCTGCTGGTGGACCTCGACCTTGACCCGCTTCGCGACCTCGATGCCGCTCAGCCCCGGCAGGCCGATGTCAAGCAGCACCACGTCCGGCGACTGTGACTTGATCGCGTCCAGACCGGTCACGCCGTCGTAGGCGACGGTCGCCTCGTAGCCGAGGGCTTCGAGCAGGAGCTGCATCGTCTCGGCCGAATCGCGGTTGTCGTCGACGACGAGGATGCGGCGCCCGCGTGCGTCATCTTCGTGATCCTGATCCGCGGTGACAGGCGCCGCCGTGACCGGAAACTGCACCAGGAATTCCGCGCCCTCCCCCTTCTTGCCGCTGCTGAAGGCGCTGACCGTGCCCCCTTGCAGGGTGACGAGCTGTTGCACGAGGCTCAGGCCCAGCCCGAGGCCGCCCTGCGTGCGCGCGACGTCCTGGTCGCCCTGCGCGAAGAGGTCGAAGATGCGCTTCAGGTCCGGGACCGGGACGCCCGGTCCGTTGTCGCGCACCGAGATCTCGGCCAGCGCGCCGTTGATCGCGAGCCGCAGTTCGATATGGCCTTCGATCGGCGTGAACTTCGAAGCGTTGTTCAGCAGGTTCGAGATGACCTGCACGATGCGCGCCTGGTCGCCGATGACCCACGGGTCCGCCGCGGCTTCGAATCGAAGCGTCTGCGACTTGGTGCCGCACATCGGCTGGATCGATTCCATGGCCTGGTTCGCCGCGTCGCGCAGGCGCACCGGCTTGGCCTCCAGGTGGATCTTGCCGCTGGTGATGCGGCTCACGTCCAGCAGGTCATCCACCAGCCGCGTGAGCTGCTTGAGCTGGCGCACGACCGTGTCGCGCACTTTCTCGACGATCCTCGTATCAGAAGGCCCGCGCGCCAGCAGTGCCATCGCGTTGGAGATCGGTGCGAGCGGGTTGCGAAGCTCGTGGCCGAGCATCGCGAGGAAGGTCGCGACGCGGCGGCCTTCGTCCTCGAGGCTGCTGACGCGCCGGCGCTCGGTCAGGTCGCGCGTGACCTTGGCGAAGCCGCGGTGGCGTCCCGAAGTGTCATACAGCGCGGTGATGACCACGCTCGCCCAGAACCGGCTGCCGTCCTTTCGCACGCGCCAGCCCTCGTCTTCCATGCGTCCGTCGCGCAGGGCCAGGCGCAGTTCCTGTTCGGGCCAGCCGCGCGCCGCGACCTCCGGCGGATAGAACACCGAGAAGTGCTTGCCGATGATCTCCGATGCCTCGTATCCCTTGGTCTTCTGCGCGCCGAGGTTCCAGCTTGCGATGTGGCCGGACGGGTCGAGCATGAAGATCGCATAGTCCTTCACGCCTTCCACCAGAAGGCGGAAGCGCTCCTCGCTCGAACGCAGGAGCTCGTCCTGCCGCCGGCGCTCGCTCAGGTCGCGCGTGATCTTGGAGAACCCGCGCAGCGCGCCCTGCTCGTCCAGCACCCGCGTGATCACGATGCTGGCCCAGAAGCGGGTGCCGTCCTTGCGAAGCCGCCATCCTTCGTCTTCGAAGCGGCCGGTGGCCAGCGCCTGCTCCAGTTCGTGCTCGGGCCACTTGCGCGCCAGCAGCTCGGGTGGATAGAAGATGCTGAAGTGCCGCCCCAGCACCTCGTCGCGTTCGTAGCCCTTCAGGATGCGCGCGCCCTCGTTCCAGGTCTCGATGAAGCCGTTGGGGTCGAGGAGGAAGATCGCGTAGTCGGTGACCGCCTCGACCATCAGCCGAAAGTCGGTGTCGCTGATCTGCATCGGCGGACGCGACTGCGGCAGAGGTGCGGTGTGATCTTTCATTGGGCGTCCGACATTCGGCGGCATTTTGCCGCTGTCGGCTGACAAGCGGCGTCGGCGAACGCCGCATTTCGCTGGGGCCCGCAACGAAGCAATCCGGATATCGACAGGCGGATTCCTTCGTGGGCGCCGCGGCGCCCCGGGGAAAGAATCCGAAGCCCGATTCATCCTCTCGTTTTCCCTTATGACGCAGCAACTCTCCCTGCCGCGCCGGCGCTTTCTCCAAGGCGCGGCGGCCATCGCCCTTCCCCTCGGCGCCGCCGGCGCGTGGAGCCAGGGTCCGACGCGCGAACTGCGCATCGGCAACCAGAAGGGCTATCTCAGCCTGCTCAAGGGGCGCGGCACCCTCGAAAAGCGGCTCGCGCCGCTCGGCGTGTCGGTGAAGTGGACCGAGTTCACCGCCGGGCCGGTCCAGCTCGAGGCGCTGAATGTCGGTTCCATCGACTTCGGCGATGTCGGCGAGGCGCCGCCGATCTTCGCGCAGGCGGCCGGCGCACCGCTGGCCTACGTTGCGGCGACGGTGCCGCGTCCGGGGTCCGAAGGCGTGCTGGTGCCCAAGGGCTCCGCCATCAAGACGGTCGCGGACCTCAAGGGCAAGAAGGTCGCGCTCAACAAGGGCAGCAACGTCCACTACTTCCTCGTGAAGCTGCTGCAGAAACACGGCCTGCAGTACGGCGACGTCAACGTCGTCTTCCTGCCGCCCGCGGATGCGCGCGCCGCCTTCGAGAAGGGATCAATCGACGCCTGGGTCATCTGGGACCCCTTCTTCGCCTCGGCGCAAAAGACGCTCGACGCCACGCTGCTGGCCGACGCCGCGGGCGTGGTGGGCAACCGGGCCTACTACTTCTCGTCGCTCGACTACGCCGCGAAGAACGGCGACATCATCAAGATCGTGATCGAGGAACTCGACAAGGTCGACCAGTGGGGCAAGGCCAACAGGAGCGACCTGGCCGGCGAGCTGGCGCAGCTCTGGGGCATCCCGAAGCCGGTGGTGGAGGTCGTGGTGAACCGCTCGGCCTTCGGAACCGGTCCGATCACCAAGGCCATCCTCGGCGAGCAGCAGCAGATCGCCGACACCTTCTTCGAGCTGAAGCTGATCCCGAAGCGGATCAATGTGCTGGAGGCAGCCGCCCCCGGCATCGCCTGACGGTGGTTGGCGCTGTCAGCGTGAATCGAGCGATGACAGTGCCGCCCGCAACCCCAGCAGATAGCTCTCGGCACCAAATCCGCAGATCTGGCCTTTCACGATTTCTGCGAACACCGAGTGATGGCGAAACGCCTCGCGCGCATGGATGTTCGACATGTGGATTTCGACGACGGGCACCGTCAGGATGGCCAGCGCGTCGCGGATGCCGTAGCTGTAGTGGGTCCAGGCACCCGCGTTGATGAGCACCGCGTCCACCCGGTCTTCGAAAGCCTGGTGGATGCGTTCGCACATGGCGGCTTCGCTGTTGGTCTGGAAGCTGGTGACCTCCGCGCCCAGTTCCGCTCCTAGCTTGCGCAGGTTGCCGTCGATCTCGGCCAGCGTCACCGTGCCGTATTGCACCGGGTCACGTTTGCCGAACATGTTGTGGTTGATGCCGTGCAGCATGAGGATCTTCTTCATGGCGGTCTTTCCTTGGTTCAAGAGTTCTCGATTTCGACGATCGAGCCACTGCGGGCGGCCTGCACGATGGCCTCGGTGACGCGCAGGTTCTGCAATCCGTCGCGGGCGCTGACGATCGGCGCGGCTTCGCCACGGATGACCTGGCCGAAGTGCTCCATCTGCAGCGCGAGCGGGTCGTCGCGCGTCAACTCGACCACGCTGACATCGAAGGGCTTCCACCAGGAGCGCTCGCCGGCTTCGCGGTAGGTCTTCAGCCGCATCGTCGGAATCGACAGCGAGCCGAAGGTGCCGGCAATGACGTAGCAGTCCTCGTCCGGGTAGCTCGGATAGGCCTTGTTCTCTTGTGAGGTCTGCTCCCAACTGCGCGCGCTTGCGGCGGTGTCGGAGAGCATGAATGTGCCGAGCGCACCGCTGGCAAAACGCAGGTTGATGGCGACCGTGTCTTCCACCGGAAACCCGCGCGTCGCATTCGAGGAGAAGGCTTGCACCGCGACGATGTCGCCGCACAGCATGCGCAGGTTGTGCACCTCGTGAATCATGTTCAAGAGGATCGGGCCGCCGCCCACTTCGCGACGCCATGGCGCATCGGCGAAATAGTGATCGGGCTTGAAGAACACCGCACTGCCCATCACGGCGACAAGTGCGCCGAGGCGGCCTTCGTCGATCACCTGTCTGGCGCGAGCCATGAGCGGGCTGTGCGCGCGGTGATGGCCGATCAGCACCTTGGCGCGGGTTTCGTCCACGGCGCGCACCAGCGCTTCGGCTTCTTCGACCGTGGGGGCGATGGGCTTCTCCAGCAATGTCGGCATCTCCGCGGCGACGCAGCGCATCGCGTGTTCGACGTGCAACTGATTGGGCGTTGCGAGCACCACGCCATCCGGGCGGTCCTTCTCGAAAAGCTCGTCGAGCGATTTGTAGAGCGGCACGCCCGCCTGCCTGGCGACGGCCTCGGCCGCAGGCGCTGGATCGACGATGGCCGAGAGCGTGCAGGTCGCGCTGCGCTGTGCGACGCCCATGTGGGCCAGGCCGATATAGCCGGCGCCGGCCACCGCGATGCGAGTCTGTGAATGCTTGAAATCGGCCAATGTCGTCTCCGTGATTGCGTATGGCCGCAAGATTACTTATTCCCGACAGTTTCATAATCAGCCAAATCGTTCTATCGGAAATCACGAATCGTGAACAATAGGCCCGCCCTCGACGACCTGCATGTGTTCTGCACCGTGGCGCAGCGCGCCAGCTTCGTTGCGACGGCAACCGAACTCGGTGTCTCCCAGGCGTTCGTCAGCAAGCGGATCGGCATCCTTGAAAAGCAGCTCGGCGTGCGCCTCTTCCACCGCACCACGCGGCGCGTGCACATCAGCGATGAGGGCGAGCGCATCTATGCGGCGGCTCGCAAGATCCTCGAAGACGTCGGAACCCTGACGGAAACGGCCGTCAGCGCAAAGGGCGAGCCGAGCGGGCAGTTGCGGATCAGCACCAGCCTGCGGCTCGGGCGCAACCACGTGTCGCATGTGTTGTCGCTTTTGCAGCGGCGCTACCCCAAGCTCGACATCTGGCTCGAACTGCTCGACAGACGTGTCAACCTCGTCGAAGAGGGATATGACATCGACATTCGCGTAGGAGAGCCGACCCAGCCGCAACTGATCGCGCACCGCATCGCCGAAAGCAGCCGCATCCTCTGCGCGGCACCCAGCTACCTCAGGCGGCGCGGGCACCCCAAGTCACTGGCCGACCTGGCGCAGCATGACTGCCTCGTCTTTCGCGATCGCGAGCAGGCTTTCGGCGTGTGGCGCCTGCAAGGCCCGAATGGCACGGACACGGTGAAGGTTACCGGCCGCTTCGGATCGAACCACAGCGATGTCGTCCTCAACTGGGGCATCGACGGAAACGGCATCCTGCTCCTATCGGTCTGGGACATTGCATCGCACTTGAAGGACGGCACGCTGGTGCGCGTGCTGCCGGCCTATCGCGAACCCGCGGATGTCTGGGCCATGACCAGCAGCCGGTCGCTCGACTCCGCCAAGGTTCGCGTTTGCGTCGAATTCATGAAGCGCCATCTGAGCAAGGGGAAGTTCGCGCTCGATACGAAGCTCCCCGAATAGGCTGGCTCCCCGGTCAGCGCGCCTTCGGATGCGCGGGCCGTGCGAGGCCGAGGTGCTCGCGCAGCGTGCGGCCCATGTACTCCTTGCGGAACAGGCCGCGCCGCTGCAGTTCAGGAATCACGAGATCCGCGAAGTCGCGCAACCCGTGCGGCAGCGTCGGCGCAAGCACATTGAAGCCGTCTGCCGCGCCCGTCGTGAACCAGTGTTCGAGCTGGTCCGCGATGCTCTCCGGCGTACCGACGATCGTCCAGTGCCCGCGCGCGCCGGCCACCTTTTCGTAGAGCTGGCGGATGCTGAGCCCGTCGCGCTTCGCGAGCGAGGCGAAGAGTTCCTGGCGGCTCCTCCACCCTTCGGTGACCGGCAGGTCCTGCGGGAACGGGTCGTCCACCGAATAGCGCGACAGATCGACATTGCCGAGAAAGGTCGACAGCAGTCCGATGCCGAGCACCGGATCGATCAGCGATTGAAGCTGCTCGAACTTCTCTTGCGCCTCCTGCTGGCTGCGCCCGACGAAGGGCGAGATGCCCGGCAGGATCTTGAGCTGATCGGGCGTGCGTCCATACGCGGCGAGCCGGCCCTTGAGCGACCGATAGAAGTTGCGCGCGTCCTCTGCGGTCTGCTGCGCAGTGAAGACCACCTCGGCCGTCGCAGCAGCGAGGTCCTGCCCGTCCGCCGAAGACCCGGCCTGCACCAGCACCGGGTAGCCCTGCGGCGCGCGCGGCGTCTGCAATCCGCCGTGGACGGTGAAGTGCTCGCCCTCGTGCGCGACGCGGTGCAGCCGCGCGGGGTCGAAGAAGCGATTCGCCGCCTTGTCGTGGATGAAGGCGTCGTCCTCCCAGGTATCCCAGAGGCCCTTCACGATCTCCACGTACTCGTGCGCGCGGGCGTATCGATGGGCGTGCTCGAGTTGCTTGGGCAGACCGAAGCTGCGCGCCTCGAAATCGCTCCCCGAAGTCACGAGGTTCCAGCCGCTGCGTCCGCCGCTGATCTGGTCGAGCGAAGCGTACTTGCGCGCGAGGTGATAGGCCGGCAGGTAGGTCGCCGACACCGTCGCGACCAGCCCGATGCGACTGGTCGACTGCGACAGCGCCGCGAGCGTGATGAGCGGATCGAGCGGATACCACAGCGCGTTCTTCGCCACTGCGTCGTCCGGCGGTCCGGGCAGGCCGACGTTGTCGGCGAAGAAGATCGCGTCGAACTTCGCTTCCTCTGCGATGCGCGTCCACTCGCGCAGCGATTCGATGCGGCTGGCCGCACCGGGGTCCACGTCCGGATGCCGCCACGCGGCAAGGTGATGGCCGACGCCGAAGAAGAAGGCGCCGAGGTGCATCTGCTGGCGGGCGCTCACGGCTTGGCGGGCAACACGGCGTCGCTGATACGGATGGCCTTCGGGATGAGCTTGAGCTGATGAAAGGTGTCGGCGATCTTCTGCTGGCCCGCGACCACGTCGGGCGCGATCGGCTTCACGTTGAACTCGTAGCGGCGCAGCGCGGTCTCGACCACGTCGACCGGCAGGCCCTGCAGCGGCGCAATCAGCTCGGCTGCCTGGCGCAGGTTCTTCTTGAGCCAGATGCCCTGCGAGACCGAATCCTCGAAGAGCGCGTCGATCACCTGCGGATACTTCGCGACTAAGCCGCGCTCGGCCAGGTAGAACTGGTAGTTGTTGACCACGTCCGGCGTGCCGTCGGCGAGCACGCGGGCGCCGATGGCCTTCTCGGCGGCGGCCTGAAAGGGATCCCAGATCACCCAGGCGTCGACGTTCTTGCTTTCGAATGCCGCGCGGCCGTCTGCGGGTGCGAGGTAGACAGGCTGGATGTCCGCGAGCGAGAGGCCGTGCTTCTCCAGTTGCTTCACGAGCAGGTAGTGCACGTTGCTGCCCTTGTTGAGCGCGACCTTCTTGCCTTTGAGGTCCGCGACCGACTTGATCGGCGAATCCTTCAGCACCAGGATCGCCTCGGCGCGCGGCGCGGCCGGATCGAAGCCGATGTAGGCAAACTTGGCACCGGCCGCCTGCGCGAAGATCGGCGGCGCTTCGCCGACATAGCCCACGTCGACAGCGCCGACGTTCAGCCCTTCCAGCAACTGCGGGCCGGCCGGAAATTCGACCCACTTCACACCGAAACCGAGCGGCGCGAGCTTCTTCTCGAGCGTGCCCTGCGCCTTCTGCAGCACGAAGAGGCTGGCCGATTTCTGGTAGCCGATGCGAAGCTCACCCTTCTGCTGCGCATGCGCAGGCGAGACGCCGAAGAAGAGTGCGGCGAGTGCGACCGCCGCGACCAGCAGCACGCCGGTGATGAAACGTCTCGACCCTTGTCGCGGCGAGGATGGAATGGCGCAGGATTCGCAGTGTCTGGCTGTCGGCATGAGGTGTCCTTGAAACGAGCGGCATTGTCCGAAGGCCCCATGCAAAGCGGAACGACCGTTAATTCAGATGCATATGACGCAAACAACCAAGCGGACCGCGGCGCACAATCCCCGGACGATGCGCGCCATGGTTCTTCACGCCGCCGGTCAACCCTTGCGACTCGAGCAGCGCCCGGTCGCGGAACCTGCGGCCGGCGAACTGCGCTTGCGCGTGCTGGCCTGTGCGGTCTGCCGCACCGACTTGCACGTGGTGGATGGTGACCTGCCGCTGAATACGCTGCCGATCGTGCCGGGCCACGAGATCGTGGGCGAGGTCGAAGCGATCGGCGCGGACGTGCAAGGGCATCGCATCGGCGACCGTGTCGGCGTGCCCTGGCTTGGTCACACCTGCGGGCATTGCACGTTCTGCCTCGCCGGTCGCGAGAACCTCTGCGACACGCCCCGCTTCACCGGCTACGACCGCGACGGTGGCTTCGCGAGCCATGTGATCGCCGAAGCCGACTTCTGCCTGCCCCTCGGCGATTCCGCGCAGGATCCGGCGCACATCGCGCCGCTGATGTGCGCCGGGCTGATCGGCTGGCGCAGCCTGAAGGCTGCCGGCGACAGCGCACGACGGCTCGGCCTCTATGGCTTTGGCGCAGCGGCGCATCTCATCGCGCAGGTGGCAGTGGCACAGGGACGCGAGGTCTACGCCTTCACACGAGCGGGCGACGCTGCGGGCCAGGCTTTCGCACGCTCGCTGGGCGCGGTGTGGGCCGGCGCATCGGACGAGATGCCCCCCGAGCGGCTCGACGCGGCGATCATCTTCGCGCCGGCCGGCCCCCTCGTGCCGCTCGCGCTGCAGGCGGTGCGCAAGGGCGGCCGCGTGGTCTGCGGTGGCATCCACATGAGCGACATCCCGGCCTTCCCCTACCGGCTGCTGTGGGAGGAGCGCGAGCTGGTCTCGGTCGCGAACCTCACGCGCGCAGACGGCCGCGAGTTCCTCGACGTGGTGCGCGTGCATCCGCCGCAGGTCCACATCACCACCTACCCGCTGGAACAGGCCAACGAGGCAATGGCCGATCTGCGCGCGGGACGTATCGAGGGCGCCGCAGTGCTGATTCCCTGACACCCGACTTACGGTGTCGTAAAAGATACGGTCTAGTCCCTTATGCGGATGGACAGCGCCGACCCGCTCTGTTGAACTCGCACACCGCCGCAATCTCGCGGTCGCCCAGCGAGTGCGCAGCGCATGAATCAACAAGAACAAGCGGCCACGGCCTGGCTTTCCGCCGACCTGGCCGAGCTGGCGAGCGATCTTCGACTCGACCAGCCGGCGGACCCGAGGAGTGAACCCCATTTCGACGTCCTGATTGTCGGCAGCGGCTATGGCGGCGCGATGGCGCTGAACGAACTCGCGGGCTGGGGTGTCGATGGCCGGCCGCTGCGCATCGCGATGCTCGAACGCGGCCACGAATACGTGCCCGGCTCTTTCCCCTCGACCATGGCCGACCTGGCCGGGCATGTGCGCTTCAGCCGCAGTGGCGACGCCTCGGTGATGGGACGCACCTGGGGCCTCTTCGACATGCGGCTCGGCGCCGATGTCAACGTGGTGCTTGCCAATGGGCTGGGTGGCGGTTCGCTGATCAATGCGGGCGTGATGGCCTCGCCGTTGCCCGCGGTGTTCGCCGACCCGCGCTGGCCTGCGGGCATCCGCAAGGACCATGGCCTCATGGACGCGCTCGCAGAAGTACGGGGTCAATTGCAGGCCTCGTCGAGCGGCAAGTTCGCGAGCCGCGCCGGGTTGATGGATGCGCTCGGCGGCAAGCCGGCCAGCGTGCTCGATGTCACCGTCGCAGACGAGGACGAAGCGGATCGGGGTATCCGGGCCTGCAACGGCTGCCGCGATTGCGCGACCGGCTGCAATGTCGGCGCAAAGCTCTCGGTCGATGCCACGCTGATCGCGCAAGCCTGTGCTCGGCATGCCGCTCCCGTGCGCATCGTGACGGGTGCCACGGTCACCACCTTCGAGAAGGTCGGCGAATACGACTGGAAGGTGTTCGTCACCCACACCGACACGTCGCTGCGCCGGCACATCAAGGCGCCCTACGAGATCCGCGCGAGCCATCTGGTGCTCGCGGCCGGCACGCTTGGTTCGACCGAGCTGCTGATGCGTGCCCGCAAGCGCAAGCTCCCCGTGTCGGCGGTGCTCGGCGAGCGCTTTTCAGCCAACGGCGACAACCTGAGCACGATCCTGCGCGAGCCCGGGATCGCGCCGTCGCTCGGCGACCAGTGCGGGCCGACCATCACCCGGATGATCGACCGGCGGCATGAAGACCCGCCGTGCGTCATCCAGGACCTCGCGATCCCCGGCCCCTTGCGGCGGCTCTTCGAGGAGACCGCGACCACCGTCGCCACCGTCCAGTCGCTGACCGGCGCCGACAGCCGGCGCTACACCGGCGATGCGGACGAACCCGATGTTGCGGGCATCGATGCACGGCTGATCGACAACAGCATGGTGGTCGCGGTGATTGGCCACGACAGCGCGAACGGTCGGCTGCGCCTGCCCGGAGACGCCATTGATGGCGAGCAGGGAACGCTCGGCGTCGATTGGCCCGAGGTGCGCAGCGACACGAGCTTTGACAAGCATCAGGAGGTGCTCGACACGCTGGTCGCAAAGAACGGTGCCGGCGCGCGCGTGCTGCCGAACCCCGTCTGGCGCCCTCTGCCAGGCATGCTCGAGCGCCTGTATGGCGCCGCGCGTGGCCCGGTGCTCACGGTGCATCCGCTGGGTGGCTGCCCGATGGGCGACCACGCGGCGATGGGCGTCGTCGACGAGTTCGGCCGGGTCTTCGACGGCGATTCGAAGCGCGTGCACGGAGGGCTCGTGGTGCTGGATGGCGCGATCGTGCCGACATCGCTCGGCATCAATCCTTCGCTCACCATCGCGATGCTGGCGCGTCGTGCGATGCGGCATCTGCGCCGCGCGTGGCAGTTCGATCGGCTGGACCCGGCCACGCATCCGGCCGACCCGCCTTCTGAATGGCAGCCGCTGCGCCCGATGTCCCGCAAGGTCGTTCCGAAGCCGCAGGAATCGACCTTGATCGAGATGACCGAGCAGATGAAGAGCCGGGTGACCATCGAGTTCGAAGGGAAGGCAGTCGCCCTGGACCTTGAGCTTCGGCTCTGGTTCGAGCCGCAGTCGGTCTCGTCGCTGATCGCTTCCCAGTCTCCACGCCAGTTGGTCGTCGATGCCTCGCGAAGCCATGTGCGGCTGCTCATGCCGGCCGAGCCATGGCCTTCGTCGCTCCCTCTCGGCACACGAAGCCGGCCACCAACGTCGAGGCAGGCGTTGCTGCTGGAGGCGCCCCTGAGTGGCACGCTGACACTGATGCGGCATGAACCGTCCAGCCAGGCGGGACGGACGGTGCGCGGGCTCTGGGCATGGTTCCTCAACCGGGGCCTGCGCGATGCCGTGCAGGGCACGTTCGAGAGGATGCGGGGACGCGGCCCGAAACCCGCGCCGCCGTGGAGCGAACTCGTCAAATCCGCGTTCTATCTCGCATCGCGCGCGGCGGACGTGCGGCGGCTCGAATACGACCTGGAGATTCTTTCGCCGAAGCTGCTCGACAGGCGGCTTGGCGACGCCATGCACTGGCAGGGCCGCCCCATCCGTGCGGCCAAGCGGCTCACCTACGAGCGCGCCGCGAACCCGGTCAACCAATGGCTCTACGCCGAGCTGAACGAATTCCCGAACCGCGATCCGGCCGACCAGCGCAAGCCGCTGGCGGTCGACCTGCCCTACTTCGGCCGCGTCAACGTGCCGCTGGTGCGCATCGCGTCGCAGCCCGATCACGCGACCGCGCTGATCGACATGGCTTCGCTGCTGCTGTACCTCGCGCGGGTCATGCTGCCGCTTCATGCGTGGTCGCTGCGCCTGCCTGATCGGCCCCACGGGCGCACCCCGCAGCGCCTGCCCGGTGCCATCCCGCATGCGCCGGCGCCGCAGGTCTTCGACATCACCGTGGACGTGATGCGCGACGGCACGCCGGTGCGGATGCGCCTGACACGCTACGGCCCTGGCAAGGACAGCCGGCTGAATCCGGTGATGCTGATCCACGGCTACAGCGCCAGCGGAACCACCTTCGCGCATCGACTGCTGCCCGAGGGCGGGCTCGCGGGACATCTCCACGCCAAGGGACACGACGTGTGGGTGCTCGACCTGCGCAGCAGCGCCGGCATGCCGACCGCACGCGAGCCGTGGTTCTTCGAGCAGATGGGCTGCCAGGACATCCCGCTCGCCATTGATCACATCTGCCGCTACACCGGCGCGAAGAAGGTCGACGTGGTTGCGCATTGCATGGGTGTGGCGATGCTGTCGCTGGGTCTCTTCGGCAAGCACATCGAGCGGGGTGCCGATCGCTTTCCTGAATTGCGGGCCGCATTGCCCGGGCGATTGGGCCGGCTCGTGATCTCGCAGGTGGGGCCGGCGCTTGTGATGTCGCCGGCCAACATGGCACGCGCCTACCTCATGCAATGGCTGCGCGAGTTCATCGGGCTGGGCGCCTTCGAGTTCACGCCTGAAAAACCCACCTCGGCCGACGACATGTTCGATCGGCTGCTCGCGGCAGTGCCTTATCCGCGCGAGGACTTCTTCCGCGAGAACCCTTTCTGGCCGCCAGGCAAGCGCACGCCTTGGGTCGGGGCGCGGCACCGCATGGATGCGCTCTATGGCGTGACCTTCAAGCTCGACGGCATGTCGGATGCAGTGCTCGGAGCGATCGACGATTTCTTCGGTCCGATGAACCTGCAGACCGTCGCGCAGGTGATCGCCTTCGCGCGCTACGGGGTGGTGACGGACCGCGGCGGGAACGGCGCCGGCATGGTGCCGGGCCACATCCGGCGCGTGTGGAACAAGGACCCCGCGCATCGCATCCTCTCGCTGCACAGCAGCGACAACGGGCTGCTCGACATCGCCACGCGACGGCGCGTGGTCGATCTGCTGAACGACGCGCACAGCGGCGGCAGATCGGTCGAGTTCCGCGACATGGGGCACCAGGACAGCCTGGTCGGCGTGAACGCGCCGCTTGCCTATCGCGAAATCAGCGCCTTCCTTGGCGAGTCCTCCGAGACCTCCACGAACACGAGCCATGACCCAGAATCCGAAACCGCTTCCGTCGGCGTCGCAGCTGCATAAGGCGCTGCCGCCGAGGTCCTTCGCCGCGCCGCCGGAGATGGTGGCCGGCGGGCTGCTCGCGTGCCGGGTGACTTTCGACCAGCGCAACGGCGTGCCGCACAAGGCGGCGCTGGTGCCGGTCGAGGACTTCGAAGGGCGCTGGAAGATCCGCCAGGGCGGGCGGCTGGTCGACCTGCCTGCGCTGCGGCGCATCGATGTCGAGCCGGTGGACGTCGAGCTTTGCGCCGACCGGCAGTGTGTGACCGCGACGCTGCCATGGCCCGGCAATGCGCACCGCGCGCTGCTGCTCCTGCTCCATCGGCAGGTGACGATCGGTGGCGAGGTGGAGTACGACGAGATCGCCAACCACCGCGAACCGGTGGCCCTGGAAAGCGGCGTCGTGACCCGGCGCATCGATCAGGCGCTCGCGCCCGGACGCGCCGCGAGCTTTGCGCTGGGCAGCTGCCAGTATCCGGCCGGCATGCTCGACGCCACGGTGCGCGTGCGCACCCGCGCGCTGGACGATCGCTACATCGGCCCGGCCGAACGTTCGCTGTGGCGGCTCGGCGAGCGGCTGGAGAACGACCCGTCGATCCGATTCACCGTGCTCACCGGCGATCAGGTCTACGTCGACCGGACCGCGGGCCTGTTCGATCCGGGCAAGCTGCTGGAGCGCCTGTCGTTCGCTTACGAGGCCTTCATGCTCAACGCCGGTCTTCAGCGCGTGCTGCGTGTGGCGGGGTCCGAAATCTTTCCGATGCTGGACGACCACGAGGTGGCCGACAACTGGGAGCCGCGCCCGCGCGGCTACGGCCACGACGAACTTCAGGACGCCATGGCGCAGGGCCGCAGTCTCTACGTGACACGTCAGCGCAGCATGTGGCCGCAGGCGGTGCGTAGCACGGTGAGCGACAAGCGCCTCTGGCTAGCCGCGGAACTGCACGGGCATGCGTTCTTCTTCACCGATACCCGCTCGAAGCGGCGGGGCCGCACCATCGGCAACCTCGCCTATGCATCGATCCTGCGCAAGCCGCAGTCCGCCGAGCTGCACAAGTGGGTCCGCTCGCAGGGGCCAACATCGCCGCCGGGCTTCGTCGTTTCCGCGTCGATCCTGCTGCCGCGTTATCTGTCGATGCGCGGCCGGCCACGCAGCCGCAACCCGATCGGGCTCGCGCTGCAGACGGATTCATGGGCCGGCTATCCGGGTTCGCTGCACAAGCTGCTCGCACGGCTGTACGACGCCGACGCGCAGCGGGTGGTGTTCCTTTCGGGTGACGAGCACCTGTCATGCATCGCGACCATCACCATCGAATGCATGTTCGAGGCGCGCAAGGTCGTCGTGCACTCCATCCACAGCTCGGCGCTGTATGCGCCCTACACCTTCGCGAACGCGTCAGTCGATGACTTCGCGGCCGACGAAACATTCGAGTTCGTCGACGAGCAGAAGCACGCCGGCCTGAGTCGCAAGTTCAGGTGCCATGTGAAGACCTTCTTCCCGGAGAGCGGCGACGGCTTTGCGGTCCTGCGGCCGTACCAGTCGGCGCAGGGCGCGTGGCATCTCGATGTCGAGTTCGACGGCGCGCGGCGCAAGGTGACGCGAACGATCGACTTCGCCTAGGCGTTGGCCGCGCCCAGCGCCTGCCCCATCGCCTGCAGCAGCTGCGCGCCGTCGACGGGCTTGTAGAGCACCGTGATGCCTGCTTCCCGCGCGGCCGCGATGCGGCGCGGCTCCGTTTCGCCCGTGATCATCAGACCCGGGGCGTCGCAGCCGCGCCGCTTCAGCGCCCTCCACGCGTCGAGTCCCGATGCGTTGTCGCGCAACCGGAAGTCGATCAGCAGCACATCGGGCGAGAAGCCCGCCTCGTGGATTTCCTCGGCTTCCTGCTGGTCACTGGCGGACCGTACCTCCCAGCCGAGGGTGGACAGCAACGTGGTGAACGATTCCCGGATCTCGGGCTCGTCGTCAATGAAAAGCACCCGCTTGCGCGAGGCACCCAGCGCAGCTTCGGTGCCATCGGGGACCAGTTCCGCGCCTGCGCCACGCGGCGCGGGGATGCGCGGCATGCGCAGTTCGAACACAGCGCCCTGGCCGGGCTGGCTGGTGAGCGTGACGTTGATCTTCAAGAGGCCCGCGATGCGCCGCACGATCGCCAGCCCAAGGCCCAGGCCGCGGCTGCGGTTGCGCTCGGGATTGCCGACCTGATAGAACTCTTCGAACACGTGCTCCTGCAGCTCGTCGGGGATGCCCGGCCCGGTGTCCGACACGCGGATGCAGACGCAGTCCTTGCCGGTGCGGTCATCGGCGAAGGCCTCGATCGACACATGGCCCTCGTGCGTGAACTTGATCGCGTTGCCCAGCAGGTTCTGGATGATCCGCCGCAGCAGTGCGAGATCGGTTCGCACCCAGAGGCCTTTATGGTGACCACCGAGGCAGCGCAGTTCCAGTCCGGCTGCGTTCGCAATCGGTGTGAAAGACTCGGCGATGCGGCCGAGCAGCTTCATCACATCGACCTCGCGCTCTTCCGCGCGCACGGCGCCGGCATCGAGCTTGGAGACTTCGAGCAGGCTGTCGAGCAGCGAGCTGCTTTCCGACAAGGCACGGCGGATGCCCTGCCCCACGCGGTCGAGCATCTCGTCGCCGCTCAGACGCGCGAGTTCCTGCACCGTGGCGGCGTTGTACGACAGTGCGGTGAGCGGCTGGCGCAGGTCGTGGCTCGCGGCGGCGAAGAAGCGTGTCTTGGCCTCGCTGGCCTTTTCCGCGCGGTCGCGTTCCCGCCGCAGTGATTCGGACAGCGTGACGAGCTGCACCAGCGTGCGTCCCTGGTCGCGCACGTAGAACGTGAGCACCACGAACAGCATCAACAGCAGCGTCGCGATGGCCGCGCCTTCGAGCGTGCCGCGCGTGACCCAGGCGATGCAGAGCGCACCGCCGACGATCGCGCTCCAGCCCACGTAGCTTCGCAGATGGCCCGCCACCGGCGAGATGGCACCCACCGCGCTGCCGAAGGAGACCATGGTGAGCACGTAGTGGTATTCGCCCACCGGGCGGCTGAAGATCATCAGCACCATCGCCGAACGCAGCACCGCCAGCCCGATCAGCGCGGAAGCTGAGCGCGACAGCCATGTCGCAGGTTCGACGCGGCCCGGCTCGCCGATGCGCAGCAGGTAGGCCCAGCGCGCGGTGTGCGCAACCACCATGCACGCGAACCAGACGACAGCGATCGTCTGCAGACCGACCTGCCAGCCCACCCAGGCGACGAAGGCGTCCGCAAGGATCAGCGGCAGCAGGAGCCGGCGCAACTGCTGCACCGACAGCCGCACCTGCTCGGCCTCGACCAGGGGCTGCAGCTCCCGGGCAGACAGGCCGTTGCTCGCGTCAGAGATCACCTGCACCCCTGACGCGAGCTTCGTGCGCTGCTTCTCCTCGCTTGTGTACGCCGACGATCTGGAGGATGGCGCGAACATGCGTCTTCACCGTGGTGTCGGAGATGTCGAGTTCGCGCGCGATCTGCTTGTCCGAGCTGCCGCGCATCAGCGCCCGGAAGACTTCGGCCTGACGCGGGGTCAGGTCCGGGTAGAGGATTTCGACGTCGACCGGCTGGGCGATGCCGCCCGGAGCACCATCGACGGGCTTGCTGTTCTGTCGCGGCGGCCGGCTCACCCCGCCTTGCAGCGCGACGCGCACCGCTTCGAGCAGCGCGCCGGGGTCGGCACTCTTGGGCACGTAGCCGGAGGCGCCGAGGGCCAGCGCGCGGTCCATCACCACGTCGCGGTCGTCGCCGGAGACCACGATGATCGGCGTGTCCCGCCCCGCGTCACGCAGCATCTTGATGGAGCGCTCGCCGTCATGCGTACCCAGCCACCAGTCGAGCAGCACGAGCTCGTAGGGGAAGGTCTCCATGAGCCGCCTTGCGCTGTCGAGATCGCGGGCCTTGTCGAGTGAGGCATCGGGCATGATCAATTGAAGAAGAAGCTCGAAGGAGTCCCCGACGAGTTGGTGATCCTCGATCCATAGCGCGCGCATTTGCTGATAGCTCTCCTGGCTGCACTTCACGTCTTGCACATGTTCCGGAGGTTGCGGCAGCCGGCGCGCAACGCGGAATTCAGGTCGGCGCAGCCTAACATTTCGCCGGCGCGCGCGATCTCCTTCTTTTGGACGAGGGACGGCCGGTCAGGCCCCGAGGGTGAAGGCCTCGTGCACCGCCGATTGCACGGAGCCGCCGAGCACCGCGCCCCCGCCGGCCACGTAGATCCAGTCGCCGATGGCGGCCGCGCCGACCGCGTGCCGCGGCGTGATCATCGGGGCGTGACGCTGCCAGCGGTCGGTGCCGGGGTCGTAGCTCTCCATCTGGCCGAAGACCTTCGCCTGGACCGGCACGCCGCCCATCAGGTAGCCGCCCTCCCCGCCCATCGCGAAGAACCGGCCGCGATAGACCACCAGCCCATGTCCCGAACGGGCGGTGGGCATCGGGGTGCGCAGCTCCCAGGTGTCGCGGTCCGGCAGGTAGACGTGGTGCAGGTCGGTGTTGTATTCGAAGGTGTTGAAGCGCCCGCCGATCACATGAATGCGCCCGGCGTGGGCCACGCAGCCGACGTGGTCGCGCGCGCCGGGCAAGGGCTTGCGGGCGCTCCAGCGGTCGGCCTGCGGGTCGTAGACCTCGTGCCAGCTCACGCTCGCGCGTTCGGCCGCCGGCTCAGAGGCACCGCCGATCAGATGCAGCGACCCGTCGAGCACCACCGCGGCAGCGGCTCCGCGTGGACGCGGCAGCGGCGCGATGGCGGTCCACTTGTCGCTCGCGATGTCGTAGACATAGGCGTTGGTATCCGACCGCCGGTTCTGCTCGATGAAGCCACCGAAGGCCCAGACCTTCTGGTCGGTCGATGCCACCGCGACATGGTTGGCGCCGCGCGGCAGCGGTGCGCCGGTCAGCCAGCGATTCGCGGAAGGGTCGTAGATGTGGTGGTAGGCGCGGTTCACCGCTCCTTCACCGTAGCCGCCCACGACGTGCATGCGCCCGGCCGCCGCGGTCGCCCATGCCATCTCGCTACGCGGCAGCGGAAGTGCGGCACGCGGTACCCAGCGGCCGGCTGGGCCGGGTGGCGCGGGGCTGTCGATGAAGCGCTGGGCTTCCTGTTCCGGCGTGAGATGGTGCGGCGTGCCGCCCTGAAGGCGCGCGAAGGGATCGGGCGAGGACGGCGCCTCGGGCAGCGAGGGATGCCCATCGTGCTGGGCGTGCGCCCAGCCGGCCAGCAGGACACTGGCGCCACACATGAAGCGGCGGCGTTGCATGAGGCGCTCCTTTCCGCGATGAAGGGGAAATCGCGGCGGAGCATCGTAGCCGCTAGAGCTTCCCGCGTCCGCTGAGCGGTGCCTCCGGTGCAGTCGGTGCGTCGGGCGCGGCCGGACGCGGAATGTTCACCAGCAGCCCGTGCATCGTGAGCATGCGCAGCGCCTCGATCTGGGTGAACTCCTGGTCGGTCGCGACGAAGCGCATCTCGTAGGTGCCGAGGCGGATCGCGTCGCCGTCGACGAGCACCTGGGTCTCGATCTGGATGTCGTTGACGAAGGTGCCGTTGCGGCTGCCGAGGTCGGTGATGGTGACGAAGGCCTGCTCGACATCGATCAGCGCATGGTCGCGGCTGGCCTGGCCGGAATCGACGATCACGTCATTGGTCGGGCCGCGCCCCACCCGGTTCCCCTGGGGAGCGAGTTGTACCTGCCGGGTTTCGCCGGTCGCGGTCATCATGAGAAGGGTTGGCATGGTTGGTTGTCCAGGCGCGCGGACACAAGACTCCGCACGCACATCGAATATCGGCTGGGTGGCGCGATCTTGAAGGGTCAGCCTTCAGCGGGCTGGCCAGCGCCAGGTGCCGGATTGTCGCTCCGCTGTCGCTGCGGCCACAGTACCGAGACGATGGCCACCATCATCAGCGCGACGGCGGTCCAGTCCTGCCAGTACACCGTCTCTCCGAGCCACAGGGCGCCGCTGAAGACGCCGAGCACCGGGATCAGCATCACGCTCAGCGTGGAGGCAACCGGCGGCAGCCCGCGCGCGAGATAGAACCAGGCGGCATGCGCGAAGCCGAAGATCAGCACCGCGTTGTAGGCGATCGCCGCCCAGGCGGCCGGGCCCGGCGTGTGCCACTGCGGGCGCTCGAAGAGCAGCGAAAGCAGTCCCATGACGACGGCGGTCAGCGCCGTCATCCAGAACGACAGCGTGAGCGTGGGAACCTCGATGCGCGTGTGCCGCAGCAGTTGCGTGCCCAGCGCCCAGGTCGCGGCCGCCACCAGCGCCAGCGCGACATAGCCGGGGCGTCCGGCCAGATCGGTGAACTCGTGCCACAGCAACAGCCCCACGCCGAGCGCGCATGCGCTCACGCCGAGCCATCCGCGCCGCGTGAGCACCGTCTTGAAAAGCAGTGCGCCGATGACCGCGGAAAACACCGGCATCGTGTAGCCGAGGATGGCCGCACGACCGCTGGAGAGTGCCTTCACCGCGAGGATGATGCAGGCGTGCCAGACGAACATGTTGGTCGCGGCGAGCCACACCAGTTCGGGCCAGTGCCGGCGCGGCACACGGAACGGCGTCTTCATGACCACCAGCGCCAGCCCCAGCACCGGCAAGCCCAGCCAGAGCGACAGGGCCCGGAACGTCAGTGGCGGATAGTCGGCCACGCCCAGTTTCATGACCGGCCAGTTGAGGCCCCAGGCCAGCGTCAGCGGAACGAGAAGCGCGATCTGGCGAAGCGAGATGGTTTGCATGGGGAAGCATTGTGTTCGCAGGTGAAACCCTGCCCCGGAGCGTCGTAAGAATTGCGTAAGATTCGCGCTCGCGCCTCAAACAGTTTATTCATGCTCGATGTCGATTTGCCTACACCCGCGACAGCGGTACGCAACCTACTAGCCAACCGCGGGATCGTCCCGGCGCTGGCGATGCTCAACGACAGGACGCCTTTCCGGTTCACGGCAATCTACAAGCTCAATGGCGACGTGATGCATGCGGCGCACGCCTTCGATCGCGAGTCCGAATACCGCACGTGGCTGACGGTGGTGCCGCTCGGAAAGAGCTTCTGCCAGCACGCCGTCGAGCATGGCGAATTCGTGACCAGCCACGCCTCCCAGGACCACCGCCTGACCAACCGGCCCTACACCGGGATGGTCGAGTCGTACTACGGCCGCCTGCTGACGAAGGATTGCGGGACGCCCTACGGGACCTTCATCCATTTCGATCTCGAGCCGCGCAGCATTCCCACGGAGGAGATCCACTTCCTGCGCGAAGTGATCCCGCAGTTCGTCGGCTACCTGACCTGAGCCTGAGCCGGCCGCAGCAGCGCCACGAACTCGGCCGCCGCAGGCGACAGGCTGTACGCGCGACGCGTGATCAGGTAGATCGGCGGCACGCGGATCGGCAGCTTTGCCGGCAAGACGCGCAACACGCCGAGCCGCGCATAGTGCGCCGCCTGCGACTCCGGCATCACCGCGCACATGTCCGAGTGCTCCAGCAGCGCGGTCATCGCGATCGGCGAAGCCGTCTCCGTGATGCGCGGCCGCTCCTGGATGCCCGCCTCGTGCAAGGCGGCCTCGAAGCGTCCGCGCTGCGGCGAACCCGGCGGCTGCAGCAACCACGGCCATTCGACCAGTTCGCGCAACGACACCGACCTGCGCCGAAGCAGCGGATGCGTCTTGCGCACCACGACCACCTGCGGTTCGCCGAGCAGCGGCACGCAGTCGAAGGCCTCGGCGCTGTGATCCTCGGTGAGGCGGCCGAGCATCAGGTCGACTTCGCCGCGCGCGAGCTGGCGCAGCATCACGTCGCTGGTGTCGACCACCACGCTGACCGCCACGCGCTCGTGCTTCTGCTGGTAGGCCACCAACGTCGGCGCCAGCAGTTCCGGCACCGCACCCGGCACACTGCCTACGCGCAGCGCGCCGCTGAGGCCTGAGCGCAGCGCCTCGACCTCTTCGCATACCGCACCGAAATCGGTGAGCACCCATCGCGCGTGGCGTACCAACGCCTCGCCGTAGGGCGTGGGCGTCATCCCGCGCGCGACGCGGGTGAACAGCGGCACCGAGAAGGTCTCCTCGAGTTGCTGCAGGAGCTTGGTTGCTGCCGGCTGGCTGATGCTCATCGCCGCCGCGGCGCGGCCGAGGTTGCGGTGCTGGTCCAGCAGCGCGAGCAGCACCCATTGCCGCGTGCGCAGTCGCAGCAACAGGCGCCATGGCGGTAGATCGGCGGGCGGACGTTTCATATACGTATGTATATGGATTCTTCAGAACTCGCGATTGGATTGGAATGGCGAACATCCCTAAGCTGCGTGCGTCGGACTTCAAAAAAACTCGGAGACACACCCCATGCCATTCCAGCCTCTGCTGCGCGGCGCCGCTGCCCGCGGCCTTGCCGCCCTGCTGCTGATCGCGGCGCCGCTCGTGGCAGCCGCGCAGGGCACCTACCCGGACAAGCCCGTGCGGATCATGGTCGGCGCATCGGCGGGCGGCGGCACCGACATCCTCGCGCGCCTGCTCGCGGACAAGTTCGCGGTTTCGCTGAAGCAGCCGGTCGTCGTCGAGAACCGGCCCGGCGCCTCGAACACCATCGCGGCCGAACTCACGGCGCGCGCCGTAAGCGACGGCACCACGCTGCTGCTGGCGACCAACACCGGCCAGGCCGTCGCGCCACACCTGCTCAAGCTGAAGTACGACCCGCTCAAGGATCTGCAGCCGGTGGGCCTGGTGGCGGTGATGCCCAACATTCTGGTGGTGCCCTCGACCTCTCCGTACCAGAGCGTGAACGAGCTCGTGACCGCCATGCGCGCCAAGCCCGGCACCTTCAGGTACGCCTCTTCGGGCATCGGCAGCACGCAGCATGTGGGCGGCGAGGCCTTCGCGCTCGCGACGGGGACGAAGGCCATCCATGTGCCCTACCGCGGCAGCTCGCAGGCGCACATCGACATCATCGGTGGGCAGGTGGAGATGATGTTCGACAGCGCTTCTTCGGCGATGCAGCAGATCAAGTCGGGCAAGCTGCGGCCGCTCGCGGTTGCCGCGGCCAGGCGAATCCCGGAGCTGCCCGACGTGCCGACGCTCGCCGAGGCCGGCGTCACAGGGGCCGACGTCAACACCTGGTACGGCCTCTTCGTCACCGGGGGTACGCCGCGAGCCGCGGTGGAGCGCCTCAACGCAGAGCTCATCCAAAGCCTGCGCATGCCCGATGTGCAGGACCGCATCAAGGCGCTCGGCGGCGAGATCACGCCGATGGACATCGCGACCTTTGCGGAGATGAACCGCACCGAATTCGAACGCTACGGCAAGCTGGTGCGGGACACCGGCATGCGCGCCGAGTGACATACAACCTGAGGAAAGAACGTCGATGAAACCCAGAATCGCAGTGCTGCCCGGCGACCCCAGCGGCATCGGCCCCGAGATGACGGCCAAGCTGCTCGCCCGCGCGCACAACATCGAGGCGGCGGACCTGCTGCTCATCTCCGACCCGCTGGTGCTCGACAGCGGCTGGCGCATCGCAGGCGCCGCCGCGCCCGATCCGCTGCGTGTCGCGGGCCTCGATGCGCTCACCTTCGAAAGCGGACGGCCGAGTCTGTTGGCGCAGGACACGATGCACGGACGGGCGCCGGTGCTCGGCGAATCGAACGCCCACTCGGGCAAGGCTTCGTTCGAGGCGATGCAGCTCGCCACCGAGGCCGTGCGGCGAGGCCTCGTCGACGGCATCGTCTTCGCGCCGCTCAACAAGCATTCGCTTCGCCTCGGTGGCCTGCAGCACGAGGACGAGCTGCGCTACATGCAGGAGCGCTTCGACGTGCCGGGCTTCGTCTGCGAGTTCAACATCACGGGCAACCTGTGGACTTCACGCGTGACCTCGCATGTGCCGCTCAAGGATGTTGCGGCTCTCATCACCGGCGACGCGGTGCAGGATGCGGTGCGCATCATTCATGGCGCTCTTGTCCGCGCAGGCGTCGAGGCGCCGCGCATCGCGGTGTCGGGGCTCAATCCGCATGCCGGCGACGGCGGCTCCATCGGCACCGAGGAAATCGAAGTCATCGCTCCGGCCGTCCACGCACTCCAGGCCCAGGGCATCGATGCGCGCGGCCCCTACTCGCCCGACACGGTCTTTATCGGCGCGCGGCGCGGCGACTTCGACGCAGTGGTGTCGATGTATCACGACCAGGGCCAGATCGCGATGAAGCTCATGGGCTTCGAACAAGGCGTGACGCTGCACGGCGGCTTGCCGGTGCCCGTGGCGACCTCCGCGAGCGGCAGCGCCTTCGACATCGCAGGCAAGGGGGTCGCGAAGATCGAAGGCCTGCAGCATGCCTTCGATCTGTGCGTGCGCATGGCGCGCGAGTCGGCTACTTCCTCATCACCACGACGCGGCGCCAGTCCTGGTAGATGACGCGCATCGGGACGCCGCGCTGGTGCAGCTCGGTCCAGATCGCCGGGTTGATGTAGGCCGCGGCCTGTGGGAGCGACTGCCATCGCGTGACGAACTCGTCCACGGTCTTGATCCACTTGTCGGGCTCCTGGACTTCGCCGAGTGCGAATTCGTCCATGTAGGCCACCAGGGTCACGTCGCGTCCGAGATAGAACGGCAGCGTCTGGTCGTACGCGGCGACGGAAAATACCGGCGTGCCCGGACGCAGTTCCGAGCGCAATGCCGAGACGAACGGCGTCGCGCTCTTGAGCTGCCCATACGCATCGTGCGATTGAAGGACCACCGTGGTCGCGATCAGATGACCGAATGCCACGCTCAGAATCGCCGTGGTCACCTTCTGGCGGGACAGGCTGAACCAGCCCAACCCCGCGCACGCCACGAAGATCACCGCGCCGACGCGCACGGCCTCCGCCATCGGCGCGAGCACTTCCGCAGGCGTTGCGGGTGATGCCAGGCGGCTGGCTTTCGTGGAGATGACGAAGGCGGCCACCCATGCGAGCGTGGGCAGCAGCAGATGCCAGCGCAAGGTACTCGGCTGCACATCGCGGAGCGCGCGTGCCGCAAGCAGCGCAAGCGCCGGGAACATCGGCAGGATGTACGAAGGCAGCTTCGAGCCCGATGCACTGAAAAAGAGGAACACGAAAGCGCACCACACGACGAGCAGGTCGCGGCTGCGGTCGTCGGCACGTTCGCTGTCCGCCCCGCTCCGCTGGGCCAGCCACGGCAAGGCGCTGGTCCACGGCAGCATGCCGCCCAGCAGCAGCGGCACGTAGTACCACCACGCGCCCTGCCGCTGATGCACGGTGGTCAGGTAGCGGGCAAAGTGCTCATGCACGAAGAAGAACTGCGCAAAGATCGGGTTGCGCATCGACACCATGACGAACCACGGCGTCGCGAGCGCGAAAAAGATCAGCAGGCCCGACACCCAGTGCATGCCGCGAACCAGCGTGGCATCGCGGCGCCACAGACTCGTGAGGAACAACACGCCAGCCGGGATGACCACGCCCACCAGACCCTTGCTGAGCACCGCACCCGCCATGGCCGCCCAGGCAAGCCAGATCCAGCGACGCCGCACCGTCGGATCCGACGTGGCACCTTCGGCCAGAAGGACCGCGCAGAGCGCGAGGGTCAGGAAGAAGGTCAGTCCCGCATCGAGCGTGAGGAAGTGGCTGTTGCCGACGACCCATGTCATCGACGCTGCGATCGCCAGCGCGCGAATGCCGCTCTCGCGCCCCCAGAGGCGCGCACCGGTGAAGCCCACCATCAGCAGCGTGAGGAAACCCGAGAGCGCCGGCCACAGCCGTGCCGAGAATTCGGACACGCCAAAGCTGAGGAAGGCCAGCGCGCCGAGCCAGTACTGCATGACGGGCTTCTCGAAATAGAGCAGTCCGTTCAGGCGCGGCGTGATCCAGTCGCCACTGCGCGCCATCTCCAGCGCGATGGATGCGTAGCGCCCTTCGTCGGGGCTGATGAGCGATCGCGATCCGAGGCCGGCGAACCAGAGCACGGCCAGGGCCACGAGCATCAATGCGAGCGCGAGAGTCCCGACGGCGACAGGGCTGGCGACGCTCGCCGCACGCGAACGGGTCAGCCGGCTGTCAGCAGCGGCGGACGCGGTGCCGTTGCCGGCAAGCGCGCTCTTCCTGGATGTGGATAGTCGAGTAGCAGGAAACACAGGGTCGGTGATCGCCAGAAGTGAACCGACCGAGGTTGCTCCGCGGGAATGAATCTCAGGTTAATGCACATGAACCGGGTCTGAATGCGATGCGGTGAACCGCGCAGCGCCACGGGCGTAACCAATCGGGCCCGCCACGCGAACTATCGACCGAGGGCGCCCGCATGCAGCACGACGATGTTCACAGGAGCAACACCATGCAGATCGACGAAGACAAGCTCAATGCCCTGCTCGGCCGAATGGTCGAAGAGTTCGGTGCGCTCGCCAGCGCACCGCTCACGATCCTCGGCGACAGGCTCGGGCTGTACAAGGCAATGGCCGGCGCCGGACCGATGACCGCCGAACGATTCGGCGAAAAGACCCATCTGCGATTGCGCTATGCGATCGAGTGGCTCAACGCGGAGGCCGCGAGCGGCTTCGTCGAGTACGACCCCGGCGCGGAAACCTACACGCTGTCGCCCGAGGCCGCGCTGGTGCTCGCGGACGACGCCAGCCCTGCTTTCATGGGCGGCGGCTTCGAAGTCCTGATGTCGTTGTTCCTCGATCTCGACAAGGTCCAGAAAGCATTCCGCGACGGCACGGGCCTGGCGTGGCACGAACACCATTCGACCCTTTTCTCGGGCACCGAGCGCTTCTTCCGCGCGAGCTACAACGCGAACCTCGAGCCGAGCTGGATCCCCGCGCTCGACGGGATGCGCGAGCGACTGCACGACGGCGCTCGCGTTGCCGACGTGGGCTGCGGCTTCGGCGCGTCGACGATCGTGCTGGCGCAGGCCTACCCTGAGTCGACCTTCGTCGGCTACGACTACCACGAGCCTTCGATCGTCGCCGCGCGCGAACGCGCAAAGGCGGCGGGCGTCGACGATCGCGTGAGCTTCGAGGTCGCGGGCGCGAAGACCTATCCGGGCCGGGAGTTCGACCTGGTCGCCTTCTTCGACTGCCTGCACGACATGGGCGATCCAGTCGGTGCGGCGCGGCACGTGCGCGAAACGCTGTCGCCCGACGGCCTGTGGATGATCGTCGAGCCGTTCGCGAACGATCGACTCGAAGACAACCTCAATCCGGTCGGACGCATCTACTACTCCGCGTCGACCATGGTGTGCACGCCATGCTCGCTGTCGCAGGAGATCGGCCTCGGGCTCGGCGCGCAGGCCGGTGAGCAGCGTCTGCGCGCGGTCGCCCGAGAAGGTGGCTTCAGCCGCTTCCGGCGTGCGGCACAGACGCCGTTCAACCTCGTGTTCGAGGCACGGCCCTGACGTCCCTCGCGGCGGACATCACATCGCCGGGCGAAACCCGCGCATGTCCTTGATCCGCCGTCGCAGCGCATCGATGAACGCGGTGACGCGCGCCGGCCGATGCAGGCCCGGCGGCAGCGCCACATGGATGCCCACCGGTTCGAGCCACAGCCGCGGCAGCACACGCTTGAGGCGGCCCGACTCCAGATCGGCCTGGCACATCCACGGCGCGGCAGCACCGATACCGTCGCCGTTGAGGATCGCGCGGTAGCTCGACAGCAGGCTGTCGGTGCGCAGGGGCGTGTCGATCGACACCGTCTGAGAACGCCCGGCCTTGTCGAGCAGGCGAACCGCATCGACGAAGTACGGCACGAGGCCCACGCATGGCAGCGTCGGCAGGTTGGCCGGCGTCACGGGGCCGATGCGGCGCAGCAGCGCGGGATGCGCGACCAAGATGCGCTCCATGTCGCCCAGATGCCTGCTCACGAGGCCCGGGTCACGCACTTCGCCCACGCAGACCCAACATTCCGCGCCGGTCGCGACGAGATCGACCACGCGGTCGGTCAGCGTGAGTTCCACGCGCAGTTGCGGCCATGCGGCACGGAGGTCCGTCACGGCATCCGTGAGAAAGCCAGTGCCGTAGCCCGAAGGCCCGATCACCCGCAAAGTGCCCTCGGGTCGGCTGCGGCCACCGGAGATCCGTTCGGACAGACTGGCCCAGCGGTCTGACAGCGCCCTTGCCTCGACCATCAAGAGCCGTCCCTCGTCGGTCAGCGAGAAGCTGGCGGTGGTGCGCAGCGCCAGCCTGCAGCCGAGCAGCCGCTCCAGTTCGAGCAGGCGCCGGCTGGCAGTTGGCTGGGTGATGCCCAGCAGCCGCGCGGCCTTGCTGAGCGAGCCGGTCTCGGCGATGCGCAGGAAAGTCGCCAGCAGGTCGATGCGGTCGTGTACGAGCTTCATGCGCCGAGCGTATAGGACTTCATCCTTCCATGCTGCTTCTTTTGCGGGCGCGATCTCCGTATCGTTGCGGGATGAATCAACCCGTTGCCAGTTCTCCAGCGACCACCGCTGCGCCACGCCTCCTCGGCGACACACCGCACGGTGGCTCGGTCCTCGCCTTCTACAGCCCCAAAGGCTCGCCGCGTCCGCCGCGCGTAGGCCGCGGCGAAGGCGTCTACCTGTGGGATGCGGACGGCCATCGCTACCTGGATGCGACCGCCGGGGCGGTGGTGGCCAACATCGGCCACGGCAATCCGCATGTGCTGTCGGCCATGCAGGAACAGGCCGCGCGGGTGAGCTTCGCGTACCCGCGCTTCTTCGAGAGCGAGCACAACATCGCACTGGCCGACCGTGTCTGCGCGCTGGCCGGCGACGGCTTCGATCGCGCCTTCTTCGTCTCGGGCGGATCGGAAGCGAACGAATCGGCGATCAAGCTCGCACGCCAATACGCAGTGGTGAGCGGCCAGGGAAGCCGCTGGAAGGTGATCTCGCGCAACCCGAGCTACCACGGTTCGACGCTCGGTGCGCTTTCGGTCACCGGCGATGAACACACGCAGGCGATCTATGGGCCGATGATCAAGCCGATGCCCAAGGTGCCGGCGCCGCTGTCGTACCGGCTGCCCGAAGGCCACACCGAGGAAAGCTACGCGATGGCCTGTGCCGAGGATCTGGCCCGGACCATCGAGCGCGAAGGACCGGAGACGGTCCTGGCCTTCATCCTCGAACCGATCGGCGGCCTCTCGACGGGCGCAGTGGTATCGCCGGACGCGTATTTCGAGCGGGTGCGGCAGATCTGCGACCAGTACGGCGTGCTGCTGATCTACGACGAGATCATGAGCGGCGCTGGTCGCACGGGCGAATTCCTCGCCGCCCATCACTGGCGCGCCGCACGGCCCGATCTGGTGACGCTGGCAAAGGGCCTCGCCGCAGGCTACACGCCGCTGGGCTGCCTGCTGGCACCCGACCGCATCGTCGACGCGGTCGCGGGCAGCGGCGGCTTCGTACATGGGCATACCTACTTCACGAACCCGTTGTCGTGCGCGGTCGCCAATGCGGTGATGGATGAAGTCGAGCGCCAGGACCTCGTGGCCCGCGCCCGCGAGCGCGGCCTGAGCCTGCGCAAGCGGCTGCAGGCGCTTGCCGAACGCTCGCCGATGGTGGGCGATGTGCGCGGCCTGGGCCTGCTCAGCGCCATCGAGATCGTGGCCGACAAGGGTTCGCGTCGCGCGCTGCCGCCGGAATTCAACGCACCCGCCAAGCTCACGGTTCACGGGCTTCGCCACGGCATTGCGCTCTACAACCGCCGCGCCAATCTCGGCAAGTTCGGCGACTTCCAGATGATCACGCCGCCGCTGACGATCAGCGAAGCCGAGCTCGATGAACTGGTCGAAAGGCTGGAACGCGCGCTGGCCGATCTGGCCGACGAAGTGACGCGGCTCAAGCTGATCTGATCTCCCCTTTTCTCTCGCTTCCCACTCCACAGACCCTCCTCGAAGGATGACCCCATGACGCTGCCTGCCCTGCTTCGCTTCTCGCTCGCCCTCACGAGCATTGCCTTCGCCTGCGCGGCGTCCGCGCAGGTGCCCACGGGCAAGGGGCCGCTGCGTTTGATCGTCGGGTATCCGGCGGGCGGGTCGGCTGATGTGCAGGCACGCACGCTGGCCGACAAGCTCTCGTCGGAACTCGGTACGACCGTGGTGGTGGAGAACCGCACCGGCGCCGGCGGCCAGATCGCTGCCGACTTCGTGCGTGGTGCGCAGCCCGACGGACTGACCGTGTTGCTGGCCAACATGCACATGATGGTCATGCTGCCGCTGACCTCGAAGTCGGTGCGCTACGACCCGACAAAGGACTTCCAGGCGGTCGGTCGCATCGCGACCTTCTACGAGGGCATCGCGGTGCCGACAGCAGTGCCGGTGCGCAACGTGAATGAATGGCTGATGCTGGCCCGAAACGACAAGTCGAAGTCCAGCTACGGCGTGCCGGCGGCCGGCAGCGTGGCGCAGTTCATGGGCTATCGCCTGGGCCACGACGCGAAGATCGAACTCACTGCCGTTCCCTATCGCGGCGCGGCGCCGCTGGTCCAGGATCTTCTGGGTAACCAGGTGGCTGCCGGCATCACCCCGATCGCGGATCTCGTGCAGTACCAGCAGAGCGGCAAGCTCAGGGTCCTGGCCGTGAACGGCGTCAAGCGCACCTCGCTGCTGCCGGATGTGCCGACGCTGAAGGAATTGGGACAGCCGAATTTCGACACGCTTGAATGGACCGGCCTCTTCGTGCCCACTGGCACACCCCGCGCCACTGTCACCCAACTGCACGCGGCACTCGGCAAAGCCCTCGCGCTGCCCGAAGTGCAGGAGCGGCTTGCCAAACTCAGCAGCGATGCGAATCCGAGCACGCCTGAAGAACTCGCGACGTTGATCGCCGACGACCTCAAGCGCTGGGGACCGGTGGTCAAGGCTTCGGGCTTCACCACGGAATGACCCGTCCGATCCCGCCGCACCGCCCGCTGGTCGTGCCGGGCGTGCATGGCTACGCGAGTGCGAAAAGCGTGCATGCCGGGCAGCGCATCGACTTCCACGTCAGTAGCGATCGCCCCTACGACATCTCGGTGTGTCGTCTGGGCCAGGATGCGGACAGCCGGCGCGATGACGTCGAAATCTCAGACCTCGGTGCATCGGCCGCTTGCGTGCAGCCGATTCACCCGGGCTCTTACGTGCATGTCGAGAGGGGACTGCCGGCGACCTTGCCGCTTTCCGGTCTCACGCTCGAATGCTGGGTCATGCCGTGGCGTTGCACCGGCGAGCGGCAGGCGTTGATCACGCAATACGACGCGCCGGCGCAGTGCGGGTTCGGTCTTTTCATCGAGGTCGATGGCGCGCTTGCGCTGTATCTCGGCGATGGCGGTACGCAACGTAGCGCATGCCTGCACACCGGCGGCCCGCTGACCGCACGGCGCTGGCAGCACGTGGCTGCGACATGGGACGGCCAATGGGCGGCGTTGTGGATCGACGGCATATGCACCGGCCGATGGCCGTCGACGGGTCTCGTGTTCCCGGGCCCGGCACCGCTGCGCCTCGGCGCAGCCGGTGAACGCCACGGCGCGGACGCGCTGGCCGATGTCGACCTCGCAATGCCTGCGATCTACGAAAGAGCCCTGCCCGCCGACGAAATCGCCGCGCGCGTGGCGTTGCGTGCGCAACAACTTCCATTCGATCCAGCGGTGCGCGCCTGCTGGCCGCTGCGCGAAGGACGTGGCGACGGCGTGGCCGATGCCAGCGGTCACCAGCGCCATGGACGCATCGTCAACCACGGCGCATGGATGATCCGCGGGCCGGCTTTCGATGAAGAAACCGAAGATGGCGGCGATCCATTTGCCGCGCCCGGCCAGCGGCAAGGGCTGCGACTTGCCAGCGACGACCTCTACGACTGCCGCTGGGACTCGAACCACAGCATCACCTTGCCCGCCGACGCGCGCCCCGGGCTGCATGTGGCACGGTTGCGCTTCGACTGGGAAGGACGCGAGGCGATCTACGACATCACCTTCCTCGTCAAGCGGCCCGCGGATGCGAAACCCGCGCCGCTGCTGGTGCTTTGCGCGATGAGCAGCTGGCTGGCGTACGCGGCAACGCCCTTCGCGCGCAATCAGGTGGAAGACCCGGTGTGGCCGCGCCGCTCCACCGGTCTGCCGAACAGCCATCCGCAGGCGCCCGCCTTCTGCAGCTACACCTACCACCATGCGGGTCAGCCCAGCTACTTCACCGGGTTGCGCATGCCATGGCCCAACGCGAGCCCGGCCGCGCTCTACGATCCGGCCGGCAGCGGCTTCTCGCAATGGACACGGCTGGAACGCCGCCTGCATGCGTGGCTTGAACGCGAAGGCTACGAGTTCGACCTGCTCGCGGACCTCGACGTGCACGCCAACCCCGAGTTGCTCGCGCGCTATCGAACGGTCGTGGTCAATGGCCACAGCGAGTACTGGTCCACGCCGGTGGTCGATGCCTTCGACGCCATGCTCAAGCGCGGCGG
Organism: Variovorax sp. Sphag1AA; assembly: GCF_014192575.1. GTDB lineage: Bacteria > Pseudomonadota > Gammaproteobacteria > Burkholderiales > Burkholderiaceae_C > Variovorax. The sequence goes on along the minus strand of NZ_JACHYC010000003.1, from coordinate 381,700 downwards.
AAACGCGGTGGTGCTCTCGGGCAACACCATGTACCTGCGCGTCAGCTTCGACGAAGCGATGGGCGTGATGGAGCAGCGCAAGAACGAAGACCGCGGCGCCGATCCCGCCAATGCCGAACTTCGCCCGCCCGCCGGTCCCTTCGGCGAGGCGTTCCACAGCCAGGACTGGGCGCGCGGCGGACAGTTGCGCGCGGTCGGGCGATCGGCGGCGAGCATCATCGGCCTCGAAACGGCGGGCTGGGGCTTCGCCGATGCGGAGGATTTCGGCGTCTACCACGTGGCCGAGCCCGGACATGCGCTGTTCAACGAGCCGCACCGGCTGGGCCTCGAGCGCGGCCGGACCTTCGGCCATGCGCCCGGCGGCGGACTGCCGCGCGCCATCGGCCACGAGTGGGACCTGAGCACCGCGACGCTGCTGCGCATGACGCATGACTCTCCGCCTGGCGCCGCACTGCCCGAACCGCCGGCCGGACTCACAGTGATCGCGCAAGGTATTCGCCGCGTGCCCGGTGCGATGGATACCTACCTGGACTGGCATTCGCGCGTGACCGATTCGCTCGATGGCCTGTCCGCGGAGATGATCTATTGGGAACGCCCCCAAGGAGGCCACGTCTTCCACGCAGGTGCAGTCGGAGCCGCATGGGTGGTCGGCAGCGATCCAGTGTTCGACGGCCTGCTGCGCAACGTGCTGCATCGCTTCGGTTGCGAACCGCTGTAAAAACGACCCCTATGCAACCCCAGTCCCTTCCAGAAGGCCACGGCGAACTGCTGTGGTCACCCTCGCCCGAGCAGGTCCGCGCCAGCCGGCTGAATCACTATCAAGAGTGGCTTGCCGCGCATCGGGGCGTAAAGACCGCGAACTACGAAGACCTGTGGCGCTGGTCGACCGACGACCTCGAAGGCTTCTGGCAATCGATCTGGGACTACTTCGACGTAGCCGGCGAAGGCGAGCGCAAGCCTGCATTGGCAGACCGCCAGATGCCGGGCGCGCGCTGGTTTCCGAACATGCGGCTCAACTACGCCGAGAACCTGCTGCGCAACGCCACGACGGAGCGCCCGGCGATCATCGCGCGCACCGAGAACGCGCCAGTGCGCGAAGTGAGCTGGGCCGAGCTGGAGCGCGACACCGCGGCCCTCGCCGCGCGCATGCGTGCGTGGGGCGTTCGGCCCGGCGATCGCGTCGCGGGCTACCTGCCCAATCGACCGGAAACCGTCGTGGCCTTTCTCGCATGCGCGAGCATCGGTGCGATCTGGTCCAGTTGCGCGCCGGACATGGGGCCGTCGGTCGTGCTCGATCGCCTGCGCCAGATCGAACCTTGCCTGCTGCTTGCGTCCGACAGCTACAGCTACAACGGCAAGCTGCACGACCGCGCCCCGCAGGTCGACGAGTTGCTGGCACAGTTGCCGAGCGTGCAGCGCGTGATCCATGTGCCCGGCCCGCTGGCTCCCGGGCGTTCCATCGGCTGGCGCGACTGCCTGGAATGGACCGAGGCGCTGTCCGAACCGGCACCGCCACGCTACGAGCGCCTTCCCTTCGACCATCCGCTGTGGATCGTCTATTCCTCCGGCACGACCGGGCTGCCCAAGGCCATGGTCCACAGCCACGGCGGCATCGTGCTCACGCATCTGAAGACCATGGTGCTGCAGCACGACCTGCGCGCCGGCGACAGGCTGACGTTCCTCGGCAGCACCGGATGGATCGTCTGGAACCTGCAGGTCGGCGCGTTGCTCACCGGCGCGAGCATCGTGCTTTTCGATGGCAATCCTGCATGGCCCGACGGCGAGTCGCTCTGGCGCTTCATCGATGCGCAGGGCGTCACGCTCTTCGGCTGTGGTGCGGCGTACCTCATCAACTGCATGAAGGACGGCCTGCGGCCGCGTGACCTGGTGCCACTCGAAAAGCTACGCGCCATCAATGCCACAGGCTCTCCCCTGCCGATCGACGCCTATCGCTGGGTCTACGACGCGGTCAAGCCCGACCTCTGGCTGGCCTCGATCAGTGGCGGCACCGACATTGCGTCGGGCTTCGTCGCCTGTGCGCCGACGCTGCCTGTGCATGCGGGCGAGATCCAGTGCCCCGAGCTGGGTGTCGCTGCCTTTGCGTACAACGAAGCCGGCCAGCCGGTGATCGACGAAGTCGGCGAACTGGTGATCACGCAGCCCATGCCCTCGATGCCGGTGTTCTTCTGGAACGACCCGAGCAACAAGCGCTACCTGGAAAGCTACTTCGACACCTTCCCGGGCGTTTGGCGCCATGGGGACTGGATCCGCTTCACGCCGCGCCGCAGCTCGGTGATCTACGGGCGTTCCGACAGCACCATCAACCGCTTCGGCATCCGCATGGGCACGGCCGAGATCTACCGCGTGGTCGAAGAGTTGCCCGAGGTGCGCGACAGCCTCGTGGTGGACCTCGAATACCTGGGCCGCCCTTCGTTCATGCCGCTGTTCGTCGTGCTCCAGCCGGGCGCGACGCTGGACGATGCGCTCACGCAGCGCATCAGCACGCAGATCCGCACCAAGGCCTCTGCGCGGCACGTGCCGAACGAGGTAGTGCAGGTCGATGAGATCCCGCGCACGCTGAGCGGCAAGAAGATGGAAGTGCCAGTGCGCAAGCTGCTGCTCGGCGCCGCGCCCGACAAGGTCGCGAGCCCGGATGCGATGGCGAATCCGCACAGCCTGCGCTTCTTCATCGACTACGCCCGGCACGTGGAGCAGCTTCTCGGACAAGCCTAGCTGCGCACGGGGGACGCCACCGCGACACCGGTGGCAGCGGCCTCCGCCTGCGGATTGCGGTTGCGCAGCCGCAGCGCCATCAACGCCGCGATCGCCAGCACGCACAGCACCGCAGTCAACGTGAAGCGCAGGCCGCGTGCGTCGGAGAGCAGCCCGAACAGCGGCGACACCATGCCGCCCACCGAGAGCGCCAGGCCGAGCGTGATGCCGCTCGCGGTCGCCGGGTTGCGCGGCAGGTAGTCCTGCGCCAGCGTCACCTGCGGCGCGAACGGCATGAACATGAACAGGCCGACGAGCGTGGTGCAGGCCATTGCAGTGGCCACATTCGGTGCCATCGCAAGCCCTGCGAAGGCCGGCAGCGCAAGCAGGTAGCCCGCACGGATCGGCCACATGCGCCCTCGCCTGTCGCCCAGCCAGCCACCGAGCAACGTTCCGACCGCGCCAGACGCGGTGAAGGACGTCAACGCGGCCGCCGCCTGGAAGGACGAGCCGCCGAGCTCGCGCCCGATGAACAGCGACAGCATCGACATCGCAGTCACGTACGGAATGGACCAGCCGACGATGACCGCGACCAGCAGCGCGAAGGCGCGCCAGTCGTTGGTGGCGGTGACAGGGCTTCGGCGCGCCGTCTTGTTCGCTGACGTCTCGCCTGAAGTGCGACGTGCCATCAGCAGCCACAGCAAGCCCATGGCCAGTGCAGGCAGGCCGAGCAGATGGCTGCGCGCAAGGCCGTCGCTCACCGTCGCGGCGGCCAGCATGGGTGCGAAGGAAGCACCGATGGTCCCCCCGACCGAGAACACGCTCATCGCGCGCTGCGATGCGCCGCCCGCGGCGCGCGCGGCCACGGTCGCGGGCGGATGAAAGGCCGCCGTGCCGAGTCCGCAGAGCGCGGCCGCGCACCAGGTGAGCCAGTAGTCGCCGCTCAGTCCGGCAAGCACCACACCGAGTGCAGCGACCATGAATCCCACCGGCACCAGCCACGCGCGCGGATGCTTGTCCGCATACAGCCCGAAGAGCGGTTGCACCACGCTCGACAGCCCGGTCGCAGCAAGCATCAGCCCGCTGACCGCGGTGTAGCTGTAGCCGCGCTCCAGCACCATGAACGGCAGCAGTGCCGGTATCAGCGCCTGGTAGAGATCGTTGACGGCATGCGTGCCGGTGAGAAATGCGAGGCGACCCCGGTTCATTCGCCGCCTCCTGCGTTGCAGGTCATTCGATGGCCTTTCTTTCGAAGAAAAACCCATCGTAGGAAGCCGTGCCATGATCGTCGCGCTACGAAGACACAAGAATCGTCGAGAAATGGACAAACAAAAGCCCGCCGCCATCGACTTGAAGCCGGTTCACGGCGAACGCACGCCCCGGCCGGTGGCCGTGCTCGCCACCGACCCCGAGGGCGACATCCCGCAGCATCGCCATCGGCGCGGGCAGCTCATTCACGCGATCCACGGCGTGATGATGGTGAGCACCGCGCAAGGCAGCTGGGTGGTGCCGCCGGGGCGCGGCGTGTGGGTGCCGTCGCGCATGTCGCACGAGATCCGCATGGCCGGCGAGGTGCGCATGCGCACCGTCTTCGTCGAGCCCGGCGCGCGTATCGGTCTTCCCGACACCTGCCGCGTGATCGAGGTCAGCGAGTTGCTGCGCGCGCTGATCCTCGAGGGTGTCGCACTGCCGCTGGACTACGCGGCCGAAGGCCGGCCCGCGCGGATCATGGAGTTGATCCTCGACGAGATCGAAGCCGCGCCCGCGCTGGCGTTGCATGTGCCGATGCCCCGGCACGCGCGGCTCGCGCGCCATGTGCGGCGTTGGATCGCCGATCCATCACAGCCCGTGAGCCTGGAGGCCTGGGCGCAGCAGCTTCACATGAATCCACGCACGCTGGCCCGCCTCTTCGTGCGCGAGACGGGCATGAACCTCGGCGCGTGGTACCGGCAGGCGCGGCTGCTTCTGAGCCTTGCACGGCTGACCGAAGGCGCCTCGATCCTCGAAGTCGCGCTCGCCCATGGCTACGAAAGCCCGAGCGCCTTCGCGGCGATGTTCCGCCGCCAACTCGGCGTACCGCCGAGCCAGTACATGCGATCGGGCGCTCGCAGCGAGGCGACATAGCCGCGGTGCATGATCCAATGCGCTGATTGCTTTCAAAGGCCGGTCCATTGAACCTCGTCTCTTCGACCTCGCTTCGATACTTCGCCGAAGTCGTGCGCACCGGCTCCATCCGGGCCGCTTCGGAAAACCTCTACGTCGCTTCGTCAGCGATCAGCCGACAGCTCGCGATGCTCGAAGACGCATTGGGCGCACCGGTGCTCGAACGCCGCCAGGGTCGCGGCAAGGTCAAGCTCACCGCCGCAGGCGAAGCGCTCATGCGCTACTACAAGAACGTGAGCAACGAATCCCGCCGGCTGCATTCGGAGATCGAATCGCTCCAGGGCATCAAGCGCGGGCATATCAACTTCGGCATGCCGGAGTCGCTGGTGCGTGACCTCATGCCGAAGTTCCTTTCGGACTTCTCGAACCGCTATCCCGGCATCTCCTTCAACATCCATGTCGCGGGCAGCCCGAGGCTCGCGGAAATGCTGCTGAACGACGAGCTGGACGCCTGCTTCACCTTCGGCGACGTGCCGCTGCAGGATCTATCAGTGCTCTACACGCGCCTCCTGCCGCTGTTCGTGCTGGTGCCCAAGGGGCATCCGCTGGAGCACTTCGAGACGCTCAGGCTCAGCGATTGCGCCGAGTACGGCCTCTCCACACTGGACTCGTCGCTGTGGGCCAAGCAGCAATACGACGAGATGCTTGCCAAGGCCAAGATCCGGCCGCGGGTCGCGCTGGAAACCAACTCCTACGAACTCATGCGCAATGTCGCGGCCGAGGGCATGTGCCTGACGTTCACGACCCGGCCGCTGGATGATCCCTTCGGCAATCCGCGGGCCGGTTCATACATTCCCCTGAAGGATTCGCGCGCGAGACCGCAGCGCTTCGCGCTGAGCGTCCACAAGGGGCGCAACCTGCCGTTGGCGGTCGATGCGTTCCTGCGCGAACTCACGCGCGTGCTCGCGGAGGTGGAACGGCGCGCCAAGTCGCCGCGCGCCGCCGCGGCTTGACGAACCCGGCCTAGCCTTCAGCCAGCTCCGCCGGCGTCTTGTACTTCTGTACCGCCGCGAACCGTTGCACGAGGTACTCGCCCGACTTGATCGGCGCATGACGCGGCTCGCCCGACGACGGCGCGAACTCGGGCAGGCAGGCGACCGGCGTGTCGTAGTCCAGGTTGAAGAAGGTGGGGATCGAGTAGCGCTCCTTGCCCGTGCGGTTCGCGACGCGGTGCGGATTCGAGACGTAGACGTCGTTGGTCCAGACCTTCACGAGGTCCCCGAGGTTGATGACGAGCGTCCCTTCGATATAGGGCGCGGCGACCCATTCGCCGTTGCGGGTGCACAGCTCCAGGCCGCCGATCGGGTCCTGCGCCAGGAGCGTCAGCATGCCGTAGTCGGTATGCGCGGCCGCACCCAACTCTAGGTTGGTGAATGACTGCTGCGGCGGATAGTGAAAGAGCCGCGACTGCACCATCGGCTTCTTTGCGTACTGCAGGAAGAAGTCCTCTTCCTTGCCAACGGCGGTTGCGAAGACTTTCAAGAGACTGCGACCGAGCTGGATGGTGGCCGCGAAGTACTTCATGGCGGCTTCTTCGAGCCACGGCTTGTCGGCAGGCCATCGATTGGGGCCATGCAGCGGCCGGCCCGAAGCGACATCGGGATCGCTCAGGGCGAGATCCATTCCGAGCTCGTAGCTTTCCTTGAGATCGGGCTTGTGGCCCGGGTGCTGCGTCACGCCCATCGGCATGAAGCCGCGGCGGAAGCGCTCGTCGATCTTGTCGCGAAGGCGCTCTTCCATCGGCAGCGACATGTAGCGCCGGGTGGCTTCGAAGACGCCATTGATCGTCTCTTGCGGCACGCCGTGGTTCTTCACATAGAAGAAGCCGGTGTTGGTGCAGGCCGCCTTGAATTGCTCCACGACCGGCCCGATGGGGCCGCCGGCGAGCCAGTCGCCGAGGTCGAGGATCGGCATTTCCGTGGCAGACGCGCGGCGCGGCGCGGCCACCTGGTGTTCAGACAGGTTCATTGATTTGCTCCTAGGTTGGCTTTGGGGGGTGATCAGGTGCCGCGCGACAGGTCGGAGAACGCATCGGCCCAGAAGATGACCCGACGGGCGATCGCCTTGACGATGCCGTGCAGCACGATGCCGATGAGCGACAGAATGATGAGGATGGCGAACATGCCGGCTGCGTCCATCGAGAAGTTGCGCTGCAGGATCAGGTAGCCGAGGCCCGCTTGCGCGCCCACGAACTCGCCGACGATCGCGCCGATGACCGCGAGCACGATCCCGATGTCGAGCCCCGCGAAGACATAGGGCAACGCATGCGGCAGGCGGACCATGCGGAACACATGCCAGCCCGAGGCGGTGAACGCACGCATCAGGTCGATCTGGTCGCGTGGCGCCGAACGCAGTCCGACGATGGTGTTGGCCAGCACCGGAAAGAAGACGATTGTTGCAGTGATCACGACCTTGGACGCGGTGCCGAATCCGAACCACAGCACGAACAGCGGCGCGATCGCGACCTTGGGCACCGTCTGGAAGGCAACCACGTAGGGATAGAGCACCGCTTCGAGCAGGGCGCTCTGCCCGATCAGCGCACCGAGCAGGAACCCCGCGAGCGCACCGACGGCGAAGCCGGCAAGGATCTCGTAGAGCGTGACCCACAGGTGCGACCAGATCTCGCCGGACACGAGCACGTCGTAGACTGCGCGAGCAACCCGCTCCGGCCCCGGGAAGATCAGGTGCGAGACGCCGAATGCGGAGATGGCGACATGCCAGATGCCGATCACTGCGACAAAGAAGAACCCGATCAGCATGCGGCGTTTCAGCGGCGTGAGCGCGGGCGCAGCGTCGGGGCTGGTGGCGGTCGTGGTCATCAGTCGAGCCCTCCGCTCGCGTTCAGGTTGGCGCGGATGCCGGAGACATAGGCGCCGAAGCGCTCGGTGTTGATCACGTCCAGCGTGCGTGGCGACGGCAGGTCGACCTCGATCACCTGCGTGACGCGACCGGGCCGCGGAGACATGACGATCACCCGGTCGCCGAGAAACACGGCCTCGGGAATGCTGTGGGTGACGAGCATGATGGTCGCGCCGGTTCGCTCGCGAAGCTTCAGCAGTTCGACGTTCATGGTCTCGCGGGTCATCGCGTCGAGCGCGCCGAAGGGCTCGTCCATGAGCAGAAGCATCGGGTCGTTGACCAGTGCGCGCGCGATGCCCACGCGCTGCTGCATGCCGCCCGAGAGTTCGTTCGGGTACTTGGTCTCGAAGCCCGCAAGGCCGACGAGCTGCAGGTAGTGCATCGCACGTTCGCGTGCAGTCTTGGGGTCGCGGCCCTGGATCTGCGCGGGAACGAGCACGTTCTCCAGGATGTTGCGCCAGGGAAGCAGCACCGGCGCCTGGAAGACGACGCCGATCTCGCGGCTCGGGCCGGTGTGTTCGCGGCCACCCAGTTCGACGTTGCCGCCGGTCGCCCGGTCGAGCCCCGCAAGAATGCGCAGCAACGTGCTCTTGCCGCAACCGCTGGGGCCGACGACGGTGACGAACTCCCCGCGCTGCACCCGGAAGTCGACGTTCTGCAAGGCGATGACGTCGCCCCCATCCTTCGAGCGGAAGGTCTTCTGCAGCCGGTCGAAGCGGAACGCAGGTCTGGTTTCAGAAGCCACGGCCGAATTCATTCGCGCTCCCCTGCGCGCGCGCCCGATCGAGTCAGCCAGTCGTCGATGCGTGCGATCGCGTCGACGCGTTGCGCCTCAGGCATGAACGCGGCCTCGAAGCTGTTGCGGGCAAGCCGCGCAAGATCCTCGTGATCGAGGCCGAGCGCCTGCTGGCACGCCACGTAGTTGTCGTTGACGTAGCCGCCGAAGTAGGACGGATCGTCCGAATTGACGGTCACGCACAGGCCGGCATCCAGCAGACGCTTGAGAGGATGCGCGTCGACTGCGGGAATCACCTGCAGCTTGAGATTCGAGAGCGGGCACATCGTCAGCGGGATGCGCCGTCCGGCAAGCTCCGCAACCAGCGACGGGTCGTCGACGCAGGCGTTTCCGTGGTCGACGCGATCCACCTCGAGCAGCTCCACCGAGTCACGCACGTATGCGGCCGGCCCTTCCTCGCCTGCATGCGCCACGACCTTGAAGCCGAGTTCGCGGCATCGACGGAAGAACTCGGCGAACTTGGCGGGTGGATTGCCGACCTCGGCGCCGCCGAGGCCGAAGCCCAGCAGTTGCCCATACCAGGGCTGAAGCGCGTCCAGCATCGCGAGGGCCTCTTCCTCGCTGCGGTGCCGTTGCGCCAGCACGATCAGTCCCGAAGTCACGGCGTCTTCGGCGTGCGCATCGGCCATCGCGCCGAGCACGCCCTCCATCACGGCGGCAAGCGGGATGCCGCGCGTGGTGTGCCCCTGCGGCCCGAGGAAGAGTTCGGCGTGCAGTACGTAGTCCGCATGGGCGCGGCGCAGGTACTCGCGCGTGACGTCATGGAAGTCCTGCGACTTCACCAGCACGCGGCAACCGTCGTAGTAGAGGTCGAGGAAGTCCTGAAGGTCGGTAAACCGGTAGGCGGCACGCAATTCCTCTTCCGTCTGCCAGCGCACGGCCACACCGTTGCGACGGGCGAGGCGAAGGAACAGGTCGGGCTCGATCGAGCCCTCGATGTGCATGTGAAGCTCCGCCTTCGGCAGGCCGGCCACGAACTGCTCGGGTGTCATCGCGGGTGTCACTCAAACGCCCTTGCAGGCCTTGGCGGCATCGATGACCGCCTTGTGGTCGAAGTTGTTGATCGCCTCGACGAAGCCGGGCTTGAGGTACAGCATCGAATCGGGCGCCACCGTGCGCTTGATCAGGCCGTCCTTCACCATCTGTTCCTGCATGCGGCCATAGGCGGCCGGGCTCATCGCGCCGATGAGCTTGCCGCCGTTCATCGTCTGCGCGGCGGACATGGTCTCGAGTTGCGTCTGCAGCAGCGCAAGGTCCCACTTGGCGAGCGTGGCTTCATCGGCGCCGGTGGGCTTGGTGCTCGGGAAGTACTTCCAGTGGATCTTGCGCGCGCATTCCGGGTTGGTCTGCGCGAAGAGCGTCGCCTTGGCCGCGCCGCGCGAGATCGCCTCGACCATCGCGGGATCGGTGTCGATCGTCTTCTGCATGGTCGCGAAAGTGAAGTCCGGCAAGGCGCGCCATGACGGATCGAAGAGCACGCGCATCTTCGTGCCCGCATTCTGGAAGCCCGTGAGGGCCGAACCCCAGAACATCAGCGCCTGCACGCGATCGGATTTCAGCGCTTCGAGCGCGGGTGCGCCGGCACCGGTGGCGATGATCTGCACGTCGGTGTCGGGGTTGATGCCATTGGCACGCAGGTAGCCCTTGAGCAACGGCATCCCGCCCGTGCCGAGGCTGAAGATGCCGATCTTCTTGCCCTTGAGGTCGGTCACCGACTTGATGCCGCTGTCCTGCGGCACGCCGACGCCCCAGTCGATGACGCCGGTGCCCATCAGGCCGCGCACCGCGACCTCGTTGTCGACGTTGGCCTGGATCAGCCCGGTCGAGTTGACCTGCGCGAAGTCCACGCCGCCGGCGACCATCTGCTGGATGCCCTGCAGCGAGCCGGCCGTCGTGACGATCTTGACGTCGTAGCCGTCGTCCTTCCAGTAGCCCAGCGCGATCGGCAGCGTGAGCCACGGATAGGTCACATTGACCACCTGCGTGCCCAGGGCGATGGTCACCGGCTTCAGGGGCTTGGCCGCGGTCTGGGCGGTTGCGTCGACGGCCACCAGGCCGAGCGTGGCGCCGGCGACAAGGGTCGCGAGGCGTGCGAATTTGGGAAGAAACGAGGCTTTCATCGAGCGTCCTTGATTGCGGAATTCGCTCGAAGATTAGCAACGCAAATGCCTTCGCTGTGATCAATATTCAGAAGAAAATGATCTACAAATTAGCGCATTTATTTCAGTCTTTTCTGCATTGATTCGGGGCAAAAGGCATCGTCGTTGGGCGTGTTCCGGCGCCTTGAAACGCCTTTGCGTTTCGAGGCACTGACATGGTGCGATGCCTGTCGGCAGGCAGCTAGAAGCGGCTTGCTGAATAGGGGGCCGGATCGACGAAGGGAGTCGCGCCCTCGATCATGTCGGCCATCAATCGGCCGCTCGCGGGCCCCAACGTGAACCCCTGGTGAGCGTGGCCGAAGTTGAACCAGAGTCCTGCATGGTTTGGCGCCGGACCGATCACCGGCTTCATGTCTGCGGTGCAGGGCCGGTTGCCCATCCAGGGCTGTGCTTCGACGGGGTCCGGCAGATCGATCAACTCCCGAGCCGCTGCTTCCGCCTTGGCCAATTGCACCGGCGTACCCGGTGCACCGATGCGGGCGAACTCGGCACCCGTCGTGATGCGAACACCCTGCGCCATGGGCGCGAGCACAAGGCCGCGCTCGGCATCGAGCATCGGCAATTGCAACCCGGGGCCGCCGCGATAGTGACGGTGATAGCCGCGCTTGACGAACAAGGGCAGCCGATAGCCGAGCGGCGCGATCAATGCATCCGCCCAGGGGCCGAGGGCCACGACCGCGTGTCGCGCCGTAATCGGACCGGTGCTCGTCCGGACTTCCCAGCCACTCCCAGCAGCTCGCAGGCTGGCTGCATCACCCTCGACCAGTTGGCCGCCCAGTGCCTCGAAGCGTTGCGCGTAGCGCGCTACCAACGCGCCCGGATCGCTCACGGACCACGGGTCCAGCCAGTGCAGCGCACCGGCCATGCGTTGGCGCAGGCCGGGTTCTGCCTTTGCCAATTCATCACCGCCCTGCAGCGTGTGCCGCACACCGTAGTCGGCCGCGAGCCGGGTCGCACGCGTCGCAGCCTCTTCCATCGCGGCCGATGTGCGAAAGACGAAGCGGTAGCCTTCCTTGCGCGCGAGGTCGTCCGCACCAGACTCGGCCATCAGCACCTCGTGCTCGGTCAGGCAATGCGCAATCAACCGGCTGTAGGCCTGCGCGATCGGTGCGTAGCGCGCGGGCGCGGAAGCGTGCCAGTAGCGCGCCAGTCGCGGCAGCACCTCCGGCAGTGCGCTCAGGTGGTAGTTGACGTCCATGCCGCGCTTGAACGCGACGTCGAAGACGGCTGACCACTCGCGCGGAAAGGCATAGGGCTCGACCGCTTCGCGCTGGATGATCCCTGCGTTGCCGTAGGAAGTCTCGCTTCCGGGTGCCCGGCGGTCGACCAGCGCAACGGAGTGACCGCGCCGCGCAAGCTGCAACGCGGTGCAGGTGCCGACCATGCCGGCGCCAAGAACGATGACGTCGGCGGACATGCGATCAGTCGCGCTGCGCCGCCGTCACGGTGACCTCGAGACGAGCTCCGGGCGCCAGCAGGCTCGCGACCACGGTGGTGCGCACCGGGAGCGGGTCACTGAAGTGCTTGCGGTACTCCGCGTTGAAGGCTGCGAAGTCGCCGCCATCCACGAGATGCACCGCCACTTGCACCACGTCGTCGAGCGTCAGGCCGGCGGTGCCGAGCGTGGCACCGATGCGCTGCAGCACCAGCGCGGTCTGCGCCGCGATGCCGTCGGGAATGCTCCCGTCGTCCGAAAAAGGCATCTCGCCAGACAGGAAGGCCAGGCCCTTGGCGAGGCGAATCTTGGAAAAAGGGAGGGTGGGTGCCTGGGTCATGGGGGAGAAGTCCTAGCTGTGATCGCCCGATTGTGGAACGCGGCCTCGATCTCCGGTTGGCAATATATAGAAGTCATCGTTGCGATTCACGCAATTCAATGGCAGCCCTACCCTTCCACGCGAACCGCCTCCCGCAAGTGATCGAGGAATGCGCGGCAGGCGCCGGGCAATGTCCGCCCGGCCATGGTCTGGATCTCGAAGTGGCGCTCGTTCATCTCGCGGTCCCGCAGCGGCACAGCGACAAGATGGCCGGCCTTCAGGCGGTTGCGGAGGGCAGCTTCGCCGCTGAGGGCGATGCCGCCGCCGGCCGCCGCGAATGAAATCGAAGCATCGAGGCGGTTGCTCAGGAACGCAGGGTCGCACTGCAGGCCCTGGCGGCTGCAACTGATGTCGAACAACTGGCGCAGCGTCGAATACGCGCCCCCCGGCAATGCCATCGGATAGCCGACCAGCTGCGCCAGCGACAGCTGTCGTCGCGAGGCAAGCGGGTGGTCCTTGGCCATGATGGCCAGGATGGGCGACGGATGCCGCAGCTCCACGTTGATCTGGCGCTCCGAGGTCGTGCTGAGCGTGACGCCGATATCGACCTCGCCATCGCGCACCAACTGGGGAATCTCGGCCTGCATGTGAACGTTCAAAGCGAAGCGGATGCCCGTGTACTCGCGCTGGAACTCGGCGATGAGGCCGGGGAGGAACTCGGATGCAAACCCCTCGGTACTTGCGATTCGCACGAGGCCGGTCTGCAGGCCGCGTAACGCCTGGATGTCGTCCGTCACGCGTTCGATGTCCTGCCAGGCGCGCTTGGCGTGCGCGGCGAGCAGCTCGCCGGCCGCGTTGGGCACCATGCCACGGGCCCTGCGCTCGAACAGCAGGGTGTCGAGTTGGCTCTCCAGATGCGCGATATGCCGGCTGACGGCGGACGGCGCGACGCTCAGCCGCTCGGCCGCGGCCGTGACGGAACCGGTGCGTACGACCTCGAGGAAGTGGCGCAGGGCCGTCTCCTGGAGGACACGCCGATTGATGTTCTTGGACACGGGTTGACCCTTATGTGAATTGCGATTATCGCAACAAAACATTCAAATCATGGTCATTGCTTGGAACGATCGGCCTTCCTACGATGAGGGCTCGTCTCCGCAATCCTCGCCCCCACACACTCACCCGCCGTCGCCATGCACACCCCGCTCCTGCGTACTCTCGGGCTCGTCGCCCTCGGCGCTTTCAGCGCACTCGGACTCTCTGCCGCCGCCCTGGCCGAAGACAGCTTCCCCTCGCGGCCGATCACGATCGTCGTGCCGTTCCCTCCCGGTGGTGGCGGCGACGTGCAGACGCGCCTGGTGGCCCAGAAGATGGGCGAAAAGCTCGGCCAGACCGTGATCGTCGACAACAAGCCTGGCGCCGGCCCCGCCATCGGCGCGGCCTTCGTCGCCAACGCCAAGCCCGACGGCTACACGCTGCTGATGAGCTCCGCCTCCACCTACACGCTGAACCCGGCGATCCGCAAGTCGCTGCCCTATGACCCGATCAAGAGCTTCGAGCCGATCGGCATCATCAGCCGGGTCGGCCTCGTTCTGCTGGTCAATCCCAAGGTGCCGGTGAACAACCTGAAGGAACTGGTGGCGACCGCGAAGGGCGCTCCCGACAAGTACAGCTATGCGTCCTTCGGCGCGGGCACGAGTTCGCACTTCGCGGCCGAGATGGCGTTGCAGGCCATGGGGATCCGGCTGATGCACGTTCCGTACAAAGGCAGCGGGCCGGCGATGACCGACCTGATCGGCGGACAGGTGCCCTTTTCCTTCGACACCGTGACCGCCGCCTTGCCGCAGATCAAGGCGGGCAAGGTCAAGGCGATCGCGATCACCACGGCCAAACGTTCGCCGTTGCTCCCCGAAGTGCCCACCTTTGCGGAGTCAGGCTATCCGGCCGCGGTGCTCGACAGTTGGGGCATGGTGGCGGCGCCGCGCGGCCTGCCGCCTGCAGTGCATGCCAAGCTCGAGAAGGCGCTGGCCGATTCGATCGCCGACCCGGCGGTGCGCAAGGGCTTCGCCGAGCAGGGTGTCGAGGCCAGCTTCGTCGACTCGGCAAAAGCCGCCGCGCAACTCAAGGCCGAGCTGCCCCTGATGCGTGCGGTCGCGGTGCGCGCCAACATCCAGCCGGAATGAGCAGCATGAGTCAGCCACCGAACACCACCGCTTTGGTCGAGCACACCGCTGTCGAACTGCGCCGGATGATCGCGAGCCGCGAGGTCTCTCCGGTCGAACTGCTGGAGGTGTGCATCGAACGGATCGAGGCGGTGAATCCCTACATCAACGCCGTCACTGCGACCTGCTTCGATCGCGCACGCGACGAAGCCCGCGTTGCCGAGAAGGCGGTGCTGCGCGGCGAATCGCTGGGCCTTCTGCACGGGCTTCCCGTGGGTGTGAAAGACCTGGAGCCGACCGCCGGACTGCTGACCACTTTCGGCTCGCCCGCCTTCCGTGCGCACGTGCCTGACCAGGACATCGAACTCGTGGCGCGACTGCGGCGCGCGGGCGGCATCGTCACCGCCAAGACCAACGTGCCCGAGATGGGCGCGGGGGCCAACTCCCGCAACCCGGTCTGGGGCGCGACCGGCAATCCCTTCGACCCGCGCTTGAACGCCGGGGGCTCCTCGGGCGGCTCCGCGGCCGCGCTGGCGTGCGACATGCTGCCCGTGTGCACCGGCTCGGACACCGGCGGCTCGCTTCGTATCCCCGCCTCGAAATGCGGCGTGGTCGGCTTTCGCCCGTCGCCCGGCGTGGTGCCCAGCGTGCGCAAGTTGCTGGGGTGGACGCCCATCTCGGTGGTCGGACCGATGGGCCGCACGGTCGCGGATGCCTGCCTGCAACTCGCGGCCACGGCCGGGATGCATGCTGGCGATCCGCTCAGCCATCCACTCGACCCCCTCGCCTTCCTGTCGCCTGAAGCGGCCGATCTAGGCCGGCTGCGCGTTGCCTACACGGCCGACTTCGACTGCTGCGACGTGGACCCGGACATCCGCGCCACCTTCGCCTCGCGGATCGCCGCCATGCGGCACCTGTTCGCGCGCTGCGACGAGGTGCGCTTCGACCTGGGCGACGTGCACCGGTGCTTCGACGTGCTGCGTGCCGAGGCCTTTGTGGCCGGCATGCGCGAGGCCTACGAGAAGGATCCCACCGCCCTCGGCGCGAACCCGCGAGCCAACTACGAGATGGGCGCACGAATGAGCCTGCTGGACAGCGCCTGGGCCCAGGCCGAGCAGACCCGCATCCTCGGTCGATTCCAGGCCACCTTTGCCGACTACGACCTGGTGCTGGCGCCGACGACGCCGGTCTCGCCGTTCCCATGGACCGAGCCCTACGCCCACATGGTCGATGGCAAGCCGCAGGCCAACTACTACCGATGGCTCGCGCTGACCTACGTCACGACGCTCACGACCCATCCCGCGTTGTCGCTGCCCTGCGGCACCGACGCCAAAGGCATGCCCTTCGGCCTTCAGGTCGTCGGCCCGTTCCGGGGCGACCTGCAGGTGCTGTCGGCCGCGCTTGCGATGGAGCAGGCTTTTGCGTCCGACCCGGCATTGCGCCGTCCGCGCCCCGACCTCAGGGCACTGCGCATGCCCGACCCAGCGCTGGACTCGATCGTCACCGCGCCACCACCGACGGACTGGCGCAACGGTGCAAACGCCCCTGTTACGACGAGTTCCGTCGTCTGACCCCGAAGCTAGTGCGGGACTTCCGCCGGGCCGCTTGAAGCGCGGCGCGGCTTGCGGATCAGCAGCAACAGCGGGATCGACACCGCGGTCATCGCCATCATGATCCAGAAGTCGTTGAGGTAGGCGATCATCGCCGCCTGCCGCGTCACCTCCGCGTTCAGCGCAGCGAGGCCGGACGGCGTTGCGATGTTCGCAGCCGCTCCCAGGTAGGCCAGACCCGCATTGCCGGGCGCCACCAGCGACGCCAGGTTGGCGTGCGCGCTGCTCGAGCCTTCGGTCAACAGGGCCTGGACGATCGAGATCCCGACGCTGCTGCCGATGTTGCGCAGAAGGCTGAAGATGGGCGTGCCCTGGTGCCGCAGATGCGGCGCCAGCGTGGCGAAGGTGGCGGTCGACAGCGGCACGAAGGTGAAGCCGATGCCCAGCCCCTGGATGAAGCCCGAGGTGATGATCAGCGTGCTGTCCATGTCGGGCGTGAAGCGCGTCATCTGCCACAGCGAGAAGGCCGTGAGCCCGAAGCCCACCGCCATGATCCCTCGCACGTCCACGCGCTGAACCAGCCGGCCGACGACCATCATCGCGATCATCGTGCCCACGCCGCGGGGCGCGGTGACGGCGCCGGTGTAGACCACCGGGTAGCCCATCAGGCCCTGCAGGAAGGTCGGCAGCAGCGACATCGTGGCGAACAGGATCATGCCGACGATGAAGGCGAACAGCAGCCCGGTGACGAAGTTGCGGTCCTTCAGCAGCTCGCGGTTGAGGAAGCTCGCGCCTTGCACCGTCCAGGTGTGCACCGCGAAGAATGCCAGCGCGATCACGGCGCCGGCCGCTTCCAGGCGGATCTCCCACGAATCGAACCAGTCGAGTTGCTCGCCGCGATCGAGAAACAACTGCAGGAGACCGATGCCGAGGCTCAGCGTGACGAAGCCGAAGACGTCGAGCTTCTCCGCGCGGGGACGGCTTTCAGGGAGATATCGCCCGATGCCCCACAGCGCGAACAGCCCCACGGGCAGGTTGATGAAGAACACCCACCGCCAATCGAACTGATCGGTGAGCCAGCCGCCCAGCAGCGGCCCGAGGATCGGGCCGACCATGATGCCGGCGCCCCAGATCGCCATGGCCTGGCCGACCTTCTGCGGCGGATTGATATCCAGCAGCACCGCTTGAGACAACGGAACCAGCGCCGCCCCGAAGATGCCCTGCAGCAGCCGCGCAGCGACGATCTCGGTCATCGAGCCGGCAAGCCCGCACAGCGCGGACGCAATCGTGAAGCCGACCACCGAGACCAGGAAGACCCGCCGGCGCCCCCAGTGCCCGCACAGCCAGCCGGTGAGCGGCAGCGCGATGGCCGAGGCGACGATGTAGGAAGTCAGCACCCAGGTGATCTGGTCCTGCGAGGCCTGCAGGCTGCCCTGCATGTGCGGCAACGCGACGTTGGCGATGGTGGTGTCCAGCGCCTGCATGATGGTCGCGAGCATGATCGAGATCGTGATCATTCCGCGATTGGGCACGGGGAAGGTGGTGGACGCGCTCATGCCTTCCCCCCTTCCGCGGCGGCAGGCTCCCAGGCCAGCAGCCCTTCGCGCGCCTTGCCAAGCAGCGCGATGAGTTGCTTGCGCTCGGCCGCGCTCAGCTTGCGCAAGCCGTGCGCCTGCACCTCGTCGCTGATCTTCAGGGCTTCGTCGAACGCGGTCAGCGCGCGCGGCTCCGGGTGCACCCAGTTCGCCCGGCGATCGGTGGGCGACGTTTCCCGGCGTATCCAGCCCGCCGTTTCCATGCGGTCGCACAGGGCGGCCACGCCCATCGCGCTGAGTTCCAGCCGCTGTGCGAGCTCTGCCTGGGAAAGTGGGACCGCGCCTTCATGAGTGGCCAGCGCGCCGATCAGGCGGCACTGGGCCAGCGACAGTCCGAGTCGTTCGCGTGCCAGCCGGTCGAAATGGCCACCGTGCAGCTTGGCCACATGGTTGACCAGGAAGCTGAAACGCTGCGTGTGGTCGTATTTCATAAACACGTGGATATTAAACTGGTTTATTAATTGCTGCACGCCCCCCCGAGCGGGGTGGGCACGCAGGCAGGTGCCAAGACCTATCTTCGAAGCCCCGGCATCAGCCTTACGACAGATCTACTGGAGACCCCTGTGCAACTCGAACGCGATCAGGCTATGGCGCAAGGGCGCCGCCTGCTGCACACACGACAGGTGCAATGCACAGGCTACCTGCGCGACGACGGCCTGTTCGACGTCGAAGCGACGATGAAGGACATTTCGCCCGACGGGACCGAGATGTTCTTCAAGCGCCTTTCGGCCGGCGAGGCGCTGCACGACATGCGCCTGGTCGTCAGCTTCGACACGGACATGGTGATCCGCCAGGTGCAGGCTCACACCGTCGCGGCACCGACCCCCTATTGCGGAGACAGCAACGCACGCTATCAGGAGTTGGTAGGGTTGAAGATCGGCCCCGGCTTCTCGAAGAAGGTGAAGTCCCTCTTCGGAGGCGCCCAAGGCTGCACGCACCTGACCGAGCTGCTCGGCCCCCTTGCCACGACGGCCATCCAGACCTGGTTCTCGCTCTGGCGCGAGACGAACATCATCAGCGAGGCGCATCGCAAGGAGGGCCCTCTGCCCCGTCCGATGCTCGTCGACAGCTGCCAGGCCTATCGCATCGACGGCCAGGCCATGCAGCTGCTGTGGCCGCCGCATCGGCGCGCCGCCTGAAGCGCGAACCCTGCGCCTGCAGACCCGTTCATTCACCCTCTCCTTCTTCTCCCGATGGACCTCGAACTCACTGCCTCGCAAAAGGCCTTCCGCGAGGAAGCGCGTGCCTTCATCCGCGAGCGCCTGCCGGCCGACATCCGCGAGCGCGTGCGCAACGGCAGCGCCTTTCACAAGCAGGACACGGTGACCTGGCAGCGCATCCTGCATGAGCGCGGCTGGGCCGCGCCGCACTGGCCCAATGAATACGGAGGTGCGGGCCTGGGCACCATCGAACGCCTAATCCTGCTGGACGAATTGCAGCGAGCGGGCGCGCCGACGCCACTCGCCTTCAACGTCGCCATGCTCGGGCCGGTGCTGCTGCGCTTCGGCACCGAGGAGCAGAAGCGCTTCTTCCTGCCCAAACTGGCCAACCTCGACCTGTGGTTCTGCCAGGGCTTCTCCGAACCCGGCGCCGGCTCCGACCTCGCATCACTGCGCACCCGGGCCACGCGCGACGGCGACCACTACATCGTCGAGGGCCAGAAGATCTGGACCACCGGCGCCCACAACGCCGACTGGATCTTCGCGCTGGTGCGCACCGAGAGCGCTGCGCGCAAGCAGGACGGCATTTCATTCCTGCTGATCGACATGCGTTCTGCAGGCGTATCTGTGCGCCCCATCGTCTCGATCGACGGGGAGCACCACCTCAACGAAGTGTTCTTCGACGCCGTGCGTGTACCGGTGTCGAACATGATCGGCGAGGAAGGCCGCGGTTGGGATTGCGCCAAGTACCTGCTGGGCAGCGAGCGCGCCACCATTGCCAGCGTGGGCCTGTGTTGGGAGCGCCTGGAGCGCGCGCGCGAACTGGCGGCCGCCACCCGCCAGGGAGATCGGCGCCTGATCGACGACCCAAAGCTCGCGACCGAGCTGGCCATGCTGGGCGCGGAAGTCCGTGCGCTCGAACTCACCAACTGGCGCTTCCTGACCGATCCGGAGATGGGCCGCAAGATGCCCGCCTTTGCCTCGGTGCTCAAGCTCAAGGGCTCGGAGCTGATGCAGGAGCTCACCGCCTTGCTTGCACGCCTGTCAGGCCCGGCCGGGTTGGAACGGCGCGATGGCGAATCACACGCGCAGGCCGGTGCCGTGTCGCGCTACTTCTTCATACGCGCCGCGACCATCTACGGCGGCTCGAGCGAGGTCCAGAAAGACATCCTCGCCAAGCAGCTCCTGGGATAAGCAAAAAATGAACTTCAACCTGAGCGACGAACAACAGCAGATTGCAGACAGCCTCGAGCGCCTGCTGACGGACCACTGCAGCTTCGAGCAGCGCCGTGCCATCGCGGCCAGCGAGCCCGGCTGGAGCGTCGGGCTCTGGGGCCAACTGGCCGAACTGGGCGTGACGGCCCTGGGCATCCCCGAGGCCTTCGGCGGCCTGGGAGGCGGCGCCACGGACCGTCTTCCAGTGCTGCAGGCCTGCGGCCGTGCACTTCTGCTGGAGCCTTACCTGGCGTCGAGCGTGCTCGCCGCCACCGCCGTTCGCGAGGCGGGCAGCAATGCACAGCGGGACACACTACTGCCGGCACTCGCGAGCGGCGAGCTGCGAATGGCCTTTGCGCTTGACGAGACGACGGCGCGCCACGAACCGCTGTGGGTCGAGACCCGCGCGCGCCAAACGCCGCAGGGCTGGCGCCTGGACGGTGGCAAGGTTCTGGTGCTGCACGGCGCACACGCCCACCGCCTGGTGGTCACGGCGCGAACGCACGGCGAGCCCGGTGACGCCGATGGGCGGATGTTGTTCCTGGTCGACTCGCAAGCAGCCGGTGTGGCGTTGCGTGACCATCGCCTGATCGACGACACAGCCGCCGCCGAATTGACGCTGCGCGATGCCGTGGCCGAACCGCTGGGCGATCCGGCAGACGGTGCACGCGCCCGCGACGCGATTGCGGCCACGCTTGCCGCAGGCACGGCTGCCGTCTGCGCCGACATGGTCGGCACCATGGAGCGCGCCTTCGCCCTCACCACCGAGTACGTCAACACGCGCCAGCAGTTCGGCCGCGCGATCGGCCAGTACCAGGCGCTGCGTCATCGCATCGCCGAGATGGCGGTACAGCTCGAACTGGCACGCAGCCTCGCCATTGCCGCGGCGGTCGCCGCCGACTCGCCGGATACACCTGAGTCGGCCATGGACCTGCCGCGCGCCAAGCTGGCCATCGGCCGCTATGCGCGCTCGCTGTGCCAGGCGGCCATCCAGTCGCACGGCGGCATCGGCATGACCGAGGAATACGCGGTGGGCCACTGCCTGCGCCGCGTGCATGTCCTGGATCAGTTGTTCGGCGACGTCGGCGCGCAGGCCGCGCGACTGGTTCTCATGGATTCACGCCTGACGCCGACCTCCCGCTGATTCGCACCGCTGTTCCCTGTCTCCCCTATGCATCTCACTCTGAGCCTGCAGCGCTCGCTGCAACAAACCCCTGACCGTCTGGCGACCATCTTCCACGACCGGCGTCGGACCTTCCGCGAAATGGCTGACCGCGTGGCGCGCCTGGCGGGCGCCTTGCGCTCGCTCGGCATGCAGCCCGGCGATCGCGTGGGCATGCTGGCCCTCAACTCGGACCGCTATCTCGAATACGTGATGGCGGTGTGGTGGAACGCGGGCGTGATCAACCCCGTGAACATCCGCTGGAGCGTGCCAGAGATCGTCTATTCGCTCGACGACTGCGACACACGCATCCTGATCGTTGACGACGCATTCCTGCACATGGTGGATGGCATTCGCAGGACGGCCAAGGCACCGCCGTTGTTCATCTACGCCGGCGACGCAGAGCCGCCGCAGGACATGGCGTCCTACGAGCAGCTCATCGACGAGGCCGCGCCCGTTCCTGATGCCGGCAGTGGGGGGAGCGATCTTGCCGCCATCATGTACACGGGAGGCACGACAGGCTTTCCCAAGGGCGTCATGCTCTCGCACACGAACCTGGGGTCTGCGGCCGTACAGCGCATGGCCGAGATGCCGCCGCTGCGGGGTGGGCGCAATCTGCATGTAGCGCCGCTCTTCCACATCGGAGGGCTGGGCCGCGCGATGGTGCAGTTCATGGCGGGCGAGACGCACGTCGTGCTGCCCGGCTTCGATGCCGTCCAGGTGCTTCAGACCATCGAGCGCGAATCGGTGGACGAGACCATGTTGGTGCCAACCATGATCCAGATGCTGATCGCGCACCCGGACTTCCACAAGTACAAGCTCGGCAGTCTGCAGCGGCTGGCCTATGGCGCATCGCCCAGCGCCGCAGCCACGGTGGAACTGGTGCTCGAGCGCATGCCTTGGCTGCAGTTGTCGCATTCCTATGGAATGACCGAGGCCAGCCCCATCATCGCCAGCAATCCGCCCGAGAACCACACCGAGCCGGCACGCAGGAGCGGGCTGTCGCGCTCGGTGGGGCGGGGCGTCGTCGGCATCCACGTCCGAATCGTCGATCCGGAAGGCCGCGAACTGCCGCGCGGCACGGTGGGCGAGATCATCGTGCGCGGGCCCAACGTCATGCAGGGCTACTGGAACAAGCCGGACGAGACGGCCAAGGCGCTGAAGGATGGCTGGCTATGGACCGGCGATGGCGCATACATGGACGAGGCCGGACACATCTTCATCGTCGATCGCATGAAGGACATGATCGTGACGGGCGGCGAGAACGTGTTTTCGGCCGAGGTCGAGAACGCGATCTCGCGCCATCCTGGCGTCGCGATGTGCGCCGTCATCGGCGTGCCGAGCGCGCAGTGGGGCGAAGCGGTGCACGCCGTCGTGATGCCCAAGCCCGGCGTGGTCCTGACCGAAGAGGAGATCCGTGCGCACTGCCGCGAGTTCGTCGCCGGCTTCAAGTGCCCCAAGACGGTGGAGTTCCGCAGCGAGTTGCCGCTCTCGGGCGCCGGCAAGATCCTCAAGCGCGACCTGCGCGCACCCCACTGGGCCGGGCAGGCGCGGGCGGTGGCGTAACGGCACACGGCACAAACCTCTGGCCCTGCGGCGCGCCCCGGCCTGCCTGACCAAGACGCTCACCTTCGTGGTCGCCACCCCGGCGGGTGGCGGCCTGCACGTGCTCACGCGCGCCCTGACCGACGTGCCGAACATGCCAGAGGCAGGATTTCCCGAACCGGAATTCAAGACCTCCGGCTGGGTCGCCGTCATCGGCCGAGCCGCCGGGTCTCACAGGCGCGGCCAGCAGACGAGCGGTTGGATATGGGTGAAACCCGTCCCCCTCTTCTCGGGGGGGTTCGCAGTGGGGATGGGCCGTAACTTACAGGCCGCCCGTCTGGGCGTCTTCCAGTTTCTCCAACATCACACATGAAAAAAACACTCATCGCGCTTTCGACTCTCGCAGCGGCCGGCGCAGCCTCGGCGCAGTCTTCCCTCACCCTCTTTGGCGTCGTGGACGTCGGCGTCAGCTACTACGAAGCGACCAGCAAGTATCAGAACAACGGTGTGCTGCCCACGACGCCGAAGCCCGACATCAAGCAAAGCCAATGGGCGCTGTCGAACAGTGGCAATGCATCCTCGCGCCTGGGGTTCCGCGGTCAGGAGGACCTCGGAGGCGGCTATGCGGCCGCGTTCTGGCTCGAATCGACTCTGTGGCCCGACAACGGCAGCACGTCGCCGACCGGCATCCTCTTCGATCGTCGCTCGACGGTGAGCCTGATCATGCCCGCCGGCGAAGTGCGCCTGGGCCGCGACTACAACCCGACGTTCTGGAACGACGCGGTCTTCGATCCGTTCGGGGTGGTCGGCGTCGGCACTTCGCTCATCGCACAGACACTCGGTGGCGCACTGCCCACGCTGTCGCTCAATCGTGGCAACTACGCGCGCAAGGCCAACTCGGTGAGCTACTTCCTGCCGGGCGGACTGGGTGGCTTCTATGGCCAGGCGATGTACGCGTTCAACGAAAACGTTACCGGTGTGCAGGTGCAGAACGACCCCAAGGCAACGAACAATTCACGCACTGGTCGCTACGTCGGCGCACGCGTCGGCTACGCCAACGGCCCGCTCGATACAGCGATCGCGTTCGGCACCAGCACGATCGCCGACAACTACTTCTACGGCTCCACCACCAACGTGAACACCGCCAACCTCGGCGCGTCGTATGACTTCGGGCTTGTGAAGCTCTATGGCGAGTACTCACGCGTGGACGTCAAGACCGATTTCGCGAACGTTGCAGCCTTCCCCTTCACGCCCACGCTGACGCCCCCACTGGACGTGAACACGAACAACTTCATCGTCGGCTTGAGCGTGCCCATCGGCGCGAGCCAGATCAAGGCGTCGTACGCCCAAGTCAAGGGCCAGTTCTTTAACTTCACGAAGTTCGGCCCGGTGCCGATGCTCACGCCTGATCCGAAGGCGGAGAAGTTCGCGCTCGGCTACATCTACAACCTGTCGAAGCGCACTGCGCTCTACTCCACCTTCGCCGTGACGAAGAACGAGAACGGCGCAGCGATCGCCGTCGTCAATGTCGCATCGGCAGCCGTCGCGCCCGGCTACACGAACGCGATCAATTCGGCTGCACCGGGCTATCGCGCGGACCGCGGCTACGGCTACGACTTCGGCATTCGCCACGCGTTCTGAGCGGGCACAGCGAACCGTTGTCTCCTTGTCAGTGGCGACTTCGGATGGCCGATCGCCCTGCGAAGACGGCGTGCCGACCCAACTCGGCGACCTCCGCAGCGACCGTCGGATTGCCTCGCGAATCGAGGATCTCGAAGCCGCGGATTTGCTGGATCGATGCCATGTGTTGTTTCCCGATCAGATCTGCGCGATGCGCAGGAGGTTGGTGGTGCCGGAGGTGCCGAAGGGCATGCCGGCTGAGATGACGACGGTCTGGCCCGACGTGCCGAACCCTTCCTTGAGTGCCGTGCGGCAAGCGAGCTCGCTCATTTCCGGCACGTCCACCACTTCGTGGCAGAGCACGGCATGCACGCCCCATGCGAGCGCCAGTCGGCGCGCAGTAGCCAACCGGGGCGTCATCCCGATGATGGGCGCGCGCGGACGTTCGCGCGCCATGCGCAGGGCCGAGTAGCCCGAGCTCGTATACGCGACGGTGGCCGCCGCGCTGAGCAGGCCGGTGATGTCGCGCATCGCCAGTCCAATGGCGTCGGCGGTGCGGGCGACGGGTTCCGTGCGCGACGCGTCGATGGCGGAGCGGTAGTTCGGATCGCTCTCGGTGTGCGTGATGATGCTGCTCATCATCTTCACCGCCTCCACTGGGTAGCGGCCGCTGGCCGATTCCGCAGAGAGCATGACCGCGTCCGCACCTTCGTAGATCGCGGTTGCCACATCCGACGCTTCGGCCCGGGTTGGCACCGGTGCGGTGACCATCGATTCGAGCATCTGGGTCGCGACAATGACCGGCTTACCAGCGCGGCGACATGCGCGAACGATCCGCTTCTGGATGGATGGCACCTGCTCCGCAGGCATCTCCACACCGAGGTCGCCGCGCGCGACCATCACGGCGTCTGTCTCCGCGAGGATGGCATCCAGTGAAGCGATTGCGGCCGGCTTCTCCAGCTTGGCAACGATACCCGCGCGCCCATCGACGATGGTGCGGACTTCGATGATGTCCTCCGGGCGCTGCACGAACGACAGCGCGATCCAGTCGACGCCCAGCTTGAGTCCGTAGGCCAGGTCGGCACGGTCCTTCTCGGTCAGGGCCGAGAGCGGCAGCACGACCCCGGGCACGTTCACGCCCTTTCGGTCCGAGAGCTTGCCGCCGATCACCACGCGGGTTTCGGCGAAGTCCTTGCCGAAGGTCTCCACTCGCAGGCGCAGACGGCCGTCGTCGAGAAGCAACTCGGTGCCCGCCTCCAGCGCCGCGAAGATCTCGGGATGCGGCAGCGCCACGCGCGTCGCACTGCCAGGTGTCTTGGTGTCGAGATCGACACGGAACCCCTTGCCTTCGACGAGCTGGATCGAGCCCTCCGGAAAGGTGCCGATGCGCAGCTTGGGGCCTTGCAGGTCGAGCAGCACGCCGATGGGCCGTCCGCTGTCGCGTTCTACTTCGCGGATGAGGTCTAGGCGACGCTTGTGGTCCTCGTGGGTTCCGTGGCTGAAGTTCAGCCGGAACACATCGGCGCCTGCGTCGAACAGCGCCTGAATGGTCTGTCGTTCATCACTCGCCGGGCCCAGTGTGGCCACGATCTTCGCGTGCTTGTTTCTGCGCATTTCAGTCTCTCCTGTTGGCGCGATCGGGTGCAATCACGATCGCGCGGAAGTCGTTCACGTTGGTCAGCGTCGGACCGGTCACCACCGAGTCACCGAGCGTCTCGAAGAAGCCGTGTCCGTCGTTGTCATCGAGCCGCTCGCGTGGGTTCATGCCTTGCTTCCAGGCGCGCGACAGCGTGTCCGGTGCGAGCAATGCGCCGGCGATCTCTTCCTGTCCGTCGACACCGTCCGTGTCGCCAGCCAGCGCGTGGATGCCAGGCTCGCCGTTCAACGCGATACCCAGCGAGAGCAGGAACTCGACATTGCGGCCGCCTCTGCCCTTTCCGCGCAACGTGACGGTGGTTTCGCCACCGGAGAGCAGCACGCACGGGGCCGCGACGGGCTGGCCGAGGCGTGCGACCTGCAGTGCGATGCCGGCCATCGTCTTTGCGACCTCGCGCGCTTCGCCTTCGATGGCGTCGCCGAGGATGTATGGCGTCAGTCCCGCGTCCCATGCGACCGCAGCCGCTGCTTCGAGCGCCATCTGAGGGGTTGCGACGAAGCGGGTCTCGATGCGCGGAAGGCGGGGATCGTTCGGCTTCAAGGTCTCACCTTCGCCCGACTCAAGCAAGTCAAGCGCACGGGGCGGCACGTCGATCCGATAGCGGCGCAGGATGGCGAGCGCGTCGGCGCAGGTCGAGGCATCCGCGACGGTGGGCCCCGATGCGATGTCGACCGGATCGTCACCCGGCACATCGGACAACAGCAGATTGACGACCCGCGCCGGATGGCACGCTGCAGCCAGTCGCCCGCCCTTGATGGCCGACAGGTGACGCCGGACGCAGTTCATCTCGCTGATGCTGGCGCCGCTGGCGAGCAAGGCGCGGTTGAGCGCCTGCTTGTCCTCCAGCGTCAACCCAGGCAGCGCGAGCGGCAGGAGCGACGATCCATCGCCGGAGATCAGGCACAGCACGAGGTCATCGCTCGTGAGGCCCCGCACGATCTCCAGCATGCGCCGTGCCGCGGTTTCGCCAGCCGCGTCGGGTACCGGATGCGCTGCCTCGGCGATCTCGATGCGCTCGCATGGCACTGCATACCCGTAGCGCGTCACCACCAACCCGGTGAGCGGACCGCGCCAGTGGTCTTCGACCGCACGAGCCATCGCTGCGGAGGCCTTGCCGGCACCGATCACGACCACTCGACCCTTCGGGGGTTCCGGCAGATGGCGCGGGACACACAAGGCAGGCTGCGCGGCAGCGATCGAGGCGTCGAACATGGCGCGCAAGGCGATGAGCGGTTCGACCAGCTTCATGACGGTTCTCACCCGGCTCAGGCCGCGACGCGTACGCCGCCGAGGTCGGCGCGGATCGGCTTCACGACGCCGGACGGTGCATCCTCGTCACCTTCGTACAGCTCTTCCAGGTCCTCCGGATCGGTCTTGCCGTCGAGCACCTGTGCCAGGCGCTGCCGGTCGACCGAGCCGACCCAGCGGCCGATGGCAATGGTGCCCACCGCGTTGCCGATCGTGTTGGTGATGGCGCGTGCTTCCGACATGAAGCGGTCCACGCCGAGCAGCAGCACCATGCCGGCCACCGGAATCTTGCCCATCGAGGCGAGCGTCGCCGCCAGCGTGATGAAGCCGGAGCCGGTGACACCGGCAGAGCCCTTGGACGTCAGCATCAGCACGCCCAGCACCACGAGTTGGTCGGTGAGCGAGAGCGGCGTGTTCGTTGCCTGCGCGATGAAGATGGCCGCCATCGTGTAGTAGATGCACTGGCCGTCGGGGTTGAAGGTCAGGCCGGAAGGCACGACCAGGCCGACCACCGGCTTCGACACGCCGGCGTGCTCCAGCTTGCGCATCAACTGCGGCACGACGGATTCCGACGAACTCGTGCCGAGCACGGTGAAGAGCTCGTCCTTGATGTACTTGAGGAACTTCCAGAGGCTGAATCCCGACAGTCGCGATATCGCGCCGAGCACCAGCGCCACGAACAGGAAACAGGTGATGTACATGGTGCCCATCAGCTTGCCGAGCGAGACGATCGAGCCGAGGCCGTACTTGCCCACCGTGAACGCCATCGCGCCGAACGCGGCCAGCGGTGCGACGCGCATGATCATTCCGACGACCGCGAAGACGCCGTGCGTGAACGAGTCGAGGAAATCCACGACCGGCTTGGCGCGCGGGCCGATGTGGGAGAGCGCGATGCCGAACATCGTGGCGAAGACGAGGATCTGCAGGATGTCGTTCCTCGCGAGCGCGTCGAAGAGACTGGTCGGCACCAGGTGCATCACGAAGTCGACGAAGCCTTCGGGCTTGGCACTGGCCGCCGTGTAGGTCGCGATCGCCTTGGTGTCGAGCTGGGCGGGGTCGATGTTCATTCCACGGCCCGGCCCGACGATGTTCACCACCACGAGTCCGAGTGCGAGTGCAAAGGTCGAGAGGATCTCGAAATAGAGAAGAGCCCGGACGCCGACACGGCCGAGCTCTTTCATGTTCTCCATCCGGGCGATGCCCAGCACGACCGTGGCGAAGATGATGGGCGCGAACACCATCTTGATCAGCTTGATGAAGATGTCCCCCATCGGCTTGAAGTCGCTGGCGAAATTGGGGGCGAAGAAGCCGAGTGCCGCACCGGCGAACACGCCGATCAACACTTGGACGTACAGGGTGCCGAAGAAGCGGCGCATGATTTGTCTCCTGGTGGATATGTGGGCACGAGCTCGACCCGGCAGCGCTTGGCGGCTGCTTCTGGGGTGTTCACGAAAGGAGGCCCGGCCGCTGCCTCGCAGCCGGGGCGGCGGTCGTCAGGCTGCCTTGCGCTGCGCGCCGCCCGTGACCTGATCGCACACGGCCTGGGTGACTTGCGCCGTCGTTGCCGTGCCACCGAGATCGCGCGTGTGCAGCGAGGGGTCCGCCGTCACGGCCTCGACCGCCCGCATGACGCGC
Organism: Variovorax sp. Sphag1AA; assembly: GCF_014192575.1. GTDB lineage: Bacteria > Pseudomonadota > Gammaproteobacteria > Burkholderiales > Burkholderiaceae_C > Variovorax. The sequence continues at coordinate 352,711 of NZ_JACHYC010000003.1, read as the reverse complement.
TTGGCCGCATCGAACTCACCGAGGTGCTCCAGCAGCATCACGACGGACCAGAAGGTGCCGACGGGATTGGCCAGCCCCTTGCCCATGATGTCGAAGGCCGAGCCGTGGATGGGCTCGAACATCGACGGATAGCGGTGCTCGGGGTCGATGTTGCCGGTGGGCGCAATGCCGAGGCTGCCGGCGAGTGCGGCGGCCAGGTCGCTCAGGATGTCGGCGTGCAGGTTGGTCGCGACGATGGTGTCGAGCGAGGCCGGGCGATTGATCATTCGGGCGGTGGACGCATCCACCAGTTCCTTGTCCCAGGTGACATCCGGGAATTCCTTCGCGATCTGCGTGGCGATCTCGTCCCACATCACCATCGCGTGGCGCTGTGCGTTGCTCTTGGTGATGACGGTCAGCAGCTTGCGGGGCCGCGACTGGGCCAGCCTGAAGGCGAAGCGCATGATGCGCTCGACGCCCGCGCGGGTCATCATCGATACGTCCGTGGCCGCTTCGGTCGGGTGACCCTGATGCACGCGGCCGCCGACGCCCGAGTATTCGCCTTCGGAGTTCTCGCGCACGATGACCCAGTTCAGGTCCTCGGGCTTGCAGCGCTTCAGCGGTGCGTCGATGCCGGGCAGGATGCGCGTCGGACGCACGTTGGCATATTGGTCGAAGCCCTGACAGATCTTCAGGCGCAGGCCCCAGAGCGTGATGTGGTCGGGAATGTGCGGGTCGCCGGCCGAGCCGAACAGGATCGCGTCCTTGTTGCGCAGGGCGTTCAGGCCGTCGTCCGGCATCATCACGCCGTGCTCGCGGAAGTAGTCTCCGCCCCAGTCGAAATTCTCGAATTCGAAGCGGAAGCTGCTGCCGGCCGAGGCCAGTGCCTCGAGAACCTGCTGCCCGGCGGGCACGACTTCCTTGCCGATGCCGTCGCCGGGAATGGTTGCGATCTTGTACGTCTTCATGGGCTGTCTCCGTATGGTGGTGAGGGGGTAGGGAGACTGTAAGAATTCGACGCCCATCCGGATCGTCGCTAAAGTGAACCCATTGTTAACCTGAGTTCGAGAGTGGAGCGTCCATGACGAACGCGATCGTGCCGGCGGATCTCGGCTTCTTTTCCACGCTTGCAAGTGCCGGCAGCCTCAGCGCCGCGGCACGCGAACTCGGCGTGACCACGCCAGCCGTAAGCAAGCACCTTGCACTGATGGAATCGCGGGTCGGGGTGCTGCTGGTCAATCGCTCGACACGCCGCATGAGCCTTACGCCCGAAGGCGAGCTCTACCTGGAACATGCGCGCCGCATCCTCGGGGAGATCGATGGCCTTGAGGAGCTGCTGGGCGTTTCCAAGGCAACGCCGAAGGGCCTGCTGCGAGTGAACGCCACGCTGGGGTTCGGTCGCAGCCATGTGGCGCCGCTCATCTCGCGCTTCGTACGGAAGCACCCGCACGTCGAAGTGCAGCTGCAGTTGTCCGTCAATCCACCGGCGCTGACCGAGGACACATTCGATGTCTGCGTGCGCTTCGGTGCGCCACCCGACAGCCGGGTCATCGCGCGGAACATTGCGGCCAACCGGCGCCTGCTGTGCGCGGCACCGGCCTATCTGGCCAAGCGAGGAATCCCCAAGGTGCCGAACGACCTGACGAAGCACAACTGCATCGGCATCCGCCAGGGCGAGGAAGCCTATGGCGTGTGGCGACTTGCGAGCGGGCGGGGCCGCAACGCGAGCACCGAGACGGTGAAGATACGCGGCAACCTGACGACCAACGATGGCGAGATCGCCGTCAACTGGGCTCTCGAGGGTCACGGCATCCTGATGCGGGCCGAGTGGGACATCGAGCGCTACCTGCGCAACGGACGGCTGGTGCAGGTGCTGCCGCAGTACTTCACCCCGGACGCGGACATCTACGCGGTCTACCCCCAGCGCCACCAGATGGCCGCCCGGGTGCGGGCGTTCGTGGACTTCCTGGCGCTTTCGTTCGGACAGCAGGCCGGTGCGATGACGCGATAGACGCTTCGCCGTCCGCCAGTCAGTTCAGGATGCCGAGCTGCCGTGCTTCGAACAGGGCCTCGGCCTTGTTGTGCACATCGAGCTTGCCGTAGATGTTTCGCACGTGGCTTTGAACCGTCGACAGGAGGATGTCCATCCGCTCGGCCACCTCGGAATAGGTGAAGCCACGTGCGATCAGGCTCAGCACTTCCGTTTCGCGCGGCGACAGCGCGTCGCTTGCGGGAGTTGCCGTGGGCTGCGCGGGGGCACGCCCCCGCCATCGCACGAGAAGCTGCCGCGCGATGGTCGGTGACATCGGCGAGCCGCCTGCATGAAGGCTCAGGATGTGCGCGGCCAGGTCGGCCTCGGTGCCGTCCTTCAGCAGATAGCCGCTGGCCCCTGCTTCGAAGGCGCTGAGCATGTTGACCTCGTCGCCGAAGATCGTCAGCACCATGGTCGCGCACTGCGGCTGCATCTCGCGGCAGCGCCGGATCACTTCGAGGCCCGGCAGATCCGGCAGGCCCAGGTCCACCAGAAGCACATCGGTCGGATGGGTCTCGAACCACGCAAGCAGTTCGGCGGCGGTCGAAGCACCGAACGCAAAGCGCAGGCTCGGCTCGGCACGGATCACGCGCTCCAGGGCATTGCGCATGGCCGGATCATCTTCGACAAGGGCGACGCTGATGGAGTCTGGATTCGACATTTCGGCGGAAAGGCGGCGAGGTGGGAGGCGGGGTGTGAATATTCGCACGTCCCGACGAAATTTCTTGGGGACCCCCACCCCATGAACAAGGGATGTGAGCTGAACAGCCCGTCAGTAGCCTCTCTGGGTCATCCTTCAAAAGACCGAAAGAGAGTTCGATGAAATCAGCAAAGCGTTGGGGAATTCATGGTGCCGTCCTCGCACTGGCGGCCTCGTTGGCCGCATGTGGCGGTGGAGGCGGCGGCAGCAGCGGCCTCGGTGCGCTCGGCACCGGGAGCAGCACCAGCACGGGCACGTCAAGCAGCGGATCGGGCACGCAGTCGAGCACCTCGATCACCGGCGTCGCAGCGGTCGGCGCGCCGCTGGTCGGCACCGTCACCGTGAAGGACGCACTGGGCGCGACCCGGACCTCGCCGATCGGCACCAACGGCAGCTATTCCATCGACGTGACCGGCATGACCGCGCCGTTCGTGTTCCGCGCCGAGGGCACCGCCAACGGCGTTCGCGCGGTCGTGCATTCGGTCGCAACCCAGGCCGACCTGAACGGCCGTATCAACATCACGCAGCTCACCGACCTGATCGTTTCCAACATCGCGGGCCAGCTCGCACAGAACTACTTCGACAGCTTCGAGCAAAGCGGCAACAGCAGCCTGGCCGACAAGGCGCTGGTCGATGCCGAGGTCGCCAAGCTGAAGGAGAAGCTGCTGCCGGTGCTGACCGCGCTCGGCGTCGATGCCGCGATCGACCTGCTTCACAGCTCGTTCACGCCGCTGTCCGACCCGATCGACAAGGCGCTCGACGTGATCCGCGTGAGCTACGACACAACGGCGAACACGGCGACCATCTCGAACGTGCTCAACACCATCACGGTGACGGACCAGCTCGCAGTCAAGGCCGCGGCTGAGACCTCGCCGGCGACACTGAGCGACGCCAATGTCGCCTCCGGCGCGAGCGACCAGGAACTCGTGCGGCAGGTGCTCAAGGACTTCACCGCGAAGTTCGCGAGCGGGTCCCCCACCAATGCGGACCTGACGCCGCTGATGACCAACGGCTTCCTCTGGAGCGACGCGGACCGCGCGACCTCGCTGGTCGAGTTCACGCAGAACACGGCGCTCGTCGGCGCGACGTTCACCGACGTCGAGTTCCGCCAGATCGACTACGACAACCCCAACGGCGTGACCGCGCACCTGTCGTTCTCCGTTAAGACGAGCAACGGCGTGGAGCTCGGCCGCCTCGACAACTGGAAGGTCCGCAAGAGCCTGACCGATGGACTGTGGCGACTGCATGGCGACCAGCGTTCGCTCAACCTCGAGTGGTTCGCGGTCACCACGCGGCACCATGGATTGGCAGACAGCCCCGACTGCGTGAAGACGGGCCTCGAGTTCAACATCGAGAACCCCAACACGGCCAATGACGGCGGCACCATCGCCTACATCATCGTGCAGGGCCCCGGCCTGCCGGCGAACGGACTGCGCTATTCCGCGCCGGCGCTCGGCGGACGCTGGATGATCGACGGCATCGGCACCGAGACCTACCTGCTGGCCACCACCTGCGCGAACACCACGGCTGCCGGCATGACCGATGCGCAGATCGCCGCCATTCCGGACAACGCGCAATACACACTGACGCCGTACGACAGCAGCAACACGATGCTGAAGTCGTCGAGCGCGCCGTCCGACGGCATTTATCGCTTCAAGATCGAGAAGCGCCCGCTCACGCTGGCGGAGGCTGGCGCGAGCGGCGTGTTCCCGGTGATCGACGAATCGACCATCGGCGCATTCAACGCCTTCGGGACCGCGGGCGGCACGATTTCGTTCGGCGCGAGCAACCTCTATCCGCTGTCGCAGGCCTATGTGCAGATGAAGCGTTCGGATGCGGGCTACGTGACGATCGACAGCGTCGAGAAATCCGCGCTGCCGAGCGCGTCCGGCACCATCGCGACCACCCTCGCGTTCGGGGCGGACCCGACCGTCGCGTCGCAGATGATGTGGGTCGAGTCGCCCGACAAGAATCGTCGCAGCATCCAGACCTACTATCACAAGTAGACCGGCAGGCCGCGTGGCGGTTGGCGCAGGCGCTAGCTTGCGACCTTCTCGCCGCGCGGCGTCACGGAAGGCGACGTCGAATCGTCGATGACGCTCGCGGGCTCCAGCGTTGGCGGCATCGTCACCTCTTCCATGATGAGAACGCGCCGGACAACGAGCTCATCGATCTCCAGACGCTTGATTCGAGCCCGGCCGACAAAGAGCCGGCCGATCGACAAGGCTCCGACGGCCAAGGCACCGACCGCCACGGCGGCAATCGATGGAGCCCAGCGCAACGGTGCCGATGGCATGCGCGCCTGTCGCAGCTGCCGGCGTTTTCCGTGCGCGTCCTGATCCGGGGGGCATCAATTTCATTGCAACTCCTGGAGGGGCGCGGCCGCTGGGGATCGGCTGACCACGCCTGGCGGACTGTGCCATAGCCTTTCGCCGTACGGCAGCAAGGGACAAGATAGGAAGCTAAACTTCGCAGTCTTCCTGTCCAATGCTGCCGATCCGACCGGCGGCCAAAAGCATGTCCGCAGACCTCGCCGATCACGAAACCGACACAGCCCACGCCTTGGCCGTGGAACTGCGCATGCTGGCGGGGCAATTGCGCCGTCGCCTGCGCCAGGAAGCCTCCCTCGCCGACTGGACCGAGTCCCAGCGCGCGGTGCTCCTCCGGCTGGAGCGCCAGGACGGCGCCACGGTGACCGAACTGGCGCAGGCAGAAGGGGTGCGCTCGCAGTCCATGGGGGCCACGGTGTCCTCGCTGATGGAGGCCGGCTGGATCAAGGGCGCGCCGGACCCCGTCGACGGTCGCCGCACGCTGCTGTCGATCACGCCGCAGACGCGCAAGGTCTTCCGGCAGGTTCGCGCCGCGCGAGAGGACTGGCTGCAGCGCACCATCTCCGCACGCTACTCGGCGGCCGAACAGAAGCAGCTGGCCAGCGCCGTGCGCCTGCTGCAGCGGTTGCTGGAGGCGTGATGGGCAATACCTTCCGTTCCCTTCGCATCCGCAACTACCGCCTGTGGGCCGCCGGCGCGCTGGTGTCCAACGTCGGCACCTGGATGCAGCGCACCGCGCAAGACTGGCTGGTGCTGACGCATCTGACGAACCACAACGCGACCGCCGTCGGCATCGTGATGGCACTGCAGTTCGGCCCGCAGCTCGCGTTGTTGCCCTTCACCGGCCTCGCGGCCGACCGGCTGAACCGTCGCAAGCTGCTGATCGCCACGCAGGCCTCGATGGGCCTGCTCGCGCTCGGCCTGGGCCTGTTGACGATAAGCGGCATGGCGCAGTTGTGGCACGTCTACGTGTTTGCTCTGCTGCTGGGCTGCGTCGCGGCCTTCGATGCGCCTGCGCGCCAGACCTTCGTGGCCGAGCTGGTCTCGGATGCCGAACTGGCCAACGCGGTGGCGCTCAACTCCACGTCCTTCAATGCCGCCCGCATGGTGGGGCCGGCGGTGGCTGGGTTGGTGATCGCGGCGACGGGCCCCGGCGAGGCCTTCCTGCTCAACGCGCTTTCTTTCTTGGCGGTGCTGATATCGCTCGCGTGCCTGCGCCAGAGCGAACTGTTCCGGCGGCAGGACGCGCCGGGGCGCAAGAAGGCCGGCCTGCTGGAAGGCTTCCGCTATGTCTGGAACCGGCCCGATCTCCGCGCCCTCCTCGGCATGCTCTTCCTCGTGGCCACGTTTGGCCTGAACTTTCCGATCTTCATCTCCACGATGTCGGTCGGCGCGTTCCACGGCGGGCCCAGCCAGTACGGCCTGCTTTCGTCGACCATGGCCATCGGGTCGGTCACGGGCGCACTGCTGGCAGCACGCAGGGCCAAGCCGCGATTCGGGCTGCTGATGGTGGGGTCGGCGGTGTTCGGCCTGAGCTGCCTTACAGCGGCGCTGATGCCGAACGTCATCGGCTTCGGACTCGCGCTGATCGTGACCGGCGTGGCGGCGCAGACTATCACCACGTCGACCAACAGCCTCGTGCAGCTTTCCACCGAGCCCGCATTGCGCGGTCGCGTCATTGCCATCCTGCTGGCAACCTTGCTCGGCAGCACGCCGATCGGCGCGCCGGTGGTGGGCTGGGTGGCCGATACTTTCGGCCCGCGCTGGGCGATGGGTGTGGCCGCTGCCGCGGGCCTGGGCTCTGCAGCGATCGGGCTGCGCTACCTGTTCAAGTACCACGGCCTGCGCCTGTGGCGCGAGGGATACCGGGTGCGCTTCGGTACGAAGTCGATTTAATTCGACGATGTAGGCATTTAGGTTACACTTTGTTGTAACATAAAGTCTTACATCCTTGCACCTTCACCTCATGGCCCGCTTGCTCCTGATGCGAAAGAACAGTGCCCCGAAACAAATCGAACTGTCAGCCGAACGAACGCTCGTCGGCCGCGATGCAAGCAATGACCTCCGGATCGACCACCCCCAGGTGAGCCGGCACCACGTCGAATTCCGCGTCGAAGGCGGCACCACCTGGCTCATCGACCTGGCCAGCCGCAACGGCACGCGGGTCAATGGCCGTCGGGTCAAGCACTGCGTGTTGCAGCACGGAGACGTCGTCGCCATCGGCGACTGCGACATCCGCTTCCTGACGCGCCACACGCACTTCGAATTGCCCAAGGACCTGTCGCTGACGGACTGGAACCGCGCAGCCTAGCCCTGCGCCGGAAACAGCACGGACGCGCGCAGACCCGTCCGGCCCCCTTCGTTGGAAGCCAGCGAAACCGTGGCACCGAATGCACGCGCGATCTCGCGCACGATGGCAAGGCCAAGCCCGGTGCCCTCGGTGTTCTGGGACACGCGATAGAAGCGCTCGAACACACGCGCCAGCGCCTCGGCCGGAATGCCGGGGCCGTTGTCCTCCACCGAGAGTTCCACCTGATCGCCGACGCGGTCCAGGCGAACGGTCACCCGACCGCCCTCCTGCGTGTAACGCAACGCGTTGTCGACGAGGTTGCTCACCAGCGCATCGAGCAGCGCGGGTTGCGCCCGCACCCAGACAGGCTCCGCGTCCTCCGGCCGCTCCATGCCGAGGTCGATTCGGCGGCGATCGGCCAGCGCAGCCAGTTGCTCGATGCAGTGCAGGGCTGCTTCCGCGAGATCGACACGCTCCAGGCTCGCCGAAGCATCGCGGTGTTCGGCCTGTGCAAGCAGCAGGAGCTTGTTGGTGACGTCGACCAGCCGCCGGTTGCTGGTCTGCATGGCGATCCACATCGCGTCCATGTCGGCGCGGCGCGTCTCCCACTCTCCGCGATGCTGTCGCGTATAGCGCGCGTACTCGATCTGCGAGGCTTGCAATGCGAGCGGCGTGCGCAGCTGATGCGCGGCGTCGGCGATGAAGCGCCGTTGCGCCTCCGAGTGCGCTCGCAATTCGTGCACGAAGCTGTTGATGGTCTCCGCCACCGGGCGCAGTTCGGCGTGGAGCGCGCGTGGATCGACCGAGAAGTCCAGCCGCAGCGGATCGTGCCGTGCGAGTTGCCGACTCAACTTGAGCACCGGACGCAATTCCCAGGTCAATGCGAGCGTGGTCAGGGCAATGGCCAGGATGAGCGCAATGAGCAGGAAGCCGACGGTCGGCAGCCACAGCTTGCGCAGCATGTGATCGCGGCTGTTGGTGGTCTTTCCCACGGCGATAGTGACTTCCGCGCCCCCACCGACGTCGTACATCGCGCGCTGGGTCACGACGGCGCGTAGCCGCATGCCGTTGAACTCGGCGTCGTACCACTGCGCGCGATCCACACCCTGGAGTTGCCGCTTCGAGGGCAACGGAAACCCGGGCGTCCCCGCAAGCACGGTGCCGGCGGCGTCGGTCACGCTGAGAAAGACCTGGTCGCGATCGGGCGAAGCGAAGAGGCTCAGCGCCGACGGCGGCACGCTGGCCTGCACGTTGTTGCCTTCCCAGATCAGGCGTTCCGACAGGACCTTGGCAGAAGCCAGCAGGTCGTGGTCCTGCACATAGTCGGCAACCGCCGCGGCGTTGCGCCAACTGAGGTAGCCGCAAACGCCGACGAACACCGACAGCGGCAACAGCAGCCAGGCGGCCAGTCGAACGCGCAGGCTTGCCAGCAAGTCAGCCTTCGTCGCGCGTACGCAGCAGATAGCCAACGCCGCGCAAGGTGATGATGGTGGCCTGCGCCGCTTCCAGCTTGCGCCGGAGGCGATGCACGTAGAGGTCCACTGCGTCGATGCTGGGCTCGTCTTCGAGACCGAAGATCGCATCGACCAGCGTTTGCTTGGAGACCGTGCTGCCCACCTTGAGCATCAGTGTCTCGAGCAGCGTGCGTTCACGCGGCGGCAATGCCAGCTCGGCACCGGCAAGCGTGAACTGACGCGTGCGCAGGTCGTATTGAAGATCCCCGCACGAGATGTCGTTGGCCTTGCCCGGCACCTGGCGGCGGACCAGCGCTTTGATGCGCGCCACGAGCTCGCGCACTTCGACAGGCTTCACGAGGTAGTCATCGGCGCCGATCTCCAGGCACATCACCTTCTGATCGAGCGATGCAGTGGCCGTCAGGACCAGCACGGGCACATCGTCGCGGCGCGCCCGCAGCCGTCGCAGAACGCCCTTGCCCGACAGGCCCGGAATGTTGAGGTCGAGCAGCACCACGTCATAGCGCGTCTGCTGCAGGAGCTGATCGGCGGCGTCGCCGTCCTCGACGTGATCGATGACGAAGTCCTGTTCGCGCAGCAGGTTGGCCAGCCACAGGGCGAGCTGCGGGTTGTCTTCGACGAGCAGGAGTTTCATGACGGAGCGGGATTCTAGGAAGGCGCGAAGCGGCCGCTGAACCTAGGGTTAACCAGCAAGAATTGCGACACGCGCCGAAAGGAAGCCGAAAGATCGCGCCACCTAGACTGGCTTTCACCTTTCAGACACCCAGGAGACATTCCCAAATGCGCGCCTTCCACCGCAACCTGCTCGCCACCGCCGTGTGTTCATTGATGGCAGCGGCAGCCCCGTTCGCCCAGGCGGCCGAGCCGATCACCATCATGGTGGGCGGCATCAACAAGATCATCTACCTGCCGGCCAAGCTCGCCGAATCGCTGGGCTACTTCAAGGACGAAGGGCTCAACGTCGAGCTGCAATCGCAGCCGGCCGGCGTCGACGCCGAGAACCAGCTGATCGCCGGTGCCGTGCAGGGCGTGGTCGGCTTCTACGACCACACCATCGACCTGCAGAGCAAAGGCAAGGAGATCGAAGCCATCGCCGTGTTCTGCAAGGTGCCCGGCGAAGTCGAGCTCGTGTCGACCAAGGCGGCGCCCGGCTTCAAGTCGATGGCCGATGCCAAGGGCAAGACGCTCGGCGTGACAGGCCTGGGCTCGTCCACCGAATTCCTCACGCGCTACCTAGCCGACCGCCAGGGCGTTGCCACCAAGGACTACTCGCTGCTGCCAGTGGGCGCCGGCAACACCTTCGTCGCGGCCATGAAGCAGGACCGCATCCAGGCCGGCATGACCACCGAACCCACCGTCTCCGAAATGCTCAAGACCGGCGACGCGAAGGTGCTGGTCGATCTGCGCACCGAGAAGGACACGGCCGCGGCGCTGGGCGGCCTCTATCCCGCAGCGAGCTTCTACGTGCAGAACACCTGGGCCGAATCGCACAAGGAGCAGGCCGCGAAGCTCGCCCATGCCTTTGCACGCACCATGGAGTACATCCAGACGCACAGCGCCGAAGAGATCGCCGAGAAGATGCCGCGCGACTACTACGGCAGCGACAAGGCGCTGTACGTGCAGGCGCTGGCGGCATCGCTCCCGATGTTCACCGCCGACGCGAAGATGCCCGCCGGCGGACCCGAGACCGTGCTGAAGGTGCTGTCCACCTACAAGCCTCTCATCAAGAGCAAGAACATCGATCTGTCGAAGACCTACACCAACGCGTACCTCGCGGCGAGCGCCAAGTGACCGATACCCCTGCCATCGAGTTTCGAGACGTCTCGCTCCGCTTCATCTCGGCAGACGGCAATGCGACCGTCGCCCTGCGCAACTTCAGCATGTCGGTGGCGCGCGGCGAGTTCGTCGCCATCGTCGGCCCGACGGGCTGCGGCAAGTCGACCACGCTGAACATGGTCACAGGCCTGCTGCGCCCCACGGTGGGTGAAGTGAAGGTCATGGGCCAGCCGGTGCGGGGCATCGACCCGCGCATCGGTTTCGTGTTCCAGGCCGATGCAGTGTTCCCGTGGCGCAGCGTGGTCGAGAACGTCGCAGCCGGACCGATGTTCCGCGGCAAGTCGAAGAAGGAAGCGCACGAGTTGGCCAACGACTGGATCCAGCGCGTGGGCCTCGGCAAGTTCGGCGGCCACTACCCGCACCAGTTGTCGGGCGGCATGCGCAAGCGCGTCGCGCTGGCGCAGACATTCATCAACAGCCCTGAGATCCTGCTGATGGACGAGCCCTTCTCGGCGCTCGACATGCAGACCCGCACGCTGATGCAGGACGAGCTGCTCAAGCTCTGGTCGGGCACCGGTGGCTCGGTGGTCTTCGTTACGCACGATCTCGAAGAAGCGATCGCGCTCGCCGACCGTGTGTTCGTGCTCTCGGCGCGGCCCGGCATGCTCAAGCGTGTCTACGACATCGACCTGCCACGCCCGCGCGTGACTTCGCAGGTGCGCTACGAACCCCAGTTCATCGAGCTCTCCAAGCACATCTGGGAAGACCTTCGCCAGGAAGCCGTCCTTGCCTGAACCTTTTGCCGAATCCCGTTTCCTGGAGTCTCTTCAACAATGACCGAACTCGTCTTGCCGGCCGTCCTGAGCGACGAAGCGCTGGCCCGCGAATCCGAAAGCGCGCAGGCGCGCATCCGCCGTCGGCGCACCATGATCATTTCGCTGCGTCTGCTGGTGCTGGTGGTTGCACTGGGCGGCTGGGAAGTCGCCGCGCGCCACAAGTGGATCGATCCGTTCTTCTATTCGATGCCTTCGATGATCTGGGACCAGCTCGTCGAATGGATGCGCGAAGGGACTGCACAAGGCTCGCTGTGGATGCAGGTCGCGGTCACGCTCGAGGAGACCGTCATCGGCTTCCTCATCGGCTCGATCGCCGGCGTGATCTGCGGCATCCTGCTGGGCCGCAACAAGCTGCTGTCGGATGTCTTCAGCCTCTACATCCAGATTGCCAACTCGATTCCGCGCGTGGTGCTGGGTTCGATCTTCGTGATCGCACTCGGGCTGGGCATGGCGTCGAAAGTCGCGCTCGCAGTGGTGATGGTGTTCTTCGTCGTTTTCGGCAATGCCTTCCAGGGCGTGCGCGAAGCTGACAAATACATGATCGCGAACGCGCAGATCCTCGGTGCGTCGCCGCGCCAGGTCACCATGTCTGTCGTGATTCCGTCGGCCATGTCGTGGATCCTTGCGAGCCTGCATGTGAGCTTCGGTTTCGCGCTGGTCGGCGCCGTTGTGGGTGAATTTCTCGGTGCCAAGGAAGGCATCGGCCTGCTGATCTCGACCGCGCAAGGTGCGTTCAACGCCAGTGGCGTGTTCGCCGCGATGATCGTGTTGGCAGTGGTGGCACTTGCAGCGGACTTCCTGCTGACGTCGCTCGAGAAGCGCCTCCTCAAATGGAGACCCGCGGCCTTCTGAGGTCGCCCCCAAGTGCACGGGCCGGGTGCAGCCGATGAGGCTGCCCCGGCCCTTTTCCTTTGTTGGAGCGATGCGTTGCCCGTGTTGACATGCAGGCATTTGCCTGCATATCATCCGCCCACGCATGAACGCAACGGATGGACACTGACAAGGTTTTCAAGGCGCTGAGCGACCCGACTCGCAGAAGGCTGCTCGACCTGCTCTACGAGAGCAACGGGCAGACGCTGGGCGAGCTTTGCGAGCACCTGGACATGGCGCGGCAATCGGTCACGCAGCACATCGGGCTCCTCGAGGACGCCCAACTTGTGAGCATCGTCTGGCGCGGCCGGGAGAAGTTGCATTTCATCAATCCGGTGCCGCTGCACGCGGTCTACGAGCGGTGGGTGCGCAAGTTCGAACGGCGGCGGCTCAGCCTGCTGCACGACCTGAAGAAGGAACTCGAAGGAGAGTGACGATGAGCAAAGAGAAAACCAGCTTCGTCTACGTGACCTACATCCGCTCGACGCCTGAAAAGGTGTTCGAGGCCATCATGAAACCGGAGGTCGCGCGGCGCTACTGGGGCCACGAGAACGTCTCCGACTGGAAGCCCGGATCGACCTGGCAGCACGTGCGGGACAACGAACAGCGCACGGTGAACATCGTCGGCAAGGTGCTCGAGGTGTCGCCGCCGACGCGCCTTGTCATCAGCTGGGCGAGCCCCGCCGAGGCGGCCAATCCGGACAGCTACAGCCGCGTGACTTTCGATGTCGCACCCTACGACGGCATGGTCAGGCTGACCGTCACCCACGACGAACTCGAGGTTGGCAGCGGGATGGCCAAGGGCGTGACGCAAGGTTGGCCGGTCGTGCTTTCGAGCCTCAAGTCCCTGCTCGAAACAGGACAAGGCATCGACGTCTTCGCCAAGCCGAAAGAGGCCTGAACCAGGAGTCGTCCCATGACACAGCCCTACACCGGTGGATGCGCGTGCGGCGCGATCCGCTATTCGACGAATCACGCGCCGATCTTCCAGAACCATTGCCAATGCCGCGACTGCCAGCGACGAAGCGGCACCGGGCATGGCTCCTACCTCACCTTCCCCGCGCGCGCCGAGATGACGATCACCGGCGAGGCAACGCACTGGGAGGTCGCGGGGGACAGCGGCAACATGAAGATCCACGCCTTCTGCCCGGTCTGCGGAACGCCGGTCTACCTGCGCTTCGCAGCGATGCCGGACCTGATCGCGGTGCCGGCGACCAGCCTCGACGAGCCCGACCGCTTCACGCCTCAGGTGCTGACCTACAGGGTCCGCGGTCTGCAGTGGGATGCGATCGATCCATCGTTGCGGGCATTCGAACGGATGCCCACCGCGTGAGTGCAGCGGCGGTTTGCCCGTTATCACGATCTGTGATAACACCGCCGCATGGAACTCACAGACCTTGATCTCAACCACCTCGTCCTCTTCCATCAACTGACGGTAGAGCGCAGCGTCTCCAGGGTTGCGGAGACGCTCGGTGTCTCGCAGCCTGCGGTCAGCAATTCACTCGCCAAGCTACGGCGCCACCTCGGGGACGCCCTCTTCGTCCGTACGGGCGCAGGCATGGTCCCGACGCCCTTTGCCGAACAGCTCGCAGAGCCTGTCGGCAAGGCGCTGGGCATGATCCACAGCGGCCTGAACCAGCAGCCGCAATTCGACCCGGCGAGTGCGAAGCGCCTTCTGACGATCGGAATGACCGACATCGGCGAGGTGGTGTTCCTCCCCGCGCTGCTGAAGCGCCTTCGCGAAGTCGCGCCTGGTGTGCGACTCAACACGGTGCGCAACTCGGTCACCAATCTTCGCGAGGACATGGAGTCCGGCAAGGTCGATCTCTCGATTGGCCCGCTGCCGCAGCTCCGCGGCGGCTTCTTCCAGCGAAAGCTCTTCCGCCAGCGCTATGTGTGCGTGTTCCGGCGCGGACATCGCCTCGACCGCAAGCGCATCACGATGGCGGATTTCAAGGCGGCCGAGCACCTCGCCATCGTTTCGGCCGGAACGGGGCACGGCAAGGTCGACGACCTGCTGCGCCGCGCCGGCATCGATCGCAACATCATCCTCTCGGTGCCGCACTTCGTGAGCGTCGGGCACATCCTTCGCGAGACGGACCTCGTCGCAACGGTGACCGAAACGCTGGCCGCGAGCCTCGTGGAGCCATTCCAGCTCAGCTATCGCCCGCATCCCGCCGCGCTGCCCGAGGTGGCCATCAACGTGTTCTGGCACGCGAAGGTGCATCGCTCCCCGATCCATCAATGGCTCAGGGAGCTGATCTTCGAACTCTTCGGCCAGGACAGCGGCCGGGTCGGTGCGATCTCGACCTGACGCCTCTTGCGCCGCTACGCGCCCGGTTCGCCGATCTGAATCCGGTGCGCGTGAAGTGCCTCGAAGATCGGCGCATCGCCAAACCGGAAGAGATCGAGGCTCGGCACGTCGCGGGACGCGCGCGCCGTGAAGGACGCCCACGAGGGCACCACGAACATGTCGCCGCGAGCCACTTCCCATCGGCGCTCGCCGACGGTCACGGTCCCTGTGCCATCGAACACCTGGTACACCGACGAGCCGACCTCCCGCCGCACGAGCGACTCGGTGCCGCCACGCAGACGATGCATCTCGGCGCGGATGGTTGGTATCACGTCGCCGCCAGTGCTCGGATTGGTGAAGCGCACCGCCGCGTGGCCCGGGCTCAGCGTGACCTGGTGACCCTCTTGTTCAAGCGCGAGCTGGTCCGCGAGTGCCCTGTCGGTGTCGACCCAGCGATAGGCGAGCAAGGGCGTCGCCGACGGCGAATCCGCCTGGGAGAGCGGGCGCAAGCCGGGGTGGCCCCACAGTCGCTCCGATCGCGAACGTTCGGGCGTGCTCTTTTCACCGGCGCTGATGCGCTCGCGGCCGACCTCGAAGAACTGGCTTTCCGTGTAGTACGAGAACGGGATGTCCAGCCCGTCGATCCACGCCATCGGCTGCGTGGCCGCGTTGTGGTGCGCGTGCCAGTTCCAGCCCGCCTGGGGCAGGAAGTCGCCGCGCGACATGCGCACCGGATCGCCATTGACCACCGTCCACACGCCCTCCCCTTCGACAACGAAGCGGAAGGCATGCTGCGTGTGGCGATGCTCGGGAGCATCCTCGCCGGGCATCAGGTACTGGATCGCCGCCCAAAGCGTAGGCGTGGCGAAAGGCCGGCCGCCAAGCGAAGGATTCGCCAGCGCAATCGCGCGTCGCTCGCCGCCACGCCCGACCGGGACGATCCGACCGGCCTCCGAAGCCAGCTCGACAAGGCGATCCCAGCGCCACAGATGCGGACTGGCCTTCGACTTCGGTTGGCGCGGCATCAGGTCGCCGATCTCCGTCCACAGGGGCACCAGCAACTCGCGCTCGAATCCGCGGTAGAGGCGCTCGAGCGCTTCTGTCGGCTCGGGCTGCCCTGGACCATGCACGGCCTTGAGCCGCACAGGCGATGGGACCGGCGCGGTCGGATCGACGCCAGTCATGCGTGCTCCGGCCCGACGTTCAGCGCGATGGACCCAACGCCATCGACATGGCCTTCGATGCGGTCGCCCGGCTTCACCGGTCCGACACCTTCAGGCGTGCCGGTGTAGATCAGGTCGCCCGGCTGCAGGTGGTAGTACTTCGAGAGATCAGCGATCAGTTCAGGAATCGACCAGATGAG
The DNA here is from genome assembly GCF_014192575.1 of Variovorax sp. Sphag1AA. Lineage (GTDB taxonomy): Bacteria > Pseudomonadota > Gammaproteobacteria > Burkholderiales > Burkholderiaceae_C > Variovorax. The sequence goes on along the minus strand of NZ_JACHYC010000003.1, from coordinate 336,767 downwards.
CCGCGACAGATCGGACTTCTGCCGCACCGCGCCGTTCACCGTCATCACGAGTTCACCGCTGTCACGCACCGCGCCGGGGGCCGGGACGATCTCGGAGATGACGGACGAATCTTCCACGTCTTTGCCGAGATCCCAGGGACGACCTTTTTCGCGCGCAACCAGTTGCAAGTCGCGCCGGGTCATGTCAAGGCCGCAGGCGTAGCCGTAGATCAATGACGCAGCCTGGTCCTCGCTCACGCGAAAACCCTCCGCGCCGATAGCGACGACGAGTTCCATCTCGTGCTGGTAGTCGCGCGTGCCCGGCGGATAGGCGACCGTCGCACCCGAGGCGACCAGCGTCGAAGGGCTCTTCGTGAAATAGAACGGCACCTCGGCCGACTTGTCGACGGGTCGCCCCATCTCGATTGCATGCGCGTGATAGTTGCGGCCGACGAAGAAGATCCGGTTGACCGGGTAGCGTTCGGTGCGTCCCTGCACGGCGATCGACGGCACCGGCGGTGGGTTCCAGAGGTACGTGGGTTGGTTCATGGCTTGTCCTTTCTTCAGATGTTTGCGGTGCGCGCCGAGGGCTGCGCCGATGCGGGAGCCGACTGCGCCCGATGCGAGGCCGATTTGTCGTGGTCGATCAGCAGCACGGCCACCATGCCGATGAGCGCTGGTACTGCAATGGCGAGGAAGTTCTGCTGCAGCGGCAGGTTCATGCCGACCAGCACGCCGATAAGGATCGGCGCGATGATGGCGCCGCTGCGCCCGATGCCGAGCGCCCAGCCGAGCCCGGTCGAGCGCACCGCCATCGGATAGAACTGCCCGGTGTAAGCGTTGGCCACGATCTGCGTGCCGATCGTCGAAGCACCTGCGAGCGCGACGAGCACGTAGAGTGCTCCGGTCGACATCTTGAAGCCGAGCAACGTGATCGACACCGCGGCCAGCGCATACATGCCGGCCAGCACGTACTTGATATGGAAGCGGTCGGCAAGCCAGCCACCGCCGACCGAGCCGACGATCGCGCCCACGTTCAGCACGAGCACGAAGGTCAGCGCCGAGCCAAGGCTGTAGCCCGCATTGGCCATGAGCTTGGTGAGCCAGGAGCTGAGCGCATACACCATGAACAGGCACATGAAGAACGCGACCCAGAACATCACGGTGCTGAAGCCGCGCCCTTCGGCGAAGAGATGACGGATCGGCGCGTTGTCGGCCTTGTCCTCGCGCGGCACGACGAACTCATCGCCTTTCTCCGCACGGTAGCTTGGGTCGAGGCTGGCGGCGATCGATTTCAGTTCGTCCGTCCTGCCCTTCGCGAGGAGGAAGGGCATCGACTCGGGCATCAGCCGGAGCATCGGCGGGACCAGCACGATCGGCAGCGCCGCCGCGAAGAACACCGATTGCCATCCGTAGCTTTCGATGAGGCCCTTGCCGAGCACCGCCGCGATGATGCCGCCGACCGCATAGCCGCTGAACATCAACGTCACCAGCGTCGCGCGCATGCGCCTGGGCGAATACTCGGTCATCTGCGCCACCACGTTCGGCATCACGCCGCCGATGCCGACACCCGCGAGGAAGCGCGCGATACCGAAGACCATGGGATCCCGCGTCAGGCCCGCCGCGGCAGTGAAAAGGCTGAACAGCAGGATGCAGATCGCGATCGTCCAGCGACGCCCGATACGGTCGGCCACCGTGCCGAAGACGATCGCACCGAACATCATTCCGAACAGCGCCGAGCTCACCATGAAGCCAGCGTGCGTCGGGTCGACATGAAGGTCTTTCATGATCGAAGGCAGCGCGGCGCCCACGACGGCGAGGTCATAGCCGTCGAAGATGATGATGAGCGCGCAGATGATGAGGACCCGCAGATGGAATCCGCTGAAGCGGGCCTCATCAGCCAGCGCGTGAACATTGATCTTTCGCATGAAGAGTCGTCTCCGTCGTGGTTCTTGAAATCGTGGTCAGACCTTGGCCATCGGCACGCTGGCGTCTGCCAGACGCGTGGCCTCGACCGGCTTGCGCTGCTCGATCAGGCGGCGCGCGAAGCGCAGGTCGCGCGCGGCATTGACGCCGATCGCGGCCTTGACCACCTCGCCGTCGAGATAGAAGAGCAGGAAGCTGCTCGCGCCGGGCTCTCCTCGCATGACGACGCGATCCGTCGCCGAAGGCATGCCGTAGATCTGCAGATTCATGTCGTACTGGTCGGACCAGAACCACGGCAGCGGCTGGTGGTCCACCTGCTGGCCCAGCGCCGAGCGTGCGGCAGCCATGCCCTGCTCCTGCGCGTTCTGCCAGGACTCGAGACGCAGGCGCCGTCCGGCCCAGTGGTTGGGCGTCACCGCCACATCGCCCGCGGCGAGGATGTCCGGATCGGAGCTCACGCAGCGCGTGTCGACGATGACGCCGCCATCGCATTCCAGGCCTGCATTGCGTGCGAGTTCGTCATTCGGAACCAGGCCGACGCCAACGAAGATCGCATCCGCTTGCAGGGTTTCGCCGTCGCCGAGTTCGATGGTCGAACGGCCTTCATAGTCGGTCGACAAGGCCTTGACCTTCGCATCGAGCACCACGCGCGTGCCATGCGTGCGATGGAGCGCCAGCAGGTGTTCGGATACCTGCGCCGGAACGCTGCGCTCGCAAAGACGGCTTTGCGATTCGAGCACCACCACGTCGAGGCCCTTCTTGCGCGCCGTCGCAGCCACTTCAAGGCCGATCCATCCGCCACCGATCACGACGAGGCTGCGCGCATGGTCCAGCACTGAACCGAGCCGTTGCGCGTCGTCGATGGTGCGCAGCGTGTGGATGCGGGCCGTCTCTGCACCCGGCACCGCAAGGGCACGCGCCCGTCCACCGGAACAGAGGATCAGCTTGTCATACGCCAGCGGCTCGCCGTCGATCAATTCGACCCGCCTGGCTTCCCGATCGATGCGGGAGACGCGCGTCGCGGGTCGCCAATCCAGATCGAGCGCCGCGAAGGCGGCCTCCTTGAAGAGCCAGGTACTCGCCGGAGCAGCTTCACCCGCCAGCACCGACTTCGACAGCGGCGGTCGCTCGTGCGGAAGATGCGCCTCATCGCCGAGCAGCACGATGCGGCCGCCGAAGCCTTCGCTGCGCAAGGTCTGCGCAGCCCAGCCGCCAGCCTGTCCCGCACCGACGATCACGATCGTCGCGTCCGGGCGAACGCCCGCCGCGACACCCATTTCCATGGTGTCCATAGAGACCTCGGGAGTGGAGAAGGACTATTCGATCGCGAGCCAGATCCGGCCGCCTTCGACCTTCACCGGATAGCTGCGGATTGCTTCGGTGACCGGCGCGCAGTTCGGCTTGCCGGTACGCACATCGAACTTGCCCTGGTGCAGCGGGCACTCGATCTCGTGGCCTTCGAGGAAGCCATCGCACAGGCGTGCGTGGCCGTGCGAGCAGATGTTGTCGGTGGCGAACACCTCGCCTTCGACGCTATAGAGCGCGATATCCCGTCCGGCAACCGCCAGACCGATCACGTCTTCCTGCGGCACATCGTCATGCGCGGCCGCGTCAACCCAGTTGATGGTCATGGAGTGCCTCTTCAAATCGGATAGATGATCGAGTTCGGGATCATTTCGCTGTCGTAGACGACCACGCGCGAAGCGAACCGGAGTCCCTCTGGCGTGCGCACGATCTCGTCGATCGTTCGTCCCACGTTGAAGACGGTGCTCTCCTTTGACAGCCGCGTCCTGAACACCGCGTAGTTGGCCTCGCAGTGGATACGCCCGTCGGGATCGGTCTTGTGCACGATCGGCGTGCCGACCACATGGCGCTGGTAGTACGGATCGTGGAACAGCGTCTCCCGGATGCCGTAGACGCGGTCCTTCAGCATGCCCTTGCTGTCGAAGGCCAGCGTCGCGAGCGGAAAGCCCCGCTCGTGGTTCTCGCGCGGCTGCAGCTTGTAGACGCACTCCTCCGTGAAGAACTCAGGCCATGCATCCCAGTCGGCCCTATCGAGGGCCGAGGCGTAGGCGGCGTAGAGCTGCGTGAGTTCGAAGTAGTCCTGGAATTCCATCATCAGGCCTCCATCGCCTTGCGCCAGTACTCGTACATGCCGCGGATCAGCGTCTCGGTCACCATGTGATCGGTGTCGCCGACTTCACGGCCGCCGAGCTCTGCGACCGTGCGGTGGAAGGGCTTGGTTTCGAAGCCTTCCTGCGACCACTCGATCACTTCGCCGTCGTCAGCCGACACGAATCCGGCCGGGCCGAAGAGGTTTGCCTGACGGAGGCGCCGCTGGGTCATCTCCTCGGTGTCGTCTTCGAAGCCGAAGTGGGTCCAGACGAAATCGAAGGCGCCATGTCCGTCGGGCTGGATGTGCCGCGTCGACACGCTGTTGACCTGCTGCTGGAAGATCACGCTCGGGAAGATGGTGGTCATCACCGCAGTCGGCCCGCCCCACCAGGGCTCCTGCACGATATCGAGGAAGCGTGCGTCGTGCAGCTGCATGCTGTCCTTGAAGCTCGACACCTGCGTCACCTGCTCCGCCTTGCCGGCCGCGCCGCGCGTCGACACCATCGCCGCATGGCGATGTCGTTCGTCCATCAAGAGCTGCGACTTGTTGTCCGCACGCCAGAGCCCGAAAGTCACGAACCAGGTGTGGAGCAGCCCGGGGTGATACGGGTCCTTGATGTTCTCCTGCATCAGCTTCCAGTTGCCCGGAATGCGCTGGCGGTTGTAGCCGAGGATCTTGAGCTTGCGGCCGTTGAAGAGTCGATCGAAGTAGCCGAGGATCACCGGCCCGAGAAAGTCCTCCAGCGACTCGACCTCGTGATCGAACGACGCGAACACGACACCGCCGCGCGTCGCCACCTTGAGTTTGGTCAGCCCGTGGTCCGTCGGCTTGAAGTCCGCGGGCATGCCGCCGTGGACCTTGCCGTCCTGCTTCACGCCGCGCCTGAAAGGAACGCCCTGCAGATCGCCCGAAAGCGTGTAGTTCCACTGGTGATAGGGGCACGTGAAGCTCTCGCGATTGCCGTGGCGCTCGCGACAGAAGGCCATGCCGCGATGCGCGCACACGTTCTCGACCACATGGATCGAGCCGTCCTTGTCGCGCACCATGATGACCGAACGCTCGCCGACTACCGTGCGCTTGAAGTCACCCGCATTCGGGATCTCGGCTTCGAGGCCGACATAGCACCAGTGGTTTCGGTAGAAGAAGCGATCGAGTTCCTTCTTGTAGATCGCTTCATCGGTGTAGGCCTGGAAGGGAATCCGGCTCGTTCCATCGCTTTCCCACTGGATGCGGGGCGGGAACACCGTGACGGGGCATTCGCTCATGGGGTCTCCTTGCTACTCGGCAACCACTGATGGGTGCCTTGGCTTTGATGTCTGGCCGCACTACCTCGCGGCGTGGAGCGAATGATTGATTTCACGCAATATTCCGTCAATGCGGCACGCGTGATTTGGCACATCACCAGATCAAATAACGCTCTGAGAAGCCATACCCGGCGTACCATCCGGCCCTCGCCGTCTGGAGGCCGCCGCCATGCCCGATGAAAACGCGAAGTTCGACAAGGGTGCCCTTTCCCTGATCGAGTCCCTGAAGGGACGGCGCAAGCCCGCCAAGCGCGCACCCCGGAAGGATGCGGCGGCGCAGGGCGAGAAGCCGCCGGCCAAGACGGCGGTCCAGCGGCGGGCGACGGGTCGCTTCTAGCGTGCCGGAGGCGATATAGCGTTCAGTCCCGAACTTCCCGCTCACAGAAATCGGTCGCGGAGCGCGACAACGGATCTCGGCAGAACGCGCCCAGGTAGCGCGAACCGCTCAGGTCATTCAGGTAACGGACAGCCACTGTCTCGTTCAGAAGGTCCTGATAGGTGAACTCGGGCGCCATGACTTCTGCAAGCACCTCGCTCCGCTCGAACTCGATCGACAAGAGCGGGGCCATCCCGCTCGAGTCGGTATCGGTCGGGTGCAAGGGGGCCTTCACCACGAATCGAACGATCCGGTTTTCGACCTGCGGGAAGAACTCCCGCATCCGTCGCAAGACCACGAGTGCGTCGCTGGCGAATCCGACCACGACGTCCGCCGGGTACATCGGCGCGGCCTGGACAAGCGTGATTTCAAGTGCGCCGTCCTCCGGCGCCTTCTCGATCACGTCGCTGATGTTGGGATGGAGTTCACCGATGAACAATGGCGTGGACGCAAGGGAGCGTGGCTGCTCGCGACCCTCCTTGTCCATCAGGATCGCCATTCCGAACACCAGGAATATCGCCGCGAGGGCGCCAGAGAAAACCCATTCGGACCACTTCGACCCCGGCAGGGTGCGGGGCGGCTGCTCCGGCTGTTGCTGCTGCGTCTCGCTATTGCGCTTCGGCCGCCGATCCGGCGTTTCCAACGGCGCTCGCGAGGTGACGATGTCGCCAGGATTCACCTCTCCTGCGGGTTCTCCCGCACCGGATCGGCTTTTCGAGGAATCAGGCATTGCGCCAGTATCTTGCATCTGGCGTGGATGAGCTCGCTTCCCGATCCCCGCGAATGCCCGCATTGCGCGCCAATGCGGCGCGCCTCGTCAGGCGATCACGCGCTTTTCGCTGAGCGACTGCAGTTGAGCGTCATCAAGGCCGAGCAGCTCGCGCAGCACCTCATCGGTGTGCTGGCCCAGATGGGGCGGTTGCCGGTTCACGCTGGCGCGCTGTCCGTCGAGGACATACGGCGGCGCGTGGACTGCCTGCGTGCCTGCTTCGGAGTCCTCGAACTCGCACCACACCTTCGCCTGCGCCGTACGTTCCGAGCGAATGGCATCGTAAAGCCCCAGCACCTCGCCGCAAGGAATGCCCACGCGCTGCATGCCCTCGATGAGCTCTGCACGCGAATAGGCCTTGAACCGCTCGTGCAGGATCGGCAGCAGCGTCCGGCGATTGCGCGAACGCTCGGTGTTGGTCGCAAAGCGCGGATCTTCGGGAAGCGAAGGACTGTCGATCACCGACTCGCAGAGCTTGCGGAACTGGCCGTTGTTGCCGACCGCGATCACGAGCGGACCATCCTTCGCATCGAACACGCCGTAGGGAACGATCGAGGGATGCGAGTTGCCGAACTTCGCCGGGTCGGCCTGATTGAGCCAGGCCGTCAGCCCGTAGTAGGAGGTGATCATCATGCCGCTGTCGTAGAGCGACATCTGGATGTGCCGGCCCTCGCCCGTGCGTGCGCGCTCGTACAGCACCGCAAGAATCGCCTGCGCGGAATACATTCCGGTGAACATGTCGACGGCCGCGATGCCGAACTTCAGCGGGCCCTGCCCTTCCTCGCCGTTCATCGCCATCAGCCCGGTCTCGCCCTGGATGACGAGGTCGTAGCCCGGCCGGTCCTTCTCGGGGCCGAGCGCCGAGTAGCCCGAAATCGAGCAGTAGATGACCTTCGGATTCACGGCGCGCAGGTCTTCGTAGCCCAGCCCCAGCTTCTCGGCGCCGCCGTGCTTGAAGTTCTGGATGACCACGTCGCTCTGCGCAGCCAGCTCGCGAACGACGCGCTGTCCAGCCTCATCCTGCAGGTCCACGCAGATGGAACGCTTGTTGCGGTTGCAGGCGTTGAAGTAGGAGGTGTTGTTGCGACCGATGCGCTGGCCCCAGTCACGGGTATCGTCGCCGCGCTCCGGGTGTTCGACCTTGATGACGTCCGCGCCGAGATCGGCGAGCGCCATCGCACACATGGGGCCGGCAAGCACGCGCGAAAGATCGAGCACGCGCACGCCGGAAAGCGGTTGAATCATGGATCTGTTCATTGCCCTGTTTCGTTGGCGCGGAGCACCGTGATGAATTCGTCCAATGCAGCAGCGGCGCCGTCGGCGTCGCGAGCACGCAGGCGCTCGACGACCTTGCGACGCAGCGGAAAGACATCGGGGCGCGGATGCGCCGGAATGACGAGCGCCATCCGCTCGCGCAGCACCGCGGTCATGGTCCGTGCCATGAGCTGCAACGCCTCGTTGTGCCCAGCCAGCGCGATCGACGAGAAGAAGCTCGCCATGGCTTCGATGCGCTGCGGGAGCGCCTTCTCGCCCTGGTGCTGCTCGATCTGGTCCACCGCGCGTTCGATCGCATCGACCTCTTCTTCGGATGCGCGCACGCAAGCCAGGCGCAGCAGCGTTCCGTACAGCGAGCGATAGGCCTCGTCCATGTCGTTCGTGCCGAGCTGGCCGTCGAGCACCAGCTTGCGCAGCGACTCGGCCAGCATCATGTAGGCGCCCTTGTAGAACACCAGTGCATGGTCCGGAGAGCCGGGCGTCATGTGCTTGACTTCGCCGATGAAGATCTCGTGGTCTCCGGCCTCGTGGCGTGCATAGACGGTGCACTCGAAGCTGGCGAGGCAATCGTCGATGAGCGGCGTTCCGAGCGGCCCTTTGCGCCATGCGACGCCCTCGAACTTGTCCGCGATCTTGCTCGACGCGAAGCGGCCGGAGAGCACGTCCTGGCTCTGCGACAGGATATTGATCGAGAAGGTGCCGGCCTCCACGAAGGTCGGCAGCAGGCTGCTCGCCTTGCGCAGGCTGAAGAGCACCAGCGGCGGCTCCAGCGAGACGGAGCTGAACGAGTTGCACGTCAGGCCCGCGGGGCGTCCGTCGGCAGTGGTCGTCGTGACGACGGCCACGCCTGTCGGGAAGCAGCCAAGCAACTGACGGAACAGCTTGGGTTCGATCGCGTCGATCTGCGGCGTTTCGTAGCTCATGATGCTGGCGTCGCCTGACGCTTGAAGAGTTGCACGATGTTGCCTTCGGGGTCGCGCAGCGACATCACCGCGCCATGCGAGCCCATGTCGCGCATGCCCAGCACTTCGCCGCCCGACGCGGCGACCCGCTCCGCGACGGCCGTGAAGTCATCCACCTCGAACACCATCACTACGCCCGATGTCGCGGGAACCGCTTCTTCGCGGCAGGCCAGCGCGACGTTGCTGCCGCCCACGCCGTACTGGATCCAGCGGTCCTTGTCGCGGAACTTGAGCTGCAGCCCCAGTGCCGACTCGTAGAAGTTGTTGAGTTCCGCCGGCCGTTCGGCGACGACGAATACGTTCTGCAGGCGCTTTGGCGAGTCCATGGTGGTGTCGCTCAGGTTGCGTTGTTGTAGATGTTGGTCAGCGATGCCTTGAGGAAGCCACCGTCGACGACGATGTCCTCTCCGTTGACATACGCCGACGCGTCGCTGGCCAGGAAGGCGACGACCGACCCGATGTCCTCCGGACGGCCGACGCGGCGCGCGGGGATGGCGGCAGTGCGCCTCTCCAGCGTGCCTTCCTTCTGGTAGTGCGGCTCCGACAGCGGCGTGCGGATCATTCCAGGGCTGACCGAGTTGGCACGAATGCCGCGCGGACCCCACTCCACAGCCATCTGGTGGGTCAAACCCCTGAGTGCCGCCTTGGTGGGCCCATAGGCGCCGTTGCGCGTGGGCACCTGCGCGCCGATCGAAGCCACGTTGACGATGCTGCCCATCTGCTGGTCGAACATCATCGGCACCAGTGCCTGTGCGCATAGCAGCGCGCCACGCAGGTTGACACGGAAGATGCGATCCCAGAGGTCGATCGGAAAATCATGCAGGCCAACCGGCAATGCAGTGATGCCGGCGTTGTTCACCAGCACATCGCAGCGACCGAAGCGCGAACGCACCTGTTCCGCCATGACGGCCACGGATGCGGGCTCGGCGATGTCGCAGTGCATGGTCAGCACGCCGTCGCTTTCGGTGGGCTCGGCCGCATAGCTGATGTCCAGCTGCACCACCGATGCGCCCGCTGCACGCAGGTGCTCGCAGATGGCAAGACCGAGGCCGCCGGAGGCGCCGGTGACCACCGCCACCCTGCCCTGCAGGGCCTTGCTGTCGAAAGCAGTCTGGGAAGGCATCGACGACATGCGCGCTTCAGGCGGACACGGAGTTCATCGAATCGACTTCCTTGCGGATCGCCGGGATGATCTTCTCGCCCCACAGTTCGATCTGGCGCAGCATCGTCTTCTGGTCGAAATCGCCGAGTTGGGTCTGCAGCGCGATGTGCTTCGGACGGAGGATGCTGATTTCTTCCAGCATCTTGTCGATCACCTGGTTGACCGACCCAACGGGCAGGTTCTTGCGAAGTTGCTCGAAGGTCGGATCGGTGGCCGAAGGCACTTCCTTGACCATGTAGCCGTCGTCGGACTGTGCACGGCGGAACTTGAGGCTCTCGGAAATGCGGCGCTGGAAGCGTGCGTTGTCGAGGTAGCTGTCGATCTCGGCCTGGTTGTCGGATGCGAATGCACAGCGCAGGAAGCCGAACTTCACGTCCTCGTCGAGGTCCGCACCGTTGTCCTGCGCGACCTTGTCGAGGCGCTCGCGCAAGGAGACGATCGCTTCGTTGCCATTGAGCAGCGCGGTCACGAAGAGGTTGTGGCCTTCGCGCACGCCGCGGCCGAGCGTGACCGGATTGCCCGAGGTGATCCAGAGCGGCGGCATCGGCGACTGCACCGGGCGCACCGCGATCGAGCTCGGCGGCAGCTTGAGGTGCTTACCCTCGTAGGAAACGATCTTCTGCGTGAGGCCCTTCGGGATGATGTCGAGGAACTCGTTGTAGATCGCGCCCGACTCTTCGATCTTCACGCCGAAGCGCTCGAACTCGAACTCCTGGTAGCCGGAGCCGATGCCAAGCTCCAGGCGGCCGTTGGACACCGTGTCGACAAAGCCGACTTCAGCCAGGAAACGTGCGGGGTGATACAGCGGCAGGATGCACACCGCGGAGCCCAGGCGGATGCGCTGCGTCTTGGCGGCCATGTGCGCGATCATCATCAGCGGCGACGGCGAGAGCGAGTAGTTGTTGAAGTGGTGCTCCGCATACCAGGCCGTGTTGAAGCCCGCCTGCTCGGCCACCACGGTCTGCTCGATCGAGTTGCTGATGACCTGCTGCGAAGTCTGGTGATAACCGCGCTGCTGGGCCAGGATGAATACGCCGAATTCCATGTGTTCCGCCTTCCGAGGGGTGATGTGCAATGACGGAAATTCTCTTGTTCGATCCCCCGGTCGTGAATACCGAAGGAACGTGATTCAGTCCTGCAAAAAACGGTGGGATGCGCGATGCGGACGCGCAAAAAAAAGACCGGAGCGTTTGGCTCCGGTCCGTTTGTGGTCGCAGGGAGCGCGACGGGCGCGCGGCCGTGCTTACTTTTCCTTGAGGTCCGTCGTGCGCGCGAGTCCCTGCCAGATGGCGGCGTCCCGCTTGATGGAAGCCGCGAACTGCTGCGCGCTCGCGCTTGCAGGGACGATCATGTTCTGTCCTTCGATCTTCTCGCGCACTGCGGGGGTCTGCTGCAGGCGATAGATCTCCGCGTTGAGCCGGTTGATGATTTCCGGCGGCGTTCCTGCCGGCGCGAACACGCCGTACCAGCCATCGGCCTCGAACTTGTAGCCCTGTTCCGAGAGCGTGGGCAGGTCCTTGGTCGCTGGCCAGCGTTGCGAGCCGGTCTGGCCCAGCCCGACCAGGCGGCCGGCCTTCATGTGCGGAATCGGCGATGCGATGTCGGTGAAGCCGACGCTGATGTTGTTGCCGATGAGATCGGTCACTTCCGACGTGAGCGTCTTGTACGGCGCATGCGGCATGTCGAGGCCATAGCGTGCCTTGATGCCTTCCATGGCGAGATGACCCGATGAACCGGTGCCCCAAGAACCGTAGGCCAGCTTGCCCGGATGCGCCTTGGCGTAGGCCACCATGTCCGCGAGGTTCTTGAACCCAGTGCTGGGATTGGCCACCAGCAGGATGCCGGCCGCGCCCACTTGCGCGACGGGGACCAGGTCCTTCTCCGCGTCGTAAGGCAGCTTCGGATGGATCACCGGGTTGATGAGGATCGCGGACGACGGCGCGAACAGCAGCGTGTAGCCGTCGCCGGGCGCCTTGGCGACCGCGTCGCAGGCGATCAGGCCATTGGCGCCCGCCTTCGGGTCCACCACCACCGGCTGCTTGAGCACTTCGGAGAGCGGCGCAGCAATGAGGCGCGCGAAGATGTCGCCGCCGGCACCGGACGAGCCCGCGACGATGATGCGGATCGGCCGGTTGGGCCAGTTGCCCGTGTTCGCATTCGTGTTCGCGAAGCTGTTGACGCCGGCGCCCAGCAGCATGCTGCCGAGCAGGACGGTGCGTCGGTTGATGGATGGTTGGGTCGGGGTCGTCATGCAAGTCTCCTGATTTGATTTGGGGCCAGTTCCTTCTGGATGGCCGGGATGATCTTTTCGCCCCAGAGCTCGATCTGCTTGAGCATCGTCTTCTGGTCGAAGTCGCCCAGCTGGGTCTGGATCGCGATGTGCTTGGGCTTGAGGATGCTGATCTCTTCAAGCATGCGGTCGATGACCTGGTTCACCGAGCCCACCGGCAGGTTGCTTCGCAGCTGCTCGATGGTGGGGTCCGTCTCGTACGGCACTTCCTTGATCATGTAGCCGTCGTCGGACTGCGAGCGGCGGTACTTCAGGCTCTCGGAGATGCGGCGCTGGAAGAGCGCGCATTGCAGGTAGGCGTCGATCTCGGCCTTGTTGTCGGACGCATAGGCGCAGCGCAGGAAGCCGAACTTCACGTCGCGGTCGAGGTCCTTGCCGTTCTCAGCGGCCACCTTCTCCAGCTTGCCGCGCACGCCGCGAATGGCCTCGGTGCCATTGAGCAGCGCGGTCACGAAGAGGTTGTAGTTCTCGCGGACCCCGCGGCTCAAGGTGGCCGGGTTGCCCGAGGTGATCCAGACCGGCGGCATCGGCTCCTGCACGCAACGCACCGCGATGGAGCTCGGCGGCATCTTGAGAAGCCGGCCCTCGTACGAAAAGATCTTCTGGGTCAAGCCCTTCGGAAGGATGTCGAGGAATTCGTTGTAGATCGCGCCCGAGTTGGCAATGTCGACGCCAAAGCGCTCGAATTCGAATTCCTGGTAGCCCGATCCGACGCCCAGATCCAGCCGGCCATTGGAGACCGTGTCCGCAAAACCGACCTCCGCCAGGAAGCGGGCCGGCTGATAGAGTGGCAGGATGCAGACGGCGGTGCCCAGGCGAATGCGCTGCGTCTTGGCCGCCATGTGGGCCACCATCATCAGCGGCGACGGCGAGAGCGAATAGTTGTTGAAATGATGCTCCGCGTACCAGGCATTGTCGAATCCAGCCTGTTCCGCAATCACGGTCTGCTGGATCGAGTTATTGATGACCTGCTGCGAAGTCTGGTGATACCCGCGCTGCTGGGCGAGAATAAATACGCCGAATTCCATTTTTGTCTCCGGGAAAATACCGCCCGCACGGATCGGGAAATTCTAGGGAGACGAACCGGATCGGCTATGACTGAAACTGCAGATCAGAACTGCATCAACTGGAGTATTCATGGATAGGTTGCGCGCCATGGAACTGTTCCTGTCGATCTCCCAGACAAAGAACTTTTCCGAGACCGCACGTCGCTTCGGCATCTCGGCGACAGGGGTGTCGCGGATGATCACGGACATCGAGGAAGAGCTGAAGGTCAAGCTGCTGCTGCGCTCCACGCGCCAGATTGCGCTGACCGAATCGGGGCAGGAATACGCGCGCCAGCTCGAGGGCATCCTCTGGCGCATCAACGAGCTGCAAAGCAACATCACCGCCATCAGCACCGCGCCGCAGGGTTCGCTTCGGGTGCATTCGCGGATGATGTTCGGCCTGGGCGTGCTGCCCAACCTGATCGCCGGCTTTCGCAAGCGCTACCCGGAGATCCACATCGAACTCACGCTCGGCGAAGCGGCTGTCGACCTGCGGCGCAACCAGTTCGACGTCGACTTCCGCATCTCGCCGCCGGTCGAGGCTGGCGTCAAGCGTCGCATGCTGTTCCAGAGCGATCGTTACCTGGTCGCATCGCCCGCCTACCTCGCCGGCAAGCCGGAGCTGACGGCACCCGAGAGCATCCTCGCGCACGACTGCCTGGCCTACCAGCTGCCCGGTGAGGAATACACCTGGCTCTTCAAGCAGCAGGGCTCACTCGAGCAGATTGCTTTCAAGCCTCGCCACATCACCAACAGCGGCATGGCCCTGCTGGAACTCGCCCGGCTTGGCGAAGGTATTGCGCTGCTCGACGACTACACAGTGCACAACGACATCCGGCAGGGACGCCTCGTGCGGGTGCTGAGCGACTACCGGATCAGCAACAAGGGCTTCGACGAGGGCATGTACGCCACCATCCTCGACACGCCGATCATTCCCGCCAAGATCCGCCTCTTCCTGGACTTCGTGGCGGAGCATGTGGCCGGACCCGAGCTGCGGTTCTCGGCCCACGGCAACGCGGCGGGCCTCGATCGCCCGCCGGCCGGCTCGCCCTAAAGCGGCAGGCGGCACACAGGGCGCGCGACGCCCCGGAAGCCCACTCCCGTCAGTTTCAGCACCGCGCCATCCATCGGCCCAGATGCGCTGAGGCGCCCGCTGGCGCTGATGCTGGTGACGAACAGATCCGCCATGTCGGGACCGCCGAAGCACAGCGCGCTCGGGTAGGTCACCGGCAGATCGATGCGGTGCGTGAGCCGGCCCTGCATGTCGAAGCGGCCTAGCGCGCCGACGCGGACCAGCGCGGTCCACAGGCCGCCTTCGCTGTCGAACGTGCAGCCGTCCGGGCCGGAGTCGCAGGCGTCCGTCCGGACGAAGACCTGCTTGTCGGCGAGCGCTCCGTCCGCCGTGATCGCATACGAATAGATCACCCGCGCCGCACTGTCCGCCACGTGCAAGCGCCCATTCACCGGATTCACGCACGGCCCGTTCGCGATGTCGATGCCGTCGTCGAGCTTGTGCAGGCGCAGCGCGGTGTCGAGGCGGTACAGCCCGCCGAGCGCCGGCTCGCCCTCTTCGCGAAACACATGCATGGTGCCGGTCACGAAGCTGCCGTCGGCCAGCGCCGTGCCGTCATTGATTCGCAGGTTCGGATGGCTGGCGTCGATGCGCGCCAGCGACTGCAGCTTGCCGGTGCGCAGGTTCAGCGCCGCGATTTCTTCCTTAAGCGACAGCACGATGCAATCGCCGCCGTCACCGTTGAACGCAAAAGAGCCGAGGGGCGCAGGCGCTTCATGCCGCGCCGTCACCTCGCCGGTCTCCGGGTCCAGCGCGAGGACCAGTCCCTGCCGGCAATCCAGGAGCCAAAGCCGGCCGCCGTGCCACATCGGGCATTCGCCCAATGCCAGTTTCAAATTGCCGAGGCGCTGAATTTCCATTTGATTTTCCTGGCGCTCAAATTCGCTCATCAATTAATTGAATTAATTTGGCGGCGAATTCGAATTGAATTGGTTTCCGTAGACGGACCCCTGCGCCGGCGCATCGTAGCAGTCCCCTCGCGGGGCACTCCTTCATTTTTTGCAGAACACTCCTTCAGGATAAAGGGAGACCGAATTGGGGTGCGATTTCTATAATTTTCCGCAAGAGACAAACAACAGAATTCCCTTCAGGCGAAGGCCCGTTTGTCGAAAGCGTCCTTTTATTTCAGACGGGTGCCGCATCCAGCCGGCCCCTGTTGCCGAGGTGATGTATGAGCGATGAATGGGTTTGCGCAAAGCCGGCTGCCATGGTCTCCATGGGTCGTCGCGCGCTGCTCGGCATGGCCGTGTTCTGCGCCGCGGCGAGTTCGCTGCCTGTGGCGGCGCAGGCGCAGCACTATCCCTCGAAGCCGCTCAAGCTGATCGTGCCCTACCCCCCGGGCGCCGCGACCGACAACATCGCACGCGCCTTCGGCCAGGAACTCGCGAAGATCGTGGGCCAGCCGGTGATCGTCGAGAACCGCCCCGGCGGCGGCTCGTCGGTCGGCATCGTGGCCGCGAAGGGCCAACCCGCCGATGGCTACACCCTGCTGGTGCGCGCCGAGGGCTTCTACAGCGCCAAGATCGCCACACCCACCCTGGCCTACGAGTTCTCCGACTTCGAGATCCTCGCGCCGCTGGCGCAGAGCAGCTATGCCTTCATCGTGGCCGCAGATCGCGGTTGGAAGCGGCTCGACGACCTCAAGAATGCGCACCGCGAAATCGACGTCGGCAGTCTCGATCTCGGCGTGGGCGTCTATTCGATGCTGGCCGCGAGGATGGCCAGGGACATGGGCATCCAGTACCGCGCCATTCCGTTCAAGGGTGGCGCCGAAGGACTCACCGCGATCCTCGCGGGCCAGATCGACGCCTACTTCACGACGATCGGCACCACCCAGGCGGTGAAGGACAGCCCCAAGGTCAAGGTGCTGGCCACCACCGGCGTGCCCGGCAGCAACAACTTCCTGCCCGGCGTGAAGACCTTCCAGGAACTCGGCCTGCCCAACATGGCGTTCAGCAGCAGCTACAGCCTGAACGTGCGGAGCGACACGCCGGCCCCGATCAAGGAACAGCTCTCGCGCGCCGTGCAACAGGCCCTCTCATCCGAGGCCATGAAGACCGCACGCCGGCAGCTCTACCTGGAACCGTACGCCGGCAGCGTCGAGGACTACAAGCGCGACCAGACGCGTGTGCTGAAGGAATTCGAGGCCGTTGCGGCCGAAGACAACAAAGCGGCCAGGTAACCAAGGCGGCTCTCTTTTTTTGAGGTGATGTATGAGTGATCAATGGGTTCGTTTGGAAGTCTCCGAGGGCGTCGCCCTCGTCACGATGGACCGCAAGCCGGTCAATGCGCTGAATCGCGAGATGCGCCGCCAGTTGGTGGCCACGTTCGACGCCATCTCCGAGCGTGAGGACATCCGCTGCGCCGTGCTGACCGGCACCGGCAGCGTCTTCTGCGCGGGCGCGGACTTGAAGGACCGTCCCGACAACACCGTCGCCGGCGACTTCCTCGATCACAACCGCATCACGCGCGAGACCGGCAATGCGATCCGCGAATGCGCCAAGCCGGTGATCGCGGCGATCAACGGCACTGCGCTCGGCGCAGGGCTCGGCCTCGCGGCATCGTGCGACATCCTGTATGCGTCGGAGAACGTCACCGTGGGCATGCCCGAGATCAACGTCGGGCTGGCCGGCGGCGCCTCGATGCTCAAGACGCTGTTCGGTCGCTCCACGCTGCGCCGCATGTTCTTCACCGGCCAGCGCCTGACCGCCGAAGAGCTCTTCCGCCGCAACGTGATCGAGGAAGTGGTCTCCGAAAAGGATCTGCTGCCGGTGGCGATGGCACTCGCACGCGAGATCGCATCGAAGGCACCGCTGGCCATCATCTATGCCAAGCGCGCAGCCAACATGGTCGACCTGATGCCCCAGCGCGATGCGTACCGCTTCGAACAGGAGTTCACCGTCGCACTCTCGAAGACCGAAGACGCGCGTGAAGCGCGCATGGCCTTCCTCGAGAAGCGCACGCCGGTCTTCAAGGGGCGTTGAACATGCTGACCCAGGTTCAGGCCGCGCCGGGCGCGGGGCTCGAAGCGTTCTTCAACGCAAGCAGCGTTGCGGTGATCGGTGCATCCGACGACGTGACCAAGATCGGCGGCCGTCCCGTGCAGCTGCTGCGCAAGTACGGCTACGCCGGCGCGATCTATCCCATCAACCCCAAGGGCGGGACCATCCAGGGACTGCAGGCCTACGCCTCGGTGCTTGAAACGCCCACCGCGCCTGAGCTCGCCATCGTGGCAGTGCCCGCGAACGCAACCCTGCAGGCCGTTCGTGATTGCGGCAGCCGCGGCGTGCGCGGTGTGGTCGTTCTCTCCACCGGCTTTGCTGAAGCGGGTCCGGAAGGCGCAGAGATGCAAGCCGAACTGGTGCGCGTCGCGCGCAACCATGGCATGCGCCTGCTGGGCCCGAACTGCCTCGGCGCAGTGAACGTCGTGGATCGGCTGGTCGCTTCGTTCTCCATCGCGCTCGAACAAAGCATGCCGCCCGCCGGCCATGTGGGCATCGTTTCGCAGTCCGGCAACATCGGCAGCTTCACGATGCGCTGCATGGCCGATCGCGGCCTCGGCGTGAGCCGGTTCATCGCCACCGGCAACGAAGCCGATGTGGATGTGGCCGATGGCATCGCCGCCCTGGCGAACGATTCCGCCACCCGCATCATCCTGTGCTGCATGGAGACCTGCCGCGACGCAGGACGGTTGATCGAGGCCTTGGACATGGCACGCCGCCAGCGCAAGCCGGTGATCGCGCTGAAGATCGGCGCCACGGAACAAGGCCAGGCCGCGGCCGCTTCGCACACCGGCGCGCTGATGGGTTCGGACGCAGTGTTCGATGCCGTCTTCCAGCGCTACGGCGTGCTGCGCGTGCGCTCGTTCGAAGAACTGCTTGACGTCGGCCATGCTGCCGCCCTGCTGGGTGCGGATCGCCTGCCCTCCACGGATGCGGTGACGCTGGTGGCTGCATCCGGCGGCTTCGGAATCATGATGGCCGACGCGATGGTGGAAGCCGGCATGACGCTTCCGCAACTGGCCGACAGCACCAAGGCGCTGATCCGCGAGGCCGTGCCGCAAGCCGGCACCAACAACCCGGTGGACGCATCGGCGCAGATGTCCGCCCGCCCGGACATCCTGCTCAAGATGCTCACCGCGCTGCAGAGCGATGCCGGCGGCAGCACGCTGGTCCTGCTGCTCGCACTGTCGCTCTACAACCCGCGCCTGCGTGGCGTGTACATGGAAGCGTTGTCGAAGATTCGCGAGAGCCATCCCGATCGCCTGATGGTCCTCATCAGCAAGGGGCCGGCCGATGCGGTGGCCGAGATCAATGCGCTGGGCATTCCGGTGTTCCCGAGCATTCCTGCAGCCGCCAACGGCATGGCCGGGCTGGTTCGGCTGGGGCAACTTGCCAGCCTCTCTCCTGCGGCTGCGTACAGCGGCCCTGTCGAGAAGGTGGACGCGGCCGTGTTCCGCAACGAGTTCCACGCCAAGAAGGCACTGGCAGCCGCCGGCATCAGCGTGCCACGTGAAGAGGTGGTCTCGTCCGCCGACGACGCAGTGCGCAGCGCGCGTGCGACGAGCTATCCGGTGGTCCTCAAGATTGCATCGGAAGACATCGCCCACAAGACCGAGATTGGCGGGGTGGCACTCGACCTGAAGGACGACGACGCAGTGCGTCAGGCCTACGACCGCGTGATGGCCAATGCACGCCAGCATGCGCCGAAAGCGCGCCTCGACGGCGTGCTCGTGGCACCGATGGTGCGCGGCGGCGTGGAACTGATCGCCGGCGTCTCGCGCGACCCGGTGTTCGGCCCCGTGGTGATGGTCGGAATGGGCGGCATCTACGCCGAGATCCTGAAGGACGTCGCGGTGCAGGTCGCGCCGGTCTCCGAGGAAGAGGCTGCGCGGATGATCCGCAGCCTCCGCATGTTCCCGCTGCTGAATGGCGCCCGGGGTCAGGCCAAGGCCGACGTGGCCGCAGCCGCGCGCACGGTGGCAAGGCTCTCGGAGTTCGCATGCCGGCATGCCGACGACGTGGCCGAGATCGACATGAACCCGATCCTGGTCAAACCGGAAGGCGAAGGCGTGCTCGTACTCGATGCGCTGATGGTTCCCACCTCTTCCAACACCCCTGGACATTGAAGGCACTCATGCACACGGAAAAAAACCCGGCCATCCCCGACGCTTCGGCGGGCCCGGCCGTCTACCGACAGTACGCGCGCGAGTGGCTGCGCGCCAATCTGCCCGAGCACATGCGTGCCGACAGCCTAGCGTATCGCACGCCCACGGTGGATGAATGCCGCGACTGGGAGGCGTCGATGTACGACGCGGGCCTCGCCGGCATGACGTGGCCCAAGGTGTATGGCGGGCTTGGACTCACGCTGCGCGAGCACCTCGTCGTCAACAAGGAAGTGGGCGCGCTCGCCATGCCCGAGAGCGTGAGCTCGATCGGCAAGGAACTCGCGGGCCCGATCATCCAGACCGTGGGAACGGAAGAGCAGAAGCAGTTCTTCCTGCCGCGCATCCTTTCGATGCGCAACTACTGGTGTCAGGGCTTCTCCGAGCCCGATGCCGGCTCCGACCTCGCGCGCCTGCGGACCAAGGCGGTGCAGGAAGGCGACACCTGGCGCATCAACGGCCAGAAGATCTGGACCAGCGGCGCGGCCAAGGCGCACTACTGCCTGCTCCTGACCCGCACCGGCACCGTCGCCGACAAGCACCGCGGCCTCCTGATGTTCGCGGTGCCCATGGACACGCCCGGCATTCGCGTGGTGCCGATCAAGTCGATCGACGGCAAGGAGTCGTTCGCCGAAGTCTTCTTCGACAACGTCGTGGTGCCCGACAGCGCGCGTCTCGGCACGCCAGACGAAGGGTGGAACGCCGCGATCCGCGTGCTGTCGATCGAACGTGCAACCAACCGCATGTACCGCGCATGGCGCTTCGAGTGCGAGCTGCGCCAGCTCATCGCCGCGTGCAAGTCCGACCCCGAGCTGTCGAAGCTGCTCGACGATGGCTACTACCAGCGCCGCATCGGCGATGTGCTGGGCGAGATCGATGCCCTCAAGGGGCTGGTCGAGCGCACGGTCGATCAGCTCATGGCCGGCGACAAGATCGGCGCCCGCGGGTCCTTGACCAAGCTGCACTGGTCCGAATGCCACCAGGCGTTCATGGGTCTGGCGCTTTCGATCGTCTCGAAAGTGACCCCGCGATCGAGTGCACTGGCCCAACGTGCCCGCAAGCACTTCACCACGGCCTACCTCTTCGCGCGGGCCGAAACCATCTATGCCGGCACCACCGAAGTGCAGTTGGACATCATTGCCCAACGCATCATGGATTTGCCCAAGGACCTCAAATGAAGCTCACCCCCAGGCTCGCGCACTTCGTGTCACTCTCCACCCCCTCTCCGGGGGCAACCCCGGCGGCCCGGCAAAGCCGGTTCCGCGGGGTTCCTGGGTTCGCATGCACGAGTTTCATGCGTGGCCGCACGTTCAACGCACCGGAGCAACTGAAATGAGCGGAATGGACAACGACCTCAAACCCGAAGAGTTCGCACAGGCCGCGGCCGATGCGATCGCCGATGCACAGGCCCGCGACTTCCGCGAAGCAGCCGCAGTCCTGGCCAACGCGGGACTGTGCGGCGTGTGTGCAAGCGAAGGTGCCGGCGGACTCGCGCTGGGCATCGAGTTCGCGCTGCCCATCGTGGCGGAGGCGGGCAAGCTGCGCCTTCAGTGGCCACTACTCGAAACGCTCCTGATCGCCAAGGCGCTCGGCGATTCACCGCTTGCTGCAGAACTCGCCGGCGGCACGCGCGTCGCGACCTGGGCACTGCAGGGAAGCCTGCAGGAAGGCTTCGCAGGCCATGCGCGCCATGCACGCCACTGCGACTGGGTGCTGGTCGCCAACGGCAATGGAGGCGCGGCCCTGCTCGACCTCGCTTCCATCGAGATCCAGGACGATGTCGCGCTCGACCCGGACTATCCGCAGTCATGGCTCATGCTGGGGAAGGCCAAGGTGCTGGCCGAGATCGATGCGGCGGCTTTCGCCACGCTACAGCGCGACGGTGAAATCCTGATCGCCGGACTGGTCAACGGTGCGGCCGAAGGTGCACTCGCCACCACCGCCAGTTATATGGCGACCCGCGTGCAGTTCGGGCGGCCTCTCTCGGCCAAGCAGGCCGTGCGGCACCTGCTCGCTCGGATGCGGCTGGTACAGGAGGCCTCCAGCGCCGGCATCCAGCGTGTACTGCACACGGACGAATACGGCCATGTGCGCGCGACCGGCCCGGTGCTTTCCAACGCCCTCACGAATGCGGCTTTCGTGCTCGAGAAATCCATCCACCTGCACGGCGGGATGGGCTTCACCTGGGAAGTGCCCCTGCACTACGCGCTGCGCGAAGTGCGCAAGTTCGATGCGGCGTTCGGATCGGGATCGCTCGCGCAGCAAGCCGGACTGGACTTCATCCAGTCCGCAGCATGAATCAAGGAGTTCGAATGAATCAGGACCTGCTCGGCCGCGTGGCCCTCATCACCGGCGCGGGCGCCGGCATCGGTCGCGAGACTGCACTGCAGATGGGCGCCCGCGGTGCCATCGTCTGCGTGAACGACATCAAGGAAGAACTGGTCATCCCGGTGGTGGACACCATCAAGGACCGCGGCGGAAAGGCGTTCGCGGTGCCGATGAACATCGCAAGCCGCGAAGGCATTCGCGATGCAATCCGCAGCGCGTTCGAGCAGGGCGGCGGGCGCTTCGACATCCTGGTCAACAACGCGGCCTGGGTTCGCTACCAGGCCATCCCCGAAATCATGCCGGAGACGATGGACCGCATGCTGGACGTCGGCTTCAAGTCGGTCGTCTGGAGCCTGCAGGAAGCGGTCGCCGTGATGGACCCGCAGCGCGGTGGCTCGATCGTGAACGTGGCCTCTGTTGCCGCTCTGCGGTCGGCGGCCAACTCGGTGGTCTATTCGGGCATCAAGTCCGGGATCATGGGGATCACGCGCGCGGCAGCGGCGGAACTCGGGGCGCGCAACATCCGCGTCAATGCGGTGTGCCCTTCTGCCGTTCCCACCGAAGGCACGCAGCGCAACCGCGACGCCGCGCGCGACGCCAATCGCATCGCCCGCACGCCGCTGGGACGCCTCGGCACGGTGGAAGACATCGCGCGCGCCATCTGCTTCCTTTCGAGCGACGACGCAGGATTCATCACCGCGCAAGGCCTGACGGTGGACGGCGGTATCACGCTGACCAACATCTGAAGCACGAGGAACACGCGCTGATGCAGACGGTCCTCATCACCGGTGCCGCTTCGGGCATCGGCCGCGATGCCGCGCGACTCTTCGCCGCCGCGGGCTGGCAATGTGTACTCGTCGATCACAACGAAGCGGCGTTGCATGCGCTGGGGCGGACGCTGCCTTCGCCGGCTTCTTGCGCGCATGTGCTGCGCACGATCGACCTCACCGATGCGGCGCAGGTCGCATCGCTTCGCGACGGCACGCCGGCACTCGACGCCATCCTCAACAACGCCGGCATGTCCGATGCGTCGAACACGCCGCTGGTCGAACAGTCCCCGGCGCAGATGGCCCGACTGCTCGCGCTCAACCTGGCTGCGCCGGCGGCCGTGATCGACGCGTGCACGCCTCTGATCAAGCCCGGCGCGCGAATCGTGAATGTCTCGTCTGGCGCCGGCCTGAACGCCATTCCATGGCGGGGCGCCTACAGCCCGAGCAAGGCGGGACTCATCGCCCAGACGCGCGCGCTCGCAGCAGCACGCCCCGACTGGTGCGTGACGGTGCTTGCACCCGGTTTCGTGCGGACCGAGTTGGTGGATGGCTTGATCCAGGCCGGCCGCATCAAGCCCGAGAACGCCGTCGGAAAAATCCCGCTCGGCCGCATGGCCCTCCCTGCCGAGATGGCGCAGGCGCTCTTCTTTCTTGCAACCCCCGGAGCAGCGCCCCTGCATGGACAGGTGCTGGCGTTCAACGGCGGCTCCTCCGTGTTCGGAGGCAGCCAGCGCTTCGAGCCGGCCACGCTGGAGCCGTTGCCCTTGGACCTGCCGGTGCGACTCGAAGTCGTGGGCGGCGATGGCGCTGCGTGGCAAGCCTTGGCGACCAAACCGGCAACCGGTCCGCACTATGACGCGTGCCTCGACCTGTCCCCACTGTCTTGCAAAGGACCGGGTCTGCTGCAGGCAGTGCACGCCGCGGCCGTGCGCTTTCATACCCGCAATGCGCAACAGGCCAGTCTGACGTTGCTCTTGCCCCGGACCCGCAACACCCGCTGGCAAGACGCCGGCGACGCCGCAGCCGCACGCATGCTGGTCTCGACGCTCGCCTGCGAGTGGGGTGGTCGCGCGCTACGCATCAATGCGCTGGAAGTGCCTGAAGGCCTCGATCCGGACTCGCTGCACCCGCTGCTGCGCTTCGTCTGCGGCCCCGCTGCGCAGTACCTGACCGGACAGACGCTCGTTTGCGGTAGCACCGCACTTGGAGATACACGATGAGTGCGCAACCACACGACATCACCGATCCCGAGCTCGCGCGGATCAAGGCGACCTTCATCGCAGAGCGCGGCTACTGGCGCCCATGGACCGAGACCATGCTGCAGGCGTGCCCCGGCTTCGTGGAGCAGTACGCGCACTACGCCGGCTACCCCGCACGCACCGGCCCGCTCTCGCCGCGCATGGTCGAGCTCATCTATGTGGCGCTCGACAGCTCCTCGTCGCACCTCTTCGAATCGGGGTTGCAGACGCACATGAAGAAGGCGCTCGAAGTCGGCGTGACACAGTCCGACATCTTCGACGTGCTGCACCTTGTTGCGGTGCAGGGCGCCGTCAGCGTGGGCCAGGCTGCCGACATCCTTGCGGAGCTTGTCGGCACAAACGAAGCTGCTCCCATCGATGACGCACTTCAGGCCCGCATCGATTCGCTCGGGCCCACGCATGCGCTTTCTCTTGCCGCCGTGGCAAGGATGGATCCGGGCTATGCAGAGGCGCTGCTCGACTTCATCGACAAGGGCCGGCCGGGAACGGGGTTGAGCCCTGCGGAGCGCAGTCTGGTCCAGGTGGCCTTGCACGCGTGCTTCACGGCCTTCAATCCCGATGCGACGAAGCAGATGCTGTCTGTGGCGCTGTCACAAGGCGTCGCACCCGCCGAACTACTGCAGGCGATCCAGCTCGGATCGCATCTGGCGGTGCATGGCACGGCGCTGGGTGCGAATGTCTTTGCGTCCGTGCATCGCAGCCCTACTCCAGCTTCATCCCCGCGCTCTTGATGAGTGGGCCCCACTTCTCGCGTTCGCTGCGGGCGAAGCGGTCGAGGCTGTCGGGCGTCCCGCCCGCCGGCTCATGGCCAAGGTCCAGAAGTCGCTGCCGTGCCTCGGGCAACGCGAGGACCTTGAGGATCTCCGCATTGAGTTTCTGAACGATGGCCGCAGGCGTACCGCGCGGCGCATAGAGCCCGTTCCATGCGACGACCTGGAAACCCTCCAGCCCCTGGCTGGCGGCCGGCTGGGTGCCCGGCAGAAGCGCCGAGTCCTTGAGCGACGTCACTGCCAGCGCCTTGAGCTTGCCGTTCGCGATGAAGGGCCTCGCCGCGCTCGCCGTGTCGATGCCGACCATCACCTGCCCGCCCATGAGATCGGTCATGGAGCTGCCAGAGCCCTTGTAGGGGACGGAGCGCATGACGGCGCCGCTCTGCTTCTGCATCAACTCGAGCACCAGTCGCGAGGTCGTGCTCGGCAGACCGACGTTGACGGTGTCGGGCCGCGCCTTGGCGTCCGCGAGCAGGTCCGCCATGTTCTTGTAGGGCGCGTTCGGGTTCGCGAGGATCACCATCGGAAAGGTGCTCACCAATACGACCGGCTCGAAGTCCTTCTCGGGGTCGAAAGGCATCGACGGATAGAGAAACTGGTTGAGCACATGGGTTCCGTTGGTTCCCATCAGCAGGGTGTAGCCGTCGGGCGCGGCGCGCGCCACTTCGGCCGCTCCGATGTTTCCACCGGCACCCGCGCGGTTGTCGATCACCAGCGGTTGGCCCAGAGCGCGGCCCAGGTGTTCGGCGAGATAGCGGGTTGCAACATCGGTCCCCTGGCCTGCCTGATAGGGAACGACGACCCGTATCGGCCTCGTTGGATAGGCTTGGGCAGAGGCGAAAGAAGAAATCAAGAGCGCTACCAGCGCGATCAAGATGCTGACGATCCGTTTCATTGCTTAGTCTCCTTTATGTTTGTTTGCGCACCTGCCCTGCTTCAGGGCACTGCTTCCGGACAGACGTCGCTCGCTTTCAGATGGCCGATCTGTCCCGGATCGAATCCGGCTTCATCGAGAACCTCTTGCGCATGCTGGCCAAAGCGCGGCGGCGGCCGGCCTGGCCGGCCAGGCGTTCGTGAAAGGCGCACCGGGATGCCGATGCCCCTGTAGCCGTCGCTGCTCACGCTCATGCCGCGATGCATCGCATGCGCCTGCGAGAAGGCCTCCGGCACGGTATGGACGGGCCCGACCGGCACGCCGCTTCGCATCAACGCGCTGCACACCGCTTCCCGCTTCCAGCCGGAAAGCACGGCTTCGATCTCCTGCCGCAGCGCATCGCGGTGCTGCAGGCGCGCGGCATTGGTCGCGAAACGCGGATCGCCCGCAAGATCCGGAAGATCCACCACGGTGCAGAACCTGGCGAACTGCCGATCGTTGAGGATGCCGAGAAAGACCTGTCCGTCCTCGCACTGGAACTTGTCGTACGGCGCAATGTTCGGATGCGCGCTGCCGAGCAGGCCGGGAACCTGCCCAGAGTGCATCCAGTTGGCACCGTGCGGCACCAGCAGGCTCAGCGCGGTGTCGAACAGCGTGGCTTCCACGCGCTGGCCGAGACCCGTTCGATCCCGGTGGTGCAGCGCCAGCAGGATGCCCGTCAGTGCGGTGTAGCCCGTCAGGTGGTCGACGATCGGGATGCCCATGCGCGTCGGGCCCGAGGCAGGATCGCCGTTCACGCTCATGAGCCCGCACATGGCCTGCAGCACGGCGTCGTAGCCCGGCAGGCCGCCGAGCGGGCCGTCGGCACCGAAGCCCGAGATCGAGCAATAGATGAGGCCGGGAAAGCGCGGCTTCAGCTCGTCCTCGAAATCCAGTCCCCAGCGCTGCATCGTCCCCGGAATGAAGTTCTCGATGAGCACGTCGGCGTCTTGCAGAAGACGCAGCAGCGTTTCGCGGCCCTCGGGGTGCGCAAGGTTCAGCGCCATTCCGCGCTTGCCGCGGTTGACTGCGGTGAAGTAGGCCGCATCGCCGTCGTCGTTGAACGGCGGGCCGAGCGTCCGCGTCTCGTCGCCGGCCGGCGGCTCGATCTTGATCACGTCGGCGCCATGATCGGAAAGGATCTGGGTGCACAAGGGACCCGCGAGGACTCTGGACAGGTCGATGACCCGCAGCCCTGCGAGCGCCCCGTTCCCGTGGGCACCTCGCCCTGAAGTAGTTGGCATGGCTGATCCGAGAGGGATCGCCCTGGCAGCCGGCGCGAACCGAGCCGCAAGGCAATCCGATTTGCAACCCAACCTGCGCCCCCGCACGGGGGCGAGGCCACTCAGCCGCGCGAAGGCAGCTCGACGATGCCCGAGCCGATCACCGACAGCTCGTCGTCCTGGTTGTGAGCTTCCTGCGAAATCTCCACGAGGTGGCGTCCGTTCTCGACGAACTTGCGCTTGACGTAACCCTTGATGAACAGCATGTCGCCCTCGGGGTTGTGGCGGCGGATCTTGCAGTGCGCCTTGCGCAGGAAGCCGTCGTCGCCCATCCAGTTCGTCAGGTGGTGCGTGAGCCACGAGGTGCGCTCCGGACCGTAGTCGTAGGCACCAGGCGCGCCAACCTCGAGCGCGAAGTCCTCTTCCCAGTGGACGCGCTCAGGCACGTCGGGAATGCCGAAGCGGTTCGTGATGCCAACGCCGGGATGCGCATCGATGAGTTTCCACGCCAGCTTGTTGGCCCGGATGTAGAGGCCTCCCCAGCCTTGCGCGTAGGCAATGAAGCCGGTCACGGTCATCGGCCCCTTGAACATCACCGGCAGGGCTTCGCCCTCCTTCACGTCTTCCCAGTAGCGAGGCGTGCTGCCGCGGACTTCTTCCTTGGCATAGAGCTTGTAGGCTTCCTGGATCTCCTCGGTCGAGTAGCGGCGCGGCGCGCGTGCGCGCACTTCCTTGTACTTGCTGCCCTGCTCGCGCGCATGGTCGCGCTCGGTGCGGAAGCACCAGCTGTCCGCCTCGGCCACCTTGTCGCCTTCCTGATTGAAGAAGTCGACGTGATAGATCTGCTGCACCGCGCGGCCGGCAAAGCGCGTCTGATGCTCGATCAGGTCCTTGAGGTAGGCCTCGGTCCTGATGGTGTCGTTGCGATTGACGGGCTTGTGCCATTCCCAGTCGGCGCCCGACCACATTGCGTGGACGCCCGGCAGGCCGCCGACATAGCCGGAGACGATCCGGCTCGTGGAGAACAGGAAGCTCGGCAGCGCGATGATGCCGCCGTACTTCGTCTTCGCGGCGTAGTCCGGATCGCACCACAGCGGGTTGTCGTCGCCAATGCCGTGTGCGTAGTGGCGGATGTTGTCGCGCGTCGCCTCATAGCACCACGGTTCGGCCGTTGCGCCAATCTTCTGACCGATGCGCTCCCTCAGCTCGTCCAGGCCGTTATCGGTGATCTTCGGGAAGGTTCTTTCTGTGGTGGTGGACATGCCGTCTCCTGTTGAATAAATGGGGGGATTACGAATGGGCGGATGCGCCGGCCGCTTCCTGCTCGCGCAGCTTCTTGCGGTGGATCTTTCCGGCGGGGGTCTTCGGCAGTTCTGCGACGAACGCGACCTGCCTCGGGTACTCGTGCTGGCTCAGGCGGGTGCGGACCGCCTCCTGGATCTCTTCGATGAATTGCTCGCCCGCCGGTCGGTCGGACACGACGAAAGCCTTGACCACCAGTCCGCGCAGCGCGTCCGGCACGCCGATGGCGGCGGCTTCCTTGACGTCGGGATGCTTGAGGATCGCGTCCTCGACTTCGACCGCGCCGATGGTCCAGCCGGCCGAGATGATCACGTCGTCCGCGCGACCGCCGTGCCAGAAGTAGCCGTCCTCGTCGACGCGGCCAAGATCCTTCGTCGCGACCCATTCGCCACGGCGCCAGAGCTTCAGCTCGCCCGTCACGCCGGGTGCGCACGCATTGCCGCTGGCGTCGTGCACCTCGACGCGAAGTCCTGGTATCGGCTTTCCGAGCGAACCGGACTTGACCGGGAAGTCGGCGGCACCGGGGTAGGACACCAGGCACACGCCGATCTCCGTGGTGCCGTACATGCTGCAGGCCTTGTGGCCGAAGGTTGCCTCGATGAATGCGGCGGTCTCGCTGTCGATGGGCTCGCCGGTGAACGACACCTTGTCGAGGACGTACCCGTACTTCGACGCCGCACCCGAGTTGCGCATCATCCGGTAGTGCGTTGCCGCGGCAGACAGGTTGTTGAACCGATGCGACGCCAGTGCCTGCAGCAACCGTTCGCCGTTGAACTTGCCGGCGTAGGCGCCGATCGTCACGCCCATCGCAAGCGGCGCCAGCGTTCCGTGCCAGAGGCCATGACCCCAGGCCGATGACGACGGGCACATGAAGCGATCGCCCGGCCGTACGCCGGTTCCGTACAACGCGGCGAGCATCAGCGTGACGATGGCCCGGTGCGTGTGCTTGACGGCGTCCGGCAGCTCCCGCGTGGTGCCGGATGTGTACTGGAAGATCGCAAGGTCGTCGGCCCGCGTGTTCACGTCGAAGCGCGACGGGAAGCGTTCGAGCGATGCGACAAAGGCATCGTCCGCAACCACCACCTTGAGGCCATCGGATGCGGGCACGACTTCGGCCTTCTCGTGGTTCGTCACGAGCAGCCTGGGCTTGCAGTCCTGCACCCGAAGGCGAATGCCGTCCGGACCGAACAGCGTGAAGAGCGGGACTGCGATCGCCCCCATCTTGATCGCGCCGAAGATGGCCACGTAGAAGGCCAGGGAAGGCTCCAGCATCACGGCGACGCGGTCGCCCGGCTGGATGCCCTGCTCCGCGAGGAAGTGCGCGAATCGCGACGACCCTTCCGAGATCTGCCGGAAGGTGAGCGTCTCGTCTTCGCCATTGGCACGCACCAGGATCACGGCCTCGTTGTCGCCGTCCACATGGCGATCGATGCACTCGTGCGCAATGTTCATGCGCTGCGCGTCGCCATCAAACAGTTCCCACAGGCCCGCGGTGTTGCAGTGCGCCTGCGCATCCGCATAGGAGGTGAACTCCGTCAGTTTCGTCATCGCTGTCTCTCGTTGCTCGTGTTGGAGAGACTTTGCGCGTCGGCCGGTAAATTGTCAATAGCGTCTATGAATTGTCTATGTACAATTTCCGAGATCGACTGAACCGGGCAGTTCGCGAGACAAAGCGTCGTATGCTTTGTCAACTTTGTGACCTGCCTTCCCCATGCCTGTAGCAGCACCTGCATCTCCACCCCACAAGAGGCCTCGCGTGCGCCCCGTGCCCGCGGTCTCCCGAGCGCTTTCAATCCTTCGCTTGCTGGCCGCAAACGCCGAGCCGATGACCCTCAAGGCGATCTCGGAAGAACTCGATCTGGTGACAAGCACCTGCCTGCACATCCTTCGCGTGCTGGTCGATGAAGGCATGGTC
The DNA here is from genome assembly GCF_014192575.1 of Variovorax sp. Sphag1AA. GTDB lineage: Bacteria > Pseudomonadota > Gammaproteobacteria > Burkholderiales > Burkholderiaceae_C > Variovorax. The sequence goes on along the minus strand of NZ_JACHYC010000003.1, from coordinate 306,846 downwards.
AAGGTCGAACCCGGCACCAAGCGATATGCGCTCGATGTCGGCGTGTTGGCGCTGGCGCGGAGCGTGGTCGAGAACAACCCGTTCCCGGCGCGCGTGCAAAGCGCTCTCGACCGGATTGCCGAACGACGGAACGTCACCATGATTGCGATGAAGGTCTCCGGCCTCGACGACCTCGTCGTGCTGGCCCTGGGTAAATCGAAAGGACCGTTTCGCCTGTACGTCGAAGTCGGCAGCAGAGTGCCGGCACTCACCAGCGCCACGGGGCGAATCGTTGCCCACCATTCCGGGCTGAGCGATAGCGAACTTGCACGTCACTTCAAGTCCTTGACGTGGGAGAACCCGCCTTCATTCGAGACGTGGCTGAAGGAAGTGAAGTCGGTCCAGCGCAAGGGGTTCGCCGTCGATCGTGGCAACTACATCAACGGCATCTCGGTACTGGCCGTTCCCATCCTCGATCCGCAGGGGCGGATGACTCACGCGCTTGCTGCGCTCGGCGTGGCGGACACGCTGCCCGCTTTGAAACTTCAGGCCCTTGCTGCAGACATGAAGGTAGAGGCCGAGGCGCTCGCACAGTGATCGAACGCCATCGGCGAAAGCAGAGATGAACGATCTTTTGGAACGTGAGAAAGCGCTGCAGGCAGAGGGCTGGAAACAGCGTTCGCTTGGCGGCTTCGCCAATCGCTTCGGACCCCTTTGGACCCGAAAGGAAAGCGACGGATGGGCCTACGGCGTGCTCGCAACGCAAGAGCATCTGAATCCGGCAGGACTCGTGCATGGCGGCGCCCTCTGCGCGCTCTTCGATCACGTCGTAAGCGCTGTCGCCTGGGAAGCTGTCGGCCGACGTGCATGCGTGACGGTTCAGCTCAACACGCAGTTCCTCGCTGCTGCGCGTGAGGGACAGTTCCTGGAAGCCCGCGGCAGAGTGACGAGAGCGACGAATTCACTGGTGTTCGTCGACGGGGTCGTCGAGTCGTCGCAGATCGAACTACTCCGGGGCTCTAGCGTGCAGAAGATCGTTGGGCAAGGCGGCACCACTGCCTGACCCTGCCGCACCCGTCGCCGCTTCTACGCCACCAGGCAGTACCTTCAGAAGCTCCTGATCGGCCGTCTGCCGCTGCTCTGGCGACAGACTTTGGTAGAGACGGTCGACCGCGTCTGCCAACGCTGCCCACTGCTGCGCGTTCGTCTGAATCCGGTCCGCGCGCGCCCGCACTGCCTGCGCCGCAGTGGCTTCGCTGTCGCCCGGTGCGTGCACCGCGTTGTGCACGAGCAAGTCCCAAGCCTTGGCCTGGAAGGCATCCCACAAAGCCGACTGCTCCTGAGTGATCCGCAGGCGCAACCGCAGGTCGTAAAGACGGCTGCTCGCGGCACTGGCAAGAGTGGCGGGGCTGCTGGACGTGTCGCGGCGTGGCGCCGGAGCACTTCCGCCACCCGACCCGTGACGACCCCCCATACCACCGCCGCCCATGCCGCCCCCGAACTGCGCAAAGCCGGAGCCGGCCAGCGTGATGAGAAGGAAGGCGGCCGCAAGCCTTGGTACGAGTCTGGTCATGGAGAGGGTCCTGGTACGCGTCGCCGGCGTGGGGCCGGAACCCTCGCATTAAAGAGCGTGGCACGCAGGCCAATATGGCCGAGCGGTAAAGCCGGCGTAAAGGCGCCGTGGCCAACGGCATCTGCGCGCCGACGCTATCAGGCGACCGTGTAGGTCACGTCCACGTTGCCTTTCAATGCCTTCGAGTAGGGGCACGTCTTCTGCGCGGAGTCGACCAGTGCTTGTGCCGTATCGCGTGGCAACCCGGGAAGGCTCACATTCAGGCGCGCCTGAAGGACGTAGCCATCCGGCCCGAAGACGAGATCCACCTCCGCATCGACCGCCGTGTCCGCCGGCACTGCAACCTTGAGTTGACCGGCGGCCAGCGCCATGGCGCCCTGGAAGCATGCCGACCAGCCTGCGGCGAGCAACTGTTCCGGATTGATCCCGCTGCCCCCCTTGCCCGGCACGCTATGCGTGATGTCGAGATGACCGTCGTCGCTGCGCGAAACGCCGCCATCGCGATTGCCGGCTGTGTGGACGCGAGCCGTGTAGAGCACCTTCTTCGTGTTGACTGATGTGGTCATGTTGACTCCTGGAAGTGGAATGAAGAAAAGAGAAAGTCCGCGCCCGTCACGACGCGTCCGGCGAATCTAGGAATCGCGACCGCCCGTAAAAAGGGCCGACCGTGCAACACGCTTTTGCTGGAGTTGGAAAGGCGCGGACTTTTGCAGTCTTCGCAATGCGGTACTCCTGAACGGATGGTTTTTCTTCCCGGCCCCGCGCCGCAAACTTCCTCGCACCAAGTCCTTTCAACCCCTACCGAGGAATTCACATGAACACGAACCACAACGCCAAGTCCGTCGCGCTGGTGACCGGCGCTTCAAGCGGCATCGGCGCGATCTACGCCGATCGACTGGCCCGACGCGGCCACGACCTCATCCTGGTCGCGCGCAGCGCGGACAAGCTCAAGACCCTTGCAGAGAGACTGCACGCCAGCACCGGCCGCAACGTCGAAGTGCTTCCGGCCGACCTGACACTCAAGGAAGACGTGCTGCGCGTCGAGCAGCGCTTGCAGTCCGACGACCGCATCGACGTCCTCGTCAACAACGCCGGCATCGGCGCCACAAGCCCGCTCGTCGATTCCGACGCCGATCGGCTGGAGGAAATGATCCAGCTCAACGTGACGGCCCTCACGCGTCTGACGCGCGCGGTCGCTCCCGGCATGATCCGCCGCGGCAAGGGCGCCATCATCAACATCGCATCGGTCGTGGCGATCAGGCCGGAGCTACTCAACGGCACGTACGGCGGCAGCAAGGCCTTTGTGCTTGCCTTCACCCAATCGCTGGCGCACGAACTCGGTCCGCACGGGATCCAGGTTCAGGCCGTCCTGCCTGGCGCGACACGCACCGACTTCTGGGAAATCTCCGGCAAGCCGGTCGACGAACTTCCGGAACAGATCGTCATGAGTGCCGAGGACATGGTCGACGCATCGCTGGTCGGCTTCGATCGGAAGGAACTGGTGTCCATCCCCGCGCTGCCTGATGTCGCCGACTGGGATCGCTTCGAAGCTGCACGCCAGGTGCTCGCCCCCAATCTCTCGCACGCCAATGCGGCGCAGCGCTATCGCGTCTGAGCCAAATCACGGCAGCGCTTCGAGCGCTCCTTCGAGGTACGGCGCGATGTTCCGCATCGCGCGATCGACGTACTCGTTCTTCTCCCCGACAGGCGCGACATAGTGCATCGCGCCTTTCGCCGCTTCGACGCCCTCCAGCCGGGCGATCATCCACGCGGCCAGATACTGCGACGCGAGGCAGCCGCCCGCGGTGGCAACGTTGCCCTTGGCGAAGAATGGCTGGTTCAGCACGCAGACGCCGGCCTCCTCGACCCAGGGCTTCGTGATCAGATCCGTGCAGGCGGGCACGCCTTGCAGCAGCCCCAGCTTCGCGAGGATGAGCGTGCCCGAGCACTGCGCACCGAGCAGCTGCCGGGACGGGTCGAGCCGCAGGCGGGCCATCAGCGCCGCGTCGGCGACAACTTCCCGCGTTTGCATGCCACTGCCCACGATGACCGCATCGGCAGCGCTGGCCTCTTCCAGGCTCGCCTGGGCCTCGAGCACCACGCCATTCATCGACCGCACCCGTGCCGTCGGGCTGGCGATCGACACCCGCCAGTCCGCCTTCCTGATGCGGTTGAGGATGCCGAGCGCGATGAGCGAATCGAGCTCGTTGAAGCCTTCGAAGGTGAGGATGGCGATGTGCATGGTGGTCTCTCTGCGACGCGTCGTCGCGGCGAATCATCGTAGCCGTGGAGCGATCAAAAAATATTCTCCCCTGCTCATTCGGTGAGCATCGCAAGGAAACCCAATCAGGAAGCCACTCCGGCGAGATGCTCATCCGGTTATCCACAGGGTCATGCACCGGCGAAGGGGAAAAAGGGGGCTTGACGGCTCAAAAAAAAGCCGGGACATGCCCGGCTCCTCTTTCGACGGAACGACCCTCTCACAGCGGGAGGCTCTGACCGTGCGCTGCTGCGTAGGCTTGCGAGCGCACTGCCGAGCGGTCGACAGCACTGGCCGACGCCGAAGCGACGCCCTGGCCGTAGCCTTCCGCATACGGGTTCGCGCTGTGCGCGGCGGCGACTGCTTCGTTGCGCACCGTCCCGCGCGGGGCCGATGCGGTCTGCAGCGGTGCGACGCGCGAAGAGACGGCTTCGGCATACGGGTTGTCCTGGCGCGCGGCGTCCACGGCCCCTGCACGCACTTCGGCGCGGCTGTTGCTCGACACGAGCGGATGCACGCCTTCATAGGTTTCAGCTTGCGCACCGACAGCAGCCAGAAGCGACACGGCAGCGGCGACGATGATCTTCGAGGTCTTCATTTCAGTTCCTTCAATATTTGGGGTGCTTCGAAGTGTGCGCCGAATTGCTAGGTAAAAACCCTAGCAAAACTGAACAAGCGTGTTGATGCGATCGAAACAATCAAGCTGGATGCATAGGCCTTCGATTGTTGTCGTCCGACCAAAAGCGCTTTGTCATTCCCATCCTTTTTCTCCCGGTCCGCGGCGCCTAGAGTGACTCACATGCAATGAGCAAACGGCACGACGGAGGCCCGCAATGAACACCCGCAACGAAAGCGCCAAGTCACATCCTGCAATGCGCCGTGTGACGCTTCGAAACTGCCTCTTGGCGGTTGTGAACGCGTTGGTGGTGGCAGCGGGCATCTACAGCGCGTGCTCCCTGGCGGTGAGCCACCATGCGTGGGCAAGCACCACCGAAGCGCAGCACGAAATCGTGCTCTACAAGGCCGATCGGACCGCCAGCGCTCCCGTGTGCACGACGTCGTGAAGGCGTTCCATCGCGACGTCGCGGATGCCCAGTTCTCCGAGCTTGAGTAACGTCGCGTCGAAGTATTCCCGAGATGTTCCGAGCGCGCCGCGACCGCAGTTGATGAGCCGTGCCGTCTCTTGCACCGGCAACCTTCCGACGTAGCGCTCGTGCCGCCGGTCGACGATGAAGACCAGGGCACGCACCGGCACCGAATCGACCACGGCCGTCGTCCAGCGCGCGTCGTAGGTGCCCCAGGTCATCTCACGGCGCCACAGGAGCGCCACTTCCTCGTCGACGTTCGATGGAGGGATGCGCAGGAGCATTCCGTTGCAGGAGCCGCCCTTGTCGAGCGCGAGCATCAAGCCGGGACATTCGGGCGTGCCGCGGCCGACGAAGCTGCGGATGCAGAAGCTGCGATGCCAGCCATGGATGCGCGCCCTGAACTGCGCGTCATGCACCAGCGCCGGGTTCCACATCAGGGAGCCATAGGCGAAGACGTGTAACGGATCGCCCGGGCGATGGCTGCGCATGATCCGCTCCAGCGTTCCCTCGAATTCCGCGTGCGTGCGCATCCTGAATCCGTCTGGCGCGCTTGCGCGTGCGTTAACAAGAAAGTCGGCATGCGACAGGCGTTCGCGCATTCCGAGCGCACCCGGGTCCAGTTCGATTGGCATGCCCCGAATCTACGAAAAGGCGCGCCAAACAGACATCGCTGGCGAAGCAATACGTCATTCCGAAACGCACAACAGGCGACCGGTGTTGCGGAGGTGCAGCGTTATCATCCCCCACCACTTCAGCCGGGAGGGTCTTCCTGATGGACCGCATTGCCGCAATGACAGCCTTCGTGCGTGTCGTGGAGGCCGGCACCTTCACCAAGGCAGCCGACACGCTCGGTCTCCCGAATGCCACTGTCACCCGGCTGATCCAGAGCCTGGAGGAAGACCTCAAGATCCGGCTACTGCATCGGACGACCCGCTCGGTCACGGTGACGGCCGAGGGCGCGACCTACTACGAGCGCGTCGTCCGCCTTCTCGCCGAGCTGGCGGACATCGAGTCCTCCGCAAAGCAGTCGGTCGCGTCGCCCTCCGGAAGCGTCCGGATCGAAACAGCGGCGGGCCTTGCCGCACTGGTCATCGTGCCCGCGCTCGACGAGTTCTATCGACGCTATCCGCAGGTGCAGGTCGAACTCGGCGCCACCAACCGCCAGGCCGACCTCGTGGCCGAAGGCATCGATTGCGCGATCCGCGTGGGCGAGGTCACGGACCAGTTCCTCGTTGCGCGCCGGGTTGGCGAGTTCCGCTTCACGACCGTCGCAACGCCGCAGTTCCTCGCTGCACATGGAACGCCCGCGAATCCGCAAGACCTCTACACATTGCCGACCATTGGTCTGAGTTCTTCACGCGCGGGCAAGCCGCTGCCGTTCCGCTTCAGGCAAGGCGAGGAGCGCCTCGAACTCTCGCTCGCGCATCGGCTGGTGGTGAACGACACGAACGCCTACCTGGCCGCAGGCATCGCTGGGCTCGGGATCATTCAGGCGCCCACGTATGGCGTGGAGCCGGTGCTGGCGGAAGGCGGCCTGGTCACGCTGTTCGACGATTGGACAGTCGACCACATCCCGGTCAACGTGATCTATCCGCCCAACCGCTATCTCAGCGCGAAGGTGCGGGTGTTCATCGACTGGGTGGTCGAGCTTTTCGAAGGCCACCAGTTCCTCAGGCGGCCCCGGCCGGTGCGCTAGGAAGGACTACGGCGCGTCGCCATCAGCTTGGCCGTCGACACCTGCACGACGTCGCCGCGCTGCGTGATGGTCTTCGAGCGCAGTACAACGACACCCCGGTCGGGCCGCGAACGCGACGGGATCAGGTCGATCACTTCGCTCTCGACATGCAGCACATCGCCAGGTCGCGTCGGCGCCTTCCACTCGACATCGCCGCCGGCGCCGATGATGCCGTTGGCGAGGCGCGGCCCACCTGTGACGAGCAACCGCATCGTGATCGCGGCGGTATGCCAGCCACTGGCGGCGAGCCCGCCGAAGAACGTGTCGCGTGCCGCATCCTCGTCGAGATGAAAAGGCTGCGGATCGAACTCGCCCGCGAAGCGCTTGATGTCCTCGGCCTTCACTTCGAAGGTGCCGGTCGTGAACGTGTCGCCGACCTTCAGATCGTCGAAGTAGAGAAGTTCCTGGGCCATGAATTGCTCCTCGTTGGGTCGGCGCCCAATTTAAGGCCGCTCGTCCCCGCGCGAAAGGGCCGCCCCTACAACAGTCTTTTGCGGGATCCGGAATGCTCCGGGTCCAGCTCTTCCGTGCGGCGCGCCGTGATGCACAAGCAGTTGAACGGGTTGCGCACTTCGTGCGCCAGGCCCCCGGCGAAGAAGATGAGCGCGAACCACAGCTTCTTCATGTCATGACCCGGACGGCGCCGGCTCCGCGAGCAATGCCTGGATCTTCTTCTCGGTCGCCGCATAGCTGCCTTCGCCGAAGTGCGAGTAGACGATCTTTCCGTTCTTGTCGATCAGGTAGACGGCCGGCCAGTACTGGTTGTCGAACGATTTCCAGGTCGCGTAGCTGTTGTCCTGCGCGACGGCGTGCTTGATCTGCAAACGCTTGACTGCCTCCTGCACGTTCGAGGTGGACTTCTCGTAAGCGAACTCGGGTGTGTGCACGCCGACCACCACCAGGCCCTGGTCCTTGTACTTCTCGTTCCATTCATTCACGTACGGAAGATGGTTGAGGCAGTTGATGCAGGTGTACGTCCAGAAATCGACCAGCACCACCTTGCCGCGCAGCGCTTCGAGCTTGAGCGGCGGCGAGTTGATCCAGTTGTCGATGTTCCTGAACTCGGGCGCGGCCGGGGACTGCGGCGCCGAAGCGCTGCCTGGGCCGGAAGCGGCAAAGGACACGACCGCTGCGGCGGCCGCGGCGGCAATGAGGACTTGATTGAAACGAACGCGCATGCTGCTTGGGATCTTCACGATGGTTCCTTGGCAAGAGAGAGGATTGAACTGGGCACGCCGTGAATGTTGGGCTCCCAAAGCCGTTTCGCCGCGAATTGCGTATTGCTATGTATCTGAGAGAGGCAGGGCACACAGTACTTTTCAAAGTTCGATTGTTGAGACTTCGCCAATAGCGTTTTGGCCGTTTCGCGCTGTTTCATCTTCGTGTCAGTTCCTACATTGCCGTACACGCAATGGAGAGCCTCACCATGACAACGAAGACTGAAGCCACCGATTCAACCGTCGCGACGAACCGAGCGAAGCGGCGCAAGTGGCTGACTGCCGTCGCGGCACTCGTGGCCGGCGGCGCGGTCGCGTACGGCGGCTACTTCGCAGTGGCCGGAAGTCGCTATGAGTCAACGGACAACGCCTATGTGCAAGGCAACATCGTGCAGATCACGCCGCAGGTCGCCGGCACGGTGGTCGCCATCGGCGCAGACGACACGGATTTCGTGAAGGCAGGTCAGGACCTGGTGCTGCTCGATGCGGTCGATGCCCAGGTCGCGCTGGAGCAGGCAGAGGCCCAGCTTGCGCAGACCGTGCGCGAGGTGCGAACCTTGTATGCCAACAACGGCACGCTTGCGGCGCAAGTGAAGCTGCGCGAGGCAGACGTCGACAAAGCGCGTAGCGACGTCGCCCGAGCCGAGGACGATGCGCAGCGGCGGACTGCCCTCCTCCGCGACGGCGCCGTGAGCAAGGAGGAGTTCAACCACACCAACGCGCAGTTGGCTTCGGTGCGTAGCAGCCTCGTTGCCGCACAGGCAGCGCTGGTGGCCGCACGCCAGCAGCTCGCCTCCAACCAGGCGCTCACCGACGGCACCACGGCCGAGACGCATCCGAGCGTGCTCCGCGCCGCCGCGCGGGTCCGCGAAGCCTTCATCGCGCTTCATCGCACTGCGCTGCCGGCGCCGGTCGACGGTTACGTCGCCAAGCGCGGCGTGCAGGTCGGGCAGCGGGTCTCGGCGGGAACGCCGCTCATGGCGGTGGTTCCGCTGCGCAGCGTCTGGGTCGATGCGAATTTCAAGGAAGGCCAGTTGCAGAAGCTGCGCATTGGTCAGGCAGCGAGTCTTCAGGCGGACTTCTACGGCAAGAAGGTCGAATACCACGGCAAGGTGGCAGGACTCGGCGCCGGAACCGGCTCGGCCTTCTCGCTGCTGCCCGCGCAGAACGCAACCGGCAACTGGATCAAGATCGTGCAGCGCGTGCCGGTGCGCATCGAATTGCAGCCGGAAGAACTCGCAGCGCATCCCCTGCGCGTCGGCCTTTCGATGGATGTCACCGTGGATGTGCACGACGCCACGGGCAAGACGCTGGCCGATGCGCCGCGCGCCCACGCCGTGGCGAGCACGGCGGTCTTCGACGACCTTCTGCACAACGCCGACGACCGGGTGCGCGACATCGTCGCGGGCAATAGCGCGACGCATGCGCCAACGGCCTCGGCCGTCCCCGCAGCGCCGGATGTACGCAAGGTTGCCGGGATGCCGAAGCCACCCGCCGCGGTGTCGGCTCTCTGAGCGCCAAAGGAAGCCGCGCCATGTCCGCCGCACCCCGCCCGCTCTCGGGCATCCCGCTCATCCTGGGGACGCTCGCACTCTCGCTGGCCACGTTCATGAACGTGCTTGACACCTCCATCGCCAACGTGTCGTTGCCCGCCATCGCCGGCAACCTCGGCGCGAGCCCGAACCAGGGCACGTGGATCATCACCAGCTTTGGGGTCGCCAACGCCATCTCGGTGCCGCTGACCGGCTGGCTGGCGCAACGCGTGGGCGCCGTGCGCCTCTTCACCGCGAGCGTGCTGCTCTTCGTTCTTACCTCCTGGCTGTGCGGCTTCGCGCCCACGCTGGAGGCGCTGATCGTCTTCCGCATCCTCCAAGGCCTCGTCGCGGGGCCGATGATCCCGCTGTCGCAGACGCTGCTGCTGTCCACCTATCCGCCGGAGCGCTCCGGCACCGCGCTGTCGATGTGGTCGATGACGACGCTGGTTGCGCCGGTCGCGGGGCCGCTGCTGGGCGGATGGATCACCGACAACGTCTCATGGCCGTGGATCTTCTACATCAACATCCCCGTGGGCCTCCTCGCGGCGGCCGTCACCTGGGGCATCTACCGCCACCGCGAGACGCCGACGCGCAAGCTGCCGATCGATGCAGTGGGGCTCGGCCTGCTCGTGCTGTGGGTCGGCACGCTGCAGGTGCTGCTGGACAAGGGCAAGGAACTCGACTGGTTCCATTCACCCGCCATCGTCGCGATGGCGGTCGTGGTGGCCGTCGGCTTCGTCGTCTTCCTCATCTGGGAACTGACCGCAGAGCATCCCATCGTCGACCTGAGGCTCTTCGCGAGCCGCAACTTCGCCATCGGCGTGATCACGCTGTCGCTGGCATGGCTCGTCTACTTCGGCAACGTGGTGCTCCTGCCTCTGTGGCTGCAGCAGTACCTGGGCTATACCGCCACGGCCGCAGGCTTCGCGTTGGCGCCGGTCGGCGTGCTCGCGGTGCTGCTGTCGCCGTTCATCGGCCGCATCCTGCCCCGCGTGGACCCGCGGTGGATCTCGACGACCTCCTTCGCCGTCTTCATCGCCGTGCTGCTGCTGCGTTCGCAATACACGCCGCAGGTCGACCAGTGGTCGATCATGGTGCCGACCTTCATCCAGGGTGCGGCCGTTGCATGTCTCTTCACCCCGCTGGTCGCGGTCATCGTCTCGGGGCTTCCGCCGTCGAAGATTGCATCGGCCACCGGCCTGAGCAACTTCGTGCGCATCACCGCCGGCGCTTTCGGCACCTCCATCACCACGACACTCTGGGACAACCGCGCGACTCTGCACCATGCGCACCTGACCGAGTTCTTCACCTATGCCAGCCCCGATGCGATCGATGGCTTCGCCGCCCTCGGCAAGCTGGGGCTCGATGCGCAACAGGCCGCGGCGCAGCTCAACCGGTTCATCGACCAGCAGGCCTTCACGCGTGCGGCGGACGACATCTTCCTGGGCTCGGCCCTGCTGTTCGCGCTGCTAATTGCCGTGGTGTGGCTGACGCGGCCGGCCCGGACCTCCGGCCCGGTGGACACGGGCGGCGCCCACTGAGCGATTGCCTGCCGCGACTCAGTTTCGCGGCATGCGCGCCTCCCTGCGCACTGCCTGCGGCGGTACGCCGAATCCCCGCATGAACGCCTCGCGCAAATGACGCCGGTCGCGAAAGCCCGTCTCCTTCGCCACCACTTCCACCGGATGCCGGCTGCTTTCGAGCATGAGCCGCGCCGCTTCGATCCGCAGCCCCTCGACCGCCTTCGCCGGCGACTGGCCCGTCTCCGCCGCAAACACTCGGCTGAACTGGCGCGGGCTCAGGTGCGCGACATCGGCCAGTTCCTCCACGCTCAATGGCTGGGCCAGATGGCGTCGAGCATGCTCGAGCACCTGCTGGATGCGGTCGGACTTCGGCGCGAGCCTGAGCATCTCGGAGTGCTGCGACTGCCCGCCCGAGCGGCGCTGATGCATCACGAGCCGGTGCGCGACGGACCGGGCAAGCTCGGGGCCGAGATCCGCCTCGACCAGTCCGAGTGCCAGGTCGATCTCCGCCGTCATTCCGGCCGAGGTCCACACGGACCCGTCGGTGATGTAGATGCGATCTGCCTCCACCTGGACTTCGGGATGTCGCCGCTGCAGCGCATCCGCCCAGTACCAGTGCGTCGTCGCGCGACGACCATCGAGGAGCCCCGCGTCCGCCATCACGAAGGCGCCGGTGCAAAGCCCGCAGATCCGGCGGGCCTTGCTTCCGAGTTTGTCCACCAGCCTCAGCAGCGCGGGCGAGGTCGACGTGGCCAGCGGATCGACGGCGCCGGCCACCATCCAGGTGTCGGCACTGCTGCGGGCCGTGAGCGGCCGTGCGTGGACGGTCAGTCCGAACGACGCGCTGACCGCTCCGCCTTCGAGCGCGTAGTTCTCGACCTCATAGACCGTCCTGCGGGCCAGCAGGTTGGCGAGCTCGAAGACGGGTTGGGTACTGAAGGTCATGACCTGAAAGCCTTCAGGAAGCACATAGCCGATGCGATGCATGGAAAAGTCCCTCGTCAGGGTATGTCCGGATTCATGACTATATGCGTCCTTTACGCCATTGCGTGCACAGCGCACCATTTGACCTCGTCGAACACGTTGCATTACCGCCTGGAGAGCACTTCATGAAAGCCGTCATCAGCGCCTATGCGCGCTCACCCTTCCACTTCGCCCGCAAGGGCCGCCTCGCCGAAGTGCGGCCCGACACCCTGGCCGCACAGGTCGTCCAGGGGTTGCTGCGCCGCACCGATCTCGATCCGGCACTCCTCGAGGACGTGATCCTCGGCTGCGCCTATCCCGAGGCCGCACAGGGCAACAACCTTGCGCGCATCGTGGGCCTGCTGGCCGGCCTGCCGCAAGAGGTCGGCGGCATGACCGTCAACCGCTTCTGTGGTTCCTCGATGCAGGCGGTGCACATCGCCGCCGCGCAGATCGAGGCCGGCATGGGCGACGCGTTCCTCTGCGTCGGCGTGGAGTCGATGACCATGGTGCCGCAGGGCGGCTTCAACTTCTCGCCCAACCCGGAGCTGCTGGCAAACAGCGACGCCTACCTGTCGATGGGCGAGACCGCCGAGAACGTCGCGCAGCGCTGGAATGTCAGTCGCGCGGACCAGGACCTGCTGGCCCTCCAATCGCACCAGAAGGCTGCTGCGGCCCGTGAGCAAGGTCGCCTGGCGGCCGAGATCGTGCCGATCGCGCTACCCGACGGCGAGGTGATCGATGCGGACGGCTGCATCCGCCCCGGCACCACGCTGGAGGCGCTTGCCGCGCTGAAGCCGGCCTTCCGCCCCGATGGCGTGGTGACGGCCGGCACCTCGTCGCCGCTCACCGATGGCGCTGCGGCGGTGCTGGTCACGAGTGACGATTTCGCTGTGCGCCACGGCCTGAAGCCGATGGCCCGCATCCGCAGCTTCGCAACCGTGGGTGTCGATCCGGCCATCATGGGCATCGGCCCGATCCCGGCCACCCGCAAGGCGCTGAAGCGCGCTGGCCTCAGCGTCGGCGACCTCGATGTCGTCGAGATCAACGAAGCCTTCTCGTCGCAGGCGCTGGCCTGCATCCGCGACCTCGGCCTCGACATGGCCAAGGTCAATCTCGACGGCGGCGGCCTCTCGATCGGCCATCCGCTCGGCGCGACCGGCGCCCGCATCACTGGCAAGGCCGCGGCCCTGCTGCAACGCCAAGGTGGCCGCTACGCGCTGTCGACGCAATGCATCGGCGGCGGACAGGGGATAGCCACGGTGCTTGAGCGCCCGTAAGGAGCACACCGCAGGGCTTCACTTCGCACCGAGCGCAGGCAGGATTTCCTTCACTTCCTGCTTGCCGTTGCGCACCTCGGTCATGAAGCTCTCGCGGTCCAGGTCACCATTGGCATCGAAGGACACGTCCATCAGAACGCCAGGGTTCTGCGCCGCCTTGATCGAAAGGCCGTGCAGGGCCTGGGCGATGGCCTTCGGGTCCACCTTGCCGGCCTTCTCCGCAGCCGCCTTCAGGATGAACACGGACGTGTATCCCTTCACGCCGTTGTGGTCCGGGATGAACTTGTATTCGCGCTCGAAGCGTTCACGGAAGGCGCGCACCGCAGGGATCGGCGCATCGGTCGTCAGGCCGACGTGCGCCACCGCGCCATTGGCTGCGTCGCCGGCCAGTTCGATCACCTTCTGGCTGGTGAGCACGGTCTCGCCCACGATGGGCTTGGCAACGCCCTGCTTGCGCAGTTCGCGCAGCGCGCGAGCGGATTCCTCTTCATTCGAATAGACGAACACCACATCCGCATTGCTCTGCTTGGCCTTGAGCACCGGTGCCGAGAAGTCGAGCTGGTTCTGGTCCGTGGAGATGTCGGCCACGACCTTCACGCCCAGGGGCTCGAGCGCTTTCATCAGCGCCTCGCGTCCGCCCTTTCCGAAGTCGTTGTTGACGTAAATGAGGGCAAGCGTCTTTGCATTGAGCGTGTTCGCGATGTAGCGCGCCACCTTCGGCATCGCGGTGTCTTGCGTGAAGCTGGTCCGGAAGATGTACGGGTTGCCCTGCTTGGTGATCGCAGCGGCTTCGCCGCCCGTGAAGTTGGGAATCTCCGCGCGCTTGGTCTCGGCCATGCTCATCTCGAACAGTGCACCCCACACGGACTCACCGGGCGCCGGCACGATGTCGGCGACGCCGCACTGGCGCTTCGGCGAATAGCGGGTGAATGCCAGTCTGTAGCCGGGCAACTCCGCGACACAGATGAATTTCTGGGACGGACAACGTGCGCCGATCTGGTCGTGCAACATGTTGGAGCCGTAGGCGAAATATCTGGGCATTGACAGAACCTCCTGAGCTATGCGGCCTGCGCAGCCGCCCCGCGCCGCGTGCCGGCCCGACGCAGCATTTGAGCGAACGCCTCCGCCGCCGGCGACAGGGCCAACCCGCGCCGCTGGTAGACGAAGAACTCCCGGTTCAGCGCCGGCGCGCGCAGTGCGATGAAGCGGATGCCGAAGTTGCCCGCGAACCCGCGCGCATAGTCGGGCACCGTCGCCACGCCCATGCCGGTGCCGACCAATGCGAGCGCGGTCGTCAGATAGCTGACCTCGGTCGCGGTCTGCATCGACAGCGAAGTGTCGTGCTCGTGGAGCCGCTGCTCCACGTAGCGGCTGAAGTCGCCCGAATACACCACCCAGCGCTCGTCGCGCAGCTCGTGCCAGGACACCGTCTGGCGTTCTGCAAGGGGATGCGACGCAGCGCACACAAGCCGCATCGGCACGTTCATCAGGAAGCTGCGCGTCACGTCGTCGCCGGTCGGGCGCTCGGGGCCGATGCCCAGTTCGGCGTCGCCGCGCCGCACGGTGCCGACGATGTCGTCGGCCGTGGCGTCCACCAGGCGCAGGCCGACCGTCGGGTGGGCCTGCTCGAATCGACCCAGCACGCCCGCGACCCAGGTACAGGCCATCAGCTGCGGCGCGACCACGCGCAACATGCCGCTGCGCAGCGTGCGCAGGTCGCTCGCACCTTCCTCGATTTGCCGCAGGTCGTCGAGCATGCGCCGCGCGAGCGGCAGGAGCTGCCGCCCGGCTTCGGTCAGCGTGATGGCATTGCGCGTGCGATCGAAGAGCTTCAAGCCCATGGTGTCTTCGAGCTGCTGCACGAGCATGCTGACCGCCGACTGCGTCAGGTTGAGCTGTCGCGCGGCGATCGTGAAGCTGGCGGTGCGTGCGACGACGGAAAACGCACGCATCTGGCGAAGGGTGATGCTCATGGGCGCACCATTGTCGCGCCCAACAGGCGGCCGGATCAATAAATCTGATGCCGGCATCAAATGAATTCGTTTGATTGATGAAGACGCGATCAAGACAATGCGTCTCCTATGCACATCGCAGTCATCGGTACCGGCATCGTCGGCACCTGCACCGCCGCCTGGCTTCAGCGCGACGGTCACCAGATCACCTTCATCGATCCACGCGAGCCGGGCGAGGCCTGCTCGTTCGGCAACGCGGGTTCCCTCTCGCCCAGCGCTTGCCTGCCGGTGGGCATGCCGGGCATGTGGAAGCGCGTGCCCGACTGGCTGCTGGATCCGCTGGGGCCGCTCACGGTTCGCTGGCGCTATGCGCCCGCGGTGGTGCCATGGTTGCTCGCGATGCTCCGCCACTCGTCACGCGAAGAGGTGACGCGCATCGCCACGGCGCTGCGCCGCCTGCTCGAACCCATCTTCGACTGCTACACGCCGCTGCTGCAGGCGGCCGACGCCGAGAGCCTGGTGCGTCGCACGGGTTGCCTCTACGTCTATTCCTCGCGCGAGAAGGCCGCGCAATGGGCCTGGGGCATGAACCTGCGGCGCTCGCTGGGCGTGAAGATGCTCGACGTCGGGCAGGAAGAACTCGAATCGCTCGAACCCGACCTCAAGGGTCGCTTCCGCTTCGGCATCCTCGCGCCGGAGAACGGCTCCACGCTCGACCCGTCCGCACTCGTGAAGGCGCTGCACGCGCACTGCATGGCGCAAGGCGCCGGCTTCGTGCGCGAGAGCGCAACCGGCTTCGAGCGGCTGGGGCGGCAGGTCACGGCCGTGCGCACCAGTGACGGCGCGCGCACGCCAGTGGATGGCGTGGTGGTGGCTGCTGGTGCGTGGTCGGCAAGACTTGCGGCGCAACTGGGCTCGCGCGTTCCTCTGGAGACGCAGCGCGGCTATCACGTCACGGTGCACAGCTCCAATCTCCAGCTGCGCCACACCGTCATGGCGGTCGAGAACAACCTGATGGTCAATCCGATGGCGATGGGGCTGCGTCTCGCCGGCACCGTCGAGTTCGCCGGGCTCAAGGCACCGCCGCGCTACGAACGCGCGCAGGCCCTGCTCCGACTGGGCAAGCAGCTCTTCCCGCACCTCGACACGCGCGAAACCACGCAATGGATGGGGCACCGTCCTTGCATGCCCGACAGCCTGCCCGTGATCGGCCGCGCACGGAACGCGGAGAACGCGTGGCTGGCCTTCGGGCATGGCCACATGGGCATGTGCATGGGCGCGAGCACGGGCCGCGAGGTGGCGCACCTCGTGGCGGGCCGTCCGACGCAGGTGGACCTCGCGCCCTTCAGCCCTGACCGCTTCTGACTTCCATGCAAGACATCGCCCTCATCTGTACGCAAGGCTTCGCCGATGTGCTGACGCTGGCACGGCAGAACCGCGCCGACCCGTACGCCTTGCATGTGCCGGCATCGACCTGGCCGCAGCGGCTGCCGCCCGAGTGGCGCATCGAGGCGCGTGGACGCATCGATGCCGCTGGCACCGAGGTCGAGGTGCTGGACGTCGACGGCGTGCTGGCGGCGCTGGCCGCACTGCCGCGTCCGCCAAAGGCCGTGGCGATGAGCCTGCTTTTCGCGCATCGCAACCCGGTGCACGAGCAGGCCTTGGCGCATCGCATCCGCGAGCACTGGCCCGACCTGTCAGTGGCGTGCTCGCACGAGGTCTTGCCGCAGGACGGCGAGTACGAGCGCACGCTGGCGACCGTCGAAGCCATTGGGCTTCACGGGCCGGTGCCAGAGACCATCGATGCACCCACCCATACCGACCCGCTGACGCAGCGACTCGAACAACTGGCCGATCGCATCCAGCAGTGCCTCGTCGCGAAGGCCGTCTCCAGTGTCGTGCGCGAGGCGATGGATTGCGCGGCCGCGATCTTCCTGCCCGACGGCCGGCTGGTCGCGCAGGCGCGAACGCTGCCGCTGCTCCTGGGGAGCCTGTCGCCAGCGCTTGCCGGTCTGCTGCAGGAATGTCCCATCAGCGGCATGGCTGACGGCGATGGTTACCTTCTGAACGACCCGTGGCATGGCGGGACGCATCTTCCGGATCTGACGCTGGTACGCCCGGTCTGCGTCCATGGCGTCGTGGTCGCACTGGTCGCCTGTGTCCTGCACCACCAGGACATCGGCGGCATCGCGCCGGGGTCTGTGCCGACCGACGCGACCAGCATCCAGCAAGAAGGCCTGCGCATTCCGCCCGTTCCGCTGTATCGCGCGGGTGTTCTGGACGCGCCTCTGATGCGGCTGCTGCGTGCCAACAGCCGCATGCCGGACAACCTGGAAGGCGACCTTGCCGCCCAATGGGCATCACTGGCACAGGGCGCGGCCGAAGTAGCAACGTTGTGGCAATCCGAGCGCGACGTGGCCGGGCGCTGCATCGCCGCACTGGCTGCATCCGAGGCGACCGCTCGCGCAGCCCTCGCCGCTGCGCCCGACGGCGACTACATCTTCGAAGATGCGCTGGATGGCGACGGCCTCAGCGCCGAACCGGTCAGGGTATCGGTGTGCATTCGCAAGCGCGGCGATCGCGCGGTGCTGGACCTGACCGGCTGCGCGGACCAGACCCGCGGCCCGGTGAATGCATCGCGCGGTGCCGTCCAGGCGGCAGTCGCGTACTTCGCGCGCATGCTGGCGCCACAGGCGGCGTGCAATGACGGGAGCCTGGCGCCGATCACGCTGCACACGCGGGCCGGAAGCATCGTCGACCCGACCTTTCCGGCGGCACTCAACGCGCGCACCAATCTCGTCAAGCTGCTGGCGAATGCCTTTCTGGGCGCGTGGTCGCGGGCACTGCCCAATCAGATGCCAGCGCCGAATGCGGGCGAAGCGGTGGTGCTCTCGCTGGGCGGAACACACGCCGATGGGCGGCCTTGGCTGTTGACCGAGATCATCGCGTCGGCTGCCGGTGGTGCGCCTTCGGGGCCCGGGGGCTCGGGCGTGTCCACGGATGTGGGCAACGCCCGCAGCACACCGGCGGAATCCATCGAAGCGCAGGCGCCGCTGCGCATCGAGCGCGTTGCCGTGCGTGTTGGCTCGGGCGGTGCAGGCCGTCACCGCGGCGGGGACGGCGTGGTTCGCGTCTACCGCCTTCTGCACGGCAGCGGCAGCATTTCCTATCGGGGCGAGCGCCACGCCATCGTGCCCCAGGGCGCGGCTGGCGGCCTCCCGGGCAGCCCCGCCGCCGCACGCATCGAGCGGGCCGACGGACGCGTCGAGCCACTGCCCGCGAAAGCGCGTGCGCAATGGCAGGCCGGCGACCGCCTCGTGATCGAAACCGCGGGTGGCGGTGGCTGGGGACAGCCCGCCGCCAAGGAGACATCCGCATGACGGCGCGCAGTGCGCGCATCCCTGCCAGCCATGCACATGAGGTGCATGGCGGCGATGTTCCTCACACCTTTTCCTGGAGTGCCCCATGAAGTCCCTGTTGTCGCGCCGCCAGACGCTGCGCCATCTCGCCGCCGGCGCCTCGTCCGTCCTGGCCCTGCCCCTTCTCGCTCCGCTAACCGCGCAGGCTCAAGGCGCGAAGACCGTGCGCATCGTGGTGCCGTTCACGCCCGGAGGCAGCACCGACCTGCTGGCGCGCCGCATCGGAGAGAAGCTGGCCGCCGCGTGGAACCAGCCCGTGATCGTGGAGAACCGTGCGGGCGCAGGCGGCACGGTCGGCGCGGACTTCGTCGCCAAATCACCACCGGACGGCACGACCCTGCTGATGGGCGTGACCGGCAGCAACGCGATCGCGCAGGCGCTCTACCCCAAGCTGCCGTACGACGTGATCAAGGATTTCGCGCCCGTATCCATGGTCGTGAGCGCGCCGCTCGTGGTCACGGTGAACCCGGCGGTCAAGGCCAACACGCTGGCCGAATTCATCGCGCTCGCCAAGGCCAAGCCGGGGGCGATCAGCTATGGATCGGCAGGCAACGGCACGTCCATGCACCTGACCGGCGAGATGTTCAAGCAGGCCACGAAGACCTCGATGGTGCACATACCGTACCGGGGCAGCGCCGGCATGCTGACGGACCTGATGGGCGGGCAGATCGATGCGACCTTCGGCGACCTGCTGGTGGTCATGCCGCAACTGGAGGCCGGCAAGCTGCGGCCGCTCGCCGTCACGTCGAAGCAGCGACATCCCCTGCTGCCCAATGTGCCGACGGTGGCCGAGAGCGGCTACCCCGGCTTCGAGGCGCTCTCCTGGCAGGGCCTGTTCGCCCCCGCGGCGACGCCGCCGGACCTGGTGGCGAAGATCAGCGCCGAGGTCAACAAGGCCATCAAGGCACCGGACATCCAGGACTACTTCGCATCGCGCGGCTTTCTCATGGAGGGAACGACGCCGGCCGCGTTCAAGACTTTCCTCGATGCGGAGGTGAAGAAGTGGTCAGCGATCGTGAAGAGCTCCGGCGCCAAGCCCGACTGATGGACGCGACACAACCGTCCATCGAGCGCATCGGCGCCGTCGTTCGAGGCGGCCAGCGGCAGCCGATCTCGGCCGCCGTGGCGTGGGACCGGCTGGTCTTCGTCTCGGGCCAGGTGCCCATGGTTTCGGGCCGTCCGAGCCACTCCGACATCGCCGGCCAGACACACGCCACGCTGGACAGCATCGCCGCGATCCTCGCCGAGGCGGGCTGCACGCTCGCGGACGTGGTAAAGACCACCGTGTGGCTGACCGACTCTTCGGACTACGCGGGCTTCAATGCGGCATACGCGGAGCGCTTCGCTCCGGAGCGCGCGCCCGCGCGATCGACGGTGATCGCCGGGCTGATCGCGCCCGTGAAGGTGGAGATCGAGGCGGTGGCGGTTCGACCCGCTGCTTGAGCACGCGCCCAGGCCGCGCTCAAGCGCCAAGCTCCTCCACCCGCAGCGTCGTCACCGCGCCAGCCGCAACGGGATGCGCCTCCAGCATGCGCGCCGCCAGGTCCAGTGATGCCTGCACGACAGGCTCCGTCAGCACAAGGACCTGTGCGCCCATGCCGGGCCGCTCAGCCGCCAGCACCACCTGCCGCACCGGAAGCTTCTGCACTGCCAGCCAGGCAGCCACCGTTTCGACATCCGCCGCGGACCGCACAGGCACGCGCATGTAGTGCGGCGTGCATACGGAGGCGCCGGGCAATACGGGCAAGGTGTTCATCGCGTGCGCCTGGAAACCCAGGTGCGGCACCCGCTGCGCGGCATGCGTGCCCTCGAGGCGAGCCACGTCCACGAGGTCGGCAATCACCGCTGATGCGGTCTGCTCCGAACCCGCCCCCGCGCCGTAGTACATCGTCAGGCCTGCCGCATCGCTCTTGACCATGACGGCGTTCATCGACCCGTTGACGTTGGCCATCAGGTGCGCAGCCGGCACCAGCGCGGGCTGCACGCGCAACTCGACGCCCTCTTCCGTCCGGCGGGCCACGCCCAGCAGCTTGATGCGAAAGCCGAGCTGTTCGGCACAGGCCACGTCCACACCTTGCAGTGCGTCAATGCCCGTCACCTGCGCATCGGCAAATCGCAACGGCATGCCGAAGGCATTGGCGGCCAGCAGCGTGAGCTTGTGGGCAGCATCGACGCCTTCGACGTCGAAGCTCGGGTCGCTCTCTGCATAACCGAGTGCCTGGGCTTGCGCCAGCGCGGCGCCGAAGTCCAGGCCTTCGTCGCGCATCTTGCTCAGGATGAAGTTGGTCGTGCCGTTGATGATGCCGGCCACCCATTCGATGCGATTGGCCGCGAGGCCTTCGCGCAGGGCCTTGATGATGGGGATGCTCACCGCCACCGCGCCCTCGTAGGCGACCGCGACGCCGTGTTGCCGCGCGGCGGCGAAGATCTCCGTGCCGTGCACCGCCAGCAGCGCCTTGTTGGCGGTGACCACATGCTTGCCATGGCCGATCGCGGCCAGCACCCAGTCGCGCGCCGGGCCGGTGCCGCCGGCCACCTCGACCACCACATCCACGTCGGGATGGGTGGCCACGTGCAGCGGGTCATCCGTCAGCGCGACGTCCTCGCCCACGATCCCGGCGGCACGCGCGAGGTTGCGGGCCGCGACGATCACCATCTCGATCGACCGACCCGCCCGGCCGGCAATATCGGCCTGGTTGCGGGCGAGCACGCGAAAGGTGCCTGCGCCCACAGTGCCGATGCCGATCATGCCCACGCGCAAGGGACGGATGAACGCGCGAGGGCTGCGCAACGGTTCGAGAGACTGGACGGGATCGCGATACATGGACTTCTCCGGACATGAACGAAAAAACCCAGCTGCCAGAGCTGGGTTTCATTCATTCGGGGAGAAGAGAGAGACACCAGGTGGCTGCCGGAACGGCCACCTGCGCGTGCTCAGGTGGCCGCGGTGGTAATGGTGGTAATCATTCGTGCATCCATTGCCCGCACTGCCCGCGCGAAGGCGGACGGCATCATGCGGCCCATGGGGGCGGCGCTGATGGCGGTCTGGAGTGGAAGGCACGACATGGGGCCGCAGTGTACAGGAGCCTTGGTTCCTCAGTCGAGTTGCGCAGAAAGCAGCATCGCCACGTGGATCGCATCGCGCTGTGCGCCGTCGGCGATCTGGTGGCGGCAGCTCGTGCCGTCTGCCACGACGATGGCGTCAGGGTTCTTGCGCACCGCAGGCAGAAGACTGGCCTCCGCCATCTGCATCGAGACCTCGTAGTGAGAGGCCTCGTAGCCGAAGCTCCCCGCCATGCCGCAGCATGAACTCTCGATCAATTCCGGCTTAGCGCCGGGGATCAGCTTGAGGACATCGAGGATCGGACTGACGGCGCCAAAAGCCTTCTGGTGGCAATGCCCGTGCAGCAGGATCGGCTTGTCGACCGCCTTGAGCGCGAGCTGGAAGCGCCCCGCCTTCACCTCGCGCGCAATGAACTCCTCGAACAGCAACGCCTGGCCGGCAACCGCCTCCGCTTTCGCGCCGAGGCCCATGACCAGCGCCTCGTCGCGCAGCGTCAGGAGGCACGAGGGTTCGAGCCCCACGATCGAGATGCCCGCCTCGGCCAGCGGCAGCAGTGCGTCGATCAACGCCCCCGCCTTGGCCTTGGCCTCGCTCACCATGCCGTTTGCTAGATAGGTGCGGCCGCAGCAGTGATGACCTCCATCCTTCTGCACCGTGTGCAGCGCATAGCCGGCGGCCTTCAGCACGCGCACCGCCGCCAGTACGTTCTCACTTTCGAAGTTGCCATTGAAGGTGTCGACGAAGAGAACCGCCACCTTGCGGCCTTCGCGCGCAGCAGCGATGGCCTGCTCGCGGCTCGCGAACATCGATGCATCGCTGGTGCGCCAGAAGGTGTCGCTGCGCCACTCGGGCAGCGAGCGCTTCGCTGAAAGCCCCAGCACCTTTTCGCCGAGCCAGCGCGCACCCGGCACCGTGTTGCGCAGATTGAGCAACCACGGCACGCGACTCGCGGCATGCGCGTAGTCCGGCAACCGGGCGATGAGCTTGTCCTTGAGCGTGTGCCCGTGCTTCTTCTTGTAGTGCGACAGGAACTCGATCTTCATCTTTGCCATGTCGACGCCGGTCGGGCAGTCGCGCTTGCAGCCCTTGCAGCCGACGCAGAGATCCATCGTCTCGTGCATGGCCTCGCTGGTGAAGGCGTCGGGGCCGAGCTGGCCGGAAATCGCGAGCCGCAGCGTGTTGGCGCGGCCGCGCGTGAGGTGCTGCTCGTCGCGCGTCACGCGGTAGCTCGGGCACATCGTGCCGGCGTCGAACTTGCGGCAGTGGCCGTTGTTGTTACACATCTCCACGGCCTTGGCGAAGCCACCCGTGACGTCGCCGCCGGTGCCCGGCGTGGTCGTCACTTCCGTCACCGGATCGGCCTGCACATTCCATGCGGACCAGTCGAGCACGGGCGTGAGCGCGATGCGCCGGTACGGCTTGGGCGCAGTCGCGGGCGCGAAGCGGAAGAGCGAGCCATCGTCCATCTTCGGTGGATCGATGATCTTGCCGGGATTGAAGAGATTGATCGGGTCGAGCTTCTGCTTGATGGAACGGAAGGCTTCGTTGATCGCCGGACCAAACTGCCATTCGATCCACTCGCCACGGCACAGGCCATCGCCGTGCTCGCCGCTGAAAGCGCCCTTGTACTTGCGCACCAGTGCACCAGCTTCCTCGGCAATGGCGCGCATCTTGGTCGCGCCGTCGGTGCGCATGTCCAGGATCGGCCGCACATGCAGCGTGCCCACTGATGCATGCGCGTACCAGGTGCCGCGGCTGCCGTACTTCGCGAAGACTTCGGTGAGCCCGTCGGTGTACTCCGCCAGATGCTCCAGCGGCACCGCGCAATCCTCGATGAAGCTCACCGGCTTGCCGTCACCCTTGAGGCTCATCATGATGTTGAGGCCGGCCTTGCGCACTTCCCAGAGGTTCTTCTGCGGAGCGTCGTCGCGCATCTCGACCACGCTGCCCGGCAGGCCGAGTTCGCCCATCAGGTCGACGAGGTCCTTGAGCTTCGGCAGCAGCGAAGCCTTGTCGCTGCCCGAGAACTCGACCAGCAGGATCGCAGCGGGCCGGCCGATCAGCGCGGTCTCGACCGTCGGCTTGAAGGCCGGGTTGGCGAGGCTCAGCTCGATCATCGTGCGATCGACCAGCTCGACCGCCGTGGGGCCCAGCTTGACGATGTGCTGCGCCGAATCCATAGCCGCATGGAAGCTCGGGAAGTTGACGATGCCGAGCACCTTGGCGCGCGGCAGCTCGGACAGCTTCAGCGTGAGGTCGCGCGTGTAGGCCAGCGTGCCTTCCGAGCCGATCAGCAGGTGCGCGAGGTTGACGCTGCCGTCGCTGGTGTACGGCTTCTCGCTCTGGTTGTCGAAGATGTCGAGGTTGTAGCCGGCAACACGGCGCATCACCTTGGGCCAGCGGGCGTGGATCTCGCTGCGATGCTGCACCGCCAGTTGCTTCACGTGCAGCGCGATGTCGCTCGCCCGCGCGTTCAATCCTGACACCGGTCCGAAGTCGACCAGTTCGCCATCCGACAGCCACGCACTCGCGCCAACCACGTTGTGCACCATGTTGCCGTAGGCGATGGAGCGCGAGCCGCAGGAGTTGTTGCCCGCCATGCCGCCGAGCGTGGCCTGCGCGCTGGTGGACACATCGACCGGATACCAGAGCCCGTGCGGCTTGAGTTGCGCGTTGAGGTGATCGAGCACGATGCCCGGCTCGACGGTGACGGTGCGCCGTTCGACATCGAGGTCCAGCACGCGCCGGAAGTGCTTGCTGTTGTCGATCACCAGCGCCGCACCCGTGGTCTGGCCGCACTGGCTGGTGCCGCCACCGCGCGCGAGCACCGGCACCTTGAGATCGCGCGCGATGTCGATGGCGGTCGCGATGTCGTGCACGGTCTTGGGCACCAGCACGCCCACCGGCATGACCTGGTAGATCGACGCATCGGTCGCGTAGCGGCCGCGCGATGCGTCGTCAAAGAGCACTTCGCCCTGCGTTTCGGCCGCCAGGCGCCTTGCGAGCGCCTCGCAGGTTTCGTTGGGGGGAAGGACGGTACCGGCTGGCTGGAGATGGCTCGCTGGCTCGATGCGCATGGGTGAGGCTTCAGGTCTTGGCCGCGTTGGGCCGTGGATAGATTTCGCCGGCGCGCAGCAGCTCCAGCACGGTGTCGCGCTTGCGGTTGAGGTGCTCGATCAGCACCTGGCGCATCGCGGCGGGGTCGCGCGCACTGAGCGCCACGATCATCCTTTCGTGTTCGGCGACCGCATCCGCCCACTTCGTCTCGTTCTGGTTGGTGCGAAAACGCAGCGACTGCACGCGCGCGTTGATCGAACGATAGGTGCTCGTTAGCAGCGGGTTCTTCGCCGCGTCGTTGATCGCCGCGTGGATTCGCGCGTTGATGCGGTAGTAGCCGGAGAGGTCGCGCCGCGAGAAGCACGCCAGCATTTCGTAGTGCAGCGCACGCAGCTCGGCCAGTTCTTCGTCGGTGATGCGCTGGGCCGCCAGTTCGCCGGACATGGCTTCGAGCATCGACAGCAGTTCGAAGGTGTTGACCACATCGGCCTCCGTCAGCTTGACGGCCACCGCGCCCCGGTTGGGCAGCAGGTCGACCAGCCCCTCCGCCGCCAGCAGCTTGATGGCTTCGCGCAGCGGGGTCCGCGAGACGCGCAACTGCTCGCACAACTCGCGCTCGTTGAGCTTGGCGCCGGGTGCGATCTGCCCTTCGATGAGCATCGTGCGCAGCCGGGACGCCACCTGGTCATGCAGCGCGAGACGCGAGATTTCGATTACTTCCGCCATGGGTTCATTTCCTTGAGTTGCATTTTGAATGCAAATTCAGACGGTCTCAAGCACAGTGTCTAGGTGATAACCATCATGAGATTTTGCGTTTTGAATGCAAAACTGAAAAAGAAAGGACGGCTCCATGCTTCAACTCGACTCCCATCCCACCGGCAGACACTTCCTGCAGATCCCCGGCCCGAGCCCGGTGCCCGACCGCATCCTTCGCGC
Source organism: Variovorax sp. Sphag1AA (assembly GCF_014192575.1). Taxonomy (GTDB): domain Bacteria; phylum Pseudomonadota; class Gammaproteobacteria; order Burkholderiales; family Burkholderiaceae_C; genus Variovorax. The sequence continues at coordinate 281,265 of NZ_JACHYC010000003.1, read as the reverse complement.
GATGAGCCTGCCCACCATCGACCATCGCGGGCCCGAGTTCGGCGTGCTCGGCCGGCAGGTGCTCGCGGGCATCCGGAAGATCTTCAAGACGCAGCACCCCGTCGTGATCTACCCGGCTTCGGGCACCGGCGCCTGGGAGGCCGCACTGTCGAACACACTGAGCCCCGGCGATCACGTGCTGATGTACGAGACCGGCCACTTCGCATCGCTCTGGCAGAAGATGGCGACGCGGCTGGGCATCTCGACCGAGTTCCTCGCCTTCAACGGCACCGACGAGCATCTGCCGTACGCGCCGGGTTGGCGCCGCGGTGTGCAGGCAGACCAGATCGAGGCGCGCCTGCGCAAGGACACGGACAAGAAGATCAAGGCCGTATGCGTGGTGCACAACGAGACCTCCACCGGCGTCACCTCCGACATCGCTTCGGTGCGCCGCGCCATCGATGCGGCTGGCCACCCCGCCCTGCTGATGGTCGACAGCATCTCCGGCCTCGCGAGCGCGGACTTCCGCCATGACGAATGGGGCGTGGACGTGACCATCAGCGGCTCGCAAAAGGGCCTGATGCTGCCGCCGGGCATCAGCTTCAACGCCATCTCGCCGCGCGCGCTCGAAGCATCGAAGAGCGCCAAGCTGCCGCGCTCGTTCTGGGCCTGGGACGAGATCGTCGAGATGAACAAGGACGGGTACTGGCCGTACACGCCCAACACCAATCTGCTCTATGGCCTCTCGGAGTCGCTGGACATGATCCTCGGCGAGGGCCTGGACAACGTCTTCGCGCGCCATCAACGCTGGGGTGCCGGCGTGCGCGCCGCGGTGAATGCATGGGGCCTGCCGATCCAGTGCGCGGACCCGGCTGTGTACTCGCCGGTGCTGACGGGCGTCATCACGCCCGAAGGCGTCGATGCGGATGCGCTGCGCCGGTTGATCCACCAGCGCTTCGACTTGTCGCTGGGCACGGGGCTGGGCAAGCTCAAGGGCCGCATGTTCCGCATGGGCCACCTCGGCGACAGCAACGACCTCACGCTCGTCGCGATGGTCGCGGGTGTCGAGATGGGCCTGAAGCTCGCCGGCGTGAAGCTCGCCGGAAGCGGCGTGCAGGCCACGATGGACTACTTCGCCGCACATGCCGCGCCGGCCGCGCTGCGGAAGGCCGCCTGAACACCCACGCGTTCACCAAAAAAACGGAGACAACATGCAGCGACGTTCATTCATCCAGGCCGCAGGCGCGGCAGCGGCCACTCTCGGCATGCCCAGCGTGTTCGCACAGGACTGGCCCTCCGGCCCCGTGCGCATCGTGGTGGGCTTCCCGCCGGGCGGCGGCACCGATGCACTGGCCCGCGTGGTCGCACAGAAGCTCTCCGTGATGTGGAACCAGACGGTCATCGTCGAGAACAAGGGCGGCGTCGCGGGCGTGCTCGCAGCCGAGTACGTGGCAACTCAGCCGAGCGATGGCAGCACGCTGCTGATGGCGCACATCAACAGCCACGCCCTCGCGCCCAGCCTGCAGCCCAAGCTGCGCTACAACGTGGAGCGCGACTTCGTGCCGATCGTGCTGGTTGGCGTGACACCCAACCTGCTGATTGCCAGCCCCACGCAGAAGGCCGTGACGGTCAAGGACATCGTTTCCCTTTGCGCCGCAGAGCCCGGCAAGGTGAGCTTCGGCTCGGCCGGCTCCGGCTCTGCGCAGCATTTGGCGCTGGAGATGTTCAAGCTGCAGGCGAAGGTCGATGCGATGCATGTGCCCTACAAAGGCAGCGGGCCCCTGCTGACCGACCTAATGGGCAGCCAGATCCAGTACAGCTTCGAGACGATGACGGCGGCCACGCCGCACGTGAAGAGCGGCAAGGTGATTGGCGTGGCCCAGACGCGGACCAAGCGCGCCAAGGGTCACCCCACCATTCCGACCATGCAGGAGCAGGGCTTCGACGGCTTCGAAGCCACCACCTGGTACGGACTCGCAGGCCCTGGCAAGCTGCCGTCCAGCATCGCGGACAAGATCAATCGTGACGTCAACACGGTGCTGGCGATGCCGGACGTGCAAGAGCGGCTCGATGCCTACGGCGCCGAAGACGGCGGCGGCTCGCGCGACAAGTTCGCCAAGTTCATTTCGAGCGAAATCGACAAATGGGCGAAGGTCGTCAAGGACGGCAAGGTGAAGGTGGACGCATGACAGACCTCTCGGCAGCCCTCGCCTCGGCATGGCGCGAGCGCCGCACCTTGGACTCTGCGGCGTGGACAGGCAGCGTCCGCGACGCTGCGCAGGCCTATGCCATGCAGGATCGCGTGGCACAAGCGATGGGCTGGTTCGGTGCGGCCGTGCCCGGCCATTGGAAATCCGGCGGCCCTTCGCGCGATGCCGTGCTGACACACGCCCCCTTGCCACCGCCGGGCGTGCGCGCCAGCCCAGCGAACTACGGCGACATGCACTTCAATACGCCGGGCATCGAATCCGAAATCGCCCTACGCCTCGGCGAGGCTGTGACGCCCAAACGCGCTGCGACGCTCACGCCGGAGAGCGCAGCAGCCTTGATCGACGCGATGACCGTCTCGATCGAGATCGTCGATTCGCGTTGGCAAGACCCGGCGCAGACAGCAGCCCTGCTGAAGCTCGCAGACCAGCAATCGCATGGCGCGCTTGTGCTGGGCGCCTGGGTGCCTTATGCAGCACGCGACTGGGCTGCGCAGGTTTGCGAGACGCGCGTCGGCAGCAACGCGCCTGATCTGCGCAAGGGTGCGCATTCGATGGGTGACCCTGCCTGGCTGCTGCCGATCTGGCTGCGACATGTGACGCGCGATGGCGCAACCGTGCCAGCAGGCACCGTGGTCACAACAGGCTCGTGGGTCGGCGTGCTGCCGGTGCAGAGGGGTGACACCGTGGTGGTCGAATTCCCGGGCATCGGGCGCGCCGAAGCGCGACTCTGACTCAGCGCAGCGTCAGCGCAAACTCGTCGAGCTGCGTGATACAGGTGTCCCAGCCGTCGTAGAAGCCCATCTCCTCGTGGCGGTCGCGCGTCGCCTTGTCGGGATGCATCACCGTCGCGACATAGCGGGTCCCTTCGGCCTCGTCGGCCATGGTGATGACGGCCGAGAAGGCCATCCACGGCGTCGCTGGGCGCCATCCGCCCGTCAGCATCGATGTGAACGCGATGCGCGATTCAGGTACCACTTCGAGGAAGCAACCGGGGTTGTCGCTGGTACCGCCATCCGGCCCCTGCATGAAGGTGTGGAAGTTGCCGCCGGGACGCATGTCGAAGGCGCGCACCTCCGTGGTCCACGGCCGTGGGCACCACCATTCCTTGAGCAGTCGTGGGTCGGACCACGCCTGCCACAGCAGCTTGCGTGGCGCGCGGACGATGCGCGAAATGACGAGGTCCTGCTCACTGGCGGCGTTTGCGTTTTCCTTGGGCACGGGTGTTCTCCTGGTGAAGTCTCTCTACGAAGGCGACCATGCGATCGGTGCGCGCTTCCCATGTCGCACGCTCCTCGGCCAGCCAGCGCTCCGCGTCGTTCAGCGACGCTGGCACAAGCTCGCAAGTGCGCACGCGGCCAACCTTGTCCGAGCGGATGACCCCGCTTCGCTCCAGCACCGACAGGTGCTTCATGAACGAAGGCAACGCCATGTCGAACGGCGCTGCGAGCACCGAAACTGTTTCCGGCCCGCGGACCAGCATGCTCACGATGTCCCGGCGCGTGGGATCGGCCAGGGCATAGAAGATGTCGGTGAGAGCTGCGGGCTCGGCGCATTGGTTAGCCATTTGGATAAGTATAGGGAGTGGCCGGGTGTCCTGCAAGCTACCGATCACCGGGCCGCATTCAGGCACGCACCGGCTGCGACGCGATCGCGGAGGCCGCAGTGTGGCGGGCATCAATGCGGCGACCGGCCATGTAGGACGTGAAGATCGCCAGCACGAAGACGCCGACGCTCAGGAAGCTGAGGTAGTGGGCACCCATCAGATGAATGCCGACTGCGCCCAGGATGCCCGCCGTCGTCACTCCCAGATAGGTTGCTGCAGTGTTCAAGCCCAGCAGGACCGGTGCGATGCTCGGCGCGATATTCACCAGCCGAAACTGCTGCGGCCCCTGGATGCCCCAGCCAGTGGCGCCCCACACCGCGATGGCCAGCGCGGCCGACCAGACCGAGGCGCTGGTCCAAGGAAGAAATGCCATGTCAATGGCTTGAACGGCCAGCACGGCAAACATCAGCTTCGTGGGGCTGACCCTGTCCAGCACCCGTGAGAGCACCACGTTGGTGACGGTGCCACTGACACCCCACACGACCAGCAAGGCGCCGAATATGAACGCATTGACCAAGACGCGATCGAAGACCACAGAGAAATAGACATAGACGAGGAAGTTCCCTGCCATCCCGAGGTAGGTGGTGAGCAAGGTCCACCCGACCCGTGCGTCACGCAAGGGAGCCAGGCGGTCCCTGAGAGCGATCTTCGGCGGCAGCGGCACGTGATGCAGGAGCCCCCCGATCCCGAGACCGGCTGCCACGCCGATGGCGGAGACGAAGTACATGGTCCATCGCCAGTCGTTGAGCCCGCCCAGGACGGTGCCGATCGGTGAGCCGAGCGCCGTGGCCGCCGTCAGTCCGGCGACGATGATGGCAATTGCGTGGCCTCGACGTTCTGGCGCGACGATCGTCGCGCCCGTTCCGGTCGCTGTCGGTGCGTACATCGCCGCCCCAAGGCCCGCGAAGGCGCGTGAGATCAACGCGATCGCGAACGTTGGTGCCATCGCCGTCGCGAGATTGGAAAGCACGAACACGATCAGTGCGGCGAGCATCAGTTGCTTTCTGGGAACGTTGCCGGCGACCGCGGCGACAGTCGGTGCCAGCAGCGCATAGGCGATCGCGTAGACCGTCGTCAACTGGCCGGCGATCGCGATGTCGACGTTGAATGAGTGGGCGATCTGCGGGAGCACGCCGGCCACGACGAAAGTGTCCGTTCCCAACGCAAACATCCCTAGTGCCAATACGAGTAGTCGCTTGTCCATCGTCTTTCCTTTTGTTGTGACCAAAGACGGTGAGCGAGTGCATCGCCGTTCTCGACCTGGACAAATCTTCGCGTTAAACTCCCATGGCGTAAACGTCGCGTTTCCGTCTTTTCAGGCCATGAAGGAGAGTTTCAATGATCCGCGTCGGCGTTGTCGTGTATCCCGGATTCCAGCTGCTCACGCTGGCAGTCGTTTCAGTGTTCGAGTACGCCAACATGTCCTTGGATGAGCCGCTCTACACGCACGAGTTGTTGTCCGAGCACGGGGGCGCAGTCGCGTCCTCCTGCGGCGTCGAGGTCGGGACGAAGCCGTTCGGCAATGCGCGCTACGACACCGTGCTGGTGGTGGGCGACACCGTCGTGACCGAAGGGTCCGCCGGGCTGCTCGCCTTTCTGAAGAAATCGCAGCGGCGCTCACGCCGACTCGGCGCAGCCTGTACCGGCGCCTTCAACCTGGCGCAAGCCGGGCTGCTCGATGGCAAGCGTGCAACGACGCACTGGGCGCACGTGGGCAAGATGAAGCGCGACCATCCCGCGGTCAAGCTGGAGGAAGACAGCATCTTCGTGCAGGACGGGGCCATATGGACATCGGCCGGGGCGACGGCATGCATCGACCTGGGACTGGCGCTTGTCGAAGAAGATTGCGGCTCCGAAATTGCCAAGTTCGTGGCCAAGCGAATGGTGGTCTATCACCGACGCATGGGTGGCCAGTCGCAACACTCCGCCCTGCTGGACCTGACGCCACGTACCGATCGCATCCAGAAGGCGCTCGAATATGCGAAGCGTCATCTGACGAACGAGCTTTCAGTCGACGAGTTGGCCGAAGCGGCCCATCTGAGTCCGCGGCAGTTCGGCCGCGTGTTCCGGGAAGAGACCGGGCAGACGCCGGCGAAGGCCGTCGAGCGACTACGGACCGAGGCGGCCCGACTGATGATCGAATCGCAACATCTGCCAATCGAAACCGTGGCGAGGGACACCGGTTTCGTCGATCCCGATCGGATGCGCAGAGCGTTTCTGCGCGCGTATGGCCAGCCGCCACAAGTCATCCGCCGGGCGAATCGGACGCAGCCGCCGAGCACCTAGTCGATATGGCTGCAGCTGGCGCTGCGGCGCAGCCATCCATCGGAAGCAGCACCCGGCGCGCGTCTACCGATCGCGCCGCTTGCCCTAGTTCAGATCCTTGTCCTTCCAGACCTTGGAGCCTCCAAGGGCGACTCCAGCCTGAAGTCCCGTCTTCGTCAGAACATAAGCAGTGCCGCCCGTGAAAGCGATGGCACCCGCCTTGACATTCGCCTCCTCCTTGCCCGTGCCTGCGCCCGCGCCAGCTCCGACAGAGGCATCCCAGCCTTTGTTAATGAAGTCGGCGAGCGACTTGGCGTCATTGAAGACGAAAAGGTATCGCGTGTCCGATGCCCCCACCTGCAAGCCCGCGCTTGCCTGCGCGATGCTCATGTAGGTGTCCTTCTTGGACTTGCTGTCGTGCGCCAATCCCTTTCCGCCCGCTCCGCCAAGGCCGAAGCTCAAGCCGTAGGTAGTGAACACCGCGTAGCCGGGTGCCTTGTTCACCGCGTCCTTGATCGCGGGATCGGCCTGGTAGAAGTCTTGAAGCGCCTGCATGGCCTTTGCCTTGACCTCTGCCTGGTGCGCGGCCTTGTCTCGCGCGTACGCGCTGCTGGCCAGCAACGAGGTGAGCGCTGCAACGATGATCAAAATTTTTCGACGTTCCACAGCTTTCTCCTTTTCAGGTCTTGTGAGCCACTACAACTCCCTGCACTTTCGGTGAGCATTGGCTCCTCCGATCCGGCGATCGAATGGCGGCACGATCAGAACTTGAATCCAACGCCCGCGTACAAGCCTCCCATGCTCGCCTTGATTACCGGCGCGTCATCGCGTTTGAAGCTGAAATAGCGGTAGCCGAACTTGACCGCGATGTCATTCGAAAAGCGATAGTTCGCGCCGGCGATCGCCTGCCAGCTCAGTTCGGAGCCACCTCCTCCGACGTCGAGGTAGCCCAGCAACGACCACTTCGCGTCGATTGGCATGAGCGCGCGGGCGCCGACAACGCCGTCCCACCAGCCCTTGTTCCGCGTCCCGCCAACGATGCCTGGCAATGACAGCGCACTGATTTCGGTGTCTGTCTTGACGTGGAGATAGCGGGCACCGGCGAGAAGGTCGATCGCAACAGGGCCATCCGTCACGCGATAGAGCCCAAGCAGATTCCAGATTTGCTGGGCATACGTCAGGTCGACGTTCGAGAACGGCGTAAGCGTCGCGACTATCGGAGAGCCCGTGACGCCGAGCTTGACGTACTGAGCATCGACGAGCGCTCCCCAAGGTCCCTTGCGCGCCTCCATGGCGACCATGCCGGCGAAGTCCAGGCTCGTATCAGCGACAGGGAAAGGGGGGTTGGCTCCGTTCGATCCAGTGGCGCCGACGTCCACGTGCAGTGGCATGGTCGAAAGCCACAAGTAAGGGGTGATTTCAAATTGCCAGGTGGACCCCGGTTCGCTGACCTGAGCCGCTACTGGCAGGCAGCAAATGCTGCCCACAAGACCGACAACCTTCTTCGAGAGACCAGTCCTGTTTGATGCCGTCATATCGCCTCGTCCTTGAAGCCACGCCGTTCAGCAACACGAGCGGATCATCACACTGCCGTCGCGTCGTGGCAAATCCGCTCCTTCGAGGCAACAACGCGACGGCGAAGCTGCCTGTCGACTCCTTGATCAAGCCGACCGAACCTCGCCATCGACCTGAGGATTCGGGCGCCAAGATTGATCGAGCGAAGCCACGACGCCTTCGGCCAGGTCCAAGCGACGCGCCAGGCGTTCAAGTACCGACCGACGCGCGTGTGAACCGCCCGGGTGCCGGCTCGCTCAAGGCGGAGCACCTGTCGGAAGACAACCTCGTGCGTGCTCGTGCCCTGCGCGAGATCGCGCGGCGGCGTGGCCAGAGCCTGGCGCAGCTCGCACTGGCCTGGACGCTGCGCGACCCGCGCGTGAGTTCGGCGCTGATCGGTGCCAGCCGGCCCGAGCAGATCGTGGAGAACGTCGCCGCACTGAAGCATCTGGCGTTCACGGCCGAAGAGCTGGCGGAGATCGACCGTCACGCCATCGAGGGTGGCATCGATCTGTGGCACAAGCCCTCTCACGACTGGCAATGAAAGACAACAAAGCACTCGCATATGGAACGCTCCCCTGCCCACCATCTTCGTTGCCTGTCGCCGGACCGTCGACGCGTTCTCGCTGCTGCGCTGCTCGCGCCTGTCTGCAGCTTCGCGGCACCACGACGCGAGGCCGCCGATCCTGATGGCGCACTGCTGCGCGCCGTCATCGACGGACCGCAGCGCAACGCAGCCAATCGCGCGCGGGACCCTGCGCGCCATCCCTTCGAGACCTTGCGCTTCTTCGGCCTGGCGCCGACACAGACCGTGGTCGGGCGTTGGTCCACCGCCGACACGGTGCTTCTGCCGCTCGCTTACGCGCAACTGCGCAGCTACGAGGCCCGGCGGGCACGCGAAGCTGCCGATGCGGGGCCCGCGCACAGGCTCGCTGCGTAACGGGCACGCTCCTCAGAAAGGTTCCTTGAACGGTCGCAGGTCGAGTTCCTGCGTCCAGGCGCTGCGATGCTGCAGGTGCAGTTGCCAGTAGCTCTCCGCGATCGCGTCCAGGCTGAGCAGTCCGTCTTCACCGGCTTGCTCCACGCGCTGGGGTGCATTGCTGCGGAGCCTCTCGCCATCGATGCCGCCGTCGATCACCACGTGGGCCACGTGAATGCCCTGCGGCCCAAACTCTCGCGCCAGGCTCTGGCTGAGCGACCGTAGACCGGCCTTGGCCGCAGCGAATGCAGCGAACGGCGGCTTGCCCCGCAGGGCGGCCGTCGCACCGGTGAACAGGAGGCTGCCGCGTCCGTTCGGCGCTCGCGGATCCAGCCCATTTGCCTGCAGCAGTTGAAGCGCTTCACGCCCGAAGATGAAGCCCCCGAGGGTACTGGTGCGCCACGCCTGCGTGAACTGCTCGACCGTGAGCTCGAGCGTCGGCGCTCGCACAGCACTCGCGGCGTTGAAGGCAGCGAACGTCAACGCGCCGAGCGCTTGCACGCGCTGCCCGATTCCGTGGATCTCCGCTTCGCTTGCAACATCCCCTGCGAAGGCATGTGCCTGCCCGCCCGCTGCCTCGATCTCGGAGGCCACCACTTGTAGCTGCTGCGCGGTGCGCCCGGTCAATGCAACTGCGAAGCCGCCGCGGGCGAACCGACGTGCCAGGGCCGCGCCGAGCCCTGCGCTGGCGCCGACACCGGCGATCCATGCCACCTGCGTGCGCTCGACCGAAGACTTGCTGCTCATGATTCAGTCCTTTCGTTCTGCCAAAAAAAAGCGGGCCGCATGGACCCGCGAACGTCGCCCGAATACGACGAGGAGACAACCCCACTATCAATTTCAGACGGTAGTCACAGCACGCGACGCTGACAACTACGTTTCCCGAGGATTCATATTCGGTGGCTCGTCCACGTTCCTTGAATTTTCGTGCGCGGACCGCATGAACATCACTGAATTCATCACTTGGGATGTGACACGGCGGTTTCGAGAATGACCCGCATGAGTTATCGCCTGTCATTGCTCGACAAGAGCCCAATCCCAGAAGGTGCCACTGCCTGTGAGGCCGTTGCGCGCGCCGTCAACCTGGGCACGTTCAGAAAAGCCCTTGCTGCGCGCTCGTCAGTGCCACGAAACTCTCCCCCATTGGCTGGAGGATGGCATCGGCAATCGGCTGGAGCTGCTTGGTCAGGTAGTGTTCGTAGTCGATGCGCGAATGCCGTGTCTCCAGCGGCTCCGGGCCGTTCTGCGTCATGACGTATTGAATCCACCCGCCCTTCTGGTACTGGAGAGGTCGGTTGACCCGGCCGTTGTATTCGTCGGCAATGCGAGCGGCACGGACCTGCGGCGGCACGTTGACCTGATAGGCATCGAGACGATGGCGCAGCCGCTTCCGGTAGACGAGCAGGTCATCTTTCTGCCCGGCCAACGTCGAGCGCGCATAGTCGGCCACGAACGCCTTGAAAGGGTCGCCGTGGAAGATGCGTGAGAGCAGCCCTTCCTGGAACTGGCGCGCCAACAGAGTCCAGTCGCTACGGGCCATCTCCAAGCCGCGGTAGACCATCTCTTCCTTGCCCGCAGCATCCACGCTCAGGCCCGCGTAGCGCTTCTTGCTGCCCACGTCTGACCCGCGAATGGTCGGCATGAAGAACTTCTTGTAGTGGGTGTCGAACTCGATTTCAAGGAAGTTCGCCAAGCCGTGCTCCTCGCGCAGCGTGCGGGTCCACCAGTCGTTGATGTCGCTCACCAGATTGGCCGCGATGGCATGCGCTTCCTCGTTGGTGTGGGTGCGCTTGAGCCAGATGAAGATGGAGTCGGTGTCGCCGTAGATGGCCTCGTAGCCCCGCTTCTCCACGAACGTGCGCGTGAGCTTCATCATCTCGTGCCCCCGCAACGTGATGGCGGAGACGACCTTGGGATTGAAGAAGCGGCAGTCGGCTGCACCCAGCACGCCGGCAAAGGAATTCATGAGCAGCTTCAGCGCCTGGGACAGCGACTCGTTCCTGGCGAGCTTGGCCGCGTCTCGAGCCCGCCAAAGGGTGGTCACGATTGCAGGCAGGCAATGCTTCTCGCGCGAGAACAAGGTGCCTTGCGGTCCCTTCACGAGCGTTGCCGGGTCGCTCGCGTTCGCGCCTTCCACAAAGCCGACCGGGTCGACCAGAAACGTTCGAATGATCGAGGGGTAGAGGCTCTTGTAGTCCAGGACGACGACCGAGTCATAGAACCCCGGCTTGGAGTCCATCACATACCCACCGGGGAACGCCTTGCTCTGAATCTCGCCCACATTCGGCGCGACGTAGCCCAGACGATGCATTCGCGGCAGGTAGTGATGGCTGAACGCGGCAATGGAACCACCGAAGTGGTCTACCTGAAGGCCCGTGGTGTGGGCACGCTCCATCATGAACTGCAGAAGGTTCGTCTTCTCGAAGATGCGCAGGACCAACTCGCAGTCCCGGATGTTGTAGAGCGCGAGCGCAGGCTTGTCCTCCTGGTAGCGCCGCTCGATCTCGGCCATCTTGTCGTACTCGTCGCCGATGGCCTTGCCCTCGCCCAGCAGTTCCTGTGAAACGGACTCCAGGCTGAAGGACGAGAAGCTCCTCGACGCAGCTCTGAGCGCCTCGATGCCGTCGATGACCACTCGGCCGGGCACCGCCGCGAACAGATAGCCCTGCTTCCCCGGATGGGTCCGCCAATCGATGGGCCGACGCTCGCGGCCCAGGAGAAGTTGCGCCCCGCACGCGTCTGCACCCTTCTGCAGAACGCGCAGGTCGAACTGGATGACGCTCCATCCGATGATGACGTCCGGGTCGTTCCTCTCGAACCAATCGTTGAGCTTCTCCAGCAAGGCCTTGCGGGTCGGGCAATAGATGAGGGAGAAGTCCGTGGGGTCGTTCGATTCGGGTGGCCGCTCGCCGAGCATGAAGACAACACGTTCAACCGCCCCGTCCAGCGCAATGGAATAGAGCTCCTCGTCCTGGCTCGTCTCGATGTCCAGCGACACCACTTTCAACACCGGCCGGTAATCGGGCGCAGGCTTCAGCTTGCAGTCGACGATGGTGGAGGAGTCCGCTTTCCCTCCTTCGACCAGCACGCCGGCGGTGATGAACCGTTCCATCAGGAAGCGATCGTGCGGACGCACATCGGCTTCGAACAGTGGGATGCCCTGTGTCCGGAGGGCACGCGCCAATCGACCTAGTTGGCGGAAATGCTTCGAGTAGACGCCGACGACGGGTTCCTGGTGAAAGGACTTCAGTTCGAGTTCGCGCAGCTCCAGCCCTGGCATCGCGGCGAGATGCGTTTCGACCGACGCTCTGTGCTTCGTTTCGACGAACGCGACAGACGTCTGGGAGGTCAGGACCACTTTCCTCGGCCCCGCATCTGTGGCCAGCCAGTACTCGATCTCGGTACCTGTCGTGACATCCCGCCAGTGGCGAGTGAGGATGAAACCCTTGATTTCAGTGGGGACCACAACTCAAATCGCAGGCATCACATGGGCCAAGGAAACGACCTGGTCGCGAACCCATTGCACTCCCGGGTCGTCATCGCGATATCGATGCCATTGCAGCACTTCGGTAAGGCGGGGCGTTTCCAGCGGCGGCTCCAATAGCCTCAACGGCATTGCTTGAACAAACTGCTTGGCCAGGCGGGTCTGGATGGTCGCGATTCGGCCTGTGCCCACCACGAAGCGTGGCATCAGCAGAAAGCCGTGCGCCACCACCTCGATACGCCGGGTGTTGCCGTGCTGGTTGGCGTACCACTGCTCGAACCAGGGATTGGTCCCCTGTTCGGCCTGGTAGACCACATGACCCACCGACTGGTATTGCTCGAGGGTGATGCCATCCACCATCTCGCGGTTCTGCTGGCAGGCGATCACATGGTAGGTGTCGTCGAACAGCACGGCCTGCGGATGGTCCGAGAGCGTAAGGTGGGCCGGCGTGATGAGGAAGTCGACGCGACCCTGATCCAGGTCCTGCGCCATTCCGGCGTAGGTGGGACGCACGTCGAAGCTCAGATGGGGCGCCAACTGTGCGATGCGGCGCAGCACCTCTGCGAGCAGCACCTGCGTCACGTAGTCGGACGCGATGATGCGAAAGTGGCGCTGCGCAGTGGCCGGCTCAAACTCCGGCTTGACCCCGAGGGTGGCGTCCACCTGAAGGATGATGTTGCGCACCGGCTCGATCAGGCTTTCGGCCCGCGGCGTCAGCTGCATGCTGCGGCCCACCGGCACGAGCAGGGAGTCATCGAGGTATTCGCGCAGCCTCGACAGCACGCCGCTCATGGCCGACTGGGTCATGTGCATGCGCTCCGCGGCGCGGGTAACGTTGCGCTCGGCCAGCAAGGCGTCGAGGGCGATCAGCAGGTTGAGGTCGATGCGCTGGTAACGCACTGTGTGTCTCCATAGGTCCGAGGCCATCTTAGCGAGGCGCAGGCATTGCGTCCGACGATGGCTGGTATCGGAAGAATCGGTTGGTGCCCGCGAGATGGCGGACCTAAGCTGCGCGCTCTTCGAGACAAGAGCCGCATGGTCAAGAACAATCCCCTCAGAGGCTGGCAGGTCGATCGTGCTGCGATCCGGCATGTGGGCCAGAACCTGCAACGCCCGGAATGCGTCCTGGCGGAGCGCAACGGAACGCTCTGGGCAGCGGATGCACGAGGCGGCGCCATGCGCATCTCGACCGATGGGCAGCAGCAGCTGGTGGTCCCCTTTGACGCCGCAAGCCCTGATGCCGCGATCGACTTCGACAGCCGCTATGTGCAAAGCCATGGATCGCTTCCCAACGGGATGGCCTTCCTGCCTGGAGGCGAGATCGTGGTGGCCAACTGGGGCACCGATTCCGTCGACGTCATGACGCGCGAAGGCCAGGTACGCCGGTTGTTCGATCGACTGGACGGCGAACCGCTGGGCAAAGCCAACTTCGTCCTGCGAGATCGACGCGGGCGGGTCTGGCTCACGGTCACCACGCGAATGAACCCGTGGACCGACTCCATCAACGCGCGCGCCGCGGATGGTTACATCGCGGTCATCGACGAGAAGGGCCCGCGCATCGTGGCGGACGGCTTCGAAGGCACCAACGAGATCCGAATGGACGCAGCGGAAGAATGGCTCTACGTGGTGGAGAGCAACGCCCGCCGCATCTCCCGCTTGCAAGTGCGCGCAGATGGCTCGCTGGGTACGCGAGAGGTGTACGGGCCGAGCAAGCTGCCAGGCTTTCCCGATGGCTTTGCCTTCGATGCTTTCGGCAACCTGTGGGTGACGCTGGTCATGGCCGACCGCCTGGTGGCCATCACGCCTGACGGCGAACTGCTCACCCTGCTCGACGACGGAAACCCCGAGGCCACGCGCGAACTCGACGCCCACTACGAAGCCCGCACCCTGACACCCGAAATCATGGCTGCCGCCTGCGGCACCCTGGCCCCCTGGATGGCCAGCCTGACATTCGGCGGGCCGGACCTGCAGACCGTCTACTTGGGCAGCCTGCGTGGCACCACGCTGCCCAGCTTCCGCTCGCCCGTCCCCGGGCTGGCACCCGTCCACTGGAACGAAGACTTTCCCACATGAAGCTTGCAACCCTCAAGAACGGCCACAAGGACGGCCGCCTGGTCGTGGTCTCGACCGACCTGCGTCAGGCCGTCGATGCGACCCATATCGCGCCCACGCTGCTGGACGCAGTGGAGCGCTGGGTCGACACCGCGCCGCTGCTCGCCGCGCTGTACGAAACGCTCAACGCAGGGGCCGCCATTAGCGCCTTCGATTTCGACCCGGCGCAGGCCGCCGCTCCGCTTCCTCGCGCGCCCCAGTGGTGCGACGGCTCAGCATTCCTGAACCATGGTCGCCTGATGGAAAGGGCCTTCAACATGCCGCCCATACCGGACATCGAACGCATTCCGCTGATGTACCAGGGCGGCTCCGACGACCTGCTCGGCGCGCATGACGACATCCCCCTGCCGGACGAAGCCGACGGGATCGACTTCGAGGGCGAGTTCGGCGTCATCGTGAGGGACGTGCCGATGGGATGCCCGGCCGTCGCCGCGCTCGATCGCATCGTGCTGCTGGTGCAGATCAACGACGTGAGCCTGCGCGCCTTCGGCCCTCGCGAGATGCGCACCGGCTTCGGCTTCTTCCAGGCCAAACCCTCTTCGAGCTTCGCACCGGTGGCCGTGACGCCCGACGAGATCGGCGCCAACTGGCACGATGGCCGCGTGCAGCTGGACCTGGAGGTCCAGTACAACGGGCAGTGGTTCGGCCATCCGAACGGCCGCGAGATGAACTTCGGCTTCGATCAGCTGATCGCGCATGCCGCCCGCACGCGCAGGCTGTCGGCCGGCACCATCATCGGATCGGGCACGGTGTCGAACGAAGGGGGTGCCAACGGTTCTGCGTGCATCGCCGAGCGGCGCGCCATCGAGCAGATTGCCGGCGGCACGAGCACCACACCCTTCATGCGCTTTGGCGACCGCGTGCGCATGGAGGCCCGTCGAGACGGCCGGCCAGTCTTCGGCGCGATCGACCAGCGCGTGGTGCAGGCGCCGGCGTCCGGCGCCTGAGAGGGGAGCACAGCAAGATGCCCCGCTTCGTCGACCTGTCGATCTATCTGGAGAACGACGTTCCCTCCGACCCGCCGCCGCTCGCACCGAAGATCACCTACCAGACGCACGGCGAGACCGTGCAGGAGTTCATGCAGCTCATACCGGGCACGCGGGCCGAGGACTACCCGGACGGCGAGGCCGCGGCCGCCGAGTGGGTGAGCCTGTCCACGCACAACGGGACGCACCTCGATGCGCCCTACCACTTCCACTCGACGCAGGATGCGAAGCTGGGCGGCAGCCGCCCCTCGATCACCATCGACGAGGTGCCGCTGGACTGGTGCTTCCGCCCGGGCGTGAAGCTGGACTTCCGGCACCTGCCGGATGGCTACGTCGCCACGGCGGCGGACGTCGAGGCGGAGCTGGTGCGCATCGGTCACGTGCTGCGTCCGATGGACATCGTGGTGGTGAACACGCGCGCCGGCGAGCGCTACGGCCACGGGGACTACCTCTCGGCGGGCTGCGGCATGGGCTACGAGGCCACCATGTATCTCCTCGAGCGGGGCGTGCGCCTCACGGGGACCGACGCCTGGAGCTGGGACGCACCCTTCAGCTACACCGCCCAGCGCATCGCGCAGACAGGCGACGTGTCGCTCATCTGGGAGGGCCACAAGGCCGGGCGCGACATTGGCTACTGCCACCTGGAGAAGCTGCACAACCTGGAATCGCTGCCCGGCGACGGCTTCACCATCTGCTGCTTCCCGCACAAGATCCGCGGCGCTTCGGCCGGCTGGACGCGCGCGGTCGCGATCTTCGAGGACTGAACATGCGCGTGCTGGTGACTGGCGCCGGTGGCTTCATCGGCGCGACCCTCTTGCGCCTGCTGGCTGCGCGGCCGCGGATCGGCCAACGGCCTATCGAGCGGCTGGCGGCCTGCGATCAGCGATTGGCCGTGCTCCCCGCCGGCGTCGTCGGTATCGAAGGAGACCTGGGCCATGCGCAGTTGCAGGAGCGCCTCGCTGAGTTCGCGCCCGATGTGTGCTTCCATCTGGCCGCGGTGCCCGGCGGTGCCGCGGAAGCAGATCCTGCGCTCAGCCGCCGGGTGAACCTCGATGCAAGCCTGGACCTCTTCGACACGCTCGCAGCGGTGAAGCGCGGGGTGGGCGAGCCTCCGCCAGTGGTGGTCTATGCCAGCACCATCGCGGTCTACGACCATCCGCTGCCAGACCTCGTCAATGCCGCTACGCCTGCGCGCCCGCCCATGACCTACGGCGCGCACAAGCTGGCTTGCGAAATCGTGCTGGCCGACCACACACGCCGCGGCAGCCTCGACGGCCGCTCGCTGCGGCTGCCGGGCATCGTGGCGCGCCCTCGCACGCCGTCCGGCCTGGTCTCGGCCTTCATGAGCGACGTCATGCATGCGCTCAAGGTGAACGAGGAATTCACTTGTCCGGTTGGGCCCGAGGCCACCGCCTGGTGGATGTCAGCGCGGCGCTGTGCGCAGAACCTGGTGCACGCGGCGGCGATGGATGCGGCCGGCGACGCTGGCCGTTCCTGGGTGCTGCCGGTGCTGCGCCTGTCGATGGCCGAGCTCGTGCACACCCTCTCGACGGTGTATGGCGTGAACGGCGAGCGCCTCGTGCGCTATGCGCCCCAGCCTGCCGTGGAGGCCGTGTTCGGCCGCTACCCGCTGCTGGACGACGGTGCGGCGCGCGCCATAGGCCTGCGCGACGACGTCACGCCTTCGGCGCTGGTGCGGCGCGCACTGGAGCCCGATTACGAAGCTGCGGCAGAAGAGGAAGGCTGGCGATGACTGGCGCTTCTCTATCTGCGGCCTATCCGATTCCTCCTTATCTCCTTACTTAGAGACTTGACCACCATGAATTCAACTCGACGCTCTCTGCTGTGCACGGCCGCTGCGCTGCCGCTCGCGTCCCTCGCAACCCGGGCCGGTGCGCAGGCGGCGCCATTTCCGACGCGCCCCATCACCTGGGTCGTGCCCTACCCGGCAGGCGGCTTCGGCGATGCGCTGTCGCGCATGCTCGCGCAAAAGCTTTCGGCCAGCCTCAAGCAGCCCGTGGTGGTCGACAACCGACCCGGGGCCGGCGGCCAGATTGGCGCGAACCATGTGAAGCAGCAGCCTGCGGATGGCTACACCCTCTTCTACGGTGACCTGGGCCCGTTCTCCATGAACGCGGGGCTGTATCCGAAGCTCAGCTACGACACGCTCAAGGACTTCATGCCGCTGACGCGGCTGCTGGTCTCGCCCACGTTGCTGATCGTGCCGGCCAACAGCCGGCTGAAGACCTGGCAGGACCTGATCGAGGCGGCACGCTCCGGGCAGGGCCTGAACTACGGTTCCTACGGCATGGGCAGCCAGCCACACATCTGGATGGAGATGCTCCGTCGCGAGATCAAGGGCAACCTCACCCACGTGGCCTACAAGGGCGGCGCCCCGGCGGTGCAGGACCTCATGGCCGGCCACATCGACCTGCTGCTGGACGTGACACCGAGCAGCATCCCGCTGGTGCGGGAGAACAAGGCCCGGGCGTTGACTGTGGTGGGCAGCGAGCGCCGGCTGCCGCAACTGCCGGAGGTACCCACCATCGGCGAGCTGGGCATGCCTTCGCTGAACGTGCCGGGCTGGACCGGCGTCGTGGTGAAGGCCGGCACACCCGAGCCCATCGCCAACCTGCTGCATGACGAACTGGTCAAGGCGGTGCAATCACCGGAGGTCGTGCAGCGCTACACCGACCTGGGCCTCTTGGTGGCGCCGAGTTCGCGTGCCGAGTTCACCGAACTGATCCGCGCGGAAACAGCCCGCTGGGGCAAGGTGATCCGCGAGGTCGGGGTCCAGCTTGACTGACGCCGCAGGCCCCTCCCTCTTCGGCCTGCATGGCCAGGTTGCCCTGGTCACGGGGGCGTCCGGCGGGTTGGGCCAGGCGATAGCTCAGGTCTTCGCAAGCCAGGGCGCAGACCTGGTGCTGTCCGACCGGCCCGGGAGCGACTTGGAAGCACTCGCCACGCAATGCCGGGCGTGGGGCGTGCGCGTGCAGACCGTGACGGCCGATCTGTCCGACGCCAGAGACGCTGCGGACACCGGACCGCGCGCCATCGAGGCATTCGGCCGCATCGACACCGTGGTCTGCAATGCCGGGATGCAAGGTCCGGCGGGGCCGCTGCTCGACGTGGACCGCGACGACTGGGATCGGGTCTTCCAGGTCAACCTCGCCAGTGCCCATGCGCTGTGTGCCGCGCTGGTGCCCGGCATGGCCGCGCGCGGGCGCGGCTGCGTCATCCTGATGGCCAGCATCGCCGCGTTGCGCGGCAACCGCGCGATCGGCCTGTACGGCCTCACCAAGGCGGCGCTGTCGCAGATGGCGCGCAATCTCGCGGTCGAATGGGGGCCGCGCGGGGTGCGTGTCAACGCCGTTGCGCCGGGGCTGATCCGCACGCCGCTGTCGCAGGGACTGCTGGTCGACGAAGCCTTCATGGCCAAACGCCTTGCCATGACACCGCTGCGGCGGGTCGGCGAGCCGCACGAGGTGGCCGGCGTTGCCGCGATGCTCGCCTCGCCGGCCGGCGGCTTCATCACAGGACAGACGCTGGTGGTCGACGGCGGCACGCTGGTGTCGGACGGCGGCTGAAGCAGGTATGGCGCGGGCGCATACCTCGCATCGAGAAGAACCATTCGTCACGCAGCACACGCACCCCTAGCATCGACGCCGCTGGATGAGACAGGAGACAAATGTTCAAGTACTTCCCAACCAACTACGTCTGGAATCTTTCGGTCGACCTCGCCATCGAGATGGGCGCGCGCATCGGCGAGATCGAGACCATGTGCGCTCCGCTGCAGGAAGCCGCGCGCCAGCCCGACGCCGCGGCCTCGGCCGCCTTTCGAGAAAGCTGGGAGCGCATGGCCGACCAGCTGTGCGAGCTCGCGCAAGAGGACGAGGCTAGTGGCCGGCTCATCTCCGCCGGCGACAAGCTGGGGCGCGCCGCCACCTACCTGATGACCGCTGAGCGCCTGCAGGCGCACGGCGCACCCGGACGCGAGGCGCTCTACAGGCGCTTTCTCGACACCTTCGAGCGCGGCGTGCGGCTGGCCAACGAGAACTGCGAGCGCGTCGAGATTCCCTACGGCGACACACACCTGGCCGGGCTCTATGTTCGCGCCGAAGGCATCGCGCCCGGCACGCGCGCGCCCGTCCTGGTGCAGCTCAACGGCCTGGACTCGACCAAGGAGATGAAGTACCGGGTCGGGCTGCCGCGCTGGCTGGCGCAACGTGGCGTGGCTTCGCTGCTCATCGATCAGCCTGGCACCGGCGAGGCCCTGCGCCTGCACGGGCTCACCGCGCGTTTCGACAGCGAGCACTGGGCCAGTCGCGTGGTCGACTGGCTGGAGGCCCGCGCGGACATCGACCCTGCGCGCATCGGATGCGAGGGCGTTTCGCTGGGCGGCTACTACTGCCCGCGCGCGGTGGCCATGGAGCCTCGCTTCGCCTGCGGCGTGGTCTGGGGTGCGAACCACGATTGGCGCGACGTACAGAAACGGCGCCTCGAAAAGGAAGGCAGCTTTCCGGTCCCGCACTACTGGTCGCATGTGTGCTGGGTCTGGGGTGCCAAGGATGTCGATGACTTCATGCGCATCGCCGAGAACGTGCACCTGGATGGCGTGGTCGAGAAGATCCGCGTGCCTTTCCTCGTGACGCACGGCGAGAAGGACTCGCAGATCCCTCTCAAGTGGGCCCAGCGCACCTTCGATCAGCTGGTGAACAGCCCGAAGCGGGAGCTGAAGGTGTTTACCGACCGGGAAGGCGGTGCCCAGCATTCCAGTTTCGACAACTCTGCCAACGCCGGTGCCTACATCGCCGACTGGGTGGCGGAAACACTCGGCGGGCGCACCGCGTTCCCCGGCACGGAGACACACGCATGAGCACTCGCAGATCGTTCCTGGCCACTGCGGCGCTGGCGCCCCTGGCCGCTAGTCAGGCATGGGCCGATGGCGCCTTTCCGCAACGTCCCATCAAGCTGGTCGTACCCAACCCGCCGGGCGGCCCGTCCGACATCGTGGCGCGCTTCCTGGCCGAGTCGATGCGCGCCGAGCTGGGCCAACCGCTGGTCATCGACAACCGGCCGGGCGCGGCCGGACTGATCGGCAGCGCTGCCGTCGCCAACGCACCAGCGGACGGCTACACGGTGCTGGTGACTTCGCGGTCGAACCACATCGTCGCGCCCCTGGTCCAGCAAGGCGCGCAAGTGGATCCGCCGCGCGACCTGGCGCCAGTGGGGTTGGCGCTGCGCGCCGTCGGCATCTTCGCGACGCCGGGCAAGTCGCCTTGGCACAGCCTGCGCGAGTTCATCGCGCAGGCAAAGTCGCAGCCTGGAAAACTGTTCTATGGCAGCGCCGGCATCGGGGCGACCAACCACATCGCCATCGAGCAGTTCAAGTCGCTGGCGGGCATCGACCTGGTCCATGTTCCCTATAAGGGCTCGGGGCCGCTGATCACCGGGCTGATGGCTGGTGAGGTGCAGCTGGCGCTTCTCGACTTCTCGTCTGCCCAACCGGGGCTCAAGGGCGGGACCATCGTGCCGCTGGTGCAGACTGCATCCAGGCGGCTCACCTCGATGAGCGAGGTACCGACGCTGGCCGAGTCCGGCTTTGCCCGCTATGACCCGTCGTTCTGGATTGGCCTGGCCGCGCCGCGCGGCACGCCGCCCGAAGTCATCGCCCGCCTCAACAAGGCACTGGACAAGGCGCTTGCAGACACGCAGATGAAAGCCCGTGCCCAGGTCAACGGCTGGGAACTCGTGGGCGGTGCACCGCAGGTTCTCGAAGCCACCATCCGCCAGGACATGGCGGACTTCCCACCACTCGTGCGGCGCCTGGACCTCAAGGCCTGAAAGAAACAAAGATACGGAGACCCACCCATGACATCGAAGAACATCACGCGGCGAGGCGCGCTGGGCATGACCGGCGCACTGCTCGCCGCCGCAACGCTGCCCGTCGGCGCACAGGCGGCCTACCCTTCCCGGCCGGTGAAGCTGATCGTTCCCTTCCCGGCCGGTACCTCGCCGGATGTGATCGCGCGCCTGTGGGGCGAGGAGTTCACCAAGGCGACGGGCCAGGCGGTCGTGGTGGAGAACCGCCCCGGCGCCAGCACCATCATCGCCGCGCAGTCGGCAGCCAATGCCGCGCCGGACGGCTACACCCTGCTCTGGACGGTGAACAACACCTTCTCGATCAATCCCTATGTCTACAAGAAGCTCCCCTACAAGGCGGAAGACTTCGTCCCGGTGACGCGCATCCTGTCGGTGCCCTATGTGCTGGTCACCTCGACCGATTCGAAGTTCCATTCGCTGCAGGACCTGATCCGCGAGGCCAAGGCACGGCCGGACGCGCTGACCTATGCAAGCGCCGGCATCGGCCAAGGCACCCACGTGGCCATGGCCAGGTTGCTGGGCCAGGCAGGCATATCGATGACCCACGTGCCCTACAAGGACTACTTCCTGCCGGATGTGATTGCACAGCGCATCGACGTCGCCTTCGACGCGAGTACCGGCGCCATTCCGCAGGTGAAAGCCGGAAAGGTGCGGGCGCTGGGCGTGTCGAGCCCGAAGCGCATCGACGGCCTGCCGGACGTACCGGCCATCGCCGAAGTCGTGCCCGGCTTCGTCGGCGACTCCTGGCACGGCATCTTCGCCCCCAAGCGCACGCCCGAGCCGGTGCTGGCGAGTCTGCTCGCGCAGTCGCAGAAGATCGTGGCCCAGCCGGCATTCCGCGCCAAACTCGACGGCTACGGGCTCACGCCGATCGGCGAGCCGCCGGAAGCCTTCCGGCGCTTCCTGGACGAAGACGCCCGCGCGTGGGCCAAGGTGGTGAAGGACAACAACATCACCGCCGAATAGACGGCCCCGATAGACGGCCCCACCAGCCATACGAAAGTAAAGGAGACGACAGATGAGCCTTCCTCCCATCCATCGCGTTGTGACTGGCCATGACGGCCAGGGCCGCGCAGTCGTGGCAACCGACGGCCCGCTTGCCACCGTCGTCGAGCTCAAGGGCATCGAAGGCGTGGTGTTCCACGAGGTGTGGGCCACCACAGGCACGCCCGCTGTGATCGACAACGGGCCGGATCCGACTCCCGGTCCGCTGATGCTGCCGCCGCCGCGGAACGGCACGCGCATCCGCTTCGTCGACATTCCGCCAGACACCCCGGAGCTGCTTGCGCGAAGCGCGGCTGATATGAAAGCCGGCTTCCTGGAAATCGGCGACGCAGGCGCCTCGACCGCCGGAGACTCCGCACCCCACCCGCTGATGCACAAGACCGAGACGGTGGACTACGGCGTCGTGATCGAGGGAGAGCTGACGCTGGTGCTGGACAAGGGCGAAGTCGCGCTCAAGCCAGGCAGCGTGGTGGTGCAGCGCGGGACAAACCATGCCTGGGCCAACCGCTCTGGCAGGCCCTGCAGGATGCTGTTTGTGCTCGTTGACGGGGTGTATGCCGGGGAAACCAAACCGAAGATGCCGGCTCACTCTGACCCGCACTAACAACTTCAAGCCCCGCAAGGAACTTCTTGTCGCGCCCCCTCGGCGAATGGCCTACATCAGAACGGACATGACACCTATGCAGACTCGCCGTTGCCCAAACAAGCATGGATCGCTGGGCTTTGCAGTCGAGCCGGTAGTCCCAGCCATGCCGGCGTGGAGACTTTCATGGCTTCTGATGTCATTTCTTCCGAGCGGGTCGAAGGCACCAACGTCTACAACGTATCGGGCGACAAGCTCGGCAGCATCGACGATCTGATGATCGACAAACTGTCCGGCCAGGTGCGCTATGCCGCGCTGGAGTTCGGCGGCTTCCTGGGCATTGGCGCCGACCGTTACCCTGTCCCCTGGAGCATGCTCAAGTACGACACGGCGTTGGACGGATACGTCGTGCCCCTGGACAAGGCCCAGCTCGAAGGCGCGCCGCGCTACGCCAACGATGCTGTGCCCGACTACGACGACACCTACCGCTCGAACGTCGACAAGTACTACGGCCTCTGACGCCCGCGCGTGGGAACCCCGACCCGCAGAGGGTCCGCATGAAAGCGTCCCGTCTGGCCGAACCCGTCATCCGCCCGGGAGGAACCTCCGAGGAATCCTGGGCCGGGTGGGCCGGCCTCGCGAGGCTGCGGCAGGTGGACACCGAAACGCTGGTGCCCGCCAATGCACGCGTGGTGGTCGTTGCACCCCATCCCGATGATGAAGTGCTGATGATCGGCGGCCTTCTCGTGCAACTGGTGCGCAAGGGCATCCCGGTGCGCGTGATCGCGGTGACCGATGGCGCCGCGAGTCATCGCGGCTCATCCGAGTGGACGCCTAGGCGTCTTCAGCAGATGCGGCCCCTGGAGAGCCGCGCCGCACTGCGATGCCTCGGCATCACCGAGCCACCGCTGCGCCTCAGGCTGGACGATGGCGGACTCGCAAAGCAGCAGGGGCGACTCGCCGAACGACTCTGCGGGCTCATCGACCGGCGCGATGTCGTGTTCACCACGTGGCGCCGCGACGGACATCCGGATCACGAAGCAACCGCACGTGCCTGCGCGAGCGCGACACGGCGGCGCTGCGCACGACTTGTCGAAGTACCCGTATGGGCATGGAACTGGGCCGATCCGGGCGATCCCCGCCTGCCCTGGCGCGATGCCTTCCGCCTGCCGCTCGACGCCGATGCGAGACGACGCAAATGCTTTGCGATGCAGGCCTACCAGAGCCAGATCGTCCCCGACCGCTCAACCGGTGCGGGCCCCGTGCTCGACGCCGTCATGCTGCAACGCGCGGCGCGGCCCTTCGAGGTGATCTTTGCCGGCGAGGACCTGGCGCGTTCCATGTCGACTGTCAGCACGGCATGCCGCGGCCTCCTACTTCACCCAACGGGCACCGCCGACAGAAGGCGCGCATAGCGGACCGTACTTTTTGCCGAACTTGAAGGAACGGAGCGGACTCATGATCGGCATCGTCATCCCGGCCCACAACGAAGAACAACTGATCACGGCCGCGGTCGATGCGGCCATGAAGGCAGCAAGACATGACCGATTGAGGGGTGAGGCAGCAGAAGTGCTCGTAGTGCTCGACAGTTGCCACGATGCGACCGGCATCCTCGCGGCGCAACATGGCGCACGCACGTTGCCCCTTGGCGGACGCAACGTGGGCTTCGCACGCGCGGCGGGCGCGGCGGCACTTCTGGCCCTGGGCGCGCGATGGCTGTCCTTTACCGATGCCGACAGCGAAGTGTCGGACACGTGGGTCGCGGAACAGCTCTCGCTCGATGCGGATGCCGTGTGCGGCACCGTCAGCGTCGAGGACTGGTCCTGCCACGGCGATGCAGCCTCCTGGCTGGCGTCGCACTTCCATGCGACCTACCGCGACACCGACGGGCATTGCCATGTGCACGGCGCCAACCTCGGTGTTTCAGCCGCGGCGTATCGGCGCGCTGGCGGTTTCCGTCATCTGCGTTGCGGCGAAGACAGGCACCTGGTGCACGACCTCGCCGCGAGCGGAGCCCATATCGCATGGAGTGCACGGCCCCGCGTCCTCACCAGCGCACGGCGCGACGTGCGGGCGAAGGGTGGCTTTGGAAGCACGCTTGCAGAAGTGGCCGGTTCCCGTCGTGCCCCTTCGCCATGACCGACGCACGCACGTTCGACGATCCGCTGCCTGCGCTGCGCGAACTGGCACGAGACGACGGTCGCGAACTGACGCTTCGCAAACTCGTCGACGCGGGCATCGCCAGCCTGCCCTTCCCCGCATCCGGCGCCACGCTGGATCGCTGGAGGATGCTCGCCGAAGTCGCGGCGCTCGATCTCTCGCTCGCCAAGCTGTTCGAGGGCCACACGGACGCACTCGCGATCCTCCACGAGCTAGAAGGACCCGCGCCTTCCGAGGGAAGCCTCTGGGGCACATGGTGCGCGGAGCCACCTGACGCACGCTTGCGAATCATCAGCGCCGGCGGCAGCCATGTCAGCCTCTCCGGCCGCAAGGCGTGGTGCTCCGGTGCTGCCGAGGTGACCCACGCGCTTGTCAGCGGATGGACCGACGACGGTCGCCCATGGCTCGCCACCGTTGCGTTGCAGCAGGCCGGTGTGCGGGTGACCGATGACGGCTGGCCTTCCGTCGGCATGGCCGCCAGCAGAAGCGTCGACGTGCTTTTCGACGGGGCGAAAGCAGTGGCAGTCGGAGCGCCAGGCGACTACGTGAACCGCCCCGGCTTCTGGCACGGTGGCGCCGGCATCGCCGCATGCTGGTTCGGCGGTGCGGCCGGCATCGCGCGAGACGTGCGGGAGCGCAATGTCGGCTCGCGCGATCCCCATTTCCATGCGCATCTCGGCGCGATCGAGACCGCGCTTTCCGCCTCCGCCGCGCTGCTCCGCGAAAGCGCCCGCTGGATCGACGCGCATCCATCAGCCGATGCGCACTCGCTCGCACTGACGCTTCGACTTTCGGTGGAGAACGCGGCAAGTGCAGTTGTGACGCATGCCGCACGCGCTCTCGGCGCCGGGCCGCTGTGCCGCGATGCGCGCCTGTCGCGCGCAGTGGCAGATCTGCCGATCTACCTACGCCAGAGCCATGCCGAGCGCGATCTGGAAGCCCTGGGCAAGCTTTTGACGCCATCGACCGCGAGCCCCTGGACGCTCTGAGGTGGTACATGGACAAGCGACAGGCCCGCTTCGAACAGCTCTACGAGAAGGCCGACGACCCCTACCAGTTGAAGACCCGCTGGTACGAGGCACGCAAGCGCGCGATTCTTCTCGCCACACTGCCCCGCCCCCGGTATGCCTGCGCCTTCGAACCCGCATGCGGTATCGGCGAGCTCACGCATGCGCTCGCACTCCGGTGCGACGAACTCATCGCCAGCGATTTCTCGTCGCGGGCACTTCTCATGGCCGTTGAGCGCAATCGGGAGTTCTCACACGTGCGGTTCGAGCGACAGGTGCTGCCGCAGGACTGGCCGCGATCGCCGTGCGGCTACGACCTGATCGTGATCAGCGAAGTCGGCTACTTCCTGGATGAAGAAGAGATGACGGCTGTCGCCCGACATTGCGGCGAAACACTCGAGCCCAGCGGCACGCTGGTGGCCTGCGACTGGCGACCCGCATTCGAGGGACGAACGCTTTCGGCAGATCGCGTGCACGAGATTCTCGGAAGCCTTGCGCTCCCCCGGATCGCACGTTACGAGGACGCCGATTTCCTGCTCACCGTGTGGGCCCGCAGCGGCCTGTCCGTTGCTCAGCAGGAGGGCATCAGGGCACAGACTTGAAAGGCTGTGTGATGGCACTCAGACGGGCGAGACGGCACATCTTCCTCTTGTTTTTCCGCGCGGAACGGGCCTATTTTTTGGAGATCAATTCCCCGTTCGCCTCATTCGCAGGAGACAAAGATGAAGATCGCCCAGGTCTCGCCGCTTTGCGAGGCAGTGCCACCGACTTTCTATGGCGGCACCGAGCGCGTTGTCGCCAACCTCACCAACGCCTTGGTCGACCAAGGCCATGACGTCACCCTCTTCGCGGCCGGTGGCTCGCGCACGCGCGCGAACCTCTTGCCGGTGCGGAAGCAGGCTCTGCGCCTCGATCCGGCGCCGCTCAAATCGGACCTGGCCGCACACCTGCTGCTCATGAGCGAAGTGAGACGTCGCGCCGACGCGTTCGACGTAGTGCACTTTCACATGGACCTGCTGCACTTTCCTTTCTTCGATGACATGCCCGAACGCACACTCACCACGATTCATGGCCGGCTCGATCTGACGGACCTGGCAGAGGCCTACGGCCGGTGGAACGAGTTTCCCCTGGTGTCCATCTCGCAGCAGCAGCGCAAGCCCATACCTTCCGCGAATTGGATCGGTACCGTCTACAACGGTGTTGACGAGGCGCTCTTGCGTCAGCCGACGAGGCCGACGGGCGGCTACCTCGCATTCCTCGGCCGCATCGCGCCCGAGAAGCGGCCGGATCGGGCGATCGACATTGCAGTCCGCGCGGGCCTGCCCCTCAAGATCGCTGCGAAGGTCGATCCGGTCGACCGTGCCTATTTCGAGACCTGCATTCGTCCCCTGCTTCAACATCCGCTCGTGGAGTACCTGGGCGAAGTGAGTGACGATCAGAAGCCCGCGTTTCTAGGCAACGCGCGGGCACTGCTCTTTCCAATCGATTGGCCGGAGCCCTTCGGACTCGTGATGATCGAAGCGATGGCATGCGGCACGCCGGTGATCGCTTGGCGCTGTGGCTCGGTACCCGAAGTGATCGAAGTGGGAGTGAGCGGCCTCATCGTCGACAACGAAGAGGAGGCCGTGGCCGCGGTGAAGCGTGCGGTGCAGTTCGACCGTCGTCGCGTGCGTGCGGCCTTCGAACGCCGGTTCTCCGCCCGTGCGATGGCGACCGCGTATGTCGAGCTCTATCACCGGCTGCTAGCGATGAGCCTGCCCGCGGTCGCTTGAGGAAAGGCGCCGCGATGAGCCAGGGACAAGGAATGACCCAGGAGCCTGCGCTCCAGGGAATCGACACGCAGGAACTCATCGAACGCAGCCCGCAGCGGCTGTTCGTGCTGAAAGAAGGCGACACCTTCCTCGTCGCCGACGTCTACGGCGATGTGACCGGCGCTGCCGACGGCCTGTTCGTGAACGACACGCGCCTGCTTTCGACTTTCCGTCTTCGCTTTGGCGGCCACCGGCCTTCGCTGCTCTCGGGCGGGGTGAGCCAGGACAACGTGTTCTTCGCGGCCCACATGACCAACCAACCCTTGCCGCCGCTTGGAGCTTCGGCGACGCCCGAGGGCGTAGTGCATGTCGAACGGGAGCGTCTGCTGTGGTGCGGCCGCATCTTTGAACGCATCAGCCTGTTCAACTATGGACACGCACCAGTCAGGGCACCGCTCACGATCCACTTCGGCGCCGATTTCCGCGACATGTTCGAGGTGCGCGGACAGCAACGCTCGCAACGCGGTGTGTCGCGGCCCGCAGTGGTCGAGGAACGCACCGCGCAGCTCAGCTATGAAGGACTCGACAAGGTCCTGCGAAGCGTAAGCATCACGTTCTCGGAGGTGCCAGCAAAGCTCGACGAATTCCATGCGGAGTTCCTTGTCGATGTGCCTGATCGCACGCCGTGGGTGCTCTACATGGAGGTCGGGCCTTCGTCCGGCGAACCGCCCGGCCGCATACGTCACCGCGCAGCCGCTTCGTCTGCACGGCGCAGCATGCGCAAGCGGCAACGCCGTGGAGCGCGCACCTATTCGTCGGCCCGCCTCTTCCAGCACTGGATGGACAAGTCGCGCGCCGACCTCGCGCTTTTGACGACCGAACTGCCGACCGGCCCGTACCCGTATGCGGGGATTCCGTGGTTCTCCACCCCCTTCGGGCGCGATGCGATCGTGACCGCATTGCAGACGCTGTGGCTCGACACATCGCTTGCGCACGGCGTCATGTCGTTCCTCGCGCGCAACCAGGCAGTGCAGACCTCCACCTTCCGCGACTCGGAGCCCGGAAAGATCATGCACGAGACGCGCAAGGGCGAGATGGCAGCCGTCGATGAACTGCCCTTCGCCAAGTACTACGGCGGGGTCGACACCACGCCGCTGTTCATCGTGCTCGCAGGCGCCTACGCGGCTCGCATGGGCGGCGCAGACGCGGTCGATGCCTTCTGGCCCGCACTGAACAATGCGGCCCGCTGGATCGAACGCAGCAGCACGGGCAATGCGGACGGCTTCCTCACTTACGCGCGCGGAGAATCCAGCGGACTGGCCAACCAGGGGTGGAAGGACAGCGACGACTCGGTATTCCACGAGGACGGCAGTTCGCCGGAGGGACCGATCGCGCTCATCGAAGTTCAGGGCTACGCCTACCGCGCCTATCTCACGATGGCCGAACTCGCGGCCGCGCGTGAAGAAGATGATGCAGCGGCACATTGGAAGAGCCGCGCTGAAGCCCTGCGCCGCGCAGTCGAGCAGCGCTTCTGGCTGGACGACCTGCAGTTCTACGCGCTCGCGCTCGACGGCACCGGACGGCCTTGCAGAGTTCGCTCTTCGAACGTGGGCCATCTGCTGTACTGTGGCCTGCCCTCACCCAAGCGCGCGCAGTCCGTCATCCGCCAGCTTCTGACGGGCGCCTTCGATTCAGGATGGGGCATCCGCACCCTGCCGCCGGAGGCCGCGCGCTACAACCCGATGTCGTATCACAACGGTTCGGTATGGCCGCATGACGTTGTGCTGTGCGCGGCAGGCATGGCGCGGTATGGCGAACGCGACGGCATCGTGCACCTGATGAGCGGCATGTTCGAGGCAGCCGCTTTCTTCGGCATGCGCCTGCCCGAGCTGTTCTGTGGCTTCAAGCGCGACGCGGGCGAGCCGCCGATCGCTTATCCGGTCGCCTGCCTTCCGCAGGCGTGGGCAGCGGGATCGGTCTTCATGCTGTTGCAGGCCACCCTGGGCCTCCAGGTAGATACCGCACGGATGACGCTCCACGTGAATCAGCCACGCCTGCCGCATGACATCGATCGCCTGCAGGTAAGGCACATGAAGGTTGGCGATCAACTGGTGGATCTCGGCTTCCAGCGGGTGGAGCAGCGCGTAGTGGCCTTCATCGAGAACCAGCACGGCAGCCGCCAGGTCCATCTGTCTGTTCACTACTAGCCCGACTTGCGCCCCAGTCACTTACGCTCGACAAGGTATGCGCGGACCTTCTCGGGTGCGTTGCCGACCGCAGCGACGGCCTTGCGGAGCGTGAGTTCGTCGCAGTCGAGCGTCTCCTTCCAGTACTGCAGTTCGTGCAGCCCGTTGAGAGAGATGTGCTCGGAGTCCAGCTCTGGGCTCTTGAGATCCTCAGTCATGACTTCTCCTGAAGTATTCCGGACCTGCCTTTCCGGCCGCGCGATGGCGCTGTCTCAAGATATTGGCGGCGGGCGCAATGAGAAGTCGATCAGGGCCTCAATCCTTGTCAGCCGCCACCTGCGCGGCAGAGCAAGCCAGACTAGGACGAGAGAAGCAACTGCGCCGCATGGGTTGAATCCGCCGGCTTCACGAGGTGATGACCGAAGCCCATAGCACGCGCACGCAGCACATCGTCGTCCTGCCCCAAACCGGTGAGCGCGATGCGCGCTCAGGTCTGGATCTCGAGCGGCCTGAATGGCGCGTCGAATTCGGCGCGCCACACCTGGCCCGGCTCGATCGGCCAGGCATCGGTCCAGGTGCCGGTCGTCACCACGTCGCCGGCCTGCAGCGCGGGGGCACCGGGGCAGCGCTGCAATTCGCGCACGAAGTGAAGCAGCGCATGCAACGGGCCGTCGAGCACGTTGACGCCGGTCCCCTCCTCTTTGAGCTCATCGCCGCGATGGAGCCGCACATGCGTGCGCGCAAGCAAACGGTCGAGCGCTTCGCCGGATTCGGCGAACGACCGGGCCGGCGTCCTCTGGCCGACCAGGAGCCGTGCATGAAGGGCGCCGTCCATCACCGTCTCCGCTGCGGTGAACTTCCAGTCGGCGCAATGCGACTGGACGATCTCGAAGCCGGGTGCAACCCAGTCGACGCAGGCAAACAGGCTTTCGAGGCTTGCATCGGAAGGCGGCGTCGCCGCGATGCCGAAGACGATCTCCGGTTCGAGCCGCGGCTGGCAAGTGCGCGCCACATTGATGAAGCCGTGTCCGTCGCAGTGCGTGACCGTGGTGTCCCACACCGGCCCCCAGATCGGCGCATAGACGCCGTAGCGCTCCCAGATGGTCCGGTTCGTGAAGCCGATCTTGTAGCCGACCGGACGTTCGCCGCGCGCGATGCGCAAGGCGCGCACCTTCAGGGCTTGCTGGTAGGCGACATCGAGGTCGGTCGGCGCAGGGCTGGTGCCGTCGCGGGGCCATAGCGCCGCGTCGTCATAAGCTTGCAGCAGGGCGTCAGGAGTCATGGGGCTGACGATGGTTCGAAGGAATCAGGCAGTGTTCTTGGCGGGCTTCGGGCTGTCAAGAGTTCGCGGTCGAAGCTTGCCGCGAATCGGGACACGCGGCACAGTTGCACCTTTTCATGTCCGATCACACCGAAGAAGGAATCAGATGCCAAAAGCCTATTGGATATCCACGTATCGCGCAGTCAAAGATGCCGACAAGCTCGCCGCGTATGCGAAGCTGGCCGGCCCCGCACTCACGAGCAATGGCGCGCGCTTCCTGGCGCGTGGCATGCCGTCCAAGGTCTACGAGCTTGGCGTGATGCAACGCACCGTGCTGATCGAATTTGACAGCGTCGAGCAGGCAACCGCCGCGCACGACAGCCCGGCCTACAAGGAAGCACTGGCCGCGCTGGGCGACGGAGCCGACCGGGAGATTCGCATCATCGAAGCGGTTTGAATGGATGCTTCGAGACAGGGGTTTCAGGCAGCGAGAAGCTTCTTCGCTCGCGCGACGACGTTGTCCACCGTGAAGCCATACTTCTCGAGCAGCACTTCTGCCGGGGCTGACGCGCCATATTGGTCGATGCCAAGCATGTCGCCACGTATGCCGACATAGCGATCCCAGCCTTGCCGCACGCCGAGCTCCACCGCGAGGCGAGCGGTGACCTGCGGCGGAAGCACCTCGTCGCGATAACTCTGCGGCTGCATTTCGAACAGATCCCAGCTCGGCATCGACACGCAACGGACCGCGATACCTTCGGCGCCGAGGCGCTCTGCGGCAGCGAGGATGAGGCCGACCTCGGAGCCGCTTGCCATCAGGATCAGCGAAGGCAGCGTTGATCCTGCATCACTGAGGACGTAGGCACCTCGTCGCACGCCTTCAGCGCTCGCGTACCAACTGCGGTCGAGCGTGGCGACGTCCTGCCGCGTCAGCGCCAGCAGCACGGGCCGGTCGCGTGCTTCGACCGCGATCTTCCAAGCAACCGCAGTCTCGTTGGCATCGGCCGGGCGCAGCAACGTCAGGCGAGGGATCGCGCGCAAGCTGGCGAGTTGCTCGATCGGCTGGTGCGTCGGCCCGTCCTCGCCCAAGGCAAGGCTGTCGTGCGTGAAGACATGGACAACGTGCAAGCCCATGAGCGCAGCGAGGCGGATGGGCGGCCGCATGTAGTCGGAGAAGATCAGGAAGGTCGAGCCGTAGCCGATGAACCCACCATGCGCCGCCAAGCCGTTGACGATCGATCCCATCGCGTGTTCGCGAACGCCGAAGTGGATGTTGCGGCCGGCGTAACTCCAGCCGGCACTGTCGGAGCCTTCGCTGTCCCCGTTCGGGGCAAGCATCGGATTGAAGTCGCCCTGCCCTTTCATCGCCGTGTGCGTCGACGGATCGAGGTCAGCCGAGCCGCCCATGAGCGCCGGCAACTTCGGCGCCAGGGCGTTGAGCACCTTGCCGCCGGCCACGCGCGTTGCCATGCCCTTGGCATCGGCGGCAAATACTGGAACGTCCGTATCCCAGCCGCTTGGCAGTTCGCTGCGCATGCGATCCTGCAACTCGCGCGCAAGCTCGGGGAAGGCCTTCCCATACGCCGCCATGCGCTGGTTCCAGTCGGACTCCGCAGCCATGCCGGACGTCAGCACTTCACGGAACCGGGCCAGCGCAGGTTCGGGCAATAGAAACGGCGGCTCGACCGGCCAGCCGAGCGTTTCCTTGGTCTTCTTGACGTTGGCCACGCCAAGGGGCGAACCATGCGCCTTGAAGCTGTCCTGTTCGGGCGAGCCGAAGCCCAGGTGGGTGCGAACGAGGATCAGCGACGGCCTCTCCGTGTCGGCGCTGGCAGTGGCAAGCGCCGCATCGATCGCCTGTACATCGTTGCCGTCATCGACGTTCAACACCTGCCAGCCATAGGCTTCGAAACGCTTGGCGCGATCCTCGGTGAAGGTCATGTCGGTGCCCGCAGAAAGCGTGACCGAGTTGTTGTCGTAGAGGCAGACCAGCTTGCCGAGTTTCAGGTGGCCGGCCAGCGATGCGGCTTCAGAAGCGACACCTTCCATCAGGTCTCCGTCGCTGGCGATCACCCATGTGCGGTGATCGACGATCCGGTGGCCGTCGCGGTTGTAGCGCGCTGCGAGTTGTGTCTCAGCGATGGCCATGCCGATGGCGTTGGCGAGGCCCTGGCCGAGCGGGCCAGTGGTGACTTCGACGCCTGCCGTGTGCCCGTGCTCCGGGTGCCCCGGCGCCTTGCTACCCCACTGCCGAAAGCGCTTGATGTCGTCGATCGACAGGTCGTAGCCGGTCACATGCAGCAAGGCATAGAGCAGCGCCGAGCCGTGTCCGGCTGAGAGTACGAAGCGGTCGCGGTCGGGCCACAGCGGGCTTGAGGGATGGTGCTTCAAGTAGCGCGTCCACAGCACGTAGGCCATCGGTGCGGCACCAAGTGGCAACCCAGGGTGGCCGCTGTTGGCCTGCTGCACCATGTCCACCGAGAGGAAGCGCAGCGTGTCGATGCATTGCTGATCCAGCGAGGCAGGAGCATTCATATCTTCTCCAGAATGGCTTTGAGCCGCGATTCGAAGTCGGGTTCGAGCAGGTCGCCGATGTGGTCGACGCTCATATCGGCGGCAGGATAGCGGGCCAGGTTCGCCGGGTCATGCGCGTAGTGGCCCTGGCGCGGAAAAACAGTGACGAGGCGCTCGCCCAGCACCTCCTTCATCGCCGTCAGAATGCGCTGCTTATCATCGACCATGACGTAGTGGCGCGCCGGATAGCAGCGCTGTACGGCATCGAGCTTCTGCTCTTTGTGGACATAGATCAGGACCCGCCCCTCGACTGCATCCCAGAGGCCGGAGCGCTTCACCTTTCGCGGCTGGAAGACGACGTCGCCGTCCGAGAGGATCACCGTCGTTCCGAGGCGGCCGAGCCGAGCGATGACTTCAAGGGCGCTCGGATAGAGGCGCTCGTGAAACGGGTAGTCGATCAGGAAGGTCGACAACGACAGCAGCCGATAGGCCGTGGCGTCGCTTTCTTCGACATCGGCGCGGTAGCTCTGCAAGGCACCGAGGTAGTCCGTGTAGCCGAGCCGGTCGCGCAGCGCCTCGAAGATCGCCCAGTAGCGATCGAAGCCGGCGACACCGATTTCGCGCTCGAGATGGTCGCGCAGGTCGGCAATGATCCGATCGTTGTCGAGCAGGGTGTTGTCCACATCGAGGAGGAAGACAGGATCGGTGTTCATGGGTCTACGAGTCTCTCGCGTCGCGATATTCCATGTTTGTAAGGCGACCTTGCCGATCGGTCTGTAGGCTTGATGCCTACGTAGCCCGTGCGGACAATGCACCTTTCACCGAAACACCAAGAAACTCCGTGAGTCACTCCTCAGCCTGGCCCGTCAAGATCGTGGCGCTACTGCGCGCCGGCAACCCAACGGCGGCGATCGCCCAGATCAGGGTGGCCCCCAGCGTTCGCGATCTCCGTGCCCTGGAGAAAGCGCTCGCCGCAGCGCAACTATCAGGAAAGTGGGCCAACGTCGATGCAGCCATCAGCGAAAGCCTGCAGGCGCTCTCGGCGCCGCGGCTTCACCGTTCGCCATGAGCCTTTTCAGTTGAGAAACACGGTGTCGTCCGCTGGCTGAGGCGGGATCTTGATGGCGATGGCCTTGACCGGACCGCTGGTCACCACGGTGCCGCCGTGTGCCGTTCCCTTTGGAATCACGATCAAGGTTCCCGGCTTGAAGTCCTTGCGCTCGCCTCCCAGCCACATCGCCCCGCTGCCCTCGATGATGTATTGAATCTCGTCGGTCTTCGGGTGCATGTGCTTTGCCACATTGCCGGACTGGATGCCGATCGTGGCGTTGTCCGTGATCACAAGGCCCTTGGCGTTCATCTCCGGGTTTGACGTGGTCGGCAGATCGCCATGCTTCAGTGCCATCAGGTCGATGACGGCAGGCGTCAGTGGCGCCGACTGCGCGTGCGCCTCGGATATCGCGAGGCGCGCTAACGGCGACATGGCGACGCCCGCAGTGAACGCAACGACAACAGCAAGGCCAAGGGTGGTCGCGGTATAGCGCATGAATGGTCCTTTCTGACGAGCTAGGCTGGCGCAAGGGGAGCGACGGCCGCCGCAAATGTGCGCTCGTTGCGTCGATACCGCAAGAGTTCGTAGCTAACGAGGACTCCGCCGTCGCTGGACGGGCTCGGCACCAAACTCCTGCGCGATCAAGTCGCGCAGCCATTTGCTGCCGGCGTCCTCGCTGAAGCGCCGATGCCAATGCATGCGGATGACGGAGGCGGGCACGGGGACCGGCAGCGCCAGCGTCACAAGACTGCCGTGCCTCGAGAAGGCGTCCGCCAATTGGCCCGGTACGACAGCCAGGAAGTCACCCGCCTCCAGCAATGGCGGGATCATCAGGTACGAAGGGAGCTCGACACATTCGCCGCGGACAAGCCCGTGGCTGGCCAGATAGGCTTCGATTCGATCCTGTACGCCGGACGGCCCCCGCACCACGATCTGGGGCGTTGCCGCAAAGCTGCGCAGCGTCAGCGTCTTGCGCGCGAGCGGATGACCGTCGGCCACCAGCGCAACGTAGACACGATCGAAGAGACGCTGCTGAAACAGCGAATCGGGAAGGTCTGGATAGCTGCCAATGGCCAGATCCACCTGACCCTCAGCCAGAGCAGGCCCGATCTCCGACTGCGTCAAAGTCTTCAGTACCAGCCGGACACGGGGCGCCGCGGTGCGGACGGCACGAACGACCCGGGGCCACAACACGTAGGCCCCAACGTCCGAATGCGCAATCCGAAACTCGCTCTTCGCGGTTCTTGGATCGAAGGTCGAGCTTTGCAGGATGCGATCGCGCACACGCTCGAGGATCTCTGCAACAGGCTCACTCAACGCACTGGCTCGCGATGTCGGACGAAGGCCCCTTCCAGTCCGGACGAACAACTCATCGCCAAGGAGTTCGCGCAGCCGCCGCAGCGCCGTACTCAGCGCCGACTGGCTCATGTTCAGCTCCCGCGCGGCCAAGGTCACGCTGCGATGCCGGAGCAGCGCATCCAGCACCGGGAGCAGATTCAGATCGACCGCCCTGATATCCATGGCGTGGATTTTAAAGATGTGCGATCTGCGCTATTCAGGAATTCTTCCTCGACCTACTCTCGGCTCCAGATCTACAAAACGGAGACACGCCAATGTTCAGGCTGATGGGTCGGGCCGCGGTATTCGCTGCCGTCACGATGACGTTCCACGGTGTGGCGCAAGCCCAGGCTCTGGCCTCGAGCACGCCCATGATGATGGTCGTGCCAGCCGCAGCCGGAAGTGCGCCGGACATCGTGGCTCGATTGCTCAGCGACGAGCTGCAGCAGCGCCTCGGGCAGCCCTTCATCGTCGAGAACAAACCCGGCGCGGGCGGCATCATCGCCGTCATGGCGGCCAAGTCCGCGCCCGCTCGTGCGAACACGCTCCTGTTCGTTCACGCGGCGATCGCGACGGTGACGCCCTTGACCTACCGCGCGGCAAAGTTCGACCTGGCCACTGACTTCGAACCCATCGCGATCGTTGCCGACACGCCGATGATGTTTGTCGCGAACCCGGCCAAGGGCCCCAAGTCGCTGGCCGACGCCATCGCCCAGGCCAAGGCCACGCCGGACGGCATTGCACTGGGTAGCACGGCCCGCGGCTCGATTCCTCATCTGGCGGGCGTGCTGCTCGGACAAATGACGGGAACGCAGTTCAACAACGTGGCAATGAATGCCAGCGGCCAGGCGCTGCAGTCGGTCATTGCGGGCGACACGGTGATGTCCGTCGACGGCATCGCGCCCTTGTTGCCAATGGTCAAGGCAGGACGCATCCGCGCATTGGCCGTCACATCCAACAGGGCATTGCCAGGCCTGGAGGGACTTCCCTTGGCCAAGGAGACTGTGCCGGGGTTGGAACTGACGGGCTGGTTCATGCTGCTCGCCAACAAGGGCACGCCCCAGGCACGAATTCAGGAGATCAATTCAGCCGTCAACGCTGCGCTGAAGTCGCCCGACATGGTCAAGAAGCTGCAGAACACCGCCAACTATCCGGTCGGCGGTTCGCCCACGGAGGCTCGTCAGTTTCTTGAGTCCGAAAAGGCCAAGCTGGCCCGCGCAGTAAGGCAAGCCGGCCTGACGCCGGAGTGACCCACCTTTCCACCCCACCCAGTTGAGGATCCCGAACATGACCAAGGGTCGCATTGATACCCACCAGCACATCGTTCCCCCTGCCTACGCCGCCTGGCTCGACCAACAGGGCGTCACCGCCGGCGGCCTTCCCATCCCGAAGTGGAGCGCAAGCGGTGCGCTGGATCTCATGGAAAGCGCAAGGATCGAGACCGGCATCCTGTCCGTGTCCACGCCTGGCGTGCATCTCGGCAACGATGGAGCGGCCCGAAGCATGGCGCGCTCGGTCAACGAGTTCGCTGCGGATGTCGTTCGGCAGCATCCAGGCCGATTCGGATTCTTTGCGACCCTGACGCTGCCCGACGTCGATGGCGCGTTGGCGGAAGCCGCCTATGCCCTGGATGTCCTGGGCGCTGATGGGGTGGTGCTGCTCACCAACGTCCGGGGCGTCTACCTTGGAGACGCATCGATCGAACCGCTGATGGAAGAGCTCGAGCGAAGGAAGACCGTCGTATTCGTCCATCCCTCCGAACTGCCTGCGCCTGCGGTGCCGGGCATACCTCCCTTTGCGGCCGACTTCCTGCTCGACACGACTCGCGCTGGGATCAACATGGCAAAGCGAGGCTGGCTGGAGCGCTATCCCGACGTGAAGATCATCCTCTCGCACGGGGGCGGCTTCATTCCCTATGCAGCGGAGCGGATCGCACGGATGTGTTCGGCCGACGGCGACTCCGCCCGGGGCATCGAGAACCTGCGCCGCTTCTACTTCGACACCGCGCTGGCGAGCAGCCCCTATGCGCTGCCATCCTTGCTTGCCTTCGCGGACCCGAGCCACATCTTCTTCGGCAGCGACTGGCCCTATGCGCCCAAGGAGCGCTCCTTGCACTTTGCCGGTCTGCTCGACAAGTTCGAACTCGCAGCCGATCTGCGGATGAAGATCGACCGCGGCAATGCCGAGCGCGTGTTCCGTCGCCTGGCGGGCTGAAGCCCACCCACACTCAATCTCGCCCAGCCGCCAGAATCGCCTGGGCCAGCACCGACGGATTGCTGAACCACATCTCGTGGCTCCCGTCGCATTCAACCAGCCGGAAAAGCCCCAGTCGTTCCGACAGCCTGGGATGCCAGGGCAGTCCATGCGGCATCGCGGTGTCCTGCCGGCAGTTCACGTAGGACTTGCCCAGCGCCAGCGCTGCCAGTGGACCGCGCAGCTGGATCTTTTCCGTGAACGTGCGATAGGGATGCGGGTTGAGCTTGCCGTAGCTGCTTTTGGCCAGCGCCAGGTCCGCGTCGTTGATGAAAGCCTCCCGCCAGACTTCGAAGGGCAGCGTCACGGCGTTGCCGTTCGCTTCGGCCACAGCGTCGAACAAAGTGACGTAGTGCGGCGGCACGAGGTCATTCAGGCATTGACCATCGAGCGGGACGAATGCGTTCACGTAGACCAGTCGCCGCAGGCGTTCGGGCGCGCGATCCGCGGCACCCGAGATGACCATGCCGCCATAGCTATGCCCGACCAGTCGCACGTCGCGCAGGTCCTGCTCCTGCAAGAAGCTCACCAGCGATTCGATGGCGCCCGACAGGTCCGACGTGGCGCGGTCGTCTCCGGGCCTGTTGCCAGCCAGGGTGGGACAGTGCACCGTGTGGCCTGCCTCCCGCATGTGGGCCGCCGTGGCTTCCAGTTCATTGCCTGTGTGCCAGGCCCCGTGGACAAGGACATAGGTGTCCGACATTGCAGTCTCCTTCGTTGGAAATCGAAGACTGCAATCTAGAAGGGCATCGGGCGACCGCGTGGCCGCCGCGTGCCATGCCCGTGGCCGCTTCGCGCCACGCGCTGGTCACTTCTGAGCCTTGCGGCGGAGCTGTGCGGGCGTGGCACCCAGGTGCAATCGACATGCGCGCACGAAGTGCGACGCGTCGAGCAGCCCCACGCGCCGGCCGATCTCGGCCACGGTGAGCCGGTCGAAGCGCGGGTCGGACAGCAGGCGCGCGGCCACGGTCATCCGGCAGCCCATCAGGTGTTGTGCGAATGTCATGCCCTCTTCGGCCAGGCAGCGGTGCAAGGTCCGCGGCGAAATGCCGAGGGATGTGGCGACGGCGCTGGCCGTCAACCCGGGCTGCGCATGCTGCTCCCGGACGCGGTCAAGGATGCGCTGTCGCAGCGACGCAAGAGCATTGCCCCGTGCGTCTGGCGTTGGCCCACCACCCATCGCGAGCGCCATCAGCGCGCCCAACTGATCCATGAGCACGCTCGATGGCAGCGGCGGCGCCGCCGCCAACTCCGGTGTGAGTTCGCGGGCGAATGCGCTCAGCACTGCACCCCAGCCGGCGCTACCGTCGATCCGCCGGCACAACGCGGCCTGAACGTCGGGAAGCCACGCAGCCAGCCAATCGGGATGCAGTTGCAGCGACACGGTGTTTGCCGAAGTCGGAAAGTGAAACTCATAGCGCTGCGTGGAGTCCACGAGCACCAGGTCACCCGGCAACAGGCGGGCGCTCCGCTGCTCCTGGACCGCCGTCCAGGCCGAGTCGCTCTTGCAGAGCAGGTAGAGGTAGTTGTCGCGGCTGCGCGCGATGGCCGCGCGCGTTCGGTAGACGTCCTGCGCGCTGCCGCGCACCCGGTTGACGGCGACGTTGCCCCACGAGACAGATTCCAGGCTTGAATCAAAGGCCGTCGCCGAGGGACTGGTGGCATCCATTTCCAGGAAGCCTTCGCAGATTGCGCCTACCCAATAGTCCAGTCTCTGTCCGGGCGCGACGGCGTCTGTCGACCAGCGCCGTATGCAGGCGCTCGCCGCAGGGGACTGGGTTTGGATGGCGGGCATGGGAGCAAGTGTGGGGGCGGTGAAGGTGCAGGCGCAAGACGTCAGACGGCCTTCGGCACCGCGCCGTAGACGAGTCTTCCCTTGTGAAACACCGCATTGCGCACGGGGAGTCGCGCCACCGCTTCAGCCGAGCAACTCGCCGGCAGAAGATTGAAGCTCGCTTCGTCACCGGCTTTCGGCCACGCCTGCTCACCTTTGTCGTTGAGTGGCGTGACGAAGCCCGTCGCATAGCCCAGGGTTCGACTGATGTCGTACTCGGTGCTGGGGTACTGGAGTCGGGCAATCTCCTGTGCCTTCTGCAGGATGTCGCAGTTGCCAAACGAATTCCACCAGTCCATCACGCTGTCAGTGCCGCAAATCACCTTGACGCCCGCCTCATGCACTTCGCGCAGCGGCATGGCGCCCTTGCCCAACGGAACCGCGCTGGCGAGAGTGATGTCCAGCGCCTTCATGCGGGCCGCGATGTCCTTGAGTTCATCCTTCGAGAGTTCGGCCAATGAATAAGCGTGGCTGAAGGTCACGTTGCCTTGCAGCTGCTTGTTCTTCTCCACGTGATCCATGAAGCGATTGAATGCGGGAATGGCGGTTGCGCGCGGCTCATGGATGTGGATGTCGATGCCGGCGTTGAAATCGATCGCGAGCTGAACGGTCGTGTCGACCGACTTCTCCATCGCATGATCGAAAGAAGTTGGATCGACCCCGCCGACAAAGCTGACGCCGCCCGACTTCAACGCCTCGCGCATCAACCCCACGCTGTCGGAGGCCAACAGGCCGTGCTGCGGAAAGATGATGATCCTTGAATCAAGCGTATCTTTGAAGCGCGCGAGCGACGCCTTGAGATGTTCGAGATTGCCCAGCTTGCTGACCGGATCGACATTGCAGTGGCTGCGGCACACGGTCGTGCCTTGCGAGTGCATGAGACGAATCATTGCAGCCGTGCGCTCTTCGGCCACCGGAAGAAGTTTAGGCAAGAGCTCTTGCTCCTGCGCAACGCGGTCTGCCCGGCCATGCTGCGTGGGAAGCGTCGCTTCCCACGGGCCGCCGTAGAAGGTCTTGTCCAGATGGATGTGCATGTCCCGGAAGGTTGGCAACATCAACTGCCCTTGCGCGTCGTAGACCGCTGCGTCTGGAGGCACAGCCGACTTCGCCTCCAGGATTTCGGTAATCGCGCCATTGGTAACGCACACCGTTTTCAGTTCAGTCCTGGTACGGGAGATGACCGGCGCATCGAGCCAGGGTCTCTTTTCCTCGACGAAGCCAGTCTCGAAGCGGACGTTCGTCAGGTAGTAGGCGTTCGGCAGGGCCTGCACGCTTGTCACGGGCGTGGTGACCTTGCTCACGTCGATCGCGGATGCGGCGGTTGCCCTTCCGGAGTGCCCCATCAGACTGGCCCCGACGGCCAGACCGCCAGCACCAACGCTGCCCATGAAGCCGCGACGCGAAAGCCCTGACGATGGCTTGTCCATATTCGTCTCCTTGATGACGCTGGCGAAATACCGCCTCGCTCAGGTGAGACGGTACACATCCCCGTTCGTCGGGGTGGCATTTTCGTGGAACAGGTCGTAAAGATACTGCTCCAGTTCTTCGTCGGGGATGAAGTCTGGCACGACGAAGCCCGCAGGGCTGCGCTTGCCGTCCGAGCCGTGGAGGAACGCAACCCACCGGGAAGCCTTGCGCTCGATGGAATAAATGCGGCCGAACACGTTGAAGCGATGGACGGTATTCATCGGGCTCAGTGTGGCACGTGCCGGCAAAGACACCATCAGCGGGCACCGGTCAGCCAGCTCGCTGCCTCCATTCCCGGGGGCCACATCCGAACCCCTTCCTGAACCACCTCGAGAACGCACTCGTCTCTGAAAAGCCGAGCAGCCCCGCAATGGCCTCGATCGTCTTGTCGGAACGCTCGAGATAGCTGTGGGCCAGCGCACGCCGCGCCGCTGCCAGCTCACTCGCGAAGGTCACGCCCGCATCGGCGAGATGCCGGCGCAAGGTGCGCTCCTGCAGGCCCAGTCGCAAGGCCACGTTCGCCATCGTGCAACGACCGCTCGGCAGCATCACGCGGATGATTTCGCGGACCTGCACATCGAGTGGCCGCGCCACGAGGCCGGCCCAGGCCTCCACCTGGCGCTCGGAATCGCTGCGGAAGATCGGGTCGGCCTCGGCGAGTGCCTGGTCAAGGTCCGCCGGCGCAATGATGAGCGCATTGCCGCCGGCATCGAACTCCACCGGGCAGCCGAAGTAGCGGCGATAGGGGCGCGAATCCGCCGGCGCCGAATGGGCAAGGCACACGGCCTGCGCATGCCATTGCGGGCCGCACAGGTGCCGCATGATCTGGAAGATCCCGCCCATGACGAGGTCGACCACCTGGGGCGACGATTCGGCCACGGTCTCGGCATGGAACGCGCTCAAGGCGACGCTGCCTTCGCCCTCCTGCAGATCAAGGATCACCTCCGAATGCAGGTGCAGCCACGCACTGATGGCCTGCAATGCATGGCGCACGTCGGGCTCGTCGCGCGCGAGCTTTCCGACGACGCCGAAGTGCGACAGCCGCCGTGCCTGCGACAGGCGCAGCCCGAGGTCCGGGAAGTCGAAGCGCAGCGCCGAATCCTCCAGCAGCCGCACCACTGACGCCACGGGCAAGCGCGCCTGCGGATCGCTCAATG
The DNA here is from genome assembly GCF_014192575.1 of Variovorax sp. Sphag1AA. Classification (GTDB taxonomy): domain Bacteria; phylum Pseudomonadota; class Gammaproteobacteria; order Burkholderiales; family Burkholderiaceae_C; genus Variovorax. The sequence continues at coordinate 238,643 of NZ_JACHYC010000003.1, read as the reverse complement.
CCGACAAGGGAATGCGCGCACGCCGCAGAAGCTGCGCCGGGTCGGCTCCCTTCGTGCGCATGAGTGCCGCGAAACCGGTCAGGACATTGGCGCTGGCAGTGGCACGGGGCATGTCCGCGAATGTCAACAAAATGTCCGCGATGGTCAAGGCGTCAACCGCCTCCGGGGCCTAGATTTCCACCAGCGGCAACCCACGACGCCGCAGGAGACAAGACCATGAATATCCGCCGCCTCGGTCGTGCCGCGACCGCGCTTGTGCTGGCGTGCGCCGCAGCGGGCATCCACGCGCAATCGCAATCGCAACCGAACTGGCCCACCCGTCCTGTGCGTGTGCTGGTTCCCGCCCCTGCAGGGTCCGGCCCGGACGCCTTGTGCCGCCAGGTCACCCAGCGGCTCAGCGAGCTGCTCGGCCAGCCGGTCACGCCCGACAACCGCCCAGGCGCAAGTGGCCATGTGGGCGCCGAAGTCGCAGCCAAGGCGGCACCCGACGGCTACACCGCACTCTGTGGTGCTTCCAGCACGTTCGTCACCACGCCGCACCTGATGACGAAGCTCGCGTATGACCCCAACAAGGATCTGGCACCGGTAGCGATGCTGGCGCGTGCGGACCTGCTTCTCATCGCAAGTCCGAGCGTGCCGGCCGATGACCTGCCGTCGCTCATTGCATGGATCAAGGCGAACCCCGGCAAGGTCTCGTATGCATCGCCGGGTATCGGCTCCAACGCACACCTGGCGATGGAGGTGTTCAAGGCGCGTGCCGGCCTCGACATCGTTCATGTGCCCTACAACACGCTCCCGGCGCTGACCGACCTGGCCGCCGGCCGCGTCCAGATCATGGTGGAACCGAGCGCCAGCGCGACGCCATTCGTGCGGGACGGCAGGGTGAAGCTGATCGCCGTGGCCAGCCCCACGCCCGTGCCCGAGTTTCCCAAGGCGCGGCCGACGAACGAGACCGTTCCCGGTTTCGAGGTGATCGGTTGGGGAGGCCTGTTCGTGCCCGCTGCAACGCCGCGCCCGATCGTCGACCGGCTGGCCCTCGAAGTCCACAAGCTTCTGCAGCAGAAGGATGTTCGCGATTCCTTCGCGACGCTCGGCTTCGTGCCCTATGACATGGGGCCGGACGAGTCGCGCCGCTTCATCCGTTCCGAATACGACCACTGGGGCGAAGTGATCCGCTCCGCCAACATCCGCCTGGAGTAAGCATGATCGACAACCTCTTCGTCTTCGACAACGTCATCCACCTCTACGACCTGTCGGCAGGCAATGTGCGCACCGATCGCGAGGATGCACTGCCGGCGCGAGACCGGATCCTCGACTACATCCGGGCGCAGGTGCGCGACCCGAGGTCCGCACCGGGCGGTCGGACCGACTTCCGCTGGGACACCCGCTGGAGCGTCGAGGAAATGCACGAACTCGTGTTCAACGGCTCGTCGACCGACATGGCGATGGCCCAGACCGTCCCGATGTTCGACTGGTTCAAGGACTGGTATTCGCCGGTTCGCACGCAGCACGCAATGGCTGCCGCGTATCCGGACCGCGTGCTGTTCTGCGGCGGCGTGGACCCGGGCTATCGGGGGCTGGCGGATGCGCTCGAGCAAATCGACCACCAGGCCCGCGTGCTCGGTGCGCGCTCGTTCAAGTTCTACAACGGCCACGCGAAGCTGAAGGACTGCTGGCGTTGCGACGACGAGAAGCTCGCCTATCCGATGTACGAACGCGCACTCGCCAACGGTGTGCGGGTGCTCCAGTTCCACAAGGGCAACCCCTACGGCCTGCAGAACATGGAATGGCTCAGCCCCGTGGACCTGCAAGCGCCGGCGCGAGACTTCCCGCAGGCCGACTTCATCGTGCACCACCTCGCCCTGCCCTACTTCGAGGAGATGGTGTCGATCGCCACGCGCTTCCCGAACGTCTACCTGTCGCTGGCCGGGTTCATGGCGTTCTACCGCGTGGCGCCGCGGCGGGTGCAGGAGCACATCGGCCGACTGCTGCAGACGGCCGGGCCGGACAAGATCCTCTGGGGCTCGGAGGCTGCGCTCGCGGGCAATCCGCAACCGTACCTGGAGGCTTTCATGACGCTGCAGATTCCCGACGACCTGCGCGCCGGCTACGGCTACCCGCAGATCACGCGCGACGACCGCCGCAAGATCCTCGGCGAGAACTTTGCGCGGATCATGGGCATCGACCTCGAAGCGGCCAAGCGAAAGCTCGGCCTTGTGACGGAGGTGGCGTGATGGAAACAGTGCAAGTCCGCGTGCAGGCGCTCGACAGCCTGCTGCGCTCGCACGCCGGCGGGCTCGAGCTGCAGTCCTTTGACGAACGCGGCGTGGTGCGCGTGCGCTTCACCGGGATGTGCGTCGGCTGCGAGCTCAGGGCCGTGACCGCGTCGCGCGTGATCGAGCCCGTGCTGCGGGCGCTCAATGGGGTGACCGCGGTGGAGATTGCGGGCGGGCGTGTCTCCGAGCACGCGCTGGCGGCGCTCGAAGCGTCTGCCGGCTGCGACGACCTGCAGGCGATCCTGCGGGCGGTTCGTCGTCACGAGGGGGACCTATGAAGCTGGTCACCTTTGTCGAGCCGGGCGACGCCGCGCCGCGCGTTGGCAGCCTGCAAGGCGACCTGGTCGTCGACCTCGGACGCGCCTATGCAGCGACGCTTTCGAACGAACCGTTCGCTGCGGAGATGGCCGCCGTCCGCATCCCGGGCGACATGGTCCGATTCCTTGAAGGCGGGCCGTTGTCGATGCAGGCTGCGCGCGCTGCCGACGAGCATGCACGTGGCTGTGGCAGGGATGAACTGATCGCTGCCCGCGTGGCCCACGCAGTAGACGCCGTGCGTCTGTTGGCGCCGGTTCCCCGGCCGCCCAAGATCATTTCCACGGGTGGAACCTACCGTTCGCACGTGGATGAGGTACACGCGCAGAAGGTGCGGCTGGACGTGCCGGACTACCCGCTCGCTTTCCTGAAGATGCCGTCGGCGGTCATCGGACCGGGCGAGGACATCGTGCGGTCGCACCTCACCGAGGAGCTCGACTACGAGATCGAGATCGCGCTTGTCATCGGCACGCGCTGCAAGAACGTGCGCGCAGAAGAATGGCGCTCGGTCGTGGCCGGGATCACGGTGGTCAACGATGTCAGCATGCGCGACATCATCCTTGCCGAGCAATCCCACGGCATTCCGTTCCAGGGCAAGAACCTCGACACCTGCTGCCCGCTCGGCCCCTGCATCACCACCCTCGACGAGATCGGCGACACCGGCAACCTGAACCTGGAGTTGCGAGTCAACGGCGAGGTGCGCCAGCGCGACAACACCCGCAACATGGCGTATGACTTTGGCGCGATCGTCGCGTACTGGTCACGCGTGACGCTGGAGCCAGGCGACGTGATCACGACCGGGACCACTGCGGGCGTGGCCGGCTTTCACAAACAGCGGCCGGACAAGTTGCTGAAGCCGGGTGACGTCGTGGAGGCCGAGGTACAGGGCGTGGGTGTGCTGCGAAACCGGGTGGTCGACGAGAGGGCTAGCCCCTCGCCCTCGTCCCGTTGAGCGATGCTGCTGCTTCCCCGCGGCGGGCCTTCACATCGTCGAGGTAGTTGTAGATGGTGAAGCGCGTCACCCCCAGTGCACCGGCGGCGCGCTCCACGCCACCGCGGACCATGAAGAGGCCCCGGTCGAGCATCATCTCGACCGCCGAGGTCTTCTCGTCCTTGCCCATCTTCTGCACCGGCTTGCCATAGCGGCGCACGGCGCTGGAGATGATGTCCAGCATCAGCGCCTCCGTGTCCAGCACCTCGACCTTGGGCGCTTCCTGCGCGGCGCCATTGCGCGCGGGCAGCATTCGCGCAAGAAGGGCCTGCGCGGCCTCGATGCTGTGGAAGTCCGCGTTCAGGCACAGCGCCGCGAAGGTATGGCCCAACGAGTCGCGGAACATCGCCGTGGCCGAGACCAGCGAGCGCCCGTCGCGCGCGAAGGTGGGATAGGGAAACACCGAGATGTGCTCATGCGACTTTGCCGACAGCTTGCCGTCCGCGAGGATGGCCAGCGCCTTGTCGTTGCCAGGGCCCGCGAGCACCGGGCTGCCGGGCTGGCGACCGGTGACATGGCCATTGGCGATGCGCAGCACCGAACTCTCGGGGCGGGTCAGGTCGTGCAGCACCACCTCGATGTGGTCGCCCACCATGGCGCCGAGCATCGGCACGATCGCGTCGAGCGCAGAGAGGATCAGCTCCCGCTCGCGCTGCACCTCGGGCGACAGTCTTGGCGCGCGCTTCTTCTTCTCCATGCGGTCCTTTCTTTCCCTTAGTCGGCTTGACACCCTCGGCGTGCACCGCTCTAATCGATGTTAAACAGCTTGTTGAATAGTTTCAACTAAATATCAACATCGCCATGGCCTCATTGGTAGCCGTCGAAAGGACCGCGCAGTTGCGCGAGCTCTTCCCCCATCTCGATGAGCGCGTCTACCTCGACACCGCCGCTGCGGGGTTGTGCTGGAAGGGGCATGGCGCCGCCGTCGCGCGCTTCTATGACGAAGTGAAGAACCGCGGCTACGACGCGCGGCCCGAGTGGTGGGCCATGATCGCCAAGGTGCGCTCGCGGCTCGCGCAGTGGCTGGGCGTGACGGCCCAGGACATCACCTTCGTCTCCAACACCACCGAGGGCCTCAACCTCGCGGCGAACAGCCTCGAGTTCCGCAGCGGCGACCGCATCGTTTGCGCGCAGGACGAGTTTCCCTCGGTCATCCGCATCTGGAACAAGGCGGAACGCGAAGGCGCCGAACTCGTGGCCGTGCCCATCGCGCACGAGAGCGAACGGCAAGCGCGCCTCATGGAGGCGACAGACGCCGGCGCGCGCGTGCTCGTCGTGTCGCAGACTCACTCAGGCACCGGCACCACACTGGACCTGGGCGTGCTCGGCCGGCATTGCCGGGAGCGCGGCACGCTCCTCATGGTCGATGGCATCCAGGCACTGGGTGCGGTGCCGACGCAGTTGGATGAAGTCGACATCTACGCTTCTTCCTTCTTCAAATGGATGCTCTCGGGCTTCGGCATCGGGATGCTCGTGACCTCCGCGCGCGCCCGCGAGGCCATGGCACCGGCATGGCAGGGCTACGCCAACATGGACGACTCCCACCAGTTGCAATACGCCCATGTCAACACACCGGCGCTGTACGGGTTGGACAGCACGCTGGAGCTGCTCGAGGGCATCGGATGGGACACCATCCATGCGCGCGTCCGTGCACTGGGCCAGGAGCTCATCGCGCAATCCGACCGGCTGGGCCTCGACCTGGTCACGCCGCGCGACCAGCACGCCGGCATCTTCGTGTTCCGCGCACCTGATGGCGAAGCCACGCGCCTGCGACTGGCCGAACGCAACATCAGCGTGTCGGCGCGTGGCGAAGGCGTGCGTGTCTCGCCCCACTTCTACAACAGCACGCAAGACGTCGAGCACTGCGCAACCGCGCTGGCCGAGGTGCTTGCGACGACCTGAACAACCCGCATCGCTTCCCGAGGAGAACCACACCATGCAGCAAACGAGCATCCGCCGACTGGCACTGGTCACCCTGCTCGTCGCCACCGCTGGCCCCACAGCCTTCGCGCAAGCCCCAGCTGCACCGGCAGCAGCGCCGGCGGCGTCCCCCACGCTCGCAGCGGTGAAGGCGCGAGGTGTCCTCAACTGCGGCGTGATCGGCAGTTCGCCCAACTTCTCGCTGCCTGACAGCACCGGCGTGATGCGCGGCCTCGATGCCGACCTGTGCCGCGCCACGGCGGCCGCGGTGCTGGGCGATGCGAACAAGGTGAAGTTCATCAATCTCACACCAGCACAGCGGCTCGTGGCGGTGCAGTCGGGCGAAGTGGATCTCTCGTTCTCGCAGATCACCTGGACATTGGCGCGCGAGTCCAAGTCCGGCGTGCAGTTCACCGGCACCTATTTCTTCGATACCTATGGCGTGATGGTGCCGAACGCGCTGAAGGTAAACAGCACCAGCAAGCTCAACGGCGCGAGCATCTGCATGATCACCGGCCCGGGCGAGACCAATGCCGCCGAGTACTTCGGCAAGATCAAGGTGCGCTACAAGCCCGTGCCCTTCTCCGAGGGCGAGCAGATGCGCAAGGCGTTCCTGGCCAAGCGCTGCGACGCGATCTTCCACAGCCTGTCCGCCTTGGCCACCTTCAAGGGCACGCTGGGCGCGCAGGCGGCCGACTACACGCTGTTGCCCGAGACGCATGCGCGCGAGCCGCTGGCCGGCGTGGTGCGCAAGGGCGACGACCGCTGGTTCGACATCGTTCGCTACACGCTGAACGCCATGATCAATGCCGAAGAGCTGGGCGTGACCTCGCAGAACCTGAAGACCTTCGCCAGCTCCACCGACCCCGACATCAAGCGCCTGCTGGGCACGGAAGGCGACCTGGGCCCTTCCATGGGCCTGGACAAGGAATGGGCCACCAACGTGATCGCGCAGGTCGGCAACTACGGCGAGACCTTCGACCGCGCCTTCGCCGCAAGCGGCATGCCCCGCGCGCAGAACCGCCTTGCCGAGAAGGGCGGCCTGCTCTGGGCGGTGCCCATGCGCTGACGCCGCGCGCATGAACCGCCCCGCACCGCCGGCTCGCTGGAACTGGAGCGCCGCACTCAGGCAGGCCGCGGCCTTCGCACTGCTGGCGGCCCTGCTGGTGCTGATGTTCCGGGTGACGGGGGCCAACCTGCACGCGCGCGGAGTGCACACAGGCTTCGACTTCCTCGGCAAACCGGCGATCACGCCGGTGTTCAACTCGCCGCTCGAATTCCAGCCCGGCGTCGACACCTTTGCGATGGCCTTGCTGGCGGGCGCCCTCAACACGCTCAAGCTGACCGCCGCGTCGATCGTGCTGGCGTCGGTCCTCGGCCTGCTGGTCGGACTGGGCGCGCTGGCGCGCAACCCGCTCGCTCGCTCGCTGGCCCGCGCCTATGTGGAGCTGATGCGCAATGTGCCGGTCCTGCTTCACGTGGCCTTCTGGTATGGCCTCTTGCTCGAGCTGCCGCCGGCCTCCGACAGCGCGGGCTCGCTGCTGCTGGCGAGCAATCGCGGCATCTTTCTGTTCCCGACCGTCGACGGGCTGGATGTGCATGGCATGGTTTCCATGTCGCCCGAGTTCGCGGCGCTCCTGATCGGCATCTCGCTCTACACCGCAGCCTTCATCGCCGAGATCGTGCGGGCTTCCGTCGGCGCCCTGCCTCGCGGCCAGCTGGAGGCTGCCTCGGCGCTCGGGCTGTCGCGTTCGGCGACGCTGCGGCGGGTGCTCGGGCCGCAGGCGCTGCGGGTGGGCCTGCCGCCGCTGGCCAGCGAGTACATCGGCATCTTCAAGAACAGCACGCTGGCCGTGACGATCGGCTACCAGGACTTCATGGCGGTGAGCGACACCATGCTCACAGACACGGGCCAGGCGGTGGAAATCATGGCGATCGTGATGCTCTTCTACGCCTGCGTGAGCCTGGCGGTGAGTGCCGCGATGCACGCTTTCGAGCAGCGACACCGGCGCTGGGAGCTCGCTTGACGCACTACGTCGCGACCACTCGCATCGAGGCGTCGCCGCCACCGATGGCTCGCCGCTTCTGGCTGCATCAGCTGCGATCCGACTTCTTCGCGACACCGGCTACGGGCGCTACGACGCTGGTGCTGGCCCTGCTGCTCCTCGCCTTGGGCTGGAAGCTGCTGGACTGGGGCGTGCTGCATGCGGTCTTCAACACCCACGGCCAGGGACCGGACGCCTGCCGCGTCGCGGGCGCAGGCGCGTGCTGGGCCGTGATCAACGAAAAGTTTCGGCTCATCGTCTTCGGCATCTACCCCTATGCGCAGCAGTGGCGCGCTGCACTGGGCATGGCGATATTGGTCGCGATGTACATGCTCTCCACCCGCCGCAGCTGGTGGAACCGTCGACTGGCCATCGCATGGGTCGTGGCGCTGGCTGCCTTCGGTGCGCTGATGTGGGGCGGCGTCATGGGCCTGCCCTTCGTGCCGGACGACCAGTGGGGCGGGCTGCCGGTCACGCTCATACTCGCCACGCTTGGCCTGGCGGCCGGCTTTCCGCTGGCAGTGGCGCTCGCGCTGCTTCGCCATTCCAGCCGCCCGGGCGTGGGCAAGGCGCTGGCCGTGGCCTACATCGAGATCGCACGCAGCGTGCCGCTCCTGGCGGTGCTGTTCCTCGCCAGCGTGATGATCCCGCTCTTCCTGCCGCAGGGCATGGACCTGTCCAAGCTGCTTCGCGTCTTCCTCGCCTTTGCACTCTTCACCGCCGCGTATCTCGCCGAGGTGATCCGAGGCGGCCTGCAGGTCGTCCCGCGCGGTCAGTACGAAGCCGCGGCCGCACTGGGCCTGAGTCCGCGCGTGACCACGTTGCGGGTCGTCCTGCCGCAGGCCCTTACCGCCGTGCTGCCCGCATTGGTGAACGTGTTCATCGCCTTCTTCAAGGCCACCTCGATCGTGGTGATCGTGGGCATCTTCGACCTGATGACGGCTGCCAAGCGCGCCATTGCGGATGCGCAGTGGCAGGGCTTCGGCACCGAGATCTACCTGTTCGTGGCCGCCATCTACTTCATCTTCTGCTTCGCCATGTCCCGCTACAGCGCCCGGCTGCATGCCTCGCTGGACGTGGGTCGTCGCGGCTGAGCCTTCCATGTCAGCAACGCCGCCTCCCCACTCCCCCATCGTGCGCGCCAAGGCGCTGAACAAGTGGTACGGCGACTATCACGCGCTGCGCGACATCCATCTCCAGGCGGGCGAGCGCGAGCGCATCGTGGTGTGCGGGCCCTCGGGCTCCGGCAAGTCGTCCCTGATCCGCTGTTTCAACGGGCTCGAAGGCTTCGACACCGGCGCGCTGCAGGTGTGCGGCATCGATCTGGGCGCATCCGCGGCGGGCCTTGCCTCGGTGCGCCAGCAGGTGGGCATGGTGTTCCAGCAGTTCAACCTCTTTCCGCACATGACGGTGCTGGAGAACTGCACGCTCGCCCCGGTCTCCACCCGCCGCATGAGCGCGCGCGATGCGCACGAGGCGGCCATGCACCTGCTCGCCCGGGTGCGTGTGGCCGAACATGCGCACAAATACCCGGCGCAACTGTCGGGCGGCCAACAGCAGCGCGTCGCCATCGCGCGTGCCTTGTGCATGCGCCCGCGGCTGATGCTCTTCGACGAGCCCACGTCTGCGTTGGACCCGGAGATGGTGAAGGAGGTGCTCGACACCATGGTCGGACTGGCTGCCGAAGGCATGTCCATGGTGTGCGTGACGCACGAAATGGGCTTCGCCCGCGAGGTGGCCGACCGCATCGTGTTCATGGACGAGGGACAGATCCTCGAAGTGGCAACGCCGACAGAGTTCTTCGCCGCGCCACGGCATGAACGCACGCGGGCGTTCCTGGGAGATGTGCTGAGGCACTGACCGTCAGAGCCGCGCAACGCGACAGCAAACTCTCGCGTCTTCGTGGTGGATTCCACAGGCGGCGACGCCGGACGCCCCGCACAATGATCTGCATGAACACAGACAGGTCGCCCTTTTGGTATCGCCACGCATGGTGGGTCCCGTCCTTTGGTACCGCCCTCGCCGTGCCGCTGGTCGCGGCGACGCTGAAGCCCTCGGAACAGAGTGTTCTGCTGGCCATCGCGATCCTGTGTGCACTGCCCTGGACGCTTGCCTTGCTGCTGCTGGATCTCAGCACGGGCTTCGCAGATCGCGCCGGGCTGATCGTCTGCCTGGGCCTGTTCGCGAACGTGGCGTTTCTTTGGTGGGCGACAGCCCTGCTGCGCGCTCGCGTGGCGCACCGGCGAGTCCGCCAATCCGACGCGCTCGAAGCCTGAGGATCTGGGCGCACAAAGAAAAAGGCCCCGAGCATCGCTGCGCGGGGCCGAGATCGGGTCCTTACCGGACCCGAGGAGACATTGGGTCGATCAGGTCAGAGCTGCTGGTCACCTTCGGACGTGCTGACACCGTGGACAACGAGGCCAGCGGCAGCGGCGAGTACAAGTGCGAGGGTGAGCATGTGAACCTTGTGAATCGGAAAGCCTCGATTCTAGGGAAAACCCTATCCGCCGTTGACTCCCCCTGAAATAGCCACAAGACCGAAGGGGCCGCCCTTCATGCGGGACGCCGGACGTCGCAATCCCGGCAAGGTCAGCGCACCGTCGCGCGCGCCGTCTTCGGCGAGGCGGCCCGTTTGCGCTCGGCACGCAACATACCGATCATCAGCGCGGTGAAGGGACTCGGGTCCGACACCCGTCGCACGAGCCACAGGCTCGACACTGCACCTTTGTCACGCACCGGCTGGTAGACGGCGCCCTGCAGCTGGATGCAGCGGGTGTCGCCCGGCACGAGCGCGATGCCAGCCCCGGCCGCCACGAGTCCGACGATGGTCGAGGCGTCGCGCGCCTCCTGCACCATCTGCGGCCGGAAGCCCGCCTTGGCGCAAAGATCGTGGACCTTCCAGTACAGGCCGATGCCCGCATCGCGGGGGTACATGATCAGCGGCTCGTCACGCAGATCGGCCAGGCGGATGGGGCCGTCGCTCAGCCGATGCCCGCGCGGTATCGCGGCGATCAAGGGCGACTGGTGCCACTCCTCCATGGCGAGATCCTCGGGGATCACCACGTCAGGGCGACGCAGGATGCCGATGTCGAGCGCACGGTCGTGCACAGCAGCCAGTTGATCGAGAGATGTCATCTCGCGAAGCGTGAGCACCACCTGCGGTTGCTCCTCGCGAAAGCGCCTCAGCGCCGCAGGCAGTACCAGCGACAACATTGACGACGCGGTGTACCCCAGTGCGATGCGACCGATCTCGCCCGAATCGGCGCTGCGCGCCTCACCCTTCGCGAGATCCACCTGCTCCAGGATGGCCCGGGCCCGGTCGAGGAAGTGCCGCCCCGCCTGCGTCAGGAAAACGCGCCGCTTGTCGCGCTCGAACAGGCGCACCTTGAGCTCTTCCTCCAATGCGCGGATCTGCATGCTCAGCGGCGGCTGTGCGATGTGCAGCCGCTCCGCGGCGCGCGTGAAGTTGAGCTCCTCGGCGACGGCCACGAAGTACCGGAGGTGACGGAGTTCCATGATACTTTTTGAATATCGAAATCAAGCCGAAAACTGTATTTCCAAATATATCTCTGTCTGCCTACGATGAGCGCATGACTGACAGAGACAACATGCAGGACGCACCTGCGGGGCCTCGATTCCGAGGGCATCCGGTGCTGCAGCGACTTACTCGCGGCGAACCGGTCGCCGCCTTCGGAGTGCGCTTGTGCCGCACTTCGGACGTTGCTCGGCTCGCCAAGGCAACCGGGCACCACGCCCTCTGGATCGACCTCGAGCACAGCACGATTCCACTGGACGCAGCCGGCGCAATCTGCGCCACCGCGCACGACCTCGGCCTGCTCGCATTGGTGCGCGTGCCGGAACGCGAATACGGGGCCATCGGGCGGCTGCTCGATGCCGGCGCATCCGGCCTGATCTTTCCGCGGGTCGAGACCGCAGCGCAGGCGGCCGATCTCGCGGCGGCGTGCCGCTTTCCTCCGTACGGCCACCGATCGGCCATTGCCGCTTTGCCTCAGTTCGGCTACCAGCGACTGCCGGCGGCAGAGACCTACCAGCGGGCCAATGACATGGTGCTCGTCAACATGCTGATCGAAAGCCCGCAAGGCATCGCGAACGCGGAAGCGATCGCACGCACGCCAGGTGTCGACCTGATCAGCATCGGCGCCAACGACCTGAGCGCCGAGTTGGGCGTTCCGGGTGACTATCGGCACCCATTGATGCGCGAGGCACTCGATGCAGCCCTGAACGCCTGTCAGCGCGCCGGCAAGCCGCTGTCCATCGGTGGCATTGGCGATGCCGCACTGAACGCCGAGTTGCTCGCGCGCGGCGCTGCGCCCTTCCTCATGACCGGCATCGACACCGACGTGCTCGGCGCCGCCATGCAGGAACGCGCGAACAACGCACTGGCAGCTTTCGAGACACCCGCACTTTCCCCTTCACCATGACCGACGAGATCCTCACCTCCAAGCCCATGCGCGATGCGCAAACGCTGACGCGCCCTCTGTTCGAAGTACCTCTCGGTGCCTGCGACGCGCATGTCCACGTCTTTGGCCCTGCAGAACACTATCCGCGCGTGCCGCATCCGCACTACACGCTGCCCGACGGCAATCTCCAGCAGCTCCAGCGCGCCACGGGCGTGCTCGGTGTCGAACGCTTCGTGATCGTCCAGCCCAGTTACTACGGCACGGACAACCGCTGCATGCTCGACGCGCTCGATGCTGCCGGCGATAGCGCCCGCGGCGTCGCGATGGTGGAAGACGACGTGAGCGACGATGCACTGCGCGCGCTGCACGACCGTCGGGTACGCGCGCTGCGGCTGGACCTCTTCCTGCGTTCGAAGCTGCCGACGGCCGAGCTGCAGGCGTTCATCGAACGCAGCATCGAGCGCGTCAAGCCACTCGGCTGGCACGTGCAGTTCTATACGCCGGGCTGGGTGGTGCGCGATCTCATTCCCGCACTGCCGTCACTTGCGACGGACTTCGTGATCGACCACATGGGCTACATGCTCGAAAGCGACGGCCTCACGCGTGCGGACTTCGACCGCCTGCTGCGCGCCGTGGCCGATGGGCGCGGATGGTTCAAGCTCTCGGGCCCCTACCGCCTCGCGAAGGATGGCAACTACGCCCGCCTCAAGCCGCTCGCGCAGGCGATCGTCGACGCGGTGCCCGACCGCGTGATCTGGGGCAGCGACTGGCCGCACATCCCCGAGGGCGGACGCGACACCGGCGAGCTGCTCAATCTGCTGGCCGACTGGATTCCGGATCCGGACGCGCGGCGCAAAGTGCTGGTCGACAACCCGACCCGCCTTTTCGGTTTCTGACATCGGGCCCATCATGCAAAGCATCCAGGAACTCGACACCTCGGGCGCACGCGCCGTGGAGGTCTTCGAGCACGCCGGCGCGCGCTACCTCGTCGTGCCGCAGCTTGCCGAAGACGTTCCAGGTCAGCCCCCGCTGATGACACTCGGCAACAGCAATGTCGACGCGCTCGTCTACCGATGGGAGAACGGCCGCTTCATCGAACACGCGCGGCTGCCTGTGCCCGGCGGCGAAGACGCGGAGTTCTTCCGCGTCGGCACACGCGCCTTCGTTGCGACCGCCAGCCTGCGCACCGGTGCAGACCCCTATTCGCTCCACACTCAATCGACCATCTTCGAGCTCATCGGCGGGCGATTCGAAGTCTTTCAGCAGGTGCCGACCGTAGCTGCCAAGCAGTGGACGCATTTCCGGATCGGCGAGCGGCACTTCCTTGCACTCGCACAAGGCGCCGCGCACGAGGAGGCGGAAGCCGGCTCCGATGCCCAGTCGCGCATCTTCGAGTGGGATGGCGACACCTTCCGTCCGTTCCAGACGGTGCGCTCGGGCTGGGGATACAACTGGGCCTTCTTCGAGATCGGCGACGAGAAGCTGCTGGCCTATGCGGACCATGCCGTTCCATCGCAGCTCCTGCGCTGGAACGGCGAGCGCTTCGAGGCGTTCCAGCAACTCGCCGGCAAGAGCGGTCGCGCCTTCTGCCACTTCGAATCCGGAGGAACCCACTGGCTGGCGTTCGCCTGTCTGCTCGATGACTCCACGCTGTATCGATGGGGCGAGGGCCGCTTCGTGCCGCACCAGAAGCTGAGCGGGCCGGGCGGTCGCGAGTTCGAATGGATTCCGCAGGGTGACGGCGGCTGGCTGGTGCAGATCAATTTCCTGCAAGGCTCGCGAGAAGCCCCCATCACGCAGCTCCAGTCGGTGGTCTACCGGATGCAACAGGGAAGGCTGAGCGAGGCCCACACCTTCCCGACCTCAGGCGGCACCGATGCGTGCACCTTCCAAGCCGACGGCCATCGCTATCTGGTCGTCGCCAACAGCCTGAGCGCCGATGTGCGCTTCCACACGCCGAGCCGCGTGTACCGGCTCGACCTGACCCCCTCTTCCTCCACCGCGCACCAGAGCCCCGAACTGCTGCGCCTCTTCGAAACCTACACGGGCGGCCCGCACAGCATCGGAGCGAATCTCGCCGCGATGACCGGCGCAGCGACGGCCGCCGATCCACTGATCGTCGCGACGAGCGCCGACATCATCCTGTTTCCCGGCGGCGGCCGTGATCCTGAAGTCGAAGGCTTTCGGCTGTCGACGCGCGGCTTCAAGGAACTGGCTGGCATCTCGCATCACGGGCCGGCCGTCGCATCCATCCTCCAGATGCGCCTCGTCGAGCCCGACGGCATGCTCTGGCGGCGCGAGGCCGAGCGGTTGATCGCGGCAACCCGCGACGCGCGCGAAGGCAACTCCGTCGCACTCTGGCGCGATGTGATCTCGGTGGCCGCGTATCGCGGGCGCGAAGAGCGTATCGCGGAGCTGGTCCACTATTCCTGCGTTCTCACCGAGCGCTACCTCGAACGCGTGCTGGCGCAGCCCGACCTGTTCACCGCGGCAGACATGCGAGAGCACTATCTCGAAGCCACCGGTTCGGCCGTCGGCGCCACGGTGCCGATGAACGCCGTGATGATCGCGACCTTCTTCCTCGTGGGGATGGACATCAGCCACCGCGTGATCACTTGGCTGGACCGCCACCGCATCGACTGGTCACGCGCAATGGCGCTTGTCATAGGCCGCCAGGGCCGGCCGACCGCGGGCGTGACATGGACCACGAATTCGGTGTGCGCCATGATCCTCGGCGCCTCGCGCCAGCAGCTTGCGCTCGAACGGCTCTTCATCGCACCGCACGCGCAGACCTTGCCGCCCGAAGCAGCTTCCGATCTCGCGGCACTGCGCGCCTTCGAGAGCCCGATGCGCAGCCTGTGGGCACACACGCGCGCGGTGAGCGAGCTCGGCGCGCTGATGTACGAGGGCTATCCGCGCTACGAGCCCCAATCGACGATGCGGCCTGTGCTGACAGCGGACACGCAAGCCGTGGCCGAGATGCCGGCCATCACCAGCCCCGGTGACTGGCGTGCGCTCAACACGCGATTGCGCGTAGTGCTCGAAGACCCCCGGCAGTTGCTCTCCGGCTGCGTGACCGACTACGCGGTCGATCAGCTCCAGGCCAACGACAACGATCCGTCGCGCGTCATCGTGCCCGGCCTCGACGCCACGACGTACCCGCCATTGCCGTAGCAACAAGGAACATCGATGAAGCTCGCCCGTTCACTGCTCGCGGCGCTGGCCGTGAGCCTGTCCATGTCCGCATGGAGTCAGAGCAACTGGCCCAGCCGGCCGATCAAGATCGTCACCCCCACGCCGGTGGGCGTGGGCTCCGACATCTTCGCTCGCGCTTACGCGGACCGTCTGAGCCGCGCTCTCAACACGCCGGTCATCGTCGAAAACCGCCCCGGCGCGCTGTCGTCGATCGGCGCCGATGCAGTCGCCAAGGCCGCGCCCGACGGCTACACCATCCTGTTCTCGACGAGCAACCCGTTCACGATGACGCCCTTCCTGCTCGCCAGGACGCCCTACGACGCGAAGAACGACCTGACGCCCATCACGCAGGCGCTGAAGGGTGGCTCCTTCATCGTCGCCAACCCGACGGTTCCGGCGCAGAGCATTCCGCAACTTGTCGCGCTGGCGAAGAAGGAACCGGGCAAGCTGAGCTTTGCTTCCTACGGCTCGGGCAGCACGTCGCACCTGGGCTTCGAACTGCTCCAGGAAGCGGCGGGCATCGAACTGCTGCATGTGCCCTACAAGCAGAGCCCCGCGCCCGACCTCATCGCCGGGCAGGTGATGCTGGGCATGGAGCCACCGATCTCGGCCCTGCCGAACATCAAGGCCGGACGGCTGAAGGCGCTGGCCTATACGGGCGGCAAGCGCAGCACCGCGCTGCCGGAAGTCCCCACGCTCTCGGAAAGCTACCCTGGCGTGGAAGTCCTGACCTGGCTCGGCTTCTGGGCGCCCGCCAAGACCCCTCCTGCAATTCTCGAGAGGCTCCACAAGGAGATCGTCGCGATCACGCACGCGCCGGACATGGCAAGGCTGATCAGCGATTCCGGACTCGATCCGATCGGCACCACTCCGCAAGAGACCGCGGCGATCGTTGACCGGGAGGCGCAGGCCATGCGCCGGTTGATCAAGGCCAAGGGCATCCACATCGAGTGACGCTCACAGAGACCCGGCAACCTCCGCGACCAGCGTGCGCAACCAGACATGCGCCGGGTCGTTGCGATAGCGCACATGCCAGGCCATCTGCATCGGAAAAGTTCCCAGGTCGACCGGCGTAGGCAACACCTTCAGCCTCGCATCGCTGGCCAGGCGCCGGCAGATGAGCTTCGGCAGCGTCGCACAGTAGTCAGTGGCCGCCACGATCTCGGGGATCGACATGAAGTGGGTAACCGTCACCGCGACGTCCCTCTTGAGCCCTCCCCGCTCCAGCGCCTGGAAAAGCCCTGCGCGCAGGCGCCCTCCCGCTGGCAGCAGGTTCACATGCTTCATGCGCTCGTACTGCGCCTTGGTGATCCTGGTGCCGACCTTCGGATGGTCGGCACGCACCACGCACGCCAGGCCGTCTTCCGCCAGGTGCTGAACGACGAGGTTGTCCGGCGCATCGGTGATGCGACCGAGCACCATCGCCGTGGCACCGGACGTGACGCCCGTCGCCGCGAGATCCATGCCGAAGGGCAATGTGCGCAAGCGGATGCCCGGTGCCAGCTCGCGCAGCCGCGCCGTCAACGCGGGCACGAACACGAATTCCACATAGCTGTTCGGCGCGATGGTGATCAGTTGATCGGCCCGTGACGGATCGAAGGCCTGCTGGCCCAGCACCACCGTGTCGATCGCAGCCAGCGCCGATGTCAGTGCCGGGGCCAGCAACTCAGCCTTCGGCGTGGGGCGCATGCCATAGCGCTCGCGGATGAACAGCGGGTCCTGCAGCATGTCGCGCAGGCGCGCCAGAGCGTTGGACAACGCGGACTGAGTCATGCCCAGGCGATCCGCCGCACGGGTCACGCTGCGCTCTTCCAGCAGGGCCACGAAGATCGGCAGCAGATTGAGGTCGTATCTCATTCAGAAGTATTGTTGACGATAAATCTGGAATGGAGGAAATACATTTGATGAATGTCTTGTGGGTGCCCATCATTGGCTCATTCACAGGAGATCACCATGCAATTGAAGAACCTTCTCCCCGGCAAGCTGGGGTTCGGCACTGCCCTTCTGGGCAACATGTTTCGCGCGATCCCAGAGGAGGAAGCACGGGCCACCGTCGACGCCGCGTGGAACGACGGCATCCGCTTCTTCGACACCGCGCCCTTCTACGGCGCGGGCCTCGCGGAAGCCCGTCTGGGTGAGGCGCTGGCTGCTCGCAAGCGCGACGACTACGTCATCAGCACAAAGGTCGGCCGCCTGATCCTCGACGAGCTGGAAGACGTCAGCGCCCGCGACCTCGGCGAGAAGGGCGACGTATTCAGGCACGGCCGCGCCAACCGCATCGTGAACGACTACTCGGAAGACGCCACCCTACGTTCGATCGAAGACAGCCTGAAGCGCCTGAAGACGGACCGTATCGACATTGCCTGGGTACACGACGTCGCGCAGGACTTCTACGGCGACGAGTGGCTTGGCGTGTTCGAGACGGCGCGCAAAGGTGCCTTCAAGGCGCTCGACCGCTTGCGCGACGAAGGCGTCATCGGTGCCTGGGGCCTGGGCGTGAACCGGGTCGAGCCGATCGAACTGCTGCTGGGGCTTGAAGGGCCTCGCCCGGATGGCTTCCTGCTTGCTGGCCGCTACACGTTGCTGGACCACGCGCGGGCACTGCAGCGCGTGATGCCGCAAGTGGTGTCGCGAGACCTCGGCATCGTCGTCGGCGGCCCCTACAGCTCGGGTGCGCTGGTGGGCGGGCCGAACTTCGAATACGCGCCGGCCACGCCCGAAATCCTCGCGAAGGTGCAAGCCATCAAGGCCATTGCCGATCGCCACGGCGTGACGATGAAGGCGGCAGGGCTGCAGTTCTCGCTGGCGCACCCTGCGGTGGCCGCTGTCATTCCAGGGGCCAGCAAGCCTTCGCGGATTGCAGAAGACCGCGCCGCGCTCGAAGCGGTGGTGCCGGACCACTTCTGGCGCGAGCTGCGAGAGGCTGCTCTCGTGCACGCCGAAGCACCGCTGCCGCACGGCATCTGAACCGCGCGCGAGGAAGACAAGCATGCTCAACGAAGCCTACGAACCGCAGTGCACCTCGGTGAAGGTGCATTGCTCCGACGCGCAGCAATCGCGCCGTCGCACGCTGACCCTGCTGGCGCTCGCACTCGGCACCTTCTCCATCGGGACGTCCGAGTTCGCAAGCATGGGAATTCTTCAGCTGTTTGCTGCCAGCCTGGATCTGGACGTCGCCACCGCCACGCATGCCATCGAGGCTTACGCCTTTGGCGTCGTGCTCGGAGGACCGATGGTGACCATCCTGGCCGCGAAGCTGAACCGCAAGCACCTGCTGCTGGCCCTGATGGCGGTCTTCGTTCTAGGCAATGTCCTGTCGGCCACGGCCACGGGCTTGGGCATGTTCACGCTCGCCCGCTTCGTGAGCGGCATTCCGCAAGGCGCCTACTTCGGTGCGGGCGCGGTGGTGGCTTCGTACATCGTCGGACCGGGTCAAGGCGGGCGCGCGTTCGCTCTGGTGATGACGGGTTTGACCGTCGCCACCATCGTCGGCTCGCCCCTTGCCACGCTGCTCGGACAGAACCTCGGCTGGCGAAACGCGTACCTTGCCGTATCGGCACTTGGCGCGGTGGCATTCCTCGCACTCTGGATGTGGGTGCCGCGTTCGGACGCACTGAGCGGTGGCCCTGTGCTGCAGGAACTGAAGGCCTTGAACCGGCCATCCGTCTGGGCGATGGTGGCTGTCGCGGCGCTGGGCGTGGCGAGCATCTTCGCCGTCTACACGTTCATCGGGCACTTCGTCACCGAAGAGGCGTCGCTGTCGGAGACGTGGATTCCTGTCGCGCTGGGTGTGTTCGGCGTCGGCATGACCGTGGGCAATGTCGTCGGCGGACGGCTTGCAGACCGCCATCCAACACGTGGCTTGACCGCCGGCTTCGGCAGCGCGCTGGTTGCACTGGCACTGTTGGCCGTCGGCGGCGGGAACGCGTGGATCCTGATGACAGGCTTGTTCCTCGTCGGCGGCACGATAATGGTCGCCATCCCCACGATCCAGGTGCGGCTCACCCAGGCGGCACCGGACGCACCGACATTGATGGGCGCGATGAATCTGGCCGCCCTCAACGTAGCGAACGCGATCGGCGCATGGGCTGGCGGTCAAACGATCGCACAGGGCCACGGACTGCTCTCGGCGGTATGGGCAGGCTTCGCGCTGACGCTCGCGGGGCTGGCGTTGTTCCACTTCGTATCAAGGCAGCGTTCCAACGGTCACGAGGCTGCCGCTCCTCGCGAGCTCTCTCTCCGTCCCTGAACACCTGTCGGCGCGCAGGCCACCTTGCACCTTGGTGCATGCCTGCGTGCCCTCAGGTTCAAATGACCGCGCTCGAGCCCGGCGATAGGATGACCGCTCATTCGTACCCACACTCCGACAGGGAAACATGCAATGAAGCTCACCGTTCTTGCGCTTTCCTCCGTGACCCTTGCAGCCGCATCAATGACAAGCTCCGCATCGTCGACGCGCTGATGCGGTCACACGATGCGACCCAGCTACAGCCTGCTTCTCGACAAGCTCAGCAAGCTACCCGCCAGTGCGGCCACGGCCGCCATCGTCAGCCCCCATTGCACCGCGCCGTGCGACGGCAGCAGCCCGAAGAGCAGGCTCATCAACAGGCTTCCGAGCGTCAACCCGGTGAGTCGGGCGGTCCCTTGGGCACCGCCGGCTGCACCGCTTCGCTCCTTGGGTGCGGACAGCAGCATGTTCTGGTTGTTGGGTGTCTGAAAGAGACCGAAGCCGAAGCCCGCGAGGCTGGTGAACAGCACGATGGGCAAGGCGGGGTCGCCATGCACTGGCCACAGCGCGCACAGTGCCAGGCCACCCGCGAGACATGCAGCCCCGGCGGCGCAGAGCCACGCGGTCGGCACCCGTTGCGCGAGGCGCGCCGACAGCGGTGCGGCAAGCATCACGGCCAACGGCCAGGGCGTCATCAAGAGGCCCGTGGCGGCCGTGCTTTGGCCGAGCTCATGCTGGATGAAGAAAGGCAGCGCTACATAGCTTGCCATCTGGCCAGTGAAGCAGCAGACGGAGGCGAGGATCGAGATCCGAAACGAATGCACGCGTAGCAGGTCGAGCGGGACCAGCGGCGCCGACTTGGGCATCTCGCGTCTGACCAGCAAGATCATGCAGACGGCCGCCAAGCCAAGCAACGCGCCGCCATGCAGTGGGTTCGTCGGCAACCGGTCACTTCCGAGAACGAACTAGGCGAACATGGTCGCGTTGAGCGCGATGCTCCAGAGGTCGATGCGGTCCTTGGTTGGCGATGTCGCTGGCAGGTTCGCACATGCGGCAAGCACGAGCACGCCAATCGGCAGATTCACCGCAAACAGCCACGGCCAGCTAGCCTCGGAGAGGATGAACGCGCCAACGGCAGGCCCTGCCGCGGTAGCCCCGGCGACCATCAGCGCATTCCAGGAGATCGCGCGCGCCAGCAATCGACGTGGATAGGTAAAGCGCAGCAACGCAAGTCCGAGGGGCATGACCGCGGCGGCACCCAGCCCCTGGAGGCATCTCGCGCCAAGCAGCCATGGCAGCGTCGGAGACAGCGCGCACAACACCGACGCCAGGGTGAACAGCGCCACACCCGCGGCAAACACCCGGCGATAGCCGAACCTCGCCCCGATAGCCGAAGCGGGCAGCAGGAACATGACCACGGCAAGCTGATACGCGGTGATGACCCAGACGGCATCCGCCGGCGACGCGCGCAACTGCTGAGCGATGCTCGGCAAAGCAACATTGGCAATGGCGCCGTCGAGCACCACCAGGGCGCCTGCGCCGAGGATGGCGGCAATGGCGAACAGGCGTCGCGGCATCGGCAGGCCGTCGGACTCGTTCGCGGTCGTGTCGGTGCTGGCTGTGGATTCGGAGCGAATGGCAGGTGAGAGCAGCATGGTGGATGGCACGGAAGGCACGCTGGATTGCGTCAATTCAGAATAGGAAGCCGCGCCGGGCTTGCCCAGAGCGCCACGCGCAAGTTGTTCCTGCGTGCGGCGCCAGACGAAATTCGCGCGGCTGTGCTAGCTTTGCGCGCATGCCGGACATCGATCTCAACCTGCTGCCTGCGCTCAACGCATTGCTTTCCGAAGGCAACGTGGTAAAGGCCGCGGAGCGCATGGGCCTGAGCGAATCGGCCATGAGCCGCACGCTGGCGCGCTTGAGAGAAGCGACCGGGGATCAACTGCTGGTGCGCGCCGGTCGCGGGATGGTTCCCACGCCGCATGCACTCGCACTGCGCGACCGCGTCCGGGAACTGGTTCGTGAATCAAGCGCAGTCCTTCAACCCACCGCCGCGAGCATGAATCCCCGCACGCTCGAGCGCTTGTTCACGATACGGGCCAACGACGGCTTCATCGAGGCCTTTGCGCACCGGTTGGTGGCTCGCATCGCACAAGACGCACCCGGTGTCCGCCTGCGGTTCGCACCCAAGCCCGACAAAGCCGTGCGTCCGCTGCGCGAAGGATTGATCGACCTCGACGTCGGCGTCCTCGGCGAGTCAGGGCCGGAGGTGCGCATCCAGGCCCTCTATCGAGACAGCTTTGTCGCAGTCGTGCGCGAAGGGCATCCTTTGCTCTCCGAGACCGAAGTCACGCCCGAGCGCTACGCTGCGTGCGACCACGTCGTCACCTCGCGCCACGGCCGGTCTGCAGGGCCAGTGGACGATGCGCTGGAGTCGATGGGCCTGGCGCGAAACACCGCCGTCGTCGTGCCCAGCTTCAGCACTGCTCTATCGATCGCTGCCGCGACCGACATGGTGGCCCTGATCCCATCGTCGTACTTCGAACATCTGCGCGTACGCGGCGCGCTGCGCTCGTTCCCTCTGCCGATGCCGACCGAGCAGATCACCGTGTCGCAGATGTGGCATCCGCGTCTGGACCGCGATCCTGCGCATCGATGGCTGCGCGGCATGGTGCTGAAGGTGTGCCGGCCTGCGGCTGTCACCTGATGGTGCGATGGGCCGCGAAACGGTATATATCAACGCCTATCCACGAACGAAATCGAGACACGAAATGGCGCAACTCACTGCTGATGAGTTCATCCGCTACCAGGAAGAAGGCTGGGTCCGCCCCGCGTACCGCCTGCCTCACGAGCGAACGACATTGATGCGCGAGGCGCTGAACGATCTGATCCGAAACAATCCTGGCGTGCGCCCTGAGAAGCTGGTGTCGGCGCATATCGAGGGCGACAACGGGGAAGGCGTTCGCGGCAGTGCGGCTTTCCTGGAACTGGCGCGCGATCCGGAGTTGGTGGAGCTGGTGTCCAGCGTCATCGGTGACGACGTCATCTTGTGGGGCTGCCACGTGTTCTGCAAGCCTGCGGGCAACGGCTACGAAACGCCGTGGCACCAGGACGGCCACTACTGGCCGATCCGCCCGCTCGCGACGTGCACCGTGTGGGTTGCGCTGGAGGACTCCGACACAGGCAACGGCTGCCTCCGCGTGATCCCCGGTTCGCACAAGGAGAAGCGGCTGCATGATCACCTGCACGAAGACCGCACGGACTTGACGCTGGCGCAGCGGCTCGCACCCGGCACCTTCGACGAAGACACCGCCGTCGACGTCGAGCTCGCGGCCGGCGAGATGTCACTGCACGACGTCCACATGATCCACGGCGCGCGCCCCAACACGTCGAATCGCAGGCGCACCGGCGTGGCATTGCGCTACATGCCGTCGACTTCGCTGTTCGACCGTTCGCTGCGCCCCGTGGACGGCAAGAGCGGCGTGCCCGTCGACTTCGCGCGCCGTCCACTCTGGCTGGTGCGCGGCGTGGACCGCTGCGGGGGCAACGATTTCAGCGTCGGGCACAAACGCTGACGCGCGAGCCCCTTCCCAAGGGCTCCTTCAGAACGCTTAACCGATCGAACGCTGCAGCTTGAAGACACCGACCGCGCGCGACAGCTGGCTGGCCTGGTCCTGAAGCGATCCCGCCGCGGCGGACGCCTGTTCGACCAGCGCAGCGTTCTGCTGGGTCACCTGGTCCATCTGCGTGATCGCCTGGTTGATCTGCTCGATGCCCGAGGTCTGTTCCTGGCTCGCCGCGGTGATCTCACCCATGATGTCCGTCACCCGCTTCACGCTCTCGACGATCTCGTCCATCGTGCGGCCCGCTTCGGCGACCTGCTTGCTGCCTTCTTCGACCTTGCCGACCGAATCGTCGATGAGGGTCTTGATCTCCTTGGCCGCCGCTGCAGAACGCTGTGCGAGGTTGCGCACTTCGGAGGCGACCACTGCGAAGCCGCGGCCTTGTTCACCGGCGCGTGCGGCTTCAACAGCTGCATTGAGCGCAAGGATGTTGGTCTGGAACGCGATGCCGTCGATCACACCGATGATGTCGACGATCTTGCGCGAAGACGAATTGATCGAGCCCATGGTGTCGACCACTTGCGAGACGACGCTGCCACCGCGCACAGCGACTTCCGACGCAGACACCGCGAGCTGGTTGGCCTGACGCGCGTTGTCCGCGTTTTGCTTCACGGTGCTGGTGAGTTCTTCCATCGACGCAGCGGTTTCTTCGAGCGAACTCGCCTGCTGTTCGGTGCGCGACGACAAGTCCTGATTGCCCGTCGCAATCTGGCCGGACGCCGTTGTGATCGTGTCCGTTCCGGTGCGCACCTCGCCGACGATCTGGATAAGGCTTGCATTCATCTCGCTGAGTGCAAGGAGCAGCTGGCCTGTTTCATCGCGACCACCCGCCTCGATCCTGCTGGAGAGGTCACCGGCCGCTACGGTTTGCGCAGCCTCGACAGCGCTGCGCAACGGCCGCGTAATGCCAACGGACAGTCGCCATGCGCAGAAGACGCCCAGGCACAGAACGAATGCGCCGAGGCCCAACAGCAGATCCCGGCTGGCCCTGTAGCCGGCGCCGATCTGGACCACGGTCCCATCGATCGCCCGCCGCTGCATCTCGAGCAGGCGCTGCACGTTGCCCAAGTAGGTGTTGGCAACAGGGATGAACTGCTTGTCGAGAACGGCGTTCGCCTCTTCCAGCTTGCCCTCACCCTTCGTCTTCACCACGGCGTCGCGTGCTTCGAGGTACTTGGTCCGGATCTCCTGGAAGTCCTTCCACAGCGCCCTTTCCTCGTCGCTGGACAGCAGAGGCTCAAGTTGCTTCTGCATCGCTTGTGCCGCCTTCGTGGAGTTCGCGCTTTCCTCGGCGAAGTAAGGCCCGAGCGACGGATCCGAACTCTTGGCGATGGCGGTCGTCCGGCGAACGCCGATCTCCACCAGCCGATACCAGTCGCTGATGATGCGTTCCTTCGCGAGCGGCTGATTCGTGATCTCCTCGGCGGCCATGGCCGTCTCGTGCAGGCGCCATATCCCGAGCGTCGTCATCAACACCATCAACGCCAGCACAAGGCCGAATCCCATGCCCAGCCGGGCACCGATCTTCCAGTTCTTCACGGCAGTTCCTTTTTTGGCCGGCTCATCCGACCGTCTCGTGGATATCGGCAGGTCGACGAGAAAATAGAGGCCCCCTGCTGGCGACGGGCAGCGCTACACTGCCCTTCCTGGACGGACAAGCTCCTTCGAGGCAAGCATCCGATGCTGAAGCTATCCCACCTCTCCCTCGTCATATTGGCGTTTGCCGGGTCCGCGAACGCCGCCAGCAACTGCGACGACCTTCTGGCCGAGATCGACGCGAAGATTCGCAACGCGGGCGTCACGCGCTTCGCGCTCACCACGGTCGCAGCCGATGCGACGGTCAGCGGCAAGGTCGTCGGCACCTGCGAACGGGGCAGCAAGAAGATCGTCTACGAAACCGATACGCCCTCCTCCTCGCCCGGTTCATCTCCCGCCCCGCGGCGCGGCAATGACGGCATCCTGACCGAGTGCAAGGATGGTTCGGTATCGGTTGGTGGGGACTGCAGGAAGTGACTACCGCTGCCGCCCGGCGCGGCCGATCAGCGCCAGCCGGAGCTTCTCCGAGATGAAGTCGATCACCACCACGGCCACCAGGATCAGGATGACGATGAAGGTGACGACCGAGAGATTGAGCACGCGGATGTTGTCGGTCAGGTAGATGCCGATGCCGCCCGCCCCGACGATGCCGAGGATGCTCGCCGACCGGGTGTTGCTCTCGAAGAAGTAGAGCACCTGGCTGCCGATGACAGGCAGCACCTGCGGGAGGACGGCATAGCGCTGCACGTGCAGCGCGCTCCCGCCGGCGGACGTTACGCCCTCCACCGGACGGCGATCGATGTTCTCGATGGCTTCGGAAAACAGCTTGCCGAACGAGCCCACGTCCGAGCAAGCGATGGCCAGCACGCCGGCGAACGGCCCCAGGCCGACGACGTTGACCCACAGCAGGGCCCAGATCAGGATGTCGACGCCGCGTATCACGTCGATGGAACGCCGCACCGCGAAGTGCGCGAAGACATTCGGGATGACGTTGCGCGCAGCCATGAAGCCGAGCGGGAACGCAATCAACGCGGCCACGGCGGTGCCCAGAAAGGCCATCGCCAGCGTCTCGGCCATGGCTTCGAGAAACACCATTGCCTTGCCGTCCGTGGTCGGCGGAAACATGATCTGCGTGAAGTCGAGCAGGCGGCTCAACCCGCCGAGGATGCGGGCGAACGAAAAGTCCAGCACCCACATCGCAAAGACTGCCAACACGACGGCGGCGGCGCTCCAGGCAAACAGCTCGCGTGCGGCCAGCCAGCCGGGGAACAGTCCCGGCTGCTCGCGCCGCAGGCGGACCATGTCCACATCGATGACTGCGCGCCCGGAAGGCGTGTTGGCATTCATGTTGGAACTCATGCGCTTCGCTCCCGGTGCATGCTGCCGGACAAGGCATGACGCAGGCGCTCGCTGGCAAAGTCGATCAGCATCACGGTGGCAATGATCAGCAGCAGGATCGCGCTCACGTCGGTGTAATAGAACTGGCGGATCGCCACCATCAACTGCTCGCCAATGCCGCCCGCGCCGACAAAGCCCATGATCGAAGCGGCGCGCACGTTGATGTCGAAACGCAGCATGGCGTAGGACGCGAAGTTGGGCGCCACCTGCGGCAGCACGGCGTAGCGCACTGTCTGGCGCCACGAGCCGCCCGCTGCCACGATGCCATCCACCGGCTTCATATCGATGTTCTCGACCACTTCAGCGAACAGCTTGCACAAGGCGCCCGCCGTGTGCACAGCCAACGCGAGCACGCCGGCCATCGGGCCAATGCCGAAGGCCACCACGAACAGCAGCGCGAACACCATGTCCGGCACGGTGCGGCAGAACTCCGCGAGCCGGCGGACCACGAAGCGCATCCACGGCGAGGGCGTCAGGTTCGACGATGCGACGAAGCTCAGCACAAACCCGCCGAGCGCGCCGAACAGCGTGCCGAGATAGGCAATGAGCAGCGTTTCGCCGAGCAGCACCAGCCAGCGCCCCAGTCCCCAATACCACTCCTGCACGTCCTGGATCGGGTGCGCTGCGGAGATGTCCGGCGTAATGCGCTGCAGGTAGCTCATGAAGCCGCCGAGCTGCTGGACGAAGACTTGCGGCCGGACCTCCGCGATGGGTCCGGCGATGGCCGCCAGCACGACGAATACGGCCAGTCCGATCCACCAGTTGCGGCGTCGGCGAGCGGACTCCAACGCATAGGCATGCGCCCAGCTGTAGGGTTCGGGCGCGGTGGCCTGGGGCGAAGTACTCATTGATGCGTGATTGCAGAGGAGCGAACAGCAAAAGGCCCGGCACAGAGGCCGGGCCGCCGCAGGCGAAGCCTCCTACTGCTGCTTCTTGCGTTGCGCGTCGTTGTACTGGAGCATGCCGACGACCGGCTCGTAGGCCTTCGCGTCGATCGCCACCAGTTCCTGGTCTTTGCCACCCGACAGGCCATCGAAGACCTTCTTGTCCTTCTTGGGCAGATCGAGCAGGGCCTGCTTGATCTTCTGGCGCGTCTCCGCCGGCACCGATTCGAGCACCGAGAACGGGCCTTCGGGCAGCAGGTCCGACTTGAACACGACACGGAAGTCGCTCGGGCTCAGCGCCTTGCCGTTGGCGTCCTTCAGCAGGCCCTTCTCGGCGAGGCGGGTCGGCATGTTGTCGGTGGGCGAGAAGTATTCGTTGGCTGCAGCGTCGGCCGTGCCTTGTGCCAGCGCCAGGAGCGCGTTCTGGTGGCCGCCGGCGAAGAACACCTTGCCGAAGAAGCTGTCCAGGCTTGCGATGCCTTCGTTCTTCGAGAGGAAGTAGCGCGGTGCGTTGTTGCCCGACGTGGAGTTGGGGTCCACCAGCGCGAGGGTCTTGCCCTTGAGGTCCTGCACCGTCTTGTAGGGGCTGTCCGCGCGCACCCACAGTACCGAGTAGTAGCCGTTGATGCCCGTCTCATGGCGCTGGTTGACCAGCGGTTCGGTCTTCACGCCCGTCATCACGGCGCGTGCGTACGAGGCAGGGCCGTAGAACGCGATCTGGGCGTTGCCGGCGCGCTGTGCTTCGATCACGGCGGCGTAGTCATTGGCGATACGCAGTGTGACCGGAATGCCAATGGCGTCGGTCAGGTACTTGGCGAGCGGGCCGAAGCGATCGGTCGTCAACGACGCGTTCTCGATCGGGATCACCGCGAAGGTCAGTTCCTTGGGCGTGCCCTGTGCCAGCACGAAAGGCGCGGCGGTAGCGCCCGCGAGCGCTGCTGCGCCCGTGACAAAAGTACGACGTGTAACCACGATTCAGCTCCTCAAATGAACAGGAAAACGAAAAAGGGAGAAATGAAGGCTCAGGCCACCTGCGCTTGCGGCAGCAGGGTGCCCATCGACTTGCTCGCCAACTCGTGCCGGGGAACGCTCACGGCTTCATTGGCTTCGATGCCATACAGCTCGCTCGCGGCTGCGTGGGTCAATTGCTGCGGCGTGCCGTCGAACACGACGCGACCGGCGGCCATGCCGACCAGGCGGTGGCAATAGGTGCGTGCCAGGTCGAGCGAATGCAGGTTGCAGATGATGGAGATGCCGTACTGCTGGTTGATGCGTTGCAGCGTTTCCATCACCACCACCGCGTTGCGCGGATCGAGCGAGGCCGTGGGTTCGTCGGCCAGGATGATGCGTGGCTCTTGCACCAGCGCACGGGCGATGGCCACCCGTTGCTGCTGCCCGCCCGAGAGGTTCTCCGCGCGGCGTGCGGCGAGGTTGCCGATCTCGAACTGTTCCAACACCGAGAACGCCACGGCGCGATCGCGCTCCGGCCACAGGCCAAGCAGCGTCGCCATCGTGCCGGCACGATTCAGGCGGCCCATCATCACGTTGGTCAGCACATCGAGCCGGCCCACGAGATTGAACTGCTGGAACACCATTGCGCACTCGGAGCGCCATCCGCGCAGGGCCTTGCCCTTGAGCGCGGTGACGTCACGACCGTCGAAGCTGATGCGCCCCGAAGTCGTTGCCTGCAAGCGGTTGATCATGCGCAGCAACGTAGATTTGCCGGCGCCCGAACGCCCAATGACACCGACGAAGCTGCCTGGCTCCACGGTGAGATTCACGTCAGCCACAGCGGTCTTTTCACCGAAACGGCAACTGACTCCGGTCATCGTCAACATTGGCGGTCACTTTGATTCAACTGCAGTAACTGTAGAAACGTTACAAGGCAAACACGTGACAGCCATGCGCATCGGAGCCCAATCAGTAGAGCGTTCGTCGCTGTCGCTCCGGCATTTCGCGATCGTAGGCAGGGCCATCGATGCGCTCGCCGCTCAACGTCTGGAGGATGTTGCCGATGCTCGGCAGCGAGGCGCGCTCCACCTTGCCCGCCTCTCCCCAGAGGCCTGACCGGATCACCGCACGGCCGCACTGGAAGAAGACTTTGTCCACCGCGATGACCAGCACCGAACGCGGTTCGGTGCCGTCGTGCGCACAACGCGCGAGCAACCCAGGCGCCACGCTGATGCGTGCACGGCCCATGACCCGCAGCGTCTCGTTGCAACCAGGGATGAGAAACAGCAGGCTCACGTCCGGATGCGCCACCACGTTGCGCAGGCTGTCGATGCGGTTGTTGCCCCGCCGGTCGGGCAGCAGCAACGTGCGTTCGTCGGCGATTTGCACGAAGCCGGGCGCATCGCCACGCGGCGAGCTGTCGAGCCCGTCCGGGCTGCGCGTGCCCAGAACGACGAAGGGCGATGCCTCGATGAACGGCCGATACAGCGGGTGGATGTGGTCCACCTCCTTGGCCAGCGACGTATCGCCGGGCAGGTCGGAATAGACCTCGCGCAGAGCTTCCAGGCTGGTGATCAGGTGCGACTCTTTCATGCGACTCGCCTTCCGCGCGACCAGACCTCGCGCACCGCCGGCGAACTGCCGACCTGGCGCACGCGAAGCACGTCGGCACGCAGACCCTGCGCGATGCGGCCTCGATCATGCAAGCCGCTCGCAAGTGCCGGGCCCTTGCTGACGATGGCCACGGCCTGCGGCATCGTGCATGCGCCCTCTTCCGCAAGCCGCCAGGCGGCCTGCAGGAGGCTGGCGGGCACGTAGTCCGACGAGAGACTGTCGACCAGGCCTTCGCGCGCCAGGTCCATCGCCGCCGCGTTGCCCGAGTGCGAGCCGCCGCGCACTACGTTCGGCGCGCCCATGACGGTCGACAGCCCCAACGCACGAGCGCGACGCGCCGCTTCGAGCGTGGTCGGAAACTCGCTCATCGACGCGCCCATGCGATGTGCCTCTTCCACGTGCTCGGCCGTGGTGTCGTCGTGCGTGGCGAGCGAGATCTCCTGCGTGCGCGCGAAGTCGGCGAACCAGCGGCGATTGGGTTCGGCGTAGAGCGCCTGTCGCTCAGGCGCGATGCGTACCTCTTCGGCGAACTTGGCGTCGCTCCATCCCTTCTTGCCCGTGTAGTAGACGCGGGCATGCTCCAGGTTGTGCCATTGGCGCTGGCCCGGCGTGTGGTCCATCAGCGAGATCAGACGCAGCCGGCGGTGCCGGGAAAAGGGCTCGAACAGTTCACGCGCATTGGCAGCGGGCAGTTCGCAGCGGATGTGGATGAAGTGATCGGCGCGCAGCGTGCCTGCTTCGTCCAGCGTGTCGAGCACCCGCAGCAGATCGCTCTGGTCGTGCGAGCGGAAGCCGTCGCCGTAGGGGTCGCCAACGCCGATCGCGTCGAGGACCGTGGTGATGCCGTTCGCGGCCATCTCCGCGTCGTGCGCCTGCACCGCGGACTGCATCGGGAACCTCACCTTGGGGCGCGGCATCACGTGCCGCTCGAGGTTGTCGGTGTGCACCTCCACCAGGCCGGGCAGCAGCCAGTCGCCGTTCCAGTCGAGTGCGCCGGGCTGCGTGCTGGCGCCATGGCCGACGGCGGTGATGCGCCCCTCGTTGATGCAGACGTGGCCCGAGATGACTTCGTCATCGAGCACGATGCGGGCGTTGTGGATTACGGTTTCTGTCATCGTGTGGTTTCCAGTTCGGCAGATGCCGCGGGCAGCGTGACGCAGCGGGTCGCGACGGCGTCGCGCACCTCTTCGTCGTGAAAGATACCGATCACGGTGGCACCTCGCGTCTTGGCTTCGTGGATCAGCTGGATCACCACGCGGCGATTGGCGGCGTCGAGCGACGCGGTCGGCTCATCGAGCAAAAGCAGGTCGGACGGGAGGATGAACCCCCGCGCGATGTTCACGCGTTGCTGCTCGCCACCCGAGAAGGTCGCGGGCGGGAGTTGCCACAGCGCGCGCGGTAGGTTGAGGCGCTCGAAAAGCGCGGCCACTTCCTCGCGAGCCGCTTCCTGCGCGGCTTGCCAGGCGTCGGTTTGTCCCAGGTCGGCGGTGACTGGATGCGCCTGCAGAAGCCGCTCGGCCACCACGTCGATGGCCGGCACGCGCGGCACGGCGCGCAGGAACTGGCTCACGTAGGCAATGGCGCGTTCGCGCAGGCCGATGATCTGCTGCGGGGTGGCGCGCGCCATGTCGATTTCGCCGCCGTCGGTGCGCAGCAGGATCGAACCGCTGTCGACGCCGTAGTTTCCGTACAGGCACTTGATGAGCGTCGACTTGCCTTGCCCCGACGCGCCGACGAGTGCCACGCATTCGCCGGCCGCAGCGTCGAGATCGACGCCGTGCAGCACGGGTAGGTCGCGGCCGTCACGCAGGTGAAGGGTGAAGTGCTTGCGCACGCCGCGCACGCGCAGCGTCGGCAGATCGGCTGAATCTGATTCGTGGGTCATGGCGTCACGACGGAAGAAACGAGCAGTTGGGTATAGGGATGGCGAGGGTCGTCGAGCACGCGGTCGGTCAGGCCATGCTCGACGATGTGGCCCTCTCGCATGACGAGCGTGCGATGCGCCAAGAGCCGCGCCACGCCGAGGTCGTGGGTGACCACGACGGCGGACACGTGCATGCGCGCCACCAGCAGGCGGATCAGGTCGAGCAGCTTGGCCTGAACGGAAACGTCGAGCCCGGTGGTGGGCTCGTCCATCAGCACGAGTCGCGGCCGGGTCACGAGGTTGCGGGCGATCTGCAGGCGCTGGCGCATGCCGCCGGAGAAGTTGCGCGGTGATTCGTCGATGCGCCCGGCATCGAGCTCCACACGCGACATCCAGCTTGCCGCCGTCTCGCGCAGCTTGCCGTAGTGCCGGTCGCCCAGGCCCATGAGCCGTTCACCAATGTTGGCGCCCGCGCTGACGCCCATGCGCAGGCCGGCGGTGGCTTGTTGCTCCACGAAGCCCCATTCGGTGCGCGCCAGCAGGCGGCGCCGACGTTCGGGCATGGCGTGAACGTCGAGCCATTCGCCCTGCGCATCGCGATACCGGACGCTGCCTTCGCGCGGCGTCAATCGGCCGGCCATGCAGTTGAGCAAGGTGGTCTTGCCCGATCCGGATTCACCGACGACCGCAAGCACTTCACCCGGAAACAGCTCCAGCGTGGCCTGACTCACGGCGTCGCGCCCGAGGCCGTCGCTCGGGAACCTGAAGCACAGCGAGTCGACACGCAGAAGCGGCGTGGCTTTGTCCTGGCCGGCGTTCATGGTTGCGCTCCGGCGCGCTGCTGCTCGCACCAGTCGGTGTCCGAGCAGGTCCACAAGGTGCTTCCGTCCTCATGGGCGATCTCGTCGAGATAGCTCGTGGTGCAGCCGCACAGTGCGCACGTATGACCCTGCGTCTTGACGCTGAAGGGATGGTCCTCGAAGTCAAGGCTCTGCACCGAGGTATAGGGCGGGATGGCGTACAGACGCTTTTCGCGTCCAGCGCCGAACAACTGCAATGCGGGCATCTGATCCATCTTCGGGTTGTCGAAAGCGGGAATGGGCGACGGGGACGTGATGTAGCGGCCGTTCACGCGCACCGGGTAGTCGGAGGTGGTCTCGACATGGCCCCACTGTGCGATGTCTTCGTAGAGCTTGACGTTCATCAGCCCGTATTCCTCGACCGCGTGGAGTGCGAGCGTTTCGGCGCGTCGCGGCTCCAGCTTGTAGAGCGGCTCCGGCTGCGGCACCTGATAGACCATGATCTGCCCTTCGCGCAGCGGCGTCTCGGGAATGCGGTGGCGCGTCTGGATGACGGTGGCACGCGCGGTCTGCGTGGTGGTCTCCACGTTGGTCACCCGCGCGAAGAACTCGCGAATGTTCACGGCGTTGGTCGTGTCGTCAGAACCCTGGTCGATCACCTTGAGCACGTCGCCCTGGCCGATGACCGCGGCCGTCACCTGGATGCCGCCGGTGCCCCATCCATAGGCCAGCGGCATCTCGCGCGAACCGAAGGGCACCTGATGGCCCGGAATGGCGACTGCCTTGAGCAACGCGCGGCGCAGCATGCGCTTGGTTCGCTCGTCGAGATAGGCGTAGTTGTAGCCTTCGACCGGCATGTCGGCCTGTGCGGCCTCGACGCGATCGGATGCGGTTGTCATGTCCATCAGCGGGCCTCCTCGGCTGCAGCGCCATCGATGCGTGCTTCGCGCTCGGCGCGGAGCTGCCGGATCAATTGCAATTCGGATTCGAAAGTCACGTAGTGCGGCAACTTCAGATGCTGCACGAACCCCGAGGCTTCGACGCTGTCGCCTTGCGCGAGCACGAACTCCTGGTCTTGCGCCGGGGCCTCTGCCAGTTCGTCGAACTCGTCGGTGCGTAGCGCGCGGTCGACCAGCGACACTGCCATCGCCTTGCGCTCCCCATGGCCGAACACCAGCCCATAGCCGCGCGTGAACTGCGGCGGCGCGCCGTCGCTGCCCGCGAACTGGTTGACCATCTGGCACTCGGTCAGCTCCACCTCGCCGATCTCGATCGGGAAGTCGAGTTCGTCCGGCACCAGGCTGACGGTCACCGCGCCGAAGCGCACATCACCGACAAAGGGATGGCTGTGCGCGTAGCCACGCTGGGTCGAATAGCCCATGCCCAGCACCCAGCCTTCATCGGCACGCGCCAGCATCTGCAGGCGGCCGGCGCGCGACAGCGGGTAGCGCGGCGGATCACGCGTGATGTCCGGCGGCACCGGATCGCCGTCCGATGGGATCGCAGGTTCGACGAGGTTCTGCGCGGAGAGGGTGTCGAGTGCGTTGGGAATCTCTTCGGCCTCGGCATCCGGTCCCTGGGGGTTGGCGTTCGCCGGGACGGCATCCGGGTTCGACGGCCGCAGCAGCGAGAAGTCCAGCAGGCGCTGCGTGTAGTCGTAGCTCGGGCCGAGGACCTGGCCGCCCGGCAAGTCCTTAAAGATAGCCGACACCCGGCGTTTCGCACGCATGGCATCGGTATCGACCGGCTCGGTATAGGCCACGCGGGGCAGCGTTGTGCGGTAGGCGCGCAGCAGAAACGCGGCTTCGACCGCGTCGCCCTGCGCCTGCACCAGCGCCAGCGCGGCGAGTTCGGGGTCGTAGAGCGAGGCCTCGGCCATGACGCGGCTCACCGCGAGGCCCATCTGCGACTGCACCTGCGCCACCAGCAGCGGCGGCAACGCCGGGTCACCACGGCGGGCTGCAGCCACGAGGGCGCGTGAGGCAGCAATGGCGCGCT
Source organism: Variovorax sp. Sphag1AA (assembly GCF_014192575.1). Taxonomy (GTDB): domain Bacteria; phylum Pseudomonadota; class Gammaproteobacteria; order Burkholderiales; family Burkholderiaceae_C; genus Variovorax. Next base: position 204,584 of record NZ_JACHYC010000003.1, on the reverse strand, counting down.
CGCCTCCTTTGACGGCTATATACATGGCGGGGTCTCCAATGCCAGCAAGGTGGAACGTGGAATGGCGGCAACATGATCGCCGCTGCACAGCAGCAGGTCGATTCCACGGGGAAATGCATCGCCCTGCTGGGCGCGCCAGCGCCACAGCGCCGGCAGGCTGCCGCGTACGCTCAGCACGGATTGGGTCTGCACGCCGGGGCCCCGCGCGCGAAGCACCTGCACCTCGCCCTTCTGGGCGTGCATCGCAAGGCCGTCGACATCGAGGACCAGCGTGGCGCCGTCCTGCGGTGCCGTGTCGCTGCCTTGCTGCATGCGCTCGCACGACTCGCCGTCGACATGGCTGCCGCGCCCATACGCGAACTGGCTCTGATCGAGCGAAACCGTCCGCACGCCGCAGTGGAAGCGGAAGTAGCCAGCCAAGGCGGACGCATCCTGCGGGCCGGCGAAATGCACGCTGCTCTCGGCGTCGAGCAGCGTCAACAGGCTGACGGTGGCCGCGATCGACATCGCGTGCCCGTCGCTCACGCTGGGCGGCTGAACGCCCGCGATGGCCGCCGGCGGCAAGGAATAGACGCGCCCCGGGTGCGACATCGCGGCAAGCAGCACCCGGAAGGTCTGCTGTGCGCCGTGAACGGGATGTTCCCAGGCCAGGCCCAGGTCCGACAGAACTGCGCTCACGACGAGGCCTCCGGTTGCAGGTTGAAGAAGTGCACGCGGCTGGTGGCCGTCTCGCGCTGCTCGCTGGCGCGCAGGCGGGCAGATTCAGCCGCCAGCGGGGCGATGACGTCGGCTTGCAGCGCATCGTGCCAGCGGGGGTGCTGCAGCAGTGCGTCCAGACGCGCGATCCAGTCCACGCGCTCTGGATCGCGGCCGAGGACATAGCCGATGCCAATGCTCGCGGTCTCGCCGTCGCGATGACGCACGACACAGCGTGTAATGGTGGCTTCGCCGACGTTGAAGCGGTCGCCCTTGTTGCCGATGCGGCCGCGGAGCATGGCCAGCCCGATTTCTGGAGCGCGCAATACTTCGAAGTGAAGCGAAGGCAAGGATTCGACATGGCGCTTCAGCAGGTCGCGCGGCGCATGCGCCAGCACGGCCAGCCATCTGGCGCGAGCCGGCGGCGTGGGGGGTGGGGAGTGAGGGAAGGTCATGTGGATGTCATCTAGATGACTCAAGATACTACGCACTTTGACAGGCCGACGTGACAGTTTGTTGACCCAACGAAAATTTCCATTGAAATGACAACACCAACGCCATCGAGCGACATCCCCGGCCCTGCTCTCGCAGCCGCCACCTCCGACCTCCGTCGCTGGGAGCTCATCGCCGACACCCTGCGCGCCGACATCACCGCAGGACGCCTCGCCCCAGGCCAGCGCCTGCCGAACGAACAGGTGCTCGCCCAGCGCTTCGACGTCAACAGGCACACCCTGCGCCAGGCCATGCAGGCCCTCATGCGAGAAGGCTTCGTGCAGGTGCGCCACGGCGCGGGCACCTTCGTGCGCGAGCTGGTTCTGGACTACGCCTTGCAACGGCGCACCCGGCTGACCGAGAGCGTGGCCGATGCCGGCGAACGTGCGGCGCGCGAGATCCTCGAGCACCATGAGGCAGAGGCGGCGCCTTGGTCGAAAGAGCTTCGCGTGCCTTCGAAGAGCCGGGTGATCGTGCTTACCACGCTCGCCTCCGTGCGTGGCAGGCCGGTCGGCCTGAGCATCGGCGCCTATCCGCTGCCCCGGTTCGAGGGACTGGCCGAACGGGTGGCCGAACTCGGGAGCTTCACGCCGGCGCTCGAGGCGCTGGGCGTGCGCGACTACACGCGTGCGAAGAGCGTCGTGTCGGCCCGCCTGCCCACGGCGCTGGAGGCAGATCGACTGGCGAGATCCGCGGGACAGCCTGTGCTGGTGGTCAACTCCGTCGATGTCGATGCGCAAGGCACGCCCATCCGATCGGGCATCACCCTCTTTGCCGCAGACGCCGTGCAACTGACCGTGCGCCCTGACGAAGGCTCGAAGGCATGACACCGGGCAACGAACGCTACGCCATCTACTGGGCGCCCGATCCTGCCCATCCCTTGTGGGCCGCCGGGTGCGACTGGCTCGGGCGCGATCCATCGCAGGGGGCGGGGACAGGGCTCGAATCGCAGCGCCCGAATGTCTCCGCGCCCGCACGCTACGGCTTCCATGCCACCCTGAAAGCGCCCATCCGCCTGGCGGCCGGGAGGTCGTTCGAGGACCTGCGGCGCGCTGCTGCCGCAGTGGCGAAGCGGCATCGCGTCTTCGAGATGCCCACACTCCACGTCGCGTGGCTGCAGGACTTCGTCGCGTTGCGCCCTGTGGCACCGCTGAACGCGGCACATCCTCTGAGGCAACTGGCCGACGCCTGTGTCGGCGAACTCGACGAATTTCGCGCGCCTGCACCTGCCAACGAAACGGCGCGCCGCGCGGCGGAAGCCACCGACGCAGACGCGCCCGCCCTCGCGCTGCTCGCACGCTGGGGCTACACGCATGTGTTCGACGGCTGGCGCTTTCACATGACCCTGAGCGACCGCTTCGACGATCGGGACTCTGACGCAGCGAAGCACTTCGAACGCGACGCATGCGCCTGGTTCTCGCGCAGCCTGGCGCAGCCACTGCATTGCACCGCCCTGTGCATCTTCCACGAGCCCGCCGCCGGCGCGCCGTTTCGCCTGATCGAGCGGCTGCCTCTGGAGGGCGCGGCATGAAGGGCACCCACGCCGAGGTGCCGCACAGCGAACGTCTGCTGGTGGTCGTCGGCCCCTCCGGCGCCGGCAAGGACACAGTGATGACCGCGTGGCGGCAGCGAGCCACGGAACTGGGCAAGCGCCTGCACATCGCCCAACGTGCCATCACGCGTCCGGCGCACGCCGGAGGCGAGGCGCACGAGGCCCTTTCCCATGAGCACTGGCAAGCCGAATGCGATGGCGGTGCCTTCGCGATGCACTGGCGCGCCAACGGTCTGGCCTACGGTGTGCGGATGCGCGAATTGCAGGCGCTGGCGGCAGGCACCGTCCTCCTCAACGGCTCGCGGGCAGCACTGCCGGCCATTCGCGCGAGTGCGCCCCGCTGCCGTGTGGTCCAGATCACGGCCAGCGCAGCGGTGCTGGCACAGCGTCTGCAGGCCCGCGGACGCGAAGATCCGAAGGCGATCGAACACCGCCTGGCACGAACGGCGCTGGTGCCGGCCGACTTCACGCTGGCAAACGATGGGTCGGTGGTGGAAAGCGTGGCAGCACTGATGCGGTGGTGGGATGCGCCGATGAGTTAGCACGCCATGGAACGGAACCCGAACCTGCGCTGGCGCTGGCTGCCCGTAGAAGGCAGTTGGCGATACCACCTGCTGCTCGCGGTGGCAGGCATGCTCGTACTCGGCCCACTGGCAGGTGTCACCGCGGCCTACATGAACTTCTCGCTCGGCTTCTTCGTGGGCGGGCAGGTGCTTGCGGGGCTGCTGGGGTCCGCGGTCACTGCGGGCTACGGCGCGGCGGGTCGCCACGGTGCGAACTACATCCAGACGGCCGCTGCCTCCGTTGCAAGCATGAGCGGACTCGGCGTGCTGCTGCAGGCCATGGCCTGGATGGGGCTGCCGCAGCCACCGGCCTGGCAGATGGTGCTGTACCTCACCTGCGTCGGCATGTTCGGCGTCGGCGTGGGCATGCTCTACACGCCGGTGCTGGTGGATCGCATGCGGCTGACCTTTCCGTCGGGGCTGGCCGTCGCGAACATCCTCCGGGCGCTGACCGATCCGGATCTGCTGCGCCGATCGGTCAAGCAACTCGGCAGCGGCGCAGTCGTCGGGCTGGTCTCGGGGCTCGCAACGACGCGCCTCCCTCTGCTTGGGGCGATCGAGCTCTCGGCATCCACGTTCGGCGCGGGCTTGGTGATCGGCGCACGCATCGGCATCCCGGCGGTGGTGGGCGGATTGATCGGCGTCGCGCTCAAGCCCCACTTCGTGAGCATCGGCTGGCTGCAGCCGGGCGACCCGCCGCGCAAGATCATGTTCCTCATCGCGCTCGGCGCAATCATGGGCGCGGCGCTGATCGACCTCGCGCTGATCTTCGCGCGGGCCTTGCCGCATGCGCGGCGTGAAGCGGCAGCCAGTGCGCCTGCGCCCGCGGTCAATGACTGGAAGCGGGTGAACATCGTGCGCCTCGTGCTGTGGGTGCTGTTCTGGGGAATTGCCACCGTCGTCTGCGGCCACTTGCTGCTGGGGCAGCCGGTGTTCTATCTCGCGGTGGCCGTCGCGCTGGTGTTCCTCTTCGCGCTGGTGAACGGCATCTCGGTGGGCATCAGCGATTCGAATCCGATCTCGTCGGCCTTCGTGGTCACGGTGATCATCCTGGCCGCGCTGGGCCTGCGCGATCCCGGCGTGGGCCTCATGGCCGGTGCGGTTCTGCTGGTCGCGACCAGCGTCGCCTGCGACATGCAGCAAGACCGCTCCACCGGCTGGCGGCTCGGCACGCCGCGCGTCCTGCAGTTCCGCTACCAGGTGCTGGGCATCCTGATGGGCGCGACGATGGCGGTGGTCTTCGCACGGCTCTTCATGGCCGCGTATCCGGTGCTGCTGCAGGACCAGACCGTGATGAAGGCCGACCAGCAGCCCACCGAATGGGCATCGGCCATGACGTACAAGCTCGTGGGCGTGCTGCGCGGGCTGACCGATGCGATGCCCTACCAGCGCACCGCCATCGCGATCGGCGTCGCAGCCGGCGCATTGATCGAGGTGCTGCGCAAGTGGCTGCGCCCGCGCAGCTTCGTGCTTGACGCGATCGTCCTGCCTTCGCCCTACGCGCTTTCGTTCGGCGGCTTCGTCAACCTGCCGACCTCGCTCTGGCTCGGTGCGGGCGGCGTGGTCGGCAGCCTGCTCGGTGCGCGCACTTCCAGACGCAAGGACCTGCCGCAGGACATGGGCAGCGCCTCGCTGTTCGGCGGCGGCCTGATCGCCGGCGACGCTCTGGCAGCCGTCGGGATCGGTATTGCAAGCCTGCTCGCGGCCTTGGTCTAGCGGCCGGGGGCTACGGTGTCAGATAGCTCTCCGCCAGCAGGGCCCAGTAGGCTGCCCCGATCGGCAGGTTGCTGTCGTTGAAGTCGTACCCGGGGTTGTGGACCATGCACCCGCCGTGCTCGCCGCCGCGCCCATTGCCGATCATCAAGTAGCAGCCGGGCCGCTTCTCCAGCATGAAGGCGAAGTCTTCGCTGCCGGTCACCGGCGCTGCCTGCATCTCGACATGGGCGTCGCCGACCAACTGGCGGCCGATGCTGCGCGCGAAGTCGGTTTCCTCCGGCGTGTTCACGAGCACCGCATAGCCCGGGCGGAAGTCGATCTCGGCGCGCACGCCGAAGCTCTCGGCCTGCGCATTCACCACCGCCTTGAGACGCTGTTCAAGCAGCGCGCGCGTCTCGCGGGTGAGCGCGCGCATGCTGATCTCCAGCGTCGCAGTCTGCGGGATCACGTTGTTGGCCTTGCCGCTGTGGATCGCGCCCACGGTGACGATCGCCACCTGCTGCGGATCGGCGTTGCGCGAGACCAGTGTCTGCAGCGCCATGACGATGCTCGCGGCAGCGACGATCGGATCGCGCGCGTGGTGCGGCATCGCCCCGTGTCCGCCCACGCCGTGCAGCGTGACGGTGGCGTAGTCGGACGAGGCCATGGTCGGCCCGTCGCGGAAGGCAAGATCGCCCTGCCTGCGGCCGGGCATGTTGTGCATCGCGAAGATGGCGTCGCAGGGGTACTTGTCGAACAGGCCGTCATCCATCATGCGCACCGCGCCGCCCATGCCTTCCTCGGCCGGCTGGAAGATGAGGTTGAGCGTGCCCGAGAAGTCGCCTTCGGTCGCGAGGTACTGTGCAGCACCCAGCAGCATCGCAGTGTGTCCGTCGTGGCCGCAGGCGTGCATGATGCCGGGCCGCCGGCTGCTGTAGGCAAGTCCGGTCTTCTCCTCGATGGGCAGCGCGTCCATGTCGGCGCGAATGCCGATGCTCCTGCCGCCGCTGCCGCGCGAGATGCGACCGACGACACCAGTGCCGCCGAGGCCGCGCTCGACCTCGTAGCCCCACCTCTGCAGGCGCTCGGCCACCAGCGCGCTGGTGCCGTGTTCCTCGAAGCCAAGCTCGGGGTTCTGGTGGATGGTCTGCCGCACGGTGACGAATTCGCTCGCGTGGTCGCGCATGTACTGCAGGTAGTGTTCGGGGCGCTTAGGCACAGGTTCTCCTTCAAGATCGATGGGGGGTGGGTTCAGGGGCGCAGGGACATCGAACCGGGCAGCTTCGTCCACGGCAGGTCGGCCGGGTCGGCGGCCATCGGGCCCTCCGCCTTGGCCACCAGGATGTGGCTCGCGATGGGCGCGAAATCGGCGCGGAAGTGCACCGAGCTCTTGTTGACAAGGATCTTCATCGCCTCGGGCGCGATGCCCAGGAAACGGAAGAGCTCGCGGTCGAGCATCTGGGTCTTGCGGGTGCACACGCCGACAAGCACGCCCTGCACTTCGAGGCAGGCGCTGGGGCCAAGGCGCACTTCGCCGCCCATGCCCATCGGGCCCTTGAGCGTGACGTGCCCGTCACTGAGGCTGCGCACAGTGGCGCGCACCATCACCGGCGCGTCGCTTTGCCGGCCGCCCCAGGTGGGGACGGTACGGCCGAGCTGCACATCGATCTGCGCGCCTTCGCCCGCTGCGTGAGCCTGCGCCGCCGCTTCGGGGTCCGCGAGCAGGCCGATCGAAACCTGGCCCGGAAACCGTTCGCCAGCCCTGCAGGCCAGCAGAGCATGCAGCATGCCGGTCGTGTTGCTGTCGCCGCCAGCGCCGGGGTTGTCCTGCGTGTCAGCAATCACGACAGGCTTGGCTTCCTCGGCGGCGAGTTCCATCGCCTGCCGGACCGCCGCGTCGGGCGTCTTCAGATCCAGTCGCCACTGACTGCGCGGCTGGTCCACGCGTGCGAAGAGCGACTCGACCGCCGCCGCGGCTTCGTCGCCGTAGCCCCAGATCACCGGCCCGCACTCGGCGATGTCGGCGGCGGGAAAGCCCATGGCGAAACTCAGCACGCTGCCGTGCCTTTGATCGAGCCGCAGCAGTTCGTCGTAGACCGCATTGGCCGGCGCGGTCATGGTGCTTTGCGCATTGAGCGGCAGCAGGAAATCGAGCCGCCGCACCGCCAGCGGTTCGCGCACGCCGCGCTCGATGCGGCGCGCGAGCAGCGTCGCGGCGAGCGCGCCGGTGTCCTTCATGTCCACATGCGGGTAGGTGCGGTAGGCCACCAGGGCATCCGCCACCTCCAGCATCTGCGTGGTGACGTTGGCATGCAGGTCGAGGCTCGCGACGATGGGCACCTGCGGGCCCACGCGGGCGCGGATGCGTGCGAGCAGTTCGCCTTCGGGGTCGTCCAGATGTTCGGTGACCGCAGCGCCGTGCAGATCGAGATAGACCGCATCCACGCCCGGGCCCGCGAGAGCGCCACGCAGGTCCTCGTCGACGTCGCCCGCGATGCGCTCGAAGGCGTCGCGCGTGACATGTGCCGACGGGTTGGCGCCGGCCCATCCGGATGCGGTGAGCGACCATCCGCGCGCCTCGGCCGCCTCGATGAAGCCGCCGACCGGAATGGCCCGCCCGCGATAGGCCTCGATGATCGCGGGCCCGCGCCGGTACGGCGGAAAGCCCGAGCCCGCCTCGAAGGCGGCCCAGTCGGCGCGGGTGGGGGCGAAGGTGTTGGTCTCGTGCTGGAAACCGGCGATGAAAACGTTCATGGAGTCGATCCTGGAAATGGGTGGGGTTCGGGTCAAGGTGCAATACCCGCGGATGACCCGCGGCCGAAGGCGAAGCCTCGTCCGGGCGCGGCCGCGAGCAATGCGCGGGTGTAGTCTTCGCGCGGCGCGAGCAGCACGTCGCGCGCCGGCCCCTGCTCGACGATCGCGCCCTGTCGCATGACGATGACGCGATCGCAGATCTGGCTGGCCACGCGCAGGTCGTGGGTGATGAAGAGAATGCCCACGCCGGTCTTCTGCTGGATCTCTTCGATCAGCTTCAGGATCTGCGCCTGCACCGTCACGTCGAGCGCGGAGACCGCCTCGTCGGCGATCAGCAGCTTGGGCTCGCAGGCCAGCGAGCGCGCGATGCACAGACGCTGGCGCTGGCCGCCGGAGAACTCGCTCGGATAGCGCCGCAGCGCCTCGGGCTTGAGCCGCACGAGGTGCATCAGCTCCTCCGCGCGCTTCCACGCCTTCTCGTAAGGCACGCCGAAGTTGAGCGGCCCTTCGATGATCGAGGCGCCGACGGTCTGGCGCGGGTTGAGCGAGCGATACGGGTCCTGGAAGATCACCTGCACATCGCGCCGGAACGGCGACAGCAGCCGGCCGCGCAAGTGCGCGACCGAACGCCCGTTGGCGTGGATCTCGCCGGCGGTCGGGTCGATCAGCCGCGCGATGCAGCGCGCCAGCGTGGACTTGCCCGAGCCCGATTCGCCCACGATGCCGACGGTTTCCTTCGGCCGCACGACCAGCGACGCCTCCTTGACCGCGTGCACCTCGCGCCGCTTGCCGGGCCAGCTTCCGCTCACGTAGGTCTTGACGATGCTGCGCGCATCGAGCAGCGGGAAGTTGTCGGTGATCGGCGGGCGCGGATGCGCCGCAAGCTCGGGCACCGCGGCCAGCAGCATCTTCGTGTAGGGCTCTTCGGGCTGCGTGAGCACGCGGCGCGCGGGGCCGCGCTCGATCATCTTGCCAAGTTGCAGCACCACCACCTGGTCTGCGATCTCGGCCACCACGCCGAAGTCGTGCGTGATGAACAGCACCGCGGTGCCGTTCTCGGTCTGCAGTTCGCGGATGAGCTTGAGGATCTCGGCCTGCGTGGTCACGTCCAGCGCGGTGGTCGGCTCGTCGCAGATGAGCAGCGCCGGCTTCAGGATCAGCGCGATCGCGATCACGATGCGCTGGCGCTGTCCGCCCGAGAGCTGGTGCGGATACGAGTCGTAGATGCGCGGCGGATCGGGCAGCCGCACGCGCGCCATGATGTCGAGGATCGCCTGGCGGCGCGCCGCCCTGTCCATGCGCACATGCTGGGTGAGCATCTCGTCGATCTGCTCGCCGCAGGTCATGACCGGGTTCAGTGCGGTCATCGGTTCCTGGAACACCATCGCCATCCTCGGCCCGCGCAGCGCGCGGAACTCGGCCTGCGTGGCACCGACCAGTTCTCGGCCATCGAGTTCGATCGAGCCCGCGACCGGCGCGAGGCCGGGCGGCAGCAGGCCCATCACCGCGCTCGCGATCACCGACTTGCCCGAGCCCGATTCGCCCAGCAGGCAGACGATCTGCCCGGGCGGCACCTCGAAGCTGATGTGCTCCACCGCATGGGGCCGATCGCCGCCGCGCGGCAGCGCCACCGCGAGGTCGCGCACCGACAGCACCGGTTGCAAGGCCGCGCGCGCGTCGGCCGCCTCCATCACTTCCTTCTCGACGGTCATATGCATCGTCCTACTCCGCGCGCTTGTTGAACTTGGGGTCGAGCGTGTCGCGCAGACCGTCGCCCAGGATGTTGACCGCCAGCACCGTGACGGCCAGGAAGATGCCCGGGAAGAGCACGTTGTGCGGGTACTGGTTGAACTGGGCACGGCCCTCCGCCATGATGTTTCCCCAGGTCGCCATCTCGGCCGGCAGGCCCACGCCGAGGAACGACAGGATGGCTTCGACCAGGATCGCCGACGCGCACACGTAGGTGCCCTGGATGATCAACGGCGCGATCGCGTTGGGCAGGATGTGCCTGGCGAGCAGCTTCCAGGTCGGCGTGTCGAGCGCGATGGCGGCTTCGACATAGGGCTCTTCGCGCACGCTCAGCACCACCGAGCGCACCAGCCGCGCGACGCGCGGAATTTCCGGCACCGCGATCGCGAACACGACCGTGGCCAGCGTGCCGCCGAAGAGTGCGACCAGGCTCACCGCGAAGAGGATTCCCGGGATCGCCATCACGCCGTCCATGAGGCGCATGACGATGCCGTCGAGCTTGCGGAAATAGCCGGCGGTGAGGCCGACCATCAGTCCGAACACCAGCGCCACCACAGCAGCCGCGAGCCCCACCGTGATCGACACCCGCGCGCCGTAGAGCGTACGGCTCCAGATGTCGCGGCCCAGGCTGTCGGTGCCCATGATGAACAGGTGGTTCTCGATCACGTCGCCCGAGAGGTTGTTGAAGTCGCCCCGGCTGCCGGGCATCAGGTTGCCGCTGCCGGGGTCCATCGCGACCGGGTCGATGGTGCCGAGCCACGGCGCGGCGATGGCCATCGCGACCAGCAGCACCAGCGCACCACCGCCGAAGCGAACCGCGCCATTGGCCAGCACGCGGCGCCACAGCGGCTTGCGCCTGGCCGGCGGCGGCGCTTCGGTCGCGGGATCGATGGACAGGGGGTCCAGGAAGGCTTGTTGCGTCATGGACGTTCCTTCAATAGCGGATGCGGGGATCGAAGACCAGGTAGCTCAGGTCCACCAGCAGGTTGACCAGCACGTAGATCACCGAGAAGAAGAGCGTGATGCCCTGGATGAGCGGGAAGTCGCGCGAAAGCACCGCGTCTACCGTGAGCGAGCCGAGACCGGGAATCGCGAACACCGACTCGGTGACCACCACGCCGCCGATGAGCAGCGCGATGCCGATGCCGATGACGGTGACGATCGGCACCGCCGCATTGGCGAGCGCATGGCGCATCAGCACGCGCGCTTCGGGGATGCCCTTGGCGCGCGCGGTGCGGATGTAGTCCTCGGTCATCGCCTCGGCCACCGCGGCGCGGGTGACGCGCGCGATGAGCGCCACGTAGATGACCGACAGCGCCACCGCCGGCATGATGAGGTTGCGCAGCCACGGCCAGAAGCCGTCGCCGATGCGGTTGTAGCCCTGCACCGGCAGCCATTGCAGCTTGAGCGCGAAGAACCAGATCAGCAGATAGCCGATCACGAACACCGGCACCGAGAAGCCCAGCGCCGAGAAGCCCATCAGCGTGCGGTCCAGCCAGCCACCGTGGCGCCACGCGGCGAGCACGCCCAGCGGCACCGCGATCAGCAGCGTGAGCAGCAGTGTCACGCCGGCGAGCGCGAGCGTCGGCTCGATGCGCTGGCCGATCAGCTCGGTGACCGGCTTCTTCATGAAGAAGGATTCGCCGAGATTGCCCCGCAGCAACTGCGCGCCCCAGCGTCCGAACTGCACCGGCAGCGGCTCGTTCAGCCCGAGGTTGGTGCGCACCTGCGCGAGGTTCTCGGTCGTGGCGTTGTCGCCCACGATGGCCGCCGCCGGATCGCCCGGGGCCAGCCGCGTCATCAGGAAGACGATCAGCGCCACAACCACCAGCACGGGCAGCGTGGCGACGATGCGCCGCAGCAGGAAAGCCAACATGGTTCGTACCCGGTCAGTTCTTCTTGATGCCCCAGAGCACGCCCACCGGTCCCGACACCAGTCCGGAGACCACGCCCTTGCGATAGGCGGTCAGCGGCTTGTACTCGCCGACCGGCGCGAACACCGCGGCGTCGTACACGCGCTCCTGGATCTTCGTGGCGAGCGCCTTGCGCTGTGCTTCGTCGCTGGTCTTGAGGAACTCGCCCTTGAGCTTCTCGAGTTCGTCGTCGCTCGTCCAGCCGAACCAGCCCTTCTCGCCGTTGCCGGTCATCGGCGCGAAGAACATCGGGTTGATGTTGTCCGCCAGGCCCCAGCCGGTGATGAAGGCATTCCAGCCGCCTTCGCTCGCGGGCTTCTTCACCGCGCGGCGGGTGACCAGCGTAGGCCAGTCCATCGATTGAAGGTCGACGTTGAAGCCGGCCTGCTTGAGCAGCGCCGCCATGACCGGCGGGAACTTGTTGATCGCCGGGAAGTTGGCGGGGTAGAGGAAGACGATCGGCTCGTTCTTGTAGCCGGCTTCCTTGAGCAGCGCCTTCGCCTTCTCGAACTGCGGCTTGCCGGTGAAGTACGAGGTCTTGGTCGAGTGGAAGGTGGTGCCCGTCGGGTAGATCGACGGATTGGTGTTGTAGAGCTCCTTGTGCACCATCTGGGCGCGCAGCAGCGCCTCCTGGTTCATCGCCATCAGCGCGGCCTGTGCGATCTTCGCGTTGTTGAAGGGCGGCACGAGGCGGTTCAGGTGCAGCGCGTAGGAGCCGGTGGGCACCGGGCTCGCGAGTTCGATCTTCGGGTCGTCCTTGAGCGCGAGATATTGCTCGGAAGGCACCCACTCGATCATGTCCACTTCACCGTTGGCGAGCGCGTTGGCCTGGGTCTGCGCGTCGTTGAGCACCACCCATTCCATGCGGTCCACGTTGACCACCTTGCCGCCCGCGGTGCCGCTCGCGGCTTCCTTGCGCGGCACGTACTTGGTGTTCTTGACGTAGACGATCTTCTCGCCCGGGCGGTATTCATCGGCCTTGAAGATGTACGGGCCCGAGCCGACGGTGCTGGTGATCTGCTGGTCGGCCGGCGTCTCGGCCACCGCCTTGGGCATGATGAAGGGCGGGTTCGACGAAGGCTTGGACAGCGCCTCCAGCACCAGGCCGAAGGGCTCCTTGAAGGTCATCACGAAGGTCTTGTCGTTCTTCGCCTCCATGCTTGCGAGCGCGGCCATCATCTTCTGGCCCAGGCCGTCGCGCTGGCCCCAGCGCTTGATGGACTGGATCACGTCGGCCGACGTCACCGGCTTGCCGTCGTGGAAGGCGAGTCCGTCGCGCAGCGTGAAGGTCCAGGTGTTGCCGTCGGCGCTGCGGTTGTAGTCGCCCACCATCTGCGGTTGCACCTTGCCTTGCGCGTCCACGCCGAAGAGCGTGTCGTACACCGCGTAGCCGTGGTTGCGGGTGATGAAGGCGGTGGTCCAGATCGGATCGAGGATCTTCAGGTCGGACTGCGGCACGATGCGCAGCACCTTGTCCTGCGCCTGGGCGAGCGGCGCGAGGCCGACGAGTGCGGCACCGATCAGGGCGGCGGCGAGAGACTTCTTGAACATGGATCAGCTCCTGGTAAATGAAAGCAAAGGGGAAAGGGGGAAGCAGAAGGTTGGTCAGGTCATGAAGCGCCGCGCGTTGTGCGCATCGCGCTCGACCTGCTCCGTGAGGCGTTCCAGGCATCTGTCGAACAGCGCAAGCTCCGAATCGCTGAGCACGCCGAGCAGGGACCGCTCCATCTTCTTGCCCAGCCGGTTGCACTGCTGGACGATGTAGCGGCCTTCCTCGGTGAGATGCAGGTGCACCCAGCGTGCGTCCTGCGCACCGATCTCGCGCAGCAGCAGTTGCCGACGGACCAGTGCCGTCACCAGCTTGGACACCAGCGTCTTCTCCAGCCGGCTCGCGGCCACGACCTCGCCCTGCGTGATGCCCGGTGTGGCATAGGCGAGACGCAGCACCCGCAGTTCGCGCAGGCTCACGCCATGCGTCTCTTCATAGACATCGGTCGCCAGTTGCTTGGCCTGGTCGTTGAACACGTCGATGCGAAAGGTGAGGAAGTCAGTCAGGGCGGTCATGTGCGTCTCCATCGATGCACCATCAGGTGCGATTGGCAACAGTTGAAATTTGCAACCATTGCGCGAAGGGAGAGCAGCATTCGTGCCCAGCGTCGGCACCATCAACGCGCGCTCGACGACGAATGAAGGAAGAACGAAAAGAGGATTGGCAGTGACACGGTGACCTCGGCGACAGACGCGGACGCGGCAAGGCCACGTCCGTCATCCCGCGCTGTCCCTTGTGCCTGAGAGATTCACCGCACGCGCACTGTGCGCCTGCGGCTTGCCCCTTCGGCGGCTGGCCGGTCGATCCGTCCAGCGCTCTCCAGCGTGTTGTTGCATCCAGTCCTGGAACCTGAGCGTTGGTGGGAACTCGCCTTCGGTAATGCACCGTCATGAATCACGAACGGGCATTTCTCCTGGATGCTGCGGATGAGAATGCACGTTGCGTGCCAACCTGCTCGCGACCTTGGTCTAGCATGCGGGCGCATCGAATCCATCAGAAGGAACACACAGCAATGACATCCGACAAAGTGGCACTCATCACCGCCGGCGGCAGCGGCATGGGCGCAGCCGCCGCCGAACGCCTTGCGGCGGACGGCTTCAAGGTCGCGATCTTTTCGTCATCGGGCAAGGGCGAAGCGCTGGCCCAGCGCCTTGGCGGCATCGGTTTCACAGGATCGAACCAGTCCGTCGATGACCTGCGCAAGTTCGTCGATCTCGCAATGAACCAGTGGGGCCGCATCGACGTGCTGGTCAACAGCGCCGGGCATGGTCCGCGAGCGCAGATCCTCGACATCACGGACGAGGATTGGCATCGCGGCATGGACACCTACCTGATGAACGTCATCCGCCCGACGCGCCTCGTCGCGCCCGTGATGCAGCAGCAGAAGGCAGGCGCGATCATCAACATCTCGACCGCGTGGACCTTCGAGCCAAGCGCCCTCTTCCCGACCTCCGCGGTGTTCCGCGCCGGGCTGGCGTCGTTCACCAAGATCTTCACGGACACCTACGCGGCCGACAACGTCCGCATGAACAACGTGCTTCCGGGCTGGATCGACAGCCTCCCCCAGACCGATGTCCGCCGCGATTCCGTGCCGATGAAGCGCTACGGCAAGAGCGAAGAGGTCGCGGCGACGATCGCGTTCCTCGCATCCGAAGGCGCGGCCTACATCACCGGCCAGAACATCCGGGTCGACGGCGGGCTGATGCGTTCGGTCTGACCGGCCTTCACGTGCGCGGTGCGGCGGTTTCGCGCAGGATCTCGAGGAAGCGCTTCGCGAGCGGCGAGAGCACATGGTCCTTGCGCATCAGCGCGCCGATCTCTCGCGCAAAGCGGGCCTCCGCGAACGGCAACGGCGCAAGCCCTTCACCGGCCGGGCCCGCCAGCATGGCCTGGCTCATCAGGGCCACGAGGTCGCTGCGGATCACGAGCCTGCTGAGCTGCGATGCGGTATTGCTCACTTCGACCGCGACGCGCGGCGGTGGCATGCCCGCCTCCGCCAAGCGCGCTTCGACGCCGCGCCGGCCTGCAACGCCGGGGCCCGGCAGCATCCAGTGCGCATCCACCAGATCCTGCAGGCGCACGCGCCGGCGCCGGAGCAGCGGATGGTCTTCGCGCACCACCATGCACAGGTCGTCGTTCATCAGGGGCACCGCTTCGAGGTCCTCGGACGGCACGCGCGGAATCGCGTTGATGCTCAGGTCCAGATCACCCAGGCGCAGTGCGCCGAGGAGCGCATCGTTCAGGTTGACCATCACCCGCAGCCGCGCGGCCGGCCGCTGCTGGTGCAGCTGGAGGCACGCGGGCACGAAGAGCCGTTCCGCATAGAGCGGTGACACGCCGACGCGCAGCAGCCCCATCGCACCGAGGTGCAGATCCGAGGCTTCCTTGATTGCGTCGCCGAGGCTCGTGCGCAAGGTCTGCGTGCGCTGGCGGAACTGCTCGGCGACCGGGGTGAGCGTCATGCCGCGCGCGCCGCGCTCGAACAGCGGGAAGCCGAGTTCCTTTTCCAGTCGCTGCAGGCCCTTCGTCAGCGCCGGCTGCGAGAGGCCGAGTGCCGCGGCCGCACGGCGCACCTGGCCGTGCTCGGCCACCGCGAGGAAGTAGTCGATGTCGTCGAGGCGCAGTGCCATGGTGTCTCCGTGAAGATTCCCGCCGAGTGAGGGCGTTGCAGCTCCGATAACGCAGCGTTATCGGAAAACGCGGCTGGATTATCCGCAGACGGGCGATCGATTCCTAGACTTTCCCCATCTACTTCAGGAGACACGCAATGCAGCACCGCCCCGCCCGACCGGAGGTCCGTCCATGAATCTCGGCATGTACCTTGCGCGCGGCGCGCGCCAGTGGGGCGACCGCCCCGCCGTGCTGTTCCGGGACCGCTCGCTCAGCTATCGCGACCTGGAATTGCGCTCCAACCGGCTCGCCCATGTGCTGAGAGCGCTCGGTCTCCAGCGCGGGGATCGCGTCGCGGTGGTTTCGCCCAACCGGCCCGAGATCGTGGAGCTCGAATGCGCGCTCTACAAGGCAGGACTGGTGAAAGTGGCGCTCAACTCGCGCCTGGCGCCCCAGGAGCTGGCGGATGCGCTCGCCAATGCCGAGCCGGTCGCATGCCTCGCAGGTCCCGAGCATCGCGGGATGGTTGACGAGGCTTCGGCCGGCGTGTCTTCGCTACGGCACCGGATCGCGTTCGACCCCACGCCCGAGAGCGACAAAGGCGGTTGGCTCCAGTACGAAGCGCTACTCGCCGGCGTGTCCGACGCCCACATGCACGAGGAGATGAAGCCCGATGAACTCGCGGTGCTGCACTACACCTCGGGTTCCACTGGCAAGCTCAAGGCCGCGATGCAGACCGTAGGCAATCGCTTCGCATCTCTCCGCAAGAACGCGATGGGCCGCATGAACGCAGAGCCCGGCGATGTGTTGATGCTCTCCGGTCCGATCACGCACGCCAGCGGCATGTTCATCCAGCCGATGCTCTACCAGGGCGCGACCATCCTGCTGATGGAAGGCTTTCGCCCTGCCGAATACCTCGATGCGATCGAGAAACATCGCGTCACGATGGCCTTCCTGGTGCCCGCGATGATCTACGCGCTGTTGGCGGAGCCAAGCCTGAAGGGACGCGACCTCTCCAGCCTCCGGCTGCTGAGTTACGGTGCCGCGCCGATGTCGCCGGCACGCATCCGCGAAGCATGGGCCGCGTTCGGGCCGGTGCTCGCGCAAGGCTATGGCGCGGGCGAGACCACCGGCGGCGTGGTCGGGCTCGGCATCGCCGATCACGCGGCGGCCATCGAAGGCGGCCACGAGGCGCTGCTCTCCGCCTGCGGTCGTCCGTTCTGCGAATCCGACGTGCAGGTCCTCGACGACGCGGGCCAGCCGGTAAGCGGCGACGCGATCGGCGAGATCTGCGTGCGCGGCCCCGATGTGTTCGCAGGCTACTGGCGCGCGCCCGATCAAACCGCACAGGCGCTCGACGCCAACGGATGGCTGCACACCGGCGACCTCGCGCGCGTGGACGACCGGGGCTACATCTACATCGTCGACCGCAAGAAGGAAATGCTGGTGTCGGGCGGCTTCAACATCTACCCGAGCGAAGTTGAATCGGTGCTGGCGCAGCATCCTGCGATCTACGAAGTGTGCGTGGTGGGTGTGCCCGACGACCACTGGGGCGAGACAGTGAAGGCGGTGGTGGTGCTGCGCGACGGCGCAGAAGCCGACACCAGCCAGATCATGGATTTCTGCCGCGGCCGCCTCGCGGACTTCAAGCGCCCGCGTTCGGTGGACTTCGTTCCGCAATTGCCCAAGAACGCGAACGGCAAGCTCTCGCGCAAGGACGTGCGCGAGCACTACTGGCGCGGCCGCGAGCGGCGCGTGAACTGAGGAGCCCTGCAATGGATGCAACGACCACCACCCTCCCGACGCTGCGCGCGCCGATGCCGCCCTTCGAGGGCTCCGACGGCGCCCGCGATTTCATCGCGCGGCTCGACACCTTTATCCGCGACGAACTGCACCCGCTGGCCGACAAGCACGGCATCACCTCCGAGAACGGCGCGCCGCGTGCGTTGCTGGAGCAGGTCTGGAGGCGCTCGCACGAGCTCGGCTTCTATGGCGTGACCCTGCCCAAGGCCCTCGGGGGTGCGGGCTTCAGCGTGGTCGACCACACGCTCATCAAGGAATTCATCTATGCGAGCGGATCGCCATTCGCGCCGCACGTACTGGGTGAACTGACCGGACCTCCGCGCGTCGGCGCACTCGCCAAACAGGCGACGCCCGACCAGATGGAGCGCTTCATCCTGCCAGTGGCACGCGCCGAGAAAGCCATCTGCTTCGCAATCACCGAACCGGAGGCTGGCTCCGACGCCGGCGCGCTGCAGACGCGCGCGGTACGCGATGGCGATGAGTTCGTGCTCGACGGCACCAAGCGCTTCATCTCCGGATCGCCCTTCTGCGATTTCGCAGTGATCATCTGTTCGACCAGTGATGATCCGGCGGTGCGCGAAACCACCGCCTTCTTCGTGGAGCGCGACCGCCCTGGCTTTCGCGTGGAGGCTGGCTACAAGACGATGGCAGGCCAGTCTCACACCGGCAGCATCGTGCTGAGCGGCTGCCGCATCCCGGCGGCCAACCAGATCGGCGAACGTGGACGCGGCCTCGCACTGGCGCTGGGGCGCATCACCGTCAACCGCCTGCTGCATTGCCCGGCGATGCTCGGCCTTGCGCGGCTGGCGCTGGAGGATTCACTGGCCCATGCCATCAGGCGCCGGCAGTTCGGGCAGCCGATCGGCGCCTTCCAGGCCGTGCAGCATCTGTTGGCCGACATGGCGACCGAGTTGGCAGCGGCACGTGCGTTGATGCTCAGCGTGGCGCGCAGCCTCGATGCGGGTGACGACGCACGCGCAGAGGCCTCGATGGCCAAGCTGTTCTGCTCCGAGACCGCCTTCCGCATCGCCGACCGCGCGGTGCAGGTGCACGGCGGCGAAGGCATCGTGCAAGGCAGCCGCGTCGAATTCCTCTTCCGACTGCTGCGCATGTACCGCGTGCTGACCGGCACCAGCGAGATCCAGCGCAATACGATCGCACGCGAACTGCTAGGCCCAACGTTGCGCTGAGCGCCGAACAACAAGACACAAGCAGGAGACAAAGCATGCAGACATTCAACCGACGCAAGCTGCTGCTGACAGTGGCAGGCCTTGCACTCGCAGGCACCGGATGGGCGCAGGACTTCCCCTCGCGGCCGATCAAGTGGATCGTTCCCTACCTCGCAGGCACCGCACCGGACATCACGGTGCGCATCACCGCCGAGGCGATGTCGTCGGTCCTCAAGCAGCCGGTGGTGGTCGAGAACCGGGGCGGCGCGGCCGGCAACCTCGGCGCGCAGATCGCAGCGCGCGCGCCGGCCGACGGCTACACATGGGTGTATTCCGCGACACCCATGGCGACCAACATGCGCATGTACCGCAAGCCCGGCTACGACGTGATGAAGGACTTCATCCATGTCGGCGGCATCACGCGTTCGGACGTGGTGCTGGTGGTGTCGGGCGACTCCGACATCGACAGCGCGAAGGCGCTGGTCGATCGCATGCGCCAGCAGCCGGGCAAGCTGTCGTACGCCTCGGGCGGCGTGGGCACGCCAGCCCACATGGGGGCCGAACTCATCCTCAAGAGCGCGGGGGCGCAAGCGCTGCACGTGCCTTACAAGGGTGCTTCGGAGTCGGCGAACGCGGTGCTGGGCAAGCAAGTGGACTTCGCGCTCACCATCAGCTCCGTCTCGCTGCCGCACATCAATGCCGGCAAGCTCAAGGCGCTGGCAGTGACCGCCCCCACGCGCAATCCGCGCCTGCCTGACGTGCCAACGCTCGCCGAGGCGGGCATCGCGGGCGTCACGCTGGTGTCCTTCGGCGGGCTGTCGCTGCCGGCCGGCACGCCGCAACCGATCGTTCAGCGCGTGCAGCAGGCACTTCAGCAGGTATTGGCCGACCCCGCGGTGCGCGCCAAGCTGGAAGCCAACGGCGGCGAAGTCGTGGCCAGCAAGCCGGATGAATATGCGCGCAACCTCGCTTCGGAGATTTCGTTGACCGAGAAGATGATGAAGGTTGCGAACATCACGCCGCAGTGAGGCGCGACAGAGCGCTCAATCGACGTTCTGGTAGCGCTCGATCTGGCAGGCGTAGCCACCGGGGTCTGACGAGCAGACCCCATAGTCCCGGGAGTCCCGGGGCTGCGGGGCAGTGCAGCCGCACAGTGCGACGAGGCAACAGAGAAGAAGCGCGTTCAAGAGCTTGTGCATGGGGATCCCGCTTCGGTGACCGGCCATCGGTCTTGCCGGATCACTCTACTTCTGTTCCTGACGAGAAGGAAGTCAGCCTGATCCCGGGGACATGTGAGAGGATCGCCTCCCACTCCCGGATGCCCCGCCCTTCCCGATGGATCCACTGCCGCCCCTCAATGCCCTGCGCGCCTTCGAGGCGGCGGCACGGCATCTGAGCATCACGGTTGCGGCCGATGAACTGCACGTCACCCCAGGCGCGGTCAGCCGGCAGATCCGCATGCTCGAAGACCTGCTTCGCGTGCAGCTCCTGCATCGCGGCCATCGGCAGATCACGCTCACGCGCCAAGGCGAGGACTATTACCGCGCCGTCACGAAAGCGATCGATTCGCTGCGCGAGGCCACGGTGCGGCTTACGCGCCGTTCGCGGCGCAAGCAGCTCAAGGTGCGCGCCTACACCACCTTTGCGATGCGCTGGTTGATTCCGCGCCTGTCGAGCTTCCACACGGCGAATCCGGGCATCGAAGTGCTGCTGACCGCATCGCTCGACGAGGTTGACTTTCGTAAGGAAGACATCGACGGCGCGATCCGTCTCGGCGACGGCAAATGGAGTGGCGTGAACACGTACCGCCTGGTGCCCAACGTGCTGGTGCCGGTGTGCAGCCCGGCCGTGCTGGCTGGCCGCCCCAAGGTTCGCAAGCCGGCCGACCTTCAGCATCAGACGCTGCTGCATTCGATCGCCCGGCCCGACGACTGGGGCCACTGGCTAGAAGCCACGCGTGCGGACGGTCAGGTCGACGCACGCAGCGGCATGACCTACCAGAGCTCGGCAATGGCCTATGCCGCAGCGATCGAAGGACAGGGTTTTGCGATCGCGCAGCGCTTCCTGGTGGAAGCCGATCTCGCTTCCGGCAAGCTGGTGGCGCCTTTCAAGCAGACAGTCGACATGGGCGACTTCACCTACTACCTGCTGACACCATCGGACCGCAAGGAGAGCGCGAGCATGACCACCTTCCGGCAGTGGCTGCTCGCGCAATTCGCGGAGCCATAGCGCACGCTCAGGAGACCGCCTGCACCGCGCAGGAAGCCTCCGCACAGTGGATGGCGCCGGCGTCTCGCAATGCGCCCAGCTCGCCCTCGGCATAGCCCATGCCGAGCAGCACCGCACGCGTGTGTTCGCCACAGGCCGGTGCCGGGGTCGAAGGCCGCGCGTTCTCGCGTGCGCTGTTGATCGGGAAGCCCGGCATACGGATCGCGCCAAGGCCTGGATGTGACACCTGCCCGATCATCCGGTTGGCCGCCACCTGCGGATGCCGCGCCACGTCCTCATAGCTTGCGACGGGCGCGCAAAGGATGTCGACCTCTTTCAGCGCAGAGAGCCAATGTGAGGTCGGGCGCGTCCGGAAGACCTCCGTCAGACGCACGACGAGTTCGGCGCGGTTGGCCACCCGCTGCGGCGATGTGGCAAACCGCGGGTCCTGTGCCAGTTGCTCGAGCCCGAGAAGGCTGCACAGCCGATTCCAGCGATCGGGCATGTAGGCCGCGACCATGACCCATCCGTCGAGCGTCTCGAAAGCCTGGTTGGGCGCCGAGTACGGCGCAGCGCTGCCGGCGCGCACGGGCAATTCGCCATCCGCGAGGTAGCTGGTGATCGAGGACTGCTGCAGCGCGAGCGCCGAGTTCAGCAGGTTCACATCGAGGTACCCGCCCTGCCCACTGCGTGCGCGCTGGGCCAACTTCGCAAGAATGCCCATGCATGCAACATAGCCGGTCATCACGTCGACCACCGGCGCCTGCACCTTGCAGGGCTCGCCGTCCGGCAAGCCGATGAGGCTCATGAGGCCGGAGTCGGCCTGCACGATGCCGTCGACGCCTGCACGGGCGGCGTAGGGGCCCTCTTGCCCATAGGCGGAGATCGAGCAATAGATCAACGCGGGATCGGAGTCCATCAACGCCTCGGGGCCAAGGCCCAGCCGCGCCATCACACCGGGTCGCATGCTTTCGACCACGATGTCCGCATCGGCCACAAGCCGCCGCGCGATGGCCAGGCCCTGAGGCGACTTGAGGTCCAGCGACACGCCCAGCTTATTGCGGTTGAAGGCATGGAAGAGCGCGCTGTCATCGCCGATCCAGCCCGGGCCCAGGCCACGGCCCAGCTCACCGCCCGGTGCCTCCACCTTCAGCACGCGGGCACCCATGTCGGCGAGCAGCATGGTGCAGGTCGGGCCCGCGCCGATCTGGGTGAAGTCGACGACCGTGAGGCCATCCAGCGCATCGCGCAACAGGGTTGGCGTGTTCACAGCGACACCTTGATGCCGTTGTCGTTGATGACCTTTTCCCAGCGCGCCAGCTCCTGCGCGATGTAGGCCTTGAGCTCGTCGGGCGTCGAAGGCTGCGATTCGAAGCCCTGCTTCGTCAGTTGCTCCGCCACTTCGGGCGACTTGAGCGCCGCAACGAGCGCCGCATTGATCTTGTCGACCACCGGGCGAGGCGTCTTCGCCGGTGCGAGCAGGCTGTACCAGAGATCCGCCTCATAGCCCTTCAATCCGGCTTCCGCGAAGGTCGGCAGCTGGGGCATCAGCGTCGAGCGCTTCGCACCCGCGATGCCCAGCGCCCGCAGCTTGCCGGCCTGCACATGCTGCGCTGCCGAAGCGTAGGTCGCGAACGAGATCTGCACCTGCCCGCCGATGAGGTCGGTGATCGAAGGGCCGGTGCCTTTGTACGGCACGTGCAGCAGTTCGGTCTTGTTGAGCTTCGCGAAGACTTCGCCGGCCAGGTGCTGCGGCGTGCCGTTGCCGGGGCTGCTGTAGCTCAGCTTGCCGGGGTTCTGGCGGCTGTAGTCGATGAACTCCTTGAGCGTCTTGAAGGGCTGGTCGTTGTTCGCAACGAGGATGATCGGCACCGAGGCGATGCGCCCCACCGGCTCGAAGTCGCGCTCGATGCGGAACGGCACCTTCATGCCGAGGAAGGGATTCATCGTCACCTGGCTCGATGCGATGACCAGCGTGTAGCCGTCGGGCGCCGCATGCGCGACGAGATCGGCGCCGAGGTTGCCACCCGCGCCCGGCTTGTTGTCGACCAGGATGGTCTGCCCGAGGGTCTGCGACATCTTCGGTGCGATGACGCGCGCGAGCAGGTCGTTGCCGCCGCCGGGTGCAAAGGGCACCACCAGCGTGATCGGCTTCTGTGCAGGAAATGCAGGCTGCGCAAACGCGGGAGCGATCGGGCCGATGAGGGATGCCGTCAACGTACCGAGCAGGCCGGCGCGCGCGAGGAAAGTCGGAAGTCGCATGGAAGTCTCCTGATGTGGTGATTCGTGTCGGGAAGGCGTTCAGCGGCCGATGTAGTTCGGCGCGCGTTTCTCGGCGAATGCCTTTCGGCCTTCGAGGCGGTCGGCGGTGTCGCGCAGCACGCCCCAGTACAGCTCGGTGAGCTGCTGCGCATCGGCCTCGCCAAGATGTCCTGTCTGGCGCGACAGCTTCTTGACCGCCTGCACCGCGAGCGGCGCATTGCGGGCGATCTGCGTGGCGATCGTCATTGCGCGGTCGAGCAGCGCGCCGGCTTCGAGCGCCTCGCTCACCAGCCCGATGCGCTCTGCCGTGCGCGCGTCGATGCGCTCGCCGGTCAACACCATCTGCATGGCATGGGCCGCGGGGACGGCCTTGAGCAGCCGGTGCAGGCCCGAGACCGCGGGGATCGAGCCCACCTTCGTTTCGGGCAATCCGAAGCTCGCGTCGAACGATGCGAGCAGAAGATCGCATTGCAGTGCGATCTCCAGGCCTGCGCCGAGGCAATGGCCGTTGACCGCGGCGATCACCGGCTTCCACAACCCGATGTCTGCGAGATCCATCAGCCGGATGTACAGCCCGAGGTCGGCAGCCCGCGCGGGCGACTGGAACAGCGCCTCTGGGTAGCTGGCTGGAGAGCTCTGTGTGCCCTTGAGATCGGCACCTGCACAGAAGGCACGCGAGCCCGCGCCGGTGAGGATCGCCACGCGAACCTCGTCGCGGTCGCGCACTTCGCACAGGTGCGCGCGCAGCGCATGCAGCGCGTCGACATCCAACGCATTGAGTGCATCGGGGCGATCGATGGTGATGACGGCAACCGCGCCGTCGACATGCATATGTACGCTCATGACGACCTCCTCAGACGCTGGGCGAAGAGAGGCTGCGACCGCCGCACACGTACAGTGTCTGCCCGGTGACGTACGACGACAGCGGATCGAGGAAGAAGGCCACCGCGTTCGCGATGTCGTCTGCCGTGCCGATACGCTGCACCGGCACGGACTTCCTGAGCCGCGCCTGCACGTCATCGGTGAAGTTGCGGAACAGTGGCGTATCGACGATGCCCGGCGCGACCGCGTTGACCGTGACGCCCTTGGCCGCGAACTCGATCGCGAGCGAGCGCGTGAGACTCACCACGCCGCCCTTCGCCGCCGAGTAGTTGGCCTGCCCGAAGCCGCCGAGCCAGGCACGCGACGAGATGTTGACGATGCGGCCGAAGCCGCGCTCGACCATGCCCGGCAGCGCTGCGCGGCAGCACAGGAATTGCGAGCGGAGGTTGGTGTCGATCACGACGTCCCAGTCCTCGTCGCGCATCGTGAGGAAGCGCATGTCGCGCACCGCGCCAGCGTTGTTGACCAGATGATCGATGCGGCCCGTGCGATCCACGATGCTCGCGAAAGCGTCGTTCACCGCCGTGGAGTCAGTCAGGTCGACCGTCGCGCCGATGACTTTCAGACCCTCGGCAGCGAGCGTGCCCACGGCTTCGTCGAGCGCCGCGCCGTCACGGTCCAGCAGTGCAACGGTGAGGCCCTGTCGCGCAAGGCTCGCGGCAATGCCGAAGCCGATGCCGCGCGCCGCACCGGTGACGGCAGCGACCTGTGTGGTGTCGAAACGTGTGGTGGTCATCTCAGACTCCCAGCAGGTGAACCGAAGACGCGGCGTGATCAACGCCGGCGATGCCGCCGCCCGTGCATTGCGTGAGGCCGATCGAGGCACCGGCGACCTGCCGGGCACCCGCCCGGCCCTGCAGGTGCCACATCACCTCGACCATTTGGGCCACACCTGTCGCACCGAGCGGATGCCCTTTCGCGAGCAGTCCGCCGCTCGGATTGACGGGCACGCGGCCACCCAGTTGCGTGGCGCCGGACTTCAGCAACGACACCGCTTCGCCGTGCGGTGCGAGGCCGAGCGCTTCGTAGTACAGCAGCTCTGCAATGGTGAAGGCGTCATGCAGTTCGACCACGTCCACGTCCTGCGGGCCGACGCCGGCCTCTTCATAGGCCTGCCGCGCGGCGCGCGCCGTGATCTCTGCATCCAGGATGTCGTCGCGGGCCTCTTCGCGCAGTCCGGAGACGACTGCAGACGAGAGCACTCGCACCGGACGCGACTGCGCAGGCCTGCGGGTGCTCACCACCACCGCCGCTGCGCCATCGACCTGCGAAGGACAGCACTGCAGCAGCGTCAGCGGGTCCGCGATCATGCGGGAGGCCAATACTTCCTCGACGGTGGTCGTGGTGCGCTGCTGCGCGTACTCGTTGAGCGACCCGTTGTGCCGGTTCTTCACCGCGATGGCGGCGAGGTCGGCGCGGCTTGCGTCGCGCTCGTGCAGGAAGCGCGTGCCGCGCATCGCGTAGACCGCTGGAAGCACCATGCCGGCCTTCGCATAGAGATCGGTCTTGTGGTCGTTGCGCTGCATCGGGATCGTGCCGCCGCCGAGCGCGGTGAGCTGCTCGACGCCGAACACCAGCACGGTCTCGTATTGCTGCGCGAGCAATGCGTGCCGGGCGAGATGCACGCCCGTCGCGCCACTGGCACAGGCGTTCTCGACGTTGTAGACCGGGACGCCATTGAAGCCGAGATCGCGCACGATGAGCTGGCCGAGGATCATGCCGCCGAGCACGTTCGCGCAGTAGATCGCCTGGATGTCGCGGGGCGACACGCCGGCATCGTCCATGGCGCCCAGAATGGCTTGCTGTGCGAGTTCAGGCGCCAGCACGCCGGTGTGGCGGCCGAAGGCGGTCATCGCGCCGCCGGTGATGTAGATGTCTTGCATGGTGGGCTCCTCGTGCGTCAAGCCGCGACGGCTTCGAAGACATAGCCGAGGTTGTCGTCCGCACACGGGCGATAGCGGTCGCCGATGGCCGGCTGCGCCTTGCCCTGCAGGCGGCCGAAGATGCGGACAGGGCCGTCGAAGTCCACACAGCCCAGCGCATACGGCGGCAATCCGGTCTTGGCGCCCGGGTGGATGATCGTGAAGCTGTAGACCGTGCCGTTACCCTGCACGGGGAGTGTCTCGTGATGCGGCGCCAGCGGCGAGGCATCGGGCACGGCGGGGAATACCCATTCGCCGTTGCGGCGGTCGCGCGACGCGAGTAGCTCGCGGTTCGCACTCCAGAGTGGGTAGGGATGGATGGACATGTCGGTCTCCTAGAGTTGGCAGGGCGGTTGCGCCTCGATGACGCGTGCCGCAATGGTTGCCAACGGCCGACTTCCCGACAAACGATATTTGGACCGTGTTCGATTGAGGAAAAGTCAAGCGAACGCGCTGCACGAAGTCAGCCGGACCTGACGCGATGGTGGGGCGCGGGTCCGCCCTACGGCGTTGTCGTCAAAGACGATGCGCGCCGAATCTGCGTCGGGGTTGCCCCATATCTGGCGCGCATGGTGCGCGTGAAGTGCGATTGGTCACGGAAGCCTGCGCGAAAGCCGATTTCGGCAGTCGTCAGGCGACGCAGCAGCGGGGACTCCAGCATGCGCAGTGCGGTCTGCGCACGCGCCGCGATCAAGAGATTGCCGAAGCTCTCGTTGAAGCGTGTCAGCGTCCGATGCAAGGTTCGCACCGAGATTCCCAGCGTCGCGGCAAGCTCGCCTGCGGTCAAGGCAGCTTCGGTGCATCGCTGCGCGATCAGGTCCTTGATGCGCTGCCGCAGGTCGATTTCGCCCCTTGTGTTGCGCGCTGGCGGCGGCCCTGCCTCTGCAGCCACCAGTGCGAGCAGTGAGCCAACATGGTCAATGACGGTGGCGATCGGAAGCGGAGACTGGTGGACGATCTGCGGCGAAAGCTGGGAAGCAAATGCGGTGAGTGCCCGGCCCCATCCTTTGCTCGCCCGGATGTGCTGGCCCACCAGCATGTCAGGCGACGGCAGCCATTGCCGCAGCCAGGCTTCGGAAAACCTCAGGTTCGCAACCTCGTAGTCGCGGGTGAATTCGAGATCACTCGGCAGCGCGGAATCGGTGAACACGCCGTCCCCGGGCGCCAGTCGCGCCTGCCCCCGATGCACGATGGCCCAGGGTGCGTCCAGGCTGACGATCAAGTAGAAGGTCCGGTTGGAGCCTCGCGCAGCCCCCTGCTTCTTGCGATAGACGCGGTGAGCACTGCCGTGCTGTCGAATGATGGCGAACGACTCCAGTTCGGCCACTTCCATCGTGGAGTGAAACTGCGAGGGTGCCGGGCTTTCGAGGTGCAGGCGCATCTGCGAGTTCAGCCCCGACATCAGCGCGTCCGCGTAGAAGGCCATCCGTTCGTGCGCCGGAACGACGTCGGTGGACCAACGCCGCACGGTGGCGCGGGTCCCGATGTCCGAAGGCGTCGATGTCATCGGGCTCAGGGCAGCACGGACCTTCGCGCGACCGCAACGCTGCCAAGAACGATCAAGCCGACCACCATGAGATAGACGGACACCGGCCAGGTCGCGCCGCCTGCAGCGTTCTGCAGGGCCTGGGCGATGAGCGGACTCAGGCCTCCGCCCAACACGCCACCGAGATGAAAGCCCAGCGACATTCCGCTGTAGCGCATCTTCGGCTCGAACAGCTGGGCGTAGAGGGCGGCCACCGGCGTCGCAATCAAACAGGTGATCAGGAGGCCGATGCAAAACACCAGGTAGACCAACATCACCGATCCGGTGTTCACCAGCCAGAACATCGGAAAGCCCCACGCGATCATGGCGGCGCCGCCGATGGCAATCGGCGTCGTGGGCCCGAAGCGATCGCTGAAATGCCCCACCAGCGGCGTTGCGGCCAGCGCAACGAGGCTGGCTGCAATCGTCGCGCTCAGCACCGTGTTCGGAGACAGGCCCGCATGCCGCGTCGCGTAGCCCAGCACGAAGATCACAAGAATGAATCCGTTGGCCGTGTCGCCCATCTTCACGCCCATGCTGGCCAGCACCTGCACCGGACGTCGACGCAGCGCCGCGAGCA
This sequence comes from Variovorax sp. Sphag1AA, assembly GCF_014192575.1. Lineage (GTDB taxonomy): Bacteria > Pseudomonadota > Gammaproteobacteria > Burkholderiales > Burkholderiaceae_C > Variovorax. Next base: position 176,660 of record NZ_JACHYC010000003.1, on the reverse strand, counting down.
CGGGCAGACGCGACTGCGCTTTCATGGCCTCGAGCCTGCGGAAGACCGGCGTCTCCTGCACGCGCAGCCGAAGGTAGATGCCGACCAGCAACAGGAACACGCTCAGCAGAAAAGGCAGGCGCCAGCCCCACTCCAGCATCTGCTCGGTGCTCAGCAGGCCCGACACGACGGCGATCACTCCGCTCGACAGGATTGTTCCTGCAGGAGCGGCTGCGTGCGCAAGGCTCCCGTACAGGGCGCGGCGCGAGGCGGGCGCGTGCTCCACCAGCATCAGGGCGGCGCCACCCCACTCCATTCCCACGGCCACGCCCTGCACGCATCGCAGTAGTACGAGCAGGATGGGCGCCCAGATGCCCCAGAGTGCATAGGTCGGCAAGCACCCGATCGCGAATGTCGCCAGACCCATGATCACGACGCTGGCAAGCATGGGCCTCTTTCGTCCGAACTGGTCACCCAGGTGGCCGCCCACGACCGCGCCGATGGGCCGCGCCAGAAACCCGATGGCGAAGGTCGCAAGCGACAGCAACAGCGCCGTCCCTTCTGCCTGCTGGGGAAAGAACACCTTGGCAAAGACAAGGGCCGCGATCGGCCCATAGATGAAGAAGTCGTAGTACTCCAGCGTCGTGCCGACACAACTGGCGAAAAGCACACGTCGAGCGACTGGCCATTCCGAACCCGTTTCAGCCACAGGCGCCTGGGCCGGAAACTCTGCGAAGACGGAAGCAACGTTCATGGCAAGACTGCAATGGACTGAGGGCCAAGTTTGGAGGCGGAGTGTAAGCATCTCTTGTTCCAATGTGCCAGACATGCTTCGCCGCCTGGTCCTTGTGTGCCAAGGCGCTCTGGCAGCGCCGGGCGGCCACAAACTTGGCGCTCAGAGGCCAAACTGCCGGCACGCCGTGGCACGACAGGCAAAGTTCGACCGCTGGAACTGCGCACAATCCCCTTTGCGCAACGAGTTGTGGAGTCCGAAGTGCAGTCTCCCTTGCAATTGCCGGTTCAGCGCTGGTCGACGGACGATGTTCCGTCCACGCAGCGATTCGACTACTACGCAGACGCGCTGGGCTCGGCCCTGGTCCCGATGCAGATCGCGCGAAAACCGGGCGCTGACTTTGCAGCCCAGATGACAGTGGCCGATCTCGGCGGCCTTGCGGTCGTGCGGCAGACAGGCACCGCGCACAGGTGCTTTACCGAGGCGCGCGACCTCGCCCGCAGCCAGGAGCGCAGCTTTCACCTTCTCGTGAATGTGAGCGCCCCGTGGACCATCCGCCATCGCGGACACGCAAGAATGGCGCCGGGCGACGTGATGCTGGCCGACTCGCAGATCGTCTACGACATCGACACCGCGACCGACTACGAATTTGTCCATGTCAAGTTCTCGGAAGGCTGGATGCGCCAGTGGATGCCGTCTCCAGGCGCGCTCATCGGGCGGCCCATCGAAGCGACGACGGGTTGGGGCCGGGCCCTGTCCGCCTTCATCGCGCCGTTGTCGGCGGAGTTCCTACTGCGCTCGCCACTGCCGATCTCCGTCATTGCGGACCAGATCGGCTCCTTGCTCGCACTGACGCTGAACGACATGGGCCCCCCGAGTTCCAGGCCCACCCGTTCGGACACCGCCTTGTTCGACCGGATCGTGGAACACATGCGCCAGCGAAGCACCTCCCCATCCCTGACCGCGAGCGAGGTTGCCGCATCCCTCGACCTGCCCCTGCGGAGCTTTCATCGATGCTTCGAGAAGTGCGGCGACACCTTCGGCAACGTGCTGGTGAGGATGCGTTTCGAGAACGGGATGCGCATGCTCCAGTCGCCGCTGCTGAGGCGCCTGACTGTTTCCGAGATTGCGAGGCGCAGCGGCTTCTGCGACGCGTCGCATTTCAGCCGCGTGGTGCGCGCACGTTCGGGCCATAGCCCCTCCCAGATCCGGCGTGACGGATTGCCCACGCTACCGGAAGCCTTCATCGCGGGAGCCGAGACGCCATGAACCTGCAGATCTCACCGCCCACCATCGCCCGCTGGTCGACGGACGACATCCCTCCTTCGCAACGCTTTGACTACTTCGCCAACGCGCTGACGACTGCCATCGTTCCCATGCGCGTCGAAAGCGGCGACCCGAAGCTGTTTACTTCCAGCATGACGATCGCGGATCTCGGGCCGGTTTCAGTCCTCCGGCAGACCGGCACGCCGCATCGTTCGTATCGCAGGCGCGGCGATCTTGCATGCAGCGGCGATCACACCTTCCACCTCATCGTCAATCTTGCTTCGCCTTGGACTATTCGGCACCGCGAAGAGATCTTCCTCGAACGTGGCGACGGCGTACTGACCGATTCGAACGTCACGCATGACCTGCACCTGGCCAGACCTTACGAGGTCGTGCACCTGAAGCTTTCGGCCAACTGGGTCCATCGGTGGATCCGTTCGCCCGAGCAAATCGTCGGCAAGCGTCTGCCGCTGAACTCGACGTGGGGTCGGCCGTTGATGGCCTACGCTGCTCAGCTATCGCCACAGGCCGTACTGGGTGCGCCCGTGGCACCAAGCGTCATCGTTGACCAGGTCGGTGCGCTGCTCGCCCTGGTCGCCAGCGAACTGAGCGGCTCGACCCGGCGTTGGACTGGCAGGACCACGCAGATGCGCAACCGCATCGAGGACTGCATGGCGCAGCGCTGCATGGAACCCTGTCTCGATGCCAGCGCCGTGGCGAAATCCCTGAGTGTCGAAGTGAACGTCATTCACGAGACGCTTCGCATGCACGGGCAAACGTTTGGCGAGTTGCTGGTGAGCATGCGGACCAACATCTCGGTGCGGATGCTGACCTCGCCTGCCTTCCGGCTTCTGTCCGTGTCCGAGATCGGCCGGCGTGCCGGGTTCGCGGACATGAACACCTTCTCTCGCACCTTGCGCACGCGCTGCGGACTGACCGCGACGCAACTGCGCCGTCGCGGCCACGGACTCATGATCTGAATGCCTTGCATCGCGCGATGACGCCAATCGCCGCATGCCTGTGCAAGACACGAGGCCATGGAGGTGCAAAGCTCCTTCTTCATGAAGACAGCTTCAGCTCCATCCAGGAAGCGGGCGACGGTGATGCTCGTGCATGGCGCCTGGCTCGACGGCTCTTCATGGATGGAGGTCATTGCGCGCCTCCAGAGCCACGGGTTGCGCGTGGTCTCCATCCAGATATCGCTCGCTTCTCTCGGCCAGGATGTCGCGACGGTCATCCGGGCTCTTGAGCGCGAAGTCAATCCCGTCGTTCTGGTGGGGCACTCCTGGGGCGGAACCGTGATCACGCAGGCCGGCGCATCGGAACGCGTCGCAGCACTGGTCTATGTCGCCGGCTTTGCCCCGGCGCCCTGCGAATCGACCCTGGACACGCTCTCGGCGTACATACCCCTCGGCTATTCCAGCCTGCTGCAAGCGGACTCGGGCGGCTATCTCTGGTTTCCGCAGCGCGCAGTGCCTCAGTGGTTCGCGCAGGACCTGCCATTGCCCAATGCCGCTTTGCTCGCGGCAACCCAGCGCCCCATCCATCCTCAGGCACTCGGCAACAAGGTGGCGCTGGCCGCATGGCGCGACAAGCCTTCGTGGTATCTGGTCACCGAGGACGACCGGGTGATTCCTCCGGCGCTGCAGCAAAGCACGGCGCGGCGCATCAGCGCTCGCACCCGTTCCGTGGCGTCCAGCCATGTGCCGTTCCTGTCACGGCCCAAGGAAACCTGCGCGATCATCTTCGCGGCCGTCAGCGCCATCGACGCAGAGGCGGGCGAAGCCCCGGACCCGAAGGACTAGCGGTGGCGGCGCCTGAAGGCGCGCGGCGTCTCGCCCATGTACTGCATGAACGTGCGCGTGAAGTGGCTCTGATCGCTGAAGCCAACGTCCAGTGCAATCTCTCCGAAGGGACGCTCAGTCTGGCGGATCACCGCAGCAGCCATCTCGACGCGGCACTCCATCACATACCGGTGTGGCGGGCAACCCATGCTCTGCCGGAAGGCGCGGCTGAAGTGGCAGGCCGACAGGCCGGCGATTGCGGCGAGTTCGCGCAGTTCGATTCGCTCCGCGAGCTTGCTCCACACATGCTCACGCACGCGGCGCAAGACCCACGGCGCAAGACCGCCACGCGCGTCCGAAGGCAGGGCCGCCCGCATGGAAGGCGCTTGCGACGCCAGGCGGCGGACGGCGTCGATCAACTCGTCCGCACCGCAAGCGAGCGAGACGCTGCCATCGACGTCGTCTTCCGCCATGGAGTCGGCAACCGGCTCCTCTCCGCGCACCAGCAGCACCCGTGGTCCTGAGGGGCCGCCGTTGCCACGAGCCGCCTTCGCCTTCTCGAGTGCCCTGCCGATCATCGGCGCGTCACCCACAATGATCGGTAGGTGCCGGGAGACCGGGTGACGCTGCTGCTCGCTTGAATCGTCCCAAAGGCAGACATCCCAATGGCTCGTCGAGCGCAGCATCGCAGCCAGCCCTGCGCCCACGAGCGCAGCGCTGTGCGCAACGATGATGCGGGCAGTGATGGCAGGCTCCTTCCAGACGCTGGATGGGGCTGCAAGTCGAGGCGCCGATTCCATTGCACAACTCCAATGCTTTGCACGCCTGCAGTGTGCGGGGCAGCGCCCACGACGGATGTTTCTCCAGTGCCATGACCTCCTGTCGTTTGGCCCGCAAGCGCCACGGCTTTCGAGAGATTCCCTTGGCTCATGCGTCTCATCGCGAAGACGTCCGCAAGAAGACGCCAATCCTCGCTGATGCATTCAATCGGCGAATCGCACTGCGCACCAAACTGACGGCGTGGCCTCGAAAGCCCAAAGACGCATGACCCGTTCAACTGGAGAGCTGCAATGTCCGCTTCAACTCTTGAAGTCCAGAGTCAAACGAAGGGCCCGGTCGACCCCGGCTCGCGAGGGCCTGCGATGCCCCTGGCGATCGTCGACGCGCTCAAGTCCGTTGCTGGAAATCCTCGAGGTGTGCGCGCCAGCTTTGCCAAGGGGTACTGCGTGCGCGGCACGTACACGCCCTCGGGAGAGGCTCCACAGGTAACGCGTTCCCACACCTTCACACAACCCTGCAGCGTTGTGGGGCGCTTCTCGGTGGGTGGCGGCAATCCGCTCGTGCCCGACATCAACAAGCTGGTCCTGCGCGGTTTCAGCTTCCGGCTTGAAGCCAACGGCGAAAGTTCCGACCTGCTGACCGAGAGTGCGCCAGTGCATTTCGCCAGGACGCTCGAGCAGATGCTTGCATTCATCCAGGCGCGCATCCCAACAGCGGATGGCAAGCCGGACGCAGACAAACTCAGGGCGTTCTCGGAGGCAAATCCTGAGACGCTCAATCAGGCCAGGTTCATCGCTGCAAGGCCCCTGCCTGGCAGCTTCGCCGGCACCACGTACTGGGCCGTCCACTCGTTTCCCGCGACGAACTTCGATGGCAAGGTGCGATTCATCAAGTTCAAAGTGATACCAGTCGGCGGGGAGATCACTTTCCCGGACGATGAAGCAAAGAACCTGCAAGCGGACTTCCTGCTCGACGACCTGGCCCACCGGATCGCCGATGGTGGCGTGAAATTCCACTTGCTGGCCATCCTTGATCGCCCCGGCGATCCCACCATGGATGTCACGGCGCGCTGGCCTGACGAAGATGAGCGCAGCACTGTCCGGCTGGGCACGATAGAGATCACCGCGATCGATCGGAGTCAGTCGTGCGACGGCGCGATATTCGATCCGGCGAATCTTGCCGAAGGCATTGGCGAGCCGCCCGACGAGATCTTTGTTGCGCGGCACGCTGCGTACCAGATCTCGCTGGCCAGGCGCACTCGCGAGATCCAGAGCGCGTAGAGGAGCGCGACAGTGGATACCCGTTCGTCCTCTCCAGTCCGACAAGTCATGGAACTACTCGGCGCGTGCAGCCTGGCGCTCGGCCTTGCCGGGATTGGATGGGACCTGTTTGCACCGGAGCAACCGGTGTCGACCGAGACCGCAGTAACGCCTCCAACCTCCATGCACCCAACCAAGGATCACGCCATGTCGACCCATTCCGATTCCATTCAACCCGGCATCAACGTCGGCGACGGCGAGCGCTTCGACTTCATCGTATGCGGTGCCGGTTCGGCTGGTTCTGCGCTGGCCGGCCGCCTGGCCGAGGTTTCTTCCGTCCGCGTGCTCCTGATCGAAGCCGGCGGTGACGACGATGTCCCCGAGGTCATGACGCCGGGTCAGTGGCCGTCAAATCTGGGCACCAGCCGAGACTGGGACTTCCGCGCCGAGCCGAACGCACATCTGAACGGCCGCTCGATTCCTCTGAACATGGGTCGGGTGCTGGGCGGCGGCTCCAGCATCAACGTGATGCTCTGGGCCCGCGGCCACCGCAACGACTGGGAAGGCTTCGCGCGCACTGCGGACGATGCAAGCTGGAGCTATGCGTCGGTGCTCGACGTCTATCGCCGAATCGAGAACTGGCAGGGCGAGCCCGATCCGAAGCGGCGCGGCAAGGGCGGTCCGGTGCTTGTGGCGTCTGCCGCCAACCCCCAGCCCATCGCCGTCGCGATGATCGAGGCGGCCGGTCGGCTTGGCATTCCCGGCTACCCGAACCCCAACGGCGAAATGATGGAAGGCCGCGGTGGAGCGGCGATCAACGAGCTGATCGTTCGCGACGGCCGCCGCCAGTCGATCTACCGGGCCTACGTTCATCCGAAGATCGGTCAGGACAATCTGGTGGTTCTCACGCAGACACACGTGTGCCGTCTGTTGCTGCAAGGCGGCACAGCCGTGGGCGTCGAGGTACGACGCAACGGGCAGACGCAGCGCTACATGGCCGACCGAGAAGTCGTCCTGTCGCTCGGTGCCGTCCATACGCCCAAAGTGCTGATGCAGTCGGGCATCGGTCCTGCCGATGAACTTCAACGCCACGGGATCACGGTCGTGCAGGACCTGCCCGGTGTTGGCGAGAACCACCAGGACCACGTTTCCTTCGGCTGCATCTTTGAATACAGGCAGGCCCAACCGATAGGACATGGCGGCTCGGAAGCCACGCTCTACTGGTCGAGCGACCCGTCGCTGTCTCTGCCGGACATGTTCCACTGCCAGGTCGAGTTCCCGGTGCCGAGCGCCGAAACCGCTGCGCTTGGCATCCCCGAGCACGGCTGGACCATGTTCGCCGGCATCGCACACCCCAAGAGCAGAGGCAAGGTCAAGCTCTCCGGGCCGGGCCCTTTCGATCCGATGCTGATCGATGCCAGGACGCTTTCACATCCCGACGACATGAAGACGGCACTTGCCAACATCGAGCTGTGCCGGGAACTCGGCGCCCATTCCGCCATGGCCTCCCTGGTCAAGCGAGAGGTGTTGCCAGGTCTTCGCGACCGGAAGTCCATGGAGGACTTCGCGCGCAACGCGGCGGTGACCTATTGGCATCAGTGCGGCACCGCGCGCATGGGCCATGACGCCATGTCTGTCGTCGATGGACGGCTTCGCGTGCATGGCATCGAAAGGCTCCGGGTGGCCGACTCGTCGGTGATGCCCGAAGTCACCAGTGGCAACACCATGGCCCCTTGCGTGGTCATCGGTGAGAAGGCAGCCGAGTTCATTCTCGCGGCGCACCGCCTCCGCGCTGTCTGAGCCGGCCGCCATCGAATCCTTCCGTTCCCCATCCCAACGTAGTAAGGCTCCAAGGAGAATCCACATGAAGTCCGTCAGTCAGCGCACCGCCATGTTCCGTCGCACTGCATCCTTCTGCGCCGTGCTCGCAGCCATCGTCAGCTCGCCAGTGCAGTCGCAGGACACGTCACCCAAGCCGAGCCCTGCCGATCTGGTCGACGCGCTCAAGACAATGGCCGGCAACCCGCCGCACGCGCGCGCCAACTTCGCCAAAGGCGCATGCGTGCGCAGTCATTACGTGCCCGCAGCCACTGCTGGACGCGTGACACGCTCAAAGAGCTTTACACAGGCTTCCGATGTGCTGGCACGGTTTTCGGTCAGCAGCGGTAATCCGCATGTTGCGGACACGAACAAGGGCGCACTGCGCGGCCTGTCCTTGCACCTGGGCACCGAGAGCAATCGCTCGGATCTGCTGCTGGAGAATGCGCCGGTGCACTTTGCGCGAGACCTCACGCAGATGCTGGCCTCGCTGAAAGCCCGTACTGCGGGCCCGGATGGCAAGCTCGATCCGCAAGTGTTCAAGGACTTTGGAGCTGCCAACCCCGAGGCATTGAACCAGGCGCACTTCGTCGGCGCGCGGCAACTACCGGGGAGTTGGGCGGGAACGTTCTACTGGGGCGTCCACGCTTTCCCGGCGACCAACAACAAGGGAGAAACTCGCTTCATCAAGTTCAAAGTGGTGCCCCTGGCCGGCGAAATCACCTTGAACGAGGAGGAAGCCAAGACCCACCCGAACGACTTCCTGCGAGCCGACCTGGCGCAGCGCCTGTCCTCAGGTCCCGTACGATTTGAAATTCTGGCGATCCTCGACCAACCGGGTGACCAGGTGATGGACACGACGCAACGTTGGACCGATGAGGACAAACGGGAGACCGTGCGGCTGGGCACGCTGTCGATCATCGACCTCGCACCGGATGGAAGCTGTGATGGCGACATCTTCAATCCAGCCAGATTGGCCGACGGCATTGGACTGCCGAAGGACGAAATCTTCGCGGCACGCGCTCCGGCCTACGCGATCTCACTGGGCAAACGGCTCAACTGAGAGGCTGGCAAGAGGTCCGGCGCAGATGCCCCGGAGGGCGAGTCGATCACACCAATCTTCGTACCCGCCCGCCGCTGCGATCAGACCGCGACGTCGTCATGGTTGGTGGAGACGGCGACCGCACGCCAGGTCTCGAGCTCACCTTCGACGAACCGGTTCTTCTCGAGGATTCGCGCGACCGTGTCACTGCCGAGTGGGAGGCGCACCGGCGGTTGCTTCGCATCGGCCAGCACCAGGAGTGCCTGCGCAAGCTTCTTCGGATCGCCCGGCTGCTGATGATTGGCACCCGCCATGCGGCTGCGCATTTCGCCGACGGTCGGTGCGTAGTCCGCGATCTCGTGCGCGACCTTGAAGAGCGACGTCGGATCGAGGAAGTCAGTGCGGAAGAAGCCCGGCTCAACGACCGTCGCATGCACGCCAAGCGGCTCGAGTTCACGCGACATGGCCTCCGACAGCCCTTCGACCGCGAACTTGGTCGCACCGTACACGCCCCAGCCCGGGTAGGCGGCATAGCCACCGACCGACGAGATGTTGATCACGTGGCCCTTGCGTTCGCGGCGCATGTGCGGAAGCACGGCGCGTGTCACCTTCAGCAGACCGAAGACGTTGGTGGCGAACTGCCGTTCGACTTCCTGCGCGCCTGCCTCCTCGACGGCGCCCAGCAGGCCATATCCGGCGTTGTTGACCAGCACGTCGATGCGGCCGAAGCGCGTGATCGCGGCATCGACCGCTGCAGACGCCTGGGCCTCGTCGTTCACGTCGAGTGCGACGGCAAGCAGGTTGTCATGGCGGCCGAGTTCGGCCTCGATCGATTCCGGCTTGCGAGCCGTGGCAACGACGCGATCCCCACGGGCCAGCGCGGCGCGGGCGATCTCGGCGCCAAAGCCGCGTGAGCCGCCGGTGATGAACCAGACTTTGGAGGAAGAGGGAATGGTGGACATGGCGATTACCTTTCAGTGGTGGTGGAACAGGGTTGGCATGGACGTGAATTTAGGTCTGCCAACCGTTCCGCACTAGAAGATGAATCGCTGTTTGATTGACAACTCTCAGTTGTCAATCTTGGTCCATACCGCTCACGGCTTTGCTGCCCCTCGCGCCCGCCCGATCGAGAAGTGGTCGCTGTCCTTGAGTCGCGCAGAAGCGAAGTCGATGAACGCCCGTGCCCGCGCTGGCAGCCGGGCGCCCTGCAGGTAGTAAACGTAGAGCCCAATTCGCTCGCTCGTGTGGCGCGGCAGGAGTTGCACCAGCAGGCCCGCCTGGATCAGCGGCATCGCGGCGTAGCCGGGCAACTGCCCAATGCCGATGCCCGTTAGCACCGCCTGCACCTCCGCATCCACGTCGTTGGTCGAGAAGACTGCCGGCACGTCGCGAAAGGCCGTTTCCTGGCCTTCGAGGTACTCCCAGGGCATCAGCTTGCCGGTGTTGACGTGGCGAAAGCCGGTGCAGCGATGCCGCGCCAGGTCGGCCCAGGTGCGTGGCCGGCCGAAGCGTTCGATGTAGCCCGGAGACGCGCAGATGCAATGCCGGATGTCGGCCAGCCGCCGGGCGACGTAGTTGCGGTCGAGCTGCGCGCCAACCCGGAAGCCGACATCGATGCGCTGCGCGACGAGGTCCGTGATCCGGTCCTCGAGCTCCAGTTCGACGCGCACGTCGGGATGCTCCGCCATGAAGGGCTCGATCAGCGGCACCACGATGCGCAGCCCGATCGAGCGCGAGGCCGTCACGCGCAGCACGCCTTCGACGCCTGTGCGGGCCTCCTTCGTCGATTCGACCGCGTGCCGGAGCGCCGCGATCCCGGGCTGAACCTGCGCAAAAAGACGCGCGCCCTCTTCCGTCATGCTGAGCTTGCGGGTCGTGCGATGCAGCAGGCGGACGCCGAGTCGGTCTTCCAGCTGGCGAACCGTCTTGCTCACCGCCTGGGGTGCAAGGCCTTGCTGAACCGCGGCCCGGCGGAAGCTACCGGCTTCGACTACGCCGGCGAAGGCAGCCAGCGCCTTGAATTCGTCCATTGGAGGTCCCCTTCCACTCTCGGAAAGCGACCATTGTGAAGGCGGCGGCAACCGCAGGTTGCCAATCAGCGATCGATTGCGACGCTCTCTCAGTGAGCCAGTTGCGGCTCGCCGAGCAACTGGAGGATCGCGACGCGCACATGCTTCTGCATCGTCGAGATCGCGCGCTTGTCGCCATTGAGGTGCCTCAGCAGGCACTGCTGGAACAGGCCGTCGAACACCGCATACGCGACGCTCGGCGGTACCGTCAGCGCGCGGCTTCCCAGTTCGGAGAAGCGAACCATGATGCGCCAGATCATCCGCTCAAGACTCTTGTCGATCTCCGCCACATCGGCGCGAAACGCATCTTCGAAGAGCGACTGCGAGCGCAAGTCATACCAGAGGCGATGCAGCGGTGCCTCGTCGCGCACCGTAGCGCCGAGGGCATCGAGGAAGCCCTCCATCAGCTCCTCGAAGCGGGTCGACTCTTCGATCACCTCGTCATAGCGCTTGACGCACACCGCCTTGTATTGGCGCACGCTGCACAGGATGAGATCGACCTTGTCCTTGAAGTAGTAGTGCAGAACACCATGCGAGTACTCGGAGTTCTGTGCGATCTCGCGCAGGCTGGTGCGTGCGTAGCCGAGCGATGCGAGTGTCTGCAATGTCGCTTCGCCGAGTTCGGCTCTGCGCTGCGAAAACTTGTCGACCTGAGTGCGGGAAATGCGGTCCATCGGCAGTTGGGAATCGAGTTGAGCCTCGGTGTTTTCCCGGGGCATGACGCCCGAAAAGATAGCACAGAGCGGCGATTTGACACATGCCCAGTTTTTTCTTGACACGTGTCAAGGCCACTCCTAGCATGGCCTCCGCTTCGTTTTCCCGATCCACAAATCACAACCGGAGACAAGACATGACGAAGATCGACCTGAGCGGCCGAAAGGCCCTGGTCACTGGTGCCGCGCGCGGCATCGGTGCAGCGATTGCCAAGGCCCTGACCGACGCAGGCGCGTCAGTGATGATCGGCGACGTGCTCGCCGATCTAGGGAAGGAAACGGCGCAGACACTCAGCGCCGGCGGAGCCACCGCCCGTTTCGTCAAGCTCGACGTCACGAGCGACAGCGACTGGGAAGCCGCCGTCGCAGCCACGGTAAAGGAACTCGGCTCCTTCGACCTCCTCGTCAACAACGCAGGCATCGAGATCACCTCGCTGGTGATCGATGTGAAGGCCGAGGACCTGCGCCGCATGTTCGACGTCAATGCCGTCGGAACGCTGCTCGGCATCAAGCATGCCTTCCGGGCGATGAAGCCCGGCGGTTCGGCGGGCCATGGCGGCTCGATCGTCAACATCGCATCGGTGGCCGCGACCATTGCCTTCCCGGCCATCGCCGGCTATTCGGCCACCAAGTCCGCCGTGGACCGCATGACGCGCATCGCCGCGAACGAGTCGGGCAAGCTGGGCTATGGCGTTCGCGTGAACTGCGTCTACCCCGGGCTGGTGCCGACCGAGATGGGCATGAAGCTGGCGAACGACATCGTGGCCGCGGGCCTTGCACCGAGCGTCGATGCGGCCGTTGCCGATGTGATCGGGCAGACGCCGCTGGGTCGTCTCGGCGAAGTCGGCGACATGGCCGACGCAGTCGTATTCCTGAGTTCAGATGCCGCTCGCTTCATCACCGGCATCGGCTTGCCGGTCGACGGCGGCATGGGCATGTAGGCACCTCTCTAACAACACCCAGGAGACACGCATGAGCAGCAAGAAACCCGTCGTCGTCTATGGCGCATCCGGCTACACCGGACGCCTGGTGTGCGAATACCTGCGCGAGTACGGCATCCCCTTCATCGCCGCCGGTCGCAGCGCAGAGAAACTCAACGACGCGATGAAGAGCAACGTGCCCGGCATCGAGACCGCGAGCTTCGAGGTGGTCGAGGTCCAGCACACCACCGATGCACTCACCAAGCTCTTCAGCGGCGCTTCGGTCGTGCTGAATACCGTCGGTCCGTTCGCCAAGTTCGGCCACGAGGTCGTGCAGGCTTGCCTGGCGGCCAAGTGCCACTACACCGACACCACCGGCGAGCAGGACTGGCTCATCACGCTGGAACGCGAGTACGGCGCGAAGTTCGCATCCGCAGGCTTGCTGCTGTCGCCAGGGCTCGCGCAGATGTACACCACGGGCGAGATCGCGGCGCAGTTGTGCCTCGAAGAGCCGGGGCTCGACACGCTCGACATCGCGGTGTTCTGGGGCGGCAGCCCGACGATCGCTTCCACGCAGACGATCCTCGTCAATGCGGCGACCTCGAAGGCCTACTACCTCGAGCAGAAGCAGTACGTCGAATGGCCCGCCGATGCCGGCCTCTACCAGGTCGCGATTCCGGGGCAGCATGAACTCGCGCTGGCACTGCCGTGGGGCGGCACCTCGCACCCCGTGTGGTTCAAGCGCGATCCGCGCGTGGCCAACGTGAAGGTGCTAGGTGGCGTTTTCAATCGCCCACTGATGCTTGGCGTGCCGCAGATCGTGGCCGCGGCATTGAAGGCCACCGAAGGCATGAACGAAGACGATCGCTATGCCGCGCTGGCACAGACGGCCGCCAGCGTGATGAACACCATGCCACCACGCGAGAACCCGCGGCTCAACCGTTCGCTCGACTCGGTCTTTGCCTCGGGCCCGATGGGACGCGCGCATTGCGTGATCCATGGCCACTGCAACTACAAGCAGACCGGACTGATGCAGGCGTTCGCCGCGTACTCGCTGCTGCAGCAACCGCCGCGTCGCGCGGGCTTCGCGTCGGGCTGCCAGGCTTTCGGACATCGCGAACTGCTCGGCGCGCTGAAGACGTTCGGCCTTGTGATGGACCCGGTGCTGACCCGATCCTGAGCCCATCATGCGGCTGACCGACTACCTCGACAAAGGCGCGCAGCTCGGCGCCGATGCGCCCTGCCTGACGATGAACGGGCAGGACCTGAGCTACGCGCAGGTGCAGCGCTTCAGCCATCGGGTCGCGCGCGCCTTGCAGCGCTCGGGCATCGCGCCCGGCGACAAGGTCGCGGTGCTGTCGGGCAACGATGCGCATGCCTTCGCGTGCGTGTTCGGCATCTCGCGTGCCGGTGCGGTGTGGTGCCCGATCAATCCGCGCAACGAGGCGGCCGAGAACAGCTACGTGCTCGACGCCTTCGATTGCGCGGCGCTGGTCTTCCACAGCGCGTTCCTGCCGATGGTCGAACAGATGCGTTCCCAGCTGCCCAAGCTGAAGACATGGGTCTGCCTTGACCGCGCGTGCGACTTCGCGCCGTCGTGCACCGACTGGCTCGAAGGCGTCTCCGATGATCCCCTGCAGGTCGAGCCGCCCGACGACGTCGCGATGATCGCCGGCACCGGCGGCACGACCGGCCGCCCCAAGGGCGTGATGCTGACCGGCCGCAATCTCGAGACGATGTCGGCGCTGACGCTGATGGGTTATCCGTTCGATGGCCGGCCGGTGTATCTCGCGCTCGCGCCGCTGACGCACGCGGCCGGTGTGCTGTGCCTGCCGGTGATGACGCTCGGCGGGCAGATCGTGATCCTTCCGAAGCCCGACATCGGCGACTTCCTCGCCGCAATCGAGCGCCATGGCGTCACGCATACCTTCTTGCCGCCGACGCTCATCTACATGCTGCTCGCGCACGAAAAGCTCGGCGCGACGAACCTCGACTCGCTGCAGTGCTTCTGGTATGGCGCCGCGCCGATCTCCGCCGCGCGGCTCGAAGAGGCGCTCACGAAGATCGGTCCGGTGATGGCGCAGCTCTTCGGCCAGACCGAGGCGCCGATGATGATCTCGATGATGCATCCGCAAGATCACTTCAAGGCTGACGGAACGGTCGCGCGCGAAAGGCTCTCATCGGCAGGCCGCCCCGGTCCACTGGTGCAAGTCGCGATGATGGACGGCGAAGGCCGCCTGCTGCCGCGTGGCGAGACCGGCGAGATCGTGGTGCGCAGCTCACTCGTGATGGCCGGCTACTACAAGGACGCCGAAGCCACTGCGGAAGCATCGCGGCACGGCTGGCATCACACGGGCGACATCGGCTACCTCGACGCGGACAACTTCCTCCATATCGTCGACCGCGCGAAAGACATGATCATCAGCGGCGGCTTCAACGTCTATTCGGTCGAAGTCGAACAGGCGCTGATGCAGCACCCCGACGTGCAGGACAGTGCGGTGATCGGGCTGCCCGACGACAAATGGGGCGAGCGCGTGGTCGCCGTGCTGCAGTTGCGCGCGGGCAAGAACGTCGATCCGGCCGAGATCCAGGCCTTCGTCAAGGCACGGATCGGCAGCGTGAAGGCGCCCAAGCAGGTCGAGATCTGGCCCGATCTGCCGCGCTCGAAAGTCGGCAAGGTGCTCAAGAAGGACGTGCGCAGCGAGCTGCAGAAGCGCAGCGGCCCGGCGCACTGAGCGGCGCGTGAGGTCCCTGCGATCGATTCCTTGATCTGCGTCAGAGCGGCTGGAGCCGTTGCAGCATGGTCGGGATCAGTTCGCTGACGGTGGGGTGGATCGGCACGCTCGTCGCGATGCTGCGCACGTCGACACCGGCGTTCATGATCGCGATCAGCGAGTGGATCACCTCGTCAGCCTCGATGCAGACGAAGGTGGCCCCCAGGAGCCGCATCGAATCGGCATCGACCAGCACTTTCATGAAGCCGCGCGTCTCGGAGCGCTCGCGGGCGCGACCCACGTTCTCCATGGGCATGCGCCCGACGAGGACACGCCCGCCGCGTTCGCGCGCCTGGTGCTCCGAATCGCCGATCCGTGCCAGCGGCGGATCGACATAGAGCGCATAGCGCGCCACGCGCTCGTCGATGCTGCGCGCCTCGCCGTCCAGCAGGTTCGCGGCCACGACCTCGTGGTCGTTCCAGGAGGTATGCGTGAACGCGCCGCGGCCGTTCACGTCGCCCAGCGCCCAGATGCCGGCGACGCTGGTGCGCAGTTGGCCGTCCACACGGATGAAGCCCCGTTTGTCCGTCGCGACGCCTGCAAGATCGAGACCGAGGTCTTCGGTATTGGGCTGGCGACCCACGGCTACCAGCACATGCGTCGCGGCCCTGTGCTCGCGAAGCGGCCCGCATGCGAAGCTCACCACGACTGGCTCATCCTTCTCGCCGCGCTCGAGTCCGAAGCAACTCGAACCGAGCTCGAAGCGAACGCCGTCGCCTTCGAGTGCGGCACGGACCTCAACGGCGGCCTCCATGTCTTCGCGGGGAAGGAGTCGATCACCCATCTCGAAAAGGGTCACCTGGCTGCCCAGGCGCCGGAAGATCTGTGCGAACTCGAGGCCGATCGCGCCGCCTCCCACGATCGCAAGATGCGCCGGGAGCACCTCCAGCGAGAGCAGCGTGTCGCTCGTGAGGAAGGCAACGCCCGAATCGCGTGCCCAGTCCGGCACCACCGGGCGGCAGCCGACATTCAGGAAAATCTTCGACGCCTTCAGCACGCGCTCGCCCACGACCAGCGTGTCGGGCGCTGAGAAGCGCGCATGGCCCCGAACGAGTTCAAGGCCCTTGGTCTGCGTCAGCCACTCTTCAAGGCCGTTCGACGACCGACCGACGACGCCACGCATGCGTTCCATCACCCGCGCGAAGTCGATGGAGACTTCGCCACCGATGCCGACGCCGAAATCCGCCGCCCGGCGCGCAAGCGCCGCGACGCGCGCACTGGCGACCAGCGTCTTCGTCGGTGTGCATCCGGTGTTGACGCAAGTGCCGCCGAGGCGGTCGCGTTCGATGAGGGCGGTCCGGTGGCCGGCCTGCGCAAGCCGCACGGCCAATGCGGGTCCCGCCTGGCCGGCGCCGACGACCAGCGCATCCCAATGCTCGGGGGTCATGTGTTCTCCTTCTTCAGGCGCGGCTGGATGGCGCCACGTTGAAGCGCTCCACCTCGGGCAGATCTCTCAAGTCGCTGACGATCTGGCTCATCACGCGGGTGTGCGCAATGGAATTGGCGAAGACCAGGCAATGCAACTCGAAACCATCCCCGTCATAGTCGATCGACAGGCTGTCGGACGGAATGCTGAAACCGCGCTCCACCAGAAAGCGATGGATGCGGTCGGGGTCCGGCCGATGGCCACGGCGGAAGCGCAACGTGGTCGCGATGGCGGAGTGCGCAGGGAGGCGATGCTCGATCACGGGGACGATCGCGGTGCTCACCACGAACAAGGCCGTGAGGCCGAGCGCAGGGCCATAGAAGCCGATGCCGACCAGGATGCCGATCGCCGACGAGCCCCAGATCGAAGCGGCAGTAGTCAGCCCACGCACATTGAGCCCGCTCTTGACGATGATGCCCGCGCCCAGGAAGCCGATGCCCGTCAGCACCGCACCGATGACGCGCGTCGGATCCGCACTGCTCGTGTCATGCACCGTGCCCCAGTACCAGAGCGTCGGAAAGCCGGCCAGCAAGGCGACGGCGCAGGACGTGGTGCACACCAGGCAGTAGACCTGGCTGCCCGCGGCACGTCCACTGAAGAAGCGTTCGTAACCGACCACCCAGCCGAGCAGCAGCGCAACGGTCATGTTCATGACCATCCAGAGTCCCGGAGGCAAGGCATTGACCCAGTGAGCCGGTACGAACATGGAGGCACCGCGGTTGGCGAGTTCGCGCAGTCTAGCGCGCGTGGACTTGGCTTTCGCGTGTTCCTTTGGGAAGATATGTCCGCCGAGCTTCGTTCCATGCACGGGGGAGGGTCATGCTTCAGGCACGTATTGCTGCCCGTTTCGCGCTGTTGTTCGTGGCCGCCTCGGGCCTGTGGGGCTGCGCTGGCGCGCCGTCGATCCCGCTTGCCGGCGCGTACTTCCCCGCGTGGCTGCTCTGCGCACTGGTCGGCGTGGTCGGTGCCGCCGTCGCTCGCGCCGTCTTCGTGATGAGCGGCGTGGCGCAATTGCTGCCGCTGCAGCTTTTCGTGTGCACGGCCATCGGCGCCGCCATCGCCGCGCTGCTCTGGTGGGTCTGGGTGGGCCTGTGACGAAGAACGCCAGTCGCTCATCGTGGGGACGCCGCCTGGCGCTTTCGCTGGCGATCATCGCGGTCTGCACCGTGGTGGCGGTGGGCGTCAACGTGGCAAGCCGGCCTTCCACCGACGACGCCACCATCGACGCCGACATCGTGCATGTGGCGTCGGCCGTCGGCGGCCGCATCATCGAACTGCCGGTGCGCGAGAACCAGCAGGTGCGCAAAGGCGACCTGCTGTTCCAGATCGATCCCCTGCCCTACAAGCTGGCGGTGACGCAGGCGCAAGCCAACGTCGACGTGGCACGCGCGGCGCTCGATTCGCAGCGGCGCCTCGTCTCCACCCAGCGCTCGGCGGCGGTGACCGCGGCCGACCAGACGCGCCGCGCGACAACGAACCTGAGCCTGACCGAACGCACCGAGGAGCGGCTTCGCCCGCTCGTGCAGAAGGGCTACGTGCCGCAGCAGCAGCTTGATCAGGCGCAGACCGCGCGGCAGGACGCCGCCACCTCGGTGCGTCAAGCCAAGGAGCAGGCAGCAGCGGCGGAACGCGCGATCGCCGACGATGCGGGCGGCGTTGCCGCAGTGGCAGCGGCTGAAGCGGCGCTGGCCATCGCGAAGCGCGCGCTGGACGACACCTCCGTGCGCGCACCGCACGACGGGCGCGTCGTCGGGCTCACGGTCTCGCCGGGCGAAATGGTCATACCGTCGCAGTCGTTGTTCACCCTCATCAACACCGAGGAATGGTTCGCCATTGCGAACCTCCGCGAGACCGACCTGCATCAGGTACAGGAAGGCCAGTGCGCAACGGTCTATTCGATGCTGGATCGCCGCCAGCCGATCAGGGGTGTGGTCGACGGTATCGGCTGGGGCGTGCTCGCCGACGATCGCGTCAACCTTCCGCGTTCGCTGCCCTATGTGCAGAGTTCGCTGAACTGGGTGCGGGTGGCGCGGCGCTTCCCGGTGCGGGTGCGGCTCGAAGAGCCTCCGCCGGCGCTCACGCGCGTCGGCGCCAGTGCCGTGGTCGAGGTGGGGCATGGCGCCGCCTGCCGCTGAGGCGGCCCCGTCGGAGGCCACAGCCTCGACGGATTGGCTGCGGCTGCTCGCGCCGGAACCGGGCCGGCTCGAATTCGCCGCGCGGCTCGCGCTGATCTGCACCCTGGCTGTGATGGTCACCACGCTCTATGGCACGCCCGAACCAGCACTCACGGCCTACGTGGCTTTCTTCCTCGTCAAGCGCGATCGTGCGACCAGCGTGCTCCTGAGCGTTGGTGCCGCGGTGCTGATCACGCTGCTGATCGGCTTCGTGCTCTTCGTCGCTAACGCCACGCTGGAACGGCCGCCCTTGCGCGTCGCGAGCATGACGGTCATCGCCTTCGGACTGCTGTTTCTCGTCTCGGCGAGCAAGCTCGGGTCGGCCGGCGGGATCGTGGCGCTGATCGTGGCCTATGCGCTGGACGTGCTCGGCCGGATGCCGATCGGCGAACTCGCGACCCGGGGGCTGCTGTACGCGTGGCTGTTCGTCGGCATTCCAGCCGCTGTGGGCGCGGTGGTCGCATTGCTGATCGCGCCCTCGCCGCGACAGCTCGTCCAGCGTGCCCTCGCACATCGCCTGCGGCTCGTGGCCGCGATGCTGCGCGGAGCCGATCCACAAGCCGCGCACGCGTTCGCCGAGAGCGCGCGAGAGGGCGATGGCGAGATCCGCACGTGGCTGAAGCTCGCAGGCGTTGAGCGCAGCACGCCGGCGGCAGAAATGATTGCGCTGCGACGGGCTGCGGGCGGCACTTCCGAATTGATGTCTCTCACCGCCTTCACGCTGCAGACGCCACAGGCGCAACTGCCAGAGGAAGCGCGAGAGGCACTTGCGCGCTCCGCCGAAGCGAGGGCACAGGAAGTCACGACGGGTCGCCTTGTTGCTCTCTCTCCAGATGCGACAACGGACACGAAGGGCAGCGGATCGGGTGCCACGCTCGCGGCCCGACTGCAGCGCGCCTTCGCATCACTGCTCGCACGCCTTGCGACACCCGCTCCACCACCCGAGGCCGCGCATGCAGGAGCAAAACCAGCCGGCGGCTTCTTCCACCCCGACGCCTTCACCAACAGCGACCATGTCCGCTTCGCGCTCAAGACCACCGGCGCGGCGATGTTCTGCTACCTGCTCTATTCGCTGCTCAGCTGGCCGACGATCCACACCTGCTTCATCACCGTCTTCATCGTGTCGCTCGGCACGGTTGCGGAGAGCGTCGAGAAACTCACCCTCCGCATCGCCGGATGCCTCGTGGGTGCGGTGCTCGGACTCCTCACCCTGCTCTACGTCGTGCCCGCGCTCACCTCGATCGGCGGGCTGATGGCGGCGGTCTTCGTCGGTACGCTGATCGCCGCCTGGGTCGCGGCCGGCAGTCCGCGCATTTCCTACGCGGGCTTCCAGATCGGCTTCGCGTTCCTGCTGTGCGCCGTGCAGGGGCCGGGCCCTTCGTTCGACATGCTGACGATCCGCGATCGGATCATCGGCGTACTGATCGGCAACCTCGTGGCCTATGTGGCATCGGCGCACTTCTGGCCGCTGGGCGTCGCAGCGCGGATCGAATCGTCCATTGCGGGTCTTCTCGCGCGCCTGGCGGACGAGTCGCGCGCCGGTGCGCGGCCGCCCGAAACCGCTGGCGACTGGCTCGGCAGCCTGGGTGCGATCGAGTCCGACCTCGACATCGCGCGCTACGAACCGGATTCGGTCCGCCCCGCCGACGAATGGCTGGCGCAGCGTCGCGAGATCGTGCGCCAGATCGGCGCGCTACAGGAGCCGCTCGCGATGCTGACACGTGAAGGCGCCGCCTTCGCCTTCCAGCCGCGACTGGACCGTCTCGCGGACGCAGCGGCTGCTGGCGCGGAAGCGTTGCCCACGCCGGACACGCGCGACCCACTCACAGCGCTGGTCGACGAGCGCCTTCACGAATTGGAGACCACGCTTGCAGCGTCGGACTCGCTCGATGCAACTGCAGTCGAGACTTCGCCGGAGCGGCCTCATGCGGCGGCGTAGCGTGTCGATGTCCTTGGCAGCGGCGTGCGTGCTCGCCGCATGCGCTTCGCCACCGCCCGATCTCGCGCCACCCACACCTGACCGGCCCTGGAGTCCCTCGGTCGATGCTGCCGGGAACATCCGGCCTCCGAAGACGGCCAGCGATGCGGGTGGCACCTCCGCTTCGCATGTGCTGCCCTCCAACCCTGTGCTCGGGGCCTTGCCGCCCGCGCTGCCTTCCATCGACGCGGACCACGCCTACACGCTGCCCGAGCTCATCGACATCGCGCAGTCCAACAGCCCGCAGACGCGGTCCGCCTGGGCCACTGCGCGCGCGGCGGCATCGGCAGTAGGGATCGCGCGCGCGACCTATCTTCCACACCTGTCGGCGAGCGCCGTCGGGGGCTACCAGCGCTTCGATGCTCGCAACTCGACGCTCGGCATCGGCGTGGACAACAACGTCTCGGGCAGCGGCGCAGTCGGTGCGCTGGCGCTGCAATGGCTGCTCTTCGACTTCGGCGAGCGCGACGCGGTGGTCGACGCGACCGAGCAGCTCTCGTCGGCCACGAACATCGCGTTCACCTTTGCGCACCAGCGTGTGATCCACGACGTGAGCCTCGCCTTCTACGCACATGCAGCCGCACGAACGCACGTCGACAACGCGGAGAAGGCGCTGGTGAACGCCCGCGAGATCGAAGCCGCAGCACAGGACCGCTACAAGCACGGCGTCGGCACCGTCATCGACGTCGCGCAGACGCACCAGGCGACGGCACAGGCGCAGCTCGCGCGCGTGCAGGCGCAAGGCGCGGTGCAGACCACGTACCTGGCGCTGATCTCGGCGATGGGCGTCTCGCCCCTCACCCGGCTCAAGGTGGCGGATGTGTCGGGCCGCAAGCTCTCCGCGTCGATGGCGGAACCGGTGGAGAAGATCGTCTCCGAGTCCCTCGCAAGGCGCCCCGACATGCTGGCCGCCTATGCCGCGCAGAAGGCGAGCATGGCCAAGGCAGCGGCAGCCGAGGCGGCCTTCAAGCCCAAGGTGTTCATGTCGGCGGTCGGCACCTACGGCACCGGTCGACTGGGCGTGACTGCCCTTCCCTCGTTCGACCAGCAGTCGATCACCAACAACGTCACGAGCCGCGGGGCCGGCGGATCGGTGCTGTTCGGCGTGGCGGTGCCGCTCTATGACGGAGGCCTTCGCAGCGCCACGGTCGAACAGGCGCGCGCCGACGTGGACAAGGCGGCGGCGGCGCTGGACAAGGCACGCTCCGATGCGGTGCTGCAGATCGTGCAGGCACAGTCCGCGCTGCAAACGAGCCTGTCGGCCCACGAAGCGGCAACCGCACTGGAGGCCGCGGCGCGCATCACCTACGAGGCGCGCCTGGATGCCTATCGCCACGGTGTCGGCACGGTCACGGAAGTGGCTCTTGCCGATACGCAATGGCTGCTGGCGCGCAATGCGGCCGCCGATGCCTACAGCCAGGCGCTGTCGTCGGCGGCGACGCTGGCCTTCGCGACCGGCTCGCTCGGCGCGGCGCCGCCGTAGTAGCGAAGGCTCAGGCCTTGCGCAGGAGCCATGCAACCGCGCCGACGCCCGCTAGAACCGCAACGAGGGTCAGCACGAGATCGGCGGTATCGGTGCCCTGCGACGCCTTGGGCGTCGCACCGTGAGGAGCCGGCACATTCGCTGGGGACGCCGAGGCGTTCGAGAAGGGCATGAACACGGCACCGCCTGCGCTCGCCGCCGACCCCTGACCCTGGCCCACGTCCTTCGCCGCGTTCGATGCGGGACGCGGCGGAGGCGTCCATGCCTGCGGCTGCGCGGGCGCGCTCGATTGCTCCGAATCCGAAGGCATGGGCGCCATGCTGATGTCGCTCTCCGCACTCCAGGTTGGCGCCGAGCCGAACAGAGCAATCAGGGCCGCGCCGATTGCGGCAGGAGAGAGAAAGCGTTGCATCGATGAAAGCGCCGTCAGAAGCAGCGAGCCATTCTGGGAAGCGCACATGACAGAAACATGACCCCATCGTAGCGTCCGCGACGCGCCCTGGGGCGTCACCACATCGTCACCGTCGAACTCGATAGTTGCCCCGCTCGTGAGCGCACTCACGTGCTCACGACTCCCATCCCGCATTCCATTCAATGACCCGGAGGGCAACTCATGTCGAAACACCGTTTCTCGCTCCTTTGCGCGCTGACGATGGTCGCCGCAGGCATCGGACCGATGTACACCCCCGCGCACGCGCAGAACGATTCCGCGTCGCGCCGTTCGGACAACGCGGACAAGGATCGGGGACGCGATGACGATCGCGATCGCGGCCGTGACGACGACAAGGGCCATGGGCACGACAACGATCACGACCATGATCATCACGGCCGTCCCGAGCCGATCAAGGTCAAGATCATCGGCTTCAACGACTACCACGGGAACCTGCAGACGCCGGGCACCTTCGGCGTCAACACGGTCGTTCCGGCGGCGCAGCGGCCTGCAGTCGGCGGCGCCGAATACCTCGCCGCGTATGTCGCGCGGCTGAAGGCGCAGAACGTCAACAACGTCGTGGTGGGCGCGGGCGACTTCATCGGCGCATCGCCGCTGATCTCCGCACTCTTCTTCGACGAACCCGCGGTCGAGACGCTCAACAAGATCGGCGTCGAGTTCAACGCGGTCGGCAATCACGAGTTCGACAAGGGCTCGGCCGAACTGCGCCGCCTGCAGAACGGCGGCTGCAAGATCACCAACGGCGTGCCGGACCCCAACAGCTGCAAGGGGCTGGGCTCGAACGCGGCAGGCACCTTCGACGGCGCTCGCTTCAAGTGGCTGTCGGCCAACGTCTTCGAGACCGCGACCGGCCGCACGCTGCTGCCGGCCTATGGCATCTATGCAGGGAAACTGGAGGAAATAGCGCCATCTAGCCCTCTGTGAATGGCTGTGCGAGACAAAGCGGGATACAGTAGCGTCCCGCACAAATCCCGCACACCCATGGCGTACATCAGGAAGTTCCGCGACGGCTGGAGAGCCGAGGTCCAGAAGCATGGAACGCGAGCCAGCAAGGTCTTCGAGAAGAAGCTGGAGGCTCAGAAGTGGGCCAGAGACAAGGAACTTGAGCTAGACGCCCTCAAGGGCGCTGGAGGGATGACCTTCGGGCAAGCAAGCATCAAGTATCTGGCAACCACGGCCAAGGAGAAGGCTCCAGGCGCTGCGGAGTGGGAGTCCAATAGGCTGGACGAGATGGCGGCCTACTTTGGGGAGCACACGCCACTTGCGCAGATCACCAGCGTCCAGCTAGGCGAATGGCGGAACAAGCGCCTTGAGACGGTGAGCGGTTCGACGGTCATCCGGCAGTTCAGCGTGTTGCGTTGCCTGTTCCGTGAAGCGGTCGATGAATGGAAGGTGCTGGCCATCAATCCGTGTGGGGATGTGCGGATGCCTGAGCACAACCCGGCACGCCATCAGGTCTGGACGTGGCGGCTGATCAAGCGGGTTCTACAGGCCAAGAATCGGAACGAGCGCGAGGCAGAAGCCATCCGAGCCTTCCACATTGCCCTGCACACGGGGATGCGCCTGAATGAGATCCTGGCGGCGAAGCTGGTCGGGAAAGTGGCCGTGCTGGAGCGCGACAAGAACAGCGGCAAGGCTTCCCCGCCTATCAAGGTGCCACTGGCCCGAAAAGGGGCCGAGCTATTCGCCAAGTACCCGCCCTTCACCATGCGGCCAGACATTGCGAGCGCGACATTCTCCGACCTCACGGACGCCCTATCCATTGAGGGGCTGACCTTCCATGATGCCAGAGCAAGCGCCCTCACATGGCTATCCCGAAGAATGGACGTGATGACCCTGGCCCGAATCAGCAGGCACAAGGATCTCAAGATACTGATGGACACCTACTACCGGGAGTCGGCTGAATCCATCGCGGATCGCATCTAAGTAGACAGGGTGCCGAGCATCGGGGAGAATCGAGGCTCCCTCACGCATGCGCATTGTTCAGCGCCAGCAATTCCACCAACTGTGGGCCTGAACTAGGCGAGAGCCGAATGACAAGGCAGTGCGCAGCCGTGAGGGCCATCACGCATGCGGAATGCCCGGAACGTGAACACCGGGAGGCGGCAGCCGGTCACGCGGCAATGAATACGTCGCCGAGGCCCCAGTCGGGCCGAAAACATTCCGTATGCTTGATGGTGACAACGCCAGTCAATGCATGGGCTGGCACATGGGTAGAAGCGCATGAGGTCGCACCAAACAGCGGGTGAAGGCGGGTTCAATTCCCCCTGTTGCCACCATCCCCCATCCCCGATATTCGCCCCTTATCGGGGAGAGGCTATTTCTTCGGATCTGCCTGCGCGAGCATGTCCGACTTCCGGTTGGACTCTCGCGTGGTCCCGAACCAGTAGGCCAGCACGCTACCCCATGCGGTCGTCAGCGATCCCAGCATCATCAGGGCGACCTGCGAATCGTTGATCAGCAGCGTCTTCGTCATCATGCCGATGAGCACGGTGAAGTACCCAACCGTCACCCCACAGCTCTCGCCGCTCGCCAACCAGGTGATCGGCACCATCACCACCGGCCTGCCGAACACGGCCAACGCCGCGGGCGAGATGCCTGCCGGCAGCCTGATCGCCGATGCACAACTGCAGGCCACGCAGCCCGCGTCGCTCGGCGGCGCGGTGATGGCCTTCATGAATGCGGGTGGCGTTCGCAGCCCGGGCTTCGTCAACGCGGCTGGCACGTACCCGTACAACGTGACCTACGGCAACGCCTTCACCGTCCAGCCCTTCGGCAACAGCCTGGTGACGATGACGCTGACCGCGCAGCAGCTCAAGGATTTCCTCGAGCAGCAGTTCACCGGTTGCATGGGCCAGACGGCGCAGCGCGTGATGCAGGTGTCGAACGGTCTCAAGTACGCCTGGAGCGCCTCGGCACCGGCCTGCTCGAAGATCACGAACGTGACGCTCACGCCGACCGACGTGACCGTGACGCCGCCGGCGGTGACCGGTCCCGCCGACAACATCGTCGTCAATGGCGTGGTGCAGAACCCGAGCAAGACCTACCGCGTGACGGTGAACAACTTCATGGCGACGGGTGGCGACGGCTTCACCGTGCTGCTGGGCGGCACCAACTCGCTCGGCGGCGCGCAGGACATCGACGCGCTGACTGCGTACCTGGTCGGCGGCTACAAGGCACCGAAGGCGGCCTACGACCCGACGCTCCCGGCGATGGCGATTCCGCGCATCACGGCGCTCCCCTGAAGGACGGTCGATTGAAAGCCAGAGCCGGTGTTCTGCTGATGGCGGTGCTTGCAGGGGCACTGCCGGCGCATGCCGGCGCGCAGGAGCCCCGCTCCGCCGCCGCCATCACCGACTTCCGCGTGAACGATCCGGCGCAGATGGATGCGCGCGCGAAGCTGCTGGCGCGCGCCGAAGGCGAACTGGCGCGCGGGGAGGTCTCGGCGGCCAACGACACCTTCGAGCGCGCCGCCATGATGCTGCACGCACCCGATACCGAAATGGGCCTGGTGCGCACCTACATGCAGGCCGGGCAATACCGCAAGGCGCTCGCGTTCTGCGCGCACGTGGCCGGTGCGCATCTCGAATCCGGCCCTGCGGGCGGCCTCTACGCATGGTTGCTGCGCGCGGGCGGACAGAACGAATTCGCCGACCGCGTGCTGCGCGAGACGCTCGCACGATTGCCGCAGGACCCGGTCGCGCTGGAAGTGCGCCGGGCCTTCGCATCGCCCACGCCAGTCGCGACCGGAGCGATGCTGCAGACACCGCAGCGCATGGCGCCACAGCCTCTCCTGATGGGCGACCAGCCACCGATCACGGAGGCGGCTCGCGTGGTGTCGGGCGGCGTGCTGATCGCCAACGGGACGTTGGCCCTCGTGCCGAGCGCCGCGCTGCGGCCCGATGCAACACAGGCCATCTGGGTACGCGACGGACTGGGCCGGACCACGCGCGCACATGTCGATTCAGCGACGCAGCCGCTGGCGTCGTATGCGGTCACGGTGCTGCGGCTCAATCCGCCATTGCCCTCCGAGGGGCTCCCAGCGCTGGCGCCCCGCGATCCGTTCGCGGGAAGCGCGGGCTTCGCATTCGAATATGCCGCGCAGCAGGACGCCACGCCTGCGTGGCCGTGGCTGAGCCAAGGCTTCTTCGGAACGCTCCAGAGTGGCGATGCGCCGCGCAAGCTCGGCATCGGCATCGGCGTCGCCGGGACCACGCATGGAGGACCTGTGCTCGATGCGGCCGGACGTCTCGCCGGCATGGTGCTGCCGGGGCGCGACGAGCCGATGATGCTGGCCGCCTCACGCTGGGCGGAGGCCCTCCCCGAAAGCAGCCAGGTCGCCAAAGCGCCCGTGGCTCCGCAAGCTGGCGCCATCACGCGGCCGGGCGGCGCGATTCCTTCCGATGAGGCCTATGAAGGCGGTCTGCGCAGCGCACTGCAGCTGATCGTCGTTCCGCTCAAATAGCGTTCCGGATCGGGGCCGCGACCGCATCGAACCTCACTCGAACTGCGCGCGACCTTTTTCCATCAGTGCCCGGTTGCGCTGGCGGTCTCGGGCGATCTCACGTGCGAAGTCGTCGCTGCTGCCGGTGAAAGGCAGGTTGTACGCATCGCGCAAGCGCTGGCGCAGCGTCTGGTCCTGCAGTACGGCCTCGACTTCCGCGTTCAGCCGCTGCACCAGCGCGGCGGGTGTGCCTGCAGGAGCGAACAGGCCGAACAGCGAGTCGCGATTGGCACTCTTGAATCCGAGCTCTGCCAATGTGGGTACGTCAGGGAGCGCATCGACGCGCACCGGCGCGCCGACGGCCAGCGCCCGCAGGCGGCCCGCTGCGATGTACTGCAGCTGCTGCGACGCCAGGTTGGTGGAAAGCACTTCGAACTGCCCACTGAGCGCGTCGTTGAGCTGAGGCCCGCCGCCCTGATACGGGATGTGCGTGATGGCCGCGCCGCTTTGCAGCCGCACCTGCGCGAGCACCAGATGCCCGATCGTCGCCACGCCTGAAGTCGCCCAGCGCAATGCGCCGGGTCGCTCGCGAGCCTGCGCGATCACATCGCCGAAGTCGAGGCCCGTGAAGGCCGGCGTGCCGACCACCAGCACCGGCGTGCGCATCACACCGGCCACCGGCACGAAGGCGCGCATCGGGTCGTAGGGCGTGCGCACGATCAGCGGCATCAGCGTCAGCGGGCTGATGGCGGAAAGCGCCAGCGTGTGGCCATCGGGTGCGGCACGCGACAGGATGTCGAGGCCGACGCTGCCGCCGGCACCGGGGCGGTTGTCGACCAGCACCGGCACGCCAAGCGCGTGCGACAGCGGCTCGGCCAAGGCACGCGCCATCAGGTCGCTCACGCCGCCGGGCGGATAGACCACGATGAGCCGCAGCGGGCGTTGCGGCCAGGGCATCGACAAGGCCTGCGCCCGGCACGTCAGACCGGTCACGCCGATCGAAGCAGCCATCCCCAGTCGCAACACGGCGCGGCGAGGCAGGAGAGTCGAGAGCCTGTCCTTCATGCCTTGACACTGGCGCGCAACTGCGCCGCGAAGTTCAGCGCCGGCAGACTGTCTTCGCCGATGCGCGAGGCTAGCGTGAGCGGTGCGTCCAGCGAGCGGCAACCGGCCAACGGCGCATAGGCGATGGCGTGCGCGTGCACCCCGCTCATGGAAGCCGGCACCACCGACAGGCCGACGCCGGCGGCCACGAGGTTCAGGTTGGTCATCATGCGATCCACCTCTGCGACCACGCGCGGGCGCAGGCCGCGCGTGTGGCACAGCGCCAGCAGCTCCGCGTACATGCCCGGCGCGCCCGGACGGCGGACCAATATCAATCCGTCCTCGCACAACTGCGCGAGCGTGAGCGGTCGCGGCGACGACTGGCGCGCCCGTCTCTGCACCAGACGATGGTCGATCGGCAGCGCGGCGATCATGGGTTCGCGCAGCAGGGTGTCGAAGCGCAGGCCTTCAGGATGCGCCACTGGTGCACGCAGCAACGCGCAGTGCAGGCGCCCGGCAGCGAGTGCCTCGATGAGGTCGGCGGCATTGGCCTCGCGCACCTGCAGTTCGACGCCGGGGTGCTGGCTCCGAAAGCTGCGCAGCGCCTCGGGCACGAAGCGGTGCGATGCGGCCGAACTGGTGAAGCCCACCGACAGGCTCCCCTCCTGCCCTTTGGCCACGCGGACCATGCGTTCGCGCAGGGCCTGCATCTGCCCAAGCATGCGCGTCGCTTCGGCCTGGAAATGATGGCCCGCATCGGTGAGCGTGACGCCGCGCGGATGGCGACGGAACAGAAGCACGCCCAGCTCGCGTTCCAGCTGTTTGATCTGCTGGCTCAGCGGTGGCTGCTGGATGCCCAGTTGCTCGGCCGCACGCGTCATGTGGCCGGTCTCGGCCACCGCAACGAAGTAGCGCAGCGCGCGGATGTCCATATTTTTTTCGTCTGAAAAGTGGTCGATTATTTTATTTGACCCTATATCGGGCCGTCTCTATCGTCGCGCCTTCCAAAAGACAAAGCGGTCGATTTCCAGGCCGCAACGGAGACAACGGATGCCCTTGCACCATCGCGCAAATGCGCTTTCCCTTCTCGGCGGCCTTGGCCTCGCCCTGCTGCTATCCGCCTGTGGGGGCGGTGGCGGCAACAGCGGCTTCGCGGCCTTGCCATCGTCCTCCACAAGCCCCAGTGGCGGCGGCACAACGGCCTCTTCGGCGAACAGCGAAACCGGCGGCAGCACCGGGACATCGGACAACGGCAGCACCGGTGCGCCGATGGTGGCCGCTTGTGATTCGCTCGCCGGCATGAGCATCGCGGCCAACCAGATCGGCCTGCCGAGCGGCAGCGCGAGTGTCGTCAGTGCCACTGCGGTGGCGGCGGGCGACGCAGGCAACAGCCTGGGCAGCTACTGCAAGGTGCGCGGCACCATCCAGCCCCTGGACTCGAGCGCGCCGGTGATCAACTTCGCGGTCAACCTGCCGGATACATGGAACACCAAGGCCATTCACTTCGGTGGTGGCGGCTTCGATGGCGTGCTCATCGACGGCACCGAGCCCGTGCGCTTCGGCCCGCCCGGCCAGCAGGCGCCGCTGGCGATGGGGTACGCCACGTACGGGGACGACGCCGGCCACCAGAGCGGCAGCATCACCGACGGCACCTTCGCCATGAATGACGAATCGCTGGCCAACTACGGCGGCAATGCACTCAAGAAGACGCACGACATCGCCTACGTGCTGATCAAGGCGCGCTATGGTCGCCTGCCGAGCAAGGCGTACTTCCTCGGGACTTCGACCGGAGGGCGCGACGCATTGCTGCACATCCAGCGCTGGCCGAATGACTACGACGGCGTGATCGCCAACGAGCCGGCGCTCAACTACAGCGGCACGCGGCTGTCGAACATCGCGGTGGGCCGCGCGCTCTACAACAACGGCGCCGCAGGCTGGCTCAACCTCACCAAGACCCTGCTGGTTCAGAAGACCGTGAAGGACGCCTGCGACAAGCTGGATGGCGTCGTGGACAACATCGTCAGCAACGTCGAGAGTTGCCGTCAGCTCAATGCGTACATCCTCGCCGAGTTGCGCTGCCCTGGCGGCATCGACACTGGCAACACTTGCCTGTCGGACGCGCAGCTCGCCACCGTGCAGACCATCGAGTCGCCGCTGACCTTCAGCAGCTACGCGCTGGCCAATGGCGTGACGGTCGCCGGCGGCTACAACTTGCTGGAAGGCGCGCAGGTCGCCGGCCCCTACACCACGCGCGACCTCGGCACCCGCCCGGTGCCCGGCAATCCGGCCACCACCGCCGACGCCAACATGTATGTCACCGGCGATCAGTGGGCCAAGTACTTCGTCACCCGCGTCCCGACACTCGACACACTGACCTTCGATCCGCTCAACCCCGGCAGCTACACCGCGCGGGTGCAGCAGGTGTCGGCCATGACCGACGCCACCAACCCGGACCTGTCGCCGTTCCTCGCGCACGGCGGCAAGCTGATCCTGCTGCATGGCCTCGCGGACGAGGTGATCAGCAACAACTCCACCATCAACTACTACAAGCAGGTGGTGTCCACGCTGGGACAGGGCGCAGTGGACAAGGGCATTCGCTTCTACACCGTCCCGGGCATGGGCCACGGCACCGGCGTCTTCATTCCCGCATGGGATTCGCTGAGTGCACTCGACAACTGGGTGCAGAACGGATTGGCACCTGCCACTGGCGTGGCGATGGACACGGTAGCCGGCACCTACGGGCGCACGCGCCCCCTGTGCCTATTCCCGGCATGGCCCAAGTTCAACGGCAGCGGCAGCGCCGACGCAGCCATCAACTACAGCTGCGTTCAGGAAGCGGGCGACCCGCTGGCATGCGCCAACCTGCCGACCAGCGCAACCACCTACAAGGGCGGCGACGCGCTCGGCGAAGAGCTGAGCTTCACGCTGAACCCTTCCACGCTCGCCTACACCGTGACGGTGGACGCCAGCCTGCAGCGCGCGGGAGGCACGCAGCGCAGCGGCACGCTGGTGGCCGGTGGCAACTGCACCTACACGAGCAACGAGAACGGCGCGAGCTTCACCTTCGGGGCCGGCGGGGCCGTGCAGGGCGGCGTGGCGGCGCCCACGGGTTCGGGCTTCGTGCCTCTGCTGGTGTTCCAGAACACGTTCAACAACGCGAGTTCGCCCGCGGTCTTCAACCCGGTGGCGAACATCTTCAACGTGGTCGGCGTGCAGTACGCCGCGAACGGCAGCGCCACCGCCTATGGCGCCGCATCGCGGGTACGCAATGCCGGCACCTTCCAGCATTGCCAGGATCCGACGAGCGGCAGCTTCATGGTCTATGACGCCGCCTGCACATCGACAGCCAAGGGCTATCTGAGCTACAACCAGTCGCGCAATGCCTTCGATGTCTTCACCACTTCGCCCACCGGCAGCGCCGTCACCACGGGTGGCACGCTTTCGGGCTCGGCGATCTTCGGGCAGGTCGGCGCGGTGACGGTGCCGCTCTTCCTGGTGCGCGAGTCGGCCAGCAGCTACGGCATGCGCCTGTTTGCGCCGCAGACCACGTTGGCTTCGGGCACGGCCGACGGCCAGTTCGCGGTCGCGGACAACAACGGGCAGGCAAGCGCGGCCGTCGTGAACGGCACCAACCTGTCGCTGGGCAGCAGCGTGGACACGCTGGCCTACGACACGCCGGTGCTGGGCGTGGCACAAGGCAGCGGCGCAGCGCCGGGCAACTTCATCTTCAGCGGCGGCCTGCTCGGATTCATTTCGGCCAACGGCAACAACGGCGCGGCTCTCCAATTGGGACTACGACATTGAACTCATCGCTCGATCGATCCATGTATCTGAAGCTCGCGTGCGCGGCGATCATCGGCGGAGCCGTCTGCTCCGCGGCCGCCGGCGCCGCCCCTGCGCCAGCCGCAGTGAACCGGGGGCCGCACGTCACCCACTGCCCCGCACCCGTTCCTGAATCGGCCAGGTGCTTCACCGGTGAAGACAGCGCAGGCGCCTTCTACTGGATCGCGATCCCGAAGGACTGGAACCGCGTGCTCGTGATGCACGCGCACGGCGGCCCCGAGACCGGGCCACCGAAGCTGGAGCGCAGCGAAGAAGACCTCAAGCGCTGGGCTGTCACCGTGCGTGCAGGCTATGCATGGGCTGGGTCCACGTATCGGCGCGGCGGCTATGGCGTGACGATGGCGGCGGAGGACACCGAGCGCCTGCGGCAGATCTTCGTGAGTCATTTCGGCACGCCGCGCCGCACGCTGCTGCACGGACAGAGCTATGGCGGCGGCGTGGCCTCGAAGGCTGCGGAGCTGTATGCACCGCCGGGCGCGAAGAGCCCGTACGACGGCCTTCTGCTGACGAGCGGCGTGCTTGGCGGCGGCAACAACGCCTACGACTTCCGCCTCGACCTGCGTGCGGTCTACCAATACGTCTGCCGCAACCACCCGCGGCCCGATGAGCCGCAGTACCCGCTCTGGATGGGTCTGCCGAAGGACTCGAAGCTCACACGCGCCGACCTCGCTGCGCGCGTGAAGGAGTGCACCGGCGTGGGCCTGCCGGCAGCGCAGCGCACACCCGAGCAGGCTGCGCGGCTGAAGACGATCCTTACCGCCACCAAGATCGAAGAACGCTCGCTGGTCGGCCATCTGACGTGGGCGACCTGGCTCTTCCAGGATCTGGTTCAGTCGCGGCTGGACGGGCGCAACCCCTTCGGCAACATCGGTGTGACCTATCACGGCTCGAACGACGACGCGGCACTGAACGCTGGCGTCGCGCGCTATGCGGCCGATCCGCAGGCGCAGGGCGAACTGGCCGCCGACAGCCTGCCCACGGGCCGCACCTCGCTGCCGACCGTGACCCTGCATGCGATCAACGACCCGACGGCCTTCGTCGAGCTGGAAGACCTCTACCGCCGCATCCGCGAATCGGCCGGCACCGGCGACAAGCTGGTGCAGACCTTCGGCGACGAACGCGAACACAGCTACCTGAGCGATTCGGAATATCCGGCGCTCTTCACCGCATTGCTCGACTGGATCGACAAGGGCGAGAAGCCCACGCCGGAGAGCATCGCCCTGCTGTGCAAGGCCGTGATGCCGCGCTATCGCCCGGACGGGAAGAACGACTGCCACATCCAGCCAGGCTGGCATCCGGCTTCACTCGAGAGCCGGGTGCCGATGCGGCAACCCTGAGCGCCTTTCCTTTTTTCTTCTTTCCTCTCCGGAGTTTTTTCTGATGAAAGTCTTTGCATTCGCCGCCCTTGCTTTCGCCACCGTTGCTGCTGCCCACGCCCAGGACTATCCGGGCGGCAAGACGATCAACATCGTGGTGCCTTTTGCCGCGGGCGGCCCGACCGATCGCGTGGCACGCGACCTCGCCGAAGCGCTGCGCAAGCCACTGGGCGCCACGATCGTGGTCGACAACGTGCCGGGCGCCGGCAGTTCGATCGGCGCGGCCAAGGTGGCGCGCGCTGCACCGGACGGCACGACGCTGCTGCTCAACCACATCGGCATGGCGACCATCCCGACGCTGGTGCGCAAGCCGGGCTTCAAGGTCGAGACCGACTTCGAATACCTCGGCATCGTGAACGACGTGCCGATGACGCTGATCTCCAGGCCCAGCATCCCGGCCAACAACTACAAGGAACTCGCCACCTGGATCGCGGCCAACAAGGGCAAGATCAATCTCGGCAACGCGGGCGTGGGCTCGGCTTCGCACCTGTGCGGCCTGCTCTTCCAGAGCGCCACCAAGACCGAGATGACGCCCGTGCCGTACAAGGGCACTGCACCCGCGATCACCGACCTGATCGGCGGCCAGATCGACTTGCTGTGCGACCAGACCACCAATACGTCGCCACAGATCGAAGGCAAGAAGGTCAAGGCCTTCGCGGTGACGACTGCCAAGCGGCTCAACACGCCATTGCTGAAGGATCTGCCCACCCTGCAGGAGGCCGGCCTGAAGGACTTCCAGGTCACGATCTGGCACGGCCTCTATGCGCCGAAGGGCACGTCGCCTGCGATCACCAAGAAGATCAACGACGCGCTGAAGGTCGCGCTGAAGGACCCGGATTTCATCCGGAAGCAGGAAGACCTCGGCGCGGTGGTCGCGAACGACGGCCGCATCGAGCCCGAAGGCCACAAGAAGTTCGTGGCGGCGGAGATCGCCAAGTGGAGCCCGATCATCAAGGCGGCAGGCGTGTACGCGGATTGAAGCGACTGCTCGCCGGCGACGCCTCCTGCAACGCCGAATCAAGCGTGAAGTAGCCGCTCGCCTCGGATGTGGAAAAGTCCGAGGGCGCGGCAACAGCCCGACGGCCCGGCACGCATGCCGCGAAGCCGCGAATGTGCGTCACTCCCAAGGGACAGTTGCATGGTCGCGAACGGCGAAACGTGAAAGTCAAGGGGCGCTTTTCCCCGCGGCCGGTGGAAAACCTTGTGGATAACACGCTGGACATCTCGCCCGAGGCGCATCCCGCTTGGCTTCCATTGCGATGCCCACCGAAAGAGCAGCGCAAAGAAATATTTCCCTTGACGCGCTGCACGAGGATCCGTGACCTAGTTCACGCCGGATAAGTAACCAGACGTATTTTTGAAATATTAAGTTCGTAGCCTCGCGGCGCATGGATTCACAGAAATTTCTCCAGCGCCGCCGCCTGCTCCAGGCCACGACGGCAACCGCCGCGTGCGCCGTCGCCGGCATGCCGGCGCTCGCATTGGCCCAGTCGCGCGCCGCAGACACCGCAGGTCCGCGGGTCACGCAGTTGCTCGATATGTCGCCGGACCAGCAGGAATTTTCCCGGGACTATGCGACTGGCATCCGGCTCGCCTTCGCTGAACTGCGCAAGGCCAACAGCGCTGCGCCGCAGCTCTCCACGGTGGAAACCGACGGCACGGCCGTGGCGGCGCGCAATGCCATCCAGCTCGTCAAGAACGACCCCGCGCAGGTGGCCTTGCTCGGCACCGTGGGTGAGGCACTGGCACTGTCGAGCCTGAAGGAAGCGGCCGCGGCCAAGCTGGACATCGCGCATGTCGCACCGTGGCTTGCCGACTCGCAGTTCGACAGCGATCCGCACGTGTTCAGCCTGTTCGCCTCGCGCGAGGACCAGATCCGCTACGTGCTCAAGAACCTCGCCGAGATGGGTGTTTCCGAGCTCGGCATCGTCTACCCGAACCCGGCGCGGGCCGAAGCCCTTCGCGCGAGCACCGAAGCGATCGGCGGCCGGCTGAAGATCAAGCTGCGCACGCTGACCGTCCCGGCCGGGCAGGATCCGGCGACCTACGCCTCTCAACTGCGCCCCGACGCGCCCTTCTTCCTGGTCTTCATGGGCGCAGGCATCGAGCTCGCGCAGTTCACGCAGGGCCTGAGCCGGCGCGGCACGCAGCGCTACGTGGTGTGCCTCGCCGACGTCGACACCAACACCTTCCTGCAGCTCAATCCGGGTAAATCGGTGCCGATCATCTTCACGCAGGTCGTGCCCAACCCGCGTTCCAGCAAGGTGCCGGTGGTGCGTGCGTATCGCGATGCGCTCCAGCGCCTGTTCGACGAGGCACCGACGCCGGTGAGCCTCGC
The DNA here is from genome assembly GCF_014192575.1 of Variovorax sp. Sphag1AA. Taxonomy (GTDB): domain Bacteria; phylum Pseudomonadota; class Gammaproteobacteria; order Burkholderiales; family Burkholderiaceae_C; genus Variovorax. The sequence continues at coordinate 140,966 of NZ_JACHYC010000003.1, read as the reverse complement.
CGGCTACCTTGCCGGCCGCTATGCGGCGCAGGTGATCGCGAGCACGGGCGCGAACCCCTCGCGCGCAAAGGTGCTCGCGGAATTCCAGCGCCGCCGGTCGGTCGATGTCGATGGCTGGCGCATCGACTACGCGGACGGCGGCCGCGCGAGCAGCTTCGTCAGCCAGACGCTCCTGAACGCACAGGGCGCCTTCGTCGGCTGAAGTGCGGGGCGGGGCCGCTGCCTATACTCGCGAACGGGTCCGGAACCTGCCTGCGGCAGGCATCCGTCATCAGCCATCCACGCCCTGCCATCCGTTCACGAATGACCGCTACGCACGCCCCCGATTCGACCGCCATGGAACAACGCAACAGGGGACGTCTCGGGACCACGGCAAGAATCGTCTGCGCGGTGCTTCTGGCCGGGCTGCTTGCAGCGTGCCATGCGCCAGTACGGCTCATGCCGACGCCGGCGTCCTTCAGCAACGGCGACGTGGACCCCTTCGAGAAGATCGGCGCCAAGCTCAAGACCACCGAGGTGCCGGTGTTCTACGCCACCAACCGGCTGGCGCTGATCGAACACCCGGACCCGATCCACACCATCGTGCCGAGCGACGATCTGCGCATGGGCGTGGCGCACGTCCGCGTCGGCGACGAAGCGCTCGACTGGGAAACGCTGCATCGGCTTTCCACCAGCGCGGATCCGGACGAACGGCCGATCGTTCACCTCGACCGCCTCGAGCAGATGGCCAAGCTGCGGTCCGGCGAGGCGGTCAAGAACTCGCCCGATGCCCAGGCCTTCTTCAAGATGGTGAATGAGGCGCTGGCCGCGAGCCCGAACAGCGAGCTGCTGATCTACGTGCACGGCTCCAACAACACCGTGCCCCGGGCAGCCGCGCAGGCAGCGCAGTTCCGGCACTTCACGGGGCGGCGCATGGTGGTGCTGGTGTTCATGTGGCCTTCGGCCGGATCGATCCTGCGCTACCTCACGGACGTCAGCAATGCCGAAGCCACGGTCGAGCCCTTCGCGCGCATGGTCGAGCTGCTGGCCGAGAACACCACCGCCTCGAAGATCGACGTGCTGGCCTACAGCGCCGGTGCGCAGGTCCTGAGCCCCGCGCTGGTGCGCCTGGGCACGCCTCGCCCCGGCGAGTCGCGCGAGCAGCTCCAGAAGCGCCTGAGGCTCGGGCAGATCTACTTCACCGCGCCCGACATCGACACGCGCCGCTTCGTCAACGAGCTGGGCGGCTACTTCGACATCATCGAGCGCGTGAGCATCGCGGCGAACCTCAACGATTCGGTGCTGCGTTTTGCAGCCATGGTCGGCCGGGCTTCGCGCGCGGGCCGGCCCGACGTGACCGAGCTCAACGAGGAGCAGACCCGCTTCCTCGTGGACGCATCGCGAAAGCTGCGCTTCGACCTGATCCGCGTCGATCCGAAGGACATCCCCAACCTGCCCGAGAACTCGCATGCCTTCTGGTACGACGACCCGTGGGTCAGTGGCGACATGCTCGCGCAGTTCGTGCTGAACGCGCCGCCGCCCCGGCGTGGGCTCGACGAGCAGGTCACGCCCGGCGGCGCGCGCTACTGGCGCTTTCCTTCAGACTTCTACGACCGGATCTACCGGTTGTTCAGGCCGTGACAACCCGCAGCCTCGGACCCTTGCTGCGCGACATCCGCGCGTGCACCTTGTGTGCGCCGCAACTGCCGCAGCCGCCGAGGCCCGTCCTGCAGGCGCATCCGGCCGCGCGCATCCTCATCGCGGGCCAGGCGCCCGGGAGAAAGGTGGACCAGAGCGGCATCCCCTTCGACGACGCGAGCGGCGACCGTTTGCGGCTCTGGATGGGCATCGACAGCGAGACGTTCTACGACCCCACCGTGGTCGCCATCGTGCCGATGGGTTTCTGCTACCCCGGAACCGGCACCTCGGGCGACTTGCCGCCCCGGCCGGAATGCGCAACGACGTGGCGAGAACGGGTGCTGGCCCGCCTGCCGAACATCAAGCTGACGCTGGCGATCGGCCAATACGCGCAGGCCTGGCATCTCGACGGCGGTGCCGGCAGCGCGGTGACCGAGGCGGTCCGTGCATGGCGCACCCATTGGCCTGCAATGCTCCCCCTGCCCCACCCGAGCCCCCGCAACAACGTCTGGCTGAAGCGCAACCCGTGGTTCGACGAAGAGGTGATTCCGGCACTCAGGGAGCGGGTCCGGCAGGTGCTGGAACAGCCCTAGCGCACCAGCAGGCTGCGCAACCCCTTCAGGACGCCCGGCGCCGGCCGTGCTTGCGAGGCCCACTTCGTGTAGCGCAGGCGCTCCTCGACCAGCACGACGCCGAGTGCCCGGAGGTTCTCCCGGTTGTAGTGCCAGCACCCGGCCACCACGAAGTGGCCGGCCATGGCGTGGGGCGCGATGGTGACGTTGACCGCACCGATGCGCTCCATGGTCTCGGCGCGCGCAGCGGCCTGCTGCGAACCACCACCGAGGATGTCCACCCGGCGCGTGAAGGCGAAGCTCACGGTCTGCACCTGGTGGAAGCCTTCGGCCAGGAACTGGCAGATCTCGAGAAAGATCAGCCGGCCGATATGGATCTGCGCATCGCGCACCACGTTCGCGGGGCGGAAGTGCTCGATGTGAACCTCGCTGCCGTCGCTGGTCACCGGTACCGGGTCGAGCGTGCCGAGCAGGACCTCGCCGTCATGGACGTTCATGATCCCGCCCAGGCGATAGGGCAAGCCGGAGGGACCGGTGATCTGGAGTCTTCGAAGGTTCATGGAACGCTCGCGCGGGTTGCACGCGCCTTGCCGAACGTCCGACGTTGCACGTGCAGCAAGGCCTGCTCGTGTTATCGGCGCTTGCGGCCGGATGTTGAGGCGGAATCGACGAGTATGTCGCAAGCCGCACTCGATTCCGGCCGAGCCGACGGACGGCGCCTAGAACGCGTGGCGCATGCCGAACTCGGTTCCGGTCGAATCGTGGTTCGGCGAAGTCGTCGAGCCGCTGAGCGCCTGCGCGGCCCCGTTGCTGTTGGAAATGCGCGCCACCGTCGCGTACACGGCGCTGCGCTTGGAGAGGTTGTAGACATAGCCCAGCGCCCACTTCGACGTGGTCGGCTTGGGCACATTGCCCGCCGGCTCGCGCTCGTAACGCGCGTACGACAGCTTGATCTCGCTCGCGCCGATCGGCAGGTTGAAGCCCACCAAAGCGCCCTTGCCGTCCACAGTGCCTTGCGACTCGTCGTAGTACTCGCCCATCAGCTTCAGGCTCCAGAGTTGCTCGAAGGTCCACGATGCGCCGATGTTCGACACGCGCAGGTCGTTCGACACGGGCTGGCTGGCCGCGATGGTCGTGTAGGTGGTGCGACCCGTAGCGATGGCGATGTTGAACGGGCCATTGAGATACCCGACGCGCCCGCCGACGTAGTTGCCGTCGTTGTGGTTCCACGTCGGCAGCACGCCTACAATGTCCGAGCGCGAGTCGTTCTCGCCCATGGCGTACATCAACTGCCCGTAGAACCCACCCAGCGTGGGCGGCAGGAAGTAGCCCACGCTGTTGGAGGCACGCGTGCCCGTCGCCGACGTGAGGCCACCAAAGCCGGTGAAGTAAATCTGGTTCGCCCCGATGCCGCCGCCCGTGCCGAACGGATCGAACAGCGCCGTGTTCCAGAAGGTGGGCGTGTAGTCGCGGCCCGCGCGCACCTCGCCGAAGGGGCCCGACAGGCTCACGGTGGAGCGGCGGTTGAAGGTCAGGCCTCCGGGCGTGGTGTTGCCGCTGGCCTGGTTGTTGGTGTTGGTGGTGAAGCCGCTGCCGTTGTCGTTCTGCAGGCCCGCTTCGAGCCAGAAGTTCGCCGCGTAGCCGCCGCCGAGGTCTTCAGTGCCGCGGAAGCCCAGGCGGCTGAAGGTGTTGGCGCTGTTGCTCAGTTGCCATTTGCTGGTGGACAGCGGGCCGGAGCCCGTGGTGTAGGTCACGGCTGCGTCGAGCACGCCGAACAGCGTCACGCTCGATTGCGCGCAGGCGACGCCCGCGGCCATGCAAGCGGCCGCGGCCACTACTGCTTTCTTCATTTTTTCTTTCGGGAGTTGGGAAACTTGTCGCTCAGAGGCGGGGGTCGGCAGCAGATACACCGCTGCGCAGCGGCACGACGGTGCCGCCGCCTGTGGCCGGCGCCGGATTCAGGAGCGCCGCAATACCCGCGACCTTGGCTCGCACGCGCTGCGCCATCGCTGCCATGCGGGCTTCATCGGCGTCCTCGTCGCCGGTGAGCGCTTCGCACGGCAGGTCCAGTTCCTCGCAGAGGCCCTGCAGCACTGGCGCTTCGAGTTGCGCGGGTTCCAGCATGGCGAGGTAGTCGAGGCCCATTCGCAACGCCGCGCGGCCGAGCCGGTAATCACGCCCGCTTTCGGAACGCTCGACGAAGCCCAGGCTCTCGAGCGTGGTGAGCAGCCGGAAGACGGTCGAACGCGGCAAGTCGAAGCGACGCACCAGTTCAGGCGCGGACAGAACGCTGTCCTCCTCGCCGAATGCGCAGAGCATCCGCAGGCCCCGCTCCAGCGCGGGGACGTTGTAGCGATCCGTCGGGTCGTCCATCGCGGCGTCGCGCGAGCCGGCCAGCAGCGCATCGAGGGTGACTTCATGAGGCGTGGTATTGAGCGAGTTCATGATGTTGGCGGTGCTTGGGTGTGACATGGGAGGGAATCAACTCTTCGCGGGCTTGGACTTGGTCGCGAGGTATTCGGCGAGCTTCTCGACGTCGTGGATCAGGACCGAGCGCCCTTCGAGCGCGACGAGGCCGCCGTCGCTCATTTCCTTGAAGTACCGTGACAGCGTCTCCGGCGTCAGGTTGAGTTGTGCAGCCACGACGCTTTTCTTGATGGTGAGTTCGATGCGGGCCGATCGTGAGGCGCCCGGCGGCACGAGCCGCATCAGGTACGTCGCCAGTCGCGCGGCGGGCGGCTGCAGGAGGAACGACTCCATGTCGTCCACCACCATGCGCATGCGCAGCGAGAGGCTCGCCATCATGCGCAGCGCGAAGTGGCTGTCGCGCTGGATCAGTTCCATGATCGACTGGCGCGACACATACACGAGCAGGCAATCTTCCAGCGCCTCGGCCGTGAGGTAGTAGGGCCGCTCCAGGAACATCGTGATGTCGCCGATGGTCTCGCCGGGCTCCACGATGTGCAGCGGCTTCTCCACACCCTGCGAGGAGATCAGCGACAGCTTGATGCGCCCGTAGGCGATCACATGGAACCCGCTGCAGGTATCGCCGCGCTCGAAGAGGATCTCCTTGCGCGGCAGCATGTCGAGCCGGGCGAGGCTCGCAAGCGCGTCCAGGTCCGCCTCCTTCGCGGACTGGAACAGCGGCAGCTTGCGAAGCATCTGCTTGCAGCGCTGTGCCGAAGTGACCATGCATCGCTTTCGAATTCAGGAGATCGCGATGCGTGTGCACGGCATGTCCGTGCCGGACGAATGTGTGTTCTTGTCGACGCTCATCGTGATTACCTTCTCTTGACGGCCCTTCGGGGGCCGTGCCCCTCATCGGGCACGAGCCGCAAGATTAGTAATCACTGTCAACTTTGTTAACCCCTTTGCTTGATCCAAATCAAGAATCAAGCGCGATCTAGGGCAATCCCTAGCGCCTGTATGGGCAGGTATGTCCCAGTCGGATTGCGACCATCCGCGCCGCGTATGTCGATCGTCAGGCAGCAGGCAGGTATTGCTCCACCAGGCGGGCCCAGTAGGCCGCCCCAACCGGCAGCAGCGTGTCGTTGAAGTCGTAGTGCGGGTTGTGCACGCTGCAGCCGCCTTCCATGATGTGCGTGCCGTTGCCGATGAAGAGATAGCACCCCGGCACCTTTTCGAGCATGAAGGCAAAGTCCTCGCTCGCCATCACCGGCGGACCCATCTCCACCATGCCTTGCGCACCCACCAGCGAGCGCGCGACAGAACGTGCGAACTCCGTCTCGGCGGCAGCGTTGACCAGCACCGGATAGCCGCGCCGATAGTCCACCTCGGCGGCGACACCGAAGCTCTGCGCCTGTGCGTTCACCAGTTCATGGATGCGGCGTTCGGCCAGGTCGCGCGCACCCCGGTCCAGCGCGCGCACGGTGAGCTGCAACTCGGCGCTGTCAGGGATCACATTGCTTGCGGTCCCGGCATGCAGCACGCCGACCGTCACCACCACCGAATGCAGCGGGTCGGTGTTGCGCGACACCACGGTCTGCAGCCCGAGCGCGATGCTCGCCGCCGCCATGACCGGGTCGGTCGCGAGATGCGGCATGGCGCCATGCCCGCCGCGTCCATTGAGCTTGATGACGACGGTATCGCCCGACGCCATTTGCGCCCCATCGCGAAAAACGAGCTGGCCCGCCGGAAGGCCCGGCATGTTGTGCATGGCGAAGACCGCGTCGCACGGATAGCGCTCGAACAGGCCCTCCCTCATCATCCGCGAGGCGCCGTTGAGCCCTTCTTCCGCCGGCTGGAAGATCAGGTTCAGCGTTCCGTCGAACCGGCACTGCGAAGCGATGTATTCGGCCGCGAACAGCAGCATGGTGGTGTGACCGTCATGACCGCACGCGTGCATCACGCCGGGGCGTCGGCTTGCATGCGGACGCTCTGCAAGCTCGGTCAGCGGCAAGGCGTCCATTTCCGCGCGGATGCCGAGGCGGCGTGTGCCCTGCCCTCGCCGCAATTGCGCCACCAGCCCGGTGCCGCCGATGCCGCGCTCCACCTCGTAGCCCCACCCTTGCAGGCGTTCGGCCACGAGATCGCTGGTCTTGTATTCCTCGAAGCCCAGCTCCGGGTGGCTGTGGATCTGCCGGCGAATGGCGGTGTAGTGGCCCGCGCGCTCGTGTGCCCAGGCGCGTACCGGCTGCATGGTGTTCTGCGTCATTGCGGTTGAAGCTGGATGGACTTTGCCAATGCCTGGAAGCGTGCGGCCTCGGCCGAGAACTTGCGCGCCGAGTCCTCCAGCGATTGCGGCGCGGCGGGGCGCGAGCCGGTATCGAGGATCGCCTTCTTCACCTCGGGCTGCGTCAGCACCGCAGTCAGGGCCTGATGCAGACAGCTCAACGTCGCAGCCGGCGTCTCCTTGCGGACCATCACGCCCGACCAGGTCGAGTATTCGAAGTTCTTCAGAAGCGTGCCTTCGCCGAAGGCCGGCACCTCGGGCGCGAGCTCGTCGCGGTTCGGGCCCACCCAGCCGAGGATCCGCAGCCGGCCGTCCTTCTCGAGTCCCCGGTACATCGTGGCCCAGGGCATCATCGTGAAGTCCACCTGGCCGGCGCCCATGTCGGTCATCAGCGGCGCACCGCCCTTGTAAGGCACGTGCAGCATCGGCACACCGATGCGAGCCGAAAGATCCTCACCGGCGAAGTGATAGAGCGAGCCGTAGCCCACGCTGCCGTAGCTCAGCGGCTTGTTCGCCGGATTGCGCGCATAGGTGACCAGTTCGTCGATGTTTCGCACCGGGAGGTCCTTGCGCACCAGCATCACCAGCGGGTTGACAGTGACCGGGTTGACCAGCGTGAACTGGTCATGGCGCAGCTTGACTGCCGCATTCGCAAGCGGCGTCAGGATCACTTCGTTGGGCGACCCCAGGAACAGCATGTGCCCGTCCGCCGGCGCGGACAGCACCTTCTGCGCGGCAATCGATCCACCCGCGCCGCCGAGGTTGTCGACGAGCACCGGCTGGCCCAACTGCTGCGACAGCGGCTGGTTCAGCGTCCGCGCGATCACGTCCGACAGGCCACCCGCCGGATACGGCACGAGCAGCGTCACCGGCTTGGAGACGCAGGCGGCAGCCGCATTCCCAGCCAACACGGCGCTGCAACACAGCGCGACAAAGGACTTCCTGGTGCGAGGCGAAATCACGGCGAACGGCTCCTGGGTTTGAAAGATGCGGCGAATCGTAGGTTCGCGCCCTCGCTGTCACAATGTTCGATCCGGCCATTTGATGTGCTGTTTCGGCCACTCCGTTTCCAATGGTTCATTTCGACCTGATGCTTCCCGAAGGCGGTGCGCCCGGCGCGCTGTGGTCGGCCATCGACGTTCTTCGCGAGCTCAATGCACTTGCGCGAACACGCAATCCTCGCGATCGATTGCCGGCCGTCGCATGGCGATTCGTCGACGCACAAGGTCGCACGCACAAGTGGCACGCGCAGGTCTGCATCTGCGATGAAGAGCGCCTCTACGCCCGCAAGCCCATCGCAGGGCCACGCGTGCTGCTCCTCCCTCCGTTGGAGATGCGGTCGATACCCGCGCTGCGCCGGCTGGCCTCGCGCAACGCGAAGCTGGTGGAGACGATTCGCGAGCGACTCGATGCAGGCCATCTGGTCGGCGCATGCGGCACCAGCGTCTGGTTGCTCGCGCAATCCGGAAGGCTTACCCTCGCGCCGATCCCGTGGCTCTACCAGTCTGGATTCGAAGACCAGTTTCCGGACGTCAGGATCGAAGCGCGCGAGCCGATCGTCGTCCAGCACGGCATCGTCTGCGCAGCGGCGCCGCCGCTGATGCACGCACTGGTGCTGCACCTTGCCGCCTATGCCGGTCTCGCAGACCTCGCCCATGCCGGTGCGGAGAAGCTCCTGCTCAATGCAGAACGGCAGGCCCTGTCGGCCACCATGACGCGCAAGGAAGTGATGGGCCAGTCACGCGACACGCCGCTGTATCGCGCGCAGACCTGGATACAGGCCAATGCCGGCCGGCCGCTCAAGCTGGCGGATGCCGCGGCAGCCGCTTCGATCAGCGAGCGAACCCTGTCCCGGCTGTTCCGCCAGCATCTGAACAAGACGCCGCAGGAATATCTGCAGGAGCTGCGCGTGCAGCGTGCGCAGATGTGGCTGGAGGGCACCTGGCGCTCAGTCGAAGAGATCGCGCACGACTGCGGCTATTCGGACACCAGCGCCTTCTGCCGCATGTTCGCGCGCGCGACCGGCACCAGTCCGCGCGGCTACCGTGATCGCTACACCTTCCGCGGGCCTCGAGCCCACTGGCGGTTGAACGAGAACGGCGAGGGCCGTCAATGAGGCATCGATGAGGACTAGGGCAGCAGCTCGAACTTCAGGTCCGCCAGCGGCGTGACCTTCTCGTCCCGCGTCAGCTTGTATTCGGTGTTCGGCCCGAGCCACTTGGCCCACAGTTTGTCGATCTCGCCCGACTTGTCGAGCGCATAGAGCGCGGCATTGACCTTGGAGAGCAGCACCGGCTCGTCCTTCTTCATGCCGATGCCGATCGGCTGGTAGACCATCGGCTCCTTGATCATCTTGAGCTCGACGCCCGAGGTCTTCGACTGGTTGACCAGCTTGGTGATGGTCATGGTGTTCGCAACCATGCCGACCGACTTGTTCTGCTGCACCGCCATGAATGCAGAGCCGGTGTCCTGGAAGGTCACGGGCTCGGAGCCGTTCATCTTGATCGACAGTTCGGAGGTCGAGCCCTTCGTCGAACTCAGGCGCTTGCCCTTGAAGTCGGCCTTGCTCGTGCCCGGATCCGAGGCCTTCACTGCAAGCATCTCCTTGGCGATGTAGTACGGGTCGCTGAACTGGATCTGCTCACCGCGGCTCTTGGTATAGGCAAGGTTCGCGACCGTGACGTCGACGCGCCCGAGCTTGACCTCCGGCACGCGCGCCTCCACCGACAGCGGCGTGACCTTGGCCGTCACACCGAGCTGCTTCGCTAGCGCATTGCACAGGTCGACGTCGAATCCGACCATCTCGCGCGTCTTGGGATCGGGCGCGGCGAAAGGCGGGACGTCGGCGAAGGTGCCGCACTTGAGCTCCTTGCGCTGGCTGATCTCGTCCCATTGGTCCGCGTGCGCGAGCACCGCGAACGCGGACAGGCTGCAGCCGATGACGGCCAGACGGATCGCAGTCTTCTTCGACATGATGAACTCCAGGTGACGTGGTTTGCTGTGAAGGGTGGAATGGCGGCGACTCAGTGCGCGCGCAGGTCGGAAAGAAATCGCTTCGCGCGCGGATGCTGCGGGTTGCAGAAGAACTCCTTGGGCTCGGCCTTCTCGAGGATCTGGCCGGCATCCATGAACCAGACACGGTCCGCAACCTCGCGCGCGAAATTCATCTCGTGCGTGACGCACATCATGGTCATGCCCTCGTTGGCGAGGCTGCGCATGACGGAGAGCACTTCACCCACCATCTCGGGGTCGAGCGCGCTGGTCGGCTCGTCGAACAGCATCGCGGGCGGCTCCATCGCAAGGGCACGCGCAATCGCCACGCGCTGTTGCTGACCGCCGGAGAGTTGCGCGGGATAGGCGCCGGCCTTGTTGGAAAGGCCCACGCGTTCGAGCAGTTGCATGGCCTTGTCTTTCGCCACCGCGCGCTTCACGCCGAGCACCCGCGTCGGCGACAGCATGATGTTCTCCAGCACCGAGAGATGCGGGAACAGGTTGAAGCTCTGGAAGACAAAGCCGATTCGGCTGCGAAGCTTGTTCAGTGCACCGCTGCCCATCGGCGCATGGATGTCGTGGCCGTCGAAGAGCAACTGCCCTGACTTGATTTCTTCAAGCCGGTTGACGGTGCGGATGAGCGTCGACTTGCCCGAGCCCGACGGCCCGCAAACCACGACGACCTCGCCGCGCTTCACTTCAGCATTGACGTTGGTGAGCGCCTGGTAGTCGCCGTACCACTTGTTGATGTTGGAGAACAGGATCATCGGGGTGTCGACATCGGGGGCCATGCTTTCTGTCTCCTCTCAAGGATTCGTTGCGACCGTCGGCGGCAGGGAAGCCGGGTTTTCGACGGGTTTTGCCGGCTTCATGCCGAGCCGCTTGTGGGCAATGCGCCGCTCCACCCACTGCGCCAGTTGCGTGAGGCTGAAGCACACCACGTAGAAGGTCACGGCAAGGATGAAGAACACCTGGAACGGCTTGGTCAACAACTGGTTGTTGATCTGGTTAGCGGCAAAGGTGAGTTCCTGCACGTTGATCACGTAGCCGAGCGTGGTCTCCTTGATCGTGGAGATGAACTGGCTCAGCATGCTCGGCAGCATGTTGTAGAGCGCCTGCGGCAGGATCACGTACCACATGGTCCCCAGATGGCTGTGCCCGAGCGATCTCGCCGCCTCGACCTGCCCCTTGGGCAGTGCCTGGATGCCGGCGCGAACGACCTCCGACAGGTAGGCGCCTTCGTAGATCACCAGCGTGCAGAGCATGGTCGTGAAGCCCGAGACATCGCGCCCGATCAGCAGCGGCACCAGGAAGTAGACCCACAGGATCACCATCAGCAGCGGCACGCCGCGCACCACGTACACCAGCACTGCCGCAGGCCAGCTCAGGAGCTTCCACGGCGACAGACGCGCCAGCGCGAGCAGCACCGACAGCGGGAACGCCATCAGGATGCCGAGCACCGAAAGAATCAGCGTCGCGCAGATGCCGCCGAGCGGGCCGCTCGGGTACTGGCCGACGAGCAGCAGCAGCCAGTTGTCGCGCAGGATCTCGAAGATGCTGTACATGGCTTACCTCGCTCCTGCGATGCGATAGCGCCGTGCGACCCACGCGCCGATGGTCATGATGATCAGCGACAGCACGAGATAGAGCACCGTGGCCACGCTGTAGGCCTCGAAGGCACGGAAGCTCTGGCTCTCCACTTCCTTCACCGCGTGGGTCAGTTCGGCGACGCCGATCGCCATCGCGAGGCTGCTGTTCTTGAACAGCGACACGCTGTGGTTGACCAGCGCCGGAATCGCGTTGCGCATTGCCTGCGGCAGGATCACGTGTCGCATCGAGCCGATGTAGCCGTGGCCCAGTGCACGCGCGGCTTCGGCCTGCCCCGCTGGGATCGCGCGGAGCCCCGAGCGGATGTCTTCGCTGAAGTACGCGGCCTGGCAGAGCCCCAGCGCGATGATCGAGATGAGCGCCTCGGCGTTGTGGTCCGACAGCCAGGCCTGCACCGCATCGGGCAGCACGCTGAAGATGCCGAAGTACCAGAACATCAGCTGCACCAGCGTCGGCACGTTGCGGTGGTAGGAGATGTAGGCAGCCACCACGCGTTCGGCGATGCGGTTGGGCGTGAGCCGCACCACCAGCAGGATGATCGCGATCGCCATCGCGAGCAGCCAGGAGCCGGCCGCGATCTTCAGCGTCATCTCCACGCCATGCAGCAGCATGGCGCCGAACTCGGGCTTCAGAAGGACGGCGAGTAGATCGAAGTCTTTCATGATCCGTGCCCCCTTTCGTGGTGTTCCGTGGCGCCGGGCCTCAGGCCTTGGCTTCCTGCGGCCGGGTGGTGGAGAGTCCGCCCGGCACCTGCAGGGTCGGCGTGATCTCCATGTGGCCGACGTTCACCGCGATCGGCGCGGCGATCGCGAAGGCGATGGCGTTGGCGATGTCCTCGGCCTTCGGCAACTCGAATCCTTCGACGAAGCGCTTGTAGGTTTCGTCGGAATCGCCATGCACGTGCGCAAAGATGTCCGTCGCAACGCGGCCCGGGCAGATCTCGGTGACGCGCACGCGCTTGCCGAAGAGGTCGATGCGAAGCTGGCGCGACAGCATGCTGACCGCCGCCTTGGTCGCGTGGTAGGTGCTGTTGCCGTTGAAGTTGTAGGCACCCGCGATCGAGCTGATGTTGACCACATGCCCGCGATCGCGTGCCGCCATGCCCGGCACTACCAGCCGGCACAGATGCAGCACGGCGCGCAGGTTCACGTCCACCAGCAGGTCGATGCCCTCGGCGTCGGCCGCAAGGATCGAGCCCGGCCGGTCGACGCCGGCGTTGTTGACGAGCACGTCGAAGGGCACTTCCTTTGCCAGCCGCGTGATGCCTTCGACGTCGGCGACGTCCAGTGCATGGGGAATGCAGCCGGTGCGGGAGGCAAGCTCGTCCAGCTTGCCGGCACTGCGGGCGATCGCATGGACCTGCAGGCCTTCCTTGCAAAGGCGCTCGACGACGGCGGCGCCGATGCCTGACGAGGCGCCGGTGACGAGAGCGGTCTTGTAGTCGGAGAACGGCATCTTTGCTTCTTTCCTTAATGAAATTTCACTGTATCGATCAGCGCAAATTGGCGCCAAGACGGAATGTCTGTGGAGAGATAAGGCGTCCTTATGTCCGGGTGAACGCTTGGGTGGAAGCCCCCGCAAGCTGCTGCGAGACCGGCACCACGCGCCCGCCGGACTCGACCACGCCGCGTACCGCGCGCGCCAGCGCCACCGCGCCCGGCGTGTCCCCGTGCACCAGGATCGAACGGGCCTTCATCGGGATGCGCTTGCCGCTGTAGCTGGTGACCGTGCCGTCGTCCAGGAGCTGCCGCACCCGGGCCAGCACCGCATCCGGATCGTGGATCACCGAATCCGGCAGTTTGCGAGGCACCAGCAGGCCCTCGTCATCGCAGGCCCGGTCGGCCAGGAAGGTGGTGACAACGCGCAGGCCGCATCGTTCGGCCGCGCCCTCGATCGCACGGCTCACGGATGAGCTGATGATGAGATCGCGGTCGAAATCGGCGACCGCTTGCACCAGCGGCTCCGCCAGCGCGGCATCCGCCGCCGCCATGTTGCCCAGGGCGCCATGGAAGCTCATGTGCGTCATGCGAAGCCCGGCCGACTTCGCCATGCCCGCCAGCGCGCCGAGCTGGTAGGTCACGTAGGTGGCGAGTTCCGCGGTGTCGATCTGCATCTGCCGGCGGCCAAAGCCCATGAGGTCGGGAAAGCCCACGTGTGCGCCGATGTCCACGCCCTTGGTTCCTGCCGTACGCACGGTGCGGTTCATGATGACCGGATCGCCGGCATGGAAGCCGCAGGCGATGTTGGCGGAGGAGACGATCTCCAGCAGCGCCTCGTCCTCACCCATCCGCCAGGGGCCGAAGCCTTCGCCGAGATCGGCGTTCAGATCGATGTCCATGTGAATGTCCTTTGCGCGTTCAGTCGATGTGCAGTTCGAAAAGCGCGGTGCCGTAGCCCACTGCCGCGCCAACCTCTTCCCGCACACCAGTCACCAATCCGGCAGCGGGCGCAGTGACCGGCAGCAGCAGCGGGCCGATCCGCACCAGACCGAGGCCCTGCCCCGCCTTCACCCGTTCGCCCACGCGGACGACGGGCTTGTTGTGCAACGGATGCGCGTGCAGGAACACGCCCACGCTCGGTGCGCCTGCAATCGCCTGCGCGGGTGCGGCTTCGTCGTCCAGCGCTTCATCTTCCAGTTGCACGATCTCATCGCCCGCCGCCGGCTCGCGGCCGAGCCGCACGACGCCGTGGGGCGTGCGCAGTTCCAGCAGGCCGATGTCGGTCCCGGCCAGCCATGCCGCCATCTGCTTCAGTTCGTCTGCGGTCGGCATGTCACTTCCTTTGCGGCGCGCTGCGGTGGAGTTCCACGATGCGGCTCACCTTGCCGAGCCACGCTTCGGTCTCGTCCAGCGCGGCGACGGCTTCGGCCCAGTCGACCTCGATGAATCGGATGCGGCTGCCGATGGGCGCCTGCCCGAGGCGCCACAGATCGGCCTCGATGACCGTCCCGAACTTGGGATAGCCACCTGAGGGCTGCGCATCGCGCATCTGGATGATGGGCTGCCCGCTGTGCGGAACCTGGATCACGCCGGGCACGATTCCGTGCGAGCGGATCTCCATCGGCGCCACCGGTTGCAGTGCTTCGCCCTCCAGCCGGTAGCCATAGCGGTCGCTCTGCGCGGTGATCTTCCATTCGCCGGCCCAGAAGGCGGCGCGCGAGGATTTCTCGAATCCCAGGTATTCGGCGGCCGGCAGGACGCGCACCGCTGGCACGCCATCGACCTGCAACGGCAGCGTCAACGAAGGCGGAACAAGCCCGAAGTGGGTGCGGTGCGCTTCACCCGCGCGGCCCGCGCGCAGCGAGTCGCCACGCCGCAGGGCGCGGCCTTCATGCCCACCGAAAGCACCGCGGAGTTGCGTGCTGCGAGAGCCCAGCACCTCTGGCACGTCCACGCCGCCGGCGACGCACAGCATCGCGCGGCTTCCGCGCTGCGCACCACCCTGCGGCAGGCCCAACGTGAGCACCTGGCCCGCTTGCGCCTGATGCACCCACCAGGGCATCAGCGGCGTGTCGTCGAGGCGCGCGGCGCAATCGGCGCCGGTCAGCGCGAACGCGCAATCTTCGCCAAAGCGCACCTTGAACGGAAACACCGGCACTTCGATGGCCGCTGCGTTCACGTCGTTGCCGAGCATCAGGTTGCCGGCAGCGAGCGCGAGGTTGTCCATGGCGCCGGAGGTGCCCACGCCCCAGCGCAGGCTGCCCTTGCGTCCCGCGTCCTGCACGGTCGCGAGCGCGGCGGATGAGAGGACTTCGATCATCGGATGATTCCTTCCACCCGGAAGCGGATCATGTCGCCGGGCTGCAGCATCGCAGGCGGGTCCTGCGTGGGGTCGAAGAAGCACATCGAAGTGCTTCCGATGGTGTTCCAGCCGCTCGGACCGGCCGAGGCCGACACGCCGGTCTGCGCGCCGCCAATCGACACCGCGCCGCCCGGAATGCTCAGCACCGGCACCTTGCGGCGCGGCGTGGCGATGCGCGGGTCCATGCCGCCGAGGTAGCAATAGCCCGGATGGCTGCCGAGTGCGTACACCGGATAGGTCGGCGCACTGTGCAGCTCGACGATCTCGTCCACGCTGAGCCCGGTGTGCGAAACCACATCCGCCATGTGCGGCCCGCCCTCGCCGCCGTAGACCACCGGCAGCTCGACCACGCGGCCCTCCAGCGGCAGCGCAACGGCCGAGTCCCATGCGGCATGCACGCGCGCTTCCAGCGCCGCGAGTGCCTTGGCATCGCGCGGCGGGCGCTCGAAGGTCAGCATCAGGTTGTTCATGCCCGGCACGGCTTCGCGCACCTCGGACCAGTCCTGCGCCTCGCGGGCCAGTGCCCAGATGCGCTGCTGCGATGCGAGAGCCATTTCGCCCGGTGCCTCGAACAGCATCCCGGTGGTGCCGAGCAGGCTGATGGTGCCGGCGAGCGGCACGGTGGGCGCCTTGACGGACGCGTGCGACTTGGCAACGGTCGCCTGCGGATTCATGTCGTGCTCCTTTGCTGAAGCCAACGCTCGAGATGATGGATGTCCACGCCCCCGGCCGCAAAGCCTTCGTCGCGCAAGATGTCGCGATGGAGCGGCACATTGGTCGCGATGCCATCGACCTGCATCTCGGCGAGCGCGAGCCGCATGCGGTCGATCGCGTCGTCACGGCTTGCGCCCTGCACGACGAGCTTGGCAATCATCGAGTCGTAGTACGGCGGCACGCGGTAGCCCGCACCCACGTGCGAATCCACCCGAACACCGAAGCCACCGGGCACTTTCCAGCCGGTGATGCGGCCGGGCGATGGCGCGAAGTTCGACGGGTCTTCCGCATTGATGCGGCACTCGATCGCATGGCCCTGGCAGCGCACATCGCCCTGCGCGAACGAAAGGCGCTCGCCGCGCGCCATGCGAATCTGCTGCTGCACGATGTCGATGCCGGTCGTCATCTCGGTCACCGGATGCTCGACCTGCAGGCGCGTGTTCATCTCGATGAAATAGAACGCGCCGCGCTCGTAGAGAAACTCGAAAGTGCCGACGCCGCAATAGCCGATCTGCCGGCAAGCAGCCGCGCAACGCTCGCCGACTTCGGCGATCAGCGCTTCGTCGATGCCCGGCGCCGGCGCTTCCTCGATCACCTTCTGGTGACGGCGCTGGAGCGAGCAGTCGCGGCTGCCGAGCCACACCGCATGGCCATGGCTGTCGGCCAGCACCTGGATCTCGACATGGCGCGGATGCAGCAGGAACTTCTCGATATAGACCTCGGGATTGCCGAAGGCGCGGCGTGCTTCCTCGCGCGTCAGCGCCATCGCTTCGGGCAACGAAGCCTCGTCCTGTACGACGCGCATGCCCCGTCCGCCACCGCCGCCTGCGGCCTTGACGATCACGGGGTAGCCGACATCGCGTGCCAGTGCCTTGACGGCTTCCGGATCGTCCGGCAGGCCGTTGTCCGGCCCCGGTACGCAAGGCACGCCAGCCAGGCGCATCGCGCGCTTGGCGGCAACCTTGTCGCCCATGGTGCGGATGCAGTCGGCGCTCGGGCCGATGAACACGAGGCCCGCCTGCGCGACTCGGTCGGCGAAGCCCGCGTTCTCCGAGAGGAAGCCATAGCCCGGATGAATCGCCTGCGCGCCGCTCACTTCGGCGGCGAAGAGGATGGCCGACTGGTTGAGATAGCTCTCGCCAGGCGCCGAGGGGCCGATGCAAAGCGCCTGGTCGGCCTGCGAGACGTAGCCCGCGTCGCGATCGGCTTCCGAGTGCACCACCACGGTCCTGAGCCCGAGGCCGCGGCAGGCGCGCAGGATGCGCAGCGCGATCTCTCCACGGTTGGCGATGAGGACGGTATCGAACATCGCGTCACCCCTGCGCCATCAGGCGGAACAGCGGCCGGCCGGCTTCGATCTCTTCCCCGGAACGCACCAGCACTTCGGCGATCGTCGCGTCGTGATCGATGTGCACTTCGTTGAAGACCTTCATGGCCTCGATCACGCACAGTGTCTGCCCGGCCTTGATCGCCTGGCCCGGTTGGACGAAAGGCGGCTCGCCGGGACTCGATTGCAGATGGACCACGCCGTACAGCGGCGCCGGATATTCGGCGGGCGTCGGTGCGGCAGGTGTCGCCTGATCTTGGCTATCGGCCGCGGGGATGCGCGATGCCTGCCGCGTTGCGCGGCGCGGTGCGTCGTTCAGTGCCGACCGTTTCACCAGCCGCAGCGTGCTGCCGTTCTCGCTGTACTCCAGCTCGGAGAGGTCCGAGGTGGCCAGTGCGTCGATGAGCGTCTTGATCTGTTCCTGTTTCATGCCGGGTCCGTCGTCGAGACAGAACGTCCTTGATTGGCATGAAAGGTACCGGCCCGGCAGCCTGCTGCCAAAGACGGAATGGCTGTGCCGGGATAAGGCCCGCTTATGACGGGCCGGTCAGGAGAGCGCGGTCAGCTCCGGCTCGGGCGTGGACGTGACGGTCCCAGCAAGGTCGACCACCAGCTCCAGCAGGATGTCCTTGACCGCCTGCGCGGGCTCGGAGAGCGGCAGATGGTCCGACTGGCACAGCGCAAGCGGCGCCTCGATCACCGGCTCGACGATCTGGAACTGCCACGCGCCGCAGGCCGCAACCACTTCGCGCGCCATGGAAGCGGGAAGGATGCTCGCACCCAGCCCGTCCGCGATCGCGGCGGTGAGCGTGAACGCCGATTCGATCTCGGCCACCACATGCGGCACCATGCCCGCGCGCACGAAGGCCGCATCGACCAGCTTGCGCACGACGTTGTACGGGCGCGGCAGCATCAGCTCCATGTCTCGCAAGTCGGCGAGCCGCACCGGGGCCGCCGGCGCAGGCGTGGTCGCCGGACCGACGAGGTACAGCGGCTCCTTGAGCAGCGGCAGGAAGGTCAGCCCGTGGATGGCCTTGTCGCCATAAAGAACGGCCAGGTCCATTCGGCCGTTCATGATGAGTTCGCTCAGCGTGGTGCCGTAGTTCTCGTTGAGGTAGAGCAGGATGCCCGGATGCCGCGCGCGAACGGTGCGCAACAGCGGCAGCGACAGCGCCGAGGCCGCGGTGCCTGGCGCGAGGCCCACCGACACCTGACCCGAAAGCCCTTCTCCTGCCGCTTCCATGTCGACGCGCGCCTGCTCGCATTGCCGCAGGATGATCTGCGCGTGCCGGTAAAGCACCTTGCCGGCTTCGGTCGGCGTGACGCCGCGTTTGGTACGCACCAGCAACTGCTGCCGCACTTCGCCTTCGAGCGTCGCGAGCTGCTGGCTGAGCGCCGGCTGGGCAATGAAAAGCACTTCGGCGGCCTGTGTGAGGCTGCCGATGTCCACGATCTTGACGAAGTATTTGAGGCGTCTGAGGTTCACGCCTTGTCCCCAAGCAAAAGCCAAGCCCGAGCCTAGCACCGGGGCGCCGAAGCGGCTATGGGGCGGCACCATAAGCTCTGCCTATCGAACCAGAGCGAACTCGTCTTGGCCGAGTGGGAGCGATCTGCGTACCGTACGCCCCATTGCATCCCCCACCCCAAGGAAGAGCCGTGAACACCTCCCGCATCGCCGCCCGCGTCCGGCGAATCAAGCCGTCGCCGAGCACCTCCGCCGCCGACCGGGCCAACGAACTGCGCCGCCAGGGCAAGTCGATCGTGAACCTCGTCGTTGGAGAACCGGACTTCGACACGCCGCAACACATCCGCCGCGCCGCCGCCGAAGCCATGGACAAGGGCGCGACCCGCTACACCCTGATGGCCGGCACCGTCGAGCTGCGGCAGGCGATCGTCGCCAAGCTGGAGCGGGAGAACGGCCTCGCCTTTGCGATGAACGAGATCATCGCGACCAGCGGCGCCAAGAGCGCGATCTACAACGCGCTCGCGGTCACGCTTGAACCCGGCGACGAAGTCATCTTCCCCGCGCCCTACTGGGTGTCGTATCCGGACATGGTGCTGGCCTGCGAAGGCGCGCCGGTGATCGTCGCGTGCCCGGAGGCCAACGGCTTCAAGCTCACGCCAGAGCAGCTCGAAGCGGCGATCACGCCGCGCACGCGCTGGCTGCTGATCAACTCGCCGAGCAACCCGACCGGCGCGAGCTACACCGCCGCCGAATACCGCGCGCTCGCCGAAGTGCTGCTGCGGCATCCGCACGTCATGGTGATGACCGACGACATCTACGAGCACATCCGCTTCGACGGGCAGGCCACGCCGCACATCCTCGCGGTCGAGCCCGCGCTGCGCGACCGCACGCTGGTGGTCAATGGCGTGTCGAAGACCTATGCAATGACCGGCTGGCGCATCGGCTACGCGGCCGGACCGACGGACCTGATCTTCGCGATGGACACGCTGTTGTCGCAATCCACCGGCAACTGCTGCTCCGTCAGCCAGGCCGCCGCCGCGGCGGCGCTGAACGGCGACCAGAGCTTCGTGACCGAGAGCGTGGCTGTCTACAAACAGCGGCGCGACCGCACGCTCGCACTCATCAATGCGATCCCCGGCCTGAGCTGCGCCACGCCACCCGGCGCGTTCTATCTCTACATCAACTGCGCGGGCCTGATCGGCAAGTCGACGCCTTCGGGCAAGCAGTTGAACGAAGACGGGGATGTCGTGATGTACCTGCTGGAAAACGCAGGCGTGGCCACCGTGGCGGGCACGGCCTACGGCCTCTCGCCGTACTTCCGGCTGTCGATCGCCACATCCATCGAGAACCTCGAAGAAGGCTGCGCGCGCATCGCGCGCGCGGTCGCCGAACTGCGCTGAACATCGAAAGAGACACCATGCCCTACAAAGCCATCCGCAAGAACCCGTCGGCCAATGCGGTCGATCCGAAGATCCTCGCCGCACTGCGCGAGATCCCCGTCGCGGCGCTCAGCGACAACATGCATCGCAACATCGGCACCACGGGGCTCGCCCCTTATCACAAGCCCGTCGCCCCGACGATGGCGGGCACCGCGGTCACCGCGCGCTCGCGCGGCGGCGACAACCTGACCTACCTTCGCGCGCTCGAGTTCTGCCGCCCCGGGGACGTGCTGGTGGTCGATGCCGGCGGCGACCTGAACAACGCGGTGGTCGGCGGCATCCTGACGTTCTATGCGGCCCAGATCGGCCTCCAGGGCGTGGTGATCGACGGCGCGATCCGCGACGTGGCGGAGATCCGCGAGCGCGAGTTCCCGGTGTATGCGCGCGGCATCACGCATCGCGGCCCCTACAAGGACGGCCCCGGCGAGATCAATGTGCCGGTGAGTGTGGGCGGCATGGTGGTCAATCCCGGCGACATCGTGGTCGGCGACCAGGACGGACTGCTGGCCTTCGCGCCGGACGAAGCCGGGCTGCTGATCGAGAAGGCGCTCGCGCACCTGGCGGCCGAAGCCGAAACGATCAAGGCGATGAAGGAAGGCCGCTGGGACCGGTCCTTCATCGACGCGCTCGAGGCGCGCTGCAACAACTGAGGAGACAACGTGCGCCCATCGATCCTCGTCACGCGAGCCACCTTCGACGACATCACCACCCGCCTCCGCACGCATTTCGATGTGGAAGACAACCCGGCCGACACGCCGTGGAGCCGCGATGAACTGAAGGCCCGCCTGCAAGGCAAGCTCGGCGTGATGAGCACCGGCAGCGAGCGCATCGACGCTTCGCTGCTCGATGCCTGTCCGTCCCTCAAGGCCGTCTGCAATGTGGGCGTCGGCTACAACAACATCGATGTCGCGGCCTGCACCGCGCGGGGCGTGCTCGTGACCAACACGCCAGACGTGCTGACCGAGACCACCGCCGACTTCGGCTTCGCGTTGATGATGGCGACCGCTCGCCGCATCACCGAATCCGAACGCTTCCTGCGCGGCGGCGGCTGGAGCCGCACGGGCATCTACGACATGTTCGTCGGCAGCGACGTGCACGGCGCGACGCTCGGCATCCTCGGAATGGGGCGCATCGGGCAGGCGATCGCACGGCGCGGCGCGGCCGGCTTCGGCATGAAGGTGATCTATCACAACCGCTCGCGCCTGCCCGAAGCGCTTGAGGTTGCCAGCGGCGCACGCTATGTCGACAAGCAGACGCTGCTGAAGGAAACCGACCACCTCGTGCTGGTGCTGCCCTACTCCCCCTCTTCACACCACGTCATCGGCGCGGCCGAACTGTCGCTGATGAAACCCACCGCCACGCTGACCAACATCGCGCGAGGAGGGATCGTGGACGACGCGGCGCTCGCTCAGGCGCTGCGCGAGCGCACCATCGCCGCCGCTGGCCTCGATGTCTTCGAAGGCGAGCCGGACATCCATCCGGACCTGCTCACCGTGCCGAACGTGGTGCTCACGCCGCACATCGGCAGTGCCTCGGTGCGCACACGTCTCGCGATGGCGTCGCTCACGGCCGACAACCTGATCGCCGCGCTCGGCTTCGGCCAGGCCGCGGGCCGTCCGCCGACGCCGGTCAATCCCGAAGTGCTCGCGAGCTGAACGATGCCGCACAAGCTTCTCGTCATGGGTGTCGCGGGTTGCGGCAAGTCGACGGTCGCCGCGGGTCTCGCGCGCGCCCTACACGGCCTGCTCATCGAAGGCGACGACCATCACCTGCCCGAGAGCCAGGACAAGATGCGCCGCGGCGTCGCGCTGGACGACAGCGACAGGGAACCCTGGATCGCAAAACTCGGCTCGCTGCTGGCCTCGGCCCCGGATCACGCGGTGCTCACCTGTTCCGCGCTCAAGCGCAGCTACCGCGCTCGCTTGCGTCGTGCGGAGCCTTCGCTGAAGATCGTCTACCTCGAGATCAGCCGCGAGGCATCGAAAGCGCGTGTGGCCGCACGGCCGGGACACCTGTTCCCGGCCAGCCTGGTCGACAACCAGTTCCTGGTGCTCGAACCGCCCGCCGGCGAACCGGCGGTGTTCCGGAGCGACGCCATGGCGCCGGTGCAAGCGCAGTGCGATGCCGTCCTGCGGTGGCTCGAGGAAGCGGAAATCACAACTGGAACCCATGGAGACACTTTTGCAGCCCATCCTCAAGCAGTTTGACCTGACCGGTCGCACCGCCCTCATCACCGGCTCCAGCGCCGGTATCGGCTATGCCATTGCGCGCGGGCTGGCCGGCGCCGGCGCGCGCGTAGTCCTCAATGCACGCTCTGCCGACAAGCTTGAACGTGCCGCCGCGCAGTTGCGCGACGAAGGCGCAACAGTCTTCACGTCCTGCTTCGACGTGAGCGCAGGCGATGCGGTGAACGCCGCAGTCGACCGCATCGAAGCCGAAGTCGGTCCGATCGACATCCTCGTCAACAACGCTGGCATGCAGCGCCGCGCGCCGCTCGACCAGTTCGAGGAAGCCCACTGGCACGAGCTGATGAAGACCAACCTCGACAGCGTGTTCCTCGTCGGCAAGGCGGTCGCGCGCCACATGATCGGACGCAAGCAAGGGAAGATCATCAACATCTGCTCGGTGCAGAGCGAACTCGGCCGCCCCGGCATCGCGCCCTACACCGCGAGCAAGGGCGCGGTGAAGATGCTGACCAAGGGCATGGCGATCGACTGGGGTCCGCATGGCCTGCAGATCAACGGCATCGGTCCGGGCTACTTCAAGACCGAACTGAACGATGCATTGGTCAAGAACGCCGACTTCAGCGCCTGGCTCATCGGCCGCACCCCTTCGCGCCGCTGGGGCGATGTCGAGGAACTGATGGGCGCGGCCGTGTTCCTCGCGAGCGACGCATCGCGCTTCGTGAACGGCCACATCCTCTATGTCGACGGCGGCGTGACCGCAACGCTCTGAACCAACCGCAACAGGAACACTGATGGAAGCCCTTGTCATTCACGCGCCCGGCGACCTGCGCGTCGAAGAAGTCCCCACCCCTGAACTCGAAGCCGGCCAGTTGCTCGTGCGCGTGCGCTGCGGCGGCATCTGCGGCTCGGACCTGCACTACTACCAGCACGGCGGCTTCGGCACCGTGCGCATCCAGGAGCCGATGGTGCTGGGCCACGAGGTGGCCGGGATGATCGAAGCGGTCGGTCCGGGCACGGCCTTCAAGGCCGGCGAGCGCGTGGCGATCAGCCCGAGCCGCCCGTGCGGTCGCTGCAAGTACTGCCAGGAAGGCCTGCAGAACCATTGCCTCGACATGCGCTACTACGGCAGCGCGATGCGCACCCCGCATGTGCAGGGCGCGTTCCGCCAGCAGATCGTGGTCGAGCAATGGCAGGCGCATCGCCTCGCCGACTCGGTGAGCGATGGCGAAGGCGCGATGGCCGAGCCGCTGTCGGTCGCGCTGCATGCGGTGCGGCGCGCGGGGCCGCTGCTGGGCAAGCGGGTGCTCGTCACCGGCTGCGGGCCGATCGGTGCGCTCGCGATCATTGCGGCGCGTCGTGCGGGTGCATCGCACATCGTCGCGACCGATGTCGGCAACCACACGCTGGGCAAGGCACTCAAGGTCGGCGCGGACGAGGCGATCAATGTCGCCGAGCAGCCGGATGGGCTCGACCGCTTCACGGCCGACAAGGGCAGCTTCGATGTGCTGCTGGAGGCGAGCGGCAATGCGCGCGCACTGGTGGGCGCCTTCGCGGCGCTGCGGCCGCGCGGCGTGATCGTGCAACTGGGGCTGGCCGGCGGCGAGATCCAGCTTCCGATCAACACCATCGTCGCCAAGGAGTTCGACCTGCGCGGCGCCTTCCGCTTCCACGAGGAATTCGCGGTGGCGGTCGAGTTGCTCAACAAGGGGCTGGTCGATGTGAAGCCGTTGATCTCGGCAACGCTTTCCTACCGTGATTCAGCCCGCGCCTTTGCGCTGGCGGCCGATCGATCGCAGGCAATGAAGGTGCTGCTCAGCTTCGAGTAGCGCCCTCGATCAGGCAGAGGCGCCGGCTCAGCCGTGCGCCAGGCCCGCGGCCTGCACGCCGGCGATGCAGATGGCTTCGTCTTCATCGCCCGTGCCGCCGCTTGCACCCACAGCGCCGATCAGCTTGCCGGCCGCATCGCGGATCACGACCGCGCCGGTTTGCGGCAGGAACTTGCCGTCGGCAGTGGCTGCAAGCGAGACGAAGAAGTTGGGGTTGTCCTTGGCGCGCTCGGCGAGCTTGCGGCTCGCCACGCCCATGCCGACCGCGCCCCAGGCCTTGGCGCGCGCGACATCGAAGCGGAACATGCTCGCGCCGTCTTCGCTCGCGAAGGCCTTGAGATGGCCGGCGGCATCGAGCACCGCGATGCCCATGGGCTGGTAGCCCGCTTCCTTCGACTTCTTCAATGCGGCGTCGATGATCGTCTGGGCTTGCTGCAGGGTCAGGCTGGTCATGAGTGGTTCCTTGATTTCTCGGTTCATTGGCTGGTGTCGGGCGCGGACAGCGCATCGAAACCATAGCGGTTCATGCTGCCGAAGGCGGGCATGGCCGGATGCGGCACGAAGCGGGTCTGGCAGTCGATCACGGCCGGCAGGCCCGAAGCCAGCGCACGCCGGATCGCGGGGCCCACTTCGGCCAGCGAAGTGACCCGCTCGCCATGGCAGCCGAATCCGCGCGCGATGGCGGCGTAGTCCGTTTCGTCGAGCGCGGTGCCCAGTTCGAAGCCGAGCGCATTGCGCTGTCCAGCGCGGATGATGCCCCAGGCCGCGTTGTTGTGCACGATGCAGAGCACCGGTAGCCGATAGCGTCGCGCGGTGTCCAGTTCGTTGAGCGTGAAGCCGAAGGAGCCGTCGCCCGTGATGAGCGCGACCCTGCGCGCAGGATCCTGCGCCTGCAGCGCAATCGCATAGGGCAAGCCGAATCCCAGGTGGCTCATGCCCGGTTCGTGGAAGCGCGTGCGGGCCTCGCGCACCGGCGTGAGGTCGTTGCTCCAGAAGGTGGTGTGGCCGCCGTCGAAGACGGCCAGCGCATCGGCGGGCAATGCCTCTCCGATGGCACGGGCCAGTGCAGCCGGATGCATCGGCTGGCCGGGTTCGCCCTGCCCGGACAGTTCGCCGATCCATGCCTCGTAGGCAGTGCGCGCTTGCCGAAGACCCGGCAGCCAGTCGCGATCGACGCTGGCGGTCAGGTCTTCGCCGCAACGGGCCAGCAGATCGTCGAGCGCCGCGCCTGCATCGGCCTGCAGCGCCACCTCGTGCAGCGCAGGCTGCCCCAATGCGGAAGGATCGATGTTGATGCTGATGATGCGCTGCGAGCGACGCGCGAGCGGACCCCGCTCATCCCACATCCACGACGACCATCGGCACCCCACGGCGAGGATCAGGTCCGCACGCTCGAAGGCCTGTCGGATGGGCTCGCCGGCAATCAGGCCGCCGTGGCCGATGAAATGTGGGCTGTCCGATGCGACGACGCCCAATGCCATCTGTGTCGGCAACACTGGTGCGCTCCAGCGCCGTGCCAGATCGCGCACCTGCGCGGTCGCGCCGCTGGCGACCACCCCGCCGCCGGCAACGATCAGCGG
Organism: Variovorax sp. Sphag1AA; assembly: GCF_014192575.1. Taxonomy (GTDB): domain Bacteria; phylum Pseudomonadota; class Gammaproteobacteria; order Burkholderiales; family Burkholderiaceae_C; genus Variovorax. The sequence continues at coordinate 115,147 of NZ_JACHYC010000003.1, read as the reverse complement.
CCGCTGGGCGGACCGCATGAGCGCCGAAGCCCGCGCGAGTTCACCGGCATCCGGGCGAATGCGACCGAGGGCACGATAGCGCGAAGGCGCAAGCGCGAACTCCGCGTCGTCGATCCGGCAAGGCTGGCCGAGCACGTCCTGCGGAATATCGAGATGCACCGGGCCGGGCCGACCGCTGAGCGCTTCACGAAAGGCGCGGCGCACCAGTTCCGGCAGTCGCCGCGCATCGTGCACCACCGCGTTCCACTTGGTGATGGGCTTCGTCACAGCCACCGTGTCGAGGTCCATGAACATGCCGCTGTGCGGATAGCTCGCGGCGCGATGCTGATTGGTCGTGATCGCCAGCAACGGCAGGTTGTTGCCGAAGGCCACTCCGAGGCCCGACGCGAGGTTGAGCCCGCCCGGTCCCATCTCGCCCAGTGCCACCGCGATCTGGCCCGTGCCGGCGTAGGTCGCCGCGGCCATCATCGGCCCCGCGGCTTCGTGCCGCACGCCCAGGAAGCGAAGCTGCTCCTGTTGCGAGATCGCATGCAGCAGCGGCCCGAGCTTGCCGCCGACGATGCCGTAGATGTCGCGCACGTTCTCCGCGAGAAGCAAGCGCGTGAGGACCTGTGCGCCATTCAATTGCACGACCGCCACTGTCAGTCCTCCGCCGTGAAGTTGGCCGCCTTGACGATCGGCGCCCAGCGCTGCTGGTCGGCGCGCACGATGCGGGCGAATTCTTCGGGGCTCTGGTGCACCGGCTGCAGGCCGACCTTGGCCAGCGACTCGATGAACTCGGGCGACTGCAGGCCTTCGCGCACCAGCGCATTGAGTTTCTGCACGACGTCCGCGGGCGTGCGTGCGGGCAGGAACCAGCCGAGCCACTCCTGCACCACGATGTCGGCGAAGCCCTGCTCGGCGAAGGTGGGCACGTCCGGCAGGAAGGGCGAACGCTGCGGGCTCGACACGGCAAGTCCGCGCAGCTTGCCGGCGCGGATGTACGGCATCACCTCCCCGAGCACGCTCACGCTGACCGGCACCTGCCCGCCCAGCACATCGTTAAGCAGCGGCGCGCCACCGCGATAGGCCACCGCGGTGAGCTGCGTGCCGCTGGCCTTCTGCAGCATCATCCCGACGAAGTGCAGCGCGGAGCCTGCGGCGGGAACGCCGTAGTTGGCCTGCCCGGGATTGGCCTTGGCCCACTTCAGGTAGTCGTCCACCGTCTTCATCTCGGCGGGCAGGCCCGGGCCGGCGGTGAGAACGAAGGCGTAGTTGACCGTGGTGGTCACCGGCGCGAAATCGGCGATCGGGTCGTAGTTGAGCTTTCGGTAGGTGTTCGGGTAGAGCGTCATCGGCGAGCTCGGGATCTGCAGGATGGTCAACCCGTCCGGCGCCGCGCGCTTGACGTATTCGACCGCGATGCGGCCGCCGGCGCCGGTCTTCGCATCCACCAGCATGTTGGTGGCGTAGCGCCCGCGCAGCTTCTCGGCGAGCGGGCGCGCCACGTTGTCGCCCATGCCGCCCGCGGGAAAGCCCGAGATGATCGATGCATTGCCGTTCAGTTGCGCGAAGGCCCGGCTCATCGGCGCGAGCGCGGCCAGTGCGCCGCTGGCCTTCAGAAGATGAAGAAAGTGTCTGCGGTCCATGGTTTGTCTCCTGGGCGTGCGTGCCCTTGTTGTCTTTGCCTGCATGGTCGGGCCACTGCGCGTTGCTGCGAATGGACAAATCGCGCCACGGCAGGTAGTTTTCCGGCCTCGATTGCATTCGCCCTGCCGTGAAGCCTGCCGCTGCCCCCCTGCTCCTCGTTCCCTTCCGGGAAGTTCGACATGAACAGCCCGATGACTGCCTGCATTACGAGCCCGTCGCCGTGCGCGGCAAGGAGATGGACTGGACGATTCCGGCGCATCGCCATGAGGGCCTGCACCAGATCCAGTTTCTCGAACGAGGCCACATCAGCGGCACCGTGGACGGACGCGCGGTCGATGCGAAGGCGCCGGCGATTTTGCTGATCGCACCGGGATCGGTGCACGGCTTCAGGCACACGCGCGACACCATGGGGCACCAGGTGACCATCCCCAGCGCGACCTTGCAGCAGTTGCTTGCCGGCACGCGCCTCGCGGACACGGGCCTGGCGGGCTCCTTCGTGCTGGCCGGGCTCACCGACGAGGCGCGCGACGATTGCGCATCGCTCTTCGAAAAGCTTGCCCGCGAGTTCCGCGGCCATGGCACGGGCCGCGTGCCGGCGCTGCTGGCAATCGCGACGCTCCTTGCGGTGCTCCTGCTGCGCCTGCACGGCGAGCACGTCCAGAAGACCCAGCTGCCGGGCGCGCGCGACGCGCTCGTGCAACGCTATCTCGCCCTCGCGGAGAAGCACTTCCGTGAGCACCGCGGCCTGCCGTTCTACGCCGATGCGCTGGGCGTGACGCCCGACCACCTGAGCCGCACCTGCCGCAACGTGACCCGGCAGTCCGCCCTTCAATTGCTGCACGAGCGCCTGATGCTGGAGGCGCGAAGGCTGCTGGCCTACACGCCGATGTCGGTGCTCGAAGTCGCCGCGGCGATCGGCTATCAGGACCCGGCCTACTTCAGCAAGTTCTTCACGCGGGCGATGGGCTGTTCACCTTCGCAGTACCGCGCGCAAGCGGTACAGGGCGTCAAGGTACCCCGATAGGCGGCCCATCGCGCGGCTGCCTACCATCGCCGTCAGCGGCTTCCTACGGTGCGCACCGCTCGCAGGCCTTAGCCTGCTGGTGGAGCTCGCGACGATGAAAAACGGAATCTACGAATCCACCTTCACCACGAATGTCGGCAACCTCGGGAAGGGGACCATCCTGATCAACAGGAACCTCTTCGTGGGTGCAGATGCCCTGCACTTCTACCGGGGCGAGATCGATCGCAGCGACGGCGAATTGAATGTGCTCATGGAAGTCACGCGGCACAACTTCGCCGCCGATTCACCGCTGGGGCGCGATCCGATCTTCACCCTCAACTGGTCGGGCACGTCGCTGGGCAACGAGACCTTCAAGCTCAGTTGCGAGCCCGCCGGGTCGGGCGTGAGGATCTACGCATCCGGGACGCTCCTGAAGGCGTTCGAGTAGCCGGCGTCCTTCGTGTAGGCCGGATGCTTCAAGAAGAAGCGGCGGCGACTGGCAAGGCTGCGGTGCGCGCGGCCAGCACCCTCGCGGGGTATTCGATTCCCATGCAGGAGATGCCCATGACCCGATTGGCCAGCCGCTTGATCGCGCCCACCCTTGCCACATCGTGCCTGTTGCTCCTTTCAGCGTGCGGCGGCGGCGGAAGCGGCAGCAATGGCGCGCTGGTGACGGCCATCAACGGCGCCAATGCGGCACCGGCGCGCGGCACTGCGCTCACGCCCGTGCCGGATCGCGTCGTTCGCCTGTCCGTCGATCAGTTCAAGACGTTGCTCGAAGCCGACTCCACCGGCAAGCGCGTCGAACAGGCCGCGGGCGTGCCCAAGTGCGGCATCGATGTGCGCTACCTGCAATACCAAACCGTGGGGGCGCAAGGCGAATCGGTGCCGGCCAGCGGCGCGATCATGCTGCCCGCCGGCACGGACCCCGCCTGCAACGGGCCGCGCCCCATCGTGCTGTACGGACACGGCACCGCGACCGAGCGCAACTACGACATCTCCAACATCACCAACACCAACCAGCCGGCTGCTGCGGAAGGCGTGATCGTGGCGGCCATGTTCGCGGCGCAGGGCTACATCGTGGTCGCGCCCAACTATGCGGGCTACGACAAGTCGTCGCTGCCCTATCACCCCTTCCTGAATGCCGACCAGCAGGGCAAGGAGATGATCGATGCGCTCACGGCGGCTCGCTCGACGCTGACTTCGCTTTCAGCGCTGGACGCAGGCACGCTGCTGGTCACGGGCTATTCCGAAGGCGGCTATGCGGCGCTCGCAGCGCATCGCGCAATGCAGGCGGCGAACATGACGGTGACCGCATCGGCCCCGATGTCCGCACCGACGGCGATCAGCCTGTTGATCGACTACACCGCGAGCGGGCTGCCGGAATTCGGCAGCACCGTATTCTTCCCGCTGATCACGACCAGCTGGCAGAAGCAGTTCGGCAACATCTACGCGAACACGCGTGATATCTACGAAGACGCGTACGCCACCGGCATCGACACGCTGCTACCGAACTATCTGTCGCGGAGTGACCTGTTCGCGACGGGCAAACTGCCGCAGTACGCGTTCTTCCCGGCCAATGCCACGCCCGGGCCGTTGAACGCCAACGTGGCGATCGAGTACGGCGCGGGCAACCTGGTGCGGCAGAGCTACCTGACGACATGGTTCGGCGATGTGCAGGCCAGCCCTTGCCCCGGCAACGCGCTGCCGGCGACAGCGGCCTCGCTCTCCACGACGTCGCCGCTGGACTGCTCCCCGTTGACGGGCCTGCGCAGTGCCGCCGTGGCCAATGACCTGCGCAACTGGCTGCCGAGAAGGCCCGTGATGATGTGCGGCGGCTCCAACGATCCGACCGTCAACTTCACCAGCAGCCTCGCGACCGCCGGGTACTTCCGCGCGCGTGGGATGACCCCGACCTCGCTCTCCGTCGTCGATCTGGAAGCATCAGGCACCAGCGACGCGTATTCGGCGGCGCGCGCAGGCTTCGCGCAGGCCAAGGCGCAGAAGCGGGCGCAATCGACGGGAACCGATGCGCAGCTCGACCAGTCGGTGGCCTTCGCCTATCACGGCGAACTGGTGCCGGCGTATTGCATGCAGTCGGTGCGGGTGTTCTTCGAGGGCGTGCTCAACGCCGGCGGCTGAAGCTCAGAGCGGCATCTCCGCGCCCGCATCGCGGCGGTTGACCGCATGGAACACATCCCGCAGCCAGCGGTTCGCCGGGTCGTTCTGCATCCGGCGATGCCAGAACTGCCGCACCTGCAGTTGAGGCGGCTTGAACGGCAGCGCGATCTCGCGCAACTTGACGAGCCGGCCGACGGCTGTCGCGATGTCCTGAGGCACGGTGGCGATGAGGTCGCTGCCCGGCAGGATCGACACCAAACTCATGAAGTGCGACAGCTCCAGGCTCACCGGCCGGTGCCAGCCCTTGTCATCGAGGTAGCGGTCCAGCAGATGCTCCCGCCCATCGGGTCTCACCACGACGTGCCTTGCCGCGAGGTACTGCTTGAGTGTCATGCGATGGCCCGCCGCATCGTTGCGCGCGCACGCGACGCACGCATAGGAACTCATGAACAGCGACTGCTGGAAATAGCCCGCGCGCTGCAGGTCGGGAAAGAAGCCCACCGCGAGGTCCGCCTCTCCCTTTTCCAGTGATTCCGCAGCCGCAGTTCTCGGTCGGGAGACCGCCTGCAGCCGCACATGCGGCGCCTCCACCCGCATGCGGCGCAGCACGCCGGGCAGGAACGCCACCTCGCCGATGTCGGGCGTGAGGATCGTGAAGGTCCGATCGGAGCGAAGCGGATCGAAGCTCGGCTGCTGAAGGATCTCCGACTGGATGGCCTGAACCACCCTGTGCACGGCCGGGGCGAGTTCGAGCGCACGCGGCGTGGGCTCCATCCGCGATGCGGTTCGCACGAACAGCGCGTCGTCGAACACTTCGCGCAATCGCGACAGCGCGCCACTGGTGGCCGATTGACTCAGGCCGATCTCCTCGGCTGTCTTGTTCACGCTGCGCAGCCGGGCCATCGCATCGAACAGCACCAGGAGATTGAGGTCGACGGAACGAATATCCATGAAACCGATTTTATGTATCGGCAAAAACGTCTGTACAGGATTGGCACCCGTTCCTAGGATGGCGCCCCGGAGACAGATAGAACTCGATGAAACACACGACCGCCTGCAACTGCGGCATCGACGTGCATGCGCATGTCGTGCCCGAGCACTTCCCGCGCTACATCGGCGCCAAGGTGCCTGCCGACTGGCCGTCGATGGCCCCCGCGCACGCGTGCCACCGGCACGTGATGATTGCGGACAAGGTCTACCGCACGGTGTCCGACGCGTGCTGGAGCACCACCCGCCGCCTGGAGGATCTCCCCGGGATGGGCCTGGCGCTGCAGGTGGTTTCGCCGATGCCGGAGCTGCTGTCTTACTGGATGGCGGCCGGCGACGCGCAGCAGTTGCTTCGCTATACGAACGACTGCATTGCGGAGATGGTCCGGCAAAGCGACGGACGCATCGCCGGACTCGGAGCGGTGCCTCTTCAGGACATCGACCTCGCGATCTCCGAACTCGAATACGTCGTGAAGACGCTCGGCTTTGCCGGCGTGGAGATCGGCAGCAACATCAATGGCGTGCCGGTCGGCGCGCCGCAACTCGATCCGTTCTTCGAAGCCTGCGAAGACATGGGCGCTGCGGTGTTCGTGCATGCGTTGCGGCCCGCCGGCATGGATCGCCTCGTCGGGCCCGCGCCCTTGCAGCAGGTGCTGGCCTATCCGGGTGACGTGGGGCTGGCAGCGGCGTCCGTCATCACGAGCAACCTGCTGCTGCGACGCCCGGGATTGCGCATCGCCTTCAGTCACGGCGGCGGGACGCTCGCCTCGCTGCTGGCACGTCTGCAGCAAGGCTGGAGTGTCTTTCCAGCACTCAAGGAAAGCATCGGCGCCGCGCCTGCCGAGCAGGCCCGCCGGCTCTTCTACGACACCCTCGTCTTCGACACGCCGATGCTTCGCCATCTGGTCGATCAGTTCGGTCCGAGCCAACTGCTGGTGGGCACCGACTACCCCTTCAACTTCCACGATCGCACGCCGGTGCAACGCATCGAAGCCGGCGGCTTCGATGCCGACACCGTCGCCGCGCTCGTGCACCGCAATGCCGAGCGCTTTCTCGGCCTCACGACGAAAGAGACCACCCCATGAGTTCACCCTGGATCGAGAGCCTGCGCAGCGTGGCGCTCTTCGTTCCCGACCTGGCGAAGGCCGAGGACTTCTACACGCGCACCTGGAACCTCGAAGTCGCCCATCGCGACGACGACACGCTCTACCTGCGCGGTACCGGGAGCAACACCTATCTGCTCGCGCTGCATCGCGGCGGCGACGTTCCGCAACTTCGGCAAGTGACATTGCGCGCACGCAGCCGCGCCGCGCTGGATGCTATCCAGGAGCGGGTGACGGCGGCAGGAGGGACGATCCTCGCGGCGCCTCATGAACTGTCGCGCGACCCGGCTGGAGGCATCGGCCTCAAGTTCAAGGATCCGCATGGCCGCGTGTTCCAGGTCGTGCACGACGACGCGCGTCGTACTGAAGATGCGCCGGTCGCTGATCGGCCCATCCGGCTGACCCATGTGGTGCTCAACAGCCATGCGGTGGACGAGACGAAGGCGTTCCTCGAGCAAGCCCTCGGGTTCCGGCTCGCGGATCGCACCGGGATCATGGCCTTCATGAACTGCGACAGCGATCACCACACGATCGCCATCGGCATCTCGGACAACGACGCGCTCAACCACATCGCATTCCTGATGCCGGACTTCGAGTCGGTGATGCGCGGCGGCGGTCGCATGAAGGATGCCGGCTTCCCGATTCAATGGGGACCGGGCCGCCATGGCCCCGGCAACAACCTCTTCAATTACTTCATCGATCCCTTCGGCGTGGTCATCGAATACACGGCCGAAGTCGAACAAGTCGACGACAGCTATGAGTCCCATGGCCCCGAGCACTGGAAGTGGCCTCCTGGCCGTGTCGACCAGTGGGGCATCTCGCCGCCCCCCGGCGCCACGCTGAAGGAAGCGCAGAAGCGCATCTTCTTCGCTCCGAATTCCTGATCTCCAACCAAGCAAATCACATGAAGTTCACCACCTACCTGCGCGACGGCGCAACGCGCCTGGCCCTCGTCGACGGCAACGACCTGATCGACCTCAACGACGCCGACGCGCAAGCACCGGCCGACCTGCGCGTAGCACTGCGTGCCGGCACCGACCTGCAGGCCGCCGCGCGCCGCGCACTCGAAGCCGGCACGCGCCAGCCGCTGAAGGCCGCGAAGCTCGCTCCGCTCGTGCCGGAGCCGGGCAAGATCGTCTGCCTGGGCCTGAACTACTTCGACCATGCCAAGGAAGGTGGTCGTGAGAAGCCGGACTATCCGTGGTTCTTCTTCCGCGGCGCGAGCTCGCTGATCGCGCATGGCGATGCGGGCGTGGTGCCCACCGTGTCGTCGAAGTTCGACTACGAAGCTGAACTCGCAGTGGTCATCGGACGCAAGGTTCCTCGCCACACCAAGGAAGCCGACGCGCTGCAATACGTCTTCGGCTACAGCTGCTTCAACGACATGAGCGTGCGCGACTACCAGAAGCGCACGCCGCAATGGACCATCGGCAAGAACTTCGACGGCACCGGTGGCTTCGGCCCTGTGCTGGTGACCGCCGACGAACTCCCTGCGGGCGCCGTGGGCCTGAAGATCCAGGGCCGTCTCAACGGCGAGGTGATGCAGGACGCGAACACCACCGACATGATCTTCAACGTGGCCGAGACCATCGCGCTGCTGGCCGACGTGCTCACGCTGGAGCCCGGCGACGTGATCGTGATGGGCACGCCCGCGGGCGTCGGCCAGGCTCGCACGCCTCAGGTCTGGATGAAGGCCGGCGACACCTACGAAGTCGAGATCGAGCGCATCGGCGTGCTGTCCAACCCGATCGTGAACGAGGCGTCATGAGCGAAGCCGTGTTCGACGTCGCGATCGTCGGCTACGGCCCGGCCGGCCAGGTCGCCGCCGGGCTGCTGGGCCAGCGTGGACTGAGTGTCTACGTCTGCGAGCGCCTCGTCGATGTCTACCAGATCCCGCGCGCCATCGCGCTGGACCACGAGATCATGCGCGTGTTCCAGCAGTTGGGTGTCGCCGAAGCCGTGCAGCCCTTCTGCGAGCCCTTCACCAACTCGGAGTACTTCGGCGTCGACGGGCAGCTCATCCGGCGCATGACCATGGTCGAGCCGCCCTACCCCCAGGGGTACACGCCTTCGATGGTGTTCACGCAGCCGGCGGTCGAGCGCACCCTGCGCGAACGTGTGACGAAGATGCCGAACGTCGAAGTCGACCTCGGCGTGGAGATGCTGCGCATCGACCAGGATGCGGACGGCGTCTCCCTCGCGATCGACAGCCCCGGCAAGGGCACGAAGACCGTTCGGGCGAAGTACGCGATCGCATGTGACGGCGGATCGAGCGCGGTTCGCACGCAGCTCGACATGCCGCTCGAAGACCTCGACTTCGATGAGCCGTGGCTCGTGGTGGACGTTCTGGTCAACGAGCGCGGCCTCGCCAAGCTGCCGCCGGTCAGCGTGCAGTACTGCGAACCCGAGCGGCCCTGCACGATCGTGATCGGCCCGAAGAACCATCGGCGTTGGGAAATCTCGTTGAAGCCCGGCGAGGATCCGCGCGAGGTCGAGAAGGCCGAAGAAACCTGGAAGCTGCTGGCGCGTTGGCTGACGCCCGAGGACGGCGAGCTGTGGCGCCAGGCCAGCTATCGCTTCCACGCGCTGGTCGCTGCGGAATGGCGCCGGGGCCGGGTCTTCCTGGCGGGCGATGCGGCGCACATGCAGCCGCCGTTCCTTGGCCAAGGCATGTGCCAGGGCGTGCGCGATGTCGCCAATCTCACGTGGAAGCTCGGCGCGGTCCTCGCAGGTGACGTGCAAGGTGCGGCTGCCGATGCGCTGCTCGACAGCTACGGCGTCGAACGCAAGGCACACGTGCGTGAACTCACGAGCCGGATCAAGGGCGTCGGCGCGGTGATCTGCGAGCGCGATGTCGAGAAGGCCCGTGGCCGCGACACACGCATGCTTGCCGAATGCGGAGGACAAGTCCGCGACACGCCGCGCCAGGACATCCTGCCTCGACTCGAAGGTGGACTCCTGTCGAAGCACCCGCATGCCGCGCGCGGAACGCTTTTCCCGCAACCCTGGCTTCGCACGAGGACGGGCAAGCAGCGCATGGACTCGGCTTTCGGCAATGGCTGGCGCCTCGTGCTGGCCGATGCCGCGGCGTTCAGGGCCACCACGAGCGTGCCTCCCGGCCTTCAGGTCGTCGACCTCGCATCGACGCCGGAGGTGGAAGGCGTCGCAGCCAACTGGCTCCAGCGCAACGAATGCACCGCGGCACTGGTGCGCCCCGACAACTACGTCTTCGGCGTCGCTGCTTCAACCGATGCGATTGCCGGGCTGCTCGAGGAAGCCGCCGCAACGCTCGGACTCACGCTCGCCTGCCCCGCATAACGACACAACGAACTAGGAGACACACACAATGAATCGACGCCAATTCACCCTCTCGGTCAGCGCTGCGGCGCTTTACTCCACCACCTTCGCTGCCTCGGCGCAAAGCTGGCCCGACAAACCGGTCAAGTTCGTGCTGTCGCAACCGGCCGGCTCGGGACCCGACGCCATGGCGCGAATGATCAGCGACCAGTTGTCGAGAAAGTGGAATCAGCCGATCGTGGTGGAGAACAAGCCGGGCGGCCAGAACGCCATCGGCGCGCAGGCGGTCTCGCGGGCCGCGCCGGACGGCTACACCTTCTACTTCGCCACTGCGGCGGCGCTGGTCACCAACGTCTACCTCTTCAAGAACCTGCCCTACGACCCCAGGAAGGACTTCGTTCCGGTGGGCATGGTGGGCAAGGTGCCGTTCGCGATCTCCGTCAATGCAAACTCGAAGATCAAGTCGCTCCCGGATCTCGTCGCCTACGCCAAGGCCAACCCCGAGCGGCTGACGATGGCCAACGAAGGCCCCAAGACCTTCAGCGGAATGATGACGCGCCTCGTCGCCGCGCAGCTCGGCATCCAGGTGAATTCGGTGCCTTATGCATCGGTGTCCGCTGCCGTCACCGACACGGTCGGCGGGCAGACCGAAGTGCTCATCAGCGACGTTCCTTCGATCGCACAGATGGTCAAGTCCGGAAGACTGCGACCGATCGCAGTGACCACGGCCAAGCGCATCGCGGGCTGGGAAAACGTCCCGGCGCTTGCGGAAACCCTGCCCGGCTTCGACTACGCCGGCTGGATCGGCATCGTCGCGCCCGCACGCACCCCGGTGGCGGTCATCCAGCAGCTCAACCGCGATCTCGATGCCGTGCTGAGCGACAAGGACATGGCAGCGCGCCTGCTCGACATCGGCCCGATGACCGAAGGCGCGGGCACGGTGGACCAGATGGCGACCTACCTGGCCGCCGAGCACTCCCGCTGGGCCAAACTCACGACCGACCTGAACATCCTTCCGGAATAGGCGGCGGCGCCGGCGCCGATGCCGGCGAGGTGAGGCATGAAAGCCGCTGTGTTCGCGGCATTGGATTTCCGCTTGCGACGATAAGCTGCCCCGCATAGGTCACTTGCGACAGCCACTCGTCATGCCCACCTCCTCTTCTGCCCTCGGGCTGCCCTCCAGTTCCGGCAGCCTCGATCCCGACGACTGGCGCGCGGTGCGGGCGGAGGGTCACAGGATGCTCGACGACATCCTGAACTACCTCGAAGACATACGGGAGCGGCCCGTCTGGCAGCCAGCGCCGGACGCTGTCCGTGAACGGTTCCGCGCACCGCTGCCTGCTGAAGGCAGCGACCTTCAGGACGTCCACCAGAGCTTCATGCAGGACATCCTGCCCTACGCCGTGGGCAACGCGCATCCGGGCTTCATGGGCTGGGTCCATGGCGGCGGCAACGTCGTCGGAATGCTCGCGGAGATGCTCGCCGCAGGGCTCAACGCCAATCTCGGCGGGCGCGACCACATGCCGATCGAAGTCGAGAAGCAGGTCCTGCGCTGGGTCATCGAACTGTTCGGGTTCCCGAAAGACGCGAGCGGCCTGTTCCTGACCGGCTCGTCCATGGCCAACCTGATCGGCGTGCTGATCGCAAGGACCAGCGCCTTGGGCGACGAGGTGAGGCGACGGGGCGTCGCGCGGCTTTCGTCCGGCCTTGTCGCCTACACCTCCGCACGGGCGCACGGGTGCATCGCGCAAGGGATGGATCTCGCCGGCCTGGGACGCGACCACCTGCGCGCCATCCCCGTGGACGCCAAGGGCCGGATGAACCTGGCGAGCCTCGCCGCCGCCGTGGCCATCGACCGCGCGGCGGGCCTCACACCGTTTCTCGTCGTCGGCACCGCCGGAACCGTGGACACCGGCGCCATCGATGACCTCCACGCCATCGCACGCCTGGCGCGGCGCGAGCGGATGCACTTCCACGTCGACGGCGCGTTCGGCGCCATGGCGATGCTCAGCCCGGCGCTGGCGGGACGGCTGCGCGGCATCGAATTCGCGGACTCGATCGCGTTCGACTTTCACAAGTGGCTGCAAGTCCCGTATGACGCGGGCTTCATCGTGGTGAGGGATCGCGAACTGCATCTGCGCACCTTCGCCACGCATGAAGGCACCTATCTCAGCCGTGGCGATCGGGGCATGTCCGCCGGTTCGCCCTGGCCTTGCGACTTCGGCCCCGATCTGTCGCGCGGCTTTCGCGCACTGAAGACGTGGTTCACGATCAAGGTCCATGGCGCCCAGCGCCTGGGCGAGATGATCGCCCACACCTGCGAACTTGCGCAGCAGCTTGCACAACGCATCGGCGAATCGCCCGAGCTCGAATTGCTGGCACCGGTGTCGCTCAACATCGTCTGCTTCCGCTTCGTGGGCCGGTACGGCGCCGAGTGCAAAAGCGAGATCCTCGATCGACTCAACCGCGATCTCGTCGTCGCCCTGCAGGAGTCCGGCGTGGTGGCACCTTCGTCGACGGTGCTCGATGGACGCTTCGCGATCCGCATCGCGCTGTTCAACCACCGCACGACCATGCAGGAGATCGACGCCCTCCTCGGCGCGACCCTCGCGCTTGGCCGCTCACTGAGCGCATCTTCATCCGCTGCCGAGACAGCCGGCTCCACACCATGAACGCCATCCACGAAGCCGCGACCACCATCGCGGAATCCTCTTCACCGACCTTGATGAGCCTGCGCACGCTGATACAGGCGGCGCACTTGAACCAGGACCTGCGCCCTCTCGGCGCGGAACTGATCGCGCGCGTCCAGGCGCACCCCGATGACGCCTATGCGCTGATGGATCTGTCGCTCGTGCTGCAGATGCTCGGCGATCACGCGCTGGCCATGAACGTGCAGGCGGAGGCGCTCCAGATGCAGCGGCTCTATCACGTGGTAGCGCCCAGCCGCGGCGAGGTTCGCCTGCGCGTGCTGGCAATCATGGTGTCCGGCGACCTGATGTCGAACACGCCGCTCGAATGCCTTCTGCACGACAGCGACATCGCACTCGATGCGCTCTACGTCACGCCGGACAAACCGCTGCCCGACGCCGTGCCGGAGCATGACGTGCTGTTCATCGCGGTGGGCGAATCCGACCGCACGCAGCCGGTCCTCGAACATCTTCGCGAGCTCGCAGCGATCTGGCCGCGCCCTGTGCTGAACATGCCGGAGCGCGTGCAACGACTCTCGCGCGACGCGGCCGCTTCGGTGCTCGCCGGACTGCCGGGCGTCTGCATGCCGATCACATCGCGTGTGGACCGGCAGGCGCTCGACGATGTCGCGCATGCGCGAAAGGAACTCTCGCTGGTGTTGCCGGACGGATGCTTTCCAATCATCGTGAGGCCCCTGGGCTCACACGCCGGCAAGGGCCTTGAAAAGATCGACGACCCGGCTGCCCTCATCGACTATCTCGCGCAAAGCACCGCTTCCGCGTTCTACGTCTCGCGCTTCATCGACTACCGCAGCGCGGACGGCCAGTTCCGCAAGTACCGGATCGCCCTCATCGAAGGATGCCCCTACGTGTGCCACGTGGGCATCTCCGATCACTGGATGATTCACTACCTCAACGCCGGCATGACGGAGAGCCAGGCGAAGCGGGACGAGGAAGCGGCCATCATGCGCGACTTCGACCACGGCTTTGCGCTGCGCCACCGTAGCGCCCTGGCGTTGATCCAGGAGCGCATGGACCTCGACTACCTCGGCCTGGATTGCGCGGAGACTCCAGCAGGCGACTTGCTCGTGTTCGAGGTCGACACGGCGATGGTGGTGCACGACATCGATCCAGTCGACCTGTTCCCCTACAAGCAACCGCAGATGCGCAAGGTGTTCGACGCATTCAGGACGCTGCTGGTCCATGCCAGCGAGAGAGAGCATGCGGAGTGATGCCCCTCCGGGCGGGCTCTTGCCATCGACCCGGGAGTTGCTCGTCAGCGGTGGGGACCACCGCATCGCGCTCGACCCGGCGACGGGTCGGAACCCCTACGGATGCAGCCCTGTCGCGACATCGAATCAGGTGCCCTTCGGCTCGTCGACGTGCTCGGGCATTTCGCCGCTGGCGCTGGCCGTCGTCGATGCGCTTCGCGAGCGCCTCGCCAGTGGCCTCGCATGGAGTTCGCCTGCAGAACTCTACCGGCAGGAGATGGACCGGTTGCGCACCGAGCTGCTCCAGTTGTGCGGCATCGATGCCGCTTCCGGCACGGGACTCGTTTTCGCGGCGTCAGGCACGGACGTCCATCTTCTTGCGGCACGGGTGGCTTGCGATGGCGAGACCGACAGACCGCTCGCAGTGATCACGGCGGGGCAATCCGAAAGCGGCAGCGGCGTACGTGCGGCATTGGCCGGGCGGCATTTCAGCACCTGCAGTGCACTCGGCCGCCCTACGGTGCCCGGCGAGATGCTGGTCGATTCATGCGAATGCGACATCCTCGACGTGCCGATCCGCACGCCCGACGGCACGCCACGCGATGCGAAGCTTGTCGATGCAGAGATCGGAATGCTCGTCGAACGTGCTGTGGGCGCGGGTCGCCGCGTGCTGCTTGTGCTGATGGACGTTTCCAAGACGGGATGCATCGCACCGGGGATCGCCTCGGTCTTGGCGCTGCGTCGACGCTGGGGTTCTGCGGTGCAGGTGCTGGTGGATGCCTGCCAGTTCCGGATCGAACCGGTGACGCTGCAGGCCTATCTGCGCCACGGCTGGATGGTCGCGGTGACCGGCTCGAAGTTCCTGACCGGCCCACCGTTCTCCGGCGCGCTCATGCTGCCGCCCACGCTCGGTGCTGCGCGCCGCACGCGCCCTCTTCCACCTGCACTGCGCGCCTACTCCGCGCGCGAGGAATGGCCGCGCGACTGGCCCGGCGCCGAGGCCCTGGAGTCGCATGCCAACTTCGGCCTGCTGATGCGCTGGCAGGCAGCGATCCATGAACTGCGAGCCTTCCAGGCGGTTCCTCCACAGCTGACGCGCGACATCCTGCGGCGATTCGCGACAGCAGTGCAGATGCGGCTGTCTCGCGATCCGTGCTTCGAGGCCCTGCCCGTGCCTGCACTGGACCGCACTGCGCTTGGTGCCCTGCCGACCTGGGACGACATCCAGACCATCCATCCCTTTCTGCTGTACCGGCCGACGCCCGGGGGCGAGCGGATTCCGCTCGGCCGCGACGAAACCGCGGACATCCATCGCCGCATCGCCGCGACGTCGCCGGATTGCGGCGAATGGGCCTACCAGGTGGGTCAGCCGGTGGGTTGCGCCCTGCGCCTCTGCATGAGTGCGCGGCTGGTGGTGCAGGCCGCCCGCGATCGCGACCTGGGTGCCGGCGTCATCGCGCAGGCGATGGCATGCCTGGACAAGATCGCCGCGTTGGCTTCGGGCCCGGTGCCGCGAATTACGCGGCAGCCGCAGGCCCTCGGCACCTAGCCTCACTCTCAAACCGCCGCCTTCAGCAGGTCTCCCAAGCCCACGCGATGCAGCATCTCGGCGCGGATGCGATCGACGACCGCGAAGCTCACGTCGGCGCCGTCCTGCGTCGGGTCGTAGGTGACGCGGAACGGCCGTTGCCCTGCCGGCGCACCCACGATGTCGACGATGCGGTCCGCAACGCCCTGAACGTCGGCATCGTCCGGAACGATCTCGGCGAAAGCCTTCTGAACCTGGTCGCCGAAGCCCTTGTACGGCCCGTCGGCTTCGTATTGGGCAAGCCGTGCCGCGTCGGCCGGGTGGCCGGCATTGGCAAAGTGATTGGTGCCCTTGGTGAAGGCGCCGGGGACGACGATGCTGGTTTCGATGCCCCAGCGCGCGAGTTCGCGGGCGTACTGCACCGCCAGCGCGTCCATCGCAGCCTTGGCGGCGAAGTACGGCGCGAGATACGGCGGCGTGCCGCCGGCCACGCTCGAACTCGACACCCACACCAGCAGGCCCTGGCGCGCAGTGCGCATGTGCGGTAACGCCGCCCGGTTGACCCGCTGGGTGCCGAGCACGTTCACGTCGTATTGCTGCGCGAACTGTTCGGGCGTGAAGCTCTCGGCCGGCCCGAACATCATGTGGCCGGCGTTGTGCACCAGCACGTCGATGCGGCCGCTCTCGGCGACGATCTTCGCGACCGCAGCCTCGGCCGAACTGTCCGACTGCACGTCCAGTTCGATTGGGCGGATGTCACTGCCCGGGATGGCGGCCATGGCCGCCGCGTTCCCGGCGTTGCGCCCCGCGACATCGCGCATGGAAGCGTAGACGGTGTGGCCGGCGCGCGCGAGGGATTCGGCAGTCAGTCGGCCGAAGCCGCTCGAAGCACCGGTGATGAGGATGACCTTGCTCATGATGATGTTCTCCTGATGGGTAGGTTGCAGACTCAGACCATGCCGCCGTTCGCACGCAGCACCTGGCCGTTGATCCAGGCGCCGTCGGGGCCGGCGAGGAAGGCAACGGTGTTGGCGATGTCGGCCGGGGTGCCGAGGCGCTCCAGTGGGTTCGCCTTGGCCAGGCGGCCAATCAGTTCGTCCGACTTGCCGCTGAGGAACAGATCCGTCGCGGTCGGGCCCGGCGCCACGGCGTTGACCGTGATCGAGCGGCCACGCAGTTCCTTCGCGAGGATCGCGCTCATCGTCTCGACGGCGGCCTTGGTGGCTGCGTAGACGCCGTAGGTTTCGGGCTTCAGCCCGACCACGCTGCTCGAGAGGTTCACTATGCGGCCCCCGTCGCGCAGGCGCCGTGCGGCCTGGCGCAGCGTGTTGAAGGTGCCCTTGAGGTTGATGGCGATCTGGCTGTCGAACAGCGCGTCATCGCTGTCGGCCAGCGAGGCCAGCTTCATGATGCCGGCGTTGTTGACCAGCACGTCCACCCCGCCGAACGCGGCGTCGGCGGCGTCGAAGATCCGGGCCACGGCGGCCGGGTCGCTCACATCGGCCTGCGCGGTGATGGCGCGCCCGCCTGCAGCTTCGATCTTGCTAACGAGCTGCTCGGCTTCGGTGGCCTTGCCCGCGAAGTTGAGGACGACGGTGAAACCGTCACTGGCGAGACGTTCTGCGATGGCGGCTCCGATGCCGCGGGATGCGCCGGTCACGATGGCGACTTTTTGCTGGGTGCTCATGGCATTTGCTCCTGGAAGTTGCACCGCGTTCTTGCGGTGTGACGTAACTATCTCAATTCGCGCTCCAGAGATAATCAGTCCAAATTGCACAGGACTGTTTACCCACAACGAACAAAGCGATTGGAGAAGCCATGGACCGGTTTGACGCAATGCGCCTGTTTGCCCGCATCGTGGAGCGGCGCAGCTTCACGCTCGCCGCCAATGACATGGAGATCCCGCGCTCCACGGCGACCAAGGTGATCGCCGAGCTGGAAGCGCGTCTCGGCGTGAGGCTGCTGCAGCGGACGACACGTGTCGTGCGGCCCACGCTGGACGGCGAGGCTTTTCACCAACGCTGCCTGCGCATCCTCGACGACGTGGAAGACGCCGAAGGCGCCTTCAAGGGCGTCCAGGCCAAGGGGCAGTTGCGCATCGAGGTCCAGGGCACGCTGGCGCGCCATTTCCTGCTGCCGGGCCTGCCCGCCTTCTTCGAGCGCTACCCGGACATCCAGATCGCGATGAGCGAGAGCGACCGCTGGGTGGACCTCGTGCAGGAAGGCATCGATTGCGCCCTGCGCTGGGGGCACCTGCGGGACAGCGAGTTGGCCGCGCGCCAGGTCGCCATCCTGCATCGGCTGACCTGCGCCACGCCGGCGTACCTGGAGAAGTTCGGCACGCCGGCCACGATCGACGATCTTGGCGGGCATCGCGTCATCGGTCTTCGCTCGATCACGACGGGACAGGTGACGCCGCTCGAGTTCCACAAGGGCAAGGAGCTGCAGTCACTCTCGCTTTCCGGCGTGCTCACGGTCACAGGCACGGAGAGCTATCTGGCGGCCATCCGTCTCGGTCTGGGTCTTGCCCAGGTGCCGCGCTTTCACGTTGAGGACGATCTGAAGGCTGGCCGCCTCGTCGAGATCCTCGCGGACACGCCGCCGCCCTCGGCCCCTGTCTCGCTGCTCTATGCGCGCAGCCGTCAACTGTCGCCGCGCGTGCGCGCTTTCATCGACTGGGCCGCCGGAGAGTTCAGGCGACACGAAGCTCCGCAGCACGCCATTGTTTCCCGGCATTGAACACCGCTGTTCCAACAGCAGCGTTTTTAGACGGGTGATCAGCCTCAAACTCTCATCCCATACGGAGGCTGTAATGAATACGACGTTGAACTTCATCCTGGCTGGCGCAGTGACCCTGACCTGCGCGGTAGGCGTTATTGGCGGAGAGGCCGCAAAGGGCGAGTTGCGCCTCGTCGAGGCTGCCACGTCGATCAGCGCGGGTTCCGGAACGAGCGAATTGCTGGCGAGTACCCCGACCGCAGTCGCCACGGTCCGCTGATACACCCCAACCTTTCACGACGCCGCTGGTTCGCGCACGACCCGCTCGATATAGGCCATCGCCACACGCGCCATCGGTGATGGCGTGCGGTTCTGCAACCTGACGATGGCGAGCTTGGTGTGCAACGAAGCCGGCGTCTTCATTCGCAACGCCATCAACCTCCCGGCAGCGAGGTCATCCTGCACCAGTGATTCGGTAGCCGCCAGCACGGTGTCGCTGGAGAGCGCCACCGACCTCAGGATCGCAAAGTTGTCGCATTCGAGCGCAAGGTTGGGCAGCTGCTCACCGGGAGTTCCAAGGAGCGCAGCGAGCCGTTCCTTGAGCCCGATAGGCGCCTTTGCCGCCGCGACACCCATTTGCCAGGCCTCGGCCAGCGTGCACGATCGCGCGGCCAGCGGGTGGCGCGCCCGCACGTAGAAGCCGATCCGCTGCCTCGGCAACGCCTGCACATGCAGTGCAGGGTCTTGCGGCAAGTCGGTGGTGTCCGCCACGAAGAATTCGATGTCTTCCGTGCGCAACCGCTCCAGCAGATGCTTCCAGTTGCTTTCCTCGACACGCAGCGTGACGCGCGGATGCGACTGGCGCAGCATCGAGATCACTTGCGGCATGAGATCGACCGCGGGGATCGGCCCGCAACCGAAGGCGGCTTCCCCGATCTCGACGTCGAGATAGAGGTTGACGTCGCGTTCCAGGCTGCGCGCGTCGAGTAGCAGCGCCCGCGCCCGCGGGATGAAGAATTCGCCCGCCGGGGTCAGTCGCACCTCCGTTGCATCGCGATCGAAAAGCCTCGCGCCCACATCAGATTCCACCGACTGGATGCTGCGGCTGAACGCGGGCTGGCTCAGGTTCACCCGCTCCGCGGCGCGGCCGAAATGCAGTTCGTCGGCCAGGGTCACGACATGGGAGAGTCGGCGCAGATTCATAGACGAGGGACGTTGCAGAACTTGCATTGCACGCCGGCGAAGTATGCATTGGACGAATCGATGGGGCAACTTTAGATTCCGCCCACACAAACGGAGACATCGACATGCAAGCCGCCCAAGCCGCCATTCCATTGGCCGAACTCAAACTGGCCACCTTTTCCACTGCCGCTTCGGATTCCGAATCGTGGCCTTTCGCAGTCACGCGCTGCACGCCCACCATCGGCGCCGAGATCGAAGGCGTCGACCTCGGCCAGCCGCTGGACGACGCGACCTATCGCGCATTGCGACGGGCGCTGCTGAAGTTCAAGGTGCTTTTCTTCCGCGACCAGAAGATCACGCCGGCCCAGCACGTCGCGGCCGCGCGCCGCTTCGGCGAGCTGGAAGTGCACCCCATGTTCCCGCACCACCCGGACCATCCCGAGCTGGTGGTGTTCGGCCGCGACGGCACGCGCCGTGGCACCGAGAACATCTACCACTCGGATGTCTCGTGGCGCGAGATTCCCTCGATGGGGTCGATGCTGCGCTGCCTGACCTGCCCCGAAGTCGGCGGCGACACGATCTGGGTCAACATGGCGGCCGCCTATGCCAACCTGCCCGATGACGTGAAGGTGCGCATCGCGCGGTTGAAGGCGGTGCATGACGCCATGCCGCTCTTCGGCCAGACGCTGACGCCCGAGGCCTACACGCAAGTGCGGAAGGACTACCCGCCGATGGTCCATCCCGTGGTCCGCACCCATCCGGAGACCGGCGAAAAGATCCTCTACGTGAACGAAGCGTTCACGATGCATCTGGCCAACTACAGCGACGAGAACCCGTTCCGCATCGGCTCCGACTTCCGGTACGGCGAGATGGAACTGTTGCAGTTCCTGATGCGCCAGGCGGCCGCGCCCGAGTACCAGGTGCGCCTGCGGTGGAAGCCCGACACCATCGCGCTCTGGGACAACCGCTCCACGCAGCACTACGCGGTGCAGGACTACTTCCCCGAGCCGCGGCACATGAACCGCGCCACGATCATCGGCAACCGCCCCGTCTGAGAGGCCAAGCCATGACCTCGCGTTACCAACCTGCCAAGGCTTGGGGCATCACGGCGCTGCTCGTCGTCTTCATGGCGATCAACTTCGCCGACAAGATCGCCGTGGGCCTGCTGGCCGTTCCCATGATGAACGAGCTGCAACTCTCGCCGACCCAGTTCGGCCTCGTGGGCAGCAGCTTCTTCTGGCTCTTTGCCATCGCCGGAATCGGCGGCGGCTTTCTCGCCAACCGGGTCGCGACGACCGGCCTGCTGCTGGCGATGGGGCTTCTGTGGTCCGTGCTGCAGATCCCGATGGCACTTTCCTCCAGCCTGGCGCTGCTGGTGCTGGGCCGGGTGCTCCTGGGCATCGCCGAAGGCCCGGCCTGGCCGGTGGCGGTTCACGCCTGCTACAAGTGGTTCCCCAACGAAAGGCGCGAACTGCCGGTGGCCTTCCTGGCGCAGGGCGGCGCGATCGGGCTGCTGGGCGCGGGCATCGTGATGCCGCTCGTCACGGCGCACTGGGGCTGGCGTGCCAACTTCTATCTGCTGTCGGTGCTGGGGTTCGCCTGGGGACTGCTCTGGATCGCTTTCGGCCGCGAGGGCGATGGCGGCCAAGCCGAACTGGCATCGGCCGCAAGCTCGGCGCGCGCACCCTACCGGCGCATCCTGCTCGAACCCACCGTGCTGGCCTGCTTCGGGATGAAGTTCGTCTCCTACTGGGGGCTGGCGCTCATCCTCACGTGGCTGCCTGTCTACCTGCAGCGCGGGTTGGGCTACGACAGCATCGTGGCGGGACGCCTCTACGCCGCGGTGGTCGCCGTGGGCATGCCGATCAGCATCCTGGGCTCGGCACTGGTGCGCCGGTTGCTGGCGCGGGGCGTATCCACCCGCAATGCCCGTGGCCGAGTAGCCGCCGCCGCGGTTGCACTCGGTGGTGCCGCCTTCGCACTGCTGCTGGTCGCCGACTGTCCGCCAGCGGTGCGCGTGGGCCTGATCGGATTCACGCTCGGCATCACGCAGGTGATGTACGCCGTCGGCCCCGCCCTTCTTGCGGAAGTCACGCCGGCCTCGCAGCGCGGCGCGGTCCTCGCCATCGACAACTCGATCGCTTCAGTGGCGGGCGTCATCGCGCCTCTCGTCAGCGCCTTCCTGATCCAGGGCATGAGCGGCGCGCGTGGCTACGAAGCCGGCTTCGCGCTGTGCGGTGTGCTGATGCTGGTGGTGGCCGCCTGCGGCGCACTGGTGATCGATCCCGCAGCTGCAAGCGCCCGGATCCGCGGAGCGCAGGCGACCCCATCACACGACCCACCGACGGCCCGATCCGCTCGCGCCGCCTGATCGCAACCTTCCGACCGAATGCAAAGAATGACCTCCCCGAGTTCCATCCTCCAGGGCTGCCCGTCCACCATGGGCGACGACCATCAGCTCAACACGACCACGCTGATCCGGCATGCCGCGCGCACGCACGCGGACCAGGAAATCGTCTACCGCACGCCGACCGGCGGCTGGGCCCGCTACACGTACGGCGACTGCTATGAGCGCGTGTGCCGCTCCGCCAACGCCCTTCGCACGCTCGGTGTCGCCGCCGGCGACCGTGTGGGCATCCTCGACTGGAACAGCCGCCGCCACCTGGAGCTGTACTGGGCGATCCCCGGACTGGGTGCCGTGATGCTGCAGATGAACCTGCGCCTCGCCCCGGAGGACCTGGGCTACGTCGTCGCGCACAGCGAGGCCAGCTACGTGCTGGTCGACGAAACCCTGCTGCCTCTGGCAGAGGCCATCGCTCCGCATGCTGCAGGCGTCAAGGGCTGGATCGTCATGACCGACAAGCCCCTGTCGGAAATCAAGACCTCGCTCGCACCGCTCCACCACCATGAAGACCTGCTGGCTGCAGCGCAGCCCGTCATCGACTGGCCGCAGGTGGACGAACGCAGTGCCTACAGTGCCTGCTACACCACTGGCACCACCGGGCGGCCCAAGGGCGTGTATTACTCCCACCGCGCCATCTACCTGCATTCGATGGCGATGGCCAACAACGTGGGCATCACGCTGGACGACTGCACCATGCTCATCACGCCCATGTTCCACGGGCAGAGCTGGGGCCTGCCGCAGGCCGCCACGCTGATGGCCAACAAGATCGTGCTGCCCGGCCGCTATGCAGCCGAAGACACGGCCCCGCTGACCGACGCTCTCATCGCCGAAGGCGTGACCGTCGCCAATGGCGCTCCGGCGATCTTCCAGCCGATGCTGCAATACATCGAGACCTTGCCGCAGAAGCCCGACTTCAGCCGTCTGCGCATGCTCTCGGGGGCCACCGAACCACCGCTGTCGATGATGAAGGGGTTTCATGACCTCACGGGCGCCGAAGTCGTGCATGCCTACGGCGCGACCGAGACCACGCCGCTGGTGGCGATCAATCGCTACAAGCCTTCCGTGAGAAAGCGCCTCGCAGCCGACGAGCGCTGGGCCCTCAAGCGAAAGCAGGGTCTGCCGGTCGCTGGCGTCGACTTGAAGATCATCGGACCTGACGGCGGGGAGCTTCCGCATGACGGCCAATCGGTGGGCGAAGTGTGTGTCCGTGGCCCATGGATCACCGCGAGCTACCACGGCGTGTCCGACGTGGACGACCGCTTCATTGACGGCTGGTGGCGCTCGGGCGACGTCGGCAGCATCGACGCGGACGGCTACCTCAAGATCACCGATCGCATCAAGGACGTGATCAAGAGCGGCGGCGAATGGATCTCGTCGATCGACATGGAGAACTCGCTGATGGGTCATCCGGCCGTGCGAGATGCCGCTGTCGTGGGCATCGCGCACGCCAAGTGGCAGGAACGCCCGCTGGCCCTCGTGGTGCTCAAGCCGGGGCAGGCGGCGACGCAGGCGCAGTTGCTCGCGCACCTGTCTGCAGCCTTCTCCAAGTGGCAGCTCCCCGACCAGATCCTGTTCGTGGAATCGATCCCCAAGACCAGCGTCGGCAAGCTCGACAAGAAGCGCATCCGCGCCGAAAACGCGGACCGCTACGCCGTCGACGCTTGAGGGCCGCTACCAGTTTTCGGTGATGGTTCATTTGGTTACGAAAGGGCACACTGCGCGCGATTTGTCTCATTCATGGCATCGGACGCAATCGTGCTCACTCGACTCCCTTTCGCGCTCAGGCATCTGCCGGCGGCCTTCTTGATCTGTGCAGCCAGTGCACATGCAGCGAACTATTCAGCCGGTGATGCCGGCAACCCCGGGCCCAGCCAGCCGGGCTGGACATCCAGCGGAGGGGGCGGCGCGGCCGTGGTCTCCGGCAGCGGCGCCACCGCGATCGGTGCGGGTGGCGATGGCAACAACGGCACTGCAGGTGGCACGGGAGGAACCGGGGGAGCCGGAGCAAGTGCAACTGCAAATGGCGCGACGGCCATTGGAGGCGGAGGTACCGCCGGACAAGGCAGTGCGGGTGGCACAGGGGGAAACGGAGGCAGTGGTGCTCAGGCATCGGCCAGCGGTGCCATCGCTGTCGGGTCTGGAGGCACAGGTACCGACGGATGTTGCGGCTTCACGGGGCAAGCTGGTGGAAGCGGCGCACAGGCCTCAGGTATCTCGGCGATCGCCATCGGAAGCGCCTCGGGCGCCAGCCAGGGCGCCGTGGCATCGGGCAACGGCAGCACGGCCATCGGCGGTGCATACAACGGGTCTTCGGGAGCGAGCGCGTTGGCCACGGGCAGCGTGGCCCTCGGAACCGGCAGCCAGGTCGCAAGCGGCGCGACCAACAGCGTCGCCATCGGCACGAACTCCGTGGCCACTGCGGCCAATACGGTCTCTTTCGGATCGGCAGGCCAGACGCGCACCCTCGTCTACGTGAGCGCCGGGGCCGTGAATGCGACGAGCACCGACGCCGTCAACGGCAGCCAGCTCTACACCGTGCAGCAGACCGCCGCCAATGCACAGGCCCTGGCACAGAACTCGGCGCAGTACGGCGCGGGCGGCACCACGCTGCAGCTCAACGCCAACGGTGGCGCGGGCACCGTCATTACCAACGTGAGCGCAGGCGTGGCCAGTACCGATGCAGCCAACGTCGGCCAGGTGCAGCAGGCCCAGCAGGCGGCCGTCACGACCGCGAACAACTTCACCGTGCAGCAAGTCAATGCGCTGCAGTCGTTGATGAACCAGGCCTTGTCCAGCGGCGTGTGTGCAGTCAGCGCGAGCGGTTCCGTGGCTTGCGGACCCGGAGCCGGCGCCAGCGGCGCGGGCAGCACCTCGATGGGCACCAACGCGCAAGCCAACGGAGAGAACACCGTGGCCATCGGCACTGGCGCACAGGCCAACAACGCGGGCTCGGTCGCCATCGGCGCGGGCGCGAAGGCGCTGGCCGATCCCACCACAGCCGTGGGCAACAACGCAGTCGTCACCGGCAACAACGCCGTGGCACTGGGTGCAAACACGCTGGCCACCGGCAGCAATGCGGTAGCGCTGGGCCAGGGCTCGGTTGCGGAGCGCGACAACACCGTGTCGGTGGGCAATGCCGCGACCGGACAGTTGCGCGGCATCACGAACGTCGCGCCGGGCGTGCTGGGCACCGACGCGGTCAACGTCAATCAGCTCCAGCAGGCCATCGGCAATGTGACAGACCAGGCGAACGCGTACGCCGCGCAGGGCGTCGCCGCGGCGCTGGCTATTCCATCGATGCCAACGCTGCCGGTGGGAAAGAAATGGATGGGCGCCGCCGTGGGTAACTACGCTGGCGCATCGGCGGTCGGCTTTGCCTTCGGGTATCAGGTGAGTGAAGGCCTGAATCTGGGGGTGGGGGTCTCGACCGCTGCCAGCAGTGGCAGTGGAAACAACATCGCAACGAGGGTGCAGGCCGGCTATTCGTGGTGACCCGACCACCGAATCAGTAGGCCACGTACGGCCCCTTGCCTGCAGACGTCGAGGCACCTTCGATCGCAGTGAAGACGTTGCGCCCGAAGAGAAACGGCAGGCCCCAATCGAACCCGTCACCGCCCAAGGATGCTGCGGCGATGTCATTGAATGCGGTCGCTGCATCGTTGTTCATGAAGAGGGTGCGCGCATTCCCCACCGTGAAGGCGACGGCACCGTTCGTCCCGTTGGTCCCCTGGTTCACCGCGGTGAGGGCCTGCGACGATGCCGGGCAGTAGAAACCGGACAGGCCGGGGTCGGTGCATGAGGCCAGTGCGCTCGAATTGAAGAAGAGATAGTTCGAGCCGCTGTCGATGAAGCTGTTGGCATACGTGGTGCCGTTGAACAGGGTCGTGAAGTCCCCGGCGCCGTCGAGGCCGTAGGCCTGCGCACTACCCAACGCATTGTTGCTCCGGGTGCCGATGCCCAGTACCAGTGAGCCGGCGACGTTCACGGCGCCACCGGCGGCGATCGCGGGGAGCTGGATCAACACGCCGTTGTTGTCCGATGGGAGCATCGCCACCGGATGCGCAACTTGCTTGCCCTGCGCGAGCGCGGTGGGCGAGCACGCTTGACCACCGGGACACGCGTAATAGGTTCCGGGAATGATCGCTCCGGCACAGGGGCCTCCACAGTCCTGGAGGAACGAACCCACGCCCAGCAATCCGTTGCCGCCGAGGCTCGCGACCGTGTCGTTCGCGACACCGGTGTTCGAGCAGGTTGCGGGCACGGTGGAGAAATCGGGGTCCGCAATGATCTGCAACGGCACCGATGCGGCTGTCTCGCCGGCCAATGTGATGTCGGCCAGCTTGACCGACCCCCACAGATAGCTGCTGACAAACTGCGTGCATTCGGCGACAGGATCGTTCGAGGCATCGGTTTGGCGCTGAAGGCTCGACAGGTTGCCTACGGCCGAGGCGATCAGGCGCAGGCCGGTCGATCCGGTGTCGACGATGACGTGGTCGATGGTCTGACAGACCGCAGTGCCCGGCGCGCACACCTTGACACTGACAAATGGGGTGTTGACGGCGCCCGTGGCACCGGCAGGCCCGGTATCCAGCGTGATGGCCGCGACGTTGGATGCCGCAGCGGCGCTCGTCCCGCTGCCCGAAGTGCTGCTCCCCGACGCGGTGGCAATCGGGATGGCAACGCCGCCTCCCCCACCCCCACCGCCTCCGCATCCTGTCAGCACGAGTGCGGCAAGTCCTGCCGCGATCGCAAGGTGCATGCCGCGCATACCGATTCGTCTAGTGAATGTCTTCAAGGTTGACTCCTTCCGGCAGTTGGCCGGGCAGATAGGCCTTGCCTGCAAAGGCACGCATGTGTCCGCCGGAATGGATGACCACTTCAGGCCGGTTCACCACGGCGTTGCTGCGGCCGATGCGTTCCTTTCCGGTGGCGTCCACCAGAGTGGAAAAGTGGTCGCCCAGCAACTGCTTCAGGTCAGGCATGAAGGGCCCCTGCCATGTCACAGCGAAGACTTGCCCCGTGGCGGGAGAGACGAACTCCCGGACCATGGTGCCGCTGGGCGTGGTGATCTCGTGCACGGTGTAGACAGGGCCGGCCTTCACCTCGCGCGCGGCTTTCATCCGGGCCTGATCCGTGGCCACCGACGACGCGGGGCCGCCGAGTGCGGCGGAGGCCTCGAGCGGCGCGAGGGCCGCCAGCAGGAGGATCAATCCGATTGCAGGAAGGGTTGGCATGGCAATACTCCCAGGCGCTCTTGAATAGGCTCTTGAGCGTCACGGTTCCAAAGAAGTTCATGCATCGCGACGACGTCCCGGTTCGATGGCCATCGCAGCGAGACAACCGACCGCGGAGGCCAAGGCTGCCAGGAAGGCGCCCCAGGCCAGATCCATCAGCGTCAGCAACCAGGGCCAGCGCGTCAGCGTCATCGGATTGGTCAGGTCGTAGGCAGCATGGGCAAGCAGACCCACCAATGCCCCCTGCCACAAGGCGGATTGCCAGCGCCGGCGGGTGACGGCGGGCACCACGACAAACGCAACCATCGCTCCAAGGTAGATCGCATGGAAGACCAGTGCCGGCCCCAGCGCGAAGCGCTCCACCATGTGACGCCCGATGTGGGGGCGGTACGGAAACAGATGAGCAGCGCCAGCGAACCAGACCACGTCGAGAAGGAACATGACGCTGGCGGCAGCGCCGTACGCGACAAGGAATCGTCGAAGGGGAACGGACATGGCTAGGTCGGCGAAGCCGCGCTCACAGGGACGAACGGCGCGCTGCAGTCATGGATGGAGATGCGCACTTTCTGGCCGACGTGCAGCGGCGGATCCGACGGGCCCAGAAGTCTTCCGATGGAGCGGCTATGAACGCCGGCTCGGTGATAACGCGCGACGACGAAAGGCGCATCGGAAACGACACCGGCGCTGCAATCCAGATCTGCCTCGGCGGCGAGCGCCGCATGGCTCCCGAGACGCTCGACCACGGCATCGTGCCAACCCGGCGGCGCCCTTCCGAACACGCCTGAGCCAGCGCACCCCGCCATGGCGAGCATCACGACCGGCAAGGCCGCGCGACGCATGATGGGCCGCTTCATATCTGCCATTTCCTACGGATTCGGCGTGCGCACGTTGCCGATGGCCGCCACCACCTGGATCTCGATTCGGTATTCCGAATCGATCAGCTTCGCGCCCACCGTGGCGCGCGCCGGCGAATGGCCTTCTGGCACCCATTCGTCCCAGATCGCGTTCATCGCCGCATAGTCACCGACCGTGCGCAGGTAGATGGTGGCGCTCACGACGTGCTCGCGCGTCGCACCTTCGCGGGCCAGCAACTCATCGATGCGGCTCAGGACCTGTCGGGCCTGGCCGGTGACGTCGAGTGATGCGTTCTCGGCCACCTGCCCCGACAGGTACAGCAGGCGCGCCGTGCCGAGGTCGACCACGACCATCTCGCTGAACCGCGGACCCATCTCATGTCTGGTGATATTCATTCCGTGTGTCTCGAAGAATTGCGCGATGCATCGGGTGCGGCCATGCCGACGGCTTCGCCCTGATGACTCCACCAACCGCCCCCGAGCGCAACGAACAGGGCGGCGGTATCGGTCAGGCGCGCCGCACGCGCCTGCACCAGATTGACAGTGGCCTGCTGCCAGGCCTGTTGAGCCTGCAAGACCGACAACGCACTGGCATCGCCGAGGCGGAACTGCTCACGCGACCGCGCAAGGCTTCTCGATGCTGCATGCTCGGCGTCCAGGGCTGTCCGCAATGCACGTGTGTCGGCATCGACGGACTGCAGCGCATTGGCGACGTCCTGGAACGCGCCCAGCACCGTCGCGCGGTACTGGGCAGTGCTCTGATCGAAGGCGGCCCTGGCCGCGGCCTCGCGGTGCTTCAGCATCCCGCCATCGAGAACCGGCTGCGTCACGCTCGCGGCAAGGGTCCAGAACATGGTCGACGAACTGAAGAGCCCGGACAGCGTGGCCGCGGCGCTGCCGTAGTTGTTGACGCCCAGCACCACGCTCGGGAGCCTTGCCGCAACAGCGACGCCGACCGCGGCGCTTGCCGCATGCATCTGCGCCTCGGCAGCCCGCACGTCCGGACGGTGCTCGACCAGCGTCGAGGGCAGCGTCACGGGCAGCTCGGCGGGGAGTTCGATCGCTGCGAGGTCGAAGCGCTCGCCGGTGTCGTCGGCCGGATAGCGGCCGGCCAGTATCAGAAGCTGGTTGCGCTGGATCGCGAGCTGCTTGTCGAGGAGCGGCAGCGCCGCTTCGCTCGCCGCGAGCGCCGCCTTCTGTGCATCCACGTCTGCGAGGGACGCCTGCCCGAGTCGCTGTGCGCGATCGAACATCTGGAGCGACTGCTTCTGCGATTCGACGATGGCGATCGTCGCGTCGCGCTGGCCGCGCAACGATGCCTCGTTGATGGCGGCGACCACCACGTTCGAACTGAGTGTCAGGTTCGCCGCTTCGAGCTGGAACTGCTGCGTCTCGACCTGCGCGCGCGCAGCCTCGATGGTCCGCCGGGTGCCGCCGAAGACGTCCGGCGCATAGGTCACGGTCACCTGCGCGGTATGGAGCGTGTAGAGCAGTTCGTTGGTCGATACAGGACTGGCCACTGCCTCCGACACCTTCTGCCGGATCGGCGAGTAGTTCAGGGCCACGGCCGGCCACAACGCACCCGCTTCGGCCTGGGCGTTCTCCTGTGCGACGCGCAATGCGGCCTGCGCTGAGTCAATGTTGGGGTTGTGCGCGAGGCTGTCCCTCACCCACGCGCTCAGTGCATCGGAATGGAAGGCCTGCCACCACTGGGCCGGGATGTCGTCCGAGTCGACGAGCCGTTGCGACCCAGCCTCGGGGGATGGCGCGCCGGCCACATAGCGCGCCGGAAGCGAGAGGTCGGGACGCACGTAGTCCGGACCCACCGTGCAAGCCGCCAGCAACGCGGCCGAGGCGAGCGACGCGACGCGACGCACGCGTGTCAGCGATCGGATGGAGGTGCTTCTCATCGTCATCTCACCGATCGCGCCGGCGACGGGCGCCCCAGCCCTTGCGCTCGAATGAACGCTCCATCGAGAAATAAAGCGTGGGCAGGATGAAGAGCGTCAGCAGCGTGGAAACGGACAGGCCCCCGACCACCACGGTGGCAAGCCCGCGCTGCACGTCGGTGCCGACCCCTGTGGCGAGCGCAGCGGGCAGCATGCCGATCGATGCCACGGTGGCCGTCATGAGCACGGGCCGCAACCGCTCGGAAGCACCTTCGAGCACCGAAGCCTGCAGGTCCAGGCCTTCGCCGCGCACGCGCCTGAAGTTCGCAACCATGATGATCCCGTTCTGGATCGAGACGCCGAAGAGCGCGATGAAGCCGACCGAGGTTGCGACGTTCAGCGTCTCGCCCGCGAGGTGCACAGTGATGAGCCCGCCCAGCATCGCCATCGGCACCACGCCCAGGACCAGCGCCACCTGGCGCACCGTGCCGAACTGGAAGAACAGCAGCACCGCCATGATGGCAACCACGATCGCGAGCGAGATCGTGAGGCGGGCCTGCGCGCGCTGCTGGTTCTCGAACTGGCCAGCCCATTGAAGCCTGAATGCCTTGCGGTCGAACTTGATCTCGTCGGCGATGCGCTTCTGCGCTTCGACGAGGTAAGAGGCCAGGTCCCGGTCGCGGTTGTCGATCCGCACGGTGATCTGGCGTTCGTTCATCTCGTGCGAGATCGTCCCCTCCCCGGTCTGGAGCCGGATGCTCGCCACCTGCGACAACTGGATCTTCGTGCCGCCGCTGCCGTTCAGCAGCAGTGCACCGATGGCTTCCGCGTTGCCCTTGTACGCATTGGGAAAGCGCACGCCGACGTTGTAGGTGCGATCGCCGACGTACACGGCAATGACCGGCGCGCCACCGATGCCGGTCTGCACGAGGTTGGCGACATCGGCCGCGTTGACCCCGAAGCGCGCGGCCGCCTCGCGGTCCAGCGAGATCACGACCTGCGGGATCGGCGGCTCCTGGAACAGGGACGCCGAAGCCGTGCCGCGGATCTGTTCGAGCAGGGCGACGATGTCCGTGCCGATGCGCCGGCTCTCGCGCAGGTCCTGCCCGTAGATGCGCAGCACCAGCGGGCTGTGCGCGCCGCCCACGGCGTCGTTGACGCCGTCGATGATCGGCTGGCTGATGCCGACCGAGAAGCCGGGCATCGTCGCGAAACGCGCGTTCAGCGTGCGCACGAAGGCCGCCTTGTCGACGCCTTCGGGCCACTGGCTGTAGGGCTTCAGGCCCACCGGCACTTCGACATGCGAAGGCGTCCACGGATCGGTCCCGTCGTCGTTACGACCGAGCTGCGTCACCACGTAGGAGACCTCCGGATATTCGAGCAGCACATGCCGCAACTCGTTCGCCATCTCGCTGGCCTTGTCGAGCGACAGGCCCGAAGGCAACTGGACCTGGAGCCACAGTGCGCCTTCGTCGATGTCGGGCAGGAACTCGCGCCCCGCCGTCGCGCCGAGGATCACCACCGCCGCCAGTGCCAACGCGCTCACGCCATAGGCGATGGACGGCGCATCCAGCAGATGCTGCAGCACGCGCCGATACGCATTCGTCAGCCAGACGAGCGGCCGGTTCACGAAGGGCTTCTGCGGCTTGCGCAAGGCCACGTAGGCCAGGCTCGGGATGAGCGTCAGCGCGCAGAGCAACGCACCCAGCAGTGCGATGCCAACGGTGAACGCCATGGGCTTGAAGAGCTTTCCCTCGGCACGCTCGAAGGCGAACAGGGGGAAGTACGCGGTGATGATGATCAGCGTCGCGAAGAAGATCGGGCCCGAGACATGGCTCACGGTCTCCAGGAGGTTGCCTTCGGTCAGGACCGCTTCGGGCTCCTCTTCGCGTCGCCGGAGGGTCGCTTCCATGACGACGATCGCGCCGTCCACGATGATCCCGAAGTCGATGGCCCCCAGAGAGAACAGGTTCGCGGGCATGCGCGTGAGATGCATGACGATGAAGACCGTCACCAGCGACATCGGGATGGCCACCGCGGCGACCAGCGCGCTACGCGGACTGCCGAGGAACAGCACGAGCACCACCGTCACAAGCGCCATGCCCTCCAGGACGGTGTGGGTGACTTTCTCGACCGTGAGCTTCACCAGGTCGTCGCGGTCGATGTAGGGCACGATCCTCACGTCCATCTGGGCGAGTTCGGCCTGCAGCGCATCGACCCTGGCGTGCACGCCTTCGAGCACGCGCGAAGGGTTCTCGTACTTGAGCATCAGCACGATGCCGCTGACGGTGTCGGGGTTGGTGTCCTTGCCCAGGATGCCGCCGCGCTCCTGATGGCCGAACTGCAGCCGCCCGAGGTCGCGCACCAGCACGGGCGATCCGCCGCTCTGCGACACGACCACCGATCCGAGGTCGTCGAGCGAATGAACCAGTCCGATGCCGCGCACGATGTAGCTCTGCTCGCCGCGCGCAATGCGGCCGCCGCCACCGTTGGCGCTGCCGTTGTTGATCGCGTTCACCACGTCGCTCAGCGCAAGGCCGTGCGCCTGCAGCTTCTCCGGGTCGGCTTCGAGCTGGAACTCCTTCGTGAAGCCGCCGAAGTTGCTCACGTCCACCACGCCGGGCACCTGCCTGAGTGCCGGAATCACCTTCCAGCGCTGGATCTCCGAGAGCTCCATCAGGTTCCGGGTGTCGGATTCGAGCGTGTAGCGGAAGATCTCGCCGGCCGGCCCGGCCAACGGGCCCAGCCCCGGTTGAACGCCTGCAGGCAAGGTCACTTGCGCGATGCGCTCGCTCACGCGCTGGCGCGCGAAGTAGTCATCCGTGCCGTCCTTGAAAGTCAGGGTGATCAGCGACAGGCCAAAGGTGCTGCTCGATCGGATCGAGGCCAGCCCGGGCGTGTTGTTCAGCGCGCGCTCGAGCGGCGTGGTGATCTGCTGCTCGATCTCTTCGGCGGCCAGGCCGCCCGCCTGCGTGGTGACCTGCACGCTCACGTCGCCGAGATCCGGGTAGGCCTCCACCGTCATCTGCGTCCACGACCAGTAGCCGAAGACGACGAGCATGATCGACATGGCCCAGGCCAGATGCCTGCGGCGGAAGAACTGCGTGATGATGAGGTTAATCATTCAGCAGCACGCCTCCGCGCACGACGACGCGCTCGCCGCTCTCGAGGCCGCTGCGCACGCGCACCTGGTTGCCGTCCTCGCTCCCGAGCTCGATGTTCCGCCGCACGAAGGTCCATGGATCGACCTCGACGAAGACGCTGGTGCTGTCGTTGATCATGATCAACGCGGACGTGGGCACCTGCGGCTGCGGCCTCTGCGGCACCGCGATCCTCGCGGTCGCATACATGTTGGGCTTGAACAGGCCTTGCGGATTCGCGAAGGCGATACGGGCCTTGGCACGGCGGGTGTCTGCGTCGAGCACCGTCGCCACGAAGGCGATCTTTCCGCTGAAGACCTGCCCCGGGAAAGCGGCCAGCGCGACGGAGACGTCCTGCCCGTTCGCCACCGTGCCGACCAGGGCCTCGGGCACGTTCGCCGTGAGCCAGACGTGCTCCAGGTTGGAGATCGTCATGAGGCTCGCCGTGGCGTCGTTCACGACGGCGCCGGGCGCGGTCGACATCGCTGTCACGCTGCCGGAGATGGGCGAGATCACGCTCAACAACGCCGGTCCTGCCGCAGTCGACGCATTCCCCTCGTTGAGGCTGCGCAGACGGATCTCGCTGCGGCGAAGCTCCGCAGTCTGCTGGACCACAGCGCTCGTGGCCGCCTCCACGTCCTTGGCGGCGTTCGATCCCGCCTCGTTCACGCCACGTGCGCGCGTGAGTGCGCGCTGCGCCAGGTCGAGCGCATCGCGCGCTTTCTGCACGTCGGCGACGGCCTGCGCGAAGTCGGAAGAGCTCAGGGTCGCGAGCTCCTGCCCGCGCCGCACGGTGTCCCCCAACCGAACCTTCAGCGTCAGTACCCGCCCGGTCGCGGGCGGCAGGATGTTGACGGTGCTCGCCGGGTCTGCCTCGACCACGGCGGGCAGGGTCACGCTGTGCGCCGAAGTCGACTCGTCCACCGGCGCCACGGCAAGGCGCTTGCGTAGCGGCGAGTCCTCGGGCACGAAGAGCCGGTTGGCGCTCCGCACGAGCTCCGGGCGCGAAGCGAGCGCGGCGGCGGGCGCCTCTGCACGCAGGGCACGCCACACGCCGAAGGCGATGAGCGCGCACAGCACGACGCCGGCGACCACCCAAAGGGGGCGGGACTGGGAAGAAGGCAGTTTCACGGTACTCGGTGGCTCCATCACGGAAAGCCGCGCGAGAGTAGCCACGTGTGCCTGAAGATCGCCCCAAGAAAACCTGAATTCTTCTTCAGGAAGCCCGCCGGCTCATCGGACCCCGCTGAACTGCGAGAAACTGTGCCCCGCGCTCATGAGAATTCTGCTTGTCGACGACGACCGCAAGGCGGCCGCCCTGCTTTCCCGAGGCCTTGGTGAAGAAGGCTTCGTGATCGACCTTGCCTTCACCGCCGAGGAAGGCGACCAACTCATCGCTGCCGTCGAACACGACCTCATCGTGCTCGACTGGATGCTGCCCGACCGCGATGGCACAGCGCTGTGCCAGGCGTTGCGCACTCGCGGCGTGCAGACGCCGATCTTGATGCTCACGGCACGCGACAGCCTGTCGGATCGCGTGGTGGGGCTGAACATCGGCGCGGACGACTACCTGGTCAAACCCTTCGCGTTCGAAGAGCTGCTGGCGCGTGTGCGCGCGCTGCTGCGCCGCTCCGAGCTCACGCGGCCACCGGTGCTCACCGTCGCGGACCTTCGGCTCGACCCCATGGCCCAGCAGGTCACGCGAGACGGTGCCGGCCTCGACCTCACGCGCAAGGAATACGCGATCCTCGAGATCCTGATGCGCAACGCCGGCGAAGTGGTCGGGCGCTCGCGGCTTGCGGAACAGGTATGGAAGGCCGAGCTGATCGCGATCGACAACCTGATCGACGTGCACATCAGCAACCTGCGCCGCAAGGTCGATGCGCCGGGCCTCACCCCCCTCATCCACACCGTGCGCGGGCGCGGCTTCCGCCTGGAGGTCGACGGTGCTTAGCTTCCGCCGGCGGCTCGCGCTGGTGCATCTGGTGGTCATCGTGACGGTGCTCGGCATCGGCGCGCTGAGTGCGTACTGGGGACTGTCGCGCGCAGTGCACGGGCAGCTCGACGCCGCCCTGCTCGCACTCGCCGACACCGAAGTTGCCATGCTCGAAGAGTCCGCCTCGCAGCCGCCGCATGTGCACGAGGCGCCTCCCGGAACGGGCGCACCTTCTTTCGCGCGACTGGATCGCCTGGTGCAGATCGTCGATGTGCAGGGAGAGGCGCTGGCGCGCAGCTCCAACCTTGGCAGCGCGCGCCTGCCTACGCCCCCGGCCCTGCTGGAGCGTCTTCGGTCCGGTGAAACCGTGTTCGAGACCTTGTCGAACTTCGGCGAAGAGCCTGTGCGCATGGTGTCGGTACCCGCGATACAAGGCACCGAGGTACTGCGTGCCGTGCAGGTCGCAGGCTCGCTCGACGACGTCAACAATGTGGTCGAAGCCGCCAGCGCGCTCTTCATCGCGCTGGGCGTGGCCCTGGCCGTGACCGTGGGTTGGGCGGGCGCCCTGATGACGGGACGCGTGTTCGCGGCCATCGGCAACGTCGTGCAGCAGGCCCGACGCATCGGCGAGACGAGCCTCGACAAGCGCTTGCCCCATCCGGGAACGAACGATGAGATCGGTCGCCTGGTGGACACGCTCAACGACATGCTCGAACGGCTGCAGCACGCCTTCGACGCGCAGTACCACTTCACTGCCGATGCGTCCCACGAGTTGCGTTCTCCGCTGTCGCGGCTGCGTACCGAACTCGAACTGGCGCTGCGCAGGCCGCGCGACCCCGAGGTCTACGTCGAGACGCTGAACTCCTGCATGGAAGAAGTCGAGCGACTGACGTTGCTCGTCGAAGAACTGCTTCTCCTGGCGCGACTGGACACCGGGCAGGAACACATTCCGGCCGAGTCCGTCACGCTGAACCAACTGGCAGAGGCCGCAGTCCAGCGTCTCGAATCCAGGGCGCGCGAGCGGCAGGTTGCGCTGGTGGTCGACGCACCCGTGCCGGTCGTTGCACACATCGGCCGCGGTCCGGCAGACCTCGTGCTGGCCAACTTGCTGGACAACGCGCTCAAGTTCTCGTCGCCCGGCGGGAGAGTGACCGTGCGGATCGCGAAGGAAGGCGAGGAAGCCCTGATGAGCGTCGCCGATGCCGGCCCCGGGCTCCGCGAAGGCGAGATGTCTCGCCTCTTCGACCGGTTCTTCCGCGGGTCCGCGGCTCGCCGGGACGGAGCGCCCGGCGTCGGCCTCGGACTGGCTCTCTCCCAGGCCATGATGAACGCCCATGGCGGACAGATCGAGGCCTCCAACCTGCCGGGCGGCGGCGCCCTCTTCACGATGCGGCTACCGGCTGATGGAACCTGAAGGTAGGGCCTTTCAGTTCTCTGCAGAGTGGCCCACAGCGATGCCCCAGCGAAGCAGATACCAGCGCCACTTCGGAACCGCGTGAATCGACTTGGTCGCGCCGTCGCTGCTGATGACGGCCCGGCCCATCGACATCTGAAGCGTGATCGAGTGCGCGGCATCCGGACCCGTCTTGCAGGTCCAGTTCCGGCCGCTGGTGATCGCGCAGGGTGCCAGCTTGCCTGACGGCTCTCCGCTGCCGACGACCCAGAAGAGCACTTCGCCACGTGCCCGCAGCGCGCGGAATCGATATCGATCGCCCGCCTTGAGCCTTCCGTTGCAGCGCCTTCCCTGCCACGCCCCGCCCGCGCAATCGACCGTGTAGATCGTTCGCTCGTTCTGCATGGTGATCCAATCGCTCGCCCAGACGAGGCCGGCAGCCACCAGGAGACCCGCGATGGCAAAGAGCCACGCCCAGATCTTCGTATTCGCGGTCTGCACCTGCGGCATCGATTCGGCGCCTTTGATTTCTTCCATCAGCGCATTCTCCTTCTCATGCGGCCACTCAAATGACGGACCTCATCCAGTTCGAGAACAGTTCGATCGTCGCGGCCCGCGAACTGTGCGGTATCGAGAGTACGTAGAAGCCATAGCCGGGCAGCGCCAGCGGATGCGCCTTGACGAGGGCCCCGCTGTTCAACTCCCGGCTGACGACGATGTCGCTGCAGATCGCGACCCCCTGCCCGGCGACGACGGCATCGATCGCATGGATCTCTTCGCGAAAGCTCAGGTCCCAGGCCCTGTCGGTGTCCAGGTCGGGATCGATGGAGCGCGCCACCGTCAGCCACTGCCTCCACGTGGGGGCGTCCGGGTCGCGGCTCATCCAGTCGAAATGGATCAACGGCAGACGCAGAAGATCGGCCACGCGCTGGATGGCTCCGCCATCGTTCGCCAGCAGGCCCGGACTGCACACCGGAAAGAACGTGTCGCGACAGATCTCGTGCGCGGCAAAGTCGACTGGCGGCCTGCGCGCGTAGCGGATCGCCACGTCGGCAGCGCCGGAGCGGAGGTCGAGCACAGCGTCTGTCCCGATGATCTCCAGGGGCTGCATGGGGTTGGCTTCGCGCCACTTCGGCAGACGCGGCACCAGCCATCGACTTGCGAAGGCGCTTGGACTCGTGACTCGCAAGGGTGGGTGTGCCTCGGGTTCCGACAGCGCAGCAACTGCGCCGGCAAGGACATCGAAGCCATCGCGCAGAGCCGGAAACAGCCTTGCGCCCGCACTCGTCAGTACAAGGGGTCGCGGACGCCGCTGGAACAACGGCCGACCGCAGGTCTCTTCCAGCAGGCGGATCTGGTGGCTGATCGCGGTCGGCGTGACGCTCAGTTCCTCCGCTGCAGCCTTGAAGCTGCCATGTCGCGCAGCGGCCTCGAAGGCGTGCAGCGCGCGGAGCGGCGGGAGCTTTCTCATGCGGGCACTCTAGATGAATTCTTCTCATCCGACACCTGAGATCTTCGAGTTTGCGGCGGCGTTCCCCAGCGTGAGAGCATCCAGTCCGCCAAGAACGGAGGGCAACATCGATGGACGCGAAGCGACAAACGGACGCGCCGGCGATTGATCGGCTCCTGCAGCATCTGAGGGGCAAGCTCGTCCAGCCCTTGGACACCGGCTACGACGAGGCCCGCAAGGTCTGGAACGGAGCGGTCGACAAGCGACCTGCAGCGATCGTCTATTGCACCCATGCCGACGACGTCATCGAGACCGTGCGCTTCGCCCGCGCCACGAACCGTCAGGTTGCCGTTCGAAGCGGCGGCCACAACGTCGCAGGGCTTTCGGTCTGCGACGACGGAATCGTCATCGACCTGTCCCGCATGAAGGCAATCGAGGTGGATCCCGTGCACCGCGTCGCACGAGCCGAGGCAGGTCTCAGCCTCGGCGAATTCGATACGGCGACGCAGGCTCACGGCCTGGCAACGACGATGGGCGTCAACAGCGACACCGGCATTGCCGGGCTGACGCTCGGCGGTGGTTTCGGCAAGCTCGGCCGCAAGTACGGGCTGACCTGCGACAACCTCATCGCTGCAGACGTCGTGACCGCCGATGGTCGTCTGCTGCACACCAGCGCCTCCGAACACGCCGACCTGTTCTGGGGATTGCGAGGCGGGGGCGGCAACTTCGGCATCGTCACGGCGTTTGAATACCAACTTCATGCCGTCGGCCCCAATCTGCTGGTCGGCTCAGTCCTTCATCGCTACGACCACGCTCGCGGTGCGATCAAGTTCTTCCATGAGTTCTCCCGCAGGGCCGCCGACGAACTCAGTGTCGACGCGGGCCTCATCACTCTTCCGACGGGCGAACGAGCCTTCAACATCACGGCCTGCTACATCGGCCATCCCGAAGCCGGCCGGGATGCCCTCGAACCGCTCCTGAAGTTCGGTTCGCCCATCGAGAGCAGCCTCGAACCACGCCCCTACCTGCAGATCCAGTCTGCCGGCGACACGCTCTTTCCGCGCGGACGTCGCTACTACTGGAAGGCGCAGTTCCTTCGCGAGATCAGCGACGGCGCCATCGACGCGATTCTGGAGGTCTACCCGAAGGCGCCGTCGCCGTCCGCGCTGCTGGTCTTCCAGCAGGTTGGCGGCGCAATCGCCCGCGTCCCGTCTTCCGAGTCCCCCTATGCGAATCGCGACGCGCTGTACGACTGCTTCCCTCTCGCTGTCTGGGACAGTCCGGCTGACGACCAGGCCAACATCCAATGGGCACGCGAGCTGTGGAGCGCCGTCAGCCCGTACTCCACCGGCGGCGTCTACGCCAACAACCTTGGCGATGAGGGCGAGGATCGCGTCCGTGCGGCCTATGGCGAGAACTATGCGCGGCTCGTCGCGCTGAAGAACAAATACGACCCGACCAATTTCTTCCGCCTCAATCAGAACGTCAGGCCGACGGCCTGATTGGCGGCCGGTTGCGCCGGCACCGGCAGGCGCAAGTGCAGGCAAGTCTCGCCGGGCCGCGAGCGGATCGTGAGCGTGGCACCCAGCGCAGCAGCGCGGGTGCGCATGTTCGCCAGCCCCCTGCCGGCCGAGACGACGTTCGTATCGAAGCCGCGGCCGTTGTCGAGGAGCTCGACCTCGATGACATCGCCCGCCGCACCTCCGGCGGGCATCAATCGCGCCCTCAGGTCAGCCCTCGTTGCCCCTGAGTGAGTCATCATGTTCGAGAACGCCTCGAACAGCAGCATCTGCATCTGGTGCGACTCGCGAACACTCCAGCCTGGCATCGTCGGCAGAGGATTCACATCCCAATGCAGATCGATGCCCGCGGCCTCCAGGCGCGGCGCAAGACGGTAGCGCACGGTGCCCAGGGCGGAAGCCACATCGCCCTCGCCGTCATGCATGGCGTCCACCGTCAGCTTGAGCTGATCCACGGCATCGCGCAGATGCTGCGTGACATCCTCGCGAGCCGTTGCGGGCTGCTGGGCCATCCGCAGAAGACCGACGAGTTGCGCGCCGAGGCCATCGTGGAGGTCCCGCATCACGCGCTGACGCTCCTCCAGCGCACCGCGCGCCTTCTCGCCGTCTCGTTCCCGCGCAAATGCGGCCTCCAGGGCTGCGTTGCGTTCCACAAGCTGCGCCTCCAGCGAAGCGTTCATTCCCGCCATCGTCCGAGCGTCCTTGCGCATGCGTTCGGCGATCACCCAGCCCAACGAGATCGCGAAGCCAACCCAGGCGAAGCGGATCCACGGCACCATCTCGTAGGCCTGCGGCGACGAGTGCATCACCCAGGTGTCGCGCGCCCCGCACAGCACGACCAGCACCACCGCGACGGCGAGCACGCGATGCTCCAGCACGGCACTGCGGCGTGCCACGCGCAACACGGTGACCATCATTCCCAGCCCGACGAGGAGGTTGAGCACATGCCACAGCGGCATCACCCACAACCACGGGACCATGATGCCCAGCGCGGCCGCGATCGGTGCGCACCACGCCATCAGGCCCAGGAAGCGCGCCAGCCGGGTATCGTCCCGCCCGACCACGGCCAGCGCGAAGCGACACAGCAGCGGTATCGCAGCCTGGAAGGCCGCAAGCGGCACCACGCCCCACCAGGGCCAGGGCAGCGGCGCGTGCGTGAACAGCACGCGCACCGTCTGCACGGACCACAGGAGCTCGCCCAGCCCGTAGTAGAGGTAGATGGATTCGCGCTGGCGCAGCCACACCAGCAGCGACAGCGTGCCCAGCACGCCGCTCACTATGGCGATGAAGCGCCCGCCACTGATCTGCCAGAACTCGGCGCGCTCATACAGTGGACGAATCTCGTCCACGCTGCCCGCGACGATCGGCGACAACCCGCCCTGACGCGCTGCCTGCGCCGCGATGATCACTTCGACGCGCTGCGGTGACGCCGAGCGCGAGGGAGGCAGCTCGAAATACTGAGGCGCGAAGGCAGCATCGTCGTAGGGCCCCGGCGGGATCGCGCCGAAGCGCGCCAGTTCCTGGCCGTCGACCAGCACCCGGAAGCTGTTGCCCACACGAGGCACGAACAGCGCCACCGGCTCGCCTGGGTTCGCCACGGGAACGTCGAACGCAAATCGCGCTTCGCCATCGACCGCGCCTTGTCGCTGATCCCAGTGATAGGGCAAGGTCACGGTCTGGGGCTTCTGCGCCTCGACGGGCGCGTCGCCGTGCCGGGTCAGGGTGAGCGCTGCTTCCTCGATCACCGTCAGGGCGTGCGCGGAAGCGCCCCACCCAAGTCCGAGAACCGCCAATATCAGTGTGAACAGGCGCCACTGCAGCGCTCTTAGTTGTCGACGCATTGCGCGGGCGACTTTAGCAACAAATCCTTACGCCTGCGAACCACGGCGGCGCCGATCATTGCCCCTTGTGATGGTTATGACGCATAACCTTAATCGGACCCTCACTCAACGGAGACAAGAATGCCTTCCCCACTCGACCTGCCCTCTTCCCCCTGGAAGCCCTCGCGCCGAAACATCCTCATCATCGGCATGGCCGCGGGCGCAGGCACAGGGGCAGCACACGCGGCGGATGCTGCCCCTTCCGCCCTTCCTGCGACGGCCACCACAGCCACGATCCCGATGGTCGTGCCGAAGACGGAGTTCGTCTATGAATCGGTCGTCGACCTCGCGCCGACAGTGCAACTGGGCATG
Organism: Variovorax sp. Sphag1AA; assembly: GCF_014192575.1. Taxonomy (GTDB): domain Bacteria; phylum Pseudomonadota; class Gammaproteobacteria; order Burkholderiales; family Burkholderiaceae_C; genus Variovorax. The sequence continues at coordinate 73,669 of NZ_JACHYC010000003.1, read as the reverse complement.
TCACCTTTCGGCGAGCGCCGCATGGTGCCGATCACGGGAGGGACCTTCGAGGGACCCGGCCTGCGTGGCATCGTGGTACCCGGCGGCGCAGACAGGCAACTGGTACGCCGCGACGGGTCGGTCGCGCTCGATGCGATCTATGAGCTGCAGACGGAAGACGGCGTGATCATCTCCGTGCGCAACCGCGTGCTTTCGCGCCGACCCAAGGATGCGCCGCCGTACGTCTACTCGAACATCGAACTGACAGCGCCCGAGGGCCGCTACGGGTGGCTCAACGACTTCGTCTACGTCGGCACGCTGAACAGCTTGCGCCCTCAGCGCGCCGCAGTGGTCATTCGGGCCTTCAAGGTTCTCTAGTACTCACGGCAACAGTTGCAGCAGCAGGCGGCGCACGTTCCCGCCCATGATGGCGACCACTTCATCGTCGGTGAAGTGCGCATCCAGCAGTGCTTGAGTGATCAGCACCAGGCCGGTGGTGTCGATGGCGGTTCGCGTCGCACCGTCAAAGTCCGAGCCCAGCGCCACGTGCTGAACACCCACCAAGTCCGCCGTGTAGCGCATGGCCTTCACGATGGCCGGGATGTCGAGTGCACAGACCGCACCGTTGAAGTAGCCGATGCCGATCAGACCCCCGGTCGCGGCGATGCCGCGGATGTGCTTGTCGCTCAGATTGCGCGGGCCGGGACAGGTGCCCTGCACACCGGTATGCGAGACGATCACCGGGCGCGTGGCCTGCGCCAGCACATCGTCGATCACGCGCGGCGAGGCATGCGCCAGGTCCACGATCATCTTCTTCTCTTCGAGGCGCTTGACCACCTGCTTGCCCAGCGGCGTCAGGCCGCCCTTGGTCAGTCCATGCGCCGAGCCGCCGATCTCGTTGTCGAAGAAGTGCGTCAGCCCCATGATCCGAAAGCCCGCGTCGTACATGCGGTCGACGTTCTCGATGCGGCCTTCCAGCGGATGCAGGCCTTCGGTCGCTAGCACCGCAGCCATGCGTCCGCCGACCGGACGCGCATCCTTCAGTACGTCGCTCAACTCGGCGCGCGTGTGCACCACCTGCATGCGCCCACCGCTGGCGGCAGCCGCGGCATGCAGCCTCTCACTCTGGTAGAGGGCACGCTCCAGCAGGCTGTTCCAGGTGCGAGGCGGCCAGCGCTGCGCAATGGCCAGTGCGGTGATGGTGTCGGTGTCGGAAGGATTGCTGTCGAAGTTCTGCCCGCGCGGTGACTTGGTGACGGTTGCGAATACCTGAAGCCCCACGCTGCCATCTTCGAGCCTAGGCAGATCGACATGGCCGTAGTCATGGCGCTCCAGCAAGTCGCGCGACCACAGGAACGCATCGTCGTGCAAGTCCGCGACGAAGAGTCGTTGGTGCAATGCGCGAGCCCGGTCGCTGGCGGTGTAGGGTGGCTTCATCGCCACACCGTTCATTCCGGCATCGATCCGCTTGGGCAGGTAGAAGAAGAACGCCGCGGCGGCGACGAGAACGAGGACCGCGAGCGCGAAGAGAAACTTGCGCATGGAAGACCGGCGCCAGCGACGACGCCGAAAGCGCGGGAGCTTAGCACTGGCGGTTCAACGCAAAGCAGCCGCCGCGGAAGCTGCTCTACTGCGCTCATTCCGACCCACCAGATGGTGTCGCCGATCCGATGAAGGTGATATGTGCCTCCATCATTTGCCTTCCACACTCCGCTGACGTTCTTCGGCGCCGCACACTGCGCCTGCACGGGCAGTGCGGTCATGCCAAGAAGGACGAATGCCGTCAGCGCGACGCTTCTGGAGAGAATGTTTTTCGTGCGAGCTCCCTTGTCGAGTCGCACAGACCATACCGCCAAGGCGCCGCGAGCGAATCCACATCGGAAGGGATCTCGCGGGTTGGGCTACGCGTCACCCAACCAGGCCAGGAGGTCGGACACCGGATCGATCAAACGTTCCATGCCGTCCTGGCGCAAGCTGGCGGCAAGGTCGAGTCCGACCGCGCCCACCACGAAGATCGGATGTTCCGATGCGAACGACAGCTCGCTGCAAAGACCGCGCACCCGTTCGAGTGCAGCGTTCGGGTTCCTTGCGACGTCCGACGGAGTCGTGTCCAGCACTTCCCAGTTCGAGACGACCGCGGCATGACCGGTTGCCTCAAATGCTTGCTCGTACAGCGCAGTCATGTCGGCGTCGAAAGTGATGACCTGCAGCTTCTGCCCGAGTCTGGCGCGCTGCGCGAGCACGCTGCGAGTAAAGCCGAATGCCGCATCTCTCAGGTGCCTTCGGGCGATGTCGTAGCCCGTGTCCACCGAAGACATCATCACCACCCGGTCGAAGCCTGCACACAGTGACTGAAGGCTTCGATCGAGGGCTTGCGCCGCTTGCTCGTTGTCCGTCGCGGAGCCGATGATCCTCGGTGCGCCTTCGACCTTTGCAACGTCCCACTGCTCGACGGGCCAGCCACAGCGGCTGATATGGCGGCGCAACGTGGCGGTGATCTGGTCGCTGGAGTTGGGGTTGAGAAACAGCGTTCTCATCATCGGCCAGCAGGAAACTTCCTGCACCAGAAGTCGGCGATGTCGCGCCGGCGGCAAAACCACACATCAGGGAACTCCGATGCTTCCATCAGGAATTCGCGCAGCGCCTCGGCGCGGCCCGGCCGGCCTGCCAGGCGCAGGTGCAGGCCGATGGACATCATGGCTGGGCGACGACCGGCCTCGCGACGCAGGCAGGCAAGCGTGCGGCGCAGGTGGTCGGTGAAATCGTCCGGCGTGTTGAAGCCAGGCGCCGACGCGAAGCGCATGTCGTTGCAGTCGAAGCTGTAAGGCACGATCAGATGCGCGCGACCGCCGACGTCCGTCCAGAAAGGCAGGTCGTCGTTGTAGGCGTCGCTGTCGTACATGAGCCCCTGCTCCGCCGCGAGCGCACGAGTGTTGGCGCTGACCCGTCCGGTGTACCAACCCACCGGACGCTGCCCGCAGAGGCGCTCCAGCACATCGAGCGACTGGACCATGTGCTCACGCTCGGTGGCTTCGGGGATGCCGTCGTAGTCGATCCAGCGCGCGCCGTGAGACACCACCTCGTGTCCGGACCGGACGATCGAACGCGCCGCCTCGGGATGCTTTTCCAGTGCGCTGGACACCGCGAAGTAAGTAGCGGGGATCTTGCACTCCTGCAGCAGGTCGAGGATGCGCCAGTGACCGACGCGGCTTCCATACTCGTAGTGCGACTCGACCACCAGATTGCGGCGTCCGGCCCGGGCGACCGCACCTGCAACGTCGCTGTTGAGCACCTCGGAGTGCGCGTCGCCATCCAACACGCAGTTCTCGCCGCCTTCCTCGTAGTTGACCACCACGCTGACGGCGACCCGCCGGCCGCCCGGCCATTCGAAGTCGGGACGATTGCGGCCGTAGCCGACGAAGTCCCTTGCAGGTGCGTTCATCGCTGCGTCCTCGCCTTCGACACGCACAGGGCGATCAGGGCCAGGCCGATCGTGCAGTAGAAGGAGATGTAGAGCGGGTTGTCGAAGCGCTCGAGCAGCCAGATGCAGATGCTCGGCGCCAGGGCGCCTCCGAAGACGCCTGCCAGCTGGAAGCCCAGCGACGCGCCAGTGCATCGCACCTTGGACTCGAACATGTCCGGGATGAAGGCGGCCAGGGGCGCCCACAAAGAGGCCTGGCAGATCATGCCGATCACGGACGCCACGATGACGAGCGACGGGATGCGGGTCTCGAGCAGCGGGAAGTAGGCGAAGGACCAGATGATCGAGGCGACCACACCTGCCAGCAGCATGAACTTGCGCCCGAAGCGATCCGACAAGGCACCAAAGAGCGGGATCGCGACCACACCGACGGCTGCGCCCCACAGCACGGCATTCAAGGCGACCTGGCGCGGCAGGCCCAGGCGGGTCGGCACGTAGATCAGCAACAGCAGCGAGAAGACGTACCAGATGATGCCTTCGCCGGCACGCACGCCGATGGCGAGCAGCACCTGGCGCCAGTGATGACGAAGCGTCTCCATCAGGGGTGCTTCGGCCTTTTGCGAGCCGTGCTCCAGGCTCTGGAAAACCGGTGATTCGGACACGGTGCGGCGAATGAAGTAACCGATGGCCACCAGGAAGATGCTGGCGAGGAAAGGCACACGCCATCCCCAGTCCATGAACTCGGCGTCGTTGGTGATGGTGTTCATGAAGCCGAACATGGCATTGGCAATCAACACGCCGATCGGACTCGCCACTTGTACGAGGCTTCCGTAGAAGCCTCGGCGGCGGCCGGTGGTATCGAACTCGTTGACCATCAGCGCCGCGCCGCCCCACTCGCCGCCGAGCGCAAGGCCTTGCGCGAAACGCAAGGTCGCGAGCATCAAGGGGGCCAGCAGTCCGACCTGCGGGTAGGTAGGAAGCAGGCCGATCAGGAAGGTGGACAGACCCATGATCAGCAGGGTCGATACCAGCACGAAGCGACGGCCGATCTTGTCTCCCAGCGAACCGAAGATCGCGGCGCCCACCGGCCGTGCCACGAAAGCAATGCCGTAGGAGAGCAGCGACAGGATGGTCGCCATGAAGGGGTCGGTCTGCGGGAAGAACAGCTTCGGAAACACCAGCGCTGCGGCGGTGCCGAAGATGAAGTGGTCGTAGAACTCCAGTGTCGTGCCGACGAGGCTCGCGGCGGCGACGCGCCGAGGGCTGGTCGAACGCGCCGGTCGCTCTACGGCATGTCCGGCTGGAGTGGCGATGGCGGAAGCTGTCATGAGGGGCTCCTGGTCGAAATGTGTCGCCATTGCAGCACCGCATCAATGCTTCGACAATCAGAATGATCAGAACGACTATTCGCCAAACATGAACATTACGTTGAGGCAGATCAAGGCGTTTCTCGCGGTGGCCGATACCGGCGCCTTCACGCGCGCTGCCGAGCGAATGCATGTCTCCAACTCAGCTTTGTCGACCCTGGTCAAGGAGCTCGAAGACCAGATCGGGCTGCGGCTCTTCTACCGCAGCACACGCGTGGTGCAGTTGACTGAGGCGGGCGCCGAGTTCCGGCCGCTGGCCCGAAAGGCGCTCGACGATCTGGAGGCTGCTGTCGCCGGCTCCCGTGCACTTGCCCAGGTCAAGCGCGGCAGGGTGACGGTGGCAGCGTCCATCGTGGTCGCGGCGACATTGCTGCCGTGGGTCATCCAGTCCTTCCGGCAACGCCACCCCGGTATCCAGTGCATCCTCAAGGATGGTTTCGAGGAGACCATCCGCGATCAGGTGCGCCGTGGGGAGGTCGACCTGGGTGTCGGGACCCTCATCGAAGGTGAACCAGGCCTCTCAGAGGTGACGCTCTATCAGGACCACCTCGTCGCGCTGATGCCCGACGGCCATCCATTGGCAAAGCGCGGTTCGGTCACGTGGCGCGAACTGGCACAGCAACCCTTGATCTGCCTGTCCGAGCAAAGTCCCTCGCGAGCGCTTGCCGATGCCGCGTTCGAATCAGCGGGCATCAAGCCAGTCCCTGCCTATGAGGCGACCTTCTCTTCCACAGTGATCAGCATGGTCGCTGCAGGCATGGGCGTCGCAGCGCTTCCAGTCAACGTCCGTCAACTCTCGCGCCGCGCCGGCGTGCAGGCACGCATGCTGGTTCGCCCGACCGTCAAACGTGAGATGGGCGTCTACTCGCGGAGCGATGCGGAGCTCACACCTGCTGCCAGTGCCTTTCTGCAGCACATGCAGGCCTTCGTGCGCTCCAACCGCGGTTTGCCCGATGAGGCGGCCGATGGGGCCAATCGCCTCAGTTCCTGAAGATCGAATTCCCCTTGACCGTCACCGGTTGGCCGACGGCGAATGAACTGCCGGACTCGACCGTGCGCAGCGACCCGTCCTGCATACGCACGTTGATGCTGTAGACAGCGTGCGTGTTGCGGTTCCTTTCGACAGCATTGCCCGCCATGGTGCCGCCAGCCGCGCCGGCGACGGTGGCGAGCGTGCGACCTCTCCCGCTTCCGACCTGATTGCCCACGACGCCGCCCACCACGCCACCGGCCACTGCGCCAACGCCCGATGTGGATCCCGTGGCTTGCACACGGTTCACGGACTCGACGGTGCCGCAGACGGAGCAGCCGCCGGCGGTACTCTGCGCGTGCGCCGCGCCCAGTGTTGTCGCGAGCAGGCATGCAGCCGCCCACCGCGCCCGGAAAGTGAAACTCGATGCCATGAAGCCTCCCTTCATCTTCGATGCTGTTGAGAAATGCGCTGGAGGCCCGCGGGCCTTCCAACTGATGCCTGAGCCGAGTTGCTCGCCGAGCATGCTGCACCAGCGTCGCAAAGCACGCAAGCGCATCGAAGTGCGGCGAAAAAAGCTCCATCGGCCATCGCTACCGGGAATTCGCGCCTGGCGCAGAATGGCGCGACCGTGCCGGATCGATGCCGTGCATGGATCCCAACTCGAATGAAGGAGACGACCATGTCCTTTGACGGTTCGGCGATCAAGGCGCTTCTGGACGGCGCTGTCTCGAAAGGCGCGCTGCACGGCGTATCGGCCCTGGTGGTGGACCGCAACGGTCCCGTGTTCCACCACGCGGCCGGCGAGGCCTCCGCGAACACGATGTTTCGAAACGCCTCGATGACCAAGGCGGTTGCCACTACGGCGGCCCTTCAGCTCGTGGAGCAGGGGCTGCTGGGCCTTGACGCCACCGTCGAGTCGATCCTTCCGGAGTTCGGTCGGCTGCAAGTGCTCGACGGTTTCGATGGCGACAAGCCGCGGCTGCGCCCTCCTGCCAGCAAGGCGACGGTGCGGCAGTTGATGACGCACACCGGTGGCTTCGGCTACTTCTTCCTCGACGAGAAACTGTTGCGCTACCACGAGGTGACGGGCGAGCCCAATGTCCTGTCGGGATTCAGGCGCAGCCTGTCCGTGCCGCTCGCCAATGACCCGGGGACAGTCTGGGCGTACGGCGTCAACACCGACTGGCTGGGGCTCGTGGTCGAGAAGCTGTCCGGCAAGACCCTGGCCGCATACCTGCAGGAGCATGTCTACGGACCGCTCGGGATGACCGACTCCACCTTCACGCCGAATTCCGAGCAGCGCGCGCGGCTGCTTCGCGTGATGCAACGGCAGGCCGATGGCAGCCTCGCGCCCTCGCCGCTCGACTTGCCGGCGACCTCCGAGTGGGATGCAGCAGGCCACGGCTCCTACGGCACGGTGCAGGACTATGGACGCTTCGTGCAAGCCTGGCTCAACGACGGCAAGGGCATCCTCAAGCCGGAGACCGTGCAGTTGGCCCTGCAGAACCATCTCGGTCAAGCCAAGCTGCCGGAGCTGCTGAAGTCCACGGTACCCGTCCTGTCGAACGACGTGCCTACACCGCCTTTCCCGCAGGGTTGGGGTCTGGGTTTCCACCTCGCGCTCGTCGACCTGCCCGGCATGCGCAGTGCGGGCACCGGTGACTGGGCCGGCGTCTTCAACACCTACTACTGGATCGACCGCTCGAAGGGCATTGGCGGCGTGCTGATGACGCAGGTGCTGCCCTTCTTCGACCTGCCGGTCGTCGAGACCCTGATCGGCTTCGAGATGGCGGTGTACCAGCAGGTCGGAGCGGCCTTGCCGGCAGCCTGAAGGCAATGCGTTGAAGCAGTGGAGGCTTAGACCGCACCTTGCTGCAGGTCGCTGACGAGTTTGGCGATGCGACGCTGGCGCGTCTCGAGAGACTTGGCATCCTCGATCGCAGCGACGTGCTTCCGCTTGAGCCCGAAAGGCAAGCCATCAAAGGCTGCTCTGGCGTGTTTGCTTTTCTTCAGGGCCTCAGCAAGGTCTGGCGGTTCCGGCACTGTCCTCGGCGCTTCGTCGAGCTCTACGAAAACTTCGACGACATCGCCCTCCGAGATACTGCTTGCTTGTCGATTGGCCGCACTGATGCCCACCAGGCACTTGCCATCCTTCACGGCGATTCTGCTTCGCCATGTGTGGCCGTTGATGGAGATGGCGACCGGTGGTCGCGCGCCTGCGCCGAACGACTCAATGCCATCCTTCGGGACCTCTACGGCCGTCGCGTTGCCCGACGGGACGACCTTTGCGTGGAATTTGAATCTCATGCGAATGGAGAACTGAGGATTGGAAATGTGGACGCAAGCCCGCATCGCGGAACGCATGCTATCGCTCCGCCACCCGGCTGCCATCGGCGAGATGCCTGAGCGCTGCAGACAGCGATGGATAGGCAAACCTGAAGCCCGCCCGCAACGCCACGATCGGCGCCACGCGCTGGCCTTGGGTCAGCAACTCCGACATCTCCCCAAGCGCGCGTTGGAACATCCAGGCCGGCATGCGCAGCCGGACCTTGCGTCCGTGGGCGGCGGCCATTCCGCGCGCGAACTGCGCCTGGGCGACGACTTCCGGTGCGACCGCATTCACCGGACCGTGCAGGTGTTCGTGCGCCAGCGCGAAGCGCATCAGTGCGACGGCATCGTCGACATGCACCCAAGGCACCGGCTGCTGTCCATCGCCGATGCGCGCGCCGAGCCCGAGACGTGCGGCAACGTCCAGCCCCGGAAACGCACCGCCACCATGGCCGAGCACGATGCCCATGCGCACGCGCACGACACGAACGCCAAGGGCCTCGGCGCGTTGGGCCTCGTGCTCGGCCGCCACGCAAAGCGCCGACTGGAATCGTTGCGGCTCCGGTGGCGCCGCTTCGTTCAACGTTGGCTGCCCTTGCGGCAGTCCGTAGTAGCCCACCGCTGATGCGCTGACCAGTGCGCGTGGCGCCTCATCGAGCCGGCGCATCAGGTCGAGCAGTCGCTCCATCGTGCGTGTGCGGCTCTCGATCAACACCCTCCTTCGCGCAGCCGTCCACGGCATTCCCAGCACCGGCGCACCAGCGAGATGAACGATGGAACGGATGCGGGTCTCCGACGGAATGTCTTCGAGCCGATCGACAGCCCATACGCGATCCTGGAACAGCCGGCGTGCCTGACGGACGTCGCGGGTCAGCACGATGACGCGCTGGCCATCGGCAAGCAGGTTTCGCACAAGCGCGGCACCGACGAACCCCGTACCGCCAGTGACGAGCACTGCGGGCGCGTTGACCGCCGACGGCGCACGCGACTCGCGCGGCAAGGCCCTGCGGCCACTCTCTTCCTTCTCCTGCGCCCGCCAGCGATTGACGGCGCGCGTGTTGCGCACGCTCCAGATCGACACTGCGATGCCGCCCACCGTGAAGCACCAGCTCCACAAGCCATGGTCGACGAACACCACGGCGCTCGCGCTGGCGGACCATCGCAGAAACACCGGTGCGAGCAGTCCGACCAGAACGCCGAAGCTCACCGTGAGCACTGTATGCAACAGGCGCTCCAACGGCGGCAGCGTCCGCGTCCGGTCTTCCTCGAGGAAGTCGGCACAGGTGATGAACAGTTCGGTCGAGAGCAGGCCTGCCGGCAACAGTGCCCACAGTCCGCGCCATTCGAACCACGCAAGGCCGATGAAGAGCAAGCCGTAGATCGCCTCGCGCGCCGCATGCAACGCGAGTTCCTTCCGCGCGGAGGCGCGTTGCGGCAGCCGCGCGCCCAGCTCGTGATGCCAGAGGTTGTCGAAAGCGCCAAGCAACGCCTGCGCCATCAGGACGGAAAAGATCGTGTTCATGCGTCGGATCCTTCTGGGTCGGTGAATTCGCCGGATTGGCGAAAGGTGGTGCCCCACCACGGATGGACCATGGAAAGGACGAAGCGGAACCGGCCATTGCCCAGGTCGTGATGCTCGACGCGGCAGGTGCCCGGCGTGAACATCCCGGGGATCGGCAGCCGCCGACCCGCGAGGGCGAAGAAGTAGCTGCGGCTCTGGAAGACCAGCGCCCCGTCGTCCTCGAAGACATCGAGCGCCATCGACAGGCCGCCGTCAGTCCGCTCGACCAGCCGGCCGTGGTCATCGGCCATCTTGGTCGAGCGCACCAGCTTGTCGCGGCCCGCGATGGCGAAGTGGCGTTCCCACACGACGCCGCCCAGGCCATTGCCATAGACGCGAACACGCGCAGGCACATCGCCGCGCTCGTCGGTCAGCGGCCCGCCGAGCCATCCGCTCGCCCACGCGAAGAGGCGGCCGATCGGCGAGCAATGCAGCGTCAGTTCACCTTCGTAGACGGCGTCGCGATGCGCCGGCCCGAAGCGGCGTCGGACCGCGGCAGGAAGACGACGCCAACCTTCGTCGCCAACCAGCGATGGCAAGTCCAACGATGGCCCGGCGCGATCGACGGTGCGGCGGTTCGGAGTGATGGAAAGGTGCTTCATGCCTTTCTCTGTCGCAGCGACCGTGCCACTCGCCAAGTGCTTGATGGCAAAGGATTTTTTCCTGCAGCTGTCTCCTCGGTTGACAGTCCCGGCAGCCCCGTTGTCAACCTCGTTTACAGTCCAGCCCCAGCAATGGCGCTGCACATCGTCCTGGCCCTGTCACTCATCGAAACGCTGGTCCTCGCCGGCGTGCTGTGGCATTGGGCCAAGGCAGTGCCGGGTGCGCGTCTGTTGACCGTCTTCCTGCTCGGCGTTGCGACATGGATCGTCAGCAATGAGCTGCCGAACTGGTTCGGCCCAGCGACCATGCCGTGGGCGCTCCGCCTGGGCGCGACCATCCCGATGACTTCGGCCGCCTTCCTGCATTTCAGCGTGCGCTTCTGCGGGCTCGAGGAACGGCTGAGGCCCGGCGTCTTCGTGGCCTATGGTGTTGCTCTCGCGACGATGCTGCTGACCTGGATCGTCCCGCCCGGGGAGTTCATCCATTTCCCGGCGTTCACCGGCGTGGAGTGGGTCCTGGTGCCTCACCTCGCAGGCTGGATCGCATCGATGGTCTGGGCGCTGCTGGCCGCAGCCGGCGTGGCGGTACTTCTGTATCGCCTGTGGCGGACCGACGATGCGCGGGAGCGCCGGCAGCTTGCCGCCGTGGCGGTGTCCTGTGGCTGGGGCCTTGTCTGCGCCTCGGGCTACGGCTTCGCCGCACTCGGCATCCCCTGGTACCCGTGGCAGGTGCTGGCGATGCCGGCCTATCCGGTCATCCTCGTCTACGGCATCCTGCGCTATCAGGTCTTCGTTGCGAACGCCTGGGCGCGCCGCGCTCTGGCGTGGACGCTGCTCGTCGGGCTCGGACTGCTCAGCGTGCCGCTGACGCTGCTGCTGCCGCTCGATTCGCGCTGGCTCAGCGGCGCCGCGGTGGCAGTGGTATGCCTCGCGCTCAACGGGCCGGTGCGGCGCATTGCGGAACGCATCGTCTATCCGGGCGGCACAGCGAGCGCGACCGACCTCCAGGCATGGCGCGATGCGCTCGCGGCAGCGCCGTCGTGGGAAGCGCTCGAATCGTCCGCTACCGAACTGCTCTCGAAGCGGGTCGGCCTGCGCGTCGACGTGCGCGTCAACCGAACGGACGACGTGACCGAGGACGGCAGCCCGATGCTGATCTGCCGCGCATCGGGCACGGGCTGGGCCACATCGCTGCGAGGCTGGGACTCCGCACCACCGGGCCCCCGACATCTGGCCGAGCTCTTCGCCGGCGTGCTGACCGAAGCGTGCGGACGGCTCCAGCAGGCCGCGTTGGCCGAGCAACGCGAGCGCGAGCGGCAGCTGCAAGCCCGCCTCGCCGAACTCGGCGCGCTTGCGGCGAGCGTGGCGCACGACCTGCGCAATCCGCTCAATATCATCGCCATGGCGGTTGCCACCACGCCGCCCGATGTGCGGCGCGAGGTGGCCGGTCAGGTCGGCCGCATCTCGCACCTCGCGGAAGACCTGCTGGACTACGCCAAGCCCTGGCAGGTGCGACCGGTCGCGGTCGATGCGGCGCTGCAGGTGCGCGAGGCGGCTCGCCACACGCCCGAGGTCGAGATCGGCCGCGGCCTCGATGAAACGCTGACGCTGCACGCCGATCCGATGCGCTTCGCGCAAGCCATCGGCAACCTGCTGTCCAACGCGCGCGCCGCGCCGGGCGTGCGGCGCGTGCTAGTCGATGCCGAGCGCGACGGCGCGCAGGTGCACCTGCATGTATGCGACGACGGCGCGGGCGTGCCGGCCGATCTGCGCGAGCGGCTGTTCGAGCCCTTCGCGTCACGCAGCCCCGCGGGCACCGGCCTCGGCTTGGCCATCGTGGCCCGCATCATGGCCGCCCATGGCGGCTCGGTGCGCCTTGCCGAGCGGCCGCCATGGAACACCTGCTTCACCCTCACCTTTCCGGCAGCTTCATGACCTTCCAAGCGACCCGCGGCCACGTGCTCCTGGTGGACGACGAACCGGCCTACCAGCGGCTGGGCAGTTCGTTCCTGACGAATCTCGGCCATCGCGTGAGCGTGGCCGGCGATGCGGACGAGGCGATCGCCGCCTTCGAAGCCGATCGGCCGCATGTGGTGCTGCTCGATCTGGCGATGCCACCCAGCATGGACCCGCAAGCCGGCCTCGCGCTGATTCCGCGCCTTGCGCCGTCGGTGGTGGTGGTGCTGTCGGGCCACGGCGATCGCGAGCTCAACCTGAAGGCGGTGGAGCTCGGCGCATGGGACTTCCTCACCAAGCCCATCGATCCCGACATGCTCGGCTTCGTGGTCGCGCGGGCGCTGCACAAGGCCCGCCTCGACGCCGAACTCAAGACCCTGCGCGCACGCGACGCCGACCAGGATCTGGGCCTGATCGGCGAATCGCCCGCGATGCAGAACTTGCGCGCGATGATCCGGCGCGTGGCACCCACGCAGGTCAGCGTGATCGTGCTGGGCCCGACCGGCACCGGCAAGGAACTCGCGGCACGCGCGATCCACCAGTGCAGCACGCGCGGTGATGGTCCCTTCGCTGCAATCAACTGCGGCGCTCTCTCGACCGAGCTGCTGGAGAGCGAGCTCTTCGGCCACTTGAAGGGCAGCTTCACAGGCGCGTACCGCGACCAGCCCGGGCTCGTCGAAACGGCGCACGGCGGCACGCTCTTTCTCGACGAGGTCGGCGAGATGCCCGCGCCGATGCAGGTCAAGCTGTTGCGCTTCCTGCAGGAAGGCAGCTTCGTGCCGGTGGGCGGGCGAACGCCGAAGCACGCGGACGTACGCGTGGTCGCGGCCACGCATCGCGACCTCGAACAGATGGTGCGCGAAGGCAGCTTTCGCGAAGACCTGTACTACCGCCTCAAGGGCGTGGTGCTTCGCACGCCTGCGTTGGCTGAGCGCATGACTGATGTGCCGCTGCTCGCGGCGCGTTTTCTGCAGCGCGTCGCGCCGAAATCCGTGATCGGCCCCGACGCGCTGGCCTGGCTGCGCACCCAGCCCTGGCCGGGCAATGTCCGCCAATTGCGGGCCGTGGTCGAGGCCGCAGGCGCGCTGAACCTGCCGGGCAGTACCCATGTCGGCGCCGACCTTCTGCGGCTCGCCGGCGGCGACACGCAAGGGCTTGAAGAATCGGCGGCGCCATCAGCGAACGGAATCGAAGGCCTGGGCTTTCTCGATGCGGCGATCGCTGAACTGGAAATCCGCCTGATCTCCGAAGCCCTGGCGGCCAGCGGCGGCAACCAGTCGGAGGCTGCGCGCCGCCTCGGCATTTCGCGAGTTGGTCTCATCAAGAAGCTGGCACGACTCGGATTGAAAGCCACTCCTGAGCATCGGTAGTCGATGGTGGCCTTTGCGCCCTTCACAAGCGACGGTGGTCGCTCTCCCCGTCGCGCTTGGGCGGCCGACTTTCTCAGCCGCAGGCTTATCGGCGACTTAAGGTGCCCAAGTCCCGACCAAGTCGCGTGCACGCTGGCTTGTGCAACCGGACGAATCCGCGGACAAGGACAGTCATATACTGCCGTTGCCATTATTGGCCGAGCGATTAATTCTTCATGAGTGAGACCACGGGCACGCCCCACCGCACCAAACGGATCAAACAAAGAAAGCCTGGCCGGCCGGAGGGAACCAGCGCTGTCCGCGAGGAAATCATGGATGCCGCCGAAGCGCAGTTCGCCGAGCTGGGCTATGCCGGCACCACGCTGCGCGAGATCGCCGCTGCCACCAACGTGACGCAGGCGTTGATCAGTTACTACTTCGGCTCGAAGTACGGCCTGTTCGAGGAGACCTTCCTGCGCCGCGGCCAGGTCATCTCCAAGCAGCGGATCGACATGCTCGAAACGCTGCTCGAAAAGGGCAAGCCCACGGCGCGCGAGATCGTGCATGCCTTCCTCTCGCCCACGCTCGCCCTGCGCTCCACGCCGCAGGGTCGCTCTTTCCTGCGTCTGCAGGCCCGGCTGCACACCGAGCCGCCTGAGATCTCGTACAAGCTGCGCACGCATGCCTACGGCTCGTCGACGCAGCGCTACGTGGAGGCGCTGCGCCTGGCCCTGCCGAAGCTGGGCGAGCTGGATGCCTACTGGCGCATGACGCTGATGGTCGGCACGTACCTCTACGCCTTCTCGGACACGCACCGCATGGAAGAGATGACACCCAAGGGCCTGTACGACCCCGAGGACACCGAAGCGCTCATCGAGCAGGTGACGCGCTTCGTTGTGGGCGGCTTCCAGGCGCCCTGAAGGCGCCTTCGCCGTCCGGTTCCGCTGCTAGGACGGCAGCTGCTCGTACAGAGCCTGCAGGCTCAGCACGTCCGCGTACTTCTGCCGCATGTCGAACAGGCTCGCTTCGTGCGGGCCGATCGCGCGGTCGCCCACGCAGTCCTCCACAACGACCGGCCTGAAGCCCCAGCACATGGCGTCGACCACGCTGGCGCGAACGCAGCCGCTGGTGACGCAGCCGGCCACCAGCAGCGTGCGCACGCCGCGCTGCGTGAGCCAGGGCGCGAGGTCGGTGCCGAAGAAGGCCGAAGGCACGTTCTTGCGCACCACCCGCTCGCCTGCTGCAGGCGCCAGCGCATCCACGATGGCGCTGGCCGGCGAATGCTCCTTCAGGCCCAGCATGCCGGGCACCTTGGTGCTGAAGATGTTGGCGTCGCTGTCGTCGTCGGCATAGACGATGCGGCTGTGCGCCACCGGCCAGCCTTGCTCGCGCGCGGTGGCCAGCAGTCCCACGGTGCGGTCGATCGCGGCCGGGATGTTGCCGCCGCCGAAGGTGCCGGGGTCGGCGAAGCCGTTCACGAAATCCACGATCAGCAGGCCGATGGGCGGTTGTACGCCCAGCCCTGCCCCAAAACCCTGGCGCTGGTAGACCTGCGACTCGTCACGCATGGGCTGGCTCCTTCGCTGCGTCGGTCCTTGCCGGCTTCATCAGCGACTCCACCACCTTGCCGTCGTTGACCACCTGCAGGCCGTCCACGAAAACATTGCAGTGACGCATCGGGATGTCGATGTGGCAGGCAGTTGTGCGGTTGCCACCGGCCTCGTTGTTGGGGCCGAGCGAGAACAGGAAGTTGCCGCTGACGGCGCGCGCATCCATGCCCAGCGTGGCCTCGCGGTCGTACAGGCCGAGCGTGGACCAGAAGGCGCGCTTCTGCAGCCCCCAGCCCACGTGCGAGATGGCATAGGCCTCGGGGTCGTCGAAGGACTCGATGTATTCGCGCAGCAACTCGGCCTCGGCATCGCCCTCGATCGCGGTGACGAAGCCCTTCTCCACCGTGAGCGTGATGGGCTCGCCGACGTAGTTCTTCATGGGCAACAGCACATCGCCCTTGGCCAGCACGATGCGGCCGTGCGCCCCGCCCTCGTTGGGCCAGGTGAAGGCGAACCCGCTGGGCCAGTGGTCCCAGCGACCGGGCTGGTCGACAAAGCCGTACTCCGCCGTGATCGGGTACTCGCCCAGCGGGAGGCGCAGGTCGGTGCCGGCCGCGGAAGTGACGTGCATCTCGCGCTTGCCCTTGAGCAGCGCGACGCCGGCCTGCACACGGTGGTAGTCCTCCATCGTGGGCACCAGGCGCGCCAGCACTTCGGGCGGCTCCACGGCCAGCAGGATCTTGGTGCCGGAGGCGAGGATCTCGTGCTGCTCGGGCGAGAACAGCAGCGTCATCAAGTCCAGCACCAGGTCACTGGCCTTGAGCGCGGCGATCGCGGCGCGATTGCCGGTGAGCGGCGTGGTGCCGAGGTAGGCGAGCGTGTCGCGGCTGAGCGCCTTCTCGCCATTGACTGGGGGAAGATCCAGCCGGCTCACGCAAGCGCCCATCATGGTGGCGGCAGTGATCGCGCAGCGCAGAGTCTGCGGATGCGTGTGGTCGCTCGTCAGCACGGTGACGGCGTCGCCGGCCTTGAGCTTGGAAAGGGTGAGCACCTGGGTCCAGGCGCGGATCAGATCGGTGTCGCAGATGGCCATGGCCAGACTCCTGTGTTGAATGGGTTGATCAGTCCAGGGCCGCGCCGAGGAAGTCGCCGAAGGCGCGATAGAAGCCTTCCTCGTTGTCCCAGGGAATCATGTGGCCGGCACCAGCCACGCGGTGTTCGCGCAGGCGGGGCACCAGGGTGCGGATCTCGGCCACGTCTTCCTCGCGGATCACGTCGCCGCGCTCGGCGCTCATCAGCATCAGCGGCACGGCGATACGCGGCAGGTCCGCGTGGATGTCGTCAGTCTGGAAGGCGTCGAAGCTGGTGACGATGGCGCGCTCGTCGCAGGTGTGCAGCCACTGGGCGCGCAGGCGCAGTTGCGCCTCGGTCCAGGTGGGGCAGAACTCGCGCATCTGTTCCACGCTGATGCCGTGGCGGGCCATGCGGATCGAGTCGACGTACCAAGGCAGCTTGGCCGGGTAGGCACGACGGCCTGGGCCGGACACCGGCGGATCGACCGCGACCACGCGCGTGAGCCCGGCGGGTTGGCTGGAAGCAGCGCGGATGGAGATGCGGCCACCCATCGAATGGCCGACGAATGCGTACCGGTCGAGGCCGAGCGCGGCGGTGAACGCGTTGAGGTCGGCCGCCTGCGCGTCGAGGCTGTAGTCCAACGTGTCCGAGGCTTCGCTCAGGCCGCGACCGCGCACGTCGAGCACATAGGTGTCGAAGTGCCTCCCGAAGCGCTCGGCGACGAAGCCCCAGGTGACGGCCGGGCTCGTGATGCCGGGGACGATGACCACCGCATCGCGGCCGCTGCGCGCGCCATCGGTGCCGCCGTAGCGAAGATAGTGTTGGCGGATGCCGTTCGCATGCACTTGGCCGCCATAGAGAAAAGTGCTGTCGCTCATTGGCGCGCTCCCTTCTTCGAGTACGCACCGGAGAGCAGCGCGCCGGCACCCGGCACCACTTGCTCCAGCCCGAGCGCACCCAGCATTGCGTAGGTCGTCGCCACGGCGGCGGTCACCACCGGCTTGCCGGTGGCGGCTTCCACCTGCGCGATGGCCGGCAGCGAAGGCATCTGTACGCATGCGGACAGCACGATCGCATCCACGTCGTCAGTCTTCATGCCCGCTACGATGGCCGGCAGTTTTGCCGGATCATGACGGCCCACCTCGAGGTTGTCGGGGATCTCCAGCGCGCGCCAGTCAGACACCTCGAAACCCTCGTGCTCGATGTAGTCGATCACCAAGCGTGTCAGCGGGACCATGTAAGGCGCCACCAGCGCGATGCGCTTCACGCCCATCACCTTGAGCGCATCGACCAGTGCACCGGCGCTTGTCACCACCGGCGCTTCGCCTGCATTGCCAGCAGTGGCCGCGCCCAGGCGCGACTGCGACTGACGGTGGTAGCCGCGGCCCATGGCCATGATGGCCACCAGGCAGGCGTAACCGAGCACGTCCACGCGCGCGTCACTCAACTCGAGCGCGCAGCGGTCGGACTCGGCGTCCATGGCCGCCAGCTCCTCCTTGTTGACGTGCTTCATGCGCATGCGCGCCGAGTGGAAGGTGAAGCGCTCGGGCCGCACCTGCTCGCGCAGGCGCAGCATGGCGGGGATCTCGGTCTCCATCGTGGTGTTGGAGCTGGGCACGATCTGCCCGATGCGGAATTGGGTCTTGCTTGTCATGTCACTGCTCCTTGCTCAGGCGACGGCCGCCTCGGCGCTCTCGTCGAAGCGCTCGACGCAAGCAGTGGCGTCGTACGAATAGACCCACTCGGCCTTGATGCCGACCGCGTTCGGGTCCTTGGCCTGGGCCTTCTGGAATTCCTCGTCGCGCTTCTTCTGCTCGTCGGGCGTCGAGAGGTGGTAGGTGCGGCCGCGCTCACGCGCCTCCAGCTGGACACGGGCAGTGCGCGGACGGCGCTCGACCTCGTAGGCTCGAAGCGCACCATTCAGGTCACCACCGAAATGCGACAGCGCCGCGGCGAGCACGTAGGCGTCCTCGATGGCCATGGCCGCGCCCTGCGACAGGAAAGGCAGCATGGGGTGCGCCGCGTCGCCCAGCAACGTCACGCGGCCCTGCGACCATTGCGCCATCGGATCGCGATCGAACAGGCCCCACTTGAAGATCTGCTGCGCGTCGGTCTTCTCGAACAGGCGCACGATGTTCTCGTGCCAGCCCTCGTAGGCGGAAAGCAGTTCTTCGCGTGTGCTGGGTTCGGTCCACGACTCGGTCACCCATTGCGCGCTCTCGTTGACCGCGACGATATTCACCGCCGCGCCGCCCTTCACGTAATAGGTGACGATGTGCGCCTTCGGGCCCATCCAGAAGGAAGCATCCGGGCTCACGAATGGCAGCGGATGCTGCTCCACCGGCACCAGCGCGCGCCAGCACATGTGGCCGGTGTACTGCGAGGCCGTCTTGCCCCAGAGCGAATCGCGCACCGCCGAATGGATGCCGTCGGCGCCCACGATGAGGTCGGCCTCGAACTGCGTGCCGTCGCTGAAATGCGCGACGGCCTTGCCGGCGTTCTGGGTCACACCGGTGCACGACACATTGAAGCGCACGCGGTCGGCCGGGATGCCTTCGCAGAGGATCGCGTGCAGGTCTGCGCGATGCACATGCCAGAAGTCGGCGCCGAAGAGGCGCGGGCACACCTCGCGCAGCGGCGTGTGGAACAGCTCGCGCGCGTCGTCCCAGTTGCGGCCCACCATCGCGTTCGGCAGAAAGCCGATGCGCACCAGCGCATCGCCGAGACCCAGCGCACGCAGCACCTTGGCCGCGTTGGGTGTCATCTGCACGCCCGCGCCGATCTCGCCGAAAGCGCCTGCGCGCTCGAACACATGGGCATCGATTCCGCGCAGCCGCAGCGCGCGTGCCAGGGCCACGCCACCGATGCCGCCGCCGACGATCCCTACTCGCATTGTCTTGTTCATGTCTTTGCTACTCCTTGATCCGATGGGCCGGCGTGGTGCCGCGCCCTGTTGTTAAACGCTTGTTCAATTAATCGATGAAGACAAAAAGAGGGTGCGCGAAGGCACCCTCTTTTCGAGGTCAGCCGCCCAGGTAGGCGCTGAGCAGTTCCGGGTCGCCGAGCAAGCCGGCCGCATCGCGCTCGGCCACCACGCGGCCGGTTTCGTAGACGTAGGCGCGGGTGGCCACCGACAGCGCGTTGTGCACGTTCTGCTCCACGAGCATCACAGTCACGCCGTGCGCGTTGATCTCACGCACGAAGTCGAAGACCTCCTCCGCCATGCGCGGGCTCAGGCCCAGGCTGGGCTCGTCCAGCAACAGCAGGCGCGGCTCGGACATGAGCGCGCGGCCGATGGCGAGCATCTGCTGCTCCCCGCCGCTGAGCGTGCCGGCGAGCTGCTTGTGCCGCTCCTTCAGGCGCGGGAAGCGCTCGTAGACAAGCCCCATGCGGCGCTCGATCTCGGCCTTGCCCTTGCACAGGTAGGCGCCCATCGAGAGGTTCTCGTCCACCGTCATCGTCGGCCACACGTGGCGCTCCTCCGGCGACTGGGCGATGCCCTGCGCCACGACGCGGTCGGCGGCCAGGCCACCGATGCTGCGGCCCTGGAAGACGATCTCGCCGCGCGTGGGCTTGAGCAGGCCGGAGATGGCGCGCAGCGTAGTGCTCTTGCCGGCGCCGTTGGCACCGATGAGCGCCACGACCTCGCCGGGCATCACTCGCAGGTTCACGCCGTGCAGCGCTGCGGTCTTGCCGTAGCTCACATGCAAGTCGCGCAGTTCAAGCACGGGCGACGCTGCCGTCGCATAGGCCAGGCTGCCGCCTGCCACATCACTCTTCAGCACTGCGCTCATGCCTTCTTTCCTCCACCGCCGAGATAGGCCTCGACCACCTTGCTGTCGGCCTGCACCTGCGCAGGCGTGCCCTCGGCCAGCTTCTGGCCGAAATGCATCACCACCACGCGGTCCGAGACGCCCATCACCAGGCCCATGTTGTGTTCCACGATCAGGATCGAGCTCACCAGCTGGCCGCGCACCGTTTTCAGGATCTCGCCGAACTGCCGCGCCTCCTGGCTGTTGAGGCCGGCGGCAGGTTCATCGAGCATCAGGATCTCGGGCTTGGCGGCCAGCGCCAGCGCCACTTCCAGCAGGCGTAGTTCGCCGCAGGAGAGCACCGAGGCCGGCGTGTCCATGCGATGCGCCAGGCCCATCGTGCGCACGATGCGCTCGGCGCTCTCGCGTGCCGCTGCCTCCGTGGCGCGCACCGCGCGACCGGGGAAGAAGGTGCGCCACAGCGGCTGCCGCGCTTCCATGTAGTGCCCGGTGAGCACGTTCTCGAACACCGTCAGCGACTTCAGGATGTTGGTCTTCTGGAAGCTGCGCACGATGCCCATGCGGGCCATGTGATAGGGCTTGCGGCCCGTCACGTCGCTGCCTCCGAAGCGCACCTGGCCCGCGCTGGGCGAGTAGAAGCCGGTGATGAGATTGAAGCAGGTGGTCTTGCCTGCGCCGTTGGGCCCGATGAGGCCGACGATCTCGCCGGGACGCACGTCGAAGCTGATGTCCTTCACGGCATGGATGCCGCCGAACGACTTGCCCAGGCCGCGCACTTCCAGTGCGCGCGGTGCGGTCATGGCTTGTGTTGCGCTCATACCGCCCTCCTCTCTGCCTTGACGGCGACCTTGGGCGATTCAGTCTTGCGCGATTCGCGCCACTGCACGACGAAGCCCATCAAGCCGCGCGGCAGGAAGAGCACGATCGCGATCACGGCCAACCCGAAGATCGACAGGCGCAACTCCTTGGCCTCGCGCAGGTATTCCTCCAGGAAGGTCACCAGCAGCGCGCCGATCAGCGGCCCCACCAGCGTGCCTTTGCCGCCGACGAGCACCATGATGATCATGCTCACCATGAACGCGAAGCGGAACACTTCGGGCCCGACGAAGGAGATGTAGTGCGCGTAGAAGCCGCCGGCCATGCCCGAGAGCAGCGCGCCCAGCACCAGCGCCAGCATCGAGTAGCTGAGCGGACGTATGCCGATGGACTGCGCCACGTAGCGGTTCTCGCGCACAGCCACGGCCGCGCGCCCGGCGTTCGAATGCACGAAGCGGAAGCTCAGATAGAGCGTGACTGCGAGCAGCACCCAGGCCACCGCATAGTAGAACTGCTTGGCACCCAGGTTGCCCGCATCGCCCAGCAGCGCGGGCTGCGGAATGCCGGCGATGCCCATGGGGCCGTTGGTCAGGCCGATCCAGTTGTCGGCCACCAGGCGCAGCACCTCGGCGAAGGACAGCGTCACGATCACGAAGAACGGACCCTGCAGCCGCAGCGTGATGCCGCCGATGACCACGCCGACCACAGCAGCCAGCAGACCCGCCACGGGCACGGTGGCCCACATCGGCCAGCCGTACTGCGTGGAGAGGATGGCCGCTGCATAGGCGCCGGTGCCCAGGAAGGCCGTATGGCCGAGCGAGAACTCGCCCACATAGCCGACCACCAGGTTCAGGCTGCTGGCCAGCACCGCATAGAACAGCACCATGATCGCGATGTGCAGCACGTATTGGTCGCGCACGACCAGCGGCAGCAGCGCGGCCAGCACCATCAGGGCCACAAGACAATGCTTCTCGAATTTCATGCGCGCTCCGCCCGCTTGGAAAAGAGACCATAGGGCCGGAAGACCAGCGTGAGGATCACCAGCGCGAAGCCGATGATGTCCACCCATCCGGTGGCCACGTAGCCGCCCCACAGGGCCTCGACCACACCGAGCAGCAGCCCGCCTGCGATGGCGCCCGCGAAGCTGCCCATGCCGCCGAGGATCACCACCACGAAGGCCTTCATGCTGACCAGGCCACCGACGGCGACCTGCGCCGAATAGATGGAGCCGAGCAGCATCCCGGCCATGGACGCGATCACCGTGCCCATCGCGAAGGTGGCCGCATACACGTTGGCGGTGCGCACGCCCACCAGTTGCGCGGCCATTGGGTCCTGGAAGGTGGCGCGCATGGCGCGGCCCAGTCGCGTCTTGTGAATGACCAGCCAGGCCGCGACGATCAGCAGCGCACACACCACTACTGCGAACACGCGCAGCTTGGTGAGCACCACCGTGCCGAAGAACATCGGGCCGGCAGAGATCGGTGCCTCTACCTTCAACGGCGCGGTGCCCACCGCAAGCAATGCGGTGTTGGCCAGGAAGATCGACAGGCCGATGGTCAGCAGGATGCCGGGCTCTTCGCCCTGGTTGCGGATGCGCTCGATCAGGAAGCGGTCGACCAGCCAGCCGAAGGCGCCCATGGCCACCGCCACAAGCACCAGGCCGCTGAAGAAATCGAGGCCAAGGCGGGTGGTCGCCCACCAGCCCATCACGCCGCCGAGCATGTAGAGCTCGCCGTGGGCGAAGTTCACCACGCGCATCAGGCCGAGGATCAGGGTCAGTCCCAGCGCAGAGAGCGCGTAGAACGAACCCGTCACCAGCCCGTTGGCGAGGTACTGGGGAAGTAGTTCCATTGTGGAAAGTCCTGCTTCTGTCTGTCTCGCTCAGGGCTTCTCGGTGGCCGACTGCGCGACCACGTTTGCCTCGCGGTTGCTGATCTGCACCAGCACCACATCGAAGCCGTAGCCTTCGCCCTTGTCGGTGAAGCGATAGCGGCCGTTGGGCGCTGCGTAGTCGGTCTTGCGCAGGGCGTCGCGGATGGCCTCGGGCTCGGCCTTGCCCGCGCGCTGCACGGCGTCGAGCATGATGTTCATCGCGTTGTAGCCGGCCGCGCCGTACTTGCCGGGCTTTTCCTTGTAGGCCTTGCTGTACTGCTCGACGAAGGCCTTGTTGCGTTCGTTCGGCAGGCTCGACGCATAGGGCACTGCGGCATAGATGCCCTCGGAGGCATCACCCGTCAGGCCAATGAAGTCAGACGTGGCCCACGAGCCCACGCCGAAGATCTTGGTCTTCAGGCCGAATTCCTTGAACTGCTTGACGAGGATGGAACCGTCCTGCGTCTCGGCGGCCACGAACACGCCGTCAGCCTTGCTCGCGCGCAGCTTGGTGAGCAGCGTGTAGAAGTCGGTGGCGCCGTGGTCGAAGTACTCCTTCATCACGGTCTTCACGCCGAGCGCCTCGAGGTCCTTGGAGAAATCTTCCACGCCGCCACGGCCCCAGTCGTCGTTGACGCCGATATAGGCAACCGTCTTGAGCTGCAGCTTGTCCGCGAGGATCTTGCTGAAGGTCTTCGACATCAGGCGATCGGTTTCGGCCGAGCGGAAGAAGTACTGCATGCCCTTCTCCGTCAGGTCGGCCTTGGACGAGACGCCGGTCACGAACGGCACCTTGTACTTCTCGGCCACGGGCATCACGGCCGCGGTGGCCGAGCTGCAGAAAGCCCCTTGCAAGGCCACCACCTTGTCGCGCTGGACGAGCTTCTCGGCGGCGTTGACCGAGTTCGCGGGGCGGCACTGGCCGTCCTCGATCACCAGTTCGATCTTGCGACCCAGCACACCGCCCGATGCGTTGCGCTGCTCGACGGCCAGCTTGGCGCCGTTGACCGACGCCAGGCCGTTGTAGGCAACCGAGCCCGTCAGGGGCTCGATCACGCCGATCTTTACCGTCTCCTGCGCGCTCGCCAAAGCCGATACGGCCAGGAGGCCCGCGAAGGACATCACTTGAGACCACTTGTGCATTTCACTCTCCAGTTGCGGATAGACCAGCCGGCACTTCGCCATTGAGGCGCTTCGTGCTGGCACTAATAAATTAAACGATCAATTAATTAACGTGCGAAGAATAGATCCGCGACCCCGATCTCGAGCTAGGGTTAACCCTCGCAATTAATTGAACAACTGATTAGCAAGCTTGATGCCAGCCAAACGAGGCTTTGGGCATCGAAAAGCGCCAGGCCGTGCACCACACTGGTTCGTTTCTCTCTCATACGTAGCCCCTCCGGGGCTCGTTTCCTCGATCTAGATAGATAGCAAGCTATCTACAATCGTGAGATGACCTCTTCGAGAAAAATGACTCGGCCGCCGCGTTCAGCCAAGCTGATGACCATCACGACATTGCTCGGCGTGCTCCAGAGGTCCTTTCGCGGGACCGCGGATCGCGCGGTCGGCCCCCTCGGCATATCGCAGGCTTCGGCATGGGCACTCGTCATCATCGGCCGACAGGGCGATGGCGCGAGGCAGGGCGTGGTGGCCGATCTGCTCGGCGTCGAAGGACCTTCGCTCATTCGGACACTGGACCAACTCGTCGGAGCAGGACTCGTCGAGCGGCGCGACGACCCGAATGACCGCCGTGCCAGGACGCTGCACCTGACGCCCGCAGGCCTGAGCATCCAGGAGAAGGTAGAGACCACTCTTCATGTATTGCGGGCAGAGCTGTTCAAGGGTGTCACCGAGTCGGACATCGACGCCTGCCTGCGAGTTTTCTCGACACTCGCCCAGCACTTGGGCAAGGCCGACGTCGCGGCCTTCGAAAGCGGAGCGGACTGAATCATGCTTTCGTCGCCCTCCCCTTCCCGGCCGCCCATGTGG
This sequence comes from Variovorax sp. Sphag1AA, assembly GCF_014192575.1. Classification (GTDB taxonomy): domain Bacteria; phylum Pseudomonadota; class Gammaproteobacteria; order Burkholderiales; family Burkholderiaceae_C; genus Variovorax. Next base: position 49,059 of record NZ_JACHYC010000003.1, on the reverse strand, counting down.
CTGCTGGTGCTCATCACGATCAGCGGCACCATGGCCATGCACATGTTCGTGCCGGCGCTGCCGCTGATGGCGCATGAGTTCGGTGCCACGCCGGGAGAGGCGCAACTGACCATCAGCGCCTACATCCTGGGCCTCGCCGCCGGGCAACTCTTCTATGGCCCGCTGTCGGACAGCTTCGGCCGGCGCCCCCTGCTGATGGTGGGTCTCGCCCTGTATGCCGCCAGCGGGGTGCTGGCCGCAGTCGCGCCGAACGTACACATGCTGGTCCTTGCGCGACTGCTGCAGGCACTGGGCGGCTGCGCGGGGCTGGCCCTCGGCAGAGCGATGGTGCGGGATTCCTCCGCGAGCCATGAGACGCTCCGGAAGCTGGCGACGCTGAACCTGATGATCATGGTCGGCCCCGGCCTGGCGCCAATGGCTGGCAGCTTGCTGGCCCACGGCTTCGGCTGGCGCGCGGTGTTCTGGCTGTTGGCCGCGGTTGGCACTGTGACGCTGTTTCTGGCCGCGCACAGGCTTCCCGAGACCGCTGACCCCAAGGGCGCCTTCACGACGCGAACTTTCCTCACCGACTACCGCAAGCTGCTGACGTCGCGCTCGTTCGTCTGCTACGCGCTCGGAGGCGGATGCGCCACCACAGCCGTGTACGCCTTCATCGCGACCGCACCCTTCTTGTTCCACATCGAACTGAATCGGCCGCTCGGGGAAGTCGGCTTCTACCTCGGCATGATCGTGTTCGGGTTGTCGCTGGGCAATCTCATGGCGGGCCGGTTGAGCAGCCGCTTCACCGCGGACCAGCTGCTGCGGGTGGGAAGCGCGCTGGGCCTGCTCGGCTCGCTGATCTTCCTCGGCTTGAATCTCACCTCCTCGCTCAGCGTCGGCTGGATCATCGGCGCCATGCTCGTGTTCACCTGTGGCGCGGGGCTCTCCAGCCCCGTGGCGCTGGCCCGGGCAGTCAGCGTGGAACCGGCTCTCACCGGTTCAGCCGCGGGCTTGTACGGCTTCACCCAGATGTTGGTCGGCGCCATCTGCACCAGCCTCGTGACGATCGGCAGCAACCCCGCCATGAGCGCTGCGTGCGTGATGGTCGCGGCAGTCCTGCTTGCAGCGGGAGGCTTCGCCTATGGAAGGTCACGAAGAACCGCCTCTGCTCCTGATGCGCGGTAGTGGCACATAGGAGACGAGACCCGAAGACTCAATCTCGCTACAATATTACTTAGCTTGCTATGTAATTAGCGGGAGTTCATCGATGTCTACTTCACGAAGCACATCCCGTCGCCGCGAGGCGGCCCTTGTCACGCTGGGTACAGCGTTCGGTTCGCTCGAGCGCGCCTATCGCGCAGCGGCCAACCGGGCCGTCGCGCACGTGGGGCTCTCGCAGGCACTGGCCTGGCCCCTCGTGACGATCGGACGGCTTGGCGACGGCCTTCGTCAGGGGGTCCTGGCCGAGCAGTTGGGGATCGAAGGACCTTCGCTCGCGCGTTCGATCGACCAGTTGGTGCAGAGCGGCTTCGTGGAGCGTCGAGAAGACCCAGACGATCGCCGCGCAAAGACGCTTCACCTGACGCAACTGGGCGCGGAGGCGTGCGGGCATATCGAGTCGGCGCTCGCCGTCATGCGCAAGGCGCTGTACCAGGGTATCCCGGACGAGGATCTGTTCGCTTGCCTGCGCGTGTTCGACGCCCTGCGTGACCGACTGGGGTGCCCGTCGCCTGCATTGCCCCAAGCCGGCCCCAGGCGGGGCGGTGAACCGAGGGACTCGTGAACGCTATCGCTCTTTTTCGCTTCAACCGCGCCGAACTGATCTTCTCCATCAAGTGCTTCGTCGCGGCGATGCTCGCGATGTTCGTCGCGAGCCGCATGGGCCAGCCGCGACCCTTCTGGGCCTTGATGACGACCTACGTCGTCGCCAATCCGCTGGCCGGCGCCGTGCGCTCGAAGGCCCTGTTCCGCCTGCTCGGCACGCTGCTCGGCTCCGCCGCCGCGCTACTGCTGGTGCCTGCGCTTTCGAATACGCCTGAGCTGCTGACGCTGGCACTGGCTCTCTGGTTGGGCGTGTGTCTCTACTTCTCGCTGCAGGACCGGACGCCATGGTCCTATGTCTTCATGCTGGCCGGCTACACCGCGGCGCTGATCGGCTTTCCGGCCGTGGATGCACCGCAGACGATGTTCGACACAGCGATCGCACGCGTCGAGGAAATCGGCCTGGGCATCCTGGCCGCCACCGTGGTCCACAGCATCGTGCTGCCGACCGGATTGGGCTCCACAGTGCTCGGCTTGCTGGACCGCAGCCTTCGCGATGCCCGCCAGTGGCTGCTCGATCTCATGCAGCCTCCACTGCGCGAGGCGAAGAGCGGTGCGCTGGCGGCCGACCGCGGGCGTGTTGCGGCCGACATCACGCAGCTCAGGCTCCTGTCCACCCACATTCCCTTCGACACAACGCATCTGCGCTGGACGGCCGGTGCCGTCCGCGCGGTGCAAGACCGCGTCGCATCGCTCACGCCTGCGCTGTCGGCCGTCGAGGATCGCCTGCAGGCGCTGCGACAAGCCGAAGGCAGCCTGGCGCCGGACGTGACCGCCGTGATGGCGAAGGTTGCGCAATGGCTTCAGGCGCTCGATCGCGATGGCGACAACGATGCATCGACCTTGCGCCAGGCGATACGGGACTTCGGCGAGGCGACCGATGCGCAGCAGCGCTCGAGCTGGTCGCGCGCCCTGCGTCTCTCGCTCGCCGAGCGCCTGGACGAACTGGTCGACGGTTGGTGCGCCTGCGTCGCGCTGCGGCGCGAAGTCGATGACGGACTCAGGGGCGTCGCGCCGCCCTCGCGTCGACTGCGAACCGTCGGCGATGGCGCGCTGCATCGCGATGTCGGAATGGCATTGCTGTCCAGCCTCGCAGCCGTCGTGGCGATCTGCATCTGCGCCGCCTTCTGGATACTGACCGGCTGGCCCAGCGGTTCCGCGGCCGTGATGATGGCGGCGGTCTTCTGCAGCTTCTTCGCGACCATGGATGACCCGGTGCCCGCGATCCATGGCTTCCTGAAGTACACGCTGTGGTCGGTGCCGTTGTCGGCGATCTACGTGCTCTTGCTGCTTCCCGCAGTGCACGACTTCGGCATGCTGGTCGTCGTGTGCGCGCCGGTGTTCGTACTCCTCGGGTGCTTCGTGGCACGGCCGACGACGATGATGGCCGCGATGCCGATCCTGTTCGGCGTAGCCAGCGCATTGGCTTTGCACGATACGGCGAACGCCGACCTGGTGAGCTTCACCAACTCGATGATTGCGCAGGTCGTCGGCATCCTCGTTGCCGGGCGCACGACGCGGCTCATTCGCTCGGTGGGTGTGGACTGGAGCGCCCGGCGCATCCAGCGCGCAACCTGGCGCGAACTGGCGGACATGGCCGCGGCACCGCGCAGGCAGGTCAAGGCCGATGCATACGCAGTGCGCATGCTCGATCGCATCAGCCTTCTAGCACCCCGCGTGGCGGCGGCAGGCGGCACAGTCGATGGCGTGTCGGCTGATGCGCTTCGCGATCTTCGCCTGGGATCGGACGTCGTCGCCATGCAGCGCGTTCGCGCGCATCTGCCCCTGCATCTGGGCCACGGCCTGATGCGCGACCTGGAGCGCCTGTTTCGTGAGCGCATGGTCTCGCACGTCGTGGCCAATCCGTCCTCATTGCAGAAGCGCATCGACGACGCGTTGCAGGCTGCACTTGGCGCCGAGGGGCACGCCTCGCCCGAGGGCCGCTCGGCGATCAGCGCGCTGGTCGGGCTTCGCCGCAATCTCTATCCAGACGCGCCGCCCGTCCGGCCCGCTGTCGCTGTTCCTGAAGGAGGCGCGCCATGATCGGCGAAGCCAGTCTGTTTGGTCTCTATCTGCCGTGGGTGATGGTGCTCGCGGCATGCGCGCTGCCCGCGACCTGGGCCGTGCGCCGTCTTCTCGCCATCGCGGGTCTCTACCGCTGGGTCTGGCACCCGGCGCTTTTCGACATGGCGCTTTACCTGCTGGTGCTTTTTGCACTCAGCCGCACCACTTCCTGACCGTATCGATCCTGCCATGAATGCTCCTTCTCTCATCGATCGGCGCTGGCTGCAGCGCCTGATTCCTGTCGTCATCACTTGCGCCGTTGTGGCCGCCTCGGTTTGGGCCGGGTTCCGACTGTGGGACCACTACGAGCTGGCACCGTGGACGCGCGACGGCCGCGTGCGCGCCAACGTCGTGCAGATCGCGCCCGACGTGTCCGGGCTGGTGACCGCCGTGTCCATCCAGGACAACGAACCGGTCAAGGCCGGCGCGCTTCTCTTCGAAGTCGATCCTGCACGCTACCGGCTCGCCGTGCGTCAGGCAGAAGTCGCGCTGGCGGCACAGCGCACCACGCTCGCGCAGGCCCAGCGCGAAGACGGCCGCAATGCCGGCCTGGGCACACTGATCTCGCAAGAGGTGCGCGAGCAGGCGCGCACGCGCGTCGAACAGGCGCTTGCCGCGGTGGCACAGGCCGAGGTCTCTCTGGATTCCGCACGCCTCAACCTGGCGCGCGCTTCGGTGCGTGCGCCCACCGACGGCCTCGTGACCAATCTGGATATGCGGCAAGGCAGCTACGCGACATCTGGGCGCCCGGCCCTGGCGTTGGTCGACGCAGCATCCTTCTACGTGGAGGGCTACTTCGAAGAGACCAAGCTGCCGCGCATCCACACAGGGGACCGCGTGCGCGTCACCACGATGGGCGCAGGCGCACCGCTCGCCGGCACCGTGGAGAGCTTTGCCGCCGGCATCGCGGACCGCGACCGTTCGACGAGCGCCAACCTGCTGCCGAGCGTGAATCCGACGTTCAACTGGGTTCGACTTGCGCAACGGGTCCCCGTGCGGATCAAGCTGGATCCGCTGCCCGATGGAACGCATCTCGTCGCGGGGCAGACGGTGACGGTGCAGGTCATCGAGCAAGGGCTTGGAGGGGATGCCGCATCCGCGGGGCTGATACAGCTCGAGAGGAAGGGGTGAGCACCGTGCCTGTTCCCCATTGCCGCGCGATGCGGCTCCTGAGTCTTTGCGCTATCTCTGCTGCAACGTTGCTGCTGGCGGCATGCACGACGGTCGGCCCCGACTACAAGCAACCTGACGATGCCATCGCTGCGAGGCCCGAGGCCGCGGCGCCGTTCGAAGGCACCCGATCGTCGCGACGGTCATCCGACGCGCCTTCGGCTCAACCCTATTCGCAGGACCCACTGCCGCCGCACTGGTGGCGGCTGTACAACGACCCATTGCTCGACCGACTGGTGGAGCAAGCCCTGGCAAGCAATACCGACTTGCGTCAGGCCGCAGCCAATCTGGAGCGCGTCGAAGCACTTGAGACGGAAGTCAACGGTGCCAGCAAGCCAGTCATCGGCGTGAACGGCGGGCCTTCGTATGGCCATGTCTCAGGGCTGTCGCTGTTGCAGCCGGGCTATCAGCCGCCCAACGCCTTTCACTACAGTCTGGGCGGCGCGGTGTCCTACCAGATCGACCTGTTCGGCCAGCTCCGTCGCGCAAGCGAGGCAGCGCATGCCACCACCGAGTCGGCATCGGCCGCACTGGATCTAGTGCGGGTCAGCGTCGCGGCCGGCACGGCGCGCGCGTACGCCGATGTCTGCTCCCTGGGGCTGCGCCTGCAAAGCGCGCGCAAGTCTGCGGAACTGCAGCAGGAAGCGGTGGATGCATCGCAACGACTTCAGCAGGCGGGACGCGTTAGCTCCATCGATGTCTCGCGTGCAAAAAGTCAGGCGCAGCAATTGTTCGCCGCCCTGCCGCCGCTGCAGGCGCAGCGCGAAGGGGCGGTGTACCGCCTCGCGGTGCTGACGGGCACGCCCCCGCAAGGCTTCTCCAGGGAAGTGACCGAGTGCGTCGCACCGCCCCAAGTGGCCGGCGCAGTGCCGGTGGGCGATGGCGCCGAGATGCTGCGTCGCCGGCCGGACATCCGGCAGGCAGAACGCGAACTTGCAGCCTCCACGGCGCGCATCGGCGTGGCGGTGGCAGACCGCTACCCGAAGATCACGCTGGGGCTTGCGGCATCTTCGGTTGGCCCGGCCAATGACTTCGGCCACCAGGACACGTTCGCGTGGAGTCTCGGGCCGCTCATCTCCTGGACGTTGCCCAACAACGGCATCGTCGATGCCCGCATTGCGCAGGCCGAAGCCGGCACGCGCATGGCGGCCGCGAAGTTCGACGGCACCGTGCTGACGGCGCTGCGGGAAACCGAAACGGCACTCAGCGCATACGCACACGAACTCGATCGCCATGCATCGCTGCGCGCTTCGCGCGACGAGGCTTCTACCGTCGCCGAGCAGGCTCGCCGGATGTATCAGAGCGGCAAGGTCGGCTACCTCGATGCACTCGACGCCGAGCGCTCCCTGGCCTCCAGCGAAGCAGCACTTGCAACTTCGGATGCCGATCTGGTGACGGATCAGGTCACCTTGTTCCTGGCGCTTGGTGGGGGATGGTAGGCCCTTCTCCGAAACCAGACTTCATCGCGTCACGAGGAACAACTGCATGCTCTGCGTCCAACTCTTGCCGTTGTTCGACAGGGTGGCATTGATCCAGCAACTGAAGGAGCCCGCAACAGTCGGTGTACCTGTTGCAGCACCGCTTGAAGAATCGATGCTGACGCCAGCCGGCAACGAGCACTGGCCGGCGATTGGCGTGTAGTTGCCAACCGACGGGGAGATCAGTGGCACGGGGCTGATCGTCGTGACGGTCGGCACGATATTGAGTGGGACGCCAAGCGCCCTGGGCGTCGAATCCAATGAATTTCGAATGCCAAATGGATAGTTCACCTCGATGTTGAAACTTCCCTGAGTCGGGTTGGTGATTCCATTGCTCGTGACCGTCGCCTTCACAGGGATGGTGATGCCAAAGGCAGCGGTGGTCGCCGTCGGTGATCCAGTGATCTTTCCGGTGTTCGGATCGAGGACCAGACCGGCCGGGAGCTGCGCACCTGGAAGCGTGAAATTCCCGAAGGTGCTCCCGGCCGGTGTTCCGATGTCTCCATAGGGCTCGGCGCTGAAGTCCTGGGAGATGTATGCCGCTTGCGAGCTGGTGCTGGTCCTGCCTGTCCCGCCGGTGTTGAGATAGCCGAATCCGGGGATACCGACGTTGCGCGCGTAGGTCGCGGTCTTGTCGACAGTGCCGAATTCCGTCGTCGCGGTTCCCTGAATTACCGCGCTGTATGTCCCGGTCGTATTGAGCGTTCCCGAGATCGTTCCACTCGTCGAGCTCAGGGTCAGACCAGGTGGAAGCGTCCCGCTCTTCAAGGTGAACGTCCATGTGGCCGGTCGACCGTCAGGGGTCCAGGTTCCAAGCTGGATGGGGTCGTTGACGATCAGGCCCACATCGCTCGTACCCGTGACGGCGTACGCAATGCTCGGGCCGTTCACGGTGATGCTTGAACCGGTCAGTATGGTGTTGGACACACCTGACGCCCCGACGCGCACCGTGAAGCGAGCTACCGTGGACTCCGTCGGACGCCCCGCGATGGAGCAATCGCTGCCAAAGACCATGCCCGCAGGCACGCGACCGGACGTGATCATGCACACGGGCTGGTGATCGCCGAAGCCGTAGAGAACAGGCTTGACCACAGCGCTCTTGTATTGCTGCAACGAATCCGTAGGCCAGATCACAGCAACGTTCAGCGTGACTGTGCCATCGCTCGATGTCGTGGCACCCGGCGGTAGACCGCCCCCTCCTCCACCTCCACCGCACGAAGCCAGCATCAGGGCCGACAAGCAGCTAGCGAGCGCAAGCCCGACTCGCGCGTGACCATTCCCGCCCCTGCGGACCGACCGTTCCCCTCCATCCATCGTGACCCCTCAAATCAACAGTTAGTTACATTCGAATGTAACGCTGAAGGGGTCAGCCAAACGTCAGTCTGGCAGGAAGATGCCTAGGTAAAACACCAAGGAGCGACCACAGCCGCGCCGAGCCCCAAGCTCATTGGCGAGCCAGCACCCGGGAAAAGACTTCGCTGTCCACGTTCCCACCGGTAAGCGCAACGCCCACCGACTGGCCTCGCAGTCGCTCACGTTGTTGCATGGCGGCTGCCAGTGCCGCGGCGCCCGCACCCTCGGCCACGTTGTGCGTGTCGGCGAAGAGCACACGCATCGCCTCGGCCACCTCGTCGTCCGTGACGGCGACGATGTCATCCGCTTCGCGCAGGACGACCTGCAGCGCCTCATCTTCGGCAATGCGGCAGGCCATGCCGTCAGCCAGTTGGGTGCTGACGGGCGAGGCAACGACGTGGCCGGCGCGGAACGAGTCGAGAAAACTCGTCGCATGCGCCGACACCACACCGACAAGCTTGCTGCGGGCCCCCACGAAGGCTCGTGCGGCTGCTGCCGCGCAAAAGCCGGACCCCAGTCCGATCGGGATGTAGACGACATCCGGCTCCTCGCCATGCGCAAAGTTCTCGAAGAACTCGAGCCAGTACGTCATCACGCCTCGAACCAGCTCGCGGTGATACGAGGGCACCATGTGCAAGCCGCGTTCGGCGGCCAATGCAATCGCGTGCTCGCGCGCGGCCTGGAACTCATCGCCGTGCTCCAGCAGCGTGACGCCGAGTGCCCGCATCGCCGCATTCTTCTCGACCGAATTGCCGAAGGGAACGACGACGGTCGCGGGGATGCCGTAGCGACGCGCCGCCCAGCCCACCGATTGCCCGTGGTTGCCACGCGTAGCCGAGACCACACCGGCGATGCCGGGCTCGTTGCGCACGAGCGCGTCAAAGTACGTGAGGCCTCCACGCACCTTGAAGGCACCTGCGGGCGTGTGGTTCTCGTGCTTGACCCACACCGTGAAGCCAAGGCGCTCGCGAAGCAGGGGCCACGCGTATTGCGGTGTGGGCGGCACCGTTGCGTGCACGATCGAGCGAGCGGACTGAACCTCTTCGCTCGTGAAAGTCAGCGTCATCAAGCTTCTCCAGAAACGGATGCACGCTGACTCGGGACACCCCCAAGCGACAGTTCCTGTAGCGCTGCGTGCGACCAGACGAATGGGTGGGTGAGATTTTGACGGATGGGCAGGCCGCCTCGACCATCTCGCGCTCTACTTGAGTGTGAATCGAGCGGTTCCCAATGCTTTTCCTCCATCGGTGACAACTGCCACGACCTTCGTGCCGGGACCCACCTTGAAGTTGCCAGTGGCTTCCAGCTTGTCGCCAGTGGGCTTCAGTTCGACCTCCTGCTTATCCGGGCCCGCGAGCAGTGTGAGCTTTGCGCCTGCCTTGGAAACATCCCGCGGCTTTCCGTGGTCACTGACGTAGAGCTGGATGACGTCCGGCTTGGCAACCAGTTCGTAGTCCGCCTCCTTGCCCGGGACCATGATGCCGCCCTTCGCGGGCTTGTGGTGGTCCTCCGCTGCCAGGGTGGGCCCGGCAAGACCGACCAATGTGGCGGCCAGGGCCAGGGTGATGAATCGTCTTTGCATGCTTCTTCCTTTCGGTTGGGTTGGTTAAAGAGCCTCGACGTCCTTGGCTTCCATCAGGCGCTCTGCGTCTGCGCGCCCGAAGAGCCAGAACATGGCCGGCGTGAGAAAGGTGTCGAGAAGGGTCGAGCTGATGAGCCCGGAGAAGATGACCACGGCCACCGGATGCAGCACCTCGGTGCCCGGTTGCTCCGCCTCGAACAGCAGCGGCGCGAGCGCAAATGCGGTGACCAGCGCCGTCATCAGCACGGGCGCCAGACGCTCCAGCGAGCCGCGAACAATCATCTTCTGGTCGAACTGCTCGCCCTCCAGCCGCATGAGGTTGATGTAGTGGCTGACCTTGAGGATGCCGTTGCGAACCGAGATGCCCGCCAGTGTGATGAAGCCCACCAGGGCCGCGACCGAAAGGGGTTGTCCCGAAATCCAGAGGCCCAGCACCGCGCCGACCAGTGCCAGCGGGATGTTCGCCATGATGAGCAGCGACAGCCGCGCCGACTGGTAGCGGCTGAAGAGGACGATGAACATCAGCGTCAGCGAGACCAGCGACAGCAGACCGACGAGTCGGGATGCTTCCTCCTGCGCCTGGAACTGGCCGCCCAGCGTCACGAAGTAGCCTTCCGGCAACTTCGTATCGGCGACGACCCGCCGCATGTCGGCCACGATGTCCGAGAGCGCGCGCCCCTGTGCGTTGGCAGAGAGCACGATGCGCCGCTTTCCGTCATCCCGGCTGATCTGGTTGGGCCCGTCTCCGTCCTCGATGGAGGCGATCTTTGAAAGCGGGATGCGCCCTGAAGGCGTCTCGATGAGGATGTCCTGCAAGCCCTCTGCCGAACGTGCCTCCTCCGGCAGTTTGACCACCAGCGCAAAGCGGCGGCCTCCTTCGACGATCTGCGTGATTCGCTCGCCTTCCACCAGGCTCTGCAGTGTCGACAGCACCTGCGGCGCAGGAACGCCGTACTGTGCCGCCGCCGCGTAGTCGACGCGTACCTTGATCTGCGGCGCCAGCACCTGCTTCTCGACTTCGAGGTCGGCCACCCCGGGAATCGCCGCAAGCTTCGCCCGAAGCGCATCGGCCTGCCCGCGCAACGTGTCGAGGTCTTCACCGAATATCTTGATGGCGATCTGCGACCGGACGCCCGAAAGCATGTGGTCGATGCGATGCGAGATGGGCTGGCCAATGGAGACGGCCGCCGGCAGATTGGCGAGCCTGGAGCGGATGTCCGCAGAAATCTCGGCCATGGGGCGCGTCAGTTCAGCCGTCGGCTTGAGGCCGATGTCGAGTTCGCTCACATGCACGCCCTCGGCATGCTCATCCAGTTCCGCTCGCCCACTGCGCCTGCCAACGTGCGTGACCTCTGGCACCTCTTTGACGAGCACCTCTGCCTGCCGTGCGAGCGCAGCGGTCTCGGCCAATGTCACACCTGGATTGAGCCGGATGCCGACGAGCAGCGTTCCTTCATTGAATGGCGGCAGGAAGGTCGTCGGAAACAGCGGCACCGCTGCAAGCGCAAGGATCACCGCGACGCTACCGGTCACCAGGGCGCCCTTCGGACGGTCAAGCACCTTTTGCAGCCCCGACACATAGCGCGACTTCAGCCATGCCAGCAGCTTCGTATCGCCATGGTCGAGCGACTTCATGCGCGGCAGCAGGTAGTACGAGAGCACGGGCGTGACGGTCACCGAAACAATCAGGCTGGCGAGCGTCGACACGATGAACGCAATGCCCAGTGGGATGAACAGGCGTCCCTCCATTCCCGGCAACGCAAACAGCGGCACGAAGACCAGCACGATGATGACGGTCGCATAGAGGATTGCCGAGCGCACTTCCATCGTGGCGCGCGCCACGAGCTCGAGTGGCGGCAGCCGATGCGAGCGGTGCTTTTGCCGGTCTTCCTTGAGGCGGCGCAGGACGTTCTCGACACCCACGACAGCGTCGTCCACGAGACCACCGATGGCAATCGCCAGGCCACCGAGCGTCATCGTGTTGATCGACAAGCCGAAGTACTTGAAGACGAGTGCGGTCAAAAAGATGGAGACCGGTATCGCGGTCAGCGCGATGATGGTCGGCCGCAGCGTCCCCAGGAAGAAGAACAGGATCGCCGCCACGAACACCGATGCGCCGATGAGCTTGAGCTTCAGGTTGTCGATGGACGCCTCGATGAAGCTTGCCTGCCGGAAGGTGACGCGCGGCGTTTCCATTCCCGCGGGCAGCGATGCCTTCATCCCCGCCAATGCATCTTCGATGGAACGCGTCAGGCCGATGGTGTCGGCCGTTGGCTGCTTCTGGATGCCGAGAATGACAGCAGGCTTGCCTTCGAAACCCGCGTCGCCCCGCTTGAGCGCCGCCGCAAAGGTCACGTCGGCAATCTGTCGCATGAGGATGGGCTGGCCGTTCTTTGCGGTCAGCGCAAGGTTCTTGAGGTCGTCGAGCCGCGAAGTCCGTCCGATGTTGCGGATGAGATATTCGCGGCCATTGAGCTCCAGGAAGCCACCCGAGGTGTTCGACGAGTAGCCCTTGAGTGCCGCTTCCATCTGCTCGTGCGAGATGCCGAGCTCGGCCATTCGGCGCGTGTTCGGCTGGACCTGGAACTGGCGCACCTCGCCGCCGATGGGGATGACTTGGGCCACACCCGGCACCGCCATCAGGCGCGGTCGCAATACCCAGTCTGCGTACTCCCGCACCGCCATCGGCGAAATCTTCGCCGTGTCGACCGGAATCGCGATCTGCATGATCTCGCCCATGATGGAACTGATGGGCCCCATCCTTGGGACGACACCTTCCGCGAGACCCTCCTCCATCGACGCGAGTCGCTCGGACACCATCTGGCGCGCGCGGAAGATGTCGGTGCTCCAGTCGAAAGTCACGTAGACGAACGACAGGCCTGCCGAAGACACCGAGCGGACCGACTCGACGCCCGGCAAGCCGTTCATCGTCGTCTCCAGCGGGAAGGTGATGAGTTGCTCCACCTCCTCCGCCGCCATGCCGCCGGCTTCGGTCATCACCGTCACCGTGGGCTTGTTGAGGTCGGGAAAGACATCGACGGGCGTGCGCGACAGCGTCCATGCGCCGTAGCCCATCAGCACCACGCTGGCGATGATGACCAGCAGTCTGTTGGCAAGGCTGCTTGCGAGTAGCCACTTGAACATGCGTGCGGCTCCCTTCAGCGGACCTGGTTGACGAGGGTGGCGCCCTGCGTCACCACCCGGTCACCCGCGTTGAGTCCGGAGGTCACGGCGACGTTGACGCCGTCGAGGGGCTCAGTCGTGACGACCCGCGGCTCGAACTTCTCGGGCGCTGTCTTGACCCAGACGATGGTCTGGTTCGACGGGTTCTTCATCAGCGAGGCCAGCGACACTGCGAATCCGTTGACCTTGCTCCGGGTCTGCACGAAGACCTTCACTGGTTGCCCGACTGCGAGCGCAGGCAATGATGTTTGCTGCGCGCGGAATGTCAGAGGCAATGCCTGTTCGCGAAGGGAGCGCGCGGCACCGACGAACTGAAGCGGCACGTGTTGCTTGCCCACCGCGAGACTGGCGCCGGCGACATTCGCCGCGAGTTCTGCATCGAACGCCAGGGCTTCGATATTCAGGCGCGACGGGTCGACCACTTCGTAGACCAGCTCACGCGCATCAACGACCTGTCCGGCGACGGCATGCGCAGAGGCAATCACCCCTGTCACCGGCGACAGCAGAGCTTCGCGGGCCCCCAAGCCGCCACCGATGGCCGAAGCGCGTGCCGATAGGCTCGCGAGTTCCGACTCCGCGGCCTCGATTTCCTTCCTCGGCACGGTGTCACTGAGCTCCTTGAGGCGCGCGAGTCGCTTCTCGGCCAGCGAACGCGCTGCACGAAGCTCCGCGAGTTGTGCGGCCTGGTTGGACCGCTCGATGGGTGCGGCCGAAGCGACGACGTACGCAAGCACCTCGCCTTTGCGAACGGCTTGTCCGACCGAGGGCAGGCCCGCAGGCCCCGCTTCGAGGCGTCCTGAGGCCGTGGCTTGCACCTTTCCGCCCGCATTGGGGTCCATGACGACCTTGCCGGCGAGTTCAACGGTGCGGGCCAGTTCGCCCTGGTGCACGACGGCCGTGCGCACGGACAACTGCCGCTGCGCCGCCTTCGGCAGAAAGACGCTGCCATCGGGTTGCCGGGTCGGCGAATTCGCATTCGCGACCGGACTGGAGTCGCCGTGGTCATGCCCGTGTTCGTCAGCAGCCCAACCGGTCGAGGCAACGCTCAACGCGAGAGCAACGATGAGTTTGCGCATCATGCGGCACCTCCGGCACGAGGAGCGGTCGACACACGGTGCCTGAGCCATACCAATGCGAACAGCACCGCCAGGATGACAGCTACCCCGGCCGCATACACCTTCGGACTGCGCCCCTGCGCAGACGTGTCGTGCACATCACCATGGATGTCGAGGTCCGCGGCGAGGATGTCCGTCTCACCGCCTGCAGCGATGGTCGCAGTCACTGGCGTGACGCCTTCGGCGAGATCGCTGGCGAGCGTCCCTTCGAACTCGCCGTCGGCGCGCTCCTTCAAGGTGACTTTGGCGCCACCGATTTCCAGCTCGACGTGAGCCGCCTTGACCGGTGCGTTGTCATCGAAGCGATCGACGTACACGGTCAACTGCTTGCCGTTCAACATACCGACGAGTTCGAACAACTCGGAAGCGGCAGCAAAGCGCGGAAACACCGGCCCAGCCAGGGCGGACGGCGCAGCGCCATGGTTATGCCCATCGTCCGCCATTGCGGGGGTCGCGAGCAGGGCTGCAAGAAGTGCAAGGCCCACAAATGATTTCGAGAACATTGGATTTCCTGGATTCACTCGGGCAGCAGCCCGAGCGCTTGACGAAGTTGTGAGATGCCTGCTTGCACCTCGAGGCGACTGCGGGCGGCCTGGCGCTCGGCTTCGAAGGCCTCGAGTTCGACACGCAGGCGCGTCGGGAGGTCCGACTCGCCGAGACGGAAGGACTTCTCGTGGAAGCCCCGCGTTTCGCTCGCGAGCACGGCCCGTCGCTCGGCGGCGGTCATCGCCTGCTGGAGTGCGTTCAGGCTCCCGCGAGCCGTCTCGACCTGGGTCCGCAGACGCGTCTCTTCCAGCGTCAGCTGGGTTTCAGCCTCCAGGAGGTCGGCACTTGCGGTCGCGAACTTCGCGTCGCTCGCATGAGATTTGCCAAGTGGAATGCGAATGCCCACGACGATGCTCTGTTCGTACCGCTCGCCGAGCACATCGCGCTCGCGCACCCCGCCGAGCAGGACCTCGGGGTTCGAGCGAACCTGAACGCCCGCGAGGGCTTGCTGCTTTCGTGCAACCTCGGCCTTTGCGGCCAACTCACGGAAGGATGGGTGCGTGTCCGATGTAAGGGTCCCCGAGGGATGCGGTTCCGCTGCAACGGTGCCGAGGTCAGCCGGAAACTCCTGCGCACCGGTCACGAGCGTCCAGGCGCGAGCCGCCTGCATCCGGGCAACGGTCGCCTCCGCCAGTGCGGCCTGCGCTGCTGCAAGGGCTCCTTCTGCCTGATGGCTGTCGGCCCTGGCAAGGTCGCCTGCACGAAGACGCCGTGCCACGTCCTCCGCCAACCGACTCGCGTTCGCCAGGCGACGTTCGGCGAGCTGCTGTTCGATGCGGGCACGCTGGTAGGACCAATAGGCCTCGCGCACCTCCGCCGCGACCCGCCACTGCGCAGCAAGCAGGCGCGCGTCCACTGCGGAAACCTCCGAGGACGCCGCGGCTTGTGCGCTGTCGCGCTCCCCCGGCAGCCATAGCGGTACCGACACCCCTGCCTCGTACTCGCGTACGCCGACGTTTCGATTGAACTGGTCGGTCTTGGCCGCCACCTCGAGGGCCGGCGGTCCCGGCGTCCAGCGCTGCGCGGCGTCTACGGCCGCCGTTGCCGCGTCGCGTCGCAAGGAGGCCGACCGGCTTTCGGGCTGGCGTGTCCATGCTGCATCGAAGCCCTGCTTGATAGACAGCGTCTGTGAGTAGCCCGGCGTCATGCAGGCCAACAAGGCCGCCGCCAGGATGCTGGGAAGTGCCCAGTCTCGTCTTCTCATGAAAATCTCGTCGCTTGGGCGAGCGCGCGGGCGCTCGCGGATTGGGAATCCGACGAGAGGTGGCGCGCCTACTCAGGCGCAAGAAGGAAACCGTCTCGCCGGCCGTTCAGGCGACGAGCGGCATGGGCGGCCGAAGCAGGCCCTGGATGGGTGGGTCGGGAAAGAACTTCCCGGAAGCAGAAGGCGGCGTACTGTCACGCCATCCGGGCGCACCAGCCGGCGATGCGGGGACGCAGGCGGCCCCCATGCCATGACAGGAATGGCAATCGGGGTGATACCCGGGCAGATCCGTTGCGGGCGGCACCTCGGACTTGTCAGCGGTCGCCTTGCCGGCGCCCGTGTGCTTGTGCTCGTGGTGACCGAAATGTGCACCGCCTGCTTCATGCTCGCAAACGCTCGCGGCTGCGGCCCAACCCCATTGGAGCGGCAGCAGGAGCATCATGAAAATGACAATGAAGCGGCGCATGAATCGGCGAGGAGTCTAGCAACCCAGGCCTGCGAGCAGGCGGATATGTCCGACCTTCTCCGGGGACTCTTTCGGTTGTGACGGTGCGATGCAGCCTTCACGTCAGCAGCTGGCACCGTCGGGGGATGGCCCGGTCGGCGTTCAGTTGCGTGACGGAATAGCCCACACTGCGTCCCCCCGCGACGGCGTAGAAGCGCCTTCCTGTCACCGCCTGGATCATCTGGCCGCCCGTGAATTCACCGAAAGCCGGAAGCCGCCCGACTCCAGTTTAGAAATGACCGGATTCGGGGGAGACGTCACGACTCCTTGATAACAAAGCTTGATGTGTCCACGGAACCGGGTCAACTCCAATGGCCAGCTGATCAAGTTCAAGAACGTCCGAATCGAGTGATCACTGGCGAGTCGACTCAGGAATTGGTGCGGCGGACAGGCGGAGCGCTTCCTCGTGCTCAACACCCATCGCCTGCAACGTCATCGCCGCGATCGATTCGCCGAAATCGCTGGGTGTCTTGTCCACCAGCACGGTACGAATCGCCATCGCCAGCGTGCCCATGCCCAGCGCCTCCGCGGCCTGGACTGAGGGGACCAGGAAACGGCCGCTGCGCCGGCCGCTGCGGATATCGGCCCGCACGCCCCGGCGCATGTCCTCGCTCCAGCCAGCACCGATTCCTGGGGCCGAGCGGACCAGCACCCAGCCCCATTCGGGCCGCTCGCGCGACAGGCGGATGAAGAGCCGAATAGCGGTGGCAATTCGCTGGGCCGGGTCTTTCACACTGCGGATCAGCGGCGTGATCTGCGCGTCAATCGAATCGGCGACTTGTGCAGCGGCAGCTGCCAGCAGTTGGTCTTTCGTCTTGAAGTGGTTGTAGAACGTGCCGCGCGCCACTCCGGCCGCCGCGATGAACTCCTCCAGGGTCGGATCCTCTGTCCCGCGCTGCTGAATGACCTGCAAGGTGGTATCCAGCAAACCGGCGCGCGTGCGCGCCCGCTTCATGCGGCCGATCTCGGCTCTACGCTCCAGGTCAATCGTGGCCAATGCTTCGTTCTCCTTGTATCGCCGGAGAATAGCGCAGCCCCGTCATGCCATCGGGGAGAAGGAAGCGGGCCAGAGCGGGCAGGAGGACCAAGGCGCCCAGCATGTTCCACAGGAACATGAAGGCCAGCAGAATGCCCATGTCGGCCTGGAACTTGATCGGGCTCGCGATCCAGGTGAATACACCCGTCGCCAGCGTCAGTCCCGTCAGCATCACGACGCGGCCGGTGAACAGCAACGAGCGGTGGAACGCCTGTGCCAACGGTTCGCCCGCGCGCTGATGGGCCAGCAGCACCGTGAGGATGTACAGCGCGTAGTCCACCCCGATGCCCACGCCCAGCGCGACTACTGGCAGCGTGGCCACCTTGACGCCGATGTGCAGCGCCACCATGAGCGCCTCGGCGAGCACCGACGTCAGCACCAGAGGCAGCACTGCAACCAGCACCGCGCGCCAGGATCGGAATGCGATCCACGCCAGCAAGCACACGGCACCGTAGACCAGCCAGAGCATCACCCGCCACGACGAGGCGACCGCCATGTTGGTGGCCGCGTCCATGCCGGCACTGCCGGCGGCCAGGAGGAAGCGGCCTTCCTCCGAGTCGTTCGCGGCTGCGAAGTCCCGCACGTGATCGACCACGCGTTGCAGTGTCTGGGCCTTGTGATCGGCCAGGTAGACATGGAGTGTCAGCAGGTTGCAGGTGTCGTTGTAGAGGCCGCGCGGCGCGCCCGCCGTGATGGTGTTGACCATGTCCTGGTTGGCGACGACGTCGTACCACTTGGGGTGGCCCTCGTTGAGGCCGGTCATCGTTCGCCGCACCATCTGCGCCAGGCTCGACGTGCCTTCCACACCGGGCACCTGGCGCAGCTCCCATTCCAGGGTGTCGAGTCGGCGCACGGTGTCGACCTCTGAGCATCGGCCGTCCGGCGTGGCAACCATCACTGCCAACACGTCGCTGGAAGCACCATAGGCGCCGGCCATGAACATCGCGTCGCGGTTGTAACGACTGTCGGGTCGCAGTTCCGGCGCGCCGGCGTCGAGGTCGCCGATCGCGAGCCGCTGCGCCGCGAACGCGCCCGCCAGCCCCAGGATCACCGCGCCGACCAGCGCGGCCAGCGCCGGCCCGCGGCGGGTGAAGTGGAGCAGCCCGTCCCACAGCCGATGCCGTCGACCGTCCGCCTCGAGTCGCAGGCTGCGACGTGCGGCTGCAGGGCTCACGCCGACGTAGCTCAAAAGCACCGGAATCAGGATCAGGTTGGTGACGATCAGCGTCGCCACGCCCAGCGAGGCGGCCAACGCCAATTCGCGGATCGCGGGGATATCGATGACCAGCAGCACGGCAAAACCCACCACGTCCGCAAGGAGGGCCGCGAGTCCGGCGAGGAACAGCCTGCGGAAGGTCATGCGCGCCGCCTCCAGCCGGTCGGCGCCGCGCCCGATGTCCTGCATGATGCCGTTCATCTTCTGCGCGCCATGGCTCATGCCGATCGCGAACACGAGGAAGGGCACCAGCACGGAGTACGGGCCGAGCCGCATGCCCAGCAGAGGCAACAATCCCAGCAACCACACCACTGCGACCAGCGAGGCGCTCACCACTATCAGCGTGGATCGTCGGCAGCGCGTGTACCCGTAGAGCCAGGCCGTCGCGACGATCACCGCGACCGCGAAGAAGGCGAGCACGGCATGCAGGCCCGCGATCAGGTCGCCGACGATCTTGGCGTAGCCGGTGATGTGAATGCGCACGCCCTCCTGCTCGTACTTCGCGCGCAGCGCCTCCAGCCGGCGGGCCAGCTCGCCGTAGTCAAGGTCCTTGCCGTCGGCGCCTTGTGCCAGCAAGGGCACGTAGATCGCGCTGGAGCGCGCGTCCAGCGCCACCAGTTGGCCGATCTCACCCGAGCGAGCGATGTTGTCGGCCAGTTGGCGCAGGCTGTCCGGGCCACCGTCGTAGCCGGCCGGAATCACCGGCCCGCCTTCCAGGCCGTCCTCGGTCACGCCGACCCAGCGAGTCGAGGCAGTCCACAGGCTCTTGAACTCGGCCCGATTGACGCCGGGCACCAGAAAGACCTCGTCGCTCAAGCGACGCAGCACTTCGAGGTAGGCCGCGTCGTAGATGGAGCCGTTGTCGCGCGGGTTGGCCACGGCGACGCGCACGGCGTTGCCCAGGCCCCGCAGTTCCGACTGATGCGCGAGGAAATTGCGAACGAAGGGGTGCGAGATCGGCAGCGTCTGCTCGAAGCTGGCGTTGAATTGCACGCGCGTGGCCTGCCAGGCCAGCACGGCGGTAAGCAGCGCGCACAGCAGGAGCACGAGGCGGCGATGGCCGAAGATCAGGCGCTCGACATGTCTCAGGGCGCCCTGCGCGGTGGTATCGGAGGCAACGCTCATCGGGTGCTTTCAGTGGTGGTATCGAGGGCCGCGATGCCTCGCGCGCTCATTGCATGGACCGGGCCGCGTGTGCCGGCAGCGATCAGACCCGTTGCGGGCGCGGGCACACCGGCAGGCAGCGCGATCAGGCGCTCAGCCCCGCGCTCGAAGGCGAAGAGCTGTCCCGCCTGATTGAGAAGCCACAGCGTGTCAGGGCCGTGCCTCACGGCGGCAATGAAGCTGACGGGAGGCGCGCCCTCCAATGGGGTCCAGCGCCTGCCGCCATCGCGCGTGAGCCACGCCTGGCCGCGCATGCCGGCCACCAGCGCGGTGTCGGTATCGAGCAGCTCCGCTGCGAAGAAGCTGCCCTGGTAGGGCAGCACCTGTCGTACGAACGATTCGCCGCCGTCATCGGAACGCAGCACCAGGCCCTGCTCGCCGGCGATAAGGACCGTGCGGCCGGCAACCGCCATTGCGTTCAGGTGCGACTGGCGGGGGTTGTCCAGGCGATGCGACAACGGCTCCCAATGAATGCCGCCGTCGCGGGTGCGGAAAGCGAGGTTGTAGGCACCGATCACGAGCGCATCGCGCGGGCCGAGCGCGCGGACATCGAACAGCGGCTTGTCCGGGCCGTCCTGCACCAGACGGCGCGCTTGCGCGATCGCCTGCTCCTGTCCTTCGGCCTCGGCCTGCGCGAGGATGGCCTGTGCTGCGCGACGTCCGTCGAACTGCGCGGTCCAGGTCAGGCCGCCATCGACGGTCGCCAGCACCGTGCCTTGATGGCCGGTGGACCACCCGACGGCCCCATCGGCGCAATCCACGCCGGTGAGCGTCACGCGCGTCGGCACGCGTCGGGCTTGCTGCCAGGACACGCCACCGTCGGTGGAGCGGACGATCACGCCATGCTCGCCCACCGCGAGCAAGGCGTCGCCGCAGCGCGCGCCGGCCAGCAACACCACTTCCGATGGCGCCCGCACGAGCAGCGCATCCCCTTCCAGCGGCGCCCCGGCGAATGCGGCGCCGCATGCCAGCGTCGCGCAACTCACCAGCGCCGCACACGACCATCGACTCATCGAACACCCTCGCCCGCAAGCGCATCCGGCGTGAAGGTCGAATCGGCAAACCGCGGCACCACCTTGTAGTGCACGTCCGAGTTCTCCCCGCGCATCAGGTTGACGAACCAGACGCGCGAAACGAAATCGTGGAAGCCGAAGGCGATCACCGACTGCGCCGGAACATCAGGCATCGCGGCGGGGATTTCCCAGTTGGTCTTCCACAACTGACCGTTTGCGTCCCATCGGTCGCCCAGAAGGGCCATCCAGCTGTCTTCGTCGATGTAGTAGCGGCTGCGAGCCGCCGGATGACGCTTGCCGGGCTTCAGCGTTGCCTCCACGACCCAGACGCGGTGCAGCTCCCAGCGCACGTGGTCCGGGTTGATGTGGCGCGGCATCAGCACCTCGGCGTTCTTCTTCGGCTGGAGCGTGCGGTTGCTGTTGTAGGGCACCAGCAGTTCCTTCTTCCCGACGAGCTTCCAGTCGAAGGTGTCAAGGCGTCCGGTGAACACCTCGATGTCGTCGAAGGACATGATTCCCGCGGTGGCCTGGTTGGGCGTATCGCAGCAGGCATTCGGCAGCTTTCTCGTGCGGCGCTGGCCGGTGAGATAGACCCAGGATTGGTCCTTGCTCGAATCCAGGTTCAGGCGCCCGACGATGGCCTCGCCGGCGCGGATCGGCGGGCCCACGTTGACCATCTTGAACAGCCAGTATTCCCCCGCCTGCTGCATCGCGGCGTCCGCGGTCTGGTCGTAGTACGGCATCTGGATCTGGGCCTGGCCTTCTACGGTGGAGACCAGCTTGCCGTCCGCCGTGCCCATCGTGCCTGAAGTGTTGTAGCGCGCTGCGAGCCCGCGCCAGCGCAGCAGGTGATTCCACATCACTTCGGCGCCAGACTTGGGAATGGGAAAGGGCACGCCCGCGTGTGCACCCTTTGGGACGGGCCCTGCGGCGCCCTCCTCCAGCGTCGCGCGCGCGGCATTCTTTGCGGTGTTGTCGTAGACCCAGTCCGGCGCGGCCGCCGTGCGCTGGCTTTTGTAGACATCGAGCCTGAAGGTGTCGGGGTCACGTTTCAGCAACTCGCGTACGCCGTCGGAGAGCTTGTCCTGGTACTCCGCCGCGTTCTTGGCCGTGATGGTGTAGAGCGGCTTGTCGGTGAAGGGATCGGGGCGGCTGTTGCCGACCACGGCGCCGGCTGCCTGCGTGAGGCCGCCGTTCCACGCCGGGATGCTGCCGTCGGTATTGCCGGCTCGCTCGGCGCCCATCGGTGTCAGCACGGTCTTGAGCTTCTGCGCCTCCTCGGCGCTCACACCTGCAGCGGCGAAGGGCGCGGCGAGGCCAAGGGTCAACGCCATCAGCAACTGGCGCGGGAAGAGGATGTTCGTCGTCATATCGTTTCCGGGATCAGAAGGTGCGGTAGATGGCCAGTGACAGGAACCGGCGGTCCTTGAGCGACTGGAGGTAGCTGTAGTCGGTGAAGTTGGCGCCGTTCTGGAAAGTGCCGGCGTCGCCCAGGTAGGTGGTCCACGTCACGCTGAAGCGCCACACGTCGAGGTAGCTGCCGCTGAGGCCGATGGAGAAGTCACCATTGCCGTTGCTTGGCATGGGCACCGGACCCAACGCCATCGAACGCGAGCCCTTGGGCGCCCAGCCGAGCCCGATGGGCACGCCGAGATCGAGGCCCGGCAGCACCTGCCGGTAAGTGGGCTCGAAAACGAACCGCAGCGCCGTGGCATCGCGGGTGGCGTTGGGATCGATGGCCTCGGGATTGCTGCGCACGCTCAGGACGCGGTTCCATGCGACCTCGCCCATGAACGTGGCTTCGCGCCACAGCGGCGTCGAAGGCAGGGTGCTGATCATCGAAACGTTGAGGTGCGCGGTGTCACCGGTCGCATAGCCGGCGCTGAGGCCCGGGCCGCCGATCGCACTGGCGTCGGCGCCGCGCGTGCTGGCCAGATCCTGGTTGTGCCGGATCGATGCCTCGCCAGCGAGGTTCACGTCGCCGAAGGTGTGGCTTGCGCTCAGGCCGAAGGCCTGGATGCCCTCGTGATAGACCTGTCGATAGCCAATCGGCGCCACCACCGGCACGGGCGATTGCGCGACCATGCCGAGCGTGGGCACGACCTGCGGCGTCTTGGCGTTGAAGCGGACCGCGTAGAGCCCCAGATCGGTCTCGCCCAGCCTCCAGCGCACTTGCAAGCCGCCTTGGCCGCTGTTGCCGGGTTCCACGTCGGGGCCGCGTGGGGCCGACATTGGCGGCGCCAGCAGCATGCGCTCTGCACCACGGATGGCCAGGTCCACATCGGAGAAGTAGCTGCCGACCGCGGGGGCGACTGTGGGCTCCCAGCGGAACTGGTAGTACGCACCGATCGAGAGGTTGCTCGCCAGTTGCAACTGGCCCGACACCTGCGGCACGGGACGCACGGCTTCCTTGAATTGGGTGCCGGGCACGGACATCAGCTTCACGGCGTCGAAGGGCTGCTGGCCGCCGGCGATGGCGTTGGCCCCAAGGAACAGGCTTTCGCCCCAGAGCAACGAGTGCTGCCCCAGGCGGCCGGTCAGCGTGTGGCCATCGCCCAGGTCGGTCTTGCCGAACACGAAGGCATCAAGCAGCTCCATCTCGCGACCATGTTGGGTGCGCGTCTCGCTGGGGAACTCGTTGGCGGGGCCAATCTGGTTCGGGAAGGCGCCTCCGGCGAAACCCGGGTTGTCGTTCCGGCGGTTGTAGACGCTGTCGTACCAGCCGGCCGCGCTCACTCGCAGGCCCGTATTGCCGCGGAAGACGGCGTCGAACTCCGAGAAAAGGTCCGCGCGCGAGGAGATCAGTCCTCGACCGAAGTTGCGATCGCCGTCGTCGTGATTGGGACTGACGAGCAGGCGCGCGTCGGCGTCCTGCAGTCGCCATGCGGCGCTGTACTTCAGCGTGGTGTCCCAGCGCATTTGCAGGTCCGGGTTGTCGGTCTGGAGGTTGAAGGCTGCGGCGGTGTTCGCGATCAGCGCGAGCACGGCCGCTGTCATCACGCCCGGGACCGGGCGCGGGAAATGGGAAGTCACGTTGTCTCCTCGTTGTTGTGACGGGTTGAACCGGCCCGCTCCGGTCCGCTGTTCAGTCGCGGATCATTTCGAAGGGGTTGGCGCCGGCCGGGAGCGGATCGCGCCGCGATACCGACTTCGGCGATTCGCCGCGAGCCAAACGCTCGATCCAAGCTTCCGGCTCGAAGATCAGGCCGATCGGGTTCTCGTCGTAGGCACCTGAAGCGAAGAAGGCATCGCATTCCTCGGCGGTCAGGTTGTCCACCTGCAGTTCGACTCGGTTGCCGTCTGGGTCGCGGTAGTACATCGAGGTGGTCGGCCCGTGGTTGATGCACCAGAAAGGCACGATCCCAGCCTGCTGCAGACGCAGGTAGGTGCCGAAGAGCTCGTCGAGGTTCGCGTAGGTGAAGGCGCAGTGGTGCGCGCCCGCCGTGGGGACCTGCGGCCGCGCGTGCAGCCCGTCCATGCGGATCAAGCCGATCCGGTGATGCTCATCGTCATACGAGACAAAGCACAGGTTCTCGTTCTCGAATGCGACCTTCGCGTTCAGTACGCGCAAGTACCAGTCGCGCATGACATGCAGCTGCCCCGTCAGGAAGACAAGGTGGGCCAGCTTGGACGGGGAAACGGCGGCCTGCGCGCGCAGCGCCTTGGGATCAGGGGTGTTGCTCATTGGAATCTCCGATGTAAAAGATCAGGCGCGCCCGGCTTCGGGCTCTTCGATGACGACGTTCTCGATGGCGCCGACTCGTTCGATCTCCACCCGCACACGATCGCCGGGCCGCAACCAGACGGGTGGCTTGCGCAGCCCGCCTACGCCCGCGGGGCTGCCGACGGACAGCACGTCGCCGACTTCCAGCGTGCAACGCTGGCTGAGGTCGCTAACCAGTTGCGCGCAGTTGAAGACCATTTCCTCGGTCGTGCCGTCCTGGCGCAGATCGCCGTTGACCCAGGTACGCAGGCGCAACTTACCGGGATCGCCGACTTCGTCCGGCGTGACCAGCCAGGGCCCTAGAGGCCCGTGCGTGTCGAAGGACTTGCCGATGGTGGAGGTCGGCGCACGCATCTGCCAATCGCGGATGCTCACGTCATTGCATACGGCGTAGCCGGCCACCACCGAAAGGGCCTCCTCCACGCCGACGCGGCGGCAGCGCCGGCCGATGACCAGCGCCAGTTCGCCTTCGTAGTCCAGTTCCTCGGAATCATGCGGCTTCCAGATCGGATCGAAGGGTCCGTTGATGCAGGTGGCCTGCTTGTTGAACCACACCGGGTACCGGGGCACCTTCGCGCCCAGATGAGCCGCCTCGACGATGTGCGAGTGGAAGTTGCCTCCGACGCCTAGGAACTTGGGCGGACGCAGCACGGGCGGAAGGATGCGCACCGCGTCGGAAGCGATGAAGTGTGAGGCGCTCGCGATCGCATCGCGCGCCGCGGCCAGCGCGGAGTCGCCTTGGCCGAACAGACCAATCAGTTCGCTCGGCGGGTCGGGCAAAGCGGCAGTCAGGTCCACGATGCCTTGCTCAGTCTGGGCGCCGATGCGAACGGCGCCCTCTTTCACGTAGTTCAGAAGCTTCATTTCTTAGGCTCGTCTCGTTGGTCAGGAAAGGCAAAGGAGTTGCCGCAGCACGCGCTGCAGCGCTTCGAAGGGATCGGTCGGCATTGCGACACTGCGCCAGGCGACCACCTTGTCGGGACGCACCAGCAGGCAGCCGTCGTCGCCGGTTCCGCGCAGCGCGCACCAGTCGTCGTTGACGTCACGCCAGTCGAGGCCTATCCCGATGCCGGCCACGTCCAGGGCGACTGCCAGTGCATCGGCGACACGCCGAGCAGCCTCGCGCCACGCGGCGCCGTCGTGACCTACCAGCAGGGTCCAACGGCCCAGTCGGCAGATGTCGAGCGTGGATCGCTGTTCGCTGTGCGCGCCCGGGCCACGCGCCAGCCACGCATGTGGCAGATGGGCGCCGGGGCGCGTGCTCGGGACGTGGTGAATGGCAGTATCGATTTCGGCCCGTGCATCGACCGATCCGTCATCGACCAGCGCGCCCTTTTCATAGCGCACGTTCAGCTCGAAGCCGTGTGCCCCGAAGTGGTGTTGCTGACGTTCCAGCGCTGTGCGAAGTGCTTCCCGCTTGGCTGCGCTGGCGGCCAGTTCGGCGTGCGCCCCCCAGCCGGCCTCCTCGCTCTGCCCGTGGGCGAAGCCGATGGCGGCCGCGACCTCCTGGAAGATCTCGATGTTCTGCATCGAGCGGCTCACGATGGCGCGGGCCACCGGCAGCCGCTCGTCCTCGTAACTCGCAAGCAGGCCTTCCCCAGCCTCGCCGCGTAGCACTGCAGCGAGCTTCCAGGCGAGGTTGTAGCCGTCCTGCATCGAGGTGTTGGAGCCCAGCGCCCCCGAAGGCGGATGGCGGTGTGCGGCATCCCCGGCCAGGAAGACGCGGCCCGAAGTCATGCGCTGCGCCACCTGCGCGTTCATCTGCCACGGGCTGACCGCAAGCACCTCGACCTTCAGATCCGCATCCCCCACCAGCGTGCGCACACGCGTGGCCATCGCTTCATTCGAGAGATCGGGCTGGCCATGCGCAGGGTCGTACATGAACGAGAGCACCCACTCGTTCCAGGGCTGCACGTTGATGAAGCCGCCGCTGCCAACCCAGAAGTCGGCGCCGGGACGATTGGTCCAGTAGAGGATGCCGGGGCGGTGCGCGCAGTAGCGCGCGAGGTCGGCGCGAAACCAGACGTTGACAGCGGCTCCCCAGCCGGCTGGGCCCTCGTGGGCGACGCCCAGCGCCTCGGCCACCTTGCTGCGCGCGCCGTCCGCGCCAATGACGTACTGGGCGCGGATCGCGTAGCTGCGCTCTTCAGCGCGGTCAAGGATGCGTGCGACCACGCCCGATGCGTCCTGGGTCAATCCCGTGAACTCATGGCCCCAACGGATCTTCGCGCCGCGCTCCATGGCCGCGCGCGCCAGGATGGGCTCCATCAAATGCTGTGCCACGTTGACCGAGGGACAAGGACTCGCGCGACGGTATGCATCCGTGCGTGCCGCCATGTACGTCGGAACGCGTGCGTACTCCACGCCAGCGAGCGTTTCGGCCCACACCACATTCCGGGCCAGCGCCTCGGGCATCCCGGCAGCGACCACCTGCTGCTCGAGGCCGAGCTCACGCAGGATTTCGATCGCCCGCTGGTTCTGGTAGTGCGCGCGGGGTGTGTTTGCTGTCCAGCCATGGCGATTGACGACCACGGCGTCCACACCGTACTGGCGCAGTGCAAGCGCGGCCGTCAGGCCGGCAGGACCGGCGCCGACAACCAGCACCGGTACCTCGATCGAGGCTTCAGGAAAAGGCATCACATATCTCTGTTTTGAAAACGGCGGCGATCTTCTCGAAATGAACTAATTGTTCATATTGGTGTTTACACTCATTTCGAAAAGACGCGCCGCGAACAATCTGTCGACCTTCGGACATGCCCCATGCGCGATCCCACCGGTACTTCCTCTGCATCACCCACCTTGCCCATTGCCGGCCGGCTGGCCCTGATGGCCGGCCACTGCGCTGGCATGCTCGACCTGGTGGCGTTACCGCTCTGGGTTGGTGCATTGATCACCGCCCACGGACTGGATCCGCAACAGTCGGGTGGTGTGAGCCTGTTCCTCATGGGCGTCGTTCTCGCCAGCGTGGCGACCGCGCCGCTGCTCGCGCGCATCGCACCGCGCGCGGCGGTGCCGCTCGGGTTCGCAGTCTCGTGCGGAGTCTTGCCGGCGTGCGCGGAGCTGCGTGCGCCACGTCTCTTGGCAGCCTTGCATTTCGCGGCTGGACTAGGAACTCACGTGGCCCTCAGCATGGTCACGGGACCATGGGCCGCAGCCCGAACCCTCATCGGCTATTTGGACAGGCCTTCACTGCCACGGGCGTGTTCGGAATGCTGTTTCTGCTGATGACAGGCGTGGTCACGGAGCGCTTTGGTGCAGCGATGCTGTTCCGGCTGTTCGCGGGCGTGCCTCTCCCTACCATCCAAAGCCACAAATGCCATGAATGCCGCGCGTAGGGCTGGTCGGCCCTAGGTCACTCGTCTGCTCCATGGAGCGCGGCTCTCCATGGTCAACATAGAGGGCTCGCTGCTATCCTGAAAGCGCGCAACGGCGACATTGCGAGCGGCTTGCATCTTCTGTCCGAGCAGTGCAACGCGGACCTCTTGCCTGGCACGCGCGAAGGACTAAAACCGGCACTCTGTGGACATCGATGGTGTCACCGAATGTCGATTCGGCGCCCATCGCCCTTGGAAGAGGCTGAATCCCTTCACGGCATCTCGATCCTTGCGTCTGAGATCACGCGCCGCCACATAGATGCTTCTTCGGCAAGACTGGTGCCGAACGCCTCGGCAGAGAAGGTGGAAGGTACGAGGCTCATTTTTCGGAGTTGCTCTGCCATGCCAGGGTCGCTCATCACGACAGCGAAGTCGCGCCGCAGGCGATCGACGACAGGCGCCGGCGTGCGCGTTGAGACGAACATGCCATACCAGTAGGTCATGACATAGCCACCCGGCACGAGCTTGAGCTCGTTGATTGTCGGAAGCGTCGCCAGCCCCGGGTCGCGATCTTGTCCCGTCGTCGCAAGGCCACGCACGTTTTGCGCGTCGATCTGCGGCTTCTCCGTGGTGAGATTGTCGATCGAGCTGTCCACCTGGCCGCTCGCCACCGCGGTAGCGACTTCGCCGGCGCTCCTGTATGGAACGTGAACCAGGTCCATATCCGCCCTGGCCTTGAGCAGTTCGAGGGCAAGATGGCCGGCGGAACCCACACCGGCCGAGCCGAATGTGTACTTGCCCGGATTCGCGCGCACTGCCTTGAAGAATTCCTCGGTCGTGCGGAACGGCAGCTTGGGATTGACGACCAGGGCGAAGTTGCCGACCCCCACCTGCCCGATCGGCACGAAGTCACGAATGAAGTCAAAGCGCGTCTTGCGCAGGTAGGGCAGCAGGACCACGGGCGAGGCCGTCATCAGCACCGTGTAGCCGTCGGCGGGCGCGTTGGCCACATATTCGGTGCCGAGTTGCGTGCCGCCGCCAGGTTTGTTGTCCACGATCACCGGCTGTCCGAGCCGGGGCGAGAGACGTTGGGCGATCAGACGCGCCACCAGATCGGTGCCGCCGCCCGGCCCCTGCGGGACGACGACGCGCACCACACGATCGGGAAAGTCGGCCGCAGCGGCCGAGACGGCCCAGAACGCCAGCGCCATCATCGCGAACGCGCGCGAGGCGCCGCCAAGGAATACACGTCTCATCATCATCTGTCTCCTTTGTCGTCGAGTCGGTCGGGGTGAGGGTTGGGTTCGGCCTCGCCGAAGGAGGCCAGGCGTTCAGTCGGCGCGTATGCCTTTTTCGCCGATGAGCTTCTTCCACATGGCGGCCTCGGTCTGGACGTTCTCCTTGAACTGGGCCGCAGTCATCGTGGACGGCTGGATCTGCAGCGTCTTCAGGCGGGCGAGGATTTCCGGGTCCTTCATGGCGGTCTCGAACTCGTGCTGCAGTCGCTTGACGACAGGCGCCGGCGTCTTCGCCGGAACGAACAGGCCATACCAGTACGTCAGGTCATAGCCCCCAGGAACGGCGCCGGTCTCGTTGAGCGTCGGCACCTGCGGCAGGGTGGGGTCACGCGCTATGCCTGTCGTCGCAAGCGCCCTCACCTGCCCGTTGTCGATGAACCCCTTCTCGATGGTCAGGATGTCGATGGACGCATCGACCTGTCCGCTGATGATCGAATTGGCGACTTCTCCGCTGCTCTTGTAGGGTACGTGCACGAGATCGGCACCCGTCTTGCTGCGAAGCAATTCAAGCGCCAGGTGCCCGGCAGACCCGCTACCGGCTGACGCATAGCTGTACTTGCCGGGGTTGGCCTTCGCCGCCGCGATGAACTCGCCTGCTGTCTTGAAGGGCAGTTTGGGACTGACGACCAGGGCGAAAGTGCCGATGCCAACCTGGCCGATCGGTGTGAAGTCACGCGGAAGTTCGAAACTCGCCTTGCGCAGATAGGGAATCGTCAGCGACGACGACGAAGACAACAGGACTGTGTAGCCATCTGGCGGAGAGGCTGCGACGTACTCTGTCCCAATCTGGGAGCCGGCGCCCGGCCGGTTCTCGACGAGGATGGGCTGGCCCATGGCAGCAGACATCTTCTGGCCGAGCAGCCGAGCCACGATGTCTGTGCCGCCGCTCGGTGTGAACGGCACGACAAACCTGATGGGCTGTTTCGGATAGTCCTGCGCCACGGCCGCGGTCAGCGGGAGCATGGCGGCGAGCAGGAGCGGGAAGAACTTGATGCGCATATTCGTACCAGTGACTCAGTTCGTTGAAGGAGCGAGCAGACCATCAGCGCGATGAATCCGCGACGGCGCTACGCGGCGATCGCGGTCGGGACTTCCGCGGCCGCCCCCACCTTGACGGTCGGCAGAGCGCCGTCCTTTCGCGCGGCAACGTGGCGCGCGGCCCGGTAGGCAAATGCAATCGCAGGGCCGAGGTTGCAACCGGCCGCAGGGTGCGCACCCAGACTGGGGTTGTTCATGTCGACGCCGCATGCGTACAGGCCCTCGATCGGCTTGTCGTTCGCATCAAGGACTCGCGCGTCCGTGTCGGTCACAAGGCCGCAGGTGGTGCTGCTATCGCCCGGGTACACACGCACGGCATAGAACGGTCCCTGCGAAATCTCGCCGAGGCACGGATTGGGACCATGTTCCGGATCGCCATCGCCACGGCTGTAGACATCGGCCCCCTTGCCAAACTCCAGGTCGATCCCCGTGCGCGCATAGCCATTGAGCCGCTCGACGGAATCCCGCAAAGCCACGCCATCGATGTTCAGCCTCTGGGCCAGCGCTTCGATCGAAGGCGCCTCGATCAGATAACCCGCGCGAATGAAGCTTCCGTACGGGAAAGGAAAGGGCCGGACGAGTCCCATCCCGTACTTGCGCAGGAAGCGATGGTCGCCGATCAGGAACGCCGGGACCGCGCCATTGGCATGCATGGCACGCACGAAGTCATGGTACGAGCAGGCCTCGTTGACGAATCGCTTGCCGGCAGCGTTCACCACGATGGCGCCGGGCTTGCAGCGATCGAGCCGGAAATGTGGATGCTTGAGGATGTCTCCGTTCTTCTTGCGCATGGTGGAGACGGGCGCGTGGCAATAGTCGGAATGGTTGTCGGCGCCCATTCGCCCGCCGAGCCGGATGCCTTCGCGAAGACCATCGCCAACGTTGGTCTCCGGAGGCAATCCGATGTGTTGTGCCGCGAAGGCAGTGTGCTCCGCGCGCATCGATGCATTGGCCGAAAAGCCGCCAGACGCCAAGACCACGGATGCCGCACGTACTTCGCGATGCTGTCCCTGCTCCTCGAACACGGCGCCGCGCACTTGACCGTTTTCAACGAGGACTCGCACGAGCGGCGCGTTCACCCGGATTTGCACGCCGCTGTCGATGGCCGATTTCAGCAGCATGCCGATCAATGCGTTGCCCCGCTGGCGCCGAGTGGAACGGCCATGAACGAGCAGATCGGCGTAGTGCTTGAACAATCGCCGCGTGCTGTAGATGAACGCGCGCGGCGACCGGAGCGCATTGCTGAGCATGGCCAGGTCCGTGCTGTCGGTCTGCATCCCGTGGAACACGGTGATCGCCGGCAGCGGCGCCTTGATGAGCTTGTAGGCATCTCCGAGCTCGCGATCATCGAAGGGGAACGGGTAGATGGTGCGGCCGTTGAATCCCGCGCCCGGCACGTCGGTGCGGTAGTCGGCGCCGCCGTACATGCGAAAGCGCACGCTGCTGCGGGCTTCGAGGAAGTTGACCGCCTCGATGCCGCTATCGAGCCATGCGCGGATCTTGGCCTTGTCCATGCGTTCCCCCAGCAGGTGGGCGAGGTATGTCATCGGCGCCTCGGGATCGGTCTCCGCAGGCACATGGCGGTTGCCGGGCAGCCACGCCGCGCCGCCTGAAGTCGCGCTGGTGCCGCCCAACTGGTCGGCCTTCTCGAGCAGCATGACGCTGCAGCCGCAAGCGCGAGCGACGACTGCGGCCGTCAGGCCGGCGATGCCGCCGCCGACGACGATCAGGTCCACGACTTCGGGACGGGAGGAAGAAGCAGAAGTTTTCATGATTTCAATCCGCAGAGACGGACTCGCGCCAAAGGTCCAGAGCCTGCTGGACCGGCCGGTCGGAATAGCTGAAGAGCACGGCGTCCTCATCGGCCTCGAGCCGGTAGGGCATCCATGATGGGCAGACAAAAACGTCACGCGGTCCGAACACAAGCTCCCGACCGCCGACGATGCATCGACCCCGGCCTTCCACCACGGCATACACCGTGGAGTCCGTCGCGCGGTAGGCCGAGCCCTTGAAGCCACGCGGAAGCAGTTGCATGAAGGTCCCGATCGTCGGCATCGCCCAGCCCCCGGTGACCGGGTTGGTGTATTGCAGTTTGAAGCCCCAGCACGGATGCTGCTCCTCGCTGCGCGCCAACATATGCAGCGCCTCACGCGTGCGATCGTAGGGATACCAGAACAGCGGCGAGGTACGCGAACGGGCCGCATGCTCGACGGGTTTCAGCGTGTAGCCGAATCGGGCCAGGTTGCCGCCCGCGTTGCCTCGCGCTTCCTGCACGTCCGTCGCGCCGTCCTCGCGAAACTGCGCGTCGAGCAATTCCACGATCGGAAGATCCAGCCCGTCCAGCCACACCATGGGCTCACTCGAAAGATTGCCGTGGTCATGGAAGGTCCAGGATGGCGTGATGACGAAATCGCCCACATGCATGGTCACGCGCTCGCCGTCGACCGTGGTGTAGGCGCCGTCTCCGTGAAGGATGAAGCGCAACGCCGACTGCGAGTGCCTGTGCGAGGGCGCGACCTCGCCCGGCAGGATGAGCTGCAATCCGGCATAGAGGCTGTGCGTGATGCGCGTCTGACCGCGCAGGCCGGGATTCTCGAGGACGATCACCCGCCGCTCGGCTTCGCGCGCGGTGATGAGCTTCCCGCTCTCCTGCAGCCAGGGCCACACCATGTCCCACGACCAGAGATGCGGCAGGCAAGGGGTCTTGGGCTCTCGGGTGACGACCCCGTGAAGCACCTCCCACAACGGCGCACAGTGCGCTGTATCGATACAGTCATAGAACGCCTGACGTTCGGCGGCGACGCTGCTGCCGGTCGAATGTGCGCCGGCCATCTGTGTTGCTGTCATGCGCACTCCTTCTATTCGCTGTGGCCGGCCGCACGGACCTTCACGTCGATCTGCCCAATGCCTTCGAAAGCGCACTCGATCAGTTCACCCGGCAAAACCGGCCCCACGCCTTCGGGCGTGCCGGTGAGAAGGATGTCGCCCGGATGAAGGGTGTAGAACGACGAGGCGAACTCGATGAGCGCGCCGATGTCCAGCACCATGTCGCGCGTATTGGCCGACTGGCGCAACTGGCCGTTGACCTTGAGCCAGAAGTCGATGTTCGCGGGGTCGGCGATTTCGTCGGCCGTCACGAGCCAGGGACCGAGGACGGTGAAGCTGTCCACTGACTTGCGAAGACTGCGCTCCTCCGGGCCGCGTACCGTCATGTCGAGGCCCACCGCATAGCCGGCCACGTACTGCATGGCGTCTTCGCGTGAGATGTCGCGCCCCTCCTTGCCGATGATGACGGCGAGCTCCGCCTCATGATCGTTGCGCCTGTCCAAGTGCTGCAACGCGACCCCTTGGGACGGACCGACGAGAGAACTGGTGGCTTTCAGGAACAAGCCGATCTTCTGGATCTCCTGGACCTGCTGATCATGGTGGATCTCGGCCTGCATCCTTGCTTCTTCCAAATGCCGGCGGTAGTTGACCGGCGCGGCAACGATCTTTCCCGGGTTCGCGACCGGGCTGAGCAGGTGCGCACCCGCGAGCGGATGGAACGGCGCCGTGGGCAGCAGTGCCTCGATGGCTTCGCGCACCTGCGGCAGGTGTGCGATGAGCGGGTCGACTTGCGGCAACGGATACCGCACCTGTGGGAGGACATCGAGCGCGGCGGACACATCACGCAGCGACTCGCCGACGACCACGCCCAGCCGGTCATGGTCAAAGCGACAGAGTTTCATGGGGGATTGATGGCATTGATGAATGAAAGAACCGGCAAGTGACTCAGTACTGCGAAGCAGGCACCCTGAAGACCACGCCCTGATAGGCCGCACTCACCGGCAGTTGGCACGACAGGCGGCTTCCGTCGTCCACGCCCACGGCAAAGGCGAGCATCTTCAGTTCCTGGTCACCGCGAGGGGGCAATCGCGCCATGCCCTCTGGATCGACGTGCACGTGGCAAGTCGCACATGCACACGCACCACCACAGTCGGCGTCGATGCCGGGTACGTTGTGGGCGACGGCAATCTCCATCACTGATGTGCCCTCGTGGGCAGTGCATTGCAGGCGCTCGCCGTCGGCGGTATGGAATTCGATACTGATCATGGAAACCTCGTGAGAAAAGGAAGACTCTCAGCCACTTGCCATTTCGGCGGCGGCGGAAGCCGACGGAGCGGGACCCAACCCATACGAGGGATCGGCCAGTTGGTCCATCTGCAATTGCGCGCCCGAACGGATAAGCATGCGAGCCGCCATGAAGTCCTCGGCCGCGTCGAAAGCCTCGACGGCGATGACACGACCCGCGCGCAGGTACCAGACGGATTGCTTCTTCGGGCCATGCCTTCGCAGAACCTCCGTGTCATGGTCTCGCGCGATGCCGGCCACCTGCAGACGATGGCTGTATTGGTCCGACCAGAACCACGGCACGGTCGGAGACGGCACGGGACGGCCAGCCAGCGCGGCCGCCGCGACCTTGGCCTGATCGATGGCACCCTGGACCGATTCCAGACGCGGACGCCCGCCATCGCGAGCCTCCGTGCAGTCCCCGATCGCCAGTACGCCCGGCGCGCTGGTACGCCCCTGGTCGTCGACCAGAATGCCCTTCGCGCACGCGATTCCAGCGTCCTTCGCCAGGGAGATGCAAGGCTCTGCGCCGATCCCGACCAGAAGCGCGTCGAAGTGTTGTTCCGCTTCCCCGGCGACGCCAAGGCGGATGCCGTCGGCGGCTGCATGCACCTTCTGGAGCGACACGCCCAACCGCAGTTGAACGTCGTGGTCGGCATGGACCTCTTGCACAAGGGATGAGGTCACCTCGCCGACCGAACGCTGCATGACCCGCGCTGCGGACTCGAAGACCGTGACTGCGACGCCCTGTGTCCGCGCCGAGGCCGCGACCTCCAGTCCGACGTAGCCACCGCCGATCACTGCCAGTCGCCGGCAATGGGCCAGCCCTTCGCGCAAGGCACGGGCATGGGCGAGCGAGCGCAGCACGAACACCCGGGACTGGTCCCCTCCTCCCAGACCCGGCAGATCGCGCGCCCGCGCACCAGTCGCCAGGACGAGTTGGGCATACCGGAGATGTTCTCCGTTCTCGAGTTCCACCTCCGACTTCTCGGGAAGAATGCGCATCACCTTCACACCCAGACGCAAGTCGCAGCGCATCGTTTCGAAGAACGACAAGGGCCTGAGCAGAAGCGAGGTCTCATCGCCTGCATGCAGGAAGGCCTTGCTCAGTGGCGGCCGCTGGTAGGGCGGCTGCGGCTCGTCGCCCAGCACGACAACCGGCCCTTGATGCCCCATCTGCCGAAGCGATGCGATGAACTGGCAGGCCGCCTGGCCGGCGCCGACCACGACGATCGGTTGAATCGAGATATCGGGAGCAGTCACGAGAGCACCACCGGCATGGTTCGAATGCCGCGAAACCGCGCATTGGTGTTGAACGCAAGACCGGGACGCAAGTCCATGCGAGGGAATCGACGCGTCACCGCCGGCAGCGCGATGCTCGCTTCCAGGCGCGCAAGAGGACGCCCCAGGCAGACATGAATGCCGGCGCCGAACGAGAGATGAGGATTGGGCCGGCGCGCGAGATCGAGCCGGTCCGGATCCTGGAACACGCGCTCGTCGCGGTTGGCCGAGGCCTGCGCGATGATGATCTCGACGCCCGC
This sequence comes from Variovorax sp. Sphag1AA, assembly GCF_014192575.1. Taxonomy (GTDB): domain Bacteria; phylum Pseudomonadota; class Gammaproteobacteria; order Burkholderiales; family Burkholderiaceae_C; genus Variovorax. The sequence goes on along the minus strand of NZ_JACHYC010000003.1, from coordinate 13,605 downwards.
GGGAATGCTCGCGCCCGAAGGCAGCGTCACAGCGCGCGTCGTGCGCCGGCCTTGAAGCTGCAGCGGCGTGGTGTATCGCAGGCATTCCTCGACACCGGAGCTCACGATGGCTTCGTCCTGGGCCATGACATCGAACTGGTCGCGGTTGCGAAGCAACGCCAGTGTGGACAGCCCGATTAGATTGGTCGTGGTCTCATGCCCGCCGTTGAGAAGGAGGATGCACATGTGGGCCATCTCGTTCTCGCTGATGGCGTGCCCAGTCTTCTCCGCCTTGACCAGCGCACTGATGACGTTGGAAGGCGTCTCCTCGACCGGACGCCGACGCCACTCGTTGATGTGCTCCAACAGATAAGCTTTGAAGTTGGCCGCGCCCGAGTTGCCGCCGGCGATGGCGTCCGCCGAAACACGAGGGTTGAGCGGAAAGAGAACCTGCGCGCCCCAGTCACGGATGCGGGACCCGTCCGACCTCGGCACGCCGAAGATGTCGCAGATGACCTGCACCGGGATCCTCGAGGCGAAATCGGTCACGTAGTCGATCTCGGTGCGACCTTCGAGCTCCTCTAGCAACTGCTCGACGATCTCGCGAACGCTCTGTCGTAGACGTTCGATGCCGGAAGGCGTGAAGAACGGATTGACGATGTCGCGCAGGCGGTCGTGGTCTGGCGGGTCCTTGAAGAGCATGCTGGATGTGTGGTGCTCCAGCAGCGGCCCTTCGCCGAACTTTTCACGGTAGGTTGCATCGCGATTGACCACGCCGGACAGGTCGCGCCACACCGCTTTCACGTCCGCATAGCGAGTCACCAGGACCGAACCATCGCTGTTCCAGTGCACCGGCTCCTCGTCGCGCAGCGTCTTGAAGAACGGATAGGGATCGTCGTAGTAGTGCTCCGGGAGATCGAACAGGTCGAAGGCCGTGGTCGGCGTCGGCGATTGCTGCGGCTCTTGGATTACGGAACTCATGGAATCTCCAGCTGGCTTCAGAACAAACAAACAGTCAGGATGGTTTGTATCATACGCAGCCTGTCCGATTTTTGTGAGTCGTTTTGCCTAGGGAAAACACCGAAACTGCCGACGCCCCGAGCGACTGCGTGGGAGCGATGCGCATCGAAGGTGAAATCTTTCAGACCAATTCGCCTATATCCTTCCACTCCATGATCCCCTCCAGAGCACGACCCTCAATGGGCCCACGGCCCCGGCGCACGCAGGCCGAACGCACGGCATCGACACAACAGAAACTGGTGAAGGGCGCCATCGCGTTGCTCAAGCAAAAACGCTATGCAGGCTTCCGGGTTGCAGAAGTCGCAAAGGTTGCAGGCGTCTCGCGCGGTGCGCAGACACATCATTTCCCGGTCAAGGATGCGCTCGTGCTGCAGGCGCTGGAGAAGGTGTACATCGACAGTCACCGCAAGGCACTCGAACGAATCGAGAAGGCGCGCGCCGAACCAGGGCGACTGCTCCAAGCCATGATCGAGGACAGCCAGGACTTCTTCCTCGGTGAGGATTTCTATGTCGCGCTTGACCTGATGATGGTGGGTGGCGACCAGCCGCTCGGTCAGGAAGCCAAGCGTCTGAGCAGGGAGTACCGCGTCTCCGTGGAAAAAGCATGGATCGAGGCATTCACCGAAGCCGGCTACCCGCCGCTACAGGCCGAAGACTGCATCCATCTCACCTTCGCGATGACGCGCGGTCTCAGTGTGCGCAAATTGATGAGCGGCGAGGTGGCGCACTTTCCGCGCCTGTTCTCCCGATGGGAAGCAATCGCGGAAGAAATGCTTCAACCGGCGGCCAAGAAGCGCCCGGCGAAGCCGCTCGCCACATAGCTCCGCCTGCATGCGACTTGCGTCAACCCTGTTTGACTGCGGGACAACTCATTCCCGCAACAGCCTCGCCTTCCTAGCGGCCGGCCGGTCGATGCTCGCCTGCAGCCAGGTATTGAGCTTCGGGAAAGCCAAGATGTCGTATTCCATGCTTTGACCTCGCGCGCATGGAGGGGATGGCTCGCCCCTTGCAGGTCTTGCAAGAGCGGCCTTCTGCCGCAGGGAGAAGTCGGGGCGACAGGCAGTTGGTCTACCGCCAGGGCCCGACAGCACTAGGGAGTCCGTGGACCCGTGACCCCTTCTGCGGGGTGCACTGCTTCTGCGAGCGAAAGATGTCGCCCGCGGAATCCAGACGGTGCAGATTCAGGTCGTATCACCCGCTCGTTTGAGAGCATCCGGTTCCTGCGTGTAGCCCAGAACTCCTGACAGCGCAGCAGCCTGCTCGAGCGCCACTGACACCAACGTCTGCTGAAGCGCAGCTTGGTACCGCATCTCCGGTACCGTGAAGCCCAGGCTCCCGGTGACTGTCCCCGCCGCGTCGAATACCGGCGCAAAGATGCCCACAGCCCCTTTGATGCGCTGGCCGAAAGTCTGTGCATAGCCTCGCGCTCGGACCTCGATGAGCGCCTCTTCCAGTTGCGCTCTGGCAGCTTGATCCAGTTCGCCCGCAGCGATCTCGCTACGAATGATTTCGTCTTGCCGTACCTTGTCGACCCACGCGAGGATCGACCGGCCAGAGGCCCCGGTAACAAGGCTGAATGGCGTGTCCAGCGGCACGCGATAGTCCAGCAGGTGACTGCAGGTCGCTGTTGCCGCGAAGGTCATGCGGCCGCCGTTGGCGTCGTACACGCACAGATAGGCCGATTCATCCACCGCGCGCGCCGCAGCCTGGAGATAGGGGCGCGCCAACATTCGAATCGACACGCGGTTGACGACGAGCGCCGCAATGCGAAAGAACTCCACCGCGGGCCGGAAAGTGCGCGTGCTTTCGTCGCGCTCGACCATGCCGTGTTCCGCCAGGAGCTCCAGCAGCCGATGCATGGTCGAAGGCGGTAGGTTCAGCCTGTCGGCCAGCGCCTTCATCGTAGGCTCCGGCTGCATTTCGGCCACTGCACGCAGCACCATAAGTACTCGCGCCGTGGTTCCGGTTTCGCGCTCCATCATCCAAAAGTCTCCAGAAAAAGTGGGGCAGCAGGCGGCAAGCACGTCGCATCTCGGCACGCGATTCATCACTCGCAGCCAGCTTGACGTGAGGCTGATGCCTGACTTTTTGAGCTTCCGTTCAGCAGGAATGCTTTTCTGAGGACGGAAACGGCGAAGAGTCTACAGGCGGTTGATCGCAGTTTCTCGGACTCCGTCGCCGCGTGCCTGCATGGATCTCACCCTCGCTGGTAAAGCCCGCGAAAACCATCGCTTATCTCATTCATACACCCCAAGCAATAGCAGATACCCCAATCTGGAAGCCGTAAGCAGCCTCTAGAATTTCCATTAATCGATAGTCACTTCCGTTTACTGGAAACAGATAGATGCATAGCTTTGCCCCTGACACCGTCGAGCTGGACCGGCGCTCTTTCGTCGATGGCAACTTCCTGGAGAACAAAGGTGCGCCCATCGAAGTCCATCGGCCCTCCGACGGCAAGATCGCCGCGGTGTTCCACGAGGCGGACGAAGGGGTCGTGGACCACGCCGTCACTGCCGCGAAGGAGGCGCTGAAGCGCTCCGGCTGGGCCACGGCGGCGCCGCGCCAGCGCGCGGCGGTGATGCGCCGCTGGGCAGCGTTGGTGGAGAAGCACAGCCTGGCGATGGCGCAACTGGAATCCGTTTGCAGCTCCCGGCCGATTGCCGAAACGCTGGAGCGCGATGTTCCTGTGGCCATCGAACTGCTGCGCTTCTACGGCGAATGCGCCGACAAGACGAGCGGCGAGGTGTTCGAGACTCCGCGGGACGTCTGGAGCCTGACCCTGCACGAGCCCTACGGCGTCGTCGCCGCGATCTCACCCTGGAACGTTCCATTGCTGTTGGCCACGGCCAAGTTCGCCCCTGCGCTGGCAGCGGGCAATGCGGTGGTGCTCAAGCCCTCCGAGCTCACGCCGTTCTCGGCGCTGCGCATGGCGGCACTGGCCGTGGAGGCCGGCCTGCCGCACGGCCTGTTCAACGTGCTGGTGGGCACCGGGCAGCACACAGGTTCCGCGCTGGTCCGTCACCCCGGCGTGAGCTATGTGACGTTCACCGGCTCCACGCGCACCGGAGCCGCGGTCATGACGGACGCAGCGCATCACGGCATGAAGCCCGTATCTCTCGAGCTCGGTGGCAAGAGCCCCCAACTGGTCTTCGCCGACGCACCCGACCTGGGCCGTGTCGCGGAGATGGTGGCCTCATCCATCACTCGCAACAGCGGGCAGATCTGCTTCTGCGGAAGTCGCCTTGTGGTGCAACGCGATGTGGCGCAGAACCTGCTGGAGCGCATCGTCGACCGCGTGAAGACCGCCCGGCCCGGCCCGACGTGGAGCGAGGCCACCACGCTGCCGCCGCTGATCTCGATGCCACAGGCCGAACGCGCGCAACGCATAGTCGATCAGGCTCGCGCCGCCGGCGGCGAGCTGGTGTGTGGGGGCCAGCGCTTCATGGACGGCAAGGCCGTGTTCTTCGAGCCCACCGTCATCACCAACGTGCAGCCAGGCAGCGAGGTGCTTCGCGACGAAGTCTTCGGCCCGGTGCTCACGGTACAGACCTTCGACAACTACGAAGAGGGCTTGGCGCTTGCTGCCCACCCTCTCTATGGCCTCAGCGCCGGCATCCATACCTCCGACATCGACAAGGCCCTGGCAGCTGCGCAAAGCGTGGAGGCCGGCGTCGTATGGGTCAATGCCTATGGGCGCAGCGACGACATCGTGAGCCCGTTCGGCGGCTTCAAGCAATCGGGATTCGGCAAGGACTTCGGCGTGGCGGCTTTCGAAAAATACCGTCGCGCCCGCAATGTCTGGATTCGTCTCGGGCAGCCGCGGGCCGCCGCGGAAGCGGCCCACGCGGAGATCGCGAAATGACCGCGCGAACCACCGCCCACTATTTCCTGGAAGGCCTGCGTGAAGCGGGCGCCGAATATTTGTTCGCCAACATGGGCACCGATCACGCGACCTTGATCGAGGAAATGGCCCGTCAGGAAGCCGAGGGAACGCCGCTCGTGCGCACGCTCCTGTGCCCCCATGAAAACACGGCTGTGCACATGGCGCTGGGCTACGCGATGGTGACTGGTCGCGGCCAGGCGGTGCTGGTGCATGTGGATGTCGGCACGGCCAATGCCGCCATGGGGCTGCACAACGCGCTCCGCACGCGGCTACCGGTGCTGCTGGTGGCCGGTCGCGCGCCATACACAAGCCATGGCGAGTTGCCAGGAACGCGCGACAACTACGTCCATTTCATCCAGGAGCCATTCGATCAGGCGGGGTTGGTGCGTCCCTACGTCAAGTGGGAAGCCGATCTGCCATCCGGTGTGATGGTCAAGGAGATCCTCCATCGCGCGCATTCCGTCATGTCCAGCGATCCACCGGGTCCGGCCTATCTGACGCTGCGCCGCGAGACGTTGGCCGAACAATGGGACGAATCGCGCTTGCGTGCGAACGCGCAAGTCGGTCACCCGCCGCACCGATTGGGCGGGGCCGATCCGGCGTCGATCGAGCGCATCGCGGATCGACTGCTCGCGGCACGCGCCCCGTTGATCATCACCAGCTATGCCGGCCGCAATGCCGCCGTGCCGGAGCGCCTTGCGCGCCTGGCGGAACTGATCGGCGCGCGCGTCGTGGAAGCCAATCCGCTGGTTCTGAACATGCCGCGCACGCACGCGTGCTTTGCCGGCTTCAGCGCCAACGGCTTCCTCCCGGACACCGACGTCGGCATCCTGCTGGACGTGGATGTTCCATGGATTCCGAGCGAGGTGGACATCGCGCCGGATTCCCACTGGATACAGGTGGATGTGGACCCGCTGAAGAACGCTTCGCCGATGTGGCCCTACGCCGTGCACCAGCGCATGATGGCTGACAGCGGCCGGGTCCTCGAACAGCTGACCGAGGTTCTGCAACGCCGCATGAGCGCGGGGTTCGCCGCAGAAGCGGCGCAGCGCGCGCGTCGGTATGCCGACGAAGCCGCTGCCCGGCGCGAAGCTGCCGCGGCCGCGGCAGCTTCCGGGGGCCAACCTGGCGCAATCGCCGCGCCCTACCTTTGCGCGGCGATTGCACGGCACCTTCCGGAGGACGCGTTGCTGCTCAACGAGGCCGTTCGCACTGCGCCGACCGTCTGCGCGCAAATCCCTCGCACGCGCGCCGGCACTTATGCCGGCAACGGTGGCGGCGGACTGGGGTGGTCGGCCGGCTTCGCGCTAGGCGCGAAGCTCGCGGCTCCGGAGCGTGAAGTCGTGCGAATCGTTGGCGATGGTGCCTTCTATTTCGGCAATCCATCGTCCACCTTCGCGACTGCGCGCCAGTACGGACTGCCGACGCTGACGGTGCTGGTGGACAACGCAGGCTGGGCTGCGGTGAAAACGGCGACGGCGCGAGTGCATCCGGACGGCTATGCACGTCGGCAAGACCAATTTCAGTCACGCCTGGCCAACGGCGTCGCGTTCACGCAGATCGCCGAAGCCGCTGGCGCTTTCGGGCTGGCGATCGACGATCCCGAGCAGGTCGATTCAGCCATCGCCCGGTGCCTGCAGGAGGTACGTGCCGGCCGCTCCGCCCTATTGCACGCCCGCATCACACCACTTTGATTTCCAGGAAGGAATCCGATTTTCATGAGTCCCCAATCAGCCTCCCAGACGAGCGGCGCGAGCGTTGCGCCCGATGCCTTTCCGCTGCAGGATCTGCAGCCCAGCGGCGCCGAGTTCGAGTTGACCGACGGCGTGCTGCGGTTGCGCGGCAGCGTTTCCCGGTCTACCGGAAGCCGCGCGTTTCCACAACGCGCCGTCTGCCTGGAAAGCGGCGCACGCGACATGGAGCCGATGACCTTCGGTCCACGCGGAATCCTCTACAGCTACGCCACCGTCCATGTGTCGTCGACCCGACCCACGCCCTACACCATCGGCTACGTGGATTTCGAGAACGGCGTGCGCGTGCTGGCTTCGGTGGAAGCCGCGCCGGAGGCGCTGGGGTGTGACATCCCGGTGGAACTTCGGGCAGAGGGAGAACGATGGTTCGTCGTGCCAGTCGCCTCCAACGAGCAAGGAGGCACGGCATGAGCCAGGCTTTCATCGTCGGCGCGGCCATGATCCCCATGGGCCGCCACAAGACTTCGAGCTACACCGGCCTTGCCCTGCCGGCGGTCCTCAACGCGCTCGCCGCCGCCGGGCTGTCGACCCATGAGCTGGATGCCGTCGTATGCGGACACGCCTTCGGAGGCATGCTGACCGGTCAGCGCATCGTCAAGGAAGCCGGCATCGGCTCGATTCCTGTCGTCAATGTCGACAACGCCTGCTCCGGCGGCGCGACCGCACTGCACATGGCGTTCAAGGACATCCAGGAAGGGCGGCACGAGGCCGTGCTGGTGATCGGCGTCGACAAGCTCACCCAGTTCGGCGGCGGCACCCTGCCGCTGGTTGCGGAAGATCCGGAGGTTCAGCGCGGCATGGTCATGCCGGCGCTTTACGCGATGCGCGCTCGCCGCTACCTGCACGAGCGCGACGCGAGCCTCGAGGATCTTGCCGCGGTGGCAGTCAAGGCACGTCGCCACGGCGCCCGAAACCCATACGCGCAATATCGCCAGGAAGTCTCGGCCGAAGAGGTGCTGCAATCGCGCCCCATCGCCGACCCCCTGACGCTTCTGCAGTGCTGTCCCACCGGGGACGGGGCCGCTGCGGTCGTGGTGGTTTCCGATGCACTGCGCCGTCGACTGGGCAAGCCCGCGGTTCGTATCAGTGCCTCGGTACTGCATTCCGGGCAGGTGACCGCCGGCTTCCGCAACATGCTGCGACCCGAGATCACATACGACTCGGCCCGTGATGCCTATGAAGCGGCAGGCATAGCGCCATCCGACGTCGACGTCGTGGAACTCCACGATGCGTTCTCCATCGCGGAACTCGTCTACTACGAGGCTCTGGGACTGTGCGAGCCTGGCGGCTCTGCGGCGTTCTTGCGCGCAGGACGTTCAACCTACGGCGGCGACGTCGTCGTCAACCCTAGCGGAGGCCTCTTGTCCAAGGGACATCCGGTGGGTGCCAGCGGCGTCGCACAGGCGGTGGAGATCTACTGGCAACTGACCGGCCAGGCAGGGGCACGCCAGGTCGACGGAGCGCGCATCGGTCTTTCGCACGTGACAGGCGGCGGCATTGCCGGCCTCGATCACGGCGCCTGCACGGTCCATCTCTATGAAAAGCACGCCTAGCACGAGTCCCCCGATGAACGCCGCACAACTCGACACCACAAGCGGGCCGCTGTCAGGCTACCGCGTCCTCGACCTCACGACCTTTCTCTCGGGGCCTTTCTGCACGCAGATCCTTGCGGATCTCGGCGCCGAAGTCGTCAAGCTCGAGGCACCCGAGGGCGATTCGAGCCGCAGCATTCCTCCGCATTTCGTGGCGGGCGAAAGCGCCTATTTCCTGGGCGTCAACCGCAGCAAGCGGAGCATCGCGATCGACATGAAGCAGCCTGAAGGGCTCGCCCTGGCGCAGCGCCTCATCTCCGAAGCGGATGTCGTGGTCGAGAACTTTCGGCCCGGCGTCGCGGCACGCATCGGGCTGCATGTCGAGGCACTCCGGGCGGCGCATCCACGGCTGATCTGGGCGTCGATCAGCGGCTTTGGTCAGACGGGCCCCTGGCGCGAGCGACCGGCCTACGACATGATCGTGCAGGCACTTTCCGGCGTCATGAGTCTCACCGGAGAGCCTGATCGCGCCGCCGTCAGGCTGGGCATCCCCGCGGGCGACATCGTCGCCGGCATGTACGCCGCGATCGCGATCAATGCCGCACTGGCGGATCGCGAGCGCCATGGTCAAGGCAGGCTGATCGACATCTCCATGCTCGATTGCCAGTTGGCGATGCTTTCCTACCAGAGCACCTACGCGCTGGTCGCCGGCGTCACCCCGCAACCCCAGGGAGCCCGGCACGATTCCATCCCGACCTATCGCTCCTTCGTCGCGGGCGATGGGCGAGAACTGGTTGTCACGGCCAACACGGAGCGCATGTGGCGCGGACTGTGCGAGGCCTTGGGCTGTTCCGATCTGCTGGAGGATCGGCGTTTTGCCGACGGTGCTTCGCGCCTGGAGCATCGCGACGCGCTTTGGCCGCTGCTGGAGAAGGCCTTCCTGGCCCGCCCCGCGGCGGATTGGATCGATCCCCTGCACACCCACGGCGTTCCGGTCGCGCTCATCAGGAACGTCCCCGAGGCGCTGCAGGACGCGCGCGAGTCGGGGCGCGGGATGGTGGTCGAACTCGCCCATCCGGACGGCCGCAGCGTCGAAGTCGTCGGCAATCCGATCAAGTTCGGAGGCCTCGAACCTGCGGCCAGCTATCCGCCCGCGTTGGGCGAAAGCGGAGAACAGGTCCTGGCGGAGTGGCTCGGCCTGGACACCTCCGAGGTCGCGAGGCTGCATGGGGCCCGCGTGCTTGTCCAGCGCCGGACTGCGCCACTGTGATCCCCGCCGCCAAGCCTGACGAGATGCCTGTTCGTCTTCAGTCCCTGAGGTGCGCCGACGCGGATGCCATCCTTCGTCGCGGCCGTGTACTGCTCGTGCATTCCCTGGGCTTGAACGCGGCCTGCTACGTTCCCTTGTGCGAACAACTGCCGTACGGCTGGCAGGTTGACGGCTACGACCAGCGGGGCCATGGAAATCGGTCGAACGAGGGAGGCTTCGGACTCGATGCCCTGGTAGACGATGCGATCGATGCCGTGTCCCAGCTCGCGCCCGCAACAGTGCATCTGATGGGGCACTCGATGGGCGGCGTGATCGCTGCACTGGCCGCCGCGCGTGCCGGCTCGCGCGTTGCTTCCCTGACGCTCATCGCGACGCCAAGTGCCGGCTCCGCCGCGTTCGAGGAACGCGCCGCAACGGCCGAGCGCGAAGGCATGGAGGCGGCGATCGAAGCCACATTGGCGCGTTGGCTCGATGGCGAGCATGACACCCTGCAGGTCCGGCGCGCACGCGCATCAGCTCGCTCGGCGCTGCAAGCGATGTCGATGGCCGACTTTTCCGCTGCCTGGCGTGCACTCGCCTCCTTCGGAGATTTCGCCTTCGCCGATCGATCGCTGCCGCCTTTGCTGTGCATCGCGGCGCGTGGGGATGCCTCGACGCCGCCGGAAGTCATGCAGCGCATCGTTGCGCAACGCCTTCAAGCGCAGCCCGCCGGTCCCGCCCGGCTGTCTGTCGTGCCTGGTGCGGGACACCTTCTGCCGCTGACGCGGCCCTCACCCGTTGCCGCGTTGCTGGCAGATCACTGGACAGCAACCTTGCCGGATCCGTCGCAATTCAACGAACACCGAGAGACACCATGAGCCTTACTCGTCGCCATTTCATTGCCCTGTCCGGTTCGCTGCTGGCCACCCCCGGCTTCGCGGCGCAGACCGATTCGTTCCAGCCCCGGCAGCCCGTCCGCATCATCGTGCCGTTCCCGCCCGGCGGGCCGATCGACCAGACCGCGCGCATCCTTTCGCAGAAGCTGTCCGAGCGATGGAAGCAGCCGGTGATCGTCGACAACCGCACAGGCGCCAGCGGCATCATCGCCGCAGAAGTGACGGCCAAAGCCCCTGCGGACGGATACACGCTCCTGTTTTCGGTGTTCCACCACGCGGTGCTGCCCAGCATCAAGTCGAATCTGCCTTACGACATCGAGAAGGATTTCACCCCGCTTTCGCTGGCGGCTGTGTATCCCATCGTCCTGGTGGTGAGTGCCTCCTCGCCGATCAAGTCGGTGACGGATCTCGTCGCAAAAGCCAAGACCGCTCCAAAGACCCTGACATTCGGGCATTCCGGCCGAGGCGGTGGCGCGCACCTCGCCGGAGAGCTGTTCGCCATGCGCGCGGGCATCGAACTGGTCGACGTTCCGTACAAGGGCAATGGGCCGGCCATCGTCGACGTGATGGGTGGACAACTTGACATGATGTTCAGTGACATCCCCACCGCCCTGCCGCACATGCAATCGGGTCGGTTGCGTGCGCTGGCGATCGCGACCAAGGAACGTTCGGCCCTTCTGCCTGCTCTGCCGACGGTGATCGAGGCCGGCGTGCCGAACTACGTGGCTCAGACGTGGGGCGGTTTGTCCGTGCGCGCCGATACGCCGCGCGAGATCTCCGATCGCCTGCACGGTGACGTCATCAAGGTATTGACGGACCCGGATACGCGAGCACGACTGACAAAGATTGGCGCAGAACCTGTCCCGCAAACCGAAGCCGAATACGCCGCCTTCATTCACTCCGAAATGGTCAAGTGGGCGGAAGTCGCGCACAAAGCCAACGTCAGGATGGACTGAGCGCCTGATTCCTCCGAATACACGACTACTTCAATATTCCCAGCAGAAAGCACGAGCACTATGTCAACCATTGCAATCATCGGCGCAGGCATCGGCGGCCTGACGGCCGCGGCCCTGTTGCAGCGTCGTGGACACGACGTCCATGTCTACGAGCAGGCCAAGCAATTCGCGCGGGTGGGGGCAGGAATTCAGCAGAGCGCCAATGCAATGCGTGTCTTGCGCGCGATCGGCCTCGAAGAACGGCTGCGCTCGATCGCATTCCAGCCCGCCTCCTGGAACAACCGGGAATGGGACACCGGCACGGTGAAATACGAACTGCCACTGGGCGAGGTCTTCGAGCAGCGCTACGGCGCTCCCTACTTGCTGCTGCATCGCGGCGATCTGCACGCCGCGCTCTTTTCGGCGGTCGACCCGGCCCGCGTCCATCTGGATATGCAACTGACCGGCCTCGAATCGCTGCCGGATGGCGTCAACCTGCGCTTTGCGAATGGTCACGAATGCCGGGCCGATGCCGTGATCGGCGCGGACGGCGTGCACTCACTGATCCGCGAATGGATGCTTGGCCGAGAGGAGCCGCGCTTCACGGGACGAGTGGCCTACCGGACCACTTTCAAGGCCTCGCTACTTGGGGGCTACGCCATCGACGACTGCACCAAATGGTGGGGGCCCGATCGACACATCGTCATCTACTACATCACGCCCAATCGCGATGAGGTGTACTTCGTGACGAGTCTGCCGGAGCCTGAATGGCGCAATGAGTCATGGTCGGCACGCGGTGATCTGGGCCAGTTGCGCGCAGCTTTCGCAGGCTTCCACCCCCAGGTCCAGGCAGTGCTGGAGGCGTGCCCCGAGGTCTACAAGTGGGCTCTGTACGAGCGTGATCCGCTGCCGCAATGGAGCAAGGGAAGAGTAGCCCTCCTGGGCGACGCATGTCACCCCATGGTGCCCTACATGGCGCAAGGTGCTGCGACTGCGATCGAAGACGCCGCCGTTCTGGCGCGCTGCCTGGATGAAGCCGGCGAAGCCGCCATCCCGCGGGCCTTCCAGCGCTTCGAGGCCACGCGCAAGGCGCGCGCATCGGAAATCCAGTTGACCTCGCACCGCAACCAGTGGATGAGCAAGCCGACCGCCGCAGACTGGGTATACGGGTACGACGCTTGGACAATGCCTCTTGCGGACGTGGCGTAAGCGATCGAATGGACGTCCGGACCTAGGCGACGCACGAACCCGGACGGCCATCACGACTCAACGCCGCGCGGGTTCGAGGAGAAATTCGGCAAAGAAGTCGCTCAGCTCATCGTGCGCGGCAAGCGGCAACACGTGCGCGACATACCGGTCGGGCCGGACCACCACTCCCTGAGGGCCGGCAAGCCTGTCCATGCGCAGCCAAGGACCGCAAAGGGCACGGAGCCGCAATGCGCAGTCTGAAGACGTCGAAGGACTGCAACTCGTCTTGACCTGCAAGACGAATTGCGCCGCCCCAGGACCGCTATTGGCGCAGTCCCGCAGCTCAAGCCGGCCATGACCGACCGTTCGCCAGTGGCGCAAGTCCGCATCGGCCCATGAGTCAAAGCGTTGCCGTCATGGCCTCGAAGGTTGACCTACTTCCTCGGCGCGTCCAGCTTCACCTTCGCCGGGCCAACCTTTCCGACATCCGCCCACACCTTTGCATTGAAGAGGAACTCGGCGACGGCGCATGTGGGCATGTCGGTGATCTCGCTAGACAGTCGGTGCGCGAGGTCGGTGAACTCGGGGTTGTGACCGAAGAGCATCACGCTGTCCACATGGTCACCGATTGCGCAAATGATGGCGAGCAAGGTGTCAGGACTGCTGGCATAGAGCCGTTCATCGACAATGATGTCTTCGCGTTGGTAACCGATCTCGTCGGCGAGGAGTTGCGCCGTCGTCAGCGCACGTAGTGCTGGGCTGGACGCGATCAGATCGGGCTTCACCCCGCGCTTGTTGAGGCGCTTGCCCATTGCGGGTGCGTCCTGGCAGCCGCGATCGTTCAACGGTCGTTCCCGGTCAGGCAAGGTTGGATCGTCGCGACTCGATTTGGCATGGCGGACTAGAAGCAGGGTTTTCATGGTGATCCCTCAAGTTGATTCAACTCTACAGGGGGGAGCACCTCCTCTCAAGGCTTTGGGACGCTCGCGCGTAGCAGTCACATTCCGCTGCCGCACGGCTGCAAGCTAGCGGACTGCGGCCGTCCGATACTGGTCCTTCGAAAGTCTGCATTCGCTGGATTCTGTTGAAAAACAGGTGGGCAGCCGCACTCGCCGCGCCCCTCTCTCTCGATTCACGAGGGAGCGCGTACCTCCGGGGCGTCGACCGCCCGG
>NZ_JACHYC010000002.1 GCF_014192575.1 Variovorax sp. Sphag1AA | reverse complement strand
GTGAGCGATGAAGACCTGGGCCTGCTCTTCCCGGGCGAAACGCCGGAACAGGTTGCAGCCCGCTGGCTGTCGCAAGGGGCTTCGCTGGTCGCGGTCACGCGCGGCAGGAATGGTGCGAGCGCATGGACGCGCAACGCGCAGGCCGATGTGCCCACGCCCGAGACGAAAGTCATCGACACGGTCGGCGCCGGCGACACTTTCCAGGCGGCGATGCTGACCTGGCTGGACGAGCACGATGCACTCGCGCCAGAGACACTGGGTGGGCTCGATGCGGCGCGGCTTGATGCACTCCTCACATTCGCCGCGCGCGCGGCCGCGATCACCTGCTCCCGCCGCGGGGCGGACATGCCCAGAAGGGCTGAGCTGGACTGACGGTCAGACGGCCTTGTCGAGTTTCTGCGCGCGCCACGCGCAGAGGGTGCCGACGACAGCTAGCGCCGTGGCCACGCCGAACATCACGACATAGCCGGAGCGCTGCGCGATCGCTCCGCCTGCGAGCACGCCCAGCACACCGCCGAATCCGTAGCCGATCACCGTGAAGAGCGCCTGTCCGCGCCCGCGCAACCGGCCCGGAAAGTGCCGCGTGACCATCGCGATGCAGGTGGTGTGATGCGCCGCGAACGAAAGCGCATGCAGCAGTTGCGCGAAGACCAGTGCCCAGATCCATTGCCCGAGGCCCGCGGTGGTTCCCATGCGCAGCACGGTCGCAATGCCGCAAAGCAGCAGCCAGCGCGGCATCGCGAGCAGCCCCAGCAGCCGGCCCTGGAGGAAGAACCACGCAATCTCGGCCACCACGGACAGCGCCCACAGAAGCCCGATCGTCCCCTTGCCGTAACCCAGCGAATCGAGGTACAGCGACAGGAAGCCGTAGACCGCGAAGTGCGACATCACGTGGAAGAAGAGCGACGCGAAGAACCAGCGAACCGCCGGAATGCGCAGGACCGGGCCGACCGGCAACTTTTCATGCGAATGCGCCGTGACCGGCTCGCGCGCGTCGGGCAGGCGCATCGTCGCAATGAGCACGATCGCCAGGGAGCCAGCTGCCCACGCGGGAAAGTGCCGCATACCGAAGCGGTCGAACCACTCGCCCGCGAAGAAAACCGTGACCAGGAATCCCGCCGAGCCGCACAGCCGGATGCGCCCGTAGCGTCCCCAGTCGCCGGCCACCAGATGCGCCATCGCCGCCTCGGTGAGCGACATCATCGAACTGGTGTGCGTGAACATGACGAGCAGCACCAGGCCCAGCCACCACGGACCGCCGTTCCACCAGAGGCCGAACGACGACACCAGCGCGACGGCCGCGCTGAAGCGCAGCAGCTTGACGCGCTCGCCGGTGTGGTCGCTCAATGCGCCCCACGCATAAGGCGCAAAGACGCGCGTGACCGACTGGACCGAAGCCAGCAGACTGATGACGAAGATCGGCAGCCCGAGCTCCTTCAGCCAGAGCGGAAGGTACGGGTTGAAAAAGCCGATGTGGGCGAAATAGCTCGCCGAAAGCGCGGCAAAGGCCAGCAGATGGCCCCTGCCACCGGCCGCCTGCGGCGCCGGCACTACAGGAAGGACGCCTGCGGCGACGAAGGTTCGGCGGCGTTCGCCTTGCCCGGCAGCGAATTGACGTCGCCGCACTGCGCACGGTTGCGCAGGGCATGCTCGATGACGACCAACGCCAGCATCGCCTCGGCGATCGGCGTCGCGCGGATGCCCACGCACGGGTCGTGGCGGCCCTTGGTGACGACTTCGACCGGCTGGTTGTTCACGTCGATCGACTGCCGTGGGCTGATGATCGAGCTGGTCGGCTTGATTGCGATGCTCACGTCGAGGTCCTGCCCCGTGGTGATGCCACCGAGCACGCCGCCCGCGTTGTTGGTCTCGAAGCCCGACGGCGTGATCGAGTCACCATGCACGGTGCCCCGCTGCGCGACGCTCGCGAAGCCGGCGCCGATCTCGACGCCCTTGACCGCGTTGATGCCCATCATGGCCCAGGCGATGTCCGCGTCCATCTTGTCGAAGAGCGGCTCGCCAAGGCCCACAGGCACATTCGAGGCGGTCACGCGGACCCGCGCGCCGCACGAATCGCCTGCCTTGCGCAGCGAATCCATGTACGCCTCGAGGTGCGACACATCGGCGATCGGCGCAAAGAACGGGTTGTTCGGAACATGCTCCCAGCTCTCGAAGGGAATCGCGATCTCGCCGATCTGCGACATGCAGCCCCGGAACACGGTGCCGTATTTCTCGAAGAGCCACTTCTTGGCGACCGCGCCGGCCGCGACCATCGGCGCCGTGAGCCGTGCCGACGAACGACCGCCGCCGCGCGGATCGCGGATGCCGTATTTCTTCCAGTAGGTGAAGTCGGCATGGCCAGGCCGGAACTGCTGGGCAATCTGGCCGTAGTCCTTGCTGCGCTGGTCAGTGTTCTGGATCAGGAGGGCGATCGGCGTGCCGGTGGTCTTGCCCTCGTACACGCCGCTGAGGATTTGCACCGCGTCGGGCTCGTTGCGCTGGGTGACGTGGCGGCTGGTGCCGGGGCGGCGGCGGTCGAGGTCGCCCTGGATGTCCGCTTCGCTCAGGGCCATGCCGGGCGGGCAGCCGTCGATCACGCATCCGATCGCGGGGCCGTGGGATTCACCGAAGTTGGTGACTGCGAAAAGGGTGCCGAAGGTATTGCCGCTCATGGCGCGGATTATCCCAGCGTCGGCGCCCCGCGACGGGGCGGGCCCACAGGAACGCTTTATGCATGCTGCGACGCAGCATCCCCTCTTCAAAGGAACGCTCATGCTGGATCGCACCGACACGAAGTTCTCCCACGTCAAGCCGGCGGATACCGAGTACGTCTCGGGCGGCCTGCGCGACTTCTTCCTCTACCGCGATCTGGGCATTGCGGAAGCCACCCACGGCAAGGTGATCGCGCACCTCGTGAAGGCCAACATGGCACCTGAAGAGGGCACCGGCTGGCACCGCCACGAGGCGGACTTCCAGATCGTGATCATGGTGAAGGGGTGGGCCCGCTTCATGTACGAGGACAAGGAAACGCTGGTCGAGGCCGGTGACGTGGTGCATCAGCGCCCGGGCATCCGACACTATCTCTTCGACTACTCGCCCGACATGGAATACCTGGAGATCGTCTCGCCGGCCGACTTCAAGAGCGTGGACGTCGATCCGGTGTGCGAGGTGCCGGCGCCGACGCCCTGGTGAGTTTTCAGTATTTCCTGAACGTGCAGCATTTCGAGCATTTCGGCGTGAAAATCGCCGGATGCCTGCATCCACCCTCCCGCCGCTCAGCCGCCAGTTCGTCGCCCACTTCGGAGAAATGGGCAGCAAATGGGGCATCAATCGGACGGTCGGGCAGATCTATGCGCTGATCTTCATTTCAGAACGGGCGCTCAACGCCGACGAGATCTCCGAGCTGCTGGAGTTCTCCCGCTCGAACGTGAGCATGGGCCTCAAGGAGCTTCAGGCGTGGCGCCTGGTGCATCTGCGTCACCAGCCGGGCGACCGGCGCGAGTATTTCGAGGCGCCCTCCGATGTATGGGAAATCTTCCGCGTGCTCGCCGAGGAGCGCCGCCGCCGCGAGATCGAACCCACGCTCTCGATGCTGCGCAACGCCATGCTCGAAGAGCCCTCGTCTGACGAAGAGCGCCACGCCCAGCAGCGCATGCGCGAGATGCACGACCTCATAGACCGGCTCATGAAGTGGTTCGACGACGTGCAGCGTCTCGCGCCCGAAACTGCGATGCAGCTCATGGGCATGGGCGCGACCGTGACGAAGGTGCTCGGCCTCAAGGACCGGATCACCGGCGCTTCCCGGAAGAAGACGCCAAGCTAGTCGCCGTGCGGCGTATCCAGCTTGTCGTGGCGAGTTGCCTCGTCATCCATCAGCTCGTACCACATCGCATTGAGCACCGCGAAAGTTGCTGCCAGCGGCAGCCCCAGGATCCAGGCGAAGTACCACATGGAATTTGTTCCTTCTTGATTCTTGGGTGTGATCAGTAGGCGTGCCCGCGTTCTTCGCGGATCGCATCGCGATCGACCTTGCCGCGCAGCACGTGGTAGATCCAGCTCGTGTAGGCCACGATGAGCGGAATGAAGATCGCAGTCACCACCAGCATGATGAACAGCGTCAGGTGGCTCGACGACGAGTCGAACACGGTAAGACTTGCCCGCGGGTCAGCCGACGACGGCAGGATGAACGGGAACATCGACACGCCGACGCTCAGGATGATCCCTGCGATGCTCAGTGCGCTGGCTAGCAGCGTGAGCATCTCCGCCCGCATGCGGAAGCCGAGGAGCGCCACTAGCGCGCCGGCAAGACCGAGCCCCGGGACGACGTAGAGCACCGGATGTGCCGCGTAGTTGGTGAACCACGCGCTGGCATGCACTTCAACCGTCTTCAATAGAGGATTCGATGGCCCGTCCGGCGGCAGCGAACTCGTCACCCGATAGCCGTCGATGAACTTCCAGAGCAGCACACCGGCGACGGCGTAGAGCACCAAGGTCAGCACCGCCGCGATGCTTCCATAGCCGCGAACGCGCTGCGCGACCGGGCCATCGGTCTTCAACTGCAGCCACGCGGCGCCGTGCATCGCGAGCATCGCCACCGACACCAGTCCGCAGAGCAGCGCAAAGGGATTGAGCAGCCCGAAGAAGGTGCCGTCGTAGTGGATGTGCATGTCGGTCGCGAAGCGGAACGGCACGCCCTGCAGCACATTGCCCATCGCCACGCCGAAGATCAGCGAAGGCACGAAGCCAGCGATGGAAAGGACCGCATCCCAGCGTCCGCGCCACGCCGCATCGTCCCGCTTGCTCCTGAACTTGAAGGCCACCGGCCGCAGGATCAGCGGCACCAATATCGCGAACATCGCAATGTAGAAGCCGGAGAACGAGACTGCATAGAGCTGCGGCCACGCCGCGAAGATCGCGCCACCGCCGAGGATCAGCCAGACCTGGTTGCCCTCCCAGACCGGCCCCACGCTGTTGATGACTACGCGGCGCTCCAGGTCGTTGCGCCCCGCGAACGGCAGCAGCATGCCGGTGCCGAGATCGAAGCCATCCATGACGGCGAAGCCGACCAGCAGTACGCCGAGCAGCAGCCACCAGACGACACGAAGGAATTCGTAGGAAAGAAGTGTGTGCAGGATCATGTTCGTGCTCCGGGGGTCATTCGGCGGCCAGCGATGAACGCGGCAGCACGGCGGCTGCTTCGGGGTCGGTTCCGGGGCGACGGGGCGTCCAGTGCTCGATCGGCCCCTTGCGGATCGCACCCAGCATCAGCTTCATCTCGATGATGAAGAGCACCGTGTAGATCAGCGTGAAGACCAGGATCGTCCCCAGCACCGTGGCCGCCCCGAGGTTCGACACCGCCACCGCAGTCGGCAGCACGCCTTCGATCACCCATGGCTGTCGACCGACCTCGGCGACGATCCAGCCCAGTTCCGCCGCGATCCAAGGCAACGGAATCGCGAACACCGCCACCTTGAGCAGCCACGGATACGCGTCGAGCTTGCGCATCGCGGAGAGCACGAAGAAGGTCGCAGTCAGCACGATGAAGAACATCCCGAGGCCGACCATGAGACGGAAGGACCAGTAGAGCTGCCACACCGGCGGAATGGTGTCGAGCGCGGCCTGCGCGACCTGCTCCGGCGTCGCCTTGCGCGGATCGTCGACATAGCGCTTGAGTAGCAGCGCGTAGCCGAGCGCATGGCCGTTCTCCTCGAAGATCGCCTTGGCCGATTCGGGAACGGCATCCGTACTGCCCGCCTCGCGGATCTTCTGCAGCGCGTCGTACGCCGAGATGCCGACGCGGATGTTGAGCTCCGCGCGATGCACGAGTTCGTCGATGCCGGGGATCTCCGTGGTCAGCGAGCGCGTACCGATCAGGCCGAGCAGCCATGGGATGTGGACCGCAAAGTGCGTCTCGCGCGTGCGCTGGTCGGGAAAGCCGAAGGCGGTGAACGCGGCCGGTGCGGGCTCGGTCTTCCACATCGCTTCGAGCGCGGCGACCTTCATCTTCTGGTGCTCTGTGGAGAGGTAGCCGGATTCGTCGCCGAGCAACACCACCGACAGCGATGCCGCGAGGCCGAACGACGCAGCGACCGTCATCGAGCGCTTTGCCAGTTGCAGATGCCGGCCCTTGAGCACATACCAGGCCGACACGCCGAGCACGAAGATCGACGCCACCACGTAACCCGCCGACACCGTGTGCACGAACTTGGCCTGCGCCACGGGGTTGGTCAGCACCGCGAAGAAGTCGGTCACCTCCATGCGCATCGTCTGCGGATTGAACGATGCGCCGACCGGGTTCTGCATCCAGCCGTTTGCAATCAAGATCCACAGCGCGGAGAAGTTCGAGCCGATCGCGACCAGCCACGCCACGATCAAATGCGCGACCTTCGACAAGCGGTCCCAGCCGAAGAAGAACAGGCCGACGAAGCTTGCCTCGAGGAAAAAGGCCATCAGCCCTTCAATGGCGAGCGGCGCGCCGAAGACGTCGCCCACGTAGTGGCTGTAGTAGCTCCAGTTCATGCCGAACTGGAACTCCATGACGATGCCGGTGGCCACGCCCATTGCGAAGTTGATGCCGAAGAGCAGCCCCCAGAACTTCGTCATGTCGCGCCAGATCGTGCGGCCGGTCATCACGTAGACCGTCTCCATGATCGCCACGATGATGGACAAGCCGAGCGTCAGCGGCACGAAGAGAAAGTGATAGAGCGCCGTGAGCGCGAACTGCAATCGTGAGAGAGCGACGATGTCGAGGTCCATGGGGTTCCTTTCGTGTTCTTGCGAATCCTTGAACTCAGTCGGGCCGTAGCGCGCTCAGCGCCGCGTCGAATGCCGGCGTGCCGCGCACGAGGTCGGCCGTGATGCGGCCCTGCTGCATGCAGATCAATCGATCCGCGAGCGCGGCCTCGCGGCGCAGGTGGGTCGCGATCACGAGAGCGCGGCCCTTGGCCTGGGCGTGAAGGCGTTGCAGTACGTCGTGCGCGGTCGCAGTGTCCAATGCTTCCGTGGGTTCGTCCAGCAGCCAGACAGGTACGTCGCGCAGCAACAGTCGGGCCAGTGCGAGGCGGCGCGACTGGCCGCCCGAGAGCCCGAGACCGCCTTCGCCAAGTCGGGTGTCGAGGCCACCATGCATGGCGCGTACGTCTTGTGCGAGGCCTGTGGCCCACAACGCGGCGAGCAGGCGCGCATCGTTCGCTGCGGGATCGGCGAGGCGCAGGTTGTCGCGCAGGCTGTCCTGGAAGAGTTCCGTGCGCTGGGTCAGCAGGCAATGGGCTTGCACATGCACCGCACCCGTCTGGGGCGCGATGTCGCCCGTGATGACGGAAAGCAGCGTCGACTTGCCCGCGCCGGAAGGACCGATCAGCGCGATGCGCTCGCCGCGTGCGACGGTCAGCGAGACGCCATCGAGTGCGAGCACGCGACTGCCGTTGTGAGCTGTGTGCACATCATGCAAACGCAGCGCTGTCTCGTCTTCGCCGAACTGGGCCGGCGCCTTCGCATCGGGCATCGCCATGCGAGGCGCAAGACGTCGGCCGGCCAACCACGCGCGCCCCGCTTCCAGCGCACCACGACGCAAGGCGGCGAAGGGCTCCATCGCGGTGAGGGCGACAAGCAACGCCAGCGCCGCGCCAGGCGCACCGATGGCGCCCTCGCCCGCCAACGCACCCACAGCGAGCAGCACACCGACCAAGGTCAGCGTGCCGGCGATGCCGTAGGCCGCGCCGGCGCTGCTTTCGAGTTGGTTGAGCCGCATGTCGGCCTGCGCGAGATGGCGATCGGCCGCGGCCAGCGATTCACGCTGCGCGTCGATCCTGCCCGCCATGACCAGTTCGGTCTGGCCCGCCACAAGGTCCACCGCGCGGGCGCGCAGTGCCTCCATCGCCTGGGCCCGACGGACCGCAGCAGGACGTGCACGCGCCGCGGTCACGATGGCGATTCCCCACCCGGCAGCGAGCAACCACAGGGCCAGCACGATGCCCATCCATGCGCTCATCGCGCCGAGCACCACGCCCGCAAGCATCGCTGCCGCGAGCGCGGCCCCCGCGGGCACCAGCATGCGCAGGTAGAACGCTTCGAGCGCATCGATGTCCGCAGTCAGCCGAAACAGCAGGCGCGATGGCCTCGCAAGCAGTTGGCGGGCAGCGCCCGGTTGCGCCCATCCGCGAAACAGGCGTTCGCGCAGCGCAGCCAACACACCGAAGGTCGCGTCATGCGTCACGAGCCGTTCGCCGTAGCGCGAAGCCGTCCGGCCCAGCGCGAGAAGGCGGATGCCGGCGGAAGGCATGAACACATCGAAGCGGATCGCGGTCGCCGCATTCAGTCCGGCCAGCGCGGTGGCGGTGATGAACCAGCCCGAGAGCCCGAGCAGCGCCATGCCCATGAGCACGGTCAATGCAGCCAGTGCAGCACCCAGCACGAGTTGCTTCGGCTGTGCGGTAACGAACGGCACCAGGACCGAGCGAAGATCGCGCCAGAGCTTCATGCAGCCTCCTGACGTGGTACGGCATCGAGGCGGATCGTGCGGTGCATGCGCGCGGCCAGGATGGGATCGTGTGTCGCGGCGATGAGGGTCTTGCCGCGCGCGAGTTCGATCAGGGCATCGGCGACGCGCTCGGCGGTCTGGGTGTCGAGGTGCGCTGTCGGCTCGTCCACCAGCAGCAGATCGGCATGCGCGTGCACGGCCACGCGAGCAAGCGCCAGTCGCACCGCCTCGCCGCCCGAAAGACCACTGCCGCCCTCACCGAGCGACATGCCCGGATGTGCCTGCGCTACGTCTTCGAGCACGGCGAACTGCATGGCGGCTTCGACATCCTTCGTCTGCACACCGGTGCGCCCCAGCGCCACATTGGCATGCACCGAACCGGCGAACACATGCGGCCTCTGCCCCATCCATGCGATGCGCGCGCGCAAGGCGGCCGCCGTGCGGTCGTTCAACAGCGTTCCGCCAATGGCGATCTCACCGTGCTGGGGCCGTACCAGTCCGGCGACGAGGCTCAGCAACGCGGTCTTGCCCGAACCGCTCGGCCCCATCAACGCGACATGTTCGCCCGCGGCGACGCGCAGCTCATAGCGCTCGAACAGAACATCGCCGCCCGGCTGCGCGTAGTGCAGATCGCGGATGCGCAGCGTCGGCGCAGTGGAAACGCCCCTCGGCTGCGAAGGCGGGGAAACCGCCGCACCGGGCAGCGGCACACCCTCTGCCGAAAGCTCATCGAGCGAACGCAGCGCGGCCTCGCCTGCTGCTCGGTCGTGCCACACGGCCGACAGATCGCGCAACGGCTCGAAGAACGCAGGGGCAAGCAGAAGGACGAACATTCCTTCGCCGAGCGTCAATCGCCGACCCCAGGTGCCGAATTCGAACGTGCCAAGCAGATGAAAGCCCACGTAGGCCGCAACCATCGCGACGCCCAGTGCCGAGAACAGCTCGAGCACCGCGGACGAGAGAAAGGCGATGCGCAACACCGCCATCGTGCGCACGCGCAGGTTCTGGGCGGCTTCGCCGAGGCGCTCCGCGGTGGCATCGACTGCATCGAGCGCACGCAGGGTCGCAAGGCCTCGAAGACGATCCAGCAGGAAGGCGTTCATGCCGCCCATCTCGACCATCTGCGCTTCGCTTGCAGCCTTCGCGCGCCAGCCGACGATGGCCATGAAGATGGGGATCAGCGGGGCAGCGATCAGCAAGATCAATGCAGCGAGCCACGACTGGAATGCGACAGCGATGACGATCACGACAGGCACGACCGTGGCGCGCCAGCGGGCCGGCCCGTAGCGCACGAGATAGGGCACCACCGCCTCAGCCTGCTCGGCGATCACGCTGGCTGCGAGGCCCGATGCCGGGCGACTGCGATCGATCGGTGAACGCGCGGAGAGCGCCGCAGCCACATCCGCACGCAATGCTGTAAGCCCGGCACGCGCCGCCGCATAGACCTGACGCGCACCCCAGGCCTCGCACGCGGCCCGCAACAGACCCAGGAGCAGGATCCCCGCCGCCGGGATGACGACCGCGACGAATCCGTCGCCACGACCCAGACGCTGCACCGCCCACGCCAGCAATGCCGCCTGCGGCAGCCAGAATAGCGCGGCCATGCCTTGAATCAGATTCCCGACCCGATCGGTGGCGAGGGAATGCAAGCCGGCGGTTGGCGGTACAGGGGAGTTCACAAGTCTTTTGAAATTTCAGTATTTACTGAAAACTCAGCAATCATAAGAGAAGTCGCACTGCGACGCTCATCTTGAAGCCAAACTCGGCCGGCGGGATGACAAATCCCCCATGAGTCAACAGCTAAGCTAGCTGCCATCAACGGAGAAAGCCAATTGAAGATCCTTTCCATCACGCCTACGTACTTCCCTGAAGTGGGCGGGATCGAATCCGTGGTTCGCGAACTGGCCACACGCATTTCCGAAAACGGCACGCAAGTGGACGTGGCGCATGTGTCGCCCAAGCACACGGCGTTCTCCGTGAACCGCGTGGACGGCATCGACGTCTATTGCATTCCCGTGTCAGGCAACCGCCTGCTTGGCTATGCGCGCGGCTTCGGCGAACTCGCATCCGGCTATGACCTGCTGCACGTGCACGATCCGCAGCTCATGATGCTCACCGGCAACGTTCTTCTGCAGTGCCGCCGCATTCCCGCGATCCTGAGCACGCATGGCGGCTTCCGGCACACGCGCAAGCTGCGAGCCTTCAAGTGGGTGCACGAGCATTTCCTGATGCGTCCGCTGCTCAAGCACTACAAGCGCGTGCTCGCGGTCAGCGAATCGGACGCGGACTACTTCGGGCATTTTTCCAGGCAGGTCCACAAGGCCGAGAACGGCATCGCGTACGCGAAGTTTCAAGGTGGCCGCACGACCGGCACGCCGGATCCGACGCGATGGATCTACTGGGGCCGCTGGTCGCGCAACAAGCGCATCGACGCGGTGATCGACGCCGTTGCCCTCGCGCGGGACAGCGGCATCGCCATCGACCTGCTCATCGCGGGTCCGGACTTCGACCACCTCGGCGAGAGCTTCAAGGCCAAGATCGAATCGCTGCGGTTGGGCGATTCTGTGCGGCTGCATCCCTACATCGAGGACGATCGGCTGATCGCGGAACTGCAGCAGCGCACGGTCTTCATCACAGGCAGCGAGTACGAAGGCTTCGGCGTGGGCATTCTCGAAGCGATGGCCGCGGGCAAGATCGTGATCTGCCGCGACATGGAGCCGATCAACGGATTCGTGGAGTCCGGGGTCAACGGCTACTTCCTGCGCTTCGACGGTGGTGCGAAGGACCTTGAGGTGGTGCGCCGCATCACGTCCCTGGACGAAGGGCAATGCCGAACGATGTCGGAGGCCGCGCAATCCACCGCCAAGCGCTACGACTGGGACTCGGTCGCCCGGCAGTTCACCGAGCACTACGCCAGCGCGCTGGGCCGCGCCTAGGCAGAGATCAGCGAAACCACCGCACCGCAGACCAGAAGGCCTGCGAACAGACCGAGCACACCGCGCCAGGTCGCCGGTCGCGATTCAACGAAGCGATAGAGCACGACCGCGGCCCCGATCGACAGCGCAACGGTCGCGAGCAGACCGCCCATGCCGATCCATGGCGTGACGCGCATGAAATGGCTCACCACTGCGCTCACAAGCAGCAGCACCGGGAAGTGGATGAGGAACAGCGAATACGAGATGCGCCCCAGGCGCACCAGCGGCTCGCCGACTGCGGGCCACGCCGAGGGCTTGAGGCCGTCGAGGTGCTGGATGATCGCCACCGCCAACGCGGTGACCCATGCGGTCGCGATCCGGCTGCGCCAGTCGAGTGCCAAGGCCGCGGCCCCGAGCAGCGCAAGCAGCACCACCGCGAAGCCCCACGTCCTGCGTCGGGACACGCGCCCCATCCAGAACACGAACATGCCGAGGCCATACGAGCCGAAGAAATACAGCGCAGTCGTATCGAGTTCCGCGTGCCGGTTGAACACAGCCAGCGACGACACCACGAGCAGGAACACGAATGCCGCCATCAGCCAGCGCGAGGTCTCCGGGCGCATGGCCCAGCGACGCTGAAGCACCTCTGATACGCCGATCGCGGCCAATGCCAACACGAAGAGCTGGAAGTCGATCGCCACGTACCACACACCGGTGGACAGCGCCTCGAAACCCAGCAGGTCCTGCAGCAGCAGGCCATGCGCGATCAGTTGCGCCATCACCGGCGGTCCAGGCACCACCTCATCGTCCAGCCAGGGCCGCACGAGCGCGGCAACGATCACGCTGAAAGTCAGCGCGGCCAGATACGGCATCACGAGGCGGCCGTATCGCTGGAAGATCCTGACCAAGGGCCGGTCGATGCGAAGCGTTCCGTCGGGCGCGAGGCTGCCCGCGGCGAGAAAGCCCGCCAGCACCAGGAACACCTGCACCGCCAGCCGCCCGTATTGAGACAGCCAGTCGAAGACGCCAGGCGCCAGCGAAGCCGCGCCTTCAGGCAGCGGGCCGTAGCGAGAGAGGTGATGGCCGACGATCAGCAGACACGCGAGTCCCTTCACCGCATCCAGCAGCGGCATGCGACTCGCGGCGCGCTTCGCCGCTGGCGCGGCGCGATCCATGACCCCTGCTTCAGAGTGCAAGACGGCTGCGCGCTTCCTGGTACTCGCGCTTGAGCTTCTCGACGAAGCTCGCCGCGGTGCCGACCTCGGTCACCGCGCCGATGCCCTGCCCCGAGCCCCAGATGTCCTTCCAGGCCTTCTTGGCGCTATCGCCGCCGCCGAAGTTCATGGTCTTGAGGTCGCCCTGCGGCAGATTGGCCGGGTCCATGCCAGCGGCCACGATGCTCGGCGCCAGGTAGTTGCCGTGCACGCCCGTGAACAGGTTCGAGTAGACGATATCGTCCGACGAACCTTCGACGATGGCCTGCTTGTATTCGGCGCTCGCCCGCGCTTCCTCGGTCGCGATGAAGGCGGTGCCGATGTAGGCGAAGTCCGCGCCCATGGCCTGCGCGGCCAGCACGGCCGCGCCGTTGGCGATGGAACCCGACAGTGCGAGTGGACCATCGAACCACTGGCGGATCTCCTGCACCAGAGCGAACGGGCTCTTGATGCCCGCGTGCCCGCCGGCACCGGCGGCGACTGCGATCAGGCCGTCGGCGCCCTTCTCGATCGCCTTCTTCGCGAAGGCGTTGTTGATGATGTCGTGCATCGTCACGCCGCCGTAGCTGTGCACCGCGTCGTTGACGTCGGTGCGGGCGCCCAACGAGGTAATGACGATCGGCACCTTGTACTTCACGACCAGTTCCATGTCGTGCTCAAGGCGGTCATTGCTCTTGTGCACGATCTGGTTGATCGCGAACGGCGCGGCCGGCTTGTCCGGGTTCGCCTTGTTGTAGGCGGCGAGTTCCTCGGTGATCTCGGCGAGCCAGTCTTCGAGTTGCGACGCAGGCCGTGCATTGAGCGCGGGCATCGAGCCGACTACGCCGGCCTTGCACTGGGCAATCACGAGCTTGGGGTTGCTGATGATGAACAACGGCGAACCGATGATCGGCAATGGCAGGTTGGCGAGCACGGGCGGCAGCTTGGACATGGTGTCTCCGAAAAAAGAATGAAACGGCAGAGTCGGATTTATAGAAGGAGGCGCGTGCCGCAACGGTCCGTTGCGCGACACGAGCCAGCGCGTCAGAACGCTTCGAGCGCCAGGGCGGTCACGCTTTCCGCGCCGTCGACGATGCTGTCGCGCACGCCGGGCGCCTTGTTCAGGATGTGCTCCGCGTAGAAGCGCGCCGTCGCGATCTTCGCCTTCATGAAAGGCACGTCGGTGCCCGCCTTGGCGAGGTCTTCCGCGATGAGCAGCGAACGCGCAAGCTGCCAGCCCGCCACCAGATTGCCCGCGAGCATCAGGTAGGGCACGCTGCCCGCGAACACCGCGTTGGGCGACGCCTTGGTCTGCCCGGCGACGAAGCCAACCACGTCGACGAAGGCCTGGCGCGCAGCCTTCAGGCTCTTCAGTACGGCCTTCGCATCGGCGCTGTCGCGCTTGGCGAGCTCGGCTTCGGTCTTCTCGATCTGCGCGGCGATCGCCTTCCCGACTTGTCCGCCGTCACGCGCGGTCTTGCGGCCAACGAGGTCGTTCGCCTGGATCGCCGTCGTGCCCTCGTAGATCGTCAGGATCTTGGCGTCACGCAGATACTGCGCCGCACCGGTTTCCTCGATGAAGCCCATGCCGCCGTGCACCTGCACGCCCAGCGAGGCCACCTCCAGGCTCATCTCGGTGCTGTAGCCCTTGACCAGCGGCACGAGGAATTCATAGAAGGCCTGGTTCTGCTTGCGCGTGTCCGCATCGGGATGATGGTGCGCCGCGTCGTAAGCCGCAGCAGCCGTCATCGCCATGGCGCGGCAGCCCTCGGTGTAGGCACGCATCGTCATCAGCATGCGCTTGATGTCGGGGTGATGGATGATCGCCGCGCTTGCGTTGATCGAGCCATCGACCGGGCGGCTCTGCACGCGCTCCTTCGCGTAGGCCACTGCGTGCTGGTACGCACGCTCGGCAATCGCGATGCCCTGCATGCCCACGGCGTAGCGGGCCGAGTTCATCATGATGAACATGTACTCGAGGCCGCGGTTCTCTTCGCCGACCAGATAGCCAATGGCGCCGCCGTGGTCGCCGTACTGCAGCACTGCGGTCGGCGAGGCCTTGATGCCCAGCTTGTGCTCGATGCTCACGCAGTGCACATCGTTGCGCGCACCCAGCGAGCCATCCTTGTTCACGAGGAACTTCGGCACCACGAACAGGCTGATGCCCTTCACGCCTTCGGGCGCGCCGCTCACGCGGGCCAGCACGAGGTGGACGATGTTCTCGGCCATGTCGTGCTCACCGTAGGTGATGAAGATCTTCGTACCGAACACCTTGTAGGTGCCATCAGGCTGCGGCTCCGCGCGGCTGCGCACCAGCGCGAGATCGCTGCCGGCCTGCGGCTCGGTGAGGTTCATCGTGCCGGTCCAATGGCCGCTGACGAGCTTTTCGAGATAGACGGCCTTCAGTTCGTCCGAACCTGCGGTCAGCAGAGCCTCGGTTGCGCCATCGGTGAGCAGCGGGCACAGCGCGAAGCTCATGTTGGCCGAGTTCAGCATCTCGACGCAGGCCGCGCCGATCGTCTTGGGCAGGCCCTGACCTGCGAAATCCGTGGGGTGCTGCAGCCCCTGCCATCCGCCTGCGACGTACTGCGCAAAGGCTTCCTTGAAGCCGGGCGTGGTCGTGACCTTGCCATCCTTGAACGACGAAGGATTGCGATCGCCTTCCACATTCAGCGGTGCGATCACGTCCTGGTTGAAGCGCGCGCACTCTTCGAGCACGGCCTGCGCGGTTTCGAGGCCGGCTTCCTCGAGGCCCGGCATCTGCGACACCTTCGCGATGTCCGCGAGGTGCTCGATGTCGAACAGCATGTCCTTGATGGGAGCGGTGTAGCTCATGTTGTCTCTCCTGTGGCCCTCGGGCCTGATGCGAACCGACGTGAAAAAGGGCATCGAAAAACGATGCCCCTTTTGGGTTCAAACAGCTATCTGAAGTGGATCAGAGCGCCTTGACGAGTTCCGGCACGGCCGTGAACAGATCGGCCACGAGGCCGTAGTCGGCCACCGAGAAGATCGGGGCCTCTTCGTCCTTGTTGATGGCGACGATGACCTTGGAGTCCTTCATGCCTGCAAGGTGCTGGATGGCGCCGGAGATGCCTGCGGCGATGTACAGCTGGGGGGCGACGATCTTGCCGGTCTGGCCGACCTGCCAGTCGTTGGGGGCGTAGCCTGCGTCCACGGCTGCACGGCTGGCTCCCAGTGCTGCACCGAGCTTGTCCGCCAGGGGCGTCATCACTTCGTTGAACTTCTCGGCGCTGCCGAGGGCTCGGCCACCCGAGACGATGATCTTGGCGGCGGTCAATTCGGGGCGATCGCTCTTGGTGACTTCGCGGCCCACGAAGCTGCTCTTGCCGCTGTCGGCGACGCCTTCTGCGTTTTCGACTGCAGCGCTGCCGCCGGTCGCTGCCGCGGCGTCGAAGCCGGTCGTACGCACGGTGATGACCTTGATCGGGTCCGCGCTCTGCACGGTCGCAATGGCGTTACCGGCGTAGATCGGGCGCTCGAAGGTGTCGGCGCTGTCCACCTTGGTGATGTCGCTGATCTGGGCCACATCCAGCTTGGCGGCCACTCGGGGAGCCACATTCTTGCCGTTGGCGGTGGCCGGGAACAGGATGTGGCTGTAGTTCTTGGCGATCGCGAGAACTTGCGCCGCAACGTTCTCGGCGAGGTTCTCCGCCAAGCTCGGGCTATCCGCCACGATCACCTTGGCAACGCCAGCCACTTGAGAGGCGGCCTTGCCGGCTTCTGCAGCATTGGCACCCGCCACGAGGACATGCACATCGCCGCTCTGGCAGGCAATGCCTGCAGTCACGGTGTTCAGGGTCGCCGGCTTGAGGGTGGCGTGGTCGTGTTCGGCAATAACAAGTACGGTCATGACAGTCTTCCTCAGATCACCTTGGCTTCGTTCTTCAGCTTGTCCACCAGCGCTGCGACATCGGGCACCTTGATGCCAGCACCGCGCTTGGGAGGCTCTGCGACCTTGAGGGTCTTCAGGCGCGGAGCTGCGTCCACGCCCAGATCCGCCGGGGTCACCGTGTCGAGCTGCTTCTTCTTGGCCTTCATGATGTTGGGCAGCGTCACGTAGCGCGGCTCATTCAGGCGCAGGTCGGAAGTGATGACTGCGGGGAGCGAGAGGGACAGGGTTTCGAGGCCGCCATCCACTTCGCGGGTAACGCTGACCTTGTCGCCAGCGACTTCGACCTTGGAGGCGAAGGTGGCTTGCGGGAGATCAGCCAGGGCAGCGAGCATCTGGCCGGTCTGGTTGTTGTCGTCGTCGATGGCCTGCTTGCCGAGGATCACCAGACCGGGTTGCTCCTTGTCGACCAAGGCCTTGAGCAACTTGGCAACGGCGAGAGGCTGAAGTTCTTCCGCCGATTCAACGAGGATGCCGCGATCGGCACCGATGGCCATCGCGGTGCGCAGCGTCTCCTGGCACTTGGCATCGCCGCAGGACACGGCGATGACTTCGGTGGCAACACCCTTCTCCTTGAGCCGAACAGCCTCTTCGACGGCAATCTCGTCGAAGGGGTTCATGCTCATCTTCACATTGGCAATGTCCACACCGGTGCCGTCGCTCTTCACGCGCACCTTCACGTTGTAGTCGACGACCCGCTTGACGGGGACCAGGATCTTCATTGGCTTGACTCCATTGAATTGCGAAACCGGGAGATGTACAGGGCAGCCGATGATTTTAGGCACCGGGCCCTGCGCGAAGTGTTCATTTCAGACAGGGGTTGCGCCTTGATAGTGGGCGCGGAGAAAAATCGAACGATCGTGCTTTTTTCGTAATTATAGATGGGCAATTGGCAAAGGCGAAGCATCAGAAGGTAACGATGCGACGCGAACCACCCGCTGCGGATTGGCGATGGTGATACCCGCCGAACGCAGCCCTTCGAGAATGGCGATGTTGATCGCCGAGCGAAGGTTGTCCCGCCCCTTGTCGGGGTCGGACACCCAAAAATTGAGGTTGAACTCTAATCCGTCGGGCACGAAATTCAGCAGGAAGGCCACCGGGGCCGGGTCGGCCATGACCCGCGCCTGCGACTTGGCCGCACTCAGGAGAATGGACTGCACCTTCTCCACGTCACTGTCGTAGCCAACGATGATGTTCGTCTGGATGTTGAACTTGAGATCCGCCTGCGAGAGGTTCTCCACGCGGCTCGTGATCAGCGATTCATTCGGCACGATCGATTCGCGCCCGTTGCCTGCCCTCACCAGCGTGTAGCGCGTCTTGATGTCAGTGATGCGTCCCTCGAAGCCGTCGACGCGCACGTTGTCGCCAATGCGTATCGACCGCTCCAGAAGAATCACGAAGCCGCTCACGTAATTGGCCGCAAGTTTCTGCAGGCCGAAGCCAAGGCCGACGCCCAGCGCGCCACCAAGCACCGACAGCGCCGTCAGATCCACCCCGACCGCGGACAGCGCAAACAGCAGGCCGATCAGCAACAGGAAGGCGCGGATCGCATTCGACGCCACCTTGCGCATCGAGAGATCGTTCACCGCCTCGCTCAGGATGCGTTTTTCGATCGTCGACGAGATCCACAACGCGATTGCCAGCACCAGCCCTGCCGAGAGCGCCCCGTCGAGGATGGTTCGCAGACTGATGCGCGTACGCCCGAAGGCGAGCGTGATTTCGTCCAACTCCGCCAGCACTGGTGGCAGCAATCCAACGATCCAGAGGATCGCGCCGATCCACGCGATCCACGAGATGGTGCGCTCCAGCAGGCGCGCCATCGCCGAGGCCGGGAATACCGCCCGCAACACCCGCGCGAAGAAGCGGATCACCGCCAGCGAAACGAAGACCGATACCGCGATCCGCAGCAGCAGGACCGGCTGGAAGGTCAGCACGCCGCGCCGAGCCAGGTCCGTGAAAAGCAGTGCGAGCAGCGGAAACAGCAGCCCGTCGAAGATGCGAACGCCGAACCAGATGGAATCCTTCGGCTGATCACGTCCGAACCAGCGACAGACGCCCCATGCGACTGCCACGCAGGCGATGAGGATGGCGAATTCGATCGAGAGGCTGCGCGCTTCGACCTGACTGAGTTTCTGGGTAAAGGTAAGGGTGCTGAAATCCATCGATCTACAAATCGGCCAGCACCCTCAGATGTTCTTCGACGCTGCGCGCCAGCGCATCGAGGTTGTAGCCGCCTTCAAGCATTGAAACGATGCGGCCCTGCGCATGGCGGCGCGCCACATCGACGATGCGGCTGGTGATCCAACCGAAATCGTTTTCGTTGAGTTTGAGTTGGCCGAGATCGTCGTCGCGATGCGCATCGAAGCCCGCGCTCACGAAGATCATCTGCGGCTTGAATTCTTCGAGGCGCGGCATCCAGCACGCCTCGATGAGCTCGCGAACGTCCATGCCGCGCGTGTAGGCCGGCACCGGCAGGTTGAGCATGTTCGGCGCCGGGTGGTCCGTGCCGCTGTAGGGATAGAAGGGGTGCTGGAAGATGCCCACCATGAGCACGCGCGGGTCGTTGCTCAGGATGTCCTCGGTGCCGTTGCCGTGGTGCACGTCGAAATCGACGATCGCGACCCGCTCCAGCCCATGCTGTTCGAGCGCATGGCGCGCCGCGATCGCGACGTTGTTGTAGAAGCAGAAGCCCATCGCCTTGTCGCGGCAGGCGTGATGGCCGGGCGGGCGCACCGCGCAGAAGGCGTTGTCGAGCTGCCCTGCAATCACCGCATCCGTCGCCGCAATCGCCGCCCCGGCGGCGCGGCGAGCAGCCAGCACGGTGAAGCGGTTCATCGAGGTGTCGGGATCGATCTGCGCATGGTCCGGACCGCCGGCCGGCTCGTCCTCGACGAGGCGCTGGCTCAGCGCTTCGAGATGCTCCATATGCGCCACGCTGTGCGCGCGGGTGATTTGCGGCAGCGTCGCCAGAGGCACCTCGCCGCGCTCGAGTGCGTCGCCGACGCCGGTGACGAGCAGCCGGTCCTCGATGGCATCGAGTCTCTGGGGGCATTCCGGATGCCCCTGCCCCATCTCGTGTCTCCAGCAGTCGCGGTGTGTGAAGTAGCCGGTTTTGCCCATGGGTTCTTCTGCGCCAAGGCCTTGCGTACGAAGGGCCGCAAGGCTTAGGGTATGGTTTGCATATGGATACAAAAATGGACGTTGCCGCGAAGCTCGCCAGTTTGCTCGGGCAGCTTAACACGGTGATCGTAGGCAAAGAGGCCCAGGTACGCGACTGCGTGGCCTGTCTTCTGGCCGGCGGCCACCTGCTGATCGAGGACGTGCCCGGCGTCGGCAAGACAACGCTGGCGCATGCGCTGTCGCACACCTTCGGCCTGCAGTTCTCACGCGTCCAGTTCACCGCCGACCTGATGCCGGGCGACCTGTCGGGCGTCGCGATCTACGACCGCGGGCAGCAGAGCTTCGTGTTCCACCCCGGCCCCATCTTTGCCCAGGTGCTGCTCGCAGACGAAATCAACCGCGCCAGCCCCAAGACACAAAGCGCCCTCCTCGAAGCCATGGAGGAAAAGCAGGTGACCGTCGAAGGCGAAACCCGCCCGTTGCCGACGCCCTTCTTCGTCATTGCCACACAGAACCCGCACGAGCAACTCGGGACCTTCGCGCTGCCCGAATCCCAGCTCGACCGCTTCCTGATGCGCATCTCGCTCGGCTACCCCGATCGCGCGGCCGAGCGCGAGTTGCTGGCCGGTGCCGACCGGCGCGACCTGCTCGCGGGACTGCCCGCCCTGCTCACCGCCGGCGAGTTGACTGCGCTGCAACAGCGTGTGCTGCAGGTCCATGCGGCCGAGCCGCTGCTCAACTACGTGCAGGATCTGATCGCCGCCACGCGTTCCGGCCGCTGGTTCCTGCAGGGGCTTTCGCCGCGCGCAGGCATTGCGGTGCTGCGGGCAGCCAAGGCGCAGGCGCTACTCGCCAACCGCGACTACGTGGCACCCGACGATGTGCAGGCAGTGCTGCCGCAAACGATCGCCCACCGCCTCACGCCAGTCGGTGACGCGGGCCGCGGCGCGGTCGAGCAGGTGCGCGCCATGATCGCGGCGGTACCCTTGCCGTGAGCTCGCCGGCGCCCGCTCGCAGGTGGGGCGTGCATCCGTTCGCGTCGCTGCGATCCCGGATCGACCAGTGGTTTGTGTCACGGCGAGCGCCGTCCGACACGCTCGAACTCACCCAACGCAACGTCTACATCCTGCCGACACGGGCCGGGTGGATGCTCGCCGCGACCCTGCTGGTCCTGCTGGTCGGCTCGATCAACTACCAGCTCAACCTTGGCTATCTGCTGACCTTCCTGCTCGCGGGCTGCGTGGCGGTCGGCATGCATGTGTGCCATGGCACCTTGCGCGGCCTCGCGATGCGGCTCATGCCGCCGGAGCCGCAATACGCGGGCTCGGCGGCAGTGTTCCGCATCGTGCTCACCAATGCGCGCCGTAGCACGCGCTATGGCATCGGCTTCGCCGTACATCGCAGCGGGCAATGGTCCTGGAGCGATGTTCCCGCGCAAGGCAGTGCGACGGTCGAAGTTGCCTTCAAGCCCGAGCGACGCGGTCTGCATGCCGTGCCCACGCTGACGGCGGAAACGCGCTTCCCGCTCGGCACCTTCCGCGTCTGGACGATCTGGCGCCCGGCCTCGCAGGTGCTCGTCTATCCCGCGCCCGAACCCAACCCACCGCCTCTGCCCGAAGCCGAACCACTGGACGGACCCAGCGCGGCCATGTCGATGCGCGCGCACATCGCCGGCGAATACGACGGCGTGCGCCCGTACCGCCGCGGTGATTCGCTCAAGCTCGTGGTCTGGAAGCGCGCCGCGCAAGCGCAGGCAGCAGGCTCCGACGAACTGGTCAGCCGCGACACCTTGCAGGCCCAGCGCTCGCAGCTCTGGCTCGACACGCAGCACGCCGGCCTGTCCGATGCCGAAGCGCGCCTTTCACGCATCTGCGCATGGGTGCTGATGGCCGACCACCTCGGCGTGGACTACGGCCTGCGTGCCGGTGGCCGCACCGTCCAGCCGTCGCAAGGTGAGGCGCACAAGCGGCAATGCCTGGAGGCGCTCGCCCTATGCTGAGCAAGCTCCTGGCCCTGCCGAGGGACGCGCGGGACACGCTCTTCCTGCTGTCGGTCATCGGCCTCATCCTCCTGCCCCAGGTGCCGAACCTGCCCTGGTGGTGCACCATGCTCGCGGCCATCGTGCTCGTCTGGCGCGGCACGCTCGCGGTGCAGGCCAGACCGCTGCCCAGCAAGTGGTGGCGCGTCGCACTGCTCGCAATCACGCTCATCGCAACCTATGCCACACACCGCACGCTGCTCGGACGCGATGCGGGCGTGACGCTCATCGTGATTCTGCTTGCGCTCAAGACGCTGGAACTCCGCGCGCGGCGCGATGCGTTCGTCATCTTCTTCCTGGGCTTCTTCACGATGCTCACGAACTTCTTCTATTCGCAATCCCTGCCGACTGCGTTCGCGATGCTGCTCGCGCTGCTGGGTTTGCTGACCGCGCTGGTCAACGCCCACATGCCCGTCGGACGGCCGCCGTTGGCGCAGGCGGCGCGCACCGCAGGGTGGATGGCGCTGCTGGGCGCGCCCATCATGGTGGTGCTGTTCATGCTGTTCCCGCGCATGGCGCCGCTTTGGGGCATGCCTGGCGATGCGATGGCCGGGCGCACCGGCCTGTCGGGCACGATGCGCGTCGGCACCATCGCGGAGCTGGCGCTGGACGACGGCATCGCCGCGCGCATCAAGTTCGACGGCGACCGCATCCCGGCGCGATCAAGCCTCTATTTCCGCGGCCCGGTGCTGTCGCAGTTCGACGGCCGCGAGTGGAAGGCGACGCCTTTCCTGCGGCAACTGCCCCCGCCTGATCTACAGACGCGCGGCGAACCGGTCAACTACGAAGTCACGCTCGAACCTTCCAACCGCCCGTGGCTCCTGACGCTCGAAGCCACGCCCCATGCTCCGGAACTGCCCGACTACACGGTATTCGGCACAACAGACCTGCAGTGGCTCGCCAACCGCCCCCTGGGCGATCTCGTGCGCTATCGCGCCGAGAGCTTCACCGAGTTCCAGTACGGCCCTCTGCGCCGCACCGGCGCACTGCAACCCTACGTGCAGTTGCCGCCCGGAACAAACCCGCGCACCATCGCCCTCGCCGCCGAAATGCGAAGCGACCCCGCGCTGGCCGGCGCGCCCCCGCGCGCACTGGTGCAGAACGTGCTGCAGCGGCTGCGCACTGGCGGCTATTCGTACACGCTCGAACCCGGCGTCTACGGCGACGACACCGCCGACGTGTTCTGGTTCGACACCAAGGCCGGCTTCTGCGAGCACATCGCCTCGGCCTTCGTGGTGCTGATGCGCGCGCTGAACATTCCCGCGCGCATCGTGACCGGCTACCAGGGCGGCGAGCTCAACTCGGTCGACAACTACTGGGTGCTGCGCCACAGCGACGCCCACGCCTGGGCCGAGGTCTGGCTGGACGGTGTGGGCTGGACCCGCGTCGACCCGACCGGCGCGATCTCGCCCGATCGCGTCGGACAGTTCCGCCGCCTCGCGACCCAACCCGGGGTCATTGCAGAAGCGATCGAGGCGATGACACCATCGCTCGTGCTCAGCGTGCGGGCCACATGGGAAGCCATCAACAACGGCTGGAACCAGTGGGTTCTCAACTACACCCAGAGCCGGCAGCTCAACCTGCTCAAGAACATCGGCTTCGAGGCTCCGAGCCTGCAGGACCTGATCCTTGTGCTGCTGGTGGTGCTCGTCGCCACCAGCCTCGCGGGCGCCGGCTGGACCCTGTGGGAACGCAGCCAGCACGACCCGTGGCTGCGCTTGCTCGCGCAGGCTCGCGCGCGGCTGAAGCTGGCCGGCATCGACGTGCCCGAAGCCACGCCGCCGCGCCAGATGGCCGCGCGCCTCGCCGAACGCTTCGGTACCGAAGCGCAGGCGGCGCAGGACTGGCTGCTGCGACTCGAAGCGCAGCGCTACGCGAAGTCTCCGGCGGCTGCACTGCCCATGCTGCGCGCGGAGTTCCGCCGCCTCACCTGGCCGCGCTGATCGCCGCTGAAACCACATGTGAACTTCATCCGATGCGTGCCGCGCCGACGGCACAATCCACGCGATGCCACGCCCCCTGTCCCACGCACTCTTCGCAGCCCTGCTTTCCGCCGCCACCGTTCTGCCCGGTGCCCTGTCAACCGCACAGGCAGCGCCTGACAAACGCAACGCGCCTTCGCGCGGCATCCCGTATGCCACGCGTGAAGATGCGATGCAGTTCGCCGACGAGATCGCCGCGCGCCGCAACCTCGACCGCGAATGGACGCGCGCCACGATCGGCAACGCCAAGCTGCTGCCCAACGTCCCGCGCCTGATGCTGCCGGCTCCTACTGGCACACCGAAGAACTGGTACGTCTATCGCAGTCGCTTCATCGACCCCGTGCGCATCCAGGCCGGCACGCGCTTCTGGCGCAACAACGCGGCCACGCTGACGCGGGCCGAGGCGGAGTTCGGCGTGCCCGCAGAGATCATCGTCGGCATCATCGGCGTCGAGACGATCTACGGACGCAACATGGGCAGCTTCCGCGTGATCGATGCGCTCGCCACTCTGGCTTTCGACTTCCCCGAAGCGCATCCGCGCGCGAGCGAACGGCAAGCCTTCTTCCGCGGCGAACTCGAAAGCTTCCTGAGCACCGAAAGCCGCACCCACGAGAACCCCCTGCTTCCGCTCGGCAGCTACGCCGGCGCGATGGGCATGCCGCAGTTCATGCCCAGCAGCATTGCCAAGTACGCGGTCGACTACGACGGCGATGGCCGCATCGACCTCGTCAACAACCCGATCGACGTGATCGGTTCCGTGGCCAACTACTTCAAGGCGTTCGGCTGGCAGCCGGGCATGCCGCCGATCTTTCCGGTGAGCTTCGACCAATCGCGGCTCCAGAAGGCCGTGCTGCTGGGCCCCGACATCGTGCCCACCTTCAGCGCCGACGCCTTCGTCGCGGGTGGTGCGGTGCTCGACGGTGACGCACAGCGGTTCAAGGGATTGCTCGCGCTGATCGAGCTGCAGAACGGCGGCGAAACACCGAGCTACGTGGCGGGC
This sequence comes from Variovorax sp. Sphag1AA, assembly GCF_014192575.1. Classification (GTDB taxonomy): domain Bacteria; phylum Pseudomonadota; class Gammaproteobacteria; order Burkholderiales; family Burkholderiaceae_C; genus Variovorax. Next base: position 1,081,997 of record NZ_JACHYC010000002.1, on the reverse strand, counting down.
ACGCAGAACTTCTACGTCATCACCCGCTACAACTGGAGCAGCTACTACGCGATGTCGGTGATCGAACTCGGCCGCGAAGTGCGCGCCGCGATGGAGAACTGATGGACGAGGCAGCACTGCACGAATCGTGGATCAATGCCTGGCGCGCGCTTGACGTCGCGTCGCCGAGCGAAGCCCTGCTGGACGAATTGCTCGCCGCCCATTGCGAAGCCCATCGCGCCTATCACACGCTCCAGCACCTCGGCGAATGCCTCGCACTGCTGCACGCGCGCCGCGACAGGCCCGCGCAGCGCCCCGCCGAAGTGGCGATCGCGTTGTGGTTCCACGATGCCGTCTACGACGTCCATCGACATGACAACGAAGAACGCAGCGCCGACTGGGCACGGCGCGTGATGCTCGAATCAGGCGTCTCGGAAGAAGCCGCGGATCGCGTCCACGCGCTGATCCTGGCAACGCGCCACGACGCGCAACCTGAAGGCGGCGATGCACAGCTGCTGGTCGACATCGACCTCGCGATCCTCGGTGCGACACCCGATCGCTTTGCCGAGTACGAAAGGCAAATCCGCATCGAATACCTGCATGTGCCCGCCGATGTCTTCGAGACGAAGCGACGCGAGATCCTTGCCGGGTTTCTCGCTCGCGATCCGCTCTACCTCACCGGGCCGATGCGCGCGCGCTTCGAGGAGGCGGCACGCGCCAATCTCAAGCGTGCCATCAAGCGCTAACCTGCTGCACATCCAACAACGAGCAACCTCCATGAACGACGACCTCGACGAACGCATCCGCTCCGGCAAGGCGCTGAGCGAATCGATGGGCAATTTCCATGTGACCGGCTGGGACCCCGAGCGCAAGCTGCTCAGCGCCGCCTTCACGGTGAGGCGCGAGTACTGCCACACCAACGGGACGATCGCGCAAGGCGGCTTCATCACCGCGTGGCTGGATGCCGCGATGGCGCATGCGGTCATGCACGAGTCCGGTCACAAGCAGACCGTCTTCAGCCTCGAGATCAAGGTCAGCTTCTACGAGAAGGTCGGGCCGGGCGAGGGGCGCACCGAAGCGCGCGTCATCCGGCGCGGCAAGCGGGTCGCGTTCCTTGAGGCGTCGCTTTACAACGCGCAAGGCAAGCTGGCGGCCGAGGCGACCTCGACGGGGATGCTGGCCGACCTCTAGGCGCATGCGGGCGTATGCTGCCGGCGGTTGCAACTCCAACATGGGGGTTCATATGCCCGATGCGAGCCCGACTCTTCGGACAGAAGCACCGCCCGCGCTCTCGACGCGGTGCATCAAGAACCCAGCGTGGGATCTCGTCTGGATCCTGAACCCACTGTGGCTGGTGCCCCTGATACTGCTGCTCGCGCAGGGACACGAGGACGCACGCAGCAGCCCTGTCGATAGCCTGTTCTTCGTCCTCGCCGTGCCGCTGTGGTTCGGTCACCGTGTGTCCTCCGCCTGGCTTGCCTACGCGACGCCGGGCTACCGTCCCCTCCTCGCCCGGCAGCGGCTTCGCTTTGTCGTGGCTCCGGTGCTCATCGCAGTGGCGTGCTTCGCGGTGATGCTGGCGCCCGAGAGCGTGCTTCCGATGCCGCTGGAGGAGCGCGTCCTCTGGTTGGTGGTGCTGGACTTCCTGCTGGTCAGTCACCACTACGCTGCCCAGCACTTCGGCCTGCTCAGCCTCTACCGCGGACGGGCGGGACGCGCGGCATCGCCGAACGCGCGACGGCTCGACCGGTGGTTCGCGCTCATCGTCGGTGGTGGCTTCGTAGTGGTCGCCCAGGCCTTGACGGGATCCATTGCCTTCCAGGAGCGCTGGATCGATCCGTGGCTCGGCGAATTCGCGTCGGACTTGCTGGCGCGCACACTGCACGATGGCGGCATCGCTCTCGTGGTGATCCTGACGGGCCTCGTGCTCGGGGTGGAGCTTCGCTCGGGGCGCCCTTCGCTTCCGCGCATCGGCTATGTCCTCAGCCTGACGGCGATGGTGCTCGTGGCCTTCATCGCACGCGATCCATTCCTATTCATCGTGCTGTGGAGCGTGCAGCACTGGAGTGCCGCGATGGGCCTCACCTCGCTTGCGGCCTCGGGCGGCGACCAGGCCGCGACCACGCGTGGGCAGCGCCTGCTGGCCCCCATCAATCGACACGGCTGGGCCGTTCTGCTCGTGCTTGCCACCGCCTCCGTCCTTCTGCTGCCACTGCTGGAAGTGGAGGCCGTGAGCGACGACTACGTGTATGCCGACCGCATCTTCGGGCAGGCTGCATGGTGGCTGCGTTCGTCGCCCTTCGTGCCTGTGTTGCTGGCCTTGGGCTTTGCGACGGGCTTCATCCACTACCTCCTGGACAGAGCCGCGTTTCGCTTCTCCTCACCTGATGTGAGGCAGGCCGCTCGGGGCTTGCTGGTCGCGCCGGCCGTTAGCGCCGCGCCTCCACATGCCGCGCAAAGTTCTGCAGGATCGCCTGCCAGCCTTGCTGCTGCTGTTCAACCGGGAACGTCGTCTCTGCATCGAACGTCACGCGCACCTTGACGCCATTCGGGCCGTCGGTGAACTCGACCTGCGCCGTGCGGTCGCCGAAGGAATACTCGATCAGCGACTGCGGCACGATCTTCGTGTAGGTCCCGGCGAAGTCGAAGCCCATGCTGCCGTCCTTGGCCTCCATGCGCGACGAGAAGGCACCGCCTTCGCGCAAATCCACGCTGGCCGCCGTGGTGTGCCAATCGTCCGACGCAGCATTCCACTGCTTGATGTCTTCAGGGGTGGTGTAAGCGCGCCAGACTTCGGCGATGGGTGCGGAAACGGTGGTTTCTACGGTCAGTTTCATTGCGCTGTGCAGGTTGTGGGCAAAGCGGAATCCTGACCGATTCGCCCCAACCCGGCAACTGCTGCCTAAACGTGAAGATCGATTGCCTCTTTCTCGATGTCGTAGTCGTAGAGCGACTTGCGAAACACCGCGGAGTTGGCGATTTCTTTGTCGCGCTGCGCCAGATCCTTGTATTTGGAGTCATAGCGCAGACCGTTCTTCCGGGCTTCGGACTGCACGAGCGAAGTCCGCGGGTGCCTGAAGGCTTCGTATTTCTGCAGCGCCTCGCTGATATCACCGCTCGTGCCGCATTGCTGCAAGAGCACGGCAAGCGCCGTTCCGTCTTCGATCGCTTGATTGGCGCCCTGACCCAGATGCGGGAGCATGGGGTGTGCGGCATCGCCGAGCAGCGTCAGTCGGCCATTCGTCCATTTCGCGAGCGGCTTGCGGTCATAGAGGCCCCACCAGAAGCAGCTTTCAACCTTGTCCAGCAGTCCGGTAACTCGCGGATCCCAGCCGGCGAAAGACGCTGCCAGTTCGTCCCGGTCCCCGATCGCCGACCATGACTCCACCGTCTCGTTGTTCGTGGGAACGAAGCCCACGTAATTCAGCAACTCGCCGCGCCGGACCGGGAACACCATGAAATGCTTGCCGTCGCCCATCCAGACCTGATGCGCTTCGCGCTTCCATTGCGGCACCTTGTCTGCCGAGATCAATCCGCGATAGGCGCGAAAACCGGAGTACTCGGGCGCCGACGGCTCCACGACATACCTTTGCAGGACGGAGTTGATGCCATCCGCGGCGACCACGACATCGGCCTCGGCCACATTGCCGTTCTCGAATGTCAGGCGGGCGCCGTTTTCGTCTTGACTGAACCCGACGCAGCGGTGGCCGGTGTGGATCGACGAGGCTGGCAGTGCATCCGCAAGCGCATTCAACAGATCGGCGCGATGCATGCCGTACATCCCGTTCCAGCCGCTGGAGTCGGTGGTCAGGATCTTGCCGACGACCGAACCGTCCATGCGGCAGTACTCCGAGCCGCTACCGACTTTTGCGCCCACTCGGGCCAAAGCGTCGCCCAAGCCAATTCGCTCGAGCTGCCTCAAGCTGTTGGGATAGATGAAGACGCCTGCGCCGACTTCTCCCAGTGCGCCCGCCTGCTCGTAGACCGCCACGCTGATACCGCGATGCAACAAGGCATTGGCCGCAGCCAGACCGCCGATGCCGCCTCCCACGATTGCCACATGAATATTCTGTGCCATGAAAATTTCCTTTAAGACTTCTTCTTTTCTGCAGATGCGAGCACTTTTTTGACGGAGCTGTATTCGCTGGAAATTTCTTCCGCCAATTTTGCGGCAGGGTTCCATTCCTGCATGATTCCCATCGGCTGAAGCTTCGCCGCAATATCCGGATTGCGAACCACTTTTTCCAACGCCGGCAATACGGTATCCACCACGTTTTTCGGAACACCCGCCGGCATGAACAAACCGAACCACACCCCTTGAATTTCCTGCTTGAATCCCAGCTGCCCCAACGTCGGAATATCGGGAAATTCCGGAAATTTCGAAGAAATAGCCAAGCCGCGCAATGAACCGCTGCGCATATGCGCGCTCACGGCGCCCAGCGCAAGAATGACGGCGTCGATGTGGCCGCCGAGCAGATCGGTGATGGCCGGGGCAGCGCCCTTGTAGCTCACCGAAATCATCTGGCTGTCCGTGGCGGCGCTGATCAACTGCACGCTGACGTCGCCCACGGAGCCGGGCCCCGCATTTCCGATACGAACCGCGCCGGGGTTCTTGCGCGCGTACTCCACCATCTCCTGAAAGGTCTTGAACGGAGCGTCCTTGCGTACCACCAGTACAGACGGGCTCCTCGTCGCCAATGCCAGTGGAGTCAGGTCTTTCAATGGGTCGTAGTTGGCGCTGTCAGGATCAGTCACACGCCGGATCGTCAACGGGCTGTTTTGCGCATACAGCATCGTGTAGCCGTCCTTCGGCGCGTGAATGACGGATTGCGTGCCCAGCGATCCGCCCGCTCCCGGTCGATTCACGACCACAACCGCCTGCCCCAGCAATTTCGACAATTCCTGCGCCATTAGCCGCGCGGCCGTATCGGCAGCGTCGCCCGAAGCAAGAGGCGTCACCAGATTGATCGTCATCCGCGGGTAATCATTCGCAAATGAAACAAGCGGAGTGGCCAACAAACCTGCAAGGCCCAGAATTTCTCGTCTCTTCATCATCATTGTTCAGATATTCAAAAACGTTGGTCGAAAAGCGAATTCTTTTCGTCATTCGGATTCAATCCAATGTGAATCGAATCCGCGAATTTTGAAGATGAACAAGTCTTGAGGCAACACAATACTTCGCATTGCGCAATAATCGGCCGATGTCAGACGAGCACCGATTGCACTCCCGAGACTTCGTTGCTTCCCTGGACAAGGGCCTGAAGGTCTTGCTGTGCTTTGAACGCAAGCACTCCAAGCTGACCCTGGCCGAAGTGGCCCGCCTCACGGGCTATTCCCCGGCGACGGCGCGGCGGTTTCTCATGACGCTGGAGGCGCTCGACTACCTGCACAGCGACGGCAAGCGATTCTGGGTGTCGCCCCGCACGCTGCTGCTGGCAAGGCCATACCTCGTGTCGCGGCCTGCACCACAACTGGCGCAGCCCATACTGGATGCGCTGGCCGAGCGCACCCGCCAGTCGGCCTCGTTGGGAATACTCCTCGACAACGAAGTGCTGATCATTGCCCGGTCCACCGGAAGGCGCACGCTTTCCACCGGCCTTGCCATCGGCTCCCGCTTGCCGATTTACTGCTCTTCCATTGGCCGCGCGATCTTGTCGACGCTCCCGCAGGAGGAGGTCATGAGCTACCTCGCCAACGCTTCGTATGAGCAGTGGACGCCGCGGACCGTGCCGGACATCGCATCTGCGGCAGAGAGCGTGGCGCGCTGCCGCTCCACTGGTTGGGCCGAATGCGATGAAGAGTTGGAGCTAGGCGTCCGCTCGATCGCGGTGCCCATTCCGAACGCTTCCGGCAAGGCGGTCGCCGCGTTGAGCCTGTCGGTGCGGGCCGAGCGGATGACGATGAAGGCGTTTGAGGATGCACACCTTGATGCGATCCAGGAGACGAGGAAGCAGCTCGGCGCGGCCATTGCGTTCGATTGAAGAGAGAGTCTTCTAGGACCGGCCCGCTAGCATCCCGCATCGACAACTGCCAGCGTTCGCCTGATGGCTCGAAACATCGAAATCAAAGCCAGGATTCCTGACATCGAAGCGCTTGCTTCGCTGGCCGCGGCCATTGCGGATCAAGGCCCCACGGAAATCAGCCAGGACGACACCTTCTTTCACTGCGACGCAGGACGCCTCAAGTTGCGGCAGTTCTCGCCAGACAAGGGCGAGCTCATCTTCTATCGGCGCGCAAATCAAGCCGGGCCGAAGGAATCCTTTTATGTGCGGTCGGTGACCGCCGAGCCGGGCACTCTGCGCGAATCGTTGTCGCTGGCATATGGGGTGTCGGGTCGCGTTGTGAAGCAACGTAGGCTCTTCATCGCGGGCCGGACCAGAATTCATCTCGATAAGGTTGAAGGCCTCGGTGACTTTGTCGAACTGGAGGTGGTCTTAGCCGATGACGACTCGCTCGATGTTGGTGTCAGGGAGGCCGAGAAGATCATGAAGCACCTCGACATCAACGCATCGCAATTGGTCGATATCGCGTACGTCGACCTGCTCGCCGCGCGGGCCGCCTGATTGGTGTTCTTCCTAGGCATATTCATTGCCAAACTGACCCTCGACTGACCACTTCAGTGTTACATTTTTTGTAACTAATAATGGATGAGGGTCGGAGATGGAAAGAGGAGAGTTGTCGTCCCCGTTGGACGGGACAAGTCATGCGCCTGTCCGTGGGGCGCTCGCGAGTTGCGCGGCAGCCTTGATATTGACTGCCTGCGGTGGTGGCGGCGGGGGAGTGCCTGTTTCGGCGCCATCCAGTGCCGCCAGTCAGGGCCAGACAAGTGCCGCTTCGAATGGTGCGCAATCAAGCCTTACAACCGATTCAACCGCCTCTTCAGGCGGTGGTCCATCAGGTAGCACGACGCCAACTGAATCCGTAGGGCCGGGTTCAAATCCGGGCCCAGGGGCGTTCACTAGGTACTCATTCAAGATCGGGCCGCTTGCAAATTACTTCGATCCCGACGTGGCCCGAAAGGTCTTGGCTGCCTTAGCGACGCCAGAATTAATTGGCTATGAATACCTACCGCTACAAAGCCCGATATACGTTAAGGCCGACCCCGGGGTTGCCTACACCTACTGGCTTGGTTCCAGAACTGAGATGAACAGCATCGACAGTCAAACGGAAATAGTTTCTGCCGCATTCGACGGAACCGGGCCGGTAGTGTTCAGAAGGCCCGTTGTTAGTGAGACATTCGTGTACGAGACCACTTTGGTAGATATTCAGCCGCTAGACCAATTTGTGGCGCGGATGAATGCGGCCGGCGTGAACGGGTTTTGTTCTGTCATCGATATGAATGGGTACACCTTGAAGCTCAGAAGAAGGGTCGAGGCGAACCCTGCATCCTGTGATTTTACGGAGTGGGCTACAGATCATCCTGTAGGCGACGACGAGTATTTTCAGAAAATAAGCGCATACGGCGCTGCGGGCTTTAAGCCGCTTTTCAATGGTTACTACGTTCGCGACATTACCCAGAATGCCCGCTACACGTATGAAGTTGTGGATCAGCCAGAGACCATGACTCCAGAGGAGCGCGTTGCAATCTACAACAAAATGGGTGCAACGGGAGCTCTGGCCTACACGGCTCTGCCGGTGACAAAGAAGGCAGTTTATCGCCGGACCTTCGATTGCCCCCGCCGTTGGTTTTGCGGGTGGTAATTCTTTTAAGTCGCCGTTAAATGACCCCTCTACGCTCTCCGCCAGCTTTGATGCGGCCGCACCGGGCGTTTCACTTGGACAAATTTCTCTTACCAGTTGAATTGAGGCTGCAAGGCTACATCGACGAGCTGAATGCCCAAGGGGCGCTCGGTTTCGTCCAAATACTTCAGATGCCTCTCGACAACGAGGGCAGCAAAAGAGTCTATGCGAAGGACGTTTCACGAGATGCGACGTTCTTCTATTACAAGCTGCCAGACGTCTCACCACCGGATGCTGCTTCGATTCTTCAACGCCACAACGAAGAAGGCGCGAAAGGCGCGAGCATCTATCCCGTGACGTGGAGAGGCTCGAGCGTGATGCTGTATCGCATCGCGAGTGATTGCTCGCGGCCACGGTGTTAACTGCATTGGAGGTGGGTTTGCGAATCACTATCTTCTCGGCGCTATTCTGGATATGCCAACTCGCGACAGCAGAAATCGTTCAAGTCAAATATCACGGAAGCGTTCCGCTCGACGCCTTTGCATGCACCGACGTCAAGGAGGGCAGCGACATGTCGCGCATTTGCTATGACAAAGCTCAGCGCTACATGGTCATTCAGCTCAGGACGACCCTACCACTACTGCGAAATCGACGCTGCAACAGTGCAAGGCCTCCAAGCGGCCCGCTCGAAACGGCAGTTCTTTGAAACGCGCATTCGCGGAAGTGGAGCAGACGGGCCGTTCGACTGCCGGATGCACCCCATCCCGAAAAAATATCGGCAGTAGGTTTCGGCGGAAACGCGCGCCAGAACCGGTCAATCGGCGGCGATCCAATTCGGCCACGACTGGTCACTTTTCTATGCAAACTGAAAAATGAAATCAATTCGACTCGCCCTATTCCTCGTGACCGCATTGCTCTGCGGGTGCACGACCGTTGGAAAGGATGTCGCCGCCAATCTCCAAAGAGTACCGGAAGACAAAGGAATTGTGCTTTTCTCTACAGGCAGCGTCAACACAAGCATAGCCTTTCCCGTGAGCATTCGTTTGGTGAACGGAATCAGTAAAAAATGGTACGACAAAGTAATAATCTCCTTTTCTTACCCTCTTGAATCACATTTCAAAGAATCCTATGGCCGCGTCCGCTCGCTCACGTTGCCCCCTGGAAAGTATTATTTGATACCTTGGGGGGCAAATCCCTATTTCCAGACGACGGGTGCTCCTTTGTTTACCTTTGAAGTGGTAGGAGGCAGAGTCACCTACATCGGAAGTCTCTTCTATGATAGCGGTCGGATTACTCTCCAGGATTTCAATAGGGCACGCGACGTGCGTTATTTTTCCGAGAAGAATCCGGGATTCAATGTTTCGGCTGTTGATATAGCTTTGATCCAAAAAGTGGGATATCTCACTGCTCCGAGTTCGTTTATGAAAGGCATCATCTGGGATGCTCCTGAGTAGGGAAAACAGATGGCTGTGCCGCCGGTGCCTAATGACGCCCAGACTGGCGGATAACACTGCCGCCTGCCCTCCGATTCATCCTCCTATACTCCACCCGTCACGCTCGGTAGGCGTGATGGGGTTTGACAGCCCAAAGCACCCCTGCGGCGAAAGCCGCAGGACTCTTCGCAGGACCTGCGGCTTTTTCGTTCGCGTTCGCTTTTTTAGGCGGCTCGGACGGGAGGGCTTACGCCCTGCCGGTTCTCGCAAGGGGTGCCCGGTCTGTCAACCCGTTCGAGCTGCCGCCATCGACTGACAGCGAAGGCGGCGGTTTTTGTAAATCGCACCCCTTCAAGGAGCCATTCATGGCACACCCTACTTGCGCGCACGCGCGCCCCCTAGACGATCCCCCTTCGAGGGACAACCCATCCCACAAACCCGAAGACGATCTGTTGTCCCTCGCAATCCGAGCCTTCAGCGAAATGAAAGCCATGCGCGAGGCCTACCAAGCCGTCTCCTGCTTCCACGACGTCGTCGAAGAAGTCCGAGTCGTGCGCGGCAGTGACTACGTCCTATCCCCGCGCGAAAAGCGCGTATTGATGACGCTAGATGCCGACTTCAAGCATCGCGTGCAAACAGTAAAGGCAACGCTCGCAGACATGCGAGCGCGCTAAAAAGAAAAACGCGCGCAAGGCCTCATGCCCTGCGCGCGCCCTTCAATCACCAACCAGCGCTGACGTCCTCAGCGCACCTTCCCATCCCTCCAGGCCGTCAACAGCTTGTTGTAGTCGATGGTCTCGCCCTTCGGCTTCTCGTTGTCCAGCTTCTTCCACGGCGCATGCTCGCTACTTAGCATCTTCGCCGGGTCGCCCTTCGCCGCGAGCTTGGGCGCGCACTTCGCCATGCCGGCGCGTTCCAGCCGCGCCATCACCTGGTCCATTTCATCCGCGAGGTTGTCCATCGCCTTCTGCGGGGTCTTCTCGCCGGTCACGGCTTCGGCGACGTTCTTCCACCAGAGCTGCGCGAGCTTCGGGTAGTCGGGCACGTTGGTGCCGGTCGGCGTCCAGGCCACGCGCGCAGGGCTGCGGTAGAACTCGATCAGCCCGCCGTACTTGTCGGCGTTCTTGGTGAAGTACTCGTGCCGGATGTCGCTTTCGCGGATGAAGGTCAGGCCGACGACGCTCTTCTTGGCTGAGACGGTCTTCGATGTCACAAACTGCGCATAGAGCCACGCGGCTGCGGTCTTGTTCGGATCGTGCGCCTTGAAGAAGGTCCATGAGCCGACGTCCTGGTAGCCGTTCTGCATGCCCTGCTTCCAGTACGGGCCGTTGGGGCCGGGCGCCATGCGCCACTTGGGAGAGCCATCGGCGTTGACGACCGGCAGGCCGGGCTTGGTCATGTCCGCCGTGAAGGCCGTGTACCAGAAGATCTGCTGCGCGATCTGGCCTTGCGCAGGCACGGGGCCGGCTTCGCCGAACGTCATGCCGGTGGCTTCCTTGGGCGCGTATTTCTTCATCCAGTCCACGTACTTGGTGAGCGCGTAGACGGCCGCAGGGGAGTTGGTTGCGCCGCCGCGCGCCACGCTCGCGCCGACGGGCGTGCACTTGTCAGCGGCAACCTTGATGCCCCATTCGTCCACCGGCATGCCGTTGGGGATGCCGATGTCGGCGGACCCGGCCATCGAGAGCCATGCATCGGTAAAGCGCCAGCCGAGGGACGGGTCTTTCTTGCCGTAGTCCATGTGGCCGTAGATGGGCTTGCCGTCGATGGTCTTCACATCGTTGGTGAAGAACTCGGCGATGTCTTCATACGCGCTCCAGTTGAGGGGCACGCCGAGGTCGTAGCCGTACTTGGCCTTGAACTTGTCCTTCAGGTCTTGCCGCGCGAAGAGGTCGGCGCGGAACCAGTAGAGGTTCGCGAACTGCTGGTCGGGCAGCTGGTAGAGCTGTCCGTCAGGCGCGGTCGTAAAGCTCGTGCCGATGAAGTCCTTCACGTCGAGGCCAGGATTGGTCCACTCCTTGCCGGAGCCGGCCATGTACTCGGTGAGCGACATGATCTTGCCGTAACGGTAGTGGGTGCCGATGAGGTCCGAATCGGAGATCCAGCCGTCATAGATGGACTTGCCCGACTGCATCGACGTCTGCAGCTTCTCGACGACGTCGCCTTCCTGAATGATGTCGTGCTTGACCTTGATGCCCGTGATTTCCTCGAAGGCCTTGGTGAGGGTCTTCGATTCGTATTCGTGCGTGGTGATGGTCTCGGAGACGACCGAGATTTCCTTCACGCCCTTGTCCTGAAGCTTCTTCGCGGTGTCGATGAACCACTTCATCTCGGCTGCCTGCTGATCCTTGCTGAGACTCGATGGCTGGAACTCGCTGTCGATCCACTTCTTCGCTTCCGCCTCCCCGGCCCAGGCGCTGTGCATGGCCAGCGACGCTGCGGCTACTGCCAACGCTGTGTAGCGAAACTTCATACATGTCTCCTGAGTGGCGCTTCCCGCTGTTGTGCGGACCCGGCTCCGGGAAAGCGAAGAGCCGGTCCGGTTTGAAAGCTTTCAGCCCTTTCGCATGATCAGCATGAGGACGAGCATCGAAAGGACGAAGCTGATCCAGATCGACGGCTCGGCATCGAGGCTCAGCCACTCTTGCAGCTTGCCGGCGATGCCGACGAACACGAGGTTGATGTAGGCCGCGGTGAGTAGCCCGATGAAGAGGCGGTCGCCACGCGTGGTTTCGAGCGGCAGCCAGCCGCGGCGCATCGTGGTGGGCGACTTGATTTCCCAAACGGTCATGCCGACGAGCGCCAGCACCACGCAGGTGAAGAAGATCGCCACCGGTGTAGTCCACACCATCCAGTCGAACATGATCAGACCCTCCCCATCGCGAAGCCCTTCGCGATGTAGTGACGCACGAACCAGATCACGATCGCTCCCGGCACGATGGTGAGGACGCCCGCCGCGGCGAGCGTGGCCCAGTCCATGCCGGAAGCACTGACAGTGCGGGTCATCGTCGCGACGATGGGCTTCGCGTTGACGCTGGTGAGCGTTCGCGCAAGCAGCAGTTCGACCCAGCTGAACATGAAGCAGAAGAACGCCGCGACGCCAACGCCGGCCTTGATCAGCGGCAGGAAGATGGTGAGGAAGAAGCGCGGAAACGAGTAGCCATCGATGTACGCGGTCTCGTCGATCTCGCGCGGGATGCCGCTCATGAAGCCTTCAAGGATCCACACCGCAAGCGGCACGTTGAACAGCAGGTGCGCGAGCGCGACGCCGATGTGCGTGTCCATCAGCCCTACGGTCGAATAGAGCTGGAAGAACGGCAGCAGGAAGACCGCCGGCGGCGTCATGCGGTTGGTCAGCAGCCAGAAGAAGACATGCTTGTCGCCGAGGAATGAATAGCGCGAGAACGCGTACGCAGCCGGCAACGCCACGCACAGCGAGATGACGGTGTTGATGACGACGTAGATCAGGCTGTTGATGTAGCCCGAGTACCAGGACTCGTCGGTGAAGATGCGCCGGTAGTTGTCCCAGGTAAACGTCTGCGGAATGATCGAGAAGCTCGACAGGATCTCTTCGTTCGTCTTGAAGCTCATGTTGATCATCCAGTAGATGGGCAACAGGGCGAAGATGAGATAGAGCACCATGAACAAGGTGCGCTTCTGGAAGCGGTCTTCGTTCATTTTTCTTCTCCTTCCAGATCCTGCGTGCCGACACGCAGCATCCAGTTGTAGAGCACGAAGCACAGCAGCAGGATGATCAGGAAGTAGATCAGCGAGAAGGCCGCAGCGGGGCCGAGATCGAACTGCCCCACTGCCTTCTGCGTGAGGTACTGGCTCAGGAAGGTCGTCGCGTTGCCGGGCCCGCCGCCCGTGAGGACGAAGGGCTCGGTGTAGATCATGAAGCTGTCCATGAAGCGCAGCAGCACCGCGATGACGAGCACGCCGCGCATCTTCGGCAGCTGGATGTAGCGGAAGACGGCGAACTTGCTCGCGCCGTCGATGCGCGCGGCCTGGTAGTAGGCATCGGGAATCGCACGCAGGCCCGCGAAGCACAGCAGCGCGACGAGCGGCGTCCAGTGCCACACATCCATCAGCAGCACGGTGAGCCACGCATGGCGCGCATTGCCGGTGTAGTTGTAGTCGATGCCGAGCTTCTGCAGCGCGTAGCCGAAGAGGCCGATGTCCGCGCGCCCGAAGATCTGCCAGATGGTGCCGACCACGTTCCATGGAATCAGCAGCGAGAGCGCGACGATCACAAGCACCGCCGACGCCTTCCAGCCGGTGGCCGGCATCGAGAGCGCGAGCATGATGCCCAGCGGAATCTCGACCAGCAGCACTGCGAGCGAGAAGCCCAGTTGCCGCCACAGCGCGGCATGCAGCTCGTCGTCGCGCATCACCGAGGCGAACCATTCGGTGCCGACGAACACGCGGCGCTCGGGCGAGATGATGTCCTGCACCGAGTAGTTGACGACGGTCATCAACGGCACGATGGCCGAGAAGGCCACGCAGAGAAGCACCGGCAGCACGAGCCACCAGGCCTTTTGATTCAGCGGCTTGTTGTTGCCATTCATGCCACAAGCTCCTCGTCGCGATAGAAGCAGCTCTTTGCGCCCACGACGCGCAGCCACACGGTGCTGCCGACATCGGGCAACGGCGCATCGGGCGCGAGGCGCGCCTTCAACGTGCTCTCGCCAAGCTGGGCGGTGAGCATCGCGTGCGTACCGACGTCCTGCGATTGGGTGATGACGGCGGGCACAGCCCCCGGCATGCCGGCACCGACCAGCGAGAGGTATTCGGGACGGATGCCTAGCTTGAGCGGGCCTTCGGGCAACTCCCGCGTGGCCGGCAGTTGCGCGCCGGCGATGTCGAGCATGCCGCCGCTGGAGGTCACCGGCAGGAAGTTCATGCCCGGCGATCCGATGAAGTGACCGACGAAGGTGTGGGCCGGCCGCTCGAACAGCGCCTCGGCCGTGCCGATCTGCACCGCCTTGCCGCGCGTCATGACCACCACTTCTTCCGCAAAGGTGAGCGCCTCGACTTGATCGTGCGTGACGTAGATCAGCGTGAGCTTGAGTTCGCGATGAATCTGCTTGAGCTTGCGCCGCAACTGCCACTTGAGATGCGGGTCGATGACCGTGAGAGGCTCGTCGAACAGGACCGCCGACACGTCGCTTCGCACGAGGCCGCGACCCAGCGAGATCTTCTGCTTGGCATCGGCCGCGAGCCCTGCGGCGCGCTGGTTGAGCTGGCCGCTCAGGTCGAGCATCTCCGCGACCTCACCGACGCGCTTGCGGATCTGCTCGGCCGGCATGTTCCGGTTGCGCAACGGAAACGCGAGGTTCTGTGCCACCGTCATGGTGTCGTAGATCACCGGGAACTGGAACACCTGCGCGATGTTGCGCTGCTGCGGCGTTTCGAGCGTGACATCGCGGCCATTGAACTTGACCGTGCCCTTCGAAGGCACCAGCAGGCCCGAGATGATGTTGAGCATCGTGGTCTTGCCGCAGCCCGACGGACCGAGCAAGGCGTAGGCGCCACCGTCGCGGAAGCTCATCTTCAGCGGGAGCAGCGCATAGTCGCTGTCCTGCGTAGGGTTGGGGCGGTAGGCGTGCGCGAGGTCGAGGTCGATGCGTGCCATGTCAGTGCCCGCCCTTTCTCTTGCGCCAATCCGGCGCGACGGCCAGCCGCCCGCTGCCGTCGAACACATAGGCCTGCGATGCGCTGAAGTAGAGCGTGATGGCCGCTCCCAGGTCGAAGCGATGCACGCCGGTGAGTTGCGCGACCACTTCGCCGACCAGCGTTTCGACGTGCACGAAGGTGTCGGAACCCGAGATCTCCGCCAGTTCCACCTTGCCGGGCAGCGCCATGTCGCCCGCCGCGGCGCTCACGTCGAAAGCGCTGGCGCGAACGCCGATGGTCACCGGCCCTTCGACGCCGGGCGGCAGCACCAGCGGCAGCAGCGGACCGCCCTCGACCTGCGCACCATCGGCCACCACGCGGCCGGCCATGAGGTTCATGGGCGGATCGCTGAAAGCGCGGGCCACGCGCAGCGACTGCGGCGCATGGAAGACTTCGGCGGTCGGGCCGTATTGCAGCAACTCGCCGGCATCCATCACCGCGGTGTAGCCGCCGAGCAGCAATGCTTCGCCGGGTTCGGTGGTGGCGTAGATCACGGTCGAATCGCCGCTGGCAAACAGATGCGTGAGTTCTTCGCGCAGCCCCTCACGCAGCTTGTAGTCGAGGTTGACCAGCGGCTCGTCGAGCAGCATCAGCGGCGCGTTCTTCGCCAACGCACGGGCCAGGGCCACGCGCTGCTGTTGCCCGCCAGAAAGCTCCGAGGGATAGCGGTCGAGGAACATGCCGATGTGCAGCTTGTCGGCCAGTTCGCGCACGCGAACGTCGATGTTCTTTTCACCGCGCAGCTTGAGCGGCGAGCCGATGTTCTCGGCAACCTTGAGCGAGGGATAGTTGATGAACTGCTGGTAGACCATCGCGACGTTGCGTTCGCGAACCGGCACCCCGGTGACGTCGTTGCCGTCGACGAAGACCTTGCCTTCGGTGGGTGCGTCGAGGCCGGCCATGAGCCGCATGAGGCTCGTCTTGCCGGCCTGCGTGGCACCAAGCAAGACGGTGACCGCGCCGCTGCGCGGCGCGATGCTCTGCGGATAGAGCCAGGTCTGCGCGCCCACCTTCTTGGAGACGCGGTCAAGTGACAGCTGCATGGACCTCCTCTTTGTCGGGTTCATGGACTTGCAGCCACGTGTTGACCTGTTCGCGCTCGATGCGGGTGTAGTGCAGCCCGAGCTTGGAGCGGCGCCAGAGCACGTCGTCACTGCTGCGCGCCCATTCCTCGTTCTGCAGGTAGTACAGCTCGCGTTCGTGCAGGCCGGGTGCGACTTCGGCGCCGAGGTCGTCCATCGACCGCGCATCGCCGATCACTTCGGTGATGCGTGCGCCATAGGCCCGTGCGAGGCGCCGCGCGAGGCCCGCATCGAGCCACGGATGCCGCTTCTGCACTTCGACGACGAAGCGCCCGAAATCGTCATCGGGCCTCGACGTGCGGCTCGTCGGTCCGATCCATGCCGAGAGATCGCCGCCCGCAAGGAATGCCCCTTCGGTCCACGGCTTGCGTGCATCGCCGAGCATGCGACCGACTTCGTCGGCAGCGTCTTCGGCCAGCTTGCGAAAGGTGGTGATCTTGCCGCCCCACACCGACAGCAGCGGGGCGGCGGTCGTGTTGGATTCGAGCATGTAGTCGCGCGTCACGGCAGACGGATCACCCGAGGCGTCGTCGAGCAGCGGACGCACGCCGGAGTAGGTCCAGACCACGTCCGAAGGCTTGATCGGCTTCTCGAAATAGCGGCTGGCCTGCGTGCAGAGGTAGTCGATCTCGTCGTCGCCGATGCGCGCCGCGCCGGGGTCGTCGCCCGGGAGCTCGATGTCGGTGGTGCCGATCAGCGTGAAGTCGTCCTGGTAAGGGATCGCGAAGATGATCCGCTTGTCCGGGTTCTGGAAGATGTAGGCGTGGTCGTGAGCGAACACACGCGGCACGATGATGTGGCTGCCCTTGACGAGCCGGAGGTGACGGGTGGCGAGCGTCTCGCCGCTGGCCGCGCGCGCGACGCCGCGCAGGAAGGTTTCCGCCCACGGGCCTGCTGCATTGACGACCGCGCGAGCGCGCACGGTGCGCCGCCCTTCGGGGCCTTCGAGCACTGCGGTCCATGCGTCGGCGCTACGCTGCGCGCTCACGCAACGGGTACGGGTCAGAACGTCGGCGCCGCGTTCGCGCGCGTCCAGCGCGTTGAGCACCACCAAACGCGCATCGTCGACCCAGCCATCCGAATAAACGAAGCCGCGTTTGAACGCGTTTTTGAGCGATTGGCCGGCCGGATGCTTTCGCAAGTCCACCGTGCGCGACCCTGGCAGCACCTCGCGTTTGGCGAGGTGGTCGTACATGAAGAGACCCATCCGGATCATCCATGCGGGCCGCATCGACGGGTCGTGGGGCATCACGAAGCGCAGCGGCCACATGATGTGCGGCGCGCTCTTGAGCAGCACCTCGCGCTCCTGCAGCGCCTTGCGCACCAGTGAAAACTCGTAGTACTCCAGGTAGCGAAGTCCGCCGTGGATCAGCTTCGTGGAGGACGATGAGGTATGCGCCGCGAGGTCGTCCTTCTCGCAAAGAATGACGCGCCAGCCGCGCCCCGCAAGGTCACGCGCAATGCCGCAGCCATTGATGCCACCGCCGACGATGAGGACGTCGCAGTCGGTCTCGAACGCAGCGGATGACGCTTGGGAAGCACTCACGGAAGCCGGGTCTCCTGCGTGACGCGAGGCGCGATTTGAAGGATATTCGTGTTCGAATCTTTTCATTTTGGTTCCTTAAGGTGCGATTTTCGTCGGCGTTAACCCTTAAGTCCATTCGTTTCTTTTCGTTCTAAATTCGTTCGCCCTTGCGCCCTGCCCCACGTGAATTCGAATCCCAGACAACTCAAACTCCTGAACACCGTGCGTTCGCGCGGGTCGATCAACGTCGACGAGCTGGCCAACATGCTCGGCGTGACCCTGCAGACGGTGCGTCGCGACGTGCAGCGGTTGGCTGATGAAGGCCTGCTGACTCGCTTTCATGGCGGGGTGCGGGTGCCGAGCTCGACTACCGAGAACATCGGCTACCAGCAGCGCGAGAACCTGCATGCCGAAGGCAAGGCGCGCATTGCGCATGCGGTGGCGGCCAAGGTGCCGAACGATTGCTCGCTGATCCTGAACATCGGCACGACGACCGAGGCGATCGCCAAGGCGCTGCTCGGGCATTCGGGGCTGCGGGTGATCACCAACAACCTCAATGTCGCGACGATCCTGAGCGACAACCCGAATTGCGAGGTGATCGTGGCCGGCGGCTCGGTGCGGCTGCGCGACCGCGCGATCGTGGGCGAGGCGACGGTGGATTTCATCCGCCAGTTCAAGGTAGATATTGCCTTGATCGGCGTGTCGAGCATCGAGTCCGACGGCACGCTACGCGACTTCGACCTGCGCGAGGTGAAGGTGGCGCAGACCATCATCGCGCAGGCGCGCGAGGTATGGCTCGCCGCCGATGCGAGCAAATTCAACCGGCCCGCGATGATCGAGCTGGCGAAGCTCTCGCAGATCGACTGCCTGTTCACCGACGCGGAGCCACCGCCGCCCTTTCCGGACTTGATCGAACGCGCGCAGGTACGCTGCGTCATCGCCCGGGAACACTGAAGGACCCTCTCATGACCTATCTGCTCGCCCTCGACCAGGGCACATCGAGCTCGCGCAGCATCGTCTTCGACCGCGAAGGCCGCATCGTCGCCATCGCGCAGCGTGAGCTGACGCAGATCTATCCGCAGCCCGGCTGGGTGGAGCACGACGCACTGCAGATCTGGAACGACCAGCTCGCCACCGCGCACGACGTGCTCGCCAAGGCCAAGCTGACCGCGAAGGACATCCACGCGATCGGCATCACCAACCAGCGCGAAACCACGGTGGTGTGGAACCGCAAGACCGGGCAGCCGGTGCATCACGCGATCGTCTGGCAGGACCGCCGGGCCGAGCCGCTGTGCGCGCGTCTGCGCGAAGACGGCATGACGGCCACGATCCAGGAAAAGACCGGGCTCGTGATCGACGCGTATTTCTCGGGGACCAAGCTCCGCTGGCTGCTCGACAACGTGCCCGGCGTGCGTGCGCAGGCGGAGCGCGGTGAACTCGCTTTCGGCACCATCGACAGCTGGCTCATGTGGCAACTCACCGGCGGCGCGGTGCATGTGACGGACGTGAGCAATGCCTCGCGCACCATGCTCTTCAACGTGCACACCAACCAGTGGGATGCCGATCTGCTCAGGGCGCTGGACATCCCAGCCGCCCTGATGCCAGAAGTGAAGCCTTCGAGCGCGCACTTCGCGGACACCGCCGCGGGCTTGTTCGATCGACCCTTGCCGATCGGCGGCGTGGCGGGCGACCAGCAAGCCGCCCTCTTCGGCCAAGCCTGCTTCCAGGCCGGTATGGCCAAGAACACCTATGGCACCGGCTGCTTCCTGCTGATGCACACGGGCGGCGACTTCCAGCCTTCGCACAACGGCCTGCTGGTGACCAGCGCCGCGCAGACCAGCGCGAAGCCGCAGTACGCGATGGAGGGCAGCGTGTTCGTCGGCGGTGCGGTCGTCCAATGGCTGCGCGACGGTCTCAAGGCCATTCCCGGCAGCGCGCATGTGCAGGCGCTGGCCGAAAGCGTTCCTGATGCGGGCGGCGTGATGATGGTGCCGGCCTTCACCGGCCTTGGCGCACCCTACTGGGATGCGGACGCGCGCGGCATCATCACCGGGCTGACGCGGGGCACCACTGTGGCGCACATCGCGCGAGCGGCACTGGAAAGCATCGCCTACCAAAGCGCCGCACTGCTGCAGGCCATGAGCCGCGATGCGGTCGCAGCCGGCGGCACGCCGGTGGCGGAGCTGCGGGTGGATGGCGGCGCCTGCGTCAACAACCTGCTGATGCAGTTCCAGGCCGATCTGCTGGGGATTCCGGTGGTGCGGCCGGAGGTGACCGAGACCACCGCGCTCGGCGCCGCATACCTCGCCGGACTGTCGACCGGCTACTACAAGGATGTGAGCGAACTCTCGAAGCTATGGCGCGTCGAGCGCCGCTTCATGCCCACCCTGAGTCGCGACAAGGCCGACGAAGCGATGGCGCGCTGGGAGCGCGCCGTGCGTCAGGCGACCGCCGCGTAGCTACTGCGCCGGGACCAGGAAGTCCTGACTGATGCGCCAGCCAAGCTCGTTCACGCGATCGAGGAACTGCGTCAGATACGCATGCAGCCCGGTCGCAAGGATCTCATCTACCGTCGCGTACTGAAGATCCGCCAGGAGCTTGCCCGCGCGACGCTGCGTCTCCGCACTCTGGTCGTTCTTCACCTTGTCGAGGTTCTCCACCACTTCGACAAGGCTCGCATGCAGTGAACGCGGCATGTCGGCACGCAGGATCAGCAGCTCGGCCACGCGCTCGGGCTTGATCACGTCGCGATACACCTTGCGATAGACCTCGAACGCCGAGACGCTGCGCAGGATCGCACTCCAGTGATAGAAGTCGTACTCCTGGTCTTCCTCGGTGGCCGTGCCGAAGAACTCGCTGTTCAGGGCATGGAACTTCACGTCCACCAGCCGCGCCGTGTTGTCGGCGCGTTCGATGAAGGTGCCCAGGCGCGAGAAGTAGAAGGACTCGTCCTGCAGCATGGTGCCGAGGGTCACGCCGCGCGAGAGGTGCGAGCGGAACTTCACCCATTCGAAGAACTGCGCCGGATCGCGCTCCAGATCGCCCGCACGCAGCATGCGGTTGACTTCGAGCCAGGTGGTGTTCTGCGTTTCCCACGCTTCGGTGGTGAGCGCGCCGCGCACCGCACGTGCGTTCTCGCGCG
The DNA here is from genome assembly GCF_014192575.1 of Variovorax sp. Sphag1AA. Classification (GTDB taxonomy): domain Bacteria; phylum Pseudomonadota; class Gammaproteobacteria; order Burkholderiales; family Burkholderiaceae_C; genus Variovorax. The sequence goes on along the minus strand of NZ_JACHYC010000002.1, from coordinate 1,061,480 downwards.
CCGCGCGCAGGCACGAGAGGATGGACGAAGGATTCGACTCGTCCTTGACCATGAACTCCATGACTTCGTTGGGTTCGATCTGGTCGTGGTCCTCGTTGTACCTCGGCAGCAGTTCGCTGATCGACAGCAGCCCCTGCCAGCCGTACTTGGCGACTTCGGCCGATTGCGGCAGCAGCGACGTCTGGTAGTTGACGTCGAGCATGCGCGCGGTGTTTTCGGCGCGCTCGGTGTAGCGCGACATCCAGTAGAGGTGATCGGCAGTGCGTGACAACATGATCTGAAGGCTCCCGATCAGGACGATTGCGTTTGTGTTTGCGACTGGCTGTGCGAGCGCGACCCATTTGTGCGGTCACCTTCGAGGATCCAGGTGTCCTTGGTGCCGCCACCCTGCGACGAGTTGACCACCAGCGACCCTTCCTTGAGCGCGACACGCGTGAGGCCACCGGGCACCATCTGCACTTCCTTGCCCGAGAGCACGAAGGGCCGCAGGTCGATGTGGCGCGGCGCGATGCCGGCGTCAACGAAGGTCGGCGAGCTCGACAGGCTCAGCGTGGGCTGCGCGATGTAGCCATCCGGCTTGGCAAGCACTGCTTTCTTGAAGTCCTCGATCTCGGCCTGCGTGGCGGCGGGGCCGATGAGCATGCCGTAGCCGCCCGCGCCGTGCACTTCCTTGACCACGAGGTCCTTCATGTTCGCGAGGGTGTAGTCGAGGTCGTCCTTGTTGCGGCAGATGTAGGTCGGCACGTTCTTCAGGATCGGCTTCTCGCCGAGGTAGAACTCGATCATCTTCGGCACGTACGGATAGATCGACTTGTCGTCCGCCACGCCGGTGCCGACCGCGTTGCAGATCACGACGTTGCCTTCGCGATAGGCGCGCATCAGACCGGCGCAACCGAGCGTGGAGGTCGGGCGGAACACCTCGGGATCGAGGAAGTCGTCGTCCACGCGGCGGTAGATGACGTCGACACGCTTCGGGCCGCGCGTGGTGCGCATGTAGACGAAGTTGTCCTTGACGAACAAATCCTGCCCTTCGACCAGCTCCACGCCCATCTGCTGCGCGAGGAAGGCATGCTCGAAGTACGCGCTGTTGTACATGCCGGGCGTGAGCACGACGACGGTCGGCTCGGCGGTGGCCGGCGGCGCGGAGGCGCGCAGGGTTTCGAGCAAGAGATCGGGGTAATGCGCAACGGGCGCGATGCGGTTCTGGCTGAACAGCTCGGGGAAGAGCCGCATCATCATCTTGCGGTTCTCGAGCATGTAGCTCACGCCGCTGGGCACGCGCAGGTTGTCTTCGAGCACGTAGTACTCGCCGTTGCCACTGGAATCGGGCGCGCGAACGATGTCGATGCCGGCGATGTGCGAATAGACGTCGTTGGGTACCTTCAGGCCGACCATTTCGGGGCGGTACTGGGCGTTCTTCAGGATCATGTCAGCCGGGATGACGCCGGCCTTGATGATTTCCTGGTCGTGGTAGACGTCGTGGATGAAGCGGTTGAGCGCGGTCACCCGCTGCACCAGCCCCTTTTCCATCGATGCCCACTCGTGCGCGGGAATGATGCGAGGCAGGAGGTCGAAGGGAATCAGGCGTTCGGTGCCCGACCCGTCCTCGTCCTTCGCGCCGTAGACGGCGAAGGTGATGCCGACCCGGCGGAAGATCATTTCCGCCTCTTCGCGCCGCGAACGCATTACCGCTTCGGGTTGCTTCGCGAGCCATTGGTCGTATCGCTTGTAGTGGTTCCGGACGGCAGCGCCGGTGTAGGGAACCTGTTCATACATCTCGTCGAATTTGTGCATGGACGACCAATCTCCTTGACCATAGCTTAGCAAGTTCAAGGCCAAACTTCGGCGTCAGATGGGGGAAACGAGGGGTCTCGATGACGGACTTGCGCGCCGTCAATACATCTGGTGATGCCAGTAGCGGCGGGCGGTGTTTCTGTGGCAAAACATTTCGCCCGGCGCAGTGCTTGACCAGGTGGCTGCGCCGCAATGGGGCGTGTCGAATAGCCAGATGTCCTGGTCGGCATAGCGCTTCACCACGTCCGGCGCCGGGTGGCCGAACCGGTTGCGCCAGCCCGCCTGGACGAGCGCGAGGCGTGGGCGCACCGCTTCGAGCAGCCGCCGGGTCGACGACGTCTTGCTGCCGTGGTGTGGGACCAGCAGCACGTCCGCGGACAAATCGGCGTGGCGCAGGGTCAATGCGGCTTCCTGCAATTGCTCGATGTCACCCGCGAGCAACGCCGTCGCGCGACCGTTGCCGACGCGCAGCACGCAGGAGATGGCGTTCGGCTTGGTGAAGCTGCTGTAGTCGCTGTCGGCCGGATGGAGGATCTCGAAATCGACGCCATCCCAGGTCCAGCGCTGGCCGGCGACGCAGCGCTCCGCCTTGCGCAGCGTCTGGAGCGGATGGTCGGCCTCGATCGAGCTCAGGAGCTTCGCCTGCGGCTGCATCGCCAGCACCGCCGGCGCGCCGCCGGTGTGGTCCGTGTCCCGATGGCTCAGGACGACGGTGTCCAGCCGCTCGCCGAAGGCACGCAGGAGCGGCACCAGCACGCGATGGCCGGCATCGCTGTCGAGGCTGTAGCGCGGCCCCGCGTCATACAGCAGGCTGTGCGACGCGGTTCGCACCAGCACCGCATTGCCCTGCCCGATGTCGGCGGCCAGCAGTTCGAACTCGCCCGTCGGTGGACGCGGGGATTGCCAGAGCAGCGCCGGCACCAGCAGCGGCAGCCCCAGCGCGCGAACCGACCACGGCAGGCGCATGGCGACCACGATGCCGCCCAGAACGCCCGCGACGGCCATCCAGAGCGGTGGCGTGTGCATCGACAGCGTCGCGAACGGCCACCTCGCGAGCCACTCCAGCACCCAGGACAGCGCCTGGACCGCCCATGAAGCAGCGTTCCACAGGAAAGGCACCAACACGCCGAGCATGGAAAGCGGCGTGATCACGAGCGTCACCCAGGGAATCGCAATCAGATTCGCAGGCAGCCCGACGGCCGAGATTTGCTGGAACAGCAACAGCGTGAGCGGCGTCAGCGCCAGCGTGACGACCCACTGTTCACGCAGAAGGCGATGAAAGCGCGCTGCCATGCCTGCGGACGCATCGTCCGGCCCCCCGTTGCCGGCGGCGAAGAGAACCCCCACAGCGACGAAGCTGAGCCAGAAGCCCGGCTGCATCAGCGCCCACGGATCGATCGCGACCACCGCCGTGCAGACCACGAGCCACACCAATGGCCACGGCCACGATCGCCCGCCGAGACGGAGCAGACCCACCACCGCGAGCATCCATACCGTTCGCTGGGACGGCACACCCCAGCCGCTGAAGGCCGCATAGAGCGCCGCCAGCGCCACGCCGCCCGCCAGACCCGCATGCTGCGCGGGCCAACGAAGCATCAGCCTGCCGCTGCGCCGCCAGAGCTTTTCGACCACCTGTGCGGCGAGCCACGCAAACATCGTCACGTGGAGCCCGATAAAGGTTACTTTAGTTTAAAATTGACAGTGTTCACTAACCAGGCACGCTCATGCCCAAGATAGCAATCAGCTACCAGCGCTGGTCAAGCAAAGCCCAAGATGAGGGCGACTCACGCCGCCGCCAATCGACCAGTGCGCAGGAATACGCCGACCGGAAGGGACTGGTCCTTGACACCGTCTACACCGACGCTGGCGTGTCCGCATTCAAAGGCAAGAACTCCAAGGAAGGCGCCCTCGGAAAATTCCTTGCCGCCGTCGATGAGGGGCTGATTCCCAACGATGTCACCCTCATCGTCGAAAGCCTGGACCGAATCTCGCGCGCAAACATCCTTGACGCCCTCCAGCTTTTTATCGGCATCGTCAATCGTGGCATCACTCTTGTCACGATCAAGGATCACGAAAAGGTCTACACCCGTGACGCGATCATCAGTGACGGCGGGATGATGCTCTTCGGCTCAATCATGGTGATGAGTCGCGCCCACGAGGAAAGCGCCACCAAGAGCATGCGCGGCAAGGAGGTCAAGGCCGCCAAACTTGCTCAAGGCTTCAAGCATGGCAAGGTTCCCAAGTGGCTGAAGGTCACGCCGGACAGACGAGGGTTCACCATCGTTGAGGACGAAGCCCAAATCGTTCGTGAGGTCTTCAAAATGCGGGCTGAAGCCATCGGCTCCATGCGGATCGCACGGCATTTGAACCAAGCCTACGGGTGGAAATGGTCTACGCCGCAGGTCGCCCGACTCCTAAAGAATCCAGCAGTCATCGGCACCCGCATCAGTCAAGCAGGACTAGCGCCTCTGCTCGACTACTACCCACCGATCCTTTCCAAAGCGGAGTTTTACGACGTACAGCGCTTGATGGACGGATCAATCGGGACGAAGCGAGGTAGACGTGCCGAGGACGAACCCAACATCTTCACTGGCCTGCTCTTCTGCGGCCACTGTGGTTCACGCCTCCGGTTCTTCCGGGCCAGCAAGACGGTCTCGCAAAGATATTTGAAATGCGTCAGCGCGTTGGACCGTACCGGGTGCGAGCATCGCAGCTTCATCAACTACGACGCGTTTGAAAAGGAAGTGATTGGCTGGCTCCTCTTGGACCAAGAGCATGACTATGTTGCGTTGCTCGACAAGAAGCCCACCGTCAAGGTGGTAGTTTCTGCTGAACTCAAGGCGCTGAAGGAACAACAGGCCCGATTGATCGACCTTGTAGCAGACGGCTTGATGAATCCGGCGTTGGTACGGGAGAAGCTGAACGCGCTCGAAATGCAGATACAGCACCACGAAACGGCGGTGGTCGAACCTGAAGCTGACGTGCTGATGTTTGAAGAGAAAGCGTGGGCGCTCGTTGAACGCCACGAGGAAGCTGAACTTGCGGTAGCTGATGGAGAACCACCCGACGAACTATATGCTGTGCGTCGGGAATTGAAGGCAGCGTTTCACCGCAGTGTTGAACGCTTCAACGTGTTCACGGAGGAACGCGTCAAGGACGAACACATTGGGAAGTTCTCAGTTAGGTTCCGTGGCTACGAAGATGGGCCGGTACGCCAATACAAGCGCCCTGCCCTCATCTGCTTGATAGGAGCCAAGCGTGCGGCTTACCACCGAAGACTTGCTTGAGCAAGCTTGCCTTCACGTCCTTTGCCGCCATGTCGTATTCGTTGGCAGCGTCCGAACCGAATGCCTTACTCCCCGGACGCTTCGAACGTTGCGAGCTGCGCTTTCAGATTCCCGCGCGCGCTCGATCGGATGGCGCCATGTCGTCGCGATGCGCTCTGGCGCTGGAATTCCGCCACGCACGTAGCCGGTGGCCTGCTCGCCCTGCTCCCACAGGCGCAACTCGTAGTCGAAGCCGTGAGGATTGAGGTTGCCGTGCGGCGCCTTCAGCCGCACCGGCAGGCGCCAGCGTTCGCCTGCGTGTATCGGCGCAGCGAGTTCGCCCCCTGCGTCGGCATACCAGCCGAGGGAAATGCGCGGCGGCACATCCGGCGTCACACGGCTGTCATCCGCAGTGCCCGGCCAGCGCGCCGATTCGACTTCGAGTGCGAACCGCAATCCGCTTTCATTGCGCAGCGGCATCTGCGCGACCACGCCAGTCACCACCAGATCGCGGCCTTCCAGGGCCGCGGGCAAGGCGTCCGCAGTGAAGACTACCGAGCGCCAGCCCGCGGAGCCTGCACCAGCCATTCCGCCAAGCAGCAGCGCCACAGGCAGCACGAGCGCGCCCCGCCAAGGCCGCTCCAGCGGACGCAAAATGAATCCGCCGACGACCGCGCCCACCAGGAGCGCCACATAGACCGCTTCCCGCCACAGCACACCCTGCTGCAGCTGCAACGCCGTTCCAAGTACGAAACCCAGCATCGCGGCCAGAACCCGCAGGCCGCGCACATCCCATCCCTGCATACCTCAATTCGCTCCCTGTCACGCGACTTTTTTGGCGCGCTAATTGCTTTCTGTGTCGGCTAGTATGCGTCTCACCCGAGGCACGACCGACGCACTGAACAACATGTCCATTCACGCCGCGCTCCACCACGTCACTCACTACAAGTACGACCGTCCGGTGCAATTGGGCCCACAGGTCATCCGCTTGCGACCTGCGCCGCATTGCCGGAGCAACGTGATCTCGTATTCGCTTCGGGTCGAGCCCGAGCAGCACTTCATCAACTGGCAGCAGGACCCGTTCGCGAACTACCTTGCGCGGCTGGTGTTCCCCGAGAAGACGACGGCCTTCAAGGTCACGGTCGATCTGGTCGTCGAGATGGCGGTCTACAACCCCTTCGACTTCTTCCTCGAACCGCAGGCCGAGAACTTCCCCTTCAAGTACACCGAAGCGCAGGCGCAGGAACTCGCGCCCTACCTCGTCGCCGATGCGCCCACGCCGCTGGTGCAGGCCTATCTCGACAAGATCGACCGCAAGGAACAGCGCACCATCGACTTCCTGGTCCAGATCAACCAGCAGGTGCAACAGGACGTCAACTACCTGATCCGCATGGAACCCGGTGTGCAGACGCCGGAAGAAACGCTCTCCAAGGGTTCGGGCTCGTGCCGTGACTCGGGCTGGCTGCTGGTGCAACTGCTGCGGCATTGCGGCCTGGCGGCGCGCTTCGTGTCGGGCTACCTGATCCAGCTCACGCCAGATGTGAAATCGCTCGACGGCCCGAGCGGCACCACGGTCGATTTCACCGACCTGCACGCCTGGTGCGAGGTGTACCTGCCGGGCGCTGGCTGGATCGGGCTCGATGCCACGTCGGGCCTGCTGGCCGGTGAAGGCCACATCCCGCTCGCCTGCACGCCGACGCCGTCGAGCGCCGCGCCGATCGAAGGCGCTGTCGACGAAGCGAAGGTCGATTTCGGCCACGAGATGAAAGTCACGCGCATCTACGAATCTCCGCGCGTGACCAAGCCTTACACCGAGGACCAATGGGCCGAAGTGCTCGCCCTGGGTGAAGCGGTCGATAAACGCCTGAAGGCCGGCGACGTGCGCCTGACGATGGGCGGCGAGCCGACCTATGTCGCGACCACCGACCGCGACGCGGCCGAGTGGAACACCGACGCGCTCGGCCCCACCAAGCGCGGCTACGCGACCGAGCTGGTGCAAAAGCTGCGTGCCGAATACGGCGACGGCGGCTTCCTGCACTTCGGGCAGGGCAAGTGGTATCCGGGCGAGCAATTGCCGCGCTGGGCGCTGTCGATCTTCTGGCGCGCGGACGGCGAAAGGATCTGGCACAACCCCGACCTGTTCGCAGACGAACGCCATCCGACCAACTACACCAGCGAGGACGCCCGCCGCTTCACCAATGCGCTGGCGCAGCGACTCGGACTGACCGAGCGCTACATCCAGCCGGGCTACGAAGACGTCTACTACTACCTCTGGCGCGAACGCCGGCTGCCGGTGAACGTCGACCCCTTCGAGTCGAAGCTCGACGACGAGATGGAGCGTATGCGCTTGCGCCGGGTGTTCACGCAGAAGCTGGACGCGGTGATCGGCTACATGCTGCCCATCGAGGCCTCCAATGCCGACGGCGACGCACCCGCGCTCGCCGGCCCCGGCTGGAAGACCGGCCCCTGGTTCCTGCGCGACGATCGCCTCTACCTGATGCCCGGCGATTCGCCGATGGGCTACCGCCTGCCGCTCGATTCGCAGCCGTGGGCCAGCAAGGGCGACTACCCCTACCTCATCGAACGCGACCCGACGGCGCCGCGTGCCGGTCTGCCGAGCTCGGCCGACTACCGCGCCCGCTACACCGGCTACGCCGGGGGATTTGCGGAAGGCGATGCCGACCGCAGTGCGGTGCCTTACGACTTCCGCGCACCGCAAGCCACACCGAGCGCACTGCGGATGCAGTCGCCGGGCGACGCCGCCGGCTTGCGCGACGCGGGGCAGGATCCGACCGCGACGCGCCAGCCGCGCCGAGGCGAATCCGCCCACTGGATCACGCGCACCGCCCTCTGTGTCGAAGTGCGCGACCCGCGCCGCGCCAACGGACCCGCGGCCGAGAAGGTCGGCAGCGCTTCCGGCGTGCTCTACGTCTTCATGCCGCCGCTCGCGCGGCTGGAGGACTACCTCGACCTGGTCGCGGCGGTCGAAGCCACGGCCGAAGAACTCGGCGTGAAGATCGTCATCGAGGGCTACCCCCCGCCGCGCGATCCGCGCCTGAAGATGCTGCAGGTCACGCCCGACCCCGGCGTGATCGAAGTCAACATCCATCCCGCGCACAACTGGGGCGAGCTGGTCGACCACACCGAGTTCCTCTATCACGCGGCCTTCGAGACGCGCCTGTCGGCCGAGAAGTTCATGACCGACGGCCGCCACACCGGCACCGGCGGTGGCAACCACTTCGTGCTGGGCGGTGCAACGCCGGCGGACAGCCCCTTCCTGCGCCGGCCCGAGCTGCTTGCAAGCCTGCTGCTCTACTGGCACAACCATCCGTCGCTGAGCTATCTCTTCTCGGGTATGTTCATCGGCCCGACCAGCCAGGCGCCGCGCGTGGACGAAGCGCGCAACGACCAGGTCTACGAGCTGGAGATCGCGCTCAAGGAAATCGCACGCAACCGCGAGATCTACGGCCAGAACATGCCCGCATGGCTGGTCGACCGCACGCTGCGCAACATCCTCATCGACGTCACGGGCAACACGCACCGCAGCGAGTTCTGCATCGACAAGCTCTACTCGCCCGATTCCAGCACCGGCCGCCTCGGCCTGCTTGAGCTGCGTGCCTTCGAGATGCCGCCGCATGCGCGCATGAGCATCGCGCAGCAACTGCTGCTGCGTGCGCTGGTCGCCCGCTTCTGGGACGCGCCTTACACCGCGCCGGCCACCCGCTGGGGCACCGAGCTGCACGACCGCTTCCTGCTGCCGACCTTCGTGCAGATGGATTTCGAGGACGTGATCAGCGAAATGCGCCAGGCGGGCTTCGCTTTCGATCCGAACTGGTTCGCGCCACATTTCGAGTTCCGCTTCCCGCTGGTCGGGCAGGTGCAGGCGATGGGCGTCGAGTTGTCGCTGCGCAACGCGCTCGAGCCATGGCATGTGATGGGCGAGGAAGGCACAGCCGGTGGCACTGCGCGCTATGTGGATTCATCGCTGGAACGCGTCGAGATTCGCGTCACCGGCATGAACGAAAGCCGCCACGTCATCACCGTCAACGGCCAGGTGCTGCCGCTGCAGCCCACTGGCACCACAGGCGAGTTCGTTGCGGGCGTGCGCTACAAGGCGTGGAATCCACCGTCGTCGCTCCATCCGACCATCGGCGTTCATGCGCCGCTGACTTTCGACATCGTCGACACCTGGATGAAGCGATCGCTCGGCGGTTGCCAGTACTTCGTCGCGCACCCGGGCGGGCGCAACTACGACACCTTCCCGGTCAACGCCTACGAAGCGGAAAGCCGCCGCCATGCACGCTTCACGCGCATGGGTCATACGCCGGGCCTGATGACCACGCCGCCGGCAACGATCGAGATCAGCGGCAGCCGCGAGTTTCCGTTCACGCTGGATCTGCGACGGTAACGACCCCAAATCCAGGAACCCCGCGGAACCGGCTCTGCCGGGCCGCCGGGGTTGCCCCCGGCGAGGGGGTGCAGAGCCACATGGAGTGGGCGAGGCTGGGGGTGAACTCATAATCTCACAGTGGATTCACACAACACATCCCTCTTCGATGCCCAGGCGCTGGAGGCGCCTGCCGAGCTGGCATCCGCTATCGCGCCGCCGGCCGCGCCGGGGCATTTCGACGAGCTGCGCGGCATCGCGACGCCGCAGACCACCACACGGCAGGGCACGCCTTCACAACCGGCCCCTTTGTATGACGCAGCGTCGGTCCCGCCCGCTGCGCCAGCCGCGGATGAAACCGATCTCGCGCCCGGGGAACATGCGCCGCTCGCGCCCTCCTGGGCCGGCTTCTTCGAGAACCTCGGCCCCGGCGGCTTCGACGACCTGCCGCGCCGAGCGGTCAGCCTGGAGCGGCAGATCCGCGACAACGGCGTCACCTACAACGTCTATGCCGACTCGGCCAACGGGCCGCAGCGGCCCTGGTCTCTCGATCTCTTTCCGCTGATCCTCTCGCCCGAGAGCTGGGCGCAGATCGAGGCCGGCGTGCAGCAGCGCGCGCGCCTGCTCGACCGCGTGATGGCCGACGTCTACGGGCCGCAGCAACTGCTCTCTGAAGGGCTGCTGCCGCCAGCGCTGGTGCAGGGCAATGCGGGCTATTTGCGCGCCATGCACGGCGTCAAGCCGCCGGGCGACACCTGGCTGCACATTGCGGCCTTCGACCTCGCGCGCGGCCCGGACGGCAACTGGTGGGTGGTCTCGCAGCGCACGCAGGCGCCCTCGGGGCTCGGCTATCTGCTGGAGAACCGCCTCGCGATCGCGCGCCAGTTTCCGCAGGCCTTCGAGAACCTGCATGTGCAGCGCCTCGCCGCGACCTACAACGCGATGATGGAAGGGCTGCAGCGCATGTGCCCTGCCGGCCAGCCGCCGCACATCGCGCTGCTGACGCCCGGGCCGTACAACGAGACCTACTTCGAGCACGCCTACCTGTCGCGCTACCTCGGCATCACGCTGGTCGAGGGCAGCGACCTCACGGTGCGCGACCAGCGGCTCTACCTCAAGACGCTGCAGGGCCTGCGGCCGGTGCACGGCCTCATCAAGCGGCTGGACGACCAGTTCCTCGATCCGCTGGAGCTGCGCCCCGATTCCACGCTGGGCGTGCCCGGGCTGCTGCAGGCGATCCGCGCCGGCAACGTCCTCGTGGCCAACATGCCGGGCTCGGCGTTTCTTGAATCGCCGGCGCTGCTCGGATTCCTTCCGGCGCTCGCGCGGCGCCTGCTCGACGAAAAACTGCAGCTACCGGCACTCCCAACCTGGTGGTGCGGCGAGCGCGCCGCGATGGAAGCGGTGCTGCCGCTGCTGTCCGACTGCGCGATCAAGGCCACCTACCCCGGCGACGATTCGCACACCAGCTTCGACTCGGTACTCGGCACCCGCATGGGCCAGCGCGGACTCGATGAATGGGCGGGCCGCATCATGCGCCGGGGCGAGGAGCACACGGTACAGAGCTATCTCCCGTTGTCGCAGATGCCGACGTGGACGCAGAACTTCGACCGGGGCCACATCGCGCCACGTGCCGTGCTGCTGCGCGTCTTCGCGATCAGTGACGGTCCGCAGTCGTGGCGCGTGCTGCCAGGCGGCCTCGCGCGGCTCGCCGGGCCCGACGCACAGATCGCCTCGATGCAGCGCGGTGGCAGCAGCGCCGATGTCTGGGTGCAGACGCTCGACGAAGTCGACATGACCACGCGCCTGCACTCGCAGGCGACGCCGGCTTCGCTGGCGCGGCACCGCGCGCCGGTCACCAGCCGCGCTGCGGAGAACATGTACTGGCTCGGCCGCTACACCGAGCGCGCCGAGAACGCGGTGCGCCTCGCGCGCGTCACGCTCGACCTGCTCGGCGGCGAAGAAGTGTCTTCCCGCGCACTGCTCAACTGGCTGCACCAGCTCACGGAACGCAACGCACTCGTGCCGCGCGAGGTGCCGAGCCTGCCGAAGTCGCGCCGCGTGTTCGAACGCGCGCTGATTGCGGAACTCGGCGATGTCGAGCGTGGCGGCAGCGTCGGCTTCAGCCTGAGTTGCGTGCGGCGCGCCGCTGCTGCAGTGCGCGAGCGACTGTCGCAGGACCACTGGAACCAGATCGTGCGTGCCGAGGCCGACTTCCTGCGCCGCAGCGCCGAACAGGCGGGCGAGAAAGGCGAGGCGGGCTACGAGTCCGGCGCCGCGCTGCGCCTGCTCGAATCCGCAAGCGCTGCCCTCGCCGCGATGACCGGCGCGCAGACCGACCGCATGACGCGCGACGATGCCTGGCGCCTGCTGTCCATCGGGCGGCACATCGAACGGCTGGCTTTTCTTTCCAGCGCACTTGCGGCGGGCTTCGAAACCGGCGCGGTGCACGAGGTGTCCGGCTTCGAGGCAATGGTCGCGCTGTTCGACAGCACCATCACCTTCCACGCGCGCTATCAGCAGCGGCGCGACGTCGCGACGATGGTCGACCTGCTGGTACTCGACGGCGACAACCCGCGCTCGCTCGCATGGGTCACTCACACCCTGCGCAAGCGGATCGCCAAGCTCGCGGGCAGTGCGCCGGGCAAGCTCTCGGCGCTGTCGTACGAACTGCCCGACCCCGACAGCTGGACGCTCGAGCACCTCTGCGAGGCCGGCCCCGAATCGCAATACGCCGCGCTGGTCGACCTCTGCACCGCGTGCGAGACGGCGTCCTACCACGTGTCGGACGCGATCGGCACGCGCTACTTCACGCTGACATCCGAGTCCCTGCGCTCTGTCGGAGCCTGACCATGCTGCTTCACGTCACGCACTTCACGCGCTACGACTACACGCCGCCGGTCGATACGGCGCAGCATCTTGCGCACCTCAAGCCGATGACCACGGCTTCGCAGCGGCTGGTGAGCCATGCGCTGACGATCACGCCGCCGCCGGTGCAGAGCAGCGAATCGCCCGACGTGTACGGCAATGCACGGACCTTCTTCGCGCTCGATTCGACGCACGAGGAACTCCTCGTTACCGCCGAAAGCGTGGTCGAGACGTCCGTGCCAGAGCTGCCTGCCTCGGTCGCGCGCGAACTGCCGTGGGAAGAGGTGCGCGAGCGATTCCGCTACGTCAAGGATTCACACTACGACCCCGCGGCCGAATTCCTGTTTCCGTCGCGCTACGTGCCACGCCACGATGATTTCGCCGCCTATGCGCGCCCGAGCTTCGCCGCCGGCCGCCCGGCCTTCGACGTCGCGATGGACCTCACGCTGCGCATGTTCAACGACTTCGACTACGACGCCGAGAGCACGGAGATCAGCACACCCGCGATCGAGGCGCTCGCGCAGCGTCGCGGGGTGTGCCAGGACTTCGCCCACATCATGATCGCGTGCATGCGCACCATGGGGCTCCCGGCGCGCTACGTGAGCGGCTACCTGCTCACCCAGCCACCGCCCGGCCAGCCGCGTCTGGTAGGTGCTGACGCATCGCATGCGTGGGTGTCGGTCTACCTTCCCGGCGCCGACGGTCCGGGCGACTGGGTCGACTTCGACCCGACCAACGGCCGCCAGCCCGGGGAAGACTACGTGACGCTCGCGATCGGCCGCGACTATTCCGATGTCTCGCCCATGCGAGGCGTGCTGCATGGCGGCGCACGTCACACGCTCAACGTCGGCGTCACGGTGCAGCCCATCGAGGAACGGCGCGATGAAGCCGCGAACGCCGCGCGCGCCCAGGCCGACCCGGTGGCGGACAATCCGCCATCCGACTCCCTGCCAACCGACAACAAGGACATTCCATGAGCATCCAGGACAAACTCAAGAGCCTCGGCATCACGCTGCCGCCCGTCTCCGTTCCCGCCGCGGCCTACGTACCTTTCGTGCAGACCGGCAACCTGGTCTTCCTCTCCGGCCACATCGCCAAGAAGGACGGCAAGCCGTGGGTTGGCCAGCTCGGCGCCAACATGACGACCGAAGAAGGCAAGCAGGCCGCCCGCGCCATCGCGATCGACCTGCTCGGCACGCTGAACGCGGCGATCGGCAACCTCGACAAGGTCAAGCGCATCGTGAAGGTGATGAGCCTCGTCAACTCCACCGGCAGCTTCACCGAGCAGCATCTGGTGACCAATGGCGCGAGCGAGTTTTTCGCGGAAGTGTTCGGTGCCCAGAAAGGCGCGCATGCGCGCAGCGCATTCGGCGTCGCGCAGATCCCCTTCGGCGCCTGCGTCGAGATCGAACTGATCGCCGAAGTCGAATAAGGCATCGCCAAGGCGTTGGACGACACCGACCGCCACCTGCTGAGCCTGCTGCAAGCCAACGCGCGCGAGTCGGCTGCGCTGCTCGCGCGCAAGCTCGGCGTGGCGCGCACCACGATCGTCGCGCGCATTGCCCGGCTCGAACGCGAGGGGGTGATCGCTGGCTACGGCGTGCGCCTCGGCAAGCGGCTCGAGGAAGCGGCGGTGCGCGCCTATTGCGGGCTCAGCGTTGCACCAAAAACGGGCGCCGCAGTGATGCGTGCACTGGAACGGTTACCCGAGGTCGAGGAAGTCTCGGCCGTCAGCGGGCAATTCGATTACATGGTGCTCCTGCGCTGCGAAACCAACGAGCAGCTGGACGCCCTGCTCGACGGCATCGGGCTCATCGAAGGTATCCAGCACACGCACACCTCGGTGGTGCTCAGCCGCAAACTGGACCGCCGCAGCGCGGTTCCTCCGCCTCCCTCCGACTGAGTAACCGCCGGTTGATTTCCGGCTGCGGAAGGTTCAAATTCAAGGGCTGGAGTTGCCCTCATGCCTGCCGTGCGCCATGCCGCCGTCTGTGGCTTGTTCTACCCCTCCGCGCCACGCGAGTTGCGGGAACAGGTGGATGGCTTTCTGCGTGATGGCGTCCACGGAAACGTCGAAACGCACCCACGGCCGAAGCTGCTGATTGCACCGCACGCGGGCTACGCCTATTCCGGTGCCATCGCCGCGAGTGCCTATGCGCTGCTCCGGCATCCGGATGCACCGCCGATTCGCCGCGTCGTGCTGCTGGGGCCTGCGCATCGGGTGTGGGTGAATGGCCTGGCTGCCCCGGAGGCCAACGCGTTCCAGACGCCGCTGGGGCGGATTCCGATCGATCGCGAACTGCTGGACCGCATCGCCGATCTCCCGCAGGTCATCCGCAGCGACCGCGCACATGCGCAGGAGCATTCGCTGGAGGTGCACCTGCCCTTCCTGCAGGCCGCACTGGGCGAGTTCACGCTCCTGCCGCTGGTCGTCGGCGATACCGGCGGCGCTGCGGTGGCGGAGGTGCTCGAACGACTCTGGGGCGGCGATGAGACGTTGATCGTCATCAGCTCCGACCTCTCGCACTACCTGCCGTACGCGAAGGCGAAGCTTGCCGACAAGGCGACGGTGCAGCGCATCTTGCGCTTCGATGCCGGGCTCACGCCCCACGAAGCCTGCGGCTCGGAAGCGATCAACGGCGCGCTGCTGGCCGCGCGTCACCATGGATTGAAGCCACGCCTGCTCGACCTGCGCAACTCCGGCGACACCGCAGGCGACCACGATCGCGTCGTCGGCTACAGCGCGATCGCCTTCGAGGCGTGAGCGCCATGGACCGGCCGGCGCATTGGTGGCACCGTCTCGACGACGGACGTATCCAGTGCGACCTCTGTCCGCGCGACTGTCGCCTGCACGAAGGCCAGCGCGGCATGTGCTTCGTGCGACAGCGCGTCGGCGACACGATGGTGCTCACCACCTACGGACGCAGTTCAGGCTTCTGTATCGACCCGATCGAAAAGAAGCCACTCAATCATTTCTTCCCCGGCAGCAGCGTCTTGAGCTTCGGCACAGCCGGCTGCAACCTGGCCTGCAAGTTCTGCCAGAACTGGGACATCTCGAAGAGCCGCGAACTTGATCGGCTGATGGATGCGGCCTCGCCCGAACGAATCGCCCAGGCCGCCCGGGAAAGCGGCGCTGACAGCGTGGCCTTCACCTACAACGACCCGGTGATCTTTGCCGAGTACGCGATGGACACCGCAGATGCCTGTCATGCGCTTGGTCTGCACAGCGTGGCAGTGACCGCCGGCTACATGCACGCGGAACCGCGACGTGCGTTCTACGAGCGGATGGACGCGGCGAACGTCGACCTCAAGGGCTTCACCGAGCGCTTCTACTTCCAGCAGACCGGCGCGCATCTCGCGCCTGTGCTCGATACGCTGCAGTACCTGAAGCACGAAACGCGCTGCTGGCTGGAGATCACGACGCTGCTGATTCCCGGCCACAACGACGACAGCGCGGAGATCGAAGCGATGACGCGCTGGATCGCGGACCACCTCGGCCTTGATGTGCCGCTGCACTTCTCCGCCTTTCATCCGGACTACAAGATGCTGGACGTGGCCCCGACCCCGCCGGCCACGCTCACGCGCGCCCGCGCCATCGCGCTTGGCAACGGGCTGCATCACGTCTACACAGGCAACGTGCACGACGTCGAAGGCGGGACCACCTTCTGTCCGTCGTGCCACGAGCCGCTGGTTCGGCGCGATTGGTATCTGGTGCTCGAATGCAGCCTCGACGAGCGCGGGACTTGCCCGCATTGCGGCACGCCGGTCGCGGGTCGCTTCGGCGCATTCAAGAGTGGGTTCGGTCGTCGCCGTATTCCAGTGCGGCTTGCGGCTTAGCGATTGCGAATCAGCCGAACCGGATGCCTTGCGCGAGCGGCAGCTCGGTCGAGTAGTTGATGGTGTTGGTCGTGCGCCGCATGTACTGCTTCCACGCATCGGAGCCGCTTTCGCGATCGCCGCCGGTCTCCTTCTCGCCACCGAACGCACCACCGATCTCCGCACCGCTCGGCCCGATGTTGACGTTCGCCATGCCGCAGTCGGAGCCAGAAGCCGAGATGAAGCGCTCGACCTCGCGCATGTCGTTCGAGAAGATGCACGACGAGAGCCCTTGCGGCACATCGTTGTGGATCTCGATCGCTTCATCGAGGTCGTCGTAGACCATCACGTAGAGCAGCGGCCCGAAGGTTTCGCGCCGGACCAGTTCCGTCTGCACCGTCATCTCCGCGATGGCCGGACGCACGTAGAAGGCCTTCCGAAAGCGATCGGCCAGCACGCGGTTGCCACCGATGAGCATGCGGCCGCCATTGGCCTCGACCTCGGCGATGGCAAGCTGCAGTGTGTTGAACGCCCCTTCGTCGATCAGCGGGCCGACGAGCGTGCCCTCTTCCAGCGGATGGCCGATGGGCAGGCTCTCGTAGGCCGCCAGCAGTTTCGGAATCAGGACATCCTTCACCGAGCGATGCACGATGAGCCGCCGCAGCGATGTGCACCGCTGGCCCGCGGTGCCTACGGCACTGAAGAGGATCGCCCGGAGCGCCATGTCGATGTCCGCATGGGGCGTCACGATCATCGCGTTGTTGCCGCCGAGTTCGAGGATGCGCCGGCCGAAGCGTGCCGCCACGCGCGGGCCGACTTCGCGACCCATGCGTGTCGAGCCTGTGGCCGAGACGAGCGGGATGTCGGGGCTGTTGACCAGCGCCTGTGCCTGCGCAGCGCGACCGATCACGATCTGCGCCAGGCCCTCCGGTGCGCGATCACCGAAGCGTGCGATGGCGCGCTCCAGTGCCTTGAAGGTGGCAAGGCCGGAGAGCGGTGCCTTCTCGGAAGGCTTGAAGATCACCGGATCGCCGCACACCAGTGCGATCGCTGCGTTCCACGCGAAGACGGCGCTCGGGAAGTTGAACGCAGTGATGATCGCCACTGGCCCGAGCGGGTGGTACTGCTCCATGATGCGGTGGCCGGGCCGCTCCGAGACGATGGTTTTGCCATGGAGCTGCCGCGAGAGCCCCAGTGCGAATTCGCAGATGTCGACGCCTTCCTGCACTTCGCCGAGGCCTTCCTGCGCGATCTTGCCGACCTCCACCGAGACCACGCGCCCGATGTCGGCCTTGCCCTTCCGCAGTTCCTCGCCCCAGAGGCGCACGAGTTCGCCACGCACCGGCGCGGGCACTTCGCGCCAGCGCACGAATGCAGACTTGGCGCGCGCGATCACCTCGGGCATCGATGCCTCCGGCGTTTCATGCAATTGCGCGAGTTCCGCCCCGTCGACGGCCGAGCGGACGGCCAGCGTTCCACCGGTGCGTTGGGAAGCGGCGATGCCGCAGCGATCGAAAAGTGCGGACAGATCGTTCGCGTCGTTCATGTATGTGGCTCCTTCCGGGTCCGGCGTCGCGCCTGGGGTGGCCAAGTATGAGCGAAGGTGGTTCCGTGGTGCGACGCGGCGGACGTCCGGCCCGCCGTCGATTCGGCCAGTTGGGCATAGCAGCTTCCGACGCGGGTCGAAAGGAAGGCGTCGAGCGCGACCTGCTCCTGGCCCACGAAGCCGTTCGAAGGCAGCCGACCCGAGCTGAGAAGTTCGAAGACACCGACCACGCCAGCCGCTGTCGCCAGTTCGATCGCAGTGCGGTCCACTCCGCGCAGGCGACCGCCGTGGATGCGGGCCAGGCGCGTCTCCTGCTCGAGGCGCCCTCCACGCAAGCCGGACGCGGAGGCGAAGACGATCACCATGTCCTCGCGACTGTGCGGCACTGCGTTCTCTAGCACCTGCCGCAGGAGGTCGCGCCGCTCGACCAGCCGCAGGTCATGCAGCAGCAGCTTCATCGCATCGCGATGGCCCGGATAGCGGATCGTCTTGTAGTCGAGGTTGCGCACGCGGCCCGCAAGCGTTTCGCACAGCGTGCCGAGTCCGCCGGAGGTGTTGAAGGCTTCGTAGGTGTCGCCGTCGAGCACAAGCGTCTCGTGCCCTTCCAGCGGCGGCACCGACACCAATTGGCCTTGGGCGATGGCCGCGCACGGATGGCAGTACTCGTTGATGACGCCGTCGATGCTCCAAGTGAAGTTGTAGCGCAGACCATTGGTCGCGTGCCGCGAGAGCGCGCCGACGCGCAGGTGCAGGTCGTAGAGAGTCTCGAAGCGCCCTGCGAGATGCGCACCGAGCATGCCGATCACACCGGGCGCGAGACCACTCTGCGGCATCAGCACGGAGTCCGAGCCCACGGCCAGCGCGCGGATCGCAGTGGTGGCTGCAACATCTTCGGTCAGGTCGAAGTAGTGCACGCCCGCACTGCGCGCAGCGGCTGCAACGCGCGCCGCAAGAAAGAACGGCAGCGCGTTGATGACCACGTCATGCCCCGCAAACGCATCGGCCAGCGAAGCATCGTCCTCGACATCGACGATGGTGCGCGTCACCAGCCGGTCGTCGGGCTCGTGTCGCGCATGCTGCCGGTCTGAGAGCGTGACGGGAAGGCGGTGGTACTCGGCCACCATGTCAGCCACCGTGCCGCCGATCTTGCCGGCGCCGAGGACCAGGACCTTGCGGATGGTTGGCGCTGCCATGTGATGCTCCTCAAGCGCATTTCGCTGCTGTTGCGAATGACTCTAGGAGGGATTGCAGCCAGCCGGAAGCTGCCAGAGCGTCGAAGACGGAGGCCTTCCCGACGAAATGACGAGAGGCCCCGTCGAAACGGCGGTGGCGGATCAGGCCGTGCCTGACGAACCTCGAACGATCAACTCGCCCGGCAGCAGCAACTGCCTCGGCGGCCCTTCGAGGCCCTGCAGACGCTCGATCAGGCAGGTCGCCGCCGTACGGCCGATTGCATCGGTGGGTTGCGCGATGGCGCTCAGGCCGGGGCCGATGAGCGGCGCCCAATCCGGGTCGTCGAATCCCACGAAGCCGATATCGGTGCCAAAACGCAGTCCCAGCCGCGCCATCGCGCTCGCGACGCGCAGCGTCACGACCGCATTGCCGGCTAGCACTGCCGCGCGCCGGCCGCGCTTGGCACGCTTTTGCAACGCACGCAGCGCGGCATCGAGGTTGTCGCTGTCCTCGCCCGTGCACTCGAACACCTCGCCGGCCACGCGTGGCTCGTGCGCCGCCATGCAGCCACCGAAGGCAGTCGCGCGTTCGCGCCGCGAGCTCACGCCCTTGAGCGGCTCCGTGATGTAGAGCAGTTCGCGGAATCCACCTTCGACCAGATGGCCGCAGGCCGCCTTCATGGCCGCGCCGTTGTCGAGGGAGACGAAATCGGTGTGCATGCCCGCATGCCGGCGGTCCACCAGCACCGCCGGCTTGCCATGCAGCGCCTCGGCGTCGGCGAGACCCACCCCGCGGCCCAGCGTGTTCAGGATGAATCCGTCGACCTGGTAGCCGGCCAGCGCATCGATGGCCTCGCGTTCGCGATCGATGTCGTTGCCAAGGTTGAACAGCATCACGAGGTAGCCGGCGTCCTGGCAGGCCTTCTCGGCACCGCGCAACACCGCAACCGAATAAGGATTGGTGATGTCGGCCACGATCAGGCCGATGAGTCGCGAGCGGCCGTGACTCAGCGCCTGAGCCATCGGGCTCGGCGTGTAGTCGAGCTGGGCGACGGCGGCTTCGACACGCGCGGCGATGTCCGGGCTCAGCAGCCGTTCGCGATGGTTGAGGAAGCGCGAAACGGTGGCCTTGGAGACGCCCGCCGCCTTGGCGACATCGGCGATGGTCGCGCGGGCCGAGCGCTGCATGGGTGTCCTCGCGTTCAAGCGGCGGCCGTGTCGTAGACCGCCAACGGACGCTCGCCCGCCAGGGCACGCAGCAGATTCGTCGTCGCGAGCTCGGCCATTGCATGGCGCGTCTCGTGCGTCGCGGAGCCGATGTGCGGCAGTGGCGTCACGCGCGGATGGGTGCGTAACGGCGAATCCTTGGGCAGCGGTTCGGTGGCGAACACATCGAGTCCGGCGGCCCGCAGGCGGCCACTGTCGAGCGCGGCGAGCAAGGCGTCTTCGCGCACCGTGGCGCCGCGTCCGCCGTTGATGAAGATCGCGCCCGGCTTCATCGCGTCGAACACGCGGGCTTCGATCATGCCGCGCGTGCTGTCCGACAGCGGCAGCATCGCGACCACGAAATCGGCGCGCGCAAGAAGCTCGTCCTGCGGGGTGTGCAGCGCCCGTCCCTGCAACTCGGGCGCCTGTACGGCAAGGTCCACCGGACGGCGTGCGTGATAGAGCACCGGCATGCCGAAGCCGAGTGAAGCGCGGCGCGCGATCGCCTGCCCGATGCGGCCGAAGCCCAGCAGGCCGAGTGTCTTGCCGTGCACGTCGAAGCCGAACAGGTCTTCGCCGATGTTCTGGATCCATCGGCCTTCGCGCACGAGGTTCGAAAGCTCGACCACCCGGCGGCTGGTCGCCATCAGCAGTGCGAAGACCGTGTCGGCCACGGTCTCGTCGAGCACGCCCGGCGTGTGGCAAAGCATGATGCCCCGCGCATGCAGCGCGGCGAGCGCGTAGTTGTCGACGCCGACCGACACGCTGGAGACCACTTCGAGCTGCGGCGCGCGAGCAAGCAATGCATCGTCGACGGGAAAGCTCGAACCGATCAGCCCCTGCGCGAGAGGCAGCGCAGCATCGAAGGCCTCGCGCTGCGCATCGATGCGCGGATTGGCGACGGTGACTTCATGCTCGGCCTTGAGCCGTGCGAGCTGGTCGTCGGGCAACTCGCGAAAGACGAGGATCTTCTTGCGTGTCACAGCTTGGCCTCCTCGAGTTGCTTGCGCGTCGGCAAGCCTTCGGTGTCACCCAGCACTTGCACTGCGCGCGCGCCGATCCACGCGCCGCGGCGCACGGCTTCAGGCACCGACTTGCCTTCGAGCAAGGCACTGACCACGCCGGCAGCGAAACCGTCACCGGCGCCGACCGTGTCGATCACTTCCTTGACCGGGAAGCCTTCCACGATGCCGGTGCCCGCGACATCGCTGTCGTAGTAGGCACCCTTCGCGCCGAGCTTGACTACCACCAGCTTCGCGCCGCGCTCACGGTAGAAGCGCGCGATGGCTTCAGGCGTGTCGTGGCCGGTCAGGATCAGGCCCTCCTCGATGCCGGGCAGCACCCAGTCGGCGCGCGCCGCGAGGTCGTTGATCCAGTGCCGCATCACCTCCGGCGAAGACCAGAGCGTCGGGCGCAGGTTGGGATCGAAAGAGATGGTGCGGCCGGCTGCGCGCATCACGTCCATCGATTTGATCGCAGCCTGGAGGCTCGTGTCGGAGATCGCCGCGAACACGCCGGTCGCGTGCAGATGGCGCGCCGAGCGCAGCCAGTCTTCATCGACATCGGCCGGGCCCATGAAGCTTGCCGCCGAGTTCTTGCGATGAGACTCGACCGGCGGATCGCTGCCGTCGGTCACGCGGCCCTTGAACTGCAGGCCGGTGCGCTGTGTCGCGTCGCTGATGACGTGCGAGCAATCGATGCCCTCGCCCTTCATCGTGGCGAGCAGCGCGCGCCCCATCGAATCGGTGCCGAGCCGGCTTGCCCAGCCGACCTTCAGGCCGAGGCGCGCGAGGCCGATGGCCACATTGGTTTCGGCACCGGCAGTGCGCTTGTGGAAAGCGGTGGCGTTCTCGATCGGGCCGGGCTGGTCGGCGACCAGCAGCAGCATGGCCTCGCCGAACAGAGCGACATCGAAGGCAGATGAAGTCATGTTGTTGTGTTTCGCAGTGATCGGATGTGCGCGATCTGGTCGCGCGTGACAGCGAGCAGATCATCGCCGATCAGCGGGTATTCGATGGCATGCGGCACATCGGCCGGCAGCGCGCGCAGCACTGAGCGCCACGGCGCGATCGAATCGGCCAGGGGCACCGCGACCCACTTTGCCGGCAGACGCTGCACGCCCTTGCAATGCACGTAGCGGACTCGATGACCCAGCGCCTGTGCGGCCTGCAGAGGACACTCGCCAAGCCAGTGCCAGTTGCCCATGTCGAAGGTCATGCCGAGGTCAAGCCCGACACGATCGGCCGAATCGAAGAAGGCTTGCAACGCGGACAACGTGCCGGCAGACACGGTCTGGTCGTTCTCGATGACGAGTTCGATCGAAGTTTCGGCCAGGCGGGCCTTGAGACCAGCCAATGAACCGTGCGACGACGGGCCGAAGTCGCCAATGGCCATCTTCAACCGTGCAGCGCCCAGCGTGGTTGCCGCCGCGATGCCACGGCCGAGCGCCGCTTCGTCGAAGTCGCCGCCCTGGGCAAACAGACCTTCAGGGCTCGAAAAGACGGTTGCAAGACCGGCCAGCGCCGGCAATTCGGCTGCGGGATCGCGCAGCAACTCACCGCGCACTTCGACGCTGTCCGCGCCTGCCGCCTTCGCAAGCTGCGCGCACCAGAGCTGCCCGTGGCGGCCGATCTCGGCAGCGCCGAAGGATGAAAGAGAAATGAGGACCGGCGTGGCCATCAGTGATGCGAGCTCAGGATCTGGCCGAGGAACTGCCGGGTCTTCTCGTGCTTCGGGTTGCCGAAGAACTCGGTCGGCGCACCCTGCTCGATGATCTTGCCGTCCGCCATGAAGATCACGCGATCGGCCACGCTGCGTGCGAAACCCATTTCATGCGTAACGCACAGCATGGTCATGCCGTCTTCGGCGAGGCCGATCATGGTGTCGAGCACTTCCTTGACCATCTCGGGGTCGAGCGCCGAAGTGGGCTCGTCGAACAACATGATCTTCGGCGACATGCACAGCGCACGCGCGATCGCCACACGTTGCTGCTGGCCGCCGGAAAGCTGGCTCGGGTACTTGTGCGCCTGGTCCGGGATGCGCACGCGTGTGAGGTATTTCATCGCGACCTCTTCCGCCTGCGCCTTCGACATGCCGCGCGAGCGCATCGGCGCCAACGTGCAGTTCTGCAGGATGGTGAGGTGCGGGAACAGGTTGAACTGCTGGAACACCATGCCGACCTCGGCGCGCACCGCATCGACGTTCTTGCCGCCTGCCGTGAGCCCGATGCCGTCGACTTCGATGCGGCCCTTCTGCACCGTCTCAAGCCGGTTGATGCAGCGGATCAGCGTCGACTTGCCCGAGCCCGAGGGGCCGCAGATCACGATGCGTTCGCCGGTGCGCACCGAAAGGTCGATGTCGGTCAGCACCTGGAAGGTGCCGTACCACTTGTTCACCGCCTCGAGCCGGATGATGGTGTCCGTGCCTGCGTGGGTCGTGACTGCGTCAGTCATGGGTGTTCCCTGCGTTGGCCTAGGTGCTTACTGCAGCTTGGGCAGATCGGTCTGCAGCCACTTGTTGTAGAGCTTGTTCAGCTCGCCATTCGCGGTGTTCTTCTGCACGAACTCGTTGACGTTCTTGAGCAGGTCGTCCTGGCCCGGACGCATCGCGATGCCCATGTTCTGCTGCACCAGCGTGAACTTGTTTTCGAAGGTGTCGGCCGGCACGCGCTTGGCGATCTGCGCGGCAACGGTGGTCGAAGCGCCGATCGCATCGACCTGGCCCGACATCAGCGCCTGCATGGCGGATGCGTCATCGTCGAAGCGGCGGATCTCGGTGCCTTCCGGCGCGGCCTTGGTCACGGCCACGTCCTGAGTGCTGGCACGGGCCACGCCCACGCGCACGGTCTTCAGGTCGGCAGCGCTCTTGATCGGCAGCGCCTTCTTGCCATACAGAACGATGGTTGCGGCAGCGTAAGGCTGCGAGAACTGCACCTGCTTCGCGCGCTCGGGCGTGATCGCGAGCGAGGCGACGAGCAGGTCGACCTTGTTGGTCAGCAGGAAGGGAATGCGGTTCGGGCCGGTCACCGGAACGATGTTGGCCTTCACGCCCCAGTCCTTGGCGAGCAGCTTGGCGACGTCGGCGTCGTAGCCGTCGGGCTGGTTCTGCGCGTTGGTCGTGCCGTAGGGCGGGAAGTCGACCAGCATGCCGATGGTGACCTCGCCCTTCTTCTTGATGTCGGCGACGCTCTGTGCGGAAGCGAGCGGTGCGAACACGGTGAGTGCGGCGCCCAGGCCGAGGGCTGCGACGGCAGCGCGGCGGGTGGTCATACGGATCATGCGAAGTCTCCTAGGTTGAGAACAGGTGAAATGAAAAGAGATTCAGCGAGCAAGGGCGCGAGCGCGTTGGCGCTCCATGCGCGCAGCCAGCAGCGACAGCGGCCAGCAGATGACGAAGTAGATCGCTGCCACCGTCGTGAACACTTCCAGCGGCTGGAAGGTCGCGTTGTTGATGATCTGCCCGGCGCGCGTGACTTCGGTGAAGCCGATGATGGCCGCGAGCGAAGTGCCCTTGATGATCTGCACCACGTAGCCCACCGTCGGCGGCAGTGCGATCTTGAAGGCCTGCGGCAGCACCACGTCGCGCATCAGCGAGGTGTAGCTGAGGTTGAGCGCATGCGCCGCCTCCCACTGGCCTCGCGGAATCGCCTGGATGCAACCGCGCCAGATCTCGCCGAGGAAGGCTGCGCTGTTGAGGATGAGCGCCACGCCGGCAGCGATCCACGGATTGATGTCGAAGCCCAGCACCGGTGCGCCGAAGAAGATCAGGAAGAGCTGCAGCAGCAGCGGCGTGCCCTGGAAGATCTGGATGAAGCCGGTGGACAGCGCTTGCGCGACCTTGTTCTCCGAAGTGCGCGCCAATGCGATGACGAGCCCCAGGATCGCGCCGCCGACGAAGGCGATCGCCGACAACGCCAGCGTCCACTGGGCCGCCTGGAGGATGAACAGGAATTCTGGAAAGCCGAAGGTACGCATGGTGTTCAGCGCCTGTCCGGATAGTTGAGGGTGCGCCGATAGATCAGCTTGAACAGCGCCGAGAACGACAGCGCCAGCGCGAGATAGATGCCCGCGACCACGATGTAGATCTCGAAGCTGCGGAAGGTCTGCGACTGCAGGTTTGCCGCGACCGAGGTGAGGTCATCCGCCGAGATCACGGACACCACTGCGGAGCTCAGCATCAGCAGGATGAACTGGCTGGTGAGCGCCGGGTAGATGGCCTTCAGTGCGGGCTTGATGATGATGAAGCGGAAGATCTCCCAGCCCTTGAGGTTGAGCGCCCTGCCCGCCTCGATCTGGCCCTTGGGAATCGACTCGATGCCGGCACGGACGATCTCTGCCGCATAGGCGCCGAGGTTGACGACCATCGCCGTCAACGCCGCGGTGTAGGGCGACCACCGAAGGCCCACCGCAGGCAGCGCGAAGAAAAAGAAGAAGAGCTGCACCAGGAACGGCGTATTGCGGATGACCTCGATGTACGCGTTGACGATGAAGCGCAGCCACTTGGGCCCCGAGACCTTGCCCCAGGCGCAGAAGATGGCCACCACCAGGCCCAGGAGCGTCGCCACGAGCGAGAGCTGGATCGTGATCCAGGTGCCCTTCAGCAGCAGCGGCCAGGCGGCGAAAACGGCGTCGAACTGGAATTGGTATTTCACGGAGGAAACAAGGCTGGAGTGCGTGTTCGCAGTTGGTGCATTTCGCGATGAACGCACTTCATCGCGGGCCAAGTCAGTATATGTGAAACCGGTTTCAGCACCGTCATAGGGATTCCCCTAAGTCATGCGGATGCCTACACTGGCGCGATGCTGGACACAACAACAGAAGCAAGAGCACAGCAGGCAGAAACGGAGAGCGCCCCCACGGTGCACCACCTGCGCCAGAACCTGCTGTGGCCCGTTCGCCTGATGACGACGCGCGAGGCCCGGCCTTCAAGGCGAGGCCCGTGGCAAGTGCTGCGCGACATGGGCGATGCATCGCCGTGGCGCGAAGAGATCGACGAATACACCGGCAGCAGCGACCGCTTTCACGAGCGCCACTACAACGAGTTCGTGAGCTTCCTGCCCTACGTGCAGCGCTTCCTGTATGGCGATGGCCGCCGCGGGCGCGCAGCAAACCCCGAAGGTGATTCGCCGATGCGCGTCTTCCGTCGGAGCGACGTGGCCGCAGTGCGCGTGCGGCCGCATGCGGGCGATGCACCCATCACGCTGCAGGTGGTGCATGTCGACCTCTACTTCTTCTTCGACGTCGATGTGGTGATGCTCAATGTCGAAGTCGGTGCCGACATGCTCAGCCTGCCGATGGCGCACGAGATCCTCTATCGATTCGGCCGCGCCTATCCCGGTGGCTGGGACGCGAACGGCGAAGCGCTGCACTGCATGCACAGCGTCGAGTGGCTCGGCGCCGATGGGCAGGTACTCGCCGCGTCCGATGCGCAGCAGCGCGAGTCCTTTCTTTCGCACGTGGCCGAACACCGCGCGCCGCGCATCGCGGCGCACTGGGCGTGGCTCATGCAGCCGCTGGTACTCGACCAATCCGAAGAACCCGGCGAGCTGCGCTACCGGCAGATCGAGTACTACCGCATGCCGGTGATGGCCTATCTCGCGCTCGACGATCCGCGCCGGCTGTCGCGGGCGGATTTCGTACGCCTTGCGCTGGTCTCCGGCGCGGCCGAACCGGCGGTATCAGGCACAGGCCCCCTGCCCTTCGGCGAAGACCTGATGCTCGACTTCGAGCAGCGCTACTGCTACGACCGCTTCTGGGTCAACGCTGGAGCCGCTCCGAACACGCGCTACCTGTGCAACGGGCGGGCACTCGTCGTGGTGGGCCAGGCGGATTCGGACTTCTTCTGCTGCCGCGACCGCGGCGTGCTTGCGCAGTTTCGCCACCAGCATTTCCTGCTGTTCCTGATCGCGCACTTCCAGAAGGCCTCGCTGCTGATGTATTCGGACCGGCTGGTCGAAGCATTGCGCCGGCTCGACATCCACGACGTGGTGAGCGTCAAGCGCTTCAAGCGTGCGATCCGCGCGTGCTTCGAAGGCTTCCTGCGCTTCACGCACCGCTACTGGTTCCACGAGATCTCCGAACAGGCGCAGGTGCGTGCGCTGTCGCACCTGTGCACGACGCACCTCGGCCTCGATCCGCTCTACGCAGAGGTCAAGGAGCGCATCGCAGACATGAACACCTACCTCGACGCCGACAGCCTCCGCAGACAGGCCAATACGGTGGTGCGGCTCACCGTGGTGACGCTCTTTGGCCTGGTCGGCACCATCACGACGGGTTTCCTCGGCATGAACCTGCTCGCCGAAGCAGACTCGCCGATGTGGCGCAAGCTCACGTGGTTCGGCATCGTCTTCGTGCTCACCACCTGGCTCACGGTCTACACCATGGTCAAGTCGAAGCGGCTGTCGGACTTCATCGACGTGCTGTCCGACGAGCGCGCCACCTTCCGCGCCAAGCTGGGAGTGCTCGCGCGCGTGTGGCGACCCGGCGGAGACTAGACGGGCTCAGTCCAGCGTGCGATTGCGGTAGTCCGCGATCTCGGTGCTGCGGAAGTCGCCGACGGGGATGCGAAGGTCGTCCAGGTCCGTGATCCGCATGCGGATGTGCCCGCCGTCACGCACCCAGCAGCCGCGCAGCGTGGCGCCGTCCCACCACGTCAGGTAGCCGAGACGGGCCGGCGCGTCGCACGTGTCCCTTTCGTCGGTGAGGCTCAGCACATTGAACTGGCTGCCGTTTGCGACGAAGGTCACCGCTGGCTGGGACTCGCACGCGGCGATCAATGCGCAAGCGGCCACGAGGCCTGCGATCGGTGATGTGTCCATGGCCGTCCTCCTGGAATGCGGACGATTGGGCACCTCGTTCGATGCGCTGTCATCACCACGGCAGGTGAACTGCGTGGCGCAGCAGCTCAGTTCCCGGACGCATCCCGGGTCCGTGGCAGCCAGACTTCGATCGCGCCCGGCTCGGCCTTGATCGATCGCGGCAGCAACTTGATGACCCACGGCTGGCCGGTGGGCGAATTCGCGGTCTGGATGAGCGCCTGCGCGCAAGCGCGCGATGAATCTTCGCGGATGACCACCGTCGGATCAGGATGGCCGACCGGCGGTGCGCGCCCTGCACGACGAGAGGTGCTGAGCACGTCTTCGATCGGCGGCACCGAGGCGCCAAGCGCACGCCAGGGTCCACGCCAGTTGCGCGCCTTGTCGCGCAATGCGGTGCCGTAGGTCTGGATGTAGATCACCGCGCCCGCGCAGACGTCGGGTGGTGGCGTGGCGGGCGCGGGCGCGGGCGTAGGCACGCTGCCACCGGGCGCCGCGGGCCCGTAGGTCGGCGGCCACGCACCGCCAGGGAGCGCCACCGGTGGCGCCGGAGGCGGAGGCGCGGTCGCCACCTGGGTTTCTTCGCCGCGTCGACCGGTCAGCACGTCACGCACCCAGACAGCCACCGGCCAGGGCTCGGGCAACGTGCCGCTGCAGTTCTGCTTCGAGCCGGTCTGTCCGGAGTAGTCGCGCGCCCAGTAGCGCGGCGCGCACGGCGGTGCCTGCGCGGGTTGCAGGCAATCGATACCGTTGCCCGGATCGAGCAGCCGCAAGCACGCAGGAGAGCGCTGGCCCGCCACCTCGTTGCCGCAAGCCTGCTTCGCGTCATCGACGATGCGCACCGAGAGGCGGAACCTCGCCATGAAGTTGTCGCTGCCCTCGCGGCACAGCAGGTCGCCGGTGCGAAGAAGCTCCGCAGCCAGCAGCGCGGGCGCATCGCCGCTGCCGTTGCCGCTATGCAAGTGGGCCCAGCGTTCGGTCAGATCCTTGAAGGCGCCGTTTTCCGACTTCTCCTGATCCGCCCTTTGCGCGCGCCAGCTGTCGATGCCCTGCCACGCGGCCACGCCAAAGGTCGCGGCAGTGCCGATGCCGATCGAGGCGGTCACCGCGCCGGCCTTCAGCACGCGCGCCTGCAAACGGCTCATCGAGCCCACTGCCGCGGCGGTCGCGCTGTCCTTGTCGCCGCTCTTCCCCGCGTGCGGTGTCGAGTCCGGCTGACCATCGTCGGGCACGAAAAGACCCACGGCGCCCGTCGCGACATGCGAGAGCATCTCGTCCTCCAGACGGTTGCCGATTTCCGCGCCGAGGCGGAAATAGCTCTCCCACTGGGCCTCGTCGAAGAACTGATCGGTGGTCGGCTGCTGAGGAAACAGCGGATTGGCCGCCTTGAAGTTCACCAGGTCCACCGGCAGCGAGGCCGAGACGTTCGGCTTCACCAGCACGATCTGCCCGGTGGCGCCGCTCGCATAGCGCACCTGGGCTAGCGCGAGGCAGGCCTGGCTGCTGGGCGATGCGAGGTCGTTGAGCGACCCGAAGGCCTCCAGGTGCTTCCAGTCGGCACCTGGCCTCGGCTTCATGAAGGTGATCTCGGCATTGAGATCGATGCGCGCGCGACGGATCAGGATTTCGAGATCGCAGAAGCGGTAGTCGGGATCGGCGCCGCAATCCGCCATCACGATCAGCGCGGCCTCCTGCCGCAGCAGCGCATACGCGGCGGTGTTCTCGAAATGCCCGCCGTCGCTCAGGTACCAGTTGGCGGAGCTGCTGCCGGGAAACGCACCGAAGCATTCAAGCAGCAGGAAGCGCGTCTTCATCAGCAGCGGACTCGAGTGCACTACTGCGCCGCGCTGCACGATGCCGGCGTCCGCGCTGTTCCACCAGTAGCCGAGCCGCAATCCGGCGAACACCGAGAGTGTCGCGAGCCCGCGTTTCGTCAAGCGACCGAGCCCGGGTGCGAAGGCCGCGCCTGAAATCGCGGTCCACGCGCCGAGCGTGAGCGCGCCGTCGCCATGCGCCTGCGTCCACTGCGCGCCTCCGGCCTGCATCCAGCCGAGCGGCCCCACGGTGAGCGGCTGGCTCTTGCGGTCGCGGTTGAAGAGCTTGTCCTTGGTGCTGTGCGTCTGATTGATGCAGATGTTCACAAGGTGCACCGGACCGCCATGCCTTTGCGGCGAATAGCGCAACTGCGAGAGGTCGTCGTGCGGGTCCACCTCGCCAACAGGCACCTGGGGCGGCTCCAGGCCGGAGACCTGGTCCACCGGGCTCGCACCGAGCCGCCGCGCATTGGCTGCGCCGAGATAGCCGCGCACGATGCGCGCCTTGTAGAACATGTGCAGCGACGAGACATTGAGGAAGCCGAAGTTGCGGCCGGTCACGAACGCGTAGCTGCCGATGATCACCGCGATGGTTCCGAGCCACGCCCAGCCCCGCGTGAAGTCGAGCCCTGCAGGCGTGAACACCGGCAGCAGCGCCACGGTGTAGACCACGCCGATCCACCAGGCCGCAAGGCAGAAAGCCAGCACCAGCCCGAGCAGGCTCGCGATCGTGAGCATCAGCGACTTGCCGACGCCCGGTATCTCCTGCCGGTGCGACAGCAGCATCGGCAGCACGCCGCGCAGCACGGCCGCCAACACCAACAGCACCGCGCCGTAGGACACGCGCTGCTGCGAATCTTCGGCCGCGAGCCACCAGGCACTGCGATCCAGCAGGCCCAGCATCAAGATCAAAAGCGCGGTGTTGATGACCGAGGCCAGGCGGTCTGTGAGTTCGTTGCGCATCGCGGCCGCCAATTTGCGGCGCCCGTGGAACAACACCCAGGTCAGCGCAACGACCCAGCACATCGCGAAGCCGACGAAGGCCGGCGTGATCCACAACGGCCCGCTGTACCGCTGCACGAGCGGCCCGCCGATGAAGGCGGCTCCGATACCGAGCGCGAGCCACATGCCGATCTGCAGCAGGATCGACGCCGGCGAGTATTTGTCGCGCACCGACCAGTAGGCGCACGCAAGCACGACCGACGCGATGAAAGGCCCCACCAGCGTGAACCACAAGGTCGGCCATTGCGTCGCCCATTCCACGAGCAGCCGCACGTACTGCGTCGCATCGAGGTCGGTCACGCTGCTGACCGAGTCGGGCGGCACGCTGTTGAGGTCCACCGCACGGAACACTGCGTCCCACAACAGCAGGTTGGTCGCGGCAAGCACCATGCCGATGAGGCTTGCTGCGATCGCGAGTTCGATGTGCGTACCCAGCAGATTGCGCAGGTAGAGCGCCGCGGCGAAGAGCGTGTCGCGCAGGCCACCCGGAATGAGATAGCGGCCGTTGGCGCGCAGCCACCAGCCGAAGCGCGCACGGTCCACGTCGCCGAGTGCGCGCTCGATTTCGCGCACGTCGTCCGGCGATTTGGCGTCGGTGCACAGACGACCGATGGTGGCGCCGATATAGCCCCCGCCCGAGACGGTCGAGATCAGGTCGAACTTCAGCAGTTGCCGGCGCTCGGCCAGCGACTTGAGCAGGCCGAGACAGAAGGTGGCACTGCGGATGCCTCCGCCGGACAGCGCGAGACCCCATGGGCGATGACCATCGTCGACGCCGTGGAGCGCGCGGCGGCGCTCGCCTACCAGCTGCTGGATGGTTTCGTCCATGCCGCTCCTCGTCGTTCTGCGCCGCAATATTTCATGCCTTGCGCGGCGCAGCAATGGAGCGAAAGGTCTATGGCTTCGGGCGGGCGATTGGTTAAAGTCGCGACCGCATGACGCTCACAACACCCACTGAACAGTGCGTCCGGCCGCTTCTGCGGGTGCTTCGCTTCGGCTTGGCCTTGATCGCTTTCGGCCTTCTCGCAAGCTGCGCGAGCAACACCAACGGTACGTGCGAGTCCCCCTATGCCGCCTCGCCACAGTTCAAGGGATGCGGCTTCCGCAACGCGCCCAATCCGGATGCGCGCCCCTCCGAGGGCGCATGGAACATCTGGACTCGCTTCATCTTCGCAAGCAAGAAGGACACGGTGCCGGTCGACCCGATCCCCGTCCGGCCACTCACGTCGCAGCAGCTCGATGCGCTCGACCCACAGGCCAACCATGTGATCCGGCTCGGGCACTCGTCGCACCTGCTCAAGCTGCGTGGCAAGTACTGGTTGATCGATCCTGTGTTCAGCGAGCGCGTCTCGCCCTTCCAATGGGTCGGGCCGAAGCGCTTCCACCCGCCGCCGATCACTCTGGAACAACTGCCGCCGATCGAAGGCCTGATCCTCTCGCACGACCATTACGACCATCTCGACGCCGCGACGATCGAATATCTCGCGCAGCGCGTGCAGCACTATTTCGTCCCATTGGGCGTGAAGGCGCGGCTGGTCGAACTCGGCGTGCCGCCCGATCGGGTCACCGAACTCGACTGGTGGCAGTCGGGTGAACAAGACGGCGTGAAACTCTCCGCGGCGCCGGCCCAGCATTTCTCCGGACGCACGATCAACGACCGCGACAAGACGCTGTGGGCGTCGTGGGTGATCGACAGCGGCAGCCAGAGGATCTTCTACAGCGGGGATTCGGGCTACTTCCAGGGCTTCGCGCAGATCGGCGAACGCTTCGGCGGCATCGACCTCGCGATGATCGAGAACGGCGCGTACGACGCCTACTGGCCCTCCGTGCACATGACGCCCGAGCAGAGCGTGCAGGCCTTCGAGGATCTGCGCGCGAAGGTGCTGTTCTCGGTCCACAACAGCACCTTCGACCTCGCCTTCCACTCCTGGCACGACCCGCTCGACCGAATCGCGGATCTGGCCGAGCGCAAGAAGCTCGTGCTTGCAACGCCGATGATCGGCGAGCCGCTCACGGTGGGCCAACAGCGCACCAATGCGCGCTGGTGGGCGGGGCTCCGATAGCCCTTCGCGGCCGCCCTGAATGCGCTGCCTCGCAGCGCGATGGACCTTCAGAATCCGGCTTCCTTCAAGCCTGCCCTGACGCCATGCCGAACCGACCGACCGAAAAACCCTGGCGGGCCGTCGCCGCGATGACGGGGATTGCCGGCCTGTTCATCGTGCTGGGGCACGACGGCCGGCGGGTGCTGCAGCTGCTGGCGTTGCTTCTGCCGCTTCTCGCGTGGCTCGCCTGGCCATTGCGCAACCCAGCCGTGCGTGGGCTCCGTCGCATCGCCGTGTGGTTGTGGGTGATGGTCTTCGCACTTGATGGTGCGGCACGCGCCTACCTGCTGGACGCCTATCAGGCCGCGCCCGATGGCGCGCTGGTGCTGGGTGCAGTGGCCAACTCCAATGTGCGGGAAACGAGCGAATACCTGTCGATGCACTGGCGCACCGTGGCACTGTGGTGCGCCGCGTCGATCGTCGGTGGGGCGTGTGTCTGGCGCCTTGCGCGTCACGGGCGACGCGAGCCGCAACGTCCATCGCGCGGCGCGATCGTCCTGTTGACGCTGACGCTGCTGGTCTGCGCCGCGGCCTACGCGAGCAAGCCCTGGCGGCGCCTGCACCCACTGGCGTTCTGGACGAACTGGGCGCAATCGATCCAGACCCTGCGTGCAAGCTGGGCCGACGAAGAGCGCGAGCGACAAGCGGCGCTTGCACGCGCTCGGGTCGCTGCTCCGTCGATCACGCGCGATGGCCCGTCCACCGTCGTACTTGTCATCACCGACAGCATCAACCGCGACAACATGGCCCTGTACGGCTATCGCCGCGCGACCACGCCACGGCTCGTCGCCCATCAAGCACAACAGGGAGACCGGATGCTGGTGCTACGCAATGCGTGGTCGGCGGATGCGAGCACCCTGCCCGCACTGCGCAACATGTTCGGGTTCGGCCGCCCCGAAAGTGCAGACACACAGCATCTGCTCGCCTTGGCACGCGCCGCCGGCTACAAAGTCTGGTGGATGAGCAACCACGACGACATCGCGATCGAGCAGCAGCACGCGCGACTCGCCGACGTGGTCGACTTCGTCAACCGCACGCCCGGTCGCGCGAGCGCATCGCTCGACGGCGAACTGCTCGACTGCGTGCAGGAGGCATTGGAAGATCCCGCCGAGCGCAAATTCATCGTGGTGCATCTGCTGGGTGCGCATCCGCACTACAGCCTGCGCTTTCCGACGGGCCACAACCCCTTCGACGATCAGGTCGACGCGGTGGAAGCCGGACTGATCGAAGAAGGGCGCTCCGCGTGGGTGCGGCGGTTCAGGCATGAATACGACGCCGCGCTGCTGTATCACGACTTCGTTGTGTCGGAGACATTGCAGCTCACGCGCACCGTTGGC
The DNA here is from genome assembly GCF_014192575.1 of Variovorax sp. Sphag1AA. Taxonomy (GTDB): domain Bacteria; phylum Pseudomonadota; class Gammaproteobacteria; order Burkholderiales; family Burkholderiaceae_C; genus Variovorax. The sequence continues at coordinate 1,027,357 of NZ_JACHYC010000002.1, read as the reverse complement.
AACAGCGGCGCGAATCGGGCGTGGATGTACCTGTCCGATCATGGCCAGGAAGTGGGCCATGGCACCGATCGTGCAGGCCACAGCCCCAGCACCGAATCGGGCTACCGCATTCCCGCCGTGGTGTGGCGCAACGATCAGCCGCTGCCGATGGCGAAAGAGATCATGCAGCGACCCTTCCGCGCCGACTGGGTCGGCTGGACGGTGGCCGACCTGCTGAACATCCGATGGGACGGCCAGCAGCCGGGGCGCAACGTCCTGGCCCCGGACTACCGCTGGGAGCCGCCGGCCTTGCCGCTGAAGGTGCGCTCTTTCACCGAATGATGAAGCTCAGCCCCGCCGCTGCTGCTGACGCTCGCGCGCGCGTCGCACCTGGCGGCTCTGCGATGCGTATTCCGCAGCGCGCGCCTTGTGAGCCGTCTTCTCGCGCCGCCGCCTGGACAGCCAGCGACCGAGCGCGAAGCTAGCGATCCCGCTCACGATCGCGATGACGAGGCCGAGGATGCCGATTTCCATGCGTGTGTCTCCGACCGTTCGCGTTACTGCACGCGCGTGACGCTTGCCGGCTTGAATCCGAGGTCGGCCGCCTTGCCCTTGCGCGCACGCGCGGTGCGCGCATTGTTGAGCGAGCGGATCTCCAGCGTCTCTTCGCGATCCTTGCCGCCGCGGCCGACACCCGCAATGCTCACGCTGCGCGTGTACGCCGCCGCACCTGCGAGCGTGTCCTTGGCTTCGAGATCGATCAGCGTCAATCCGCGACCGCCCTTCGGCAGCGCCTTGAGTTCGCCGATCTCGAAGGTCAGGATGCGTCCGCCAGTGGATGCGCAGCACACATGCGTGGCCGCCGGCAGCGGCTCAGCGCCACCTGCACCGCCAACCAGCGAGGGCTGGCAGAGCTGTTCGCCCTCGCCCACGTCGACGAAAGCCTTGCCGCCCTTCTGGCGCGAGATCATGTTCTCCACCGCCGCGATGAAGCCGTAGCCCCCGCTGCTCGACAGCAGCAGGTTCGCACCCAGTGGGCCCGCAAAGTAGTGCGCCACATGCGTGCCACTTTCGAGATCGATCAGCGTGGTCACCGGCTGTCCGTCGCCACGGCCGCCCGGCAGCGATGCCACCGGCACGCTGTAGACGCGCACGCTCTTGTCCTTGGCGGTGCCGAAGACCAGCAGCGTATCGACCGACCGGCACTCGAACGCGCCGTAAAGCGCATCGCCGGACTTGAAGCTGTACTCGGGTGCCGCAGCCCCTGCCGCACGCTCGCTGGCCCAGCCCTTCTGCGTGCGGACCCAGCCCTTCTGCGACACGATCACCGTCACCGGTTCGTCGACCACGCGCACTTCAGCGACCGCGCGCTTCTCCGCCTGGATCAGCGTGCGGCGCGGGTCTTCGAAGTTCTTGGCGTCGGCTTCGATTTCCTTCACCAGCAGGCGGCGCAGTGCGGCCGGGCTGCCGAGGATGTCTTCGAGCTTCTTCTGCTCTTCGCGCAGGCTCTTGAGTTCCTGCTCGATCTTGATCGCCTCGAGGCGTGCCAACTGGCGCAAGCGGATTTCGAGGATGTCCTCGGCCTGACGGTCGCTGAGGTTGAAGCGTGCGATCAGCGCGGCCTTGGGCTCGTCCGATGCACGGATGATCGCGATCACCTCGTCGATGTTCAGCAGGACGATCTGCCGCCCTTCGAGGATGTGGATGCGGTCCTGCACCTTGCCGAGACGATGCCGCGAGCGCTTCTCGACGGTGATCTCGCGGAAGGCGATCCACTCGTTGAGGATCTGCCGGAGCGACTTCTGCGTGGGCTTGCCATCGATGCCGACCATCGTGAGGTTGATCGACGACGAAGTCTCCAGCGAGGTCTGCGCCAGAAGCGTCCCGATGAATTCCTCCTGGCTGATGCGCGACGTCTTCGGCTCGAACACGAGGCGCACCGGCGCATCCTTGCTCGACTCGTCGCGCACGCCATCGAGCACTGCGAGCACCGCGGCCTTGAGCTGTGTCTGCTCGGCGGTCAGCGCCTTCTTGCCCGTGCGTACCTTCGGGTTGGTGAGCTCCTCGATCTCTTCGAGCACCTTCTGCGAACTCACGCCCGGCGGCAACTCGTTGACCACCACTTGCCACTGGCCGCGAGCGAGTTCCTCGATCTTCCAGCGCGCACGCACCTTGAGCGAGCCGCGACCGGTGCGATAGGCCTCGCCGATGTCGGCCGCACTGCTGATGATCTGCGCGCCGCCCGGATAGTCGGGGCCCGGCACAAGCGTGAACAGCTCTTCGTCGCTGAGCTTGCCGTTGGACTTGATCAGCGCCACGCAGGCATCGGCCACTTCGCGCAGGTTGTGGCTCGGGATCTCCGTCGCGAGGCCGACCGCGATGCCGCTCGCGCCATTGAGCAGTGTGAAAGGCAGGCGAGCCGGCAGCAGGCGCGGCTCATCGGTCGAACCGTCGTAGTTCGGGATGAAGTCGACCGTGCCTTCGTCGATCTCGTCGAGCAGCAGGCTGGTGATGCGCGACAGGCGTGCTTCGGTGTAGCGCATCGCCGCGGCGCCATCGCCGTCGCGACTGCCGAAGTTGCCCTGGCCGTCGACCAGCGGATAGCGCTGCGAGAAATCCTGCGCCATACGCACCAGCGCGTCGTACGCAGCCTGGTCGCCGTGCGGGTGGAATCGGCCAAGCACATCGCCGACCACGCGCGCGCTCTTCACGGGCTTGGCGCCGACGGTGCCGTTGGCGCCGCCGAAGCCCAGGCCCATGCGCGACATCGAATACAGGATGCGTCGCTGCACCGGCTTCTGGCCGTCGCTCACATCGGGCAAGGCGCGGCCCTTGACGACGCTCAGCGCGTATTCGAGGTACGCGGTCTGCGCGTAGTCGGCCAGCGTCAGCGCGCCGTCGTCTTCGGGGCTCTGGAGATCGAGCGTGGGTTGGTCCATGGAAACAAGAAGGTGAAAAAGATATCGGGTCGGCTCGCTTCGGCGAGACCACCCCTTCAGGAAATCTGCCGGGTCACGGCGCTGGCTCTTTGGGTGCGGTTGTCAACCCCTCGGGCCATTCCGGAATGGCCGGACGGTTGCGCGCGTCGGGCGGCATATTGCCACGACCGAGGGCACCGCCCGCCGGCACACCCATTTCCATGCGGATGCGCGTCGGCACCTTGCCTCGCCCGATCGCCGCAGATGGCTTGAGATAGGCGTAGAGCTGGAGCACCGTGCTGACGTAGTTCTGCGTCTCGCGGTAGTTGGGAACCTTGTTGCCTGCACGCTGCACCGCGCCTTCGCCGGCGTTGTAGGCAGCCAGGGCGAGTTCGAGATCGCCGGGGAACATCACCATGAGATCGCGCAGGTAGCGCGAGCCGGTAGCGATATTGACGCGCGGGTCGAAGAGCTTTTTCTCGATGGAGGCGCGCTTGTCGGCCGCCACTCCATAGCGCTCCGCTGTCGCAGGCATCACCTGCATGAGGCCAAGCGCACCCTTGGGGGACACGGCCTGCGCATCGAAGCCTGATTCGGTCGCGATCAGAGCCTGCAGGAGTTCGTAGTCGATCGAATGACGGCGCGCGGCTTCGCGCATCGCGCCCTGCGCGGGCTTGTAGCTCGGCGACGCCTCGAACATCGAGACCAACGCCTGCGAGGCGCGTGGCACCTTGCCGTTCATCTGGCTGCCGCCTCCTCGCCCGAGGCCGCTCGCGGTATCGAAGCTCTGTCCGCCGCGGAAGAACAATTGGTAGCGTTCGTCGACCTTTTCCGACGCGAAATGCGCCACGCCCTTCTCATCGACGTAGCCGAAGATGTCCGTCGCCCGGGCGGCTTGCGGCGAAGCCGCCAGCACGACGGCTGAAAGCAACGCAACGATCCATCCGGAAAACCTCATCGATTTCGCCATGCGGCACTATGCCCGCGACGCGTAAACGTACGTGGGCCGTACGGTCACAAATTGTTCAAGGCGCTCGCGCCCCGAACTAGATATCCACCTCGACGTCGTCGGCGCGCAGTTCCATCAACTCGCGTCGCGCCGCTGCCTCGCCCTTGCCCATGAGCTTGGTGATCTCGCCCTGCGTGCCCTGCACGTCGAAACGGCCGAGCCGCACCTGCAGCAGGCGCCGGGTGTCCGGGTTCAGCGTGGTTTCCCACAACTGCTCAGCACTCATTTCGCCCAGGCCCTTGAAGCGGCTGATGCTCCATGCGTTCTCGCGCACGCCGTCCTTGCGCAGCTTGTCGAGGATGGCCGTAAGTTCGCCTTCATCCAGCGCATAGACCTTCGACGCGGGCTTCTTGCCACGCGCAGGCGCATCGACGCGGAAAAGCGGCGGCCTCGCCACATACACATTCCCAGCTTCGATGAGCTTCGGGAAGTGGCGGAAGAATAGCGTGAGCAGCAGCACCTGGATGTGCGAGCCGTCCACGTCGGCATCGCTCAGGATGCATATCTTTCCGTAGCGCAGGCCCGAGAGATCAGGCGTGTCGTCCGGACCGTGCGGATCGACGCCGATCGCGACCGAAATGTCATGAATCTCGGTGTTCGCGAAAAGCCGGTCGCGCTCGACTTCCCAGGTGTTGAGCACCTTGCCGCGCAAAGGCAGGATGGCCTGGCATTCCTTGTCGCGGCCCATCTTGGCGCTGCCGCCGGCCGAATCGCCCTCGACCAGGAAGACCTCGTTGTGCGCCGTATCGCGGCTTTCGCAATCGGTGAGCTTGCCCGGCAGCACGGCCACGCCGGAGCCCTTGCGCTTCTCGACCTTCTGGCCGGCGCGCTGGCGCGTCTGCGCTGCCTTGATCGCGAGTTCGGCGAGCTTCTTGCCGTAGTCCACATGCTGGTTGAGCCACAACTCCATCGCCGGACGCACGAAGCTGGAAACCAGCCGCACCGCGTCGCGTGAGTTGAGCCGCTCCTTGATCTGGCCCTGGAACTGCGGGTCGAGCACCTTGGCCGACAGCACGTACGAAGCGCGCGCGAAGACGTCTTCAGGCAGCAGCTTCACGCCCTTGGGCAACAGCGAATGCAGATCGATGAAGCTCTTGACCGCATTGAAGAGACCATCGCGCAAGCCGCTGTCGTGCGTGCCGCCCGCGCTGGTCGGGATCAGGTTGACATAACTCTCGCGCACCGGCTGGCCGTCTTCGGTAAAGGCGACACACCAATCGGCGCCCTCGCCTTCGGCGAAGTTGTCGGCGTTCTTGTCGGCGTGGCCCGAACCGTCGAAGAGCGGGATCACCGGGTCGCCGGTGAGCGTCTGCATCAAATAGTCGCGCAGACCGCCCTTGTAGAGCCAGGTCTGGGTTTCCTTGGTCTTTTCGACCAGGAGCGTGACCGAGACGCCGGGCATCAGCACCGCCTTGCTGCGCAGGAGGTGCGTGAGTTCGTGGATCGGCAGTGCCGGCGACTCGAAATACTTCGCGTCAGGCCAGGCGCGTACCGTGGTGCCCTGCCGGCGGTCGCGCGGGCCGTCGCCGTTGGATGCGGACGCGCTTTCCTGCGGGCGCACCTTGAGCTTGTCGACCACGTCGCCGGCTGCGAATGCGATCTGCGCGACCGAGCCTTCGCGGTACGAAGTGACTTCGAGGCGCTTCGACAGCGCATTGGTCACCGAGACGCCCACGCCATGCAGGCCGCCCGAGAAGCTGTACGCGCCGCCCGATCCCTTGTCGAATTTGCCACCCGCGTGCAGCCGCGTGTAGACCAATTCGATGACCGGCGCCTTTTCCTCCGGATGGAGGCCAAACGGAATGCCGCGGCCGTCGTCTTCCACGCTCACCGACCCATCGGTGTGGATGACGACCTTGATCTTCTTGCCGTACCCCGCGAGCGCCTCGTCGGCGGCGTTATCCAGCACTTCCTGAATGATGTGAAGCGGGTTGTCGGTCCGGGTGTACATGCCCGGCCGCTGCTTGACGGGCTCTAAGCCCTTGAGGACGCGAATCGACGCCTCGCCGTAACTGCCTGGTTCCTTGCTTGCCATGGCGCGGGATTCTAGGGCGACGATTCGGCCGCTCGGATCAAGCCGCTGCTTTCACCTCATCAATTCGATGCGCAAATATCAATAATCGGTTTTGGCCTCAGGCCGGCGCCGCAAGCGGGTTTTCGGTACATTGCCCGCCATGAATCCCTCCGCCAGCCAGCCTCTCAGCCTCAAGCAGGTCCTCGTCTGCGGAGCCATGATCGTCACGCTGTCGATGGGTATCCGGCATGGCTTCGGGCTCTGGCTCCAGCCGATCACGCAGGAACAGGGCTGGTCGCGGCAGGCTTTCTCGTTCGCCATCGCGGTGCAGAACCTGTCCTGGGGCCTGATCGGCGTGTTCGCCGGCATGCTGGCCGACAAGCTGGGCGCCTTCCGTGTCCTCATCGCCGGAGCAGTGCTGTACGGCCTGGGCCTGCTCGGCATGGCGTTTTCGCCCACGCCCTTCATGTTCGCGCTGACGGCCGGCGTCCTGATCGGCGCGGCGCAGGCCGGCACCACCTATGCGGTGATCTACGGCGTCATCGGCCGGCAGATCTCCGCCGAAAAACGGTCCTGGGCCATGGGTGTGGCGGCCGCGGCGGGCTCCTTCGGCCAGTTCCTCATGGTGCCGGTGGAGGGGCAGCTCATTGCCCGGCTCGGCTGGCAAACCGCGCTGGTCGTCCTCGCCGCCATGGTGCTCATGATCATTCCGCTGGCCTTCGGGCTGCGTGAACCCCGGCACGATTCGGTGGCCGTGCGGCGCAGCCAGACTATCGGTCAGGCAATCCGCGAAGCTTTCGGCTATCCGAGCTTCATGCTGCTGACGGCCGGTTACTTCGTCTGTGGCTTCCAGGTGGTGTTCATTGGCGTGCACATGCCCAGCTACCTGCGCGACAAGGGCCTGTCACCTGAAGTGGCGAGCTACGCGCTGGCGCTGATCGGGCTGTTCAATGTTTTCGGCACCTATGTCGCCGGCTCGCTGGGCGCGCGGTTGGCCAAGCGCAAGCTGCTCGCTGCCATCTACATCACCCGGGCGGTGGCGATCGCGCTGTTCCTGCTCGTGCCGATCTCGCCCCTTACGGTCTACATATTCGCCGCGGTGATGGGCTTCCTGTGGCTGTCCACCGTTCCGCTGACCAGCGGGATCGTCGCCCAGATCTTCGGTGTGGCGCATCTTTCGATGCTGGGTGGAATCGTGTTCTTCAGCCACCAGGTCGGTTCGTTCCTGGGTGTCTGGCTGGGCGGCTATCTCTACGACCGCACCGGCAGCTACGACATCGTCTGGTACATCGCGATCGCCCTGGGCGTGTTCGCGGCGCTGATCAACCTGCCGGTCAAGGAAGGCGCCATCGCGCGCCCCGCTCCCCAGCCAGCGTGATGAACTCACCCCCGGCCTCGCCCACTTCGTGTGGCTCGGACACCCCCTTTCCGGGGGCAACCCCGGCGGCCCGGAAAAGCCGGTTCCGCGGGGTTTCTGGTTTAGCTCGTGCCGGCTGGCTGGCATTGGGGGGTATCGCGCTCGCCGGAGTTTTCGCGCTTTATGCGCAGCCGGCCTTCGTCGTGACGATGATCGACCAGCTCTGGGCCTGCTTTTGAACCACGCTTCCGTCGCGCCGTCGCCATGGATCGAGCGCTGGTGGCACCTTCTGGCGCCGGGCGCCACGGTGCTGGACGTCGCTTGCGGGTCGGGGCGGCACATGCGTTTCGCGGCCGAACGGGGTCACGCGGCCACCGGTGTCGACCGCGCGCAGGAAGCGCTGGACGCTGCGGCGGCCTACGGACAGACGATCCTGGCCGATATCGAAAACGGGCCATGGCCTTTCCCTGACCAGAAGTTCGGCGGCGTGGTCGTCACGAACTACCTGTGGCGTCCCCTGCTCCCCCACATCGTGACGGCGGTAGCGCCGGGTGGCGTTCTTCTCTACGAAACCTTCGCGGCGGGCAACGAAACGGTCGGAAAGCCCTCCCGGCCCGATTTCCTCCTGCAGCCGGGTGAATTGCTGACCGCCTGCGCCGGCCTGCGAGTGGTCGCTTACGAAGACGGCTTCCTCGCCGGGCCCGACCGCTTCGTCCAGCGGATCGCCGCTGTTCGCCCCACCCCGGATTTGGCTGTCTCGCCGCCCCGGCACCCGCTGACCGCCCTCTAGGCCCCCGGGGCGGTCCTGAGCCGCAAGCAACGGCGGATCAGTAGAATGTTCGCTTTTCGTCCACCGACAAAGAGATTCCCCTTGGAGCAACTCACAGGCAGCATCGTCGCACTGGTCACGCCGATGCATGACGACGGCAGCGTCGACTATCCCGCCCTGCGCCGGCTGATCGACTGGCACATCGACGAAGGCACGGACTGCCTCGGCGTGGTCGGCACCACCGGCGAGTCACCGACGGTCGACGTCGAAGAGCATTGCGAGATCATCCGCGTCTCGGTCGAGCAGGCCAAAGGCCGCGTGCCCGTCATGGCCGGCTGCGGTGCCAACTCCACCAAGGAAGCCATCGAACTGGCCAAGTTCGCCAAGAGCGTGGGCGCCGATTGCCAGCTGCAGGTGGTCCCCTACTACAACAAGCCGACGCAGGAAGGCCAGTACCAGCACTTCAAGGCGATCGCCGAAGCAGTGGGCGACCTTCCGATCGTGCTCTACAACGTGCCCGGCCGCACCGTCGCCGATATGGCGCACGACACGGTGCTCCGCCTTGCGAAGGTGCCCGGCATCATCGGCATCAAGGAAGCAACTGGCAACATCGAGCGCGCCCAATGGCTCATCCGCGACGTTCCGAAGAACTTCGCCGTTTATTCGGGCGACGACCCGACGGCCGTTGCGCTCATGCTGTGCGGCGGCCAGGGCAACATCAGCGTCACGGCCAACGTGGCGCCGCGCAAGATGCACGAGCTGTGCGTGGCCGCCATCGCCGGCGACGTGAAGCGCGCCATGCAGATCCAGTTCGAGCTCATGCCGCTGCATCGCAACCTCTTCGTTGAACCCAATCCCATCCCCGTCAAGTGGGCCATGGCACGTCTCGGGCTGTGCGGCAGTGCTTTGCGCCTGCCACTCACCGAGCTCGCCGAAGCCAGCCGCCCGGCCGTCGAAGCCGCGCTGCGAGCGACCGGTCTGCTCAAGGGTTGATCCATCTTTACCGCGCAGTCCGCCAATGCGGGCAACCTTTTGCTCGGACTGCGCTCTGAAACTGCGGGCGATGCAGCCCATCCATTGAGCTAGACATTCCCAGAAAGAAGATGACGTTGAACACCATTTCGCGATTCGCACTGCTGGCCGTGGTCGTCAGCCTTGCGGCATGCTCGGCCCTCGAAAGCGACAAGATCGACTACAAGAGCGCCGGCAAGGCACCCACACTCGAAGTGCCGCCCGACCTGTCGCAGCTCTCGCGTGACAACCGCTACGCCATCCCTGGCGGCGCGGTGTCGGCCAACACGTACCAGGCCGGCCTCGCCAATGCACCGGGCGTCCCGACGGCCGCCTCTTCGATCGGCGACGTCCGCATGGAACGCGCAGGCTCGCAGCGCTGGCTGGTCGTGAACCGCCCCGCCGATCAGCTCTGGGATCCCGTCAAGGACTTCTGGCAGGAAAGCGGCTTCCTGATCACCACCGAGCAACGCAACCTCGGCATCATGGAAACCGACTGGGCCGAGAACCGGGCCAAGCTCCCGCAGGACATCATCCGCGGCACAATCGGCAAGTTCATGGATTCGCTCTATTCGACCGGCGAGCTCGACCGCTTCCGCACGCGCATGGAGCGCACCTCCAACGGCACCGAGATCTTCATCAGCCATCGCGGCATGCAGGAGGTCTACAGCACGGCCCGCCAGGACGCCACGATGTGGCAGCCGCGCCCGAGCGACCCAGAGCTCGAGGCCGAGTTCCTTCGTCGCCTGATGGTCAAGCTCGGCGTTTCGCAAGAGCAGTCCAAGGCCCTCGTCGCGGCGGGCGCGCCCATCCAGACCGCCAAAATCGCCGACGTCAACGGCCAGCCCGTGGTTCAGATCAGCGAAGGCTTCGAGCGCGCATGGCGCCGCGTCGGCCTGGCACTCGACCGCACCGGCTTCACCGTGGAAGACCGCGACCGCTCTGCCGGCACCTACTTCGTGCGCTACGTTCCGCCGAACCCGAACAAGAGCGAGCCGGGCTTCTTCGGCAAGCTGTTCACCTTCGGCTCGAGCAAGACCGAAGGTCCGCTCAAGTTCCGAATCCAGGTCAAGGGCTCGGGCAACACGAGCACGGTGTCGGTGCTCGACGGTTCGGGCGCACCTGACAGCTCGGCAAACGCCAAGCGGATCGTTCAGGTCATCGCCGACGATCTGAAGTAAAGAGCAAAGGCCCACCGATGCTGCGCTTCCGCAGCCTGGGCAGCGGCAGCACGGGCAATGCCACGCTGGTCGAGGCGACCAGCGGCGGCAGGACCTCCCGGCTTCTGATCGATTGCGGCTTCACGCTGCGTCATCTCGAAGTCAGGCTCGCACGGGCCGGTCTTTCGCCGGCTGACATCGACGCCGTCTTCATCACACACGAGCACGCCGATCACATCGGCTGCGCGCACACGCTGTCGCGCCGCGAACGCATTCCGGTGTGGATGAGCGAAGGCACCTGGCTCGCGACCGGTGGGCGCGATTTCGAGGGGCGCCTTCATCTCGCGCATGACGGCGCCGACATCGTGGTTGGCGACATGCTCGTCCAACCCTTCACCGTGCCGCACGACGCGCGCGAACCCCTTCAAGTGCGTTGTACCGATGGCGCGCGCACTCTCGGGGTGCTGACCGATCTCGGACACGCGACACCGCATGTACTCGCGCGCCTGATGGGCCTCGATGCATTGCTGCTCGAGTTCAATCACGACAGCGACATGCTCGCGGGCTCTCGGTATCCACCCTTTCTCAAGCAGCGCGTCGGCGGCAAATATGGCCATCTGTCGAACACAGCGGCAGCGGAGATTGCCCGCGCCGTGACACACGCCGGCCTTCGCCATGTGCTCGCGGCGCATCTGAGCGAGCAGAACAACAAGCCGGAGATCGTTCGCCGGATCATGGCCGAGGCACTCGGCGCGCGAGAGGACGAGATGCTCGCTGCCAACGCCGCGGACGGATCGCCCTGGCTCGACGTCTGACTTTTCAAGTCAGGTGAGAAAAGCAAAAGGCCGCCCGTGAGCGGCCTTTGTTCATCCGGACAACGCGCTCAAGGCTTGGCCGGCGGCGTCTCTGCCTGCTTCTTCGCAGCCTCGGTCGCGGCATTCGCAGCATCGAGTGCGGACTGCGCGTTGGGCGACGGCGTCGTTGTCGTCGCGTCCGATGACGGTGATGCAGGCGCAGCTGGTGCCGGCGCCGGCGCAGGCGCGGCTGGCGGTGCCACGACGGCCGGCGGAGGCTCTTCCTTCTTTCCGCATGCAGTCAACGCGGCAGCGGCGACCAGCGACGCAAGCAATACGTGCTTATTCATTTCACGGCTCCTTTGGTGAGGGTCACGGTCAAAAAATTCTAGACCTGCATCCTCACGTGAAGCTGTTTCAAGGTGCGATTCGCGGCATTGGCTTACAAGCCCAACGTCGAAGTCGGAAAGCCCGGTTTCGCATGGCGAAGGCACTCGTCAATGCGCTCGCGCACCGCACGCCGACTGTCGGGACTGCGTCCACAGACGCCTCGCACATGATCGATGTCGATACGGTGAAGAAACCATGACGGCGTCCAGATTGCACTCGGAACCTGCGGCATGCCCTGGCCATCGCAGACGCGGCAATCGATGATGTGCCCCCACATCCTGCGCCAATGCACGAACCGCGCATGTTCGCGCTCGAACACATCGAAACGCTGCGCGACCATGATGAGTTGGCGGCCCGCCGAAGCCCATGCCTGCAGCGCATCGATGACACTGCGTTCACCGAGCGGCCAATCGCTGAAATCAGGATCGCTCCACACGAACTCGCGCCAGTTCTGTCGTGAAGCAGCGGCAAACGCGCTGCGCAAATGCGCGTCGAAGGCGTGACGTCCGTCGAAGGGACCTTCAGGCAATTCGTTACGTGAATCGTCTTCAGTCTGCATGCAGCCACCCCGCTTCGCACCAGTCGCTGAGGAGTGCCAGCGCATCTTCGCTCGCGCCTGCCAAGTCGCGCGGACCGAGCATGCGCTGATCCGCCAATCGACGCATCAGCTTGGCATCGCGGCCCGACGCGCGAAAGCTCTCTCCGTTGATGTAGAGATGACGCGCGTCGTACAACATGCGCGTGCGACGGTCGAGTGCCACGCCGTTCAGTTCCGAAAGCGGCTCGCCCTGGTCGAACCAGACCGTAGGCTTCGGCTCGGTCATCGATTCGCCCAGCGCACGGTCGATCATGTCGCCGTCGCGCATGATGGCAAGCACCGCGTCGCGCGCGAAAGCCTGCAATGCCGACGGCATCTCCGCGGGGTTCTGCAATGCAGGCTGAGAAGGATCGCGGTAGTGCACCGCCGCGTGTCCCACGGCGTCTTGAAGCTCGTCGGCGCGTGCCTCGGCGATGCGCGCCAGCAGATCCGCGCCCAGCGGTGCAGCCGCCGGCGAACGCAGGCCGATGGAATAGGTCATGCAATCGCCGCCGACCGCTACGCCGTCGTGCGCGTAGCGAGGCGGCAGATACAGCATGTCGCCCGGCTCCAGGACAAAGGTCTCTTCGGGTTCGAACTGCGCAAGAATCTTGAGCGGCACGTTCGGCTGGAGGCGCAGGTCGCGCTGCCGCCCGATGGACCAGCGGCGCGTTCCGTGCGCCTGCAGAAGAAACACGTCATAGCTGTCGAAGTGCGGCCCCACGCCGCCGCCATCGCTGGCATAGCTGATCATGAGATCGTCGAGCCGCGCATCGGGCACAAACCGGAAACGCGAAAGCAGCTCGTGTACGCCTTGATGATGCAGGTCGACCCCCTGCACCAGCAGCGTCCACTCGGCCTGGCGCAACGAAGGCAAGGCGCGCCGGGCGAATGGGCCGTGCCGCAGCGACCACCCCTTGTTGCCGTGCCGGATGAGGCGCGACTCGACATCCTCACGCGCAGCCAGGTCGAACAGGTCGCCGCGGGCGATTGGTGGCACCATCGCGGGTATCGCCTGCCGAATCAGCAGCGGCTTCTTCTGCCAATGGCGACGCATGAATTGCCGGGCGGTCAGGCCGCCGAGCAGGGGCAAGGGTTGATCAATCTCCATGGGAGAATTCTCGTATGGAAATCTCTGAACAATGCGTGGTCGGCCTCACCTGGACCCTCAAGGACACGCTCGGCGAAGTGCTCGACGTGCTGGACGAGCCGGTTGAATTCCTCATCGGCGGCGACGATCTCTTCGATGCCATCGAGGCAGCCCTCCTCGGCCACGAGCCGGGCGCGAACGTGCAGCTTCAGCTCGAACCCGAGCAGGCATTCGGCGACTTCAATGACCAGTTGCTCTTTCTCGAGCCGCGTTCGCTCTTTCCCGAAGGCGTCGAGGAAGGCATGACCTTCGACGGCGCGGCCCTGCCCAAAGGTGTGAATCCGGACATGCCGAAGGACGTGCTCTACACGGTGAGCGAGATCTACCCGGAGCACCTCGTGCTCGATGGCAACCATCCGCTCGCGGGCATCGCGATCCGTCTCGACATCACGGTCAACTCGGTGCGCGAAGCGACTGAAGAGGAAGTCGGCCGCGGTACCGCAGGCACCGGCTTCTTCAAGATTCCGACGACCGCGCCGGGCAACGACCTCCTCCACTGACGCGATCGACGCCAGACGCAAAAAAGCCGGGCAATGCCCGGCTTTTTCAATGGTGCGCCCGCACTCAGTAGCGGGAAATCTGGCCGTTGTTGATGACCACGCGATCGCCGATGCGCAGATCGCCCGGCGACGGCACGTCGAATGCGCGATAGCCGCCATTGTCCGTCTGGACCGACACGCGGTAGGTCTGGTAGGTCCTCGGCGCGTTGTTGTTCGCCTCGATGCTGTTGCCCAGCAATGCACCGCCCACGAGCCCCAGCGCGGTTGCCGCCGCGCGGCCGCTGCCATGGCCGATCTGGTTGCCGAGCACGCCGCCAACAGCGCCACCGGCAATCGCGCCGGCGCCGCTCGTCGGCGCGCCCGAGGATTGGCTCTGGATCACCTCGATGTTGGCGACACGGCCGTATTCCACGTAGGCACCGGGCGCCATCTGTTGCGGCGGCGGCTGGTAGGGATAGCGGGCGGTCTCATAGACCGGTTGCGGCGCCACGCACGCGGTCAGAGCCGAAAGTGCGACGACCGAAGCGGCGATGGCCAAGGGACGAATCGAGATCTTCATGTTGGATGGCTTTCTCAAAAATGGCGCGCTGGAAATCGCGCTCTCATGGACCTGACAACGCACGATCGACGCATGCGATGACACCGGTCACATGTTGACACTTTCGAGCAACGGGCTGGCGTCGGGTTCCTGTCTTTACGCGCGCGAAACGGAGGCGCATTGCGTCGCGGGCAGCGTCCTACGCGCCCGCCCGCCGCTTCAGTGCTTGCCGGTCGAGCCGTAGCCGCCCTCGCCGCGTTCGCTCGGCGGGAATTCCGCCACCACGCGGAATTGCGCCTGCACCACCGGCACGATCATCAATTGCGCCAGCCGCTCCATCGGCTGCAGCACGAATGGCGTGTTACTGCGGTTCCAGGCGCTCACCTTGAGCTCACCCTGGTAGTCGCTATCGATCAGCCCCACGAGATTGCCCAGCACGATGCCGTGCTTGTGCCCCAACCCAGAGCGCGGAAGGATCAGGGCCGCGTAACCCGGATCTGCAAGATGGATCGCGATGCCCGTCCCCACGAGCTGCCAGCCGTTCGGTTCGAGCGTGATCGGCGCTTCGAGGCAAGCCCTCAGGTCCAATCCGGCGCTTCCGGGCGTGGCATAGGCAGGCAACTGGTCCTGCATGCGGGGATCGAGGATTCGAACGTCGACTTTCACTGAATGGGTCCTTGAGTGTTTGTAAATTTCATTGCTTCTTTGCCGAACGCACGTAGTCCGGCACGCGCGCCGCGATCTCGGCCACGAGTTCCCGTGCCAGCGTGAGCTTGGGCGCGCGCGGCAACTCGCGAACGCCCTTGGCATCGACCAGCAGCAGGCTGTTGTGGTCCTGGCCGAAGGTCAGCGGGCCGATGTTGCCGACCAGGAGCGGAATGCCCTTGCGTTCGCGCTTGGCCTTGGCGTGCTCCACGAGGTTTTCGCTCTCCGCGGCAAAGCCGACACAGAAAAGCTCACCGCCCTTGGCGCGAGCGCCCTGCGCAACGGTGAGCAGGATGTCTTCGTTCTCGACGAAATGCAGCACGGGCGGCTTGCCGCTTCCGTCCTTCTTGATCTTCTGCGCGCTGTGCGTGGCCGGGCGCCAATCGGCTACGGCGGCCGTCGCCACGAAGATCGATGCAGACTGCACCGCCTGAAGCGTCGCCTCGAGCATGTCCTGGGCCGACTTGACATCGACCCGTTGCACGCCGCGCGGGGTCGGGAGATGCACGGGGCCGGCAACCAGCGTGACTTCCGCGCCAGCATCGCGCGCGGCGCGCGCAATCGAAAAGCCCATCTTCCCGGACGAATGATTGGTGATGCCCCGGATGGGATCGAGCGCCTCGAAGGTCGGCCCGGCCGTCACCACCACGCGCTGGCCCGCGAGCACCTTGGGCTGGAACTGCGCGACGATTTCCTCGAAGAGCTGCTCGGCTTCGAGCATGCGGCCGTCGCCGGTTTCGCCGCAGGCCTGCCAGCCATTGCCGACACCCAGCACGCGTGCGCCATCGGCATCGACCTGGCGCAGATTGCGCTGGGTGGCGGGGTGGCTCCACATTTCGCGGTTCATGGCGGGCGCGATCAGGAGCGGAACCCGGTCGATCGGCCTCGCAAGGCACATCAGGCTCAACAGCTCGTCGGAACGGCCCTGAACCAGCCGCGCGATGAAATCGGCACTGGCCGGCGCCAGCACGATCGCGTCGGCCTCGCGGCTCAGGTTGATGTGGGGCATGTTGTTGGCCTCGCGTGCATCCCACTGGGAGGTATAGACAGGCCGCCCCGACAACGCCTGCATCGTGACCGGCGTGATGAACTGTGTTGCCGCTTCCGTCATCACGACCTGCACCGTGGCGCCTGCCTTGACCAGGAGCCGGCATAGCTCGGCCGACTTGTAGCAGGCGATCCCACCCGTCAGTCCCAGAACGATGTGTTTGCCCGTGAGGTCTTGTTGCATCGGGCCAGTTTAATGGGTGGCCGTCCTCTACAATCCCCATTTCCCACTTCCCGGATCTGCGTCCGGAACTGGCATGACCAAATTCGTCTTCGTCACCGGCGGTGTGGTGTCTTCCCTCGGCAAGGGAATCGCCTCCGCCTCCCTCGCCGCATTGCTTGAATCGCGCGGCCTCCAAGTCACCCTCATCAAACTCGACCCGTACATCAACGTCGATCCGGGCACGATGTCGCCGTTCCAGCATGGCGAAGTGTTCGTCACCGACGACGGGGCCGAGACCGACCTCGACCTGGGCCACTACGAGCGCTTCATCACGACGCGCATGCGTCGCGCCAACAACTTCACCACGGGCCAGATCTACAAGACCGTGCTCGAAAAGGAACGCCGGGGCGACTACCTCGGCAAGACGGTGCAGGTGATCCCGCACATCACCAACGAAATCCAGGAATACGTCAAGCGCGGCGCCGGCATCGGCACCGCTCATGAAGTCGACGTCGCCATCGTCGAAATCGGCGGCACCGTGGGTGACATCGAATCCCTGCCCTTCCTCGAAGCCGTGCGCCAGATGAGCCTGCGCCTGGGCCCGAACAACTCGGCCTTCGTGCACCTGAGCTATGTGCCGTGGATCGCCGCTGCCGGCGAACTCAAGACCAAGCCGACCCAGCACACCGCGCAGAAGCTGCGCGAGATCGGCATCCAGGCCGATGCACTGCTTTGCCGCGCCGATCGCCCGATTCCGGACGACGAACGCGCCAAGATCTCCCTCTTCTCGAACGTGCCCGAATGGGGCGTGATCTCGATGTGGGACGTCGACACCATCTACAAGGTGCCGCGCATGCTGCACGAACAGGGCCTCGACGGCCTGATCTGCGACAAGCTGCGTATCAACACGCCGCCGGCCAAGCTCAAGCGCTGGGACGACCTCGTGTACGAAGTCGAGCATCCGCAGAAGGAAGTCTCCATTGCAATGGTCGGCAAGTACGTCGACCTCTCCGACAGCTACAAGTCGCTGAACGAGGCGCTGCGCCACGCCGGCATGAAGAACCATGCACGCGTGAAGATCGACTACGTCGACTCCGAGACCATCACGCCGCAGGACGTTGCGCGGCTCGGCAAGTACGACGCGGTCCTGGTGCCCGGCGGCTTCGGCCAGCGCGGCGTCGAAGGCAAGATCGCAGCGGCGCGTTTCGCCCGCGAAACCAAGGTGCCGTATCTCGGCATCTGCCTCGGCATGCAGGTCGCGACCATCGAATACGCCCGCAATGTGGCCGGACTCAAGAACGCGAACAGCACCGAGTTCGACCCACAGACGCCCACCCCGGTGATCGCGCTGATCACCGAGTGGAAGGACGCCGACGGCACGGTCAAGACCCGTGACGAGAAGTCTGACCTCGGCGGCACGATGCGCCTCGGCGCCCAAAGCTCCGACGTCGCGCCCGGCACGCTGGCCCACAGCATCTACGGCGACGTCGTCACCGAGCGCCATCGCCATCGCTATGAAGCCAACGTCAACTACCTCGACGACCTGCGCCGCGCCGGCCTCGTGATCTCCGCGCTCACGCAACGCGAGCACCTCACCGAAATCGTCGAACTGCCGCAGAGCGTGCATCCCTGGTACATGGGCGTGCAATTCCACCCCGAGTTCAAGTCGACGCCGTGGAGCGGTCATCCGTTGTTCAACGCATTCATCAAGGCGGCTCTGGATCACCAGGGCGCCGACAAGAAGGCGCTGAAGGTGGTGGCATGAAGCTTTGCGGATTCGACATCGGGCTGGACAGGCCGTTTTTCCTGATCGCGGGTCCGTGCGTCGTCGAATCCGAACAGCTGCAGATGGACACGGCTGGCACGTTGAAGGAAATCACTTCCTCGCTCGGAATCCCGTTCATCTTCAAGAGCAGCTTCGACAAGGCCAATCGCTCATCCGGCACCAGCTTCCGCGGTCCGGGCCGTGAGCGCGGCCTGGAAGTGCTCGCCAACGTCAAGCGCGAACTCAGGCTGCCGGTGCTGACCGACGTCCACACCGAGGACGACATCACCGCCGCTGCCAAGGTGGTCGACGTGCTGCAGACGCCCGCCTTCCTCTGCCGCCAGACCGATTTCATCCACGCCGTGGCGCAGTCGGGCAAGCCGGTCAACATCAAGAAGGGCCAGTTCCTCGCGCCGCACGACATGAAGAACGTGATCGACAAGGCGCGTGCGGCTGCCAAGGAAAAGGGCCTGCCAGAAGACAACTTCATGGCCTGCGAACGCGGTGCGAGCTTCGGCTACAACAACCTCGTCTCGGACATGCGCTCGCTGGCGATCATGCGCGAGACCGGCGCCCCGGTGGTGTTCGACGCCACGCACTCGGTGCAGCTGCCGGGTGGCCAAGGCACAAGCTCCGGCGGTCAGCGCGAGATGGTGCCCGTGCTGTCGCGCGCCGCGGTCGCCGTGGGCGTCGCGGGCCTCTTCATGGAAACGCACCCCGACCCCGCCAAGGCACTGAGCGACGGCCCGAACGCGGTGCCGCTCAAGCACATGAAGGCGCTGCTCGAGACGTTGCTCGCGCTCGACACCGTCACGAAGAAGAACGCATTTCTAGAGGACACTTTTCAAGCATGAGCGCCTACATCATCGCCAACGTCCAGGTCACCAATCCGACGCAGTACGAGGACTACAAGAAGTGGTCCTCCGAAGCGATGAAGGTGCACGGTGCCGAGGTCTGCGTGCGTGGCGGCAAGGTGGAAGTCCTCGAGGGCGACTGGCATCCTGAACGTATCGTGATCCTCAAGTTTCCGGACGTCGAGGCCGCCAAGAAATTCAATTCATCGCCCGAATACAGCAAGGCGCGCGCTTCGCGCCAGGGCGCCGCGATCATGCGAATGATCGTCGTCGAAGGTATTTGACCCAGGAGAAAGTAAAGAGATGAGTGCAATCGTAGATATCGTCGGGCGCGAAATCCTCGACAGCCGCGGCAACCCCACCGTCGAATGCGACGTGCTGCTCGAATCGGGCACCATGGGCCGCGCAGCCGTGCCTTCGGGCGCATCGACCGGCTCGCGTGAAGCCATCGAACTGCGCGATGGCGACAAGAGCCGCTATCTCGGCAAAGGCGTGCTCAAGGCCGTCGAGAACATCAACACCGAAATCTCGGAAGCCGTGCTGGGCCTCGACGCCAGCGAACAGGCCTTCCTGGACCGCACGCTGCTCGACCTCGACGGCACCGACAACAAGGGCCGCCTCGGCGCGAACGCAACCCTCGCCGTGTCGATAGCAGTGGCCCGCGCGGCCGCTGAAGAATCCGGCCTGCCGCTGTACCGCTACTTCGGCGGCATGGGCGGCATGCAGCTGCCGGTGCCGATGATGAACGTCATCAACGGCGGCGCTCACGCCAACAACAGCCTCGACCTGCAGGAATTCATGATCATTCCCGTGGGCGCGAAGAGCTTCCGCGAGTCGCTGCGCTACGGGGCCGAAGTGTTCCATGCGCTCAAGAAGATCCTCGGCGACCGCGGCATCAGCACCGCAGTGGGCGACGAAGGCGGCTTTGCCCCCAGCGTCGAAAGCCACGAAGCCGCGATCCAGCTCATCCTCGAAGCGATCGACAAGGCCGGCTACACCGCCGGCGAGCAGATCGCTCTGGGCCTCGACTGCGCTGCAAGCGAGTTCTACAAGGATGGCAAGTACGTCCTCTCGGGCGAAAACCTGAGCCTCACCGCCGAAAGCTGGACCGACATGCTGTCGAGCTGGGTCGACAAGTACCCGATCATCAGCATCGAAGACGGCATGCACGAAGGCGACTGGGACGGCTGGAAGCTCCTGACCGAACGCCTCGGCAAGCGCGTGCAGCTGGTGGGCGACGATCTGTTCGTCACCAACACCAAGATCCTGCAGGAAGGCATCGAGAAGGGCATCGCCAACTCGATCCTGATCAAGATCAACCAGATCGGCACGCTGACCGAGACCTTTGCCGCGATCGAGATGGCCAAGCGCGCGAGCTACACCGCCGTGATCAGCCACCGCTCGGGCGAAACCGAAGACAGCACCATCGCCGACATCGCCGTGGGCACCAATGCCGGCCAGATCAAGACCGGCTCGCTCTCGCGTTCGGACCGCATGGCCAAGTACAACCAGCTCCTGCGCATCGAAGAAGACCTTGGTGACGTGGCTGTCTACCCCGGCCGCGCTGCGTTTTACAACCTTCGCTGATCGTCTGGCGGATCAGGCGCCATGCGCTCCCGCATCGTCCCGATCATCCTGGTCCTGCTGCTGCTGATCATTCAGTGGCAGCTGTGGACCGGGCGCGGCAGCGTGCGCGACGTGGCGCAACTGCAGGAAAAGCTCACCGAGCAGAAGCAGGCCAACGCGCGCGCCGCGCTGGCCAACGAGCGACTGGAATCCGAGGTCAATGACCTCAAGGAAGGGCTCGAAATGGTCGAAGAGCGAGCCCGGCAGGAGTTGGGCATGGTCAAGCCCAATGAGGTTTTCGTGCAGATCACGAAATGATCCTCGGCCGATGACCTGAATCTCGCGGGGATGACATGACGCCCGCTCTTCCTGTCGGTTGCGTGATTGCGGTGCTGGGTGCCCCAGGCACCGGCAAGACTGAACTCGCGAATGCGCTTGCCGCGCGGCTTTTGCAGCGTGGCGTCGCCGCAGCGCTGGTGGCTGCCCCTGCACTGCGATCGCCAACGGTTCAAGAACACGCCCAAGCCGCCTTCGAGCAAACGAATCGCATCGCAGCCGCTGCCCAACGCGGAGTGGTGATCGCGGATTCGACTGCGCTGATGAACGCCGTTGAAGCCGACATACGGTTCGGCGACTCCTCCCTCTACGACCATGCCTTGGCCGCGCACCGCAGTCACGCGATCACGCTGCTGATGGCGCTGGATCTTCCGCAAGCTGAAGGGTCGGATCCCGCCGCGCAGGCCGAAGCGGAACGGGCCGATGCGCTGCTGCGCGCCGCACTTGCACGTGCCGGGTCGCCGTTCGCCGTCATCCACGGCCGCGGGCCGGAGCGGCTCGCCAGTGCATGGAACGCAATCAACGCCCGGGCCGAAGACGCGGGCGTCAGTTCGAGTTCCGGCCGGACGGCCTCAGGAGAGCGCGCATGGTTCTGGCCCTGCGACAAATGCTCCGATCCAGCGTGCGAGCATCGGCTTTTCCGCGATCTCATCGCAGGCCGTACCTAGCGGAAACCCATGGCACGTACACAGCACCTCACGCTCCTCGCAACATCCGGCATCGCCGCCATCTCATTTGCCGTCTCCACCGCCTTCGCGGCCCCGGCAACGGCAACCGTCGAGAACAAGACCCGCCCCACGGCTTGCGCCGAGGAGGACAACGTTTCGATGGTCCTCCGCGGCCAGGGCATCACGAATTTCCGCGTCGAGGCGCTCCAGCCTTCCTACATCGACAAGATCGAAAAGGACGTCACCACGCCCGACTTCTCGGCCTGCAACTTCGATGGCGGCGACCACCCGACCGACCCGAGCTACAAATTCAAGGCGCGTCGCGTGGTGCTGTACGACGGCCCGCAATGGACGATCGTCGGCATGACGCTGCCGTCCTTCTGGCGGCCGAATCGCGTGCCTGTGCGCGTTGGCGCGCGTTCAGGCAATGACTTCCATCTGGTCCAGGTCTTCGCGAAGGGCAAGGAAAAGGGCAAGAAGCCGATGGAGGCGATGGTGCTCTACCCTGCTGACGGCTACTGGCGGCTCAAGCCTTTGCCATTGGCGCGCTTCGGCGATGGCGTGTACGGCTCGTCGTTCCTCATGGGGCCGGTCGAGGATGCTGGCCGGCCGGTGGTCAATATCTCGTCGATCACGATCCAGACGCAGCCGCTCTCGTTCCGTCTTCGCTTCGCCAACGGCGGCAGTGCCTCGGTCAAGGTCGCGGAGATCAGCGAAGAACGCACTGCACTCGACGTATCGCTTCACCCGGCCACGCAGAAATCGCAGCCATTTGCGGTGCTTCGCTCGATGTATTTGGCGGTGGACAACGCGGACGTGAGCGAACTCACCTGGCAATCGACTCGCTCCGCCCCGCCGGAGACCAAGCCGTTGCCGGAGATTTCATCGATCGAAGCCGCGCAGGTCCGGTTTGCACGGACCACGCCGTCGCGCCACAACACCAGTGCGCCGGACATCCGCTTCAGCGACTTCGAAACCGCGCGGCGCAACTGATCGCCGCGCGCTGCGCAATTACTGGACGACCGCGGTGCCCGGCATCTGATCGCCGGGGGCGGTGAAGATCTGCGCCGCATCCACCGCATCGAAGTGGTACTGCTTGCCGCAGAAGTCGCATCCGACCTCGATGTTGCCGCGCTCCGCGATGATGCTGTCGGCCTCTTCCCGGCCAAGGCCGCGAATCATGCTTTCGACGCGGGTGCGGCCGCAGGTGCACGCGAAGTGCGGGCCCAGCATGCCGGTCTGCGGCTCGAAGCGCAGCACCTTCTCTTCCCAGAACAAACGGCGAAGGATCGTGTCGACATCGAGCGTCAGCAGTTCGTCGCGCGTCAGGCTCGACGCGAGGATCGAGATACGGTTGTAGTCCTCGTTGTGCCCGATCTGGTCCTGCTGCACCTGCTCACGACCGCCCTCGGCCGTGCCTTCGAGATTGGCTTCGCCCTTCACCGGCAGGCGCTGGATCAGTAGTCCGGCCGCAACCTTGTCGTCGGCAGCAAGCACCAGGGTCGTGTCGAGCTGCTCGCTCTGCAGCATGTAGTGCTGGAGGATTTCGCTCATCCGTTCGAGCTTCTTGCCCTTCTCGTCGATCAGCGGCACCACGCCCTGATAGGGCTGCTGGCCCGGGAGCTTGTCCTTGGGGTCGAGCGTGATCGCGCAGCGGCCCTTGCCGTGCACGTTGACCATGTCCGACAGCTTCGCATCGGCCGCGATCTCGCCCATGGCCTTGGCCGTGGAACGCAGGCTCAGGTCGGGCTTGACTTCAGCCACAGCGACCTTGACCGGCCCGTCGCCGAAGATCTGCAGGATCAGCGAGCCATTGAACTTGATGTTGGCTTGCATCAGCGTGGCGGCGGCGGTCATCTCGCCGAGCAGCTCGGCCATGGGCTGCGGATAGGCGCCCGTCTCCGAGTTCGACGCACGGCGCGCCAGCACTTCCTGCCAGGACTCGGTCAGGCGCACGATCATCCCGCGCACCGGCAGGCCTTCGAACAGGAACTTGTGAAGTTCAGACATCAAGCAATCTTTTTCAGTCCCTTCGCAAAGCGATGGGCGTTTTCGACATAGTGTTCGGCGCTCTGCCGCAGCTTGGCGGCCGCGGCATCATCCAGCGTACGGACCACCTTGGCCGGCGAGCCGATGATGAGCGAGTTGTCCGGAAACTCCTTGCCCTCGGTCACGACGCTGCCGGCGCCGACGATGCAATTGCGGCCGATCTTCGCGTTATTCAAGATCACCGCCTGGATGCCGATCAGCGAGTTGTCGCCGACGGTGCAGCCGTGGAGCATCACCTGGTGCCCGACGGTGACGTTTTCCCCGATGTTGAGCGGGCAGCCATGGTCGGCATGCAGCACCGAGAGGTCCTGGATGTTGCTGTTGCGGCCGATCCGGAGCGATTCCGTATCGCCGCGCAGCACCGCGCCAAACCACACGCTGGCGTTCTCGGCCAGCACGACATTGCCCATCACCTGCGCACTGTCGGCAACCCAGGCGCCTTCTCCCAGTTGCGGCGCCACGCCATCGAGTTCATACAAGGCCATCGCGGAGTCTCCAGAGGTCGAAAACCTAGAATTGTAGGGATGCACCCCCGCCTTCGCGCCCTTGCCGCGCTGCGCCTCACAGACCCCGAACAGAAGGTGGCCGCCACCCGCGCGCTCTTCGCGCAACTGGGCGATGAGCCCCTTTCGCTGCAGCCGGTGCGCACATCCGGCGACGACACCGGCGTACCGGGCCGGCCGGAGCGCCCGCTGCGCGTTTCTGCGATGGACGTCGGGAAGCGCTCTCCCTTCACGCCGGAAGGCCGTGCGGCACTGATCCATTCGATCTGCCACATCGAATTCAACGCGATCAATCTTGCGCTCGACGCTGCCTGGCGCTTCGACGGCATGCCGGAGGACTTCTACCGGGAGTGGCTCTGTGTCGCCGACGAGGAGGCCCAGCACTTCACCCTTCTCCATGCGCACCTGCAGGAGATGGGCCACCGCTACGGCGACTTCACCGGCCACGACGGCCTGTGGAGCATGTGCGAGAAGACGAAGGACGACATCGTCGCGCGCATGGCGCTGGTGCCCCGCACGCTCGAAGCGCGCGGGCTCGACGCCACGCCGTTGATCCAGGCCAAGCTACGGCGCGTCAACACGCCAGACGCGCATGCCGCGTGCGCGATCCTCGACATCATCCTGCGCGACGAAGTCGGCCACGTCGCGATCGGCAACCGCTGGTATCGCTGGCTTTGCGAGCGGGACGGGCTCGACCCGATCTCGCACTACCGGGTGCTCTACCGACGCCACGAAGCGCCCCGCCTGAAGGCGCCCTTCAACCTCGAAGCTCGCGCTCAGGCCGGGTTCACCGACGAAGAGCTTCAGGCCCTCTCACAAGGCTGAACTTCGACCGGATTCCGGCGTCACTTCGGCCGGATCGATCAACCCTTCGAAGTCGCGGCTGGACGTCGCGCACCGTTGCTGGTGCTGCTCCGCGGCTTGCCGGCTGCGCCGTTACCTCGCGCAGCAGGCTTGTGCTCCGACTCCCGCAGCGCCGCATCGATCAACGCATCCGCCATCCACAGCGCAGTGCGTTCCACCTCCCGGTCGCTCAGTCCCCAGATGTCCTTGAGGATGACGTACGGTTCGATGCCGTAGACGACCGACAACGCACGATGCAGCCTGTCTCGCACCGCAGGCCGAAGCTGCGGCACCAGTGGCGCGATAGCGTGTTCAAGAATCCGCACGCGATGCCCCCGGCGGTAGGGCTCCTCTTCGAGCAGGCCCGCCCGCTCCAGCCCCCACTGCTCCAGCGAAAGTTGCGCCGCAGCACGCATCGGTGCCTCGAATTCCTTGAAGCGCGGGAAGGTCTGCAGAAAGAGCTCATGCACCCGCTCGCGCCCGCCCGGCGTATCCGAAGCCAGCTTGCGCACCGGCCCGAGCGAACTGTCGACGACCGCCGTCACCAGCGCACTGCGGCTCGGAAAGTACCTGTAGGCGGTTGCGCGCGACACCTTTGCCCGCGCGGCGGCCTCCGCCACCGAAGGAATGTGGCCGCTCTTCTGGATGATGTCGATCGCGGTTTCAAGCAGCAGTTTGAAAGTCGCAGCCCTGACACCGCGCTCTGGCGGCACGGGGGGTTCACTCAGCTTGTGCTTCAGTCGAGCCATGGGGTTTGTACGGGTTCTGATTGGCCTGACGTGTCTTGTGAAGGTCCGAGGACGGCACGTATGATGCACCGGTCCCGATTTGAGACGCAAGTCTCAAAAATCGGAAATCCAGATCTCGCGGCATCGGACGCACGTCCCACGGACTCGCGAGACAACCCGGAGACAACGGCATGCGCTTGGCCAGCTGGAGTTGGGGTGGACGCGAGCACGTCGGCACGATCTCGGCCGACGGGCGCGAGGCTACGCCGCTCGCCGCCGGCGATGCAACCCGGGGTGCTCTCCCGCTGATCCAGGCACTGGCACGCGGCGAACCACTCCCACAGCCTTCCGGAACGCGACTGCCGGTCGACGTCGTCGCGCTGCGCGCCCCGCTGCCCCGCCCCCTGCGAAGCCTCTTCTGCGTGGGCCGCAACTACCGCGCGCATGCGCAGGAGCTTGCCGGCACGGTGTTTCGCGAGACGATGCCGACAACCGATCCGTGGCCGATCGTCTTCGGCAAGCTCGGTGAATGCGTGATCGGCCCTTTCGACACGGTGCGAATGCCTTCTGCGTCCACCACGATCCAGGTCGACTATGAATCCGAACTCGCCGTGGTCATCGGACGCGGCGGCCGCGACATCCCGCGCACGCGTGCGATGGACCACGTCTTCGGCTACACGATCGTGAACGACGTGACTGCACGCGACGTGCAGATGCGCCACCAGCAGTGGGACCTCGGCAAGAGCTTCGACAACTTCTGCCCGATGGGCCCCTGGATCGTGACCGCCGACGAACTCGACGGCCGCGCCACGCGCGTGCGAGGCTGGGTCAACGGCGAGCCGCGCCAGGACGGGCTGACGAAAGACATGATCTTCGACATCCCCACGCTGATCGAGACCTGCTCGCGCGGCATCACGCTGCATCCGGGCGACGTGATCGCGACCGGCACGCCCGCAGGCGTCGGCATGGGATTCAACCCGCCGCGCTGGCTCCGCTCAGGCGATGTGGTGCGTATCGAGATCGATGGCGTCGGTGTCATCGAAAACCGTTTCGAGTGAAGCCATGGCATTCCAGACCATCGATCGCATCGCAGTCGAGGACGAAGGCGAAGGCCCGGTCGTCGTCTGCGTCCACGGATTGGGCGGCAGCGGCAATACGTTTACACCGCTGATGCCGGCGCTGGCGCGGCATCGCGTGATTCGCGCGGACCTGCCGGGCAGTGGACGTTCGCAACGTGCAGAGGGCGAGTTGAGCATCGCGCGCTATGTCGAGGCACTCCTGCGTGTGTGCGAGCGCCTCGGCGTCTCGCGCGCGCACTGGATCGGCCATTCGATGGGCACCATCGTCTGCCAGCACATCGCGGCCGACCATCCGAAATGCGTTGCGAGCATGGCGCTTTTCGGCCCGCTGATCGAACCACCCGATGCGGCACGCACCGCGATGAAAGCACGCGCAGCGAAGGCACGTGAAGGTGCGTCGGGCATGCAGGAGATCACCCAGGGATTGCTGCAAGCCGCAATCTCCGCCGACACGCGCCAGCGCCTCCCGGTCGCCGTCGCCTATGTGCGCGAAAGCCTGATGCGCCAGGACGGCGAAGCCTACGCACGAAGCTGCGAGGCGCTCGCCAGTGCGCCCGCCGCGCAGGTGGAGCGCATCGAAGCGCCCGTGCTCCTGGTCACGGGCGACGAAGACGGCGTCGCGCCACCACAAGCGGTGCGCGCGATGGCCGACCGACTGCACCGCGCAGCAGAAAAGCGCGTGGTGGTCCTGCCGCGCTGCGGCCACTGGACGCCCATCGAAAGGCCCGAGGAGTGCCAGCGCGAGTTGCGCGACTTCCTGGCCGCACAAGCGAGGAACTGAACATGGCCGACGTGCTGTTCACCAACGTTCGCGTCTTCGACGGCGGCGGCGAGGCGCCGTTCACCGGTGATGTGCTCGTGCAGGGCAACCGCATCGCACGCGTCGTGAAGACGGGCTATGGCGTGCCCTCGATGCCGGTGGCGGGTGCGCAGGTCATCGACGGCGCGGGCGCCTTCCTGATGCCCGGCATGGTCGAGGCGCACACGCATTTCTCGTGGAACGACCAGCCCAGCCTCGACGCGATCCAGCGCATGCCGCCGGAAGAACACATCCTCTGGTGCGCCGAAGTCGCGAAGCGCTATCTGGACATGGGCTGGACAAGCTGCGTCGGCGCAGCCACCGCCAAGCCGCGGCTCGACGTGGTGATCCGCAATGCGATCGCTGACGGCACGATCATCGGCCCGCGCTACCTCGCAGCGAGCCAGGAGATCACCGTGCCAGGCGGCCTCGGGGACACCACGCAGCCGCACCTGCCGCAGCCCGAATTCGCTTTCGGCGCAGTCGTCAGTGGCGTCGAAGAGATGCGCCGCTGCGTACGCATGTTTGCGAAGTACGGCGTCGATTCGCTCAAGATCAATCTCTCTGGCGAATCGATCACCGGCATGCCGAGCGAGATGAGCCAGTTCACCGAGGAGGAAGTGGCCGTCTGCGTGCAGGAAGCCAAGGCCTGGGGCAAGCGCGTCGCGGCGCATGCGCGCTCGACATGGTCGATCAAGCAGTGCGTCAAGCAGGGCATCGAGGTGATCTACCACGCGAGCTTCACCGATGAGGAAGCGCTGGACATGCTCGAGGCGCACAAGTTCGAGCACTTCATCGCGCCCGGCCTCGCGTGGCTCATCAACACCAGCTATCACGCCAGCGAATGGGGCCTGACGCCGGAAGTCACTCGCCAGATGGGCTACCACCGCGAGCTCGAAGCCGCCATCGAAAGCATGAAGGCGATGCGCAAGCGCGGCATTCGCATCCTGCCCGGCGGCGACTACGGCTTTGCGTGGACGCCGCACGGCACCAACGCGAAAGACCTTGAGTACTTCGTGAAGTACGTGGGCATGAGCACCATGGAAGCGCTTCTCTCCGCCACCGCATGGGGCGGGCCGATGATGCGCATGGGCAAGGTGCTCGGCTACATCCGCGAGGGCTATCTCGCGGACATCCTCCTGATCGACGGCGATCCGCTCGCCGACATCGCGGTGCTGCAGGACAAGGCGCGCATCCTGGCCGTCATGAAGGACGGCGAATTCCACCGCGCGCCACCCGTGCGCCGCGCACACACGACCCGCTGGGCCGCATGAGGGCCCCAAGGAGAACGACATGGCCGATGTTGTCTTCACCAACGTCCGCATCCTCGACGGCACCGGGCAGAACCCGTATGCCGGCAGCGTGCTGGTGCGCGGCAACCGGATCCGGCAGGTAGGCCGCAGCACCGCACCGATCGCGCCCAGCGGCGCCATGGTGGTCGATGGAGCGGGCGCCACGCTGATGCCCGGCATGTGCGAGGCCCACACGCACTTCTCATGGAACGACGCGGCCACGCTCGCCGCCATCCAGCGCATGCCACTGGAAGAGCACGTGCTGTGGTGCGCGAAGGTGGCAGGCCGCTATCTGCAGGCCGGTTTCACGTCGTGTGTCGGCGCGGCATGCGCTAAGCCCCGGCTCGACGTGGTGACCCGCAACGCGATCAACTCGGGCCAGATCCCCGGCCCGCGCTATCTCGCGGCGAGCCAGGAGATCACCGTCCCCGGAGGCCTCGGCGACGAGACGCTGCCGCATCTGCCCTTCCCGGAATTCAGCTTCGGCGTCAACGTGAACTCGGCCGACGAGATGCGCAAGGCGGTGCGCATGTTCCTGAAGTACGGCGTGGATTCCATCAAGCTCAACCTCTCGGGCGACAACTTCACGCCCGATTCACCGGCCGAGACCACCTGGATGAGCGACGCCGAAGTCCATGCCGCGATGGAGGAAGTGCGTGTGCGCGGCAAGCGCGGCACCGCGCACGCGCGCTCGGCCGCTTCGGTCAAGCAGGCGCTGCGGCACGGCATCGACGTGATCTACCACGCAAGCTTCACCGACGAGGAAACGCTCGACATGCTCGAAGCCGCGAAGGACCGCGTCTTCGTCGCGCCCGGCATTGCGATCCTCTACGCCATGCTCTACGAGGCCGAGCCCTACGGCATCACCTACGAGAAGGCTTGCGCGATGGGCTATCAGATCGAGTGGGACAACGCGCTCGAATCGCTCAAGGCCATGCACCGGCGCGGCGTGCGCATCCTGCCGGGCGGCGACTACGGCTTCGCGATGACGCCGCACTGCCAGAACGCACGCGACCTCGAGTTCTTCGTGAAGTACCTCGGCTTCACGCCGATGGAGGCGATCCGCAGCACGACGCTCTACGGCGGGCAGATCATGATGCGCCCCAATGATCTCGGCACCATCACGGACGGCTATCTCGCCGACCTGCTGCTGGTGGACGGTGACCCGCTCGCCAACCTTTCTATCCTGCGCGACCCGAAGCGCATCCTCGCGGTGATGAAGGATGGCGAGTTCGCCAAGGCGCCCGAGTTCAGCGCGCAACGGCGCTGGGAGCACGCCGCATGAAGTATCGGCGGTGGATTCCGTGGATCGTCTTCGGCCTGCCGGTCGCGGTGTTCGCCGTCTGGGCGATCGCGGACAACGCATCGCTCTTCTTCAAGACGCTGCTCAACGGACTCACGCTCGCATCGCTCTACTTCCTCGTCGCGAGCGGCTTCACGCTGGTCTTCGGCCTGATGCGTAACGTGAACCTCGCGCACGGGTCGCTCTATCTCATCGGCGCCTATATCGGCTGGATGGTTGGCGAGCACACCGGCTCGTGGGTGCTTGCGGTGATCGCAGGCTTCCTGTCGGCGGCGATTCTCGGCCTGCTGATGCAGGTGCTGATCTTCCGGCACATGCAGGGGCAGGACCTGAGGCAGACGCTGGTGACCATCGGCCTTTCGATCGTGCTCGCGGATCTCGCGCTGTGGATCTGGGGCGCGGAGATCTACACCTTCGACCCGCCCGCATGGATCTACGGTTCAACGACCCTGCCGCTGGTCAACAAGTTTCCGACCTACCGGCTGATGGTGCTTCTGGCGTCGATCGTGATCGGCGTCGGGCTCTGGCTTCTCCTGGCGCGCACGCGCATCGGCATGATGATCCGCGCCGGCGTGGATGACCGCGCGATGCTCGCAGCCTCGGGCGTGAATGTGCAGCGGGTGTTCGCGCTGACCTTCGCGATCGGTGCCGGGCTGGCCGGGCTCGCCGGGGTCGTGGGCGGAACGGCTTTGTCGGTCTCGCCAGGCGAGGACACGCGCTACTTGCTCGCCTCGCTGGTGGTCGTGATCGTCGGCGGCATGGGCAGCGTCGTCGGCGCTGCGATCGGCGCTCTGCTGATCGGGCTCGCCGAGCAGTTCGGCCTCGCCTACGCGCCCACCTACAGCGTGGTGTTCACCTTCGTGATCATGGTGATCGCGCTGGCCTTCAAGCCACGCGGATTGATGGGGAAAGCTGCATGAGCGCAGCACAGTGGCGTCGCGCAATGAACTCGTCCGCTGCGGCGGCCGGCGTGGCGCGGCGCGGGCGCGATGCGGTGGCTCTTCAACCGGTTGCGCGAGCCTCCACACCGGAAGTCAGCGCGCCATCACGCTGGGCCTCCGCATGGCGCGCGATTCGCGTGCGGCACGTCATCGTGCTGGCCTTCGTGCTCATCTACCCCTTCGTTGCATCGCCCTTCTTCACCTACCAGATCGGCGCCCAATCGCTCGCGCTCGGGCTCATCGCCCTGTCCCTCACCTTTCTGGGCGGCTACGGCGGCATGGTCTCTCTCGCGCAGATGACGGTGGCCGGATTCGCCGCCTACATGCTCGCGATCTTCGGCAGCAGCAGCAATATCGCGATCAGCCTCGGCTGGCCATGGTGGCTCGCGCTGCTCGTCGCGGTCGCACTCGCCACGCTGTTTGCGGCGGGCATCGGATGGCTCTCGGTCCGCACCGAGGGCATCTACACGATCATGATCACGCTCGCGGTCGGCGTGGCGTTCTTCTATCTCGCTCAGCAGAACTACACGCTGTTCAACGGCTTCCAGGGTTTCAGCAAGCTCGCACCCCCAGTCATCGGCGGACTGGACCTGCACCAGCCAGTGCCCTTCTATTTCATGGTGCTGGCCTGCTCGCTCGCGGGCTACTTCTGGGTCAAGTACCTCATTCGCGCGCCGTTCGGCGTGGCGCTCCAGGGCATCCGCGACAACCCGCGCCGCATGCAGGCACTCGGGTTCAACGTCACCGCGCATCGCGTTGCGGCCTATGCGGTCAGCGGCTTCCTCGCGGCCGTCGGCGGCGTGCTGATGGTCTGGTACAACGGCCGCATCTCGCCCGGCACCGTTGGTACCGGCGCGATGATCAACATCCTCATCATCGCCGTGCTCGGCGGCATGAAGCACCCCATCGGCGCCTTCGTCGGTGCCATCGTCTTCGTGCTGCTGCAGAACTTCGCCATCGACCTCGTCGACCGCGAACGCTTCAATCTCGTGATCGGCGGGGTCTTCCTCGCGATCGTGCTGTTCTCACCCGACGGACTGCTCGGCCTCTGGCAGAGCGCGCGCAACCGCCTGGGCTCCTCTTTCCCCCACCGCGGCCCCGGCCGCTTTCATCGTTGACAACAAAGGAGCGAGACATGAGCAGAGAGAGAAAAGTGTTCGTACGCGGCATCGTCGCCGCGGCGGCGCTGGTCACGGTGACCGGCTTCGCGTACGCACAGGAGACCCTCAAGGTCGGCCTGCTGGCCACCCTCGAGGGACCGTTCGCTGCGCCCGGGCAGGACGGCATGCGAGGCGCGGACCTCGCGCTCAAGCAGAAGAACGGCATGGCCGGTGGCAAGAAGATCGAGTTCGTGAAGGTGTCGTCCGACGCCACGCCCGACAAGGCGGTCAATGCCACACGCAAGGCGGTCGAGCAGGACAAGGTGCAGATCATGATCGGCCCGCTGTCGGGCGACGAGGGCATCGCGGTCAAGAACTACGCGAAGACACAGCCGAACATCACGTTCATCAATGGCTCGTCAGGCGCACAAGGCGCGACGTTGAGCGATCCGGCGGCGAACTTCTACCGCTTCAACACCGAAGGCGCGCAATGGATGGTCGGCCTGGGCGAGCACGCGCTCGGCAAGGGCTACAAGAAGGTGTACCTGATTGCCGAGGACTATGGCTTCCCGTACTCGCAGGTGCAGGGCTTCATGGCCAGCTACTGCGCCAAGGGCGGCAAGGTGGTCGACAAGGCCTGGGTGCCGCTGGGCACCAAGGACTATGCGTCGGTGATCGCGAAGGTGCCGAAGGACGCCGATGCGCTGCTGGTGGTGCTCGGCGGCTCTGACGCGGTGAACTTCCTCACGCAGTACGAGCAGGCAGGCGGCGACAAGCCGATGATCGGTGGCTCGATCACGGTCGACCAGACGGTCCTCAACTACAAGGGCAAGCGCCGTGAATCGCTCCTCGGCACAGCCTCCGCAGGACCGATGGCGGATTCGATCGATACGGCCGAGTGGAAGAAGTTCGTGGCCGACTACAAGGCCAACTTCAAGGACGGCTTCCCGAGCCCGTCGCTCTTCGCGTACCTCTACTACATCAACACCAAGGCGGCGCTGGACGCACTCGATACGGTCAAGGGTGATCTCTCGAATGGGCAGAAGGCTTACCGCGAGGCTCTGCAGAAGACCGACTTCAAGGGCCCGGCCGGCGAAGTGAAGATCGATGCCAACCGCAACGGCGTGGGCACCACCTACATCACCGAAGTTGCGAAGGCACCGGACGGATCGTTCTACAACAAGGTGGTGAAGACGGTGCCGAACATCAGCCAGACGCTGGGACTGCCAGAGGCCGACTTCAAGAAGATGGGCCTCGGCACCCGCGACGTGCCTGACTGCCGCACCTGACGCATGGCCACGATCACTCCCCTCCGTTCGGCCGCAGCGCGCAGCAGCGCTGCGCATGCGGTCGCCGGCACGCAGCTGCTGTCAGGCGACGCGCTGCGGCTGGAGGGGGTGACGCGCGCCTTCGGCGCCCTGCGTGCGGTCGATGATGTTTCGCTGACCGTCGCCGCGGGGCAGAAGTACGCGATCCTCGGGTCGAACGGCGCGGGCAAGACGACGCTCTTCAACGCCATCACCGGCGACTTCCCGCCGACCGCGGGGCGCATCCAGTTCTTCGGCGAGGACATCACGGAACTGCCGCCGCACGAACGCATTCGCAAGGGACTGCGGCGCACCTATCAGTCGTCGCTGCTGTTCCGCGAGCTCAGCGTGCGCGACAACCTCTTCCTGGCCGTGCGTGGCGTGGCGAGCGGGCGCTTCAGCTTCTTGCGGGCGCGAGGCGGACATGCATCGACGCGCGCGACACAGGACCTGCTCGAACGCACGCGGCTCACGCACATCGCAGACGAAAAGGTCGCCAACCTTGCACACGGACAGCAGCGCCAGCTCGAGATCGGCATGGCGCTCGCGGGTGCGCCGCGTTTGATTCTTTTCGACGAGCCCGCTGCGGGCCTGTCCCCGGCCGAGCGGCGCGAACTGGTCGCGCTGCTGCGCTCGCTGCCGGCGCACATGAGCTTCGTGCTGATCGAACACGATCTGGAAATCGCCCTGCGCGTGGTCGACCGCGTCACGGTGATGCACAACGGCCGAACCCTGCGCACCGGCAGCCCCGAGGAGATCGAGGGCGATGCCCAGGTGCAGGCCATCTACATGGGGAGCCGCCAATGACCGGCTGGTTCCGAAACGATCGCAGCGAGCGCGACGGCACACTGCCCAACAACGCGCCGGTGCTCGCGATCGATTCGCTCGACGTCTTCTACGGCCACGCACATGCGCTGCAGGGCGTGAGCCTCGTGCTCGAGCGCGGCGTGCTCGGCATCGTCGGTCGCAATGGCATGGGCAAGACCACGCTGTGCAATGCGATCACCGGCATGGTGCCGGCGCGCGGCAGCATCCGGCTCGCGGGCGAAGAGATCCTCGGCCTCGCGTCCAACGAGATCACGCGGCGCGGCATCGCCTATGTGCCGCAGGGGCGCCGCGTGTGGCCCTCGCTGTCGGTGGATGAAACGCTGCGCCTCGTCGCGAGCAAGCGGCGCGAGGTCGATCGCGTCTATTCGATGTTCCCGCGCCTTGCCGAACGCCGGGGACATGGCGGCGCGCAACTGTCGGGCGGCGAGCAGCAGATGCTCGCGATCGGGCGCGCGTTGCTGCTCAACCCGAAGCTGCTGGTGATGGACGAGCCCACGGAGGGCCTCGCGCCGGTCATCGTCGAGCAGGTGGCGCAGTCGCTGCGCGACCTCGCGGCCGAGGGTCGCATCGCGGTGCTGCTGATCGAGCAGAACCTCGGCGTCGCGATCTCGGTGGCGGATCGCATCGGCGTGATGGTCAACGGACGCATCGCGCAACAGATGCCGGCATCGCAGCTCGCGGCGGACCTCGACCTGCAGGAGCGCCTGCTCGGCGTGCGCTCCAACGGTCACGACGACGAGATCGGCAGCGCCCCGAGTGCAAGCGACGAACCGCCTCCGACGCAGGTCTTTACCGTGCGACGCGCACATGGCGACGGCACGCCTTCGCTCGACGACATCGCACCGCGCACGGTGCGCGGCTTCACGCGCTGGAACGCGGGCGGCACGGCAGCGCCGGTCGCCGACATCGTGCGGCAGCCGGTGGAAGCGCCTCAGGCGTCCCCACCTACGCCGGCTCCGACCGTCGCCGCACCACAGGTGTTCGACTTCCCCGTCGCGGCCAGCAGCGTGCGTGCGGCCTACGTCTGCGGCACCTTCGACACCAAGAGCCGCGAACTGTTCTACCTGCGCCAGTGCCTGGAGCGGCTCGGTTTGCGCGTGGTCACGGTCGACCTCGCAACCTCCGGCAAGCCCTCGCCGGCCAGCGTGCATCCGCGCGAGGTGGCACGTCACCATCCGCAGGGCGAATCCGCCGTCTTCAGCGACGACCGGGGCGCAGCGACCGGCGCGATGGCGCTCGCCTTCGAGTCGTTCATCCGCACCCGTCGCGACCTCGGCGGGATCATCTCGGCAGGCGGCTCAGGTGGCACCTCGATGGCAACGCAAGGGATGCGCGCATTGCCGATCGGCGTGCCCAAGGTGATGGTCTCCACCATGGCGAGCGGCGACACGCGCCCCTACGTGGGCCCGAGCGACATCTGCATGATGTATTCGGTCACCGATGTGCAGGGCATCCATCGCATCAGCGAAGCGGTGCTCGGCAATGCCGCGAACGCTCTCGCGGGCATGATCGCGCACCCGCCACTGACCGGATCCACCAGCAAGCCTGCGCTCGGCCTCACGATGTTCGGCGTCACCACGCCTTGCGTCCAGATGCTCACCAAGCGCCTGGAGGACGACTACGACTGTCTCGTCTTCCACGCCACCGGCGTCGGCGGCCAGTCGATGGAGAAGCTCGCCGACTCCGGCCTGCTGGCTGGCGTGATCGACGTGACCACCACCGAGATCGCCGACGAGATCGGCGACGGCGTGCTCTCTGCCGGTCCGACGCGGCTCGATGTGTTTGCGCGGCACGCGCTGCCCTACGTGGGTTCGTGCGGCGCACTCGACATGATCAACTTCGGCGCGTGGGACACGGTGCCCGAGCGCTATCGCGCCCGCAAGCTCTACCGCCACAACCCGACCGTGACGCTGATGCGCACCACCGCCGACGAGTGCCGCGCAGTCGGCGAATTCATCGCGACGAAGCTCAATGCAATGCGCGGGCCGGTGCGGTTCCTGATCCCCGAAGGCGGCGTCTCGTCGATCGACCGGCCGGGGCAGCCCTTTCACGACCCGGAGGCCGATCGCGCGCTGTTCACCGCCATCGAGCAGGGTTTCCGCACCAGCGCGGAGCGCAAGTTGCTGCGCCTGCCGCTGCACATCAACGACGAGGCTTTCGCCGATGCGCTGGCCGCCGCGTGGCACGAAGTGTCGCGACCGGCCGCGAACATCAGGCGCGCCTGAAGAGGAGGAGGACCCCATGCCACGCATCGCCCGCATCACCCTCCTGCAACGACTGCGCGACAAGATCGCGTCGGGCCGGCCGATCATCGGCGGCGGCGCCGGCACCGGCCTTTCGGCGAAATGCGAGGAAGCCGGCGGCATCGACCTGATCGTGATCTACAACTCCGGCCGCTACCGCATGGCGGGGCGCGGATCGCTCGCCGGCCTGATGGCCTACGGCAACGCGAACGAGATCGTCTGCGAGATGGCGCGCGAGGTGCTGCCTGTCGTCAGGCACACGCCAGTGCTCGCGGGCGTGAACGGCACCGATCCCTTCATGATCCCCGACGAGTTCCTGCGGCGCCTGATCGCGCTGGGCTTCTCGGGCGTGCAGAACTTCCCGACCGTGGGCCTCATCGACGGCACCTTCCGCGCCAACCTCGAAGAGACCGGCATGGGCTACCAGCTCGAAGTCGACCTGATCGCACGCGCCCGCGAGTTCGAGCTGCTGACCACGCCCTACGTCTTCAGCGAAGCCGATGCGCGCGCGATGGCCGAGGTCGGCGCCGACATCGTGGTGTGCCACATGGGCCTCACGACCGGCGGTGCGATCGGCGCGGAGACCGCGTTCACGCTCGACGACTGCATACCGCGCATCAACGAATGGGCCGCCGCCGCGAGGTCGGTGAAGCCCGACACCATCGTGCTGTGTCACGGTGGCCCGATCGCCACGCCGGAGGACGCACGCTACGTGCTCGCGCGCTGCCCCAACTGCCACGGCTTCTACGGCGCCAGCTCGATGGAGCGGCTGCCCGCAGAGACGGCGCTCACCGAGACGACGCGCCGCTTCGTCCAGATGACCAGAGATTAAGAGGAGACGACATCCATGTCAGGTGCTCAATTCGGCAACTTCATCCTCGGCCTGATCGTGGTCGCGATCGTCGTCGCGCTCGCGGTCTGGCTGCTGCACTGGCTGTACCTGCGAAGCTCCAAGGAGCGTGCCTTCGTGCGCACCGGGCTCGGCGGCCAGAAGGTGGTGCTCGACGGCGGTGCTTTCGTGCTGCCGATCGTGCACGACGTGATCCCCGTCAACATGAACACGCTGCGGCTCGAAGTGAGTCGGGGCCGCGACAAGGCGCTGATCACCAAGGACCGCATGCGCGTCGATGTAATCGCGGAGTTCTATGTGCGGGTCGCGGCCAACGCGGAGTCGGTTTCCGCCGCGGCGCAGACGCTCGGTCTGCGCACCATGGAGCCCGAGCAGCTCAAGGAACTGGTGGAAGGCAAGTTCATCGACGCACTGCGCACCGCCGCCGCCGAGATGACGATGGAGGAACTGCACGAGAAGCGCGGCGCCTACGTGAGGCGCGTACGCGAAGCCGTGGCGGGCGATCTCACGAAGAACGGCCTGGAGCTCGAAGCCGCATCGCTCACACAGCTCGACCAGACCGCGATGGAGTTCTTCAACCCGAGCAACGCCTTCGACGCCGAGGGTCTGACGCGGCTCACCGAGCAGATCGAGCGTCGCAAGAAGCAGCGCAACGACGTCGAGCAAGACACGCTGATCGCGATCCGCAACAAGAACCTCGAAGCCGAGAAGCTCTCGCTGGAGATCGATCGCGAAGGCGAGCACGCGCGCCTTTCGCAGCAGCGCGAGGTGGAGATTGCCCGCGCCCGCCAGCGCGCGGAACTGGCAGCAGAGCGTGCCCAGCGCGAGCAGGATGCGGAAAGCGCACAGATCGCGGCCAAGCAGAGCATCGACGCGGCCCGCATCCGGTCGGAGCAGACCGTCGAGCAGGAGCGCATCGGCAAGGAGCGCGCGATTCAGGGCGCGGAGATCGAACGCCGGCTGCAACTCGAACTCGCCGAGCAGCAGCGCGCCATCGCGATCGCGCGTGAGAGCAAGGCGCAGAGCGAAGCGCAGGCCGAGGCAGAAGCCGCTCGCGCACAGGCCGTGGCAGCGGAAGAGAAGGTGTTCACCGCACGCGAAGTCGAGATGGCTGAACGCAAGAAGGCGATCGAACTCATCGCTGCCGCGCAGGCTGCCGAACGTGACGCGCTGCGCCTCACGACCGCCGCGCAAGCGGAGAAGGACGCGAGCGCCGACCGGGGTGCGGCCGTGCGCGCACAGGCCGAAGCCGACGCAGAAGCCGAGAAGATCCGCTCGATGGCGATGCGCGTACGTGCCGAGATGGAGGCCGAAGCGCAACGCATGATGAATGAAGCGCACAACATGCTGTCGCCGGAGGCACGCATGTCGGCATTGCGCATGAAGCTGGTCGAGAAGGCCGAGGCGATCATTCGCGAATCGGTGCGGCCGATGGAACGCATCGAGGGCATCAAGATCCTGCATGTCGACGGACTCGGCGGCTCGTCGGGCGGCGAGCGCAACGGCGACGGCGGCGGGTTTGCCGACGGTCTCGTCAACTCCGCACTGCGCTTCCGTGCTCAGGCGCCGCTGGTGGACCAGTTGCTGCGCGAGATCGGCATCGAGGGCGGCGACATCCAGCGCCTGGTCGGCGATGCCAGCGGCGCGCAGGCCGCCCTGCCCGCCGGCACGCCGAAGAGCGGCAGCGGGGAATAGCGCATGGTGCAGGTCTATGTGTCGAGCGTGATCGACGCCAGCGCGGACAACGTGTGGTCGCGCATCCGCGACTTCAACGGCATGCCGCTGTGGCACCCGGGCATCGCGGACAGCCGCATCGAGAACGGCCAGCCGGCCGATCGCGTCGGCTGCATCCGCCACTTCCACACGCGCGACGGCGGGACGATCCGCGAGCGGCTGCTGGCCCTGTCGGACTACGAATACAGCTGCACTTACGAGATCCTCGAAAGCCCGATGGGCGTAGCCAACTATGTCGCAACGCTCAAGCTCACGCCGGTGACCGATGGCGTGCGCTGCTTTGCCGAGTGGAGTGCCGAGTTCGAATGCGACGAAAGCCGCGAGCGCGAGCTGACCGAGACGATCGGGCATGGCGTCTTCCAGGGCGGCTTCGATGCGTTGAAACGCCACTTCGGAACGAGCCGTTGAGATGCTCCAGCGTGTCGTCCGCTCGACCATCATCGACGCGCCCATCGAGCGCGTCTGGGCGGTGCTGCGCGATTTCAACAGCCACGACCAATGGCATGACGTGGTCGAGCAGAGTCGCATCGAGGCGCAGGAGCGCAGCGACCAGGTCGGCTGCGTGCGCAGCTTCACGCTCCGCGACGGCAACCGGATCCGCGAGCAACTGCTGACGCTGTCGGACACCGAGCACAAGAGCACCTACTGCATCGTCGAGGCCACCGTGCCGCTGCAGCGATATGTCTCCACGGTCACGCTCAAACCGGTGACGGACGGCAACCGCACCTTCTGGCACTGGACCTCGACCTTCTCCACGCCGCCCGGCATGGAACGCGAATTGCGCGAGATGGTGGCGCGCGATGTGTACGAGGCCGGCTTCGAGAACCTGCGTCGCCACCTGCGCCAGGGTGGCGATCTGCGTACACCCGGCAGCGCGCCGATGCCCACTGCCCTGCCCTTGCCCACTCGCCGGATCGCGGTCGAGCGCTATGGCGGCCCCGAAGTATTGCGACCGCAAACTGCCGACGCGGCTGCGCCACGGCCGGGCGAAGTGCGCATCCAGCAGCGCGCAATCGGCGTGAACTTCCTCGACGTCTATCTGCGACGTGGATGGATTCCATCGCTGATGCCGGTCTCGCCCGCATCGCCGGGCGTTCCCGGCATGGAGGCCGCGGGCAGCGTGCTCGATGTCGGAGCGCAAGTCACCGGCGTTCTGCCGGGCGATCGTGTCGCCTATCTCGGCCCGATGCCAGGCGCGTACTGCGGCGTGCGCAGCGTGCCGGCCGAGTGGGTGGTGCGCCTGCCGGCGGCGGTTGAAGACGCGACAGCTGCCGCGCTGCTGCTCAAGGGCATCACGGCCGACTACTTGCTGCGCGACCTGGGCCATGTGCAACGCGGCACGCGGCTGCTGGTGCATGCGGCGGCCGGTGGCGTGGGCCTGCTCGTCTGCGCGTGGGCACGGCGGCTGGGTGCGACCGTGATCGGCACCGTGTCGAGCGAAGAGAAAGCCCGCGTCGCCCGCGAGCACGGCTGCGAGCATGTGATCGTCACGCGCGACTACCGCTTTGCCGATGCAGTGCAGCGCGTGTGCGGCGGCGCGGATGTGGTGATCGACGGCCTCGGCGATGCGGCGCGCGAAGAAAACCTCGCCGCCCTTGCGCGACGCGGCCACTGGATCAGCCTCGGGCAGGCCAGTGGCCCACTCTCGCCACTGCCGCCGGATGCCCTGGTCGCGAAATCGCTGAGCTTCTCGCGGCCGGTCGTCTTCGACTACACCGCCACGAATGAACAGCTTGCACAGCGTGCGCAACGCGTGTGGGACGCGCTGGCCGATGGATCGATCCGTCAACCGCCGATCGAACGCTTCGGCCTCGAAGCCGCCGCCGATGCGCATGCACGACTTGAATCGCGCGCCACCATCGGCGCGCTGGTGCTGGTGCCCTGACCGAACCCGCAAGGAGAACACGAATGATCGTCGGCATGAACCACTTCACCGTGATCGCGGAAGACCCGAAGGCGACGCTGGACTTCTACACCGGCCTCCTCGGCCTCAAGGTCGGCCACCGGCCGAACCTGGGCTTCGATGGCGCATGGCTCTACGGCGATGCGCCACAGGCCGTGCTGCACCTGTACTTCGACCGCAAACCACCGGAGCAGCGCGTGGGCGTGATCGACCACATGGCATTCACCGCGCGCGGACTGCGCGAAGTGAAAGCGCGGTTCGACGCCAGCGGCACGAAGTACGACCTGCGGCAGCAAGCGGGTGCCGGGACGTGGCAACTGTTCTGCTACGACCCGAACGGCGCAAAGGTCGAACTGGACTTCGATCCGTCAGAGACGCTGTAGGTCGTTCATTCAGGCTTGATCGCGGCGGCGCGGATGATCTGCCCATTGCTCGCGAACTCGCTCGCGATCTCGGCCGCGAAGTCCTCCGCACGCCCGCCGGTCGGCACGTTGTCCGACTGCTTCAGCCTCTCGCGAAGATCAGGACTCGCGAGCGCCTTGTTGATCTCGACGTTGTACTTCTCGATCAGGATCGGCGACATGCCTGCAGGCGCGAAGACGCCGAACAGCGACGTCTGGTTGGCGGCGGCGTAGCCCAGTTCGGCCAGCGTCGGCACCTTCGGCAGGCTTTCGAGACGCGTCGGTGCGGCCACCGCCAGCGGGCGCAGCTTGCCCGTCTGGATCTGCGTCGCAACCGACGGCCCGGCATTGGTGGACAGGATCTCGAACTGCCCGCCGACGGCGTCAGTCAATTGCTGACCACCGCCCTTGTAGGGGATGTGCGTGATGTCGACCTTCGCCACGGCGCGCACCTGTTCGAGCACGATGTGGCCCAGCGAAGCCTGACCTGACGTGGCCCACCGAATGGCACCCGGACGCGCGCGCGCATCGTCGATCAGCGACTTGAAGTCGCGCGTCCCGGTGGCCGGTGTTGCGAGCAGCAGCACGGGCGAATACATCACGCTCACCACGGGCGCGATGTCCTTCATCGGATCGAAGGGGGACTTCACAAGATGTGGGTTGAGCACCAGCGGGCTGATCGATGAGAAGCCCAGCGTTGCACCATCGGGCGCGGCCTTGGCGACCGCGTCCATGCCGATGGTGCCGCTCGCGCCGGCCTTGTTCTCGACGATGAAGGTCACGCCGAGTTGCGCCGCGAGCTTGTCAGCCAAGGCACGTGCGACGACGTCACTGACCCCGCCCGAGGGATAGGCCACGATGAGGCGAACGGTCTTCGGTACGGCCTGTGCATGCGCAAATGCAGCGATGAATGAAAGACCCAGCCCCGCCACGAGTGCGCGCCGGTGTTTGTTCAAGGACATGAAAACAACTCCAGAAAGACAAGAGATCAGCCGCGCGGATGGTGATGCGCATGGAGCTGCTTGAGCCGTTCGCGCGCGACGTGTGTGTAGATGGTGGTCGTGGAAATGTCCGCGTGGCCCAGCAGGAGCTGGACCGCGCGAAGGTCCGCGCCATGGTTGAGCAGGTGCGTCGCGAACGCATGCCGCAGCGTATGAGGCGACAGCGGAACGTGGATGCCCGCAGCCTGTGCCTGCTTCTTGACGATCACCCAGAACATCGCGCGCGTCATGCCCGCACCGCGATGGGTCACGAAAAGGTCCTGCGTCTGCTGGCCGTCGAGGATCGCGGGTCGCGACTCGTGCATGTAGCGCTCGATCCAGCGCCGCGCCTCGCCGCCGAAGGGCACCAGTCGCTCCTTGCTGCCCTTGCCGAGCACGCGCAGCACGCCGTCGTTGAGGCTCATCTCGAAGACCTTGAGCGCGACCAGCTCGCTCACGCGCAGGCCGCTCGCGTACATCAGTTCGAGCATCGCGCGGTCGCGCAGGCCGAGCGGCGTTTCGACGTCCGGCGAGGCGAGCAGGTCGTCCACCTGCTTCTCGGAAAGCGTCTTGATCGCACGCGGCATCTGCCGCGCCGGCATCAGCCGCAGGCTCGGATCGGCGGGAATGCGTTGCTCGCGCAGCGCCCAGCGGTAGTAGCGCTTGAACACCGTCAGCCGCCGGTTGGCAGAGGTCGCCTTGCCCTTGTCGGACAGGCGCACACCCATGTAGGCCTGCAGATCGGTCTCCTGCGCGCCGTCGAGCGCCTTGGCGCGCTCGGCCGCGAGCCATCTCGAGAACAGCTCCAGATCGCGACGGTACGCGGCCAAAGTGTTCCTGGAGAGTCCGTCCTCCAGCCAGAGGGCGTCGATGAATTCGTCGATTTCAGTGGATTCGGTGACCGCGGTCATGCGGGGCAAGATAGCAAAAAACAAAACGCATGATGCTTACACTGGCCGCTTCATGAATCGCGAGCCTGATTTTCTCGAGCACCTGCGCGCCGAATTGTCGGGCGGCCGCGTGTGGATCGACCGGGCGATCGTGCTTTGCTATGCCATCGCCGCCGGCTTGTTCGTGGTGGGTTTCACCCTGCTCAGCGACTGGGTGTTCGGGCAATTCAAGCACGTCTATGGCCGCTGGCCCTGGGTGGTGCTGCTGACCACGCCGGCGATCACCGCGGGCATCGTGTGGCTGACCCGGCGCTACTTTCCCGGCGCGGGCGGCTCGGGCATCCCCCAGGTCAAGGCGGCGCTGCACCCGGACCTGCCGCACGACAAGCGCTTCTTCTTCGCCTCGCTGCGCCTCACGCTCGGCAAGATCGGGCTCGGCGCGGCGGGCTTCGCGGCCGGGTTGTCGATCGGGCGCGAAGGTCCTTCGGTGCAGGTCGCCGCGGGTGTGATGCAGCACGCGCGGCGCTGGCTTTCGCCGGGCAGCACCATCGACGGGCGGGCACTGCTGGTGGCCGGCGGGGCGGCCGGGATCGCAGCGGCGTTCAATGCACCACTCGCCGGCGTGGTCTTCGCCATCGAGGAGCTGACGGGCCGGCTCGAGTCACGCTCCAGCGGGCTGATCATCACGGCGATCGTCCTGGCGGGTCTGGTGGCCGTGTCGGTGTTCGGCAATGTGAGCTACTTCGGCGTGATCCGCATTCCGCGGCTGGGCTGGGATCTGCTCGGGCCCGGGCTGCTCGTGGCGCTGGCGAGCGGCGCCGCGGGCGGTCTCTTCGCGCGACTGATGAGTGCCTCGCTGACCGGCGCGCCGGGGCGCTTCAACACATTGCGGGCGCGCTATCCGGTGCGCTTCGCGGCCGGGCTCGGGCTGTGCATCGCCGTCATCGGGCTCTCCACAGGCGGCATCACTTTCGGCGCGGGTTCCGAAGCCGTCAAGCAAATGCTCCGGGGCCATGACGAGCTGACGCCGCTCTACACGCTCCTCAAGTTCGTCGCGACCTGGCTCACGGCCTGGAGCGGCGTGCCGGGCGGCATCTTCGCGCCGTCGCTGTCGATCGGCGCGGGCATCGGCGATGCGGTGTCGGTCATCGCCAATGCCGACCTGG
The DNA here is from genome assembly GCF_014192575.1 of Variovorax sp. Sphag1AA. Lineage (GTDB taxonomy): Bacteria > Pseudomonadota > Gammaproteobacteria > Burkholderiales > Burkholderiaceae_C > Variovorax. Next base: position 983,148 of record NZ_JACHYC010000002.1, on the reverse strand, counting down.
CGCCGGCGCTGATCGCGATGGGCATGGCCGGCTTTCTTGCGGCCGTGACGCAGGCGCCGCTCACCGCTTTCATCATCGTGATGGAGATGGTCGACGGCCACTCGATGGTCCTGAGCCTGATGGCCGCCGCGATGCTCGCCAGCCTGGTGTCGCGCATGATCAGCCGGCCGCTGTACGACACGCTGGCCGAGTACATGGTCGAGCGCGCGCGGGACGACGCCGCCTACACGCCGCCCGAGGCCCCCGCTCGCGAAGGTGCGGCCAGCGTCAACCCGTAGCGCGACATCACCTCGACCAGCCTTGCCTTGTCGGGCGGGCCGCCGGCGTTGATCACCGTCGCGACGTCGCGGAAGTACTGCGCGCCGATGTCCGGCGTGAGCACAACGAGCGCGCGTGCCGGCTGCGATCCGCCGTTCCTGAAGCCGTGCACCGACCCGCGCGGCGTGGACATCCATTCGCCCGGCTTCAGTTCGCGCGTGTCGGCATCGACCGAATAGGTGATCGAGCCTTCGACAACGTAGAAGAACTCCTCGTTGTCGCGATGGCTGTGCGGCGGCGGCACGTTGGCGCCCGGCGGCACCGTGAGTTCGAACACGCCCAGACCGCCGCTGGCCGAGCCGTCGACGAGATAACGGATCTCGAGCTGCCCTGCGTTGATCACTTCATCGCTCATCGCTTTCTCCGTTCGTTTGCATACGCGCGAACTCTAGTTTGTTTCGACTCCTGGTGCATCGATTCGAACCCTCGCGCACCGGTGTAGCCTCACGGCATGGATTCCCTCATCGCCGCTTCCGCCCGGGCGCTCGCTACGGGTGATCCGCTGGGCGCGCTCAAGCGAGTCGCCTTGCGCGACGATCCGCCCGCGCTGGCGCTGCGCGGGATCGCGATGGCCCAGCTTGGCGAGCACCCGCGTGCGCGCGAACTGCTGCGCCGCGCGGCACGCGGCTTCGGTTCGCACGAAGAACTGGCGCACGCCCGCTGCGTCGTCGCCGAAGCGGAAGTCGCCCTCGCGATGCGCGATCTCGGTGGCTCGCCCCGTGCGCTCATGGCGGCATCGGCCACGCTCGAAGCGCGTGCCGATCGCGCGAACGCGCTGCAGGCGCGGCTGATCGCGGCGCGTCGGCTTCTGCTGCTGGGCCGGCTCGACGAGGCCGAGTCCGCACTGTCGCAGCTCGATGCACGCGGGCTGCCACCGCTGTCGGCGGCCATTGCCGAGCTGACCGGCGCGGAGCTTGCGCTTCGCTCGTTGCGCATCGATGCAGCACGTGCGGCGCTCGCCCGCGCGCAGGAAGTCGCCCAGCGCAGCGGCGTACCGGCGCTCATGGCCGAAGTGGCGGAAGCGCGCGCCGCGCTCGATCGCCCCGCAGCGCGGCGCCGGTCCGGGGGCACCGAACAGGCGCTGCGCCTCGACGAAGTCGCCGAGCTCGTCAGCGCCGGCGCGCTGGTGGTGGACGCCTGCCGCCACGGCATCCGCATGGACAACACATGGCTGCCGCTCGCACGGCGTCCGGTGTTGTTCGCGCTGGCCCAGGCGCTGGCCGAAGGGTGGCCGGGCGACGTCGATCGCGATGCCCTGATTGCGACCGCGTTTCGCATGCGCGAGCCCGACGAGACGCATCGGGCGCGCCTGCGGGTCGAGATCGGGCGCCTGCGCGCGCTGGTCAAGCCGATGGCGGACGTCGAAGCCACTGCGCAGGGCTTCGTGCTCAAGCCGCACCATGCACGCGAAGTCGTCCTGCTCGCGCCGCCGATCGACGGTGAGCAGGCGTCGCTCGTGGCCCTGCTGTCGGATGGCGCCGCATGGTCCACTTCCGGCATCGCGCTGGCGCTGGGCGCGAGCCAGCGCACGGTGCAGCGCGCACTGGTCGAACTGGAGGCCACGGGGCGCGTGCGGTCGATCGGCCGGACGCGGGCGCAGCGCTGGCTCGCACCGCCGCTGGCCGGATTCACGACGATCTTGTTACTCCCCGCTTCGCTGCCGTTTGAATAGAGTGCTCCCAACGGCGTCGCTTCCGGCGCCCGACAGGAGCCCTTGATGAGCAGCAAGACGAACGATGACAGCACCGGACCGATCGCGCGTGCGGCCGAGATCGTGCGCGAATACGGCCCCTTCCCGGGTGCCGACAACGTGCACGGCGTGACCCACGACGGCGAGCGCGTGTGGGCCGCCACCGGGCCGCGGCTGGTCGCCTTCGATCCCGGGAGCGGCGCCACCACGCGCACGCTCGACCATCCGTGCGATGCAGGCACCGCCTTCGACGGCAAGCACCTCTACCAGATCGCCGAATCGCGCATCGACAAGATCGATCCGGTCACGGGCAAGACGCTGTCGTCGATTCCCGCGCCGGGCAACGGCTACGACTCCGGCCTCACATGGGCCGAAGGCAGCCTGTGGGTGGGCCAGTACCGCGATCGCAAGATCCACCAGATCGATCCCGAGACCGGGAAGATCAAGCGCACCATCGAATCCAACCGCTTCGTGACCGGCGTGACCTGGGTTGACGGCGAGCTCTGGCACGGCACCTGGGAAGACGAGGAAAGCGAGCTGCGCCGCGTCGACCCGGAGAGCGGCGCGGTGCTCGAACGACTCGAAATGCCGCACGGCATCGGCGTCAGCGGGCTCGAGTCCGACGGCGATGGACTCTTCTACTGCGGCGGCGGAACGAGCGGGAAGGTCCGCGTCGTCCGCCGGCCGAAGACAGCCGCCTGATCACACACCCGATCGAACGAAGGAGCACACCATGACCACCGCAAACCATGCCGTCGTCTCCAGGGACCGCTGGATCGCCGAGCGAAAGACACTGCTCGCCCGAGAGAAGGAGCTCACGCGCCTGCACGACCAGATCGCAAGCGAGCGCCGCGCGCTGCCGTGGGTGCGCGTCGAGAAGCGCTACGTGTTCGACACGCCCGAAGGACCGCGCACGCTGGCAGACCTCTTCGAAGATCGCGGCCAGCTCATCGTGCAGCACTTCATGCTCGGCCCGGGATGGGAACAGGGCTGCGTGGGTTGCTCTTACATGGCGGACCACACCGACAGCATGACGGTGCACCTCGAGCACCGCGACATCGCCTGGGTCGCGATCTCGCGCGCGCCGCTGGCGGAAATCGAGCGCTTCCAACACCGCATGGGCTGGAAGTTCAACTGGGTGTCGTCGAACGGCAGCACCTTCAACCACGACTTCGGCGTGAGCTTCACGCCCGAGGAGAGGCAGCGCGGCGAGGTCTACTACAACTACGGCATGCAGGCGTTCCCGCACGAGGAAGCACCCGGCATCAGCGTCTTCTTCAAGGACGAGGCGGGCGAGGTGTTCCACACCTACTCCACCTACGGGCGCGGCGTGGAAGTGATGATGGGTGCCTACAACATGGTCGACCTGACGCCCAAGGGCCGCGACGAAGGCGATGCTGGCATGGGATGGGTGCGCCACCACGACCGCTACGAACCCTCGCCGAAGGCAGCCGGATCGTGCTGCAGCGCGCACGGCTGACAGGCGCACGGCGGGTGATGGGGCCAACCTCATGGCACAGCTCTGGCCATGGCTGGTGGTTGCGGGGAGCGGCGCCCTTCACGGGCTCAATCCCGCCACCGGCTGGATGTTCGCGGCGGTCTGGGGATTGCGCTCGGGCGATCGGTCGCAGGCGCTACGCGCGCTGACGCCGATCGCGGGCGGACATGCGGCATCGATCGCTTTGGTGGCCGCAGCCGTGGCGCTCGGCGTGTCGATGGACCGCGCCGTGCTTCAGGCCATGGCCGCCGGGCTGCTGGTGATCGTCGCGCTGGTGCATCTGTCGGGCCGCCGGTCCCGCCATCCCGACCCGCAAGCGCAAGGCCACGGCCCGGTCGGACATGCCGGCCTGGCGCTCTGGTCTTTCATGATGTCCACCGCGCACGGCGCAGGATTGATGCTGGTGCCTGCGCTGGTCCCGTTGTGCATGGGGAGTGCGCCGGGACAGGCAACCACCGCATCAGGTGCGCTGGCGCTGGCCCTTGCAGCGGTGGGAATTCATACGGCGGCGATGCTCGCAGTGACCGCGTTGATCGCCACCGGCGTCTGCCACGGCTTCGACAGTGGCAAACGCCTGGTGCGAAGGCTTACTCGAGCTGAAGCTTCTGCTTCACCACGACTTCCTTGTAGACCTCGTATTCGGCCTTGATCTGCGCGGCGAACTGCTCCGGCGTATTGGCGACGATCAGCGAGCCCGTGTCCTCGATGCGCTTGCGCACCGCCGGATCCTCGACCGCCTTCTTGACGCCGGCATTGATCTTGTCGACCACTTCCTTCGGCAGTCCCTTCGGACCGAGGATGCCGTAGTAGGCCATGCGATTCACCGGCTCCAGGCCGACTTCCTTGAAGGTCGGCACGTCGGGCAGTTCCTTGAGACGCTGCGGCGCGGACACCACGATCGGCACCAGCCGGCCGCTCTTGATGAACGGAAGCGCCGAGGGAATGTTGTCGAACATGATCGCCACCTGGCCTGCCACCACGTCGTTGAGCGCCGGACCCGCGCCGCGGTACGGGATGTGGGTCACGTAGGTGTTGGTCAGGCTCTTGTAGAGCTCCATCAGCAGATGGCCGATGCCCCCTGTGCCCGACGAGGCGTAGGAGTACTTCCCGGGGTTCTTCTTCAGCACCGCGACGAACTCAGCGTAGTTCTTTGCCGGAAAGCTCGGATGCACCGCGATGATGTTCGGCGTTGCCGCGATGTTGACGATCGGGGTGAAGTCGTTGATCGGGTCGTACGGCGTCTTCGGGTTGATCGCCGGATTGGCCGCGGTGCTCGACACTGTCGCGACGCCGAGCTTGTAGCCGTCCGGCGTGGCGCGCGCGGTCTCGGAGGCGCCGACGATGCCGCCGCCGCCCGCCTTGTTGATCACCACGACGCTCTGCCCCAGCGCCTTGGTCAGCGGTTCGGCAATCACGCGCGCGACGATGTCGGTGGTGCCGCCCGGCGCGAACGGCACCTGCAGTTCGATGGGCTTGTTCGGATAGCTCTGCGCCCAGCTGGACCCTGCGACCGCGAACAGCGCGGCTGCGCCGGCGAACGCACTCCATTGACGACGATTCATTGAATGGCCTCCTTGAGCCAGGAAGAAACGAAAGGTTTTGATGCTAGCGGCTCGTCCGCCGCGCTACCTCGTGGATAACCCACAAGAAACCACCGTTTATCCTCGACCGGGTGAACTATGCGCAGCTTCTCTTCCCGGACTTCTCGCTCATCGCCTGCGGTTGGCTACTTTGTCGCTACACCGCGCTCAACCGGCTCGTGTGGGGCCACGTCGAAAGCCTCGTCTACTACTTCCTCTTCCCGGTGCTGCTCTTCCATTCGATCGTGCGCAGCCCGCTCGACTTCAGCGCGACCTCGAACCTGCTGACCGCCGGCGTCGGTGTCGGCCTCTCGGGCATTGCGCTGGCCTATGCCCTGCCCTTCCTGCCGGTGATCGGCGCGCACATCGACCGGCGCGAGCACGCGGCGAGCGCGCAGATCGCCTTTCGTTTCAACTCCTTCATCTGCCTCGCGCTCGCGGGCCGCGTTGGCGGCCCCGAAGGACTGCTCATGATCGCGGTGCTGATCGGCGTGTGCGTGCCGATGTTCAACATCGCCGCGGTGTGGCCGATGGCACGGCATGCGCAGACCGGCTTCGCGCGGCAGCTTGTGCGCAATCCGCTCATCATCGCCACCGTGACCGGGCTCATCGCCAATCTGCTGGGGCTGGGTGTGCCGACGTGGCTCGAACCCACGCTCTCGCGCATCGGCGCGTCGTCGCTCGCACTGGGCCTGATGGCGGCCGGCGCCGGCATGCAGTTCGCGTCGCTCGCGCGCGGCAAGGTTCTGGCGATATCTGTGCTGGCGATTCGCCACCTGGCGCTGCCGCTCATTGGCTGGTGCCTTGCGGTGGTGTTGCGGCTCGATCCAGCGCAGGCGGCTGTGCTGATGACTTTCTCCGCCGTGCCGACCGCGTCGAGCGCCTACGTGCTTGCGGCGCGCATGGGCTACAACGGGCCCTACGTCGCGGGGTTGGTCACGCTCTCGACGCTGCTCGGCGTGGCGAGTCTGCCCTTCGCGCTGTCGCTGATCTCGCCCTGACGCCGGCACTGGCGGAAAGCCCATCAGCGGCTACGATGCGCCGATGCGCTACTTCCTCGTCGCTGTCGCTGCAGTGTCCCTCGCGGGCGCCGCGATGGCACAGGACTACACGCGCTATCAGGGCACATGGAACGGCCCTTTCCTCTTCTACTTCACGCAGGAAGACGGCGGCGCCCTGGGTCCGCCGATGGTCTACCCCGGCACGCTGGAGATCGAACGCGATGGCGCCGTGCGCGGTAGCGTGCCCGATGCAGCCTGCCTGATGGCCGGCTCCAGCGCCGACTACGTATCGCCGGTGAATGCGACGATCGATCTCGACGTCAGGGACTGCCGCGACGTGCGGTTCAACGGCCGCTACACCGGCAAGCTTCTGAACAACCCGGCATTGAAATACGCTTCGATCCGCCTGAGTTCCACGCGCTCGCTCGAAACCGGCACCGCGCAGATCTCCGCCATCATCCGTCACTAAGGCCGAGCGCCCATTCGACATGCTCGCGCACCAGGGGGCTGGGGTGCGACAGGCGCGTCTCCAGAGCGGCACGGGCGCTTTCATCGCCCGCACGCAGTGCATTGCCGAGCGCAACCGCCACATTGCGAAGCCACCGTTCATGGCCGATGCGGCGAATCGGGCTGCCCTCGGTATAGCGAAGGAACACCTCCTCGCTCCATGCGAACAGCTCGGCGAGCTGCCGCCCGGTGAGGCCTTCGCGCGCATCGAAGTCGGGCAGCGAACTCTTCTTCGCGAACTTGTTCCATGGACAGATGAGCTGGCAGTCGTCGCAGCCGTAGATGCGGTTCGCCATCAAGGGTCGCAGCTCGACCGGGATCGGACCCGCATGCTCGATGGTGAGGTAGGAAATGCAGCGTCGCGCATCGAGGCGATACGGCGCGATGATGGCCCCCGTCGGGCACACGTCGACGCACGCGCTGCAACTGCCGCAGTGCGCGCTGACCGGCTCGCTCGGCGGCAACTGCATGTCCACGTAGATCTCGCCAAGGAAGAACATCGAGCCGGCTTCGCGGTCCAGCACCAGCGTGTGCTTGCCGCGCCAGCCCTGCCCGCTGCGCGACGCGAGTTCGGCTTCGAGCACCGGCGCAGAGTCAGTGAAGGCACGATGGCCGAAGGGACCGACTTCTTCCGCGATTCGCTCCGCGAGCCTGGACAGGCGCGAACGCAGGACCTTGTGATAGTCCCGTCCGCGCGCATAGAGCGACACGATGCCTTCGCCCGGCCGCTGCAGGCGGGCGAACTCCACGGCTTGCCACTCATCAGGTGTGCTGCGCGGCAGATAGTCCATGCGCGCAGTGATCACGGACACCGTGCCCGGCACCAGTTCCGCCGGGCGCGCACGCCGCATGCCATGCGCGGCCATGTAGTGCATCTCGCCATGGAAACCCTTCGCGAGCCACTCCCCGAGGCCCGGTTCGGCACTCGACAGGTCGACACCCGCAATCCCGATTTGGGAGAATCCGAGTTCCCGGGCCAGTGCCCGAATCCGATTCACGAGTTGATGGCTGCCGATCACCTGCCGATTGTAGAAACGCATAGCGCCACGCGCGTCTGGCGCACGGAAGACGACACGGAGACACTGGCTCGCGCGCTCGCGTCATCGCCAGCGCTGCGTGATGCGTTCATCTCATTGCAGGGCGACCTCGGCGCCGGGAAAACCACCTTCGTGCGCCACTTGCTGCGTGCGCTCGGCATCACGGGCCGCATCAAGAGCCCGACCTATGCAGTGGTGGAACCGCACGAGGCGCCTGATGGACTCGCGATCTTTCATTTCGACTTCTACCGATTCAGCGACCCGCGCGAATGGGAAGACGCAGGATTCCGCGACATCTTCGCGGGCCCCGGCGTCAAGGTGGCCGAATGGCCTGAAAACGCTGCGGGGCGCATCCCGCTTGCGGATCTTGCTATTAAAATCGAAGCAATGACTGACGACACCCGCACCGTCACCCTTCGCGCCAACACCGAGCGCGGCGCCCGGTTGCTCGCTGCCGCATGAGCGCGAAAGGATTGAAGCGCCGCGCATTGCTGCAGGGCGGCAGTCTCGCTCTGCTGCTCGGCATCCACGAGATCGCGCGCGGCGCAACCATCGTGGCCGTCCGCGTCTGGCCCGCAGAGGACTACACGCGCGTCACCATCGAATCCGATGGGCGACTGAATTCGCAGCAACTGGTCGTCGGCAATCCGCCACGCCTCGCAGTGGACATCGAAGGCATCGACCTCAATCCAGCGTTGCGCGAACTGGTCGGCAAGATCAAGCCCGACGACCCTTACATCAACGGCTTGCGTGTCGGGCAGTTCGCTCCGAGCGTGGTGCGCATCGTGTTCGACCTCAAGCAGGCGGTGGCGCCGCAGGTCTTCTCGCTCGCGCCGGTGGCAGCCTATCGCGACCGCCTGGTGCTCGATCTCTATCCGCAGAAGCCGATCGACCCACTCGAAAGCTTCATCACCGAGCGCATGCGCGAAGTGCCCAAGGCACAGGCCGCAGCGCCAGCACCGCGCGGCGCGCCGCAGGTCGCGGAAGCACCGGCCGCACCCAAGGCCGGCTCCGAAGCCGATCCACTCGGCGACCTCATGGCGCAGCAGGCGGCACGGCCGTCGCAGTCGCCTTCTTCCGCCGCGGCCGCTGCCGCAGCAGGCAAAGCGCCCGCCGGTGGACTCCCGTTGCAGGTCCCGCCGGTGGCAAGCGCGCCACCGCCCGCGCCCGCCCCCGCACCCTTGCGCGGTGGCGCCACACCGAACCAGACCGATCGCATCATCATCGTCGCGCTCGATCCCGGCCATGGCGGCGAAGACCCTGGCGCGATCGGCTCGAACGGCACGCGCGAAAAAGACATCGTGCTGCAGATCGCACATCGCCTGCGCGAACGCATCAATGCGAGCAACGTCAACGGCAATCCGATGCGCGCTTTCCTTACGCGGGATGCCGACTTCTTCGTGCCGCTCGGCACACGCGTGCAGAAGGCGCGGCGCGTTCAGGCCGACCTGTTCGTGAGCATCCATGCCGATGCTTTCACCACGCCCGACGCGCGCGGCGCGAGCGTGTTCGCGCTGAGCCAGGGCGGCGCGTCGAGCAGTGCTGCGCGGTGGCTTGCCAACAAGGAAAACCAGGCCGACAAGGTTGGCGGCGTGAACGTCGGTAGCCACGAGGTGCAGGTGCAACGCGCCCTGCTCGACATGAGCACCACGGCGCAGATCAACGACAGCCTCCGCCTCGGCGGCGCGATGCTCGGCGAGATCCGCGGTATCGGCGCACGGCTGCACAAGGGACAGGTCGAGCAGGCCGGATTCGCGGTGCTCAAGGCGCCCGACATCCCGAGCGTGCTGGTCGAGACGGCCTTCATCAGCAACCCCGAGGAAGAAGCCAAGCTGCGCAGCGTGGCCTACCAGGAAGACCTCGCGGATGCGCTGATGCGTGGCATCCAGCGCTACTTCGCGCAAAACCCGCCTCTCGCACGCAGCCGGCAGCTCTAGGCTTTACTTCAGGTCGATTTGGGGATGGCGCAGGGGCAGCGGTTCCTGGGCGCCGCAACTGTGCATGGCGTCTTGCTTCAGATTGGCGATCTCGCGCTTTGATGTGGGTGGAGAGGCGCGAAACGCGGTAGCGAAGGCTTCGGCGCCGCAACTGCAGAACTCGCCGTGGCGGGGGCGTCGCTCGGCGTTGCTGATGCAGTCCTGGCGGAACCACGCGGCGATGGTCGATTTCGCAGCGGGGCATTGCTGCAGAAGCTTGTGGTCGCGCACGACTGCGATCCGGCGGCGCATTGTGGAGCCGGTCTCCTTCAGCGCATCCCGGTAGCCCTCGGTGAGGCAACGGCAGTCGTAGAGATCGGGGTAGTCCTCGTTCTTGGCGCATGCGACGGCGAAACGCTGGACCTCGCGCTCCAGTTGGGCCGGGGTCGCCGCATCGGCGCTATGCACAAAGGCCAGCGCCAGGGCCAGAAGCGCCATTGCGCGTATTGCAGGTATCTCGCGCCAAGCCCCGTTCATCCGTTTTCCTCTGCAGGAGCCGCCACCCGGCGGCAATGACCATGTTGCCGGGTCTGGCGCCGGATGTATATGGAGGCTTCCACGAAAGTTGAAACGCGCCGCGGCGTTGAGCCATCCAATGGGCAAGAGAAGCTCATGTCACACATCGCACCCACTCCTTCAAGCCCGCCCGCACCGGAGGATTCCGATGCCGGGCTCGCGGCCCGCGCCGCCGGCGGCGACGCACAGGCCTTTGCGCTCATCATGCGGCGGCACAACCAGCTGCTGTTCCGTACCGCGCGCAGCATTCTCCGAAACGACGACGAAGCGGAAGATGCATTGCAGGAAGCGTACCTGCGCGCCTGGCGCGCGATCGGAGGCTTCCGCGAGGAGGCTCGCCTCTCCACTTGGCTCGCACGCATTGTCATCAACGAAGCGCTCGCGCGCCTGCGCCGCCGCGGCGCCCAGGTGATCCCGCTCGACACCGCGATCGATGCGGCAGCCGAAACCGGTGAGCCCTGGGAGGAAGCCGATCCCGACCTTCAACCGGAGCGCATCACGATGCGGCAGGAAATCCGAAATCTCATCGAGCGCCGGATCGACCGGCTGCCCGAGGCCTACCGCACCGTGTTCGTGCTGCGCGCGGTCGAGGAAATGAGCGTTTCCGAAACCGCCGCGGCACTCCAGTTGAACGAGGCCACGGTGCGTACGCGCTTCCTGCGTGCCCGCGGCATGCTGCGCGAGCACCTCTCGCGCGACATCGACGTCGCGCTGGGCGACGCCTTCTCGTTCGCCGGCGCACGTTGCGACCGCATCGTGGCTGGCGTGCTCGCAAGGATTTCCAGCCAACCAGCCAACTGAAGGGAGCCCCCATGTCGTTCTTTCTCATGCCCTCGACCGTCGCAGCGCGGCGCCTCTTTCTCGGCCAGACCGGACTCGTGCTCTCCGGCACAGCCGTGGCACTGCTCGCCGGCAACCATGCACTCGCAGCCAAGGCCGGCGGCGATGGCGCCAACGACGTGCGCATCCTCAACACCGCGCTGGGCGCGGAACTCGAAGCCGTGGCCGCCTACCAGGTCGGCGCGGAAAGCAAGCTGCTCGACAAGCCCGTGCTCGATCTGGCAACAACCTTCCAGGGCCATCACAAGCAGCACGCGGAGTTGCTCTCGGCCACCATCACGAAGCTCGGCGGCAAGCCTGTGTCCGCCAAGTCGAAGTACGACTTTCCGACGGACCAGCTGAAGTCGCAGGCCGACGTGCTGCGCTTCGCGGCGAAGCTCGAACAGGGCGCGGTCAGTGCCTATCTGGGCGCGGTGCCGCTGTTCCAGGAGCGCGATCTCTCGAAGGCGGCGGCCAGCATCCTCGGCGACGAAGCCATGCATTGGGCCGTGCTGCGTCAGGCGGTGGGCGAACCGCCCGTTCCCACTGCTTTCGTGTCGTGAAGGCGCATGGCCTGGCGGTGGCGGTCGCGTTGGCCGCCGGCGCGACCGTGCCCGCCTTCGCGGCGGCACCCGACGTTGCACGCGGCGAGCAGATCTACGTGCGATGCATGGCCTGCCATGCACTGGCCACCGATCGCGTCGGGCCCCGCCATTGCGGCCTCTTCGGCCGGCGCGCGGGAAGCATTCCGGGCTACCCCTACTCGGATGCGATGAAGAACTCGCGCATCGTCTGGAACGAAAAGACGCTGGACCGCTTCCTCGCTAACCCGCCCGCGACGGTGTCGGGCACGACGATGACCTATGCCGGCATCGAAGATCCGCGCGAGCGTGCGGACCTGATCGCCTATCTGCGCCAGGCCGGCGAGGGCCCTGCCTGCGGTCATTGAAAGGTCTGGGTACGATCCCAGCGCCATGACTGCTTTCGACGATGCGCTGAGCCATGAGATCGCGCCGCTGCTCGCGAGCCTGACCGCGCGTCTGCGGGCGGGCACGGGCGACGCAGAAGCGCACCGGATGCTGCAACGCCTGCGCGAAGCCTTTCCGCCCGCGCTCGCATCGCACGGCGAATGGCTCGCGACGGCGCTGTTCCCTGCGTTGTACGAATCAATGGCCGGTTCCGACGCCGTCTGCATTCGCGAAATGGAGAGCGGCCTGCGCGAGGGCCACCGAAGCCTCTCGGCGCAATGGCACGCGCTCGAACCGATGCTGGGCGACGATGCATCGCCTCCGTCCGATGCAGAAGCGGTGCTGGCGCACATCGAACCGCTGGCCGCCCTGTGTGCCCGTCAGACGGCTTTCGAACAGGACGAGCTCTTTCCGATGGCCGAACGGCTGCTGAGCGACGAAGTACTGGCTCGCCTGCGCCCCTGACCCGGCGCGACCCGCACTCGCTAAGATTGCGGATCTTCGCCTCCGCCATGGCAGCCCCACGCATTCAACGACCTTCGACGCGCCGCTTCGCGTGGCTGCTGTGGGTCATGCTGCTGCTTCCGGTGGCGCAGGTCGCCGCTCTGTGGCATGGCGTGTCGCACGTCGTGCCAACTGCCCAGCAGGAGGCACCGGCGCCCGGCGAGCCGCTGTCGCAGGCGGCGCATTGCGACCTTTGCCTGCTGGCGGCGACCATCCACGGTGGCGCGCTGCCCAGTGCGCCGATCCTGCTCCCGCATCCAGCCCTTAAGCACCAGGCACCGCCGGTTGCTTTCGCTGCCGGATGGTCCGGGACGCCCGCGCTCCCCTACCGCAGCCGCGCGCCGCCCGCTTCCTCGCTCTGACCCGTTGACTCCACGCCCGCCCGCGCCCAGCGCCAGGCGGGCGCCCTCCAACGTTCCTGCGAGGAGCTCCTGCTCATGCAACACCTTTCCCGGGTCGGCCTCGTGCTGGCCCTGGCCATGCCGCTCGGCGCGCTGGCCGACCCTTCGTCCTCCGATGTCGATGCGCTTCGACGGGAGATCCAATCCATGCGCGCCGACTACGAAGCGCGCCTGCAGGCGCTTGAACAGCGCGTGAAAGCGGCTGAGGCCGCTGCGGCGCAGGCGCCGGCTCCGGCCACCGCCAGCGCGACCAACGCTGCGCCGGTCACACCACCGCCGCCCGCCGCCGAGCCGGCCGCGGCCGCCGTCGCATCAACCGGCGGAGGCGGCGCGAACGCCTTCAACCCTGCGCTGTCGCTGATCCTCTCGGGCGGCTACACCAACACTTCGCAGGACCCGGCGAAATACGCGATCACCGGCTTCCCGCTGCCGCCGGACGCAGAGATCGGACCCGGCAAACGCGGCTTCAGCCTCTCCGAATCGGAACTGGGCTTCTCGGCCAACATCGACCCATGGCTGCGCGGCGCGGCCAACATCGCGCTGGAGCCGGACAACTCGGTGTCGATCGAGGAAGCCTTCATCCAGACGACTTCTCTCGGCAACGGGCTGTCGCTCAAGGCGGGCCGCTTCTTCTCGGGCGTCGGCTATCTCAACTCGCAGCATTCGCACACGTGGGATTTCGTCGACAACCCGCTCGCCTACCAGGCGATGCTGGGAACGCAGTACGGCGACGACGGGCTGCAGCTCACATGGATCGCGCCGATCGACCACTACATCGAACTCGGCGCCGAGATCGGCCGGGGCCGCACCTTCCCCGGCAGCGACTCGAACAACAACGGCGCGGGCATGACCGCACTGACCCTGCACACCGGCGGGGACATCGGCGACAGCAGCAACTGGCGCGCGGGCATCTCGATGCTCAATGCCAAGGCGAACAACCAGGCCCTGGTCTCGACGAACGCGGCGGGCGCGACGGTGAACGACATCTTCAACGGCGACACCCGCGTGTGGGTGCTCGACGGCGTGTGGAAGTGGGCACCCAATGGCAACGCCACGCGGACCAACTTCAAGCTGCAGGGCGAATACCTGCACAGCAACCGCAACGGCAACCTGCTCTACGACGTCGGCAACACCGATGCCTTCGGCGACTACCGCGTGGCGCAGTCGGGCTGGTACGTGCAGGCCGTCTACCAGTTCATGCCGCGCTGGCGCGTCGGCGCGCGCACGGAACAACTCGACCCCGGCACGCCGAACTTCGGACTTGCATCCGCCGCACTGTTCAGCGACTACCGGCCGCGCAAGAACTCGGTGATGGTGGACTTCAACCCGAGCGAGTTCTCGCGCATCCGGCTGCAGTTTGCGCAGGACCGCGCGCGCGAAGGGTTCGTCGACAACCAGATCACCCTGCAGTACCAGATGAGCCTCGGCGCCCACGGTGCGCACAACTATTGATCAGAACCCACGAAAAGGAGCACACATCATGAAGAACCGCTCTCCCCTTCCCCTCATTGCCCTGCTGGCCGCGCCGCTGATGCTGCTGGCCACACCCGCGCAGGCCGCGCTGCGCGTCTTCGCCTGCGAGCCCGAATGGGGCGCGCTCGCACAGGAACTCGGTGGCAATCTCGTCGACGTCTCGGTTGCGACCAACGCACTGCAGGACCCGCACCAGATCCAGGCCAAGCCGAGCCTGATCTCCCGCGCGCGCAGTGCCGACCTCGTGGTCTGCACCGGTGCAGAACTGGAGATCGGGTGGCTTCCAGTGCTGCTGCAGCAGTCGGGCAACGCCAAGGTGCAGCCCGGCCAGCCCGGCAACTTCGCGGCCGCCGACTTCGTGCGCAAGCTCGAAGTGCCCACGCAGGTCGACCGCTCGCAGGGCGACGTGCATGCGGCAGGCAATCCGCACATCCAGACCGACCCGCGCAACATCGCACTGGTCGCGACGGCGCTCGACAAGCGGCTTCAGCAAGTCGATCCGGCCAACGCGGCCGAATACGCCAAGCGCGGCGCCGACTTCAGCCAGCGCTGGCAACAGGCGATGACGAAGTGGAGCACGCAGGCCGCGCCGCTCAAGGGCGCGCCGGTGGTCTCGCAGCACAACGCCTTCGTCTACCTCTACGACTGGCTCGGCATGAAGGAAGTCGCGGTGCTGGAGCCCAAGCCGGGTGTCGAACCGACCGCATCGCACCTGCAGGAGGTGCAGGCCGCCCTCAAGGGCACGCCCGCGAAGATGGTGATCTACGCCGCCTACCAGGACTCGCGGCCTTCTGACTGGCTCAGCAAGAACGCGGGCGTTCCGGCGGTCAAGCTGCCCTTCACCGTGGGCGGGACCGACGGTGCGAAGGATCTGTTCGGCCTCTTCGACGACACGCTCGCGCGGCTGCTCGGCGCGGGGACGAAGTCGTGAGCTGGAGCGCGCTCGACGCGGGCATCCTCGGCCCCGCACTGATCGCCGGTCTGCTGGTGCTGGCCACGCACGTACCGCTCGGCATGCAGGTGCTGGACCGGGGCATCGTCTTCATCGACCTCGCGATCGCGCAGATCGCAGGTCTGGGTGTGATTGCCGCCGATGCAGTCGGACTGCCCGAGGGCGGCGTCGCGGTGCAGGCAGCGGCCGTGACCGCGGCGCTGTTCGGCGCATGGCTGCTGACGTGGACCGAACGCCGCGCGCCGCAGCAGCAGGAGGCGCTGATCGGCGTGATGTTCATCCTCGCGGCCTGCGCCGGCATCCTGCTGCTCGCAAGCAATCCGCATGGCGGCGAACATCTCAAGGACCTGCTGGTCGGCCAGATCCTGTGGGTCAACAACACGCAACTGCTGTGGCTCGGCGGCATCTCTGTCGTGCTGCTGATCGCAATGCGGCTCGGCTGGATCGAGCGGCTGGGCCGCTTCGGCTTCTACGCGGCCTTCGCGCTCGCGGTGACCGCCTCGGTGCAGCTCGTCGGCGTGTACCTCGTGTTCTCCAGCCTCATCATCCCGGCGCTCGGCACGCGTGCGCACTTCGGCGCGCGGCGCCTGCGCATCGCGTACACCGTGGGTGCGCTGGGGTACGCGCTCGGCCTTGCGCTGTCGGCGCTGTTCGATCTGCCCTCGGGCGCGGTGATCGTGTGGACGCTCGCGGCCTGCGCGCTTGTGGGCGCACTCATGCTGGGGCCGCGCCTCGATCACAGCTTGTAGGTCGACAGCAGGATGCTGGTTTCGCTGTTCGAGATCCCCGGGATCGAGCGGATGGCGGTCAGCACCCGGTCGAAGGCTTCGAGCGTGTCCGCGCGCAGTTCGGCCAGCAGGTCCCATCGGCCGTTGGTCGAATGCAGCGTGATGACGTTCGGATGTCCCCGCAGCGCGCGGCGGACCTCGTCGCCGTTGGGGCCGTCGACCTCGATGCTCATCATGGCGCGGATGCGGTAGCCCTCCGCATCGGGCCGCAGTCGCACCGTGTAGCCGACGATGGTGCCGTCGGCCTCCAGCCTGGCGATGCGGTTCTGGACCGTCGCGCGCGCCACTCGCAGCTTCTGCGCCAGCGCGACGACGGACATGCGGGCGTCGTCCCTCAGCAGTGCGATGAGTTGGCGGTCGATGTCATCCATGACGTGGCATTTTGCTATTTGAGCGAAGCAAACTGCAAGCTTCGGCGCTGGATTTGACAGGTTGAAGGGTTCAATCTGGCACCACTCGACGGAACAATGAGCTCATCCAGGCAACGCCCTGTATGCCGCAAGGAGAGCCTCATGACCCGCTTCATCGATGTACCCACCATGTCCCGCCTGATCCAGGACGTCGGCGTGATCCCGTTCATCGGCCAGCTCTCCGACGTGATCCGCGAGGACTTCATTCGCTGGGCCGACTTCGACAAGTCGGCCCGCATGGCAAGCCACTCCGACATCGGCGTGATCGAACTGATGCCGGTGTCCAGCGCCAAGACCTACGCCTTCAAGTACGTCAACGGCCACCCGAGCAACACCTCGAAGGGCCTCTACACCGTGATGGCCTTCGGCGTGCTCGCGGAAGTCGACACGGGCTACCCGGTGCTGCTTTCTGAACTCACCGTCGCGACTGCGCTTCGCACTTGCGCGACTTCGCTGATGGCGGCACGCGCACTCGCACGGCCGGACGCGCGACGCATGGCATTGATCGGTAACGGCGCGCAAAGCGAGTTCCAGGCGCTGGCCTTTCATGCGCATCTGGGCATCGACGAGATCGCGGTCCACGACGTCGACCCGCGCGCCACGGACAAGCTGCTTCGCAACCTCTCGGTCTATCCCGAGCTGAAGCTGATCCGCTGCGCATCGACCGCGGAAGCTGTGCGCGGCGCCGACATCGTGACCACCGTCACCGCCGACAAGACCTACGCGACCATCCTCACGCCGGAGATGATCGAGCCCGGCATGCACATCAACGCGGTCGGCGGCGATTGCCCCGGCAAGACCGAGTTGCACGTCGATGTGCTGCGCCAGGCGCGCGTGTTCGTCGAATACGAGCCACAGACGCGGATCGAAGGCGACATCCAGCAGTTGCCGAAGGACTTTCCCGTGGTCGACCTGTGGCGTGTGCTCGCCGGCATCGAAGCCGGACGCCAGCACGCCTCGCAGGTCACCGTCTTCGACTCGGTGGGCTTCGCGCTCGAGGACTACTCCACGCTGCGCTATGTGTTCGACCAGGCCATGTCACGCGACATGGGCGTCGATGTCGAACTCGTGCCCTCGGCCGACGACCCGAAGGATCTGTTCCGCTACACCCGCTCCAATGCTTCGCGCGCAGTGATGCGCCGCGTGGCCTGAACGCCCATCCAGCAAGAGAAAGGAAACGCACGCATGTCCAGGCTTCATTCCATCCAGGCGCCTTCCGCGATCGTGATGATTCGCCCGCACGGCTTCACGCCCAATCCGGAGACCGCGGCGGACAACGCATTCCAGACGCGCGCCGAGAAGGAAGCAGCGCAGGCGATCGCGCAATCGGCCTACCGCGAAGTGACCGCGGCCGCCGAGCGCCTCGAAGCCGAAGGCGTTCGCGTGCATCTCTTCGAGGATCGCGGCGAGCGCGACACGCCGGACTCGGTGTTTCCGAACAACTGGTTCTCCACGCATCCGGGCGGGCATGTCGCGCTCTTTCCGATGTACTGCGAGAACCGTCGCCGCGAACGTCGCCCCGAGATCATCGAGGCGCTGAAGGCCGACTACCGCGTGCAGGAAGTCATCGACTATTCGGGCCTCGAGCATGACGGCCTCTTTCTCGAAGGCACCGGCGCGATGGTGTTCGACCACATGGCGCGCGTCGCTTACGTCGCGCGCTCGAACCGCGCCGATCCGGTTGCGCTGGAGCGCTTCAGCACGCACTTCAACTTCGAGCCGATCGCGTTCGACACCTGCGATCAGAGCGGCCGTCCGGTCTATCACACCAATGTGCTGATGTGCGTCGCGACCGAGTTCGCGATGGTGGGCCTTGACCTCATCCCCGACAGCCGCCGAGCCGCTGAAGTGCGCGCACGGCTCGAAGAATCAGGGCGCGAAGTCATCGCGTTGAGCGCCGAGCAGATCGCCGACTTCGCGGGCAACGCGATCGAACTGTCAGGGCGAGACGGCCGCATCCTCGCGCTCTCGCAGCGCGCGCATGACAGCCTCACCGCGCAGCAGAAGGCGGTGATCGAGCGCTCGGCGCGACTCGTGCCGCTTTCGGTGCCGACGGTGGAAATGGCAGGCGGTTCGGTGCGCTGCATGATTGCGGGCATTCACCTCGCACCGAGGCAACGCGACCCAGTGCGTCTGCACTGATGTCTTGCGCGCAATTTGTCGTGCATGTTGCGATAGCGCATTCGCTCAAGACACCGGGGCCAATTCCTACACCCCAGCGCAGCCGTCTCCAGAGAATGAAGTTCACCAATCACTGAAAGGTGGACATCATGAAGACGAGACTCTGGATCACGGCCGCGACTGCCACCGCCATCATGACGCTGGCGGGCTGTGCAGCAGGACCGAACGAGCAACTGGGAACGGCCGGCGGCGCAGTGGGTGGCGCCGTCCTTGGCAATGCGATCGGCGGCAACACCGCATCGACGGTGGGTGGCGCGGCGATCGGCGGCCTGATCGGCAACCAGGTTGGCCGTAGCGCCGATCAGCGCAACTACGACCGGCAGTACTACCCGAGCAACAGCTACTACCCGAACAACGGACCGCGGTATTGACCTCCCCCAGGCTCGCGCACTGCGTGTCGCTCTCCACCCCCTCGCCGGGGGCAACCCCGGTGGCCCGGCCTAGCCGGTTCCACGGGGTTTCTGGAACAACAAAAAGCGCGCCTGGGCGCGCTTTTTGTTTTGGGGTGCTCCTCGCTGTTTAGCGTGCTGTGGAGGCGCTTCTTGAGCCTTTCCATGCGCCGAAGATGGCGATGAGGCCGGGGATGAGGATGAGGCCCCAGATGATCTTCTCCAGATGCTCGCGGACGAGCGGCAGGTTGCCGAAGAAATAGCCGGCGGTGGTGATGCCTAGCACCCAGATCAATCCGCCCACGACGTTGAACATGGTGAA
Organism: Variovorax sp. Sphag1AA; assembly: GCF_014192575.1. GTDB lineage: Bacteria > Pseudomonadota > Gammaproteobacteria > Burkholderiales > Burkholderiaceae_C > Variovorax. Next base: position 963,818 of record NZ_JACHYC010000002.1, on the reverse strand, counting down.
CTTGCCGCGGGTCATGTCGGCCACCCCGGCCACGAAGGGCGCGAAGGTGCGAATGAAGGGCATGAAGCGCGCGAGGATGATCGTGATGCCGCCGTAGCGCTCGTAGAAGGCATGCGCCTGGTCGAAGGCCTTGCGGTTGAAGAAGCGGGAGCTTTCCCACTGGAACACCTTCGGACCGAAGTAACGGCCGATGCTGTAGTTGCACTGGTCGCCCAGGATTGCGGCCACAAGCAGGATCGGCACCGCGATGCCGTAGCTCATGAGTCCCGCGCCGCTGAGCGCACCGACGATGAAGAGGAGCGAATCGCCCGGTAGGAAGGGCATCACGACAAGGCCCGTTTCGACGAACACGATCAGGAACAGGAGGCCGTAGACCCACATGCCGTAAGTCGCCACGAAGGCTTCGAGGTGCTTGTCGATATGCAGGATGAAATCGACGAGAAAGCTGATGATTTCCATGGCGCGCATTATCACGACTGCAACAAAGGCACCCTTCTAGAATGCCCCCGTGAGCGCACTTCCCTCTTCCACAGCCCCAGAAATGCGGCGCCCGATCCGCGAACTTCCTGACGAACTCATCAGCCAGATCGCGGCGGGCGAAGTGGTGGAACGCCCCGCGTCGGTGATCCGCGAGCTGCTGGACAACGCGCTCGACGCGGGATCACGGCAGATCACGGTGCGACTCTCGGCCGGCGGCGTTCGCCTGATCTCCGTCGAAGACGATGGCACCGGCCTGCCGCGTGACGAGCTTCCGCTCGCATTGCGCCGCCACGCCACCAGCAAGATCACGAGCCTCCACGATCTCGAAACGGTCGGCACGATGGGCTTTCGCGGTGAGGCGCTCGCGGCAATCAATGCGATCGCGGAGCTCAGCATCCAGTCGCGCTTTGTCGGCGCAGACAGCGCCTTCGCACTCGACGGCCGCACGGGCGAACTGCGCCCGGTGGCGCGCGCGAACGGCACGACGGTGGAAGTGCGCGAGCTTTTCTTCGCGACGCCTGCGCGCCGCAAGTTCCTCAAGACCGACGCGACCGAGCTCGCACACTGCATCGAGGCCGTTCGCCGTCACGCACTCGCGCGGCCCGATGTCGGCTTCTCGATCTGGCATGAAGGCCGCCTCGTCGAACAGTGGCGCGCCGCGGCCACGCTGGAGCAGCGGCTTGCAGACACGCTGGGCGACGACTTCGTGAAGCACAGCGTGGCGGTCTCGCGCGAAGCGGGCCCTGTGCGCGTCACCGGCCGCGCAGGCATTCCCGATGCGGCACGGTCGCGCGCCGACCAGCAGTTCTTCTACGTCAATGGCCGCTTCGTTCGCGACAAGGTGCTTGCCCACGCGGTGCGCAGCGCTTACGAAGACGTGCTGCATGGCCAGCGCCAGCCGGTGTATGCGCTGTACCTCGAGATCGATCCGGCGCGCGTCGACGTCAACGTGCATCCGACCAAGATCGAAGTGCGGTTCCGCGACGGCCGCGAGGTGCATCAGGCGGTGCGTCATGCGATCGAGGACGCACTCGCAGCGCCGCGTGCGGGCGATGCGGTTGCCGCACCTGCCGAGCCCTTCTTCAAGCCGCGCGCACTGCCTGAAGCGGCTTCGTGGACGCAACCCGCGATCCCCTTCGCCTCCGAGCGCGGCCTTGGCGATGCGGCGGCGATGTGGCCCGCCTATCGCAACGAATCGGCTACGCCGGTGGCGCTTGGGACATCGGATGCCCGCGCAACGCCCGCGCCGGCAATGCCAGCATTCGTGCCGACTGCACAAGCGCCTGAAAGCATCGCTGCAGCTCCCGAAGGAAGCTGGCCGCTGGGCCGCGCACTGGCCCAGTTGCAAGGCATCTACATCCTCGCGGAGAACAGCCAGGGCCTCGTGATCGTCGACATGCATGCGGCCCACGAGCGCATCGTCTACGAACGCCTCAAGACGCAGCTCGATGGTGCATCCATCGCGAGTCAGCCGCTGCTGATTCCGGCCACCTTCGCGGCCACGCCACAGGAAGTCGCGACGGCCGAAGCCTGCGCTGCAGTACTGCCTTCGCTCGGGCTGGAAATCTCGCCGTTTTCACCACGCACCCTCGCGGTGCGTGCCGTGCCCAGCACGCTGGCGGACGGCGACCCGGTCGAACTCGCGCGCAGCGTTCTCGCCGAACTGGCCAACCACGACGCCAGCACCGTGGTTCAGCGCGCCCAGAACGAGCTGCTTTCGACCATGGCCTGCCACGGGGCGGTGCGCGCCAACCGCAAGCTGACCATCGACGAGATGAATGGGCTGTTGCGCCAGATGGAAGCCACGGAACGGTCCGATCAGTGCAACCACGGCCGGCCCACATGGCGCCAGTTGTCGGTTCGCGAGCTCGATTCGCTCTTCATGCGCGGTCGCTGAGCGAACACTCACCACTCTTCTTTTCCTTACCTCGCTTACATCCGGCGGTTTTCGGGCCCTGGATGCGCGTACAGCCGCGCCGTACCTAGGGTTTTCCGGGGTCATCGGGATGGCGGGCACAGCCGTTGCATGAAGTCTTTCGTTGAACTTTCCGGCCGAGCCCCAATCCTTCGACGTTCATGAAACCCTGGTCCCTGTATGCATCCGCTACCGCCCTGGTCGCCCTGCTGGCAGCAGGTTGCTCGACGCTCGACGAACGTCAACGCGAATGGATCTTCCAGCCCAGCGACCGAAGCTGGGGCAATTCGGAAGCCAGCAGCGTGGGCATGGATGACGTCTGGATCGAGTTCAAGTCCTCCCTGACCGGCGAGCCCGTGAAGCTGCACGGCCTCTGGCTCGGCCGCGCGCCGCAATCGCCAGACCAGCCGGTCATGCTCTACCTGCACGGCGCGCGCTACAACGTGGCCGGTTCGTCGCCCCGGATGCGGCGGATGAACGAACTGGGCTTCTCGGTCCTTGCGATCGACTACCGCGGTTTCGGCAAGAGTTCCAAGGGCCTGCCTTCCGAAGACTCGGCGCGCGAGGACGCGCTCGAGGCCTGGAAGTGGCTCGCCGCGCACCATCCCAAGCAGCCGCGCTACATCTTCGGCCATTCGCTCGGCGGCGCGATCGGCATCGATCTCGCATCGCGTGTGAACGACGAGAGCGGCACGATCGTCGAAAGCACCTTCACGTCGATCGCCGACGTGGTCAGCAGCTTCAAGTGGGGATGGCTGCCCTTCGGCCCCTTCATCACGCAGCGCTTCGAGGCGATCAGCAAGGTCAAGGACATCGGCGCGCCGCTGCTCGTGGTGCATGGCACGGCCGACAGCCTCATCAATCCGACCCTCGGCCGCAAGCTCTACGACGCGGCCACCGTGCCGAAGATGTTCGTGCTGGTCGAAGGCGGATCGCACCACAACCTCAATTCGATCGGCCAGGCGCAATACCGCTCCGCGCTCACGCAACTGTTCCGCATGCACGAGCCGCCGCTGGTGCCGCCGTCTGACATGGCCGCAACCCAACCCGCGCCCACCGTCGCGCACAGCGCATCCACGCCTTCGCTCTGACGCGGGCTTTGTTACCCTTGGGCGCATGCCGCCCCCTGCCGCACAGGCCCTTTCGTCCTCCTCCAAGACCTCTCCTCGCACCGCTGGCATGCCGGCGGCGCTGGTCGTGCTCATGCTCGCGCTGCTGCTGGGCATCCAGCCGATCACGACCGATCTCTACCTGCCCGCACTTCCCGCGCTGACGGCAAGCCTCGGCGCGCAGATGGCGCATGCGCAACTCACGCTGAGTGCACTGCTGCTGGCGTTCGGCAGCTCGCAGCTCGTCTTCGGACCGCTGTCGGACCGGTTCGGGCGGCGGCCAGTGCTGCTATGGGGACTGGGCGCCTACGTGCTCGCGAGCATCGGCAGTGCCGTTGCACCCTCCATCGAAGTGCTGATCGTCTGGCGCACGCTGCAGGGCGCTGCCATGGGCTCGGCCGTGATGGCGGCACGCGCGATCGTGCGCGACCTCTACCAACCGGCCGAGGGTGCCCGCGTCATGTCGCGCGCACTCACCGGCCTGGGCGTCATCGCCTGCCTGTGCGCACCGACGGGCGGGCTGGTCTCCGACCTCTTCGGGTGGCGCTTCGCGCTGCTGGTGCCGACCCTGTTCGGCGCGGCCACGCTGGCGCTGATCGCATTCCGGTTCAGCGAGACGCTCCCGGCGCGCAACCCGGACGCCCTGCGCTTCGCCACGCTGGTCCGCACCTGGGTGACCGTGCTGCGCAACCCGACCTTCCTTGCCTTCAGCGCACTCACGACGTCGGCGTACGGACTGCTCTTCACCTTCCTGGCTTCGTCCTCCTTCGTCTTCATCCAGGTGCTCGGGCTCACGAAGACGCAATACGGGCTCGTGATGCTCTGGAACTCCGTCGCCTACATCGCCGGCACCTTCGTCTGCCGACGCTGGCTCGTGCGCTTCGGCGTTCGCGGCAGCGTGGCACGGGCCGGCGTTCTCACGCTGGTGGGCGGCACCGCGATGGGCGCGCTCTCGCTGGCAGGCGTGCAGTCGGTCGCGGCGATCGTGGCGCCGCTCACGCTCATGATGCTTGGCCACGGCGTGCATCAGCCCTGTGGACAGACCGGCGCCGTCGGCCCCTTTCCGCAGGCGGCAGGCGCGGCGTCGGCACTCAATGGTTTCATCATGATGCTGGCCGCCTTCGGCATCGGTGGCTGGCTCGGCGCGCGCATGGACGGCACGGTGATGCCGCTCACGCTCGGAATGTGGTTCTGGAGCGTGTGCATCGCGATCGTCGCGTGGACGGCCGTCCGCAAGTATGGGGACGGGCATGACCGCTGATCGCAACGCCGTGCCGCGATACGTTGCGCTGGCCGGACCGACCGCATCAGGCAAGACGGCAGCGGCACTCGCCGTCGCACGCGCGCGACCGGTGGAGATCGTCAGCGTCGATTCGGCGCTGGTCTATCGCGGCATGGACATTGGCACAGCCAAGCCCACGCGCGAAGAACGCGCAGAGGTGCCGCATCACCTGATCGACATCATCGACCCGCGCGAGTCCTACAGCGCAGCGGCCTTTGTTCAGGATGCACGGCGGCTCATCGTCGAGATCACCGCGCGCGGAAAGCTGCCGCTGCTCGTGGGCGGCACGATGCTGTACTTCAAGGCACTCGCCGAAGGCATTGACGCCATGCCGGCCGCGGACCCCGAGGTGCGAAAACGGCTCGAAGCCGATGCCGCTTCGCTGGGCTGGCCTGCGATGCACGCGCGGTTGGCAGAAGTCGATCCAGTCACCGCCGCACGTCTCGCACCCAATGACAGCCAGCGAATCCAGCGCGCGCTGGAGGTATGGCACACGAGTGGCCAGCCACTGTCGAGCTTCCATGCTGCCGGCAACACCGGCGCGCTCTCGACGGGATGGCCACCCGCGGCGCTGATTTCGCTCGAACCCACAGAGCGCGCATGGCTGCATGAACGCATCGCGATGCGCTTCGATGTGATGCTGGCCTCAGGCTTCATCGACGAGGTGCATGCGCTCCGCGCGCGCGGCGATCTGCACGCCGACCTGCCCTCGATGCGCTGCGTTGGCTACAGGCAGGCATGGGAAGCACTGGATGGTGACTGGCCCATGGCCGAACTTCGCGAGCGCGGCATCGCAGCCACCCGCCAGCTCGCCAAGCGTCAGATCACCTGGCTGCGCAGCATGCCGCAGCGCCACGTCATCGCGGCCGAAGCGCCCGGTGCGATCGAGCAGGTCGTGCAGCAGGTGGCGCGAATCGCATGACATTGCGCATCGTTGATCTGGGCAAACACTACGGCGACGTGCCTGTGTTCGAGCATGTATCGCTCGAAGTCGCAGCCGGTGAATTCGTGGCGATCGTCGGCGAATCGGGCGTCGGCAAGTCGACGCTGCTCAACTGCATGGCCGGCCTCGACCATTGGGATACCGGCAGCGTCGTGCACGACGGCACCGACATCGGCGCGCTCGATGCCGAGGCACGTGCCATCTGGCGGCGCAGGCACGTGGGCTTCGTGTTCCAGGCCTTCCACGTGCTGCCGCACCTCGACGTGTCGCAGAACGTGGCGCTTCCGCTGATGTTGCTCGGCGAGCGCGGCCCGGCTGCCGACGAGCGCGTGGCACGGATGCTCGATGCGGTGGGACTCGCCGGGCTCGGCGACCGTCTGCCGCAGCAGCTCAGCGGCGGCCAGTTGCAGCGCGTTGCGATCGCGCGTGCGCTGGTGCACCAGCCCTCACTGCTGCTGGCGGACGAGCCGACCGGCAATCTCGACCCGACCACCGCCGCGCGCGTGCTGGAGGTGCTGCTCGCACAGACGCGCGAGCATGGCGCGGCGCTGGTGTTGGTCACGCACTCCGAAGCCGCGGCGGCGCGGGCTGATCGGGTGCTGCACCTGAGCGCGGACGGCGTTCGCTAGGCAGCCTGTCCGGCAAGCAGCGCCGCGAAGCGCGGCAGATCGACGTTCCCGCCGCTGATCACCACGCCCACGCGTGCGCCCTTGATCGCATCGCCCGCGGCACAGGCACCGGCGAAGGCGAGGCATCCCGTGGGCTCGACAACCATCTTCATCCGCTCGGCGAAGAAACGCATCGCCTCGACGAGTTGCGCGTCGCTGACCGTCACGATGTCGTTCACGTCCCGCTTGATGATGCCGAAGGTGTATTCGCCCAGGTGCTGCGTCTGCGCGCCGTCGGCGATGGTCTTCGGGGTGTCGATGTGGACGATGCGCCCTTCGCGCAGCGAGCGCTGCCCGTCGTTTCCGGCCTCGGGCTCGACGCCGTAGATCTGGCACTGCGGCGACAGCGCGCGCGCCGAAAGCGCCGAGCCGCTGGTCAGCCCCCCGCCGCCAAGACAGATGTAGAGCACATCGAGCGGCCCGGTCTCCTCGATCAGTTCCTTCACCGCCGTGCCCTGCCCCGCGATCACGTCGGGATGGTCGTAGGGCGGGATCAACGTCATGCCGCGCTCCTGGGCGAGCTTGCGCGTGAGCGCCTCGCGGTCTTCGGTGAAGCGGTCGTACTGCACCACTTCCGCGCCGTAGCCACGTGTGGCGGCGAGCTTGGCCGCAGGTGCGTCGTTCGGCATCACGATCACCGCCGGCATGCCGAGGATGCTCGCGGCGAGTGCCACCGCCTGCGCATGGTTGCCGGACGAGAACGCGATCACGCCCGCCTTGCGCTGCGCGGCATCGAATCTCGACAACGCATTGAACGCCCCGCGGAACTTGAATGCGCCCATGCGCTGGAAGTTCTCGCACTTGAAGAAGAACTGCGCGCCCCAGCGTGCATCGGCGGTGCGCGAACGCAACACCGGCGTGCGGTGGGCATGACCATGGATTCGCCCGGCAGCGGCAATGACGTCGTCGTAGGTGGGAAGTGGATGCATATCGGCCTCGGTAGTGACAGGGCTGTCGGACACGACTGACAGACAGCAGAGTTCAAGCGTGCAATTTTTACCGGATGTCCAATTCTCTTGTCTGCGGAAACTGCGGAACACCCAATCGCGCGAATGCGAAGTTCTGCATCGGCTGCGCGGGACGGCTCCCCGGCCTCGCGCCGGCAGGCGGCGTTGCAGCGCAGATACCGGCGATGCAGTCCTTCGAGCGCGAACGGCCGATTGCCGCGTCGCGGCCGGAGGCGTCGCCCACGTCGTTCTGGCTGCATCTCGGGCTCGTTGGGTTGACGATGGTCATTGCCTTCGTCGCGTGGTGCATTTACGTGCTGCATGGTCGGCCCGCGCCGTGGAATCAGCGCGCCGAGACGGTGGCGCCGCAGACTGCGGAAACGCGGGACCCCGTCCGCGCGCTGCCCGTTCCGACGCCTGTGCCCGCGCCTGTCGCGCCTCCGGCCGCCGAGCCAAAGAGCACTGCCGCGCCCGAACCGCAGACGCAGGACTCCGTGACACAGGCGCTCGCACTGGCAAAGCGGCAGGCGGCTTCGGCGGGCAAGTCCGCCACGCCGGCACCCGCCGCGCAGCAACAAGCGACAGCAGTGGATCGGACGCAGCCCGCCGCTTCGCGCCCCGCATCGACCCGCACGGCCGCCATCACGCCACGCGCACGTCGCGATGCGCGGGACGTCGAGGATCCGCTCGACTACCCGGTCGTCATCCGCCGACCCAGCTCGCAGCCGGATCTCGGGCCGCCGATCGCGGCCGGGCCGGGCCCGCAATACAGCTGGACGCAGCCCGCCGCCGCCCCACGCGCCACGCAAGACCCCGGCCCGCCCATCGCCGTCGGACCGGGACCGCGCTACGAGGCGCGCCCGGAAGTGCGCGCGCCAGCTGCCGCGGTCATGCCGAGCGGCGACTCCGGCCCGCCGATCGCGATCGGCCCGGGGCCACGGTACGACTACTCGACCCCGCCGGCCCGGTAACGCTGCAGCGCCGCCTGCCAGATACTCCTCGCACTTTTTCGGCACGTGCTGTCGAAATGCCCTCTTGCGCGCCGTCATTGCAGTGAGCGATCCTGCTCGGCACATTTTTCTGCGAGGTTTCCATGCAATACATGCTCATGTTCTATCAGCCGGAATCTGAATTCCTGGAGCGCGACGAGATCACCAGCAAGGCCTATCGCGCCAGCTGGATGGATTACGTGGGCGCGATCCGCAAGTCCGGCGTCGCACTTAACGGCCACGGCCTCCACCCGCCGATGACGGGCACCACGCTGCGCGTCCGTGGCGACAAGCGCCAGGTGCAGGACGGTCCCTTCGCCGACACCAAGGAGCAGCTCGGCGGCTACTTCGTGATCGACGTCGCCGACCTCGACACCGCGCTCGAATGGGCCGCCCGGGCGCCCTGCGCGAGCACCGGTGGCGTCGAAGTGCGCCCGGTGTTCACGACCCCAATGTGACGCAGGCTGCGCAGCACGAAGCGCGAACGGCCGCCGAACGGGCCGCCGAGACGGCCGCACGCCAGTCGTACGGCCGGCTGGTCGCAATCCTTTCGGCGCGCACGCGCGACATCGCGGCGTCGGAAGATGCGCTGGCCGATGCCTTCGCGCGTGCGCTCGAACGCTGGCCGGTCGAGGGCGTGCCGGACCGGCCCGAGGCCTGGCTGCTCAGCGTCGCGCGCAACCGCACGCTCGACGCCTGGCGGCACACCCGTGTGCAGGACGACGCGGCGCAGACCCTCCTCCTGCTCGCCGATGAAGTCGCGGCGGAACCCGGCGGCGCGGAGGCGGTGCCGGACGACCGTCTGCGCCTGCTCTTCGTCTGTGCCCACCCGGCGATCGACGAGGCCGCCCGCGCGCCGCTGATGCTGCAGACGGTGCTCGGCCTCGACGCGACACGCATGGCAGGCGCCTTCCTCACCGCGCCGGCGACGCTCGGGCAGCGGCTGGTGCGGGCCAAGGCGCGCATCCGGGCCGCTGGCATTCCCTTCGAATTCCCGCGCGCGCAAGACCTGCCGCAGCGCCTGCAGGACGTGCTTGACGGCATCTACGCCGCCTACGGCACGGGGTGGGACGACGTCGACGGCGCGGACGCCAAGCAGCGCGGGCTCACGGCCGAAGCCATCGAACTCGGCCGGATCCTCTGCGGACTGATGCCGCGCGAACCCGAGCCCTGGGGGCTTCTGGCACTGATGCTGTTCTGCGAGAGCCGGGCAGCCGCCCGCCGCAGCGCTGCAGGCGATTACGTGCCGCTCGACGAGCAAGACATCACGCGGTGGGACCACGCCCTTCGCGAGCAGGCCGAGCAGGCCCTGCGCACCGCCGCGGGCCTGAGCAGGCCGGGCGCCTATCAGATGGAAGCCGCGATCCAGTCCGCGCACTGCGCGCGACGCCTTGGCGCCGAGGTGCCGCCCGACGCGCTCGTGGCGCTGTACGACGGGCTCCTCGCCCTGCGCCCCGGCCTGGGCGCACAGGTGAGCCGTGCATGCGCACTGGCCAATGCCGCCGGCCCGGCCGAGGGACTGCGCGCGCTCGACGCGTTCACATCGGCGCAAATCGCCAACTACCAGCCCTACTGGGCGGCGCGTGCGTATCTGCTGGGAGAGACGGGAAAGGTGCCGGAGGCCCGAGAGGCCTATGCGCGCGCGGCCGGTTTGAGCACGAGCCCGGCCATCCGGGCTTATCTGATGGCCGCGGCCAATCGGTTGTAAGCGGCGATCAGCCCGCGCTCTTCACCCGCAGCCAGGAGGGGAACGCGCGATCGAATTCCTGGGCGGTCACATCCTGGAGATGGTCGCAGGCGCTGAGCGGCAGCCCCACGCTCACTTCGCGATGCCAGAGCACCACGCCCGCGAGGCGATTGACGAGAATCCGCTCCTCGCGCGGCACCGGGTAGTCCGAGACGCTGCTCGGGAGCCGCTCCATGGCGACGCGGCGGCGGACTTCGACGGCCATCCAACCCTGACGTTGCTTCCTGATACAGACCGACCTGCCCAGCCAGTGCTCCAGATAGAGCTCCCGCAGCGCAAAGGCAGCGACGATGACAAGCAGAGTGGTCAACATGAAAAGTCCGCCGTAAGTTGTTGAGTTGAAAGACCTTGACCGTGGTCGAAAGATAGGCCTGCGTACCGCATGGCGCAATACGGCCAAAGCAGTAGACCCCCTATACAGATACGAACAGCGTGATTTTTGTCGCGCCGGAACAACCATCCCAGTGGCGCGGCAGAATGCCTTGCATGTGGGCGCTGCTTTCCACCTTCTCATTGCAGGAACTGCGCCATCACCCATGGCGAAATGCCGCCGCGATCGTCGCGGTGATGCTCGGGGTGGCGCTGGCCTTCTCGGTCCAGCTCATCAACGCCTCGGCGCTCGACGAGTTCTCGAGTGCGGTTCGCTCGGTCAACGGCCAGCCCGACCTGGAATTGCGCGCGGTGCAGGGCAGCTTCGATGAAGCCGTCTTCGCGAAAGTGGCAACGCATCCAATGGTGTCCCTCGCGAGCCCCGTGCTCGAAGTGCCGACGGTTGCCCTGGCGGATGGCCGGCAGATCCCGATTCGCGCGGTGGGCATCGACCCGCTGGTGCTGCCGTCGATCGCGCCCGCGCTGATGCCCAGACCGACCGAAGGCAGCGAGCGCCTTTCGCTGCTGCGGCCGGGCAATGTGTTCCTCAACGCGGCAGCGCGCAAAGCGCTCGGCGAGACGGCTGCCACCGTGCAATTGCGCGTCGGGGGCCAGTGGCAGGCGATGAAGGTTGCCGGCCAGGTGGCCGCCGGTGGCGCAGCGCTCGCGGTCATGGACATCGGCGCGGCGCAGGACCTTTTCCGTCGCGGTGGCCAGCTCACCCGCATCGACCTGCGACTGGCGCCGGGCACCGACCGCGCCGCCTTCACGCATGCCCTGCGCGAATCGCCCGGCTGGCCGCAGGGCATCCAGATCGCGGAGCCCGGCGACGCGGCGGAGCGCGTGAGCAATCTCTCGCGGGCCTATCGCGTCAACCTCACCGTGCTCGCACTGGTGGCGCTGTTCACCGGCGCCTTCCTGGTCTTCTCCGTGCTGGCCCTCAGCGTCGCGAAGCGCGCGCAGCAGTTCGCGCTGCTCGGCGTGCTGGGCCTCACGCCGCGCGGGCGGCTCGGACTGGTGCTCGCCGAATCGCTGGTGCTGGGCCTCATCGGCAGCGCGGCCGGCATCGCGCTCGGGACTGCGCTGGCCGCCTTTGCGCTGAAGGTGCTCGGCGGCGATCTCGGCGGCGGCTACTTCGAAGGCGTCGCGCCGACGCTGCGCTGGAGCTGGAGCGCGGCCCTGCTCTACGGCGCGCTCGGCGTTCTTGCGGCGCTGGTCGGCGGCTGGTGGCCGGCGCGCGCGGCGCAGGCACTGCCGGAGGCACAGACGCTGAAAGGCCTCGGCACCACGCATGCGCAACGCGGCGCACACCGGATCGCCCTGCTGCTGATCGCCGCCGGCGTGGCACTCGCCGCGGCGCCCGCGGTCTTCGGTATCCCGATCGCCGCATACCTCTCGGTCGGCTTTCTGCTGGTGGGCGGCATCACGGCGCTGCCTTGGCTGATCGCCCTGCTCTACGACCGCATCGCACCCTTCTTCTCGCAGCGCGTGCTGCCGCTGCTCGCGATCGAACGGGCGCGACGCATGCGCGGCACCGCGGCGGTCGCTGTCAGCGGCGTGGTCGCGAGCCTGAGTCTCGCTGTAGCGCTCACGGTGATGGTCGCGAGCTTCCGCGATTCCGTCACGCGGTGGCTCGACGTGGTGCTGCCGGCCGATCTCTATCTGCGCAGTGCGAGCGGCGGCAGTTCCACGAGCGAGCAGGCCTCGTTCACGCCCGCGACCGTCCAGGCCTTCGCGCAGATTCCCGGGGTCACGCGCACCGGGACGCTGCGCACGCGCGCCCTGCTGCTCGACCCATCGCGACCCGCCGTGACGCTGATCTCGCGCAGCCTCGACGACGGTGCCGATCGCTCGCTGCCGCTGCTTGGCGCGGCGCTGCCCGTGCCCGCAGGCCAGATCGGCGTCTACGTGAGCGAGGCGATGGTCGAGCTCTACGGCGCGCGCCCCGGCGCGGTCTTCGAGCCGCTCTCGCACGCGTTTGCTTCCGCATCGCCCGCGCAGCCGCCGGTCTTCTTCGTCGCGGGCATCTGGCGCGACTACGTGCGGCAGTTCGGCGCGATCACGATCGACGCCCGCGACTTCGAGCGCCTGACCGGCGACCGCAGCGTCAGTGACGTCGCGCTCTGGCTCGCGCCCGGCGCAGATGCATCGAAGGTGACGCAGACAGTGCGCGATGTCGCCGCAGAGCGGCTCGGCCCGGCCGAACCGATCGAGATCGCCTCTGTCGGCCAGATCCGCGCCACCTCGCTGCGCATCTTCGACCGCAGCTTCGCCGTCACCTACTGGCTGCAGGCGGTCGCGATCGGCATCGGCCTGTTCGGCATCGCGGCCAGCTTCAGCGCGCAGGTGCTCGCGCGACGCAAGGAATTCGGGCTCCTGGCGCACCTCGGCTTCACGCGGCGGCAGGTGCTCGCGATCGTCGCGGGCGAAGGCGCGGCATGGACCGCCATCGGCGCGATAGCGGGGCTGGTGCTCGGACTCGCGGTATCGGTGGTGCTGGTGCACGTGGTGAATCCGCAGAGCTTCCACTGGACGATGGACTTGCTGGTGCCGTGGGTGCGCCTCTTCGCGCTGTGCGCGGCGGTGCTTGCGGCCGGCACGCTCACCGCGTGGCTCGCGGGGCGTGCGGCGGCCGGCCATGACGCCGTGATGGCTGTCAAGGAAGACTGGTGAGCGACTCGCGACAATCGCCGCCATGAACGCATCGACATCCCACGACACCCGCTGGCTCGACAACGCGATCCTTCGCATCGAAGCCGACTACCAGCGCAGCGCCGATACGCACCTCATCCCGCTTCGGCTGCCGGCCTTTGCGGCGGCGGGCATCGATCTCTACCTGAAGGACGAATCGACGCATCCCACGGGAAGCCTCAAGCACCGGCTCGCGCGCTCGCTCTTTCTCTATGCGCTGTGCAATGGCTGGATCAGGGAAGGCACGACGATCGTCGAGGCATCCAGCGGCTCGACCGCGGTGAGCGAAGCCTACTTCGCTCGACTGCTCGGCCTGCCCTTCATCGCGGTCATGCCACGCAGCACCTCGCCCGAGAAGGTGACCCAGATCGAGTTCCATGGCGGAAGCTGCCATTTCGTCGAACGCGCGGACCAGGTCTACGACGAGGCACGCGCGCTCGCCGAGCGCACCGGCGGCCACTACATGGACCAGTTCACGTACGCCGAGCGCGCGACCGACTGGCGCGGCAACAACAACATCGGCGAAAGCATCTTCCAGCAGATGGCGCGCGAGCGGCATCCAGTGCCGGCATGGATCGTGGTGGGCGCAGGCACGGGCGGCACCAGCGCGACCATCGGCCGCTACGCGCGCTATCGCCGCCACCAGACGCAGGTGTGCGTCCCCGATCCGGAAGGCTCTGTCTTTGCGGACTACTACGCGAGTGGCGACGCAGCGCTCACCGCGCCCGGCTCGCGCATCGAAGGCATCGGCCGCCCGCGTGTGGAGCCGAGCTTCATCCGCGAGCTGGTGGATCGGATGATCGTGGTGCCGAACATCGATTCCGTCGCCGCGATGCGCGCGCTCTCGGCGCTCCTCGGCCGGAAGGTCGGGCCGTCGACCGGCACCAACTTCGTCGGCATGCTCGCGCTCGCGCAGGAGATGCGCGATTCGGGCCGCCAGGGTTCGATCCTCTCGCTGCTGTGCGATTCCGGTGAGCGCTACCTGCCGAGCTATCACGATGCCGACTGGGTGCGCCAGAACTTCGGCGACGTGAGCGAGGCGCAGCGCCGCATCGACGCAGCGATCGCGGCCTGAACGCTTCGCATGCACGCACGCGGACTACCGGGACTTTCGCGACGGATGCTGATGCTCGGCGCCCTTGGCGCATTGGCCGCGCCGATGGCCGCCTGGGCATTGCCGCCGCGTGAGATGCGCTTTCCGCGGGACTTCGGCAGTCACCCCGATCTCAACACCGAGTGGTGGTACATCACCGGCCATGCGCGCTCCGGTGCACGCGAGTTCGGATTTCAGCTCACCTTCTTCCGCTCGCGCATTGCCGAAACGCAGGACATGCGATCTGAATTCGCGGCGCGGCAACTGATCTTTGCGCACGCGGCCATCACCGACCTCGAAGGCCGCAAGCTCTGGCACGACCAGCGCATCGCGCGCGCGGGCTTCGGCGTCGCGTCAGCCTCGGAAGAAGACACCGACGTACGCCTGCGCAACTGGACGCTGAAGCGCGAAGGCAAGGGCTACGCCGCGCAACTGCCTGCCGATGGCTTCGCGCTCGACCTGCGCTTTGCGCCCACGCAGCCGGTGATGCTGCAAGGCGACGCGGGGCTTTCACGCAAGGGCCCTTCAGTCGAACAGGCGAGCTACTACTACAGCGAACCCCAGCTTGCGACCGAAGGCCAACTCACGGTGCAAGGCCACGCTTTCGATGTGAAAGGCACCGCATGGCTCGATCACGAATGGAGCGATGCCTACCTGCATCCCGACGCGTCGGGCTGGGACTGGATCGGCATGAACCTCTTCGATGGCAGCGCGTTGATGGCCTTCCGCATCCGGCATCGCGATGGCTCGACGCTGTGGGCCGGAGGATCGATGCGCAGTCCGGATGGGCGGATGCGTGTGTTCAGCCCAGAGGAACTGCAGTTCACGCCTGAAGGGCGATGGGTGAGCCCACGCACGAAGGGGGACTACCCGGTGCGGCTGCGCATCCAGACGCCGGTCGGCACGTTCAGCGTGCATCCGCTGCTGGACGATCAGGAGCTTGATAGCAGTGGATCGACAGGGGCGGTGTATTGGGAAGGGTTGAGCGATCTGCGGGATGCGCAGGGGCGAACTGTGGGGCGGGGGTATCTTGAGCTGACTGGGTATGTGCGCGCGCTGAAGATGTGAGGCGGCCGCAAGCCGGGTCAGCGTTCGTCCCGGACCGGACGAACCAGCCCACGCAATGCGGGCTGAAGATCCCTGAGATCCGCATAGCTCACCACGGGCGGCACGATCGGCGTCGGGCCAGTGCTCTGCTGAATCTTTCTGCCCTCGTCGCTGAACAGCGTCTGGAGGAACTTCACTGCGTTGGCTTCATTGGGCGCCCCCTTGAGGATGGTCAGTCCCCAGACGACGCGCGTTGCGGGCAGGCGCACGGATGCCTGCGAATGCTCGGTGTGGAGTCCCGGAATTTCGATGCTTACCTGCCGGTATCGCCGGTTCAGATTGGAATCGGAGAGCCCGATTTCTGGGGGGAGGCTCGCGTACCTGTAGCTCTGGGGGTTCGCGAGGTACGCCGCATAGGCGCTGTGCTCGTAGGTGAACTGATAGTCGAAGTTCTTGCCCAGGACGTCCCCGGTGCGTGTGAGGGTGTAGTGGCCGACAAGCGTGTTGTAGAGGTTCGGCACCTGATAGCGGCGCTCGGCCAATTGGAAGATGAGGTCGGAGCGGTAGCCGCTCGGGTCAAGGAACGGATTCGAGCCGCCGATGAGCACGCCGCTCTGCGTCAACTGGCTGTACCAGTCGCTCGCCACGGGCGGAACCTGCGCGGGTGGGTTGAAGGCAACGTTCGGCGCAGCGATCGTCGACGCGTTCTTGCTCGCTGTGTTGTACGCCAGGACCATCGCGCCCTGCGCAAAAGTGATGCTGTAGTCCGCATAGCCGGCCGGCTTCAGCAGCGCATCGATATCTTCGGCATCGGCACTGGCGTAGATGTCGCACGGTTCCTTGCCGGCGGTCACGCGACGCGCGGCGTCAACGCTTCCTGCGGCAACATCCACCACGCAGACCCCGGTTTGCGCCGTGAAGAGCTTCTCGACTTGCGAGAACGCAGCGGTAAGACTTCCCGCGTGATAGACGATGACCTGTGGCGCCCCCGGAGGGCACGCAGACTGCGCGGCGGCAGACCCACTCACGGCCGAAAGAAGGACTGCAGCCGAACCCAGAATCTCTTGTCGAGCATGCATCGGAATGCCTCCGGTTGATGAGAGTTGGTGGTGGCAAGACCTCGTCTAATCCCGCGCGGATCTGATACTTGGTTGCGCTTCGGACTGCAAACAGTGCGCTCGAAGCCGCCTCAGGGCTCTGTACATCACATCACGCTCTTCCTGTGACAACGACCGGATGGCCGTCGCCTGTCGTTCACGAGCGATCGGAATCGCGTCCTGATACAGCGCCTGCCCGGATGGCGTGATCGCGCACCACACCTTCCTGCGGGGCGTATCGCCCTCGCCTTCTACCCGAACGAGACCGCGACTCTGCAGCACCTTGACCGTCCGGCTGACCAATGCCTTGTCCGATTCGGATTGCATCACGAGGTCGGCAAACGAGATGCGACAGTGGTGGGCGATCAGCGACAGCAGGCGCCACTCGGACACCGTCAGGCCGAACTGCTGCACGTAGGGAACCGTGATGGTGCGGCGCAGTGCGCTCCCGACCTGGCTCATCAATGTGGTGATGAAGGTATCGACCGACAGGCCATCGCCGTCCGCGTCCAGGTCGATCCAGGGCGAGGAGCCGTCCCGAGCGCTCACGCGTGCCTCAGGCAAAGGTGCGATCCGGCGGTCGGCTGCCGCTGAATCCATTCGCTGCTGGCAGCCGCGACGAAGCTCGCGAGGCTCGCGGTGCGAAGCGGCGTGAATGGGATTCCCAGCCGGACGCAGTGGCGCTTGATGCTTCCGGCGGAATCGTGATCGATGCAATCCACGGGGAAGACCACCCGATCGGCCCACGCAATGTCCGCCGCCAGTTGGCCTTTTCGATCTTCGAACCCGCCGTCATGGCGGCGCAATTCCCCACCATTGCGTTCGACCCACTCCTGAATGGCGTTCGCGGAACTTGGCCGACCGCCGACATACAGCAGACGGCGACCTCCGAGCTCGGCCGGCGCGATCGCTGCATCCGCGCTTTCCTCGGAGAGCCAACGGTGCAATTGGGCATCCGCCGCGTGCAGTTCGCCCACCACCTGCTGCAGCTTCAGCCGCAGATGGTCCATCTCCGCTTTGAGCTCGTCGACTTCCTGAACCGCTCTCGCTGCACGCTGCTCTGCATGTTCGCGCCTCTGCGTGTGCAGGGCGACCTGCTCTGACGGCGTATCGGCAGGAGACTCAGGCCGCACCGCCGTCCGTGCCCGCAATTCCTCGATCTCGGAACGGGCCACGCGTAGCAGGGTCGCGGTCTGCTGGTGCTCCTGATCCGTCCGGTCATGGGTCTCCACGAGACGCTGATAGCGATCCTGCAATTGCGCGTGCTGCGCTCGGAGCTGGTCATTCTCGGCCTGCAGGAAGACTCGCTGCCGAAGGTCCGCACGCGTGGAAGCACCCATCAGGTGCGACAGCATGTGAACTTCGCCAAAGACCTCTTGCCGCACGGCGCCCGACGCGTGTCGATGCGACAGCACAGCCCAGTAGGCCGCGGGCACCTCCCCGCGCTGATGGAACTCGCGCCAGAGCGCCCGCACGTCCTGCTCATTCCTGGCCTTGGCAAAGCGTCTCAGCACGGCATCGAAACGCGCGTCCAGCGCCTTGTGCAACGCGCGCGCCACCTGCGCATCGCTGCCCGCGAGTCGCACAGCTTCGTGGTGCAGATCGAGATCGGTGGCGTCTTGCACGTCCACGAAGCGCGCCAGGACCTTTCGGAGATCCGCATCGGTGAGGCAGGTGCCGACGATCGAGCAATGCAGATGGGTGTCGAGATCGCCCAGTCGTACACGCGCTGCCGCGGGCTCGACGTCGGCCGGCCGTGGCATCTCGGGTTCTGCCGCCCATCGGCCGGCGAGTTCGCCGGCCACGCGGCCCATCGGGAAGTTCGGCCGGATTGCCGGACGAGCCTGAGAAAAGTTGTTCATGCGAAGTAGGAAGAAGTCGCCAGCGCTCGGCCGTAATATACGGCTTGGCATAACGATGGGCGATCGCCGCCCGGCTCTGCCTCCTGCTCAGGCTCGACGTCGCGCAGCCAGGTGGCGATAGATCGTGCTTCGATGCACACCCAGCACGCGGGCCGCGTCGGCGACGTTGAGGCCACATTGCGCCATCGCCTCCTCGACGGCGCGATCGGTGATCGCGACCAGCGTGCCGGAAGCACAGGCCTGCGTCGGGGGTACGTCGCGCTCCGACGGCGAGATGCCTTGTAGCGGCAAGTCGGCCGCATCGATGGTCTGCCCTTGCTCGCACAGCGCGACGAGCGTGCGCAACACGCTGCGGAGTTCACGCACGTTGCCCGGCCATGGGTAGTGAACAAGGGCTGCGAGGGCGGTCCGGCTCAACCGCAGTCCCTTTCTCTGGCCCCCCAGTTCCGCAAGCAGGCGTTCGATCAGCGCGCCACGATCGCTGCGTTCGCGCAGCGCGGGAAGTCGAATCTGGAAACCAGCGACCCGGTACATCAGGTCGGCCCTGAAGCGACCCTGCTCGACCAGCGCGGCCAGATTCCCATGCGTTGCACAGACCAGATCGAAATCGACTGGCTGCGGCTTGCCCCCACCCAGGGGCGTGACGCAACGCTCCTCGAGCACTCTCAGCAGGCGTGTCTGCAAGGACAGCGGCATGTCCGCGATCTCGTCGAGGAACAGAACGCCACCATGCGCCTCGCGAATCCGACCCGGCATGCCCCGGCGGCGAGCGCCTGTGTAGGCGCCCTCCTCGTAGCCGAACAGTTCGGCTTCGATCAGGCTCTCCGGCAGCGATGCGCAGTCGACCGCCACCAATGGACCCTTGGCGCGCCGCGACGCGGCATGCAAGCTGCGCGCGAAGAGATCCTTGCCGGATCCGGTCTCGCCCGTCACGAGCACGGCCACGCCTTCGTCGAGCACGCGAACAGCCTGCTTCAGCAGCGGAGCAACGACGTCATCCGCGTCGGAGGTCTCCACCTGTCGTCCGCCAGTCTGCGGGCGAACGCTGCCCGCGACCGCGCGAGCACGCTCCGCCAACGCCGCAATCTGTTGACCACCGGGAAGCGTCAGCAGGCCGCGCTGATGTTCCAGAACGTTCCAGCGGGTGCCGAGGACTGCCTCCACCTCCAGATCCAGCACGTCGCTCCAGACGCGTTGGAGAAGCTCCAGCGCGATGCGGTTGGCTCCGACGACGCGCCCATCCTCCACCATCACCAATGCCTCGCGTGGTGTTCCGATCAAGGCCGGCCGAAGATGAAAGCGCAGCAGATCGCCGCGGGCGGTTGCCAACGCCATGCGGTGCTCGACCTGGCAGGCCGCCAGCCGCACCAGTCCGAGTGCATGCGCATCGATGCTGCTCGCATCGCCGGAGATGTCGAGCGCTCCGACGAGATCGCCTCTGCCGGTGAATATCGGTGCGGCCGCGCATCCGATGACGCCGATCTGATCGAGGTAGTGCTCGCGGCCGAGGACCGTGAGCGCTTCTCCTTCAGCCAACGCCGTGCCGATCGCGTTGGTGCCGCGGCTGCCTTCGGACCAATCGACACCCGGCTGCAGCGCGACCTGCTGTGCCTTGGGCAGGAACTCCGGGCTCCCGATCTCTTCGAGGATGAGGCCGCTCGCGTCGGAGAGCACCACCACGCAACCGCTGGCCGCCGCGTGCTCCGCCAAGCCGTCCAGCTCCGGCTGCGCGCACCTCAGCAGTTGCATCGCCTGTTCCCTGCGCTGCTGCAGGAGCGCCAGCCCGAGCGGCTCGGGGTCGATGCGCCGGTTCTCCACGGGCTGACTCCGGCGCCAGGAACGCAGGATGAGCGGGGAGATTCCGGCGTCCGGAACCTGGCCCTGACGGAAAAACAGTTCTCGGGCCAGTTCCACTTGCGGAGCCGGCGTCGGCAGCACGAGCATTGATCGTCTCCGTTTCAGCGCCGTCGCAGATTGCGACAACGGGATTCGTCATGTTCTCACGAATACGTCGCGCGATGCGACATCGCCCCTGAGGGCACTGCAGTTCTCGAAGGGAACCGCACTCAGGGAATGCCCGAAGGCAAGCGGGTATGCGCGTTGCAGTGTCCGATGCGGGGCCGTGCATGACGGCGCCGAATTCAACCTCTACGCAAGGAGACACGCATGGACATGCTCGAACCGGGCAAGTTTGGTACGACGGTGCCTTTCAAGAAGCGGTATGGCAACTTCATCGGCGGCGAGTGGGTCGCGCCCGTCGAAGGACAGTACTTCGAGAACATCACGCCGGTCACAGGGAAGCCGTTCTGCGAGATACCCCGTTCGACAGCGGCGGACATCGACCGCGCCCTGGATGCCGCGCACAAGGCGAAGATTGCCTGGGGAAAGACCTCGCCCACCGAACGCGCGAACGTGCTCAACAAGATCGCTGACCGCATCCAGGAAAACCTGCCGATGCTTGCCGCGGCCGAGACCTGGGACAACGGCAAGCCCATCCGCGAGACGATGGCGGCGGATCTCCCGCTGGCCGCGGACCACCTGCGTTATTTCGCGGCCTGTATTCGCGCCCAGGAAGGCGGCATCAGCGAGATCGACAGCGAGACCTACGCCTATCACTTCCACGAGCCGATCGGCGTCGTGGGCCAGATCATCCCGTGGAACTTCCCGATCCTCATGGCCATCTGGAAGCTCGCGCCAGCGCTGGCCGCAGGCAACTGCGTGGTGCTGAAGCCGGCCGAGCAGACGCCGGTTTCCATCCTGGTCTTGATGGAACTCGTTGCGGACCTGCTCCCGCCGGGTGTCGTGAACGTGGTGAACGGTTTCGGCGTCGAGGCCGGCAAGCCGCTCGCGTCGAGCAATCGCATCGGCAAGATTGCTTTCACCGGCGAGACGACGACGGGCCGCCTGATCTCGCAGTACGCAAGCCAGAACCTCATTCCGGTCACTCTGGAGTTGGGTGGCAAGTCCCCCAACATCTTCTTCGCCGACGTGATGGACAAGGACGACGCCTTCTTCGACAAGGCGCTCGAAGGGTTCACGATGTTCGCGCTGAACCAGGGCGAGGTCTGCACCTGTCCGTCGCGCGCGCTGATTCAGGAATCGATCTACGACCGCTTCATGGAGCGCGCGCTGCAACGCGTGGCCGCCGTCCGCCAGGGCAGTCCGCTGGACCCGCAGACGATGATCGGCGCGCAAGCATCCAGCGAACAGTTGGAGAAGATCCTGTCCTACCTGGATATCGGCAAGCAGGAAGGTGCCAAGGTGCTTGCCGGCGGCCAACGCAATCTGCTGGAGGGTGATCTGGCCGGCGGCTACTACGTCAAGCCCACCGTCTTCCAGGGGCACAACAAGATGCGCATCTTCCAGGAAGAGATCTTTGGCCCGGTCGTCTCCGTGACCACCTTCAAGGACGAAGAGGAGGCACTGTCGATTGCCAATGACACCCTCTACGGCCTGGGCGCAGGCGTGTGGAGCCGCGACATCAACCGTGCCTTCCGCATGGGGCGATCGATCCAGGCGGGCCGCGTGTGGACCAACTGCTATCACCACTATCCCGCGCATGCGGCATTCGGTGGCTACAAGCAATCGGGCATCGGCCGCGAGAACCACAAGATGATGCTGGACCACTATCAGCAGACCAAGAACCTGCTGGTGAGCTACAGCGAGAACAAGCTCGGCTTCTTCTGACCGTGGTACCTGCTCCGTGCGGCCGAGAGGTCGCACGGGGCCGGCTCGAAAGGCATTCATGCAGTCTGTTCAACGAGTAGTGGCTACCGATGCTTCGCTGGGCCTCATCGGGAAGCTCGCAGCGAAGCACGGCCCGCTGATGTTCCATCAGTCGGGCGGCTGCTGCGACGGCAGCGCGCCAATGTGCTATCCCCAGGGCGAGTTCATCGTGGGCGACTACGACAAGCTGCTCGGCCACATCGGCGGCATGCCCTTCTACATCAGCGGTCCGCAATTCGAGTACTGGCAGCACACGCAATTGATCATCGACGTCGTGCCGGGGCGCGGCGGCATGTTCTCGCTGGAAGGCCCCGAAGGACTGCGATTCCTCACGCGCTCGCGTCTGTATTCGGACGAGGAATCCGCCTGGCTCGAAGCGAATCCGATCGCCTGACCGCCAAGGTGACCCGCCGCCGGCGGGCATTCGCTATATTCTCGAGGATATATGGGTCATTTGTGCACCCATGGTTCGAGGGCCCCTCGCCTCGCCACAATGGGCCACCCCCAATATTTCTACGCGGATGAAAGCAGCAACCGTTCTCGCCGAGCCCACGCTGTCGCTTAGCGGCCACGTGCCTCATCCGCGGCAGATCGACATGGCCGAGATCTTCCAACTGAAGCGGCGGGAACTGGGGCCGACGCAGGTGAACTGCTTCACCGGCCGACCGGTCTTCAGCGCTCAAAGCTACGTTGGCGTTCGCCTCATCGATCTATTGGATCGGTCCGGCTTTTCCTCGCAGCCACGTTCCGAGTTGAAGCGCTGCGTCGTGATCGCACAAGGCGCCGATGACTATCAGGCCATCTTCAGCTGGAACGAGCTCTACAACGCCGATGCTGGGGATGGCGTGCTCGTGGTGTACGAACGCGACGGGGAGCTGCTCAGGGAGCCCGTAGGACCACTTTCGCTCCTGGCGACAGCCGATCGCCAACTTGGACCGCGGCACCTCCGGGGTCTTCGAGAGATCCGCGTCCGTCTGCTCTGATCGCGCGCCTTGGGCTGCGGTGGTGGGCGGAGGTAGGATCGCCCGGCTATCTCCATCCCCCACCAACTCCCCCACGCACCGCCATGTCCGACTTCCCTGAAGACATCTACACCGAACCCTCCGACCTCGACGGCAACACGCTCGCCAATCTGGGGCCCCTGCGCCGCATGGCGGGGCTCTGGCGCGGAGAGAAAGGCGTCGACGTGAAGCCCAAGGCGCAAGGGCCGAAGACGCAGGTCTACGTCGAGCACTACGAGCTGCAGCCGATCGACCCGCAGACCAACGGCCCGCAGGTCTACTACGGGCTGCGCTATCACACCTTCATCCACAAGCCGGGGCTGACCAAGATGTATCACGACCAGGTCGGCTACTGGCTCTGGGAGCCCGCGACCGGCACGGTGCTGCACACGCTCGCGATTCCGCGGGGGCAGATCGCGATGGCGACGGGCCATGCGACGGCGGATGCGGATCGCTTCGAGCTCAGTGCGGTGCGCGGCAGCCTCACCAACGGCATCGTGTCCAATCCCTTCCTCGAACACGCCTTCACCACGACGGACTGGCGCGTCGAGGTGGAATTCAACGCCGACGGCACGTGGACCTACCGGCAGGACACGGTGCTGCAGATCCGTGGGCAGGCCGAGCCCTTCCACCACACCGACAAGAACACGCTCACCAGGATCGGCGAGCCGTCGCCGAATCCGCTGGCTTCGGCTATGACCCGCTAACCCGGCGCTGCCCGCTCGGCCTTGCCCTGCCGGTAGGCGCCGGGCGAGCTGCCGGTCCAACTCTTGAATGCGCGCTGGAAGCCCGCGCTATCGGTAAAGCCCAGTTCCAGCGCAAGTTCCGCCAGCGGCGTGGTGCTGGTGTTCAGGCGCACGATGGCCACGTCGCGCCGCAGCTCGTCCTTCAGGGCCTGGAAGGACGTTCCCTCGATGGCCAGCCGCCGCTGCAGGGTCGCGGTGGACATGTGCATCGCGGAGGCCGTCCCCGCGAGGTCCGGCCAGCTTGGCTGGGTGCGCCGTAGGTGATTGCGCACGCGCGCGCTGGTCTCGTCTTCGTTGCGGCGCGGCATGATGATGTTGGCCTGCGCATCAGCCAGAAACGTGCGTAGCGCGGCTTCGTCGCGACGCACCGGCACCTGCAGCCATGACGCGTCGAACCAGATCGCGGTGTGCGCCTGGCCGAACTGCAGCTGGGCCGGAAAGGCCTGGCTGTAGCTGCTCACGTGCGGTGGGCTGACGAATTCGAAGTCGAAGCGCGTGGCCGGCAGGCGGCCACCCGCGAGCCATGCGACAAGCCGCCAGAACACCCGTAGCAGGAGTTCGTGAAGAAAGTGCTGGCGCGCGACCACGGTGTCGCTGAACGTCAGTGCCAGGGCCGCTAGATCGCCTTCGCGCAGCAAACCGAGCGTCACGTCGTCACGCATCAACCAGAAGGTCTTCGCGACGCGGCGGATGGCTTCGTCGAGGTTGCGCGCACCCATGGCCGAATGCGCCATGAGCGCAAAGCTGCCCGGCTTGAGCGGGCGCGCGAGAAACCCCAGGCTCTCGTCGGCGCGCCGCTCGATCAGGAGACGGAACAGCGCAACGTATTGCTCCGCCGTCACGCGTGCGCCGGGATGCGACAGCAGCTCCGCAGGAATGGCCGCGTCGGCCAGGTACGCGTCGCTCGACTCCCCGCGCGCCTCGATGCCGGCGAGCATGCCGCGCACCATCGGGACCGGAATGGTGATCGGTGTCTTCTTCGTCAGTCGGTGACGCACTTTGGATTGATGTGATTTGCCATGCGAACGATGCGTTCTGCAATTGTGAGTCGGGGTCCGCGTTCCTAGCATCAGGCCCATCAACAAACAGTCCTGCGCAAGACCGCTGGCACAACGGAGACAGACATGTACCTTACCCAAGCGCTGCATCGCGCCGTTCAGCAGAAACCCGACCGCATCGCGGTGCGCTTCGGCCAGCGGAGCCGGAGCTTCCGCGAGTACGTCGACCGCGTCGCGCGGCTGGCTGGTGCGCTGCGCAGCCTGGGCATGAGCGAAGGGGATCGCGTCGCGATGCTGGCGCTGAATTCCGATCGCTACCTCGAGTACCAGATGGCGGTGCCGTGGGGTGGCGGCGTGCTCAACCCGTGCAACATCCGCTGGTCGGCGGCCGAGATCCTTTACGCGCTCAACGATTCGGGCTCGATCGTCCTGCTGGTCGACGACACCTTCCGCCCGCTGGTCGAATCCATCCGCAAGGATGCGGCGACGCTGCGCGAAGTGGTGTATTGCGGCGAAGGCGAGGTGCCGGCCGGCATGCACGGCTACGAGGCGCTGATCGCCGATGCGCAGCCTGTGCCCGATGCGGCGCGCCGCGGCGAGGACCTGGCCGGCATCTTCTACACCGGCGGCACCACCGGCTTCCCCAAGGGCGTGATGCTGAGCCATAACAACATGTGCAGCTCGGGCCTCGCACTGCATTCGGAAGGCCTGGCGAGTACCGGCGGAACGTATCTGCACGCTGCGCCGATGTTCCATCTCGCCGACATGGGTCTGGCGCTGCCGCACTGGATCGAGGGCAACACGCATTCCGTGATCCCTGCCTATGCGCCGGAAGCGGTGCTCGACATCGTGGAGCGCGATCGCGTCACGCATCTGCTGCTGGTGCCCACCATGATCCAGATGCTGGTGGACCACCCCGCGATGAAGCAGCCGCGCGACCTGAGTTCGCTGAAGACCATTGCCTACGGCGCCTCGCCGATCTCCCAGGCCGTGCTCGATCGCGCCATGACGGCGCTGCCGGGGGTGGAGTTCGTGCAGGCGTACGGCATGACCGAACTGTCGCCGCTGGCCACCATCAACCCGGCCTGGTATCACACGCAAGAAGGCCGGGCGGCAGGCAAGCTGCGTTCGGCCGGCCGCGCGGGCTTCTGCTGCGAGGTGCGCATCGTCGACCCCGAGGACCGCGAAGTGCCGCGCGGAACGGTGGGCGAAGTCGTGGCGCGCGGCCCGAACGTGATGCAGGGCTACTGGAACAAGCCCGAGCAGACTGCGGCCGCCGTTCGCAACGGATGGATGCACACCGGCGACGGCGGTTACATGGACGACGACGGTTTCATCTTCATCGTCGACCGCCTGAAGGACATGATCATCAGCGGCGGCGAGAACATCTTCTCGGCCGAGGTCGAGAACGCCCTCGCCCAGCACCCGGCAGTCGCCGCCAGCGCAGTCATCGGCATACCCAGTGCCGAGTGGGGTGAAGCGGTGCATGCCGTGCTGGTGCCGAGGCCGGGCGCGAAGGTGACGCCGGACGAACTGATCGCGCATTGCAAGACGCTCATCGCGGGCTACAAGTGCCCGCGCAGCGTGGAGTTTCGCGAGGCGCTTCCGCTCTCCGGCGCCGGCAAGGTACTCAAGACCGAACTGCGCAAGCCCTTCTGGGAAGGCCAGGCGCGGCAGGTGAGCTGATTTTTTTCAAACACACAAAGGACACACCATGAGCAATGTGTACATCGTCGGCGTGGGCATGATTCCCTTCGCCAAGCCGGGCAAGCACGCCCCCTACCACGAGATGGCTGCGGTGGCCACGCGCGCCGCGCTGGCCGATGCGGGCGTTGACTACAACCAGGTGCAGCAGGCCTACGTCGGCTATGTCTATGGCGACTCCACAGCCGGACAGCGGGCCCTCTACGAAGTGGGCATGAGCGGCATTCCGATCGTCAACGTCAACAACAACTGCTCGACCGGATCGACAGCGCTCTTTCTCGCGCGCCAGGCGGTGCAGAGCGGCGCGGTGGAATGCGCGCTGGCCCTGGGCTTCGAGCACATGAACCCGGGCGCGCTCGGCGCCGTGTTCGCGGACCGACCCAGCCCCTTCGACCGTTTCGACAGTGCGACCGAAGAGCTGGTCGGCAACGGCGATATTCCGCTCGCGCTGCGCTACTTCGGCGGCGCCGGCAAGGCCCACATGGACCAGTACGGCACGAAGCTTTCGACCTTCGCGAAGATCCGCGCCAAGGCCAGTCGCCATGCGGCGAACAACCCGGTCGCCCTCTTCCGCAACGTGGTGAGCGAAGAAGAAGTGATGGCCGCGCCCGTGATGTGGCCCGGCGTGATGACGCGCCTGATGGCCTGCCCGCCCACCTGCGGCGCGGCGGCCGCGATCATCTGCTCAGAAGCCTTCGCGAAGGCGCACAACCTCGATCGCAGCGTTCGCGTGAAGGCGCAGGCCATGACCACGGACACGGCGGCCACTTTCGAAGCACGCGACATGCGCGAGGTGGTCGGCTTCAGCATGGCGAAGGAAGCTGCGCGGCGCGTCTACGAGCAAGCTGGCGTGGGACCGCAGGACATCGATGTGGTCGAGCTGCACGACTGCTTCGCGCACAACGAACTCATCAGCTACGAATCGCTGGGCCTGTGCCCCGAAGGCGGCGCGGAGAAGTTCGTGGTGGATGGTGACAACACCTACGGCGGCGCCGTGGTCACGAATCCTTCGGGCGGCCTGCTTTCCAAGGGCCATCCGCTGGGCGCCACCGGCCTCGCGCAATGCACGGAGCTGGTCCAGCAACTGCGCGGCACGGCTGAAGCGCGGCAGGTGCAGGGTGCGCGGCTGGCGCTGCAGCACAACCTGGGATTGGGTGGCGCGTGCGTCGTGACGCTCTACGAGCGCGTCTGAAGAGGACACCACGATGATCGACAAGAAATGGATCGGGCACGAGCTGCCCGCCAGCGAACTCCCCATCGAACGCAGCCGTTTGCGCTTCTTCGCCAAGGCGATCGGCGAGACCGATCCGCTCTATACCGACGAGGCTGCCGCGCGCGACGCCGGCTACCCGGATCTTCCGGCGCCGCCCACCTTCCTCTTCGCGGCAGAGCTGGATTCCGGCGCGACGGACAAGCTGCTGGCCGACCTGGGCATCCCGTTGTCGAAGCTGCTGCATGGCGAGCAGGGCTTTACCTACCACCGCAGCGCCTGCGTGGGCGACACCGTCACCGTGCGTTCGCGCATCGAGGACATCTACGACAAGAAGAACGGCGCACTCGAATTCGTCGTGAAAGCCTCGCGCGCCACCAACCAGAACGGCGAACTCGTCGCCGAGATGCGCACCGTGATCGTCTGCAGGAACTGACACCATGACCGCACCCACTTTCGATTCCGTCCAGATCGGCGACGCGTTGCCTGCCCTGCAACTGCCGCCCGTCGACCGCACCACGCTGGCGCTGTTCGGCGGCGCCTCGGGCGACCACAACCCCATCCATATCGACATCGACTTCGCACGCCGCTCCGGCATGCCGGACGTGTTCGCGCAGGGCATGCTGGGCATGGCCTGGCTGGGCCGGCTGCTGACCGGCTGGGCGCCGCAATCGCGCCTGCGGCGCTTCGATGCGCGGTTCCAGGGCATCACGCACCTGGGCCACGCCATTCGCTGCGAAGGCCGCGTGGTGGAGAAGTTCGAGGCCGAAGGCGAACGCCGCGTGCGCGTTGAAGTGCACAGCACCAACCAGTACGGGCAGACCAAGATCGCCGGCGAAGCCGTCGTCGCGCTGCCCTGATCCCATCCCAATTCATTTGCAAGGAGACACTCTTCATGAACCCCAGACTCGACGGCAAGGTGGCCCTCGTCACCGGCTCGGGCCGCGGCATCGGCCGCGCCATCGCACTCAAGTTCGCCTCCGAAGGCGCGCGCGTCGTCATCAATGACCTCGACGCCGGGCCGGCTGAAGAAGTCGTCGCGGAAATCCGCGCCGCAGGCGGACAAGCGGTCGCCTGCCCCGGCAGCGTCACCGCACCGGACTTCGCCGAGCGCTTCATCGGCACCGCCGTCAGCGAATACAAGGGCCTGGACATCATCGTCAACAACGCCGGCTACACCTGGGACAACGTGATCCAGAAGATGACCGACGAGCAGTGGTACGCCATGATCGACTGCCACCTGACGGCACCCTTCCGCATCCTGCGCGCGGCCTATCCGGTGATGCGCGATCTCAGCAAAGCCGACCAGGCAGCGGGCAAGCGCTCGGTGCGCAAGGTGGTCAACATCTCGTCGGTGGCGGGCCTCTTCGGCAACGCGGGCCAGGTGAACTACTCGACCGCCAAGGCCGGCATCCTGGGCATGACGCAGACGCTGGCCAAGGAGTGGGGCCGACTGAACGTCACCGTCAACGCGGTGGCCTACGGCTTCATCAAGACCCGCCTGACCGGCAACGCGGCCGAAGGCGGCACCGCGAACATCGACGGCCGCGAGATCAAGGTCGGCGTGAACCCCGACCTGCTCGCGGCGATGGAGCGCGGCATTCCGCTGGGCCGTGGCGGCACGCCCGAGGAAGCGGCCGGCGCGGTGTTCCTGCTGTGCCTGCCCGAGTCGGACTATGTGAGCGGCCAGACGCTGATGTGCTCCGGCGGCCTCACCGGCATCTGAGGAGGCGCACGCAATGCTTCCCCCGCTCTATCGACACCAATGGATGGACGACGACATCGAGGCCTTCCGCGAGCAGGTGCGCCGCTATATCGCCGGCGAGATGGTGCCCAGCCTCGACGGCTGGCGCCGCCAGGGCTACGTGCCGCGCGAGGTGTGGGTGCCGTTCGGCAGCATGGGCTTCATGCTGCCCGAGCTCGACGAGGCCTACGGCGGCTCGGGTGTGAACCTGGCCTACCAGTGCGTGGTGCAGGATGAACTCGCCAAGGCCGAGATGCCCGCCAACACCGCGGTGCACACCATCGCGGCCCACTACATCCTCGAATACGGCACCGAGGCACAGAAGCGGCGCTGGCTGCCGAAACTGGCCAGCGGCGAGATGCTGGCCGGCATCGCGATGACCGAACCCGGCTGCGGCTCCGACTTGCAGGCGATGCGCACCCGCGCACGGCTCGACGGCGACAGCTACGTCATCGACGGCGCCAAGACCTTCATCACCAACGGCTTCACCGCCAACCTGTTGGTGGTGGCCGTGCGCACCGGAGAAGCCGGCAGCCGCGGCGTGTCGCTGGTGGTGCTGGAGACGGAAAACCTCCCCGGCTTCCGCGTCGGCCGTCGGCTGGAGAAGCTCGGCCAGCATGCATCCGATACGGCCGAGCTGTTCTTCGAAAACGTACGCGTGCCGGCGGACCATCTGCTGGGTGAAGTCGAAGGCCGCGGCTTCGCGCAGCTCATGAGCCAGTTGCCATACGAGCGGATGCTGCTGGCAGTGCCTGCGGCCGCCGTGATCGAGCGCGCAGTCGAACTCACGCTGGAGTACACGCAGGAGCGAAAGGCCTTCGGCCAGTCGCTCTACGAGTTCCAGAACACACGCTTCAAGCTGGCGGAGTGCGCGACCCTCGCGCACGTGGTGCGCAGCTTCGTCAATGACTGCGTGCAGCGCCTGCTCGACGGCAACCTCGACGACACCTCCGCCTACATGGCCAAGTGGTGGTGCACGGAGCAGCAATGCAAGGTGGTGGACGAATGTCTGCAGCTCTTCGGCGGCTACGGCTACATGGCCGAATACCCGATCGCCCGCCTCTATGCGGACTCGCGGGTGCAGCGCATCTACGGCGGCGCGAACGAGATCATGAAGGAACTCATCGCGCGAAAGCTGGCCGCATGAAAGCCCCGCTGGCCGGTATCCGCATCGTCGAGTTCGAGGGCATCGGCCCGGGCCCGCTGGCGGGCCGCATGCTTGCCGACATGGGCGCGGAGGTGACGGTGATCGCACGTCCGCAGAAAGGCGCCGTGAGCGAACGGCTCGGCGGTACCCACGACAACCCCTTGCGCCTCGGCAAGACCGTACAGCCGCTCGACCTCAAGCAGCCGGCCGACCTCGCGAAGGCGATGGCGCTGGTGGCCGAAGCCGACGCGTTGATCGAAGGCAACCGGCCCGGCGTGATGGAAAAGCTCGGGCTCGGCCCAGCGGACTGCGCCGCGCGCAATCCGCGTCTCGTGTACGGCCGCATGACCGGCTGGGGCCAGGACGGGCCGCTGTCGCAGGCGGCGGGACACGACCTGAACTACGTTGCGCTGACGGGTCTGCTTTCACTGGCGGGGCGCTCCGGCCAGGCGCCGATCGTGCCGCCGACCGTCATGGGCGACGCAGCTGGCGCACTTGGCCTCGCCTTCGGCATTGCATGCGCATTGCTGGATGCGCGCAGCAGCGGTCAAGGACGCGTGGTCGATGGCGCCATCGTCGATGTGCTGGCCATGCTCGGAACACTCGTGCAATGGATCCGCAGCGCCGGACAGCTCGACGCACCGCGACCCAGCCCGTTCCACGATTCGCCCTTCTATGACGTCTATGCCTGCGCGGATGGTGGCTTCGTCACGCTCGGCGCGCTGGAGCCGCAGTTCTACGCATTGCTTCTGCAGAAGCTGGGGCTCGACGACGTCGATCCGCAGACCCAGTACCGCATCGAGGATTGGCCGGCTTTGAAGGCGCGCATGACAACGCTGTTCGCCAGCCAGCCTCGCGCGCACTGGTGCGCCCTGCTCGAAGGCACCGATGTGTGCTTCGCGCCCGTGCTCAGCCTCGCGGAAGCGGCACGGCATCCGCACAACGTCGCGCGTGGCATCTACCGCGAGCATGAAGGCGGGCGCATCGAAGTGGCCGCCGCGCCGCGTTTTCTGCCTTTGAAGTAACGAAAGGACTGAAGACCATGAACGAGGCAATGCAGCAGGCCGACGGCGTCGCATGGGGTGTGTCCGATCGCATCGGCCGCATCGTGCTGAAGCGGGGCGATCGCGCCAACAGCATTTCGAGCGGCGCGAGTCGCGGGCTGGTTCGCGCCATCGACGAGGTGTTGGACAGCAAGCCGCGCGTCGTGCTGCTGGCTGCAGAAGGCCGAGTGTTCTGCGCTGGCGGAGACATCGAAGAATTCGTCGCCGCAGGCCCGGCGCTGGACGCGCTCGTCGACGAGATCCTCGAACCGCTGCATCCGGCGCTGTACCGGCTTGCGACCGCACCACTGCCCGTGATCTCCGTCGTGAACGGTCCGGTCGGCGGCGCGGGCATCGGGCTCGCGCTCTGCGCCGACTTCGTCCTCGCCGCGGAGTCAATGAAGCTGCGCACCGGCTACGCGGCCATCGGGCTCTCGCCGGACGTCGGTGCTTCCTTCTTCCTGGCGCGTCGGGTGGGTGCTGTGCGTGCGCAGCAATGGTTGATGCTGAGCGATGCGATCGATGCCAGGGAATGCCTCGCCCGTGGCGCAGTGGACTCGCTGCATCCCGACGGCGACTTGCAGGCGGCGGCGGAAGCCCTTGCGCATCGCCTGGCGAATGCCGCGAGCGGTTCGCTGGCGGCCATCAAGACCTTGTGCAGCGGCCTTCCGGGACGTGACCTGCAGGCCCATCTCCGGATGGAACATGCCCTGCTCGCCGAACGCGCGCACAGCGACGACGCGCGTGAAGGTGTGCGCGCATTCATGGAGCGGCGAGCTCCGCGGTTCTGATGCAGACGAGCAGCTACTGCGAGGGCACGATGGCCTGCATCAGGAGCGACAGCGCCTTCTGCACGCCAGCCGTCGAGAGTGATTCGCCCTTGTCATAGCCCAGGCGCACCACCACGAGGTCGTGCGACGGAATGATGATCACGAACTGCCCACCCGCGCCAAGCATGTAGTAGGCCGACGCCGGAACCGGCCATTGCCCCATCCCGTTGAGCCAGAAGAAGCCACCGTAGATGGGCCGCTTGTCGGCCGCCCAGGCGGGCGCGACGGAGCTGACGAACTTCACGAATCCCTCGGGCAGGATGCGCTCGCCGTTCCAGACGCCGTCCTGCAGATAGAGGTTGGCCAAGCGCGCCCAGTCGCGCGCCGACATGAAGTCGTGGCCCTGCGTCAGGAAGTTGCCGTACGGGTCGGGCTCGATGGTCATCGAGCGCACGCCGATCTTGTCGAACAGCGCCCGCTGCGGAAAAGACAGGTAGTCCTCGCCGCGCTTCTCCACTGCCAGCCGGATCAGATAGTTGACCAGCACCGGATCCGTGTTGCGGTAGCGACCGACCGCGCCGGGCGGCCATTGCTGCGGCCGGGTGGCGGCGTAGTTGAAGGCGTCGATGCGGCCCGTGTAGAAATAGATGTGGTCCGGGTACGTCCCGTTGGGGTCGAAATCCGGATCGTCGGGCGCCTTGATGCGCAGGCCGCTGGACATCTGCAGAAGGTCTGAAATGCGGATCTGCTGGCGCTTGTCGCCTGCGGTCTGCCATTCCGGAATGGGCGCCGGCTGATCGAGCGTGTAGACACCCTGCTTGATGAGGATGCCCATCAGCGTGGCGGTGACGCTCTTTCCCATCGACCACGATTCCAGTGGCGTGGTGGGCGTGACGCCGCTCATGTAGCGCTCGCCGATGATGCGGCCCTTGTGGGTCACGACGAAGGCCGTGGTGTAGGCGCCGGGCTGTTCGAAAGGCGCCGCCACGGCCTGCCCGACGATCGCCGAATTGAACGTGAGACCGCTGTCGGCCGGAAGGACATCGCCCATGGGCCAGGACTGCGTGCTCGGGTCGGGCAGCGCACTGGTCACGGATTCGGGCTTGAAGGACACATCCGTCGCGCCGGCCGCCAGCGTGACGCAGCCTTGCGAGCCGTAGTAGCGCGCGGTGAGCGTCTTGCCGTTCGTCATCGTGATGCGCACTTCGTTGTTCGTGCGATCGACAACCGGCGTTCCAACCTTGCTTCGCTGCGCGTAGGGGCCCGTGAAATAGCCAGTGGCTTCAGCCGCCACGTCGGGGCTCATCCCCGTGATGAAGACGTTGGAACACACCGTCTTTGCGTAGCCCGCGGTGTTGTGCTCCAGCGGATCGCCCGGCGGCGGAACATAGGGCGTGTCGATTTCAAGGCTGCGAGCGCGCGCAATGAGGGCTTCGCGCGCCGGCAGTTCGGCGGTCGTGGCTGCTGGCGTCGTCTGCCCCGCACCGACCAGGGCGCCGCCACCGCCACCACCTCCACCCCCGCATGAAACAAGCGCCGACACAACGAGCGTCGCCGTCGTCGCGGCAAGCGCAATGCGGGCCGGACGGTTCTTCGGTCGCAAGTCGCTCAGCCCTTCGACACGCCGCGCCGCCGATCGATGAAGGCGATGATCTCGCCCATCACGCCGCGCCGGAATGCGAGCACGCAGATCACGAAGATCAGGCCGGTGACGATGGTGACCGATTCGCCCAGGGTGTTGAACCAGTCGACGGTCGTGATGCGTGCAAGCAGGTGGCCGAACTCGCCGATCTTGTTCTCGAGCAGCACCACCACGGCCGAACCCACCAGCGGTCCGGAGAGCGTGCCAAGACCACCGACCAGCGTCATGAGGATGACCTGGCCCGACGCGCTCCAGTGCACGTCGGACAGCGTGGCGAAACCGAGCACCAGTGTCTTGAGCGAACCCGCGAGGCCCGAGAGCGCCGCCGAGATCACGAACGCGAGCAGCTTGAAGCGGCTCACGTCGTAGCCCAGCGACAGCGCGCGCGGCTCGTTTTCCTTGATGCCCTTCAGCACCTGGCCGAACGGCGAATGGATGGTCCGGACGATAAGCAGGAAGGCCGCGACCACGATCGCCAGCGTCACGTAGTACATCGTCAGGTCGCTCTGCAGGTCGATAACGCCGAAGAGCTTGCCGCGCGGCACGCCTTGCAGGCCGTCCTCGCCGCCGGTGAACTTGGCCTGCAGCGCGACGAAGAACACCATCTGCGCGAGCGCAAGCGTGATCATCGCGAAGTAGATGCCCTGCCGGCGGATCGCGAGCACGCCGAAGATCCAGCCCAGAAGCGCGCCGGTGAGCGTGCCGAGGATGAGGCCGATCTCGGGCGTCACGCCCCAGACCTTGATCGCCTGGCCCGCGATGTAGGCCGAGCCACCGAGAAAGGCCGCGTGGCCGAAGGACAGCAGGCCGGTGTAGCCGAGCAGCAGGTTGAAGGCCGAAGCGAACAGCGCGAAGCACATCAGCTTCATCACGAACACCGGATAGGCACCGGCAAATGGCGCCACGATGAGCGCGGCCAGGAGGATCAGGTAGATGACGGTCGAAGTCTTTTTCATGCGGCTTGCCGTCTTCTTATTTCTCTTTGCCGAACAGGCCGGCGGGGCGGATGAGCAGCACGATGACCATGATCACGAACACGACGGTGGACGACGCCTCCGGATAGAACACCTTGGTCAGGCCCTCGATGACGCCAAGGCCAAGACCGGTGAGGATCGCGCCCATGATCGAGCCCATGCCGCCGATCACCACCACCGCGAACACCACGATGATGAGGTTCTGCCCCATTAGCGGCGACACCTGGATCACCGGTGCGGCGAGCACGCCCGCGAAGGCCGCAAGCGCAACGCCGAAGCCGTAGGTGAGCGTGATCATCAGCGGCACGTTGACGCCGAAGGCCTCCACGAGCCGCGGGTTCTCGGTGCCCGCCCGCAAGTAGGCGCCGATGCGGGTCTTCTCGATGACGAACCAGGTCGCGAAGCACACCACGAGCGAGGCCACCACGACCCACGCGCGGTAGTTGGGCAGGATCATGAAGCCGAGGTCGGTCGCGCTCGCCAGCGCATCGGGCGTGTCGTAGGGCAGGCCCGAGACGCCGTAGATGGAGCGGAACACGCCTTCGATCAGCAGTGTGAGCCCGAGGGTCAGCAGCAGGCCGTAGAGATGATCGAGCTTGTAGATCCAGCGCAGCAGCAGCCGCTCGATGACGACGCCGAACAGGCCGACGAGCACCGGCGCGACGATCAACATCACCCAGTAGTTGACGTTGAAGTAGTTCATCGCCATCCAGGTCGACACCGCGCCCAGCATGAACAGCGCGCCATGCGCGAAGTTGATGACGTTGAGCAGGCCGAAGATGACCGCGAGCCCGAGGCTCAGGATGGCGTAGAACGACCCGTTGACCAGCCCCAGCAGGAGCTGGCTCAACAGGGCAGGAAGAGAAATGCTCATGAACTAGGCGTTACTTCCAGAGAGCGCACTTGGACTCGGCCTTGGTCGTGAAGACCTCTTCGCCCGGCAGCTTGGCGACGACCTTGTAGTAGTCCCACGGTTGGGTCGATTCGGACGGCGACTTCACTTGCATGAGGTACATGTCATGCACGAAACGGCCATCGGCGCGGATGTTGCCCTTGGCATAGAAGTCGTTGATGGGCGTTGCCTTGAGTTGCGCCATCACCTTGTCTGCATCGACTGTCTTGGCGGCCTGCACCGCTTTCAGGTAGGCCATCGTCGCTGAATAGTCAGCGGCCTGGATATCGGTCGGCATGCGCTTGGTCTTGTCAAAGAATCGCTTGCCGAACGCACGCGTTTGCTCGTTCAGGTTCCAGTCCCAGCTGGTGGTGAGCAGCAGGCCTTCGGTGTTCTTCAAGCCCAGGCTGTGGATGTCGGTAATGAACACCAGCAGGCCGGCCATCTTCATGTTCTTGGTGATCCCGAATTCCTTGGCGGCCTTGATCGCATTGATCGTGTCGCCGCCGGCGTTGGCGAGGCCGAGGATCTGTGCCTTGGAGTTCTGTGCCTGCAGCAGGAACGACGAGAAGTCGGACGCGTTGAGCGGATGCTTGACGCTGCCGACCACCGTGCCGCCCTTCTCCTTCACGACCTTGGCGGTGTCGGCTTCGAGCGCCGCGCCGAAGGCGTAGTCGGCGGTCAGGAAGAACCAGTTCTTGCCGCCGTTGGCGACGACCGCACCGCCGGTGCCCTTGGCGAGCGCCACCGTGTCGTAGGCGTAGTGGACGGTGTAGGGGCTGCACTGCTCGTTGGTCAACGCGGAGGTGCCCGCACCATTGACCACGAAGACGCGCTTCTTCTCTTGCGCGACCTTCGCCATCGCGAGGCCGGTGCCGGAGTTGGTACCGCCGAAGAGCATCGTGAGGTTCTCGGTGTCGATCCACTCACGCGCCTTCGACGCGGCGATGTCGGCCTTGTTCTGGTGGTCGGCCGAGAGCAGCTCGATGGGCATGCCGTTGACCTTGCCGCCGAAATCGTCGATGGCCATCTGGATCGCGGTCGTGCCGTTCTTGCCCTCGACGTCCGCGTAGAGGCTCGACATGTCGGTGATGAAGCCGATCTTGACCTTGTCTTCGGCCTGTGCGGCGCCTGCCGCGAGCGCGATAGCGAGAGAGACGGCGGAAAGTGCGAGGGTCTTTTTCATGTGCTGTACTGGTTGAAGGGGAACGAAACAATCGTGGGGGTGCGCTTCACTTCCACAAAGCGCACTTGGAGTCGGCCTTGGCCGTGAAGACCTGGTCGCCCGGCAGCTTGGTGATGACCTTCAGGTAGTCCCAGGGCTGCTTCGATTCGGCCGGCGTCTTCACCTCGACGAGGTACATGTCGTGGACGTAGCGGCCGTCGGCACGGATCTGGCCCTTGGCGTAGAAGTCGTCGAGCTTCATGTTCCTGAGTTCGGCCATGACCTTGTCGGCATCGGTCGTCTTGGCGGCCTGCACAGCCTTCAGGTAGGTCATCGTGGCCGAGTAGTCGGCGGCCTGGATGTCCGTGGGCATGCGCTTGGTCTTGTCGAAGAACTTCTTGCCGAAGGCGCGCGTCTGGTCGTTGAGATCCCAATACCAACTCGTCGTGTGCAGCAGGCCTTCGGTGTTCTTCAGGCCCAGGCTGTGGATGTCGCTCAGGAAGATCAGCAGGCCGGCGAGCTTCATGTTCTTGCCGATCCCGAATTCCTTGGCCGCCTTGATCGAGTTGATCGTGTCGCCGCCCGCGTTGGCAAGGCCCAGGATCTGCGCCTTGGAGTTCTGTGCCTGCAGCAGGAAGGACGAGAAGTCCGACGCGTTGAGCGGATGGCGCACCGCACCCACCACCGTGCCACCCTTGGCCTTCACGACGGCGCTGGTATCGGCTTCGAGCGCATGGCCGAAAGCGTAGTCGGCGGTCAGGAAGAACCAGCTCTTGCCGCCGCGGTCGACCACCGCACCGCCCGTGCCCTTGGCGAGCGCGACCGTGTCGTACGCGTAGTGCACCGTGTAGGGGCTGCACTGTTCGTTCGTCAGCGCGGAGGTCGCCGCGCCGTTGTTGAAGTACACGCGCTTCTTTTCCTGCGCGACCTTCGCGGTCGCGAGCGCGGTGCCGGAGTTGGTGCCGCCGAAGACCATCGTCACGCCGTCGGTGTCGATCCATTCGCGCGCCTTCGACGCGGCGATGTCGGCCTTGTTCTGATGGTCGGCAGTGAGCAGCTCGATCGGCTGCCCGAGCACCTTGCCGCCGAAGTCGTCGATCGCCATCTGGATGGCGAGCGCGCCGTTCTTGCCTTCGACATCGGCGTAGAGGCTCGACATGTCCGTCACGAAACCGATCTTCACTTTTTCCTGCGCATGGGCGCCGGATGCGAGGGCCAGTGCGGCCACGGCGAGCGAGAGTGCGGAGAGAGATGTCTTCATGCTTTGCTCCATCCAGTCAAAAAGTTGGGGAATCAGACGCCCAGCAGCTCGTTGAGCACCGGCATCTTGGCGTCGAGTTCGGCGGCGCTGAAAGCCTCGACCATTCGGCCGTGCTCCATCACGTAGAAACGATCGGCGAGCGGCGCGGCGAAGCGGAAGTTCTGCTCCACCATCACCACGGTGTAACCCTTGCCGCGCAGGGTGTGGATCATTCGCGCCAGCGCCTGCACGATGACCGGCGCCAGACCTTCGGAGATTTCGTCGAGCAGGAGCAGCTTGGCGCCCGTACGCAGGATGCGGCCGACGGCGAGCATCTGCTGTTCGCCGCCCGACAGGCGCGTGCCCTGGCTGTGCCTGCGCTCGGCGAGATTGGGGAACATCGCGTAGATCTCGTCCACCGACATGCCCTTGTCGCCGCCCTTCAACGGAGGCGGGAGCATCAGGTTCTCTTCGCATGACAGGCTCGCGAAGATGCCGCGCTCTTCCGGGCAGTAGCCTATGCCGAAGTGCGCGATGCGATGCGTCGGCAGATGGATCGTCTCGTTGCCGTTGACCTTGATGCTGCCCTTGCGCGCACCGGTCAATCCGAGGATCGCGCGCATCGTCGTGGTGCGCCCTGCGCCGTTGCGGCCGAGCAGCGTGACGACCTCGCCCGGCTGCACGACCATGTCGACGCCGTGCAGTACGTGCGACTCGCCGTACCAGGCCTGCAGGCCGCTGATTTCGAGTGCAGGAACCGCCATCAGTGGGCTCCCTGCAGTTGGCCTTCGGTGGTGCCCATGTAGGCTTCCATCACCTGCGGGTTGCGGGAGACCTCGGCGTAAGGCCCTTCGGCCAGCACCGCACCGCGCTGGAGCACGGTGATCGTGTCGGCGATCGTCGAGACCACGCTCATGTTGTGCTCGACCATGAGGATGGTGCGGCCAGCCGAGACGCGCTTGATGAGATCTGCAACGCGATGCACGTCTTCATGGCCCATGCCCTGCGTAGGCTCGTCGAGCAGCATCAGTTCAGGTTCCATCGCGAGTGTGGTCGCGATTTCGAGCGCGCGCTTGCGGCCGTACGGCAGGTTGACCGTGAGCTCGTCGGCGAGATCTTCCAGGCCGACCTGCGCGAGCAGTTCGCGCGCCCGCGCGTTGAGCGGCGTCAGCGATTTCTCGCTCTTCCAGAAGTGGTACGAGGTGCCGAGCGCGCGCTGCAGTCCGAGGCGCACGTTCTCCAGCAGCGTCAGGTGCGGGAAGACCGCCGAGATCTGGAACGAGCGGATGATGCCGCGGCGCGCGATCTGCGCCGGCCGTTCGCTCGTGATGTCCGTGCCGTTGAACAGGATCGTGCCCGAGGTCGGCTCGAGGAATTTGGTCAGCAGGTTGAAGCAGGTCGTCTTGCCGGCACCGTTGGGTCCGATCAAGGCATGGATGGATCCGCGAACGACCGACAGATCAACCTTGCTGACTGCGGTAAAGCCCTTGAATTCCTTGGTGAGCTGGTGCGTTTCGAGAATGATGTCGGTCATCTCGCGCGGTCACCTTCTTGCTGGCGGGGAAAGTCGGTCATGCGGTCCATCTGAGCGCGCCACCATGGCTGCGCGTCCGCATTGTTCGCAGAGGTAACGAAGCTGCCTACTGGGGCAAATGCCTAGCTACGCTCGCCCCACGAAAAAAGGGCCGCGTGAGCGGCCCTTTGATGGTCGGATGCGCCGAATCAGTGCGCGCCGGCTGCGGCGTCCGAAGATCCGCCTCCGCGCGCTGGCTTTGCCAGCCATACCAGCGGAATCAGCAGCAGGAATAGCACGGCAGAGCCGTAGAACACATCGCTCGATGCGAGCATGAAGGCCTGCTGGTCGACCAGGCGATTGATCTGACCCAGCACCTGCTCGGCCGAGAAGCCGGCACCGCCCAGGTTGGCCATGGCGCCCGTCGCGGCCGAGCTGCCCTGGTTCACCGCTTCGACGAGCTGCGCGTGATGCAGCGCCGCCCTGTTCTCCCACAGCGTGGTCGCCGTCGAGGTGCCAATGGCGCCCGCGGTAATGCGCAGGAAGTTCGACAGGCCCGATGCGGCGGGGATGCGGTCCGGCGTGAGGCCCGACAGCGTGATCGTCACCAGCGGAATGAAGAAGAACGCCATCGCAACGCCCTGGATGACCGTCGGGATCATGATCGTCCAGAAGTCCGCCTGGGTGTTGAAGTTGGAACGCATCCACAACACCAGCGCGAAGACCAGGAACGAGAACGTCGCATAGCGGCGCGGATCGACCTTCCCCACCGTCATGCCAACGATCGGCGAGAAGAAGATCGCCAGCAGCCCCACCGGCGCCATGATCATCCCCGCCTGCGTGGCGGTGTAACCCATGAACTGCTGCAGCCACAGCGGCAGGATCACCACGTTGCCGAAGAAGAGCCCATAGGCCACCGCGGTCGCGAACGCGCCCGACCAGAAGTTGCGGCGCTTGAACAGCGACAGATCAACCACCGGATGCTTGTCGGTGAGCTCCCAGACCAGGAAGAAGGCGAAGCCCACGCTCGCAACCACAGCCAGCGTCACGATCTCGGGCGAGTGGAACCAGTCGAGCTCCTTGCCCTTGTCGAGCATGAGCTGCAGCGAACCCACCCACAGGACCAGCAACGCAAGTCCGATGCCGTCGATGGGCACCTTGCGCGTCGCGCTCTCACGCTTGTGGTAGATACCCCACGTGATGCCGGCCGCCAGAAGACCCACGGGAATGTTGATGTAGAAGATCCACGGCCACGAGATGTTGTCGGTGATCCAACCGCCGAGCAGCGGCCCCATCACCGGCGCAACCAGCGTGGTCATCGACCACATCGCCATGGCCAGGCCCGCTTTGGCGCGCGGATAGCTCGACAGCAGCAGCGTCTGCGACAACGGGATCATCGGCCCCGCGACGAAGCCCTGCAGCGCACGGAAGGCGATCAGCATCGTCATGTTGGGCGCGAGACCGCACAGCCACGAGCTGATGATGAAGAGCAACACGCTCGCCATAAACAGGCGCACCTGCCCGAAGCGCTGCGTGA
This sequence comes from Variovorax sp. Sphag1AA, assembly GCF_014192575.1. GTDB lineage: Bacteria > Pseudomonadota > Gammaproteobacteria > Burkholderiales > Burkholderiaceae_C > Variovorax. The sequence continues at coordinate 922,527 of NZ_JACHYC010000002.1, read as the reverse complement.
GCCAGCCCGTGAGCGGCACCGCAATGGCGTTGGACACCGCGAAGCTGGTGATGACCCAGGTGCCCTGCGTGGAGCTCACACCGAGGTCGCCGGAAATCGCCGGCAGCGACACGTTCGCGATCGAGGTGTCCAGCACGTTCATGAAGGTCGCGGCCGACAGCGCGATGGTCCCCCACAAGCGTGCGGAACCTTCGAGCGGCGGAAGCGGCTGCGGTGCAGCGGCGTTCGACATTGCGCGAACCCGATCGATCAACCGGGTTGGGCCGGCGAAGAGGCCGGGGCGGCCGGCTTGGTGCCGTTCGCAGCAGGCGCCTTCTGCGGAACGTCATGACCGATGTTGGCAGCGATGATGCGCGCCACTTCGGCATCGGCGCCGAGTTCGAGCTTGCTGTAGACCTGCGTCTGCGCCGTGGCTGCGTCGCCGCGCGGCGCATCGGCGAGCATCTTGCCGTCCTTGTCGCGAACGTCGATCTCGGCGTCCATCGACAGGCCCACGCGCAGCGGGTTGGCCTTGAGCTGTTCCGGGTCGAGCGCGATGCGCACCGGCACACGCTGCACCACCTTGATCCAGTTGCCGGTCGCGTTCTGCGCCGGCAGCAGCGCGAAGGCCGCACCGGTGCCGACGCCGAGGCCCTGCACATGGCCGGTGTATTCGACCTTCTTGCCGTACAGGTCGGCGGTGAGCTTCACCGGCTGGCCGATGCGGATGTTGCGCAGTTGCACTTCCTTGAAGTTGGCATCGACCCAGAGCTGGTTGAGCGGCACGATCGACATCATCGGCGTGCCGGCACTCACGCGCTGGCCGAGCTGCACAGTGCGCTTGGCGACGTAACCGTCAACCGGCGCGGGCATCCCGACACGTTGCATCGCGAGGAAGGCTTCGCGCACTTTGGCGGCGGCGGCCTGCACGCTCGGGTGCTGATCGACGCTCGTGCCTTCGGTGAGGGACTGGTTGCTCGACAGTTGCTCGCGCGCGGCGAGTGCGCCCGCCTGTGCGGCTGCCAGCGCGCTCTTGGCGTTGGCCAGCGCGGTTTCGGAGTGATTCAGCTCTTCTTTCGACACTGCTCCGCCGCCTGCGAGCGCCTGACGGCGCTTCAGGTCATCCTGCGCACGAGCGATGTCGCTTTGCGCGCGGACGATGTCGGCCTGCTTCAGCGAAACCTGCGCCGCCAGCGATGCGTTGTTGACGTAAAGCGTGCGGACCTGGCGAACCGCCTGGGCCAGCGCTGCCTCAGCCTGTTCGAACGCCACGCGGGCGTCGGAAGGATCGAGCTGCACCAGTGGCTGCCCGGCCTTCACGAAGTCGGTGTCGTCGGCGTTGATCGCCATCACCGTGCCGCCGATCTGCGGCGTGATCTGGATGACGTTGCCCTGCACGTAGGCGTTGTCGGTCGACTCGTAGTGGCTAGCGACCAGCCATTCATACCCGCCCCAGCCGGCGCCCACGACCACGACGGCCGCGGCCAGCGCGGTCAGTGCGCGGCGACGCTTGTTGTTAGAACCCTGTGCTTCTGCTGCGGCTCCAGCCGGAGCGGCAGGGTTGGCGGCGTTGTTGTTTTCCATGGCGATGTCTTTCGATTACGAAACGATATTCAGTTGTGCGCGGTGGCGGAGCCGGCCGCAGCGGTCTTTGTGTCTTCAGGTTGCCAGCCGCCACCCAGGGCGCGTGCAAGGCCGACCTGCGAATCGAGGGCGCGTGCAGCGAGGTCCACGCTATCGCGCCGCTGTGCCAGCACGGTGACTTCGGCCGTGAGCACGTCGAGGTAGGTGCCGAGGCCAGCGCTGTAGCGCTGCACCGCGATGTCATACGCGGCTTCCGCAGCATCTTGCGCCTCGCGCTGCTGCACTTGCTGACGCGCGACCGACTGCACGCTGGAGATCTGGTCCGCGACGTCGCGCACCGCATCGACCACGGTCGCGTTGTAGCTCTCGACCGCGGTATCGAGGTCGGCCGACTTGCCGCGCAGGTTGGCGCGCAGGCGACCACCTTCGAAGATCGGCAGGCGCACCGCAGGACCGACGCCCCACTCCTGACTGGCGGACTTCAACAGGTTGTCGAAACCGATGCTCTGCAGGCCGGCGAAAGCCACGAGATTGACATTGGGATAGAAGAGCGTCTTGGCATTCGCCACGTCGCTGGTGGCGGCTTCCACGCGCCAGCGCGCAGCCGCGATATCGGCGCGCCGGCCCAACAGGTCGGCCGGGATCGTCGATTGAAGCGCGATCGGCTTCATGTTGGCGAGCACCGGCGGAACGAGGCCCTGCGTGGCGTTCGGCTTGGCAACGAGGGCATCGAGCGCATGCTGCGCGATCTCGATCTGTTCCTTGAGCGCCTCGATCTGCTGGCGCGCCTCGGGCAGGCCGCCTTCGCTCTGCTTCAACTGCAGGCGAGTGTCGAGCCCGGCGGAAACGCGGTCGCGCACGAGCTTGAAGGTCTCTTCGCGCTGCGCGAGCGTGCGGTTCGAAACGGCAAGGCGATCCTGCAGACGTGCCCACTGCACATAGCCGCGCGCGACGTTGCTGGCAAGAAGCACGCGTGCCGCATCGGCATCCGCGGCGGCGGCGTTGGCGCTGCCGATGGCGGACTCGATCGCAGTGCGGTTCTTGCCGAAGAAGTCGAGCTCCCAGCTGCCAGAGATCTGCAACGTGCCGACCTCCTGGATCGAACCGCCAAGCGGTGCCGGGTAGATGTAGTTGTTGGAAAACTTCTGGCGCGTGAGGTCGAGCGAACCGCTGATCTGCGGCTTGTCATTGGCCTGGGCCACGGTCACAGCTGCCTGCGCGCGTGCGAGCCGCGCGCGGGCGACCTGCAGATTCGGATTGCCTTCCAGCGCCTGCGCGATCAACCCATTCAGCTGGGCATCTCCAAAGGCAAGCCACCATTGGCTGTCGAGCGCCGGAGCAGCAGGTGCGGCTGCAGGCTGCGACGCCGGGGCCGTGAGGCCGAGCGAGTCGGCATCACGCAGCTTGGCCTGCGACGAAATGCTGCCCATGTCGGCACATCCGGCCAACGCCAGGGCGAACACGGCGGTCGCGACTGCAGTGGTTCGGCGCAACGCGCCTTCAGGAAGAAGATGAGTCATTTTTTTCTTTTCGGGCCGAGATGGCCTGAGCGTTATCAAGAATGCGGCGCAGATAGCTCTTCAGCTGCTCCCATTCCTCGTCGGAAAATCCGGCGAGGTGCTCGTTCTGCACGCGGCAGAGCAAATGCGGTACTTGTTTGGCGGCGGCACGACCTTCGTCCGTGAGTTCGATGTTGACGACTCGGCGGTCGGACACCGAGCGAACGCGGCGGCAGAGACCTTTGGCCTCGAGACGGTCCAGAAGGCGGGTCATGGCGCCGGTGTCGAGTTCGCACTCGCGCGCCAGTTCGGCCACGGTGGTGGCCTGCCCCATATGAAGCTTGTGCAGCGGCACCCATTGCGGGTAGGTCGGGCTGCCAGGCTCGCACATCAGCGATTCCACGGACTGGCCAACCGCCGTCATGATTCGGCGCATCAGGTAGCCGATGCTGTCTTCCGAACGGTAGTTTTCGGCCTTGTAGAACGCCTTGACGGCGCGCGGCTCGCCGGAAGGCGACTCTGCCAGCGTGTACTCGGGGCTCTTGGACTCAGACATGTCTGAATATTAGTTGCCCCGGCAATTATTGTCAAGGCGACCTTTGAGTGGGCAAGCGTTAGCTAGAATCGCGCCATGGCTTCCTCCGATTCCACCCGGCCCGGCAAAGGCTCCCCGAAGTCTCTGTCCGGGCTGGCGCCCTTTCTTAGGCCGTATCGCATCCAGATCATCCTGGCCGGGATATTTCTGGTGCTTGCCGCCGTCACGACGTTGGTCTTCCCGATCGCGCTGCGAAGCCTCATCGACGGCGGGCTGATCTCCAGCGACAAGGGTGCCCAGACCATGGCGCTGCGTGAACACTTCGTCGCCCTCTTCGCCGTCGCCGTGGCGCTCGGGCTTTTCTCGGCGGCGCGGTTCTACACCGTGAGTTGGCTCGGCGAGCGCGTTACGGCCGACCTGCGCAACGCCGTCTATGCACACGTGCTGCGCCAGAGTCCGGTCTTCTTCGAAACCACGCAGACTGGGGAAGTGCTCTCACGCCTGACCGCCGACACGACGCTGGTGCAGACCGTCGTCGGCTCGTCGCTCAGCATGGGGCTGCGCAACGCGGTGATGGGCGTGGGCGCGCTCGCAATGCTGGTCTGGACCAATCCCTACGTCATGATCCAGGTGCTAGGCATCCTCGTGCTGGTGGTGCTGCCAAGCATGTGGTTCGGCCGGCGCGTGCGCAAGCTGTCGCGCGCCAGCCAGGACCGCGTGGCGGACTCAAGCGCGATCGCAGCCGAAGTGCTCAACGCCATACCGGTCGTCCAAAGCTATACCGCGGAAGCGCGCGAAGCGGCCCGCTTCGACGCGTCGACGGACAGCGCATTCCACACCGCCGTACGCCGCACGAAGGCGCGCTCCATCCTCGTCGCATTCATCATCATCGCGACGTCCGCCGCGCTGCTATGGGGGCTCTATCAGGGCACGCAAGCGGTGCTGCGCGGCGACATCACCGCCGGCCACCTGGGACAAACCGTGGTCTACGTGATCATCCTGGCGAGCGCCGCGGCTGTGCTCGGCGAGGTCTACGGCGATCTGCTGCGCGCGGCTGGCGCGACGGAGCGACTGATGGAACTGCTTCATGCGAGGTCGGTGATCGAATCACCCGCCGCACCCGTCAAGGCGCCTGTTTCCAACGGAGGAAGCTCGGTCCGTTTCGAATCGGTGACCTTCCACTACCCTTCCCGCCCCGGCGTTCCGGCGCTGCGCAATTTCGACCTCACGATCGCGCCCGGCGAAACCGTGGCACTGGTCGGCTCCAGCGGGGCCGGCAAGAGTACGGTGTTCCAGCTGCTGTTGCGCTACTACGATCCGCAGTCAGGAAGCATCTCGCTGGACGGTGCTCCGCTCGGCGCGCTGTCGCTCGACGAGCTACGTACACGGACCGGGCTCGTCCCGCAGGATGCGGTCATCTTCTCGGCGACCGCCTTCGAGAACATCCGCTACGGCCGGCCAGACGCGACGGCCGAGGAAGTCCGCGCGGCGGCAAAGGCAGCCTTCGCCGATGACTTCCTGCGCGCCCTGCCCGAGGGATACGACACGTTCCTGGGCGAGCGCGGAGTGCGGCTGTCCGGCGGCCAGCGGCAACGCATCGCGATCGCGCGCGCCATGCTGAAGAATCCTCCGCTGCTACTGCTCGACGAAGCCACCAGCGCACTCGATGCGGAAAGCGAACGCATGGTGCAGGCTGCCCTTGAATCGGCGATGTCCGGGCGTACCACGATCGTCATCGCCCACCGACTCGCGACCGTACAAAAGGCCGATCGCATCGTGGTGCTCGATCACGGTGGGATCATCGAGCAAGGAACCCACTCCAGCTTGGTTGCGCAGAACGGGGTCTATGCGCGACTCGCGGCGCTCCAATTCGTGGCCTGAAGACAGGCTGGCAGTTCGGGCCGAGCGCCGCCCCGCGACGCTACTGCAGGGTTTCCTTGAGCGCCGGGGGCAACGGGAGCGAAAACACCGGGATGCCCTCGTCGAGCAGGCTTTGGGCTTGCTCTCGGGTAGTCTGGCCGCGGATGCCTCGCTCTTCGGCCTCGCCGTAGTGCATTTTCCGGGCCTCGTCGGCGAAACGGTCTCCGACATCTTCGGTTTGCGCGATGACCTTGCGCACAGCCTGGAGCCAACGGCCTTCAGGCGAATCGCCTTCTGTGGACGCCGCCTGGGGTTCGGCCGGCTTGGAGCTGCCCAGATTCAAGCGGGGCGCCGCAAGCAGCTTCGTGATTTTCCTGTCGCCACACAGAGGACACTCGACCAGCCCACTCGCGAGCTGACTCTCGAACTCTTCGTGGGACGCGAACCAGCCCTCGAAGCCGTGGGCATGCGCGCATTGGAGGTTGAGGACCTTCATCCGGCCATTATCCTGCCGCGTTGAACGGCGCGGGCAACTGCCAGTTGAGCGTCCATGCGCCCGAAAGGACGTTCTGCAGCCAGAGCGCACAAGTCTGGGACTTCGCGTCGGTCACGATCCCATCGCGGCACCAGGCCAGCACTTCTTCGGGTGTCGCGGTGATCACGTCGAGGAACTCGCCGTGATCGAGCTGACGCGCTCCGAGCGAAAGGCCACGAGCGAAATAGATATGGATGATTTCGGTTGAATACGCCACCGCAAGGTGCATGGCACCGGCGTACGCCCACTCGCGCGCGGTGTAGCCGGTTTCCTCAAGGAGCTCGCGTTGGCCGCACAGCAGCGGATCTTCGCCGGCATCGAGCTTTCCGGCGGGAAATTCGGTCATTACGTGACCGATCGGATAGCGGTATTGACGCTCAAGCACAAGGCGCCCGTCGTCCAGCAGCGGAACGACCACGACCGCGCCCGGATGCACCACATACTCTCGCGTCGCCAAGTGGCCATCCGGCAGCCTGACGGTATCGCGCTTGGCACGGAGGAAGTTCCCCTGGAACAACACCTCGCTAGCCGTGCATTCCTCTCGGAGGTGCGTGTCAGCGCCGTCAGGGGTCTTCGAGGTCATGCGATTTCCTTCACCGATGCTTCAACAGGTAGCGCCACGTGAATCCCGGGAACGCCAGAACGATGAAAAGGGCCGCCGTGACGGCGTAGAACTCCCATCCCTGAGGCGCGATCTGCCCTACGCGGCGCTCGAAGAGCAGTCCGATACCGCCAACAACAAAGTAGAGCAGCACCAGTTCACCGAGCCGGATCGCCAGTGACTTCCTCGCACCAGACAGCGAGATCAACCCAAGTACGCGCTCGGTAAAGAACGGGAGGTTCGCTGCCAGCAACGCAACCAGCAGCACCACCCAGACCGAGGCGCCCTGAGACACGGAGTCGAATCAGCTCGCCAGCGTTGCCACGATCGCCTGTGCGCAAAGCGTCATCAGGCTACCGGGCAGGATCCCAAGGATCAGGATCAGCGCGCCATTGAGGGTGAGCACAGCACGGACGTCCTGCGGCGCCGACACCGTTGTCGCCGTCAGCGGTGCATCGAAGTACATGACCTTGACGACGCGCAGGTAGTAGAACGCGCCGATCAGCGACATCACCACCGCGAAGACAGCCAGCGCGATATGCATCGCCTGACCCGACGCGATCAGCGCTTGGAGCACCGCGAACTTGGCGTAGAAGCCAACCAGCGGCGGCACACCGGCCAGCGAGAACATGGCAATCGCCATCACCCCGGCATACAGCGGACTGCGCTGGTTCAGACCAGCGAGATCGGTGATCTCTTCGCTTTCGAAGCCTTCGCGCGCCAGCAGCAGGATGATCCCGAAGCTCGCGAGCGTGGTGAGCACGTAGGTCACGATGTAGAACATCGCGGCGCTGTAGGCAAACTGTGCGTTGTACGTATTGCCGTTGACAACGCCCGCCACCAGACCAAGCAGCATGAAGCCCATCTGCGCAATGGTCGAATAGGCCAGCATCCGCTTGAGGTTCGTCTGCGCGATGGCCGCGAGATTGCCGACCAGCAGCGACGCGATTGCCAGGAGGGTCAGCATCTGCTGCCAGTCGATGGCGAGCGGAAGCAGGCCTTCCACCAGCAGACGGATGATGATTGCAAAGGCGGCCAGCTCGGGGGCCGCGCCGATCATCAAAGTGATGGCCGTCGGGGCGCCCTGATAGACGTCAGGTACCCACATGTGGAACGGCGCGGCACCAACCTTGAACGCCAGACCGGCGACGATGAAGACCAGACCGAACACGAGCACCTGGTGATTGACCTGGCGGCTCGCAATCGCCTTGAACACCTCGTTGATGTCGAGCGAGCCAGTCGCGCCGTACATCATCGAGAGACCATAGAGCAGGAAGCCGCTGGCCATCGCGCCGAGGACGAAATACTTCATCGCTGCTTCGCTCGCCACGGCGTTGTCGCGGCGCAGTGCGACCAGCGCATAGCTCGACAGCGTCAACAGCTCCAGGCCAAGGTAGAGGACCAGGAAGTTGCTGCCCGAAATCATCACGAACATGCCCAGCAGGGCCAGCATGCTCATGGTGAACATCTCACCACCGCGCAGCATCCCACGATCGGCTGCATACGGCCGACCGTAGACCAGGGTGACCATCAGCGCCAGCGTCGCGAAGCACTTCAGCCAGTTGCCCATCGGGTCGCTCACGACCATCCCGCCAAATCCGTAGATGGTCTTGCCGCTGGCGGCGTTGAATCCGGTGAGCACTGCGATCACGGCCAGCGTCAACAGCGTCAGCACGTAAGTGCCCGTACGGCGGGGGCTGGTGGTGGACAGATCCACCAGCGCGATGACGCATGCCGCGATGAGCAGCGCCGCCTCTGGGTAGATCGCCATCCAGCTGAGTTTGTCAATCATCTCGTTCTCTTGTTCAGCTTGGATTTAGGGCAGCTTGGAAACGGCCACGTGGCGCAGCAGTTCAGCGACGGACGTATTCATCACGTCGGTGAAGGGCTTGGGATAGATGCCCATCCAGAGCACCGCGATCGCCAGCAATGCCAGCATCAGGAATTCGCGCGACCCGATGTCGCTCAGTTCCTTAACATGATCGTTGCCAGGCGCGCCGAGGTACACCCGCTTGTACATCCACAGCGTGTAGGCAGCGCCGAAGATCAGGGCGGTCGCAGCACCGAGGCCGAGCCAGAAGTTCGACTTGACTGCACCGATGATCACCATCCACTCGCCGACGAAGCCGGCCGTTCCGGGCAGACCGCAGTTGGCCATGGCAAACAGCAGCGCGAATGCAGCGAACTTGGGCATCGTGTTGACCACGCCGCCGTAGTCGGCAATCTGGCGCGAATGCACCCGGTCGTACAGCACGCCAATGCATAGGAACATGGCGCCCGACACGAAACCGTGAGAGATCATCTGAACGATGCCACCCGAAACGCCGAGCTCGTTGAAGATGAAGAAGCCTAGCGTCACGAAGCCCATGTGAGCCACCGACGAATACGCGACCAGCTTCTTCATGTCCTGTTGGACCAGTGCGACGAGACCAACATAGATCACGGCGATCAGCGACAGCGTGATCATGAACCAGGCCCACTCATGCGAGGCATCGGGCGCGATCGGCATCGAGAAACGCAGGAAACCGTAGGCACCGAGCTTCAGCATGATGGCTGCCAGCACTGCCGAACCGCCTGTCGGCGCCTCGACGTGGACGTCCGGCAGCCAAGTGTGGACCGGCCACATCGGCACCTTCACTGCGAACGCCGCGAAGAACGCAAAGAACAGGAAAGTCTGCGTGGTCGCCTCCAGAGGCAGCTTGTGCCACGTCAGGATGTCGAAGCTGCCACCCGACTTGTTGTACAGGTAGATCAGCGCGACCAGCATCAGCAGCGATCCGAGCAGCGTATAGATGAAGAACTTGAACGCCGCGTAGATCTTGTTCGGACCACCCCAGATACCGATGATCAGGTACATCGGGATGAGCGTGGCCTCGAAGAACGTGTAGAACAGGATCCCGTCAAGCGCGGCGAAGGTGCCAATCATCAATCCGGACAGGATCAGGAATGCGCCCATGTACTGGTTGACGCGCTCGGTGATCACTTCCCACGCCGAGATCACCACGATGACCGTGATGAACGCGGTCAGCAGCACCAGCCAGAACGAGATACCGTCCAGACCAACGTGGTAGTTGACGTTGAAGCGCTCGATCCAGCTCGTCTTCTCGACGAACTGCATCGCGGCGGTGCTGGTATCGAAGCGTGCGTAGAGCGGCAGCGTGACGAGGAAGCTCGCAATCGAACCGACGAGAGCGATCCAGCGCACCAGCGTCGCCTGACTGTCACGACCGAAGGCCAATAGCACGGCGCCGACAATGATCGGCATCCAGATGGCAAGGCTCAACAGACCCATTTTTGTTTTTCTCCAGCGAGAGCCGCTTACCGTTTAAACCAGACGAAGTACGACATCAGCACGAAGATGCCGAGCAGCATCGCGAATGCGTAGTGATAGATGTAGCCCGACTGCAGCCAGCGCACGGCACCGGCAACACGGCCGACCAACTTCCACGAGCCGTTGACGATGGCGCCATCGATGACGCCTTGGTCGCCGCCCTTCCAGAGACCCGTGCCCAGGGCACGTGTCGCGCGGGCAATTACGTTCTCGTTGAACCAGTCCATGTAGTACTTGTTGTCGAGCACGCGGTAGATCGGACCGCAGGCACGCTTGATCGCCGCCGGCAGCGCCGGGTTCACGAGATACATGTACCAGGACAGCACGACGCCTGCGAGTGCGAGCCAGAACGGCGCTGCGGTCAAGCCGTGGAGTGCCATCGCCAGCGGGCCATGGAATGCCTCGGCCAGCTCCTTCATCGCCTCGTGCTTGGTCTCGTCGATGAAGATCGCGCCACTGAAGAAGTCGCCATAGAGCATCGGCTGGATCGTCATGAACCCGATGACGACCGACGGGATGGCGAGCAGCACCAGCGGCAGCCACACCACCCACGGCGACTCGTGCGGACCATGATGATCGTCGTGGCCATGGTGATCGTCGTGCGCATCATGGTGCGCGTCCGGATTCTGGTCGTATCGCTCCTTGCCGTGGAACACCAGGAAGTACATCCGGAACGAATAGAAGGCCGTCACGAACACGCCGGCGAGCACCGCGAAATAGGCAAAGCCGGAACCCCAGAGGTGGCTTTCATGCACCGCTTCGATGATCGTGTCCTTGGAATAGAAGCCCGCGAACAGCGGCGTGCCGATCAGCGCAAGCGAGCCGATGAGCGATGTGATCCAGGTGATCGGCATGTACTTCCGCAACCCACCCATCCGGCGGATGTCCTGGTTGTGGTGCATACCGATGATCACCGAGCCTGCGCCGAGGAACAGCAGCGCCTTGAAGAAGGCGTGCGTCATCAGGTGGAACACCGCAGCCGAGTACGCCGACGCGCCGAGCGCCACGGTCATGTAGCCGAGCTGCGAAAGCGTCGAGTAGGCCACGACACGCTTGATGTCGTTCTGGATGATGCCCAGGAAGCCCATGAAGAGCGCCGTGATCGCACCAATCACCAGGACGAAGCTCAGGGCCGTGTCACTGAGCTCGAACAGCGGCGACATGCGCGCCACCATGAAGATCCCGGCGGTCACCATCGTTGCCGCGTGAATCAGCGCGGAGATCGGCGTCGGACCTTCCATCGAATCTGGCAGCCAGACGTGCAACGGAAATTGCGCGCTCTTGCCCATCGCACCGATGAACAGGCAGATGCAGATCACCGTGATGAGCATCCACTCGGTACCCGGGAAAGCAATCTTCGCCAGTTCGTCGGCCTTCGAGAACGCTTCGCCGTAGTTCAGCGTACCCGAGTATGCGGCGATCAGGCCGATGCCGAGAATGAAGCCGAAGTCGCCCACGCGGTTGACCAGGAAGGCCTTCAGGTTCGCGAAGATCGCGGTTGGCCTGTTGAACCAGAAGCCGATCAGCAGGTAAGACACAAGGCCCACTGCTTCCCAGCCGAAGAAGAGCTGGAGCATGTTGTTGCTCATCACGAGCATCAACATCGAGAAGGTGAACAGCGAGATGTAGGAGAAGAAACGGTTGTAGCCGTCGTCATCCGACATGTAGCCGATGGTGTAGATGTGAACCATCAGCGAGACGAAAGTCACGACGCACATCATCATGGCTGTCAGGCCGTCGATGAGGAAGCCAATTTCCATCTTGAGGCCGCCGACCGTCATCCACTCGTAGATGGTCTCGTTGAAGTGGGCGCCGTCGACGACGACGCTCTTCAGTGTCATGGCCGAGATGATGAAAGCCACGAGTACGCCGAGGATGGTCAGCGAATGGGTGATGCGGCGGCCGAGGTGGTCGCCACCGAACTTCGTGCCGAACAGGCCCGCGAAGACGGAGCCGACCAGGGGAGCCAGCGGAACGGCCAGCAGCGTGGATGCAGAAAGTGTTGCGCTCATGATGATCCTTAACCCTTGAGCGCGTTGAGTTCGTCGACGTTGATGTTCGACCTGTTGCGGAACAGGAGAACGAGCAGCGCCAGACCGATCGCCGACTCGGCCGCTGCGACCGTCAGGATAAAGAACACGAAGATCTGGCCGTGCATGTCGCCAAGGAAATACGAGAAGGCGACGAAGTTCATGTTGACGGCCAGGAGCATGAGCTCGATGCACATCAGCAGAACGATGAGGTTCTTCCGGTTGAGGAAGATGCCGATCACGGAAAGCGCGAACAGCATCGCGCCCAGCGAGAGGAAGTGTCCGAGCGTGAGCGTCATGCCTTGGTCTCCGCAGGTGCCGCTTGTTCTTCGGCAACAGGTTGCGCCGCGCGAGTCACGGGCATCTGGACGATGCGAACGCGGTCGCGCGCCTTCACCCGGACCTGGTCTGCCGGGTTGACGTACTTGCTGTCCTTGCGGGTACGCAGCGTGAGCGCGATCGCCGCGACGATGGCAACGAGCAGGATCACCGCCGCAATCTCGAGCGGATACAGGTAGTCGGTATAGAGGAGCTTGCCGAGTTCGAGGGTGTTCGACGTGTCGGGGCCGGTCGCAAGCGGATTCTTCGGCGCAGCGAGGCGGAAGCCGCCCATCAGGACCGCAGCCATTTCAAGAGCGATAAGGGCACCGACGCCGGCAGCGAGCGGGAAGTGTCGCCAGAAGCCCTCTCGAAGACTGTCGACGTTGATGTCCAGCATCATCACGACGAACAGGAACAGCACCATCACCGCACCGACGTAAACGAGGACAAGCGAGATCGCCAGAAACTCGGCGCGCAGCAGCAGCCAGATTGCCGAAGCCTGGAAGAAGGCCAGCACGAGATAGAGCGCGGCATACACGGGGTTGCGCGCGGTGATCACGCGGAAGGCTGCGAACAGCAGCACCGCGGAGAACAGATAGAACAGACCGGTCTTGACGTCCATGGGTCGAATTCGTTGCGAGGTTCGGGCCAGACCGCTTAGCGGTACTTGGCGTCTGCTGCCTTGTTGGCAGCGATTTCTTTTTCGTAGCGGTCACCCACGGCAAGGAGCATGTCCTTGGTGAAGTACAGGTCGCCGCGCTTTTCCCCGTGGTATTCGAAGATGTGGGTTTCCACGATCGAGTCGACCGGGCAGCTTTCCTCACAGAATCCGCAGAAGATGCACTTGGTCAAGTCGATGTCGTAGCGCGTAGTGCGGCGGGAACCGTCGTCACGCACGTCGGATTCGATCGTGATCGCCAGGGCCGGGCAGACGGCTTCGCACAGCTTGCAGGCGATGCACCGCTCTTCGCCGTTCTCGTATCGGCGAAGCGCATGAAGCCCGCGGAAGCGCGGCGACAGCGGCGTCTTCTCTTCCGGAAACTGGACGGTGATCTTCCGGCTGAACGCGTACTTGCCAGTGATAGCCAGGCCCTTGAACAGTTCGAACAGCATGAAGCTGCGCAGAAAGTCCTTGAGCGAAAACGGCTGGGCCGTACTCGATGGTGAGCGCGCAAGCGCGCTGGTGGTTTGCGCAGACATGGCGATTACTTCCAGATGTTGAACGGGGTCTGCATCCACGCGCCGACCACGACCAGCCACACCAGCGTGACCGGAATGAAGATCTTCCAGCCCAGACGCATGATCTGGTCATAGCGGAAGCGCGGGAAAGTCGAGCGGACCCACAGGAACATGGTGACCACGCAGAAGGTCTTGAGGCCCAACCAGATCCAGCCCGGGATGAACGAGAGGAACTCGAACGGAGGCAACCAGCCGCCCAGGAACAGAACCACACAGAGGATCGAGACCAGCCACATGTTGGCGTATTCGGCCAGGAAGAACATGGCGAAGCTCATGCCCGAGTACTCGATCATGTGGCCCGCGACGATCTCCGATTCACCTTCGACGACGTCGAAGGGATGGCGGTTGGTTTCAGCCAGACCGGAGATGAAGTACACGAGGAAGATGGGCAGCAACGGCAGCCAGTTCCACGACAGGAAGCCGACGCCCATCGAAGCGAAGTGGCCCTTGCCCTGCCCCATCACGATGTCGGTCATGTTGAGGCTGGCCGAAACCATGAGCACCACGACGAAGCAGAAGCCCATCGCGATTTCATAGCTCACCATTTGGGCGGACGCACGCAGCGCGCCGAGGAAGGCGTACTTCGAGTTCGATGCCCATCCCGCGATGATCACGCCATAAACCTCGAGCGAGGTAATGGCCATGACGAAAAGCAGACCGGCATTGATGTTGGCGAGCGCGACTTCCGGGCCGAACGGGATCACGGCCCAGGCGGCCAGCGCCGGCATGATCGTCATGATCGGGCCCAGCAGGAAAAGGCCCTTGTTCGCGACCGTAGGAAGGATGATTTCCTTCGTCAGCAGCTTGAGCGCATCAGCGATGGGCTGGAGCAGACCCAGTGGTCCGATCCGGTTGGGGCCGATGCGGATCTGCGTGAAGCCGATGGCCTTGCGTTCCCAAAGGGTCAGGTAGGCAACCGCGCCCATCAGCGGCGCAACGACAACCACGATCTTGATCAACGTCCAGATGATGGGCCAGATGATCCCCGTCCACCAACCAGCGGACACGAGGCCGGCTCCGAAGCCGTGCAGTGCGTCGATCATGCGAGCACCTCCTCTGCCACGGTAGCCTGCGCTCGACGAGCGTCGGCGGTCAGTTGTAGCGACGGCGCGCGACGAACGATCGAGTCAAGCTGATAGATGCTGGCCACAGCAGGTGCAGCTTGCGCCACAGCATCTGCAGCCGGCTGCACCGACGTGACATTGCTCAGCTTAGCCGCGACCGTTTCCGTGGAGGCGCCGATGTCGGAGAGGACATCCGCCGAAGATTCGAACCCGAAGCCAGGCAAGCCCAGCAGATTGGCCAGAACGCGCAACACTTTCCACGCCGGGCGCGCCTCACCCAAGGGCTTGACGACCGCATGGAAGCTCTGCACCCGCCCTTCGGCATTCACGAAGGTCCCGGCAGTTTCGGTAAAGGGAGCGATCGGCAGCAGCACATCGCTGAACTCGAGGTTGGCCTTAAACGGGCTCAACGTCACGACCATCTGGGCGTGAGCAAGACCTTCAACCGCGGACTCTCCTGCAGCCGAGTCGAATACCGGCTCGTTGTTGAGTAGCAGCGCAGCCTTGAGACCGCCAGCCAACATCTGGGCCGCGTTCTGTCCGCCGGACTTCGGCAAAGCTCCCGCAACTTGCGCGCCCACCGTGTTGGCCGCCTCAGTCAGGAATCCGACGCTCGCGCCAGTTTGTGCGCCAATCCAGTTGGCCAGAACCAGCAAGGTGCTTGCCTGCGCGTGATGGACAGCCGCATTGCCGAGCAGGATGGCTTTGCGTTCACCATCGAGCAGAGAGACGGCAATCGCCTTGGCCGCATCGCTCGGGGAGCCGTTGGCTGCGACGGGGGCGCTCGTGCCCTTGCTTTCGCCGATTGCGGAGGCAATCTGCGCCAGCACATCGACCCAGCCGTCGGCCGCCACGCGAATCGCATTCGCAACCGGCATCGCCCATGCATCGTCGTCGGCAAAAAGCGCCTGCGAGGTCACCGCATTCAGCACGCCGCCCTTCCGAACAGACTGGCGGATCCGCTGGGCAAACAGCGGGTGATCCTTGCGAAGATTGGTGCCGATCACAAGCGCACGCTGCAACTGCGACAGCGAGGCGATCGACGTTCCGAGCCAGCGAACGCCTTCGACCGGTGCGAACTCAGCGTTGCGCAGACGGTAGTCGATGTTGTCGCTGCCCAGACCATTGGTAAGCAGCTTGGCCAGATGCAGTTCCTCGAGCGTGCTGTGCGGGCTGACCAACGTGCCAATGCTCTGCGCGCCGTGATCTGCCTTGATCTGCTTGAGACCATTGGCAACGTATTCCAGCGCCGTCTGCCAGTCCACCTGCTGCCACTGACCGCCTTGCTTGAGCATCGGCTGCGCCAGACGCTCGGGGCCGTTCAATGCCTCGTACGAGAAGCGATCGCGGTCGGCAATCCAACACTCGTTCACGTCTTCGTTTTCGAGGGGAACGACACGCATCACGCGGTTGTTCTTGACCTGCACGATGAGGTTCGCGCCAGTTGAATCGTGCGGGCTCACCGACTTGCGACGCGACAGTTCCCAAGTGCGGGCACTGTAGCGGAAGGGCTTGCTCGTGAGCGCACCCACCGGGCAGATGTCGATCATGTTGCCCGACAGCTCCGAATCCACCGAGTCACCGAGGAAGGTTTCGATTTCGGAGTGCTCGCCGCGATTCGACATGCCGAGCTCCATCACGCCGGCCACTTCCTGGCCAAAACGGACACAGCGCGTGCAGTGGATGCAGCGGCTCATTTCCTCCATGCTGATCAACGGGCCAACATCCTTGTGGAAGACGACACGCTTCTCTTCTTCGTAGCGGGAAGAAGAACCACCGTAACCAACGGCGAGATCCTGGAGTTGGCATTCACCGCCCTGGTCGCAGATCGGGCAATCCAGCGGATGGTTGATCAGCAGGAACTCCATCACCGACTGCTGGGCCTTGATCGCCTTGTCGCTCTTGGTGCGGACGATCATGCCCTGCGTCACCGGCGTGGCGCAGGCCGGCATCGGCTTCGGCGCCTTCTCGACGTCGACGAGGCACATCCGGCAGTTGGCCGCGATGCTGAGTTTCTTGTGATAGCAGAAGTGCGGGATGTAGGTGCCCGCCTTTTCGGCTGCATGCATGACCATGCTGCCTTCGGTCACTTCGACCTTCTTCCCGTCAAGTTCAATTTCAACCATATGTGTTGTGTTCTTCTTGCGCTTTCAGGCCTTGGCGGGAGCCTTCGGGACGTAGCCCGGAACCAGGGCTTCGAACTCGTGGCGGAAGTGCTTGATCATGGCCCGCACCGGCATGGCCGCTGCATCGCCCAACGCGCAGATGGTGCGGCCCTGGATGTTGTCGGCGACCGAATTCAGCAGATCCATGTCAGTGGGCTTGCCGCGGCCGTTGTGGATGCGATCCACCACGCGCCAAAGCCAGCCGGTGCCCTCGCGGCACGGCGTGCACTGGCCGCAGGATTCGTGCATGTAGAAGTACGACAGGCGCTTGAGTGACTCGACCATCGAGCGGCTGTCGTCCATCACGATGACCGCGCCGGAACCGAGCATCGAACCCGCCTTGGCGATCGAGTCGTAGTCCATGGTGCATTCCATCATGATGGAAGCAGGCAGGACGGGGGCCGAAGACCCACCCGGGATCACCGCCTTGAGTTGCCGACCCTTGCGGACGCCGCCCGCCAGTTCGAGCAGCTTAGAGAACGGCGTGCCCATCGGCACTTCATAGTTACCCGGCAGCTCGACGTCACCGCTGACCGAGTAGATCTTGGTGCCGCCGTTGTTCGGCTTGCCGCACTCGAGATAAGCGGCCCCGCCGTTGTTGATGATCCAGGGCACCGCCGCGAAGGTCTCGGTGTTGTTGATCGTGGTGGGCTTGCCGTAGAGGCCAAAGCTCGCCGGGAACGGCGGCTTGAAGCGCGGTTGACCCTTCTTGCCTTCGAGCGACTCCAGCAGCGCAGTTTCCTCACCGCAGATGTAAGCACCAAAGCCATGCGCAGCATGCAACTGGAAGTTGTAGGTACTACCCATGATCGCGTCGCCGAGATAGCCGGCAGCGCGCGCCTCCTCCAGGGCTTCCTCGAAGCGCTCGTAGGTCTGGAAGATCTCGCCGTGGATGTAGTTGTAGCCAACGCTGATGCCCATCGCATACGCGGCAATGGCCATGCCTTCGATCACGATGTGCGGATTGAATTGCAGGATGTCCCGATCCTTGCACGTACCCGGCTCACCCTCGTCGGAATTGCAGACGAGGTACTTCTGCCCCGGGAACTGCCGGGGCATGAAGCTCCACTTGAGACCGGTAGGGAAACCGGCGCCGCCGCGACCGCGGAGACCCGACGCCTTGACTTCGGCGATCACCTGGTCGGGCGTGAGTCCTTCGGTCAGGATCTTGCGCAGTGCCTTATAGCCGCCGCGCGCCTCGTAGTCAGCCAGACGCCAGTTCGTACCGTTCAGACCTGCGTAGATCTGGGGCGAAATGTGGCGGTCATGAAAGCAGGTCTGAACACCGGTCGCCTGGAACTGCGACAGCACTTGTTCGGGCGACATCATTGCGCTCCCTTCGATGTCGAATCGCGCAGGCCATCGATGAGCTGATCGAGCTTCTCGTTGCTCATGAAGCTGCACATCGTACGGTCATTGACCAGCATCACGGGCGAATCGGCGCAAGCGCCGAGGCATTCACTCTGTTGCAGCGTGAACAAGCCATCGGCCGTGGTCTCGCCCATCTGGATGCCGAGCTTTTTCTCAAGATGTGCAAGCGCCACCGCGCCGTCACGCAGCTGGCACGGCAGGTTGGTGCAGACGTTGAGCTTGAACTTGCCCACCGGCCGCTGGTTGTACATGTTGTAGAACGTGGTGACCTCGTGGACAGCGATCGGAGCCATGCCAAGGTAGTCCGCGATCTCGCGCTCACGCAGTTCGCTGATGTAGCCGTCATCCTGCTGCACGATGGCAAGGCAGGCCATCACTGCCGACTGCTTGCCGGCGGGCGGGTACTTGGCGACCTCGCGTGCAAAACGAGCAAGCGTCGCCTCGGGCAGCGGCGCCTGTTCGCGGTGGGTGGTGTCGGAAGTCATGGGTTCGCTTACCTATCAATCTCGCCGAACACGATGTCCATCGTGCCGATCACGGCGACCGCGTCGGCAATCATGTGGCCGCGCGACATTTCGTCGAGCGCTGCCAGATGCGGGAAGCCTGGCGCACGAATCTTGAGGCGATAGGGCTTGTTTGCGCCATCGCTCACGAGGTAAATGCCGAATTCACCCTTCGGGTGCTCGACGGCGGCATACGCCTCGCCTTCCGGCACATGGAAGCCTTCGGTGAAGAGCTTGAAATGGTGGATCAACTCCTCCATGTTCGCCTTCATGGATTCACGCGGAGGCGCAGCCACCTTGTGGTTGTCGGTGATCACAGGGCCCGGATTCGATCGCAGCCATGCGGAACACTGCTGGATGATGCGGTTGGCCTGCCGCATTTCCTCGACACGAACGAGGTAGCGGTCATAGCAGTCGCCGGTGCGGCCGACGGGCACGTCGAACTCCATGCGGTCATACACGTCGTAGGGCTGCTTCTTCCGCAGATCCCACTCGATGCCAGAGCCGCGGAGCATCGGCCCTGTAAAGCCCAGATTCAGCGCGCGCTCCGGCGAGACGACGCCGATCCCGACCGTCCGCTGCTTCCAGATCCGGTTGTCGGTGAGCAGCGTTTCGTACTCGTCGACCATCTTCGGGAAGCGCTTGCAGAAGTCGTCGACGAAGTCGAGCATCGAACCCTGACGGTTCTCGTTGAGCCTCTCGATTGCCTTGGCGTTCTTGATCTTGCTGGCCTTGTACTGCGGCATCGAATCCGGCAGATCGCGATAGACGCCACCCGGACGGAAATACGCCGCATGCATGCGTGCGCCCGACACGGCTTCATACAAGTCGAACAGATCTTCGCGCTCGCGGAAGCAGTAGATGAGCATGTTCATCGCACCGCAATCCAGACCATGTGCGCCCAGCCACAGCAGATGGTTCAACAGGCGCGTGATCTCCGCGAACATCACGCGGATGTACTGCGCGCGAATCGGGACTTCGAGACCCAGGAGCCGCTCGATTGCGAGACAGTACGCATGTTCATTGCTCATCATCGACACGTAGTCGAGACGATCCATGTAGGGCAGCGACTGAATGAAGGTGCGCGTCTCCGCAAGCTTTTCGGTTGCGCGATGCAGAAGACCGATATGAGGGTCGGCACGCTGGATGACTTCGCCATCCAGTTCGAGCACGAGGCGCAGGACGCCGTGCGCCGCCGGGTGTTGCGGCCCGAAGTTGAGCGTGTAGTTCTTGATTTCGGCCATCAGTGGAGTCCGCCGTAGTTGTCTTCGCGAATGACCCTCGGCGTGATCTCACGCGGCTCGATGGTCACCGGCTGATAGATGACGCGCTTCTGCTCCGCGTCGTAGCGCATCTCGACGTGACCGGAGACCGGAAAATCCTTGCGGAAAGGATGACCGATGAATCCATAGTCGGTCAGAAGACGCCGCAGGTCATCGTGACCTTCGAAGACGATGCCGTAGAGATCGAAGGCCTCGCGCTCGAACCAACCCGCACTGTTCCAGATGCTCGTGAGCGAATCGACGACCGGGAGATCCTCGTTGGGCACGAACACCTTGAGGCGTACGCGCTGATTGAGACTCACGGACAACAGATGGGACACAACGCAGAACCGCTCGCCATCCCATTCGCCGTCACGGTAGCTGGAGTAGTCCATGCCGCAAAGGTCGATGAGCTGCTCGAAACGGCAGCCAGGCGCATCGCGCAGCAGCGCGGCAGCAGAAAGATAGTCGGACGCCCCAACAACCACCATCACCTCGCCAAGCGAGACCGTGACGCTCTTCGCCTTGGAGCCAAGCGTTTCGGTGATCTGGGTCTGGAGCGCCTCTGGAGAAATGGCAAAGTCGGTCATCGTCTTTTGCTCTTCAGGCGCGCGCAATCGTATTGGTACGCCGAATCTTCTGCTGGAGCTGAATCACCCCATACAGAAGCGCTTCGGCAGTCGGCGGGCAACCCGGCACATAGACATCGACCGGCACGATGCGATCGCATCCACGAACAACCGAATAGCTGTAGTGGTAGTAACCGCCACCGTTCGCGCATGAACCCATCGAGAGGACCCAACGCGGCTCCGGCATCTGGTCATACACCTTGCGCAGCGCTGGCGCCATCTTGTTGCACAGCGTTCCGGCAACAATCATCAGATCAGACTGCCGCGGACTAGGCCGAAACAGCATACCGAAGCGATCGATGTCGTAGCGAGCCGCACCCGCATGCATCATCTCGACTGCGCAGCACGCAAGACCAAAGGTCATGGGCCACAGAGATCCGGTTTTGGCCCAATTCACCACCGAGTCGTAGGTCGTGGTGACGAAGCCTTCCTTCATGACGCCTTCAATGGCCATTTTCGGGATTCCTTGTCATTCCCAGTCGAGCGCACCCTTTTTCCACTCGTAGACAAAGCCCACGACGAGGATGGCGAGAAAAATCATCATCGCCCAGAAGCCGACAGCACCAATCTCCTTGAGCGCGATGGCCCACGGAAAGAGAAAGGCGATTTCGAGATCGAAGAGGATGAAGAGAATTGCGACGAGGTAGTACCGGACGTCGAACTTCATCCGAGCGTCTTCGAAAGCCTCGAAGCCGCATTCATAGGGGGAATTTTTTTGGGTGTCGGGCCGATTGGGGCCGAGGATGTAACCCAGAACCTGAGGTGCGACGCCGACACCGACACCGACCAGGATGAACAACAGGACGGGGAGGTAGGAATCGAGGTTCATCAGGGGGCTCTATCACCGCTTGACACCGGCAGGAAGCAGGATTCCTGCCGGTGAGATTTGGTGCGGTCGGCGAGACTCGAACTCGCACAGCTTTCGCCACTACCCCCTCAAGATAGCGTGTCTACCAATTTCACCACGACCGCGGTTTTTGTCTGTCCGGATGGCATGAGGAACCTTCAACAGGCTTTTGGCTTTCCGGAACAGCTTTAGAGTTTACCCTGAAAAACTGCCGTTTTCACTCGGCAAGCATAGTTTCGTCAGATTACTTGTTCGGAATCTGGTTGGCACCCCCGGCAGGTGCCGTGGAGGCTGGTGCAGGGGCGCTCGTCGCAGGCGCCGAAGGCGCGCTGCCAGCAGGAACTTCCGCCGCAGAACCGGATGGCGCGGTGGCGGGCGCCGGTGCGGGAGCTGGGGCACCAACGGCGGCGCGCTCGAGCAAGGTGTTTCCACCCTGAGGGCGTGCATGGCCGAAATAGGCCAGCACCAACGTGCAGGCAAAGAACACGACAGCAAGAACCGCCGTGGACCGAGAAAGAAAATTCGCACTGCCGCTGGCGCCAAACAGGCTGCCCGCACTGCCGCTGCCGAAGGCCGCACCCATGTCGGCTCCCTTGCCGTGCTGCACCAGGATCAGGCCGATCATGGCAAGCGCCGCAAGCATCTGCACGCCGACCAGGATATTGAGGACCAAGTTCATTCGTTCTAACTCCTAAATTTTTTGATGCCCGCAACTCGTCAGTGAGCGGCGGCAATGATCTGCAGAAAGTCGGGGGCCTTGAGCGAAGCGCCACCAATGAGCCCGCCATCGATATCAGGCTGGGCAAGCAGCTCGGCTGCATTGGAAGCATTCATGCTGCCACCGTACAAGATCCGGATGCCGCCCGCGTGCTCGTTTGCCGCGTGATGGAGCTGGGCGCGCAGCAGGGCATGCACCGCCTGCGCCTGATCTGGCGTTGCGGTCTTGCCTGTGCCAATGGCCCAGACGGGCTCGTAGGCAACGACGATCTCGCTGATGCAATGGCCGTTGACATGAATGACCGCGGCAAGCTGTCGCTTGACCACGTCCTCAGTCTCCCCGGCCTCCCTCTGCGCCAGCGTTTCGCCCACGCACACGATGGGCGTCAGGCCATTGGCGAGCGCTGCCGCAGTCTTCGCGGCGACCAGTTCGTCGGTCTCGCCGTGGTACTGCCGCCGCTCCGAGTGCCCCACGATCACGTAACGCACCCCAAATTCCTTCAGCATTGCAGCCGACTGCTCACCCGTGAACGCGCCTTGAGGTTGCGCAGAAAGGTCCTGGGCGCCCACCTCGATGGCCGATCCCGACACAAGCGCCTGAACCTGCGCCAGATACGGCGCCGGAACACACACCGCGACATCGCAAGCTGGCGCGCCGATCCCTTGCCGCAAGGCGCTGAGCAGCGCCTCGTTGGCAACGAGACTGCCGTTCATCTTCCAGTTGCCCGCAATCAGTTTCTTCTTTTTCATTTCCGTCATGTTCACCACGTCAGCACGATCTTGCCAATGTGTTGGTTCGACTCCATCAGGACGTGCGCCTGAGCAGCTCCGCCAGGTTCGCCCCCTGCAGCAAATCTGCTGTGGATCACCGGTTTGACAGCGCCGCTTTCAAGCAAGGGCCAGACCTTCTCGCGAAGCGCCTTCGCGATGGCTCCCTTGAACTCGATTGAGCGAGGACGCAAGGTCGATCCGGTGATCGTGAGGCGTCGGCGCAGAACCAGGCCCGCATTGAATTCACTCTTGACCCCGCCCTGCACCGCGATGATCACAAGGCGGCCGTCTTCAGCCAGGCATTCAACCTCCCGGGCCACGTAGGCGCCGGCCACCATATCGAGCACCACATCCACCCCCTTCCCGCCGGTGAGGCGCTTGGCCTCCTCGACGAAGTCGGCGGTCTTGTAGTTGATCGCGTGATCGGCACCGAGCTTCAAGCAGGCATTGCACTTTTCGTCGCTGCCGGCGGTCACGATCACCGTGGCGCCGAGCGCCTTGCCGAGCTGAATCGCCGTCACGCCAATCCCGCTGGAGCCACCCTGGATCAACAGAGTCTCGCCCTTCTGCAGACGGCCGCGCTCGAACACATTGCTCCACACCGTGAAGAATGTTTCGGGCAGCGTCGCGGCCTCGACATCGCTCCAGCCCTTGGGCACCGGCAGGCATTGCGCGACCGGCGCAACACAGAGTTCCGCGTAGCCACCACCGGCGATCAGCGCACAAACGTGATCCCCGATCTTGAAACCAGCCGCGGCGAGCGCCTTGTCGTCACCGGCGACGATTTCGCCAGCAACCTCGAGGCCGGGCAGGTCCGAAGCACCCGGCGGAACTGGGTAGTGCCCCATGCGCTGGAGCACGTCGGGACGATTCACGCCGCTCGCGGACACGCGAATCAGCAATTCGCCCTGCCCCGCGACGGGCGCAGGGCGCTCCACCAGGCGCAGCACCTCCGGTGCACCGTACGAAGAGATCTCAATGGCTTTCATGGACTTTCCGACTGGATCTGAAATGCGCGCCACTTGGCAGATTTGCAATATCCGGAAGGACGACGGCGTTGCCGCCGTCGCGCCTCATCAGGGCTGCTGATCGCCCCGGTTCGACTCTTGCAACGGCAGTTGCTCAGCCACTTGCTCGGCGGGCTCCGCACGCTCGACATTCTCAGCACGCGGGGCGCGCTCGCCACGCGGCGGACGCTCACGGCGCTCACCGCGCTCTTCGCGCGGCGGGCGATCGTTGCCTTCCATGCCGGCCGGACGCTCGGTCAGGGCCTTCATCGACAGCTTCACGCGACCCTTGTCGTCGGTCTCGAGCACCTTGACCTTCACGATCTGGCCTTCGCTCAGATAGTCGGTCACCTTCTCGACGCGCTCGTGCGCGATCTGGCTGATGTGCAGCAAGCCATCCTTGCCGGGCAGCAGGTTGACCAGCGCGCCGAAGTCCAGAATCTTGGTGACCGGACCTTCGTACACCTTGCCGATCTCGACTTCCGCCGTGATCTGCTCGATACGCTTCTTGGCTTCTTCGGCCTTCGCCGGATCCGTCGAAGCAATCGTGATGGTGCCGTCTTCGTCGATGTTGATCTGCGTGCCGGTTTCTTCCGTCAGTGCGCGGATCACCGAGCCGCCCTTGCCGATCACGTCGCGGATCTTTTCGGGGTTGATCTTCATCGTGAACAGACGCGGCGCGAAGCTCGACACCTCGGCCTTGGCTTCGCCCATCGCTTCCTGCATCTTGCCGAGGATGTGCATGCGCGCTTCCTTGGCTTGTGCCAAGGCGACCTGCATGATTTCCTTGGTGATGCCCTGGATCTTGATGTCCATCTGCAACGCGGTGATGCCGTTCGTCGTGCCTGCAACCTTGAAGTCCATGTCGCCGAGGTGGTCCTCGTCACCCAGGATGTCGGTCAGCACGGCGAAGCGGTTGCCTTCCTTGATCAGGCCCATCGCGATGCCCGCCACATGCGCCTTCATCGGCACGCCGGCGTCCATCATCGAGAGGCAGCCGCCGCAGACCGAGGCCATCGACGAAGAACCGTTCGACTCGGTGATTTCCGAGACGACGCGGATCGTGTACGGGAACTCTTCCTTGCTCGGCAGGCAAGCAACGAGAGCACGCTTGGCGAGACGGCCGTGGCCGACTTCGCGGCGCTTGGTCGAGCCCATGCGGCCGACTTCGCCGGTCGCGAAGGGAGGCATGTTGTAGTGGAACAGGAAGCGGTCTTCGTATTCGCCAGCCAGCGCGTCGATGCGCTGTGCATCGCGCTCGGTGCCCAGCGTGGTCACGACCAGCGCCTGCGTTTCGCCGCGGGTGAACAGCGCCGAGCCGTGGGTGCGCGGCAGCACGCTGTTGCGGATCTCGATCGGGCGAACCGTGCGCGTGTCGCGGCCGTCGATACGCGGCTCACCGGCCAGGATCTGGCTGCGCACGATCTGCGATTCGATCGAGAACAGCAGGTCGCTGACCTTGGCAGCGTCGAACGGCTCTTCGCCAGCCTTGAGCGCTTCGATCACGCTCGCGTTCGCTTCACGCAGAGCTTGCGTACGCGCTTGCTTGCTGCGAATCTGATACACGGCGCGCAGCTTCTCTTCGGCCAGGCCCTTGATCTTGGAGATGAACGCTTCGTCCTGAGCGGGCGCCTGCCAGTCCCAGACCGGCTTGCCAGCGTCACGAACCAACTCGTGGATCGCGTTGATCGCGATGTTGGATTGCTCATGGCCGAACACCACGCCCCCGAGCATGATTTCTTCGCTCAGCTGCAGCGCTTCGGACTCGACCATCAGCACGGCAGACTCGGTACCGGCGACAACGAGATCCATCTGCGAATCTTTGCGCTCGGTCTGACCCGGGTTCAGCACGTATTGGCCGTTGATGTAGCCAACACGCGCAGCACCGATCGGGCCGCTGAACGGGATGCCGGAAACAGCAAGCGCGGCGCTGGTCGCGATCATCGCGGCGATGTCGGCATCGACTTCAGGATTCAACGAGAGCGTGTGGATGACCACATGCACTTCGTTCAGGAAGCCTTCGGGGAAGAGCGGACGGATCGGGCGATCGATCAGGCGCGAGGTCAGCGTTTCGAGTTCGCTGGGCTTGGCTTCGCGCTTGAAGAAGCTGCCAGGGATTTTGCCGGCGGCGTAGGTCTTCTCGATGTAGTCGACAGTGAGCGGGAAGAAGTCCTGACCGGGCTTGGCCGACTTGGACGCGACCACGGTCGCGAGCACGACGGTGCCTTCGATGTCGACGAGCACGGCACCGGTGGCCTGGCGCGCGATTTCGCCGGTTTCCATGACGACGGTCTTGCCGCCCCACTGGAAGGTCTTGGTGACTTTGTTGAAGAGGCTCATGTTTAGCTCCTGTTTTTGTTGACGGCCCAGCCCCCTGCTTTCAGGGGCTGGACGGTGGCGGAGCGCTTGTCAGAACACGATGCCATTCCAAAGAAGCTCAACGACCGAACTTCGTTGGAATGACACAGCTTCGCTCTGTTCGGCACTCCAGAATCGATTCGCGAAGTAAAAAACGCCTGAGCTAGCGGACTAACCCAGGCGTTCTCTCATTGCGAATCGGTTTACTTGCGCAGACCCAGCTTGGCGATCAGCGCGGTGTAGCGGTCAGCGTCCTTGGACTTGAGGTAGTCCAACAGCTTGCGGCGGCGGCTCACGAGGCGCAGCAGACCGCGACGGCCATGGTGATCCTTGGCGTGCGTCTTGAAGTGCGGGGTGAGTTCGTTGATGCGGGCGGTCAGCAGTGCAACTTGCACTTCGGGGCTGCCGGTGTCGTTGGCGGAGCGAGCGTTGTCCTTGACAACTTCGGCCTTGATGGAGGCTGCGATCATTTGATGTTTCCTGTTCCGGGATGTTTGACTTGCGATGCGCGATGGAACTGCACGCATCGTGTGCCTTGCGGGTGCAAAGCCTTGGGATTATAGCTCGCCCCCAGGCTGCGCGCACTTCGTGTCGCTTCGCCAACCCCCTACCGGGGGCAACACCTGTGGCCCGGCGGAGCCGGTTCCACGGTGTACCTGGGGCCTTTATTGCGCCGCCAGCCAGCGTTTCAGGCGATTGACGCCTTCTATCAGGCGCTGCTTGTCCTTGGAGGCAAAGCACCAGCGAAGCCAGCCTTGGGCTTCGGGGGCGAAGGCGTTGCCGGGGGCCAAGCCGAGGCCGGCTTCGGCGACCAGACGCTTGGCGACGACCAGCGAGTCATCGAAGCCGTCGAGCTTGAAGAAGGCATACATCCCGCCGCGCGAAGGTGCGACCTGTATGCCGGGGATTTCGGCCAGCAGCGGGACCAGGGTGTCCCGGCACGACTTCAGGTGCGCGACGATCCGGGGCGTGATGTCCTCGGTGTGAGCCAGCGCCGCAATGCCCGCGCGCTGGGTGAAGACACTCGCGCACGACGTGTTGAACTCGATGAGCTTGCCCATGCCTTCCATCAGCGAGGGCGGAAGCACCAGCCAGCCGAGCCGCCAGCCGGTCATCAGGAAGCTCTTGGAGAAGCTGTGAGCGACCACCAACCGATCGTCGGGCGTCGCCACGTCGAGGAAGCTGGGCGCGCAGCGATTGGGAGAAGCCTCGTAGTAGAGCCGCTCGTAGACCTCGTCGGCAAGGATCCACGTCCCCGTCTTGCGGCAATGGTCGAGGATGGCCCGCTGCTCGTCGCCAGTGAGCGTCCAGCCGGTCGGGTTGTTGGGCGCGTTGACGATCAGCAGCTTCGTCTTCGAGGTAACCGCGGTCCGCAAGGCGTCGATATCGAGCGTCCATTGGCCATCACGCGGCACCAGCGACACGCACCGCACATTGGCGCCGAGGATCGCCGGCTGCGCGGTCAGGTTCGGCCAGACCGGCGTAACGGCGACGACTTCGTCGCCCGCATCTACCAGCGCCTGCACCGCGAGCATGAGTGCGCTCACGCCTCCCGAGGTGATCGCGATGCGCGAGACATCGATCTTCGGATGCAGGCCGCTCATGTAGGCCGCGACCGCTTCGCGCAGTTCGGGCAGGCCCAGGTTGTGGGCATAGAAGGTTTCGCCGCGTTGCAGCGACTCGATGGCGGCTTGGCGAATCACGTCCGGCGTGACTTCGTCGCTTTCCCCGAACCAGAACGCGAGCACATCGGACCGGCCGAGCCCGGCATTGGCGACTTCGCGGATCTTGGAGGCTTCCAGGTTGTGGATGGCTTCGCGCATGTATCTCTTTCTCTTCGACTTCAGGGACGCTGCATCTTGCAGCTCGTTGGCATTTGCGCGCGCTCGGCAGGAATGACCTTCACCACGCGGAAGCCGTAGCCCGATCCTTCGACATCGAACTTGACGCCGGGCGAGCCTTGCTTGTCCATGACGCCGACGACCAGTGTCTGCTGGAACTGGTGATCCTCGGCGCGCATGCGGCCCCGCTGGCCGGCAAGCGTGACGTCCGCGCTTTCGAGCGCACGCGCAACGGCCACGGTGTCGACGCTGCCCGCTTTCTCGATCGCCTGCGCCAATGCCTCGATCAGCAACTGCATGCGCATGTGCACATAGTCGTCCGAAGGCTTCGGAAAGCGTGCACGGAACGACTGGTAGAAGGCCTCCGACTGCGGCGTCTGCACATTGGGCAGCCAATCGGCGACAGCAATCACGCGGCCGATGCCGGCGTCGCCAATGGCCGCCGGCGCGCCGAGCGCATTGCCGTAGAAGGTATAGAAGCTGCCGTTGAATCCTGCTTCGCGCGCCGCCTTCACGAGCAGCGTGAGGTCGTTGCCCCAATTGCCGGTGATCACGGCCTGCGCGCCACTTGCGAGGATCTTGCTTGCATAGGGCGCGAAGTCCTTCACGCGACCCATCGGATGAAGCTCCTCGCCGACGATCTGCACATCCGGACGCTGTTCGGCCAACTGCCGCTTCGATTCGCGCAGTACCGACTGGCCGAAGCTGTAGTCCTGCCCGATGAGGTAGACGCGCTTGAGCGCCTTGTCGTCCTTCATCATTTCCATGAGCGCCGCGACGCGCATATCGGCATGCGCATCGAAACGGAAGTGCCAGAAGCTGCAACGCTCGTTGGTCAGGATCGGATCGACGGCCGAGTAGTTGAGGAACAGCACGCGCCTTGCCGGATCGCGTTCGTTGTTCTTGTCGATTGCATCGATCAGTGCCGCCGCTGTCGCCGACGAGTTACCCTGCAGCACGATGCGCGCGCCGTCATCCATCGCGGCGCGCAGCGCAGAGAGCGCTTCCTCGTTCTGCCCCTTGCTGTCGTAGCGATCGAGTTGCAGGAAGCGCGCACCGCCCGGCAGCTTCACGCCGCCGCGTGCATTGACCCGTTCGACGGCCCACAGCAGATTGCGGAAGACGGCCTCGCCGGTGTTGGCGAAGGGGCCGCTCATGCTCTCGATCAGCGCAAGCCGGATCGGCTTCGCATCCTGCGCCTGGAGCGGCGCGATCGCGCCCGCGCATAGCGCCAGAGCCGCGAATTTCAAGGCCCTTCGACGCCAAATAAAGCTGGAAGCCATTCTCTTGAAACGCATTGCGCAATGCCTAGATGGGGAGGCATGCGGCACTTGTCTTGTTGAAACGCCGCGCAGTGTACGGGACACACATTCTTGTCCTCATCGTCATGCCCAGGAGTTCTCACATGTTTTTTGCACCCGCCATTCGCACCGCCCGTTTCGCTCCGCGCTCGTTCGACCGCAGTGTGGAGCGCTTCTTCAACGAGGCCTTCACCGGCGCGCAGCGTTCGGTCAACGTCGAGCAGGACGATAAGACCTGGACCTTGTCGCTCGACGTGCCGGGCCTGTCGCGCGACGACCTGACCATCGGCATCGAAGGCGCCGTGGTCCGCATCGAGAGCAAGGCAGAAGCCAAGCGCCAGATCAAGGCCGCGTACGAGCTGCCGCTCGAAATCGACGCCACCACCAGCGAAGCCAAGCTCGAGAACGGGGTCCTGACCCTGAAACTGGGCAAGCGCGTACCTGTCAGCAACGTCGCGCAACTCGCCATCAACTGATTCGCAGCGGCGGCATCTCCGGTTAATTCGACGCCGAAGCAGTTGTAAAAAGCCCCCAAAGCACGGGCCGGTAACTTTTAGTTGCCGGCCCTTTCTTATTTCTAACTCACAATCCGTGCCAAATACGTCACGTTCTGTGACGTATTTTTCAAAGCTTTCGTACCAACCCGTACCCGAGGGAGCGGCGGACTGCTAGGGCAGCCGGCGTGCTGAGGGGTACTCGAACAAGCACTCATGAAAACGCATTTGAAGCTTGCAGACGCCAATGCCCGTTCCGAGACCCTCCTGGTGTTTCTTCCCGGGGCATTTCTGAAGCCTGAAGAGTTCGAACGCGAGGGGTTCATTGGTGCGGTACATGAGCAGGGCTTTGCCGCCGATGCCCTGCTCGTCGATGCAGACGTGTCGTATTTCTACGACCAGACCTTCGTCGAACGGTTACACGAAGACGTCATCCAGCCACAGCGTGCCGCAGGCTACAAGAAGGTATGGCTCGTCGGGATCTCCATCGGCGGCTTCGGCGCGCTGATTCATGAACTGGCCAAGCCGGGCACCATCGACGGCATCGTGACGCTCGCCCCTTACCTCGGCCGTCGTCCGGTCGCCGCCGAGATCCAGAAGGCCGGCGGTCTGCGCACCTGGAAGGTGCCGGAAGGCCCGCCGCCAGACCAGGAAGTCGATCGCAAGCTCTGGCCGTGGCTGCAGCAATACACGTTGCCGGAACGGGCCGAAAGCCTCCCCCCTCTCTATCTGGGCTACGGCCTGAGCGACCGCTTCGCAGCCAACCATCAATTGCTGGCGGACGCCCTCCCCGACGGCCATGTCTTCACCACCGAAGGCGGCCACGATTGGCCGCAGTGGTCGCAGCTCTGGCGTCAGATGCTCGACGTGCTGCCGCTGCCGAAGAAGACGGCCCGGAAGCCCGTCAGGCCGGCTCCGGCTCTGCTGCGTTCAGCGATGCCAATGGCCATCGCGGCTTGACATCGAACGCATAGCGCTCGGTCGGCTGCTGGATGCCGGCCTGCAGGCGCATCGCGGCGGCCATGGCGATCATGGCGCCGTTGTCGGTGCACAGGTGAAGTTCCGGGTAGTGCACCCGAACGCCCCGCTTGGCGCAGGCGGCGTTCAGCTGATCGCGCAGCGACCGGTTCGCGCCGACGCCTCCGGCAACCACCAGCCGGGTCAACCCGGTCTGCTCGATGGCCCCGAGGGATTTCTTCAGCAGCACCTCGACGATTGCCGCCTGGGTCGAGGCCGCCAGATCGGACTTGCGTGACTCCAGCTCATCTCCAAGCTTCTTTGCCTGCGTCAGAACGGCCGTCTTGAGGCCGGCGAACGAGAAATCCAGATCGCCGCTGTGCAGCAGCGGCCTCGGCAGCTTGAAAGCGGCGGCGTCTCCCGATTCCGCCAGCTTCGCCAGCCACGGACCACCCGGATAAGGCAGCCCCATCAGCTTGGCGCTCTTGTCGAAGGCTTCGCCGGCCGCGTCGTCGATGGTTTCGCCGAGCAGCTCGTACTTGCCAACGCCGTCGACCCGCATGAGCTGGGTGTGCCCGCCCGAGACC
Organism: Variovorax sp. Sphag1AA; assembly: GCF_014192575.1. GTDB lineage: Bacteria > Pseudomonadota > Gammaproteobacteria > Burkholderiales > Burkholderiaceae_C > Variovorax. The sequence goes on along the minus strand of NZ_JACHYC010000002.1, from coordinate 891,139 downwards.
AGCAGCGCGACGAACGGAAACTCCGGCGGATCTGCGCTCAGGAACGGCGACAGAAGGTGCCCTTCGAGGTGATGCACGCCCAGCACCGGTTTGCCCAGCGCCGCGCCTAGTGCACAGGCAACGCCGGCCCCCACGAGCAGCGCACCCGCGAGCCCCGGCCCACGCGTGTAGGCCACGACGTCAACGTCGGAAAGCCGCTGCCCCGCCTGTGCAAAGACCGACTCAGCCAGCGGCAACACACGGCGGATGTGGTCGCGGCTCGCCAATTCAGGCACGACGCCGCCATAAGCCTGGTGCATCGCGATCTGGCTGTGCAGCGCATGCGACGCAAGGCGCGGTAGGCCGCTTGCGCCGGCTTCCACCAACGCCACGCCGGTTTCGTCGCAAGAGGACTCGATTCCCAATACAAACATCCCGCGAGTGTAGGTGGCGGCCCATTCCGGGGCACGGTTGTTGCTGCAAGCCCCTCCAGATGAACCTGCACACCCGATGAAATCAGGCCTCGGTTTTCTGATTGCCGCCTTGCACTGCGAGATCGAAGGGCTGGAGCAACTGGCCCGCACGAGCGAGCTGGTGGGCACGATCGGCCGGCTGGTGCACGCGCTTCAGCGCGAGCGCGGCATTTCCAACGTGCTGCTGGCCTCTAACGGCCATCGCTTTGCCGAACAGCATCGCGAGCAGATCGCGGCAAGCCAACGGATGGAAGCCGCGGTGCGCCAGAGCTTCGAGCAGCTGGCCGCACAGAACCGCATCGGGAACGGCGCCCGCCTGTTCAGCCGCATTGCGTGGGTTCTGCCCGGCCTCGGTGCGCTGCCCGAATTGCGGCGCCGCATCGAGGCATTGCAGATCGATGCGGCCGAATCGACGGCTGCCTTCGTCAAGCTCATCGCGGGGCTGCTGGCGGTGGTGTTCGAAGCAGCAGATGGCGCGACCGACCCCGAGGTCTCCCGCGTGCTAGTGGCTCTCTTCAACTTCATGCAGGGCAAGGAGTTCGCGGGGCAGGAGCGCGCCTGTGGTGCCGCCGCCTTCGCCTCGGGCCGAAACGACGCCGCGCGGCAGCAGCAATGGCTGCACCTGATCGATTCGCAGGAGCGCTGCTTCAAGGTCTTCGTGAGCTTTTCGAACGAAACCCTCGCCGAGGCGTGGCGCGCGAATCAGCCCTCCGGGCAGATCGCCGAACTGGAGCGCCTTCGCCGAATCGCCTGCGCGGCGCCAGCCGGCGTGGCGCTTGACCCCGAGCTGAGCCCGGTGTGGTTCGACTGCTGCACACAGCGCATCGATGCCATGCAGGCGGTCGAGGAGTTACTCGCCGACCACCTGCGCAGCGTCTGCCAGCAGAAGACCGCGGAAGTGCACGATGAACTCGCCGTGCACGAGGCGCTGCTGCCGAAGCTGCCGGATGAGTCCGACCCGCCTGGCGCGGCGTTCTTCGATTCCCATGGTCTTCCGGAACCAGCCAGCGATGCCGCTCCGTATGGCCGTCAGCTTGAACGCTCGATCCTCGACATGGTCCAGGAGCAGTCGCACCGGCTGCAGGCGATGAGCGATGAGCTCGAAACAGTCCGCAGCGCGCTGAACGAGCGCAAGGTCATTGAGCGCGCCAAGGGCTTGCTGATGGCGCATCGCCGGATCAGTGAACAGGAGGCGCACAAGATGCTGCGCCAGACGGCGATGAACCAGGGCCGGCGGCTCACCGAGGTCGCCGAATCGGTGCTCGCCATGGCGGAGCTTCTGCCCCGGAATGCGGCTCCCTGAGACGCCGGCGATCCGGATTGGTGCAGCGCACAACGGTCGAACGAGACACCGCCCTGCAAGTCCACAGCGCCGGAATCCCAATGCCAGCAAGGCTTTAAAGCTACCTTTTTCATAGCATCGATCGCGAGCGCGCGGCTGGCATGCCGCTTGCAAACATCTCCGGCATAGACCGAAGAGGTCTCAGGCAGGCGGCATCCAACGGCGGATGCGGCCCACCCACCGGACAAAGGCGTCCCCACCCGCAAGGGCTCGTTCTCGAGCAGCCCCTGCGCGGTGTGGACGCCTTTTTGTTTTTGCGTTTTGACTTTGCTGACTGGAGCTCGCCCCATGACCGATTCGCTCACCCACAAACTCAGTCGCCGCCGTGTGCTGCAGGCCACTGCCGTTGGCGCGCTGGGGCTGAACCCCGCCCTGCGCGCCGCCGTCTGGGCGCAGGGTTCGGACAAGCCCGAGAAAGAGGAAGTGAAGATCGGCTTCATTCCCCTGACCGATTGCGCGAGCGTCGTGATGGCTTCGGTGCTCGGCATCGACAAGAAGTACGGCGTGAAGATCGTCCCCAGCAAGGAAGCGAGCTGGGCCGGCGTGCGGGACAAGCTGGTCAACGGCGAGCTGGACTTCGCGCATGTGCTCTACGGGCTGGTCTACGGCGTGCACCTCGGCATCGGCGGCCCCAAGAAAGACATGGCGGTGCTGATGACGCTCAACAACAACGGGCAGGCGATCACGCTGTCGAAGAAGCTCGCTGACAAGGGCGCGGTGGATGGCCCGTCACTCGCCAAGGTGATGGCCGCTCACAAGGACGAATACACCTTCGCGCAGACCTTTCCCACGGGCACGCACGCGATGTGGCTCTACTACTGGATGGCGGCGAACGGCATCAACCCGCTGAAGGATGCCAAGGTCATCACCGTGCCGCCGCCGCAGATGGTCGCGAACATGCGCGTCGGCAACATGGATGGCTACTGCGTCGGCGAGCCCTGGGGCCAGCGCGCAATCATGGACGGCATCGGCATCACCGCCGTGACGACGCAGGACATCTGGAAGGACCACCCAGAGAAGGTGCTCGGCACCACCGGCGACTTCGTGAAGAAGTACCCCAACACCGCACGCGCGGTCACTGCCGCGATCCTCGAAGCGGGCAAGTGGATCGACACCGGCCTGCAGAACAAGAACAAGATGGCCGAGACCATCGCGGACAAGAGCTACGTCAACACCAGCGTCGATGCGATCAACCAGCGCATCCTCGGCCGTTACACCAACGGCCTCGGCAAGAGCTGGGACGACCCCAACTACATGAAGTTCTACAGCGACGGCGCGGTGAACTTCCCGTATCTGTCGGACGGCATGTGGTTCCTCACGCAGCACAAGCGCTGGGGCCTGCTGAAAGACCATCCGGACTACCTGCAGGTGGCCACGCAGATCAACCAGATCGACATCTACAAGCAGGCAGCCGCGGCCACGAAGACCGCTGTACCGAAGGACACGATGCGCACCAGCAAGCTGATCGACGGCGTGGTGTGGGACGGCAAGAACCCGAAGCAGTACGCCGATTCGTTCAAGGTCCACGCCTGAGGAGCACGTCATGGTCAGTGCCGTCTTTCACTCCCCCATCGAAGCGATGCCCCCGGCGTCGAAGAGCGCGCCCCTCGCGGCGCCAAAGCCTGCGCAGGAACCGGCGCCTGTTGTTGCGAAAGTCGTGCAGCGCACGCCACGTGACTTCAGCGGACTGTGGCTGCGTGTGCTTCCGCCGGTGCTCGGCATCGCACTGCTGGTTCTCGTCTGGGAACTGGTCGCGATGAAGAGCACCACCGGCTTCCCCACGCCACTCGCCACCTGGCAGCAGGCTGTGCAGGTCTTCAGCGATCCGTTCTACAGCAAGGGGCCGAATGACCAGGGCGTCGGATGGAACGTGCTGTCGTCGCTGCGCCGCGTGGCACTGGGCTTCGGGCTGGCGGCAGCGGTCGGCATTCCGGCCGGCTTTGCGATTGGGCGCTTCGAGTTCCTCTCGCGCATGTTCAACCCGCTCATCAGCCTGCTGCGCCCGGTCTCGCCGCTGGCGTGGCTGCCGATCGGCCTGCTGGTCTTCAAGGGCGCGAACCCCGCCGCAATCTGGACCATCTTCATCTGCTCGATCTGGCCGATGATCATCAACACCGCCGTGGGCGTGCAGCGCGTGCCGAGCGACTACATGAACGTCGCCCGCGTGCTCAACCTGAGCGAATGGAAGATCTTCACGAAGATCCTCTTCCCCGCCGTGCTGCCCTACATGCTTACCGGCGTCCGCCTCGCGGTCGGCACGGCATGGCTCGTCATCGTCGCGGCCGAGATGCTGACCGGCGGCGTCGGCATCGGCTTCTGGGTGTGGGACGAGTGGAACAACCTCAACGTCGCCAACATCATCATCGCGATCTTCGTCATCGGCATCGTCGGGCTCGTGCTCGAGTTCGCGCTGATCAAGGTCGCCACCGCATTCACGTTCGAAGAGGTGAAGTCATGAACGACGACCGAAAGTACATCGACATCCACGGCGTCGAGCAGCGCTTCAAGACGCCGAAAGGCAGCTTCCTCGCGCTGCGCGACATCAACCTGCAGGTGGCCAAGGGCGAGTTCATCACGCTGATCGGACACTCTGGCTGCGGCAAGTCGACACTGCTGAACCTGATCGCCGGGCTCACCACGCCCACGCAAGGCGCGCTGCTGTGCGCCAATCGCGAGATCAAGGGCCCGGGACCGGAGCGCGCGGTGGTGTTCCAGAACCACTCGCTGCTTCCGTGGCTCACCTGCTACGAGAACGTCTATCTCGCCGTGGAGCGCGTTTTTGCGTCGAACGAAGGAAAGGCGCAACTGAAGGCGCGCACCGATGCGGCGCTTGCATTGGTCGGCCTCACGGCCGCCGCGCAGAAGCGCCCCGGCGAAATCTCCGGCGGCATGAAGCAGCGCGTCGGCATCGCACGCGCGCTTTCGATGGAACCAAAGGTGCTTCTGATGGACGAGCCCTTCGGCGCACTCGATGCGCTCACGCGCGCCAAGCTGCAGGACGAGCTGCTCGCGATCGTGCAGAAGACGCACAGCACCGTGGTGATGGTCACGCACGACGTGGACGAGGCGGTGCTGCTGTCCGATCGCATCGTGATGCTCACCAATGGGCCCGCCGCGACCATCGGCGAAGTGCTCGCCGTCGACCTTCCGCGTCCCCGCAACCGTGTGGAACTGGCCGAAGACCCCGTCTACGTGCATGCGCGCAAGGCGGTGATCGACTTCCTGTACACGCGCCAGGCGCACGTGGAGAAGGTCGCCGCGTGACCTGAACCCGTGGAGTCAGGACATGAGGACCTGCAGACTGTGCTCGTACGACGCGGTGAGCTGGTCGAAGGTCTCGACCAGCGCATCGCTGGAGCGCACGAGCGCGGCGCGCCCTTCGGCCGTGTCGATCTCGCGCACGCCGCGCACCAGCCGCAGCCACTCGTCGCGCGCGGAAGCCAGCGCCGTGCGGATGTCGGGCGAGCTGAGCGGCGCCTGTTCCAGTTCGAGCAGCGCTGATTCGAACTCGCTCATGGTCGGTGCAAGGCGCTCGCGCGAGGCACTGGACGAGAGCGTCGAAGCCAGCAGCGCATCCTTCGCGAGCCGCTGTGCGCGCATGCGCTGGCGGCCGCAGATGTTGACGATGCGCAGCGCGCGCCGTGCACCGGACGCTTCCAGTACGCCGGTGAGCGCTTCGGCAGCGAGCAGCAAGACATCAGCGTGCGCATCGATGTCTGCGAGCACCTGGGGCGAGATCCGCATGCCGAGCACCATTTCGAGCGCGTTCCAGGACGCGAGCGCCTGCGCCAGCGCACGGGCGCCTGTCTCGTCGAGTTCGAGGGCGGCGAGATGAACGAAGTTGTCCTGCACACGCTCGGTCGATTGGGTACGAAGCACGCGCGCGCGCTTCGCATCGATGCCAGCCAGCGCCTGCGCCGACAAGCGCACCAGGCGCTGCGACAGCATGCGCAGCTGCCCGGCACGGTTGATCGCATCCGCCCATCGCGAGGCCTCGACCACCGAGCGCGACACTTCGCCGAGCCGCAGGTTCGCGTGCATCGCGGCGCCGCGCAGCAGGCCGAATGCCTCGTCCTCGCCAATGCCACGCGCGGCCATCAGCAAGCCCTTCGCGCGATCGATCCACTTGCGTTCGTCGAAGCGGGTGCGCAGCGCGTCCAGTTCGGTGCGCAACGCGGATTCGCGCGCCCATCGTGCGCGCGCACGTCCGCGCAGTGCATCGAGCGACTGTGCATCCAGCGATTCGATCGCCATCCATGCATTGACGCCGAGCGCGGCCAGCTTCTCGTGGCAATCACGCTCCAGCGGCTCGGAAACCAGGCTGAGTGGGCACGGCAGCACACCGCGAGCCTCCGACAGCGCATCGACAAGGTCCTGCACGCCTTCCGGCATCAACGCCACGATCTCGTGCGCGCCGAGCGCGACAGCCTGCGACAGCATCGTGCGGGGCGTGGCTCGCGCAGCCTCCGAAAAATCAACGCCACCGCCCACTGCATTTCGCAGTGCATCGGGCACCGGGGCGGCGTCGGAGGAATAGACGAAGAGAAGGGAATTCACTGCATTCATCGCGGTTCGGACGGAAGCATAGGTCACGCCCGTCCGCGCACATTGGCATGCCTCTTGCGTGAACGTGGGTGCGGTGTAACGAAGCACCGCTTTGGTGAAGTGGCGGAATCCTCCACGCCCGACACCCCTCACGCCGCCAGCGTCCGCTGCCGGCACACCACCCCCACCCCGCCTCACGACACGGCCCGCCAACGGCCGCGCCGCGGCGTTTCGCATTGAAAGCCCATGTCCAGCTTCAAGTCCTTCTTGCGCGCAGGCCACGGCCCGACGTTGTTCGCGGCCTTCCTGTACTTCGCTTTCTCGTGCTGCATCTGGGTGCTCAACGGCGCGATGGCGCCCTTCATCGGCGAAACCTTCAACCTCTCGCCGGCGCAGAAGGGATTGATGCTGTCGGTGCCGATCATTGCCGGCGCCCTGATGCGCTTTCCGCTCGGCGTGCTCGCGCAATACATCGGCCGCAAGAAAGCCACGCTGGTCGAGATGGGCCTGATCGCGGTGGCAATGCTGTTCGGCTTCTTCATGGTGCACACCTTCAACGACCTGCTCGCGATGGGCGTGCTGCTGGGCATCGCAGGCGCGAGCTTCGGCGTGGCGCTGTCGCTGGGTTCGGGCTGGTTTCCGCCGCAGCACAAGGGCCTCGCGATGGGGCTCGTCGGCGCGGGCAACGTGGGTACCGCGGTGTCGGTGCTGGTCGCGCCGCCGCTCGCGCAATGGCTGGGCTGGCAGAGCGTCTACGGCATCGCCGCGGTCGCGATCCTGGTGCCGATGATCGTGATGATCGTCTTCGCCAAGGAGCCGCCGGACATCGACAGCCATTCGAGCTTCCGCGAACACATCGCCTGCCTGTTCGAGAAGGACGGCTGGGTGTTCAGCCTGATCTATGGCGTGACCTTCGGCGGCTTCATCGGGCTCACGACCTTCCTGCCGTCGTACTACTACGACCAGTTCGGCGTCAGCAAGGTGCAGGCGGGGCAGCTCACGATGCTCGCCGCCTTCATGGGTGCGGCAGTGCGCGTGATCGGCGGCTGGATCTCGGACCGCTGGGGCGGCGTCAACACGCTGACGCTGGTGCTGCTGGTGGTGGCGGTCGCGCTGGTGCTGGTCGGCTTCTCGTCGGGTTCGCTTGCGATCACCACGCTGCTGCTGATCGTCTGCTTCGCCGCACTCGGCGCGGGCAACGGCGCACTGTTCCAGCTCGTGCCGCTGCGCTGGCCCGCGACCACCGCGGTCGCCGGTTCGATGATCGGCGAGATCGGTGCACTCGGCGGCGGCCTGGTGCCGAATGCGATGGGCCTGTCGAAGCAGTACCTCGGCAGCTACACCTGGGGCTTCGTCTTCTTCGCCGTGCTCTCGCTGGTGATGCTCGGCGTGATGCGCGTCATGCAGATCCGCTGGACGCGCACCTGGGCCGAGAAAGGCGGACGCGCGCGCACGTCGGCGCATGCGGCCGCACCGTCTCACGCGCCCAAGCGCACTCCCAAGGCACGCAGCGCATGAATGCCACGAACGTCATGACCCGCGCAGGCTCACCGGGGCAGGAAGAGCAGCCAGAAGGCAAGGAGCGCGTTGAGCACGACCGAGATGGCGAGCGCGATCTTGTAGAGCGCCGCCGGATCGCGGTGGATCAACGGCGTGGCGCTCGGCGCACTGACGGGTCTCGCGGCGCCGCGCTCCAGCGCGAGCAGCATCTCCTCGGCCGTCTCGAAACGCTGCCGCGGATCGCGGGCGACGGCCTTGCACACCAGATGGTCGAGCCAGATCGGCACATCGGGACGAATGCGCGACAGCGCGACCGGATCGCGACGATAGCGCGCACCCTGGTAGGGCTCGATCTCGCCGTAGGGCAGGCGCCCGGCGAGCCACTGGTACAGCGTCACACCGATCGCGAAGAGATCGCTGCCCGCATCGGCGCCCTGCCCTTCCCACTGCTCGGGGTTGATGTAGCTCGGCGTGCCGGCATGCAATTCCCGCTGTGCCTCGCCTTCGCGCCCGGAAAGCGCCACGCCCAGGTCGAGGATGCGCCAGCGGCCGTCATCACCGAGGTGCAGGTTGCCGGGCTTGATGTCGCGATGCACCACACCATGACGGTGCAGACGGCCCAGCGCGCGGACGATTTCGATCGCCGCAGCAGCGACCTCGGCAACCGCGCCGCGCGGCTGGGTCTTCCGCATCTGCTCCAGCGTGCGGCCGCCATGCCAGTCGAAGACGGTGTAGAGCGCGCTTGCATCGGGTGCGCGCTCGTGCACGCGCACAAAGCCGCTGTCGTCCCTCGTGCTGACGCGCAGGCCGAGCCACGCTTCGTGAGCGAGCATGGCGCGCTCCTGCGGGTCGCTGGCTCGATTGGGGTGCAGGGTCTTGAGAGCAACCAGCCTTCGCGTCACTTGGTCACGCGCCTGGTAGAGCAGATGAACGCCGGTGTCGGCCACCACGGCGGTGACGACATAGCCATCGAGGGTCTCGCCCACCTTCAGGACGGGTGGCGGCGCGAGCCGGCGAACGTCGCCGAGTTCATCGTCGAGCTGGCGCGCGTCCAGCCCCGTGACGCGGATCACCAGGGCAGTCGCGTTGTCGCGGGTGCCCGCCGCCAGCGCCGCGCGCACCAGTGCATCGCTCGCCTCGGCCGCCCGGCCCTGCAGCGCCAGCGCGGCGAGATGCTGGGGCTTGAGCACGCCGTGGACGCCGTCGGAACTCAGCACGAAGCAGTCGCCCACACGCACATCGCCCTGCACGTAGTCGACGCGCACCTGGTCGTCGAGGCCGATCGCGCGCGTCAGGCGGCTTCGCAGATCGGGATGGTCGAAGGCATGGTCCTGCGTCAGCGGGGCGGCGGGTTCACCGTCCTGTCGCACGCGCCACGCGCGTGTATCGCCGACGTGGGCCAGCGTGTAGCTCTGGCCGTGCAGCACCAGAGCGGTGAGCGTGGTGAGCGCGGCGCCGCCGCCATGGCCGCGGCGGTTGTGGTCGGCCAGCCACGCGTTCTGTGCGCCGATCAGCCGGTCCAGCGCGGCGGTGGGCTCCCAGGTGTCGGGCGTCGCGAAGTAGTCGCCCAGCAGGCCCATCACCGTGGTCTGCGCGGCTTCCAGCCCGCGCCCGCCGGTCGACACGCCGTCCGCAATGGCGGCGATCAGCCCGCGTGCCTCTTCGCCCTTCGGCGCATGCACCGCACCCGCGAAGTCTTCATTGACTTCGCGGGGTCCGCGCTGGCTGCTGTAGCCGATGTCCACCTCGAAACTCATGGCGCGATTCTCCATGCGCGCCGTGGGTATCCGATTGCTTGATTCAGGAAAGGTTGAGCCCCATGAAGAAGATGAAACTCGTGATGATCGGCAACGGCATGGCCGGCGTGCGCACGCTCGAAGAGCTGCTCAAGATCGAGCCGGAGCTCTACGACATCACCGTGTTCGGCGCGGAGCCCCATCCCAACTACAACCGCATCCTGCTGTCGCCGGTGCTCGCGGGCGAACAGACGCTCGACGAGATCGTCCTCAACAGCTGGGAGTGGTACGCCGAGAACAACATCACCCTGCACGCCGGCAAGAAGGTGGTCGAAGTGGACCGCGTCCGGCGCATCGTGCGTGCGGAAGACGGCACCGAAGCCACCTACGACCGGCTGCTGATGTGCACCGGTTCCAACCCGTTCATGCTGCCTGTGCCGGGCAAGGACCTGAAGGGCGTGATCGCCTATCGCGACATTGCCGACACCGACTACATGATCGAGACCGCGCGCACCCACAAGAACGCGGTGGTCATCGGCGGCGGCCTGCTGGGCCTCGAAGCGGCCAACGGGCTGATGCTGCGCGGCATGAACGTCACTGTGGTGCATGTGATGCCCTGGCTGATGGAGCGCCAGCTCGACGACGTCGCGGGCAAGATGCTGCAGAAGTCACTCGAGGACCGCGGCCTCAGCTTCCTGATTGGTGCGCAGACGCAGGAGCTGGTCGGCGGCGACGATGGTCGCGTGAAGGCGATCCGCTTCAAGGACGGCACGGAAGTCGCGGCCGATCTCGTGGTGATGGCGGTCGGCATCCGACCCAACACCGAGCTGGCTGAGAAGATCCATCTGCACGTCAACCGCGGCATCGTGGTCACCGACACGATGCAGACCGTGACCGACCCACGCATCTACTCGGTCGGCGAATGCGCGGCGCATCGGGGCATCGCCTACGGACTGGTCGCGCCGCTGTTCGAGCAGGCCAAGGTCGCGGCCAATCACCTGGCCCACTTCGGCATCGGCCGCTACCAGGGCTCGCTGACTTCGACCAAGCTCAAGGTCACCGGCATCGACCTGTTCTCGGCCGGCGAGTTCATGGGCGGCGAAGGCACCGAGGAGATCGTGATGAGCGACCCCTTCGGTGGCGTCTACAAGAAGCTCGTGATCAAGGACGACAAGCTGGTCGGCGCCTGCCTCTACGGCGACACGGTGGACGGTAGCTGGTACTTCAAGCTGCTCCGCGACGGCCGCAGCGTGCACGACATCCGCGACAAGCTGATGTTCGGCGAATCGAACATCGGCGACACCGGGCATGAAGGCCACAACAAGGCCGCATCGATGCCCGACGAAGCGGAGGTCTGCGGCTGCAACGGCGTGAACAAGGGCACCATCTGCAAGGCGATCAAGGAGAAGGGCCTCTTCACGCTCGAAGAGGTGAAGAAGCACACCAAGGCCAGCGCATCCTGCGGCTCGTGCACCGGATTGGTCGAGCAGATCCTGATGTTCACCGCCGGTGGCGACTACTCGGCCGCACCGAAGAAGAAGGCCCTCTGCGGCTGCACCGACGTCAGCCACCAGGACGTGCGTGATGCGATCCGCAAGGAGCACTACCTCACGCATGACGCGGTCTACCGCAACCTCGGCTGGCGCACGCCCAACGGCTGCTCGAGCTGCCGGCCCGCGATCAACTACTACCTGATCTCGACCTGGCCCAAGGAAGCAAAGGACGATCCGCAGAGCCGCTTCATCAACGAGCGCAGCCACGCGAACATCCAGAAGGACGGCACCTATTCGGTGATCCCGCGCATGTGGGGTGGCCACACCACGCCCGACGAGCTGCGTCGCATTGCCGACGCCGCGGACAAATACAACATCCCGACCGTCAAGGTCACCGGCGGCCAGCGCATCGACCTGCTCGGCGTGAAGAAAGAAGACCTGGAAAACGTCTGGCGCGACATCGGCATGCCCTCGGGCTTTGCCTATGCCAAGTCGCTGCGCACGGTGAAGACCTGCGTGGGCAGCGAGTGGTGCCGCTTCGGCACGCAGGATTCGACGCAGATGGGCAAGGACCTGGAGCGCGCTCTGTGGGCGATGTACTCGCCGCACAAGGTCAAGCTCGCGGTCTCGGGCTGCCCGCGCAATTGCGCCGAGGCCGGCATCAAGGACGTGGGCGTGATCGGCGTCGATTCGGGCTGGGAAATCTATGTCGGCGGCAACGGCGGCATCAAGACCGAGGTCGCGCAGTTCCTGGTCAAGGTGAAGACGGCCGAGGAAGTCATGGAGTTCTCCGGCGCCTTCCTGCAGCTCTACCGCGAAGAAGGCTGGTACCTGGAGCGCACGGTGCACTACATCGGCCGCGTCGGCCTCGACTACGTGAAGAAGAAGATCCTCGAAGACGCGGAAGGCCGCAAGGCACTCTGGGAGCGGCTCCAGTTCGCGCTCGACGGCGAGCCCGATCCGTGGTTCTCGTCGGCGGAGGCCTCGGTCGACGTGCGGCAGTTCAAGCCCGTGGCCGTGATCCATCCGGTCAAGGATGTCGCCGCACAGCCCGCCTGAAAGGAACAGCAATGAGTGAATGGAAAGTGATCTGCCGCGTCGATGAAATCCCGGTGCTCGGTGCGCGGCGCGTGAACCGGCCGACGGGTGTCGATGTCGCGGTGTTCCGCAATTCGAGCGACGAAGTCTTCGCACTGCTCGACCGCTGCCCGCACAAGGGCGGTCCGCTGAGCCAGGGCATCGTCTTCGGCACCAGCGTGGCTTGCCCGCTGCACAACTGGTCGATCGGCCTCGACGACGGCTGCGCGAAAGCGCCCGACGAAGGCTGCACGCCGCGCTTCGCGGTCAAGGTGAGCGACGGCGTGGTGCACCTCGATGCGCAGGAACTCGAATCGCACGCGATCGATCTGCCGAAGCCCGTCGCGGGCCCCAAGCGCGTCATCGAAGTCTGAGGGCCGCCCCATGAAGGAAACACGCTCGACCTGCCCTTACTGTGGCGTGGGCTGTGGCGTGATCATCGAATCCGATGGCGCGCAGATCACCGGCGTGCGCGGCGATCCCGAACACCCCGCCAACTTCGGCCGGCTGTGCACCAAGGGCTCGACGCTGCACCTCACCGCGAGCGCCGCGGTCACGATGCAGACGCGCCTGCTCCGGCCCATGCAGCGCGCCACGCGCGGTTCGGAGCCGGAGCCGATCAGTTGGGATGGCGCGCTGGACCTGGCCGTGGAGAAGTTCGCGCAGGTCATTCGCGACCATGGGCCGGACGCGGTCGGCTTCTATGTGTCCGGCCAGTTGCTCACCGAGGACTACTACGTCTTCAACAAGCTCGCGAAGGGCCTGATCGGCACCAACAACATCGACACCAACTCGCGCCTGTGCATGAGCAGCGCGGTCGCGGGCTACAAGAAGACGCTGGGCGCCGACGCGCCGCCCGCCTGCTACGACGACCTGAAGGACGCACAGTGCCTCTTCATCGTGGGCAGCAACACGGCTTGGGCACATCCGATCCTGTTCCGCCGCATCGAGGACGCGAAGGCGGCAAATCCGGCGATGAAGATCATCGTGGCCGATCCGCGGCGCACCGACACGGTGGAAATCGCGGACCTCTTCCTGCCCATCCAGCCGGGCACCGACGTGATGCTCTTCAACGGCATGCTCCACCTGATGCTGTGGGAAGGCTGGACCGATGCCCGCTACATCGCCGAGCACACGAATGGCTTCGATGCGCTCAAGGCCACGGTGCGCGACTGCACGCCGGATCGCGTCGCGCAAGTCTGCGGCATCTCGAAGGAAGACCTGCTCGAAGCGGCGCGCCTGTTCGCGACTTCGCCTGCGACGCTGAGCCTGTATTGCCAGGGCCTCAACCAGTCGTCGTCGGGCACGCTGAAGAACGCGGCGCTCATCAACCTGCATCTCGCGACTGCGCAGATCGGCAAGCCCGGCGCGGGGCCCTTCTCGCTGACTGGCCAGCCGAATGCAATGGGCGGGCGCGAAGTCGGTGGACTTGCGAACCTGCTGTCGGCACATCGCGATCTCGCGAATCCGCAGCATCGCGCCGAAGTCGCCGCGCTCTGGGGGGTGTCTGACGTGCCTGAGAAGCCCGGCAAGACCGCAGTCGAGATGTTCCAGGCGGCGGCAGATGGTGAGATCCGCGCGCTATGGATCGCCTGCACCAACCCTGCGCAATCGATGCCTGACCAGGCGACCGTGCGCCGCGCGCTCGAACGCTGCGAGTTCGTGGTGGTGCAGGAAGCCTTCTCGACCACCGCCACCTGCGCGTACGCCGATCTGCTGCTGCCTGCCACCACGTGGGGCGAGAAGGACGGAACGGTCACCAACAGCGAACGACGCATCTCGCGCGTACGCCCCGCCGTGGCGGCGCCGGGCGATGCGCGCAACGACTGGGCAATCGGGGTGGACTTTGCGCAGCGGCTGGAGGAGTGCCTCGGCCGCACGCGGACGCTCTTTCCTTACGCAACAGCGGAATCCGTCTGGAACGAGCACCGCGAAACCACCCAGGGCCGCGACCTCGACATCACCGGCATGAGCTACGCAATGCTGGAAGTCGCGCCGCAACAGTGGCCGCTGCGCCAAGGCGAGACCACCGGCCGCGCGAGGCTCTACGAAGACGGGATCTTCCCGACGCCGGATGGCCGCGCCCGGTTCGTCGACACGCCCTACAAGCCCGTCGCCGAGGCGCGTGAGGCGCGCTACCCGTTCTCCCTGAATACCGGACGCCTGCGCGACCAGTGGCACGGCATGAGCCGCACCGGCACGCTGGGGCGGCTGTTCGGGCATGCGGCCGAACCCACCCTGCAAATGCACCCGCAGGACATGGCGCGCCGCCAGATCACGGAAGGTGATCTGGTGCACGTCACCTCGCGGCGCGGCTCGATCGTGGTGCCGGTCGCCGGCAGCACCGAGGTCGGGCTGAGCCAGGCATTCATCGCGATGCATTGGGGCGGCGAGTACCTGAGCGGTTCGTCGAGCACCGGCACGCCGCTCGCAGGGGTGAATGCGCTGACCACCTCGAGCTTCTGCCCCGATTCGAAGCAGCCGGAGCTGAAACACGCCGCGGTGAAGATCCTCAAGGCCGAATTGCCGTGGTCACTGCTCGCCGCTGCATGGCTGCCGCAGGAAACCGCACTGGAGGTCACAGTCGCGCTGCGCGATTTGATGCGGTCCTTTCCCTTCGCGAGTTGCGTGCCGTTCGGCAGCGGCGCGGCACTCAGCGGTAACGCTCAGGAGCGCACCGGCGTTCTTTTTCGTGCCGCAGCCTATGAAGCGCCGCCCGATGCCCTGCTGGCGCAAATCGAGAGCCTGCTTGCCCTCAGTGGCGCCGACACGCTTCGCTATGCGGACGCCCGGCGCGGCCAGCGCCGTGCAGTCAGGCTGGTGCGCAACGGCGCCGATACCCACCTTGAAGGCTTCCTGCTCGGGGGCGACACACGCGCCGAGGCGTGGATCAAGGCCTTGCTGCAGGACCGTCTGCCGGCCCAGTCCTATGGCCGCCAGCTTCTGCGTCCCGGCGCGGCGGCGCCCGGCAACGTGGCTTCGAAGGGCAAGATCATCTGCAGTTGCTTCGGCGTGACGGAGGCGGCAATCGCGGGGCAGCTCGCCTCGTCGGGCGGATCGGACGAAGCACGGCTTGCAGCGCTCCAGGGTTCGCTCAAATGCGGGACCAACTGCGGATCGTGCGTGCCCGAACTCAAGCGCATGGTGCGCGCCAGCGCGCCGCCGGCGGTCGCGGTGCCTTCATGAGCAGCCATGCCGCCCTTGCGGAAGCAGACCTTCCTGCGCGGCGGGGCATAAGGACGCCCGCTTTGCGGCATAAGCCTTGCGGGACAATCGCCACTCCCATGGGAATCAGCCACTACATCAAGGAAATCGGCCGCGGTGCGCGCGGCGCAAAGCCGCTCGACCGGGAACAGGCGCGCGACCTGTTCGGCCAGGTGCTGGACGGCACGGTCAGCGACCTCGAAATCGGCGCCTTCTGCCTCGCCATGCGCATCAAGGGCGAGACGCCGGAGGAGCTTGCGGGATTCCTCGATGCAACACATGCACGGCTGAACCGCTTTCCGGCGACCGGCCGTCCCCTGGTCGTTCTGCCGAGTTACAACGGGGCGCGCCGCCTTCCGGTGCTGACGCCCCTCCTTGCACTGCTGCTGGCGCGCGAAGGGTTGCCAGTGGTGGTGCACGGTGCAGCGACCGAATCGTCGCGCGTTCTGTCGTCCAACGTGCTCGCCGGGCTCGGCATCCCTGCCCTCAAGTCGATTCGCGCGATCGACGATGGCGAAGTCGTGTTCGCGCCCACCGAATTGCTCTCGCTCGGGCTCAAGCGCCTGCTCGACGTCCGGCGCGTGGTCGGCCTGCGCAACTCCGGCCACAGCGTGGTCAAGCTGATGCAGCCGACTGCCGGCGAATCCGTGGTGATCGGCAGCTACACCCATCCCGAATACGCCAAATCGATGGCCGCGACCTTCGAGCTGATGGGCATGACCGCCCTGCTCTCACGGGGCCTCGAAGGCGAGAGCGCTGCCGATCCGCGCCGCACCGCGCAGATCGACGGCTTCGTGCATGGCAGCCACGTCGCGCTGCAGGAACAGCAGCCGGGCACGCAAAGCGAAGTACCGGGGCTTCCGAAAGAAATCGACATCGACACCACGGTGGACTACACGCGCCGTGTGCTGTCCGGTGAAATCCCTGCCCCCGAGGCCATCACGCAGCAGGTGGCGCAGATCGTCCAGCTCGCGAAGCTGGCGCAAGAGCCCCGACAGACACAGCCGCTAGAGACGGAGATCCGATGAAGACACTCTCAACCCAAGGCACCTGCACGCTGGTCGGCGCCGGCCCGGGCGATCCGGAACTGCTGACCATCAAGGCCGTCAAGGCGATTCAGGCGGCGACCGTGCTGCTGGTCGACGACCTGGTCAGCCCCGAAGTCCTCGCCTATGCGCGGCCTGACGCACGCGTCATCCACGTCGGCAAGCGCGGCGGCTGCCGCAGCACGCCCCAGGCCTTCATCGAGCGACTGATGATCACCGCGGTGCAGGAAGGCGAAACCGTGGTGCGCCTGAAGGGTGGCGATCCGTTCATCTTCGGGCGCGGCGGCGAAGAGGTCGAGCATCTGCGTGAAGCCGGGATCGAATGCACGGTGGTCAACGGCATCACCGCCGGGCTCGCCGCGGTCACCGCGCTAGGCGTGCCGCTGACGCACCGCGACCATGCGCAGGGCGTGGTGTTCGTCACCGGCCACGCGAAGACCGGCCACTCGGCCGAGGAGAACCCCACCGACTGGCGCCAGCTCGCCGCGACCGCGCGCGACGCGCGACTGACGCTCGTCATCTACATGGGTGTTTCAGGTGTCGCCCACATCCAGAACGAACTGCTCCACGGACTGCCCGGCAACACGCCGGTCGCAGTGATCCAGCATGCGAGCCTGCCGCACCAGCGGCACATCACCAGCACGCTGTCGTCCCTGCGTACGGATCTCACTGCCGCTGCGCTCGGAAGCCCGTCGGTGATCGTCGTCGGTGACGTGCTCCAAGGGCTGGCGGCAGTGGGGGTGTCGGTCACCCGCTTCGGCACCTGATGGCGGACGATTCGAAGTCGTTCGACGCCATCGTCATCGGCGCGGGTGCAGCCGGGCTCTTCTGCGCTGCGCAGGCGGGGCAGCGCGGGGTGAAGGTGCTGCTGCTCGACCACAACGAGCGCATCGCCGAGAAGATCCGGATCTCCGGCGGCGGCCGCGCGAATTTCACCAACCGCGACCTGGACGTACGCGCGCCGCAAAGGCATTTCATCGGCGACAACCCGCATTTCTGCCGCTCGGCACTGTCGCGCTACGCGCCGCAGCAGTTCATCGACCTGGTGCAGCGGCATGGCATCGCATACCACGAGAAGCACAAAGGGCAGCTTTTCTGCGACGGCCCGTCGCAGCAGATCATCGACATGCTGCTGGCCGAATGCCGCGCCGGCGACGTGGCGCACTGGCAGCCGTGCGGCGTCGGCGCGATCGATTGGTCCGACGATGACGGTTACCGCGTCGAGACCGCCCGCGGCACGGTGAAGGCGCCTCAGCTGGTCATCGCGACCGGCGGACTCTCCATCCCGCAGATCGGCGCGAGCGACTTCGGCTACCGGATGGCCGAGCAGTTCGGGCTGCGCGTGGTGACGCCGCGCCCGGCGCTGGTTCCACTGACCTTCGGCGGGGAAGCGTGGGCACCCTATGCCGAGCTGGCCGGCCTTTCGCTGCCGGTGCAGATCGAAACCGGCAGCAAGAAAGAGCGGATGACCTTCCTCGAAGACCTGCTCTTCACGCACCGCGGTCTTTCCGGCCCGGCGGTGCTCCAGATTTCGAGCTACTGGCGGCCCGGTGCGCCGCTCACCATCGATTTCGCACCCGGCGTCGATGTCGCCGACGCGCTGGGCGAGGCCAAGCGGCAGTCCCGTAAACGCATCGCCAACGAACTGGCGGCGCTGGTGCCGTCGCGTCTCGCCGATGCCTGGGTCGGGCAGGACCCGGCCCTGCAGCGGCCCATCAACGAAGCTGCCGACCGCGCGCTGACCACGCTGTCGGAACGCCTCGCCCGATGGCAGATCACCCCCAGCGGCACCGAGGGCTACAAGAAGGCCGAAGTCACGGCCGGCGGCGTCGATACGCGCGATCTCTCCTCCCAGACCATGGAATCGAAGCAGCCAGGCCTGTATTTCATCGGCGAGGTGGTCGATGTCACCGGCTGGCTCGGGGGCTACAACTTCCAGTGGGCGTGGGCGAGTGCGCATGCCTGTGCGGAGGCGCTGTCGCTGAAAGCAAAGCTCGCGCTATAATGCCGGGCTAACTTTGGCCTCCCCTCAACGGCCGCACCCATTTTTCAGTTGAGGAACCCCGGCTTGGGTACCGATCTTGCCCGAGCCAAATTCAACCGATTCACTAAATGACCACCATCCGCGTAAAAGAAAACGAGCCCTTCGACGTCGCACTGCGCCGCTTCAAGCGCACCATCGAAAAGCTCGGCCTGCTGACCGACCTGCGTGCCCGCGAGTTCTACGAAAAGCCGACCGCCGAGCGCAAGCGCAAGAAGGCAGCTGCCGTCAAGCGTCACTACAAGCGCGTGCGCAGCATGCAGCTCCCCAAGAAGCTGTACTGATCACCCGCTGCGCTGGCCCGGCGCCAGCGCCCGGTTCAGCTTCAGCTCCTTCCCGAGCCGCGCCAGGACTACCTGTCGCGGCTTTTTGTTTTCCTGTTGTTCCCCCCGTCGAACAGAAAGCCAGCCATGAGCCTCAAGGATCAGATCACCGAAGACATGAAGACCGCGATGCGCGCCAAGGACTCCGAGCGCCTGGGCACCATCCGCCTGCTCCTCGCTGCCATGAAGCAGAAGGAAGTCGATGAGCGCGTGGAGCTGGACGACGCCATGATCGTGTCGATCGTCGACAAGCTGGTGAAGCAGCGCAAGGATTCGGTCGCCGCGTTCACGCAGGGCGGGCGTACCGACCTCGCCGACAAGGAATCCGCAGAGATCAAGGTGCTCGAGGTCTACCTGCCGCAACGCATGAGCGCCGACGAAGTCGCGGTCGAGGTGAAAGCCATCGTGGCCGAGCTCGGTGCCAAGGGCCCCGGCGACATGGGCAAGGTCATGGGTGTCGTCAAGACGCGCCTCGCCGGCAAGGCAGACATGGGTCAGGTCAGTGCCGCCGTGAAGGCCGCGCTGTCGGGCGCCTGAGCATGACCCAGCGCCCGGTCCTCAAGGCCTGCGCGTGCCTGGTGGACGATCGGGGCCGTCTCCTGGTCTTCCATCACCCCGAGGACAAGGGCATGCAGCTTCCGAAGGGCACGATCGAGCCCGGCGAAGCTCCGGAAGACGCGGTGCGCCGCGAGCTGCTCGAGGAATCGGGCATCGACTACACCGGCGAGCTGGTGTCGCTGGGCACCATGGATCGCTACTGCGAGGCCGGCATCGAGGGCAACAAGCATCGGCATCCGCAGCTCTGGCACCTTTTCCTGATGCGGACGCACGGCGTTTTGCCCGAAACCTTCGACCATGTGGCCATGGGCAGCCCCGAGGAAGACGGCCTCGTCTTCAGCTTCAGCTGGCTGACGCACGACGCGTCGCTCGACGCTTTCGCCGAACCCTACGTGCGCGTGATCTCGCGAGTGCGGCACCTCCTGCAGGCCGGAGCACCGTCCGCGTGAACGTGACAACCGGGCCCTGGAGCGGCGTGCATGCCGTCTTCGACCGGCTGGAGGGCTCCTGGGATCTGGACCGGACCATAGAAGACCAGGCCACGATGACCGGCACCGCCCGATTCACGAGGCAGCACGCCGATGTGCTTGCGTACCGCGAGGAAGGCCGGGTCCGGCTGGCCGACGGCAAGGTGCTCGACGCACATCGCGAATACCGCTTCGAGCGTGCCCCTCGCGGCTTCACGGTGTTCTTTGCGGAAGAACCGCCCCGCGTCTTCCACCAGATCGAGCTCGCGTGCGATGGCGATGCGTTCGCCGGTCACGCCACGCACCTGTGCTCGCCCGACATCTACGACAGCAGCTACCGCTTTCTGGCCGACGGGACTTTCGTCATCGGGCACACGGTGCGCGGGCCCCGCAAGGACTACGTTTCGGCGACGCTGTTCAAGCGACGCAAGGCGCCGTAGCGGCGCGCTCGTTCAATCGCGGCCGAGCCGCCAGCTGGGCAAGCCACGCATCACGGTTTGCACGACCACGGCACAGATGCCGCACTTGATCAGGTCGCCCGGGATGAAGATCAGCATGGCGAGCGCGGCCTGCGACAGCGACATGTGGGCAACCAGAGAGAGCCCGATGATCCCGAAGGCGTAGACCACGACGATCCCGCCGATCACCGATGAAAGAAAGCTGATCGCCAACAGGCCCTTGCCCGCGACGTCGGCAAGGCGAGGCACCAGCAGGCGCATCAGCAAACCGCAGGTGAAGGCGCCGAACATCCAGCCGAAGAGGAACCCGGAAGTCGCACCGACGAACACGCTGAGACCGCCACGCCCACCGGGCAGCAGAGGCAGGCCCAACGCGACCGCGAGCAGAAAAAGCGCGATGGCCAGAAAACCGCGGCGCGGCCCCAGCAGGCAGCCCGCCAGCATCACACCGAGCGATTGCAGCGTGATGGGCACGCCAAACGGCAAGTCGATCTTGGGAATCAGCCCGAGCACGGCCATCAATGCGGCGAAAAGCGCGATGTGGGCCAGGAATCGGGAAGAGGAGGTGCCGGCAGAAGCGTTTACGGTCATCGGAGCAACTTTCAAGAAAGGGTTGAAGACTCACCTGCCGAGCCGCGCGGCCAGTGCATCGGCCACGCGATCGGCAGTCTGGAGGGTACGGATCGTCATGGGCGCCAGCAGCCGGAGTCCGCCACCTCGACCTGTTCGGGCGCGGTAGGCGTCATCCAGTCGGTGCCACTGGACGTGGAAGTTCTCGGCAAAGCGCAACATCAGGCCCAATGCAAGCGCGACGCGCTCGGTCGGCACGCCGAGCCGCTGCAACGGGCGCATGACGGCCTCGAGGACCGACAAGAGGTCTTCGAAGCGCGTGGTCAGCGTGAGCATCAGCGCGAGCGTTGCGGCACAGCCGAGGCGCAAGGCACTCGCCACGCCTTGCGGAGTCGTGCCGAGCATCCAGTGGAAGAGGACGATCAGTCCGCCCGCGATGACCACTCCGACCAGCATCCGCACACTTCGCCATGCGGGTGCGCCCAGCGAAGCGAACACCAACAGCGTCAGGACGCACGCAGCGATCAAGTACGCGGGCCGCTCGACCAGCACGAGGATCGTGCCGCAGACCGACAACAGCGCAAGCTTGATCCAGGCCGGAACGCCGTGCATCCAGGTCGCTTGCGACGAATAGAGACTACGCATGGTTGCCCCGCTCTGCCCTTGCGCGCCCCCGGACGTCAGCGGCATAGGCTTCGCAGACCTCGCGGCCGGGCCCGTCTGCACGCACGCGACCCTCATCCAACCACAGCACGCGCTCGAAGTCCTGGACGTGCTCGAGCAGATGCGTGGACACGATGATTTGCTGCCGGGACCGTTCAATCTGCTCGGCGAGCCGCGCCTGGCTCAGCAGATCGAGGCTTGCATAGGGCTCATCGAGCAGCAAAGTCCGAGGCTCGCTGATCTGCAGCGCCATCAGGCAGACCTGCTGGCGCTGCCCCTGGCTCAGCTCGCCGACGGAGCGACCCGCCCAGGCGGACAGCCCGCGCTCGGCCAGGAAGTCGAGCGCCTGTTGACGCGCGGCCTGACGCGGTTCTCCACGCGCTGTGAGGCTGAAAACCAGCTCCTCGGCCACCGTCGGAAAAATGATCTGGTCGTCCGGGTTCTGGAACATCAGCCCGACGTGTCCCGAGGACGCGGCACCAGACACGACCACGCGGCCCTGCTGTGGCTTGTCGAGTCCGCTGATCAACCGGAAGAGGCTGCTCTTGCCCGCGCCGTTGTCGCCGATCAGGCCGATCCTCGACTCCGCGAGGTTCAGCGTCAGCCCTTCGAAGATCCGCGCCGCACCCCGCACCAGGGTCACGTCCTCGATGCGGATGCCGCCGACTGCCTCATCCTCGGCCGGGGCGGGCTGCCTCGCCGGCCACGCGCCATCACGCGCCAAACTCAGCTCCCCGCGACCTTCATCCGGTTGATGAGCAGCGAGCCCGTCGTCTTTGCGCCGTAGTTGTAGGCATCGGCGCCTACCGCCTCGATGCCGAGCAGCATGTCCTTGAGATTGCCGGCGATGGTGATCTCCTGCACCGGAAAGGCGATCTTGCCCTTCTCGACCCAGAAGCCGCTCGCGCCGCGCGAATAGTCGCCGGTCACGTAGTTGACGCCCTGCCCCATCAGCTCGATCACGAAGAGACCCGTACCGAGCTTGGCCAGCATCGCATCGAGATCGTCGCCGGGCTGCGTGAGCCGCGACGTCAGCGTGAGGTTGTGCGAACCGCCCGCGTTGCCGGTGGTCTTCATGCCCAGCTTGCGCGCCGAATAGGTGCTCAGGAAATAGCCTTCGAGCCGGCCGCCGTCGACCAGCTTGCGCCGCCGCGTGACCACGCCTTCATCGTCAAAGGGCGAACTGCCCTTGCCGCGCTGCACGTGCGGGTCTTCCATCACGTCCACATGCGACGGCAGCACCTGCTTGCCGAGCGAGTCGAGCAAGAAGGTGCTCCGGCGATAGAGCGCCCCGCCGCTGGTCGCCTGCACCAGACCGCCCAACAGGCCGGCCGCGAGCGGCGATTCGAACAGCACGGGGCATTCCGTCGTCTTGATCTTGCGAGACTTCAGCCGGCTCAGCGCGCGCTCGGCCGCGTAGCGACCAACGGCTTGCGGGCTTGCCAGCTCATCGGCAGAACGCATGGAGCTGTACCACGCATCGCGCTGCATGTCGTCGCCCTTGCCGGCGATCGGCGCCACCGAGATCGAATGGCGCGAACTCGCATAGCCGCCACGGAAGCCGCGCGTGTGGGCACTGAAGAAATGGCTCTGCTGCGCCGAGACGCCAGCGCCTTCGCTGTTGGTGATGCGCTTGTCGGTCGACATCGCGGCGGCTTCGCACGCGAGCGCAAGCTCGGCCGCCTGCTCGCTGGTGACGTCCCAGGGGTGGAAGAGATCCAGGTCCGGGTGGTCCTTCGCGATGTCTTCCTCTTCGGGGAGGCCGCTGACGGGGTCCTCCGCCGTGAAACGCGCGATGTCGTAGGCCGCCTGCACCGTCTGCGCGACCGCCGCTTCCGAGAAGTCGGAGGTGCTGGCATTGCCGCGCCGATGGCCGATGTACACGGTCACGCCCAGCGACTTGTCGCGATTGCGCTCGACGTTCTCCAGCTCGCCCTTGCGCACCGACACGCTCAGGCCGCAGCCTTCGGACGCCTCGGCGCCGACGTCGGTGGCGCCGAGCTTCTTGGCGTGGGCCAAGGCCGAGTCGACCAGGTTTTCGAAGAAGGAACGGCTGTAGGCGAAGCCGGATTCGGCGCGCGAGGATGGTGTGCTCATGTGGTTGACTATGATACTTGCCCCCTTCCGCCGCGCACACGACGCACTCGGAGGGGTCTACGATTGTCTCTATGTCCCGCAAACCCAAAAAAGGCTACTTCGTCCGCGGCCAGTTCGTCGCCGAAGGCAGCGAACTCGACCTCGAGCTCAAGCGCGAGCTCAAGGGCACCGAAGCGGCAAGCAAGACCGACCTCAAGCGCGAGAGCGCTGAACTCCAGGGGCTCGGCGAGGCCCTGCTGACGCTACGTGCCGGTCTCTTCGATCAACTCGACCTCGGCGACAAGCTCAAGGACGCCATCGGCGAGGCGAGGCGCATCACCAATTTCGAAGGCAAGCGCAGGCAGATGCAGTTCATCGGCAAGCTGATGCGCGGTCTGGACGAGTCGGTGATCGATGCGGTACGTGTCGCGCTCGCCGAACAGAACCGCGGACCGGCCCAGGAGGCCGCCGCGCTGCACGAGGCCGAACGCTGGCGCGATCGCCTCATCGCCGACGACGACGCACTCGGCGGCTGGATCGAAACACACCCCGGCACCGATGCGCAGCAGTTGCGCGCGCTGGTGCGCCAGGCGCGCAAGGACATCAAGTCCGGGCCTCCCGGCGAGGCGCCGCGCCAGGGCAAGGCCTATCGCGAAGTGTTCCAGCTCGTGCGCGAGCAGCTTCGCGTGCATGGCAACGAAGATCACGCGGCCGAAGCGTCCGAGCAGTCCCGCGAGGATGACGCATGACCGACACCACCTTCGACCCGGTCCGCATCGGGATCGTCTCCATCAGCGACCGCGCATCCAGCGGGGTCTACGAAGACAAGGGCCTGCCGGCCCTGCAGGAGTGGCTGCAGCGTGCGCTGCGCAATCCGATCACTTTCGCGTCGCGCCTGATTCCCGACGAGAAGGAAGGCATCAGCGGCGCGCTGATCGAACTGGTCGACGCCGGCTGCTCACTGGTGCTGACGACTGGCGGCACCGGCCCGGCGCTGCGCGACGTGACGCCTGAAGCCACGCTGGCCGTGGCTCACAAGGAAATGCCCGGCTTCGGCGAGCAGATGCGGCAGATCAGCCTGCGGTTCGTTCCGACCGCGATCCTGTCGCGGCAGGTCGCAGTCATTCGGAACAAGAGCCTGATCATCAATCTGCCGGGCCAACCCAAGTCGATCGCCGAGACGCTCGAAGGGCTGAAGAACCCGGACGGCACGCAGGTCGTGCCGGGCATCTTTGCCGCGGTGCCCTACTGCATCGACCTGATCGGCGGGCCGTACCTCGAGACCGACGATTCGGTCTGCAAGGCGTTCCGGCCCAAATCGGCGATTCGCGCGCCGAAATAGGCCGGAGTTCAAGCCATCAGGCCAGCGTGTAGGCGGTCTTCACCGTGGTGAAGAACTCCTGCGCGTAGCGGCCCTGCTCGCGCGGCCCGTAGCTCGATCCCTTTCGGCCACCGAACGGCACGTGGTAGTCCACACCGGCCGTCGGCAGGTTCACCATCACCATGCCGGCCTGGCTGTGGCGCCTGAAATGCGTCGCGTACTTCAGGCTCGTGGTCGCGATGCCTGCGGAAAGACCGAACTCGGTGTCGTTGGCAGTCGCCAGCGCTTCCTCGTAGTTCTTCACCTTGATGACGCTCGCCACCGGGCCGAAGATTTCTTCCTTGTTGATGCGCATGGCGGCCACCGATTCGCTGAACAGCGCGGGCGACATGTAGAAGCCGTCGGTGTCGAGCTTGAGTCGCTCGCCGCCCGCAGCCAGCGTTGCGCCTTCCTTCTTGCCGATCTCGACGTATTCCAGATCCTGCTGCAGCTGGCTGCCGCTGGAGACCGGGCCGATGTCGGTGCCTTGCGCAAGTGCATCGCCGACCTTGATCTTGGCCATGCGAGCCTTCATCGCTTCGATGAACTTCGGGTAGATGCCTTCGGTGACGATCAGGCGGCTGGATGCGGTGCAGCGCTGGCCGGTCGAATAGAACGCGCTCTGCACGCTGAGTTCGACCGCCTGGTTCAGGTCCGCGTCGTCGAGCACCACCTGCGGGTTCTTGCCACCCATTTCGAGTTGCACCTTCTTGCCGCTGGTGGCGCACTGCACCGCGATGTCGCGGCCCACACCCACCGAGCCGGTGAAGCTGATCGCATGGATGCCGGGATGCTTGACCAGCGCATTGCCGATGACGCTGCCGCGGCCCATCACGAGGTTGAACACGCCGGCCGGGATGCCCGAGCGGCTGATGATCTCGGCCAGCGCCCAGGCGCAGCCGGGCACGAGGTCGGCGGGCTTGACCACCACGCAGTTGCCGAAAGCCAACGCCGGGGCAATCTTCCAGGCCGGGATTGCGATCGGGAAATTCCACGGCGTGATCAGGCCGACGACGCCGACCGGCTCACGCGTGATCTCGATGCCGATGCCAGGGCGCACCGACGGAATCAGTTCGCCCGAAAGGCGCAGGCATTCGCCCGCGAAGAACTTGAAGATCTGCGCAGCACGCGTGGCTTCTCCGATGCCCTCGGCCTTGGTCTTGCCCTCTTCGCGAGCCAGCAGCGTGCCGAGCTCTTCCTTGCGCGCGAGGATTTCATTGCCGATCTTGTCCAGCGCTTCCGAGCGCGCCTGCACGCCGCCGGTGGACCAGGCGGGGAAGGCAGCCGTGGCGGCGGCTACGGCCGCATCGACCTGCCCAGCGTCGCCCTGGGCGTATTCGCCCAGCACGTCCGCGAGGTTGCTCGGATTGGTGTTCGCGCTGTAGCTGGCGCCGGCGGTCCATTCGCCGTTGATGAGGTTGTCGAATTTCTGCATGGCGGTGTCCTTGGGAATGGATCAAGAAGAAAAAGGCGGCCCGGCCCTGGAGGAGCCGGCCGCCGCCGTACTGACAGACCGGTCTGCCAGCTTACTGCGGACCGAGCTTCGCGATCAGCCCTGCGAGCGCTTCGTACTCGTTGGCCTTGAGTTCGGTGAGCGGCGTGCGCACCGGGCCTGCGTCGTGGCCGACGATCTTGGCGCCGGCCTTGACGATGCTCACGGCGTAGCCCTGGCCCTTGTTGCGAATGTCCAGATAGGGCATGAAGAAGTCCTTGAGCAGGCGATGCTGCGTCGCGGTGTCGTCCGTGGCGACGGCGCGGTAGAACTCCATCGCGGTCTTCGGGATGAAGTTGAAGACGGCCGACGAATACACCGGCGTACCGAGCGCCTTGTAGGCCGCTGCATAGACCTCCGCCGTGGGCAGGCCGCCGAGGTAGGCGAAGCGGTCGCCCATCTTCAGGTAGATGGAGCTCATCAGCTCGATGTCGCCGATGCCGTCCTTGAACCCCACGAGGTTCGGGCAGCGCTCGGCGAGCTTGGCGAGCGTTTCCGGATAGAGCTTGCTCTGGCCGCGGTTGTAGACGATGACGCCGAACTTCACGCTCTTGCAGACCGCTTCGACGTGCGCCGCGAGGCCTTCCTGGCCGGCTTCGGTCAGGTAGTGAGGCAGCAGCAGGATGCCGTGCGCGCCGGCCTTCTCGGCCGCTTGCGCGCACTGGATCGCGAAGCGGGTCGGGCCACCAGCGCCCGCGATGATCGGCACCTTGCCGCGGCAGGTCTCGACCGCCGTCTTGATGATCTCGGGGTACTCGTCGCCGGTCAGCGAGAAGAACTCACCGGTGCCACCAGCGGCGAACAGCGCGCTCGCGCCATAGGGAGCCAGCCATTCGAGGCGCTCGATATAGCCCTTCTTGTTGAAGTCGCCGTTCGCGTCGAAGTCGGTCAGAGGGAACGACAGCAGGCCGGAGCCCATGATGGACTTGAGTTCTTGAGGATTCATGGTGAAGCAGTGGTGGGTAAAGGGTCAGTGGGAAAAGCGTTGGTGAGCGAAATCAATCCAGCTTGATTTGCGCGGCGGAAACGACCTTCGCCCAGCGGGCGCGTTCCTTGTCGAAGAACTGGTCCTGTTCGGGTGGCGTCATCGTTACGACTTCGGCTCCCTGCCCGGCGAGCCGCGAGCGCACGTCGGTCGAGCGAATGATCGCGATCAGCTCCTTGTTCAGGCGCTGGACGACCGCTTCGGGCGTGCCGCGCGGCACCAGAACGCCTTGCCATGTGCCGGATTCGAAGCCAGGGACGCCCTGCTCCGCGATGGTCGGGACTTCGCCAATCAGCGGCATGCGCGTCGGCTTCGAAACGCCGAGCACCTTGAGCTTGCCGCTCTGCACGTGCGGCCAAGTCGCCAGCATGCCGTTCATCAGGACCTGGGTCTGGCCGGCGACGGTGTCCTGCACTGCCTGCACACCGCCCTTGTAGGGCACGTACTGCCAGCGCGCGCCGCTTGCGCGCTCGAGCGCCACGCCGGCAAGATGCGGCGCGCTGCCGGTGGCCGTCACCGCGAAGTTGAGATCGGACTTCTTCGACAGCGCGATCAGTTCCTTGAGGTTGCTGGCCTGCACCGAGGGGTGCACCACCAGCAGGTGCGGCGAATAGGCCAGCATGGTCACGCCGCGCAGGTCCTTCGACGGATCGAACGAGAGCTTCGGGTAGACCGAGGGGCTGATCGCCAGCGCGCCGACATCGCACAAGAGCACCGTGTAACCGTCGGCCGGGGCTTTCGCGACATAGTCGGCGCCGAGGTTGCCGTTGGCGCCCGCCTTGTTCTCGACGATGACGGACTGCTTGAGCGCCTCAGACAGCTGCACGCTGATGATTCGCGCAATGATGTCTGACGACCCGCCCGGCGGGTAGGGCACGACGATACGGATTGGCTTCGAAGGCCACGCATCGGCTGCATGGGCGGCACCAGTGGTCACTAGGCCTGCGCCGAGCGCGCCAAGCATGAGTTCGCGGCGGTTCAAGGTCATGGGTTTTGTCTCCGGATGCAGTGAATCGGGTGACAGGCAGTGTTGCCACCGCTCGTCGTCAGTCATCGTACAACTAGTCTGATGCGATGTCCAGCGCTTCAGACAATCGGTTTCAGGCCGTAGGCGAGGCGCCCGGGGCGGCAGCCGCATCAGCGGCAGGCGCACCTTCGGAGGCGTTGCGTGCCGCCTCCTGCGCAACACGCAGTCGTTCGCGACTGTTCGTCAGGTGGATGCGCATCGCAGCCCGCGCGGAGTCCGGATCGCGCCGCGCGATCGCCGCGTAGATCTCCTCGTGCTCGCGATTCACGCGTGTGAGGTATTCGCCGCGCCGGTCATAGTTGCGGATGGCGGTGATACGTGTGCGCGGAATGATCGTGGTGCCCAGGTGGCTCATGATGTCCGCGAAGTACTGATTGCCGGTCGCCTGCGCGATTTCGAGGTGAAAGCGGAAATCGGGGGCGACGGTGTCCCCCGCCACTGCCACATTGCGCTCGAAGTCGTCAAGCGCTTCGCGCATCGCCGCAAGTTGCTCGTCGGTACGGCGTGTGGCGGCGAGTCCGGCGGACTCGGTCTCGAGGCTGATGCGGAGCTCGAGCACCGCCAGCACATCGACGGAGGCCGCGAGTTCCGACGCATCGAGCCGGAACATGCCAGCGGTCTTGGGCTGCAGCACGAAGGTGCCGATGCCGTGGTGCGTTTCGACCAGGCCAGCGGCCTGAAGCTTGGAGAGCGCCTCGCGCACCACGGTGCGGCTGACGCCGTAGGCCTGCATGATGGCCGATTCGGTCGGAAGCTTGTCCCCCGGACGCAACTGCTGGCTGCGAATCTTCTCGCCGAGATCGTCGACCAGCCCGTGCGCCAGGCCCCGTCCTCTCCGGCGCGGGTTGGCGCCGAATACGGGTTGATCTGTGGTTGAGGTTGACCCCGTTGACAGGTTCGACATGGCGTGATGATAATCGCCGCGCTGTTGTACGACAACCGATAACTTACGACAAGAGATCCGGAAATTCCATGAGCGAGACAACCCCCTCCCAACGCGTTTCCCGCCTGCTGCTGACCGGCGCCGCGGGCGGCCTCGGCAAGGTGCTTCGCGAGCGCCTTCGCCCCTATGCCGACATCCTTCGTCTTTCTGACATCGCTTCGCTGGCCCCAGCGGCGGGCCCTCATGAAGAAGTCGTGCCCTGCGACCTCTCCGACAAGAAAGCCGTCGATGCACTCGTGGCCGGCTGCGACGCCATCGTGCACCTGGGCGGCGTCTCGGTCGAGCGCCCGTTCGAGGAAATCCTCGAAGGCAACATCAAGGGCGTCTTCCACATCTACGAGGCAGCGCGCCGCCATGGCGTGAAGCGCGTGGTGTTCGCAAGCTCGAACCACGTGATCGGCTTCTACAAGCAGACGGAACACCTCGACGCGCATGCCCTGCGCCGGCCCGACGGCTACTACGGCCTGTCGAAGTCCTTCGGCGAGGACGTGGCGCAGTTCTATTTCGACCGCTGGGGCATCGAGACGGTGAGTATCCGCATCGGCTCCTCTTTCCCCGAGCCGGCCAACCGCCGGATGATGAGCACCTGGCTGAGCTACGACGACCTGACCTCGCTCATCGAGAAGTCGCTCTTCACGCCGGACGTGAAGCACACCATCGTCTACGGCGCGTCCGCGAACAAGGACGTGTGGTGGGACAACAGCGCAGCCGCGCATCTCGGCTACGCCCCGAAGGACACCTCGGAAGTCTTCCGCGCGAAGGTCGAGGCGCAGCCGCCGGTCGCGCCCACCGATCCGAATGCCATCTACCAGGGCGGCGGCTTCACCGCGCAGGGCCCCTTCGAATAAGCGACAGATCACCCCTCCTCAACTCACTTTTTCCAGATCCACATCCAACAAAGGAAGAGACATGAAGAATCGCCAACTGCTCAGCCTGATCGCCACCGCCGTGGTCGCTCTTGCTGCCACCCACGCGCAAGCGCGCGACTTCCGCTCGGCGGAAGTGCACTCCAAGGACTTCCCGACCAACATGGCGGTGAAGTACATGAGCGACCAGCTCTCCGCCGCGACCGGCGGCAAGGACAAGATCAAGATCTTCGCCGACAGCTCGCTGGGCTCGGAGAAGGACACGGTCGAACAGGTGAAGATCGGCGCGCTCGACATGGTCCGCGTGAGCAGCGCCTCGTTCCACGGCATCGTGCCTGAGTCGGTGATTCCGTCGCTGCCCTTCCTGTTCCGCGACATCGACCATTTCCGCAAGGTGATGTACGGCCCGACCGGCGACAAGATCCTCGCTTCGTTCGATAAGGCTGGCTTCGTCGGCCTCGCCTTCTACGAAAGCGGCGCCCGCTCGGTGTACGCCAAGAAGCCGATCAAGACCGTGGGCGACATGAAGGGCCTGAAGATCCGCGTGCAGCCTTCGGACCTGATGGTGAGCCTCGTGGGCGCGATGGGCGCATCGCCCACCCCGATGCCGATCGCCGAGGTCTACACCGGCCTCAAGACGGGTCTGGTGGATGCTGCCGAGAACAACTATCCGTCCTACGAAGAAGCCAAGCACTTCGAAGCCGCTCCCGTGTTTTCGGAAACGATGCACGTGATGACGCCCGAAGTGCTGGTGTTCTCCAAGAAGATCTGGGACACCCTGCCGAAGGAAGAACAAGCGCAGATCCGCAAGGCCGCGAAGGAATCGGTGCCCTACTACGTCAAGCTCTGGGAACCGCGCGAGAAGGACGCCAAGGCTTCCGTGATCAAGGGTGGCGCGAAGGTCGTGCCGGCTGCCGAGATCGACCGCAAGGCCTTCGTCGAAGTCGAGAAGCCTGTGTGGGACAAGTTCGCCACCACGCCTGAACTCAAGGCGCTGGTACAGGAAATCGTCGACACCAAGTAATGCGGCGCGATGACCTTGCTAACCCAACTGAACGCGAGGCTCTCGCGTTGGGCGATGTACCTCGCGTGCATCTGCCTGGTGGGCCTGCTGGGTGTGGTCGTCTATGGCGTGGTCCTCCGCTACGCCTTCAATGACGCGCCTGCCTATGTAGAACAGGTTGCACTGCTGCTGGTGGTCTCGGTCGCCATGTTCGGCGCTTCCGCAGGTGTGCGGGACGCCGGGCACATCGGCCTGGATTCGCTGGTGAAGACACTGCCCCCGAAGGGGCAGTTCTGGTGCAAGGTCGTCGTGTACGTCCTCACCATCGCCTTCGCCGTGGCGCTCGTCGCCGGCGGCGTGGAGATGGCGACGTCGACACGCGAGACCACCATTCCGACCCTCGGCATTTCCGAAGCCATCCGCTACCTCCCGGTTCTCGCTGCCGGTGTGCTGATCACGCTGTTTTCCGTCGAGCACCTCGTCTCCCAATTCTCCGGCCACGAGGTCGTTCCATCATGGCATTGACGCTGCTGTCTCTCAGTTTCCTGGTCTTCCTGGTTCTCGGGATGCCCGTCGCGTTCGCGATCGGGTTGAGCTGTCTCCTGACCTTCGCCTACGAAGGCCTGCCCTTCGAGACGGCGATCCAGATGATGGTCTCCGGCATGAACGTGTTCTCGTTCCTGGCCATTCCCTTCTTCATCTTCTCGGGCGAGCTGATGCTGCACGGCGGAATCGCGGACAAGATCGTCGCCTTCGCGCGCAGCCTCGTCGGCCACTGGAAGGGCGGACTCGGCCTTGCCAACGTGGTCGCCTCGACGCTGTTCGGCGGCGTCTCGGGCTCGCCGGTTGCCGACACGTCGGCCATGGGCGGCGTGCTGATCCCGGTCATGAAGAAGGAGGGCTACAGCGCCGCCTACGCGGTCAACGTGACCACGCACGCATCGCTCTCGGGCGCGCTGATGCCGACCTCGCACAACATGATCATCTACGCCTTCGCAGCGCAAGCCGCGGTGGGAGAGATCGCTGGTCACATGATCAAGGGCGTGTCGATCGGCGACCTGATGTTCGCGGGCCTGATCCCGGTCTTCTGGATCATGGTCTGCATGCTGGTCGCCGCGTACTGGCAGGCCAAGAAGTACGGCTACCCGAAGCGCGAAGACGGCAGCACGATGATCGAGCGCTTCCCGGGCTGGGGCACGGTGGTGCGCACCTTCATCGCCGCGATCCCTGGATTGCTGGTGATCGCCATCATCCTGTTCTGCGTGATGCAAGGCGTTGCAACGGCTACTGAAGCCGCAGCGATCGCAGTGACCTATTCGCTGCTTCTCACCGTCGTTGTCTACCGCACGATGACGAAGCAGGCGCTGCTCAAGTCGCTGGCCAAGGCCTCGAAGACCACGGGCGTGATCCTGCTGCTGATCGGCGTGTCGAACATGCTGCGCTACCAGATGGCGTACCTGGAGATTCCCGACACGATCGAGGCGGCGCTGCTGGCAGCAACCACCACGCCGTGGCTGATGCTGCTGTACATCAACATCATCCAGATCTTCCTGGGTGTGTTTCTGGACATGGCCGCGCACATCCTGATAACGACGCCGCTCTTCCTGCCGCTGGCCATCCAGATGGGCGTTGGCCCGGTGCAGTTCGGGATGATGCTGCTGCTCAACTGCGCACTGGGCCTTGTGCATCCGCCGGTGGGCACGGTGCAGTTCATCGGCTGCGCGATCGGCAAGATCTCCATCGGTGAAGCCACGAAGACAGCGTGGCCCTACTACCTGGCGATCTTCATCGCGATCACGCTGGTGACTTACGTGCCTTCGTTCTCGACCTGGCTGCCATCGATCATCAACGGCCATCCCGTGTTCTGACGATGTTCTGCGTCTACGTCTCCAACGCCGAGAGCGGCGACATCAACGTCCTGCATCTCGACCCCGCCCAACCGACGCTCGTGCCGGTGCAGACCGTGCAGGTCGGCGGGGAAGTGATGCCGCTCGCATTGAGCCCCGACCGCCGGCGGCTCTACGCCGCACGGCGCTCGGAGCCTCGCGAGGCGCTGAGCTTCGCGATCGACCCGAAGACCGGCCAGCTCACGCCCCTGGGCGCGGCGGCCTTGCCGCACAGCATGGCGTACATCGCGACCGATCGCGCCGGTCGTTATCTCTTGAGCGCCTCGTATGGCGGCAACCAGATCGCCGTCAATGCGATCAATGCCGACGGCGTGGTGCAGGCCACGCAGCAGGTGGTGCCGACCGGCCCCAACGCGCACGCGATCCAGGCCGATCCGTCGAACCGCTTCGTCTTTGCCAGCACGCTGGGCGCGGGCGTCGTCGTCCAGCTTCGCTTCGACGCGAGCACGGGGCAACTGACGCCCAACACACCACCCACGTTGCAGCCGCACGCCTCGGCGAGCCCCCGGCACTTCGTGTTCAGCCGCGACGCGCGTTTCGTCTACCTGCTCAACGAGCTGGACGGCGCCATCGATGTTCTCTCGTTCGATTCGAGCGCCGGCACCCTGCTGCCGCCGCTGCAGACGATCAGCTCGCTGCCACCAGGCTTCAGCGGCGACCCGTGGGCATCCGACTTGCACCTCACGCCGGACGGGCGCTTCCTCTACAGCAGCGAGCGGCGTTCCGACACCCTTGCGGCCTTCCGCGTCGACCCCGCGAACGGCACGCTGGCGCTGGTCGGTCATGTGCCGACCGAAACGCAGCCGCGCGGCTTCAACATCACGCCGGATGGTCGCTTCCTGATCGCGGCCGGGCAACGCTCGCATCGGCTGCGGCTGTATGAAATCGATGGAGCGACAGGCGCTCTGCAGACGCTCGGCGAATGCCCTGCGGGCCAAGGGCCCAACTGGGTTGAGAGCATCATGCTCGAGACCTGACCCAAGAAAGTCCATGTCTTCCACATCCGACCGCCCTCCTCTCTACATCACCATGCACGAGCGCGACAACGTCGCGATCGTGGCCAACGACGGCGGCCTGCCGGCGGGCACCGCCTTTCCCTCGGGCCTGACCCTGCGCGAGAAGGTGCCCCAGGCGCACAAGGTCGCATTGGTCGACATCCCCGAAGGCGGCGAAGTGCGCCGCTACAACGTCACCATCGGCTTCGCCCTCAAGGACATCGCAGCCGGCAGCTGGGTTCATGAGCGCCTCCTCAAGATGCCCGCCGCGCGCGAGCTCGAAGGCCTGCCCATCGCCACCGTCAAGCCGCCCGAGATGCCCCCGCTGGAAGGCTTCACCTTCGAGGGCTTTCGCAATCCGGACGGCTCCGTGGGCACCCGCAACATCCTGGCGATCACCCAGACCGTGCAGTGCGTGGCCGGGGTGACCGAGTTCGCCGTCGATCGCATCAAGAAGGAATTGCTGCCGAGGTTTCCCAACGTCGACGACGTCGTCGCGCTGGAGCACACCTACGGCTGCGGCGTGGCCATCGACGCACCCGACGCGGTGGTGCCCATCCGCACGCTGCGCAACATCAGCCTGAACCCCAACTTCGGCGGCGAGGTGATGGTGGTGAGCCTGGGCTGCGAGAAGCTGCAGCCCGAGCGCCTGCTGCCGCCGGGGACCATCCCTCTCATCGACGAGCGCAACGTCGCGGACGTGGGCGAGAGCGCCGACAGCAAGCTCGACGTGGTCTGCCTGCAGGACGACGCCCATGTGGGCTTCATGTCGATGATCGAGTCGATCATGCGCCAGGCCGAGGAGCACCTGGAGCGCCTGAACACCCGACAGCGCGAGACGGTGCCCGCCAGCGAGCTCGTGGTGGGCGTGCAGTGCGGCGGCAGCGATGCGTTCTCGGGCGTCACGGCCAATCCGGCCGTGGGCTTTTGCACCGACCTGCTGGTGCGCGCCGGCGCGACGGTGATGTTCTCCGAAGTCACCGAGGTGCGCGACGGCATCGACCAGCTCACCTCGCGTGCGACCACGCCGGAAGTGGCCGACGCCATGATCCGCGAGATGGCCTGGTACGACGCCTACCTGGACAAGGGCCGCGTGGACCGCAGCGCCAACACCACGCCGGGCAACAAGAAGGGGGGCCTGTCCAACATCGTGGAGAAGGCGATGGGCTCGATCGTCAAGTCCGGCAGCGCGCCGATCTCGGGGGTGATCTCGCCCGGAGAGAAGGTCAAGCAGAAGGGCCTGATCTACGCGGCCACGCCGGCCAGCGACTTCATCTGCGGCACGCTGCAGGTGGCTGCGGGCATCAACCTGCATGTGTTCACCACCGGCCGGGGCACGCCCTATGGCCTGGCCGAAGTGCCGGTGATCAAGGTGGCCACGCGCAGCGATCTGGCGCGGCGCTGGCATGACCTGATGGATGTGAACGCAGGTCGCATCGCCGATGGCGAAGTCTCCATCGAGGAGGTGGGCTGGGAGCTGTTCCGCCTGATGCTCGACGTTGCCAGCGGCAGGAAGAAGACCTGGGCCGAGCAGTGGAAGCTGCACAACGCCCTGGTGCTGTTCAATCCGGCGCCGGTGACCTGAGCCGAACGGCTGTCGACGTCCGCCGCGATGTCGACTACAACACAGAGCTTCTTTTCGTTCCCTGGAGTCGCACATGGAAGACCTCAAGAACAAGACGGCCCTCGTCACCGGCGCCAGCACAGGCATCGGCGCTGCAGTGGCCGTTGCGTACGCGGCGCGCGGCATGCGCGTGGCCGTGCACTACAACAGCTCCACGGACGCCGCCCAACAGGTCGTCGCGACCATCAAGGCCGCGGGCGGTGAAGCCTTCGCCGTGCAGGCCGATGTGCGCGACAGCGCCGCGATCACGCGCGTGGTCAAGGAAGTCAACGAGCGGCTCGGCAGCATCGACGTGCTGGTCAACAACGCCGGCGGCCTCGTCAAGCGGATGCCGATCACCGAGTTCGACGATCGCCTCTTCGACGAGGTGCTTCACCTCAATGCGCGGTCAGTGCTGGACTTCTGCCGCGAGGTGGTGCCGCTGATGCGCGCACAGGGACGCGGCGGCGCCATCATCAACGTGACTTCGGTCGCCGCTCGACATGGGGGCGGCCCCGGCGCCTACCTGTACGCGGGGGCAAAGGGCTTCGTGAGCACTGCGACGCGCGGACTCGCGAAGGAACTCGCGGGCGACAACATCCGCGTCAACGCAGTGGCGCCCGGCGTCATCCAGACGCCGTTCCACGATCGTTACTCGACGCCGCAAATGCTCGAATCCTTCAAGGCGTCGATCCCGATGGCCCGCATCGGCGAACCGGACGAATGCGTCGGCGCCTTCCTCTATCTCGCCTCGCCGCAGCTTTCGGGCTACGTCACCGGGCAGATCCTCGAAGTGAACGGCGGGCAGTACATGCCCTGACCCGCCGCTCGCTTTTCCATCGACAACTACGGAGACAAGACTTGAAAACGACCCTTCTGCGCGGCGTGGCCGCGATCTCGGCGGCAGCTGCCCTCTCGCTCGGCCTCGCCGCCCCAGCCGCGGCAGAGACGGACTTCCCCAATCACGCGATCGAACTCATGGTGCCCTACCAGCCCGGCGGTGGCACCGACGGCCTCGCGCGCACTTTCGCGGATGCGAGCCGCAAGCACATGTCGCAGAGCATGGTCGTCGTGAACAAGGCTGGCGCGGGTGGCGCGATCGGATGGACCGAGGTCATCAACTCGAAGCCCGACGGCTACAAGATCGCGGTGCTCACGGTCGAACTGCTGACCCTGCCGCACCTCGGCCTCGCCAAGTTCAAGTACGACGACTTCCAGCCGATCGCGCAGCTCAACGCCGACCCGGCCGCGATCACGGTCAAGGCCGATGCGCCGTGGAACACGATCGAGGAATTCCTCGCAGCCGCGAAGAAGAGCCCCGAGAGCGTTCGCGTGGGCAATTCCGGCAACGGCTCGATCTGGCATCTCGCCGCGTCGGCGCTGGAAGACAAGACCGGTGCGAAGTTCGGCCACATTCCGTTCCAGGGCGCGGCACCGGCGGTGCTGGCGCTGCTCGGCGGCCACATCGAGGCGGTGGCGGTCAGCCCCGCCGAAGTCTCCACGTATGTGCAGTCCGGCAAGCTCAAGATGCTGATGGTCATGGCCGACAAGCGCGTGAAGGGCTTCGAAAACGTGCCGACCGCCAAGGAACGCGGCATCGATCTCTCGATCGGCACCTGGCGCGGCCTCGGCGCGCCCAAGAACACGCCGCCCGAAGTGATGGCCAAGCTGCGCGAAATCACCGCCAAGACCGCCGCCGAACCGGTGATGCGCGAGGCGATGGACAAGCTCAACCTGGGCTACGTCTACACCGACGGCGCGGCCTTCGCGCAGACGCTGGCCAAGGACAACGCCTACTACAAGGACCTCATCACCAAGCTCAACATCAAGCCTTGAGCCTTCCCATGGCCGCAACGACGACAACGAAAAGAACGGCGCGGCCCCTTTTTCCCCCTGGAGACATGTTCATGCAGCGCCGCACACTCATCCAAACCGCGCTCGCCTCGATGGCCGGCGCCTTGCCCTCATTGCCCACCTTCGCACAGTCCCAGTGGCCGGGCGGCAAGACGATCACCTACATGGTGCCCTTCCCCGCCGGCGGCACGACCGATGTGCTGGCGCGGCTGATCTCGCAGAAGCTGGGCACCGCGCTGGGCACCACCGTGGTGGTGGACAACAAGGGCGGCGCGGGCGGCAGCATCGGCTCCGAAATGGCCTCGCGCGCAGCGCCTGATGGCCTCACCCTGCTGGGCGGCACGATCAGCTCGCACGCGATCAACATCAGCCTCTACCCGAGGATCGGCTACGACCCGCAGAAGTCCTTCGCGCCGGTCACGCTGATCGGCACCAATCCGGTCGTGCTGGTCGTCAACCAGGCGAGCCCGTACAAGACGCTGAAGGATGTGCTCCAAGCCAGCAAGGCCAAGCCCGGTGGCCTTTCGTCGGCATCGGCGGGCACCGGCACGTCGCAGCACCTGGCGCTCGAACTGCTGGCCTACAAGTCCGGCGTGAAGTTCACGCATATTCCGTACAAGGGCAGCGGCCCTGCGATCCAGGACGTGATCGGCGGCCAGGTCGACATGATGTTCGACACCACCGTCGTCGCCGGCCCGCACATCCAGAGCGGCAAGCTGCGCGCCATCGCGGTGACCTCGTCCAAGCGCCTGGCGTCGATGCCCGATGTGCCCACGGTCGCCGAATCGGGCATTCCCGGCCTGGAGAACTTCGAAGTGCTGTCGTGGCAGGCGATCTTCGTGCCCGCGGGCACGCCGGCGCCGGTCATCGACCGGCTTCACAAGGAAATCCGCACGATCCTCGCGGAGCCCGAGATGCAGGAGAAGCTCAAGAGCTTCGGCATGCTGCCGGCCGACATGACGACCACGCAGATCGCAGCCTTCCAGAAGGCCGAGGTCGAGAAGTGGGCGCAGGTCATCAAGGCCGCGAACATCAAGCCCGAGTAACCGGGTAGACCGCGTCGTGCGGCGCGGGCCGCTCCGTTGACGGCCCGCCGTCCGACCCGGCCGGGTCCGGACCGATCGATAGAATCGCCCACCGCTTTAGCCGAGAACGCCCTTGTCCGATCGCTTCGCCGTCCTGCCGCAGTACCTGATCCCGAAGCAGGCATTGACCTCCTTTGCCGGGTGGGTCGCGGGCAAGGAACGCGGCGCGGTGACGACCTGGATCATCCGGCGCTTCGTCGACAAGTACGGCGTCGACATGAGCGAAGCGCTCGACAGCGACATCGCGAGCTATCCAAGCTTCAACGAATTCTTCACGCGCGCGCTGAAGCCCGGCGCGCGGCCGATCGCCGATGCCGACCTCGTGGCGCCAGTCGACGGCGCGATCAGCCAGTTCGGCCCGATCGAGGGCGATCAGATCTTCCAGGCCAAGGGCCACAGTTACACGACCACCGCGCTGGTCGGCGGTGATGCGGCACTCGCCGAGCGCTTCAAGCACGGCAGCTTCGCGACGCTCTACCTCAGCCCGCGCGACTACCACCGCATCCACATGCCATGCGACGGCCGGTTGCTGCGCATGACCTACGTCCCCGGCGACCTGTTCTCGGTCAACCCCACGACTGCGCGCGGGGTGCCTGGCCTCTTCGCTCGCAATGAGCGCGTCGTGTGTGTCTTCGAAACCGCGCGTGGACCTTTCGTGCTGGTGCTCGTGGGAGCGACCATCGTCGGCAGCATGGCGACGGTGTGGCACGGCGTGGTGAATCCGCCGCGACATGGCGAGATCCGCGAGTGGCGCTACGACGACCAGCAGATCGTGCTGAAGAAGGGCGACGAAATGGGCCGCTTCCTGCTCGGCTCGACGGTCGTGCTGCTCTTCCCCTCCCCGTCCGTGACCTTCAACCCGGACTGGGCGCCCGCGCGCCCCATCCGCCTCGGCGAACCGATGGCGAACTACGCGGCAGCCTGAACTCGCACGCTCACAGCCCGCAGCCTGCCTGCCTTCTCAGCTATTAAAGTTGTAGCAATCGTCGACCTTCTGGGCTATAGTCGCCGCCCGGCTCGTGGGGTCACGGGTCTGTCACAAGAAGAAAGTGGCCGCACCGGCTGCCGTGTTCCCGAGGAGTCTGATGTCGATGAGTGGCAAGGAAAACGCAGCGATCAGCCAGTTGCTCGCGCTGCTGGAAGCCCGCTACGCGCTGCGCGTCCTCTGGGCCCTGCGTGACGGACATGCCCAGACCTTCCGCCTGCTGCAGGACAGCGTTGGCGGCATCACCCCGAACACGCTCAACACCCGCATCAAGGAACTGCGCGAAGCAGGCCTCGTCAGCCATGGCCATGAGGGATACAGCCTGACGCTGAGCGGGCAGGACCTGCTCAAGCGGTTGTCCGACCTGCAGGCTTTCGCCGCGAAGTGGCAGCAAGGCCAGGCCAAGAAAGCGCCCGCGCCGTCGCCATAGCACGGCCTGACGGCATCACCGCCTGCAGGAACACGCCTCCAGCCTCGTTAAACTGCGCGGTTTCCTCCACATTCCACAGGAGCGCACCATGCCCACCACCCCCTCCGGCCTGCAGTACGAAGACACCACGGTCGGCGACGGCGCCGAAGCCAAGCCCGGCCATCACGTGCACGTGCACTACACCGGCTGGCTCTACAACGACGGCGTGCAAGGCGCCAAGTTCGACTCCAGCCGCGACCGCAACGACCCCTTCGCCTTCTCGCTGGGCGCCGGCCAGGTCATCAAGGGCTGGGACGAAGGCGTCGCCGGCATGAAGATCGGCGGCAAGCGCACCCTGATCATTCCGGCATCGCTCGGCTACGGTGCACGCGGCGCCGGCGGCGTGATTCCGCCGAACGCAACCCTCAAGTTCGACGTCGAGCTGCTCGACGCCCACTGAGCGGCTCTCCGAGAGCCGAAAAATGCGCCGTTTTCCGGCGCATTTTTTTCTTGAAAACCCTGCGGCGGACCCCAGTTAGCTGCTTGTCGTTCGTTTCTCGTTGATTTCCGGCTTGGTTGCCGGCCTATTGAGCATGTCAGACCCGCAAAACACCCAACCGAATCCCGATACCCTGCAAGGCGCCCCCAGCCCCGAAGAGCTGGAGGCAGCTCAGGCCGCGAACGAAGCCGACGCGCTCGCAGCGGCCCAGGCCGAGATCGCCGCATTGCAGGCCAAGAATGCCGAACTGGCTGACCAGTTCCTCCGCGCCCAGGCCGACGTGCAGAACGCCCGCCGCCGCGCCGACGAGGAAGTGAGCAAGGGCCGCAAGTTCGCCATCGAAGGCTTTGCCGAGAGCCTGCTGCCCGTGCTGGACAGCCTCGAAGCCGGCCTCGCCGTGCAGGACGCCACCGTCGAGCACCTGCGCGAAGGCACCGAAGCCACCCTGCGCCAGCTCAAGAGTGCGCTGGAGCGCAACAAGGTCATCGAAATCGCGCCGCCGGCCGGCAGCAAGTTCGACCCGCACCTGCACCAGGCCATCTCGATGGTTCCGGTTCCCGGTCAGGAACCCAACACCGTCGTCAGCGTGCTGCAGAAGGGCTACACGATCGCCGACCGCATCCTGCGCCCCGCCCTCGTGACCGTCAGCAGCGCGGGCTGAAAGCCAACAAGAAACCCACAGGAAAACCCCAGCTGATCCCTTGAATCGCACTGGGTTATCCACAAGTTCACAACAACCTCATTTCAGATCCCCAGGAGCAACAACATGGCCAAAATCATCGGCATCGACCTCGGCACCACGAATTCGTGCGTGGCGATCATGGAAGGCAATACGACGCGCGTGATCGAGAACTCCGAAGGCGCCCGTACGACGCCCTCGATCGTGGCGTATCAGGAAGATGGTGAAGTGCTGGTCGGTGCCTCGGCCAAGCGCCAGGCGGTCACCAACCCCAAGAACACCATCTACGCAGTCAAGCGACTCATCGGCCGCAAGTTCGAAGAGAAGGAAGTCCAGAAGGACATCGACCTGATGCCCTACAGCATCACCAAGGCCGACAACGGCGACGCCTGGGTCGAAGTGCGCAGCAAGAAGCTCGCGCCCCAGCAG
The DNA here is from genome assembly GCF_014192575.1 of Variovorax sp. Sphag1AA. Classification (GTDB taxonomy): domain Bacteria; phylum Pseudomonadota; class Gammaproteobacteria; order Burkholderiales; family Burkholderiaceae_C; genus Variovorax. Next base: position 849,467 of record NZ_JACHYC010000002.1, on the reverse strand, counting down.
ATCAGCGCCGAAATTCTTCGCAAGATGAAGAAGACCGCCGAAGACTATCTCGGCGAAACCGTGACCGAAGCGGTGATCACCGTGCCGGCCTACTTCAACGACAGCCAGCGCCAAGCCACCAAGGACGCCGGCCGCATCGCCGGTCTGGACGTCAAGCGCATCATCAACGAGCCGACCGCCGCAGCGCTGGCCTTCGGCCTGGACAAGCATGACAAGGCCGATCGCAAGATCGCGGTGTATGACCTCGGCGGCGGCACGTTCGACATCTCGATCATCGAGATCGCCGACGTCGACGGCGAGAAGCAGTTCGAGGTGCTGTCGACCAACGGCGACACCTTCCTGGGCGGCGAAGACTTCGACCAGCGCATCATTGACTACATCATTTCCGAGTTCAAGAAGGACCAGGGCGTCGACCTCTCCAAGGACGTGCTCGCGCTGCAGCGCCTGAAGGAAGCGGCCGAAAAGGCCAAGATCGAACTGTCGAACAGCGCCGCGACCGACATCAACCTGCCCTACATCACGGCCGATGCGTCGGGTCCGAAGCACCTGAACATCAAGCTGACGCGCGCCAAGCTCGAAAGCCTGGTGGACGAACTGATCGAACGCACCATTGCGCCCTGTCGCACCGCCATCAAGGATGCCGGCGTCAGCGTGTCGGACATCAGCGACGTGATCCTGGTCGGCGGCATGACCCGCATGCCCAAGGTGCAGGACAAGGTCAAGGAGTTCTTCGGCAAGGAACCGCGCAAGGACGTGAACCCTGACGAAGCCGTGGCCGTCGGCGCCGCCATTCAGGGCCAGGTGCTGTCGGGCGACCGCAAGGACGTGCTGCTGCTGGACGTGACCCCGCTGTCGCTCGGCATCGAGACGATGGGCGGCGTGATGACCAAGATGATCACGAAGAACACCACGATCCCGACGAAGTTCGCGCAGACCTTCTCGACCGCCGAGGACAACCAGCCGGCCGTCACGATCAAGGTGTTCCAGGGCGAACGCGAAGTCGCCGCCGGCAACAAGCTGCTCGGCGAATTCAACCTCGAAGGCATTCCGCCGGCATCGCGCGGCACGCCGCAGATCGAGGTGAGCTTCGACATCGACGCGAACGGCATCCTGCACGTCGGCGCCAAGGACAAGGGCACCGGCAAGGAAAACAAGATCACCATCAAGGCGAACTCGGGCCTGTCGGAAGACGAGATCCAGAAGATGGTGAAGGACGCCGAGCTGAACGCGGCCGAGGACAAGAAGAAGGTCGAGCTCGCCCAGGCGCGCAACCAGGGTGAAGCCATGGTTCACAGCGTGAAGAAGTCGCTGGGCGAACACGGCGGCAGCCTCGATGCCGGCGAAAAGGAAAAGATCGAAGCCGCGATGAAGGACGTCGAGGAAGCCCTGAAGGGTGAAGACAAGTCCGCCATCGAGGAAAAGACCAACACGCTGATGGCCGCCAGCCAGAAGCTCGGCGAGAAGATGTACGCGGACGCACAGGCTGCCGCAGGCGCGGCCGGTGCCGCGGCTGGTGCAGGCCCCGAAGCTGCGAGCGCTCCGGCGGACGACAACGTCGTCGACGCCGAAGTGAAGGAAGTCAAGAAGGGCTGATCCTCAGACCCTGATCCAAGGCTGGACCGCCCCGAAAAGGTGGTCCAGCCTTTTCCGCTTCAAGCTCCCGCTTCCTGACGACCCCGCCCCGACCCCATCATGGCCACCAAACGCGACTACTACGAGATCCTCGGCGTCCCCAAGAACGCTGGCGAGGACGAAATCAAGAAGGCTTATCGCAAGCTCGCGATGAAGCACCACCCTGACCGCAACCACGGGGACTCCAGCAAGGAAGCGGAGGCCAAGTTCAAGGAGGTCAAGGAAGCCTACGAAATGCTGTCCGACGGCCAGAAGCGCGCGGCCTACGACCAGTACGGCCACGCGGGTGTCGACCCGAACATGCGCGGACCGGGCGCGGAAGGCTTCGGCGGCTTCGCGGAAGCCTTTGGCGACATCTTCGGCGACGTGTTCGGTCAACGCGGTGGCGGCGCGCGCGGCGGCCGCCAGGTCTACCGCGGCAGCGACCTGAGCTATGCGATGGAAATCACGCTCGAGGAAGCCGCCGACGGCAAGGACGCCCAGATCCGCATCCCGAGCTGGGACGAATGCGGCACCTGCAAAGGTTCCGGCGCCAAGCCGGGCACCAAGCCGATCACCTGCACCACCTGCCATGGCCAGGGCGCGGTGCAGATGCGCCAGGGCTTCTTCAGCGTGCAGCAGACCTGCCCGACCTGCCATGGCTCGGGCAAGATCATTCCGGAGCCGTGCACCACTTGCCACGGCCAGGGAAAGATCAAGAACAACAAGACGCTGGAAGTGAAGATCCCGGCCGGCATCGACGACGGCATGCGCATCCGCAGTTCCGGCAATGGCGAGCCCGGCACCAATGGCGGCCCACCGGGGGATCTCTATATAGAGATCCGCCTCAAGAAGCACGACATCTTCGAGCGCGATGGCGACGACCTGCATTGCGTGGTGCCGGTCAGCATCACGACCGCGGCGCTGGGCGGCGAGATCAGCGTGCCCACGCTCAAGGGGCCGGCGGCGATCGACATTCCGGACGGCACGCAAAGCGGCAAGCAGTTCCGCCTGCGCGGCAAGGGCATCAAGGGTGTGCGCTCGAGCTACCCCGGCGACCTGTACTGCCACGTGCGGGTCGAAACCCCGGTCAAGCTCACCGAGCACCAGCGCAAGCTCCTGAAGGAACTCGACGAATCCCTCAAGAAGGGCGGCGACAAGCACAGCCCCACCGACAAGGGCTGGTTCGACAAGGCGAAGGAATTCTTCAGCTGATCTCGAAGCCGCCCTGCGCGCGCAGGCAGCGCGAGGTCGGCCCCGACAGCAGCGCGACGAAGCGCTGCGCCAATGCCGGATTGCGTGCGGTCGTGCTCACGGCGGCGGTGTAGACCGTCGCGAGTTCGAAAGCCTCCGGCAACGGCCCGGCCAGCGTGATGCCGGGCGTGTACTTGATTTCGGTGATCTGCGTGCAGCCGATCGCGCCCCGGCGCGACTCCGCCGCCAGTTCGCGCATCGCCGTCGCGCCGTTCGGAAAGGTGCGAAGGCGCGCAGCGACTTCATTGGCGATGCCCAACTTGGCGAGCACCGACGCGAAATGGATGCCGGCAGTCGAGCGCTGCGCATCGGGAAAGTAGATCGCGCTCGCGGCGAGCAGGCTGGCCCTCAGCGCCTCGGGCGTGGAAATCGCGGGCACCGGGTCGCTCGCCCGGACGGCAATGCCGGTCCGCACGCGGCCGAGCGGCGCTTCGGAATCGACGATCAGGCGTCGGTCGTTCTGCAGCTCGGCGACCATGGGGGCGGTGACGATCATCACGTCGCACGGCTCGCCCGCAAGCAGCGCTTCCTTCATGGCGCCCACTGCGCCGAAGCGCCCTTCCACTTTCGCACCGGTCAATTCCAGGAACACGCCCTGCAATGCCTTCACCAGGCCCTGGGCAGCGCCCGCACAAAGAATGTTCATTGGTCTGCCTTCGCACCGGAAATCTTGACGATACGCGCCCACTTGGCGATGTCGTCGCTCATGTAGCGGGTGAAATCGGCGACGCTCATCGTCATCGGCGTCGCACCTTGCGCCTTCCACGCTCGGATCACCTCGGGGTTCGATGCGATCTTGACGACCTCGGCGTTCAGGCGCTCGACGATCGCGGGTGGCGTGCCCTTGGGCGCCATCAGGCCCAGCCAGATGGTGGCCTCGTACTTGGGCACGCCGGCCTCATCGACCGTCGGCACGTCGGGCATCACCGCCGAGCGCGCAAGGCCGGTCGTTGCCATCGCCTTCACTCTGCCGGTGCGGACATGCTCGGTCATGGTCGGCACCGCGTCGAACATCATGTCGACCTGTCCGCCGAGCACATCGGTCCGCGCGCCTGCACTGCCGCGATAGGGGATGTGCAGGATCGAAACGCCCGCCATCGCCTTGAAGAGTTCGCCAGCCATGTGATACGGCGTGCCCGGTCCGGACGAGGCGTAGCTCAGCGCGCCGGGATGGGCTTTCGCCATCGCAATAAGCTGCCCCAGGTCATTGACCTGCAGGCCGCTGCGCGTGACGAGCACCAGGTCGGAATAGTTGATCGCTGCGATGGGCGCGAAGTCGCGCATGAGCTGATAGGGCTTGTTCGGGATCAGCGACTCGTTGACCGTGTGCGCGTTGGACATCAGGAGCAGCGTGTAACCGTCCGCCGGACTCTTGGCGGCCGCATCGGTGCCGATCACCGATCCGGCGCCGGGCCGGTTGTCCACCACGAAGCCTTGCCCCAACGCCTCCTGCAGCCGGTTGGCGACGAAACGCGCATAGACGTCGGCGGGACCGCCGGCGGCAAAGGGCACGATGACGCGCACCGGATGGTTTGGATAGTCCTGCTGCGCCGCAGCCCATGGAGCGGCCACCACCAATGCTGCGGCCGTCCATGCACGAACCGCTGGCCGCACCCTCTGAACCCAATGCGTCATCGACTTGTCTCCGAAACTGGCGAGGTGAGCCCCGCCTAATTGGTCTCGATTGGTATCTTAAGCTTCCAATCGGAAACCAATATAGCGAGCACCCGGACGGGGGTCAATGCGAGGCCGGGTAGTCCCCAAGCCGATGTGGCGCAGGCGCCAATCAGAAGCCGAGCAGGTTGCGGCGCACATGCACCAGATGCCCGAGACAAAGCTCTGCCGCCCGCGCACTGTCACGATCCTTCAAGGCCGCCACGAGGTCGCGGTGCTCGCGCTGGTATTCGAGCCGGCGTTCCGGCGTGGCACTGCGGCGCTTGAGCATGCCCCACTCGCTCTGCGCCCGCACCTCGTTCATGCGCTGGAAGACGGTGGAGATGAAACTGTTGTGCGCGGCGTCAGCGATTGCCTCGTGGAGCTTGCCGTCCCACAACTCGAATTCCTCGATGGTCGCGGCCGCCTCTCCCTTGTCGCAACATTGGTCCATCTTCTCGAAGTCCGCCGCGGTTGCGTTGCCGATCACCATCGCGATGATCGCGGGTTCCAGCACGAGGCGCGCGCTCATGAGTTCCGCCGGGCTGGTCGCGAGCGGCGATTCGCCGCTGCTGATGTCGGCCAGCGCGCGGCCGACCTCATGACTGACGTAGGTGCCGCTGCCGACCGTCTGCGTGATCAGGCCGCGGGTCTTCAAGTCGCCGAGCACTCGCCGCACCGTCGATCGGCTGAGCCCGAATTGCCCGCACAGTTCCCGCTCGGTCGGCAGCCGGTGTCCGGCACGCCAGGCGCGCGACTTCAGGTTCTCGAGGATCGCTTCCCGCAGGGTCAGGGCACTGTGCACGATGGCAGGACAGGAGGAGTTGGTAGGACGCAGCGATCGTATCAACGTCGATGCGCGGGTCAGGCGCTATTGTGTGCTTGGTATCGCATTGGTAGCATTTGGTCGGTCAAAAGGAGATCATTTTGCGCATTGCCACCTATCAATATCAAGGCCGCCGCCAGGTTGGCATCGTCTCGGCCGACGGCCGGACGGTGTCGCCCTTCCAGATCGAAGCCCCGCGCACCCGCCGCGGCGCACTCTCGCTGATCGAGGCACAGGCCGCCGGCGAATCCCGCCTGCCAACCACCGGCGAGGCCGTGCCGCTCAGCGCGGTGCGACTCGAAGCACCGCTGCCGATGCAGCGTCGCAACATCTTCTGCGTGGGCCGCAACTACCACGCACATGCGAAGGAACTGTCGGGTTCCGTGTTCAAGAACAATGCCGCCAAGGTCGACTCCTGGCCGATCGTGTTCACCAAGGTGCCGGAATGCGTGATCGGCCCGAATGATGACGTGCGCCTTCCCGGTGAGGCGATCTCGGCGCAGATCGACTACGAAGCCGAGCTGGCGGTGGTGATCGGCAAGCCCGGGCGCAACATCACGCGCGAGGCCGCCATGTCGCATGTGTACGGCTACACCATCGTCAACGACGTGACCGCGCGCGACGTGCAGATGCGCCACCAGCAGTGGGATCTCGGCAAGTCCTTCGACACCTTCTGCCCGATGGGCCCGTGGATCGTCACCGCCGACGAACTCGACGGCACGCAAACCCGGGTCCGCTGCTGGGTCAACGGCGAACCGCGCCAGGACGGCCAGACCACCGACCTGATCTTCGATATCCCGACGCTGATCGAGACCTGCTCGCGCGGCATCACGCTGAACGCAGGCGACGTGATCGCCACCGGTACGCCGGCCGGCGTCGGCATGGGACTCACGCCACCGCAGTACCTGAAGTCGGGTGACGTCGTCCGCATCGAGATCGACGGCCTGGGCATGCTGGAAAACCGGTTCATCTGATCGCGGATCCGAGGACTTCAAACATAACGAGACGGAGACAAACATATATGAACGCATCACGACGCGCGCTGCTGCAAGCGGCGTTGCTCGCGGCCGCAGGGCTCGGCGCCGCGCCCGCCGTCCTGGCACAGGGCGATTGGCCCCAGAAGCCGATCACCATGATCGTGCCCTTCCCACCCGGCGGAGTGGCCGATACGGTGGCCAGGCCGGTGGCCGAGGCACTCTCGCGCGAACTCAAGCAACCGGTGGTCGTCGACAACAGGGCGGGCGCCGGCGGCGCGGTCGGCATCGGTTTCGCCGCCCGGGCGCCTGCGGACGGTTACACAGTGCTCCTGAGCTTGTCGTCGATCTCGATCCTTCCGGAAGCGGACGTCATCCTGGACCGCAAGCCGGCCTACCAGATGAGCCAGTTCAAGCCGATTGCGCGCTTTACCGCCGACCCGACCGTGCTGGTGGTGCGCGCCGATGCACCATGGAAGACCCTGGCTGACTTCATCGCCGACGCACGCACCAAACCGGGCACCTACAACTACGGCAGTTCCGGCAACTACGGCACCATGCACGTGCCGATGGAAATGCTCAAGAACGCTGCCGGCTTCCGCATGACGCACATTCCGTACACCGGCGCGGGTCCGGCGGTGATGGCACTGCTGGCCGGTCAGGTGGATGCGGTGGCGAGCGGGCCGGCTACCGTGGTGCAGCAAATCAATTCCGGCAAGCTGCGCGCGCTCGCGCACTGGGGCGATCAGCCGCTCGCTGCATTGCCCGGCGTGCCCAGTCTGCAGGAGGCCGGATACAACGTGAAGTTCGCGCAGTGGTCAGGACTCTTCGTTCCGGCCGGGACGCCGGACGAGGTGGTTCGCAAGCTCCGTGCGGCTTCGGCCAAGGTTGCCGCGGACCCGGCGGTGGCACAGGTGATCGAAAAGGCGGGCAGCCCGCTGGCCTACCTCGATGCGCCCGCGTTCCAGACCTACTGGAACGCGGATGCGAGCACCATGACGGAAGCGGTTCGGAAGATCGGCAAGGTCGAGTGAACGTGACCTCGGGCAGCGGCTCTGACCGCAAAGAAGAAAAAGCGGCCCATCGGCCGCTTTTTTGTTGCGTGCCGCTGTTTATGAATATGCAGAGCGATTGTCGCGCTATTCGCATTTATTCGTATGCCGCCGCGTCGCATCGCGCGTTCAATGCAAATAGAGCGTCAGGAAATATGGAAAGAACCGACAGGTGCACACGATGAATCCCGACATGGAGCGCACCCTCTTGCGCACGACGATCGTGACAACAAGTCCATCGTGCACATCGGGGTTACTCAATGAGATCACGATGCCCACAACTTTTGCGCTGAACTTTCAAACTTCGTGTGGTTCTTATCCCAAAAGCAATTTGCTCAGCGCTCTCTTTGTTCTATGCTTTGAGCAAGTACCTGCTTGAGGAGTTGATCCAAAGCGTGCACACATCACCTGGCACCATTCCTGCGAACGATGCAACGTGTGCAGCACGGAGACTCCGGGCAGCGCCCCGCTGACTCGATGGAGGTGTCTATGGATGTCATCAGTAACTTCGCGGCTCGTTACGAACGCACGCGCGAAGAGGTCCTGTCCTTGCAGGAGTACTTGGAGATCTGCAAACGGGATCCACTGGCGTACGCGACCGCGGCCGAGCGAATGCTCAAGGCCATCGGTGAGCCGGAGCTGGTGGATACGCGCAACGATCCCCGTCTGTCGCGGATCTTCGCGAACAAGGTCATCAAGATCTATCCCGCGTTCCGTGAGTTTTACGGAATGGAAGACGCCATCGAACAGGTGGTCTCGTACTTCCGCCACGGCGCTCAGGGACTCGAAGAGAAGAAGCAGATCCTCTATCTGCTGGGCCCTGTAGGCGGCGGCAAGAGCTCGATCGCCGAGCGGCTCAAGCAGCTCATGGAACACGTGCCCTTCTATTCGATCAAGGGCTCGCCGGTGAACGAATCGCCGCTCGGTCTCTTCGACGCGACCGAAGACGGCGAGATCCTCGAAAAAGAGTACGGCATCCCGCGCCGCTACTTGCAACGCATCCTCTCGCCATGGGCCGTGAAGCGGCTCGAAGAGTACGGCGGCGACATTCGTCAGTTCCAGGTCGTCAAGCGCTACCCCTCGGTGTTGCGGCAGATCGCGGTCGCGAAGACCGAGCCGGGCGACGAGAACAACCAGGACATCTCCTCGCTGGTCGGCAAGATCGACATCCGCAAGCTCGAGGATTACGCGCAGGACGACCCCGATGCGTACGCCTACTCCGGTGGCCTGTGCCTCGCGAACCAGGGCCTGCTCGAGTTCGTCGAAATGTTCAAGGCGCCGATCAAGGTGCTGCATCCGCTGCTGACTGCCACACAGGAAGGCAACTTCAAGGGCACCGAAGGCTTCGGAGCAATCCCGTTCGACGGCATCGTGCTCGCGCACAGCAACGAGAGCGAGTGGAAGTCCTTCCGCAACAACAAGAACAACGAGGCGTTCCTTGACCGGATCTATATCGTCAAGGTGCCCTACTGCCTGCGCGTGTCGGAAGAGATCAAGATCTACGACAAGCTGGTGCGCAACTCGTCGCTCGCGCAGGCGCCCTGCGCGCCCGGAACGCTGCGCATGATGGCGCAGTTCTCGGTGCTCACCCGCCTGAAGGAACCGGAGAACTCCAGCATCTTCAGCAAGATGCAGGTCTACGACGGCGACAACCTGAAGGACACCGACCCCAAGGCCAAGTCCATCCAGGAGTACCGCGACTACGCGGGCGTCGACGAGGGCATGAGCGGAGTTTCGACGCGCTTCGCGTTCAAGATCATCTCGAAGGTCTTCAACTTCGACAGCAGCGAGATCGCAGCCAACCCGGTGCACCTGATGTATGTGCTCGAACAGCAGATCGAGCGCGAGCAGTTCGCACCCGAAGCCGAGCAGAAGTACCTGTCCTACATCAAGGAGCTGATCGCCCCGCGCTACGCGGAGTTCATCGGCAAGGAGATCCAGACGGCGTACCTCGAAAGCTACTCGGAGTACGGACAGAACATCTTCGACCGCTACGTCACCTACGCCGACTACTGGATCCAGGACCAGGAGTACCGCGACCAGGACACCGGCGAAGTCTTCGACCGCAGCTCGCTCAATGCCGAGCTCGAAAAGATCGAGAAGCCCGCGGGCATCAGCAACCCCAAGGACTTCCGGAACGAAATCGTCAACTTCGTGCTGCGCGCTCGCGCCGGCAATGCAGGCAAGAACCCGCTGTGGACGAGCTACGAAAAGCTGCGCACCGTGATCGAGAAGAAGATGTTCTCGAACACCGAAGAGTTGCTGCCCGTCATCAGCTTCAATGCCAAGAGCAGTGCCGACGAGCTCAAGAAGCACGAGGATTTCGTCAATCGCATGGTTCAGAAGGGCTACACCGCCAAACAGGTGCGCCTGCTGTGCGAGTGGTATCTACGCGTACGCAAGAGCTCATGATGAGCTAGTAAGAAGGAGGTCCGGCCGTGGCCATGCTGCAGCAGATCATCGACCGCCGGTTGTCAGGAAAGAACAAGTCCATCGGCAACCGCGAGCGTTTCCTGCGGCGCTACCGCGAGCAGATCGGGGAGGCCGTTCGCCGCGCGGTCAGTGGCCGGGGCATCCGCGATCTCGAGCAGGGCGAAGACATCACGCTGCCCAAGCGCGATGTCTCCGAGCCGGTCTTCGGTCACGGCCAGGGCGGTGACCGCGAATACGTGCACCCCGGCAATCGCGAGTACGTCAAGGGTGATCGCATCGAAAGACCGCAGGGCGGCGGTGCGGGCTCCGGCAGCGGATCGCAGGCCGGCGACGGTGAGGGCGGCGAGGACGATTTCGTCTTCCGTCTCACCAAAGAGGAATTCATGCGGGTCTTCTTCGAAGATCTCGCCCTGCCCCATCTGATTCGCACGCAACTGGCGGAAGTGCCCGAGTGGAAGAGCCACCGCGCAGGCTTCGTCAGCGACGGCAATCCCAGCAATCTGCATGTGGTGCGTTCGATGCGCGGTGCGCTGGCGCGACGCATCGCGCTGGGCGGCGACTCCCGCCGGGAGATCCGCGAGCTTGAAGCGCACCTTCTTCACTTGCAGCGCAGCCCGCGGGTGGCCGACGCCCTGGTGCAACGCGAGATCCGCGAGACCGAGGCCAAGCTCGAGGAATTGCGCGGCAAGGCCAAGCACGTGCCCTTCCTCGATCCGATCGACCTGCGCTATCGCAATCGCGTGAAGGTGCCGGTGCCTTCGGCGAAGGCGGTGATGTTCTGCCTGATGGACGTCTCGGGCTCGATGGACGAAGCGCGCAAGGACATGTCCAAGCGCTTCTTCATGCTGCTGTATCTCTTCCTGACGAAGCACTACGAGAAGATCGATCTCGTCTTCATCCGCCACCACACGCAGGCCGCCGAAGTGACGGAAGAAGAGTTCTTCCACGCGACCGAAACCGGCGGCACGGTGGTGTCGAGCGCGCTTACGCTGATGCTGGACATCATCCGCGCCCGCTACCCGAGCACCGACTGGAACATCTACGGTGCGCAAGCCAGCGACGGCGACAACTGGCACCAGGACAGCGGCCGGTGCCGCGAACTCCTCTCTGATCACCTGCTGCCGTTGGTGCGCTACTACGCCTATGTGCAGGTGGCCGAGGCCGAGCAGAACATGTGGGAGGAATACACCACGCTGCTCGAATCGCACAAGAACTTCGCGATGCGCAAGGTCTCGGATGCGCAGGACATCTACCCGGTGTTCCGCGAACTGTTCAAGAAAGAGAAGGGAACGGCGTGACAGAAAAGACCCGGACGCCCCTGCCCAGCCCGTCCGACTGGACTTTCGAACTCATTGAGCAGTACCACGGCGAGATCGCTCGCGTGGCAAAGGGCTACAAGCTTGACACCTACGCCAACCAGCTCGAGATCATCACGGCCGAGCAGATGATGGACGCCTACGCCTCCGTGGGCATGCCGGTGATCTATCGGCACTGGTCCTACGGCAAGCAGTTCATCCAGACCGAGAAAAACTATCGCCGCGGCCACATGGGCCTGGCCTACGAGATCGTCATCAATTCGGACCCCTGCATCGCCTATCTCATGGAAGAGAACACCATGGCGATGCAGGCGCTGGTGATCGCGCACGCCGCCTATGGCCACAACAGCTTCTTCAAGGGCAACTACCTCTTCAAGATGTGGACGGATGCGTCGTCCATCATCGACTACCTCGTCTACGCGCGGAAGTACATCAGCGAGTGCGAGGAGCGGCATGGCATTGGGGCGGTCGAAGATCTGCTCGACTCCTGTCACGCGCTGATGAATCACGGCGTCGACCGCTACCGCCGCCCGCAGAAGCTGTCGCTCAGCCAGGAACAGGCCCGCCGCGAAGAACGCGAGCACCATCTGCAGCAGCAGGTCAACGACCTGTGGCGGACCCTGCCCAGACGCGCCCGCTCCGCCGAAGAAGAGGAAGCCGCCAAGCGCTTCCCGGCCGAGCCGCAAGAGAACCTGCTTTACTTCATCGAGAAGAACGCACCATTGTTGGAACCCTGGCAACGCGAAGTGGTGCGTATCGTGCGCAAAGTCGGGCAGTACTTCTACCCGCAGCGACAGACACAGGTGATGAACGAAGGCTGGGCCACCTTCTGGCACCACACGCTGCTCAACACGATGTACGACGAAGGCCTGCTGGCCGACGGCTTCATGATGGAGTGGCTGCAGTCGCACACCAACGTCGTGTTCCAGCCGCCGATCGGCCACCGCGCGTACAGCGGCATCAACCCCTATGCGCTGGGATTCGCGATGTACACCGACCTGCGGCGCATCTGCGAGAAGCCAACGGATGAGGACAAGCGCTGGTTCCCCGACCTCGCGGGCTCCGACTGGCTGACGTCGCTCGACTACGCCATGCGCAATTTCAAGGACGAGAGCTTCATCGGCCAGTTCCTGTCACCGAAACTGATGCGCGATTTCCGCTTTTTCGCCATCAGCGACAAGGAAAGCGAATCCGAACTCGAAGTCTCAGCCATCCACGATGACAGCGGCTACAAGCAATTGCGCGAAGCCCTGTCGCGGCAGTACGACCTCAACCACCGCGAGCCCAACATCCAGGTCTGGAGCGTCAACCTGCGCGGCGACCGCTCGCTGACGCTGCGTCACACGCAGCACAACAACCGGCCGCTGCACGACGATTCACAGGAAGTGCTCAAGCACGTCGCGCGGCTATGGGGTTTCGACGTGCATCTCGAAAGCGTCGACAGCCAGGGGCGAATCAGCCACCGCAAGGTGTCCGGCCCGCAGGCCACGTAGCGCGGCCCGAAAGTCTCAGCGTGGCAGTTTGAGCTTCGCTCTGGCAGCCAGCGCCGTTTCGCGCGCGTGGCAGCCCTCGATGTGGTCGTTGACCAGCCCCATCGCCTGCATGAACGCATACACGGTAGTCGGGCCGACGAAGCTCCAGCCGCGCTTCTTCAGATCCTTCGACATCGCCACCGATTCGGCCGACGTCGTCATGGCCCGGAGCGCCTCGTGCGTGATCAGGTCGGGCCGCGATGCCGAATCCGGCTCGTACCGCCAGGCATAGGCTGCGAGCGAACCGAACTCCTCACGCAGTTCGATCACGCGCTTCGCATTGTTGATGGCTGATTCGATCTTGCCCCGGTGCCGCACGATGCCGGCATCGGCCAGCAGCCGTTCGACATCCTTCGCGCCGAAACGCGCCACCTTCTCGGCGTCGAACTGCGCGAAGCCCTTCCGGAACGCCTCGCGCTTGTTGAGGATGGTGAGCCAGCTCAGCCCGGCCTGGAAGCCTTCGAGGCACAGCTTCTCGAAAAGCCGCCGGTCGTCCGTGACCGGGAAGCCCCATTCGCTGTCGTGATAGTTCTGGTAGGCCTGCGTCGACTCGCACCAGCGACAGCGCAAGGTGCCGTCCGCGGCCTCGAAAAGCCCGGCTTGCGCGCCCATCAGGCCGCGTCGCTCACTCGGACCAGCGCCTCGATCGCGAGCGGATAGCCCTTCACGCCGAAGCCGACGATGATCCCGCGCGCTGCCGGCGAGATGTAGGAGTGATGCCGGAACTCCTCGCGCGCATGCACGTTGGAGATGTGCAGTTCGATCAGCGGAACGCTCGCGCCCTTGATCGCGTCGTGCAAGGCAACCGAGGTGTGGGTGTAGGCGCCCGGATTCATCACCACGCCGAGCATGCGGCCCGCCGCGACCTCGCGGCCCGCTTCGTGGATCCAGTCGATCAGCATGCCCTCGTGGTTGGACTGGCGGCATTCGATCTCCACGCCCAGCTTCGCACCGGCTTCCGCGCACATGCGCTCGACGTCGGCGAGGGTCTCGTAGCCGTATTGCGCGGGTTCGCGCGTGCCGAGAAGGTTGAGATTGGGGCCGTTGAGGACGAGGATCTTTTTCATGGCCTGCTTTTTATCAGGTGTCGACCCAGGCCACCACCGATGACACCGATACGGAGTACAACAAGGCATGCCAACGAAGAACGCCGTTCTCGACCGCTTCCAGGGCCCGCTGCGCCTCGGCTTGGGCGGGGCGCCCCTGGGCAATCTGTATGCCCCGCTCAGCGACGACGAGGCCGAGAGGACCATCGAGGCAGCCTGGCAGCTCGGCGTTCGCTATTTCGACACTGCGCCGCTCTACGGCCACGGGCTCAGCGAGGTGCGATTCGGCCGTTTCCTGCGCACCCAGCCGCGCGACGGATTCGTGCTCTCGACCAAGGTCGGCCGGCTACTGAGCCCCGACCCGGATCCACCCGCCGAGCGCGACGGCTACGTCGGGGGCCTGCCGCTGGCGCCGCGCTTCGACTACAGCTTCGACGGCGCACTCCGGTCGATCGACGAAAGCCTGCAGAGGATGCAGATCGACCGCATCGACATCGCCTTCATCCACGACATCGACCGGCATACGCATGGCGACGCGCAACCGGTGCGCTTCCGCGAAGCCATGGACGGTGCCTACCGCGCACTGCACCGGCTGCGCGGCGAAGGCGTGCTGGGCGCGATCGGCATCGGCGTCAACGAATGGCAGGCCTGTCGCGAAGCGCTCGGCGAAGGCGACTTCGACTGCATGATGCTCGCCGGGCGCTACACCCTGCTCGACAACGCCGCCGCGGCCGAACTGGTGCCGCTCTGCGTCGCCAAGGGTGTCAGGCTCATCCTCGCGGGGGTCTTCAACTCGGGCATCCTCGCAAGCGCTGATGGCGTTGCAGCGGACGCGCACTTCGACTACCGGCCGGCGGACCGGCAGAACCGCGAGAAGGCCCTGCACATCGCACGCATCTGCAACGAGTTCGACGTGGCGCTTCCGGCCGCCGCGCTGCAGTTCGCAATGGCCTGCCGATGCGCCGCTGCAGTCGTGGTCGGCGCCCGCAGCGCTACCGAGATCACGCAGAGCGTCGCGCATCGTGACGCGCATATCCCCGCCGCGTTCTGGGAAGCGCTCGTCGTCGAAGGGCTACTGCCCGCCGGCCTGCCACCGGGGAGTTGGCCGTGAGCGTCGTCCGTGTCGATGCCCATCAGCACTACTGGTCGCCGGCGCATGGCGACTACGGCTGGCTGCGGGATACGCCCGAGCTCCACGCCATCCATCGCGACTTCGGGCCGCAAGACCTGGCGCCGCTGCTGGACGACGCCGGCATCGACGCCACGGTCCTCGTCCAGGCCGCGCCTTCCGAAGCCGAAACCGCGCGCCTTCTCAGCATCGCGGCCGATCCGGCAAGCAGCGTCCGCGCAGTGGTCGGCTGGACCGACCTCGCCGCAAACGATGCGCCCCGACGCATCAGCCGCCTCGCGCAGGAGCCGTTGCTGAGGGGCCTGCGCCCGATGCTGCAGGACCTGCCGGACCCGGAATGGATCCTGGACCCGCGCCTCGAACCCGCCATCCGGACGATGACTGAACTCGGCCTCTGCCTCGATCTGCTGATCAAGCCGCACCAGATCGACGCCGCAACGAAGTTCGCCTTGCGCCATCCGTTCCTTCCGATGGTGATCGACCACGCGGCCAAGCCCGACATCGCGAACGGGCAGTTCGAGCCATGGGCGAGCCAGATCGCGACTTTCGCGCAGTCGACCCGCGTGAGCTGCAAGCTGTCGGGACTCGCGACCGAAGCCGGCGACGACTGGAATGCAGCCGCGCTGCAGCCATACGTCGATCACCTCATCAGCCATTTCGGCCCCTTGCGGCTCATGTGGGGCAGCGACTGGCCGGTGCTCAATCTCGCGGGCAGCTACAGCCAATGGCATGCAGCATCAAGCGAATTGCTGGCCGGCCTTTCTCCTCTCGAGCAGGAGCAGATCATGGGCACGAACGCCGCCACCTTCTATGGCATAAAGTGACGCACCGGGGCTGCGTCTGCCCCGCTTCCATTTCTTCACCTCCGCCATGAAAACCAAAGCTGCTGTCGCCTGGAAATCCGCCTCGCCCCTCACCATCGAAACCGTCGATCTCGAGGGCCCGCGTTTCGGTGAGGTGCTGGTCGAGATCAAGGCCACCGGCATCTGCCATACCGACTACTACACCCTCTCGGGCGCCGACCCGGAAGGCATCTTCCCCGCGATCCTCGGCCATGAAGGCGCCGGCATCGTGGTCGACGTCGGCCCGGGCGTGACCACGCTCAAGAAGGGCGACCACGTCATTCCGCTCTACACGCCCGAATGCCGCCAGTGCAAGTTCTGCCTCTCGCGCAAGACCAACCTCTGCCAGCTCATCCGCGGCACGCAGGGCAAGGGCCTGATGCCTGACGGCACCAGCCGTTTCAGCATCGACGGCAAGCCCATCTTCCACTACATGGGCACGAGCACCTTCAGCAACTACACGGTCGCGCCCGAGATCTCGCTCGCCAAGATCCGCGAGGACGCGCCCTTCGACAAGGTCTGCTACATCGGCTGCGGCGTGACCACCGGCATCGGCGCGGTGATCTTCACCGCCAAGGTGGAAGCCGGCGCGAACGTGGTGGTGTTCGGCCTCGGCGGCATCGGCCTCAACGTGATCCAGGGCGCGAAGATGGTCGGCGCGGACAAGATCATCGGCGTCGACATCAATCCGGCGCGCGAGGAAATGGCCCGCAAGTTCGGCATGACGCACTTCCTGAACCCGAAGGAGCACGCAAACATCATCGATGCCATCGTGCAACTGACCGACGGCGGCGCGGACTACAGCTTCGAGTGCATCGGCAACACGCAGGTGATGCGCCAGGCACTCGAATGCACGCACAAGGGCTGGGGCCGCAGCATCATCATCGGCGTGGCGGAAGCCGGCGCGGAAATCAGCACCCGCCCCTTCCAGCTCGTCACCGGCCGCAAGTGGGAAGGCTCGGCCTTCGGCGGCGCACGTGGCCGCACCGACGTGCCGAAGATCGTCGACTGGTACATGGAAAACAAGATCAACATCGACGACCTGATCACGCACACGATGCCGCTGGAGAAGATCAACGAAGGCTTCGATCTGATGAAGCGCGGTGAGTCGATCCGTGGGGTCGTGATTTACTGAGCATCGCCATGACGCGCATGGGCCCGCTCCGCACGATCCGAGCCGGTGTGCTCGACGTGTCGTACTTCGAGGCCGGGCCGGCCGACGGCCCGCCGGTGCTGCTGATGCACGGGTTTCCGTACGACATCCACAGCTATGTCGACGTCGCGCCGATGCTCGCCGCCGCGGGTTGCCGCGTGATCGTTCCTTATCTGCGCGGCTACGGCGGCACGCGCTTCCTGAGCGACTCGACGCCGCGTTCGGGCGAGCAGGCGGCGCTCGGCGCGGACCTGCTTGCGCTGCTCGATGCGCTCGCGATTCCGAAGGCGGTGCTCGCCGGCTACGACTGGGGCGGCCGTGCCGCCTGTGTGGTGGCGGCGCTCTGGCCCGAGCGCTGCGCAGGGCTGGTCTCGTTCAACAGCTACAACATCCAGGACATCGCGAAGTCCATGGAGCCGGATAGCGCCGAGAAGGAATACCGGCTCTGGTACCAGTACTACTTCCACAGCGAGCGCGGACGCGCCGGGCTCGCCGCCGACCGGCGCGACATCACGCGGTTGCTGTGGCGGCTCTGGTCGCCGACCTGGCGATTCGACGACGCGACATTCGAGCGCAGCGCCGAAGCGTTCGACCATCCCGACTTCGTCGATGTCGTCATCCACTCGTACCGCCACCGCTTCGGCCTCGTGGCGGGTGATCCGGCCTACGCCGACATCGAAACGAAGCTCGCGGCTCAGCCGGCGATCACGGTGCCGACCATCACCTTCGACGGCGCGGACGACGGGGTCCGCCCGCCGGCCGACGCCTCGGCACATGCGCACCGCTTTGCCGGACCGCGATCGCACCGCGTGGTGCCCGGCGTCGGCCACAACATGCCGCAGGAAGTCCCGCGCGTGTTCGCCGATGCAGTGCTCGAACTCACCCCCAACCTCAAGACATGACAGACGGCCTGAAGACGCTTTCCGAACACCGCTGCTTTGGCGGCATTCAAAGATTCCATGAACACGACTCGCGCGAAATCGGCTTGCCGATGCGCTTCTCGGTGTTCCTCCCGCCGCAGGCCGAAGCCGGCCCGGTGCCCGCACTGGTGTACCTCGCGGGCCTCACCTGCAACGAAGAGACTTTCATGATCAAGGCCGGCGCGCAACGTCTCGCCGCCGAGTTGGGCCTCGCACTCATCGCACCGGACACCAGTCCGCGCGGCCCGGAGGCCGAAGGCATCAAGGGCGCAACCGCGAGCTGGGATTTCGGCATCGGCGCCGGCTTCTACCTCGACGCCACCGCCGAGCCTTGGGACCAGTACTGGCGAATGGAAAGCTGGATCGTCAACGAGCTGCTGCCGCTCGTGACGCACGGCATGCCCATCGACGGCAAGCGCATCGGCATCTTCGGCCACTCGATGGGGGGCCATGGCGCGCTCACGCTGGCGCTGCGGCACCCGGGTCGCTTCCGTTCGCTGTCGGCGCTTGCACCGATCTGCGCACCGACGCAGTGCCCGTGGGGCAAGAAAGCCTTCGCCGGCTATCTCGGCAGTGATGACGAGATCTGGCTCGCGCATGACGCCTGCGCGCTCATGCAGTCCCAGACCGCGCCGCCCTACCCGGCGGGCATCCTGGTCGACCAGGGACTGGCCGACAAATTCCTCGCCGAACAACTGCATCCGAATCTGTTCGAAGCCGCGTGTCGCGCGGCGGGCCAGCCGCTCACGCTGCGCCGGCACGAGGGCTACGACCACGGCTACTACTTCATCCAGACCTTCATCGCCGATCACCTCGCGCATCACGCGAAGGCGCTGAGAGCCTGAATGGCCGCCGTCCCCACGCCCGCGCCGCTGCCCGAGCGCGAGCAGATCGCCTTGCTGGAGCCCTTCGTCGGCCTCGAGCTGCCGGAGATCCATGTGGTCGAGACAGCGGAGGACGCCGAAGCCGCGACCAACGCCCTTCTGGCTGCTGGCGTCGTCGGTTTCGACACCGAATCGAAACCGACCTTCGCGAAGTTCGAGGTGTCCACCGGCCCGCATGTGCTGCAGTTCTCGACAGCCACCGCGGCGTGGCTCTTCCAGTCGCATCGCGCCGCCTTCCACGGCACCTTGACGAAACTGCTCACTTCGCCGGACCTGCTCAAAGTGGGCTTCGGGCTGTCGGGCGACCTCAGCCTGATCCGCCAGCGCTTCGGCATCGAGCCGCAGGCGGTCTTCGATCTCGACGTCGAATTCCGCCGGCGCGGCTATCGCAAATCCATCGGCGTGAAGACCGCCGTGGCGCTGATGTTCAACCGTCGCTTCATCAAGTCGCGCAAGGCGACCACCTCGAACTGGGCCAGCAAGCAGCTGACCCCGGCGCAACTGCGATACGCAGGCAACGATGCCTATGCGGCGATTCGGGTGTTCGATGCGCTCGGCTTGCGTCCGCCGGGTTGAGGCTGCCCGCCTTTAGCGCCAGGCCCGCACCTGCGCCACGAGTTGTTCGAGCGGCGCCGTGGCGTCGACTTCCAGCACGCCGGGCTCGCCGACGGGCGACTCCAGGGTCGCAAACTGGTTGGCGACGAGGCTCGCGGGAAACATGTGGACTGCTGCGCGCTCCGCAACGCGGCGCTCGGCCTCATCCCTCGTAAGCGCCATGTAGACGAACTGCAACCCGGGACGCGCGGCCCGCAGCCGGTCGCGGTAGTCGCGCTTGAGCGCCGAGCAGGTCAGCACGGCGCCTTTATGGTGATCGGCGAGTTCCTTACCGAGCCGGGAGAGCCAGCCCGCGCGATCCTCGTCGGTCAGCGCAATCCCGGCGCGCATCTTGCGAACGCTTTCGGGCGCATGGAAGTCATCTCCCTCGATCAGCGGCAGGGCCAGTTCGCGGGCGAGCGCCGCGCCGAGGCTGGACTTGCCGCATCCCGAAACGCCCATGACGACGAGCCAGCGGGCGGTATCTGTTTCGGGCTTGTAAAGCTGCTGCATCGCCGGCATTGTCTTTCGATCTCTGCATATCATGGCGGCCTCTTAGAACGGAAGTAACAGATCGTGTCGTTGGTACCACTGTCGTTGCGTCGGCCATACACATTCATCGTCATGGCGATGCTGATCGTGCTGGCGACCCCGTTCGTGCTGATGCGGATGGCGACCGACATCTTCCCGGAAATCAACATTCCGGTGGTCAGCATCATCTGGAACTACGGCGGATTGCCGGCGCAGGAGATGGGCCAGCGCATCGCCGGTCAGACCGAACGGAGCCTGACCACGACGGTGAGCGACATCGAGCACATCGAATCGCAGTCGCTGGCCGGGGTGACGGTGATCAAGGTCTTCTTCCAGCCGACCGCGAGCATCGAAACCGCCATCGCGCAGGTGGTCGCCTCGATGCAGACGCAGGTGCGGCAGCTTCCTCCGGGCATTACGCCGCCGCTAGTCATCAAGTACTCGGCATCGAGCATTCCGGTCATCCAGCTTGCGCTGTCCAGCCCGACGCGGGCGGAAAACTCGCTGTTCGACTCGGCGATCAATCAACTGCGGCCGCAACTCATCACGGTGCCGGGGACGGCGGTGCCCTTTCCGTATGGCGGCAAGAACCGACTGATTTCCGTCGACCTCGATACCCAGGCCCTGCAGGCACGCGGGCTGTCGCCGGCGGACGTGGTCAACGCGGTCAACGCGCAGAACCTGATCCTTCCTTCGGGCACTGCCAAGTTCGGCGCGACCGAATACAGCGTGCGCATGAACGGCTCTCCGGAGGAGATCGCAGGCCTGAACGACCTGCCGGTGCGCACCGCGGCCGGCGCGACCATCTACCTGCGCGACGTGGCCTTCGTGCGCGATGGCTTCTCGCCGCAGACCAATGTGGTGCGGCAGGACGGCGTGCGCGGCGTGCTGCTGTCGGTGCTCAAGAACGGCGGCGCGTCGACGCTGGACATCGTCTCCAATCTGCGAGCGCTGCTGCCGGTGGCGGCGCAGGGCATGCCGCAGGACATCAAGGTCACGCCGCTCTTCGACCAGTCGCTGTTCGTCAAGGCCGCAGTGCAGGGCGTGGTGTTCGAGGCGGTGATCGCCGCCGCACTCACCGCGGCAATGGTGCTGCTCTTCCTCGGCAACTGGCGCAGCACGCTCATCATCGCGCTGACCATTCCGCTGTCGATCCTGGCGTCGATCCTGGCGCTCTACGCGCTCGGGCAGACGCTCAACCTGATGACGCTGGGCGGCCTCGCGCTATCGGTCGGCATTCTGGTGGACCAGGCGATCGTGACCATCGAGAACATCGAGCGCCACCTGCACATGGGCACCGAACTCAAGGAGGCGATCCTGATCGGCGCCGGTGAAATCGGCCCCGCCGCCTTCGTCTCCACCCTGTGCATCTGCATCGTGTTCGTGCCGATGTTCTTCCTCTCGGGCGTGGCGAAGTTCCTGTTCGTGCCGCTCGCGATGGCGGTGGTGTTCGCAATGGCTGCGTCCTACCTGCTGTCGCGCACGCTGGTGCCGACGCTGGTCATGCTGCTGATGGGCGGCGCGCATGCCAAGGCCGATCCGAACGCCAAGCCGAGCCTCCTGCAGCGCGTCTACCGCAGCTTCGACCGCCGCTTCGAGCGCGTGCGCCGTGCCTACACGCTGGTGTTGTCTGCAGTCCTCTCGCGACGCGGGCGGTTCATCGCGCTTTTCCTGGGCTTCTGCGTGCTGTCGTGCGCGCTCTTTCCCGTGCTCGGCCGCGACTTCTTCCCCAACGTGGACGCCGGCCAGATCCGCCTGCACATGCGCGCGCCCACGGGCACCCGCATCGAGGAAACGGCGCGCCTCGCGGACCAGGTCGAGGTCGCCATCCGCGAGCTCGTGCCGAAGGACCAGCTCGAAACCATCCTCGACAACCTCGGCGTGCCCAACAGCGGCATCAATCTCTCGTACAGCAACGCGGGAACCATCGGCACGCTGGACGGCGAGATCCTGCTGTCGTTGCGCGAAGGTCACCGGCCGACCGATGAGTTCGTCTCCGTGTTGCGCGCTGAGCTGCCGAAGCGCTTCCCTGGCACCGAGTTTTTCTTCCAGCCCGCGGACATCGTCACGCAGATCCTGAACTTCGGCCTGCCCGCGGCGATCGACGTGCAGTTCAGCGGCAACGACGTCTACGCCAACGCGGCGCGCGCGGCCGAGCTGACCAAGAAGATCCGGCAGATTCCCGGCGCGGTCGACGCGCATGTGCACCAGCGGCTCGACGGGCCGGGCCTGAACCTGCAGATGGACCGCACGCGGCTGCAGCAGTTCGGCCTGACCGCATCGAACGTCGGGCAGAACGTGCTGATCGCGCTGTCGGGCAGTTCGCAGACCGCGCCCGCGTTCTGGCTGAATCCGCAGAACGGCGTGGTCTACAACATCGCCGTGCAGTCGCCGCAGTATTCGGTGGATTCGCTCGACTCGCTGCTCAACATTCCGGTGGGCACCGGCACGACCGCCGCGGCCGGCGGGGCGCCGCAACTGCTCGGCAACCTCGTCGACGCGCAGGCCGGGCGGCAGCAGGCCGTGGTGTCGCACTACAACATTCAGCCGGTGGTCGACGTCTTCGTGAGCGTCCAGGGCACCGACCTCGCCAGCGTCGCTTCGAAAGTGAAAGCGCTGGTCGACGACATGCGCCCGACGCTGCCGCGCGGCAGCCAGGTCACGATCCGCGGGCAAGTGCAGACGATGCAGGCGTCCTTCATCGGCCTCGGCGTCGGCCTTGCAATGGCGATCGTGCTGGTCTATCTACTGATCGTGGTCACCTTCCAGTCGTGGCTCGACGCCGCAATCATCATCACCGCGCTGCCCGCGGCGCTGGCCGGCATCGCGTGGATGCTGTTCATCACCGGCACCACGCTGAGCGTGCCGGCGCTGACCGGCGCAATCATGACGATGGGCGTCGCGACCGCGAACTCCATCCTGCTGGTGTCCTTCGCGCTGGAGCGGCTCGCGGCCGGCGCGACGCCGCTGGCAGCCGCGCTCGAAGCCGGCGCGACGCGGATCCGGCCGGTGCTGATGACCGCGCTCGCGATGATCATCGGCATGATCCCGATGGCGCTGGGCCTCGGCGAAGGCGCGGAGCAGAACGCGCCGCTCGGCCGCGCCGTCATCGGCGGCCTGCTGTTCGCGACCGTCTCGACGCTGTTCTTCGTGCCTGCCGTCTTCGCGGAAATCCACAGCCGCCGTGCACGCCGAAAGGCCGCCCACGCCGCAGCCCACACCGAAACGACCAACACCTCGCTCGGGGCGCAGCCCCTGGAGACCTGACCCCATGACGGAGCAACGCCACGCGGCATTGGCCATCCACCCGATCGCCGCTTCGGAAGACGGCGAACATCACGAACTGCTCAAGCGGCGGCAGATCGTGCGCCGGACCCGCATCGCCGTCTGGATCGTCCTGGCGGTGCTCGTCGTGGGCGGCGCGCGAACGGTGTTCGTCCGCATGACCAACGCACGCGCGCTCGAAGTCGGCACCGCCGAACGCGCAGCGCAGTATGTGAAGACCGCCCTTCCGCAGACACCCACTGCCGGCCAGACGCTGGCGCTGCCGGGCACGCTGCAGGGCTATGTGCAGTCGCCGATCTCGGCGCGCGCAAGCGGCTACCTCAAGCGCTGGACCAAGGACATCGGCAGCCACGTCGAAAAGGGCGAACTGCTCGCCGAACTCGACACGCCCGAGATCGACCAGCAGCTTTCGCAGGCCATCGCCGCGCGGCAGCAGGCGGCGTCGAGCCTCGAGCTCGCGAAGAGCACCGTCGCGCGATGGGAGAACCTGCGCAAGAAGGACGTGGTTTCGCAACAGGACCTCGACGAGCGCCGCAGCGGGCTCGCGCAGGCGACTGCCAATCTCGCGGCGGCCGATGCCAATGTGCAGCGGCTCAAGCAGACCGAGGGCTTCAAGCGCGTGGTCGCGCCGTTCTCGGGTGTCGTCACGCGTCGCAACGTGGATGTCGGCGACCTGATCGACGCGGGCAGCGGACGCGCGCTCTTCCTGCTCGCGCAGACCGATCCGCTGCGGGTGTACATCAACGTGCCACAGGCCTATGCGCAACTCGTGAAGGCGGGGCAGCCGGTGGTCGTCACGCAGTCGGAGCTTCGCGGCCAGACCTTCAAGGGTGAAGTGGCGCGGACCTCCGGCGCGATCGACACCGCGACGCGCATGATGCAGGTCGAAGTCTCGCTGCCGAACAAAGACGGCACGCTGCTGCCCGGCGCCTACGTGCAGGTCTCGCTGCCGATGGCCGCGAGCCAGTCGCTGACGATCCCGGCGAACGCGCTGCTGTTCCGCGCCGAAGGCACGCGCGTCGCGGTGGTCGATGCGCAAGGAAAGATCAAGCTGCGCGGGGTCACGCTGGGCCGCAACTACGGCGAGACGGTCGAGGTGATCGACGGCATCGGTCCGACCGACCGGCTGGTGCTCAATCCTTCCGATTCGCTGGCCGACGGCGACGTCGTGGTGATCGCGAAGGAGTCTGCTTGAAATGAGCTCACCCCCAGCCTCGCCCACTTCGTGTGGCTCTGACACCCCCTCAAGGGGGCGCACCCAGCGGCCCGGCAAAGCCGGTTCCGCGGTTGCCTTGGCTTCGTGGGCCATGGCCGCGGTCCTGGCCGGGTGCGCCGCCGGTCCGGACTACAAACCGCCGGCTGTCGACATCCCGGTGACCTGGCAACTGGAAGAGCCCTGGAAGCAGGCGGTTCCGGGCGACGCCGACGACAAGGGCCCCTGGTGGTTGCGCTTCGGTGATCCGCAGCTCGACGCGCTCCAGCAGAAGGCGCTCGCCAACAGCCCCACGCTGGAACTCGCAAGCGCGCGGCTCGCGCAGGCGCGCGCGACGCTGGCGGGCGCCAATGCCGGCCGCTATCCACAGGTCGGCGTCGGCACACGCGCGCAACGCTTCGATATCTCGGCGAACCGGCCGCTTACCAATTACGCGGTGCCCAACTATTCGACGGTACAGAACGATTTCGCGCTGAACCTCACGGCCAGTTACGAGCTCGACTTCGCCGGCCGCGTGCAGCGCTCCGTCGAAGCCGCGACCGCCTCTGCCGCGCAGTCGGCCGCCGATCTGGAAAACACGCGGCTGCTGCTCACGACGGACGTGGCGTCGGCGTACTACAACCTTCGCTCGACCGACATCGAACTCGACGTTCTCGCACGCTCCATCGCGCTGCAACAGCGCGCGCTCCAGTTCGTGACCGATCGGCACGATCTCGGCGCGGTTTCCGGACTCGACGTGGCGCAGCAGCAGGCGCTGCTCGACAACACGCTGGCGCAGGTCGATGTGCTCAAGAAGACGCGCTCGCAGTACGAGCACGCGCTCGCGACGCTGACCGGCACGCCCGCGCCGTCGTTCTCGGTCGCGGCTGATGTCAAGCCGCTCGTGCCGCCGGCGATCCCGATCGGCATTCCGTCCGAAGCGCTGCAGCGCCGGCCGGATGTCGCTTCTGCCGAACGCGCGATGGCCGCCGCCAACGCGCAGATCGGCGTGGCAAGCGCGGCCTTCTACCCAAGCGTGATGCTGCTCCCATCGATCGGCGTCGACAGCCGCACGCTGTCGACGCTGTTCGATTCCCAGAGCCTGCTGTGGTCGCTCGGCGTGACCGCCACGCAAACCATCTTCGACGGCGGCCGCATCCGCGCCAACGTGGACTTCAGCAAGGCGGGTTACGACGTCGCGGTCGCCGGCTACAAGCGCACCGTCCTTGTCGCCTTCCAGGAAGCCGAAGACGGCATTACGGGCCTCGCCTCGCTGGAGCGGGCATCGACGCAGGCGCAGACGGCGGTCGAAAGCTCGCGCCGCGTGCTCGAAATGGCGGCGGGCCGCTACCAGGGTGGCGCTTCGACTTTCCTCGACGTGATCACCGCGCAGCAGGCGTTGCTCACCACCGAGCGGCAGGCAGCGCAGATCAACGGCCAGCGCATGCTGACGTCGGTGTTCCTCGTGAAGGCGCTCGGCGGCGACTGGTGCGGCGTCGAACCGCGCGGCACTACCGCAGACGCTAGAACAGGCTGCCCTGCCCCGCTGCGCCAGGTGGCCGAAAAGCGCTGAGGTCCAGCGGCGTCCGGTCGTTGGAGAAGCCGATGCGCTTCGTCGCCTTTTCGAAGCGCTGGCGGATCAGATCGGCCCAGACGCCGCTGCCTTTCATGCGCGTCGCGAAATTCGCGTCGTAGTCCTTGCCCCCGCGCATCTCGCGGATGCGCTCCATGATGCGACCGGCCCGCTGCGGGTAGTGCAGCTCGAGCCACTGCTTGAAGAGCGGCGCGACTTCCCAAGGCAGGCGGATCACTGTGTAGAACGCGCTGCGTGCGCCGGCATCCCAGGCGGCTTCGAGCACCTGCTCCATGTCTTCGTTGACGAACGGGATCTGCGGGCCGACGCTCACGCCGACCGGCACGCCCGCCTCGGCCAGCGTACGCAACGTCCGGAGCCGGCGATGCGGCGCGGCCGCACGCGGTTCGAGCTTGCGCGCGAGTTCGCCGTCGAGCGTGGTGATGGTGACGTACACCGCTGCGAGATGCTCCGCCGCCATCGGCGCGATCAGGTCGAGGTCGTGCTCGACCGCGCTGGACTTGGTGATGATGCCGAAGGGGTGCCGCGCCTCCTTCAGCACTTCGATCACCGAGCGCGTGAGGCGAAGCTCGCGTTCGATCGGCTGGTAGCAGTCGGTCGCGGTGCCGATGATGATCGGGCTCGGCTTGTAGCTCTTGCGCGCCAGTTCGGCCCGCAGCAATTCGGCCACGTTGCGCTTGGCGATCAGCTTGGTCTCGAAATCGAGTCCCGGCGAAAGGTTGAGATAGCTGTGCGTGGGCCGAGCGAAACAGTAGATGCAGCCGTGCTCGCAGCCGCGATACGGGTTGAGCGAGGTGTCGAATGTGATGTCCGGCGAATCGTTGTGGCTGAGCACCGACTTGGCATCTTCGAAACGCACCTCGGTGGCCAGCGGGGGAAGCTCATCGGCTTCGGCGGCGCCTTCTTCGAGCGTGCCCCAGCCGTCGTCGAAGGCATTGCGGGTGTCGCGCTCGAAGCGATGCGCCAGCCGCGTGGCCGCGCCCCGGCCCTTGAGCGCGTGAATGGGGATGAAAGCATCGGGCATGGCGATGACCTGAAATACTGGATGGATTCACAGTATTTCACCAACTCGCGACCCTTGCAGCAACCACTTGTTTCGCGGGGAGAACGCACTTCGATGCGGCGCGCTAAGCTCCCATTCCACGCGAAAGACCACCATGCCACGCCGTCCTGAAAATCTCTATCCGCAGTACCACGCCCACATCTATTTCGGACCGGATACCGTCGCGCAGGCCAGGAAGCTGGCGGAGGACGCGGGCCATAGCCTGCTCGTGGTGGTCGGCCGGGTACACGAGAAGCTCGTCGGACCGCATCCGCACTGGAGCTGCCAGATCGCTTTCGATGCGGCCGAGTTCGACGAAGTCATCGAATGGCTCGATGCGCATCGCAACGGGCTCGATATCTTCGTGCACGGGTCGACGGGCGACGGCTACCTCGACCACACCGCGCATGCGATGTGGCTTGGCAACGAATCCACGCTCGACCTGCGCATGTTCCGCAAGCCGGCCTGAGCAGCGCCCGCCTCAGAATTCGGCGTCGAGCTCGTCGATCTCTTCAGGCTCGGCCTTCGCAGCCTTGATCCATTCCTGCATCGCAGGCAGTTCGACGATGCGCTTGCAATACGCGGTGCAGGCCTTGTCCAGCGACACGTCGTAGGTGATGAAGCGCGTCACCACCGGCGCATACATCGCGTCCGCCATGCAGGGCGTTTCGCCGAAGAGGAACGGCCCGCCGTAGGTCGAGAGGCATTCGCGCCAGATCGCGACGATGCGGTCGATGTCGGTTTGCGCGCGCGACCAGATCTTGAAGCCGGGGAAGCGCGCCTTGACGTTCATCGGCAGCGAGCCGCGCATCGACGAGAAGCCGGAATGCATCTCGCCGCAGATCGCGCGGCAATGTGCTCGCGCCTTGGCATCGGCCGGCAGCAGGCCCGCCTTGGGCTTGATTTCATTGAGGTACTCGCCGATCGCGAGCGTGTCCCACACCTTGATGCCACCGTGCTGCAGCGAAGGCACCAGCATCGACGCCGACAGCAGCAGCATCTCGGCCTTCATCGCGGGGTCGTCCGGCGGAATCACCTTCTCGCTGAATTCCAGACCGGCGAGCTTGCACATCAGCCAGCCGCGCAACGACCATGCGCCGTAGTTCTTGCTGCTGATGGTGAGAACGGGTTTGGCCATGCATCGCTCCTGGTCCGCCGGATCGGCGATGCAGCCGTGCAAGGCCTGTGCCAGAAAGGTGCACCGCAGACGACTGGCCCGCAACTTGCCTGCGGCCCGTGCATGCTGTATCGCGCCTACCAAACCCAAGCCGACCTGCTCTCGCCGACGCGGCTCACGGCGCAGTACCTCGGCAAGGCACTGTGGCACGACAAGGCGGACCGCAGCCTCACCCGCCGGTTCGCCTCGGCCATGGAGGTCTACTCGCGCATGCGGCTCACGCACACCCGGCCGCCCTACGGCATCGAGAGCGTGATGGTCGACGGCAAGGAGGTCGCGGTCCATGAGGAAGCCGCCCTGATCACGCCCTTCGGAACGCTGCTGCACTTCCGGAAAGAGTCCAATGCGGTGCATCCGCCGGTGCTGCTGGCTGCACCACTGTCGGGCCATTTCGCGACGCTGCTGCGCGAAACCGTGCGCACGTTGCTGCGCGACCACGACGTGTATGTGACCGACTGGCACAACGCGCGCGACGTGCCGCTCTGGCACGGCGGCTTCGGGCTCGACGACTACACGCTGCGGATCATCGATTTCCTGGAGGCGATCGGCCCCGGCGTGCACATGGTGGCCGTCTGCCAGCCCTGCGTCGCAGCGCTCGCCGCTACCGCGCTGATGGCCGAGGACGACAACCCCTCGACGCCGCGCAGCCTCACCCTGATGGCCGGCCCGGTCGATTGCCGGATCAACCCGACCATGGTGAACAAGCTTGCGACCGACCGCTCCATCGGGTGGTTCGAGCGCAACCTGATCAGCCATGTGCCATGGCCGCATGCCGGGATGATGCGACGCGTCTACCCGGGCTTCCTGCAGCTCGCCGCCTTCATGAGCATGAATCCGGACCGCCACAAGCAGCAGTTCGCCAAGCTCTTCCAGCATCTGGTGGATGGCGAGATCGCGCAGGCCGACACCATCCGCACCTTCTACGACGAATATCTCGCGGTCAACGACCTGCCGGCCGAGTTCTATCTGGAGACCGTCGAACGCGTCTTTCAGACTTACGACCTGCCGCGCGGCAAGCTCACGGTCGGCGACCGGGCGGTCAATCCCGCCGCAATCCGCCGCACCGCACTACTGACGGTCGAAGGCGAGCGCGACGACATCTGCTCGGTCGGGCAGACAGTGGCGGCGCAGGACCTCTGCACCAGCGTGCGGCCTTATCTCAAGATCCACCACCTGCAGGCGGGCGTCGGCCACTACGGCGTTTTCAGCGGCAGCAAGTGGAACACGCAGATCTATCCGCGCGTGCGCGAAACCATCTACACCTCGACCGAACTGCACTGAAGCTCACGTCACTCGCTTGCGCGGCGCACGAAAGCGCCGGGGCGCAACGCTGTCCGCGGGCAAGGGCAGGCTCTGCCGCAGGTGCGCGATCAGCGCCTCGGCCATGACATTGCGCATCGGCCCGGGAAGATGCACCAGCACCACCCGCCGCTCGATGTTGGGCTTGCGAAGCGGCAACACCACCAGCTCGTCATCGCGCAGCGACGAGGTGTAGAGCTTCGGCATCAGCCCCAGCGCGAGACAGCCGCGCACCAGCGCATAGAGCGTCTCGGAATAGCTCACGCGATACGGCTCCGCGCCCTGCGCGAACTGCGCGCGCGCCGGATCGCCGAGCGCCGGCATGCTGCCGCTCTCGAACAGCACGAGTCGCTCGCCGCCGATCGCTTCCCAATCCGCCTCGCCGGCCTCTGCAAGCGCGTGGTCGCGTCGCACCACGAGCACCAGCGGATCGCGGAACAGGTCCACGCAGACGAGGCCACCCGGCGGCTCGGTGATGGCAGCGACCGCCATGTCAAGCTGGCCGCTTCGCACCTCGGCCAGGAGCGTGTTCGACGGTGCATCGCGCCACGCGAACTCCACCTGCTGCGCCGCGTCGGCGCGCAGGAACTCGCCCGCCGCCGCGGCAACCCGGCCGCTCGCGGAGGGGATCACGCCGATGCGCACGAATGCCCGCCCGCGCTGCACGGTCTGCTCGATGTCGCGCAGCGCCACGTCGAAGGTGTTGACCAGGAAATCCGTCCGCGCGAGCACCTCGGCGCCGAGTGGTGTGAGTTCGAGGCGATGGGTGGAGCGGGTCAGGAGTTCGGCGCCGAGCAGCTTCTCCATCTGCTTGATCGCATTGCTGAGCGCGGGCTGCGTGATGGACAACCGCTTCGCGGCGCGGCCGAACTGGCCCTCTTCCACCAGAACGGAAAAGAACCGCAACTGGCGCAGCGTGAGCGCGCGAAGGGAGGAGGAAAGCTGCGGATTGGCCATCATTCGGTTGAATCAAATTATAGAAATTCAAAATTTTCCTTATCGCCTAGCCGTCCCTAGACTGCGCCCCATGACACAACCCGCAGCCATTCCGGCATCGCCTCTCGAATCGTTCCTCCATGCGATTCCGAAGGTCGAGCTGCACTGTCACCTCTTCGGCACCGTGCGGAAGAACACCTTCATCGATCTCAACCGGGGCGCCGGCAAGCCGCTGCCCGACGACGAGATCGAGGCTTTCTATACGCGCGGCGAGAAGCCCGTCGGCGTGCTGCGCGTGCTGCGGGCGCTCGATTCGGAACTGGTGCGCAGCGCCGATGACCTGCACCGGCTCACGCTCGAATACCTCGAAGACGCTGCAAGCCACAACGTGCGCTATGGCGAGTTCTTCTGGAACCCGACCGGCACGGTGCACGAGTCCGGCATCGACTACCGCATGGCGCAGGACGCGATCGTGCGTGCGATCCATGACGCGGAGCGGCAGTTCGGCTTCACCGGGCGACTGATCGCGGCGATCGACCGCGAGGCCAGCCCCGAGGCCGCCGTCGAGATGGTGCAGTGGGTGGTGGGCAACCGGTGCGACGAGGTGATTGGCATCGGCATCGACTACCGCGAGAACGACCGCCCGCCGGAACTCTTCCAGCAGGCGTACGCCGATGCCCGCCGCGCCGGCCTGAAGACGACCGCGCATGCCGGCGAATTCGGCATGCCGTGGACCAATGTGCGGACCGCGCTCGACCTGCTCCACGTGGACCGCATCGACCATGGCTACACGGTGGTTGACCAACCCGATTTCGCACGCGAATGCGCGGATCGGGGCGTGATCTTCACCGTGGTGCCGACCAACTCCTACTACCTGCGCACGCTGCCCCCGGAACGCTGGGCACTCGACCACCCGATCCGCCGCATGCCGGGCCTCGGCCTGCGCATCCACCCGAACACCGACGACCCGACCCTGCACAAGGTCACACCCACGCAGGCATGGCACATGATGGTTCGGGACTTCGGCTTCGGCCTCGACGATCTGCGCGGCTTCATGATCAACGGCCTCGACGGCGCCTGGATCGACGATTCGCTTCGCCGCCAATGGCGTACGCAATGGACCGCCGAATTCGATGCGCTGCGCGCACGCCTCCCGCAAGACCCCACGTCTCTCGCCTATCCCACCCCATGAACAAGCTCATCCGCAAGC
Organism: Variovorax sp. Sphag1AA; assembly: GCF_014192575.1. Lineage (GTDB taxonomy): Bacteria > Pseudomonadota > Gammaproteobacteria > Burkholderiales > Burkholderiaceae_C > Variovorax. Next base: position 817,982 of record NZ_JACHYC010000002.1, on the reverse strand, counting down.
CCCTTCTCCTCGCCTCGTTGCTGGTCGCCGCTCTGCCCGGCGCAGCGCTCGCGCAGGCCGCCTGGCCGTCGGCAAAGCCGATCACGCTGATCGTTCCGTACTCGGCCGGCGGCAGCGTGGACTTCAATGCGCGGCTGGTCGCCACCAAGCTCGGCGAGAGGCTCAAGCAAACCATCGTCATCGAGAACGTCTCCGGCGCCGGCGGCGCGATCGGCGTCGCCAAGGCAGTCAATGCCGCGCCCGACGGCTACACGCTGGTCGCCGGGCCGGACAGCGTCATTGCGATTGGCCGGCTGATCAACCCAAGCGCCTTCAAGTTCGACCCGCTGAAGGACCTCGCGCCCGTCGGCATGCTGAACACCGCGCCGATGGTGCTGGTCGCGCGTCCCGGGCTGCCGGTGAAGAACTTCCCCGACTTCGTCAAACTCGCGAAGGCCTCGCCGGGCAAGTACAACTACGCGACCTCCGGCGTGGGCACGGTGCTTCAACTCGCGATGGAACTGCTGAAGGAACGCACCGGCATCTACGTGACCCATGTGCCGTACCGCGGCGGCGCGCAGATCGCCACGGACGTCATCGGCAATCAGGTTGACCTTGCGATGCTGGTCAGCACCAGCGCCATCCCGCATGTGGGTGCAAACCGCCTCAATGCCTTGGGTGTGACGAGCGAAAAGCGCCTCGAAGCGCTCCCCAACACGCCCAGCTTCAGCGAGATGCCCGGGCTCAAGGGCTTTTCAATGGTGAGCTGGACCGGCATCTTCGCCCCAGCCGCCACGCCGCCGGCGATCGTCAACCGGCTCAACCAGGAACTCAACGCCGTCCTCAAGGACCCCGAAATCCGCGCCAAGCTGCAGGAACAGGGCGCCCTCCCCGGCAGCGGCTCCGCCGAAGAACTGGGCCAATTCGTGCGAGCCGAATACGCCCGCAACCAGAAAATCGTTCAGTCCGCCAACATCAAGGAATAGAAAAACAAAGGCCCCGCAAGCGGGGCCTTATCGGGAAACACCGTGGAACCGGCTCCGCCGGGCCACTGGTGTTGCCCCCGGTAGGGGGTTGGCGGCTACACGAAGTGAGCAAGCCTGGGGGCGAGCTTATTGCCCTTCTTCAGGCCAGTCGCGGATGTAGGCCTTGAGCATCTTGTTCTCGAAGTTCTGGCTATCGACGACCGCCTTGGCGACGTCATAGAAGCTGATCACACCCATCAGCATGCGCTTGTCCATCACCGGCATGTAGCGCGCATGGCGCTCCAGCATGATGCGGCGGATCTCGTCGAGGTCGGTCTCGAGCGTGCAAGTCACCGGGTGGTCGTCCATGGCCTTGCGCACCAGGGTGCCACCAACCTGACCACCATTGCCGACGATCGCAACGATCACCTCGCGGAAGGTCAGCATGCCGACCAGGTCACCGTGCTCCATCACGACGAGCGAACCGATGTCCTTGTCGGCCATGGTGGTGACGGCCTCGGCCAGGGGTTGATCGGGGGTGATCGTAAACAGCGTGTTTCCCTTGACTCGCAGGATGTCGCTGACCTTCATCGTGTTGCTCCTCTCTTGGTTGACGGCGTGCCGTTTTGAATATAGCCCACAATGACCACCCTCCACAGGCCACGTGGGCATCGCAGGGATTGCGCGCGTAACGGGGCTTTGCTGAAAACCTGTCCCGAAAGGTCTCCATGCCCGGCTATTCCGACCCCGGATTCGACACGCTGGCCCTGCACGCCGGCGCAGCGCCCGACCCCACCACCGGCGCCCGCGCGGTGCCGATCCACCTGACCACCTCCTTCGTCTTCGAGTCCAGCGACCACGCTGCGGCACTCTTCAACCTGGAACGCGCGGGGCACGTGTATTCGCGCATCAGCAACCCGACCAACGCAGTGCTGGAGCAGCGGGTCTCGGCGCTCGAAGGCGGCATCGGCGCAATCGCCACCGCGAGCGGGCAAGCAGCGCTGCATCTTTCGATCGCGACCCTGATGGGCGCCGGCTCGCACATCGTCGCCAGCACCGCGCTCTACGGTGGCTCGCAGAACCTGCTGCACTACACGATGCGGCGCTTCGGCATCGAGACCACCTTCGTCAAACCCGGTGACCTCGACGGCTGGCGCAACGCGATCCGCCCGAACACCAAGCTGCTTTTCGGCGAGACGGTGGGCAACCCGGGCCTCGACGTGCTCGACATCCCGGCGGTGAGCGAGATCGCCCATGCGGCCAAGGTGCCGCTGCTGGTGGATTCGACGCTGACCTCGCCCTACCTCATCAAGCCCTTCGACTGGGGCGCGGATCTGGTCTACCACTCGGCGACCAAGTTCCTGTCGGGCCACGGCACCGTGATCGGCGGCATCGTGGTCGATTCGGGCAACTTCGACTGGGAGCGCTCGGGCAAGTTCGCCGAGCTGACGGAGGCCTACGACGGCTTCCACAACATGGTCTTCAGCGAGGAAAGCACCGTCGGCGCCTTCCTGTTGCGCGCGCGCCGTGAGGGGCTGCGGGACTTCGGCGCATCGATGAGCCCGCACACCGCATGGCTGATCCTGCAAGGGATCGAGACGCTGCCGCTGCGCATGGAGCGGCATGTCGACAACACGCAGAAGGTGGTCGAGTTCCTCGCCAGCCATCCGTTCGTGGCGCACGTCGGGCATCCGCTGCTGGAATCGCATCCGAGCCATGCGCTTGCGAACAAGCTGCTCAAGCATGGCGCGAAAGGCGCGGGGTCGGTCTTCAGCTTCGACCTGAAGGGCAACCGCGAGCAGGGCAAGAAGTTCATCGAGGCGCTGCGGCTGTTCAGCCACCTCGCTAACGTCGGCGACTGCCGCAGTCTCGTGATCCATCCGGCAAGCACGACGCACTTCCGCATGAGCGACGAAGCATTGGCCGGCGCCGGCATTTCGCAGGGCACGATCCGGTTGTCGATCGGCCTCGAAGACCCGGCCGACCTCATCGACGATCTCAAGCGCGCGCTCAAGGCAGCAGAGAAGGCAGGTGCGTGATGGAACTCGTCGTCAACGGCCACACGACCTACTGCTACACCGGCGGCAAGACGTTCGACAAGGCCAAGCCCACCGTCGTCTTCATCCATGGCGTGCTGAACGACCACAGCGTCTGGATCCTGCAGAGCCGGTGGTTTGCCAATCACGGGTGGAACGTGCTTGCCGTGGATCTGCCCGGGCATTGCAAGAGCGAAGGGCCACCGCCGGCGACCGTCGAAGAGGCGGCGGCGTTCGTCGTCGCACTGCTCGATGCGGCGGGCGTCGAAAAAGCGGCGCTGATCGGACACAGCTTCGGCTCGCTGATCGCGCTCGAAACCGCCGCACGCTCGCCCGAGCGCGTCACGCATCTGGCATTGGTGGGCACGGCCTATCCGATGACGGTGTCGCCAGCATTGCTCGACGGCGCGCTCAACGATCCGCAGCGCGCGATCTCGATGGTCAACGTCTTCTCGCATTCGCTGCTGGCACCGCCACCCTCCTCGCTCGGGCCCGGCACCTGGCTCTACGGCGGCTCGCGCGCGCTCATGCGCCGCGTGCTGGCAAGCAATCCGAACGCGAATGTCTTCCACATCGGCTTCAAGGCGTGCAACGACTATGCGAACGGCGAGGCCGCGATGGCGAAGGTGCAATGCCCGACGCTGTTCCTCCTCGGCGCGTCGGACCAGATGACGCCACCACGCGCCACACGCACGCTGGCTTCGAAGGCGGCCCACGCGAAGGTGGTGACGGTCAACGCCGGACATGCGTTGATGACCGAGGCACCGGACGAAGTGCTCTTCGCGCTCGGCGCGTTCCTGAAGAACTGAATCAGCCGCCCAGCCTGTTGATGTCAGGCACCTCGACCAGCGGCGTCGGCGCGCCGCGCTTGGACGCCATGAGCATCGCGCGGCCCACCTTCACGCTGGTCGTGACGCGATCGGGTGCCCAACGCTGGAGCAATCCGAAGATCGGCTTCGCGATCACATAGGCCGCCTGGTACAGCGCCGTCTTCGACCGCACGCCATGCATCGGCTCGATGAACCCGGGCCGGAACATGTAGGCCGCCTTGAAAGGGAGCCGCATCAATGCGTTCTCGGTCGCACCCTTCACGCGTGCCCACATGACCGATCCGCGCTCCGTGCTGTCGGTGCCGGCGCCGGAGACATAGATGAAGGTCATCTGCGGATTGAGCCGCGCCAGCGTGCGCCCCGCGGCCAGCGTGAGGTCGTAGGTGACGCGGCGATAGTCGTCTTCCTTCATCCCGACCGACGACACGCCGAGGCAGAAGAAGCAGGCGTCGTAGTCCCTGAGTTGTCCCTCGACCGCCGAATAGTCGAAGAGATCGGGAAGAACCAGTTCGTGCAACTTGGGATGCTGCTCGCCGCTCGGTCTTCGACCCACGCAAAGCACCCGGGTCACATCGCCATCGACGAGGCATTCGCGCAGCACGCCCTGCCCCACCATCCCGGTTGCGCCGAAGAGAATGATCCTCATCGGCCGCTCGCCTCAGGCCACCGAGAAGGTCTCGGGCTCACGCTGGAGTGCCGCGAGGAGCGTACGCACCTCCGGCGCCGAAGCCTGCGCGGGCTGCAAAGCCGTCAGCATCCGCGAAAGCGTCTCGGCGTGCGGCAGCAGCGGGCCGAGGAAGTGGGTGCCGTCGCCGTTTGCGACCAGCAACGTCGGGAAGGTCTCGACGTCGAAGTCGTCGGCGAGGTCGGCATGGTCCTCGATATCCACCCACGCGAACCGCATCTGCGGATGCGCCCGCGCCACCTGCTCGAACAGCGGCCGGTACTCGCGGCACGAGCCGCACCATTCGGCGCACAGGCAGACGACCCACACGGGATCGTCGGCCGGAACGGGGGCTGCGGAGGAGGAGAAGTCGGTCAAGGCCAGGCTCGCTCGATATGAAGGATGGAATGGAAATCCGCCGCCATTATCGATAGACCAGCAGGTCCTGCAGCAGCAGCGTATCCAAAGGGCCTTTGCGCCAGAGGTTCTCCAGCGGCGGCGCCTGCGGCATCAGGAGTTCCTTCAGCAATGGCTCGAGCGGCGTGGTCGCCGGGTCCGCGAGCAGCACGAAGCGGGGATCCTCGTTGTCCGGCTCCTCGGCAATCGGCGCTATCCAGTCGATGGCCACCAGGGTTTCGAGCACCGGCGCGAGTTGCAGGGCTTCCACCCGCATGCGCGCCACCAGCGCGGCGGCGCCGAGCCCCTTGGCCGTCGTCGTCTTTGCCGCGGAAAGATGCTGCAGCACCTCCACCGCCAGTTGCAGCGACCAGCCGGCAGCACCGCCACGGCGCGCCACGCCGGTCAGCAGGCTCGGCAGATAGGCCGCGATCACCGCGCCGAACAGCACGATCAGCCATGCAACATAGGTCCAGATCAGCAGGATAGGCACCGTCGCGAAGGCGCCGTACATCACCGAATAGGTGGGCACGAGGCTCAGGTAGTAGCCGAGCACCCGCTTGGAAATCTCGATGGCCGCCGCGACGAAGACCCCACCGGTCCACGCATGCGACCACTTGACGTGCGTGTTGGGCACGTAGTGATAGAGACATGCCATGCCGCCGGCCAGCAGCACGAACTCGAAGGCGTCGAAGAGGAGCTTGACGATCGCGCCGCCAATGACCTCGCGCGAGGCCGCGAAGAATGCTGCCGTGGTGCTCAGGCTCAGCGCCAGCACGAGCGGGCCGAGCGTGATCGCAGCCCAGTAGACCAGCACCCGCTGCGGGAACGGCCGCGGGGTGCGCACGCGCCAGATGTTGTTCAGCGTCTTGTCCATGGTCAGGATCAGCGCCACGGCCGTCACCAGCAGCACCACCAGGCCGGCGACGCCCAACCCGCTGGCCTTGTTCGCGAACTGGGTGAGGTAACCGAGCACCTGCCGCGCGATGTTGTCGGGGATGAGGCTTTCGATCAGCCAGCGCTGAAGGCGCCCCTGCATCTTCGAGAAGATCGGGAACACGGTGAACAGCGCCAGTGCCACGGTAAAGAACGGCACCATCGCGATGGTGGTGGTGAAGGTCAGGCTGCTCGCGGTCAGGCCGAGGCGGTCTTCCCGGAAGCGCTCCCGGAGCACCGCCGCCGTATTCCGCCACGGGAAATGCGAAAGGTCCCTCCAAAGCTGCCGGCGATTCATGGCCGGTATCATGCCGGATCGGCTCACCCCCAGGCCGCGCTCACAGCGTTCCGCTTCTCCGATCTTTCTCGTGATCAATCCCTCTTTGCCTCCCGCATCCGTTACCGCCACGCGCTGGCTGGCTGTCGGCAGCCTCGTCGGTTTGATCGTGCTCGGGCTCGCCTGGGAGCTCTGGCTGGCGCCCCTGCGGCCGGGCGGCTCATGGTTCGCGCTCAAGGTGCTGCCGCTGGTGGTGCCGCTGGCCGGGCTGCTGAAGAACCGCATGTACACCTACCGCTGGGTCAGCCTGCTGGTCTGGCTCTATTTCACCGAAGGCGTGGTGCGCGCCTGGAGCGACACCAACGGCGTCAGCCAGGTGCTGGCGCTGATCCAGGTCGTGCTGTGCCTGGCACTTTTCATTGCCTGCGCATGGCATGTGCGGCTTCGGCTGCGCAATGCCGCCGATCGGGCACGAAGTCTGGAAGGAGCGACGCAATGAGCGTCCTGATCGAGAAGCTGCGCGGCATCGTCGGCGCGGCCAATGTCCTCACCGACGGGGACCTCACCGCCTGGGAACAGGACTGGCGCAAGCGCTCGCGCGGCAAGGCCCTCGCGGTCGTCCGGCCCGGCAACACGCAGCAGGTGGCTGACGTGGTGAAGGCCTGCGCGGAAGCTGGCACCTCGATCGTCCCGCAAGGTGGCAACACCGGACTCGCGGTCGGATCGATTCCGGACGACAGCGGCTCGCAGGTTCTGCTGAGCCTGCAGCGCATGAACGCGATCCGCGGCATCGATGCGGCCAATCTCACCGTCACCGTCGAAGCGGGTTGCGTGCTTCAGTCGCTGCAGGAAGCGGCACGCAATGCGGGCTTCCTTTTCCCCCTGAGCCTTGCGGCCGAAGGGAGCTGCACCATCGGCGGCAACCTTGCTACCAACGCCGGCGGCACGCAGGTCCTGCGTTATGGCAACACGCGCGACCTGTGCCTGGGGCTCGAGGTGGTCACGCCGCAGGGCGAGATCTGGGAAGGCACCAGCGGCCTGCGCAAGGACAATACCGGCTACGACCTGCGCGACCTGATCGTCGGCAGCGAAGGCACGCTCGGCATCATCACCGCGGCGACGATGAAGCTCTACCCGCTTCCCGCCGCGCAGCTCACGGCCTGGGCGGCGGTGCCTTCGCTGGATCATGCGGTGACGCTGCTCGGCCTCGCACACAAGCGCCTGGGTGCGGGGCTCACCGGCTTCGAGGTCATGGGCAAGTTCGCGCTGAGCCTCGTCGCCAAGCACTTCCCGGCGATGCGCGTGCCTTTCATCGACGATGACTCGGTGCCTTACTGCGTGTTGCTCGAGAACTCCGACAACGAATCCGAAGATCACGCCCGCGCCCGCTTCGAAGCCTTGCTCGAAGGCGCCTTCGAGGCCGGCTGCGTCACCGATGCAGTCGTGGCCGAGAACCTCACGCAGGCGCATCAACTCTGGCATGTGCGCGAGAGCATTCCGCTCGCGCAGGCCGAGGAAGGTCTCAACATCAAGCACGACATCTCGATCGCGGTGTCGCGCATCCCCACTTTCGTGGCCGAGACCGATGCGCTCCTGCAGCGCGAGATCCCCGGCGTGCGGCTGGTCAACTTCGGGCACCTCGGCGACGGCAACCTGCACTACAACGTGCAGGCGCCGGCCGGTGGCGACAACGGCGCGTTCCTTCGCGAATACGAAGACCGCATCAACACGCTGGTCTACGACGAGGTCGAGAAATTCGAGGGCTCGTTCTCGGCCGAGCACGGCGTCGGCTCGCTGAAGGTCGAGAAGCTCGAAAAGCACAAGTCGCCCGTCGCGCTCGCGATGATGCGCGCCATCAAGCGCGGACTCGATCCGCAGAACATCCTGAATCCGGGTCGGGTGATCCGGACGGAGACCACTCAATGAACCGCCCCATCCGCTCGCAATACGAAGACTTCATGCGCCACGTCGACACGACAGGCGTGCAGAAAGGCGATCGCACCGGCACCGGCACGAAGAGCGTGTTCGGCTACCAGATGCGCTTCGACCTGAACGAAGGCTTTCCGCTGGTGACCACGAAGAAGGTGCACCTGCGCTCCATCATCCAGGAGCTGCTGTGGTTCCTGACCGGATCGAGCAACAACAACTGGCTGCGCGAGCGCGGCGTCACGATCTGGGACGAGTGGGCACGCGAAGACGGCGACCTCGGTCCGGTGTACGGCGTTCAATGGCGCAGCTGGCCGACGCCGGATGGTGGTCACATCGACCAGATCCAGCAGGTGATCGACACGCTGCGAAGCAACCCCGATTCGCGCCGCATCATCGTGAGTGCTTGGAACGTGGCGGAGCTCTCGAAGATGGCGCTGATGCCATGCCATGCCTTCTTCCAGTTCTACGTCGCGCCGCCGCAAGCGCCGGGTGAGCGCGGCAAGCTCAGCTGCCAGCTCTACCAGCGCAGCGCCGACATCTTCCTGGGCGTGCCTTTCAACATCGCGAGCTATGCGCTGCTCACGCACATGATTGCGCAGCAGTGCGACCTCGACGTCGGCGATTTCATCTGGACCGGCGGCGATTGCCACATCTACAGCAACCACGCCGAACAGGTCGCGCTGCAGCTTAGCCGCAAGCCCCACCCCTACCCGACGCTGGTCATCAAGCGCAAGCCGAAGTCGATCTTCGACTACGAGTACGAAGACTTCGAAGTGGTCGACTACCAGCACCACGACGCCATCAAGGCGCCGGTTGCCGTCTGACGCCGTGAAGACGCGCATCAACCTCATCCTCGCGCGCGCCGCCAACGGCGTGATTGGTCTCAAGGGCGTCATGCCCTGGCATCTGCCCGAGGACATGGCGCACTTCAAGCAGCAGACCGCCGGCGCGCCGGTGATCATGGGCCGCAAGACCTGGGATTCGATCCCGCCGCGCTTCCGGCCGCTGCCGGGGCGGCGCAACATCGTGGTCACCCGCCAGCCGGACTGGCAAGCAGACGGCGCCGAACGCGTGGGGAGCCTGCGAGACGCCCTCTCGATCTGCGAGCGCGACGGATCGCCCGAAGCATGGGTGATTGGCGGGGCCCAGATCTACGCGGAGGCCGAACCGATCGCGCATCGCGCCGTCATCACGGAGATCGCGCGGGATTACGAAGGCGATGCGTTCGCGCCGCGCTTCGGCGACGGCTGGCACGAAATCGCGCGCGAATCCCACACCGCAGCGAGCGGCATCCCCTACAGCTTCGTTACGCTCGAACATCGCTGACTACGCGAGAATTTGGCCAGACGCGGCCAATGGTCACGAGACAAGCCCCATGAAAATTGCCACCTGGAACGTCAACTCCCTCACCGCCCGCCTGCAGCATGTGCTCGACTGGCTGATCGCCAATCCCGTCGACGTGTTGTGCCTGCAGGAGCTCAAGATGAGCGACGACAAGTTCCCGCTGGAGGTGCTGAAGTCCGCAGGCTACGAGGCCGCGGTGTTCGGGCAGAAGACCTACAACGGTGTTGCGATCCTCAGCCTCGCGCCGACACGCAACGTGGTGAAGAACATCGTCGGGTTCACCGATGAGCATTCGCGCGTGATCAGCACGACGCTCGACACGCCCTCCGGGGAGCTGCGCGTGGTCAATGGCTATTTCGTGAACGGCCAGGCGCCGGGGACCGACAAGTTCGCCTACAAGATGAAGTGGCTCGAGGCGCTGCGCGACTGGCTGCGGCAGGAACTCGTGGCGCATCCGAATCTCGTTCTGCTCGGCGACTTCAACATCACGCCGGAAGACCGCGACAGCTTCGACCCGGTGGGTCTGGCCGAGACGATCCATCACACCACCGAGGAACGCAGTCACTTCAAGGACCTGCTCAAGCTGGGCCTGACCGACAGCTTCCGCCTATTCGAGCAGCCCGAGAAGAGCTACTCGTGGTGGGACTACCGCATGCTGGGCTACCAGAAGAACCGCGGGCTGCGCATCGACCACATCCTCGTGAGCGAGCCGCTCGTGCCGCGCGTCAAGGGCTGCGTGATTGACCGTGTGCCACGCAAATGGGATAAGCCCAGTGACCATGCACCGGTGATCCTCGACCTCGCGCCATGACACACGCTCTCGCCCTTGCGCTTCTTGCGGCTGCTGTCGGCCTTGCCGGCTGTTCGGCGCTGCAGAAGGAGCGCGAGAGCGAGGCAGCCAAGGAAGCGGCCACACCGAGCGCACCGGTGCAGGAAACCACCGGCCGGACGATCACCGCCCAGACGCCTGCGGTGCGTACCTATCGCAAGCTGGGCGCGCAGCACATCTACAAGACGTATCCGAAGCGCATCTACAAGGGCAAGATTCCGCCGCTCGTGTATGCGGTGGTCGTGACGGAGACCGACATCGACGCGACCGGCAAGGTCACCGGCGTGCACTTCAGTCGTACGCCGAGCCATGCGCCGGAAGTGCCGCCGATGATTGCGGACCTGATCAAGCAGGCGTCGCCGCTGCCCAACCCGGGCAAGATCGGCGCCCATACCTATGTCGACACCTGGCTGTGGGACAGGAGCGGCCAGTTCCAGCTCGATACGCTGACGCAAGGCCAGCGCAGCCGCTGAAGCCGGCGGCTACTACTCCAGACCCAATTCCTGGATCTTCCGCGTGATGGTGTTGCGGCCGATGCCGAGCTTCTGCGCGGCCTCGATCCGGCGGCCGCGCGTGTTCGCGAGCGCGGTGAGGATCAGCCGCGACTCGAAGCGGCGCGAGAGTGCGTCCCACACATCGGTCCGCCCGGCGGCGAGCATGCTCTGCGCTTCCAGCTCGAGCCCGCTTTCCCACGAGGCCGTGGAGACCGGAACGCTGGTTGGGGCTGCAGGCGCAGCGGGTTGAACGGCAGGCATCGAAGTCGGTGCGGCTGCCGCAACCGGCACCGCCGCCGTGGACGACGAATCGTGCTCGGCAGCCGGGACCTGCGGCACCACTGGCGACGCGAGGGACACGGGCGTGGCTGCATTCGACGTCACTTCGGGCGGCAGATCCTTGGCCTCGATCAACTGCGCCGGCGCCATGACGGTGAGCCAATGGCAGATGTTCTCCAGTTGACGCACGTTGCCCGGGAAGTTGAACGCCGCCAGTTGCGCAAGTGCCGCATCGGAAATGCGCTTGGGCTCGACGCCCAGTTGCTTCGCACTCTGCTGCAGGAAGTGGCGCGTGAGCGCGGGCACGTCTTCGCTGCGCTCGCGCAATGCGGGCAGGCGCAGGCGGATCACGTTGAGGCGGTGGAAAAGGTCTTCGCGGAAACCGCCCTGCTTGACGCGCAGTTCCAGGTCCTGATGGGTCGCCGCGATCACGCGCACGTTGGCCTTGACCGAGTTGTGGCCGCCGACGCGATAGAAATGCCCGTCGCTCAGGACGCGCAGCAGTCGCGTCTGGAGGTCGAACGGCATGTCGCCGATTTCGTCGAGGAAGAGCGTGCCGCCCTCGGCCTGTTCGAAGCGGCCGCGCCGCATGGTCTGTGCGCCGGTGAAGGCGCCGCGCTCATGGCCGAAGAGTTCGCTCTCCAGCAGGTCCTTTGGAATGGCGGCGGTGTTGATCGCGACGAAAGGCCCGTTGGCACGCGGTGAATGCTTGTGCAGTGCGCGCGCGACGAGTTCTTTGCCCGAGCCCGATTCACCGGTGATCAGCACCGTGACGTTGCTCTGCGACAGACGGCCGATGGCGCGGAAGACGTCCTGCATCGCAGGCGCCTGGCCGAGCATCTCCGGCGTGGCCGCCATGCGTTCCTCAGCCACCTCTTCGCGCTGGCTTTCGTCGACGGCGCGGCGGATCAGTTCTACCGCGCGCGGCAAATCGAAAGGCTTCGGAAGGTATTCGAAAGCACCGCCCTGAAACGCCGAGACGGCGCTGTCGAGGTCAGAGAAGGCGGTCATGATGATGACCGGCAGTCCCGGGTGCTTGGCCTTGATCTTGTCGAGCAGATCGAGCCCTGAACCACCCGGCATGCGGATGTCGCTCACCAGGACCTGGGGGCCCTGCAGTTCGTCGTCGGCTGCCGCTTCGAGTGCGGCAAGGACCTCGCGCGTATTGGTGAAGCTACGGGTCGGCAGGTCTTCGCGCAGCAGCGCTTTTTCCAGCACGAAGCGGATTGATTGATCGTCATCCACTATCCAGATCGGCTTCATGCAGCTCCTTGTTGCGTGGCTGCTAGGGCAGCGGTATCAGTATCTTGAAATCGGTCCGGCCCGGAACACTGTCGCACTCGATCACGCCGTGATGCTGCTGCACGAAGGTCTGCGCAAGCGTCAATCCCAGGCCTGTCCCGCCTTCCCTACCCGATACGAGCGGATAGAAGATTCGGTCCTTGATCGAGTCCGGCACGCCCGGACCATTGTCGATGACATGCAATTCCAGTGCCAGTCGATACCACTGCTTGTTGAAGATGACCTGGCGGGCAACACGCGTCTTGAGCGTGATCTGCGCGTCGCCTGCTGCGCGCCGTTCTGCGAGTGCCTGCGCCGCGTTGTGAACGATGTTGAGCGTCGCCTGGATGAGTTGCTCACGGTCGCCGCGGAACTCGGGGATCGACACATCGAAGTCACGTTCAATGTGTAGGTCACGCGGAAACTCCGCAAGGATCACGGAGCGCACGCGCTCGCACACTTCGTGGATGTTGACGTCGCCCACCACATGCGGCCGGCGGTGTGGCGCGAGCAGGCGGTCGACCAGCGTCTGCAGGCGGTCGGCTTCGTGAATGATGACCTGCGTGTATTCGACGAGGTCGCGCGACTCGACCTCCATCTGCAGCAACTGGGCCGCGCCGCGAATGCCGCCGAGCGGGTTCTTGATCTCGTGCGCGAGATTGCGGATGAGTTCCTTATTCGCCTGCGCCTGGTCGAGCAGGCGCTCTTCGCGATCCTGACGCACCTGCTGTTCGAGCGGCGACAACTCGATGATGAGCTCGCCTGCCTTGTCGCTTTGCGCGATCGTCACCTGCACCGGCATCAGCTCATGGTTGACTCGCCGCAGCATCGCTTCGTAGCGGAGCGTCGCGAAGTCGTTGCTGCTTGCGCCTTCGATGGCCGTGCGCAGCACCTGGGGCTCATGGAAGCAGGCCCCGAACTGCGAGCCTTCGAGCGTCCGGCGCGAGGTGCCAAGCGCGTCTTCGAGGCCCGAGTTGGCAAAAAGAACCGACCCGTCGGTGCGTACGACGGCGATCAGCGTGGAGAGCAGGTCGAAGGCCTGGAAGCGTTTGCCGGGGCCCGCCGGTTTGCCAAAAGCCATCAACGATTGGCTGCGGGAGGCAGCCGGCCGATTTCGCGCTGGATGCCGTCGATGTCGCTCTGGTTGCGGTCGATCTCGGCCTTCATGTCAGCCACACGATCCAGGTACTTCTGGTAGTTCTTGGATTCGCTGCCCTGCTTTTCGGGCTCGCCGTTGTTGTAGTCCTTGAGAAGCTGCGCCTGCCTGTCCTGCGCCTTCTTCAGCTCGGATTCGAGGACGGAACGCGCTTCGCCGTCACGCGCGCGCTGGTCGGCACCGTCGACACGCGGGCTGCCTGCCGGCGACCGCGCAGCGGCCGCGCCGCTCGACGAGGCCGCGGACGCCACGGGCCGCGTACCCTGCACCACGGTGACGTTGCCGCCTTCCATGATCTTGCAGCCGCGCTGCTGCGCGACCGTGGCGTTGTTGGTGTATTCGTTGCCGCAGCGCCAGACGCGTTCCTGCGCACTGGCTTGCATGTTGAGGCCGCCGAATGCAACGGTGGCCAGCAGGAAAGCGGAAAGAGTCTTCATGGTCGTCGATGGAGTGCGCTCAGCCGGACATTTTGATGCAATTCGATGCCCGTGCGATCCGTGCGTTCCTACCTAAGAAAAAAGGACGGCAAGTGCCGTCCTTTTCAACGCTTTCGGAACGCCGGCGCAAGCCGGCGACCGATCACAGCGAGTAGTACATGTCGAACTCGACAGGGTGAGTGGCCATGCGGAAGCGCGTGACTTCCTGCATCTTGAGTTCGATGTAGGCATCGATGTAGGCGTCGGTGAACACGCCACCCTTGGTCAGGAACGCGCGGTCCTTGTCGAGGTAGTCGAGCGCCTGGTCGAGGCTGTGGCAGACGGTCGGGATGAGCGCGTCTTCTTCCGGCGGCAGATGGTAGAGGTCCTTGCTCGCAGCTTCGCCCGGGTGGATCTTGTTTTCCACGCCGTCGAGACCAGCCATCAGCATCGCGGCGAAGCCGAGGTACGGGTTCATCATCGGATCGGGGAAGCGTGCCTCGACGCGGCGGCCCTTCGGGTTGGCCACGAACGGGATGCGGATCGATGCCGAGCGGTTCTTGGCCGAGTAAGCCAGCTTGACCGGGGCTTCGAAGCCGGGAACCAGGCGCTTGTAGCTGTTGGTGCCGGGGTTCGTGATGGCGTTGAGGGCGCGGGCGTGCTTGATGATGCCGCCGATGTAGAACAGAGCGAATTCGCTCAGGCCGGCGTAGCCGTCACCAGCGAACAGGTTCTTGCCGTCCTTCCAGACCGACTGGTGCACGTGCATGCCGGAGCCGTTGTCGCCAACGATGGGCTTGGGCATGAAGGTAGCGGTCTTGCCGTAGGCGTGTGCGACGTTGTGGATCACGTACTTCTGGAGCTGGACCCAGTCGGCGCGCTGGATGAGCGTGCTGAACTTGGTGCCGAGTTCCATCTGGCCGGCGTTGGCCACTTCGTGGTGATGCACTTCAACCGGGATGCCGAGCGATTCGAGCACCAGGCACATTTCCGAGCGCATGTCCTGGAAGCTGTCGACCGGGGGAACCGGGAAGTAGCCGCCCTTGACTGCGGGACGGTGGCCGGTGTTGCCGTGCTCGTATTCCTTGTCGGTGTTCCAGGAGGCTTCTTCGGAGTCGATCTTGACGAAGCAGCCCGACATGTCGTTCTTCCAGCGCACGCTGTCGAATACGAAGAACTCAGGTTCCGGTCCGAAGAATGCGGTGTCGCCGAGACCCGATGCCTTCATGTAGGCTTCTGCGCGCTTGGCCAGCGAGCGGGGATCGCGCTCGTAGGGCTTGCCGTCGGTGGGGTCGACCACGTCGCAGGTCAGGATCATCGTCGTTTCTTCGAAGAACGGATCGATGTTCGCGGTGTTCGGATCGGGCATGAGCAGCATGTCCGAGGCTTCGATGCCCTTCCAACCGGCGATCGACGAACCATCGAAGGCGTGGCCCGAGTTGAACTTGTCTTCATCGAAGTGCGAAACCGGCACGGTCACGTGCTGTTCCTTGCCGCGGGTGTCGGTGAAGCGGAAGTCGACGAACTTGACCTCGTTTTCCTTCACGAGTTTGAGTACATCGGCGACGGTCTTTGCCATCAGGTTCTCCTGGTTTGGATGGTGGTTGGTATTACGGGGGACGAGGAATGCAGTTTCTGTGCCATTGTCACTGGCGCACAGGAGCCTTTGGTGCACTCATGCACAGGCAGGAACATGCAAGTTGTAACCAAATTGGTGCGCGAATAGTCATCGCACCAATTCGGGGCCAAGGCGCGCATCAAAGCTGTGCAAGCCCTGGAGAAGCTGCGCATAGGCGGCATCGATCTTGTCGGCGTCACCCTTGACGCCAAGCTCGATGTGCCGGCCGTGCTGGGGGTGGTCCACGCTCGGCAGGCTGAACACCTTGATGCCCGGATGCTCGCGCTCGATGGCTTCCATCAGCGGCGTCAGCGTCGCCTCCATGGAGCCGAAGACGACCACCGATTTCTCGACGGAACGCCCGAGTTCGAAGAGGTTGGCGTAGCGCTCGTCGAGCACCGACTCGATCATCGGCCAGGCCATGACCGGGAAGCCCGGCACGAAATGCACGTCGCCGACGCTGAAGCCGGGAATCTTGTTGTACGGATTGCGGATGATCTTCGCGCCCAGCGGGAACACGCCCATGTTGAGGCGATGCACGTTATCGGGGCGGTCGGGTTCGTAAGGCACCCCCTGCTCCCGCGCCGTATCCTGCATGCGTTCGCGGATCAGCACTTCGGCCTCGGGGTGCAGCGCCAGCGGGACGCCCAGCGCCGCGGCAGCACATTGGCGCGTGTGATCGTCGGGCGTCGCGCCGATGCCGCCGGTGGAGAACACGATATCGCCCGACGCGAAAGCGCGCGCGAGCGCGCCGGTGATGCGCGCCGGGACATCGCCGACATACTCCGTCCAGGCGAGTTGCAGCCCGCGGGCAGCGAGCAACTCGATGACCTTGGGCATGTGCTTGTCCAGGCGCTTGCCCGACAGGATTTCGTCGCCGACGACGATCAGACCGAATGACCGGCTCATGGTGCGCTCCATTGGCTTGCGGCGGCCTTCGCATCCGCCATGTCGATAGCCGGTGGCGCGACCGCCGCGGCCGCCTGCTGCAGGCGCAGTCTTGCGAGCGCGTCGAGGCAGTAGTGGGCGAACCAGAGCGCGGAAAACGCAAACACCAGCGTGTAGATCCAGATGGCCATCGGCGCGAGCACGAAGAACGCAGCCGCGAACAGCAGGCCCGATGCCCAGACGATGCTCGGCGCCGCGCCGAGATAACCGCACAGCACGCCGATTGCCAGCAGCTGCAGGCGGTGGGCGCGCAGGAGCGCGTTGCGCTCCTCGGCGGTGGCGTGCTCGGCCAGCGCATCGAAACTCATCACCCGATAGGTCAGCCAGCCCCAGATCAGTGGCGGAAGGATCAGGACCAGCGGCGGAATGAGCCACAGCGGCATCGACACCACGAGCGCGAGCATCGCAAGAATGGTCAATCCGAGCGAGCGGGCCGCGCTGCCGATGAAGGACGCACCCTTCTTATGCTCAAGCTCCGGGAATCTCCGCTCGGCGACCAGGCGGGTCAGCGCCGGCGCCATGAATCCGGCCACGATCAGCAACGACACGACCACGATCAGCGGCGTGACAGCCAGCACCACGAGCAGCGGCGCGAGGATCGCCTTCACGTCGCTGGAGAAGATGCCACCGATCCACGCCCAGACGCCCGAAAGCAGGGGCCATGCATCCAGCGCCTGTCGCATCCACGCGACCGATGCGTCCCAGTAGAAGTAGCCGAGCACCGCCGAGATGACGACCATCAACCCGAGCGGCAGGAACGACAGCACGATCACCTTGGGGTGCATGCAGTAGGCGACCGCGCGCCAGAACGAATCGAGAAGAAGTCGCATGGGGGCCAGAGGATAACGCCAGCGCGTGAAGCGAAAGCGCGCTTCAGCCCCGGCCGGCCAGGCGCTTGAGGCCCAGCCACTGCTGTGACCAGAAGCCCCGGCCATAGTCCCTCACGCGGCCCTGCGCGTCGGGCTCGACCTGGTCGCGAATGCCCGTCGCGTCGTAGCGCTCATCGAAGTTCGAGGTACGGAACAGCATGTCCCACCACGGCAGCAGCACGCCGAAATTGTGGCCGCCGAGCGTGCGCGGCCCATCCGATTCGTGGCCGATGCCGATGCTGTGGTGCACGCGATGAAAGCGCGGGCTGATCCAGAGTCGCTCGCCCAGCTTGCCGAAGCTCAGGCGCAGGTTCGCGTGTTGCAGGCTTTCGCTGAGCTGGGTGAACGCCACGATCGCGATGAACTGCCCCGGCGCGACGCCGATCAGCTGCGCGACGATGACGATGATCGCGTCGTGGATCAGGTCGTCGAGCAGGTGGTTGCGGTTGTCGCTCCACATCGTCATCTGTCGCTGAGAGTGATGCAGCGAATGCAGTGCCCACCACCAGTTGAAGTGGTGTTGCCCGCGATGGATGAGGTACTCGACGAAGTCGATCACCACCAGGTACATCGCGAAGGCGACCCAGGGAATGTCGGTCACGCCGGGCAAGAGCGAGTCCAGGTGCATCGTTCCCCAGCCGGCCCCGCGGACCATGCCGAGCAGGTCGTCGAAAAACGGCGTCACCGCAAAGAACATCGCGAGGCGGAACAGGCCCAGCCGGTGGATCAGGGTGTAGATGATGTCGGTGCGGATGGCGGGCCGGTCGACCACAGGTTCCACCGGCTTCCAGCGCTGCATCGGCCCGATCACCGCAACCAGCACCGCGATCTGGATCAGCCCGACCAGCAGCCAGCCGGTGGCGTCGAAGGCATCTTCGACCCAGCCGCCAAGGCCGATCGCATAGACGAACGGCTGCACGGCGGCCTCGAACAGCCACTGCTGCAATGCCGAGAATTGATCGGTGAGCCACTCCATCGCCGTGCGATCCGATTTCAGTCGCGATGGTTCAGGAATGCGCCGCGATCCAATCGCGGTAGGCAGGATGCTGCCGAAGCGTCTGGAAGCAGAAGCCCTTGGCCTTGAGGCCGACGATCAGCGGCTCCAGGTCGGCCGGCGCCCAGGGGTCCTTGCGCGACCAGATGCCGAGGTGCGCGAGCAGGATGTCGCCGGGCTGGATGGTGTCGAGCGCCTGCTGGAGCAGCTTCTCGTTGCTGTATTTCTCGCTCGGCAACTCGTCGCCGAGAAAGCCGGCGGGCGCCCAGCCGACGTATTCGTAGCCGCAGCTCTTCGCGGCCTGCAGCAGCTTCGGCGAGGTCTTGCCGCCGGGCGCGCGGAACAGCGGCAGCGGCTTCTTGCCGGTGACGAACGCGAGCCGGTCGGCGGCTTTCGTGATGTTCTCGCAGTACTGCTTTGCGTCCCACGTGAATTCACGTCCGGCAAAGGCGCCGGCGGTGGGCTTGATGCGAAAGCGCGGCTCGATGCCCTTCAGATCGCCGCGCCAGTACGCGTGGTCGTAGGTGTGGGAAGCGAATTCGTGCCCCTCGGCCGCCCTCGCCTTCCACCACGGTGCCCAGTGCGTGTCGAGGCTGTCGCCACCGGTCTCGGTGCGCTCGGCCGCGGCGAAGAAGGTGACGCGCACGTCCTGCCGCTTGAGCACGTCCGCCACGAGTGGAGCGATGCCCATATGCCCGGTGTCGAAAGTGAGGTAGACGGGCTTGCTGCAGGTGCCCTCTGCCACCGCATTGCCGGCAAGCGAAGTCGCCAGCAGCAACGCGCCGAATGCGCGCTTACGACTTTGCATGGTCGAGGGTCCAGACGCCGTGCGGCGAGCGCCCGACGTTCACCTGCCGCAGCACCTTGTTGCCGACGAGATCGACCACGGTGAGCTTCTTCGCCCAGCGCGAGGTCACGTACAGCGTCTTGCCGTCGGCGGAAACGTCCATGCAGTCAGGACCGCCGGGCACCGCGTAGGTGTCGGTGACCTTGAGGGTTGCGATGTCGATGCGGCTGATCGTGTTGGCCACGCGGTTGCTGACGAACACGCTGCGCCCGTCGCCCGCAGACCGGAACGCGTGCGCGCCCTTGCCCGTTGGCAGCTTGCCGACCAGCTTGGGCTGAGGCCCCGCGACGTCGAACACCTGGACACCATCGCTGCCGGTCAGGCCCACCAGGAGGGTCTTGCCGTCATGGATGCCGTAGATGTCGGCCGGCATCGGGCCGGTGGGCATCCGCCAGCGGATGGACTGCGTCGCAAGGTCCACGGCGATCAGCTCATCGCTGTCCTGCATCGTCACGTAGGCGGTGGTGCTGCGCGGGTCGATCCAGATGTGGCTCGGCGTCTTGCCGGTCGGGATGCGCTTGACGAGCTTGGGCTCCTTGCCGTCCCAGCGGTAGACATCGACGTGGTTCAGGCGGTTGCCCGCGGTGACGAACCACTTCATGTCGGGCGAGAAGCGCAGGTGGTAGGGGTCGATGATCCCGTAGACCACGCGCTGCACTTCGGCCGTCCGCGGGTTCAGGAAGGTCAGCGAATCACCAGCCGAGTTCGCGACGATCAGCGACGTCTCGTCCGGGGACAGATAGAGGTGGTGCGGCTCCTTGCCGGTCGGGATGCGAACCTTCTCGGTCCAGGAGGCGGGATCGATCACGCTCACCGTGGCATCGAGGGAGTTCAGCACGAAGACGGGAGGTGCCTCCGCGGCATGCGACGCGAGCGTCGCACAAGCAAACAAAAAGGCCGCAAGGCGGCCTGTCAGATGGGAAGTGAGACGCAAGGGGAAATTTCCGAAAGAAGAGTTCGGAGTTTAACGATCGACCCCTGCTGCTGGCTGACTTGCGCGCGCGTTTCGCAGGGCCTCGACTTGAGCCAAGTCAAGCCAGCGCCATTGACCCGGCGCCAAGTCCTCCGGGAGCGTCAACCCGCCGATCCGCGAGCGGTGCAGCGCCTCGACGCGATTTCCCACGGCGGCCAGCATGCGCTTGACCTGGTGGTACTTGCCTTCGGTGAGCGTCAGGCTCAGGTGATGAGTCCCGGCGATCTCGCAGGCCGCGGCGCGCACAGGCTTCGGATCGTCGTCGAGCACCACGCCGGCGAGCAGGCGTTCCACCTGCTTCGCGTCGATCGGATGCTTCGTCGTCACTTCGTAGACCTTCGGCACATGGTGCCTCGGCGACCCCATGCGGTGGATGAACTGGCCGTCGTCGGTCAGGAGCAGCAGGCCTGTCGTGTCCTGGTCCAGGCGGCCGATCGCCTGCACACCCTGCACAGCACCCTTGTTCGGCCGCTGGCGCAGCGGCGGAGGCAGCAGGGTGTAGATGCTCGGATAGGTCGACGGCTTCTGCGAGCACTCGGTACCGGCCGGCTTGTGCAGCATCACGTAGGCCTTCTCGTGGTACGCCCACTCGGTCCCCTGGACGGTGAATCGGAGCCCGGCGGTCTCGAATTCCTCGGCGGGGTCCGTGACCGCCGTGCCGTCCACGACGACATACCCCTGCTGGATCAGCCCGGCGCACACCCGGCGCGTCCCGAAGCCCTGCGTGTAAAGGATTTCGTCGATGTGCATCAGTACCCCAGGGCCAGTCCCTTGTTTCGGCGCGGATCATCCGCGCCATAGAACCGCTTGTTGCCGACCGGCTCGCCGCCCAGCGTGGGTGCGCCCACGATGATCGCCTCCGCATGGTTGGGCGGCTGCGGTGGACCCAGCTTGTGTCCCATGTCGACCAGGATCTTGCGCGTGTCCGGCGACAGGGCGAAGTTCTCCACTTCCGTCACGTCGGGCAGCCACTGCTGGTGGAAGCGCGGTGCGTCGAGCGCCTCTTGGGCGTTCATGCCGTAGTCGACGACATTGAGGATCGCGTGCAGGACCACCGTCGTGATGCGGCTGCCCCCAGGCGTTCCGACGACGAAGACCGGCTTGTCGTCCTTTGTCAGGATCGTCGGGGTCATCGAGCTCAGCGGTCGCTTGCCCGGCGCGATGGCATTGGCTTGTCCCTGCACCAGCCCATACATGTTCGGCGCGCCGACCTTCGAGGTGAAGTCATCCATCTCGTTGTTGAGCAGCACGCCGGTGCCGCCCGCGGTGACCTTGGCGCCGAACCAGTCGTTGAGGGTGTAGGTCACCGATACGGCGTTGCCGAAGCGATCGACGATCGAATAGTGCGTGGTGTTGGTTCCCTCGTGCGGGGGAACACCCGGTCTGATCTCCTCCGAGACCCCGGCCTTAGCTGGATCGATGGCCGCGCGGATGTCGCTGGCATAGCTCTTGTCGATCAATCGGCGCACGGGATTGCTGACGAAATCGGGGTCGCCAAGATAGCTGTTGCGGTCGGCATACGCATGGCGCATCGCCTCTATCTGGTAGTGCACCGCCTGGGCCGAACGGAATCCCAGCTCCTTGAGCGGATAGCCCTCGAGGATGTTGAGCATCTCGCAGAGCACCACCCCGCCCGAACTCGGCGGCGGCGCCGAGACCACGTGGTAGCCGCGGTAGTCGCATTCGACCGGTGCGAGTTCGCGGGTGCTGTACTGATCGAGGTCGGCCTGCGTGATGAGCCCGTTGCCCGCCTTGCTCGAAGCCGCGATTGCCGCGCTTACCGGGCCCTTGTAGAAACCATCCACGCCGTTGCGAGCCACTGCCCTGAGCGTTCTCGCCAAGTCCTTCTGGACCAGTGTCTGGCCGACGGCAAAGGGCTCGCCCTTGTTCAGGAAGATGGCTGCGGAAGCAGGGTCGTTTCGGAAATCGTCAGTAGCGGTCGACAGGGTGTCGACATCGCTTTGGTCGAGCACGAAGCCTTTCTCGGCGAGCGCGATCGCGGGCGCAATCAGCGCACCTCGCCCCATGGTCCCGTACTTCTCGCGCGCTAACTCGAGCCCCGAGACGGTTCCCGGTACACCAACCGCAAGATGGCCCACAGTGCTGAGGTTCTGGACGACGTTGCCGTCCTTGTCGAGAAACATGTTGGGCGTTGCCGCCAGCGGCGCTTTCTCGCGGAAGTCCAGGAAGGTCTTGCGTCCATCGGCGAGTTGGATGGTCATGAAGCCACCGCCGCCGAGATTGCCTGCGGCCGGATAGACCACAGCCAGCGCATAGCCCACCGCGACCGCCGAATCGATGGCGTTGCCACCACGCTTGAGAACATCGACTCCCACTCTGGAAGCAAGATGCTGCGCACTTACAACCATGCCGTTTTCGGCGGCGACCGGCGCCTGCGAAGCGGCATCTGCATGCGCAGCGGCAGCCAGAACGAGAACGGCGCTGACCGCCTTGCGGAGCGCGGGGCTCCATCGAAGTTGTCTCATGTCAAAAAGGACCGGCGCCGATGGTCATCCATAGGCGCCGGTTGCATTGAGTGGTGGAGCTGGGGGGATTTGAACCCCCGTCCGTAAGCCTTCTTCGCGCAGATCTACATGTTTAGCGGTCTGATTTAAGTCTCGCAACCGGTGTCGCGCAGTCGCACGCTACACCGGCCGCCAGTACCCTTGGTTCTCGCCTTGACCCAAGGTACCCGGATCAAGGCCAGCCGATGTAGATTAACTTTGCAGCCGGGAGGTGTCGGATTGCTCCTTCACCCCCTTGCCCAGCCCATCGGCGTGCTGTTGCAAAGCTCACTGGCAATTAAGCAGCGAGTGCGAAACGTTCGTCGTTTGCAGTTAGTTTATTTGAATCTGTTTAACGAGCGCATTCAGCTCGACATGCCCCGCTGCGATTCCGAACCCACGTCGAAACCAGTGCAGCCCCAAGCGACGCATTTTAGGGCTGATCGAGTAGTTGCAAGAGCTCCAGGGGCGACGCGATCGCTGCGTCGGCGTCCCACCGCGCGACTTCCGCCTGCTCGCCCATGTATCCGTAGGTGGCGGCGATCGTCTTCATGCCCGCCGCACGACCCGCCAGGATGTCGCGCTCGTCATCACCGACATAGACGCAAGCTTCAGGCGCCACGCCAAGTCGCCGGGCAGCTTCGAAAAGCGGCTCAGGATGCGGCTTCGAATAGGGCGTCGTATCCCCGCTGATGATCGCGCCCGCTGTGCCGAACAACGGAATCGCGCGCGTGAGCGGATCGGTGAAGCGAACCGACTTGTTGGTCACCACGCCCCACTGCAGGCCTCGTTCGCGCAGCGCCTCGACGAGTTCGGCAACACCGGAAAAGACCTGCGTATTGCGCAGCATCCTCGCCTCGTAGTTGAGAAAGAACTCCTCGCGCAAGGTGACAAATTCAGGTGCATCCGGGGTGATTCCGAAGGCAATGCCCAGCATGCCCCGCGCACCAGATCCGGCCATCGGGCGGTAACGCTCGATCGGCAGCGATGAAAGCCCGCGAGAGACGCGCATCTGATCTGCAGCCGCGCCGAGATCGGGGGCGCTGTCGATCAGCGTGCCGTCCAGGTCGAAAAGGACAGCTCGGGTATTTCGTCCGCCCATCACTGCACCAGCACCGGTTTTTGGGTGGCGATCATGTAGTTCACGCTGGTGTCGCCGCTCAGCCAGTAGCGCCGCGTGATCGGGTTGTGCTCCATACCGCGAGTCTGACGAAGGTCGAGCCCGGCAGCCCGGCAGTACGCGGCGAGCTCACTCGGGCGGATCAGCTTCTGGTATTCGTGCGTTCCTCGCGGCAGAAGACCAAGCACGTATTCGGCGCCGACGATCGCGAACAGGAACGACTTGAGGTTGCGATGGATGGTCGAGAAGAACACCCACCCTCCCGGCTTGACCAAATCCGCGCAAGCCTTGACAACCGACGCCGGTTGAGGCACGTGCTCGAGCATCTCCATGCAGGTGACGACGTCAAAGCTCCCGGGTTGCTCCGCAGCAAGCGCCTCGGCGCTGACGGCTCGGTACTTCACCCCCCGCGTGCCGGCTTCCAGCGCGTGAAGCTGTGCGACCTTGAGCGCCTTGTCGGCCAGATCGATGCCCAGGACCTCGGCACCCTTTCGCGCCATCGAGTCCGCCAGAATCCCGCCGCCGCAGCCGACGTCGAGCACCTTGCGCCCCGCAATCGGCGCTATGCCGTCGATCCACTCGAGTCGCAGCGGGTTAATTTCGTGCAGAGGTCTGAATTCGCTTTCGACATCCCACCAACGGTGTGCCAGCTCTGAAAATTTGGCCAGCTCGGCGGGATCGGCATTCACGGTATCGGTCATGTGCTGATTATGAATCGGGTCGAATTCAGGGCATTGCGCGGGACGCACAGGCATAAAAAAACCCCGCCGAGGCGGGGTTTCATCAGCGATTCGGACGAATCACTTGTTGGGGCGGGTACCCACCACTTCGATTTCCACGCGGCGGTTCTTCGCGCGGCCTTCGGCGGTGCGGTTGTCAGCGATCGGCTGGGTCTTGCCCTTGCCTTCGGTGTACACGCGGTTCTTTTCGATGCCCTTCGAGACCAGGTAGGCCTTGACGGCCTCAGCACGGCGAACCGACAGCTTCTGGTTGTATTCCTTCGTGCCGATCCAGTCGGTGTGGCCAACCGCGATGATCACTTCGAGGTTCACGTCCTTGATCTTCGAAACGAGGTCGTCCAGCTTGGCGCGGCCTTCCGGCTTGAGGACGTACTTGTCGAAGTCGAAGAAGGCGTCAGCAGCGAAGGTCACCTTCGAAGCAGCGACAGCCGGGGGAACCGGTGCCGGAGCGGGAGCGGGAGCTGCAGCAGCCGGTGCCGGCGGAACCAGAGCGCCATCGCAACCAGCGGCGGCGGTAGCCGGCGTCCAGCTGGCATCGCGCCAGCAGAGTTCATTGGTGCCGTTCTTCCAAACCAGTTCGCCGGTGCCGTTTTGCCAGTTGTCGATCACCGGACCACCGTTCGCGGCGGTGACACGGTTCTGCGCGCCGGCGGCAGTGGCGAGCGCAGCGACTGCAAACATCATCGCCACTTTATTCAGTTTCTTCATGGTTCTCCTCTTGGGGAAAAAGCCGCAGCCGCGCTGCGAATCAAGGACGCTTTAAGTGACCACCACCCAAAACGTTGAGGCGATTGTGCCATAGGGTCTTTCGCAAACAGGCCGCCAGACGCCCCCGAAGCGTAGGACGGAGGCGGAATACCGGCCTTGT
This sequence comes from Variovorax sp. Sphag1AA, assembly GCF_014192575.1. Taxonomy (GTDB): domain Bacteria; phylum Pseudomonadota; class Gammaproteobacteria; order Burkholderiales; family Burkholderiaceae_C; genus Variovorax. The sequence goes on along the minus strand of NZ_JACHYC010000002.1, from coordinate 792,690 downwards.
GTTGCGGCGGTGCGACACCGCCCACAGCGTAAAATTTCGCCTCCTTGCCGTCAGACCGCCGTTCATGACCTCGTTCGCCAAAGAAACCCTCCCCATCAGCCTCGAAGAGGAAATGCGTCGCAGCTACCTCGATTACGCCATGAGCGTGATCGTCGGGCGCGCCCTTCCCGACGCCCGGGACGGCCTCAAGCCGGTGCATCGCCGCGTGTTGTATGCGATGCACGAACTCAACAACGACTGGAACCGCCCATATAAGAAATCGGCGCGTATTGTGGGTGACGTGATCGGTAAGTATCACCCGCACGGTGATCAGTCCGTCTACGACACGATCGTCCGATTGGCGCAGAACTTCTCGATGCGCCACATGCTAGTTGACGGACAAGGCAATTTCGGATCAGTGGATGGCGATATGGCGGCAGCCATGCGATATACCGAGATCCGTCTGGCGAAAATTGCGCACGAAATGCTCGCCGATATTGACAAGGAAACTGTCGATTTCGGTCCGAATTACGACGGCTCTGAAAAAGAGCCTTTGGTATTACCGAGCAAACTGCCGAATCTTCTGGTCAATGGAGCTGGCGGTATCGCCGTCGGCATGGCGACCAATATTCCCCCGCACAACCTGAACGAGGTCGTGGACGCCTGCCTCCACCTGCTGCGCCACCCCGACGCCGGCATCGACGACCTGATGGAGATCGTTCCGGCCCCGGACTTCCCGACCGCCGGGATCATCTACGGCATCAACGGCATCAAGGAGGGCTACCGCACCGGCCGCGGCAAGGTCGTGATGCGGGCCAAGTGCCACTTCGAGGAGATCGACCGCGGCCAGCGGCAGGCGATCATCGTCGACGAGCTGCCCTACCAGGTCAACAAGAAGACGCTGCAGGAGCGCATGGCCGAGCTCGTGCACGAGAAGAAGATCGAGGGCATCAGCCACATCCAGGACGAATCCGACAAGTCGGGCATGCGCCTGGTGATCGAGCTCAAGCGCGGCGAAGTGCCCGAGGTGGTGCTGAACAATCTCTATAAGCAGACGCAGCTGCAAGACACCTTCGGCATCAACATGGTGGCGCTGGTCGACGGCCAGCCCAAGCTGTGCAACCTGAAGGACCTGATCGAGGTCTTCCTGCAGCACCGCCGCGAGGTCGTGACGCGGCGCACCATCTTCACGCTGCGCAAGGCACGCGAACGCGGTCACGTGCTCGAAGGCCTCGCAGTCGCCCTGGCCAACATCGACGAATTCATCGCGATCATCCGCAATGCGCCGACCCCGCCGGTCGCGAAGGCGGAACTCATGACTCGCGCCTGGGACAGCAAGCTCGTGCGCGAGATGCTCACCCGTACGCGCGCCGACGGCGGCGTGGTCAACGCCGACGACTATCGGCCGGACGGCCTGGACCGCGAATTCGGCCTGGCCTCCAACGGCCTCTACAGGCTGTCGGACACACAGGCGCAGGAAATCCTGCAGATGCGCCTCCAGCGCCTGACCGGTCTCGAGCAGGACAAGATCGTCGCCGAATACAAGGAAGTCATGGCAGAGATCGACGATCTGCTCGACATCCTCGCCAAGCCTGAGCGCGTATCGATCATCATTGGCGATGAGCTGACCTCCATCAAGCAGGAATTCGGCCAGAGCAAGCTCGGCGCCCGACGCAGCCAGATCGAGCACAGCGCCTTCGACCTCTCGACCGAGGACCTGATCACGCCGACCGACATGGTCGTCACCCTGTCCCATGGCGGCTACATCAAGAGCCAGCCGCTGGGCGAGTACCGCGCCCAGAAGCGCGGCGGACGCGGCAAGCAGGCGACGACGACCAAGGAAGACGACTGGATCGACCAGCTCTTCATCGCGAACACGCACGACTACATCCTGTGCTTCTCGAACCGCGGTCGCCTCTACTGGCTCAAGGTGTGGGAGGTGCCCGCCGGCTCACGCGGCGCTCGCGGTCGCCCGATCGTCAACATGTTCCCGCTGCAGGAAGGCGAAAAGATCAACGTCGTCCTGCCGCTCACCGGCGAGAAGCGCACTTTCCCCGCCAACCAGTTCGTGTTCATGGCGACGTCCATGGGCACCGTGAAGAAGACGGCGCTCGACGAATTCAGCAATCCGCGCAAGGCCGGCATCATCGCGGTCGACCTCGATCCCGGCGATTACCTGATCGGCGCCGCGCTGACCGATGGGGCGCACGACGTCATGCTGTTCTCCGATGGCGGGAAGGCTGTGCGCTTCGACGAAAACGACGTTCGCCCCATGGGCCGCAACGCCCGCGGCGTGCGCGGAATGACCCTCGAGGATGGCCAAGGCGTGATCGCGATGCTCGTCGCTGAGGATGAGCAGCAAAGCGTCCTCACCGCCACCGAAAACGGTTACGGAAAAAGGACAAGCATTACCGAGTACACCCGCCATGGCCGCGGAACCAAGGGCATGATCGCCATTCAGCAAAGTGAACGTAACGGCAAGGTGGTTGCGGCGACTCTCGTCCACACCGACGACGAGATCATGCTCATCACCGACAAGGGTGTGCTGGTGCGCACCCGAGTCGCCGAGATTCGCGAACTCGGTCGCGCGACGCAAGGCGTCACGCTGATCGGACTCGACGAAGGCGCCAAGCTCAGCGGGCTGCAGCGCATCGTCGAGAATGACGCGAACGTCGAGAACGACTCCGGCGCCGACGACACTTCCTCAACATCTTCAACGGAGAATCCTCAGTGAAAAAAATGAAACTCGCGATCCTGACGGTCGCGCTCGCCGGTAGCTCGCTTGCCATGGCCCAGGACAAGGCCGCGCTCGTGAAGCAGTTCATCGATCTGCAGCGCCCCGGCATCGAATCCCTGGCGCGCGGCCTGGTCGAGCAGTCGAGCGCCCCGATCGCGGCGGCCGGCTCGCAGTACCTGCAGACGCAGGTTCCGGCCGAGAAGCGCGAAGCAGCCGCAAAGGCGGCCGATGCCGAACTCAAGAAGTATTACGATGACGCCTACCCGATCGTGCGGGACAAGGCAGTGCAACTCGCACCGGGCGCTCTGGGCCCGATCATGGAACAGAACTTCAGCGAAGACGAGCTGAAGCAGCTCCTGGCCTGGATCAGCTCGCCGCTGAGCAAGAAGTACCAGGACCTCAATCCGAAGCTGCAGCAAGCGCTCACCGAGAAGCTGGTTGCCGAGACACGCGCAACGATTGAGCCAAAGATGGTTGCGCTCGACAGCAGCGTCGCCAAGGCACTCGGCGCACCGACCAATCCGCAGGCCGGCGGTGGCGCGGCGGCACCGAAGGCCGCGCCCGCAAAGGCGCCCGCCAAGAAGTGACGCGGCCGACGAGTCCGCGCCCCTTTAACTTCTCTGCCGGTCCGGCCGCTATGCCGGACGCGGTGCTGCAACGCGCCGCCTCGGAAATGCTCGACTGGCAGGGCAGTGGCATGGGCGTGATGGAAATGAGCCATCGCGGCAAGGAATTCGGCGCGATCTCCACGCAAGCCGAGGCGGATCTGCGCTTTCTCCTCGCGGTACCGGAGAACTTCCACATCCTGTTCATGCAGGGCGGCGGGCTCGGCGAAAACGCGATCGTCCCGATGAACCTCTCGCGCGGGACCCGCGCGGATTTCATCATCACGGGCAGCTGGAGCACCAAGTCCTATAAAGAGGCCCAGCGGTACTGCAAAGCGAACATCGCCGCCACCAATGCGGACGACCAGCACACGCGGCTTCCCGATCCCGCGTCCTGGCGGCTTTCCGCCGATGCGTCGTACGCGCACGTTTGCTCGAACGAGACCATCAACGGCGTCGAGTTCCAGGAACTGCCGGATCTTGCAGCGCTAGGTTGCAAGGCCCCCCTGGTTCTCGATTTCTCGTCGCACGTGGCCTCGCGCCCGGTCGACTGGAACCGCGTCGGGCTCGCCTTCGGCGGCGCACAAAAGAACCTGGGACCGGCCGGCCTGACGATCGTGATCGTCCGTGACGACCTGCTGGGCTACGCACTCGACATCTGCCCGAGTGCCTTCAACTACAAGACGGTCGCGGACAACCGCTCGATGTACAACACGCCTCCAACCTGGGGTATCTACATCGCCGGGCTGACTTTCCAATGGCTGCGGGAGCAGACCGAGGGCGATCACACGGGCATCGCCGCGATGGAGGCACGGAACATCGCGAAGTCGCGTCTGCTGTACGACTTCATCGACGCTTCGTCCTTCTACGTCAACAACGTCGACCCTTCCTGCCGCTCGAGGATGAACGTGCCGTTCTTCCTGCGCGACGAGAGTCGCAACGACGCCTTCCTCACGGGCGCACGCGATGCCGGCTTGTTGCAGCTCAAGGGTCACAAATCCGTGGGCGGTATGCGCGCCAGCATCTACAACGCGATGCCGCTGGCAGGCGTGCAGGCACTGGTGAGCTACATGCGAGAATTCGAGCGGTCGCATGCCTAGACGGCATGCGCACCCGACCGATGACCGCACCCGCCCCACAGCCCCAGCACCCTGACAACGCCTCCCTCGCCGATCTGCGCGTGCAGATCGACTCGCTCGACCAGCAGCTTCTCGACCTCCTGAACCGGCGCGCCCACGTCGCCGAACAGGTCGGCGAGGTCAAGAAGCGCGAGGGCACCCCCTATTTCCGTCCCGATCGCGTCGCCCAGGTGATCGAGAAGATGCAGCAGACCAATCAGGGTCCGCTCAAGTCGCAGCACGTCGCCGCCATCTGGCGCGAGATCATGTCGGCTTGCCTGGCACTGGAGTCGCCCCAACGAGTCGCGGTGTTGGGCCCCGAGGGCACCTTCTGCGAGCAAGCCGCGATCGAGTACTTCGGCGGCGCCGCCGACCTGATCTACTGCGCCAGCTTCGACGAGGTGTTCCACGCAACGGCCGCCGGCAGCGCCCAGTACGGCGTCGTCGGGGTCGAGAACTCCACGGAGGGCGTGGTCGCCCGTTCGCTGGACCTCTTCCTGCACTCGCCCACCCATGTGGTCGGCGAAGTCAGTCTCCTCGTGCGCCACCACCTCCTGCGCACCACCAATTCGCTGGAAGGCATCGAGGCCGTCCTGGCGCACCCGCAGGCCCTCGCCCAATGCCAGACTTGGCTTTCCAAGCATCTACCCAACGCAGAGCGCCGGGCGGTTTCGAGCAACGCCGAAGGCGCCAGGCTTGCCGCCGGCAATCCGGCCTGGGCGGGACTTGCGAGCGAACGCGCCGCAACGCGCTTCGGCCTCCACATCGTCTCGCACGCGATCCAGGACGACTCCTACAACCGCACCCGCTTCGCCGTCATCTGCCTGCCGCAGACCCTGGCCATGCCGCCGGCAACGGGCAAGGATTGCACGAGCCTGGTCGTCTCGGTGCCCAACAGGCCCGGTGCCGTGCATGACCTGCTGGTGCCGCTGAAGACCAACAACGTCTCGATGACCCGGTTCGAATCGCGGCCCGCGCGGACCGGCCAGTGGGAGTACTACTTCTACATCGACCTCGACGGCCACCCCACCCAACCCAACGTTGCGGCCGCGCTGACCGAACTGCGCAAGCTCTGCGCGTTCTACAAGGTCATCGGCGCCTACCCGGTCAATTCCTGAGGCCAAGGACGATGTTTGAACAACTGGGCCTGATCGGCTGCGGCCTCATGGGTGGCTCGTTCGCGCTCGCGCTCAAGCGGGCGAAGCTGGTGAAGCGAGTCGTCGGCTACAGCAAGTCGCCTTCGACGACGGAGCGCGCGAAGCAGCTTGGCGTGATCGATGTCGCAGCGCCGTCCGCCCTGCTCGCAGTGTCGGGCGCCGACCTGGTGCTGATCGCCGTGCCCGTGGGCGCATCCGAACAGACGTTCAAGGCGATCCGCCACGGCATCACCGAACAGATGCTCGTGATGGACGTCGGCTCGACCAAGGGCGACGTGATCGAGGCCGCTCGCCGCGGTCTGCAGGATCAACTCGCGTCTTTCGTGCCTGCCCATCCAATCGCCGGGAAAGAGGTCGCCGGCGTCGAACACGCCGATGCGGGTCTCTATACCGGCAGGCAGGTCGTGCTCACACCGATCAAGACCACATTGCGCTCCAACGTCCAGCGCGCAACGCAGGTCTGGAGCGGCATCGGTGCGAAGGTCAGCACCATGACGCCCGACGAGCACGACACCACCTTCGCCGCCGTCAGCCACCTCCCGCATCTCATCGCCTTTGCCTTCACGAGCGGCATCGCCACGCAGCCGCAGGGCGAGCGCTTTCTGGACATGGCCGGACCCGGATTCCGCGACTTCACACGCATCGCGGCGAGCGACCCGGTCATGTGGCGCGACGTCCTCCTGGCCAACCGGGAGAAGGTCCTGCTTCAATCCCAGGCCTTCCGGGAATCGCTGCGGCAATTCGAGGCACTGCTGGCCTCCAGTGACGCGCAAGCGCTCGAAAACGCCATTGCGTCCGTGAGCAAGCTGCGAAGCGAGTGGCAGCCCGGCGCCATGGGCTCGCCCGAATGAGGCCCGCGAACTGAACATGTACGCCACGCCATTTCTGGATATTCCCGCGCTCACCGGTGCCTCCGGCACCGTCCAACTACCTGGATCGAAGAGCATTTCCAACCGCGTGCTGCTGCTGGCCGCACTCGCGAGCGGCACCACGACGATCCACGACTTGCTGGACTCGGACGACACGCGTGTCATGCTTGACGCCCTGACGGCCCTCGGCTGCACCATCGAGCGCCAGGGCACGACAGTGAAGCTCGAAGGCCTTGGTGGCGCGCTGCGGACCACCAAAGCGTCGCTGTTCCTCGGCAATGCAGGCACGGCCATGCGCCCGTTGACCGCGGCGCTCGCGCTATTCGGCGGCGAATTCGAGCTCAAGGGCGTGCCACGCATGCACGAGCGGCCGATCGGCGACCTGGTTGATGCACTGACCCAACTCGGCTGCCGCATCGACTACCTCGGCAACCCCGGCTATCCGCCACTGGCGATCCACCCGGTCTCGATCGACACCCTTCAGCTCGACGCGCCGATCCGCGTGCGTGGCGACGTGTCGAGTCAGTTTCTTACCGCCCTGCTGCTGGCGTTGCCGCTCGCCGCCCGCCGTGACATCGCGATCGACGTGGTCGGCGAGCTGATCTCCAAGCCCTATATCGAGATCACGCTCAACCTGCTCGCGCGCTTCGGCATCGAGGTGCGACGCGATGGTTGGCAGCGGTTCACGATCCCGGCCGGCAGCCACTACCGCTCGCCGGGCGAGATCCACGTCGAGGCCGACGCCTCGTCCGCCAGCTATTTCATCGCGCTCGGCGCTATCGCGAACGGCACGGGCATCCGGATCGAAGGCGTCGGTGCCGGATCGATCCAGGGCGACATCCGCTTCGTCGAAGCCGCACGGCAGATGGGTGCGCGCATCGACAGCGGCCCCAACTGGCTTTTCATTTCCCGCGACGCGTGGCCGCTGAAGGCCATCGACATCGATGCCAACCACATTCCGGACGCCGCGATGACGCTGGCCGTGATGGCGCTTTATGCCGACGGGCCAAGCACGCTGCGCAACATCGCGAGCTGGCGCGTCAAGGAGACCGACCGCATCGACGCCATGGCGAACGAGCTCGGCAAGCTGGGGGCGACCGTCGAAGCCGGGCCGGATTTCATTCGCGTCCATCCGCTGCCCGCTGGCGCGTGGCGGCCGGCAAGCATTCGGACCTACGACGACCACCGGGTCGCCATGTGCTTCTCGCTCGCAGCCTTCAATCCGGACGGCCAACCGGTGCGCATCCTCGAGCCGAACTGCGTCGCGAAAACCTTCCCCGAGTACTTTGAAACGCTGTTTTCGGTAGCGCAGGCGGGGGAGATTCCCGTGATCTGCGTCGACGGCCCCACCGCCTCGGGCAAAGGCACCCTGACGATCGAAGTCGCGCGTCGGCTCGGCTACGACTACCTGGACTCGGGTTCGCTCTACCGCGTGACAGGCCTCGCGATGCGGCGGGCCGGTCTGACACCGGACACGGAGCACGAAGCCCGGATCGCGCAGATTGCCGCCGCGTTGCCGCTGAGCTTCAGCGAAGGCAAGGTGCTGCTTGCCGGCGAGGATGTCAGCGACGCCATCCGCACTGAAACCGCGGGCATGGATGCATCGCGCGTGTCGACGCTGCCGGCGGTGCGCACCGCTCTCGTCGACCTGCAGAGAAGCTTCCGCAAGCTGCCCGGACTCGTTGCCGATGGCCGGGACATGGGCACCGTGATCTTTCCCGATTCAAAGCTCAAGGTCTTCCTGACGGCGAGCGCCGCCCACCGGGCCGAACGACGCCATAAGCAATTGATTTCAAAGGGAATTTCGACTACACTTGACAGTCTTCGCGCCGATTTGGAGGCACGTGATCTCCGGGATTCTTCCCGCAGCGTCGCGCCCTTGAAGCCAGCGCAGGACGCCCGCCTCCTGGACAACTCCCATCAAACGGTCGAGCAATCGGTCGGTCAGGTGTTGCACTGGTGGCAGGAAATACAGCCGTTCAAGGCTTCTTGACCGGCGTTTCGGTCCAGCAGGTCCCCGCCGCGCGTCAGCGCACCGGCCTGCTGGTTGTTCAACCTCAACCGGGCCTCAAGCCCAAACAACCGCCGTCTCCAGACCCAAGCCAGCCGCAATGGTGCGTCTGCAAACCCTGCGTGACGGAAGGAACACACAATGTCTGAATCTTTTGCCGACCTATTCGAAGAATCCCTGAAGCGCTCCGAAATGCGCGCCGGTGAGGTCATCACCGCCGAAGTCGTGCGTGTCGAACACAACCACGTCGTGGTCAACGCAGGCCTCAAGTCCGAAGCCTACGTGCCGATCGAGGAGTTCAAGAACGACAAGGGTGAACTCGAAGTCCAGGCCGGCGATTTCGTCTCCGTTGCCATCGGCAGCGTCGAAAACGGCTACGGCGACACGATCCTCTCGCGCGATACCGCCAAGCGCCTCGCTTCGTGGCTCGCGCTCGAGAAGGCCCTCGAATCCGGCGACTTCGTCACCGGTACGACGAGCGGCAAGGTCAAGGGTGGCCTCACGGTGCTCGTCAACGGCATCCGCGCCTTCCTGCCGGGTTCGCTGATCGACACCCGTCCGATCAAGGACCTGACCCCCTACGAGAACAAGACCCTCGAGTTCAAGGTCATCAAGCTCGACCGCAAGCGCAACAACGTGGTGCTCTCGCGCCGCGCCGTGGTCGAAGCCAGCATGGGCGAAGAGCGCGCCAAGCTGATGGAAACGCTCAAGGAAGGCGCAATCGTGCGCGGCGTGGTCAAGAACATCACCGAATACGGTGCGTTCGTCGACCTCGGCGGCATCGACGGCCTGCTGCACATCACCGACATGGCATGGCGCCGTGTCCGCCACCCGAGCGAAGTGGTGCAAGCCGGTCAGGAAATCACCGCCAAGATCCTCAAGTTCGACACCGAGAAGAACCGTGTGTCGCTGGGTCTCAAGCAGATGGGCGACGACCCGTGGATGGGCGTTTCGCGCCGCTACCCGCAAGGCACCCGCCTGTTCGGCAAGGTCACGAACATCGCCGACTACGGCGCGTTCGTCGAACTCGAGCCGGGCATCGAAGGCCTGGTGCACGTGTCCGAGATGGACTGGACCAACAAGAACATCGCTCCGAACAAGATCGTCTCGCTGGGCGACGAAGTCGAAGTCATGGTCCTCGAAATCGACGAAGACAAGCGCCGCATCAGCCTCGGCATGAAGCAGTGCAAGGCCAACCCGTGGCAAGAGTTCGCGCAAAACACCAAGCGCGGCGACCGCGTCAAGGGCCCGATCAAGTCGATCACCGACTTCGGCGTGTTCGTGGGTCTGGCTGCCGGTATCGACGGCCTCGTCCACCTGTCCGACCTGTCGTGGAACGAGCCGGGTGAAACCGCCGTCCGCAACTACAAGAAGGGCCAGGAAGTCGAAGCGATCGTGCTGGCCGTCGACGTGGACCGCGAGCGCATCAGCCTCGGCATCAAGCAGCTCGACAGCGATCCGTTCACGACGTTCACCACCGTGAACGACAAGGGCCAGATCGTGACCGGCAAGGTCAAGACCGTTGACCCGCGCGGCGCCGAGATCGACCTCGGTGACGATATCGTCGGCTACCTGCGCGCCAGCGAAATCTCCCGCGACCGCGTGGAAGATGCTCGCAACGTGCTCAAGGAAGGCGACGAAGTCACGGCCGTGGTGGTCAATGTGGATCGCAAGACCCGCAACATCCAGCTGTCGATCAAGCAGAAGGACATGGCCGACCAACAGGAAGCCATGGCCAACCTGAGCCAGCAAGCTGCGCGTGAAAACGCCGGCACGACCAGCCTGGGCGCCCTGCTGCGCGCCAAGCTGGACAGCAACAGCGACAAGTAAGCTGTGTCCGGGGACAGGGCAGGCCTTCGGGCCGCTCTGTCCTTTTTTTCGTCCTCACCGTTTCTGCCATGACCCGTTCTGATCTTGTCGAAGAACTCGCCGCACGCTTTGCACAGCTGACGCATCGCGATGCCGAATACGCCGTCAAGACCATCCTCGACGCGATGAGCGACGCGCTTGTGCGCGGACACCGCATCGAGATCCGGGGGTTCGGCAGCTTCACCGTGAACCGCCGCCCTCCCCGCATCGGACGCAATCCGAGGTCGGGCGAAAGCGTGCAGATTCCGGAGAAGCGGGTGCCGCACTTCAAGCCGGGCAAGGCCTTGCGCGAAGCGGTCGATGCACGGAGCGTCGAACTCGACGCAGAGAAGAAAAGGCGCGCGTAAAGCGCAGCACATGCGCTGCAAGTCCATCGACATGCAGGCATAGAATTCCCCCGCCAACGGGGAAGCGCATGAAATATCTCCTGTGGCTGCTAAAGGCAGCCATTTTTTTTACCCTCTTCGCCTTCGCGCTGAACAACCAGCACGATGCGACGGTGTATTTTTTCTTCGGGACCTCCTGGCGCGCTCCGCTGGTACTGGTGGTCCTAGCCGCTTTTGCAGGAGGCATGGTGGTTGGCGCCTTGGGCATGCTGCCGGGATGGTGGAAGCACCGCAGCGCCGCGGCACAGCAATCTCCTGCCCCGCTGGTTCCGCCGCCAGCACCAGCGACTACTCCACCTGCCACCGTTTCCGCCGCCGATCTTCCTGCCGTACGCCAACATGGACTTTGACCTCAGCTGGCTGCTGCTCGGCCTCCCCATCGCCTTCGTTCTCGGCTGGCTCGCATCGCGCTTCGACCTGCGACAGCTCAAGATCGAGAACCGCCAGGCACCCAAGGCTTACTTCCGAGGCCTGAACTTCCTTCTCAACGAACAGCAGGACCAGGCGATCGACGCATTCATCGAAGCCGTCCAGAACGATGCCGATACGCAGGAGTTGCACTTCGCCCTCGGCAACCTGTTCCGCCGCCGTGGCGAATACCAGCGTGCGGTGCGCGTCCACGAACACTTGCTCGGACGCGGTGACTTGAGCCGCGCGGATCGCGATCGCGCGCAGCATGCGCTGGCGCAGGACTTCCTGCGCGCGGGCCTGCTCGATCGCGCCGAGGCCGCACTGCAGAAGCTCGAAGGCACGCGCTACGAGAACGAAGCGAGGCTTTCGCTGCTCGCCATCTACGAGCGTTCGCGAGAGTGGGCCCAAGCAGAAGACGTTGCACAAAAACTCGACGAATCCGAGCAGGCCAGCTACAGCACGAGGCGCGCTCACCATTTCTGCGAGCAGGCTTCCGAGCGCGTGGCGGCTGCCGATCTGGATGGCGCAGCGCAACTGCTTCGCCAGGCAGCGGAGCTTGCACCGCAGGCGCCGCGCCCAGCCATCGACACCGCGGCGCTTCAGTTGCGCAATGGCGATCCGGCCGCCGCCTTCGACACGCTCAAGGCGCTCAGCGAGCGCGCACCGCTTGCGCTGCCGTTGTACGCGGCGATCCTCCAGCAGGCCGCCGTGGCATCCCAGCGTTCGGGCGAAGCATTGGCCTTGCTGCAGCGCCGCTACGTTGCCTCGCCGTCGATCGATGTGCTCGAGGCCATCATCGCCCTCGGCGGTACGCCCGCGTTGCCGGATGACGCGCGGGGCGCCGACGCACCACCACCCGAGCCGCGCGACGGCTACATCGCGCATCTCTCGCGACAGCCATCGTTGGTCGCCGCCTCGCGTTGGCTTGCAGGGGAAAAGTTCGAACACGAGCAGTTCCATCCGCAGGTCCAGCGCTCCCTCGACCAGGCAACGCGACCTCTCATGCGCTATCGCTGCGCTGCCTGCGGGTTCGAGGCGCACCAGTATTTCTGGCACTGCCCAGGCTGCCAGGCGTGGGACAGCTATCCGCCGCGCCGCGTCGAAGAACTCTGACCAACAGCGGCCGCGTCGAGGCCGCCGCGCAGGCCGTTATCATCCGACCGCCGCGCGCATCCTGCGAACGGCGAAGCGCTCCGCGCTTCTCACATAAGAAATCAGGGAATCAAAAAATGTTCAAGAAGATCGTGGCCGCTTCGGCCATGCTGTTTGCTTTCGCCTCCTGGGCCGCCGTCGATGCCAACAAGGCAACCGAAGCCGAGCTCGACGGACTGAAGGGCGTCGGCCCCGCACTCTCCAAGCGCATCATCGAAGCCCGCAATCAAGGCGAGTTCAAGGATTGGGCCGACTTCATGACCCGCGTCAAGGGCGTGAAGGACAAGTCCGCCACGAAGCTCTCCGACGAAGGCCTCACGGTCAACGGCAAGCCGTTCACCGAATCCGCGCCGGCCGCGAAGGTGAAGAAGGACGAAACGAAGAAGGACGAGTCGCAGGCTTCTGCGGCCAAGGCTGCGACCAAGCAGTAAGCCTCCTTTTCGCGCAATTGATGCGCTGACATAGGGCCGCCCTCGGGCGGCCTTTTTGCATTTGGTGGCGCATGCACCGGCCAACCTTGGGCAGGGAAATGCCCGAGCGATGGCGCGGTACTTGCAACGTATGCTCCCCATCGACTTTTCCACCAAGCACGTCCTGGAGAGCTCATGATTCACAAGTTCGGCATTGCCCTCGCGGGCCTCGCTTTCGGTGCAACGGCATTCGCACAAGCCAAATGGGATCTGCCCACGGCCTATCCGCCCGCCAACTACCACACCGAAAACATCGTCCAATTCGCGAAGGATGTCGAAGCGGCCACCGGCGGCAAGCTCAAGATCACCGTGCACTCGAACGCTTCGCTCTTCAAGGCGCCCGAGATCAAGCGCGCGGTGCAGAGCGGACAAGCGCAAGCTGGCGAGATCCTGCTTGCCAACTTCGCGAACGAGAACCCGATCTATGCACTCGACGGCGTGCCCTTCCTGGCCACGACCTACCCCGACGCGAAGAAGCTGTACGTCGCCTCCAAGCCGGCAATGGAAAAGCTGCTTACCGCGCAAGGCATCAAGGTGCTCTTCATGGTGCCGTGGGCGCCGCAGGGCATCTACTCGAAGAAGGAGATCGGCTCGGTGGCCGACCTGCGCGGGATCAAATGGCGCGCCTACAGCCCGGCCACGGCCAAGATCGCTGAACTGATCGGCGCGCAACCGGTGCAAATCCAGCAGGCCGAACTCAGCGCGGCCATGGCGACGGGTGTGATCGAAAGCTACATGAGCTCGGGCTCGACCGGCTACGACACCAAGACCTACGAGAGCATCAAGAACTTCTACGACACGCAAGCGTGGATTCCGAAGAACGCGGTGCTCGTGAACGCCAAGGCCTTCGATGCCCTCGACCCGGCGACGAAGGAGGCGGTCACCAAGGCCGCCGCCGATGCCGAGGCACGCGGCTGGAAGGTCGCTCAGGAAAAGAACGACGAGTACAAACGCCTGCTGACCGAACGCGGCATGAAGATCCACAAGCCCTCGCCCAAGCTGGATGCGGACATGCGGCAGGTCGGCGGCATCATGCAGTCCGATTGGCTGAAGGTCGCGGGCCCCGACGGCGCAGCCATCGTCGACGCCTACAAGAAGAACTGACCCATGACGCAATCTTCGGCAGGGAGCCCCACGGGGGTCACCCTGGAAGAAAAGCGCACGGGCCGCGCTCGCGTTTGGCTCGACCGCCTCTACGACGGCGCCGGCGCGCTCGGCGCACTCTGTGTGTTCATCATCTTCGTGCTGATGGTGCTCGGCGGCGTCGGCCGGCAGATGAACTGGCATGTGAGCGGTCTGAATGACGTGGTCGCGTGGCTGTGTGCAGCCGGCGGTTTCTTCGCGATGGCGCATGCCTTCCGCCACGGCGACTTCGTCCGCGTAACGCTGCTGCTCGAAGTCGCTTCGCCGAAGCTCCGCCGCGCGCTCGATGTCGGCTGCCTGTTGATCGCAGTCGTCTCGGTGTCCTACCTGACCTACGCGGCCACCAGCTTCACCTGGGAAAGCTACGAGTTCGCCGAGATGGCCACCGGCCTCGTCGTGATTCCGATCTGGATTCCGCAATCGACCTTCGTGCTCGGCTGCTGGCTGCTCCTGATCGCAATGATCGACGAGCTGGTCGGCGTGCTTCGCGGCAACAAGCCCAGCTACCAGCGCGCGGTCGAAGAGCGGCATGCGGCGGGTGATTTTTCCTCCGACGTCTAACACCAACAACAAGAACAAGCGATGCTCGAAACCCTTCTCATGGGCGCGCTGCTGCTCGCCATCATGCTGGTGCTCCTGGCCGGCGGAGTCTGGATCGCGATGACGCTCGCGATCGTCGGCTGGGTCGGCCAGGCCTTCTTCACGCAGACGCTGCCAGCCAAGAACCTCTTCTCTTCGTTCTGGGAGTCGAATGCCTCATGGGAGCTGGCTGCGCTCCCGCTCTTCATCTGGATGGGCGAGATTCTCTTTCGCACCAAGCTGAGCGAGGAGATGTTCGAAGGCCTTCGGCCATGGCTCAATCGCGTGCCGGGGCGGCTGATGCACACCACGATCCTCGGGTGCGGCGTGTTCGGCTCGGTCTCCGGATCATCCGCGGCGACCTGCGCGACGATCGCCAAGGTGGCGTTGCCCGAACTCGTGCGCCGCGGCTACAACGAGAAGCTCGCGATCGGCTCGCTCGCGACGGCGGGCACGCTGGGCATCCTGATCCCGCCGTCGATCACGATGGTGGTGTACGCGGTCGCGGCCGATGCGTCGATCATCCGCATCTTTCTCGCGGGGTTCCTGCCGGGGTTTCTGCTGATGTTGCTGTTCTCGGGCTACATCGGCTGGTGGAGCCTGCGCAACCCTGACCAGGTACCACCCGCCGATCCGCCAACGACCTTCCGCGAGAAGATCCAGCTCTCGGGCAACCTGATCCCCTGCACGCTGCTGATCGTCTTCATCGTGTGGGTGCTGGTCGCCGGGTGGGCCACCGCCACAGAGTGCGCCGCCTTTGGCGTGCTGGGTTCGCTCGCCATTGCCGCGTGGGGCCGCAGCCTCACCTGGCAGAACTTCAAGGACGGGATCATGGGCGCCACGCGCACGAGTTGCATGATCATGTTCATCCTCGCGGGCGCAGCCTTCCTGACCAAGACCATGGCCTTTACCGGCATCCCGCGCGAACTCGCGGAATGGGTCGACAGCATGCATCTGTCGCCCTATGCGCTGATCGGTGCGCTGGTGCTGGTGTATCTCGTGCTCGGCACGGCGCTCGACGGGATCTCGATGATCGTGCTGACCAGCGCCGTCGTGCTGCCGATGATCCAGAAGGCCGGCTTCGACCTCGTCTGGTTCGGCATCTTCATCGTGCTGCTGGTCGAGATCGCGGAAGTCACGCCGCCGGTAGGCTTCAACCTCTTCGTGCTGCAGAACATGACTGGCAAGGACAGCAACGTGATTGCCAAGGCGTCCATTCCTTTCTTCTTCTGCCTCGTGTTGTGCATCGGATTGATCACCGTGTTCCCGAGCATCGTGACGATCCTGCCGGACGTCGTGATGGGCGCGGAGAAGTAGGCGACGCAATCCGATGACAATCGCGTGATGCTGCTGAACGTCCTCGTCATCTGTGTTTCCGCGTGCGTTGGCGCGCTGCTTCGCTGGGGTTTCTCCATCTGGCTCAACCCGGGCGGCTGGCTACCGTGGGGCACGCTGGCGGTGAACCTGATCGGCGGCTATCTGGTCGGGCTCGCGATCGCAGGTTTCACGGCGCTCCCCGACATCAACCCCGCATGGCGACTGATCGTCGTCACGGGCTTCCTTGGTTCCCTCACCACGTTTTCAAGCTTCTCCGCCGAGGTAGTCAGCATGATGGTCGCCGGGCGACCAGGTGACGCTTTGGTGACGGTGGCGCTTCATCTTGGCGGTTCGCTGCTCCTGACTTGGCTGGGCTTCCGCACGGTGCAATACCTCATGGCGTGACGGAGATTGCAAAGGGCGATCGATAGAATCGATCGCGATGCCCCTTGTCTTTCTCGTTGCACTCCCGTTCATCGCCAGCGTGCTCGCCGCGCTGCTGCCTTCGAATGCGCGCAATCGTGAATCGACGCTCGCGGGCCTCGTCGCGCTGGGCTGCGCGATCCAGGCGGCATGGTTCTTCCCGAAGGTCGCCAGCGGCAATGTGATCCGCCAGCAGATCGACTGGCTGCCCGTCATCGGCCTCGATCTCGTCTTCCGAATGGACGGCTTCGCATGGCTGTTCTGCATGCTCGTGCTGGGGATCGGCTCGCTGGTGGTGCTGTATGCGCGCTACTACATGTCGCCGTCCGATCCGGTGCCACGCTTCTTCTCGTTCCTGCTCGCGTTCATGGGCGCGATGATGGGCGTGGCGCTGTCGGGCAACATCATCCAGATGGTGCTGTTCTGGGAACTCACCAGTCTTTTCTCTTTCTTGCTGATCGGTTACTGGCACCACCGCCGCGATGCACGCCGTGGCGCGACCATGGCGCTCGTCGTCACCGGCGCAGGCGGACTGTGTCTGCTGGCCGGTGCACTGATCCTGGGACGCATCGCCGGCAGCTACGACCTGGACGTGGTGCTCGCGTCGGGCAGCGAGATCCGCGCGCATCCGCTCTACACCGCTGCGCTCGTGCTGGTGCTGCTCGGCGCCTTCACCAAGAGTGCGCAGTTCCCCTTCCACTTCTGGCTGCCGCGCGCGATGGCGGCGCCTACGCCCGTCTCGTCGTACCTGCATTCGGCCACGATGGTGAAGCTCGGGGTCTTCCTGATGGCGCGGCTCTGGCCGGTGCTGTCGGGCACCGAGGAATGGTTCTGGCTGGTGAGCGGCGCGGGTGCGATCACCTTGCTGCTCGGCGGCTATGTCGCGATGTTCCAGCGCGACCTGAAGGCGCTGCTGGCGTATTCGACGATCTCGCACCTCGGGCTCATCACGCTGCTGCTGGGCCTCAACAGCCCGCTCGCGGCGGTCGCGGCGGTCTTCCACATCATGAACCACGCCACCTTCAAGGCGTCGCTGTTCATGGCTGCCGGCATCATCGACCACGAGAGCGGCACACGTGACATCCGCAAGCTCAGTGGCCTGCTCAAGCTGATGCCGATCACCGGGACGCTGGCGATCATCGCGAGTGCATCGATGGCGGGCGTGCCACTGCTCAACGGCTTCCTGTCGAAGGAGATGTTCTTCGCGGAGACGGTGTTCATCGAGGCCACGCCGTGGGTGAGCCGCAGTCTGCCGATCATCGCGACGATCGCCGGCATCTTCAGCGTGGCCTATTCGGCGCGCTTCGTGTTCGACGTGTTCTTCGGCCCGCCCTGCGCGCCACCCGACGTGCCCAAGCAACCGCACGAGCCCCCACACTGGATGCGCGTGCCGGTCGAGCTGCTGGTGCTGATCTGCCTGGTGGTGGGCGTTGCACCCGCGTGGTCGGTCGGCGCGTTTCTCGCGACAGCGGCAACGCCTGTCGTCGGTGGCACCTTGCCCGAATACAGCCTTGCGGTGTGGCACGGATTCAATCTGCCTCTGCTCATGAGCGTCATCGCGCTGGTCGGCGGCGGGATGCTCTATCTGTTGCAGCGCCGCGGTCGGGAACGCGGCGTGCTTGCAGACACGACGCCACTACTGCATCGCTTCGACGGCCAGCGCATCTTCGAGAACCTGCTTGCGCGCCTCAGCGAGACCGGCCGTCGCAGCCGCCGGATGCTCGGCACGCGTCGGCTGCAAATCCAGTTGCTGCTGCTCGTCGGCGTCGCGATCGCGGGCGCTGCGGCAGCGCTCCACTTCACGCCGGCCGCACGCGGATCGCGCGAGCTGCTGCCTTTCTCGCCGATGTTCGCGATGACCTGGTTGATCGGCTGCACCTGCGCGATCGCCGCCGCGCAGCAGGCCAAGTTCCACCGGCTCGCTTCGCTGATGCTGGCGTCGGCAGCGGGGCTGGTGAGTTGCATCACCTACATCTGGTTCTCGGCGCCTGACCTCGCGCTCACGCAACTCGTGGTGGAAGCCGTGACGACGGTGCTGATCCTCCTCGGCCTGCGCTGGCTGCCGATGCGCACCGCCACGCCCGAGCCCACCTGGACGTGGCTGCGCCAGTGGGGACGGCGCGGCCGTGACCTGGCGATCGCCATCACTGCCGGCGCGGGCCTCGGCTCGATCGCCTGGATGATGATGACGCGCACCTTCCCGCAAAGCATCTCGCCGTACTTCCTCGACAACGCGCTGACACGCGGCGGCGGCACCAATGTGGTCAACGTGATGCTCGTCGACTTCCGCGGCTTCGACACCTTCGGCGAGATCACGGTGCTCGGCGTCGTGGCGCTGACGGTCTATGCGCTGCTGCGCCGCTTCCGTCCGGCACCCGAATCCATGGCGCTGCCGCCGCAGCAGCGCGCGCATCGCGACGATGGCAGCAGCGACCTTCTCAATCCACGCCTCGCCAAGGACACCGCGGTCGGCTACCTGATGGTCCCGGCGGTGCTCGTCCGACTGCTGCTCCCGCTGTCGGTGCTGGTGTCGGTCTACTTCTTCATGCGCGGCCACAACCAGCCCGGCGGCGGCTTCGTTGCGGGGTTGGTGATGTCGGTGGCGCTGGTGCTCCAGTACATCGTGTCCGGCACCGAATGGGTGGAGGAACATCTGCGCATTTATCCGCGGCGCTGGATCGCGATAGGCCTGCTGCTCGCATTGATCACGGGCGACGGTGCGATCCTCTTCGGCTACCCCTTCCTCACCACGCACACCGCGCATCTGCACCTACCGCTGCTCGGCGAAGTGCACGTGCCGAGCGCACTCTTCTTCGACACCGGCGTGTTCGCACTGGTGCTCGGCGCCACCATGCTGATCCTCACCGCGCTGGCGCACCAGTCGATCCGAAGCCACCGCTGGTCCGACGAGCAGGCCGAGAAGGAAGCCGAGCGCATCGCGGCCGCAGCGAAGGGTGTCGCCTGATGGAAATCGTCCTCGCCATCGCCATCGCCGTCCTGACTGCATCGGGGGTGTACCTGCTGCTTCGTCCGCGCACGTTCCAGGTCATCATGGGCCTCACGCTGATCTCGTATGCGGTGAACCTCTTCATCTTCAGCATGGGCCGCCTCAAGGTCGACAGCGAGCCGGTGCTGACGCCGGGTTTCACCGCCACGCTCGCCAACACGGCAGACCCCATGCCGCAGGCGCTGGTGCTGACTGCCATCGTGATCGGCTTCGCGATGACCGCCCTCTTCCTCGTGGTGCTCCTCGCTTCGCGCGGGCTGACCGGCACCGACCACGTGGACGGTGAAGAACGCCGGGAGCCCAACCCGTGACCGGCTTCTTCCATCTGCTCGACCGCTTGCTCGAATTGAGCATGCCGCATCTGGTCGCTGCGCCGATCCTGGTGCCGATGCTCACCGCCGCGCTCATGCTGCTGCTGCGCGAGGAACGCCGCCGGACCAAGTCGGCGCTCAGCGTGGTGTCGGGCCTGATCGGCCTCCTGGTCGCGCTGGCGTTGCTGCGTTGGGTCAACGCACCGGCAACCGGCAGCGGCCCGGGCTCGATCGGCGTCTATCTCCCGGGCAACTGGCAGGCGCCGTTCGGCATCGTGCTCGTCGCGGACCGACTGTCGACGATGATGGTCGCGCTGACCGGGGTCGTGGCATTCGCGGCGTCGATCTACTCGACTTCGCGCTGGGACCGGGCGGGCGTGCATTTCCATCCGTTGCTGCAATTGCAGCTCATGGGTCTCAACGGCGCGTTCCTCACCGGCGACCTGTTCAATCTCTTCGTCTTCTTCGAAGTGATGCTCGCGGCCTCGTATGGCCTGTTGCTGCACGGCTCCGGCCGCGGACGAGTTCACGCGGGCTTGCACTACATCGCCATCAACCTCGCGGCCTCGTCGCTGTTCCTCATCGGCGCCGCGATGCTCTATGGCGTGACCGGCACGCTCAACATGGCCGACCTCGGCATGAAGATCGCGCAGATCAATCCCGCCGATCGTGGACTCGTGCATGCAGCGGCGGCGATCCTCGCGACGGCCTTCTTCGCCAAGGCCGGCGCGTGGCCGCTCAACTTCTGGCTGGTTCCCGCCTACAGTTCGGCCGTCTCGCCGGTCGGCGCGGTGTTCGCGCTGCTCACCAAGCTCGGCATCTATACATTGCTGCGCCTCTGGACGCTGATGTTCGCTCCCGACACCGGTCCATCTGCGGGGTTCGGGCAGCCCGTGCTGATCGCAACGGGTCTGGCAACGCTTTTCGTCGGCGCGCTCGGTATCGTGGGCACGCAGCGTCTGTCGAATCTCGCCGGCTTCAGCGTACTGGTCTCCGCCGGGACGCTGCTCACGGCGGTCGGCTTCGGACAGACGGCCGTCTGGGCCGGTGCGCTCTACTACCTGCTCAGTTCGACCCTGGCGGTGAGTGCCTTCTTCCTGCTCATCGACATGATCGAACGCTGGCGCAATGCCGGAATGAGCGTCGCGCCACACGAAGGAGCGGACGAGGTGCCCTTCCTTTCCGCCGACCTGCAGCACATGGACAACGTGAACCTCGACGACAACGCGCAGGCGCTCTACGGCCGCGCGATTCCGGCCGGGGTCGTGTTCCTCGGGCTCGGCTTCGTCGGCTGCACGATCCTTCTCGCTGGATTGCCACCGCTCTCCGGCTTCCTCGGCAAGTTCGCGATGCTCTCGGGCCTGCTCGGTGCAACCCGGGTCACGCCCGCGGCCTGGGGATTCCTGGTGCTCTTGCTGGTGTCGGGCTTCTTCACACTCATCGCGTTCAGCCGCACCGGCATCCGGCACTTCTGGACGCAGGAGCACGACAACCTGCCATCGCTGCCCGCACTCGAAGTGATTCCGGTCGGCGTATTGCTCGCCGCCTGCCTTGCGCTGGCGCTCGGCGCCGGACCGGCGATGCAGCATGCCGTCGCCACGGCCGAAGGGCTGCGCACGCCAACGGCCTATCGCGACGCAGTGTTGCATGCGCGAGAAGTGCCCAGCCCCGCGCCGAAACCAGGAGCCGCGAAATGATCAAGCGCTGGCTGCCCTTCCCGCCGCTGTCGCTGGGCCTCTTCGTGGTCTGGCTGCTGCTCAACCAGTCGCTCGACATCGGCACCCTGTTGTTGGCCGCGATCTTCGCCATCGCGGTGCCGCTGCTCACGCAATCGCTCCGGCCGCGAGGAACCGTGCGCATCCGCCGGCCCGGCACGGTGGTCAAGCTGGCCTTCGTGGTCATCCATGACATGGTCGAGTCCGCCCTGATCGTCGCGCGACTTCTGCTAACCCGCCGCAATGACGAGATGCAGTCGTGCTTCGTGCGCGTTCCGCTCGAACTGCGCGACCCTAATGCGCTCGCAGCGCTCGCGATGATCGTCTGCCTCACGCCTGGCACGGCGTGGGGCGAGATTTCGTTCGACCGGTCGAGCCTGCTGATCCACTTGTTCGACGAGCGCGACCCCGAGGCCTTCATCGCACTCGTGAAGTCGCGCTACGAGCGTCCGCTGATGGAGATTTTCGAACCATGACGCCAGTTCTCTTCTGGGCGCTCAAGCTCGCGCTGTTTCTCCTGGCGGTGGCGATGCTCTGCGCGGTCACGCGCCTGCTCATCGGCCCGACCGCGCAAGACCGCGTGATGGCGCTCGACTGCCTCTACATCAACGGCATGCTCATGATGCTGATCCTGGGCATCAACTACACCAGCAATGTCTACTTCGAGGCCGCGATGCTGATCGCGCTGTTCGGCTTCCTCGGCTCGACGGCGCTCGCGAAGTTCCTGCTGCGCGGCGAAGTCATCGAATGAAGGAGATCCAGGCATGAACGACATCGTTGCCGGTCCGCTGCCCCTGTGGGCGGAGATCCTGACCGCCGTCTTCGCAGTACTGGGCGCCGCATTCGCCGCCATCGGCTCGTTCGGACTCGTGCGGCTGCCGACCTTCTTCCGCCGCATTCATCCGCCGACGCTCGGCGCGACGTTGGGCGTCTGGAGCATCACGCTCGCGACCATCATCTACTTCTCGGTGCAAGGCGGCAGCCTCTTTCTGCACGCCGTTCTGATCACGCTTTTCGTGGCCCTCTCCGCGCCCGTGACGACCATCTTCCTCATGCGCGCCGCGCTTTTCCGAGAAAGGCTCAAGGGCGGCAACGTCCCCAGCGCCGATTCCCGCCAGCCCTGAGACTTGGCCGCAGCCATGCAAAGGCGGATCATCCCATCGCAATGTTTCCTGGAGTTCGTGCCATGAAGGCTCTCGTTCTGACGACGGCGCTCGCCGTCATCCAATTGGTCGCGTCGAATGCGCAGGCGCAGGTCTTCGGCGTCGACGACGGCGGTGCGGCGCGTACCGAGCGCGCCCGGCAAGGGAAGGCCGCCGCGCGCAATCCGCAGGTGAACGAAGGGGATCCGATCCCCGACACGCGGCCGAGAACCTCGACGGACGACCGCGCCGCGGCGCGTGCCCGTCGCGCCAAGGTCGGTGCGCAGGCGGCCCGCGGGCCTCAGATGGGTGAAGGCGATCCCATCCCCCGCCCCGCGCCCACGGCCGCGCCCTCGACCAATCAATAGCTCACGACTGGCGACTCAGGAACGCGCGAACGGTGCCTGAGACGAGCAGCACCAGGGCCAGCGCCGCAATACCTGCGAAGACACCGCCGAGACGCACCAGCGCAGGTTCGGGTTCGACCGTCCAGCCCCGGTCCTGCACGAACATCATGAGGAACGCCACACTGAACTGCAGGGCCGCATAACGTAGGCGGGGCGCTCCGCGCTGAAGATAGGCACCCGTCCAGACACCGAGCGCTAGCGCGATCTGGCACCACACCGGTTTCTCCTGGACCAGCGGCAGGAGCGCGAAGGCAACTGCGCCCGCGACGAAGCAACCCGCGAAGCGCTGCACCATGCGCTGCATCACCGAGCCGTGCACATCGTTCGCGTCCACGCCGATCGGAACGATCAGCACCGCGATCGCAGTGACCATGGCTTGCGGAAACGACCGGAGGTCATGCATCACGACCACGATGGCCAGCAAAGCCACCGCCATCGCACCATCCAATGCATGCAGCGCCACGGCGCGCCGATCGGCGGGCGACGCAGGTGGTGGCGATGCGAGATCCACGCCAGCTGCGGCGCGACCGAACCATGCGGCGATGAAGCGCGGCTCGGTCAAGCCGGCCACGATCACGCAGGCCACTGTGCCCACGACGATGTTGGAAACACGCTCCATCGCGAACGGCACGAGTTGCACGCGCAGGCTGAACGCCTCGCAAAGCACCATCACGAACGTGACCAGTGACAGCACCCACGCATAGCCGTGCCTGAACCGGAGTGCTGCGAAAAGACCGGCCCATGCCGCGAGTCCCATCGTGAACACAAAAGCCGCGGCGTTCGCAGCCACCAACGATCCGAGCGCGATACCGAGACCCGCGCCGGCCAGCGTGCCGAGAATGCGCAGCGCACCCCGATAGAGCGAAGCGCCGAAATCCTCCTGCATCACGACGAAGGCGCTGATCGCGGCCCACCAGGTGTCCGTCAGACCCAGCGCATGGGCAGCGCCGACGGCCAGCGCCACCGACAGCACCGGCCGCATCGCCTGGATCGCACGGACAGTGGGCATGGATGCGCTCGGGGAGGGTCGGGTCGGATGAGTTGCCGGCGGATTGTCGACGAATGCCGCCCGCAGCGAGCCGCTCGCGCACGCTTGCCTGCATGATTGGCGCCATGCATCTGTCCGAATTCCTGCAGAACTACGGCTATCTCGCCGTCTTCCTCGGCGGCCTGTTCGAAGGCGAAACGATCCTCATGCTGGGCGCGTTCGCGGTACACCAAGGCTATTTGTCGCTGGGACCGCTGATCGCCTGCGGGGCCGCGGCGGCGTTCTGCACCGACCAGTTCTACTTTCACGTCGGTCGACGCAAAGGCACCGAGCTGCTCGCGAAACGCCCGAAGCTCCAGTCGTACGTCGAACGGGTCAATGGCTTCGTCACGCGGCACCCGGTCGCGACGATCTTCGTGATGCGATTCGCGTGGGGTCTGCGGATCGCGATGCCGCTCACGCTCGGAATGGGCCGCATGGCTGCGCTGCCCTACGCGGCGTTCTGCGCAGTTGCGGCGGTGGTCTGGTCCACCGTGATCACTCTGTTCGGGATCAAGGTCACGGGTTGGATTCATGCCGCGATTGGCCATCTGCGTCCCCATGAACACACGCTGATTGCCTCGGCGTTCGCAATCGCCGTGGTGCTTGCATTGTTCAGGCAGTGGCGCACCCGGCGCTGAAGTCCGGGATGCAGCAGAAAGCGGGCCGCTAGCGCGGCACCGCGTCGATCAGTCGTTGTCGCCGCGCTCGAGGATTGCGCGGTTTGCGTACAGCGCGGCAAGCGTGCAGAGCGCGCCGGAGAGCAGGTAGACGCTGACGTAACCCAGGCCGAAGCTCGACGACAGGCCGAGCGCGACGAGCGGGGCGAAGGCGGCCCCGATCAGCCAAGCCAGGTCGTTGGTCAGCGCGGCGCCGGTGTAGCGGTACTTCTTCTCGAAGTTCGCGGTCACCGCGCCTGCGGCCTGGCCGTAGGACAGACCAAGGATCAGGAAGCCCACCAGGATGAACACGTCCTGGCCGAGCTTGCCGCCGTCCAGCAGCGTCGGCGCGAAGCCGCTGAAGACCGCGATCAGCACCGCGAGGCTACCCAGCGTGTTGCGACGGCCCATGCGGTCAGCGATCAGGCCCGAGGCGACCGTGCCGATCGCGCCGAGCACGGCACCGACCATCTGGACCACGAGGAACTCGCTGATCGACTGGGTCGAGAACAGCGAGATCCACGAGAGCGGGAACACGGTGATCAGATGGAAGAGCGCGTAGCTGGCGAGGCCGGCGAACGCACCGATCACGATGTTGTAGCCCTGCGACTTGGTCATCTCCATGACATTGGACGGCTGGAGTTCGCGGGACTCGAGCGCACGGTCGTATTCGTTGGTAGACACGAGGCGCAGGCGTGCGAACAACGCGACGACGTTAATCGCAAACGCGACGTAAAAGGTGTAACGCCAGCCCCAGTCCAGGAAGTCTTCCATCGAAAGACTCGAGTAAAGGAAGGCAAACAGCGCGCTGGCCATGAAAAAGCCCAGCGGTGCACCCAGCTGGCCAAGCATCGCGTACCAGCCGCGGCGATTCGGAGGGGCATTCAGCGCCAACAGGGACGGAAGGCCATCCCACGAGCCGCCGAGCGCCAGGCCCTGGCCCACGCGAAGGATTGACAGCAGCACGATCGCAGCCGTGCCCAACGACGCATAACCCGGCAGGAAGGCGATGCCGGCGGTCGAGATGCCCAGCAGGAACAGCGCCATCGTCAGCTTGGCCTCGCGCCCGAAGCGGCGCTGGACCGCCATGGAGATCAACGTGCCGAACGGCCGCGCGATAAAGGCGAACGAGAAGATCGTGAAGGCGAAAAGGACGCCGTCGAGGCGGTTCTCAAACGGGAAGAACACCGCCGGGAACACCAGGACCGAGGCGATCCCGTAGACGAAGAAGTCGAAATACTCAGATGCACGGCCGATGACCACGCCGACAGCGATCTCGGAAGGCGTGATGTGCGAGTGGTCATCCCCTGCATGAAGGGTCTCGCTGATTTCGGTATGGGCGTTGGTGGGACTGATGCCGGACATCATCATTTCTGCAAAGGTTCGTAAGTCATCCTAGGACCCCGCGAGGTTCTCACCGATTCGGGATTGCCGCCATAGGACAAAACGTCCAATATCCGGCACCTGCCAAACCAAGTAGATTCTGGACTCTTTGCCCAGCAAAAGCTCACTCTTCGGCATGCCTCCCCTTTCCAAACTCCGCGGACTGCTGTTGCTGCCGCTCGCCCTGTTGGCGGGTTGCAACATGGTGGTATTGAACCCTTCCGGCGACATCGCCCGCCAGCAAGGCCAGCTGATCATCATTTCGACGGTGCTCATGCTACTGATCATCGTGCCGGTGATCGGACTGACCATATTCTTTGCCTGGAAATACCGGCAGTCCAACAAGGAGGCGAACTATTCGCCGGAGTGGGACCATTCCACCGAGCTGGAACTCGCGATCTGGGCCGCGCCGCTGATGATCATCATCGCGCTGGGCGCCATCACCTGGATCAGCACGCACACGCTCGATCCTTATCGGCCTCTCCGGCGCATCGAGGCGAACCGCCCGGTCCCCGAAAATGTCAAGCCGCTGACCGTCGAAGTCGTCGCACTCGACTGGAAGTGGCTTTTCATCTATCCGGAACAGGGCATTGCCACCGTGAACGAGGTCGCCGCGCCCGTCGACCGTCCGATCGAATTCAAGATCACCGCCTCCTCGGTGATGAACGCGTTCTACGTTCCCGCGCTGGCCGGCATGATCTACGCCATGCCGAGCATGGAAACCAGGCTCAACGCGGTCATCAACCAGCCCGGCGAGTTCGAAGGCTTCTCGGCCAACTACAGCGGTGCCGGCTTCTCCGGCATGCGCTTCAAGTTCCATGGCTTGAGCAACGAAGGCTTCGACCAGTGGGTGCAGAAGGCCCGCGCAGAAAGCACCGAGCTGAGCCGCGAGGTCTACCAGAAGCTCGAGAAGCCTAGCGAGCGCGAGCCCGTGCGCCGCTTCGGCACCGTCGCCCCCGACCTGTACGACGCGATCCTCAACCGCTGCGTCGATCGCAACAAGATGTGCATGAAGCAGATGATGGCCATCGACGCGACCGGCGGCATCGGCGGTCCGAACGGCGCGTACAACATCGCCCGCAAGCCCTGGCAGCCCGACCAGAAGAATTCCCCGACCCGCAGCTACGTGACGGCCATGTGCACCGTCGATGACCCTGCCGGCATGTCCCTCCCGCGTACCAACTTTCGCATCGAAGAGTAACGATGTCCGAACATCTTGATTTGACGAAGCTGATCTTCGGCCGTCTCACCTGGGATGCAATCCCGTTCCACGAGCCGATCCTGATCGGCACCTTCGCCGCCGTTCTGCTCGGCGGTATCGCCGTCCTCGGCGCGATCACCTACTTCCGTCTCTGGGGCATCCTGTGGCGCGACTGGATCACCAGCATCGACCACAAGAAGATCGGGATCATGTACGTGATCCTCGGTCTGATCATGCTGCTGCGCGGCTTTGCCGACGCGATCATGATGCGCGCCCAGCAGGCCATCGCCTTCGGCGACTCCGCCGGCTATCTCCCGCCGCACCACTACGACCAGGTCTTCACCGCCCACGGCGTGATCATGATCTTCTTCGTGGCGATGCCGCTGGTCACGGGCCTGATGAACTACGTCGTGCCGCTGCAGATCGGCGCGCGCGACGTGGCCTTCCCGTTCCTGAACAACTTCAGCTTCTGGATGACGACCTTCGGCGCCATCCTGGTGATGGCATCGCTCTTCGTCGGCGAATTCGCGCGCACCGGCTGGCTGGCCTACCCGCCGCTCTCGGGGCTGGATTTCAGTCCTGACGTGGGGGTCGACTACTACATATGGTCGCTCCAGATCGCGGGGGTCGGGACATTGCTCTCGGGCGTCAACCTGATCGCGACCATCGTCAAGATGCGCGCGCCGGGCATGTCGCTCATGAAGATGCCGGTGTTCACCTGGACCGCCCTGGCCACCAACATCCTGATCGTCGCTGCCTTCCCGGTGCTGACCGCGGTGCTCGCCCTGCTGTCCCTCGACCGCTACGTTGGAACGAACTTCTTCACCAACGACCTCGGCGGCAATCCGATGATGTACGTCAACCTCATCTGGATCTGGGGCCACCCGGAGGTGTACATCCTGATCCTGCCGGCCTTCGGCATCTTCTCCGAAGTGGTGGCGACCTTCTGCGGCAAGCGCCTCTTCGGCTACGCCTCGATGGTGTACGCGACGCTGGTGATCACCATCCTCTCGTACCTCGTGTGGCTGCACCACTTCTTCACGATGGGCTCGGGCGCAAGCGTGAACTCGTTCTTCGGGATCACGACGATGATCATCTCGATCCCGACGGGCGCGAAGATCTTCAACTGGCTGTTCACGATGTACAAGGGCCGCATCCGCTTCGAGCTGCCCATGATGTGGACCATCGCCTTCATGATCACCTTCGTGATCGGCGGCATGACCGGCGTGCTGCTCGCCGTGCCCCCGGCCGACTTCGTGCTGCACAACAGCCTGTTCCTGATCGCCCACTTCCACAACGTGATCATCGGCGGCGTGCTGTTCGGCCTGCTGGCCGGCATCACCTACTGGTTCCCGAAGGCATTCGGCTACAAGCTCGATCCGTTCTGGGGCAAGTGCTCGTTCTGGTTCTGGGTGGTGGGCTTCTACGTCGCCTTCATGCCGCTGTACGTGCTCGGACTGATGGGTGTGACGCGCCGCCTGAACCACTTCGACGATCCGTCGCTGCAGATCTGGTTCGTGATCGCCGCCTTCGGCGCCGTGCTGATCGCGCTGGGCATTGCCTCGTTCATCATCCAGCTCGTGGTGAGCTTCATCCGCCGCGAATCGCTGCGCGACAACACGGGCGACCCGTGGGATGGCCGCACGCTCGAGTGGTCGACTTCGTCGCCGCCGCCGGCCTACAACTTCGCGTTCACGCCGCGCGTGCATGACAACGACGCCTGGACCGACATGAAGACCCACGGCTACGTTCGCCCGACCGACGGCTTCATCCCGATCCACATGCCCAAGAACACCGGTGCCGGCTTCATCATCGCGGCCCTCGCCACCATCATGGGCTTCGGCCTCATCTGGCACATGTGGCTGGTCGCCGGCGTTGGCTTCGTCGCCATGCTGGCCGCCGTCATCATCCACACCTTCAACTACAAGCGCGACTTCCACATCCCCGCGGAGGAAGTCGTCCAAACCGAAGGCGCACGTACCCGCCTGCTGGCCGCCCATGTCTGACGCAACCGCACTCTCCCCCGCTGGCGCCGCGAGCGCCAGCCCCAGCTCGCGCTTCTATCTGAAGACCGAGCACCATCCCGAAAACGGCACGCTGCTCGGCTTCTGGCTCTACCTGATGAGCGATTGCCTGGTATTCGCCTGCCTGTTCGCGGTCTACGGCGTCCTCGGACGCAGCTATGCAGCCGGTCCTTCGGGCGGCGAACTCTTCGATCTGCGCCTCATCGCGCTGAATACCTCGCTGCTGCTGTTGTCGTCGATCACCTACGGCTTCGCGATGCTCGAGATGCAGCGCAACAAGGTAAAGGCCGTGATGATCTGGCTGGTCGTGACCGGCCTCCTGGGCGCTGGCTTCATCGGCATCGAGCTCTACGAGTTCTCGCACCTGATCCACGAAGGCTTCGGCCCGCAACGCAGCGCGTTCCTGTCGTCGTTCTTCGCGCTGGTCTCCACGCACGGCCTGCACGTCACCTTCGGCATCATCTGGCTCATCGTGCTGATGGGCCAGGTCGCCAAGCACGGCTTCATCGCAGAGAACCGCCGTCGCCTCATGTGCCTGTCGATGTTCTGGCACTTTCTGGATGTGGTGTGGATCGGCGTCTTCACCTTCGTATATCTGATGGGAGTGCTGCCATGAGCGCGCACAACGCAATCTCCGACCAGCACGGCCACGATCACCATGACGACCATGGCCACGACGACGGCGCACCGCACGCTACCTTCAAGGGCTACGTCACGGGCTTCGTGCTGTCGGTCATCCTGACGGCGATCCCCTTCTGGATGGTGATGGGCAATGTGTTCGAGAAGCCCAGCACGACTGCGATCGTCATCCTCGCCTTCGCGGCGGTGCAGATCGTGGTGCACATGGTGTACTTCCTGCACATGGACTCGAAGTCCCAGCATGGCTGGACGATGCTGGCGTTCATCTTCACCGTCGTGGTGGTCGTCATCACCCTGACCGGCTCGTTGTGGGTCATGTACCACATGAACAACAACATGATGCCGCACATGTCGACGGAACAGCACCACAAGCCTTGATGACCGAGCGCGGCCCCCGTTCCGCGCCCTTCCTGACCGCGCTCGGGATCTGCGCGGTACTGATCTTCACGGGGCTCGTCGCCCTCGGCCTCTGGCAGGTGGAGCGGCGGGCCTGGAAGCTGGATCTCATCGACAAGGTCGACCAGCGCGTGCACGCGCAGCCCGTTGCGGCGCCAGGCCCCGGGCAGTGGTCGCAAGTCAGCGCGGCCTCGGACGAATACAGACGCGTCTCCGCCACGGGCACCCTCCTCCTCGATCGCGAAACCCTGGTGCAGGCCACCACGGCGATCGGCGGCGGCTATTGGGTGCTCACGCCGCTGCAGCGCGCAGATGGCAGCATCGTCCTGATCAACCGTGGCTTCGTTCCGCCTGAGCGTCGTGACCGCGCGAATCGCGGCGACGACGCGCCAACTGGCGAGACCACGATCACCGGACTCCTGCGCATCACCGAGCCCGGCGGCAGCTTCCTCCGTCACAACGACCCCGCCGCAAACCGCTGGTATTCGCGCGACGTGCAGGCCATTGCCGCCGCGCGTGGACTCGACCAAGTCGCGCCGTTCTTCATCGACGAGGCAGCCCCTGCCGGTCAAAGCGCGGCATCACCGAAGGCGCAAGCATGGCCCGTCGCGGGGCTGACGGTCATCAGCTTTCCGAACAACCATCTGAGCTACGCGTTCACCTGGTTCGCCCTCGCGCTCATGGTCGTCGCCGCCGCCTGGTACGTGGGGCGAGACGAGCTCCGGGTACGCCGGGCTCGCATGCGCGAAGATGCGCGCCATGACTGACACCACGGCAATCGCGCCGTTGCCTCCATCCGAAAGCGCCCCCGCCTCGCGCTTCGGCGACGCCACCGGCCTGAAGAACATGCAGCAGCTGATCCAGCTGCGCTGGATCGCGGTGGTCGGCCAGGTCGCCACGATCCTCGTCGTCCACTTCGGCTTCGGCATCCACCTTCCGCTCGACCAGATGCTGGCGGTGCTGGCCTGCCTCGCGGCATTCAACGCGGCCAGCCAGTTGCGGTGGCGCATTCCCCGCGACGTGACCAACACCGAGCTGTTCATTGCGTTGCTGGTCGATGTCGGGATGCTGACTGCACAGCTCTATCTGAGCGGTGGCGCAGCCAATCCCTTCGTGTTCCTCTACCTGCTGCAGGTCATCATCGCCGCCGTGCTGCTGGAGTCATGGTCGACCTGGACGATGGTCGGCGTGACCATCGCGTGCTTCGCTGGCCTCGCGCTGTTCTCCGAACCGCTGCAGTTGTCGACGGACCCGGGCCAGGGCCTGTTCAGGCCCTACGTGGTCGGCATGCTGATCTGCTTTGCCCTGGTCGCAGCGCTGCTGGTCGTGTTCATCACGCGCATCAGCCGGATCCTGCGCGGCCGCGACGCACGCCTTGCCGACCTCCGCCAGCGCGCGGCCGAAGAAGAACACATCGTCCGCATGGGCCTGCTGGCATCCGGCGCAGCACACGAGCTCGGCACGCCGCTCGCCACGCTCGCCGTGATCCTGGGCGACTGGCGCCACCTGCCCCACTTCACCTCCGATCCGGAACTGCTCGAGGAAGTCATCGAGATGGAATCGCAGGTCAAGCGGTGCAAGACCATCCTGAGCGGCATCCTGCTGTCTGCCGGCGAGGCGCGCGGAGAGAACTCCGAGGAAACCACCGTCAGCACCTTCCTCGACGACCTCGTCGAGGAGTGGCGCACCACGCGGGCCGCGAACTCGTTCGCCTACGAGAACCGCTTCGGCCACGACCTGCCCATGGTCTCGGATTCGGCGCTGAAGCAGATGATCTGCAACGTGCTCGACAATGCGCTGGAGGCCTCGCCGCAATGGGTGGGCCTCACGGCCGCGCACGATGGCGATGCGCTGACCTTGACGGTCTCGGATGTCGGCCCCGGTTTCGCGCCGGAGATGCTGGCGCATTTCGGGAAACCCTACCAATCGAGCAAGGGCCGGCCCGGCGGCGGGTTGGGACTATTCCTCGTGGTCAACGTGGCGCGCACCCTCGGTGGCAGCGTCACGGCGCGCAACCGTCCGGAAGGCGGCGCGGTCGTCACGCTGACGCTGCCGCTGGCCGCGATCACGCTCGAAGAGGACGAAGAAGAAGACGATGGACACCGAAGCTGAACGCCTGCTGCTGATCGTGGAAGACGATGCGGCCTTCGCGCGCACGCTCGGCCGGTCGTTCGAGCGCCGCGGCTACACCGTCATGCACGCATCGAACGTCGATCAGGTGGCCGAGTTGCTGAAAGAGCATTCCCCCGGCTACGCAGTAGTCGACCTCAAGCTCAACGGCGACGCCTCGGGCCTCGCGTGCGTGCAGACGCTCAACCGGCACGATCCTTCGATGCTCATCGTGGTGCTCACGGGCTTCGCGAGCATCGCCACCGCAGTCGAAGCGATCAAGCTCGGCGCCTGCCACTACCTCGCCAAGCCATCGAACACGGACGACATCGAAGCCGCCTTCGGCCGCGCCGAAGGCACCACCGAAGTCGAGTTGACCAATCGATCGACCTCCATCAAGACGCTGGAGTGGGAGCGCATCCACGAGACGCTCGCCGAGACCGGATTCAACATCTCGGAAACCGCGCGCCGGCTCGGCATGCATCGGCGGACCCTGGCGCGCAAGCTGGGCAAGCAGCAGGTCAAATAGGCCGTCACGGCCAGCGGCTCATTCGCGCCCTTCGGCCTGAGCGAGAAGCCTTGCGGCTGCCTTGGCAGCCATCTCCAGTCGCTTCACGTCGCGCTCGTCGAGATCAGCGCGCGGCTCGAAGCTGAATCCGCAAAGCACGCCGTACAGGCTGCCGTCCGTGAAGCGCACCGGAACGCCAACGTGCGCGCCCATGCCGTGGTAGTACTCGGGCAGGCCGTTCGCGACCCGGATGGGCGTGACGTTGGGGATGATGCAGGGCATCCGGCCATCCACGATGCGCTGGCAGATCGATTCGATGCGCGGGTGGCCCTGGCCGGGCTTGATGATCGCGTCGATCGTCTTCGAGGAGATGTGGCGGAAGACACGGTGGTCATCCACGAACTCGCCGACGAACACGACTTCGAGATTGAGCTGCTCGCGCACCATGCGCAGCAGGCTCGCGATGCTGCGCTCGGTCAGGTTGCCGTGCGTGTGGATGTCCGGCGTGATCGCCGCCATTCGCGACGACCAGGTCTCCAGATCGTCGGGGTCACCCTGGGATGTCTTGTTGTCCATTTTTGCCCTCTAGTCGCGCGATCCTAGCCTTCAGGCGCGCCGACTTGTACCGGGGTTTTGTGGATAACGTTGTGTGTAGCGCGTGGAGGCCGGGGCGCAGAGCTCGGCCCCATGCGGGTTGCCACTGAATTGCCTCGGAAACAGGCAGTGGCCCCGCATGTTGGCAAGTCGCGATCAGCCTTTGATGAAAGCCAGCAAATCGGCGTTGAATTCGTCGGCCTGCGTGGTGGCCAGCCCGTGCGAGCCGCCGGGGTAGATCTTCAGCGTGGAGCCCTTGACGAGCTTCGAGGACAGCATGGCCGCGGCCCCGATCGGCACGATCTGGTCGTCATCGCCGTGCGCGATCAGCGTGGGCACATCGAACTTCTTCAGGTCCTCGGTGAAGTCGGTCTCGGAGAACTGCTTGATGCAGTCCAGCAGGCCCTTGTGTCCGCCCATCATCCCCTGCAGCCAGAACGAATCGCGCACGCCTTGCGACACCTTCGCGTTCGGACGGTTGTAGCCATAGAAGGGCATCGTCAGGTCCATGAAGAACTGCGAGCGGTCGGCAGTGACGCCTGCGCGGATGCCATCGAACACTTCGAGCGGCAGGCCGCCCGGATTCGCGGCGGTCTTGAGCATCAGCGGCGGCACCGCGCCGAGCAGCACGGCTTTCGAGACGCGCGATGTGCCATGCCGGCCGATGTAGCGTGTGACCTCGCCACCGCCGGTGGAGTGGCCGACCATCACCGCGTCCTTGATGTCGAGCTTGTTCATCAGCTCGGCCAGATCGTCGGCGTACGTATCCATGTGATTGCCGTCCCAGGGCTGGCTCGAACGGCCGTGCCCGCGCCGGTCGTGAGCGATGACGCGACAACCGCGCTCGCCGAGGAAGACCATCTGCGCATCCCACGCATCGGCCGTGAGCGGCCAGCCGTGGGAGAAGACGACCGGCTGGCCTTTGCCCCAGTCCTTGTAATAGATCTGCGTGCCGTCCTTGGTGGTGATGGTGCTCATGCGTTCCTTTCCGTGGTTGTGCTGGGAGGGATGGAAGTGAGATGCGCACGCCCGATCGGGCGCGGCAGGCGAGCGTAGACGAGCGACCCCGTTTTTGGAAGCGCCGCGACGCGTTACACATACGACCAACGACGGATAGCGATACCTGCATTCCGCGCGCTATAAGCTGGCGCGCACCTTGCGTGCCGCAATCACCCTCAAACAGGAGCTCGCATGTTCTATGGTCTGACGCCCCTCGGTACGGTCCACACCGCCATCAGCCTCGTGGCAGTGATCGCCGGTCTCATCGCCTTCTTTCGCTTCAAGGAAATCTCGATGAACACCCGCGCAGGCCGGGTGTACGTGATCGCCACGGTGCTGACCTGCCTCACAGGCTTCGGCATCTTCCAGCACGGCGGCTTCGGCAAGCCGCATGCGCTGGGCATCATCACGCTGGTTGTGCTCGCGGTGGCCTGGCAGGCGGGGCGTTCGAATATCTTCGGAAAGCTGTCGCCCTACGTGGCGGTGGTCAGCTATTCGCTGACCTTCTTCTTCCACATGATCCCGGGTGCCACCGAGACCTCGACGCGCCTGCCGCTGGGCGCGCCGTGGGTGGCCGATCCGGATGCATCGCCGGCGCTGCAGGCGGTCATCGGAGGCCTATTCGTGGTGTTCCTGATCGGCGCGACGGTCCAGGTCTTGCGCCTGCGCGCCGCCCGCACGGAAAGCCCGGCCGACGCGCTTCGCGTCATGGGCTGAGCGGGCTCAGAGACGCGCGAAATACTTGAAGCCGAGAACCAGCGCGACACCGAGAACGGCGAAGAAAACCAATCGACCCCAGCGCGCGACGGGCTGGTTGTACTCCGGCATTTCATTGCGATGGAGGCCGGAGAAGGACGTTGTGTCCGGCTTGTCCCGATGCCAGTCGTGGAAGTTGTCGCGATCGGTATTCATGTAATACATTTTAACTACCCTTACATGAATTCTCACAAGCAGTAGGCATGAATTCTTACAAGGGTAGACCCTGAGAAAGGCCAGAGCTGCGGAAAAGTGCCCGCCGGGCGGATGTGGACGGTGTCCAGCACCTCTGATAAGGTTTTGTGTACAGCATCCACAAGCTTCAGGAGACCCTTCCTCATGCCCCAGCATTCCATGGACGACCGTCGGCGCTGGCTCGCGTTGATGGTTCTGTGCCTCGGCGTGTTGATGATCGTGCTCGACACCACGATCGTGAATGTCGCCCTCCCCTCCATCCGCCAGGACCTCGGCTTTTCGGAGACCTCGCTGGTCTGGGTCGTCAATGCCTACATGCTGAGCTTCGGCGGCTTCCTGCTGCTGGGCGGGCGGCTTGGCGATCTCTATGGCCACCGCCGGCTCTTCCTGCTCGGCATCACGCTTTTCACGCTCGCCTCGATGGCCTGCGGGCTCTCGAACTCTCAAGCGCTGCTGGTGGCGGCACGCGCGGTCCAGGGGCTCGGCGGCGCAGTGGTGTCGGCGGTAGCGCTGTCGCTCATCATGAATCTCTTCACCGAACCGGCCGAGCGCGCCAAGGCCATGGGCGTCTACGGCTTCGTGTGCGCGGGCGGCGGCAGCATCGGCGTGCTGTTGGGGGGACTGCTCACCGGCGCGCTGAGCTGGCATTGGATCTTCCTCGTCAACCTGCCGATCGGCGTCGCGGTCTACGGGCTTTGCGTGGCCCTGCTACCCGATGCGCGCGGACACGCCGCCGGCGAGCGCCTTGACGTCGGCGGGGCCGTGACGGTGACCGCGGCGTTGATGCTAGCGGTCTATGCAATCGTCAATGGCAACGAGGCCGGCTGGACTTCGACGCAGACGCTTTCGCTGCTCGGCGTGTCCATCGTGCTGATGGCGATCTTTCTCGTCATCGAATCCCGCGTGCAGCATCCCCTGATGCCGCTTCGCCTCTTTCGCCTGCGCAACGTCTCGACGGCTAACGTGATCGGCGTGCTCTGGGCGGCGGCGATGTTCGCGTGGTTCTTCATTTCCGCGCTGTACCTGCAGTTAGTGCTGGGCAGCACGCCGATGCAGGTGGGCCTCGCCTTCCTTCCGGCCAACCTCATCATGGCGGCGTTCTCCCTCGGGCTCTCGGCCAAGCTGGTGATGCGATTCGGCAACCGCGGGCCGCTCGCATTCGGGCTGTTGCTTGCGGCCGCGGGCCTCGCCCTGTTCGCGCGGGCACCCGTCGACGGCAGCTTCCTCGTCGATGTGTTGCCGGGTATGACGCTGCTGGGCATCGGTGCAGGCATGGCGCTCAATCCACTGTTGCTCGTCGCGATGAGCGATGTCTCGCCGAGCGAATCGGGACTGGCCTCGGGCGTGGTCAACACCGCGTTCATGATGGGCGGCGCGCTCGGCCTCGCGGTGCTGGCGAGCGTCGCGGCCGCGCGCACCGGGAACCTGCTCGCAGCAGGCATTGCGACACCCGCCGCGCTCACTGCGGGCTATCAATCGGCATTCCTGGTGGGTGCGATCTTCGCGGTCGTTGCGTCCGTGCTCGGAGCCGTGCTTCTCCGCGGCAGTGCACAACCGTCGCGGTCGATGACACGGGCGTAACGTAGGCATCGGCCTACAGAAAATCCGGGGTCGGGCGCCCACCATCAAAGCATGAAAAACCCGATCAAACTCGTCATCGACGAGCCCGCGCCCGGATCGTTCCTCTGGACGCTCCTCGAAACCGATGCTGGCGGTGCGCCGCGCAAGGTGTTGCGCTCGGCCGAGTACGGAGCGGACACCTACGAGGCCGCCCTTGCGGCCGGTACGCGCATCATGGACGCCGAGATTCGCAAGAACGTCGAGGCGCCCGCTCAGCGCAACGTCTCCTAAGCCAGGAGTGACTTCAGCGGCACGGCCGGATCGGCCGCGACTGCCGGTTCAGGGCTGCGACCCGCTTCGAGCAGCTTGCGGCTCATCATGTGGTCGACCGGTGCATTCACCGATTCGACGCAGCGCAGTTGCGCACCGACGTAGTGCAGCAACGAGAACGACGCGGCATTCGCGCCCGGACGCCGGACCGTCAGCGCGCCAGGCGTCCCTGGCACCGGCACCAGCCCGGCCATCTGCAAGCGCATGCTTCCCTGATCCGACCAGAACCATGGCACCACGTCGTGCGGTCGCGGCGCTCCGGTGAGCGTCGCCACCGCAGTACGCGCCTGGTCGTTGGCGTTCTGGACCGATTCGAGCCGCAGCGGCGCATCCGAGCGCTGGTCCGGAAAGCGCGTGCAGTCTCCGATTGCGAGGATCGCCTCGTCGCTGGTCTGCATGTAGGCATCGACTACGACACCGTCCGCGCATTCGAGGCCGGCTGCCTGCGCGAGCGCGATCTCGGGCACAGCGCCGATGCCGAGCAGCAGAAGATCGATGGGCTGCGGCTGGCCATCGATCTCGATCGCGGTCAGGTGGTTGCCGTCGACCTGTCGCACATCCGTCTTCACGCCCACGCGGATGTCCATGCCCGCCGCACGATGCGTCGCGAGCACATGCGCCGACAGCTCAGGCGACACGGCGCGGCCCAGCAGTCGCTGCGCGCTTTCGAGCACCAGCACTTGCTTGCCCAACGCGAGCGCGGTCGCGGCCACTTCAAGCCCGATGAAGCCGCCGCCGAGCACGGTCACGTGCTGCGCTGCAGCGAGCTTGTCGCGGAGCTGCACCGCCTCGTGGGCAGCGCGAAGAAGCGCAACGTTCTCCAGCCCTTCGAGCGCTGAGATGCGACGCGCCCGCGTCCCGGTGGCGAGCACCAGCCGCTCCCATTCGAGCACCGCACCCGACTTGAGCGTGACCGTCCGCGCCTGACGGTCGATGGCCTGCGCCGCGTCGCCCAGATGCAGCGTGATGCCCGCCTCCGCATACCACGCCTCGGCGCGATGCTGCTGTGGCACCTCGTCCGGGCTCTTGAGGAAGGCCTTCGACAACGGCGGCCGGTGATAGGGAATGGCCGCTTCCTCGCACACCATGTGGATGCGCGCGCCCTGCCCCGCTTCCACGAGGCCGGCACAGAGTTGGGCGGCCGCGTGGCCGCCGCCGATGATGACGATGTTCGAATTCATGATGGTTTCCGTGACGTGTCCGCCACTGTAGCCTTAGCATGGCGGCCACAAGCACAGAGAACACAGAGACAACGAGATGAAGATACGCATCGTCGGCGGCGGCCCCGCGGGCCTGTTCTACGCCTACCTGATGAAGAGCGACGATCCGTCGCACGACATCCGCGTCTACGAGCGCGATCCCGAAAGCGCCACCTACGGCTGGGGCGTGGTGTTCTCCGATGTCGCGCTCGCCTTCGTGCGCGACGTCGCGCCCGAGCTCTACGAGTCCATGACGCGCAACCAGGAAGTGTTCGACGAAATGGCGGTGGTGCACCAGGGCGTGCATGTCACGCTGGCGCACAACACCTTCCATCGCATGGCGCGCATCGACCTGCTCAAGGCGCTGCATGCGCACTGTCGCCAGGTCGGCGTCGTGATCGAGTTCGAGCGCCGCTTCGAGGACGTCGACGCCTTCGCCGATGCGGACCTCATCGTCGCCGCGGACGGCGCCAACAGCACGATCCGCACGCGCTACAAGGAGCACTTCCAGCCCACGCTCGACGAGCGACCGAACCTGCTCGCGTGGTACGGCACCACACAGCTCTTCAATCCGCTGTCGCTCATCTTCCGCCAGAACCCTGACGGCCTCGCGATCGCGCACACCTACCGCTACAGCCGCACGCACAGCACCTTCCTCGTCGAAGTGGACCCGGCCACTTTCGAGAAGGCCGGTCTCGGGCGAATGAGCGAAGCCCAGAGCCTCGCGTGGTGCGAGCAGGTGTTCGCCGACGACCTCCAGGGCCACGCGCTGCTGTCGAACAAATCGAACTGGTTCCGCTACACCATCGTGAAGAACCGCAACTGGCACTACCGCAACATCGTGCTCATCGGCGATGCGCTGCGGACGGGCCATCCCTCCGTCGGCTCCGGCACGCGGCTCGCGATGCAGGACTCGATCGCGCTCTTCGACGCGTACAAGACCTGCGGCAACGACGTTCCGAAGATGCTCGATGAATTCGTTCGCATCCGGCAGCCCGGCTCCGACTCGCTCCAGAAGGCCGCGATCAGGAGCACCGAGTGGTACGAGAACCTCGGCCCGAAGCTGCCGCTCGATCCGATCTCCTTCGCCTACGACTACGTCACGCGCAGCGGGCGCGTGGACCACGACGATGTCCGCAAGCGTGACCCGGAACTCGCCGCAGCCTACGAAAAGCTGCACCCCGAACTCAGCTTCTGACCGGAGGGACCTTCATGCTCGATGGCTGCGTGCCCTGGCCTGCGGAGGCGGCCGACAAGTTCCGCAGGCTCGGCCTGTGGGAAGACATCACGGTCGCCGAGATGGTCGAGCGCACCATGCGCGCGACACCCGGAAAGACCGCGCTGATCTTCAACGAGCGGCGCATCAGCTATGCCGAGCTGGTGCGGTCCTCGAAACGCCTCGCGGCAGCTCTGCTCGACCTCGGCCTGAAGCCGCGCGACCGTGTGGTGATGCAACTGCCGAACGTGCCCGAGTTCGTCATTGCCTATCTCGCGCTCAACTGGCTGGGCGCGATCCCGGTGATGGCGCTTCGTGCCCACCGGCACAACGAGGTGCGCCACTTCATCCGGGCATCGGGCGCGACCGCGTATCTCATCCCCGACGTGGCCGGCAACTTCGACTATCGGTCGATGGCCGCCGAGATGGCGGCGGAGTTTCCGCACCTGCGCCATGTGATCGTCGCGGGCGAACCAGCGCCGGGCCAGCGCGCGCTAGAACCGCTGATCGACGGCGGCACGGCCGATGACGACGCGATCGCTGCACGCCTGCAGGCCATCCGCCCTGCACCCGACGACGTCTCGACGATGCTGCTCTCCGGCGGCACGACTTCGGTCTCGAAGCTGATCCCACGCACGCACAACGACTACGTGCTCAATGCCCGCCTGTGCGCGCAGGCGGCGGGCTTCGACCGCGACACCGTGTTCATGGCGATCCTCCCGCTCGGGCACAACTACAACCTCGCGTCGCCGGGCATCCTGGGCACCTTCCATGCGGGCGGCACGGTGGTCATCGCCGCGAGCACCGACATCGAGTCGACCTTCGCCAGCGTCGAGCGCGAGCGCGTCTCGGTGATCGCGAGCGTCGTGCCGCTCATATCGAACTGGCTCAACAGCGACGTGCCGAAGCGCTTCGATCTTTCTTCGCTGAAGGTGGTACAGAACGGCGGCGCGCGGCTCGCGCCCGAACTGCGAACGCGCCTGCGCGACCAGTTTGGCTGCACGCCGCAAGAGATCTACGGCACCGCCGAAGGCCTCATCAACATGACGCGGCTCGACGACCCGGAGGCGCTGCTGCTCGAAAGCTCCGGTGCGCCGGTCAGCGAACACGACGAGATCAAGGTGCTCGACGACAACGACCACGAAGTGCCCGACGGCGAGCCGGGCGAGCTGGTCACGCGCGGCCCCTACACCATCCGCGGCTACTACAACGCACCCGCGAAGAACGCCGAGGCCTTCACGCCCGACGGCTTCTATCGCATGGGCGACATCGTGCGAAAGCGCGGACGACACGTCTTCACCGAAGGCCGGCGCAAGGACCTCATCAATCGCGGCGGCGAGAAGATCAGCTGCGACGAGATCGAGAACCTCATCTTCGGCATGCCTCAGGTCAAGGTGGTCGCGCTCGTGGGCCTGCCCGATCCCGTCTTTGGCGAAAAGGCCTGTGCCTGCGTGATCCTGCAGCCCGGCGCGACACTCGGCTTCGATGAACTCGTCACCTATCTGCGCCAGCAGAAGATCGCATCCTTCAAGCTGCCGGAGCGGCTGGAGATCATGACGGAGTTCCCGGTGAGCCCGGTAGGCAAGATCCTCAAGCGCGAGTTGCGCGAACGGCTGACTGCGCAGGGAGGCGCATGATCGTTCTCTACCACTGTGTGAGCGCGCGTTCGTTCCGTCCGCTCTGGGCGCTCGAAGAGCTGGGTGCAACCTACGAACTGCGCATGCTGCCGTTTCCGCCGCGCATGCTGCAGCGCAGCTACCTCGAGATCAACGCCCTGGGCACCATCCCCTACCTGATCGACGGCGAGACGCGCATGACCGAATCGGCCGCGATGTGCCAGTACCTCACGCAGCGATGCGATCCCGAGAACACGCACGGGCTGGCCCTGCGACCGCAAGATCCCGGCTACGGCGGATGGCTCAACTGGCTGCACCATGGCGAGGCCACGCTCACCTTTCCGCAGACCCTCGTGCTGCGCTACCGCTACTTCGAGCCCGACGAACGCAAGCTGCCGCAGGCGGCCGAGGACTACGCCAAGTGGTTCCTCGCACGTCTGCGTGGCATCGATGCGGTGCTTCAGCAGCATGACTACCTGTGCGCCGATCGCTTCACCGCGGCCGATATCTCGGTGGGCTATGCGCTGATGCTCGCGTGTGAGGTCCGCCTGTCCGAGCACTTCCCGCCGGCCGTCGCAGCCTACTGGGAGCGCCTCCAGAAGCGCGACGGCTATCGACGCGCACTTGCCGCTCAAGATGCTGCGGCGGTGGCACAGGGCGTTTCGCCATCGCCCTCTACGGACGCACTGCCGGCACGCAGGTAGGCCCGCGGCGACGCCTGCGCGGGTATCCTCCCGACAGGCAGGCCACGGTCCAGTACGGAGAATCCGCCCACGATGATGCCCACCCCCACCGCCATTCCCGGCGTCGATGCGCTCTGGCCTCTGTGCCTCGACATCGTCCTGCATCGCCGCGGCGAACTGGCACAGCTCCCATGGAAGCCCGATGCGCCGCTGGCTGGCGATACCGCGCAAGGCTTCTCGCTGCGCGGCATGTGGGACGATGCGGCAGTCGAACTGTTCGAGCTCATCAAGCCGCTGCTCGATCGGCCGCGCCAAGGTGCACCCTGGGTCATCGGGCAACTCGGCCAGAGCCTCGACGGCTACGTCGCGACGCACAGCGGCGATTCGCACTACGTGAACGGTCGCGAAGTGCTGGTGCATCTCCACCGTCTGCGCGCCCTTTGCGATGCGGTCATCGTCGGCGCGAACACGGCGGCTCTCGACGATCCGCAACTCACCACGCGGCACGTCGATGGCCGACACCCTGTGCGCGTGCTGATCGATCCGGCACTGCGGCTGACCCCCACGCTGCGAGCGCTCTCCGATCGGGTCGCCCCGACGCTGCTCGCCTGCGATGCGAGCCGCGCCGCCGAAGCAGGCCGGCGCTTTGGTGCCGATCAGGTGCTTGCCGTGCCCGCGATGGTGGACAGCGAAGGCCGACTGAACCTGCGCGCGCTGGTGACCGAGCTCGCATCACGCGAGCTTCGCGTGCTGTTCGTCGAAGGCGGCGGCGTCACGGTCTCGCGCTTCATCGCGCAGGGCTGCCTCGACCGGTTGCACCTCAGCATCGCGCCGGTGGTCATCGGCTCCGGACGGCCCGGCCTTCAGATTCCGCGAAGCGCCGCGATGCGCGACTGCCTGCGGCCGTCAGGGCGCGTGTTCCGCATGGGCGACGATGTGCTGTGGGATCTGGACCTGCGCGAGACGTCGTCCGCTTCCCGGGACTGAACTTCACCTCAGGGCAAGGTCGCCAGGAGATCGCGATGGCCGACGCGCAGGGTCGTCCATTCGATCGCATCGAGGCGCTGTGCAGTCCAGTCCTCGATCAACGTGAAGGCTGACGGTTGCTGCTCCAGCGCCGCGGCCGCCGCACCTTCGATCATCGCGCGCAACATGGCGGTCGACTGCTCACCGCCCCGGCCATCGATCTGCCAGTGGCTTGCCGCCTGCGTGACCTCATAGCCCAACGATGACAGTCGCGCCGCGGCATGGTGCACCGCGTCGCCGCCCAGTGCCAGACCGAAGCCCTTGTCGCGATGCTGATGCGCCACGAACATGCGATGGACTTCTGCGTCGCCCGGCAATTCGGGCTGCCATTCGACGCCCCCATCGACGCTCAATGCGAACAGCACCGCGGCTTCGGCGTCCCGTGCGCATTGGGCCAATCCGTCGATCCATTGCGCAGACACCAGATCGAGCAGCGCCGACGCAGTGATCAGCCGATGGCGTGCGAACAGCGACACGTCGAACGGTTGCGCAAGATCACGACGCAGTGTCTCGATCTCGACCAGACCCGGCGTTCGCACCCATGGCGCCAACGCGTCGGGCAATGCCGCCAGCAATCGAGGATCGTGGTCGACCAGCGTCCATCGCTGAGCGCTCCCCAGCCGCGGTGCGAGCTCGCGGAGGTTCGCTCCGGTGCCGCACGCGAGGTCGAGGACGGTCAAGCTCGAAGCGCTGCCGCGCAGTCGGGCAGCGAGTCCCGGCAGATCGAACAACGCGGCCGCGGCGTTGCGCGCCTGGCGATCAAAGGGTTCGCGCTGTGCCAGCCAGTCGACGCTGAAGCCGTTCATTCGTCGGCGAGCGTTTCGAGCGCTTCCAGGGCCACTGCAAAACGCGCGGCGCTATCCGCCCAGGTCGGCAGACGATCACGCGCAGCCCTCGCACCTGAGGCGAGCTGCGCACGCCACCCGGCGTCGTCCATCAACCGCTGCAGTGCCGCGCGAAGGGCCGCCTCGTCGCCCGGCGGCACGAGCACGCCCGCATCGGCCGGCACGGTGTCGGGAATCGCACCGGCCGTGGTGCTGATCACCGGCAGGCCATGCGCCAACGCTTCCGCGAGCGCCATGCCATAGCCCTCGTGGAAGGACGGCAGCACGAAGGCGTCCGCGCGTTCGTAGAACGCACGCAGCGCCGGTTCGTCCTGCTCGCCGTGCAGCATCACGCGATCGCGGAGGCCGTGCCGATCGATGGCGGCCACGAGCGAAGCGGTGCATTCGGCATCCATGGTGAGGCTGCCGACGCAATGCAGCACCCAACGCCGGTCGCGCAAGCCGGCAAGTGCATCGATCAGCAAGGCGTGGCCTTTCCGGGGACTCACGTTCGCCACGCTCAGCAAGTGCAGCTCGCCGGAGCCGGACCCGGTTGCAAGCGGTGCGGGCTCGGTGCCCGGCTCGACCACGGTGGTGCGCGCGGCCGGCACGTCGTACGCCGCCAATGCGCGAGCGGTGGAAGGACTGGTGACGACGACGGCACGCGCGGTCGACAGCGCCTTTCGTTCGCTGTCGAACAGCGCCG
Source organism: Variovorax sp. Sphag1AA (assembly GCF_014192575.1). Taxonomy (GTDB): domain Bacteria; phylum Pseudomonadota; class Gammaproteobacteria; order Burkholderiales; family Burkholderiaceae_C; genus Variovorax. The sequence goes on along the minus strand of NZ_JACHYC010000002.1, from coordinate 748,232 downwards.
CGCGCGCATCGCCATCCAGCCCGGTCTCCAGCGCGAGCGGGTGATGCACCAGCGCCACCCACTGCAGGCGCCTCGCATGCGCCTCTGCAAACTCTGGCATTGCGCCGAAGGCGAGACCATCGACAACGACCAGCGAGTCGTCGGGCAATGCGCTCAGGGTTTGCCAAGCAGCGGCCAGGGCCACATCGTCAGGTGCCGGCCAGCCTTCGCCGAGCGAGCGCACATCGACATGCCAGCCGAGGCTGCGCAGGCCATCGATGATGTGCCGGTCGTAAGTGAAGCCGCCGGTGCGCGTGTCGAGCTTGCCCGGCACGAGGAAGCTGCATTGCAGCTTCACGATGCGCGCGCAGGCAAGGCGCCCTCGTAGGCCGCCCATGCGACGTGCGATTCGTTCAGACGCACGCGCAGGCCCGAAAGACCACTCGCATGCGGGCCGAGTTCCCCGGCGGCGATGCAGGCGGCCACGCGGTCGAAGATCACGCGCGCCATGAACTCGGTCGTGGTGTTCCTGCCCTTGAAGGCCGCCTCTTCGTCGAGGTTGCGCAGGTTGAGATCGCCGAGAACGCGGCGCAGGACCTCGGTTGCGAGCGCGATGTCGACCACCACCCCGTCCGGGTCGAGTTCGGCGCGGCGCATCTCTAGGTCGACCACGTAGGTCGCACCATGCAGGCGCTGCGCCGGGCCGAACACCACGCCGGAGAAGCTGTGGGCAATCATGAAATGGTCGCGGACATTGACGGTGTACATGCGGGCCTTTCAGAAACGGAAGAGTGGTTCAGGAATAGTCGATGCGCTGGCACAGCGTGTCGGGTGCACCGCCAGACAGCCGTTCGAGCACCGTGGGCAATTCGTCGAAGGGTGCGCTGTCGGTGATGAGCGCGTCGAGCACCGGATCGCACAACAGCGAGAGCGCCAGCGCCATGCGTCGACCGCGATCCCATCGCGCGCGCTGGGCCGTCGCCACATGGCCGACCTGCGAACTCCTGAGGGTGAGACGGCGCGAATGGAAGGCTTCGCCCAGCGGCAGCGGCACATCGCGCGTGCCATACCAGCTCATCTCGATGACCGTCGACTCGAAGGCCGCGAGCCCAAGGGCAGTGACGAGTCCTTGCGGATTGCCGCTGGCATGAACCACCAGATCGGCATCGGGCGTCGCATCCTGCGGTGTCGAGAAACCAACGCCGAGCGCCTCGGCCACCGCACGCCGCTGCGCACGCACGTCGACGAGTTCCACCTTGCAGCCCGGCATGCGCCCCGCGAGCCAGGCCACCAGCAGGCCGACCACGCCGCCGCCCACCACCGCCACGCGATCGCCCACACGCGGCGCGGCATCCCACATGGCATTGACGGCGGTCTCCATGTTCGCGGCCAGCACCGCACGCGCGGGCGGCAGGCCCTCGGGCAGCACATGCACCGCATCCGCCGGAACGACGTAGCGTGTCTGGTGCGGGTGCAGGCAGAAGACGTGGCGCCCTTTCAGTTCCTGAGGACCTTCCTCGACGATGCCCACGCTGGCATAGCCGTACTTCACCGGCGCCGGGAAATCGCCTTCCTGGAACGGCGCGCGCATTCGTTGGAACTCGCCTGGAGGCACTTCGCCGCGGAACACCAGCATCTCGGTGCCGCGGCTGACTGCGGAGTGAAGTGCCCGCACCACCACCTGCCCCGCAGATGGCGCTGAAACCGTCGCGGCACGGATCATTGCGCGGCCGGGCGCTTCGATCCAGCAAGCGCTGGAGTCACCCGCAATTTCGAGGGATCGAGATGAAGGCATGGCGCATCACTGTACGAGAAAGTGCTCAGTGTTTTTACGCAGCGCGAAGGGCCGTTCGCGTCATCGTTCTCTGATAGCCTGTCGGGCCATGCGCGCCCTTCTCCTTCTCGCCAATCTCGGCCTTCTCGCACTCGCTTTCTACTTCGGCTCGCTGGCTGGCCTGCTCATCGCAGTGGCACTGTGCATCGCGATCGTCGCGGGCTTCTTCCTGTTCTCGATGTCCCGCGCCGAGTCGCTCGAATCGAAGGACATGCGCCGCGCGATGGGCCGCAGCACCACCTTCCTCGGCGGGCTGACCGACACCCGCCGCTGACGCAGCTCAGACGGCCGCAGCCGCCGCCTTCGCAACCGCGACTGCCGCTTCGCGCGGCAACTGCACCGCGTTCTTCACCGCGAGGATTTCCGCCATCACGCTCACCGCGATCTCCGGCGGCGTCTTGCTGCCGATATAGATGCCGATCGGCCCGCGTAGGCGCGCCAGAGAGGCTTCGGTCTGGTCGAAGTGCTCGATCATGCGTTCTCGACGCGCCTCGGCGTTGCGGCGCGAGCCGATCGCGCCGACGTAGAACGCCTCGGTCTCCAAGGCCTCCAGCAGGGCGAGGTCATCGAGCTTGGGATCGTGCGTGAGTGCGACCACGCAACTGCGGCGGTCGGGCTTGAACGCCGTCACCGCGTCGTCCGGCATCTCGGTGGTGGTGGTCACGCCCGGCACATTCCATGAAGTCTGGTACTCGGTGCGCGGATCGCACAACGTCACGGCGAATCCGCTGAATTGCGCCATCGTCGCGAGGTACTCGGCCAGTTGCCCCGCGCCGATGAGCAGCATCCGGTACTCGGGGCCGAAGGTGTTGACCAGCTCCGCATCATTGACCGTCAACTCCGCGGGCGATGATGCTTCGGCCAGCTTCACCGATCCATCCGCGAGCGTCACAGTGCGCTGCATGAGCCGCCCGCGTTCGAGCGACGCCACGAGCGTCTGCAACGATGCCGGATCGGGGTCGTATTCGAGCAGCAACTCGAGCGTGCCGCCGCACGGCAGTCCGAAGCGATGCGCTTCATCCGCCGTGATGCCGTACTTGACGAAGGCCGGCTTGCCTGTCGGCATCACGCCGTCGCCGTGCGCGCGGGTGTAGCGCGCGATCAGGTCGTCTTCGATGCAGCCGCCGGACACCGAGCCGAGCACCGCACCGTCTTCCGCCAACGCCATGATCGAGCCGATCGGGCGCGGCGACGAACCCCAGGTTCGCACCACCGTCGCCAGCAGACCGCGGCGGCCGGCCTGTCGCCAGTCACGCAGTGCACGAAGCACCATCACATCGAGGTTTTCCATAGCTCTGTCTCTCTATCTCTCTCTGTTCTTCAGTCGGCGGGCTTCTCGGTCGTGTCGCCTTCCTCGTCCTTGTCCTTCTTGCCGAATCCCATCTTCCGCATGAAGCCCGCCATCGCGCCTTCTTTCTCGGCCGGCGCGGCGTCGCCATCGGCCGATGCTTCCGCGGGCGGCGGGCCGTAGCGGCTCTGCATCTCGGCTTCGAAACGCTTGAAGAAATCGTCGGCGGTGGACTTGGCCGCGCCATCGATCAGCCGCTGCCCGAGCTGCGCGATCTTTCCGCCCACCTGCGCCTGCACCGTGTAGTCGAGTTCGCAGCCTTCGGCCCCATCCGCATTGGGCTTGAGCGACACGCCCGACGAGCCCTTGGCAAAGCCGGCCACGCCGCCCTGCCCTTCGAAACTGAGCTTGTAGCTTTCGGGCGCCTGGATGTCCGACAGCGTGACCTTGCCGCTGAACTTCGCCGAGACCGGACCGATCTTGACCGCCAGCCCGACGGCGTATTGGTTGTCGCCCGTCAACTCGAACTTGTCGCAGCCGGGGATGCACTTCTTGAGCGTCTCCGGGTCGTTGAGCGCGTCCCAGGCCTGCTGCTGCGTGATCCCGAGCTTGCGGTTGCCGAGCATTTCCATGATGAGTCTTCCTTCTGAATTCGAGTGGGGTCGGATCTTCAGCGGCCCGACCGCATGAGCATCGCGAGGCTGGTCGCCAGTTGTTCCAGTGCGCTGAGATTGTGGACCGCCAGCATCGCGTCTGCATGGCGATGCAACATGGCCGCACCGCGCGCAAGGGGTGCGTAGCCTTCGTAGCGCAGCAGCGGATTCAGCCACAGCACGCGCCGCGAATGGCGCTTGAGCCATTGCAGTTCGTTGTCGAGGATCTCGGGCTCGCCGGTGTCGAGACCGTCGCTGATCACCAGCACCAGCGTGCGCCGTCCAGTCAGGCGGCGGGCGTGACGGCGGCGCAGTTCCACCAGCGATTCGCCGAGTCGCGTGCCGCCGGCGAAGTCGTCGATCGATTCGCTCGCGGCGGCCAGCATCGAATCGGTATCGGCGAGTCGGAATGCCGGTGTCAGGTCGGTCAGGTGCGTGCCGAAAGCAAAGACGTCGCGCCGGCCCGAATGCCGCGTCGACGCGTGCAGGAATGCAAGCAGCAGCCGCGCATAGCGTTCCATGGAGCCGGACACATCGACCAGCACGAGCAGCGGCAGCGGCTGCTTGCGCCGCGCCCACCGTGGCAGCCGCAGGATCTCGCCGCCGGTGCGCGCCGCCTCGTGCAGCACGCCGGGCCAGTGCATGCGCGAATGCGCGCCCGCATCGCCCGTGACGCGCAAACGCCGCGCGGGCAGCGTTGGAATCGGCAGCGCGATGTCGCGCGCGAGGCGTTCGACGAGGCGGTATTCCGCCGCACCGAGCGCATTGAAATCGGCATGGTGGATGCGCGCGCGGTCGCTCGCGGTCATCGCGGCATCGAAATCGACTTCGCGCTCGTTCTGTGCCGCACGTCCCGCTTCGCGCGGCGGCGCCAATGCCTCCCGCACACGCGGCCTGCGCTTGGAAGGCTCGGCCTTGCCTTCGGCGCTCGGCAGCATCTGCGCGAGCAGCTTGTTGGCCAGCTCGGGGTCGCGAAACCATGCATCGAAGAGTTCGCGGAACACGAGGCGATCTTCTTCGCGGCTGATCATCACGGCTTCCATGGCAGCCGCAAGGTCGAGGCGGTTCTCGACGCCCACCAGCGTTGCGGCCTCGGCGGCAAGCGCGATGCGCATCGAATCGGTCCGCACGCCTGCCCGGCGCAATGCGCGGCCGAATCCCAGCATGTTGCCCGCCAGCTTGCCGCGGCGTGCGTCGCCAAGCTGATGGACGGTGTCACTCAAGACGAGGCCTCCTCGGGCTTGAGGAGATCGGTTGCCATCGCGTGCGTCAGCGAGGCGACGTCGTCGCGCTGCTTGAACAGGATGCCGGCGGTGTCGACCACGATTTCGGGGTCGAGCTCGATGGTGTCGAGCGCCACCAGCGCCTTCGCCCATTCGACGCTTTCGGCAATGCCCGGTCCGCGCTGGAAGGCACTCGCGAATGGCGTGCTGCGCAGCCGGCCGACGAAGCTCGCGATCTGCTCGGAAAGCGCGGCGCCCGCCTGCGGCACCTGTGCGCGCACGATCGCGAGTTCGCGCTCGCGCTCCGGATAGTCGAGCCAGTGATAAAGGCAGCGGCGCTTGACCGCATCGTTGAGCTCGCGCGTGCGATTGCTGGTGAGGATCGTGACTGGCGGCACCAGCGCACGAATGGTGCCGAGTTCCGGAATGCTGACCTGGTACTCGCCGAGGTACTCCAGCAGGAAGGCCTCGAAGGGTTCGTCGGCGCGATCGACTTCATCGATGAGCAGCACCGCGCCGGGCGCGGGCGCCTGCAGGGCCTGCAGCAGCGGGCGGCGGATCAGGTAGCGCGGCTGGTAGACCTCCGATTCCACGTCGGTCGAGATGCCCTGCGCCTCCGCCGCGCGCATGTGCAGGAGCTGCGCGGCGTAGTTCCATTCGTAGAGCGCCTCGCGCTGTTCGAGGCCGTCGTAGCACTGGAGCCGAAGCAGCTCGCGGCTGAGCGCGGTCGACAGCGCCTTGGCAAGCTCGGTCTTGCCCACACCGGGCTCCCCTTCGAGCAGCAGCGGCCGCTGGAGCTTGAGCGCAAGGAACACCGCCGTGGCGAGCCGTCGGTCGGCGTAGTAGCCGGCGCCTTGCAGTGCCTGCACGACGGCGTCGATGGAAGAGAACGGCGAAGCCGCCGGGGGCGTTGTTTGATCGGTCATCTCAGTGTTTTACCGCGCCACTCCCCACGACGCATGAAACTGGCGCAACAAGTCCAGGAATTCCGCGGAACCGGCTTCGCCGGGCCGCTGGGATTGCCCCCTGAAAGGGGGTGTCCGAGCCACACGAAGTGGGCGAGGCTGGGGGTCAGGCCTTTTGTACTGCGCGTTGCGTAAGCACGCTGATCAGGTTCGCGCGATACGCCGCAGAAGCATGCAGGTCCGTATTCAGATCAGCCGAATCGATCTTCACCGACGCGGCCGACTCCGGCGTGAAGGCCTTGCTGAGCGCTTGCTCGAGCCCCGCATGCCGGAACACGCCGTTGCCAGCGCCGGTCACTGCCACGCGCACGCCACTGTCGAACTGCGCAACGAACACACCCACGAGCGGGAAGTTCGATGCCTTCTGGCGCAGCTTCTCGTAGGCCGCTCGCTTCGGAACCGGGAAGCGGATCGCCTTGATGAGCTCGCCGTCGGTCAGCGCGGTGGTGAAAAGGCCCTGGAAGAAATCATCAGCCGCGATCTCGCGCTGGGTGGTGACCACCGTGGCGCCGGTCGCGAGCACCGCGCTCGGGTAGCACGCGGCCGGATCGTTGTTGGCGACCGATCCGCCGATGGTGCCCATCGCGCGCACTTGCCGGTCGCCGATGTGATCGGCAAGCCACGCGAGTGCCGGGAAGGCAGCCTTGACGTCGGCGTTGTTCGCGACATCGAGATGCCGCGTCATCGCGCCGATCACGAGCGCATCGCCCGACTTGCTGATGCCGGCAAGCTCCTTGACGCCGCTCAGGTCGGCCAGTTGCTCGGGTGCGGAAAGCCGCAGCTTCATCGAGGCCAGCAGCGTCTGCCCGCCGGCGAGCGGCTTGGCGCCTGCCGCGGCGAGCTTGACCGCTTCGGCCAGGGTCGTGGGACGTTCGAGGGTGAAGGCGTACATGGTGTTCAGACCTTTCCGTGTTCAGGGTTGCTTCTGCATCGTTTCCCACACGCGGTAGGGCGATGCCGGCATGTCGAAGTCCTTCACACCGAGCGGCGCGAGCGCATCGAGCACGGCGTTGATCACCGCCGGCGGCGAACCGATCGCGCCCGCCTCGCCGCAGCCCTTGGTGCCCAGCGGGTTGTGGGTGCAGGGCGTGCACACGGTGTCGAGCTTGAACATCGGGAAGTCCTCGGCGCGCGGCATGGCGTAGTCCATGAAGCTGCCGGTGAGGAGCTGGCCGCTCTCCTTGTCGTAGACGCAGTTCTCCATCAATGCCTGGCCGATGCCCTGCACGAGCCCGCCGAGCACCTGCCCTTCCACGATCATCGGATTGATGATGGTGCCGAAGTCGTCCACCGCGGTGAAGCGATCGACCTTGACTTCGCCGGTCTGCTTGTCGACTTCGACTTCGCAGATGTAGGTGCCGCCCGGGAAGGTGAAGTTCGTCGGGTCGTAGAACGCGGTTTCGTTCAGCCCCGGCTCCAGCTTGTCGAGCGGGTAGTTGTGCGGCACGTAGGCAGTGAGCGCAACCTGGCCGAAGGGGATCTTCTTGTCGGTGCCCTTGACGGTGAACTCGCCGTTGGCAAATTCGACGTCGGCGTCGCTCGCTTCCATCAGGTGCGCCGCGATCTTCTTGGCCTTGGTCTCGATCTTGTCGAGCGCCTTCATGATCGCCGCGCCGCCGACCGAGATCGAGCGCGATCCGTAAGTGCCCATGCCGAAGGGCACCCGGCCGGTATCGCCGTGCACCACGTCCACGTTTTCGACGGGGATGCCCAGGCGTGCGGCCACCACCTGCGCGAAGGTGGTCTCATGCCCCTGGCCGTGGCTGTGCGAGCCGGTGAACACCGTCACGCTGCCGGTCGGATGCACGCGAATTTCGCCGCATTCGAACAGGCCCGCACGCGCACCGAGTGCGCCCGCGATGTTCGACGGCGCGATGCCGCAGGCTTCGATGTAGCTTGAATAGCCGATCCCACGCAGCTTGCCCTTGCCCTCGCTCGCCGACTTGCGCTGCGCGAATCCGGCCACGTCGGCCAGCGTCTTCGCCTTGTCCATGCAAGCGTGGAAATCGCCCGTGTCGTACTGCAGCGCGACCGGCGTCTGGTACGGGAAGGCGGTGATGAAGTTGCGCTTGCGGATCTCGTCCTGCCCGAGGTTCATTTCCCACGCGCAGCGCGACACGAGCCGTTCGAGCAGGTAGGTGGCCTCGGGCCGCCCCGCACCGCGATAGGCATCGACGGGCGCGGTATTCGTGAACCACGCATCGACTTCGACGTAGATCTGCGGCGTCGTGTATTGCCCTGCGAGCAGCGTGGCGTAGAGGATGGTCGGCACCGCGGTCGAGAAGGTCGACAGGTAGCCGCCAAGATTCGCATCGGTGTGCACGCGCAGCGCGAGGAACTTGCCGTTGGCGTCCATCGCCATCTCGGCGTGGCTCACGTGGTCGCGGCCGTGCGCGTCAGAGAGGAAGCACTCCGAACGCTCGCCCGTCCACTTGATGCTGCGGTTGAGCTGCTTCGAGGCCCAGGTGAGCGCCACGTCTTCCGCGTAGAGGTAGATCTTCGAGCCGAAGCCGCCGCCCACGTCGGGCGCGATCACGCGCACCTTGTGCTCGGGCAGGCCCAGCACGAACGCCGTCATCAGCAGGCGCTCGACGTGCGGATTCTGGTTGGCGACGTACAGCGTGTACTCGTCGTTCGCGCGGTTGTAGCTGCCGATGGCAACGCGCGGCTCGATCGGGTTGGGCACGAGGCGGTTATTGACGAGGTCGAGCTTCGTCACGTGCGCCGCATTCGCGAAAGCCGCATCCACACCCGCCTTGTCGCCGATCGCCCACTTGTAGCACTGGTTATCCGGCGCCTGCTCGTGGATGACGACGCCGCTCTGCTTCTTCGCCGCATCGGCGACGCTGACCAGCGCAGGGAGCTCTTCGTAGTCGACCACGATGGCTTCGGCGGCGTTCTTGCCTTGCTCGACTGTCTCGGCCACGACGAGCGCGACGTGATCGCCCACATAGCGCACCTTGCCGATCGCGAGGATCGGGTGCGGCGGCTCCTTCATCGGCGTGCCGTCGGGGTTGTTGATCAGCCAGCCGCAGGGCAGGCCGCCCATCTTTCCGTCGATGTCCTTGCCGGTGAAGATGCCGACCACACCGGGCATCTTGAGCGCGGCGGACGTGTCGATGGACTTGATGTTCGCGTGCGCGTGCGGCGAACGCAGGAACACCGCGTGCGTCTGGTTCTGCAGATTCACGTCATCGGTGTACTGGCCGGCGCCGGTGAGGAAGCGGTAGTCCTCCTTGCGACGCAGCGCCTCGCCGATGTGCGGCAGGTTGGAGAAGTCGGATGCACCCATGACTTTTCTCCTCAGGCGTTGGCCGTGGCCTTGGCGGGTTCGGTCATCGCCTTGCCGCCCATCTGGACTGCCTTGACGATGTTCTGGTAGCCGGTGCAGCGGCAGAGATTGCCGTCGAGCAATTCGCGGATCTCGGTCTCGCTCGCGTTCGGGTGGTAGGTGCACAGGTCGATGGCGCTCATCACCATGCCCGGGGTGCAGAAGCCGCATTGCAGGCCGTGGCACTCCTTGAAGGCCGCCTGCATCGGATGCATGGTGCCGTCGGGCTGCGCAACGCCTTCGATGGTCGTGATCTTCGCGCCGGCGATCTGCCCGACCAGCACGTTGCATGACTTCACCGCGCGTCCGTTGACGTGAACGGTGCAGGCGCCGCACTGCGCGGTGTCGCAGCCGACGTGCGTGCCGGTGAGATGGAGGTGCTCCCGGAGCGCCTGGACCAGGAAGGTGTTGGGAGGCGCGTCGACCGTGACATCCCGGCCGTTGACCGTGAAAGAAACCTGCATGTGGCTGTCTCCGTTGTAAAGGTAAGAGATGGCTGTTTTCGGCCATGTGAATCTTGGACGCCGCACCTGACCGGAACCCTAGGCAAAACCCTAGCCGCTTGCGCGGGACACTTGAAATTCTCAAAATGAAACAGCTTGCCCGCCGGCAATGCGCACATCACGACAGGTGCCGTTCAGGCCCGGACCCACACGATGACCGCCTCCCTCGCTTCGCCACTGCCAGAGCGTTCCATCTCCATCGCCCAGGCGCGGCGTGAATGGATCGATGGTGACGCCGACACGCAAGGCGCGCGCGTCGAGCCATGGCTGCTTCGCTCGTGGCAACGCTGTCTCGCGGCTGGGCGGCAGCCTCGCGAGCATGTGAGCTTCGACCCGGTTTCGGCGCAGGCCGCCATGCGGGTTGCGGAGCGCAACCGGGCTTTGGTCTCGGCAGCGCGCCCGGTAATCGAACGACTTTCGCGCGCGATCGCCGACACGCGCTACTTCGCGATCCTCACGGATGCAGACGGCATCGTGGTCGATGTGGGCGCGCTGCCAGGCGGCAGCGATCCGGCCGCGCGGCATGCCCGCGACATCGCGCGCATCGGGGTGGACCTGTCGGAACGCGCAGTCGGCACCACCGCGATCGGCGCGGCACTGGCCGAGCACGAATCGGTGTGGCTGCATCGCGGCGAGCATTTCTTCGACGACACCAGCGTCTACAGCTGCGCGGGCGCGCCGCTCTTCGGCCCGCTCGGCGAGTGCATCGGCATGCTGGACCTGACTGGCGTGCAGGTGGTCGAGCGGCCGGAGCTGCGGCACCTCGCCGCCCTGTCGGCGCGCAGCATCGAGAACGCGCTGCTGCTGCAGCATCCCTGCGAGTTGCGATTGGGGATCGCCTGGCCCGGCAGCGCGCCCGGCGCCGATACCGAAGGGCTGTTGTGCATCGACGCGGACGGCTACGTCGCCGGTGCCAACGCGGCGGCGCGGCACATGCTGCACCAGCCGCTGGGCGCCGGACTCGCGCTGAACTGCAACGATCTCTTCGCGCTGCCGCCGCAGATGCTCTTCGACGCTGCGCGGCGCGGCGATCCAGTGCTCGAAGTGCCGCTGTGGTCGGGACTGCGTGTACAAGTCCGGCCGCAGCTCGCCGGCCGGCCACCGCTGTCGTCGCAAGGCAACGGCCGGACCCGGCTGCGCGATGTCGAAACCGCGCTGATTCGCAAGGCGGTCGACGAAGCACGCGGCAACGTCGCCGAGGCGGCGCGCGCGCTCGGCATCAGTCGCGCGACCGTCTACCGCAAGCTCCCTCGAAGCCGCCGCGCCGGCTGAAATCGTCCGTTCCGTTCGTGCGGTTTGCCACGAAACGGCAGGCCACCCCATCGCTCGTCCCGATGGACGTTTTTACACTTTGTTGCTATTGTCAGAAGTTGTTAAAACTTCCGCATGCCTCTTTGTCGCATGCCCTGGGGACGTCGACCATGAGTGATTCCAAGGCCCGTACCTTCGACCTGTCGCCAAAGCCGACGCGTCGCCAAGTCATCGGCAGGCTGGCAGGCGCTGCCGCCATCGCCGGGCTGGGATCACCGGCCTTCGCGCAATCCAAGGCCATCCGGATCGGCGCCACCTTCGACAACAGCAGCGTCGAGAAGGCCAACGGAACCGGCCTGTTCATCGGGTCGAGCGCCTATTTCAACGCACTGAACCGCGCCGGCGGCATCAACGGTACGAAGGTCGAGTTGGTGATGGCCGACGACCAGTTCAAGCCCGATCTCGCCAAGGCCAACGCCCTCTCCTTCGCAGCCGACAGCTCGGTGTTGGCCATGCTGCACCCGCTGGGCACGCGCCAGGCGGCGGAAGTCAGCGACGCAGTTCCGGGCATGGCCGTGGTGGGTCCGAACACCGGCACCGTGTCGCTGCGCAAGAAGGCCAATCCGAACACCTTCTGGGTCCGCGCGAACTACGACCAGGAAATCGACAAGCTCATCGCCACCGCGGCGGTGCTCGGCCAGTCGCGCATCGGTATCGTCTATTCGAACGATCCGCTCGGCCAGTCGCTGCTCGCGGGCTACAAGGCCGCGCTGGCCAAGGTCAAGCTCGAACCGGCGGTGATCGCGAGCACGCCGAGCACCATCAGCATGGAAGTCGAGCCGGCGGCGCGCCAGATTGCCGAAGCGAGCCCGCAGATCGTCATCATCGGCCTCGCCGGCACCGCGCCGGCCTTCGTGAAGGCGTTGCGCGCCGCGGGTGGCAAGAGCAGCTGCTACGGCCTCTCGATCACCGCCGGATCGCTCAGCGCGATGGGCGATCTCGCGCACGGCCTCGGCTTCGCGATGGTCGTGCCCTCGCCCTACGCGACCAAGTTCGAGATCGTTCGGCGCTACCAGGCCGACATGATCGCCAACGGCACCAAGGACTTCTCGCTGCCCAGCCTGGAGGGCTACATGGATGCCGCCGTGCTGTCCGAAGGCCTGCGCCGCGCCGGGCCGGCGCCCACGCGCGCTGCGGTGCTCGCGGGGATGGAGCGCATCGAAGCCTTCGACCTCGGCGGCGTGAAGATCAACTTCGGCAAGACCAACCGCGAAGGCAACCAGTTCGTCGACGTGGCGGTGATCAGCACCAACGGCCGACTGATCAGCTAACTCCCACGCGGCGACCCGCCGGCGTCGGACGAGCGCGATTCGAGCCCCTCAAGCAGAATCAGGCGATGAGTTCATACGCAACCGAACAACCTTCCCGCGCCGAAGTCGACGCAATGCCCGGTCTCACCGTGGTCGAATTCGGCGCCAACTGGTGCGGCATCTGCAAGGCGGCGCAACCTGCGATCAACGAGGCGTTGAGCGACGCGCAGCACTTGCGGCACCTGAAGGTCGAAGACGCAAGCGGACGGCCGCTCGGACGATCTTTCAACGTCAAGCTTTGGCCAACGCTCGTCTTCATGCGCGACGGCCTGGAAGTCGGGCGCGTGGTGCGCCCCGAGAGCGCCGCGACCATCCGCCGCGAACTCGAACAGGCCGCAGCCGCGAAGCACTAGGCCCCGGCTGGCACCTTATCCAGGAAGCCGGTCACGCTTTGCAGCTTGCCGGCCTCGAGCTGCACGAAGTCCGTGCCTTCGATCATGTCCTCGGCGCCGCTCGGGCCGAGCGTCCATGAAAAGCGCAGTTGGTCGCCGTGGCCGTCCACACGGCCCTTGAGCGCAAAGCGAAAGCCCGGATAGCGCTGGTGCACGCCGCCGACGAGCGCGCTGATCTGCGTGCGACCGCTGGCCTGCATGATCGGATCGACATAGCTTGCATCGTCGGTCCAGTTCGCCTGCAGCAAGCTCAGGCGGCGATCCTCATCCTTCTCGTTCCAGACGGCGATGTACTGCTCGGCGAGCTTGACGGCATCGGGGGTGGCGGTGTTCATGGCGAGTCCTTTCGGTGTTCAACACCCGCAACAGCGCGGGGTGAATGAATGGTCGCCGCGAGCCCGCCGCCGGTCGATGACGTGGGAGGTTATGCAGGCACACCCGCCGGCCGCACGATGCGCCGCCCGCCGGAAGCCGGCGCGAGATAGCGATCGACCGAAAGGCCATCGGTGCGGATGTCCGGACGCCGGCCCATCACCTGATCGGCAACCACCTTGCCGGAGCCGCAAGCCATCGTCCAGCCGAGCGTGCCGTGGCCGGTGTTGAGGAACAGGTTCGCATACGGCGTCGCACCGACGATCGGCGTGCTGTCGGGCGTCATCGGGCGCAGGCCGGTCCAGAAGGTGGCGCGCGGCAGATCGCCGCCGGGGAAGAGATCGGTCACGACGCGCTCCAGCGTCTCACGGCGATGCGGGTTCAGCCGCAGGTCGAAGCCTCCGAGCTCGGCCATGCCGCCGACGCGGATGCGATCGTCGAAGCGCGTGACCGCCACCTTGTAGGTTTCGTCGAGCACGGTCGATTGCGGTGCCAGCGAGGGATCAACCAGCGGCACGGTCAGCGAGTAACCCTTGACCGGATACACCGGGATGTCGAGCCCCAGCGGCGCAATGAAGTCGCGCGAATAGCTGCCGAAGGCGAGCACGAAGCGGTCGGCGGTGAGCACATGTCCATTGGCAAGACGGACACCAATGATCCGGGCGCCGTCCGTCACGAGCCGCTCGACCGATTGATCGAAGCGGAAGTTGACGCCGAGCCCACGCGCGACATCGGCGAGGCCCTTCGTGAAGAGATTGCAGTCGCCGGTTTCGTCATTCGGCAGGCGCAGACCACCGGCCAGGAGATTGCCGGTGCGAGCCAGCGCCGGTTCGACCGAAGCGAGCTGATCGCGATCGAGCAGTTGATACGGCACGCCGCATTCTTCGAGCACCGCCACGTCCCGCTGCACCGCATCGAGTTGCGCCTGCGTGCGGAAGAGTTGCAGCGTGCCTTGCGTGCGGTGCTCATAGCGCACACCGGTTTCGGCACGCAGCGCGCGCAGGCAGTCGCGGCTGTATTCGGCCACGCGCATCATCCGTTCCTTGTTGACCGCATAGCGCTCGGGCGAGCAGTTCTTGAGCATCGACGCCATCCAGCGCAACTGGAACAGCGTGCCGTCCGGACGGATCGACAGCGGCGCGTGCTTCTGGAACATCCACTTGAGCGCCTTGAAAGGGATGCCCGGCGCAGCCCACGGCGTGGAGTAGCCAGGGGAGACCTGCCCGGCGTTGGCGAAGCTGGTTTCCTGCGCGGGGCCGCTCTGGCGGTCGAGCACGGTCACCTCGGCGCCGGCCTTGGCAAGGTAGTACGCGGTCGTGACACCGATGACACCGCCGCCCAGAACGATCACTTTCATCGCTTAGCCCATTCAATGCAGGAAATGAGCTAAGCGTAGCCCCCCAATTGCCATAAACTTCGCCGAAATTTCCCAGTGCGTCAGTTGTTTTTACTGATGTTTTGCCGCTTTGGGCCTTGGAGCAGTGAAATGGCCGACCTCGACCGAACGGACCGAAAAATCCTCGACATCCTGCAGCGCCAGGGACGCATTTCGATGACTGATCTGGCCGAGCAGATCGGCCTGTCGACGTCGCCCTGCTCCGAGCGCGTGCGCCGCATGGAGCGCGAAGGCGTCATCACCGGTTATTACGCGCGCGTCGATCCGCAGGCGCTGGGCAAGTCGCTGCTGGTGTTCGTCGAAGTCACGCTCTCTTCCAAGTCGGGCGATGTGTTCGACAAGGTTCGCCAGGAGCTGATGCACATCCCCGAAGTCATGGAATGCCACCTCGTCTCCGGCGGCTTCGACTACCTCATCAAGGCCCGGCTGCGTGCGATGAGCGATTACCGGAACCTGCTCGGCGACCTGCTGAAGAAGCTCCCGGTCACCGCCGAGTCGCGCAGCTACGTGGTGATGGAAGAGGTCAAGGAAAGCCTCTACCTGCCGGTCGACCGCTGAAGCTCAGGGCCCGAGAAAGCCGGCCGCGCGCAAGAGCGCCTGCCCCGCGCCATGGATCAGATCGTCGGCAAAGGCGGCCGCTGCGGCTTGGGCACCGGTCCGCACGGCCAGGCCGTACTCGGCGCTCACGTTCACCGGATCGGGTACATCGATGCGCTGCAGGCCGGGCTCCTCGCCGATCGCGACGACCGCGTTGGTGCAGTAGGTGAGGAAGACATCGGCCTGCCCGCTCGCGACCAACATGCCGTAGACATTGCGTCCGGCCGGCGGCGCCGGTGAGTTCGGGCCACCGGTCAACTGCAGCGCCTTGCCGGCGAGCATCCTGGCGGAGCCGGCGGGCGCGGTACCGGTGCGCTCGACCTTCTCGAACAGCTCGAACGCGTAGTCGCCGGAAGGGTCCGCCTTCGGCGTCGAGGTGCCGAGCTTGATCCGCGGATCGAGCATGGTCGCGACCAACGTCTCGGGCGTCACGGCAAGCCCTGGCCGCGCAAGCGCACACAACGCATTGCGCGCGAAGGTACGGGTCGGTCCCCAATCGCCGGTCTCGGCCAGCGATTGCGGATGGGCCATATTGGCGGACGCGAAGATGTCGGCCTTCTCGCCGCCCGCGATGCGATCCCGCAGCAAGCCCGACGCACCGAAGGTCAGTGTGATGCGCGTGCCCGGATGCACCTGCTCGAAATCGCGCGCGGCCTGCGTGAGCGGGCCACGCAGACTTCCGGCCGCAAAGACCGCGATCTCTGCTGTTCCGTCGATCTCAGCGTTCCGCATTGGGGAAGAACAGCTGTTCCCCGCCGATCTTGTAGGCAGCGATGGTCGACTGCCCCGCAGGCGATGTCACCCAGTCCACGAACTTCTGCGCGCCCGCGCTATTGAGCTGCGGAAACTTCGTCGGGCTCACGACCATCACGCCGTACTGGTTGAACAGGCGCTTATCGCCCTCCACCAGCACCGCGAGGTCGGCGCGATTCTTGAAGCTGAGCCATGTCCCGCGGTCGGCCAGCACGTAGGCACCCGTCGAAGCCGCCATGTTGAGTGCCGGCCCCATGCCGCAGCCGCATTCCTTGTAGCCCGTGCCCTTCTTTTCGTTGGGCACTGGCTGACCCGCTTCGGCAAGGCCGGTCTGCGTCCACAGGCGGCGCTCGGCGGCGTCGGTGCCGCTCTTGTCGCCGCGGGAGACGAAAGGCGCATTCGTTGCAGCGATCTTCTTGAGTGCGGCGACGATGTCGTTGCCCTTCGTTCCGGCCGGATCGCCCTTCGGGCCGATCAGGACGAAGTCGTTGTACATGACCGGAAAGCGCTTAGCCGCGAAGCCCTCCGCGACGAACTTCTCTTCTGCGGCCGTGTCGTGCACGAACAGCACGTCGGCGTCGCCGCGCTTGGCCATGTCGATGGCCTGCCCGGTACCGACCGCGACCACCTTGATGTCGATGCCGGAGGCCTGCTTGAACGCAGGCAGCAGATGGCCGAAGAGGCCGGACTGCTCGGTCGAGGTGGTCGACGCCATGGTGATGGTCTCGGCGTTCGCGGCCAGCGAAAGAACGATCGCGCCCGAGGCAATCAACGCATGCAGACCGGCACGGCCAATCCGGGGAATCCCGCGGAACCGGCTTTGCCGGGCCGCTGGGATTGCCCCCGGAGAGGGGGAGCGCCGAGGGCGCATGGGGGTGAGTGTCATATCGCTTCTCCTTTGACGAATAGACGCGCTTCATGGGGCAAGGGCCCGTTGAAGAAATCCTGGACAGGCAGGTCGGCCAGCAGCCGGCCGTGCTCGAGGTAGACCACGCGACTCGCGAGCCGCTTGACCTGCCCCAGGTTGTGACTTGCAAACACCAGCGTGCGGCCGTGCACCGCTTCGGCAATGAGCGTCTCGACGTCCCGCTTGGCAGTGGGGTCGAGGCTGGCGGTGGGTTCGTCGAGCAGCAGCACGTCCGGCTGCAGCACCCATGCGCGCGCCAGCGCCATCCGCTGCTGTTGGCCGCCCGACAGCGTGCGGGCATTGCGGTCCGCGAGATCGGCAAGACCGACGCGCGCCAGCGCCACGGTGGCCTCGCGCTGCGCATTGCGCCAGGGTGCGCCGTGCAGCCAGAGTGCGAGCGCGATGTTGTTGCGCACGCTCGCCCGCAGCATGTGCGGCCGCTGGAACAACATCGCCTGCCGCCGCAGCGGCGCGCGGCTGACGAAAGCACCCCGGGAATGCGGCACCAGTCCGTGCAGCACGCGCAGCAAGGTGCTCTTGCCGCTGCCATTCGCACCGATCAGCGCAACGCGCTCTCCCGCGTGGATCGTCAGCGTGGCGCCGCACAGGGCCAGCACGCGCCCGAAGCGCACATCAATGTCGTGCAGGCTGAAGAGCGGCTCGGCGCTCGCGAACCGGCTCACGACGTCACCTCCAGATGTCGCGTGATCGCGGGATCGGCCGCGCCGCCATCGACGTGCTCGCGCCAGGTGCGCAGTGCCGCGATCGCAAGGTTGAGCACCAGCACCACGGCCAGGAGCACGAAGCCCAGCGCGAGCGCCAGCGGCAGGTCGCCCTTGCTGGTCTCGAGCGCGATCGCGGTGGTCATCACGCGCGTGAAGCCGTCGATGTTGCCGCCGACGATCATCACCGCGCCGACCTCCGACACCGCGCGGCCGAAGGCGGCGATCACGACGGTGGTCAATGCATAGCGCTCGTCCGCAACGAGCAGCAGCGCGCGTGCAAATGGGCTGGCGCCGAGCGAGCGCAACTGTTCGCCGTGCGCCCGATCGGCATCCTCGATGGTTTGCCGCGTCAGCGCGGTGACGACCGGCAGGACAAGGATCGTCTGCGCCAGCACCATCGCCTTGAAGCTGAACAGCCAGCCGAGAAAGCCGAGCGGCCCGGAACGCGAGAGCAGAAGGTAGATCACCAGCCCGACCACCACGGAAGGCAGCGCGAGCAGAGTGTTGAGCACGGTGAGCAGCAGCGCCCGCCCCGGAAAGCGCGTGACCGCGATCCATGCCCCCAGCATCAGACCGAGACCGCAGGCAAGCGCGCAAGCGAGCGCGCTGACCGCTAGCGAGCGGCCGACGATCGCCAGCAAGACCGGGTCGCCAGAAACGAGGAGTCCGCCTGCGGCGACGACGCTGTCCGTGAAAGTGTTCATTCGTGGTGAAACTGAAACGCGGGGCAGTGTGTAGCAATTTGCGACCGCAACTTGTGCAATTCACTTCATAAGTCAGGGATTGCATTTGCATAATCCTCGCGGCTCCCGGCTCCTCCCCCTCCAAGTGCACCAGATCGAACTCTCCTACGCCCTCGCACCGCGCCGAAGCGGTCGCGCGCTGATCCGCAACCCGCTCATGGAACTGCTGCACGCGGTGCGCGAACACGGGTCCATCTCGGCCGCGGCACGTTCACTGGGCTTTTCGTACCGCCACGTATGGGGCGAGTTGCGCCGGTGGGAAGAACTGCTCGGCCATGCGCTGGTCACCGGCGAGCAGGGGCGGTCGGCACAGCTCTCGGAGTTCGGCGACAAGCTCCTCTGGGCCGAGCGACAGGCGCAGGCCCGGCTCGCGCCGCAGATCGAGGCCCTCCACGCCGACCTCGAACGCGCTTTCGCGCTTGCCTTCGACGACAGCACGCACGTGCTGAGCCTGCACGCGAGCCATGACGATGCGTTGGTCCTTCTCCGCGGCCACGCGGCAGCAACCGCGCGGCTGCAGCTCGACATCCGCTTCACCGGCAGCGTCGATGCCATCAGCGCGCTGAACCAGGGACGCTGCGTGTTGGCCGGCTTCCATACGCTCGAACATTCGCCGAACGGATCGCTCGCGCAGCGCACCTACAAGCCGCTGCTCAAGCCCGGTCTGCACAAGCTGGTCGGTTTTGCACGGCGCACGCAGGGGTTGATCGTCGCGCCTGGCAATCCGCTGGGGCTCCAGACCCTTCGTGATGTCGCCCAACGACGGGTGCGCTATGTGAACCGCCCGCTGGGCACCGGCACGCGCGTACTGCTCGATGAACTGCTGGAACGCGAAGGGCTCCATGCCGACGCCATCACCGGCTACGAGTACAACGAGCCTTCGCACACCGCGGTGGCGCACGCGATCGCATCGGGCCAGGTCGATGTGGGCCTCGGCATCGAATCAGCCGCGCGAGCGATGGGCCTGAGCTTCGTCCCGCTGGTCCACGAGCGCTACCACCTCGCCTGTCTCAAGTCAGCGCTGGACCAGCCGGCGATCCAGGCCCTGCTGACACTGCTGCGTGGCGCCGCCTGGCAGCACCAACTCGGCACCCTGCCGGGCTACGAGAACGCGGACAGCGGCAACGTGCAATCGCTGAGCCGGCTGCTGCCGTGGTGGAGCTTCAAGCCGAAGAAGTCGGGCTGAGGCCGGTGCCTGCAACGCTCAGAGCGTGCAGGTCCTGAAGCCGAAAAAGCCATCGTCGCGATCGGGCGCCGCGAAGCTACGGCGCTTGGGTGAGCGCAATCGCGCACGCGTCGCGAATGACGCACCGCGCAGCACACGCGCACGTCCGAAGGCCGGTTGCGGATCGAAGACCGAACCTTCGCTCCACGGATCGACGCGGAATCCTGTAAAGGGTCGCAGAGTCCCCGCGGTCCATTCGTGCACGTCCGCCCACCGAAAGCCACGGTTCATCGCGGAGTGCGCCGCGATCTCCCATTCGACCTCGGTCGCCAGCCGGCGGCCGGCCCAGCGCGCCCAGGCGTCGGCTTCCCACCAGCTCACATGCACAACGCTCTGGTTGTCTGCGGCACGGATCGTCCGACCGAAGCGCTGCTGGAGCACCGAGCCGCCGCCCTCGCGTGTCGATCCGATCTGCTCGACATGGCGCGGACCACGCCGGCCTTCGATCTGGGCGGCAAGCCACGCCTGGCCTTCCGGTCGCCAGAGTTCGGGCCGGTCGTAGCCGCCGTCATCGACGAACTCCACGAACTGGCTCCAGGTGACCGGCTGCGCATCAATCTCGAATTCCGGCACATCGACGCGCTCGGCACCGTGTTCCTGCGCGAATGCGAAACCGGGCGCGGAAATGCCGAGCTCCCACGCCGTCGCCGGCATCAAGAGCGGCTGGCGGCCGACCGGGGCCGGCGGCAGTTCGACACCCAGTCGCAGGCCGAGCGTCTGCGCCATCACCACGAGCTGTTCGCCGCACAGGTCTTCGTGGAACAGCGCGAGGCGGTAGAAGTAAAGGCCCGAATCGGTCTCCGCGGCGTGTTCGAGCAGCTCCAGCGTGATCTCGAGGGTTTCGAGCAGGTAGGCCTTGGTCTGCGTGAGATCGGGCATGTCGGGCGACCATCGATCGGCTTGCGCGACCTGCGACGGGTTCCACCACGCATCGGCGTTCGGCTCGATCGCCGCGAGCCGCGTGGGGCGCACCGGGCACTCGGCGCCGAACGCGCGCTGCGTATTGCGCGCGATCCACCATTCGGCGAACCAGCCGATCTGTCCGGCCAGCCAGACCGGCGGATCGACACCCTCGACGCGGGGCATCGCGAGCGTTGCAGAACCGAGTGCCTGCTCGTAGAGCGACAGCAGGTGAAGCGTGTGGTTGCGCGCATCGATCAATGCCAGCGACAGGACGTCGCGGCCCGCGCGGCACATGTCGGGCGAATCGATCGCCTGGGGCGAGCCGGATGTGCTGAAAGGCGCCGAGGACGACGAGCTGGAGGGCATCGGGAATTATGAGGATCCGCACACTGTGCGCGTCAAGCGAGCCTTTCCACCCCACTTATAAAATATGCGCCCTCTCTCTCCCTGACCTGAAAGAACTCTCCATCATGAGACGCTTCCCCCTCAAGAACTCGCTGCTCGCCGTCGCGGCATTCGCGGCGTTCACGGCATTTGGTCCTGCTGCACAGGCGGCCGACCTGAAGATCGGCGTGGCCGAAGCCCTGTCCGGCGGCGCAGCCCAGTACGGCACCGCCATCCGCAATGGCTTTGAACTGGCCGTCGCCGAGATCAACGCCGCGGGCGGCATCAACGGCAACAAGATCGAGCTGGTCGTGGCCGACGAGCAAGGCAAGAAGGAAGAGGCGATCAACGTCTTCAAGAAACTGATCTTCCAGGACAAGGTGCTGATGGTCTTCGGCCCGACGCTGTCCAACTCCGCGCAGGCCGCCGACCCGATCGCGCAAGCCGCGAAGACCGTGGCCTTCGGTACGTCCAACACGGCTGACGGCATCACCTCGATCGGCGACTACATCTTCCGCAACTCGGTGACCGAAGCCGACGTGCTGCCCGAGACGATCAAGACCGCCGTCAAGAACGCCGGCATCAAGAAGGTCGCCGTGCTCTACGGCAACGATGACGTGTTCACCAAGAGTGGCTACGACAACTTCAAGAAGGCGCTCGACGACCTGAAGATCCCGGTGACCACCACCGAGACCTTCGCCAAGGGCGACGTGGACTTCAAGGCCCAACTCACCAAGATCAAGGCCAGCGGCGCGGATGCGATCGTGCTGTCGGCACTGCTCGCCGAAGGCGCGCCGATCATGGTGCAGGCCCGCCAGCTCGGCCTGAACGTGCCGATCATCGGCGGCAACGGCATGAACTCGGTAAAGATCTTCGAACTCGCCAAGGGCCAGTCGGACAACCTCTACGTGGGCAGCCCCTGGTCGTCCAGCAACGCCACGCCCGAGAACACGAAGTTCATCAAGGCCTACACCGAGAAGTTCAAGATGGCGCCGGACCAGTTCGCAGCGCAGGCCTATGACGCGATGTACATCGCTGCCCAGGCGCTCAAGAACGTCAAGGTCAGCGGTGACCTCGCGGCTGATCGCGCAGCGGTGCGTGAAGCGCTGCCGGCCGTGAAGCACACCGGCGCAACCGGTGCGTTCCAGTTCCGCCGCGCCAACGACAAGAGCGGCAAGCCCGCCGGCTACGACGCCCAGCAACTCCCCATCGTCAGCGTGACCAAGGGCTCCGAGTTCGTTATCACTAAGTAACCCCCCAGCCTCGCTCACTGCGTGTAGCTCGGGCACCCCCCTGCTGGGGGCAACACCTGCGGCCCGGCGGAGCCGGTTCCGCGGTGTTTCTTGGATGGCGGGAGCCGGCATTGCCGGTCCCGCTTCTTGTTTTTTTGAATGGAACCACGATGCTTGAACAGCAACTGGTTAACGCGCTCTCTCTCGGGTGCGTCTATGCCCTCTTCGCGCTGGGCTTCACGCTGATCTTCGGTGTGCTCGGCGTCATCAATCTTTCGCACGGCGCGGTCTTCATGGTGGGCGCTTACGCGGCCGTGCAGATCATGACGCACTTCGATCTGCCGCTGTGGATCGGACTGTTGTTCGCGTTTCTCACTTGCGGCCTGCTGGGGCTGCTGATCGATTTCCTGGTCCTCAAGCCGCTGCGCGCGCGCAATGCACCTCACCTGATTCCGATGATCGCCACCATCGGCGTGGCGATCATTCTCAACAACGGCGTGCAGGGCATCTTCGGCGCGCAGAACGTGCGTTTCCCCGCGGGCGCGGTGTCGGGCGAGTCGCTGAATCTCGCCGGCATTCATCTCACCGCGCTGGAGCTGGGGATCATCCTGCTGTCGTTCGTGCTGATGGCGGTGCTGATGCTGGCGCTGAAGCGCACGCAACTCGGTCGCGCGCTGCGTGCGATTGCCGAATCGCCGAAGGCCGCGTACCTGCTCGGCATCAATGTCGAGGGGCTGTTCTACCTGACCTCGTTCGCTGCCGCTGCCCTGGGCGGGCTCGCTGGCGTGCTGATCGGGCTCTATTCCAACGCCGTCTTCCCGCTCATGGGCCAGCCGATGCTGCACAAGGGCATCGCGGTGATCATCCTCGGCGGCATGGGCGACATCCGCGGCGCGATGCTGGGTGGCCTGTTCCTCGGCTTCGCGGAAGTGCTGTCGGTGGCCTACATCGGCTCGACGATGCGTGATGCAGTGGCGTTCGGCCTGCTGTTCTTGGTGCTGCTGGTGCGGCCGAAGGGTCTCTTCGGCACGGTGCAGGAGCGCAAGGTATGAGCGCGCTTGAGAACTTCTGGTCGGTCTACAGCAACCTGGTGCTCACGCTGGGCACCAATTCGCTGCTGGCGCTTTCGATCTGGCTCACGCTGTCGTGCGGCATGCTGGCGATGGCGAATGCTGCTTTCATGGGCATCGGCGCGTACACCTCGGCGATCCTGACGATGAACTACGGCGTGCCCTTCCCTGTCGCGATCGTGGCCGGCATGGCGGCGCCTGCGCTTGTCGCTTTCGTGATCGGCAAGCCGACGTTGCGGCTGTCTGGCGTGTACCTCGCTATGGCAACGCTCGCCTTCGGCGAAGTGGTGCGCATCGTGGTGCTCAATGCCGAATCGCTCACGGGCGGCGCGCTGGGCCTCAACGGGATTCCGCAGGCCACGCAGTGGTGGCATGTGCTGCTCGCCGTGGTGCTGGTGCTGTTCGGGTTGTGGCGGCTGCGCCGTTCCAAGGTCGGCCGTGCATTCGAGGCGATCAAGGAAGACGAAACCGCCGCGGGCCTGATGGGCATCGACGTCGGCGGACACAAGATGCTGGCCTTTGTGCTGGGCGCCGCCATCGCGGGTCTCGCCGGTGTGCTCAATGCGCACCTGACCTTCTTCATCGGACCGAACGAATACGGCTTCGACCGTGGCGTCGACATCCTGACGATGACCGTGCTCGGCGGCATCAACGGGCTGACCGGCCCCGTGCTCGGCGGCGTGATCCTCACGGTGCTGCCCGAGGCGCTGCGTGCGTTCGGCGACTTCCGGCTGGTGGTCAACGGGGTGATCCTGGTGTTGATCGTCCTCTTCCTGCCGAAGGGCATCTGGGACCCTGCGCGCCTGCGCCAATGGTTCGGACGCAAGGGAGCGACGGCATGACGGCACCGCTTCTCCAACTCGACGGCGTCTCGCGCCACTTCGGTGGCCTCAAGGTGCTGCAGGAGGTCAATCTCGAAGTGCCGAAGGGCGGTGTCTTCGGACTCATCGGACCCAACGGCGCGGGCAAGACCACGGTCTTCAACCTGACGACGGGCCTGCTGCCGACCACCGGCGGCTCGATCCGTTTCGAGGGGCGCGATCTCGCGGGCCTCAAGCCCCACCAGATCACGCGCGCAGGCATCGCTCGCACGTTCCAGAACATCCGCATCTTCAAGGAGATGTCGCTGCTCGAAAACGTGATGGTCGGCATGCACGCCAAGCTGCGTTATGGCGCACTCGGACTGCTGGCGGGGACGGGCCTGTTCCGCGGCGAGGAAAAGCGCGCGCGCGAACGTGCACGCGAGTTGCTCTCGTGGGTCCGGCTCGACCACAAGGGCGACGACGTGGCCGACAACCTCTCGTACGGCGACCAGCGCAAGCTCGAACTCGCGCGCGCCCTTGCGACCGACCCGAAGCTGCTGCTGCTCGACGAACCCGTGGCGGGCATGAACAGCACCGAAAAGACCGAACTGATGCACGAGATCCGCAACATCGCGGGCCGTGGCTACACCATCTTCATGATCGAACACGACATGCGCTTCGTGATGGGCTTGTGCGAGCACATCGCAGTGCTGAACTTCGGCCGCATCATCGCGCGCGGCAATCCCGACCAGATCCGCAACGATCCGCAGGTGATCGAGGCCTACCTCGGCCGCGAAGAAGACGAAGCGACGATCGAAGGGGCGACGCCATGAGCGCAGCACCGTTTCTGAAAGTCGAAGGTCTGCGGGTTGCCTACGGCCACATCGAAGCCGTCAAGGGCATCGATTTCGAACTGCACGAAGGCCGCATCACCACGCTGGTGGGCGCCAACGGTGCCGGCAAGTCGACCACGCTGCTCGCGCTGTCGGGCCTCGTGGCGAAGGCGGCGGGGCGCGTGGTACTCGATGGGCAGGACCTGACGGCCCTGTCGCCGCACCGCATCGTTGCGTCGGGCATGGTGCAGGTCGCCGAGGGCCGCGCGACGCTGACGACGCTCACCGTGCGCGAGAACCTCGAACTCGGTGCCTACACGCGCCGTGACGGCCGTGCCCAGCGTGCCGACGACCTCGAACGCATCTATGCGCTGTTCCCGCGGCTGAAGGAACGGGCCGACGGGCTCGCCGGCAACCTCTCGGGCGGCGAGCAGCAGATGCTGGCGATCGGCCGCGCACTGATGGCCAAGCCACGCGTGCTGCTGCTGGACGAGCCGTCGATGGGCCTCGCGCCGATCATCGTGCAGGACATCTTCCGCACGCTGCGCGAGATCAACAAGGCGGGGCTGACGATCTTCCTGGTTGAGCAGAACGTGCGGCAGGCGCTCAAGATCGCCGACAGCGCCTATGTGATCGAGACCGGAAAGATCGTGTTGTCCGGCAGCGGTCACGAACTGCTCGGAAACCCCAAGGTCCAGGACGCATACCTCGGCGGCTGAGGCGCGCCGCACTGCTTCCGGACGCGGTTTCCGGCGCTTCTGTATTGGGGAAGTCCTGAAGGCGAGAGCCTCTCCGGACCCCAGAAAATTCGCAACAGAGCGTTACCATCGACGGCTTCGCGCCCACAAGGCGCGAGACAAGAGATTCCGCATCCGGAGACAAAGTGTCAGCCTTCCTCAAATTCACACTCGCCGTGGACTGGATCAGCGCCCAGCTCGGCAAGGTCGCCTCCTGGGCGGTACTCGCCGCCTCGGTCATCTCCGCCGGCAATGCGGTCATCCGCTACGGCCTCGACATCAGCAACAACGCCTGGCTCGAGATCCAGTGGTATCTGTTCGCCGCGACCGTGATGCTCGGCGCGCCGATCGTGCTGAAGCTCAACGAGCACGTCCGCGTCGACATCATCTACGGCAAGCTCAAGCGCAACGGCCCGGTCTACGTCGACCTCTTCGGGCTGGTCTTCTTCCTGCTGCCGGTGATGGGCCTGCTGTTCTGGCTGACCTTCCCCTTCTTCCTCAACATGCTGCGCACCGGCGAGATGTCCGGGAACATCGGCGGCCTGATCCGCTGGCCCGCCGCACTGATGATGCCGCTGGGCTTCGGCGCGATGTTCCTGCAGGGCGTGGCGGAGATCATCAAGCGCATCGCCTACCTGCGAGGCCTCATCGAGATGGACACGCACTACGAGAAGCCGGTGCAGTGAGCACCGAACGCCAAAGCCACCAGAGCTAGCCCGCCTCTCGCGCATCGCAGGATAAAAAAATGCAAATGGAAAACTTCGCCCCCATCATGTTCGCGGGGCTGGTCGTCATCATGCTGATCGGGTTCCCGGTCGCGTTCTCGCTGGCCGCGCTCGGCCTCTTCAGCGGCTTCTACGCCATCGAGATGGGCTGGTTCCCGGCCGGCTTCATGGCCAACCTGCCGCTGAACGTCTTCGGCATCCTCTCCAACGAAACGCTGCTGGCCATCCCGTTCTTCACGCTGATGGGCGCGGTGCTGGAGAAATGCGGATTGGCCGAGGACATGCTGGACTCGATGGGCCAGCTCTTCGGCCCGGTGCGCGGCGGCCTCGGCTACTCGGTGATCATCGTCGGTTTCATCCTCGGCGCGATCACCGGCACGGTGGCCGGCCAGGTGATCGCGATGGCGATGATCTCGCTGCCGATCATGATGCGCTACGGCTACAACATGCGCTATTCGACGGGTGTGCTCGCGGCCTCGGGCACGATCACGCAGCTCGTACCGCCGTCGCTGGTGCTGATCGTCATGGCCGACCAGCTCGGCACCGATGTGGGCCAGATGTACAAGGGCGCCTGGGGTCCGTCGATCCTTCAGGTGCTGATCTTCGCGATCTACACCTTCTTGGTCGGCCGCATCCGTCCCGACTACGTGCCCGGCGTGCCCGCTTCGGCCCGCACGCTGTCGGGCTGGGCGCTCTGGGGCAAGTGCCTGCGCGGCATCATCCCCTCGGCCATCCTGATCTTCGCGGTGCTCGGCTCGATGGGCGGCCTGCCCTTCATGGACCACGCGATCGCCACGCCGACTGAAGCCGGCGCAATGGGTGCGGTCGGCTCGCTGATCCTCGCCGCGATCCACCGCCGCCTGAACTGGCAGATGCTCAAGGAAGCCATGGACGGCACCATGCGCCTCACGGCCATGGTGGTCTTCATCCTGATCGGCTCGCGGATGTTCTCGCTGGTGTTCCAGGGCGTGGACGGCGCGAAGTGGATCGAGCACATGCTCTCGGGCCTGCCGGGCGGCCAGATCGGCTTCCTGATCGCGGTCAACATCTTTGTCTTCTTCCTGGCGTTCTTCCTCGACTTCTTCGAGATCGCCTTCATCATCCTGCCGATGCTCGGCCCGGTCGCGGCCAAGCTGGGCATCGACATGGTGTGGTTCGGCGTGCTGCTGTGCGTGAACATGCAGACCTCGTTCATGCATCCGCCCTTCGGCTTCGCGCTGTTCTATCTGCGCGGCATCGCCGACACCCTGTTCAAGAACGGCGCCCTGCCGCGCAAGATCGAGTCGCGCGACATCTACCTCGGCGCGGTGCCGTGGGTGGGTCTGCAGCTGCTGCTGGTCGGCATCGTCATCTTCTTCCCGCAGACGGTCACGGTGTTCCTCGACAAGCAGGTTGTCGTCGACGTGGACAAGGTGCAGCTGGAGATGCCCGCGGAGCAGAACGAGCCCGACAGCGGCGCGAACATGGAAGACCCGTTCAACCAGAAGTCCGAGCCCGAAGCGCCCGGCACGCCGGAGACGCCTGCGACGCCCGACGCACCGGCGCCGGGTAGCGACACCAAGCAGTGAGTGACAACGGGGCCGAAAGCCCCCCTGCCCTGGACGACGCACCGGTCTCGCTCGAGAGCCCGGCCTATCCGCGCTTCGTCCGGATCCTCGCAGTCATCTTTGTGGTCGACCTGATCGGGTTCGGGCTCTGGAGCATGCCCGCGCTCCGCGGCGAATCTTGGACCGCAGGCAGCATGGCGCTGTTCGGCCTCGCCGCGCTGTGCATCGGCTGGATGGGCTACTGGATCGTCAACAGCCGCACCCGCCTCGAAGGCGACGAGTTGATCCAGACCTGGCTATGGACCAAGCGCGTACGCGCATCCGACGTCGCGCAGCTCAAGCTCGTGCACTGGCCATGGCTTCAGCAAGTGATCGCACCGCGCCTACTGGTGCGTCGGCGAAATGGCGCGGTGGGATGGTTCCATTCGGCGGATGCACGGTTGTTGACCGAGTTCGCACACCGCGTCGCCGCTCACAACTTCAAGAGCTGAACTTCAGGACCCCCAATGAAAAAGGCCCTGCCGTCGTCGGCAGGGCCTTTTGACTTGGCGAGCCCTCGGGCCCGGCTGATTACAGCTTCTGCGCTTGCATGAAGCGGTCGAAGGTGCCTTCCGTGAAGCGGAACCAGGCGTTCTGGTCGGCCAGGAACTTGGCGTAGTCCGTGTACACCTTCTTCCACTCGGGGTTGGTGTTGTTCAGGTCGGCGTAGATCTGCTGAGCCGACTTGAACGCCGCGTCCATCACGTCCTTCGAGAACGGGCGCAGCTTGGTGCCCGAGCCCACGAGCTGCTTCAGCGCGACCGGGTTGCGCGCGTCGTACTTCGCGGTCATGCCGACGTTGGCCTGCGCGGCCGCCGCCGACACGATCGCCTTGTACTCGGCCGACAGGCCTTCCCACGCCTTGGTGTTGATGTAGAAGTCCAGCTGCGGACCGCCTTCCCACCAGCCAGGGTAGTAGTAGTACTGCGCGACCTTGTTGAAGCCGAGCTTCTGGTCGTCGTACGGGCCGACCCACTCCAGCGCGTCCAGCGTGCCCTTTTCGAGCGCGGGGTACAGGTCGGCACCAGGGATCGACTGCGGAATCACGCCGAAGGGTTCGAGCACGCGGCCGGCAAACGGGTTGGTGCGGAACTTCAGGCCCTTGAGGTCGGCGACCGACTTGATTTCCTTGCGGAACCAGCCGCCCATCTGCGCGCCGGTGTTGCCCCCCGGCAGGTTGTAGATGTTGTACTTGGCGTAGAAGTCGCGCATGAGCTTCAGGCCGTTGCCTTCGTACATCCATGCGTTCATCTGGCGGGTGTTCAGGCCGAAGGGCACTGCGCAGCCCAGGCAGAAGGTCGGGTCCTTGCCGTAGAAGTAGTACGGCGCGGTGTGCGCCATTTCGACCGATGCGTTCTGCACGCCGTCGACCACGCCGAAGGCCGGCATCAGCTCACCGCCCGCATGGACCGAAATCTGGAACTTGCCGCCCGTCATGTCGCTCACGCTCTTGGCGAAGGTCTCGGCCGTGCCATAGATGGTGTCGAGCGACTTCGGGAAGCTCGACGCGAGGCGCCAACGCACGGCAGCTTGCGCGTGAACCGCAGGTGCGATGCCCGCGGCGAGAACGCCGGCCATGCCTGCGTTTTTGATGAGGGAACGACGATCCATTGATTTGTCTCCGGGACTTGGAAAAACGAGAACGCGGCTTGTGGCAGCGTCGCTGACCAGAACGGTCAGCGGTCATTGTAAAAAGTGCTTACACAACGCCGGGGCGGGTTTTCCCTGCGGAAACCACGCTGTCGAAACGCTGCGTGATGGAACGCTCGATTCCTTCGGCGTCCAGGCCGACGCCGGACAGAAGCTTTGCCGGATCGCCATGCTCGATGAAGCGATCGGGCAGGCCGAGTTGCAGCACCGGCTTCTGCAGACCTGCGGCCTGGAGAGCTTCGAGCACTGCACTGCCTGCGCCGCCCATGATCGCGCCCTCTTCAACCGTCACCAGTGCTTCGTGCGAACTTGCGACCTTGAGCAAAAGCTCGACATCGAGCGGCTTGGCCCAGCGCATGTTGACCACCGTCGCATCGAGCGACTCCGCAGCCTTCAAAGCCGGATAGAGCAGCGTACCGAAGGCGAGGATCGCGATCTTGCGGCCTTCGCGGCGGACCTCGCCCTTGCCGAACGGCAGGCCATCGAGCGACTGGGGCGGCGTGACACCGGCGCCCGAGCCGCGCGGATAGCGGACCGCCACCGGGTGGCTCTGCTCGTAAGCGGTGGTGAGCAGTTGGCGGCATTCGGCTTCATCCGCCGGACAGGCCACGCTCATGTTCGGAATGCAGCGCAGGAACGAGATGTCGTAGGCGCCCGCATGCGTCGCACCGTCGGCACCCACCAGGCCTGCGCGATCGAGCGCGAACACGACCGGCAGGTTCTGGATCGCGACGTCGTGAATGAGCTGGTCATACCCGCGCTGCAGGAAGGTCGAATAGATCGCGAGAACGGGCTTGAGCCCTTCGCACGCCAGACCGGCCGCGAAAGTGACCGAGTGCTGCTCGGCGATGCCCACGTCGTAGTAGCGCTCGGGGAAGCGCTTCTCGAATTCGACAAGGCCGGAGCCTTCGCGCATCGCGGGCGTGATGCCGACGAGGCGACCGTCCTTGGCGGCCATGTCGCACAACCAGGTTCCGAAGACCTGCGTGAAGGTCTGCTTGGGTGCGGTTGCCGGCTTGACGAGTCCGACGGCCGGATCGAACTTGGAAGGCCCGTGATAGGCCACCGGATCGGCTTCCGCAAGCTTGTAGCCCTGGCCCTTCTTCGTGACCACGTGAAGGAACTGCGGACCGCGAAGGTGCTTGAGGTTTTCGAGCGTCGGCACCAGCGAATCGATGTCGTGCCCGTCGATCGGCCCGACATAGTTGAAGCCGAACTGCTCGAACAGCGTTGCCGGCACCACCATGCCCTTGGCGTGCTGCTCCAGGCGCTTTGCCAGCTCGAAGAGCGGCGGCGCGGCGCGCAGCACGCTCTTGCCGACGTTCTTCGCTGCAGCGTAGAAATTGCCGCTCATGAGCTGCGCGAGATAGCGGTTGAGCGCACCGACGGGCGGGCTGATCGACATGTCGTTGTCGTTCAGGATCACCAGCAGCTTGCAGTCGTCGCACACGCCTGCGTTGTTCAATGCCTCGAAAGCCATGCCGGCGGTGAGCGCGCCGTCGCCGATGATCGCGACCGAATGGCGGTCCTCGCCCTTCTGCCGTGCCGCCAGCGCCATGCCGAGCGCGGCAGAGATGCTGGTCGACGAATGAGCGGTGCCGAAGGTGTCGTACTCGCTCTCGGTGCGCTGCGGAAAGCCGGAGATGCCACCGAGCTGGCGCAGCGTAGGCATGCGTTCGCGGCGGCCGGTCAGGATCTTGTGCGGATAGGTCTGGTGGCCCACGTCCCACACCAGGCGATCGTGCGGCGTGTTGAAGACGTGGTGCAACGCAACCGTGAGCTCCACCGTGCCCAGATTCGAGCTGAGGTGTCCGCCGGTGCGCGAGACGTTGTCGAGCACGCAGGTCCGAACCTCGTCGGCGAGTTGCTTGAGTTGGGCGCGGTCCATTTGCCGCAGCTGGGAGGGATCGTGGATGGTGGGGAGCAGCGGAGCCATGTGCAAATCTTGTCGTTATCGATCGCGATCGACGACCATGTGGGCGAGCGCGCGCAGCGCGCCCGTGTCGGCCAGTGCGCTGCGATCCAGCGCTTCAAGGGCCTGGGCCAGCAACTGGCGCGCCTGTGCACGCGCGCCGTCGAGGCCGAGCAATGAAACATAGGTGGGCTTGTCGCTCGCCGCGTCCTTGCCCGCGGTCTTGCCGAGCGTTTCGGAATCGGCAATCACGTCGAGGATGTCGTCGACCACCTGGAAAGCGAGCCCGATGGCTGCGCCGTAGTCGCGCAATGCGGCGAGCGTTTGCGGCGCAAGCGTATTGCCGCACGCCGCGCCCATCTCGACGCTGCCCTGCAGCAGCGCGCCAGTCTTGAGGCGATGCATGTTGCGCAACTCGGCTTCGGTCAGTGCGACACCGACGCTGGCCAAGTCGATCGCCTGACCGCCAGCCATGCCCTGGCTGCCCGCGGCGCGCGCCAACAGGCGGCACAGCGTCGCCTGCACCACCGGCGAAATGCTGGTGCCATCCGGCGTGAGCAATTCGAACGCGAGCGCCTGCAAGGCATCGCCGGCCAGCAGTGCATCGGCTTCGCCGAACTTGACGTGCACTGTGGGCTTGCCGCGGCGAAGCACGTCGTTGTCCATGCATGGCAGGTCGTCGTGCACCAGCGAATAGGCGTGAATCAGTTCGACCGCGCAGGCGGCGCGCAACGCCGCTTCGGCGTGACCGCCAACCGCTTCGCTGGCGGCCAGCACCAGCAGCGGCCGCAGGCGCTTGCCACCATCGAGCACCGCATAGCGCATCGCGTCGCCCAGAAGCACCGGCGCATCGACGCCGACCCATTCGGACAAGGCCGATTCGACGCGGGCGAGCAGCGGTTCGCTCCACGAGGACAGACGGGCGGCATCCCACCGCAGGGTTTCACAGGCCGTCGTCATTCGGCGGTCCAGACCTTGAGGCTGCCTGCGTCGAGCAGCTTGATCTGGTCTTCGACCGCCTGCAGCTTGTCGCGGCAGAACGCCAGAAGCGCCGCGCCACGCTGGTAGCTGCCCAGCAGCTGATCGAGCGGCAACTGGCCTGATTCGAGTTCGGTCACGAGTTTTTCGAGCTCCTGCAAGCCGGCTTCATAGGTGGCCGGCAACGCGCCGGTGTCGGGCGCGGCGGATTCGGCCGGCTGGGGGGAAGAAGGCACCTTGGGCATGCGGCGATCGTGGGTGAAACCCTACATTTTAGAGTCGGGGACCCGATCTCATCCCGACGGGTACAATCCTTAGTTCTCCGGGCCGGCAAATGCTGACCCATTTTCTTTTGGGGCCGCCGCGCGACATCGCACGCTTTTCAAGGCGGCCATCCGTTTTTCTTTCTCCCTGTGGGGAGCTTGGTCAGGTCACCCATGTCTGATTTAAGTCTTCAACTGCAGCAGGCTTCGAGCCAACTTCCGGTTTCCGCATATTTCGACGAGGCGCTCTACGCCCGCGAGATGCAAACGCTCTTTGCCGCCGGTCCGCGTTATGTGGGCCACCGGCTGGCAGTTCCCGAGCAAGGCAGCTTCCACACGCTGCCGCAGGAACACCAGGGCCGCGCACTGGTCCACACGCCCAAGGGCGTGGAGCTGATTTCCAACGTGTGCCGCCATCGCCAGGCACTGATCCTCCAGGGCCGCGGCGAAATCGATCCGACGAGCGGCGGCAACATCATCTGCCCCCTCCACCGCTGGACCTACGCGGCGGCAGACCCGCGCACGACCGGCACGCTCATCGGCGCACCGCACTTCGAGCAGGACCCCTGCCTCAATCTCCACAACTATCCGTTGACCGAATGGAACGGATTGCTCTTCGAGAAGAATTCCGGTGCCGGCGGTCGTGACGTGGCCACCGACCTCGCGAATCTCGGCGCACGCGCCGACCTCGACTTCGAGGGCTACGCGCTCGATCGCGTCGAGCTCCACGAGTGCAACTACAACTGGAAGACCTTCATCGAGGTCTACCTCGAGGACTACCACGTCGGACCTTTCCATCCCGGCCTTGGCAGCTTCGTGACCTGTGACGACCTGCGCTGGGAATTCGGCAGGCACCATTCCGTGCAGACGGTCGGCGTCGCCAACCGACTCGGCCGCGCCGGCAGCCCCGTCTATCAGCGCTGGCAGGAACAACTGCTGAAATACCGCGAAGGCAAGCCGCCGAAGTACGGCGCGATCTGGCTCACGTACTACCCGCACGTCATGGTCGAGTGGTATCCGCACGTGCTCACGGTGTCCACGCTGCATCCGATCGGCCCGCAGAAGACGCTCAACATGGTCGAGTTCTTCTACCCCGAGGAAATCGTCGCCTTCGAGCGCGAGTTCGTCGAAGCGCAGCAGGCTGCCTACATGGAAACCTGCGTCGAGGACGATGAGATCGCCGAGCGCATGGACGCCGGCCGTCGCGCACTGATGCTGCGCGGTGACGACGAGAGCGGCCCCTATCAAAGCCCCATGGAAGACGGCATGCAGCAGTTCCATGAGTGGTACAGACGCGAAATGAAGGCGTAAGCCCCTCGGATGCAAGCCTTATGGATGGTGCTCGGCGCACTGATCTTCGCCACGATGGGCGTGTGCGTGAAGGTCGCGTCCGCCTGGTTTTCCTCTGCTGAACTGGTCTTCTACCGCGGCCTGATCGGCATCGTCTTCCTGTGGATCCTTGCGCGGCAGCGCGGCGTCACGCTCGCCACACGCTATCCGGGCATGCATGCATGGCGTAGCCTGATCGGCGTCGTGTCGCTCGGCGCGTGGTTCTATGCGATTGCGCACATGCCGCTCGCCACGGCGATGACCCTCAACTACATGAGCAGCGTGTGGATCGCGGCCTTCGTGGTCGGCGGCGCGTTGCTGGCGTGGGTGCCGGTGCCGGGGCGCGACGGTCGTGCGCAGAAGCCGCCGTTGCAGGGGCCCCTGGTGCTCACAGTGCTCGTTGGATTCGGCGGCGTGGTGCTGATGCTCAAGCCCTCCGTCGAAGGCAGCCAGGGCTTCGCCGGCATGCTGGGCCTGTTGTCGGGGCTGACGGCCGCGTTCGCCTACATGCAGGTGGTCGCACTGTCACGCATCGGTGAGCCTGAATCGCGCACGGTTTTCTATTTCGCCGTGGGCTCGGCCGTTGCCGGAGGACTCGGCACATTGCTGGGCCCCTCGACACCCTTCAATGAATGGACCTGGGGTCACGCCGCGTGGCTGCTTCCGGTCGGCGTGCTGGCCGCACTGGGTCAGCTTTGCATGACGCGCGCATACGCCACCGCAAAGACCGAAAGCGGTACGCTTCTGGTAGCGAATCTCCAGTACTCGGGCATCGTGTTCGCCGCGATGTACAGCGTGCTGCTGTTCGGCGATCGCATCGATGCGACCGGCTGGGCCGGCATGGGGCTCATCGTGGCGAGCGGCATCGCGGCGACGGTGCTCCGGCAACGGTCGCTGCCGAGGGCGCCCGCCGAAGAACATTGAAGGACTTCACATGTACACCACCCTGATCACTGCCGAGCAGCTCCAGGCCCTGAAGGCCAACGAAGCACGGTTGATGGTGTTCGACTGCACCTTCGAACTCATGAAGCCCGATGCGGGCGCGCAACAGTACCGTGCTGCGCACATCCCGGGCGCCGTGTACGCCAACCTCGACACCGCGCTCAGCGCGAAACATGGCGTGGCCGGCGCGCACGGCGTCGTGGTCGCGAAGGAGGAAGGCCCGCCAGCATCCGGTGGCCGTCATCCGCTGCCCAGCCGGGAAAAATTCGCGGCGTGGCTGTCCAGCGTCGGCTTCGCGAACGACATGCAGGCGGTGGTCTACGACCGCAACGGCGCCAACTACTGCGGCCGCCTCTGGTGGATGCTCAAGTGGATGGGCCACGAGGCGGTGGCCGTGCTCGACGGCGGCCTGCAGGCCTGGCAGGCCACGGGCGGCGCCGTCACGGACCGCGAGGAGCCATCGCACTTCCAGTCGAATTTCGTCACCGGCGAACCGCTGGTGCGACTCGTCGACACGAAGACGGTGGCGGCGCGGCTCGCGCAGTCTGACCAGACGCTGATCGACGCGCGCGCACCGCAACGCTATCGCGGCGAAGTGGAACCACTCGACCCGATTGCCGGTCACATCCCCGGGGCCCTGAACCGGCCCTTTTCCGAGAACCTCGGGCCTGACGGGAAGTTCAAGCCGGCCGCGCAACTGCGTGCCGAATTCGAATCGTTGCTGGCGGGCCACGAGCCGTCCACGGTGGTCCACCAATGCGGCAGCGGCGTGAGCGCGGTGCCCAACCTCCTTGCGATGCAGGTCGCGGGACTCGGTCCGACCGCGCTCTATGCCGGCAGCTGGAGCGAGTGGAGCAATACGCCGGGGCTGCCGACCCGGCAAGGCGCAGAACCATGAAATTGATGAGCCAGCCGCTCATTTCGCTCGCATTCACCGCACTCGTCGCAACCCCGCTCGGCGCACTCGCGCAGACCCAGCACGCCCATGTGCATGGACAAATCAAGCTCGACGTCGTCGTCGAAGGCCCGACGGTGGTGATCGAGATGGACTCCCCTCTCGACAACTTCACCGGCTTCGAGCGCGCACCGCGCACGGATGCCGAAAAGAAGACGGCCGAAACCGTCATCGCGCAATTGCGTGCGGCAGATCAGATCTTCCGCATCGACCCCGTCGCCAATTGCAAGCTCGGGCCGGTCACGCTGCGTTCGCCCGCACTGGGGCTGGACAAGACCGAAGGCGAAGCGTCCGAAGGGCATGCCGATCTCGACGGCACCTTTGCCTTCAACTGCACCAATGCGGGCGCGGCGAAGTTCATCGACGTCGGACTGTTCACCGCGTTCAAGGGTCCACGCCAGATCGATGCGCAGATCGCAGCACCGCAAGGCCAGTTCAAGCGGTCGCTGAAGCGGCCCAACGAACGGCTCGCATGGAGCAAGTGACCCAGCCGTGAGCTCCGTTCTTTCGGCTGAATCGCTGCAATTCCAATGGCGCGGCGCGAAGGCGCCGTGCATCGACATCGAGCGGCTCGACATCGCCGCCGGCGAGGCCGTCTTCCTGCATGGCCCGAGCGGATGCGGCAAGAGCACGCTGCTGTCCCTGCTGGCCGGTGTGCTGGTCGCTCAAGGCGGGCGTGCCACGCTGCTCGGACACGACTGGGCTTCGCTCTCGGGCGCGAGCCGCGACAGGCTTCGCGTCGCGCATGTCGGCTACATCTTCCAGCAGTTCAACCTGCTGCCCTACCTGAGCGTGCTGGACAACGTCCTGCTGCCCTGCCGCTTCTCGGGGCGTCGCATGGCGCAGGCCACGCGCGACGGCACGGCGCAGGCACAGGCGGAACACCTGCTCGAACAGATGGGGCTGGATTCGAGCTTGTGGCGGCGTCAGGCGCTCCAGTTGTCCGTCGGCCAGCAGCAGCGCGTGGCTGCTGCGCGCGCGCTGATCGGCCACCCCGAAGTCGTGATCGCCGATGAACCCACCTCGGCGCTCGACGAAGACCGCCGCGAAGCCTTTCTCGATGTGCTGCTCTCTGCCTGCAAGACCAACCGCAGTGCACTCGTCTTCGTGAGCCATGACCAACGGATTGCCGAGCGCTTTGCGCGGCACATCCTGCTGCCGGAAATCAATCGCGCCGCAAGTGGAGAGCCTGCATGAGCGCATTGTTCGGAATCGCATGGCGCAGCGCCTGGAACCGCCGCTTCACGCTTGCGTTGACCGTGCTGTCGATTGCACTGTCGACCTTTCTGCTCCTAGGCGTCGAGCGCATCCGCACGGAGATGCGCGAGAACTTCGCGTCATCGGTGTCAGGCACCGACCTGATCGTGGGCGCACGCACCGGCTCGACGCAACTGCTGCTGTACTCGGTGTTCAGGATCGGCGCAGCGACCAACAACATCCAATGGAAGAGCGAGCAGGCACTTGCCGCGCATCCCGGCGTGAGCTGGGTCGTGCCACTGTCGCTCGGCGATTCGCATCGCGGCTTCGCGGTGCTAGCGACCACGCCTGAGTACTTCGAGCACTTCCGCTTTGGCGACCGCCAATCGCTGCGCATGCGCGAGGGCAAGCCGTTCAGCGAGCTGTTCGATGCAGTGATCGGCGCCGAGGTCGCTGATCGACTCGGCTATCGCGTCGGCCAGAAGATCACGCTCGCGCACGGCAGCGGCGAACTGGTCGCGGAACATGCCGACAAGCCCTTCACCGTCGTCGGCATCCTTGCGCGCACCGGCACGCCGGTCGATCGCACCGTGCACATCGGCCTCGGCGCGATGGAAGCCATCCACCTCGAATGGGCCGGCGGCGCGCCGCTGCCCGGCGTCAAGATCCCCGCCGATCAGGTGCGCAAGTTTGACCTCACGCCGAAGAACGTCACTGCCGCGCTGGTCGGCCTCAAGAACCGCGCGGCGGTGTTCTCGGTGCAACGCTGGGTGTCGACCTATTCCGGCGAGCCGCTCATGGCGATCCTGCCGGGCGTCGCGCTCGATGAACTGTGGAGCGTGATCGGCGTTGGCGAGAACGCGCTGCTGCTGATGTCGGGACTCGTCGCGCTCGTGAGCCTTGCGGGCTTGGTGTCCGTGGTGATGGCTGGGCTGAACGAACGTCGCCGCGAACTCGCGGTACTGCGCGCGGTCGGTGCGAATCTGCGGCATGTGCTCACCTTGCTGGCGCTCGAAGGCGGGCTGGTCACGCTGCTCGGCGTCGTGATCGGCGTCGCACTTGCGGCGCTCGGGATCGCCGTGCT
Organism: Variovorax sp. Sphag1AA; assembly: GCF_014192575.1. GTDB lineage: Bacteria > Pseudomonadota > Gammaproteobacteria > Burkholderiales > Burkholderiaceae_C > Variovorax. The sequence goes on along the minus strand of NZ_JACHYC010000002.1, from coordinate 710,142 downwards.
GTCACCATGGCTGCAATCCCAGTTCGGATTGGCCCTGCGGCTGTCCGAACCTACACTGAACGAATGGCTGCTGCTGGCAAGCCTCGTCGTCGCGGGCTGGCTCGCGAGCCTGCTGCCCGGCATCCGCGCCTATCGGCTTTCCCTCGCCGATGGACTCTCTCCAAGGATCTGAAGATGACTTTGCGCCTTCCTCTTTCGTTTCTTCTCGCTGCAGTAATCGCAGGCAGTGCGCTTGCGGCTGAGCCCGTGCCCTCGGCAACGTCGCCGACCAATCCGCTCGGCGGCAAGGCAGGCAGCGAGAAGGTCGCCCCCGGCCAGCCTCGCGTCATCTCGTGGGAAGAGCTGATCCCCAAGGACTGGGATCCGATGAAGGAACTCAAGGGCATGGACCTGAGCAAGCTCGACGACAGCGATCCGCGCGCGAACGAGTTGCTCATGAAGCTGCAGGACGTGTCGAACAACGCGCCCACCAACAAGGCGATGAACGGCGTCGAGGTCAAGATCCCCGGCTTCATCGTGCCGCTCGAGGAGAACAAGGGCGAGGTCACCGAGTTCCTGCTGGTGCCCTACTTCGGCGCCTGCATCCACACGCCGCCGCCGCCTGCCAACCAGATCCTGCACGTGCTGCCGAAGCAGGGTGCGAAGTTCCGTGCCATGGACACGGTCTGGGTCACCGGCAAGCTGCAGACCCTGCGCAACGATTCAATGATGGGCGTGAGCGGCTATCACATGACCGCCGACAGCGTCACCAAGTACACCGGCGGCGCGAAGTAGGCTGCCGGCGGTCTGGATCTAGAGCCGCTTCGTCATGAAGAGGCTGTTGGGGTCTTCGACATAGTCGCCGAACGGCCCGCAGCGCGCGAAGCCGAACGACTCGTAAAGCCGGTGCGCCGGCGCGAATGCCTCCACGCTTCCGGTCTCCAGGCTCAGCCGCTGATAGGCGCGCGAATTCGCTTCCGCAACGATGTGGTCGAGCACGGCACGTGCCACGCCTCGACCGCGATGCGCCTCTGCGGTGCGCATCGATTTGATCTCGCCGTGCGTGGACGAAAGCGCACGCAGCGCGCCGCAACCGAGCAGCTCGACGCCTTCCCACACCGTCCAGAAAGAGATGTCCGGCTGACGCAGCTTGTCGAGGTCCAACGCATGCACGCTCTCGGGAGGCGAGACCTCGTGCATGTTGCGCAGATGGTCTTCGAGCAGCGCGCGGATCTCGGGGCCGGAAAGATCGTCGAGCCGGATCTCCATGGTCACTGCTTGCCGATCTCGGTCAGGAGCCGCGTGACGAGATACAGGCGCGGCACGATCGAGTCGACCTCGATGTATTCGTCCTTCGCGTGATAGCCGAAGCCAGCGAGGCCGAAGCTTTCGACCACGGTGGCCTTGCCTGAACGGCCCGCGAAGCCCGCGTCCGTGCCACCGCCAGTCATGGGCGCCAAGGCAAGTTCGCGGTCGATCTCCTTGTAGATCCCCTGCGCCTTGGCTGCGAGCGCCGCACCCTTTTCGCCGGCCACGAATGCGGGGCGACCCACTTCGACCTTCAAGGTGGTTTCGGTGTCGGGGATCAGCTTGCCGCTCTCGATCTTGCTGCGCAGCGCGGCTTCGAGCTTCTTCTCGGCGCCGGGCTGCGTGATGCGGATGTCGCCCAACGCTTGCGCCTTGGCCGTGATCTGGTTGAGCGGGCCGTTCGCGCTGGCCACTGTCCAGTTGAGCGTCGCGCCGGGCGTTTCCTTCGGCACGTCCTTGGTCTGCAACATCTGGTAGGCCAGTTCGTAGAGCGCATTGCGACCGAGCTCCGGCGCGGCCCCGGCATGCGCTGCGCGACCTTTCACTTCCAGCGTGGCGGTCGCGATGCCGGCAGCGCCGAGCAGCAGCGCCTCGCCCTTGGCCACGGACTTCGCGGCCGTCGGCTCGAAGGACAGCACGACATCGTGCTGGTCCGCCAGCGTGGAGATCAGCTCGCCTGAACCGACGGAGCCGACTTCCTCGTCGGGATTGAACATGACGGTGAGCGTGTCGTAGTCACGCCACCCCGCGTCCGCCAGGATCTTGAGCGAGGCCAGCATCACCGCGATGCCGCCCTTGTCATCGGCGATGCCGGGGCCGTAGATGCGATTGCCCTCGACCTTGTAAGGCTGCGTGCCCAGGATGCCGGCCGGATAGACGGTATCCATGTGCGCCTGCAGCATGATCTTGCGCTTGCCGGTGCCCTTCAGCGTGCCGATCACGATGTCGGCGCCTGCGCCGGCCGTCGCCTTGCGCCGCTCGGTCTTGAAGCCGGTGCTCTTGAGTTGGCCCTCGACCAAATCCGCCATCTTCATCAGTCCATCGACATTGAGGCTGCCCGATTCGATGAGCACCATGCCCTTGAGGTTGTCGATGACCGCAGGCTGTGCCTTCTCGGCCGCGGCGAGCAACTTGGCGTCGGGCGCGGCCTGCGCCGCAGAACTCGCAAGGACAAGACCGCAGGTCAATGCCAGCGCCGCAAGAACACCGGGAAAACGTCGATTCATCATGAAGAACGAGGGGTGGTTGAAAAGCGTGGAGAAGCATATTTCACACCTCCCCCCGCACAAGCACATCCGGGACATGCGCGTCTTGCCCTCATGCGCGGGTTTCAACTAGGCACCCTGCAATCGCCCAACGTGCCACCATCGCAGCGCCATCACAAGCAATCCCAAACGACAGCAAGGAGAACAGCATGACCAGCCACGTCTACAAGCTCATCGAACTCACCGGCTCCTCCCCCACCAGCAGCGACGACGCCGTCCGCCGCGCCATCACCAAGGCCAGCGAATCGGTGCGCAACATCCAGTGGTTCGAAGTCACCGAAACCCGCGGCCACGTCACCGAAGGCAAAGTAGCCCACTGGCAAGTAACCCTAAAAGTAGGCTTCACCCTGGAAGACTAAAAAGCGAGCGCCACCAGAAGGGCGGCGCAATGCGCCCGCCCGTTCGCAGGCACCCGCGGAACCGGCTCCGCCGGGCCGCCAGGTGCGCCCCCTTGAGGGGGTGGAGAGCGACACGAAGTGCGCGAGCCTGGGGGTGGCCTCAATCCGGCGCTTGAATCACCCGATCGAACTCCTCGTCCGCCAGCACGTTGTCCGCATCGAGCTCGCTCGCGTCGGTCAGGTCGATGCCGGTTTCCTCCGAGAGTTCGGCCTCGAGTTCGTCTTCATCGAATTCCTCTTCCGCATCTTCGGACACGTTGTCTTCGGTCTCGTCGATCTCGGGTTCGTCTGCGGCTTCTCCGGTACGCAGAGGGGGGTCGGCGCTCTTCATGATCGGACTCCTGGCTGACTGACTAGTACATCGCGACGATGCACAGCCCAAGTGTGGGCCCAACAGTCAGAGTCGTCTTGTCAGCAAAGACGCAACAAGCGTTTCAGAACGTGATGATCCGGGCGTCACTCAATCGGAATGATCGTGCGCATGGTGTGCCTGATCGGCGTCGCCGTGCGCATGCGAGTGCTCGCCGTGGGCCAGCCGGCTCACCAGCGTCACGAGCACGATGCCGATCGCCAGCCACACGATCTGCATGGCCGTCTGCCGCGCGGGCAGGCGTTTCTGCAGCTGTGGAATCAAATCGGCGAGCGCCACGTAGACAAAACTGCTGGACGCGAGCACCAGAAAGTACGGCAGCCATTCGTGCAACCGGTCCACCAGCCACCAGCCGACAACGCCACCGAGCGCAGTCATGGTGCCGGCCAGCGACACCTTGACCAGTGCAGCGCGCTGATTGGCCGAGCTCTGGCGCAGCACGACCAGATCGCCGATGTGGTGGGGCACCTCGTGCGCCAGCACTGCGACGGCCGCGACCAGCCCGAGGTGCAGGTCGGCGATGAAGGCCGACGCTATCAGGATGCCGTCGCCGAAGCAGTGCACGCTGTCGCCGGTGAGCACCGCCCAGCCCCCGCTCTTGGGTGCGCCATGGGAATGCCCGTGGTGCGAATGCGCATGCTCGTGGTGATGGTCATGATCGTGGTCGTGACCACCTTCATGATGATGCTCGTGCCCGTGATGCCACAGCTCGGCCTTGTCCAGGAGGAAGAAGAACACCAGCCCGAACAGCAACACCGCGAAGAGCACGCCCGGCTCGATGTGGCTTTCGAAGGCCTCGGGCAGTAGGTGCATGAAGGCGGTCGCGAGAAGCGCACCCGCGGCAAGGCTCAGCAGATGCTGCGGGTTGACTCCGCCTTCGCCGGTGCGCACCCCCACGCGCAGCAGCAATGCGGCGATCCACACACTTCCGATGCCGGCGACGAGGGTCGCGGCGATGATGGCTAGCAAATTCATGACGGCTTGACGCTATTTGGCAAAACAAAAGCCGTCCATCGGACGGCTTTCGGTGGAAAGCGGCTGGAGGATGCGGCTTGCCACACCTTTGGCTACTGGCAGCCGGTCAGCCGGCCGCCAGTTCGCTTTTCATCTTATCAATCGTGTCAAGCGCTATGTGCGGCCGGGGATGAAGCCCCGTCGTAGGCGCGGTTTGCCAGCGCGGAAGCGAGCACCTGTGCCGGGTCGACGAGCCGCAGTCCACCCACGGCCACGGAGCCTTGCAGGCCCAGCGGGATCTCGGTGCATCCCATCACGATGGCCGCCTCGCCGTGCCGCCGCGCGAGGTGCAACGCGACTTCGCTGAAGCACGCCTCTGCCAGCGCCATGTCGCCGGCCTTCACACCGTCGTAGATGCCCCGCATGAGGAGACGCCGCTCGTCGGCCAGCGGCAGGTGGCAGCGCAGGCCGGCGTCGGCCATGGCGTGTTCATAGAGGCCGATCCGGTAGGTGCCTTCGGTCGCCATCAGTGCCACGTCGCGCACGCCCTGCGACGCGAGATGTGCCGACACCTCGCGCGCGACGTGGAGCAACTCGATATGCGGAAAACGCGCCTGCAGCGTGTCGTGCCACGCATGCGCGGTATTGCAGGCGATCGCCACCGCGCGGCTGCCCAGCGCGGCCAACCTGCCCAGCGCCTGCAGCATCGGCTCGAGCGGCTGGTGCGCACCCTGCGTGGCGGAGTCGATCGCGCCCGTGCGATCAGGCACCGGCACCTGCGCCAGCCAGTGTTCCGGAAAGGCCTGGTCCCGCACCGGCTCGCCCCGCGCCTGCATCAGGCGCGCGCATGCCTCGACGAAGAGGCGCACGAAGTCCGCCCCAGCGGCAGGCCCCATGCCTCCGAGAATGCCGACGGTCCGCGGTGCGAGCACGATGCGCCTCCGGTCAGGTCGCCGGTTTGTCGCTGGGGGTCTTGATGTTGTCGCGCAACTGAGGGCTCATCGGCAAGCCGAGCGCCGTGCCCCGAGGCGGGATCGGTTGCATGAACCACTTGTCGTACATCTTTTCGAACCGGCCCGATTTCATGAGGTCGATGATGGTGTCGTCCACCACCTTCTTGAAGGCAGGATCGTCCTTGGGCAGCATGCAGCCGTAGGGCTCGACCTGGAGCGAATCGCCGACGACTTCGAAGTCGGCCGGATTCTTGGCGTTGGCGATCTGGCCGAACAGCAGGATGTCGTCCATCGCGAACGCCACGGCGCGGTCGCTGTCCAGCAGCAGGAAGGCATCGGCATGGTCCTTGGCAAGGATGATGTCCATGCCGAGGTTGTTGTCGACGTTGTACTTGCGCATGACGAGCGCATTGGTGGTGCCGGTGGTGGTCGCGACCTGCTTCTTCGCGAGGTCACCGTAGTTCTTGATGTGGGAGGCCTTCTTCACCAGCAGCCGCGTGCCGGTATAGAAGTGATTGATCGCGAAGGCGACATCCTTGCCGCGCTGGGTGTTGTTGGTGGTCGATCCGCATTCGAGATCGACCGTGCCGTTCTGGATCAGCGGGATGCGGTTGGCGGAGGTCACCGGCACCAGCACGACTTCGAGGTTCGGCTTGTTGAGCTTCTTCTTGACCGCATCGACCACTGCGTTCGACAGCTCGACGGAAAAGCCGACCGGCTTGCCGCTTTCCAGGTAGCTGAACGGCACCGACGACTCCCGGTAGGCCAGCGAGATCTTGCCGGAATCGGCAATCTTGGCCAGGGTGTCGGCCGCTTGCGCGCCCGTTGCGGCGGCGGCGAGCAGGACGGCGGTCATCAGTGCAGATAGCTTCATGCGAGCCCTTTCGATGGTTTGAATGTGAAACGGAGTGTAGGAAGCACAGCCTCGTGTTCACAATTCCTTTTGCTGCGACGCCCATGACCAAAAGTTATGGGCAGGGTATCCCATGAGGTTTGGCTATGGGCTGACCTGCTTTTGGCATTTCCCGTGACGATCGGCCCGGCCTAGAGTCGACGCATCCAGAACAACAGAGAGGAAAGCGTCATGCACGTGAGCGTGCTGGGTGCCGGCATCGTCGGCCTGGCCACCGCCTGGCAACTGAATCGCCAGGGCTTCGAGGTGACCGTGATCGATCGCGCGGAGCCCGGCGCCGGCGCCAGCGGCGGCAATGGCGCACAGCTCAGCTACTCGTACGTGCAACCGCTGGCCGATCCTTCCATCTGGAAGCAGTTGCCCAAGCTGTTGCTGTCGCCCTCCTCCCCGCTCAAGTTGCGCCCGCAGCTCGATCCGCTCCAGTGGCGCTGGGGTCTTGCCTTCCTCGCCGCGTGCAACGCGAAGACCTCGCGCGAGACCACCGCGCAACTCCTGACGCTGGCGTCGCGCAGTCGCATCGCCTTCGAAGAGATGCGCGCCGACGTGCAGCCTGATTGCGACTTCTCGGCCACCGGCAAGCTGGTGCTGTACGCGAGCGAAGCATCGCTCGACGGCGCGCGCAGTCAGCTCGAGTTGCAGCGGGCCATGGGCAGCGAGCAGCGACTGGTGACGGCGGACGAATGCGTCGGGATCGAGCCGGCGCTCTCGGACTACCGCGACCAGATCGCCGGGGCGATCCACACGCCGAGCGAATGCGCGGCCGACTGCCTCAAGGTGTGCACGGCGCTCGAACAGGCGCTGCGCGCGCGAGGCGTTCGCTTCGTCCTCGGTACCGAGGTGGACGGTTTCGATCTGCGCAATGGCCGCGTCGCAGCAGTGCGGACTTCGGGCGGCGACGTACCCGCCGACTTCTGCGTGATGGCGCTGGGCACCGCATCGCACAAGCTCGGTGCGCAGTTCGGCACCTATCTGCCGGTCTACCCGCTCAAGGGCTACAGCATCACCCTGGATGTGAACCCGGCGCCGGGTGCCGCGCCACACGTCAACGTGACCGACAGCGCGCGGAAGGTGGTCTTCGCGCGGATCGGCTCACGCCTGCGGGTGGCCGGGATGGCGGAGCTCGTTGGCCACGATGCAAGCATCCCGGCGACGCGCATCGAGACGCTCGCGGAAGCGACGCGCGCCGTGTTCCCGAGGGCGAGCCGCATGGAATCGCTGCATCCGTGGACCGGCATGCGCCCTGCGACGCCGACGGGCGTGCCGATCATCGGCAAGGTGGCCGGCGCACCGTCGAACATGCTGTTCAACACCGGCCATGGCGCACTAGGCTTCACGCTGGCCTTTGGATCGGCACAGCAGATTGCCCAGGTGCTCGAGAAGAAGCGCTGAAAGCGCCCCCGATGCTTACTTGGCCGGTGCGCTGCCCGGCGGGAAGCCGGCGAACATCTTGTCGAGGGCGGTCTGCAGCAACGCGTTCATGCGGGCGGGATCGTCCTGCAGGGTGCCGCTCGCGGTGCCACGCCACAGGCCGCGCTTGGTGGTGCCGTCGAAGAGGTCGACGACGAGCGTGCCAACCTCAAAGGTGTCGACCGTCGTCGTGGAGTTCGGTGCCGCGGGGCCGAACCCTCCCCAACCCATGTAGCCGACGGTCGTTGTGTTAAAGACCTGGCGCTCCTGGCTGGTCACATGCGCGGCCACGTGCACCTCGCCATTGGGTGCGAGCTTCCATCCCCGGGCCTGCAGGCGCGAATCGATGCCGTCGACGATGCGCTGCTGCATCAGCGGCGATCCGCCGTCAGGCTTCGCCACCCAGCTGTAGGTCTTGAACCGCGAGAAGTTCACACCGGGATCGAAATCGGTCTTGACCGTGGGCGTGGCTGCACAAGCCGACAGAAGCACCGCGAAGACGAAGGCGACGAAGCGTCCGACCATGTTGACTCCAGTAGTTGCTGAGGCCGGGGCAGTTTAGCCCGGCATCCCCGCAAACCGAACCGCGTCATTCAGGCGAGCGTGAAGACGAGGACCGAGTTGGTGCCACCGAAGGCGAATGAATTGCTGATCGCCGCTTCGAGCTGGGGAGCCGATGCCCCAGCCTGCGGAACCAGGTTCAGGCTGCAGGCCGGATCCATCTCGGCGCAGTGCGCATTCGGCGGCAGCTCGCGCCGCTGCAGCGCCAGAACAGTGATGGCGGCCTCGAGCGCGCCAGCGGCGCCGAGCAGATGCCCGTGCAGCGCCTTGGTCGAGCTGACGTGCAGTTGATCGAGATCGTCGCCCCAGACCTGCGCCAGGGCATCACGCTCGACCACGTCACCGATGCGAGTGGCGGTGCCGTGCGCATTGCAGTAGCCGATGTCCCGCGGCTGCAGTCCGGCCTGGCGCAATGCCTGGCGCAGCGCGCGCGACTGACCCGGTGCGTCGGGCTTCGTGAGATGGGTTGCGTCGCAGCTCTGGCCCCACCCGGCCAGCAGGGCACGGAGATTGGCACCACGGCGGCGTGCGCGCTCCGCGGATTCAAGCACCAGGAAGGCCGCGCCTTCTCCGAGCGCGAACCCGTTGCGGTCGCTCGCGAACGGGCGAACGGCCGAAGCCTCTTCGCCGGGCGCGACCGCCGCGAGCGTCTGCATCGCCTGCCATGCGAGAACCACGCCGGGCACGATCAGCGCTTCGCTGCCGCCCGCAATCGCCAGATCGACTTCGCCGCGCTGCACCGCTTTCGCGGCTTCGGCAATCGCGAGGCTTGAAGACGCGCATGCGACGGAGTACGTCAGCACCGGCCCGTGCACGCCCTGCCGCATCGCCACATGCGAGGCTGGCGCGCTGGGCATGAAGGCCGGGATGGTCAGCGGCGGTACGCGCCCATTGCCGCGATAGGCCGTCTCCAGCGCCGTCGCGCCACCCATGCCGCAGCCAGCGAACACGCCGATGCGCTCGGGGTCCACGTCGGTGGCCTTGCCCGCGTAGCCTGCGTCACGCATCGCCAGGTCGGCGGCGGCGACGGCCAGCTGGCTGACGCGGTCGACGCCAGCGAGCTGCAGCTTGGTGAACCAGCGCAATTCGTCGAATGCGGCGGTGGCCGCCGCGGCAGGCTTGGGGAGTTCGGGGAAGACCGGTCGCAGCGCGGACTCACCGCGCATCAGCGCATCGAACATGGCCTGGGGTTCGTCCCCATGTGGCGAGACGATGCCGATCCCGGTGATGGCGACTTCGGTCACGCTGATGTGGATTGCGAGGCTCTCACCTTGTCGACCACGGCCGCGAGTTGGGCCAGCGTGTCGATCGTGGGATCGTCGTCGGGCATGCTGATACCGAAGTGGTCTTCGATTGCAAAGACGAATTCGACCAGCGCCAGCGAATCGAAGCCCTTTTCGCGCATGGAAGCGTTCGGGTCGAGTTCCGCGGGCTCGATGCCGTATTTCTCGTGGATGAGATCCTGAAGTTCCTTGAGCGAACTCATTTGTGCGGTGTCAGTCGTCATGTTCTGTCCATCGACCGGTCCCGCCGATGGCACTGTTGGTGGTTGCTGCGGTGGCTCAACCCCTCCTGGGAAGGCCGCGATCGACCCGCTGGCCATGCATTTCCATGATATCCGCTCCGGCGCGATGGATTTGCGTCGGACGGGGCCGCCAATACAGCGACGGGATCGCGAAAGCAATGCCCAGGGCGGCGCCCGCGACCGCATCCAGCGCGACGTGCTGGCGCGTTGCCAGCGTCGAATAGGCGATCGCGAGGAACCACACACCATTGATCAACCGCAGCCACGTCGGTGCACGCACCACCCTGAAGACGTGGTCCACCCAGATGGCGGTGAACATCGCCACGGCCACGTGCATCGAAGGACAGGCATTGCCCGCCGCATCGACCCCGCGAAGGATCTCGAAGCCCGGAAAATCTGTCGGGTCCTTGGGAATCGTCGGGATCTGGGTAGGCCAGAGATAGAAGAAGCCGAGACCGGTCAGGCATAGCGCACCGACCCAGATGCCGTAAGACAGCAACTCCTTGAACGTCAGTTGCAGCCCCGGCGCCACGCCGACATAAACCCAGAGCGAAAAATAGGCGATCAGCGCCGGCGGCTGGAAGGGAATCCAGCGGTCGAGCGCCGTGAGCGGCATCACCGTCACCGGGCCGGACGGCTCGCGCAGCAGGTGGAAATAGCCGATGAAGAAGATCCAGGTCCACACCGTGGTGCCGACCACTTTGAGCGGCAGATAGCGGCGCATTCGCAGGCCGAGGTCGGCAGCCCAGTGCGGGGACGGGTGGGACTCGAGCCCCGGGCGGGATGGATTCATGCAGGTCGGCGTGTTCGTTCGGTCAGGCAGCAAGCATGCCCGTTGCACCGCCCGAACGACAACGCAGACCTACAGGATCAACAGCGCACGAAAGTCGTTGACGTTGGTGTGCGTCGGTCCTGTGACCAGCAGGTCCCCGATCGCATCGAAATACCCATAGGCGTCGTTGCGGTCGAGGTGATCCGTGAGCTTGCGGCCGGCGGCTTCCGCGCGGCTGAGCGTGTCGGGCGTCACAAAGGCACCGGCATTGTCCTCGACACCGTCGATCCCGTCCGTGTCGGCGGCGAGCGCCCATATGTTCTCGCGGCCGGCGAGCGCGCCCGCGAGGCCCATGCAGAACTCGCCCGCACGGCCGCCGCGACCTTTGGCCTGGCCCGGCTGGCGCGGGCGAATCGTCACCGTCGTTTCGCCGCCCGAAATGATCACGCAAGGCTTGGCGAATGGTTGGCCGCGCATCGAGACTGCGCGTGCCAGCGCGCCCTGGACCTTGCCGACCTCGCGCGACTCGCCTTCCATCTCGTCGCTCAGGATGTGCGCCTCGATGCCGGCGGCGCGCGCTGCGGCGGCGGCGGCTTCGAGGGACTGCTGCGGCGTGGCGATCAGGTGCGTCGCGTGATGCTTGAAAACCGGATCGTTCGGCTTGGGGGTTTCGAGCGCGCCGCTCTGGAGCGCGGCCCGCACGACAGCGGGCACCTCGATGCGATAGCGGTCGAGGATCGCAAGCGCCTCCGCGCAGGTGGAGGCGTCGGGCACGGTCGGCCCGCTCGCGATCACCGCCGGATCGTCACCCGGCACGTCGCTGATGGTCAGCGTGACCACCTGCGCCGGGCCGCAGGCCGCCGCGAGCCGGCCGCCCTTGATGCGCGACAAATGCTTTCGCACGCAATTCATCTCGCCGATATGGGCGCCGGATTCGAGCAGTTGCGTGTTGATGCGCTGCTTGTCGGCCAGCGTCAGGCCTTCGGCCGGCAGCGTCAGCAGCGCCGAACCACCGCCGGAGATCAGGCACAGCACGAGGTCATCCGCCGTGAGTCCCTGCGTGAGCGCGAGGATGCGCTCGGCGGCCTTCATCCCGGCTTCGTCGGGCACCGGATGGGCGGCTTCGACGATGTCGATGCGCTGCGGCAGCCCGTCCGGGCGCGGGGGGATGTGCCCGTAGCGCGTGACGACGAGCCCCGACAGGGGCGCATCGACGGGCCAGAGCGCCTCCAGCGCCTGCGCCATCGACGCGCCCGCCTTGCCGGCGCCGAGCACCAGCGTGCGACCCTTCGGCGGCTTGGGCAGGCACGGCCCCATGCTTGCGAGCGGCAAGGCACGCTCGACTGCGACGCGATAGAGGTGCTCCAGGAATTCGCGCGGCGCGCGCTGCGGATTCGGGGCGGGTGATGTGTTCAGCGGGTTCATGATTTCCCCTTGTCTCCTTGTCGGCCCCCAGTATCCCGCCGCTAACGCACGGCCTGGGGCGTTACTTGGTACTTGCGCCGCCTTCGAACCACTTCGCGATCAAAGCGCGCTCTGCGTCGGTGATGCCGGTGGCGTTGTTCATCGGCATGATCTTGGTGACCACCACCTGCTGATACACCGCCTGCGCATGTGCGGCCACCTGGTCGGGTGCATCGAGCCGCACGTTCTTCATCTGCACCTGCGCCCCGTGGCACATGTAGCAGCGCTGTTCGAGCACCTTCTGCACTTCGCCGAACGAGACCTTCTGCGCTGCGGCGCCCGGTGCGGTTTCAGCGGCAGGCTCGGGCCTCATCCAGACGATGGTGAGACCCAGCACCGCGATGCCGAAGAGCGCATACGGCAGTGGATTGCGCGCATTGCCCAGCTTGAAGCGATGGCGCACCACGAAGAACTGACGAATAGCCGCGCCGCCGAGCATGATCAGCAGCAGAACGATCCAGTTGTATTTGCTCGTGTACGTGAAGCTGTAGTGGTTGCTCAGCATCGCGAACAGCACCGGCAGCGTGAAGTAGGTGTTGTGCACGCTGCGCTGCTTGCCGCGAGCGCCGTGGATGGGGTCGACCGGTTTGCCCTCACGCAGTGCCGCGACGTTCTTGCGTTGGCCAGGAATGATCCAGAAGAAGACGTTGCCGCTCATGGTCGTGGCCATCATCGCGCCCACCAGCAGGAAGGCCGCGCGACCCGCGAACCAGTGGCAGGCGAGCCACGCCGCGAAGGCGATGAAGACCGCCACCAGCACGCCGACGATGGTGTCGCCGTTCTTGCGCTGGCCGAAGATCTGGCAGATGCCGTCGTACACCATCCAGAACACGACGAAGAAGGCCAGCGCGACTGCGATGGCGGCGCCGGGCTGCCAGTCCATCTTTGACTTGTCGATGAGGTAGGTGCTGGCGTTCCACAGGTACGAGACGGTGAAAAGCGCGAAACCGGTCAGCCAGGTCGAGTAGCTCTCCCAATACGACCAGTGCAGGTGGTCGGGCAGCTTCTTCGGCGCCAGCGCGTACTTCTGCATGTTGTAGAAGCCGCCACCGTGCACCGCCCATTGCTCGCCGCCGACGCCCTTGTCCAGGGATTCCTGGTCCTGCGGCTTCTCGAGGCTGTTGTCCAGCATCACGAAGTAGAACGAGGCGCCGATCCAGGCGATCGCGGTGATGACGTGGACCCAGCGGAGCAGGAGATTGGCCCAGTCGAGGTAATAGCTTTCCATTTGGCTTCAACCCTTACGGCGTGTGGGAACGCCGTGGTGTTCCGGCCTGCTCACCACTGCGGGCGCTGTAAGCAGAGTTATTGCCGCGAACGAAAGGCACCTTTCGGCTCCTCGCTCCGCTGCGGCTTGTAAACCGAAGTGTATACAGTTTTGCAAGAATGTCATCGGGTTCAGGCACCGGGATGTGTGCAGGAAAACCCTGATCACCCTCACGCGGAATACAGGGATTGCAACAACTGTGCCGCCACCGCCACCGCGATGACCTCCGGCTCCTTGCCGGTGATGCCTGGCACGCCGATCGGGCAAGTGACGCGATCCATCTCGTCCGAGGTGAAGCCGCGCGCTTCGAGCCGGTGGCGGAAGGTCGCCCACTTGGTCTTGCTCCCGATCAGGCCGATGTAAGGCAGATCGTTGCGCTCGCGCAGGCGCTTCAGGCAGGCGATCACGATGTCGAGGTCCTCCGCATGGCTGAAGCTCATGATCAGCACGCGCGTGCCGGGCGCCAGGTCGGCGACAGCCTGCTGCACGGGATCGGAATATTCGGTCTCGATCTGCGCGGGCAGCGCATCCGGGAAGACGCCGTCGCGGCTGTCGATCCAGCGCACCGAGAACGGCAGCGTCGAAAGCAGCCGAGCCAGCGCCGCGCCGACGTGGCCGCCACCGAACAGCGCGACGGGTTCGAGATGCGCGAGCAGCTCCTTCTGGAGCAACTTCGCGTCCGAAGCGTCGATTCGTCGGTAAGAAAGAAAAACCACGCCGCCGCAGCACTGGCCAAGACTCGGTCCGAGCGGATAGCGGCGAATGCCTTCGATGGCCGGCCCGCCGGTGAGCCATGCGCGTGCTTCCTCCGTCGCCTGGAATTCGAGCTGCCCACCGCCGATGGTCGCCGTCAGGCTGTCGGCCCAGACGGCCATCCACGTTCCGGCCTCGCGCGGCGCCGAGCCCTGCGTCGATTCGACCCGCACCAGGATTCCGGGCTCGCGCTTCAGTCGCGCGAGGAGTTCATCGACCGCGCCTGTCATCGGCGATACCCCCGGTTTCGGCGCCTGCTCCCCGCCACGGTATAACCGCGCCAATGAAATTCGAGCTCACGCCGCGCCGCCTCGCTTTGGCAGGCGCGCTTCTCTCCAGCCTTTGGCTTGCCGGCTGCGGCACCAGTCCGACTGCACCGGGCGCCGTTCCCGGCCAACTGAGCAACGCGGTACCCGAGCGCGGCGACACCAACCGTCCCCGCCCCACCCCGTCGAACGCGACGACGGCACGCGACTACCGCAAGGACGCCGCACGCTACATCTACCAGCTCAACAAGACGCGCATCTACGAAGGCAAGCTGCCACCCATGCTCTACGCGGTCGGTACGCTGCAGGTCGAACTCGACGGCAGCGGCAAGGTCATGTCGATGCATTGGATGCGCGCACCGACGCATGCGCCCGAGGTCATCGCAGAGGTCGAGAAGGCCGTGCTCGAAGCCTCGCCCTTCCCCGCGCCGACGAAGCTCGGCAAGGTGACCTGGACAGACACTTGGCTGTGGGATGAGGAAGGTCATTTCCAGCTCGATACGCTCAGCGAAGGCCAGCTCTAGCGCGCTTCACGAGCCTCGGTACGTCGAATAGCTCCAGGGGCTCACCAGCAGCGGCACGTGATAGTGCTGGTCGGCCCGCGCGATGCCGAAGTCCAGCGCAACGCGATTGAGGAAGTTCGGCTCCGGCAGCGCAACGCCGCGCGCCTTGAAATAGCCGGCCACGTCGAATACCAGGCGATAAGTCCCCGTCTTGAGCGTGGTGTTGTCATAGAGCGGACCGTCGCTGCGTCCATCCGCATTCAGTGTGAAGCGCCGCACCAGCGTGGCGCGCGCGTCTTCGCCCGTGCCGTCGGTGGTGTACAGCGCAACCTCCATGCCGGCGGCGGGTGTGCCGTGCATCGTGTCCAGTACGTGGGTGCTCAAGCCCATGGATTCGCTCCTTCAGTGCATTCGGGAAATTCCGGTCGACAAAAGTGTATACAGTTCCGGGCTTTCGGTCTATCATGAAAAAACCATGGAATCGACCACCACCCGCGCCATCGTCGACGCACTCACCAAGGCCATTGTGGAGCACCGCCTACAGCCAGGCAGCAAGCTGGCTGAGCAGAAGCTGGCAGACCATTTCGGCGTCTCGCGCACGCTGGTCCGGCAGGCGCTGTTCCAGCTCTCGCAGAACAAGCTGATCCGCCTCGAACCCGCGCGCGGCGCCTTCGTCGCGGCGCCGGCAGTCGACGAAGCGAGACAGGTCTTTGCCGTGCGCCGCATGCTTGAGGCCGAGATGACGCGTGCCTTCGTGCGCAGCGTGACGCCGGCCAAGATCAAGGCGCTCAAGGAGCATGTGGCGCTCGAGAAAGCTGCCGTCTCCGGTGAAGACATCTCGGGTCGCACAGAGTTGCTCGGCGACTTCCATGTCCGCATGGCCGAGTTGATGGGCAATGCGGTTCTGGCGCAGATCCTCGGGGAGTTGATCTCCCGCTGCGCGCTCATCACGCTGATGTACCAGAGCGCCAGCGCGGCCGAGCATTCGAACGACGAACACGCCGACATCGTGAAGGCGCTTGCCGCCAAGGATGAAGAACGCGCAGTTCGCCTCATGACGGAGCACCTCGAGCACGTCGAGGCCAACCTCACCTTCGACCGAAAGGTCCCGACGCACGACATCTCGCTGGCATTGGCCTGAACCCCATCCGATCCACCATGAGCATCTACGACACCACCCTTCCCTATCCGCGCGACCTCGTCGGCTACGGTCGCAATCCGCCTCACGCCCAATGGCCCGGCCGTGCACGCATTGCCGTGCAGTTCGTGCTGAACTACGAGGAAGGCGGCGAGAACTGCGTACTGCACGGCGACGCGGGTTCCGAGCAATTCCTCTCGGAGATGTTCAACCCGGCGAGCTTTCCGGAGCGCCACATCAGCATGGAAGGCATCTACGAATACGGCTCGCGCGCCGGCGTGTGGCGCATCCTGCGGGAGTTCGAGAAGCGCAACCTGCCGCTCACCGTGTTCGGCGTCGGCATGCCGCTCGAGCGCTATCCGGAACTCACGACCGCCTTCAAGGAACTGGGCCATGAGATTGCCTGCCACGGCTGGCGCTGGATCCACTACCAGAACATCGATGAAGCAACCGAGCGCGAACACATGCGCCTGGGCATGGAAGCCATCGAGAAGCTCACCGGCGAACGGGCCCTCGGTTGGTACACCGGCCGCGACAGTCCCCGCACGCGACGCCTCGTGGCCGACTACGGTGGCTTCGAATACGACAGCGACTACTACGGCGACGACCTTCCCTTCTGGATGAAGGTGCAGAAGACCGACGGCGAAGTCGTACCGCAATTGATCGTGCCCTACACGCTGGACTGCAACGACATGCGCTTCGCACTGCCGCAGGGCTATTCGCACGCGGACCCGTTTTTCCAATACATGAAGGACTCCTTCGATGCGCTCTACGCCGAAGGCGACGAGGCACCGAAGATGATGAGCATCGGCATGCACTGCCGCCTGCTCGGACGGCCAGGACGCATCACCGCGCTGCAGCGCTTCCTGGATCACATCGCTGCGCACGATCGCGTGTGGGTCTGCCGCCGCGTCGACATCGCGAAACATTGGAAGGCGACGCACCCGTACGCCGCAGCCTAGAACGGAGACTGACATGGCCCTCACCATCGACCAACTGAATGCCGCTTCGGGCGCCGAATTCATCGCGCTGCTCGACGGCGTCTATGAACACTCGCCGTGGATCGCGGAGCGCGCCGCCAAGGCTCGGCCCTTCCGCTCGCTCGCGCACCTGAAGCACGCTCTGGTGCAGACTGTCACCGGCGCATCGCGCGAAGAGCAGCTCGGATTGATCCGTGCCCACCCCGAGTTGGCTGGCAAGGCCATGGTGGCCAAGAGTCTCACGGCCGAATCGACCAACGAGCAGAACAAGGCAGGCCTCACGCAGTGCACGCCCGAGGAGTTCGCGAAGATCCAGCAACTCAACGCGGACTACAACGCCAAGTTCGGCTTTCCGTTCATCCTCGCGGTGCGCGGTCCGCGCGGCACCGGACTCCTGAAGCAGGAGATCATCGAGACCTTCGAGCGCCGGGTGCACAACCATCCTGATTTCGAACTCGGCGAGGCGCTGCGCAACATCCATCGCATCGCCGAGATCCGGCTGGACGACAAGTTCAATGCAGATCCGGCGCTCGGCAACGACGTGTGGGACTGGCAGGAGAAGCTGTCGGTTCACACCGATCCGGGCTATGCCGAGAAGGGCCAGCTCACGGTCACCTACCTCACGGACGCGCACCGCGCGTGCGCGCAGCAGATCGCGCAGGACATGCGCGAGGCCGGTTTCGATCATGTCGAGATCGACGCGGTGGGCAACGTGGTGGGCCGCTATGACGGCGCGACGCCGGGAGCGAAGACATTGCTGACCGGCTCGCACTACGACACCGTGCGTAACGGCGGCAAGTACGACGGCCGGCTGGGCATCTTCGTGCCAATGGCCTGCGTGCGCGAGCTCAAGCGGCAGAACCGCCGCCTGCCCTTCGGCTTCGAAGTAGTCGGGTTCGCGGAAGAAGAAGGCCAGCGCTACAAGGCAACCTTCCTGGGCTCCGGCGCGCTGATCGGCCACTTCGACAACACCTGGCTCGACCAGAAGGACGCGGACGGCATCACCATGCGCGAGGCACGCCGCAACGCTGGCCTCAAGGATGAGGACATCCCCAAGCTCCAGCGCGATCCGTCGAAGTACCTCGGCTTCGTCGAAGTGCACATCGAACAGGGGCCGGTGCTGACCGAGCTCGACCTGCCGCTCGGCATCGTCACTTCCATCAACGGCAGCGTGCGCTACGTCGGCGAAGTCATCGGCATGGCGAGCCACGCCGGCACCACGCCGATGGACCGTCGCCGCGATGCAGCTGCAGCAGTCGCCGAGCTGATCCTCTTCGCCGAGAAGCGCGCCGCGAAGGATGGCGACTCGGTCGCCACGGTCGGCATGCTCGAAGTGCCCAGCGGTTCGATCAACGTCGTGCCGGGCCGCTGCA
Source organism: Variovorax sp. Sphag1AA (assembly GCF_014192575.1). Lineage (GTDB taxonomy): Bacteria > Pseudomonadota > Gammaproteobacteria > Burkholderiales > Burkholderiaceae_C > Variovorax. Next base: position 691,993 of record NZ_JACHYC010000002.1, on the reverse strand, counting down.
AGTTCAGCTTGGACCTGCGCGCGCCGAACAACGAGCAGCGCGATGCGCTGGCCAACGATGTGCTGGATGCGCTGAAGGAAATCTGCGAGCGGCGCGGCGTGCGCTACACGCTCGAAGAGACGATGCGCGCCGCCGCCGCGCCCAGCGCGCCCGAGTGGCAGAAGCGCTGGGAGAAGGCAGTCGACCAACTCGGCGTGCCGCTCTTCCGCATGCCCAGCGGCGCGGGCCACGACGCCATGAAGCTGCACGAAGTCATGCCGCAGGCGATGCTCTTCGTGCGCGGCATCAACTCCGGCATCAGCCACAACCCGCTCGAATCGAGCACCAACGACGACATGCAGCTGGCGGTGCAAGCCTTCCAGCTGCTGCTCGACGATGTCGCAACCGAACAAGCCCACTAAGACCATGACCGACTACAACAAGCTCGACGCCTGGATCGACGCCCACTTCGACGAGGAAGTGCGCTTCCTGCAGGAAATGGTGCGCGTGCCCACCGACACGCCGCCCGGCAACAACGCGCCGCATGCCGAACGCACGGCGGAGCTGATCAAGGCATTCGGCTTCGAGGCCGAGAAGCATGCAGTGCCCGAGCAGGAGGTGAAGGACTACGGTCTCGAGTCCATCACGAACCTGATCGTGCGCCGCAAGTACGGCAATGGCGGTCGCACTGTCGCGCTCAATGCACACGGCGACGTCGTGCCACCCGGCGAGGGCTGGACGCACGACCCGTACGGCGGCGAGATCGAAGATGGCAGCCTCTACGGGCGCGCCGCGGCAGTCAGCAAGAGCGACTTCGCGAGCTTCACCTTCGCGCTGCGTGCGCTCGAAGCGGTCGCCAAGCCGACGCAGGGCAGTGTCGAATTGCACTTCACGTACGACGAGGAATTCGGCGGCATCCTTGGCCCGGGCTGGCTGCTCAAGAACGGCCTGACCAAGCCCGACCTGATGATCGCCGCAGGCTTCAGCTACGAAGTCGTCACTGCGCACAACGGCTGCCTGCAGATGGAAGTCACGGTGCACGGGAAGATGGCGCACGCCGCCATCCCGACCACTGGTGTCGATGCGCTGCAGGGTGCGGTGAACATCCTCAATGCGCTCTATGCGCAGAACAAGCTCTATCAGGAAGTCACGTCGAAGGTCGAGGGCATCACGCACCCCTACCTCAACGTGGGCCTGATCGAAGGCGGCACCAACACCAACGTGGTCCCGGGCAAGGTCGTGTTCAAGCTCGACCGCCGGATGATTCCCGAGGAGAACCCGGTGGAAGTCGAAGCCAACATCCGCAAGGTGATTGCCGACAGCGCTGCGCAGATGCCCGGCATCACGGTGGAGATCAAGCGCATGCTGCTGGCCAATTCGATGAAGCCGCTGGCGGGCAACAAGCCGCTGGTGGATGCGATCCAGAAACACGGCGAAGCGATCTTCGGCGAGCCGATCAAGGCCATGGGCACCCCGCTCTACACCGACGTGCGCTTGTACGGCGAAGCGGGCATTCCGGGCGTGATCTACGGCGCCGGGCCGCGTACGGTGCTCGAATCGCACGCCAAGCGCAACGACGAGCGCGTGGTGCTCGAGGACCTGCGTCGCGCAACCAAGGTGATCGCTCGAACCCTCAGCGACCTACTGTCCTGATTGGGCCTCGCTCGAATCTGGCACGTGGCGTGCGGTCATTGAACGAGACCGCATCGCCCCGGCCTACACTCGCCCGCATGCACACCGTGACCGTCCCTCTTTGCTCCCTGCTCCTTGCAGCAGATTCCTGAGCCCGGCGGTCCGTTTCCTTCCCTTTCTTGCGCAAACCATCGACCGCCGGGCATTTCTCCGGCGCGGCGACTGGAGTGCGTCAATGCATGCAACGAATTCCGGCGAACCCGTGTTCGCCGTCCCTCATCACACCCTTCATGGCAGGCCGGAACGGATTCGTTCCATCCTCGCCCTGACCGATTTCTCCCTCCAAGCGGGCCGCGCAATGGAGCGTGCGGCGAGGCTCGCGGTCGAGCACGGCGCAACGCTCAGGCTGATGGCCGCGTCGATGGAAGGCACAGCGCCGAGACCCGATGCGGCGAGTCTGCTGGCGCAGTCGGCCCGTGCGCTGAATGCGCTCTTCCCGCACACGGTAAGGACCGTGAGCCAAACGGCCAACACGCTGGCGGACGTGGCCGATGAAGCGCGATGCGCAGACCTCGTCGTGTTGGGGCAAGGTCGCGAGAGCCCGCTCATCGCATTCGTCCGCGGCAGCGCCGCCGAACGACTGGCGCGGCTCGTGCGCTGCCCGATCCTCGTGGTTCGGCAGGCGGCGCCCAGGTCGTACGACAGGATCCTTGTCGCGGTCGACTTCAGCGATGAGTCGAAGCAACTCGTGCGGTTCGCGTGCGACCTCGACCGCCATGCGGACATCCAGCTCTTCCACGCCATCAGTTCGCGCGACGAGGCAAAGCTGCGTTCCGCCGAAGCATCCGCCCGCCAGGTTCGCGCGTACAGGGAGGAGTGCTTGCGATATGCACGCAATCGCATCCTGTGGTTGACCGACTCGTTCGATGCTCGGCGCAATCGCGTGATGTCCACCATCGGCCAGGGCGATCCTGCGCGGCAGGTCGTCGTGCAGCAGGAATACCTCCGCGCCGACCTTCTGGTGGTCGGGCGGCGCCGGCGTTCACCGATCGCGGATTTCTTTCTTGGGAATGTGGCGGAGCGGGTGCTCCGCTGGGCAACGAGCGATGTATTGATCGTGCCCCGTGACGCGCGAGCCGCGACAGGCTTCGCGGCCGGGCAAAGACTGAAGGCCGATGGCCTTCGTCGAGCAGCTCAGGCGCGCTGACCGCTGGGCAGCAGATACCCGTTGCGATAGACACCGATGACGAGCCCACTGACCGAATCGGTGGGCCGTGCCGTGACGTATCTACCTGCGCCGGCCTGGTACACGACGATCGTGCAGGCGGAGCTCTTGCTCAGGGTGCGGGCAACGCCAACGGCCTGGTTCGCGGTCTGGTAGGTGTTCATCTTCGGTTCCTCGACGATTCGTAAGCCGGACTCAGGTGCGGGCGACGGACAGGAGGCCGTCGATCGCGAGCACCACGCCTTCCTGTGCATCCTTGCTCGGCGCACCTTCGGTGAGCAGCTTGCGGATCAGGCCAAGGGTGTTGAGCAGTTCCGCTTCCATGTCCGTCAGGAGCGGAATCACTTCGAAGTGGGGGTACTTGCCCCGCGCGCCCATCGGCCTGCCGGGGCCGGAAAGATCGACGTTGTAGCCTTCGCTGATCGCTTCGTTCTGGGTTTTCATGGCGTTGGGAGTGTGTTGAACAAACTGGGACCGAAGGGTTCGGCATCGCATCCTGCGGATTCGCTCCAGGCGGCGCGCGACGCGACGGACATGCAGGCGGCTCACGGCAGCCTCATCAGATCGGAGAGACGCTTGCCCATCGCCTGGATGCGGTTCTGCTTTTCGGCGCGGCGACGGGCCACCATTTCCAGCGCCTGGGCGACGGACTCGGCACCGAGATCTCCAAACGAAGTGCGATCACGCCAGGCGCTGGCCACTTCGGCGAGCTCATCGCTGTCCAGGCGCTCGGGCGGCGGATTGGCGTTCACATGGGTAGCCACGGCCCGCGCGCGCTCGGAGGGCGGCAGGCTTGCGCGGAGGAGCCCCAGAAGCCCGTTGCTCGTCCACTGCGGTTTGGAGATGTTTCGTGCGTCCATGTAATACATTGTGCCTATGTAAACATAAAGTTACAAGCGATCGCATTCAACTTTCTTCTTACGTTTTTTCGGGCCGGAACAAATTCACGAATTTCTGTCATACGCCCGCCACAAACCCGCTCATGCCATCTGAGCCTTGCCTCCCAACAGCTTGAGCCTGCCAGTCCTCCCAGCGATTGGCAGCAAGGGTAAACACCGACTTCTGAACGACATGCGGCGCTTGTTTGCACCCATTTTTTGTATACAAATATAGGGTGCAAGCCAAGAACCGAACCTTGGGTTCGGAGATCCGCCATCCGCCACGAGGAGACAACCCGTGAATACAGCCATCCACACTGTCGGCATCGAGATGCCGGCGCCGACCGCCACGCCGCAGCCGGAATCTCATGCACTGATCAAACCGGGCTACGACCCGCGCCTGACCAACGAGGATCTGGCCCCGCTGAAGAAGCAGACGTGGAGCCAATACAACATCTTTGCCTTCTGGATGTCCGACGTGCACAGCGTCGGCGGGTACATCACCGCCGGCAGCCTGTTCGCGCTTGGTCTGTCGAGTTGGCAGGTGCTGGTGTCGCTGCTCGTCGGCATCTGCATCGTGCAGTTCTTCTGCAATCTCGTCGCCAAGCCGAGCCAGGTGACGAGCACGCCCTACCCGGTGATCTGCCGCGCGTCGTTCGGCGTGCTGGGCGCCAACATCCCGGCCGTGATCCGCGGGCTGATCGCGGTCGCGTGGTACGGCATCCAGACTTACCTCGCTTCCGGCGCCTTCATGCTGCTGGCGCTGCACTTCTTTCCCAACCTCGCGCCTTATGCCGACGTGCAGCAGCACGGCTTCGTCGGACTCTCGACGCTCGGCTGGGTCGCGTTCATGACGATGTGGGTGTTGCAGGCCTTCGTGTTCTGGCACGGCATGGAAGCGATCCGCCGCTTCATCGACTGGGCCGGCCCCGCCGTCTATGTCGTGATGATGATGCTGTGCGGCTGGCTGGTCTGGAAGGCCGGCTGGAACAACATCGACATGCGCCTCGGCGGCCTCAAGTTCAGCGGCTGGGACGCACTGCCGGTGATGCTCAGCGCGATTGCGCTGGTGGTCAGCTACTTCAGCGGCCCGATGCTCAACTTCGGTGACTTCTCGCGCTACGGCAAGAGCTTCGACGCAGTGAAGAAGGGCAACTTCTGGGGCCTGCCGGTCAACTTCCTGTTCTTCTCGCTGCTGTCGGTCATCACGTCGGCCGCGACGCTGCCGGTCTTCGGCGAGCTCATCACCGACCCGGTCCACACGGTCGCGCGCATCGACAGCACCACTGCCGTCGTGATCGGCGCACTGACCTTCATGATCGCCACCGTCGGTATCAACATCGTCGCGAACTTCGTCTCGCCGGCCTTCGATTTCTCGAACGTCTCGCCGCAGAAGATCAGTTGGCGCACAGGCGGCATGATCGCCGCGGTCGGCTCGGTGTTCATCACGCCGTGGAACCTCTACAACAACCCCGAGGTGATCCACTACACGCTCGACATCCTGGGTTCCTTCATCGGCCCGCTGTTCGGCATCCTCATCGCCGACTTCTACGTGGTGAGCAAGCAGCGCGTGAACGTCGATGCGCTCTACACCCTGAACCCCAAGGGCGACTACTGGTACACCAACGGCTACAACCGCCGCGCCATCTTCGCGATGGTTCCGGCCGCGCTGATCCCGGTGATGTGCGTGCTGCTGCCCAACCTGCACGGCGCGGCGAACTACGCGTGGTTCATCGGCACCGGCCTCGCCTTCGTCTTCTACCTGGCGCTCAACGCACGCAAGCGTTGAACCTCGATTCCCTTTCCGACTGACTCCACGGACCCCGTTCCGCCTTTCCCATGCGCATCAAGATCATCAATCCCAACACGACCTGGAGCATGACCGAGAAGATCGGTGCCTGCGCCCGCTCGGTCGCGCGACCCGGCACCGAGATCGTCGCCGTGAGCCCTTCGATGGGCCCGGCCTCGATCGAAAGCCACTACGACGAGGCGCTCGCGGTGCCGGGGCTGCTGCAGGAGATCGCCGGCGGCGAGCGGGAGGGCATCGACGGCTACGTGATCGCCTGCTTCGGCGACCCCGGCCTCAAGGCGGCGCGCGAACTGGCGCGCGGGCCGGTGGTCGGCATCGCCGAAGCCGCCATGCACCTGGCCAGCCTCGTGGGCAGCAGCTTCAGCGTGGTGACCACGCTGGGCCGTACCGTCGGGCAGGCATGGCATCTCGCCGAGGCCTATGGCATGAAGCGCTTCTGCGCCAATGTGCGCGCCTGCGAGATCCCGGTGCTCGAGCTCGAAGCGCCCGGCTCGCGCGCACGCGACCGCATCATCGACGAGTGCCGACGCGCGCTGGACGAGGACGGCTCCGATGTCATCGTGCTGGGCTGCGCCGGCATGGCCGACTTCTGCGAGCACATCGGGCAGGTGCTCGGCGTGCCGGTGATCGACGGCGTCGCGGCGGGCACGCAGTTGATCGAGTCGCTGGTCAGCCTGCGCCTGGCCACCAGCAAGCGCGGCGAGCTCGCGCGTCCGCTGCCCAAGCCGATGACTGGTCTGCTCCAGGACTTCACGCTTGCACCGCAACCGCCCTCGCTCAAGCGCGCGGCGTAGCTCGCTTCGCAAAGGAAAACTGAAATGCGCGTAGTGCGGGTCGTCCACAATCGCGGGATGCCCCGCGTACCGAAGACCCCTACGCCGTCCCCGGCGACGACCGACGCCGCCGTGCCCGACAAGGGCGCGACCATCGAAGGCATCGCGCAAGACATTGCGACCGCCATCGTGGAGAAGCGGCTGCCGCCCGGCACATGGCTGCGCGAGGAAGCGCTGGGCCGGGTCTACGCGGTCAGCCGCACCAAGATCCGCGCCGCGCTCCTGACGCTGTCGAAGGACAAGCTGATCGAGATCATTCCCGACAAGGGCGCCTTCGTGAGCAAGCCCAGCGTGCAGGAAGCTCGCGAAGTATTCGGCGTGCGGCGCATCCTCGAAAGCGAAGTGGTCCGCCTGTTCGTTGCCCGTGCGACGGCAGCCGACTATCTGGCGCTGGAGCAGCACATCCAGTTCGAGCGGTCCACGCTGCGTTCGACCGCGACCACCGGCACGGTGCGCGAAAGGCTCCTCGGCGACTTCCACGTCGCGCTGGCCGAAGCCACCGGCAATCACACGCTGGCGGAGCTGGTCCGGGAGCTTGTCGCCCGCAGTTCGCTGATCGCGATGCTCTACCACTCGTCGAACGACCCGCACTGCTCCTCCGACGAGCATTCGGACTTCCTGCGCCTGTGCCGCAGCGGCGACGTCGAAGCGGCCGTTGCGAGCATGACCGAGCACCTGACTCGGATCGAAGCGAATCTGCAGTTGACCAACGGCGCGCCGGACCGGCAGCTCGACCTGATCAAGGCATTGTTGGCCTGATCAGCGGATCGATTCAAACGGGCGCAGCAGCCTGAACTTGCGCCCTTCCGGCTGCGACGCCTTGCCGCCCTTCGAAGCGCCACCCTCCAGTCCGCAACCGGTGGCGACGCCTGCCTCTCCAAGCAACGCCGGCGCAAGCAGCGACAGCCCGCCCGTCGCCGCAGCCACACCATAGGTCGCTGCCTGCCGCACAGTGCCCTTGGGGTCGATGCTCAGCTCGGGACTCTCCAGCGGGCCCTTGAGCAGCATGAGCTGCACGAGGCTGCCTGGGTTCAGGTCCAGCCCCTTCTTCACCCGCGGCCGGAATTCGAGTTCGATCGTCTGCTTCGCCAGATCGATCTGGCCGATCGCAGCGACAGCGATCTGCCGTGTCTCCATCGCGATGGAACGGTCGATCGGCGCGACGCCATTGCGCAGCGGCAGACGCGCCACCGCGCACTGCACGACGAGGTCGTCGCGTGAAGCCTGCTTGGGCAGGAGCACATCGACGAGGCGCGCGACAACGTCGCGGTCGATCGTCGCAGCTCGACCGGTCAGCGCCACATCCCGCACCGAGAACTGCACGTCGCCGTTCGATGAAGCGGCCAGGCTGCGTGGCGTGCGGCCGGTCATCGACAGCTTGGCGGCAAGGCTCGCGCGGCCGCCCTTGAACTGCTTGCCTCCGCCCCACATCCCATCGAGGGCGTCGACCGACAGCGACCGCGCCGTCAGTTGCACCTCGGTCCGCGGCGCGGTCCCCTTGCTCAATGCGATCGCCAGGCTGCCCTTGACGTCCCCGCCGGCGACTCCGAAGGAAACCGGTTCGATCGTCAAACGCCCCTTGTCGGACACCGCGCGTGCCTTCACGCCCGACAGCAGCGGCAGCCCCGGCACCGTGAGGCGATCGACGCCCAGCGTAACGCGCAGCGGAAACGCCGGCAACGCTTCGAACGTGATCAGCGGCGCATCGCCGAAGAGCGGCTTGCGCGACCCCGATTCGGCCGGTGCCGGCTTGCTCGCAGATCGCCCCACGCCCCATTTGCCGAGGTCGATCTCCGCGCTCGAAAGGTCGACATCCACGCTCGGTGTCGGCTGCGTGGCCATCCACGTGACCTTCCCATTCAGGTGTTGTCCTGCGAGCGACAGCTTCAGCGCGTCGAAACGCCATTCGTCCCCATTGCGCTGAACATCGGCGCTGGCCTCGACAGGCATCGGCAGCGCAGCCACCACCTTCGACAGCTGTGACAGCGCCTGGGCGTTGTCGGCACGAACCGTGAGTTGGGACGACAGCATTCCGGTCCGCGGGCCAACGCCCATGCCGCCCTTTGCCGTCATGAGCGCACCGCCGGTCGCGAAGCGCAGGTTGAACGGCCATTCGTCCGTGCCCGACAGGAGGGTTGCCGGACGGCCGACGTCGCCTTCCGCCGTCCACTGCTGCGACCCGAGCTTGAAGGTGGCGCTCAGCCGATCCCGATCGCCCTGCCCCTCCAGGTCGAGCGATTCAATGTCGATCTCGTTCGATGTCCCCTTGCCCGCATTGCGATAGCCGATGTGCACCTGCGTAAGCAGGAGCCGGTCGAGCGCAAGCGCCGGTGCAGCCGTCTTGCCGGTGGACGGCGCGCGCGGCCCCATCTGCCAGTTGTAGCGACCGGCTCCATCCGTTTCGAGCAGCACGTCCGCGCCATCCACCTCGATGCTGAGAATGCGGATCCTGCGATCGAGCAGATCCCTGAGCGACACATCGAACGCCGCACGCTTGAAGCGGAACATGTCCGGCTGCGAACCCCACTCCGCATTGGCAAGCGCAACGTTGTCCGCGCGCACCGCGATCGTCGGCAGCAAGCGTATCGACAGATCGCCATCGATGCGAAACGCACGGCCTGTCGCGGCCGTGACCTGCTCGGCAAGCAGCGCGGAGATGCGCGCGGGCGGAAAGGCCATGCGAAGCCCGATGGCCGCGGCCACCAGCAACACGACGATGACTGCCAGCACAATGCCGGCGATGCGCCAGCCGCGCCCACTCCTCTTGGGGACCGTGACGCTGGTGGTGTCGGCCATGATGTCGCGAGGCCCGCTATTTCTTGAATGCCGAGGCCGGCATCCTGATTTCAGTCAGCTTCCAGTCAACAAAGCCGCTGCGCTCGAACACCAGTCCGAGGCGCTCTGAATTGGGCTCGTCGGGCTTTGCGGGGTCGACCGCGAAGGCCGTGATGCGACTGGCGCCTTGCCGGTCGATGATCCAGCGAGGCTTGTCGTTCGCCTGCGCGCCTTCGGCCGGCGGCGGGGAATTCTCCGGTGCAGCCTGTCCTGGAGCGGGAGCAGGCACCGGTGCCGGGTTTGTTGGTGCGGGTGCGGGCTGGGCGAGCCGCCCGTGGGTCATAGCGGCCATGACCGTTTCCGGCCGCACCATCACATCCACGAGCTGGTTGACCAGTCCCAATCCGATCATGCTGCCGAGCGCCGCAAGCGGATTCCCCGAATCCTGCTGCGTGCCGAGCTTCTGCGCGACCAGCGCCGAGAACTGGTCCTTCAGGCTTTCGCGCAACCTCGGGTAATCCACGTGTCGGTTGAATTCCTCCGCGTCGCCGTTGCGCGCCGCAGTCTGGAGTTGGCGCAAAGCCAGAAACGGTGACCAATACCAGTACGCCGCGACGCCCACCAGCAGAACCAAAACAACCGCGACGAGACTTTTGGATTTCATGCAAGAGATTCTGCAACGTGTCATCCGACTTCGAAGTGGCGCGTTGAACGCTTTGACCAGTCCGGAATTTCGGGCTGGCCAATTCAAAACCGTCACAACACCGATCTTTCATGAAACGCACTCTCATCGCTCTTCTCGCTGCAGGCTTCGCACTGGCCGCTGGTTCCTCCTTCGCCCAGGCTCCGGCCGAACCCGGCGCCGCACCGGCCGCCAAGACCAAGAAGCACAAGTCGTCGTCGCACAAGACGGCACACAAGAAGTCCTCGAAGGCACACGCAGCCTGAGATGAACGAAACAAGAAAAGCCCCTTCGGGGGCTTTTCTGCTTCTGGGGCCTAGCGGATCAACGCGGTCGCGATTCCCGCAAGGCCTGCCGCGATGAGGCCGAGTGCCCACGCGAAGTCGAGGTCGACCCACGCAGCGCGCAGCGCGCGAAGGCCCAGGTAGCGGTAGACGATCCATGCCGCGCCGAGGCCCGCCCCGATCATCGCCGCCGTGTGCACGAGCGAAACAGTCACGGCAATCCCGATGCTGGAGCGCATCAGTTCCATGACCGTGGCATGACCCGGCAAGCCGGTCGGTGCGGCCGGTGGCGTCTCGCACAGGCCCATGAGAATGGGCAGCAGCATCAGAGCCGCTCCATGCGCGGTCGCCATCAGGAAAGACCACAGCGCCAGTTGCGTCGGCCGCACGCGGTTCAACCAGCGGTGGCGATGCCGTCGCGCCAGCCGCCACACGCCGAACGACAGCACCAGCAGGCCCGCGCCAACGCGCAGCTCCTGGTTCCACCGCAACATCCACGCAAGCGCGGCAAAGGGTACGAGTACCAGCGCCATGGCGAGCAGATGGCCCGCCCCGAGCGGCAGCCACGTCGCGAAGACCGCAATGTCGCGCTTCTCGCCCAAGCCGTTGGCCACCGCGAGCGGCCAGCCCATCGCCGGATTCAGGCCATGGAAGACGCCGACCGCCACCACGCCGGCCCAGAGCGATGCGGTGGTGACGGGGTCCACTGCGTCAGACCGACGGATAGCAGAACGAATCGGTCGAGCAGTCGCCGCCCTGCAGCCGTACCTGGTGCGATCCGTAGTCGGCGCCGAAATCGACCAGGAACTTGCTGTCCAGCTCGATACCGCCATTCGCGCCCACATTGCACATCGCCATCCGCCCGGGAACGCCGTCCGGATAGAACTGCGCATCCCAGCGGCTGTAGAGCGAGTTGGTGAAGTACACCCGCTTTCCGTCGCGGCTGATCTCGGTCATCTGCGGACCACCGCCGAAACTCGATCCGTTGGGGTGCGGCGTGTGCTTCGCGATGCCGCCGATGCGCACGCTGCCAGCGAGCTTGAGGTTGAACGGGTCCGTCACGTCGTACTGGCGCAGCTCGCCCGTGCCCCAGCAAGCCACGTACAGGAAACGGTCGTCCATCGAGAGATCAATGTCGCTGATGAGCGGCGGCACCGCGCCGAAGCCCTTCAGCAGCGGCGGAAGCACGGATGCGTCGGCGGGCTCGGGCGGCACTACCGCTGACTTCTTCGCATGGAACTTGCCGCCCTCGCGCCACCAGGTCCAGACCGAGCCCTCGAGATTGGTGGTGTCGACGGTCACGCCAAGGAAGCCGTACTCGCGCGTCGGATCGTGCGCGGGCCGAATCTCCAGCGCCATCTGATGGTTGGCGCCCAAATCAATGGTCTGTACGTGACGACGCGCGCGGAGCTCCCAGAAATGCAGCTGATGCCCATATCGATTGGCCAGCAGGTCCTCGGCGACGATGCCGTTCTCGAGTTGCGGCGGCAGTGCCCACTCGCCGGACACCATGTAGTCGCGCGGCAGGTTCCACCAGAAGTCGTAGTGCAGCTTCTGCGGTCCGCGATCGATCTCCCATTGGCCTAGGACCTCGAAACTCTCGCAATCCATCAGGAAGATCCCCGGCGGCCCCTGCATTCCGTCGGCGCCACCGCCGCCAAGCGTGCTGATATAGAGGCCCTCCGGTCCGCAATGCACGGTATGCGGGCGCGAATAGCCGGTCTTGCGGAAGACTTCCTCGGGCTCGATCACATGGCTGAGCGTCGGCTTCTTCGGGTCCGGGTGCGTGTCGACCACATAGATCCGCGACGAACGGATGCCCGGAATGATGAGGTAGCGCCGCTTGAGGAACGCATGCCCCGACATCGGCGACAGCGCGGAGCTGCAGGCGTTCCAGCCGAAATGATGGAACTCGTCGCCCTTGTTCGGCATGTCCAGCCGGTACAGCACGGTGCCGTAGCTGGCAGACGCCGGATCGACATCCACCACCGCGATCGCATCCGGCCGCGAGGCATCGGGCGAGAGCAGCGCTGTATAGGCGATGCGCTCGGGCTCGGCCTCCATCGCAAGCTTCGGCGAGGGGTAGAAGGTGGGATCGGTACGCAGAGATTCGAGCATGGCGGACTCCTGCAGACACACGGCCACGCGCCGCACGGATGCGGCGATGTCGGGCGAGTATGCGCCTGACCGGTCCGGTCAGGATCGGCCACCTGTATCGATGGGAAACAGCGACGGCACCCGGGTTTTCCGCCATACAGTGCGCCGGCTCAACTGTATACAGTTTGGCGTACAGACTCGTGAACGCTTCCCTGGGCACGAGTCCTGCAAGCCCTGGCTTGCCCCTCTCACGCCGCTCCTGGAGAACTTGAAATGACGGCTGCCGCCTCCGTTCACCCTGTCGACCAGCGATTGCCGCTGGGCAAAGTCACCGCCCTCGGGCTGCAACACGTGCTGGTGATGTACGCCGGCGCCGTGGCCGTGCCGCTCATCGTCGGCCGTGCGCTCAAGCTCAGCCCGCAGGAAGTCGCACTGCTGATTTCCGCCGACCTCTTCTGCTGCGGCATCGCGACGCTGATCCAGTCGCTCGGCGCCACGCAGTGGTTCGGCATCAAGCTGCCGGTGATGATGGGCGTGACCTTCGCCTCCGTCGCACCGATGGTCGCGATCGCCAACGCCAACCCCGGCCAGTCCGGCGCGCAACTGCTCTTCGGCTCGATCATCGGCGCGGGGGTCATATCGATACTGATCGCGCCAATGGTCTCGCGCATGCTGCGCTTCTTCCCGCCGGTGGTCACCGGCACCATCATTGCGGTCATCGGCATCAGCCTGATGCGCGTCGGCATCAACTGGATCTTCGGCAACCCGGTCGGTCCAACCGCGCCGGCCATCGTCGATCCGGTCTATGCCAAGTGGCTCGCGGACGTGACCTCGCCGGGCTCCGCAGTCCCACCGATGCCCAAGGGCCTGTCAATCGTGCCTTCGGTGCCCAACCCCAAGTACGCCGACCTGGGCGGCCTCGCCATCGCGGCACTCGTGCTGGTGTCGATCCTGCTGATCGTGAAGTACGCCAAGGGCTTCGTCGCCAATATCTCGGTGCTGCTGGGCATCGTGATCGGCGCCGTCGTCGCAACGATCTTCGGCTTCATGACCTTCGAGAAGGTCGGCAACGCGCCCTGGGTCGACATCGTGCTGCCCTTCCACTTCGGCATGCCGAAGTTCGACCCGATCCTCATCCTCACGATGTCGCTGATCATGATCGTGGTGATGATCGAATCCACCGGCATGTTCCTCGCACTCGGCGAGATGACCGACCGCAAGATCTCGCAGGAAGACCTCGCGCGCGGCCTTCGCACCGACGGCCTCGGCACGCTGATCGGCGGCGTGTTCAACACCTTCCCCTACACCAGCTTCTCGCAGAACGTGGGCCTCGTGGCGGTCACCGGCATCAAGAGCCGCTTCGTCTGCGTGGCGGGCGGCGCGATCCTGATCGTGCTCGGGCTCCTGCCCAAGATGGCGGCGCTGGTCGAATCACTGCCGACGGTGGTGCTCGGCGGCGCGGGCCTCGTGATGTTCGGCATGGTCGCCGCGACCGGCATCCGCATCCTCTCGGGCGTGGACTTCAAGACCAACCGGCACAACGCGATGATCGTCGCCGTGTCGATCGGCATCGGCATGATTCCGCTCATCGCGCCGAACTTCAAACAGTGGATGCCGCATGCGATCCACTCGCTGGTGGAGTCGGGCATCCTGCTCGCATCGATAGCCGCGGTGGCGCTCAACCTCTTCCTCAATGGCGCGAAGCACGACGAGGCGGCGATGATCGCCGCGGCCAAGCAGGCCGAAGCCCACTGATCAGATCATCGCCAGCGGCCTCTTGCGCCGCGGCGGCGGATGCAGGCGGTCGATCTCGGCGAGCGTTTCGGCGCTCAACACGAGGTCGGCCGCTGCGATGTTTTCGCGCAGATGGTTTTCGCGCACGGCCTTGGGAATCGCAACGACACCGGGCCGGGAGATGACCCAGGCCAGCGCCAGTTGCGCCGTGGTAACGCCAAGCTGCTGCGCCAGCTTGCCCAGCGCAACATCAGCGGCCAGCGCGCCCTGGTCGATGGGGCTATAGGCCATCAACGGCATTCCACGTTCGCGCTGCCACGGAAGCAGGCTGAATTCCGCGCCACGCTCGCCGACCGAGAAATAGATCTGGTTGGCCGCGCAGCCGCCATCGGTCGCTTCAAGTTCTTCCATGTCGTCGACATCGAAATTGCTGACGCCCCAATGGCGGATGCGCCCTGTGTCGACAAGCGCGCGCATCGCGTCGCAGGTCTCGGCCAACGGATGTTCGCCGCGCCAATGCAGCAGATAGAGGTCGATGTGATCGAGCCCCAGCCGCGAAAGGCTGCGTGAGCAGGCGGCCGGCGTACCTCGTCGACTCGCGTTGTGCGGATAGACCTTGCTGACGATGAACAGCTCTTCGCGCTTCACATCGCCCGCACGCAGCGCTTCAGCCACGGCCTGCCCGACGACTTCTTCCGCACCGCCTTCTCCGTACATCTCGGCGGTGTCGATAAGCCTGTAGCCCATGTCGATGGCAGCACGGACTGCCGCCACTTCGCTGGCGCGGCGCCCGGCTGATTCACCCATGTGCCAGGTGCCAAGGCCGAGCGCGGGCATCGCGCCGCCGCCGGGGATTTCCAGAGTCTGCAATTCAAGCTCCTATTCGCGTTTCGCGGGCGCCTCGAACCAGCGTGACTGGGGGACGACCTTCGCATCCGAAGGATCGTCGAGGTAGTGCGGCGACATGATCTGAACGCCGTGCTCGTTGAACACATCCTGGATGTTCTGGTGCAGCCGGCCGCGCAGTTCGATTCGTGGGCGATCCTCTTCCAGCATGCCGTGCATCACCAAGCGGTACTCGACATAGAAGTCCGAGAGCGCGGTCTGGTAGACCTGCGGCATGGGCTCGGCAAGCACGCCCTTCGTGCGGCGCGCCGCCTCCCTGAGCATTTCATGGACCTGCCGCCATGGCGTGTCGTAGCCGATGGTCACGCTGGTGTCGACCACCACGATGCGTGGGCCCGCCGTGTTGCGCGAGAAGTTCCTGGTGGGCGTCTCCAGCACCATGGAATTGGGCAGCGTGAGTTCTTCGCCGTTACCGGTACGAAGACGCGTGCGGTACATCCCGAGTTCGACCACCGTGCCTTCGTGATCGCCGATGCGCACGTATTCGCCCACGCGGAAGGTGCGCGTATAGGTCAGGATGGTGCCGCTCAGCATCTGCCCGACCACGCTCGCGCCGCCGATGGACACCATCAGACCGATCAGCACCGACAGGCCCTTGAACGCATCGGTATTCGCACCCGGCAGGTACGGATACGCCATCACCAACGCAAGCAGCCAGACCAGGATCGTCAGCAGCCTGCGCGTCGGCCGCACGGTTTCGGCGTCGACCCACCCGAAGTCGATGCGCCCGCTCGCCACGCGATCGAAGAAGCGGCTCAGCAGCCCGACGACGAAACGCGCGAGCAGGAAGATGATCACTGCAATCAGCAGCTCGGGAATTGCGCCGGCGATGCCACCGAAGATCTTCGCGGCGGTCTCGACGAGGAAGCCGTTGATCCGCTCGCCCCAGGGCCGTGTGTACGGAAAGAGCTCCAGCACCCGACCGGTCCACTCGTAGGTGAGCAGCAGCGCCAGCACCCAGAACAGGAAGGTCGTCAGGCGGCGGACGAGATCGAGTGCCCAGTCCCCCTCGATCAGTTGCACGCCGTGCAGATGCAGTTGCTCGGTCTTCGCCTTCGCGATGTTGGCGAGGCGATAGCCGATTCGCCGCCGTGCCAGGGCGAGCACCCAAAGCAGAGCCAGGTAGCCGAGCGTGAGCGCGACCGCGATGGCCACGGACTTCAGCAGGCTTCGGGTGTCGCGCAACTCCCGTGTCTCGTTGATCGCGCCACGCAGCGCGTCGGCCGCACGCGTCGCCGTGCTCTCCAGCGTGTCGTTGTGCAGTGTGTTGACGTCGCCGGCGGTCACTCCGAACGCGAGCGCATCGTCGATCTTCACCAGGATGCCCTGCGGGATCTCCTGCGTGGTGACATTTGCCGGACCCTGTCGGGCGAGCAGGTCGTCGATGCGGTCATGGGCTTCCCGCGCCCGGTCCGCGGGTTCGAAACCCATGAAGGGCACGCGGAAGGTCATGATGGTCCGGTTCATCACCACCAGCGACGCAGGAGTCGAATGCGGTGCCTCGGTCTGTGCCGGTGCCTGCGCGTGAAGCGGCAGCGCCCAGAGCAAAAGCAGCACGGCGCACGCGCTTCCCCAAAGCCTCGACAACAAGAACATGGCGGAACGCTCCTCCATCGGATTCTTCGAGTCGGCATCATGAAGGCAATCGCCCGCGAAAGCCACGATCTGTTGCAGGCGGGCGATCGGATGTAGAGTGCCCGGCGACATGCAGAAGCTCTCCATTCAAGTCAGCGATGACACCGCGGTCTCAGCCATCCTGCAGACCCCGGACGACCCTGTTGCCTGCTACGTGTTCGCGCACGGCGCGGGCGCGGGCATGGAACACGCGTTCATGACGGCCGTGGCCGACGGACTTGCCGAACGCCGCATCGCCACATTGCGCTACCAGTTCCCGTACATGGAACGTGGCAGCAAGCGGCCGGATACGCCGCCTGTGGCGCATGCAGCAGTGCGCGCGGCGGTCGCGCGCGCGGTGCACGAATTCGGCTCGCTCATGCTGCTGGCCGGCGGCAAGTCCTTCGGTGCGCGCATGACATCGCAAGCGCAGGCGATCGAGCCGCTGCCGAACGTTGCAGGCCTCGTGTTCCTAGGCTTTCCGCTGCACCCGGCCGGAACGCCCTCGACCACGCGCGCGGAGCATCTGTCGAAGGTGCAGATTCCGATGCTCTTCATGCAGGGCACGCAGGACAAGCTCGCCGAACTCGACAAGCTGCGTCCCGTGGTCGCCGGACTCGGTGCGCGCGCCACGCTGGTGACCATCGAGCACGCCGACCACTCCTTCCACGTGCCGAAGCGCTCGGGGCGCGACGACGAGGCGGTGCTGAAGGAAATGCTCGACGACGTGGCGCAGTGGGCCGAAGCCCTCCGCGCCGGGTCACGCTAGGTTGCCTGGGCCGCGCTCTGATCGAGCGCGAGGAAGTGATGCACCACCGGCCGCTCCGGTCCGATGTGGAAGCGCAGCGCTTCGGCCTGCAGGTCGGCATCGGCCTTGGAGACACGCTGGTGCTGGCGCATGTGCTCGGCCCATGACTCCACCAGGAACCACTCGATGACACGCTCCGGCTCGCCGGTGTGCTCGGCGACGCCCCACGCGTAGGCGCCATCCCGTCGACGTTCCATCGAAAGACGCTGCATCGCCTCCAGAAAGGCCGGCAGATCGGTCTTGCGGACGCGGTATTCGATCTGCACCATCACCGGCCCGCGGTCCCCGCCGACCGGCACGGCCAGCATCGGCTCCGGCCAGTGGTTGGACGGCTGCAGGTCGGCTTCACCAGTGGGCAGCTTCACGCGGTGGAAGATCAACGCAACCACTGCAAGGCCACCCGCGCCGATGAGCAGCGCGCCCGCAATACCGACGGGATGCGCCACCAGGCCCCAGCCGAGGCTGCCAGCCGCCATCGCGCCGTTGAACACCGTCAGGTAGATCGCCAGCCCGCGCCCGCGCACCCAGTTGGGCAGCACTGCCTGTGCCACGCCGTTGAGCGTAGTGAGCGCGATGATCCAGCCCACGCCGAGCACCACCATCAGCACCACGGCCGCCCACTGCGGGGGCGCGATGGCCAGTGCCGCCATCACGCCGGCGGTGAGCAGCGACGCAGTGAGCACCAGTCCGTCCGCGTCGAGCCACTGGCGCATCTTCGGCATCAGCACCGCGCCGAGGATCGCGCCGCCGCCGACGGCGCCCAGCAGCACACCATAGAAGCCAGCGCTGCCGCCGAGCATGCCGCGCGCCACCAGCGGCAGCAGCGCCCATACCGAGCTCGCGAACAGGAAGAACACCGCCGCGCGCAGCAACACCCGGTGCAACTCACGGCTGGACCGCGCATAGCGCAGCCCCGCGCGGAAGGCGCCGAAGAACTGCTCGTCGAGCCCCTTCGATTCAGCCGGCGGACGGCGCCACCACAGCAGCGCCGCAATGACGATCACATAGCTCAGCACGTCCACGCCGTAGACCAGCGCGGCGCCGAACGCGGCCAGCAGCAGGCCACCGGTCGCAGGCCCGATGGCGCGCGCGATGTTGATGCCCAGCGAGTTCAGCGCCACTGCGTTCTTGAGGTCGCTGCGCGGCACCAGTTCCGGCACGATGGACTGCCAGGTCGGCCCCATCAGCGCCGCACCGATGCCACCGACGAAGGTGAGTCCGATGAGCGCTTCCACCGTCAGCGTGTGCGTGCGCGCCATCACCAGCAGCGCGATGCTCACGGCGCCGAGCAGGATCTGCACGCCGATGAGAAAGCGCCGCCGGTCGAGGATGTCCGACAGCACGCCAGCCGGAATCGCAAGCAGGAAGATCGGCAAGGTCGCGGCCGTCTGCACCAGCGCGACCGCTGTGGCGCTCGTGGACAGCTCCGTCACCATCCACGCGCTCGCGACATCGCGCATGAAGCTGCCGATGTTGCCGATGACGGTCGCGGCCCAGAGCACCGCGAACACCGGCAGCCGAAGCGGCGCGAAGCTGCCGCCTCCGGTCGAAGGCACTGCGGGCGCAGCCGCAGCGCGTGGCGATTCATCCGCCATAGGAGCCTCCCAGATCGATCCAGGCGATCAGCAGCAGGCCGCCGACCAGTCCCCAGTGTTCAAAGAACGCATTGGCCTTGTGCAGTCGCTGCGACTTCGGCCCCCGCCAGAAGCGATCGGCCAGAAAGCCCGCGAGCACCGTGAAGCCGGCCAGCGCGAGCGCGCCGAGCCAGCGATACCAGCCCGTCAGCACCAGCGCCGAAGCGCCGAGCTGAAGCACGATGGTGGCGGCGGCGATCGGCGCTGCGGGGGTGAGCCCAAGTTCCTTCACCTCGGCCACCGCGCCTGAGAAGTCGCGCGCCTTGTCGAAGCCGCCTTGCAGGTACGCCGCGCACAGGCACAGCAGCGCCAGCCAGTGCAGCCACGGCGAGGTGAGCGCGGCATGCAGCGTCGCTTGCATCTCAGACCGCCCAGCACGCGCAACCGAGCGCGCCCCAGAAGCCCTTGAGATCGGACACCGGCAGCTTGCTCGTCCACGCGGCCGCATGCTGGTGGCCGTGCACGTTGCAGTTGCTGGCGCAGCCGCACGCAGCCGCCTTACGCATCACCGCTTGCATCGGTGCGCCTTCGCGCTCGCCCCAGGCACCGTATCCGCCATAGCGGCGCACCGGCGACCAGTCGGGCATCGCGGGCGGCGGCGGTGCATCGTCGAACGCGGCGAAGCTCCCTACTCCGTAGACCACGCGTCCGCCGACGATGGTGAGCAACGAGGTCGTGTCCGCGATGTCCGATTCGGCGCACGCGAAGAAGTCGCGATCGGGCACGACGAGGTCCGCCAACTGGCCCGCCTGGATGCGGCCCTTCTTCCCTTCCTCGTTGGAGAACCAGGTGACCTTCTCGGTCCACATGCGCAGTGCGGTCTCGCGGTCGATCAGGTTGCGCTGCGGGGTGATCTGCATGCCGCCCACCGTCTTGCCGGTGACAAGCCAGGACAGCGACACCCACGGGTTGTACGAAGCCACGCGGGTCGCATCGGTGCCTGCAGAGACCTTCACGCCCATCTCCAGCATGCGCTTGACCGGCGGCGTCGCCTCGGCCGCGCCGGGGCCGTAGCGCTCGACGAAGTACTCGCCCTGATACGCCATGCGGTGCTGCACCGCCACGCCACCGCCAAGTGCCGCAACGCGCTCGATCGATTTTTCGGAGATCGTCTCGGCGTGGTCGAAGAACCAGTTGAGGCCCGCGAGCGGCGTGTCGCGATTGACCTTCTCGAACACATCCAGCGCGCGCGTGATCGTCTCGTCGTAGGTCGCATGCATGCGCCACGGCCAGCGGTTCTGCGCCAGGATGCGCACCACCTCTTCCAGATCGCCTTCCATCTCCGGCCCCATGTCGGGACGCGGCTGGCGGAAGTCCTCGAAGTCGGCCGCGGAGAACACAAGCATCTCGCCCGCGCCGTTGTGGCGGAAGTAGTCGGTGCCCTGCTTGTACTGCGAGCTCGCCGTCCACTTCAGGAAGTCGTCCTTCTCCTGCTTTGGCTTCTGCGTGAAGAGGTTGTAGGCGAGGCGGATCGTGAGCTGGTTCGCATCGGCCAGCTCCTGGATCACCGCATAGTCGTCCGGGTAGTTCTGGAAGCCGCCGCCGGCATCGATCGCGCCGGTCACGCCGAGCCGGTTGAGCTCGCGCATGAAGTGGCGTGTCGAGTTGACCTGGTACTCGTGCGGCAGCCTCGGCCCCTTGGCCAGCGTCGCGTAGAGGATGGCCGCGTTCGGCTTGGCAAGCAACAGCCCGGTCGGCTGCCCCGAGGCGTCGCGCACGATCTCGCTGCCGGGCGGCGCGGGCGTGTCCTTGGTGTAGCCCACCGCCCGCAGCGCGGCGCCGTTGAGCAGCGCGCGGTCGTACAGGTGCAGGATGAACACCGGCGTGTCCGGCGCAACGGCGTTGAGTTCCTCGATGGTCGGCAGCCGCTTCTGTGCGAACTGGTGCTCGGTGAAGCCGCCCACCACGCGCACCCATTGCGGCGCGGGCGTGATGGCGACCTGCTGCCTGAGCATCTCCATCGCATCCGCGAGGCTGTGCACGCCATCCCAACGCAACTCCAGGTTGAAGTTGAGTCCGCCTCGAATGATGTGCAGGTGGTTGTCGATCAACCCCGGCAGCACGCTGCGGCCACCGAGGTCGATGCGCCGCGTCTGCGGCCCGGCCAGCGCCAGCACCTCGCGATCGCCGCCCACCTGGGTGAACCGCCCTTCGGCGATGGCCACGGCGCTCGCCGTGGGTTTGGCACGGTCCAGCGTGGTGAAGCGGCCGTTGTGAAGAATCAGATCCGGGGTGCCGGGCTGTGTCATTCGTTCTCTCTCGCGTGTGTGTTGATCAGCCTTCGTGCGCGCCGAACATGCTCTTCGCGTAGTTGATGCCGATGCCATACGCGCCACCGACCTTCTTCGCGATGCCGGTCGTCAGGTCGTAGGTCTCGGCACGGGCCCAGTCGCGCTGAAGTTCCAGCAAGTATTGCAGTGAAGTCATCGGGCGCGCACCGGCCTGCACCATGCGTTCCATCGCGCGGTTGTGTGCTTCGGCCGACACATCGCCGCAAGCGTCGGCGATCACGTAGACCTCGAAGCCCTGGTCCAGCGCGGAGAGCGCCGGACCGACGATGCACACGCTGGTCCACAGGCCGGCGAGCACGATGCGCGGCTTGCCGATCTCGTTGATGCGCTTGATCACCGCCTCGTCTTCCCACGTGTTCATCGAGGTGCGGTCGAGCAGCGCCTGGCCGGGGAACGGCGCAGTGACTTCATCGAACATCGGGCCGCTGAAGCTCTTCTCGGCCACCGTCGTGAGCACGGTCGAGACACCGAAGCCGGCCGCAGCGCTGGCCACGAGGCTCGCGTTGTTGCGCAACGTGACCGCGTCGATCGAATGCGTGGCGAAGGCCATCTGCGACTGGAAGTCGATCATCACCAGCGTGTGGTCCTGCGGGTTGAGCAGCGTGGTGCCGGGAACGGCCTTGGCGACGGGCTTGGCGGTATTTGCGTTGGTCATGGTGAATCTCCTCGTTGAATCGGATGGTTGAGAGGGTGGGAAAAGATACTGAATGGATATGACGGATCAGGCAATTCAGAGAGCGGGCAACTCGCGGGGACGCAGGTCGAAGACCAGCACTTCGGCCTGATCGCCCTTGTCGAAGCGCAGCTTGCCGGCATTGCGGATGCGGGCGCCGTCGCCTTCGGAGAGACGCTCGCCGTTCACTTCGACACTGCCGCGCGCCACATGCACATAGACATTGCGATCGGGACCGACATCGAGTTCGGCGGATTCATTGCCGTCGAAGAGGCCTGCGTGCACACGGGCGTCCTGCCGTACCGAGAGCGAATCGTCCGCGCCATCGGGCGAGATGATCAGACGCAGGCGGCCGCGCTTCTCGGCATCATCGAAGCGCTTCTGCTGGTAGCGCGGCACCGCACCGCGCTCGCTCGGCACGATCCAGATCTGCAGGAAGTGCACCTGCTCGTTCTCGGAATGGTTGAACTCGCTGTGCTGCACGCCGGTGCCGGCGCTCATCAGCTGCACGTCGCCGGGGCGGATGACCGAGCCGGTGCCCATCGAGTCCTTGTGCGCCAGCGCGCCTTCGAGCACGTACGAAAAGATCTCCATGTCGCGATGGCCATGGGTGCCGAAACCCTGCGACGGTGCGACGCGGTCGTCGTTGATGACCAGCAGGTCCGAGAAGCCGACCTGGCGCGGATCGCGGTAGTGGCCGAACGAGAAGGTGTGGCGGGAGTTCAGCCAGCCGTGGTTGGCGTGGCCTCGATGGTTGGCTTTGCGGACTTCGATCATGTTGTTTCTCATTGGCGGATTCGATGGGATTCACGTTTGGGGCTGAAGAGAGAAATCTCTTTGTCTTCAACCACTTGCGTGATGCGATGGATGGAGTATCGAAGCCCTCTGCCGCCTTCATGTTGAAAGGTTTGAAGGGTCATCATCGATAATTTCGACGATGCTGAAACTCACCCTCGAAGCCATCGAACTGGTGGATGCAATCGCCCGACATGGCTCGTTTGCCGGCGCTTCTGAACGGCTGCACAAGGTGCCCTCCACCATCTCCTATGCCGTTGCCAAGCTCGAAGAACAGCTGGGGCTCGCGCTCTTCACCCGCAACGGGCCACGCGTCACACTCACCCCTGCCGGGGAGGAACTGCTGAAAGAAGGGCGCTGGCTTCTCGCCGCGGCCCGACAACTCGAATCGCGCATGCGGCAGATCGCCACCGGTTTCGAGACCGAGCTGCGTCTGGTGCATGACTCGCTGATCCCCACCTCCGCCCTGAATGAAGACGTGCGCGCCTTCGAGGATCTGAATTGCGGCACCCGGCTGCGCATCGGCTGCGAAGCGCTCACCGCCACCTGGGAAGCGTTGCGCGAAGGCCGCGCCGACATCGTGATCGCGGCAGGCGAAGGGCCCGCGGGCGGCGGCTACAAGGCCGTGCCGGTCGGCACGCTCGATTTCGTCTTCTGCGTCACGGCCACGCATCCACTGGTGCGGCTGCAACGCCCGCTCACACGCGGCGATCTGCTGGAGCACACGGCGATCGTGGTGGGCGACGGTGCTCGCTCGCTGACCGACCGCACCGTGGGCCTCCAGTCGGGCCAGCGCCGCATCACGGTGCCCTCCATGCAGGCCAAGATCGCCTGCCAGACCGCCGGGCTGGGCCATGGCTTCGTGCCCCGCGCCTGCGTGCGCGTGGAGCTGGAGACCGGCATCCTCGTGGAGCTCCAGGTCGAGGAACCGCGTCCGCCCGAGACCTTCTGGCTCGGCTGGCGCACCGAGCACATGGGTGAGGCGCTCAAGTGGTGGCGCAACCGGCTCGACCGGCCGCTGCTGCCCGGCATCCTGCCGCACTGACTGCTGCGTGCCGGCTCACAGCGCCATGCGGATGATGGTGAAGTCGTCGTCCAGCGCACCGGGGCCATGCGCATCGCGCGCAAGCACCAGCAGGTCGTCGAGCTCGGAGTGCCCCTGCACCACCGGCCGCGCCAGCAGTTCGCTCATGGCTGAGAACGGTTGCATCGAGCCATCGGGCCGCGTGATCTCGTAGGTGCCGTCGCTGAAGACGAAGAGCCGCGCAGGCGATTGCAGCGTGCACGCTTGTTCCTGATAACGCGCCGCCGGCATGATGCCGATGCAGGGGCCAGCGGCCGGCAAAGGGTGGCTTTCGCACGCGCCACCCTGCGGTCCGTTCACCAGCAGCGCCGGCGGATGACCGGCCGAGGCATAGCGAAGCTCGCCGCTTCCGCGGTGATAGACGCCGTACCAGACCGTCGAGAACAGCTCGCCGTGACGCTCCATCTGGTAGGCCTGGTTGAGCGCTGCGAGTACCTCGCCCGGACGGTGGAAGTCGGTGCGCGACAGCGCCTCTGAACGCAACGTGTTCGCCACCGCCACCGACAGCAGCGACGAGCCCACGCCATGCCCGCACACATCGACCAGGTAGATCGCGAAGTGCTCGTCGTCCACCCAGTGATAGCCGAAGGAGTCGCCACCAAGCTCGGTCGATGGCACGAAGCGCCAGTCCACATCCAGCGGTGCGGACAAGGGCTCCGGCAGCGTGGCGCGGACGTAGCGCTCGGCATCACGCAGCTCGTGCTGGAGGCGGTCGTGCGTCGCCTGCAGCGCTTCCTGCGAAGCAGCGAGGTCCCGATGCGCGCGCGTCAGCTCGTCGTTGGTCGCTTCGAGCTGCGCGATGAGCCTCGCCTCGCGCTGGCTGAGCAGCGTCATGTCGTAGGCCTTCTGCTGCACGAGGCGCGCTTCCTCCCACTCCGCAGTCACGTCGAGCAGCAGCACCCAGACCCGATCGTCGTCGGCAAAGAAGTGGACGTCCGCGACCCGCCCGCTGGGCATGGCGAGCGAGCGGATGAGGAATGGCGTTTCCACCAACGGCAGCAGCCCCTCGATGAAGGGAAGCTGGTCGGAAGCCGGTCCACCGGCCTGCAATCCGTCGAGCCCATAGTGCGCCAGATGGCCGCCCGACTGCACGAGGTTCTGCGCCTCGTCGATGACCAGGTGCGCGAGCACGCGCTGGCCTTCGAGCAACTGCAGCAGCGAATCCGCGACGCGGGTCGGCAGGTCGAACATGACTATCGCGCCAGTCGCGTCGCGAGTTCCAGGAAAGCTTCTTCGACGCCGGTGCCCGTCTTGGCGCTGGTGCGGTGGAAGATCCAGCCTTCAGCCTCCAGTGCCTCGAGGCGTTCAGGGGGCAGCGCCCAGTCTTCCACGAGGTCCGACTTGTTGAGCAGCACGAAGAACGGCACCTGGCCCAGTTCCGCAACGATGCGCCGCTGGATCGACTCGGCCGTGTCCAGCGTCTCGGGCCGTGTGCCGTCGACCACCAGCAGGTAGCCGGCCGCGCCGCGCAGGTAGGTGACGCGCACTGCGGCGACCTCGTCCTCGCCGGCGATGTCCCAGAGGATCAGCGCGAGCTCCTCGGCACCGACGGTCACCATCTTCTTGTCGATCTTCACGCCGACGGTGGTGAGATAGGTGTCCGAGAAGATGGTGTCGACATAGCGCCGCACCAGGCTGGTCTTTCCGACGCCAAAGGCGCCGAGCAGGCAGATCTTCTTTTGCAGCATGGGCGCTCGGGTCTCCCTAGTCTCCAGTGCTCACGCCGAAGGACACGCGGCGGTTCATTGAAAGCTCGTCCTCGCTCGCGCCGGGACTCAGCGGCTCGAGCGGGCCGGCGCCGCGCACGAAGAGCACCGTCGGGTCCACGCCGCGCGCACGCATCATCGAACGCACGACCTCCGCGCGGCCAACGCTGAGCGCGAGGTTCGACATGTCCTTGCCGGTCGCATCGGCGTGGCCGACGATCGTCACCTTCACCGGGAAGCCATGGTCGCGCGCCGTCTGCACCAGATCGCGCATCTGGCCGGCGAGTTCGTCGATCTTGGCATCCTGCCCCGCCGCGGGCCGCGGCACGCTGAAGTCGAAGTGGATGAGTTGCGCCTGGATCGCATCGCGCAGGCGCACGTAGTCGGGATCCTGCACATCCTTGACCGCGCTGAGGTCGACCTTGGGCGCACCGGCGGGCATGCTCAACAGGTAAGCGCGCGCCTTGTCCAACCAACGCTGGGAGGCGCTGCCGGTGACGCGGATGCTGCCCGCTTCCTGTGCCATGCCGATGGTCTCGGGCGGATCGAGGGTCGCCTGCAGTCGCTTGAGCACCATCGCCGGATGCAAGGCCTGGTAGGGCTCCCAGCGGCCTGTGACATGCGTCGGATCGAGCTTGTTCGGCAGAAGGGTCTCGGGCAGCACCGCAATCGGATCGCGCAGGCCGGAGACGAGCCATTTGCCATCGCGGCGTTCGAAACCGGTGACGACAATGCCCGGCTGGTCTTGCAGCGCGGCAACGTAGGCATTGACGCGGCTGCGCTCGACGAGGCGCTCGCCGACCCACCAGCCCAGCAAGGCCAGCAGCGCCAGCGGAATGAGCCACATGAACGGCGAAACCTTCCGGTGCGCGTCGGCGGTCTGCGAGAGCAGGCACGGCCGCAGTCGCGCTTCGACTTCCTCGAAGGGTGCGGTGTCGCCGTTGAATTCCTCCAGCGGCTGGTGCCACTGATCGTGGATCTGCCCGAGCGCTTCGCCGAGCCGCGTGCGCACCACCGGCGGCGGGCTGCCGTGGATCACGGCGGCGAGGAACGCCGAGGGGCCTTCCTCGCACCACAGCAGCAGGTCACCGAGCCGCAGGCTGTCGACGCTGCGACTGCCCCCGCCGGCGGCGCCACCTTCCGCCGACTCGTCGAACGAATCGCGCACGAAGTCCTGGATCGCAGACAGCATCGCCGAGACCAGCTGCGGGTCACGCGTGGTCGCATCGTCGCGCGCCACGTGCGAGATGAGCAGACCGGTCTTGCGATGGATCAGGAACAAGTGCTCGACCCGGTATTCCGCCGTGT
The DNA here is from genome assembly GCF_014192575.1 of Variovorax sp. Sphag1AA. Classification (GTDB taxonomy): domain Bacteria; phylum Pseudomonadota; class Gammaproteobacteria; order Burkholderiales; family Burkholderiaceae_C; genus Variovorax. Next base: position 665,245 of record NZ_JACHYC010000002.1, on the reverse strand, counting down.
GCTTGAGCACCGTGTCCGCGAAGCTACTGCCCGTGCGCCATGCCTCGATGCGCCACTTGAGCCCACGCCACGACAGGCTGTGCTTGAACGCGAGATTGAGCGACTGGAACGTGCCTTCGAGCGTCTCGGCAATGGCTTTGCGAATGGCCGGACCCATGACCGGGTACAGGATGTCGACCATCGTCCGCGGGTTCTTCTGGATCGACGCCTGCGTGGCGCGCTCCATGGCAGGCGCAATGGAATGGCCCAGCCTTTCATCGCGCACCGCCACCGAAAACGCTTCGGGCAGCACCGCGCCGATCGCGTCCGCGAATTCCTGGGGGTCGTCGACCTTGCGCTGCAGGCGCGCGAGCACGACCTGCTCGCGCTCGAAGAGCATGTCGCGCATCGCATCCAGCCGCGGATCGGCTTCGAGGCGGCTCGGAATGTCGGCCGCCACCGTCGGGTCGACGCAGCGGGCCAGCTCCAGCAGCAGTTCGGCAAGCCGTTTGCTGGGGTCCTCGTCGTTGGCGGCGTCGCCGGGCGCCCGCGTCGCGACCGGCGACAGGCGGGCGTTCACCCTGCCCTCTCGCCGGTCGTGGTGGCGTTCAACCGCCCGTGCCGCCGTTGACGCCCTTCGGCGCTACTTCCTGATTGAGGCATTTGGCAATCTCCACAAACAGGCCAGCGAGCAGGTTGCGATCGGTCTTGACGTTGCTGAGCTCGGCAAACATGCGTTCGGTCGTTGCGCGCATGTCGTCCTGGCGCCGCCGCATCTCGTCGCGCAGGGCCTGCACCTCGTGGTTCAGGCGCTCGGTGAAGTCGCGCTCCTGCCGGGCAAGCTGGTCGGAGACCTGCGCGAGGCGCTTCTCCAGCGCCTGCGTGTGGTCGCGCAGGCTGCGCTCGAGCTCCTTGTCGGCATCGGCACGCAGATCCTTTTCCTCGCGGAACTGGCCGGCGACCGATTCGAGCTGCTTCTTTATCGTGGTTTCGAGGCCGCCGAGGCTTCGGGTCGACTCCGATTCGAGATCGCGCAATCGCAGCTGGAAGCGTTCTTCCATGACGGAGAAGCGCTTGTCATAGTCCTGCATCTGGTTGCCGAACAGCAATTCGCGCATCTTGTCGACGCCGGAAGCGTCGGCAGAGCCGTTGCCACGGGTCGCCATGGCCGCCTGCGCTGCCAGCGCGGCTTGTGGATCAATGGTTGGAATGGGCTTGGCTGTAGTTGCCATCGATATCTCCTCGGTTACGTATTGAACGGATCGAAAGCGAATCGAACACTCCCGCCAGCGTCAGGGTGGCGCAGCGGCGCGGAAGAACAGCGTCAGGCGATTGCAGCCATCCTCATGGCGATAGCGCACGCCGTCGGAAAAATGCCGGACCATGGGGATGCCCCAGCCACCGATCTTTGCGTCGCGCAGGCTGGTAGCTCGCGCGGGCTCGGGGACTTGCCGCAGGTCGAACTCCTGCCCTTCATCCACCACTTCGAGGGCCACTTCATCGCCCTGCCAACCCAGGCGCAGAAGAATGCTCTGCGCGCCCTCGCCGGCCGCGTGGGTCATGATGTTCGTCACCACTTCCGTCGAGCACAGATCGAGGTTGTGCGCGACGCGCTCCGGCAGGTGCTGGCCTTCGGCCCAGTCATGCACCCAGGCGGCAACACGCGGCAGCTCGCACAAGGCGTTGTCGACGATGAGGGAAGCGCGAGGCTCCCCGCCGGCGGCGGACATCAGCGGCTTTCGGAGGAGGACGCCATCAGCGCGCTGAAGGCGGAGTCGACGTCGGGGTACACCGGGATGATCGAGTCGATGCCTGCCATCTTGAGCACCTCCGCCACCACAGGCTGTGGGTTTGCCAGGGCCATCACGCCGCCGCGCAGCGACTGCGCCCTCGCGTTGACGACGAGGGTACGGATGCCGATGGACGCCAGGAAAGAGACTTCGGACATGTCGACCACGGCGAGCATCTTGCGACCGGCCACCAGTGCGGCAAGTCGCGTGTTGATGTCGTGGCCGCCGACGCTGTCCATTCGGCCGACGAGGCTGATCTTCTCGATGCCCTCGGCCAGTTGTTCACTCCTCAGATCCATACACACTCCGCGGTCGATGTCGATGGTGCTGAACCGGTCTGCCGCCGCAGGGTGAACTGCTTCGCAAGTTCGTCTTGTTCTGAAACGAAAACAAGCGCTTCTTGCGTATCGGGAGGTAGAACCTTCTTCTAGCTTACGCTCAATTTTCAAGCGCGTCGATCACCCCTATTTAGGGGGGAATCAACGGGCAGTGCGATCAACGGTGGTTGCGCGCGGGCACGTTGCTCAGGGCTTCGACCAGCCGTTCGACCCGGATCGGCTTGGTCACGTAGTCGTCCATGCCGGCTGCGAGGCAGGCTTCCTGGTCGCCCTGCATTGCGTTGGCGGTCATCGCGATGATGTGCGGCCGCTGCCCGGGACCGAGCAGCGAGCAGATCCGGCGTGTGGCGTCGAGGCCGTCGAGCTCGGGCATCTGCACGTCCATCAGCACCACGTCGTAGACCTGCCGCTGCACCGACTCCACCGCCTCGATGCCGTTGGAGGCCAGGTCGGCGCGATACCCCATCTGCTGAAGCAGCCTGAGCGCGAGCTTCTGGTTCACCACGTTGTCTTCCGCCAGAAGGATGCGCAGCGGATGGCGCTCCCCCATCGACGCATCGATCTGCGGCCGCGGCGAGGCGCTGACGACCGGCCGCACCGGCGCCTCGTGCGCGAGCAGGTTCACCAGCGTGTCGAAGAGCTGCGACTGGTGGATCGGCTTCGAGAGGTAGGCATTGAAGAGCGATCCGGTGTCGCCCGCCTCGCGACGGCCCAGCGAGCTGAACAGCACCAGCGGCAGCGCCGCGTGGTTCACCCGGATGCGCTGCGCAAGATCGACGCCGTCCATCTCCGGCATGTGCATGTCCAGGATCGCAAGGTCGTAGCGCTCGCCGGCGTCGAGCCACTGGAGCGCCTCGGCAGGCGACTCGGTGTCGCGCGGACGCATGCCCCATCGGCCGGTCTGGAGCGAGAGCACACGACGGTTGGTGGCGTTGTCGTCCACGATCAGGATGCGCTTGTCCTGCAGTTCGTGCTGCACACCGACCGAAACCGGCCGCTTGCTCGGCGGTGCTTCGGCGACCGGCGCCTCGATGGTGAAGAAGAAGGTCGAGCCGTGGCCCGGCCCGGCGCTCTCGACCCACATGGTCCCGCCCATGAGTTCGGCCAGACGCTTGCTGATTGCCAGGCCCAGCCCCGTGCCACCGTACTTGCGCGTGGTGCTCGAATCGGCTTGCGAGAACGACTGAAACAGCCGGCTCTTGCCTTGTTCCGAAAGGCCGATGCCCGTGTCGCGCACCGCGAAGGTCAGGCGCACGTCGCCGTTGCCCTCTCCGTTCAGCAGCTTCTCCGAACTGACGGTCAGCACCACCTCACCTCGCTCGGTGAACTTCACCGAATTGCTCAGCAGGTTGAGCAGCACCTGCCGCAGCCGCGTGAGGTCGCCGGACACGCCCACCGGCACGTCGCACTCGAAGACATACGCGATCTCGAGCTTCTTCTCCGTCGCGCGCGCGCTCACCAAATCGAGCGCCGATTCCACGCAATCGCGCAGATCGAACGGATGCGATTCGACATCCATCCGGCCGGCTTCGATCTTCGAGTAGTCGAGGATGTCGTTGATGATGGTCAGCAGCGCATCGCCCGACTCGCGGATGGTGGAGACATAGTCCTGCTGCTCGGGATCGAGCGGCGTGTCGAGCAGCAGCCCGCTCATGCCGATCACCGCATTCATCGGCGTGCGGATCTCGTGGCTCATGGTCGCGAGGAACGCGCTCTTCGCCTCGTTGGTGGCTTCGGCCGCAGCGCGCGCTTCCTTGGCCTCGTTGAAGAGCCGCGCGTTCTGGATCGCGATCACCGCCTGGTCGGCGAAAGTCTCCAGCAGCTTGATCTCCTTGTCCTCGAACGGACCTGGCGGCTGGCGCGCGACGTGGATCGAGCCGATGTACTGGCCTTCCCAGATCAGCGGCGCCAGCATGAGCGCGTAGTTGCCGATCTTCTTGGCCACCTCGCGCATGAATGGCAGGAGTTGCGGCTCGGCGAGCGCATCGGGCAGATGAAGGACCTCCGGCCCCGCCATGGCCTCCCCCATCGCCGAGTGGTCGATGGGCCGCGGGTAGTAGCGCTCCAGTTCCCCCCTCGCGAAGCCGTTGTGCGCGGCCAGATGCATCTGGCCGTCGTTGCCGACCAGCGAGATACCGAGCTCGGTGCCCGAGAAAAGCCGCTGGCAGCTTTCGAGGATCTTGTCGAACACCGGCTGCGCGTTCTCCATCGACTCGCTGATCACCTGCAGCACCTGCGCCGTGGCGGTCTGGCGCTCCAGCGTCTCGCGGGTCTCGTTGGCGAGCCGCGCGTTCTCGATCGCGATCACCGCCTGCTCGGCGAAGAGATCGAGCAGGTCGATCTGCCGCTGCGGCGATTTGCCGGGCTGCGGCCATGCCGTGGTGATCGCGCCGATCGCCACGCCGTCCTTGAGCAGTGGCGCGGCGATGATCCGCCGCCGCACCTCGACATCGGCCAGCGCCGGGTCGTAGTCGGGATCGGCCCAGGCGTCGTCATTGCTGAGCGACCGCCGCTCCAGGATCACCCGGCCGTTCATCTGGCGCGGGTCAGGTGGCGAGGGCCACACGGTGGCGGCCACCTCCAGCGCCCTCGGCGACCAGTTGCGCGTCGCGGCGAGGTGCACCAGCCGGCCGTCGAAGGTGAAGATCGCGGAAGCCGGGCCCTCGAAGAGCCACATGGTGCAGTCCAGGATGGCCTCGAACACCGGCATCGCATCGGTGGGCGATTCGCTGATCGCGCGCAGCACGTCGCTCACCGCGGTCTGGTATTCGAGCGACTCGGTCAGCTCTGCAGTGCGCTCTTCGACCTTGTGCAGCGCTGCCTGCGTCTCGTTGAAGAGCCGCGCATTCTGGATGGCGATGACCGCCTGGTCGGCGAAGGTCTTGAGCAGTGCGCGCTCGCTGGGGCGGAACGGGCCGGTCTGGGTGCGCTGCATGCTCAGGATGCCGATGCCCCGACCTTCCCAGAGCAGCGGCGCCGCGAGGTTCGCAAAACTGGTGCCGGCCAGTGCGGCATTGCGGCGCAGCACAAGCGGAACGTCGGGGTCGTTCACCACGTCCGCAAACTCCACGACCTCACCGGTGCGGAAGCAGATCTCGGCCGAGGTGCCCACGATCGGCATCGGGTAGTTGGCCTGCATCGCCGCGACCATCTCGGCAGTGCGCTCCTCGCCGATCACGGCGCGGCCGGCGGCGGTCACCAGCCAGCGGGTCAACGCCAGGTTGCCATCGGCGTCGAGCATCATCAGCGCGAAGGAGCTGCCTTCGAACAGGCGCTCGCAGCACTCCAGGATCTTGTCGAACACCGGCCCGGGATCGGCCACGGAGCTGCCGATGACCCGCAGCACCTCGGCAGCGGCCGTCTGGTGCGCCAACGCCTCCTGCATCTCACGGCCCTGTCGGCGGGTTTCGTCGAGCAGGCGAGCGTTCTCAAGCGCGAGTCCGAGGCTGCCGGCCACCGTCTCCAGCAGCCGGACCTCGTCGGCGCCGAAAGCGTATTCGCGCTCGTGGTTCTGCAGGGCGATGATGCCGAGCGCGCGATCGCTGCCGATGATCGGCACGGCTGCGATCGAGTGCGCCCAGTCGGTGCCCGGGGCGGGCCCGACGCCAACCCGCGTCTGGTCCTCGCGAGTGTTGGCGACTGCCGTTTCGCGCCGGTGCAGGATGTCCGTCAGAAACCCGTCCGGCTTCAGCAGCCGCGCCGGCGGCAGAGGAAGTGGCTTGTTGTGCTCGTAGCGGTAGAGCACCTGCACGAGGTCGGTCTTGTCGTCCCACCAGACGATGTTGAGGTCGCCGGAATCGAACAGCTCGCGCAGCTTGTCGCCCACCATGTCGACGATCGCCTGGAACTCCATCCGCGCCGCCATGCCCTTCTGGATGCCGTTGAGCAGCATGACCAACAGCTTCCCGTCGAACGGCTCGCGCACGGCGCTGCCGGCGCGCGGCGCGTCTTTCGCGTCTTCCAACAGGGGGCGAGACCGGGACGGGGCCATGGGCATCTGCCTTCTGCAACCAGCGGTTGATGCGCGCCGGCGGCGCACACGGCGTGGAGTCTAGCGGCGAAGGCGAAATCGCGCCGGCCCGCGGCGGCCCGTCATCAGGGGCCGTGTTGTCCCCAACATGACGGATGCGGCCACCAGGCACATGCTCTAGTCTGGCCGACGGACCACTTCCGGTGGCCTCACAAAGAAGCGAGGAGATCCCCATGCGAACCAAGGTCACGGGCGGCGAGCTCGCCGGGCTCACCAATCTTGCTGTGCTTGCGCCGGTGAAGACCGGCTTCATCGACAGCCTGGAAACGATGACGTACGTCGACCGGCTGCACCGGCTGCTCGACGCGCTCAACGAGTCGCGCCAGAACCTGCGCGAGGCGACGCTGGTCGATCCGCAGTTTCCGGATGCGCTCGGGCGCTTCGGCATCCTGCGCAACTTCCGGTACACGGTCGTGCCGCCCGAAAGCGCCATCGCTGCCGACGGGACGCCGGGCCGCTACAGGCTTGCGCTCAACGTGACCTTCGACGGCGGCTGGGAGCCGTACATGCGGGTCATCTACCGGGACATCGGCTTCCTGCTCGATGCTCTCTTCTGCCACTGCGACGGCTATCCGGGCTCGAAGACATCGAACTACGACACCTACTGCCGTTGGGTGCGCGAGAACGAGCAGATGGCGGGCTTGTTCTTCGCCGACTCGTCGGTGACGTCGAGCGACCAGCCCTACCTGGAACACATCGAGCGTATCCAGCGGGAGACCGCCGATCCGGCAGAGGCTGATCGGCTCATCGCCGCGTACGGGGTGAAGCCCACGGTGAAGCAGATTGCCGAGGGGCGGAAGGAGGCAGAGGAGCACCCGGACGCCGCTGCTTTCACTTCGCTTCGTGCGCTAAAGGGCCTCTATCGCCTCTCGCCACTTTTCACGAGCACGACCGAGCGCCGGATCCTGCGGGACTTCACGCACAAGGTGCTCGAGGACTTCGCGGCGATCTTCCCGAAGCTTGCAAGCGATCCGCGCTTTCACGACGTCGCCGAGGCGGCGAAGGAAGAACTCGCGTGGTTCCTCGACCGCGGCGAGAAGCCCGGCAATGCCACACCCCCGGACGATTCGTTCACGCCGACCGGTGTCGTGCAGGCCGGCATTGTGGGAGACCGTGGCAGCAATACCCACGGCTGCATGGTCCTCCTTCGCGTGCGGGACGCGGACCAGGCCGCAGCGTGGCTCGAAGGGGCGCCCATCAGCGGCCATGGCGGGCAGGACGGCGACGGGATCCGCCGCAACATCGCTTTCACCTATGCGGGACTGCGCGCCTTGGGCTTCTCCGCCGAACAGCTCGATCCGTTGCCGCGCGAATTCATGGACGGGATGGAATCACGCTCTGGCCTGCTCGGCGACGTGCGGGCCAACCATCCTGACTTCTGGCCGCGGCCCGAGCGCTGCGACGAAAACCTCAAGGTCGATCCGAACAGCCGGGTCGATCTTCCGACGGTGCATGTCGCGTTCATGATGCGGCTCACGGATGACAAGCCCGAGTCCGCCTCCGCAGCACTGCATCCGCAACTGGCGGCCGCCATCTCGCAGCTGACTCCGGCGTCGACGGGCATGCAGGTGGTGGCAGTGCAGCCCATGCGCAGTTATCGCGACGGATCGAACGGACGCGAGCACTTCGGCTTTCTCGACGGCTTCAGCCAACCCGGCCTCAAGAGTGTCGAGCCGCCGCCGCTGCCGCGCGATACGGTCCTCCCCGGGGACCTGTTCCTCGGCTGCGAGAACAGCCAGGGCGACAAGCCCGATTCGAATTCCGCTCCGCCCGCGCTTCTCAAGAACGGCACCTTCCTCGTCGTGAGAAAGCTGCGCCAGCACCTCGACAACCTGCACGCCGCGCTGGATTCGCACCTGGCAGACAAGGACGTAGGCGACGACGACGCAAAGGCGAAACGGAAGCAGGCCATCCTCGAAAAGATGATGGGCCGGCGGCAGGACGGAACGTCGCTCGTCGACCCGACCTCTGGCAACGACTTCGACTACGGCAAGGACACCGAAGGCCGGCAATGCCCCTTCCACGCCCATGTGCGGCGCGCCAATCCACGCGATGGGCGCAAGCCCATGCCGCGCATCGTGCGTGCGGGGATGTCCTACGGCGATCGCTTCGACGATAAGGCGGACCTGCAAGCCAATCCGGGTGCTGCACCGAACGCCGACCGCGGCATCGTGTTCATGGCCTATTGCGCGAGCATCTCCGAGCAGTTCGAAGTGATCCAGCGCTGGATTTCCGGCGGCAACAGTTCGGGCGTGTCCTCGGCGCAGGCCGACCCGTTCCTCGCAGTCCCCCGGCCCGGTGACCGTCGCACCTTCCGTTGCCTGGAAGACGGATCGCCGAACGGTGTCCTGCGAGTCGACCTGGGGAAAGATCCCTTCGCCACGCTTCAATGGGGTCTTTACCTGTTCGTGCCCTCGATGGACGCGCTGCGCAATCTGTCAGCGCTGCGCCGGCAGCCGGCGACGAGTGCGACGGCAATCCTGCCGCCGGCCTGGCCGCCCGCCAGTTCCCTCGATCACTGGCGACAGCGCCTGGAAGACCCGGACCCGGTCAGGTCCGTGTCGGTGAACACCTGGGAGCAGGTGCGCCGGGAAGGCGGATACAAGGACGCCCGCCCCTACGGTCTGCTGGTGGGCATGCAGTCGGACGTGCTGCGCATCCTGCAGGACAAGGGCGAGAAGTACTCCGTCCAGGGCTATGGCCATCGCATGGCCGCCTCGCTCGGCCACAACCACCTCGGCATGGATGCGGGCACGGGCCATGCGGTGCAGGCGCCGGTGATCAACCAGGCCATCGAGACGATCACGGAAGAGAACGCCTTCCAGTTGACGAGCAAGCTCGTCGAGGGAGCCCTGGAAAAGTTCATGAAGTTCCCGGTGCCCAACCCAGACGGCTCGGTACGCGCGCCAATCGACCTCGTCTCGTTCGCAGAAGGTGTGCTGGCTGCGCTTTGCAAGGTGTGGATCGGCCTGCCCGAGTCGTTCGCAGGCGCGGCAAAGCCGGGCGATCTCATGGTGGTGGGTGATCGCGTGCCGGGCAATCCGCAACCGCCGCGCTGCCCCGGCAACTTCTTCTCCGCGTCGCACTACATCTTCAATCCGCACCCGCGTCCCGAGACCGTGGAAACCGGGCAGGTGCAGGGCAAGGCGGTGCTGGACGCGGTCAAGCAGATGCTCGCGCAGGGAACACCGCTCGGCCCGTTGGCCAAGGCCATCGTGGGGAGCCTGGAGAACGTCGAGGCCATCAAGCCCGAGGAGCGCCAGGACGTGATCGCGAACAGCATCTCGGGCGTTCTGCTTGGCTTCCCCCCGACCGTCTATGGCAACTACCTGCGCACCATGGAGGCATGGATCCGGGAGAAGTCGTTGTGGGAATTCCAGCAACGCCTGGCGGACCTGAAGACGACGGTTCCAGATCGATACGAACGCGCACGGCAAGCACTGCGCGGCGGAATCATGAACACCATGCGCAAGCGCCCTGTCCCGGAACAGCTCTGGCGCTGCCCGGTCGTGAACGGCCAGGTGGTGGGTGGCAAGGATGGCGAGCCCGGCGAGGATCAACGCATCGTGCTCGGCATCGCCTCGGCATTGACCGACGCGGCCGCGCCCGACGAGATGATGTTCGGCGGCAGCCGCAATCCGTCGAGCCCGGTGGCGACCGAACACGCCTGCCCCGGCTACGGCATGGGCGTCGGCGTGATGCTCGGCCTGATGGCGGGGCTCCTCGAAGCCGGCACGCTGCGGCCGACCGGGTCACCGGTGCTGTTGATGCTTACGCAGCCTCGACCCCAGCCGCCAGCGTCCGCAGGCGCATAGCCTCGTCCAGGTGCCACGCCATTCGCATCGTGTCGAAGGCGGCGGTCGCTTCGTCGATGAGCGCCATCGCCTGCCCGGTGCGGCCCTGGTCGATCGCGATCTCGGCAGCGCACAGCTGGGTCACGGCGGTTTCGTGCGCCGAATCGCGATCGCGCGCCACGCGCAGCGCCTGGTCGATGTAGCGGCCGACGGCCTCGGGCCTGTGCACCGCGGCATCGCGCGCGAGCGCGCGGTACGCCATCGCCACGCCGATGAGATCGCGCTCGTGCGCACGCTTCAGTGCAGACGCGGCGTGGCGCCGGCCCTCTTCGCGGCGACCCAGGGCCATGAAGCCCTCGGCCAGCCAACCGTGGTTGAAGGAGCGAAAGAGCCCGCTTTCGCGCGGCGCGATCCAATCGGTCGCCTCGACGATGGCCTGGATGGCCTGCGGCGCTTTTTCGAGCTTCCATTGCGCATAGCCTGCGATGGCCTGCGCGATCGACAGCTGCGAAAGACTTCGGGTGGCCTCGGCGATGCGACCGGAGCGCAAGGCCGTGTCCCGCGCCTCGCACCAGCGCCCCTGCCACAGCAGCACCGCGCTGCGCCAGCCGTGCAGGGTGGCAGAAATCTCATGCGTCTCGTCGACGATGCAGTCCAGCGCATCGTCGAAGCATGCGTGCGCCTGCTCGAAGCGCCCGCGGTCGCCGAGCACGTAGGCGCGGCACACCAGCGAATAGACCAGGCCGACGTTGGTGCGACGGCCGCTGCGGTGGCTGCGCTTGACCTCGATCGCGCGATCAAGAAGCTGCAGGCCGACGTCGTAGTGCGCGGCGAGCACATGCGACTCGCCCAGCGTCGCGACGATCTGGATGGCCAGCGGCTCGTCGCCGATGGCTTCGGCCTCGGTCAGTGCGCGTTCGCCATGCGTGATCGCCTCTCGCGCATGGCCGAGTGAATAGCTGATGTAGCTGTGCCAGTAGCGGGCCCGTGCGACCGAGGCCGCATCGGCGAATTGCTCCGCAAGGTGGACGGCGCGCGTGGAAAGGGCCAGTTCGCTGCGCGAGGGATCGAACACGCACACCATGCCCAGGCGCTGCACGATGGACACCCATCGCTGTGCGGCTTCCGATGAGTCGGGCAGCTTGTCGAGCGCGGTCAGCGCCGCCCGGTACTGGGCGCGTGCGCGGTCGAGCGCCGAGGCCTTGAGCGCCTTGTCCCCGGCCAGTTCGGCGTAGTGGGCGGCACTGCCGCCATCGCCGCCCGCACCGAAGTGATAGGCCAGCGCCTCCAGGGCTTCGTCATGCTCCGTTTCAGCGTCGTGGCGCTGGATGGCCTGAGCGACACGAAGATGCAGTTGCTGCCTTTCATGCAACCCGACCGACTCGTAGATGATGTCGCGCGCCACGCCATGCTTGAAGCGCAGCGTGCCGGCAAGCTCGCCCGGAAAGATGAAGTCCTGTTCCGCCAGGCCGCGTACCAGGGCGCTGTCCGCGGTCGTCCCGGTGATCGCCTCGAACAGCCACACCGGGATGACATTGCCGATGACCGCCGCCACGCGCACGAGTTCGGTCTGCGCCGGGGGCAGGTGCTGCACGCGCGACTCCACCAGGTGACTCAGCCAGCCGGCGCTGCCGCGCGGACGTCCGACGGGACCACTGTCGCCGCGCGCCATGGAATGACACAGTTCCTCGACGTACAGCGGGTTGCCGCCAGCGCGGCGCGCGATCTCGGCGGCGACGAAGGGGTCGACGGCCGGCAGACGTGCCGCAATGGCCTGCGCCGCCTCGGCGTCGCCGAGCGGCTCCAGCGTGATGGTTTCGTTCGCCACCGGGAAGACACCATCCGCCTTCGCGTCGCGTGTGGCGAGCACGATCAGCAGGCGGCAGTCCCCGATCCGGCGCAGCGCCGCCAACACCTGCTTCGACAGCTCGTCGGCCCACTGCCAGTCGTCGATGAAGATGGCCAGCGGTGCTTTCTGCGACAGCTCGGCGAAGAGTTCGCACATCCCCTCGGCGGCCTTGCCGGGCATCTCCCGGGAAAGCGATTCGAGAATCTGGACGAAGGGTTGCAGGGGTTCGGCGCCCAGGTCGCTTTCGCAATAGCCGCGCAGCACGCTGCAGCCTTGCGCCGCGGCGCTGGCCAGCATCCGTTCGATGAGTCGTGTCTTGCCCATCCCGGCGGGTGCGGCGACTGCCAGGCAATGGCTCCGCCCGGCGATGGCCTCGGCCAGGCGCATTTCGAGCAATGCACCTTCAGCACGGCGCCCGACGAAGGGCGCGTACCGGTAGCGCTCCAGGTTGTCCAGGCGCTGCGCAAGTCCGGCCCGGCCGTGGACGGCGTAGACCGTCATGGGCGCCGCCTGACCCTTGATGTCCAGCGATCTGGCCGGCCCGGTGCTGAAGAAGCGATGGGCCGGCCCGAGGCTTTCTTCGCTCACGAGGATCTCATTGACGGCCGCCGCCGTCGACAGGCGGGCCGCAACGTTGGGCACCGGTCCGAGCAGCTCGAAGCGACCGCGCTCGATGTCTCCCTCCCCGAGCAGAACCAGCCCCGAATGAATGCCGGTGTGCAGGTTCAGCGGCGGGACGCCGGCGAGTTCCAGGTGCATGCCGCGCACCCGCTCATGAAGTTGAAGCGCGGCTTCCACCGCGCGGCGGCCGTCGTCCTCGCGCGTGGCCGGATAGCCGAACATGGCGAGCACGCCGTCACCCTGAACCCGAACCACGAGACCGCCGTGCGCGGGAATGATGTCCTGATAGGCCCGGCGCAGCGCCGCCAGAAGTTGGGCGTAGTGTTCGGCCTCCAGGGCTCCTGCCAGTTCGGTGGACTGGGACAGATCGGCAAACAGCAAGGCGACAAAGCGCCGGCCGAGCACGGTCGAGTCCGCATCAGCATCACGGTGCGCGTCGCTCATCAAAATTTTCCTGCCTCTCGCCCACTCAGGGGGGCGTGTCTCGACCGGCGCCATATTACAGCCGGGCGCGCGGCGCAAGGATGAAACAACGCCTTACCGAATGTTCTTCATTCCCCGGGAATACCCGCACGGAATTCCGTGAATTCTTGCCTACATTGCTTGTATGCAAGAAAGCGAATGTCTTGCATGCAACCACCAACACGGAGAGCCTTCATGCCCCGATTCGCCAAATCCCTCTTCGGTCAGGTCGTCATCGCACTGGTTCTCGGTGTGGTCGCCGGCCTCTTCTTCCCTGACTTCGCCATCAAGCTCAAACCGCTGGGCGACGGGTTCATCAAGCTGATCAAGATGATCATCCCGGTGCTCGTGTTCTGCGTCGTGGTGCACGGCATCGCCGGCGCGGGCGACCTCAAGCGCGTCGGCCGCGTCGGCGTCAAGGCGCTGATCTACTTCGAGGTGCTCACCACCGTCGCGCTGGGGCTGGGCCTCTTGCTTGCCTTCGTCTTCGAGCCCGGTGTCGGCATGAACGTCGACCCGTCGAAGCTCGACGCCAACGCCATGAGCGCCTATACGTCGACCGCCGACAAGCTCACCAGCGGCGGCACGGTCGAGTTCATCATGAAGCTGATCCCCACCACGGTGATCAACGCCTTCGCGACCGGCGACGTGCTGCAGGTGCTGCTCTTCGCGGTGCTCTTCGGCTGCGCGCTGACGCTGCTGGGCGAGCGCGGCAAGCCGGTCGCGGCGGTCGTCGATGCCACGGCGCTCGTGATGTTCAAGATCATGGGGATCATCATCAAGCTCGCACCGCTCGGCGTGCTCGGCGCGATCGCGTTCACCGTCGGCCAGTACGGCATCGGCTCGCTCAAGCAGCTCGGCGCGCTGGTCGGACTGTTCTACGTGGCGGTGTTCCTCTTCGTGTTCGTCATCCTCGGCATCGTGATGCGACTGTCGGGCTTCAGCCTCATCAAGCTGCTGCGCTACCTGCGCGAGGAACTCACCATCGTCTTCGCGACCACCTCGTCCGACAGCGTGCTGCCGCAGATCATGGGCAAGCTGCGCCACATGGGCATCCGCGATTCGACAGTCGGCCTCGTGATCCCCACCGGCTATTCGTTCAACCTCGATGCCTTCTCGATCTACATCACGCTGGCCGCGGTGTTCATCGCGCAGGCGACCAACACGCCGGTCTCGATGACCGACCTGCTGACGATCCTAGCCATCGCGCTGGTCACCTCCAAGGGTGCGCACGGCGTGCCGGGCTCGGCGATCGTGGTGCTCGCAGCAACGCTCCATGCGATTCCTGCGATTCCCGCGATCGGCCTCGTGCTGGTGCTCTCGGTCGACTGGTTCATGGGCATCGCCCGCGCGCTGGGCAACCTGATCGGCAACTGCGTCGCGACCGTCGCGATCGCGGCATGGGAAGGCGACATCGACCGCGAACGCGCCCATGCGGTGCTCAACGGAACGCACTCGCCCGAGGACGAGCCCCTGCGCGAGGCGGGTGCGCATGCAGGAGACACGGCAGAATCCCCAGCCGTCGTCCAACCCGCGAACTGAACATCACCATGACCGACGTCACGCCCACCACCATCGCCGAGCGCGTGGTCGAAGCCATCCTCGCGCAGAAGCTCGCGCCGGGCGAGCGGCTCGGCGAGCAGGCGCTGGCAGAGAACTTCGGCGTGAGCCGCACCATGGTGCGCGAGGCGTTGATGCAGCTCCAGGCACGCGGCTTCGTCGAAGTGCAGTCGCGGCGCGGGTGGTTCGTGGTGGAGCCCTCGGCCGAGGAGGCGCGCGACGCCTTCGCCGCGCGCCGCATCGTCGAGGCCGGCATCCTCTCCCAGGCCGGCCGTCCGCTGTCGAAGGTCATCCGCAAGCTGCGCGAGCACATCGCCGACGAAAAACGCGCCATCGCCGGCGCCGATGCGGCCACCCGGGCCTTCCTGCTCGCGGACTTCCATGTCTGCCTCGCCGACCAGATGGGCCACCGCCTGCTCTGCGATGTGCTGCGCGACCTCACTGCCCGCACCACCCTCGCGGCCACCCTGTTCCAGTCGAAACACGAAGCCGCCCAGTCCTGCGCCGAACACGCGGCCATCGTCGCCGCGCTCGAAGAAGGCGACACCGGCCGCGCCCGCGAGTTGATGCTCGACCACATCGGCAACGTCGAAGAAGCCCTGGAAGTCGAAGCCGCCGCCGATCCGACAGAAAACGAGCGCCTCCGCGCCACGCTCGCCCCGGTTGCACTCCCCAGAGCCGCGCGTTAGCGCCCACTAGGGGAGAATCGCCGGGCATGAATTCCCCGGCTCTCCAACGCGCTGCGTTCCTCCTGCTACTGGCGAGCGTCACGCTCGCCTTCGGCTGGATCCTCCTCCCCTTCTTCGGCGCAGTCATGTGGGCGGTGGCGCTGGCGATCCTCTTCACGCCGTTCTACCGCTGGGTGGTCATCAAGGTGAAGGGCCGCCGCAACCTCGCAGCGCTGCTCACCCTGCTGCTCGCGATGGTGCTCGTCATCATCCCGCTCGTGGCGATTACGCTCGCGCTCGTCGACGAAATGGCCTTCGTCACGCAGAAGGTGCGCTCCGGTGACATCAGCTTCGCCAACTACTTCCAGCAGATCGTGAATGCATTGCCCCAATGGGCAATCGAACAGCTCAACCGCTTCGGGCTGACCAATATCGAAGGCTTCATCAGCCGCTTCTCGGCCTCGGCCATGCGCGGCAGCCAGGTCATCGCCACGCGCGCTGTCTCCATCGGCCAGAACGCGTTCGAGTTCATCATCGCCTTCGGCCTGATGCTGTACATGCTGTACTTCCTGCTCCGCGACGGGCGCGACCTGTCGAGGACCGTCCGCGCGGCGCTGCCACTGGCCAAGGCGCATACCAATCACCTCTTCGCCAAATTCGCCACCGTGATCCGCGCCACCATCAAGGGCAACGTCGCGGTCGCCGTGGCGCAGGGCCTCATCGGCGGCGTGACCTTCTCGTTGCTCGGCGTGCAGGGCGCGCTGCTGTGGGGTTCGCTGATGGCCTTTCTCTCGCTGCTGCCGGCCATCGGCGCGGCGCTGATCTGGGCGCCAGTCGCCATCTACTACCTCGCCACAGGCGCAGTCGTGAAGGGGCTGGTACTGATCTTCGTCGGCGTCTTCGTGATCGGGCTCGTCGACAACATCCTGCGGCCGATCCTCGTCGGCAAGGACACGCAGATGCCCGACTACATCGTCCTGATGTCCACCATCGGCGGCATCGCGCTCTTCGGCATCAACGGTTTCGTGATCGGGCCGGTGATTGCGGCACTTTTCATGGCTGCATGGGATCTGTTCGCTTCGTCGAACGTGGAAAACGAATCCGGAACTCAATGAATCGAAGCAGACGCAGCGTCCAGTACGCCACCAGCCCCCTACTCGCGAGCAAGACGCCGGTCTGGCGCAGCAAACTCATCGTGGCCGGCATCGCAGCCGGCTTTCTCGTTCTGGCCGCGCGTGCCTTCTATGTGGAAGTGATCGGCAACGAGTTCTACCAACACCAGGGCGAGGTGCGATTCGCCCGGACGCTCGAACTGCCCGCCAACCGCGGCCGCATCCTCGACCGCAACGGCGACATCCTTGCCTCCGACATCCCGGCGCCAAGCATCTGGGCGATTCCGGAGGACGTGGACCCCGCTGATCCGGTCACCCAACCCAAACTGAAGAAGCTGGCCGAATTGCTCGGCGTGCCGCAATCCGAACTCGTGCGCAAGCTGGACGACGATGACAAGAGCTTCGTCTGGCTCAAGCGACAGGTGGACGAGAACGTCGCAAAGCAGATCGCCGCGCTCGACATCAAGGGCATCTACCAGCGACGGGAATACAAGCGCCAGTACCCCGAGGGCGAAGCCGCGGCGCACGTGGCCGGCTTCACCAATGTCGAGGATGTCGGCCAGGAAGGCGTCGAACTGGCTTTCGACAAGGAACTCGCCGGCAAGTCGGGTTCGCGCCGCGTCATCAAGAACCGTTTGGGCGCCGTGGTCGAGGACGTAGGCGAACAGGTCCCGCCGATCGAGGGCCACGACATCCAGTTGAGCCTTGACGACCGCATCCAGGCGGTCACCTACGAGAAACTGCGCGACGCCGTGGTCGCGAACAAGGCCCATGCGGGCAGCGCCGTGGTGGTCGACGCCAACACCGGCGAACTGCTCGCCATGGCCAACTATCCGAGCTTCGACCCCAACGACCGGCACAACCTCAATGGCGAGCAGTTGCGCAATCGCGCGATGACCGATGTCTTCGAGCCCGGCTCGACGATGAAGCCGATCACCGTCGCCACCGCGCTGGAGCTAGGCCGCGTGACGCCGCAAACCATCATCGACACCAACCCCGGCCGGATCACCGTTGCCGGCGCGACCATCCACGACGATGAGAACTTCGGCGTGCTGACTGTCGAAGGCGTGATCCAGAAATCCAGCAATGTCGGCGCGACCAAGATCTCGCAGCGCATGACGGCCAAGGAGATGTGGGATTCGTTCACCTCGCTCGGCTTCGGCCAGAAGCCGCAGACGATCTTCCCCGGCGCGGTGACCGGGCGCCTCAGGCCGTACAAATCGTGGCGCCCGATCGAGCAGGCCACGATGTCCTACGGCTACGGCTTGTCGGCGTCGCTGTTCCAGATCGCCCATGCCTATACGGCGTTTGCCAACGGCGGCAAGGTCATTCCGATCACCCTGCTGAAATCGACCGAGCCGCCGGTCGGCGTGCCGGTGTTCTCCCCGCTGGTGGCAAGCGAAGTGCGCAAGATGATGCACATGGCCGCGGCGCCCGGCGGCACCGCGCCACTGGCGCAGACCGAAGGCTATTCGGTGGGCGGAAAGACCGGCACCGCCCACAAGCAGGTCGGCAAGGGCTACGCCAGCAACAAGTACCGCGCCTGGTACACCGGCATGTCGCCGATCGACAAGCCGCGCGTGATCGTCGCGGTGATGATCGACGAGCCGAGTGCGGGGAAGTATTTCGGCGGGCTGGTGGCGGCGCCGGTGTTCAGTCAGGTGGTTCAGCAGACACTGCGGATCTTGAATGTGCTGCCGGATTTGCCCGTGGCGTCGCAGGCGCATTAGGGCGCATCCCACCAAGATTGCTAAAAGCATCATCTCCAGATCAGCGCGATAGCCAAGCCGATAAAAACGACACAGATTGATGCAATCAACAAGGTCAAAGCGATCATCTCTAGAGCCTTCGAAGCGACTAAAGAATTTCCGAGAACTGCTCCACTAAAAAATGCGAGCGCCGCTCCCCAATACGCCATTCGCCAAGAGAGAATTTTGATCTTTCCTCTTGGTGGATCGAATTTCATTTTCTCGAAATAGAGAAACAATGCGACCATGCTCGCAAACAGCATCAAGAAGACACTTGCCGTCATTTTGCGTTTTTCCAAAGCGGGTAGTTTTCTTGAACGAGCCTGATTGCTCCCGCACCTACCGCCTCACCGACAAAGAGTCGAGCAGAAGTTGCCGCCCTTCCAATCCCGAGGTTTTCCTCGGAATCGGTGAGAGTCGTGACATTGCCACCTATTCCAGCGCCCCCAAAGGCAGTAGCGCCGTAGTATGTCGTCGTTCCGAGGCGAGGAAGCCCTTGCGCTATAGCTCCGACCAACCCGATAGAGGCGCCTTGTTGAGGTCCCAAAACCACTCCAGCAGACGTATAGGTAACTGCACTCAGGCCGTCGTAGCTGAACCCCGCCGCTATGCCGAATTCGCCGTACCCTCCTAGCCAGCCCCCCGCCGCATTTGCTCCAATTCCAATTTGGACAGTAAATCCCGTATCAAGCGAGAGGTCGGCAATTGAAAAATGCGGCTGACCAACTGCTGCAGGCGGCAATGAAAATCTGGGAGCATCGGCATCGAGGGCTCCTGCTGCAGCAAAAGCGTTTGCGCTCTCCGTCGAATATGTTGCCGCGTAACTCAGAAAGCGATTTCCCTCGGCGGTATTGCCCGTGTTGTAGGCGGCAACCGCTTTGGCGCCAAACGTCGTCGCCGCATCTTGGAATACCGCTCCCGCTCGCGCTCTATCGGCTAGTGCGACCGCTATAGCCAAACCTGTGTCCCGGCCGCTTTCCGCAACTAACGCGCTCGGCGCCGCACCCCCTTGCTCAAGACGAAGATCAAACAGTAACTCGGACGTCCTGTCACCAGGCAAATCCGTCGGAAGCCCCGACGGCTTAGCAGCATCCAGTGCCTTTCTAGTCTGGCTCACTTCGTCTCCACAGGCTTGAACGTGGCGCTCACCCGGTGTCCGCGGCACAGAGGCATCACTCATCCCCGACCATTCGTGCTTCTTCATGTAGTCCAGCGCGGCATTGCTGCTGCTGTTGCTGGGACCTCTGGATGTGTGACCCCACGACACCCGGTGAAGTGAGGCGATGTCCCCGTCCGAGTCGTCCTGATCGCTCGGAATCGAAGCCGACTGTCCGTACGCGGCCCCCTGTGAAGCGCGGCGGCGATTCGCGCCGACTGCGCCGCCGCCGCCCATGCCAAATCCAAACGCCGAAAGCGACAGGAACTGCCCCAGCACGCCCCTGAAGAACGCCGCAGCCATCGGCGGCGTCGAGACGATCAACACCGTCATGAGCAACCCCACACCGCCTTGCTGCATCGCCTGGCTGGTGAAACCCTCGGCATTCGTGCCGGTGATGGCCGAGAGGGCCTGAGTGCCCCACAGCGCACCTGCTACGCGCAGTGTCAGTTCCAGCACCATCGAGATCATCAAGTTGAGCACCGCCATGGAAAACAGGGTGCCCAGGCCGTACATCAGCCAGCGATGAAAGAGTTCCTTCGTCGAATTGAAGGCCAGGCACAGTACGAACAATGGTCCGAAGCCGATGATCAGCGCCATGGCCACTTGATACAGCAGCAGCATCGCTCCGGCAGCCATCGCAGGGCCTGCGGTACCTAGCGTGGCGACAAGCATCGCCCGGGCCTTCGTGCGCGCCGTGGCGACATCGTCCGCAGGCACCTGCACCGCATCGATCGCACCCATGGCGAGTTGGGTATAGGCCAAGTTCTTGTCGATGGAGGCCACAGGCGAAGCAGCCGAGCCGGTGACCAATTCGTTGATACCGCGCGCCAGTCCGGTGGTGAGGAACTCCTGCAACTGGAGGCCACCCAGCGCCATGGTGGATGCAATGGAGACGACAACGGCAATCCTGCTCATGTTCGTCACCACCGCCGCCAAGGGCTCACGCGATTGGCCGGTGATGAGGCGATAGCCCTGGATCAGCACCCAGAGAGTGATCAGGACCAGCGCGATGGCACTGACCCAAGTCATAGCGCGACCCATGACGTCGACACTGAACTGGATGATTCTTTGACTGAGCCAGTTATGGATCAGCGCGAAGTAGACGAAGTCGCCGATGTTCGTCAAATTGCTGGCATCTGCAATGGGCATAGGTGCACGGGCCAATTCCTCGCGAAACGAGTAAGGCCTTCTTGGTTGACTTCTGATGTGTGACCCCGAAAGCCTATCACCCACTCAACCGGCCACTGCTTCAACGCTCCCACCAGCGCTCCCCGAATCGCCCCTGCAGGAACGCCACGAAGCTCGACACCTTGCCGGGCACGAGCTTCGGCGAGGGGAACACCGCGTGGATTTCCTGCTCCGCGAGCGCGTGATCGGCCAGCACTTCGTCCACCTGCCCCGAAGCCAGCGAATCGCTCGCCACATATCGCGGCATCAGCGCGATGCCCAATCCCGCCCGCGCGGCAGCCAGCACCGCCGACACATTGTTGGACCGCAGCCGCCCCGACACCGGCACCGAGACTGGCTCGCCCTTCGGCGTGTGCATGTGCCACACGTCATCGCCCACCACGCTGCTGTAGATCAGCGCCACATGCGCGCTCAGGTCTTGCGCCTTCTTCGGTGTGCCGTGCTCCTTCAGATAGTCCGGCGCGGCGACCATCACCCATGGATTCATGCCGAGATAGCGCGCGCCCAGCGATGAATCCGCGAGCTTGCCCATGCGCACCGCCACGTCGATGCCTTGTGCGACGAGGTCCACATACCGGTCCTCGAAGCTGAGATCCACCTGCACTTGCGGATGCCGCGCCATGAACTCCAGCGCCAGCGGCACGATGATGCGTCGGCCGAACGCGGTCGAGGTGCCGATCCGCAGCAACCCCTGCGCCTGCGATTGCCGCAGCTTGACGATGCTGTCTGCCTCCTCCGCGTCGCGCACGATGGACTTGCACTTCTCGTAATAGAGCGCCCCCGCCTCGGTCAGGCTCACGCCGCGGGTGTTTCGGTTGAGCAGCCGCACTTTCAGCCGCGCCTCCGTCGCCGCGACCTGTTTGGTGACGGTGGGCTGGGTGGTGTTGAACTCGCCGGCGGCTTTCGAAAAGCTGCCGGTTTCCACCACGCGCACGAACATTTCCATTGCCAACAGTCGGTCCATAGGGCCGGATCGTAGTCCGACTTATTCCGCCATGGAATAGGCTTTATGGCCCCCCGCCGTCTTCTGCCGAAGGCCCCCGATTCCTACAGTGGAGCCCATCCCAAGGAGACTTCAAATGGCAAAGATGACCGCGGCCCAGGCCGCCGTGCTCGTGATGGAAAAAGAAGGCGTCACCCAGGCTTTCGGCGTCCCAGGCGCCGCCATCAACCCGCTGTATTCCGCGCTGCGCAAGCAGGGCAGCATCGCCCACATCCTCGCGCGCCACGTCGAAGGCGCATCGCACATGGCCGAGGGCTACACCCGTGCCGTCGCCGGCAACATCGGCGTGTGCATCGGCACTTCCGGCCCGGCGGGCACGGACATGATCACCGGCCTCTACTCGGCATGGGCCGATTCGATCCCGATCCTCTGCATCACCGGCCAGGCGCCGCGCGCACGGCTCTACAAGGAAGACTTCCAGGCGGTCGACATCGAGTCGATCTCCAAGCCGGTCACCAAATGGTCGGTCACGGTCCGCGAGCCCGGCCAGGTGCCGCAGGTCTTCCAGCAGGCCTTCCACCTCATGCGCTCGGGCCGCCCGGGCCCGGTGCTCATCGACCTGCCCTTCGACGTGCAGATGGCGCAGATCGAGTTCGACATCGACACCTATCAGCCGCTTCCGGCCTACAAGCCCGAAGCCACCCGCGCCCAGATCGAAAAGGCGATCACGATGCTCAACGCCGCCGAGCGCCCGCTGATCGTGGCCGGCGGCGGCATCATCAACGCCGACGCGAGCGATCTGCTCGTTCGCTTTGCCGAAGCGACTGGCGTCCCAGTCATCCCAACCCTGATGGGCTGGGGCATCATTCCCGACGACCATCCCCTGATGGCCGGCATGTGCGGCCTGCAGACCAGCCACCGTTACGGCAACGCGACGATGCTCGCGAGCGACTTCGTCCTCGGCATCGGCAACCGCTGGGCTAACCGCCACACCGGCTCGGTCGACGTCTACACCAAGGGCCGCACCTTCGTGCACGTCGACATCGAGCCCACGCAGATCGGCCGCGTCTTCACGCCTGACTTCGGCATCGTCTCCGACGCCAAGGCCGCGCTGAAGCTCTTCGTCGAAGTCGCCGAAGAGATGAAGGCGAAGGGCAAGTTGCCCGATCGCGCCAAGTGGGCCGGCGAATGCCGCGACCGCAAGAAGACGATGCTGCGCAAGACCAACTTCGCCGACGTGCCGATGAAGCCGCAGCGCGTGTACCAGTGCATGAACAACAACTTCAGCCACGACACCTGCTACGTGAGCACCATCGGGCTCTCGCAGATCGCGGCCGCGCAGTTCCTGCACGTCTACAACCCACGCCACTGGATCAACTGCGGCCAGGCCGGCCCCCTGGGCTGGACCATTCCGGCAGCACTCGGCGTGCGCGCGGCCGACCCGGCACGCAAGATCGTCGCGCTCTCGGGCGACTACGACTTCCAGTTCATGATCGAGGAGCTGGCCGTGGGCGCGCAGTTCAAGCTGCCGTACATCCACATCGTGGTCAACAACTCCTACCTCGGCCTCATCCGCCAGGCGCAGCGCGGCTTCGAGATGGACTACTGCGTGCAACTCGGCTTCGACAACATCAACGCCGGCGAGGACGCAGGCGTCGAACGCAGCTACGGCGTCGACCACCTCAAGGTCGTCGAAGGCCTCGGCTGCAAGGCGATCCGCGTGACCAAGCAGGAAGAGATGACGCCCGCCATCCAGCAGGCCGAGCAGCTCATGGAGCAGTTCAAGGTGCCGGTGGTGATCGAAGTCATGTTGGAGCGCGTGACCAACATCGCCATGGGCACCGAAATCGATGCCATCAACGAGTTCGAAGCGCTTGCAGAGAGCGTCGAAGACGCACCGACAGCGATCGCCGCAGCAATGCTCGACTGATTCCCGAGGAGACAAACAACATGCCCAAGTTCGCAGCCAACCTGACGATGCTGTTCACCGAGCTGCCGTTCATGCAGCGATTCGAGGCCGCCGCCAAGGCGGGCTTCAAGGCGGTGGAATACCTCTTCCCCTACGCCTACGACAAGAACGAGCTCGCTGCCGCGCTGAAGAGCAATGGCCTCGTGCAGGTGCTCCACAACCTGCCCGCCGGCGACTGGGACGCCGGCGAGCGCGGCATCGGTTGCCACCCGGACCGCGTCGGCGAATTCCGCGAAGGCGTCGGCCGTGCAATCGAGTACGCGACCGCACTGGGCTGCCCGAAGGTCAACTGCCTGCTGGGCAAGCTGCCGGCAGGCGTCACCGCTGCCGACGCGCGCAAGGTGGTCGTGGACAACCTGCGCTTTGCCGCAAAGGAACTCCAGAACGCCGGCATCCGGCTCTTGATCGAGCCGATCAACACCTTCGACATCCCCGGCTTCTATCTGAACCGCACCGACCAGGCGCTGTCGATCCTCGACGAAGTCGGCTCGACAAACCTGCTGGTGCAGTACGACATCTATCACGCGCAGCGGATG
Source organism: Variovorax sp. Sphag1AA (assembly GCF_014192575.1). Lineage (GTDB taxonomy): Bacteria > Pseudomonadota > Gammaproteobacteria > Burkholderiales > Burkholderiaceae_C > Variovorax. Next base: position 641,499 of record NZ_JACHYC010000002.1, on the reverse strand, counting down.
GAAGGCGAACTCGGCAACACGCTGTCGAAGCACATCACCCGCATCGGCCACATCCAGCTTGCGGACAACCCCGGCCGCGGCGAACCCGGCACGGGCGAAATCAACTACCCGTGGCTCTTCAAGCACATCGATTCCATCGGCTACGACGGCTGGATCGGCTGCGAATACAAGCCCCGCGGCACCACCGTCGAAGGCCTCGGCTGGCGCACCGCGCTCACGCAATAAACAAGTCACACATCAGGCAGATCAGGACAAAAGGAAAGCACGCGATATGTCGAACACGAACGCACAGAAGATCGGTTTCATCGGCCTCGGCATCATGGGTGCGCCGATGGCGGGACATCTGCTCGAAGCCGGCCATCAGCTCTATGTGAACACCCGCGGCCCGGTGCCGGAACCCTTTGCTTCGAGGGCCATGGTCTGCGCGACCGCCACCGACGTCGCCAAGCAGGCGGACATCATCTTCCTGATGGTTCCGGACACGCCCGACGTGGAGAAAGTGCTGTTCGGCGAAGACAGCGTCGCTGCCGGCCTCACCAAGGGCAAAGTCGTCGTCGACTGCAGCTCGATCGATCCGATCGCCACCAAGGAATTCGCCAAGCGCATCCTCGACCTCGGCTGCGGCTATGTCGACGCGCCAGTTTCCGGCGGCGAAGTCGGTGCGAAAGCGGCGAGCCTCACCATCATGTGCGGCGGCGACGAAGGCACCTTCGGACGCGTGCGCCCGCTGCTCGAAAAGATGGGCAAGAACATCACCCTCGTCGGCAACGTCGGCGACGGCCAAGTCTGCAAGGTCGCGAACCAGATCATCGTGGCGCTCAACATCGCCGCCGTGGGCGAGGCCCTGGTGTTCGCCTCCAAGGCAGGCGCCGACCCGGCCAAGGTGCGACAGGCACTGATGGGCGGCTTTGCCAGTTCGCGCATTCTGGAAGTGCACGGCGAGCGAATGATCAAGCGCACCTTCGCCCCCGGCTTCCGCATCGCGCTGCACCAGAAGGACCTGAACCTCGCGCTGCAAGGCGCCAGAGCACTAGGTGTCGCATTGCCCCAAACCGCCAGCGCAGCTCAACTCATGAACGCATGCGCCGCATTGGGATACGGCCAGGAAGACCACTCGGCCTTGGTCCGTGCATTGGAAGCAATGGCGAACCACCCCGTAGCCCAGGCATAGCCCCAAGCGAGGCCGAAGGCGAGCCTACGTAGATCGCCCCTGGAGCCCGGTTTGCGGTGCGGGGCTGGGGGCGCCTCTACGCCGCCGAGGAGCGCAGCCTCGGGCGGATAAGGGCTGCGCGTGTTTGAGCGAAGCGAGTTTCGCGCGGACCCCGCCTGAGGCGAGCACCGCAGGGCAGCCGCGAAGCGGCCGGCGTAGTGAAGCCCCCAGCCCCGCACCGCAAACCGGGCGGACGTCCCACAGAAAAAACAAAACCCGCCTCATGCACCCCGCAAGTCCCATCCATGAACATCCCGCATCAAATGCAGGAGCAATCGAAGCCGATCACCCTCGTTCATCCCGCGACTTTGCGTTAGCCTCTCTCCTGAGCCAGTAAGCAAGGAGACACCGATGGCCAACAAAGAACTTTCCCCTGCCGAACAGGCACTCCGTGACGCGGCCCGCGAATACCACCGCTCACCGGTCAAAGGCAAGATCTCGATCTCGCCCACCAAACCCCTCCTGAACCAGCGCGACCTCTCGCTAGCGTATTCCCCCGGCGTCGCCTACCCCTGCCTCGACATCGAGGCCGACCCCGCACTCGCCGCTGAATACACATCGCGCGGCAACCTCGTCGGCGTCGTCACAAACGGCACCGCCGTGCTCGGCCTAGGCAACATCGGCCCCCTCGCCAGCAAGCCCGTCATGGAAGGCAAAGGTTGCCTCTTCAAGAAGTTTGCCGGCATCGACGTCTTCGACATTGAGCTTGCCGAAACCGACCCCGACAAACTCGTCGACATCATTGCCTCGCTAGAGCCCACCCTCGGCGGCATCAACCTTGAGGACATCAAGGCGCCCGAATGCTTCTACATCGAGAAGAAGCTGCGCGAGCGCATGAACATCCCCGTCTTCCACGATGACCAGCACGGCACCGCCATCATCTCGGCCTCCGCGCTCCTCAACGGCCTCGAGCTCGTCGGCAAGAAGATCGAAGACGTCAAGATCGCAGTCTCCGGCGCCGGCGCAGCCGCCATTGCCTGCCTCGACGTCATGGTCGGCCTCGGCGCCAAGGCATCGAACATCTACGCCGTCGACTCCAAGGGCCTGATCTACATCGGGCGCCCCGGCGGCTTCGACGATTCGAAGACCCGCTACGCGCAAAAAGACACCGGCGCCCGCACCCTCGCCGACGTCATGAAGGATGCCGACGTCTTCCTCGGATGTTCCGCCCCCGGCGTCGTCACGCAGGACATGGTCAAAAGCATGGCCAGCCAGCCGATCATCCTGGCGCTCGCCAACCCAGAGCCCGAGATTCGCCCCGAGCTCGCAAAGGCCGTGCGCCCCGACTGCATCGTCGCCACCGGCCGATCGGACTACCCGAACCAGGTCAACAACGTCCTGTGCTTCCCGTACATCTTCCGCGGCGCGCTCGACTGCGGCGCGACCAAGATCACGGAAGAAATGAAGCTCGCCTGCGTGCGCGAGATCGCCGATCTTGCCAAGGCCGACATCAGCGAAGAGGTTGCCACCGCCTACGCCGGCCAGGAACTGGCCTTCGGCGCCGACTACATCATCCCGAAGCCCTTCGATGCGCGCCTCATCCTGCGCATCGCTCCGGCCGTCGCCAAGGCCGCGCAGGACTCCGGCGTCGCCACCCGGCCGATCGAAGACCTCGAAGCCTACCGCCAGCACCTCACCCGCTTCGTCTACCAGACGGGCATGTTCATGCGCCCGGTCTTTACCGCCGCAAAGTGCGCGACCGCCAAGCGCGTCGCGTATGCCGAAGGCGAAGACGACCGCGTGCTGCGCGCCGCGCAACTCGCAGTGGACGAAGGCCTCGCCAAGCCGATCCTCGTCGGCCGCCCCGCCGTCATCGAAGCGCGCATCAAGAAGGCCGGCCTGCACATCCGCGTCGGCACCGACGTCGAATGCGTGGACCCGGAAGACGATCCGCGCTTCCGCACCTACTGGGAGGCGTACCACAAGGTCATGGGCCGCCGCGGCATCACGCCCGAGGCGTCCAAAGCCATGGTGCGCCGCTCCAACACCACCATCGCCTCGCTGATGGTGCACCTGGGCGATGCCGACGCGATGCTCTGCGGCCTGGTCGGACGCTTCGACAGCCACCTGCGCATCCTGCAGAACATCCTCGGCCAGAAGCCCGAAGCCCCCGGCTTCGCGACGCTCAACGCGCTCACGCTCGAGAAGTACACCCTCTTCATCGCCGACACCAACGTGCATGAAGACCCGAGCGCCGAAACGCTCGCGAAGATCGCGGTCATGGCCGCCGAGGAAGTGCGCCGGTTCGGCCTGCCGCCCAAGGTGGCCTTCCTGTCGCACTCCAACTTCGGAACCTCCGAGCGTGGCTCGGCCCGCAAGATGCGCCAGGCGCGCGAACTCTTCGCCAAGATGGCACCCGACATCGAATGCGACGGCGAAATGCACGGCGACGCCGCGCTGTCCGAGGAAGTTCGTCGCAAGGCGCTGCCCGATTCGACGCTGACCGGCGAAGCCAACCTGCTGATCTGCCCGAACCTCGACGCGGCCAACATCCTCTTCAACGTGCTGAAGATGACCGGCAGCAATGGCGTGACAGTCGGCCCGATCCTGATGGGCGCGGCCGGACAGGCGCACATCCTGACCCCTTCGGCAACCGTCCGCCGCGTGGTCAACATGACTGCGCTCGCGGTCGCCAACGCAAACTCGCCGCGCTGATTTCGCGCACCAGAACAGACGCCCCGCCGCGGTGCATGCGGCGGGGCGTTTTTCTTTTTTCGCCCTGACGGCGCGGGGATACCCGCAGCCAGCGCGATGCACCCCATTGGCACATCGGAAGGGTTCGCACCAAGTGCGTGCGGGCACCGTTTTTGCTTGAATTCGTTACACCACTGAACGGAATTCGAATGAACAAGCGCCAACTGATCCAGTCCTTCCTTGCTGCATCCGCCCTCAGCTTCGGCCTCGGCACCGCCTATGCGCAGACCACGCCGATCAAGTTCCAGCTCGACTGGCGCTTCGAAGGACCTGGCGCCTTCTTCACCCATCCCGCCGCCAAGGGCTACTTCAAGGCGGCCGGCCTCGACGTGACGGTCGACGCGGGCAACGGCTCCGGCGGTGCGGTCACGCGCGTGGCATCGGGCGCCTACGACATGGGCTTCGCCGACCTCGCGGCGCTGATGGAATTCCACGCCAACAACCCCGACAGCCCGAACAAGCCGGTCGCGGTGATGATGGTCTACAACAACACGCCGGCCTCAGTCATGGCGCTCAAGAAGAGCGGCATCACCAAGCCCGCCGACCTCACCGGCAAGAAGATGGGCGCCCCGGTGTTCGATGCCGGCCGCCGCTCGTTCCCGATCTTCGCCAAGGCCAACAACATCGGTGCGGTGAACTGGACCGCGATGGACCCGACGCTGCGCGAAACCATGCTGATGCGCGGCGACATCGACGCGATCACCGGCTTCACCTTCACTTCGCTGCTCAACCTCGAAGCGCGCGGTGCGAAGACCGCCGACGTGGTGATCCTCCCCTACCCCGACTACGGCGTGAAGCTCTACGGCAACGCGATCATTGCCTCGCCGAAGCTCATCAAGGAGAACCCGGCCGCCGTGAAGGCCTTCCTGCAGGCCTTCACGAAGGGCGCGAAGGAAGTCATCGCCAGCCCCGCAGTCGCCATCGAATCGATCAAGGCGCGCGACGGCATCGTGAACAGCGAACTCGAAACCCGCCGCCTCAAGCTCGCGATCGACACCGTGGTGAACACGCCCGACGCGCGCGCCGAAGGCTTCGGCCAGATCAACGCCGGCCGTCTCGCGCTGATGGCCTCGCAGGTGTCCGATGCCTTCGGCACCAAGACGCGCGTGAACCCCGATGCGGTGTGGAACGGATCGATGCTGCCCACGTCCGCCGAGCTGAACATCCTGCGCAAGTAATGCAGGAGCAGGACAACACGCCCTTCGTCGATTTCCAGGACGTCTGGCTCGCCTACAACGAAGAGCTGCTGCGCGCCAATCACTTCGCGGTCGAGGCCATCGACCTGAAGGTGAAGCGCGGCGAGTTCATCGCGATCGTGGGGCCTTCGGGCTGTGGCAAGTCGACCTTCATGAAGCTTACGACGGGCCTGCGAATGCCGTCGATGGGCAAGATCCGCATCGACGGCCAACCGGTCACCGGCCCGCTGAAGATCTCGGGCATGGCCTTCCAGGCGCCCTCGCTGCTGCCTTGGCGCACCACCGTCGACAACGTGCTGCTGCCGCTGGAGATCGTCGAGCCCTATCGCTCCACCTTCAAGGCCAAACGCAAGGAATACGTCGAGCGTGCCCGTCGGCTGCTGCAGAAGGTCGGCCTCGGCGGCTACGAGGACAAGTTCCCGTGGCAGCTCTCGGGCGGCATGCAGCAGCGCGCGAGCATCTGCCGCGCGCTGATCCACGAGCCGAAGATGCTGCTGCTCGACGAGCCCTTCGGCGCGCTCGACGCCTTCACGCGTGAAGAGCTCTGGTGCATCCTGCGCGACCTCTGGACCGAGCAGCAGTTCAACGTGATCCTCGTCACGCACGACCTGCGCGAATCGGTGTTCCTTGCCGACACGGTGTACGTGATGAGCAAGAGCCCCGGCCGCTTCGTCGTGAAGCGTGACATCGACCTGCCGCGCCCGCGCGAACTCGAACTGACCTACACCAAGGAGTTCACCGACATCGTGCTCGAGCTTCGCAGCCATATCGGCGCGATCCGTAGCCAGGCTGCGACGACCACCGCCACCGCGATTCCCCAGTAGTCACATGAAGAACAAGAAGCTAATCGAACGCTGGTCGCCCTGGCTGCTACTGGTTGCCGTCATCGTGCTGTGGCAGATCATCTGCTCGGCCTTCGGCGTGTCGGAGTTCATCTTCCCGAGTCCGTGGAGCATCTGGACGCAGTTCTGGGAATTCAAGGAAATCATCGCCGGCCATGCATGGCGCACCTTCTGGGTCACGATGGCGGGCTTCGGCATCGCGATAGTGGTGGGCGTGCTGCTGGGCTTCGTGATCGGCAGCTCGCGCATCGCCTATGCGGCGGTGTATCCGCTGATGACCGCGTTCAACGCATTGCCGAAGGCGGCCTTCGTGCCTATCCTAGTAGTCTGGTTCGGCATCGGCATCGGGCCGGCGATCCTCACGGCGTTTCTCATCAGCTTCTTCCCGATCATGGTCAACATCGCGACCGGTCTTGCGACGCTCGAACCCGAGCTGGAAGACGTGCTGCGCGTGCTCGGCGCCAAGCGCTGGGACGTGCTGATCAAGATCGGCCTGCCGCGCTCGCTGCCGTACTTCTACGGCTCGCTGAAGGTCGCGATCACGCTGGCCTTCGTCGGCACCACGGTGTCGGAGATGACCGCCGCCAATGAAGGCATCGGCTACCTGCTGATCTCCGCCGGCTCGTCGATGCAGATGGGCCTCGCCTTCGCGGGCCTGATGGTGGTCGGCGCGATGGCGATGCTGATGTACGAACTCTTCAGCGCGGTCGAGAAGCACACCACCGCGTGGGCGCACCGGGGATCGCAAGGTGAATGACGCGCAGAAGCTGAAGGCCCTGCGCCGCGCCAACGAAGTCGCGCGGCGCGCGATGGCGATGGGCCGGCACCCCTTCGGCGCGGTGCTGGTCGCGCCGGACGGCGACACCATCCTGGCCGAGCAAGGCAACATCGACACGGTGCATCACGCCGAGGCCACGCTCGCACGCACCGCATCGCTGAACTATCCGGCCGACTATCTCGCGCAGTGCACGCTGGTGACCACCTTCGAGCCCTGCGCGATGTGCGCGGGCACGATCTACTGGGCCAACATCGGGCGCGTGGTCTACGGCGCTGAAGAAAGCGCGCTGCTCGCACTCACGGGCGATCACCCCGAGAACCCGACGCTGTCGCTGCCGTGCCGCGAGGTCTTCGCGCGCGGGCAGAAGAACATCGAAGTCACCGGCCCGGTAGCTGAAGTCGCTGAAGAGATGATCGCGACGCATCGCGGCTTCTGGGAAACGCGAGGCAATTGAGTCCGCCGCGCGGCTTGTTCGAGGGTTCGCGTTCTCCTATGCTCTGGCGCTTGCCAACTGGAGACGCAACATGATCAAGTTCAGCGTGATGTACCCGCATACGCCCGGGTCCCGCTTCGACCATGACTACTACCGCGATTCACACATGCCCATGCTCAAGCGGCTGATGGGCGATGCGTGCAAGTCGTACACCATCGACAAGGGCCTCGCCGGCGGCGCACCCGGCGCGCCGCCGGCGTATGTCGCCATGTGCCATGTCTTCTGCGATTCGGTCGAAGCCTTCCAGGCCGCGTTCGGACCGCACGCGAAGGAGATCAGGGCCGACGTGGCGAACTACACCGACATCACGCCTGTGGCGCAGATCAGCGAAGTGGTGGTGGGGTAGCTCAGTCGTAGAGCAGCGTCACGATCGCGGCGGAACGCACGTGCTGCGGTGTCGCCGCCGCCGGGCGGATCGAGAGGCCGCGGCCATCCGGACCGACGCGGCAGCCTTGCCCCGAGAGCGGCGCCGATGCGCCGGAGCGGGCGTCGGTGCAGCGAACGACGAGATCCGACCGGCCCACCGCTTCGACACGTGCGGTCACCTGCGGAAGACTGCGTGCATCGCCGGTCACGCCGATAGCGGTCCATCCGTTGCGCGAAGAAGCCGCCACTGCTGGCAAGGTGGCAGGCGCATTGACCTCATAGGTCGCAACGACGAGAGCCCCGCTGAAATTGATGACGCCGCCGATCGCATCGGGCATGCAGGACACCGCGAGCAGCAGCGCCGCGGCCTTCGTGACGCCGCCCTTGAACAGAACTGAACGTTGCATGGTCACTCCCTGAAAACGGGCTGCGACTTCGGAACGATTTCCGCTTGTTCCAGCACATTTGCTGACAATGATTGCATCGAGAACGAGCGCCCCCGAGCCACTGCGTTCGACTTGATCGCGACCGAAAGCGCGGCTAGGCTGATTCGCTTTTGATCAGACGAGACGCGTCTCGATCTCCGTCTTCACTTCGGTCATCAGCCGGTGCAGCGGGCACTTGCCCGCCACGCGCAACAGCTCCGCGCGCTGTTCTTCGCTGAGGTTGCCGGTCACGCGCAATGATGTGTCGAGCCGATAAGTGCCCTTGCGCTCTTCGCTGTCGTCACGGTCCACCACGACTTCAATCTCTTCCACCGGAATGCCCTTGCGCTTGGCATAGACCAGCACGGTGAGCGCCTTGCAGGCGCCGAGCGAAGCGTCGTAGAGGTCATGGGGCTGCGGTCCGGCATCTTCGCCGCCGGCGGCAACGGCCGCGTCAACCGGAATCTCGTGTGCGCGGATGCGAACCGTGTGTCGCGTGCCGCTGATGTCGTCGCGGCGAACCGTGATGGTCATGGAGGTCTCCTGAGGATGGTCCACGATCGTAGCGGTCACCGATGTACTTCGCTCTCCCCGTGCTTTGCGAGCAACTGCATCAGGTGCTTGCGGATCAGCATGCCCGGGCGGTCCGACTCCATCGAGTACTCCACGCCGCGCCGGCGCGTATCCACCAGCGCATCCGGGTCGGTCGATTCGAGGATGTCCTTGTCCTCGCGCGTGATCTCCTCGTCGAAGTCGATCAGCATCTGCGCCGCGCAATCGGCCTCGGTGTCGTTGCGGAACAGCCATTGGCACAACTGGATGCGGCCGTCGTCGATCGGCGTGAAGCAGTTGATGATGATGTGGCGGATGCCCGAGGGGTATTCGATGTCGAGCCGGCGCGAGAACGGCAGGAAGTAGGCATTGCGCATGTGCCGCGTGGTGATCGGGTCCGTCACGCCGCTGATCGCATGGAACTTGACGGGGTTCACCGCGTCGATGACCGTCTCTGCGTAGAAGCCGACTTCGTTCTCGACCAGTTCGTACTTGCTCGGCTTGGGGCTCGCGGCCACACCAAAGGTCGCGCGGTGCACGAAGCTGAAGTGCGAGTTGTCGAAGGAGTTCTCCAGCGCGCGCATCGGGCTGGTCTGCCACTCCTCGTAGAACTGATGAATGGTGCGGAAGGCCGCATCGTCGTATTCAGGCACTGCCGGGATGTCCGCGATCGGATCTTCCAGCGCGACCCACGCATAGCCGTAGCGCGCAGTGCAGTGGTAGGCCGTGGTCTTGTACTCCGGGGAGATCTTGCGGTCGGGCTCGTACTGCGGGATGCGGATCACCTGGCCGCCGCGGTCATAGGTCCAGCCGTGATAGCCGCACTGGATCGCACCCTGGCTGCAGGCCTTGCCCTCCGCATCGACGCACCAGCCTTTAGAGAGCTTCGCGGTTCGATGGCAGCAACGATCACGCAGCGCGGCAGGCTGCCCATCGGCATCGAGGAACAGGACGATGTTCTCGCCAAGCAGCGTGAAGGGCTTGGGCCCCTGCTGCAGATCGGCTAGCGGCATGACGGCATGCCAGAACTTGCGGAAGACGGGTTGCTGCGTGACGAGCATGGGAAAGACTCCTTCGGATGTGCGTGGGGACGACCATGAAAGAGCAATTTCCCACCGCGGACGGGGCCGGGCTGAACGCTTCTACTCTGCGTTGATGCTCATGCAAGTTACGCGCCCGGATGCGCTGGCATGCCTCCTGCATCACGACGGTCGAGAGTAGAAGCGTTCAGCAGCGCACGCACACCCATCGTGCGCCGCCCGGAAATTGCTCTTGAGGCGCCCAGCCCTGATGACACGGCGGGCGCTCAGGACCCACGAACTTTCCGGAGATCTCTTCATGCAACGCCGTTCCTTCATCGCTTCCGTCGCGGCCGGTGCCGCCGCCTTCGGCGCGCCCAGCGTCTTCGCCCAGAACCCCAAGCTCACGCCGCTCAAGTTCACGCTCGACTTCCGTATCAACGGGCAGACCTCGCCCTTCTTCCTGGCGGAGAGCAAGGGCTACTACAAGGACGAAGGGCTCGATGTGACGATCGACACGGGCGCGGGCTCGGTCGCCTCGATCACGCGCATCGCAAGCGGCGTCTATCAACTGGGTCTCGGCGACATCAGCTCGCTCGTCGAGTTCAATGCGCAGAACCCTGGCACTCCGGTGGTGCAGGCGGTCTACCAGTACTACAACCGCGCACCATTCGTGATCATCGGCCGCAAGGACCGCGGCATCACGGGTGACTTCCAGAGCCTGCAGGGCAAGAAGGTCGCCGCCGCGGCGGTCGAATCCACCCGCCGCGCATGGCCGATGGTCGCGCGCAAGAAGGGCATGAAGGGCGACGCCTTCCAGTGGCAGACCACCGACTTCAGCGCGCGCGACAACGTGATGGTGCGCGGCGACGTCGATGCAGCGACCTACTTCCACGACTCGGCCATTTCGCTCTTCGCGCGCATGAAGCTCGACGAGCTGTCGGTGCTCAAGTATTCGGATGCGGGCGTCAACCTCTACGGCAACGCGATCCTCGCCAGCAGCAACCTGATCGCGCAGAACCCGAAGGCGGTGGCCGCCTTCCTGCGTGCGACCAATCGCGCGATCGTCGAGACCTTCGCGAACCCGGCGCCGAGCATTGCGGCGATGCGGCAGCGCGAGCCGATCCTCGATGCGAAAGTGGAACTCGACCGATGGGCGATCACGGCCCAGTACGTTGGCGCGGAAGACACGCGCGCCCATGGCCTCGGCGACATCCGCAAGCTCACGCTCGAACAGCAGGTCGACGAAGTAGCCGATGTGTTCGGCCTCAAAGTCAAACCATCGGCCGACGCCATTTTCAACAGCTCGATGCTGCCGGCCCGCGCAGAACGTAGCATCAAGGCATGACCGCGCTCCCACCTGACTTCTTTCCGACCGAATCCCCGCTCGACGAACGCGACGGACGCTACCTGCGCAAGGCCATCGTCTGGTCGCACGCGGCCCGGCGACGTGGCAACCGGCCGTTCGGCGCGGTGATCGTGTCCGCCACAGGCGAAGTGCTGGCCGAGGCCTACTGCAACACGGCTGAGACAGGTGACGTCACCGGCCATGCCGAAACCAACGCGGTGCGGATGCTCGCCGAGCGCAAGCTCCCGCGCGAGGAACTCGCCGGCGCGACGATCTATTCGTCCGGCGAGCCTTGCGTGATGTGCGCGGGCGCGATCTTCTGGGCCAACATCGGCCGGGTGGTGTTCGGCATCGATGCGGAGCGCCTGCGGGTGTTTCGCGGTGAACGTGGCGACCAGCGTGATGCGGAGTTGTCGTGCCGCGATGTGTTCCGCGCGTCGCCGCATCCGATCGAGTGCATCGGCCCCGCGCTCGTCGACGAAGCCGCTGCGGCGCACGACGGCGCCTGGAAGACCTGAGCGCTCAGCGCGCAGGCGGCAGCGCGAAGACTTCGATGCTGGTCAGGTTCGAGACCGAGCGCGTCGCCTTCGCGTCGGACGTGACGACGAGCCGCGCCATGCCGTTGCGATCCAGCGGCTTTCCGTCGACGCTGTAAGCGACCAGCACCATCTTGCCGCTGAGCGCCGAATCGATCTCCCCGATCGACAGCACGGTGCGGTAGCCGTCGCTGCCGGTCGCCACGGCGTACATCGCGATCAATGGATTGCGTCCACTGCCGGGCTTGATGCCGCCCGAGGCGCTTTCGAGCAGCGTCCAGAGGCTGACACCGGTGTAGACGCCGCTGCTCGTGATCTGCTGGGTGCTCGGCAGCGCCTGGAGCGCCGCCAGGTCGAAAGTCGACGGCTTGCCAACTGCGCCCGACACCGAGAAGCTGGGCGCGAATCCACCCTTGCCGGCTGCATCCGGAGTGCCGCCCGGCGCATTGCCCGCCCCCGCGGCACAGCCCGCAACGGCCAGCGCCACCAGCATCAGAAGCCCGAAACACCACTGGCGAATTGCGATGCGCATGGCTTGTCACTCCAGGAGATTCGCGATGTATTCATTCTGACATCACGGCCGGATCGATTAACCTCCGCGCCATGAAATCCAAAGTGCAGTTCCGCCTGCGCATCTACCGCGACGAGAGCATCGCCATCGGTCCCGGCAAGATCGCGCTGCTCGAAGCCATCGCGGAAACCGGCTCCATCTCTGCCGCTGGCCGGCAGCTTGGCATGTCGTACCGCCGCGCATGGATGCTGATCGACGAGATGAATCGTGCGCTCAGTTCGCCGGCGGTCGCCACGGCCACCGGCGGCACGCACGGCGGCGGCAGCGCACTGACGCCGGTCGGCGAGCAGATCGTGCGCCACTACCGCGCCATCGAAAGCACATCGCGCGTCGCCGCGGCAGCCGACATCACCGCACTGACACGCCTGCTCGCGCCATGACCATCAGCCTGCGGCCCATCGGCATCGTGCACAGCCGCTTCACCGAAGTGGCGGGCATGCCGATCCAGACCGCCGGCGCGCCGGACGAGCCGGGCCGCATCGAAGTCCTTCCCGAATTCGCGGCCGGGCTCAAGGACATCGAGGGCTTCGAGTACTTGATTCTGCTCACGCACATGCACCGGGCCAGCAAGGAGTTGCTGGAGGTCGTGCCCTTTCTCGACACCGAGACGCATGGCGTCTTCGCGACCCGTGCGCCGGCACGCCCGAACCGGATCGGCCTGTCGATCGTGCGGCTCGTGTCGGTCGAAGGATGCACGCTTCACTTCACCGGCAACGACATGCTGGATGAGACGCCGGTCCTCGACATCAAGCCCTATGTGCCGCGTTTCGACGCGCGCGGGACCGATCGGGTGGGCTGGTTCGCCGCGAGGCTCGATCAGTTGCCCAAGGTGCGGTCCGACGACCGCATGGCCTGATCGGCGGCGTTCGGCTGTCCCGGCCAGCGCGAAAGCACCGCCTGCGACAGCCGCTCGCGCGCACGCGGTGGCGGCTCCGCGATGGTTCCGATGCTGATGAAGCCCGCAAGGTAGTCCCCCTGCGCCACGCCGAGCTGCCCGGCGAGGATCGGGTCGAAGCAGCGCTCCCCGCTCAGCACGATCGCGCCGTAGCCAAGCCGGTGCGCCGCGCCGAGGATGCTGCCAAGCGCCGCACCCGCACCGAGCCACTGGTCGCGCATCGGCACCCGGGTCCGCCGGCGGGGACACACGACGAAGCCCAGCAGCATCGGCGCGCGCAATGCGTGCTCGCGGGCCCGCCTGAGATCGAACTCGCCGGCCAGCGGATCGCGCCGCAGCTTCTCCTGCTCGAAGCAGCGAGCCAGCATCTCGCGCGTCTCGGGTCGGAATTCAATCAGGCGCCACGGCAGAAGGCCCCCGTGATCCGGAGCGCGCAGCGCGGCCTGCACGATGGCTTCGAGTTCGTCGGCGTTGGGAGCGGGTGCCTTCAGGCGCTTTGGCGAGACGGAGCGCCGCGAGATGAAGTCTTCCAGCCTCTGCTCGGCGAGCGTCAGCGCATCCAGCACGTCGGTCATCCTCCGCAGGCGGCGCCCGCCTTGCGGCTCAGGACGTCGCCGATGTCCTGAGCATCCGCGAGCGCAACCAGGAAGGACTGCGCCTCGCCGCCCGCGGTCACTACCGAGATCACGAAGCGGCTGGAGTCCAGCTCCTGCTCGACACGCCATTCATGGACTTCGGCGACGCGACGAAGCTCCGGCCTTCCGTCGACGGAGCGAACCACGGTGTCGTACTCGGGATGTCGCATGGTGTGACTGGGTTCAGTTGCTTGCAGTCGCGATCTTGCCTCATCGCTGTATCGGTGAGTATATGAAGATTGATCTTTTCTTGATCGACACTTGCGCCCTTCTACTCCTTGTTTTCCATGTGTAACAATGCCGTCATTCCCTCAAGTGCATGACGATCGCCTTCCTTTCATCGATGGACTGGTCACCTCTGGTGCTCTCGGTCAAGGTCGCGACCTTTGCGACGCTGCTCGCACTGGTGGCAGGCGTCATGCTGGGCTGGCTCTTCGCGCGGAAGCCGTTTCCGGGCTCCCCGGTCCTTGAGTCGCTGTTCATGCTGCCGCTGGTGCTGCCACCCACCGTCATCGGCTACGGAATCCTCGTTGCGGCCGGCCGGCGCAGCCCGCTCGGCGCCTGGCTGCGCGAGCATTTCGACTACACGATCATCTTCAGCTGGCACGGCGCGGTCGTGGCCTCGGCGGTGGTGGCGCTGCCGCTGGTGCTCAAGTCGGCCAGCGCGGCGTTCGAGCATGTGGACCGATCGCTCGAGGCGGCGGCCAGCACGTTGCGCCAGTCCCCCCTGTCCGTTTTCCTGCGTGTGACGCTGCCGCTCGCGTGGCCGGGCATCCTCGCGGGCACGCTGCTCGCCTTTGCGCGTGCCATGGGCGAGTTCGGCGCGTCGCTGATGGTCGCGGGCTCGATCCCCAAGCAGACGCAGACCCTGTCCATGGCCATCTATGACGCCGCGCAGGCCGGCAACGACGACCTCGCGCTGGTGCTGGTCGTCGTCACGTCATTGCTTTCGATCACCGTGCTGGTTCTGTCGAACCGGTTTTTCTCACTCCGCTGACGCCAAGGAGCCCCTTCATGCGCACGTCCCGTCTCGCCACCCGCCTTGCTTCCATCGTTCTCGCCTTGGCGCTGCCGGTTGGCGCCATGGCGCAGCAGCTCACGGTGTCGGCTGCCGCGAGCCTGACCGATGCCTTCAAGGAAATCGGCACCAAGTTCGAGGCGAGCAAGCCGGGCGCGACCGTGCGCTTCAACTTCGCGGCCTCGGGCGTGCTCCTCCAGCAGATCAGCCAGGGTGCGCCGGTCGACGTGTTCGCCAGCGCCGACCAGGAAACCATGGACCGCGCCGTGACCCAGAAGCTGATCGATACCGCCACGCGCAAGGACTTCGCGACCAACAGCCTCGTGCTGATCGAGCCCGCCCAGGGCGGCGCCGGCCTCAAGACGCTGCAGGACCTCACCGGCCCCAACGTGAAGAAGATCGCCATCGGCAAGACTGCGACCGTGCCGGTTGGCCGCTACACGCGCGAGGCGCTCGAGGCCGCCAAACTCTGGGCTCCGCTCGAACCCCGTTTCGTGCAGGCCGACAGCGTCCGCCAGGTGCTCGACTACGTCAGCCGCGGTGAAGCGGAAGCCGGCTTCGTGTACCGTACCGATGCCGCCGTGATGGGCGACAAGGTGCGCGTGGTGCTCACGGCGACCGGCCACACGCCCGTGTCCTATCCGATCGCCGTGACTGCCGAGAGCAAGGAGAAGGCGTTGGCAAAGGATTTCATCGCGTTCCTTTCCACCGAGCAGGCGCAGGCGGTGCTGACGCGCTTCGGCTTCGGCAAGCCGTGATCGACGTCGACCTGCAACTGACAGTCACTGACGGCACGCGCCGCTTCGACCTCGCGGCGCGCTTTGCCACGGACGTTCCTTTTGCCGCACTCTACGGCCCATCCGGCGCCGGCAAGTCGCTGACCTTCCAGGCCATCGCCGGGCTGCTCCACCCATCGCGCGGACATATCAAGGTCGACGACCGCACGCTGTTCGATTCCGCTCAGGGCATCGACGTGCCGACGCCCGAGCGGCGCATCGGCTACCTGTTCCAGAACTACGCGCTGTTTCCGCACCTCACGGTGCGCGAGAACGTGGCGTTCGGGCTCACCTCGTGGCGCAAGCGGCGTCTTTCGCACGAAGACGCCGAGCAGGTGGACGCCCTGCTGCGCAGCTTCGATCTGGGCGCCATGGCCGACAGCCGTCCGCGCACCCTGTCCGGCGGACAGCAGCAGCGCGTGGCGCTGGCGCGTGCGCTGGCGTGCCGCCCGAAGGTTCTGCTGCTGGACGAGCCCTTCGCGGCACTCAACCCCATGCTGCGCAGCGCCGTGCGGCAAGATCTCGCCGCAATGCAGCGCGAGTGGGGCATTCCGGTGCTGATGATCACCCACGACATCGACGACGTGCTCGACCTGGCCGACGTCGCTTTCGTCTATGAGGCTGGCCAGGTGACCCAGGAAGTCAATCTGCGCGACGGCACCAGCCGATCGCTGATGACGCAGAAGCTCGGCGTGCCCGCGCGGCTCGAGGAAACACCCGAGCGCAGGAAGCTGCGCCGCCTGCTCCACGGTGGGTAGAGTCGCGGCGCGCCACGAGAGCCTCAGTCCGTGCCGACCATCACGCTCGACGCCTTGATCACCGCATAAGCCTTGCCGCCCTCCGAGAGGTTGAGCGACTGGGCCGAGCTGCTGGTGATCGTCGAGACCACCTGCACACCAGGAGCGATTTCGAGCGTGACTTCCGTGGTGACGGGCCCCCGGACGATGGACACAACCTTGCCGGGAAGAACGTTGCGGGCGCTGATTTTCATGGTGGACTCCGTGAAAACGCGCAGTTTACTCACCGAGCTGCGATCACACGATATGCTTCGCTGTACATCACGGACGAAGCACATTCCCATGGACTGGCTGCAGATGCAACGATCGGACGACACAAAATCCCAAGTGATTCAGCGTGTAGAACTCGATTGCGTCGAGCTTCTTGAGCAAGAGAATGGATTCGTTCTCGGATTCGTCGATATGCAAAACGGAACATATCGAATGCAGCTTCCGTCCTGGGCGCTCCACCAGTTGATGCGCGCACTCCCCCGCCTCGACGCGGCACTGCAGGCGCGTAGCCGCTTGAACAGCGCGCTGATTGCCTACCCGGTGACGCAATGGAGCGCCGAGCGGACCGGTGTCGACGACGCAGTCGCCCTGTGCCTGCAGACCGATCGCGGCGTCGAATCGGGCTTCCTTCTTTCCAGGGCGGACGCGTCTGCCCTCCACGCCGCGCTCGGTGAAGCGATCCATGCACCCGAGGCACTTCGTCATCGCTGAGCACGCGAAATCCCTACACTCGGTCCATGCCCTGGCACGCGCAACTCGACCTCGACTACCGTCTCGAACAACAACGCAGCACCGCGCGCTTCCGACACGACGGGCCGCTGCGCATTCTCCAGAGCCTCTATCCCGAGGGCGACGCGGTCTGCCACAACGTACTGGTGCATCCACCCGGCGGGCTGGTGAGTGGCGACACGCTGGACATCCGCGTGCGAGCCGCCTCGGGGAGCCACGGACTGATCACCACCCCGGGTGCCAGCCGCTTCTACCGCTCTGAGGGTGAGCTCGCTCGCCAGCGCACAGAACTCACGCTCGAGCCCGGCGCACGCCTCGAATGGCTGCCGCTCGAAGCCATCTGCTACAGCGGCTGCCGCGCCGAGAACCGGCTGACCCTGCGTGTCGCACCGGGCGCCGAACTCATCGGCTGGGACGTGACCGCGCTCGGCCTGCCCAATGCAGGCAAGCCTTTCGAGCACGGCACGCTGCAGCAGCACATCGAGGCGCCGGGCGTCTGGCTGGAGCGCGGGCGAATCGACGCAAGCGATCTGCGGCTGCTGCAGAGTCCGCTCGGCTTTGCAGGGCATCGCTGCATCGCATCGATCTTCTTCGTCGCCGGCTCGCCGATTGCCCGCGAGCGGCGTGAAGCGGCGCTCGATGCGGCGCGGTCGCTGATCGAGCGGCATTCGCTGCAAGAAAGCGCCGGCGTCACCAGTCCGCACGCCGAGGTCATCGTGCTGCGCGCGCTGGCGCCGGTGGTCGAACCGGCAATGCAGCTGCTGCGCCAGGTCTGGATGGCCTGGCGCGCCGAACTCTGGAAGCTCCCGGGCCAGCCGCCTCGTATCTGGGCGATGTAGCCGCGCCATCCGGGGGACGCCGACGTGCGCATCGATCGAAGCGACATCCCGGCCCGCCTCGATCGCCTGCCCTGGTCACGCTGGCATTGGCGTGTCGTCATCGCGCTCGGCGTGGCGTGGGTGCTCGACGGGCTGGAGGTCACCCTGGTCGGCTCGCTCGGCGGCGTGCTGGAACGGCCGGACACGCTGGCGCTGACCGCGACGCAGATCGGCTGGTCCGGATCGCTCTATATCGCGGGGGCGGTGATCGGCGCGCTGGTCTTCGGACGGTTGGCGGACCGGCTCGGCCGCAAGCGGCTGTTTCTGTTGACGCTCGCGGTCTACGCGGTCGCGACGCTGGCGACCTCTCTTTCGACCGGCTTCGCCTTCTTCGCCGCTTGCCGCTTCGCGACCGGGCTGGGCATCGGTGGCGAGTACGCGGCCATCAACTCCGCCATCGACGAGTTGATTCCGGCGCGTGTGCGCGGGCGAGTGAACCTCGCAATCAACGGCAGCTTCTGGATCGGGGCGGCACTGGGTGCGGGAGTGAGCCTGTGGCTGCTCGACCCGCGCGTGTTGGGGCCGGTGGCCGGCTGGCGCGTCGGCTTCGCATTGGGCGCGGTGCTCGCGCTGGCGATCCTGCTGGTGCGGCGCGACGTGCCGGAAAGCCCGCGCTGGCTGATCGCGCACGGCCGAGCGGAAGAAGCCGAAGCCATCGTGCGGCGCATCGAGCAAGAAGTGGCGAAGCAGCACGGTCCGCTGCCAGCCGCCGTCGGCCATGTGCACTTCGGCGCACGCGCCGAGCCCGGCTGGCGTGAAGTGCTGCATGTGCTGCTGCGTCGCTATCCACAGCGCAGCATGGTCGCGCTGGCGCTGATGATTTCGCAGGCCTTCTTCTACAACGCGATCTTCTTCACCTACGCGCTGGTGCTCACGCGATTCCACGGCGTGCCCGAAGGCAGGGTCGCGCTCTACATCTTTCCCTTTGCGCTCGGCAATGTGCTCGGGCCGCTGATCCTCGGGCCGTTGTTCGACCGCGTGGGCCGGCGGCGGATGATCGCGCTGACCTATGTGTGCTCGGGTATCGGGCTTGGGCTGACCGGATGGGCCTTCATGCAGGGCCTTCTCGATGCACGCAGCCAGGCCCTGTGCTGGTCGGCGGTGTTCTTCCTTGCGTCGGCCGCCGCGAGCTCGGCCTATCTCACGGTGAGCGAGGTCTTTCCGCTGGAGATGCGTGCCATCGCGATATCGATCTTCTATGCGGTCGGCACGGGTGCGGGAGGCTTCGTCGCGCCGGCGCTCTTCGGTGCGCTGATCGAGACCGGCAGCCGCGGCGCGGTGGCGATCGGCTATGCAGTCGGCGCGGTGCTGGTCATCGTGGCCGGATCGATCGCATGGCGCTGGGCGGTGGATGCGGAGCGCAAGCCGCTCGAGGAGATCGCGCCGCCTCTCGGGTCCGCGCCGCACGACGCGCCAGGGCCGCGCGCCTGATTCAACCGTTGTAGGTGGGGTGCCCCGCCTCGACCCATGCCTCGAGCCCACCCGCCAGCGGTCGCGCCCGCTTGATGCCCCGCGAAGCCAACGCCTGCGCGCCCAGCGCGGCCGAGACCTCGTTCGGGCAACTGCAATAGAGCACGACCTCGCGGTCGCCGCCTTCGAAGGGCAACTCGACGCGCCTCTGCTGGATGTCCTTGAGCGCGATCGCGAGGGCACCGGGAATGCGCCGCGGATCCACCTGCACGCCTGCCTCGCCGCGCACGTCGATGACGATCGGCGGCGGTTCGCCGTCCATCATCGTCAACAGCTCGCCGACGGTCACGCGCGGCATGCCGGTCAGGCGCATGAAGGTGCGGCGCCGCCAGTAGCGCACCGCGAGCATCACGGCGAGCACGACGACGAGCGCCACGATGGCGATGCCGCCCGCCTGCGACATGGCATCGAGCACCGCCTGGATCTGGTCGCGGAAGATCCAGCCCAGCGCGAGGAAGATGCCGGTCCACAGCAGCGCAGCGGCGGTGTCGAACGCCACGAAACGCCACGACGACATCCCCAGCGCACCCGCCATGGGCGGCGCGATCACCGACACGCCCGGCACGAACTTCGCCAGCACCAGCGACATCCCGCCCCATCGGCCGATCAGCGTTTCGCTGCGGCGCACACAGGAATCTGGCGACATCGAGATCTTGCAGAGCAGCCGCATGAAACGGTAGCCATAGAGCCGCCCCGCATAGAACCAGACGGCATCGCCGAGCAGGTTCGCGATCCAGGACGCGGCCACCATGCCCACCAGCAACACCGGCTGCGCGATTGCGGCCAGCGCACCGGCCACCACGAGCAGCGGCGACGCCGGCACCGGCAGCCCCACCCGCGCACAGAAGGTGGCGACGAACACGACCGCGATGGCGTGTTCCACCAGAAGCAGGCTCAGCTGCTCCATGCGAAGCTCCCCGGAGGCAACAGGCAGACAGCGGGAGGCATCGGCATGGCGGGCGGCTCTGGTTGTTGGACTGGCCAGAGCGTAGCGCCTTCCAGCCGTGAAAGGGCTCCCCGATGGGGCGGGAAGGAACAGAATCGCGCTGTGCATGACGGCGGCGCCGCCTGTCCCGCCCGTTCGGGAATAAACCTGCGACGTGCCCCGTCATGCAAGGGGAAGACAGCGTTGAACGACCGCACCCGCCGATTCGAGACCGCGGCCCTGCCGCACCTGCCCGCCGCGTACAACCTGGCGCGCTGGCTGCTGCGCGACGACCAGCAGGCCGAAGACGCGGTGCAGGAGGCCTACTTGCGCGCGTTCCGATTCTTCGACGACCTGCGCGGCGGCGATGCGCGGCCGTGGCTGCTGGGCATCGTGCGCAACGCGTGCTACGACACGATGCGCCAGTCGCGCCATCTGGCGGATCAGGTGGAGTTCGACGAGTTTCGCGATGCCGGCACGGAGGACGCCGGCATCGGCGCAGCACAGCGCGACGGCGGCGATCCCGCTGCGGCTTGGGAACAGCGCGCCCTCGGCCGGCGCATCGATGCGGCCATCGAAGCGCTCGCACCGCCGTTCCGCGAGGTCATCGTGCTTCGCGAGATGGAAGACATGTCGTACGAGGAAATTGCGCGCATTGCCGGCATCCCGGTCGGGACGGTGATGTCGCGCCTCTCCCGCGCCCGCGCGCTGCTGCGCAATGCGCTCCAGGAGGAAGCGCCACCCGACAAACCAGGAGCCCATCGCGATGCAACCCACTGAAGCGGACGATCTCGGCAAGCTGATCCGGCGGGACGCCACGCGGCATGCGCCGCCGCCCGCGCTGGCCGAACGCATCCGTGCGGGCGTGCGGAACGCGGAAGGCGCGCCGACCTACGTGCCGCCACCGCGCCCGAAGGCACGCCCGCGCTGGCTGCAGGCAATTGGACTCTTCGGCGCGGGTGCCGCCACGGCGTGGGGCCTGTCGTTCGTCTTGCTGCTGGGCACAGCGACCAATGCGCTCGACGACGCGGTCACCGACAGCCACATCCGTTCGCTCATGGCCGGGCATCTGATGGATGTGGCGTCGACGGACCATCACACCGTCAAGCCTTGGTTCGCCGGCAAGCTCGATTTCTCTCCGCCGGTAGTCGATCTCGCGGCAGAAGGCCATCCGCTGATCGGCGCCCGGCTCGACTACATCGAAGGGCGTGCCGTGGCGGCGCTGGTCTACCGGTCGGGGCAGCACGTCGTCAACCTGTTCGTCTGGCCGGATTCGCGTGATGCGGCTTCCGCTCAGCAGCTGGTCGCGCGCCGCGGCTACAACATGGTGCGCTGGACCGAAGGCGGCATGCAGGCCTGGGCAGTGTCCGACCTGAATGCGGCTGAGTTGCAGGCCTTCGCAAAACTCGCCCGCGAACGCATGGCCGCCGCGCAGCCACCCGCAAGCTGATCAGATCGCGACGAGTTGGCGCACGCCCTGGGCTTCCATGTCCTTGCCGAGCCCTCGCGCAATGACTTCACCCCGCTCCATCACCAGGTAGTCGTCGGCCAGTTCCTGAGCGAAGTCGTAGTACTGCTCGCACAGCACGATCGCCATGTCGCCGCGGTCGGCCAGCATGCGGATCACGCGGCCGATGTCCTTGATGATGCTCGGCTGGATGCCTTCGGTCGGCTCGTCGAGGATCAGCAGCTTGGGCTTCGGCGCCAGCGCACGGGCGATCGCGAGCTGTTGCTGCTGCCCGCCCGACAGATCGCCGCCACGCCGGTTCAGCATCTGCTTGAGCACCGGGAAGAGCTCGTAGAGTTCCGGCGGCACCGGCGTGCTGCCCGACTTGTAGGCGAGACCCATGCGAAGGTTTTCCTCGACCGTGAGTCGCGCGAAGATCTCGCGGCCCTGCGGCACGAAGCCCATGCCCGCACGGGCGCGCTCGTAGGGCGTGCGCTTGTGGATCGGCGCGCCGTCGAATTCGATGCTGCCACTCTTGATGGGCACGAGGCCCATCAGCGACTTGAGTAGCGTGGTCTTGCCGACGCCATTGCGGCCGAGCAGCACGGTGACCTTGCCGAGTCGCGCCTCGAAGCTGACGTCGCGCAGGATGTGCGAGCCGCCGTAGTACTGATGGATGTTCTTGACGGTGAGCATGCGGTGCTTCCTTAGCGACCCAGATAGACCTCGATGACCCGTTCGTCCGCCTGCACTTCGTCGAGCGTACCCTGCGCGAGCACCGAGCCGTCGCAGAGCACCGTGACGATCTCGGAGATGGTGCGGATGAAGCTCATGTCGTGCTCCACCACCATCAGCGAATGCTTGCCCTTGAGCGAGAGGAACAGCTCGGCTGTGCGCGCGGTCTCTTCGTCGGTCATGCCGGCCACCGGCTCATCGAGCAGCAGCAGCTTCGGGTCCTGCATCAGCAGCATGCCGATCTCCAGCCATTGCTTCTGCCCGTGGCTCAGGTTGCCCGCCATCCGCAGCACGCTGCTTTCGAGATGGATGGTGTGCAGCACCTCGGCGAGGCGATCGCACTGTTCCGAATCGAGCTTGAAGAGCATCGACGACTTCACGCCCTTGTCGGTCTTCAGCGCCAGTTCGAGGTTTTCGAACACGGTGAGCTGCTCGAACACTGTCGGCTTCTGGAACTTGCGGCCGATGCCGAGCTGCGCGATCTCGGCTTCCTTGTGGCGCAGCAAGTCGATGGTGCTGCCGAAGAACACCGTTCCTTCGTCCGGCCGGGTCTTGCCGGTGATGATGTCCATCATCGTGGTCTTGCCCGCGCCGTTCGGCCCGATGATGCAGCGTAGCTCGCCAGGCGCGATGTCGAGCGACAGCTTGTTGATCGCCTTGAAGCCGTCGAAGCTCACGCTCACGTCGTCCAGGTAGAGGATCCGGCCGTGCGTCACATCAACTTCGCCGGGCGTCATGTGCCGGCCGTAGCCCGCGGCGCGACCGCCGGATTCGGTGTGCAGGGTTTGCTCGAAAGCGATGTGCCGGGCGACGCGCTCGGCGCCGGCGTCCATCAGATCGGGGGTCATGCGCGTGCTCCCTTGGGTTCAACGGCCAGCGGCGGCGTGAGCGATGCGGGTTCGACACCCTGCTCGGCAGCGACCGAACGCTGCGGCTGCTGGCGGGCCTCACCGGGCTCCGCCTCCACCGCTGCGGCCTTCTTCTCTCTCGATGTCAGCTTCTTCACCAGCCCGACGATGCCGTCCGGCAGGAACAGGGTGACGGCGATGAACAGCGCGCCGAGGAAGTACAGCCAGTATTCGGGATAGGCCACGGTGAGCCAGCTCTTCGCGCCATTGACGATGAAGGCGCCGATGACCGGCCCGATCAGCGTCGCGCGGCCGCCAACCGCAGTCCAGATCGCGATCTCGATCGAGTTGGCCGCGCTCATCTCGCCCGGATTGATGATGCCGACTTGCGGCACATAGAGTGCACCGGCCACGCCGCACATCACGGCCGAGATCACCCAGATGGTGAGCTTGTAGCCCAGCGGGTTGTAGCCCGAGAACATCACGCGCGACTCCGCATCGCGGATGGCCTGCAGCACGCGGCCGAACTTGCTGCCGATGAGCCACTTCGACAGCAGCAGGAAGCCCAGCAGCGTCAGCCCGGTGAGCACGAAAAGCACCATGCGCATTTCCTGCGTCGCGATCGGGATGCCCAGGATGCGCTTGAAGTCGGTGAAGCCGTTGTTGCCGCCGAAGCCCGTCTCGTTGCGGAAGAAGAGCAGCATCGCCGCAAAGGTCATCGCCTGCGTGATGATCGAGAAGTACACGCCCTTGATGCGCGAGCGGAAGGCGAAGAAGCCGAACACGAAGGCGATGAGCCCCGGCACCGCGACGATCAGGATCAGCGTGGCGATGAAGCTGTCGCTGAGCGCCCAGTGCCACGGCAGCACCTTCCAGTCGAGGAACACCATGAAGTCCGGCAGGTCGCTCTTGTAGTTGCCGTCGCGGCCGATCTGGCGCATGAGGTACATGCCCATCATGTAGCCGCCAAGCGCGAAGAAGAGGCCATGCCCGAGCGAGAGGATGCCGGTGTAGCCCCAGATTAGATCCATCGCGAGCGCGCAGATCGCGTAGCACATGATGCGGCCGACCAGTGCCACTGCGTAGTCGCTCATGTGCAGCGCGCTGCCGGCCGGCACCGCCATGTTGAGCACCGGTGCGAGCGCGCAGACCACGATCAGCGCCACGAAGAAGGCGGTCCAGCCCTTGCCGCTCAGGAGTGGGCCCTTGGAGGGAAGTACGACTTTGCTGCTGCTCATGCCTCGGCACTCCGCCCCTTGACTGCGAAGATGCCCTGCGGCCGCTTCTGAATGAAGATGATGATGAAGACCAGCACCGCGATCTTCGCGAGCACCGCGCCAGCCCAGCCTTCGATGAACTTGTTGAGGATGCCAAGGCCCATGGCCGCATACACGGTGCCCGCGAGCTGGCCGACACCGCCCATCACGACCACCATGAACGAATCGACGATGTAGCTCTGCCCCAGGTCAGGCCCGACATTGCCGATCTGCGACAGTGCACAACCCGCGAGCCCGGCAATGCCCGAGCCCAGCGCGAAGGCGTAGGTGTCGATGCGCGCAGTGTTCACGCCCATGCACGACGCAATCGGCCGGTTCTGCGTCACGCCGCGCACGAAGAGCCCGAGGCGTGTGCGGCCGATGAGCCAACCCATCGCGAGCAACACCAGGCCCGCGAAGATGATGATGCAGATGCGGTTCCACGGCAGCGTGACGTTGCTCAGCAGGTTCAGGCCGCCGCTCATCCAGGCCGGGTTCTCGACGCCGACGTTCTGCGCCCCGAAGATCGAACGCACGAGCTGCTGGAGCATCAGGCTGATCCCCCAGGTGGCGAGGAGCGTTTCGAGCGGACGACCGTAGAGGAAACGGATCACGCCGCGTTCGAGCACCGCACCGACGAAGGCGGATGCAAGAAAGGCGACGGGAATAGCCGCCACCAGATACCAGCCGAACATCGACTCCGGCAGGTAGCGCTGGAAGATGCCCTGCATCACGTAGGTTGCATAGGCGCCGATCATCATCAGCTCGCCATGCGCCATGTTGATCACGCCCATCAGCCCGTAGGTGATCGCGAGTCCCAATGCCGCAAGCAGCAGAACCGAACCCAAACTGATGCCGCTGAACACTGCGTTGATGCGATCGCCCCACACGAGCGAGCCATCGATGCTGCTGATCGACGCAGTGATCGCCGCCTTCACATCCGCTTCAGTCTCGTCGGCAAGCCGCTGATTCAGCAGCAGCTTCGTATCCGGGCTCCGGCTGTCGCCAAGCGCCTTTGCCGCGTCCAGCCGCTTGCCCTTGTCGGCGCTGCTGAGCAGGCTCGCCGCTCGCACCAGTTCGAGCTGCGCCTTGATCTTCGGATTGGTCTCGGCAGCCAGTGCCTTCTCGACCATCGGCAGCCGCGATTCATCAGGCTCCTTGAACAACGCCTGTGCCGCTTCAGCGCGCACAGCATCGTCCTTGCTCGTGAGCTTCAGCGCGGCCTGCGCTGCATCGAGCGCGCCACGCATCATGTTGTTGTTGACCACGTCCTCGGCATCGTCCGGGAGCTTCAGCTCCGCGCCGGTGACCGGGTCGAACGCCTTGTCGTCCTTGATGACGAACACCTTGTCTTCGGTGACCTTCACCGCGTCATCCGACATGGCTTGAATGAATGCGCCCGTCTTCTCATCGGCGGCAGCCACCGCCTTGTTGAGCGCCGCAATGCGCGCTTCGGTATCGCCCGAAGCGATGGCCTTCGCTTCGTCCGCAGTCAGCGCATGCGAGTTCCCTGAAACCAGCGCAAGCAAGACCGCAAGCAATTGAATGTGGCGCAAGAGTTTGAACACGACGTTCCCTATCTCAGAAACACCGCGGAACCGGCTCCGCCGGTCCGCTGGTGTTGCCCCCTGAAAGGGGGTGTCAGAGCCACACGAAGTGGGCGAGGCTGGGGGTCAGAGCGACTTCCCGGCAGGGTAGTCAGGCTTCTTGTCGTTGCCCTCGATGTACGGGCTCCACGGCTTGGCGCGGACCGGACCCGGCGTCTTCCACACCACGTTGAACTGGCCATCGGCCTTGATCTCGCCGATGAACACGCTCTTGTGGAGGTGGTGGTTCTTCTCGTCCATCTTCGAGACGATGCCCGACGGTGCGGTGAAGGTCTGGCCGGCCATCGCAGCGATCACCTTGTCGGTATCCGTGCTCTTGGCCTTCTCGACCGCCTGCTTCCACATGTGGATGCCGATCCAGGTGGCTTCCATCGGGTCGTTGGTCAGCGGCTTGTCCTTGTGGCCGGCGATGTTGTGGGCCTTGGCGTAGTCGCTCCATTGCTTGATGAACGCCGTGTTGGTCGGGTTCTTGATGCTCATGAAGTAGTTCCATGCCGCGAGGTGGCCCACGAGCGGCTTGGTGTCCACGCCGCGCAGTTCTTCCTCGCCGACCGAGAACGCCACCACCGGCACGTCCTTGGCCTTCAGGCCCGCGTTGCCCAGTTCCTTGTAGAACGGCACGTTGGAGTCGCCGTTGATGGTCGACACCACCGCCGTCTTGCCGCCAGCCGAGAACTTCTTGATGTCGGCCACGATGGTCTGGTAGTCGCTATGACCGAACGGGGTGTACTTCTCGTCGATGTCCTTGTCGGCCACGCCCTTGCTCTTGAGGTAGGCGCGCAGGATCTTGTTGGTGGTGCGCGGATAGACGTAGTCGGTGCCCAGCAGCACCCAGCGCTTCGCACCGCCGCCTTCCTTGCTCATGAGGTAGTCGACAGCGGGAATGGCCTGCTGGTTGGGCGCCGCGCCGGTGTAGAACACGTTCTTGCTCAGCTCTTCACCCTCGTACTGCACGGGGTAGAACAGGAGGCCGTTCATCTCCTCGACGACCGGCAGCACCGACTTGCGCGAGACGGAGGTCCAGCAGCCGAAGATCACCGACACCTTGTCCTGACCGAGCAGTTGCTTGGTCTTTTCCGCGAACAGGGGCCAGTTGGAAGCCGGATCGACCACCACCGGCTCGAGCTTCTTGCCCATCACGCCGCCCTTGGCGTTGATGTCGTCGATGGCCATGAGCACCGTGTCCTTGAGCACGGTTTCAGAGATCGCCATCGTGCCGGAGAGCGAGTGCAGCACGCCGACCTTGATGGTGTCCTGTGCGAACACGGGCGCGGCCGAAAGGCCTGCCAGCGCGACGGCGGCGGTGAGCGCCTTGAGGGTGAAACGACGTTGCATGATGAGACCTTCTCCTGTGGTTTGAACGATGGAGAGAGTCTGCGGATTCGGCTGCGGAGCCGAAATACGCCCAGTGGCGTACAAGCCCGAAGCGCCGTGCGCTCGGACGTGTTCTCAAATTTGCTTCAAATGCAGCAAATTTGAGAACAGCTGGGGAGTCGACGACATTTACCCGAAGAACGCCCGCGCGTAGTTGATCGGCGCGTGGTCCGCCAACTCGCGCAGCAGCACGGCCCCCGGCTTCCACGCATGCTCCGACGCATACTTCGCCCGTCCTTCGATGCGATCCGCCTCGATCATGGTCGGCGCAGGATCGTCGATGCATTCGCCGGTGATGCAGGTGATATAGGTCACCGCACCCGCATGCGCATAAAACGACAGCGCCGGCGGAAGCTGGGTCACAACGTCGCATCCGTCCACCAGACGCATGACGTTGAGGTGCGCAAGCGTCGAGACGAACTCCGCGTCGCCGACGCGCGGCGAGCCGAGCGTGATGAGCATCTCGGGTTTGAGGACGCTCGCGGCCAGCGTGGCAAGCGCAGCACCGAGGCTGTGGCCGGCGAGGATGAGGCGGCTGCGCGGCCTCCCCTCGCCCGCGAGCCAATCGACAACCTGCGGCAGCACGCCGCGAACTGCCTTGGCGAAGCCTGCATGCACACGGCCGCCGCTTTCGTGCCAATCGAGCTGCTGCGCCTGCAGGTTGGTGGCGAGGTGGCGGATTTCATCGGGCTGTGTGCCGCGGAACGTGATGAGCGTCGTGCCGTCGCCACCATGGATCGTCCCGAACGCAAAGGTCGCGGCGTCGATGAACAGCCTGGGCTCCCCGAAGCCCGCCTGCGCGAGCGCGGCAGCGAGGCGTTGTTCCTCTTCTTCCGACTGCTCCGCCCGGTAATACGCGAGGCGCGCGGCCTCGACAGCCCACTGCGTCGGCGTGTAGAGGCAACCCCTCTCGAACAGCGTCTCTTGGCGCTCCGGGGTGTACAAGGCGGCGCGGCTGGCGTCGTAGGCGATGTTGGACATGTGATCGACTCCCTCCCGATTCAAGGCGGACGCTGGCCCGCGCCAAGACGAAACTGGCGCGCTGCAAAGGCCCACACCAGCTTGGTCGCGTCCGGCCCGGCGGCGTCCGTGAACAGCATGCTGGGCGCACCGCCGCTCCATGCGTGGCCAAGGCCGGCGATCTCGCACAGCGTGACCGCGACGCGTCCCCGGCGCGTGAAGTCGGTGATGCGCATCGGATGGCGCTTGCCACGCTGCACGGTGCGCATGGCGCCGGCACGCGCGCCGGTGGCGACTGCCCACACCGCCGCGGTGCTGCTTGCGTTGCTGGCGGACACGACGATGTCGGCATCGCCATGAAGCACCAGCAGCGGCGGCAGCGTGGCGAAGACGGCCGCAGCGCCCATGGCCTTGCCCACGGCCGTGGCGGGCATCGGCGGCACGTGCTGCCCGCGCATCGCGCCCAGCGCGGTCGCGGGCGACCTGGCTGCCCCCGGCGCCACGCCCGAATGCATCGCCACAGCTTTGAAGCGCAGTGGATAGCGCGTCGCCAGCAGCGCCGCCATGCTGGCTCCGGCGGACAGCCCGGCGACTGCGACGCGTTCGCGATCGAGCGGATAGAGCATCAGCACCTGGTCGACCGCAGCCATCAGGGTGGCGGCTTCCGCGTCAGCCTTGCCCGAGCGGCGGTCGTACCAGTTCCAGCAACCTTGCGCATTGGCGATCCGGTCCTGTTCGGGGTAGAGCACCATGAAGCCTTCGCGCTCGGCGATACGGTTCATGCGGGTGCTGATGGCGAAGTCCCGCCCGGTCTGCCCGCAGCCATGGAGCATGACCATCAGCGGCAGCTTTTCGCCGAACTTGAGATGAAGGTCGGGCGGCCGGTAGAGGTGATAGCGCCGAGCGCCTGCCGGACCCAGCGCCACGCCGGGCAGCCAGTCACCGCGGCCGGGCGGCGGCTTGAGCTGCTTCGCGGCGGCCCGCTGCACCTGATTGGCGATGCGCTTGCTGCTGCCCAGCGTCGCCTTTGTGAGCGCCTTCAGGTTGCGCTGGTATGCGCGCGTGAGCGGAGAGATTGCACGGCGGGCCATCAATATGCGGCAATGGTCGTCCGCGCACGGTAGCAGCTTCGACGGAAGCAGGCTACCCGGGCGATTGGCCGATCAGACGCGTGCTGGCTGACGCAATCAGTACTGCTCGGGCACGTACATGCTCTCGGGCACCGGATGGCGCAGATAGTCCTCATGGCGCTCGCGCGCCGGCAGGACCACCGGTGCATGCTCGACGTCCTGGTAGGGAAGCTGGCCGAGCAGGTGGCTGATGCAGTTGAGCCGCGCCTTCTTCTTGTCGACGGCCTGCACCACCCACCACGGCGCCTCGGGGATGTGGGTGCGGTCGAGCATGGTTTCCTTGGCCTTGGTGTACTCCTCCCACCGGCGGCGGGATTCGAGGTCCATCGGGCTGAGCTTCCACTGCTTGAGCGGGTCGTGAATACGGCTCAGGAAGCGCATGTGCTGCTCGTCGTCCGTGATGGAGAACCAGTACTTGATCAGCTTGATGCCCGAACGCACCAGCATCCGCTCGAAGTCGGGCACCGTGCGGAAGAACTCCTCGTACTCGTCGTCGGTGCAGAAGCCCATCACCCGCTCGACGCCGGCACGGTTGTACCAGCTGCGGTCGAAAAGCACCATCTCGCCCGCAGCGGGCAGGTGCGCCACGTAGCGCTGGAAGTACCACTGGGTGCGTTCGCGGTCGTTCGGCGCCGGCAGCGCCGCCACACGGGCCACGCGCGGGTTCAGGCGCTGGGTGATGCGCTTGATCACACCGCCCTTGCCAGCCGCGTCGCGGCCCTCGAACAGGATGACCACCTTCTGCCGGGTGTTCTGCACCCAGTCCTGGAGCTTCACCAGCTCACCCTGAAGGCGGAACAGGTTCTTGAAATAGGCCTGCCGCGCGGCCTTGTCGTCGATCTTTCCGGATTCGAGTTCCTCGATGCTCCGGTCTTCGATCTCGAGCTCGATTTCTTCGTCGTAGCTGTCGACCAGGTCGCGCGCGATGCGCTGCATGAGTTCTTCCTGGTCGCTCAGGATGTTGGGGAGCGTCATGGTCCGTCTCTAGGCAAGGGAAAACCTCATCCTGCGACCGGCAAATGACAGTCCTGTGACAAAAAGTGAGCGAATCCGGGCACGTCACATCGTTGTCATATGGCCGGCAGACCATCTGGCGACTCAGTAAAAAGGCCGCAAAACATCATGAGTTCCATTGCCACCGCGCGCCCGATCGGCAACCCACCCCCCTCCTCCGGTCGGCCTCACCTCGATGCGAAGCCGAACGCGGCGACCATGGTCGTGTTCGTCGGTCTTCTGGCCGCCGGGCTGCTCTACATGGCATGGAGCCTCGTCCAGGACGTCTCCGCCGCTCATGCGCCGGTCACCACCTACGTGCCCTTCATGCTGCTCGGCGTGGCGCTGGTGATCGCGCTCGGGTTCGAGTTCGTCAACGGGTTCCACGATACCGCCAATGCGGTGGCGACGGTGATCTATACGCACTCGCTGCCGCCCAACTTCGCAGTGGTGTGGTCGGGCCTGTTCAATTTCCTGGGCGTGCTGGTGTCCAGCGGTGCCGTGGCCTTCGGCATCATTTCGCTGCTGCCGGTCGAGCTGATCCTGCAGGTGGGCTCGAGCGCCGGCTTCGCGATGGTGTTCGCACTGCTGATCGCGGCCATCATCTGGAATCTCGGGACCTGGTGGCTCGGCCTGCCGGCCTCGTCGTCGCACACGCTCATCGGCTCGATCATCGGCGTAGGCGTCGCCAACGCGCTGATGCACGGCCGTGACGGCACCAGCGGCGTCGATTGGACACAAGCGACCAAGGTCGGCTATTCGCTGCTGCTGTCGCCGGTGGTGGGCTTCGTTTGCGCCGCCCTGCTGCTGCTCACCCTGCGCGTGTTCGTCAAGAACAAGGCGCTGTACGAAGAGCCGAAAGGCAACAAGCCGCCGCCGCTGTGGATCCGCGGCCTGCTGGTGCTGACCTGCACCGGCGTCTCCTTTGCACACGGCTCGAACGACGGACAGAAGGGCATGGGCCTGATCATGCTGATCCTGGTCGGGACGGTGCCAATGGCCTATGCGCTGAATCGCGCAATGCCGGTCAACGAGACGATGCAGTTCGTCGCAGTGGCCGAATCGGCGCAGGGCGCCCTGTTGCGCAGCGCGCCGGCCGCGGGTCCGGCGCCCACGCGCGAAGAGGCACGCACGACGATCTCCACCTTCGTCCGCACCAAGGAATTCAATGCTGGCGTGGTGCCAGCGCTCGCGGCGATCGCGGGCGACATCGGCATGCAGGTCAAGGCACACGGCTCGATATCCGGCGTGCCGGCCGAAGCCGTGTCCAACGTGCGCAACGACATGTACCTGGCCTCCGAAGGCATCCGGCTGCTCGACAAGAGCGGCGCCATCGAGCTCGACGAAGACGCCAAGGCACGAGTCAACACCTTCAGGCAGGTGATCGACGACGCGACGAAGTTCATCCCGCTGTGGGTCAAGGTGGTGGTCGCGATCGCGCTGGGCCTCGGCACGATGGTGGGCTGGAAGCGCATCGTGATCACGGTCGGCGAAAAGATCGGCAAGACACACCTGACCTATGCCCAGGGCGCTTCCGCCGAAGTGGTGGCGATGCTCACCATTGGGGCGGCAGACATGTACGGCCTGCCGGTGTCGACCACGCACGTGCTTTCGTCCGGCGTGGCGGGCACGATGGCGGCAAACCGCTCGGGCCTGCAGTGGTCCACGCTGCGCAATCTCGCGCTGGCCTGGGTGCTGACGCTGCCGGCGGCCATCGTGCTGTCGGGCACGCTCTATTGGCTGTTCACTCATCTGTTCTGACACACCGGCTTTGGCTCTTCTTCAGGATTGGACGATCGGTGCCTACGGCAGCGATGAAGCGGGACTGATCTGCGGCTACCTGTTCGACGACGGATCGGCCCAGCCGGTGCGCGCGGTCGACTCGTCGCAGGCAGCCACATGGCTGGCCCAGCATGCCGGACATGAAGACGCGGAGGACCGCGCCTTCATGTGGCTTCACTTCAACCTCAGCCATGCGCAGGCCGAGCGCTGGCTGACGCGCCATGCGGGCCTGTCGGACCTGTTCTACGAGACGCTGAAGGACGGCCTGCACTCCACCCGCATCGAACGCGCGGACGACTCGCTGATCGCCGTCATCAACGACGTGCACTTCGACTTCAGCTTCGAGCCGTCGGACATCTCGACACTGTGGATCAGCGTCGGCCCGCGACTGGTAGTGACTGCACGCAGCCAGCCGCTGCGATCGGTGGACGCGCTGCGCACGGCCGTGAAGGCGGGCGACGCGCCGAGATCGACCACCGAACTCCTCGAACACCTGATGCGGGTGCAGGCCGATGTGCTGGTGAGGATCGTCCGCGACGTGACGACGCGCATCGACACGATCGAAGACGAGCTGCTGGCCGGCCGCCTCGACCACAAGCGGGCGCGCCTGGGCATGCTCCGGCGGGTACTGGTGCGCCTGCAGCGGCTGCTGGCCCCGGAGCCGGCAGCGCTGTTCCGCCTGCTGCAGACGCCGCCGCACTGGATGTCCGAATCCGACGCCCAGCAGCTGCGCGCCGCGACCGAGGAGTTCTCGGTGGTGCTGCGCGACATGGGCGCTCTGCAGGAGCGCATCAAGCTGCTGCAGGAAGAGATCGCGGCGAACGTCAACGAGGACAACAACCGCAGCCTCTTCGTGCTGACGGTCGTCACGGTGCTCGCGCTGCCGATCAACATCATGGCGGGCCTGTTCGGCATGAACGTCGGCGGCATCCCGCTGGCCGAGCACAAGCACGGTTTCTGGATCCTCGTGGGCGTCGTGGCGACCTTCACCGCGGTGGCGGCGTGGCTGGCTTTCCGCAAAAAGCGCTGAAAGCGCAGGAAAGTTAAGATTCGTGACGTGTCATCGATCCTCAACGCCGACCTCCATTGCCATTCCGTGGTCTCGGATGGCACGCTCACACCCGAGGAACTCGCCGCGCGCGCCGCGGCCAACGGCGTCGAGCTCTGGGCGTTGACCGACCACGACGAAATCGGCGGCCAGCATCGCGCGGCCGCCGCGGCCCGTCAGAACGGCATCAAGTACCTCACCGGCACCGAAATCTCGGTCACCTTCGCGAACGAGACGGTTCATATCGTCGGCCTGGGATTCGACCCTGACGATGCCGCGATGAGCGAAGGCCTGTACGACACCCGCGGCGGACGCGGCAAGCGCGCGCAGGAGATGTCGGAGCAGCTGGCCAAGGTCGGCATCCAGGGCGCTTACGAAGGTGCGCTCAGGTTCGTCGGCAATCCCGAGCTCATCTCCCGCACCCATTTCGCCCGATTTCTCGTGGAAGGCGGCTATTGCCGCGACACGCCGGAGGTCTTCCGCAAGTACCTGACAGAAGGCAAGCCCGGCTACGTGCCGCATCGCTGGGCCACGCTGAAGGACGCGGTGACCTGGATCACCGCCGCCAATGGCCTGGCCGTGATCGCGCACCCAGGCCGCTACAAGTTCACCGCCAACGAGGAATACGCGCTGTTCCTCGAATTCAAGGCGCACGGCGGCAAGGCGATCGAGGTGGTGACCGGAAGCCATTCGCCGGCCGAGTACGTCGAATACGCCGACAAGGCCGTGGAATTCGGCTTTGCCGCCTCGCGCGGCAGCGACTTCCACAGCCCCGACGAAAGCCATTGCGACCTGGGCAAGCTTCCCTGGCTGCCCGGGAACCTCACGCCGGTGTGGGAGCTCCTGGAGCACCGCATCCAGTGAGCTCGCTGCCGGGCGGCGCCGCCGCCACAAGTCGGATCAGGCGCGACATCGAATCCGAGCGGATCCTCGCCGGGATCGGCTTGGTGATACTGGCGGTTGCCTGCTTCGCGACGCTCGATACCGCCACCAAGCTCTCGACCACGGCAGTGCCGATCCTCATGGGCATCTGGGTGCGCTATGCGTTCCAGGCCGTCGCCACCACGATGGTGCTGCTGCCGCTGCATGGCACCGCACTGCTGCGCACGCGGCATCCGCGCTACCAGCTGCTGCGCGGCGCGTTGCTCCTGGCCTCGAGCACGCTGGCCTTCTTCAGCCTGCGCTACATGCCGCTCGCGGAATTCACCTCGATCGTCCTGATTGCGCCGCTCGTCATCACCCTGCTGGCCGCCACCACCCTCAAGGAGCAGGTCTCGCCGCTGCGCTGGGCGCTGGTCGCGGGCGGGTTCGTCGGCACGCTCGTGATCCTGCGCCCGGGCGGCGGCGCCTTCAGCTGGGCCGTGCTGCTGCCTATCGGGCTGGTGCTGACCAACGCCTGGTTCCAGGTGCTGACGAGCAAGCTCGCGCGCACGGAGGACCCGCTCACGATGCACTTCTACACCGGCTGGGTCGGCGCCCTGCTGGCCTCGGTCGCGGTCCCCTTCGTCTGGACTGCGCTGCCCTCATGGCAGTGGTGGGCGCTGCTGTGCCTGATGGGCTTCATGGGGACGGTCGGGCATTTCCTGCTCATCCTGGCCTACCAGCGCACGCCCGCCTCCACGCTCACGCCCTATCTCTATGCGCAGATTGCCTTCGCGACGCTGGGCGGCTGGATCATGTTCTCGCAGATGCCCGACGTCGTCTCGCTGACCGGCATGGCCCTGATCGCAGTCTGCGGTGCCGCGGGCGCGTGGCTCACGGTGCGCGAGCGCCACGTGCCGATCGAGCCGGCGGAATCCTGAACGTCCCCTTCTCACGGCAGAATGGCGGGCCTCACTTCGCCCGCCCGGTTTCATGGCCCAGTACTTCGAAGTCCATCCCGACAACCCCCAGCAGCGGCTTCTCAAGCAGGCCGCGTCCCTGCTCGCGCGCGGAGAGATCGTCGCGGTGCCGACCGACTCCAGCTACGCGCTGGTCTGCCACCTCGACGACAAGGACGCAGTCGACCAATTGAGGCGCATCCGGCAAGTCGACGAGAAGCACCATCTCACGCTGATCTGCCGCGACCTGAGCGAGCTCGCGAACTATGCGCGCGTCGACAACAAGCAGTACCGGCTGCTCAAGGCCGCGACGCCGGGCCCCTACACCTTCATCCTCGAAGCGACGAAGGAAGTCCCGCGCCGGGTGAGCCATCCGCAGCGCAAGACCATCGGTTTGCGCATGCCCGACCACAAGGTGCTGTGCGAGCTGCTCACCCTGCATGGCGAGCCGCTGCTCGCCACCACCCTGATCCCGCCCGGTGAAACCCAGGCCATGAACGACGCCGAGCAGATCCGCGAACGATTCGAGAAGCAGATCGGTGCGGTGATCGATTCGGGCGCCTGCCCGTCGGAGCCGACGACCGTGGTCGACCTCGTGCCCATGGGCACCGGCGGCGACCCGGTGCTGGTACGGGAGGGCCGCGGCCCACTCGCCTTGCTGGGCCTCTGAGTCGCCCAAGGGACACAACACCCGTCTGAGACAATTCACAAGTGGACATTTCCAACACCATCCAGACCGTGCTTATCTACGCGCTGCCAGTGATCTTCGCGATCACCGTGCATGAAGCGGCGCATGGCTACGTGGCCCGGTATTTCGGCGACAACACCGCCTACGTGCTCGGCCGCGTGACGCTCAATCCGATGAAGCACATCGACCCGGTCGGCACCATCCTGATGCCGCTGCTGCTGTTCTTCGCGACGTCCGGCAGCTTCCTCTTCGGCTATGCGAAACCAGTCCCGGTGAGCTTCGGACGGCTGCGCCACCCCAAGCGCGACATGATTTGGGTCGCGCTGGCCGGGCCTGCCGCCAACTTCATCCAGGCCATCCTCTGGGCCCTCTTCTACGTTGCGCTCGTCGCTTTCGGCATCAGCGAAACCTTCTTCCTCAAGATGGCACAAGGCGGCGTGCTGGTGAACCTCGTGATGTGGGCGTTCAACCTCTTTCCGCTGCCGCCGCTCGATGGCGGCCGGGTGCTCGCCGGGCTTCTGCCGCGCGGCCGCGCGCAGGAAATCCTCGCGCGCATCGAGCCTTATGGCTTCTTCATCGTCATGGGCCTCGTCCTCGCGGGCATCGTGAGTACCTATTGGCTACAGCCCCTGATGGCCTTCGGCTACGAGGTCGTCAACCTGCTGCTCTCTCCCATCATTGCCCTGATCCGCTGAGCTTCTTCTCATGGCCTCGTCCAATCCCGACATCGTCCGCTTCCTCACCGGCATCACCACCAGCGGGACGCCGCACCTCGGCAACTACGTGGGCTCGGTGCGGCACTCGGTGCGCTTCAGCCGCCGCGCGGACGTGCAGAGCTTCTATTTCCTCGCGGACTATCACGCGCTCATCAAGGTCGACGAACCCGCGCGCATCCAGCGCTCGACGCTCGAAATCGCCGCCACCTGGCTCGCCTGCGGGCTCGATCCGGAGCGCGTGACGTTCTACCGGCAGTCCGACATTCCCGAGATTCCCGAGCTCACTTGGTTCCTGACCTGCGTGGCAGGCAAGGGTCTGCTCAATCGCGCCCACGCCTACAAGGCGCAGGTCGACAAGAACGTCGCCAAGGGCGAAGACCCCGACGCGGACGTGAGCGCTGGGCTCTTCATGTACCCCGTGCTCATGGCGGCGGACATCCTGATGTTCAACGCCCACAAGGTGCCGGTGGGCCGCGACCAGGTCCAGCACATCGAGATGGCGCGCGACATGGGCGCGAGCTTCAACCACCTCTATGGCGAGCACTTCACGCTGCCCGAAGCCGAGATCGACGACGCGGTGGCGACCTTGCCCGGTCTGGACGGCCGCAAGATGAGCAAGAGCTACGACAACACCATCCCGCTCTTCACGCCCCGCGCCAATCTGCAGAAGCTCATTGCCGGCATCGTCACCGATTCACGCGCGCCCGGCGAGCCCAAGGAGACCGAAGGCTCCGCCCTGTTCCAGATCTACCAGGCCTTCGCCGACAGCGAGGAGACCGAGACCTTGCGCAAGGCCTTCGCCGACGGCATCGGCTGGGGCGAGGCCAAGCAGACCCTCTTCGAACGCATCGACCGCGAGATCGCGCCGATGCGTCAGCATTACGACGAATTGATCAACGACCCGGCCCGGATCGAAAAGATCCTGCGTGCCGGCGCCGAGAAGGCGCGTGCGCTGTCGAAGCCCTTCCTCACTGAGCTTCGTCATGCGGTCGGCCTGCGGAACCTGGCCTCCAGCGCCAAGCCGGAGACGCGCAAGGCGGCGAAGGTCGCGCGTCCGAGCTTCAAGCAATACAGGGAAAGCGATGGTCTTTTCTACTTCAAGTTTCTCGACGCGACGGGTGCGCAACTGGTACAAAGCCGAGGGTTCGCAACGCCGCAGGAAGCCGGCCGCGCCATCGCCGCGCTGAAGCAGGAGCGCGGTGCCGCGCTGGTCCAGCTTGCCGGGCAACTCGAGCCCATGGACGACAGGGGAGTGATCGCGGCATCCGCCGCGCTCGATGCACTGGCCGACGAAGCGGCCTGAAGGATGATTTGAGAGAAAGCAACGCGCGGCGAGGGGCACGACCCGGACTGCGCACACAGTGAGAAAACCATGAGTATCTACGTCATCGACGACCACCCCCTGATGCGCGACGCCATCGTGATGGTTCTGCGCCGCCTCCGCCCGGCCGAGACCATCGTCGAACTCGAACGCCTCGACAAACTCTCCGCCGCCGTCAAGCAATACGGGGCACCGGGGCTTTTCTGCCTTGACTTGAAGCTGCCCGACATCACGGGCGTTTCCGGCGTGGTCGCCGTCAAGCACGACTATCCTGAAGTCCCGATCGCGGTGTATTCGGCCTCGCCTTCGGCCGACATGGAAGAGGCCTGCATCGAGGCCGGTGCCGATACCTACATCGAGAAGTCGGCCAGCTCGGCCGAACTCACCGCGGCACTGCGCGGCCTGCTCATGGCCGACACCGAGGCCGAAGAGCCAGTGACGGCGGCCAACAACAAGCTGTCGAAGCGCCAGACCCAGCTGATCGCCATGCTCGACCAGGGTATGAGCAATCGCGACATCGCGACCGAACTCGATATCAGCGAGCACACCGTCAAGGTTCACCTCTGGCGCCTGTTCCGCCGCCTGGGTGTGAAGAGCCGTACGCAAGCACTCCACCACGCACGTACGAACGGATTGCTGCCCGGCTAACGGGCACACCCCCAGGCTCGCGCACTTCGTGTCGCTCTCCACCCCCTTGCAGGGGGCGCTCCCGGCGGCCCGGCCAAGCCGGTTCCGCGGGAGCCTTGGCATCTCCTGATTAACCTACTGCGCCGGAGATTCGGGTCTGTGCCTGACTCTCGTCCGCGTCGTGCAATGCGACGCGGAACACGCTGCCTTTGCCGAGGCGCGACCGGACGCTGACCGGGTGGCCCAACGCGTGCGACAGGCGCGCAACGATCGCAAGGCCAAGGCCGAAGCCGTCCGAGGTGCCAGCGTGGTCAGCCACCTTGTAGAACTCCAGGAACACGTCGCGCAGGTGTTCGCGGGCAATGCCGATGCCCGTGTCCCAGACCTCCACCCGCAAGCCGTCGCGCGTCTGCCGCGACGCCAGCAGCACGCCGCCCTCGGCGGTGTACTTGATCGCATTGGCGAGCAGGTTGCCGATCATGCGGCGCACCCGGATCGGATCGGTGAGCACCGTCCCCGGCGTCACATGCATGCGGAACGTCAGGCCCTTCGCTTCCGCGACCGGGCGGTATTGAAGCTCGAGATCGTGCAGCAGTTGAGCGACGTCGACCCGCTCGATGTGCAAGCGCACCTGCCCCGAATCGATGCGTGCGAGGTCGAACAGCGAATCGAAAAGCGCATTCACCGCATGCGTGGCACGCACGATCTTCGGCGCGATCTCGGCGACCAGCTCGGGCTCGTTGCGCAGCCAGTCGGCGTAGAGAGACAGCGCAAGCACTGGCTGGCGCATGTCGTGCGCGGCACTCGCGAGGAAGCGGTTCTTCATTGCCACCGCAGACACCGCCGCTTGGCGCTGCTGCGTGAGCGAATTGATCAGGATGTGGTTGTGGAAGAGCAGCTCGAAACTGTTGCGCGCCGTCTCGTGGATCCGCCGGCCTGCGCGCAGCAGCAACCACCAATGCAGGCCCGGCAGCATCAAGAAGCCGTAGTGGAAATGCGGCTTCTCGAAGTTCAGCTCGATCATCCGCAGCGCGATCGCTGCGAGCATCGTGAAGAACAGCGTGTTGACGTAGCGCTTGAGCAGCGGCGGATGAAGCGCCAGCCCATTGAGCGGAAAAGTCGCGACGCCGGCCACGATGAGCCAGCTCATGAACTGGTTCACCAGCGGCGTGCGCTCGAAGAAGATCAGGATCGACAGGCCCCAGGCGAACGCGCTGGTGCTCCAGAGAAAACGGTAGTGGTCGACGAAATACTGCTGGGCAGCCGAATCGCGATCGGCGTAGTGACGCGCATAGATCTGTTCGCCCCAGATGCGGCAGCCAGTGGCCGCAATGCCGATCGCCAGCCACACCATGAGCTGCCAGACGGGCACATGCCCCCAGCTCAGGCCCACCATCGCAGGCATCAGTGCCGCAGCCAGCAAGTACGAACCGCGCGAGGCCCGCATCAGGCTCCGGATCAACTCGCCGCGAACCCACGGCTCGGCCTCGTCGGCAGACGCCGGTGCCGGCGTGAGGCTGGCGAAGGACGAGTTGCCCAAGCCCGCAAACGACGAATTTCCCATCATGGCAATACGGATCCCTTGTCAGTCAGGCACAAAAAAAGCCCCTCGCGGGGCCATGACCCGGCTACCTCTGCCAACCTGCAGCGGCCCGCCGAGCGTCCGATCTTAATTCGCTGTAAGAAAGGTCCTGCTCCAATTCTTCCCCGATACGTCGCATGCACACAACGTGCCGATGCCAACGGGTTGAGCGGACAAAAGAAAACGGGCCCCTGAGGGCCCGTTCTTCCTTGGCTGGACCAGAGCGATCGCCAAGATATTGGAGGAGAGGGAGGGATTCGAACCCTCGGTGGGCTATGAACCCACGCCTGATTTCGAGTCAGGTACATTAGACCACTCTGCCACCTCTCCGGTGTTGGTCGAGCCCGCGATTCTAGCAGAGCTTGGACCAGTTTTTTCTCAGGCCCTCAAAACTTCGAGGCCTCCGAGATACGGCCTGAGTGCCTGAGGCACGTTGACCGAACCGTCTTCGTTCTGGTGGTTTTCGAGCACCGCGACGAGCGTCCGCCCCACCGCCAGTCCCGAGCCGTTGAGCGTGTGCACCAGTTCGTTCTTGCCCTGCGCATTCTTGAATCGCGCCTGCAGCCGGCGCGCCTGGAAGGCCTCGCAGTTCGAGACCGAGCTGATCTCCCGATAGGTGTCCTGTGCCGGCAGCCACACCTCGAGGTCGTAGGTCTTGCTCGACCCGAAACCCATGTCGCCGGTGCTGAGCAGCACCACGCGGTACGGCAGTTCAAGCGCCTGCAGCACGGCTTCGGCATGGCCGACCATCGCTTCGAGCGCGTCGTAGCTCTTCTCCGGATGCGTGATCTGCACCATCTCGACCTTGTCGAACTGGTGCTGGCGGATCATGCCGCGCGTGTCGCGCCCCGCGCTGCCCGCTTCCGAGCGGAAGCACGGCGTGTGCGCAGTCAGGCGGATCGGAAGCTGCGCCTCGGGCACCACTTCGTCGCGCACGAAATTCGTGAGTGGCACTTCGCTCGTCGGGATGAGATAGAGCGCCTGCAGGTCCGGCGCGGCCTCGCCTTCCTGACCGCCCTTCTTCGCGGCGAACAGATCGCCTTCGAACTTCGGCAGCTGGCCCGTGCCGCGCAAAGTCTCGGCATTCACGATGTAGGGCACGTAGCACTCGGTGTAGCCGTGCTGCTGCGTCTGCATGTCGATCATGAATTGCGACAGCGCACGATGCAGGCGTGCAATCGGTCCCTTCATCACATTGAAGCGCGAGCCCGACAGCTTGGCGCCCATCTCGAAATCCAGCCCCAGCGGTGTGCCGAGGTCGACATGGTCCTTGGCGGCGAATCCCAGTGCGTCGGCGGAGCCGCCCGCGCCGCCCTTCGGGCTCCAGCGGCGGATCTCGACATTGGCCTGCTCATCCTCGCCGACCGGCACGCTGGCATGCGGCAGATTGGGCACCGCGAGCAGCAGCGCATGCAGCTCGGGCTGGAGCGCGTCGAGGCGGGTCGCCGACGATTCCTGCTCAGCCTTGAGTGCGTTGACTTCGGCCATCAGCGCATCGACCGACTCGCCCTTGGCCTTCAGCGGCCCGATCTGCTTGTTGAGCGAATTGCGTCGCGCCTGCAGTTCCTCGGTGCGGGTCTGCAGGGTCTTGCGTTCGGCCTCGAGCGAACTGAACCTGGCGACGTCGAGGTAGGGCTGGTTCTTCTTGCGGGTTTCGAGGCGCGCAACGACCGAGGCGAGGTCCTTGCGTAACAGTGTGATATCGAGCATTGCGCGATTTTAGGTGCGCGTGCATCGTGGACCTCCGACACACACCTCAAGGAGCCAACATGGAAGCCTATCTGACGTTCAAAGGCGATGCGGCCGAGGCGCTTGCGTTCTACGCCAAGTGCCTGGGCGGCAAGATCGAATTCAGCATGACCTTCGCTGAGAGCCCCATGGGGGCGCAGACGCCCGACAACTACAAGGACAAGATCATGCATGCCACGCTGTCGGCCCGCGGTCACAAGCTGATGGCGTCCGACGCACCGCCCGACTACAAGCACGAGGGCTACAAGGGCTTCTCGCTGTCGGTTCAGGCCAAGGACGTGAAGGAAGGCGAGCAGCTCTTCAGCGCCCTCTCCGCCGGCGGCAAGGTCACGATGCCCTATGCGGCAACCTTCTGGTCGCCGGGCTTCGGCATGCTGGAAGACAAGTTCGGCGTGCCCTGGATAGTCAATGTCGACCATCCACCGGCCTGATCGACCGGGACTTCAGGCGAGCGTCGCAGGGTCCACGTTCGCGCCGCAGACGATGAGGCAAATCTTCTGGCCGTCGCGCGGCACGTAGGCGCCACTCTGCAACGCCGCCAGTGGCAACGCAGCCGCCGGCTCGACGGCAAGCTTCAGTTCCTGCCACAGCCAAAGTTGCGCCGCGCGGATCGCCTCATCCGTCAGCAGAAGCGCTTCAGGCACGTGTAGCTGCGTGATGCCCCAGGAAATGCTTCCGATGCGCCGTGCGCCGAGCGAATCGGCCGCGATGCCGCCAACTTCGACGTCGACCGGCTCGGCGGCCTCTCGCGCCTTGAACAAGGTCGGGGCACGCTCGGGTTCGAGCGCCACCACGCGGGTACGCGATTCGAACCACGCAGCCAGGCCGCCGATCAAGCCGCCGCCGCCGACGCTGACGAGCACCGAATCGGGCAAACCGCCCTGCCGTTCGATCTCGAGGCCGAGCGTGCCGGCGCCCGCAACGACCTCGGGCTGGTCATAGGCGTGCGTCAACAGGGCACCCGTCTCGCGCTGCCGTTCGAGGCAGGCGGCGAGCGCATCGGCGTATGCATCGCCGCCGACCACCACTTGGGCGCCCAGCGCACGAAGCCGCGCGCGCTTGGCCTCGGACGACAGATTCGGCAGGAAGACTTCGCAATGCACCCCCAGCGCCTGCGCGGCCGCGGCCGTCGCGATGCCGGCATTGCCGCCTGAAGCCACGATGACCCCGCTCGCGGGGATTTCGTTGGCCAGCAGCCGGTTCATCATCCCGCGTGCCTTGAAGCTGCCGCTGATCTGCAGATGTTCGAGCTTCAGCCACACCTCGACATTGCGTGCCGCAAGACCCAGTGCTCCGCCCTGCAGCTTCCAGAGCGGCGTCTCGCGAAGGAACCCGGGTGCGCGTTCATGCGCACGCTTCGAAGCGGCTTCGATCTCCGCGCGCCAGTCGACGACCCCGCTGCCAGTCACGAGATATGCCCCGGCGCAGGAACGTCTTCAAGCTTGAGGCCCTTGGGCAGCGGGAACTTGAGCGTCTCCTGGATGCCATCCATCTTGCGCACCGATACCGCGCCGAGCGCCTTGATCCGATCGATCACCTCGCCCACCAGCACCTCGGGCGCCGACGCGCCTGCCGTCAAGCCGACGCGAGTCTTGCCTTCGAACCACTCGGGCTTGAGCTCGGCGGCCGAATCGACCATGTAGCTTTCAGTGCCGAGACGCTGCGCCAGCTCGCGCAAGCGGTTGCTGTTGGAACTCGTCGGGCTGCCGACCACGATCACCAGGTCCACCTGCGGGCTGAGGACCTTCACCGCGTCCTGCCGGTTCTGCGTCGCATAGCAGATGTCCTGCTGCTTGGGCTCGCGCACTTTCGGGAAGCGTGCGCGCACCGCGGCGGAGATCTCGGCCGCGTCATCGACCGACAAGGTGGTCTGCGTGACGACCGCGAGCTTCTCGGTCTGCGAAGGCGCCACGCGCGCGACGTCTTCCACGTCCTCCACCAGATGGATGCCGCTGGAGAGCTGGCCCATCGTGCCTTCGACTTCCGGATGGCCCTTGTGGCCGATCATGATGAATTCGTAGCCTTCCTTGGCCAGCTTCGCCACTTCGACGTGGACCTTGGTCACCAGTGGGCAGGTGGCGTCGAAGATCTCGAAACCGCGCTCGCGCGCCTCGGCCTGCACCGCCTTGCTGACCCCGTGCGCGCTGAACACCAGTGTCGCGCCGGGCGGCACCTCGGCGAGGTCCTCGATGAAGACCGCACCCTTGGCCTTGAGCTCGTTGACGACAAAGGTGTTGTGCACGATCTCGTGGCGCACGTAGATCGGTGCGCCGAACTTCGCGATCGCGCGCTCGACGATCTCGATCGCGCGATCCACCCCCGCGCAAAAGCCGCGCGGCTCGGCCAGGATGACTTCTTGGACCCTGCTCACAGCACGCCGATCAGCTTGACCTCGAAGGTCACGGGTTGACCTGCGAGCGGATGGTTGAAGTCGAAGCGCACGGCGGTCTCGTTCGATTCGATCACCGCGCCGGCGTAGCTGCCGGTGCCGTCCGGCGTCGGGAACTGCACCACGTCGCCGACCGCGTACTGCTCGTCGGGGTCGCCCATCTGTGCGAGCAGCTTGCGCGCGACCCACTGCTGCATGTCGGGATTGCGATCGCCGAAAGCCGCACCGGCCGGCAAATCGAAGGTGGCGTGCGTGCCCTCTTCCATGCCGATCAGCCGCTGCTCGACCGCGGGCGAAAGCTCGCCGGTGCCGAGCGACAGCGTGGCGGGCTTGTCGTTGAAGGTATTGATGATGTCGCCCGCAGGACCGGCCAGGCGGTAGTGCAGGGTGAGGAAGGAACCGGCC
The DNA here is from genome assembly GCF_014192575.1 of Variovorax sp. Sphag1AA. GTDB lineage: Bacteria > Pseudomonadota > Gammaproteobacteria > Burkholderiales > Burkholderiaceae_C > Variovorax. Next base: position 596,878 of record NZ_JACHYC010000002.1, on the reverse strand, counting down.
GTGACGACGGCGGGCTGAGTGGTCGAAGACAAGGTGGGAGGCCGCTATAGACTGAGGGCCGTATTTTAGGGAGAGGGGCCAGAACCCCGTAGAAGACATGTCATTCAAGGACCTGATCGAGGAGTCGCGGCCGCGCGAGAAGCTCATGGAATTCGGCGCCGGCGCGCTGGCCGATGCCGAGTTGGTGGCCCTGCTGCTGCGCACCGGCATCCGCGGAAAGAACGTGCTGCAACTCGCACAGGAACTGCTCGCCGAGTTCGACGGCATCTCCGGCCTGCTGCATGCGAAGCTCGACGACCTCAAGCGCATCAAGGGACTGGGCGGCACCGCCAAGCGCGCGGAACTCGCTGCCGTTCTCGAACTCGCCCGCCGCGCGATGGCCGAAGGCCTGAAGCAGAACCCGGTCTTCGACACCCCGGAAACCGTGAAGCAATATCTGCAGCTTCACCTCACGGACAAGCCGCACGAGGTCTTTGCGGCGCTCTTCCTGGACGCTCGACACCGCCTGATCGCGATGGAAGAGCTTTCCGCGGCACCCTGACGCAGACCAGCGTCTACCCGCGCGAGGTAGTGGCCCGGTCGCTGCACCACGGCGCCGCCGCAGTCGTGCTGGCACACAACCATCCGAGCGGCTGCACCGAGCCTTCGCGCGCCGATGAGATGCTGACCCAGACGCTCAAGAGCGCCCTTGCGATCGTCGACGTGCGGGTGCTCGATCACATGGTGGTCGGTCGCGGCCAGACGCTGTCGATGGCCGAGCGAGGGCTGGTCTGAGCCTGTCAAGCGCTCATCGGCTCCCCCAGAACTTGTGAACTTTTTCGCCACATCACAGGATTCCGGGATGGCCACAATTGCAAATATATGTAAAAGTTCGCGCGCCTAAATCGACCTGATTCCGAGCCCGGAGGGGGCTGCATTCATATGCGGAACAGGTTCGTCTCCCCGAGCCGCGAACATGCCCTTTACTTTTCCCCTGCCGTCTGCAGACGGCCTCCGTCCGTCTGTCCGGTTACAAGTCGCGCCGCTGCTCGCCTTGCCGGCGTTGCTGTTCGGCCTTTCCGCCCACGCCCAGATCGATCCGCGCACCATCGATCGCCAGAACCAGATCATCGAGCGCCAGCAGCAGGAGCGCCTGCGTGACGAACAGGACCGAGCGCTTCAGCAACAGGCGCCCCGCGGCGGCACCGACCTGCGCTCGATGCAGCCTCAGGTCACCGTGCCGGACCTCGGCGTGCCCTGCCGCGACATCCGCGAGATCCGGATCCACGGCGCCGATCTGCTCCCGGACTACGTGCAGCGCGAGATCGTCCAGAACAACGCCGGCCGCTGCCTTGCCGCAAAGGATCTCGAGGCCATCCTCGCGACGCTGACGAAGAGCTACATCGACCGCGGCTACATCACCACCCGCGCGTACCTTCCGGCGCAGGACCTGCGCACCGGCGTGCTGGAGATCACGGTGATCGAAGGCACCATCGAGCGCTTCGACCTGCAGCAGTCGGGCCGCAATGCCAAGGTGTCGATCCCCGGCGCATTTCCGGCGCGGCCGGGCGACCGGCTCAACCTGCGCGACCTCGAACAGGGCATCGACCAGCTCAACAGCCTGTCGTCGAACTCGGCCACGCTCGACGTGCAACCAGGCACCAAGCCCGGCCAGAGCGTGGTGGTGGTGCGCAACCAGTCGACGTTCCCGGTGAGCCTGTTCGCCACCTACGACAACCTCGGCACGCCCTCCACCGGCCGCGACAACGCATCGGCCACGCTGAGCTTCGACAGCTTGCTCGGACTCAACGAACTGATCGCGATCACGCGCCGCCAGTCGGTGCCCAACGACAGCGAGCACAACTCCGACAACACCGCACTGCGCGCCGTCGTGCCCTGGGGCTACAACACCTTCAGCCTCGACGTCAGCGAAAGCAACTACGTCAACACGCTGGACCTGCCGAGCGGCAACAAGCTGACGTCGGCCGGTACGACCTCGACGCAGAGCCTCGGTGCGGATCGCGTCATCTTTCGCGACCAGGCCAGCCGCGTCTCGCTGGGCACGCACCTGACGGCGCAGGACACCCGCAACTTCCTCGGCGGCGAATTCCTCGACGTGGGCAGCCGCAAGCTGACCACGCTCGATCTCGGTGGCACGCTCTTCACGCAGGCGGCGGGCGGCATCGTCAATGGCCGGTTTGCGTATGTACGCGGCCTGCGCATCCTCGGCGCGCTGGAAGACCCGGAATTCCTGCCGGGCGACAAGCCGCACGCACAGTTCGGCAAGTTCACGCTCGACCTCGGCTTCAACCGCCGCTTCGAGGCCGGCAAGCAGCCCGTGCTGTGGTCCAGCCAGTTCAGCGGCCAGTACGCGAACGACACGCTCTACGGCTCCCAGCAGATCCTGATTGGCGGATCGAGCTCGGTGCGCGGCTCGATGCTCAACACGCTGAGCGGCGACAACGGCTGGTTCTGGCGCAACGATGTCTCGCTGCCCTGGCAGACCACCATCGGCAGCGAGCCGCTGGCGGGTCGCGTCTACGTCGGCTACGACTTCGGCAGCGTCGACAACCGGCCGCCAGGTGTGACTTCAGGCTCGATGTCCGGCGTCACGCTGGGCGTCGCCTTCCAGCTGCGCGGGCTGAGCGTGGACCTCTTCGCCTCGCGCGCCGGCCACCTGCCTTCATCGATGACCCCCGAAGGGACGATCTACAGCGTCCGCCTCTCGTACGCCCTGTGAGACCCAAGGAATCAGCATGAACCACGTCTATCGCATCGTCTGGAACAACGCCGTTCACGCCTGGGTCGCCGTCGCGGAAACCGCGCGCGGACGCGGCAAGAGCAGCAAGGCCGCGCGCCCTGCAGCTGTCGCGCTCGCGGCAGTGCTCGGCGCCGGCATCGCGCACGCGCAGGCCATCCCCTCGGTGATCGTCGCACCGGGCCAGCAGACCAACGCCTACGTCTCGGGCAATGGCGTCACGGTGGTGAACATCGCCAATCCGAACGCCGCGGGCCTGTCGCACAACCGCTATCAGCAGTTCAACGTGAACGCGAGCGGGCTGGTGCTGAACAACACGACCACGCAGCAGATCTCGTACAGCTCGCAGCTCGCCGGCCAGATCATGGCCAACCAGAACACGGCGAACACCGCGAGCGTGATCCTCAACGAAGTGGTGTCGAACAACCGCAGCACGCTGGCTGGCTTCACCGAAGTGCTCGGCCGCAAGGCCGATGTGGTGCTTGCGAATCCGTACGGCATCACCTGCTCTGGTTGCGGCTTCATCAACACCGACCGCGTGACGCTCAGCACCGGCCTGCCCTTCATGCGCGCGGACGGCAGCCTGGGCGGCTTCAACGTGAGCCAGGGCGACATCCTCGTCACCGGCACAGGGCTGAACGCGACCGCACAGCAGGTGCTGGACCTGGTCGCGCGTTCGGTGCGCATCGACGGCGCGATCAACGCGCAGGACCTGAGCATCACCGCCGGCACCAACCAGTGGGACTACGGCACGCGCGCCGTGACCGGCAGCGTGGGTGCACAAGGCACCGCACCGACCTATGCCATCGACAGCTCCGCGCTCGGCGGCATGTACGCCAACCGCATCAAGCTGACGGCCACCGAAGCCGGCGTGGGCGTGCGCATGCTGGGTGATGCAGCAGCCAGCGCAGATGACTTCACGCTCACGGCCGCAGGGCGCGTGGAGATGAACAACAAGGTCTCCGCGCAACGCGACGTGCTGATCGCGAGCACGAGCAACGACGCGGCCGCGATCGCACTGACGGACGCGAACATCGCCGCGAGCCGCAACATCGGCATCGCCGCGAACCAAGGCGGCACGAAACTCACCGGTGGTGCGATCGTCGCCGGCAGCGATCTTGCGGTCAGCGCCCACAGCCTGATCGACGCGGCAAGCGCGAGCGGCAGCAACACCCGCAGTGCCGGCGGCTCGCTCAACATCACCACCGACGGCGCCGCGACGCTCGGCGCCACCCAATGGGCGGCCGGCAACGACGTGCACATCACCGCCGGCGAGGGCTTCGACAACGCCGGAACGCTGTCGGCCAACAGCGGCGCCGTGCAGATCCGCGCCGGCAAGGCGATCGGAAACACCGGCACCATCACGGCTGCGACGACCCTGGACGTTGCAGACAACACCGGTGGCCAGACGCAATCACTGATCAACAGCGGCGACCTCGTGGCCGGCAGCACGCTCACGATCGCGGCGGCTGCCGTCGACAACGCCACCACCGGCCGCATCAAGGCCGGCACGGGCACCTCGATCAATGCAGCGAGCCTGAACAACGCCGGCACATGGCTGCTGTCGGAACAGGCCGGTGGCAGCGACAGCATTGCCGTCAGCGGGCAGCTCTCGAACAGCGGCAAGCTGCAATCCAACGGCAGCGCCAGCCTCTCGGCGGGCGACCTGACGAACAGCGGCATGCTGCTCGCGGACGGCAAGGCCACCCTGCACACCGACGGCACGCTGCAGAACAGCGGAACGATCCAGTCGGCGCAGGACATCGAGATCGCGGACCGCAGCGGCGCCGGAAGCGAAAACGTCGTCAACACCGGCAAGCTGCTGACGGCCGGCGCGCTCTCCGTGCGCGCCGCCGCGATCACGAACGCACCCACTGCCGGAGACCCGCAAAGTGGATGGGTCCAGGCCGCGAACGGCACCCGCATCGATGCGTCGAGTCTCGACAACAGCGGCACCTGGCTCCTGTCGCAACAGTCAGGCGCGGCCGACCAGATCACGCTGAACGGCGCGATGACCAATGCCGGAACGCTTCAATCCGCGGGTGGCATCAACATCGCGGCAGCTTCGGCCTCCAACCAGGGCGTGATGGTCGCCACCGACGCGCTCACCGCGAACCTCGCCGGCGATTTCTCGAATGGCACGAACGCGGTCGCCCAGTCCGGCGGCGATCTCACGATCACCAGCGGCGGCAAGGCCGACATCGCAACCGGCGGCGGAGTGCAAACCACCGCAGGCAACCTCCGGCTTGACGCCGCGCAGGGGCTGACCAACGCCGGCGTGCTGACCGCCAAGCAGGGATCGACCACCGTGCGCGCCAACGGCACGATCACCAACACCGGCACCATCAATGCAGCCACGACGCTCGACATCGCCGATCGCGCAGGCACTGGCAGCGAGAACCTCGACAACAACGGCCTGCTGCTCGCGGGCAAGGACCTGAAGCTCAAGGCGGCGACGATCACCAACCGGGCCGCCAACGCATGGGTGCAGGCGGCCGAAGGCAGCACGGTCGAAGCGACCACACTGACCAACGACGGCACCTGGGTGCTCTCGACGCAGGACACCGGCGTGCAGAGCTCGGTCAACGTGACCGGCACGCTCACGAACAGCGGCATCCTCCAGGCGCAACAGGACGCGGTGCTGACCGCGAACCGGATCGCGAACCAGGCCGGCGCCGCATTGCGCGCAGGCCGCAACCTGAACACCACCGCCGGCGCGGGCAACTACGACAACGCGGGCACGGTGCAGGCCGGCGGCACGCTGACGATCGGCGGCACGAACACCGCGCTCACCAACCAGTCGGGCGGCAAGCTGCTCGGCGACGGGCTGCAGATCAATGTCGCATCGATCGACAACTCGGGCACCATCCAGGGCGGCCAGCGCACCGACAGCGCGGTGGCCGCCAGTGGCACGCTCACCAACCGCACCTCGGGCGTGATCACTGCCGGCACCAGCAACGGCTCGACGGCCGGCGCAGGCACCGTCTCGGGTAACAAGATCGTCAACGACGGCAAGCTCCAGTCTGCAGGACAGCTGACGGTGTCCATCGGCAGCAGCGGCCTGACCAGCAACGGCGACATCCTCGCGAACGATGCGCTGAAGCTGCAGGCGCTGTCCGGCAACTACAGCGCCACGATCAACGGCACGCTGCAAAGCGGCGCCGAACTCCGCGTCACGGGGGGCACGGGCTCGACGCTCAGCGTCGGCCAGGGCAAGACCGCCCGGGGCGCGAGCGTCTATGTCGACACCGGCACCGTCAACCTGAACAACGGCGCGACGCTGGCTTCGGACGGCAACCTGAACTTCCATGCCGGCACGCTGACCCTCGGCGACAGCACGACCCGCGTGCTCGCGGCGCTCGGGGGCACCGGGACTGGCACCGTCAGCGTGGACAACGCGCTGACCAACAACGGCCTGATCTTCTCCGCCACGAGCCTCGGCGTGAGCGCACCGTCGATCACGAACGGCCTGACCGGCGGCATCGCTGCCCTCGGCAACCTTGGCGTCACGGCCACCACCGGCAACCTGATGAACCAGGGGTCGCTCTACGCCGGCGGCACGCTCACGGCCAAGGCCCTGAGCGGCACGTTGACGAACGCGGCGAGCGCATCGGCCTACCAGGGCACGATCAATGCGGATGGCGCCGTGGTGCTGCAAGCCAACTCGGTGGTCAACAACAGCACCATCAACAGCCTCGGGAGCGTCCAGATCGACGCCCAGACGATCCGCAATGCCTTCGCCACCGACACCACCCGCGCGTGGGGCGCCGAGGGTGCCAAGACAGTCGTCGAGACGGACCACATGGGCCAGGGCTACAACGGCTGCGGATGCGTCGACCAGACCGAAGCCTGGTACTACACCGCCACGTGGATCCAGGACCAGTACTACGTGGGCGGCGCGCCGAACACCAACCTCAAGCCGCAGATCATCGGCGCGGGCCAGGTCAACCTGACGTTCCAGACGGGCGAGAACCTCGGCGGCGTCATCTCCGGCAATGTGGTCAACCTCACGGGCAAGACCGGCACCGCGACGTTCACCAATGACGACCTCTCGCTGCTGCGAAGGACCTACACCGACCAGTACCAGCACTACATCAAGTACAAGGCCGCGGGCCCGCTCAAGTACACCGACGATTCCCACTACGCGTCGAACGTCACGCATGCCGACTCGACCCTGCAGTCGATCGGTGCGGGCATCTACGCCAATACGCTCAATGCCTCGGGTTTCAGCCTCGTCAACGCCGGCTCGCCATGGCAGGCCACTTCGAAGAACCAGTCGACGCAGACCGCCGCATCCGGTACGCAGAGCGGTACGGTGAGCGGTGTTGCAGCCTCGGGCACTCAATCGTTCGGAGGACTGGCCGGCGCCTCGACCGCAACGGCGATCTCGCTGCTCGGATTCAACGCGGCGAACGGAATCAACGGGAACGCCTTCGGCGGCATTCGCGTCGCGCTGCCAACCAATCCCAACGGCTTCTACGTGACCACGCGCGACCCCGACGCGAAGTACCTCGTCGAGACCAATCCGTTGTACATGACGGGCTCGTCCAGCATGGGCTCGGAGTACCTGGCCAAGCTGCTCGGCTACAACCCGGACGAGCTGGGCATGCGCCTGGGCGACGCGAGCTACGAGGCCTACCTGGTCAAGCAGCAGCTCATCGCGCAGACGGGCGGCGTGATGCTCGCGCGCTACCAGTCCGCGGACGCGCAGATGCAGGGCCTGATGGAAAGCGCCGCGACCGAGAGCAAGGCGCTCGGCCTCGAATACGGCAAGGCACTGACGCCGGAGCAGCAGGCCTCGCTGAAACAGGACATGGTCTGGATGGTCGCCACGCAGATCGACGGCAAGGTCGTGCTGGCGCCCGTCGTCTACCTCGCCAAGAGCACCAAGGACAACATCGCGACCGGCGCCGTCATCTCGGCACAGGACGCGAACATGAGCCTGACCGCCCTCACCAACACAGGCGGCACCATCGTCGGCTCCAAGACGCTCGCGGTAACGTCGACGGGCGACATCACCAATCTCTCGGGCACGATCAAGGGCGGCGATGTCAGCCTGACCTCGACCAACGGCAGCATCGTGAACAAGACGGTGAGCGAAGGCTCGGGCGGCGACAAGTTCTACCAGACCACGATCGGCAAGACGGCGGGCATCGAGTCCACCGGTGCGCTTTCGCTCGACGCGAAGAAGGACATCACCAACATCGGTGCCACCATGAACGCCGGCACCGACGCCAGCCTCAAAGCCGGTGGGAACGTGACCTTCGACACGATCGAGAACAAGACCACCGGCACGACGCAGGGCGCGGTCTCGGTCCCGGGCGGCAGCGGCTGGACCAGCACGACCACCACGAAGGTGGAACAGGTGAAGTCGGGCCTGACCGTCGGCGGCAACCTCAGCGTCGACGCCGGCAAGGACATCACGCTCGCCGGCACCGATGCGAAGGTTGGCGGCAATGCCGATCTCAAGGCCGGCGGCGACCTCAACATCATCGCGCGCGAGAACACCACGACCACCCATACCGAAAGCAAGTCGGCGGGCGTCGGGATGAACAACTCGCTGTTCGGCACGAGCAGCACCACCACCGACTCCCTTTCGGTGCGCAATGTCGGCAGCTCGCTGCAGGTCGGCGGCAACGCCAACCTCACTGCCGGCAAGGACGTGACGGTGCAGGGCTCGGACGTCAACGTGAAGGGCAATGGCACGATCAACGCGACCAACGTCAACGTGCTCGCGGGCCGCAACTACGACGAAACGCACACCACCACGACGAACACGGGCGTGATGCAGGTCAGCTCGTCGGCCAAGGGCTCCGCCGGTGCGGATGCATCGGCCGATTCCTCGTCGGGTCGCGGCCGCGCGTCGGCCTCCGCCGAAGCCTCCGCCAATGCGGCCGGCACCGGTGCAGCAGGCCTCGCCTTCGGCGCGAGCACCACGACGACGACCGACACCACCGACCTGCGCCATGTCGGCTCGAACCTCAACTTCGGCGGCGATGTCACCATCAACGCGTCGAAGGACGTGAACCTGCAAGGCTCGACGGTCAACGCCGGCGGCAATGCGACGGTGAACGCGCAGAACGTGAACCTGCTCGCGGCGGAGGACAAGAAGACCTCCACCACCACAACCACCTCGACCTCGGTCGGCCTGATGGCCAGCACCGACAACAAGGCGGAAGCGGGCGCGAGCGCCGGCGCGCAGGCAGCCGGCGGCAAGGGCACGCCGAGCGCGGGCGCGCAGGCTGGCGCACAGGCATCCGCCGAGAGCGAGAACCACCTCGACCTCGTGCAGCACACCACGAGCACGACGAACACGCTCGACACCACGCACCAGGGCTCGGCCATCAATTCCGGCGGCAATCTCACCGTCAATGCCAGCAACAACCTCACGCTCGAAGGTTCGAGCATGAAGTCCGGCGGCGACATGACGCTCAACGCGACCGACATGACCTTCAAGGCCGTGAACGATGTGCATGAGGTCAGCACCAGCAGCAGCAAGACCACCGCCGGCCTCTATGCGACCGGCAAGGCGGACGCGAGTGCCGATGCGGGTGCGCAGGCAGGGCTCGGCGCGCAGGCCGGCGCGAAGGCAGAGGCTTCGGCATCGATCGAAGTGGGCCTCTACGGATCGAACACCACGAGCAGCAGCGTCGACGGCTCGACCAAGGCCGTGACTTCGAGCCTCTCCTCCGGCGGCAACATCAACCGCACGGCGACCAACAGCATCAACGACCAGGGCACGCAGATCGAGGGTGCGGGCAACCTCAACCAGTCCGCCAAGACGATCACCAGCACGGCCGCGGCCGACACCACTTACAGCTCGTCGAACAGCACGACGCACACCGCCAAGGTGGGCGCCTATGCCGAGGCGAGCGTGGGTGCGTCGGCAGACGCTTCGGTCGGCCCGGGTGCGAGCAAGCCGGGCGGCAGCGAGTCGGATGCCGGCGCAGGCATCCGCGCGAGCTACCAGTACGACAACTCGTCGGAGAGTTCGAAGAGCAGCAATGCCGTGGTCTCCACCATCAAGATGGGCGGCAGCGTGAACAGCAAGTCCAGCGGCACCACGACGCTTGAAGGCACGCAGATCTCGGCGGGCAAGGACGTATCGCTCGAAGCCTCGTCGCTCGACTACAAGGCCGCGCAGAACACGAGCAGTTCCACCTCGAAGAGCACCAGCGCGGGCGCCTCCGTAGGCGTCGATCTGGTCAAGAAGGAAGCCAGCGTCGGCGTCAACTACGACGGCAGCAACAGCAGCAGCAGTTCGAGCACCGCGGTGGTCGGCGGCATCCAGGCCGGCGGCAACCTGTCGGTGAAGACCACCGGCGACACGCGCCTCGAAGGCACGAACCTCTCGGCCGGCGGCGCAGCGAGCATCGACGCCGGCGGCAAGGTCGACTTCGCGGCCGCGAAGAACACCGCGTCGTCGAGCAGCCAGCAGGTGGGCGTCGATGTCGGCGTCACGGCAGGCAAGTCCGGCGGCTCGGGCAGTGTGGGCGTGGGCGTCTCCGAGTCGAAGAGCAGCCTCAACGAAGACGTGGCCGGCAGCATCAAGAGCGGCAGCGGCCCGCTGACGATCAAGAGCGGCGGCGACGCGAACTTCACCGGCACGCAGATCTCCAGCCAGCAGGGCGATGTCTCGGTGAACGCAGGCGGCACGATCAACTTCAACGCCGCACACAAGGTCGAGAGCAGCAGCTCGGTGGCCGTGGACGTGTCCGCATCCGGATCGGCGGGCAAGAAGGAGAACGTCGGCGGCACCCGCAATGCCACGACCGGCAAGAAGACCGGCGGCGAGACCATGGACGAGCGCAGCGGCTCGGCATCCCTGGGGGTCGGCACTTCCAAGTCGAACAGCGACGCCGCGACGGGCGGCAGCATCACCAGCGGCGGCGGCTCGATCAGCCTCAAGTCCGGCGGCAACACCACGCTCGAAGGCACGCAGGTGAAGGCGGCCAACGGCGTCAGCGCCGATGCGGGCGGCAGCTTCGTGCAGAAGGACGCCAAGAGCACGTCGAGTTCGGAAACCGTGGGCTTCTCCGCATCGGCCTCGGGATCGACCCTGACGCCGGAAAAGAAGAAGCCGGGCACGACGACTCCCGCACCAGCACCCGCGCCGAAGCCGTCGACCACGACCACGACGGCCGGCAAGAGCGGCGCGAGCAAGCCGCCATCGACGCCTCCGCCGGCCACACCGACGACGGCGCCTTCGCCCGCACCGGCCCCGGCGACCACCGCGGCCAAGGCACCGGCATCGCCCTACCAGCAGCAGAAGGGCAGCGGCATCGTGGACGTCTACGTCGACAACCAGAAGAGCAGCAGCTCGCAGGCGACCACCATCGACGGCGGCTCGGGCGGCGTCGTGATCAAGCAGGGAACGGCCGGCTCGAAGTAGCCATGGACAATGCGCGCTTCACCATGACAAGGCGGGACCGACTGTGGAAGACATCCTGATCGTCGACGACGACCACGCCGTCCGCGAGCGCCTGGAGCGCGTGGCCGCCGCGGCCGCGCCCCGCGCGCGCTGCGCGATGGCCGGCTCGCTGGCAGAAGCACGCGCGCAGCTCGCGAGCACGAAGTACGACCTCGCCCTGCTCGACGTCGGCCTGCCCGATGGCAGCGGGCTCGACCTGCTGCCGTGGATGCAGGCCCATGCACCCGAAGTCGACGCCGTGGTCGTCTCCAGCCTCGGCGACGATGCCACCGTGCTGCAGGCCATCCGCGGTGGCGCGGTGGGCTACCTGCTCAAGAACGGCAGCGACACCGAGCTCGAACTCTCCCTCGGCAGCATGCAGCGCGGCGGCGCGCCGATCGACCCGGTCATCGCCCGGCGCATCCTCAAGCTCATGGCCGCGCCAAAGCCGGCTTCGCCCGCCCTTGCTACCATCGCCCACGCGCCGGTTCCGGCGGCTACCGCTGAACTGAGTGAGCGCGAGATGGATGTGCTGCGACTGGTTGCGCAGGGCCACAGCAATCGCGAGATCGCCCAAAGCCTGACCCTGTCGATCAATACCGTCGAATGCCACGCCAAGAACATCTACCGAAAGCTCGCCGTGCGATCGCGGGCCGGTGCGGTGTACAGCGCGCGGGCGCAGGGCCTGCTGCCCTGATCTTCCGGGCGGGCGCGCTCTTCGCGTGGCTCGCGCTCTTCGCTCTCTTTCTCTCGCCCTCGCCAGCTGTCGCGGGGGCGCCTCCACTGCAGGTCGAGGCCGTGCGCTCCGCATGGGACGCCACGTCGCCGCCCGCCGAGGGCTGGACGCCCGTCACGCTGCCCGACAGCTGGACCGCGCGCTGGCCCGGCTTCGACGGCGTCGTCTGGTATCGCCTGCGATGGAACGAACCCGCTGACATCGTTCCGCCGCGCCCCACCGGCCTGATGATCGAATACATCAACATGGCCGGCGCGGTGTACCTCAACGGCAGCCTGATCGGCGGCGACAGCGGCCTTGTCGAACCGCTCTCGCGCTCGTGGAACCTGCCGCGCTACTGGACGCTCGATGCACCCCTGCTGCGCCCCGGCGCGAACGAGCTGCTGGTGCGTGTCTCGGGCCTTGCACCCTACCAGCCATCGCTCGGCGCCGTGACGATCGGCGAGCCGCAGGCGGTGCGCGCGCTGTACCGCGAGGCCAACTTCACGCGGCGCACGATGCAGACGCTCGGCATCGGCCTCACGCTGGGCATGGGCGTGCTCTATGGCATGTTCTGGCTCTTCCGGCGCAAGGAAGTGCCCTATGGCTGGTTCAGCCTGTTCTCGCTGCTGTGGGTGCTCTTCTCGTACAACAACGTCGCGGTGAGCCCGTGGCCCTTCGCCAGTACCGAGGCCTTCCAGCGGCTCAACCATCTGGCGATGTTCGCGAGCGCAGGATGCTTCCTGATGTTTGCGCTGACCTACTGCGAGATCGCGAACAGGAAGGCGCACCGCGCGGCTCTCGCCTTCATGGCTGCCGGGCTCGCCACGCTGGTGCTCTCGCCGTCGTCGGTGCAAGCGCCTTTGCGCGATGCAACGGTGCTGGTGACGATGGCTACCTATTTCGCCGGCATCGGGCTGATCATGCGCAACGCCATCCAATCGCGGCGTACGGAAGCGGCAGTGCTCTCGCTCTGCCTGCTGGTCCCGATCGCCGCCGGTGTGCACGACGCGCTGCTGTTCTTCGAATGGCTGCCCACCGGCATCTACTACGCCGCGATGTCGGCCAGCGCGACGATGCTGGGCATCGCCTTCACGCTCACATGGCGCATGGTCAAGGGCATGCGGCTGGTCGAGAACTTCAACGTGGAGCTCCAGCAGCGCGTCACGCAGGCCACGCACGAGCTCGCCGAAGGCCTGCGCCGCCAGCATGAGGCCGAGCTGGAACAGACACGCCTGGCCGAACGCCTGAGCCTGGTGCGCGACCTGCACGACGGCCTGGGCATGACGCTGAGCAGCCACATCAACACGCTCGGCAATCGGGTCGGCGCGCAGGACGGCGTCGCACTCTGGGCACTGCGCGAGGTCAACGACGACCTGCGCCTGATCATCGAAAGCTCCGCCTTCGACGACACCGACGACCTCGCGGAACGCCTGGCGCCGCTGCGCCATCGGTGCACGCGGCTGCTGGAGGCGGCGGACATCGAATGCCGCTGGACGATCGAAGGACTGCACGGCTGCCGGCTCGGCGGCAAGCGCGTGCTCGACTTCCTGCGCGTGGTGCAGGAAGGGCTCGCGAACGTGATCAAGCACAGCAGCGCCACGCAGGTGAGCATCCGCATCGAAGCCCGCCAGGGGGAACTGTCTTTGTCAATCCGCGACAATGGCCGCGGCTTTGCGAACGACTCGGCGACGCCGGCCGGCATGGGACTCAGCAATATGCAGGCGCGTGCGTCGCGGCTCCGCGGCACGTTGGAGATCCATCCCGGCGCCACGGGCACTGTGTTGACCCTGCGTTGCCCGATCGACGTGAGCATGGCCGTCTGAGTGACTTCTCCCGCACCGCACGCATGCCCGCCAAACCCCGAAACCTGAAGAGCCTCGCCGACCTCAAGGACGTGCAACGCACGCTCGCCGCACAGCGCGAACGCGAAGCCGCCGAGGCGATCGTCCGCGCGGTGGCCGAAAAGAAGCGCGCGGCCGAGCAGGACCTCTTCGCACGTGCCATCGGCGCCACCCAGCCGTTGCGGCGCAAGGCCGCGGTGCATCTCGCACCCGAACCGCCCCCGCCGCTCCCGGTGCAGCAGCAGCTCGACGAACAACGCGTGCTGCGCGAATCGCTGTCCGACGAATTCGACGTCACCACCCTGCTCGACGCCGACGACGCGATGAGCTTCCGCCGCCCCGGCATCAACACCGACGTGACGCGCAAGCTGCGCGCGGGCGAGTGGACCATCCAGCGCCAGATCGACCTGCACGGCATGCGCAGCGACGAAGCGCGCGAGGCGCTCGGCGCCTTCATCCGCGAGGCCTACAAGCACGGCCTGCGCTGCGTGCGCGTGGTGCACGGCAAGGGCCTGGGCTCGCCGGGCCGCCAGCCGGTGCTCAAGGCCAAGGTGCAGCGCTGGCTGATCCAGAAGAACGAGACGCTGGCCTTCGTGCAGGCCAAGCCGGCGGAAGGCGGCGCGGGTGCGCTGGTGGTGCTGCTGGCGCCGTCTCGGCGGAATACGTAACGCCTAACCGTTGCGGTTGCGCATCCAGTCCGCGGTCTGGAAGAACGATCCGCGCAAGCGCTCGCGCAAGGCTTCCGGCACGCCGGTCTCGCCCATCGCCTGGTCCATGCAGGCGAGCCACTCGTCGCGCTCCTTGATCCCGATCGTGTGTCCGCCGATGCTCTGCGGCAGATGGCGCGCGCGCAGCATCGGGTGGCCGAAGCGATCGGTGTAGTGCTGCGGGCCGCCCAGCCAGCCGCAGAGGAACCAGAAGAGCCGCTGGCGGGCGTTGTCCAGCGAACTGCCGTGCACGGCGCGCAGGTGCGCGTAGGCCGGCTCGAGGTCCATCAGATCGTAGAAGCGCTCCACCAGCGCATGGACTTTGTCTTCGCCGCCGATCCATTCGAAGGGAGTGTCGAAAGGCGGCTTTTCCTGAATTTGCATGGGCGACATTGTCCCAAGGACTTGCGGCACCATGGCGGGATGCGTGATTTACCCCTTCCCCCTTCCGGCGCCCTGCCGGTCATCGATGTTGCCGGCCTCGCGGGCAGCGGCCCGGCCCGCGACGAAGTGGCGGCACAGATCGGCGCCGCATGCCGCGCCCACGGCTTCTTCTACGTGGTTGGCCATGGCGTCGATCCGGCGCTCGCCAGGCGGCTCGAAGAACTGAGCCACCGCTTCTTCGCCCTCGATGAAGCGACCAAGATGCGCTGGCGCATGGCACTGGGCGGCCGGGCGTGGCGCGGCTACTTTCCGCTCGCGGGCGAACTGACCTCGGGCCGGCCGGACTGGAAGGAAGGCCTCTATCTCGGCACTGAGTTGCCCGAAGACCATCCGCTGGTACGCGCCCGCACGCCAGTGCACGGACCGAACCTGTTCCCCGAAGTCGAGGGAATGCGCGAGACCATCCTCGCCTACATGGACGCGGTCACGCAGCTCGGGCACCGGCTCATGGAGGGCATCGCGCTCAGCCTCGGGCTGCCGGCCGACTACTTCGCGCAGCGCTATACGGCGGATCCGCTGATCCTGTTCCGCATCTTCAACTACCCGACGCAACCCGTTCCGGAAGGCATGGATGTGCACTGGGGCGTCGGCGAGCACACCGACTACGGCCTGCTCACGATCCTGCATCAGGACGACGTCGGCGGCCTGCAGGTGCGCACGCCGGAAGGCTGGATCGAGGCGCCGCCCGTCGCGGGCTCCTTCGTCTGCAACATCGGCGACATGCTCGATCGCATGACCGGCGGGCTCTACAAGTCGACGCCGCACCGCGTCACACGGAACACCTCGGGGCGCGACAGGCTTTCGTTCCCGCTCTTCTTCGATCCGAACTTCGAGGCCCGCGTGCAGCGCATCGAAGGCCTCGCCGGTGCGAATGCGCTCGACGACAGCGCTCTTCGCTGGGATCGCGCGAACGTGCATGCCTTCAACGGCATGTACGGCGACTACCTGCTCGCGAAGGTGTCGAAGGTGTTCCCGCAGCTTCGCGACGAAGTGCTCCAGGACGTTCGGTCGAGCCTGTAGAGCTTGTGCGGGCGCAGGGGGTGGCCTTCGGGAAGCGCGGGATTCTCGAAGACACCGTCGGCCCTCATGCCGAGCCGTTGCATGACGGCTTCCGAACGCAGGTTCAGTGCGGCGGTGAACGAGACGATTTCCTGCAGGCCGATGCGCTCGAAGCCCACGCAGAGTGCGGCTCGCGCGGCTTCCAGCGCATAGCCCTTGCCCCAGAACGCCGGTGCGAGGCGCCAGCCGACTTCGACACAGGGCGAGCACGGCAGATCAGGCCGGGGAATGCTCAGTCCGACAAAGCCGATGAAGTTGCCGCTCGCACGTTCTTCCACCGCCCAAAGGCCCCATCCACGTTCATCGATGACCGCCGTGACGCGATCGACCATCGCATCGCTTTCGGCGCGAGACAGCGGCGAGAGGAAGAACTCCATCACGCCCACATCGGCGTTCAGTGCGGCAAAAGGCGCACGATCGCTTTCACGCCACTGGCGCAGGCGCAGGCGTTCGGTGTCGAACTCGATGCACTGGGCCATTGCGCTTCGACTTTCTATTCCGCCGCCTGCCGCAGGGTCGCGACGACCGGCCGGCGCAGCACTTCGCGCAAGCCCCACCAGCCGGCGGCCAGCGCCAGCACCGCGCCCGAGAGCGCACCGGCAATCGGCACCAGCGGCGAAGCGGTCCAGGTGAAGTCGAACACATAGCGCGCGAGCCCCCATCCGATCGCGGATGCAACGATGCTCGCGAGAAAGCCCGCCATCAGCCCGACGCCGGCCAGCTCTGCACGCTGCACCTGGCGCAGCAGACTGCCGCGCGCGCCGACCGCACGCATCACCGCGAATTCACGCGCACGCTCTTCGCGAGTCGCTGTGACCGACGCGAACAGCACCACCAGCCCCGCCGCCAGCGTGAAGCCGAAGAGGAACTCCACCGCGCGGATCACCTGGTCCAGCACGCGCTGCACCTGCCCGATCGTGGCGCTCATGTCGACGTTGGTGATGTTGGGATAGGTTCGCACGAGCGCGTTGTCGAAGCCCTTCACGTCCGGCGCGCGGAACGCTCCCATGTAGGTCACCGGCACGTCGGCCAGCTCGGGCACCGTGTACATCACGAAGAAGTTGGCGTGCATCGAACCCCAGTCCACCTTGCGAAGAGAGGTGATGCGCGCATCGTTCTGCAGCCCGCCGATGTCGAAGCGAAGCACGTCGCCGAGCTTCAGGCCCAGCGTCTCGGCCAGGCCCTCTTCCACGCTGACCTCGCCCGCTGCGCCCGGTGTCCAGGTGCCGGCGGTGATCATGTTGTGCGGCGGCGCCTCGGCACTGTTGCTGAGGTTGAACTCGCGGTCGACCAGCCGCTTCGCGCGGTCGTCGGCGTAGTCGTCGGGCGAAACCGGCCGGCCGTTGACCGAGACCAGGCGGCCGCGAATCATCGGATACCAGTCGAACTTGCGCACGCCGGCGTCGCGCAGCGTCTTCTGGAAGACATCGCTCTGGTCCGGCATCACGTTGATCACGAAGCGGTTCGGGGCATCGGGCGGCGTGGCCTTGCGCCAGCTCGACACGAGGTCGGTGCGCAGCAGCACCAGAAGAATGAGCGCCAGGAGCCCGACCGCTAGCGCGCTGACCTGCACCACCGCATACGCGGGTCGCGCCGAGATCTGTCGCGTGGCGAGCACCAGCCAGCGCGGCGCGGTCGTCTCGTTGACGCTGCGACGGAGCACCAGCACCGCGAGCCAACTCAGCAGTGCGAACACCGCCACCGCGCCCGCGAAACCGCCGACCGCGATCAGTCCGAGCTTGAGGTCGCTGCTCGCCGCGACCAGCAGGGCCGCAAAGCCCGCCACGCCCAGCGCGAGCACCGCGATCGACGCCGGCTTCAGGTTGCCGACATCGCGACGAATCACGCGCAGCGGCGGCACACGCGAAAGTTGGAGCACCGGCGGCAGGCCAAAGGCGAACAGCAGCGTGAGCCCCACGCCAAGACCGAATGCGACCGGCCAGATGGTGGGCGCGGGCAGCGCGTTCTCGACCAGCCCCGCCAGCAGCATCACGAAGGCGTAGTGCACGCCGAACCCGATCGCCACGCCGAGCACGCTGGCGATCACGCCGACCACGGCGAACTCGAAGGCATAGGCGCCGGCGATGGTGCGCTGGCTTTGACCCAGCACACGGAGCATCGCGCAGTCATCGAGATGCCGGGCGGCAAAGCCACGCGCCGCGAGCGCCACCGCCACCGCGGACAGCAGCGCGGCCAGCAGTGCGACGAGGTTCAAAAATTTCTCGGCGCGGTCCAGCGTCTGGCGCATCTCGGGCCGCCCGCTCTCGAAGGATTCAAGCCGTGCGCCGCGGACCTCGCCACTCTTGAGGATCTCGGCCGCCCAGTCGCTGAAGCGCTTGACCGCAGCCGCCTCACCCGCGACCGCGAACCGGTAGCTCACCCGACTCGCAGGCTGCACAAGGGCGGCGCGCTGCACGTCGGCCTGGTTGATCATCACGCGCGGCGCGAAGCTCATGAAGCCGGCGCCCCGGTCGGGCTCCAGCGTGATCACGCGGGCGATGCGCAGCCCGGCATCGCCGAGCAGCAGCGTGTCGCCGACCTGCAGGCCCAGCGCTTCGAGCAGTGAGCCATCGACCCAGGTGTCGCCGGGCGCCGGGATGTCGCGCGTCGTCTGCCCCGGCGCCGTGGTGTCGGTGCTGACGAGCAGGCTGCCGCGCAACGGGTAGCCCGCCGTTACCGCCTTGAGCGCCACGAGCTTGGTGGCGCCGCCCTGCGCATCGCTTGCGCGCGCCATGGTCGGAAAACCGTAGTTCGTGGTGGTTTGCAGGCCCAGCGCCCGCGCACGTTCGATGAAAGCGGCAGGCGTCGGGTTGTCGCTGGCGAGCACCGCGTCGCCGCCGAGAAGCTGGCGCGCATCGCGCTGGAGGCCACCCTTGAGGCGATCGGCGAAGAATCCGACTGCCGTCAACGCCGCAACGGCGAGCAGCACGGCCACGATGAGGAGCCGGAGTTCGCCCGCGCGTAGGTCGCGCCAAAGCGTGCGCCAGCCAAGGCGGAGGGAAGCGTTCATGGAGCGTGACGATAGCCGAGCGGCCAACGCCCGCCAAACTGAAGGACTTAGGCGCTCAGGCGGCCGTCGGCTGACGCGCGCCCGCCAGTTCGGGCTGGAGCAGCAGCCGCCCGGCGCCCGCGAAGCAGAGGAAGCGCCGGTTGGTCGCACGCCCGATGGCACACAGGCCGACACGGTTCGCCACCTCGTGCCCCATCTGCGTGATGCCGCTGCGCGAAACCACGACCGCGACGCCCATCTGCGCCGACTTGATGATCATCTCGCTGGTCAGCCGGCCGGTCGTGTAGAACACCCGCGCGCCGCTGAGCTCGTGTGCCGGCTGCATGGCGATCCAGCCGGCGATCGTGTCGATCGCGTTGTGGCGGCCGACATCCTCGACGAAACAGCGCATGCGCACGTCTTCGCCGCCACCGTCCAGCGTAAAGAGCGCGCAGCCATGGACCGACCCCGCGGACTTGTAGGTGCTCTCCTGGACGCGGATGGTGTTGACCAGCGCATAGAGCTGCGCCTGCGTGATGCGCGTGTCCGGCAGGCGCAACCGCTCGATGCCGGCCATCAGCTCGCCGAAGACGCTGCCTTGACCGCAGCCGGTCGTGACTACTTTCTTGGCGGTGCGCTCCTCGATCCGGTCGATGCCCGTATGCGTCCGCACAGCCGCGCCGCCCACCTCCCAGTCGACGGTGATGGATTCGACATCCGCGGCCGATTCGATGAGCCGCTGGTTCAAAAGGTAGCCCAGCACGAGCAACTCGGGCTCGGCGCCGAGCGTCATCAGCGTGACGAGCTCGCGGCGGTCGACGTAGACCGTCAGGTCCCGTTCGGCGGGGATGGAGACGATGCCGGGCTCGCCGTGCTCATCGACGATTTCGACCTCGCGCGTGAGCGGCGCCCGGGCCTTCGTCAGGCGCGGGAGCTTCACGGTTTGGTTGCGGGATGCGTCTCGGACGAGGGCTGGTTCGAGCTCGGTGGGGACACCGCGGTCGCCGCCGGCGAATGCGCGCCGGATGCCTCGATCGGCTTGGGCTCTTCGGGCGGTGCAAAGGCGAATGGGCCGGGATCTGTGCAAGCCGGCGTGGGCGTGGGCGTCGGTACGGGCTTGCCGGCGGCGACGAGGCCGTCGCGCACATGCGCCACGACCCGCTCCTGCGCCTGGCAGAGCTGGAAGGTGTCGACCTTGGCCGACCAGGCCGCCTTCTGCGCCGTTTCGGCGGCCTTGAGCTTGGCTTCCGGCGTCGCAGCCGGTGCAGCCAACCTGGCGAAGGCGGCTGGCGCGGCAAATACGCCGGCGAGCAGGCCGCAAAGGATCAGCGACTTCTTCATGAGGGACTTCCTTCGACACGCGCGCCGCCGACCGGCGCATGGGCCGCAGCCCGGGCCTCGGCGCTGCGCTGTGCCGGGATCTTGCCACCGGCGATGTCGTCGTACCAGAGCTCGTGATGCTCCTTGGCCCAGGTCTCGTCGACGTAGCCCTCGCGCATGGCCGAATAGGCGCCGCGCATGCCCAGCGTGCCGATGTAGATGTGACCCATGATCAGCGCGATCATGAGCAGCGTCGCCGTGGCATGGATCATGTGGGCGATCTGCATCTCGCCGCGGGTGTAGACGAAGCCCGGAAGCAACTTGTCCAGAAAAAGCCCGGATGCGATCACGAAGGTGCCGAGGAAGAGCACGCCACCCCAGAACACGACCTTCTCGCCGGCATTGAAACGGTGCGAGGGGGGCTCCCTGCCACCGAAGAGGCCGCCGCCCTTGCGAACCCACTTCATGTCGCCCTTTTGCGGCAGGTTGTCGCGGAAGAACGTGAAGATCATGAAGAGCGTGGTGAGGACGAACAGCGGTCCGACGAAGTTGTGGACCGTCTTGAGCACGTAGGTGAGCCAGCCGAACAGCGCGCCGCCGAGGATCGGCAAGAGGAAGAACTTGCCGAAGGCCATCACCAGGCCGGAGATCGCCAACACGATGAAGGCGATCGCGTTCGACCAGTGCGTCGCACGCTCGAAGGGGGTGAAGCGCTCGATCTTGCGGCCGGTTTCCCTTTCGTGCAGGCCGATCGTTCCGCGCGTGAAGTAGTAGATCGTCAACGCGAGCAGCGTCACGAAGAGCAGCGCGGCGCCGTAGGGAATGATCAGGTTGTTGCGCGTCTGCCGCCACGCTTCGCCAGCGTTGGTGTAGTACGAGCCCGGGTATTTCACGAAGCGCTGGATCAGGTTGCCGGCTTCCGGCGCCTGCTCGACCGGCAGGCTGCTGACGCCGGTGACGCCGCCGCTCACCTGCCGCCACATCGGCGCGTTGTTGCCGGGTTGGACGCGCTGGCGCTCGCCGTTGGTCTGCTCGAGGTAGCCGGGATCCTGGCTCGCGTCGGGCTTGACCTCGAAGATGTTCTGGCTGCGGATGCCGCTTTCGGCCTGGGGCTGGGCCGGGGCCGGGGACGGCGCCTGCGTCTGCGCGCCGGCCAGGCCGCAGCCTAGTGCCGCAGCAACGATCAGCGCGTTAAGCACGTGTCTCATACGGCCTCCGCCTCAGTTGATCCGCGTGTACTCGTTCTGGCTGAACTGCATGCGCGCCTTGAGATGCTGTTCCCAGGAGTTTCGGTCGCCCGGCTGCCATCCGCTGGCGGTAAAAGCGGTGCCGGTATTCGGCTGCGTGCCGCTGCCGGTCCATGGCGGCGCATCGAACCGCACGCCATGCTCGTTGGTTTGGGGCCTCTCGCCACAGGCGCCGAGCAGCAGTGCGCCGGCGATGACAACGGCGGTCGCGAATGCGCGCTTCATTTGGTGGCTCCATTCGTCGGCGTGCCGGCCTGGCGCGAACCGTAGGCGGTGCCCCAGCCCCAGACTTCCGCGCCCTTGCCGCGCTGGACCACGCGCGTGCGGAAGATGTCCGCGACCACATCGCCATCGCCCGCGAGCAGCGCCTTGGTCGAGCACATTTCGGCGCAGGCGGGGAGCTTGCCTTCCGAAAGGCGATTGCGTCCGTACTTCTCGAATTCCGCCTGCGAGCCGTTGGCCTCGGGGCCGCCGGCGCAGAAGGTGCACTTGTCCATCTTGCCGCGCGCGCCGAAGGTGCCCTGCGAGGGGAACTGCGGGGCGCCGAACGGGCAGGCATAGGAGCAGTAGCCGCAGCCGATGCACACGTCCTTGTCGTGCAGCACGACGCCTTCCTCGGTGCGGTAGAAGCACTGCACGGGACACACCGCCATGCACGGCGCATCGGAGCAATGCATGCAGGCGACGGAGATCGAGCGCTCGCCCGGCACGCCGTCGTTCAGCGTGACGACACGTCGGCGGTTCACGCCCCACGGCACTTCGTTTTCGTTCTTGCACGCGGTGACGCAGCCGTTGCATTCGATGCAGCGCTCGGAGTCACAGATGAATTTCATTCGGGCCATGTGATCTCCTTTACGCTCGTTCGACGTTGCAGATCGTCGTCTTGGTCTCTTGCATCATGGTCACGCTGTCGTAGCCATAGGTGGTCGAGGTGTTGATCGCCTCCCCGCGCACGATCGGGTGCGCGCCCTCGGGGTAGTAGGCCAGCAGGTCGGCGCCCTGCCAGTGGCCCGAGAAGTGGAAGGGCATGAACACCGTGTCTGGCCCCACGCGCTCCGTCACCAATGCCTGCACATTGAGACGCGCGCCCGTCGGCGTCATCACCCAGGCACGCTCGCCGTTGCGGATGCCCTTCTCGGCCGCGACCTTCGGATTGATCTCGATGAACATCTGCTGCTGCAGCTCGGCCAGCCACGGGTTGGAGCGCGTTTCCTCGCCACCGCCCTCGTACTCGACCAGGCGGCCGGAAGTCATGATGTAGGGGAACTTCTCCGAGATCTTGTCGGCGATGTTGCGCTGCTGCACGGTCTTGTACAGCGTCGGCATGCGCCAGAAGGCCATCTTGTCGTCGTGCGTCGGGTACTTCGCAGCGAGATCGGGCCGGGTGCCGTAGAGCGGTTCGCGATGCTGCGGGATCGAATCCGGGAAGTTCCAGACCGTCGCGCGCGCCTTGGCATTGCCGAAGGGATGGCAGCCATGGTTCTTCATGAACACGCGGATCATGCCGCCCGAGGGGTCGGTCTTCCAGTTCTTGCCGTCGGCCTTGGCCTTCTCGTCGGCAGAGAGCTCGTCCCACCAGCCGAGCCGCTTGAGCAGCAGATGGTCCAGTTCGGGGTAGCCGGTCGTGATGGCCGCGCCGAGCGAGTGCGAGCCGTCCTCTGCGAGCAGGTTCTTGCCGTTGCGTTCCACGCCGAAGTTCGCGCGGAAGTTGCCGCCGCCGTCCATCACATGCTTGGAGGTGTCGTACAGGTTCGGCGAGCCGGGGTGCTTGAGTTCCGGCGTGCCGTAGCAGGGCCACGGCAGGCCGTAGTAGTCGCCCGCGATGTCGTAGCCGTTGACCTTGTCCTTGACCGAGGCCTTGGCCTTGAGCGTGGCCACGTCGAAGGCCGACATGTTGCGCATGTGCGCCTGCAGGCGTTCAGGGCTCTGGCCGGTGTAGCCGATGGCCCAGCAGTTCTTGTTGATCTCTCGCAGGATGTCGTCGGGCACGGGCTCGTCCATGCCCTTGACCTTCTGCATCTTGTAGTTCTTGCTCAGCTCCTTGCCGAAGCCGAGGCGGTCGGCGAACTGCTGCATGATCATGTGGTCGCTGCGGCTCTCCCAGAGCGGCTCGATGACCTTCTCGCGCCATTGGAGCGAGCGGTTCGACGCGGTGCACGACCCGCTGGTCTCGAACTGCGTGCAGGCCGGCAGCAGGTAGACCGCGCGATTCGGGTTGAGGTCTTCCGCCTTGCCGGGCATGGCGGCCATCGCGGCAGTCGCGGACGGATACGGGTCGATCACCACGAGCAGGTCGAGCTTGTCCATGGCCCGCTTCATCTCGAGGCCCCGCGTCTGCGAGTTCGGCGCGTGGCCCCAATAGACGACGCCGCGCAGGTTCGAGTCCTGGTCGATCAGCTCGTTCTTTTCGAGCACGCCGTCGATCCAGCGCGACACCGTGATGCCGGGCTTGCTCATCATCGCGGGCGAAGCGTAGCGGCTCTTGATCCACTCGTAGTCCACGCCCCAGCTCGCAGCGAAGTGCTTCCACGAGCCTTCGGTCAGGCCGTAGTAACCGGGCAGCGAATCCGGGTTCGGTCCCACGTCGGTCGCACCCTGCACGTTGTCGTGGCCGCGGAAGATGTTGGTGCCGCCGCCGGAGACCCCGACGTTGCCGAGCGCAAGTTGCAGGATGCACGAGGCGCGCACGATCGCGTTGCCGATCGAGTGCTGGGTCTGGCCCATGCACCAGACGACGGTGCCGGGGCGGTTTTCATTGAGCCAGGTCGCGACCTTGAGAACCTGGGCCTCCTTGACGCCGCAGGCCTCCTCGACCTTGTCGGGCGTCCACTTCGCGAGCACTTCGGCGCGAACCTCGTCCATGCCGAAGACCCGGTCGTTGATGAACTTCTTGTCTTCCCAGCCGTTCTTGAAGATGTGATGCAGGATGCCGAAGAGGAACGGGATGTCGGAGCCCGAGCGGATCCGCACGTACTCGTCGGCCTTGGCCGCGGTGCGCGTGAAGCGCGGGTCGACCACGATCATCTTGCAGCCGCGCTCCTTGGCATGGAGCATGTGCAGCATGCTCACCGGATGCGCCTCGGCCGCGTTGGAACCGATGTACATCGCAACCTTGGCGTTGCGCATGTCGTTGTACGAATTGGTCATGGCGCCGTAGCCCCATGTGTTCGCAACGCCGGCGACGGTGGTGGAGTGGCAGATGCGCGCCTGGTGATCGCAGTTGTTGCTGCCGAAGAAGCTCACGAACTTGCGCAGCAGGTACGACTGCTCGTTGCTGTGCTTGCTGGAGCCGATCCAGTAGATCGAGTCGGGGCCGCTGGCCTTGCTGAGCTCCTTGAGCTTGGCTGTGATCTCGTCGAGCGCCGTGTCCCAACTGATGCGCTGGTACTTGCCGTTGACCAGCTTCATCGGGTAGCGCAGGCGGTATTCGCCATGGCCGTGCTCGCGCAGTGCCGCGCCCTTGGCGCAGTGCGCGCCGAGGTTGATTGGCGAATCGAACACCGGCTCCTGGCGCACCCAGACGCCGTTCTCGACCACGGCATCGGAAGCGCAGCCGACCGAGCAGTGCGAGCAGACCGTACGGCGGACTTCGACCTTGCCCGCGCCGATCGCGGTGGGCCGGCCGTCGGCCGCCCTGGCCTTGCGGATCAGCGTGAGCTGCCCGGCCGCGAGACCGACGCCGACGCCCAGTCCGGAGCGCCGCAGGAAGGCGCGCCGGTCCATGGTCGGCAGTGCGTTGGAGAGACCGCGCCGAAGGCTGTGCACAAACGATGAGCCGGCGTGGGAGGGGTTGGTGGCAGGCGAGGCAACGTCACGCGCGGCGCCGCTCGTCTTCTTGGTCAACAGCATGGGGTTCACCTCCGTCTTCAGGCAGACGCGGTCTTGTAGTAGCGCTTGACGTGCTCGCTCAGCGAATAGCCGCCACCTTTTTCCGGCGCGGGTTTGGGCTCGGGTGCGGCGGAGGCATCGGGCGAATCGACGACTTTGGGCAGCGCCGTGACGGCTGCTGCGGCGACACCAACCGTGGCGGCGCCTAGAAAGAATCCCCGACGGGATGCCGGCTGTGAACCGGGGGCTTGGCTGTCCTGCATGACGAACTCCAGGAGTGGCTGACGCACTGGTCAGATATGAAACCAGTTACATAAGTTCGGATAGTAGTCGAGACCCTAATGCCAGTCGTCCGAAAAATCCCCTGAGATTTCCCTGCTCTCATTCGAGCATGTCGAAACCCTGCGCCTCGACCTCGCCGAAAGCGCGCGTCAGCTCCGCCAGCGCGGCGTAGAAGCGCGCCTTCGGGTGCCGCGACACGGCATCGCACATGGTCGGCAACCACGACTGGATATGGGTCGAGAAGAACGCCCGCTGACGGGTCAGGTTGGCCACTTCGACGTCCTCGCCCGCGATCAGGTAGCGCATCACCTCGAACAGGAAGGCGATGTGGTCCTCGGTCTCGGAGACGGCCTCTTCGCGCGCAAGCCCGAGTTGGTCGAGGTCGTTGCGCAGCTTGGCGAGCGGCTTGTCGTTGAGAAAACCGCTCAGATAGTGCGAACCGAAGAGAAAGACCTCCGGCCGGCCGATGCCGCCGAAGAGCGCGTCGTATTCGTCGCCGATCGAGGCAGCGTCCATTTCGCGGCCGACGCCGACGAGGCGCCGCCACGGCTCCTCAAGGAAGGCGCCCGCGGCAGGCGCTTCGGTTGGCGCGACCCGGAAGGCTTCGTGCAGTTCCGAATCCGGCGCGGCATACCAGAGCCGCGCGAGCAAGCCGTAGAGTTCCGCGCGCGCGATTTCTTCGTCGAGGGCCGAGGTCGCTGGAAAGGTCTGGCTCATTGCTGTGTGATCTTCGTTTCGTCCTGCGAGCTGTAGAGGTCGATGACCCGGCAGTCGCTGCACATCTTGAGGCGCTCCAGCGCCTCGCCCTGGAACATCGCGTGGCCGGCCAGCTTGACGAGCATCGCCTCGATGGCCTTCTGCGTGCCGAAGGGCTTCGAACAGCGGATGCAGGCCCACGGCTTCGCTTCGTTGAGCACCACCGCCTGCTTGCGTGCGGGCGAGGCCAGCAGTCGTGGCACGAGATCGATCGCGTTTTCCGGGCAGGTGGTTTCGCAGAGCCCGCATTGAACGCAGTTCTTCTCGATGAACCGAAGCTGCGGCGAATCCCGGTTGTCCTGCAGCGCACTCGCCGGGCAGGCGCTGACGCAGGCGAGACAGAGGGTGCACTTGTCCTTGTCCACCGCGATGCTGCCGAAGGGTGAGCCCGCGGGCAGCGCAATCGCGAGCGACGAATCGGCCTGTGCCTTCAACACCGGCGACTCATCCATCAGATGGTCGAGCGCCAATTCGAGCGTGCCGCGCTTCTCCGCCCCGACCGCAAAGCGCGCGGCCTTGGACGGCACGACTTGCCGCGTCTCGCGCAAGGCAGCGAGTGCCTTGTCGAGCGCCGCCGAAGAAGCCGCCTCGATAAGCCTGAAATGCGTGCCCGTGTAGCCGAGGCCGTGCAGGAGCGCCTGTGCGATTTCCACCTGCTTCTTCAGCGCGTCGACATACTGCGGCGCCTCTTCACCGGTCAGCAGCACGCACACCTGCCGTGCGCCGAACGCCACCGCGCTCAGCCAGAGGTCGATACCGGTGCTCGCTGCGTGGAAGAGCGCGAGCGGAATCACGTTCGCCGGAACGCCTTGCGCCTTGCCGAGCTGAGCCGCCCGGCCAAGTTGCTCGATGAGCGCCCGACCGCCCTCCTCGCTGTGCAGCAACAGCGCCGCATCGCGTCCACCGGCGCCCGCGTAGGTCGACAGCAGCGTGCGCAACTTGCGCCCCTGGTCAGGCGTGCGCGGGTAGGTGTAGCCCAGCGCACCTGTCGGGCATACGGTGGTGCACGCGCCGCATCCGACGCAGAGGTTCGGGTTGACGACGATGCGCTGGCGCTCCTTGTCGCTGCTCACCGCATGGGCCGAGCACACATCGATGCAGGCGTTGCAGCCCACCACTTCGTTGCGGCTGTGCGCGCAGAGCTTCTGCTTGTAGTCGAAGAACTTCGGCTTCTCGAACTCGCCGACCATGTCGCGCAGGCGCAGAAGTGTCTGCGCACCCTTCGCGTTCGACAGACCCCTCGGTAGATGGAAGTAGCCCTGCGGCGGCGCATGCCAGTCGATGAGCGGCACGTCCCCGAGGTCGAGGACGAGATCGAAGGCACCGTCCTGCTGCTCCGGCGTCCTGTCGAAGCGGATGGCTCCGGCCACGGCGCAGGCGCGCTCGCAGTCGCGGTGCGATGTGCATTTCGCGATATCGATCTGGTAGTCGAGCCCGATGGCCTGCTCCGGGCAGGCGCTGACGCAGGCATTGCAGCGCGTGCACAGGTCGAGGTCGATCGGGTTGTCGTGTGTCCACTGGAGCTTGAACGCGCCGAGCCATCCGGCCAGCGCATCGATGCGCCCGGCGATTACCGGCCAGCGCCGCTCCTGCCCACCACCCGCAACACCCGGACCACGCGAAAAAATGGTCACGTCGAGCGCGTCGGCAACCAGCGCGGCAGCCTGTTCGGCTTCATCGATCGGCCCGACGATCAGCAGGCGGCCCTGGCTGGCGTAGCTCACGGTCGAGACCGGTTCGGGCTCGGGCAACCCGGCAGCGGCGAGCAGCGCCGCGATCTTCGGCATCGCGCCTTTAGCGTCACGGCTCCAGCCGCCGGTCTCGCGGATGTTGACAAAGCGGATCGGGGAGGTCGCTCCGGGCGTCTGCTGCGCGAGTTCTCCGAAGAGTCTTTTCTCCTGCGTGCACGCCACGACCACGTCGTCGCCGGACTGGATCGCTTGCTGGAAAGAAGGCGCTTCGCGCCGGCAGAGTGCCGAGCGCAGTGGCAGGGATTCAGTCAGCGCTGCCCCGAGCGTCTTCGGCTCGAGGGGCATCGTCTGGTTGCAGTCGCAGATCAGCGTCGTGGTCATTGGTCTTTTGGCTGGCGGGTTGCGCATCGGCAACCGGCGGGCTGGGAAGATCCCCGGAATGGCCGGACTGTGCCACGCCGACCAATCCATCACCCTTGGGAGTTTCTTCGGGGTGCGTGGGGTCTTCGTCGAAAAGCTTCAGAAACTTCGCGCTGGCCATCTGGCGCAGCGCGCCCTCGGGTAGCGGCGAGGGCTTGGAATAGTCGTCGATGTAGGTGTCGAGTCCATCCATCACGTTGAATTGCGGATCGGAGAAGAGCTTCCTGAAGGCGGCGTTGCGGACTTCCGGCGCCACGTTCTGCGCGACGAAGGGACGGAAATCCGAATCGATGCCGAGCGCCTTCACATCCTCCAGCGTGAGCGGTTGTGTCTCGACGGCCTCGGGGGGAAGTTGCTCGCCGGGGATTTCAAGCTCGCCCGCTGGCGGCGCTGCCGCTCCACCCGGCAGCGGTTCCGCCTGCGGCTTCAGGGGTTCGTCCGGCACCTCCCCCTCACGCGCCTGCTGCTTGCGGCGCGACCAGCGATCGAAGAAGCCCTCAGACATCGCCGGCTCCCCGGCCGCGCGGCTTCTCGGTGGAGACGCTCACTGCGTTGCCGAAGCGATCGGTCAGAGAACGGAAGCTCTCCGGCCGCTTTCGACGCTTGGGCTCGACCACGTAGTGTTCGTCGACGAAGGCGCGCAGCCAGGTCACGACTTCCGGTGGCGCCGGCACCTGCTCGACGGTTTCCTGCGCGTCGAGCCACCGGCCCGCCTCGTAATAGCTGAGCGTCACGACCACCGGACGCGGGATCGGCTCGGCGGCCACGGTGGCTTCCTCGTCCATCCGCCAGAGCACGAACCAGCAGGGGGCCGGCGACGAGACGTTCAGGTGGTAGCCCTCGGCCTCGTCGCGGAACAGTTCGACCTTGAATCCAGGATGCAGCCATCGCTGCTCCTCGTCGTCTTCGTGCAAAAGGCGCGGCTCGCGGCCGAAACCGGGTTCGTCAGGCACGACCTCGCCGAGCGTCCAGCGCCACGGCTGCCAGTGGCTCGACGGCCCGTGCAGGCGTTCGCGTCGCATCACGACCGCGACGTCGAGCGGGGCGGCATGGCCCGCAGGGGGTTGAATTTCGGATTGCGCCATGCGCCGGACGATAGCCGATGCGTCAGAGGCGACAGGCCGTCGCGGAAATGGGCTGATCGAAGGTAACAAAGTAGTACCGTCTGTAGTACTTTTGTGACAAAGTAGTCACTAAATCTGAAACCTAAGTTCTCATTTTTTTGAAACCGCGGTGATATGCGTTTCAATAGAGCCATTCACAGAAAGTAACAAAGAAGGTCCTGCACATGAGCTACTACGACTGCGATTTCGCTCCCGGCGCCCTCGAGGTCACGGTGTCGGACCTGCTCATCGCTACGCCGGACTTCTGCGATCCGCTGATCGATCAGGGCGTCCACCAGGTGCTGAAGCTGTTGCGCGAGCAACAGGGCATGGACGCCGCCTTCGCCTGTGAAGTGGTGGACGGCCAGCGCGTGACGCACCGTTCGCAAATGACGCTGCGCGCGCAGTTCATCGACGAGCAGGCGGAACCGCTGGAAATGGCGTTCTGCCGGCAAGTGCTCAACGCCCGCGTGCCGGCCGGCTGCTACCTCAGCGCGCCGGTGGTAGTGAACGGCGGGATCTACGGCACCCTGTATTCGTTCAGCTTCAACCCCGATCCGGCCCTGGAGGCGCGCGATCTCAAGAAGCTGGAAATGGCCGCGCAACTGGCGGCCCGGTTGATCAGCGAACGCCGTCCGCGGCCCGCAGCGCCCGTCGCGCAGAACACGGCGGCGCCGGTGCAGCACCGCAGCGAGGCGCACGCCGCCTGATCAGCGCGAAGGGACGAGCTGGAGAAAATCGTCCGCTGCGGGCATCAGCCGCAGCGCATCGACCGGCACTTCGACGCGCCGGTTGCACAGGAAGCGAAGCTGGCAGTCGCCGACGAGGATCACGTCGCCGTTGGTCAGCTCGTGCGCGCGGACCCGCTCGCGATTCACATAGGTGCCGTTGCGGCTGCCCATGTCGGTGAGGATGTAGTGCTCGCCGGTCCACTGGATGGCCGCGTGATGGCGGCTCACCCGGTCGCTGTCGATGCACACGTTGTTCGAATGCGAGCGCCCGATGGTGGTGATCGGACCCGCGAGGTTGACCTGCCGCACGCTGCCGTGCCGGGCCAGGATGATCAGTCTTGCCATTCCACTTCCTGTAGTTCGTTTGACTTGCTTCGAAGCTTAGGCCGGCAAGTCCAAACCGAAAGACAGAAACAGAAGGCTTAATCCCGCGCATTTCGGCCCGCGCGGGTCAGTCAAAGGCATTCCTTCACGAACCGGCGGTCAATCACCGGGCCGACTTGCCCTCCCGGCCGAAGCGCATTTCCAGAAAGTCGAGCAACGCGCGCAAGGCGGCGCTGTTGTGGCGCCGCTGGAGATAGGCGGCCGACAGCCACATGTCGTTGCGGGTGTAGGCCTGCAGCACGGGGACGAGCTCGCCATGATCGATGTGCGGCTGCACCAGCATCTCAGGCATGTAGATGAGCCCGAAGCCCTGCAGCGCGACCTGGATCAGCGCCGCGGATTCGTTGGCGTCCATCCGTGTCTTGACCTGGACGTCGAAGGGCTTGCCGTCGACTTCGAAACGCCACTGCGGATGCGGGCCCAGCCTCGAATGCGTCAACGTATCGTGCTCGGTCAACTCGCTCGGATGCGCCGGCTTGCCGTGCTTCTTCCAATAGATCGGCGAGGCGCACACCACCAGGCTACGGCGCGCGAGCTTGCGCACGATCAGGTTCTCGTCCTCGATCGGGCCGAAGTGCAGCGCCAGGTCGATGCCCTCCTCCGCCATGTCGATGTTGCGGTTGGTCAGGTGCAGGCTGATGCTGACGTCGGGGTAGTGGCCCATGAACTCGCCGACGAGCTTCGGCAGGTCGCCATGCCCCGCCCCTAGCGGCGCCGACAGGCGCAGGCGGCCGGTCGGCCGGCTCGCGTGCTCCTGCACTTCGGCCTGGGTGTCCTCGAACATTTCCATCATCGGCTTGCTGCGCTCGAGCAGCAGCGAGCCGGCATCGGTGAGGCTCACCGCCCGCGTGGAGCGGTTGAGGAGCCGCACGCCGAGCCGCGATTCGAGCTCGGCGATGTACTTGCTGACGGTGGCTTTGGAGACGTCGAGCTTGCTCGCGGCCCGGGAAAAACTGCCGTGGGAGGCGACTTCGCGAAAGGTTCTGATCAGGTCGAGGCTGTCCATGACTGGGGTGGATTGTCCCCTGTCGCGCCAGTTCCGTAACCCGCTGCCGGCATCGGCACACCTCCGCGCTCGACCTTCACCGCGCAGTACTTGAACTCCGGGATCTTTCCGAAGGGGTCGAGCGCCGCGTTGGTCATGAGGTTTGCGGCCGCCTCGTAGTACGCAAAAGGCACGAACACCGCGCCGTGCGGCGTGCCGTCGTCGCGGCGCACATGGATCGCCACTTCGCCGCGACGCGAGCGGATGGTGATGACGTCGCCCGGCTGAAGGCCCATCGCCTCCAGGTCGGCCTGGTTCATCGAGGCGGTCGCCATCGGCTCCAGCGCGTCGAGCACCGTCGCGCGGCGCGTCATGCTGCCGGTGTGCCAATGCTCGAGCTGCCGGCCGGTGATGAGCACGTACGGGAAGTCGGCATCGGGCCGCTCGGCGGCCGGGATGATGTCGGCCGGCACCAGCTTCACGCGGCCGTCGGCGGTCGGGAACCTCTCGATGAAGACGGTCGGCTGGCCGGGATCGTTCTCGCTCAGGCAGGGATAGGTCACGCTCGATTCACGCTGCAGGCGCGCCCAACTGATGCCGCTGATCGCGGCGTGCATTGCCTGCCGCATTTCCTCGTAGACCGCCGCGACGCCTGATTCCTCGCCTTCGTAGCTCCAGGGCAGGCCCATGCGGGTGGCGATCTGCTGAATGATCCAGAGATCGGGCTTGGCATCACCCGGCGGATCGAGCGCGCGCTTGCCGAGCTGCACCATGCGGTCGGTGTTGCTCACGGTGCCGGTCTTCTCGGGCCACGCGCTCGCGGGCAGCACCACGTCGGCGAGCCATGCGGTCTCGGTCATGAAGATGTCCTGCACCACCAGATGCTCCAGGCTCGCCAGCGCGTGCCGTGCGTGGTTCAGGTCGGGGTCGCTCATGGCCGGGTTCTCGCCCATGATGTACATGCCACGCACCTTGTGCGGATCGCTGTCGGGTGCAAGCGCCTTGTGCATGATCTCGACGACCGTGTAGCCGGGCTTCTCGTCCAGCGGCATGCCCCAGAACTTCTCGAACCACGCATGCGCGCCCGCGTTGTCGACGCGCTGGTAGTTGGGGAACATCATCGGGATCAGCCCCGCATCGCTCGCGCCCTGCACGTTGTTCTGGCCGCGAAGAGGATGCAGCCCCGAGCCGGGCTTGCCGATCTGTCCGGTGACGGTGACCAGCGCGATCAGGCAGCGGGCGTTGTCGGTGCCGTGCACATGCTGGCTCACGCCCATGCCCCAGAGGATCATGGCGCCCTTGGCGGTCGCGAAGGCACGCGCGACTTCGCGCAGCGTCTCGGCCGGAATGCCGCAGATCGGCGCCATTGCCTCGGGGCTGTAGCCCTTGACGTTCTCGCGCAGCGCCCCGAAGTTGTTCGCGCGATCACGGATGAAGGCCTCATCCACCAAGCCTTCGTCGATCACCGCATGGATGAGCGCATTGAGCATGGCGACATCGGTGTCGGCCTTGAACTGGAGCGTGCGCCACGCATGCTTGCTGATGTCGGTGCGACGCGGGTCGGCCAGCACGATCTTCGTGCCGCGCTTCGCAGCGTTCTTCATCCAGGTGGCGGCCACCGGATGGTTCGCGGTCGGGTTGGAGCCGATCACGAAGATCAGGTCCGCGTGCTCGACATCGTTGACCTGGTTACTCACCGCGCCCGAACCCACGCCTTCGAGCAAGGCCGCCACGCTCGACGCATGGCACAGCCGCGTGCAATGGTCGACGTTGTTGCTGCCGAAGCCGGTGCGCACCAGCTTCTGGAAGAGATACGCCTCTTCGTTGCTGCCCTTGGCCGAGCCGAAGCCCGCCAACGCCTTGCGGCCGTGCGTGTCGCGCAGGCCCTTGAGCTTGCCGGCGGCGAGCGCCAGAGCCTCTTCCCACGTCGCCTCGCGGAACGCTTCGCTCCAGTCACCGGGGCGCGGTGCATCGTCGAAGGTTTTCGGCACGCCGGGCTTGCGGATCAGCGGCTTCGTGAGCCGTTGCGGGTGGTGCGCGTAGTCGAAGCCGAAGCGCCCCTTCACGCACAGCCGGCTGTGGTTGGCCGGCCCGTCGCGACCATCGACGCTGACGATCTTCTCGTCCTTGACGTTGTAGGTGATGAGGCAACCGACGCCGCAGAACGGGCACACCGAGTCGACCTTGCGATCCACCTGCTGCGAACCGATGTGGCTCTTGGGCATGAGCGCGCCGGTCGGACAGGCTTGCACGCATTCGCCGCAGGCCACGCAGGTGCTGTCGCCCATCGGGTCATCGAGGTCGAACACGATCTTCGAGTCTTGTCCGCGCAGTGCGTAGCCGATCACGTCATTGACCTGCTCCTCGCGGCAGGCGCGCACGCAGCGGTTGCACTGGATGCAGGCGTCGAGATTGACCGCCATCGCCGGATGCGACACATCGGCCGCAGGCTGCTCGCGGCGCAGCGCCTTGAGTTCGGGCCGGACCGCGATATCGAGCTTCGCCGCCCATTCGCTGAGTTCGCCATGCTGCAGGGTGGCGTCGTCGCCGATCCACTTGTAGCCCTGGTCGGGCATGTCCGAGAGCAGCATCTCGACAACCATCTTCTGGCTCTTGAGCGCGCGTTCGCTGGTTGCCTGGACTTCCATGCCTGCCGCAACGGTCCGGCAGCAACTCGGCGCCAAAGTGCGTTCACCCTTCAACTCGACCACGCAGGCGCGGCAATTGCCGTCAGGACGCAGGCCTTCCTTGAAACAGAGATGCGGAATATCGACTCCGTGACGCTTCGCGGCCCGAAGGATGGTCTCGCCTTCAAGGCCTTGCACGGTCTTCCCGTCGAGCTGGAACTCGACCGTCTGCGGCAGCAATTCGGCAAGCGTGGCAGGCGCGTTCATGCGGCGATCTCCTGCGGAAAGTACTTCTGGATGCAGCGGATGGGGTTGGGTGCAGCTTGCCCCAGTCCGCAGATGGACGCATCGCCCATGACCTGCGCGAGGTCTTCGAGGGTGGCGTTGTCCCAGGCCGGCGCCTCCATCAGCGCCGCCGCCTTCGCAGTGCCAACCCGGCACGGCGTGCACTGGCCGCAGCTTTCGTGCTCGAAGAAGCGCATCACGTTGAGCGCCGCATCGCGCGCGCGGTCATGCTGGCTCAGCACCATCACCGCCGCGGAGCCGATGAAGCAGCCGTGCGGCTGCAGCGTGTCGAAGTCCAGCGGAATGTCGTTCATGCGCGCGGGCAGGATGCCGCCCGACGCGCCGCCCGGCAGGTAGGCGTAGAGCGCGTGGCCGTCCAGCATGCCGCCGCAGTATTCGTCGATCAGCTCCTGCACCGTGATGCCCGCTGGCGCGAGCTTCACGCCCGGCGACTTCACCCGCCCGCTCACGCTGAAGCTGCGCAAGCCCTTGCGCCCATGGCGGCCGAAGGAGCTGAACCATTGCGGCCCCTTCTGCACGATGTCGCGCACCCAGTAGAGGGTCTCGAAGTTGTGCTCCAGCGTCGGGCGGCCGAACAGGCCCACCTGCGCGATATAGGGCGGACGCATGCGGGGTTCGCCGCGCTTGCCCTCGATGCTTTCGATCATGGCGGACTCTTCGCCGCAGATGTAGGCGCCCGCGCCGCGACGCAACTCGATGTGCGGCAGCGGGCATGGCGGGTCGGCCTGGAGCTTGGCGAGCTCCGCCGTCAGCAGTTCGCGGCAGTCGTGGTACTCATCGCGGAGGTACAGGTAGCAGGCATCGATGCCCACGATGCGGGCGGCGATCAGCACGCCTTCGAGAAAGCGATGCGGATCGCGTTCGAGGTATGCGCGGTCCTTGAAGGTGCCGGGCTCGCCCTCGTCGATGTTGACCGCCATGAGCTTCGGCGCAGGCTGGTCGCGCACGATGCGCCACTTGCGTCCGGTCGGGAATCCCGCACCGCCCAGGCCGCGCAGGCCCGAGTTCTCCATGGAGCGGATCACGGTTTCGGCTTCCTTGTCGTTGCCGACCAGGGCGGCCGCCAGTTGGTATCCGCCGTGTGCGCGGTAGGTCGCGTAGTCGGTGTAGGCGGGCCGGACCTTGAGCGCATCCGGCAGGGGCGAGACGCTTTGTTGCGCGAGCTCGGAGGGTTCGAATCGCGCGACGGATCGCCCGCCAGGCGAGTGAGCCTGCAGCGATTCGCCGGAAAGGACCGTGGCGATGACCTTGTCGGCCGTTGCGAGCGGCACCGCTCGCTGATGCACCGCCACCGCGGGCGCCTGCTCGCAGCGGCCGATGCAGGGCGCGGGGATCACGCGGACGTCGCCGCGCCCGGCCTGCCCCAGCAGTTCGGGCAATCGCGCGAGCAGGTCTTTCGCGCCGGCCATCTCGCAGGAGAGGCTTTCGCACACGCGCACCGTCAGGCCCGGAGCCTGATCGTCGCCGCGCACGACTTCGAAGTGGTGATAGAAGCTCGCGACCTCGAACACCTCCGCCATCGGAATGTTCATGAGCTTCGCGAGGGCGACCAGATGATGGTCGTGCAGGCAACCGTGAGCGTCGTTGATCTTGTGCAGGTACTCGATCAGCAGGTCGCGGGGATAGCCGTCGCCCGGAGGTGGCCCGATGAGTCCGCCTACCTCGTCCAGCGAGGCCTCCTCGGGCTGGCGGCCCTTCAGCTTGCTCTTTCGCCGGATGCGCTCGCGCAGCTGCTCGGGCGTTGCGACGGCGACTTCCCTGATCTTTTCTTCGGTGCCTGGGTATTTCATTTGCCTCGGCGGAGCGCCCGGCGTGCGGCCGGGCGCCTGTCTCTCACGTCAATTGAAGAATTTTGCAGCGGCCACCAGCGTGCGATAGACGCCCCATGCCAGCGGAATGCCGACCGCCAGCCAGGCCAGCGCCACCACGGCTGGGCCCACCTTGTCGCTGCTGCCCGACGAAGCCGCGCCCACCTCGGCGGCCAGGGCCTTTTCGTGCGCGAGCTTCTTCTCATGGGCAAGCTCTTCCTCGCTCATGAAATGCTTTGCCGCGACGGGTCGCACCAGCAGGTTGCAGATCAGCCCGATCACCAGCATGCCCACCAGGATGTACATGGTCTGGTTGTAGACCTGCTCGCGCGGAATGCCAAGGCCGAGCTGGTATTCGCGCATGTAGTTCACCACCACCGGGCCGAGGATGCCCGCCGTGGCCCACGCGGTCAGCAGGCGGCCGTGGATGGCGCCGACCATCTGCGTGCCGAACAGGTCGGCCAGGTAGGCCGGCACGGTCGCGAAACCGCCGCCGTACATCGACAGGATGATGCAGAACGCACCGACGAACAGCAGCTTGCTGCCCGCGCCGGCCGACGACGGGATGCTCCAGTACAGCAGGCCGCCGAGCACGAAGAACACCGTGTAGGTGAGCTTGCGGCCCAGCTTGTCCGACAGGCTCGCCCAGAAGAAGCGTCCGCCGATGTTGAAGAGCGACAGCAGCGCCGCAAAGCCGCCCGCCACCGCCGCGATGGCTGCGAGCTGCGTCTTGTCGAGCTCGCCGAACTTCTTGGCAACGCCGATCAGGTTGCCACCGAAGACTTCCTGCAGCATCGGGCTGGCCATGCCGATCACGCCAATACCGGCGCTCACGTTCATGGTGAGCACCATCCACACGAGCCAGAACTGCGGGATGCCCCACACCTTCTTCACGTGCACATGGTGCTGCGTGATCATCGCGTTGCTGGTCTGGGCGGGCGGCGGGGTCCAGCCTTCAGGCTTCCAGCCGGTCGGCGGGACGCGGTAGCCCAGCGCGCCGCCGATCATGAAGACGAAATAGACGAGCGCCATGACGACAAAGGTTTGCATCACGCCCACGTCGGTCGGGGTGGAGAAGGCCTTCATCAGGTCCACCGCCAGCGGCGAGCCGATCATCGCGCCGCCGCCGAAGCCCATGATCGCCATGCCGGTCGCCATGCCGCGCCGGTCGGGAAACCATTTGATCAGCGTGCTCACCGGCGAGATGTAGCCGAGCCCCAGCCCGATGCCACCGATCACCCCGGAGCCGATGATCATCAGCCAGAACTGGTGCAGGTGAATCCCCAGCGCCGAGATCAGCATGCCGCCGCACCAGCAGACGGCCGAGACCACGCCCGCCTTGCGCGGACCGGCGCGTTCGAGCCAGCCGCCCCAGAGCGCAGCCGCGCAGCCGAGGAAGACGAAGAACAAGGTGTACATCCAGCCCAGCGTGGCAATGCGCCAGTCGCAGCCGGTGGCGAAGAGCTCGGCGAAGAAGCTCATGTCGTTCGGGCAGGCCTGGGCGCCCGTGCCGGCGGTGGACAGCGACTTCGACAGCGGCAGCCAGAACACCGAGAAGCCGTACGCCATGCCGATGCAAAGGTGGATTGCCAGAGCGGCCGGCGGAACCAGCCAGCGGTTGAAGCCGGCGCCCGCGATGATCCGTTCCTTGTCGAGAAAACCTGGTGCTGGCCCGGCGACGCCGATGCCGTCCCCGTCGAGGACACCTGCACTTGAACCTGTCATCGATGTAACTCCTGTTGTGGTCTTGAGTGCCCTCTGCTGGGCCCCCCGGAGTGTCACAAGTACTGTTACAAATCGTCAAGCAGGTTTGACCCTATAACGATCCCCCCAGCGTGCCGCTGTGCTGCCCAACTTGGTCGAGCCATTCCGGCGCCTGCAGCAGGTCGAGTGCCGCGGCCAATGCTCGCGACGGCCGCACGCCCTGTTGTGTCATGAAGCCGATGGGTGTCTGCACATCCGGTTCAACGAGCGGCAGTGCCTCCAGCTCGCGATGGTCGCGTGCCGCCGCGACCATTGCGCCGGGCAACACG
The DNA here is from genome assembly GCF_014192575.1 of Variovorax sp. Sphag1AA. GTDB lineage: Bacteria > Pseudomonadota > Gammaproteobacteria > Burkholderiales > Burkholderiaceae_C > Variovorax. Next base: position 558,452 of record NZ_JACHYC010000002.1, on the reverse strand, counting down.
CTGCAGACCTTGCCTGCCACCGCACCGAGCACCAGCGTCAGCACGGAGTTGGTCTCGATCGCAGGCGTGACCGTCTTGCCGCTGGCACGGAATGCCTGGTCGATGATGGCGCGGTTGTGCATGTCGGGCGTCAGCAGACAGAGCGGCAGGGCAGCCGCATCGGCCCACGTGATCGGATTGCCGATGCGCAGCGTGTCCGCAGCAGGACGCTCCGCCCGCCGCAACAGGAAGTAGTGCTCGACGCTCTGCGGCCAGGCATCGAGCTTCACGTCGCGCAGGTGCATGCGCTCGGTGTAGCCCAGCGCCAGGTCGAGCGAGAGGGTTTCGAGGCCGGTTTCGAGCTGCTGCGAACTCATCGTGAGCACCGACGGAACGATGCCCGGATGCCGCTGTTGCAGCATCGCCGCGAAGCGCGCCAGCATCGGGATGGCTGTCGGGACCGCCGCCATGCGCAGATGGCCGCAGGGCTTGCCTTCTTCGCTGCGCAGTTCCTGCTGCAGCACTTCGCTTTCGCGCAGCATGCGCTGCGCAGTCGCCAGCACGCGTTCGCCTTCATGCGTGAGGCCCACGTAGGTACGCCCGCGCCGCACGATCACCACGTCGTATTCGGCCTCCAACGCGCGCAGCGCATTCGACAGCGCCGGCTGCGTGATGTGGCACGCCTCGGCGGCGCGGCCGAAGTGGCGATGCTCGTCGAGCGCGACGAGATAGCGCATCGAGGCGAGCAGGTTCATGCGAGCGCTGCGGGCCTCAGGTGTTCTTGCTGATCGTGATCGTCGGGAACTTGGCCGAGAAGTCCTTCGCCTTTTCCGCGATGCCCACGGCGACGCGCCGCGCAACTGCCTTGTAGATGCCGGCCACTTCGCCATCGGGATCGGCCACCACCGTCGGCTTGCCGCTGTCGGCCTGCAGGCGGATGTTGATGTCCAGCGGCAGCGCGCCGAGGTAGTCCATCTTGTACTGCTCGGCCATCTTCTTGCCGCCCTCGGCGCCGAAGATGTGCTCGACATGGCCGCAGTTCGAGCAGACGTGCACCGCCATGTTCTCGACGATGCCGAGGATCGGCACGCCGACCTTCTCGAACATCTTGATGCCCTTCTTCGCGTCCAGCAGCGCGATGTCCTGCGGCGTGGTGACGATCACCGCGCCAGTCATCGGCACGCGCTGCGAGAGGGTGAGCTGGATGTCGCCGGTGCCCGGCGGCATGTCGACGATGAGATAGTCGAGGTCCTTCCAGTTGGTCTGGCGCAGGAGCTGCTCCAGCGCCTGCGTCGCCATCGGGCCACGCCAGATCATGGCTTCGTCCTGGTCGACAAGGAAGCCGATCGACATCACCTGCACGCCGTGGTTCTCCAGCGGCTCCATGGTCTTGCCGTCCTCGCTCTCGGGGCGGCGGTCGATGCCGAGCATCATTGGCTGGCTCGGCCCGTAGATGTCGGCATCGAGCAGCCCCACCTTCGCACCCTCGGCCGCGAGCGCGAGCGCGAGGTTGGCGGCCGTGGTGCTCTTGCCGACACCGCCCTTGCCCGAGGCGACCGCGATGATGTTCTTCACGTTGGGCATCAGCTGCACGCCGCGCTGCACTGCATGGCTGATGACCTTGGTCGTGATGTTGACCGAGACGTTCCCGACACCCTGCACCGCCTTCGCCGCCGCCACGAGCGCCTTGCGCATCTCGGGCACCTGGCTCCTGGCCGGATAGCCGAGCTCGATCTCGAACGAGACGTCGTCGCCCTGGATCTGGACGTTCTTCAACGCCTTGGTGCTGACGAAATCCTTGCCGGTGTTGGGGTCCTGGACCGCCTGAAGTGCGCTTGCGAGCGCCTCTTGTGTAACTGCCATCTGGGTAACTCCTGAATGGCGGCTAGTCTAGTGCGGCGGCGGAAGGCGCTCCTGCAGCCCGGCGATTGCCCATCGGGGCCAAAGATCATTTCCCCATTTGGAACCAACGATTCGTTCGTTCGCGATCGGCCTGCCCCTCGGGACAATGAAGGCCTCATGAATTTCCAACAACTGCGCTCGGTGCGCGAGGCCGTGCGCTGCGGCTTCAACCTGACCGAAGTCGCCCATCAGCTTCATACCTCCCAGCCGGGCGTCAGCCGACAGATCCGCGAACTCGAGGAGGAACTCGGCATCGAGCTATTCGTGCGCGCGGGCAAGCGGCTCACGGGCCTCACCGAGCCCGGCGGCCATGTGCTGCCGATCATCGAACGGATGCTGATGGAGAGCTCGAACCTCCGGCTCGCGGGCCAGGAGTTCGTCGCGCGGCAGACCGGGCTGCTCTCGGTCGCTGCCACGCACTCGCAGGCGCGCTACGCATTGCCAGTGGCGGTCCAGGAATTCCGGGCCCAGTTCCCCGACGTGAAACTGCATCTGCACCAGGGCTCGCCCAAGCAGATTGCGCAGATGCTGCTCGAAGGCGAGGTCGACGTCGGCATCGCGACCGAGGCGCTTGGCGACTATCCGCAACTCGTCGCGCTGCCCTGCTATCGCTGGACGCACTCGGTCGTGGTGCCGCCGGGGCACCCGCTGTTGAACGAGCCGCTGACGCTGGACGCGCTCGCGAAGCATCCACTGATCACCTACGACACCGGCTTCACCGGCCGCACGCGCATCGACAGGGCTTTCGAGGAACGTGGACTCGCGCCCAACATCGTGCTGACTGCGATGGACGCGGATGTCATCAAGACCTATGCGCAACTGGGCATGGGCGTGGGCATCGTCGCCGGCATCGCCTACGAGGCCGAGCGCGATACCCAGCTTCGGGCACTCGACGCCGGTGAGCTTTTCGGCATCCACCTGACAAAGCTCGCCGTGCGGCGCGGCAGTTACCTGCGCGGCTATGTGCACGCCTTCATCGAGTCGTTCGCGCCGACGCTGTCGCGCGAGACGGTCGAAAAGGCGCTGGCGGACGATCCTGCGGAGCAGTACGCATCCTGATCCGCCGGGACGGGGTACGCTTGCGCCCAGCGCATGCCCCCTGTCCCGAACGAACCACCAAGCTCCGAAACCTCGCCGACGGGTCTGGTCCTGACCGGGGGCGGGGCGCGGGCCGCCTACCAGGTCGGCGTGCTCCAGGCCATCGGCCGCCTGCGGCGCAGCGCCGGCGAACGCTCGCGCATCAACCCTTTCCAGATCATCACCGGCACTTCGGCGGGCGCGATCAATGCGGCCGCCCTCGCGTGCGGGGCCGACGATTTCGAGGCCACGGTGCGCATGATCGGGCGCGCGTGGTCGGGGCTCGGCCCCGGTCAGATCTACCGCGCCGATGCGCTGAGCGTGGTGCGCAGCGATGCGCCCTGGGCGCGTCTCCTCTCTGCCGGTTGGCTCATTGCCAAATGGCGGCGCAGCGGCCTGCGCTCGCTGCTCGACAACGCGCCTTTGCGCCAGGTGCTGGAACAAATGGTGCCGCTGCAACGACTCGACGACCTGATGGCCAAGGGTCACCTCGATGCATTGGCAGTAACCGCATCGAGCTACGGATCGGGCGAGCACGTCACCTTCTATCAGGCCGGTCCGCAGCAGCAGCCCTGGGTCCGGTCGAAGCGGGTGGCGGTGCCGGTGCGCATCACCTACGACCATCTGCTCGCGTCTTCGGCGATCCCTTTCGTATTCCCCGCGGCAGCGCTCGACATGGGTGGTCACGTGGAGTACTTCGGCGATGGCTCCATGCGCCAGTCGGCACCACTCTCTGCGGCCATTCATCTGGGCGCAAGACGGGTCCTTGCGATCGGCTCTGGCCGTGTGGAGGAGCCCCAGGCCGTGCTGGCGCCGAACGCGCTCACCGGCTACCCGTCGCTTGCGCAGATTGCGGGGCACGCGCTGTCGAGCATCTTTCTGGATTCGCTGACCGCCGATGTCGAGCGCGTACGCCGCATCAACGCGACGCTTTCGCTGATCCCTCTGGAAGAGCGCCACCGCACCTCGCTGCGTCATGTCGAGTTGCTGCTGATTGCGCCTTCGCAGCGCGTGGACGTCATCGCCGCGCGGCACGCACACGCCCTGCCGCCCGCGGTGCGCAGCCTGCTCGGCGAGCCTTCGATGCCGCGCGCGGAAGAAGCACTCAAGGGTGCGGCGCTTGCCAGCTATTTGCTGTTCGAGAAAGCCTTCACCCGCGAACTGATCGCGCTCGGGCGGTCGGACGCCATGGAGCAGCGCGACGCGATCCGGAGGTTCTTCGGATGGAGGCGCAGCGAAGACCCGCAGGCCGGCCTCACGGCTCAGCGCCGAGACGCTTGACCATTCGCACCGCGTCTTCCACGTCTTCGTAGTAGCCCGGGCTGGAGGCGTACTCCGTAAAGCCATGCCGCCGATAGAAGGCCTTGGCGGTTGCATTGCCGATCCGCGCTTCGAGCCGTATCGCGCGCATGCCGGCGACGCCTGCGGTGGTTTCGAGCCAGGCCAGGAGCGCGGAGCCCACGCCCGAGCGGCGCTGCTGGGCACGCACCGCGAAGAGCGCAATGTGCGCGTCGTCGTCCCCGTACTGCATGATCCCGAAGCCGAGGAGCACGCCATCGCGGCGCGCCACGGCCACGTTGGTCTCCTCGCTGCGGATGGCGCGCAACACGCGGCGCTCCGTCCAGCGCCACGAAAGACCCCGTTCGATCGCGTCGCGGGAGAGCTCCGCGATCTCCCGGGCGTCGGCCGCCTGGGCGAGGGTGATTTCGTAAGCGGTGATCACGGTGGAACTCCGGTCGGCGGGACGACTATAGCCCCGCAACCTAAAATGCGTGTCCTTCCGCCGGCCCGGCGGCAGCCGCCGCACTCCGGGCCAGCCCTGTTTCTGATCTCCCCCGAAAGCGCCCTCGCGATATGTCCCAGCGCAGAATCTTCGTCACCACCGCCCTGCCCTATGCCAACGGCAAGTTCCACGTCGGCCACATCATGGAATACATCCAGGCCGACATCTGGGTGCGCTTCCAGCGCATGCAGGGGCACATGGTGCACTTCGTGGGTGCCGATGACGCGCACGGCGCGCCGATCATGATCGCGGCCGAAAAGGCCGGCAAGACACCGCAGGAGTTCGTCGGCGAGATCGCCGCGGGCCGCAAGGAATACCTCGACGGCTTCCACATCCGCTTCGACAACTGGCACTCGACCGACAGCGCCGAGAACACCGAACTCGCGCAAGGCATCTACAAGAAGCTGAAGGCCGGCGGCATGATCGCCACGCGCACCATCGAGCAGTTCTACGACCCGGTGAAGGGCATGTTCCTGCCCGACCGCTACATCAAGGGCGAATGCCCGGTGTGCCACGCCAAGGACCAGTACGGCGACGCCTGCGAGGTGTGCAGCAGCGTCTACTCGCCGACGGAACTCATCAACCCCTATTCGACGCTGACAGGCGCGACGCCAGAACTGCGCAGCTCGGAGCACTTCTTCTTCAAGCTCTCCGACCCGCAGGTGGTCGACTTCCTCAAGAGCTGGACGCAGGACGGCAAGCTGCAACCCGAGATGGCCCGCAAGGCCGGCGAGTGGTTCGAGGCTGGCATGGCCGACTGGGACATCTCGCGCGAGGCACCCTACTTCGGCATCGAGATTCCCGATGCGCCGGGCAAGTACTTCTACGTGTGGCTCGACGCACCGGTGGGCTATCTCGCGAGCCTGAAGAACCATTTCGACAAGGGCCAGGCAGCCAACCACTGGCACCAGCCTTCGCGCACGGCGCAGAGCTTCGACGACTTCGTGGCCGATCCCTCCGTGGAGCAGGTGCACTTCATCGGCAAGGACATCGTCTACTTCCACACGCTGTTCTGGCCAGCGATGCTGCAGTTCAGCGGTCGCAAGACGCCGAATCAGGTCAATGTGCACGGCTTCATCACGGTGTCGGGCGAGAAGATGAGCAAGAGCCGCGGCACCGGTATCGATCCGCTCAAGTACCTCTCAATCGGCATGAACCCCGAGTGGCTGCGCTACTACATCGCGGCCAAGCTCAACGCCAAGGTGGAAGACGTCGACTTCAACCCCGACGACTTCATCGCACGCGTGAACGCCGACCTGATCGGCAAGTACATCAACATCGCGAGCCGCGCGGCGGGCTTCATCGCCAAGCGCTTCGGCGGCAAGCTGGGTACGGTGTCAGCGGACGGCACTGCGCTGCTCTCGGCGCTGCAGGCGGCTTCGGCGCAGATGCAGACGCTCTACGACACCCGCGACTACGCACGCGCGCTGCGCGAGATCATGGGCCTGGCCGACAAGGTCAACGAATACGTCGACCAGAACAAGCCCTGGGAACTCGCGAAGAAAGAAGGCATGGATGCCCGCCTGCACGATGTGTGCACCGCCTGCATCGAGGCCTTCCGCCTGCTGACGATCTACCTGAAGCCGGTGCTGCCGGCGCTCGCGGCACAGGTCGAAGCCTTCCTCGGCACCGCGCCGCTGGTATCCGCCGATGCAGGCAAGCTGCTCGGCGCGAGCCACGCCATCAACGACTACAAGCACCTGATGCAGCGCGTCGACGCCAAGCAGCTCGACCAGCTCTTCGAAGCGCCCGAGCCGGCCGCGACGCCTGCTGCAGCGACGGAACTCCCCGGCGGCGAAGGCATCGCGCCGACGATCACCATCGATGACTTCGCGAAGATCGACCTGCGCATCGCGAAGATCGTGGAATGCCAGAAGGTCGAAGGGTCGACCAAACTGCTGCATCTCACGCTCGACGTGGGCGAAGGCAAGACGCGCAATGTGTTCTCGGGCATCGCCTCGGTCTACCAGCCCGAACAGCTCGTGGGCAAGCTCACCGTCATGGTCGCGAACCTCGCGCCACGCAAGATGAAGTTCGGCGTCTCCGAAGGCATGGTGCTGGCCGCCAGCCATGCGGACGAGAAGGCGACCCCGGGCATCTATGTGCTCGAACCTTGGCCCGGAGCCATCCCGGGCATGCGAGTGCGTTAATCATGATGCGGCGCGTTGGCCTGTTCATCGTGCTCGCGATTTCGGTCGCAGTGGCCGGGTGCGCCGTCGCGAGCGCAGCGGTCACCGTCACGAGCACCGCGGTGAGCGTGGGCGCCGGAGCCGTCGGTCTTGCGGCCGATGCGGCAATCGGCACCGCGCGTATCACCGGCAAGGCGGTGGGTGCCGCCGCCGATGCGGTGCTGCCCGGCGACTCGAAATAATCCCTTCGTCACGGGGGCACGCCCACAATAGCCCTCATGACTCCGCGCCCCAAGCTCGCTCCGTTTCGTCCCCGACTGATCGACGCGCTCGCGGACTACAGCAGGGAGCGCTTCCTCAAGGATGTCGGCGCGGGCGCGACGGTGGGCATCGTCGCGCTGCCACTCGCGATGGCCTTCGCGATCGCATCCGGCCTCAAGCCTGAGGCTGGCATCTGGACCGCGATCATCGCGGGCTTCCTCATCTCTTCGCTCGGCGGATCCGCCGTGCAGATCGGCGGACCGGCCGGCGCATTCATCGTGATCGTCTACGGCATCGTCGAACGCTACGGCGTGGCGAACCTGCTGATCGCCACGGCCTGCGCCGGCGTGCTGCTGTTCCTGCTCGGCCTGTTTCGTCTCGGCACGCTGGTGCGCTACGTGCCGGTGTCGATCGTGATCGGCTTCACCAACGGCATCGCGGCCCTGATCCTCATCTCGCAGATCAAGGACTGGCTCGGGCTCACGATCGAGAAGATGCCTGCGGACATGTTCTCGCAGCTCCACACGCTGGCGACGAATCTCGACAGCTTCAATCCCTACGCCTTCGGGCTCGGGCTGGCTTGCCTCGGCGGCCTGTTCGCCTGGCCGCATCTGCTGCGCGAGAAGACGCGCGTGGGCCAGACGGTGCGCATCGTGCTCGGCCGCTTCGCCAACACGCGCACGGCACAACTGAGTTCGCGCGTGCCGGGGCCGATCGTCGCGCTGATCACGCTGACGCTCGTGTCATGGGGATTCAGCCTGCATGTCGAAACGATCGGCACGCGGTTCGGCGGCATTCCTCAGGGTCTTCCGGCGTTCGCGCTGCCCGATTTCTCATGGGAGACGGTCAAGCAACTCGTGACGCCGACCCTCACCATCGCCGCGCTGGGTGCGATCGAATCGCTGCTGTGCGCGCGTGTGTCGGATCAGGTGAGCGGCCTCCCGCGCCACGACCCCAACCAGGAGTTGATGGCGCAGGGCATCGCGAACACGGTCGCGCCCTTCTTCGGCGGCATGCCGGCGACGGGCACCATCGCGCGCACCGTGACCAACGTGCGGGCGGGGGCCACTTCGCCGATCGCGGGCATCGTGCATGCGATCACCTTGACGATCGTCGTGCTCGTTGCCGCGCCGCTTGCGCAGCATGTGCCGCTCTCGGTCCTGGCGGGCATCCTCGTCTTCGTCGCCTGGAACATGGGCGAGTGGCGCGAGTTCTCGCCGTACATGCTGCGGCGATTCAGCCGGCACTACCGGCTCCTGATGCTGGGCACCTTCTTCCTCACGGTGGTGTTCGATCTCACGGTTGCGGTCCAGGCGGGGATCGTGCTCGCCTGCGCTCTCTTCATCCGGCGCATGAGCGGGCTGTTCACCGTCGAGATGGTCTCGCTGCAGCCGCCGGTACTCACCTTCAGGCTCTACGGTGCGCTGTTCTTCGGTGCCGCTGCCAAGCTGGACGCGACGGTTCAGGCCGTCGAGCGCGCACCGCGCGGCATGACGGTGGTGCTCGATGCGATGCACCTCATCTCGCTCGACGCGACCGGGCTCGATGCACTGCGCCAACTGCACAAGGCGGTGCTCGCTCGCGGCGGCGCGCTCTGCATCGAATCGCTGCAGCCGCAGCCGCTGGAAGTGATCGTCCGCTCGGGCTTCGCGGACGAACTCGCATCGGGTATGCCGAGCGCTGAAGAACACGAAGGCTAAGGCGCCTCCGCCGCGCGATCGGGCGACGAAGCCGCGCTGACCACACGCTGCGCGTCATCGACCGTGGCGGTGAACACCATCGGCGAATTCGGCGGCTGCATCCAGCGCCACTCCCATTCGGTCTGGTTCTTGAGCGGATAGGGCGTCCGCTTGGCGGGTTTGCCGAGCAGCCGGCGGACATCCTCTGCCGGCATGCCGGGCGTCACCTTGGCGAAGTTCTCCGGCGTGAGCACCTGCCGCAGCGCACTCATCTTGCCGTCGGGGCCGATGGTGATCATGTAGTTCTTCTGCCCCTGCGGCTGGCGGTTGTATTCGAAGACGCGGCCAGCGGACGTGTCCCACACGTTCTCGGGCTCGCCGAACCGCGCACGGACGTCGGCCTCGGTGGCGACGCCCTCCTCCAGTTCGCTGATGCGCTTCGTGTCGCAGCCGAAAAGCCAGAGCATGGTCGTCAGAAGCAGAAGGGGCGCGATGCCGCGGCGGATGGTCGATGGGTGCATACCGTCCCAGGAATTTGCACGGGGCGGTCAGTCTAGCCGTCGAGTCAGTTCTGCGCGAAGCAATACATGAGCCCTGCGCCGCCGGTACTTCTGAAAGCTTCCAGGCTGCAGCCCCTGGTCGCGTGCGAGGAGTTCCAGGACGTCGAAGCCGGCGGCGCATTCGTCCCCATCCGGTTGTGGTGGCCGACGATGGCTGAGCCTTCGCCGCTCTTGGTCCAGTTGCCGCAGGTGGTGTCCTTGCTGGTGTCGGTGGAGGCGCGACCATCCGGCATCGAGCCCGTCAGGATGTCGTGGTTGTTGACGGGGTCACCACTCGCGCTGACGATCTCGCCCTTTTCCGTCAGCCCCGTCTGCTTGTCGAGGTTGTTGGTGCCGTGCAGTTCGTCCAGGTTGTTGGCGATCGTCACGCCTTTCACGTTGACCCACGGCCCTTTGCCGATGCGATCGCGGGCATTCACCGCCGGGGTGCTGGCCGTCGCGGTCGTGCTCAGGTACGCGCGCCAGCTGCGGCCGCCTGCACCGACGCTTTCGGCCAGGCTCTGGCAATAGCGGTCGGCCCCTGCGAGTCCGCCGAGATCCCCGCCCTTGCCCGGGTTCGCGCTCGTGATGAAGAAGCTCATCTTGTTCTGCGGCGCGGACGAGCCGCCGGTCGTGCAGGCGGCCACCAGCGCGGCGGCGGCGATCGTCGAAGCAAGGAATATCGTGTATCGGCGTTTCATCGACAGGCTCCTTGTTGATTGGGAGCCGCCACGCTAGCGCATGCCACAGCCGGCTTCAAGGCGGAATCCACCCGGTAAAATCCCGCCCCAAAAGGTCCAATTGCCATGCCCATCTTCGCCCGCGCCCACTACACGTCAGAAATCACCAACTTCATCGAAGAGATGAAGGAAAAGAAGCCGACGCTCGAAGCCGAGCAGCGCGCTGGCCGCGCTCTGCTGTGGGACAAGCACCTCGACGCCGGCCTCCAGGAAGAATTCAGCGAAGGCCGGGTTGCGCAGCAGCCCTACGTCTACCAGACCCAAGCCAAGTAAGTGACCATCCGGGCCGTACCGGGTACCGGGAGCCGCCGCCAGGGCGACGGCACCGAAGCGGACGAGCACGCCGTTTCGGCGGAAGACGCGGTCACCGCGGACGACGGCGCCTCCGCCGTCCCGCAGATGCCCGAAGTGGTCGACCAGGTTGCCCTCGCCCGGCTCTACGGCGAGCCGCTCTTCGCGCTGCCCAATGACCTGTACATCCCCCCCGAGGCGCTGCAGGTCTTCCTTGAGGCGTTCGAAGGCCCGCTGGATCTGCTGCTCTACCTGATCCGCAAGCAGAACTTCAATATCCTCGACATCCCGATGGCCGGATTGACCCGGCAATATCTGAGCTACGTCGACGAAATCCGCCAGACCAACCTCGAACTGGCCGCCGAATACCTGCTGATGGCGGCGATGCTGATCGAGATCAAGTCGCGCATGCTGCTGCCTCCCAAGAAGACGGCAGACGGCGAGGAAGCCGAGGATCCGCGCGCAGAACTGGTCCGCCGGCTGCTCGAATACGAACAGACCAAGCTCCAGGCTGCTTCCCTGAGTGCGCTCCCGCAGGCCGGGCGCGACTTCTGGAAGGCCCAGGTCTACATCGAGCAATCGCTGAAGCCGCGCTTTCCGGATGTCAACGTCGTCGACCTGCGCGAGGCCTGGGCCGACATCCTCAAGCGAGCCAAGCTGGTGCAGCACCACAAGATCTCGCGCGAAGAACTGAGCGTTCGCGAACACATGAGCATCGTGCTGCGCCAGTTGCAGGGCCGGCAATTCGTCGAGTTCGAGAAGCTCTTTGACGTGTCGCGAGGCACGCCCGTGATGATCGTGACGTTCATCGCGATGCTCGAGCTTGCCAAGGAAACGCTGATCGACATCACGCAGGCCGAGGCATTCGCGCCGATCTACGTGCGGTTGGCCTACACGCCGGCCTGAGCCCGCACCGCGGCTCAGGCAGATTCGCTGCCAGGCTCGCGCGCCATCAACTCGGCGACCGCATCGGCAGGCCGCACTTTCCCATCGAGCAGGGCGACCACGCCAGCCGAGATCGGCATCTCGACCCCCAGATGCCGCGCACGCTGCACGACAGTGCGTGCGCAATAGACGCCTTCGGCCACGTGCCCGAGCGAGTCGACTGCCTGGGAAAGCGTGCGCCCCTGTGCCAGCAGTAGACCGACCTTGCGGTTGCGGGACAGGTCGCCTGTGGCCGTCAGCACGAGGTCGCCCAGGCCGGAAAGGCCCATGAAGGTTTCGGCCCGAGCCCCAAGCGCCACGCCGAAGCGCGTCATTTCAGCCAGGCCCCGGGTGATGAGCGCCGCCCGGGCATTGAGCCCCAGCGAGAGCCCGTCGGCCAGCCCGGTCGCAATCGCAAGGACGTTCTTGACCGCACCGCCGACTTCGACACCGACGATGTCGTCGTTGGCATAGACCCGCAGGGACGGACCGTGGAAGGCCTCCACCAGCGCCTTGCGCACATTGGCATCGCGACTCGCGGCGACAAGGGCGGTGGGCCGGGCCTGCGCCACTTCCTGCGCGAAACTGGGTCCGCTCAGCACGCCAGCGGCGAGCCGGGGCGCAACCTGGGCCTGGATTTCGTGGGCGAGCAGCCCTTCCCCGCCGGCGAGCGCTGGCTCGACGCCCTTGGAGAGCCAGGCAACCGGACAAGACACGCCAGCGAGCAGCCCGAGTTGCTCGCGCAACGCTGCCATCGGCGTTGCGACGATGACGAGATCGGCAGATCCCGCCGCGGCGAGCGCGTCGCCGGACGTGATGGTGATAGAGGGAGGAAGCGCAACACCCGGCAGGTAGCGGGTGTTTTCGCGCGCCACCGCCATGGCTTGCGCCTGAGCGGGATCTCGGGCCCAGAGCGTGACCGCCTGACGGCCCGAAGCGTTGACCGCCAGCGCCGTACCCCAGGCGCCGGCACCGAGCACGCAGACTTTCATCAGCGGCGCGCGGTGGAGATCACTGCGTGATGATCGGCGACGCCTGGTTGGCGGCAGCCTGCGCCTGCTGCTGCTCGAACATCGCCTGGAAGTTGATTTCGGCGAGGTGCACCGGCGGGAAGCCGCCGCGCTGGATCACGTCGGCGACGTTGCCGCGCAGGTACGGATAGACGATCTGCGGGCAGGCGATGCCGAGGATCGGGCCCATCTGGTCTTCGGGCAGGTTGCGGATTTCGAAGATGCCGGCTTGCTTGGCCTCGACCAGGAACACGGTCTTCTCGCCGATCTTGGTCTGCACCGTGGCCGACACGGTGATTTCGAAGATGCCGTCGGTGACGGGCTGGGCGTCGACGCCAAGCTGGATGTCGACCGTGGGCTGCTGCTGTTCGAGCAGGATGGCCGGCGAATTGGGTTGCTCGAGCGAGAGATCCTTCAGATAGACGCGCTGGATCTGAAAGACGGGATCTTGTGCTTGCTGGTCGGCCATGGCTGAACTTTCTAGGGTCAAAACAAGGCCCGCCCGGGAAATCCCAGAGCGGGCTTCTGGATGTAGCCGGCGATTATCGCCGTTGAAAACGACGCCCTATCAGGCGCCCTGGAGCAGCGGCATCAGGCCACCGCGACCATCGAGCGCGATCAGGTCGTCGCAGCCGCCGACGTGCGTTTCGCCGATGAATATCTGCGGCACCGTGCGGCGCTGCGTGATGTCCATCATCGTCGCGCGCGCCTGGGGGTCGCTGTCGATGCGGATCTCTTCGATCTGCTCCACGCCTTTGGATTTGAGGATTTGCTTCGCGCGAATGCAGTAAGGGCAAACGGCGGTGGTGTACATCTTGACGGCTTGCATGGGTCGTAAGTCAGGGAAGTTCAGGCCTTTTCAACCGGCAGGTTAGCCTCTTTCCACGACTTGAGTCCGCCGGAGACAGCTTGGGCTTGCTCGTAGCCCAGCTTCTTGGCCGTCGCCACGGCGCGTTGGGCGCGTGCGCCAGTGGCACAGATCAGCAACAAAGGCAACGATTTGTTCTTCACAGCAGCGGGGAGCTTCTGTTCGAGCTCATTGAGCGGCACGTTCTTGGCTCCGGTGACATGACCGGTGGCAAACTCCTCCGGCTCACGGACATCGACCACCACGGCACGTTCACGATTGATCAACTGCACCGCCCCTTGCGCCGTCAGCGAGCCGCTGCTGGCCCCGCGCAGCATCGGCCAGAAGAGCATGCCCCCCGAGGCCAGTGCGATCAGGATGAGCATCCAGTTGTCGACGATGAATTTCACGGTGTTCCTTGAGTGGCAAACCTCGGATTTTAGAATGTCGGGTTTCCGACCGCGTTCCCAAAGGCCTCCCTCATGCACAAACTGGTATTGATCCGCCACGGCGAATCGACCTGGAATCTCGAAAACCGCTTCACCGGCTGGACCGACGTCGACCTGACCGCCACCGGCATCGAGCAGGCCAAGCAGGCCGGCCGACTGCTCAAGGCAGAAGGCTACGACTTCGACGTGGCGTACACCAGCGTCCTGAAGCGCGCCACCCGCACCCTATGGCATACGCTCGACGAGCTCGATCGAACCTGGCTCCCGGTCGTGCATTCCTGGCGCCTCAACGAACGCCATTACGGCGCCCTCCAGGGCCTGAACAAGGCAGAAACCGCCAAGAAATACGGCGACGAGCAGGTCCTGATCTGGCGTCGCAGCTATGGCACGCCGCCCCCGCCGCTGGAGTCGAACGATCCGCGCAGCGAGCGAAGCGACATCCGGTACGGCAAGCTGTCGCCCGAGCAGATCCCGCTGACCGAGTGCCTGAAAGACACCGTCGCGCGCGTGCTGCCCTTCTGGAACGAGTCGATGGCGCCTGCGATCCGCGCTGGCCGCCGGCTGGTCGTCGCGGCTCACGGCAATTCCATCCGCGCACTGGTCAAGTACCTGGACGGGATTTCCGACGATGCGATCGTCGGCCTCAACATTCCCAACGGAATTCCTCTGGTCTACGAACTGGACGATGATCTCAAGCCGCTGCGCCACTATTACCTTGGCGATGCCGAGGCGGCCGAGAAAGCTGCCGCCGCAGTTGCTGCGCAAGGCAAAAAAGGTTGACCAAAATCCTCCAGAGTTCGAGTCATCACGGAACCCGGACAGACAAGTAGCTTCCAAGCTGTGTATATTGATTTGACAGGCGACAAGGACTCTTACACATGGGCCAGAAACTGAAGATTGGCGGCTGGATTGCCGCAGGTGCCGTTGCCGGCGCGCTGACAACGGTATCGTTGCAAACGGTCGCCCGCGGTTCGCTGGCCCCCCTGCCTCTGGAGGAACTGCAGCAGCTCGCTGCGGTCTTCGGCATGGTCAAGAGCGACTATGTCGAGCCGGTCGACGAGAAGAAGCTCATCTCCGACGCCATTTCCGGCATGGTTGCCGGGCTCGATCCGCATTCGCAGTACTTCGACAAGAAGTCGTTCAAGGAATTTCGCGAAGGCACCACCGGCCGCTTCGTCGGCGTAGGCATCGAGATTTCGCAGGAAGACGGCCTCGTCAAGATCGTGTCGCCGATCGAAGGCTCCCCGGCCTTCCGCGCTGGCCTGAAGCCGAACGACCTGATCACCAAGATCGACGACACCGCCGTGCGCGGCCTCACGCTCAACGAGGCCGTGAAGCGCATGCGCGGCGAGGCCAATACCAAGGTGCTGCTGACGATCTATCGCAAGGACGAGAACCGTACCTTCCCCGTGACGATCACGCGTGAGGAAATCCGCACCCAATCGGTGCGCGGCAAGGTCTTCGAGCCTGGCTATGCATGGATCCGCCTGTCGCAGTTCCAGGAACGCACGGTCGACGACTTCGTCAAGAAGGTCGAGGAAATCTACAAGCAGGAGCCCAATCTGAAGGGTCTCGTGCTCGATCTGCGCAACGACCCGGGTGGCCTGCTTGACTCCGCAGTCGCGATTTCTGCCGCCTTCCTGCCCGAGAACGTGACCGTCGTTTCGACCGATGGCCAGTTGGCGGAAAGCAAGGCCGTCTACAAGGCCGCGCCTGAGTTCTACCAACGCCGCGCCGGCAGCGATCCGCTGCGCGGCCTGCCGGCGGGTCTCAAGACCGTGCCGCTCGTGGTTCTCGTCAATGAAGGCTCTGCCTCCGCCAGCGAAATCGTCGCCGGTGCGCTGCAGGACCACAAGCGCGCGACCGTCATGGGCAGCCAGACCTTCGGCAAGGGTTCCGTGCAGACGGTCCGCCCGCTCGGCCCCGACACCGGCCTGAAAATCACGACCGCCCGCTACTACACGCCGAGTGGCGCCTCGATCCAGGCCAAGGGCATCGTGCCCAACGTGCTGGTCGACGAAAGCGCCGAGGGCAGCCCCTACGCTGCGCTGCGCATGCGTGAGGCCGATCTCGAGAAGCATCTGGCCAGCGGCCAGGGCCCCGAGGTCAAGGATTCCGAGCGCGAGAAGGCACGTGACGAAGCCCGCAAGCGCCTCGAGGAAGAAGCCAAGAAGCCGCCGCAGGATCGCAAGGTTCCGGAGTTCGGCGCCGAAAACGACTTCCCGCTCGTCCAAGCGTTCAACCGTCTCAAGGGCCAACCAGTGCTCGTGAGCAAGACGCAGGTGATCGTCGACAACAAGGAAGAGAAGAAGGAAAACTGACCCTGGGGCGGCCCGGCACCGGGTCGCGACCCTGGGGCGTCTCGCACGGCGCATGGAAGAAGACGATCACCTCCTGCGCTATTCGCGCCACATCCTCCTTGAAGAGTTCGGCATTGACGGTCAGGCGCGCGTCAGTGCGGCGCATGCGCTCGTCATCGGCGCAGGCGGACTGGGATCGCCTGTTGCGCTCTATCTCGCAGCGGCGGGCGTCGGCCGCATCACGCTCGTCGACCATGACGAGCTCGACCTGACCAACCTCCAGCGCCAGATCGCACACACCACTTCGCGCGTGGGCATGGCGAAGGTCGAATCGGCGGCAGAAGCGATGCGCGCCATCAACCCTGACATCACGATCGAGGCCGTCAAGCAGCGGGCAGACGACGAGCTTCTTTCCAGGCTGGTAGCCGAAGCGGACGTTGTCGTCGATTGCAGCGACAACTTCCAGACGCGGCATGCCGTCAATCGTGCGTGCGTGGCCCACGCCAAGCCCTTGGTCGCCGGCGCAGCGATCCGCTTCGATGGGCAGCTCAGCGTGTACGACACGCGCGATGCGACCTCACCCTGCTATGCCTGCATCTTCCCGCCCGACGCCGACTTCGAGGAAACGCGATGCGCTGTGCTTGGCGTGTTTGCGCCGGTGGTCGGCACCATCGGCACCTTGCAGGCCAACGAAGCGCTGAAGCTTCTTGCGGGGATCGGGCCCTCCCTCGCCGGGAGCCTGCTCATGTTCGACGGCCGGCGATCAGCCTTCGACACCCTGCGCGTCGCGCGCGATCCGGGATGCAGCGTGTGCGGCCATCGCCCGGTCGCCTGACCGGTTAACTGCGATTTCCCGTCGGCGCGGGCTGCTTCCTGGCCTTGGCTGCGCCAGCAGCCGCTTCACCCGACTCGGGCTTGCGGGCCTGCGCCAGGACTTCCGTGCAGTCCGCATCCTGCCCAGGACCTGTTTCGAGCGTAGCCGCGAGCGCAAGAAGCGGGTTGATGGCACCTAGCGCCAGTGCCGCCGCGCCACGGGCCGCCAGTGGCGCCGCCTCGACGCCGACCTTTGGCGACGCGAAAGTGCCGCGGATCAGAAGTGGCGTCCGTAGCACCAGGATGCTCTTGTCCTTGGGCTGAGGGCGGATGACGATGTTCATCTTCTCGTCGGCAAGGTTGATGTCGCCGGTTCCGTTGAAGACCGTGTCGCTCGTATCGAGAAGCAGATTGCGGCCGCGCATCACGCCCTTGCCGACGTCGAATGCCACCGCGGCGCAGCGCAAGGTCACCTCCCGGTCGCCTTCGAGCAGGAACTTGACGATCTCGCCGCCGTCGAGTCCGAAGACCTCCAGCAGCAGGTTGCTCATCTGACCACGGCCAGTCATCGCGGCAACATCGCCCGAGGCGCCACCGAGCCATCCCGCCACCGAATTGCCGCGGCCCGACAGATTGATGCGGCCGTCCAGCTTGCCAAAGCTGCTCTTGAGCTTGTCCGCTTTCGGGATCAAGCGCTCGAGCTGCATCGAACGGACGTCGAGCGCTGCACGGATGTCGGCCGGATTCTGCGTGGCATCGATGCGGATCTTGCCGGCGACCTTGCCGCTCGCCACGCCCAGATCGAGCGGATCGAGGGTCAGCACGCCGTCCTTCAGCGTCACCTGCACACTGCCCTTGTCCAGCGGCAACTGCCGCACGTTGTCGATGCGGTCAGCGACGTATTTGACGTCCGCGTTCATGGCGCGCAGCCGCTCGAAGTCCAACGGCGAATCGGGAAGTACCTTTCGATTCGGATCCAGCCGCCCCTGCTTCGTCTGCGCGATCGTCGGCGGCGGCGCGACGCCTTCCACCGCACGGGCCGATCGGTCGGTCGGTGCCAGACCGATGAGCGGTCCGAGGTCATCCATGTCGAGCACGCGCGACCGAAGGGCGCCACCCAGGTGCGGCACCTTCTGCGCCTTGTCGAATTGCATGTCGCCCGAAATGTCGGACAGGCCCAGCCGACCCGTCAGGGTGCGCAGTTCCCAGAGGTCGCCGTTCTTTCGAAGATTGCCCTCGATCGCGTACGGCGGCGTCTGCGGTAACGCGATGCCCAGCACTGGGTAGAGATTGCCGAGGTTCTGGCCTCGCATATCGACCTGCGCATCGAGGCCGTCGAGACTGGCCAGTTCGGCCACGGTGCCCTTGGCCTTGAGATGGGCCGCGCCGGCACGCAAGTCGATCTCGATCGGGAAAGGCGTGCGATTGCCCGAATTGAGTTCGAGCACGTCGCCGGTGCGGCCGTCCCCCTTCAGCGGCTGCCGATGCAGCAGGCCCTTGATCGCGTATTGCAGGGGCATCTCGCCACGACTGTTGTCGTAGTTGAATTCAGCGTGGAGATCGAGGTCCTGCTGCTTCGCGAGGAAGTTCAGGGTGCCGCCGTCCACCTGCACCAGGCCGATGATGTTCGGGACGGTGCTGGTGTCGGAACTGTCCTTGCTCAGCGCCCACGTGCGCCGGCCGTCCCCTTCGAGCTGGAGACCGATCGCTGGCGAACTGAGCTTCAGGCGCGGAAGAACGAGCTTGCCCATCAAAAGCCGCCAATAGGCGATTTCGAACTCGGCTCGTTCAGCGCGCAACAGATAGGGATCGCGCGCCCACTCAGGATTGGCGAACTCGACGCCGTCGAGCTCGACGGTGGCAAGGTGCAGGCCCGGCTTCACATCGAGCTTTCGGGTGATCTCGAACTTGCGCCCCGTCCGTTCGCTGACGTAGCGATTGATCGGCTCACGCAGCACATCCCACGGGAAGAAGGCAACGATCAGGACGATCGCAACCACCAGCCCCAACAGGACCGCGCCGACCTTGACCCAGACCGGGCGGTGCCCCGAAGCGTGGGAGGCCACCACCGCGTATTCCTCAGTCGATGCCCAGCACGGCGCTCGCCGATGACAGCGCGGCCCTCGGCTCGGGCAGGAGACAGACCACTGACACGCCGGCAACCGCAGCCTTGGTCGCTGCTTCCGCAAGCTTCAATTCGGCAACGGCGGGCTCGCCTCCCGCGACGGTGGCCGCAGCCAGAAGCGTCAGCATGCCGAACGCGACGTAACTCCAAAAAATCTGCATTTAGGGGCTCCTCGCCAAGCTCTGGTCAGTGGGCGCCGCAGGATGCGGCCTTCACGAAGAGCGTACGAGGACTGCCGCCACTGCCGCGTCGGCATCGCGCCGCAAGCGCTGTGAGGACGGGCCTACGACTGCGGCTTTCGAGCAACAGTCGTAAGAACAAGCCTACAGCCGCTGGACGCGGTTCCCTGCATCATCGGGCCTAATATTCCGTAGCATTTGCAACGACAGCTTTCCTTGGAGGACAAGCAAGCTCGTAGTCAGGCTCGCCAACGGGCAAGCGGTTCTCATGGACCCCAGATTGAAAACCTACATCGTCGAAGACAACGTCACGATCCGAGAGAATCTCGTCGGCACTCTGGAGGAGCTCACGTGCATTTCGACGATCGGCTTCGCAGAGACGGAGGCCGAGGCGACCCAGTGGCTGAGCGAAAACACCGACGAGTGGGAACTCGCCATCATCGACCTCTTCCTCAAGCAGGGGAGCGGCCTGGGTGTCCTGCAGGCCTGCATGTCACGCCGCCCCGATCAAAAGGTGGTCGTGCTGAGCAACTACGCGACTCCGGACATCCGCAAGCGCTGCGAGCAATTCGGGGTCGATGCGGTCTTCGACAAATCCAACGAGATCGATGGACTCATCGATTTCTGCATTGCCCAGTCCGCCGCGCAGCGGCAGACGGCCAGCCGAAACTGACCGAGCCGCGACAGGCCGACTCAATCGATCAGCTTATTCTTCAGCGCGTAATAAGTGAGGTCGCTGTTGGACGAGAGATTCATCTTCTCCATCAAGCGTGTGCGATAGGTGCTCACGGTCTTCACCGACAGGGACAAGGTCTTTGCGATGTCGCCCGCGGTCTCGCCCTTGGCGAGCTTGAGGAACACCTGAAACTCGCGCTCCGAAAGCTGTTCGTGCGGCGCGGCGTCATCCTTGCGATCGAGCTGCCGCGCAAGCAACTCTGCCACGGCCGGCGTGATGTAGCGACGCCCCAGCGAGATGGTGCGGATTGCATTCACGATCTCGATCGGATCACACTCCTTGTTGAGATATCCGCTCGCGCCCTGCCGGATGAGGTTCATCGCGTAGTGCTCTTCGGGATAGCCGCTGAGGATGAGGATACCGACATCGGGTGCCTTGGCACGGATCATCGCGAGCGCATCGATACCACTCTGGCCCGGCATGGAAAGATCCATCACGAGCACGTCGAGTTCAGTGGTGCGAACAAGCTCGATGGCTTCGCGCCCGCTCGCGGCTTCACCCACCACACGCAGATCGACATGCTCGGAAAAGAACTGCCGCAAACCGGAGCGAACGATGGCATGGTCGTCCACAATTCCAATCTTGATCATCTGTTACCTTCACTGTTGAATCGCGGCTTTTTGCGTCGCAACATGCCGGTCCCTGGCCTGTTTCGATTATTCCCGAATTTGATTTTTCGGCATCGCTCGGAGACCCCATGCGCTGGCTAGCTTTCCCGAAGATGGCCCTGAGCCTCACGCTGGCGACGCTGGCCGCCCTCGTGCTCGTGGGCATCAACGAAGCCGGTTATCGCCAGTCCCGACAAGCCCTCGAGGAGGTGAGCGACGCGCAGCGAGCGCGCGTCGTGCTCAACCTCATGCTTCAGAACATCCTCGATGCAGAAACGGGCCAGCGCGGTTATCTGCTGACAGGCGAGCCCCGATATCGCGAGCCCTATGACGCAGCCGTCAAGCAGGTCGACGGACATCTTGCCGCACTTCAGCTTCTTTATGCGAACCGGCCGAACCAGCTCGCGCAACTGAATCAGCTCGCCAAGCATGTCTCGAAGAAGCTCGCCGAGATGGACATGAGCGTGCGGCTGCGGCAGAGCGGCAACGAAGACGCGTGGAAGTTCGTCATCACGACCGACGTCGGCCGCGAGGAAATGGACGCCATTCGCAACGAGGTCGGCGATCTGGTCGCCCTCAGCAGCGACGAACTCACGCGCGGACAACTGCAGGTCGTGAAATCACTGCGCTTCGCGCGCATCGGCATCGCCATCGTCGCGCTCGCAGCCCTCGTCGCGTTCTACCTCTACCTGAGGCAGACACACGCCTTGCGCCAGAGTGGGGAGCGCCAGCAACAGGCCCTCGAACTCGAGCGCAACGCGCTGGAAGACGAAGTGCGCGAGCGCACCGCAACGCTCGCGGAACTGGCGACTCACCTGCAGCAGGTGCGCGAGACCGAACGCGGATTCCTTGCGCGAGAGCTGCACGATGAGCTGGGCTCGCTGCTCACCGCCGCCAAGCTCGACGTCGCGCGGCTGAAGTCGCGAATGACCGACTTGCCGGATGCAATCCAGCGGCTGCAGCATCTCAACGAACTTCTCAACAGCGGCATCGCGCTCAAGCGCCGCATCATCGAGGACCTGCGCCCTTCGTCGCTATCCAACCTCGGGCTGGTCGCGTCGCTGGAGATCCTGGGCCGCGAATTCGCGGAGCGATCGAACATCGAGATCGAGATGGTGCTCGAGCCCGTGGAACTGAACGAGGCCAACCAGCTCACGGTCTACCGGATGGTGCAGGAAGGTCTGACGAATATCGGCAAGTACGCGCACGCGACCGAGGCCAGCATCGTCATGAAGAACTACGGCAATCATGTTGTCGTCGAGGTGACGGACAACGGCAAGGGCTTCGACACGCAGCACAACCGGCCTTCGAGCCATGGCCTCGCCGGCATGCGCCATCGCGTCGAGGCGGCCAAGGGCCGGCTCACGGTCACATCCAAGCAGGGCCAGGGGACGCGACTGAGCGCAGTGCTGCCGGCAAATTCGGTTCCTTCTACCGCCGTGGCGTGAGCGTGAAGGGCATTCGGCCCTTTCCTACGCCTCGCGCCCGCCACTGCTGACAGGGTCTCCGCAGGGCGGGTCTTAACGTTGATCCAAGCGTGTTCCAGAGAGCGCGCTTGTACATCAACGCGGCCACATCAAAGGAGTCAAGCATGTTGCACTACGCAGTCGTGTTCCTGGTCATTGCCCTGATCGCAGCCATCTTCGGATTCGGCGGCATCGCAGCAAGTGCGGTGGGCATCGCCAAGATCCTGTTCATCATCTTCCTGGTCCTCGCACTGGCCAGCTTCATCGCGGGCTTGATACGACGCGGGTAGCGTCGGTACGATGAGCAGGTCCTCGCAACCAATTTCCCGGAAGGATTATTTTCATGAACACGACCATCAAGACTCCTCAGCAACTGGCCGACGACGCGCGTCAGACCGCATCCGATGCGATCGACACGACGCGGGCCTATGCGCAGAACGCCGTGAACGCGGCGGGGGAAAAGGTGCGCGACCTGCGCCGCGATGCGGAACCTGCCGTGGAGCAGCTCGCGGCCCGCGTACAGCAGGCCGTCCAGCGCGGCCTGGACGCGGCATCGACGACCAGCGCCCGCGCGCAGCGCCGCTTTGAGCAGGCGGCCGACGTGACGGGCAAGTACATCGCCGATCAGCCCATGCGCTCGGTGCTCATCGCCGCCGCGGCCGGTGCGGCCATCACGGCGTTGATCGTGCTCGCAAGCCGCCGTCGGGACGACTATTGATCTTCAGTCCCTGACGTTCATCGGCGGCTCACTGCGAGCCTCAACTGCCCGGCACCATGCTCCATCCCATTTATTCCACGGTGCTCGGGCATCCCGAGCTGATCGCCGATCACCTCGCCAACTACGGCGCGCTCCTGCGAGAAGAAGCGCAGGAGGCCAGCCGCGGCCTGATCGCCCGAATGGTCGCGGGCGTTCTGGCTGTGGTCAGCGTCATGCTGGTGCTCGGTCTCATCGGCGTGGCAATCATGCTCGGCGTGATGCACGACCGGTTCCACTGGGCCCTCGTGGCCGTACCGGGTGTTGCAATGCTGATCGCACTCGTCTCGGCGCTCTACGCATCCAGACAGCGCAATGTCCACGGATTCGCCGAACTGCGAGCGCAGGTCGAGGCCGACATCCACGCGCTTCACCTCGCCGGAGAACGCCATGAGCACTGAGCACGAACAGCTCACGCCGCAGCAGCGCCTCTCGCTGTCGCGTCGCGCGTTGATCGCGCAACTCCAGGGGGACAGGAATGAGCCGTCCCCGGACTGGCTCGACGCGGCACCTGATGAATCGCCGCGGCAAGTCGACGGGCGATCCGGCATTGCATGGAGCGCAGTAGCGAGCCGTGTGGTGCGGCGCTGGTGGCGACGCCACCCAGCCAACGCAGCGGGCCAGCTTGCGCTACCGGTGCTCGAACGCTACGCACGCGAGGAGCCCGCGAAGCTGATGGCCGCCGCTGCTGCGACGGGCGCACTCGTCGTTCTGATCAGGCCATGGCGGCTGCTGTCGATCACCGCCGTCCTGGCCGCCGTGCTCAAGACATCGGACGTGGCCGACCTCGTGACCACGCTGATGAAGAAAACAGCCAACCCACGAAAGGATGCCTCATGAACACCGCAGTCAAAGAACGCCCCGACCGCCTCGTGCTGAACCAGAAAGCCATCGACGCCGCGGCCTCCAAGGACCTCGACGAAGGCGCGGTCACGCCGAGCTACGGGCCGTGGCGCGACGACATCGTCAAGCTCCTCAACGACGCGCTCGCCACCGAGCTCGTGTGCGTCCTGCGCTACAAGCGTCACTACTTCACGGCCACCGGCGAGGCCTCGCCGTCCATCGCCGAAGAGTTCCTGGTGCATGCAAACGAGGAAACGGCGCACGCGGACAAGATTGCCGAGCGCATCGTGCAACTCGGTGGCGAACCGGACTTCAACCCGAAGTCGCTGCTCGATCGCAGCCATGCCGACTACGACGAATCGATGGACCTGCAGGCCATGGTGCGCGCCAACCTCGTGGCCGAGCGCATCGCGGTGGAGACCTACCGCCAGATGATCACGCTGATCGGCGACAAGGACCCGACCACTCGCCGCATGCTCGAGGAAATCCTCACCGATGAAGAGGAGCACGCTGACGAGCTCAGGGACTGGCTCGGCCATTGAAGCCGCGCTTCCTGTGCACCACAAAAAAAGCCCGGCATGCCGGGCTTTTCTTCTTTTCGAGCGAGTCGTTCAAGGCTTGTCGATCTCGTTACGCACCGCGTCCTTGATCTGCTCCTTGGTGTCGCCGTAGGTCTTCTGCACCTTGCCGGCAGCCTGGTCCACCTGACCTTCGGCCTTCAGCTTTTCGCTGCCGACCACCTTGCCAGCCGCTTCCTTCAGCTTGCCCTTGGCTTCTTCGACACGGCCTGAAACTTGGTCCTTGTTCATGAGACTTCCTTTGCGAGTTGAGGGGGTTTGCCCATGGTTCATTCGAACCACGTTTTTCAATCTACTCAGCGGAAGATGGGTTGAGCGCCGGTATCAGCGCGAGCCGGTGTAGGACGGCGGCCCTCATGCCGTGACGATCCAGCCTTCGAGCGGATCGATGGCAGGCGGCAGCCCGTAGCCGGGTCCCTCGCTCGTCCGTCGCGCCGCGCCCCAGGCGGCTTGAACGAGGCACAGCGCGGCATCGATGTGGTCACCCTTCGCATCGGCCAGGAGGCGTTCCCGCAAATCGTCGGAGACTGCCAGCCGAAGTTCCAACCGCGAAGCGCCCCGCTCCAGCGCCGCAAGAAGATCGTCTCGGGCCGTCCTCCGCTCCGCTGTCTGGCCGGCGAGCTGATCGCTCTTGTAGCTGCGACGGCCGATCAACTCACGCGCCAGCAGTCCCGGGTAGCCTTCCAATGCGATGCGGCCGCCGCCTTCAGACGCCACGTGCAGGCCCGGCAATGAAGCGCCGGCGGCGATCAGGCGCGGCACGCCGGCGTGGAGCATGTACGCCACTGGCGGATTGACCCACTTCATCGACGGACTGGAGCCTGCAGGACGATCCGTCGCGCGATGCGCGAACTTGCTGCCGGCCGGACGCGCAGCGCAGAACGCGGCAAAGGTGTCGCGAATCTGTGGTCGATCGATGGCCGCGTAGTGGCTCATCAGCGATCTCCACTCCAGGGGCCAACCCAACTCTACGCACAGTTCGCGCGGCAGCCCGAATGGAAAATCAAAGGCCCCGACCCACTGCGGCGTCTCGGCCAGCCAGCAGGTCCAGTCGTCCAGCGATGCGAAGCACTCGAATCCTTGAAGCTCGACCCGCCCGTCGCCCGAGCTGCCAAGTGCGACGACGATCGGCTTGCGTGAAGTCGGCGCGCTCGAAAAGTCGCAGCCGATCAGGCGCATGGAATCGGCTCGATTCGCCGCTGACCAGGCAGCGGCAGACACCAGAGGCTCAGTGCCGTCCGACGATGGCGGCGGTGGCCATCAGTTCTTCGAGCAGCGCCAGCGAAACCTTGCCCGAGACCGAGTAGGGATCGAGTTCCGGCCGCTCGGAATACTTGAGCAGCGTCGAGGCATTGAGCTTCGACAGGTTGACCTGCCCCATGGTCCAGCCGCCGAACCGGCGTTCCGAGATCTCTTCGTAGTGCAGCAGGACCACGTCCTTGTGGCGGGCGTCTCTCTGGATGTGGCCGTACAGCTCGCTGATCGCCATGCGGCCGCCTTCGATCGCCTGCAGGAACACACCGCCGCCATAGCAGAGGATGCCGGTGACGCCGCAGGCCGTGTTGTGCGAGCGCGATTGGGCCAGGATCGCGTCGATGGCTTCCTGGCTGGTGTCCACAGCGCGACTGGCGTAGAGAAGACGTACGAGCATGATGTTCAGCGCTGGCGCGGAAGAAGGGAAAGAAATTCGCGACGCAGATTCGGGTCCTTCAGGAAGACGCCGCGCATCACGGAGTTGATCATCTTGCTGTCCATCTCCTTGACGCCGCGCCACTGCATGCAGAAGTGCTCCGCTTCCACCACCAGCGCGAGGCCGTCGGGCTGCGTCTTTTCCTGGATCAGGTCAGCGAGCTGGACCACGGCCTCTTCCTGGATCTGCGGACGGCCCATGACCCATTCGGCGAGACGCGCGTACTTCGAGAGGCCGATGACGTTGGTCTTCTCGTTGGGCATGACGCCGATCCACAGCTTACCGATGATCGGGCAGAAATGGTGCGAGCAAGCGCTGCGCACCGTGATCGGCCCGACGATCATCAGCTCATTGAGATGCTCCGCATTGGGGAATTCAGTGAGCGAAGGTTGGTTGACATAGCGACCCTTGAACACCTCCTGCAGGTACATCTTGGCCACACGCCGGGCGGTGTTGTCCGTGTTGTGATCGTTCTCGATGTCGATCACGAGACTGCGGAGTACGCCCTTCATCTTGTCCTCGACCTCGTCGAGAAGATGCTCGAGCTCGCCCGGCTCGATGAATTCGGCGATGTTGTCGTTGGCGTTGAAGCGTCGTCGCGCAGCCAGCAGCCGCTCACGAATCTTCACGGACACGGGTGTGCCCTCGTCTTCAGCCCCGTCCGCGGGGCGCCGTACGGCGTCGATGGTCCTTAGCATCCAAGCATCCTAACAGCGAATGGCCGCCAGCCGATTAGCCCTACAGCGCCCTACCCGCTTACGGTTGTTGCTACTGTTTCGATAGCAAAAAATCGGTCACCAACGGGAGATGGTCGGACATCCGCGCCCAGATCGGACCGCGAGGCACCGAACAGGCGACCGGGGTGAGCCGCCGTCCATAGATGAAATCGAGCTGGGTCACCGGCAGTCGCGACGGATAGGTCAGGATGCGCGGCCCGCGAAGGTCGCTCGAATCCCGCATGCCCATGGCATTCATCGCGTAGCGCATGCGCGCGCCCCAGTCATTGAAATCGCCGGCCACCACTAGTGCCTCGTTGGGCGGGATTTCGCGATCGACAAACTCCCGGAGCTGGGCCACCTGCCGAATCCGACTGCCCTTGATCAGCCCCAGATGCACCACGATGGCGTGCACTGGCACGCCGTCGACGTCGATCACGACATGCAGCAATCCGCGCTGCTCGAAGCGATGGTCGGAGATGTCCTGGTGGGTCTTGCGCACGACGGGCCAGCGGGTCAGGAGCGCATTGCCGTGCTCACCGTGCTTGGTGATCGCGTTGGTCTCGTAGACCGCCGTGTAGCCCTCTGGCGCCAAGAAATCCGCCTGGGGCAACTCCGGCCAATGCCGGAATCGCATCGCAGCCTGGCGGTTCATCTTGCGAACCTCCTGGAGGCAGACGATGTCCGCGTCGAGCTGCTCGATGGCATGGCCGAGATTGTGAATTTCGAGGCGCCGCGCCGGGCCGATGCCTTGCACACCCTTGTGGATGTTGTAGGTAGCCACGCGGAGGGTGTTCGCCTGCGGATTCATCGCGCAAATTGTGGCAGCAGCAGAATGGCTTCGGCGTTCGATGGAGAAAAACAGGCGTCCGCCGCTTCGCGATAGGGCAGCCAGCGCCAATCGGTATGTTCGCGCGGATCGAGCTGTGGCGTCACGCGATCGGGCACGCACAGCCCGAAAAGGTGCTCCGTGTTGTGCGTCACCCCTGGCGCGTAGCGAGCACGCCAGCGCGGGTAGATCTCGTAGATGTTTTCGAGACCCCAGTCGACCAGCTGAGCGGCGAGTTCAGACCCTTCGCTGCAATCGATGCTTGTTTCCTCAGCCACCTCGCGCGAAGCGGTGAGGGCCAGCGGCTCGTCTTCCGAATTCCTGCTGCCGGTGACCGACTGCCAGAAGTCCTCGGCGTCGGCACGGCGAATCAGGAGGACGTCGAGTGCCGGCGTGTGGATCACGACCAGCACCGACTCCGGGATTTTCCAGGGGCGCTCGCTCACTGCAGCCCCTCTGTCGGTCAGTTTGCGGGTTGCGGATTGCGCAGCTTGATGTGCAGTTCGCGCAGCTGCTTCTCATCGACCGGGCTCGGCGCCTGCGTGAGCAGATCCTGTGCGCGCTGGGTCTTCGGGAAGGCGATCACGTCGCGGATCGACTCGGCGCCGCTCAGGAGCATCACGAGACGGTCCAGGCCGATCGCGATGCCGCCGTGCGGCGGGGCACCGTACTGCAGCGCGTCCAGCAGGAAGCCGAACTTGTTCTGCGCATCCTCGGCGCTGATCTTGAGCGCGCGGAAGACCTTGCTTTGCACTTCTTCGCGATGGATACGGACCGAGCCGCCGCCCATCTCGATGCCGTTGAGCACCATGTCGTAGGCCTTGGCGATGCACTTCTCCGGTGCGTTGTCCATGAGATCTTCGTGGCCGTCCTTGGGCGCGGTGAACGGGTGGTGCACCGCCGACCAACGCTGACCTTCCTCGTCGAACTCGAACATCGGGAAGTCGACGACCCAGAGGGGCGCCCAGCGGTCGTCGAACAGGCCGTTCTTCTTGCCGAAGGCGCTGTGGCCGATCTTGACGCGCAGCGCGCCGATCGCATCGTTGACCACCTTGGCCTTGTCAGCGCCGAAGAACAGGATGTCGCCATTGCGCGCACCGGTGCGGGCGATGATTTCGGCCAGCGCGGCGTCGTCGAGGTTCTTGACGATCGGGCTCTGCAGGCCGTCGCGGCCCTTCTCGGCATCGTTGACCTTGATATAGGCGAGGCCCTTGGCGCCGTAGATCTTGACGAACTCGGTGTAGGCGTCGATGTCGCCGCGCGAGAGACCACCCTCGGCGCCGCCACCCGGCACACGCAGTGCCACCACGCGGCCACCGGTCGCGTTCGCAGCCTGTGCGAACACCTTGAACTCGACGTTGCGCATCACCTCGGTGAGCTCGGTGAACTCGAGCTTCACGCGCAGGTCCGGCTTGTCGGACCCGTACTTGAACATGGCGTCGCCGTAGGTCATGACCGGGAACGGCGGCAGTTCGACTTCGGCCGCAGCGCGGAACACCTTGCGGATCATGCCTTCGAACATTTCGCGGATCTCTTCCTCGGCCATGAACGAGGTCTCGATGTCGATCTGCGTGAACTCAGGTTGACGGTCGGCGCGGAGGTCCTCGTCGCGGAAGCATTTGACGATCTGGTAGTAGCGATCGAAGCCCGACACCATCAGCAGCTGCTTGAAGAGCTGCGGCGACTGCGGCAGCGCGAAGAAGCTGCCGTCGTGCACGCGGCTGGGCACGAGGTAGTCGCGAGCGCCTTCGGGCGTGGACTTGCCGAGCATCGGCGTCTCGATGTCGATGAAGCCGTTCGCATCGAGGAACTTGCGCGTCTCCATCGTCACCTTGTAGCGCAGCATCAGGTTGCGCTGCATGGCCGGACGGCGCAGGTCGAGCACGCGGTGCGTCAGGCGGGTGGTTTCGGAGAGGTTGTCGTCGTCGAGCAGGAACGGCGGCGTCACGGAAGGGTTGAGAACCTTCAACTCGTGGCACAGCACTTCGATCTTGCCGCTCTTGAGGTTGTCGTTGGTCGTGCCCTCGGGGCGCGCGCGAACGAGGCCGGTGATCTGCAGGCAGTACTCGTTGCGCAGGCCTTCGGCCGTCGCGAAGGTGGAGGCGCGATCGGGGTCGCACACCACCTGGACATAGCCCTCGCGATCGCGCAGGTCGATGAAGATCACGCCGCCATGGTCGCGCCGGCGATTGACCCAACCGCAAAGGGTGACGGTTTGTCCCAGAAGGGCTTCGGTCACGAGACCGCAATAGTTTGTACGCATGGCCATAGATGGATTCCGGCGCCCGTGGGCGCGTTTATTTGATCGCGATCGCTGCAGGGCCGCCAGGAACGACGACCCCCATCGAGACGATGTACTTGAGCGCGTCGTCCACGCTCATCCTGAGTTCGATGCAGTCGCTGCGCTTGAGCATCACGAAATAGCCGCCCGTCGGGTTGGGCGTCGT
This sequence comes from Variovorax sp. Sphag1AA, assembly GCF_014192575.1. Lineage (GTDB taxonomy): Bacteria > Pseudomonadota > Gammaproteobacteria > Burkholderiales > Burkholderiaceae_C > Variovorax. The sequence goes on along the minus strand of NZ_JACHYC010000002.1, from coordinate 528,758 downwards.
CGGCACATACACACCGAGATACTCGCCGCCGCCCAAATGATCGACGACCTCTTGGCCGGGGGTTCCGGTCACGAAGGCGATCGTCCAGACGCCCTCGCGTGGCCACTGGACCAGCACTGCTGTGCGGAATGCGTTGCCGTTCTCGGAGAACAACGTGTCGGAAACCTGCTTGACGCTCGAATAGATCGACCGAACCACGGGGATGCGGCGAACCACCGCATCACCCCAGCCCAGCAGGCGCTTGCCGACGAAGTTGCTCGCGACCGCGCCGACACTGAGCAAGATGGCCAGGGTCAGCAGGACGCCAAGGCCGCGCACCTTGTGCTCGCTAAGGTATTTCTGCCAGTCTTCCGGTAACAGCCACAACGTCTGGTCGAGCGTGCCGATGATCCAGTTCAGCACGGCCAACGTGATGGCCAGCGGAACGATGACCAGCAAGCCGGACAGCAGCCATTTGCGCAGGGCGAGCATGACGGGTCGCAACCTCAGTCCGCGCTGGGTGCGGGTGACGCTGCGGGCGCAGGCGCAGATGCAGGCGCCGGGGCACTCGCGGGAGCCTCGGCCGGCTTGGCCGACGCGCTGTCGGGCGAGCTGACCGACGTCTTGTCGCCCCCGGACTTGCCGCCATCGCGGAAATCGGTGACGTACCAGCCGGAGCCCTTGAGCTGGAAGCCGGCAGCGGTCACTTGCTTGCTGAACGCATCAGCGCCGCAAGTCGGGCACTCCCTCAAGGGAGCATCGGACATTTTCTGCAGCACATCCTTGGCAAAGCCACAGGCGCTGCACTTGTATGCGTAGATAGGCATGGGTGGGGAGGCGTAAGAAGCGGCCGGAGGCCGCTCGCAAAGCCCTCGATTATAGGGGCGCCACCCCGCCGGGCGCCGCCCGGATCAGGCGGGGTCAGCCGCCAGCGGCCGGTGCGGCGTACGGGTGTTGGCCACCCATTGCGGCGCCAGCGACCCCAGCACCATCCCGCCGAAAGACGCCAGCAGGCCCGCCAACTGGGCCGGGAACACCTCGCTCCACGAAGTCGCAAGGAAGAGCAGCCACACGCCGATGCCCAGCACCACGGCAGCGACGGCGCCCTGGGTGGAGGCGCGCTGCCAGTAAAGCCCGCACACGAGCGGCACGAAAGCGCCGACGAGCGGCACCTGATAGGCGCCGGACACCAGTTCGTAGATCGGCGTTCCCTGCATGCGGATCGCGTAGGCGAGCACGCAGACGCTGAACACCAGCACCGTGAGACGCATGGTCATCAGATTCGAGCGGTCGCTACCGGCCGGACGGAATTGGCGCCAGATGTTCTCGGTGAAAGTCACGCTGGGCGCCAGCAACGTCGCCGAAGCGGTCGACTTGATGGCGGAGAGGAGCGCCCCGAAGAAGAAAACCTGCATCACGAAGGGCATTTTCTCGAGGACCAGCGTCGGCAGGACCTTCTGCGGATCTTCCTTGAGGAGCGTCGCGGTTTCGCTCGGCATGATCAGCAGCGCGCTCGCCACCAGGAACATGGGCACGAAGGCGAAGAGGATGTAGGCCACGCCGCCGATCACCGGCCCAAGCGTCGCCGCCCGGGCGCTGTTGGCCGACATCACGCGCTGGAACACGTCCTGCTGTGGGATCGAGCCCAGCATCATCGTGATGGCCGCCGCGAAGAAGAAAACCATGTCCTTGAACGTCGGCTCGGGCCAGAACTTGAACAGCTCCTTGCTCACCGCGAACTCCACCACCTTGTCTGCGCCGCCAGCCATGTTGCCGGCGAAGGTCGCGATCACGGCCAGCCCCAGCACGAGGATGATCATCTGGATGAAGTCGGTCACGGCGACCGACCACATCCCGCCGAAGAGCGTATAGGCCAGGATCGAGACGACGCCGATCACCATGCCCATCGACACCCCGATGGCGCCGCCCGACAGCACGTTGAAGACCAGCCCCAGCGCCGTGACCTGCGCGGACACCCAGCCCAGGTAGCTCAGCATGATGATGAGCGAGCAGGCGATCTCGATGAACCGCCCGTAACGCTCGCGGTAGTAGTCGCTGATGGTGAGCAGCGTCATCCGGTACAGCTTGCCGGCGAAGAAGAGGCCGACCAGGATCAGGCAGGTGCCCGCACCGAAGGGGTCCTCGATCACCCCATTCAGGCCGCCCTCGATGAACTTCGCCGGGATGCCGAGCACCGTTTCAGACCCGAACCACGTCGCGAAGGTCGTGGTCACGATCATGTAGAGCGGCAGGTGCCGACCCGCGATCGCGAAGTCCGTGGTGTTCTTCACCCGTTTGGCGGCGTACAGGCCGATGGCGATGGTGACGAGCAGGTAGGCGATGACCAGGGTCAACAGCACGGCAAATTCTCCAAGTCAGAAAAGACGCACGCGCACCAGCACCTGCATCGCGAGCAATCCCAATACAAAACCTATGCCACCGTAGATGATCGCTTGCAGGAGGCGGTTGGTCCGCTTTTGGGCGGCCAGGAGTTCCAGCAGTTCCCGCCGGTGGTCGGCGGGGCGATTCTCCAGGAAATCGTGCATCAGGCGCGGCAGCTGGGGCAGGAGTTTTGCGTACCGTGGCGCTTCGGCGCGCAATTGTTCAAACAGCTTGCGCGGGCCGATCTGCTCGCTCATCCACTTTTCAAGGAACGGCTTGGCGGTGTTCCAGAGGTCCAGCTCGGGGTCGAGTTGCCGCCCCAACCCCTCGATATTGAGCAGGGTCTTCTGCAGCAGCACGAGCTGCGGCTGGATCTCGACATGGAAGCGGCGCGAGGTCTGGAACAGCCGCATCAGCACCATGCCCAGGGAGATCTCCTTGAGCGGCCGGTCGAAATACGGCTCGCAGACCGTGCGAATCGCCGCCTCGAGTTCATCGATGCGCGTGCCCACCGGCACCCAGCCGCTTTCCAGATGGAGCTCTGCCACGCGCTTGTAGTCGCGGCGGAAGAACGCCACGAAGTTCTGCGCGAGGTATTCCTTGTCGGACTCGGTCAGCGTGCCGATGATCCCGAAGTCCAGCGACACATAACGGCCGAAGCTCTCGGGCTCCAGGCTCACCTGGATGTTGCCCGGGTGCATGTCGGCATGGAAGAAGCCGTCCCGGAAGACCTGCGTGAAGAAGATCGTGACGCCGTCTCTCGCAAGCTTCGGGATGTCGACACCGGCCGCGCGCAGGCGGTCGAGTTGCGCGATCGGCACGCCCTTCATGCGCTCCATCACGATGACTTCGGGGTGGCAGAAGTCCCAGAACATCTCCGGGATCAGCACCAGGTTGAGCTTGTCCATGTTGCGGCGAAGCTGGGCCGCATTGGCCGCCTCGCGCACGAGGTCGAGTTCATCGTGCAGGTATTTGTCGAACTCGGCGACCACCTCGCGCGGCTTCAGCCGCTTGCCGTCGGCGGAGAGGTTCTCGACCCAACCGGCCATCACGGCCATGAGTCCAAGGTCCTTCTCGATGACATCGCGCATGCCCGGACGTAGAACCTTGACCGCGACTTCGCGCACGGACCCGTCGGGCGCGCGCAAGGTCGCGAAATGCACCTGGGCAATCGACGCGCTTGCTACCGGCGTCTCATCGAACTCGACAAAGACCTCGCCAACCGGCCGCCGGAAGGCGCGCTCGATGGTGGCGATGGCCACCTTCGACGGGAACGGCGGTACCCGGTCCTGCAGCCATGCAAGCTCGTCCGCGATGTCCGGCGGTAGCAGGTCGCGGCGAGTCGACAGCACTTGGCCGAACTTGACGAAGATGGGGCCAAGGCGCTCCAGGGCTTCGCGCAGACGCTGGCCGCGCGGGGCATCGAGTTTGCGGCCGAACGAGACGATTCGAGCCACGGCGCGCAGCCAGGGCTTCTGGAAGCTCGTGAGAACGAGTTCGTCGAGGCCGTAGCGAAGCGCGACCCAGACGATGAAGATGCCGCGATAGATGCGCCTCATTCGGCGCCCGCGGAGCCGCCGGCCTTGCCGGAACGCTCACCGACAAAGCGGCGCAGTGCGTCCACCACCCGGCGCGCGCCGGTCGCGATCGTGTGCGCAGGCACGTCGCCGATCAGGCGGGCGAGATCGTCCTCGACGTCCCAGCGCACATGGTCGACGAGCCAGTTGACCTCCGCCGCCAATTGCACGTCGCCTTCAATGCGCACTGCTGGCTTCTCGCCGGTGAACGCCGCGCGGGCAAGACCGAAGGGAGATTCTTCCGTGACGCTCAGGGTGAGTTCGGGCTCAGCGCCTTCCGGCGCGAGGTCCAGCAGGCCGGCGGGCGTCGCGACGAACTTCATCGTGACGAAGCGCCACTGGAACAGCGCCACCCTGCCCTGCTGGCGCACCAGCCGTTGCTGGGCCTCGGGCTCCTGTTGCAGCACGTGGTTGAGGAAGAGCACGGTCCGCTGCTGGATTTCGCGGATTGCCCAATCCGGCGGCTGCATACGACTGCCGACGCGATTGAACAGGTCGTCTAGAAACGAAAAAGGGGACGATGGTGTAACCATGTCCCCATTATCGGGCTCGCAGCCCACGGAAAAGGCTTACTGCAGCGCTTGAACGCCTGCCACCAACCATCCACCGCCGTTGGTCGGCTTGGTCATGTTCCAGACTTCGCGGAACGGACTCGGGCCAGCCGAGACATCCTCGCGGATCATTCCGGAGAACTCGACGCTCGCCAGGTAGGCGTCCGGCAGTTCCTCGATGCCCAGCAGCTTCGCGTCGAGCATCACGACCTCCGTCTTGTTCGGCTGGCCTCCGGTGTGGCTCTCACGCTCGGCCAGTTGCTGGCGGATCTCGCCGACCATCTCGTCGGTCATCATCGAGCGCAACGTGCCAATGTCGGCGCGGTCCCAGGCATCCTGCAGGGTGACAAAGTTGCGCTTCGCGGCGGTGAGGAACCCGTCGGCGTCGAAGCCTGCGGGGATGCCCCAGGACTGCGATCCAACAAGGGCCGAACCGATCATGCTGCCGCCGGCAGCTGCCGCGCCCGCCATGGACGAACCGGCCGGATGATCGAGCTGCTTCACCGGGGTCGGATCGAAAGCCAGCTGATTGCGCTCCCATGGACGGGCCGAAGCATCGTTGCCGACGTTCTTGGGGCTGTATTGCGTGGGCGCTGTCGCGTCGGCCGGACTGCCCGCACCCTGGAATGCGAAGCCGCCGGCACGGGGCGCCGCCGCGCCGCGCGAACGCGAGGCGAAGATGCGCCACACGGCCACCGCAGCCAATGCCAGCAGGATGATCAACAGAACATTGCCGAACCCGGCGCCGAGACCGAGCGAATGTGCAAGCCATGCGAGACCGAGGCCCGCTGCGAGGCCGCCTAGGATGCCGCCCCACTGGCGCTTCGGCGTGGCGGGCGCAGTCTGAGGCGTGGTCGGTGCGGGCTTGGCGGCGGCATTGTTGGCGTTCTGGGCCGGCGCGCCGGGCTGCGCGGGCGTCGCAGGCGGAGGCGTCGCCTGACGCTGGGTCACATTGCTCGACTGCTTGCCGAACGACTTGCCGCCACCCATGCGTGCGGCGTCGGCATCAATGCTCACGACGGCCAGTGCACACACCAGCATGACGGACCACAAATTCTTCATGACGTCTCCTCTACGGCAAACAAACAACTCAGGTTCAACACTTGATTCCAACATGCAGCGCAACCACGCCGCCAGTCATGTTGTGATAGTCCACATGCCCGAAACCGCCCTCCTTCATGAGGGTCTTGAGTTCGTCCTGGCTGGGATGCATGCGGATCGACTCGGCGAGGTAGCGATAGCTGGCATCGTCGCCCGCGACCACCTTGCCGAGGCGCGGCAGTACGCTGAAGGAATACCAGTCGTAGGCTTTCTGCAGCGGCTTGGCGACCTTCGAGAACTCCAGCACCAGGAGCTTGCCGTGCGGCTTCAGCACACGGTTCATCTCCTTCAGTGCAGCGTCCTTGTGGGTCATGTTGCGCAGGCCGAACGCGACGGTGACGACGTCGAAGTGGTTGTCGGGAAAAGGCAGCTTCTCGGCGTCGCAGACCATCGTGGGCAGCACGACGCCCGCATCCAGCAGACGGTCACGACCGGTGCGCAGCATCGCCTCGTTGATGTCGGTATGGACCACCTGGCCAGTGGCGCCGACCTTCTTGGCAAAGGCCAGGGCGAGGTCGCCCGTGCCGCCTGCAATGTCGAGCACCTTCGAGCCTTCGCCTACGTTCGCCACCATGATGGTGTAGGCCTTCCATGCCCTGTGAAGGCCCATGGACATGAGGTCGTTCATGAGGTCGTAGCGCGAGGCAACCGAGTCGAACACGCCGCGCACGCGCCGTGCCTTGTCGCTCTCTTCGACCGATTCGAATCCGAAATGGGTGGTACTCATGCCTCCGATGTTAGGCCGGAAGCGTTCACTCCGCGCCGACGACCCCGTAGGGACACCGGGCATTTCTCACTCTCTCAATGGCTGCCGCAGGCGTGTCCGCCCTTCTCGGGCATCGGTGCATCGCGATCGACACCGGCCGCGGCAAGGCGCTTCTCGTACTCGGCCCACAGCTCATCCTGCCGGGCACCGAGGTCGTACAGCAGGTCCCACGAGAAGATGCCGGTGTTGTGGCCGTCGCTGAATGAGGGCTGCACCGCGTAGTTGCCGACGGGCTGGAGGTCCACCAGCTCGACGTTGCGCTTGCCCGTCTGGAGGATCTCCTGCCCCGGGCCATGGCCCTGCACTTCCGCCGAGGGCGAATAGATGCGCATCAGCTCGAAGGGAATCTTGAAGACCGCGCCGTCGGAAAAGCCGATCTCCAACACACGCGAGAGGCTGTGCACGGTGATCGATTGCGGCGTCGGTGCGCCGGCCTGCAAACCTGCCATCAGAAGCTCCTGCTCGAAAGACGCTGGACCATGTCGCGTTCAACCGCCGGCAGAGCAGCCTCGACGGCGGCTTCGCGCGCGGCATCGCGCTCGCGTTGCGCGGGCGCCCACACCGGCGCGGGAAAGCGCGTGTCCCAGTCGAAGCGCGCAATCACATGCCAATGAAGATGCGGAACCATGTTCCCGAGCGCCGCGAGATTGATCTTGGCCGGCGCCAGCGCATCGCGCAGGCACTGCTCCACGATCGCGACGGCCTCCATGCACAGGCTGCGATCCGCGGAAGAGAGATCGGACCACTCGGCGACATGCTCCTTCCACACCACACGATAGAAGGCGGGAAAGCCCGCTTCTGCCGCATGGATCACGCGGAACTTCGCGGCGTCATGGACCAGCCGACCTCCGGTCTCGTCGCACAGTGGGCAACCCTCGACGCGCTTCATCGTCACACCAGCACGCGCTCGATACCGCCCTGGTTCGCCGCGGCGACGTAGTCGGGCATCCAGCTCTCGCCGAGGATCTTGTTGGCCATCTCGACGACGATGTAGTCGGCTTCGAGCAGGCCGTTGTTCAGGTCGTTGCCGTAGCGGCTCAGGCCCTGCAGGCAGCTCGGGCAGCTGGTCAGGATCTTGACGTTGCCTTCGGGTGCGACCTTGCCGGACGCACGCAACGCCGACTCGCCCTTCTGCAGCTCTTCTTCCTTGCGGAAGCGGATCTGGGTCGAGATGTCGGGGCGCGTCACGCCGAGCGTGCCCGATTCGCCGCAGCAGCGGTCGCTCTTGAGCACGTTGTCGCCGACCAGTGCCTTCACCGTCTTCATCGGCTCCTGCAGCTTCATCGGCGTATGGCAGGGGTCGTGATAGAGGTAGCCTCCGCCGCCCGCATCGCCCAGGGTGATGCCCTTCTCGAGCAAGTATTCGTGGATGTCGACGATGCGGCAGCCCGGGAAGATCTTGTCGAACTGGTAGCCCTGAAGCTGGTCGTAGCAGGTGCCGCAGCTCACCACCACGGTCTTGATGTCGAGGTAGTTCAGCGTGTTGGCCACGCGATGGAAGAGCACCCGGTTGTCGGTGATCATCTTCTCGGCCTTGTCGAACTGCCCGCTGCCGCGCTGCGGGTAGCCGCAGCACAGGTAGCCCGGCGGCAACACCGTCTGCACGCCGGCATGCCACAGCATCGCCTGCGTGGCGAGACCGACCTGCGAGAAGAGCCGCTCCGAGCCGCAGCCCGGGAAGTAGAACACCGCCTCCGTATCGGGCGTGGTCGCCTTCGGGTCGCGGATGATCGGCACGTAGTCGGCATCCTCGATGTCGAGCAACGCACGCGCCGTCTTCTTGGGCAGTCCACCAGGCATCTTCTTGTTGATGAAGTGGATCACCTGCTCCTTGATCGGCGCCGGCCCCAAGGTGGCTGGCGGCGCGGAGGTCTGCTTCTTCGCGAGACCACGCAGCACGTCGTTCGCGAGGCGCTGCGCCTTGAAGCCGATGTCGACCATGCCGGTGCGCATCGCCTTGATGGTCTGCGGGTTCGTGGCGTTGAGGAAGAACATCGCGGCCGCGTTGCCGGGCCGGAAGGACTTCTGGCCCATCTTGCGCAGCAGGTTGCGCATGTTCATCGACACGTCGCCGAAGTCGATCTTCACCGGGCAAGGCGTCAGGCACTTGTGGCAGACCGTGCAGTGATCGGCCACGTCCTCGAACTCTTCCCAGTGCTTGATGCTCACGCCGCGCCGCGTCTGCTCTTCGTAGAGGAAGGCCTCGACCAGCAGCGATGTCGCAAGGATCTTGTTGCGTGGCGAATAGAGCAAATTGGCACGCGGCACATGCGTCGCGCACACGGGCTTGCACTTGCCGCAGCGCAGGCAGTCCTTGACGCTGTCGGCGATCGCGCCGATGTCGCTCTGCTGCATGATGATCGACTCGTGTCCCATCAGGCCGAAGCTCGGCGTGTAGGCGTTGGTCAGATCGGCGTGCAGCGTACGTCCGCCTTGCATGAAGCCCGCGTTGTCGCGGAGCAGCTTGCCCTTGTTGAAGCGGCCTTCCGGATCCACGCGCCGCTTGTAGTCCGCGAATGGTTGTAGCTCGTCTTCGCTCAGGAATTCGAGCTTGGTGATGCCGATGCCGTGCTCGCCGGAAATCACGCCATCGAGGCTGCGCGCCAGCACCATGATGCGCGCGACCGCCTCATGCGCCGTCTGCAGCATCTCGTAGTTGTCGCTGTTGACGGGGATGTTCGTGTGCACGTTGCCGTCGCCGGCATGCATGTGCAGCGCGACCCACACGCGGCCCTTCAGGACGCGCTTGTGGATGGCGCTGCATTCGGCCAGGATCGGCGCGAACTCCGCCCCTGTGAAGATCGATGCCAGCGGCTCGCGAATCTGCGTCTTCCAGCTTGCGCGCAACGAATGGTCCTGCAACTGCGGGAACAGCGTGTCGACGTTGTCGAGCCAACCCTGCCACAGCGCACGCACCTCAGCCACCAGCGCAACGGCCTGCGCCACGCGGTCTTCCAGCAACTCGGCGGTGGGGATGTCGTTCGCGTCGTCGCTCTTGCCCAGCGGCAGGTTGCCGCGCGCGAGGAACGCTTCAAGCTCGTCGGCGAGCGCAATCTTGTTGCGCAGCGACAGCTCGATGTTGATGCGCTCGATGCCGTCCGTGTACTCGGCCATGCGCGGCAGCGGGATCACGACGTCTTCGTTGATCTTGAAGGCGTTGGTGTGCCGGCTGATCGCCGCGGTGCGCTTGCGGTCGAGCCAGAACTTCTTGCGCGCCTCGGGGCTGATCGCGATGAAGCCTTCGCCGCTCCGCGAATTGGCAATGCGCACGACTTCGGAGGTGACACGCGCCACCGCATCGGCGTCGTCGCCGGCGATGTCGCCGAAGAGCACCATCTTCGGCAGGCCGCCGCCATGGCGCTTTGACTTGGTCGCGTACCCGACAGCCTTGAGGTAGCGGTCGTCCAGGTGCTCCAGCCCCGCCAGCAGAACGCCGGAGCGCTTCTGCTCGGCGAACATGAAGTCCTTGATCTCGACGATGCTGGGCACCGCGTCCTTGGCGTTGCCGAAGAATTCGAGACAGACAGTCCGCGTATGCGCCGGCATGCGGTGCACCACCCAGCGCGCGCTGGTGATCAGGCCGTCGCAGCCTTCCTTCTGGATGCCCGGGAGGCCCGAGAGGAACTTGTCGGTCACGTCCTTGCCGAGGCCTTCCTTGCGGAAGGTCTTGCCGGGGATCTCCAGCCGCTCGGTGCGCAGCGCGGTCTTGCCGTCGGCCGCGAAGTACTGCAGCTCGAAGACCGCGCTTTCGGCGTCGTGGATCTTGCCGAGGTTATGGCCGATACGCGTGACTTCGAGCCATTCGGCCTGCGGTGTCACCATGCGCCACGAGGCGAGGTTGTCGAGCGCCGTACCCCACAGCACGGCCTTCTTGCCGCCCGCGTTCATCGCGACGTTGCCGCCGACGCACGAGGCTTCTGCGGAGGTGGGGTCGACCGCAAAGACGAAGCCCGCGCGCTCGGCCGCATCGGCCACCCGCTGGGTGACCACGCCGGCTTCGGTCCAGATCGTCGGCACCGGTGCTTCGATGCCGGGCAGCGAGATCATTTCGACCTCGGTCATCGCCTCGAGCTTCTCGGTATTGATGACCACGCTGTTCCATGTCAGTGGAATGGCGCCGCCGGTGTAGCCGGTGCCGCCGCCACGCGGAATGATGGTCAGGCCGAGCTCGATACAGCCCTTGACGAGACCCGCCATCTCGACCTCGGTATCGGGCGTGAGCACCACGAAGGGGTATTCGACCCGCCAGTCGGTCGCATCGGTCACGTGCGACACGCGTGAAAGCGCGTCGAACTTGATGTTGTCCTTGGCTGTCAGCCGGCGCAGCGTGCGCGTCGCCTTGCGCCGCAGGGCCGCGACGTCGCGGAACATGGTGTCGAAGGCGGCGATGGCCTTGGCGACGAGACCGACCAGCTCACCCACCAGCACATCGCGCTGTGGGTCGCTGTCTGGCGTGCGGCGCTTCTGCACCTCGGAGAGGCGGTGGTTGAGCGCGTCCACCAGCTGGCCTCGCCGGCGCGGGTTGTCCAGCAGGTCATCGACCAGATAGGGGTTTCGCTGCACCACCCAGATGTCGCCCAGCACCTCGTAGAGCATGCGGGCCGAGCGGCCGGTGCGGCGCTCGGATCGGAGGGTTTGCAGCAACTCCCAGCCCCGTTCGCCGAGCAGGCGGATCACGATCTCGCGATCGGAGAAGCTGGTGTAGTTGTATGGGATCTCACGCAATCGCGCGGGCTCTGCGGCCTGCGACAACAACGCCGTCAACGCGGTCGGAGCATTCATCGGGGAGTCGGCCTCGGTCGGGCGCTGCGCGCCCCTGAACCAGGGGCATGGATTTTAAGGCAGCCCTAAAGGGCCTTGCAGGCGGGTCAGAACAGCACTCGGCTGCGGATGGTTCCAGGCACCTTGGCGAGCTTCTCGAGCGCGAGGTCCGAAGAGGCGGCATCGATGTCGGTCACGACGTAGCCGACCTTTTCATTGGTCTGCAGGTACTGCGAAGCGATGTTGATGTTGTTGTCGGAAAAGATCCGGTTGATCTCCGACAGCACCCCGGGCACGTTGCGGTGGATGTGCAGCAGCCGGTGCTTGCCCGGATGCGCCGGCAACGCCACTTCGGGGAAGTTGACCGACGAGGTCGAGGTGCCGTTGTCGCTGTACTTGACCAGTTTTTCGGCCACTTCGAGACCGATGTTGGCCTGCGCCTCCATGGTCGAGCCGCCGATATGCGGCGTAAGGATCACGTTGTCGAGCCCACGCAGCGGCGACTGGAACTCATCCTTGTTGGTCCGCGGCTCGACCGGGAAGACGTCGATCGCGGCGCCCAGCAGCTTCTTTTCCTTGAGGGCCACGGCCAACGGCTCGATCTCGACGACTGTGCCGCGCGAGGCGTTGATCAGAATCGCCCCGGGTTTCATCGCGGCGATCTCGGCGGCGCCGATCATCCACTGCGTGGCCTGCGTCTCGGGGACGTGCAGGCTCACGATGTCGCTCTGCGAGAGCAGTTCGTTCAGGTCCCTCACCTGCCGCGCATTGCCCAGCGGCAGCTTGGTCACCACGTCGAAGAACGCGACCTGCATGCCCAGCGCCTCGGCCAGCACCGACAACTGCGCGCCGATCGAGCCGTAGCCCACGATGCCCAGCGTCTTGCCCCGGATCTCGAAGGCGTTGTCTGCGGACTTGAGCCAGCCGCCGCGGTGCGCGACGGCGCTCTTCTCGGGCACGCCGCGCAGGAGCAGGATGGCTTCGGCCAGCACCAGTTCGGCCACGGAGCGGGTGTTGGAGAAAGGTGCGTTGAAGACGACGACGCCATGCTCGCGCGCCGCATCGAGATCGATCTGATTCGTGCCGATGCAGAAGGCCCCGACCGCCACCAGCTTCTGGGCGGCGGCAAACACTTCGGGAGTCAACTGCGTGCGCGACCGGATGCCGAGGAAGTGCACGTCGGTGACGCGGGCCTTGAGTTCGGCGTCCGGCAAGGCGCCCGACACGGTTTCAACGTTGGTATAGCCAGCGGCCTTGAGCACCTCGACCGCCGAAGGATGGATGCCTTCGAGCAGGAGGAACCTGATCTTGCTTTTGTCGAGGGAAGTCTTGCTCATGCGCGTCGAGGAAGGCCAGCCCAGAACCCAAGCGCCAAGAGCCATGAGGCAGAGCCAGCAGAGCCAAAAAAAGGGAGGGCGATCCTAGCATGGTGCGCTGCAGCATGCAGGCGTCATGGCTGTTGCGCCCCAAAAGGGTTTCCCCCCTTGGTGCACACTCCGGGACTTGTCAAAAATTGTGACGCGACCGTGTCATAAGCACGGCCTAGCATCCGCGCTTTCTTTTTCCCTTCAGGAGTCTTCATGCGATTCAAAACGCTCGCCATGGCCTCGGTGCTCGCCGCAACGATTTCAACATCCGCGCTGGCACAGACCGAAATCCAATGGTGGCATTCCATGACCGCCGTCAACAACGAATGGGTCAACGATCTGGCCAGGCAGTTCAACGAGAGCCAGAAGGAATACAAGGTGGTCCCCGTCTTCAAGGGCCAGTACGACGAGTCGATGACCGCCGCGATCGCAGCCTTCCGTGCCGGCAACGCACCGCATATCCTGCAAGTCTTCGAAGTGGGCACTGCAACGATGATGGCGAGCAAGGGCGCCATCGTGCCCGTAGCCAAGGTCATGCAGGACGCAGGTCAGAAGTTCGACCCGAGCGTGTACATCCCCGCCGTGGCCGCCTACTACACGGCCCCCAACGGCCAGATGCTGAGCTTCCCGTTCAACAGCTCGACCACAGTCTTCTACTACAACAAGGACGCGTTCAAGGCCGCCGGCCTGGACCCGAACAAGGCGCCTTCGACGTGGCCTGAAGTGGTCGCCGCCGCGGCCAAGCTGAAGGCCAGCGGCCACAAGTGCCCGTTCACCACCGCATGGCAGAACTGGACGCAGCTGGAGAGCTTCTCTGCCTGGCACAACGTCGAGTTCGCGACCAAGAGCAACGGCCTGCAGGGCATGGACGCCCGTCTGAAGGTGAACTCGCCGCTGCACGTGCGCCATATCGAGAACCTCGCGAACATGGCCAAGCAGGGTCTGTTCGTCTACAAGGGCCGCTCCAACATCCCAGAGGCGTCGTTCGTCTCCGGCGAGTGCGCCATGATCAATACTTCGTCCGGCTTCTACGGCAACGTCGCCAAGAACGCGAAGTTCGCCTATGCGGTCGCACCACTGCCCTACTACCCCGACGTGCCGGGTGCACCACAGAACACCGTGATCGGCGGCGCCAGCCTCTGGGTGATGGCAGGCAAGAAGCCTGAGGAATACAAGGGCGTGGCCGAGTTCTTCAAGTTCATCTCGACGCCAGCGGTGCAATCGGCCAGCCACAAGCGCACCGGCTACCTGCCAATCACCACTGCGGCTTACCAGCTCACCGAAGAGTCGGGCTTCTACAAGCAGAACCCCGGCACCGACGTCGCCGTGACGCAGATGATCCGCAAGGTGACGGACAAGAGCCGCGGCGTCCGCCTGGGCAACTACGTGCAGATCCGGACCATCGAGGACGAGGAACTCGAACAGGTCTGGAACGGCAAGAAGACCCCGAAAGAGGCCCTCGACGCCATCGTGAACCGCGGCAACGAGCAACTGGAGCGCTTCCAGAAGGCAAATAAGGGCTGACAAGGGCTGCGCCCTTGCAGCCCTTTGGGCACAGGATGGCACCCCACCCTGCCCTCCCCGCCAAGCGGGGAGGGTGCCTGCCGAAGATTTTGGCGACTTGGGCACAGGTAGACTCGCAGCCCCGCTGGGCGACCGGCGGGGTTTCTTTTTGAGGGATTCATGGAAAAACGCGTTGTCTTTCGCTCGGGCTGGCTGCCTTGGGCGCTGCTCGCGCCACAGTTGATCGTCATCGGCGTGTTCTTCTTCTGGCCCGCCGTGCAGGCGCTCCTGCAGTCGATGCAGGTGCAGGACGCCTTCGGCTCTTCGACCGAATGGGTGGGCCTACAGAATTTCCGCGAGCTGTTCAACGATCCGGGCTATATCGAGTCCTTCGAGACCACGGCTCTCTTCTCGATCCTGGTCGCAGGCATCGGCATCTCGCTGTCGCTGCTGCTCGCGGTTTTCGTCGACCGCATCGTGCGCGGCGCGATGATCTACAAGACGCTGCTGATCCTGCCCTACGCCGTCGCGCCCGTCGTGGCGGCGGTGCTTTGGGTCTTCATGTTCTCGCCGTCGCTCGGCGTGGTCTCGTACGGGCTCGGCAAGTTGGGCTTCGACTGGAACCACCTGCTCAACGGATCGCACGCCATGGCGCTGATCGTGATGGCCGCCGTCTGGAAGCAGATCTCCTACAACTTCCTGTTCTTCCTTGCGGGCCTGCAATCCATTCCTAAGTCGCTGATCGAGGCCGCCGCCATCGACGGCGCGAAACCCTGGCGGCGTTTCTGGACGGTTCAGTTCCCGCTGCTGTCGCCCACCACGTTCTTCCTGCTGGTGATGAACGTCGTCTATGCCTTCTTCGAGACCTTCGCGATCGTCGACGCTGCCACACAGGGCGGCCCCGGCACGGCGACGCGCATCCTGGTCTACAAGGTCTATCACGACGGCTTCAAGGCCATGGACCTCGGCGGCTCGGCCGCGCAGTCGGTGGTGCTGATGGCTGTCGTCATCGTGCTCACGGTCCTGCAGTTCCGCTATGTCGAGAAGAAGGTGAACTACTGAAATGGTCGAACGCAATCCTTCCCTCGGTATCCTGGCGCACGCCGTCGCGATCCTCGGCGTGCTCATCGTCGCCTTCCCGATCTACCTGGCCTTCGTCGCCTCGACCCACACCGCGCAGGAAATCGTCCAGCGACCGATGCCGCTGCTGCCCGGCGGGCATTTCTGGGAGTCCTACAAGACCGCGCTTCTTGGCCGCGCCGGGGGCTCGGGCGCGGGCTCCACGGCACCCGTCGCGCGCATGATGTTCGTGAGCCTGGTGATGGCGCTGGGCATCACCTTCGGCAAGATCGCGATCTCGCTGCTCTCGGCCTTCGCGGTGGTGTACTTCCGCTTTCCCCTTAGGAGCCTGTGCTTCTGGGCGATCTTCATCACGCTGATGCTGCCGGTTGAAGTGCGGATCGGGCCGACCTACCAGGTGGTCTCGAATTTGGGCATGCTCAACAGCTACGCGGGCCTGACCATTCCATTGATCGCCTCGGCGACGGCGACCTTCCTGTTCCGGCAGTTCTTCCTCACAGTTCCTGACGAGCTCATCGAAGCCGCCCGCATGGACGGTGCCGGGCCGATGCGTTTCTTCTGGGACGTGCTTGTCCCGTTGTCGAAGACCTCGATCGCAGCGCTCTTCGTCATCCAGTTCATCTACGGCTGGAACCAGTACCTGTGGCCGCTGCTCGCGGCCACAGGCGAGGACATGTACCCGATCGTGATCGGCATCCGACGCATGATCGGCGGCGGCGACAGCCAGAACGAATGGAACATCGTGATGGCGACGGCATTGCTCGCCATGCTGCCGCCCGCGCTGGTGGTGGTCTTCATGCAAAAGTGGTTCGTCAAGGGCCTCGTCGACACTGAGAAGTGACCCCCGCCTGAACCGAAGAAACAGATCAGAACATGGCATCCCTTTCGATTCGCAACGTCATCAAGCGCTACGGCCACGGGCCGAAGGCGAACCAGGTCATCCACGGGGTCAGCGCCGAGATCGCGGACCACGAATTCATCGTCATCGTCGGGCCTTCCGGGTGCGGCAAGTCCACGTTGCTGCGCATGGTGGCGGGGCTGGAAGAGATCAGCGTCGGCGACATCCTCATCGGCGACCGCGTGGTGAACAACCTCGAGCCGGCCGAGCGGGACATCGCGATGGTGTTCCAGAACTACGCGCTCTACCCCCACATGTCGGTGTTCGACAACATGGCCTACGGCCTGAAGATTGCCAAGGTGCCGTCCTCCGAGATCAAGGTCCGTGTGGACAAGGCCGCGAAGATCCTCGAACTCGGCCACCTGCTCGACCGCAAGCCACGCCAGCTTTCCGGCGGCCAGCGCCAGCGCGTGGCGATGGGCCGCGCGATCGTGCGGCAGCCGAAGGTCTTCCTGTTCGACGAACCCCTGTCGAACCTGGACGCCAAGCTGCGCGCACAAACCCGCCTGGAAATCCAGAAGCTGCATCGCGAGCTGGGCATCACGTCGCTCTTCGTGACGCACGACCAGGTGGAAGCCATGACGCTCGCGCAGCGCATCATCGTGATGAACGGCGGCGTGATGGACCAGTTCGCGACGCCGGAAGAGGTGTACTCGCGACCCGCGACCACCTTCGTGGCCAGCTTCATCGGCTCGCCGCCGATGAACCTGCTCAAGCACGCGCCGGGCGTCCGGCCGGGCACGATCCTCGGCATTCGCCCAGAGCACCTGATGCTCGACCCGAACGGGTGGTCGGTGCAGGTGGAACAGGTCGAACTCCTTGGGGCCGAGCGGCTGATCTACGGGCGCATCGGCGAAGAGCAGCTCGTCATGCGCGTGGACGAGAGCCAGCAAGTAGCCGTGCCGGGCGACACAATGCGCATCGCGGCGCGGCCCGACAAACTGCACTGGTTTGACGCCGGGTCCGGCAAGCGCACGACATGACCATCGGCAAGCCATCTGCCGATTGGCCCTATCCGCGCTGGGTCGCGCACCGCGGCGCCGGCAAGCTGGCGCCCGAAAACACACTGGCAGCCTTCCGTCTCGGCGCCGAATACGGCTTTCGCATGTTCGAGTGCGATGCCAAGCTGAGCGCAGACGGTGTGCCCTTCCTGCTGCACGACGCCACGCTCGAACGCACGAGCAGCGGACGCGGCGTGGCCGGCGACCAGCCGTGGTCCGCGCTGTCGCAGCTCGATGCCGGCGGCTGGCATTCGCGCCGCTATGCCGGCGAGCCGCTTGCGACTCTCGAGGGCCTGATCCGTTTCTGCCTGGCCAACCGCCACGCCCTCAACATCGAGATCAAGCCGACCCCTGGGCTCGAACTCAAGACCGGCGAGGTCGTCGCGCAGCATGCGGCGCGACTATGGACCGACTCGACACTTCCGCCCCCGCTGCTGACTTCCTTCCAGCCCGACTCTCTGCGCGGCGCGATGGCGACGCAGCCCGAGTTGCCGCGCGGCCTGCTGCTCGACACCCTTTGGGATGGCTGGCTCGACACCGCCCTGCAACTTGACTGCAAGGCGATCGTCTGCAACTACGCGCTGTGGGATGCAGAAACAGTGGCCAAGGTGCACGCCGCAGGCCTGCGCGCCCTGAGCTACACCGTCAACGACGAATGGGCCGCCGAACGCCTCATCGCGCTCGGCACGGACGGCATCATCACGGACCGGGTCGACCGGTTCAGCCCCGCCGGCTAGCAGCTTCGGCGGCCGGCGGATGCCTTCTATGATGAAGTCATGAGCTGGTTCCCACGCCTCGCGGCCCTGCTGCTGGCCGCCATGTTTTGCTGCGCCTCGTTTGCGCAGGCCGACTCCGAGCAGGTCGCGCCCACGATCGCCGCGCTGCGCACCGAGCTCGAAAAGATGCCGAAGACGGTCGAGAGCTCGGAAGACGTGAGCGCGCTCGTCGCGCAGATCAACGCCCTCACCGCCACCACCGAGAAATTCATTGCCTCGCGCACCAGCGAGCTCAACGACCTCAACGCGCGGCTCGGAGAACTCGGGCCTGCCCCGGCCGGCGGCGCTGCGGCCGAGACGCCCGACATCACGAAGCGGCGCGCCACGCTGACCAAGGAACGCAACACCGTCGATGCGGACATCCGGCTCGCGCGGCTCGTCATGGTCGATGCCCAGCAACGCGCCAGCGACCTGCTCGCCAAGCGCCGCGCGATGTTCGAGGCGCAGCTCACGGAGCGCGCCGCCTCGCCGCTGGGGCGCGAATTCTGGGGCGATCTCGCGGACGCCTGGTCCGGCGACGTGGATCGGCTGCAAGCGCTCGGTGCGGAAATCGGATCCAGCGTCGAGGTCGCCAGACAGCCCGAGCACGCGCCGGCGGTGATCTTCAGCCTGATCTTCGCCCTGCTGATCGCGCTGCCGGGCAACTGGCTGGCCGAACGCATCCTGACGCAGCTCGCGGCGCGCGTACTGCCGGCAGGCCGGTTGCGGCGGTCGCTGCTCGTGATCGCCATCGTGACCGCCAACGTGCTCCTCGTCGGACTGGCCGCGCAGGCGGTGTACACGACCTTCGACCTCCACGGCCTCTGGGGTGAGCAGACCCGGAAACTCGGGCAAGCCATGGTGCAGTCGGGCATCTTCATCGCCTTCGTGGTCGGCCTCGGGCGCGCGCTGCTGTCCAACGGCCGGCCGTCCTGGCGGCTTCCGCCGATCCCCGACGCGATGGCGGCGCGGCTCGCGCCCTTCCCGTGGCTGATGGCGCTGATTGCAACGCTGGTCTGGCTGCCGACGCAGGTCAATGCGGTGGTGGATGCCAGCTTCGCGGCGGTGGTGGCCGCGCACGTCGTCACCGCGCTGGCACTCACCGGCATGATCGGCGCGATGCTGTTGCGGCTGCGCGGCCCGCGCGACGCGGCGCCAGCCGAGACAGCAGCAAACGCCAACGCCGCCGCGCCGCCGGCGGCCGAGGAAGCGGAGCGACCGCTCTGGGTCGGCATGCTGCTCGGCCTGATCGCGCTCATCCTCATCCTGATCTGGATCCTCGTAGCGACGGGCTACGTGGCGATGGGGAGCTTTCTCGCGAGCCAGCTCAACTGGTCGTGCATCGTGCTGGCCGCGTTCTACGTGCTGTTCAAGTTCGCGGACGACCTGTTCATGGCGGTGGTCTCGTCGCACAGCAGCTTCGGGCAGCGGCTGCAGGCCAGCTTCGGGCTCGCGACGCGGACGCTGGACCAGGCGGCGGTCGCGCTGTCGGGCCTGAGCCGGGTGGCACTGTTCTTCTACATGCTCATCGCGCTCGCGACGCCGCTGGGCACGAGCCCGGGCGAAGTGTTCCAGCGCAGCGGCAAGTTCGGCTCCGGCGTGAAGGTGGGCGAGATCCAGCTCGTGCCGGGCGCCATCTTCAGCGCAGTGGCCGTGCTGGTCGCCGGCTTCATCGCCCTGCGCATCCTCAAGAACTGGCTGGACAGCCGTTTCCTGCCGACCACCGCCCTCGAACCGGGCATGCAGAGTTCGATCACCACGCTGCTCGGCTACGTCGGCGGGATCACGGTGATTGCGTTCACGCTCTCGGCGCTGGGCATCGGCATCGAGCGGATTGCATGGGTGGCGAGCGCGCTGTCCGTCGGTATCGGCTTCGGCCTGCAGGCGATCGTGCAGAACTTCATCTCGGGCCTGATCCTGCTGGCGGAGCGGCCGGTCAAGGTCGGCGACTGGGTGGTGCTGGGCAATGCCGAGGGCGACATCCGCCGCATCAACGTGCGGGCCACCGAAATCCAGCTGGGCGACCGCTCGACGATGATCGTGCCGAACTCGGAGTTCATCACCAAGACCGTGCGCAACATGACGCTGTCGAACGCCGAGGGCCGCGTGCTGATCCGGTTGCCGATGCCGCTGACCACCAATGCGTCGCGGGCGCGGGACGTGATCCTGGCCGCGTTCGGCAATCATCCCGGCGTGCTGTCGACCCCTGCCCCGAGCGTCACGCTGGAAGGGGTGGAGGTCGGATTCCTGATCTTCCAGGCAGTGGCCTATGTGCAGAGCCCGCGCGTCGCAGGTTCGATCCGCAGCGATGTGCTGTTCTCGATCCTCGACGGCCTGCGCGAAGCCGATCTGCCGATGGCGGCCTATCCGGGATTCCCGTCACCCACCGGGGCGCCAGTTCCGCCACCGGCCGTCGCGGCACCTGCGCCGGGAATCCTCCCCGGCACCACTGCGTAGCCTGCTAGCGGCGCCAGCCGCCGGAAACGATCCATTGGCTGGTGCCGCACGCGACCACCAGCGCGGCGTAGGTGGCCATCCGGCCATCCTGGCCGAAGAAGAACAGGCCAGCCGCCAGAACTACCACGCCGACGACAAAGTTGACCGCGCCCTGCGCCCACCAGGCGAGCCTTTTGCCGGCCGGCCGCTGGCCCACCCGGCCGAGCAGCGCGCATAGGAAACCGACGGCGAACGCCGGCGCGATGAAATTGAGGAGGTGGTTGAGAAAGTCCAGCGGGGCCATTCGATTCGTCCCGCAACGGCCATTTTTGGATGCCGGAGCGTCTGCGGGCGGCGGATTTTATAATCGGCGGCTATGTCAGTCTGGGCCTTGGGCTTGAACCACACGACCGCGCCGCTCGATCTGCGCGGTCGTTTTGCGTTCGCCATCGACCAGATCGCACCCACGCTGCAGAGCCTGCGCCACTCGTTCGGCTCCAGCCGGCACCCGGAAGTCGAAGCCGCCATCATCTCGACCTGCAACCGCACCGAGATCTACTGCGCGGCTGAACATCTCGCACTCGATCACACCGTCGACTGGCTGGCCCAGAGCGGCGGCGTTTCGCCGGCCCTGCTCCGCTCGCACGCCTACACCCTGCACAACGACCAGGCTGCGCGCCACGCTTTCCGCGTCGCGAGCGGGCTGGATTCGATGGTGCTCGGCGAGGCGCAGATCCTCGGCCAGATGAAGGACGCTGTCCGTGCCGCCGAAACCGCCGGAGCGCTCGGCAGCACGCTGAACCAGCTTTTCCAGCGCTCTTTCGCCGTGGCGAAGGAAGTCCGCACCGCCACCGAGATCGGCGCCCATTCCATCAGCATGGCCGCCGCTGCCGTCCGCCTTGCCGGCCAGCTCTTCGAGGATCTCCAGCGCACGCGTGTCCTTTTCGTCGGCGCCGGCGAGATGATCGACCTCGCCGTGACGCACTTTGCGGCCAAGCAACCCAAGTCCATCGTCATCGCCAACCGCACCCTGGAGCGCGGCGAAAAGCTGGCGTCCCGCTTCGGCGGCGAAGCCATGCGGCTCGCCGACCTGCCCGCGCGCCTCGCCGAGTTCGACATCGTCGTGAGCTGTACCGCAAGCACGCTGCCGCTGATCGGCCTGGGCGCTGTCGAGCGCGCGCTCAAGCTGCGCAAGCACCGGCCGATGTTCATGGTCGACCTCGCGGTGCCGCGCGATATCGAACCCGAGGTCAAGGCGCTCGAAGACATCTACCTCTACACCGTCGACGACCTCGCGCAGGTCGTGCAGCAGGGCCAAGCCAATCGCCAAGCCGCGGTGGCGCAGGCCGAGGTCATCATCGACGCGGGCGTGCAGAGCTTCATGCACTGGCTCGACCAGCGCGGCGCCGTGCCGCTGATCCGCCAGCTCAATGCGCAGACCGACGAATGGCGCGCGACCGAGTTGGCGCGCGCGCGCAAACTGCTCGCCAAGGGTGAGAGCGTCGACGCGGTGCTCGAGGCGCTCTCGCGCGGGCTCACGCAGAAGATGCTCCATGGCGCGATGGCCGAACTGCACGCGGGCGATTCCACCGCGCGCGAACACACGGCGCAGACGATCTCCCGCCTGTTCCTGCGCAACGACCTGCGCAACAAAGAGCGTTAGCGACGCCTGTCGCTTCCGGCGCCGTGCGCCGACCTCGTCGTTGCCGCACCGCTTGCGGTCAACCCCTTCCGCCATCCGCCCCGAACTCACGTGAAATCCTTCTTGCGTCACCAGCTCGAGCGCTTTGCGCAACGCCTCGGCGAACTCGACTTCCTGCTCTCGCGGGAAGACATCATGTCCGACATGGCGCAGTACCGCACCATCTCGCGCGAGCATGCGGAGGTGACCCAGATCGCCGGCCGCTACAGCCGATACAAGCAGCGTGAATCCGATCTGGCCGCTGCGCGCGAGATGCTCGAAGACCCCGACATGGCCGAGATGGCGCAAGAAGAAATCACGAGCGCCGAAGCGGAACTGGTGCAGCTCGAAGACGAGCTCCAGCGCCTGTTGCTGCCCAAGGACCCGAACGACGCACGCAATGCCTTCCTCGAAATCCGCGCAGGCACGGGCGGCGACGAGTCTGCGCTCTTTGCGGGCGACCTGCTGCGCATGTACACCCGTTACGCCGACCGTGCGGGCTGGCGCTGCGAGATCGTGAGCGAAAGCGAGAGCGAGCTCGGCGGCTACAAGGAAGTGGTGATCCGCGTCGTGGGCGACGACGTCTTCGGGCGCCTGCGCTTCGAATCGGGCGGCCATCGCGTGCAGCGCGTGCCGGCGACCGAAACGCAAGGCCGCATCCACACCAGCGCCTGCACGGTGGCGGTGCTCGCCGAGCCGGACGAAGCCCAGGCCGTGCAGATCAATCCGGCCGACCTGCGCATCGACACTTTCCGCGCGAGCGGCGCCGGCGGCCAGCACATCAACAAGACCGATTCGGCGGTGCGCATCACGCACATCCCGACCGGCATCGTGGCCGAGTGCCAGGACGATCGCAGCCAGCACCGCAACAAGGCGAAGGCCCTGCAGGTGCTGTCCGCGCGCATCCAGGAAAAGGAGCGCAGCGAGCAAGCCGCCAAGGACGCCGCGCTGCGCAAGGGCCTCGTCGGCAGCGGCGACCGCAGCGACCGCATCCGCACCTACAACTTCCCGCAGGGCCGGCTCACGGACCACCGGATCAATCTCACGCTCTACAAGCTGCTGACCATCATGGAAGGCGACCTCGGCGAAGTGCTGGATGCACTGCAAGCCGCCCGCGAAGCCGAGCAGCTTGCAGAGCTCGAAGCCAGTCTGCCGGCGTGACCTCCACCTATCCGCTTTCACCCGCGACGCCGGCTGCGATGCTGTCCGCGGCAGCGTCGATGGGCATCGACAGGCTCGATGCCCAACTGCTCTTGCTGCATGTGCTCGGACGTCAAACGACCGATCGGGCCTGGCTGCTGGTGCATGACACCGACCCGCTCGACGACGCCGTGTGGCCCAACTACGCGAGCCTTTGTGCCCGCCGGAAGGCCGGCGAGCCGACGGCCTATCTGCTCGGCGAGAAGGAGTTCCATGGACTCGGCCTGCAGGTCGACCCCCGCGTGCTGGTGCCGCGCCCCGATACCGAGACGCTGGTCGACTGGGCGCTGCAATGCCTCGAAGGCCGCGACGCGCCGACCGTGATCGATCTCGGCACGGGCAGCGGCGCCATTGCCTTGGCCATCCAGCGTGCGCGGCGGGACGCGCAAGTCACCGCCGTCGATGCCAGCGCCGACGCACTGGCCGTCGCGCGTGGCAACGCAGAGCGGCTCGGCCTGCCGGTGCGCTTCCAGCAGGCCGACTGGCTCGCAGGCGCCGACGCGGGCTATGACCTGATCGTCTCGAACCCGCCGTACATCGCTCGCGAAGACATCCATCTTGCGGCGCTGCAACATGAACCGCAGGGTGCCCTCGTCTCCGGCGACGACGGACTCGACGACATCCGCCGCATCGTCGACGCCGCCCCGGCGCACCTGGCGGATGGCGGATGGCTCCTGCTCGAACACGGTTACGACCAGAGCGCGGCGGTCCGGGAGCTGCTCCGGGAGCGCGGCTTCGCCGAATCCCAAAGCCGCGACGACCTCGCCGGCATCGCAAGATGTTCCGGCGGGATCTGGCGCGCGGTGAAATAATCCGCCCAGCCCAATTTCAGGAGAGCTCCCATGTCCGACGCCCAGCAACGCATTGACGATCTCGTCAAGACCAACGACCTTGTGCTCTTCATGAAGGGCAACGCCAGCTTTCCGATGTGCGGCTTTTCCGGTCGCGCGATCCAGATCCTCAAGGCCGTCGGCGTGGACACCAAGGCGCTGAAGACCGTCAACGTGCTGGAAGACGATGCCATCCGCCAGGGCATCAAGGAATACAGCAACTGGCCAACGATCCCCCAGCTCTATGTGAAGGGCGAGTTCGTCGGCGGTTCGGACATCATGATGGAGATGTACGAATCCGGCGAGCTGCAGCAGATGCTCACCAGCGCCTGACATGAGCCACGACCACGCCGATCATGGCCATGCGCACGACGAGGGCGCCTGGAAACATGACGGCGTGCGCGTCATCCCCGGTAACCAGCTCGACACCAACACCGCCCAGACGCCGGGCATGAACCGAGCAGCCGCGATCAACTTCGCGCGCGTCGGGGCCCAGAAGCTCTGGGCCGGCACCGTCACCATCCACGCGAATGCCAAGACCGGCGCCCACCATCACGGTCATCTCGAATCCGTGATCTATGTGGTGCGGGGCCGCGCCCGCATGCGATGGGGCGAGCATCTCGAATACACGGCGGAAGCCGGTCCCGGCGATTTCATCTACGTGCCGCCCTACGTGCCGCACCAGGAAATCAACGCCAGCGAGACCGAGGCGCTCGAGTGCGTGCTGTGCCGCAGCGACGGCGAGGCGGTCGCGATCAACCTCGACATCGAGCCTGTCGAAAAGCCTGAATCGGTGCTGTGGGTCGACCCCACGCACCCGCAAGGCGGTATTTGACCTACGCGCGACGATTCCGCAAATCCGAGAAAACATAGACACCCGCTGACACTGGGCACGCCTTATGCTGTGTTCGAGTGTCTGAAACGGAGGTGTCCATGGATTCCCGCAGTCTCGTGCCAGCGTCGTCGTTCCAGTTGCCGGTCGCCAGCCTGCGCAGCGTTTTCCAGACGCAGGATGTCGAGCGCAGGCTCGCCAAGCTGCCGGATCACGATCACGAACATCTGCGCACCACCTACGAACGCATGCTGGAGCGCGGCCCCGATCGCTTCCAGGTCAAACCCAGCGGTGTGCCGGAGATGTCCGGCCTCTACGCGCAACTCCCCAATTTCACCGAAGTGCTCGACGATGTGCGGCGCCACGTCGCACTCTCGCAGGACAGCCGTGACGGGCTCGAAGTAACGCCCATGCTGCTGCTCGGCCCGCCCGGCATCGGCAAGACCCACTTTGCGAAGAAGCTCGCCGAGCTGCTCGGAACCGGTATGTCGCTCGTACCGATGAATTCGATGACGGCTGGCTGGCTGCTCTCCGGCGCTTCTTCGCAATGGAAGGGCGCGAAGCCCGGCAAGGTGTTCGAGGCGCTCGTGGATGGTCAGTACGCGAATCCGGTGATGGTCATCGACGAGATCGACAAGGCCGGTGCGGACAGCCAGTACGACCCGCTCGGCGCGCTCTACAACCTGCTGGAGCACGACACCGCGCACGCCTTCGTCGATGAATTCGCCGAAGTGCCGATCGATGCCAGCCAAGTCATCTGGATCACGACGGCGAACGACGAACGCAGCATTCCCGAGCCGATCCTGAACCGCATGAACGTCTTCGAGATCGAGGCGCCCTCGCCCGAGGCCTCCCGGCAGATCGCACGCCAGCTCTACGCGTCGATCCGCGGCGACCATGATTGGGGCCGCCTGCTGTCGCCCGAACCGTCGAACGACGTGCTGGACCTGCTCGCCACGCTCGCCCCGCGCGAGATGCGACGCGCACTGATGACCGGCTTCGGCAATGCCCGTCTCGCCTGCCGCGACGAGGTGCGCGTGGAGGACCTTCCAAGGGCAGGCGCGCAACGCACCCGCATGGGTTTTGTCCAGTAGCTTCGCGATGAGGCGCTTTCACGGCTGAGCGCCCGCCGCTCGTGGCACCATGTCGGTCTTCGACGACCGACCTATGACCCTGACCCAAAGCCTGCTGGTCATCGTTGCGCTGATCGCGACGAGTGCATTTTTCTCCCTTGCCGAGATCTCCCTCGCGGCATCGCGTCGCCTGCGCCTCCGCCAGATGGCCGACGAGGGAGATCTGCGCGCCGAGCGCGTGCTGCGCATGCAGGAACAGCCAAGCCACTATTTCACCGTGGTGCAGATCGGGCTCAACGCCGTCGCGATTCTGGGCGGTGTCGTTGGCGAAGGTTCGTTGAGCCCCTATTTCGCGGATCTGTTCGACCTGTGGCTCAGCCCGAAAGCCTCGCAGACCGCCGCGTTCCTCGCTTCATTCATCACGATCATCGCGATCTTCCTGATCTTCGCCGACCTGTTTCCGAAGCGGCTCGGGATGAGCAATCCCGAGCGGCTCGCAGTGCGGATCGTCGGGCCGATGGGGATGCTGATCACCACGTTCAAGCCGCTGGTCTGGCTCTTCACCGTCAGCACGGACCTGCTTTTCAAGCTGCTCGGCATGCCGGCACAGCGCGATGACAAGATCACATCCGCCGACATCCTCGCGATGACGGAAGCCGGCGCCCAGGCCGGCGTGCTCGCGCAGCGGGAACAGCAAGTGATCGCGAATGTCTTCGAGCTCGACACCCGTCTTGTGAGCAGCGTAATGACCTCGCGCGACCGCATCGCCTGGTTCCTCAGGGACGAGCCCGAATCTGTCCTGCGCGCCCGCATCGTGGCCGAGCCCTTCTCCGCCTATCCGGTGTGCGACGGTGACATCGACCATGTGCTGGGCTATGTCGATGCCAAGGACATGTTCCAGCGCGTATTGAGCGGTCAGCCGCTTTCGTTCGACCATGGCCTTCCGCTGCACAAGGCGCTGGTGGTGCCCGACCGGCTCTCGCTCACCGAAGTGCTGGAACAGTTCCGGCAGGTACACGAAGACTTCGCGATCATCGTGAACGAGTACAGCCTGGTCGTGGGCGTGATCACGCTCAACGACGTGATGAGCACCGTGATGGGCGATCTGGTCGGCGCGCAGGACGAGGAGCAGCAGATCGTGAAGCGCGACGAGAACTCATGGCTGATCGACGGCGTGACGCCGATCCAGGACGTGATGCGCGCGCTCGATCTCGAAGAACTGCCGCACCGCGACGAATACGAAACCCTCGCCGGGTTCCTGATGGTGATGCTGCGGCGTGTGCCCAAGCGGACGGACAGCGTGACTTGGGCGGGCTACACCTTCGAGGTGATGGACGTGGACAGCTTCCGTATTGACCAGGTCATGGTCACCCGTGGCAAGCCCGCGGCGACGGCCGATCTGGTCTCTGGCGCGGGCCTCAGTCCGGCCGCGATTCCTTGAAGACCCACAGGCGCTGGTTCGCGAAGACGGCGCTCGGGTAAGGCGACTTCCCGCGGCTGCCGTTGTAGCGGCCAAGCGTCATGAAGAGATCGCCCGCCTCGCGGTCGAGGTAATGGCGCAGGATCACGCAGCCAAACCGCAGATTGGTTTGCATGTGGAAGAGCTTGGACGGATCGCTGTCGCCAATCGACCGAGTCCAGAACGGCATGACCTGCATGTAGCCGCGGGCCCCGGCGCTCGAGACTGCGAACTTGCGGAAATTGCTCTCCACCTGAACCAGCCCGAGCACGAGGCTTACATCGAGGCCGGCGCGTCGGGACTCGTACCAGACGGTCTGGAGGAATTCTTTGCGGGTCGGCCAATCGGGCAGTTTCTTCTTGAGCCGCTCGCTCATCTCGCCGAGCCACCGCAGATAGGCCAGGCGCGACTCGGTGTCCTTGAACTCAGGCACCGGCGGCGCGTTGTTCCGGATTGCGGCGCTCAGTGCCGTTCGCACCGAATCGATCAGCGGTTCCTCGATCTGCGCACCCGCCAGGGCCGGCGTCGGCAGCGCCAGGGTCAGCACCCCGGCCGCAGCACCGCCGAGGCACAGGCGTCTCGAAAGTCCGGGCGCATCCATCGGCGCCACGGGGTTCATGCGGCAGCCAGTTTGCCGGTGATGAAATCCGCGATGCCGGCAACCGACACCTTGGTTGCGGAGGTATCGCGGCGGTGCTGGTATTCGAACTGGCCTTCTTTCAGGCCACGATCGGAGATCACCACGCGATGTGGCACGCCGATCAGCTCCCAGTCGGCGAACATGGCGCCAGGCCGCTCGCCACGGTCGTCGAGCAGCACGTCGACACCGGCTGCCAGGAGCTGCCCGTAGAGCGCTTCGGCCGCCGTCTTGACCTCGGCGCTGCGGTCCATGCCGATCGGGCAGACGACGACGGTGAACGGGGCGATCGCGTCGGGCCAGATGATCCCGCGCTCGTCGTTGTTTTGCTCGATCGCGGCGGCCGGCAGACGGGTGACGCCGATGCCGTAGCAGCCCATTTCGAGGAACTGGGGCTTGCCCGCTTCGTCGAGGAAGGTCGCGTTCATCGGCTTGCTGTACTTGGTGCCGAGCACGAACACATGGCCGACTTCAATGCCGCGCTCGATGGCGAGGACACCCTTTCCGTCGGGCGACCGATCGCCGGCGACCACGTTGCGGAGATCGGCCACCGCATCGGGCTCCGGCAGATCACGGCCCCAGTTGACGCCGGTGATGTGGAAGTCGACTTCATTGGCGCCGCAGATCCAGTCGGCCATGACGGCCACTTCGCGGTCGACGACGATCTTGACAGGCTGCTTGAGGTTCAACGGCCCGAGGTAGCCCGGCTTGCAGCCGAAATGGTCCTCGATTTCGGTGACAGTCGCAAAACGGAAGCCCTTGTCGAGCCCCGGAACCTTGCTGACCTTGATCTCGTTCATGTCATGGTCACCGCGAAGCAGCAACAGCCAGACGTCTGCGCCCTTGATCTCGCCAGCCTCATCGAGGATGTCGGTCGCGAGGACCAGCGACTTCACCGTGGTCGAAAGTGGGACGCCCAGCAGCTCGGCCACGTCTTCGCAGGTGGCCTTGCCCGGCGTCGGCGTCTTGGTCAGCGGCTTGCTCGCGGCGGGACGCGGGCCGGCCGGCGCCAGTGCCTCGGCCTTTTCCATGTTGGCGGCGTAATCGCTGTCCGGGCAGTAGACGATGGCGTCCTCACCCGTCGCGGCGATGACCTGGAATTCCTGGCTCACGTCGCCGCCGATCGCGCCGCTGTCTGCAGCCACGGCCCGATAGCGCAGGCCGAATCGATCGAAGATCTTCCGGTAGGCGTCGGCCATCACCTTGTAGCTGGCCTTGGCGCTGTCCAGATCCCGGTCGAAGCTGTAGGCGTCCTTCATGATGAACTCGCGGCCACGCATCAAGCCGAAGCGCGGGCGCCGTTCATCGCGGAACTTGGTCTGGATCTGGTAGAAGTTCTTCGGCAGCTGCTTGTAGCTGCGGATTTCCTGGCGGGCGATGTCGGTGACGACCTCTTCGCTGGTCGGCTGGATCACGAAGGAGCGGTCATGCCGGTCCTTGATGCGGAGGAGTTCCGGCCCATAGGCCTGGAAGCGTCCGCTCTCTTCCCAGAATTCAGACGGCTGGACCACCGGCATCGTCAACTCGACCGCCCCGGCGCGATTCATTTCCTCGCGCACGATCGCCTCGACCTTGCGGATCACGCGCAGGCCCATCGGCATGTAGGTGTAAATCCCGGTGCCCAGCTTCTTGATCATGCCGGCCCGCATCATGAGGCGGTGACTGACGACTTCGGCATCGGCCGGTGCTTCCTTGAGGGTGGAGATAAAGAACTGGGAAGCTTTCATCGGGCGCGCAAAGTCTAGAGGTTGGGGGGCAATGGACGGGCCTCGGGGCCCCGGGACTGGCCGCTTGCCCTGCGCAACTCGGCAGGCATAATCGACTCAGTTCAAAAATTGGGGTTTGATTATGCTCGACCGGGACGGCTTCAGGCCCAACGTCGGCATCATCCTGCTCAACCAGAGAAACCAGGTTTTCTGGGGCAAGCGAATCCGCACCCATTCCTGGCAGTTTCCGCAAGGCGGCATCGATCGCGGCGAGAGTCCCGAGCAGGCCATGTTCCGGGAGCTGCATGAGGAAGTAGGTCTCCACCCGGAGCATGTGCGCATCGTGGCCCGTACCCGCGACTGGTTGCGCTACGAGGTGCCGGATCGGTTCATCCGCCGTGACGCACGCGGCCACTACAAAGGCCAGAAGCAAATCTGGTATCTACTGCAATTGATCGGGCACGACTGGGACCTGAACCTGCGTGCCACAGATCATCCGGAATTCGACGCATGGCGTTGGCACGACTACTGGGTGCCGCTGGACGTCGTTGTCGAATTCAAGCGCGGCGTCTATGAAATGGCGCTGACGGAACTCGCCCGCTACCTGCCGCGACAGGACTTTCGCAATCGCTTCCTGCGAAGCAACGTGCGCGCCCGCGAATTCGAGCGACATCCGCCCGGACCGGGCCACGAACCGACCTTCGAGCTGCCGCCCGGCGCCAGCTTCGATCCCAATCCGAATGCCAATCTTGCGAATGAGCCTCCCCCCACAAGCGACCCGTTGCATGCTCCGCGCTAGCCGGGGCGTTCTACTTGCCTGTGTTCTCGGCGCCTCCGGACTTGCGAATGCCGAGCTTTTCGGAGATTCCGACTGGAAAGAATCGGAGGCTCCGCCGCCTCCCGCCTTCAATCAGGACAAGCTGGTCGACATAGAGATGCCGAAGTACTCGAGCCTGAAGTTCGGCGTCGACCCGAACACAATCAAGGTGACTGGCGATGGGGTCGTCCGCTACGTGGTCGTCGCCACCAACAAGGAAGGCGGCGGATTCAACGCCTTCTACGAGGGCGTGCACTGCGCCACTGACGAGTACAAGAGCTACGCGCGCTTTACCAGCAATGGAACGTGGGAATCCGCCCAGAATCCTGAGTGGAAGCGGATCAGCGATCGAACCTCGCGCCACACCCAGGCCCTGGCCAGCCAGGGGCTGTGTCGCGGTCACGCACCGCGCGGGTCTGTCGGCGAAATGGTCCGCTACCTGAAGACGCCAATCCGCGAAGTTGAATAGGCGATCAGCGCCCGTCAGGCATCAGGACCATGTTGTCCCGATGGACCATCTCGGCCTCGGCGACATAGCCGAGAAGGCGCTCGAACTCGGACGACGGCTTGCGACATAGCAAGCGTGCCTCTGCGCTCGAGTAGTTCGCCAACCCCCGAGCCAGCTCGAATCCCTGCTCGTCGCGGATCGCGATGACATCGCCACGAGAAAAGTCGCCTTCGACTCCGGTCATGCCGATCGGCAGCAAGCTCTTGCCTTCTCCGCGCACCTTGGCTGCTGCGCCGGCGTCTACGGAGACGGCACCGCGCAACTGCAGGTGATCGGCCATCCACCGCTTGCGCGCCTGATGCTTGGCGGTCTGCGCGAGCAGAAGGGTGCCGATGGACTCCCCGCGAGTCAGCCGCAGAAGCGCGTCGGGCTCGCGCCCCCAGGCGATCACCGTCGAGGCGCCCGACCCCGCCGCGCGCTTGGCCGCGAGGATCTTGGTGATCATTCCGCCCCTCCCGATGCTGCTACCGGCGCCGCCAGCCATGACCTCCAGCGCAGGGTCGCCGGCGATCGCTTCGTGAACGAAGCGAGCTTCCGGGTCTTTTCGCGGGTCGGCAGTGAACAGGCCCTTCTGGTCCGTCAGGATGACCAATGCATCGGCTTCCACGAGGTTGGCGACTAGCGCGCCAAGCGTGTCGTTGTCGCCAAACTTGATCTCGTCGTTGACGACGGTGTCGTTTTCATTGATGACCGGCACCACGCCCAGCGCCAGCAGCGTCACGAGGGTGGTGCGCGCATTCAGATAGCGCTCGCGGTCGGCCAGATCAGCGTGCGTGAGTAAGACCTGCGCACTTCCGAGGCCGTTCTCGCGGAGCTTGGTTTCGTAGATCTGTGCCAAGCCCATCTGGCCAACGGCAGCGGCGGCCTGGAGTTCATGGACCTCGTGCGGACGGACACGCCACCCGAGTCGCTTCATTCCTTCTGCGATCGCACCACTCGACACCATGACCACTTCGCGCCCGTCGCGAACCAAAGTCGCCAGTTGACGGCACCATTCGCCGATGGCGTTCTCATCCAGGCCGCGGCCTTCATTGGTGACAAGGCTTGAGCCCACCTTGACAACGATGCGACGAGCGTCACGAAGTGCGGCAGAACCAGAGCTCGGTGTCATGGAAGCGAAGGCCATCTTGATGCAGTTGAACGGCCACCGCCGGGGCGACCATTGGAATTACAAAGTCACGAGAACCGCGGATCGACTTCTGCAGGTGGCTGCTCGGCTACTTGCTGAGCCTTGACCTGCTGATAAACCGCCTGAACAAGTGGCTCACATCCCTCGCGTGTGAGCGCGGATATCTCGAAAACCGGTCCCTTGAAGCGAAGGCGTTTGACGAAATCCTTGACCCGCGCGGCCCGTTCGTCGACCGGGATCATGTCCAGCTTGTTGAGGACCAGCCAACGCGGCTTTTCGTACAGCGTGGCATCGTATTTCTTGAGTTCTCCGACGATGGCCTTGGCCTGCGCCACCGGATCGACGCCTTCGTCGAACGGCGCCAGGTCGACAACGTGGAGCAACAGACGCGTACGCTGCAGATGACGCAGGAATTGGTGGCCCAGCCCCGCGCCCTCTGACGCGCCTTCGATCAGGCCGGGGAGATCAGCCACGACGAAACTCTGCTCGGGCCCCACTCGGACAACGCCGAGATTGGGGTGAAGGGTCGTGAAGGGATAGTCGGCCACGCGCGGGCGCGCGTTGGAAACGGCGCTGATGAACGTCGACTTGCCGGCGTTGGGCATGCCTAGCAGCCCGACATCGGCCAAGACCTTCAATTCGAGCTTGAGATTCTTTTTCTCGCCGGGCCAGCCGGGCGTCTTCTGGCGCGGAGCGCGATTGATCGCGCTCTTGAAGCGCATGTTGCCGAAGCCACCGTCCCCGCCCTTGGCAATCGTGATCACCTCGCCCGGGTTCAGGAGCTCGTACAGCACCTCGCCGGTCTCAGCATCGGAAATGATTGTTCCGACCGGCATCTTCAGCGTGATGTCGTCACCAGCGGCGCCGAACATGTCCGAACCCATGCCATGCTGGCCCCGCTTGGCTTCATGGCGCCGTGAATAGCGGAAATCGACCAGCGTGTTGAGATTCGGATCGGCTACCGCGAACACGTGGCCGCCTCGACCGCCGTCGCCGCCGTTCGGACCGCCGAACTCCTTGTATTTCTCATGGCGAAACGACACGCAGCCGTTGCCGCCATCGCCAGCAGCGATGTCGATGAAGGCCTCGTCCACGAACTTCATGAGATGTCCAGTTTACAAATGAAGAAGCCCCGGCAAAGCGGGGCTTCGAAAGATCGAAGTGATCGGCTTAGGCCGGGGTCACGTTGACCGTCTGTTTGTTGAGAGCACCCTTGGTACCGAACGACACATGACCGTCGACCAGTGCAAACAGCGTGTGATCCTTGCCGACGCCGACGTTCACACCGGGGTGGAACTGCGTGCCGCGCTGGCGCACGATGATCGAACCTGCGCTGATCAGTTCGCCGCCAAACGCCTTTACGCCGAGCATCTTGGGCTTCGAATCGCGCCCATTTCGCGTGGAGCCGCCGCCTTTTTTCTGTGCCATGGAATCAGCTCCTTAGCCGGCGATCGCGCCGATTTGCAGTTCGGTGAACTGCTGGCGATGGCCTTGACGTTTCTGATAGTGCTTACGACGACGCATCTTGAAGATGCGAACCTTGTCGTGCTTGCCGTGCGACAACACAGTTGCCGTTACCGTTGCACCGGACACCAGGGGCGTGCCGACCTTGATTGCGCTGCCGTCACCGACTGCAAGCACTTGGTCAATCACGATTTCCTGGCCTACGTCCGCAGCAATCTGTTCTACTTTGATTTTTTCGCCGGAAGCAACGCGATACTGCTTGCCGCCGGTTTTTATGACCGCGTACATGTGGACCTCTTGGGAAAAGATGGCTCTACGGCGAATTCCGCAGAGCCGAAGATTGTAGCACGCCAACGCAATCAAAGCACTATCGGCGCCGAGTCCGCCGCCTCACGGCGCCATCACTCCATATAATCATTCGCTTCCGGCCCAGCGCCACCGTCGCACCTCTCGCAGCGCGCAAGCGCCTTCGCCTTGTCAGTTTCTGCTCCAGACACCTCCCCTGCCTCCGGCGTACTCCGCCTGATTGCCGAAGACATGGCCGGGGTCGACCGCGTGATCGCACGCCGTCTCGATACCGGCGTCCCGCTCGTGAGCGAGGTCTCGAAATACATCATCTCCGCCGGCGGCAAGCGACTGCGGCCAGCCCTGCTGTTGCTGATGGCAGGCGCCCTGGGCTATCAAGAAGAACAACGCTTCAACCTTGCGGCAGTTGTCGAGTTCATTCATACGGCAACGTTGCTACACGACGACGTGGTTGACGAATCTACGCTTCGGCGCGGGCGGCCGACGGCCAACGAATCCTTCGGAAATCCCGCTAGCGTCCTCGTCGGCGACTTCCTGTATTCGCGCGCATTCCAGATGATGCTGGAAGCACGCGACATGCGCGTCATGGAAATCCTCGCCGAGGCAACCAACGTCATCGCCGAGGGCGAAGTCCTCCAGCTGATGAACATGCACGACGCTTCGCTCGATGAGGAAGCCTACCTTCGCGTCATCCGCTCCAAGACTGCAAAACTGTTTGAAGCAAGCACGCGTCTTGCCGCGGTGCTTGCCAAAGCATCTTCAGAAGTCGAGGAAGCGTGCGCAACCTACGGTCAAGCGCTAGGCACCGCATTTCAAGTCGTCGACGACGTACTTGACTACGCCGGCGACGCAAGCGAAACCGGCAAGAACGTGGGAGACGACCTGCGCGAAGGAAAGACGACGCTGCCGCTCATCCTTGCCATGCGGCGCGGAACACCAGAGCAGCGCGACCTCATCCGCGCCGCCATCGAAGCGGGCGACACGACGCAGCTACCCCAGATCGTTGCGATCGTTCGGCAAACCGGCGCCTTGGAGGCCACAAGAGCAGCAGCGGCAGCTGAGGCGCAACGAGCAATAGACGCACTTTCTGGCCTCCCCGAAAATTCTTACTCTTCAGGTTTGCTACAATTAGCAGCTCAGTTGCTTGAGCGACGCGCCTAAGTCACCACGAAGGACGACTCTCTTTTCTTGCAACCATCGGGGTGTAGCTTAGCCTGGTAGAGCGCTACGTTCGGGACGTAGAGGCCGGAGGTTCGAATCCTCTCACCCCGACCAGCATTCCTGGTCATGCCATGCTCATTGGAAGATCGCCGCGGCGCGCGATTGAGCTATCCCAACAATCCATGCAGCGGTTCTTGCGTTGTGGCTGTTGGGAGTCGACAACATCTCCCTCCTTATATCGAAGCCGGATCACCGCCGCGTGTCACTGGACTGCTGCTAAGATCATTCGCCCTCTGTCGCCGCAGCAAACGGGGCCCGATCGTCATCATGACCTTTTCGGGATTTGGAAGCCGGAGGTATTAATCCCCGCCTAGTCCGACCTGCCTTTTGTGACGCAAACGCCAAATGCTTCGCGAGCGAAGACGGCTCTGCGGTTTACAGTGCGAAGGCGATCAGCGATGATCGTGAAGCAAATTCTCACGTTTTTTACATTCGTTGAATGGCCGCTGCCGAACCCCTGATCAAAGAAAGCTCGCCAGTCGCTCTGCCGGGACTTGCGCGTGCCTTGGTTTCGGCTGGAAAGCTCCCCGCAAAAGCCGCGGAGGACATCTACCAAAAGTCGCTCAGCGGACGGACCAGCTTCATTGCGGAGTTGACCGGGACCGGCGCCGTCTCGGCGGCTGACCTAGCGCACACCCTGTCGAGCGCCTTCGGCGCCCCCCTTCTCGATCTGGATGCGATCGATCCGCAGCGCCTTCCCAAAGATCTCCTGGACGCCAAGCTGTGCCAAGCCTATCGCGTAGTCGTCCTCAGCAAGCGCAACAACCGGCTCATTGTCGCGACGGCAGACCCATCGGATCAGCAGGCGGCGGAGAAGATCAAGTTCGCCTCGCAGATGGGCGTGGACTGGGTCATTGCCGAATACGACAAGCTGTCGAGGATGATCGAAGCGGCCGCGGTGACCGCTACAGAATCCATCGACAACATCATCGGCACCGAGTTCGAATTCGATGACGTTTCGGCAGAGACCGCGGGCGATACAAACGAGCAGGCCGTAGCGGAAGTCGAAGATGCCCCAGTCGTCCGCTTCTTGCACAAGATGTTGCTCGACGCATTCAGCATGCGCGCGTCGGACATTCATTTCGAGCCGTACGAGCACAACTACCGCGTGCGCTTTCGCATCGACGGCGAACTGCGCGAGATCGCAAGCCCGCCGACAGTCATCAAGGACAAGCTTGCCTCGCGCATCAAGGTGATCTCGCGCCTGGACATCTCCGAGAAGCGCGTCCCGCAGGACGGGCGCATGAAGCTCAAGATCGGCCCGGATCGCGTGATCGATTTCCGTGTGAGCACGCTCCCCACGCTTTTCGGCGAAAAGATCGTCATCCGTATTCTTGACCCGAGCAGTGCGCGCCTCGGCATCGACGCACTCGGCTATGACGCAGACGAAAAGGAGCGCCTGCTCAATGCGATCAACCGCCCCTACGGAATGGTGCTGGTCACAGGACCGACAGGTTCGGGCAAGACGGTGTCGCTCTACACCTGTCTGAACCTGCTTAACAAGGCCGGCGTGAACATCGCCACGGCGGAAGATCCGTCCGAAATCAATCTACCGGGCGTCAATCAGGTCAACGTCAACGAGAAGGCCGGCCTCACCTTCGCGGCCGCGCTGCGCGCCTTCCTGCGGCAGGATCCGGACATCATCATGGTCGGCGAAATCCGCGATCTGGAGACTGCCGACATCGCGATCAAGGCGGCGCAGACGGGTCACCTGGTGCTGTCGACGCTCCACACGAATGACGCGCCAACGACGCTGACGCGGATGCGCAATATGGGTATCGCGCCCTTCAACATCGCATCGAGCGTGATCCTGATCACCGCCCAGCGTCTTGCCCGGCGCCTGTGCACCGTGTGCAAGGCGCCCTCGGACGTGCCCAAGCAGGCATTGCTCGATGCGGGTTTCAAGGAACACGAACTCGATGGTTCATGGAAGCCCTATCACCCCGTCGGCTGCTCTGCCTGCAACGGCGGCTACAAGGGGCGGGTCGGCATCTACCAGGTCATGCCGATCAGTGAAGAGATCCAGAAGATCATTCTCCGGGACGGGTCGGCGCTCGACATTTCAAGGCAAGCCGAAGCCGAGGGCGTACGTTCGCTGCGTCAGTCAGGATTGAAGAAGGTCATGCAGGGACTGACGTCGCTTGAGGAAGTGCTCGCAGTCACCAACGAATAGCATTCAACGGCGGAGAACCAATGGCAACGGCAGCAGCATCAAACCGAACGCTCAAGGAATATATCTACGAGTGGGAGGGAAAGGACCGCAGCGGCAAGATCGTGCGCGGCGAGCTTCGCGCCGCCGGCGAGAACCAGGTGCAGGCTGCGCTGCGGCGCCAGGGCGTCCTCACGACCAAGATCAAGAAGCGGCGGATGAGGTCCGGGAAGGCGATCAAGCCGAAGGACATCGCCATCTTCACGCGGCAGCTGGCCACCATGATGAAGGCCGGCGTGCCACTGCTTCAGGCATTTGACATCGTCGGCCGGGGCAATGCGAACCCAAGCGTCGGAAAGCTGCTCAACGACATTCGCAGCGACGTTGAAACGGGTACGTCGCTGTCGGCCGCGTTCCGCAAATTCCCGAAATACTTCGACAGCCTCTACTGCAACCTCGTGGAGGCCGGCGAGGCCGCCGGTATTCTTGAAGACCTGCTGGATCGCCTCGCCACCTACATGGAGAAGACCGAGGCCATCAAGTCGAAGATCAAGTCGGCGCTCATGTACCCGACATCCGTGATCGTCGTGGCCTTCGTCGTGGTGGCGATCATCATGATCTTCGTGATCCCTGCCTTCAAGCAGGTGTTCACCTCCTTCGGCGCCGACCTGCCGGCACCAACGCTGATCGTCATGGGCATCAGCGAATACTTCGTCTCGTACTGGTGGTTGATCTTTGGCGTGCTCGGCGGCGGAATCTATTTCTTCCTCCAGGCGTGGAAGCGCAACGAGCGCGTGCAGCAGGTGATGGACCGTCTCCTGCTTCGCATGCCGATCTTCGGCGACCTCATCGACAAGTCCTGTGTCGCGCGATGGACGCGCACGCTCGCGACCATGTTCGCGGCAGGCGTGCCGCTGGTCGAAGCGTTGGACTCTGTGGGCGGCGCATCGGGCAACTCCGTGTATGCGGAGGCCACGACCAAGATTCAACAGGAGGTGTCGACCGGTACCAGCCTGACCGCGGCGATGACCAATGCGAACCTGTTTCCGTCGATGGTTCTGCAGATGACCGCCATCGGCGAGGAATCGGGTTCCATCGATCACATGCTCGGAAAGGCAGCCGACTTCTACGAACAGGAAGTCGATGACATGGTTGCAGGCCTGTCGAGCCTGATGGAGCCGATCATCATCGTGTTCCTCGGCGTGATCATCGGCGGCATCGTGGTGTCGATGTACCTGCCTATCTTCAAGCTCGGCCAGGTCGTCTGATGCTCGTCTCTCAGGGCGTGGACGCTGCCCTGGCAGGCGTCCTCGGGTTGCTGATCGGCAGCTTCCTCAATGTCGTGATCTACCGTCTACCCAAGATGCTCGAGCAGCAATGGGCCGCCGAGTGCGCAACCTTGAACGGTGGCGAAGCGCCAGCAGCGGAGCGGTTCAACCTGATGGTGCCGCAGTCGCGGTGCCAGCAATGCGGCCACGCCATCCGTTGGTACGAAAACATCCCGGTACTGAGCTATCTCATGCTTCGCGGCAAATGCTCGGCGTGCAAGACGCCGATCAGCTTGCGCTACCCACTGGTCGAGCTGATCACGGCGGCACTCTTCGCATGGAGCGTGTGGCACATGCCCGGCCAG
Organism: Variovorax sp. Sphag1AA; assembly: GCF_014192575.1. GTDB lineage: Bacteria > Pseudomonadota > Gammaproteobacteria > Burkholderiales > Burkholderiaceae_C > Variovorax. The sequence continues at coordinate 489,956 of NZ_JACHYC010000002.1, read as the reverse complement.
TTCGGAGGCCTCGCATGGTGCGGATTTGCAGCCGCGCTGCTGGCGCTGGCGCTGATCGACTGGGACACGACGCTGTTGCCCGACGACATCACGCTACCCTTGCTGTGGGCCGGCCTTCTCGCCTCCATCGCGGGCTTCACAGGTGTCAGCCTGACGAATGCGGTCTGGGGTGCCGTCGCGGGCTATACCTCGCTGTGGGCGGTCTACTGGCTGTTCAAGCTGACGACCGGGAAGGAAGGAATGGGCTATGGCGACTTCAAGCTCTTCGCGGCGTTCGGTGCGTGGTTCGGCTGGCAGGCCCTGGTACCGATCATCCTCATGGCGTCCGTGATCGGCGTCATCGTCGGACTCGCACTCAAATTCAACAGCAAGTTGCGCGAAGGCGGCTACGTCCCCTTTGGCCCCTTCCTGGCCGGAGCGGGCCTGACTGCAATGCTCTTCGGCCCCGACGCGATTCTTCGCGCGATTGGCCTTTGAAGGAGTGCGCGCGGTGCGCATCGGCTTGACCGGCGGCATCGGAAGCGGCAAGAGCACGGTCGCCGCCATGCTGGTCGCGCGCGGCGCGCTGCTTGTGGATACCGATGCGATTGCCCGATCCATCGCCGAGCCGGGCGGCGCCGCGATGCCGGCACTCGAAGCGGAGTTCGGCCCCTCCATCCTGACTCTTGAAGGCGGCATGGACCGGGCACGGATGCGGGAACTCGTGTTTTCCGATGCCCAGGCGAAAAAGCGGCTCGAAGGCATCCTCCACCCCTTGATCGGCGCTGAATGCGAACGTCAGGCCGCCTCCGCTCAACCCGGACAGGCGGTCGTCTTCGACGTGCCCTTGCTGGTGGAATCGAAGCGCTGGCGCGCCATCGTCGATCGCGTCCTCGTGATCGATGCGAGCGAGCAGACACAACTCGAGCGCGTGGTGGCCCGGTCGGGCTGGGCGCCCGACGCGGTTCGTGCCGTGATCGCGCAGCAGGCGCATCGCGCTCTTCGCAGAGCCTCGGCCGACGCGGTGATCTACAACGAAGGACTGGGTCTCGCGGAACTCTCCCTCCACGTCGAGGGTCTCTGGGAGCAGTGGACCGTCGCCAGCGCGCGATAATCCACGGTTGGCCGGCCTCCAGCGCCGGAGAACAAGAAAGCGGCGTGCCAGCGAGCCCCGCGGCAACGCTCCCCCAAGATGCTCTTCAACTCTTACGCGTTCATCTTCTGCTTTTTCCCGATCGTCCTTTTCGGGTTCTTCCTCATCGGAAAGCGAGATGTGCGTGCTGCAGCCGGCTTCCTCGCGCTGGCATCGCTCTTCTTCTACGGCTGGTGGAGCGTCGAAGCCCTGCCGCTGCTGCTCGCATCGATCTGCTTCAACTATTGGGCCGGATTGCGCCTGACGCGCGGGCCCGGCCGCACCGACGCGGGCCGAAAGCGCATGTTGGTGTTCGCGCTGACCGTGAACCTGGCGGTGCTCGCCACGTTCAAGTACGCGAACTTCTTCCTTGGCAACGTGAATGAAGGGATCAGCGCAGCAGGGTTCACGCCACTGCCGATGCTGCACATTGCCCTGCCGATCGGCATTTCCTTCTACACGTTCACGCAGATCGCGTTCCTGGTGGACTGCTGGCAGGACAAGGTTCACGAACGCAGCTTCGTGCACTACGTGCTCTTCGTCACCTACTTCCCCCATCTGATCGCGGGGCCGGTCTTGCACCACGCGCAGATGATGCCGCAGTTCGCCAATCCGGCGACCTACCGCGTGGATCTGAACAAGGTCTCGCTTGGCCTCGCCATCTTCGTCTTCGGTCTCGCCAAGAAGCTCCTCATCGGCGACAAGGTGGGCGAGTACGCGGATCTCATGTTCAATGGTGTGCACCACGGCACGGACCCCATGCTCTACACCGCATGGCTTGGCGTGCTCGCCTATACCCTGCAGATCTATTTCGACTTCTCGGGCTATTCGGACATGGCCGTGGGCCTGTCGTTGTGCCTGGGCGTCAAGTTGCCGCTCAACTTCAACTCACCCTACAAGTCGACGAACATCATCGAGTTCTGGCGCCGCTGGCACATCTCCCTGTCGACCTTCCTGCGGGACTATCTCTACATTCCGTTGGGTGGCAATCGCAAGGGGCCGGCGCGCCGCTACATGAACCTCTTCATCACCATGCTGCTGGGCGGTCTGTGGCATGGCGCCGCCTGGACCTTCGTGATCTGGGGCGGCCTGCACGGCATGTACCTGGTGATCAACCATCTCTGGAATGGCAAGGTTCGCCGCGACTCGAAGCCCGGCCGACTGTCGAAAGTCCTCGGCTGGTTCATCACATTCCTGTGCGTGATGCTCGCCTGGGTGGTCTTCCGCGCGGAAAGCATGCATGCCGCGATGGCGATCTACAAGGGAATGCTGGGCTTCCATGGAACTGCACTGGAGGCATTCACCGAATTCGGCCCCGTTCCTAGCCGCAAGCCCGAATTTTTCCAGACCCTGATCGTCGGGCTCTTCATCTGCCTCGCACTGCCGCCGACCATCACGCTGCAGCGCTGGGTCCCCCAGGCACAGTCGCTGGCTGGCCGGCCGCGCGCCTCGCTGGTCTTCACCGGGCTCATGTCGCTCGCGACCGTCCTTCTGCTCGGACTCTGCGTCTCGAAGCTGGGCTCCTACAGCCCGTTCCTCTATTTCCAGTTCTGATATGACGCCCGCAAAACTCTGGCTGCAAGTCTTCACAGCTGGCTTCGCTGTGATCGTTGCCATGCTGATCGTCACGTTGAACACGCCAATTCCCTACGGCGATCTGTCGCGGATCGGGTTGGTCTCGGACTATGAATTCGGCTGGCAGCTGGAGCCGCCGCATGTCGAGCGGAAGTACCTTCATGCCTCGCCGATCAACGAAGCAGACATCCTCGTGATCGGGGACAGCTTCTCCATGACGCACCGCTGGCAGTCCGTGCTGCAGAAGCAGGGTTACCGCATCTCAACGATCTTCTGGGGCGAGTTCCAGGAAGCGCTTTGCGACGATTTCGACGAATGGCTCGATCGCGCAGGCTTCAAAGGCAAGCTGGTAGTGATCGAGAGCGTCGAGCGTCTTCTCGCCGACCGCCTGGCCAATACGCAGAAGTGCAAGGCAATGAGCAAGCCGCCCGAGTCGCGGACCGAGCCCTTCTTCGAGTCGCCTGAGCATGTGCCAGGCTTCGCCCTCAACTGGAAGGCCAAGCTCACCTCGGGCTACATCACTTACCGCAACACGCAAGCGGCGAAGAAGACCGAGGGGCCGACGCTCGCTGCGAAGGAGACCTGGATCCGTCCGGTGCCCGATGGCTGCTCGATGTTCAGCAATCGCTTCTGCAGCAAGGTGCTTTTCTTCAAGGACGATGACGACAACGGCGAACTCACGGCCGAGCACGTCGCACAGATGCGCGCATTCTCGGAAGCGCATCGCGCCCGGTCCATCATGTGGATGGTGATCCCCAACAAGACGACCACCTACGTCATGCCGGACCACTCGAAAGATTTTGTGACCGCTCTTGCGAACGCAGGCCTCGGGCCGGACCTTTTCACGTTCGCCAAAGAGCAGAAATCCAAAATCCGGGACTTCTACTTCCCCAACGACACGCACCTGTCGATGCACGGACAACTCGCACTCGGCGATCTCATGCTGGGCGCTGTCCGCAAGATCATTCCGCAGCCTCCCGCGAAGCCTTCTTGAGGCTATGATCCTCACCGGAAGCCGTCACGCGTGATCCTTTACGAGTACCCATTCAACGAGCGCATCCGGACCTATCTGCGGCTGGAGCACTTGTTCCGCCGTCTCGGCGAGCTGGTGCCGGCCGATTCGCCGCTGCTGCATCACTATGCGCTCGTCACGATCTTCGAGATCATGGATGTGGCAGCACGCGCCGACCTCAAGGCCGACGTGCTGAGAGACCTCGACAAGCACAAGAACGTGTTCAACAGTTATCGCGGCAATCCCGCGATCGCAGAGACGGTGCTCGATCAGGTCGTCAGCAAGCTCGAAAGCAACTTCAATACGCTGAATACTGTACCGGGCAAGGCCGGGCAGGCTCTCACAGAGAACGAATGGCTGATGAGCATTCGCAGCCGCGCGAGCATTCCCGGCGGGACGTGCGAGTTCGACCTGCCGGCCTACTACGCTTGGCAGAACCGTCGCTCCAACGATCGACGCGCCGACCTCGAACGCTGGTCGTCGACGCTTGCGCCATTGGCGGAGTCGATCTATCTGCTGCTGAAACTCCTGCGCGATGCGGATGTCCCCTACAAGGTCATGGCATCGAAAGGGCAATTTCAGCAAGCGTTGCCGCAAGGCCGGAGCTTTCAATTGCTGCGCCTGCGCATCGACCCGAAACTGGGGCTCATCCCTGAAATCAGCGGCAACCGCCTGATGGTTTCGGTCCGGCTCATGCGGCAGGAAGCCGATGACCGACTCCACCAGAGCGTCGAGGACACTCCGTTCGAACTGACGCTCTGCGCATGAGCACCGATTCGCCCTCTCCGATCGGCGAACGCATCGTCAAATGCCCAGCATGTGGGAACGACAGCGTTTACGCCGCAAGCAACCCCTATCGACCTTTTTGTAGTGCGCGCTGCAAGGGGATCGACCTGGGCGCCTGGGCGAGCGAGGAATTCAGGGTGCCGGCAGAGTCACCGCCGGACGATGACCCGTTTGGCGATCCCAAGCGCCAGTAGAGGCCCGCTTACGCCGCCGACGTGACAACCGAGACCGGCAGTCCGCGCTCTTCGGCAAGCCATGCCAAGACCGGGAGCGCGCCCGGCAACACCGGCGATACATCGAGGGGTAATTGCTGCCAGCACATCGCCTGTCCTTCGCGCATCTCGAAATCGCCGGACCAGTCGGTCACCTTGCACCAGTGCAGGCGAACCAAGGCGTGGGGATAGTCGTGCTCGGTCACCTTCCACACGTCGGCGCCAGCGATGGTGATGCCGAGTTCCTCGTGCAACTCGCGCCGCAGCGCCTGCTCGACCGTTTCGCCGGCTTCGATCTTCCCGCCCGGAAACTCCCAGTATCCCGCGTAGGGCTTGCCTTCAGGCCGCGTGGAAAGCAGGAGCGCGTCGTCTCCGCGAATGAGGATGCCAACCGCAACCTCCGTGTGCTTTCGAGGTGCGTTCATCGTGTCAGCTGCGACCCGCGTAGTCACGGGCAAACTGATAGGCCACGCGCCCGCTGCGCGATCCGCGCTCGAGCGCCCATACGAGCGCTTCGGGTCGGGCTGCCTCGATCGCCTTGGCGTCCACCCCGAATGACGACAGCCACTGCGCGACGATCGTGAGGTATTCGTTCTGCGTGAATGGATAGAAGCTCACCCAAAGACCGAAGCGCTCGGACAAGGAAATCTTCTCCTCGATCACCTCGCCAGGGTGCACCTCGCCGTCCTCTGTATGGGTATAGCTGAGGTTGTCCTTCATGTATTCGGGCAGCAGGTGCCGCCGATTGCTGGTCGCGTAGATCAGCACATTCGGCGTCGCCGCAGCCACGGAACCGTCGAGGATCGACTTGAGCGCCTTGTAGCCAGGTTCGCCTTCATCAAAGCTCAGGTCATCGCTGAAGACGATGAATTTCTCTGGCCGATTGGAAACCACCTCGACGATGTCCGGCAGGTCGATCAGCTCCGCCTTGTCGACCTCGATCAGACGCAGCCCCTGCGGGGCATAGGCCTGGAGACAGGCTCGGATCAACGACGACTTGCCGGTGCCGCGTGCACCAGTCAGGAGAACGTTGTTGGCCGGCTTGCCTTCGACAAACTGACGCGTGTTGCGCTCGATCTTTTCCTTCTGGACGTCGATTTCCTTCAACGCGTCCAGCGGCATTGACGCGACATGCCGGATTGGCTCCAGCGTCCCATGGCCGGAGCTGCGGCGGCGATAGCGCCAGGCAATGGAAGCATTCCAGTCGGCGGGCGCAGCCAGCGGCTGCGGAAGAATCGATTCGATCCGGCCGATCAGCTGTTCGGCGCGCTCGATCAGACGCTCGAACTTCTCGTTCATGAGCGGTAATCGGCGTTGATCGAGACGTAGTCGTGGCTCAGGTCGCAAGTCCAGACGGTGTCCGCGGCATTGCCCCGACCGAGCGCAATGCGAACAGTGATCTCGCTCTGCTTCATGACCCGCTGTCCATCTTCCTCGCGATAGGACGGATTCCGGCCGCCCTTCACTGCGACGTGCACGTCGTCCAGATAGAGATCGATGCCCGTCTGATCGAGGTCTGCAATACCGGCATAGCCGACGGCCGCGAGGATGCGACCCAGGTTCGGGTCGCTCGCGTAGAACGCGGTCTTCACCAGAGGCGAATGCGCGACTGCGTAAGCGACCTGCCGGCACTCGGCATCGTCACGGCCGCCTTCGACGCGAACGGTGATGAACTTGGTCGCCCCTTCACCGTCGCGCACGATCGCCTGCGCAAGCTGACGGGCCACGTTCTGCATGGCCTGGAGCAGCGCCTGGCCGGCGATTGATTCAAGCGAGGTGATCGTCGGATGCGACGCCTTCTGGGTAGCGATGACAACGAAGGAGTCGTTGGTCGACGTATCGCCGTCGATCGTGACACGGTTGAACGATGCATCTGCCAGCGCCTTCGAAAGCGGCTGGATCAACGACGGATCGATCTTCGCGTCGGTCGCCATGAACCCAAGCATGGTGGCCATGTTCGGACGAATCATGCCGGCGCCCTTGCTGATGCCGGTGATCGTGACGGTCGCGCCGTCGATCTGCACCTGCTGGCTGAAGGCCTTGGGCACGGTATCCGTCGTCATGATGCCCTCGGCGGCTCGCGCCCAGTGGCTAGGCGATGCGTCGGCGAGCGCTGCCGGCAGTCCTGCTTCAATCCTGTCGATCGGCAGCGGCTCCATGATCACGCCAGTGGAGAACGGCAGGATCTGCTCGGGCGCCAGGTTCAGCTTGCGTGCCAGCGCGATACAGGTTGCCCGCGTGCGCGCCAGACCGTCTTCCCCGGTGCCCGCGTTCGCATTGCCGGTGTTGATTACCATCGCCCGGATGCCGAGGTTACGGGCAAGGTGATCGCGGCAGACCTGGACCGGCGCCGCGCAGAAGCGGTTCTGCGTGAACACGCCGCCCACCGCGGCACCTTCGTCGATCAGCACGACAGTGAGGTCTTTGCGGTTGACTTTGCGTACGCCGGCTTCGGCGACGCCGATACGAACACCTGGTACTGCGTGCAGGGCGGCGGGATCGGGAGCGGAAAGATTCACGGGCATGGCGATGTCCTGCTGATGAATATCAAGTGAGCTTGCCGTGGCACTGCTTGAACTTCTTGCCGCTGCCGCAGGGGCAAGGATCATTGCGGCCGACCCGCGCAAAAGCCGCCGCGCCCGCGCTCAAGCCACTCGCGGCCTGGCGGCGCGTGCTCTCTTCGTCCACGCGGACTTCGACTTCGCCCGTCTCCGTCGGCGCACTGTAGGTGATGTTCGACAGGTTCTCGCCACGGCTTTCCATGGCTTCGGCGGCTTGCTCGAGTTGCTCGCTGGACTGCACGCGAACCGTCATCAGTTGACGGGTCACCTCGTTCTTGACCGAGTCGAGCAACTGACCGAACAGCTCGAACGCCTCGCGCTTGTATTCCTGCTTGGGCTGCTTCTGCGCGTAGCCGCGCAGATGGATGCCCTGGCGAAGGTAGTCGAGCGATGCGAGATGTTCGCGCCAGTGCGTATCGATGCTCTGCAGCAGCACCATGCGCTCGAACTGCGTGAAGTTCTCCTGGCCGATCAACGCAACCTTGGCGCTGAATGCCTCGTTGGCGGCAGCCACGATCTTCTCCACGACGTCTTCGTCGCCGACTGCGCTCGCAGCCTCGACTTCCTTCTGCAGCGGCAAGTCGATCTGCCAATCGTCTGCGAGCACCTTTTCGAGACCGGCGAGATTCCATTGCTCCTCGACTGTTTCGGCGGGCACGTACTCGCGTACCAAATCGATGAAGCAGCCTTCGCGCAGCGCCTCGATCTGTGCGGTCAGGTCGCCTGCGTCGAGGATGTCATTGCGCTGCTGGTAGATGACCTTGCGCTGGTCGTTCGAGACGTCGTCGTACTCGAGCAACTGCTTGCGTATATCGAAATTGCGCGCCTCGACCTTTCGCTGCGCGCTCTCGATGCTGCGAGTGACGATTCCAGCTTCGATGGCCTCGCCGTCGGGCATCTTCAGGCGATCCATGATGGCCTTGACGCGATCACCCGCGAAGATGCGCATCAGTGGGTCGTCCAGGCTCAGATAGAAGCGCGACGAGCCCGGATCGCCCTGCCGGCCGGAACGGCCGCGAAGCTGGTTGTCGATGCGGCGCGACTCATGGCGTTCGGTAGCAATGATGCGCAGGCCGCCGACGGACTTGATGAACTCGTGGTCCTTGTCCCACTGGGCACGCAGACGTGCGACTTCATCCGCCCTGGTCGAAGGATCGGCAGCCTCATCGGCCTCGACCGCCTCGATGGCCTTTTCGATGTTGCCGCCCAGCACGATGTCGGTACCGCGACCCGCCATGTTGGTCGCGATCGTGATCATCTTGGCGCGACCCGCCTGGGCCACGATTTCGGCTTCACGCGCGTGCTGCTTGGCGTTGAGCACCTGGTGCTCCAGGCCGGCCTTCTGGAGCAAGCTGGAGATGATCTCGGAGTTCTCGATCGACGAGGTTCCGACCAGCACGGGTTGGCCCCGCTCGAAGCATTCACGGATGTCCTGAATGGCGGCTTCGTATTTTTCGCGTGTGGTCTTGTAGACGCGATCGAGCTGGTCTTCGCGCTTGCTCTGCCGGTTCGGCGGAATGATCACGGTCTCCAGACCATAGATCTCCTGGAACTCGTAGGCTTCGGTATCGGCCGTACCCGTCATGCCTGCGAGCTTGCCGTACAGGCGGAAATAGTTCTGGAACGTGATCGATGCGAGCGTCTGGTTCTCCGATTGGATCTCGACGCCTTCCTTGGCTTCCACGGCCTGATGCAGACCGTCGCTCCACCGGCGCCCGGTCATAAGGCGGCCAGTGAATTCGTCGACGATGATCACTTCGCCCTGCTGGACGACGTAGTGCTGATCACGGTGATACAGGTGGCGTGCACGCAGCGCTGCATTCAGGTGATGCATCAGCGTGATATTGGCCGGATCGTAGAGCGACGCGCCTTCCGGCAACAGCTTGAATTCCGTCAGGACCTGCTCGGCCTTTTCATGGCCGTCCTCGGTCAGGAACACCTGATGGGTCTTCTCGTCGACCGTGAAGTCGCCGGGCTTCGTCACGCCTTCGCCGGTGCGGGGATCGGCTTCGCCTTCCTGGCGCACGAGCAGCGGCACGACCTTGTTGATCGCCAGATAGAGATCGGTGTGGTCTTCAGCCTGCCCGCTGATGATCAGCGGGGTCCGGGCTTCGTCGATCAGGATCGAGTCCACTTCGTCGACGATGGCGTAGTTCAGTCCGCGCTGAACCCGATCGCCGGGTTCATACACCATGTTGTCGCGCAGGTAGTCGAAGCCGTATTCGTTGTTGGTGCCGTACGTGATATCGCTGCCGTAGGCCTGCTGCTTTTCTTCGCGCGGCATCTGCGGCAGGTTGATGCCAACCGACAGACCCAGATAGTTGTAGAGGCGCCCCATCCAGGTGGCGTCGCGGCCGGCAAGGTAGTCGTTGACCGTCACCACGTGCACGCCCTTGCCCGTGAGCGCGTTCAGGTACACCGGGAGGGTCGCGGTCAGCGTCTTGCCTTCACCGGTGCGCATTTCGGAAATCTTGCCGTAGTGAAGCGCCATGCCGCCCAGAAGCTGAACGTCGAAGTGACGCATCTTCATGACCCGCTTCGACGCCTCGCGCACCGTCGCAAAGGCTTCCGGCAGCAGCGAATCGAGCGATTCGCCTTTGGCGATGCGCTCCTTGAATTCCTGGGTCTTGGCGCGGAGCGCGGCTTCGTCCAGCTTCTCGAACGACGGCTCCAGCGAGTTGATGCGTTCGACCGTCTTGCGATACTGCTTCAGAAGTCGATCGTTGCGACTGCCGAAAATTTGAGTCAGGAAGTTGGTGGCCATGAATAGAGATCGAAGCACACTCGCTGACGCGGACGCTTCGACCGAAATCCCTAAGATAGACGAGAAGGAACTTGGGCGCGCTTTGCTGCAATACAAGCCAATTGGCTTTGCAGGATTGCCGGCAAACCGCACATTTTAGCCCTCTTGTTTGATTCCCTGATTTCAGAACTTTCCTATGAATCGCCGCTTCAATGCCGTCTCCGTCTTCCAGGCCACGGAGGAGTCGCCGACCCTCGCGAGCCTTGCGGCGCGAGCACGTGACGCGGCCGAAAGGCTCGCGGCCATCGTCGATTTGATCCCCGCCGAGTTGCGCCAGAGCGTTAAGGCAGGCCCCGCGGAAGATGACGTCTGGTGCGTGCTTGTCACCGGCAACGCTGCGGCTGCCAAGCTGCGCCAACTGACCCCCACGTTCCTGTCGCGTCTGAAGTCGCGCGGCTGGCATGTAACCACGCTCCGCATCAAGATCCAGACGCGAAGCTGACGGAAACGCGCCACGCCAGCAACGAAAAAAGCCCTGGGCATTGCTGCCCGGGGCTTGTGAGTGGTGCCGCTTGTCGGAATCGAACTGACGACCTACCGCTTACAAGGCGGTTGCTCTACCAACTGAGCTAAAGCGGCGAAGTATGGGATTCTAGCGACCGGCGACTCGCGCCAATCTCACTTGATCCGCTTCAGCGATGGCCGGGAGCCGCCGCCAGAAGGTGGCCGCGGCGGATCCTCCGAAGGGGTCGGCGCAGAGCCGGCCTCCACGGTTTCCTCGGCACCCTCGCCAGTAACGAGATGGACGACGCGCCCAGGATCACCTTCCGCACCTCGCGTGGCATCGCGCAATGGCGTGCGCGGCGATGCCGAAGCAGGCGCTGGAACCGACGGCACGGCGGCCTGATTTCCCTCGGGCGACTGAACCGGCACCGGTGCCGGAAACGCCATCCCCTGCCCGTTCTCGCGCGCATAGATGGCGATCACGCGGCTGACTGGAACGATGATCTCCCGGGCCGTGCCCGCGAAACGCGCCTTGAATTCGATGAACTCGTTGCCGAGATTCAGCGAGCTCGTCGCGTCGAAGCTGATGTTCAGCACGATCTCGCCGTTCTTGACGTACTCGCGCGGGACCTGGACCGTGTCGTCGACCTGCACCGCAACATACGGCGTGAAGCCGTTGTCCGTGCACCATTCATAAAGCGCCCGAATGAGATACGGGCGTGTCGAGGACGATTCGAGCGCGTTGATCATGACCGGCTGCGCCAGCGTTTCACTTCCGCATGACCTTTTCGGATGGGGTCAGTGCTTCGATGTAGGCCGGACGGGAAAAGATTCGCTCAGCGTACTTCAAAAGCGGCGCCGCGTTCTTGCTGAGGTCGATACCGTAGTAGTCCAGGCGCCAAAGCAGAGGGGCAATCGCGACGTCGAGCATCGAGAAATTGTCACCCAGCATGTACTTGTTCTTGAGGAACACCGGTGCGAGCTGCGTGAGACGGTCGCGGATGTGCGAACGAGCCTTTTCGAGGGCCTTCTCATTCCCCTTGGAGCTGCGGTTTTCGAGCGTGGAGACGTGCACAAAGAGCTCCTTCTCGAAGTTGAGCAGGAACAGGCGCACACGCGCGCGATCGACCGGATCGCCCGGCATCAGTTGGGGATGCGGGAAGCGCTCGTCGATGTACTCGTTGATGATGTTCGACTCGTACAGGATCAGGTCGCGTTCCACGAGGATCGGCACCTGTCCGTACGGATTCATCACGCTGATGTCTTCCGGCTTGTTGTAGAGATCGACGTCGCGAATCTCAAAATCCATGCCCTTTTCGAACAGCACGAAACGGCAGCGGTGAGAAAAAGGGCAGGTCGTTCCCGAATACAAGACCATCATGGCGAAAGGCTCCTAAAAATCAAAAAGAGTGGGTCGCGTACGCAACCCACTCTGCGGGACCAGGCGCACGAGGCACCCGATCGGCATGGCGTTACTTGACGTCTTTCCAGTACGCGGCATTCAAGCGCCAAACAAAGACCACTGCCATGACAAGGAACAGCAGCACCCAGACGCCCACGCGGATGCGCGTGTTCTGCGCCGGCTCGGCCATCCATTGCATATAGCTGACGAGATCGCCCACGGCCTGGTCATACTGGACCGGCGTCATGGTACCGGGTGTGATCTGCTCCCAGCCCTTGAACACCTCGACCTCGTGGCCGTGGGATTCGACCTTGTCGAAAATCGGACGGCGTTCTCCCTGCAGCTCCCACAGCACGTGGGGCATTGCGACACTCGGGAATGCGAGGTTGTTCCAGCCCGTGGCTTTGGTTTCGTCGCGGTAGAAGGTGCGCAGATAGGTGTAGAGATAGTCCGCACCAGTGCCGCCGTGGCCGGCGCGAGACCGGGCAACCAGCGTCAGATCGGGCGGAATGCCGCCGAACCACTCCTTCGCCTGGCGCGGATCGATGTTGGCCTTCATGGTTTCACCAACCTTGTCGGTCGTGAACAGAAGGTTGTCCTTGATCTGCTGCTCGGTGATGCCGAGGTCCTGCAGCCGGTTGTAGCGCATGAACGCCGCCGAATGGCAGTTGAGGCAGTAGTTGACGAAGAGCTTCGCGCCGTTCTGCAGCGCCGCCAGGTCGGTCGTGCGGTTCGGGGCCTTGTCCCAGGGGATGCCCTCTTCCGAGGCATGCGCGCCCACCACGAAACCAAGCGCTGCGATCAACGTGAGGATCAGTTTCTTCATTCTTGTGTTCTCCCGGTCAGTGGGCAGCGAAGGTCACGCGCTCAGGGACCGGCTTGAATTCGCCCAGACGGCTCCACCACGGCATCAGCAGGAAGAAGGCGAAGTAGAAGAGCGTCCCGACCTGCGACACACGCTCGCCGACGGGCGACGGCGGCTGCACACCAAGATAGGCGAGCACCACGAAGTTGATCACGAAGATGCCGTACATGTACTTGTGCCAACCCGGACGGTAACGGATCGACTTCACCGGGCTGTGGTCCAGCCACGGCAGGAAGAACAGGATGATGACGGCGCCGCCCATTACGACCACGCCCCAGAACTTGGCGTCGATCGACAGCATCATCGCGGCGACACCGACGGCCACCACCACGATCAGGCCCTTGAAGATCGAAGGGATGCGCGTCTTCCACACGCCGAACACAGCACCGGCGACCACGCACGCGATGAGCGCGTACATCATCTCGCTCGTGATGGCGCGAAGCATCGAATAGAACGGCGTGAAGTACCACACCGGCGCGATGTGATTCGGCGTCTTCAGCGAATCGGCGGGGATGAAGTTGTTGTACTCAAGGAAGTAGCCGCCGGCCTCGGGCGCGAAGAAGATCACCGCCGAGAAGATCGTGAGGAACACGACCGTGCCGAAGATGTCATGCACCGTGTAGTACGGGTGCGACGGGATGCCGTCCAGCGGATGACCATCCGGTCCGCGCTTGGCCTTGATCTCGATGCCGTCAGGGTTGTTCGAACCCACTTCGTGCAGCGCGATCAGGTGAGCGACCACCAGGCCGAGCAGCACCAACGGCACTGCGATGACGTGGAAGCTGAAGAAGCGGTTGAGGGTCGCATCGCTCACCACATAGTCGCCACGGATCAGGATCGCGAGGTCCGGACCGATGAACGGAATGGCGGAGAACAGGTTGACGATCACCTGCGCGCCCCAGTAGCTCATCTGACCCCATGGCAGCAGGTAGCCCATGAAGGCTTCGGCCATCAGGCACAGGAAGATCGCACAACCGAAGATCCAGATGAGTTCGCGTGGCTTGCGATAGCTGCCGTAGATGAGCCCACGGAACATATGCAGGTACACCACGATGAAGAACGCCGAGGCGCCCGTCGAGTGCATGTACCGGATCAGCCAGCCCCAAGGCACGTCGCGCATGATGTACTCGACCGACGCGAACGCGAGCGCGGCGTCGGGCTTGTAGTGCATCACCAGGAAGATGCCGGTCACGATCTGGATCACGAGGACCAGCATCGCGAGCGAGCCGAAGATGTACCAGATGTTGAAGTTCTTGGGCGCGTAGTACTTGCCCCACTGATCGTTCCAGAGCGCGGTCAGCGGGAAGCGGTTGTCGACCCAGTTGAGCAGCTTCTCGTTCGCCGGAGCGTTGGGGGAGATTTCCTTGAAGTCAGCCATGTCGTCGTTCTCCTCAAGCCTTCTTGTCTTCGCCAATCAGGAGGCGAGTGTCGGAGAGGTACATGTGGGGAGGGACTGGCAGATTGTCCGGCGCCGGCTTGTTCTTGAAGACCCGCGCCGCAAGATCGAAGGTGGAGCCGTGGCACGGGCAGAGGAAGCCGCCTTGCCAGTTGTCGGGCAGCGAAGGCTGCGGGCCGGCCTGGAACTTGTCGGTCGGAGAACATCCGAGGTGGGTGCAGATCCCGACCACCACCAGGATCTCGGGCTTGATCGAGCGGTGCTCGTTGCGCGCGTAAGGGGGAGTGAACTCGTCCGGATTGCGCTTGGATTGCGGATCAGCGAGGAGCGGATCGAGCTTGGGCAGTTCGGCGAGCTGCTCGGGCGTGCGCTTGAGGATCCAAACGGGCTTGCCGCGCCATTCGACCGTCATCTTCTCGCCGACCTGGAGGCCGCCGATGTCGACTTCTACCGGGGCTCCGGCAGCCTTGGCTCTTTCAGATGGCTGGAACGTACTGACGAACGGCACGGCAACAGCCACTCCGCCCACCGCTCCTGCACAACCTGATGCGATCAACCACGTCCGCTTGCTAGTGTCAACCCGGGCGTGGCCGGCTGCGCTATCACTCATGGGGGATCCTCAATGTTCTTCGCTAAGGTCTTGGGGTCAACCAATGATTGTAGCGGAGCGTAAATCGCGAATTCAATGCGAAGAGACGCGCATAAGCGACACATTGCCTCCGTATTAATGCGCATCAAACACGCCCCTATACTGACCAGCCTTTCGCAATTCCGGACACGAGGTACCCGACATGAGCTTTCTCAAGGAGTTTCGTGAATTCGCCGTCAAGGGCAACGTGATCGACCTCGCGGTCGGCGTGATCATCGGTGGCGCCTTCGGCAAGATCGTCGAATCCTTGGTGGGCGACGTGATCATGCCAATCGTTGGGCTGGTGTTTGGCAGGCTCGATTTCTCGAATCTCTATATCCTGCTCGGGCCCAAACCAGCAAATGTGGCCGACACGCTGGTGGAACTGAAGAAGGCCAACGTGCCGGTGCTTGCTTATGGCAATTTCATCACCGTCGCCGTCAACTTCGTGATTCTTGCCTTCATCATTTTCCTGATGGTCAAGCAAATCAACAGGCTGCGGAAGACGCAAGATGCGGCGCCGCCAGCGACGCCTGAAGATACCGTGTTGCTGCGCGAGATCCGGGACAGCCTCAAGCAGCGCTGAACGCCGCTTCGCGCGAAAGCGATCGCGCCATGCGAACCGCCTCGATCAGACTCGACGCATCGGCGCGACCGGTGCCCGCAATGTCGAATGCGGTCCCGTGATCGGGGCTCGTACGCACGAGCGGCAAGCCCAGCGTCACATTGACGCCCTTCTCCACGCCGAGGTACTTCACCGGAATCAACCCCTGGTCGTGATACATCGCGACCACAACGTCGAACTCGCCGGTCCGCGCGCGCATGAAGACGGTGTCTGGTGCGTGCGGACCATGCGCAACGATGCCTTCCCTCTGTGCCGCCGCGATCGCGGGCGCAATGATGTCGCGCTCCTCGGTGCCGAATAGACCGCCCTCTCCCGCATGCGGGTTGAGACCCGCGACACCGATCTTCGGCGCCTTGCCGAGCACTGCGATCAACGAGCGGTGCGTGATCCGCAGCGTCTCCAGAACGCCATCGAACGTCACCGCCTCGATCGCCCGGCGCAACGACATGTGGATGCTGACGAGCACCGTCCGCAACTCGTCGTTGGCGAGCATCATCCGCACCGGCACTTCTGAAACCGGGCGACCAAGATGGGCGGCGGCTTCTGACTGGAGCAACTCGGTATGACCGGGAAAGTTGAAGCCGGCTGCTGCCAGCGCTTCCTTGTGCAAGGGCGCGGTCACGATGGCCGCGATCTCACCGCGCAATGCGGCGCGCGCGGCCCAGACAACGCTGTTGCCGGCGATGCGTCCTGCTGCGGCACTGACCTTGCCGAGCGCAATGGGCGCATCCGGCGCCTCCACAACTTGCAACACCGGCACGCAGTTCGGAGGGACGCCAGCCATTTCCGCCGGCGATTCAATCTCGGCAACCGGCAACGCGAGAGCACCGGGCGCGGCAAGCAACGCTGCGGCGCGCCGCACGAGACCGACGTCGCCCGCGACGAAGCAGCCGCGGAGGTCATCGCCCGAATCACGGAATGCCTTGACGATGATCTCGGGCCCGATGCCCGCAGGGTCACCCAGGGTGACGGCGATGGGGAGCAACACAGTTCTCAGGCGGGGTTGTCGATGTCGATGAATTCGTGCGCGAGGCCAAGTTGCTGCGCCACATGGCCCGCGACCGCCGGCGCGCCGTAGCGCTCGGTCGCATGATGACCACAGGCAAGGAACGCGACGCCCATCTCACGCGCGTAGTGGGCTTGGGGCTCGGAAATCTCACCGGTGATGAAGGCATCCGCACCAGCAGCGATCGCAGCCTCGAAGTAGCCTTGCGCACCGCCCGTGCACCATGCGATGTTCCTGATCGGCTTTGGACCGCCCTCGACGAGGGTGACCGACTTGCCCAGCGCCCTTTCCACATGCGTGGCCAATGCCTTCGCGTTCGCAAACGATTCGCCGTTGGCCCTCGCGCCGAGAAAGCCGAGTTCCTGCTCGCCGAAGCGACCGGTAGAGCCGGTATGCGCCGCGAGTCCGAGTTTGTCGCCGAGCTGCGCGTTGTTGCCGAGTTCGGGATGGGCGTCCAGGGGCAGGTGGTAGGCGAACAGATTGACGTCATCGCCCAGCAGCAATCCCAGGCGCTGCCGCATCCACCCTGTCACGCGACCATCCTGGCCACGCCAGAACAATCCGTGATGCACGAAGATCGCGTCGGCTTCGGCATGGATCGCAGCCTCGATCAAAGCGCGGCTCGCGGTCACCCCGGAGACGATCTTGCGAACTGTGGTGCGGCCTTCAACCTGCAGGCCGTTAGGCCCGTAGTCCTTGAATCGCTCGGGGGCGAGCAGCAGGTCGAATGCGTGAAGGAGTTCGTGGCGGGTCGTACTCATTGCGCCATTGTGGCCCCGGCCGGCGCGCCCCGCATCGCATGGCCGCGCGCCGCGAGTGGCAACAGGCCGAGGACGAAGCCGAGAGCCGCCAGCAGTCCGACGTAGTGCGCTGGCGCCATCGGATCTTTCTCCAGCCACAGCGTGAGGATGACTGGGGTCAGGCCGCCGAAGATCGCGTAGGACATGTTGTAGGCGAACGAAAGCCCTGTGAAGCGCACCGGTGCAGGAAAAGCCCGGACGCCGGCGATCGGCACCGTTGCGATCGTGCCGACGAAGAAGCCCACCAGCCCGTAGTGCCACATCAGCGATTCCGGCGCGCCGGGAAGACTTGTGTAGAACAGGTAGGTCGTCACGAAGAGACCGCCCCACCCGATCAGCATGACCGCGCGCGTGCCGATGCGATCGGTCGCCCAGCCAACCAGAATGCAGCCGAGCGTGAGCATCAACGTCGCGACCGCGTTTGCCTCCAGCGCGAGCGTCGCAGGCACATGGTGGACCTTTTGCAGGTAGGTGGGCGTGTACAGAACGACCACCACGATCGCTGCCGAGAGGACCCACGTCAACAAGGCAACGAACACGCTCGCGCCGCGATGCTCACGCAGCACGGTCTTGAGGGGAAGCTCGCGCGCAACGCTGCGTCGATCCGCGAGTTCACGAAACACTGGCGTCTCGTGAAGAAAGCGCCGCAGGTACACCGACACCAAGCCGAACACACCACCGAGGATGAAGGGAATGCGCCAGGCGAAGTCCGCAACCTCGGCCGACGAATAGCGCTTGTTGATCGCCACCGCAACCAGCGATCCCAGCAGAATCCCGCCCGTGATGCCCGAAGTCAGCGTGCCGACACCGAAGCCATAGCGGCGCGCCGGCACGTGCTCGGCCACGAAGACCCAGGCGCCGGGCATCTCGCCGCCGATTGCCGCACCTTGCAGCACCCGCATCGCGAGCAGCAGCAGCGGCGCGGCAACGCCGATGCTGGCGTAGGTCGGCAGCAGGCCGATCACAAGCGTCGGCGCCGCCATCAGGAAGATCGAGAGCGAGAACATGCGCTTGCGGCCGAGCTTGTCGCCGAAATGCGCGATCGCGATGCCGCCCAGCGGTCGCGCCAGATAGCCGGCCGCGAAGATGCCGAAAGTCTGGAGCTGGCGCAGCCAGTCCGGCATGTCGGCGGGGAAGAAAAACGCCCCCAGCACGGTGGCGAAGAAGACGTAGATGACGAAGTCGTAGAACTCGAGCGTGCCGCCGAGGGCCGACAGCGCCAGCGTCTTGTAGTCGCGGGCATTGAGTGCGCGCGCAGGGGTGGAGGCAGAAAGCGTCGAAGCGCCTTCGACAAAGGCTTGTGCAGTCATGGCAAACGAAGAGAAACCGGTGAAAGCGACCCTCGGCGAACCGAGGCCTGGGGCTCTTGCGTATGCGGCTTTTCACTGCAGGGTTGTGCGCGCGCCGCGCCGAAGAAGTCCTTGTAAGGCGTCCGGCCGCAAGCCCGTCGATTTTAGGGTTTT
The DNA here is from genome assembly GCF_014192575.1 of Variovorax sp. Sphag1AA. Lineage (GTDB taxonomy): Bacteria > Pseudomonadota > Gammaproteobacteria > Burkholderiales > Burkholderiaceae_C > Variovorax. Next base: position 471,267 of record NZ_JACHYC010000002.1, on the reverse strand, counting down.
CCCTAATTTCTTGCCTTATGTGGATATGAAACCCCCGTCCGGCACCCGAAAGCCCCGCCAAGCGACTGGTGGACAATTGACCTTTTGGCGCCGCATGAGCGGCGCTTGCTATCACCGTCTCTCAGCTTTTTCATGAAACGCACCTGGTTGCTGTTTTCACAGGCCGTCACCGTCCTTCTCGCGGCCTATTTCGTGGTCGCAACGCTCAAACCCGAGTGGCTCGACAAGCGGGCGCGTTCGCTCGGTGGGGTGGTTTCAGTCGTCGAGGCCCCTCCGAGCAACCCCGTGGCGGTCGCAGCGGGCAGCCTGAGCGCTGCCGCGAAGAAGGCGTCCCCCACCGTGGTGAGCATCAATACCAGCAAGGCGGCACAGCTCAATCCGCGCAGCAACGACCCCTGGTTCCGCTTCTTCTTCGGCGACCAGGGCGCGGATCAGCCCCAAGTCGGCCTCGGCAGCGGTGTCATCGTGAGCGCAGAGGGCTACATCCTGACCAACAACCACGTCGTGGAGGGCGCGGACGAGATCGACGTGACGCTCAACGACGGCCGGCACGCGCGGGGCAAGGTGATCGGCACGGACCCGGAGACCGATCTGGCGGTGCTGAAGATCGAGCTCGACAAGCTGCCGGTGGTCGTCCTGGGCAACTCCGACACCCTGCAGGTTGGCGATCAGGTTCTCGCCATCGGAAATCCGTTCGGTGTCGGCCAGACCGTCACGAGCGGCATTGTTTCAGCGCTTGGGCGCAACAAGCTCGGCATCAACACCTTCGAGAACTTCATCCAGACCGATGCCGCGATCAACCCCGGCAACTCGGGCGGCGCACTGATCGACGTGAACGGAAACCTTGAAGGGATCAACACCGCGATCTACTCGCGCTCGGGCGGCAGCATGGGCATCGGATTCGCCATTCCGGTCTCGACGGCCAAGCAGGTGCTGGAGGACATCGTGAAGTCGGGCCGCGTCACTCGCGGCTGGATCGGTGTGGAGCCGAACGATCTTTCACCGGAGCTGGCAGAGACCTTCGGCGTGAAGGCGAATTCGGGCGTGATCATCACCGGCGTGCTGCAGAACGGCCCGGCAGCGAAGGCCGGCGTGCGCCCTGGCGACGTCATCACCGGTGTCGGCGAGAAAAACGTCGGCAATGTTCAGGAACTGCTCACCGCCGTCGCCGGGCTCAAGCCGGGCAGCGCCACGCGCTTCGCGCTACAGCGCGGCGGCGACAAGCTGGAGTTGGATGTGACGCCGGGCTCACGGCCGAAATCGCAGATCCGGCGCGCGCCGGACCAGACCGAATAGGGCAACGAGGATTGGGGAATCCACTCAGGGCTGGGCGGAATCGGCGCTTTCTTCCGGCGCCTTGCTGTACTTGGTGAAATAGCGCGCCCCGATGATGCCCACTTCGTACAGCAGGCACATCGGGATCGCGAGCGCCAGTTGCGAGACGACGTCCGGCGGCGTGAGCACCGCGGCGACGACGAACGCCACGACGATGAAATAGCCGCGGAAAGAGCGCAGCTTCTCGACCGTGACCATTTCGAATCGAACCAGCAGCATCACCACAATCGGCACCTGGAATGCCACGCCGAAGGCGATGTAGAGCGAAAGAATCGCCTCCACATAAGAAGCAATATCGGGCGTGGCCGCGACTGCCGCCGGCGTGAACCGCTGGATGAAGCTGAACATCTTGTCCAGCACGAAGAACTGGACGAAAGCGATGCCCGCATAGGCCAGCAGGCTGCCGAAGATGATCAAGGGAAGCGCAAAGCGCTTCTCGTGGCTGTAAAGCCCCGGCGCCACGAACATCCAGCACTGATACATGAGCCACGGAAGTGCAAGCAGCACCGCCGTCATCAGCAGCACTTTCAGCGGCACGAAGAAGGGCGAGAAGACGCCGATGGCGATCAGCTTCGCGTCCGGGGGCATGTGGGCGCGGATCGGTACTGCGATCAGGTCGATCAGCCCGCTCGGCCCCGGCCAGATCGCAAGCAGGACGCCGGCCACCGCAAGACCGTAGAGGCAATAGAGCAAGCGATCCCGCAGCTCCATCAGGTGTTGGACGAAGGGCTGTTCGGTACCAGCCAGTTCGTCTTCTTTGTTCTTGTCTGTGGGGTCAGCCATGTGGGGGCGCGGTCGGGAACTCGGGGCGCGCTCGACGCGACCGGATCGACGCCAAAGCTAGTTGATCTTGTGGGGGCGGTAGCGCGCCACGCGCGCCGCGCCTGAAAGCGCCTTGGTACGGACGCCGTTGCGGGACTTGTACCACTGCGGCGTGGCACCCTGCTTCAAACGCCAGTTCTTGCGCGGATGCTTGTATTGGGGGTAGACCGGCGTTGCCTCGGCCGATTCGGAAGACGACTGACCGATGTCGGCGAACTGCTTTTCAAGGTCGCTGGCGCCGGAATGGATGCTGTGCTCGACCTCGCGAGCAGCGTCCTGCACCGTGTCCTTCATCTTGCGAAGCTCGTCGAGGTCCATCGATCGATTGACCTCGGCCTTGACATCGTTCACGTAGCGCTGCGCCTTGCCGAGCAAGGTGCCAACAGTACGCGCCACACGCGGAAGCTTTTCCGGCCCGAGCACGATCAGCGCAATCGCGCCGATCAGCGCAAGCTTGGAGATGCCGAGATCGATCACGGACGGCCGTCGGTCAAGACTTCTGACGTGCTTCGACGTCGATCGTCGACTTGTCGGCGGCGGCGTTGCTGGTGACTTGCGCGCTCGGGGCCGGCGGCGTTTCAGGCGCTGCGCCGTCCTTCATGCCGTCCTTGAAGCCTTTGACTGCGCCGCCGAGGTCAGACCCCATGTTGCGAAGCTTCTTGGTGCCGAAAATCATCACGACGACCAGCAGCACGATAAGCCAGTGCCAGATGGAAAGAGAGCCCATGGATTACTCCTGAAGAATGTGAAGAATTTTAGTCGGGGCGCAAATGCCGCTCGACGGGACGGATATCAGCCTCTAAGCCATGGGCGCGGGCCGCCCATGACGTGGACATGCAGATGGTGGACCTCCTGGCCGCCTTCGGCCCCGGTATTGACCACGATGCGGAAACCGCCCTCCGGATACGGCCTGCAGCCCTGCTCGATCGCGAGTTTCGGCGCCAGCGTCATGATCTTTCCGAGCAGCGGTGCATCGTCCGAAGTCACCTGGGCCATCGAGGGAACATGCTTCTTGGGCACGATCATGAAGTGCACCGGCGCCCACGGGGCAATGTCGTGGAAGGCAAAAAGCTCTTCATCCTCGTAGACCTTCTTGGAGGGAATCTTCCCTTCGATGATCTTGCAGAAGATGCAGTTGGGGTCAGAGGACATTCGATGGCTCCATGGATCGGCCCGCATTCATTCGCACCATCCCCTTGACGATGCGATAGAGGAACCAGAGGGAAATGAGCGCCCAGGCGGCCCAGCCCGGCACGAAAAACAGCAGCCACAGCCAGGAGGTCAGCACGTACAGCAGGCCTGCCCAGAGCACGGAGCGGATGCGCCAGCTGAAATGCGATGCCTGCCACGTGCCGGCGGCATCGTCTCGTTTGACCAGATCGATGATGAGCGCGATCAGCAGGAGCCCGATGGAGGCCTGCGCGCCCGGCAACACTGCGCCCACGGCAACCACCAGATGCAGGATGTAGCTGACCCAGCCCCAGGTCTTGAGCGAGTCATCAGGATCCACGGTGACGATGTCGTTGGGCATGGCGTCCTCTCAATCGTTCGAAGCTTCGCGCGCCTGCGCCTTGCGCAAGGCCTTTTCCTCGATACCGCTCGTGCCTTCACGGCGCTCGAGCTCCGCCACCACGTCGCTCGGCGCGAAGCCGTAGTGCGCGAGGGCGATCATGCTGTGGAACCACAGATCGGCGACTTCGTTCACCAGTTTCGTGCGGTCGCCACCGTGATCGGCGTCTTTCGCGGCCATCACGACCTCGGTCGCTTCCTCTCCGATCTTCTTGAGGAATGCATCCGGGCCGCGATGCAGCAAGCGGGCAACGTAGCTTTTCTCGGGGTCGCCGCCGCGCGCAGGCAGGCGGCTTTCGATGACGGCGGCGAGGCGCGCCAGCGCGTCCTCGGCATTCCGCCCAGCGGTATCGGTACTCATCTTGGGGTCGGTGTGTAGATCGTTGCGGGGTCTTTCAGGACCGGTTCAGTCACGACCCAGCGGCCATTCTCGTACTTGCTGAAGAAGCAGCTGTGACGGCCGGTGTGACAGGCAATTCCCGGCTCATGGCCGCGTTGGGTGACCTTGAGCAGCACGACATCGTTGTCGCAGTCGAGACGGATCTCGTGCACGGTCTGGACGTGGCCCGATTCCTCGCCCTTGAACCAGAGCTTGGCGCGCGACCGGCTGAAATACACGGCACGGCCGGTCTCTGCCGTCTTGGCCAGCGCCTCGCGATTCATCCAGGCGAACATCAGCACATCGTTGCTGCCCTGTTCCTGCGCGATCACCGGCACGAGGCCGTTCGCGTCCCATTTCACTTCGTCCAACCAGTCCATGTGGCTATTGTCGGTGGAATAAATGTCACACCGTCCGTGGTCGGTTACTGCCGCACGGGAATGCCGCGCGCAGCCATTTGCGCCTTGGCTTCGCCGACCGTGAATTCGCCATAGTGAAAGATGCTGGCTGCCAGCACAGCGTCGGCACCGCCGATCTGGATGCCGTCCGCCAGATGCGCAAGGCTGCCGACACCGCCGGAGGCGATCACGGGGACGCTCACCGCGTCACTCACCGCCCGGGTGAGTTCGAGGTCGAAACCGCTCTTCGTGCCGTCCCGGTCCATGCTGGTAAGGAGGATCTCGCCCGCGCCGCGACGGGCCATTTCGGCCGCCCACTGCACCGCGTCGAGGCCGGTGTTCTTGCGTCCCCCATGGCTGTAGACGTCCCAGCCGGGGCCGCGCGTGGCGGCGTCCTCTGCGCTGCGGCGCTTGGCATCGATGGCCACCACGATGCACTGCGCGCCGTATTTCTGCGAGGCGTCCTCGATCACCTGCGGATTGGCGATGGCGGCCGAATTGAAGCTGGTCTTGTCCGCGCCGGCATTCAGCAGGCGGCGGACGTCCGCCACCGTTCGTACGCCACCACCAACCGTCAGCGGAATGAACACCTGCGAGGCGACCGCCTCGATGATGGGCAGGATCAGGTCCCGGTCATCGCTGGTCGCCGTGATGTCGAGGAAAGTGAGCTCGTCAGCGCCCTGGGCGTTGTAGCGGGCCGCGATTTCGACCGGGTCGCCGGCATCCCGCAACTCGACGAAATTGACGCCCTTGACGACACGGCCGCCGGTGACGTCGAGGCAGGGAATGATGCGTTTGGCAAGCATGGGGATTCAGGACAAGGATTCAGGAGACGGTGAGTTGCTGCCAGCCCTGCCACTGCGCACCGGGCGCCAGCAGAACGGACTCGTCGATGCGCGCGGCCTCGACACAGAGCATGTGGCGCCAGCCGTCGTCCGGCAGGTCGTCGAGCTTGGCGCTCAACGCCGGACCGGGGTTCCACACCACGGTTTCGGTGCAGCTCGCACTCTGGGAAATCTCAAGCGTGCCGGACGGCTGCACGAGGCGCAACGGCGCCGCGGGGGACGCATAGACGCTGTCGAACTCGCTGCCGAAACGAACTGAAGGAGCAACCTCGACATGCCGGTCGTCGCGGACTGCATCCCACCGGTTGGCACCCTGGAGGCCCTCGAGCGCGGCTTCCGTGACGTCATCGACACGAAGATAGGAATGCAACGCGGCAGCGAACGACCAAGGCCCGCTGCCGGTGTTGTCGATCGTCAGCGCGATGCGCAATGCATGCGGCGCCAGCGTGACGACAAGGCGGGCGCGGAACGAATGCGGCCAGATCGCCCTCGTTGCCGCATCGTCGTGCAGCGCGAGGGTGGCGGTCGCGTGCCTGCCGTTCACCTCGACGGATTCCGCCTGCCAGGGGAGATTGCGCACAAAGCCGTGCTTCGGCAAGGAACCGCGCATGTTGAACTGGGGCCAGCAGATCGGCACACCGCCGCGAATGGCGCTCTGGCCGTCGAAACGCGCATCGGGGCTGAGATAGAGCCGTTCCACGCCGTCGGCCGTCATCCACGACAGCACATGCGCGCCGTGCAGGGCCACCATGCAGCTGTCACCGCCGGGCAGCGCGAAACGCACCACTGGCTGGCCACGGAAGGTCGACGTTTGGGCAGACATGGTCCGATTCTAGGTTTGGCCGCGTCGGGATTGCGGCCGGCGCTGTTTTCGCTTGAAATCTCATCAGCAGACTCGCTGGTCCCGTCACGAGGAGAACCCATGAGAAGAAAGCTGCCGCCCGCCGCCTGGATCCTGATCGCGATGGTGATCGGGATCATCCTCGGCTACATGGTCTTCGTGAATTTCCCCAACAAGCGGACAGCGGCGGAGATTGCGGGCTACATCTCGATCGTCTCGGACGTGTTCCTGCGGCTCATCAAGATGCTGATCGGCCCGCTGGTGTTCTCGACGCTCGTGGTGGGCATCGCGCACATGGGAGACGCCGCGTCAGTGGGGCGCGTGTTCGGCAAGGCGCTGGCGTGGTTCATCACCGCCTCGCTGGTTTCGCTGGTGCTGGGTCTGGTCATGGCCAACCTGTTGCAACCAGGGCACAACCTGGGACTCCCATTGCCGGACATTGGGGCTTCCGCGAATCTCGCGACTTCCAAGTTCACGCTGAAAGATTTTGTTGCCCACATGGTGCCGAGATCCTTCGTGGAAGCGCTTGCGAACAACGAGATCCTGCAGATCGTGGTGTTCTCGATGTTCTTCGGCGTCGCGCTGGCATCTCTGGGTGAAAAGGGCAAGACGCTGGTCGCCTCGATCGACGAGCTTTCGCACGCCATGCTCAAGATCACCGGCTACGTGATGAAGCTCGCGCCGCTCGCAGTGCTCGCGGCGATGGCCGCCACGGTGGCGGTCAACGGTCTGGACATCCTGCTGAAGTTCGCCGTGTTCATGGGCGGCTTCTATCTGAGCCTCTTCATGCTCTGGGGCCTGCTGGCCTTGGCCGGGTTCATCTTCCTCGGCCCGCGCATCGTGAAGCTGCTGCAGTACATCCGCGAGCCTTTCCTGTTGTCGTTCGCGACCGCAAGCTCGGAGGCGGCATACCCGAAGATCCTGGTGGCGCTCGACCGCTTCGGCGTCAAGCGCAAGATCTCGAGCTTCGTGATGCCGATGGGTTACTCCTTCAACCTGGACGGCTCGATGATGTACTGCACGTTTGCAGTGCTCTTCATTGCGCAGGCCTACGACATCCATCTGTCGATCGCCACCCAGTTCACGATGCTGCTGATCCTGATGCTGACCTCCAAGGGCATGGCCGGTGTGCCTCGCGCCTCGCTGGTGGTGATTGCGGCAACGCTGAACCAGTTCAACATCCCCGAGGCCGGGTTGCTGCTGATCCTGGGCGTGGACACCTTCCTGGACATGGGCCGTTCGGCCACCAACGCGGTGGGCAATTCGATCGCCACTGCCGTGGTCGCCAAGTGGGAAGGCGAGCTGTTGTCCGAGAGCGAAGCCGACGCGAACGCGCGCTCCATGGACAAGGAAAGCGCCGCCACGCTCGCCAACCCGATGCACGCCTGAGGCCACCATGACGCTCTCGCGGACGCTGACGGCAATCACAGCCCTGTGGCTGGGCTTCGCCGGCGTTGCGCCACAAGCTGCGGCGCAGACCGAGCCGACGCCCGCAACGCCCGCAGCGCTCTCCGGCACGCTGGCGAAAGTGCGCGACGCCGGCGCCGTGACCATCGGCTACCGCGAATCCTCGATCCCCTTCTCGTTCCTGTCGCCGCGGAACGAGCCGATCGGCTACTCCATCGAGCTGTGTAAGGCACTGGTCGAAGCCATGGGCGATGCCGTGCACAAGACGCTCGCGACGAAATGGGTACCGGTCACCGCCGAATCGCGCATCGACGCGGTGGTCAGCGGAAAGGTCGACCTCGAGTGCGGCTCAACCACCAACAACCTCGAGCGCCAGAAACGCGTGGCGTTTTCGCCGACGATCTTCGTTTCCGGCACCAAGCTGCTGGTGCCGAAGGGTTCGCCGATCAAGTCGTTCAGGGACTTGGGCGGCCGCCCGGTCGCGGTAACCAGCGGAACGACCAACGAGAAGACGATGCGCGACATCGCAGCACGCTTCAAGATCGGCATGAACCTGCTGGTTTCGCGCGACCACGCCGAATCGTTCGGACTGGTGAAATCGGGCAAGGCGGAGGCGTTCGCGACGGATGACGTGCTGCTCTACGGCCTCATCGCGCAGGATCGCGGTGGCAGCGACGGCGAGAGCAACTACGAGGTCGTCGGCGAATTCCTTTCGTACGACCCATATGGCGTGATGTACCGGAAGGACGATCCCGAGATGGCGCGGGTCGTGAACGACACCTTTCACGATCTCGCCGAAGACGGCGAGATTGAGCGGCAGTACAAGCGCTGGTTCCTGCGCAAGCTCCCTTCGGGCACCGCGCTGAACCTGCCGATGAGCCCTCAGCTGGAGACCATCATCCAGACGATGGCCGTGCGCTCGGAATAGCCCGGTGAGGCGTCAGGCCGCGTCGGCCAGTTCGTCGGCGCGGGCCTGCGCAGCGGCAAAGTCGAGATCGCCGGAATAGATCGCCCGGCCGCAGATCACGCCTTCGACGCCTTCGTTCTCGATGGCGCAGAGCTTCTCGATGTCGGCCATGTTCGACAGGCCGCCCGATGCGATGACCGGAATCGTGAGCGCCTGCGCCAGACGCACCGTGGCGTCGATGTTGATGCCCGAGAGCATGCCGTCGCGGCCGATGTCGGTGTAGATGATCGACTCGACGCCGTAGTCCTCGAACTTCTTGCCCAGGTCGGCCACTTCGTGGCCGGTCAGCTTGCTCCAGCCGTCCGTCGCCACCTTGCCGTCCTTGGCGTCCAGGCCGACGATGATGTGGCCGCCGAAGGCGCTGCACGCATCCTTGAGGAAGCCAGGGTTCTTGACCGCGGCGGTGCCGATGATCACGTAGCGCAGGCCATCGTCGATGTACCGTTCGATGGTGTCCAGGTCACGAATGCCGCCGCCGAGCTGCACGGGGATGTCATCGCCCACTTCCCGGAGGATGGCCTTGATCGCCGCATGATTCTGCGGTTTGCCCGCGAACGCGCCGTTCAGGTCGACGAGGTGCAGCCGCCTTGCACCGGCTTCCAGCCACTTGCGCGCCATCGCGGCGGGATCTTCGCTGAACGTGGTCGACTGGTCCATATCGCCCTGCTTGAGGCGGACGCAATGGCCATCTTTGAGGTCGATCGCAGGAATGAGGAGCATGGTGCGGGATTGCTTGGGACGAGCGATTGAATCGCGGGAAATCTGGGTGGGGAGAGGGAATGAAAGGCGGGATCGTACCCAGAATCGGGCGCGCACATCCGCAGCCCGGACCTGTCGGTCGATGCGTCTACTGTCTCAAGGATTCCAGTGGAGGAAATTTCGATAGAGCTGCAACCCATGGTCCGCGCTCTTCTCGGGGTGGAACTGGGTGGCAAAAATGTTATCGCGTGCGACCGCGGCGGTAAAGCGGTCGCCGTAGTCCGCCTCCCCCACACTGTGGGCGCGGTCGGCGGGCTTCGCGTAAAAGCTGTGCACAAAATAGAAGTAGCTCTGGTCAGGCACGCCGGCCCACACCGGATGCGGCCGCGTCTGAACGACCTGGTTCCAGCCCATCTGCGGGACCTTGTAGCGGCTGCCGTCGGGCTGCTTGCGCCCCTCCAGCTCGAACTTCCGGACCTCGCCGGGGATGAGACCGAGCCCATTCGTCGGGCCCTCGTCGCTGCGGGACAGCAGCATCTGCATGCCGACGCAGACGCCGAACAACGGCTTGCTCGCCGCCGCTTCTAGCACGGACTCCAGGAGGCCCGAATCGCGCAGCTCGCGCATGCAGTCGGGCATGGCGCCCTGCCCCGGCAGTACGACGCGGGTTGCGCGACGCACCACGTCCGGATCGGAAGTGACGAACACCTCCACCCCGACCTGATCGGCCGCATGCTGGACCGCCTGCGACACCGACCGCAGGTTGCCCATGCCGTAGTCGATCACAGCGACAGTGTTCTTCGTCATGGATGAGTCTCCGCGCAGCAACGGTTCCAGTTCAGAGCGATCCCTTGGTGGAAGGAATGACGCCCGCCGAACGCGGATCGAGCTCCAGCGCCTCGCGCAGCGCCCGGGCGAAGGCCTTGAACACCGTCTCGCACTGATGGTGCGCGTTGACGCCCTTCAGGTTGTCGATGTGCAGCGTGACGAATGCGTGATTGACGAAGCCGTGGAAAAACTCGGAGGTGAGTTGCGTGTCGAAGGTGCCGATCATCCCGCTCGTGAAGGGCACGTCCATCACGAGGCCCGGGCGGCCCGAAAAGTCGATCACCACCCGGCTGAGCGCTTCGTCGAGCGGCACGTACGCGTGCCCGTAGCGGCGGATGCCCTTCTTGTCGCCGACGGCCTTGGCGACCGCTTGCCCGAGCGTGATGCCGACATCTTCGACGGTGTGATGGCCGTCGATGTGCAGGTCGCCCTTGCAGTCGATATCCAGGTCGATCAGCCCGTGGCGGGCGATCTGGTCGAGCATGTGATCGAAGAAGCCGATGCCCGTCGACAGATTGGCCTTGCCAGTGCCGTCGAGGTTGACGTGGACCGTGATCTTGGTCTCGGCCGTGTTGCGGGTGACGGTTGCCGTGCGCGCACCGGCGGCGATGACTGCTTCGGGGGCCGTGGGGGTGTTCATAGTGAGGATTCCAGCGCCGCGATCATCCGGGCGTTCTCGTCGGCGGTTCCGACAGTCAGCCGCAGGCAGTTCGCGAGCAATGGGTGCATTTTAGAAACGTTCTTGACCAGCACGCCGGCAGCCCGCATGCCCTCGAAAGTCCTGGCGGCATCGGGTACACGGATCAGGATCATGTTCGCTTCGCTCGGCCAGCTCTTCACGGCGGGCATCCGTCCGAGCGCCTCGAAGATCCGGGCACGCTGGCTGCGGATGTCGGCCGCCTGCTTGGCGAACACGTCGGCGTGCTCCAGGGCGAACAGGGCGCACTCGCAGTTCAGCACGCTGATGTTGTAGGGCGGGCGGACCTTGTCGATCTCGGCAACCAGTGCGGAGGGGCCCATCATGTAGCCGAGCCGCACGCCTGCAAGTCCGAACTTGCTCATCGTCCTCATCAGCAACACATGATCGTGGCGCGTCACGCGGTCGATGTAGCTCTTGCCGGCGAACGGCTGGTAGGCCTCGTCGATGACGACCAGACCTCCCTGCTCGCCTTGCGCCTCGACGATCCGCTCGATCGCCGCGTCGTCCCAGAGATTGGCCGTCGGGTTGTTCGGATAGGCGAGGTAGACGATGGCGGGCTTTTCGCGCGCGATGGCTTCGAGCATTGCGCGCTCGTCGAGCTCGAAGTCCGCGGTCAGCGGCACACCGACGAATCGCAGCCCTTGGAGTTGCGCGCTCATCGCGTACATCACGAAGCCGGGCACCGGCGCGAGGATGGCCGCACCGGGCAGATCGCAGGCCATGGCCAGCAGGGAAATCAGTTCATCCGAACCATTGCCCAGCATCAGCGAGAAACCTTCGGGCATGGCAGCGTGTTCGGCCAGGGCGCGCTGCAGGTCGGCGCTGCGCGGGCCCGGGTAACGGTTGAGCGCGAGCGCTCCCAAGCGCTGGCCCAGCGCGGCTTGCAGCGCGGGCGGCAGGCCATGCGGGTTCTCCATGGCGTCGAGCTTGAGCATGCCTCGGGCGTCCTGGACGGCATAGGCGTGCATCGATTGCACGTCCGCGCGAATGCGGCCGAGTGCGCGGTTCGTCGAAGTGGTGGATGTCATTCGGTTCAGGGCGAGCAGCGGTAGCTATTGCGCAGGGCCGAGGCGAGCACCAGTTGCACCGGCATGTCGGCCTCGTAGTTGTCGGCGTTGCGCGTCAGTTCGGTCTGGTAGAGCGAGCGCGCCATGGCGGGCTCGAACTTGCGCCCGTTGATGCAGAAATGCGGCTTGAGCCCCGCGCGCTGGTCGGCGTCGCTGGCTTCGCGCAGGCCCTCCATGACGCCCACCAGGTAGTAGTTCGCGTAGATCTTGCCGTCCTTTTCGTTGGCTTCGAGCGTGCGCAGTTCGCGAATGGACATCGCCTGCGCGCCGGCAGCAGCGAATGCCAGGGCAGCAAACAGGAACAGTCTGAGGGTGAACATCACTTGATCCGCATGCGCGCCGCTTCGGCGTGCGCGGTCAAGCCCTCGCCTTCCGCCAGAGTCACGGCCACGCGACCCAAGGCCTGGGCGCCGGTCTCGCTGACTTCGATCAGGCTCGACCGCTTCTGGAAGTCGTAGACGCCCAACGGCGAGCTGAAGCGTGCGGTGCCGCTCGTCGGCAGCACGTGATTGGGGCCCGCGCAATAGTCACCGAGGCTTTCGCTGGTGAAGGCGCCAAGGAAGATCGCGCCGGCGTGCTTGAGCAGCGGTTCCCAACGATGGGGCTCGCGGCTGCTGACCTCGAGGTGCTCCGGGGCGATCCGGTTGCTGATCTCGCAGGCCTCTTCCATGCTGCGCGTCTGGATCAGTGCGCCGCGCCCGTTCAGCGAGGCAGCGATGATTTCCGCGCGGGGCATGGAGGGAAGGAGCCGATCGATCTCCTGCTGAACCCGCTCGATATATCCGGCGTCCGGACACAACAGGATGCTCTGCGCGAGCTCGTCGTGCTCGGCCTGGCTGAACAGATCCATGGCGACCCAGTCGGGCGGAGTCGTGCCGTCGGCCAGCACCAGGATTTCGCTGGGGCCCGCGATCATGTCGATGCCGACCGTGCCGAAGACCCGGCGCTTTGCAGCCGCCACATAGGCGTTGCCGGGGCCGGTGATCTTGTCGACTGCCGGAACGGAGGCCGTGCCGTAGGCCAGCGCCGCCACGGCCTGCGCACCACCGATCGTGAAGGCGCGCGTCACGCCAGCCACGTGTGCTGCAGCCAGAACGAGCTGGTTCTTCTCGCCGCCGGGCGTCGGCACGACCATGATGATCTCGCCCACGCCCGCGACGTGCGCGGGAATGGCGTTCATCAGCACGCTGGATGGATAGGCCGCCTTGCCGCCGGGCACATAGATGCCGACGCGGTCGAGCGGCGTGACTTTCTGGCCCAGCAACGTGCCATCGGCATCACGGTAGCTCCAGCTTTCGCCGCTGGCCTTCTTCTGGGCCTCGTGGTAACTGCGCACCCGGCTTGCGGCTGCCTCGAGTGCATTGCGCTGCTCGGCCGGCAGCGATTCGAAGGCGCTGCGCAATTCGGCAGCGGTGAGTTCCAGCGACTCCATGCCAGTGGCTTCGAGTCGGTCGAAGCGCCGCGTGTACTCCAGCACCGCCTCATCGCCGCGCCGCTGCACGTCCGCGAGGATGTCCGCCACCACCTGCTCGATGGCCGCGTCCGCCTCGGCGGACCAATGCAGGCGCGCCTTGAATTCGGCCTCGAAGGTGGCCGTTGCGGTCGACAGACGGAGAGGAGTGGCTTTCAGGTTCATTGCAATGTCACGAGGAAGGAATGGCCGACTCGAACGCATCGACGATACGCCGGATCGCTTCGCGCTTGAGCTTGAGCGCCGCCTGGTTGACCACCAGCCGCGCGCTGATGTCCATGATGCGCTCGACCTCCACCAGGTGGTTGGCCTTGAGGGTATTGCCGGTCGAGACCAGATCGACGATGGCATCGGCAAGCCCCGTCAGCGGCGCCAGTTCCATGCTGCCGTAGAGCTTGATCAGGTCGACGTGCACGCCCTTGCTGGCGAAGAAGTCGCGCGCAAGTCCGACGTACTTGGTGGCCACCTTGATGCGCGAGCCTTGCTTCACGGCCGAGACGTAGTCGTAGTCGGCCCGTACCGCGACGCTCAGGCGGCAGGCGGCGATGCGCAGGTCCAGCGGCTGGTACAGGCCCTGGTTGCCGTGCTCGAGCAGGACGTCCAGGCCGGTCACGCCCAGGTCCGCGCCGCCGTACTGCACGTAGGTCGGAACGTCCGATGCACGCACCAGCACCACGCGGACGTCCGGGCGCGTCGTCGCCAGGATCAGCTTGCGCGATTTCTCGGGATCCTCGGTCACCTCGATGCCAGCAGCAGCGAGCAGCGGCATGGTCTCCTCGAAGATTCGGCCTTTCGAAAGCGCCAGCGTGATCATGGCTGCACCTCTGCCGGGCCCGCAACGCGCTCGATGTCGGCGCCGATGCCGCGCAGCTTCGACTCCATGCGGTCGTAGCCGCGATCGAGGTGATAGATGCGATCGACGAGCGTTTCGCCCTCGGCCACGAGACCGGCGATCACGAGGCTGGCCGATGCGCGCAGATCGGTCGCCATCACCGTCGCGCCGGACAGTTGCGAGACGCCTTCGATCACCGCGACCTTGCCGTCGGTCTGGATGCGCGCACCCAGGCGCAGCATCTCGTCGACGTGCATGAAGCGGTTCTCGAAGATCGTCTCCGTCACCGTCGATGTGCCTTCAGCGATCACGTTGAGCGCCATGAACTGCGCCTGCATGTCGGTCGGGAAGCCCGGGTATTCGGTCGTGCGGAAGCTCTGGGCCTTGAGGCGCCCCTGGCTGCGGACGCGGATGCCGTCGTCGGTGCCGCTCACCTCGGCGCCCGCCGCGCGCAGCTTCTCGATCACGGCGTCGAGGTGATCGGTACGGCCGTGTTTCAGGACGACGTCGCCGCCGGTGGCTGCCACGGCACAAAGGAAGGTGCCGGCCTCGATGCGGTCCGCGACCACCTGATGGGTGCACCCGCCCAGCTTCTCGACACCCTGGATACGGATACGGCTGGTGCCGTGGCCTTCGATCTTTGCGCCCATCGCGATCAGCATTTCGGCCAGGTCGGTGATCTCGGGCTCCTGCGCAGCGTTCTCAAGCACCGTCTCCCCTTCGGCCAGCGCGGCAGCCATGAGGAAGTTCTCGGTGCCGGTGACAGTCACCATGTCGGTCGTGATGCGCGCACCGTGCAGCCGCTTCCGGCCACCGCCGATGGTCGCGATCATGTAGCCGTGCTCGACCACGATGTCGGCGCCCATAGCCTGCAGGCCCTTGATGTGCTGGTCCACGGGCCGCGATCCGATCGCGCAGCCGCCCGGCAGCGAGACCTTGGCGCGTCCGAAGCGGGCGACCAGCGGCCCGAGCGCAAGCACCGACGCACGCATGGTCTTGACCAGTTCGTAGGGCGCCTCGGGCACTTCGAGCGAGCGCGCGTTGATCCGCACCGTCCCGTTGTCGTCGCGCTCGGCGGCCACGCCCATGTTGTGGACCAGCTTGAGCATGGTCTCGACGTCTTTCAGCCGGGGCACGTTGTGCAACGTCACCGGTTGATCGGTCAGAAGCGCCGCGCACAGTTCGGGTAGGGCGGCGTTCTTGGCGCCGGAAATGCGTACCTCGCCGCGAAGCGTACGCCCGCCGCGAATCAGAAGTTTGTCCATGAAGAATCCAGCGGAGGTCTAAAGGGAAGGCGAAGAAGCCTGCTTCGCCCACTCGGCGGGCGTGTAGGTTTTCATCGAGAGTGCATGCACCTCGTCGGTGTGCATTTTGGCACCCAGGGTCGCGTAGACAAGCTGATGGCGCTGGATCGCGCGCTTGCCCTCGAAAGAGGGGGAAACGATGGTGGCGTACCAGTGGCGACCATCGCCTTCGAGCGTGATGTGCTCGCAGCTCAGCCCGGCTTGAATGATCGATTGAAGTTCTTCGGCAGTCATGATGTCAGTCAGCGTAGGGGCAGGTTCATCCGCGAATCTTGTAGCCGATGCGCAGCAGGTGCACCGCGATCGCACTCACGACCAGCCAGGCGCCGCCGACGATCGCAAGACTGATCCACGGCGACACGTCGCTCACGCCGAAGAAGCCGAAGCGGAAGCCGTCGATCATGTAGAAGAACGGATTCAGGTGGCTCACCTTCTGCCAGAACGACGGGAGCGAACCGATCGAATAGAACACGCCCGAGAGGAAGGTCATGGGCATGATCAGGAAGTTCTGGAACACCGCCATCTGGTCGAACTTCTCGGCCCAGAGCCCGGCGATCAGCCCCAGCGTGCCGAGGATCGCGGCCCCGAGGAAAGCGAAGACGATGATCCACCACGGCGCGACAAAGCCGGGCATCGCGAAGAGCGAGGTCACCACGAACACGCCGAGCCCGACCGCCAGACCGCGCACCACCGAGGAGCCTACGTAGGCGAGGAACCATCCCCAGTGCGACAGCGGCGTGAGCAGCACGAACACCAGACTGCCCATGATCTTGCTTTGAATGATGGACGACGAGCTGTTGGCGAAGGCGTTTTGCAGCACGCTCATCATCACGAGCCCGGGCACCAGGAAGGCGGTGTAGCTCACGGTGCCGTAGACCTTGACGTGATCTTCGAGCACATGCCCGAAGACCATCAGGTAGAGCAGTGCGGTGAGCACCGGGGCGCCGACGGTCTGGAGGCCGACTTTCCAGAAGCGCAGGATTTCCTTGTAAAGCAGAGCGCGCCAGCCCAGCGCGTTGACCATCATCGCGCGACCTCCAACGGTGTCTGCTCGCCAGCCATCAGGTCGATGAAGACATCTTCCAGATCGGCCTTGCGCATTTCGACATCCTCGACGTCGAGCCCCGCTTCACGGAGAGCAGCCAGGAGTTGCTCGACTTCGTGCGCGTTCTGTGCCGGGAGCTGGACGATGCGTCCCGTGACGCGCGCATGCTGCGCGATCGACCAAGGCAGCATGCCGTCGGTCTTGAAGCGAAGCACGTTGCTTGCGGCGGAACGGAGCAGTTCGCTCGTCCGGTCGAGGGCGATCACGCGCCCCAGCTTCAGCATGGCGATGCGGTGGCAGAGCGCCTCCGCTTCTTCAAGGTAGTGAGTGGTCAGCAGCACCGTGCTGCCCTGCTTGTTGAGCTTGGCGACGAACTGCCACAGGGTCTGTCGCAGCTCGACGTCGACACCTGCGGTCGGCTCGTCGAGCACGATTACCGGCGGTTTGTGGACCAGCGCCTGCGCGACAAGGACGCGTCGCTTCATGCCGCCGGAAAGCTGGCGCATGTTGGCGGTCGCCTTGTCTGCGAGGCCCAGGCTGTGCAGGAGCTCGTCGATCCAGTCGTCGTTATTGCTGATGCCGAAGTAGCCGGACTGGATGCGCAAGGTCTCGCGCACATTGAAGAAGGGGTCGAAAACCAGCTCCTGGGGCACGATGCCCAACTGGCGCCGGGCCTGGCTGTATTCGCGCTGAACGTCGAAGCCATGCACCGCAATCGTGCCCGCGCTGGGGCGCGAGAGACCGGCGAGCATGCTGATCAGGGAGGTCTTTCCGGCGCCGTTTGGACCCAGGAGACCGAAGAATTCGCCCTCCTCGATCTCGAAACTCACATTGTCGACAGCACGGAGACCCGGTTTTCCCTGGGCCCGTTGCTGGCGTGAGGCAGGATAGGTCTTGGAGACCGATTGGAAGGAAATCGCGGGCATGGGAGCCGGCGATTTTACGGGGCTGGGATTTTTTCTATGGCGCGGCCGGCAAAAGGCCGGCAACTCCGTACAGCGACGCGAGTTCGCGCAGGCGCGGCGGAAGCCCTTTCACGGCGAATCCGCGCCCGAGGGCTGCGGACTCCCGCCGGCATTCGAGCAGCACCGCCAGCGCCGAGGAATCGAAGTGAACCAGCGCGGTGGCATCGACCACCGTCGAACTGCCGTTCTGCCCCGCCAACCCGCGCTGGAGCATGTAGACGCAAGTGGAAGCCTCGTCGTGGGTCAGCTTCGGCGGCAGCACCAGCATGGTTCGCTCAGCTCTTGCTGGGGTTGGTGCTGTTGGACTTGTTGCGCGCAGCAAGGGTGGCAATCAGGCCGTCGATGCCCTTGGCATTGATCTGCTGCGCGAACTGGCTGCGATAGGTATCGACCAGCCACACGCCGAGGACGTTGATGTTGTAGATCTTCCAGCCGCCGGCTTCTCCCGGGGTCTTTTCGAGGCGGTAGTCGAGCTGCACCGGATCGCCGCTGCCGCGCACTTCGGTTCGCACGAGCACTTCCTTGTCTTCCGGGGAACCGCGGAAGGGACGAACACTGACGGTCTGGTCGCTGACCTGTTCGAGCGCGCCCGCGTAGGTGCGCACCAGAAGGGTCTTGAATTCTTCTTCCAGCCGCTTTTGCTGCTCCGGCGTGGCCTGACGCCAGGCGGGGCCAACGGCAGAAGAGGTCATGCGCTGGAAGTTCACGTTCGGCATGACCTTGGTATCGACCAGCGCCATGATCTTGGTGAGGTCGCCAGCCTTGATGGACTTGTCGGCCTTGATGGATTCGAGCACGTCAACGGAAAGGCGCTTGACGAGCGCATCCGGCGCCTCGTCTTCGGCGGCGCGGACCGGGCCCACGTAGGCGACCGCAGCGCCAACCAGCAGCAGGCCCGCCATCAAGAAACGCCCGAAGGTGCGGCGTTGAAGAATCTGGTTCATTAATAGTCCCTGTTTCAAATCACGAAATCGCTCGCGCGAACGGTTGGAGAGAGCCTACCTGCCCGGGTTCCTCCGGCCAAGGAGGCGCTGCAACCGAATGCAAGCGCGCTTGCAGCGTCAGTTTCCGTCGTCTGGCAGATTACCGTCGTGCACTTCACTGCGGCGGCGCTGTAGGAAAGCATCGCGTGTGAACGTGTATCGATCGAGCGCGGCATCGTCGAGAAGCTGGCTGGCCCGCAGCAGGTTGGACCTCAGATCGACCAGCCGCAGCGCATACAACGAGTTGCGCACCGAGACCTCAGACACATAACTGACCGGATCGCCCCGGAAGTCCAGCGGCAGCGCGGCTGCATCGCGCAAGGTCGACGGGCCGAGCAGCGGCAGCACCAGGTACGGGCCGGCGGGCACGCCCCATCGACCCAGCGTCTGGCCGAAATCCTCGGAGTGGCGGTCGAGGCCAGCTTCGGTGGCGATATCGAGCAGGCCGCCCAGACCGAAGAAGGTGTTGACGTTCACGCGCATGAAGGTCTGCGCGCTGTCCTGCAGCTTCAGCTGCGCAACGCTGTTGACGAAGCTCCAGACGTCCGAGAGGTTGCCGAAGAAGTTGTTGACGCCGGTCCGGATGGGCGACGGGAGCACGCGCTGGTACACCGTGGCCACCGGACGCAGAACCGCGTCGTCGACGGTGTCGTTGAAGCGCGCGACCTGGCGATTGAGCGGCTCCAGTGGGTCGGCCGGATTGGCGTTCGGGCCGGTAGCGCAGCCGGTCACCAGCGCCAGCGCGGCGACGGACAACGCTCCGCGCAGGGCAGCAGGGGCTGCGGAACGCGAAGCGGAAGGAAATCGTGGTTTCATTTCTTGTTGGAGTTGTTCTGCGAACTGCCCCCTTCGGCTGCCTTGCTGTAGAGGAACTGCCCGATGAGATTTTCGAGGACGACGGCAGACTGGGTCGCGGTGATGACGTCGCCTGGCTGCAGGTTCTTCTCGTCCGCTCCGGCCTCGATGCCGATGTACTGCTCACCGAGCAGGCCGCTGGTCAGGATCTTCAGGGAGCTGTCCTTTGGAAAGCTATATCGGCTTTGAAGGGCCAAAGTTACAGTGGCCTGGAAGTTCTTGTCGTCGAATGCGATCGACTCGACGCGCCCGACGACGACACCGGCGCTCTTGACCGCCGTCTGCGGCTTCAAGCCGCCGATGTTGTCGAATCGGGCGGTCACCGGATAGGTCTTCTGGAAGTTCAGGCCCAACAGGTTGGCCGACTGGAGGGCGAGGAACAGCAGCGCCGCTGCCCCGATCAGCACGAACAGGCCGACCCAGATGTCTTTGTTGGAACGTTGCATTTCTTGCACTCTCCTGATCGTTTCTCTAGATGCTGAACATCATGGCGGTCAGCACGAAGTCGAGACCGAGCACCGAAAGCGAGGCCACCACGACTGTTCGCGTCGTGGCGCGTGACACACCCTCGGGCGTCGGCTGCGACTCATAACCCTGCAGCAACGCGATGAACGTGACGGTCAGGCCAAAGACGATGCTCTTGACCACGCCGTTGCCCACGTCGCGCCACACATCGACGCCACCCTGCATCTGCCCCCAGAACGCGCCGGGATCGACGCCCAGCATCAGCACCCCGACGACATAGCCGCCCAGCACGCCTACCGCGCTGAACACCGCGGCCAGTAACGGCATGGTGATGACGCCACCCCAGAATCGCGGCGCAAGGATGCGCTGCACCGGGTCGACCGCCATCATTTCCATTGCGCTCAATTGCTCGCCGGCCTTCATCAGGCCGATCTCGGCGGTGAGCGACGTACCGGCACGGCCCGCGAACAGCAGCGCGGCGACAACCGGGCCCAGTTCACGCACGAGGCTCAATGCCACCAGCAATCCGAGCGCTTCCGACGATCCGTAGCGCTGCAGCGTGTAGTAGCCCTGGAGCCCCAGCACGAAGCCCACGAAGAGACCCGACACCGCGATGATTGCCAGCGAGTAGTTGCCGAGGAAGTGGATCTGGTCTCGCACCAACCCGAAGCGGCGGAAGCTGCGCATGCCGCCGATGAACAGGCGCAGGAACAATTGCGCGCCGACGCCAAGGTCGGCGAGCTTGCTACGCACGGCGAAGCCGACGTCCGATGGGCGGTACCAACTCATGCCCGCCCTCCGTGGCTGTTGCCGAAATCGTCCTCGACCGTTGTAGCCGGGTAGTGGAAATGCACTGGCCCTTCAGGCAGCGCATTGACGAATTGGTGGACCAGCGGGTCATCGCTGCGGCGCACGTCGTCGGGCCGGCCCTGCGCCGCGATGCCGCCGTTGGCCAGGATGATCACGTGGTCGGCGATGCGGAAGGTCTCTTCGAGGTCGTGCGAGACGATGACGCTGGTCAGCCCCAGCGTGTCGTTGAGCTGGCGGATCAGACGTGCGGCCGTGCCGAGCGAAATCGGATCGAGGCCCGCGAACGGCTCGTCATACATGACGAGGTCCGGGTCCAGCGCGATCGCACGAGCGAGCGCCACGCGGCGCGCCATGCCGCCCGAGACCTCGCTGGGCATCAGATCACGCGCACCGCGCAGGCCGACTGCATCGAGCTTCATCAACACGATGTCCCGGATCAGAGATTCGGGTAGGTTCGTGTGCTCGCGCAGCGGGAAAGCCACGTTGTCGAACACGCTCATGTCGGTAAAGAGCGCGCCGAACTGGAACAGCATGCCCATGCGCCGCCTGACCGCGTAGAGGCCGGTGGCATCGAGCTTGCCGACATCTTGACCGTTGACCAGCACTTCGCCGCGCCGCGCGCGGATCTGTCCGCCGATCAGTCGCAGGACGGTCGTCTTGCCGCCGCCCGATGCGCCCATGAGTGCAGTGACCTTGCCACGCGGAACGGCGAAGGAGACGTCATTGAGGATCGCGCGTGAGTCGTAGCCAAAGGCGACGTGGCGGAATTCGACGAGCGATGTGTCTGGTGTTGTTGGATCCATGGCAATGAAAAAGCCGGGGCGTCTCTCGACATCCCGGCTCGCGGTAACGCAATGATACGGGAAGCCCGGTTCGGAGCTCGCCGACCGGCTTCCCTGGGCGTTCCGCCCCAACAACAGGACCTCAGCGCGGCAGGTCGCTGAAACCCATCAGGAACTCGTCGACCGCGCGTGCGGCCTGACGACCTTCGCGGATGGCCCAGACGACCAGCGACTGGCCGCGGCGGATGTCGCCGGCAGCAAACACCTTCGGCACGTTGGTCGCATAGCCGCCGATGAAGTCGACGCTGGCCTTGGCATTGCCACGTGCGTCCTTTTCAACGCCGAAGGCGTCCAGGATGTTCGCAACGGGGCTGACGAAGCCCATGGCAAGCAGCACGAGGTCTGCCTTGAGCACCTGTTCGGAGCCCGCGACCTCGACCATCTTGCCGTCCTTCCACTCGACGCGGACTGTCTTCAGGCCGGTGACCTTGCCCTTTTCGCCGATGAATTCCTTGGTCGAGATCGCGAATTCGCGCTCGCAGCCCTCTTCGTGGCTCGAGCTGGTCCGCAGCTTGTACGGCCAGTAAGGCCAGGTCAGCGGACGGTTCTCTTCCTCGGGCGGCTGCGGCATGAGCTCGAACTGAGTCACGGTGACAGCACCGTGGCGGTTGCTGGTGCCCACGCAGTCGGAGCCGGTGTCGCCGCCGCCGATGACGATCACGTTCTTGCCGTCGGCGCGGATCTGCCCCTTGACCTTGTCACCGGCGTTGATCTTGTTCTGCTGCGGCAGGAATTCCATCGCGAAATGGATGCCGTCGAGATCGCGGCCCGGCACGGGCAGGTCGCGCGATTGCTCGGCACCGCCCGTCAGCACGATGGCATCGAACTCCTTCTGGAGTTCCTCGGGCGTGACGGTTTCCTTGGCCCAGTTCGTCACCTTGGAGCCCTTGCCGAGCGGATCCTTGGCCGCGCCGACCATCACGCCGGTACGGAAGGTGACGCCCTCAGCCTTCATCTGCTCAACGCGACGATCGATGTGCGACTTCTCCATCTTGAAGTCGGGGATGCCGTAGCGCAGCAGGCCGCCGATGCGGTCGTTCTTCTCGAACAGCGTCACGTCGTGGCCGACGCGCGCCAGCTGCTGCGCAGCCGCCATGCCCGCCGGGCCCGAACCGACCACGGCGACCTTCTTGCCGGTCTTGTGCTTCGCCACGCGCGGCGCGACCCAGCCCTCATCCCATGCGCGATCGATGATCGCGTGCTCGATCGACTTGATGCCGACCGCGTCGTCGTTCACGTTGAGCACGCAGGCCGCCTCGCAGGGCGCGGGGCAGATGCGGCCGGTGAACTCCGGGAAGTTGTTGGTCGAATCGAGCACCACGAAGGCGCTCTGCCAGTCGGCGCGATAGACAAGGTCGTTGAAGTCTGGAATGACGTTGTTGACCGGGCAGCCGCTGTTGCAGAACGGCGTGCCGCAGTCCATGCAGCGTGCGCCCTGGACCTTGGCCTGCGCGTCGTCCAGGCCGACGACGAATTCCTTGTAGTGCTTGACCCGTTCATCGACGGGCTTGTAGCCCTCCTCGATCCGTTCATGCTCCATGAAGCCGGTGATTTTTCCCATCGTGCTTACCTCTGTTCTTCGTTCTGATTGGCGTCAGACTGCCGCCACCGGCTTCGCGGCTGCATGGGGTTCCATGCCCGCGTGTGCGTTGTTGCCGCTGCTCGTGAGCTCGACCTCGCGGTCGTGCATCTCGGCCAGGGCGCGCTTGTATTCGTTCGGGAACACCTTCACGAACTTGGTGCGCGCGACCGCCCAGTTGTCGAGCAGCTCGCGTGCGCGCTTGCTGCCGGTCCAACGGTGGTGCTCCTCGAGCAGCTTCTTCAGGCGCGCTTCGTCGGTCTCGCCGTCGTGCCAGACCTTGCGATGCACGCTCGCGGTCTGCTCGGCCGAGGTCAGGACCTTGTCGAGCGACACCATCGAGAGGTTGCAGCGTGAGGCGAACTGGCCGTCTTCGTCGTAGACGAAGGCGACGCCGCCGCTCATGCCGGCGGCGAAGTTGCGGCCGGTCTTGCCGAGCACGGCCACCGTGCCGCCGGTCATGTATTCGCAACCGTGGTCACCGGTGCCTTCAACGACTGCCGTCGCCCCCGACAGACGCACCGCGAAACGCTCGCCGGCCACGCCGCAGAAATAGGCCTCGCCGGTGGTCGCGCCGTACAGCGCGGTGTTGCCGACGATGGTGTTGCGGATGGCTTCGCCGCGGAAGTCGAGGCTCGGACGCACCACCACGCGGCCGCCCGAGAGGCCCTTGCCGGTGTAATCGTTGGCATCGCCGATCAGGTACAGCGTGATGCCGCGGGCCAGGAAGGCGCCGAACGATTGGCCGCCCGTGCCTTCGAGCTGGATGCGGATCGAGTCGTCCGGCAGGCCCTGCGGATGCACCTTGGTCAGCGCGCCCGAGAGCATCGCGCCGACCGAACGGTTGACGTTGCGGGCGACTTCGATGAACTGCACCTTCTCGCCCTTGTCGATGGCGGGACGCGAGCGTTCGATGAGCTTGTTGTCCAGGCTCTTCGCGAGGCCGTGATCCTGCAGGTCGACGTGGTAGCGCGCCACTTCGGCCGGCACGTTCGGCTGCGCGAACAGGCGGCTGAAATCGAGGCCGCGCGCCTTCCAGTGTTCGATGCCCTTGCGGGTGTCGAGCAGGTCGGCACGACCGATCAGGTCGTCGAACTTGCGCACGCCGAGCTGCGCCATGATCTGGCGGACTTCCTCGGCGACGAAGAAGAAGTAGTTGACGACGTGCTCGGGCCGGCCCGAGAACTTCTTGCGCAGCACCGGGTCCTGCGTGGCCACGCCCACCGGGCAGGTGTTCAGGTGGCACTTGCGCATCATGATGCAGCCCTCGACCACCAGCGGTGCGGTCGCGAAGCCGAACTCGTCCGCACCGAGCAGCGCGCCGATCGCGACGTCGCGGCCGGTCTTCATCTGGCCGTCGGCCTGCACGCGGATGCGGCCGCGCAGGCGGTTGAGCACCAGCGTCTGCTGCGTTTCAGCCAGGCCGATTTCCCACGGGCTGCCCGCGTGCTTGATCGACGACCAGGGCGAAGCGCCCGTGCCGCCATCATGGCCGGCGATCACGACGTGATCGCTCTTGCACTTGGCAACGCCTGCGGCGATGGTGCCCACGCCCACTTCGCTCACCAGCTTGACGCTGACGCTCGCATGGGGCGCGACGTTCTTCAGGTCGTGGATCAGCTGGGCCAGATCCTCGATCGAATAGATGTCGTGGTGCGGCGGCGGCGAGATCAGGCCGACACCCGGCACCGAGTAGCGGAGCGCGCCGATGTACTGCGACACCTTGCCGCCCGGCAGCTGGCCGCCTTCGCCGGGCTTCGCGCCCTGCGCCATCTTGATCTGGATCTGGTCCGACGACGACAGGTATTCGGCGGTAACGCCGAAACGGCCCGAAGCGACCTGCTTGATCTTGGAACGCAGCGAATCGCCATCCTTCAGCGGCAGGTCGACTTCGACGTTCGACTCGCCGATCACGCTCTTGAGCGTGTCGCCCATCTTGATCGGAATGCCCTTGAGCTCGTTGCGATAGCGCGCGGGATCTTCGCCGCCTTCGCCGGTGTTGCTCTTGCCGCCGATGCGGTTCATGGCAATCGCCAGCGTGGAATGCGCTTCGGTGCTGATCGAGCCGAGCGACATCGCGCCGGTCGCAAAGCGCTTGACGATCTCGCTCGCGGGCTCGACTTCGTCCACGGGAATCGCCTTGGACGGATCGAACTTGAACTCGAACAGGCCGCGCAGCGTGAGGTGCCGGCGGTTCTGGTCGTTGATGATCTGCGCGTATTCCTTGTAGGTGTTGAAGTTGTTGGCGCGCGTGCTGTGCTGCAACTTGGCGATGGCGTCAGGCGTCCACATGTGCTCTTCGCCGCGCGTGCGCCAGGCGTATTCGCCGCCGGCGTCGAGCATGTGCGCGAGCACCGGGTCGTCGCTGAAGGCCGCCTTGTGCATGCGGATCGCTTCCTCGGCGATGTCGAACACGCCGATGCCCTCGACGCGGCTCGCGGTGCCGGTGAAGTACTTCTCGACCGTTTCGGTGTTCAGGCCGATGGCTTCGAACAACTGCGCACCGCAGTAGCTCATGTAGGTGCTGACACCCATCTTCGACATGATCTTCGACAGACCCTTGCCGATTGCCTTGACGTAGTTGTAGATGGCCTTCTCGGCGCTCAGATCGCCCGAGAGGTCTTCGTGCATCGCGGCCAGCGTTTCCATCGCGAGGTACGGGTGAACCGCTTCCGCGCCGTAGCCGGCGAGCACGCCGAAGTGATGGACTTCGCGCGCCGAGCCCGTCTCGACGACGAGGCCGGCCGTGGTGCGCAGGCCCTCACGCACGAGGTATTGATGCACGGCGGACAGCGCGAGCAGCGCCGGGATCGCGATCTGCGACGGACCGACGTTGCGGTCGCTCACGATCAGGATGTTGTGGCCGAGCTTGATCGCATCGACCGCCTCGGCGCACAGCGACGCGAGCTTGGCTTCAACGCCCTCTTCGCCCCATGCGAGCGGATAGGTGATGTCGAGCGTGTAGCTCTTGAACTTGCCCTGCGTGTACTTGCCGATGTCGCGCAGCTTCGCCATGTCGGCGAAGTCGAGGATCGGCTGGCTCACTTCGAGCCGCATCGGCGGGTTGACCTGGTTGATGTCCAGCAGGTTCGGCTTCGGGCCGATGAAGGACACCAGCGACATCACGATCGCTTCGCGGATCGGGTCGATCGGCGGGTTCGTCACCTGCGCGAACAGCTGCTTGAAGTAGTTGTAGAGCGGCTTGTTCTTGTTGGAGAGCACGGCCAGCGGGCTGTCATTGCCCATCGAGCCGATGCCCTCTTCGCCGGCCGCTGCCATCGGGCTCATCAGGAACTTGATGTCTTCCTGCGTGTAGCCGAAGGCCTGCTGGCGGTCGAGCAGCGTGACTTCGCTCGTCAGCGGCTGCACGGGCTCGGCTTCGACGCTGTCGAGCTTGATGCGCAGGTTCTCGATCCACTGCTTGTAGGGCTTGCTGTTCGCGAGGGTGGCCTTGACCTCCTCGTCATCGATCATGCGGCCCTGCTCCAGGTCGATCAGGAACATCTTGCCGGGCTGCAGACGCCACTTGCGGACGATCTTCTGCTCGGGCACCGGCAGCACACCGGACTCGGAACCCATGATGACGAGGTCGTCGTCGGTCACGCAGTAGCGCGAGGGACGCAGGCCGTTGCGATCGAGCGTGGCGCCGATCTGGCGGCCATCGGTGAAGACGATCGACGCGGGGCCGTCCCACGGCTCCAGCATCGCTGCGTGGTATTCATAGAACGCGCGGCGGCGCGTGTCCATGGTGGCGTGCTGCTCCCACGGCTCGGGGATCATCATCATCACAGCCTGGCTGATCGGGTAGCCAGCCATCGTGAGCAGTTCGAGGCAGTTGTCGAACGTCGCGGTGTCTGACTGGCCGGCGAAGCTGATCGGATAGAGCTTCTGCAGGTCGGCGCCCAGCACCGGCGAGGACATCACGCCTTCGCGTGCCTTCATCCAGTTGTAGTTGCCCTTGACCGTGTTGATTTCGCCGTTGTGGGCGACATAGCGGTACGGGTGGGCGAGCGGCCACTCGGGGAATGTGTTGGTCGAGAAGCGCTGGTGCACGAGGCCGAGCGCCGAGACGCAGCGCTTGTCCTGCAGGTCGAGGTAGTAGGTGCCGACCTGGTCAGCGAGCAGCAGGCCCTTGTAGACGACCGTACGGCTCGACATGCTCGGAACGTAGTATTCCTTGCTGTGCTTGAGCTTCAGGCGCTGGATGTTCGCGCTGGCGGTCTTGCGGATCACGTAGAGCTTGCGCTCCAGCGCGTCCTGCACGATCACGTCGTTGCCGCGGCCGATGAAGATCTGGCGCAGGAGCGGCTCCTTGGCGCGCACCGTGGGCGACATCGGCATTTCGTGGTTGACCGGCACGTCGCGCCAACCCAGGAGAACCTGGCCTTCGGCCTTGACGGCGCGCTCCAGTTCCTGCTCGCAGGCTTCGCGGGATGCGTGCTCCTTCGGCAGGAAGATCATGCCGACGCCGTATTCGCCCGGAGGAGGAAGCGTGACGCCCTGCTTCGCCATCTCCTCGCGGTAGAGCAAATCGGGGAGCTGGATCAGGATGCCAGCGCCGTCACCCATGAGTTTGTCAGCGCCCACTGCGCCACGGTGATCCAGATTTTCGAGGATCTTGAGCGCCTGGCCAACGATAGCGTGGCTCTTTTCGCCCTTGATATGGGCCACGAAGCCGACACCGCAGGCGTCGTGTTCGTCAGCGGCGGAATAAAGACCATGTTGTTGGAGATGCTCGATCTCGGCAGCCGTCGTCATGGCGTGCTCCTTCAGTTTTCGCAGGGAAAGGGAGCATATTGCTTTGCACAAATAATGCCAAACGGTTTAATTGGGGTCAGATCTGAATTAAATCTTGCCCATATTTGTCAACATTTAAATGGGGACACATCAAAAACAGTAGCACTGAGCCCTTGTTGAACCTAGTGCTCAGGCGCTTACGAGCTTGATTCGCGCGGCAAACGGGGGCGTCCTGGACGCGCCTTTCGAATCCGGCGTTCTGTGGTTTTTTGTAACGATTCGAGGAAGTGGCGGTCGCCGACGGCCCAACCGCGAAGTACGCCTTCGGTGAGCAGCACCCGATCGGCCTCGGAAATCCCCGCGCGCACCAACTCAGCGTAGGCAGCTTCGCGCGCGAACGGCGTGTTGCCGAGCGCCCAATAGAGGGGATGCGGCGTCAGCAGCTTGTCGTGGCGCAGCCCGGCGTAGTGGCCATAGCTCGACCACGGGTAGTCCCGGGCATCCGCAACCAGCCCGGCGCGCACCGGATTGAGGTCCATGTAGGCCATGCAGGCCAGCAGGTAGTGCTCGGGCTGGATCAGGGTCGACTTGTAGCGCCCCTCCCACAACGTACCGGTGCGTCCGTGGCGGTCATTGAAGTACCGGACATAGCGCCTTCCGACTGCCTGAACCCATTGTGGCAGCCCATCAGCCGTGGAAGGCGTGGCCAGCAGGTGAAGATGGTTTTCCATCTGGACGTACGCATGAATGGCGACCCCGTGGCGCACCGCGTTCTCGCCCAGGAGGCCCAGCATCATTTGGTGATCCGCACTGTCCATGAAGATCGGCTGCCGGTTGTTGCCGCGCTGGACAATGTGGTGCGGCTGATCAGCCAGCGTGAGACGGGGCAGTCGGGCCATGGCGCGGGGTCCGTTGATTCAGGGCAGCCTGAAGCGCGTCTCCATCAGCGACTCGAGGCCGAACTGGGCCAGCAATTCGCTCAGCCTCGCAGCGGCGCTCGCCTTTCGCTGGCCGGTATGGCGGGCGATGATGAGCTCGTTCTTCATGCTGTGCTCCCAGCCGACGAGCTCGGTCACGGTGACCTGGTAGCCATTCGCCTCGAGATAGAGGCACCGCAACACGTTGGTGAGCTGGCTGCCGATCTCGCGCGTATGCAGCGGATGCCGCCAGAGCTCGGCCAGCGGCGTGCGCGACAACGCGAGGGCCTTGGTCTGGCGCAGGCAGGCGGCGACTTCGGCCTGGCAACACGGCACCAGCACCATGAAGCTCGCATGCTTGGCGAGCCCGAATGCGATGGCGTCGTCCGTAGCGGTGTCGCAGGCGTGCAGCGCGGTGACGACGTCGATTCGCTCGGGAAGCTCGGTGGCGGTCGCGGATTCGGCCACGGTCAGGTTGAGGAACGACATGCGCTCGAAATGCAGGCGCCCTGCCAGTGCCCGCGACTTGTCGACCAGATCGGTGCGCGTCTCAATGCCGTACACATGTCCGCCGCCCCGCGCCTTGAAGAACAGGTCGTAGATGATGAATCCGAGATACGACTTGCCCGCGCCGTGGTCGGCCAGCGTCGCCCCTGCACCGTCACCCGGCAGCTCCTGCAGCAGCTTCTCGATGAACTGGAACAGGTGGTAGACCTGTTTGAGCTTTCGCCGCGAATCCTGGTTGAGCCGGCCTTCGCGGGTGAGGATGTGCAGTTCCTTGAGCAGTTCGACGGACTGCCCCGGACGCAGCTCGCCTTGCACTTCGGCCTTTGCCGCCTTCTCCGCCTTTGCCAGCTTGCTCATCGCGCCGCTCCCGGGCCGACGTCTAGCGCCTCCCACCCTGAGGGGCCGAGGTTCTCCAGCGTCTCCATATTGCGACCGAAGATGGCCTCGGCGTCCGGAAAGGCTTCGACCGCGCGATCCACACTCTCCTCGCGCAGAAGATGCAGCGTGGGGTAAGGCGCCCGGTTGGTCGCGTTCGTAATGTCGTCCGCTTCCGTGCCGGCGAACTGGAAATGCGGGTGAAAGCTGGCCAGCTGGAGTTCGCCGTCGAAGCCTTCGCGGGCGAGCCGCCGTTCGGCGCGCGCGAGGAAATCGTTGAAGTCGAGAAAATCGGTCAAGGTGTTGGGCGCAATCAGGAGCGTCGTATCTCTTTCGGTGGCGCTGATGTCGCGAAGCGCCCTGGCCTCATCGACAAGCGCATCGATCAACCCAGATTCGTCGGGTGATGGATACATCGCATAGTGGACTTGTCCGCGGACGTGGACGGCCTTGGCAAACGGACACAGGTTGAGCCCGATCACGGCACGCTCGAGCCAGCGGCGGGTATCGGCCTCGGCCTGCTCCGCGGAGACGGTGGAGGAATTCATGCAGTCCCCCTGCGCGGAAGGGCCGGCGACAGTCGGGCGGCCAAGGCGATGCCCAACAGCGAACAAGTCAGTGTCACGACCCAGGTCCATTGCCACCCGCCCGCGCGATGCGCGATCCACGCGACGAACGGCGGAGCAGCGAACTGACCCAGGGAAGATGCCTGCACCATCAGCCCGATCGTCGTGGACACGGTGGACGGCCCAGGCGCCAGCCGCACGCCCAACATGAACAAGGTGGCCGGAATCACTCCGCCCGCGAGCGAGAACATGCAGACGGCGAGGTAGCGAAGCGCAGGCGGAAGGCTCAACGCGTCTTGCGGCGCACCGATCTGCGCGAATGCCGCCACGCTGCCGAGCGCCATGACGACAAAGCCCCAGCGAAGCAGGCGGTCCGGTGCCACACCGTGCTGCAACAGCCGCCCACCCGTCACGTTGCCGACGATGTTCATCGCCGCCGCAAGGGCTGTCAGCGCGGCCGTCCATCCTGCGGGAACGCCGGCATCGACATAGATCGCCGGCAGGAATCCGATCACGGCCATCCATTGCGACGAATAGACGGCGAAGGCCAATGCCAGCGTCCAAGGACCGCTGGCGCTCGCGGTTTCGCGCAGGCGGGCAGGCCATGCCTCCGCGGCTCCGGCGGCGGCCGATCTTCGGAGCCGATCACTCGGAACCACGGCGGCAACCCACACCGCGGCCGCGGCGGAAAGCAGCCCCAGGGCCCACCACCAACCCGCCCAATCGAGCCAGGCGATGAAGGCCGGGCCGGCAAGCAGCCCAAGCGCAACGCCGAGCGGCATGTACGCACCCCAGAGCCCCATTGCGGCCTTTTCG
Source organism: Variovorax sp. Sphag1AA (assembly GCF_014192575.1). GTDB lineage: Bacteria > Pseudomonadota > Gammaproteobacteria > Burkholderiales > Burkholderiaceae_C > Variovorax. The sequence goes on along the minus strand of NZ_JACHYC010000002.1, from coordinate 440,341 downwards.
GCGCTGGGGGGAACCATGGCGCGGATCAGACCCGGTCCAGGCATGACCGCGAGCAGAAAGCCGAAGCCTTCGAGCGCCCGTAGCGCAAGGAGCAGCGGAAGCGCATGCGCCTTGTCGTGGATCGAGGCGCCGACGAAGCCGCCCAGAAGGCTGGCGCAGGACACGAGTACGAGTCCCATCAACATGCTCCGACGCAGGCCGATCGAGTCAGCCGCGAGGCCGACGAAGACGCCGAGGGTCATGCTGGCGACCTGTATCAGCGACAGCAGGAAGCCAGCTTCGACCAAGCTGATGCCGAGTCCGGATTGCAGCGCCGGCACTGCCGGTGGCAGCTTCCCGATGTGCAGCGCCGCAGCGACCCCTGCGGCAACCACAGCGAGTGCGGCTGGGGGCACGCGCACGCCGGTCTTGTGGCTGTTGCTCATTCGATCCACCGCCGTCCGGTCAGGCGCTCGTATTCACGAATCGCGAAACGATCGGTCATCCCGGCAATATAGTCCGCCACCGCCCGATGCCGGTCCGCGCGCTCCGCGTAGCGTTCGGGCATCTGAGCGGCATCGGCAAGGTACCCCTCGAACAGGTCGCGAACGACCTCCTTCGCCTGCTCGGTGGTCGCCATGACCCGCGGATGCCGGTACAGATTGCGAAACAGGAAGCGCTTGAGTTCTGAGGATTCGCGGCGCATGGTCTCGCTGAAGAGAACAAGCGGCCCCGCTTTTCGCGCCGCATCCGCATCGGAAGGCGACGCGGACCGGACCGCCGCCGAGGTTGCGTCGATGACGTCGTATACCTGCGCGCTGAGCATGCGCCGGATTGCTTCGTAGAGCACCCGCCTTCCGCGAAGCGCCGGGTACTCATCGAGTGTCTCCTTGCGATAGCGCTCGAACAGGGCGAGTTCGCCCAGCAGTTCGATATCGATCAGACCCGACCTGACACCATCGTCGATGTCATGCGCGTTGTAGGCGATCTCGTCGGCGAGGTTGCAGAGTTGTGCCTCCAGGCTGGGCTGTGTGCGATCGCAGAACCGCCGGGCCACGCCGTCCGGCTCTGCGGCTTCGAGACGCTCCGCATTGGCGCGCGAACAGTGCTTGAGGATGCCCTCGCGCGTCTCGAAGCTCAGATTGAGTCCGTCGTATCGGGGGTAACGTTGCTCGAGCTCATCCACCACTCGCAAGCTTTGCAGGTTGTGCTCGAAACCTCCGTGGTCCTGCATGCAGGCATCGAGCGCGTCCTGGCCGGCATGGCCGAACGGCGTGTGCCCGAGATCATGTGCGAGCGCGATGGCCTCGACGAGGTCCTCATTGAGCCGGAGCGCCCGCGCGATCGAGCGGCCAAGCTGAGCCACTTCGAGCGAGTGCGTCAAGCGAGTCCGGAACAGATCGCCTTCGTGATTGAGGAACACCTGCGTCTTGTAGACGAGGCGCCGGAAGGCGGTCGAATGCACGATGCGATCGCGATCGCGCTGGAACGCATCGCGCGTGGGAGCCGGCTCTTCGGCATGCCTGCGTCCGCGCGAAAGCGACGCATGGCTGGCGTAAGGCGCGAGGCTCATCCGCGCCGCTCAGTTCTTCTCGCAGCACTGCGCGAGCACCTCGCGCACCATCGCGTCGGGCGCACCGCGCATGATGGCCGAGCCCGGTTTGTCGATAACGACGAACCGGATCTCGCCGGCTTCGGATTTCTTGTCGATGCGCATCAGTTCGAGATAGCGCTCCGCCCCGAGCGCAGGCCCGACGACCGGCAGCCCCGCCTTCTGAATCAATGCGGTGAGGCGTTGCACGAAGGCTTCATCCACGCCGCCGAGGCGCTGCGACAGATGCGCAGCCATGACCATGCCGCAGCCGACCGCCTCGCCGTGCAACCATTCGCCATAGCCCAGACCCGATTCGATGGCGTGCCCGAAGGTGTGCCCGAAATTCAGGATGGCGCGCAAGCCGGTTTCGCGCTCATCCTGCCCGACGACTTCGGCCTTGATCTCGCAACTGCGCTTGACCGCATGTGCCAGTGCCGAGGGATCGCGCGCGACCATCGCATCGATGTTCGCTTCGATCCAATCCATGAATGCCATGTCATGGATCGGCCCGTATTTGATGATCTCCGCGAGGCCGGCGCTAAGTTCGCGCGGCGGGAGCGTTGTCAGCGTCGAAAGGTCGCACAACACCAGCCGGGGCTGATAGAACGCGCCGATCATGTTCTTGCCGAGCGGGTGATTGATGGCCGTCTTGCCGCCCACCGAAGAATCGACTTGCGCCAGCAAGGTCGTCGGCACCTGGACAAACGGCACGCCGCGCATGTAGCTCGCTGCGGCAAAGCCCGTCATGTCCCCGACGACGCCGCCGCCGAGCGCAAAAAGCACCGTCTTGCGATCGCACCCATGGGAAAGCAATGCATCGAAGATGAGATTCAGCGTCTGCCAGTCTTTGTACGCTTCGCCATCCGGCAGTTCGAGCAGGTGAACGGCGCGAAATCGGTTCGCAAGCGCCGCACGCAATGTCTCGGCGTAGAGCGGCGCAACGGTGGTGTTCGTGACGATCAGCGCCGTGGCGGCGGAAGGGAGCGCAGCATAACTGCCCGGGTCACCGAGCAAGCCGCTGCCGATCAGGATCGGGTAACTCCGGTCGCCGAGCTGGATCTCGACGCTTTCAGGTGGGGCGGACAATGGCATGCCCCGAGTTTAGGTGCATGCCCAAACACGCTCTGTCAGTCGGGAAGATCGGTGCCGGGCGGCGGAGACGCGATGCCCGCGAGCTCAAGTTGCATCACGATGATGTTGACCAGCATCGCGACCGTCGGACGCCCGGTTTCGACAATGTCGTGGGCAGTCTCTCGATACAGCGGGTCTCGGGCGCCATACAGTTCGCGCAAACGCCCGAGCGGATCGGCGACTTGCAGAAGCGGGCGCTTGACATCGTGCCGGAGACGTCGAAACAGGTCTTCGGGCGCCGACCGAAGGTAGATCACATGAAAGCCCGAGCGCAAGGCGGCCCGGTTGGCCTCCCGCAGAACGGCGCCACCGCCCGTCGCAACAATACCGTGGGGCGCCGCAGCGAGTTCGGCAATGACAGCCTGTTCGAGGTCCCGGAAGCTGGTTTCCCCTTCCCGCTCGAAGTAGTCGCGGATCGAGCAGCCGATCCGCTCCTCGATCACGTGATCGCTATCGATGAAGGGGACTTCAAGACGTTGCGCGAGGCGCCGGCCCACTGCAGATTTGCCGGCGCCGGGCAATCCGACGAGTGCGACCGCCACGCGGTGCTGCGAACACCGCGCGTCACCGCGCGGCGTTACGGTCGGTAATCATCTTCGGGGTGATAAAGACGAGCATTTCGGTCTTGTTGGCAACGCGATTGCGCGTACGGAATAGTGCGCCCAGATAAGGCACTTCACCCAGCACCGGTATGCGCGATTCGTCGTTGGTTTCGGTGAGCTCGAAGATACCACCAATGACGACCGTGCCACCGTTCTCCACCAGCACCTCGGTCTGCACATGCTTCGTGTTGATCGCGAAGCCTGCGGTGGTCGCCTGACCCACCGTGTCCTTGTTGACGTCCAGCGTCAGGATGATGTTGCCTTCGGGCGTAATCTGGGGCGTCACCTCGAGCTTGAGGTTGGCCTTGCGGAACGCGATGGAGGTCGCGCCGCTCGAAGTTGCAACCTGATACGGTAGTTCCGTACCCTGCTCGATCAGCGCCTTGGTCTGGTCAGCGGTCACCACTCGCGGGCTCGATACCACCTTGCCCTTGCCGTCTGCTTCCAAGGCAGAGATTTCGAGGTTCAGCATCCGCGAGAACGCCGAGTTGAACAGCGAGATCGCGAAAGTGCCCGGTGCGTTGCCGTTGCCAGACACGCCAGTGGATGGCAGGTTGACGAAATTACCCTGCGTGAACGAAGGGAACGTCACGGTCGGCAGCGTGTTCGTACGAGTCGTCGAAATAGTGCCGTCCGCGTTCAGCGTCGTGCTGCCGGTGGTTCCGCCGCCGGTCACGGACGGGAAGGTGCCCACGCTGTTGTTGTTGTTGATGACACCGCCGCCCATCTTCACACCGAGCGATTTACCGAAGGTGTCCGACGCTTCGACGATCCGGGCTTCGATCAGAACCTGGCGGACAGGCACGTCGAGCTTCTGGATCAGTTCGGCCACTTGTGCAAGGCGCGACGGGATGTCCGACACGAAGAGCTGATTGGTCCGCGCTTCGGCGAGCACGCTGCCGCGCGGGCTCAGGATGCGGGTCGTCGAGCCCGCACCGCCTCCACCGCCACTGGCGGTGCCGGTACCGGTGAGACCCTGGGCGATCGTCACGGCCTTGGTGTAGTTGAGTTGGAAGGATTGCGTGCGCAGCGGCTCAAGATTCTGGATGGCGTTTTCCGCCTCGAACTGCAGCTTTTCCTTAGCGTTGATTTCATCCTTCGGAGCAATCCAGAGGACGCTGCCGTTCTTGCGCATGCCGAGGTTCTTGGCCTGCAGGATGATGTCCAGCGCCTGATCCCATGGCACATCCTTCAGGCGAAGGGTCAGTGCGCCCGTGACGGAATCCGAGGTCACGATATTGAAGTTCGTGAAATCGGCGATCACCTGGAGCAGCGAGCGGACTTCGATGTTCTGGAAGTTCAGCGAGAGCTTTTCGCCGCTGTAGCCAATGCCCTGGGTCAACTTGGTCGGGTCGATCTTGCGCGGGCGAACTTCGACAACGAACTGGTTTTCGCTTTGATAGGCGCTGTGCTCCCACTCACCCTTGGGCTCGATGGTCATGCGCACGCGGTCGCCCACTTGCTGGGTCGTCACCATCTGAACCGGCGTGCCGAAATCCGCCACGTCGAGTCGGCGGCGCAGACCTTCCGGCAGCGTCGACTTGGTGAACTCGACGACGAGGTTCTTGCCCTGCTGGCGAATGTCCACGCCCACCTGGTTGTTGGCCAGATCGACGATCACCCGACCGGTGTTGTCGGAGCCGAGACGGAAGTCCACATCCTTCAACGGCAGCATGTCGCGATTGCGGTTTTCCGCGAACGCGCCCTGCGCCGACTGCGCCAGCGCAACACCGGGTACAGGCTCCAGCGCGACCAGCAGCGAGTTGCCCTGAATCTCGGTCTTGTATGCGGTCGCTTGCTTGAGGTTCAGCACGAGGCGCGTACGCTCGCCGGCCTGAACCACGTTGATCGAGCGCAGATTGCCCTGATTGACATCAATGGCAGAGCGACCGATTGCGTTCGTCACCCCCGGGAAATCGAGCGCAACACGTGCCGGAGTCTGGATTGCAAACCCGGTGGGCGGCGCAGCGAGTGGCTTCGAGAAATCGATCCGGACGACTTCCGAACCCGACTGCATCGAACTCGTGACCGATTCGATGGCATTCTGGGCATGCACGATGGCCGCGGCACTGAATGCCAAGACAGCCGCACCCGCAGCGCGCAGCCAGTGCGCGAGCATCGATTTTTGTTGATTCATTTCGTCCTCTCTTGCAACTGCAGCGTCGCCACGCGTTCGATCCATTCACCGGCGGCGTCCTGCACGATTTCACGCAAGGCGAGTTCGGTTTCGGTGATACGGGTGATCTTCCCGTAGTTGAGTCCCAGGTAGTTGCCCACCTTTACTTGATAGAGCAGCTTGTCGACGCTGATCAGGGCAACCGGTTGTCCGTTTCGATTGAGGCTGCCCACCATCGCCATGGAGTCAAGCGGGAAGGCTTCCAGAGCCTCCTTGCGGCGAGTCAGCTCAGGAGCGATCAGGCCCGACGTGCTCGGCTGATTCGAGTCACGGCGAAGAGCCTGCGTCAGCTTCTGCATGTTGAACGGCTCGACAGCGCCGGCCTCGGTGTAGGCCTGCGGCGTGAACTTCTTGGGTTCGGCGATAGGCGGCACATTCGGTTTGACTTGCGCGCGCTGCTCGGTCATCCAGGTACGAAGTTCGTCCTGATCTGAACCGAAGCACCCACTCAGCCCCACGACGGCGGCACAGAGCCCTAGGAATCCGAGCGTTCTCATTTCTTCTTCGCCCCGGCTGCTGCGCGCTTCTGCATGTTCTGCTCTTGCTCGTCCAGATAGCGATAGGTCCGTGCGGTCGCATCCATCACGAGCGCACCGTCCTTCGTAGGCGTCACGGAGAGATTGTTCAAGGTCACGATGCGCGAGAGGTTCGCAACATCGGCGGCGAAAGCGCCCATGTCGTGATAGCGCCCGGTCACACGCACCGCGATCGGGAGTTCGGCGTAGTAGTCCTTGACCGAAACCTGCCCCGGCCTGAACAGCTCGAACTGGAGACTGCGACCAAGACCAGCCTGGTTGATGTCCGACAGCAGTGCGTCCATTTCAGCCTTGCTGGGAAGCTGCTTTTCGAGCAGCGTGACGTACTGCTGGACTTGCTCGCGCTGCTTCTTCAGCAGTTCGAGATTGGCTGCCTGGGCGACCTTCTTCTGGTAGTCCGCTCTGAGAGTGACCTCCTTCGCGCGAGCCGCCTCCAGTTCGTCGTTCGAATTGGTGAGCCAGAAGAACCAGAGCGCCACGACCACCGCGGCAGCCACGGCGACACACAACGCGTAGCGCGGGATAGCAGGCCAAGCCGAAGGATCGTTCGGATTGAGGCCCTGGAATTGCTCGCCGAAGCTCCGCAGCGCGGCCCCGACATCGATCTTGGGAGAGGAGCGTTTGGTTGCCATGATGACGCTTACCCCTTGGCTGGCGGGATGGCTGGAGCGGCCGGCTTCTGAGCGTCGGTGGGCCGCTTCAGGCCGATACGCATCGTGAAGTTGGCGACACGGCGCTGATCGCGGGGACTGAGGTTGATGTTGGTCGACGTGATCTCGACCAGTTCGGGCTTCACCAGCCACGGGCTGTTGTTGCCGAGGTTGCGCAGCAACTCGGACACACGCTCATTCGATTGGGCCATGCCCTGCAGCGTGACCGTCTGGTTGTCCTGCTTCATGCTGGTCAGGTAGACACCGTCCGGCAACTGACGAACGAGTTCGTTCAGCAGATGCACAGGCATGTTGCGGTCACCCTGCAAGTCTTCCACGGCTTGTTGGCGCGCCCGAAGAGCGGCAATTTCCGCCTGCAATGTCGAGATCTCCTTGATCTCGGCGTCGAGCTTGGTGATCGCCGACTGCAGCATGCCGTTCTTGTCTTGCTGATTTGAGATTTGCGCCTGGAACCAGAGATAGGCGCCGCCAGCGATCAGTACACCAGCGACCGCGGCCAAGCCTAGTGTGGCGTAGAAGGTCTCGCGACGACGCTTGCGCGCCGCCTCGCGATGGGGAAGCAGGTTGATGAGGATCACTGCAGAAACCTCCGCATCGCGAGGCCGCAAGACGTCAGATAGGACGGTGCCTCACGACGCACTTTCTTCTCGCGGATGCTGCTGCCTATTTCCATTCCATCGAACGGATTCACGAGCGAGCACGCGAAGGAGGTCTGGCGCGTGACGGCGCTGGTCAGACCAGGCAACGACGCCGAGCCTCCTGCCAGCAGCACATAGTCAACCCGGTTGTGCGGCGTGCTCGTGAAGAAGAATTGAAGCGCGCGCGCGATTTCCTGCGCGATGCTCGCCACGAAGGGCTTGAGCACACCGGAGCCGTAGTCTTCGGGCAGATCGCCGCTGCGCTTCTTGGCCTCGGCCTCTTCGGCGGAGAAACCGTATTGGCGCACGATGAGCTGCGTGAGTTGCGCACCGCCGAACGCCTGGTCACGGTCGTACAGGACTTCCTGATTCTTCAGGACCTGCATGCTGGTGGTGAACGCACCGACCTCGAAGAGCGCCACGACAGCATCGTGCCCCTGGGCGGGCAACTGCTCGATCAACCGCGCGGTCGCGAGGCGCGATGCATAGGATTCGACATCGAGGATCACGGCCTTCAGGCCGGAAGCCTCAGCCAAGCCTTGGCGATCCTGAACTTTTTCCTTGCGCGAGGCGGCGATGAGGACTTCAACATCGCCAGCGGAGCTGGCGCTTTGCCCCATCACGCAGAAATCGAGGCTGACCTCGTCCAACGAGAACGGGATGTATTGGTTGGCCTCGGACTCGACCTGAATCTCGAGTTCCTGTTCGCTCATGCCACCCGGCAGAACGATCTTCTTGGTGATGACGGCCGATGGCGGCAGGGCCAGCGCAACGTTCTTGGTGCGGGTGCCGCTCTTGCGCACGACACGTCGCACAGCCTCGGCCACTTCATCGAATTTTTCGACATTGCCGTCGGTGATCCAACCACGCTCCAGCGGCTCGATGGCGCAACGCTCAAGCACGAGCTTGCCGCTTGCATCACGGCCGAGTTCGACGAGCTTGACGCTGGAAGAACTGACGTCCAGCCCGAGCAGAGGCGCGGGCTGACGGCGAAATAACGATCCCAGGTCAATCAAGGTCTATCCCATCCGTTTGTAACGATTGGAAAAATTTGCGTGTGGTTGCATGCTAGCAGTAAGCCCCAGTGCCAACCAAGCGCAGGATCGCGCCTACAGCGCCAATCGTTGTCAAAAGTCGACGTAACAGTTCCCTTCTGCAACTTTCGTCACAAATAAGAGTACTTGGGTCCTAACTGCTACGAATCGGCCGGCCCCACGGACCGCGTTTTTATAATGCTCGACAGACTCCGACAGCCTCAATGCCCGACACCTCCCGACCCAAAGGGCCTGCAAAAGCCCCTCCTCCCAAGCGTTCGACGTGGCTGACATGGTTGATGCGGATCGTACTGTGGGCCTTCGGGATCGCGGTCGCCGGTGTGGTCGCCGTGGTCTGCATCATCGCCGTCGCGCTCGCTGTGGCCTATCCCAATCTTCCCGATATTTCGGAGCTTTCGGACTATCGGCCGAAGCTGCCGCTTCGCGTGTTTTCGTCCGAAGGAATATTGATCGGCGAATTCGGTGAAGAGCGGCGAAATCTGACGCCGATTTCCACCGTCCCAAAAGTCATGAAGGATGCTGTTCTCGCCGCAGAAGACGCACGCTTTTATGACCATGGAGGCGTTGATTACAAGGGAATGCTTCGCGCAGGACTCGCAAATCTGAACCGCGTGAAAAGCCAGGGCGCATCGACCATCACGATGCAGGTAGCGAGAAATGTTTACCTGAGCTCTGAAAAAACACTGACCCGCAAGGTTTATGAAGTTCTTCTGACCTTCAAGCTGGAGCACCTTCTGACGAAGGACCAGATCCTCGAGATTTATGTGAACCAGATTTATCTCGGAAATCGGGCATACGGCTTCGCTGCTGCATCCGAAGCCTATTTCGGCAAGCCGCTCCAGGACATCACGATTGCGCAGGCCGCGATGCTGGCCGGCCTGCCGAAGGCGCCGGGCGCCAATAACCCCGTCAACAATCCTTCGCGTGCCCGCGGGCGGCAACTCTACGTGATCGACCGCATGCAGGAAGCCGGCTTCATCACCGCCGAGCAAGCAGCGGAAGCCAAGAAGGAAGACCTGCATCTGCGCGACGCAGCTGATCCGTCACGGCTGCACGCGGAGTACGTCGCCGAAACGGTTCGCCAACTGATGTACGCGCAGTACGGCGACAGCACCTACACCCGGGGGCTCAAGGTCTACACCACGCTGGTCGCGGCCGATCAGGCCGCCGCCTACCGTGCGCTTCGCAAGGGCATCATGGACTACGAGCGCCGGCAGATCTATCGCGGCCCCGAGAAGTTCGTCGACCTTCCCAACGACTCCAAGGAGCTCGACGAAGCCGTGGACGACGCGCTCGCCGATCATCCTGACAACGGCGACGTGATGTCGGCCGTGGTGCTCAAGGCCAACGCCAAGGAGATCAATGCGGTCCGCGGCAACGGCGACGCTGTCCAGATCGTCGGGGAAGGCCTGAAGCCCGCCCAGTCGGGGCTCTCCGACAAAGCACCGCCGAACATCAGAATCCGCCGTGGCGCGGTGATCCGCGTTGTCAAGACACCGAAGGGCAGCTGGGAGATCACGCAGTTGCCGGAAGTCGAGGGCGCATTTGTGGCTACCGATCCGCGCGATGGCGCGGTCAAGGCCATGGTTGGTGGCTTCGACTTTGACAAGAACAAGTTCAATCACGTCACACAGGCCTGGCGCCAGCCGGGATCGAGCTTCAAGCCCTTTATTTACTCCGCCGCGCTCGAGAAGGGCTTCACGCCCAGCACGGTCATCAATGACGCGCCACTGTTCTTCGATGCCGGCACCACCGGCGGCCAGCCCTGGGAGCCGAAGAACTATGACGGCCAGTTCGAAGGTCCGATGCCGATGCGGCGCGCACTGATGAAGTCGAAGAACATGGTGTCGATCCGCATCCTTCAGTCGATCGGAACGCGCTATGCGCAGGACTGGATCACCAACTTCGGCTTCGAGCGCGAGAAGCATCCCGCGTATCTCCCGATGGCGCTCGGCGCCGGCTCGGTCACGCCGATGCAGATGGTGACGGCCTATTCAGTCTTCGCCAATGGCGGCTACCGCGTGAACCCGTATCTCGTGACGCGCGTGACCGACCACAAGGACAAGGTTCTGGTCGACAGACAGCCTCCCCTGCTCAACGAGTCGATGCGTGCGATCCCGCAGCGCAATGCGTACATCATGGACAGCCTGCTGCAGTCGGTTGCGAGCGGCGGCACGGCAGCCAAGGCACAGGCGACGCTCAAGCGCACCGATCTCTATGGCAAGACCGGCACCACGAACGACTCGCTGGACGCCTGGTTCGCCGGATTCCAGCCGACGATGACCGCGGTTGCATGGATCGGGTACGACACGCCGCGCAAGCTCGGCGACAAGGAGACCGGCGGTGGCTTGGCCCTGCCGATCTGGATCACCTACATGGAAACGGCCATCAAGGGCGTCCCGGTTGCCGAGGTGCCCGCGCCAGCAGGCGTCGTGAATGTCGGCGGCGAGTGGTACTACGACGACTACGCACCGGGTCGCGGCGTCGCCAGCCTGGGTGTCGAGGCCGGCCCGACGCCGCCGGCCGAGGCGATCTCGGCACCACCGATCGGCGCGCCGCCGCCGCCGGAAGAACGCAGCAAGATCCTCGACTTGTTCCGGAACTGATCAGTCGAGGGAGAAAGTCAGCGGTAGCCCCGCCTGAAGCGTCGCTTCGCGCGTCAGGTTGCCAAAGAATTCCTCGTGGGTCTTGGTGTCGACCCAGGCGTTGCCGTCATGGCGGTAGTGATAACCGCCGGAGCGCGCCGCAAGCCAGATTTCATGCAGCGGCTTCTGAAGGTTGACGATCAACTGACTGCCATTTCGGAAGGTGATCGTGATCATTCCACCAACGCGCTGATTGTCGATGTCGGCATCGGTCGCATCGTTGATGCGATCACAGCTGCGTTCGATCGCGGCCAGTGCGGCCTCGGCGTGGTCCATGTACTCGGGGTCGGTCATTACTACAATTTCGCCATGTCTGTTCGCCAAATTCTAGTGAGCGCCGTTGGCCTCGCGCTCGTTGGGGTCGCCTTGACCGCCTGTGGTCAAAAAGGCTCGCTGTACCTGCCGACCGATCCCGCAGCAAAAGATCGGGCCACCCTGCCCCAGGTCCTGATCCCCGGCCGTTCCACGACCGAAACACCGACGAAACCTGCGCAAGCTCCTGGCGCGCAAAACGAAAACAATGCTCCGGCATCCACCGAAGGCAACAAGTAAATGAGTCAGCCGGCACTTCTTCCAGGACACCCGCACATCGCACGCAAGAACGGCGATCTGCAGATCGAAGGCGTCTCCATCGCCTCTCTCGCGCGCGAGCACGGCACCCCCCTCTTCACCTACTCGAAGCAATGGATGCTCGACGCGCTCGCGGCCTACCGGCGTGGCTTCGAGGGCCGCGACGCGTTGGTCTGCTATGCGATCAAGGCCAACTCCTCATTGGGCGTGTTGCGCGTATTCGCGCAAGCCGGCTGCGGCTTCGACATCGTTTCGGGCGGGGAGCTCGCACGGGTGCTCGCGGCGGGCGCCGAGCCGGCCAAGGTGATCTTTTCCGGCGTCGGCAAGACACGCGCCGAGATGCGACAGGCGCTTGCCGCCGGCATCGGATGCTTCAACGTGGAGAGCGAGGCCGAGCTCGAGGTCCTCAATGCAGTCGCGCTCGAGGAAGGTCGGCGCGCAGCGATCAGCGTGCGGATCAACCCCAACGTGGATCCGAAGACGCATCCCTACATCTCCACGGGCCTCAAGGGCAACAAGTTCGGCGTGGCCCATGACCGTGCGGTGGCAATCTATCAACACGCCGCGTCCCTCAAGGGAATCGAGGTGGTCGGCATCGACTGCCACATCGGTTCGCAGATCACTGACGTATCCCCCTACCTCGAGGCACTGGAGCGCGTGCTCGATCTGGTCGAGGCGATCGAGAAGACCGGCATCCGGCTGCATCATCTCGACTTCGGCGGCGGTCTCGGCATCGACTACAACGGCGACACGCCTCCCGGCGCCGATACGCTCTGGCGGCAGATGCTGGCGCGCCTCGATGCGCGCGGCTTCGGACAACGCCGGCTCATCGTCGAGCCCGGCCGTTCGCTGGTCGGCAATGCGGGTGTCTGCGTCACGGAGGTGCTCTACACCAAGCCGGGCGAAGAGAAGAACTTCTGCATCGTCGATGCGGCGATGAACGACCTTCCTCGCCCGGCGATGTACCAGGCCTTCCATCAGATCGTCCCGGTGAAGGATCGCCCGGACGGCACGGCGGTCCTTTACGACGTGGTCGGGCCGGTGTGCGAAAGCGGCGACTGGATCGGACGCGATCGCAAATTGCAGGTCGCCCAAGGCGATCTGCTCGCGGTCCTCTCGGCCGGCGCGTACTGCATGGCAATGGCCAGCAACTACAACACCCGGGGCCGGGCGGCCGAAGTGTTGGTGAGCGGCGAACGCGCCACGCTCATCCGCAGGCGCGAAACCCTCGACGACCAGTTGCGCGCAGAACGCTTCGAAGACTGAGCAACTTGCCGCAGCGGCGGATCATTCCGTCGGCTGCGGCCGCACGCCAATCGGCCGTGCCGGCTTCTTCTTGCTCGCGAAATTCCAGACTCGCCAGGCGAGCAGGACGCCAATGATCGCGGCGTAGACGAACACTTCGCTGAAGTTGTTCTTGCCCGCCCGCATCCAGAAGAAGTGCAGCAGACCCAGCCCCGCAATCACATAGACCAATCGGTGCAGCGCCTGCCAGCGCTTCGCGCCCAGCGCCTTGATCGCGCGATTGAACGACGTCGCAGCAAGTGGCGTCAGCAGCAGGAAGCCGCTGAATCCAACCAGGATAAACGGCCGCTTGGCAATGTCCTTCGCGATGTCCTGCAGCTCGAAGCCCATGTCGAACCAGCTGTAGCTCAAGAGATGGATGACGACATAGAAGTAGGCGAACAGCCCCAGCATCCGCCGGAACCGCGCCAGCGCGTTGGTCTTGGTGATGACCCGCAGCGGCGTGACGGCCAGCACGATGCAGATGAAGCGAAGCGTCCAGTCGCCCGTCGAACGGATCAGGTGCTCTGCCGGATTCGCGCCGAGGCCGTCGGTGAGCGCGCCGTAAAACAGCCACGCGAACGGCAGCAGGCAAAGCACGAAGATCACCGGCTTGGTCGCCGGGTGCATCAGGAGCTTGTTCACTGGAAGACCTGCCTCAGTAGTACTTCTTCAGGTCCATGCCTGCATAGAGCTGGCCGACCTGCGCCTCGTAGCCATTGAACAGCAGCGTCTTGGCGCGCTTGGCAAACAGGCCGCCTCCATCGCCGATGCGGCGCTCGGTGGCCTGGCTCCAGCGCGGATGGTCGACGTTCGGGTTCACGTTCGAATAGAAGCCGTACTCGTTCGCCGCCGCCTTGTTCCACGCCGTTCCGGGCTCCTTCTCGACGAAACGGATCTTGACGATCGACTTGCCGCTCTTGAAGCCGTACTTCCATGGCACGACGATGCGCACGGGCGCACCGTTCTGGTTGGGCAGCACCTCGCCGTACATGCCGAAGGTCAGCAGCGTGAGCGGGTGCATCGCCTCATCCATGCGCAGGCCTTCGGTGTAGGGCCAATCGAGAATGCGCGAGCCCACGAAGGGCATGGTCTTCGGGTCGGCCAGCGTCACGAACTCGACGTACTTGGCGCTGCCCTGCGGTTCGACACGCTTGATCAACTCTGCAAGCGAATAGCCAACCCACGGAATCACCATGGACCAGCCTTCGACGCAGCGCAACCGATAGATGCGCTCTTCCTGGGCGCTGAGCTTGATCAGGTCTTCGATGTTGTACTTGCCGGGCTTGTTGACGAGTCCTTCGACCTCCACGGTCCACGGACGGGTCTTGAGCGTGCCGGCGTTCTTGACCGGATCGCCCTTGTCGGTGCCGAACTCGTAGTAGTTGTTGTAGCTCGTGGCGTCCTTGTACTCCGTCGGCTTTTCCATCGTCTGCGCGCCAGCGACAGCCGATTTGGCCCCATGCAGCGGCGGCAGCTTTCCGGGGCCGACTGCATCGGCAAGTGCTTCGCGCGACGCCCATGACGCCATCGCGGCGCCGGCAACGCCGGTTGCCAGCCACTTGAGCATGTCGCGACGCCCTTCGTACACGCCACGCGGCGTGATGTCGCTCGAATCGGGATGAATGAAGCCGCTGTCGCGGGATTGAATCAGCATGGATCGCCTTTCACCAGAAACTGCCGTGCAAGGATAGATTCGTTGCCAGCCCCGAATTGGTTACGCGCGATCCGAATTCAGTTCACGCCGCGCCGCCCGCCCACTACAAAGTGCCGTAACTGTGCAAGCCGCTGAGGAACATGTTGACGCCGAGGAAGGCGAAGGTCGTGACCGCCAGGCCCGCAAGCGCCCACCAGGCCGCGACCGTCCCGCGCAGCCCCTTCACGAGTCGCATATGCAGCCAGGCCGCATAGTTGAGCCAGACGATCAGCGCCCAGGTCTCCTTGGGGTCCCAACTCCAGTAACCGCCCCACGCGTCCGCCGCCCACAGCGCGCCGAGCACCGTGGCGATCGTGAAGAAGGCAAAGCCGACGGTGATGGACTTGTACATCACGTCGTCCAGCACCTCGTTGGACGGCAGCCGGGCCGCGATGCGGCGGCGGCCCAGCAGGATGCCCGCGGCAATCAGCGCCGAGATGGCCGCATAGCCCACCCAGTAGCTCCCGCCGGCTTCCTGCACGCGCTGACGGAACGCCACCGGGACGAAGCACAGCGCCACGCCGAGCAGCCAGATCGGCGTCAGCTTGTACCAGCGCGTTTCATCGGCCTGCTCCTTGATCAGATAGGCGAACGCGACCATGGCGGAAAGCGAGAAGGTCCCGTAGCCGATGAAATTGGCCGGGACGTGCAACTTCATCCACCAGCTTTGCAGAGCCGGCACCAGTGGCTGGATCTCGTGCGCATCGCGTACGAGCGTGTACCAGAGCAGGAACCCGACCGCCGCGCTGACCACGAGCATCACGAACGCCCCCAATGCACGGGTGCGATAGCGCGATTCGAAGTAGAGGTAGAACGCCGCCGTCAGCCAGCAGAAGAGGACGAACACTTCATACAGGTTGCTGACCGGGATGTGCCCGATGTCCGGACCGAGCTGATGGCTTTCGTACCAGCGGACCATCGTGCCGATCAGCGCCATGGTCACGGCGGCCCATGCGAGACGCGAACCGATGAGGTCCATGGTGTCGCCCTGCTTGCCGCCGAAGAAACCGATCCAGTAGAACAGCGTGCTCATGAAGAAGAGCACGCTCATCCACAGGATCGCCGACTGGCTCGACAGGAAGTACTTGAGCCAGAACACCGAATCAGCCCGGGCCAGATCACCCTGGTAGGACGCGATCGCGAGCAGGGACGCACCGGCCACCACGATCGCCAGCACACGCAAGGGGCGCCAGAACCAGCCAATCCAGATCGCCGCTGCCATGGCGGCGATCAGGATGGTCTTCTCGTAGTAGTCCATCGAAGCCGCGTAACGCGAGAACGCGAAGAGACCGCCGGCCAGCACCAGCACGGCAAAGACCCAGTCGAACAGATTGCGCCGCGAAAGCCAGCTGTCATTGAGCGTGAGGGTGGTCGTGGTCATGACGCGGTGTCTTTCCTGATGGCGAGCAGCTTGTCCTTGAGATGCTCGAATTCGCGATCGCTGTCCATGGTCTTGCGGTTGACCGAGAAAGCCATGGTGGCCGCGGTACCGTCTGCCGATGCGCCGTTCTTCGCGAGCCACACCCAGAGCCTGCGCTCGCGGACGTACAGCATGGCAAAAATGCCGATGATCAGCAACAGGCAGCCCAGATAGACGACGTTCTTGCCAGGGGCACGCGCCACCTGGAACACGCTGGCTTGCACCTGCTTGAAGTCGGTCATCATCATCGCGACCGGCGCCGGATAGAAATGCGCGTCGCTGATGGCGAGCACCGCCTGCGTCAGATAGGCCTGCGTCTTCTCATCGGCCGGCAGCGCCGCGAGGCCCGCCTTCTCGCGGCTCACATTGAGCACCTCGAAGAGCACATCGTTGAGGATGCGCACCAACACGGCCCCGGCGCGTTCGCGCTCGCCTTCCGGCACGTTGGCTTCCATGAATTCGGCAATGGCCTGCCAGCCGCCGGTGCTCACTGCGTCGGCCTTGGCGCGTTCCGCGCCTGCGAAGAGCGCGAGCGCACGGCCCGCAGAGACACGAAGCTGCTCGGCCAACTCGGGCCGCTTGGGGTCGGTCACGCGCGCGATATACCGGTCGATGGCACGCGAGCGCGCGGCGCTATCCGCCAGCGTCTCGCGCATACGGACGAAATCGTCCATCGAGCCCTTGTCGTCGGCCGGAACGCGCAGGTAACGGAAAGGCTCGTCGGGCCGTTCGCGCACGCCAAGCAGGAACACCGGCTGGCCGTCGCCGGTGTCGACCGGCACCATGTAGTTCTGGAATTCGCGCGCCTGCCCTGCCGCATCGCGTAGCTTGTAGCCAATGCTGGGCCCGATGTTGCGCAGCACCTTCGGCTTGTTCGTCTTGTTGGCAGCCCCGAGCCGTGATTCGAGTTCGCCGCGGAGGTCAACCTTGCGCACATCGGCGCCGCTGGTCATCGCGCCGCTTCCACCCTCGCCGAAGTTCTCGACGTTGATCACCCGCAAGGCGGTGTATTCGAGCGCGAGCCGGTCGGTGCCGTTGGTAATCTCGGTGCTGGTCCCGATGACGCCATCGACCTCGAAGGGCTTGGCAGCGGCGGCCATCGGAACGGCCTTGAGCTTCACGCTCGAACCACCGTCGTCGAAGCTCGACTGGTAGATCTCGATGCCCTTGTAGCTTGCAGGATGGTTGACCTC
Source organism: Variovorax sp. Sphag1AA (assembly GCF_014192575.1). Lineage (GTDB taxonomy): Bacteria > Pseudomonadota > Gammaproteobacteria > Burkholderiales > Burkholderiaceae_C > Variovorax. Next base: position 423,151 of record NZ_JACHYC010000002.1, on the reverse strand, counting down.
GATGCGCGCGGGGATTTCCTTGCCGGTCTCGCGGTCGTGCAGCACGACTTCGCTCGCGAACAGCTTGGGCATGCCGGTCGAGTAGTAGTCGACGATGAACTTCTTCAGCTCGATCGAGAACGGCAGTTCCTGCAGCAGCACGCCATCGGACTGGTTGAGGATCGCCACGCTCGACTGCGCGCCCTCCGGCACCAGGATGTTGCCGCGGAACGTCGGGTTGTTCGGCGACAGGCGATGCTGAGGAGGGACGTCCGCGATCAGCCCGCCGCCCGTATAGACGCTCTTGCCGTTGAACCAGGTCTGCGCGCGCACGATCAGGTCGCCATCGAGCAGACCGCCGAGACACACCAGCACGATCGCGCTATGCGCTGCGATATAGCCGAGCTTGTGCGCACCACCCGCGCGTGCAGCGACCATCCAGCCGTCGCCCTCCCGGTGCTGCAATTTCACTTTCCAGCCGCCGCTGACAAGGAGCTGGCCGATTCGGTTGGCCGCCACGTCCGGCGTCTCCGCCAGAAGCGTTTCAGCGCGCTGTCCGAAGGCCCGCAGGCTCTGCACGCGGATGCCTTCCTTGTAGGTGCGCAGGTCCGCGACGATGCGTGGCGTGTTGCGCGCAATGCACAGCGAAGTGCTGATCACGAGGAACGCCAGGATCAACAGGAACCACCAGGCGCTATAGACCGAGTCGAGGCGCGCGGTGGTGAAAAGCTCGGCCCAGAATGGCCCGAACTGGTTGATGTAGTTGTTGATCGGCTCGTGCTGCTTGAGCACGGTGCCGATGATCGATGCGATGCAGATGATGGTCAGCAGCGCGATCGCGAAGCGCATCGACGAAAGCAGTTCCACCGCCGCACGGACCGCGTGGGGGCCGTGACGGACGCGAAGACCGTGGGTGGAAACCGACATGAGGCGCGGACCGTTGAAAAGAAAAAAGGCGGGCCATCCTCGCTGGATCGGCCCGCCCTGTTTGGGGTTGTTATCGGCGGTTAGTTCACGACGAACCGCGGGGATTCAGCGCAGTCCGGCGATGTAGTCGGCCACAGCCTTGATCTCGCGGTCGCTGAGCTTGGCGGTCACGCCGGTCATCTGCGGCGAATTCAGGCGAGCGCCATCACGGAACAGGGTGAGCTGCTGCACGGTGTAGTCGGCATGCTGGCCACCCAGACGGGGGTACTGCGACGGAATGCCTGCGCCGTCCGGGCTGTGGCAGCCGGCGCACGCGGGGATCTGGCGATCGGCCAGGCCGCCGCGGAAGATCTTCTCGCCGAGCGTGACGAGGTCCTTTTCCTTGGCGAAGCCGGTCTTGACCTTCTTCGAGCCGACGAACCATGCGATGTTGCGCATGTCTTCCTCGGAGAGGCCGGCCACCATCGGCTTCATGATGGCGCTCTTGCGCTTGCCGGACTGGAAGTCCTGGAGCTGCTTGAAGATGTATTCAGGATGCTGTTGCGCGAGCTTCGGATTCGTCGCGATCGCGGAGTTGCCATCTGCGTTGTGGCAGGAAGCGCAGGCCTGGCCATTGGGGGGTGCCGTATTGAAGAGTGCTTCGCCTTTGGCCGGATCGGGCTTCTTGGCGGGCGCCGCGGCGGCCGGCTTTTCGGTTGGTTCGTCGGCTGCAAAGCTGACGGGGACAACGGCGCTCAGAAGGGCCGCAAGCAGAAAATTGGCAAACAACTTCATATCGGGGGCTCGAATTTATGGCGCAAAACCCGGCGATTCTACAATGGCGCCCCGCTAGGAAAGCCCATCGATGACCACCCCGCCGCGCAAGCCGGCCACCCATCCCCACACGAAATCCGCCGTCGACCCGGCGATGGCCGAGCGCTTTCGCACCGCGCGCGGCTGGCTTCATACTGCCCACTTCCTCACGAGCGCACCACAACTCGAGCACCTGCCGCAGCTCGACCTGCCGGAGATTGCCTTCGTCGGCCGCTCGAATGCGGGCAAGTCCACCGCGATCAACACGCTGACACAGCAGACCCGCCTCGCCTTCGCGTCGAAGACGCCTGGACGCACGCAGCACATCAACCTGTTCGGCGTCGGCAAGCAGAAGGTGGACGATGCCGTGCTCGCCGACCTGCCGGGCTACGGCTACGCGGCGGTGCCGCGCGAGGCCAAGCTGCGCTGGCAGCGCGTGATGGGCAACTACCTGATGACGCGCGAGAACCTGCGCGGCATCGTGCTGATGTGTGATCCCCGGCATGGCCTCACCGAGCTGGACGAGATCCTGCTCGAAGTGATCCGCCCCCGGGTCGAACAAGGTCTCAAGTTCCTCGTCCTGCTCACCAAGGCTGACAAGCTCACCCGCTCGGAAGGCGCCAAGGTGCTGTCCATCGTGCGACTGCAAGCCGGCGGCGGCGAGGTCAAACTGTTCTCTGCGCTCAAGCAACAAGGTGTCGACGAGGCAGCCGAATTGCTCTGGCGCTGGACCCATCCGGAAGATGAGGAGCCGAAGGAGACACCTTGATCGAGACTTTCACCCGCGACTTGCCGAATGGCACCACCCTCAGCTGCCGTGCGGCCGGCGCACCTGGGCGCCCGCTGATGGTGTTCCTGCACGGTTTTCCCGAGGCCGCCTTCATCTGGGACGGCTTGCTGGACTATTTCGCACGCCCCGAAAACGGCGGCTTCCGGTGCGTGGCGCCGAATCTGCGCGGATTCGAGAAGTCGAGCTCGCCCACGGACGTGGCGGCGTATCGCCCGCACCTGTTGGTGCAGGATGTCGCGGAACTTGCCGCCACCGAGAACGCACAAGGGCGCATCGACGTGCTCGTGGCTCATGACTGGGGCGGTGCTTTCGGGTGGGGCTACGCCAACCAGCACGCCGACCGGATCGGAAAGCTCGTCATCATCAATTCGCCGCACCCCGGCACCTTCGCGCGGGATTTGCTGAGCGACCCGGCGCAACAGGCTGCGAGCGCCTACATGAACTTCCTGGCGCGGCCCGACGCCGAGGCGCTGCTCTCCGAAGACGATTTCCGGCGCATGTGGACGTTCTTCGAGCGGATGAAGGCGGGGCCCGACGGCTTCGGCTGGCTGACTGAAGAGGTCAAGAACCAGTACCGGGAGGTCTGGCAGGCAGGTCTGACCGGCGCATGCAACCTCTACCGCGTCACGCCACTGAAGCCGGCCATGCCTGGCCAGACAGCGCAGATCCCGGCCTTGCCGAAAGACCGGCTCACGGTGGCTGCGCCCACCCTGGTCCTGTGGGCACTCGACGATGCGGCGTTGTTGCCGCGCCTGCTGGATGGCCTCGAAGACTATGTGCCGCGACTTGAAGTTCGCAAGGTCCCGGGCGCGACGCACTGGATCGTGCACGAACAGCCGGACCTCGTCGCGGGCGAGATCAAGGCCTTTCTCGCGCGGGCTCAGTAGACTGAAGGCTCGCCCTCGGGGCGCGTCTTGAAGCGCCGATGCACCCAGTAGTACTGCGAGGGCATCGTGTCGATGTAGCCCTGCAGCCGCTCGTTCATGAGCGCGGTGTCGGCCATCAGGTCGTCGGTCGGGAAGTCCTTCCATGCCGGCAACATCTCGATCTCGTAGCCACCCTTGGTGAACCTCGAAATCACCGGCACCACGCGCGCACGGCCCAGTCGGGCGAATCGCGAGAGCGACGGCATGGTCGCCGCCTGCACCCCGTAGAACGGCACGAACACGGTCTGGTCGCGGCCGAAATCCATGTCGGGAAGCAGATACAGCACACCACCCTTGCGAAGCGCCGCGACGATCGGCTTGATGCCGTCGACGCGATTCAGGGTCTTCACGTCACCGAAGCGCCTGCGACCCTCGCTGACCCATGCGTCGATCATGGGGTCGCGCTGCGTCGTGTAGATCGTGGTGCAAGGGCGCGGGGTGCGCATCGTCAGCGCTGTGGCCGCAGCGTCCAGGCCGTAGAAGTGCGGCGCAAACAGGATGGTCGGCTCGTTGCCGTTGGCGAGCGCATCAATCTCGGTCGCAGACCCCACGACCTTCAGTCGACTGGCCACTACACGTTCAGGCGCGTGCCAGAGCCAGCTCCGGTCGAGAAACGACTGGGCGACGTAGACGAAGGTCTCGCGCGCGATGCGCTTGCGCTCCTCGGCCGACTTCTCGGGAAAGCACAACGCCAGATTCGCATCGACGACGCGCCGGCGGGATTTTGCGAGCACATAGAGCAAAGGCCCCATCGCCGCACCGAAGCCGCGCACCAGCGGCAACGGCACGTGGGCCAGTGCGCGCATGAACCCAATACCGAGTCTCGACGTCAGGCTCATGCCGCACCCTTCGGGCGCTCGGCCGCCACGACCTCTTCGCGCGGCTGCTTGTAGCGCGCGTAGTCCCAGACGTACTGGCCAGGAAGGCTGCGGATCAGTCGCTCGATGCCCTCGTTCATTGCAGTCGCGGCGGCTTCGGGCGTGGCCTTTGGATCGCTCATCGCAGTACCGTCGAAGGGCTCGAAGCGGATTGCATAGCCAGCGCCGCGCGGCAGCCGTTCGCACACGCCCAGGAAAACGCGGGCCCCGGTCTGTTGCGCGAGGCGAGGCAGCAGCGTCATCGTGTAGGCAGGGCGACCAAAGAACGGCGCCCAGACGCCCTGGCCGAGCGGCGGCACCTGGTCCGGCAAGAGTCCGGTGTAGCCGCCGTTGCGCAGCGTACGGATCAGGCCGCGCACGCCAGCCACGGTGGTGGGCAAGGTTTGCAGGCCGGGTCGATCGCGCGAACCTGCGATGAGGTCCGCCATGAACTGCTTGCGCGCGGGGCGAAAGAGCGCGGTGATCGGTCCGTAGGTTTCGAAGAATCGCTCGCCCACGGCCTGCCCGAAGGTCTCCCAGCTGCCCAGGTGCGGCGATACGAGGATCACGCCCTTGCGCGCGGCGAGTGCTGCCTCAAATTTCTCGATGCCATCCCAACGAACGATGTGGGGCAGCAGGCTCTGCCCCTGCGGGCGCGACCAGATCAGCGGGAGCTCTCCCACCATCTTGCCTGCCGCGGCAATCGCCGGGCGGTACTGCTCTGGCGTGAAACCGGCCGCCTCGGCGTTTTCCTTGAACCGCCTGCGGTAGTCCGGCGCCAACCACCAGACGAGCCATCCGATGCAGCCGCCGACCGCATGCATCCAGGGCAGCGGCACGCGCGCGAGCAATCGGAACAAAGTGATCATCAAGGCAGGGGGTGAAAGGATGGCGCGCGCGCAACACAGGCGCGGCTCGAATAGAATACGAATTGTCGCCGAGTTATGGAACTACTTGCAGGGCGACGTTAAACCCAACCTGCTAAAGCGTTCGCCAAAGCTCCACATGAGGCTGGCAACGCGCCAACCAACTTGCATGGAGCTTTTTTCAATGGCGAACGACTTTCTCTTCACCTCCGAATCCGTCTCTGAAGGCCACCCCGACAAGGTTGCCGACCAGATCTCGGACGCGATCCTCGACGCGATCTTTGCCCAGGACCCCCGCTCGCGCGTCGCTGCGGAAACGCTGACCAATACCGGCCTCGTCGTCCTGGCCGGCGAAATCACCACCAACGCGCACGTCGACTACATCCAGGTCGCACGCGACACCATCAAGCGCATCGGCTACGACAACACCGACTACGGCATCGACTACAAGGGTTGCGCCGTGATGGTCTGCTACGACAAGCAGTCCAACGACATCGCCCAGGGCGTGGACCACGCGAGCGACGACCACCTCAACACCGGCGCGGGCGACCAGGGCCTGATGTTCGGCTACGCCTGCGACGAGACGCCCGAGCTGATGCCCGCGCCGATCTACTACGCGCACCGCCTCGTCGAGCGCCAGGCCCAGCTTCGCAAGGACGGACGCCTGCCCTTCCTGCGCCCCGATGCCAAGAGCCAGGTCACGATGCGCTACGTGGACGGCAAGCCGCACAGCATCGACACCGTCGTGCTCTCCACGCAGCACCACCCCGATCAGAGCGAGACGCCGACCAAGATGAAGTCTTCGTTCGTCGAAGCCGTCGTCGAGGAAATCATCAAGCCGGTGCTCCCGAAGGAGTGGCTGAAGGAAACCAAGTACCTGATCAACCCGACCGGCCGTTTCGTCATCGGCGGCCCGCAGGGCGACTGCGGTCTCACCGGCCGCAAGATCATCGTCGACACCTACGGCGGCGCCTGCCCGCACGGTGGCGGCGCTTTCTCGGGCAAGGACCCGAGCAAGGTCGACCGCTCGGCCGCCTACGCTGCGCGCTACGTCGCCAAGAACATCGTTGCCGCGGGTCTCGCGCGCCAGTGCCAGATCCAGGTCGCCTACGCGATCGGCGTGGCCCGCCCGATGAACGTGACCGTCTACACCGAAGGCACGGGCGTCATCTCCGACGAGAAGATCGCCACGCTGGTGCAGGAGCACTTCGACCTGCGTCCGAAGGGCATCATCCAGATGCTCGATCTGCTGCGCCCGATCTACAGCAAGACCGCTGCCTACGGCCACTTCGGCCGCGAAGAGCCCGAGTTCACCTGGGAACGCACCGACAAGGCCGCCGTTTTGCGCGCCGCCGCCGGTCTCTGACGCGATCTGCGTTCGACCTCATCGAAGCCTGTGGATGCTCCGGCATCCCCAGGCTTTTTTTCATTGAGACCCAGCCGCCCCGGACAGCAGCAGGTCCACCTCTTCGTCGCTCGTCTGCGCGAAATCCTCGTACCACAGGCCCACCGCGCGAAAGTGCTCCGGCGTATAGGGGCAGACGACCTCGTCAGCGAGCGCGCCCACAATTTGCACCGCCTCGACAGAGGCCACCGGCACGGCGACCACGATCCGATTCGGACCAGCCGAGCGCGCCGCCTTGACCGCAGCGCTCATGGTCGCGCCGGTCGCCAGGCCATCATCGACCAGCACCAGAACTCGTCCTGCCAACTCGAGCGGCGGACGGCCTGAGCGATAACGCCGTTCGCGCCGCTCCAGTTCGGCCTGCTCGCGCGCAACGATGGCTTCGAGCTGCCGTTCGGAGACCGGCCAGGCGCCTTCCGTATCGCTCATCACGCGGATGCCCCCCGACGCGATGGCACCCATCGCGAACTCTTCCTGGCCCGGAAAGCCGAGCTTGCGCACCACGAGCACATCGAGCGGCGCACCGAGCGCGCGCGCCACTTCCCATGCAACCGGCACACCGCCCCGCGGCAGGGCCAGCACCAGCACATCGGGCCGACCGCGCCAGGCATCGAGCGCCGTGGCAAGCCGGCGGCCGGCATCACGCCGATCCTTGAACTTCATCTGAACTCCTTTCGGCCGGAATTCAGAAGCGATAAGCCCCGCTTGCTCCGACCGTCCAGTTCCGCCCTGGCGCCGGCTCGATGTAGCGGGCATTGCCCTCGTTCACGATGACCGAGCCGATGTAGCGCTTGTCGAACAGGTTGTCCACGCGCGCAAAGGCATTGAGTTCCCAGCGATCCCAGCGCTTCAGGTAGCCGGCGAAAAGCGCAACCACACCATAGCCCGGCGCGCTGACCGTGTTGCGATCATTGGCTTCGATGTTGGAGGCCGCACGCAGTTCGGTGCCCGCGCGCCAGCCTTCAGGCGGCACCCAGCCGTAGGAGGCGAACAGCGTCTGGGAGGCGATGCCGGGGATGCGATTGCCAGCCGGCACGAAGCTGCTCGCGGTGCACGGCACCGTGCCGCAGAACGGGTCGCTGTAGCGCGCGTCGAGCCAGGTGTAGGCGAGCTGCGTGCGCCAGTGGTTCTCGGTTTCGTGCTGCCAGGCCAGCTCGAAGCCGTCGCGCTTGGTACGGCCGGCATTCTGGTAGGTGGCCCGGCCTCCGACATTGGTGGCGGTCACGATCTCGTCGTCGGTGCGGGTCTGGAACGCCGCAGCGGTCAGCAGGCCGCCGCCGAGCCGTGCCTTGGCGCCGACCTCGACGCTGTCGTTGGTCGCAGGTTGCAGCGCGAAGTTGAGTCCGCTCTGACCATCCGGCCGGTAGGAAAGCTCGTTGAGCGTCGGCGTCTCGAAGCCGCGGCCCACCGAGGTGTAGAAGGCCAGATCGCGCGAGGCCTCGTAGCGCAGCGAGGCCACCGGGAGCGTCTTCTCGTAGCGCGCACTGCCGCTGTCATCGCGGTTCGCCCCGACGATGTAGCGATCCTGCGAATCGAAATCGACCTTGCTGCGACGCACGCCGACTTCAAGCGCCCACTGGTCAGCGAACTTCCAGTTGGCCTGTGCATAGGGGTCGGCGTTGTAGACCTTGTTGATCTCGTTGCGGCGAAGCCGGCCTTGCACCCCGAGGATGGGATTCGCGACGCTGCCGATGTAGTTCTCGTAGCCGGTGCGGTGCTCGCGCAGGTCGTCGTAGGCAAGGCCCGCAACCAGTTCAAAGGGACGATCGGCCAGCTTCATGTGCGAGGTCCATCGCAGGTCGGCACCCCAGTAGTCGCGATCGAGGCCGATCACGCCGCCGGCGCTCGTCGGGCTCACCTGCGCGGAAGGCGGGATGGCCTGGAACTGCGTGGTCTTGCGCTCGCCGGTGTAGAGCATCAGCCGCAGCGCGTTGTCCGCGTCGATGCGGCGGTCGTAGATCAGGCCGCCCTGCGTCTGGTCCACGGTCTTGCGCGTGTTGAATTGCGTTGCTATCGCAGCGCTGCGCGGATTGAGGGCGTATTGATCGGCCGTGAGCCCGAGCGGGTCCTGCGCGTTGATGTTCACGCTGTTGAGGATCAGCGTGAGCCGGCTTCCGTCTTCGAGCGAGAAGCCCAGCTTGCCGTTGACGATGTTGCGCTGCGCCTCGCTGTGGTCGCGGTAGCCGTCGGTGGAGAAGTGGCTGCCGCTCAGCAGATAGTCCACCGCCCCGGACGAACCGCTCACCTGCGAGCTGGTGCGGCTGGTGCCGAAGCTGCCACCAGCCATCGAGAAGGCGAGCCTGGGCGGTCCTTCGCCGGTCTCGGTGAACGACTGCACCACGCCGCCCGACGAGTTGCCGTAGAGCGCAGAGAACGGCCCGCGCAGCACCTCGACGCGATCGAGCGAGCCGATGTCGATGTTGGACGTTTGCCCCTGGCCGTCCGGCATGGTCGCGGGAATGCCGTCGACGTAGAGGCGCACACCGCGCACACCGAAGGTCGAGCGCGCGCCGAAGCCGCGAATCGACAGTTGCAGGTCCTGGGCGTAGTTCTGGCGGTTCTGGATCTGCAGCCCCGGCACCGGGCCGAGGCCTTCGGAGAGGTTGACGCCCAGGCGGCTGTCGCGGATGTCGTCGCCTTCCACCCGATCGACCGAGCCGGCCACGTCGAAGGCCGGCGCCGGACCGCGCGGCGTCGTGACGGTGACCTCAGTCAGCGTCGGCGCTTCGGCCTGCGCCCAGGCCGCGGGCGATGCTGCAAGCAGAAGACAGGCCGACGCGACGACGGTTCTTTTCATCGCCGCGATTCTGCGGTGATGCGCCGCGTCGCGGTGGGGGGACTGACCCTAGGGCTGGGCCGGGCGTCGGCACCAGCCGAACCAGATACCGACCGCGACCGGAATGCCGAGCGCGAACCAGGCGAGCACGTCGCCCAATCCGCCGTCGCTGAACAAGGCCGAGATGAGTCCGAAGACGGTGAGCAGGCCAAGCGCGATCGGCCAACCCCAGAGATGCCAGAAGTGGCCGCGGTGGTGATGGTGGTGATGCGTCATGCGCTCACCTTTGCCGCCGGTGCGGGTTGCGCCAGCGGCGGCGTGCCGCCTTCGACCGATGCCTCTTCGAGCCGTCGTGCTGAAGGCGCCGTCTTGCCGCGCTTGAGCCACAGATAGAGCCCGCTGCCGAGCACGATGATGGTCGCGACGTCGAGCAGCGCCCAGAGGATCTGCATCGGCATGCCGCCGTAGTCGCCGAAGTGCAGCGGCTGCGACAAGAGAAGTCCCGTGAGATACCAGGGCAGCGTCGGGCTGGCGGTGATCTGGTTCGTTTGCGCATCGACCAGCACCGGCTGCAGCAGCCGCGAGGTGAAGGGCTCGCTGCCGCGCAGGAACACCGTGTTGTGGTGCGGGCTCGAGAAGGCCGTGCCCGGGAAGGCGATGAACGAGAACTTCATTCCAGGCGCATGCTGCAAGGCGGCGTCCAGCGACTTCTGCACGGGCGCGCGATCCTCCTTGGGCACAAGCGGCTGACCTTCATACGGCTTGAGCAGCCCGCTGAGCTGGTCGTACTGCCAGTACTTCACGACCAAGTCGGCCCAGGTATTGATGACGCCCGTCGCGCCGACCGTGAACGCCCACACCAGCGTGACGATGCCGAGCAGGTTGTGCAGGTCGAGCCACTTCACCCGCGGACGGCGCTCGCGGCGCACCGTACCGAAGTCAAGCTTGCGCATGAAGGGCGAATAGAGCACGACGCCCGAGACGATCGCGACCAGCAGAAGCAACCCCATGAAGCCGAGGAACAGCTTGCCCGGCAGCCCCGCGAACAGGTCGACGTGGAGCTTGAACATGATGTACATGAAGCCTTCGTCGGTCGGCGGCTGGCCCAGGACCTGTGCGGTACGCGCATCCACCGCGACGGACTTGTAGTCATCCGTCGGGGCGGGCGTCGGCGTCATCGTGACGAACCAGATGGTGTCGTCGTCCTCCGCCTGCGAGACGTACTGCACCACGCGATCCGGATACAGCGCGCGCGCCGAATCCAGCACGCGGTCGAGGCTGGCGCGCGGCGTGCTCGCGGGCATCTTCGGGGACTCGATCTCCGTGCCGAGAAGGTGGCCGATCTCGTGATGGAAGATCAGCGGCAAGCCCGTGATGCACAACAGCAGCATGAATACGGTGCAAACCAGGCTGCTCCACTTGTGGACCCAGGCCCAGATCTTGATACGTCGGCTGTTCATAGAGGGGTGGATTGTGCCGGGAGATCAAAAGCGGTAGGAAGCGCTGGCTATCGCGTTGCGCCGCGCGCCATACCAGCAATCGCCGCGCGACAGGCACACGGAGCTGTAGACCTTGTCGGTGAGGTTGCTGATGTTGAGCGCGAAGCGCCACTTGGCGGTCTCGTAGGCCACCATCGCGTCGAGCAGCGTGACGGCCGGCGTCTCCGGCGCAACGCCGTCCTTGAAGCTGCTCATCCAGCGCACGCCCGCGCCAACGGAAAAGCCGGGTACCCCTACCAACGCGAAGCGGTACTTCGCCCACACCGCGGCCTGATTTCGGGGCACCTGCGTCAGTTGCGGATCGAGGTCGGTGTAGTTGTAGAAGGCGACGAGATCCCAGGCCTTCGCGAGCGTTGCCTTGAATTCGAACTCCGCGCCGCGGGTCTTGGTGCTGCCGGCCTGCACGTAGTCGGTGCCGCCATTCGGATCGAGGATCAGGCGATTGTCTTCACGGAGGTCATAGACCGCGGCGGCAAAGGCGATCGGCTTGTCGTTGGGCAGGTACTTGATGCCGCCTTCCCACTGCTTGCCGCGTTGCGGGGTGAAGCGCTGGTCGTTGGCATTCAGCCCCGCGACGGGCGTGAAGGATTCGCCGTAGCTGATATAGGGCGAAATGCCGTTGTCGGCCGCGTACATCAGCGCGAATCGCTTGCTCGTGGCGTTGGACTTTTCGTCATCGCTGCCTTCGAGCCCATTCGACACATCGTCATTCCGCACACCGGCGATCACGATCCAGTTCTTGGCGAACTTCATCTGGTCCTGCAGGTACACGCCGACCTGACGCTGCGTGGATTTCGGGCTATCGACCAGCTCCTGCGTCGGGAAGGGAACCCCGTAGACCGGCGCGTAAGCATCGATGAGCGGCTGGTTGCCGCCGAGGTAGATCGGGTAGTCCGAGGCAGAGCGCTTGTTCATCGAGTAGCGCGCGTAGTCGACGCCGGTGAGCACCTGGTGCTCGAGCGCGCCGGTATTGAAGCGGCCTTCAATGTTCTGGTCGGTGGTCAGCAGGTTGACCTTGGTGATGCTCGAATCCCAGAAGCGACCAAACAGCCGCTTGTTGACCGGATCACCCGCCCAACCACCCGGTTCGGTGAACGAATCACCGTAGAAGCCGGTGTAGTCGACGTTGTTGCGTGCAAAGCGCAGGTTCTGCCGCACCGACCAATCGTCGTTGAACTTGTGCTCGAAAAGCCAGCCGGCCGTGGAGCGTTCGGTGTTGTAGCGGTCGTAGCCCGGCTCGCCGATGAAGCGGCTGGTGGGAAGCTGGCCGTTAGGGTTCGGCAGCACGACGCCCTCCCAGGGGAAGAACTGCGAGGTCGAACCGGTCTTGTCCTTCTGGTAGAGAGCCTGCAGCGTGAGCGACGTCTGCGCGTTCGGCCGCCAGGTCAACGATGGCGCGATCAGCTGGCGATCGTCTGGCACGTAGTCGACCTGGGTATCGGAATTGCGGGCGACGGCGATCAGGCGGTAGAGCCATTGACCATCTTCGGTGAGCGGACCGGTCAGGTCGGCCTGAAGCTGCTTGCGGTTCCAGCTTCCGAACTGCATACCGACTTCGCGTTGCGTCTCGGCCTGGGGCCGCTTGCTGACCATGTTGACCACGCCGGCGGTGCTGCCCTGGCCGAAAAGCATCGCCGAGGGCCCGCGAAGGACTTCGATGCGCTCGAGCGTGTAGGGGTCGGTGCGCGCGTTGCTGGTGTACCAGTCGAAGTTCTTGCGCAGGCCGTCGAGGTACTCGTCGGGATTTCCGCCGCGGACCAGTGCGCTGTCGGTGCGCGAATCCAGCCCGTAGGCATCGGAGCGAACGCCCGCGGCGTAGTTGAGCGCGTCCTGAATATTTGTGGCGCCCTGGTCGATCATCTCGTCGCGGGTCACGATCGTCACGGACTGCGGCGTCTCGGACAGGGGCGTGTCGGTCTTGGTGGCGGAAGCAGCGTTCCGGGCGCGGTAGCCGATGACTGGCGAGGTCGCGGTTTCAACCTCGGCGTTCGCGTCCACGCGCACTTCCGGCAGGGTGGCCTGACTGGTCTGGGCGACGGTTTGGTGCTGAATGGACATGGCGACGCAGCCGGCGATCAGCGTGGCCGCGGGGCCCCGCTTCGAAAGGATCAACATTCGGATTGGTGATTGTAATTGATAACGATTCGCATTCTATTCATGAACAAAATCTGAACGCAGATCGAAATTACGCAGCGCGCGGCGCACGCACTTCCGGCCAGCTACGATCCCGGCGCCAAGCCCTTCGGCGAGCCATGCCCCGATTTTTTTCAAGGTCATTTCCGCTTTTCCGCTGCTTCGCTTTTGCGGTCGCGTGCTTTCTCACGGCGTGCGCGAGCGTGCCGCCGCGCACGGTCACGCCGTACGCACCGGGGTTTCCAGCGTCGGAAGCGACTGAGCTGGGTCGACTCACCACCGGGTTCCGGCAAGACCCAGACGGGATGTCCGGCGCTCGCGTGCTGCCGCAGGCCGCGTTTGCGCTCGATGCGCGGCTGGCGCTGATCCGCCGGGCCCGGTCGTCGCTCGATTTGCAGTACTACCTGCTCGGCAATGACAAGACAGGCAAGCTGATCGCGCGAGAGCTCCGCGATGCTGCTGCGCGTGGCGTTCGTGTGCGGCTGTTGCTCGACGACTTCTACACCACCGAGCTCGATCCGATGCTGCTGGGTCTGGCAGCCCACCCGAACATCGAGATCCGACTGTTCAACCCGTTCGTGACCGGCCGGGATCACACGGCGACCCGCTGGTTGAATTTCGCAGCCGACTTCCGTCGACTCAACCACCGGATGCACAACAAGCTCTTCATCGCCGACGGCGCGCTCGCGGTGGTGGGCGGCAGGAATCTCGCGGACGAGTATTTCCTGCGCAGCAGCGGCGCCAACTTCATCGATCTCGACGTGATGCTGGCCGGCCCGGTCGTCGCCGAGCTGCAGACGATCTTCGACAACTACTGGAACAGCGAAGTCGTTTTTCCCCTGCACGACATCGTGCAGAGTGCCAAGCCACCCGACGAACTGCGCGCGAAGTTCAACGCAATCACCTCCGCCACGCAGGCGCCTTTGCCACCCGCCGCGCCGGAAGCTGACATGTTTGGCGACCCGCCAGTGAGCATCGCCATCGCGCAAGGCAAATTGGAATTGAGTCCGACACGGGCCACGGCAGTCGCGGATTCGCCGACCAAGGCGCTCACGGACACCGATGGCGACGACCCGCACCAGCGACGCCCGCCGACGGTGGCAGAGCGCATGCGCGCGCGGCTCGACGAAGCCCGCTCCGAGATCAACATCATCTCGCCCTACTTCATCCCCGGTGAAGAAGGCATGGATCACCTCGCCCGGCTTCGCGCACGCGGCATCCGCATCACGGTGGCAACCAACTCCCTGGCCGACACCGATGAGCCGCTGGTCAACATCAACTACAACCGATTTCGCGTCGAGATGCTCAAGCTCGGCGTGTCGCTGTACGAGGTGAGCTCGGCGCAGATCAAGCGCAGCCTCAATCTGCGCAAGGTCTTCCGTGAGTCGCGCGGTGCGCTCCACGCCAAGCTCACGCTGGTCGATCGCGAATGGGCGCTTGTCGGTTCGCTCAACTTCGATCCACGCTCGGCCTACCTCAACACCGAACTCGGCGTGCGCCTGGACAGCTACGACGTCGCGCATCGCCTGCTCGAAGCCTTCCAGATCGACAACGTCGAAAGCGTCTACGAAGTCCGTCTGCGACCTGGCACCGATTCGATCCAATGGGTCACGACCGATGGCGAAAACATCGTGCTCGACCAAGAGCCAGACGCCAACGCGCTCGTGCGCCTGAAGCTGTTGCTGTTCTCGTGGTTCGTGCCGACCGACCTGCTGTAGCGTGGGCCTCTCGCTCGACTTTTCGCGTGACCGGGAAGATGATCGCCCTCCACTTCAAACCTCTTCGACCCACAGGAGCAAAGCGATGCAGCTTGGCATGATCGGCCTTGGACGCATGGGCGCCAACATGACCAACCGCCTGATGCGCGGCGGCCACGAATGCGTGGTGCACGACAACGCGACGAGTGCCATCGAACGACTCGCCGCACAGGGTGCCACCGGCGCCGTTTCGCTGCAGGATTTCGTCGCGAAGCTCGCGCGGCCGCGCGCCATCTGGCTGATGGTGCCCGCCGCGGTGGTCGACGCCGCACTTTCCGATCTGATGCCGCTGCTCGACGAGGGCGACATCGTGATCGACGGCGGCAACTCGTACTACCGCGACGACATCCGGCGCGCCGCAACGCTGCGTGCCTCCGGGTTGCACTACGTCGACGTCGGCACCAGCGGCGGCATCGCGGGCTTCGAACGGGGCTACTGCCTGATGATCGGCGGTGAGGACGACACCGTGCGGCATCTCTCGCCGATCTTCGCCACGCTGGCACCCGGTGCGGGCGACTTCGCACCGACGCCGGGGCGCCGACCGGGCAGCGGCACCGCCGACCAGGGATGGCTTCACTGCGGTCCGCATGGTGCGGGCCACTTCGTCAAGATGGTCCACAACGGCATCGAGTACGGGCTCATGGCGGCCTACGCCGAAGGGCTCAACATCCTGCACAACGCCGGCATCGGCAAGGTGTCGCACGACGTCGATGCGGAGACGTCCCCGCTGCGCGAGCCCGAGCTCTACCAGTACGACATGAACATCCCCGAGATCACCGAACTGTGGCGACGCGGCAGCGTGATCGGCTCGTGGCTGCTCGACCTCACCGCAGCGGCGCTTGTCGAAGATCCGGGCCTCGAAGGCTTCCAGGGCCGCGTGTCCGATTCGGGCGAAGGTCGCTGGACCGTCCAGGCCGCGATCGACGAAGGCGTGCCCGTGCCGGTGTTGAGCGCCGCCGTGTTCGCACGCTTCAGCTCTCGCGGACAGGCCGACTTCTCGAACCGCGTGTTGTCGGCGCTGCGGCACCAGTTCGGCGGGCATGCCGAAAAGCCGCACCCGCCAGAGACGAAAGGCTGACCCGGATCACAGGGAGCACGACATGGCCTCGCGAATCAACCCTCTCGCCGGCAAGCCGGCGCCGCCAGAGACCCTCATCGACGTCGACCGGCTCATTGCGGCCTATCACGACGGCGTCCCAGACCCGGGCGTGCCAACACAGCGCGTGGCGTTCGGCACCTCGGGGCATCGCGGCACGTCCTTCGAGCTGTCGTTCAACGCATGGCATGTGCTCGCCATGACGCAGGCGATCTGCGACTACCGCAAGGCGCATGCGATCGACGGGCCGCTGTTTCTCGGCATCGACACGCACGCGCTCTCGGCCCCGGCCAGCGAGAGCGCGCTCGAAGTGCTGGCCGCAAACGGCGTCGACGTCATGGTGGCGGCCAACGACGAATACACGCCGACGCCCGCCCTCTCGCACGCGATCCTCACGTACAACAAAGGCCGGGAGTCCGGCCTTGCGGATGGCATCGTCATCACGCCTTCGCACAATCCGCCGCGCGATGGCGGCTTCAAGTACAACCCGCCCAACGGCGGACCAGCTGCGCAGGACATCACGGGCTGGGTCGAATCGGCCGCGAATCGCTATCTCGAACAGCGGCTCGACGGAGTCAAGCGCATGCCGCACGCCGATGCACTGCGCGCGCCGACGACCCACCGGCACAGCTATCTCGACGCCTACGTCGGCGATCTCGAAAACGTGATCGACATGACCGCGATCCGCGACGCCAAGATCCGCATGGGCGTCGATCCGATGGGCGGCGCCGGCGTGCACTACTGGGGCGCCATCGCCGATCGCTACAAGATCGACCTGACCGTGGTCAACGATGTCGTCGACCCTCGCTTCGGCTTCATGACGCTCGACTGGGACGGCCAGATCCGAATGGACCCTTCGTCCGCTTACGCGATGCAGCGCCTGCTCGACATCAAGGACCGCTTCGACGTCGGCTTCGGCTGCGACACGGATCACGACCGCCACGGCATCGTGACCCGCAGCGCCGGCTTGATGCAGCCGAACCACTACCTGTCGGTCGCGATCGACTACCTCTTCCAGCACCGCCCCCAGTGGTCGCCGAAGGCCGCGGTCGGCAAGACAGCCGTATCGACTGCCCTCATCGACCGCGTGACCGCGCGCCTCGGCCGCCGGCTGTACGAAGTGCCGGTGGGCTTCAAGTGGTTCGTGGACGGCCTCATGGATGCCTCACTCGGCTTCGTCGGCGAGGAAAGCGCGGGCGCGACCTTCCTTCGCCGCGATGGATCGGTCTGGACCACCGACAAGGACGGCATCACGGCGGCCTTGCTGTCGGCCGAAATCACCGCACGCACGGGGCGCGATCCCGGCGCGCACTACGCCGATCTCGCTGCCGAATTCGGCCGCCCGTATTCCGACCGGATCGACGCACCCGCCACCGTGCCGCAGAAGAAGCAGCTGTCCGCGCTCACGCCCGACCAACTGCGAGCCACCGAACTCGCCGGCGACAAGATCACCAGCGTGCTCAGCAAGGCACCCGGCAACGGCGGCGCAATCGGGGGAATCAAGGTGATCTCCGAGGGCGGCTGGTTCGCCGCACGGCCCTCCGGAACCGAGAACATCTACAAGATCTACGGCGAGAGCTTTCGCAGTGCCGACCACCTGCAGCGCATCCTCGGCGAAGCGCAGGCCATCGTCGACGCGGCCATCGCACCGGCCTCCTGACTTTCGGGACGAGTCGTCACTTTCCTACGTGCGATCGGCGCACTGGCAGACGCGTCCGTGCAACTGATCAGGTGCATCCTCATGGCGCCACCACTGGAGGAAAGCAATGATCAAGATCGGTATCGTGGATGACCATGCCATCGTGCGCACGGGCCTGCGTGACTTCTTCTCGCAACATGTCGATCTCCGCGTCGTCGGAGAAGCGGCGACAGGGCGAGAAGCGATCGACCTCGTGCGATCCAATGAAATCGACGTGCTCGTCATGGACCTGTCCATGCCGGGCCAGAGCGGCATCGATGCCATCGCGATGATCCGCGCCAAGGCGCCGGACACCGGCATCCTGATCCTGAGCGGCTATCCGGAAGAGCACTACGCGATGAACCTCATCCGACAAGGCGCCAGCGGCTATCTCAACAAGGAGTGCGATCCGATGGAGATCGTGGAAGCGATCCGCACCATCGCGCTCGGTCGCCGCTACATCACGCCGGCGGTCGCCGAGTTGCTTGCGCGGCAGTTGGACCGCAACAGCGACGCCGCGCCGCACGAGCAATTGTCGGAGCGCGAGTTCCAGGTCTTTCTCAAGCTGGCGACCGGCGAGACCGCCGGCAGCATCGCGGAGGCACTCTCGCTGTCGGTGAAGACGGTGAGCACCTATCGCAGCCGGCTGATGGAGAAGATGAACCTCACCTCCAACAGCGACCTGACCTACTACGCGCTCAAGAACCAGTTGATCAGCTAGGCATCGATCGACACGGTGTCCTTCGGCTTTTTTGTCGAACGATCGGCCAGACGCCGCAACTCCTCTGGCCGAGTCGCACTCTCACCCCGCAGACGCTTTCCGGCGAATGCGGGGTTTCTCATGAATGCGCGTTTACTGTTCGTCGCGGGCTTTTCGATGGCAGCCGCTGCCGGTCCTTGGCCGGCACACGCTCAGACGACGAGCGCGGCAGGTATCTCCGCAGAGTCCAGCGAACAGCTCGAAGCCGACTACCGCGTCATTGCCGCCCGCTGCGGAACGCCCGCCTTCGAGAAGTCCTTCTTCAAGCAATCGAAAGCCGCGGTCGCCGCAGGCCTCGTCACCCGGCATCGCGACCCCGTGCAGGTCGAGAAGGCCGTGACCGCGCTGCGGCGGAACCCGGTGGTGCTGATCGGCGCACAGGCGGACTGCCCGGCCCAACTCGAGCATCTGAAGGAAGTCCAGAAGGAGCGCGCCAAGTCGCTCCGCAGGGGCGGCGCGGCAAAAGCGTGAGTCCGGGCGATGACAAAAGCTGTAGGCCTTCGGTCGACAACACCGGTCGATTGGCTGATTTCCAATCCCGCCGGGCCCGCGCAGACTGCCGCAATCGGAATCGCTTGGGGGATGCGGATCATGGAAACTGACCTCTACACGCTGGGCGTGCTCGGGATGGTGCTGATGTGCGGCTGGCTGGTGAACCATGCCAATCCCTGGAGCAGTTCGGATCTCGCGCAGGAACTGAAGCTTCAGCTGGTCCGCTCGACCGACGCCATCCGCGGCGCGCCGCATCGCCGATGAGATCCCCGCGGCCCGTGGCCGCCATGGCTTCAGTGAGGCGCAAGTCGGCACTGCTTGCCGCGGCGTCGCTCCTCCTCGCAGCACTGGGCCTGCAAGGCTACGCAGCGGGGTATCCGATGGGAATGACGCTACTGGGCGCCGCCACCGTGCAGGCGTTGATCTGTTCCGCGATGTTCCGCAGCCGGTTGCTGATTGCGGCCGTCGGGACGAATCTGCTGCTCTTCATCATCCACGCGATCGTGCTCAGCCCGTTCCTGACCCAGCCGGACCCACAACCCGTTTTCATGTTCGGCGACTTCTGCTTTGCGGTGTTCGCCGGCGCCTCGCTGGTCTTCACACCGGTCGAAACCATGGCGCTGATCGTGCGTGACGCCTACCTCAAGCGACCCAGGCACAGGACGCCGAACTGATCGATGCCGACCGTCCGCCGGTGCGATCGATATAACCGACCACGTGCATTGGCGAGCCGGCTGTGAAATCATCGGCAGAAAAAAGGGAGAAAAAAGAATTAGCGCTCTTCCATCCAGAATCCCGACATGCCGCAATTGATGCTGACGACGGTCTCCGGCGAATCCATGCCGATTACGCTGAAGCCCGACGAGAACACGCTTGGCCGCGGACCCAAGAACGACATCGTCATCGACTCTCCGCAGGCGAGCCGCGTCCACGCGGTCATCACGGTCGAGCCGGCGTTCGTCACCATCCGGGACCTGGGCAGCCGCAACGGGACTTTCGTCAACGACCACCGCATCGAAAGCCAACTGCTCGTCCACGACGACAGCATCAAGCTCGGCAGCTACGAAATGCGTTTTGTCTCGGGCGACCAGGAATTCAGCCACGTCGAAGCCGAGCGGGTGTCCACCGAGCCACGACTGCTGCTGCACGTGGATCTGGAGTTGGAAGACGATCCCACCTCACCCGAACCGCCCACCACGAGACCGGGTAAGCCCTGATTCAAGAATCGCCGCGCTGGCCGAGCCGTCTTGAGGCCATGACCACAGAACGACCTTGAAACGACACAAAACACCCTTATGATTAGCACTCGTTGAACTTGAGTGCTAACAAGCAGCGCTCTCGACGATGCGGCGCAGGCCCGGTGCAGGCGCCGAAACCAACCCCCGTTTCTAAATCAGGAGATGCAATGAAACTTCGTCCTTTGGCCGATCGCGTGATCGTCAAGCGCATTGAAAGCGAAACCAAGACTGCCTCGGGCATCGTGATCCCCGACAACGCGGCTGAGAAGCCGGATCAGGGCGAAGTCCTGGCCGTCGGCCCCGGCAAGAAGAACGACAAGGGCGACATCGCAGCGATGAGCGTCAAGGTCGGTGACCGCGTCCTGTTCGGCAAGTACAGCGGCCAGACCGTCAAGGTCGACGGCGACGAACTCCTGGTCATGAAGGAAGACGACCTGTTCGCGGTCGTCGAGAAGTAATCCCTTCCCCCTTCATCCCCCTCACAAACTGAATCTCGGAGAAATCACATGGCAGCAAAAGACGTAGTCTTCGGCGGCGAAGCCCGCGCGCGCATGGTCGAAGGCGTGAACATCCTCGCCAACGCAGTCAAGGTCACCCTCGGTCCCAAGGGCCGCAACGTGGTGCTCGAGCGCTCCTTCGGCGCCCCCACCGTGACCAAGGACGGCGTGTCGGTCGCCAAGGAAATCGAACTCAAGGACAAGCTGCAGAACATGGGCGCCCAGCTCGTGAAGGAAGTGGCTTCCAAGACCTCGGACAACGCCGGTGACGGCACCACCACCGCGACCGTGCTGGCCCAGGCCATCGTTCGCGAAGGCTTCAAGTACGTGGCCGCCGGCATCAACCCGATGGACCTCAAGCGCGGTATCGACAAGGCTGTTGCAGCCCTCGTCGACGAGCTGAAGAAGGCTTCGAAGGCCACCACCACCTCGAAGGAAATCGCGCAAGTCGGCTCGATCTCGGCCAACAGCGACGAAACCATCGGCAAGATCATCGCTGACGCGATGGACAAGGTCGGCAAGGAAGGCGTCATCACCGTCGAAGACGGCAAGTCGCTCGACAGCGAACTCGACGTCGTCGAAGGCATGCAATTCGACCGCGGCTACCTGTCGCCCTACTTCATCAACAACCCCGAAAAGCAAAGCGCGATCCTCGAGAACCCGTTCGTGCTGCTGTTCGACAAGAAGATCAGCAACATCCGTGACCTGCTGCCGACGCTCGAACAAGTCGCCAAGGCCGGCCGTCCGCTGCTGATCATTGCTGAAGAAGTCGAAGGCGAAGCCCTGGCGACGCTGGTGGTCAACACCATCCGCGGCATCCTGAAGGTCGTGGCCGTCAAGGCACCTGGCTTCGGCGACCGCCGCAAGGCCATGCTCGAAGACATCGCCATCCTCACGGGCGGCAAGGTCATCGCTGAAGAAGTCGGCCTGACCCTCGAGAAGGTGACGCTGGCTGACCTCGGCCAAGCCAAGCGCATCGAAGTGGGCAAGGAAAACACCATCATCATCGACGGTTCGGGCGCTGCTGCCGACATCGAAGCCCGCGTGAAGCAAGTCCGCGTGCAGATCGAAGAAGCCACCAGCGACTACGACCGCGAAAAGCTGCAAGAGCGCGTGGCCAAGCTGGCCGGCGGCGTTGCAGTGATCAAGGTCGGCGCTGCCACCGAAGTCGAAATGAAGGAAAAGAAGGCGCGCGTCGAAGACGCCCTGCACGCTACCCGCGCTGCAGTGGAAGAAGGCGTTGTGGCTGGCGGCGGCGTGGCTCTGCTGCGCGCCAAGCAAGCCGTGGGCGACAAGGTCAAGGGTGACAACGTCGACCAGGACGCTGGCATCAAGCTGGTCCTGAAGGCTGTTGAAGCGCCCCTGCGCGAAATCGTGAACAACGCCGGCGGCGAAGCCTCGGTGGTCGTGAACGCGGTTCTGGCCGGCAAGGGCAACTACGGCTTCAAC
Organism: Variovorax sp. Sphag1AA; assembly: GCF_014192575.1. GTDB lineage: Bacteria > Pseudomonadota > Gammaproteobacteria > Burkholderiales > Burkholderiaceae_C > Variovorax. The sequence continues at coordinate 401,234 of NZ_JACHYC010000002.1, read as the reverse complement.
GCACAGAACGACACCTACGGCGACATGCTCGAGCTGGGCATCCTGGACCCGACGAAGGTCACCCGCACGGCTCTGCAGAACGCAGCTTCGGTGGCTTCCCTCCTGCTGACGACCGAAGCCATGGTCGCCGAAGCACCGAAGGAAGAATCCGCTGCCGGCGGCGGCATGCCCGACATGGGCGGCATGGGTGGCATGGGCGGCATGGGCATGTAATTCACGCCCGGCTTCCAGCCAACGAAAAAACCTCGCAGCGAAAGCCGCGAGGTTTTTTTTCGCGCGCGATTTGCGGAAAGCGCTCACACTGGGCCTTCACGAAACGGAGACCGGCGATGAACACGCAGCGCATCGAATCCCCCGCCACGGCCATCATGTCGCGCCGGCCGGCATTGGTCCTTCTCGCAGCGCTGGCGCTCTTCCCTTCAGCCGCCGTTCTCGGAGCCGAAAAGGCGGTCGTGATACCCCCGCCCGCAGACGACCCGGTCGCAGCCACCGCGCCAGCTTCGGAGACCGCCGTGATTGCGGGAGGCTGCTTCTGGGGCGTGCAAGGCGTGTTCCAGCACGTCAAGGGCGTAAGCAACGCGGTGTCGGGCTATGCCGGCGGCGAGGCGGGCACTGCCCACTACGACATGGTCGGCATGGGCAATACGGGCCACGCGGAATCGGTCCGAATCACTTTCGATCCAAAGCAGATCAGCTACGGGCAGATCCTGCAGGTCTACTTCTCGGTCGCCCATGATCCAACGCAGCTGAATCGGCAGGGGCCGGACACCGGCACGCAATACCGCTCAACGATCTTTCCATCGAACCCCGAGCAGGCGCGCATCGCCAAGGCCTACATCGCGCAGCTGGACGGCGCGAAGGTCTTCGGCAAGAAGATCGCCACCACGATCGAACCTCTCAAGGCCTTCTACCCGGCAGAGGCCTATCACCAGGACTTCATGACCCGCAACCCGGACCACCCGTACATCTCGTACAACGACCTGCCGAAGGTCGACAACCTGAAGCGGGTGTTTCCGGATCGCTATCGCGTGAAGCCGGTCCTGGTGGGCTCCGGCGCGTGACGCTCAGATGCCTGCTGGCTGCGGCTGCGGCGGTGGTCCGTAGGCGTTGGATTCGGTCTGGCTCGGCTGCACGGTGAAGTAGAGAAGCACCAGTCCGCCAACGACGGGGATCAGCCCGATCAGCAGCAGCCACGCGGACTTGCCCACGTCATGCAGGCGCCGGGCACCTGCCGCCAGCAGCGGCAGCAGGAAGGCAAGGACCACGAGCAGGTAGAGGTAGTCGTTGATGAAGCGGGCGACGAAGGAAAGGATCACGTACGCCAGGACGAACCACCAGTATTCGGGCCGCGAGGCGCGGCCCGAAAAGTCGACGTACTTGCGAAAGCAGGTCTGGACGGCCTGTTGAAAGTTCATGAGCAACTCCTCTCGATGATTTCCCAGGGGACACCCCCTCGGCCATCATATCGAGCAGTGCTGCGAATGCCGATGACGGCGTTCAGACGCGTGGGCGCAGCCTCTTCAGCAGCCCCGCGGTAGATGCGTCCAGCCCCTCGACGTTGCCCGACGCCAGCCGAGGCTCGATGTCCTTGGCCAGCACCTTGCCGAGTTCCACGCCCCACTGGTCGAAGCTGTTGATGCCCCACACCGAGCCGCTCGTGAACACGCGATGCTCGTACAGCGCGAGGAAGGCGCCCAACGATTCGGGGGTCAGCTTGTCGAACACGAAGAAGCTGCTCGGCCGGTTGCCCGGGAAGTTCTTGTGGCCGCCGGCATCGGCCTGCCCGACCATCAGGGCCTGCGCCTGCGCGAGCGCATTCGCGAGCAGCTTGGGATGATGGCCTTCGAGGTCGTGCGCCGCATCGCGCACCGCGATGAACTCCAGAGGAATCACATCGGTGCCCTGATGCAGCATCTGGAAGTAGGCATGCTGCCCGTTGGTGCCGGGCTCGCCCCACAGCACCGGCGACGTCCCGAACGCCACCGGCTTGCCGTCCATGTCCACCTGCTTGCCATTGCTCTCCATCTCGAGTTGCTGCAGATAGGCCGGCAGCCGCCGCAGCGAGCTGTGATACGGCGCGATGCAGCGGCTTGTGAAGCGGTGGAAGTCGCGATACCAGACATCGAGCAGGCCAAGCCGCACCGGCAGGTTCTGTTCGAGCGGCGCGGTGAGGAAATGCTCGTCCATCGCACGCGCACCGGCCAGCAGCCTTCGGAAGCCGTCCGAGCCGATCGCCAGCGCAATGGGCAAGCCAATCGCAGACCACAGCGAATAACGGCCGCCCACCCAGTCCCAGAAACCGAAGGTGGTCTCGATGCCGAACTCGCGCGCGGCCTCGACGTTGGTGGTGAGCGCCGCGAAATGGCGCGCGATGTCGACACTGCCCGACTGCTCGAACCAGCGCTTGGCGGAGCGCGCATTGGCCATCGTCTCGGCCGTGGTGAAGGTCTTCGAAGCGATGAGGAACAGCGTGTGCTCCGGCGCAAGCCCGCGGAGCACCCCATCGAGCTCATGGCCGTCGACGTTGGAGACAAAGTGGAAGCGCTTGCCGCGTGCGACATCGGCTTCGAGCGCCAGCACGGCCATCTGCGGCCCGAGATCCGATCCGCCGATGCCGATATTGACCACGTCGGTGATCGTGTGGTCCGCGCGGACCTCCTCGGCAAAAGCCAGCATCGCTGCCAGCGTCGCCTGCACATCATTGAACGCCGACACCAGGCCCGCATCGATCGCGGCACCCTGGGGCGTGCGGAGCAGCGTATGCAGTACCGCGCGGTTCTCTGTTGCATTGATGTGCTTGCCGGCGAACATCGCGTCGCGATGTGCTTCGAGACCTGTCTCGCGGGCCAGGGCCAACAGCAGCGATTCAGTCCGCGCATCGATCAGGTTCTTCGAAAGATCGGCAAAGACATAGGGCGCCGATTGGCTCAATTCGCCGAAGCGACCTGCATCGTCCGCGAACGCGCGGCGCAGGTCGAAGCCCTTGCCGCTTGCGTCATAGTGCGCCTGCAGCGAAGCCCAGGCCGCCGTTCTGTCGCCGCGCGTGCGTTGCATCGTCAGGCTCCCATGAGTTTCTCGAGCTTCACCGCGTCGGCGGCAAAGGCGCGAATGCCTTCGGCAAGCTTCTCGGTGGCCATGGCGTCCTCGTTCAACGCATAGCGGAATGCCGGCTCGTTCAACACGACCTTCGGGATGTCCATGCGCTTCGCGGCTTCCACATCGAGTGCGTGCGTCAACGGCGCTTCGCTCGCGGCGAGTTCCGCGAGCAGCTCAGGGCTGATGGTCAGCAGATCGCAGCCAGCAAGCGCCGCGATCTGACCCACGTTGCGGAAGCTCGCACCCATGACCTCAGTCCGGATGCCATGCTTCTTGTAGTAGTCGAAGATCGTGCGCACGGACTTCACGCCCGGGTCGTTGGCGCCGGCGTTCTCCGCCTCGTTCCAGTTGCTGCCTGCCGACTTCTTGTACCAGTCGTAGATGCGACCGACGAAAGGCGAGATGAGTTGCACCCCGGCCGCTCCGCAGGCCACCGCCTGCGCGAACGAGAACAGCAGCGTCAGGTTGCAATGGATGCCCTTCTGCTCGAGCCGGCGCGCCGCTTCGATGCCCTCCCAGGTGGAGGCGACCTTGATCAGCAGACGCTTCTCGACATCGACGCCTTCGGCGCGGTAGAGCGCCACGATGCGCTCCGCGCGGGCAATGGTGGCTTCGGTATCGAAGCTCAAGCGTGCATCCACCTCGGTGGAGACGCGGCCGGGAATGATCGAGAGGATCTCGGTGCCGAAGCGCACCAGCAGGCGGTCGATGACCTCGTCGATGGGCTTTCCGTCTTGTTTGCTGACCGCTTCGTCGAGCAGCGGCCGGTATTCCGGCTTCTGCACCGCCTTCAGGATGAGCGACGGATTGGTCGTCGCATCTCGCGGCTTGAACTGGGCGAGTTGGCGGAAATCACCGGTGTCGGCTACCACGGTGGTCCATTGACGGAGGGTATCGAGTTGGTTCATGCGGCCATTATCCCGCTGCAAAACTACAGCTCGTGTGGTCCCCGGCTGACGTGGGCCGGTGTCTCGCGTCACTAATCTTGGCCTCCCACTGACCTTCTCTCAGCTTCAGGAGGAACCCCCATGGGTCAACGCACTCGCCGGGCACCGCCGGCCCCAGCCGCATTCGATGATCGCGCTGTCAGCGCCTCGATCGGGACGCTGGCGACCGCCTTTTGCGTTGGCGGCGCCCTGACGCTGCTGGCGCTCAACACCGCGCGCAATGCACGCAACGGCACGATCGCCGGCCCGGCGGATGGCGCGCCGCTGATGCGCGCCCCCCTCCAGGTGGTCGCGCCGGTCGATCTCAAGCGCTATGTGGGCCTCTGGCACGAGCAGGCGCGCTTGCCCAACCGCTTCGAGAAACAATGCGCCGGCCCGGTAACCGCTGAATACACATTGTTGGACGACGGCAACGTGCAGGTGCGCAACCGCTGCATTCTTGACGACGGACGATTCGACGAATCCGTCGGCATTGCGCGCGTGGTGAACGTCCCGGGCCAACCGGGCGCGGGCCGACTCGAGGTGCGTTTCGCGCCCGACTGGCTGGCGTGGCTGCCCGTGGTCTGGGGTGACTACTGGATCCTGAAGCTGGACCGCGACTACCAGGTCGCGCTGGTGGGCACGCCCGATCGCAGATACCTCTGGGTGCTATCACGCGCGCCGGTGCTTGACGTGGCCGCGCTTGACGCGGAACTCGACTACGCGCGCACGCTCGGCTTCGATGTCGACAAAGTGGTGCTGACCGGCAAATAGGCGGCCAGTTGCGTCGGCACCTGGCTTGGCCGCTCGCAGTGGATCGCCTTCCAGCCCAGCTCGCGGGCAGCGGCAACGTTGGCGGCGGAGTCGTCGATGAAGACGGTCTCCGCGGCATCGAGCTTGTATCGCTCAGTCAGCAGGTCGTAGATACCGCGCTGCGGCTTCACGATCTTCACGTCGCCGGAGAAGATGCCGCCATCGAACCAGGTGAAGAAGGCATGGCGATATTCGAGCACGCGTGCGTAGGGCTCCGGCATGTTCGAGAGGTAGTAGAGGCGAAGGTCTTCGCCCGCATCTCGCCGGTCGCGCAGGCTCGCAAGCAGGTCCACCGTGACCCCGATGGGCTCCAGCCTCTCGCCCATGGGCGCGAGCACCTCGCTGAGTCGATCTCCCGGCAGCGAAAGACGCAGGGCCATCCGGCCGATCGCATCATCGAGCGAATGCGTGCCGCGGTCGAAGCCGAGCCAGTCCTCGTGGTGGAACATCTGGCTCGCGAGCGCGTGTGCCGCGTCAGCTGTGGGTGCGTGCGCCGCGAAATGGGTCTGCACCAGCGCCACCGGCTCCCAGGTCAGAAGAACGGCACCGAGATCGAAAACAACATTCATAGGGCAACGGGCACGATGGAGACGCCGTGGTTGGTCAGGGACAGGTGGGTCTCCGCGCCGGCGGCAAGTGGATGCACCAGGTCGGTGGACACGACGAAGACCGAACCGAGCGCGGTGTCAAAAGCATACTCGTAGAAGTTGCCGAGGAAAGACGCCTTGCGCACCGTGGCGGGCAAGCCCACCGCCGCACCGATGTACCAGGCTTCCGGCCGCACTGCGACCTTGACGATGCCGGGCGCGACCGCGTGGCGCGGCGTCAACATCAACGGGCCCATCTGCACGCGTCCGTCCGGCTGTGCGAGCGCGGGGAACACCATCGCCTCGCCCATGAAGCCCGCGACGAATTCGCTCTCCGGATTGCCATAGAGCTGCTCGGGCGTGCCGCGCTGGGCAATCACGCCGTGGTCCATCACGATGATCTGGTCGCTGACCGCCAGCGCCTCGCTCTGGTCGTGCGTGACATAGGCCACCGTGAGTTGCAGGCGTTGCTGCAGGTTGCGGATTTCCTCGCGCATCTCGCGGCGCAGGCGCGCGTCGAGGTTGGAAAGCGGCTCGTCGAACAGCAGCACCGCGGGCTCCAGCACCAGCGCACGCGCGAGCGCCACGCGTTGCTGTTGCCCGCCCGAGAGTTCGCTCGGCAGGCGCGTGTCGAAGTCGACCAGCCCCACGCCCTTGAGCGCATCGCGCGCCCGGGCACGGGCCTCGTCCTTGCGCACGCCGCTCATGCGCAAGCCGTAGCTGACGTTCTCGATGACGTTCATGTGCGGGAAGAGCGCATAGCTCTGGAACATCATGCTCACGTTGCGCTCGGAAGGCGCGAGGTCGGTGACGTCGCGTCCGCCCATGATGATCGAGCCCGATGTCGGCGACTCCAGTCCCGCGATCATTCGAAGCGTCGTGGTCTTTCCGCAGCCGGAAGGGCCGAGGATCGTGGTCAGCGTGCCGGCCGGCACCTCGAAGCTGATGCCCTTGACCGCGAGCGGCGCATCTGCGCTCTTGCCATAGCGCTTGGTGACGTTGCGGAATTCGATGCCGTTGCTCATGGTGTCCTTTGATTCAGGTCGCGACCGGGACGGGCGCCGGCGCGTCGGCCTTGCGTCGGCCCAGCTTCCTCTCGCCGACGAGCAGCTGCACGAGCATGATCGCCGCGGCCATCAGGATCATGAGCACCGTGCAGTACGCGAGCGCGACGCCGTAGTCGCCGTTGCCGACGCGGCCGATGATGTAGGTGGTCGCCAGCTCGTTCTCGGCCGTGACCAGGAAGATCACCGCGCTCACCGTCGTCATGGCGCGCACGAAGCTGTAGACCAGCGCCGCCGCCAGCGCCGGCTTCAACAGCGGCAGCACCACCTTGAAGAGCGTCTGCGAGGTCGATGCGCGCAGCATCAGCGATGCTTCATCCAGCGAACGGTCGATCTGCTTGAACGCGGCGGTGCCCGCTCGCACTCCGACCGGCAGGTTCCGGAACATGAAGCACAGCACGATGATGAGCCCCGTGCCGGTGAGTTCGAGCGGCGGCACGTTGAAGGCGAGGATGTAGCTCACGCCGAGCACCGTGCCCGGTATGGCGAAGGCCAGCAGTGCCGCGAACTCGAAGGCGCCCTGCCCCCTGAACTCGTTGCGCGAAAGCAGCCACGCAATCAGAAGACCGAATGCCGCGGTGAACGGCGCGGAAATGCCCGCGAGCTTGACCGTCGTGATGAGCGAATTCCACGCGGTACCCGCCCACACCACGCCGAACTGGCCCCATTCGAGCGCGAACGCCGTCCTGAAGTGATTGAGCGTGAAGGTGTAGTCGCGTCCCCATGTCTGTACGAAGCCGCCCGCGAAAGCGAAGAGATAGACCACCACCGTGAACAGGATCCACGGCAAGGCAATGCAGTAGATCGCGCGGCGCACGCCATCCGGCAACGGCATCGCGATGCCGGCATCTCCCTTGCCGCTCACCGTGGTGTAGCTGCGCCGGCCGAGCAGCCCGCGCTGGAGCGCGAACACCGCGAGCGCGAAGAAGGTCAGCACCCAGGCGAGCGAAGCGGCACGACCCTGGTCGTACTGCGCACCGACGATCGCGAAGAAGATGTCCGTCGACAGCACCGAGAACTGGCCGCCGACCACGATCGGGTTGCCGAAGTCCGCGATGCTTTCGATGAAGCCGACGAGGAAGGCATTCGCGAGTCCGGGCTTGATCAGCGGCAGCGTGACCGTGAAGAAGGCACGTCGACGGTCTGCACGAAGCATCAGCGCCGCCTCCTCCAGGCTCGGGGCCACGCCTTGCACCACGCCACGCATGATCATGAAGGCGATCGGGGTGAAGGCGAAGAGCTGGGCGACCAGCACGCCCGGCATTCCGTAGAACCAGCGCGTGGGCTCTATTCCGAAGGCGCTTTCGAGCAACTGGTTGACCACGCCCGCGCGGCCAAAGAGCAGGATCAGCCCCAAGCCGACCACGAAGGGCGGCGTGATGATCGGCAGCAGCGCGAGCACGCGCAGAGGTGCCTGCCAGCGGCGGCTGCCGCGTTCGGCCATGAGCGCCATCAACGTGCCGAGCAAGGTCGTGCCCGCTGCCGTGAGAAGTGCGAGCACCAGCGTGTTCCATGCGACTCCGCATCGAACCCCGCCCGAGAGACAGCCCAGCCCCCATACGCGCTCGGTGGCGATGCGGGCGAGGAATGCAGCGGACGACCAATGCCCGTCTTCGTCGATGAAGGCACCGGCCAGCGCCTTGCTCACTGGATAGGCGATGAACACCGCCATCAGTACGCCCGACGCGATCACCGCGCCGGCAACGAACAGATCGCCCTTGAAGAAGCCCAGGCGTGCGATTCCGAACGCCGCAAGCAGCACCAATGCCGAGAAGGCCACGAACCCGCCCGCGCCCATCCCAAACTGGTTCACCGACAGCTCCCCGAGCTGCGTGTTGAGGGCCGCGATCGACCACCCCCTCGCGCCGATGAGAAAGCCGCTCAACGCAAGGCCGATGCTCCCCACCGCGCCACCGATGAACAGCAATTGCCCCTGCACGCGTCCGGCGCGAAGCAGGCCGCCCAACAGGCACACCGCCAGTCCGATAAGGCCGATGTAGAGCCAGCTTCGGCCCTGGAGCGCTGCCTGGATCACGCCGTTTGCCGCTTCGCCTTCGCTGAACACCTGAGGGATCACCTCGTACCACGAGGTGTCCTGAATCGCATACCAGGGCAATGCGAGGTAGCCGATCAGACCCGCGACGATGCAGGTCCAGATCGATCGATTGGGGCTGCGCCGCCCTTGCGAGATCGACGACACGCTATCGCGGCAGCGAGTTGACGTCCTTTTCCCAGCGCGCGATCAAACGCTTGCGCTCGGCGCTCGCGCCGTACTTCGCGTAGTCGTAGTTGATCATCTTGATCTTCTTGAAATCGGGCACGTTGGGATCGACCGGCGTGGTCTTGTTCGAAGGCAGCTGATATTGCTTCGCCGCTGCACCGAAGGTCTGCGCCTGCGGCGTGAGCGCCCATTCATAGAACTTCTTCGCCTGGTCGAGATTGCGCGCGCCCTTCACGATGCTCATGGAGCCGATCTCCGCGCCGGTGCCCTCGGAGGGCGTCGTGGTCTCGACGGGGAAGCCCTGCATCTTCTCTTGCGGCGCGTCGTGGATGAAGCTGATGGAGACCGCCGTCTCGCCGCGCGCCACCGCCTTGATCGGGCCGGTTCCAGAGCGCGTGTACTGGCCCACGTTGCGGTGCAGGCCCTTGAGGTACTCGAAGGCCTTGTCCTCGCCCATCAACTGGACGAGCGTGGCGATCATCGTGTAGGCCGTGCCGCTCGATGCCGGATTCGCCACCTGGATGTCGCCCTTGTATTCAGGCTTGAGCAGGTCGGCCCAACTGCGTGGCACTGGGAGCTTCTTCTTCTGAATGAGCTCGGTGTTGTAGCCGAAGCCCAGCGGGCCGGAGTAGATGCCCACCGTCCTGTAGCCCGACTGCTGGGCCTGCTGCTGTGCCCACGGATAGAGCTGCGGCAAGGTCGGCGACTTGTATTCGAGCGTGAGGCCCATCTCTGCAGCCTGCAGGTGCGGATCGCCCGTGCCGCCGAACCACACGTCGGTCTTCGGGTTGTCCTTCTCCGCGATGAGCTGCGCGAGCGCCTCGCCCGAGCCTTTGAGCGACATGTTGAGCTTGACGCCAGTGGTGCGCGCATACACGGTCGCGATCATGTTGCACCACTCGGCCTGCACCGAACAGATCACGTTGACGGTCTGAGCCGATGCGCCCGCCGAAGCGCCGATCAGTGCCGCTGCAGTTGCCATTTGCAAGGTTTGCACGAGCTTGTTCTTCATCTGGTCCTCATTCGGAAAACAAAAATGGCCCCCGCGGGCCGCCTTCAGCTTATCGCGTGGTCATCAATGGCCGGATCGGTACAAGTACCATTCGCTGGCAAGCTTCATGCTCGCGCCTTCGCAACCCTAGGGATGTATCCATGAGTTTCGATCTCGTACTTTTTGGCGGTACCGGCGACCTCGCATGGCGAAAGCTGATGCCTGCGCTTTTCCAGGCATTCCGGCACGGGACGCTGCCCGAGGGGGGCCGCATCATCGGTATCGCGCGCGACGAACTGGACGATGACGCCTATCGCAAGCTGATCCAGGACCGCTTCAACGCGGTCGAAGGCGCCAAACGCCCCTCGGCCGAAGAGTTCAAGAAATTCGCGTCCCTGCTCGACTACCTGCGCATGGATCTTTCGCAACCGGCCGATTACGAAAAACTTGCCCGGTTGTTGAAGGCACGCAACGCCAACGTGGTCGTGATGTACCTTGCAACCGCGCCGGCACTTTTCACGCAGGTGGTCGAACAGATCGCAGCGGCCGGTCTCAACGGCGAGCAGACGCGCGTGGTCCTCGAGAAGCCGCTGGGCCACGACCTGGCATCCAATCGCGCAATCAACACCGCAGTGCGCAAGGTACTTGCCGAGCAGCAGGTGTTCCGCATCGACCACTACCTCGGCAAGCCTTCGGTACAGAACCTGTTCGCGATGCGCTTCGGCAATGCGCTGTTCGAGCCCATCTGGCGCCGCGAGCACATCGCCAACATCCAGATCACGATCGCGGAAGACCTCGGCGTCGAGAAGCGCGGGGCCTTCTACGACCAGACCGGCGCACTGCGCGACATGGTGCAGAACCATGCGCTGCAACTGGTCTGCGCGGTCGGCATGGAGCCGCCGATCAACGCGCACGCCGACGCGATCCGCGACGAGAAGCTCAAGGTGCTGCGCGCCCTCAAGCCATGGACCGCGGAGTCAATCGGGATGCACGCGATTCGCGGCCAGTACACCGCAGGCACTGCCTATGGTGAGCGCGTGCAGGGCTATCGCGAGGAACCCGGCGTCGACCCGGACAGCCGGACCGAAACCTTCGTCGCGCTGCGCACCGAGATCGCCAACTGGCGCTGGGCCGGCGTGCCGCTCTACATCCGCACCGGCAAGCGGCTCGCATCGCGCGACGCGCGCATCGAAGTGAGCTTCCGGCAAACGCCGCATGCCATCTTCCGCGCGCCGACGAATTCGGTGAACAAGCTCGTCATCAACCTGCAGCCCAAGGACGGGCTGGAGCTTCACATGCTCGCGCAGGCGCAGGACAACCGGCAGCGCAACGGGAATCGCCATGCGGGGCCTCAACTCGCGCCGGTGCAGCTCGACCTCGACTTCGACAAGCGCTTCGGCTCGGAGCGCGTGGGGGCGTATGAACGGCTGCTGCTCGACGTCATCGACGGACGGCTGAACCTCTTCGTGCGCAGTGACGAGCAGGAAGAAGCATGGCGCTGGGTCGAGCCGCTGATCGAGAGCTGGAATTCCGACGGCGCGCCGCGGCCGTATGCCGCTGGCACGTGGGGCCCGAGCGCCTCAAGCGCGATGATCGCCCGCGACGGCTATGCCTGGGGCGAGGAACAGTAGCCTAGGCCCGGCCTTCCTCTACTGCGTGGCAGGCGACTTGCACGCCACGCAATGACAGGAGCGACGGCCGTTCAGTCTTGCAGCGCTCGTTGGCGAGCGGGCAGCGCGGGTGGAAGGTGCAGCCCGAGGGCGGATTGAGCGGGTTTGGCACCTCGCCCTGCACCGGCGTGCGCGAGCGACCGACGTGCTTCATCTGCGGAATCGCATCGAGCAGCATGCGGGTGTACGGATGCTGCGGCGATGCGAAGAGCTTCTGCTTGTCCGCGAGTTCGACCAGTCGCCCGAGATACATCACGCCCACCTGGTCCGCCACATGTCGCACCACCGCGAGGTTGTGCGAGATGAAGAGATAGGTCAGGCCCTGCTGACGCTGCAGGTCCTTCATGATGTTGAGCACCTGCGCCTGCACGCTCACGTCGAGCGCGGACGTCGGCTCGTCGCAGACCAGGAACTCGGGCTGCGTCGCGAGCGCACGGGCGATCGAGATGCGCTGCCGCTGTCCGCCCGAGAACTGGTGCGGATACTTCACCATGTCGGCCGGGCCAAGGCCCACGGACTTCAGCAGCTCGCCGACCCGCGCCTTGAGTTCCGGGCCCTCCTTCAGGATGCCGTGCTCCCGCAAGGGCTCGCCGATGATGGCTTCGACGGTCCAGCGCGGGTTGAGGCTGGCGTAGGGGTCCTGGAAGATCATCTGGATCCGCCGCCGCAGCGCGCGGCCTCCAGGCGTTTTGTAGGCCGCATGCACGTCCTGACCGTCGAAGTGCATGCCTCCACGCGAAGGCTCGTACAAGCCCACCAGCAGCCGCGCGACAGTGCTCTTGCCGCAACCGGATTCGCCGACAAGCGCCATCGTCTTGCCGCGCTCGATCGTGAAGCTCACGCCATCGACCGCGCGCAATAGCACGCGCGGCTTGCGCTCCAGCACCCGGTTGAGCCAGGGCGGCGAAACGTCGAAATTCTTGGCCAGGTCGTTGGCCTGCACCAGTGCGCTCATGCCGCTTCTCCGTAGGCCGGCGCGGCCTCGTGCAGCCAGCAGGCGGCCCGCGTGGCGCCGGCGTTCATCAAGTCCGGGCGATCGATCCTGCAACGATCGAAGACGCGCGGGCAGCGCGGATTGAACGCGCAGCCGGTCGGAATCGCGTTGAGCCTTGGCATGGCGCCGTCGATCTGGTTGAGGCGTTCACGGTCCATCGTCATGTCCGGGATCGAAGCCATCAGGCCCGAGGTGTAGGGATGCGCAGGCTGGTGGATCACCTCCTGCACCGGCCCGATCTCCGCGATGCGCCCGGCGTACATCACCGCCACGCGGTCGCAGGTTTCGGCGATCACGCCCATGTCGTGCGTGATCAGCATCACCGCCGCGCCACGCTCTTTGCAGATGCCCTTGAGCAACTGGATGATCTGCGCCTGGATCGACACGTCCAGCGCGGTGGTCGGCTCGTCCGCCACGATCAGCTTGGGCTCCGCCGCGAGCGCCAGGGCGATCACCACGCGCTGCCGCATCCCGCCGGAGAACTGGTGCGGGTAGTGGTCGATACGCTGCGCAGCGCCCGGGATGCCGGTGTCTTCGAGCAGCCCGATCGCGCGCCGCCGCGCCTCCTGCTCGTTGACCGGCAGGTGGGTGCGGATGGTCTCGGTGAGCTGCCTTCCGATCGTGTAGAGCGGATTCAGCGAGGTCAGCGGATCCTGAAAGATCGCCCCGATCTTGCGGCCGCGGATATGCCGCATCGCCTCGCTTCGGAGGTTGTCGATGCGCTGACCTTCGAGGCGGATTTCGCCGCCAGCCACGCGGCCAGGCGGCTCCAGCAGGCCGATGATGGCCGCGCCAGTGAGTGACTTGCCCGCGCCGGACTCGCCCACGACGCCAAGGATTTCGCCAGGCGCGATGTCGAAGGAGATGTCGTCCAGCGCACGCAGGGTGCCGTGTCGATGCGGAAACTCGACGACGAGGTTGCTGACTTGAAGAAGGCTCATTCGATCAGCTCCAGGCTCAGCGCAAACGGGGGTTCAGCGCATCGCGCAGCCAGTCGCCCAGGAGGTTCACGCTGAGCGCGATCAGAACGAGCATGAGCCCCGGGAAGACGGTGATCCACCATTCGCCCGAGAACAGGTAGTCGCGCCCGGTGTTGATCAGCGTCCCCAGCGAAGGCGATGTCGGCGGCACACCGACGCCGAGGAAAGACAGCGTGGCCTCCGTGATGATCGCGGTGGCGACATGGATCGTCGCGAGGACCATCACCGGCCCCATCACGTTGGGCAGTACGTGCCGCAGCATGATGCGCACGGGTGGCACGCCGGTGACGCGCGCGGCTTGCACGTATTCCTTGTGGCGCTCGACGAGCGTGGAGCCGCGCACCGTGCGCGCATACTGCACCCAGCCTGCGAGCGTGATCGAGATGATGAGCACGCCAAAGGCCAGCGAGCCGTGCGCATCGGGAAAGAGCGCGCGCCCGATGCCGGCAATGAGCAACGCGATCAGGATCGGCGGAAACGACAGCATCACATCGCACAGCCGCATCAGGAAGGCATCGAGCCATCCGCCGAAGAAGCCCGCGCACAGGCCGAGCACCACGCCGACCAGCACCGAGAGCACCACCGACACCAACCCCACCACGAGCGAGATCCGCGCGCCGTACATCAGCGCAGAGAGGATGTCACGCCCCTGGTCGTCGGTACCGAGCAAGAACTTGGTCGTGCCTTCGGCGCTCCATGCGGGCGGCAGTCGCGCATCACCCAGTTCGAGCGCCGCGAGATTGAAGGGGTCATGCGGCGACACCCAGTTGGCAAACACCGCACAGAAGACGCAGACGAAGGCGATCACCGCCGCGAGCATCGCCACGGGCGAGCTGCGGAAACTGTGGCCGACATCGCTGTCGAGCCAGCGCGCAATTGTCTTGTTCATCGTGGAAACGGAAAAAAGCGGGGCCCGCCACGGCGGGCCCCAGTCGCACGGGTCATCAAGCCATCAAGGCTGCTGTTGCGCCTTGATGCTCATCCACTTGAACATCATGAAGTTGTCGGCGAGCTGCGTGAGCTCCACCTTCTTGCTCACGCCCCATGCGAGCGACTGCTGGTGCAGCGGCAGGTGGCCAACGTCGTCCGCGTGGATCTTGAAGGCTTCCTTGATCATCTCGTCACGCTTCGCCTTGTCGGTCTCGGACTGAATCTTCCGGGTCAACTCGTCGAGCTTCGGATTGCAGTAGGAGCCGAGGTTGAACTGGCCAGTACCCTTGTCGTCCGGACAGGCCATCAGCGAGCTCAGCGCATTGTGCGAGTCGTAGGTGGTCGGCGTCCAGCCGAGCATGTAGAAGCTGGTGTCGCGACGCAGCACCTTCGGGAAGTAGCTGCCCTTGGTCTCGGCCACGAGGTTGATCTTGACGCCGATACGCGCGAGGCCGGCGGCAACGCCCTGGCAGATCTGCGCGTCGTTCACGTAGCGGTCGTTCGGGCAGTTCATCGACACTTCGAAGCCGTTCGGGTAGCCCGCGTCGGCGAGCAGCTTCTTGGCTGCATCGATGTCGTAGGGCAGGCGCTTGTCCTGCTCGGCGCTCCAGCCATTGATGCCGGGGCCGACCATCAGGGCAGTCGGGCGCGATGCGCCACGCATCACGGTCCGCTGAATGCCGGCAATGTCGATGGCCTGGTAGAAGGCCTGGCGAACGCGCTTGTCCTTGAAGGGGTTCTTGCCCTTCACGTTCGAATAGAGCAACTCGTCGCGCTTCTGGTCCATGCCCAGGAAGATCGTGCGCAGTTCGGGGCCGGTGATCACGCGTGCGTTCGGGCTCGAATTGATGCGCGCGATGTCCTGCACCGGGACCGGCTCCATCACATCGACTTCGCCGGAGATGAGTGCGGCAACGCGCGTCGCGGGATTCGCGATCGGCGTGAAGATGATCTCCTGCGCATTGCCTTCGATCTTGCCCCAGTAGGTCGGGTTGCGCGTGAACACGGTGCGCACGTCGGGCTGGCGCTCGCGCACACGGAATGGACCGGTGCCGTTGGCCTTGAACGAAGCGGTGTTCTCGACGCCCTTGCGCTTGTCGACCGGCTTGGCGGCGCCGTTCTCTTCGCACCACTTCTTGCTCATGATCATGGTCAGTGTGATCACGTCCGGGAGGATCGGGAAGGGGCCGTTGGTTTCGATCTCGACGGCGTGATCGCCGACTTTGCGCACTTCCTTGATGTCGCTCAGCGTGGCCTTCATGTCGGAGCCGTCGCCCTTCGCACGTGCGAAGGTGAAGACCACGTCATCGGCGGTGAACGGCGTACCGTCATGGAAGGTCACGCCCTTGCGCAGTTCGAAGCGCCACACGTTCGGCGAAGTCTGCTTCCAGCTCGTGGCGAGCAGCGGTGCGAGGCTCAGGTCCTTGTTGCGGCCCACGAGCGGCTCGTAGGCGTTGGCGGTCACGCTCAGCTGCAGCGATTCGTTGAGCGAGTGCGGGTCGAGCGAAAGTGCGTCCCCCTGGTTCGCGATGCGAATGGTTTGGGCGCCGGCCACCAGGCTTGTGGCCGTCAGCACGGACAGGATCGCGGTGGCGATCACTTTTTTCTTCAGACTCATGAAAAGCACTCCTCTGGGTTGGAAAAGTTCAAGCGGCCGTCTGGGCCATCTTGCTTCGTGGACTGCTGGCCTCCGCGGCCAGCGGCATGCCCTGCTCGATCAGACCCGCGTGCAGCGCGGCACCGAGCGGCAGGATTTCATCGTTGAAGTCGTAACGGCTGTTGTGCAGGAAGGCGCCGTCCTTCACGTCCTGACCAATGCGCAGGTAGGCGCCCTTCTTCTTCTGCAACATGAAGGAGAAGTCCTCGGCGCCCATGCTGGGTTCCATGTTGCGCTCGACGTTGTGCGCGCCAACCAGCGTTTGCGCAACATCGCCCGCGAACTGCGCCTCGGGCGCGGTGTTGATGGTGGCCGGATAGATGCGCTCGAACTTTACATGCGCCGTCGCACCGAAACCGGCGGCGACCGCCGAGCACAGTTCGGCAAGGCGGCGCTCGACCTGTTCCTGCACGCGCGAGCTGAAGGTGCGCACGGTGCCCACGAGCGTCGCCTTGCCCGGCACCACGGCCATTGCATTGAGATCGCCCGCCTGCACGGCGCAGACGCTGATCACTGCTGCGTCGATCGGTCGAACGTTGCGCGACACGATGCTCTGCACGGCCGTGATGATGTGTGCGGAAACCACCACTGGATCGACGGTGAGATAGGCATGTGCGCCATGCCCACCCTTGCCCGTGACTTCGATCGTGATGCGGTCGGCTGCAGCCATCATCGCGCCGCGATTGATGCCGACGGTGCCGGCGGGCAGCCCTGGCCAGTTGTGCATCGCATAGACGGATTCAACCGGGAAGCGGTCAAAGAGCCCGTCTTCGATCATCACCCGCGCACCCGCGAAGCCCTCTTCGCCGGGCTGGAAGATCAACACCGCAGTGCCGTCGAAGTTGCGCGTCTCTGCGAGATAGCGAGCCGCGCCGACAAGCATCGCGGTATGGCCGTCGTGTCCGCAACCGTGCATCAGGCCGTTCTTGGCCGAACGCCAGGCGAAGTCGTTGTCTTCGCACATCGGCAGGGCGTCCATGTCCGCGCGCAGGCCGATCATGCGTCCGCTTTCGACCGAACGGCCGCGGATCACACCGACCACGCCTGTCTTGCCGATGCCGGTGTGGATCTCGTCGACTCCGCAAGCCCGCAGGGCCTCGGTCACGCGACCGGAGGTGTAGACCTCCTCGAAGCCGAGTTCGGGATGCGCATGCAGATCGCGCCGGAACGCGGTGATCTCTGGATAGAAGCGCGCAATGTGCGCGAAGGCTCTTCCAGAGGCTTGCAAACTTGGTTCAGTCATCAGTGTCCTCCTGCAGTGCCGACACGCAAGCGTGGATCGACAACGAAGTAGAGCAGATCGACCACGAGATTGATGACGACGAAGATCAGCGCGATGAGGCAGAGATAGGCGGCCATCACAGGGATGTCTGCGAACGTCACCGCCTGAATGAACAGCAGCCCCATGCCGGGCCATTGAAAGACCGACTCCGTGATGATCGAGAAGGCGATGAGGCCGCCGAGCTGGAGCCCGGTGATGGTCATCACTGGCACCAGGGTGTTCTTCAGTGCGTGGCCAAAATGGATCGCGCGATCAGAGAGCCCGCGCGCGCGTGCGAACTTGATGTAGTCGGTGCGCAGCACTTCGAGCATCTCTGCCCGCACGAGACGCATGATGAGCGTGAGCTGGAAGATCGCGAGCGTTGCGGCGGGGAGCACGATGTGCGTCCATCCATCGGCGCGCAGCAGTCCGGTACTCCACCAGCCGAGTCGAACGACCTCGCCACGCCCGAAGCTGGGTAGCCATCCAAGAAGGACTGCGAAGACAAGGATCAGCAGGATGCCAACCAGGAAAGGCGGTAGCGACACGCCGAGCAGCGAGAGTGTCATGAACATCTGGCTCATGAAGCTGCCGCGACGCAGGGCAGTATAGACACCCATCGGAACGCCGATCACAAGCGCAAGGATTGCGGCGACCATTGCCAGCTCGAGCGTGGCGGGGAAGCGCTCCGCAATCAATCGCGACACCTTTGCACCCTGCCGCAAGCTCAAGCCGAATTCGCCCTGGGCTGCATTGACGAGGAAGTGCCAGAACTGGACGAAGAAGGGTTGGTCGAGCCCTAGCGAAGCGCGCAACTCGCGGATCTGCTCGGGCTTGGCGTCCTGCCCGAGCAGGAACACCACCGGGTCACCGACGTACTGGAAAAGAAGGAAGGCGATGAATGCAACCGCGACCATCACGATCACGGCCTGAATCAGGCGGCGCAGTACGAAAGCGATCATTCAGC
The DNA here is from genome assembly GCF_014192575.1 of Variovorax sp. Sphag1AA. GTDB lineage: Bacteria > Pseudomonadota > Gammaproteobacteria > Burkholderiales > Burkholderiaceae_C > Variovorax. Next base: position 383,077 of record NZ_JACHYC010000002.1, on the reverse strand, counting down.
GGATGAAGTGTTCATCGATGCTAGCAGGAGCAAGCTGCATGCCCATGCAGGAGTACCCCAGTGTGGTGCGCCCGCACACATCGCAGCGGCAACGAAAAAAGCCACTCGACTTTCGTCGAGTGGCTTTCAAGAACTTCCCATTGATGCTGGCTTACGCCAGCGTCAGATTAGAAAGCGTGACGGATGCCGAGGTCGTAACCCGTCGAGTTCTTCGGGGCGTAGCCGGTCGGGTTCACGAACGCGCCGGTAACTGCCAGACCGTTGCCAACCAGGGTGTTGTCCTTGTTGGTCACGTATGCAACCGTAGCGTACAGAGCGGTGCGCTTCGACAGGTTGTGCACGTAGCCGATAGCCCACTTGTCAGCCTTCGGATCTTGCAGACCGAAGAGCTGGGTCAGGTTTTGGCTGATAGCAGTCGTTGCACCCGGGATCTGGAGGTCGCTGTACTTGACGGCCGAGTACGAAGCGCGGATCAGGCCAGGGCCGACCGGCACGGTAGCGCCGAGCAACCAGCCCTTCGCGCCCGGATCGGTCAGACCGAAGGCGTTGAACAGGTTGGGGTTCGAACGGTCGGTTTCGTTCTTGGCAGACGAGTACTCACCGAAGAGCTTGACGACGCCGAAGTCATACGAAGCGCCGAGGTTCCAGGTCTTCAGCGTGTTCGTCGTGCCAGCGAAGAAGTCGTCGCCGATCGTGGCTTCGCCGTAAGCGAGAGCAACGTCCAGCGGGCCGTTGGCGTAGCCGCCGCGAGCACCGACGTAACGGCCGGTGCGCTGCGAGTTAGCCGTGTTCGGGGTCAGGATGCCCGGGTCATACTTCGACGCTTCGTTGAAAGCGTACATGACCTGACCATAGAAACCACCCAGGTTCGGCGGCAGGAAGTAGCCGACCGAGTTGCTGGCGCGGACATACATCTGGTTGGTCGTGAAGCCGGTGGGAGCGGGGATGGTCGCGCCGCCGTTGGCCGTCGAGATCAGGTTGGTACCAACGCCGTTGGTGCCGAACGGATCGAACACGGTGTCGTTCCAGAAGGTCGGGGTGTAGTCACGGCCGAGGCGGACTTCACCGAACGCGCCGGAGAGGCTCACGGTCGAACGACGGTTGAAGAGGCCAGTGGTCGACGTGCCGGTCACGTTTGCCACGTTGCCGCCGGTCGTGCCGTCGTCGTTGCCCAGACCAGCTTCCAGCCAGAAGCTAGCAGCCAGGCCACCACCGAGGTCTTCCGTGCCACGGAAGCCCAGACGGCTGCTGTTGTAGCCCGAGTTCGTCAGCTGGTTCTTTTGGAGCTTGACTTCTTGACCAAAGCCATTTTCCGACTTGTTCGAGTAGCCATTGATGGTGGCGTCGACCACGCCGAACAGCGTCACGGACGACTGAGCCGAAGCAACGCCGGCAACAGCCAGAGCAGCCAGGGCAACTAGAGATTTTTTCATTGCAAGTTTCTCCAAGGTTAAACATAGGGCTCCGGTGCGAAGGGCTCACCGTGACTGGCACTTCTGTGCTCCCACCGGACCCCGGGCCAACCTCCTTTTGGGAAGTTGTCGCTATTGCACCAGAGCCGCTTCGCAAGGGCAAAACAAATCGCCCGAAATGTCGGCTGGGCTCGACGTTTCGTTGCACGACTGCAACAAAGCATCTCGGACGCGCGGCGTACCGCGATGCGAAAGGCGCCCCTCGCGATTTGTGTCCTTTTGTAGATCGGTTCCAATTGCCCGATGAACCGATCGCTCGACTCCGTCCTGTCGGTGGCAGACGCGGCACTGCGCACCCTTTTCGCCAAGCCTCACTCGACACGGCCGACACCCTCGCCGGACGCGCCGCCCGGCACACTGACCGACGCGGAACGCCGCGAGGCAGGCGCGCTCATGCGCGTCAATCATGTAGGGGAAGTCTGTGCGCAGGCTCTCTATACAGCACAGGCCGCTGTGACTCGGGATCCGGCGCTCCGCATGCATTTCAATGATGCAGCACGCGAGGAGACAGACCATCTCGCATGGACGCAGCAACGGCTCGACGAGCTGGGTGCGCGCCCGTCCATGCTGAATCCGCTCTGGTACATGGGCGCGTTTGGCCTCGGTCTTGTTGCAGGGCGGCTCGGCGACGCGTTGAGCCTGGGTTTCGTCGCGGAAACCGAACGGCAGGTGGAAGCCCATCTGGACGGCCACCTCGACCGATTGCCTGCCGGCGATACGGCATCGCGCGCCGTGATCGATCAGATGAAGCTGGATGAAGCGCGCCATGCCAGCCAGGCCTGGAGCGCTGGCGCCAAGGAGTTGCCGCCGCCGGCCAAGGCGCTGATGCGTGTAGCTGCCAAGGTGATGACGACCGTCGCCCACCGCGTCTAACGGTTCGCGAGGGTCGCCTTGCTTTACAAGTCGATCAGGTCGAAGCTGGTCGTGATCTCGGCCGTCTTTTCAAGCATCACGCTGGCGGAGCAATAGGTCTCGTGGCTCAATGCGATGGCCCGCTCCACTGCGGCAGCGGGAATCCCCTTGCCTGCCACGGTGAAGTGCATGTGGATCTTGGTGAAGACCTTGGGATCCTTTTCCGCGCGCTCGCTGGTGAGCTTGACGCTGCATCGCTCGACCTGATGCCGACCCCGCTTGAGGATCAGCACGACGTCATAAGCGGTGCATCCGCCGGTGCCCGCAAGCACCGTTTCCATGGGCCGCGGCGCCAGATTCTGACCACCGTTCTCCGGCTTGGCTGCATCGGGCGCGCCATCCATCATCAGCACATGGCCGGTTCCCGTCTCGGCGACGAAGCCCATTGCCGATCGCGCGCCGGCGTTGCCGGTCCAACTCACAGTACATTCCATCTCAGTGGCTCCAAGGGTTCACGGACGCACGCAGAAAAAGAAAATCCGTACGGCGGCGTGAATTTGTGTTCGAAAAGCGTCACTCGCTTGTTGCAATGCAACAAACAGTCGATATACTTTATTTCATCGCACACGAAGCCGTGTGCACCGGTTGTCTCCTCCACCCTCCCAATTGGTGGATTTAGCCCCGAGCCGCAAGGCCCGGGGCTTTTTTCTTGGCGCAGCCGCATGCGGATCAGAGGCCTATGATCGCGGCCCTATGTCCAGCAACCCGAACCCGCCAGCCCATTCGCTCACCCCCGCCGACTACCTGAAGCGCATCCTCACCGCGCGCGTCTATGACGTCGCTGTCGAATCCGCGCTCGAGCCGGCGCGCGCGCTGAGCGCAAGGCTCGGCAACACCGTGCTGCTCAAGCGTGAAGACCAGCAACCCGTCTTCAGCTTCAAGCTGCGCGGCGCCTACAACAAGATGGCGCACTTGAGTCCCGAGCAGCTCGCCAACGGCGTGATCTGCGCCTCGGCCGGAAATCACGCGCAGGGCGTGGCTCTGGGCGCCAGAAAGCTCGGGACCCGTGCAGTGGTCGTGATGCCAGTCACGACGCCTCAACTGAAGATCGATGCGGTGCGAGCGCTCGGAGGTGAGGTCCATCTGCACGGCGACAGCTACTCCGACGCCTATGTCTATGCCCTTGAGCAGCAGAAGACGCACGGCCTGACCTTCGTCCATCCCTTCGACGATCCGGACGTCATCGCGGGACAGGGCACGATCGCCATGGAGATCCTCCGCCAGCACCAGGGGCCGCTCGACGCGGTCTTCGTCGCGATCGGCGGAGGCGGCCTCATTGCGGGCGTGGCCAGCTACATCAAGGCGCTGCGACCGGAGATCAAGGTGATCGGCGTGCAGATGAACGATTCGGACGCCATGATCCAGTCGGTCGCCGCAAAGCAACGTGTTTCGCTTCCCGACGTGGGCCTCTTCTCCGACGGCACCGCCGTCAAGCTGGTTGGCGAGGAGACCTTCCGGCTGGCATCCGGTCTGGTCGATGAGTACATCGCCGTCGATACCGATGCCGTCTGCGCCGCCATCAAGGACGTCTTCATCGACACACGCAGCATCGTCGAGCCCGCGGGTGCGCTCGCGGTCGCCGCGATCAAGCAGTATGTCGAGGAACGCGGCACGCGTGGCGAGACCTACGCCGCCATCCTGTGCGGCGCCAACATGAACTTCGACCGGCTGCGCTTCGTCGCGGAGCGTGCGGAGGTCGGCGAAGAGCGCGAGGCGCTGTTCGCCGTCACGATCCCCGAGGAGCGCGGAAGCTTTCGCCGCTTCTGCGAACTGGTCGGCCAACTGCCCGGTGCTTCGCGCAACGTCACGGAGTTCAACTACCGCATCAGCGACTCGAAGGAAGCGCATGTGTTCGTCGGCCTGACCACCACGGCGCGGGGCGAATCCAGGACGATCGCCGACATCTTCGTCGCGCACGGCTTCGGCGCGATCGACCTCACGCACGACGAGCTTGCGAAGGAGCACATCCGCCACCTGGTTGGCGGCCGGACGGGCCTCGCACACGACGAGAGGTTGTTGCGCTTCGTGTTCCCGGAGCGTCCCGGCGCACTGCTGAAGTTCCTGAGCCTGCTACGGCCCAACTGGAACATCAGCCTCTTCCACTATCGCAACCAGGGCGCCGACTACGGGCGAATCCTCGTCGGCCTGCAAGTTCCTGCGACCGACGACGTGGCTTTTGACGAATTCCTGCAGACGCTGGGCTACCCCTTCGTCGAGGAAACCCAGAACCCCGCCTACCGCCTTTTCCTGCAGGCCTGAGCCGGCGCGATCAGGTCGGCTCGGCCGGCGGCGCCATCACCGGCGCGACCCCTGGTACGGGGAAGTTCGGCGGGAGCGGTGGCGGAGCCGTCACGGCAGGCGGCGCACCCGCCGGTGACTGCGGTGCCGCAACCGCCGGTTGCGGCGGTGCTGCGAAGGCCGGTTGTGGAGGCGCCATCACCGCCGGCTGCGACGGCTGAAATGGTTGCGGCGGTGACGGGATGGCCAAAGGCCGCGTCGGCAGTTGCAGCGTCAAGGCCGCCTTGCCATCTGCGCTCGGACCAAGAGCGGCTCCCCGCGTCGTCACCGACTGAAGCACGAACCCATCAGCCACCTTGGCGCCGACCTTGAACGGGCGCGCAGGCTTGCCATCGACCGCGATGAGTGCAGCGCCCTGCTGATCCGCATCTGCCACCACGCCGAGCAATGCGAAACGGCTTGCGGCCTCGGGTGTGGCAGCAGCGACAGGCTGGTTGGAGACAGCGCCCAGCATCTGGGCCACAGCAGCCGGATCGGGCTCCAGCGCGGCCTTGAGGACGGCCGGCGGCGCGATCGCGTCAGAGGGCGCCGCCAATCTCAGCCCCCAGAACACGACGCTCGCTGCCGCGAGCGCCCAGATACCGGCCGTCGTAGCGGCTGCGGGCCATCGGGCAGGTGCGTAAGGGACTGACATAAGGCCGGATTATCATTCAGCGAACACCGGCGACGTCGCCCTCCCTCACGGGTTCTCATTCAAATCCATGCCCCTTTCCTACCGCTCCATTTCGCGCACCCTGCAGCGCGGCTTCACGCTGATCGAACTGATGGTGGTGCTGGTCATCATCGGCGTGCTCGCTGCGCTGATCGTGCCCAACGTCATCGAACGCGCGGATGACGCGCGTGTGACCGCAGCCAAGACCGACATCAACAACCTGATGCAGGCGCTCAAGCTCTACCGGCTGGACAACCAGCGCTACCCGACCGGAGAACAGGGCCTGCAGGCACTGGTTGCACGCCCCACCACCGGGCCGGCGGCACCCAACTGGAAGCCCTATATCGACAAGCTCCCCAACGATCCCTGGGGCCATCCCTACCAGTACATGAATCCGGGCATCAAGGGCGAGGTCGACGTGCTCTCGCTCGGCGCCGACGGCCAGCCCGGCGGCGAGGGCAAGAATGCCGACATCGGCAGTTGGCAGTAGGCGCGGCTGGCGACCTTTCCGGCAGGCACGCCGCGCAAATCGCGGATTCACGCTGCTCGAGCTCCTGGTCGTGATCGCGATCATCGCGGTCGCCACCGCGGGCGTCAGCTTCGCGATGCGTGATTCCAGCCAGGCGGCGCTCGACCGTGAAGCGGAAAGGCTCGCAGCGCTGTTCGAATCGGCGCGTGCGCAGTCGCGTGCCAGCGGCATTGTCGTGCGCTGGCGGCTCACGCCGGAAGGCCCTGGCAACTTCACTTTCGACGGCTTGCCGGCCGGCACGCTGCCGAACACGTGGCTCGCCGAAGGCATCGCGGCCCAGCCGATGTCAGCGGCCCGCGTGGCGCTGCCGGCACTGCAGCTCGGGCCCGATCCGATCATCGCGTCGCAGCAGGTCCTGCTGACCTCCGAGACGCTACCCAATCGCAGCCTGATCGTAGGCACCGACGGCCTGCGGCCGTTCACGGTGATGACGCCATGAGGCTCGCTCGCCAAGCCGGCTTCACGCTGATCGAAGTGCTCGTCGCGCTGGGTATCGTCGCGATCGCGCTGGCCGCCGGCACGCAGGCGACCATGGCGCTCACACGCAATGCGCAGCGCCAGTCCGACGTCATGCTCGCCCAGATCTGCGCCGAGAACGAACTCATCAAGGCACGTCTCGCCAAGCAGTTGCCCGCGGTCGGCGATTCGGGCCTGACCTGCGTCCAGGCCAACACCGAGTTCGGCGTGACGGTCTCGACCAGCGCCACGCTGAATCCCAACTTCCGCCGCGTGGACGTGCAGGTCGTCGATGTGTATCAGGCGCCGGTGCTGCGCGTGTCGACCGTCGTGGGGCGCTACTGATGCGCCGCTCGAAAGGCTTCACGCTCATCGAGCTCCTGGTCGCGATTGCGGTCATGGCGCTGCTCGCGATCATGAGCTGGCGCGGCTTGGACGGAATGGCCCGTGCGGAAGCACAGAACCGCGAGCGCGGGGACGCGATCCTCACCCTGCAGACGGCCCTGAGCCAATGGGGCGCCGACCTCGACGCCACGGTGGCACTGTCACGGATACGCGCCATCGACTGGGACGGTCGCGTGCTGCGCCTCACCCGGCGCAGCACCGATGGCGACACGCCGCGCGTCTATGTCGTGGCATGGGCGCTGCGAACCGATCCCGCCACGGGGACACGTTGGCGCCGCTGGCAGTCGCCGGGCTTCACCACCCAGGCCGATTGGCAACAGGCATGGGAGCGCGCGGCTGCGTGGGCGCAGGGCAGCTCCAACGATGCGGGCGACGCCGAAGTCGACCTTCTGCCGATGCAGGAATGGCAGATCTACTACTTCCGCAACGACGCCTGGGGCCCGGCCGTCAGCGCCGATGCGCTGGGCACCAGCACGCCTCTGCCTGACGGCGTCAGGCTGGTCATCAACATTCCCCCGGGCGCAGCGCTGTCAGGCACGATCACGCGCGACTGGGTGCGTCCTTCCGTCACGGTGCCCAAGTCATGAAGCGGACCCAGCGCGGCGCGGCCCTGCTGGCCGCCATGCTCACCGTGACGCTGGTCGCGACCTTCGCGGCGGCTGCGCTGTGGCAGCAGTGGCGTTCCACGGAAGTCGAAGGGGCCGAGCGGGCTCGCGTGCAGTCGGGCTGGGTGCTGGTCGGGGCGCTGGACTGGTCACGGCTGATCCTCCGCGAGGACGCCCGCGCGAGCGCGGCCAGCGGCGGCGCCGATCACCTCGCCGAGCCTTGGGCCATTCCGCTGGCGGAGGCAAAGCTGTCGAGCTTCCTGGCAGCGGACAAGAACATCTCCAGCGACATGCTTGAAGGCGTGCCGGACGCCTTCCTTTCGGGGCAGATCATCGACGCGCAATCCAAGCTCAACGTCATGAATCTGGTCGCGGACGGCAAGCCGGTGGAATCGGCCGTCGCAGCGTTCAACAAGCTCTTCCAGTTGCTCGACCTGCCAGCGGCCGAGGTCGGCGTGCTCGTCAGCAACCTGCAACTGGCACTGCCGCCGGCCGCAACCACCAGCAGCAGCGGAACAACGGGCACTACCACGACCACGACAACCGGAACGACTTCGACCACGTCGACCGGATCGACGTCCACCACGTCCACGACCGGAACAACCGGCACGACAGGCACCACGACGACAAGCAACACCCCGGGCACCGGGCCGCTGATTCCCCAACACACCTACCAACTCGTCTGGCTCGGGCTTTCCTCATCGACCGCGGCGGCGCTGGAACCGTACGTGACAGTGCTCCCGGTGCGAACGCCGCTCAACCTGAATACGGCCACTGCCGAAGCGATCTACGCGAGCGCGCCGAAGCTCGATATGGCCAGCGCCAAGCGCCTGGTCGAACGCCGCTCGCGGAGCTATTTCCGAACCGTTGGCGATGCCAGTGCGCTAGTACAGGAAAGCTCGACCCAGTTCACCGACACCAACCAATACAGCGTGGCCACGAGCTACTTCGAAGTGCAGGCGCGCTTGCGCCTGGACAGCGCATGGGTCGAGGAACGGACCCTGCTTCAGAGAGACGGTATCAACGTCCGCATCGTGTGGCGTGAGCGTGGCGCGGGCGCCACGGTCCTGCCGCCGAAAACCTGACGGCTGAGTTCAACTGTCATTGATTAGGTCAAGAATATTCGCAACGCGCGCAGCTCCTGTATGGGACGCTATCAAATCTGTAGCGGCAATTGTCGTCCCGCACCTACAATGACGACCCTTTTTCTCCGTCCATGTCCGTGCTGCTTGTAACTATTCCTCTCACATCCGGTTCGGTCACCGCCGAATACGGCTGGGCGGACTGGTCCGGCGACGGCCGCAGGCTCAACGCCCAAGGGACCGCGCCCGCGGCCCTGTTGCCGTCGAGCGATGAAGTCGTGCTCTGCGTGCCGATTGCGGCACTGTCCTGGCATCAGGTCACGCTGCCGCAGGGCAGCATGAGCAGCGGCGCCAAGCTGCGCTCCGTGCTCAACGGCCTGCTTGAAGACCATCTCCTCGACGACCCCGAGTCCCTGCATTTCGCGCTGGAACCCGGCGCCAGCGCGGGCGCCCCGATCTGGGTGGCCGCATGCAACCGGATCTGGCTGCGCAGCGCCGTCCAGGCGCTGGAGGCAGCCGGCCGCCGCGTCGCACGCATCATTCCCGAATTCGCGCCCGCCCCTGCGGACGGCCCTTCGATGCTCTTCGTCATCGGCGAGCCCGACGCGCCGGTCTGCGTGATCACCGGCCCGGACGGCGTCACGACGCTGCCCTTCGACAGCACGGGCCTCGCACTGGCGGGCACGCTTCCGCCCAACACGAGCGCAATGGCTGAACCCGCTGTCTCCGAGTTGGCCGAAAGCGTCCTCGGCCAGCGTGTGCCGATCATCAAGCCCGCCGAGCGCTGGCTCCAGGCCAGCGAATCGCCCTGGGACCTCGCCCAGTTCGACCTCGCCTCCACCGGACGCGCCCGCGCGACCAAGAAGCTCGCAGCGATCTCGCGCGAGCTCTGGCGCGGCCGCCGTTGGCGTGCGGCACGCTGGGGTGCGCTAGTGCTGGTGCTGGCACAGCTCATCGGCCTCAATGCATGGGCATGGAAGGAGCGCAACGCCCTCGAAGCCAAGCGCGGCGCGGTGCGCAACGTGCTCACGCAGACCTTTCCCTCGGTGCAGCTCGTGGTCGATGCGCCGGTGCAGATGTCGCGCGAGGTCGCGGCGCTGCAGCAGGCCACCGGTGGCGTCACGTCGAGCGATTTCGAACCCATGCTGGGTGCGCTCTCCGCGAGCCTCCCGCGCGGGCGCGTGCCCACGGCGATCGATTTCGGCGGCGGTCAGCTTCGCCTTCGCGGGCTGGGTCTGAAGCCTTCAGAACTGACCAACGTGACCTCGGCGCTTTCTTCGCGCGGCTACAGCGCGCGCAGCGAGGGTGACCTGCTCCTCGTGCAGGCGGAGGCAATGCGATGAAGTGGACCGAAACGGTCGAAGCCCGCTGGCAAGCGTGGTGGCCCGAACTCGAAGCGCGCGAGCAGCGCCTCGTCATTGCCGCCGGCGTGCTAGTGGTGGTTGCTCTCTTCTGGTGGATCGGCCTCGCACCAGCCCTGCGCACGCTGTCTTCCGCCCCTGCCGAACACGCGCAGCTCGACGCGCAACTGCAGAACATGACGAACCTGCAGGCGCAGGCCAAGGCACTTCAATCGCAGCCGCGCGCGAGTCGCGACGACGCCATGCGCAGCCTCGAAACCTCCGTGCGTGAAGACCTGCGCGGCGCGGGCCAGTTGCAATCCGCAGGCGTTGGCGAAGGCGCGACCATCGCAGTGCGCGGCGCATCCGCCGAAACGCTGGCGCAGTGGTTCGCGCAGGTCCGCAGCAACGCCCGGGCGGTGCCCCGCGAGGTCCACCTGACGCGCAACACGCAACAGAGCGCACAACCTGGCGGCAAGTCGCCTGCGCCTGGCGCCGCTGGTCCCTCCGGCACCGAACCTTCGGGCTCGCGCTGGGACGGCACTCTCGTCATGAGCCTGCCGGCACGCTGAATCATGGCAACACCACGTCCCGCCCTGAGTTCCGACGGCGCCTCCGGCTGGCGCTGGGCGGCGCTCGGCGGGTTGGTCGGCATCGCGATCGCGCTTTCCTTCTTCGCGCCGGCACGTTGGCTGGCGGCCGGACTGTCCCAGTGGAGCAACGGCCACCTGAAGCTGGTCAATGCACGCGGGACGGTCTGGACCGGTACGGCGGGTCTGGTGTTTACGAGCGGCGCGGGTGGTGCCGAAGCGGTCTCGCTGCCGGGCAGCCTCGGCTGGACGCTGCGCCCCCGCTGGGACGGCGTCGCCGCCGCGCTGGACATTCCCTGCTGCGCCACCAAACCCTTGGAACTCAGGGCGCGGCCGCGCCCCAACGGCCTCGAACTCGCATGGGGCGATGGCCAGTCGCGCTGGCCCGCCGCAATGCTGACTGGCTTCGGCGCGCCCTGGAACACGCTCAAGCTCGACGGCACCATGGACGTCTCGATGCAGTCCTTCGCCTTGAAGTGGAACGGCCCCCAGCTCTCGTTTGCAGGCCGCGCAGTTCTCGACGCGACCGACATTTCCTCCAGTCTCTCGACCCTGAAGCCCATGGGGAGCTATCGGGTCGCGCTCGAAGGCGGTCCTTCGCCGAGTCTGCTCCTGACCACGCGCGAAGGCAGCGGCCTGCAACTGAGCGGCAGCGGTCGATGGAACGGCTCCACGCTGCACTTCGATGGCGAGGCCAGCGCCGCGCCAGGACGGGAGGACGCGCTTTCGAATCTGTTGAACATCATCGGACGGCGCGAAGGCGCACGCTCGCTAATCACACTGGGATGACCATGAAGAAGCCCAAGACTTCGTACGGTGCGCGCATCGGCACCATCGCGCTCGCCGCACAGATGTTGATTGCCGCGTGCATTCCGTCGGCCTTTGCGCAGGACGCACCGCGCCGCGGCGAACCCATCACGCTGAACTTCACCAACGCCGAAATCGAATCGGTCGCCCGGACCATGGCGGTCGTGACCGGCCGGGACGTGGTGGTCGACCCGCGCGTGAAGGGCACCGTCACGCTGCAGACCGATCGCGCGATCCTGCCTGAAGCCGCATTCAACCAGTTCGCCGCAGCGCTGCGGCTGCAGGGCTTTGCGATCGTGCAGGCCGATGGGCTCTACAAGATCGTGCCCGAGGCCGATGCCAAGCTGCAGAGCACTTCCGTGACCACGGCCACGCCCACCTCGAACCTGAGCGGCAACCAGATCGTCACGCAGATCTTCAAGCTCAACTACGAATCGGCCAACAACCTGCTGCCGGTGCTGCGGCCGCTGATCGCGCCTAACAACACGATCAACGTGAACCCGGGCAACAACTCGCTGGTCATCACCGACTACGCGGAGAACATGCGCCGGCTGGCCCGCATCATCGCGTCGCTCGACGTGCCGAATGCCTCGGACATCGAGGTCATCCCGCTCAGGCATTCGGTCGCGACGGATCTTGTGCCGCTCGTGACCCGGCTCATCGAAGGCGGCTCGGGCACGGCTGGCGTGCCGGGCGCTCCACCGGGCACTGCCGACGCATCGTTCCGGACCACGCTGCTGGCCGAGCCGCGCAGCAATTCGCTGATCCTGCGCGCCGCCAACCCGGCGCGTGCGCAACTCGTCCGCACGCTGGTCGAGAAGCTCGACCGGCCGCCCGCCGACAACGGCAACGGCGCTGCGGGCAATGTGTACGTGGTCTATCTGAAGAACGCCGACGCCGTCAGGTTGGCTGCGACGCTGCGCGCGGCCATCGCTGCGCAGGGCGGCGATCGGACCGCCGGGGGAGCCAGCGCGACGCCGGTCACCGGGAACACCCAGCCTGCAGCGCAACTCGCTGCGGCGCAAGGCACCTCCGGGGCATCGATGCAGGCGACCGCGCCAGTCAACAACGCGAACCAGCCGTCGACCGGCGGCCAGATCCAGGCCGACCCCTCGACGAACTCGCTGATCATCACCGCCGCAGAGCCGCAGTACCGCCAGTTGCGCGCCGTCATCGACAAGCTCGACGGCCGTCGCGCGCAGGTCATGATCGAGGCGCTGATCATCGAGGTCAGCGCCACGCGAGCCGCCGAGTTCGGCGTCCAGTGGCAAACGGCAGTCGGCACCCGAGGCGTGATCGGCACCAACTCCAGCCTCACCGGCGCGAACATCCTGGCGCTGACCGCAGCGCTCGCAGGCGGCACAACGTCGGCGCTGACGACCCTCGGCACCGGCATGAACATCGGCATCGGACGCCAGACCTCCGGCGGCTTCGTGATCAACGCGATCGCCAACTTCCTCGCTTCGAACCAGGAAGGCAATCTGCTCTCGAAGCCGAACCTGCTGACCCTCGACAACGAGGAAGCAAAGATCGTGGTCGGCCAGAACGTGCCCTTCGTCACCGGCCAGTTCACCAACACCGGCGCGACCAACGGATCGGTCAATCCTTTCCAGACGATTGAACGCAAGGACGTCGGCCTGACCTTGCGTGTGCGCCCGCAGATCAACGAGAACGGCACGATCAAGATGACCGTGTTCCAGGAAACTTCCACCGTGCAACCCGGCACCGAGAATGCGCTCAACGGCCCGACCACCAATAAGCGTTCGATCGAATCGAGCGTGCTGGTCGAAGACGGTGGTCTCGTGATGCTGGGCGGCCTCCTGTCGGACAACTACAGCAACAGCCTGGAGAAGATCCCGCTCGCCGGCGACATCCCGGTGTTGGGCAATCTGTTCAAGAACGAGACCCGCTCGCGCGCGAAGGTCAACCTCATGATGTTCCTGCGCCCGGTGGTGGTGCGCGATGGCTTCACGACGGAAAGCCTGGCCTACGATCGCTACCACATGATTCAAGCCGACCAGATGCAAGGGCAGCCTGAAGGTGGCAACGTCATGCTGAACAACGTGCCCGAGTCCGGCGTGCTTCCGCCGCCTCCGGTTCGACCGCAGAGCAACAGCAGCGGTGGTGGTGGCAGCAGCAACAGTGGCGCGATCGAGGGCACGGTGCTCATCCCGCCGCCCTCGCCGACGTCCACGCGGCTCGCGCCTTCGCCGCTCAGGGGCGCCCTGCCGCCGACAGCGGACCCCGCGAGTTCCAGAGAGCTGCCCTGACAACGGCAAGGCACCCATGCGCTATCCACTTCCCTACGCTTTCGCACGCAGCCAGCAGTTGCTGCTCGAAGAAACGGACGACGGCAACCTGACGCTCTGGATGCCGAAGGTGCCGCCGCGCAGTGCGCTGGGCGAAGTGCTGCGCAAGTTCCAGGTCAAGACCTTCGAGCCGCTCGCGCCGGACCAGCTCGCCAAGCGCATCAGCGCTGCCTACGCGCAAGGCGAGTCGAATGCCGCCGCAGTGGTCAGTGAAGTGCAGAGCGATGCCGACCTGTCGCGCATGATGCAGGAGCTACCCGCGGTCGAGGACTTGCTGGAATCGGCCGGCGATGCGCCGATCATCCGCATGCTCAATGCGCTGCTCACGCAAGCTGCGCGGGACGGCGCGAGCGACATCCACATCGAGCCCTACGAGCGGACCTCCTCGGTGCGCTTCCGTATCGACGGCACGCTGCGCGAGGTGGTGCAGCCCAATCGCGCCTTGCACGCGGCGCTGATCTCGCGCCTGAAGATCATGGCCGACCTCGACATCTCCGAGAAGCGCCTGCCGCAGGATGGCCGGATCAGCCTGCGGATCGGCACGCGCGCGGTGGATGTGCGCGTATCGACGCTGCCTTCGGCGCACGGCGAACGCGCGGTGCTACGTCTGCTCGACAAATCCGAGAGCAAGCTCACGCTCGAATCAGTGGGCATGCTGGGCGACACGCGCGCGCGCTTCGAGCATCTGATCGGACAGCCGCACGGCATCGTGCTCGTGACCGGCCCGACCGGCTCCGGCAAGACGACGACGCTCTACGCGGCGCTCGGCCAGCTCGATGCCAACAGCAGCAACATCATGACGGTCGAAGACCCGATCGAGTACGAGCTCCCCGGCGTCGGCCAGACGCAGGTCAACGCGAAGATCGACCTGACCTTCGCCAAGGCGCTGCGCGCGATCCTGCGACAGGATCCGGACGTGATCATGATCGGCGAGATCCGCGATTTCGAGACCGCGCAGATCGCGATCCAGGCATCGCTGACCGGTCACCTCGTCTTCGCGACGCTGCACACCAACGATTCCGTCAGCGCGGTGACCCGGCTGACCGACATGGGCGTCGAGCCCTTCCTGCTCAGTTCATCGTTGCTCGGTGTGCTGGCGCAGCGGCTGGTGCGCAAGCTGTGCCCCGTGTGCTCGGCGCCCGGCCCGGGCGGCGGCGAGGCGGTGCCCGTCGGATGCGACGCCTGCGGCCAAACCGGCTATCAGGGCCGCACCGGCATCTTCGAGCTGCTGGTGGCGGACGACGCGGTGCAATCGCTGATCCACAACCGTGCGCCAGAAAGCCAGATCTTCGTGGCGGGCGAGCGCGGTGGCTTGCGCTCGATGCGCGAGGACGGTGAGCGGCTGGTCAAGGCCGGCGTGACCTCGCGCGCCGAGCTGCTCCGCGTCACACGCGAATAGTCAGTCCGCCACGACGAGGTTCTTGGTCTGCGGATCGGTCACGATCTCGCGCACCTTGCCGGCCTTGTCGAAGACGACCTGGTATTCGGCAAAGCTGCTGATCCACATGCGCCAGATCTCGGCATCGAGCTTCGGGTTCTCGCTGCTGATCGGCCAGCCGACCGCCATCGCGACCTGCTCGCGCGTCATGCCCTTGGTCACCCGCGCTTCCTTGATGGCCGCCTGGATCTTCGGCGGGAAGGTCGCGATCTTGGCGGCCGGGTCTTCCTGTACCACCCAGCGCTGGGCGAACCCGCCGAGGTCGATGTCGCGGCTGTAGTCGTTGCCGATGTCCTGCTTGCCGCCGTTGATCTCGACGTGCACGCGATACCGGCCATAGCCCGTCACGCGAACCGGCGTGCCCACCGGGATGATGCGCTTACCACTTTCGGCATAGTTGCTGTCGCTGGCCCAACTGCCGTCGGTGCGCAGGTTGCAGCACAGGTAACCGCTGAACGTGGGCTGCGCCCACGCGGGAACGGCAAGCGCACCGAGCAGAGTTGCAACGGCGGCGAAATGGCGAACCGGCATGATGAACTCCTCTGATTGCTATTGCCCCGACAATGCGGGCTCGCGCATTCTGCAACCCGTCCCCCATGCCTGCCTATTCCTTCGAAGCCATAGACCAACAGGGGCAGCCCCGCAAGGGCGTTCTCGAAGCCGACACCGCTCGCAGTGCGCGCGGGATGCTGCGTGCCCAGTCGCTGATTCCGCTGGAAGTGACGGTCGTCGGCAGCGCCGAGAGCGGCGCACCGGCCGCCAGCGGCTGGAAGCGCGTGATCGGCGGCGGCCGCATCTTCAACTCGACCACGCTGGCCGTCTGGACGCGCCAGCTCGCCGGGCTGGTGTCCTCGGGACTGCCACTGGAGCGCGCACTGACAGCGCTCACGGACGAGGCAGAGAACGAGCCGCAGCGCAACCTCGTCGCCTCTTTGCGTGCTGAAGTCAACGCGGGCTCGCCCTTCGGCCGTGCACTCTCGCAGCATCCGCGAGAGTTCTCCCCGATCTACACGGCCGTGATCAGCGCGGGCGAGCAGAGCGGCAATCTCGGCCTGGTGCTCGAACGCCTCGCGGACGACCTGGAGCAGCGGCAGGCGCTGCAGCAGAAGCTGGTCGGCGCCGCGCTGTATCCGGCGATCGTGACCGTGGTCGCGATCGTGATCGTCGTCTTCCTCGTGAGCTACGTGGTGCCGCAGGTGGCCAATGTCTTCGCGGGGACCAAGCGCGCCCTGCCGATCCTCACCGTCGCCATGCTCGCGATCAGCGACTTCGTCCGCAACTACGGCTGGATGATGCTGGGCGTGATCGTGCTCGCGTTCCTCGGCGCGCGGGTTGCGCTGTCGCGTGCCGCATTTCGCGAGAGGTTCGATGCGGCCTGGCTCAACCTGCCGCTGGTCGGCAAGCTCTCGCGCGGCTACAACGCAGCACGTTTCGCAAGCACGCTCGCGATGCTTGCCACTGCCGGGGTGCCCATTCTTCGTGCGCTGCAGGCGGCGTCCGAAACGCTGGGCAACCGCGCGATGCGCGCCGACGCGCTCGATGCGCTGGTGCTGGTGCGCGAAGGCGCACCGCTCGCTTCGGCACTCGCGCAGAAGAAGCGCTTCCCGGGCATCGTCTCCATGTTCGCGCGGCTCGGCGAACAGACCGGCACGCTGCCGTTGATGCTCCAGCGCGCGGCCAATCAGCTCGGCGCCGAAGTGCAACGCCGCGCCATGCATCTCGCGACGATCCTTGAACCGCTCCTGATCGTGGCGATGGGCGGCGTGGTCATGCTGATCGTGCTCGCGGTACTGATGCCGATCATCCAGCTCAACCAGTTCGTCAAGTAGCGTATGCCGGTCACCCTCGAAGACAAGCTCGTCGTTGCGATTTCATCGCGCGCCCTCTTCAACCTCGAGGAAGAGAACCGCATCTTCGAGGCGGGCGACGATGCCGGCTACATGAGGCTCCAGCTCGAACGGCTCGACGTGCCGGCCCAGCCGGGGATCGCGTACTCACTGGTGCGCAAACTGCTTCGCTTCAACGATGACGGCATGCAGCGCGTAGAGGTGGTGATCCTGTCTCGCAACGATCCCGTGTCAGGCATGCGCATCTTCCGTTCAGGCCTGGCGAACGGCATCACGCTGCAGCGCGGTGTGTTCACGCAGGGCCGGCCGCCGTTCGGCTATTTGCGGCCGCTGCGCGCACATCTCTTTCTTTCGGTGAACGCCGAAGATGTGCGCGAAGCACTGCGCGCAGGCTTTCCTGCGGCGCGCGTGCTGGTCGAATCGGTGCACGCGAGCGATGCCTATCCCAACGAAGTGCGCATTGCCTTCGACGGCGACGCGGTGCTTTTCAGCGACGAGGCGGAGCGCATCTTCCAGGCGGAGGGGCTCGACGCCTTCCAGCAGCACGAATCCAGCCATGCGGAGATGCCGCTCCCCGAAGGGCCTTTCAAGCCGCTGCTGGCCGCACTCCATCGGCTCCAGCTTGCGAGCAACCCCGCGATGCGCATCCGCACGGCACTGGTCACGGCACGCAGCGCGCCCGCGCACGAGCGCGCGATCCGCACGCTGATGAAGTGGAACATCAAGGTCGACGAAGCGATGTTCCTCGGCGGGCTTCCCAAGGGCGAGTTCCTGCGCGAGTTCGAGCCCGACTTCTTCTTCGACGACCAGACGGGCCATGTGGATGCCGCCGCGCGCCACGTACCCGCCGGCCACGTCGCAAGCGGCATCAGCAACGAGCGCTGACCGCGGCGGCAGCGCACCACTCACAGGAGCGAATGAAATGACCGTCCCTCATCGCCCATTGCTCCTTCGTCATGCCGACGTGTTGGTCACCATGGACGCCGGCCGGCGCGAGATCGCTGACGGCGCAGTGGTCGCGGAGGGCCCCGCCATCACGTGGGTCGGCGCGACGGCCGATCTGCCGGCCGTCTATGCCGAGGCGGCGCGAGACGGCCGCGCCGATGCGATCGACATGCGCGGGCATGTGGTGATGCCCGGCCTCGTCAACACGCATCACCACATGTACCAGAGCCTGACGCGCGCGGTGCCCGAAGCGCAGGATGCAGAGCTCTTCGGCTGGCTCACCAACCTCTACCTGCTGTGGGCGCGCATCACGCCCGAAATGATCAGGGTCTCGACGCAAACCGCGATGGCCGAACTGATGCTCTCCGGATGCACCACCACGAGCGATCACCTGTACCTCTTCCCGAACGGCGCGCGCCTCGATGACTCGATCGAAGCGGCCGACGCGATGGGCATGCGCTTCCATGCCTCGCGCGGGAGCATGAGCGTGGGCCGCAGTCTCGGCGGGTTGCCGCCCGACGAAGTGGTGGAGACGGAAGACGCCATCCTGCGCGACAGCGAACGCCTCGTCGATCGTTGGCACGACTCGTCGCGCCACGCGATGCGGCGCATCGTGCTGGCCCCCTGTTCGCCGTTCTCCGTTTCGCGCGACCTGATGCGCCTGTCGGCGGAACTGGCTCGTGAACGCGGCGTGTCGTTGCACACGCACCTGGCCGAGAACGACAACGACATCGCCTATTCGCGCGAGAAGTTCGGCATGACGCCCGCCGAATACGCCGAAGACCTCGGCTGGGTCGGGCATGACGTCTGGCATGCGCACTGCGTGAAGCTCGACGAGGCCGGCATCGCGCTCTTCGGCCGCACCGGCACCGGCGTCGCGCACTGCCCCTGCTCCAACATGCGACTCGCCTCGGGCATCGCGCCGATCGGTGCGATGCGCCGCGCCGGCGTGCCGGTCGGCCTCGGCGTGGACGGGAGTGCTTCGAACGACGGCGCGCACATGCTCGGCGAGGCACGGCAGGCGATGCTGCTTCAGCGCGTGGGGTTCGGACCTGCCGCGATGACGGCGCGCGAGGCGCTGGAGATCGCGACGCTCGGCGGCGCACGCGTCCTGGGCCGAGACGACATCGGCGTGCTCGCGCCGGGGATGTCGGCCGACATCGTGGCTTTCGACATGAACGACGTCGCGCACGCCGGCGCGGGTCACGACCCGGTCGCGGCCCTGGTGTTCTGCCAGCCGGGCGCGGTCGCGCTGAGCGTGATCAACGGGCGCGTACGCATTCGCGACGGCCGTTTCGAGAATTTCGAGCTCGCACCGCTGCTGACGCGGCATCGCGATCTCGCGCGCACGCTATACGAGAGCGCGCGGCATCCGCACGCCGCCTGAAGCATCCTTTTTCAGCGTTACTTAAGACTGCGACGCGGCTCGGCGGTAGCATGAAAGCAACGCGCCTTCCCGGCGCGAATCCATGCCCACGCCATGAATTCTCCTGACGGCTCCAAGAACCTCCTTGCCACCCTGCGCCGCATTGGTGCGTTGACCGCACCCTACTTCCGATCGGAAGAGAAGTGGACCGCCCGCGCGCTGCTCGCGGCGATCGTTGCGCTCAACCTGGGCGTGGTCTACATGCTGGTGCTCAACAACCAGTGGTACGCGCGCTTCTACGATGCCCTGCAGAACAAGGACCAGGCGGTGTTCTGGCGCGAGATCGTCTTCTTCTGCTGGATCGCTGCCGGATACATCGCCATCGCGATCCTCAAGTTCTATCTGACCCAGCTGCTGCAACTGCGGTGGCGGGCATGGATGACGCGCAGCTACCTGTCGCGCTGGATGGCGGACCACACCTTCTATCACCTGGAGCTCGCGCGCTACGGACAGAAGGATGGCCAGTCGCCCGACAACCCCGACCAGCGTATCCAGGAAGACATGCAGCTCTTCACCGACTACACGATGACGCTGTCCATGGGGCTGCTCAACGCGGTCGTCACGCTGGTGAGCTTCATCGGCATCCTGTGGGGCCTGAGTGGCGAGACGACGTTCTCGCTCTTCGGCAACAGCTACACCGTGCCGGGTTCGATGGTCTGGATCGCCCTCGCCTACTGCGCGGCGGGCACGATCATCACGCACTACATCGGCCGTCCGCTGATCGGCCTCAACTACCAGCAGCAGCGCTTCGAAGCCGACTTCCGGCATCACCTCGTGCGGGTGCGCGAATACAGCGAAGCCATCGCGCTCGACCGCGGCGAACAGGTGGAGCATGAGCAACTCAAGCTGCGCTTCGGTTCTGTCCTCAAGAACTACCTTCAGCTGATCAACAAGCAGAAGAACCTCGTGGCCTTCACCGCCTCGTTCGGCCAGGCATCGGTGATCTTCGCGTTCATCGTGCAGGCGCCGCGCTTCTTCAGCGGCGCGATCCAGCTGGGGCAGCTGATGCAGGTCAACTCCGCGTTCGGCCGCGTCCAGGATTCGCTGAGCTGGTTCGTCGACAACTACGACCGCGTGGCCGTCTGGCGCGCCACCGCCGACCGTCTCACCAGCTTCGAAGCCGCGATGCGGGCGCATGCGAGCGAGACGAGCGCATTGGAGCGCACCCCGGCAGTCAACGGCGAAGGCCTGAAGGCGGCAGACGTGAGCGTCACGCTGCCCGATGGCGTGCCGCTGATCCAGGGCGCCGCGCTCGCCGTCCAGCCTGGCGACAACGTGCTGCTTCAAGGCCCCTCGGGCAGCGGCAAGTCGACCTTGTTCCGGGCCTTCGCGGGCATCTGGCCATTCGCGAACGGCCGTGTCTCGATACCGGCGAATGCGATGTTCATTCCGCAGCGCCCCTATGTGCCGAACGGCCGCCTGCGCGATGCGTTGGCCTATCCACAGCCGGCGAGTGCCTACAGCGACGCGCAGCTCGTGCAGGCTCTGAAGGAAGCGATGCTGCCCGATCTCGCGGCCCGTCTCGACGACAGCGACGCGTGGAGCCAGAAGCTCTCCGGCGGCGAACAGCAGCGCCTCGCGATCGCCCGCGTGCTGCTGCGCAAGCCGGCTTGGGTCTTTGCCGATGAAGCGACGAGCGCGCTGGATGCCGAGACCGAAGAGACCCTCTATCACCGCCTCACGGCGGGCGTGAAGGCCGCCGGCGGCGCGATGGTGTCGATCGCGCATCGCGCCTCGGTCGGCGCTTTCCACGACAAGCGCTGGACGCTGGTGCCCGAATCGAACGGCGGGGCGGCCCGCTACAGGGTCGAGGCGATGTAGCGCTCCCAGCCGCGGGCACGCAGCTCGCAGGCCGGGCAATTGCCGCAACCGTAGCCCCAGCCATGGCGCTGGGCACGATCGCCGAGATAGCAGGTGTGCGTGTCCTCGACGATGAGATCGACCAGCGCCGGCCCGCCGATGCGATGGGCCATCTCCCAGGTGGCGGCCTTGTCGATCCACATCAGCGGCGTTTCGATCAGGAGCCGCCGATCCATGCCGAGCGACAGTGCAAGCTGCATTGCCTTCATGGTGTCGTCGCGGCAATCGGGATAGCCGGAGAAGTCGGTCTCGCACACTCCCGTCACGATCACGTCGATGCCGCGCCGGTACGCGAGCGCACCGGCGAGCGTGAGGAACAGCAGGTTGCGCCCCGGCACGAAGGTGTTCGGCAAGCCGTTCGCCTGCATCTCGAACGCGATGTCCTGCGTCAGCGACGACGCGCTGATCTGCCCGAGCACATCGACCGTGAGCATGTGGTCCTCGCCGAGCCGCGCGTCCCAGCGCGGGAAGCGCTCCCGCAATTGCTCGAGCACCTTGCCACGCACTTCGAGTTCGATGCGATGGCGCTGCCCGTAGTCGAAGCCGACTGTTTCGACGCGTTCGTATTTGTCGAGCGCGGCGGCGAGGCAGGTGGTTGAATCCTGACCGCCGGAGAACAGGACAAGTGCGGTGGTGTGCATGGTGATCTTCGTTCCCTGAAAGGGCGCGAGTTTGGCACTACCCCCGTCGAGTGTCGAACGACAGCTCAGCCGTCGCGTTACAGGAACCGCTCCAGCAGCTTGCGCGAATGGCGGTCCAGCGCCTTGACGTCCGGGATGCGGAACTGCAGCCCGTGCGCGCTGGCGATCAGCAGCGCACCGCGCTCCAGCCGGCGGATGTCTTCTTCCGCCTTGAGCACGAAGCTGGTCTCACCGCGGTCCGTGCTCACGCTCCATGTGCTCGGCACGCCGAAGCTCGACACCTTGTGCAGCTTGAGCAGCTTCGGCGCGAAGTCGCGCGCCCGCAAGTCCTGGTCGAGCAACTCGCGCATCGGCGCGGGCAAGTCGGCGATCTGGTCGATCCAGACGAGTTCGCGTCCGTCCGGCCCGACCAGCGAAATCCCGTGATCCGGCGCAGTCAGTGGAAATGCCCGCACCGGCACGACGCCCGCGTGATGAACGCCCTCGGCATCCGTCAGCACGAGCCGCCCGAAGGCATCGCGTTCAAGTTGAAAGTCGTTCATGCGTCCCCCGCCGGATGGGCTGCGTGCGCACCGAGCGCAACGGCCACGGCGCTGCGTTCAGCCGCCGCGCCCGCGCTTTCTTCTTCATCGGCCTGACGCAACTGCGCCTGGTAGAGGCGCCAGTAGGCGCCCTGCTTTTCCATCAGCGCATCGTGCGGCCCCACTTCGACGATCTCGCCGCGGTCCATCACGACGAGGCGATCGGCCTTGCGCAGCGTGGAAAGCCGGTGCGCGATCGCGATCGTGGTGCGGCCCTGCACGAGGTTGTCGAGCGCCTTCTGGATTTCCTTCTCTGTCTCGGTATCGACGGCCGACGTGGCCTCGTCGAGGATCAGGATGCGCGGGTCGATCAGCAGCGCCCGCGCGATGCTGATGCGTTGCCGCTCGCCACCCGAAAGCCCTTGCCCACGCTCGCCGACCAGCGAGTCGTAGCCGTGCGGCAGCCGCAGGATGAAGTCGTGCGCATGCGCCGCACGCGCCGCCGCCACGATTTCCTCGCGGGTCGCATCCGGCTTGCCGTAGGCAATGTTCTGCGCGATCGTGCCGAAGAAAAGGAAGGGCTCCTGCAGCACCAAACCCACGTGCCGTCGGTAGTCGGCCACCGCGAACCGGCGGATGTCGGTGTCGTCGACCTTGATCGCGCCATCGGTCACGTCGTAGAAGCGACAGATCAGGTTGACCAGCGTGCTCTTGCCCGAGCCGCTGTGCCCGACGAGGCCGATCATCTCGCCCGGTTCGATCACCAGATCGAGGTCGCGAATCACCGCGCGGCTGCCATAGCGGAAGCCCACATCGGACATCTCGATGCGGCCCCGCACCCGATCGACCTGCACCGGATTCGCGGGCTCAGGCACGTTGCTCACGTGGTCGAGGATGTCGAAGATCCGCTTGGCGCCGGCAGCCGCTTTCTGCGTGACCGAGACGATGCGGCTCATCGAATCGAGCCGCGTGTAGAAGCGGCCGATGTACGCGATGAAGGCGGTCAACACACCCACCGTGATGCTGCCGCGGGCCACCTGCCAGATCCCGAAGGCCCAGACCACCAGGAGACCGACTTCCGTCAGCAACGACACGCTCGGCGTGAAAAGCGACCAGGTCTTGTTGAGCTTGTCGTTGACCTGCAGGTTGTAGGTGTTGGCGGCGCGGAAGCGGTCGGACTCGCGCTTTTCCTGCGCGAAGGCCTTGACGACGCGGATGCCAGGGATGGTGTCGGCCAGCACGTTGGTGACTTCGCTCCACACCCGGTCGATCTTCTCGAAGCCGGTGCGGAGCTTGTCGCGCACCACGTGGATCATCCAGGCAATGAACGGCAGGGGCACCAGCGTAACGATCGCGAGCAGCGGGTTGATCGAGAACAGGATCACCGCCGTCATCGCGATCATCAGCACGTCGGTGAGGAAGTCGAGCGCGTGGAGCGACAGGAAGACGTTGATGCGGTCGGTCTCCGAGCCGATGCGCGCCATGAGGTCGCCAGTGCGCTTACCGCCAAAGTAATCCAGAGGCAAGGTCAGCAAGTGTTCGTAAGTGGTAGTGCGCAGGTCGGCGCCGATGCGTTCGGACACCAGCGCCAGCAAGTAAGTACGTGCCCACCCCAGTGCCCAGCCGACCAGCGCCGCAGCCAACAGCGCGCTCAGGAACAACACCACCTTGTGGACCGCGATCTGCTGCCCGTTCTGGAACGGGATCAGGATGTCGTCCATCAGCGGGATGGTCAGGTAGGGCGGCACCAGCGTCGCGGCGGTCGAGGCCAGCGTCAGCAGAAACCCGATGATCAGCTGCTTGCGATACGGCTTGGCGAAACGGCCGAGCCGCAGCAGAACCCAGGTGGACGGCGGGGTCTGGAGTTCGGCTTCGCCCAAGTCCTCCGCCTCGGCGCCCGGCAGTGTCACTTGCGCGACACGCTCGGCATGCTGCTCGAACAGCTTCTGCACCTTCAGCGCCGCGGCCTGGTGCGCCAGGGTGTATCGCCACCGGGCCAGCCGGCCCTTTTCGTCCAGGAGGTCCAGCGTGCCAATGCCGGCATGGTCGGAAAGCTGCAATTCCAGGCCTTCGGCGGGCAGCGCCCACTCGAACCACGCACCACCCGGATTGCGCACGAGCAGGCGCCGATCGGTCAGGGCGAGCAGCCCGGATGCAAACCGAAGTTCCTCGTCAAGGTCAACCGGCAGCGTCGCCAGAACGTTTTCCGCCGGTATGAGCTGGCTTTCCAGCGCCGCTGAAGCCTCCTCAGATTCGCCCTCCGGGGTGCCGACTGGATCGTGATGTTGCATTGTGTTTCTGTTTCTTCGGCCCGCTGCCGGACCCTTCATGGCGCCCAGGACCTGTTTCCGAGGGCGCCGATTCTGACCGATCGCCATGGGCGCCGTTGAGGGCGCCGCGGTGCTCGGCCAAAGCACATCGAACGTTTTCATGACCCGTTTCGACGACATCCGACTGCTGCGCATCAACTATTTGCGCGGCCCGAACCTCTGGACCTACCGACCCGTGCTGGAAGTCTGGCTCGATCTCGGCCGGCTGGAGGACCATCCGTCCAACCTGATCCCCGGTTTCACCGACCGGCTGACCGCCCTGCTGCCGGCGCTGATCGAGCACCACTGCGGTGTCGGCGAGCGCGGCGGCTTCATCCAGCGCCTGACCGAAGGCACTTGGGCGGGCCACGTGCTCGAACACGTGGTGATCGAGCTGCTGAACCTTGCCGGCATGCCCACCGGCTTCGGGCAAACCCGGAGCACTTCGGAGCATGGCGTCTACCGCATGGTCTTCCGCGCTCGTGACGAGCAGGTCGCCCGCGTCGCGCTGGCCGAAGGCCACAAGCTGCTGATGGCGGCAATCAACAACGACCCCTTCGGCGCGGCGGAAGTGCAGAAGGCGGTCGATGCGGTCAAGGCCAAGGTCGAGGACTGCTACCTCGGCCCGAGCACCGCCTGCATCGTCGGCGCCGCGACGGATCGCGGCATCCCGCACATGCGCCTGAACGACGGCAACCTCGTGCAGCTCGGCTACGGCGCCAACCAGCAACGCATCTGGACCGCCGAAACCGACTACACCAGCGCGATCGGCGAATCGATCGCCAGCGACAAGGAACTCACCAAGTCGCTGCTCGCAGGTTGCGGCGTGCCGGTGCCCGAAGGCCAGGTCGTCGCCGATGCCGACGAAGCCTGGGATGCCGCCGAGGACATCGGCCTGCCGGTGGTGGTCAAGCCTTCCGACGCCAACCACGGCCGCGGCGTTTCGCTCGAACTGAACACGCGCGAAGAAGTCATGGCCGCCTTCGCGGTCGCCGAGCCCGAGGGCAGCGATGTGATGGTCGAACGTTTCATCCGTGGATCGGAACACCGCCTTCTGGTGGTCGGCGGCCAGGTGGTCGCGGCCGCGCGCGGCGAAATCATTACGGTGACCGGCGACGGCCGCGCCACCGTCTCGGAACTGATCGACAGCCAGCTCAACAGCGACCCCCGCCGCGGCGCGGAAGAGGAATACCCGCTGGACGTCATCGTTCTCGAAACCGACGCCAAGCTGCAGCTCGAACTCAAGCGCCAGGACCTCGACGGCAACTCGGTGCCCGCCACCGGCCGCGTCGTCACGATCCAGCGCAACGGCAACATGTCGATCGACTGCACCGACCAGGTGCATCCTGAAGTGGCGCACGCGGCCGTGCTGGCTGCGCGCGTGGTCGGCCTCGACATCGCCGGCATCGATCTGGTGGCGCAGGACATCGCCAGGCCGCTGCACGTGCAAGGCGGTGCGATCGTCGAAGTCAACGCCGGCCCTGGCCTGCTCATGCACCTGAAACCGGCCGTCGGTTCGCCGCGCCCGGTGGGCCGCGCGATCTGCGATCACCTCTTCCCGGACGACGCGCCGGGCCGCATTCCGGTGGTCGGCGTCGCCGGCTCGCGTGACACGGCGGTGCTGTCGCGGCTCGTCGCCTGGCTGATCGGCCTCGGCGGCCGCCACACCGGCCTCGCCTGCCGCGATGGTCTCTTCCTTGAGCGCCGCCGCGTCGATGCACGCAACAGCGCCAACTGGGAAGCCGGCCATCGCCTGCTGGTCAACCGCGCGGTTCAGGCGGTCGTCATCGAGAACGGCGCCGAGACGATCCTGCGCGATGGTCTCGCTTACGACCGCTGCGAAGTCGGCATCGTGACCGACCTCGAAGGCTACGAAGCGCTCTCCGAATTCGACATCATCGAGAGCGACCAGATGGTCAAGGTGCTGCGCACGCAGGTCGACGTGGTGCTGCCTGAAGGCACCGCGGTGCTCAACGCGGCCGATCCGCGCGTGGCCGGGCTCGCGCCACTGTGCGACGGCGGCGTGATCTTCTATTCGACCGACCCGCAGGCGGAAGCGCTCGCCAAACATCAGGCCGATGGTGGCAAAGCGGTACTGATCCGCCAGGACCGCGTGGTGCTCGCCAACGGCGCCAGCGAATCCTTCCTGCCGGGCCTCGGTCGCCTGACCGTCTGGCGCGCCACGCATGTCGGCGTCAGCCTCGAAAGCCTGCTCGCGGCGGTCGCCGCCGGCTGGGCCATGGGCATTCCGCTGAACCTGATCGGCGCCGGCGTTGAAGCCTTCGAAGCCGATCTGCAAGCTGCGCTGGCATCCCTGCAGCTCTCGCAAACGCTGCTGTCCCCCGAACAACAACTCGCCTGAAGGCCTGAGAAACGAACGGACATCCGACCCGCAAGGGCCGTTGATCACTGCCATGGAAGTCATCCGTACCCGCGCCCTGCGCGGCCCCAATCTGTGGAGCCGCCATACCTGCATCGAGGTTGTCGTGCGCTGCGAAGGCGACGAGAACGCCGTCGAGCGACTGCCCGATTTCGAGAACCGCCTGCGCGCGCTCTTCCCCACCATTGGCGAACTGCATCCGATCGTGCTCGGCCAGCCGCTGGCGCTCGCGCATGTGCTCGAGAACGCTGCGATGGCGCTTCAGGCGCAGGCAGGTTGCGCAGTGAACTTCGGACACACTTCGCGCACCGTCGAAGAAGGCGTCTACCAGGTCACCTTCCAGTACAGCGAAGAAGCCGTCGGCCGCCGCGCGCTCGAACTGGCGCTCAAGCTCATCGAAGCGGTCCGCACCGGCGGCGAATTCGATGCCACCGCCGCGATCACCGAATTGCGCGATCTCGATGAAGACGAGCGCCTCGGCCCCAGCACCGGCTCGATCGTCGATGCAGCGGTCGCACGCGGCATTCCGTATCGCCGGCTCACCAGCGGCAGCCTCGTGCAGTTCGGCTGGGGTTCGAAGCAGCGCCGCATCCAGGCCGCCGAAGTGGACAGCACCAGCGGCGTGGCCGAATCGATCGCGCAGGACAAGGAGCTCACCAAGCAGCTCCTGAATGCCGCCGGCGTTCCGGTGCCGCTCGGCCGTCCGGTCACGGACCTCGAGGACGCATGGGCCGCCGCACAGGAAATCGGCATGCCGGTCGTGGTCAAACCGCAGGACGGCAACCAGGGCAAGGGCGTGACGGTCAACATCACGACGCGCGAGCAGCTCGATGCAGCCTTCGCATCTGCCGCGCACTACGGCGAAGTGATGGTCGAGAAATTCCTGCCGGGCTTCGACTTCCGCCTGCTGGTGGTGGGCGATCGCCTCGTGGCCGCCGCGCGTCGCGATCCGCCGCAGGTGATCGGCGACGGCGCGAAGACGGTGCGCGAGCTGGTCGACATCGTCAACCAGGACCCGCGCCGCGGCGAAGGGCACGCGACCTCGCTGACCAAGATCCGACTCGACGACATCGCTGTCGGCCGTCTCGAATCGCAAGGTCTCACGCCCGACAGCGTACCGGCGCTCGGCCAGCGCGTGGTGCTGCGCAACAACGCGAACCTTTCCACCGGAGGCACCGCCACCGACGTGACCGACACGGTTCACCCCGAAGTCGCAGCGCGCGCTGTCGATGCGGCGCAGATGGTTGGCCTGCACATCTGCGGCGTCGACATGGTCTGCGAGAACGTGCTGCGCCCGCTCGAAGAGCAGCACGGCGGCGTGGTCGAGGTCAACGCCGCGCCCGGCCTGCGCATGCACATCTCGCCCTCGTTCGGCCGCGGCCGCGCGGTCGGCGAAGCCGTGATGGACACGCTCTACGCCCCTGGCGACGACGGTCGCATCCCGGTCGTGGCGGTCACCGGCACCAACGGCAAGACGACCACCGCCCGCCTCATCAATCACCTGCTCGCCAGCAGCGGCCTGCGCACCGGCATGACCAACACCGACGGCGTCTACGTCGACGGCCGACAGACCGACAGCGGCGATTGCAGCGGGCCGAAGAGCGCACGCAATGTGCTGCTGCATCCCGATGTCGATGCGGCCGTGTTCGAAGTCGCGCGCGGCGGCATCCTGCGCGAAGGCCTCGGTTTCGACCGCTGCCAGGTGGCCGTCGTGACCAACATCGGCAGCGGCGATCACCTCGGCCTGAACTACATCACGACGGTGGAAGACCTCGCCGTGCTCAAGCGCGTGATCGTGCGCAACGTCGCGCCCGGCGGCTATGCAGTGCTCAACGCGGCTGACCCGAACGTCGCCGCGATGGCGACCACCTGCCCCGGCAACGTGATCTTCTTCGCCGCGGACCGCCAGCACCCCGTCATGGCCACGCACCGCGCGCAGGGCAAGCGCACCGTCTACGTCGACCAGGACGCCGTGGTCGCGGCCGAAGGTTCGTGGCGCGAGCGCATTCCGCTTCGCGACGTGCAGATCACTCGCAACGGCACCATCGGCTTCCAGGTCGATAACGTGATGGCCTCCGTCGCCGCCGCATGGGCGGTCGGCCTGGACTGGGACACCATCCGCAGCGGTCTTGCGAGCTTCAACAACGACGCCGCAGGCGTGCCCGGCCGCTTCAACGTGATGGACTATCGCGGCGCGACAGTGATCGCCGACTACGGCCACAACACCGACGCGATGCGCGCGCTGGTGTCCGCGGTCGACACCATGCCCGCGAAGAAGCGCTCGGTCGTCATCAGCGGCGCGGGCGACCGCCGCGATTGCGACATCCGCGACCAGACCGCGATCCTCGGTGAGGCATTCGACGACGTCATCCTCTACCAGGACGCCGCACAGCGCGGACGCGCCGACGGCGAGGTGATGGCGCTGCTGCGCCAGGGCCTCGAAGGCGCGGGACGCACCCGCTTCATCGATGAGATCCGCGGCGAGTTCATCGCGATCGATTCCGCGCTCGCACGACTCCAGCCCGGCGATCTCTCGCTGATCCTCGTCGATCAGGTCGACGAAGCGCTCGCTCACCTCGCAAAGCGCATCGCGGAGGGCTGAGCGGCCGGTCTTGTCCGACACGAATGCGCGCCGGTGGGCGCTGGCCCCCGGCCCGCCCGCTTCACATACTTTGAACTCCTGGCGCGGCTCTGCCGTGCCGCAAAGCAAAGGAGTGACCAATGAAGAGTGCTGTTCGTTCGTGTCTTGCCGTTCTTGCCGCTGCGGGTGGCCTTGTCACGGCCTCGTCGGCCCTGGCCCAAACCGGATCCCTGCCCTGCGACGGCGTGAAGCAGGACCGCGCCGCCTGTCTGCGCGAACGAGGTGCGGCGGCCCAGACCGCGCGCCAGGGCGGCTTTCCGAAGATGGATGAAGCCCAACTGCGCCAGAACGCACTGGCCCGCTGCGGCCGCCAGCCCCCAGCCGATCAGGCGGCCTGCGAGCAACGCGTGCTCGGCACCGGCCAGACCACGTTCACCGGCAGCGTGCTGGGCGGCGGCGTGATCCGCACGACGGAAACGCCGGTCCCGGCCTCCCCAATGTCGGACGCCCCCATGCCCCCGCCCGCACCACAGATGGCACCGATGCCGGCAACGCGGCCCGCCCCGATGCAGAACCCGATGCCGATGCCAATGCCCGCTCCAACGCGTTAATTTGCGCATCGTCAATTCACGGCCCCGGGTGTCATAAAACAGTAACAATGCAACCGGGCCCCGTGGCTATATTCGTGGGCTTGTCTCAATCGAGGAGAGTTCCCCATGAACGCCATCAAGGTCGCGCGTCGCTTTATCGAAACCGACCCGACCAACGAGTCGGCACAAATCCTTGCGAGGCTCGTGCTCGCGCTCGAATCGGAAAACAGTTTCGAGCTCGTGCACTTGTACGGCCTCGACTACAAGAGTTTCCAACTGGCCATCGACATCCTCAAGGAATGGCGACTGGACCGGTACTACGCAAGCAAGTCCAAGCTGTTCGATCTTTCGCTGCAGGTCCGCGAACTGCAGGAGTGATGCCGACCAGTGACCGAATTCGAACTCAAGTTCCAGATCAGCCCCGAGCAACGCGCAGCGGTCGAAGCGGCCGTGGGCCGCGGCCGCTCGCATGTGTCGCGCCTGCGCGCGCGCTATTTCGACACCGCCGACGGTGCACTGGCTGCGCAGCGCATCGTGCTGCGCCTGCGCAAGGAAGGCCGCACCTGGTGGCAGACCTCAAAGGCGCCGGGCGGCACGCTGCTCGAACGCCATGAGCACAACGTCGAGTTGCCACCCGCTGCTGCCCGCGAAGTGCCGGTGCCGCGCATCGAGCGCCATGACGGCACGCCTGTCGGTGGGCTGATCCACGACGCGCTCCGCAAGGCCGGGCACGATCCCGCGACGGTGGAACTCGTCGCGCTCTACGGCACCGACGTGCGCCGCACCACACGCGAGATGCGTACCGGCGACGCCCTCGTCGAACTCGCCTTCGACCATGGCGAAGTGACCGCCAGCGAACGCTCGCACGCGCTGTGCGAACTCGAGATCGAGCTGAAGAGCGGCAGCCCGCATTCGATGCTCGAACTGGCCCATCGCTGGCGCAACCGCTACGGGCTCTGGCTCGACATCGTGTCGAAGTCCGCGCGCGGCCAGCGCCTGGCCAAGGGCGAGCTGTTCGGCGATCCGGTCAAGGCCGAGCCGCCCAGCCTCGAAGGCGATGCCGACAACGGGCCGCAGGTGCTCTGCGCGGTCATCAAGTCATGCCTGTCGCAGATCCTTGCCAACGCGAGCGAGGTCGCCGCGGGCAGCACCGCAGCCGAACACGTGCACCAGTTGCGCGTCGGCATCCGGCGACTGCGCACCGCGCTGCGCGAAATGGAAGCGCTCGCCCCCTCGCTGATCAACCCGGCATGGGAATCGGCGCTGGTCGACGCGTTCCGCGAACTCGGTCGTCAGCGCGACCGCGACCATCTGCTGCAGGATGTGCAGCCCCGGCTGGAAGCCGTCGGCGCACCGCCGATCACGTGGGCCGACGAACCGTCGCCGCGCGCGCCCGCCGACGTGGTCCGCAACGCCGCATTCCAGAGCACGCTGCTTGAGCTCGTGGCCGCCACGCTTCCGACCGAAACAGCGGACGGCGACGAGCCCGACAAGCCCGCTGCGGAACCCGCCTCCGCGCACAAGCCCTTGCGCAAGCGACTCGCGAAACTGCATCGCCAGGTGGTGCGAGATGGCCGGCGCTACGAAGCACTGGAGCCCGCCGCGCAGCACCGGGTGCGCAAGCGGCTCAAGCGCCTGCGCTATCTCGGCGAATTCGTCGCGCCGATCTTCGGTTCGCGCAATGCGAAGCGCTACCTCAAGAAGCTCGAACCGGCGCAGGACGCACTCGGGCAGCACAACGACAACGCGGTCGCCATCGCCGCCTACCGCGACAACGCGCCGCACGATGGTCGTTCGTGGTTCGCGGTCGGCTGGCTGAGCGCGCGGCAGCCCGCGAGCGCCGTCGAATGCCGCAAGGCACTCGACGAGATCGCGAAGGCAGAGCCCTTCTGGAAGTAGTCAACGCCCCCAGCGCAGCACGAGGGGATCGAGCCGCCGCGCGGTTTCGATCAGCCCGGCGCGCGTGTCCGGGTGCATCGCCGCGAGCGGATGCCGCGGCGCTTCGCAGGCGATCACGCCGCCCTCTTTCATCAGTGCCTTGCAAGCCAGCAGACCCGCCTGCCGGTTCTCGTAGTTGATGAGCGGCAGCCATTGCTGGTAGCGCTCGAAGGCCTGCTCGCGGCGGCCCGAGAGGTGGTCGAAGATGATCGAGCGCAGCCCATCGGGATAGCCACCGCCCGTCATCGAACCAGTCGCGCCTGCATCGAGATCGGCCATCAGCGTGATCGCCTCTTCGCCGTCCCACGGCCCTTCGATCGCATCGCCGCCGAGCCGGATCAGCTCACGCAACTTGGAGGCAGCGCCCGCGGTCTCGATCTTGAAGTAAGCGACGTGCTCGATCTCCTTCGCCATGCGTGCGAGGAACGGCGCCGAGAGCACCGTGCCGCTGGCAGGTGCGTCCTGGATCATGATGGGAATGTCGACCGCATCGGAGAGGCGCGCGAAGAAGTCGTATATCTGCGGCTCGCCGACGCGGAAGGTCGCACCGTGATACGGCGGCATCACCATCAACATCGCCGCGCCCATTTCCTGCACGCGGCGGCTGCGTTCGGCGCACACCTTGGTGCTGAAGTGCGTCGTGGTCACGATCACGGGCACGCGGCCCGCCACATGCTCGAGGATCGTTCGCGTGAGCACTTCGCGCTCGTCATCCGACAGCACGAACTGCTCGGAGAAGTTGGCGAGGATGCAGATGCCGTCCGAGCCCGCATCGATCATGAAGTCGATGCAGCGCTTCTGGCTTGCGAGATCGAGCTCACCTGATTCAGTGAAGGTGGTCGGCGCAACCGGAAAGATGCCCTGGTAGCGGCGTTGGGTCGATGTCGAAGTGGTCATGGTCTTCAATCAATGGGAATGCTTCGGCACCGCCGCACCGCGGCAGCCGACGAGGAAATCGAAGTCGCAGCCTTCATCGGCCTGCAGCACATGGTCGACATAGAGGCGCTGGTAACCGCTGCCCTTCTCTCGCGGAGGTGCGATGGACTGCAGCCGATCGGCCAGTTCCGCATCGCTGATGTCCAGATGCAGCCGGCCCCGGTCGCAATCGAGCTCGATCCAGTCGCCGTCGCGCACCACCGCGAGCGGCCCGCCGGCTGCGGCTTCAGGCGCGACATGGAGCACCACGGTGCCGTAGGCGGTGCCGCTCATGCGCGCATCGGAAATCCGCACCATGTCCTTGATGCCCTGCCGAAGCAGCTTCGGCGGCAGGCCCATGTTGCCGACCTCGGCCATGCCCGGGTAGCCCTTGGGTCCGCAGTTCTTCATCACCAGCACCGAGCTCGCATCGACATCGAGCGATTCGTCGACGATGCGTTCCTTGTAGTGTTCGAAGTCTTCGAACACCACCGCGCGCCCGCGATGCTTGAGCAGTTCGGGCGAAGCCGCCGACGGCTTGAGCACCGCGCCGCGCGGAGAAAGGTTGCCGCGCAGGATGCACATGCCGCCATCTTCGATCAGCGGCTTGTCGATGGGACGGATCACCTCATCGTTGTGGCTCGGGGCTTCGCGTACGTTGTCCCACAACGATCGGCCATTGACCGTGAGCGCATCCGGATGCGGCAGCAGACCGTTTTCGCCGAGCCTGCGCAGCGCCGCCGGCAGGCCACCGGCGTAATAGAACTCTTCCATCAGGAAGCGCCCCGAAGGCATCAGGTCCACGAGGGTCGGCGTGCCGCGCCCGACGCGCGTCCAGTCCTCCAGTTCGAGCGGCACGCCGATGCGCCCTGCAATCGCCTTCAAATGGATCACCGCATTCGTCGATCCACCGATGGCCGCATTGGTGCGGATCGCGTTCTCGAAGGCCTCGCGCGTGAGGATCTTAGAAAGCGTGAGCCCTTCGCGCGCAATCTCCACTGCGCGCATGCCCGACATCTGCGCGAGCACGTAGCGACGCGCATCGACCGCCGGAATCGCCGCGTTGTGCGGGAGCGCCACACCGAGCACCTCGGCCATGCACGCCATCGTCGATGCCGTGCCCATGGTGTTGCAGGTGCCCGCCGAGCGCGACATGCCTGCTTCTGCCGAGAGGAACTGATGCACGTCGATCTCGCCGGCCTTCATCGCCTCGTGCAGTTGCCACACCGCAGTGCCGGAGCCGATGTCGCGCCCCTCCAGCTTGCCGTTGAGCATCGGCCCGCCCGACACCACGATCGCGGGAATGTCGCAACTCGCCGCACCCATCAGCAGCGCGGGCGTGGTCTTGTCGCACCCGGCAAGCAGCACCACCGCGTCGATCGGATTGCCGCGGATCGCCTCTTCCACATCCATGCTCGCGAGATTGCGCGTGAGCATCGCGGTGGGCCGCAGGTTCGATTCGCCGTTGGAGAACACTGGGAACTCGACCGGGAAGCCGCCGGCTTCGGAGATGCCGCGCTTCACATGCTCCGCAATCTTGCGGAAGTGCGCGTTGCAGGGCGTCAGCTCCGACCATGTGTTGCAGATGCCGATGATCGGCCGCCCGTCGAACTCGTGATCGGGAATGCCCTGGTTCTTCATCCAGCTCCGGTACATGAAGCCGTTCTTGTCGGCCGGGCCGAACCAGTCGGTGGAACGCAGTTTCCTGGGTTTCTGATCGGACATGCGGAATTCCTAGCGCTCGGCGGCACGCGCCGTGAAGAGTCGTTGAAGCAGGCAGAAGATGAACAGCAGCACGCCGACCACGATGCGGGTCCACCATGAACTCAGCGTGCCGTCGAAGGAAATGAGCGTCTGGATGATCCCGAGCATCAGCACGCCGAACAGCGTGCCCACCACATAGCCGACGCCCCCGGTGAGCAGCGTGCCGCCGATCACCACCGCAGCGATCGCATCGAGTTCCAGGCCCACCGCGTGCAGCCCATAGCCCGACAGCATGTAGAACGTGAAGACCACGCCGCCCAGCGCCGAGCAGAAGCCCGAGAGCGTGTAGACGCCGATGATGGTCGAGCGCACGGGCAGCCCCATCAGCACTGCCGACTGCTCGTTGCCACCGATCGCGTACACCGCGCGGCCGAAGGGCGTGTAGTGCGCGACGTACACCGCGATCACCACCACGCCGAGCGCGATCAAGCCGCTGAGCGAGATCGACGCCCCGCCCCACACTGGCAGACGCCACTGCGAGATGTCCGAATAGACCTCGTTGGTGATGCTGATCGAATCGATGCTGATGAGATAGCAGAGCCCGCGCGCGAGGAACATGCCTGCGAGCGTGACGATGAAGGGTTGCAGGCGGAAGCGCTCGATCAGCAGCCCCATGAAAGCGCCGAATAGCGTGCCCATCACCAGCACCAGCGGGATCACGATCGCGGGGCTCCAGCCGTGCTTCTCGACCAGCGCGGCCGACACCATGGTGGTCAGCGCGATCACCGAGCCGACGGACAGGTCGATGCCGCCCGAGAGAATCACGAAGGTCATGCCCACCGCAACCACGCAGAGGAATGCGTTGTCGATCAGCAGGTTGAGGAACACCTGCAGCGAGAAGAAGCCGTCGTAGAACACCGAGCCCAACGTGCCCATCAGCACGAACAGCGAGATGGTCGCGGCCAGCGGCAGGTACTTCGGATTGAAGCGCGTGCGCGGGCGCGTCTCGGCGGCGGTGCCTGCTTTCGCGCGCACCGTAGTCGATTCAGGTACCACCGCGCTCATCGCACAAACTCCCCACGTGCCGGCCGCTGCACGAGCTGGCGAAGGCTCGCGCGGAACTCGGCCGATTGCAGCAACATGACGACGAACACCACTGCCGCCTTCACCACCAGGTTGATCTCCGGCGGCACGCCCAACGAATAGATGCCGTAGGTCAGCGTCTGGATGATGAGCGCGCCGATCACGCTCCCCACGAGGCTGAAGCGCCCGCCGGTCAGCGCCGTGCCACCGAGCGTGACCGCGAGGATGGCATCGAGTTCCAGCAGTTGACCCGCGTTGTTGCCATCGGCGCTCTTCACGTTGGAGCTGATCAGCAGGCCCGCCACGCCCGCGCAGAAGCCGCAGAACATGTAGGCGCCGACGATGATCCGCCGCGCCCGCACGCCCGCCACGCGCGCCGCGCTCGGGTTGATGCCGACCGACTGAACGAAGAGCCCCAGCGCGCTGTGCACGATCGCGAGGTACACCAGCGCGAACACCAGCGCCGCGACATAGACCGAGAACGGCAGTCCGAAGAGATAGCCATTGCCGACGAAGAAGAACGGCTTGTAGTAGATCGTGATGATCTGCCCGCCGGTGATGAGTTGTGCGATGCCGCGCCCCGCCACCATCAGGATCAGCGTTGCGATGATCGGCTGCATGCCGACGCGCGCCACCAGCAGGCCGTTCCACAGCCCGCAGATCGCCGCGACCGCAAGTGCCGCGACGATCGCTATCCACATCGGGAAGCGGCTCACCTCGGCAGCAGTGCCGTTGTTGACCACGAGCGAGCCGCCGATCATCCATGCGGCCAATGCCCCGGCAATCGCGACCACCGCGCCCACCGAGATGTCGATGCCGCGCGTGGCGATCACCAGCGTCATGCCGAGCGACACCAGCACCAGCGGCGATGCGCGGTTGAGGATGTCGATCAGGCTCCCATAAAGATGCCCGTCACGCACCTCGATGTGCAGGAAGCTCAGGTTGAACACCGCGTTGATCGCCAGAAGGATCAGCAGCGTGATGACCGGCCACGCGAGCCGATGGCGGAAGATGGCACTCATATCAGGACCCCGACACTTTGTGCATCACCGACGAAGCCAGGAACCCCGCGGAACCGGCTTCGCCGGGCCGCAGGGGTTGCCCCCGGTAGGGGGTGGAGAGCGACACGAAGTGCGCGAGCCTGGGGGCGAGTCATTGTTCTGCCGCGATCAGGTCGTAGACCGCGTCCTCGCTAACTCCAGAAGGCAACTCACCCACCTTGCGCCGCTCGCGCAGCACCACGATTCGATGCGAAACCCGTACCACTTCGTTCATCTCCGATGAAATGAAGATCACCGCCATGCCGCTGCGGGCGAGGCGCAGGATCTCGTCCATGATTTCCTGCTTCGCCGCAACGTCGATGCCGCGCGTGGGCTCGTCGAGGATCAGCAGGCGCGGTTCGATCGCGAGCCAGCGCGCCAGCAGGGCCTTCTGCTGGTTGCCGCCCGACAAGAGGCCGATCGGTGTATCGACGCTCGCGGTCTTGATGCCCAGCGCCTTGACGAAGCGCTCTGCCAGTGCGGTCTGCTCGGCGCGGTTCAGCGTGTTGCGCACGCCGCGTCGTGCTTGCAAGGCGAGCGCGATGTTCTCGCGCAGCGACAGGTCGGCCACGATGCCGTCCGTCTTGCGTTCCTCGGGGCACAGCGCAAGCCCATTCCGCACCGCGTCGGCGGGGCTTCCGAGATCCACAGCCGCGCCATCAATACGCAAGGCGCCCGAATCGGGCGTCGCAAGTCCGAAGAGCAGGCGTGCGAGTTCGGTGCGCCCCGATCCGAGCAGGCCTGCGAGCCCGACAATTTCGCCCTTGCGGACGCGCAGGTCGACCGGCTGCAATTGGCCGCGCTGACCGAGGCCCTCGGCCTCCAGCACGGGGCTGGCCGTTTCATCGATCGGCGGCAGTTGCGCCGGGCCGCTCGCCTGCGCTGCGAGTTCGCGTCCCACCATCGCGGAGATCAGCGCCTGCGTACCCAACTCGCTGGTCGGCCATTCACCGACCCCTGCACCATTGCGCAGCACCGTGATGCGATCCGACACCGCATAGACCTGGTTCAGGAAGTGCGTCACGAACAGGATCGCCATGCCCTCGCTGCGCAGACGCCGGAGCACCGCGAAAAGGCTCTGCACTTCGTCGTCGTCCAGGCTCGACGTCGGCTCATCGAGGATCAGCACCTTCGACGACAGGCCCAACGCCCGCGCAATCGCGACCATCTGCTGCACCGCCACCGAGTAGCTCGACAGCAGCCGCGACACGTCGATGTCCACGTCCAACCGCGCAAGCAACGCGCGCGCCTCGCGATTCACCGCCGCCCAGTCGATGCGAAGCCCTTTGCGCGGATAGCGGCCCGCCAGGATGTTCTCCGCCACCGACAGGTTCGAACAGAGATTCACTTCCTGGTAGACGGTGCTGATGCCCATCTTCTGCGCCTCGATGGGCGAAGCCGGCCGGATCGATTGGCCCGACAGCACCATCTCCCCGCTGTCGGCCGCATACACGCCGGTGAGCACCTTGATGAGGGTGGACTTGCCCGCGCCGTTCTGGCCGAGCAGCGCATGGATCTCGCCCGCACGCAAGCTCAGCGACACACCGCGCAGCGCCGCCACGCCGTTGAACTGCTTGTCGATGCCCGTGAGTTGCAGCACCGGCGCGTCGTTGGATGTAGTCGTGCCGGTCATTTGTTCTTGTTGTAGACGTCGATGAACACCGCGGCGAGCAGCACCAGTCCCTTGATGACCTGTTGGTAGTCGATGCCGACGCCGAGGATCGACATGCCGTTGTTCATCACACCCATGATGAACGCCCCGATCACCGCGCCCATGACCTTGCCGACGCCGCCAGACGCCGATGCGCCGCCGATGAAGCAGGCCGCGATCACGTCGAGCTCGAAACCCAGTCCCGCCTTGGGAGTTGCGGTATTCAGCCGCGCCGCGAACACCAGCCCCGCCAGCGCCGCAAGCACGCCCATGTTGACGAAGGTGAGAAACGCCAGCCGCTGCGTCTTGATGCCCGACAGCCGCGCCGCCTTCTCGTTGCCGCCCAGCGCATAGATGCGGCGACCGATGGTGGTGCGATTGGTCACGAAGTCGTAGGCGACGATCAGCACCGCCATCACGATCAGCACATTGGGCAGGCCCTTGTAGGTGGCGAGCAGGTAGCTCAGCAGCAGGATCGCTCCCGCGAAGAACAGGTTCTTGATGAGGAAGAAGCCGTAGGGCTCCTGCGCCATGCCGTGCTCTGCGAGCCGTGCACGGCCGCGCATCTTGAAGAACACCAGCGCAGCGGCGGCCAGCACGCCCAGCAGCAGCGACGTCGTGCGCAGGCCTTCGCCGCCGATCACGTCGGGCACGAAGCCCGAGCTGAGCTTCTGGAACGCCTCGGGGAACGGTCCGACGGACTGCCCCGCAAGCAACGCCAGCGTGAGCCCCTTGAACACCAGCATGCCGGCCAGCGTGACGATGAACGACGGGATCCTGAAGAAGGCTACGAACCAGCCCTGCGCCGCGCCGATCGCGCCACCGGCAATGAGGCACACGATGAAGGTCGGCACGAAGTGCCAGTCGTACTCCACCATCAGCACAGCAGCAAGCGCGCCGATGAAGCCGCATACCGACCCCACCGAGAGATCGATGTGCCCTGCAACGATCACCAGCAGCATGCCCAGCGCCATGATGACGATGTAGCTGTTCTGCAGCACGAGGTTGGTGAGGTTCAGCGGCCGCATCAGTGTGCCGTCCGTCAGCACCTGGAACAGCACCATGATCGCGATCAGCGACAGCAGCATGCCGTAGTCGCGCAGGTTGTTCTTGATGAAGCCTGCATGTTCCGCAACCGCTACGGAGGCCAGGGACCCCGCAGAACCGGCTTCGCCGGGCTGCTGGGGTTGCCCCCGGAGAGGGGGTGTCTGAGCCACACGAAGTGGGCGAGGCTGGGGGTGAGCGTTATTGCTCATGGACGCTGCTCCCGGATGCAACGATGACTCTCATGATCTTTTCCTGCGAGGCTTCAGCCACGGGAAACTCCGCGACGAAGCGCCCTTCGTTCATCACATAGATGCGGTCGCACATGCCGAGCAGCTCAGGCAGTTCCGAAGAAATCATCAGGATGCCTTTGCCCTCGCTCGCGAGCCGATCGATGATGGTGTAGATCTCGTACTTGGCACCCACGTCGATGCCGCGCGTGGGCTCGTCGAGGATCAGCAGCTCGGGCTCGGTGAAGAGCCACTTGCTCAATACCACCTTCTGCTGGTTGCCTCCGGAGAGGTTGACCACGCGCTGGGTCACGCCGGGGCAGCGGATGTTGAGCGCGCGGCGGTAGTCGTTCGCCACCTTGAATTCGCGCGCATCGTCGATCACGCCGCGTTCCGAGATGGCCGCGAGGTTCGCCAGGCTCACGTTCTTGCGAATGTCTTCCTCGATCACCAGCCCCGCGCTCTTGCGATCCTCGGTGACGTAGGCAATGCCATGGTCGATCGCCTTGCGGATCGTGCTCACATCGACTTCCTTGCCGTGCATCTGCACCGAGCCGCTGATGCGCTGCCCGTAGGAGCGCCCGAAGACGCTCATCGCGAACTCGGTGCGGCCGGCGCCCATGAGGCCCGCGATGCCGACGATCTCGCCGCGACGCACGTTGAGGTTCACGCCCTTGATCTGCTCGCGATCCGCATGCAGCGCATGGTGAACGCGCCAGTCGCGCACCTCGAAGATGACTTCGCCGATGTCCGGCGTGCGCTCCGGGTAGCGGTGCGCCATGTCGCGCCCGACCATGCCGCGGATGATGCGGTCCTCGCTGATCGGCACGGCGCGGCAGTCCATCGTCTCGACCGTTGCGCCGTCGCGCAGCACGGTGATCGAATCCGCCACCTTGGCGATCTCGTTGAGCTTGTGCGAGATGAGGATCGACGAGATGCCCTGCGCCTTCAGCTCCAGCAGCAGCTTGAGCAGTGCATCGCTGTCGCTTTCGTTGAGGCTCGCGGTCGGCTCGTCGAGGATCAGGAGCCTGACCCGCTTCGACAGCGCCTTCGCGATTTCCACCAACTGCTGCTTGCCCACGCCCAGGTTGGTGATGAGCGAGGTCGGCGGCTCCTTGAGCCCTACCTTCGCGAGCAATTCACGGGTGCGCGCATAGGCCTCGAACCAGTCGATCACGCCGCCCTTGGCCGTCTCGTTGCCGAGGAAGATGTTCTCGGCAATCGACAGCAGCGGCACCAGCGCCAGCTCCTGGTGAATGATGATGATGCCGAGTGCCTCGCTGTCGGCAATGTCCTTGAAGCGGCGCAGCTCGCCGTCGAAATGAATCTCGCCCTCGTAGGAGTCGCAGGGATACACGCCGCTCAGCACCTTCATGAGCGTGGACTTGCCCGCGCCGTTCTCGCCGACCACCGCGTGGATCTCGCCCGAGCGCACCGCGAGGTTGACGTTGTCCAGCGCGTTCACCCCCGGAAAGGTCTTGGTGATGCCGCGCATCTCCAGAATCACATCGTTCACCCTGTCTCCGCTATTTGATCTGGCTTTCCTTGTAGTAGCCGCTGTCGACCAGTGTCTGCTTCCAGTTCGTCGCATCGACGCTCACAGGCTTCAGCAGATACGAAGGCACGACCTTCACGCCGTTGTTGTAGGTCTTGGTGTCGTTCACCTCCGGTGCCTTGCCGGCCATCATCGCGTCGACCATGTTGACCGTCACCTTCGCCAGTTCACGCGTGTCCTTGAACACGGTGGAAGTCTGTTCCTTCTTCAGGATCGACTTGACCGAAGGGACTTCCGCGTCCTGCCCCGTCACCACCGGCATCGGCTGCTGCGGCGTGCCGTAGCCCACGCCCTTGAGCGAGGAGATGATGCCGATCGACAGCCCGTCGTACGGCGACAGCACTGCATCCACACGATCCTTCGTGTAGTAGGCCGACAGCAGGTTGTCCATCCGCGCCTGCGCCACCGCACCATCCCAGCGCAGCGTCGACACCTTGTCCATGCCCAGCTGCTTGCTGCGCACCACGAGCTTGCCGCTGTCGATATAGGGCTTCAGCACCGACATCGCGCCGTTGTAGAAGAAGAACGCGTTGTTGTCATCCGGCGAACCGCCGAAGAGCTCGATGTTGTACGGCCCCTTGCCCTCCTTGAGCTTCAGCGCCTGCTCGATGTACTGCGCCTGCAGCACACCCACCTGGAAGTTGTCGAACGTCGCGTAGTAGTCGACATTCTTGGAACCGCGGATCAGCCGGTCATACGCGATGACCTTGATCCCCTTGTCCGCAGCCTTCTGCAGCACATCGGACAGTGTCGTCCCGTCGATCGCCGCAATCACCAGCACCTTCGGCCCCTTCGTCACCATGTTCTCGATCTGCGCGAGCTGGTTCGGAATGTCGTCTTCTGCGTACTGCAGGTCGGTCTTGTACCCCTTCTCATTGAAGTACTTGACCATGTTCCCCCCATCCGCGATCCACCGCGCCGACGACTTGGTAGGCATCGAGATCGCCACCAACCCCTTGTCCTGCGCATAGGCCGCAGGCCCAAGCCCCAGCACCACAACGGCCGCCACACCGCCCAACAAAGCCTTCAAAAATTGTCTTTTCATAACGTCTCCTCTGAGTAAATGTGCAAGGCGGCCGCGCAGCGCGCCGCAGTCGGTGGGCTCCCGCGGAACCGGCTCCGCCGGCCCGCTGGGAGCGCCCCCTGAAAGGGGGTGGAGAGCGACACGAAGTGCGCGAGCCTGGGGGTGAGCCAGGCCTTCGAGCCTGGGGGTTAGTACTTCCGGTTCGGGAACTCGGCCTTCGCGACCTCCATCGGGAAGATCCCCTCCTTCGTCAGGATCCGCTTCGGCAGCGTCTTGCCGGCCTTGATGTCCTTGACCGCGCTCATCAGTTGCGGGCCAAGCAGCGGGCTGCACTCGACGGACACATTGAGCTTGCCGGCCATCATGGCCTCGAAGGCACCCTTCACGCCGTCGATGGAGATGATCACGATGTCCTGCGCCGGCTTCAGCCCTGCTTCCTCGATGGCCTGGATGGCGCCGATCGCCATGTCGTCGTTGTGCGCGTAGAGCACATTGATGTTCTTGCCCTCGGCCTTGAGGAAGGCTTCCATCACTTCCTTGCCCTTGGCGCGGGTGAAGTCGCCGGTCTGCGAGCGGATGATCTTGTACTTCGGATCGGCCTTGATGATCTCCTCGAAGCCCTTCTTGCGATCGATCGCGGGTGCCGAGCCCACCGTCCCCTGCAGCTCGACGATGTTCACCGGCCCCTTGTTGTCCTTCATCTTCTCGACCAGCCAGCGGCCGGCCTTGCGGCCTTCCTCGACGAAGTCCGAGCCCATGAAAGTCACGTAGAGCGTGTCGTCCTTGCTGTCGACCGCGCGGTCCGTCAGCACCACCGGGATGTTGGCGGCCTTGGCTTCCTTCAGCACGGTGTCCCAGCCGGACTGGACCACCGGCGAGAAGGCGATCACGTCCACCTTCTGCGCGATGTACGAACGGATGGCCTTGATCTGGTTCTCCTGCTTCTGCTGTGCATCGGAGAACTTCAGGTCGATGTCGGATTCCTTCGCGGCCGACTTGATCGACTCGGTGTTGGCGGTGCGCCATTCGCTCTCCGCGCCCACCTGGGCGAAGCCCAGCACGATCTTCTTCTGCGCGAACGCCGTGACAGGCAGCAGCGAAGAAAGCGACGCGCTGGCAAGAGCGATGTTGAGCGTGCGACGGTTCAGTTTCATGTTGTCTCCTGGTTGACGTGGTGGTGAAAGAAATCTTCGGTGTTGTTGTTATCTCGATCAATCAGGCCAGCACGTAGCCGGTCTTGACGGTGGTGTAGAACTCCGCGGCGTAACGGCCCTGCTCGCGCGGCCCGTAGCTGGAGGCCTTCCGGCCACCGAAAGGAACGTGGTAGTCGACGCCTGCGGTCGGCAGGTTGACCATGGTCATGCCGACGCGCGCGTGGCGCTTGAAATGAGAAGCCCGCGAGAGCGAGGTCGTGCAGATG
The DNA here is from genome assembly GCF_014192575.1 of Variovorax sp. Sphag1AA. Classification (GTDB taxonomy): domain Bacteria; phylum Pseudomonadota; class Gammaproteobacteria; order Burkholderiales; family Burkholderiaceae_C; genus Variovorax. The sequence continues at coordinate 339,478 of NZ_JACHYC010000002.1, read as the reverse complement.
CCCGCGCACAGGCCGAAGGGCGTGTCGTTGGCCAATGCGAGCGCATGCTCGTAGTCGTCCGCCCGCAGCACGCAGGCGACCGGGCCGAAGATCTCCTCGCGCGCGACGCGGTGCTCCGGCTTTGCAAGAAAGAGCGCCGGGCTCATGAAATAGCCTTCGCTGGCGCGCTGCAGCCGCTCTCCACCCCACAGGTGCTCGGCGCCCTCTTCGATCGCGTTGGTGACCGCCGCCAGGTTCTGTTCGAGCTGCGCGGCATCGACCACCGGGCCGATGTCGACGCCACGCTCCAGCGCATGGCCCACCTTGAGCGCGGCAAGCCGATGGCGCAGCCGCACCACGAAGGCGTCGTGCACCGACGCCTCGACGATCAGCCGGCTCGACGCGGTGCAGCGCTGGCCGGTCGAGAAGTAGGCGCCCTGCACCGCGCAGTCGACAGCGCGATCGAGGTCCGCATCCGCGAGCACCACCAGCGGGTTCTTGCCGCCCATCTCGAGCTGCACCTTCGCGCGCCGCTTGGCGGCCGCCTGCAGGATGTGCTCACCGGTCGGCACGGAGCCGGTGAAGCTGATCGCATCGACCAGCGGATGGTCGACGATCGTCTGGCCCACTTCGCGGCCGCTGCCCATCACCAGATTGAAGGTGCCGGCCGGCAGCGCGGCGCGGCTGATGATCTCCGCCAGGGCCCACCCGCAGGCCGGCACCAGCTCGGCCGGCTTGAAGACGACGCAGTTGCCGTAGGCGAGCGCGGGCGCGATCTTCCATGCAGGAATCGCCAACGGGAAGTTCCACGGCGCGATGAGCCCGACCACGCCGACCGGCTCGCGCGTGATGTCGACCTGGACATCGGGACGTACCGAAGCGAGCATCTCGCCGCCTGCCCGCAGCGCCTCACCGGCGAAGAACTTGAAGATGTGCCCGGCGCGCGCTGCCTCGCCGACGGCCTCGGGCAAGGTCTTGCCCTCTTCGCGCGCCAGCAGCATGCCCAGCTCCTCACGCCGCGCCAGGATCTCGGTGCCGATCTGGTCGAGCACATCGGCGCGCCGCTGCGGCGTCGTGTGGCTCCAGTGCGGAAAGGCATCGGCCGCCGCGCGGATCGCGAGGTTGGTCTGGTTGCGGTCGGCACGCGCATATTCGGCGACAACTTCCCGGGTGTCGGAGGGGTTCCGGCTGATCCCGGTGGTCACGCCCGTCTCCCACCGGCCGTTGATCAACTGCCGTGTGCGTTGCTGGAGTTCGTTGCGTTTCAAGGTGGGGCGAGTCTAGGAATCGCCCCGATATCTTTCCAATCAATATTTGGATGGAATCGATATCAGAACCGGCATTCAGGTAAACCCCATGACCAACTACACGCACTGGTTCATCCGTGCGCGCCTCAAGACCCGGCAGCTTTTGCTGCTGGTCGCGCTCGCGGAAGAAGGCAACATCCACCGTGCTGCGCAGGTGCTCAACATGACCCAGCCGGCTGCCTCGAAGCTGCTGAAGGACCTCGAGGACGTACTCCAGGTGCCGCTCTTCGAGCGGCTGCCACGCGGCATGCAGCCGACCTGGTACGGCGAGACGATGATCCGCCACGCCCGCATTGCGCTTGCGAGCCTCAATCAGGCGCACGACGAGTTGATGGCGCTCAAGGCGGGCGGTGCGGGGCAGGTCAACATCGGCGCGATCACCGCGCCGGGCCTGGTCCTGCTGCCGCCGGCCGTGGCGGCCGTGAAGCGCGAGCATCCCAACCTGCGCGTGTCGCTGGACATCGAGACAAGCCCGGTGCTGCTCGAAAGGCTGGAACAGGGCAAGCTCGACCTGCTGGTCGCGCGCCTCTTTGCAGAGCACGACAAGACGAACCTGCGCTACGAGGCGCTCACTGAAGAGCCGGTCTGCGCGCTCGTGCGCCCGGGCCATCCGCTGTTGCAGATGACCGGCCTGGGGCTGCGCGACCTCGTCTCGGCCGGCTGGATCGTGCCGCCCGCCGGCAGCGTGCTTCGGCACCGCTTCGACCTGATGTTCCAGGAGGAAGGGCTCGCGCCGCCGATCAACGTCATCGAGACCGCGGCGCTGCTCTTCATCACGCGCATGCTTCAGCAGAGCGACATGGTTGCGGTGCTGGCATCCGATGTGGCGCGCTACTACGCGGCGCACGGCATCGTCGCGCTGCTGCCGGTGGACATGCCTTGCCACATGGACGCCTTCGGCATCATCACCCGCACCGACCGGCTGCTCTCGCCCGCGGCCAAGGTGATGATGAAGGCGTTGAAGGCCGAGAGCTTTGCCGCCTATGGCAAGCGGCTGGACGACTAAGACGATTCTCTAGCGCTTCAGAGCCCCGGGCCGCACGGGCCGGTGGCAGCATCCACGGACTGCCGATGCGCCTTCGACGTCGGCGAACCAGGGAGGACTGCTATGGGGCGTTTTGTCGATCGTCGGCAGGCGATTGCGTGTTCGGGCGATGAGACCGAGGGGGGCGGGCAATGAGAGTGCTTGCGCTTCTGCTTCGGGTCTGGCCTGTGATCCTGATTTTTTTGGCGCTTGCCGGGTGTGCGGGTATGACCTCGCCCCAGCCGAAGTTTGCCTTTCATTCGTTCTCCTACGACGGTTGGGCCGGCTACGACAACTGGGAGGCCACCGCCGACTTGCTCGAATACAGCTATGGCGATCAGTACAGGATGGTGCGCAGGAAGGTCGAGCCACCGAGAACGAGGTTGAACCCTCAGTCCGGCGTCGGTGGGTTCATGCCAGTTGGCGAATTCCTGTACGTGAAGTGGCGTGTCAAGGCCACCGGAGAAATCGTCGACGACCGGGTCGATTTGCGGCCACTGCTTCCCAAGGACATGACCAAGCACGAATTGACCTTCGTCATAGAAGGTCGACAGCTCTACGTCTATCTGGTCACGCCGACGCCGAAAGGTGTGAAGGATCCTCCGATTCTGAAAACCTACCTGTCGTGGTTCAACGTGACCTACGAGATCTACCCGATCAACACGCGGGAGGGCGTCGATCCATGAGACCGCTTGTGTTGCTGTTTCGGATTTGGATGGTGATCCTGATTTCCTTGGCTCTTGCCGGTTGTGCGGGCATGACCTCGCCGCAGCCGAAGTTCGCTTTTCACTCGTTCTCCTTCGACGGCTGGGACGACACCGACAAATGGGCGGCCACCGTGGACCTGCTCGAGTACAGCTATGGCGATCAGTACCGGATGGTTCGGAAGAAGGTCGCGCCACCACGGGAGAGATTGGGTCCTCAGGCAGGCGTCGCCGGCACCATGCCCGTAGGTGACTTCCTGTATGTGAGGTGGCGTATCAAGGCGACTGGAGAAGTCGTGGAGGACCGGGTCGATCTGCGAGCACTGCTGCCCAAAGACATGACCAAGCACGACCTGACCTTCGTCATAGAGGGCCGGCAGCTTTACGTCTATCTGGTCACGCCCAAACCCAAGGGAGTGAAGGATCCGCCGATTCTGAAAACTTACCTGTCGTGGTTCAACGTGACCTACGAGATCTATCCGACAAATACCTACGCCAAGAAATAGTCATCAACCAGGGAGCTAAATCAAATGGGAACCTCCGTTACGCGCCACCTGTCACCCAAAGAAATCGCGCGATTGCAGGACAGCAAGGAAGCTATCGAGAAGATGAACCCCGGCGCTGCGTCCGGCGAGTTCGTCTTCTTCGCCGCATTCGACGGCACCAACAACGACAAGAACAATCTGGCCCTTTCGGGCAGCCCGTATCAGACCAACATTGCCAATCTCTACGATCAAGCAGAAGCCAACGAAACGCGTCGCCTTATCAGCGCGTACTACCCCGGCGTCGGGACGGGCGGCGAAGCCGGCAACCTGCTCAACGCCGCGTTCCTCCCGACCGCGCCTGTCCGAGCAACGGCCGAACGAGCATTGAGCGATCTTTCGGGAAGAGCGCACGCCTACCTACGAAACCATCCCACGGTGACCCCGTCCGACCTCTCAGTAGCCACCATCGGCTTCTCCCGCGGCACAGCCAGCGAAGTCATATTCGCGCAACTACTGGAGGAGCGCGGCCTCGTCCTGTCCGATGGCACTCAGGTCGCCCCTCCGGGTGCCGTCCGGGTCACGGCCATGGTCATGATCGACCCGGTACACACCTTCATCACGGATGACTTGTCGCTTCCACCCAATGTGCAGGGCAATGTGCTCGTGTTCCGCGCAGAGGACGAGCACCGCACCGACTTTCGCCTAGCCGACTACAGCGCCGACCCGCGCGTGCACGTGGTGAGCCTGCCCGGCAACCACTCGGGTCTCGGCGGCGGCTATGACCTGCGAGGCACTGCCGCAGTAGTGCTCGAAGGCACCACGGCCTATCTGCGCAACAGCGGAGTCGACATCGCACCCGTACCCGCATCGCTTCGATTCGACCCGACGCACCCCGCCCCGATCTACACCGAGGGCTATCAGACCGCGCGCAACGGTGACGTGCTGAGCAACCCGGATACCGGCAAGCCCGCAACCGTTTGGCGCCTGGACGACAGGGACAAAGCCCGTATCGGAGTACCCGCTACCCCGGCGCGTGAAGACCAGAAGGATTGGGTTCCGGTGACCGACCTCGACCGCTTGGTCGAGCGGCTGTATCAAGCAGCGATCAGCAACGACGAGGCGTATCGACGGCAAGAGACGCACGCGGCAACGCAGCAGTACCTGAGCACACCGGACGGGCGGTCCTGGATGCAGGAAGTCGGTGACTACCAGCGCGAGCAGCAAGCCGCCTTGGAACAAGAGCAGCAGCGTCAAGCGCAAGAAGAGCAAGCGCATCAGCACAAGCACAAGCACCTCGCACTTGCACTTTCGATGCAGATGTGAAATGAATGCGCAGGGAGATCCAGAAATGACGAATGAAATCGATCGCGAAGATGCACTCAAAGGGCTCGCAATCCGCCTAGCGGCCATCGCCGACGATGCGGGAGAGCGCAGCATGCGCGCCTTGGAACAGGCGCAACGCAGCGCCGCGCAGATGGACGAGGCGTCGCGGCGCCTCCACGGGAGTGCCGATCGATTCGCAAGCGAAGCGTTGACGATCATCGGAACCCGGTCCGAACAGGCCGCGACTCAGGGACTATCGCGGGCGCTGGGCGACTTCGAACGCCGCGCCACTCAGAGCGCGGAACGCATGAAGTGGGCAAGCGACGCGATGGCCGAGCAGCGTCGACTGTTGACTCGGGCTCAGACCTCGCTGGTATGGAAAGGTCTGGCAGCGCTCATGTTGGGCTCGTTACTGGCACTCGGGGGCAGCATCTACGTGGCGCGCGACCAGATGCAAAAGATCGAGCAGTCGGGCTTCGCACTCGATATTGCGCGGGCCATGCAGTCGCGCGCGATCACGCGATGCGGCGACGCACTGTGCGTCAAGGCGGGCAAGGGGCAGCGGCGCCACCCGGCAAACACGGACTATGTGCTCATCGAGCCATAACATGGCGTATCGGACCCAAACACTCAGGAGACATGCATGAGCATCCCCAAAGTCCTCGAAGCGCCCCGCTGCGTCTGGCCCGCCGCCGCCACACTCGGCGAAGGAACGCTCTGGTCGCGGCGCGAAGAGGCGCTGTACTGGGTCGACATCCTCGAGAAGCGGCTGCACCGCTTTCATCCGGCGAGCGACGCGCGCGCGACCTGGGACTTCGACGAGGAAATATCAGCAGTTGCGGAACGCGCCAGCGAGCCCGGGCTGATCGTGACGCTGCGACGCGGCTTTGCGCTGTTCGATCCGTCGCGCAATGCGCCTCCGCAGTACCTTCATCAGCCTGAACCTGAGTTGACGTCGAACCGCTTCAACGACGGCAAGTGCGACGCACAGGGCCGCTTCTGGGGAGGCACCATGGACTTCGACTGCCAGGCGCCGACCGGCTCGCTCTACAGCTTCGATGCGCGTGGCGTCTGCACGAGGCACGACGAAGGCTTCGCCGTCACCAACGGGCCGACATGGTCGGCCGACGGACGCACGATGTACTTCAACGACACGGTGAAGGGCCGCATCCACGCCTACGACTTCGACACCGCCGCCGGCACCCTGTCGAACAAGCGCGAGTGGCATCGCTTCGAGCGTGACGACGGCTATCCCGACGGCATGACCACCGACGCGGCGGGCCGGCTCTGGATCGCGCACTGGGGCGGCGCCTGCGTGAGTTGCCACGATCCAGCAACCGCCGCCGAGCTTCTGCGCATCAAGCTGCCGACAAGCCACATCACGAACTGCGCATTCGGCGGCCCGGACTTGCGCACGCTCTACATCACGAGCGCGACCAGCGGACTCACGGCAGAGCAGCGCGCAGCCGAGCCGCTGGCTGGCGGGCTTTTCGCGGTACGGCTCGATGCGGAAGGCCTCCCGGCGCCTTTGTTCGCGGGCTGACTGTGGGCTGACACCGGAAGCGGCATCACTTAGTACAAAACAATTAGTTTTTCAAGCTTTTGACAACGGACTACACCGAAGGGCAGGTTGCCATGCACCAATGCTGCGTGTTCAATGCTCCGGGCGTGGCTGAACGAAGCATTAAGAACAATTGCCGCGCGCAACTGGAGAAAAGGAATGAGCGATCCGACCTTGAACCCAGCGGAGGAATTGCCGGTAGTGCGGCTCATTGATGACGATGTAGCCTTCCGGCGCGCAGTACGCCGGCTGCTTCAGGCGGCCGGCCATCATGTGGCCGAGTACGGCTCGGTGGGTGCAATGCTGCTCGAGGGCATCGGCAGTGCGCCGGGATGTCTGGTGCTCGATATCCACATGCCCGGGCCGAGCGGACTCGACCTTCAGGAGATGATCGCAACGCAGCCCGAGCCGCTGCCCGTGATCTTCGTGACCGCCGAGGCCACCGTGCAGGAGACCCTGCGCGCGATGAAGGCCGGGGCTGCTGACTTCCTCTTCAAGCCCGTCGATGGCGACACGCTGGTCTCGGTCGTCAACAGGGCGGTGGCCGAGGACGCTGCCCGGCGCAAGACGCGCCGGCATCTCGCCGATCTCCAGAACCGTTATTCGCGGCTGAGCCCGCGTGAACGGCAGGTGCTCGACATGGTGGTGAGCGGCGCGCTCAACAAGCAGATCAGCGCCGAGCTCGGCGCGGCGGAGCGCACCGTCAAGGCCCATCGCGCACACGTGATGGCGAAGATGGGCGTGAGCTCGCTTGCCGATCTGGTCCGCGCAGTCGTTCAGCTGGATGTCCCAGCCAGCGCCTGACGCCTCGAAGAGCTCCGGCCACGCCGGGATGGTGTGGGTGCCTGGCGGCACCTTCCTCATGGGCTCGGACCAGCACTACCCGGAAGAAGCGCCGGCCCACAAGGTCGCCGTGCAGGGCTTCTGGATCGACACCCACGTCGTCACCAACGCCGAGTTCAAGCGCTTCGTCGATGCGACCGGCCATGTCACGCTGGCCGAGCGGCCCGCGAATCCGGAGGACTACCCGGGCGCGGACCCGTCGATGCTCGTGCCCTCCTCGGTGGTGTTCCGCAAGACAACCGGCCCGGTGGACATGCGCAACACGCACAACTGGTGGACCTATGTGCCGGGCGCCGACTGGCGTCATCCCCGGGGGCCGGGCAGCTCGCTGCAAGGCCTTTGGAAGCATCCAGTGGTGCACGTGGGCTTTGAAGATGCCGAGGCCTACGCGCGCTGGGTCGGCAAGGAACTGCCGACCGAAGCCGAATGGGAATACGCGGCGCGCGGCGGCCTCGAAGGCAAGCAGTACTGCTGGGGTGACGAGTTCGCGCCGCGCGGCAAGCTGATGGCCAACACCTGGCAGGGCGAGTTCCCGTGGCAGAACCTGGTGCAGGACGGCTACGAAGGCACCTCGCCGGTCGGCGTGTTTCCGCCCAACGGCTACGGCCTCTACGACATGGCGGGCAACGTGTGGCAATGGACCACCGACTGGTACCAGGAGCACGGGAAGATCACGCACGCCTGCTGCACGCTCGACAACCCGCGCGGTGGTCGCGCCGAGGACAGCTGGGATCTGCGCTCGCCACAGACCCGGATACCGCGCCGCGTGATGAAAGGCGGATCGCACCTGTGCGCGCCCAACTACTGCCATCGCTACAGGCCGGCGGCGCGCATGGCACAACCCATCGACACCGCGACAAGCCACCTCGGGTTCCGCTGCATCGTCCGCGAACCACAAGCCGCCTCATGAGAGGAAGAAGCACGATGAGCGACAGCAGATTTCTTCGTCGATCGATCTGGGCCGCGATCATGCTGATGCCGCTCGGCGCCGCGGCGACCGAAGGCGGCATGGGCCGCCCGATCACCGGCCAGCAGGTGAACTCGAACGCAGGCATCGTGCCGCCGACGCCGGGCCTCGTGCTCTCGCTCGCGAGCATCTACTTCGAAGGCGACATCGAAAGCTCTCGGCCGGTGTCGGTCGGCCGCGTGCTCAGCGCAGGCATGGAGGCCACGGCGATCTACAACATCGCCAACCTCACCTACATCTGGGACACCGGACCGGGGCGCTGGAACTTCGCATCGGGCATCGGCATTCCGGTGCAATACACCAAGGTCGAGGTCAGTGCATCGAGCAACCTGCGGCCGGGCCTGTCGAACACCGACAGTGGCACGCAGTTCGCCGATGTGTGGATCAACCCGATCGTCGCGAGCTACCACTTCAGCGAGACCGAGCACATGGCGCTCTCGCTGCCGATCTACGCGCCGACCGGCGCCTACAACCCCGACCGGCTCGCGAACGCAGGACAGAACACCTGGACCTTTTCGCCGACGATCGCCTTCACCAAGATGATGAAGGATGGCGGCGAGTTCAGCACCCTCGCGGCGATCGACTTCTACACGCGCAACGACGACACCGACTACAAGAACGGCGCGGTCTTCCGCATCGACGCGATGTGGACCACACCCATCGCCCCGCAATGGAAGCTCGGCGTGGTGGGCGGCTGGATCGAGCAATTGCAGGACGACTCCGGCCCGACTGCCGACAAGCTCAACGGCTTCAAGGGCCGCTCCGTCGGGCTCGGCCCGATCGTGACCTGGGGCGGAAAGATCGGCAACCAGGCCGCGGCCTTCTCGGCGCGCTGGGTGCATGACGTGGATGCGAAGAACCGGCCCAAGGGCAACGGCGTGGCCGTGAGCCTCACGCTGCCCTTCCTGTGAAGGGCGCTAGCGCTTCGTTCGCAGCCCGGTGATGAGGTAGGTCAGGCCCAGCACCACCGTCAGACCGGCCACGATCAGGCGGCGGCTTTCCTCGTCGGGCAGGCCGAAGATCACCGCCACGCCGAAGAGCATCGTCGCCAGGCTGACGATGAATGCGCTCAGCGCACCGCTGCGTGCACCGGTCGGCGAGGGCTGCCTGCCCTTCATGAAGACATAGATCATCCCGATCGCACCCAGCACGATGCAGAACACGATGATCACGCCGTAGTAGGCCACCGAGCCCAGCACCCGCGACTGGATGCCCGGATTGGCAAGGCCGAACACGCCGATCACGAGACGCATCACCGCTTCCGCGAGCACGAGCGTGGACAGCCATCGCGCAGGAGGATCCTTCGAAACCGCGAACCACAGCGCCATGCCGATGATCCCGTCGAAAGCCGCGTAGTAGCCGTTGCGCTCGTAGACGGATTGCGCCTGTCCGGAAAGCGGCACCATCAACAGATACGCCACGAAGAGCAGGCCGACCACCCCCCGAAACAGCAGGACCAGGCGCAGGTTCATGGCGGATCTCCCATCGGATGGATCGTGCCTACTTCTTCTTGGCGGCCTTGCCGGCCGGCTGGACGAAGAGCGCCTCGCCCTGGATCAGCGTCGCTTCCACCTGATCGCCGACCTTCAGCGAGTCGAGCACCTTCGGATCGTCGACCTCGAACTTGCGCGTCTCGCGTACGCCGCGCAGCGTCACGGTCTTCTTCTTGCGGTCGATGGCGAAGACATTGACCACCGCGTGGACCGTGTGCTTCACCGCCACGCCGGGGCTCTGCCCGGGCTGCGAAAGGAACACCTCGACCCAGTCGGTCCGCTGGCGGATGCCGCCGCCTTCCACCTTGCGCAGTTCGAGCAGCAGCGCCGCACCCTGCTTCAGCGTCACGACGTCGCCGACCTTGAGCTGGTCGAAATTCTTCACCGCATCGCCGGCCCGGATCGTGACCTCGTTGCCGTCGGGCCGCTTGAGGGTGATGTCGCGCGTTGCGGAATCGATCTTGGTGATGACGGCCGAGCGCGTGCGCACACCGCCCGCGACCGCCTCGCCCGGCTCGCGGCCGATGACGACCGCGCCGGCATCCGGCGGCGGTGCGGCCTGGGGCTTGTCCTGCGACCAGGCCGGAACCACCACCGTGGCGGACACCGCCAGCATGAAACCCACAATGCGCTTTTTCATGAACGAAGCTCCTCGTGATGTTGGGGAATGGAAATCGGCCCGGTCACCCGGTCAGCTGCCCGACCAGGGCCCGACCACCTGCCACGGCGGCGCGCCCTTGGCGGTGCTCTTGTTCCTGCAGAAGATGTAGTCGCCCGAGTTCTGCAACGAGCCGTGGCGGTTCTCTACGCGGGCAAGCTTGCAGCCGGGGCGGCCCTTCGGATCTTTCGAGGGCGTGACACTGCCGCTGGCGTTCGACCCGCTTTCCCATTTGGTGGTGACGCCGTCATCGCCGTCCAGCGCCTTGTTGATCGTCTTGGTCATGACGTCGACGTCGGCCTTGCTGAAACGCGTGATCGGCTGGTCGCGCATGCCGTTGTAGAAGTCCAGCGGACGCGCGTCCGCCGCCATCGTGACCAGTGCCGCCGCAGCGGCCACCAGCCATCTGATTCCCTCGCTCCTGTGCATCCTCGCCCCTTTGCTTTGGAAGATTGATATGGACGGATCGTGTTGTAGCCCGCCCGCAGCGCGAAGTCCATCGGGCAGTGTTGCAGCCATCTTGGGGTGCGCCGTGCGGGCTGCAAATCGGCCCCACGGGCAACGTCGCATGCCCCTTGGGGCAATAGACCGCCCACGCCATACGCGCTAGAGGAACATCGACAGCACGTGCTGCAACAGTTTGTCGAACGGCACCAGCGCCAATGCAACCACGCCGAAGGGCAATGCGGTCGCCACGGCCAGCGCGATGACGCTGTTCAGGTCGATCGGCACGAATCGCAGCGAGTAGAGATTGCCCGCCGACTGGAAAAGATCGGTCGTCGCCGAGAAATCGCCCGTCGACAGCGGCTCCGCGGTTTCTTCGGACGGCGGCCCGCGCATCCACTTGTCCTCCAGCGCCGCGCCCACGCGCTGGGTCAGCTCGCCGTAGAGGACCACACCCTCTTCCCAGCAACGCAGCAGCGGGCGGAAGAACACCAGCAGTGGCGCGGCAAAGACCAGCACCACCGCGACGATGGTGCCCAGTGCCACGAAGCCGAGCTGGTCGGGACCGACCGGCGCGCCTGCCCAGACATGCGCCAGTTCGGTCGCCGCCACGATCGTGCCGATGGCCACGCCCAGCACGCCGAAGGCACGCAGGGAGTAGCCGACGAACATCAGCCCCGCCGCCCCTTCCGGATGCACCACCACCAACCGCAGCTTCAGCCGAGACACCAGCAGGAGATAGCGCGCCCACAGGAACAGCCGCCAGAGCCATCCGAGCAGCAGCACCAACAGAAGCGGCAGACTGACGAGCCCGTTCCACCAGCTGGCTGACGAACGGCCCAGCGGCAGCGTTCCATCGCCGCGATGCCAGTCCGGCAGGAAGGTCGGCGGCACATTGCGCATGACCAGCGCCGCGATCACGTAGGCGAGCACGACCGCAGCCGCCTCGACCACCCACCAGTCGCGCAGCCAGAGGATCGAGCGCACCGCCTTCTCGTAGGCAGGCACCTCTGAGTCCGGCACGATGGCTCGCTGGCGAAAGATCTGTGCGGTGGCACCCAGCTTGGGAATGCAGATCGCCTCGGCCAGGATCAACAACGGCGCGACGATCAGCGAGCGCGCATGCACCGATGCATCGCTCCAGAACGCCCGCCAGACATCCTCGTGCCCGTTCACGTAGGACACGACGGCCAGCAACAGCAGGGGCAGCCAGCCGACGCACACCACGATCGTCGCGCGCCGCAGCACATGCTGGTGCGTCGGATCGAACCGCCCCCACAAGGACAACAGGCGCAACGGCGGGCCGCCGTTGAACATGTCAGCTTCGGCGTTGGCGGGCAGCGACGCGTCGCGGTGGATCGGTTGATGCACGCCAACACTTTAGGCGCAATAGTTCACAAGTGCGATAGCGCAGTGCGTCGAGCGCGCCTTACGATGAATCGCGCAACCAGCGTATCGAGGCAGGGAGGCCCGTATGAAGACACGTTTCGAGATCGAGTCGCTTCTCACCGCCGTGGCCATCGCAGTGCCGTTGACGGCGAACGCGGAGGCGGTCGCGAGCCTGTCCCCTGAGCAGCAGGAAGCGGACTACCGCGTGGTCGCCGCGCGCTGCGGCACACCCGCCTACGAGAAGGCGTTCTTCAACCAGTCAAAGGCCGCAGTCGCCGCCGGCCTGGTCTCGAAGAACCGGCCGCCCGCCGATGTCGAGAAGACCATCACCGCCCTGCGCCGCAGTCCGTTCGTGCTCGTGGCCGCACCGGCGGATTGCCCGGCACAGATCAAGCAGCTCGATGAATTGCGAAGCAGCCGCAGTGCGCTGCTCAAGTCCTCGCGCGGCGCGCACAAGGCGGCGAGGTAGCCGCGGCGGGGTCAGAGCCCGCCGTAGGTGCCTTCGTCGGACGACGCGCGATCGTGACGCTTCGAGGCACTGCGCAGGCTCAGAACCCAGAGCCGCGCATGCCGTTGTTCGCGGCTCTCGAAGCGTTCGGTGAGTTTGCGTATGCCCGGCCGTTCGATCGCGGCGAGGGTCATCCAGTCGGTGCCGCCGAACGAGGGCGAATCCCCGCTGCGATCGACCAGCGCCGGACGCAGCGCAGTCACCCATTCCGTGGGAACACGCGGATCGCGATCCAGCGTGCGTAGTGCGATCTTGGCGGCCTTGGGGCTCAGCGCCTGGATCTTGTGAAGATGGAAATCGAGGTCCAAGAGGTCACCCTCCTTTCAGACACATCAGGATACATGTGTATCTGAAAATTACGCAAGGGTGATTCCTAGGGATTTCCAGCAGTTCGCGCGCGAAGGCTACTCGGAGCTCATTCGTTTGTATTCATTCCGCTTCATCGAGAGGTAGTCCTGCTTCTCGACCTCGTGCAACTGGCGTGCGTAACGCTCGGTGCTGTCGAACCACAGGGCAAGGCGCTCGGCCAGCTGGGCCTTGGCGGGCCGCTCCAGGTAGGCGTCGATCGCGAGGTAGTAGCGCATGGTGTTGCGCTCGACGACGCCGAGCATGCCGCCGATGTATTGCGGCTGGTCCTGCGCATCCTTGCCGCTGGAAGTGAAGCCGACCTTGTCGGCACCGAGCGTCTTGAGATAGGCCGACATCGCGATCCGCGCAGCGGTGCCGTAGGCGTAGGAGTACCCGAGATGGATGAAGGTCTTGCCGTCCGGGAGCGGTGTGGCTTCAAGGTCGATGTCGTAGTCGCGCGTCGACATCGGCCCCGTCTCCGCCGTCAGCGACACGGCGAGGTAGTCCGCCGAGACCTTCGGCGGATGCCAGTCGAAATAGATGCGCTGTGCTTGCGACAGCGGCTGGTCGAACTTGCGGCCCTCTGCGACGTCGAGCTGCGTGGCATTGCCCGATGGACGCACGGCGCAGTACTTGGTGTTCAGGTGCAGCATCAGCACGTCGCACCAGACCGCCGGCTGACTCAACGAGGCGCTCACCTCGCTGAAAGGATGGTTCAGGACCGCGAAGATGCTGCCGCTCAGTTGCGCGGACGATTCCTTGGATTCAAGTGCCAGGGGGCGCCCGAAAACGTTCTCCGCAAGTTGCGGCTTGACTGCGGCGTGCTTGGCCTGCAGCGCCTCGGCACTGCCGAGTGCCTGCGAGGCGGCCAGCGCCGCGGCCGGTACGAAAAGAATGAACAGCCAGAGCGCCAGGCGGCGGAATATCGAGTGCTTCATGATGAAAGGCATTCTTTCCGCACGGCAGGGAGCTCGGCGCGCAGGCGGGTGCCGCCTGCTTCTGTCGGAGCGGAACGAGCCCGCGCGCCGTGCAAGAGCGCGGGCCCCTCCGTCCCGAAGTGTCAGACCGCCGTGATCGACACTGCCTTGGTGACCAGGTAGGCCTCCATGGCTTCGGGTCCGCCTTCGGAACCGTAGCCCGAGTCCTTCACGCCGCCAAAGGGCATTTCAGGTGTCGGCGTCGCCGGCTGGTTGACCCACAGCATGCCCACTTCGAGCTGATGCGACAACAGGTGCAGGTTCTTGATCGACTGCGTGTAGGCATAGCCGGCCAGGCCGTACGGCAGGCGGTTGGCTTCGGCGATGGCTTCTTCGATCTTGTCGAAGCCGCGAATGGCCGCGATCGGGCCGAAGGGTTCGTTGTTGAACACATCGGATTCGAGCGACACATTGGTCAGCACGGTCGGCGCGAAGAAATTGCCCTCGGAGCCCACGCGCTCGCCGCCAGTCGCGATGGTCGCGCCGGTGGCGCGGGCGTCGTCGATCACCTTGGCCATCGCGGTCAGGCGGCGTGCGTTGGCCAACGGGCCGAGCGTGGTGCCTTCTGCAAGGCCGTCGCCGACCTTCAGGCTTTCAGCGTGCTTCACCATCGCCTTCGCGAAGGCGTCGCGAATGCTGTTGTGAACCAGGAAGCGGGTCGGCGAGATGCAGACCTGGCCGGCGTTGCGGAACTTGGCGCCGCCCGAGGCCTTGACCGCGAGTTCGACGTCGGCGTCCTCGGCCACGATCACGGGGGCATGGCCACCCAGCTCCATGGTGGCGCGCTTCATGTGCGCGCCGGCCATCGCGGCGAGCTGCTTGCCGACCGGCGTGGAGCCGGTGAAGGTCACCTTGCGGATGATCGGGTGGGGAATGAGGTAGCTGGAGATCTCGGCCGGGTCGCCGAACACCAGACCGACGGTGCCCTTCGGCACACCGGCGTCGACGAAGGCCTGCAGCAGCGCGGCCGGCGATGCGGGCGTCTCTTCAGGCGCCTTCACCAGGAAGGAGCAGCCGCTCGCGAGCGCCGCGCCGAGCTTGCGCACGATCTGGTTGATCGGGAAGTTCCACGGCGTGAAAGCCGCCACCGGGCCGACCGGCTCCTTGATGACGAGTTGCTGCGCGTTCAGGTTGCGCGACGGCACGATCCGGCCATAGACGCGGCGGCCTTCGTCGGCGAACCATTCGATGATGTCCGCACCGGCCAGGACTTCGCCGCGCGCTTCGACGAAGGGCTTGCCCTGCTCTTGCGTGAGCACGCGGGCGATGTCGGCGGCGCGCTCGCGCACCAGGCCGGCCGCCTTGCGCATGATCGCTGCGCGCTCGTTGGCCGGCACCTTGCGCCAGGCCTGGAAACCGCGCTGCGCCGCGTCCAGCGCACGGTCGAGGTCGGCGATGCCCGCGTGGGCGACCTTGCCGATCGGCTTGCCGGTCGCGGGATTGATCACATCCAAAGTCTTGCCACTGACGGCGTCGCACCATTCGTTGTCGATGAGCAGGCGCGTGTCGGGATAACTGGCTGAAGTCATGCTGGGTCCTTGAATCGGTGAGAGGGGTGTGCCGGTTCGAGCGAATCGAACCCGGCTGAGGCCGCGCCACCGCAGGCGGCGCCGGACGCACCGCGCATCCTAGCGCTGTTTGGAGAGGGCCTGCCCGACGCGGGTCACTGCTCGCCGCCGCCGGCGCGCACCCAGTAGAAGGTCTTCGGGGCCACCGGCATGGAAGGCGCACGCAGCCGGCGTGGCGGCGCAGTCCGGAACTTGCCGTCCATCGCGCAATGCAGCGGCTCGCCCTCCGGCAGGCTCCTGTGCGCGTCAAGCATCGCCTGCAGGGAGATGTCCGCACTGTGGCAGCGGGTTTCGACCCAGCGGACATAGAAGCGCTCGCGCGTCGCGACGAGCTGGCTGTGCGGCTGCACATCGCCCTCCGGCCCGAGCCAGGTGGCGCCGACGTCGAACGCGAGCATCACGGCGTCGGGCGTGTCCATGCCGGCCAACGCGCCGCTCTGGGCCGCCGAAAGCCATCCAAGCAGCTGCGGCGTGAGCTCGAAGCTGACGGAATCAGGCCCGTTCACGCCCGTGCCCGGCACGTCGACGAAGACCGTCCGGGTGGCGCGGCACGCCGCTTCGGCCATCAGCATGCGCTGGCGTTGTCGCCGCGTGCGCACGTGCACGACAGCGATCAACCCCGCCAGGGGCCCTGCGGTCGCCAGCACTTCGAAGGCATTGAAGCCCGATAGCGCCGCATGCACCCCGGCGCCCGCGATTCCGATTCCCAAACTCACACCCGCTCCTCACGAGGCAGGCTCGCCGGAATCCGCGAGCGCCTGCCGCACAAGGGCTATCGGCCGTCCGCAGGAAAACTTGAGTGCTACTTTTGAGCGTCTATTTGACGGACCCCACCGGCCGTGGCGTCATCGAGTCGGCGACATCCACCCAGCCCCCGCCCATCGCCTGGTAGACGTTGACCACTTGGGTGTAGCGGTCGGTCATCAGCCCGACCTGTGCGAGTTCGGCCGCGAAAAGCTCGGTGTCGGCCACCAGCACTTCGAGATAGCCGATCAGGCCGCTTTCGAACTTGAGCCGCGACAGCCGGGCGAACTCGCGCAAAGCGATCACTCGCTCGCGCTGCAGCGCAGCACCCTCGATGGTCTTCTGTGTGCCGATCAATGCGTCGTTCGTGTCGCGGAAGGCGTTGAGGATGGTCGACTGATAGACAAGCTCGGCCTGCGCCTTCTGCGCTTCGGCGGAGCGGACCTGCCCTTCGATCGCGCCGAAGGTGAAGATCGGCCCGGTCAGGCTCGCGGCGGCCTGCCATGCGGTCGCAGGACCGGTCAGGAAGCTGCCCGCCGCGGTGCTGGTGGAGCCGTAGAGGCCCGTCAGCGAGATGCTCGGGTAGTACAGCGCCTTCGCCGCGCCAATGCTGGCGTTGGCTGCGACGAGGTTCTGCTCCGCCTGCAGGATGTCGGGCCGGCGTTCGAGCAGGCTCGACGGCAGACCCTCCGGGATCAGCGGCGCGACCAGCTGGTCGATGGTCTTGCCGCGCGGGATCGGTCCCGGGTCGCGCCCGAGGAGGATCGAGATGCGCCCTTCCACCGCGGCGATCTGCTGCTCGATCACCGGGATCGACGCGAGCGCCTGCTGCCATTGCGAACGCACCTGCGTTACTTCGGTCTTCGAGACGATGCCGGACTTGAAGCGCAAATCGAAGATGCGCGCCGTCTCGCCGAAGTTGCCCGCGGTCGCCACTGCGATCTCGCGCTGCCGGTCGAGCCCGCGCAGCGTGATGTAGCTCGTGGCGACGCCCGACACGAGCGTGAGTACCACGCCGCGCTGTGCCTGCTCGCTGGCATAGACCTGCGACTGCGCGGCTTCGCTGAGCCGCCGCACACGGCCGAAGAGATCGATCTGCCAGCTCGCGCCGAGCGCCGCCTGGTAGAGCGTGAAGTACGGATCGGCCGGCTCCGGCACCGGAGGCTGCCCGACGCGGCTCGCACGGCTGCGGCTCGCCGCACCGCTGTAAGCCAGCTGTGGGTAGAACTGCGAGCGCACCGAGCCCAGCGTGCCGATGAACTGGTCGATCCGCGCTGCCGCAACGCGCACGTCGAGGTTGTCGCGCAGCGCGGTTTCGACGAGTTCGTTGAGCACCGGGTCGCCGAACTGCTCCCACCATTTGGTGTTCGCCACGTCGGCGGCGGTCGAATAGTCGATGCGCCATGCGGCGGGCGCCTGCACCTCGGGGCGCTTGTAGTCGGGGCCGACGGTGCAGCCGCCGAGTGCGACGGCCAGGGCGGCCAGCGCGGCCACCGTGCTCGTCCGGATGCGCGTACGCGCGGGAAGGAGTGTGGAGTGGGACATCGGATCAGACATCAGAGAAGAGCCCAGACGAAAAGCAGCGAGACCACGAGCATCACGACGCAGGCCACTGCCCAGCGCCGCAGGAAGGTGTCGGCGTGTTCGAGCCCCGCGCCTGCCGCAAGGGCCACGCCCTTGAGGCCACCCAGCGCGATGCCGACATCGCCGGCGGGAATGCGCGGCACGCTGCGGAGGCGGTCGAGCAGGAAAGCGAGCACCGCGCCGACCAGCACCGGCCACAGCGCATCCCAGAGTGCCGCCGGGGCAAGCGCCTTCGGCAATTCTTCGATCGGGAAGTCCACATAAAGCAGCCATGGAATGACCAGCGATGCCAGCGCCATGGCGATCCACGCGAAGACGAGCGTGCCAGGAGCGCGTGCGTCTGCATTGCTCGCGCTGTTCTCGGCGAGGCGGCGGGTGAAGTGGATCATCAGCAGCGTCGAGGCGACCGACGACACGACGGCCACCGTGCCCGCGAGCCCACTGCCGAGCAGGTCCTTCGCCGCGTACTTGGCGAGCGATCCGCCCGTCAGCGGCAACCCACCGAGCCCGAGCGCGATGACCGCGGCCGGGATGAGCATCGGCCACAGGTGTCGCCGGCCGGTGAGCGCGACGACGCCCACCGCGAGGAAAAGCGAGCCCTTCACCAGCAGGTGATGCGTCGCGTAGAACGCAGCGGCCATCGGTGTCGCGGCATCGCCTGCCGCGAGCCCCATCCCGATCACCGCGACGACGAACCCCATCTGGCTCACGCTCGAATACGCGAGCACCGTCTTCGGGTTGAGTTGCGTGATGCCGACCAGCACGCCGTAGAGCGCACCGAAGAGACCGACCACCGCGAGTGCATGGCCGAAGTCCGGCATCGCGACCTCGAGCGGCAGGAAGCGCACCAGTGCGATCACGCTCGCCTTGACCACCGCGCCGCTCATCACTGCCGCAGCCGGAATCGGCGCGGCGGTGTAGGCGAGCGGCATCCAGAAATGCAGCGGCACGAGACCGGCTTTCATGCCGAGCCCGATGAGCAGCAAGGTCACGGTGAGATTGCGCGTCGGCGAATCGGGCAACGCTGCGACCGCGTCGCGGATCAGCAGGCTGCCGTCGGGTGTCGCATTCACCATGAGGATCAGGCCCGCGAGCAGGAAGGCCTCCGCCAGCAGCGCGAGCGCGAGGTACAGCGCGCCGGCACGCATCGCGTCCGGCCCCTGGCCCTGCAGCACGAGGCCGCTCGCACCCACGCTCAGCACCGCGAGCAGGAAGTAGAAGCCGATGACGTCCGCCGCGAGGAACACACCGACGCAGCCGGTCAAGGTCATCAACCAGCAGACGATGAAGCCGTCGGGCTCGGGCTGGTCGCGCAGGAAGCGCGCCGCATAGAGGCCCGACAGGATCCACAGCAGCGCCGCCACGCCAAGCAGCATCGCGCCGGGCGCGTCGAGCGAGAAGCTCAGCGAAAACAGATCGTTGCCCAGTTCGAAGCTGCCCGCGTCGGCGTCGAACAGCGCGGCGAGCAAGGCAGGCACCGGCGCGATCGCGAAGACGCGCGGCATGTGGCGGCGCAGCCGCTTCGAGGCACAGGCGACGAGCAGCACCAGCGGCAAGCCGATCGCGAGCGGCACCATCACGCCCACACTGAGCAGGATCGCAAACAGGGCACTCGCGGCGATCATGGTCCCTCCACCCACACCAGCAGCGGCCGGCCGATCATCGCCACATCGATGGGGCACAGCGCCGCGACGCCTAGCAGGAACGAGCACAGCGCAAGCACCAGCACCGCAACCTGCTGGTAGCGCGGCACCACCTTCTTCGGCATCCAGCCGGGTTCGGCAGGTGCCATCGCGCGCACCACCACGATGAACACGTAGGCACTGGTGAGCAGGCCGCCGGCGAGCATCACCAGCGCCCACCACCACTGCGCAGTCGCGATCGCGGACGACAGCAGCAGCCATTTCGCGAGAAAGCCACCCGAAGGCGGCAGGCCGATCAGCGACGCACCGCCGAGCGCGAAGGCCACCAACGTCATCGGCAACGCACGTCCTGCGCCGCGGAGATCGGCCACGCGGTCGTGCCCGAGCGTCGAATAGATCAGTCCTGCGGCCATGAACATCGCGGCCTTCGCGGTGGCGTGCGAGATGGCCTGCAGCATGCCGCCGTTGATCGCCGGCGCGCTGTCGATCTGCGCGGCTTCCAGGCCCGCGACCAGCGGGAACATGAGGAACAGGTAGCCGATCTGCGCCACCGTCGAATAGGCGATCAGCAGCTTGAGCCGCACCTGCCGCAGCGCGACCACGTTGCCGACCAGGATCGCCGCCGCACCCAATGCGGCGAGCAATTGCGCCGAAGGCAGGGTGACGATGTCGGCGAACACATCGAGCCACAGGCGCACGACCAGGAACCATCCGCCCTTGATGACCAGCGCCGACAGGACCGCGCTCGCTGCGGCTGGCGCGCCGGCATGCGCGGGCGGCAACCACAGGTGCAGCGGGAAGAGCGCGGTCTTCGCGAGCAAGCCGACCGTCATCAGCACCGCGGCAGTCCAGGTGATCGGCTCGGCGCGGATGCCCTGGGCAAGCAATGCGATGTCGAGCGTGCCGTAGGCGCCGTAAAGCAGGAAGACGCCGAGCAGGTAGAACATCGACCCGAGCAGCGCGAAGAGCAGATAGCGCAACGCCGCCTGCAGGGTCTCTCCACGCCCGTCGAGACTCACCAGCGGCACGCCCGCGAAGGTGAGCAATTCAAGCGCGACATAGAGCGTGAACACATCGCCGCTCACGAACACCAGGTTGAGCGAACCCCACACCGCGAGGAGCAGCAGCCAGAAGGTGTAGGGCGCCCGTGCCTCGTGCACGCCATCGGGCGTGCCGAAGTCGCCGCAGGCATAGATGCCGATGACACCGATCACCACCGCGATCGCGATGATCATCACCACCGACAGCCCATCGGCGCGCAGCGCCACGCCGAGTGGCGGCGTCCAGCCGCCCAGCAGATACACCACGGGCTGGCCGGAACCCACGACCGCATCGGCAATGCCGAGCGCGACGCAAAGCCCGAGCAGCAAGGTGATCAACGCGACGCGCTGGGCGTTTCGCCCGCCGAGCACGAAGCCCAGCATCGTGCCGACGAAGGGCAAAAGCACCGACAGCACCAGCAGCAGGCCGCCGGGCGTGGTCGTGTTCATCGCATCGGCCACGGGCACCTAGTGATCCCCCGCGGACGACTCGGTCGTCAATGCGGCATCGCCGGTCTCCTCGTACAGCCGCAGCAGCAGCGCCACCGCCAGGGCCGATGCGGCGAAGGCCACCACGATCGCGGTGATGAGCAAGGCCTGCGGCACCGGATCCCCGCCCAGCCCCGCCGCGGTGCCCCGCCGCGCAATGACCGCGCAGATGAGGAACACGCCGTTGCCGATCAGGTTGAACGCGATGATCTTGCGCAGCGGCTGCGGGTTGACGATGAAGCCATAGAGGCCGAGCCCGATCAGCACCGCCGCGCAGAGCCCGAAGAGCGTGGTCGGGTCCATCATTTCTGCAATGCCCTGTGTGGCGCGCCGGCCAGCAGGAGCCCGAGTGTGAGTGCGAGCGAAGGCATCAGCGCGAACTCGATCGCGACGATCCAGAGCTTGGCGCGGCCTTCCGGATAGGCAAGGAATGCGTCCGCCAGCACCGCACCCGCGAAGCCGACGGCGATGAACACCAGCGGCCCCGCCACCAGCCAGAAGCGCAGCGCAATGCGCCCGACGCGTGGCACGTCGGCCAGCCCCGCCATCATCGCGAGCAGCCACATCGCCGCGAGGATCGTGGCGCCCTGGAACTTGCCGCCCGGGTGGTCCGCGCCGTACCAGAGGATGTAGATGCCGATCACGATGCCGATCGGCGGCAGCATGCGCGCGAAGTGCGCAAGGATGCTGTTGGGCGCGGCGATCGGCTGCAGGCTCGGACGGCCGCCCCAGGCACGGTCGGGGGCAAGTGACCAGACGCCCAGCAGGCCGAAGGCCAGCACGATCGCTTCGAGCAGCGTGTCCATCGCCCGGAAGGACAGCAGTACGGCCGTGATCGGATTGCCGACGCCGGTGGTGTGGATGTTCTCCATCACGGCCGGCGCGAGCGTCGGCGTGGCATCGGGCAGCAGTAGCACGCAGACTGCGACGATTCCTGCGACCACGATGGAGGCAATGGCCGCGAGCATTCGTGTCGTGACGCCGGGCCGCGCGCGATTCACCTTCGCCTCGGTGGCACGCAGGCGCGCGGCCGCGCCCACCAGCAGCGCACCGGTCAGGCCGGCGCCGATCGCAGCCTCGGTGATCGCGACGTCGACCGCGACCAGCCGGAGCCACACCGCGGTCAGCAGCAGGCCGTAGGGAATGAAACCGGCGACCGACGCGAAGGTGTCGCGCGCGAAGACCGTCCACCCTGCGAGTCCAATGAACAGCAGCACGAGCGCGACGTTCAGCAGGACGCCCATCATGGTGCTTCCCCCGGGCCTTGCGCGGGCGCACCGCTCTTCTCTTCTGTCTCGCGAATCGCGCGCGCGATCATCTGCGACGCGGTGGCCGATGCGAGCAGCACCAGGAACCAGATCGCGATCAGCTTGAGCGCGAGGCTCACGCTGCCCGCTTGCGGCAGAAGCCCAAGCACGATCAGGCCGATGCCGAGGTTGTCCGCCTTGGTCAGCGCGTGCAGCCGGGTGTAGGCATCTGGAAAGCGCAGCAACCCCGCGGTGCCGGCGAGGAAGAAGAACGCGCCAGCGCAAACAGCCACGACGGTGAAGATGTCGGCGATCGTGCGCATCATGGCTTTCCTCCCGCATCCGGAGAGGACTCGTCGCGCACCAGCACCGAGCCGGCCCGCACGAATGCGATGGTCGCGAAAGGCGCCAGCACCGCCAGCGTGAGCACCACGTTGATGACGATCTCCATGCCGTGGATCGTGCCCAGCAGCAGCAGGCTCGCGATCCCGCCGGTGCAGAAGAGCATCGCCGCCATCATGCGTTCCACGCTCCCCGGGCCGCGCAGCACCACCACGAGGCTCACCGCCACCATCAGGAGCACGAAGGCACAGGCGCTGAGGAGGAAGTCATCCATGGTTCACCCGCCCGGTTCCACCACGACGAGCGCGCTCATGAGCAGTTGCTCTTCCTTCGCCATCGTCTGCGCGAGCGGCTGGTCGGTGTCCAGGCAGTGATAGACCACCGCGTCCTGCGACTCGCCCACGGGCACCGAGCCCGGCATGAGGCTCATGATCGAGACGAAGTCGTTGCGGGCCAGCCCCGGCGGCAGGCCAACCGGGCAGGTGACGAAGCCCGGCTTCAGCGGCATGCGCGGCGACATCGCGCGGCGCGCCACATCCACGCCGGCCATCACCGATTGCCACAGGAAGTGCGGCACGAAGGCCAGCAGCGGCAGCAATCGCACGTAGCCCACTTCAGGCGGCATCAGGCGTGCACTGGTCCAGGTCGCAGCCGCCGTCGCGAGCAGGCCGACCGCGAGGTCGGCAGGCTTGAGGCTCGGCAATAGCACCAGCCAGAGACCAAAGAACAGCGCCGCCCGGCTCAGGACGGTGCGGGCGACCGTTGCGGCTGGCGCCTTCATGGGGCGGGGCGCCCTTCCATCGCCCTGGACAACAGGCTGACCTCGATGGCGCCGAGACGCTCGTACAGACGCACCTCACTGCGGATCGGCCACCAGTCGTAGAGAAAGATTTCCATCGGCCGCCACAACGCCACCCAGCCCCCGATCACCAGGCTTTCCTGCACCAGCCTTGCGAAACGCGACTTCTCGAACAGCGAGGCCACCACTTCGCTGATGCCCAGCGCAACGGCAAGGAACGACAAGCCAATGAGCAGGCTGACGCGCCCGACCCTGAAGAGTTGCTGCAAGCGGCTCTTGGTGGCCTGCGCCCGGCGGCGGAAATACTCGCCAATGGCCTCGCGCGCCAACGCCGTGTCTTCCGGCCGGATGGCGGCGCTGTCGATGTGCACGCGCAGCGACAGCGGCGGTCGTCCCTTGAGTTCGCGTGCCCAGTCGACGATGTAGGCCTCCGCCTCGGGATCTAGGTCACGCTCCCGGAAGGGCGCCGGGTCCATCGAGTTGAAGAGCTGCCGCAACTCCGCGACATGCAGATCGAGCACCTCGCGCGGCCCGGCCGCCGCGTGTCCATCGGCGACTCGCGCGGTGGGTGGTGCGAAGGCATGGTTCAGCGTCAAGGCAATGCCTCCTTGCGCTCAGGCGGCGTCGATCGCCGGTCGCGCGCCCTCCCCGGGCGGCACCTGGTCTTCCTTGCCGAACACCGCCACGTACATCGTGGGCAGCAGCACCAGCGTCAGCAGCGTCGCCACCAGCAGGCCGCCCATGATCGCGAAGGCCATCGAACCCCAGAAGACAGTGGGTGCGATGGGGATCAGGCCCAGCACCGTGGAGATCGAGGTCAGCATCATCGGTCGCAGCCGCGAGGTGCCGGACATCATCACCGCGTCGAACACGCTGTGGCCTTCACTGCGGTAGGTCTCGATCTGCACCACGAGGATCACCGCGTTCTTCGCGATCATCCCGATCAGCGCCAGGATGCCGAGGATCGCGACGAAGCCCAGCGGCCGGTTGAAGATGAGCAGCGAAAGCACCACGCCGATCAGCCCCAGCGGAAGGATCACCACCACCATCGCCAGCCGCCTGAAGCTCACGAGCAGCAACATCACGCAGAAGAGCATGAGGACGATCATCAGCGGCACCACCGCGAAGACCGAGTCGCTCGACACCGCGCTTTCCTCGAACAGGCCGCCGGTCGCGACCTTGTAGCCCTTGGGCAGCTTGGCGTTGAATTCCTTGATGCGGTCGGCCATGGCCACCACCACCGTGTCCGGCAGCACGCCATGGGTCACGTCCGCGCGCACGGTCAGCGTCGGCACCCGGTTGCGACGCCAGATCAGCGGAAGCTCCTGCTCTTCGTCGAAGCTGGCGAACTGGCTCAGCGGCACATTGCGGCCGGCGGGCGTGGGCACCTGCAGCGAACTCAGGGTCTGGAACGACACCCGCTGCTGGTCGGTGGCGCGGGCCACCACGTTGACCAGGTAGATGTCGTCGCGCACCTGCGTGATGACCGATCCGGTGATCGCGGAGTTGAGAATGCCCGCGAGCGCCGCGGAGCTCACGCCGAGCTGCCGTGCCTCTTCCTGGTTGATGCGGATCTTGACCTGCCGCGCAGGCTCCATCCAGTCGAAGTTGACGTGCCGCACGCGTGAGTCGGAGCCGAGCACGCCGGCCAGGTCGAGCGAGTACTTGCGGACCTCGTTCGCGTCAGGGCCGCTCACGCGGTACTGCAGCGGCCATCCGACCGGCGGGCCGAGCTCGAGCGGCGACACGCGCGCGACCACGTCCGGGAACTGCTCCGCCAGCACCTTCTCGAGCTTGAGCTGCAGCCGCTCGCGGGCGTCGACGTCCTTGGCGACGATCACGAACTGCGTGAAGAACGGGTTCGCGAGCTGCACGTTCAGCGTGAGGATGAAGCGGATCGCGCCACGGCCCACGTAGGTGCTGAAGTGATCCACGTCCGGATCGCTCTTGAGGAACTGTTCCAGGCGCTCGGCCTGCGCTTCCGTGGCATGGATCGATGCGTTCTGCCGCAGCGTCATGTCCACCGTGAGCTCCGGCCGATCAGACGCCGGGAAGAACTGCTGCGGCACGAAGCGCACCAGGAACAAGGTCGCCACGAAGGCCGCGATCGTCACCGCGAAGGTGATCCACTTCGCGCGGATCGCCCCTTCGAGGAAGCGGCCGTAGATCGCCGTGACCTTGCTCGGCTTGGCGGCCGGCGCATCCGCCTTCGGTGCCTTCAGGATCGCCTTGCCCACCAGCGGCGAGAAGATCACCGCGCCGAGCCACGACACCAGCAGTGCCAGCGCCACCACGCTGAAGATCGAGAAGGTGTATTCGCCCGCCGAACTGCGCGCGAAGCCGATCGGCACGAAGCTGGAGATGGTGACCAGCGTGCCGATCAGCATCGGCGCCGCGAGCGTCTTGTAGGCGAAGGTCGCGGCCTGGTCCTTGGTGTCGCCGGCCGCGAGGCGGTTGATCATCGCGTCGACCGTGGTCATCGCGTCGTCCACCAGCAGCGTGAGCGCGATGATCAGCGCGCCGAGCGAGATCCGGTGCAGGTCGATGTGCAGGATGTCCATCAGCGCGAACACGATCGCCAGCGTGAGCGGAATCGACAGCGCCACGACCATGCCAGGCCGCACGCCCAGGCTCACGAAGCTGCACACCAGGATGATGATGATCGCCTGCCACAGCGACGACATGAAGTCGTTGATCGCCACGTCCACCGTCACCGCCTGATCGGCGACCAGCGTGGGCTCGATGCCGTGCGGCAGGTTCGCGGTGAAGTCCGCCATCTCCTTCTTGATGTTGGCGCCGAGCGCAAGGATGTCCCCCGCCTCGCGCATCGCGATGGCCAGGCCGATGGCCGGCTTGCCGTTGACGCGGAACATCGGCTGCGGCGGGTCGACGAAGCCGCGTCGCACGGTGGCGATATCGCCGACGCGGATCATTCGGTTGCCGAGCACCAGCGTGACGGCTTCGATGTCGCGCTCGGAATCGAAGGCGCCGCTCACGCGCATGAAGACACGCTCCTGGTCGGTCTGGATCGTGCCCGCGGGGCGAATCACGTTCTGCGCCCGCAGCGCATTGATGATGCTCGGGTAGTCCAGCCGCAAGCCGGCGAGGCGCTCCGTGGAGAACTCGATGAAGATCTGCTCGTCCTGCGCGCCGAGCACCTCGATCTTCGAGACGTCCGGCACCTGCAGCAGGCGCGAGCGCGCCGCTTCGACATAGTCGCGCAGCTCACGGAAGTTGAAGCCGTCGGAAGTGAAGGCGTAGATGATCCCGAAGGTGTCGCCGAAGTCGTCGTTGAAGAACGGGCCGACCACGCCCTGCGGCAGCGTCTGCCGCATGTCGCCGATGTTCTTTCGCACCTGGTACCAGATGTCGGGGATCTCGCCCGGCGGCGTGGACTGCTTGAGGTCGACGAAGATCGTGGTCTGGCCTGCGACGGTGTAGCTGCGCACGCGATCGAGATGGCGCGTCTCCTGCAGCGTGCGCTCCAGGCGCTCGGTGACCTGCTCCAGCGTTTCGTCGACCGTCGCGCCGGGCCAGCCGGCCGCGACGATCATGGTCCGGAAGGTGAATGCCGGATCTTCCGCACGCCCGAGCCGCAGGAACGACAGCGTCCCCGCGACCACCGCGATGATCATCAGGAACAGCACCAGCGAGCGCTTCGAGAGCGCCCATTCCGACAGGTTCGGGCCGATCACTGGGTAGCCTCGAGGATGCGGACCTTCTGGCCGGGGCGCAGCGCCTGCACGCCGGCCGTCACGACGAGATCACCGGGCGACAGCCCGGAGGTGACCTGAACGCGCGCGGCGTCGAAGGCGCGCACCTCGATCGGACGCGCCGCGATGACGCCCGTCTTCGCATCGACGACCCACACCGAGGCGCTGTTGCCCGAGCGATTGAGTGCGGCGGCGGGAATGTCGATCGCGGGCGAACTGTCGAGTTTCATGCGTCCGGTCACGGTGGTGCCGAGGCGCATCGCCGCCGGCGCATCGATGAGCCGCACGCGCACGTTGAAGGTGCCGGTCACCGGATCGGCGCGCGGCGATACCTCGCGCACCTGCCCCTTCGCGGTGACCTTCGGGTCATCGGTCAGCGAGACAGTGATCTCTGGGTTCGTCGCCGTGCTGTTCTTGACCTGCGCCGGCACGTCGAACACCGCGTCACGCGCACCCTCGCGCGCGACCTGCACGACCATGCGGCCGGCCTGCACCACTTCGCCGGCTTCGGGGCCACGAGCGGTCACTACGCCGTTCGCATCCGCATACAGCCGCGTGTAGTTCAGGCGGTTCTGCGCAAGCGTCACCTGCGACTGCGCGGTCTCGACCTGCGACTGCGTGACCTTCAGCAACGAGTCGGCCTGGTCGAAGGAAGCGCGCGAGACCGCGTTCTCGGCGAGCAGATCGCGCAACCGCGTGTGGTTGGTACGCGCCTCGACGTTCTGCGCTTGCGCCGCAGCCAGTTGCGCACGGGACGCCTGCAGTGCCGTCTCTTCGTTCAAAGGATCGAGCCGGGCCAGCAACTGGCCCTGCTTCACGCGGTCGCCGATATCGACACTGCGCTCAATCAGGCGCCCATCGATGCGGAACGACTGGTTGATCTCCGTCTGTGCCTGCACGTTGCCGGTCAAGGTGACGACGTCGCCGATCGCGCGCGTCTCGATCTTCATCACGCGGACCGGACGGATCTCGGCGGCCGGTGCCTCCTCGGCGCGCCTGCAGGCCGAGAGCGAAACAACCGCGGCGAGCGCGGCGAGCGCGACGAGCGCCGTGACCCTGGGCAGATACCCGGAATGCTGGCTGGCAAGTTTTTCAGGCACGGGCACTCGTCCTCTCTCGTTGGTTGATCGGGCGACTTAGTAGTCCACGGCGTCGCGGATGATCGGGCAGGTCATGCAGTGGCCACCGCCGCGGCCTCGTCCGAGCTCGGCGCCCACGATGGTGATCACTTCGATGCCCTGCTTGCGCAGCAACGTATTGGTGTACGTGTTGCGGTCATACGCATAAACCACGCCCGGCGATGCGCACACCAGGTTCGCGCCGCTGTCCCACTGGGTGCGCTCGCGCTGGTAGTCGCTGCCGCCGGCTTCCACGACGCGCATCTTCTTCAGGCCCAGCGCTTCGGTGACCACGTCGACGAAGGGCTTCTTCTCGTTGCGCAGCTCGACACCGCTCGGATGCTCACTGGGGTAGTAAGAGAAGGTGGTGGTCTTGTTCATGAAGTCCGGCGCGAGCAGCACGCAGTCGCGGTCGGCGAAGGTGAAGACGGTGTCGAGGTGCATCGCCGCACGTATCTTGGGCATGGCCGCGACGATCACGCGCTTCGCCGCGCCCTTCTTGAACAGCGTGGCGGCCAGCTGGCTGATCGCTTGCCGCGACGTGCGCTCGCTCATGCCGATGAGCACGACGCCCTTGCCAATCGGCATCACGTCGCCGCCTTCCAGCGTGGCGAGGCCATGGTCCTGCGTCGGGTCGCCCCACCACACATTGACCTTGCCGGCGAAGTCGGGATGGAACTTGTAGATGGAGGTGGTGAGGATGGTTTCCTCGTGCCGCGCGGGCCAGTAGAGCGGGTTCAGCGTCACGCCGCCATAGATCCAGCAGGTGGTGTCGCGGGTGTAGAGCGTGTTGGGCAACGGCGGCAGCAGGTACTCGGTACCGCCCGCGGCTTCCTTCGCGACCTTGAGCGCCTGGCCGCCATGGGACTCAGGGAAGTCATGCGTCGAGAGGCCGCCGATCAGCGTCTCGGCCAGGTCGCGATTGCTCAGACCTTCGAGGTAACTGCGCAGCTCGTCGATAAAGCCCAGGCCCACCTGATTGGGCACCACCTGGTTGTCGAGGATCCACTTCTTGCCTTCGGGCACCGCTACCGTCTCTGCCAGCAGGTTGTGCATCTCCACGACTTCGACGCCGCGGTCGCGCATCTTGGTGACGAAGTCGAAATGATCGCGCTTGGCGTTCTCTACCCACAGCACGTCGTCGAAGAGCAGCTCGTCGCAGTTGCTCGGCGTCAGTCGCTGATGCGCGCGCCCGGGGGCGCACACCATGACCTTGCGCAGTTGCCCGACTTCGGAGTGAACGCCGAGAGCTGGGGTCTTGGTGTCGCTCGCCGCACTAGATTTGGCCATGTATGTCTCCTGTCAGATGGTGATGAGGCCCGTTGCCAGGCCGTAGATGCCGACGACCGCGCCGATGACGACGACGAGAAGGATGAGCCAGTCGATCGGCTTGAAAACCTGCTTGCCCTGCTCGCGCCGCGCCCACACGTACAGAACCGTGCCGGGGGCGTACAGGATGGCGGCCAGCAGGATGAACTTCAGCCCGCCCGCCCAGATCATGAAGATGGTGTACAGCGCCGCCACCGCCGCGATGAACAAGTCCCGCCCACGCTCCTGCGGGCGCACCTGGTAGCTCTCGCCGCGCTTGGACAGCAGTACGCCATAGGCCGCCACGAAGAGATACGGGATCAGCGACATCGCACTCGTCAGGTTCAGCATCAGCGCGAACGCATCGCGCGACCAGTAGGTCGTGATGACGATCAGCTGCACGATGATGTTGGTCAGCCACAGCGCATTGGCCGGCACCTTGTTGGCGTTCTCGCGCGCAAAGACCGCCGGCATGTCGCGCGTCTTGGCCGCCGTGAACATCACTTCGGCGCAGATCAGCGACCAGGCCAGATACGCCCCCAGCACCGAGACGATCAGCCCCACGCTCACGAAGACCGCACCCCAGTGCCCCACCACCGCCTCCAGCACCGCCGCCATCGAGGGCTGGCGCATGCCGGCGATGTCCGCGCGCTGCAGCACCGCGTAGGGCAGCATGGTCACCAGCACCATCAGGCCCGTGACACCGATGAAGCCCATGATGGTGGCCTTGCCGACATCGGAGCGCTCCTTGGCGTAGCGCGAATACACGCTCGCCCCCTCGATGCCGATGAAGACGAACACGGTCACCAGCATCGTCGCGCGCACCTGCTCGAAGATGTTGCCCGTGAGGTCGCCTCCGTACAGGTTGGCGCTGAAGAGGTCGACCCTGAAGGCAAAGATCAGGATCACGATGAACACCAGGATCGGGATGATCTTGGCGAAGGTGACCACCGTGTTGATGAACGCCGCCTGCTGCACGCCCTTCAGGATCATGAAGTGGAACAGCCAGATGCCGATGGAGGCCACGACGATGGCCACCACGGTGTTGCCGTCACCAAAGACCGGGAAGAACGCCCCCAGGGTGGACTTGATCAGCACCCAGTACGAGACGTTGCCGATGCAGCTGCTGATCCAGTAGCCGAAGGCCGACAGGAAGCCCGGGTAGTCGCCAAAGCCCGCCTTGGCATAGGCAAACACGCCCGCGTCCAGGTCGGGCTTGCGCTCGGCCAGCGCCTGGAACACGCGCGCGAGCATGTACATGCCGGTGCCCGCGATGATCCACGCAATGACCGCACCCAGCGGCCCCGTCGCACCGGCGAAGGTGCGCGGCAGCGAAAAAATCCCCGCGCCCACCATCCCGCCCACCACCATCGCGGTGAGCTGCATGCGGGACATCTTCTGTTCTGTTGCCATTGAATCCTCGCTCCGTTGCGTTGTTATGAGGAGGCACAGCCGATGACTGATCGCGGCTGAGCATCGGACCGGGGTGAAAGCTTGTCAAGCCAGCACGAGATCAGCAGAGATAGGCCATTCGGCCACCATTGCACGCGCGCCTGCATGACGCGCGAATGACGTGTCGATGACTCGACGCGCGCTAGAAGCTCTTGCGCACGTTCAACCAGAACTCGGTCGAGCTGTAGTTGAAGCCGATCGAATTGCTCTGGTCGCGGATCCACAGCAGTTCGGGCCGCAGGCTCCATGTGGGAATGAACTCCCACACCAGATAGGCACCGACTTCGTAGAGGTTGTCGCGCCGCCGGAGGAACACGGTGTTATCGACTGTGTCCGGATGAAAGTGAATGTTGTCCGAGGCGTAGAGATCGCGCTCCCACCAGACGAAGCCACCCCAGCTCAAGGTCTTGCTGACGGTGAAGTCCAGCGCGGCAGTGGCGCCGAACACATTGGAATCGCCATCGGGCCGGCTGGTCGCGTAGTTGCGCCCCGCATGACCGGTGAGCGAGAAGCTGCCCTTGCCATCCATGAACGAATTCACCCAGCCGGCAGACAGCAGCGCAGTGGTCCGGCTCAGATCACGCTCGCGGCCTTCGGGGTACCTGCGCCGCCGGATGTCGCCACCGAAGGTGAACTGGTTATCCGGGTCGTAGCGCATCCGGTAGTCGGTGAAGATCGACACGTCGTTGCGGTAGTTGCCATCGCCGCGGTAGCTGGTGCGTCCCCTGAAGCCTGCGGAGAGGTTGTTCTCGCCGAGCGCCTTGCTGCCCGCGAGCCGCCATCGAAGGTCCTGGTCGCTGCGGCTGTCCGAGTTGTCGTAGTAGCGATACCGCAAGTCCAGCGTGCCATCGACCGCATAGCCGTTCTGCAGTGCGTAGTTGAAGCCACCGCCCCCGCGTGCGTTGTAGAAGGTGTCGCGACGATCACCGCCACCCAGCGCGTTCGTGCCGACGGTGTTGTTCACCCGGTACTGTCCGATGCCCGTCTCCGCATAGCCGAAGCCCGACAGCGGCCTGCCGTCGTCCAGCGACTGCCGCGCCGCCTGGTCGTAGACCTCCGCCTGCGAGCGCACATCCGGCGGCAGGTTCTCGAAGCGCAGCACGGTCTCGAACTCGATCTTCGCGTCCGCGTACTCGCCGAGCGCAAAGTAGGCCCGACCAAGCCCGAGGTGCGCGGGCACATAGTCCGGCCGTGCGGCAAGACTGCGTTGGAAGAGCGCCTTGGCCTTCTCCGGCTGCTGCGTGCCGAGCGCCGCCCGGCCCAGCAGGTAGCTGAAATCGGCGTCGCTCGCGCTGGCACTCTCGAATGGGGAAAGCAGGCTGTAGGCGTCCTGGTACTTGCCGCTGCGCACGAGTTCCTGCGCGCGAGCGATGTCCGGGTCTGCCGCAAAGGCAACGCTCGCGAACAACGCGGACGACACGACCAGCGCGTGCACGGTACGGATTTCGATCATCTCGAATGTCTCCTCGTGCCTTACGACACCACCCAACGCGCTGCATTTAACACGCAGCGCGCAACCCGCGCAACGCGATCGAAGAAGAGCGTGCTACGGCTTGCCGTTCTGCGACAGCAGGACAGCGACGGGCCGCGTGCCCGGAAACTCCGAGAAGATGATCGTCAGCATCGCGGTGATCGGCACCGCGAGGAAGGCACCCGGCACGCCCCAAAGCGCCACCCATACCGCGAGGCTCACGAGGATCGCGAAGGGGCTCAGGTTGAGCGAATTGCCCATGATGTAGGGGTCAAGGAAGTTGCCGATCGCGAACTGCACCACCGTGAGCCACAGCATGATCGACAGCACATGGTTCGCGTCTCCGAACTGCGCCATCGCCATTGCGCCGGGCAGCAGCACGCTCAGCACCGAGCCGATGTAGGGCACGTAGTTCAGCAGCGCGATGACCACCGCCCAGAACGGCGCGAACTCCAGCCCCATGATGCGCATGATCACCCAGCTCAATGCGCCGAGCAGCACGCCCAGCAGCGTCTTGAGCGCCAGATAGGCGCCGACCCGCGCGTTGATGTCGGCGATGACCTGCTTGATGCGCTGCGCGTGCTGAGGGCTCTGGGCGATCGCGTTGATCTTGGCTTCGAGGTGGCCGCGCTCGACCAGCAGGAAGCAAGCGTAGAGCCCCACAACGACGAACGTTGCCACCAGCGATGACACCGACGACAGCGCCGAACCCACGATGCGCTGCAGGCTCACCTGGGCAAACAGGTCACGGCGCAGCGTTGTCCAGGTGGGCTCCGACTCGAAGCGCAGCCACACCGCCACCTTCTGAACCGCGGCGAGCAGCGACTCCTGGTAGCGCGGCGCCTGTGCGATCACGCTGTCCTTGTTGGCGATGATGGTGTAGACCACCATGCACAGGCCGAAGGCGATGATGAACACCGACAGCAGCGAGATGACCCACTGCGGCAGCTTGCGGCCCACCACCGGGATGCTCTGGATCAGCCGTGCGATGCCGAGGATCACGTACACCACGAAGACGCTGAACATGATCGGCACGAAGACATCGCGGCCGATGTAGAACACCCAACCGATCATCAGCGCAATGGCGGTGCCATACACGAAGGTTTGGAATCGGTGATCCA
Source organism: Variovorax sp. Sphag1AA (assembly GCF_014192575.1). Lineage (GTDB taxonomy): Bacteria > Pseudomonadota > Gammaproteobacteria > Burkholderiales > Burkholderiaceae_C > Variovorax. The sequence goes on along the minus strand of NZ_JACHYC010000002.1, from coordinate 305,829 downwards.
TCTTTGGCGCAGCTCCTCGGGTTGTTCGTCGGTCGGCGATGGCGTCCGATCTTATGCGCGTTGCATGTCGCGCCGGCGTCCGCTCTTTGCGCGGGCCTCCAGATGCGCCACCAGCAGCTTCGCGGCAGGCGACAGCTGGCGCTCGTCATGGAAGCAGATCGTGAAGCTCCGCCGCGCCCAGCGGTCGGTGAGCGCAAGCACCTTCAATCCATAGGCTGTCGCCATCGGCTGCGCGACCTCCTGCGGCACCACCGCGATGCCGAGATTGGCGCGCACGCAGCGCAGCGCCGCATCGAAGGTCGACACCACTGCGCGGTAGCCCAGCGGCTTGCCGATGATGGCCGCCGCCCGCCCGAGCATGGTGTGCACCGCCGTGTTGGCGGGAAGCCCGACGTGATCGAAGTCCAGCGTGTCCTCGAAGGCACAGCGCTTTCTGCGTGCGATCGGATGCTCGGGGTGCGCGACGATGACGAGGTGGTCGTTGCGATAGAGGCGCGTCTGCAGGCCCTCCAGGTCGGCCGCATCCCAGCACACGCCCACCGGCGCAAGTCCTTCGCGAATGCTGCGCACCAGGTCGCGGCTGAGCGATTCCTCGATGTCCACCCGGATGTCGCGATGCGCGGGCATCTGCAGGAAATCCGCGATGTCGTCCGGCAGGAACTCCGCGATCGACGACACCGACGCCAGCACCCGCACCTGCCCCTTGATGCCCTTTCCATAGGCCGCCATGTCGCGCGAGACGCGGTCCTGCCCCGCGAGCATCGCGCGCGCGTGTTCCAGCAGGATCTCGCCCGCGCCGGTCGGCACCACGCCGCGGCGCTTGCGCTCGACGAGCACATTGCCCACCACGCCTTCGAGCTGCGCGATCCGCTTGCTCACCGCCGAGGGCACGATGTGGTGCTGCTCGGCGGCGCGCGCGATGTTCCGCGTTTCGCACACGGCGACAAAGAGGCGCAGGGTCGTGAGGTCGAGATCGTGCATGGCGGTCCTTTGTGACGTTCCGGATCGGAACGTCTGGCGTTCCAGAATACCGCTTTAGCGATTGACCGGGAATCTCTAAAGTTCGCCCATGACCAGGAGACACCCCCACCTGCCGGCGCACGCGGTGATCCGCGAAGTCGGCCTGCGCGACGGCCTGCAAAGCATCGCGACCATCCTCCCCACCGAGCACAAGCGCGAATGGATCCGCGCGGCGCATGCCGCCGGCCAGCGCGAGATCGAGGTCGGCTCCTTCGTGCCGGCGCGGCTGCTGCCGCAACTCGCTGACACCGCGGAACTCGTCGCCTTCGCGAAGACGTTGCCCGACCTCTTCGTCTCCGTGCTCGTCCCGAATCTGCGCGGCGCCGAAAACGCGATCGCGGCCGAAGCCGACCTGATGATCGTGCCGCTTTCCGCAAGCCACGCACACAGCCTCGCGAACCTGCGCAAGACGCCCGACGAGGTGGTCGCCGAAGTGGCGCGCATCCGCGCCGCACGCGACTCTGGAGGGTCACGGACGCTGATCGAAGGCGGCGTCGGCACCGCCTTCGGCTGCACCATCCAGGGCCATGTCGACAAGTCCGAGGTGCTGCGGCTGATGCAGGCCTTGCTCGACGCAGGCGCCGATCGCGTGAGCCTCGCCGACACGGTGGGCTACGCCGACCCGGCGATGGTCCGGGAGCTGTTCGAAGAAGCGATGAAGATCGCCGGCGATCGTTTCTGGTGCGGCCACTTCCATGACACGCGCGGCCTCGGGCTGGCCAATGTCTATGCCGCGCTGGAAGTCGGCGTAAGCCGCTTCGACGCCTGTCTCGCCGGCATCGGCGGCTGCCCGCATGCACCGGGCGCAAGCGGCAATGTGTCCACCGAGGACCTTGCCTACATGCTCGGCAGCATGCACATCGACACCGGCATCGACATCGGCCGTCTTCTCGCGCTGCGCGAACGCGTCGCCGGCTGGCTTTCCAACGAGACGCTGCACGGTTCGCTCTGGCAGGCGCATCTGCCGAAGACCTTCCCGCAAGCGCTGGCCGCTTGAGCCGCGCCCCACCTTTCAGAGCATCCACATGAGCGATACATCTCCCCTGCCGCTGGCCGGCGTCCGCGTCGTCGAATTCACCCACATGGTCATGGGCCCGACCTGCGGAATGATCCTGGCCGACCTCGGCGCCGAAGTCATCAAGATCGAGCCGCCCGGCGGCGACAAGACGCGCAAGCTGCCGGGGCTCGGCATCGGCTTCTTCAGATCGTTCAACCGCAACAAGAAGAGCGTGGTGCTCGACATCACCACCGAGGAAGGCCGCGCCACTGCGACGGAGCTGATCGGCGATTGCGACGTGGTGCTGGAGAACTTCCGTCCCGGGCTGATGGAAAAGCTGGGCCTCGACTACGCGACGCTGTCGAAGAAGTACCCGCGCCTCATCTACGTCACGCACAAGGGCTTCCTGCCCGGCCCGTACGAACACCGCCTCGCGCTCGATGAGGTGGTACAGATGATGGGCGGCCTCTCGTACATGACCGGCCCGGTGGGCCGTCCCCTGCGCGCGGGCACCTCGGTCAACGACATCATGGGCGGCATGTTCGGCGCGATCGGTGTGCTGGCGGCCCTGCGCGAGCGCGACGCCACGGGCCGTGGCCAGGAAGTGCAGAGCGCGCTGTTCGAGAACTGCGTGTTCCTGAGTTCGCAGCACATGCAGCAGTTCCTGATGACCGGCGAGCCGCCGCCGCCGATGCCCTCGCGCGTGTCGGCCTGGAGCGTGTACGACGTCTTCACGCTCGCAGAAGGCGAACAGCTTTTCATCGGCGCAGTGAGCGACAAGCAGTTCAACACGCTGTGCCAGGTGCTGGAGCGGACCGACCTGCTGCAGCGCCCGGAGTTCGTCGACAACGCATCGCGCGTCGCGGTGCGGCCCGCATTGCTTGCGACGCTGGGCGAGATCCTCGTTCAGCATCGCGTCGAGGAACTCACGCCCAAGCTCGAAGCCGCAGGCATCCCCTACGCGCCGATCATGCGACCCGAGCAACTGGTCGAGGACCCGCATCTGAAGGCCAGCGGCGGTCTCGCACCGATGACGACCGAAGACGGCAGCGTCACCGATGTCGTGCTGCTGCCGCTGCTGATGGGTGGCCGCAGGCCCGGCGTGCGATCACCGCTGCCGAAGCCCGGCGAGCACAACGAGGAAATCCTCTCGAGACTCGCGTCGGCACGACAGCCGGCCTGACACGGACAGAAGACACAACACAAGACCACGGAGACAAGACATGACCCCCACGATTTCGATCTCTCGCCGCTCGCTGCTGGGACTCGCTGCATCGACACTGGCTGGCGCCGCCCTTCCCGCTTTCGCGCAGCCGGAGAAACCGGTGCGCATCATCCTGCCGATCAGCGCAGGCTCGGGCGTCGATGTGATTGCGCGCGCCGCGTCCCCGGCGCTGACGAAGACCCTGGGCCAGCCGGTGATCATCGACAACCTGCCCGGAGCAGGCGGCATCACCGGCGCCGCAGCCGTTGCCAAGGCCACACCCGATGGACTGACGCTCGGCCTGTTCTCGAACAACCACGTCATCAACCCGGCGGTCTACAAGAAGATGCCTTTCGACGCGGTCAACGACTTCACGCCGATCAGCGTGATCGGCGCAACGCCGCTGGTGCTGGTCGCGACGAAGAGCCTGCCGGCGAAGAACGTCAAGGAGCTCATCGCACTGCTGCGCGCGAAGCCCGAGGAATACAACTACGCCTCGTCAGGCAACGGCACGGTGATCCATCTGGCTGCAGAGCTGTTCCTCGATCAGGCAAACGTCAAGGCACGCCACATTCCGTACAAAGGGACCGGCCCGATGGTGACGGACCTGATCGGCGGCCAGGTGCAGTTCGGCGTGGTGGCGCTTCCGGCCATTCAGCAGCACCTCAAGAGCGGTGCAGTGCAGGCGATCGGCCTCTGCGGCGCCAAGCGCTCACCAGCCGCGCCGGACATCCCGACCATCGCGGAACAGGGCCTGCCTGACTACGACATCGAAGGCTGGTTCGCCGTCGTCGGCCCCGCGAAGATGACGCCCGCCGACACGAAGCGCGTGCACGATGCCTTCGTGAAGGCCTTCGAGAGCCCCGACGTCCTCGAAGCGATGAACAAGCAGGGCAATGTGATCAAGCCCACTTCGCCGGAAGAAGCCGCGAAGTTCTTCCGCAGCGAGGCGGCGCGCTACGCCGCACTCGCGAAGAAGGCGAACGTCTCGCTGGACTGAGCGATCAGAGCGCCCAGGTCGCGCTCAGCGAAGGACGCTTGCGCGCTTCCTCGTACCAGGCAGCGACCTTCGGCCGACCCGCGCGCCAGTTGAAGTCGGGGAAACGCACGTCCAGATACCAGAGCGCACAGGCGACCGCGATGATGCCGATGTCGAGCGGGCCGCCGAGCAGCGCCGGTTCGGCTTCGAGATGGTCGAGCGACGTGGTTGCCTTGTCGAGTTGTCCCGCGCGCCAGTCCGCCCAGCGCAGGTTCTCGGGGCGCGCGACGTCCTCGTAGCGGGCCAGCAGCGCAGCGTCGAGGATGCCGTCGCCGAGCGACTGCAGCGTCAGGGTGCGCCAGCGGTCGTTGCCGCTCGCGGGGAACAGGCTCCCCTTCGCAAGATCGTTGAGGTATTCGCAGATCACCCGGCTGTCATAGAGCACCAACCCATCGTCGGTGATGAAGGTCGGCACCTTGCCCAGCGGGTTCTTCGCGATGATCTCGCGATCGCGCGTGACCGGGTTGGCGTTCGACGGCAACAGCCGCACGCGATCGTTGAGGCCGAGTTCATGCGCGGTGACGAGGCACTTGCGCACGTACGGGGAGAACTGAGAAAAGTAGATCTGCATGAAGGCTTTCAGGGTTTCAGCGCGCTACACCCAGATCTGCAACACGTAGTCGAACGGCGCCTGCCCGTTGAAGAGATCGACCCGCTGCAGCGAGATGCGCAGTGCGCCGCCGGCATCGCGCACCAGCGTGTGCCGGTAGGTGCCGCCGAAGTGTCGCACGTCATCGCGGCGCAGCTCCATCATCTGGAAGCGCGAACGAACCTGGATGGTCCCGCCGTTCGCCGATTCGATCGCGACATTGCCGACGATGTGATTCGTCTCCCACATCGGCGCCTGCGACCACGCATTGGGATGCGAGACGCGGCCCTTGCGGATCTCCATCATCAGCTTGTCCTCGGCAAAGATGGATGGCGAGCCTTCCCACTCGGTCTGCTCCGGCGTGACCGGCATCCAGTAGATGCCGCGTTCGTCGAACAGGTCCATCCACGCCTGCCAGAGCTTGCGGTCGAGCAGTTCGGCCTGCAGGTAGAGCAACTGCTCGACCTCGCGTTGCAGGTCGTTGCCGGCGACGAGGCCGGCGCGCGGCACATCGGTGGCCAAGGGCACGGGTGCGCGCGGCGAGTGGTCGGGCGCCAGCGCCTGCGCGCCCGTCGGCGCATCGCTGCGGCCGCCTTCGATCACTACGTCCTGCGCAAGCAGGTGTTCGAAGTCCGGGCCGGCGTCGGGGATCGCGGAGGGCGTCTTGCTTGCGGTCATGACCTTCCCCTCACTCGGCCGACATGTAGGTCGACCATGCGCGGAACTGGCTTCGCATCACCGCTTCGGAGGTGCCGTGGTTCGAGTAGGTCACGCCGCCCTCCTCCCGGTCGTCGCCGAAGTAGCGGTGGAAGCTGACCCAGTCGCCGCCGTTCGACGTCAGTCCCCATTGGCCCTTGGTCCAGTTCTCGAGGTCGTCGGCATTGATCATCGTGGCCGGCGAATTCACGAGGTTGTAGTACCAGAGGCTGCGGCGGTAGATCGCCTCGGGCGCACCCTTCAGGCGGAAGTGCCAGATCTCCGAGAGCGTCTTGTCCGGCGAGATCGGCCGCAGGCACCGCAACTGCTGCAGCGGCGACTGCACGGAGAGATACGGATAGACCAGAACGTGGTGAATGCTGCGCGACAGGTATTCCTCCGTGCGCTCTTCGCCATAGGCCTGCTTGAGCAGCGCCTCGTGCGCAAGGGTGTCCGGGTCCTGCGGACGCAGCCCCATGTAGGCCTTGAGGATGCCGTGGCCGTGCGGGAAGTTGATGGTCTGCACCGAATCCCACTGCTCGAAGCTCGACGCGAAGGCCGAGAGGTAGTGGTAGTAGAGCGGCACCTTCTCCTGCTGCGCTTTCAGGCGCTTCTCCACGCGCCCCGCCGCAATGCCGGTCGACTGGTGCGTGACCGAGGGATGCAGCGCGTCGAGCTGGTTCTCCATGAAGAACTTCCAGTTCGAATGCTGGATGACGCGATGGCAGATCGGCACCACCTCCACTTCGCCGACCGGCGAGCGGTCGCACATGTCGTCGAACGCGACCTTCGCCTCGCCGAGGAACTCCAGCAGCGTCGGCCCCTCCTTCGCGAGGCTCGCGAAGACGAAGCCCCGGTAGCTGTCCACCCGCGCAGCGTGCTTCACGCCGCAGTCCGGGTTGTCGCGCGTCATGCGAGTGCCTTCGTAGCCCTGCGCAAGCGGGATCGCCCGCACGCTGCCGTCGAGATGGAAGCTCCACGCGTGGTAGGAGCACACGATGCTGCTGCCGGTGTTGCCCTTGAGGTTGCCCACGAGCTGCACCCCGCGATGCGGGCAGCGGTTGTGCAGCACCCGCACCGAACCGTCCGGCTGCCGCACCATGAACATCGGCTGCCTGCCGATGGTCACTGCGTAGTAGTCGCCGGGATTGGGCACCTGCGAGACGTGGCCGCAGTAGACCCAGGTGCGCTCCCAGATCTTCTCCATCTCGGCATCGAAGATCGCCGGGTCGGTGTAGACGGTCTTGTGGACGCGGTCTGGCTCGACCAGCGCGCCCAGATCGAAGTTCTTCATCGTGCCTGTCCTTTGTCGTACCGGGGGTCCCGGGCCGGACCCGGAACGGAGTTTGCTCCCGGCATGGCGTGGGATGTCCCTGATTTACCCTCACGGCGCGCCCTCGATACGCTACGCTCTCGCCCGGCTGAACTAGGAGCCCCATGTCCGCCATTGCACTGCTCGACACCGCGATCACCTCGCTCTACAAGGCGCTGGAGACGCCCGTCGGCATCGTCGCACTCTGCTCGGCGGGCATTGCCGGGGCGCTCGTCATCGTGAGCGCCTTCGTCAAGACCATGATCCCGCTGCGCTGCCTGGCGGTGGGCGGCAACCTGGGCTTCCTGATCTACGGCGCGCTCCATCCCTCGTTCATCATGGTGCTGCTGCACGGCACGATGCTGCCGATCAATCTCTACCGCACGGCCGAGATGGTGCGCCTCACGCGGCGGGTGCGCGCGTCCGCCGACTCCAGCGATCTCTCCGGCGTCTGGCTGCGGCCCTACATGCGCAAGAAGCGCATGCGCAAGAACAGCGTGCTCTTCCACAAGGGCGACGAGGCCACGCACCTGTACTTCCTGGCGGAAGGGCAGATCGAGTTCGTGGAGATCGGCGAAATCATGGACGCCGGGCGGCTCTTCGGCGAGATCGCCTTCTTCGCGCCCGACAAGCGCCGCAGCCTCACCGCACGTTGCGTCACGCCCTGCACCGTGCTGCAGATCGACGAGAACACCTTCCGCCAGCTCTACTACCAGAACCCGGCCTTTGGCTTCGAGGTGGTGAAGCTGGTGGCTGGCCGGTTGCTGGCCGACCGGCAGCGGCTGGAGCAACAGCTCGCCTCGGTCGAGCCGCCCGCGCGAACGTCCTGACCCCGCCCAGCGCACAGCGCACAGCGCACTCAGCGCACGCGTTCCATTTCCTCCGGAGTCGCCAGCGCCACGATCGCGCGCGCCACGGACTTGTGCTCCATGATCCGCGTCTCCAGACCATGAAGGATGCGCGACAGCGTCGCCTGGTCGTGCTCGCCCGCGATCACCACCCGCACCACCACGATCAGCCGGTCGGGCCCGACGAACTCCGCGAAGAAGAAGGTCACGCGCTCCACCAGCGGCACCGCCTCGAGCGCTTTCACCGCGGCCGCACTGCGCTCTTTCGAGAGCGGCATGCCCGCAAGGTAGTGCCGGTTCACGTTGATGAGGAACAGGCCCGCAACGCCCATCAGCAGGCCGATCAGCATCGAGCCCGCCGCGTCGTAAGCGACCTGCCCGGTGATCTGGTGCAGCGCCATGCCCATGCCGGCCACGGCGAGTCCGACCAGCGCGATGAAGTCGCCCGTCACCACCGCGCGCAGTTGCGAGTCCGAGGTGTCGAACACATGCTTGAACACGCCGAGGTCGCGCTCGGCCGCCCGTTCGCGCACGAAGCGGATCGCCTGCATGAACGACACGAACTGCAGCCCGAACGAGATCGCGATCACGATGTAGCCGAAGCGATAGTCAGTGGTCGCATCCGGCAGATCGAGCTGCCGCAGGCCGCGCCAGAAGCCCACCTGCGCACCCACCACGAACATGCCGATCGAGGCGAAGAGCGACCACACATACGATTCGCGGCCATAGCCCAGCGGATGCCCGCTGTCGGCTGGACGGCGCGCCGCGAGATAAGCGGCAATGAGGAAGATCTCGGTGACCGTCGCGACCCACGAATGCACCGCCTCCGCCGACATCGAGGCCGAGCCGGTGTACATGGCGGCCACCGTCTTGCCGATCGCCATCAGCGCACCGGTGCCGAGCGCGATCGCCGCCGCGCGCGCCTGCCCCGGCACGGGTGTATCGGTGCCGAGGCGGCGGTGGAAGCGGTTGAACGTCCTCATCGGCTTCCGGCTACAGCTCGTTCTGGTTGACCAGCGGGAGCATCAGCCAGAACTTGATGCGCTGCCAGGCGCTGTCGTGCGGCTCCTGCGTGTGGACGATGACCCGGCCATCGGCTCGATGCTCCTGCCATTCGATGCGCGAGCCATCAGGCGAAAGCTGCAGGCGGTACGCACCGCCGACCACGCCGTCGTGGAACAGCCGGCGCAGCGGCTTCACCAGCTCGGGGCTGTCGATCACCAGACCCAGCTCGGTATTCTTCACCGCCGAGCGACCGTCGAGGTTCATCGAGCCGATGAAGACCCAGCGGTCATCGATGGTCGCCATCTTCGCGTGCAGCCCAGCTTCCGAGTGGCCGAAGTTGCCGAGGTGTTCGCTGCGCGGCGCGAGTTGCGGCCCGATCTCGTAGAGCCGCACGCCGGCCTTCAGCATGCGCATGCGGTACTTCGCGTATTCGGCATAGACCAGCGGTTCGTCCGTCGAGCCGAGCGAGTTCGTGATCACCGTGATCGGGCTTTCTTCGCCCGGCTGCACATGCACCGCTTCCATCATCGCCATGCCACGCTCGCCGGGAATGAAGTACGGCGAGACGATGCGCACGCTCTCGCGCGCCTTCGCGAACACGCCCAGTGTCTGTGTCGTGACCGTCTGCTTGTCGGCGGTGCCGTTCGCATCCACCTTGTCGGGGCTGTCGACGAAGAGCTGCGCCGACGCCGGCACCAGCGCCACACGGCCGGCGTCGAGCTGATCCCCCACCGGCGTCTGCCCGAGCACATCGAGCGACCGCTCCGTGATGCGCTCGCCCGCCTGCGCGATCAGCGCGTCGAAGCGCGCACGCGCTTCGGCCGAGGGCCGGGTGCCCGCCACGACATCGATCGGCCACACATGCGGGCTGTTCCAGTAGAGGTCGAAGGCCTTCGACATCTCGTGCACGATCGGCCCCGCGCCAAGCACGTCGAAGTCGATGAAGTTCAGCGCGGTGCTCTGCATGAAATAGGCGTCGGCCATGTTGCGGCCGCCCGCGACCGCGAAAGCGCCATCCGCGATGAAGAGCTTGTTGTGCATCCGGTGGTCGATGCGATCGAAGTCGTTGAGCGACGCGAGCACCCTGCCCGCGAACCAGTCCGACCGCGAAGGCAGCGGGTTGAACAAACGCACTTCCACGTTCGGGAACGCGGCCAGGCCGGTGAGCAGCGGATCCTCGCCCGCGGTGTAGAGATCGTCCACGATCAGCCGCACCCGCACGCCGCGCGCGGCGGCATCACGCAGCTCGCGCAGGAACTGGCGGCCGATGTTGTCGTTGCCGATCAGGTAGTACTGCGCATCGATCGACTTCTGCGCACGGCGCGCGAGCGCGATGCGCGTGTTGAAGGCGGTCTCGGCCTCCGGCAGCAGGCGGAAGCCGGACAACGACGGATCGCCCGAGGGCAGTGAATCGCGTGCGATACGGCCGAGGGCCGTGGCGGCCGTGCCCTCGATCGCGTGCACAGGAGCCGTCTCCCTGGCCGGCGGCAGCGATGCACAGCCGGTGGCGAGCAGACAGACGAAGACGACGAGGAACGCGAGCCGCAGACGCATGGGCCCGATCCTCGCATCAAATCCTCCAGGGCAACAAAGGCTAGTACTTGATGGTCACCCCCGCCTTCACGCCGGCGTTGTTCTTGCCGTCGGAAGTCGCTTCGGCCGAGAACGAGGTCTTGCCGCCGGTGCTTGCACCCAGCGAATAGGTCGGACGCTCGCCGCTGGTGTCGACGCCGCCATGGGCGCCGGCGCCGTCGGGCTTCTGGACGCCGATGGACGCGCCCTTCGTCTCGGCCGACTTCTCGGTGGACTGAACATTCGGCGCGACATAGACAGTGCCCTTGTCGTCGCTGTCGACCGGGAGCTTGATGGGTTCGGCCAGGGCGCTCGTACCGAGCGCAGTCGCGGCCAGCGCGGTCATGATCGTTCTCTTCATGGGGCAGGCGTGTTGATGATGTTCGCCGCCGCCTCGCGATCGCGAACGGGCCGGTCGAGTCGCACTAGCCTGATGAACTCGGGCAGGTTCAACGGCTTGAGCAGGTGATGGTCGAACCCTGCGGAGGCTATACGTTCGCGCAGGCCCTGCTGTCCCCAGCCGGTGAGCGCGATCAGTTGCAATGCACTGCTCCAGGGTTCGGCGCGCAGGCGGCGGGCCAGCTCGCAGCCGTCCATGCCGGGCATGCCGATGTCCAGCAGAGCGAGCGCGGGCTTCTTCTCGTTTGCGATCTGCAGTGCTTCTTCGCCGCTGTAGGCAACGATGGGCGTCGCGCCCAGGGAAGCCAGCAGCTCGACCAGGCTGTCGGCGGCGTCGTGGTTGTCGTCGACCACGAGGACGGTGCCGTCGATCTCCGTCTCCAGCACACCGCGCGACATCGGCCGGGCGGCCGAATGGATCAGCCGCGCGAGCGGCAGCCGCACGGTAAATACGGCGCCGCGGCCCGGGCCGTCGCTGGTCGCCTCGACAGTGCCGCCGTGCAGTTCCACAAGGCTCTTGACGAGCGTCAGCCCGATGCCGAGCCCGCCCTGCGCTGCTTTCGCGGTGCCGCTCACCTGCACGAACATGTCGAAGATGGACCGCAGCATGTCCGGCGCGATGCCTGTGCCGGTGTCGATGATCCGCACCACCGCATGCTGCGCCTCGTGGCGTGCGACCACGCTGACCTTGCCCGGCTGCGGCGAGTACTTCGCCGCGTTGTTGAGAAGGTTCGAGAACACCTGCGTCAGCCGCACCGCGTCGCCCCGCACCACCAGAGGCTCGGACGGGAGGTCGAGCACCAGCGCGTGGCCGCCGCGCTCGAACAGCGGGCGGCTCAGCTCGACCGCTTCGTCGATCACCGAATCGAGCAGCACCTGCCCCAATTGCAGGTCGATCTTGCCGCGCGTGATGCGCGACACCTCCATGAGGTCGTTGACCAGGCGCACCATGTGGTCGACCTGCCGCGTCATCAGCTCGTAGTACTTGCCGGCTTCCGCAGGCGACGGCTTCTTGCGCGCGAGCAGCGAAAGCGCAGTGCTCAGTGGCGCAAGCGGATTGCGCAGCTCGTGCGCCAGCGTGGCGAGGAACTCGGTCTTGCGCTGGTCCGCGTCGCGCAGGCCGTCGAGCAGGCTGCGAAGTTCGTACTGCCGGTGCCGTGCCCGCAGGGCGGCGCGCAGCGCAGTCACCAGCGCCGCAACGCGCATCGGCCGCTCGATCACGGTGACGTTGGCGAACTCGTCCATGGCGTTGGTGATCGCCCGCGAGTCCGCGCCTCGTCGCGCCAGCACCAACACCGGTATGTCCGACCAGGGCGGCTGCAAGGCCAACGCACTGGCGAGCTCGGATGTGGCCATCTCGCCGATCACTTCTTCGGCCAGCATGATCGCGCCGACGCCGCGCGGGAGCTCGCGCACCAGGGCATGCATGTCATTGCACACGTGGGCCACGAAGTGCGCACGCTGGAGCACATCCTTCGCCAGGCGCGCATCGCCTGTGGTCGCAGTCCGAAGAAGGATGCGCTCACCGAGCGCCCAGGCGTCTTCGCTCACGATGTAGCGCTCTCCCCGCCCACCATGACCGGGACACCGGTGAGGATGCCGCGGAAGTTCCGCAGCGGCTCGCCGATGCGGATGCCATCGGAGCCCAGTGCAAAGCTGCGAATCGTCCGCTCGTGCGCGCCGCCGCGCTTCTTGACGACCGATATCGCCTGGCGCACTTCGCCATGCGCCTCGAAGTAGCGCAGGAGCACCACCGAGTCGGCGAGGTAGCTCGCATCGACCGGTGCCTGCATCTGTGCGCCGATCAGCCCCTGTTGTGCGCCGACGAGCATGGTGGCAACGCCGGACTGACCAAGGAAGGTCAACAGCTCGTGCAGCTGGACGATGAGAAAGCGCTCGTCCGGCATCGCGTTGAGATAGCCATTCAGGCTGTCGATCACCACCACCGTGGCGTGGAAGTCGGTCACCGAGGTTCGTATCTCGTGGACGAACTCGCCCGGCGACAGCTCGGCCGGATCCACCTGCCGGACGCGGATGGAACCCGAATCGATGAAGGGCCCGAGGTCCATCCCGAGCCCCTCGCAGCGGGTTCGCAGCGTGCCGACGCTTTCGTCGAAGATGAAGAGCGCCGCGTGCTCGCCGCGCCGCGCCGCCGCGACCGCGAACTGCACTGCCATGCTCGATTTGCCGGTGCCCGGGGAGCCGACGAAGAGCGTGCTGGTGCCCTTCTCGATGCCACCGCCCAGCAGTGCGTCGAGCGGGGCCAGGCCACTGGGGATCCTCGTCTGCGTCAACGGAGGCGTGTGTTCGGCCGCAATCAGCCGCGGGTAGACCTGCAGGCCGCCGCGCACGATCTTGTAGTCGTGATAGCCGGCGCGGAAGTCCTTGCCGCGGTACTTGCTGACCAGAAGCCTGCGCCGCGAGGAGCCATAGTCGGGGCTGATCTGCTCCAGCCGGATCACCGCGTGCGCGATGCTCTGCACCTGCAGGTCCTGCTCGGTGGCGGTGAGATCGTCGAGCAGCAGCACGGTGCACTGCCGGCCGGTGAAGAAGTGCTTGAGCGCGAGGATCTGCCGCCGATAGCGCAGCGACCCCCCGGCCAGCAAGCGCAGTTCCGACAGCGAATCGAAGACCACCCGGCTCGGCTTGATCTTGTCGACCTCGGCCAGGATGCGCAGCGTGGTTTCGCTGAGCTCGACCTCGGACGGATGGAACATCGTGTACTGGTCATCCGGTGCCAGCGCCTCCTCGGTCGGCAGCATCTCGCGCACGTCGATGCCGCGCATGTCCCACCCGTGCGAGCGCGCGACTTCAAGGAGCTCGACGGACGTCTCGGACAGCGTGATGTAGAGCGAACGCTCGCCCTGGCTCGCGCCTTCACGCAGGAACTGGATGGCCAGTGTGGTCTTCCCGGCGCCGGGCGCGCCTTCCACCAGATAGAGGCGCTCGGGGGTGAGTCCGCCGGCCAGCACATCGTCGAGGCCAGGCACGCCCATCTTCTGAAGTGGCGTTGTTGTCGATTGGGGTTCGTCGTGCTGGGACAAGGTCGGGTCCTTTCCTCGATGGGGACCCGAAAAAAATAGCACGCCGCCCCCGCCGCCGCCATTCGCGCGATGTTGTTGAGTGGCGTAGGGCGGTTCCTACGATTTCCGCGTACGAAGGCGGATCGAACGGTCGCCGGTCGCGCAACCGAGCGCGAGTCCGGCCGCGAAAGCGCCGCACACCCAGGCCATCGAGCGTTTCGCATCCCGGCGCCCCAGGGCGGCCAGGGCGATCGAGCAGGCAATGCCCGCGAAGGTGCCGGTGGCGAGACCGGTTCGCAGCGCCAGATGCGTGTGCGCGTCATCGGCGGCGCGGTTTGCGCCTTCCGTATTGACTGCCGGCTTCGGCGCGGGTGCGGCCTTGGTGACGTTCACCGACACCGGGTCGCTCGCGGGAAAGGACTCCTCGATGCCGTGATCGAGTGCGTCTTCGGTCAGCGGTTGTTCGACAGGCCGCACATGCTGTACGTGCGGCGGTTCATGCCGCTCGGAAGTCGGGAAGGGGAAGGGATCGGAACTGTTCATGGCGGTTCTCCGTGAAAGCGAACTCCGGAACTCTCACGTTGAACACCCCGCCGCGCGCGCCGCGTGCGATATCGACTACACGCGCTGCAATCCCTTTCCGATAGAGCCGTGGCGCTCGCTCAGGCCACGGCGGTCGAGTAGCGCTCCAGCAGTGCCTGGACCTGGGTTTCGACCTCGTCGAAACGCGCGATCGCCTCCTCGCGCTCCACGCGCAGCCGGCGCAGGCGCTGGCTGGCATCCGACCACATGCGGCTCTCGCCTTCGTCGGCCAGGAAGCGCATCGGAAAGCGCACCGTGCGGGTGACGACGCGCGAACCCGCGCGGCGCGCCCGGCGTTCGACCACGGCAACGAGTTCGTCGCCCTCGACGCGGCAGGCAAAGAGCGAGTCGCGCGTCGGGTCGAGCGGCCGGAACCGCGTGTCGTAGTGCTCGCCATTGCCGGCAGCCAGCCACTGCGGCCGGAAGAGTTCGCGATGCATGCGCATGCGGCTGAAGAGCTTGGCCCCGAGCCAGTCCAGCAACTCGTGCCGCTTCGCGGTGGTCGCGTTGCCCCTGCCGCGCATGCGGTCGAGCTCGAGCAGACGGTCCATGAAGGCGGACGCTTCGAGCCCTTCGGCCTTCGGCAGCACCGGGCGGCTTGCAGCCAGCGCGCGCGAGAACGGCGCCTGCGATTTCGTCGGCGGCCAGTCGGTGCCCGCCAGCAGATGCGCGTGCAGGGCGCTGCGCGCGGACGGCGGACGCGCCGGCGTTACGGTGCCCCGGGACGCCCGCGACGGCCTTGAAAAAAGCCATCCCTCGCCCATCAGGAATCTCAGCAGGCTCCGGGGGCCGGCCAGTGTCGTATCAGAAGAAGCATTCAACATGCGCAACCTCGCTCCATCAGCTTTTCCGGGGTCCGTTCCGACGGCATCCAATTGCCTCGGGGACCCCGCTTTTCGATGAGAGCTAGGCTATCCGAACGCGGGCAAATCGAATTCAGCGAGGTCCGATGGAAATACCGCTGAGTTCGACCAATCGAAGCCGATCACACCACCCACATCGAAGCCGCCAGCGCCGGCCGCACCCTTCGCGCGAAGTCGCCATGATCGACCTGCGCCAGCATCGCCCGGGCACGCAGGCCGAAATCGCCGAAACCGTCGAGATCGAACGCCTTCTCGAGTTCGATCAGACACACCAGGTGTTGCGCCGCTTCATCCAGATCCCCACTTTCCTGCAACGACGCCGCGAGCAGAAGGCGGGATTTCATTTCTCCGACGATGTCACCCATGTCGACCGCCGCGCGCACCATGTTGCGCGCCTCCACGCGCACCAGTTGCCGTCGCGCAGGGTCTTCTTCCACGTAGCCGATGTCGAAGGTGGCCAGCAGGTGCTCCCAGAGATTGAACTGGTATCCGGTTTCCTGGGACAACGCTCTTAGCCGGTAGAACGCATCGTCCGGAAAGATGGGATCGCCCATCATCCTGGCGAACGCGTTGTGGTCATGGTGGTCCTTCTCCGAGAGATGGTCTCGCAGCGACCCGGCAGCCCGTTGCCATGTGGTCAGCGTCGCCAGTTCGCCTCGCAAGTGGCCGATCGACCTGTCGACTTCCCAGGCAAGACGGAATCGTTCTTCGGCCTCGCCGCGGTGCTCCTGGTGATTCCACAAGGCACAGGCAGAGAGCCGGTGAGCCCCACCTTGCGCCCTGGGCTGGAGTTGTGGCACCAGCTTCTGCAGTTCGTCGAACAACGTGCGGTCCGCCGTCCATGAGTCGGAAGCGCCCGCCCCATCGTGGATGCGTGTATTGAAAGACTCCATCAAGCCATCCAGGCGCTCCTCGGGTGTAGCCGCTTCGCCGGATACGAGGCTTCGATGTCGTTCCTGCAGCTGCGCCCTGGCCTCGCGGAAGCCGGGGCGAACGCGCCGATTGGTGAGCAGGTTGATGGCGAACCCACACCTGGCGGCGGGACGAGGTGCGCACTGTTCGAACCAATGATCGAAGTAACGACGAACCGCGTCCGGGTGCGAAGCGCCAAACTCGTAGGCCGCGGCGTCCGAGGGGACGGCGAGCCCGGGGCAGTAGCGTTGTCCCATCAGTTGCAAGACGTCGGCGGTGCTGGCGCGAACCAGCGCCGTCCGCTCGCGCTGCTCTTCCGTCTGGCCGGACCAACGAACGAAGAAGACCCGATCGCGACCCACGAGTTCGTACTCCGTCAGGGCCTTCTGGCGTTTCACCACCTCGTGTGCGTCTTCGAACCGTGTGTCGGCCCCGTTCGGCGCGTGGTCGATCCATGCCATTGCACGCTCACCCTTGCTTTCGGCAAGCACCGGCACGAGATCGAGGTCATCGCTGCCCGAGTACCCGACGAGAACCATGTCCCTCGACTCGATGACGCTGCGCAGGAAATCGCGTTTGTTGCGCCTCATCGAAGGCCACATCACCTGCTCCAGCGTGGCCTGCACCGATTCGCGAGTCGATCTGCCATCGACCGACAGGCTGCCATGGAGCTTCCAGAGGGTGGGCGGCGTGCCCGGGCCCGGAGCGTGGTCCAGTGCAAACCCGTCGTCCAGATGCACAACGCGTAGCGGTGCGTCGCCGGGCTTCATGGAACGGTGATAGGCCACCTCGATGAGCCGGTCGAAATTCGTCGTCATCACCACCGCATGGCGACGTATCAGCTCGGCAATGACGTAGTGGTTCGCGTTAGGGTGCTCGCATTCGTCAAGGCAGTCGAGCACATGCAGCTGCGGATCGAGGCCCGAGGACAGCTCCATCATCAGCGTCTCGAAACGGATGAACTCTCCGGGCCGGAAATGCTGATTCCGCGGCACGCTGATCAAGGATCGCGTCATCTCGGAGTCGACTTCGGCTGGCATGACCCGGCTGAGGATCGCGTCCATGAAGTGCCAGCCGGCGAGCAGATTGGAAGGGGCATCGACCGAGATGCCGGCACCCGCCAGCAAGGCCAACGATCCGGCGGATCGAGGCAGGATGGATTGCAGACGATCGAGAGGAGGGATTTGCGACCGCGGCCGAGAGAAGAAGTGCTCCAGGCGACGCAGGAAGTTCATCGGCCGCATTCTTGACCTTCCAGATCGTTCCCGTCAAAGTCGCGCACGCCCGGCCAAGCCCGCCGGGAAACCTTGCAGCTACCGCCCGACCATGAACGACCATGAGAACGCCGAGTGGGTCGACCGCTCGAATGCCGAGACCCTCTATCACCTGGAGCGCCAGGGACGTTCGACCCTTGGCCTGATCCCGTTCATCGGCGCCGGCGTTTCGACGTCCTTCGGATTCAAGGACTGGAAGGGCCTCCTGATCGGAGCCTGTCCGCCGAGCCTGCTGGGCGATGTCGAGAGTCTGCTGGGAAGGAACAAATATGAGCAGGCAGCGGAACTGATCCTTCAGGCACTGGGGCCGGACGCTTTCCAGAACATGGTGACCGCCGCGGCTGGCGATCGCCAGCTCGAGCGTTTCGACTTCACCACCGGGACTGTGTCGTTGCTGCCCCAGCTGGCAAGCGGCCCCGTGATCACGACGAACTTCGACCGCATCCTCGAACGCGCGTTTGCGGCCAATGGAGCGCCATTCGAATCGGTGGTGTCCGGTCCAAGGCCCGATCTCATCGTCGACGCGTTGCACGGCCATCGGCGCGTGCTGATCAAGCTTCACGGAGATTGGCAGGACCGGGTCGGGCGGACTTTCGCCAAGTCCGACTACGACGCGCACTACGGCGAGGCCCAACCGGAGCGCAAACGCGAACTCCTGACCGGTGCGGAGCGCCTGCTGTTCTCGAGTCGATCGCTTCTGTTCATAGGCGCTAGCCTCGGACCCGACCGCACCGTCGACCTGCTAAAGAAGGTTCAAGGCAAACACGCGGGCGTCAAGCACTTCGCGATCATGAGTGCGCCCAACTCACGGGACGCATTCGAAAAGAAGGAACGCGACCTGCGCGACTGCGGGGTCCTGCCGCTCTGGTATCGCGCAGCGACAGCATCCGAACACGGCCAGCAAGTCGAAAGACTCGTCGCCGAGATCGTCGAGCGAAGCTCGGTGCAGACACTGAAGAGCGCGAGCACCGCACCCACGCGCAGCAAAGCGGCAGGGAAGCCAGTGCCTCCGCCAGCCGGACCGCCACCCACCGCACCGACCGCGCATTTCGATCGCATCGAACGTCTTGTCGAGGATGGTCGCCTGACGTTCTTTCTCGGCTCGGCGATCCACACGCAAGCCAATCTCATGGCCCGGGAGTTCTACAACGAACTGGCCCGTGTCTTCGAATGCGAGGCAATGACCGATGAGCGATTCGCGGTCGCACAGTACATCGCGGACCGGCACGGGCGCGCGACGCTCGACGCAGAGATCAAGAAACAGTTCAGCCGCGCGCGATTGGCGCCGACGCACACCCATGAGTTCTTCGCCGCATGGAACCACTATCGAACATCGGCGGGCAAGCCGGTTCCGTATCCCACGATCTTCACGACCAACTACGACGACATCCTCGAACACCACCTGCGTGAGGCGGGACTGCCCTTCCATCTCTTCACGTACCAGGCCGATGGGCCTCACAAAGGGTTGTTCTTTCACGAGTCGGACTGCGAGGCGCTGCGCATCATCGAGCGACCGCAAAACATTCGATCGCTCTCGGAAGAGGCCTTCGTGCTGGTCAAGCTCAACGGCGGCCTGGACCGACGGGGGCTCATCCCGGAAAGCTTCGTGACCACCCGCCTTGATTTCTGGGACCTTGCCTCCCGGATCCCGGATGTCCTTCCCGACGTCTTGCGCCGAACACTGACAGGGCGGCAACTGCTCTTTCTTGGGCACGGCCTCGCGGCGCAGGATGTGGAGTCGCTGGTGCGCTTCGCACATCGCGAGCACACCGGCCCGCGGTCATGGGCGGTCGTGCTCAAGAAAGACAACATTGAATACTGGCGTCAATGCGGCGTGGAAATTCTCGATCACGAAGTGGACACGTACGTGAACGAACTGCGGCGAAGACTGCTGCGCGGATTCAAGGCACGCCGCTGAGCCTCACACGACGAACGGCGGATTGACACTCCGGGCGATCGCAGTACATGCTTTCGACGGACAGAGGAAGACCATGACCGTTTCGAAGAAGGCACCGCGCAAGCCGAAGCAGGCGCGCGCAGCATCGGCATCGCAGGCGCCCGGTAACTCCGACATGTTGCACCTGATCGGGCGCGGGGTCGTGCCGCCGTTGCTGAACGACCCGGAACGACGCGTCGACATGGGATTGCCGGCAGACGAGAACGAGCTTGGCCGCTACATGGTCGAACTCAACATCCTGTACCGCGGCGGGTTGCGAGCCGCGGCCGATGCCTTCCGCGCGTTGTGGGACGGCATGTTGAGCGGGGATGAGAAGGTCAAGAGACAACCGATCGAAATCTCCAAGAGCTACATGCAGCTCCGGATCAGCGTGAAGGAATGGCGCGAACTCCTCAGGCAAGATGAAGAGAATGCGCGGGCCGACTCAGGCCTTCGCGTGATCTACAAGCTCTGGCCGGACTTCAAGGTCAAGGCACAGATGGATCGCTCGGTCGCGACGGTCAAGGCGGATGCTGCCTACAGGTCCTATTCGGCGACCGGGTCCGGGATCACCTGGGCGGTGATCGACTCCGGCATCGATGGCGCGCACCCTCACTTCGGCGCGAACCTGACAAAAGAGCAGCGGCTGAGAAGCGTGCTTCACCATCCGAACGTCGAAGAGCTGCATTACGACTTCACGCCGGACGATGCGGTCGGCCCGGGCTTTGCCGGCGAGTCGCAGGAAGCGCGTCGGGCCAGCGCGGCCAACGCCCTCGTCGACGGTCTGGGGCACGGAACGCACGTCGCCGGCATCATCGCCGGAGGGCTTCCCAAGGAAGCGACCGATTTCTCGACATCGACTGCGACGGACGGCCTGCGCTTCGGCGCCTTCGAGCAGGTGTTCGAAGCCAACATCGAAGGCGATCGCCTTTGGAGCGACAAGCGACCCGTCCAGCGCTATGTCCCGGATCCGGAAGCGTTGCATGGCGTTGCGCCGAAATGTCTGCTCGTCAGCCTCAAGGTGCTCGACGCCGATGGCAATGGGCGGGTGAGCGACATCATGCGTGCGCTCGTCTATGTGCGAGAGCAACTCAACGACGATCCGAAGATGCTGCGAATCCACGGCGTCAACCTGAGCGTCGGCTACGACTTCGACGCACAGATGTTCGCGTGCGGCCAGAGCCCCCTCTGCGTGGAGGTCGACCGGCTCGTGAGAAGCGGCGTGGTGGTGGTGACAGCGGCCGGCAACACGGGCTACGGAAGCATCAATGCCGCCGAGCGACAAGCGAAGGTCGGGCTGTCGAACACCATCAACGATCCTGGCAATGCCTCGCTCGCCATCACCGTGGGCAGTACGCATCGCGACGCGCCGCACACCTACGGCGTTTCGTTCTTCTCTTCGAAGGGGCCCACGGGCGATGGGCGCCTGAAGCCTGATCTCGTCGCCCCCGGTGAACGCATCACGTCGTGTGCATCCAAGGCCAAATGCGAGAAGCTCGGCATCAAGGTCGATGACGGCGTGGCGGCCTATGTCGACGACAGCGGCACGAGCATGGCGGCGCCGCACGTGTCGGGCGCCATCGCCGCATTCCTGTCGATCCGGCGCGAATTCATCCAGCGCCCGGAAGAGGTCAAAAGAATCTTCCTGGAGAGCGCAACCTCCCTGGGACGCGAGCGCTACTTCGAAGGACATGGTCTTGTGGATCTCATGCGCGCGATCCAGAGTGTGTAAGCGATACCGAACCGATTGAAGGAGCACAGGATGGCCGACAAACTGCAAGGCTTCCCCTTCTGGCTGATCGCCTTCGACAAGCTCGGCGCACTGGAAGACGCGGGGGCCATCGATCGACTGACAGCCGATCTCGCTTCGCAGCAGATCACCGATCTCTTCGTCTTCTCGCATGGGTGGAACAACGACCACGCGGCGGCGCTGGCGCTGTACGACCGCTTCTTCGGCGAGGTGCGCAAGGTTCTGGACGCAACGCCTCCCAAGAGTGCCGACACGCGCATGGGCGTTGTCGGCATCGTCTGGCCGTCCATCCTGTGGCCCGACGATGCGCAGAACGCTTCGATGGACCATGTGATGACCGGCGGTGGCGGTAGCGCCTCGATAGGCGGTGGTCCACCGGTCCCCGCCGCACAGGCCACCCCCGCGCAGGTTCTGAAGGAGCTGCGCAAGGGCTATGACGACCCCGGTCAACTGACGTTGCTTTCCGAGTTGACGGCGGCGCTCGAAGCGAGCCCCAAGTCGGAAGACGCGCTGAAGGAATTTCGCTCGAAGCTCGGCAAGCTTCTGGCGTCCGAGTCGGCTCCTGCTCTGGACAGCAAGCAACCGGACAACGCCGAAGGTGCGATTGCGGGCCTCAGCGACATGAAGTGGCGCCAACTGCTCGAAGTGCTCGGCGAGCGTGCGATGAGTGGTCAGGCCCCCGCCGGCGGTGCCGCGGGCTTCGGCGATCCTTTCAAGAAGCTGTGGGCCGGAGCGAAAGACGCACTGCGAGTCGGCACCTACTGGCAGATGAAGGAGCGCGCGGGCGTTGTCGGGCAAAAGGGGCTTGGCGCCCAGTTGCTCGCGCAGATCGCTGCAAAGGCCGGCCGGACGCGAGTGCACTTGCTGGGCCACTCCTTCGGTGCGCGGCTGGTGTCGTTCTCGCTCCTGGGCATGCCCTCCACGTTAGAGAAGGACCGTTCTCCCGTGAAGTCGCTGTTCCTGCTCCAGGGCGCGTTCTCACACTTCGCGTTCGCCGACCAGTTGCCTCACGACCAGGCCCGATCTGGCGCACTGAAAGGCATGGCCGTGCGAGTGGACGGTCCGCTCATGACGACCTTCTCGCAAAAGGACCTCGCCGTCGGCCGCTCCTACCCTGTCGCAAGCTTTGCGAATCAGGACGATTCCGCCGCCGCTCAGGACCAGGTGCAGCGATGGGGAGGCATGGGGTTCGACGGCGCCCAGGCAGTCAATGCCGTGGTGCAGCCCCTTTCCCAGCCCGGGCAGAAGTACCCGTTCGCCAAGGGCAAGTGGCTCAATCTCGATGGCAACACGGTGATCGTTCACGGTGGCCTGCCTTCGGGCGCCCACAGCGACATCGCTCATCCGCATACCGCCTGGGCAGCCTTGGCCGCCGCAGGCGTTGTCTGACTCACTCGACCGTGACGCTCTTCGCCAGGTTCCGGGGCTTGTCCACGTCGGTTCCGCGTGCACAGGCGGTGTGATACGCCAGCAGCTGCAGGGGCACGACATGCAGCAGCGGTGACAGCGCGCCGTAGTGCCCGGGCATGCGGATCACGTGCATGCCTTCGGAGCTGTCGATGCGCGTGTCGCCATCGGCCAGCACGTACAGCACGCCGCCGCGCGCGCGCACTTCCTGCAGGTTGCTCTTGAGCTTTTCGAGCAGCGCATCGTTGGGCGCGACCGCGACGACGGGCATTTCGCTGGTCACGAGCGCGAGCGGGCCATGCTTCAGTTCCCCCGCGGCATAGGCCTCGGCGTGGATGTAGGTCACTTCCTTGAGCTTGAGCGCGCCTTCGAGCGCGATCGGGAAGTGCAGTCCGCGGCCGAGGAAGAGCGCGTTTTCCTTGCGCGCGAAGTCCTCCGACCAACTGATGATCTGCGGCTCCAGCGCGAGCACGGATTGCAGCGCGACCGGCAGGTGGCGCATTTCCTTCAGGTAGCGCGCTTCGTCCTCCTGGCTCAGCAGGCCTCTCGATTGCGCCAGCGCGAGCGTCAGCAGGAAGAGGCCCGCAAGCTGCGTGGTGAACGCCTTGGTCGACGCGACGCCGATCTCCGCACCGGCGCGCGTGATGTAGGCCAGCTTGCATTCGCGCACCATCGCGCTGGTCGCGACATTGCAGATCGTGAGCGTGTGCTCCATGCCCAGCGAACGCGCGTGCTTGAGCGCGGCCAGCGTGTCGGCGGTCTCGCCCGACTGGCTGATCGTCACCACCAGCGTCTTCGGGTCGGGGACCGATTCGCGATAGCGGTACTCGCTCGCGATCTCGACCTGCGTCGGGATCTTCGCGATGGACTCCAGCCAATATTTGGCGGTGCAACCGCTGTAGTAGCTGGTGCCGCAGGCGAGGATCAGCACCTTGTCGATCTCCTTGAAGACGCGCCAGGCTGCTGCGCCGGGCGTGCCGTCGCTGGAGATGCCGTCGAAGAGTTCCGGCACGATGCCTTCCACGCCTTCGAGCGTGTCGGCGATCGCGCGCGGCTGCTCGAAGATCTCCTTCTGCATGTAGTGGCGGTAGGGCCCCAGTTCGGCCGCGCCGCTGTGCGCCTGCACGGTGCGCACCGGGCGGGTCACCGGCTTGTGGGCGCGGTCGACGATCCAGTACTTGCCGGGCTGGATGTCGACCACGTCACCTTCTTCGAGGTAGACGATCTGGTCGGTCACGCCGGCCAGTGCCATGGCATCGCTTGCGAGGAAGTTCTCGCCCTGCTCCTTGCCCACGCCGAGGATCAGCGGCGAACCCGCTCGCGCGCCGACCACGCGGTGCGGTTCGTCGCGGCAGATCGCGGCGATCGCATAAGCCCCATGCAATTGCTTGACGCTCGCCTTCACGGCTTCGAAGAGATCGCCGTCGTAGTGGCTGTCGATGAGGTGCGCGATGACTTCGGTGTCGGTCTGGCTCACGAAGACATAGCCCTTGGCCTGCAGCGCCTCGCGCAGCGTCTCGTGGTTCTCGATGATGCCGTTGTGGACCAGCGCGATGCGGCCGGGCCGGGCCGTTGCGGCATCCGCGCCGGGGCCATGGCTGAAGTGCGGGTGCGCGTTGTGGACCGCCGGCGCCCCGTGCGTCGCCCACCGCGTGTGCGCGATGCCGGTCAGTCCCTCGATGTGGTCTTCCTGCACTTGCGCGAGCAGATCGGCCACGCGGGACGTGGTGCGCGCGCGCTGCAACCCATCGGCATGCACCGCCACGCCGCACGAGTCATAGCCGCGGTATTCGAGGCGTTGCAGGCCCTGCACGAGAACGGGAACGATGTTGCGCCCTGAAACGGCGCCGACGATGCCACACATAGGAGAAGCTCCGGTTGGAAGTTGGTCCGATCGTAGGAGCATGGAAATGAAATTTGCAGTCTATTTTTTATTGGTCCACCAAGATTGATTTCACAACCGCTATCGAATGCGCTTTTATTCCGTAACAATCCTCTTTTGTGAAAGAAATAAACATCGACGAAACCGACCTCCGCCTTCTGGATGCCCTGCAACGCGACGCCTCGCTGAGCAACCAGTCGCTGGCCGAGCGCTTCAACATCTCCCCGCCGACTTGCCTGCGCCGGGTGCGGCGGTTGCGCGAATCAGGCTGGATCGAAAGCGAAGTCGCGATCCTCGACGCCGGCCGCATCGCGCCGCTGCTCACCGCGATCGTGGAGGTTTCGCTCGACAGGCAGGACGCTTCGGCGCTCGATGCTTTCGAGCAGCGCGCAGTGGCTGAGGATGCGGTGCAGCAGTGCTACCGCGTATCGCCGGGGCCGGATTTCGTGCTGATGGTCACCGTGGGCGACATGCCGGGCTACCACGCACTGGCGCAGCGGCTCTTCACGAACGATGCCAACGTGCGCAACGTGAAGGCCTTCTTCAGCGTCAAGCGCGCGAAGTTCTCGCCGCGCGTGCCGCTGCCCGGGCTTGACTGAGGCCGTTCAGGCCTTTGGTGCCTTCTTCGGGCGCTGCCAGTTCGGAAAGCTGGTTTGGCGCGCACGAGAGATCGTCAGCGCACCGGGCTCGGTGCTCTTGGTCACCGTCGAACCGCCGCCGACGGTGCCGCCCGCGCCGATGGTGACCGGCGCCACCAGCACGCAGTTGCTGCCCACGTGCACGTCGTCGCCGATGATCGTGCGGTGCTTGTTGGCGCCGTCGTAGTTCGCGGTGATGCTGCCGGCGCCGTAGTTGACTCGCTCGCCCACCGTGGCGTCGCCGAGGTAGGCCAGATGGTTCGCCTTCGCACCGGCCGCGAGCGTGGAGTTCTTGACCTCGACGAAGTTGCCGATGTGCACCTCGGCCCCCAGGCGAGCGCCAGGACGCAACCGTGCGAAGGGTCCCACGAGCGAACCCGCGCCGACCGTCACGCCGGCCTTCTCGCCGTCGATGTGCGTGAAGGGATGAATCACCGAGCCGGTCTCGATGCGCGCATTGGCGATCACGCAGTTCGCGCCCACGGTGACGCCGGCGCCGAGCGAGACCGCGCCCTCGAAGACGCAGTTGATGTCGATCTCCACGTCCGCTTCGCAGGCCAGCGTGCCGCGCAGGTCGAAGCGCGCCGGATCGGCCAGGCGCACGCCCTGGTCCATGAGCGCCTCGGCCTGGCGAAGCTGGAAGGCCCGTTCGAGCGCCGCCAGCTGCGAGGGCGAATTGACGCCGAGCACCTCGATTGCGTCGTCCGTGCGGTGCGCCACGATCGGCACGCCGTCGACCGAGGCAAAGCCGACCACGTCCGTCAGGTAGTACTCGCCCTGCGCGTTCTTGTTGTCGAGGCGCGCGAGCCACGCCTTGAGCAGACGGCTCGGCACCGCCATCACGCCGGTGTAGACCTCGTCGATGGCGCGCTGGGCTTGGGTGGCGTCCTTTTCTTCGACGATCGCGAGCACCTCGCCGTCGTCCTGACCTTCGGCGCGAATGATCCGGCCGTAGCCTTTCGGGTTTGGGGTGCGGATGGTCAGCAGCGCGAGCCGGCGCCCGGCACTCTGGGCGACCAGCGCGCGGAGGGTGGATTCGCCGATCAGCGGCACATCGCCCGACAGCACGACCACCGTGCCGTCGTCCGGCAGAAGCGGCGCCGCTTGCTGCACCGCGTGGCCGGTGCCGAGCTGCGGCACCTGCCTGGCGAACGAGGGCGTCGCGCCGGCTGCCGCGCCTTCGAGCGCCGCTTCGACGTCGGCAGCGCCGTGGCCGGTCACGACCACGATGTTGCGGGCACCGATGCGCGTCGCGGTGTCGATCACATGCGCCACCAGCGCGCGGCCGCCCAATCGATGCAACACTTTGGGCATGCTGCTTTTCATGCGCGTGCCTTTGCCGGCCGCCATGATGACGACGTCGATGGGTTCCTGATTCTGCTGAGAGGTCTGGTTCATGCCACTTTTCCGGATACGTTGCGCAAGGCTGGCGCGAATTATCGGGGCGCTGGTCGCGGCAGTCCTGGTGGCCGGCTGCCTTGCCGCCTGCAGCGCGATCAAGCTCGCCTACAACAACCTGCCCGAGGTGAGCTACTGGTGGCTCGACAGCTACGTGGATTTCGACAGCACCCAGACGCCGCGCGTGCGCGACGGGCTCACACAGCTTCTGGAGTGGCACCGGCAGAACGAATTGCCGAAGGTCGTCGACCTGCTGCGGCAGACGCGCACGCTGGCGGGCGATGACGTCACGCCCGCGCAGGCCTGCGAACTGGTCGAGTCGATCCAGGCGCGGTTGCTCGCGGTGGCCGAGCGCGCAGTGCCGGCCAGCAGCGAGCTGGCCCTGAGCCTGGACGATGCGCAACTCGGCCACCTGGAGCGCAAGTACGCGCGGATCAATGCCGACTACCGCAAGGAGTGGATCGCGCTGACCCCGAAAGACCAGCAGGAGAAGCGGTACGAGCAGTTCCTCGACCGCAGCGAGGACTTCTATGGCCGGCTCGATCCGTCACAGCGCGACCTGCTGCGGCGACAGATCGCGCAATCCAGCTTCGACCCGCGCGAGATCGACGCCAACCGCAAGACCCGCCAGCAGGAGATCATCGCGCTGCTCCGGCGCCTGCAAGCCGAGAAGGCGGCTCCTGCCGAAGCGCAAGCCGCGGTGCGCGCCTACGTGTTGCGCGTGGCCGAGCCGACTGGCCCGGTGCGGCTGCGGCGCGAGGCTCTCCAGGAAGAGTCGTGCCGCAACATCGCCGAGCTTCACAACCAGACGACAGCGGCGCAACGAAGCAAGGCCCGGCAGCGGCTGCAGGGCTACGAGGACGATCTGCGCGAACTGGCGTCGTCACTCTGAGCGGCCGAACTATGGCAAATGGCACAGGTCGCACTTCGCCTCAAAGTACAACATTTGTTTACACTTAATGACTCGCCTTCCGTGCCCCGACCGATCGACTTCATGAATATCAGCCTCTGCACGCTCTTCGAAAAAACCCATCACTATGGCGTCGCCGCACTGGCCAATTCGCTCATCGCGGCCGGGTACCAAGGAGATTTGTGGGTCGGCTATCGGGGTGCGCTTCCGGCCTGGATCACGGGCGCAGCAGGATTCGATGCAGCCTCCGGCAAGCTCGAGGCCGCGCCCGGCGTGACCTTGCGCATGGTGGCGTTGGACACGCCGGTGCACTTCGCCTACTACAAGCCCACCTTCATACGCGAGCTGCTCGAAAAGCACGCGCCGGACGTCATGGCGATGGCGTACTTGGACCCCGACATCGTCATGAAGTGCAACTGGGCTGCCTTCTCGGGCTGGTTCACCGACGACGGCATTTCGCTGATCGAAGACGTCAACTGGGCCTTTCCGGCACGGCATCCGAAGCGTCTGCTCTGGAACCGATTCTTCGAACCGCATGGCGTCGTGCCGAAGCGCGAGCTCGATCGCTACTACAACTCGGGCTTCATCGTGGTGCCGCGCGCACACATGGATTTCCTCGACCTGTGGGTGCACCTTTGCGATCTGGTGCTCAACCAGAACCAAGGCACGGAAAACCTCAAGGTGGGCGAGAGCTTCGATCTCTTCCATTCGACGGACCAGGACGCGATGAACTTCGCGCTGACCGTCTACGAGGCGCCGCTGAATACCGCCGGCCCGGACGCGATGGATTTCGTGCCCGGCGGCTACTACCTCTCGCATGCCATCGGTGCGATCAAGCCGTGGCACGGCAAGCACATCCAGCTGGCGTTGCGCGGGCGTCCACCGGCGCCGGCCACGAAGTGGTACTACCGGTTCGCCAACGCACCGATCAAGGCGTACGAGGATCGGGATTTCGCCCGGCGGCGACTCAAGTTGAAGATCGCGGCCGCGATCGGCCGCATCTACCGCTCGGCCTGAACCGGCCACGCTCGCGCCCTCACTTCTTCGTGGCGGGTGCCGTGACCCAGAGGCCCGCAAGCCAGCGCGCGCTGCGCTCGAGCCCCTCGGCGGCGCTCAGCGGCGGCGCGTAGCCGAGTACCTCGACCGCGCGATCCATCGGCAGTCGCGTCGCGCAGGTGTGCAGCTGGCTGATCTCGTAGTCCGGCGAAGGCGAAGGCGCCTGCGGCAATACGAAGCCGTTCGCCATCGGCGGCGCCGTGTAGCGCTCGAGGCCGGCCTTGACCGCGTCCTTGAGGCGTCGGCTGAACATCGGAAGAATCATTCGCGATGCCGGCACCTGCTTGGCCCACGCAACGCGCTCACGCAACGATCGAGCCGGGACGCCCGCCGCGGGCACGTCGCGGAAGTCCGACAACTCGAAGCCCAGCGCCTGCACGAGCGGCTGGTAGAACTCGCGCCACGTCATGCAGGTGCTGTCCGCGACGTAGAACGCGCCCTCGGTCGCACGCGGATGCGCAAGACCCAGCTCGATCGCGTGGATCAGGTTGTCGACGTAGATGTGGTTGCACAGCCCATGTCCGCCCTCGACCAGGAACGCCTGTTTCGAATGCAGGGCGCGCGGCAGCCCGCCAAACCACTGGCAGCGCGGTCCGTAGACGATGCCGGGGCGCAGGATGCAGACTTCCACGCCCGAGGCTTCGCGCAGCACGCGCTCGGCCCGCACCTTGGCGTTGTTGTAGTCATTGGGCTGGTCGTCCTTGAGCGGGGTGGCATCGTTGGTGCCGGCCGCCGGGTTCTGCCCATGCACCGAGGCGCTGCTGAGGTAGACGAGCCGCCGGACGCCCGCCGTCTTGCACGCCTCCACCGCGGCCTCCGCGGCACAAACGATCTGTCGGGGGTCTCCGACAATGGCGTGCACCATCGCATCGCAGCCGCGAACGGCTTCGGCCAGCGCGGTTGCGTCGAAGACGTCGGCCTGCTTCCATGAGGGCAGCGCGAAGCGCGCCATGCGGGCAAGACTGTAGGGGCTGCGCACGATCGCGCGCACATCGTGCGTGCCGCCCAGCACCCACTTCTCCATCAGGCGGGTGCCGACGAATCCGGAACCTCCGAGCACTGCGACTTGCATGGTCACGCGGCCTCCACGAGCTGCTGGGCGCGGGCGGACTCTTCCGGATCGAAATAAGGCATGTCCATCAGCCGCTTGCGGGCGTACATCGTTTCGACGAGCGACAGCGCGGCCATGGCCGTGCCGCCGCTGACGCGGGGCTTGCGGTTCTCGCGGACCGCGTCCACCACGTCCTTCCATTGCGCGGTGAAGGCGCCGAGATAGCCGTGTGCCGGCGTCGAATATTCAGCGGTGCTGCCGTATTGCTGGCGGCCCGTCGCGAGCTGAGGGATGGCCACGCCGTCGATCTCGATCACGAGATCGGTCGCCTGCCCGGTGCGCCAGGTGACGGTCGCCTTTTCGAACTCGACCCGATAGCGGTTGGCCAGCTCCACGTCCCAGCTCAGGCGGATGTCCGCCTCGGTTCCGCCCGGCCAGCGCAGCTTGGCGGCGCTGTTGATCTCCACGCCACCCATGGCGTCGTCGGCGTAGTCCACGACCTCGGGCATGCCGAGCCATGACACCAGGATCTCGAGCATGTGGATGCCGATGTCCAGAGTGACACCGCCGCCGCCCTCCTGCCGCGTGAAGAATCCAGCCGATGCAGCCGGCCAGCGGAACGTGCCACCCTCGTCAGCCACGACGCGACGCACCTGCCCGAACACGCCGGAGGTGATCATGGTGCGGATGGTTTCGATGGCCGGGAAGAAGCGCCGGAAGTGGCCCACTGCCAGCATGCGACCGAGGCGATCCGCTTCGCTGCGCATGGTGCGCGCCTCGGCGGCGGTGGCACAGATCGGCTTTTCGACCAGCAGGTTGTAGCCGCGGCCGAGAAGCGAGATCGCGAGATCCGCATGGCTGCGCGCCGGCGTGGCGATCAGCGCGATGTCGGCTTCGCGCGCACGGTCGAGGTCGGTATAGCACTTTGCGGAGGGAAAGAGGCTCTGGCAGCGCGCCAGCCGCTCTTCGCTGCGGTCCACCAGACCGACGACTTCGAGCCATCCCTGGCGCTCTGCCTCGCGTGCCGCCGGCCCCTGGTATTCCTCCACCACCGCGCCGCAGCCGATGATGAGCACCTTGAGCGGAAGCTCCGCCTTGCCTTCAGTGGCGCTGTCGCTGCTGATTTCGCTATTCATCTGTCGATCCGAAGAAACCGTCGTAGTTGCCAGCCCAGCAGGCTGGGGTTGCGAAGCAGGATGCCAGCCGCGCGCGACTTGCCGCCGGGCGAGCGGACCAGATCCCGCAGCAGCGGCCGCAACGACAGCGAAAAGCCGACGATGCCGACATGACTCGCCTTGCGGCACGAACGGCAGTCCGCATGGGTGCGTGCATTGCGGTTGATGACCGCGCGCCCGGCGCGCCACATCACTTCCACGTTCTTGCTCATGCTGCCGGGCACCATCCGATAGACGCTCCGCATATCGCGCGCGAGCCCGAACTTGCCCCCGCGTCCGGCGATGCGAAGCCAGAGGTCCCAGTCTTCACAGGAACGCAGGCCGACGTCGAAGAGGCCGACCTGCGAGAGCACCTCGCGCCGCACGACGAAGGTGTTCGGCGGACCGATGTTCTTCCGGAGCAGCCTGTGCAGCGCATCACGGCTGATGTCCTGCCCGCCATATTCGCCGATGACCTTCTCGCCGCCTTCGTCCACCACGTCGGCATAGCCGTGGACCACGTCGAGCTCATCCGATTCGGCAAAGGCACGCGCGGCCGCGGCGAGCATGCCGGGGCGAAGGTAATCGTCCGAATCGAGGAAAAGCAGGAAGCGCCCGCTAGAGCGCAGGATGCCGCGATTGCGCGCCGCGCACAGGCCCGCATTGGGCTGGCGGATCACGATCACGCCTTCGTAGCGGCTCGCGACTTCGGAAGCGTTGTCTGGCGAACCGTCGTCCACCACGATCACTTCGAGATCCACGTCGCGCGCCTGCGCAAGCGCCGATTCGATCGCCGCCGGCAGCAGATGCGCCTGCTTGTAGCAAGGGATGACGACGCTGAACTCCGGCATCAATGCGACCCTTGCCGCCGCCGCAGGCTGGAAAAACCGTCCCGCAGCACCAGCGGCCAGAAGCGCACCGGCAACCGCGCCACTTCACGCAGGGCTTCGGCGACCGACGAACGCGCGCGCTGGCGCAGCATCGGCGCGAAGGCCATGTTGTAGACGTAGCGCGCACCGCCCTGCAGTGCGTGGCGCGCGGTGACGCGGCGCAATCTCGGCGACCCGACCGGCAGGCGCGACGCCATGCCGACCACCTGCCGGATGCCCCGCCACATCGCCGGCCCGTTCTTGCTCAGCGAGCCGCCGCGCAGGCGATACACGGCGAGCGAGTGGTCCATGCGGACCCACTTGTCGGTCGCCGCCGCGATGCGCAGCCAGAGGTCCAGATCTTCCGCGTGATGAAGCCCCGGCCGGAACACACCGCTGCGCGCGAAGACATCGCGCCGCACGATGATGCCGTTGGTCGGCACCGGTTCGCCGCCCAGCACGCTCAGGAAGGCCGTCGGTTGCAGGCTGGGCGCCGCATGGCGGTCGACCGGACGGCCTTCGTCGTCCACCACCTGCATGCCGCAGATGAACACATCGGCGTCCGGATTCGCGGCCAGCGCCGACTCGAACGCCGCCCTATAGCCGGGCAAGAGCAGATCGTCGCTGTCGAGGAACAGCACGAAATCCGCCCGGCTTTCGAGGATCGCGCGGTTTCGCGCCACCGAAGGGCCGGCGTTGCGCTGGCGGATGACCCGCACGCCCTCACAGCGCTCGGCGTAGTCAGCAGAGCCGTCGCTGGAGCCGTCGTCCACCAGCAGCACCGGAACGCGGTTGTCCTCCCAGGCCGAGGCCAAGGTTTCCGACAGCGTCGCGGCGGAGTTGTAGGAGGCCGTGAGGGCTTCCAGGATCAACGAGCCCATTGCTCAAACTTGTCGCGAAACATCACGGCCCCAGAGACATTAGTTGCAGGATGATACACATCAGGATTAAGCCTTAACTACTACCATTCGGCCAACTGTGCGAAACGCCACGGTCCTATGACTCTCGCAGTATCTGCCGAACGCCGGGTTGACTGCAGGGCAGGCGTGACGCTCTCAAATCAGCGGCGTCGGCTGCATCGGCCGCTCGAAGTAGTCGCCCAGCTTTTCGAGCGCGTGGGGCTCCATGATGCGCAGCCAGCCGCCTTCGAGCCGATGAAGGTTGAGCTGCCGGAGTCGCCGCAGCGTCTTGTTGGTATGAACCAGGGAGAGGCCCAGGGCGTCGGCGATGTGTTGCTGGCTCAGCGGAAACTCCACCCAGCCATCGCGCACCATGCCGAGCCGCTCGGCGCGGCGATAGAGATGCATCAGCAACATCGCCACGCGTTCGCTCGCGCTGCGGCGGCCGGTGGTCACGAGGTTGTCATCGACCATCTTTTCCTCCCGCGCGGCCAGCCAGGTGATGTCGTAGCCCAGCTTGGGATGCGCCCGGAAGAGCTCCCAGAGCCGCTCGCGCTCGAACGCGCAAAGGGTGACCGCGGTCATCGCCTCGACGCCGTGGGTGTGGCCGTCGGCGAATTCGTCCTGCAAACCGATGAAATCGCCGGGCAGCAGGAAGCTCAGGATCTGCCGCCGCCCATCCGCCAGCGTCTTGAAGCGGAACGCCCAGCCGGAATAGAGGGTGAAGAGCTGGCCGCTCAGCCGGAACTCGTCGATGACCGGACGACCGGCCTCGAAGGCCCGCGTTCCGATGCGGAACGATTCGATGACCCGCACCTCGTCCGCCGACATCGGCAGGAACGCCGGGTTGCGACGCAGGCCGCATGCGTCGCACGGATGCGGGCAATCGGGCGGCGAAACCGGAGACGGGTGATCCTCGAAATTCACCAATTCACTATAGGTCGCCCATGCATGTCTTTTGACATTTCGAGGATTCCTCCTGCCTCCTAAACTGCTTTCGCCCTACACACGATGACAGATGCCGCCTCTTCGGGAAGTCCTCTATATCAGCCTCCTCGCCACTGACCAGTCCACGACCGTCGTCGGTCAGATCGTGACCCTCGCGCGCGCACGCAACCTGCGCGATGGAATCACCGGGCTCCTGGTATTCGACGGAATGCGCTTCTGCCAGCACCTGGAAGGGCCGCCCGCCGCGGTGCAGGCGCTGCTGGCACGGCTGGAAGCCGATCCGCGGCATGTGGCGCTCCGCGTGCTCTATGACGGCGTACTGGCGCAGCGGCGCTATCAGCGCTTCGAGATGGGGCTTGCCGAAGTCGACGTCCACGAAGATCTCGTGGACGTGGATGCGCTCGACGGGCGCGCAGCGCTCGAATATTTCATCGCGCTGCGCTCCCGATTCGACATCTCCGGCTGATCGCCGGAGCGCGGGTCAGCCCGCGCGGGCGGTCGGCTGGACGGCGTCCCAGCTGTAAGTGGCGCCGTGGCTGTCCCACGGTTCCATCACGATGCGCTCGCCCGCGGCAACGGTCAGCGATTCGCCGGGTGCAAGCACCAAGTCTTCGCTGCCCCAATTGGCGGTGGCATCGCGGGTAACCCACACCCGGCCCTGCCGGATGCGCAGAACGCTCGCGCTGGAGGCTTTGAGGCTCATCGCATGCCCGGCCTCAAGCTGCCATGCACCGCGGCGCACGGCCGACGGCACCGCGACCGGACGGGTCGATGCAACGGACGAAAGCGTGGTGGTGGTGGCAACGGCGGACATGATGATCTCCTGGTGGTGAGCTCGCGAATGGCGCGCTTCGGGAATGAATGATCTTCCTGCCGCCGTTGGCAGTCCAATGAAAACGCGGTAGCCTACTGATTCCGGTTTCGCATCAATCAACCCGCCGCCGAAGCCAACCCCCGATGCTGCATTCCCAGACCCACCTGCGTTCCCGGCCGATCTCCGCCGGCCACCTCCGCGCCTTCGAAGCCGTCGCCCGTCACCTGAACTTCCGCGCCGCCGCCGAGGAAATGGCGCTGACCCAATCCGCCGTGAGCCGGCAGATCCAGTCGCTGGAAGAAGAAGTGGGTGTGGGTCTGTTCCTGCGACACACGCGGGCCGTGGAACTCACCAGCGCTGGCGCGCAACTGCTGCTGGCGGTGCAGCAGTCGCTGCCGCGCATCGACGGCACGGTGCGCCAGATCCGGCAGAACGCGGGACGCAAGAGCGTGTCGCTCACCACCTTCGCGTCCTTCGCGTCGATGTGGCTGATTCCGCGGCTGGAGGCCTTCCAGCGCGACAACCCGGAAATCGACATCCGCATCGACGCAAGCGACATGGCGCTGGACATGGATGTCGCCGACGTCGACCTCGCCCTGCGCTACGGGCCGGCCGAGAACATGCCCAGGGGTTCGGTGCGCCTGTTCGGCGAGACCATCACGCCGGTCGCCAGCCCTTGGCTGATCAAGACCAACCCGCCGATCAAGGGTCCGGCGGACATCGCGCGCTTCACGCTGATCGAGGCCGGCGACGCACACCGCACGCACCTCGAATGGCTGACGTGGCGCCGCTGGTTCGAGGTCCACGAGATGGCGCGGGCGCAACCGCGGCGCTGGCTCTATTTCAACTACGCCTACCAGATGGTGCAGGCCGCGCTCACCGGGCAGGGGCTGGTGCTCGCCCGCAGCTCGCTGATCGCCGAAAGCCTTGCCAATGGCGACCTCGTGGAGGTGCTGCCGCACCACCGCATGGATTCACCGATGGGCTACTGGCTCATCACCGGACCGCGCAGCGCGCCGCGCCCGGAGATTCAGGCGTTCTGCGAATGGCTGCAGGGCCAGGCCGCGATCACACGCGAGACGATCGGCGAAGTGCCGGACCCCGACACGATCGATCAGCTGGATTGATCAGCCGATCGGCCAGACGACGCCGTTGTCGTTGAGGATGGCGTCCAGAGGCACGTCATGCGCTTCCGGCTCGAAGCTTTCGATGAAGCCATTCGTGAAACCCAGCCCAACCGTGAACGGCCTCGGCTCCAGGGCCGCCAGCGTGCGGTCATAAAAGCCGCCACCGTAACCTAGCCGATACCCCCCGGCGCTGTAGCCCAGGCAAGGCACGAAGAGCAGCGTCGGCACGATCAGTTCGGTGTCCTTGGGCTTGGGGATGTCGTAGGCATCGTTCTCCATCGGGCAGCCCGGATACCACGCATGAAACGTCAGCGTCTTGTGCACCCGGTCGACCACGGGCAGTCCGATGCGCCGTCGCTGCGGCTCGTCGAGCAGTTCGCCGTCTTCCTTCCAGCGATGCAGCGCAGGCAGCGGATCGAACTCGCCCTTGATCGGCCAGTAGGCACCGATCACCGTGTCCGGTCGTCCGACGAGCCAGATGCGCATCACGCGCTGGAGCAGATCGGCGCGCGCGAGCCTGTCCGGCATCGCAAGACGCTGCTCCACCAGTGCACTACGTAACTGAGTTTTGAGAAAGTTGGCAGTTGCCGAGGTGTCGGCACCGTTTGACTTGTCCATAATCCCCCGATGCAATTCGCGAGCATTTTGGCACCGGTCCGCCGCCGGCCCCGCGCCGCCCTTTCTTCCCTTGTTTTTTCGCTCTTCGCTGCCGTTGGTGCAACCCAGTCCGCGCATGCGCAGAACACGAACGACGACGTTCTCCTGCAGATGAAACAGGCCGCCCAGCGCGGCGACAAAGCGCGTCTCTCCGCACTCCTGCCGCAGGCGCGCGGCCATGTGCTCGAACCTTGGGCCGCCTACTGGGAACTCAAGGCCCGCCTGTTCGAGGCAAGCCAGGATGAGGTTCAGGCCTTCCTCGCGCAATACGCAGGCACCTACCAGGAAGACCGCCTGCGCAACGACTGGCTTCTGCTGACCGGCCAGCGCCGCGACTGGAGCGGCTTCACCAGCATGCATCCCGCCTTCCGCATGAACGACGACGCGCAGGTCCGCTGCTATGCGGTGCTGATCGAGACGCTGCAGTCCGGCACCGCGACAAAGGGCCAGGTGGAAGAGGTGCGCCGCAACTGGTTCGCCCAGCGCGATCTCGACGACGGCTGCCTCACCGCCGCCGACCGCATGATCAGCGCGGGCCAGATGTCGCCCAACGACGCATGGAAGAAGGCGCGTCTGTCGATCGAGGCCAATCGCCCGCAAACCGCACGCCGCGCGGTGATGATCGTGGCGCCCGATGCGATTCCGCTGTTCGACGACATGAACGCCAACGTCGGCAAGTTCCTGGCGAGCCGCGCAGTGGTCGCTGCCAAGTCGCGCCGCGAGATCGTGGTGCTCGCGCTGATCAAGCTCGCGATTGCCGACCCTGAGATGGCCGCATCGCAGCTTGACGGCAAGTGGGGCCCGATGCTGTCCGCGGAAGAGCGCAACTGGCTCTGGGGCACCATCGGTCGACAGGCGGCCACCAAGCTCTCCCCGACGGCCAACACCTATTTCTCGTACGTCACGAAGAACAGCGACCTCTCCGACGAAATGCTCGCCTGGAAGGCCCGCGCCGCGATGCGCACCGGCGATTGGAAGGTGGTGCACGCCTCGATCGACGCGATGAGCGAAACGCAGCAGCAGGACCCGACCTGGGTCTACTGGAAGGCCCGCGCGCTGGCGGCCTACGGCGGCGACGAACGCCGCGCGCAGGCCCGTGCGCTGTACGAAAGCATCGCCGGCACGCGCGGCTTCTACGAACTGCTCGCACTCGAAGAAATGGGACAGCGCGCCGCCGTGCCCACGCGCCCCGCGCCGCTCACGGCCGAGGAAAAGAAAGCCGCGCGCAACAACCCTGCGCTCAATCGCGCGCTCTACGCCATCTCGATCGGCCTGCGCCCCGAAGGCACGCGCGAATGGAACTACGCCACCAACCTGCACGATCGCGGCGGCATGGGCGACCGCGAGCTGCTCGCCGCCGCCGACTTCGCGTGCCAGCGCGAGGTGTGGGACCGCTGCATCAACACCAGCGAGCGCACCAAGGGCATGATCGACGTGGACCAGCGCTTCCCGATGCCCTTCCGCGACACCGTGGTGCGCAAGAGCCAGGAGATCGGCCTCGATCCCGCCTATGTCTACGGCCTGATCCGCCAGGAGAGCCGCTTCGTCATGGACGCGCGCTCGGGCGTCGGCGCGTCGGGCCTGATGCAGGTCATGCCGGCCACCGCACGCTGGACCGCGAAGAAGATCGGCATGTCCGACTTCACCCCGGGCCAGATCACCGACCGGGACACCAACATCACGATCGGCACCAACTACCTCAAGCTTGCGCTCGACGACTTCGACGGCTCCATGCCGCTCGCCGCCGCCGCGTACAACGCGGGCCCCGGCCGCCCTCGCAGCTGGCGCAACGGGCCGAGCATGGAAGCCGCGATCTGGGCCGAGAACGTGCCGTTCAACGAGACGCGCGACTACGTGAAGAAGGTGCTCGCCAACACCACCAACTACGCGGCCCTGATCACCGGGCGGCCGCAATCGATCAAGGACAAGCTCGGCCGCGTCGGCCCGCGCGATCTCGCAGAGCCTGAACCCAACAAGGACCTGCCCTGAACCGGACCCTGCAGAGCCTGCGCGCCCAGTTGCCCAACTGGGCGAACGAATGGCTGGAGATCATCGTCCCGATCGCGGAGGTCGCGCTCATCATGCTGGGTGCGTGGCTGCTGTACCGCTTCGTGCGCCGACTCATCGAGCGCGTGACGAGGAGCTACACGCTTCCTCACAACGTGGCCATGGTCACCCGCCGCACGGCCGGCTTCCTGATCTACGGCGGCGCCACGCTCTGGGCACTGGAGCGCCTTGGCGCCTCGGGCACCGTGCTCTGGACCGCGTTCACCGGTTTCGCCACCGTCGGTGCGGTGGCCTTCTTCGCCGCCTGGAGCGTGCTGTCGAACATGTTCTGCGCGCTGCTGATCTTCACGACGCGCATGTTCTGGCCCGGCGACACGGTGGAGGTGCTCGAGAACGGCGAGAAGCCGGGCCTCAAGGGCCGCGTGCTGGACATCAACCTCGTCTTCACCACGCTCGAGGAAACCGGCGACACGCGGCAAGGCACGACGCTGAAGATCCCCAACAGCATGTTCTTCCAGCGCGCGGTACGCCGCTGGCACGGCAGCTCGCCGCCCCTGCCGCAAAGCCTTGCACCGTATCCGGCGCCGCATCCGCCGGTGGATACCGCACCGCGCTGAGCCGGCGAAGTGCCGCAGTCCTACAGCGGACCGGACGGCAGTCGCGCAAAACTCGGCCAGCTTCCACTACCGCCGGTTCACCATGGCCGATTCGCTCTGGGAGAAGATCAACGAGGTGTTCGCCGCCGAGTTCTCCGATGTCGGGGAGATCACGCAGGCGCTGCGCATCCTCATCCGCCTGCTGCTCGCCGCGGTGCTGGGCTTCATGCTCGGCTTCGAGCGCGAACAGCACGGCAAGGCCGCGGGTGTGCGCACCCACATGCTGGTGGCGCTCGGCTCGGCGCTCTTCGTGCTCGTGCCGCAACAGGGCGGCTCCACATCGGCGGACATGAGCCGTGTGATCCAGGGCCTGGTGGCGGGCATCGGCTTCCTGTGCGCGGGCACGATCCTCAAGCGCGGCCGCGATGAGCGGCATGTGGAGGGCCTGACCACCGCAGCCGGGCTGTGGATGACCGCCGCGATCGGCATGGCCTGCGGCCTCGGGCGCGAGCTCACCGCGATCATCAGCGCGTTGATGGCGCTCGTGGTGCTGGCGCTGGTCCCCCGGCTGGTGGCGCTGGTCGAACATGTGGTGGGCCCGCCCACCGCAGATGGCGACGGCGCGCATGGAGCCTCTGCCCGAAAAGACGATCGCACCGCGCGCTGAGCATCAATTTCCGCTGCGTTCCGCATCAATCGTCGGGCTACCTGCGGCTAGCATGGAGAGCTTTGCAGCACCCCACCGGAGAACGCGATGACCCAGCTCTACATCGGCAACAAGAACTACTCGTCCTGGTCCATGCGGCCGTGGGTGCTCATGAAGCAGGCCGGCATCGCCTTCGAGGAAGTCATGGTCCGCTTCGATTCCTTCGATGCCGACTCGAAGTTCAAGCACACGATCCTCCCGCTCAACGCGACCGGCACCGTGCCCGTGCTGAAGGACGGCGACATCGTGGTCTACGACACGCTCGCCATCTGCGAATACCTCGCCGAGACCCATCCCGACAAGAAGCTCTGGCCTGCCGACCGTGCCCGCCGTGCACGGGCGCGCAGCGCGTGCGCTGAAATGCACGCTGGGTTCGGATCGCTGCGCAACCACTGCACGATGAACATCGAGGCCGACCTGCGCCAGCAGGGGCAGCTCATCCTGCGCGACCAGGCCGGCGTACGCGCAGACCTCGCGCGCCTCGTGCAGCTCTGGGGCGGCCTGCTCGAAAGCTACGGCGGCCCCATGCTCTTTGGCGAGTTCAGCATTGCCGACGCGTACTACGCGCCGGTGTGCACTCGCATCCGCACCTACGGGCTGCCGGTGCCCGCGCCGATCTCCGCCTACATCGACCGCGTCCTCGCACTGCCCGGCGTCAAGGCCTGGATCGACGGCGGACTCGCGGAGAAGGAGTTCGTCCTCTTCGACGAACCCTACCGCCTGCAGCGCTGACCCTCGCGGGCGCTGGGGCGCATCAGCGTCCTACACTCGCGCGATGCAAACCTATCTCGTCGGCG
Source organism: Variovorax sp. Sphag1AA (assembly GCF_014192575.1). Lineage (GTDB taxonomy): Bacteria > Pseudomonadota > Gammaproteobacteria > Burkholderiales > Burkholderiaceae_C > Variovorax. The sequence continues at coordinate 265,892 of NZ_JACHYC010000002.1, read as the reverse complement.
GCGCGATCCGCGATGCGCTGCTGGGGCGTCCCGGCAGCGACCACGACTGGGTCGTCGTGGGCGCGACGCCCGAGCAGATGATCGCGCGCGGCTACCTCCCGGTGGGTCGCGACTTTCCTGTCTTCCTTCATCCCGAGACGCGCGAGGAGTACGCCCTCGCGCGAACCGAGCGCAAGAGCGCACCGGGCTACCGCGGCTTCGTCGTGCATGCAGCGCCCGACGTGACGCTCGAACAGGATCTCGCACGGCGCGACCTCACCATCAACGCGATCGCATTGCCCGAGGACAGGATCGGCGCCTCCGACCGCCTCGACGTCGATCCCGCCGACCTCGTCGATCCCTTCGACGGCCAGCGCGACCTGCGCGAGAAGCGCCTGCGTCACGTCACCGACGCCTTCCGCGAAGACCCGGTGCGCATCCTGCGCGTGGCGCGCTTTGCCGCGCGCTTCGACGACTTCAGCGTGGCCCCCGAGACGATGGTCCTCATGCGCGAGATGGTCGAGGCCGGCGAGGTCGATGCGCTGGTACCCGAACGCGTCTGGCAGGAGCTCTCGCGCGGCCTCATGGAGGTCAAGCCTTCGCGCATGTTCGAACTGCTGCGCGAATGCGGCGCACTCGCGGTGCTGCTGCCCGAGGTGGAACGGCTCTGGGGCGTCCCGCAGCCCGTGGCGCATCACCCCGAGATCGACACCGGCGTGCACCTGATGATGGTGCTCGACATGGCCGCGCACATGAAGACATCGCTGGCCGTGCGCTTCGCGTGCCTCGTCCACGACCTGGGCAAGGGCACCACGCCCGCGGACATCCTGCCGCGCCATCACGGCCACGAGCAGCGCAGTGCCAAGCTGCTGCGCGATGTGTGCGACCGCTGGCGCGTGCCGGTCGACATCCGCGAGCTCGCCGACGTGGTCGCGCGCGAACACGGCAACATCCATCGCAGCGGCGACCTCAACGCGGCCGCCGTCGTGCGCCTGCTGGAACGCTGCGATGCCTTCCGCAAGCCCGAGCGCTTCGACGAAGTCCTGCAGGCCTGCGAATGCGATGCGCGCGGAAGGCTCGGCCTCGAAGACCGTCCCTATGCGCCACGCCAACGCCTGCTCGCAGCGCTGGGAGCCGCGCAATCGGTGGCGACCGAACCCATCGCCCGCGCGGCACGCGACGCCGGCGCGGTCGGCCCGAAGATCGGCGAGGCGATCTCACGCGCGCGAGTGGCCGCCGTCGATGCGGCGCTTCAACCCTCCTCCCAAAGTTGATTTGACGGCTTTGGCCGACGCGGCGCGCGGCGGGAGTCTGCTATGGTTTTTCTTCCATGCAGCAGCCCCCCCGACTCACACACGACGCGGCGCTCTTCCTCGACTTCGACGGCACGCTGGTCGATCTCGCCGAAACGCCCGAGGCGGTGCATGTGCCCGCCGCGCTCGTCCCGCTTCTGAGTGACCTCGCCGAACTGCTTGGCGGTGCGCTCGCAGTCGTCTCGGGACGGCAGATCGACGTGATCGATCGCTTTCTCGCCCCACTGCGATTGCCGGCCGCGGGCGAACACGGCGTGCAGCGTCGCGACGCCGAAGGCCACATGCAGGAGCAGCGTCCACCCGATCTCACGCTGGTGCTCGAAGCCGCCAACGAACTCGCCGGCGTGCATGAAGGCCTGCTGGTCGAGCGCAAGCATGCTGCCATCGCGCTGCACTACCGGCTCGCGCCGCAGCTAGAAGCGGTATGCCGCGACGCCATGCAGCGCGTGATCGAAGGCCAGCCGCAGCTCGAACTGATGCACGGCAAATTCGTCTTCGAAGTGAAGCCCGCTGGCATCAACAAGGGCATCGCCATCGACGCCTTCATGAAAGAGGCGCCTTTCGCGGGCCGTGTGCCCATCTTCGCGGGCGACGACACCACCGACGAAAACGGCTTCGCGATCGTGCAGCCGCGCGGCGGCGTCGGCGTCAAGGTCGGCTCGGGGCCCAGCTTGGCGCTGCATCGACTCGATTCGCCGCGCGCGGTCTTCGAATGGCTCGTGGCCACGCGCGACCTGCTCGCAGCGCCCGCAACAACAACCCCGAGGAGGCCGGTTTGACAACCCTTCAGAAAGACACCGAAACCGTCGAGGATCGCGCCGGCCAGTCGATCGCCGGCGCCGCCGGAGTGAGCGACGAGGCGCCGCCCCACGACGAAGCGCTGACCCGCCCCACCGCACGACCCGGATTCGGCCCCCCGGCCGGGCAATCGCTCGAAGTCGGTGTGATCGGCAACTGCGCGTACAGCGCGCTCATCGATTCCCGCGCCCGAGTAGTGTGGTGCTGCCTGCCGCGCTTCGACGGTGATCCGGTCTTCAATGCGCTGCTGCATCCGGGCGAGGAAGCGAGCGCGTGGAGCATCGAGCTCGAGGACTTCGCCTCGTCCAAGCAGTGGTACGAGCCGAACACCGCGGTGCTGCGCACGCAGCTCTTCGACACCGCGGGGCAGTGCATCGAGATCACCGACTTCGCGCCGCGCTTCCACAGCCGCTCGCGCTACTTCCGGCCGCTGACGATGGTGCGCCGAGTGAAGCCGGTCGTCGGCGCGCCGCGCATTCGCGTCAAGCTCGCGCCGCGTTTCCAGTGGGGTGCGGCGCCGCCGACCATCACGCGTGGCAGCAATCACATCCGCTATGTCGGCCCCGAGTTCGCGCTGCGGCTCAACACCGATGCACCGGTCTCGCACATCTTGTCGCACCAGCCCTTCGTGCTTTCGCGCGAGCACAACTTCGTGCTCGGCGCCGACGAGACGCTGAATGACGGCATCGCCGACACCGCGCGCCACTTCGAGCAGGAAACCATCGCCTACTGGCGCACCTGGAGCAAGCGGCTCGCGATCCCGTTCGAATACCAGGACGCGGTGATCCGTGCCGCGATCACGCTCAAGCTCTCGCTCTACGAGGACACCGGCGCGATCGTCGCTGCGATGACCACAAGCATCCCCGAGGCGCCGGGCAGCCAGCGCAACTGGGACTACCGCTACTGCTGGCTGCGCGACGCCTTCTTCGTGGTGCGCGCCCTCAACAGCCTCTCGGAAGTGGGCACGATGGAGGACTACCTCCGCTGGCTCTCCAACGTGGTGATCGGCTCGCGCGGCGAGCACATCCAGCCGCTCTACGGCATCGGGCTGGAGCGCGAACTGCCGGAGTCCTTCGTCGACGGCCTTCCGGGCTACCGCGGCATGGGACCGGTGCGCGTGGGCAACCAGGCACAGGAGCACTTCCAGCACGACGTGTACGGCAACATCGTGCTCGGCGCAGCGCAGGCCTTCCACGACCACCGGCTGCTGAGCCGGGCCGGGCTTGCCGAGTTTCCGTATCTCGAAGCAGTCGGTGAGCAGGCGATCCGCGTCTACGGCACGCCCGACGCAGGCATGTGGGAATTGCGCACGCGTGCGCGCGTGCACACCAGTTCGGCGCTGATGAGCTGGGCCGCCTGCGACCGCCTCGCGAAGATCGCGCGCACGATCGGGCTGCCCGAGCGAGCAGCCTACTGGCATGACCATTCGTCGCGCATGCGCGAAGAGATCCTCGCCAAGTCCTGGTGCGAAGAACGGCAAGCCTTCGCCGAAAGCTTCGGCGGCCATGAGCTCGACGCGAGCATCCTGCTCATGGTCGAGGTCGGGTTGATCGACGCACGCGACCCCCGCTTCATCTCCACGGTCGACGCGATGGAGAAGTCGCTCTGCGACGGCCCGTATATGCGCCGCTACGAGGCGGCCGACGACTTCGGCAAACCCGAGACCGCGTTCAACATCTGCACCTTCTGGCGCATCGATGCGCTCGCCAAGATCGGCCGCAAGGCCGAGGCGCGGCAGATCTTCGAGACCATGCTCGCCGCGCGCAACCCGCTCGGCCTGCTGTCGGAGGACACGCATCCGGTCACCGGCGAGATGTGGGGCAACTTTCCGCAGACCTATTCGATGGTGGGGATCATCAACGCTGCAGTGAGGCTCTCCGCCCCTTGGGACTCCTGCATATGAGTCGATTGGTGGTGATTTCGAACCGCGTGGCCGATCCGCGCAAGCCGGCGGCCGGCGGATTGGCCGTGGCACTCGGCGACAGCCTGCAGCAAAGCGGCGGCCTGTGGTTCGGCTGGAGCGGCTCGATCGTCGAAGAGGGCCCGACCGGCGAAGGCGAAATGCACCGGCAGCAGGCCGGCAAGGTCACGCTCGCGACGATCGACCTGAGCCGCGAGGACCACGACAGCTACTACCTCGGCTACAGCAACGACGTGCTCTGGCCGGTGTTCCATGGCCGACTCGACCTCGCGCACTTCGAGGCGGGCTTTGTCGGCGGCTACCGGCGCGTCAACCAGCTCTTCGCGCGCAAGCTGCTGCCGCTGCTGAAGGACGACGACATCATCTGGGTGCACGACTACCACCTGATCCCGCTCGCAGCCGAACTGCGCGCGATGGGGTGCAGGCAACGCATCGGCTTCTTCCTTCATATTCCGCTGCCGCCGCAGATCATCCTCGCGGCGGTGCCGCAGCACGAGTGGCTGATGCGGTCGTTGTTCGCGTATGACCTCGTCGGCTTCCAGGCCCGGCAGGACGTGCAGCACTTCGAGGACTACGTGCGCTACGAAGCCCGGGGTGAGGTGCTGGACGATCACCTCTATCGCGCCTTCGGCCAGACAGTGCGCTGCGATGCCTTCCCGATCGGCATCGACGTCGACGAGTTCGCCGCGCTCACGCACGCGAAGGAATCGCGCGACATGTACGAGACCATGAAGCGCGAGTATTCGACGCGACGCCTGCTGCTGGGCATCGACCGGCTCGACTACTCCAAGGGCATTCCGCAGCGGGTGCGCTCCTTCCGCGAACTGCTTGCGCACTACCCGGAGAACCGCCGCAGCGCAACGCTGATCCAGATCGCCTCGCCCACGCGCGAGACCGTTGACGCCTATGCCGACATCCGCCGCGAACTCGAATCGCTGTGCGGCGCGATCAACGGCGACTACGGCGAACTCGACTGGATGCCGGTGCGCTACATCCACCGCATGGTCGCTCGCAAGCGAGTGCCGGGCCTGTGCCGCGCCGCTGCGGTCGGCCTCGTCACGCCGCTGCGCGACGGCATGAATCTCGTCGCCAAGGAATACATCGCCGCACAAGACCCGGCGGACCCGGGCGTGCTCGTGCTCTCGCGCTTCGCGGGCGCTGCCGAGCAGCTGAAGGAAGCCTTGCTGGTGAACCCCTACGACACGCACGGCACCGCGGAGATCGTGCAGCAGGCGCTGCAGATGCCGCTGGACGAGCGACGCGAGCGGCACCAGAAGCTGCTCGCATGCATCCGCGAGCAGGATGTGCACTGGTGGCGCAACGGCTTTCTGGATGCCCTTCGCGCGGCCGAGAGCGTGCGTTAAGGCCAACGGGCGCTCAGCGCACCTTGTCAGGCACCCGCCGCCCGGCCCGCTTCTCGCCCACCCGCACACCCACCTTTTCGCGCCGAAGACTGTTCCCCAGCGCAGTCTTCCGCAGGATCACAGCGAATGACTGAATGAACACCGGCTTGGTCTCGCCCAGCCGCCAGAGGATGCCCGGCGTGCGCGTCGGCGTGGGGCTCTCGAGCGGGATCACGGCCAGGCCCGACATGCCGTCCGGCACCGCATTGATTGCCACGATGGTGCCGATCCGCGTGCGCGCGACCAGTCCGAGCATCGGCGCAACGGTCGACATTTCCGCCACCACCGTCGGCTCGGCACCGCAGGCGCTGAAGCACTCGTCGATCATGGTGCGCGTCGAGAACGACTTGGCGAGCAGCACGAGGTCCTGCCGATGCAGCTCCACCATGCGGATGCGCTTGCGGCCCGCGAGCGGATGGGTGTTCGACACGACGAGGACCATCTCCTCGTTGTAGAGCGGCTCGAACCAGAGATCGGTCGGGTCTTCCGGGCGATAGGCAATGCCCAGATCGAGCTCGCCCGCGCGCAGCCGCGAGCAGATCACTTCGGCGGAGAGCTCCTCCACGCTGATGAGGACCGTCGGATGCCGCGCGAGGAAGAGCGCCACGCATTCCGGAATCAGCCCCATGTTGAAGGTGTGCGTCGCGCCGATGCGCACCTGCCCGGTGAGGTTGCCCGCGTCGGGCTTGAGCAGCGCCACGCCCTGATCGACCTCGCGCAATGCGCGTGACGCAAATCCCCGCAGCAATTCGCCCGCCTCGGTGGTGACCACCTTCTTGCCGATGCGCTCGAAGAGCGGCTGGCCGAGCTCTTCCTCGAGCTGGCGGATCTGGTGCGAAAGGGTCGACTGCGTGACGTGGACCCGCTCCGCCGCCCGCGTGAAGCTCAGGCAGTCGGCGAGCGCGACGAAATAGCGCAGATGCCTCATCTCCATGGAAACCCCCACGAATGATCGATGCCATCGATGATATCGATGGAAATTCATCATTTGTCGCAGGCGGGTCGCCGCCCTATCGTGCCGGCCATCGGCGCTCGATGACGCCGGGACAGGAGACAAGCACCATGTCGGAATACAACCAGGACGGCATCACGCGCGACGTGCTCGATGCCTTCGCCAAGACCCCCGACCCGCGCCTCCGCGAGTTGATGACTTCGCTGGTCAAGCACCTCCACGCCTTCGCGCGGGAAGTCGACCTCAAGCCGGAAGAGTGGCTCGCCGGGCTGAACTTCCTCAATGCCACGGGGCAGATCTCCACCGACAAGCGGCCGGAGTTCATCCTGCTGTCGGACACGCTCGGCCTCTCGATGATGGTGGTCGCGCTCGCCCAGTCCCGAGCCAGCAAGGCGAAGGGCGCAACCGAAGCGACGGAGGCGACCGTCGAAGGCCCGTTCTACTGGGCCGGCGCGCCCGACGTCGAACTGGGCAGCGACATCGCGAACGGCGCGACGGGCGACCCGACCTTCTACATGGGCCGCGTGACCGACTGCGACGGCCAGCCGCTCGCCGGCGCGCTGCTCGATGTGTGGTCGGGCGACGGGCACGGCAAGTACGACGTGCAGCTCAGCACCGAACCATCGATGCAGGCCCGCGGACGCTTCCGCACCGACGCCCAGGGCCGCTACTGGTTCTGGTCGATCCGGCCGAACTACTACCCCATCCCGGACGATGGCCCTGTCGGCGACATGATGCGCGCCACCGACCGCAGCATCTACCGCCCGGGCCATCTGCACTTGCAGGTCTCGGCGCCCGGCTACGTCACGCTGACGACGCAGGTCTTCGTCGGCGGCAGCCCCTACATCGACGCAGACGCGGTCTTCGGCAAGCGCGACAGCCTCGTGGTGGATTTCGAGACCCATCCCCCGGGCAAGGCGGTGGACGGCCGCGAGATGCGCACGCCTTACCACTCGGCGAGCTTCGACGTGCGGCTCGCACCCGCTACAGCCTGAAGAGGACTACTCCATGAAGATCGGAAAGGCGACCGTGCCGCGCACGGCCATCAGCACGTCGGACGCGCACAGCATCGTCATCCGCGGGCAGGATCTCTCGAAGGACCTGATCGGCAAGATCTCGTTCGTCGACCACTTCTTCTTCCTGCTCACCGGCAAGTACCCCACGTCCGGCCAGTCCGAAGTCCTGAACGCCACGCTGGTGGCGATCGCGGACCATGGCCTGGTGCCGAGCGTGCAGGCCGCGCGCATGACCTTCGCGGCTGCGCCCGATGCGCTGCAGGGTGCGGTCGCGGCGGGCATCCTCGGCTGCGGATCGGTGATCCTCGGCGCCTCGGAAACCGCCGGCCGCATGTACAGCGAGATCGACGTACTGGTAACCGCCGGCAAGCCGCTCGGCTCGGCAGCGCACGAGGTGATGAAGTCATGGCGCGCCGCCGGTCGCTCGATTCCCGGGTATGGCCATCCGCAGCACAAAGAGCGCGACGCCCGTGTCGATGCGCTCTTCGCGGTGTCGAGATCCGCGCGCACCGACCAGCGCTTCATCGAGATCGCCGCGGCGGTGGAGGCGCTGATGCCCGACGTGCTCGGCAAGCCGCTCAAGCTGAACGTCTCGGGCGCGATCCCGGCAGTGCTGCTCGGCGCGGGCTTCCCGGTCGAAGCGCTCAGGGGCATACCGATCCTTGCACGCACCGCAGGACTGATCGCGCATCTGTACGAAGAGGTCCGCCAACCCATCGGCTTCGCGCTGTCCTACCAGGCCACGCGCGAGATGGAGTACGAAGGCACGCTGCCTGCAGGCTTCGGGATGAACGAATGATCCAGGTGCTGCAAGGCCTCAAGGTTGTCGAACAGGGCACCTTCATCACGGGGCCGGCGGCCGGCATGCTGCTCGGCGATCTCGGCGCGGACGTGATCAAGGTGGAGCAGCCGAAGACCGGCGACCCGTTCCGCGCTTTCAAGGACGGCCTCTACAGCCCGCATTTCCAGACCTACAACCGCAACAAGCGCAGCATCACGCTCGACACCAAGAGCGCCGACGATCGCGAAGTGCTCGATGCGCTGATCGCCGATGCCGACGTCTACATCCAGAACTTCCGCCCCGGTGTGGCCGAGAAGCTCGGCGTGGGTTCGGAGCGCCTGCGCAGGCTCAACCCGAAGCTCATCTATTGCTCGATCAGCGGCTTCGGCGCGACGGGGCCGGCCGCGGACCGCCCCGCCTACGACACCGTCGCACAGGCCGCGAGCGGCTTCCTCAACCTGCTGATCAACCCCGAGAACCCGCGCGTGGTCGGCCCCGCGATCGCGGATTCGCTCACCGGCTTCTATGCCGCCTACGGTGTGCTCGGCGCGCTGTTCGAGCGCAGCCGCACCGGCCAGGGCCGCATCGTCGAAGTCTCGATGCTGGAGGCGATGGCGCACTTCAACCTCGACGCCTTCACGCACTTCTTCCAGGTCGACGAGGTGATGGGGCCGTACAGCCGGCCGAGCGTCTCGCAGTCGTATGTGCTGCGATGCGCGGACGACAAATGGATCGCGCTGCACATGTCTTCGCCCGAGAAGTTCTGGCGCGGGCTCGCGACCGCCATCGAGCAGCCGGACATCTTCGAAGACCCGCGCTTTGCCACGCGCGAGGCGCGCATCGCGAACCAGGAAACGCTGATCGAACTGCTCGGGGAGCGCTTCCGAACGCAGCCGCGCGACGAATGGTGCCGCCGCCTGCAGCGCGAGGACGTTCCCAACGCGCCGATGTACGACACCAGCGAAGCCCTCGAAGACCCGCAGGCCAAACACCTGCAACTCATGACCTCGGCCGAGCATCCGGTGATGGGCCTGTTCCGCACAGTGCGCTCGCCGGTGAGCTTCGACGGGCAGCGCTCGCTCGATGTGCGGCCGCCGCCGGTGCTTGGCGAACACAACGACGAGATCCGCGCTGCGCTGCGGGGTCGCGCCGGAAAGCAAGGAGACGCGGCATGAATCTGCTCAGCACAAGACGTCCGTTCGTTGCCGCACTGGTGATCGGCGCCTTGATGGCCGGTGTCGCGCAGGCCCAGGACCGCCCACCGATCCGCATGGTCGTGCCCTTCGGCGCGGGCACCACCACCGACACCGTCGGGCGTGTCGTCGCCGAAGCACTCGGCAAGAACCTGCAGCAACCCGTCATCGTCGACAACCGCGCGGGCGCCGGCGGATCGACCGGAACCGATCTCGTCGCCAAGGCCCCCCCCGACGGCCGCACGCTGGTGATGGGCACGGTCGGCACGCATGCGATCAACGCGGCGCTCTATACCAAGCTGCCCTACGACCCGGTGCGCGACTTCTCGCCGGTGGCCTTCATCGGCTACACGCCGACGCTGCTGGTGGTCGCCGCGGATTCGCCGATCAAGTCGCTGAAGGATCTTGCGCAGGCTGCGACGAAACCCGCCGGCATCACCTTCGCATCCGCCGGCAACGGCACCTCGGGGCATCTCGCGGGCGAACTGCTTGCGCAGCGGCTGGGCGGCAAGATGATCCACGTGCCCTACAAGGAAGGCGCGGTCGCGCTTACCAGCGTGATGGGCTCGCAGGTGGACTTCATGTTCTATCACCCGGCCGCGGTGCTGCCGCAGATCAAGGCCGGCAAGCTGCGCGCGCTCGGTGCAAGTGGCGCGGTGCGCAGTGCCGCGGCGCCCGACGTCCCCACCCTGATGGAGCAGGGTGTCGCCGACTTCGATCTGGTCGCGTGGTTCATGCTGTATGCGCCCGCCGCGACACCCGCGGCCACGCTCGCGCAACTGCGCACCGGCGCAAGCGCCGCACTGGCCCAACCCGAGGTGATGGCGCGCCTGCGCGACCAGGGCATCGAGTCGCGCAACCTGCGCGCCGACGAGATGCTGCCTTTCAACAAGACCGAGCTGGGCAAGTGGGCCGAGCTGGTCAAGCGCTCCGGCGCACAGGTCGACTGATTCCGCTAGAAGAAACCACAGGAGACAGGAACCATGAAGACGCAGACATGTAATGGCATCGGACGGCGCAGCGCAGTGGCCGCGATCGCACTCGCGGCGGCCGGCATCTCGATGGCGCAGACGCCCACCGGGCAGCCGATCCGCATCGGCAGCACGCTCGCGTTGACCGGGCCGCTTTCGGCCACGGCGCAGATCCACAAGCTGGTGGGTGACATCTATATCGAGCAGGTCAACAAGCGCGGCGGGCTGCTGGGCCGGCCGGTCGAGTGGGTGGTGAAGGACGACCAGTCCAAGCCCGATCTCGCACGCACGCTTTACGAACAGCTCGTCACCGCCGATAAGGTCGACCTGCTGATGGGCCCGTATGCCACCGGCGCGATCCTCTCCGCGATGGGCGTGGCGCAGCGCTACAACAAGGTGCTGGTGCATCACACCCTGGGCATTCCGTCGCTCGCCAAGTACGACATGCAATTCCCGGCGTGGTCGATCGGCTCCGACCCGGCGAACACCGTGCCCAACACGCTCTTCGATGCGCTCGCTGCCTCTCCCAAGCCGCCGAAGACGGTGGCGGTGGTGACCAGCAAGTTCCCCTCGATCCAGTTCATGAGCGCGGGCGCGCGCGAGGTGCTCAAGAAGCGCGGCCTCAACGAAGTGCTGTTCCTCGAATGGGATTTCGGCAATCGTGACTTCGGCCCCATCGCCAACCGCATCAAGGATGCGAAGCCCGACTTCGTCTGGGTCGGCGCGATCGGCCTCGACGGCAACCTGCTGCTCGATGCGATGAAGAAGATCGACTATGTGCCGCCGCAGCACTTCTACCTCTACCCGTCGCCCGGCCCGCTCCTGGCTGCACCGGAAGCGAAGAACGCGCTGTCTGCCACCATCTTCGAGGACCAGCCGCCCTTCACCAGCAACTTCGGCGCCGCCGAGTTCGTGAAGCTCTACCGCGAGCGCGCCGCCAAGGCCGGCTTCACCGACACCTCGGTCGAAACCCAGGCCGCCGCCTCGTACACCGCATGGCAGATCCTCGAAGCGGGCATCGTCGGCACCAAGAGCCTGGATGACAAAGCCATCGCCAACTACCTGAAGACGAACAAGGTCGACACCATCCAGGGCAAGCTGCGCTTCGACGGGGTGGGCAACTTCGGCGACGACCTGATGCGCATCAAGCAGATCCAGGACGGCAAGTGGGTGGTGGTCTGGCCGAAGGAAGTCACTTCGGGCGGCGCGAAGCTACTCACTCCCTGACATGTCGGGCTTCACGCTGCCAAGCCTTTCGCTGCTGTCCCAATCGATCCTGTCAGGCATCTTCGTCGGTGCGCTGTATGGATTGATGGGACTCGGCCTCAGTCTGAGCTGGGGCCTGCTGCGTCTCATCAACCTCGCCCACTTCGCGTTCGCCTTCCTCGCCGCCTACATCTGCTACCAGTTGGCGACGATGGGCATGGACCCGTTGCTCACGCTCGCGGTCATCGTGCCGTTCTTCTTCGTACTCGGAGCCGCCTTGCACTGGGTGATGGCGCGCTTCGCGGTCACGCCGTTCAACTCGCTGCTGTTGACCTTCGGGCTCATGGGCATCGTCGAAAGCATCATCCAGTCGATCTGGACGGCCGACTTCCGCAAGCTCGAATCGAGCTATGGGCAGCAGAAGTTCAAGATCGGCGAGCTGTTCGTGCCGGTGCCGGAGCTCATCACGCTGCTGCTCGCGATCGGCATCGCCTTCGGTGTGTGGGGTGCGTTGCGCTTCACCGATCTGGGCAAGGCGATGCGTGCGGCTGCACAGGACGCGCCGGTTGCGGCGGCCTTCGGCGTCAACGAGAAGGCGCTCGGGCTGCTGCTCGCCGGCACCTGCTCCGCACTCGCGAGCGTGGCCGGCGTCTGCCTCGCCTTGAGCTTCACGCTCGCGCCCTCGCAGATGTACGCCTGGGTCGGCGTGGTGTTCGCGGCGGTGATGCTCGGCGGCCTCGGCAGTGCGCTCGGGCCGCTGGTCGCCGGCACGCTGATCGGCGTGAGCGAAGCTGTGACCATGGCCGTCACCGCGCCATCGTGGGCGCCGATCGTGTCCTTCACCCTGCTCATCTTCATCCTGCTCTTCCGACCCAGAACATGAGCACGCTCACACAGACATCGCCGACGCTGCCGGCCGCGACCACCACGCCGCGCGCCGCAGGACGGTTCACGAAGCGCACGCCGCTCGCGATCCTCGCGGCCGGCGTGGCGCTGGCCTTCATCCCGCAACTGGGCCTGCCCGCCTTCTACGACTCGCTGCTCTACCTCGTGCTGCACTGGGTGGTGCTCGCGACCTCGTGGAACATCCTCTCGGGCTATTCGGGCTACTTCTCATTCGGCCACGGCGCGTTCTTCGGCACGGGCATCTACACCAGCGCGAACCTGATGGCGCGCTACGACTGGCCCTTCCTGTGGACGCTACCCGTCGCCGCACTGATGGCCGCGCTGGTCGGGGTTGCGCTCGGTGCGATCGTGTTCCGCGTGAAGGGCGTGCGCGGCGAGTTGTTCGCACTGCTGACGCTCGCGATCACGCTCGTGATCGGCACCATCGTGGTCAACACACCGCTCGACGGTGGGTCGGGCGTGCCGCTTTCCGGCGTGCCGGTGCCGAAGATCGGACCGACGCAGTCGTCGACCTTCTACCTGCTCGCACTCGCAGCGGCCGTCGTCACGCTGCTGATCGCCTGGGGCATCCAGGTCTCGAAGTTCGGTGCCGGCCTGTTCGCGATCCATGACGACGAGGATGCCGCCGAGGTGATGGGCGTGCCGACCTACCGCTACAAGCTCTACGCGCTCGCGATCTCTTGCGCGCTGGCGGGTGTCGCGGGCGGCATCCACGCGCTCTTTCTCTCGTACGTGACCGCGGGCGAGGTCTTCACGATCACGGTGCCGCTGACCGTGGTGCTGATGAGCGTGCTCGGCGGCACGCGCCACTGGGCCGGGCCGGCCATCGGTGCGGTCGTGATCACGGGGCTGCTCTACAGCTTTACCGCCGCGGACCATGCAGTGGCAGGCAAGGCGCTGATCGGGGTGATCCTGATCGCGGCGATCCTGTTCATGCCGGAGGGCATTCTGGAGCGCTTCCGTCGCCATCGCCGGCCGGTGCCATCGACAGGGCCGGTTGCCACGCCGAGCGCGATCCAGACGCCGGAAGTACCTGCGCGGGCCGCACCGATCGTGGCTTCCCAGGGCGAACCGCTGTTGCGGGTGCGCGGCCTGGCAAAGTCATTCAGGGGCGTGCGCGCACTGGCAGGCGTCGACGTCGATGTTCATCAAGGCGAGATCCTCGGCCTGCTCGGGCCGAACGGCTCTGGCAAGTCGACCTTCATCAACGTCGTCAGCGGCCACTACACGCCGAGCGGCGGCACGATCGCGTTCGAAGGCCGGTCGCTCGACGGCCTGCCCGCGCACCGCATCGCCGGCAGCGGAATTGCGCGCACCTACCAGATCCCCCGCCCCTTCGCGCATCTGAGCGTGCTGCAGAACGTGGCGATCGCGACGATGTTCGGCGGCGCGATCCGCGACCCGGACACCGCACGCAGGCAGGCGATGACCTGGCTCGAATTCACCGGCCTGCAGGACAAGGCCGATGCGCGGCCCGACGATCTCAACCTGCACCAGCGCAAGTTCCTCGAACTCGCACGCGCCCTCGCCTCGCGGCCGCGACTGGTGTTGCTCGACGAAGTGCTTTGCGGCCTCACGCCGAGCGAGATCGACGATGCGGTGGCGCTCATCCGCCGCATTCGCGACCAGGGCTCGACCATCGTTTTCGTCGAGCACGTGATGCGCGCGGTGATGGCGCTGACCGACCGCATCGTGGTCTTCAACCACGGCGAGCTGCTGGCGGAGGGCGCTGCGGCCGACGTGATGCGCCGGCCCGAAGTGATGACCGCCTACTTGGGGAAGGCCCATGCTTGAAGTCCGCGACCTGCAAGTGGCCTACGGCGCCGCGCCGGCCCTGTGGGGCGTGTCGCTCGACGTGCGGCCCGGCGAACTGCTTTGTGTCGTCGGGCCCAATGGCGCGGGCAAGACCACGCTGATCAACACCATCGCAGGCATCCTGCGCGCACGCGGCGGCAGCATCCGCTTCAACGGGCAGGACATCACCCGCCTGCCGCCACACCGCTTCTGCGAGGCCGGCATTGCGCTGGTGCCCGAGGGGCGCCGGCTCTTCACGGGCATGACCGTGCTCGAGAACCTCGAACTCGGCAGCTACCTGCCGCGCGCGAAGGCGCAGCGGCGCGAGACGCTCGACGAAGTGATCTCTCTCTTTCCGGTGATCCGCGAGAAACTCGCGAGCCCGGCCGGCGAGCTCTCCGGCGGGCAGCAGCAGATGGTCGCGATCGCTCGCGCGCTGATGGCACGGCCGAGCCTGTTGCTGCTCGACGAGCCATCGCTCGGCCTCTCGCCGCTCATCGTGCACGACATGTTTGCAGCGATCCGGCGCATCAACGCCAGCGGCATGTCGGTGCTGCTCGTCGAGCAGAACGTGACCATGGCGATGGATGTGTCGCACCGCGCCTATGTGCTCGAAGAAGGCCGCGTCGTGGCCGAAGGCGCGCCGCAAGACCTGCTTGCCCGCCCTGAGATCCAACGCGCCTATCTCGGCGTCTGAAATCCAAGCCCGGAGGAAACCATGCTCTTCCCCACCACCATCGTCGGCAGCTTTCCGCAGCCTGAGTGGCTGATCGACCGTGCGAAGCTCGCGGGCCGCTTTCCGCCCCGCGTGCGGGCGCGCGAGCTGTGGCGCATTCCACCGGAGTTCCTCGAAGAGGCGCAGAACGACGCCACCATCATGGCGATCCGCGCACAGGAAGAAGCTGGCCTGGACATCGTGAGCGACGGCGAGATCCGCCGCGAGAGCTATTCGAACCGCTTCGCGACCGCACTCGACGGCGTGGACCTGGACAACCCCGGCAGTGCGCTGGACCGATCCGGCCATCCGAACCCGGTGCCGCGCATCGTCGGCAAGATCGTGCGGCGGCATGCGGTGGAAGTGGGCGATCTCAAGTTCCTCCGCGCGCACACCGACCGGCAAGTCAAGATCACCGTGCCGGGCCCCTTCACCATGCTCCAGCAGGCGCAGAACGACTTCTATGCGAGCGAGGAAGAAGCCGCGATGGACTACGCCGCCGCGGTCAACGCCGAGATCCGCGATCTCTTCGCGGCCGGCGCGGACGTGGTGCAGATCGACGAGCCCTACATGCAGGCGCGGCCCGAGAAGGCGCGGCAGTACGGGCTGGCCGCGCTCAACCGCGCGCTCGAAGGCATCACCGGCACCACGGCCGTGCACATCTGCTTCGGCTACGCGGCCATCATTCATCAGCGGCCGAGCGGCTATTCATTCCTGCCCGAACTGGCGCAATGCAGTTGCAAGCAGGTGTCGATCGAGACGGCGCAATCGAACCTCGACTGCTCGGTGCTCAAGCAGCTCGAAGGCAAGCGCGTGATGGTGGGCTGCATCGACCTGTCGGACCCGGTGGTCGAATCGCCCGAGACGATTGCGGGGCGCATCCGCCGCGCACTGCCCCACATCGAGCCCGAGAACGTGATCCTCGCGCCCGATTGCGGGATGAAGTATTTGCCGCGCGAATCGGCCATCGGCAAGCTGCGCTCGATGGTCGCGGCGGCGAAGATGCTGCGCGAGGAATTCGCGCATCGCGCGCTGCCGGCCTGAGCCGGCAGCGCTCTCTTCAGCCGACTCGGCTGGCCGCGACGCTACCGTCGCGGCTGAACTCCCGGTGTGACAGCATGGCGTTCTCGACGTTCTGCGACAGCACTCCCTTGTTCATCAAGCCGTCCTCGACCTCGGAACGCGTCGGGTCCGCCGGGCTGTCGGCAAACGCCACGCCGGTGCGGGCCATGCCGATCATCACCAGGAGCATCGAGATCGCGAAGAGGAGGTCACGAGGGTTCATGGTGTCTGCCTTCCCTGTGCAGGGCGCGAAGAATTCGAGCCCATGCATCAATGTAGGCAGGCGCTCACCTCGACGCGAGTGACGAGTTCGCTGCGCCCGAGTGACGCAGTTCACTTTTCGCCATCAGCCCTTCAAGGCGAGGCCGTCCGTCAGGAGCTGGACCAGCCGCCCCACCCGCGAGGTGTTCACGTAGCTCACCGGCGCCGGGCGCGGCAGCCCCTGCACCCGCGCGGCCGACATCGCCACGATCTCGATCCAGCCGCCGCGCTCCACCACGTGCAGCTCTTCCGCACGCACGGTGGACTTCACGTTGAAGACGTTCTCGCCGAACCATGTCGGCGGCGAGACCACCTGGACGCTGCCCTCCACCACACGCACTGCAAAGCCCTCGTCCACGGCCACGCGCAGCGTCTGGCCCGGTTGGAGGCAGGTGATTTCGGAAGATTCGCTCGTCATGAAGACACCTCGTTGAGTCGGTTGAAGATGGCTTCATCGTAGGAATTCGGGCGCTCAAAAAACAGGCACAGCAAAGCGACATACGAAGCGAAACAGATGTGCCCGCGACCATCTGTTATGGTCCCTTTGCCTCGGATCTGCATCTGTTTTCAGGATGCGCGACGAGGGAGCATCACCCCATGGATTCGCCGCCGCTCTACCGGAAGCTCGCCACGCACTACATCGACGCGATCGGCGCCGGCTCGCTCAAGCCGGGCGATCGGCTGCCGTCGCTGCGCAGCTTGATGCGGATGCACGACATCAGCCTGTCCACCGCGTTGCAGCTGTGCCGCGCGATGGAAAGCGAAGGCTGGGTCGAGGCGCGCGACCGCTCGGGCTATTTCGTGAAGCGCCCGCGGCGCCTCGCGATCGCGGCGATGGAAGAGCCCGTCACCCACATCGCGCCTGATCCGGCGCAATACGTCGGCATCCACGCCAAGGTCTCCGACTTCGTCGCGCGACGGCGACAGGGCGAGGTGCGAATCGATTTCTCCACCGCGCGCGGCTCACCGGAGCTCTACCCCGGCGATGCGCTGCGCACGATCATGATGCGGCTGCTGCGCCAGAAGCCCGCGCTGCTCACCACCGCGGCGCCATCGCGCAGCCTCAATCCCCTGCGCGAAGCCGCTGCGCGGCGCGGCCTCAGGGTGGGCATGACGCTCTCGCCCGACGAAGTGCTGACCACCAACGGCTGCATTGAAGCGCTCAACCTTGCATTGCGGGCCGTCGCACAGCCGGGCGACACCGTCGCAGTTGAATCGCCGACCTTCTACGGCCTGCTGCAAGTGCTCGAAAGCCTTGGCATGCGCGCGCTGGAGATCCCGACCAGTCCGCAGACCGGTCTGTCGATCGAGGCACTGGAGATGGCGCTCGACGCCTACGACAACATCAAGGCGGTCGTCACCGTGCCGCACCTGCAGAACCCGCTCGGCAGCGTGATGCCCGACGCGCACAAGGAGCGCCTCGTCGCGCTCTGCGAGCGCCATGGCGTCGCGCTCATCGAGGACGACACCTACAGCGAGTTGCTCGACATGGACACGCCGCCCCGCGCGATCAAGTCGTGGGACCGCAGCGGCAACGTGATCCATTGCGCGTCGCTGCACAAGATCCTCGCGCCGGGCATGCGACTCGGCTGGATCTCGGCCGGGCGCTGGCACAGCCGCGTGGAGATGCTCAAGTACACCCAGACGCGCAGCAACGAGGAGTTGTCGCAATGGGCAGCGGGCGAATACATGAACACCGGCGCCTTCGACCGCCACCTGCGTCGCCTGCGCGAGCATCTGCGCCAGCAGCGCGAGCAGACCGCCGATGCGATCGCGGCGTACTTTCCGTCCGGCACGCGGCTGAACTACCCGCCGGGCGGGCTGCAACTGTGGGTGGAGTTGCCGGACCGGCTTTCGTCGATGACCGTCTTTGACCTCGCGCTGCGCGACAAGATCTTCGTCGCGCCCGGCACGCTGTTCTCGAACTCGTCGCGCTTCGACCACTACCTGCGCCTCAACTGCGGATGGCCGATCACCGAGACGATCGAAGGCGGGCTGCGCCGGTTGGGCGAGATTGCGAGCGAATGCGCGGCGATGCAGCGGAAAGCGGCCTAGGCGCGCGGCGCGCTGTATGTGCATGCAGTAGTCCGTCCCGTCTACAACTTCAGGCGGCTTCTCACATTTGGCAACAGTCCTACACTGGACCCCACCGAATGAATACCTAATTCGTACATTCATTCAGACATCAAGGGGGTGTCATGGAATCGACCAACGACGATGCGGCCCGGCTCAGGGCAGAAGCAACGAAGGCAGACGCATTGGCTCGACGGGCGAAGCGAGCGGCCGACGAAGCGTTCAGGGTGTTTCTGAAAGAGGACGGCGCCGTCGCACCCGACCAGGCCATCGAAACCGCGAAGGCCAGCGCTCGCGCCGCGCAAGAGGCATGGCGCAACTACGTGCGACATGTCGCGCTGAACGGCGGGCATCTCCACAACTGCTGATCTTGTCTCTGGGCGCCGCGCGCCGTTCGAGCATCAGTCGTTCGACAGCCGCTGGCGGAACGAACCCACAATCGCATGGCGCAGGGCCATGGGCCAGAAGCGCGGCGGCAACTGCGCCAGTTCACGCAAGCCGCCTGCGAACGAGGCGCATGCGTGCTCGCGCAATGGTGAATCCACGGCCGTCCAGTAGAGCCAGTTCGCATAGGACGCGAGGATCTTGCGCCCCGCCGCCCGGCGCGGACCGGGCTCGCCAATGGGCAGCCGAACGGCAGCGTCCACCACCTGGCGCACGCCGCGCCACATGGCTGGGCCGTTGCGACTGAGCGAGCCCTGGCGACGGCGATACACCGCCAACGTATGGTCCATGCGCACCCAGCGGGGGGACGCTGCAGCCAGGCGAAGCCAGAGATCGAGGTCTTCGGCGTGATGCAGATCGGGCCGAAACAGACCGCTGTGCGAGAACAACGTGCGCCGCACGATGATGCCGTTGGTGGGAACGGTCTCGGCATTCAACACGCTGAGGAATGGCGTCGGCCGCAGACTGGGCGCGGCGCTTGTCTCGATCGGCCGGCCGTCTTCATCGATGATCTGCATGCCGCAGATGAACACATCGGCCTCGGGGTTGGCAGCCAGCGCTGTCTCGAACGCCGCGCGGTAGCCAGGCGCCAGAAGATCGTCGCTGTCGAGGAACAACACGAAGTCGGCCTGGCTCTCCAGGATGGCGCGATTGCGCGCCACCGACGGCCCTGCATTGCGCTGCCGTAGCACGCGGACGCCCTCGTGCCTCTCGGCATCCTCGGCGGAACCATCGGTTGAACCGTCGTCCACCAGCAGCACGGGAATGCGGTTGTCGTTCCACGCAGAAGCCAGGGTCGCGCGCAACGTGGCCGCCGAGTTGTACGAGGCTGTCAGCGCCTCCAGGATCGGGTGGCCCACCGCTTGCGCCATCAATGGTTTCGTGACTGGCGCAGCGCGCTACGGGCGACGTCGCCCAGCAGGATGGGCCAGAAGCGCAGCGGCATGTGTGCGAGGTCGCGCAGGACGCCCACCACGGAAACGCGCGCGCGCTCACGCAACGGCTGGGCGAAAGCGTTGTAGTACACGTAACTGGCTCCATCTGCCAATGCGCGTTTCGCTGCCACCCGGCGCGCGCCCGGCTCGCCGATCGGCAGGCGCGCCGCGGCATTCGCTACCTGGCGGATGCCGCGCCACATGGCGCGGCCGTTCTTGCTGAGCGAGCCGCCGCGCTGGCGATACACGGCGAGGGTATGGTCCATGCGTACCCAGCGGTCGGAGGCCGCGGCCAGTCGTAACCAGAGGTCCCAGTCTTCCGCATGATGGAGCCCGGGCCGGAATAGTCCGCTGCGCGCGAACAGTTCACGCCGCACGATGATGCCGTTGGTGGGTACGGTTTCGGCGCTCAACAAGCTGAGGAACGGCGTCGGCTGCAGACTCGGCGCGGCGCGCCGGTCGAGCGGGTGGCCATGATCGTCGATCCTCTGCATGCCACAGATGAACACATCGGCCTCGGAATTCGCAGCCACTGCCGCTTCGAAGGCCTCGCGATAGCCGGGCAGCAGGAGATCGTCGCTGTCGAGAAACAGCACGAAATCCGCGCGGCTTTCCATGATGGCGCGGTTGCGCGCCACCGACGGGCCGGCATTGCGCTGTCGCAGCACGCGCACACCCTCATGGCGTTCAGCGTCCTCAGCCGAACCGTCCGTGGACCCATCGTCCACCAGCAGCACAGGAATGCGGTTGTCATCCCAGGCAGAGGTCAGCGTCTGCGGGAGGGTGGCCGCCGAGTTGTACGAGGCGGTCAGGGCCTCCAGTGTTGGCAGCCCCACGAGGCTTACTCCTTTGCCAATGCCGCGTCTTCCGGGGTCGGGGACACCGCGCCTCGAGGGAGGAGCGCGACCTCGCTCCGGGTCGTCAGCCGGGAAGCGAGCCGCAGCAGGCCGTGGCTGCCCTCGTGCACGCTCGGATAAGCCCGGGGTGCACCCGGTAGAACCACAGGGACGACTTCCAGTTCGACGCATTGCGGCGCGGAAAAAAGCTCATTGCGGGCGTCATACAGATAGAAGTCGATGAAGTAGCGTCCCGGCAGCAGATTCATCGAGTCGAGCGTCAGACGAAAGGAAAAGCGCCCTTCATACCGCTGAAAGTCGACCACTTCCTCCGGCCCCCAGATATCGGACAGCTTCAGGCCGTTGGCGTCGTGCCATCGGAAGAGCGGCACGCAGGATGGCGTGGGCTCGTTGGCCTCCAGCACGAGTTCGATTTCGACGGGGTCCAGGAAATCGACGGTACTCACGCTGGTCTCGACACCGTTGACCGTCAGTTCCAGCAAGCGCAGGCCGATCGGGCTCTTGTAGGCGACCTGGGACACCATCGGTACCCTTTTCGCGTATTCGTCCAGCACCTCCTGTACCGAACCCTGGAACGCCAGGCGCCCGTTCGTCAGCAGCAGGCCTTTGTTGCACAACGACTTGACCACCGCCATGTTATGGCTGACGAACAGCACCGTCTTGCCGTCCTGGGTGCTGACGTCGCGCATCTTGCCCAGGCACTTGTTCTGGAACTGCGTGTCGCCGACGGCAAGCACTTCGTCGACGATCAGGATTTCCGGATTCAGGTGAGCCGCCACGGCGAAAGCCAAGCGAACGTGCATGCCACTGGAGTAACGCTTGACCGGCGTATCCAGGAAGCGCTCCACTTCCGCGAAGTCGACGATCGCGTCGAACTGACGGTCGATATCGCGCTTGCGCATGCCCAGAATCGAGCCGTTCAAGTAGATGTTCTCGCGCCCCGTCAGGTCGGGGTGGAAACCGGTGCCCACCTCCAGCAATGAGCCGACCTTGCCGTAGAGACGGATCTCGCCAGTGGTCGGCTCGGTGATCCGGCTGAGGATCTTCAGCAGCGTGCTCTTGCCCGCCCCGTTGCGGCCGACCACACCGACCACATCGCCCTGCTTCACGTCGAAGGACACGTCGTCCAGCGCCCGGAAGGTTTCGTATTCCTGCGGGCGGAAGAAGTTCTTCATCGCAGCCATCGCAGCTTCCGTCACCTTGTCGTGCCGCTGGGACAGGTGTGCGATGCGGTATTCCTTGCTCAAGCCGCGCACCGACAGCGCCAGATCAGATGACATCCGCAAACCTCCGCTCCGAGCGCTGGAAAATGACCAGGCCGGCAATGAACATCAGCACCGACGCCACGGCGCTCCAGACGACCGAACCCCAGCTGGTGACTGGCGTGCCCAGAATCGCCCAACGGAACGAGTCCAGGATGCCGACCATCGGATTCAGCGCCACCAGCCACTTGACCGACTGCGGAATAGACGAGGCTGCGTACGCGACCGGGCTGGCCCACAACAGGAACTGGCTGAACACAGGCACCACGTGGCGCACGTCGCGGTAGCTCACGTTCAACGCCGCAGCGCACAACCCGAGCCCCAACGCGAACAGGATCGCCAATAGCAGGGCGACGGGAAAGAAGAGCAACGGCAGGCCGGGCATGATGGAATAGACGACCATCAGGACCACCATCACCACCGCCCCGACGGCGAAGTCGAGCATCACGCCATAGACAGTGGATATCGGGAGCACCATGCGCGGGAAGTAGATCTTGCTGACGAGGCCCGAGTTGACAACCATCGAGTCGTTGGTCTTCAGGAATATCTGAATGAAGGCATTCCACAAGAGCAGCCCCGTGTAGCCGAACACGAAGTAAGGCACACGCTCGTCGCCGGTGGGCATGTCAGCGATGACGCCGAAGACGAAGGTGAAGAGACCGGCGCCGATCAGCGGCTGCAGCAGCACCCAGGCCACTCCCACTGCTGTCTGGCGATAACGCAGCTTGATGTCGCGTAGCGCAAGGATGTACAGCAGGTCGCGGTACTCGAGAACATCGCGCAGAGGGAACAGGTTTCCACGCCGGCGTGGCTTGATGACAAGTAGTGGTTCGTTGGCGGTGCTCATTGATGAAGCATGCTCCGAGTCCATGACAAGCCCCGCAGCATGGCCACCGAGCGTTCTTTGTTAAACAAAAGTTTCACTATCTTACCCAGTCCGAACTGACTTCCTGCCCCCTCCAAAGTTATAGAACACGGTCGAGATGCCGAAAAAAGTCTCGCTTCGTGACGCTCGTTCTCAAGCAATATCTGGGCAAGGCACCACCCCGCTGCTGGCTGAGCGCAGGTTCTCGGCAGTCTGGGAACGAACGTGCAACTCAACCGTGAGAAGCCCCCGAATTGCCGCGTAGGACGCGCGCTTTGGAAGCCGGAGCGTCGGGCAGTTAGTCGACCAACGCCAGCGCGCCGTAGTCGCCCACCTTGTCGCCGAGCCCGGCCGGCACCAGCAGCGCGCCGCGCGTGAGCGCTTCGAGCTTGCCGTCGATCTGCGCCTGCAGGCGCGGCAGCAGGAAGTCGCGGTTGTTCCAGAACACGCTGCCGCCAAGGCTGATGCGCTGCAGGTCGAGCGTGGCGATCAGGTTGAAGAGCATGCGGCCCATGACGCGGCACAGCGCGTCGGTGGTCGCAAGCGCCTTCGATTCGCCCCGAGCCGCGGCTGCGAAGAGGTCGGCGGCGGGTTCTCCGAAGCGCCGCGCGATCCCGTTGCCCGCCGCGAGCGCCTCCACGTCGCCGCGATTGCCGCAGCCGCACAGCGCGTTGTTGTCGTCGTCCGAAACGAAGCTGTGACCCGCATGGCCGGCATTGCCGTTCTTGCCATGCAGCACATGCCCATCGACGCAAAGCCCGACGCCGACACCGGTGCTCCAGGTGACATAAGCGCAATGATCGAAGCCCTTGAGCGCACCCCAGCGGCGTTCCGCTTCCAGCGCGGCGACCGCGTCGTTCTCGACGCGCACCTGCGTGAAGCGCTTGCGCAAGGGGGCTTCGAGCAAGGCCGTCATCCATTCGTTGGGCAACCCCCGCGCCGGCCCGGCGATACCGCCGCAGATGTTGGGCGTGGCCAACTCCACCATGCCGTCATGCAGTTCGAACGGCCCGGCGGTCGAGACGCCGACGCGGTCGATGGTGCCGGGATCGATGCCCTGCTCGGCGCAGATGTCGTCGATGAGCCGAATGATCTGCACCGCGACCGCGTCGTTGTCGCCGGTCTTGGCGGTCGGCTCGCTGCGGCGACCGATGAGGGGTGAGGTGCTGTTCGCGGCAAGGCTCACCGCCACCTTGGTTCCGCCGAGGTCGACGCAGGCTTTCATCGATTCAGATCCATCGTGCGACCAGGGCCGCGATCATGCTGAGAACCACCGTGCTCGCGATGGGCAGTTGCCATTCGCGCCCGAACGCACGGAACTCGAAATCGCCGGGCAGCCGCCCGAAGCCGAAGCGCCGCAGCCACTCGGTAAGCCCGCTCATCAGAACGAGCGCGAGGACGACGACGATCAGCCAGCGAATCATCGTTGCAGTTTAGGCCGCAAGAAGCGCGAGCGCCTGTCGGTGAAGTTCTCGCGTTGCGGCCGCAACCACGCGGCCGTCGGATTGCAGGCCGAGCGGACGACCCTCCCAATCCGTGACGATGCCGCCAGCCGCCTCGATGAGGCCGGTCGGGCCGAGGTAGTCGTAAGGCTGCAGGCCGGTTTCAACGACCAGGTCGATGGTGCCGCCCGCGAGTTGCGCATAGCCGTAGCAGTCACCGCCGAAGCGGCGCATCGCGCATTTGCGGCTCAGGCGGTCGAATGCCTGCCAGTCGGCGGCATTGAAGATATCGGGCGAGGTCGTGACGATGCGGGCTTCGGCAATGGCGGTGCAGCCGCGCACGCGCACTGCCTGCCCGTTGCGCTGTGCGCCGACGCCGGGCTGGCCGATCCAGCGCTCGCCGAGCACCGGCATGTCGACCATGCCGAGTTCGACCCGGCCGCCGCGCACGAGCGCGATCAGCGTGCCCCAGAGCGGCGATCCGGTGATGAAGCTGCGGGTGCCGTCGATCGGGTCGAGCACCCAGACGCGTTCGGCTTCGACGCGCTCCAGACCGTGCTCCTCACCGAAGATGCCGTCGGCGGGTCGCTCGGCGGACAGGATGTCGCGCATGGCCTGTTCGGCTTCGCGATCGGCCCGGGTGACGGGGCTCTCATCGGCCTTGGCGATGATGTCGAGCGGCGTACGAAACAGGCGCATCGAATGCGCGGCCGCCGCATCCGCGAGCGCGTGGGCAACGCGCAGGTCGTCTTCGGGCGTGAAGGAGGAACTCATGGGCTTTTCAGCGGAGGAAAAGCCCGATTAGACCCGACGTCAGAAGGGTGTGTCCCCCTGGATCGTGGTGCGATAGAGCTTGCGACGCAGATGGTCCGGTGTTCCTGCGGCCAGGTGCATGAGGGAACGGTTGTCCCAGAACACGAGGTCGTGCGGCGCCCACGTGTGCCGGTAGACGAATTCGGGCTTCACGCTGTGCGCGAAGAGTTCGGCCAGCAGCGCGTCGCTCTCTTCTTGCGGCAGGCCGACGATCCGAGTCGTGAAGTGCTCGCTGACGAAGAGCGCCTTGCGGCCGGTCTCCGGATGCGTGCGCACTACGGGCTGCACGGCAGGCGCGACCTGGTCGATCTGCGCCTGCGAGAGCTTGGGGCGCCACGGGTTCTTGGCGCGCAATTCCTCGTATTTGGCGAGATAGCTGTGCTCGGCCTTGAGCGGAAGAATGCGCTGCTGCAGCGCCGGGTCGAGCGCCTCCCATGCGAGGTGCTGGTCGGCGAAAAGCGTGTCACCCCCTTCGCTCGGAAGTTCCTGCGCGTGCAGGAGAGAGCCGAGGCTGGGCTTTTCCTTGTACGAGATATCGGAATGCCAGTAGACGCCCGCATCGCCGAGGCCGATGGGCTCGCCGTCTTCCTTGATGTTGGAAACGATCAGGATTTCCGGATGCCCCTTGAGCTGGAACTGATGCAGCACATGGATTTCAAGAGGGCCGAAGCGGCGACTGAACTCAACATGGTCTGCGGGCGAGACCTCCTGGTCGCGGAAAACCAGCACGTGATGGTCCAGATGCGCGCGATGGATTCGCGCGAAATCGGCATCGTTGATGGGCTTGGAGATGTCGAGCCCGACGACTTCGGCGCCGACCGGCGCATCGAAGCGGCGGATGTCGAATGACTGGGGAGGTGCGTCGCGGGTGGCGGATTCGGAAGCGATCGAAGCGGTCATTCCAGTCACTTTAGGGCGCTCCCCATGGATTTCCAACCATTCGTTGGTTGCTAGCTTATGTGCACTCAGAGCGTGTGGCTGCGATCGCCCTCGGCGAAGCCGATCGCGTCCCACGGCTCGCCCGCAGCGAATCCGACGACCTTGAACAACTCGCCCATCTCATGCTCATGAATGAGCCGCGCGGCCATGCTGCGCTCGGCCAGCGTGGCCTGTTCCATCATGGGCAGGATGCCGGCGTTGAGCAGGAACCTCGCCTGGTTGCAGTAGCCCAGCACTTCGAGCCCGGCGTTCTGGCCTGCGAGCGCGACGCCGGTGAAGTTGACGTGGGCGGTGATGTCCTTTTCGCCCACGTCCGAGAGCGGATCGCCGTCCGCCTGGTGGCCGCGGTGGCACATCACGGTGCCCATGTGGCGTTGCGGGTGGTAGTACTCCGATTCCGGGAAACCGTAGTCGAAGAAGAAGGCGGCGCCACGCCCCAGCCGGTCGGCCAGTGTGGCGATGAAGGCTTCGGCCTGCGGGTGGATTTCGGTGAGGTAGTCGTGCTCGCCTTCGATCTCGACGGGCGGGCGGAGGTCGGTCGGCCGGTCGCTCCACGCGAAGCCGTCGCCTTGCGCAACCACGCCGCGCTCGAACCACTGGCCACCCGAGCGTGCCAACAGCTGCACCGGCATCGCATCGAGCACTTCGTTTCCGACGACGACGCCATTCATGGATTCGGGCAGTTCGGACAGCCATTCGACCTTGGCCGCGTGCTTCGCCAGCGTCTGCTGCTGGCGCTCGCGCAGCGTGCCCGAGAGATCGACGATGCGGTAGCGCGCCACCCGATCTCCGAGCGCATCGAGCAACTGCAGCGCGAGCGCGCCGGAACCGGCGCCGAATTCCCAGACCTCGTCGGTACCGGTCTTTTCGAGCGCTTCGGCAACCTGCACGGCGAGCGCTCGACCGAAAAGTGGCGTGAGTTCAGGCGCCGTCACGAAGTCGCTGCCCGACGAGGGCATGCGGCCGAACTTGCGGCTCGCATTGGCGTAGTAGCCCAGTCCGGGTGCGTACAAAGCCAGCGCCATGAAGCGGTCGAAAGGCAGCCAGCCACCGTCCCGCTGCAGCGCGGCATCGATAATCCGGGTCAAAGGGTTGGCGCGCTGCGCGCCTTGCTCCAAGTTCATACAGGAAATCTATCAGGATGGCTCCAACGTCCCCACGCCCGGGCGTGCTCGTGACAGGCGGCGGCCAAAGGCTCGGCGCCGCGGTCTGCGAGGCTTTCGCTCGCGCGGGCTGGCGGGTGTGGTGCCAGTACCGCGCATCGCGCGAACAGGCGCTCGCATTGTGCGCGCGCCTGCGCGACGAAGGGCACGACGCGACTGCGGTCGAAGCTGACATCGGCACCGAAGACAGCCGGCGTGCGCTGATCGCACGAATCGCCGCCCATGGCCCGCTGGCGTGCATCGTCAACAACGCCTCGGCCTTCGAGCCCGACACCGCGCTCGATTTCGATGCCGAAGCGGCACTGCGCCAGATCGGCGTGAACCTGGTGGCGCCGTTGTCGTTCGCGCGGTTGCTGGCCAAGACCGGCCAGCCGGACGACGGCATCGACCGCTCGGCGATCCACGTGCTCGACCAGAAGGTCTACAACCTCAACCCCGACTATTTCTCGTACACGGTCTCCAAGCTCGCGCTGGAGCGGGCCGTGGCCCTGCAGGCGCAGGCGCTCGCGCCGGCGGTGCGGATCTGCGGCGTCGCGCCGGGCATCCTCTATCCGAGCGGGCCGCAGAACGAGGCGAATTTCGCCAAGGCCTCGCACGCGAACCTGCTGCGACGGCCGATCGACCCGGCCGACGTGGCCCGCAGCTGCGTCTTCCTCGCCAGCACGCCAAGCGTGACCGGCACAACTCTCTGCGTCGACAACGGGCAGCACCTGGTGCCCTTGCCGCGCGACATCATGTTCGTCGTCGACGACCTGCTGAAAGCATCCGCGCCATGAGCCACTCTTCCATCGATCCCCTTCTGACCAACTGCCGTCGCGTCTTCCTGCGCAACTACGAGGTGTGGATCAACATCGGCGTGCACGAATTCGAGAAGCGCGCCGAGCAGCGCGTGATCATCAACGTCGACCTCTACGTGCCGCTGGACCAGTCGACGCCCAAGGCGGACGACCTCGACGAAGTCGTGGACTACGACTTCATCCGCCGCACCGTCGCGACGAGGCTGAGCAAGGGCCACATCCACTTGCAGGAAACGCTGTGCGACGACATCCTGACGCAGGTGCTGACGCACCCCAAGGTGCACGCCGCGCGCGTCTCGACCGCCAAACCCGACGTCTACCCCGACTGCGACGCAGTGGGCGTGGAAGTTTTCAGGAGCAAGTAAATGAGTGCCGTATGGATTGACGAGCAGCCTTCGTCCACCAACAGCCTGAAGATCGAACGCGAGACGCACAAGCTCGAGAAGCGCCTGTGCCGCGAAGTGGGCCGCGCGATCTTCGACTACAACATGATCGAGGCGGGCGACAAGGTCATGGTGTGCCTCTCGGGCGGCAAGGACAGCTACGGGATGCTGGACATCCTGCTCAAGCTGCGTGCCCGTGCGCCGATCCACTTCGACATCGTCGCGGTCAATCTCGACCAGAAGCAGCCCGGCTTCCCTGAAGAGGTGCTGCCGACCTACCTGAAGGCGCTCGGCATCCCATTCCACATCGAGGAGCAGGACACCTACTCGATCGTCAAGCGCGTGATCCCCGAAGGCAAGACCACCTGCGGCCTTTGCAGCCGGTTGCGCCGCGGCATCCTCTACCGCGTGGCGGACGAACTCGGCGCGACCAAGGTGGCGCTGGGCCATCACCGCGACGACATGCTGCAGACCTTCTTCCTCAACATGTTCTTCGGCGGCAAGCTCAAGTCGATGCCGCCCAAGCTGGTGAGCGACGACGGCAAGCACGTGGTGATCCGCCCCCTGGCCTACGTGCCTGAAAAGGACCTCGTGCGTTGGGCGCAGCACCGGCAGTTCCCGATCATCCCGTGCACGCTCTGCGGCAGCCAGGAGAACCTCCAGCGCAAGCAGGTCGGCGAGATGCTGCGCGAATGGGAGCGCAAGCATCCGGGCCGCATCGAGAACATGTTCAACGCGCTCCAGAACGTGGTTCCCTCGCATCTGCACGACGGAACGCTGTACGACTTCAAGGATCTGAAAGCGACGGGCGTGGCTGACGACGATGGCGACAAGGCATTCGACGCGCCCGAGTTCCCGGTGGCCGCGTCGCCGCTCAGCATCGTGCAGATCTGATCCCAATGAAATCGCTGCTGGCTGCCCTCCTCTTCACCGTGAGCCTCACGGGTTGCGCGACGCGCTGGGTGGTCGACAGCGACGTGCGGACCTTCTCCGAGATCGGCACCGTACCGGCCGAAGCAACCTATCGCTTCGAACGCCTGCCCTCCCAGCAATATGACGAGGCTGCGCAGCTCCAGCTCGAAGCGATGGCCGGCCCGGCGCTCGAGGGCGTCGGCCTGCGCCGCGACGATGCCTCGCCGCACTACACCGCGCAGATCGGCGCGCGCGTGACGTCAGAGCTCTCGTCGTGGGTCGATCCGTGGTTCGGCAGCCCCTGGTACGGTCCCGGTCCCTGGGGTGGCCCGGGGCCGTGGGGGCCCTACCGAGGCGCATGGGGCTACGGCCGCGGCTGGTACGGGCCGGGCTGGTGGGGACCACCGCCGGCCTACAACCCCTGGTATTCGCGGGAAGTCAGCATCGTGCTGCGCGAGTTGCCTTCCAACCGGGTGGTCTACGAGACAAGGGCGCGCAACGACGGGCCGTACAACGACAGCGGCGCGATCCTGCCGGTGATGTTCCAGGCGGCGCTCCAGGGCTTCCCGAATCCCCCCAAGGGCGAACGGCGGGTGAACCTGGAAGTCCCGACCGCCCGCAATTGAGCCCCCCTCCGACAGCGGCGGCCTAGGGGTTCCCCCTAGAATTTCGCCGATGGAGTCCACCCGCGTCATTGCAGTCCGCCACGGCGAAACCGCTTGGAACGTCGATACCCGCATCCAGGGACAGCTCGACATCGAACTGAACGACACCGGCCTCTGGCAGGCGCGCCGGGTCGCCAAGGCGTTGGTCGAGGAACCCATCGCGGCGATCTATGCCAGCGACCTCGCCCGTGCGTGGCAGACCGCCAGGGAGATCGCGGACCTGCGCCAGATCGAAGTAACCACCGACACCGGCCTGCGCGAACGGGCTTTCGGGCACTTCGAAGGCCGGACCTTCGCGGACATCGATGCGGTGCTGCCGGACCAGGCGCGCCTCTGGCGCACGCGCGATCCCGAATTCACGCCGGAAGGCGGAGAGTCATTGCTCACATTCCGCGAGCGGATCACGAGCACGGCGGCCCGGCTGGCAGCCCAGCACCCCGGTGAACTGGTCGTGATGGTGGCCCACGGCGGTGTGATGGACGTGCTTTACCGCGCCGCGACCGGTCAGGGCCTGCAGGCCCCGCGCACCTGGGAACTGGGCAATGCGGCCATCAACCGCCTGCTCTGGACCCCCCAGGGCTTCACGCTCGTCGGCTGGGCGGACATCCGGCATCTCAGCGACGACGTGCTCGACGAAACCACCGTCTGAGGCGCCGCGACCGTCGAGTCGCAAAAACAGTACTTTCCTATGCACTTTTCGTCGGATCTGACGACCGACGTCAGCTTTTCGTACTCATTTCTGGTAAACGTTGGCACAATCGTGACCGTGTGAAACTTTTGTCAACACGACAAAAGCAACGAATTGCTTCGAATGTTGCAGCCCCCCAAAACGGCATAGGCTGCTCAGCATGGCTTTCGGAGGGTGGCACAAAGGTCTTTGAGAGGGCAATATCGAGCCAGTCGGGAAAGTGAACGCTTTGTGATTACTGTTCGTAACGGATACATGTGTTGCCAAACCGCGCGCCGATCCTGAAACAAACCAGGGGTTACCAGAAGGTTCACAGCCACTCGTCAGCGGAGTTATCAGTCCATGGAACAACCACCTGTACCCAGTTCCCCTGTTGAGGCTGCAACGCTTTCGCTAGTGGATCTCTTCGTGGCCCGCACTGGCGCGGCATCTTCCCCGGAACCGGCCACATACGACCTGCAGGTTGCGGACCTCGCGGCGCGCTGGGCCGCCAAGGCATCCGAATCGACGCTCTCCACAGATACCTTGTTTGCGGCCGCATGGGCGCTGCTGCAGGCGCGCTGGCTCGGCACCGCGATTCCAGCTGACGCGACCGCGAACGACTGGCTCGCCCAAACCCAGAGCACAGCCGGTGAAGGCGACGCGTTCCACCTGACCTTCTCGCCAGCGACCTCGGTGCTGAGCCTGCGCGGCCCCGCCGCCTTGCTCGACGCGAACCTCGCAGCAACGGTCTTGACCGCCATCGCCGACACCGCGTCGGATCTTCTCGATCGCCCCGGTGCCAACCTGCGCGACATCCGCACCCTGACCGCCGAAGACCGCCAGCGCCAGTCGGACGCATGGAACGTCCCGCCCACGCCCTATGACCGCTCGCTGACGGTCCACGCGATGTTCGACCGCCAGGTCGCCGCGCGCGGAGAGGCCGTGGCGTTGGTCGGCGAAGACGGCCCCCTGAGCTACAACGAAGTCGCGCGCCGTGCCGAAGTGATGGCGCGCCGGCTGCAATCGCGCGGCGTTCGCGCTGGCCATGCGGTGGGCGTGATGCTCGACCGCTCCAGCGCCGCCGTCGTCACCCTGCTCGGCATCCTCAAAACGGGCGCGGCCTATGTGCCAGTACAGCCCGACTTCCCCGCCGAGCGCATCGCGTTCATGCTGTCACACGCCGACGTCGGTCTCGTCGTTACCCAGGCCGCGCACCGGCAGCTCGTTCCCAGCGAGCGGCCGGTGCTTTCAATCGATGACGGGCGCGCGGCCGAGGAAACCGCGCTCCCGCCTTTCGCACCCGCCGAAGCCGATGGCGAATCGGTCGCCTACGTGATGTACACCTCGGGATCGACCGGTACGCCCAAGGGCATCGAGATCTGCCACCGGTCGATCCTGCGGCTGGTGACCGACGCGCATTACGTGGACCTGCCGGCCGGCGAGGCGATGCTCCATGCGGCACCGCTGGGCTTCGATGCCTCGACGCTGGAAATCTGGGGCCCGCTGCTCAATGGCGGCATCTGTGTGGTCCTCGACGAGCAGGTGCCGACGGGCGCCGGACTCGCGCGCGCCATCGAGCGACATTCCGTGCGCACCGCATGGCTTACCGCCGCCCTCTTCAACGCGGTGGTCGACGACGACCCGCTTCAGCTCAAGGGCCTGCGCCAGTTGCTGGCGGGCGGCGAAGCGCTGTCGGTGTCGCATATCCGCCGCGCGATGGCTGCGCTGCCAGAGACGACGCTCATCAACGGCTACGGCCCGACCGAGTGCACGACCTTCTCGGCCACGCACCGCATTCCGCGCGACCTGCCGGCCGATGCGCGCTCGGTGCCGATCGGCCGCCCGATCAACGACACCACGCTCCGTGTCCTGAGCCCGACGATGGCAATGCTGCCCGCCGGCCTCGTCGGCGAGCTGTGCATCGGCGGACGCGGACTGGCGCGTGGCTACCTGCAGCGCCCCGACCTGACCGCCGAGCGCTTCGTCGCCGACCCGTACGGTGGCCCCGGCGATCGTCTCTATCGAACCGGCGACCAGGTGCGCTGGCTGCCCGACGGCACCATCGAATACATCGGCCGCGTGGACGGCCAGGTCAAGATCCGCGGCCATCGCATCGAGACCGGCGAAGTCGAGGCGGCGCTGCTCACGCACCCGGGCGTCAAGTCCTGCGCCGTCGTCGCGCGCAAGGACGCCTCGGGCCGGTTGAGCCTCGTGGCGTACCTCGTCGCGCGCGCAGCCGAAGTGCCGTGGACCACGTTGCGCCATCACCTTGCCGACCATCTGCCCGAGGCGATGCTGCCTTCGGCGCAGGTGTGGCTCCCCCAACTGCCGGTGACGACCAACGGCAAGCTCGACCGCCGCGCACTGCCCGAGCCGCCGCGCCAGCGGCCTGATCTCGCACAGGCCTTCGAAGAAGCGCGCACCGACGCCGAACGCACGGTGTGCGCGGCCTTCGCGCGTGCACTCGGCATCGACCAGGTCGGCCGCAACGACAACTTCTTCGACCTCGGTGGCGACTCGCTGCTGGTGCTGAAGGTGATGAAGGACCTGCAGCGCGGAAGCGAACGCCGTCTTTCGACCAACCTCTTCTTCCGCCAGCCCACGCCTGCCGCGCTCGCCGCAAGCCTGCAGGCCGACGAGCCTGTCTCGCCGAAGCGTGAAGCCGCCAAGCCTGCGTCCCGCATCGGCGCCGAGATGGAGCCCGTCGCGCTGGTCGCCATGGCCGGCCGCTTCCCCGGTGCGGCGGATGTCGAACAGTTCTGGGACAACCTCCTCGCCGGCCGCGAATCGATCAGCTTCTTCGACGATGCGACGCTCGACGCCGGCGTGAGTGCTGCCCTTCGCGCGGACCCGCTCTACGTGCGTGCGCGCGGCGTCATCGACGACATCGAACAGTTCGACGCCGCCTTCTTCGGCATCAATCCGAAGGAAGCCGAGCTGATGGACCCGCAGCATCGCGTGTTCCTCGAGATCTGCTGGGAATGCCTCGAACGCGGCGGCTACGTGCCCGACCAGGCGCCCGGCCCGGTCGGCGTCTACGGCGGCATGTACAACCCGACCTACTTCCAGCGGCACGTGTCGACGCGTCCGGACCTGGTCGAGATGATCGGCGAGTTCCAGGTGATGCTGGCCAACGAGAAGGACTACATCACCACCCGCGTGGCGAACAAGCTGAGCCTCACCGGCCCGGCCGTCAGCGTGCATACCGCGTGCTCGACATCGCTCGTCGCGATCGCACAGGCCTTCC
Source organism: Variovorax sp. Sphag1AA (assembly GCF_014192575.1). Lineage (GTDB taxonomy): Bacteria > Pseudomonadota > Gammaproteobacteria > Burkholderiales > Burkholderiaceae_C > Variovorax. The sequence goes on along the minus strand of NZ_JACHYC010000002.1, from coordinate 232,154 downwards.
ATGCCCTGCGCACCGGCCAATGCCGCATGGCGCTCGCGGGCGGCGCGTCGGTGACCTGCCCGCCTCGCAGCGGCTATCTCTACAACGAGGGCTCGATGCTCTCGCCCGACGGGCACACGCGCAGCTTCGATGCCAAGGCCAAGGGCACCGTCTTCAGCGACGGCGCGGCAGTGGTACTGCTCAAGCGGCTCTCCGACGCGATCGCCGACGGCGACACCATCTATGCCGTGCTGCGCGGCGCGGCAGTCAACAACGACGGCGGCGCGAAGGCCAGCTTCACCGCGCCGAGCGTGGACGGCCAGGCCGCTGTGATCGAAGCCGCGCTCGCGTCGTCTGGCGTCGAAGCGCGCAGCATCTCGTACATCGAGACCCACGGCACTGCGACGCCGATGGGCGATCCGATCGAGGTCGAAGGCCTCACACGCGCCTTTGCCGCGCACACGGCCGACAAGGGCTTCTGCGCGATCGGCTCGCTCAAGAGCAACGTGGGCCACATGGTCACGGCCGCCGGCGCGGCGGGGCTCATCAAGGCCGCCCTGTCGTTGCATACCGAAGCGATCCCGGCCAGCCTGCACTACGAATCGCCGAACCCGGCGATCGATTTCGAGGCGACGCCGTTCCGCGTGAACAGCCAGCTCCTGCCGTGGCCGCGCGAAGTGGCACCGCGCCGGGCGGGCGTCAGCAGTTTCGGCGTGGGCGGCACCAACGCGCACGTGGTCATCGAGGAAGCACCGGTGCGCGAGCCGTCCGATCCGATGTCCGGGCCGCATCTCCTGACGCTCTCGGCACGTTCGCCCGCCGCACTGGCCGCTGCCGCGACGCGACTGGCAGATCACCTCGATGCACATCGCGACGTGTCGCTCGCCGATGTCGCGCACACGCTCCGCGTCGGCCGGAAGGCTTTCACGCACCGCGCCTGCGTGGTCGCCAGCTCGATCGATGAAGCCATTGCCGCGCTGCGCACGGCCGATTCGCCCGCGCGTGCAGGCGCTTCTCTCAACGCCTGGGTGCCGCAGCCGGTGTTCGCGTTCCCGGGCCAGGGCGCGCAATACGCCGGCATGGGCCGCACGCTGTACGAGAACGATGCCGTCTTCCGCGCCGCTTTCGACGATTGCCTGCGCGCCTTCGACGGTGTGCTCGGCTTCGATCTGCGCGAGCGCATGTTCTCGGACGACGCTTCGGCGCTCGCGCCCACGTCGGTCACGCAGCCTGCGACTTTCGCGCTCGAATATTCATTGGCACGCCAGCTCATGGCGCTTGGGGTGCAGCCCGCCGCGATGGTCGGCCACAGCGTCGGCGAATTCGCCGCTGCGGTGCTGGCCGGCGTCATGCGCCTCGAAGATGCCGCGCGCCTCGTGGCACGCCGCGGCGCACTGATGCAGGCGCTGCCCGCGGGCACGATGCTCTCGGTCCGCATGCCTGCCGCCGACCTGGTGCCGCTCCTTCCCGAAGGCATCTCGCTCGCCGCCGATAACGGCCCCAACGTGTGCGTGGCCGCCGGCCCGAGCGATGCGATCGAGAACCTGCGCGTTGCGCTAGAAGCCAAGGGCATCGTCGCGAAGGCACTCCAGACTTCGCACGCTTTCCATTCGGCCATGATGGAACCGGCGGTCGAGCCCTTCGAAGCGCTGGTGCGCGAGACGAAGCTCTCGCAGCCCACGCTCCCGATCTACTCGACGCTCACCGGCCGCCTCCTCACCGAAGAAGAAGCGACCGACCCGCACTACTGGGCGCGCCACCTGCGCGAAACCGTGCGCTTCTCGCCAGCCGTGCGCGAAGTGCTCGCGCAGCTCGCGCACCCGCTCTTCATCGAGATCGGCCCGCGCAACACGCTCGCCACGCTGGTGCGCCAGCATGCGACCAAGGCCGTGCCCGCGCCCGCCGTCTCGCTGCTGTTGGACCAGCCGCAAGGCGAGAACGCCGCCTGGCGTCTTGCCGCCGGTCGCCTCTGGGCGCAAGGCATCGAGCTCGACCTGAACGCACTCGACACGCGCGCACGCAAGCACCGTGTGCGTCTGCCGACCTATCCCTTCGAGCGCAAGCGCTTCTGGGTCGACATCGCAGCGGCACCCGCCGCGACGGTCGCGCCCGTGGTGGCTTCCGTCGCTTCCGCCCCTCTTCTTTCCAATTCGCTTCCGGAGTTGACAATGACCGTCGCAGCCACTTCCGCACCGCCCGCGCGCCGCGCATCTCTCGTCACCCGGCTTCGCGAGTTGTTCGAGAACCTGTCCGGCGTCGACATGGCCGGCGTCGACGGCTCGGCGCCCTTTGTCGAGATCGGGCTCGATTCGCTCACGCTCACGCAGGCTGCGCTGCAGGTCAAGAAGACCTTCAAGGTCAACCTGACCTTCCGCCAGTTGATGGAAAGCTATCGCAGCTTCGACGCGCTCGCCGAGTTCCTCGACGCGACGCTGCCGGCCGAGCCTGCCGCTGCCGCACCGGCCACTCCGGTCGCAGCGCCTGCGGCCACGATCACTGCGGTAGCACCGCAAGCCGCAGCACCGGTGATCACGCCCGTGCAGCAGGTGATGCCCGCGATGCAGCCCATGGCCCTGCCTGCTGGCGCCGGCACCCTGGTGCAGCAGCTCATCGCGCAACAGATGCAATTGATGCAACAGCAACTCGCATTGCTGTCGGCGGCACCATCGATGCCGGCCAGCCCCGCGCTGCCGGCACCGGTGGTGGAGCAACCCACGTCCAAGGCCTCCGTCGCGGCCACGGCGTCCAATTCGCAACCTGCGCAAGCCGCGCAGCCCGCAGCCGCCGCATCCGCGACCGACGCGGAAGCGCCCGCCAGTGAAGTCAAGTACGACGTCAAGAAGGCATTCGGCGCCATCGCCCGCATCCACACGCAGGCCAAGGAACCGACCGAGCGACAGAAGGCACGACTCGCCGCCTTCATGCGCCGCTACACCGAGCGCACGAAGAAGAGCAAGGAATTCACCGCACAGAACCGCCCGCACATGGCCGATCCGCGCGTGGTGAATGGCTTCCGCCCGGCGACGAAGGAGATCACCTACCAGATCGTCATCGACCGCTCCAAGGGCTCGCGCCTCTGGGACATCGACGGCAACGAGTACGTCGACACGCTCAACGGCTTCGGCATGAACCTCTTCGGATGGACGCCGGACTTCATCAACGAAGCGGTGCACAAGCAGCTCGACCAGGGCTATGAGATCGGCCCGCAGCATCCGCTCGCAGCCGAAGTGACCAAGCTGCTGTGCGAGCTCACCGGCTTCGACCGCGCTGGCCTGTGCAACACCGGTTCCGAAGCGGTGATGGCCGCGCTGCGCATCGCGCGCACCGTGACCGGCCGCAACACCGTGGTGCTGTTCACCGGCTCCTATCACGGCACCTTCGATGAAGTGCTGGTGCGCGCCGGCCGCAATGCCAAGGGCATGTCCGCCGCACCCGGCGTGCTGCAGACGATGTTCGGCGAAGTGCGTGTGCTCGACTACGGCACGCCCGAGTCGCTCGAATTCATCCGCGCCAACGCGGAAGACCTCGCCGCCGTGCTCGTGGAGCCGGTGCAGAGCCGTCGCCCCGACTTCCAGCCGCGCGAATTCCTGCGCGAGCTGCGCGCGATCACCGAGAAGTCGGAAACCTGCCTGATCTTCGACGAGGTCATCACCGGCTTCCGCAGCGACCTCGGCGGCGCGCAGGCGATCTTCGGCGTCCGCGCGGACCTGGCCACCTACGGCAAGGTGCTCGGCGGCGGCTTCCCGGTCGGCGTGATCGCCGGCAAGCGCACCTACATGGACGCGCTGGATGGCGGCGCATGGCAATACGGCGACGACTCGGTGCCGACCGTCGGCGTCACCTACTTCGCGGGCACCTTCGTGCGCCATCCGCTCGCACTCGCGGCGTCGAAGGCCGCGCTGGAGCACCTGAAGCAGGACAACAACAAGCTGCAGACCCAGCTCAACCTGCACACCGCCGCGATGGCCGACGAGCTGACCGCGTTCTGCCGCGAAGTCGGCGCGCCGCTGGAGATCCGCTACTTCTCGTCGCTGTGGCGTGTGACCTGGCTCGAAGACCATCCGCTGCAGGACCTCCTGTTCGCCATGATGCGCAGCCGCGGCGTGCACATCCTCGACAACTTCCCCTGCTTCATGACGACCGCGCATTCGCAGCAGGACATCGCGACGATCAAGTCCGCATTCAAGGAATCGATCGCCGAGATGCAGGAAGCCGAACTGCTTCCGCGCCGTGCTGTCGTGCAGTCGACCTTCGACGCATCGCACCCGCCCGTTCCCAACGCCCGGCTCGGGCGCGACAAGGATGGGCAGCCCGCCTGGTTCGTGCCTGATCCGAACGCCCAAGGCAAATTCACGAAGTTCCAAGCATGACTGAAGCCGTCCTCACCCCCGCCGACAACGCGCCCGCCGACGACTTCGATCCCTTCGCGTCGGGCCTCATCGAGCGGATCGTCCCGACGACGGAGGCGCAGCGAGAGGTCTGGCTGGGCGATCGGCTGAGTCCGGAAGCTTCGCTGGCCTACAACGAGTCGCTGCGGATGCGACTCAAGGGTGCACTGGATACGGGCGCGCTCGCCGGCGCACTCGACCGGCTGGTCGCGCGGCACGAATCGCTTCGCGCGACCATCTCTCCGGACGGAACGCAGATGCTGATAGGCGAAGCGGCGTCGGTGAACATGGCGCAACACGACTTGAGCCAGCTCGAGCCCGCGGCGCAGAAGCGCCGGCTCGAGGACGAGAGCCTCGCAGCGGTGCTCGACCCGTTCTATCTCGAGAAAGGTCCGCTCTTCCGGGCCGGCCTCTACAAGATCTCCGAGCTCGAACATGTGCTGGTGATGACCGCACACCACGCGATCTGCGACGGCTGGTCGTGGGGCGTGATCAGCCAGGACCTCGGCCTGCTCTATGCCGAGCAGATCGGCCTCGGCCCGGCGCTCGAAGCGCCCTCGCAGTACTCGGACTATGCGGCCTGGGAGACGCAAGAAGCGTCCAGCCCCGAGATGCAGGGTCATATCGACTACTGGCTCTCGCGCTTCGCCGGCGGCAGCCTGCCGGTGCTCGAACTCCCGGTCGACAGGCCGCGTCCTGCGGTGCGCACCTTCAGCTCGCGCCGTGTCGACCACGTGCTGGGCCGGGACCTGATCGATTCGCTGCGCAAGGTTGGCGCTGCCTCGGGCACGAGTCTGTTCGCGACGATGTTCAGCGCCTTCGCGGCCACGCTGCACCGGCTGACCGCACAGGACGACCTGGTGATCGGCATTGCCGCGGCCGGCCAGATGCCGAGCGACATGCCTTCGCTGGTGGGCCACTGCGTCAACACGCTGCCGATCCGCGTCGCGGTCGAGCCGCAGATGTCCTTCGAGGCCTTTGCGGCCGCTTCGGGCACGTCACTGCTGGATGCCTTTGAGCACCAGACGCTGACCTACGGCGCACTGCTGCGCAAGCTGCCTGTGCCGCGCGACCCGAGCCGCCTGCCGCTGGTGAACGTGCTCTTCAATCTGGACAGCGGCGCGCTGGTCACGAGCAATTTCCCCGAGATCGAATCGGAGCAGAGCTCGATCCCGCGCCGCTACGAGAACTTCGAACTGTTCGTCAACATCGCGCCGGTCGCGAAGGGCATGCAGATCGAGGCGCAATACAACGCCGACCTGTACGACGACGCAACCGTCAAGCGCTGGCTCGGCATGTACGAATGCCTGCTGCGCTCGGTCGCGGCCGATCCTTCGATGGCGCTCGGCAAGCTCAACATCCTCGACGAGTCCGAAGCGAAGGCGATCACCGCTTTGCAGCCGGCGCCGACGCCGCTTGCCGGCCAGCCGCTGATGCATGCGGGCTTTGCCGCGCAGGCCGCGAAGACGCCCGATCGCGCCGCGCTGCGCGACGGCACGCGCAGCCTGAGCTACCTTGAACTGGACGAGCAATCGAACCGCCTCGCCCAAGCCTTGCGCGAACGCGGCATCGGCCGCGGCCAGCGCGTCGGCCTGTGCCTCGATCGCGGCGCCGACATGATGGTCGCGCTGCTGGCGGTGCTGAAGTCCGGCGCCGCGTACGTGCCGCTCGACCCCGCCTTCCCTCAAGCACGGCTCGACTACTACGCGGAAGACGCGCAGCTCGGCCTGCTTCTGACGAGCTCCACCGTCGCCGCGGTGCCCGCGAACTGGTGCGCCGACGCAGCGCAACGCGTGCTCACGCTCGACCGCGACACCGACTGGCAGAGCAAGCCCGCCACCGCACTCGCGCCTTCCGCGCAGGATGCACAGGCCGCCGATGCGGCCTATGTGATCTACACCTCCGGCTCCACCGGCAAGCCCAAGGGCGTGTGCGTGCCGCACGGCGCGGTCGCGAACTTCCTGATGAGCATGCGCGAGGCGCCCGGCATCACGGCCGACGATCGCCTGGCCGCCGTCACCACGCTGTCCTTCGACATCGCGGTGCTCGAACTCATGCTGCCGCTGACCGTTGGCGCCGAAGTGATCCTGGTCTCGCGCGACACGACGATGGACGGCAACGCGCTGCGCGCCCTGATCGAACAGAGCGGCGCAACCATGATGCAGGCGACGCCCGGCGGCTGGCGCCTGCTGCTCGATGCGCAATGGCCGGGTTCGCCGAAGTTCAAGGCGCTGGTCGGCGGTGAAGGATTGCCTTCGGATCTCGCCCAGTCGCTGCTGCAGCGCTGCGGCGAGCTCTGGAACATGTACGGCCCGACCGAAACCACGATCTGGTCCACCCTCTGGCGCGTGGAGCCGTCGCGCGTCGCGCAGCGCGGCGTGTCGATCGGCAAGCCCATTGCCAACACCACCGTCTGGGTGCTCGACGCGAACGGCCAGCGCTGCCCGATCGGCGTGCCGGGCGAGATCGTGATCGGCGGCGACGGCGTGACGCTGGGTTACCTCGACCGCCCCGAACTCACCGCCGAGCGCTTCGTGGCCGACCCGTGGGGCGAGACCGGTGCGTACCTCTACCGCACCGGCGACCGTGGTCGCTGGGGCAACGACGGTCTGCTCGAACACATGGGCCGCTTCGACTTCCAGGTGAAGGTTCGCGGCTACCGCATCGAGCTCGGTGAAATCGAAGCCGCCTGCAACGAAGCCCCGGGCGTCGGCAACAGCGTGGTGATCACGCGCGAAGACCAGCCGGGCGATGTGCGCCTGGTGGCCTATGTGAGCCCCTCATCGGGCGCAAGCATCGATTTGCACGAACTGGATCGCCGGCTGCGCGAGCGGCTGCCGCAGTACATGCTTCCGCAGCATGTGGTGACGCTGGACGCGATCCCCTTCCTGCCCAACGGCAAGGTCGATCGCAAGGCGCTGCCCAAGCCGGCCGCTGTGCGCGAAACCACGGTGGAGCGCGTCGCGCCGCGCAACGAAGGCGAAAAGGCGGTGCTCGGCCACATGGAGCAGGTGCTCAACCTGCCCGGCCTCGGCGTCCATGACGACTTCTTCTCGCTCGGCGGCCATTCGCTGCTTGCAGCCCGGCTTGCGACACTGCTGAGCCGTGAGTTCGACGTGACGGTGCCGCTGCGCGTGCTGTTCGAAGCGCCCACCGCCGAGAAGCTCGCGGTTGCGATCGAGACGCTGCGCAAGAGCGGCACACCGCGCGGCGAGGCGATCAAGGCCCTGCCGGGCCGCCGCACCGCGCCGGTGACGCCGATGCAGGAACGCATCCGCTTCCTCGAAGAGATGTATCCGGACCGCTCGACGTACAACGCGCCTTCCGCACACCGGCTTGGCGGACCGATGGACGCCCTGAAGTTCCAGGCCGCGCTGAACGCCATCATCGAACGGCAGCCGACCCTGCGCACCGCGTTCGGCATCGATCCGGCGAGCGGCGAACCGGCCGCGCTGATTGCCGAGAGCGTTCGGTACGAACTGCCGATCGTCGACTTGAGCGCCTTGCCCGAAGGCGACCGCGCGACCGCACTGAACGAGAAGATGCGCGAACTGGCAGATCGCCCGATCGCCATTCACCAAGCGCCGCTCTTCCATGCGACGTTGTTCCGTCTTGCGGCCGATGACCATGTCTTCGTGTTCGTCCCGCATCACCTGATCTGGGATGGTTGGTCTTTCGACATCCTCCAGCAGGAGCTCTCGACGATCTACGGCGCGCTGGTGCGCGGCGAGCCGCACGGCCTGCCGCCGCTGGCAGCGACGCACGGCGACTATGCCGACTGGTACGCGCGCTGGCTCGAATCGCCGGCCGCGCTGGTGCAGCTGCGCTACTGGAAGGAGCGCTTCGCGAAGGCGCCGCCCGCCAAGGCGCCGCGCACCGACATGCCGCGCCGCGCGGGCATGAGTGGCCGCGGAGGATCGCACTGGGTCAGTGTCGATCGCGAACTCACGGAGCAGCTCCGCCAGCTCGGCCAGCACCACGAGATGACGCTCAACATGCTGACGCTGGGCGTCTACGTGATGATGATGAGCAAGGTCATCGGCACGCCATCGATCGTCATCGCAACGCCGGTCCGCGGCCGCGAGGCGCCGGAACTCGAACCGGTGATGGGGTTCTTCAACAATCTGCTGCCGCTGTCGTTCCAGATCGACGGGGCGCAGCGCTTCGGCGAGTTCATGCGCTACATCAAGCAGGAACTCATCGCGGTGATGGATCACCAGCTGATCCCGTTCGAGCGCCTCGCGCGCGAACCCGAGTTCGCCGAACGCGCGCAGGGCGTGGGCCTGTACCAGGCGCTGTTCTCGTTCCAGGATGCGCGCGAGCGCGCGAAGGACGTGGGCGGCCTCGTCGACCGGCAAGTCCACCTGGTGCAGCACGGCGCGACCGACGACCTCGGCATCTGGCTGATGGACAAGTCCACCATGCTCGAAGGCGCGATCGTCTACAACGCCGACATCTACAGCCAGGAAACCGGCGCGGCCTTCAAGGAACGCTACATCGAGTTGCTGCGCCGCGTGGTCGAGCAGCCCGATGCAACGCTCGACACGATCCTCTCGCCGCAAGGCTCCGCGAGCGCGACCTACCTGCAGCGGCTGTCGGCTTCCGAAGCACCGGCAACGGCCGTCGAAACGGCATCCACGCCAGCACCGGTGGCCGTGCAGCCCCAGCGGCAACGCGAGGCCACGCTGCTGCAGCCGGAGCAGGCGCGCCTCGCCCAGATCTGGGCCAGCGCGCTCAGCATCGACGTCAACGACATCCACGCGGACGAGACCTTCTTCGACCTCGGTGGCGATTCACTGCTCGCGATGCGCGTGATCCAGCAGGCCGAGCATGTGATGGGCTTCCGCGTCGATCCGCGTCGCTACGTCTACGAGACGCTGGGCCAACTGTCGTCTGCCGCGGCTGGCACCGCCATCGACCCGGCTGAACTCGCAGCCAGCAAGGAGCCCAAGCGCGGCCTGCTCGGTCGCGTGTTCTCCGGCTGGGGTCGCAAGAACTGAGGAAGAGGCCTTGTCGATCGCACCCGTCGCCCGGCCCACATCCGACCTCGTGTGGCGGGTCGATCTCGATGCGCCGCCGGTCGACGCTTCATGCCTGTCGCAGGCCGAGCGGGATCGGGCGGCGCGCTTCGTGTTCCAGCGCGACCGGGAGCGCTTCATCGCAGCGCATGTGACGTTGCGGCAGATCCTCTCATCGCACACCGGCGTGGCCGCTTCGCAGCTCGAGTTCGTGCAGGGCGAGGCGGGCAAGCCTGCGCTGGTCCGGCCCGCTGGCGTGCAGTTCAATCTGAGTCACAGCAAATCGGTCGCGCTGGTCGCGATCGGCAATGGTGCTGCGGAAATTGGCGTCGATATCGAGGTGCTGCGTCCGATGCCCGATGCCGAGGCAATGGCCGCCTCCTATTTCACGGAAGCCGAGCAGCGGGCGCTTGCAGCGGTCCCGGCTTCGTTGCGCGAGCGCGCCTTCCTCACCTGCTGGACCCGCAAGGAAGCCTGCCTGAAGGCGATCGGCCTCGGGCTCGGCGTCGACACCCGCACCTTCGAGGCGGGCGTGGACGCGCACGACCGCGAAGTCCTCATGCCGATGGACGACGGGAAGGTGCTGGTCGCGGTATCGTCCTTCGACGGCGGCGAGGGTGTAGTCTGTGCCATCGCCCGGCGGCTTTTCACCGAGACAGGGGCGAATCGCCCCACCCACGAAAGCGAGTTGTACGCATGACGCCCATGCTCTTCGGCCCACCGTCCCGTCAGTTGTTCGGGCTGTTTCATGCGCCGGAACGCGAGGGGAATGTCGCGATGCTGATCTGCATGCCCATCGGACAGGAGGCAATTCGTGCGCACCGGCTGTTCCGCGTGCTCTCCGACCGCCTCGCGCGGATCGGCGTTGCGGTGCTGCGCTTCGACTACTACGGCACCGGAGACTCGCCCGGCGACGATGCCGACGGCGAACTCGAGGGTTGGCGCCGTGACGTCTGCACCGCGCACGAGGAACTGCGCCGCCGAGTCGGTGCGCGTCGCATCCTCTGGCTCGGCGCGCGGCTGGGCGCAACGGCGGCGGTGCTCGCGGCCAAGAGCGGCCACTGCGATCCGGCACGACTCATTCTCTGGGACCCGATCATCGACGGCGCGCGCTATCTCGACAGCCTTCGCGAGAGCCACGTCGACGCGCTCGAACGCTCCTACTGCGTGCCCGATCCGGCCTGGCGCCGCCGGCTGACGAAGGACGGTGATGCCTACACCGACGAGGTGCTCGGCTTTGCGGTCTCGCCGGTCCTCCGGCAGCAACTGCGCTCGCTTTCGCCGAAGGCGTTGCAGCTCACCGCCCTGCATCACACCACCGTGCTTGCGGACCCCGAGGACCGGGCCGCACAGCAATGGGCAAGCGCGGCGGCCGAGAGCCGTATGCCCGTCACGATCTCGTCGTTCCAGCATCCGCTGATCTGGACGTCCGATCCGCAACCCAACAACGCAATGGTCCCGACCGAAGCGCTGCAACGCCTTACTGCAGAAGCACATGACTGATTCCAAGGAAACCCCCGTCCAGTTCGGGCCCGACGGCTCGCTCCTCGGCATCGTCACAACGCCGAACGACGGTTCCATGGAGCCGGTCGCCTGCCTGCTGCTCAACATGGGCGCCACGCACCGGATCGGCCCGCGCCGCATCAACGTGAAGGTGGCGCGACGGCTCGCATCGCACGGGATCAGCACCATCCGCATCGACCTTGCAGGCCTGGGCGACAGCCGCGCTGCCAGCGGCGCCGAGCACTACCGCACCCAGGCAGTGCAGGACATGCAGGCCGCGATGAATCTCATGGGCACCATGCTCGGCGTGCGCCGCTTCGTGGTGATCGGTCTGTGCTCCGGCTCGGCCAATGGCTTGTCGCTGGCGGTCGCCGATTCGCGCGTGGTTGGCGTGCTGATGTTCGACGGCTATTCGTTCCCTGGGCGCCGCTCGCTGATGGAGCGCAATTTCCGCCGTGCACTTGCCGCGATCTCCAACGCCGCGATGATCGGCAAGACCTCGCGCTGGCTGCACCGCCTGGTCTCCTCGAAGGCCGCAGCCGCGATTGCGCCGGACATGTTCGAGCCCGATGCGCCCGAGGTCACCGCCGCATCCTTCCGCCGTTCGATGACGCAGGTCGTGGAGCGCAACGTAGCGATGCTGCTGCTTTACAGCGGCACCATGCACGTCGTCGACAGGCATCGGGATCAGCTGGGCCCGTTCGCCAACGATCCTTTCGTGAAGCAGATCGAATACATGTTCGATCCGACGCTGGATCACAGCCTGACATCGCTCGCCGCGCAGGAGACCTTCATGACCATCGCGTCGGACTGGGTGCTGCGCGTGGCGCACCGCGAGGCGCCTCCGAGCGTGCATGGCGCGCTCACCACGACATCGAGCGGGTCATCCGGGACGCTTCCGGGCAAGCTCGCGCTGGCCCGCGACGCGATCGCCTGAAGACGACCGCGCCGCTGGCGATCAGCTTGCGGCGCCCGCAGCGTGCGTCGGCTGCACGTGTTCGCCGGGCAGTTCCTGCAGCGGCCCGCTGCCGCTGTAGCGGTCGAGCGCCAGGTAGATCGCCGGCGTGATGTAGAGCGTGATCACCTGCGAGAAGATCAGCCCGCCCACCACCGCCACGCCCAGCGGCTGACGCAGTTCGGCGCCGGCGCCGAGGCCCAGCGCGAGCGGCAGCGCACCCATCATGGCGGCCAGCGTCGTCATCAGGATCGGGCGGAACCGCAGCCGGCAGGCTTCGCGGATCGCATCCACCGGCTTCATGCCCTCGGTTCGCTGAGCCTCGAGAGCGAAGTCGATCATCATGATCGCGTTCTTCTTGACGATGCCGATCAGCAGCAGGATGCCGATGGTCGCGATCAGCGTGAGATCGAAGCCGAAGAGCTTGAGCGACAGCAGCGCGCCCACCGCCGCTGACGGAAGCCCGGCAAGGATGGTGAGCGGATGGATGTAGCTTTCGTACAGCACGCCGAGCAGCACGTAGATGACGAGCACCGCCAGCACGAGCAGCACGGCCTGGCTCGACTGCGAGCTCTGGAACACCGCCGCATCACCGCCGTAGCTGGTGATGATCGACGGCGGCATCTTCAGCTCTTCCTTGATGCGATCGATCTTCGAGGTAGCGTCGCCGAGCGGCACGTCCGGCGCGAGGTTGAACGACACCGTGACCGCCTGCAACTGCCCCTGGTGGTTGACCGAGGTCGGCCCCACGGTGCGCTTGACCGTCGAGAAGGCTGAGAGCGGCACGAGCTGGCCCGCCTTGTTGCGCACCGACAGGCGCGACATGTCTTCCTCGAACTGCCGGTCGCTGTCGGAGGCCGAGAGGATCACCTGGTAGGTGTTGCTCGCACCGTAGATGCTGCCGATCTGCCGGTCGCCGTAGGCGTTGTAGAGCGCGGTGCGCAAGTCGCCCACCGCGACGCCGAGCACGCCGGCCTTGTCGCGGTCGATCTCCAGAGTGGCCTGCAGGCCGCGGTTCTGCGAATCGCTGGTGACGTCGCGGAAGATCGGGTCGGCGCGCATGCGCTCCATCAGCTTCTCGGACCACACGTTCATGGTGCCGGCGCTGACGCTCTGCAGGGTGTACTGGAAGCGCGCCTTGCTCTGCCGACCGCCAAGACGCAGGTTCTGGATCGGCTGCATGTACACCGCGATGCCCGGGATCTCGCGGAAGCGCTTGCGCAGCGATTCGAGCACCTGCGGCATGCGCAGGCGTTCGCTGCGCGGCTTGAGCACGACGAAGAGGCGTCCCGCGTTCTGCGTCGCGGTCGGGCCGCCGACGCCGATGAACGAGTTGACGTAGTCCACGTTCGGGTCGGCCATGATGGCTTCGGCCACGCGGTCCTGCAGTGCCTTCATCGCGGGGAAGGAGATGTCCTCGGCCGCTTCGGTCGTGACCTGGATCTGGCCGATGTCTTCTTCGGGGAAGAAGCCCTTGGGGATGGTGATGAACATCCACGCGGTCAGTGCGAAGGTCGACGCCGCGAGCAGCAGCATCACCGGACGATGCCGAAGCGTCCAGTCCAGCGTGCGCATGTAGTTGGCATGCACCCAGCGGTAGCCGCGCTCGAAAGCCCGACCGATCGCGGTCCCGGGCTCAGGATGTTCTTCTTCGTGGTCCATCGCACCCGCTTTGCGCGGCACATGCTTGAGCAGCCGGCTCGCGAGCATCGGCACCAGCGTCAGCGAGACGATCGCGGACACCATCACCGCGAGACCGACCACGACCGCGAATTCATGGAACAGGAGGCCGATCACGCCCGGCATGAAGAAGACCGGGATGAACACCGCGACCAGCGAGATCGAGATCGAGATGATGGTGAAACCCACCTCGCGCGCGCCGCGCAAGGCTGCGGCAAACGGCTCCATGCCCTTTTCGACGTACCGCATGATGTTCTCGAGCACCACGATCGCGTCGTCCACCACCAGGCCCACCGCCAGCGTGATGCCGAGCAACGACACGTTGTCGAGGCTGTAGCCGAAGGCATAGAGCAGCGCGACCGCGCCGATGAGCGAGATCGGGATCGTCAGCGCCGGAATCAGCGTTGCGACCAGCCGGTGCAGGAACAGGAAGATCACCAGCACCACCAGCAGGATGGTGCCCAGCAGCGTGAGCTGCACGTCATGTACCGCCTCGCGGATCGACAGCGATCGGTCGTTGAGCAGATTGATCTCGACCGACTGCGGCAGCTCTTCCTTGAAGCGCGGCATCAGCGCGCGCACCGCATCGACCACCTGCACGGTGTTCGCGTTGGGCTGGCGCTGCACCGCCAGCGAGATCGAGTTCTTGCCGTTGTAGGCGCTGCCGGTCTTGACCGACTCAAAGCTGTCCTCGATGGTCGCGACCTCGTCGAGCCGCACCGGCGCGCCGTTGCGCTGGCCGACGATGACCTTCGAGAAGTCGGCCGCCTTGAGCATCTGCTCGTTCGCCTGGATGGTCAGCGTCTGACGGGGACCGTCGAGCACGCCCACTGGCGTGTTGGCGTTGGCGAGCCGCACCGCGTTGGCGAGTTCGTCGAGCGTGATGTTGCGCGCGTTGAGCAGGTCGGCGTCGGCCTTGATGCGCACCGCGAAGCGCTTCTGCCCGTACACCACCACCTGCGCCACGCCGTCGATGGTCGAGAGCGTGGGCGAGACGAGGTTCTCGGCGTAATCGTTGAGCTCGGACGGCGTCATCGAATCCGAGGTCATCGCGATGAACAGCACCGGCGCATCGGCCGGGTTCACCTTGCGGTACGACGGCAGCTGGGTGAGTTCCTGCGGCAGTTGCCGCTGCGCGCGCAGCAACGCGGCCTGCACGTCGACCGCGGCCGCGTCGATGTCGCGCGAGCTCACGAACTCGAGCGTGACCGAGGTCGTGCCCTGCGTGTTGACCGAGCTGATCGTCTGCAGCCCGGGAATGGTGGAGAACTGCTTCTCGAGCGGCAATGCCACCGAAGACGCCATCGTCTCCGGGCTCGCGCCAGGCAATTGCGCATTGACGTTGATGACCGGCGTGTTGTAGCTCGGCAGCGCCGCGACGGGGATCTGGAAGTACGCAAAGATGCCGATGACCACCACCGCGGCAGAGAGCAGCACCGTCATCGCGGGACGACGGATGCACAGCTCGGAGATGTTCATGACCGCTCCCGTTCCGCGACGATGCTGGCGTTGGTCGGCGCGACGGTTGCAGCGCTGCCCGGGCCGGGCGCCTGCTCGTCGGTGCGCTGCGGCCCGCCGTTGGTTTCGACGCGGATCTTGCCGCCCGGGCGGACGTTCTGCTTGCCTTCGATGACGACGTGCTCGCCCGGCTGCACGCCGCGCACCACGGCCTGCGTGCCGAAGGTGTAGATCGACTCGACCTTGCGACGCGACGCTTTCTTTTCGGCATCGATCACGTAGACCGACGAGCCCTCGGTCAGCATCATCACCGCGGAAGCCGGCACCACCGTCGCGTCGTCGATGGTGCGCACGGTGACGCGCGTCTCGACGAACTGGCCGGGCCAGAGGCTCTGGTCGGCGTTGTCGAACACCGCCTTGGCGCGGACCGTACCGATGAGCGGGTCGACCGTGTTGTCGACGAAATTGAGCTGGCCCTTGAGCGTTTCCTTGCGGCCGGGCACCACTGCTTCGACCGGGGTATGCGAGCGGGCGGCTGCCAGCAGGTCCTGCAACTTGCCCTCAGGTACCGGGAAGCTCACCGCGATCGGGTCGAGTTGCGTGATCGTGACCAGCGACAACGTGGGCTGCACCAGCGTGCCGGGATAGATGTTCACCGCGCCGATGCGCCCAGCAATGGGCGCGCGCAGCGAGGCGTAGCCCAGCGCCACTTCGGCGGACTGCACCGCCGCGCGATCCGCGGCCACGGCGGCCCGCTGCGCCTCGAGTTGAGATAGGGTGGCATCGACCGCGCTCTTGGCGATGAAGTTCTGGGCCACCAGTTCCTGGTTGCGACGGTATTGGCGTTCGAGGTCGGCAAGGACCGCTTCATCCCGCTGCTGCTGCGCCTTGGCCTTCGCGAGATTGGCCTGGTCGGGCCGGTCGTCGAGCGTGAAAAGCAACTGGCCCGCCTTGACGAACTGGCCTTCCTTGACGTGCACCTGCCGCACCGTGTTCGTGACCTGCGGCCGCAGGTCGACGCTGTTGAGCGAAACCACGCTGCCATTGACCTGCACCGTGACCGGCACGCTTTGCTTCTTGGCGACTGCCAGGGTTACGAGCGCCGGAGCGCCGGTGCCACCGGCGCCGTTGGCGGCCTTGCCGGCGGGAGCCGTGGCCGATTCCGTGCCATGGCGCGATTTGGCGCCAGACCACCACCAACCACCTGCGGCGGCCACGATCAGCACCCCGGTCAGGGTGAGTACGAGATTTTTCTTCATGGGGCATCCATCATGGATCGAAGCGCTCTATGCCGGAATGGGAGTCGCACTAGGGGAAGGGCATGTTGGAAATTTCCGGCGCCGCTATTGGATCAGCGCGCGGGGGCAAGACACCCGGGCTTCCGTAAAGATAAGTAAAGCGTCCGGGAACAAGCGCACGCCAGGCGCGACTGTCAGTGGGGGTCGACCGCTAAAATCGCCCATCCCCAGCCTCTGGATGAACCCCATGAACCGCTGCAAGAAGCTCCTGAATTCCGTCGTGCTGGCCGCCCTGGGTGCACTGGTCGTGCCGGCGGCGCTCTTCTCCTCCCCCGCTACGGCGCAGACCGCGCAGATTCCCAACACCCAGAACGAAGCCGCCAACGGTGGCCGCAACTTCCCTGTGGGCACGCTGCGCGGGACGTTCATGGTGGTGAACTACCCCCAGATCCAGCTCGACGGCCACGCCGAACAGCTGTCGCCCGGCGCTCGCATCATGAGCGCCAACCGGATGCTGGTGATGCCCGCCTCCATCACAGGCCAGAACCTGCTGGTCAACTACACGCGCGACGCGGCCGGCCTGGTGCGCGAAGTCTGGATCCTCACGCCCGAGGAAGCATCCACCAAGCGCGCGACCGCCGACCGTCCTCTCTTCAATTTCTGGCCGTTCGTGGCCGAGAGCGGTCCGCGCGACGACGGCAAGACTCCGTTTGACCAACTGCCTCGCTACGGGCAGTAAAACACTCGCCCCCAGGCTCGCTCACTTCGTGTAGCCGCCAACCCCCTACCGGGGGCGACACCAGCGGCCTGGCGGAGCCAGTTCCGCGGTGTCCCACGCCTTGTCGGCACTCGCATTGACCCCTGCATCTCTCCGGAGAGCCCCATGACCCGCAAAGTTTTCATCAAGACGTTTGGCTGCCAGATGAACGAGTACGACTCGGACAAGATGGCCGACGTACTTCAAGCCGCCCAAGGCTATGAGCCCACCACCAATGTGGAAGAGGCCGATCTCATTCTTTTCAATACGTGCTCGGTGCGCGAAAAGGCGCAGGAGAAGGTGTTCTCCGATCTCGGCCGAATCAAGCACCTCAAGGCCAAGGGCGTGAAGATCGGCGTCGGCGGCTGTGTCGCGAGCCAGGAAGGCGACGCCATCATCGCCCGCGCTCCCTACGTGGACGTGGTGTTCGGCCCGCAGACGTTGCATCGCCTGCCCGAAATGCTGAGCCAGCGCGACCGCGAAGGGCGCCCGCAGGTGGACATCAGCTTTCCGGAGATCGAGAAGTTCGATCACTTGCCGCCCGCTCGCGTCGAAGGCGCGACCGCCTTCGTGTCGATCATGGAAGGCTGCTCGAAGTACTGCAGCTACTGCGTGGTGCCGTACACCCGCGGCGAGGAAGTAAACCGGCCGCTGGACGACGTGCTGGTCGAAGTCGCAGGGCTTGCCGACCAGGGCGTGCGCGAGATCACGCTACTCGGCCAGAACGTGAACGCTTATCGCGGGCGGATGGGCGACACCGCGGAGATCGCCGACTTCGCCACGCTGATCGAATACGTCGCCGAGATTCCTGGCATCGAGCGCATCCGCTACACGACGAGCCATCCCAACGAATTCACGCCGCGTCTGATCGAGGCCTACGCCCGCGTGCCGCAACTCGTCAGCCACCTGCATCTTCCGGTGCAGCACGGCAGCGATCGCATCCTGATGGCGATGAAGCGCGGCTACACCGCCATGGAATACAAGAGCACGGTGCGCAAGCTGCGCGCCATCCGCCCGAACCTCGCGCTCAGCAGCGACTTCATCGTGGGCTTCCCGGGCGAAACCGACGAGGACTTCGCGAAGATGATGAAGCTCATCAACGACCTCGAGTTCGACGCCAGCTTCAGCTTCATCTTCAGCCCGCGGCCTGGCACGCCCGCCGCCGCGCTGCATGACGACACACCGCATGCGGTCAAGCTGGCGCGGCTGCAGCAACTCCAGGCGGTGATCGACGGCAACGTCAAGCGCTTCGGCGAGGCCCGCGTTGGCACAGTTCAACGCGTGCTGGTCGAAGGCGCGTCGCGCAAGAACGCACGCGAGCTGATGGGCCGCACCGAGTGCAATCGCGTCGTCAACTTCGAAGGCGACGCACGGCTGGTCGGGCAGACGATCGACCTGAACATCACGAAGTCGTTGGCCTACACCCTGCGCGGCGAAGTCGTGACCTCCGAGTCGACGCAGGTCGGCCGTCCGGCGGTGACTGCCGCCTGATGGCGAACCCGATGTCCGCGCGCGGCTCGTTCCAGCAGCTGCTGCTTTTCGCTTTCCTTCTCATCACCGCCCTGCTCGTGGCCGTCGCGCTACGCGCGGTGTTCCAGTACGACCTGCTGATGACCGAGAGCCGCGACGCCGCGGCGCGCGCCCTCACGCTGTCGGGCGGCGCGCAGTCGCTGGCCGAGCGCACGGCCGCCATGGAGCGCGCCGGGCGGCAGTCGCTCGTGCTCAACGACGCGGTGCTGCGCCGCCGCTTCGACGACGCCACGCGCGACGCCAAGCAGGTGCTCGACCGCCTCACCGCCAGCGGCCTGGGCGCCGACGGCGCCCAGAAGTGGCGCGAGCAGATGGAGGTGATCCAGGGCCTGATGAGCGGCGCGCCCGAAACGGCGCTTGCGCGCGAGAGCTCGATGGCGATGCAGTTCCGCGATCTCGACGCCCTCAACACCAACATCGCCCAGCAGGCGCAGTTCCTCATCGAGACGCAGAACAAGGCATTGGCCGAGCGCATCGAGACGGCACGCATCCGGCTGATGCGGCTCGTGGTCGCGGCAAGCGCGCTGGCCGTATCGCTCGCGCTGGCCTTCGGCGTGTGGCTCGCGCGGCCTTTCAAGCGGCTGCAGCGCGCGATCGTCGGCCTGGGCGAGAACCGGCTCGACGAACCGATCGACATCCACGGCCCCTCGGACGTACGTCGCGTTTCGCAGCAGCTCGAATGGCTGCGCCTGCGGCTCACCGAACTCGATGCCGACAAGGCACGCTTCCTGCGACATGTGTCGCATGAACTCAAGACACCGCTCGCCGCCCTGCGCGAAGGCGTCTCCCTGCTGGAAGACGGCGTGACCGGCGCGTTGAATCCCGCGCAGCGCGAGGTCGCGCAGATCCTGCAGCAGAACACCATCGCGCTGCAGGGGCAGATCGAAGCTCTGCTGCGCTTCAACGCCGCGGCATTCGAAGCACGCGAACTGCGCCGCGAGCGCACCCCGCTGCTGCCGCTGATCGAAGAGCAGATCGAATCCCAGCGCCTGCAGTGGCAAGCCCAGGGCCTGACCGTCCGCGCCGAGGGCGAGCCCATCTCGGTGACGGTCGACCGGACGAAGCTCGGCACGGCGATCGCCAACCTGCTGTCGAACGCGATCCGCTTTTCTGCGCGCGGCGGCACCATCACCATGACCGTTTCGGGCAACGCCGACACAGCGGCGATCGAGATCGGCGACGCGGGTCCGGGCATCGCAGATGGCGACCGCGACCGCATCTTCGAACCCTTCTACCGCGGTGAGCGGCAGCCCCAGCATTCCGTGAAGGGCACAGGTATCGGTCTGTCGATCGTGCAGGAGTACATTGCAGCCCATGGTGGCCGCATCTCGCTGCTGCCAGATGGGCCGGGCGCGCGCTTCCGAATCGAACTGCCGCGTTCCGCCTGACGCCCGCCGCCTACGTTTCCCGATCCGATCCATGTCTTCTTCGATCTTCAGCAGGTCCGCCATCGCCATGACGCTCGTCGCGCCGGTGCTGCTGGCCGGCTGCAGTGCACCGCCGCGCAAGCCGTCGCCGGAACCGGTCGTCGTTCCGGTGTTGCCTCCCGCTCCACCGCCGATCACCCCCGTGGAGGCCGAGCCGATCGCCCCGGCCACGCAGCCGGGCGGCATCTTCTCGCAGCTCACGCAGGGCCCGGTCGGCGCCATGCTGGCCTACGCGGACAAGATCCGGCCGCTCGGTGCGCCCGAACTGGGGAACGAGCTCAACCGCCTCGGCGAAATCGCCGAAACGCCGACGACACAGATGCAGACCGCGCTCGTGCTCGCGCAGACCCGCAACCCGGCCGATCTCGCACGCGCGCAGAGCCTGCTGCAGAAGGTGGTCGCGAATCCGTCGGCTGAGGCTCAGCCATTGCAGCCGCTCGCACGCACGCTCGTCGCGCGAATCGCGGAACAACGGAAGGTCGAGGAGGATCGAGACAAGCAGGCCCAGCAGCTGCGCGATGCGCAACGGCGCATCGATCAGCTCAACGACCGGATCGAAGCACTGCGAGCCATCGAACGAAGCTTCGCGCGACCCAACAACCCGCCGCCGGCCACGCCAGCGGCGACCCATCCGAAACCTGCACAGTGAACAGTCCGGCACCGCACCCTTCCACACAATCGCCCGCCGCCGGGCTCGAAGGATCCCGCGGCGCCCGCCTGCTGGTCGTCGATGACGACCCGGACATGCTCCGGCTGCTCTCGATGCGCCTCACTGCCGCGGGCTACCAGGTCACGGCCGTGACCTCCGCCGAGTCCGCGCTGACGCAACTTGAGATCGAGCACCCGCAACTCGTGCTGAGCGACGTGCGGCTGCCCGGCCGCGACGGGCTCGCGCTCTTCGATGAGATCCGCAAGCGTCATCCGACCCTGCCCGTGATCCTGCTGACCGCGCACGGCACGATTCCCGACGCGGTCGAAGCCACCTCGCGCGGTGTCTTTTCGTACCTGACCAAGCCTTACGAAGGCCGCGAACTGCTCGACAAGATCGCGCAGGCGCTCGCGCTCGCCGCGCCGACGGAAGCACCCGGCAAGGGCGGAGACGAAAGCTGGCGCGTCGAGATCGTGAGCCGCAGCAATCGCATGGCCGAGCTCCTTGCCGAAGCACGCATGGTCGCCAAGTCCGATGCCAGCGTGCTGCTGCGCGGCGACAGCGGCGCGGGCAAGGAACTGCTGGCGCGCGCCATCCACCGCGCGAGCGCCCGGGCTTCGAAGCCTTTCGTGGCGGTGAACTGCGGCGCGATCCCGGAAGCACTGCTCGAATCCGAACTCTTCGGTCATGTGAAGGGCGCGTTCACCGATGCGGTCGCGAACCACAAGGGCCTGTTCCAGCAGGCCGACGGCGGCACGCTGCTGCTCGACGAGATCGGCGACATGCCGCCGGCGCTGCAGGTCAAGCTGCTGCGCGTGCTGCAGGAACGGGCCGTGCGGCCGGTGGGATCGAGCCAGTCGATCGCCGTGGATGTGCGGATCATCTCCGCCACGCACCGCGACCTCGATGCCGCCATGGAAGCGGGACAGTTCCGCGAAGACCTTTACTACCGTCTCAACGTTGTGACGCTCAGCCTCCCGCCGCTTTCCGCGCGGCGCGAGGACATTCCGCTGCTGGCCAATCACTTCCAGCAGCGGCTGTCGACCAAATACGGCAAGCGGCTCTCCGGCTTCGCCCCTGAGGCGCTCAAGGCGCTGACCATGGCTTCGTGGCCGGGCAACGTGCGGCAGCTCTTCAACGTGGTCGAGCAGGTGTGTGCGCTATCGAGCTCGCCGTTGATTCCGCTGGCGCTGGTCCAGCGTGCGCTTCGGGTTCCCAGTGTGGAGGTGCTCACCTACGCCGAGGCCAAGCAGCGCTTCGAGCGTGAATACCTGGTCGGCCTCCTCAAGCTGACCGACGGCAATGTGGCCGATGCAGCCCGCCTCGCCGACCGGAACCGTACCGAGTTCTACCGGCTACTGCAGAAGCACGAACTGACCCCCGGCCACTTCAAGGCCGAGGGCGTGTCGCAGACCGGCGAGTCAGGTCGCTGACCAGCGACAACCCTAAGTTGTTGATTTCATTGAAGTTCAGCGGTCAGACTCAACGGCTTGTCGGGCTTTGACGACAAATTCGGGGGTTTTGGCGGCTTTGGGGGCTTCGAGCCCCATCCGGGCACCGAAAAATCGGCCTAACCCGTTGATCTGAAAGAGAAATCCCGAGCTGGCACAGGGTTTGCCCCTGTAGAGGCATGACAGCTCATTCCAGCCCCTCTTTCGCACTGCGTCCGCAGCGCGACGGCCTGCGTCAAAAGCAGTTTTCCCTCTCGCGCCCCCGCGCAGCGGGACATTCGCTGGCAGCTCTCGAGGCATCCAGCGGTATCGCGCCGGACTGCGTGTTCAAGCGTTTTCCGGCAATCGGCGACACCCCCTCCGTCCAGAAGCAACGGTGGTGAGTCGCGGATGAAGCCCAACGAATTCTCCCAACTGAAGGTACTGTCGGACGCGGATTTCTCGCGCCGCGGCCTTCTTCGCGAAGAGCGCCACCCCAACTCGGTGACGGCGCCCCCGATCAACCGCGGTTCCATGACGCCTCGTCCGTGGCGCGGCTTCTGGAACAGCATCGGCACCGCCATGCTGGTCAAGCTCGGCATCGGCAACGCCGCGAAGGCTGCCGCTGCGCAGAGCAAGGCGAACCGCACGCCCCAGCAACCGTGGCAGCGCGCCGCGGCCCAGCGTCGCGCCGCCTTCCTGGCGCTGGCAGTGATGAGCACCGCCATCGCCTCCGCGCTGTTCGCCCGCGTTCAGCCCGACTACGACAACCTGTGGCTCGAATACAGCCAGATCGCGCTCTACGGCGTGCTCTCCGGCTGGGTCGTGACAGGCTTCGTGACGGCGCTCATGGGTTTCTATGTCTCCGTGCGTGGTGACAAGCACGCGCTCTCGGCGAAGCAGGTGGCCAACCACCCGATGAACCCGGAAGCGCGGACCGCGATCATCATGCCGATCTGCAATGAGGACGTGGCGACTGTGTTCGCCGGCTTGCGAGCGACCTGCGAGTCTGTCGCCGCCACCGGCCACGCCAAGCAGTTCGACGTGTTCGTGCTCTCCGACAGCTACACGCCGGAGATCGCCGCCGCCGAGCGCGCCGCGTGGGAAGACCTGCGCGCCGCACTCGCAGACAGCCCGAACCAGCCGCAGGTCGAGGTCTACTACCGCCTGCGTACGCGCCGCACGCACCGCAAGGCCGGCAACGTGGCCGATTTCTGCCGCCGCTGGGGCAAGGACTACCGCTACATGGTCGTGCTCGACGCCGATAGCGTCATGAGCGGCGACTGCCTGACCTCGATGGTCAAGCTGATGGAAGCCAACCCGACCGCCGGCATCATCCAGACCGCGACACAGGCCATCGGCCACGTAACGCTGCACGCCCGTGCACAGCAGTTCGCCTCGCGCATGACCGGCCGCCTGTTCACGCTCGGCATGCAGTTCTGGCAGCTCGGCGAATCGCACTACTGGGGCCACAACGCGATCATCCGCGTCGAGCCCTTCATGGAACACTGCGCGCTCGCGCCGATCCGCGGCAAGGGCGGCATGTCGGGCGGCATCATGTCGCACGACTTCGTCGAAGCCGCGCTGATGCGTCGCGCCGGCTACCACGTGTGGCTGGTGGCCGACCTCGTCGGCAGCTACGAGCAGCAACCGCCGGACCTGCTGGCCGAACTCCAGCGCGACCGCCGCTGGTGCCAGGGCAACCTGCAGAACGCACGCCTGATGGCGGAGCCGGGCCTGCATCCGGTCCACCGCGCGATGTTCGTGACGGGCACGATGGCCTACGCGTCGGCGCCGCTCTGGCTGGCGTTCCTCACGCTGGGCACTGCGTTGTGGCTCACCGGTTCGAGCGTGGTCGAGCACTGGCTCGCGATGCCGATGGAACTGGCCGGCCTCTGGGTGTGGACGCTCTGCCTGCTGTTCCTGCCGCGCGTGCTGGGCCTCGTGGCCGTGGTGCTGCGCAATGAGCAGCGTCAGTTCGGTGGCATCGGCGGCATGCTCAAGAGCGCCGCGCTCGAAAGCGCCCTGGCGATCGTGCAAGCTCCGGTTCGCATGCTGGCCCACTCGCTCTTCGTGGTCGTGGCGCTCACGGGTATCAAGCTCGACTGGAAGTCGCCTCCGCGGGAAGCCGCTGCCGTGCCGTGGAACATCGCCGTCCGCCAACTCGCGCCGATGACCCTGGTGATCGCAGCGCTCGCCGTCGGCGTCGCGCTGATCGACGCCAGCGCGCTGACCTGGCTGATGCCGGTGGGCCTGCCGCTTCTGCTGGCGATCCCGCTGACCGTGCTGACCAGCCAGATCGCATTGGGCAACTCGCTGCGCGATCGTGGCTTCCTGCTGATTCCCGAGGAATCGCGTTCGCCGGCCGTGCTGCGCCGCGCGTGGATGCACGCGGTTCGACTGGCACGCGCTGCCTGAGTCGGATCGACGCCAACGAAAAAGCCCGCATCCGCGGGCTTTTTTGTTTGGGGTGCGAATCGGAACTAGAACTTCGGGAGGCCACCGCCACCCATGCCGGGCAGTCCCTTCATGCCGCCCATGCGCTTCATCATCTTCATGAGGCCGCCGCCCTTCATCTTCTTCATCATCCCCTGCATCTGCTCGAACTCGTTGAGCAGGCGGTTGACTTCCTGAACCTGGACGCCCGCGCCGGCCGCGATGCGGCGCTTGCGGGTCGCCTTGAGCAGCTCGGGCTTGCGGCGCTCCAGCGGCGTCATGCTGTTGATGATCCCTTCCTTGCGGCGGATGTCGCGCTCGGCACGGGTCATGTCAGCCTCGGTTGCCTTGGCGGCGAGCTGCGTCGGCAGCTTGTCCATGATGCTGGACAGGCCGCCCATCTGCTTCATCTGCTGAAGCTGCGAGAGGAAGTCGTTCAGGTCGAAGCCAGCGCCGCTCTTGACCTTGGCCGCGAGCTTCTGCGCCGCCGCGACGTCGACGCCGGCGGTGACCTGCTCGACCAGCGCGACGATGTCGCCCATGCCGAGGATGCGGCCTGCGTGGCGCTCCGCGTCAAAGACTTCGAGACCGTCGATCTTCTCGCTGACACCCGCGAACTTGATCGGCACGCCGGTCACCTGCCTCACCGACAGGGCCGCACCGCCACGCGAGTCGCCGTCGGTCTTGGTCAGGATGATGCCGGTCAGCGGCAATGCTTCCTTGAAGGCCTTGGCGGTGTTGATCGCGTCCTGGCCCTGCATCGCGTCGACCACGAAGAGTGTCTCGACCGGATTCAGCGCCGCGTGCAATTCCTTGATTTCCTGCATGAGCACTTCGTCGATCGCGAGCCTACCGGCCGTGTCGACCAGCAGCACGTCGAAGAAATGGCGGCGCGCATGGTCGAGCGCGGCGCGTGCGATGTCCAGCGGCTTCTGGTCCGGCGTACTCGGGAACCACTCGGCGCCGGCCTGCTTCGTCACTGTCTTGAGCTGCTCGATCGCGGCCGGACGATAGACGTCGCCCGACACCGTCAGCACCTTCTTCTTGCGCTTCTCGATGAGATGCTTGGCGAGCTTGGCCGTCGTGGTGGTCTTGCCGGCGCCTTGCAGGCCGGCCATCAGGATGACCGCCGGCGGCTGCGCTGCCAGATTGATATCGGCAACGCCCTCGCCCATCGTTGCGGCGAGTTCGCGATTGACGATACCGACCAGCGCTTGTCCGGGCTTCAGCGAACCCAGCACCTCCTGGCCCATCGCCTTTTCCTTGACGCGGGCGACGAAGTCGCGCACGACCGGCAGCGCCACGTCGGCTTCGAGCAGCGCCATGCGCACTTCGCGAAGCATGTCCTGCACGTTGCTTTCGGTGATGCGGGCCTGGCCGCTGACTTGCTTGACGAGGCGGGAGAACTTTTCAGAGAGGGCAGTAGCCATGAGAGGTACCTGTTTGAAAGCCGAGAAACACCGCGGAACCGGCTCCGCCGGGCCGCCGGTGTTGCCCCCCGGCAGGGGGGTGCCAGAGCCACACGAAGTGGGCGAGGCTGGGGGGCGAGCTAAACTCGATCAATGATTTTAGCGATCCCCTCCCCACTCGGCGTGGCGCTGGGCATCGCCACCGCCGTCGCCTATGGCATCACGGCCGCAGCGTCCT
Organism: Variovorax sp. Sphag1AA; assembly: GCF_014192575.1. Classification (GTDB taxonomy): domain Bacteria; phylum Pseudomonadota; class Gammaproteobacteria; order Burkholderiales; family Burkholderiaceae_C; genus Variovorax. The sequence continues at coordinate 206,059 of NZ_JACHYC010000002.1, read as the reverse complement.
CCTGGCTCAGTCGGGCTTCCACGCAATGGATGCTGGCGCTGGCGTGGCTGTTGCACGGCTGCACCCTCATCGAGGGCCTGACCGGCAGCGTCCCGCGATTCAGTTGGGCGCCGGCGATCTCCATGACAGCGTGGCTGGTGCTCACGGTGTACGCCATCGAGAGCCGCCTGTATCCGCAACTCAAGGTTCGCCGTGCGCTCGCGGCGCTGGGCGCGATCGCAGTCCTGCTACCAGTGCTCTTTCCGGGAACGCCACTCCACGTCGCGGCCTCGCCCTGGCTGCCGCTGCATCTGGCGCTGGGCATCGCCTCGTACGGCCTCTTCGGCGCAGCGGTGATCCATGCCTGGCTCATGACCCGCGCCGAAAGGCAGATCCGCCTTGCGGCCGAATCGCCGAGCGGCGTGCCGCTGCTGACGATGGAACGACTGACCTTCCGCTTCGTCACGGCGGGCTTCGTGCTGCTGTCGGCCACGCTGCTCGCGGGCATCCTCTTCAGCGAAACGCTCTACGGTGCCGCCGTCCGGGCATGGAAGTGGGACCACAAGACGGTGTTCTCGATCCTCGCATGGGTCACCTTCGCGGTGCTGCTGATCGGCCGTGCCCGCTTCGGTTGGCGTGGCCGCACCGCACGTCGCGTCCTGTACGCGGGCTCGGCCTTGTTGCTGCTCGCCTACGTGGGGTCACGCTTCGTCCTCGAGGTCGTCCTGTCTCGCACGCCTGCATGAAATACCTCCTGGTTCTGGCTGTTGTCTTCATCGCCATCTGGTTCTGGCGCAAGGGCCGGCAGGAGGAACTGCGCTCGCGCCCGCCTCCGCGGCCCGCCCCTCCGGCCGTCGGCGCCCCAACCGAAATGGTCCGCTGCGCGCAGTGCGGTTTGCACCTTCCGGCATCGGACGCAGTGCGAGGCAATGCCGGGCAGATCTATTGCAGCGCGGCCCATCGCAAGGCCGCCGAAGAACGGGGATGACCTCCTACCTCTGGTCACGTGGCGACCCGGCGACGGACTGGAGTTCGCTCGAGAAATTCATCAGCACACAGAGCCCGGCCCAGTTGCGGCTCTGGCGCGGCTTCATGGCGGCGCGCTGCTTCGTCGCCGCGGTGCTGCTCCTGCTTCAGGGCATCGGGCTGGCCCTCGGTGGTCAGTCGGCGAACATGCCGGCCATCGCGCTTTCGTCGGCCTATGTGGTGGCCGTCCTCTTCGCGGCGCGCTACGCCCCTTTCAGGCCGATGCGCGGCCTTGGCGGCGCGTGGCTCTACACCATCGGCCTCGACCTCGTCACGTATACGGCCCTCCAGGTGATGCAGGTGGGCGGCATCAACTACACGCCGCTCTTCGCGCTCCCGGTGCTCATGGGTGCCGTGCTCGGCACGAGCGCGGTCGGCCTCGGCACCACGGCGGCGGCCACCCTGCTGCTGCTCGGCCACGCGGCCTGGTACTGGCTGGAGCAGCCTTCGGACACTTCGCCGCGCATCGTGCAGGCGGCGCTCTCCGGCACCGGTCTCTTCGTGGTGGCGCTGATCGCACACGAACTCGCGCGCCGACTGACGCGCGAGGAAGCGATGGCGCAACGCAGCCGAAGCACCGCGCAGATGCACGCGCTGCTCAACGATCTCGTGATCGAAACGCTGAGCGAAGGCGTGCTGGTGGTCGACGCGCAAGGGCAGGTCCATGCCGCCAACCCCGCCGCGGACGCCATCCTCGGCCAGGGCCTGGCCCAGATCCCGCTGCCATTCTCGTTGAGCGCCCATCCCGCGTGGGTTCCCCTGGCCGCCCTCGCCCGCCAGACTTTTTCGCGACGGTCGCCGCAGGCCCGCGAGATCCCAATCGCGCAGTCGCAAGGCACGCCGCGCGAAGTCCGCGTACGCACGCGGCTCACACAGACCCGGGACGCGCATACAGAAAGCCTCTGCGTGATGTTCCTGCAGGATCTGCGCGAACTCGAAGCGCGCATCCGCACCGAGAAGCTGGCGGCCATGGGGCGGATGTCCGCCGCGGTCGCCCACGAGATCCGCAACCCGCTCGCCGCGATCACGCAGGCCAGCGCCCTGCTCAGCGAAGACCTCGTCGACCCGGCGCATCGCCAGCTCACCACGATGGTCCAGCAGAACGCGCAGCGGCTATCGCGCATCGTCGACGACGTTCTCGACGTCGCGCGCGCCCGCCAGCAGCGCGTGCTGCCGCTGGCCGAGCAGGTGAGCCTGGACTCCACGGTGCGCACGCTCGCGGAAGAGTGGGTATTGCAGTCCCGCCAGCAGGGGGTCCTGCTCTCTCTCAATGCGCCTGGATGCGACGTGCGCTTCGATGTCGAGCACCTGCGCCGCATCCTCGTGAACCTGCTGGACAACGCGGCGCGCTATGCGGGCGATCGCGAAGGCTCGATCCAGGTCGGCACGCGGCTCAGCCCCGCGGGCCGCGCGAGCCTGCAGGTCTGGAGCGACGGCGCGCCGCTCGAACCCGCCGTGCAGCGCCATCTGTTCGAGCCCTTCTTCTCGTCGGAGAGCCGTTCCAGTGGGCTCGGGCTCTTTCTCTGCCGGGAGTTGTGCGAGCGCCACGGCGCCACGATCGGCTATGAGCGCCGGGCCCTTTCGCCAGGAGGCGCCGAAGGCAACGAGTTCTTCGTCGCATTTGCGCCGGCCGAAAGCCGGCTGACACAATAGCGCCGTGAGTACTCCCAACCCCTCCGTATCGCGACCCGCGCAGATCCTGGTGGTCGACGACGAGCCCGATCTGCGCACGCTCTATGAGCTGACGCTGCTGCGCGAGGGCTATCGCGTCGAAGCCGCGGGCAGCGTGTCGGAGGCCTGCCAGCATCTCGATGCCGGGCGCTTCGACGCAGTGATCACCGACATGCGGCTGCCCGATGGCCTCGGCATGCAGATCCTCCAACGCATCCAGCAGGACCAGCGCAGCGAGCGCTGCGTGGTCATGACCGCGTACGGCTCGGCCGAGAACGCGGTCGAGGCACTCAAGGCCGGCGCCTTCGATTACCTCACCAAGCCCGTCGACCTGAAGCAGTTCCGCTCGGTGGTGGCTTCGGCGGTGCAAGCGCCCCCACAGAGCGCGGCGCCTGTCAAACCCGTGCGTCCCGCCGGCGCGGTCGAGCCCGCCGAGGAAGCCGGCAAGCCCGCACCCACTATCGGTGGCACCGGCGTAGCGGCGCTCGATCGGTTGGTCGGCGAGTCCGAACCCATGCGCCTCGTGAAGACGCGCATCGCCAAGGTCGCTCGCGGCATGGCGCCGGTGCTGGTGCGCGGCGAGTCCGGCACCGGCAAGGAACTGGTGGCGCGCGCGGTGCATGCCTGCAGCCAGCGAAGCGACGGGCCTTTCGTGGCGGTCAACTGCGGGGCGATCCCCGAGAACCTGCTCGAGGCCGAATTCTTCGGCGCACGCAAGGGCTCCTACACCGGCTCCGCGCAGGACCGCGACGGCTATTTCCAGGCCGCGCGCGGCGGCACGCTGTTCCTCGACGAGATCGGCGACCTGCCGCTGGCCATGCAGTCCAAGCTGCTGCGCGCAATCCAGGAACGAAACGTGCGGCCCATCGGCTCGACGCAGGAAGACGCGGTGGACGTCCGCATCGTGAGTGCCACTCACAAGGACCTTCACGCGGAGGTCCAGGCCGGACGGTTCCGGCAGGATCTTTTCTACCGTCTCAACGTGATCGAGATCGCCGTGCCGGCACTGCGCGATCGGCGCGAGGACCTGCCGGCACTCTGCCATGCGCTGCTCGCTCGCATCGCGCGCGATGCGGGCATGCCGGCACCGACGCTGTCGGCCGAGGTGCTTCAACAGTTGGCCGCGCATCCGCTGCACGGCAACGTCCGCGAGCTCGAAAACCTCCTGCACCGCGCGGTGGCCCTCAGTGAAGGTGACGTGCTCCATGTGGATCTGATGGGCACGACCACCGCGCCCGCGCCGCTCGAGCGCGTACCGGATCCGGCACCACCGCCGGTTGCTGCGCGGGCAGTCGAACAGATTGCGCCGGCCGCGCCGGCTCGCGCGCCGGCAACGGTGCCGCCCGATCTGCAAAGCTACCTCGACGAGCAGGAGCGGCAGATCCTCGTGCGCGCCCTGCAGGAAACCGGCTTCAATCGCACGGCCGCTGCCGCGCGACTCGGCCTGAGCCTGCGCCAGATCCGCTACCGCATCGCGCGCCTCGGCATCACGACGCCCAATGGCGACGACGCCAACGGCTTCAGCGGCGATGAGTGACCTGGCGGACGCGCTCTGGCATTCGGGCTGGTATCGCTTCGCGCGGCCCTTGCCCTCGCCCAACTTCGGTCCGAGGCCGGCAGGTGCGCAAATCGACCTGATCGTCCTCCATTCGATCAGCCTGCCGCCGGGTCAGTACGGCGGCGATGAAGTGCAGCAACTCTTCACGAACCGCCTCGACTGGGAAGCGCATCCTTACTTCGAGAAGATCCGCGGCATCGAGGTCTCGGCGCATTTCTATGTGCGACGCAACGGCGAGCTCTGGCAGTTCGTGAGTTGCGACGACCGGGCGTGGCACGCGGGTGCTTCGTCGTGGCGCGGACGCTCGAACTGCAACGACGACTCGGTCGGCATCGAGCTCGAAGGGCTCGAGGGCGAGACTTTCGAAAACGCGCAGTACGAGACCCTCGCGAGCCTGTGCCCGGCGATCGCGCAGGCCTATCCGACCGCCTTCATCGCAGGTCACGAGCACATCGCCCCGGGGCGCAAGCAGGACCCCGGCGCGGGTTTTGACTGGCGTCTGTTGCGTGAGCAACTCGGCTGGGACGGGGCCATGTTTCCGGCCGCCACGCTCGACGCCTGAAGATTTTTTCAATCGCAAGGCGCTGGGCGATGCGCCCATGCTGCGCCACAACAATCGCGCGGTCTGCAAGTCCCAAGCGCAGCAACCATGCGCTTTTCAGGCCCAAATCCGCCGCGAACGCCCATGAATCGGGGGCCGCGCTACCTTGAACCAACCGGGAAGCGGCCTCGCTGCCCGATCACCCCCCAATTAACAAAATTCACAGTGGTTGTTGTTTGTGTAAAACACTATATCTAGTGGGTTGTAGACCCCACGGACCCTAGATATAGTGTGCCCCTGCCAGCCATTTACAGCCGGAAACAAAAGCTGAAGTGGCGCCGCCCTCCACAAGAATTGCCAAACGAGGACTGAATGCAAACTGCCCTGAACACCCCCTCCACCCCCCGCGCCGTACCCTCGACGCCGCAAAACCGTGACGTCGCCGGCTCGCCCGCCAGCAACGCACTCGCCAACTATCAGATCATTCGCCGCAACGGCGCCGTGGTGCCCTTCGAGCCGAACAAGATCGCCATCGCGATGATGAAGGCCTTCCTGGCCGTGCACGGCACCCAGGGCGCCGCATCGGCCAGCGTCCGCGAAACCGTCGACACGCTGACGCAGAACGTGGTGCGCGCGCTGATGCGTTCGCGTCCGGGCGGCGGCACCTTCCATATCGAAGACGTGCAGGATCAGGTCGAACTCGGCCTGATGCGCGGCGGCCACCACGAGATCGCCCGTGCCTACGTGCTCTACCGCGAACGCCGCACGCAGGAGCGCGCGAAGCACGGCGAGCAGGAAGCGCCCGCTGCAGCACCGACGCTGCATGTGCTCGACCGCGGCGAACGCGTCGCGCTCGATCTCGGCGAACTCAAGGCCCTGATCGAATCCGCCTGCGCCGGACTGGGCGAAGGCATCTCGGCTGAGCCGATCGTCGCCGAGACGATGCGCAACCTCTACGACGGCGTTCCGCTCGACGAGGTCTACAAGGCATCCATCCTCGCCGCCCGCACGCTGATCGAGAAGGACCCCGACTACACCTTCGCGACCGCGCGCCTGCTGCTGCACACGATCTTCAAGGAAATCATCGGCCGCGAAGTGCCGCCCGCCGAGCGCGCGCAGGCCTATGCCGACTACTTCCCGCAGTTCATCAAGAAGGGCGTCGACAACGAGCTCCTCGACGAGAAGCTGCTGCAGTTCGACCTGGCCCGCCTCGGCGCCGCGCTCAAGCCCGAGCGCGACAACCAGTTCGACTACCTCGGCCTGCAGACCCTGTACGACCGCTACTTCCTGCACGTGCGCAAGACGCGCATCGAACTGCCGCAGGCCTTCTTCATGCGTGTCGCGATGGGCCTTTCGCTCAACGAAATCGACCGCGAAGCCCGCGCGATCGAGTTCTACGAAGTGCTGTCGTCCTTCGACTTCATGTCGAGCACGCCGACGCTGTTCAACAGCGGCACGCTGCGCTCGCAGCTGTCGAGCTGCTATCTGACCACCGTACCGGACGACCTCGACGGCATCTACGAGTCGATCAAGGAAAACGCACTGCTGTCGAAGTTCGCCGGCGGTCTGGGCAACGACTGGACGCGCGTGCGCGCCCTCGGCAGCCACATCAAGGGCACCAACGGCGAATCGCAAGGCGTGGTTCCCTTCCTCAAGGTGGTGAACGACACCGCCGTCGCGGTGAACCAGGGCGGCAAGCGCAAGGGCGCCGTCTGCACCTACCTGGAAAGCTGGCACCTCGACATCGAGGAATTCCTCGAGCTGCGCAAGAACACCGGCGACGACCGCCGCCGCACGCACGACATGAACACGGCGAACTGGATTCCGGACCTGTTCATGCGCCGCGTGATGGAAAAGGGCAACTGGACGCTCTTCTCGCCATCGAGCGTGCCCGACCTGCATGACAAGTTCGGCGCCGAGTTCGAAGCCGCCTACGTCGCCTATGAAGAGAAGGCATCGCGCGGCGATCTGAAGCCGAGCCGCACGATTCCCGCGACCGACCTCTGGCGCAAGATGCTCACGATGCTGTTCGAAACCGGGCATCCGTGGATCACGTTCAAGGACGCCTGCAACGTTCGCTCGCCGCAACAGCACGCCGGCGTGGTGCACTCGTCCAACCTCTGCACCGAGATCACGCTGAACACCAGCGACACCGAAACCGCCGTCTGCAACCTCGGCTCGGTCAACCTGCTGCAGCACTTGAAGGACGGCAAGGTCGATCAGGAAAAGCTCAAGCGGACCATCTCGACCGCGATGCGCATGCTCGACAACGTGATCGACATCAACTACTACGCAGTCAAGAAGGCGCGCGACTCCAACCTGCGCCATCGCCCGGTCGGCCTCGGCCTGATGGGCTTCCAGGACGCGCTGTATGAACTGCGCATCCCCTACGCATCGCAGGAAGCGGTGCAGTTCGCCGACGAATCGATGGAAGCGATCTGCTACTACGCGTACTGGGCTTCGACCGAACTGGCCCGCGAGCGCGGCAAATACTCGAGCTACAAGGGTTCGCTGTGGGACAAGGGCGTGCTGCCGCTCGACACGCTCGACCTGCTCGAGAAGGCGCGCGGCGGCTACATCGAAGTGGACCGCTCTTCCACGCTCGACTGGAACGAGCTGCGTCAGAAGATCAAGGCCGATGGCATGCGCAACTCCAACTGCGTCGCCATCGCACCGACCGCGACCATCTCCAACATCATCGGCGTGGACGCCTCGATCGAGCCCTGCTTCGGCAACCTCTCGGTCAAGTCGAACCTCTCCGGCGAGTTCACGGTCATCAACCACTACCTGGTGCGCGACCTCAAGCGCCTCGGCCTGTGGGACGACGTCATGGTGATGGACCTGAAGCACTTCGACGGTTCGCTGCGCCCCATCGACCGCGTGCCGCAGGACGTCAAGGCGCTCTACGCCACCGCGTTCGAGATCGAGACCACGTGGCTCGTCGAGGCCGCTGCACGTCGCCAGAAGTGGATTGACCAGGCGCAGTCGCTGAACATCTACATGGCTGGTGCATCAGGCAAGAAGCTGGACGACACCTACAAGCTCGCATGGCTGCGCGGCCTGAAGACCACCTACTACCTGCGCACGCAGAGTGCGACGCATGCAGAGAAGTCGACGGTTCAATCGGGTCGACTCAATGCGGTGTCGTCGGGTAGCGATTCGCCGTCCGGCATGAGCGCACTCGACGCAGCGGCTCTGGCAGCGCAAGCGCAGATGAATGCGATCCCCGCAACCGACATCGCGTTCTGCGGCGTCGATGATCCGACGTGCGAAGCGTGCCAGTAATGTCGGCATGAAGTTGGCGTAGTTCGCGGCATTGCCTGACAAATTGCGATGCATGCGAACAACATAACGACAACATAATTGGAGCGCGATGTGTAGGAGCACTTTGCAACTCACATCGTTGCTCACATAATTTGAGCATTGGATTTTTCTATGTTGACCTGGGACGAAGAAGTCAAGCCCTCCTTGCCAACGAATCTTCAACAAGGATTGCGGCACACATCGAACAGCGGCACGCAAGTCGGCCGCTCGTCGGAGTTTCCGACTTCGCAAATTGCTCCCCAAATTTCTTCCGTCGCTCCTGTCGCGCATGCATACGCTGAAAGCGCTGCAGCGCGCGCGGCGCAGCCGACCGCATCGGCAGTGCCCACGGGCCACCGCGTCAAGGCAGCCGACAAGCGCATCATCAACGGCCAGACCGACGTCAACCAGTTGGTGCCGTTCAAGTACAAGTGGGCTTGGGAGAAGTACCTCGCCACCTGCGCCAATCACTGGATGCCGCAGGAAGTGAACATGACGCGCGACATCGCGCTCTGGAAAGACCCGAACGGCCTCTCCGAAGACGAGCGCCGCATCGTCAAGCGCAACCTCGGCTTCTTCGTGACCGCCGATTCGCTGGCCGCCAACAACATCGTGCTGGGCACCTATCGCCACATCACGGCGCCCGAGTGCCGCCAGTTCCTGCTGCGCCAGGCGTTCGAAGAAGCGATCCACACGCACGCCTACCAGTACATCGTCGAATCGCTCGGCCTCGATGAGAGCGAGATCTTCAACGCGTACAACGAAGTGCCGTCGATCCGCGAGAAGGACCAGTTCCTGATTCCGTTCATCGACGCCATCAGCGACCCGAACTTCCACACCGGCACACCGGAAAACGACCAGACGCTGCTCAAGTCGCTGATCGTCTTCGCCTGCCTGATGGAAGGCCTGTTCTTCTACGTTGGCTTCACGCAGATCCTTGCGCTGGGCCGCCAGAACAAGATGACCGGTGCTGCCGAGCAGTACCAGTACATCCTGCGCGACGAATCGATGCACTGCAATTTCGGCATCGACCTGATCAACCAGCTCAAGCTCGAGAACCCGCACCTCTGGACCGCTGAGTTCAAGGCGGAGATCAAGGCCCTCTTCCTGAAGGCCGTCGAGCTCGAATACCGATATGCCGAAGACACCATGCCGCGTGGCGTGCTCGGCATGAACGCCTCCATGTTCAAGGGCTATCTGCGCTACATCGCCAACCGGCGCGCGCAGCAGATCGGCCTCGAAACGCTCTTCCCGAACGAAGAAAATCCCTTCCCGTGGATGAGCGAAATGATTGACCTGAAGAAGGAGCGCAATTTCTTCGAAACCCGTGTGATCGAGTATCAGTCGGGTGGTGCTCTCTCCTGGGATTGATTTCGACAAGAACAAAGTGAGTTCAGAACTTGCCCTCGCCGACGGACTGCGCCAAAGAGTGCGGCAGCGGTAGGGCTTCGGTGTTCATGGTGTTGGGGCGTGCTCCAACACCATGGATCGCTCCGCGATGTCCAACATGCGTGGAGTGCTTCAAGAGGTTGATTTTTTCAACTTGATCAAGGAGAAGATAGAAATGGCAACTGCAAAGAAAGCGCCGGCCAAGAAGGCCGCTGCGAAGAAGGCTCCGGCAAAGAAGGCTCCTGCCAAGAAGGTAGCAGCCAAGAAGGCCCCGGCGAAGAAGGCTCCTGCCAAGAAGGTAGCGGCCAAGAAGGCTCCGGCCAAGAAGGCTCCGGCGAAGAAGGCTCCTGCCAAGAAGGTAGCAGCCAAGAAGGCTCCGGCGAAGAAGGCTCCTGCCAAGAAGGTAGCAGCCAAGAAGGCTCCGGCGAAGAAGGCCGCTGCCAAGAAGGTAGCAGCCAAGAAGGCTCCGGCGAAGAAGGCCGCTGCCAAGAAGGCTCCTGCGAAAAAGGCTGCAGCCAAGAAGCCTGCCGCCAAGAAAGCAGCGAAGAAGCCTGCTGCCAAGAAGGCCAAGGCCCCCGCGAAGGCGCCTGCCGCTGCCCCCGCTGCCGCTCCTTCCGCAGCCCAGACGACGCTGAATCCCCAGGCAGCTTGGCCGTTCCCGACGGCCAGCAAGCCCTGAGTTATCAGTCGCTGTCAAAGAAAAAAGCCCGGTGCTTGCGCACCGGGCTTTTTTTGCTTTTGGGCAATGAATTAAAGGCCAAGCGCCTTTCGATCCACCGTGTAATTCTGCGGACCGCGTTGGGCAATTTTGAGCGCGCCCAATTGATTGCCGAGTGCCGCGCAGCGCGCAAGCGACCATTCCTTTTCGAGCCCGTAAAGCAATGCGCCACGCCATGCATCGCCACAGCCCGTCGGCTCGATCACCGCGGTCGGCACCACGCCGGGAACGTGTTCGCGCTCGCCTTGCGTCCAGACTTCGCAGCCTTCCGCGGCCAGCGTCACCACCAGACCGCGCACGCGCTTGGAGATTTCGGCCAGGCTCCAGCCGGTGCGCTGCGACAGCATCTTGCCTTCGTAGTCATTCACCACTACCCAGCTTGCAAGATCGACGAAGTGCGCCAGCTCCTTGCCGTCGAACATCGGCAGACCCTGGCCTGGATCGAACACGAAAGGAATGCCCGCAGCCTTGAACTGCTCGGCATGTTGCAGCATCGCGTCGCGGCCGTCGGGAGCAATGATGCCGACGCGGATGTCCTCACGCGCCGTGATCTGCGTGATGTGCGCCTGCTGCATCGCACCGGGGTGGAACGCCGTGATCTGGTTGTTGTCGCGGTCGTTCATGATCATCGCCTGGGCGGTGAAGGTGTCGTCGACCTGGCGGACGAACTCGGTGCTGATCCCCAGCGAACGAAGCCGCTCGACGTAGGACTCGCCGTCGACGCCGACCGTGGCCATCGGCAGCGCATTGCCGCCGAGCGCGTTGAGGCTGTAGGCGATGTTTCCCGCGCAGCCGCCGAAGTCACGCCGGAGGCCAGGCACCAGGAACGACACATTGAGGATGTGCAACTGGTCTGGAAGGATCTGGTCGGCGAACCGGCCTTCGAAGGTCATGATGGTGTCGAACGCGAGCGAACCGCAAATCACTGCTGCCATGGGTGAACCGTCTGATGGAGTTGTCGAATGGTTGGATGGGGCGTGTGACGCTCAAGGATAGAGCGTCTCCACGCGAAAGCCGGCCACGGGCGGCATGAGCGCAACCTCGGGGCCGGTGAGCCTGAGCAAGAGCGACGCCGAGCGCTCCGAACGCGCCGGCAAGACGTTCGGCGCACCGAACTCGGCGGGCATCAGCACACGCCTGACGACAGCGCGCTCTTGCGTGTCGAGCAGTGACAGTTCGACGGCGGGCATCGCGAGCGGGACCTCCGCCCCGTTGCGAAGCGTGAAGCTGAATCGATAGCCGTCGTCACTCTTCTCGCGCGCAAACGATGCGCCATCGACCTTGATGTCGTTGATCTGGCGAAGCGCGGAAACCTCGCAGCCGAGCACACTGCACATCGATTGGAGTGCCGGGCGAAGCGACGGCTGGCGCGCAGCGATCAGATCGCGTTCCTGGTAGGCCATCTGCCCCAGCAGGAGCACGACGCCGAGAAAGGCGAGCAGTGCCATCACGCCGCGCACGACGGGACGCTGCCAGAAGCCCTTGTCGCTTTCCGCGCCGAAGAATTGCGACAGCTCGGCAGGCATCGGCTCGATGGCGGGCTCAGGTTCGCTGGCGGACAGCACCACGGGCGCCGTGTCGGTCGACGTGGCTTTCCGCTCGCGCGCCTTCGCGATCTTTGCGGACTTGGCGCGCGCACGGCGAAGCGCCTTCTGCAATTGGACATTGCTCAGGTCGTCTGATGCAGACCCGGCGTCTGCCGGCACTGCTGCCAAAGCCGGCGCCGGGGTCGCCGCAGCGGCAGCGCGCGGCGATGACGGAAGCGAAAGATCGATATCGGGAAAAGACAGCGGAGGCGGCACCGGTGGGCGCACCGCGACTCGTCCTTCGTCACCGAGAGACAACATGTCCGCGTCAGGCCACGCCATATCGGGGACGCTCTCGCGAACGGGCGTGTCGGCGCGATCGGCATCGTCGTCGTAGGCGTCCACGGGGGGCGCTTGCACAGGGTCGGACGACGGAAGTGCGCGGCCTATCGTCAGCGCCTCATGGAAGTCGTCGAAGAAGTCCGTTTCGACTGCGACTGAAACTGGATCGCCATTCGGCTGCTCCGCCTCCGCAAGCGGCTCGGGGGTTTCCGAGAGTTCAACGGAGGTGTCGGCGTCGCGCGGAAGCTCTTCGACAACCGCATCAGGCACGGCCGCGTCGAGCGCAGATGGCAGCGGAGGCGCGGGAGTTTCCACATGGAATTCAGCCGCTTCCCGCAGATCCACAGTCGCATCGAAGACCTGGCTGCAACGCCCGCATCGCACCCATCCATCCGAGATGCGAAGCTGGTCCCTGACCACCTTGAACGGGGTGGCGCACGCGGGACAGCGGGTGACCAGACTCATGAGGCGCAGATTGTAGGGTTGCCTCTGCGTGAGGCACGACGAGGCGAGGGCCGGCTAGAGCCGCGCCGTCATCAGGATCCAACCGTCCTCGCTGTCCGAAACTTCCAGCGATGCATAAGGCGCGTAGGCCTGCTTCAGTTCGTCGGCCTGTCGCTCGAGGATGCCGGCCAGCACCAGCGAACCGCCAGGCGCCACATAGCCACAAAGCAGCGGCGCGAGCACCTTGAGCGGCGTCGCGAGAATGTTCGCCAGCACCACGTCGTAGCGGCCGCTTGCGGCCTCCGGCAAACCAGCGTTGAGGTGCACGCCATTCGCGTCGGCATTGAGCCGCGTCGATTCGACTGCGGCCTCGTCGATGTCGACCGCGTCGATATCGCGTGCGCCGAACTTCGCGGCCCCGATCGCAAGGATGCCCGAGCCGCATCCGTAGTCGAGCACACGCTGCCCGGAGAGGTCGCCGCGCGACGCTGTCCAGCGCAGGCACATGCGGGTGGTCGGATGCGTTCCCGTGCCGAACGCCAGTCCGGGGTCGAGGCGGATGACCTGCCTCGCCTGCGCGGGCGGCTCATGCCAGGTGGGAACGATCCAGAACTCGGGCGTGATCTCGACCGGCGCGAACTGCGATTGCGTCAGCCGCACCCAGTCCTGCTCGGGCACGTCGACGACGCCGACTACGCTGCATCCATCGAAGAAGTCCTGGGCCGACAGTACCGATGCGGCTTCGCGCGCCAACGCCTCCGTCGAGAACAGGGCGATCACACGCGAATGCTGCCATCCCTCCTTGGGCGGCGGCATGCCAGGCTCGCCGAACAGCGCCTGCTCCGCATCGGTCTGCGCGTCGGCATCCTCGACTGAAACGCTCAGCGCGTCGAGCGCATCGAGCGCGTCGCTGATGATCTCGACGCTCTCTTCCGGCGCAAGCAGACGAAGTTCGAACACAGTTGGCTCCGGCCCTGGTTGCTCAGCGCTTGTGCGCAGCGAGCCACTCTTCGAGGTAGTGGATGTTGGTGCCGCCGTTCATGAAGTTGGCGTCGACCATCAGCTCGCGGTGCAGCGGCATGTTGGTCAGGATGCCCTCGATCACGGTTTCGTTGAGCGCGGTGCGCATGCGGGCCATGGCCTGCTCGCGCGTGTCGCCGTAGACGATGATCTTGCCGATCATCGAGTCGTAGTTCGGCGGCACGAAGTAGTTCGTGTAGGCATGCGAATCCACGCGCACACCGGGACCGCCCGGCGGATGCCACATCGTGATGCGCCCCGGCGAGGGCGTGAACTTGTACGGATCCTCGGCGTTGATGCGGCACTCGATCGCGTGGCCGCGCATCTCGATCTGGCGCTGCGTGAACGGAAGCTTCTCGCCCGCCGCCACCATGATCTGCGTCTTCACGATGTCGATGCCGGTGGTGAACTCGGTGACCGGATGCTCGACCTGCACCCGCGTGTTCATCTCGATGAAGTAGAACTCGCCGTTCTCGTAGAGAAACTCGAAGGTGCCGGCACCGCGGTAGCCGATCTTCTTGCAAGCCATGGCGCAACGCTCGCCGATCTTCTCGATCAGCTTGCGCGGAATGCCCGGCGCGGGCGATTCCTCGATGACCTTCTGGTGGCGGCGCTGCATCGAGCAGTCGCGCTCTCCCAGATACACCGCGTTCTTGTGCTTGTCAGCCAGAATCTGGATCTCGACGTGTCGCGGGTTCTGGAGAAACTTCTCCATGTACACGGCGGGATTGTTGAACGCCGCTCCAGCCTCGGCCTTGGTCATCTGGATCGCATTGACCAGCGCCGCTTCGGTGTGGACCACGCGCATGCCGCGACCACCACCGCCACCGGCGGCCTTGATGATCACCGGATAGCCAATGGCACGCGCAATGCGTTTGTTGGCCGTGGCATCGTCCGAGAGTTCACCGTCGGAGCCCGGGACGCAAGGCACGCCGGCCTTGATCATGGCCTGCTTGGCAGACACCTTGTCGCCCATGATGCGGATCGACTCGGGCGTGGGGCCGATGAACTGGAAGCCGCTCTGCTCCACCCGTTCGGCGAAGTTCGCGTTCTCGCTCAGGAAGCCGTAGCCGGGATGGATGGCCTCGGAATCCGTCACCTCGGCGGCCGAGATGATGGCGGGCATGTTCAGGTAGCTTTGCGACGAAGGCGCGGGGCCGATGCACACCGCTTCTTCGGCCAGCTTGACGTATTTGGCTTCGCGGTCGGCCTCCGAATAGACCATGACCGCCTTGATGCCGAGCTCGCTGCAAGCGCGCTGGATTCTTAAGGCGATCTCACCGCGGTTCGCGACCAGGATCTTCTTGAACATGGTCACTCGATGATGAACAGCGGTTGGCCGTATTCGACCGCCTGGCCGTTCTCGCCGAGGATCTGGGTGATGGTGCCCGCCTTGTCGGCCTCGATCTCGTTGAGGATCTTCATCGCCTCGATGATGCAGAGGGTGTCGCCCTCCTTCACCTGGCTGCCGATCTCGACAAATGCGGGGGCGCCGGGGCTGGACGAGCGGTAGAAGGTGCCGACCATCGGCGACTTGACGGCGTGCCCGGTGGTTGCCGGGGCAGCGGCCGGTGCGGCGGCAGGAGCGGGAACGCCAGCGATGGCGGGAGCTGCGGCCGGCGTGGCAACGGTTTGCACGTACTGGACCGGCGCGGCGGGTCCACCCTTCACGATCCGGACCTTGCCTTCTGTTTCGGTGATTTCCAGCTCGGAAATGTTGGATTCAGACACCAGATCGATCAGTGTCTTGAGCTTGCGTAGATCCATGGGACTCCAGCCTCGGCTTTGCCGGTTATTAGAACGTAACTCGCCTGAATTTCGGCTTATTTCGGCGTTTTACCGCCATCTGCCAAATTGGTGGGGCCGGATTCTAGCCGCGAACTCAGGCGCGGCGCCACGTTTGCAGGTCGCTCGGGTCGAGCCTGCCCATTTTACGCGCCGCGACCGAACCGCCACTATCGATAACGAGCGTGAACGGAAGGCCACCCGAGGTGTTGCCGAGGTTCTTGACGAGTTCGGTGCCCTGCAGTCCCGCCAGACCAATCGGATAGGTGACGGGCGTCTTCTCCAGGAACTTGCGCACGGCGCTCGGCTGATCGATGGCCAAACCGACAACTTGCCAGCCGTTGGCACCATTTTCGCGAGAGAAAGCGTCGATCATCGGCATTTCCTCGACGCACGGCGGGCACCATGTTGCCCAGAAATTGATCAACAACGGTTTACCGCGCAAGCCGGCGAACGCCAGTTCACCGCCGTCCGGCCGGTCGAAACGCTGCGACCAGAACGCATCATCCAGGCGTTCGCCGCCCTTTTGGGTGTCCCGACTCTTCCAATAGGCGCCACCAATCCCGGCAGCCGCGGCGATCACCGCGACCCCGCCGTAAAGCAGGCCGCGCCGCGTCGGTCCTGAGGTCATCCGTTTTCCTTTTCAATCAGTCGCCGCAGCGCCGCCAAGTTGCCGCGCGGGACGCGGCCCTGCGAATCCGGCTTGAGTGCGCCCCTCAGGTCGTCGAGGTCGTACACCATCAGATGCACGCCGACCTCCTCACCCAGCGCCCGGCTCGCCGCGTGGAGGCTGAGCGCTTCCACCTGTTCGCCGTGGAAGCCGGTCACCATGCGCGGTTCGTAATCCACGTGGTGATCGATCAGCGCAATTTCGGCCGATTTGGGGTCGTCGCAGAAGAGCTGGATGTAGATGTCGGAAAGCCGCGTCGCGGTGCCATGCCAGACGGCGCCCCCGATATGCGGGCGAAATTCCGCCATGTGCTCCATCCATTCAAGTGCAAGAACTCGCAGCGCATGCAATTCCTTCGGCTGCGTATCGGCGCAATAGAGCCGTATGTAGTCGCGTACCTCCGCCTCGATTTCATCGTTGTTCGGCAGCGCGGTGCGCGCAGGCAGCCCCAGGTCGCGCAACGCGCGGCGTTTCGCGGGGCCGTACTCCAGTCCTTCCTCGACCACGAGGCGGGCCGCAGAAGCGGCGATCTCCAGTTTGAAATCGTCCATCGGGTCATTTTGCCCTCAGTAGCGCGCA
Organism: Variovorax sp. Sphag1AA; assembly: GCF_014192575.1. Classification (GTDB taxonomy): domain Bacteria; phylum Pseudomonadota; class Gammaproteobacteria; order Burkholderiales; family Burkholderiaceae_C; genus Variovorax. The sequence continues at coordinate 189,508 of NZ_JACHYC010000002.1, read as the reverse complement.
GGCAGAAGGCCAAGCGCTCGCGCCCCTACCGCATCCCTAGAATTGGCCGATGCACATTCACATTCTCGGCATCTGCGGCACCTTCATGGGCGGCGTTGCCGCGCTGGCGCGCGAAGCCGGCCACAAAGTGACCGGCTGCGACGCCGGCGTCTATCCGCCGATGAGCGATCAGCTCCGTGCGCTCGGGATCGACCTCATCGAAGGCTTCGGCGCGGACCAAATGGCCCTGAAGCCCGATGTATTCGTCGTCGGCAACGTCGTTTCCCGCGCGCGGTTCGCTGACGGATCGCCCAAGTTTCCGCTGATGGAAGCCATCCTCGACGCTGGTGCGAACTACACGAGTGGTCCGCAATGGCTCGCGGAGCACGTACTCCAGGGGCGGCACGTGCTGGCGGTCGCCGGCACGCACGGCAAGACGACCACGACCTCCATGCTGTCCTGGATCCTCGAACGGGCCGGACTCGCGCCGGGATTCCTGGTCGGCGGCGTTCCATTGGATTTCGGCGTGTCCGCCCGCCTCGGTCGCGGGGAAAGCGCCGCTTTCGTGATCGAGGCCGACGAATACGACACGGCCTTCTTCGACAAGCGAAGCAAGTTCGTCCACTACCGGCCCCGCACCGCAATCCTGAACAACCTCGAGTTCGACCACGCGGACATCTTCGACGATCTCGCAGCGATCGAACGGCAGTTCCACCATCTCGTGCGAACCGTCCCTGGAAGCGGCCGGCTTGTCGTCAACGCGACCGAGGAAAGCCTGCGCCGCGTTCTGGCCCAGGGATGCTGGAGCCAACTCGCGCGCTTCGGCGCCGGCGGCGAATGGCAGGCACAGGGCGCGCATGACTCGTTCGAAGTGCTGCGCGGCGGGGCCTTCGTCGGCCGCGTTCAATGGGCGCTCACCGGACTACACAACCAGATGAACGCACTCGCAGCGATCGCCGCGGCGGAGCACGTCGGCGTCTCGCCGGCTGCAGCCGCCGACGCGCTCGGCAGTTTCCGCAACGTGCGCCGCCGCATGGAACTGCGCGGCGTAGTGGACCGACCGGAAGGCGCGATCGCGGTCTACGACGACTTCGCCCATCACCCGACCGCGATCCGGACGACGCTGGACGGCCTGCGCCAGAAGCTGGACGGAGACGGACGAAAGGCGGACCGCATCCTCGCCGTCTTCGAGCCCCGCAGCAACACGATGAAACTGGGCACGATGGCCGCGCAGCTTCCCTGGAGCCTGGAATCTGCCGACCTGTCGTTCTGCCACAGCGGCGGCCTGGACTGGGACGCCGCAGCGGCGCTCGCGCCATTGGGCGAGCGCTCAAAGGTCTCCGGCAGCATCGATGCGCTGGTCCCACAGGTGGTGGCCGCCGCGCGGCCGGGCGATCACATCGTCTGCATGAGCAATGGCGGCTTCGGCGGTGTGCACGACAAGCTGCTTTCCGCGCTGCGCGCCTCGCGGTGAACGAGCCGCGAGGACTAACATCCGCATCATGCGCGCCCAAGAGCTGATCAAGACCCTGAATCTGCAACCCCACCCGGAGGGCGGCTGGTTCCGCGAGATCTATCGCTCATCGGCGCAGGTGCAGCCCGCTGATGGCCGGCCTTCGCGCGACGCGCTGACGACCATCTATTTCCTCCTCGAAGCGCACCAGCATTCGCGTTGGCATCGCGTGCAGTCCGACGAGGTGTGGATTCATCTCGAAGGCGCGCCGCTGGCGCTGTGGACCAGCGATGCCGCCCTGCGCACCCCGCCTGCGCACATCCGGCTGGGTCCTGTCGACGTCCACGGGACGCGGCCCCAGCACACAGTTGCGGCGGGCCAATGGCAAGCCGCGCAGCCGCTCAAGGCGCACGGCGGCGAGGACTACACGCTCGTGAGTTGCACCGTGGGCCCGGGCTTCGATTTCGACGACTTCTCTTTCATGCGCCCCGACGGCGACGAAGCCGCACTGCTGCGGCACCACTGGCCGGCGCTGGCTGCGCTGATCTGAAGCGCAGCCGCCCCGGGGCGGCGGAAATTACCCGCGGCGGCGCTTGACCGCTTGCGACAGCACTTCGAGTACCTGGGTCGAATCCTCCCAACCCAGGCATGCATCGGTGATGCTCTTGCCGTATTCGAGTCCGTCGATGGAGTCCTTGCCCGGCGTGAACTTCTGCGCGCCGGCATTCAGGTGGCTTTCGATCATCAACCCGAAGATGCTGCGGCTGCCGCCACCGATCTGCCCAGCGATGTCCTTTGCGACGTCGATCTGCTTCTGGTGCTGCTTGCTGCTGTTGGCGTGGCTGCAGTCGACCATCAGCGTGGGATGCAGCTTGGCGGCCTCGAGGTCCTTGCACGCGGCCGCAACGCTCGCGGCGTCGTAGTTGGGCGCCTTGCCGCCGCGCAGGATGACGTGGCAATCCTTGTTGCCGTTGGTCTGCACGATCGCGACCTGGCCGTTCTTGTGCACCGAAAGGAAGTGATGGCCCCGTGCCGCCGCCTGGATCGCATCGGTGGCGATGCGGATGTTGCCGTCAGTGCCGTTTTTGAAGCCGATGGGCGCCGACAGGCCCGAAGCGAGTTCGCGATGCACCTGGCTTTCGGTCGTGCGCGCGCCGATCGCGCCCCACGAGATCAGGTCGCCGATGTACTGCGGCGAGATCACGTCGAGGAACTCGCTGCCCGCCGGCAGGCCCATGCGGTTGATCTCGATCAGCAACTGGCGCGCGATGCGCAGGCCCTCGTCGATGCGGTAGCTCTCGTCGAGGTACGGATCGTTGATCAGGCCCTTCCAGCCCACCGTGGTGCGTGGCTTCTCGAAGTAGACGCGCATGACGATCTCCAGCGTGCCGGCGTATTTCTCGCGCTCGGCTTTCAGGCGCCGGGCGTACTCGAGCGCCGCTGCTGGGTCATGGATGGAGCACGGTCCCATCACGATCAGCAGCCGGTCGTCCTTGCCGGCCATGATGTTGTGGATCGTCCGGCGGGTGCCGGTGATGAGCGTTTCGACCTGCGTCCCCCGAATCGGGAAGAAGCGGATCAGGTGTTCTGGGGGAGGCAACACAGTGATGTCCTTGATGCGTTCGTCGTCGGTCCGGCTGGTCTTTTCGACGTTTGCATACCAGGTGTCGCTAGCGGCGGCTTTGGAGCTCATGTGTTGTTCCTTCGGTTGGATCGTGAAATCGTGGGGCCAAGAAAAAACCGCCGGGCTTTTGGCACCGGCGGTTTTGGGAGGTTCTGTCTGTCTGCTTGCCTTACGCGCGCGCCTCTCGTCCGCCGATATTCGGGAACCAAAAGTAGGCAAAGTAATAAGCGCGAGCTGCGGACATGGGGAAAGAATGTAGCACAGGCAAGAAAAAACCGGTGAACTAGTTCACGCGGTCCCACCGACAGTGAGGCCATCGATGCGCAGCGTCGGCTGGCCGACGCCGACCGGCACGCTTTGGCCTTCCTTGCCGCAGGTGCCCACGCCGGAGTCGAGCGCCATGTCGTTGCCGATCATCTTGACGCGCGTGAGTGCGTCGGGGCCATTGCCCACCAGCGTCGCGCCCTTGACCGGATATTGGATCTTGCCGTTCTCCACCCAATAGGCCTCGCTGGCCGAGAACACGAACTTGCCGCTGGTGATGTCGACCTGACCGCCACCGAAGTTGACCGCGTACAGACCCTTCTTGATGCTCGCGACGATTTCGTCCGGTGCGTGGCTGCCGCCCAGCATGTAGGTGTTGGTCATGCGCGGCATCGGCGAGTGTGCATAGCTCTCGCGACGGCCGTTGCCGGTGGGCGCGGTCTTCATCAAGCGGGCGTTGAGCGAATCCTGGATGTAGCCCTTGAGGATGCCGTCCTCGATGAGCACGTTGCGCTGCGTCGGGTTGCCTTCGTCGTCGACATTGAGCGAGCCGCGGCGATCGGCGATGGTGCCGTCGTCGAGCACCGTCACGCCCTTGGCGGCAACGCGTTCGCCGATGCGACCCGAGAACGCGCTCGAACCCTTGCGGTTGAAGTCGCCCTCCAGCCCGTGGCCGATGGCTTCATGCAGCAGGATGCCCGGCCAGCCCGGGCCGAGCACGACAGTCATTTCGCCGGCGGGCGCCGGACGCGAGTCCAGATTGGTCAGCGCGGACTTGACCGCCTGGTCGACGTATTCGGCGATGTGTTCGTCATCGAAGTACGCCAGGCCGAAGCGCCCGCCACCGCCGCCGGAGCCGACTTCGCGGCGGCCGTTCTGCTCGGCGATCACCGTCACCGAGAGACGCACGAGCGGGCGCACATCCGCCGCCAGCGTGCCATCGGCGCGCGCGACGAGCACCACGTCGTATTCGCTCGCGAGCCCCGCCATGACCTGCGACACCCGCGGATCGCGCGAGCGCGCGAGCTTCTCGACCTTTTCGAGGAGCTGGACCTTGGCGGTGCTATCGAGCGTGGCGATCGGGTCAATACCGCCGTAGAGCGAACGGCTACCGGCGATCTTGCGTGCCGGCGCCTTGACGCGCGCCGACCGGCCGGCGGCAGAAATGCTGCGCACCGTGCGCGCCGCGTCGAGCAGCGAGGCTTCGGAGATGTCGTCCGAATAGGCAAAGGCTGTCTTTTCACCGCTGACCGCGCGCACGCCGACGCCCTGGTCGATGCTGAAGCTGCCGGTCTTGACGATGCCTTCCTCGAGGCTCCAGCCTTCGCTGCGCGTGTACTGGAAGTAGAGATCGGCGTCATCCACCTTGTGCGCGGCGATCTCGGCGAGCGCACGCGAGAGGTGCGATTCGTCGAGCCCGAAAGGCGTGAGCAGGAGTTGCTGCGCCGTTGCGAGGCGCTCGATGGTGGGTTCGCGGGAGATCATCAAGGGATTCTAGGCTCGCGCCCAAATCCCCGCTAAGTCTGAACCAGCCGTTTCGCCCGGGCGATGGACATCAGGATGCCGAGCCCAAGTCCGAGTGTGACCATCGCCGTCCCGCCATAGCTGATGAAGGGCAGCGGCACGCCCACGACCGGCAGGATGCCGCTCACCATGCCCATGTTCACGAAGGCGTAGGTGAAGAAGATCATGGTCACCGCGCCGGCCAGCAGGCGGGAAAAGAGTGTGGGCGCGTCGACCGCGATGATCAGTCCCCGGAAGATCAGGAAGATGAACGAGGCGATCAGGAACAGGTTGCCGACGAGGCCGAACTCCTCGGAATACGCCGCGAAGATGAAGTCGGTGGTGCGTTCGGGGATGAATTCGAGGTGGGTCTGCGTGCCCTGCATGAACCCCTTGCCCGGCACGCCGCCCGAGCCGATCGCGATCATCCCCTGGATGATGTGGAAGCCTTTGCCGAGCGGGTCCTTGGTCGGATCGAGCAGCGTGCAGACGCGCTGCTTCTGGTAGTCGTGAAGAATCCGCCAGTCGAAGCCGTCGGCGCATAGCTGCGACTCGAACCCGACGATCAGCGCCACCGCGACCAGCCCGATCACCACCGGCGGCACGATGAGCTTCCACGGCAGCCCAGCAAAGAAGATCACCGACAGCCCGGTCGCCAGCACCAGAAGTGCGGTGCCGAGATCGGGCTGTTTCATGATGAGGCCGACCGGCACCGCGAGCAGCACCGTCGCCACTACGAAATCCAGCGCGCGCAATTGGCCCTCGCGGCGCTGGAACCACCATGCAAGCATCAGCGGCATCGCGATCTTGAGGATCTCGCTCGGCTGGATCACGACGCCCACATTGATCCAGCGCTGCGCCCCCTTCTTGGTAATACCGAAAAGCGCGACCGCCACCAGCAGCGCTACGCCGACCAGGTAGAGCGGCGCTGCAAACTTCATCAGTCGCTGCGGCGGCACCTGGGCCACGACGAACATGATGCCCGCGGCGAGCAGCATGTTCCGGCCATGGTCGACGAAACGGGTGCCGTGGTCGTAGCCGGACGAATACATCGTCAGCAACCCGGCACCGGCAAGCAGGAGAACCGCGAAAAGGAGATAGCCATCGAAACCCTGGAACACCGGCAAGAGACGGCGTGCGAGCGAGGGTTGGTGGAGGACGGCTGACATAGCCTTCGATTATCCCCCGCGCCAGCATCGGGCCCTACGGACAGTGGGGCCGGCGACCGTTCAATGCAGTCGGTTTTCGGGGGCATTCAGGGTGCGTTCGGATAATTGCCCTATGAATTCCGCACCGCCCGTCACCCACCTGCTCTATTTGCACGGCTTTCGCTCGTCGCCGCAGTCCAACAAGGCCCGGCTGATGGCGCAGCACATTGCCAGAGAGCACCCTGCAACGACGTGGTGGTGCCCGCAGCTCCCGCCCTCGCCAAAGGCCGCGATCGAGCTCGTGATGTCGGGCATTGCCGGCTGGCCGCAGGAATCGATGGGAGTGGTGGGCTCCTCGCTCGGCGGCTTCTATGCCACCTACGTCGCGCAGAAAACCGGATGCCGCGCCGTGCTGCTCAACCCGGCCGTCCATCCAGCCCGGGACCTGGCCAGCTACATCGGTGACCAGGTGGCCTGGCACGACCCCAGCGAGCATTTCTATTTCCGGCCCGAGTACATCGACGAGTTGCGCGCCCTCGATGTCGGCCCGCTCGCCCGTCCGGAGCGCGTCTTCGCGGTCATCGCCAAGGGCGACGAGGTGCTGGATTGGCGGGAAATGTCCGGCCGCTATCCCGGAAGCCGCCAGAAGATCATCGAGGGCGAGGACCACGCGCTGAGCGATTTCGAGCGCAGCCACCTCGGCGAAGTCCTGGCCTTCCTCGACCCCGCCTGAGCCTCCGGGCGGCCGGAAGCCGGCGCGCTGCGTGGGACAATCCGCGCCATGTTTGTATTGTTCGAAGAAGCCGGAAAGTACCTCGGCGGCCGCGTCCTGTCGGAGGCCGAGGCGTCGGCCCAGGTCGAGCTCGAGACCGGCAAGCGCGTCAAAGTCAAGGGCGTCAATATCGTGCTGCGCTTCGAGAAGCCCGCCCCGGGCGAGTTGCTGGCCGAAGCGCGCGAACTCGCGGCCGACGTCGATCTCGATCTGGCATGGGAATTCGCGCCCGAAGGCGAATTCGCCTTTGCGGACCTCGCCGCCGAATACTTCCAGGCCAACCCCACGCTGACCCAGCAGGCAGCCGCGCTGCTCGCGCTCTTCGACGCGCCGCATTACTTCCGCCGCGCCGGGAAGGGTCGATTCAAGAAGGCGCCGGCAGAAATCCTGCAGCAGGCCCTCGCCGCCATTGAGAAAAAGAAGGCCGTCCAGGCGCAAATCGCCGAATGGTCGGCGCAATTGGCCGCGGGCGAATGTCCCGCGCCAGTGCGCGATCAGCTCTTCAAGATCCTCTTCAAGCCCGACAAGAACGCACCCGAGTACAAGGCGGTGGTCGAAGCGGCGCGCGCCACGCAGCGCCCGCCGCTCGAACTGCTGAAGCAGGCCGGCGCGATCGATTCGTCCTACCAGTTCCACTGGCACCGTTTCCTGTTCGAGAACTTCCCGAAGGGAACCGGCTTCCCAGCGCTAGACGCCCCCGCGATCGCGGACGAGCTCCCAGTGGCAAAGGTCGAGGCCTTCTCGATCGACGATTCGCACACCACCGAAATCGACGATGCCCTGTCCGTACAGGGACTCGGGAGCGGCAGCGTCGTCGTTGGCATCCACATCGCAGCACCGGGCCTCGCCCTGACGCCGGGCAGTGCGATCGACCAGGTCGCGCGAACGCGCATGTCCACGGTCTACATGCCGGGCTACAAGATCACGATGCTTCCGGACCACGTGGTCGACACCTACACGCTGCAGGAAGGCCGCGACTGCCCCGCCGTGTCGCTCTACGCCACCTTCGACGAATCGACGCTCGAACTGAAATCGACCGAAACCCGCCTCGAGCGCGTGCCGATCGTTGCCAACCTGCGCCACGACCAGCTCGACACCGTGATATCCAAGGAGTGGCTCGAGGATGCATCGGTGCAGGCCGACAACACCCCCGAGATCGCCACGCGCGTGCGCGAGCCGCTGACCTTCCTCTTCCGTCTCGCCAAGCACCTGAAGTCGCAACGCGAAGTGGTTCGCGGCAAGCCTGAGACTTTCAATCGGCCCGACTACACCTTCCGGCTCGTGGGCAACGAGGGTGAGCCTACCGGCAACGAACAGGTGCAGATTTCGACGCGCCAGCGCGGCGCGCCGCTCGACCTGATCGTTTCCGAAGCCATGATCCTGGCCAACAGCAGCTGGGGCGGCTGGCTCGCCGAACTGAGCGTTCCGGCCCTATACCGCAGCCAGGCCAGCCTGCTGCCCGGCATCAAGGTTCGCATGGGCACGCGGGCGCTGCCGCACGCAGGCCTGGGCGTGAAGAGCTATGCGTGGAGCACTTCGCCGCTGCGCCGCTATACCGACCTCGTGAACCAGTGGCAGATCATCGCGGCAGCGCGGCACGGAAAGACCGCGGCGCTCGCCGCGCCCTTCAAGCCGAAGGACGCCGACCTGTTCTCCATCCTGTCGGGCTTCGATGCGGCCTACAGCGCCTACAACGCACACCAGGGTGGCATGGAGCGCTTCTGGACGCTCAAGTACCTCGAACAGGAAGGCATCACCGAACTCGATGCCACGCTCATCAAGGACGTGCCTAATGGCGCGATGGTGCGCGCCGACACCTTGCCGCTGGTGTTCCAGGTGACGGGCACGCAAGGGCTGCAACGCGGCGCGCGGGTGCGCGTCAAGCTCGGCGAGGTCGACGAGATCGCACTCGACGTGCACGGCACCGTCATCGAGCGTCTGGACACCACTGCCGCTGAAGCGGCACCCGAAGACGAAGGCGCCGAGGACGAGGAAGAAGTCGCCGGCCCCATCGCCATCGCGGTGGACCTCACCGACAGCGAATCCGCACCGGAGGGAGCGCCCGCCTGAGGGCATCGTTCGACATGGCCAGACCAGGAGAAGGCACCCCATGAAACTGCGTGACTTCAGCACGCTGCAGATCGCTCTCGGGCTGTCCGTCATTGCCCACGCGGCCTTGCTGACCGTCCGTTTCGTGGACCCGGAGTCCTTCAACCGCGTCTTCAAGGAAACGCCGCTGGAGGTCATCCTGGTCAACGCGAAGACCAACGAACGCCCCGACAAGGCCCGGGCGATCGCGCAGACCTCGTTGGCCGGCGGCGGCGACCTCGACAAGGGCCGCGCCACGAGCCCGCTGCCACCATCGACATTCACCACGATCGGCGACTCGATGGAAGACGCGCAGCGCCAGGTCGACTCGATGCAGCAGCAGCAGATGTTGCTGCTGGCGCAGCTCAAGCAGCAACTCGCCACGATGCCGTCGACGACGGACCCGCGCAGCTCGGGTGACCCGAGCGAGGCCGCCGCGCGCGAAGAAAAACGCCGTCAGCTCATCGAACTGCTCGCCGAGATCGAGCGCCGTGTCAACGAAGAGAACGCGCGGCCCAAGAAGCGCTACCTCAGCCCCGCAACGCGCGAAGCGGCCTATGCGGCCTATGTCGACGCGCTCAGGCGCAGGATCGAAGTGCGCGGCACCGAGAACTTCCCCGAGGCCAGCGGCAAGAAGCTCTATGGCGAGCTCACGATGATGGTGACGGTCAACTTCGACGGCTCGATCCTCGCGACCGACATCGTCGAAAGCTCCGGCAACAAGGTGCTGGACCGACGGGCGCAAGCCATCGTCCGCAGCATCGGCAACTTCGGCAAGTTCACCGACGCGATGCGCAAGCAGACCGACCAGATCGTGCTGCCGTCACGCTTCAAGTTCACCCATGACGAGACGCTGGAGACCCAGCTCTCGGCCAAATGACAACGAGGGAGGCACCGTGGATCTTTACTGTGTGATGGGCAACCCGGTCGAGCACAGCCGCTCGCCGTGGATTCATGCGCGCTTTGCCGAACTCACCGGCCAGCAGCTCGACTACGGTCGCCGGCTCGTGGCGCTCGGCGGTTTCGAGGCAGGGGTGGAGGCCTTCCGCAAGGAGACTTCTGGCACCGCTCGCGGCTGCAATGTGACCGTGCCCTTCAAGTTCGATGCCGCGGCGCTGTCGCAACACCTGACGCCGCGCGCCGCGCTCGCGCGCGCGGTCAATGTGCTGAGCTTTCGCGAAGACGGCATCCATGGCGACAACAGCGACGGCGTCGGCATCGTCAACGACATCACGCTGCACGCGGGCGTCGCGATTGCGGGCAGCGATCTCTTGCTGCTGGGTGCCGGCGGCGCCGCAGCCGGTGTGCTCGGCCCTTTGATCGAGGCCGGGCCGCGGCGTCTAGTGGTGGCGAATCGCACGCTCGAGAAGGCCATCGCGCTCGTCCAGCGGCACGCGGCACTGGCGATGCAGCACCACGTGGCACTCGAAGCACGGGCGCTCAATGACGTTGCCGGTTCGTTCGACGTGCTGGTGAATGCCACCGCCTCCAGCCTCGGCGGCGGCGAAGTGCCGGTGGCGGCGAGCGTGCTCAAGCGCGGCTCACTCGCGGTCGACATGATGTACGGCCCCGCCGCGGCTGGCTTCATGGGCTGGGCGCGCGAACACGGTGCGGTGCCGCGCGATGGCCTCGGCATGCTGGTGGAACAGGCAGCAGAAGCCTTCGAGACATGGCGCGGCGTGCGGCCGCCGACGGCCCCTGTGCTCGCCGAGCTGCGCGCGATCGTCGAAGCCAAGTGAAGCCGGTCCTGCGCTGGCTCGGCTGCCTGCTGATCGCGGCCTTTGCGCTGCAACTCTTCTTCATCCTACGCATCGCGGCGATGACCGCGATCGCTCCCGAATCGACCGCATTCCAACGCTCCGAGGCCTGGCGCGTTGCCACGCAGGGCCGCGCCAATGGCGAGCGCGAGTGGCGACAGCACTGGGTGCCCTATGCGCAGATTTCCGATTCGCTCAAGCGCGCGGTGATCGCGAGCGAGGACAGCGAGTTCATCTATCACCAGGGCGTGGAATGGGAGGCCATCGAGCGCGCCCGCCAGCGCAATGCGAAGGCCGAGGAGATCGCCGCAAAGCGCGCTGCGCAGATGCGGGCACGCGGCAAGGAACCCCGCGCGCCACAGTTGCGCGGCGGGTCGACCATCACCCAGCAGCTCGCGAAGAACCTGCTGCTGTCGAGCGAGCGCACCATGTTGCGCAAAGCGCAGGAGCTGGTGCTCGCCACCACGCTGGAAATCCTGCTGAGCAAGGAGCGCATCCTCGAGATCTATCTCAACAGCGTGGAATGGGGCGAAGGCATCTTCGGCGCCGAAGCGGCGTCCCAGCACTACTTCCGGAAGCCGGCGGCGCGTCTCACCGCGAGCGAGGCGGCACGGCTTGCAGTGATGCTCCCCAGCCCGAAGTTCTTCGAGCGCCGCCAGGGCTCGGGCTATCTTGCAGGCCGCACCGCGTTGATCGTCGGGCGCATGCCGGCTGCCGAGTTGCCCTGAACATCGGCGGGCATGCCGGATTCCCGCGCGGCCGCCGCCTCGGGAAGCCGCCCTCTCCACCGTGCCCAGCGCGCCAGGGCGGCCCGACCCTTGATGCGAACAGGACGATCGACCAGGTGATACGAAAGCGCGGCCAGCGTCACGGCCAGCGCGGTTCCGCCCATCAGGATCGTGAGCCGGCTGAATCCCTTCTCGCGCATCCAGAACATCAGCGGGGCGTGCCACAAGTAGATGCCATACGAGAGCCGGCCCACATAGGCCAGCGGCGCCCATGCGAGCAGCCGCGATTCGCGGCTTGAATGAAAGGCGCAGAGCACCAGGATCGCCGCCCCGACTTCGGCGACCGGCGCGGAGAGCCCCAGACCAGTCGCCACTCCCCAGCTCGGCGGTGCCGCCGCGAGCAGCAGCAGGATGACGGCGACGACACCGGCGTACCTGGGCGGTGCCTGTGTCGGCATCAGCGCCAGCATGCAGCCGAGGATGATGCCGCTCGCCCGCGTATCGAAGCGGAAATAGGTCGGATACCAGCCCACGGTCGCCAGGTTGAAAAGGCGCCACATGAAGGCCACGAGATAGAGCATCAGCATCACGCGGACCGGATCGCGCGTGCGCAGGACGAAGGGAAGCGCGAGTGGCCACAGCACGTAGAAGTGCTCCTCGACCGCGAGCGACCACGTGTAGGTCAGCGGCGAGGGCACGTAGTGCAGTGCCTGAGCGTAGTCGGTGAGATACAGGCCCGCCAGCGCCGCGTGTTGCCAGATCGGCATGCCGGGCCAGAGGACGTGTCCAGGCAAGGTCACACAGACCAGCACGATCAGCAACACGGGATACAGCCGCAACGCCCTGCGCCAGTAGAAGCCCGCCAGATCGATGCGCCCCTGCTGCTCCATCTCGCTCATCAGCAGTTTGGTGATCAGGAAACCGGACAGCACGAAGAACACATCCACCCCGAGGTAGCCGCCTCCGGTGGGGTGAAATCCGCTGTGAAAGACCAGGACCATCGCGATCGCGATGCCGCGAATTCCGTCGAGCGCAGGCACGTAGCCCAGTCGCGCCTCGTGCGGCGGATTGGTGTTCATGAAGATCGATCCCTTCGCGGCTTGATCGGGGCCGAATCGCCCGGCCGCTCACCTTGCGGCGCCCGGGTGCGCTCGCTCTGTAGGAATCAGCCCATCCTGCTGTAGGCCCGGACAGGACGCAGCAGGGAGCAACATATGATCGGCCATGCTTGCAAAGTTCACGGGATGGGGGTTGCTGTCTGCCATCCGCCTGCTCACCGGTGCCCAGGCGCGCTGGTGGGGCTGTCCGCCGAAGGCCGAGCAGCGCATCTACTTCGCCAACCATCAAAGCCATCTCGATCTCGTGATGATCTGGGCGGCGTTGCCGGAGGAGCTTCGCAGCATCACGCGGCCGATTGCCGCCCGCGACTACTGGGCGACCACGCCGTTCAAGCGATGGATCACGACCGAGGTCTTCAACGCGATCTATGTGGAGCGAGGAGGCAGCGCAGCCGCTGCGCCCGTCCCTCCGCCGTCGCCTGCGCCCGAACCGCAGCCGGAGCGCATCGAGCCTTCATTCGACGAGGTCGAACCCGTGAAGCCCTGGACCGTGCAAGGCGAACTGCCGCTCGCACAGGCCGAAACCCACGCCGCATCCGAACCCGCGCCGCCGCCGGTCACCCCCGGAAGTGCCGAAGCACTCGCGCCGCTCCAGCCGCTGATCGAAGCACTGCAGAGTGGCGACTCGATCATCATCTTTCCCGAAGGCACGCGCGGCAACACGGGTGAGCCGCAGAAATTCAAATCGGGCCTGTTCACGCTGGCGCAGATGTTTCCCGAGGTGGTGCTGGTGCCGGCGTGGATCGACAACGTGCAGCGCGTGATGCCCAAGGGCGAAGTGGTGCCGGTGCCCATCCTGTGCTCGGTGACCTTCGGCGCGCCGATACGGCTCGAAGCGGGCGAGGAACGCCGCCCTTTCCTCGATCGCGCCCGCGAGGCCGTGGTTGCATTGCGCGATGTCTAGGGCCGGGTCCACATGAACGACTTTCTGCGCAACCTCACGCCGACCCAACAGGTCGCGACCCTTTTCTTCATCGTCTTCGGACTCCTTTTCATTGCCAGCGCGATCGCCTTCCTGCTGAGCCTGCGGGAAAGGCGCAACCCGGTCCATGACGAGATCTGGCAGCGGGAGCTGCAGCACTTCAGTTCGCTGCTGCGCACCAGCTGGTTGATGGCGATCATCTTCTGGATCGGATGGGCGCTGGGCCCGACGTTCGCGACCGTGCTCTTTGCGCTGATCTCATTCTTTGCGCTGCGCGAGTTCATCACGCTGTCGCCGACGCGCCGCGGGGATCACCGAAGCCTGATCCTGGCCTTCTTCGTGGTGCTCCCGATCCAGTACTGGCTGGTTGCCACTGCGCACTTCGATCTCTTCACCGTGTTCATCCCGGTGTATGTGTTTCTCGCGATCCCGGTCGTGAGCGCGCTGGCCGACGATCCGAGCCACTTCCTCGAACGCAATGCCAAGCTGCAATGGGGGATCATGGTCTGCGTCTACGGGCTCAGCCATGTGCCGGCACTGCTGCTGCTTTCCTTTCCGCGCTACGAGGGCAAGAGCGCGTTCCTGGTGTTCTACCTGGTGGTCGTCGTGCAGACCTGCATGCTGGTGCAGCATCTGGTCTCGCGCCGAAAGTCCATGCCGGTCACCGGCGCACCGTCTAACGAGATGCCCAAGGGCTTGCTGGGGCCTCTCAGGCATCGGCTGTTCATGCAGCCGCCTTTCGCGCCTCACGTGAGCCGCAGCTTCAACTGGACGAGCTGGGTGCTCGGCATGGTGATCGCAAGCCTGTTCGGCGCGCTGCTCTCGTTCATCACGCCGTTCAAGTACGGGCAGGCGCTCGCGATGTCCCTGATCGCCTGCGCGGCCGGCTCGATGGGTCATCTGGTGATGAAGGCGCTCAAGCGCGACCGCGGCATTCCCAATTGGGGGCAGCGTGGCGTGGGCGTGACCGGGGCGAACGGCCTGCTCGATCGCGTGGATGCGCTGTGCTTTGCTGCGCCAGTGTTCTTCCACGCGGTGCGTTGGTACTTCAACGTATAAGGGGCCGATGCGCATCCTCGGTATCGACCCCGGCCTGCAGACCACCGGCTTCGGCGTGGTGGACGTCGACGGCCATTCATTGCGCTACGTTGCCAGCGGAACGATCAGCACCCGCCACATCGGCAAGGGCCAGTTGCCGACGCGGCTCAAGGTGCTGTTCGACGGCATCGGCGAAATCAACGAGCGCTACAAGCCCGACGCGGCGGCGGTGGAGATCGTGTTCGTCAACGTCAATCCGCAGTCGACGCTGCTGCTCGGGCAGGCGCGCGGCGCGTGCCTCACTGCATTGGTCTCGTGCAACCTGAGCGTGGCCGAATACACGGCACTGCAGATGAAGCAGGCGGTCGCGGGCCACGGAAGTGCCGCCAAGGCGCAGGTGCAAGAGATGGTGAAACGCTTGCTGCAGTTGCCAGGCCTGCCCGGCAGCGATGCGGCAGACGCACTGGGCATCGCGATCACGCATGCGCACGTCGGCAGCTCGATGGCGCGTCTGGAAACCGCGGCGATGCTCGAAAAAGGGCTCGCCGGACGCTACCGGCAGGGGCGCACGCGCTAGAAGGCGCGTTCCGCGATCAGCACTGCGAAGAAGCCGAACGCCGCGAGCAGCGTCCACTTGAGGACGATCCAGCCGAAACGCCGGTACTTGACCTGCCCCGTGCCCGCGTAGAACGCGAACGAAGCGCCGGCCACCAGCAGAAGCAGCAGGATGGCCCAGCGAAAAAGCAGCATCGTCTTGGCGTTACCAGGCGCGCGCCACTTCGGCGAAGCCGGCCGGTGCGCGGCGCTCGTCGTCGAAGGTCACGATCTCGTGCGCGTCCTGGTGCGAGAGCAGCTCGCGCAGCAGCTTGTTGTTGAGCGCATGCCCCGAACGGAACGCACTGTACGCAGCCAGCAGCGGCTGGCCGATGACGTAGAGGTCGCCCATGGCGTCGAGGATCTTGTGCTTGACGAACTCGTCGTCATAGCGCAGGCCGCCGGCATTGAGCACCTTGGTGTCGTCCATGACGATCGCGTTGTCGAGACCGCCGCCGAGGGCCAGGCCCTTCGAGCGCATGTACTCGACTTCCTTGGTGAAGCCGAAAGTGCGTGCGCGCGCTATGTCCTGGCTGTAGGAGCCGCTACCGAGGTCGAACTCGAACCGCTGACCGGTCGAATTGACCACCCGGTGGTCGAAGTCGATCTCGAAGCTGAGCTTGAAGCCGTGGTACGGCTCGAGGCGCGCCCACTTCTCGTCGGCGCCCTGCCCTTCGCGCACTTCGACAGGCCGCGTCACGCGGATGAAGCGGCGCGGCGCGTTCTGCAGCTCGATGCCGGCGCTTTGCAGCAGGAAGACGAACGACGACGCCGACCCGTCGAGGATCGGCACTTCGTCCGCCGTGATGTCGATCAGGAGGTTGTCGATGCCGAGGCCGGCGCATGCCGACATCAGATGTTCGACGGTCTGCACCTTCGCACCGCCGGAAGAAACGGTCGATGCGAGGCGCGTGTCAGTGACCGCTTCGGCGGTCATGGGGATCGCGACCGGCTCGGGCAGATCCACCCGGCGGAACACGATGCCGTGATTCACCGGCGCCGGACGCAGCGTGAGCTCCACGCGCTGGCCGCTGTGGAGCCCCACGCCCACGGCACGGGTGATCGATTTGAGGGTACGTTGTGGAAGCACGGGCGCGATTTTAGAAGCGCGAGGCGTCCGGCGTACCGCCCGCCTCGCTATGTCCCCGATAGCTTCCACCGCGCCCCCATCAGTCTGCCTGGCGGCGCAGGAAGGCGGGGATCTCGAAATCGTCCATGCCGCCCGACGACAGCGCGTCCACCTTGGCGGCGGCCATCGTCCGGTTGGTACGCCACACGCTGGGCACTGCCATGCCGTCGTAGTTCGGCTGGGCGGCGGCATGGCCGACGCCGGCGCCGAGCGTCGGAACGGTGAACGGGATGTTGTCGGTGCCGGTGCGGATCACTTCGAGCGTCGGTGCCTGGCGGCGTGCGTCCTGGCGCGAGAGGCCGGTCGCGACCACGGTCACGCGCATCTCGTCGCCGAGGTTTTCGTCGTAGGCCGCACCGTAGATCACGTGTGCGTCCGGAGATGCGTAGGCGCGGATGGTGTTCATCGCGAGCTTCGATTCGCTCAGCTTCAGGGAAGCCTTCGATGCGGTCACCAGCACCAGAACACCCTTGGCGCCCGAAAGGTCGATGCCTTCGAGCAGCGGGCAGGCCACGGCCTGTTCTGCAGCGATGCGGGCGCGATCCGGGCCGCTGGCGGCGGCCGTGCCCATCATGGCCTTGCCGGGCTCGCCCATCACGGTGCGAACGTCTTCGAAGTCGACGTTCACGCCGCCGTACTCATTGATGATTTCCGAGATGCCGCCGACCGCGTTCTTCAACACGTCGTTGGCGTGCCCGAAGGCCTCTTCCTGAGTGACATCTTCACCGAGCACGTCGAGCAGCTTCTCGTTGAGCACCACGATCAGCGAATCGACGTTGGCTTCGAGTTCGTTCAACCCGGTCTCGGCGTTCGTCATGCGACGGCCGCCTTCCCAGTCGAACGGCTTGGTCACCACGCCCACGGTGAGGATGCCCATTTCCTTGGCGACGCGCGCGATCACCGGTGCGGCGCCGGTGCCGGTGCCGCCGCCCATGCCGGCCGTGATGAACAGCATGTGCGCGCCGCTGATGGCTTCGCGAATGTCGTCCACAGCGGCTTCGGCGGCATCACGCCCCTTCTCGGGCTTGCTGCCCGCGCCCAGCCCGTTGGTGCCGAGCTGGATGGTCTTGTGCGCGTTGCTGCGCGAAAGCGCCTGCGCGTCAGTGTTAGCGGAGATGAACTGAACACCTTGCACGCCACGATCGATCATGTGCGCGACCGCGTTGCCACCGCCGCCCCCGACGCCGATCACCTTGATCTGGGTTCCCTGGTTGAACTCCTCGATCTCGATCATTTCGATTGCCATGTTCTGACTCCTTGAATATGCAGTTGCCATGTTTGTGAATGAATTTGTTGTTGGAACCGTTGACGTCTTCTTCAGCGCGGTGGTCCGGTTCTTCGCCATCGCTCGTTGAAATGCCGCGGCGGACCCGCGCGCGCCAGCCAAAGTGGGGAGTTGTTCATCAGAAGTTCCCCACGATGAAATCCTTGAAGCGGCCGAAGGCTGTCTTCACGGAACCATTCTTTTGTGCGACCTTGAAGCCACGCAAGCGCGCATAGCGCGCTTCCTCGAGCAGGCCCATCACGGTCGCGGCCCGCGGCTGCGCCACCATATCGGACAGGGCACTCGAATATTTAGGAATGCCGCGGCGCACCGGCTTCAGGAAGATGTCCTCGCCGAGTTCCACCATGCCCGGCATCACCGCACTGCCGCCGGTGAGCACCACGCCGGACGAAAGCACTTCCTCGTAGCCCGACTCGCGGATCACCTGCTGCACCAGCGAGAAGATCTCTTCGATGCGCGGCTCGATCACGCCTGCGAGCGCCTGCTTGCTCAAGAGGCGCGGGCCGCGATCGCCGAGGCCCGGCACTTCGACCTGCGTTTCCGGATCGGCCAGCAGCTGCTTGGCGTAGCCGTTCTCGACCTTGATGTCCTCGGCGTCCTTGGTCGGCGTGCGCAGCGCCATCGCGATGTCGCTGGTGATGAGATCGCCCGCGATCGGAATCACTGCCGTGTGGCGAATCGCGCCGTTGGTGAAGATCGCCACATCGGTCGTGCCCGCGCCGATATCGACCAGCACCACGCCGAGTTCGCGCTCGTCCTCGGTCAGCACCGCCTGGCTCGACGCCAGCGGATTGAGCATGAGCTGGTCGACTTCGAGGCCGCAGCGTCGCACGCACTTGATGATGTTCTCGGCCGCGCTCTGTGCGCCGGTCACGATGTGCACCTTGGCTTCGAGCCGCATGCCGCTCATGCCGATCGGTTCCTTGACATCCTGGCCGTCGATCACGAACTCCTGCGGCTCCACGAGCAGGAGGCGCTGATCGCTGGAGATATTGATTGCGCGCGCCGTCTCGACCACGCGGGCGACGTCGGCGGGCGTGACTTCCTTGTCCTTCACCGCCACCATGCCGCTCGAATTGATGCCGCGAATGTGGCTGCCGGTGATGCCCGTGTAGACGCGGCTGATCTTGCAGTCGGCCATCAGCTCGGCTTCCTTGAGCGCCTGCTGGATGCTCTGCACTGTTGCGTCGATGTTCACCACCACGCCGCGCTTGAGTCCGTTGCTTGGCGAGATGCCCAATCCCGCCAGCTTGAGCTCGCCGTTGGGCAGCACTTCGGCAACCACTGCCATCACCTTGGCGGTGCCGATGTCGAGGCCGACAACGAGATCTTTGTAGTCTTTGGACATGAAGCTTCCTCTATTCGCTTTCTCTTGTGCTTACTTTTTCTTCGGCTGATCGGGCACGACCGTCGTCACGCCGCGCAAGCGCAACGCATAGCCTTCGTTGTGCCGAAGATCGGCGCCCTCGACCGAGGCCACCGTTCGCCCGTACTGGCTCGCCACCGGCGTGACCGTGCGCAGGAATCGCTGCGTACGCACCACCACTTCTTCACCCCGGCCGCGCCCGAGTTCGAGCACCGCGCCGCTGTCGAGCGTCGCGCGCCAACTCCCGCGGCTCGACAGCGACAGTTCGTCGATCGCCAGGTCGTAGGGCTTGAACAGCGGCGCCAGCACCCGGTACATCCCGAGCACCTGCCCCGCCTGGTCGACCGGGCCGTCAAGGCGCGGCAGGTTGTCGTCGACCTCGGCCACGTTGGCATCGAAGACCTCACCGAAGCCATTGATGAGGCGCGAGCCCGCGTCGTCGCCCCAGTGCGCGACCGGCTGGTGTTCGGTCAGCGTGACGCGCAGCTTGTTCGGGAATTCGCGGCGGACCACGGCCTTACGCACCCATGGCACCGACTCGAAGGCCGTACGCGCACGCGCGAGATCGATCGTGAAGAAGTTGCCCGCGAGTTGCGGCGCCACGTTGGCGCGCAGCGTCACCGCGTTGTTGTGCGTGACCTCGCCGTCGATCTTGATGCCGGCGAGCGGGAAGAAGGGCTGACGCAGCACCCACCAGGCGCCCGCGGCCAGCATCATGAGCGCGAACAGCGCGAACACCAGGGTCGCGGTCACGTTCATGAGCTTGACGTCGAAGGGCACCGGGGCGGTAGCGGCCATATCACTCTTCCATGCGTGTATGGCCCGAATCGAGCGTCGCCGAAGCGAGCACCCGCAGGCAGAGTTCTTCGTAAGCGATGCCGGCCGCGCGAGCCGACATGGGCACCAGCGAATGGCTGGTCATGCCCGGCGACGTGTTCATCTCCAGCAGAAAGGGCTTGCGATCGCTCGCGCGGATCATCAGGTCGGCACGGCCCCATCCACGGCAGCCGAGCTGGTGGTAGGCCGCAAGCGTGATGCGGCGGATCTCGGCCTCTTCCGCGGGCGGCAGGCCGCTCGGGCAGTGGTACTTCACGTCGTCGGTGAAGTACTTGTTCTGGTAGTCGTAGGCACCTTCGGGCGCGGCGATGCGCACCACCGGCAGTGCCACCGCATCGAGCCCGCTGCCGAGCACAGCGCAGGTGACTTCCTCGCCTTCGATGAATTCCTCGCAGAGGACGTCGGCGTCGTAGCGCACCGCCAGCGCCACCGCGTCCTGCATCTGCGAATAGCCCTCGACCTTGCTCACACCGATGGACGAACCCTCGCGCGGTGGCTTCACGATCAGCGGCAGGCCGAGCACGTCTGGCACCGCGTTGATCTGCTCACGGCTTTGCTGATCGAAGGCAAGGCGCACATAGTGCGGCGTCGGCAGCCCGTCGGCCTGCCAGATGCGCTTGGTCATGACCTTGTCCATCGCCACGCTGGAGGCCATCACGCCCGAGCCGGTGTAGGGGATGCCGAGAAGTTCCAGTGCGCCCTGTACCGTGCCGTCTTCGCCATGGCGGCCATGCAGCGCGACGAAGCAGCGCTGGAAGCCCTCGCGCCGAAGCTCGGCCAGATCGCGCTCTGCCGGATCGAACGGGCGCGCATCGACGCCGCTCGACTGCAGCGCTGCCAGCACGCCGGTGCCGGACATGATGGAGATTTCGCGTTCGGCCGACTTGCCACCGAACAGCACGGCAACCTTGCCGAAAGACTTGGGATCGATCACGCTCACTGCGCACTCCCTTCGCGCGTTCCAATTTCAACGACCTTGGCGGGCACCCCGCCGATCGAGCCCGCGCCCATGCAGATCACCACATCGCCAGCACGCGCGTTGTCGAGAATCGCCTGCGGCATCGCCGCGATCTCGTCGACGAATACCGGCTCGACCTTGCCCGCGACGCGCAGCGCACGCGCAAGCGAGCGGCCGTCCGCCGCCACGATGGGCGCCTCGCCGGCGGCATAGACCTCGCCGAGCAGCACCGCATCGGCCTGGCCAATGACCTTGACGAAGTCTTCGAAGCAGTCGCGCGTGCGGGTAAAGCGGTGCGGCTGGAAGGCCAGCACCAGCCGGCGACCAGGGAACGCACCGCGCGCAGCGGCGATGGTCGCGGCCATTTCGACCGGGTGATGGCCGTAGTCGTCGATCAGCGTGAAGCTGCCGGACGCATCGCCTTGCGCCGCGACTTCGCCATAGCGCTGGAAGCGCCGGCCCACACCCTTGAAGTCGGCGAGACCGCGCTGCACGGCTTCGTCGGGGATGTTGAGCTCCACCGCCACCGCGATCACCGAGAGCGCGTTGCGCACGTTGTGCTCACCGGGCAGGTTCAGCACGATGTCGAGGTCGGGCAACGTCACGCCGTTGCGCCGCTGCGCCGTGAAGTGCATCTGCGCACCCACCGCGCGGACGTTGACCGCACGCACCTGCGCGCCTTCGTCGAAGCCGTAGCTGGTAACGGGGCATGACACCTCGGTCACGATCTGGCGAACCGCCGGGTCGTCGGTGCAGAGGATCGCGACGCCATAGAAGGGCATGCGGTGCAGGAAGTCGACGAAAGCCTTCTTCAGCTTCGCGAAGTCATGCCCGTAGGTCTCCATGTGGTCGGCATCGATGTTCGTGACCACCGCCATGATCGGCAGCAGGTTGAGGAACGAGGCGTCCGATTCATCGGCCTCGACCACGATGTAGTCGCCGCTGCCGAGCTGCGCGTTTGCGCCCGCGCTGTTGAGCCGGCCACCGATCACGAAGGTTGGGTCGAGCCCCGCGGCCGCGAGCACGCTCGCGACGAGGCTCGTCGTGGTCGTCTTGCCGTGCGTACCGGCGATCGCGATGCCCTGCTTGAGCCGCATCAGTTCGGCCAGCATCAGCGCGCGCGGCACCACGGGGATGCGCTTCTCGCGCGCCGCGACCACTTCGGGGTTCTCGGCGTTCACCGCGGTCGAGGTGACGACCGCATCCGCGCCCGCGATGTGCGCCGCGTCATGACCCACGAAGGTCGTGATGCCGAGGCCGGCGAGCCGCCGCAACGTCGCGCTGTCGGCGAGGTCGGAGCCGGAAATCTTGTAGCCCAGATTGAGCAGGACCTCGGCGATGCCGCTCATGCCTGAGCCGCCGACGCCCACGAAGTGAATGTGATGGATCGCGTGTTTCATGAGCGCCCTCCACGGGGTTCGGCGAGTTCCTCGCAGGCGCGGACCACGGCGTCCACCGCCTCGGTTTTTCGCATCGTCCGGGCCTTCAGGGCCCGGTCCAGGAGCGCATCGCGCCCTGTTTTCTGTAGCAGGTCAGCCAGCAATTCAGGTGTCAGTTCAGTTTGCTGGACGAGCCAGCCACCACCCGCGTCGACGAGGAAGCGCGCATTGGTGGTCTGGTGGTCGTCCACAGCGGAAGGGAAAGGCACGAACAGCGCTGCTGCGCCGACGGCCGCGATTTCGGTGACGGTGCTCGCGCCAGCGCGCGCGACGATGAGGTCGGCGTCGGCGTAGGCACGAGCGGTGTCGTCGATGAATGGGGTGAGTTCGCCCTCGACGCCCGCCTGGGCGTAGTTGGCGCGAAGCTCGTCGATCTGTTTGGCGCCGCTCTGGTGCGTGACGCTCGGACGTTGGGCGGGCGCGATCATCGCGAGCGCCTTCGGCACCACCGCGTTGAGCGCCTTCGCGCCCAGGCTACCGCCGACGACCAGCAGCTTGAGCGGACCGGTACGGCCGGCGAAGCGCGTGGACGGCTCGCCTTGCGACGTGAATGCCGCACGCAACGGATTGCCGACCCATTGCGCCTTCTTGAGCACGTTCGGGAACGCGGTGAACACACGGTCCGCCACGCCGGCGAGGATCTTGTTGGCCATGCCGGCGACCGAGTTCTGCTCGTGCAGCACCAGCGGCTTGCCGACCAGCACGCTCATCATCCCGCCAGGAAAGGTGATGTAGCCCCCAAGGCCGACCACCACATCGGGCTTGACGCGCCGCACCACGCCAAGGCTCTGCCAGAAGGCGCGCAGCAGCCGCATCGGCAGCAGGGCCAACGTGAGCGGCCCCTTGCCACGCACGCCACCGAACTGCACCGGCTCGAAGGCGAAGCCGCGCGGCGGGACGAGCTGTTGCTCCATGCTGCCGGGCGCGCCCAGCCAGTGCACGCGCCAGCCGCGATCGCGCAATGCCTCGGCCACGGCGAGGCCCGGGAAGATATGACCGCCCGTGCCGCCCGCCATGACAAGTGCCGTCCTGGTCATACAAGCCCCCACGCTCGGCATTGCATGTCCTCGCTGCCCCCCGAGGGGGTGCGAGCTTGCTCGGGGCGGCCCAGCGCTGCGCTCATACACGTCCCCCTCTCATGAGGACGCGGTTCTCATAGTCGATCCGCAGCACCACCGCGAGCGCGATCACGTTCATCAAGATGGCCGAGCCGCCGAAGCTCATCAGCGGCAGCGTGAGCCCCTTGGTCGGCAGCGCGCCAAGGTTCACGCCCATGTTGATGAAGGCCTGGAAGCCGATCCAGATGCCCACGCCCTGCGCCACGAGGCCGGAGAACACGCGGTCGAGCGCGATCGCCTGTCGGCCGATGTGCATGATCCGTCGCGTGAGCCAGAGGAAGAGGCCGATCGCCATCAGCACGCCCACGAGGCCGAACTCTTCACCGATCACCGCCATCAGGAAGTCGGTGTGTGCCTCGGGCAGCCAGTGCAGCTTCTCGACACTGCCGCCAAGGCCGACGCCGAAGACCTCGCCGCGGCCGATCGCGATCAGCGAGTGCGAAAGCTGATAGCCCTTGCCGAGCGCGTGCTCTTCGCTCCACGGATCGAGGTACGCGAAGATCCGCTCGCGCCGCCACGGGCTGGTCGCGACGATGGTGCCGAAGGCCACCACCACCAGCGCAGCGATCACGAAGAACATCCGTGCATTCACGCCGCCGAGGAAGAGGATGCCCATCGCGATCACGGCGATCACCATGAAGGCGCCCATGTCAGGCTCGGCCATCACAAGCATGCCGACCACGACCACAGCGACGCCCATCGGCAGCACTGCGCGGAAGAAGCGCTCCTTGATCTCCATCTTGCGGACCATGTAGCTGGCCGCGTAGAGGATCATCGCGAACTTGGCCAGCTCCGACGGCTGGAAGCGCATGAAGCCCATCGGCAACCACCGACGTGCACCATTGACGTTGATGCCGATGTGCGGGATCAGCACCACGACCAGCAGCAGCAACGACAAGACGAAGAGCCACGGCGCGGCGCGCTCCCAGGTCCGCATCGGCACCTGGAAGGCCAGCATGCCGCCGACGAACGCGATGGCGAGCGAAGCGGCATGCCGCGTGAGGAAGAAGGTCGCGCTGTAGCCGGCGCGTGCGAAGCGCGGGTTGTCCGGCATCGCGATCGAGGCCGAATAGACCATGACCAGCCCCCAGGCCAGCAGTGCAACCGTGACCCAGACCAGCGCCTGGTCGAAGCCCAGTACCCGCACCGGCGCGGCTTTGGTCTGCGTCATGCCAGCGCTGCCGAGACGTACCGGCAGATGGATAGGCAACGCGTCGATGCTGCTCTTGGCGCGGCTGAACCAGCCGGCGAAGCGGCTGGTCTTTCCGGACGACGCGGGGACTGCGCTCATTCGGAAACCTCCGTGCTTCGCACTGCGGTGCGAGCGCCTTCGGGCGGCCGGGCGGCGCTCATGCCAGCCCTCCTTCGGCCGCGAGATCCTGGACCGTCTCGCAGAACACGGCCGCGCGGTGCGCGTAGTCCTTGAACATGTCGAAGCTCGCGCAGGCCGGCGACAGGAGCACTGCATCGCCCGGTTGCGCACGCTCCGACGCGAGCTTGACTGCTTCAGGCAGCGACCCAGCCTTCTGCATCGAGACGCCGGTGGCTTCGAGCGCCGCTTCGATCTGCGGCGCATCGCGGCCGATCAGCACCACGGCGCGCGCGTACTGGTGCACTGGAGCAGCGAGCGGCGCGAAATCCTGTCCCTTGCCATCGCCACCGAGGATCACGACCACGCGGCGGTCTTCGCCAAGGCCGATCAACGCGGCGACGGTCGCGCCGACATTGGTGCCCTTGCTGTCGTCGAAATACTCGACGCTGTTGATGATCGCAACCGGCTCGACGCGGTGCGGCTCACCCTGGTACTCGCGCAAGCCGTAGAGCATCGGCGCGAGCTGGCAGCCCGCCGCCGTCGCAAGCGCCAACGCGGCGAGCGCATTGAGCGCGTTGTGCCGTCCACGGATGCGCAGCGCATCGGCGGGCATCAGGCGCTGGATGTGGATCTCTTCCTCTTCAACCGGCGCGCCGCGCTTGCGCTTCTGCGTCTCGTCGGCTTCGAGCGCGCGGACCAGCCATGCCATGCCGTGCAGGCGCTCGATGCCGTAGTCGCCCGGGCGCTTCGGCATGCCCGAGCCGAAGGTGACCACCGTACGCGGCGCCTGCCCCTTGGCCAGCTTGACCGGTGCCGGACGCATGGCCATCACGGCCTCGTCGTCGCGATTGAGCACCATCGCGCCTTGCTTGCCGAAGATGCGTGCCTTGGCGGCGGCATAGGCGGCCATGTCGCCATGCCAGTCGAGGTGGTCCTGCGTGATGTTGAGCACCGTGGCGGCGGTCGGCTCGAAGCCCTGCACGCCGTCGAGCTGGAAGCTGGACAGCTCCAGCACCCAGACATCGGGCAGCGTGCCGGCGTCCATGCGCGCCGAGAGCGTATCGAGCAGCGTCGGACCGATGTTGCCCGCCACGGCGACCGTCTTGCCGGCGCGCTCGACGAGTTGCCCCGTGAGCGAAGTCACGGTCGTCTTGCCGTTGGTGCCGGTGATCGCGAGCACGGCTGGCGTGTAGCCCTTGGGCTTGGGCGGCGGCGCGATGACTTCAGGCACCGGCGTGAACGAGTCATCGTCATCGTCCGGAAGCTGGGGCGCGGATTCGGCGGCGGCCTCGGGCTCGTTCGCTTCCGAACCTGCCGCGTCTTCGGATGTCTGCGATGGCGGCGCCGGCTCCACCTCGGCCGCGTCAGCAGCTTCAGGCGCTTCGACTTCCTCGTTCACTTCCATCGTCCGCAGATCGGCCAGCGCCTGCGCAAACAGATCCAGCTCGCCGCCGACCGGTAACCCAACTGCGCGTGCCGCATCGACCACCACCGCGACGGTGGCGGGCGAAAGCCCGGGGGAGCGGTACACCGCGCGCACCGGCGAGCCTTCGATCAGCGATGCAGTGAACGAGCCGCCCACGAAACTCGCACCGGGAAGCTCCTCACGCAGCGTCGCCAGTTGCGGCGGCGCTTCGCGCGTGTCGGCCACGGTGACGATCGCACCCTGGCGCACGCACCAGCGCGCCATTGCCAGCCCGGACGCACCGAGGCCGAGGATCAGAACGTGGAGGTCCTTGAGATGCAGCATCGTCGTCTTACCGCAGCTTCAAGGTGGAAAGACCCACGAGGCACAAAAGCATCGTGATGATCCAGAAGCGCACGACGACCTGCGTCTCGCGCCAGCCGCTCTTCTCGAAGTGGTGATGCAGCGGCGCCATCTTGAGCACGCGCCGCCCTTCGCCGAAGCGCTTCTTGGTGTATTTGAAGTAGGTGACCTGCGCCATCACCGAGATCGCCTCGACCACGAAGATGCCGCCCATCACGAAGAACACGATCTCCTGCCGCACGATCACGGCGATGGTGCCGAGTGCGCCGCCAAGCGCGAGCGCGCCCACGTCGCCCATGAAGACTTGCGCCGGATGCGTGTTGAACCACAGGAACGCGAGCCCCGCACCCGCCATGGCCGAGCAGAACACCAGCAGTTCGCCCGAGCCGGGAATGTGCGGGAACAGCAGGTAGCGCGAATACACCGCGCTGCCGGTGACGTAGGCGAACACACCGAGCGAAGACCCGACCATCACCACCGGCATGATCGCGAGCCCGTCGAGGCCGTCGGTGAGGTTCACCGCGTTGCTCGCACCGACGATCACCAGGTAGGTCAGGATCACGAAGCCGATGCCGCCGAGCGGATAGCTCACTTCCTTGAAGAAGGGGACCAGCAGGTTGATCTTCGGCGGGAAGTCGAGGTCGAAACCCGAGCGAACCCACGAGAAGAACAGTTCGAGCACGCGCCAGTTGGAGCTCTCCGAAATGCTGAAGAGCAGATAGAAGCCCGCAACAAGCCCCACCACCGACTGCCAGAAGTACTTCTCGCGCGAGCGCATGCCTTCCGGGTCCTTGTTGACGACCTTGCGCCAGTCATCGACCCAGCCGATCGCGCCGAAGCCGAGCGTGACCCAGAGCACGATCCACACGAAGCGATTCGAGAGATCGAACCAGAGCAGCGTTGCAAGCGCGATCGAGAACAGCACGAGCACGCCGCCCATGGTGGGCGTGCCGCTCTTGGTGAGGTGCGTCTCCATCGCATAGCCGCGCACCGGCTGGCCGATCTTCAGCGCGGTGAGGCGCCGGATGACGTACGGACCCGCGGCGAGGCCAAGCAGCAGCGCGGTCAGCGCGGCCATCATGGCGCGGAAGGTGAGGTACTGAAACACGCGCAGGAAACCGAATTCCGGCGACGTCGCCTGCAGCCATTGGGCAAGTGTCATCAGCATGATGTGAACGCGCGCGGTTCATGCAGCATGACCGGCCTCCCTGTCTTGTTGTTGTGGCACCGAGGCGATGACGGCCTGCACCACGCGCTCCATCTTCATGAAGCGCGAACCCTTCACCAGCACGCTGGCGGCACCCGGCAATTGCGCGAGCACGGCAGCGTTGAGCGAATCGATGTCTCCGAAATGCCGGGCTTCGCCATTGGCGTGAGCGCCATAGGCCGAGACGCTGTGCACGCTCTCGTTGCCGAGTGCGAACACGGTCTCGATACCGCGCTCGCGCGCCCAGGCGCCGACTTCGGAATGAAATTGAGGACCCTGGTCGCCGACCTCGCCCATGTCGCCGATGACCAGCACGCGCGGGCCCGGCAGGCTCGCGAGCACGTCGATTGCGGCGCGCATCGAATCGGGGTTGGCGTTGTAGGTGTCGTCGATGAGTGTGATCGTGCGGCCATCGGCCAGCTGGACTTCGGCAGCCTTGGAGCGGCCCTTGACCGGTTCGAAAGCCGCCAGGCCTTCGCCGATCTTTTCAGGCGAAACGCCGCTGGCCAGTGAGCATGCGATGGCGGCAAGCGCATTGATCACGTTGTGCCGGCCCGCGATGCGCAGCGTGCAGCGCACTTCGCCCACCGGCGTGCGCGCTTCGAACTGCCACGCGCCGCGCTGCCACTCGGCCGACACGAGGGCGATGTCGGCGTCGGGATGCGCGCCGAAGGTCAACGTGCGCCGCACCGCGCCTTCGCGCGCAATCGCCTGCCACAGCGGCGTGAACTCGTCGCCATAGGGGAACACCGCCGTGCCACCATCGGGCAGCGAAGCGAAGACGGAAGCGTTTTCGCGCGCGACCGCCTCCACCGTGGCCATGAATTCCTGGTGCTCGCGCTGCGCGTTGTTGACCAGCGCGATGGTCGGCTTCGAGATCGCACCGAGCCGTGCGATCTCGCCCGGATGGTTCATGCCGAGCTCGACCACCGCGCGCTGATGCCGCGCCTGAAGTCGCAGCAAGGTCAGCGGCACGCCGATCTCGTTGTTGAAGTTGCCGGCGGTCGCGAGCGCACCCTCGCCACTGGCAACACGCAGGACCGAAGCGATCATCTGCGTCACCGTCGTCTTGCCGTTGCTGCCGGTAACGGCGATCAGCGGCAGGTCGAACTGGCCGCGCCAGCCGGCCGCCAGCGCGCCGAGCGCGACGAGCGTGTCCGGCACTTCGAGCCCGGAAAGGCCCGCGGCCTCGAGCCCGCCGTGCGCGATGGCCGCGACAGCGCCGCTCGCCTTCGCATCGGCGAGGAACTGGTTCGCATCGAAGCGTTCACCCTTCAGCGCAACGAACAGATCGCCGGCGGCGAGCGTGCGCGTATCGGTGTGGACGCGCAGGATCGGCGTCGCGGGGTCACCCACAAGACGCGAGCCCGCAACCCAGGCGTGCGCCTGTGCGAGCGTCATCATGGGCGTCAGGGCGTTGGCGTCGGTCATGCGCCGCTCCTGAGGGTGAGTGCATCGATGGCGTGTGCGCGGTCGGAGAACGCGATGCGCTCTCCGGCGATTTCCTGCCACGCCTCATGGCCCTTGCCTGCGATCAGCACCACGTCTTCCGGCCGGGCCTGCGCCAGCGTCTCGGCAATGGCCTTGGCGCGATCGGGCTCGACCTGCGCGGCCTCGGGACTCGCCAGCCCCAGCAGGATCTGGCTGATGATCGCGGCAGGCTTCTCGCTGCGCGGGTTGTCGCTGGTGACGACGACACGGTCGGCCTGCTTTTCGGCGACGGCGGCCATCATCGGACGCTTGGCGGAATCGCGGTCCCCGCCGCAGCCGAACACGCACCACAACTTGCCGCCGCGCTGGTGGACGAGCGGATGCAGCCCCGCGAGGGCCTTGTCGAGTGCATCGGGCGTGTGCGCATAGTCGACCACTGCGAGCGGGTGGCCCGGCACGCTCAACCGTTCCATGCGCCCGGGGACACTGTCGAGCGCGGTGCACGCGGCCACCGCTTCGTCGAGCGAGAGGCCGACCGCACGCAGTGCGCCGATCACGCCAAGCAGGTTCGAGACGTTGTACTGGCCGATCAGCTGCGTCGACAACCGCACCGGCGGCACGCCCTGTTCCACGACGGTGAAGCCGAGGCCTTCGGTGTCATAGCCAATGTCCTCGGCCACGAGGCGTGCGGGCGCACCGCCGGCCGACACGGTCCAGACGTCGAGCGCGCCGACACCGGTTTCGATCAGGTTGCCGACCAATGCGGCGCCATGCACGTCATCGATGTTGACCACCGCCGCACGCAAGCCGGGCCACCGGAACAGCTCAGCCTTGGCCTGCCAGTAGGCGTCCATGCTGCCGTGGTAGTCCAGATGGTCCTGCGTGAAATTGGTGAACACCGCGACCGCGATCCGCGTGCCGTCGAGGCGGCGCTCGACGATGCCGATGCTCGATGCCTCGATCGCACACGCGCCGAAGCCACGATCGGCAAATCCGCGCAGTTCACGCTGAAGCAGCACCGGATCGGGCGTCGTCAGCCCCGTATAGGTCAGCTCGGGCGGAACGCCAACACCCAGCGTGCCGACGACGGCGCAGGGTGGACGCCCGGCGCGCGACAGTGCCTGCGCAAGCCACCAGGCAGTAGAGGTCTTGCCGTTGGTGCCGGTGACCGCGACCACGCCGAGCTGTTCGGACGGGTTCTCGTAGTAGGCGGCAGCAATCGGCCCCGTTGCGGCCTTGAGCCCCGGATAGACCGCAATCGCATCGCCTTCGAATCCGAAAGCCTCGCTGCCTTCGGCCTCGATCAGGCAGGCGACCGCGCCCTGTGCCAGCGCGGCCTTCACGAAGCGCCGGCCATCGGTGGCCGCGCCGGGCCACGCGATGAAGCCGTCGCCGGCACCGATCGATCGGCTGTCCGCGTGCAACGTCCCGTGCACGCGCGTCCGCAGCCAGCGCGCGGCCTCTTCTGGAGTGCGAAGCATCGTCGTCGCCATCAGAAGCTCTCTTCCACACCCTTGGTGATCACCAGGGGTTTGACCGCGAGGTCGGGCGCCACGTTCATCATGCGCAGCGTTTGTTGAACGACTTCGCTGAAGACCGGGGCAGCCACGATGCCGCCGAAATACTGGCCGTTGCTCGGCTCGTCGATCATGACCGCCACGATGATCCGCGGCTTCTCGATCGGGGCCAGGCCGGTGAACCACGAGCGGTACTGCTTGCTCGCGTAGCCCTTGCCAACCTGCTTGTGCGCCGTGCCGGACTTGCCGCCCACCGAATAGCCGATGGTCTGCGCGAGCGGACCGGTGCCGCCGGGGCCAGCCGCCATCTGCAGCATCTTGCGAACCGACGCGGCGGTCTGCGGCGAGAACACCTTCACGCCGACGGCCGAGTCCGGGCTCTTGAGGATGGTCGCCGGGATCACGTCGCCGTCGTGCGCGAAGGCCGTGTACGAATGCGCCATCTGGAACAGCGACGCCGATAGGCCGTAGCCGTAGGCCATCGTGGCCTGCTCGACCGGCTTCCACGACTTCCACGGGCGCAGGCGGCCAGTGACCGCACCGGGGAACTGGATCTGCGGCTTCTGGCCATAGCCGAGTGCGGTGTAGCTGTCCCACATCTCGTGGGGCGTCATCTTCTGCGAGATCTTCAGTGCGCCGATGTTGCTCGACTTCTGGATCACGCCTTCGACCGTGAGCGAGCCGTAGTTGTGGGTATCGCTGATCGTGAAACCGCCGAGGCTGTAGCGCCCCGGCGAGGTTTCGATGATGGTCTGCGGCTTGATGCGCCCCGCCTCGAGCGCGGTGGCCACCGTGATCGGCTTCATCGTCGAGCCGGGCTCGAAGACGTCGGTCAGCGCGCGGTTGCGCAGCTGCTCGCCGGTGAGGTTCTGCCGCTTGTCGGGCACGTAGCTCGGGTAGTTGGCCAGCGCGAGCACTTCGCCGGTGATCGAGTCGAGCACCACCACGCTGCCGGCCTTGGCCTTGTGGAAGGTCACTGCGTCGCGCAGCTTCTGGTAGGCGAAGAACTGGACCTTGCTGTCGATGCTGAGCTGGATGTCCTTGCCTTCCATCGGCGGCACCTGCTCGCCCACGCCCTCGACCACGCGGCCGAGGCGGTCCTTGATGACGCGGCGCGAGCCGGGCTTGCCCGCCAGCTCCTTGTTGAAGGCGAGCTCGATGCCTTCCTGGCCGTTGTCCTCGACGTTGGTGAAGCCCACCACGTGCGCCGCCGATTCGCCTTCGGGGTACTGGCGCTTGTATTCCTTGCGCTGGTAGATGCCCTTGATGTTGAGTGCCGCGATTTCCTTCGCGATTGGCTCGTCGACCTGACGCTTGACCCAGACGAAGGTCTTGTCCTCGTCCTCGAGCTTCTTGTCGAAGTCCTTCTGCGGCATGCCGAGCAGCTTGGCAACTTGGCGCAGCTTGGCCTTGACCTCGGGGTCGTCGCGCTCGATGTCCTCGGGGATGGCCCAGATGCTCGGCGCGACCACGCTCTGGGCGAGGAGCAAACCGTTGCGATCGAGGATGCGGCCCCGATTCGCCGGCAGCTCGAGCGTACGGGTGAAGCGCACCTCGCCCTGGCGCTGGAAGAAGGCGTTGTCGATCACCTGCACGTAGGCGGCGCGGGCGGCGAGCACGATGAAGCCAAGCGCGATGCCCGCGACGATGAACTTGCTGCGCCAGACCGGGGTCTTGCTCGCGAGCAAGGGGCTCGTCGTGTACTGGACGCTTTGGCGGGCCATCTCAGTGGGCTCCTCGCGAGGCGCCGGGGCGCGGGGCAGGCGTCGTGGTAGACGGCGCGGGCGCGGCGACGGCCGGGATCACGGTGCCGTCCTGGCGCACGTACTGCGTGATCGCGGGCGTGGTCGTCCGCATCTTGAGCTGCTCCTTCGCGAGCTTCTCGATGCGCAAGGGCGTGGCCTGAGCACGCTTTTCGACCTGCAGGCGGTCCTGATCGAGTTCGAGGCGGCGCGCTTCGAGCTCCACCCGGTGCAGCTCGGTGAAGAGCTGGCGCGACATGTACTGGGTGTGCACGAGGTACATCGCCGAGCACAGTACGGCGATCAGGAGGAGCAGGTTCAGGCGGGCCATGCTCAGCTCCCGTCTGCGGTGCGCTCGGCCACGCGGAGAATCGCGCTGCGTGCGCGCGGATTGCCATCCACTTCGGCTTGCGACGGCTTCACCCGGCCCAGGGACTTCAGTTTCATCGCCTTCGGCGCAGCAAACGGCGCGCGACGGTCGTAGACCTCGCGCGAGTGCTTGGCGATGAACTGCTTCACGATGCGGTCTTCCAGCGAATGGAAGCTGATCACCGCGAGCCGACCCTGGGGCTTGAGCACGACGAGGCTCGCCTCTAGCGCCTGTTGCAGCTCTTCAAGCTCGGCGTTGATGAAAATCCGAAGAGCCTGAAATGTGCGCGTTGCAGGGTTCTGGCCCGGCTCGCGGGTTTTGACCGTGCCAGCCACGAGCTGGGCCAGCTCGGTGGTGGTTGAAATTGGGCCCCGTTCTTGTCGGCGAGCAACAATCGCCTTTGCAATCTGAACAGCAAACCGTTCTTCGCCATAGTCACGAATCACCTCCGCAATCTGCTGCTGGTCGGCTGTTGCCAGCCACTCGGCCACGCTCTCGCCGCGCGTGGTGTCCATGCGCATGTCGAGCGGGCCGTCGAAACGAAAAGAAAAACCCCGGGCGGGGTTGTCGATCTGGGGAGAGCTGATTCCGAGATCCAGCAGCACGCCTGACACACTGGCCGGCGGCAGCTCTCCCAGGTCCTTGAATCCCTGGTGACGGATGGAAAAACGCGCATCCTGGATGCGCGCTGCTTCGGCCACCGCTTCCGCGTCCTTGTCGAACGCGATGAGGCGGCCCTCCGGCCGCAACCTCGAAAGGATCGCGCGGCTGTGGCCGCCGCGGCCGAAGGTGGCATCCACATAGGTGCCCGCAGGCGCAGGCGCGTCCGGACCGTCGAGGAAGAGGGCATCCACCGCTTCCTTCAACATGACGGTTGTGTGAGTCCATGCCTCGTCCACTTCGCGCCTCAGAACGAAAAGTCCTGGAATACGTCCGGCATCTGGCCTTGGGTGGCCTCGGCCTCCTTGGCATCGTAGGTCGCCTTGTCCCAGAGCTCGAAGTGGTTGCCCATGCCGAGGAGCAGGGCATCGCGGCTGATGCCGGCGGCTTCGCGCAATTCGGGCGACACGAGCACGCGACCGGTGCCGTCCATCTCGACGTCCATTGCATTGCCGAGGAAGACGCGCTTCCACCATTGGGCCGACATGGGCAGCGCGGCGATGCGTTCGCGAAATTTCTCCCACTCGGGGCGGGGAAACACCATGAGGCAGCCGTGGGGGTGCTTGGTGATCGTGAGTTGGCCGCCGGCGGTCGCGCTCAGGACGTCACGGTGCCGGGTCGGCACTGAGAGCCGCCCCTTGGCATCGAGACTGAGCGATGAAGCGCCTTGAAACACGACCTGAAAACCCCGTTGGGGAGAGCTGCCACAGCCTAATCTGCGGCAGTTCTCGACACTTTTTCCCACTTAACTGCACTTTTTTGCACTGTAGCAGGAAACGTCTACAGCGCAACGGGAGGTCGCTGGAATTTTTTGTAATGGAATCAACGACTTAGCGATGTTTTTGCAACCGCCAAAAACCGAATTCCGTTGCAAATGAAGTACTTAGCTCACGCAATGAATGTGTTGCGTGAAGCCTTGGTTACACAGCCCGGAATCAGAGAATGAATCGAGACAGATCTTCGTCGTGACTTAGTGCCGAAAGCCGCGCGTCCACATAAGCGGCGTCGATACGCACCGATTGGCCGTCCAGACGGGTGGCATCGAAACTCACCTCGTCGAGCAGGCGCTCCATGACGGTCGAGAGGCGACGGGCGCCAATGTTCTCGGTGCGCTCGTTCACGTCGTACGCAATGCTCGCGAGACGCGTGATGCCGTCGGGCGTGAACTCGAGCGTGACGCCCTCGGTCGCCAGCAGCGCCTGGTACTGCTTGACGAGCGATGCCTGCGTCTGCGTGAGGATGCTTTCGAAATCCGACACCGAGAGCGATTGCAGTTCGACCCGGATGGGAAAACGGCCCTGCAGCTCGGGGATCAGGTCGCTCGGCTTGCTGAGATGGAAAGCGCCGCTCGCGATGAAGAGGATGTGATCGGTGCGCACCACGCCGTACTTGGTGCTCACGGTCGTGCCTTCGACCAGCGGCAGCAGGTCGCGCTGCACGCCCTGGCGCGACACGTCGGCGCCCTGCCCTTCGGACCGCGCAGCGACCTTGTCGATCTCGTCGATGAAGACGATGCCGTTCTGCTCCGCGTTGTGGATGGCCTGACTGCGGATCTCGTCCTCATTGACCAGCTTGGTCGCTTCCTCCTCGATCAGGAGGCGCATCGCCTCGGAGATCTTGAGCTTGCGTGTCTTGCGCTTGCCACCGCCGAGTTGGCCGAACATGCCGCGAAGCTGCTCGGTCATTTCCTCCATTCCGGCCGGACCCATGATCTCGAGCGGCATCTTGGTGTCGGCAAGCTCGATCTCGATTTCCTTGTCGTCCAGTTCGTGCTGGCGGAGCTTCTTGCGGAAGGCTTGCCGGGTGGCGTTGCCGGTGTCAGAGGTGCTGCTGCCGTCCGCCAGGCGAGCGGGTGGCAGGAGCACGTCGAGGATGCGCTCTTCCGCGCCGTCCTCGGCCCGCATGCGGACCTTGGCGCTTTCCGTCTCGCGCGTCTGCTTGACCGCGATTTCGGCGAGGTCCCGGACGATCGAATCGACGTCCTTGCCGACATAGCCGACTTCGGTGAACTTGGTCGCCTCTACCTTGATGAATGGCGCATCGGCCAGGCGGGCGAGGCGGCGCGCGATCTCGGTCTTGCCGACGCCCGTCGGGCCGATCATGAGGATGTTCTTGGGTGTGATCTCGGCGCGGAGCTTTTCCTCGACCTGCTGGCGGCGCCAGCGGTTGCGCAGGGCGATCGCCACGGCGCGCTTCGCCTCGGGCTGGCCGACGATGTGGTTGTCGAGTTCGGAGACGATTTCCTGGGGCGTCATGGACATGTGAGGTCTCACAGGCTCTCGATGGTGTGGTGCATGTTGGTGTAGATGCAGAGCTCGCCGGCAATCTCGAGCGACTTGCGGACGATCTGCTCCGCCGTCAGCTCCGTGCTGTCGAGCAACGCCTTGGCGGCCGCCTGCGCGTATGCGCCGCCAGAGCCGATCGCGATGATTCCGTTCTCGGGCTCCAGCACGTCGCCGTTGCCGGTGATGATCAGCGAGGTGGTCGCATCGGCCACCGCCAGCATCGCTTCGAGCCGCCGCAGCACGCGATCGGTACGCCAATCCTTGGTGAGCTCGATGGCGGCGCGGGCCAGATGCCCCTGGTGCTTCTCCAGCTTGGCCTCGAAGCGCTCGAAGAGGGTGAATGCGTCGGCGGTTGCACCGGCGAATCCGGCGAGCACCTTGCCGTGATAGAGCCGGCGAACCTT
The DNA here is from genome assembly GCF_014192575.1 of Variovorax sp. Sphag1AA. Classification (GTDB taxonomy): domain Bacteria; phylum Pseudomonadota; class Gammaproteobacteria; order Burkholderiales; family Burkholderiaceae_C; genus Variovorax. The sequence continues at coordinate 153,692 of NZ_JACHYC010000002.1, read as the reverse complement.
GCGCGCGCTGCCCTTGATGACGATGTTGCCGAGGGTGACCTGACCGTCACCGCCGATGGCCACCTGGTCGCCGCCAGCGGTCTTGCGACGGACGCTGACGATCGTGGTTCCGTGAAATTGTTCCATGCGACATTATCTTTGGTCGCCCCCGGCCCTGCCGCGCTGCGGGTGGGCACCCACCTACGGACTCAGCCTCGCGTCTTGACGCTCGCGTGATCCGCAATGCCGACGACGCTAAAAAACGCCGCAATGAGGCGGTGCGCGTCGGTGAACTGGATGCTCTGGCCGCGTGCATGGCGCGCCGTCACCCAATTGAGCAATGTGCCGGCTGCAGTGAAGTCCATGCGAACCAGGGCCGCGCAGGAAATGCTCGGCGTAGCCGTTTCGCCGAGTTCGCCATCGAGCCGCTGCCAGGTGGAAACGGACTCGCCGGCGAGTTCGCCGCTCAGCGTCACGCCTGCGGCCAACGGTGCCGGGCCGGATGCGCGATCCGACGCGAGCGTGAAGCCGCTATGCGCCGGCTTTGCGGCCTTCGGGAGATCGAGCCAGGCGTAGTCGCCCTTGGGATCCTCCCAGGGCGGCGGAGACACCTCGTAGGTAATGCAGTAGTTGAGCGCGAGCAGTTCGAACTCGTCGGCGCGATGCATCACCCGCAAGGCGGCCATGTGCAGTTGCCACCAGACCGCATCAACGCTGCGCTCATTGGCGGGCGTTGCCTCGGCCAGAACCAGGAGAAGCTGGTCCGCTCCGGCAAAGCGCAGTTGGACCGTCGAGTCCGCCCAATGATTGAACAGGGCACGCAACGGCCCGGCAGCATCAGCCTCGATGGTGTCGAGCGCGCTCCAGTCGAGCTTCCATGACGGGCCGGCGGCACCGAGCGCGCGCGTCAGGCCGATCAGCGCTTCGCGCGTGAGGCGCGGCGGGCTGGACCAATCCGCGCCGCCCGGTTGGGGCGCATTGGACGGCGACTGGACTGGCGCGGCCGCACGAACCGAATTCGCGAGCGCACGGAACGAGATCCAGTCGGGAGGGGTACGCTTCATGCGCTGCGCGTATCGGGTACTCGTGGCGACGAACTTTTCGGCGTCGCCGGTGGCGCGATAGAAGTCGAGCAGCGCGCGCCACGTATCGTCGTGATCGCCTGTGGGACTGTCGGGGGCCAGCGCCTGGAGAAGGATCGCCTCGGCGCCGTCGTCGTCGCCGTGGGCAAAGCGGATGGATGCCTCTTCGATGCTGCCGTCCTGCGTGGGCACGTCGGCCGGAGCCTGGGCCTGCTGTGCGCCAGCGCCGGGTTGAGGCACGCCGGGCACGGTGTCGGCGTAGGCGCGCGAATGCTGCACGGCGATCGGCTCGCCGGTCGCCCCTTCGGCCTTTTCCTCCGACTGGGCGTTGCGCGCCTTCCACCATTGCTGCGACATCTGCTCTTCGATCTCGTCGATCTTCTTGAGCGTGAGCGCCCTGCCGTCGGACTTGCCCGAAGTGCTGCTGACGTTGAAGGAAGACGGCGTGGCTGCCGCATCGCGGCCGCCCGCGGCCTCGCGTTGCCGCAGCTTGCGGAGCATGTCGAACTCGCGGCGGCGCACGAAATCGTTGCGCTGCCGCCGCTCGATCATCTCCTTGAGCATTTCACGGCTGTAGCCGTTCTCGAGCGATGCCGAATCATCGGCATCGAGCTCCGACCAGTCCTTCAGCGGATTGCGAACAAACTTCGCGACCTTCGATAGCAGACGGCCGGTTTCTTCCTTGCCCATGCGCTTTGTCTCCGTCCGGCTCCCGCGGGATCAGTCCCCGAACATCTTCTGCTTCAGCTCGCGGCGCTGCTGCGCCTCGAGCGACAGCGTCGCGGTCGGACGGGCGAGAAGGCGGCCGACGCCGATGGGTTCGCCGGTTTCGTCGCAGTAGCCGTAGTCGCCGGCGTCGATGCGTTGGATCGACTGCTCGATCTTCTTGAGGAGCTTGCGCTCGCGGTCGCGGGTGCGCAGTTCGAGCGCGTGCTCTTCCTCGATCGTCGCGCGGTCCGCCGGATCGGGCACGACCACGGTGTCTTCACGCAGGTGCTCGGTCGTCTCGCCGGCGTTTTCGAGGATGCCCCGCTTGAGTTCCTGAAGCTTCAGGCGGAAGAACGCCATCTGCTTGTCGTTCATGTATTCGGAGTCCGGCATCGCGATGACTTCGGCATCGGTCAGTTCCTCGGCGGACTTGGCCTTCCAGTTGTTCGCGAGCTTGGGGTCCTTCTTGATCGCGACCGGCGGCGGCGGGACCAGCGGGTTGGACGTGGTCTGCACGAAGCTGGATTTGGCGGCGGTCGAGGCGACCGCCTGCGGCATGGAGGGCACGGTCACCTGCGACAGCCGGGAGGACGGGCGCGTGCTGCGGGCAGGCACGGAGGCGGCGGTTCCGGCAGGAGTCACCGTGGCGGTAGAGGATTCGGAGGCAGCAGCCGTTTTTTTCATGGGAGTCGGTGGTGCAGATGGCGCGGGGTGAAGACCGGCCGGTTTGGAGGACGAGGCGCCGGCAGTCGCCGCCTTGACCTTGCTTGTGGCGGAGGCCGTGGGTGCGGCGGCGGGCTGGGCGTGCTTTGCAACTGAAACCTTCTTCGCCGCGGGCACAGCCTGCTGGGCAACCGCCGTCTTCTTGACGGCCGGCTTCGAAGCTGGCTTGGCGTTGGCGACAGGTTTCTTCACAGTGACTGGCTCCTTCGACGAACTCGAAACGCACATTCAATGGATGTCTCCCCCGTGGATTTCACGGGTGCTCGCCTACGGCGAACCCAAGGGTTATACCCCTGAAAACGACCCAAAAACGCACGCAGTCTTGTGCCGGAAGTCACACACCGCACTAAAAGAAGCGCGGGGTGGCTCCCGTAACAGGCGCGCGATTGTATAGAGAAGTGGAGCCGGCCGGTGGGATCGGCCTCAACGCTCCGGGCGGCCCGGCGTCGGCCTCAGACCAGACACTGGTCCAGGCCCTGCTCCAGGATCTCGCGCGGCAGGTCGATTCCGATGAAGACCATCCGGCTGTTGCGCTTTTCGTCGGGACCCCAGGCGGGACCGAGATCGCTGCCCATGAGCTGGTGCACGCCCTGGAAGATCACCTTGCGCTCGGTGCCCTGCATGTGCAGCACGCCCTTGTAGCGCAGCATCCGCGGACCGTAGATGTTGACGACCGCGCCGAGGAAATCCTCGAGCCGCGCCGGATCGAAAGGCCGGTCCGCGCGATAGACGAAGCTCTTCACATCGTCGTCGTGGTGATGGTGATGGCCATGCCCCTCATGCTTGTGCGAGGGATGGTCGCAGTGCTCGCCATGCTCGTGGTCATGGTCGTGCTCGTCTTCTTCCTTGAGGAAGTCCGGATCGATATCCAGCTTGGCGTTGAGGTTGAAGCCCCGCAGGTCGAACACATCCTTGAGCGGCACGTCGCCGAAGTGCACCTTCTGCTGCGGCGCGCGCGGATTCATATGCTTGAGGCGGTGGATCAGTGCGTCGGTCTCGTCAGCGGCGACCAGGTCGGTCTTGCTGATGAAGATCTGGTCGGCGAAACCCACCTGCCGGCGCGCTTCCTGGCGGTCGTTGAGTTGCTGGGGCGCGTGCTTGGCGTCCACCAGGGTCAGGATCGAGTCGAGCAGGTAGCTCTCGGCGATCTCGTCGTCCATGAAGAAGGTCTGCGCGACCGGGCCCGGGTCGGCCAGGCCAGTGGTTTCGATCACGACGCGATCGAAGTCCAGCAACCCCTTGCGCTTCTTGGCGGCGAGCAACTGCAGAGCTTCCCGCAGGTCCTCGCGGATGGTGCAACAGATGCAACCGTTGCTCATCTGGACGATCTGCTCCTTGGATTCGGTCACCAGGATGTCGTTGTCGATGTTCTCTTCGCCGAACTCGTTCTCGATGACGGCGATCTTCTCGCCGTGCGCCTCGGTCAGGATGCGCTTGAGCAGCGTGGTTTTGCCGGAGCCAAGAAAGCCAGTAAGGATGGTGGCGGGGATGAGGGCCATGAGAGATGCTCCGGAGGTCAGGAATCGGGCGAATCGAGAAAAGGCGGAAAGTTTAGCGACGGCCGCCGGGCCGCGCTCCGCCAGGGTCAAACGCTATTTGCGCACCACGACCAGGCCTTTCAAGTACTCCCCTTCGGGGAACTCGATGGTCATGGGGTGGTCGGGGGCGGCGCCCAGGCGCTCGGTGATGTAGCCATCCACGCCGGCATCGATGCCGGCCGAGGCCACGATCTTGTGGAACAGGTCGGCCCCGATGCCGCCGGAGCACGAGAAGGTCAGCAGATGGCCACCCGGCGCCAGCAGCTTGAAGGCCTGCCGGTTGAGGTCCTTGTACGCACGCGCGGCCCGTTCGGCATGCGCGACGGTCGGCGCGAACTTCGGGGGGTCGAGCACGATGGCGTCAAAGGTCCGGCCTTCGTCGACGAAACGGCGCAGCGAGGCATTGACGTCGGCGTCGAGAAACTCGGCCTGTGCATCGTCGAAACCGTTGAGCGCCAGATGCGCGCGTGCACGCTCCAGCGCGGGCAACGACGAATCGATGGAAATGAGTTCCGCCCCAGTGGTCGCTCCTGCTGACTTCAGCCCCGCCAGCGCGGCGACCGTGAACCCGCCCGTGTAGCAGAAGCAGTTGAGCACGCGCCGGAACCGGCGCTGCGCCGCCAGTTCGGCGAAGCGCTTGCGGCTGTCGCGCTGGTCCAGGTAGAAGCCGGTCTTGTGGCCGGTGGCGACATCGAGGCTCAGGCGCCATTCGTGCTCGCGGATCGTCAGCTCGGTCTCGCCGCTGCCGCGCAGCCAGCCCGTGACCGGCGGCAGCCCCTCCCGCTCGCGCCCGCTGGCGTCGGAACGCTCATAGAGCTTCTGCAGACCGGTGGCCGCCAGCAGCGCGTCCGCCAGGACGGCCTTCCAGCGCTCGACGCCGGCCGAGAGAAACTGCGCGACCAGCGTGTCGCCATAGCGGTCGACGATCAGACCAGGCAGGCCGTCGGCTTCGCCGTGAATCAGCCTCACGCCATCGCTTTGCAGGTCGAACAAGCCCCGCGCCTCGACCGCACTGGCCACCCGGCTCGCGAAGAAAGCAGCATCGATGCGCTGCTTCTCGTCGAAGCTCCAGGCCCTCGCGCGGATCTTGGAATTCGGGCTGAACGCCGCCCAGGCGAGGAACTTGCCGTCGGCCGATTCGATGCGCACGGTCTCGCCCGCATCGCCGCCGCCCTTGGCGATGGCTGATTCGAAGACCCACGGGTGGCGCCGCTGCAGCGAGCGCTCCTTGCCGGGCCGGAGACGGAGGACTTTCATGATTTGTTGCTCTTGATCTTTCTTTCGCCCGCCGATGGCTTGTGCTCATCGCGGGCGTGCGCCCGCGGGTGGGCTGCGTCATAGGCCCGCGCGAGATGCTGGAAATCCAGCCGCGTGTAGACCTGTGTGGTCGAAATGTTCGCGTGCCCGAGCAGCTCCTGCACCGCCCGCAGATCGCTGCTCGACTGCAGCACGTGGCTCGCGAACGAATGCCGGAGCATGTGTGGATGCACCGGCACCGCGAGGCCGGCTTTCAGGCTGCGCTGTCGCAGCTGCTTCCACACCGATTGCGCCGAGAAACGCAGCCCGTTGCGGCCGATGAAGAGCGCCGCAGCGTTTTCGGGGTCCCGCAGTCGCGCCGCCTCGACGGCCGGGCAGTCGTCCCGCATGGCAAGCCAGGTTCGCAAAGCCTCGGCCGCCTTGCTGCCGACAGGCACGATGCGGCGCTTGCTGCCCTTGCCGAGCACATTGGCTTCGGCTGATTCGAGGTCGACCCAGCCGCGCGCCGTGGGGCTGGGCCGGACATCCAGCCCCGTCAACTCGCTGACGCGCAGGCCGCAACCGTAGAGCAGCTCGACGATGGCGCGATCGCGCGCTTCCGTCCACGGGTCGGCTTCGGTGTCATGGAGGTCCGCGAGCTGTACCGCGTCATCGACTGCGAGCGCCTTGGGCAGTGGCCGATCCGCCTTCGGTGCATGGATGTCCTGCACCGGATTCGCGCTCACCAGCCCTTCGTTGCCGAGCCACCGATAGAAGCTGCGCCAGCACGACAGCACCAGCGCGATACCGCGCGATTCGCGCCCGGCGCTGTGGAGTTGGGCCATCCAGCGCCGCACGTGCGCGACCTGGACTTTGTCGAGCGCGACCCCGGCCGCCTCCGCCTTCTCGGCGAGCGTCTTCAGATGGAGACCGTAGAGCTCCACCGTGCGCGCGGCGAGCCGGCGCTCGACACGCACGTATTCGAGGTACTTTTCAATCAACACGGACATCTCCGCGCTAGTAGTGCACCGAATTCTTGACGATCGCAAAGGGCTCGCGCAATGCACCCTTGAACACCATGCCCCAGCGCTCCCAGCAGGAAGTCGGCGCAGCGGCGTATTGCACGTCGAACATCCGGTCGAAGCCGGAACCACGGACCAGCCGCTCCGCACGCCAAAGGTGGTAAGGCTCGGTCACGACGATCACGCTGCGCACGCCCGCCGCCTGCATCAGGGGCCCTGACATGGAGAGGTTTTCGAGCGTGGTCTGCGAGCGCGGCTCCAGCAGCAGCGGGCCGGCGTAACCGGCCGAGCGCGCATGCCGCTCCATCACTTCAGCTTCGATGCGTCCGTCTTCCCAGTCCTTGCCGCCACTGAAGACCAGCTTCTGCACGAGCCCCACCTTCGAAAGGGCAATGCCGGCGTCGACGCGGCCGGTCAGGCAGGGATTCGGTTTGCCGTCGCGATAGGCCCGGTTGCCGAGCACCAGGGCCGCATCCGCTGCGCGTTGCGGCGGATGTGCGAGTGCGGCGCTCGCATGGCGCCACACCGTGAAGGAAATCGCGAGATACCCGAGCAGGAAGACCAGTAGCGCGCCCCACAGGCCGCGCCGGAGTGCAGGACTCAAGACCGCAGCCGCGAGAGCGCGCTCGAGGCAAGCTCGGCAATGCGCTCCAGGAAGTCGGTGCCCATCTCGGCGTTGTAGCGCTGCGCGTCGGGCGACGCGAGCACCAGGAGGCCGAACGCTGGCGTCTCGGACGATTCGCGCAGCGGGATCAGCGCGATCGAGACCGCGGCTTGCGGTTCGGCCAGCCAGTTGGCGGCTTCGAAACCGGAATTCAGACCGCAGTACGGCGCGGTCAACGAGGTCACGAGCGTCTTCACGTCGTCGCTGACCGATTGGGTGTAAGCCTCGTTGGCGTAGGCGCTGTCGCAATCCCAGACCTTGATGGCGGCCTGCGGCACCAGGAAGAGATCCTGCAATTGCGCCGCGATCTCGGTCGGCAGCCGGCGCGGGTCGCGCGTGGTAAGCAGCGTGCGGGTCCAGCGCTGGAGCCGGTCGGCTGTCACGCCGTTCTCAGTGCCGTGACGGACCATGTCCATGATGCGGTGTTCCAGCGCCTTGATCTTCTCGCGCAGCATCTCGGCCTGGCGCTCCTGCAGGCTCACCGCACGGTTGCCGTGCGGGCTGGTGAGCTGCACTTGTCCGAGCAATTGCGCGTGGCGCTCGAAGAAATCGGGGGTGTTCGACAGGTAGTTGGCGATGTCGTCTTCGGTGATCGGGTTCATGTCGTCTTGGTTGAAGTTCTTCATGGCAGGTCCGGGACTTCGATGTCGCCTTCGAACACGGTCACGGCCGGTCCGGTCATGAGGACCGGCTCGCCCTCGCCGGCCCATTCGATAGTGAGCAGGCCGCCGCGCGTTTCCACATCGACGCGCGACTCCAGCAGGCCGAGCCGGATGCCGGCGACCACGGCCGCGCAGGCGCCGGTGCCGCAGGCCAGCGTTTCGCCTGCGCCGCGCTCGAAGACGCGCAGCCTCACGTGCGAACGATCGACCACCTGCATGAAGCCAGCGTTGACCCGCTGCGGAAAGCGTGGATGGTGTTCGATCAGCGGGCCCTGCTTCGCCACCGGCGCGGTGTCGACGTCGTCGACCAGCTGCACCGCATGGGGATTGCCCATCGACAGCACGGCCACCGAGACGATGGCGCTGTCGGCGTGCGTGCCGAGTGCCAGATGCCACTTGTGCCAGCCGTTCTCATGCAGCGGCGTGAGCCCCGCAGTGTCGAAGGGAACGCGCGCGGCCTCGAAGATCGGGGCGCCCATGTCGACGGTCACGCGGCCATCGGCGCCCATGCGCGGCTCGATGACGCCGGAAAGCGTCTGAACGCGCACCGTGCGCTTGGGCGTGAGGCCGTGCTCGTGCACGAAGCGCATGAAGCAGCGCGCGCCGTTGCCGCACTGCTCGACCTCGCCGCCGTCGGCGTTGTGGATCACATACTGGAAGTCGACGCCCTCGGCGGGCGAGGGTCGCACCGACAGGATCTGGTCGGCGCCGACGCCGAAATGGCGGTCGGCCAGGAAGCGGTACTGGGCCGCCCCGAGGCCGAGCGGGCCGTGGGTTTCGTCCAGCACGACGAAGTCGTTGCCGGCGCCCTGCATCTTGGTGAAGCGGATTCGCATCGCGGAATTATCTGCTGCCGCCCGCGACTATGCCGCGCGAAGCCCGGAGCCGGTCCAGCGCCCGATCGAGGAACACGAGCCGGTCCTGTCCCCAGAAGCGCTCGCCATCGAGGATGAAGATCGGCGAACCGAACACGCCCCTGTCCACGGCCTCGGCGGTGTAGGCACGATAGGCGGCCTGCGTTTCGGCCTTTTGCTCCAGCGCCTGCAGCGCCGCGCCGTCATAGCCGTTCTCGTCGGCGACCGCGATACGCACGGCAGCGTCCGAGGTGTCGCGCTCTTCCGCCCACAAGGCGCGAAGCAGCGCATGGGACAGCGGCTGCGCATCGAGCCCCTGCAACTGGGCGGCGATCACCATCCACCCCGCGTACTTGTTCCAGTTGGGATCGCTCGGCGCACCCTTGGGATAGTGCGCAGGCTCGAGCGTGAGCGGCATGCCCAGGTACTCGCGCCAGCGCTCGAGTTCCAGCGCGTGGTACGTCCGACGTGCCTCGGGGCGGGTCTTGAGCGGAATGCCGCCGGTCTGCGGCACCACGACCTGGAAGTCGTAGGGCTTGAGCGTGAGCGTCACGTGGTGACGCCGGACGATGTCCTGGAGTTGCGGGCCGCCGAGGTAGGCCCAGGGAGAAGACAGGCTGTAGTAGCAGTCGAGCGCGATCATGATCTGGATTATCTTCACGCGATGGCTTCTCAAGACCCCGTTCCAACGCCGCCTGCAGGGCAGGCGCTTCCCGCGGTGCCGCTGCAATTCATCGCCAGCCCGCGCCATACCGAGGCGCTCGATCGCCTGACCGCGCAGGCGCGCGCCGATCTCGAACGCATCAACGTGCCGCCGCCCGCGTGGGTGCTACCGGCCGAATCGTCGACCGCCGAATCGCCAGTGCTCGACGTGCTGGTCGCCGGCGCGGGCATGTGCGGCCAGACCGCCGCCTACGCGCTGCGCCGCGAAGGCGTCACGAACATCCGCGTGGTCGACCGCGCCGCACGCGGCGAGGAAGGCCCCTGGGGCACCTATGCACGCATGCTGACGCTGCGCAGCCCCAAGCACATCGGCGGCACCGAGCTCGGCGTGCCCTCGCTGACATGGCGCGACTACCTGCTATGGGTGCGCGACACGGTCGGGCTGGCGGTCGAGAACGGCGTATCGCTGAGTTCGGTCTCGCAGTCGGACGACGGGCTGCTGCTCCACGTCGAGCTCGAGCACGCCGACGGCACGCGCGAAACCGTGCGCGCACGCCAGCTCGTGCTCGCACTGGGCCGAGACGGCAGCGGCGCGCCACGATGGCCCGACTTTCCGTCGCTGCGGCGCGGCGATCCGCTGGCGGCCGGGCGGGTCTTCCATTCCGCCGACGCGATCGACTTCCCGAGCTGGGAAGGGTGCCGCATCGGCGTGCTCGGCGCAGGCGCCTCGGCCTTCGACAACGCGGCCTGCGCACTCGAAGCAGGCGCCGCCAACGTCACGTTGTTTGCGCGCCGCGCGCACCTGCCGCAGGTCAACAAGAGCAAGGCTGCGTCGAACCACGGTTTCCTACGCGGCTTCGAAGGCCTCGACGATCCGCGCAAGTGGCGCGTCTACACCTACATCTTCGACGAGCAGGTTCCTCCACCGTGGGAGACCGTGCGCCGCTGCGACGCACACGATGCCTTCGAGTTGCGGATCGGAACGCCCTGGGTCGATGTCGCGCCCGACGAGGACGGCGTGACCGTCACGCTGCCCAACGGCGGCATGGAGCGCTTCGACGCGGTGATCTTCGGAACCGGCTTCGACGTCGATCTGCTCGACCGGCCCGAGATCGCGGCCTATACGTCGCAGATCGACACCTGGGCCAATCACGTTTCCGCAACCGAAGCCGAACACCACCCCGAGCCCGCGCGCTTTCCGTATCTCGGCGCGGGCTTCGAGCTGCGCGGCGCCGATCCGGCGCACCCGCAGGCCGCGGCACTGGCGCGCATGCGACTTTTCAACTGGGGCGCGACGATGAGCCACGGCGCGCTGGCGGGTGACATTCCGGGCCTCGCGATCGGTGCCACGCGGTTGGCGCAGGGCATCGCGCGCGATCTCTTCGTCGAAGACGCGGATCGCCACTGGGACCGCTTGCAGGCGCACGACGAGCCGGAACTCATCGCCACCCGCTGGTACGTGCCGCCGTCTTCCGGCGACTGATTCGCGCGACTCAGGCGGCCGCGGCCTGCCGCGCCTCGATCAGCTTCACGAGCGCGAACAGCGTGCGGTTGACCGGGGTCGGCACACCGAGCGCCTCGCCCTTGCGCATCACGTAGCCGTTGAGATGGTCGATCTCGCTGCGCTTGCCGCGCGCGACATCCTGCGCAGTGGACGAGTACTGCGTCGGCATCGTCTTGACCAGGCCGGCAACCACCTGCCACGCATCGCCCGGCAGCCTGACGCCGCCGGCCTGCGCGACCGCAACGCATTCCTGCACCACGTCACGCATCACGCCCTCCACGCCCTCGCCCGGCACGACTCGGCCGTAGGGCAACTGCGCAATGGCCGAGAGCGCGTTGTAGGCACAGTTCAGGATGAGCTTGATCCACAGCGCACCGATCACGTTGTCGGACACCTGCGTCGGAATGCCGGCCTGCGCGAAGGTCTTCGCGATGTCATCGCTCGCCGCGGTCGGCGCAATGACCAGCTCGCCGCGGCCGTGATGTTTGAGATGGCCCGGGCCAGCCATCTCGGTGGCCACGTACACCACGGTAGGCGCGACCACCTGCGACAGCCGCACCTGCAGGCGCTCTGCGTTGTCGACGCCGTTCTGCAGGGTGAGCACCAGCGCATCGGCCTTCAGATGCGGCTTCATCGCGTCCGCCGTGCTTTCGGTGTCGGTGGACTTCACGCAGAAGAGGACCAGGTCCGCATCCCTCACAGCGCTCGGTTCGGTACTGGCATCGAGCCGCACATGCTCCTTGAAGCCGAGCGTATCGAGCAGAAGGCCGTCGCGACGGATCGCCTCGACATGCTGCGGCCTGCCGATCAGCGTCACCTCGTGCCCGGCCCGCGCCAGCATTCCGCCGTAGTAGCAACCGACCGCACCGGCGCCCATCACTGCAATCTTCATTGGGATTTCCTTCATCGAGCGGTGAATCTTCTCACCGTGAGAGCGACACGTGAGGTTTGCATCAAATCCCGGTGCCGTTGCGTCGAAGCGGCGCGTGCGCTCCTTATAGTGCCCGACTTTTTTCAGGGAACACAAACCAAATGAACAGCAATCTCAAAGTCTGGTCCGCCGAATTTCTCGGCACCTTCTGGCTCACCTTGGGCGGCTGCGGCAGTGCAGTGCTCGCAGCGGCTTTCCCCGAGCTTGGCATCGGCCTCCTCGGCGTTTCGCTCGCTTTCGGTCTGACGGTCGTCACCGGCGCGTATGCGTTCGGGCCGATCTCGGGCGGGCACTTCAACCCGGCCGTTTCGCTCGGTCTGGTTGCGGCAGGTCGCATGCCGATCGGCCGACTTCCCGGCTACGTGATCTCGCAAGTGGCAGGCGCCTGCGTGGCCGCCGCGATCCTCTATCTCGTCGCCACCGGCAAGCCGGGCGCCGATCTCGGCGGCTTCGCGGCCAACGGGTTCGGCGAGAACTCCCCGGGCCAATACAGCATGACCGCTGCACTGATCACTGAAGTCGTGATGACGGCAGTGTTCCTGCTCGTGATCCTGGGTGCGACGGCAAGCCGCGCGACCAGCGGCATGGCGGGCCTCGCGATCGGCCTGTGCCTCACGCTGATCCACCTCATCTCGATTCCCGTGACGAACACCTCGGTCAACCCCGCCCGTAGCACGGGCCCCGCCCTGTTCGCGCCGCAGTGGGCGATGGAACAGCTCTGGCTGTTCTGGGTCGCGCCGCTCGCAGGCGCCGTTATCGGTGCGCTCATCTACCGTGTGCTGCTGGCAGAGCGCGAGCCGCAAGTCATGGCGCGACAGGCTTAACCGGCCTTCTTTCTGGCGGCCCAGGCTTCGAGCACGGCCACCGCTTCGCGGTCCATCTTCTGCTCGGAAGGCATGGTCCGCGCTTCGAGGGTTGCGCCGGCTTCCGCGCGCAGCTCATCGACATCGATGGGGTGCCGCGCTTCCACCGGCACGCCCTCGAAAGCCTCGCCCGACTGCGCAAGCGACGCCGCGTAGTAGAGCTTGCGGATGCCTGCGATCCGCATCGCGGCCACACACAATGCACAAGGCTCGCATGAGGTGTAGAGTTCGCTTCCGCCGAGATCCACGGTCTTCAGATTGCGGCACGCATCGCGGATCGCCTCGACCTCGCCGTGCGACGTCGGATCGAAGTGCGCGACGGAATGGTTGAAGCCCTCGCCCACCACGACACCGTCGCGGACGATCACTGCACCAAAGGGCTCCGTGCCCGGCGTGTCCAACGCCTGTGCCGACAGCGCGATCGCGCGCTGCATGAATTTCTCTTCGAACATCGTCTTTGCCTTTCCATGAACCTGGATTGAGGAGACATCTTGAAGGCCGGTGATCCGGTCGGGGCGTTGTTGCGAAAAAGCCGTCGGCAAGCGTTAATCCGACGCAACGCAACAACAGTCGCACTGCATGAAAGCAGCCCAGATCACCCTCGTCGTCTTCGTCGCCATCCTGCTCTACGCATTCTGGCGGATCCTTCCCCGACGAGACAACGAACTCGGCCCGGCGCCATCACTCGCACTGCGGAACCGCATCGCGAGCCGGCCGTCTCACTACGCCGACATCCGTCAGCTGCTCGGCCAGATGACGGATTCGCTGCGCGCCCGTCTCCACTCCGCTGGCATGGCGCTCGAGATGATGCTGCCGTCCGACCCGCTGCCGGTGTTGCTCGACCGCTCGGGCATGCAGGAGGTCTTCGCACACATCGTCGATCTCGCGTGCCGCGCCATGCAGGCCGGCAGCACCTTGCACGTGCTTGGCCGCGTCGAGGGCACGCATGCCGTGGTCAATTTCATGGATGCGGCGCCCGGTGCCGGCGAACCGCGCCTCGCGCGTTGCTTCGATGCGGCGGGTACGGCAACTGCTGCAAAGCGCGGCGACGGCGACACGGCCGCAAGCGTCGCGCTGTGCACGCAGATCGTGTCCGAGCACCGGGGTCGCATCTACGCGGCGCCATCGCCGCTTGGCAGCCTGGGCATCACCTTGCGCCTTCCGCTGCAGGACGCGATCGGGAGCGTTCATTGAACGCCGCGGTCTACGCTTCCCGCCCTGCGTTCGCCAGAGCCGCGAACGTGGTCCTGTCGCCGTTCCGCCGTCCCGGCCTGGGCCACGCCGCGGGCGCGATCGGCGCGCTGGGCCTGTTCGTTGCCACCGGCTTCACCTGCGGCAACGGTTCGGCGCCGTCCAGCCCCTCGACCCTGGCGCCCATCATGGCCACCGGTGCAGCGCGTGTTCCGCTCACCACTGCCGCGACCGAAAAGAAGTGTCCCGCGAAATGAAGCGCTGCCTCTTCGCGGCCTGAGCCCCATCCGCCCGCAACGCTTGCCGCACAATGCGGCGCGCCCCCGCATCCGCCGCCATGCCTCGCCTCACCCTTTTCCGGAAGATCTTTCTCACGCTGGTGTTGCTGCTCGCGGCATTGCTCGCAATCTTCACCGCCTTCTCGTGGCTCGGGCTGCAGCGCGGCCTGGGCGCCTATGTGGCCGAGATCGAGATCCGCCGCATGGACTGGTTTGCGGAACTGCTCCGCAAACACCACGCCACGCAGGGCAACTGGGATGACCTTCGCAGCAACGAGGCTGCGTGGCTGCGTCTGCCGATGCGCGCCTTCGGCGCGGTGGAGCGCGATTCCGCGATCGCCGGGGCGCCCGGCGAACCACCGCGCCGCATTCCGCCTTGGCCACCGCAGGACTTCCGCCCGCCGTCGTGGGAGATCGGCCCGTCGGGCGGCGAGCCACCCCCACGCCATCGGGAAGGGCCACCCGAGTTGCTTCCGCCGCCCCACCCGTCCTGGCCCCCGCCGCCAGGCATGCTGGGCGCCCTGCTGCGCAACCCCGATTCGGTCTACCGCCGACTGGGCCTGCTCGACGCCAACGGCACCTGGGTGGTCGGCGCGAAGGTCGACCCGTCGACCGCCGCGCGCCTGCCCCTGCGCGACGGCGACCGCCTGATCGGCACCCTGGTGCTGGCACCGCTGGAAGGGCTCGAAACCGACGCGGACCGCGCCTTCGTCGCGCGCCAGTCCGGCTTCGTCATCTGGACTGGTGTCGCCGGCCTCGCGCTGGCACTGCTGCTCGCGTGGCTGCTCGCGCGCCGCTGGTTCGCTCCGATCGACGCCCTGACCCAGGGCGCGCAGCGCATCGCGCAGGGCCGTCTCGATACGCGTGTGCCCATACGCGGAAGCGACGAGCTCGCGCTGCTCGGCCGCACCTTCAACGACATGGCCGAGCGGCTCGACAGCATCGAGGCATCTCGCCGCGAATGGCTCGCCGACGTTGCCCACGAACTGCGCACACCGCTGGCCGCGATGCGCGCCGAGATCGAGGCATTGCAGGACGGCGTTCGTACCTTCGACCAGAAGACGGCCCTGCGCCTGCACCGGCAGGTCATGCGGCTGGGCCAACTCGTGGACGATCTGCGCAGCAGCATGCGCGAGCGAAGTGAGGCTTCGCCGCTCTTCGTCACGGTGTATCCGCTGGCCATCCTCAAGGAGGCCCTCGCGCTCGCGCGCGAGCGCTTCACCCAGCGCATGATTTCGCTCGATGCCACCGCGCTCGACGCCATCAGTGGCAGGCACCCGCCAGCGGCACGCGGCGATGCACGCCGGCTGCACCAGGCCTTCATGAATCTCCTGGAGAACACACTCTCCTACACCGACACCGGGGGCCGGATGCGCATCGATGCGCATGTCGAGAGCGATGAAGGCAGGGACCGGCTCGTCCTGCGTTTCGACGACAGCCCGCCCGGCGTTCCGCCGGAGGAAATGCCGCGCCTCTTCGAGCGGCTCTTCCGGGGCGAGGCGTCGCGCAGCCGTGCGCTCGGCGGCTCCGGCCTCGGGCTCGCGATCTGCCGCGCCACCTTCGAAGCGCACGGCGGATCCATCGATGCCGCGCCTTCGCCACTCGGCGGATTGCGCCTCACGGTCACGCTGCCGCTGGAGAATGCGGCATGACGACGCGCATCCTCGTGGTCGAAGACGAAGACGACATCGCCTCGGTGCTGGTGGACTATCTGCGGCACGCCGGCTACGAGCCGGAGCGCGTCGCCGATGGCGAGACGGCGCTCCAGCGCATGCTGACCGACCCGCCCGCGCTCACGCTGCTCGACGTGATGCTCCCGCGCCTGGACGGCATGGCGGTGCTGCGCGAGGTGCGCAAGCACAACGCGCGTCCAGTCATCATGCTCACCGCGCGCATCGAGGAGGTCGACCGGCTGGTCGGACTCGAACTCGGCGCGGACGACTACGTGTGCAAGCCTTTCTCGCCGCGCGAAGTCGTCGCGCGCGTGCGCGCCGTGCTCCGCCGCACCGCCGAGCAGGAGGCGCCGCCACCACCCTCCGAACGCCGCCTGGAGCTGGACGACACGCTCTGGCGCGCAACGCTGGATGGCGTGCCGCTCACGCTCACGCGACTCGAGTTCCGGCTGCTGCAGGCGCTCTCGCGGCAACCCGGGCGGATCTTCTCGCGCTCCCAACTGCTGGACCTCGCCTATGACGATGCCGCCGAGGTGACCGAGCGCGCGGTCGACAGTCACATCAAGAACCTGCGGCGCAAGCTGGCCGCGACCGGCTCGGAGCACGACTGGATCCGCTCGGTGTACGGCGTCGGCTTCGCGTTCGAACCTCCTGACGCCTGAGCAGCGCCTCCGTCAGCTCCAAGATTCCTCCGAAGTTGCGGGCGAGCATCCAAAGCCGCAAAAGGAAGGAAGGAAAACACTCGTGACTCGTACCTATGGATGGGGCCTGCTCGCCCTCGCCGCGGCACTGCAGGGCTGCGTGATGCCGCCACCACCACCGCCTCCGCCGCCCCCACCGCCGCATTTCCACGGCCATCGTCCGCCGCCGCCTGAATTCATGCGCGCCTGCGAAGGTCAGCAGGAGGGCGCGGCCGTCCAGCTCACCGGCCGGAACGGCGAACCGCTCAAGGGCACCTGCCAACGTGCTCCGGACGGACGGTTGGTCTTCATGCCGCCGCCCCCGCCGTCGGGCGCCCCGCCGCGCTGAGCGTGCCGGCTCAGACCCAGCCGGCGCGCCTGAACCGGTAGAAGAGATAGCCGCAGATCGACACGATGAGCAGCAGCGCGACGACGTAGCCGTAGCGCCATTCCAGCTCCGGCATGTTCTTGAAGTTCATGCCCCAGATGCCGGCGAACGAAGTGCACACCGCGAAGATCGCAGCCCAGGCGGCGAGGCGCTTGGTGACCTCGTTGTCTTCGATGGTCACCATCGAGAGGTTCACGCTGATCGCGGTGCCGATGGTGTCGCGGATCGTGTCGGTGGACGCGTTGATGCGCCCGAGGTGATCCACCACGTCGCGGAAGTAGGCCTGCGAACCCATGCAGATCTGCGGAACCCGGCCGCCGTAGAGCTTGCCCGCGCCCTCCAGCAGCGGCGCCACCGCATGCTTGAGCAGGGTGAGCCGCTGCTTCAGTTCGTAGAGCCGCTGGACGTTCTCGCGCGCCTCGCCCTTGGTGAAGATGCGCTCCTCGATCGTCTCCAGTTCGACCTCGAACGCATCGATGACTGGGAAGTAGCGGTCGACCACCGCATCCATCAGCGCATACAGAACAAAGCCCGGGCCGTTCTTCAGCAGTTCCGGCTCGCGCTCGCAACGGGCGCGGACTTCGGTGAAGCCGTGCTCGCTGCGGTTGCGCACGGACACCACGTAGTTGGCGCCGACGAAGACGTCGACCTCTCCGACGCCGAGAGCCGTTTGCCCGTCGCCCCCGGACTCCAGCAGGTGCATCACGACGAAGAGCGAGTCGCCGTACTCCTCCACCTTCGGCCGCTGGTGGCCGTGTTGCGCGTCCTCGACCGCGAGCGGATGCAGTGCGAATTCCTGCTGCACCTCGGCCAACTCTTCAGGCGTCGCGTCATGCAGCGCCACCCATACGAAGCAGCCCGGCAGCGTGAGGTATTCGCTGATGCTCGAGACCGGAATGTCGGCGAGCTTGTTGCCGTTTTCGTAGACCACGCAGTTGACGAGCATCCGATTCACCCCCGCAAGAAAGACGGCCCATCTTGCCATGGGCCGCCTTGCCTGCGAGCGATCAGAGCTGGCTCATGCCGCCGTCGACGATGACTTCAGTGCCGACGATGAAGGCCGACTCCGGAGCAGCGAGGTGCAGCACGGTCGATGCAAGCTCTTCCGCGGTGCCGAAACGGCCGAGCGGAACCTGCGCCTGGATCTGCGCGACGACCGACTCCAGCACGCTCGCGTCGAACCCGAGCTTGGCGTGCAGCGGCGTGCGGATCGGGCCGGGGCTCACGACATTGACCCGCGCACCGCGCGGCAGCAGTTCGGCCGACAGCGTCTTTGCCAGCGAGACGACCGCTGCCTTGCTAGCCGCATACACCGCGCTGTTGGGCATGCCGATGTGGGCGTTGATCGATCCGTTGATCACGATCGATGCACCCTGCGCGAGCAGCGGCGTCAGGGCCTGGACCTGGAAGAACACGCCCTTGACGTTGATGTCGAAGGTTTCGTCCCAGATCGCTTCGGTCACGTCCGACAGGCCCGCGAACTTCGCGATGCCGGCATTGAGGAATGCCGCGTCGAGCTTCAGCCCGCGGCCCGAGATCGCGGCCGCGAGTTCCTTCGCGGCGCGAGGTACTGCGGCGTCGTTGCGCACGGCGATGGCGCGCGGGCCGAGTTCGGCTTGCGCCTTGTCGAGCGAGGCCGCGTCGCGTCCAGTAATGACGACGCGCGCGCCTTCCGCGATGAAGGCCTTGGCTGCAGCGAGGCCGATGCCGCTGGTGCCGCCGGTGACGAGGACTGTCTTGTCTTGAAAGCGTTCCATGATGTTTCTCCATTCATTCCATTGGGTTGCGGTGCAATCACCGTGGATGAATGGTCGGTTTTCGGGCCACTTTTGACGTACCGGCTTCGCGACGGACATGTTCGAAAAGATCGAACGTTTTCGGCTGACATGCCATCATTGCGCCAACTCGCCGGAGGGGGTCCGAACATGTTGTCCAACGATGAACTCGCGCTGCTGGAAGCGATCCGCGAGAGCGGGAGTCTTTCGCGCGCCGCCGCGCGGCTCGGCAAGGCGCCGTCGACGGTGTCGCATGCGGCCCGCCAGCTCGAGGAGAAATTCGACGCCCTGCTCTTCGACCGCCGGCGCTACCGCCTTCAGCTCACGCCGGCGGGGCAGCTCCTCGCGCAGGAAGCCGCGCGGCTCGCCCTCGACGTCTCGCGGCTTTCGCAGCGCGTGCGGCAAGTCGCCAGCGGCTGGGAAGACCGGCTCTGGATCGTGACCGACGAGGTCATCGAGATCGAGACGCTGTTGCCGGTCATCGCCGCCTTCGATGCGCTCGATTCCGGCGTGCCGCTGCGCGTGACGCATGAAGTGCTGCGCGGCACCTGGGAAGCCCTGCGCGACGGCCGGGCCGACCTCGTCGTCGGCGCGACCAATGAGCCGCTTTCGCACCAGGGGGTGCGCTGGTTCGAACTCGGCGTCATGGAGTGGGTCTTCGCGGTGTCGCCGCGCCATCCGCTCGCCAAGGCCAAGGAACCGCTCGGGCGCGACTTGATCGCGAGCCATCGTGCGGTCGTGGTCGCCGACACCTCGCGCGGCACCGCCGGCAGCGCGTATGGCGTCCAGGGCGGCCAGGCCACGCTGGCGGTCCCGACGATGCACGCGAAGATGCTGGCGCAGCGCGAAGGGCTCGGCGTCGGCTGGCTGCCGCGGCAGCGCGCCGCCTCCCTGATCGCGCGCGGCGAGCTGGTGGAAAAGAAGACTTCCAATCCCCGCGAGCCCAACACGCTCTATGTTGCGTGGCGGGGCGAGCAGGAAGGCCAGGAAGGCCGCGCGCTCCAGTGGTGGCTCGACCAGCTCAGGCAGCCCCGCCTCGCGAAGCGGCTGGTGCAGGGACTGGACCAGTTCGCGCGCTGAGTCGCGGTCAGGCCTTCGGTGCGTCCTGTTTTCGCTGCATGGCCTGCATCCACGGTCCGATGAGATCCACCGGCAGCGGGAACACGATGGTCGAGTTCTTGTCAGCCGCGATCACCGTGAGCGTCTCGAGATAGCGCAACTGCAGCGCCTGCGGATGCCGACCGAGGACCTCGGCCGCCTCCGCGAGCTTGGCGGAAGCCTGCAGCTCGCCTTCGGCATGGATCACCTTCGCGCGCCGCTCGCGCTCGGCCTCCGCCTGCCGGGCGATCGCGCGGACCATGCTGTCGTTCAGGTCCACGTGCTTGATCTCGACATTGGTGACCTTGATGCCCCACTGGAAGGTCTGCGCCTCCAGCGTCTTCTGGATGTCGAGGTTGAGCCGCTCGCGCTCCGCGAGCAGGCCGTCGAGATCATGCTTGCCGAGTACCGCGCGCAGCGTGGTCTGCGCCAGCTGGCTGGTGGCTTCGAAGTATTTCTCGACCTGGATGATCGCCTTCTCGGGATCGATCACGCGGAAGTAGAGCACCGCGTTGACCTTCACCGAGACGTTGTCGCGCGTGATGAGATCCTGGCTCGGGATGTCGAGCACCATCACGCGCAGACCCACGCGCACCATCTGCTGGATACCGGGGACAAGAATCACGAGCCCCGGGCCCTTGACCTTCCAGAAGCGGCCGAGCTGGAAGACCACCCCGCGCTCGTACTCGCGAAGGATGCGCAGCGAAGCAGCGGCCAGCATCGCCAGCAGCACGACGAAGAAAGCAACGAGCACGAGGCTGAAGTTGATGAACATGGTGGCTGCCTCGCTTCAGGCCCCTGCAGGGCTTTGCTGGCCCTCCTCGTCGGTCACGTGCAGGGCCAGGCCCTGGACCTGGGTGACGCGGATGCGGCGTCCGGGCCGCAGGGCTTCGGAGCCGCGCACCTTCCAGTAGTCGCCCTGGATCTGCGCCCAGCCTTCGCCATCGGCGAATTCGACCAGCTCGCCGGTCGCGCCAACCAGTGTCGAGACACCGACCGCCAGCGGCCGTCGTCGCGACTTCGCCGCGATGCCACCAACGATGAGGATGAAAGCCGCGGAGCCCACGGCCAGCAGCCCGATCAGCCACAGCGGCACGCCGAAGCCCGGTGCCTCGTTGTCGATCAGCAGCACCGCACCGATGCAGAAGGCCACGATCCCGCCGACGCCGAGCACGCCGAAGGTCGGCAGGAAGGCCTCCGCAATGAGGAAAGCCACGCCAAGGAAGATGAGCCCCAGCCCCGCATAGTTGACCGGCAGCATCTGCAGCCCGAAGAGCGCGAGCATGAGGCTGATCGCGCCCGCCACGCCGGGCAGCACGAAGCCGGGGTTCGAGAACTCGAACAGCAGCCCGTACACGCCGATCATCAACAGGATCAGCGCGAGGCTGGGCTCCGTGATCACCGACAGCAGCCGGGTGCGCCAGTCCGCGTCGACGACCAGCAGTTCGGCGCGCTGCGTGGCGAGCTTCACCTTGCCGTTGATGGTGCGCACTTCGCGTCCGTTGGCCTGCTGGAGCAAGTCGGCCACGTCACGCGCAATGAAGTCGATGACGTTCTTCTCCTTCGCTTCCTGCGCCGACAGGCTCACCGATTCGCGCACCGCCTTTTCCCCCCACTCTGCATTGCGTTCGCGCAATTGCGCGAGGCTGCGGATGTAGGCCGATGCGTCGGCGAGGCGCTTGGCCGTCATCGCGTCGCCTTCCGGCTCGCCCTTGCCGGAGGCCGAGGGCTCCGGCTTGGTGGCCGGTCCGGCCGGATTCGGCATGCCGATTGCGACCGGTGTCGCCGCACCCAGATTGGAGGCGGGCGACATGGCCGCGATGTGGCTCGCGTAGAGGATGTAGGTGCCGGCGCTCGCGGCGCGCGCGCCGTTCGGGGCAACGAAGGTCGCCACAGGCACCGGCGAGGCGAGGATGTCCTTGATGATGCTGCGCATCGAGGCGTCGAGCCCGCCGGGCGTGTCGATCTGGATGACCGCGAGTCGCGCGTTCTCTTTGTCCGCCTGCTTGAGTCCGCGCCGGACGTAGTCGACGGACGCGGGGCCGATGGCGCCTTCGACTTCCATCAGCACCACCATTCCGGGCTTCGGGGCCGCCGGCGTAGCGGGCACGGCTTGGGCATTGGCCGCTCCTGCCGCGAAGGCGAAGAGGACCAGTCCCGTCAACCATGCTCTGGCGGACCTCATCGTTTCATTCTAGGGAGCGGCAGGGCTGCTGTCACATCGCGCCGCAGCACTGCGCGCACGTCAAACACCCTGCGGATGAGATATCTATGCCGCCTGTGTTGACACCCCCGGGGCGCGGGATTTGAATTCAGCCGGGACGAATCCCCCTGGGAGCATCCACATGCGCAAGACAGCTTTGGCAGCCGCGGTGTGCGTCGCCGCTCTGTGCCTTCCCGCATGGCCCGCCGGCGGCGGTGGTGGGGGTGGAGGTGGCGGGGGTGGCAGCGTGGAAACCAAGCCCGCCGATCCCAACTACACCGCGGGCGAAGCCGCCATCAAGGCCGAGCAATGGAAGGATGCCATCAGTCGCCTCAACCTCGTGATCCAGGCCGATCCGAACAACGCCGATGCCTGGAACCTCCTCGGCTTCGCCTACCGGCACACCGGCGACATGGACAACTCCTTCAAGCACTACGAGCGTGCCCTGCAGATCAACCCGAAGCATCGAGACGCCCACGAATACATGGGCGAGGCCTACCTGCAGGTCGGCCGGCTCGCGGACGCGGAGGCGCACCTCAAGGCGCTGGACAAGCTCTGCTGGCTGCCCTGTGAGCAGTACACCGAGTTGAAGGAAAAGATCGAGGACTACAAGCGAAAGAAGAGCTGACCCCCACCCCGAGCCTGGGGGCGAGCTCAATCAATGCTGATATTTGCGGTCTTCGCGACTTCAGCCCATTTGACGCGGTTGGCATGGACCGTCTGCTTGAACTGCGCGGGCGACTCTATGCGGATCGTGTTGCCCTGGCTCTCGAATTTCTCGCGGATGTCCGGCTGTTCCATCACCGACTGGATCGCGGCGTTGAGCTTCTCGACGATGCGCGGATCAGTGCCCTTGGGCGCGAACACGCCGAACCAGATCGAGCTGTCGAAGCCCTTGGTGCCCGGGATGCCGCTCGACGCGATGGTCGGCACTTCCTTGACCGCCGCCACCGGCGTCGCGGTCGTCACGCCCAGGAGGCGCACCTTGCCGGCCTTGTACTGCGGCAGCACCGTCTGGACCTGATTCATGATGCAGCAGGTCTCGCCACGCACGACCGAGGTGATCGCCTCCGGGCCGCCCTTGTACGGCACGTGCACCATGTCGAGCCCGAGCCGCGAATTGAATTCGGCAAAGGCCATGTGCGTGCCGGCGCCGTTGCCAGTGGAGGCGTAGTTGTACTTGCCGGGATTCGCCTTCACCACGTCGACGAACTCCTTGAGCGTCTTCACGTTGATCACGTCGGGGTTGATCGTGAGGACGTTCGACACATCGAGCACCGGCGCGACCGGCACGAAGTCGGCTTCCACGTCGAAGGGGAGCTTCTTGTAGAGCGCCGCGTTGCTGCCGTGCGTGGCCGCAGTGCCGAAGGAGAGCGTGTAGCCGTCCGGCTTGGCGTGCGCGACGTATTCGCTCGCGATGTTGCCGGCCGCGCCGGCGCGGTAGTCGATCACCACCGGCTGGCCGAGCTTGCGCTGCAGCGGCTCCTGGATCGTGCGCGCCACCACGTCGACACCCGACCCGGCCGGGAAGCCCATGATCAGCATGATCGGCTGATGCGGCCAGTCAGCCTGCGCAAAGGCGGCGGGCGCCGCCGAGGAAAGCGCAAGCGCGGCGATCGCGAGGAAGCGACGGGTGCGGCCGGAAGAGGGTGCGGTCATGGGCGGTCTTTCGATCGGAGCAACAGCCGCGCATTGTGGCGTGTCGCTCATGTCCGATCCGATCGGAGCTTATGCCCACCGGAAGCCGCCCAGGGCGCGGCGGCGGGCTTCTCCCGATAATCCCGGGATCATGGTACGACCCACCCAATTGCTCCATCCGCAGCGCGAACCGGCGCGCCCCTATCCCGCTGCGACCGTGCTCCTACTGCGCGACACGCCCGAAGGCGTCGAGGTGCTGATGACCCGTCGATCGGCCAACGCCAGCTTCGCACCGGGTGCCTACGTCTTCCCGGGCGGCCGCATCGATGAAGGCGACACGACCGCACGCGCCATTGCCGCGCGCCGCGTCACGCAGAGCGACGCGCAACTCACGCAGGCCATCGCCGCGATCCGCGAGAGCTTCGAGGAACTGGGCGTGCTGCTGGCCCATCACCCGGACGGCCGGCCGGTGACTGCCGAGGAATTCGCCAGCATGGACCGAAGCACCGCCGCGACAACGGTGGCCTTCGCGGAACAGTGCGCGCAACGCGGCCTGCTGCTGTCCACTGATCAGGTCTTCACGCTTGCCCACTGGATCACCGATCGCGACCTGCCGAAGCGCTTCGACGTGCCCTTCCTGGTGGCACGCATGCCCGACGGCCAGACACCCACTGCCGACGAAGCCGAGCAGTTCGAGCCGTGCTGGGTGCGCCCCGCCGATGCGCTCGCACGCCACAAGGCCGGAACCTTCTTCATGATCTTCCCGACGCTGCGAACGCTCGAGCGGCTCGCCGCGTACCCGACGGTGGATGCGGTCCTCGGCGCCTGTGCGAATCGCGACGGTGGCGAGGGGCCGCTGTGGACGAGCTGCCCGCGCGCCGGCTTCCTTCGCGGGGAGGAAGCGCGCTTCATGGAGCACGAGTCGGCTTTTGGCGAACTCGAGCTGGTCAACCCCGACGGCCAGCTCGTGCACACGCTCGACTGGCAGAGCGAGAAACCCGTGCCGCTCCTGAAGAACGTTCAACGCCTCACCGCGCCCAACCCGAGCGCCATGACGGGGCCGGGCACCAACACCTACATCGTGGGCGATGCATCCACCGGCTACGTCGTGATCGATCCGGGCCCGAACGACGCCGGGCACATCGACCGGCTCTGGCACGCGACGGGTGGCGACATCCGCGTGATCGTCTGCACGCATTCGCACGCCGATCATTCGCCAGGCGCCGCGCCGCTGCAAAAGCTTTGCAAGACACCGCCGCCGATCCTCGGACTGGCTTCCGCGCCCACCGCGCGTTCGTCCGCGAAATTTGCGCCTGACCGGGAACTCGCCGACGGCGAACGGGTCGTGTTCGCCTCGGGAACGCACACGCACACCCTGCGCGCAATCCACACGCCAGGCCACGCGGCCAATCACCTCTGCCTGGTGCTGGAAGAAGACGGCCTGCTCTTCTCCGGCGACCACGTGCTCAACGGCAGCACCACCGTCATCGATCCGCCGGACGGCAACATGAACGCCTACCTCGACTCCCTCGACAAGCTCGATGCGGTTTGCGAACAGGGCGGCATCGACTTCATCCTGCCGGCGCACGGCTACGTGCTCGGCCGCGCACGTGCCGCGCTCGCCTACCTGAAGGCACATCGCCTCAAGCGCGAAGCCAAGATCGCCGCCGCGATGCGCAAGCTGCCGGAAGGCACGCCGGAAGACTGGCTGCCGCTCGCCTACGACGACGTTCCGGAGCGCATGTGGCCGGTCGCGGCGCGATCGCTGGCGGCGCACGTCGAACGCATCCGCCAGACCTCGCAGGCATGAGGTTCGTGCAGTGACAGATTCGGATGAAGGCATCCGCCTCGCCAAGCGAGTGGCAGCACTTGCCGGCTGCTCCCGCCGCGAGGCCGAGCTGCTGATCGAGAACGGCGCCGTCCGCGTCGACGGCGAAGCGGCGCTGCTGCCCCAGATGCGCGTGCTGCCGAACCAGCGCGTCGAGATCGAAACCGGCGCGCGCCCCCAGCCGGTGGTGCCAGTCACCCTGCTGCTGCACAAGCCGGCCGGCATGCCGACCGACAACGCGCATCGCCTGTTGGTGCCTGCGAACCATCACGACCCCGAGCGCGCCGGCCTGCGCTTCCTGCCGCGCCATGTCGCCGGACAACGCTGCATGACCCCCTTGGAGACCGGAGCGAGCGGGCTGATTGTGTTCACGCAGGAATGGCGCATCGAGCGCCGGCTGCAAGAGGACGCCGCGATCCTCGAGCACGAAATCATGGTGGATGTGGAAGGCGCCGTCGGCCCC
This sequence comes from Variovorax sp. Sphag1AA, assembly GCF_014192575.1. Lineage (GTDB taxonomy): Bacteria > Pseudomonadota > Gammaproteobacteria > Burkholderiales > Burkholderiaceae_C > Variovorax. The sequence continues at coordinate 128,048 of NZ_JACHYC010000002.1, read as the reverse complement.
GAGACCCTCGTGCACTTCGACCGGTCACCCGCGCGCGTGAGCGTCGGGCAGCGTGGCGAAGGCCACACCGGCCTGCGCTTCGCGATCAAGGGGCCGCGCCCCGGCCAGATCGCCAACCTGTGCACCCAGGCCGGGCTGCGCATTCAGTCGATGAAGCGCATCCGCATCGGAAGAGTTCCTCTCGCGGGATTGCTAGCGAATCAGTGGCGCTATTTGCTGCCACACGAGAAGTTCTAAAGAGTCCAAAGGCCGCAAAGCAAGGCCTCTTCGTGAAACACCGCGGAACCGGCTTCGCCGGGCCGCCGGTGTTGCCCCCGGTAGGGGGTTGGCGGCTACACGAAGTGAGCAAGCCTGGGGGCGAGCAATAAATGTGTGAAGCACGCCTGTAAGCCGGATTCTGTGCACTGAAGTCCTCTCGAACCCCAGCGTGACCGCCATTACTCTGGGCCGTTTGTCGCCAAACGGCTCGATGCCACCTACCCGCCAGCTCTGCGGAACCACATCGACGCTGGCCTACTTGGTGTTGCTGCGCGCAGAGATTGCCCGTTTCACCCGACCGGAGTTGCCCCCGGCCGACTCGTCTCTGTTGCTCTGATCCTCACCTCGCGGTGGAGAGCCGTTAGCTCCTGCGCTGTCCTGTGCAGTCCGGACGTTCCTCCAGTGCGCTCTTTCGAGACTTGCACCAGCGGCGGTCCGGCGTGCTTCACGCGGGGATTATCGCCACAATGGCGCTCCCTTTCTTTCACCGCAACTTTGAGGGCGCACCACTCATGAAGGCCGAAAACATCCTGCAGACCATCGGCAACACGCCGCACATCCGCATCCAGCGCCTGTTCGGCAATGCGACCCAGCAGGTCTGGATCAAGTCCGAGCGCGCCAATCCCGGCGGCTCGATCAAGGACCGGATTGCGCTCTCGATGGTCGAGGATGCCGAACGATCGGGCGCGCTCAAACCCGGCGGCACGATCGTCGAGCCGACTTCGGGCAACACCGGCATCGGCCTCGCGATGGTCGCGGCGGTCAAGGGCTACAAGCTGGTCCTCGTGATGCCCGACAGCATGTCGATTGAGCGCCGCCGGCTCATGCTGGCCTACGGCGCGACTTTCGATCTCACGCCACGCGAAAAGGGCATGAAGGGCTCCATCGCCCGTGCCGAGGAAATCGTCGCGAGCACACCCGGCGCATGGATGCCGCAGCAGTTCAACAATCCTGCCAACGTCGCGGTGCACGAACGCACCACGGCCGAGGAGATCGCGGCGGACTTTCCCCAGGGAATCGACGTGCTGATCACGGGGGTCGGCACCGGCGGCCACATCACCGGCTGCGCGCGGATCCTCAAGCAGAAGTGGCCGAAGCTCAAGGTGTTCGCGGTCGAGCCGGTGGCGTCGCCGGTGATCTCCGGCGGCCAGCCTTCGCCGCATCCGATCCAGGGCATCGGCGCGGGCTTCATTCCGAAGAACCTCGACACCTCGCTGCTCGACGGCGTGATCCAGGTCGATGCGGAACCGGCACGCGAAATGGCGCGCCGCTGCGCGCGGGAGGAAGGGATCCTCGTGGGTATTTCGTCCGGCGCCACGCTGACTGCCATTGCGCAGAAGCTGCCGTCGCTGCCTTCGGATGCCGTGGTGCTGGGCTTCAACTACGACACGGGCGAGCGGTACCTGTCTGTCGACGGCTTCCTGCCAGCGTAGGAGCCGGGCCCGCGCCAGCTGGGCGAGCCTTATGATTCGCGTCCTGCTTGATAACCACAAGCCCCCACATGCTGCGAATCTCTGAAATCAAACTGCCGCTCGACCATGACGACGCGGCCCTCCCCCACGCCGTCAACACCCTGCTGGGCACACCGCCCGGCGCGGTGAGCGCGATCAAGGTCTACAAGCGCAGCTTCGATGCACGCAAGGTGCAGCTGCTGCAGGTCTACATCGTCGATGTGACCCTCGCGGACCCGGCGCTTGAAGCCCAGCTGCTCGTCAAGTTCGCCGAGAACCCTCGCGTCACGCGAACGCCCGACATGGAATGGCGCGCACCTGCGCAGGCGCCCGCCGGGCTCGCCTTGCGGCCGGTCGTGGTCGGCTTCGGCCCCTGCGGCATCTTCGCCGCGCTGGCCCTCGCGCAGATGGGCTTCAAGCCCATCGTGCTGGAACGTGGCAAGACCGTGCGCGAACGCACCAAGGACACCTGGGGCCTCTGGCGCAAGAGCGTGCTGAACCCCGAATCGAACGTGCAGTTCGGCGAAGGCGGCGCCGGTACCTTTTCCGACGGCAAGCTCTATAGCCAGATCAAGGACCCGCGCTTCCTCGGCCGCAAGGTGATGGAGGAGTTCGTCAAGGCCGGCGCGCCGGAGGAAATCCTCTACGTCGCGCATCCACACATCGGCACCTTCAAGCTGGTGAAGGTGGTGGAAAGCATCCGCGAACAGATCATCGAGCTCGGCGGCGAGATCCGCTTCGAGCAACGCGTGACCGACGTGCTGATCGAGGATGGCCCGGACGGAAAGCACCTGCGCGGCCTGACGGTGCTCGACCAGCGCACCGGCCAGAGCAGCGAGCTGCGCGCCGACCACGTGGTGATGGCGCTCGGACACAGCTCACGCGATACCTTCACGATGCTGCACGAGCGCGGCGTGCAGATCGAGGCCAAGCCTTTCTCGATCGGCTTCCGCGTGGAGCATCCGCAAGGGTTGATCGACCGCGCCCGCTGGGGCCGTCACGCCGGGCATCCGCTGCTCGGCGCGGCGGACTACAAGCTGGTCCATCACGCGAGCAACGGGCGCTCGGTGTACAGCTTCTGCATGTGCCCCGGCGGTACGGTCGTCGCGGCGACGAGCGAGCCGAACCGTGTCGTGACCAACGGCATGAGCCAGTACTCGCGCAACGAACGCAATGCCAATGCGGGCATCGTGGTCGGCATCGAGCCGAGCGACTACCCGGGCTGGGAGGATGGCCGCACCGGCTCGCCGCTGGCGGGCATCGATTTGCAGCGGTCGCTCGAGTCCAACGCGTACGTCCTTGGCGGCAGCAATTACCGTGCGCCGGGGCAACTGGTGGGTGACTTCGTCGCGGGCAAGCCATCCACACAGCTCGGAAGCGTCGAGCCTTCGTACAAGCCCGGGGTGACGCTCGGCGACCTGCATGCCGCGCTGCCTGCATACGCCATCGAAGCGATGCGTGAAGCCTTCCCGGCCTTCGGCCGCAAGATCAAGGACTTCGACCTGCACGACGCCGTGCTGACCGGCGTGGAGACGCGCACCTCGTCACCCATCCGGATCGGGCGCGGCGAGGACTTCCAGAGCCTCAACGTGCGCGGGCTCTATCCAGCCGGCGAAGGCGCAGGCTACGCCGGCGGGATTCTGTCGGCTGGCGTGGATGGCCTGAGAGTGGCCGAAGCGATGGCGCGCACCATCGCCACGCAAGCCGCCTGAACGAAAAAAAGCCGCCCGGAGGCGGCTTTTTTCTTTGGCGCGGATCAGCAGCAATCAGCCGTGCGCATTCTGGAGCGCGGCAATGCGCTGTTCGATCGGCGGGTGGGTGGCGAACAGGCTGCCCAGCTTCCCGGTGATGCCCATCGCTTCGACAGACTTCGGCAGTTCGCCCGGAGGCAGCCCGCCCAGGCGGGCCAGCGCGTTCACCATCGGCTGCTTGCGGCCCATGAGCTGCGCCGAGCCTGCGTCGGCACGGAACTCACGCTGGCGCGAGAACCACGCCACGACGATGGCGGCGGCAAAACCCAGCACGATGTCGAGGACGATCGTCGTCACGAAGTAGCCGATGCCGGGGCCGGAATTGCGGTCGTCGCCACGACGCAGGAAGCTGTCGACCGCATACCCGATTACCCGCGACAGGAACACGACGAAGGTGTTCATCACGCCCTGGATCAGCGTCATCGTGACCATGTCGCCGTTGGCGACGTGCGCGATTTCGTGGCCGATCACGGCTTCGACTTCTTCGCGCGTCATGTTCTGCAGCAGGCCGGTCGAGACTGCGACCAGCGACGAGTTCTTGAACGCCCCGGTGGCGAAGGCATTGGGCTCGCCTTCGAAGATGCCGACTTCGGGCATGCCGATGCCGGCCTTGTCGGCAAACTTCTTGACCGTCTGCACGATCCAGGCTTCATCGGGCGACTGCGGCTCGTTGATGATGCGAACACCCGCCGACCACTTGGCCATCGGCTTGCTGATCAGGAGCGAGATGATCGCGCCGCCGAAGCCCATCACCAGCGCGAAGCCGAGCAGCGCGCCCAGGTTCAGCCCATTGGCGGTGAGGAAGCGATTGACGCCAAGCAGGCTCGCGACGATGCCGAGCACCGCCACGACCATGACGTTGGTCAGCACAAACAGAAGGATGCGTTTCAAGTTGATTTCTCCGTGAGGCAAACGTGGCACAGATGGGGGCCGGACCGGCCCGCTTCAAGCTGCGCCGACGCGGCAGGGACTAGGGGTTTGGACTTCGTTCTGCGTCCCTGCGTGGGCGAAAGACTTCCGAATCATCATAGAAGGAAAAGTTCTCGTTTTGAACGCACCATCCTGGGACACCGAGCACTGGCAGTGGGGTGAAAGGCTTGGTCGCCAGGTGCGCGGGATGGAGCGAGGCCGCAATGGTCGCATCGTCCCAAGCGGACGGATTCATTTCCCCCGCGGAGATGAGGACATGGGCGGTGGCGGCCTTGCGCGGGGCGGTCAGCTTTTCGAGCAACGCATGGCCGAACACAAGTAGCCGCGCCTCTCGCCAGAGCGATCGATGCGTCACGAAGAGAGCTTGCCAGTCGCGGGCGAGCAGGGCGTGCCACAAGGGCCCCGGCGCATCGAGCACCGCGCCGTTCTCGTCGAAGAGTGTGAGCGCATCGCGCAGCGGCCCGCGCGTGGCGCAAATGCCGTCGCGGGCGATCTCGGCCGCCTGCAATTCGTTCAGCCGGCGTTTGCTCAGGGGGCAATGCAACCAGACCAACCCGTTGAAGAAGTCATGCAGGTTGTCGCGCGTCGGAACGCATGCGGTTCGATGGATGAAGGCCTCGTAGGCTTCACCCGGCGCCGCGCTGTCGCCGGGCACGAAGCGCAACGGACCCGAAGCCAGCGCGATGGATGTCGACTCACCCGACAGCGCCTCGCAGACCCGCTCCCCCTGCGCAATCTTCGCCGCGACCCTGGACGCACGCGTGGCGTACGGCGCCATCCACGGCGCGTCCGTATCAAAGCCCCAGATGTCGCCGGATGCGCTCACGACCGCATGGGGCCGACGTACTGCACCTTGTTGGGCGTCTTCTCGGGTGTCAGCAGGAACAGCTCGGGATGCTTCTTGAACAGCTTGGGCGAGCTCGCGCTCTTGCTGAGGAGCTTGGCGGCACGCAGGCGCTCGGCGGCCAGGTTGAGTTCGACCTTGTTCCCCGTGGTCAATTCAGCCACCGCATCGAGGATGCGGATCACATCGTCGGGAAGCTCCGGCGCGCTCGGCGCAGGTGGCGGTGCTGCTGCCTTGGCACGCCGTGTCGTGCGCTTCTTGGCCGGCGCGGCCTTCGGTGGCTGGTGATGCAGCAGATCGACGAAGCTGTCGTAGATCGCCACGGTATCTTCGCCCGTCTTGCCATGCTGGCCGATGCCGCACACGCGGCAGCCCTTCTCGCGCAGGCGGATCACCAGCGGTGCGAAGTCCGAATCCGACGACACCAGCACCACGACGTCCGGCCGCTCGGCGATCACCAGGTCCATCGCATCCACCGCCATCGCGATGTCGGTGCTGTTCTTGCCAGCGGAGATGTTGACCATCGGCCGCACCTGCAGTCGCTTGAACAGCGCCTGCTGCTTCAGCGCGGTTTCCGTGTTGCAGTAGGCCCGCCGCACGTGGATGTTGCCGTACTCGGTCATCGTGCGCTGCACGGCCTGCTCGATCACATCGGCGGAGACGTTGTCGGCATCGATCAGCAGCGTCACGCGCGGCGATGCGTTCACACCATCCTCCAGCCGATGGCTTCGCCGCCGCGCAGCGGCTTCAGCGTGGCGTCGCCGTAAGGCACGGTCTCGGGCACGGTCCAGGTTTCGCGGCGAAGGGTCACGGTGCCCTTGTTGCGCGGCAGGCCGTAGAAGTCGGCGCCATGGAAGCTCGCGAAGCCTTCGAGCTTGTCGAGCGCGCCGGCGTTGTCGAAAGCCTCCGCATAGAGCTCCAGCGCGGTCAGGCCGGTGTAGCAGCCTGCGCAGCCGAGCGCGTGTTCCTTGAGATGGGCCGGATGCGGAGCGCTGTCGGTTCCAAGGAAGAAACGATCGCTGCCGCTCGTGGCCGCTTCGACCAGCGCCACACGATGCGTCTCGCGCTTGAGCACCGGCAGGCAGTAGTAGTGCGGCCGGATGCCGCCGGTGAAGATCGCGTTGCGGTTGTAGAGCAGATGGTGCGCGGTGATGGTCGCAGCCGTGAAGCGGTTCGCATCACGCACGTAGTGCGCACCCTCCTTCGTGGTGAGGTGCTCGAACACCACCTTGAGCTCGGGGAAGTCGCGGCGCAACGGGATCATCACGCGGTCGACGAACACCGCCTCGCGGTCGAACAGGTCGATCGCCGGATCAGTCACCTCGCCGTGCACCAGCAGCAGCAGGCCGTGCTTCTGCATGGCTTCGAGCGTCGGGTAGGTCTTGCGGATGTCGGTCACGCCGGCATCGCTGTTGGTCGTCGCGCCGGCGGGGTAGAGCTTGAGTGCACGCACGCCGGCATCGGCGGCGCGCTGGATTTCGTCCGGCGGCAGGTTGTCGGTGAGATAGAGCGACATCACCGGCTCGAAATCGGTGCCGGCGGGCACTGCGGCGCGGATGCGGTCGCGATACGCGACGGCCTGTTCGGCGGTGGTCACCGGCGGACGCAGGTTCGGCATGATCAGCGCGCGGCCGAACTGGCGGGCGGAATGCGGAACCACGGCTTCGAGCGCGGCGCCATCGCGCACATGCAGATGCCAGTCGTCGGGGCGGGTGATGGTGAGGGTGTCGGCGGGGCTGTTCATGGGGCCGGATTGTCCCATCGCGCCGCCCTGGCGCCCGGAAACAAATGTTCAGTCGTTCGACGCGAAGACGCGGCTCAGGACGGAGCGGCGACGCGGTGCGGGCGGGGTCGCAACCTGCGCCGCCTTGAACTGCGCATAGGCCGCGCGTTCCGCGTGGAGCACGGTCTCGAGCGCTTCGAGGCTGGGCCGGTCGTATGCCCACATGCCGCTGACCGCGAAGTGCGCCTCGCTCCCGCGGAGCGGCTTCGGCGCGACCTGGACGTTCCGCACACCGATGCTTTGCAGCAGGTCGGCGCGCGCCTGCGCCAGATACGCCTGCCGCCCTTCGAAGCCGTCGATGTCGCGGCCCAGCATGATCTCGATGGCGCTGATCGCCTCGTAGGTCGTTGCGACGAAATTGACCACTTCGGCGATGACGAGCTTCGCGATGCGCCTCGCCAGGAAATCCGCCTGGTTGGCCGCCTCGAAATCACCCAGCAGGATCTCGTCGCCGGTGGATGCAAGCACGACCGTTCGTACGATTCCCACGCTGGCGGCACCGTCCATCACCTCGATCGGCGTGCCGAGCACGTACGCATCCGACCCAGGGCTCCTCATCGTCAGGTTTTCGAAGCTCATGCCTCCGATGCTACTGGAGAGAGACCTCGGACTCGTGCCAGTATGAAATCGATGAAGGTTCGGGTGGCGCGCGTGTGCTGCCGGTTGGGCATGTAGAGCATGTACATCTGCGTGCCGAAGATGCTGAGCCGCCAGTCGTCGAGCGTGGTCAGCACATCGCCGCGCCGCACGTCGTCGTTCATCAGGTAGTCGGGCACGAGGCCGATGCCGAGCCCCGCGAGAATGGCCTGCCGCAGGAAGAGGAAGTTCTCCGAGATCAGCGTGGGCTCCAGCACCACTTCGCGCCGTTCCTCTCCCTGGTAGGCCGCGACGCGCAGCTGCCGCCCGATCACCGCCGCAGTGACCACCGGCGCGGACTGAAGCTGGTCGAGCTGCATCGGCAGCCCGTGCTGCGCCGCGTATTCGCGCGAAGCACAAGCCACATAGCGCACCGGGCCAAGGTCGCGCGCGACGAGGTTCTGCGGCGGTTCCGGAATCACGCGGATCGCGATGTCGACTTCATCGCGCAGCAGATCCTCGATGCGGTTCTCGAACAGCACGTCGAGCACGATGCCCGGGTACTGCCGCTTGAAGTCGATCAGCCATTCAGACATCACGATCTGGCCGTAACCGCTCGGCACGCTCAGGCGCACCCGGCCGAGCAGGCTCTGCCCCAGTGTGGTGACCGACTCGCGCGCCGCGGCAAGTTCGCTCTGGATGGCGAGCCCGTGCTGATAGAGCCGCAGCCCGATCTCGGTCGGCTCCGCGCGCCGCGTGGTGCGGCGCACGAGCTGCGCGCCGACCGATCGTTCGAGCTGGTTGAGGTGGTAGCTCACGTTCGCGCGGGTCATCTTGAGCCGCCGCGCGGCCTCGCTGAGGTTGCCGGCGTCCAGGATTTCGACGAGGAGAGTGAGCGATTGCAGATCCATGCAAGCCCGATTTTGTCAAAAATGCTTTGACAGTCTGTCAATCGCCAATGCAATTGTCAAAGGCCGTCGTGGAGCCAAGAATCCGGGATTCACCCTCAAGGACCGCTCACGGTTCGCGCCTTCGGAGACTCACTGCATGGCTTCCTCTGCACCATCCCCCGTCACCTTCCGCCGCGATGGCGATGTGTTCGTCGTCACCATCGACAACCCGCCGGTCAACGCTCTCGGCGTCGATGTCCGCCGCGGCCTTGTCGCCGCGATCGAAGCCGCCGAGGCCGATGGCAACGCCGCCGCCGTGGTGATCGTGGGCGCAGGCCGCAACTTCATCGCCGGCGCCGACATCCGCGAATTCGGCAAGACGCCGCAGCCGCCGTCGCTGCCCGAAGTCTGCAAGCGCATCGAAGATTGCAACAAGCCGGTGGTGGCCGCGATCCACGGTGCGGCGCTCGGCGGCGGTCTGGAGATCGCTCTCTCGGCGCACTACCGCCTTGCGGTGCCCTCGGCCAAGCTGGGGCTGCCCGAAGTGGCGCTGGGCCTGATCCCCGGCTCGGGCGGCACGCAGCGCACGCCGCGCCTGATCGGCGTCAAGCCCGCGATCGAACTGATGCTGAGCGGCCGCCATGCAGGCGCCAAGGAAGCCCTGTCGCTCGGCCTGATCGACCGGCTCGGCGAAGGCGCCGATGCGCTCGCCGAAGGCGTCGCCTATGCCAAGGAACTCATCGCCGCCAAAGCACCCGTGCGCCGCACGCGTGACGCACAGGCGCTGGCGGACAAGGAAGCCAGCCGCGCCGCGCTCGAAGCCGCCCGCGCCGACACCGCGAAGAAGAGCCGCGGCCTGTTCTCGCCGATGAAGATCGTCGAAGCGGTCGAGGCCGCGCTGACGCTGCCCTTCGACGAAGGCATGGCGCTCGAACGCAAGCTCTTCATGCAATGCATCGAGAGCCCGCAGCGCGCGGGGCTGATCCACGCCTTCTTCGCCGAGCGCGAAGTGCTGAAGGCACCGGAAACCAAGGCTGCCAAGCCGCGTCCGCTCGATTCGGCCGGCATCGTCGGCGGCGGCACCATGGGCGCGGGCATCGCAGTGTCGATGCTCGACGCGGGCATCCCGGTCACCATGATCGAGCGCGACGACACGCAGTTGGCGCGCGGCCGCGCCAATGTCGAGAAGGTCTACGACGGCCTGATCCAGAAGGGCCGCATGACGCCCGAGGCCAAGGCCGCCGTGATGGCGCGCTTCAACGGCTCCACGTCGTACGACGCGTTGGCCAAGGTCGACATCGTGGTCGAAGCGGTGTTCGAGGAGATGGGCGTCAAGAAGGCCGTCTTCGCCGAACTCGACCGCGTGTGCAAGCCCGGTGCCGTGATTGCCACCAACACCTCATACCTCGACATCGACGAGATCGCGGCCAGCATCTCGCGTCCGCAGGACGTGGTCGGCCTGCACTTCTTCTCGCCGGCCAACATCATGAAGCTGCTGGAGATCGTGGTGCCCGCCAAGGTCAGCGCCGATGTGGTCGCGACGGGCTTCGAACTCGCCAAGAAGCTCAAGAAGGTGCCGGTGCGTGCGGGCGTCTGCGACGGCTTCATCGGCAACCGCATCCTCGCGGTCTATCGCCAGGCGGCCGATCACATCATGGAAGACGGCGCCTCGCCCTACCAGATCGACCAGGCGGTGCGCGACTTCGGCTACCCGATGGGGCCGTTCCAGGTTTCCGACCTCGCGGGCGGCGACATCGGCTGGGCCACGCGCAAGCGCAAGGCCGCGACGCGCGATCCGAAGGCGCGCTACGTGCAGGTGGCCGATCGCATCTGCGAGCGCGGCTGGTTCGGCCAGAAGACACAGCGCGGCTACTACCTCTACCCCGAAGGCGCACGCGTCGGCCAGCCCGACCCCGAAGTGCTCGCGATCATCGATGCCGAGCGTGAGCGCGCAGGCATCAAGCCGCGCAGCTTCACCGACGAGGAAATCATGCGCCGCTACATGGCCGCGATGATCAACGAGGGCGCGAACGTCGTGCACCAGGGCATCGCTCTGCGTCCGCTCGACGTGGACGTGACCTTCCTCTATGGCTACGGCTTCCCGCGCCATCGCGGCGGCCCGATGAAGTACGCCGACACCGTGGGCCTCGCCAAGGTGCTGGCCGACATCCGCGAATTCGAGAAGCAGGACTCCGTGTTCTGGAAGCCCTCGCCGCTGCTCGTCGAGCTGGTCGAACGCGGCGCCGATTTCGCAAGCCTCAATCAATCCGAGTAACACCGAGCCATCCCAGAACCCCCAGGAGACATCCCATGCGTGAAGCCGTCATCGTTTCCACCGCCCGCACCCCGCTGACCAAGTCGCATCGCGGCGAATTCAACATCACGCCCGGCCCCACGCTGGCCGCCTTCGCGGTCAAGGCCGCGGTGGAGCGTTCGGGCATCGACCCCGCACTGATCGAGGACGCGATCCTCGGCTGCGGCTACCCCGAAGGCACCACCGGCCGCAACATCGCGCGCCAGTCGATCATCCGCGCCGGCCTGCCGATCTCGATCGCCGGCACCACGGTGAACCGCTTCTGCGCCTCGGGCCTGCAGGCGATCGCGATGGCGGCGGGCCGCATCGTGGCCGAAGGCGTGCCGGCCATGATCGCGGGCGGCGTGGAAAGCATCTCGCAGATCCGCACCCGCAGCGCCACCGATAGCGGCGACAGCGGCATGGACCCGTGGATCCTCGAACACAAGCCCGCGCTGTACATGGCGATGATCGAGACCGCCGACATCGTCGCCCAGCGCTACAACATCAGCCGCGAAGCGCAGGACCGCTTCTCCGCCGAGAGCCAGCGCAAGACCGAGGAAGCGCAGCTCGCCGGCCGCTACAAGGACGAGATCGTTCACTGCGCGACGACGATGGCCGTGACCGACAAGGAGACCAAGGAAGTCAGCTACCGAGAAGTCACCGCGACCGAGGACAACTGCAATCGCCGCGGCACCACCTACGAAGCGCTCGCCAAGCTGAAGCCGGTGATGGGCGACGACAAGTTCATCACCGCCGGCAATGCCTCGCAGCTTTCCGACGGCGCATCGGCCTGCGTGCTGATGGAGGCCAAAGAAGCCGAGCGCGCCAACCTCAAGCCGCTGGGCGCGTTCCGCGGTCTCGCGGTCGCCGGCTGCGAGCCTGACGAAATGGGCATCGGCCCGGTGTTCGCGGTGCCGAAGCTGCTCGCGCGCCACGGCCTGAAGGTCGACGACATCGATCTGTGGGAACTCAACGAAGCCTTCGCTTCGCAGTCGATCTACTGCCAGGAAAAGCTGGGCATTCCGTCGGAACGACTCAACGTCGACGGCGGCGCGATCTCCATCGGCCACCCGTTCGGCATGACCGGCGCGCGCCTCGCGGGCCACGTGCTGATCGAAGGCAAGCGCCGCGGCGCGAAGTACGCGGTGGTGACGATGTGCATCGCAGGCGGCATGGGCGCCGCCGGTCTCTTCGAAATCTATTGACACCCCCAGGCTGCGCGCACTTCGTGTCGCTCCGCCAACCCCCTTGCAGGGGGCAACACCAGCGGCCCGGCAGAGCCGGTTCCGCGGTGTTCACCAATATTTGCAGACCCAACCGAGGGGATCACATGGACCTCAATTTCACGCCCGCGGAAGAGGCCTTCCGCGACGAGGTGCGCGCCTTCCTGGCCGCGAAGCTGCCGCAGCGCCTGTCCGACAAGGTCGCGACCGGCAAGCACCTGACCAAGGCCGACATGCAGGAGTGGCACGCCATCCTGAACGAACGCGGCTGGCTCGCCAATCACTGGCCGAAGCAGTACGGCGGACCGGGATGGACGGCAGTCGAGAAATTCATCTTCGAGAACGAATGCGCCCTCGCCCATGCGCCGCGCATCGTGCCCTTCGGCGTGAACATGCTCGGCCCGGTGCTCATCAAGTACGGCAACGAGGCGCAGAAGCAGCACTGGCTGCCGCGCATCCTCGACGGCAGCGACTGGTGGTGCCAGGGCTATTCGGAGCCGGGCGCAGGCTCCGACCTCGCATCGGTCAAGACTTCCGCGGTGCGTGGTCGTGATGCCAAGGGCGATCACTACATCGTCAACGGGCAGAAGACCTGGACCACGCTGGGCCAGCATGCGGACATGATCTTCTGCCTGGTGCGCACCAACAAGGACGCCAAGAAGCAGGAAGGCATCAGCTTCCTCCTGATCGACATGAAGTCGCCCGGTGTGGAAGTGCGTCCGATCATCACGCTCGATGGCGAGCATGAAGTCAACGAAGTGTTCTTCTCCGACGTGCGCGTGCCCGCCGAGAACCTCGTCGGCGAGGAAGACAAAGGCTGGACCTGCGCCAAGTACCTGCTGACCTACGAGCGCACGAACATCGCGGGCGTGGGCTTCTCGGTCGCTGCGATGGAGCAACTCAAGGTCATCGCCGCCAAGCAGAAAAAGAACGGACGCCCGCTTGCCGAAGACCCGGCCTTCGCGGCGCGCATGGCGAAGGTCGAGATCGACCTCGAGAACATGAAGACCACCAACCTGCGCGTGATCGCGGCGGTGGCCGGTGGCGGCGTGCCGGGCGCGGAAAGCTCGATGCTCAAGATCCGCGGCACCGAGATCCGGCAGGAGATCTCGTCGCTCGCGCGGCGCGCGATGGGTGTGCAGGCGCGGCCCTTCGTCGCGGAAGCGCTCGCGGAAGGCTTCACCGGCGAGGCATTCAGTCCCGCACCGGCTGCCGCAGCGCGCTACTTCAACAATCGCAAGCTGTCGATCTTCGGCGGCTCCAACGAAATCCAGAAGAACATCATCTCCAAGATGATCCTCGGGCTCTGAGAGAGGAACGGTCATGAACTTCGAACACACCGAAGATCGGCGCATGCTCGCCGACAGCCTGAACCGCTTCATCGCGGAGCAATACGGCTTCGAGGCGCGCAATCGCATCGCGCAATCGAAGGAAGGCTTCAGCAAGGAGATCTGGAAGCAGTTCGCGGATCTGGGCGTGATCGGCGCGCTGTTCAGCGAAGCCGATGGCGGCTTTGGCGGCGCGGGCTTCGACGTTGCCGTGGTCTTCGAGGAACTGGGACGCAGGCTCGTGGTCGAGCCGCTGCTGGGTGCCGTCATGGCCGGCGAGGCGATCTCCGTTTCGGGCAACGACGCGCAGAAGGCGAAGCTGGCCGAGATCATCGGCGGCACAGTGGCCGCGTTCGCTCACGACGAGCCGGAATCGCACTACGAGTTGTCGCGCGTTCAGACACGCGCCGAGCGCAGTGGCGACGGCTGGGTGCTCGATGGCGTGAAGGCTGTCGTGCAGCAGGGCGAGCAGGCGAGCCTCTTCGTGGTCTCCGCACGCACCTCGGGCGGCATGGACGACGAAGCGGGTATCTCGCTCTTTCTCGTGCCCGCGAACACGCCGGGCCTCAAGGTGCGCGGCTGCCCCGCGATCGACGGCGGCCGCGTGGCGGAACTGACCTTCGACAACGCCAAGGTTGGCGGCGATGCACTGCTCGGCGCAGAAGGCAAGGCCTTCGACACGCTCGAACGTGCCATCGGACGCGGCGTGCTTGCGCTCTGCGCAGAAGCACTCGGCGCAATGGGGTCGGCCAAGGACGCCACGCTGGAGTACCTGCGCACGCGCAAGCAGTTCGGCGTTTTCATCGGCAGCTTCCAGGCGTTGCAGCATCGCATGGCCGATCTGCTGCTGGAGATCGAGCAGGCACGCTCCGCCGTTATCAATGCAGCCGCAGCGATGGATGCGGACCGCGTCACGCGCGAACGCGCGCTGTCGGCCGCGAAGTTCAGTATCGGCCGCATTGGCACGCTGGTCGCGCAGGAAAGCATCCAGATGCACGGTGGCATCGGCATGACCTGGGAACTGCCGCTCGCGCACTTCGCCAAGCGGCTGGTGATGATCGACCACCAGCTCGGCGACGAGGACCATCACCTGCAGCGCTACATCGCGCTCGGCCGCGCCTGAGGGTTTGCTCATGAGCACGACGCCCCCGCCCATCGCCGCGCCTTTCAGCGCGTCGTTTCCGATCCGCGGTCTCGACGACATCCGCAAGCTCGAAGAAACGCCGCTCGCCGAAGCGCTCACGGTGCGCAGCACCTACGAGATCTTCCGCAACTCGGCAGCCGCCTTCGGCGACAAGACCGCGCTGACTTTCCTGCGCACCGGCAATCCGGACGACGAGCCGATCCGCTGGTCGTACGCACAGCTGCTCGCCGGAATCCACCAGACGGCGAATCTGCTTCACCGGCTCGGCGTCGGCCCCGACGATGCGATCGCGATCCTGCTGCCGGGTTGCCTGGAGAACCATCTCGCGCTCTGGGGTGGGGCCGCCGCCGGCATCGCGCAACCGCTCAATCCGCTGCTTACCGACGAGAAGCTCGTCTCGCTGATGAAGGCCGCACGCGCGAAGGTGCTGATCGCCTACGGCAACGATGCCGAATCGGGCATGTGGTCGAAGGCCATGCGCCTGCGCGGCGAGGTGCCCTCGCTCACGACGGTGCTCCGCGTTGCGCCGCACGATGAAGCGCAGGGCACTGCCGGGCCGCTGCCCGACGGCGTGCTCGACTTTCTCGAGGAACGGTCGAAGGAACCCGGCGACCATCTGGTGAGCGGGCGCGACATCCAGGCGAGCGACATCGCTGCGTACTTCCACACTGGCGGCACCACCGGCGCACCCAAGCTCGCAAAGCACAGTCACGGCGCGCAGGTGTTCACCGCGTGGGCCAGCATCAAGCTCACCGGACAGAACTCGAAGGCCACCTCGATCAACGGCTACCCGCTGTTCCATGTCGCGGGCGTGCTGCCGGCATCGCTCGCGCTGCTGTCGGCGGGTGTCGAGATGATCATTCCGACGCCATCGCTTCTGCGCAACAAGGAGGTGATGGCGAACTACTGGCGGCTGGTCGAGAAGTACCGGGCGACGTCGCTCTCGGCAGTGCCCACGGTGCTCGCCGCGCTTGCCAACGTGCCGCTCGACGGCGCAGACATCTCGTCGATCAGCTACTGCCGCACTGGCGCTGCTGTGTTGCCGCCCGAGCTGGCGGCGCGCTTCGAGCGGCTCTTCGGCCTGCATGTGCACGAGAGCCTCGGCATGACCGAGATGGCCGGCATTTCCACGATCACACCGCCCGGCGTGAACGGGCCGGCCGGCTGCGTCGGCTTCCGCCTGCCCTATTCGCAGATGCGCATCGTCGCGCTCGACCAGAACGGCAACGCGAGCGATCGCGAACTGCCGGTCGGCCAACAGGGCATGGTGCTGTTCAAGTCGCCCAACGTGTTCTCGGGCTTCGTCGATCCGGCCGACACCGCGAAGGCGTTCACTGCCGACGGCTGGCTCGCGACCGGCGACCTGGGCTGGATCGACGGCGAAGGACGGCTCAATCTCTCGGGCCGCTCCAAGGACCTCATCATCCGCAGCGGCCACAACATCGATCCGAAGGTCATCGAGGATGCGCTCGGCGCCCACCCTGCGGTGCAGCTCTGTGCTGCGGTAGGCGCGCCCGATGCCTATGCGGGCGAACTGCCGGTGGCCTTCGCGACGCTGGTGCCCGGCGCGTCGGTGACCGAAGCGGAACTGCTCGCCTTCACCGGCGAGCGTGTCGACGAAGCGCCCGCCAAGCCGAAGTCGGTGATCGTGATCGAGCACATGCCGATGACCAACGTCGGCAAGATCTACAAGCCCCAGTTGCGCGCGATGGCCGCACGCAAGGTGGCGGAGACCATCGTCGATGAAGCCTGCAAGGCATTGGGCATCGGCGATTCGGCGCGACCGCGCGTCGAGCCGGAAGGCGAAAGCGCGCTGAAGGTGATCGTCGATTCAGCAGCGGCAGGCGCCAAGGCCTCGCAACTGCAAACGCAACTCGCGCAGTCATTGGACCGCCTGCCGTTCAAGACGCAGGTCGTGCTCCAGTAGCCGTCACAGATCCATACGAATTCAGGAGACAACCATGAACGCATTTCTGCCCAGCCGCAGGACGTGCCTGCGCGTGGCGGCATCCGCTGCCGCCCTCTTCGGCCTTGCAGCCGTGCACGCCCAGACCTATCCCTCCAAGCCGATCCGGCTGGTGGTGCCCTTCCCCGCGGGTGGTGCCACCGATGTGCTCGCACGTGTGATCGGCGAGAAGATGGCGGCCAGCATGGGCCAGCCGGTGATCGTCGACAACAAGGCCGGAGCGGCCGGCATCATCGGCACCGACGCCGTCGCCAAGGCCGCGCCTGACGGCTACACGATCGTGTTGTCGCTGAGCAATTCGCTGCTGACCAATCAGTTCCTGTACGCGAAGCTGCCCTACGACACGGAGCGCGACCTCACGCTGGTCTATCAGATCGCGGCGGCCCCGCTGGTGCTGGTGGTGAACCCGAGCGTGCCGGTCAAGACCGGCCCCGAGCTCTTGAAGTACGTCAGCGACAACAAGGGCAAGGTCGCCTATGGCTCGTACGGCATCGGGGCCTATCCGCATCTGGCAGGCGCGCACATGAGCCTCACGCAGCAAGCGGACATGAACCATGTTGCCTACAAGGGTGAGGCGCCGATGATCCAGGACCTGCTGGGCGGGCAGATCCAGATGGCCTTCGCGAGCGCGCTGGTCGCCAAGCCGCACATCGAGGCGGGCAAGCTCAAGGCGATCGGCGTGACCGGCGACCGCCGCATGAGCGTGCTGCCGAACGTGCCCACGCTGGCCGAACAGGGCCTGAAGGACGAGGCCTATCGCGTGACCGGCTGGCTCGCGATTGCCGTACCGGCCAAGACGCCGAAGCCCATCGTGGAGCGAATCGCCGCGGAAGTCCGCAAGGCAACGCAACAGCCCGACGTGCAATCGCGCATCGCGGCAATGGGCTTCGAGGTGAAGGACAGCTCGCCCGAGATCTTTGCCGAGGCCTACAAGAAGGAGCGCCCGATCTGGGAGCGCCTGATCAAGCAATCGGGCGCGAAGCTCGAGTGAACGAATTTGCAATCGAAGGAGTAAGACCGTGAAGATCCTTGTTCCCGTCAAGCGGGTCGTCGACTACAACGTGAAGGTGCGCGTGAAGAGCGATGGCACCGGTGTGGACATTGCCAATGTGAAGATGAGCATGAACCCCTTCGACGAGATTGCTGTCGAAGAGGCTGTTCGGTTGAAGGAGAAGGGCGTTGCCACCGAGGTCATCGCCGTGTCCTGCGGCGATGCGAAGTGCCAGGAGACGCTGCGCACCGCGATGGCCATCGGTGCGGATCGCGGCATCCTCGTTGAATCGGCGGAAGAACTTCAGCCGCTCGCCGTCGCCAAGCTGCTCAAGGCGCTGGTCGACAAGGAACAACCCGGGCTCGTCATCCTCGGCAAGCAGGCCATCGACGACGACAACAACCAGACCGGCCAGATGCTGGCTGCGCTGGCTGATCTGCCCCAGGCCACCTTCGCCTCCAAGGTCGAAGTCGCGGGCGACAAGGTCAGCGTTACCCGCGAAGTGGATGGCGGCCTCGAAACCCTGTCCCTCTCGCTCCCCGCAGTCATCACCTCCGACCTGCGCCTGAATGAGCCGCGCTATGTCACCTTGCCCAACATCATGAAGGCCAAGAAGAAGCAGCTCGACACGGTGACCCCGGCGGATCTGGGCGTGGACGCAACTCCTCGCCTGAAGACCCTCAAGGTTGCAGAGCCTCCCAAGCGCGGCGCCGGCATCAAGGTGCCCGATGTCGCAGCGCTGGTGGACAAGCTGAAGAACGAAGCCAAGGTGATCTGAGGAAGACTGTCATGACCGTACTTGTTATTGCCGAACACGACCACGCCACCCTCAAGCCGGCGACCCTGAACACCGTGACCGCAGGGATTGCCTGCCAAAGCGGGGATGTGCACGTTCTCGTGGCTGGCGCCAATGCCGCTGAAGCCGGCAAGGCCGCCTCTCAAGTGGCAGGTGTTGCCAAGGTGATCGTGGCGGATAGCCCCTCCCTGGCTGACAACCTTGCCGAGAACGTTGCAGCGCAGGTTCTCGCCATTGCGAAGAACTACAGCCACATCCTGTTCCCCGCCACTGCCAACGGCAAGAACGTAGCTCCGCGCGTCGCAGCCAAGCTGGATGTGGCCCAGATCAGCGACATCACCAAGGTGGATAGTGCCGACACCTTCGAGCGCCCGATCTACGCCGGTAACGCCATTGCGACCGTGCAGAGCAGTGATTCGATCAAGGTCATCACCGTTCGTACCACCGGCTTCGACGCTGCAGCAGCTACCGGCGGCAGCGCAGCAGTCGAGAACGCAGAAGGTGTGGCGGACAGCGGCAAGAGCAGCTTCGTGGGCCGTGAAGTCACCAAGAGCGACCGCCCCGAACTGACGGCAGCCAAGATCATCGTCTCGGGTGGCCGGGCGCTGGGCAGCGCCGAGAAGTTCAACGAAGTGATGACGCCCCTGGCGGACAAGCTCGGTGCAGCACTGGGAGCCAGCCGTGCAGCCGTGGACGCAGGCTACGCCCCCAACGATTGGCAGGTCGGCCAGACCGGCAAGATCGTCGCCCCGCAGCTCTACATCGCAGCAGGCATCTCCGGCGCGATCCAGCACCTTGCGGGCATGAAGGACTCCAAGGTCATCGTCGCGATCAACAAGGACGAAGAAGCCCCGATCTTCTCGGTGGCCGACTACGGCCTCGTGGCTGATCTGTTCACGGCCGTGCCGGAACTCGTCAAGGCGCTCTGATCATGAAGACCCGCGTCACCGAACTGCTCGGCATCCGCTACCCGATCATCCAGGGCGGCATGCAATGGGTCGGGCTGGCGGAGCTGGCCTCGGCGGTCTCCAACGCCGGCGGCCTGGGCATCATCACGGCGCTCACGCAGCAGACGCCCGACGACCTGCGCCGCGAGATCGAGCGCACGCGCACGATGACCGACAAGCCGTTCGGCGTGAATCTCACGATCCTCCCCGCGATGAAGCCGCCGCCGTATGCCGAATACGTGCAGGCCATCATCGACAGCGGCGTGAAGATCGTCGAGACGGCTGGCAACAGCCCGCGGGACTTCATTGCGCAGTTCAAGGCGCACGGGATCAAGATCGTCCACAAGTGCACGTCCGTGCGTCATGCGCTCTCGGCGGAGCGCAATGGCGTCGACGCGGTGTCGGTCGACGGCTTCGAATGCGCGGGCCATCCGGGCGAGGACGACGTACCGGGCCTCGTGCTGCTGCCGATCGCGGCGCGCGCGCTCAGCATCCCGATCATTGCCTCTGGCGGCATCGCGGACGGACGGGGCATGGCGGCGGCGCTGTCGCTTGGCGCCGAAGGCGTCAACATGGGCACACGCTTCTGCGTGACGCAGGAAGCGCCGATCCACTACAACATCAAGCAGGCGCTGGTCGCAGCCTCGGAGCGTGACACCAAGCTGATGTTCCGCACCATGAAGAACACCGCGCGCGTGTTCAGGAACGCGATCTCCGAGGAAGTGGTCGCGACCGAGAACCGCCCCGGCGGCTGCCAGTTCGAGGACATCCGCCCGCTGGTCGCCGGCGTACGAGGCCGGGCGGCGCTGGCGTCCGGCGAAGTCAACGGCGGCGTGGTTTCGGCCGGCCAATGCATCGGGCTGATCGACGACGTGCCGACCTGCGCGGAGCTGCTCGACCGCATGGTCCGCGAGTGCCGCGAGCACCTCGACCGGGCCCGAAGCTACTTCGACTGACCGGCATCGGGAGGCAGGCATCGGGGGAGGAGCTAAGGAAATCCCCCGATGAATGAAAGGTCATCGATCGTTACGATCGATCACTGCTTCCCTGTCGAGGTGTACGGATCGCGTCCCGGCGACCGCCCGGCGACACGGCGTATGCCTCAGCTGTCCGATGACCACTCCCAACGAGTCCGGCCCCGTGCTGGACGCCGCCAGCCCCCTCCCCCCTGAAATCGAAGCCGCCGACGAGCAGACGCGCGTGCCGCTCGCCATCGAGGACTGGGCGACGGTGGTCATCATGGGCCTTCTGGCGTGCATCACCTTCGCCAACGTCGTGGTGCGCTACTTCACCGACTCCTCCTTCGCGTGGACGGAAGAGTTCTCGGTGTTCCTCATGATCCTGCTGGCCCTGGTGGCCGGCTCCGCCGCCGTGGCGCGTGACCGCCACATCCGCATCGAATACTTCGCCGAAAGCGGCTCGATGGCCCGCCGCAAGCGCCTCGCGCAGTTCGGCGCGGCAATGGTGGCGCTGCTCTTCTTCCTGATCGCCGCACTGAGCGTGCGCGTGGTGTGGGACGACTATCGCTTCGAAGAGACCTCCCCCGGCATCGGTGTGCCGCAGTGGTGGTATTCGATCTGGCTGCCGATCGTGTCGCTCGCGATCGCCTTGCGTGCCGTGGGCCTGTTCATCCGCCGCGGACGGAAGACGAACGACGAGGACGCGAAGCAATGATCCCGACGCTCCTCTTCGTCGCCTTCATCGTGATGATGCTGGTCGGCGTGCCGATCGGCGCGGCGCTCGGCCTCGCGGGCGCGGCCTGCATTGCCCTGGCAAACGGCGATGCGCAATGGTTCGGTCTGCTCGCGGTGCCGCAGAACTTCTATGCCGGCCTCGGCAAGTACCCGCTGCTGGCGATCCCGATGTTCGTGCTGGTGGGGTCGATCTTCGATCGCTCCGGTGTGGCGCTTCGGCTGGTCAATTTCGCGATCGCGATCGTCGGGCGCGGACCCGGCATGCTGCCGCTGGTGGCGATCGTGGTCGCGATGTTCCTGGGCGGCATCTCGGGCTCGGGCCCGGCCAATGCGGCAGCGGTCGGCGCGGTGATGATCGCGGCAATGTCGCGCGCAGGCTATCCGGACGCCTATTCCGCCAGCGTCGTCGGCGCGGCGGCGGCGACGGACATCCTGATCCCACCTTCGGTCGCGTTCATCGTCTATTCGGTGCTCGTGCCAGGCGCATCGGTCCCGGCGCTCTTCGCGGCCGGCATGGTGCCGGGCATCCTCGCCGGCATCGCGCTCATCGTTCCGGCCGTGTGGCTCGCGCGCAAACACAAGATGGGCGCGCTCGAATCGAGCCTGCCGCGTCCGCCTTTCTGGAAGAGCTTCCGCGAAGCGACCTGGGGCCTCGCTGCGCCGGTGCTCATCCTCGGCGGCATGCGCGCCGGCCTCTTCACGCCGACCGAAGCTGCTGTGGTGGCGGTGTTCTACGGCCTCTTCGTCGGCATGGCGATCCACCGCACGATCAAGGTCCGCGACCTCTTCGCGATCCTGCGCGAATCAGGCGAACTCTCGGCGGTGATCCTGCTGGTGGTGTCGCTCGCGGGCATCTTTGCGTATTCGCTCTCGACGCTGGGCGTGATCGACCCGGTCACACGCGCGATCGTCAACTCGGGATTGGGCGAATACGGCGTGCTGTCGCTGCTGATCCTCCTGCTCATCACCGTCGGCATGTTCCTCGACGGCGTGTCGATCTTCCTGATCTTCGTGCCGCTGCTGTGGCCGATCGTGCAGCACTACAAGTGGGACCCGGTGTGGTTCGGCGTGATCCTCACGCTCAAGGTCGCGCTCGGGCAGTTCACCCCGCCGCTGGCCGTGAACCTGATGGTGTCGTGCCGCATTGCCAACGTGCGCATGGAAGAAACCGTGCGATGGGTCGGATGGATGCTGTTCGCGATGTTCCTCGTGATGGTCGCTGTGATCATCTGGCCTGGGCTGGCGCTGTGGCTGCCTCATGAGTTGGGGTATTGAAATGAGTGACTTCGGGGTGGGGGGCGGTGGTGAGCGGCATGGGCTTGGCCGGCCGACGTCACCGGCCGCTTCGCGGCTGCCCTGCGCTGCTCGCGGTACGCGGGGTCCGCGCAAACTCGCTTCGCTCAAACATGCGCAGCCCTGATCCGCATACCGCTGCGCTGCTCGGCGGTGCCGCAAC
The DNA here is from genome assembly GCF_014192575.1 of Variovorax sp. Sphag1AA. Lineage (GTDB taxonomy): Bacteria > Pseudomonadota > Gammaproteobacteria > Burkholderiales > Burkholderiaceae_C > Variovorax. The sequence goes on along the minus strand of NZ_JACHYC010000002.1, from coordinate 105,724 downwards.
GGCCGGCCAAGCCCATGCCGCCCACCACCGTGGAAAAGTTAGGGAAGAACTGTCCGCCCCAAACTCCGCTGTCGATCAACCCCTCGCGACGTCGCAGACGAGCCGCTCCCTCGTGCACAGCGGAGCCCGGGTTGCGATGCGGCGCTGCGGGCGCCTCTACGCCGCCGAGGAGCGCAGCCTTTCGCGGACAAGGGCTCGCGCATGTCTGAGCGAAGCGAGTTTGCGCGAGACCCCGCGAAAGGCGAGCACCGCAGGGCAGCCGCGAAGCGGCCGGCGTAGTGAAGCCCGCAGCGCCGCACCGCAACCCGGGCGGCCCCCCCCCCACATAAGCAGTTAACCCAAAGGAGACCAAGTCATGAAGTTCCGTCGTTCCCTCATCGGCCTCCTGGCCGTCGCAGCCGCCCTGGGCGGCTTCTCCGTCAGCGCCACCGCCCAGAACTACAAGGCCGAATACAAGATGTCCCTGGTGCTAGGCCCCCCAACCCCATGGGGTGAAGCAGGCCGCATCTGGGCCGACCTCGTCAAGGAGCGTACCCAGGGCCGCATCAACATCAAGCTCTACCCCGGCGTCTCGCTCATCCAGGGCGACCAGACCCGCGAATTCAGCGCACTCCGCCAGGGCGTCATCGACATGGCCGTCGGCTCCACCATCAACTGGTCGCCGCAGGTCAAACAGTTGAACCTGTTCTCGATGCCCTTCCTCATGCCCGACTACACCGCCGTCGACACCCTCACCCAAGGGGCAGTCGGCAAGGAAATGTTCGCCACCCTCGAAAAGGCTGGCGTCGTGCCCCTCGCATGGGGCGAAAACGGCTTCCGCGAAATCACCAACTCCAAGAAGCCGATCAAGTCACCCGATGATCTCAAGGGCATGAAGATCCGCGTCGTCGGCTCGCCGATCTTCTCCGACACCTTCACCGCACTCGGCGCCAACCCGACCCAGATGAGCTGGGCCGATGCGCAGCCCGCACTCGCCAGCGGCGCGGTCGACGGCCAGGAGAACCCGCTCTTCCTCTTCACCGTGCTCAAGATGCACACGGTCGGACAGAAGTTCGTCACCACCTGGGGCTACGTCTGCGACCCGCTCGTGTTCGTCGTCAACAAGGAAGTGTGGTCCTCATGGACCCCGGCCGACCAGGCCATCGTCCGCCAGGCCGCCATCGACGCAGGCAAGCAGAACATCACGTTGGCTCGCAAGGGCCTCGTCGAAGCCGACAAGCCCGTGCTCAAGGACATCGCCGCCATGGGCGTGACCGTGACCAACCTGACGCCCGCCGAGCGCGATGCCTTCATCAAGGCCACCCGCCCGGTCTACAACAAGTGGAAGTCGACCGTCGGCAACGACCTCGTGACCAAGGCCGAACAGGCCATCGCGGCGCGCGCCAAGTAACGCATCCGCGCACAACAAAAAAGCCCCGCATGCGGGGCTTTTTTCATTGCGGCTTCGCGAGCCCCAGCTTCTCGATCAACGCCTTCTCGCGCGTGAACGTCGTCTGCGCGAACTTCGTGTAGTCGGCGGAGTTCATGTAGATCGGCAGCATGTCGTAACGGCCCAGCGCGGCGACGTAGCTCTGCTCCTCCATCGCCTGCTTGAACGCGTCGTGCAGCTTCTTCACGATTTCCGGCGGCGTGTTCTTGGGTGCGCCAATGCCGAACGGCGAGTTCTGCACCACGTCGATCCCAAGCTCCTTCAGCGTCGGCGCATCGGGGAATTTCGCGAGCCGCTTGTCGCCCCACGTGTTGAGCACCCGCAGCTTGCCCGACTCGACCAGCGGCGCGAAGCCGGTGGAATCGGCGATCGCCATCAAATGCCCGCCAAGAACCGCCTGTGCGAGATCTGCGCTGCCTTTGTAAGGCACATGCTGGAGCTGGATGCCAAGCTGCTGCGCGATCAGCTCGGTCGTCAGGTGCGGGCTCGTCAGCGTGCCCGTCGAACCGTAGGTGAGCCGCCCCGGATTGGCCTTCGCGTAGGCGACGAAGTCGTTCCAGCTCTTGAACGGGCTGTCGGCCGGCACCGCGATGCCGAACGCGTAACCCGTGAGATTGATGACATAGCTGATGTCCTTCACCGGGTCCCACGTGATCTTGGTGGTGTACGGCAGGCGGAACACGCCGAGCGGAATCTGCGCGATGGTGTAGCCATCGGGCGCCGCGGTCTGCAATGCCTGTGCAGGCAGCGTGCCGCCCGCACCGGGCTTGTTGTCGATCACGATCGGCTGGCCAATGATCTTCGATGCGTTGTCGGCCAGTTGCCGCATCGTGATGTCGGTCGGCCCGCCGGCAGGGAAGGCGATGATCAGCTTGATCGGCCGACTCGGAAAACCTTGCGCATACGCGCCCGTGGTCACCGCGGCGCCCAGCAAGGCAGCGCAGAGAAGGTGTCGACGAATCATGTTGTTGCTCCCGTTAAAGGCCCGCCATTTGGCCGCCGGGACATTCAACAGGCAACCGGGTAAGCCCCCGGTCAGGCAATGTGTTGCATGAATCCGTCCAACACGTTCACCGCATTCGCGCCCACCTCCGCCACCGCGTACCCGCCCTCGAAAACGAAGACAGTCGGCAGACCGGCCCGCGCGAGGTCTTCGCCGATACGTAGATAGTCGGGCGTGGCGAGCGTGAAGCCCGCAATCGGATCGCCCTCAAACGTATCAAGGCCAAGCGACACGACGAGCGCTCCGGCCTTGAACTCGGCGATGCCACGCAGCGCGTCCTTCAAGGCATCACGCCACTTCTCGAAGCCCGTGCCGCGCGGCAACGGGATGTTGCGATTGAAGCCCAGCCCATCACCCGCGCCACGCTCGTCGGCATAGCCCAGGTAATACGGATATTCGGTGTGCGGATCGCCATGAATGCTGGTGAACTGCACATCGGCGCGGTCATAGAAGATCGCCTGCGTGCCGTTGCCATGGTGATAGTCGATGTCCAGCACCGCGACGCGATCCACGCCCGCATCGCGCAGCGCCTGCGCCGCAATCGCAGCGTTGTTGAGAAAGCAGTAGCCCCCAAAGAAATCCGCCCCCGCGTGATGCCCCGGCGGCCGCGTCAACGCGAAAGCGGCGCGCTCTCCGCGCAGCACGCGCGCCGCGGCCGTCAATGCGCAGAAGGCGCCCGCTCGTGCGGCCTGCCAAGTGCCTGCAGTCAGCGGCGTACCAGCGTCATACGAGAACAACCCCATGCGCGCCGGAAAACTCGCCGGCAGCACATCGGCGCGGAAAGTACGAATCGGCCAATAGGAAGGCAGCGCATCGCGGTCCACGTTGGCAGGATCGAGCGCAACCCATTCGTCCCACGCGGTGGAGAGAAAGTCGAGATAGCGCTGCGAATGAACCCGCGCCAGCACCGCTTCGTCAAATACGACAGGCGGCACGATCAGCCCCAGATTGCGCTCCTGCAATTCCCGCAGCACATAGTCCGCACGAGCCGGCACTTCAAAGCAAGGCACCAACTGCCCGCGAAACATCTCCACCTTGCCGTGATGAACGGTATGGAGGTCATTGAAGACGGTAAGCATCCCCAAGCGTACCCCGCCAACAAAGGCAGCGCCCGCAGAAGACCCTGGAGCCCGGTCTGCGGTGCGGCGCAGACCGGGCGGACGCCCCAAAGAAAGCGAACTCAGGCCTCCTTACGCAACCCTTCAGCAGCGTGATCCTGAACAGGCAATGGCACAACAACACTGGAAGACCGCGCCGCCCGAGCCAACACAGGCGCCAAGGCCACCCCCGTGTGCGTCCCCAGCGCCACAACCTCCTCAGGCGGCGCAGCAGCCACGATGCGCCCACCCCCGTTACCGCCCTCAGGCCCCAGATCGATCAGCCAATCCGCCTCGGCGATCACATCGAGATCGTGCTCGATTACCACCACGCTGTGCCCGCCATTCACCAGCCGGTGCAGCACGTGGATCAGCTTCTCCACATCCGCCATGTGCAAGCCCACAGTGGGCTCGTCGAGCACATAGAGCGTGTGCGGCGTCTTGTTGCCCCGCCGCGTGACATCGTCGCGCACCTTGCTCAACTCCGTCACCAGCTTGATCCGCTGCGCCTCCCCACCCGACAACGTCGGCGAAGGCTGCCCCAGCGTCAGATACCCCAGCCCCACATCCTTCAGCAACTGCAAAGGGTGACTGATGTTCGGCATCGAGGCAAAGAATTCCACCGCCTCGTCCACCTCCATTTGCAGCACATCGCCGATGCTCTTGCCACGCCAGCTCACCGCCAGCGTTTCCGGATTGAAGCGCGCCCCATGGCACACCTCGCAAGGTACCTTCACGTCGGGCAGGAAACTCATCTCGATCGTGCGAACGCCAGCGCCCTCGCACCCCGGACAACGCCCCTCACCCGTGTTGAAACTGAAGCGTGCCGGCCCATAGCCTCGCGCCTTCGCCTCCAGCGTGTCCGCAAACAGCTTGCGAATCGTGTCCCAGAACCCGATGTAGGTCGCCGGGCAACTGCGCGGCGTCTTGCCGATCGGCGTCTGGTCGACCTCGAGCACGCGATCGATCGTCTCGTACCCCTCCACCGACTTGCAGCCGGCCCACGCCGGCCGCTTGCCCGCGGCATCCGAATCGCGCCCCGCCTTCGTCATGCGTTGCACCACCACCGCGTGCACATTGGCCAGCAACACGTCGCGCGCCAGCGTCGACTTGCCCGAGCCGCTCACGCCCGTCACCGCCACCAACCGCTTCAGCGGCAGCGACACCGTCACATCCTGAAGGTTGTGCATGTCAGCGTCACGCACCGTCAGCCAGTCCGGCGCACCCGGCTCCGGCGACGGTACAGGCCGCCGCGCCTGCAGCGGATGCTTGATCGCATCCCGCAGATAGCGCCCCGTCTGCGAATCGTTCGCCGCCTGGATCTCGGCCACCGTGCCCTCGGCAACCAAGCGCCCACCGCGCTTGCCCGCACTCGGACCGATATCGATGATGTGATCGGCGCGACGGATCGTGTCCTCGTCGTGTTCCACCACCACCAGCGTGTTGCCCTTGTCACCCAGCTTGTGCAGGGCATCCAGCAGGATCTGGTTGTCGCGCGCATGCAGGCCGATCGTCGGCTCGTCGAGCACGTAACAGACGCCCTGCAGATTGCTGCCGAGCTGCGCCGCCAGACGAATGCGCTGCGCCTCGCCGCCGCTCAATGTCGGCGCGCCGCGATCGAGCGTGAGATACCCCAGCCCCACCTCTTCGAGGAATTCAAGCCGGCTGCGAATCTCTGGCACCAGGTCGCGCGCGATCTCCGCCTCACGCCCCGAAAGCCGCAAGCCTTCGAACCACACGCGAATGTCGCTCACGCTCATGCGCGCCAATTGCGTGATACCGATGCCGCCATTGCCCGATGCATCCGAAGCACCGAACAGCACCGCACGCGCTGTGGGGTTGAGCCGCGTGCCCTCGCACTTCGGACACGCCACATCACCCACGTCCTCGGCTTCAGGCTCCGCAAAAGTCTGCTCGCGCCCCTTCTGGTCGTCGGCCATCACCGAGTCGTCGTAGACCTTGCGCTGCTCCTTCGTGAGCTTCACGCCCGTGCCCACGCAATCGGGGCACCAGCCGTGCTTGCTGTTGTACGAGAACAGACGCGGATCGAGCTCCGCATAACTGGTGCTGCACACCGGACACGCGCGCAGTGTCGAAAAGACATGCGCACGCCCGATCCCGTTGGTCGGCGCACCGGCCATCATCGCGCCGCGAAGCCCGGTGAGATCGCTCAGCACATGCACCACGCCCTTACCGTGCTCCAGCGCACGCGCGAGTGCCTGCCGCAGTTCGGTTTCCTGCGAAGGCAGCACATCGAGGCTCGCGACCGGCAGCTCGATGCTGTGTTCCTTGAAGCGATCGATGCGCGGGAAGTTGGTCGTCGGCAGGAACTCGCCATCCACCCGCAGATGCGTGTAGCCGCGCGGACGCGCCCAGTCGGCGAGCTCGGTGTAGACACCCTTGCGATTCGTCACCAGCGGCGCAAGCAGCCCGACGTGCTGTCCCTTGAAGTTCTTCAGCAACTGCGCCGCGATGCTGTCCGGCGTCTGCGGCTGCACCGCCGCACCGTCGTGGATGCAATGCTGCACCCCGAGCTTGACGTACAGCAGCCGCAGGAAATGCCACACCTCGGTCGTCGTGCCCACTGTGCTCTTGCGCCCGCCGCGCGACAGACGCTGCTCGATCGCCACCGTCGGCGGAATGCCGTACACAGCATCCACCTCGGGCCGCCCCGCCGGCTGCACGATGCTCCGCGCATAGGCATTGAGCGATTCGAGATACCGCCGCTGCCCTTCGTTGAAGAGGATGTCGAACGCCAGCGTCGACTTGCCCGATCCGCTCACGCCGGTCACCACGCTGAACTTGCCGCGTGGAATATCGACCGACAGGTGCTTCAGGTTGTGCTCGCGCGCATTGACGATCTGGATCGCATCGCGCCCCTGCACCGGCTGCGCATGCGCCGCGTACTCGCGTGCCGCACGCTCGGCCACCTTGTATGCACCCGGGCCGATCGCGAGTTCGTAGTCCGCCAGCGCCTCACCAGTCAGCGACGCACGGTTCTCGCGCACCTGCTCCGGCGTGCCGACCGCGACGATCTGGCCACCGCCCTCGCCGCCTTCGGGGCCGAGGTCGATGATCCAGTCGCTCGCGCGGATCACGTCGAGGTTGTGCTCGATCACCACCAGCGAATGCCCCGCATCGAGCAGCTTGCGCAGCGCGCGCATCAGCCGGGCGATGTCGTCGAAGTGCAGGCCGGTCGTCGGCTCGTCGAAGAGGAACAGCGTGCCCTTGCGCGCCAGCGGCTGCTTGCTCGCGCTGCCGCTCTTCGCGGCCTCCGCCAGGAAGCCCGCGAGTTTCAGGCGCTGCGCCTCGCCGCCGCTCAGCGTCGGCACCGGCTGCCCGAGCTTCACGTAGTCGAGACCCACATCGACGATCGGCTGCAGCACGCGCAGCACCTCGCGGTCGCCATCGAACGTGGCGGCCGCTTCGGCCACCGTCAGTTCGAGCACATCGGCCACGTTCATCGTGCGGCCCTTGCGCTCGATGGTGACTTCAAGGATCTCCGGCCGATAGCGCTTGCCGTCGCAATCCGGGCAGCGCAGGTACACGTCCGACAGGAACTGCATCTCCACATGCTCGAAGCCCGAGCCGCCGCAGGTCGGGCAGCGCCCGTCGCCGCTGTTGAAGCTGAATTTCGACGAGGTGTAGCCGCGCTGGCGCGCCAATGCGGCCGTCGCGAAGATCTCGCGGATCGCGTCCCACGCGCCCACATAGCTCGCGGGATTGGAGCGTGCCGTCTTGCCGATCGGCGACTGGTCGACGAACACCACGTCGCTCAGATGGTCGGCGCCCAGCAGCCGGTCGTGTGCACCGGGTGACTCGGTCGCCCTGCCGAAGTGCCGCATCAGCGCCGGCGCGAGCACGTCCTGCACCAGCGTCGACTTGCCCGAGCCGCTCACGCCTGTGATGCAGACGAGGCGCGACAGCGGAATTTCCACCGTCACATCCTTCAGGTTGTGCTCGCGCACGCCTTCGAGGATCAGGCGCGGCGTGTTCTCGCTCACCATGCGGCGGAAGCCCATGCCGATCTGCTTACGGCCGCCGAGGTATTGGCCGGTCAGCGTGTCGGCGTCGCGCAGTGCGTTGGTGGTGCCATCGAACACCACGCGACCACCGCGAACGCCGGGGCCGGGCCCCATGTCGATGACGCGATCCGCCGCGAGCATCACGGCCGGGTCGTGCTCGACCACCACCAGCGTGTTGCCTGCGTCGCGCAGGCGCAGCATCGCTTCGGTGATGCGATTCATGTCGCGCGGATGCAGGCCGATGCTGGGCTCGTCAAGCACGAAGAGCGTGTTCACCAGCGACGTGCCGAGCGCGGTCGTGAGGTTGATGCGCTGCACTTCGCCGCCGCTCAGCGTGCGGCTCTGGCGGTCCAGCGTGAGATAGCCGATGCCCACGTCATGCAGGTAGCGCAGCCGCGTCGTGATTTCCTCGAACAGCAGCTTGAGCGCCTGCACCTCGCCTTCGCTCGCGTTGCTCTGGTTGCCGTGGCTCTCCATGCCGTCGAAGAAGCGGCGCAGCCGTTCGATCGGCATCAGCATCAGGTCGTGCAGGCACAGCCCCGGCAGCGATTCGAGCTGTGCGCGCGACCACTTCGCGCCCTTGGGCATGAAGCGCTTCGAAGGATCGAGCACGTCATCGGCGTCTTCCTTGCTGCCGATGCGCCACAGCAGGCTTTCGAGCTTGAGGCGCGCACCGGCGCAGGTCGGGCACGGCGTGTAGCTGCGGTACTTGGACAAGAGCACGCGGATGTGCATCTTGTAGGCCTTGCTCTCCAGGTAGCCGAAGAAGCGGCGGATGCCGTACCACTGCTTGCTCCAGTTGCCTTCCTTGTAGTTGGGCGTACCTTCGACGACCCACTGCTTCTGCTCGTCGGTGAGCTTGTTCCATGGCGTGTCGCGCGGAATACCGGCGGCCTCCGCGTGGCGCATCAGATCGTCCTGCGCCTCTTTCCATGCAGGCGTCTGGATGGTCTTGATCGCACCCGCGCGCAGCGTGAGCTTGTCGTTGGGGATCACGAGACCGAGATCGACGCCGATCACGCGACCGAAGCCCCGGCAGGTCTCGCACGCACCCACGGCCGAGTTGAACGAGAACATCGACGGGATCGGGTCCGTGTAGCGGATGTCGCTTTCGGGGCAATGCAGGCCGGTCGAGAACTTCCAGACTTCCGGCTCGCTTCCCTCTTCAGCGGCCAGCGCGTAGACGGTGAGCCGCCCGCTGCCACGCTTGAGCGCCACTTCGATCGCCTCGATGACGCGCGCACGCTCGGCGCTCGACATGCGGAATCGATCGGCCACCACGTCGAGCACCTTGCGCGGGCCAGTCGGCGTCGCAACCTCGCGCTCGGCCTGGATGCGCGTGAAGCCGCTCGCAGAGAGCCATTGGGTGACTTCTTCCGCCGAGGTGCTCGCCGGCAACTCGACCGGAAAGGTCAACACCACCCGCGGATCGCCCGCCGCTGCCGCACGGGAAACCAGTTCGGCGTAGATCGTGTCGGGCGAGTCGTGCCGCACCGGCAGCGCGGTTTCACGGTCGAACAGCTGCGCCGCGCGCGCGAAGAGCAGCTTCAGGTGATCGTTGAGTTCGGTCATCGTGCCGACGGTCGAGCGCGACGAGCGCACCGGATTCGTCTGGTCGATGGCGATGGCGGGGGGTACGCCCTCGACCTTGTCGACCGCCGGCTTGTCCATGCGGTCGAGAAACTGCCGTGCATAGGCCGAGAACGTCTCGACGTAACGCCTTTGGCCTTCGGCGTAGAGGGTGTCGAACACCAGGCTCGACTTGCCCGAGCCGCTCGGCCCGGTGACCACCGTCATCTGGCCGGTCCGGATGTCGAGATCGAGGTTCTGGAGGTTGTGCTGACGCGCGCCGCGAATGCGGATGGAGCCCTGTGTCATGAGTGCTTTGCAGAATGGGGCAGACATTCTAGGAATTCGGCCGCACCTTCGCTTGCGGCGGCCCAAGGCCACTGCCGAGCGGATCGCTTACACAACGACACACGTCCGGCGGCGCCGCAAGCGGCCCACAATCCGGCTCAAAACCGACTTCCTGCCAGCCCATGACATTCCTCGTCGACGAAGAGATCACGTTCCGCAAGCTGGAGATCCTCCTGGCCTTCATGGAGACCGGCAACCTCGCGCGAACCGCCGAAAAGCTCGACATCAGCACCGTGAGCGTGCATCGCGCATTGCACTCGCTGGAGACGGGCGCGCGTTGTGCGCTGTTCCGGCTCGAGGGCCGCAACCTGCTGCCCACCGAAGCGGCGCGGGCGCTGGCCGACGTCGCCCGCGAAGTCGTCCGCACGATGGCTGAAGGCATCCGGGCCACGCGCGAAGTGGCGGGCTATTCGGCCGACCGCATCCGCATCGGCTCGCTTTTCTCGCTGACCAGCCGGACGGTGCCCAAGGTCATCATGGGCATGAAGCTGCGCAAGCCCGACCTGCACACCGAGCTAGTGCTGGGCTCGAATGCCGACCTGCTGCAGAAGCTGCGCGACGGCGCGGTCGACGCGGTGCTGATGGCAATTCCCGACGAAGCGCAGGATGTCGAATCCGAGCCGCTCTTCGAAGACGACATCTTCTTCGCCGCACCGACCGGATCGAAGTATGCGGAGATGGGCGAGGTCGACCTCGGCGCGTGCCGGCACGAGCGCTTCGTGAGCCTGTCCGAAGGCTTCGTGACCTACGCCGGTTTCATGGAGTCGTTCCGCATCGCCGACTTCACGCCCGATGTCGTGATGCGCACCGGCGACATCTTTTCGCTGATGAATCTGGTGAGCGGCGGCGTCGGCTACACGCTGCTGCCAGGCCGCGTGCGCGGGGCGTTGCCGACCAACGTGCGGCTGGTGCCGCTGCAGCCCAGGTACCTGGTGCGCCAGACCATCGCGGTGAACTTCCTGCGCACCCGCGAGCGCGACCCCAATCTGCTCGCGTTGCTGGCGCTGTGCCGCAGTTCGAAGTCCGAACTGGCCTGAGGGTTTACCCGCGACCGTTTCACGCGCCGTAAGCGTCGCGGTCCCCCGTTAATTGATCGTGCGGAGGGCCGCCGATACCGTACGTCTCCATAGCGCCGCGCATTCCGCGCGAGACACAAAAGGAGACGCACATGATCATTTTCGGAACCGCCCTGCTGGCCGTGTGCCACCTGCTGGGCATCTTCCTTGGCGACCTGCTGGGGCAGGCGCTCGGCGTGAAGACCAATGTGGGCGGCGTCGGCATCGCCATGCTGCTGCTGATCTTCGCGCGGCTCTACATGCAGAAGCGAAACATGCTCCCCAAGCTGACGGAACTCGGCGTGGAGTACTGGGGCGCCATGTACATCCCCGTCGTCGTGGCCATGGCCGCTCAACAGGACATGGTGTCGGCGCTGCGCGGCGGCCCTGTCGCGGTGCTCTCGGCCATCGCCGCCGTCGCGGTCTGCGCTTGCGTGATCGCCGCGATCAATCGCTCGGAACGGCCGGAGGAAGAAACGGAGGCCGCGCCGAGGCTCCATGACAACCCCTTGCTGACCGAAGCCGAGTAACGGAATCGAGGAGCAACACCATGATCGAAATCCTCGAAAAAGCCGCCATGCAGAACGGCCTCGTGACCGCCTTCGCGGTGGTCGGCCTGGTCATCCTGATCTCGGGCCAGATCTCGCGCCGGCTGACCTTCGGCCGCGTGCACGGTTCCGCCATCGCGATCGTCATCGGCCTGGGGCTCGCCTACTGGGGCGGTACGCAGACCGGCGGCCACAAGGGCCTCGCCGATATGTCGCTCTTCGGCGGCATCGGCTTGATGGGCGGCGCGATGCTGCGCGACTTCGCGATCGTCGCAACCGCCTTCGAAGTGCAGGCCACCGAAGCGCGCAAGGCCGGCTTGATCGGCGCGGTGTCGCTGCTGCTCGGCACGGTGCTGCCCTTCGTCGTCGGCGCCGCCATTGCGTGGAGCTTCGGCTATTCGGATGCAGTGAGCATGACCACCATTGGTGCGGGCGCAGTCACCTACATCGTCGGCCCCGTGACGGGTGCTGCCATCGGCGCGAGCCCCGATGTGATGGCGCTGAGCATCGCCACCGGGTTGGTGAAAGCCATCATCGTGATGGTCGGCACCCCGATCGCCGCGCGCTTTCTCGCACTGAAGACACCGCGCTCGGCGATGGTGTTCGGCGGCCTCGCAGGCACAGTGAGCGGCGTGTCCGCCGGCCTTGCCGCCACAGATCGCAAGCTGGTGCCCTACGGCGCACTGGTGGCGACTTTCCACACCGGCCTCGGCTGCCTGATGGGTCCGTCGGTGCTGTTTTTTGCCACCAGGGCACTGGTGGGTTGAGGAATCCCCATGGATCGCATGAACTGGAACACCAAGGCCGAGAACCGCGCCGCGCGCCTCGCGCGAGCGGCCAACGCACTCGGCGCCGATCTTGTCGGCAAGCGCGTCGCTGCTGAGGCGATAGGCAAACTGCTGGAGGCCGTGCTGGAGCCGGGCGATCGCGTCTGCCTCGAAGGCAACAACCAGAAGCAGGCCGACTTCCTGGCGCGCGCACTGGTGGAGGTCGATCCGTCCAAGGTGCATGGCCTGCACATGGTCCAGTCGGTGCTCGCGCTGCCTGAGCATCTCGACGTCTTCGAAAACGGCATCGCGGCGAAGCTCGACTTCAGCTTCTCGGGCCCGCAGGGCGGACGATTGGCAAAGCTGGTGTCGGGTGGGCGCATCGAGATCGGCGCGATCCACACCTACCTCGAACTGTTCGCGCGCTACTTCGTCGACCTCACGCCGCAGGTCGCGCTGGTGGCAGCGCACGCGGCCGATGCTGAAGGCAATCTCTACACCGGCCCCAACACCGAAGACACACCGGTCATCGTGGAGGCCACCGCCTTCTCGGGCGGCATCGTGATCGCGCAGGTCAACGAACTGGTCGACGGCGCCACCACCACGCTGCCGCGTGTCGACATTCCAACCGGCTGGGTGAGCTTCGTCGTCAAGGCACCCCGGCCCAACTTCATCGAACCGCTCTTCACGCGCGACCCGGCGCAGATTAGCGAGATCCAGGTGCTGATGGCGATGATGGCCATCAAGGGCATCTACGCCGAGTACGGCGTGCAGCGGCTCAACCACGGCATCGGCTTCGACACCGCGGCGATCGAGCTGCTGCTGCCGACCTATGCCGAGTCGCTGGGCCTCAAGGGCAAGATCTGCAAGCACTGGGCGCTCAATCCGCACCCGGCACTGATCCCGGCGATCGAGGCCGGCTGGGTGGAGTCGGTGCACTCCTTCGGCTCCGAGCTGGGCATGGAGGACTACATCCGCGCGCGCTCCGACGTGTTCTTCACCGGCCCCGACGGTAGTCTGCGCAGCAACCGCGCGATGTGCCAGGCGGCGGGCCACTATGCCTGCGACCTGTTCATCGGCTCGACGCTGCAGATCGATCTCGACGGCAACAGCTCGACCGCGACGCTGGGTCGCATCGCAGGATTCGGCGGCGCGCCGAACATGGGCGCCGACGCGCGCGGCAGGCGCCATGCGAGCCCAGCGTGGCTCAAGGCCGGCCGCGAGGCACGCAGCGGTCGCGGGGGCGCGGCCGGCACACCCCGCGGACAGAAGCTGGTGGTGCAGATGGTCGAGACCTTCCGCGAGCACATGCAGCCCGCCTTCGTCGACCGGCTCGATGCGTGGACGCTGCAGGAGCAGGCCAGCATGGAACTGCCGCCGATCATGATCTACGGCGACGACGTCACGCACATCCTCACCGAGGAAGGCATCGCGAACCTGCTGCTGTGCCGCAACGATGCGGAGCGCGAGCAGGCCATCCGCGGCGTGGCCGGCTACACCGCGATCGGCCTGGGCCGCGACCGCCGCGCCGTGGAGAACCTGCGCGACCGCGGCGTGATCCGTCGGCCGGAAGACCTCGGCATCGATCCGCGCCAGGCCACGCGCAACCTGCTGGCCGCACGCAGCATGCGCGACCTCGTACGTGCATCGGGTGGCCTCTATCAGCCGCCCAAGCGATTCAGAAACTGGTGATCAGGAGAACGACCATGACCATCCCCGCAGGGCTCGAAGCCCTGGATTTCTCCTTCACCGGCACACGACCGGCCGGCGCCTTTGCGCCCGTGCTGGTGGGCGTCGTCGGCTCCGGCAATCTGGAAGTGCTGCTCGAAGCGGCCGGCGGCAACGGCTGCAACGTTCGCGTCGAGACCTCGGCGCGTGGCTTCGGGCCGATCTGGGAAGCGGTGCTCGGCGACTTTCACGAGCGGCATCCGCTGGCTGGCGTACGCATCTCGATCAACGACATGGGCGCGACACCTGCCGTCGTCAGCCTGCGGCTCGACCAGGCAGTGGCCGAACTGCCCGATGCCGCGAAGGGAGGACGGCCATGATCAGCTACGCCGAATGCTCTGCACGCGAGCGCCTCGCGCTCGTGGTGGACGCCGGAACGTTCCAAGAATGGCTGCCGCCTGCGGAGCGGCTCACCAGCCCGCATCTCGCGCAACTGGGCGTGCCCTCGTCCTTCGACGATGGCGTGGCGATCGGCCGCGCGAAGCTCGGCGGGAACGATGTGTTCGTCGCCGCGCAGGAAGGCGCCTTCATGGGCGGTGGGGTTGGCGAAGTGCACGGCGCCAAGCTGGTCGGCCTGCTGCGCCGCGCGCTGCGCGACCGGCCGGCCGCCGTGCTGCTGCTTGCGGAATCGGGTGGCGTGCGGCTGCATGAGGCCAACGCCGGGTTGATCGCGGTGTCGGAGGTCATGCGTGCCGTGCTCGATGTGCGAGCCGCGGGCGTGCCGGTGATCACGCTGATCGGTGGCGCCAACGGCTGCTTCGGCGGCATGGGCATCGTCGCGCGCTGCACTGACCACATCGTGATGAGCGACGTGGGGCGGCTCGCGATGTCCGGACCGGAAGTGATCGAGGCATCGTTCGGCGTCGAGGAGTTCGACTCGCGCGACCGTGCGCTGGTGTGGCGCACCACGGGCGGCAAGCATCGCTGGCTGACCGGCGATTGCGATGCGCTCGTCGAAGACGACGCAGCGGCATTCCGCGATGCAGCCCTCCAGGCGATCGGCGCGGCAAAGCCGGTCACGCCCGAATCGCTGGAAAGCGAACACGCCCTGCTCGCCGCGCGCCTGCGCATGCTGGCGGATGTGGAAGACGGCGATGAGGCCACCGCGCTGTGGTCGCGGCTGGGCATTCCCGAAGCCGCACGCGTGCCGGATCTCGATGTACCGGCGGTGCGTGCGCTTCGCCTTGCATGAGGAACAAGACCATGGACTGGAACCTTCTCGCCACGCGCCTCTTCGGCGTGGGGCACGGCATCAAGGCAGACGGCGACTTCCTGCACGGCACGGTGCAGTTCGATGGCCGCCCCCTCACGGTCGTCGGCACCACGAACCACGCGCCGATCGGCGTCAGGCTCGCGCTGGCACAGGCGCGCGTGGTGCTCGACACGATTGCGCAGCATCCCGAGCGGCCGATCGTGCTCCTCATCGACACGCAGGGCCAGCAACTGCGCCGGCGCGATGAACTGCTCGGCATCAACCGCGCGATGGCGCACCTCGGCGCGAGCATCGATCTCGCGCGACGTCGCGGCCACCGCGTGATCGGCCTCGTGTATGACCAGGCGCTGTCCGGCGGCTTCATCACTTCGGGCCTGATAGCAGATGCGTGCTACGCACTGCCCGAAGCCGAGATCCGCGTGATGCGCATTCCCGCAATGGCGCGCGTGACCAAGCTCCCGGAGGAGATGCTCGAGGCGCTCTCCAAATCGAACCCCGTGTTCGCGCCCGGCGTGTCGAACTACGTTGCGATGGGCGGCGTGCGTTCGCTTTGGGATGGCGACCTGCCCGCTGCCCTGCGCGACGCGCTTGCGCACACGCCAAGAGACGACCGGCGCGCCATCGACGGTGCCGAGCGCGGCGGTCGCCGACTGGCTGCGTCGATCGCGCAGCGCGTGCTGGACGCCGCCTGAGGCCGGCCATGATGCCGCTTCGACGCCATCGGCTGGCCTGTCTCTCCGACGCAGGATGGGCAGAGATCCGTGCGCGCGCATGGGACGCACAGGCGCGGGCCTGCATCGACCACTGGGCCGCGCACCGGCTGCCGCTGGTCGTCACGCGGCAGCCTGCGAGCGCGCAGCGCGATGCACCGATCGCGTTGGGGCTGCCAGCCCCGCTGCAATGGGATCGCCGGCGACTCGCCGTCCATGTGCCCCGCAGCGCGCTGGTGTGGTTCGACGAGTTCCCCCGCTTCGACGATGCCGCCGGCCTGTTGCCGCGCATCCCGCGCGCTGCGTGGCGCGCGCTGGGCCGGCAGCTTGCGACCTGCGGCGCCCCGGCGCGCGTCTATGGCGCCTACGGCTGGCAGTTGCTGACTGGCCTCCCGTATGTGCGCGAAACGTCCGACATCGACTTGTGGATCGGCGTACGCGATGCCGATCAGGCGGACGCCGTCGCATATCACCTCGAAGGCTTCGCGCCCCGCCATCCACGGATCGACGGCGAACTGGTCTTTGAAGATGGCACGGCCGTCGCGTGGCGCGAATGGCAGGCATGGCGCGCGGGGCGGGCGCGGCACCTGCTCGTGAAGCGACTGCATGGCGCGTCGATGGCGGATGCATCCTTCGTGCAGCGGCACGCACCCGCGCTGGAGATGGCGGCATGACCGCGCTCGCCAGATACAGCGACGTGCATCGCCTGACGGCCGCCGACATCGGACGCGCCGCAACGCTCGCATTGCACGACGAACTCGAACTCGCACCCAAGCCGGGGCTGGTGTCGTTCATCGACAGCGGCAGCCACGCCGACATGGATGCCCACACCTTCATGCGCAGCCTGTTCGCACTGCGTCACTACTTCGTGCAGATCGCGGCATTGGGCGAGGCGCACGCGCCTTTCGACGCGCTGGAACGCTGTGGCATTGCAGCCGAAGCGCGAATGCTCGCAGCGACTGGCGGCATCAACACGCATCGCGGCGCCATCTTCACGCTCGGGCTTCTTTGCGCATCGGCGGGCGCGTTGGCGAGCGATGGCCAAGCGCTCACCCCGGCCACGCTGCGTGCAGCGTTGCATCGCCATTGGGGCGACGCGCTCCATGCGCGCAGCCGCCGCGTCTCGATGCTCCCCGGCGGCATTGCCGCGCGCCGCTATGGACTGCGCAGCGCCTCCGAAGAAGCCGCGCTCGGATTTCCAGTGCTGTTCGACATCGCCGTGCCGGCACTCGATGCAGCGGTGAAGCGCGGATTGAACTCGCAACGCGCACGCCTCGAAACGCTGTTCTCGATCATGGCTTCGCTCGACGACAGCAACCTCGCGCATCGCGGCGGCCTCGCGGGATTGCAGCACGCGCAACATGCGGCGCGCGGCTATCTGGATCGCGGCGGCGCGGGGGCCGACGATCGCTTCGAAGCCGCCTGGTCCCTTCATCGCGATTTCGTCGCGCGCCGCCTGTCGCCCGGCGGCGCGGCAGACACGCTGGCGGCGGCCTGCTGGATGCGACGGGTCTGCACACGGTTGGCATGAGCTACGCGCTGATCTTCTCGGGCCAGGGCATGCAGCATTCCGCCATGCTGCCGTGGCTGACCGAGAACGAACTGCTGCAAAGCGTGGAGCGCGAACTGGGCCTGGACTGGCGTGAGCGTTTGCGCGATCCGGATTGGGCGGGCCGCAATGCCAACGCGCAGTTGCTGTTGACCGGACTGGGGCTCGCGGCATGGACCACGCTCGCCCCGCACCTCGCCATGCCGGCGCTCGTCGCTGGCTACAGCGTTGGAGAAGTGGCCGCCTTTGCCGCAGCCGGCGTCTACGACGCGCCGACCGCCGTCGATCTGGTGCGGCACCGCGCCGAGTTGATGGACCGCGATGCCCAGCGCTGCGCCTGCGGCCTGATCGCAGTGAGCGGCCTCGGCAACGAATCGATCGAAGCACTGTGCGCGGATTTCGGTCTTGCGCTGGCGATCCGCAACGACCCGGTTAGCGTGGTCCTCGGCGGCCCCAAGGCGACGCTTGGAACCGCGACCGAGGCGGCGCAACGCCTAGGCGCCCACGTCACGCGGCTCAACGTCAACGTCGCATCGCACACACCATGGATGCGCGAGGCCGCGCATTCCTTCGAGACGCTGCTCGCTGCTAGATCGGTCGAATCGCCGCGAATCCCTCTGCTCAGCAACGTCGCCGGCCGCATCCGCAATGCCGATCAGGCCAGAGCCGCACTCGCGCGCCAGATCGACCACACCGTGCGCTGGGACGAATGCATGGAAGGCATCGCGTCCCGTCGCGTGCGATGCGTGCTCGAGATCGGCCCCGGTCAGGCGCTCGCGCGCATGTGGAACGAACGGCACGCCGATATCCCCGCGCGCTCGGCGGATGAGTTCCGCAGCGTCAATGGCGTGATCGACTGGATCGAACGACACGCCGCCTGACCGAGTTGCACCGGATTTCTGTGGATAACGTTGTGAGTTGTACGAGGACGCAGGTGCCCGAAGCCAGGATTCACGCGGCCTGCCGCTGAATTGCCTCCGAATTGAGCACCGGAGAGCTTCTAGCGCGAGCTACTTCGATTCGCCACCGGCAGGCGCCGGCGCATGCATCGAATCCCCGCCGTGCTTCTCGCCCGACATATCGACACTGCCGCCCGCCTTCATCATCACGAACATCACGATCGCCGCGAAGACGATGAAGCCGACGATAAGTTTCCACATACCTTGAATCTCCAAAGAAAAGGCCTCGTGCCGTTGCTGGCGCGAGGCCTTGGTCCAGTCAGCCGGGAAATACCGCGGAACCGGCTTAGCCGGGCCGCTGGTATTGCCCCTTGCAAGGGGGTGCCCGAGCTACACGAAGTGAGCGAGGCTGGGGGTTAGCTAGTCATTCGCGTAGATGTCCACGTCCTTGGTCTCGCGAATGAAGATCGTGCCGATCACCAGCGTCATCGCCGCGATCACGATCGGATACCACAGCCCGTTGTACATGTTGCCGGTGCTGGCCACGATCGCGAAGGCGGTCGTCGGCAGCAGGCCGCCGAACCAGCCGTTGCCGACGTGGTACGGCAGGCTCATCGAGGTGTAGCGGATGCGGGTCGGGAACATCTCGACCAGCATGGCGGCGATCGGGCCATAGACCATCGTCACCAGCAGCACCAGCCAGAAGAGCAGCGCCACGGTCAGGACCTTGTTCATCTTGGCGGGATCGGCCTTGCTCGGATAGCCGGCGGCCTTGAGCTGCTCGGTCACGCTCTTCTTGAAGGCAGCGATGTCCTTGCTGGAGGCTTCGTCGAACTTGTGGTTGACCACGTTGCCGACCGGCGAGGTGATCGCCACGTCGCCGATCTTCACCACCGCAGGCGAACCGGCCGGGGCGTCGATGCGCTCATAGCTCACCGAGTTCTGCACCAGGAAGCGCTTGGCGATGTCGCAGGAGCTGCGGAAGTCGATCTCGCGTGCCACCGGGTTGCCCTGGAACGAGCAGGAAGCCGGATCGGCCGCGACCGTGACACCTGCGGTGGCCTGTGCCTTCGCGAGGTCGGGATTGGCGGCTTCGGTCAGCATCTTGAAGACCGGGAAGTAGGTCACGACGGCCAGCAGGCAGCCGGCCATGATGATCGACTTGCGGCCGATCTTGTCCGACAGCGTGCCCCACACGACGAAGAACGGCGTGCCGATCAGCAGCGCAGCCGCGATCATCAGGTTGGCGGTGGTCGCATCGACCTTGAGCTGCTGCGTCAGGAAGAACAGCGCATAGAACTGGCCCGAATACCAGACCACGGCCTGGCCGGCGGTAAGGCCGATGAGCGCCAGGATCACGATCTTGAGGTTCTTCCACTGGCCGAAGGATTCAGCCAGCGGCGCCTTCGAGGTCTTGCCCTCGGCCTTCATGCGCTGGAACGCCGGCGACTCGGACAGCGACAGGCGAATCCACACCGAGATGCCCAGCAGCAGGATCGAGACGAGGAACGGAATGCGCCATGCCCAGTCGGCAAAGGCTGCTTCGCCGACGCCTTCGCGCACGCCGAGGATGACCAGCAGGCTCAGGAACAGGCCGAGCGTTGCAGTGGTCTGGATCCACGAGGTGTACGCGCCGCGCTTGCCGTGCGGCGAGTGCTCGGCCACGTAGGTGGCTGCACCGCCGTACTCACCGCCGAGCGCGAGGCCCTGCAGCAGACGCAGTGCAATGAGGATCACCGGTGCCGCGACGCCGATGGTGGCGTAGCTCGGCAGCAGGCCGACGATGAAGGTCGACAGACCCATGATCAGGATCGTGACCAGGAAGGTGTACTTGCGGCCGATCATGTCGCCGAGACGGCCGAACACGATGGCGCCGAAGGGACGGACCAGGAAGCCCGCCGCGAAAGCCAGCAGCGCGAAGATGAAAGCCGCGCCGGCATCGAGGCCGCTGAAGAACTGCTTGGCGATGATCGCCGCGAGCGAACCGTAGAGGTAGAAGTCGTACCACTCGAAGACCGTGCCGAGGGAGGAAGCGAAGATGACCTTCTTCTCCTCGGCGGTCATGGGACGGGGCGCGCTGGACGGCGCTCCCCGTGAATCTAGTGTGGCTGCCATGTCGTCTCCTTCTAGTGTTTCGCCCACGGCGTGGGACGTAACGCATTCTTGGAGTGCCGACTGACCCGAGCCTGTCGCCAAACTGAATCGTCGCTGACAGCTTAGGGTCTAACCCGCAGGTTGCTTTTCAGCCTGTAGAAAATGTCAAGGATTGTTGCGGCGCAGCGAAGGTCGCTGGTCAGCCGTGGACCACTCGGCACTGTCGAACCAGTCGTCGCCGTCGAGGTACGCGCGCAACATGCCAAGGCCATCGAATCCCCAGAACTGGCGACCATCGACTTCGAACGTAGGCACGCCGAAGATGCCGCGTGCAATGGCGTCGTCGCTGTTCTTCCTGAGTTGCGCCTTGACTTCATCGCCAGCCGGATCGCGCACCTGGCGCAGCTGCGCAGCGAGCGCGGCAAGACGCGCCGCATCGCCTGGCTCGCCACCGGTGCGCCAGATATCGCGCAGGATCATTTCCGCGACATAGCGGCTGATGTCGCCGTCCGTCGACGTCGCAAGCGCCAGCCGCAGATGCGGCAGCGGGTTGAAGGGATGCGTCGCCGGCATCTGCACCGGGATGTGGTGCTCGCGGCCCTGCCACAGGATGTGGCGATAGGTCCATGTGCGCTTCGACGGAATCTCCGCCGGCCCCAATTGCCCGTGATGCTTGAGCAGCGCACCGAACAGCAGCGGCCGGTATGCCACGCTGTAGGTCAGGCCTTCGAGCGCCTGCGGCAGATGCTCGAAGGCGAGGTAGGCGTAAGGCGAGATGAAGTCGAAATGGAAGGTGATGTGCTTCATGGCTTGTCTTCGGCCCCTGAGAGAAAGCCGGCTTGCGCACGCAGTTCGATCGCGCGCCACACACTGCGTTTGTCCGCATCGCTCGTGCGGCTCCATGCCGCGATCTCGTCGATGGTGCGCAGGCACCCTTCGCAGAAGCCACTCTCCGCGCTGATCCGGCAGATCGAGATGCAGGGCGATGGCACGCCGCTTTCCACTGCGCGCGCCGCGATGGCGCGTTCGACGATCGAAGGAACGGCTTCCGTGGTCACACCACGTCCGCAACGGGCGCGCCGGTGAGCCCTTCGAGATCCTGCGGACGCAGCCGCACCACTGCATGCGGATGACCCGCGGCGGCCCAGATCTCGTCGAAGCGGAACAGTTCGCGATCGATCAGCATCACCGGCTCCGTCGCATGCCCGAACGGCGAGACGCCGCCGATCGAAAAGCCGGTGCGCGACTTCACGAAGTCGGCGTCGGCGCGGCCCAGCTTGCCGACGATGGCCTCGACCTTCTTCTCATCGACGCGCTTGTCGCCCGAGGTCACGACCAGCACTGCGCTTTCATCGGACTTGCGGCGGAACACGATGCTCTTGGCGATCTGCCCGAGCTCGATGCCCAGCGCATCGGCCGCCTGCTGCGCGGTCCGCGCGGCATCGTCGAGCATGCGCGGCGAATGGGGATGCCCCTTGTCCTGCAGCACGCGCGCGACGCGCTGCACGCCTTCGGGCAATGAAGTCAGTTCAGCACCACACATGGCTCAACCAGCCCTCTTCGTGCGGATCGCCTTGGAAGCACGCGAATTCGGTTCGCGGCCGAGGGCTTCGCTGATGTAGACGCCGGCATCGATCAGCTTGTCCAGATCGATCCCGGTATCGATGCCCATGCCCTGCAGCATGTAGACGACGTCCTCGGTCGCGACATTGCCCGTCGCGCCCTTCGCGTAGGGACAGCCGCCCAGGCCCGCTACCGACGACTGGAAGTTCCACACGCCCACTTCCAGCGCGGCCAGCGTATTGGCGAGCGCCTGGCCGTAGGTGTCATGGAAGTGGCCCGAGATTTCGTCGACGCCGAACTGCGCGAGCGTGGCCTCGATGGCGAGCCGCACCTTGCGCGGCGTGCCCACGCCGATCGTGTCGGCCACATCCACGCGCTGCACGCCGATGCCCTTCATCAGCCTGGCGAGGTAGGCCACTTTCTCGGGTGCGATGTCGCCCTCGTAGGGGCAGCCCACGGTGCAGCTCATGGCGCCGCGCACCTGGATGCCCTTGGCACGCGCGGCTTCGACGACAGGCGCGAAACGCTCGATGCTTTCGGCGATCGAGCAGTTGATGTTCTTCTGGCTGAAGGCTTCGCTCGCAGCACCGAACACCACGATCTCGTCGGGCCATTCCTCGCGCGGTGCGGCAATCGCGGCCTCGAAGCCCTTCATGTTGGGCGTGAGCACCGAATAGCGCACGCCGGGCTTGCGTTGGATGCCGTGCATCACCTCGGCGTTGTCCGCCATCTGCGGAACCCACTTGGGAGAGACGAAGCTGGTCACCTCGATCTCGTGGACGCCCGCGTCCTGCAGGCGATGCACGAGGCCGATCTTGACGTCGGCGGGCACCGGTTGCTTCTCGTTCTGGAGACCATCGCGCGGGCCGACGTCGATGAGCTTGACCTTGCTGGGGAGTTTCATGGGGAGTTCTCCGGGAGCGGATCAGTATCCGCGTTTGGTGTCGACCACGCCGGCAATGGGCTCTCCGCGCGCCATTGCCCGGATCTTGCCGGCGATCTGCGCAATCGACGCTTCGCGCATCGTGCGCGCAGAGCCGTGTGGTGTGACGTTGATCTTCGGGTGCCGCCAGAACGGATGTTCAGCCGGCAGGGGCTCGACCTCGAACACATCGAGCGTCGCGCCCGCGAGGTGGTCGCTGTCCAGCAGCGGGATCAGGTCGGCCTCGACGAGATGCGCGCCGCGCGCAACATTGATGACATAGCCGCCCGGCTTGCCGCCGTGGAGCTTCGAGAGCGTCTCGCGGTTCATGATGCCGCGCGTGTCGGGCGTGAGCGGCAGGAGATTGACCAGCACACGGCTCGCGCCGAGGAAGGCATCGAATTCCTTCCCGCCGGCAAAGCAGCGCACGTCGGGCAGGTCCTTCACCGAACGGCTCCAGCCGTTGACTGGGAATTCGAAATGCCGGACCGCCTTCGCGACCCGCTCGCCCAGCACGCCGAGCCCCATGATCCCGACCGGGAAATCCTCGCGCTCGCGCGGCTTGCGGAAGCTCCAGCGTCCCGCGCGCGATTCGGCCTCGTAGGCATCGAACTCGCGGAAGTGGCGGATCAGGTAGTGGCAGACGTACTCGGCCATCTGCACCGCCATGCCGGCATCGTCGAGCCGAACGATGCGGGTCTGCGCCGGCACCTTGAGCTTGAACAGCGCGTCGACGCCCGCACCGATGTTGAAGAGGCCTTGCAGCTTCGGCTGCTCGTCCAGCATCTGCTGCGGCGGCGCCCAGACGACTGCGTGGTCGGCCGGTGCGGCACCGGGTTGCCACGGCTCCACTTCGGCTTCGGGGAAGGCCGCCTGGAGGCCGGAAACCCAGGCATCAGGGCGGAGGTCGGTCAGGCTGACGATGATTCGCATGCGGGAAGTCATCCCCCGAGCTTAATCAAGCGGCGATCCTGAGCAGCTCCGCACCCTCGGTGACCTGATCGCCCGGCGCGAAGAGCAGCTCCTCGACCGTGCCGTCCGCAGGCGCGGCGATGGTGTGTTCCATCTTCATCGCCTCCATCACCGCGAGCGGCTGGCCACGGCTGACCTTGTCGCCCGCCTTGACCGCGAAGGACACCACCTTGCCCGGCATTGGCGCGGTGAGGCGGCCGCCTTCGGCATGCGTGTCGCCGGCATGCGCGAGGCGATCGACGGCAGTGATCTTCGTCGCGCCATCGGCGGTGAAGACGTGGGCTGTCGACTGGTCCTCGTAGACGTTGAGCGTGTGGCGGCGGCCGTTGAACATCAGTTCGAGCTCACCGGTCGGGAAGCTGCCGATCTCCAAGGGACCGGCAACATCGCCCACGCTGAGTGCGAGTGCGCCGTCGTGCAGGTAGCGCAGCTCGGCTGCCTTCGTCTCGCCGCGGAACTCGAATTCGAAGGGGCGCGTGGCGATGCCGTGCGACTGCCAGCCATCGCGGCGACTGAAGGGGTCGGCGCTGGTGGTCGCCTTTTCGGCAAGCAGCGTGTTCGCGATCGATGCGGCGGCCGCGAGCGGCAGGCCCAGCGGCTCCTGGTCGAAGAGCACCGCGCGCTCACGCTCGATCAGCGCGGTGTCGAGCTTCGCCTTCGAGAACGATTCGGTGCGCAGGATGCCTCGCAGGAACTGCACATTGGTCGCCACCCCCACGATGTGCGTCTGCGCCAGCGCCTGGTCGAGACGCGCGAGCGCCTCTTCACGCGTCGCACCGTGCACGATCAGCTTGGCGATCATCGAGTCGTAGAAAGGCGAAATCACGCCGCCCTCGCGCACGCCGTCGTCGATGCGCACGCGACTGCGCTGGAACGCAGTGGCCTGCGGCTTGCGGTAGACGTGCAGCGTGCCGGTGGCGGGCAGGAAGTTGTTGTCCGGGTTCTCCGCGCAGATGCGCGCTTCGATCGCATGGCCGTGGATCTGGAGCTGCTCCTGCTTGAGCGGCAGCGGCTCGCCCGAGGCCACTCGCAACTGCCATTCGACGAGGTCGAGGCCAGTGATGGCCTCCGTGACCGGGTGCTCCACCTGCAGCCGCGTGTTCATCTCCATGAAGAAGAAGTTCATGCTGCCGTCGTCGCGCTGCTCGACGATGAATTCCACCGTGCCCGCACCGACATAGTTGACCGCGCGTGCTGCGGCCACGGCGGCTTCGCCCATCTGCTTGCGCATCGCCTCGGTCATGCCGGGCGCGGGGGCCTCTTCCAGCACCTTCTGATGGCGGCGCTGCACCGAGCAATCACGCTCGAACAGGTAGACATAGTTGCCGTGCGTGTCGCCGAAGACCTGGATCTCGATGTGGCGGGGGCGCTGCACGTACTTTTCGATCAGCACCGCGTCATCGCCGAAGCTGTTGATCGCCTCGCGCTGGCAGGAGGCGAGCGCGGCGGCGAAGTCGCCTTTCTTCTCGACGATGCGCATGCCCTTGCCGCCGCCACCCGCGCTGGCCTTGATGAGCACCGGGTAGCCGATGCGGTCGGCTTCACGTTGCAGCAGTTCGGGGTTCTGGTCGGCACCGTGGTAGCCGGGCACGAGCGGCACGTCGGCCTTCTCCATCAGCTGCTTGGATTCGGCCTTGAGCCCCATCGCCTTGATCGCCGAAGGCGGTGGACCGATGAAGACCAGGCCGGCATCGGCACAGGCCTGCGCGAACTCTTCGTTCTCGCTCAGGAAGCCGTAACCGGGATGCACCGCTTCCGCGCCCGTCGCTTTCGCGGCTTCGAGGATCTTTTCCCAGCGCAGGTAGCTTTCCTTCGGTGCGCTGCCGCCGAGGTGGACCGACTCGTCGCAGGCGCGCACATGGTTGGCATGCGCGTCGGCGTCCGAATACACCGCGACGGTGCGCACTGCCATGCGACGTGCGGTTGCGGCCACGCGGCAGGCGATCTCGCCACGGTTGGCGATCAGGATCTTCTTAAACATTCGATGAGTCTCCAGGGGAATTCTTCTTGAGCTGGAAAGCCGGCGTCACGCCGGGATCGGGTCGCCCGCTGAAGATGCGGGCCACGCGGCCGAAGAGTGATTTGAGAAAGCGCCAGCTCTTCCGGATCAGCCACACGCTGAACACGAGCACGGCGATGAAGAGAACGCCGAACACCAGCGGATGCGCAACCGCGAGCCACAGGCTGGTCGGCACCACGCTGTCTTCGACCAGCGAAGCGCCGACGTTGCTGAACGGTTCGGGCGACGTGTTGATCGCCGCGCGCGTCGTGGCCTTGGCTGCATGCGCAGTCGCCGCGAAGCTGCCGCCCAGCAGTGCCGCGACGAGCGCCATCACCGTATGGTCGGCACCGAACACGCCCGCTGCCAGAGCGGCTCCGGCGGGGATGCGGATCACGGTATGAACCATGTCCCAGAGCGAATCGAGGCCAGGAATCTTGTCGGCGAAGAACTCGACGAACACCATGAAGCCGCTGGCGATCAGCACCACCGGATGCGCGAGCAACTGGAGGCCGCCCGGCAGCTGGATCCAGCCGAGATAGCCCGCAAGGCCCGTGAGCAGCACCACGAGGTACAGCCGCACCCCGCTCGCCCAGCCCAACGCGGCCGCGAGCGCCAGCAGTTGAGGCATGTCCAGCGAGTCCATGGTCCGTCCGGTGCTTCATCCGAGCCAGTTCGGCTTGCGCTTTTCGAGGAAGGACCGAACGCCTTCGCGCCCTTCTTCGCTCGCGCGGATGTCGGCAATGCCCTGCACCGTCTTTTCGATCAGTGCATCGTCGATGTCCTGGCCGGCCACGTCCGCGATCAGCGTCTTGCAGGCACGCACCGCAGCCGGGCTCGCGCTGGTCAGCGTCTTCACGATCTCGGCCACCTTGGCATCGAGCGCATCGGCGGCGACGACTTCGTGCACGAAGCCGATGCGATGCGCCTCCGTCGCGGTGAAGCGTTCCGCCGTCAGGAAGTACCGCTGCGCCGCGCGCGTGCCCATCGCCCGCAGCACGTAGGGGCTGATGGTGGCTGGGATGAGGCCGATCTTCACTTCGCTCAGGCAGTACCAGGCCGTGTCCACGCTGACGGCGATGTCGCAGGCCGCCACGAGCCCCATGCCACCCGCATACACATCGCCCTGCACACGCGCGATCACCGGCTTCGGGCTTTCGTGGATCGCGCGCAACATCTCGGCGAGGTTGCCGGCGTCCGCGAGGTTCTCTTCATGCGTGAAGTCCGCGGCGCGGCGCATCCAGTTCAGGTTCGCGCCGGCGCAGAAGGCAGGACCGTTCGCGCCGAGAACGATGGCCCGCACTTCGGTCGCCGCAATCGCTTGCGAGAACGCATCTCCGAGTTCGCGAATGACCACGTCGTCAAACGCATTGCGCAACTCGGGCCGGTTGAGCCAGATGCGCGCGACCGCGCCTTCGATCGACAGTTCGAGTGTGGTGAACGATGTGCTCATAGTGAAGAACGTGCCTCTTGCTGCAGCAGGTAGACCCAGTCGAGTTCGGGTCCGGGATGAACCATCGACGTCAGCGCCGCTGTCAGCTGGCCTCGGTGATGGGTCGCGTGGTTGAAGACATGGCCGAGCGCCGGCGCGAAGGGAATCCGCACCTGCTCGCCGTTGTTGCGCACATAGACCAGCTCGCCGTCGAAGCGGTCGGGCGCGAGCGTCGCGAGCCACGGGCTCCAGCGCGTCACCGCCTCGCCGAGTGCCTTGCAGACTTCCGCGCGGTCCTGGTGCAGTTCGGTATCCAGCGGCATGCGCAACGAGTGCCCTTCGGCGAAGCGCGAGTACCAGATGTTGTCGGTCAGCACGAGATGATTCACCGTGCGATGCACCGAGCGGAAGAAGAGTCCGCAGTCGCGGTGCCAGTCCTCATCCGAGAGCCCGCGCAGATTCGTGTCGATCAGCTTGTGCGTGGCCCAGACGTGATAACGCGCGAGACTTGCAAAGTAGTTCGGCAATGTCATTGCGATACCTCCCTTGGTTGCCCTACATACGGAAGACGCCGAATTTCGGCTCCGGAATCGGCGCGTTGCGCGCAGCGGCCAGCCCCAGCGCCAGCACGCGTCGTGTATCGGCCGGATCGATGATGCCGTCGTCCCACAGGCGCGCGGTGGCGTAGTAGGGATGGCCCTGCACTTCGTACTGCTGGCGGATCGGCGCCTTGAAGGCTTCTTCTTCGTCCGCGCTCCAGGCGCCGCCCTTGGCTTCGATGCCGTCGCGCTTGACGGTAGCAAGCACGCTCGCGGCCTGCTCGCCGCCCATCACGCTGATGCGTGCGTTCGGCCACATCCACAGGAAGCGCGGCGAGTAGGCGCGGCCGCACATGCCGTAGTTGCCCGCACCGAAGCTGCCGCCGATGATGATGGTGAACTTGGGTACGTTGGCGGTCGCCACTGCCGTCACCATCTTGGCGCCGTGGCGCGCGATGCCTTCGTTCTCGTACTTGCGGCCCACCATGAAGCCGGTGATGTTCTGCAGGAACACCAGCGGAATCTTGCGCTGGCAGCACAGCTCGATGAAGTGCGCGCCCTTCTGCGCCGATTCGGAAAACAAGATGCCGTTGTTGGCGACGATGCCCACCGGCATGCCTTCGATCTCGGCGAAGCCGCACACCAGCGTGTTGCCGAAGCGCGCCTTGAATTCGTGGAACTCGCTGCCGTCGACGATGCGCGCAATGATCTCGCGCACATCGAAAGGCTTGCGCGTATCGACGGGAATCACGCCATAGAGCTCGTCGGCAGCGTATTCCGGTGCGCGCGGCGCGGTGGATGCATCGCTCTTCGGCGCACGTGCGTTGAGGTTGGCAACCGCCGTGCGCGCCAGCGCCAGCGCATGCAGGTCGTTCTGCGCGAGGTGATCGGCCACGCCCGAAAGCCGCGTGTGCACGTCGCCACCGCCCAGGTCTTCGGCCGTCACCACTTCACCGGTCGCGGCCTTCACCAATGGAGGGCCGCCAAGGAAGATGGTGCCCTGGTTCTTCACGATGATGCTTTCGTCGCTCATCGCCGGCACATACGCGCCACCGGCCGTGCACGAGCCCATCACCACCGCGATCTGCGAGATGCCCTGTGCGCTCATGTTGGCCTGGTTGTAGAAGATGCGGCCGAAGTGCTCGCGATCCGGGAACACCTCGTCCTGGTTCGGCAGGTTGGCGCCGCCCGAATCGACGAGGTAGATGCAGGGCAGGCGGTTCTGCTCGGCGATCTCTTGCGCGCGCAGGTGCTTCTTGACGGTCATCGGGTAGTAGGTGCCGCCCTTCACCGTCGCGTCGTTGCACACGATCATGCAATCCACGCCGCTCACGCGGCCGATGCCGGCGATCAGGCCCGCGCCCGGTGCCGCGCCGTGATACATCGCGTGCGCGGCAAGCGGCGAGATTTCCAGGAAGGGCGTGCCGGGGTCGAGCAGTTGCGCGACACGGTCACGCGGCAACAGCTTGCCGCGCGAGGTGTGCTTGCTGCGTGCGGCTTCGCCGCCGCCAGCCTCGACCTTCGCGAACTGCTCGCGCAGGTCGTCGAC
This sequence comes from Variovorax sp. Sphag1AA, assembly GCF_014192575.1. Lineage (GTDB taxonomy): Bacteria > Pseudomonadota > Gammaproteobacteria > Burkholderiales > Burkholderiaceae_C > Variovorax. The sequence continues at coordinate 76,714 of NZ_JACHYC010000002.1, read as the reverse complement.
CAGTGCGCGCATCGCGGTGGCGTTGGCCTGGAATTCGGCCGAACGGGCGTTGAGTTTGGTCTCCAGCTTCATGCAGTTCTTTCTTCGTCGAGGCCCAGGCGGCTTTTCATCGCATCACGGATCTTGAATTTCTGGATCTTGCCGGTCACGGTCATCGGGAATTCGGTAACGAACTCGATGTAGCGCGGCACCTTGTAGTGCGCGATCTGGCCTTTGCAGAATTCGCGGATCTCGTCAGCGGTCGCGGTCTGGCCAGGCTTCGCGATGATCCAGGCGCAGAGCTCTTCGCCGTACTTCTTGTCGGGCAGGCCGACCACCTGCACGTCCTGCACCTTCGGATGGCGGTAGAGGAATTCCTCGATCTCGCGCGGATAGATGTTCTCGCCGCCGCGGATCACGAGGTCCTTGATGCGGCCGACGATGTTGACGTAGCCCTCGTCGTCCATCGTCGCGAGGTCGCCGGTGTGCATCCAGCCGTCGGTGTCGATGGCTTCGCGCGTCTTCTCCGGGTCTTCCCAGTAGCCGTGCATCACCGAGTAGCCGCGCGTGCAGAACTCGCCCGAGGTGCCGCGCGGCACGATGTCGCCGGAGATCGGATCGACGATCTTGATCTCCAGATGAGGCTGCACCGTGCCGACGGTGGACACGCGCTTTTCGAGCGGCGTGTCAGTCGAGCTCTGGCAGCTCACCGGGCTGGTCTCGGTCATGCCGTAGGCGATGGTGATCTCGCGCAGATGCATCTGCTCCACCACGCGCTTCATCACTTCGGTCGGGCACGGCGAGCCGGCCATGATTCCGGTGCGCAGCGTAGAGAGATCGAACTCCTTGAAGCGCGGATGGTCGAGCTCGGCGATGAACATGGTCGGCACGCCATGCAGGCCGGTGCACCTCTCGGCCTGCACCGTCTGCAGCACCGTGATCGGATCGAAGCCGTCGTTCGGGTAGACGATGGTGCTGCCATGCGTGAGGCACGCGAGATTGCCCAGCACCATGCCAAAGCAGTGATAGAGCGGCACCGGGATGCACAGCCGGTCGGCCGGCGTGAGCTTCATGCACTCGCCGATGAAGAAGCCGTTGTTGAGGATGTTGCGATGCGTGAGCGTCGCGCCCTTCGGAAAGCCGGTGGTGCCGCTGGTGAACTGGATGTTGATCGGGTCCGTCGCCTTCAGCGTCTTCGCGATGGCTGCGACTTTCGGATCGTCGGCCGTGCCGCTTTCGAGCAGCGTCGAAAAGCGCATCAGCCCCGGCAGCTCTTCGGTGTCGGCCGGCGTGTCGATCCATGCGACGGTGCGCAGGTGCGGCAGGCGCGCGGCCTTCAGCTCGCCGGGCTTCGATGACGCAAGCTCGGGCGCCAGTTCGCGCAGCATGCTCACGTACTCGCTGGTCTTGAAGCTCTTCATCGTCACCAGCGCCTTGCACGCGACCTTGTTGAGCGCGTATTCGAGCTCCGAGGTGCGGTAGGCCGGGTTGATGTTGACGAGGATGATCCCGGCCTTCGCGGTCGCGAGTTGCATCAGCACCCAAGGCACGTTGTTGTGCGACCAGATGCCGACGCGGTCGCCGGGCGCGAGGCCCAGCTTCAGCAGCGCGCTGGCGAGGCGGTTGGACTCGCGTTGCAGTTCGAGGTAGCTCAGGCGCTTCTTTTCATGCGCACTGACAAGCGCATCGCGGTCGCCTTGGCGCGCGGCCATGTCGTCGAAGAAATCGCCGATGGTCTGCTCGATCAGCGGCACATCCGTGGCGCCTTGCGCCATGCTGGGCTTCGAGGTCATCGCGCCTCCTTCAGGCCGTTTCGGAGAAGAGCTCGCGGCCGATCAGCATGCGACGGATTTCGCTCGTGCCGGCGCCGATCTCGTAGAGCTTGGCATCGCGCCACAGACGTTCGACCGGGAATTCCTTCGTATAGCCCACCCCGCCGAGCGCCTGGATCGCCTCGCCGGCCATCCACGTGGCCTTCTCGGCCGAGTAGAGGATCGCGCCGGCAGCATCCTTGCGGAAGGTGCGCGCGTGGTCATTGCGGTCGCAGGCCTTGCCCACTGCGTAGACATAGGCGCGCGTGGCTTGCCACGTCGAATACATGTCGGCGACCTTGCCCTGCATCAGCTGGAACTCGCCGATGCTCTGGCCGAACTGCTTGCGCTCGTGGATGAAGGGCAGCACCGAATCCATGCACGCGGCCATGATGCCCAGCGGGCCGCCGGAGAGCACCGCGCGTTCGAAGTCGAGCCCACTCATCAGCACCTTCGCGCCCATGCCTTCGCCGCCCAGCACGTTTTCTTCCGGCACCTCGCAGTTGTCGAAGAAGAGCGGGAAGGTGTTCGATCCGCGCATGCCCAGCTTGTCGAGCTTGGTGCCGGCCGAGAAGCCTTTGAAGCCCTTCTCGACGATGAAGGCGGTCATGCCGCGCGCGCCCATCTCGGGCTCGGTCTTGGCGTAGATGACCAGCGTGTCGGCGTCGCCGCCGTTGGTGATCCACATCTTTCCGCCGTTGAGCACGTAGCGGTCGCCCTTCTTCTCGGCGCGCAGCTTCATGCTGACCACGTCGGAGCCTGCGTTGGGTTCGCTCATCGCGAGCGCGCCGACGTGTTCGCCGCTCACCAGCTTGGGCAGGTACTTCTTCTTCTGCGCTTCGCTGCCGTTGCGGTGGATCTGGTTCACGCACAGGTTGGAATGCGCGCCGTACGACAGACCGACCGACGCCGATGCGCGTGAGACTTCTTCCATCGCCACGATGTGTGCAAGGTAGCCGAGCTCGGTGCCGCCGTATTCCTCCTTCACCGTCATGCCGTGCAGGCCGAGGTCGCCGAGCTTCTTCCAGAGGTCGTGCGGGAACAGGTTGTCGCGGTCGATGGCGGCCGCGCGCGGCGCGATTTCCTCGGCGGCGAAGTGCTGGATGGCATCGCGCAGCGAATCGATGGTGTCGCCCAGGTCGAAGTTCAGGCCGGGATCGTGCATGGGGTTGTCTCCTGTTGGTCGGCGGCGCACGGAAAGTCGCGCGCAGAAAGCCGCAGCTTACGCCGTGTGCCGTTGCAATTGGCGCCACAATGGTTGCAAATCACGCCACCATCGCGCCGCATCGAATGACCTCGTCCCCGCTTCGCAGTTCCAGCCGCGCCGCCACCCCGATGGCCTTTGTCAGAGCCATTGCCAGGGGGTATGAGCGCTACGGAATGGACCCCTCCGCAGCGCTTTCAGGGGCACAGATTCCGCCGCGTGAGCTCGAAAATCCCGACGCCCGGGTAACGGCAGCGCAGTTCGAGACGCTGTCCGGCCATGCGATGCAGGAGCTCGACGACGAGGCGCTCGGCTGGTTTTCGCGCCGCCTGCCGTGGGGCACCTACGGGATGCTGTGCCGGGCGTCGAACGCATCCCCCGATCTGGGCGTGGCGATCAAGCGCTGGTGCCGGCACCACCGGCTGCTGACGGAGGACATCACGCTCGACCTGGCCGTGGCGGGCGGCATTGCCACGGTGACGATCACCGAGCACCGCGATCTGGGCGCATTCCGGGAGTTCTGCCTCGTCTCCAGCCTGCGGTTCCTGCATGGCTACGCCAGTTGGGCCATCGATTCGCGGGTTTCGCTGAGCGCGGCGTCGTTCTCGTTCGAGCCGCCGCCGCATCGGGACGCCTACCCGCTGATGTTCGGCGGCGAACTGCAATTCGGCACCGCCAAGACCAGCTACAGCTTCGACGAACGCTATCTCGCCATGCCGATGCTTCGCGACGAACGCGCCCTTCGCACGATGCTCCGGCGTGCGCTGCCATTGACGGTGCTGCAGTACCGGCGCGACCGGCTCCTTGGAAAGCGGGTGCGCGAGCTGCTGCGCACTCGCGGACCCGAGGCCGGGAACGCAGAAGCCATCGCGCTGCTGCTGAACCTTTCAAGCCGCACCCTGCACCGGCAGTTGCAGGAAGAGGGTGTGTCGCTCCAGGCGCTGAAGGACGAAGTCCGCCACGAATTGGCGGCCGATCAGCTCCGCCGCACCGAACGACCGATCAAGCAGATCGCGCTGGCGGTGGGTTTTCGCAACGAAAAGAGCTTTTCGCGGGCGTTTCGCACCTGGAGCGGGCTGACGCCCGGCGAGTTCAGGCAGCGGGGTCCGCTGCAGCGCAGCGGCGTTTGAAGGGGCTCGACCCCGGGGATATCGGCGCCTGCCCCCATCAAGTTCAGACATTTCGTACACGGGCGGCATTTTTTTCCGCCATTAATCCGTGAACAATTCCGCGCCGAAAGCACTCCAGGAGCGCTTCCGCGGCCGGCACCCCCTCTTCGCGGCCCTAGTATTACGAAATGCAACAAATTCCCGACACCGACAGCACCGATTTCGCCGATCTCATGGATTTCATCGCCACGTCGGGACGCACGCGCAACGGGACTTTCGTGAACGAAAACGCTGACCAGCTGGTCATGAACATGTGGGCCGACCGTGCGCAGGCCATGACCCAGTCGCTCGTCGCCGTGGCCAAGGCCTCGTCGGTCCTCGGCAACCGCTGATCTCAATCGTCCTTCACCCCCAGCGACTTCTTCAACGCCTGGAAATCGGCAGAACGCTGCATGGCGCTCCGGCCGGCGGCAATCAGGCGGGTCACCTCCTCGTCACTGATCGAGAACGCGGTCGGGACTTGTAACAACCGCAGGCGCAGTTCACCGTCCGCGGCATCGCGCAGGTTGGCCTGCACCACATGGATTTCGGCGTCGGGCGCAAAGGCATCCGCGCCCGAGCTGCGGCGGCGCAGATCGTCGCGCCATTGCCGGGCGGTATCCAGAAGGAATTCCTGCGTCTCCAGCGTGGCGCGCGCGCCGGCCCCGAAAAGCAGCGTGTCCGCCACCTGACGGAAGCCGGGTACCCGGTCGCTCTGGTCGATGTTGTTCGCCGGATCGCGCGCGGAGTTCACGCTGATCACCACCAGCTTGCGGACACTGCCGGCCGGGATTCCTACCTCTTCGAAGCTCTCGCGAAGGCCGCCGCCGAGCAGCGCCCGATCGAGCAGCCGTCGCACGGCGAGGTTGTCGGCAACGCCGCCGTCGACCAGATGGATGAACGGCCGCGCATGGGCGTCGAGGTAGCTGTTCGCCTGCATGCGGAACATGCGCGCCCGGTAGTTCGCCCCGCCCACCGTCGCAAGCCGGGGGGTGATACCCCGGTCCTGGCACTCCTGCGCATGGTTCTTGAGCGTCATCGGGCTCAGGAGTACCGGCACGGCCGACGACGCCGCGACCGCGAACGACAGCGGCACGGTCTGCAGATCGGAGCAGATCAGCTCGAACTGGTCCTGCGTGAACTCGAAGGGCGTGCCGAGCGACATGTCCGTCGCCGCGATCACCAGTTGGGGGTGCCGCGGATCGTTCTCGACGTCGCCGTAGGTCTTGCCCTGGTAGATCTCGTCGAGCCGCCGCGCAAGCAGGTGGGAGCGACCGTACCAGGGCGAGGTCAGATCGATCAGGCTGCTGGGCCGGAGCGCCTGCAGGATCAGGCTGTTCTGGAAGTTCTGCCGCAGGAAGATGTTCTCGAAATTCGGCAGCCCCTCCGCGCCGAAGGCCGCGTAGTACGCCGCCAGGATGCTGCCGCCGGAGACACCGCTGATAACGTCGGTGGCGTCGAGCAGATCGGTCTTGCGGCCGTTCCATTCGAATTTGGTGTCGCGCAGTTCCTCGAGCACGCCATAGCCGAAGGCCGCCGCACGAGCACCGCCACCCGAGAGGGTGACCGCCACGAGGATGGTCGGATCGCGCTGCGCGGTCGCGATGGCGATCGAACGCGGCGGCGGGTTCTCAGGCAGTGGATCGTTGATCCACGGGCGAAGCGAGGAGCAGGCCGGAAGGCATGCGGCGATCAGGACAAGCCATAGCGCGCGCAGCCCTCGCATAGGTTCAGGCCGGAACGAGGCGCCAGCCGGCGAGCAACGCGGGAAGATCCGCCATGTCGGTGAACACATGGGACACACCGATGGCGCGCAACGCCTCAGGCCCGCTGTGGCCCAGGTCGCTCGGGCTGTAGCCGAACACCGTGGCGCCGGCCGCGACGCCGGCGGCCGCGCCGGTGACCGTGTCCTCGACCACCGCGCAACGCGTCGGGTCGACGCCGAGCGCCTCCGCTGCGGCAAGGTAGACGTCGGGCGCCGGCTTGGAGCGCGGCATCTCGTGACCGCTGAACACCCGCCCCTTGAAGCAGTCGAGGATGCCGATCTTGTCGAGCTGCAGTTCGACCTTGAAGCGATCGGCGCCGGACGCGCAGGCGATGCGGCCGTCAAGCGTCGCGTGCAGCGCCCGCACAGCCGTCGCAGCGTTCGGGATGGCGACCAGCTCGCGCTCCAGCGCCACGTTGCGCCGCTCGCGGAAGCCAACGAGCCACTCCGGCGTGAGGGTGAAGCCGGTGCGCGCCTTGATCAGCGTCGCTTCGTCCTTCACCGCCTTGCCGGTGAAGATGCGCATGCACTCATCGACCGTCAGCTCCCAGCCCAGCTCGCCCAGCATTTCTGCCAGGACGCGGTTGGTGATGGGCTCGGAATCGACGAGGACGCCGTCGCAATCAAAAAGGACGGCGTCGAAGGGAAAGGCACTCATGGAGGGCGATCGTATCAACGAAGCCCTTTCAGCTCCATGTCAGACGACGGGCTTGACCGGGATGTACATCTCGCCGCCGGCTGCCTTGAACTCGGCGGACTTGCCGGCCATGCCCTGCGCCGCGTATTCGCGCACTTCCTGCGTGATCTTCATCGAGCAGAACTTCGGACCGCACATGGAGCAGAAGTGCGCCACCTTGCTGCTGTCCTTGGGCAGCGTCTCGTCGTGGAATTCGCGCGCGGTGTCGGGGTCGAGGCCGAGGTTGAACTGGTCCTGCCAGCGGAAGTCGAAGCGCGCCTGCGAGAGCGCGTCATCTCGCGCACGCGCACCCGGGTGGCCCTTGGCGACATCCGCGGCGTGAGCGGCGATCTTGTACGCGATGATCCCCTGCTTCACGTCGTCGCGGTCCGGCAAGCCGAGGTGTTCCTTCGGCGTGACGTAGCAAAGCATCGCGGTGCCGGCCCAGCCGATCATCGCGGCGCCGATTGCGCTGGCGATGTGGTCGTAGCCCGGCGCGATGTCGATGGTCAGCGGGCCGAGCGTGTAGAACGGCGCTTCGTGGCAGTGCTTGAGCTGCTCGTCCATGTTGGCCTGGATCATGTGCATCGGCACATGGCCCGGGCCTTCGATCATGGTCTGCACATCGTGCTTCCACGCGATCTGCGTGAGTTCGCCGAGCGTGCGCAGTTCGGCAAACTGCGCTTCGTCATTCGCATCCGAAGCGCAGCCCGGGCGCAGGCCATCGCCGAGCGAGAAGCTCACGTCGTACGCCTTCATGATTTCGCAGATGTCCTCGAAGTGCGTGTAGAGGAAGCTCTCCTTGTGATGCGCGATGCACCACTTGGCCATGATCGAGCCGCCGCGCGAGACGATGCCCGTGCGCCGATCCGCCGTGAGATGGATGAACGGCAGCCGCAGCCCCGCGTGGATCGTGAAGTAGTCGACGCCCTGCTCCGCCTGCTCGATCAGCGTGTCGCGATAGACCTCCCAGGTGAGGTCTTCGGCAATGCCGCCGACCTTCTCCAGCGCTTGGTAGATAGGCACCGTGCCGATCGGCACCGGGCTGTTGCGCACGATCCAGTCGCGCGTGGTGTGGATGTTGCGGCCGGTGGAAAGATCCATCACGTTGTCCGCGCCCCAGCGGATCGCCCACACGAGCTTCTCCACCTCTTCCTCGATGCTCGAGGTGACGGCCGAGTTGCCGATGTTGGCGTTGATCTTCACCTTGAAGTTGCGGCCGATCGCCATCGGTTCCACTTCCGGGTGGTTGATGTTGGCGGGGATGATGGCGCGGCCGCGCGCCACTTCGTCGCGCACGAACTCGGGCGTGATGATCTTCGGGATGCTCGCGCCCATGGGGTTGCCCGCAAGGCGCTTCTCGCGTGCCTCATCCGCGAGGTACTGGGCCATCCATTCGCGACGGCCGTTCTCGCGCAACGCAACGTATTCCATCTCGGGCGTGACGATGCCGCGGCGCGCGTAGTGCATCTGCGAAACGTTGGCGCCGGACTTCGCGCGGCGCGGTGTGCGCTGCAAGGCCGCCGCACCGGCGCGCAGTTCAGCAATGCGCTGTGCATCGCGATCGGCGTGCGTCGCGCCGTCGTCGATGGCCTTGTGGATGCGGCCTTCGTAGCTTTCGGTGTCGCCGCGATCGGCAATCCACGCTTCGCGCACGCCCGGAAGGCCGCGCCGCACATCGATGTCGACCGAAGGATCGGTGTACGGTCCGGAGGTGTCGTAGAGCGAGACGCACTCGCCGTTGGTCAGCTGCACGTCGCGCACCGGCACGCGCAGGTCGGGCCGGCTGCCGGTGATGGCGCTCTTGGTGGAAGCGGGGAAAGGCTCACGCGTCAGCGTGAGGAGGGAGGCGAACTTGTCGACTGCATTCATGCGGGGCACTCCTGGTTGGGTTCAACGGGGTGCTCCGCAATCGCTCCACTGATGGATGCCGGCCTTGGATGATGGGCCTTTGGCATCGCGGGAGTTGCAGCTCTTCTTACGCTGGTATGAACCAGATCAAGTTCGCGGGTTCGGCCTCTGGCCATCTCAGCGCGCTTCTTTGCGCACACCCCGGAGCGGGGTCGATTCTAGGGGCAGGCCGAACGCCGAATCAACAAAGGAGTCAGCGGAGGGTCAGAGAACCGCTCAGGCAGGGCGCGCGACGGGCATCGGTGTGGCGCCCATCGGCGCTTCGACGCCAGCCACGGCCACCCATGCATCGATGCCACCCGCCAGCACGCGAACGCGCGGCACGCCCGCGGCAATGAAGAGGCGCGCTGCGGCAATCGCACCGCCGTCTTCGGGGCAATCGCAGTACACGACCAGCTCGCGGCCATCCGCAAAACCATCGATGCGCGACGGAATGTGCTTGAGCGACACGCCGATCGCACCGGGAATGACGCGACCATCCAGCAGACGTGCTTCGTCGGGACGCACGTCGATCACCGTCACGTCGGTGCCGGCAGCGAGTGCGGCACGCAGCGCACCCACTTCGATGCGATCGATGTCATTGGCCTGCAAGGCAAGCCGACGTTGCCAGTAGCGCCACGCGACGAATGCACCCAGCAGGACCGCGAACACTGCAGCCGCGGTCACTCCGACGCTCGAAAGCACGGCCAGCACATCCTGGATCGCGGCGTGGAACACGCGTCCGACCAACAGGAAGCCGAGCGTCCAGATCAGCGCGGCCACTGTCTCGTAGGAAAGGAAGCGCACGTTCGACATGCCCAGCGCGCCCGCCATCGGCGGCGCCACCACGGACACACCCGGCACGAACTTCGCCGCGATCAGCGACAGTCCGCCCCAACGGCCGATGATGTTCTCGCTGCGCTTGACGCACGAATCCGCCGACAGCGAGATGCGGCACAGCAGTCGCATCACGCGATAGCCCCAGCGCCGTCCGGCGACGAACCATGCGCCATCGCCCAGGATGTTGCCGAGCAACGCCGCCAGCGTGACCGCCAGGAACGACACCTCGCCGCCGACCGTCAACCCACCGGCCACCACCAGGAAAGGAACGGCAGGCACCGGCGCACCCAGCCGCGCCGCCAGCGTGGCGACGAAGACCAGGGCCGAACCCTGGCTGGCGAGGAGTGCAACGAAGTCGTTCATTTCTGGCTATTCCGCTTGGGTGGGCTATTCCTTGGGCTGCGTCGTCGCCGCTTCCTGGCTCGATGGGCCGCCGTGCAGTTCGACGTCGGTGAAATACGCGATGCCGTGACCGTGCGTGTTGTCCGAATCCGCCGAGATCGCGATCGCCACGATGTCCGGCGCCGTATCGCCTGCTTCGTCGCCGAAGGCGCGCTTGTAGTCCGCCAGCAGGTTGCGGCGTTCCGCGACCCACGTGCCGGGCTTGGAGGCCGGGCCCGTTTCGAGAACGAACATCCGCACGCGCTTCGTGAAGGCATTCGCGAACGACGTTCCCTTGGCTTCCTTGTTGTCCCAGACGTAGCAGAGGGCTTCGCTCGGCACATCCTCGCCGGTCGCCTTGCGCGCCAGCGCGAGGCGTGTGCGCTCGCTTACCGGCAGCTTGTCGGTCGGGAAATCGAAGAACACGCAGACTTTCGCGGCGCCGTCGTCACCGGACCGGGTGCGCAGGTCGGCGCCCTCGACGAATTCATCGACGCGCCAGCGCCACCCCAGCGTGGCATTGGCATTCAGCGGCAGGTGCGTGGAGTGGACGAGGTTGCCGTACGACTGGTCCGAATCGACCTTGAGGACGCGCTTGCCGTCTTCCTGCACCACTTCGAAGCGTGTTGCGGTCTTGTTGGGCAGCGTGGTGAAGCGCCACGGCTGCGGCGCCTGCGCGCCCTGCGCAGCGGAAAACGGCGTCAGAAGTGGCGCCTCTCCGGCCGCGAACGCCAAGGGTGCGGCGAGCAGAGCCGCCGCCAGCGGCAGCGCGGATCCGATGCGCTGCCAACGCACATTCCTAACCGTCTTGCTGGTCGCCATGTTGCCCTCTCGCTTTGTGTTGTTGATCTTCGAGTAAGGCGCACTTGGCGCTTTTACCCACAAGGCTGGAGTGTGAGGGCGCGGCGCTTCAAGATAAATAGGCCAAAAGGAATCGGACTGTATCCCTCGCGTGCACAATGCCGCGCGCCCGCGCACGGATCGCTGCCAATCAGCGCAAATCGCCGTCGACGTAGAACCAGCGATTCAGGCTCCGGTCAGATTCGCGGACAAAGCGACTGCGCTCGTGCAGCCGAAGTGCAGCGCCGGACTTGCCACGCTGGCGCGCGACGAACTCCACCTCCGCATGGTCGGCATCACGAGCCGAATGGCTGCGCACGTCGAGCCCTAGCCATTTGACGCCCGGCTCGAAGTCCAGCGTCGCAGGCCGCGTCGACGCGTGCCATGTCGCGAGCAGATAGTCCGCACGCTCGCGCACGAACGCCGTGTACCGCGAGCGCATGAGCGATTCGGCGTCGGGTGCAGGTGTGTGCTCGAAATCATCGACATAGCGGCCGCAGCACTGGCCGTAGGGCAGCGAAAGGCCCTTGCGATCACGGCGCCCACAAGGACAGGGAGCAAGGGCGGGGCCCGGGGAGGAAGAAGACATGCAGGAACGTGTGTGGCAAACCGCTGCGTATTGTGCAGACCGCGCACCTTCGTTCCACGCAAACCCTGAATTCCGCCAATGGCGCGGCGCTTGCTGCGAGGCTAAGCTTTTGGCGCCTCATGGAGGGACGATGTACCTGAGTGGTTCGGAGCAACACACACTGCGCAGCATCTTCTCGCTGCTCGCGGAAGACCAGAGCGAGCGCGAGATCCGCGAGCGCACCGGCTGGGCCCTGCTCGACCTGCTGCGGGCGGACCAGTTCGCCTCCTTCGTCTGGGACGCCGCAAGCGACACCTTCGGCGGCCGGGTCGCGCTCAACATGGACCCGGCCAACCTGGACCGCTACACCCGCTGGCACCAGTACCACGATCCGATCACCTTCGTGCTCCAGGCGCGCCGGCACGCCACCCGAGTCACGGAAGTGATGCCGCAGCGCAACCTGATGCGCACCGCGTTCTTCACCGACTTCCTCTCGCGCGACGGCCTGCACTGGGGCATGAATCTCCACGCCTTCCACGGCGATCGCGCGCTGGGCGACCTGCGCATCTGGCGGCGCCGGGACCGGGGCGACTTCAGCGAGCACGACAAGGCCTTGCTCGACCTGATCGAGCCGGCCTTCGTGGGAGCGCTGCACCGCGCGCAGCGCAGCGCCCCGGTGAAGACCGTGTCGCTGGCGGGCGAAGCCGCGCCCGCGTGGCCGCGCCTGAGCGAACGTGAGCGCGAGGTCGCGGCCGCCGTGTGCCAGGGACTCACCGACAAGGACATCGCGCGGCGCATGGGCGTCGGCGTGCCGACCATCCGCACCTATCTGCGGCGCATCTTCGACAAGCTCGGCATCGACCGCCGTGCGGCGTTGGCCGGACTGGCGGGGCGGGATCGCCCCTCCTGACGGTCGCGGTTACTTCGTTGGTGCCGGCAGGCGTCCCAGCAGCGGCTCGATCGCGAGGCCGAGCGCAAGCAGCCCGCGATCGCTCCCCGCCGGCCCATCCAGCTCCAGCCCCACCGGAAGTCCGCTCGTGGCGCCCAATGCCACCGGCAGTTGAAGACCCGGAATGCCCGCATTGCTGCCGGGATCGGTGTTCTGGATCAGGGCGCCGAAGTTCTCGACGCTGCTGACGTCCGGCGTGGCCGCGAGCGCCACGCGTGGCACCGTCGGGAACACCAGCGCGTCCAGCCTGTTCTTCGTGAAGGTGTCGCGATAGAGCTTCTGCAGCGCCGGGCGGGCCACGCCCATGGCCTTCTCGTAGGCAGGCTTGGCGTCCACCACGCCGTTCGGTGCGGGCAGCTTGCGCGGGATGATCAGGCCGTCGAAGGTGCCCTTGACATCGGGGCTGGCAACGCCGGCGGCCAATTGCGACAGGTCGACGCCGGTTTTGTACCTGGCAAGGTAGGCCTTGATGTCGTCATGCGCCTCGTAGAGCGCGACCGGAAAGCCAACCGCGCCGTTCAACTCGTTCAGCTTCGCCATGTCCACGTCCACCAGCGTGACGCCGGCCGCGCGCAGCTTGGCGAGCGCCGCGTCGACCGCCGCGCGCGTATCGGCATCGAGGTTCGCGTAGAAGGGCTGCGCCACCCCGAGCCGCACGCGCTTCAGGTTGGCGGGCTTGATCGCCGTCCCGCCGGCGATGACGCGATCGAGCAACGCCACGTCCGTCACCGAGACCGCCATCGGCCCCGCAGTGTCGCGCGTGTGCGAAATCGGCGTGATGCCCTCCTGCGAATAGCGCCCCACCGTCGGGCGCAACGAGGCACAGCCGTTGAACGCGCAGGGAATGCGCACCGAGCCCCCGGTGTCGGTGCCGAGGCCGGCCGGCGCCATGCGCGCGCCAAGCGCCGCGCCGGTGCCGGATGAAGATCCTCCCGCGATGCGGCTGCTGTCATAGGCATTGCGCACGCCAACCTCCGGGCCGGTCTGGAACGCGGGGTTGTAGCCTGTAACGCCGAACGCCAGTTCATGCATGTTCGTCTTGCCCAGAACGATCGCGCCGGCCGAGCGCAGCTTGGCGACCACTGGCGCGTCGGCGGCAGGCACGAAACTCTTGAGCGCAGGCGTACCGGCCGTCGCGGGCAGGCCCTTCACCTGGATGTTGTCCTTCACGACCACCGGAACGCCGGCCAGCGGCGCGCAGGCGGCTCCCGGCTTGCGCGCCGAATCGGCGGCGCGCGCAGCCTTCAGCGCGCCGGCTTCGTCGAGCGTGATGAACGCATTCAGCTGCGGTTTTGCCTTGGCCTGGGCGATATAGGCCGACACCAGCTGCTCGCTTTTGAGCGAACCTGCGCAGATCTGCCGCGCGGCCTCGCTGGCCGTCAGAGTGGCCAGATCCGGAGCGGCGGGTTGCGCCCAGGCGGGAAGACCGGCTGCAGCGGCGCAAAGAGCCGCCGCCGCACGCACGGTGGAAGATGACAAAGAACTGGGCATGGCAGAACCTCCGACAAGGGGCCCCCATGCTGCTCCGCCGCGCGTCGCTTGTCTGTCATCGAAATCGATGACAGCGCCCAAGTCCTCAGGCCAGCGCCCGCTGGATCAGCAGCTTCTGGATGTCCGACGTGCCTTCATAGATCTGGCACACGCGCACATCGCGGTAGATGCGCTCCAGCGGAAAGTCGTTGACGTAGCCGTAGCCGCCCAGCGTCTGGATCGCGGCACTGCACACCCGCTCGGCCATCTCGCTCGCGAAGAGCTTGGCCATGGCCGCTTCCTTCAGGCACGGCACGCCCGCATCGCGAAGGCTTGCGGCATGCCAGATCAACTGGCGAGCGGCTTCGATCTGCGTCGCGCATTCCGCGAGTCGGAAGCCGACGGCCTGCTGGTCGAAGATCGAACCACCGAAGGCTTGCCGTTCCTTCGCGTAGTTGACCGCGAACTCGAATGCACTGCGCGCCATGCCTACGCTCTGCGCAGCGATGCCGATACGCCCGCCTTCCAGCGCGCCGAGCGCGATCTTGTAGCCCTCGCCTTCCTGGCCGATCAGGTTCTCGGCCGGGATGCGGCAGCCGTCGAAGTTGATCTGCGCGGTGTCGCTCGAATGCTGTCCCAGCTTGTCTTCGAGCCGCGCGACGTTGTAGCCGGGGGCATCGGTCGGCACGATGAAGGCGCTCATGCCGCGCTTGCCCGCTGCCTTGTCTGTGACCGCGATCACGATCGCGACCTGCCCGTTCTTACCGCTGGTGATGAACTGCTTGACGCCGTCGATCACATAGCCATCCCCGTCCTTGCGCGCCGTGGTGCGCAGCGACGATGCATCGCTGCCCGCCTGAGGCTCGGTGAGGCAGAACGCGCCGAGCATCTTCCCTTGCGCGAGCGGCTGCAGCCATTGCTTCCTCTGCGCCGCATTGCCGTAGCGCATGAGGATCGCATTGACCGGGCAGTTGGTCACACTGATCGCCGTGCTGGTGCCGCCGTCGCCCGCGGCGATCTCTTCGAGCACCAGCGCGAGCGTCAGGTAGTCGAGCCCCGCGCCGCCGTCTTCCTCCGGCACGCAGATGCCGTAGGCGCCCAGCGCCGCCAGCCCCTCATGGGCCGCCTTGGGAAAGCTATGGTCGCGATCCCATTGCGGCGCGTTGGGCCACAGCTCGGCCTGCGCAAAGGCGCGCACGGCGTCGCGGATGGCTTCCTGGTCGGTGTTGAGCAGCATGGCGGAGCTCCTTGCGTTTGCTTGATTACTTGCCTTGGCCGAGATCCATGATCAGCTTGCCGGCCATGTACAGGCGGCGCGGGATCGAGCTGGTGTCCACATACTCGGCCTTGTCGCTGTGGTAGCCGAAGCCCGGCAGGCCCAGGCTTTCGATGACCGGCTTGCCCGACAACGCCGCGTAGGCCGCGTCGGTGCCACCGCCGGTGCGTTCGGTCACCACGAGTTCGCCGCCGGCTTCCTTGTAGTAGGCCACCGCCTTGTCGACCAGCTTGCGGCCGCCTTCGCCCGCATTGAAGGCCGGACGGCCGCGGGTGATGAGCACCTTGACGTCGGCATCCGGCAGCTTCTTCTTCTGCGCGCGGGCTTCGAGCGTCTTCATCGCGGCTTCGAAGTCTTCGTTCTTCGCGTAGCGCACGTCGGCGTTGAGCGTGGCGCTCGCCGGGATGATGTTCGACACCGCACCCGCCTTGGCGATGGTCCAGTTGAAACGCAGGCCCTTGGCCTTGTCGTCGATGTCCATCGTGCGCAGCACGAGGTCGGAAGCCTCGACCAGCGCGTTCACGCCCAGCTCAGGCGCCGCACCCGCATGCGAAGCCTTGCCGGTGATGTTGACTTGCACGTAGGCGATGCCCGAGGTGCCGAGCGAGAGGTCTTCCTTGCCCACGCCGGTCGGCTCGAAGGACAGCACGTAGTCGGCCTTGGCGGCTTCTTCCTGGATCAGGTCGCGCGAGCCGAAGGAGCCCTTCTCTTCGTCGGTGTTGAACAGCACCGTGATGCTGCCGAAGTCGTCGAAGCCGCGTGCCTTGAGCAGCTTGAGCGTGTGGATGATCACCGCGTTGCCGCCCTTGTCGTCTGCGATGCCCGGGCCGTAGGCCTTGTCGCCTTCGACGCGGAACGGCGCCTTGGCGAGGATGCCCTTGAGGTAAACCGTGTCCATGTGCGAGATCAACAGCAGGTTCTTGCCGCCCTTGCCCTTGAGCTTGCCGACGATGTTGTCGCCGACCACGATGCCCGCCGACTTGCTGCGCGTGACGCTGAAGCCGAGCGACTTCAGCTGGTCTTCGAGGTACTTGCCCGCGGCTTCGAGGCCTTCCGCGTCGCCGGTGCCGGTTTCGATGTTGACCAGGTTCTCGAGCGTCTTGATGACTGCCGGCTTTTCAGCAGTGGCGGCATCGAACAGGGCCTGGTCGCGAGTTTGTGCGTGGGCGGTGGTGGCGATGAGAGCGGAAGCGAGCAGCGCGCCGATCGCGCTGCGGGGGAAAGCCGGATGCATGAAAAGCTGTCTCCTGAATGAAAGAACCTTCCATTCTAGGGAGCGCAGCCTGCGCGATCAGAGCGGCCAGTTGCGCGGCACCGAGCCCAGTTCGGCACGCGGCCGCAGCCATGCGAGCGCCGCTTCGTTGAAGGCCGGCGCGTTCTCGATGTTGCTCAGGTGGCCGGCGTCCGGCAGCACCGTGACGGGTGCACCGCCAAGCTTGGCCGCCATCTCGTGATGCATCGCGACCGGCGTGAGTCGGTCGTCCGCGCCGACCACGAAATGCGCCGGCGCACGGATCTGCGAGATGTCGCCGAGCACCACCTGGTCAACCGTCGCCTGCAGCGACTTGATGTACGACTCCTTGTGCAGCGCCGCGATGCTGTCGATGAGCTGCTGGAGCTGCGCCTGCGTGGCCTTCGGACCGACCAGCGAACGCGCAACCGCATCCGCGATGTCCGAGGGTTCCTTGCCCGCGAGCAGCGGCGCGCGCCGGCTGTCGACGAAGGCCTGCCGCTGTTCGGGCGAGAAGGCCTCGAAGCCTTCGTGCGTGTCGAGCAGCGTAAGCGTGGCGATGCGATCGGGATGAAGCAGCGCGGTGCGCATCGCGATGCGCCCGCCCATCGAGAGGCCCACCAGATGCGCGCGCTCGACGCTGAAGTGATCGAGCACCCGCAACACATCGTTCACGAAATCGTCGAAGGCCAGCGCGTCCTCATAGTCGTCGCTGCCGCCGTAGCCACGCGCGTCCAACGCCACGCACGAGAAGTGCGGCGCGAAGGCCGGGAGCTGTTCGCGCCAGTTGGTGCGGTTGCCGCCGATGCCGTGCATGAAAAGCGCGAGCGGGCCGGCGCCGGCAAGGTCGACGGCCAGCGAGGGAGTACCAGGGATGCGATAGGTGACGGACATGGTTCGGATTTCTTTCAAAGACCGAGATAGGCCTGGCGGATGCGCGGATCGCCTGCGATCTCGGCGGCAGGACCCTCAGCAGCGACACGGCCGTTCTCGACCACGTAAGCATGCGTTGCGACGTCGAGCGTGCGATGCACATCCTGCTCAGCCAGCAGCAGGGTGAGCCCTTCGGCCGTCAGACGCCGAACCAGCGCGAAGATCTCGAGCGCCATCACCGGCGCAAGGCCCAGCGTGGGTTCGTCGAGCAGCATCAGCTTTGGCTCCGCCATCAGCCCGCGGCCGATCGCGAGCATCTGCTGCTCGCCGCCGGAAAGCGTCATCGCCTGCTGTGAACTGCGCTCGCGCAGGCGCGGAAAGATGTCGAACACCCGCTCGATGTTCTGCCTGAGGCGCGGACGCGCGCGCTGGTTGATGCCGCCGAGACGCAAGTTCTCGTGGACGCTGAGCGTCGGAAACACCATGCGGCCTTCGGGCACCAGCACGAGTCCCGACAGCACGCGCTTGTCGGCGGTGCTGCGGCCGATGTCTTCTCCAAGAAAGCGAAGCGCGCCGCCCTGCACCGGCAGCAGGCCGCAGAGGGTCTTCATCAGCGTGGTCTTGCCGGCGCCATTGGCACCGAGCAGCGCGGTCACGCCGCCTTGTCGCACCTCCAGCGAGAGGCCGTGCACGACGCGCGTCTGGCCGTAGCCGGCGACGAGGCGGTCCACTTCGAGAATGGGATTCGAGCTCATGCGTGCGCTCCGAAGTAGACCGACAGCACCTTCTCGTTGTCGCCGATCTGCGCGGGCGTGCCCTCGGCGATCAGCTCGCCGTGGTGCAGCACGACGATGTGGCCGCAGAGTTCCATCAGTGCGCGCATGACGTGCTCGATGACCAGCAGCGTCAGTCCGCGCGAAGCCTGGAGCCGGCGCAGCGTCTCCAGCATCTGCGCGACCTCGGTCGGCGTCAGCCCGGCCATCACCTCGTCCAGCAGCACCAGCCGTGCGCCGGTCGCGATGCAGCGCGCGATCTCCAGGCGCTTTTGCCCGGAGAGCGTCAGCGAAGACGCGGGGCGATGGGCCACGTTCGCAAGCCCGACTTCTTCAAGGACCTGCATGCACGCGGCATCCGCTTCGGATTCGCGCTTGAACTGCGCGTGGCCGAACATCGCACCGGTGCGGAGGTTCTCCAGCACGGTGAGCGACGGAAAGGGCTTGACGATCTGGAAGGTGCGCGCGACGCCGAGCCTGCAGACCTGATCGGGGCGCAGGCCGACGATCGGTTTGCCCTCGAACTCGATCTGACCCGCCGTGGGCCGCACGTTGCCTGCAATGAGTGCGAAGAGCGTGGTCTTGCCCGCGCCGTTGGCACCCATGACGCCGACGATTCGGCCAGCCTCGACATTGAAGGAGACGTTGTTCAGCGCCGTCAGGCCGCCGAAGCGCTTCCCCAGCCCGCGAACGGAAAGCAGCGCGCTCATGCCTTCACCCCCTCTTCCGCCGGTACACGCTCCGCACGCTTGCGTGCACGTGCCTCCGCGATGCCGACCAGCCCGTTGGGCAGCACCAGCACGAAGGTGATGAGGATCGCGCCGAGGATGATCATGTACAGCAGCGGCGCGTTGGCCCACAGCAGTTCCTGGATGAGGAACAGGAACACCACGCCGAGCACCGGCCCGCGCGCGTTGTCGCCGCCACCGAGGATCGCCATCGCGATCATGGTGATGGAGATCATCGGATCGAACACGCCGCCCACCACGAAGTAAGTGGAGCGCAGGGCCATCACAGCCCCGACCATGCCGGGGATCGCGGCCGAAAGCACGAAGGCCAGCAGCTTGAAGCGCACCACCGGCACGCCGAGCGTCTCGGCTGCTTCCTCGTTTTCGCGCAGCGAACGCAGACCATGGCCGAAGCGCGAGCGGCTGACCCAAGTCAGAAGCCCGGTCGCGAGCACTGCCAGCGCGAACATCGAGAAGTACACGACGATGAGGTCCGGCGTGCCGAAGAGGATCCGGCTCGCGGTGCCGCTCGCGGATTCGGCCGCGATGATGATGTACTTCACCAGCTCGGCGAGGCCGAAGGTCAGGATCACGAAGTACGGCCCGCGCACGCGCAGCACCGGCAGGCCGACGATGGCCGCAAACACCGCTGCAAGGAGGCCCGCACCGATCACGACGAGCGGGAAAGGCGCCTGCTGCCAGGTCACCACCATCAGGTAGGCACCGAGGCCGTAGAACACCACGTGGCCGAGCGAGACGTAGCCGGTCATCTTCGACAGCACGCACCAGCTTTGCGTGAGCGCGAGCCACATCAGCAGCGTGAGGCCGGTGCCGACGAGGTAGTCGTTGGCGACGAAGGGCAGCACCAGCATCGCGATGGTGCCGGCCGCCATCGCGGCGAGCCAACCGCTGGCGCCGCGGCGAGGATTGGTTTGTCGGTTCATCGCTTCGCCAGAAGGCCGTTGGGAAAGAGCAGCAATGCCGCGACGAAGCAGCCGTAGAGCAGCACCGAACGCAGGTTGGCCGATGTGAGCGCGACGCCGTAAGTCTCGATCACGCCGAGCAACAGCGCCGCCGCGAGGCCCGCCATCACATTGCCGAGACCACCGAGGATGATCACGATGAAGCCCGCGATGGTGAGCGGAAAGCCCGAGAACGGCGAGAACTGCTCCAGCATCGAGATGAGCGCACCCGCGAGCGCCGCGCTGCCGAAGCCGAGCGCGAAGCTGCCCCACTGCACGCGGTCCACGTCGACTCCCACCACGTACGCGGCTTCGCGCCGCTCGATCACCGCGCGCATCGCGAGGCCCGCCATGCTGCGGCCGAGGAAGAGCGCGATCGCGATGCAGGTCGTGCCCGCCACCGCCAGCGCGGCGATGCGGTTGCCGGTCATCGCGACATCGCCGACGTGCAGCACGTCATCGAGGTACTGGTAGGCACGGTTGTTCGGCGTGAAGACCATCGCCGCCACGTTCTGCAGGATGATCGACAGGCCGAAGAAGAGCAGCAGCGAGTTGCTCTCCATGCGGCCCGCGTTGGGCGAAGGCGCAGCAAGCAGCCGCCGGAACAGCCCCTTGTAGAGCACATAGCCCATCAGCGCGCCGAGACACGCCACCACGGGGGCAGCGATCAGCGGCGAGATGCCGAGCAGGCTGAACGCCCAGTAGGCCGCATACGCACCCAGCATCACGAGGTCGCCGTGCGCGACATTGAGCATCCGCATGGTCCCGTAGACCAGGTTGAGGCCCAACGCAACCAGCGCATAGAGCGATCCCGTGACGAGGGCCGCGAACAGCAGCTGCCCCGAGAGCAGCACGTCGAGAACGGACATTTACCAGGACTTCTTGGCCTCGTACTGCCCGGTCGCGATCGACTTGGGCCACACGATCTGCAGCTTGCCCTTCTGCGTCTGCACGAAGGCGGTCGGCGTGATCGTGTTCTGCACACCGTCGAACTTCACCTTGCCGTTGATGGTTTCGAAGGTGTCCTTGCTGATGGTGTCGCGGATCTTGGCCTTGTCGAGGCCGTCCTTCGCAACCGCCGTCTCGAGGATTTCCAGCGACATCCATGCAAGCGCGGAGTTCAGGTAGTCGGGGTCTTCGCCGAACTTCTTGACGTAGGCGTCATAGAAGGCCTGCGAGCCCTTCCATTCCGGACGCGGCGACCAGTGCGCGATGGTTATCACGTCTTCCGCCACCGACGGGCCGACCGCCTTCGCGAAGAAGGCATCGCTCGGGCCGATCGCGATGAACTGAACCGGGCTGGTGAGACCGAGCTCCTTGGCCTGCTTGGCATAGAGCACCGAGTCGCCCGGGTACGCGAGCGCGAGCACCGCGTCAGGATTGGCCTGCTTCACCTGCGTGAGGATCGAGGTCATGTCCTTGATGTCCGGCGGGTACTCGGTCGAGAGCTTGATCTCGATGCCGGCCTTCTTCAGTTCCGGTTCGAGGTAGTTCTTGATCTCTTTGGTGAAGGGCAGCACGTTGGCGATCACCACCGCCGACTTCACGTTGTTGGCCTTCAGCATCGCCGTCAGCTCTACGCCGATGCGGTCCGGGATCGCCGAGGTCGGGAACCAGATGTAGCCCGGCTTCACTTGCCGCAGCGACACCGACGCGGCCGTGTTGCCGACCATCGGGAACTTGAACTTCTCCAGCACCGGCGCGATGGCGATCTGGAATGGCGTGCCCCAGGGCGCCAGCAACAGGTCGACCTTGTCGTCGGTGATGAGCTTTTCATAGATGCGCACCGCCTGCTCGGGCTTGGACTGATCGTCGTAGGTGACGAACTCGACCTTGCGCTTCACGCCGCCGACATCCATGCCGCCGCGCGCGTTCACCTGCTCCTTCCACAACTCGTAGGTGTTGTTCTGCGACGGCGTGGCGTTCGCGAGCATGCCGGTGCGCGCCATCGAATAGCCGATGCGTATCGGCTTGTCGGCCTGCGCGAAAGTGGCCGGCGCGAAGACCATCGCGGCCAGCGCCGCGATGCTGCTCATGACCAACCTGCGATTCCATGTGGGACTTTGCATTTACGTTCTCCTGGTGTCGACGGAATGGGGTGATGCAGCGGTCTGCCGCATCCACGTTGCTGCGAGTGCCGGCCATCCCGCGGGATGTTCGCCACAGGCGACGCTGGCCTCGAAGTGGTCACAACCTTCGAGGATCTGGACTTGCACCGGCACGCCGGCGGCGCGCAGGGCCGCTTCCATCTGCTGCCCCTGTGCGACGAGGTGCGGGAAATCGCGGCTGCCGTAGGCCATGAGGAACGGCGGTGTTACTGCGCCGTCGAGACGAAGCAATGGCGATGCGGCTGCGTCGGTGCGCTCTTCATTGCCGGTGCCGAGGAATCGCGGACGCACCGACAGACCGCTGCCTTCGCCGAATCGATAGACGCCGGACACCGGAAGGCAACCGCGCAGCACATCGGCAGGGAGCGCCCGCGCCTTGCGCCATTCGTCGGTAACCGCGAGCAGCGCCGCGTAATGACCGCCTGCGGAGTGGCCTCCGACGAAGATGCGCTTCGGGTCGCCGCCTTCGGACGCGATCTTTCGCCACACCCAAGCCACTGCATCGGCCGCGTCGTCGAGGCCGGCCGGGAAGACGTGCTTCGGCGCCAGGCGATAACCGGCGCTGACCAGCGTCACGCCCTGCGCGGTCAGCGGAGGGGCCATGAAGTACATCCATTCCTTGTAGCCGCTGGTCCAGCCGCCGCCGTGGAAGAACACCAGCACGTCGCCCGTGGGCCGCTCGGGGCGGAATACCGTGAGCGTCTGGTACGGATCGTCGCCGTAGGCCGCTTCATGGCCGGATACGCCTTCGCCGAGCTTCAGGATGCGGTCCTGGTACGCCGCACCGAGCGGCGACAGCGGCTCCTGCGGCGGGTAGTGATCGAGCTTCACGATGCTGCCTCCTCGCCTTCCTGCGCCAGGAGCGCGTTCAGTACGCGCTCCGACGTCAGCGGCAACTGGTGCAGTCGCGCGCCGGTCGCTTGCGCGATGCCGTTCGCGATGGCCCCGGCAACACCGTTGATGCCGATCTCGCCCACGCTCTTCGCGCCGAACGGGCCACTGGGTTCGTTCGATTCGACGAGGTAGGCCTTCAGGCTCTCGGGCAGCTCCGCGAAGGTCGGGATCTTGTAGTCCATGAGGCTCGGGTTCGCGAGCCGTGCGCCGTCCCAGACCATCTCTTCAGTCAGCGCGTAGCCCATGCCCTGTACGAAGGCGCCTTCGATCTGCCCGGTCGCCATCGTCGGATTGATCGCGCGGCCGATGTCGCAGGCCGACCACGCGCGCACCACGCGCACCTTGCCGGTGAGTTCGTCGACTTCCACCTCGACCACCAGCGCGCCAAAGCTGTAGATGCCGATCTGCGGGAACGGCAGGCCCTGCACCACTGCGCGCTTGGGGTCCACCGTCTTCTGGTTGAACACCCAGCTGTGGGTGCCGATGATCGGCCCGCCCGCTGCCCAGTGGGCACGGCCCGAGATCTCGGCGAAGCTGACCGAACGCTGCTCGACGCCCTTGATCGCGACCCTGCCGCCCGGAAGCAACTCAAGGTCTTCGACCGAGCATTCGAGCATCTCGCTGGCCTGCTGCTTGAGCTTGTCTGCGACCTCTTCGGAGGCACCCACGACCGAGCGCCCGGCCACGTAGGTCACGCGGCTCGCGGTGGTGCCCCAGTTGTAGGGGGAGCCATCGGTGTCCGGGCTCGCGATGGCGACGCGGTCCACCGGCAGCTTGAGCGCCTCGGCGCACATCTGCGTAAGCACGGTGTTGGAGCCTTGCCCGATATCAACCGCGCCGGTGTTGAGCAGCACCGTGCCGTCTTCGAGCACGCGAACAATCGCGCCTGAAGCGAGCAGACCACTGATATGCGCAGTCAACGCCACGCCGAAGCCGCGGCGGCGGCCGGGCGCAGCGTCGGAGGGCACGGGCCAGCCCGATTCCTTCTGCACGATGTCAAGGCAATCCGCGAGGCCGTTGGAAAGAATCGGCTGGCCGCCGAACCATGGATCGCCATCGACCAGCATGTTCTTGCGGCGCAGCGCGATCGGATCCATGCCGAGCTTCTGCGCGACTTCGTCGAGTTGCGATTCCGACGCGAAGGTCACCTGCGGCACGCCGAAGCCGCGGAACGCGCCGAAGCGCAGCTTGTTGGTGTACGCCACACGGCCGTGCGCATGCACATGCGGGATGCGGTAGGGACCGCAGTTCATCAGCAGCGCATAGCCGAGCACGCCCGGGCTGTCGTCGCCGAATGCGCCTCCGTCGAGCAGCAGTTCGGTCTCGCGCGCGACGATCGTGCCGTCGCGCTTCACGCCGGTCTTCATGCGGATCGTGACCGGGTGGCGTGCACGGACCGCTTCGAAGTCCTCTTCGCGGCTCATGATCAGCTTGACCGGCTTGCGCGTCTTGAGCGCGAGCAGCACCACGGCCGGCTGCACGTGCGCTTCCATCTTGTTGCCGAAGCCCGCGCCGATGCGCGGCGTGAGGCAACGCAGCCGCGTCATCGGCAAGCCGAGCGATTCGCACACGCTCGCCTGCACGCGAAACACCGACTGGTTGGCGGACCACAGCGTGACGCGGCCCGCCGCATCTGCCTCGGCCAGTGCACCGCAGGGTTCGAGCGAAAGATGCGCCTGCGCCTGCGTCTGATAGTGGCCTTCGACCACCACGTCGCATTGGGCCCATGCACTGTCGATGTCGCCGGAACGGAAGGACGTGCGCGAGCACAGGTTGCCGTCGGTGCCCGAATCGAACACCTTGATGTAGGCGTCGGTGTTGTCGTGCACCAGCGCGGCGCCGGGTGCGAGCGCCTCTTCGGGGCTCAGCACCGCGGGCAGCTCTTCGTAGTCGACACGGATGAGCCTCGTCGCCTGCCGCGCGATGGCTTCCGTATCGGCAGCGACCGCCGCGACGATTTCCCCGACATAGCGCACCTTGCCCTTGGCGAAGGCTGGCTCGTCCTTGATGAACGCGCCCATCTTGTGCGCATCGTCGAGGTCGTCGCCCGTCACGATTGCGCGCACGCCGGGGAGCGCGAGCGCTTCGCTCAGGTCGTAGCCGCGAATGCGCGCATGCGCGTAGGGGCTCTGCAGGATCGCACCGTGCAGCATGCCGGGGCGATACAGGTCGGCGATGTACTGCGCGCGGCCGGTGAGTTTCTCGTCCGCTTCGAGCTGCGGAATGGCCTGGCCGACACCGCCGGGGATTTCGACGACGGCCGCGCTCACGATGCGACTCCTTCGCCTTGCAGCGCGTGTGCCGCAGTGCGCACCGCGTCGATGATCTTCACGTAGCCAGTACAGCGGCACAGGTTGCCGGAGAGCGCGGAGCGGATCGCCGCATCGTCCGGATCGGGGTTGCGCTGCAGCAGCGCACGCGCACTGACCAGCATGCCCGGCGTGCAGAAGCCGCACTGGAAGGCGCCCGAAGCCGCGAAAGCCGATTGGAGCGCGCGCATCTCAGGGCTGTCCTGAAGGCCTTCGAGTGTCTTCACATCGGCACTTTCGCAGTTGTGCGCGAGGCTCAGGCACGCGCGCATCGGCACCCCATCGACGCTGATGGTGCAGGCGCCGCAAACGCCCTGGTTGCAGCCGCGCTTAGCCGCCGTGAGTTGAAGGCGGTCGCGCAGCACGGTGAGCAGCGTGTCGTGCAGGCCCGCATCGACCTGCGCGCTCTCGCCGTTGACATGGAGAGTGATCGGGGAATTCATGCAGCGCTCCGGTGGGCGGCTTCGACGGTGCGCACGGCGCGCAGCAGGAGTCGGGGAATCAACTGGCGGCGGTAGTCCGCGCTGCCGCGAACGTCATCCAACGGATCGGCGTGCTCGACGAGGATCTGCGCGGCGCGGGTGATACCGGCATCGCTGCGATCGGAGGACAGGATTGCATCGGCTTCCGGATCGGAAAGCGGTGTCGGCCCGCATGCGCCTACCGCGACGCTCAGGCTTGCATCGCCATGAAGGCAGGCAGCGACCGATGCGGTCGCGTAGTCACCCGCCACGCGTGCGTGCTTCACATAGGTGCCTACGCCACCATCGTTGGCCGGCAGGTACACGGCGGTGACCATCTCGCCCGGCTCCAGCGCGGTGAGATACCAGTCCACGAAAAACTCGGAAGCCGGCAGCGTGCGTCGGCCTTCGGTGGATGCGATCTCGATCTCCGCCTTTGCGGCGACCAGCGCCGGCGGATAGTCGAGCCCCGGATCGGCGAACGAGATCGAGCCGCCGATGGTGCCCATGTTGCGCACCGTCGCATTGGCGATCTGCGATGCCGCATGCGGCACCACTGCACAACTGCCCAGTGGCAGCGTGCAAGCGGCCGTGTCGCGATGGCGCGTGAAGGCGCCGATGCGCACACGTCCGTCGGGCAAGGTGCTGATGCCCTTGATCTCGTCGATGTCCGCGAGACTCACCAGCGCAGCGGGTTCGAGCACGCGGGCGTTGAGCATTGCGACCAGCGTCGCGCCACCCGCGAGTGGCTTGGCTTCCGGGTCCTGCGCGAGCAGCGCCGTGGCTTCGGCGACGGTCTTCGGGCGATAAAGCCCCTGTAGCGTCGTCATCGTCGATCCTTCAGTGCTGCGCGGCCGGTGCGGCGCCGATCTGCTCGAGCTTGCGCTGCAGGTTGACCGCGAATTCGTCGCCCATGCTCTGCGCCTTCTTCTTCATCATGCCGAGCGCGAAGCGACCGAGACGGCCAGTCACCGAGACCTCGGAGCGGTAGTTGACCAGCGTGCCTTCGGGCGTGGGTTGCAGGCTGACCTGGCTGTCGGCCTGCAGGTTGCTGGCGTGGCCGCCTTCGTCGCCGCGCGTGACCGCCCAGACATTGCGGTCGTCGCGCTTGGTGATTTCGACCAGCAGGTCAAAGCGCGCCTTGATGCCCGCCATCGAGATGCCGACGACCGCGCGATAGCGGTCGGCATCGAGTGCTTCGAGCTTTTCGCAGCCGGGCAGGCACGAGGCCATCAGACCTGCGTCGAACAAATGAACCAGCAGCGTCTCGGGCGGCGCCGCGATGGGGAATTGACCTTCGATGAGCATGAAGCGCGTCTCCGGTTCAGCGCGCCACGCGCTCGACGATCATCTTCGGATCGACGACGCGGCCTTCTTTCACCACGACATTGCCGTCGAGCGAGATGGTGCAGTTGCGCATCGGCACGTCGTAGTGGCCGCGCGTGGTGCGCTTGCCGCCGCCCTGCGTGTTCGGTCCGGTCGAAAAGAGGAAGTTACCGGGGAAGCTGCGCGATGCTGCGCGGCTGCGCTCGGGCGCATCGCCGTAGAGCGCGAGCGAATCCCAGCGGCACTGCGGGTTCAGGCCCCAGCCCAGATGCGAGAGCGCATACGGGTCCTTGTCGTTCTCGCTGGTCTTGCCTTCGCCCAGCCACTCGCGCATCAGCGCAGCGTCGAGGCCGCCTTCGATGCTGACGATGTGACCGTCACGAATTTCAAGCTCGATCGCGTCCTGCACGTACCGGCAGTAAGGAAGGATCACCACATCCCCCGGAGCAATCACCACGCGGCCCTGCGCGCTGCCTTCGTTCGGGAAGGTGTGCAACAGCCCCACGCCCCAGTGGTCGAAGCGACCCGGCTCGTCGGCCATGCCGTACTGGCTCATCACCGGGTATTCGCCGCACTTGTAGGTGAGGTCGGTGCCCGCCTTGCTGGTCACGCGAACGTCGCGCGTCTTCTCATAGAGCTTGTGTGCGTGCACCACGGCTTCCTTGAGCCCCGGCGGCGATTGCAGCTGGTAGAGATCGTCCGGCGCGTCGATGATCATCTGCACGCGCACGCCCTTGGCCTGCACGTCGCGCAGCCACTTCGAGAAGAGCGGGACGTGGAAGATGAGCACCATGTCCACCGCCATCAGCGCTTCGAGCGTGCCCTTGCACTTGCCGATGGTGGGCACGCCGACGCTGGTCCATCCGGGGATGGCGTTGACGCACATCTCGTAGATGTCGAAGCCGATCTCCTGCGACGCCGCGAAGGCGGCCTGGATGTATTCGCGGCGTGTGCCGAGGTCGCTCACGATCGCGACGGTCTGGCCGGGACCGACACGGCAGAGTTCGAATTGCTTGCGGAAGAGAGAGGTGAGCTTCGCAGGGTTCAGCTCTTGGGTGCGGATCGCTGATTGCATCGTCTGGTTTCCTGATCTGTGTCAAAACCTGGGGCTGAAAACTACTTTAGGAGTCAAGCTAATCCGTGTCAATAGCGAATACCATTCATTTTTGAGAGAATGGATCCGTCTCCGAACAAACCCCAAGCCCACCATGTCCCAGCGAAAAAAAGAAGGCGTTCGCGAAGCCATCCTCGAGGCGGCGTTCCGGCTGTTCTCGGCACAGAGCTACATCGAGACCTCCATCCCCGCGATCGCGCGCGAGGCCGACATCTCGACCGCCAACGTGTACGTCTACTTCAGCTCGAAGCTCGACATCCTCTACACGCTGTACGAGCCGTGGCTCAATGAAAGGCTGGAGAAGCTGGACCGCTCCCTGAAGCGCGTCGCTTCGCCGGAAGCGCGGCTGGAGAGGCTGCTGGTGGCCCTTTGGCGCGATCTCCCGCGCGAGACCAACGGCTTTGCCAAGAACATCATGCAGGCGCTCTCCACCACCGGCGGCGGCGATTCCTACAGCCCGCATCTGCGCGAGCTGTTCCAGTCGCGCGTCGCGAAGTGGATCGAAAGCTGCCTTTCCGTTTCACCGGCGGAAAGCGATGTCATCGCGGGAGTCGTGCTGATGGCTTTCGACGGCTTCGCAATGAACGTGCACCTCGACCACGGCATGGCATGCGACGCCAAGACCGCCCGCCTCTTCAGCCGGATGCTGGGCGGTGCCCACGCGGAAGAGCGAAAAGAAAAAAGGCCCGCACCGTCACACGACGATGCGGGCCGCGGCCGTCACGGGGCCGCTTAAAACATCACACCAGTTCGATCGCGACGGCGGTGCCTTCGCCGCCGCCGATGCACAGCGTCGCGACGCCGCGCTTCTTGCCGCGCTGCTGCAGTGCGTGGATCAAGGTCACCATGATGCGCGCACCGCTCGCGCCGATCGGGTGACCGAGCGCGCAGGCACCGCCATTCACGTTGACGATGTCATGCGCCACCGACAGTTCGTGCATCAGCGCCATCGGCACCACGGCGAAGGCTTCGTTGACTTCCCAGAGGTCCACGTCCTTCACGCCCCAGCCGGTCTTCTTGAACAGCTTGGCGACTGCGCCGACCGGTGCAGTAGAGAACCACTCCGGCTGCTGCGCGTGCGTGGTGTGCGCGACGAGGCGCGCGATCGGCTTCGCGCCGTACTTCTTCGCGGTGCTCTCGGTCATCATCACCAACGCAGCAGCGCCGTCGTTGATCGACGAGCTCGATGCAGCGGTGATGGTGCCGCCGTCCTTCTTGAATGCGGGCTTGAGCGTCGGAATCTTGTCGACCTTGACCTTGCCCGGACCTTCATCGATTTCGATCACCGTCTCGCCGCCGCGGCCCTTGACGGTCACCGCCGCGATCTCAGCCTTGAAGGCGCCCGACGTCGTCGCGGCCTTCGCGCGCTCGACACTGGCGATCGCGAATGCATCCTGCTGCTCGCGCGTGAACTTGTACTTGGCCGCGCAGTCCTCGCCGAAGGTACCCATCGAGCGGCCCGGCTGGTAGGCGTCTTCCAGGCCGTCGAGCATCATGTGGTCGAAGATGCGGTCATGGCCCATGCGGTAGCCGCCACGGCCCTTGAGCATGAGGTACGGCGCGTTCGTCATGCTTTCCATGCCGCCGGCCACCATCACTTCGTGCGTGCCCGCGAGCAGCATGTCGTGCGCCATCATGGCGGCCTTCATGGCCGAGCCGCACATCTTGCTGAGCGTGACCGCACCCGCGCTGTCAGGCAGGCCGCCCTTGTAGGCCGCCTGCCGCGCTGGTGCCTGGCCCTGGCCTGCCATCAGGCAGTTGCCGAAGAGCACTTCGCCCACGCTGTCGGCGCTGATGCCCGCGCGTTCGACAGCGGCCTTGATCGCCACGCCGCCAAGGTCATGCGCAGCAAGAGAAGAAAAATCGCCCTGGAAGCCGCCCATCGGGGTACGGGCGGCGCCGACGATCACGATCGATTCGCTCATGGAAATTGCTCCTTCAGATAGTTGTCAGAAATAGGGTGCGTGGCCTTCGTGCTTGAAACGCTGGGCCTCGTCATAGGGAAAGACATCGAGCATCTGCCCCGCCTGGATGCGCTCCTTGTGGCTCTGCCAGAAGGCCGCATCGAGCAGGTCCGCGTGATGGGCCATGAAGGCCTCACGCACCGCGGGGTTGCCCAGAAGAAAAGGGCCGAAGGTCTCGGGGAAGACGTCCTTGGGCCCGACCGCGTACCAGACCTCGCCGCTCATCTCTTCTTCCTCGGTGCGAGGCGCCGGCACCTTGCGGAAATTGCAGTCGGTGAGGTATTCGATCTCGTCGTAGTCGTAGAACACGACTTTGCCGCCGCGTGTCACGCCGAAGTTCTTCCACAGCATGTCGCCCGGAAAGATGTTCGCGGCCACCATGTCCTTGATCGCATTGCCGTACTCGACCACCGCATGCTCCAGCTGCTTGCTCGCGCGGTGGGCATGCTCGGGCTGGTCGAGCAGGTCAAACGCCTCCTGCAGGTAGATGTTGAGCGGAATCATGCGCCGCTCGATGTAGCAGTGCTTGACCACCACTTCCATCTCCCCGTTGCCGTCGCGGTCGCCAATCTCGAGCTGGCTGGGCGCGAACCGCTTGATCTCTTCGATCAACGCCGGCTCGAAGCGGTCGAGCGGGAAGCCGACGTTGCTGTACTCCAGCGTGTCGGCCATACGGCCCACGCGGTCGTGCTGCTTCACCAGCATGTACTTGCCCTTGATCTGCTCGCGCGTGGTGTCCTTCTGCGGCGGATAGTAGTCGCGGATGACCTTGAACACGTACGGAAACGACGGCAGGTCGAACACCAGCATCACCATGCCCTTGATGCCGGGCGCGCTTCGGAACTTGTCGCTCGAATAGTTCAGGTGCGAGAGAAAGTCGCGATAGAAGAGCGTCTTGCCCTGCTTGGCGAGCCCGAGCGCGTTGTAGATCTCGGCGCGCGGCTTGCGCGGCATCAGCGAGCGCAGGAACTGCACATAGGCCGAAGGCACTTCCATGTCGACCATGAAGTACGCGCGCGCAAAGCTGAAGAGCATCTGCAGGTCTTCCTCGCCGAAGAGCACCGCGTCGATGTAGAACTTGTTGTCCGTGTTGTGCAGGATCGGCAGCGCAAAGGGCAGTTCGGTGAAGCCGTTGATGATCTTGCCGACCACATACGCGCCCTTGTTGCGATAGAAGAGCCCCGACAGCACCTGCAACTGGAAGTTGGCGCGCAGCTTGACCTGATGGAAGCGGCCAAGGATCGCTGTCGCCACGCGGCCGGCATCGCGCTCCATGCTGGCGTAGCCACGGCCCTGCAGGCGGTAGTCCAGCAGCATCGACTGGATCATCGCGGTCAGCGATTCCGGCGTCGGGTAGTAGGCGCGATAGGTCGGTGCATCGCGCGGTTCGATGTACTCGGTGCTGATTGCCGGCCGCACGAAGATGAAGTCGTTCTGGAAGTACGCGCGATGCAGGATCTTGGTCGTGACCGAATTGAAAAAGGTCTCGGCCAGTTCCGGCTGGTGATGGTTCACCAGCAAGCCGATGAAGTGCAGCTTGATCTGATGCCACACCTCCATCGGCTGGTCGCCGGCCTTGAATTCCTTTTCGAGCCGCACCACCGCCTCGCCGACTCGCAGGTCGTAGAACTCGATACGCTCCCGCTGCGCCCGCTGCTGGCCATGCCAGTCGGCGGTCTCGAAACGATGCTTGGCTCGCGCCGATTCGGCCCGGAACAGCCGGTAGTGCCGGTCGAACCCGTCCCGCATCGCCTTGGCGATGTCATAAGCCAGCGGCGAATCGAGGCGCTGCGGGAACATGGGGCCTCGCGCGGCGGATTACTTGATGTATTCCGATGCGCCGTTCTCAACCGCCGGCTTGCTCCATTTGTGGCGGATGCGCTGCACGGCGGCGCGGTAGAGGTTTTCCATCGGCTTGGTGCCGTCGACGGTGATCTCCAGGTCTTGAATCAGCCCGTCGTGCACGCCGAAGGCCCAGCCGTGGATCGTGACCGCCTGGCCACGGCCCCATGCGTCCTGCATCACGGTGCTGACGGCGACGTTGACCACCTGCTCCGCCACGTTCAGTTCGCACAGCGCATTGGCGCGGGCGGCCTCGGGCAGCGTGTCGAGCATCACGTGATGGCGGTCGCGCACGTCCTGGATGTGGCGCAGCCAGTTGTCCGCAATGCCGATGCGCGCACCTTCCAGCGCAGCCTGCACGCCCGAGCAGCCATAGTGGCCGACCACCATGATGTGCTGCACCTTGAGCCGCTCCACCGCGAACTGGATCGCCGAGAGCGCGTTGAGATCCGAATGCACCACGATGTTCGCGACATTGCGATGCACGAACACTTCGCCCGGCTCCAGGCCGGTGATCTGGTTCGCCGGCACGCGGCTGTCGGAACAGCCGATCCACATGTACTTGGGCGTCTGCTGCTTCACCAGGCTGGAGAAGAAGCCGGGACGGTCGCGTTCCATGCGCGCGGACCAGGCGCGGTTGTGGGCGAACAGGTCTTCGAGGTTGTCGGATGAGTTTTCCATGTGTGCCTTGTCTTGGTGATGGGTGGTGGGGATGGGCGGAGGTTCAGCGCACCTTCGGCTTCTCGGCGCGCGCGAGTGCAGCGCGCGCCTTTTTCTCCTGAGCGCGGATCTCGTCGATATTGGCCTGGAGGTCCGTCAATTGCGATTCGAGCTGCTGCCGGTGATTGCCAAGCACGCCCAGGAAGCGCTGCAACTGTGCCGCGGTATCGCGCGGACTGTCGTACATGTCGAGGATGTCCTTCACCTCGGTCAGCGTCAGCCCCAGCCGCTTGGCGCGCAGCGTCAGCGTCAGCCGGGTGCGGTCGCGCGCGCTGTAGATGCGCTGCAGACCGGCGCGCTCGGGCGAGAGCAAGCCCATGTCCTCATAGAAGCGGATCGCCCGCGTGGTGAGGTCGAACTCTTTCGCGAGCTCGCCGATGGTGAAGGTTTGTGACGGCATGTAATCCGGGTGGGAACGAGTGCGACAGCACGATCGGGACGCACTGCCTACAATGATGGCTCCTTGCCATGACGTTTACGTTAACGTCAATCGTACATGAACCTCCTCGAACGCGAACTCAAATACCCCCTCGGTGACACTTTGCCAGCCCCCGGCGAGGCGATCGACGTGGCTCCCGGCGTGCGCTGGATCCGCATGGCGCTCCCCTTTGCGCTCGACCACATCAACCTCTGGCTGCTACGCGACAACATCGATGGCGTCGAAGGCTGGTCGGTGGTCGACACCTGCATTTCGCACGACGCCGCGCGCGCGCAGTGGGAACAGATCTTCAAGACGCAACTGGAAGGCCTGCCCATCCTGCGCGTCATCGTCACCCACATGCACCCCGACCACATCGGGCTCGCCGACTGGCTGTGCACGCGCTGGAAGGCGCCGCTGTGGATCAGCTCGACCGACTACCACGTCGCGCGCGTGCTCACCACGGCGGGCGACACGCTCGCCGGCGGTGACGCAGCAGCCGATTTCTTCGCGATGCACGGCCTCGTCGATCCGGAGTCCGTTGCCCAGATCCGCGCACGAACGAGCTACTACGCCAACATGGTGCCCGCCGTGCCGCCGAGGTTCGTGCGCATGCTGGACGGCGACATCGTGAAGATCGGCGGTCGCGAATGGCGCTGCATCAGCGGCTACGGCCACGCGCCGGAACACATCGCGCTCTACTGCGAAGAACTCAACACGCTGCTCGGCGGCGACATGATGCTGCCGCGCATCTCGACCAACGTCAGCGTGCACGCGGGCGAGCCCGAAGCCAATTCGCTGAAGCTCTTCCTCGACAGCATCGAGCGCTTCAAGGAACTGCCGGTGGATGTGCTGGGCCTGCCATCGCACGGCAAGCCCTTCACCGGCGTGCATCGCCGTGTTGAGCAGCTCAAGGAGCACCACCGCGACCGGCTCGCCGAACTGCTCGAAGCCTGCGTGGCCAAGCCCCTCAGCGCGGCCGAGGGGCTGCCGATCCTCTTCAAGCGCGCGCTCGACCTGCACCAGATGACTTTCGCGATGGGCGAAACCGTCGCGCACCTGCACATGCTGTGGTTCTCGGGCCAGCTGCAACGCCGGCGTGGCGAAGACGGCATCTATCGCTTCGGCATCTTCAAATGAGCACGCTGGACCAGCTCCGCGCTGGCCAGTTGGCCGGAACGCGGCGGCTGGACCTCCGCGGCAGCGG
Source organism: Variovorax sp. Sphag1AA (assembly GCF_014192575.1). Taxonomy (GTDB): domain Bacteria; phylum Pseudomonadota; class Gammaproteobacteria; order Burkholderiales; family Burkholderiaceae_C; genus Variovorax. The sequence continues at coordinate 42,987 of NZ_JACHYC010000002.1, read as the reverse complement.
GCTCACCGAAGTTCCGCGCGAAGTCTTCGACCTCGCGGCTACGCTGGAGATACTGGATCTTTCCGGCAATGCGTTGCGTGCGCTGCCGGATGACCTGCGTCGGCTCGCGCAACTGCGCGTGCTGTTCTGCTCCGACAACCCCTTCACCGAAGTGCCGGTTGCGTTGGGGCGATGCGCCCGGCTCGACATGGTCGCCTTCAAGGCCAACCGCATCCGCAGCGTGCCGGCCGAATCGTTGCCACCGCAGTTGCGCTGGTTGATCCTCACAGACAACCAGATCGAATCGCTGCCGGCCGAACTGGGCAAGCGCCCGCGCCTGCAGAAGCTGATGCTCGCGGGGAACAAGCTGCGTGCACTGCCACCCGAGATGGTTGCTTGTCAGGCGCTCGAACTGGTCCGCATCTCCGCCAACGAGTTCGACGCGCTGCCCGCATGGCTGCTCGCGCTTCCTCGCCTCTCCTGGCTGGCCTTCTCGGGCAATCCGTTCGATGAAGGCCCGGAAGTCGCGGCGATGAATGCGGTGCCGACGGAAGCCGTTCCGTGGCAACAGATTTCGCTTCGACACAAGCTCGGCGAAGGCGCATCCGGCGTGATCCGTCAGGCCGACTGGCAGCGCCCGGACGGAAGCACCCAAGCCGTCGCGGTCAAGCTCTTCAAGGGCGAAGTCACCAGCGACGGTTGGCCGCACAGCGAGATGGCTGCGTGCATTGCGGCCGACAGGCATCCGAACCTCATTGAAGTGCTGGGCCGCATCCATGACCATCCCGAAGGCACGCCGGGCCTGGTGTTGAAGCTGGTCGATCCATCGTTTCGCAACCTGGCGGGGCCGCCGAGCCTCGAATCGTGCACGCGCGATGTGTATGCGGATGACGCTCGCTGGTCCTTTGCAACCGCATGGCGCATGGCGAGCGGCATCGCCTCGGCGGTCGCGCAGCTGCACGATCACGGCATCGTCCACGGCGACCTGTACGCGCACAACATGCTCTGGAATGGCAAGGGCGATGTGATGCTCGGCGACTTCGGCGCTGCGTGCTTCCTGCCGCGCGACGACGAGGCGACCAGCCGCACGCTCGAACGCATCGAGGCGCGCGCCTTCGGGTGCCTGCTCGAAGAGCTTCTGGCGCATTGCGAACCCGCTGCGGAAGATGAAGCGCGCCACAAGCTGCTCACGCAACTCCAGGTGCGTTGCATGGACGCGAACATCGCCGCCCGTCCCGCCTTCTCCGAGATCGCTTCGCTGCTCTCAGCATGACCCAGCGCCCATTGCCGCTCCCCGTGCGAGACGGCGTCGGCCCGAGCTGCGCGGCGCTGCCTGCTGGCGACTGGCCGACCGTGCTCGACTACTTCGCGCATCGCTTCACCGCCGTCACGCGCGCGCAGTGGCAAGCCCGGATGGGCGCCGGCGAGGTCGTCGACGAGCACGGCGTGCCCATCACGGAAACCCGGCGCTTCGAGCCGAACCTGCGCATCTACTACTACCGCTACCTCGATTCCGAGCCCCATGTGCCGTTCGAGGAGCAGGTTCTCTTCCGCGACGAACATCTGCTTGCGGTCGACAAGCCGCACTTTCTCTCGATCTCGCCGGTGGGCAAGTACGTGCAGGAGACGCTGCTGGTGCGCCTCAAACGCAAACTGGGCATCGACGACCTTGTGCCGTTGCACCGCATCGACCGCGAGACGGCTGGCGTCGTGCTCTTCTCGGTGCAGCGCGCCAGCCGGGGGCCCTACGTGCAGCTCTTTGCCGAACGCACGATCGAGAAGCGCTACGAAGCGATCGTCCATCGCCCCGCAGACTTCGCGCCGCCCGGCGTGCGCCGTAGCCGGCTCGAAGACGACACCCATTTCATGCGCATGCGCGAAGTGCCTGGAGAGCCCAACTCCGAGACGCACATCGAAGTAATCGACACCGGTGCGGACTGGGCGCATCTGTCGCTCTCACCCGTCACCGGCCGGCGGCACCAGTTGCGAGTGCATTGCCATGCGCTCGGCATGCCGATCCTGAACGACGCCATCTATCCGGTGCTGCGCCCCGAAGGCACCGACGACTACGAGCGCCCGCTGCAACTGCTGGCGCGCGAAGTGCGGTTTCGCGACCCGCTCAGCGGCGCGGAGCGCTTCTTCGCCAGCAACCGGTCGCTCGTACTGCCGCCAAGGTGACGCGGTTCTCTGGCGTGCCGCACTAAGCTTGCGGCAGCCTAATCAGGAGACAACCGCATGGACACCACCCAACTCTTCTCGCTCAAGGGCCGCACCGCCCTCATCACCGGCGGCTCGCGCGGCATCGGCCGCATGATTGCCGAAGGCTTCCTGGCGCAGGGCGCGCGCGTCTACATCTCGGCCCGCAAGGCCGACGCCTGCGACCAGACCGCCAAGGAGCTTTCTGCCTTCGGCCACTGCGTTTCGCTGCCGGCGGATGTGTCCACGCTCGAAGGCGCACAGGCGCTCGTCGATGCCTACGCCAAGCATGAAGACAAGCTCGACATCCTCGTCAACAACGCCGGCGCCGCCTGGGGCGCGCCGTACGACGAGTTCCCGGAAAGCGGCTGGGACAAGGTCGTCGACCTCAACCTGAAGACGCCCTTCTTCCTGACCAAGGCGCTCACGCCGATGCTCAAGAAGGCGACCACCGATCACCTCGCGAAGGTGATCAACATCGCGTCGATCGACGGCATTTCGATCAACCCGCAGGAAACGTATTCGTACGCTGCGAGCAAAGCGGGCCTGATCCAGCTCACCCGCCGCATGGCACTGCGCCTCGCGCAAGATCGCATCGTCGTCAGCGCGATCGCCCCGGGCGCCTTCGCGTCGAGCATGAACAAGGAAGCGCGCGACCACGCCGACGAGATCAAGGGCCATATCCCCGCCGGCCGTATCGGCGAGCCGGAAGACATGGCCGGCGCGGCGATCTATCTCGCATCGCGCGCTGGGGACTACGTGATGGGTTCGACCCTGATCGTTGATGGCGGCGTGACGCACGCGCGCTGAAGCCTCAGGTCACCGGCGTGTGAACGGGCAGCGCATTCAACGGAATGCGCAGATACGCCACGCCGTTCTCGTCCGCGGGCGGCAGTTGCCCTGCCCGCACGTTCACCTGAATCGAAGGAAGGATCAGCGTTGGCACATCGAGCGTTGCATCGCGCGCGGTGCGCATCGCGACGAATGCGTCTTCGCTGATGCCGTCATGCACATGGATGTTGTGCGCGCGCTGTTCGGCAACCGTCGTTTGCCAACGCGGTGCTCGCGTGGCGGGCGGATAGTCATGGCAGACGTACATCGTCGTCTGCTCCGGTAGCGACAGCAGACGCCGGATCGAGGCATGGAGTTGGCGCGCATCGCCACCAGGGAAGTCCGCGCGCGCAGTGCCGACATCCGGCATGAAGAGCGTGTCGCCGACAAAGACCGAACCGTCGACGAGATAGGCCATGTCCGCAGGCGTATGGCCGGGCACGAGCAACGCCTTCGCTTCGGTTTCGCCGATCCTGAACACCTCGCCGTCCTTGAAGAGATGGTCGAACTGGCTGCCGTCCGGCAGGAAGCTGCGTTCGAAGTTGAAGAGCTTCTTGAATGTCGCCTGCACCGCGCGGATGTTCTCGCCGATGGCGATGCGGCCGCCCACCTTGGACTGGATGTAGCGCGCCCCCGAGAGGTGGTCTGCGTGCGCATGGGTTTCGAGGATCCACTCGACTTGCAGCCCCTCGCTGCGAACGTAGTCCAGCAGGGCATCGGCCGATGCAGTGCTTGTGTGGCCTGACTTGAAGTCGTAGTCGAGCACCGGATCGATGATCGCCGCGCAGTGCGTGGCGTGGTCCCACACGACATACGAGACAGTCCAGGTGCGCGGATCGAAGAAACCTTGGGTGGTGGTGCGGGTCGACATTGCTGCTCTCCGTGAAGGGGTGATGCTCACTTCATTGACTTACATTATATGTTTTCACATAATATTAAGTTCAATGCCAAGACCCATGAAGCGACCTCCCACCATCGACCCCGAACGCCTGCGCGCCGCCGCCGGCAGTGCGGTCGGCGCCCTCAAGGTGCTGGCCAATGAAGACCGCCTCCTGCTGCTGTGCCAGTTGTCGCAAGGCGAGATGTGCGTGAGTGAACTCGAAGAGACGCTCGGCATTCGACAGCCGACGCTGTCGCAGCAACTCGGCGTGCTGCGCAACGAAGGCGTGGTCGACACGCGGCGCGAAGGCAAGAACGTCTACTACAGCGTGGCCGAGCCGGCGCTGCTCGAAATCCTCGCGGTGCTCTACCGCATCTACTGCCCCAAGGAGTAACGATGTCGATCGACTGGAACCACTTCACGCCGATGGCCGCGCTCGCGGGTGGCGTGCTGATCGGGCTTGCCGCGGCGATGTTCGCGCTGCTCAACGGGCGCATCGCCGGCATCAGCGGCATCCTCGGCGGGCTGCTCCGGCCATCGCGCGGCGATGTCGCCTGGCGCGCCGCCTTTGTTCTGGGCCTGATCGGCGCTCCCCTTGTCTACCTGCTCTTCGGCGCACTGCCCAAGCCGCACATCGATGCGGGCTATGGCGCGTTGGTCCTCGCGGGTCTGCTGGTCGGCGTCGGCACGCGCTACGGCGCGGGCTGCACCAGCGGGCATGGCGTGTGCGGGCTTTCGCGCCTTTCACCACGCTCGCTGGTGGCCACGCTGGCTTTCATGGGCGCGGGTTTCGTCACGGTCTTCGTGGTTCGCCACCTTCTCGGCTTCTGAGGCAGTTCCATGGCAATCCTTCTGACATCGCTTCTCGCCGGCCTCGTGTTCGGGCTCGGCCTCATCGTCTCCGGCATGGCCGATCCGGCCAAGGTGCTGGGCTTTCTGGACATCGCCGGATCGTGGGATCCATCGCTCGCCTTCGTGATGGGCGGCGCGATCGGGGTGGGCCTCGTGGCCTTCTTCATTGCCGGACGACGGACCGTGTCCTTCATCGGCGCCGAGATGAAGATGCCCACCGCGCGCCACATCGACCGCCGGCTGATCGGTGGCAGCCTGCTGTTCGGCATCGGCTGGGGCATCGCTGGCTTCTGTCCCGGCCCGGCGCTCGTCGCGCTCGGCATGGGCCAGTGGAAGGCGCTCGTGTTCGTGGCAGCCATGCTGGCCGGCATGGGGCTGTTCGAGTTGCTCGAAGCGCGCAAGTCCGCCGCGCCCCCCGGCGCGTTGCGCGCCTGAGCACAATCACCGGGGCAGTTCGACGCGCGCCAGCTCGCGAGCTTCTTCCCGCGTCAGACCCAGCGCGACAAGCAGGAACTCGGCGATGTCCGATCCTGCTTCCCGCCAGGTCTGGTGTCCTTCGAGGACGGCCACCATCGCGGCCAGCGTGCTCCCGGTCAGCATGCCCACCATCGCGCGGAGTTGCTCGGGCTTGATGCCGTAGCGCCCTTCCGCGATACCGGTGCTGAGATTCGTCGCCGGGTCCGACGTCAGCACCGCCTGCAGCGAAGCCATGCTGAGCCCGAACCGGCTCATGAAGCGCCCCCACAAAGGCTCTTCGTGCGCTCGCCGGATGTACAGGCGCACGCCGATCGAAAGCCGATGCGCGACATCGTCGATGCCCGCGAAGGCCAGCATGACCCGATCGACCATCTCCCGCACCAGTTCGGCGGCGACCTCTTCGAACAGTCCATCGATGTCCGGCACGTTGCTGTACACCGTGCCGCGCGCCACACCAGCCGCCGTCGCCAGCTCGCTGACGGTCACCTGCGTCACGCCCTGTTCGGCAAACAGCTTCATCGCCGCGGCGTGAATTCGCCTGCGAACCGGCGTCAGGGCATCAGACTGCGGAGCGTCCATCTTTTGATCAGTCGTGTTCAAAAATCATCATCTTAATGTTCGATCGAACAACTCAGGGTTTCCACGGGTGACATCAAAAGACCTAAATTGAACACTTGTGTTCATCAAAGAACATTGATGAACACGATGCCCAACTCCGAAATCAGCCGCAGGTCATTGCTCAAATCCGTCGGGGTCGGCGCGGCCGCCTCCACGCTCATGGCCGCTGGCGCGAGCGAGGCAGCGGGCCCGAAACGTTCAGCCCCGGCTCCTGCCGGCGCGCCCGGGGGGCCATACAACGTCCTGTTCATCCTCACCGACCAGGAGCGCCACTTCCGCCCCGGCGAGCTGCCGCGCGGCTATCGCCTGCCGGGCCACGAGCGGCTGCTGCGCAGCGGCACGCTGTTCGAGAACCACCGCATCAACTCCTGCGTCTGCACATCGTCGCGGTCGGTGCTCTACACGGGCCGCCATATCCAGCAGACGAAGATGTTCGACAACACCAACTTCCCGTGGATCGGCAGCCTCTCGCCGGACATCCGCACCGTCGGCCACATGCTGCGCGACGCCGGCTACTACACCGCCTACAAGGGCAAGTGGCACCTGACGAAGGAGTTCGAGACGGTCAACGAGCTGGGCTCACCCACCAAGATCTTCACCAGCGAGATGGAGGCCTACGGCTTCAGCGACTACTTCGGCGTCGGCGACATCATTGCGCACGAGCAGGGCGGCTACTCCACGCGCCTCACGGACGCGAACGGCAAATGAACCAAGTTCAATTGACAGGACCGCAAGCGGCATCCGCCCGTTAAACCTTACGAGAGCGTTCTGTACCGCAACAGACCTCAATGCAGAAAGGAGACTGTGGTCCTGCTCAGCGTGCAAGAGCACCACGGCAGAGGGCACCAACGGGCCCAAACAGACTGACTCCAGTAGATCTGGAAGGACCGCCAGATCAACGTTACCCGGCACTTTGAACACTACCGCGATATCTTCCGCGCCAGGAGCCGCACCGTCGGGGCGCCATCTAAAAGTGTAGAAACCCGGTTCGGAAATCATCTTACGAGCGGGAAACAGATGGAGTAAGTTGCGCCCACCGCCTCTGAAAGGCGACGGACGCCATATCGATTCCTTGGAGAGAACCCTGTGTGCTCTTGAGAAGAGAAGTCTTGATATAGCGCCAATCGCCCGGTTCTTAGGAACATAAAGGCGCGAAGCTCTTTCATCGCGCGCAACGCAATGGGAAGACCATCACCCTTCATCGCGGCGGAATGAGTGCTTGCGTGAAGCTGAAAGCACTCCTTTACAGCTTGGAGCTCTTGTTCGAGATCGACCTGCGAATAGCGAGTGATGCCCTCGCGATCCGCCAACCATCTAAGAGCAAGACCTGGCCCGGTATCAAAGACCGAGATCTCCACGAAAGTCGAAGCCTGCCATTTCTTTAGCTTCGACTCTTGCCCGTGCGCGCCCGGCTCTCGGACTAAACCTCGCCGACTAAGCTTTGTTAGATAGGCGTGAAGCGCCCGATCACCAGAAACGAAATCAGTGAATGCAGCATCGTCCGCTATCACAACCTCACGAACCTGAATTCCCCGTATCCCCGCATCGTAGAGACGACCTTCCGCATCGGAGATCGTATGGACATCGGCATTCTTGAACAATTGATGCACAAGCTGCGCGAGAACCTCAATTTGCACATCCGTAAGGACTCGCGAGGCACCCGCAGAGCAGGCCTCCAACATGCGCGAAAGAATTGACTTGAACTCAGAAGCAGACCTGATGGTGGTCGTGTCCGGGGTCCCCCGCCTTGGTATTGCATAGAGCGATTGAATAAATTCGAGTTTGGCTCGCTCGAAACAGCAGAGCGCAACGCTAGGACCGCGCAACGTATCCCGGTACTGATAGTCCTGCATCGCAAAAACTCTTGGAGCAACAGCCTCAAGCGCTTCAGAGCGAGGTATCACCCTGCTTCCGGCAACAACCTCTTGAGCAAAGTACAGACCGCCGATTGCATATAGCGCCCCTGCCAATCGGCTCCTAGTAACCTCATCTTCCGCAAACTGCGGAGCAACCCTCAGACGCCGCACACCATCATGGAGGCGCGCCCATGTGGCAATCGCTTGAACTGCTACCGCGGAAAAGCTAAATGCGCCCCCTCGGCTCACCTGTACAGGGAGCTTCAGATCTTGTCCTGGGAATTGCCGGACATCGCGCAGAAACTGCTCCAATCCCGAGAAAGTGGTCTGGCTTGGGAGCGAAATCATGTTGCTTGAGATGGACGGTCACGGAGCATATCAGTCGAAAGTCAGATCCCAAATCGCGACGATGAATTGCGCGGACCGCAAGCGTGGAACGGTGCCGCAATCTCATTCATCTTCGGTCCTTGGGAAGTCCCGACTTCGCGCACCCCTTCTCTATACTTCGCTGTCACGTCTTGAAAGCGTGACCGGGATTGGCGTCCCAAAGCAGCTCTGCGACGAAAGCCGCAGACAACACTCTCCGCAGTAACTCTGCGGCTTCGTCGTTCGTGCCTCCTTTTATGGCGGCTCGAGCAGGGAGCCGCGAGGCTCGCCGGTTCTCGCAGGAGCTGCCCGGTACGCCAACCTGTTCGAGTCGCCGCCCTCAATTGGCGTTGGGAGCGGCGGTTTTTGTAAAACGCAGCTTCTGGAGGCCTTCATGGCTCACCCTACTTGCGCGCTCGCGCGCCTCCCCAACCCGCCCCCCGCTGGCGACTGCCCGCGTCCCACCACCGAAGCCGAGCGCGACCAGCTCGTCGACCGGGTCAACGCCGAACTCGGCGCCGCGACCGAAGCCGGCCGCGCGCTCACCTGTTTGCGCAAGCTGCTCGTTCACACGCGGGGTTTGAGTCGCGATGAGCGCAGCTTCAGCCATCACGAGGTGGAGTGCCTGATCACCGTGGTCACCGGCGAATTCGAGCGGCGCTTGCAGGTGACGCAGGCGACCGCCGATCAGCTCGGTCCGTCGATGGTCGCCGAGCGGTTGCATCGCGCATCGATCTGATCGGCTCTGGCAGCGCCCGCACGCACGTTTGTGCGCATGCGCCATCCGCCCACCTTGTGCAAGGATGGCGCTCAGTGCATTTGACGGGGTGCGTGTGATGCCAGATCCATGGAAGCGTCGATTCGTCCTGTTCATCAAGCGCTTCTGGCAGCCGACCAGCGCGTGCATGACCTGCATGCCCGGGAGCCTCACGAACCTCCTGAGCGCGCCCCATTGGGCGCTTGCGTTGCAGACGGGTCTGTTCACCGGGGTTCTCGCGCTGATCCTGACCTTCACGCCGGCGATGAAGATGTTCGGCAATCGCTATGGCAATGCGCTGCTGGTCGGGCTGCTGACGATGATCGGCGACACCTTTTCGCACCCGGGGCACTACGGCATTCCGCATCTGGAGGCGGTGGTGACGGGTGTGGTTTCGGGCGTGCTGGCGCTGGTGGGGTCGTTTGTCTTCGAGGACCGCGCGCGGCGGGTGCGGGCACTGTGGGCGCGGCTGCGTGGCCGCGCGGTTACCAGCGAGGGACAGCCTCGTCCTTGAGCTGCCGCCGCAGCAGCTCGTAATCAGGCACCACGCTTTCAACCGTTTCCCAGAAGCGCGGGCTGTGGTCCATCACGCGCAGGTGGCTCAGCTCGTGCGCGACGACGTAGTCGATGACGGACATGCGGAAGTGCACCAGCCGCCAGTGCAGCCGGATGCCGCCGTCGGCGCTCGCGCTGCCCCAGCGGGTGGCGGCGTTCGAGAGGCTGAGCTTCTTCCAGCGCACGCCGAGGCGCGGCGCGAAGTGGTCGAGGCGTTCGATGAAGATGCGCTTGGCCTGCCGCATGAGCCACGCCTGTGCGGCGTCGCGGATCTGCGCAGGGGTGGCGTTGTTGGCGAGCGCAAGGCGCAGGGTCGGCGGGCCGTCGTTGGCGGTGGCGTCGAGCACGGCACCGACACCATCGAACGCGTGGTGCGGGTCGAGCTGCACGGTGACCTGCTGGCCGAGAAAGGGAAAGCTGACGCCGTCTTTCCAGTCGATGCGGGTGGCTTCGAGCCGGTCCTGGCGCTGCTGGGTTTCGGAGAGCTTGCGCAGGATCCAGCTGGACTTTTCGACGACGGCGGCATCGACGTCGCGCAGCGCGACCCAGCGCGGTGCGCGCACCGACAAGCCTTCGGCACCGACGACGAAGCCGATGGTGCGGCGCTTGCCGCGCGTGAATTCGTAGGCGACGCGGGCGTTACCGAGGACGACTTCGCGGCTCGCGCGGGGATGGATGAAGCTGACGCGGCTCAGCACATCGGCGAGCGGGGTCGCGGGCTGATCGGGCTGCTGTTGTTGCGGCGTGCGCGTGGGCGCAGGCGCGGGCGGGTCGAACAAGTCGAGCGTGAACTGCAGCAGCGCGCGCATGCGGGCCTCAGGCGGTGGTGGATGCGGCCGGCGCGGCTTCGGTGACGTAGGCCTCGGGGTCGAGGCGGCGCATTTCGCTTTCGATCCAGGCTTCGACTTCGCGCATGAGTTCGTCGGGGCGGCGGCCGGTGCTGGGGATGGCAGGGCCGATGGAGACATCGACGGTGCCCGGCGTCTTGACGAAGGCCTTGCGCGGCCAGACCTTGGCGGAGGTCACTGCGATGGGGATGACGGGTACGCCGGTTTCGCATGCGAGGCGGGTTCCGCCGGTCTTGTAGTTGCCTTGCTTGCCGCGCGGGATGCGGGTGCCTTCGGGGAACATGATGATCCAGATGCCCTGCGCGAGCAGCTCGCGGCCTTGCGAGACGACCTTGTTGAAGGCCTGCGTGCGCTGGCTGCGGTCGATGTGGATCATGTCGAGCCGCGCCATGGCCCAGCCGAAGAAGGGCACGTAGATGAGTTCCTTCTTGAAGACGAATGCCAGCGGGTGCGGCATGAGCGTCGGCATCAGGAAGGTCTCGTAGGTGGACTGGTGCTTGACGAGGAGGATGGCGCCGGCGAGCTTGTCCTGCGGCAGGTTTTCCATGCCGGTGACGCGGTAGTTGATGCCGAGGATCAGGCGCGCACCGCCGATGGCCCAGCTGAGCCAGCGCACGGCCATCCAGTAGAGCGGGATGCCGCGCTTCCAGAGGGAATTGACGCACATGATGATTCCCCACGGAACCACGGTGACGAGCATCCACAGCGCGTGGATGAAAGAGCGGATGAAGGACATCAGACGGCCACCTTCAGGGCGGCTTTTTCTTCGCGTTCGAGGAGGAAGTCGACAAAGGCCGCGAGGTCTTCGTGAACGCGTGTGTTGGGTGGATATTCGGCCGGCAGCGGGTTCACGCCACGGCAGGCGGCGCCCATGCCGGTGAGCAGCAGGTGCGGTTCGCAGCCGGCGGATGCGCCGGCTTGCAGGTCGCGCAGGCTGTCGCCCGCGACCGGGATGTGGGCGAGATCGACACCGAAGCGCTCGCCGATCTGGATGAACAGGCCGGGCTTGGGCTTGCGGCAGTCGCAGTTCTCGTCGGGGCTGTGCGGGCAGTAGAAGATGGCCTCGATGCGCCCACCGACGGCGGCGAGCATCTTGTGCATCTTGGCGTGCATGGCATTGAGCGATGCGACGTCGAACAGCCCGCGCCCCAAGCCGGACTGGTTGGACGCAATGACGACGTGCCAGCCCGCATGGTTGAGTCTCGCCACCGCTTCGAGCGCACCGGGGAGCGGCGTCCACTCGATGTCGCTCTTGACGAAATCCTCACGGTGCACGTTGAGGGTGCCGTTTCGGTCGAGGATGACGAGTTTCATGGTGCAGCCTTCGCTTCAGCCAGACGACGCTCTGCCCAATTCTGGATGTGGCTCACAGGGTATTTGGATGTGTCCAGCATCGCAATGCGTTCTTTGAGCGTGTCGGAAGAGATGAGCCCCTGCTTCAGCAGCTCCCGGACGAAATCGGCGTCCTTCTCACGACCGGCCACGCACTTCGACACCGACAGGTCGTGCAGTTCGGGGCAGATCGCGGTGATGTCGCCGATGTAGTGCAGGCTCGCGCGCGTCATCCAGTCCGCGGGCATGACGGCAGTTTCAGGCCCCACGCCATCGGCGAAGTAGCCGAAGGTTTCGTGGAAGCTCGAATGCATGCCGATGGCGCCGTCGATCAGATCCGCGCGTTCAGGATGAAGCGCCGGGTAGAGGTCGACTTCGCGCGAGACAAGGATCGACTCGGGCGGTTGTTCCATCAGAAGAAGAATGGCCTGGCTGCCGACGACGACCATCGAGTTTTCGTTTGCAATGGCGGCCGAGGCGCGCAGCACGTGCTTGAGTTCGTCCAGCTTCATTGCAAGAGCGCGCCGTCTCGCGCCTGCTTCAGCAGAACCATGCGCTCATGTTGATCCACCAGACAGCCCAGCGGCGAGACGCTGCGCATGAGCGTCCCGTGCTCCGACTCGGCCAGAGCGGCGCTTTCCAACGAGGAAAGCTCGCCATCCAGCAAATGTTCCCATTCGATCCAGAGCGCGTCGGATCGCGTGGCGCCGGCCTGCTTGCGCCACCGGCTCAATGCGTCGCGCGCACGCAAACGGAGTTCGGGGTCGCGATGCAAAGCAGCAATGGCCTTGCGATGCAAGGCCAGAGAGAACTCATCGAGTTGCTGCTGCCGGTTCATGGCTGGGATTATCGAGCGGCGGAAATCAGGCCGCCAGCCGCTCGAGTTGTGCAACACGGTTCATCGCACCGTGCAGGATCATCAGCAGGCCGAGGCGGTTCAGGCGCAGGTCCGATTGCTCGGCGTTGACCATGACGCCGTCGAAGAAGGCATCGACCGGGTCGCGCAGCGCAGCCAACGTTTGCAGCGATGCGGTGTAGTCGCCGGCTTCGAACTGGCTGTTGGCCACAGGCACGACTTGCTGCATGGCGGCGTGCAGTGCCTTCTCGCCCGGTTCCTTCAGCAGGAGTTCGCTCACGTGCGCGTCGGCTTCGGGCGACTTCTTGAGGATGTTGCCGATGCGCTTGTTGGCGGCTGCGAGCGCGGGCGCTTCGGGCAGTGCGGCAAAGGCGCGCACGGCGGCGAGGAGCTTGGGCACTTCGGCCAGGCGCTGCGGGCGCGGGGTGAGCACGGCTTCGACTTCCTGCGCGCTGGCGCCCTGCTCGCGCAGGCTGCCGGCGAGGCGGTCGTAGATGAAGGCTTCGAGCGCGTCGGTCGGGTCGGTCAACGCGATCTCGCCGCCCTTGTGGGCGCTGAAGGCCGCGAAGGCTTCGCTGAGCATGGTGCGCAAATCGAGCGAGAGGTTGCGCTCGATGAGCATGCGGATCACGCCGAGCGCATGGCGGCGCAGCGCGAAGGGGTCGCGGTCGCCGGTGGGCAGGTTGCCGATGCCGAACATGCCGACCAGCGTTTCGAGCTTGTCGGCCAGCGCGACGACGATGCCGACGTTGCTGCGCGGCAGCTCGTCGCCGGCAAAGCGCGGCTTGTAGTGGTCTTCGATGGCGTCGGCGACCGTGTGGTCGAGGCCGTCATGCAGCGCGTAGTAGCGGCCCATGATGCCCTGCAGCTCGGGGAACTCGCCGACCATGTCGGTGACGAGATCGGCCTTGGCAAGCTGCGCGGCCTGCACGGCGCGAGGCGCGAGGTGAGCGTCGCCAATCGGCGTGGCCATCTTCTCGCCGATGGCGTGCGCGATGCGCATGACGCGCTCCACGCGTTCGCCTTGCGTGCCGAGCTTGTTGTGATAAACGACCTTGGCCAGCGATTCGACGCGCGAGGCGAGCGACTTCTTGCGGTCCTGGTCGAAGAAGAACTTGGCGTCGGCCAAGCGCGGGCGCACCACGCGCTCATTGCCGCCGATGACGGCGCTGGCGTCGGCAGGGTTGATGTTGCTGACGACGAGGAACTTGTTGGTCAGGCGGCCGGCGGCATCGAGCAGCGGGAAATACTTCTGGTTGGCCTTCATCGTGAGGATGAGGCATTCCTGCGGCACGTCGAGGAACTCGCGTTCGAATTCGCAGGTGAGCACATTGGGCCGTTCGACCAGCGCGGTGACTTCGTCGAGCAGCGCGTCGTCATTGATCGGCTGCGTGCCGCCGCCGACCTTGATAGCGGCTTCGGCGAGCTGGCGGGCGATCTCGGCGCGGCGGGCCTCGAAACCGGGGATGACGGCACCTTCGTCCTGCAGTTGCTGGTCGTAGCTGTTGGCATCGCGCAGCTTGACGGGATCGACCGACGCCTCGAAGCGGTGGCCGTGGGTTTCGCGGCCGGCTTTCAGGCCCAGTGCCTCGACGGGCACAACGGTGTCGCCATGCAGCGCGACGAGCCCATGCGCGGGGCGCACGAAGCTGACGCTGGTCCAGCCCGGCAGTTCGCAGCCAGATTCGAGCTGGTAGCTCATGACCTTGGGGATCGGCAGCTTGGCGATCGCTTCGGTCAGGGCCTTCTGGAGCCCTTCGGCGAGGGTCGCGCCCTTGGCGGTGCTTTCGTAGAAGAGCGCTTCGGCCTTGCCGTCCATGGCGCGGCGCAGTTCAGGCACGACGCTGGCGTCGGCACCGAGTGCACCGAGGCGCTTGAGCAGCGCGGGCGTGGGATTGCCGGATGCATCGAGGCCGACCGAGACCGGCATGAGCTTTTGCGACACGGCCTTGTCGGCCGCCTGCGCGAGCACGTTGGTGAGGTGCGCGGCAAGGCGGCGCGGCGACGCGTAGGGCGTGAGCACCGAGCCGGCATCTGCGAGGCCCGCGGCGACCAGTTGATCGCACAGCACGTTGGCAAAAGCCTCGCCCAGCTTGCGCAGGGCCTTGGGAGGGAGTTCCTCGACGAAGAGTTCGACGAGCAGGTTGTTCTTGGTGGTCATCGATCAAGCCGCCTTCTTCGGGATTTGCGCGACCCACTCGCGCGGCGCCATCGGGAAGCCCAGGCGCTCGCGGCTCTCGTAGTAGCTTTGCGCGACGCTGCGCGCGAGGTTGCGGATGCGGCCGATGTAGGCCGCGCGTTCGGTCACGCTGATGGCGCCCCGCGCATCGAGCAAATTGAAGCTGTGCGCGGCCTTGAGCACCTGCTCGTAGGCGGGCAGTGCGAGCTGGGCTTCCATCAGGTGCTTGGCCTGCTTTTCGTGCGCCGCGAAGGCGGTGAAGAGGAAGTCGGCGTCGCTGTGCTCGAAGTTGTAGGTCGACTGCTCGACCTCGTTCTGCTTGTAGACGTCGCCGTAGCTCAGGCCTTCGGTCCAGGTGAGGTTGTAGACGTTGTCCACGCCCTGCAGGTACATCGCGAGACGTTCGAGGCCGTAGGTGATTTCGCCGGTGATCGGGCGGCAATCGATGCCGCCGACCTGCTGGAAGTAGGTGAACTGGGTCACTTCCATGCCGTTGAGCCAGACTTCCCAGCCCAAGCCCCAGGCGCCGAGCGTTGGGTTTTCCCAATCGTCTTCGACGAAGCGGATGTCGTTCTTCTTGAGGTCGAAGCCGAGCGCTTCGAGCGAGCCGAGATACAGCTCGAGGATGTTGCTGGGCGCTGGCTTGAGCACCACCTGGTACTGGTAGTAGTGCTGCAGACGGTTGGGGTTCTCGCCGTAGCGGCCGTCCTTGGGGCGGCGGCTGGGCTGCACGTAGCCGGCTTTCCACGGCTCCGGGCCGATGGCGCGGAGGAAAGTGGCGGTGTGCGATGTGCCCGCGCCGACCTCCATGTCGTACGGCTGCAGCAGCGCGCAGCCCTGGTCGGCCCAGTAGGCCTGAAGCTTGAGGATGATTTGTTGGAAAGTCAGCATGGGTGAGCCCGGTGGCCGATGGAGGCAGGGAGCCCCGTCTCGGCGAACGGGGGATTTTAAGAGCCCGGACGCGGCCGGGCGCCTTCTGGCCGGCCACCCTTCGCAGGCGGCGAAGGGGCCCCTGTCCAAGCGATGCCGCGCCCTGCCCCGACGTGCCGCAACATAGAGGGCTCTATGTTGGACTCTCATTCGCTCCCCGCCTGGATCTGGATCGTGATCGTGGTGTTCGCTGCGGCGGCGCAGTCGGCACGCAATGCTGCGCAGCGCTCGCTGACCGCGCAGGCCGGAACGCTAGGCGCGACGCTGGTGCGCTTTCTGTACGGGCTGCCGTTTGCCGCGCTGTGGGTCGCCGTGCTTCAGGCGATGCCGGCCACGACGGCGCCGGTGGCGCACTTCGGCCTGTCGTACTTCGGTTGGCTGCTGGCGGGGGCGATCGCCCAGATCGCGGCGACCGCGTTTCTGCTGGCCGCGATGCAGACCCGGCAATTCGTCGTCGGCGTGGCTTTCTCGAAGACGGAAGTGCTGCAGGTGGCGCTGTTCAGCGCCTTGTTCCTCGGCGAGGTGCCGGGCGCGCTCGCGCTGGCGGCGATGGTGGTTGCCAGCGCAGGGATCGTTTTCCTGTCGCTGCAAGGAAGCGCAGCCAGCCGGGAGGGCAACGGCGCTTCGGGCTACCGCTCGGCGATGTTTGGGCTGGCTTCCGGTGCCTGCTTCGCCATTTCGGCGGTTGGCTACCGGGGCGCCTCGTTGCAGGTGCCTGAGCTTTCGCCGTGGCTGGCGGGCGCGTGGGGCGTGATGTGGGCGCAGGCGGTGCAGTCGGTGCTGATGCTCGCGTGGCTGCTGTGGCGTTCGCCGCAGACGGTGCGCGCGGTGATGACCGGCTGGCGCGTGTCGCTGGTGGCCGGGCTGATGGGCGCGGTGGCGTCCATCGGCTGGTTCACGGCGTTCGCGATGCAGTCGGCGGCGCAGGTGCGCACGCTGGGGCTGGTGGAGGTCTTCTTCAGCTACCTCGTGTCCAAGAGGCTCTTTCAGGAACAGGCGCTGAGCCCGCGCGAGTTGCTCGGGCTCGGTCTGGTGATGCTCGGACTGATCGGGATCTGCCTGTCGATTTAGCTGGGCTCCGGGGCATCCCAATACGGCGGGTCGACGAAGGCCGTCTGGAGCATCTCCAGAAAGCAATGCACCTTGGCCGTCATGTAGCGGTTGGGCAGGTACAGCGCATACAGCGCACTGTTGACGGTGGGCTGGTAGCCCGCGAGCAAGGGCACGAGCCGGCCGGACTGCAGGTGCTCACCGATGAGGTAGGTCGGCAGCAGCGCGATGCCCAGCCCGGCGAGGGCGTGGTCCGCAATGATCTGGCTGCTGTTGACGTGAAAGCGCGCATGCGTCGGCACGTTGTACTGGGTCTCGCCCCGCGTGAAGCTCCACCGGCCGTGCTTGATGACGCTCGGGTAGTGATAGCACTGGTGGTCTGCCAGCTCGGCGGGCGTCGTCGGCGTGCCGTGAAGGGCCAGGTATTCCGGGCTGGCACACACCGCCCAGTGGACGCTGGTCAGGCGCTTGGCGATCACGCCATCGTCCAAGTGGTTGGTGATGCGCACCGCAATATCGAAGTCGCCGCCAGACAGGCTTTCGAGCTGGTCCGAAATCTTGAGCTGCACTTCGACATGCGGGTAGCGCTCCGTGAAGCGCGAGATCAGCGGACCCAGGTGCTTGATGCTGAACAGCATCGGCGCGGTGAGGCGCAGCGTGCCGCGAGGCTCGACCTGCAGGTCTTGCACGCGCGACATGGACTCTTCCGCCATCTGAAGGATGTGGCTGGCGGAGTCGTAGAAGGTCTTGCCGATCTCGGTCAGCGCCACGCGACGGGTGCTGCGCTCCAGCAGCTGCACGCCCATCTTCTTTTCCAGCTTGGCGATCTGGCGGCTCACCGTTCCGGTGGAGATGTGCAGCTCGGCCGCTGCGCCGGAAAAGCTCATGCAGCGCGCCACACGCACGAACACGGAGATCAAGGCCAGGCTGTCTGCGTCCATAATCTATTGTTGCATCAAAGAAATAATGATTTGAATTTTTCTCTGTTGCCTTCGTTGGATGCATCAATATACTGCCCCGAGCCGCAAGCCTTGGCGGACAAGGCTGGCACTCACGAGAAAGCGTTAAATGAGCGAAGCGTCCACCGCCCCCATGCACACCGAGACCCGCGTGACCCACGTCGGCCGTGATGCGAAGCTGTCCAACGGACTGGTCAGCATCCCTCCGTACCGGGGCTCGACAGTGCTGTTCGACAAGGTGGAAGAGCTCCGGAACAGCAGCGGCCATCGCGCCTACGGCCGTTGGGGCACGCCCACCGGCCGCGCACTCGAATCCGGGCTGGCGCAGCTCGAAGGTGGTGCCAACGCGATGCTGACGCCATCGGGCCTGTCGGCCATCACGACGGCCCTGCTGGCCAGCGTGAAGCCCGGCGACAACATCCTGATGGTGGACAGCGTCTACCCGCCGGTGCGCAGCTTCTGCGAGAGCGTGCTCAAGAAGATGAACGTGAGCACCACGTACTACCCGCCGCTGGTCGGTGCAGGCATCTCCGAACTGATCCAGCCGAACACGTCGGTCGTCTACACCGAATCACCGGGCTCGGGCACGTTCGAAGTGCAAGACATTCCCGCCATCTGCGAGGTCGCTCACGCGAAGGGCGCCCGCGTGCTGATGGACAACACCTGGGGCACCGCGCTGCTCTTCCCTGCGCTGCAGCATGGCGTGGACCTGTCCATCCATTCGTTGACCAAGTACGTGGTGGGGCATTCCGACGCGCTGCTGGGCGTGATCGTTGCGCGCACCCGCGAGCTCTATCTCGATGTGCGCGCATTCCACGGCGCCCTGGGCCTGACGGTGTCACCCGACGACGCGTTCCTCGGGCTGCGCGGCCTTCGCACACTGGCCGTGCGGCTGCGCCAGCATCAGGAGAACGCGATGCAGGTCGCGCAATGGCTGCGCGAACAGCCGCAGGTCCGCGAGGTGCTGTACCCCGCGCTCCCGGGCGCGCGCGGCCACGAGCTATGGAAGCGCGACTTCAAGGGCGCCAGCGGCCTGTTCGGCGTGGTGCTCAAGCCTGCGTCCGAGGCGGCCGTTGTCGCCATGCTCGACGGCATGCACCTCTTCAAGATGGGCTTCAGCTGGGGTGGCTTCGAGAGCCTGGTCATCCCGGTCAAGCCGGGCGCATACCGCGTGAGCACGCCCCTCGCCGCTGGTGATGTGTGCCTGCGGATCCACGTGGGGCTCGAGCACCCGCAAGACCTGATCGCCGACCTCGACGCCGGCCTGAAGCGGATGGCGACTCACCCCGGCTGACGCTCCCGACGGCGCGCAGCGATTCGACTTTTCAAACAACAACTTCCGAGACAAAACAGATGAAGACAGTGATCCAAACGATGTCCATGGGCGCAGCTGCCGCGCTGCTCGGCCTGGCAGTCAACGCCGCGCACGCGGACCAGCTGGACAGCATCAAGTCGGCCGGCTCGCTCAAGTGCGGCGTCGGTTCGCAGTACAAGCCCTTCTCCTTCGTGCAAGACCCGAAGACGCGCAAGTTCGTCGGCTACGACGTGGACATCTGCGAGGCGGTCGCCGCGAAGCTCGGCGTGAAGCCCGAGCTGGTGTTCATCACCGGCGCGACCCGTGTCACCGATCTGCAGTCGGGTCGCACCGACATCGCGCTGGCCAACCTGACCCACACGCCCGAACGCGCGCAGCTCGTCGACTTCAGCAGCAACTACTTCGCATCCGACGTGAAGGTGATGGTGCCGGCATCGTCGTCCATCAAGAGCTTCGCGGACCTCACCGGCAAGCGCATCGCCGGCATCAGTGGCTCCAACCACGAAGTGAAGGTGCCCAAGGTCATCACGGGCGCGGACCTGAAGGTCTTCCCCTCGCCGGCCAACGCCTACCTGGCGCTTGAACAGGGCAAGGTGGAGTCGATGGTGGGCGACGAGACCACGCTGATCGGCCTCATCGGCGCGCAGCAGGGCAAGTGGCGCATCCTCGACCAGCCGGTGGACACGCAGCAGATCGGCATCGGCGTGCGCAAGGGCGAGCCCCGCATGCTCGCGGCCGTGAACGACACGCTGGCCGACCTGGAAAAGGCCGGCAAGGGCACGCAGATCTTCGACCAATGGTTCGGCAAAGATTCCGAATTGAAGATGAAGCGCAGCTTCACCTTCGCGCCCTACAAGCAGCTCTGATCCAGCGCGGGAAATGGCTGGGTTAGTGGACGCCCTGGCATCCATCGACTGGGGTGTGATGTTCCGCCCCGAATACCGGGGCATGTTGCTCAAGGGCATCGAGTACACGATGGGCCTCGCGGTCGGGGCCATCGTGGGCGGGCTCGTGCTCGGCATGGTCGTGGCGTTTGGCCGTCTTTCGTCATCGCGCTGGGTGCGGGGGCCGGCCACGGTGTACGTGGAACTGGTGCGCACCATTCCGCTGCTGGTGCATGTGATGTTCTGGTACTTCGCCGTGCCGGAGATGCTGCCCGACGAACTCAAGCGCGCGCTGTACCAGCACGACGTGGGCTTCTACGCGTCGCTGGTGGCGCTGATCCTGTACGGGGCGGCCTTCATTTCCGAAGACATCCGCAGCGGCATTCGCGGCATCGCGCAGGGGCAGGCAGAAGCGGCCAACTCGCTCGGCTTCGGCTTCTTCGACACCTTCCGTCTGGTCATCCTCCCGCAGGCGCTGCGCTCCATCGTGCCGCCGCTGCTGGGCCAGGCCATGAACATCACCAAGAACACCACCGTGGCGCTGATGGTCGGCGTGGGCGAGCTGGCCTTCGTCACTCGCGCGGTGAACGACGCCTCGTTCCTGAGCGTGGGCGTCTACGCCTTCACGACGGTCTTCTTCCTGCTGATTGCCATCGTGCTGACCGCGCTGGGCAAGTGGTATCAGCGCCGTTATCCCGCGAGGTAAGAAGCATGTGGGAGATCCTGGAAACCTATTGGGTGCAGCTGTTGATCGGCTACTACCCCGATGGCCCGCTGGGCGGGCTGGCGATGACGCTGATCCTGGCTTTCGCGGGCCTGCTGCTGGCGATGCCGGCGGGGCTGACGGTGTGCCTCGGCCTCATCAGCCCGTGGAAGCCGCTGGCGCGGTGCGTGGAGCTGTTCGTGTTCTACATGCGCAGCGTGCCGCTGATCGTGCATCTGCTGTGGGTCTACTTCCTGCTGCCGCTCGTGATCAAGGGCGCGCCGCTGTGGCTGGTGGTGCTGGTGGTAATGACGTTGTTCAACGGCGCCTACCTGTCGCAGACCATTCGCGCCGGCATCGAGGCGCTGCCCAAGGGGCAGTACGAGGCAGCGCGTTCGCTCGGGCTGCCGCACGGGCGGGCGATGCGCCACGTGATCCTGCCGCAGGCGCTGCGCAACATGCTGCCGAGCATCGTCAGCCAGTTCGTGCTGCTGATCAAGGAAACGGCGCTGGGCTCGGTCATCGGCCTGCACGAGATGACGCTGGAGTTCATGGGCCTGAACGACACGCTGGGCGACAAGGCCATCCCGATCTTCACGCTGCTGGGCATTTCCTATTTCGCGCTGTGCTATCCGCTCACGCTGCTGGGCCGCTATGTGGAACGGCGCTTTGCGGGTCCGTCCCGCGGCACGACCTCCGCCTCCGCGCAGGCCTGATCCATCACGAGATTCACAAGAGCGACGATGTCAGACAAACCCGTATCCATCGCGTTCCAGGGCGTGAGCAAACGCTTTGGCGACAACCCGGTCCTGAAGGACATCTCCATCGATTTCCGCCAGGGCGAGGTGGTCGTGATCTGCGGGCCTTCAGGCTCGGGCAAATCGACGCTGCTGCGCACGATCACGCGGCTGGAGAGCATCGACTCCGGACACATCCTCATCGAAGGCAAGGAGCCCGGCCACTCGGCAAGAGACGTGAACGCCATGCGCCAGCGCGTGGGCTTCGTGTTCCAGAGCTTCAACCTGTTCCCGCACCTGACGGTGATGGACAACCTGTGCCTGGCGCCGCGCCATCTGCTCAAGCTGTCCGACAAGGAAGCGAAGGAGCGCGCCATGGCCTTGCTCACGCGCGTGGGGCTGGCGTCCAAGGCCGACGCGTCGCCCAGCCAGCTCTCGGGCGGCCAGCAGCAGCGCGTGGCCATCGCGCGCACGCTGGCCATGGAGCCGCCCATTATCCTGTTCGACGAGCCCACCAGCGCGCTGGACCCAGAGATGGTGGGCGAGGTGCTGGCGGTAATGCGCCAATTGGCCAGCGAGGGCATGACGATGCTCTGCGTGACGCACGAGATGGGCTTCGCGCGCGAGGTCGCCGATCGCGTCGTCTTCATGGCCGACGGCCAGATCGTCGAAGACGCCTCGCCCCTGCAGTTCTTTTCCGCCACGCGCAGCGCTCGCGCAAAGGCTTTTCTTTCGGAAGTCCGCCATGCCTGAAACCACAACACCCACGACCGACGGTGCCGCCCTCACCGACCAGCTTTTCCGTCTGCTGCGCCTGAAGACCACGCCCGTGGGCATCCAGATGTTCGAGCGGGCGGAAGACATGGAGGCGGTGCCCAAGATCCGCCGCCCCAACGGCGCGATCTACACGACCGACCAGATCATCGGCCAGGCCGCGCGGCTGGGCTTCACCGTCGGCATCACCGCGGCCGACCTGGTGGGTGCGCAATGCGCAGCCGTGATCGGCCTCGCGCCGCAGGATGAGGAGTGGCAGGCCGGCAAGCCCTTTGAGGGCGTGTGGTTCGCCACCGAGGACGACGCCGCCGCGCACCAGCGCGCCATGCAGTGCGTACCCTACGGTCGCTACAAGGCGATGGCCGTCTCACCGCTGTCCAGCGGGCGGCTCGATCCCGACATCTGCCTGGTGTATGCGAATCCCGCGCAGATGATCCTCCTCATCAACGGCCTGCAATGGTCGGGCTACCGCAAGCTCGAATGGGGCGCGGTCGGCGAATCGGCCTGCGCGGACTCCTGGGGCCGTGCGCTGGCCACCGGCGAGCCGAGCCTCTCGCTGCCCTGCTTTCCCGAGCGGCGCTACGGCGGCGTGCCCGACGACGAGATGCTCATGGCCCTCAAGCCCGAGGATCTGGCGAAGGCCCTGGAAGGGCTCGCCGCACTGGCGCGCAACGGCCTGCGCTACCCCATTCCCCCCTACGCAGTGCAATCGGATGTGCGTGCCGGCATGTCGGTGAGCTACGGCAAGAAGTAATCCATGACGACCTCCACCGAACAGAACCAAGCGGGCATCCGCGCCATCCTCAATCCGCGCTCGATCGCGTTTATCGGTGCTTCGGATGACGTCGCCAAGTGGGGCGGCGTGCTGCTGCATGTGCTGCGCAAATTCAACTACGCGGGCGCGATCTATCCGGTCAATCCGAAGGCCGAGACCATCCAGGGCCTGCGCGCCTATCGCAGCATCGACGAGATCGGACAGCCCATCGACCTGGCCGTGATCTCCATCGGCGTGGATGGCGTGGAGCAGGCCATGCACGAGTGCGCGGCGGCCGGTGTTCGCGCTGCGATGGTGGTGACTTCACAGTTCGCCGAATCGGGCGCCGAAGGCGCAGCCAAGCAGGAGCGCGTGCTGGCTGTGGCGCGGCAGGCGGGCATCGCGATGATCGGCCCCAACTGCATGGGCGTGCTCAATGCCAACGAGAACATGGCGCTGCTCAACTCCACCGCGCTGGTGGAGTACTTCGGCGAGATTCCGCGCGGCCGCATCGGCGTGGTGAGCCAGAGCGGTGCGGTGGTGGGCGCGATGATCGCGCGTGCGGGCTTCGTGGGCGCGGGCTTCAGCAGCTGCGTGTCGCTGGGCAACCAGGCGGATCTGGAGATCTGCGATTTCTTCGACTACCTCGTCGACGATCCGGCGACGGATGTGATCTGCCTCTACATGGAAAGCGCCCGTTCGATGGAACGAATGCTCGCCATTGCGCGACGCGCGCGTGCAGCGGGCAAGCCGGTGCTGATCACCAAGGCCGGCCGCACGCCGCACGGCCAGAAGGCAGTGGCATCGCACACGGCCAGCATGGCGGGCGCCTACGACACCTTCCTCGCACGCTGCCGTAACGAGGGCATCCTGGTGCAGACGGACGCGCTGCAGATGTTGCTCACGGCGCAAGCGTTGCAGGCCTTCTCGTTGCCGCCCACGGCTGGCGTGGCGATCTTCAGTGGGTCGGGCGGCCAAGGCGCCTTGGGCAGCGATGCGCTGTCGGACTACGGCCTGGTCCCCGGTGAGCTGAGTGCTGCCACGCGCCAAGCGCTTTCGCCGTTCTTCACCGAGAGCAACCAACAGTTGCCGTACGACCTCGGCGCGGCGGCTTCCGGCCCCGGCAAGGGCCGCCCCGACCTGTTGGCCGGTTCGATGGAACCGATCTTTGCCGACCCGGCGGTCGGCGCCTGCGTCTACTTGATGACGCCCCAGGGCGGCATGGATGGCATCGCGAAGCTGTTCACCGAACTGGGCCGCAAGTACGGCAAGCCGGCGCTGCTGGCGAATTGCGCCAGCGGCATCACCGAGAACATGCGGCAGGCGCTCCTCGGTCTCGGCGCGCCGTTTTTTCCGAGCCAGCACGAAGCCTTCCTGACGCTGCGCGACCTCGAATGGATGCGCAACTATGGCGGCCCCGATGCGGCGCAAGAGGTTCCTGCGCTTTCCGCGCAGCTGCAAGCCTTCACGCAGGCGCTGCCGGAGGGCATGCAGGACGAAGACACGAGCAAGGGTCTGCTGGCGCTGGCCGGCATCGACGTGGCGGCAGGCGAACTGGCAGTCGATGCCGATGCAGCCGTGAGCATCGCCGGCAAGCTGGGCTATCCGGTGGTGCTCAAGATCGTCGCCGACGGCGTGACGCACAAGAGCGACATGGGCGGCGTGCAGCTCAACCTGCGCGATGCGGACGCCGTGCGCACCGCCTTCGCGCGAATCCGCAACGCCGCTGCGGAACTACCCGATGCGATGTTCCGCGGCTGCCTGGTCCAGCCCATGATCCAGGCGGAGTCCGAACTGATGATCGGCACCTTGTACGACCCGGAGTTCGGCCCCTTCCTGCTGCTCGGCGCCGGCGGCACGCTGGTCGAACTGATGAACGACACGGCACTGCTGCCTGCACCGGCCAGCCCGAAGGCCATCGAGCGTGCGATCCGCGGGCTGCGTTGCTTCCCGCTGCTGGACGGCTATCGGGGCCGCGCTCGCGCAGACCTGGACAAGCTCGCCCAGATCGCGCACCGCGTCTCGCTGCTGGCAGCGCAATTGGGCGCGCGCATGCCGGAGCTGGACATCAACCCGCTGGCCGTGCGGGCTGATCGCGCCGCAGCACTCGACGCCCGCCTGCGCTGGTCTCCTCAGGCTTAGTACTCCCAGAAGATCCGCTGCAGTTCCTTGGTGTCGTTGGTCTTGGTCAACGCCACCATGGTCAGGATGCGGGCCTTCTGCGGGCGCAGGTCGTGTGCGACGACCCAGTCGTACTTGTCGTCGGGTTGCTCGGCATTGCGGATCACGAAGCCGTCCGGCACGCGCGAGCTGCGAACCACGATGGTGCCGTCGGAGCGCACCTTCTGCAGCACCGGCACGATGCGGTCGGCCACGGAGCCATTGCCGGTGCCCGCATGGACGATGGCCTTGACGCCGCTCTTGGCAAAGGCGTCGATGGCGGTCGAAGGCACGCTCTGGTAGCCGTAGACGATCTCGACCGCGGGCAGTGCGGTGATGGTGTCGATGTCGAATTCCGACTGCATGGTGTGGCGCTTGGCCGGGGCGCGGAACCAGTAGTTCTTGCCCTCGACGATCATGCCGAGCGGGCCCCACTGGCTCTTGAAGGCCTCGGTCTTGATGTTGACCGTCTTGGCGACATCGCGGCCGGACTGGATCTCGTCGTTCATCGTGACGAGAACGCCCTTGCCCATTGCGTCCTTGCTGGCGGCGACGTTGACCGCATCAAAGAGGTTGAGCGCGCCGTCGGCCGACAGTGCGGTGCCCGGGCGCATGGAGCCGACCACGATGATCGGCTTGTTCGTATGCACGGTCAGGGTCAGGAAGTAGGCGGTCTCTTCGAGCGTGTCGGTGCCGTGCGTAATGACGATGCCGTCGACATCCGCCTGCTTCGACAGCGCCGAGACGCGCTTGGCGAGGGTCATCAGGTTGTCGTTGGTCAGGCTTTCGGAGGCGACCTGGAAGACCTGTTCGCCGCGCACGTTGGCGACTTTGGACAGCTCTGGCAGGCCGGCGATGAGCTTGTCCACCGGCACCTTGGCCGCCGAGTAGGTGGCGCTGTTGACGGCCGATGCGCCCGCGCCCGCGATGGTGCCACCGGTCGCGAGGATGACGACATTGGGCAGGGCCGCCTGCGCGTGCGCGATGGCACTGGCAGTGATCAACGCGGCCGCGCCCGCGAATGCGCGAAGTCTGGAAGCAAAGTACATGGAAGCTCCTTTGACAGTTGTGTGACGAAGCGGGCGAGACGATAGCCAAACCACGCCCTCACGGCACATGCATGCAATGCCAAGCTCGCATGCCGTCATGCGGCCAGCTCAGCGAGCATGCGACGGCGGGTGGATTCGGGCAAGCGCTACCATCGCCGACGCGATGACTGATACGTCCACCTCCGCTTCCGTGAGCGCCCAGCAGATGCCCGCCCCCATGGGGCCGTTGTCACGCGCCAGGCCGGGGCGCGAGCGCATCCTTGCGGCGATCCGGGCGGCGGCGATCGAGGAATTCAGCCTGCACGGGCTGAAAGGCACATCGACGCAAGCCATCGCGGCGCGTGCCGGGCTCACCAAGCCCCAGCTCCACTACTACATCCCCGGCAAGGAGGAGTTGTACGAAGAGCTGCTGATGCAGGTGCTGCACGACTGGAAGGTGGTGTTCGACTTCCAGGAGAACGCGAACGACCCCGGTGCGGTGCTGGCCGACTACATCCGCAAGAAGCTGGACCACGCCTTCGACAACCCGGAGATCTCGCGCATCTTCACGCGCGAAGTGCTGGATGGCGGGCGCAACCTCGAGCAGTACTGGCCCAACGCCCGCTCCTGGACGCAAAAGAAGGTGGACATCATCAACGGCTGGATCGCACGCGGGCAGATGCGGCCGCTCGATGCGCGCCTGCTGTTGATGCACATCTGGGCGATGACCCAGAGCTATGCCGACTACGCGCTGCAGACGCGCGTGATGCTGGGCCTGCCGCCGGATGCGCCGCTCGATCGCGAGCCGATCGCGCGCGAGTTGGTCGCCTTCGTGCTGGGCGGCTGCGGCATCAAGGCCTCCTAGCCCGCGTCCTGTGCGCTAGGCGATGTCGACAACGACCCTGCCGACCGCCTGCCCACCGGTCACGTAGGCGTGAGCGTCAGCAGCCTGATCGAGCGTGAATCTCTGAGTGCTCACGAGAGGACGGAGCTGACCCGCATCGACCAGCTTGGCAACCTGGGCCAGGATCTCCCCGTGGTGAGCGCGGCCCTTGCCGCTGAGCATCGGCATCAGCGTGAACACGCCGGAATAGGTGGCGCCGCGGAAAGACAGCGGCGCCAGCGAGTGGGTACCCCAGCCCAGCGCACTCACGACATGGCCCGTGTACCGGCGTGCAGAAAGGAAAGACGCATCGAGCGTGGCACCACCGACCGTGTCGTACACCACGTCGAACCCCTCGCCTGCCGTATGCGCTTGAACGTATTCGGCAGGGGTGGAGGACGTGTAGTCGATCGGTGTGGCGCCCAGCGAGCGGACGACATCGAACTGTGAGGGCTTTGCAGTCGCGTAGACGTCGGCGCCGAAGGCGCGGGCAATTTGTATGGCCACATGCCCGACTCCGCCCGCTCCGCCATGGACGAGGACTTTGTGACCGGTGCTCGTGCGAGCACGGTCGATCAAGCCTTCCCAGGCCGTGATGGAAACCAGCGGGAGTGCGGCGGACTCCCGCTGGGACAAGTTCTTCGGCTTGCGCGCGAGGAGGTCCTCGTCCACCGCAACGTACTCGGCCAAGGTGCCCTGCAGGCCGCCCACGCCGCCGACGAGGCCGTACACCTCGTCGCCAACTTGGAAGCGGGTGGCGCCGACGCCCACCTGGACGACGACCCCTGCCATGTCCATTCCAAGAATCGCCGGAAGGGGGTGTTTGGCATGCGCCGCCAACCCGGCGCGAATCTTGGTATCGAGCGGGTTGACCCCGCTGGCGCTGATACGCACCAGAACATGTCCCGCAGGAGTATCCGGGACGGGGCGATCGATGATTTCGAAAGCACCGTTGGTCTCGCGGACAACGGCGGCCTGCATGGTGGTGGGAACAAGTGAGCTGGGCATCGGGGCTTCCTCATGAAAGGTGGTGAATCCAAGCCCTCACTTTGGGGGCTTCATCCTTGCATGTAAATTCACAAAACTGAACTCAATCCATTCATTTATGAATGCATCGATGGACTGGAGCGATGTCCGAATCTTTCTGGCGGTAGCTCGCTCAGGCTCGCTGAGCGGCGCAGCGCAACGCCTGGGGATGTCCCAGCCGACGATGGGGCGCCGCATACGCGCCTTGGAAGAATCAACCGGCCAACGGTTGTTCCAGCGCGGGCGCGAAGGGTTTCAACTCACCGATGAAGGCGCTTCGATACTTTTGCGCGCCGAGCGAATGGAAGAAGAGGCGCTCGCCATCGAGCGACAACTTGCAGGGCACGCCGTCGAGCTCCAGGGTCTCCTCCGGGTGTCGTCTTCGGACTGGTTTGGGCTGCATGTTCTTTCGCCGCTGGTTGCCCGATTCGTTGAGCTCCACCCGGGCGTGCGCGTCGACCTTGTCACGGACTCGCGCTTGCGCGACCTTGCCCGGAGGGAGGCCGAACTGGTGTTTCGCATTCGGCCTTCGGAGAGCCCGGAGGTCGTCCAGCGGCGGCTGATGCACATGACTTACGCGCTGTACGGTCCATTGGGAATGGCTCCGCCGAAGGCAGGCGATGGTGCGGGCACGAGGCTCATCTCCTTGGATGCGGAGTTCGAGGACCTCCCGGATGTGCACTGGCTGCGAGCTACTTTTCCGGCAGCCACCTTCGCGCTAGGTAGCAACAACCGCGATGTGCAGGCCCGCACATGTGCGCTGGGGGCAGGTTTTGCCGTGCTGCCAACTTTGCTGGGTGACGAGTTCCCCGGCATCGAGAGGCACGACATCCACCCGCCGCCCCCGGGCCGGGACGTCTGGTTCGCCTATCACCGCGACCTGCGTGGACTGCCGCGGCTGCGCGCATTCCTGGACCTGGTCATCGCGAGCATCGGCAACGGGACAAGTTGATGTCGTCGCGAACTGCCACCGCGTAGACCCAACCCCATTTCAGCGATCGCCTCCCGCTTTTGGTGCGGAAGGTGTTGGCACGTCGCTTGCGTAACTTGACCACTTGCTCTGATTAAGCGGTCAACACACCATGCGAGTGCTCGTCGTCTACTGCCATCCGGTCGAAACCAGCTTTCATGCAGCCTTGCACGAGGAGGTGGTGCGCAACCTGCGCGCCGCCGGACACGAAGTCGACGACTGCGACCTGTACGCCGAGGGGTTCGATCCGGTGCTGTCGCGCGAAGAGCGGCTCGGCTACCACGAGGTGCCGAGCAACCAGATTCCGCTCAAGCCCTATGTCGAGCGGCTGCAGTGGGCCGAAGGCATCGTGTTCTGCTTTCCGACGTGGTGCTTCGGGCTGCCGGCGATGCTCAAGGGCTACTTCGACCGGCTCTTCATGCCGGGCGTGGCCTTCGACCTGAGCGACCCGCAGAACGTCAAGCCGATGCTGACGAACATCCAGCGCATCTCGGCGGTGGTGACCTATGGCCGGCCGCGTTGGGTCGCGTGGTACATGGGCGACCCGCCACGCAAGATCGTCACGCGTTACATGCTGCGCCTCACGGGCAAGCAGGCGCGGGTCGACTACCACGCGCACTACCACATGAACGTCGCGACCGAGCCGCAGCTCAAGCGCTTCCTCAAGCGCGTGGGCAGTGCGATGGCGCGCTTTGCCTGATCGCATTCCTTCGCCTCACAGGACACCTCTCATGCTCCACGGCTACATCCCACCCCACCGTTTCCTGCCCTATCTGAGCTGGACCGAGATCGACGCGCTGCCCGATCGCGAGAACACCGTGATCGTGCTGCCCTGCGGCGCCATCGAGCAGCACGGACCGCATCTGCCGTGCTCGGTGGACAGCGTCATCTCGTCCGGCGTGATGGGCAAGGCGCTCGAGCGCCTGCCCGCCGAGGTGCGCGCCTTCGCGCTGCCGACGATCACCTACGGCAAGTCGGAAGAGCACCTGCACTTCCCCGGCACGATGACGTTGACCGGCACGACGCTGCTGTCGACGGTGATCGAGATCGGCGAATCGGTGTATCGCTCGGGCTTTCGCAAGCTGCTGTTCGCCAACGGACACGGTGGGCAGCCGCAGGTACTCGAGATGGCTGCACGCGAACTGCGGCTGCGCCATGGCGATTTCGTGGTCGTGCCGCATGGCGTCTCGCGGCTGCCGAGCGCCGCGAGCAAACAGGTGAGCGAGCAGGAGAAGCGTCTCGCGATGCACGCGGGCCATTCCGAAACCGCGCTGATGCTCGCACTCGCGCCCGAAACGGTGCACATGGAACGCGCGGCCGCCAACTTCCCGCCGCCCTTCCCGATCAAGCTGCTCTCCGCGGATGGCCGTCCCGCCTGCGCGTGGACCGCGCGCGACTTCGGCCCCAGCGGCGTGATCGGCGACCCGACCAGCGCGACGCGCGAACAGGGCGAGGAGATCCTCAGCACGCTGGCAGACAGCTGGGTACAGGCGCTGACAGGGCTCTACGCGCTGCGCTGGGTGGTGCGCGACGAACCCACCTGGGGGCGCGGCCACGAGCAGGGCTTCATCCAGTCGGCCCAGCCTGCCTTCAGCGGCTGATACGGCAGAGGCTCATTCCTTGCATCGACTCGCTCCGTCCACTTCTTTCCCCACCTCGAAGGTCCTCACCATGCGTCAACACTTCGCTCCCACTCTCGGTCGTCTTGCCGCTGCCGCGGCGCTCGCCATCGCGGCGACCGCGCCCGCCCACGCGGAGGACAAGTTCGTCTACATGACCAACTGGTATGCGCAGGCCGAGCACGGCGGCTTCTACCAGGCGGTGGCGCAAGGCATCTACAAGAAGTACGGGCTGGACGTGACCATCAAGATGGGCGGCCCGCAGGTCAACATCACGCAGATGATGGCCGCTGGCCAGGCCGACTGCATCATGGGTTCGAGCGACATCCAGATGATGCAGGTGCGCGAAGGCGGCGTGCCGGTCGTCAACGTCGCGGCCTTCTTCCAGAAGGACCCGCAGGTGCTCATCGCGCACGACGACGTGAAGAAGTTCGAGGACCTGAAGGGCAAGACGATCCTGATCGGCTCGCAGGCCAATCGCGGCTACTGGCCCTGGCTGAAGGCGAAGTTCGGCTTTACCGACGAGCAGACGCGGCCCTACACCTTCAACATCCAGCCCTTTGTCGCGGACAAGAACACGGCGCAGCAGGGCTACCTCACCTCCGAGCCTTACGCGATCCAGAAGGCCGGCGTGAAGTCGACGGTGCTGATGTTCAGCGACTTCGGATTCCCGTCGTATGCGACCACCGTGTCGTGCATGGACAAGACCGTGAAGGAGCGCCCCAAGCAGGTCGCGGCCTTCGTGAAGGCATCGGCCGAAGGCTGGAAGAGCTACCTCGCCGATCCGGCGCCCGCCAATGCGCTGATCAAGAAGGACAACCCCAACATGACCGACGACCAGCTCGCCTACAGCGTCGCGAAGCTGAAGGAAATGGGCATGGTCACCGGCGGCGATGCGCAGACGCAGGGCATCGGCGTGATCACCGATGCGCGCACGAAGGCGAGCTATGACTTCCTCGTGTCCGCCAAGCTGCTCGACCCCGCGAAGGTCGAGATCGCCAAGACCTACACCACCGAATTCGTGAAGGACGCGAAGGTCCTGCCCTGAAACACCGGAGGCCCGCGCGTCGGGCCGCCTCTCGAAAGGCTTTGCATGAACGAACCCGAAACCGCCACCTACGACCTGCCGATGCGTGTCGCATCGGTGCCCGCCGTCGAAGTGCTCTCGGCGGAAAAGACCTATCCGAACGGAACGCGGGCACTGATGCCCGTGGACCTCACCATTGGCGAAGGCGAGTTCGTCACGCTGCTCGGCCCCTCGGGGTGCGGCAAGAGCACGTTGCTGAAGATGGTCGCCGGCATGCTCGAACCCACCGACGGTCGCCTGAAGGTGTTCCGCAAGCCGGTGCAGCAGATCGAGTCGAGCGGTCGGCGCATGGCCTTCGTGTTCCAGTCGCCCACGCTGATGCCGTGGGCCAGCGTGCGCACCAATGTGCGCCTGCCGCTGGACCTCGCTGGCGTGCCGCGCAAGGAAGCGGAAGGGCGTGTCTCGGAAGCGCTCGAACTGGTCGGTCTCGAAAAGTTTGCTTCGGCACTGCCGCGTGCGCTCTCGGGCGGCATGCAGATGCGCGTATCGATCGCGCGCGGACTCGTCACGCAGCCCGACCTGCTGCTGATGGACGAACCCTTCGGCGCACTCGACGAGATCACTCGCCACAAACTCGACGCGGAACTGCTCGACCTGTGGCGCGAGAAGAAGCTGACCGTGATCTTCGTGACGCACTCGATTCATGAAGCGGTGTTCCTGTCGAGCCGCGTGGTCATGATGGCCGCGCGCCCTGGGCGCGTGGTGGAGGAGTTCGAGATTCCCGAGCCCTATCCGCGCACGGCCGACTTCATGGTGTCGCCGCAGTTCAGCCGCTACGCGAAGAAGCTGCAGGACAGCCTGCTGCGTGCGAGCACGTCGACTGACGAGGTGGCGGCATGAGCGCGATCGCACCGACGAGCCCAGCCGCCGCGCCCACCAAGGTCCGTGCCATGCCTCAAAGCCCCGCCAAGCCGCAACCGAAGGTCGAGGCCAAGCGCACGCCTCTGATGCAACAGCCGCGCGTCCAGCGCATCGCGTATCCATTGCTCGTCGGCGTCGTGCTGGTGGCGCTCTGGCAGGGCATCGTGACCGCGATGGAGTTGCCGCCGTACCTCGTGCCCTCGCCCTACCTGATGATGCAGACGCTGGTCACCGACTGGATGCCGCTTGGCAT
Source organism: Variovorax sp. Sphag1AA (assembly GCF_014192575.1). GTDB lineage: Bacteria > Pseudomonadota > Gammaproteobacteria > Burkholderiales > Burkholderiaceae_C > Variovorax. The sequence continues at coordinate 10,412 of NZ_JACHYC010000002.1, read as the reverse complement.
GGCGCTGTTGGTGACGCTGAAGATCACGGTGCTCTCGTTCGTCGTCGCGACCATCGCGGGGGTGCTGATCTCGTTCCTCTTCGTGCAGAGCAAGCTGATCGAGACCGCGCTCTTTCCATATGCAGTGCTGCTGCAGGTGACACCGATCGTCGCGGTCGCGCCGCTGATCATCATCTGGGTGAAGAACCCGACCGCCGCAATGGTGGTGTGCGCGGCGCTGGTGGCGCTGTTCCCGATCATCAGCAACACCACGCTGGGCCTGCGGAGCGTCGAGCCCGATCTGCAGAGCTACTTCAAGCTCAACCACGCATCGCGTTGGCAGCAACTGGTGCGCCTGCGCATCCCGAGCGCGCTGCCCTACTTCTTCGGCGGACTGCGCATCTCCAGCGGCCTCGCGCTGATCGGTGCGGTGGTGGCGGAATTCGTCGCGGGCACCGGCGGCTCCGGCGCGGGGCTGGCCTATCAGATCCTGCAGGCGGGCTTCCAGCTCAACATCCCGCGCATGTTCGCCGCGCTGCTTCTGATTTCACTGACCGGGGTCGCGCTGTTCGTCCTGATGGCGTGGCTCACCAAACTCGCGCTCGGCTCCTGGCACGCCAGCGAACTCTCACAGGATTGAATCGATGAACGCACCCGTTTCCCCGATCGAGCGACTTCACCTCGAACTGCCCGAGCTCGACTGGATCACCGACCCGAGCCGCATCGCGCGGCTGTCGCAGGACTTCGCATGGTTCAGCCCGGTGCTGGACCGGCAGCTCAAGGACAAGCGCGCCGACGCAGTCGTGCGTCCGCGCACCGAGGAAGAGATCCGATCGCTGGTCAGTGCTTGCGCACGCATGAACGTGCCGATCACGATCCGCGGCAGCGGCACCGGCAACTACGGCCAGACGACACCGCTCGCGGGCGGCGTGGTGCTCGACATGACCGGCTACAACGCGGTGCAGTGGGTGAAGCCTGGCGCAGCGCGCGCGCAGGCCGGCATCCGGCTCGGCGAACTCGAAAAGCACACCAAGGCGAGTGGCCAGGAGCTGCGCTGCATCCCCTCGACCTATCGCAGCGCGACGCTGGGTGGCTTGTTCGGCGGCGGCTTCGGCGGCGTGGGGTCGATCAACTACGGGCCGCTGGGCGCGCCCGGCAATGTGCTCGGATTGCGCGCGATGACGATCGAGCCCGAGCCGCAGATCGTCGAACTGCGCGGCGCCGAGGCGCTCCGCATGCATCACCTGTGGGGAACGAACGGGCTGGTGCTGGAGCTCGAAGTCGCGCTGGCGCCCGCGCATCCGTGGCTCGAAAGCCTCGTGGTCTTCGATGCCTTCGACAAGGCGCTCGCCTTCGGCAATGCACTCGCGAACGCGCCGGGGATCGAGAAGCGCGAGGTTGCGTTCTTTGCAAGCCCGGTGCCGGACCATCTCGCGCAGCTTGCCGAACATCTGCCGAAGGGCTGCGATGCGGTGCTCTCGCTGGTCGATGAGACGTCCGAATCCACGATGCTCGAATTGATGCAGGCGCACGGCGGCACGATGAGCTATCGCAAGACGGCCGAAGAAGTACGCAAGAGCAACCGCACGCTGATGGAGTTCACCTGGAACCACACGACGCTGCACGCGCTGAAGGTCGACAAGTCGCTAACCTATCTGCAGAGCAGCTTCGTCCCGGGTCAGCACGTCGAGCAGATCACGGCGATGGAGAAGCTCTTCGCGGGCGAAGTGCTGATGCACGTGGAATTCTTGCGCAATCTCGATGGGCTTCTCACCTGCAGTGCGCTGCAGCTGGTGCGCTTCACGACCGAAGAGCGGCTCGATGAAATCATCCGCATGCATCGTGAGCGCGGCGTGCGCATCAACAACCCGCACACCTTCATCGTCGAGGACGGCAAGGCCGGCGGCGCGCTGCCGCAGGAGATCATCGCGATGAAGAAGCGCTTCGACCCGCAGGGTCTGCTGAACCCAGGGAAGTTGCGCGACTGGCCGGTCAGCCGGTGACGGCAGCGGCCTGCATGCGACGACGGCGCTGGGTCCACAGGGTGGCCGCGACGACGGCAAGTGCGAGCACCCACAGCGGCCACAGGCGGAAGCGCGAGACCCAGATCGCGTAGGGCGTGAGGCCCGTGCGGCCTTCGACCTCGGCTTCAAGCACGCCGCGCGTGAGCCTCGGCAACTCGTGCGTCACGCGGCCGCGGTGGTCAATGACCGCAGTGGCGCCGGTGTTCGTCGCGCGCACCATCGGACGCTGGAATTCGAGCGCGCGCATCCGCGAGATCGCAAGGTGCTGGTCGATCGCGATGGAGTCGCCGAACCATGCGATGTTGCTCACGTTGAGCAGGATCGTCGGCGCGTCGGCCTCGTTGCGGAAGTTCGCGCCGATCTCGTCGCCGAAGAGATCCTCGTAGCAGATGTTCGGCGCGATGCGTTGGCCCTGCCAGACGAATGGCGCCTGCGCGAGGCCACCGCTGTTGAAGTCGCCGAGCGGGATGTTCATCATCTCGGTGAACCAGCGGAACAGGCCCGGGATGAATTCGCCGAAGGGCACGAGATGGTGCTTTTCGTAGCGATAGGGCCGTGCCTCACCGGGGCGGAAGCCGACCACTGCGTTGCTGTAGCCATCGCGGTCGCCAAGTGGCAGACCCACGATCGCGGCCTGCTTGCCGCTCGAGTAGCGCGCAGCGACGGCTTCGAGATAGCCGGGCGGCAACTGCGAAGGCAGCAGCGGCAAGGCAGTCTCCGGCGTGATGACCAAGGGCGCGGTGGCGGTGTGGAGTTGTTCGCCATACCAGCGCAGTGCGGTCGCGATCCCGCCGCCAGGGATGAACTTTTCGTCCTGGGGGATGTTGCCTTGCAGGAGCGCGATGCGGAGTTGCCCGTGCGAGCGGGCCGCGTCATCGGCAGGCGTACCGCGAATGGCACCGAGTAGCGCCGGGACGCAGAGCAGGATCAGCGCAAGGCCTGCACTGGTCGCGAGTGGGCGAGCGCGAGCGCGAGCGCGGCGCAACGCAACAGCTGCCAGCGCCGCGATTGCCGCCGCGACGGCCCCAATGCCATAGACACCGATCCACGGTGCGTAGACGGCCAGGGGGCCATCAACGTGCGCGTAGCCGCCGGCGCCCCACGGAAAGCCAGTGAACCAGCTTCCACGCACGAGCTCTGCCACGGTCCACAACGCGGCGAAGAAGGCAGCCGAGCCCAAGGCATTCGCAGGCGCAAAAGCCACGTAGAGGCCGCATGCGACGACGTAGTACAGCGCGAGGGCTGCCGATAGCGCGAACACTGCGATCGCGGCCATCGGCGCGGGAAGGCCGCCGTAGGTGTGCATCGAGATGAAGAGCCACCAGAAGGTGCCGCACAACCAGGCGGTCGTGAAGATCCACCCCAGGAATGCGCCGGCCCGCCACGCGCCGCGGTCGTCCGGCTTGCGCAGGCCGTCAAGCAGCCAGACGAGCGCTCCAAGCGACAGGAGCTGAAGCCACCACTGCGGCTGGCCGTTCCATGGCGCAGCAATGGAAGCCGCCTGGGCGAGGCCCGCGAGCCCGAAGCCCAAGGCACGGATCAGCGCTTTCAATCGGCGGAGTCGTCGCCGCGCGCCGGCGAGACCTTGAACCAGCGCACCGCGCCCCCCTTGGTGTGCAGCACGACGAAATCGAAGCTGCCGAGCGCATAGTGCTCGCCGCGCTTGGGCACGTGGCCCATCTCGTGAGCGATCAGGCCGCCGATGGTGTCGAACTCCTCGCCGCGGGCGCGCTCGTCGAAGTTGATGCCGAACGCTTCGGCCACGCGCTCGATCGGCGTGTCACCCGCGACGCGATAGGTGTGATCGGCGAGGCCGAAGATGTCGCCCTCGTCCTCGGGAATGTCGAACTCGTCCTCGATCTCGCCGACGATCTGCTCAAGCACGTCCTCGATGGTGATCAACCCGGCCACGCGGCCGAACTCGTCGATGACCACCGCAAGGTGATTGCGATTGCCGCGGAATTCGCGGAGAAGGTCGTTGAGGCCCTTGCTTTCGGGCACGAAGGTCGCCGGCCGCAGCAGCGCGCGGATGTTCAGGCCCGGAGCACGCTGCAGCTTGAGCAGATCCTTCGCCAGAAGGATGCCAATGATGTTTTCCTTCTCGCCTTCGTAGACCGGGAAACGCGAGTGCGCGGTGTCGATGACGAGGTGAAGCAGCGTGTCGAACGGCTCGTCGATGTTGACGAGATCCATACGCGGCGCAGCCACCATCACGTCCCCGGCCGTCATGTCGGCCATGCGAAGCACGCCCTCGAGCATCACGCGCGATTCGGCGCCGATGACTTCGTTGTCCTCGGCGTCGGCGAGCGTTTCGATCAGCTCATCGCGCGAATCCGGGCCGGGGTTGATGAATTCCGCGAGCTTCTGGAAAAAGCTGCGCTTGTCTTCGCGTTCGGCAGGCGCGCGTTCAGGGTGTGGTTCAGCCACTGCTGGAGGGCGGAGTTGGGGAAGCACAAGGATACACCCCCAGCCTCGCCCACTTCGCGTGGCTCGGGCACCCCCTTGCAGGGGGCATCGCCAGCGGCCCGGCGAAGCCGGTTCCGCGGTGTTCACTACTGGAAGCGGTTACGGGGAGGAGCGGTCGCGTGCGGCTCGGACGCCGCTGCGGATGTCCTGCAGTTCGGCCAGGAAGGCCCAGAACTGCTTGGCGCGGGTCTTGAGCTGGTAGTCGACCTGCGCGTAATGCTGCAGCGCGATTTCGCTCATGCGGCTGTCGAAGGTCGCAGCGGGCAGTTCGAGGTGGGCTTCGGATTCAGACCCGCTGCGCACGACGGTCGCGCCGGCGTTTCGGGCAATCTTGAGCATGGCGGCGTTCTCGCTGAGCGCGTGAATGAACAGCATGCCGACGCCTTCGTTGCGGGCGACGACCACGGCGCGCTCGAACAGGCGGGCACCGTAGCCACGACCGCGCGCATGTTCAGCGACGGAAACGCCGAATTCGGCGCAATCCTGTTCTTGATCAGCCGGCGGGAAGGCCAGGTGGGCCATCGCGATCAGGTCGAGTCGGCGGTTGTAGATGCCGAAGAGTTCGTCGCGTTCGAAATTGAGCCCATCGACGTAGCGCTGGACCTGCTCGTCCGAAGCGGCATAGCCGAAGCGCAGGTAGCGGTCGTGGGGGGAAAGGGCAAGCAAGTGCTGCGCGATACGATCGCGCTCACGCGGTCCGATCGAGCGGATCGGAACCATCACAGGAGCGGGCGCAGCCGCCCGCGGATGCGCCTCAACCATCGGCGCCTTCAGGAACGAGCCGACGCCGAGTGAGGCTTTGAGGAGGGCCTTGGCGGTAAGCATGCCCCAAATATAAGGGTTTTCCCCTATCCTTCAACTCCATAGGGTCGCCTTGGCGTCTCATTGGTGAACAAGTACCCGGCTTGATCGAGATTTGGTGCTGATCTGTCGCATCCGCGTTACACCGGAGCAGCCGTGGACTACCTCAGGCCAAGTTTGCACGCTGGCCCGGAAGAGGTCCATCGGGTTTTTCTTGTGGCTTTCGATGTTCTTCTCGATGCGGACATTGAGCAGGTAGTCAGGCCGAGGCCCAAAATACTCCTTCCCCGATACCCCTATCTGGAGACAGCGCCATGGGCAAGACTGACAGCACGGCCTTCACGCCTTGGGAAAACCCCATGGGCACTGACGGCTTCGAATTCATCGAGTACGCGGCGCCGGACCCCGCTGCCATGGGCAAGGTCTTCGAGCAGATGGGCTTCCGGCCAATCGCGAAGCACCGCCACAAGAACGTGCTGCTCTATCGCCAGGGCACGATCAACTTCATCATCAATTCGGAGCCGGATTCGTTCGCGCAGCGTTTCGCCCGGCAGCATGGCCCGAGCATCTGCGCGATTGCATTCCGCGTGCAGGACGCGAAAGCGGCCTACGAACGCGCGATCTCGCTCGGCGCCTGGGGCTTCGCGCCCGGTGCCGGCCCGGGTGAGCTGAACATTCCGGCCATCAAGGGCATCGGCGACAGCCTGATCTATTTCGTCGATCGGTGGCGCGGCAAGAACGGCGCGCAACCCGGCGACATCGGCAACATCGGCTTCTATGACGTCGACTTCGAAGCGCTACCCGGCCTCACAGCCGTCGAAGCGCTCGCGCCGGAAGGCCACGGGCTGACCTACATCGACCACCTCACGCACAACGTGCACCGTGGACGCCTGAAGGAATGGGCAGACTTCTATGAGCGCCTGTTCAACTTCCGGGAGGCTCGCTACTTCGACATTGAAGGTCAGGTCACCGGCGTGAAGAGCAAGGCCATGACGAGCCCTTGCGGCAAGATCCGCATCCCGATCAATGAAGAAGGCAACGAGAAGGCCGGGCAGATCCAGGAATACCTGGACAACTATCACGGTGAGGGCATCCAGCACATCGCGCTGGGCTCCCGCGACCTCAAGCATTCGGTCGATGCGCTACGAGCGTCGGGCGTGAAGCTGCTGGACACGATCGACACCTACTACGAACTGATCGACAAGCGCATCCCGGATCACGGCGAAGACGTGGGCGCCCTCAAGAAGCGCAAGATCCTAGTGGACGGCAAGAAGGGTGCGCTGCTGTTGCAGATCTTCAGCGAGAACCAGCTCGGTCCGATCTTCTTCGAGTTCATCCAGCGCAAGGGTGACGAAGGCTTCGGCGAAGGCAACTTCAAGGCGCTTTTCGAAAGCATCGAACTCGACCAGATGCGACGCGGGATTCTGGCCGCCGCACAATAAAGCTCCACTTCATTCAAAGGAGCTTCGCATGCGTCTGACGACTTCGCTTCGTTCATCTCTCTTCATGGTGGCTGTGGCGTTGACGTTGGGCGGATGCGCAATGCCCACGCAGCAGGGGGCTTCGGCGACGGCATCGCGCCTCGACGGGGTCCAGAAGGCCGGGGTGCTTCGGATCTGCACGCCCGGGGACTACAGGCCCTTCAGCTTCCAGAAGACGGACGCGAGCTACGAAGGCATCGATGTCGATCTCATGACCGCATTCAGTGGCAGCCTCGGTGCGAAGCCGGAGTGGATCAAGACGACCTGGGCCAACCTGCTCCCGGATCTGGCGGCGGGCAAGTGCGACATGGCCGTCGGCGGCGTTTCGGTGACGACTGACAGACAGAAGCGTGCCTTCTTCAGCGCGCCCTACATGGTCAACGGCAAGACGCCGATCGCTCGGTGCGCAGACGTGTCCAAGTACCAGACCGTGGAGCAGATCGACAAGCCAGAGGTGCGGGTGATCTTCAATCCGGGCGGCAGCAACGAGCGCTTCGCACGCACCAATTTCAAGCGCGCCAAGCTCACGTTGCACGGCGAAAACGTGACGATCTTCGACGAAATCCTTGCCAATCGCGCCGACGTGTTCGTCACCGAGTCGGCCGAGGCGATCACGCAGCAGAAGCTCAAGCCGGGCCTGTGCGCGATCAATCCCGACAAACCGCTGCAGTACGGCGAGATGGCCTGGATGCTGCCGCGCGACGACGTGGCTTTCAAGGCGTATGTCGATCAGTGGCTCCACTTGTCGCAGGCCAGCGGCGACTTCCAGCGCACGATGGATCGCTGGCTCAAGTAAACCTGGCGCGGTCGCGCAGCGCGGCAGGGTTCGCGCTGTGATCTGACTCATCGAGCAGCGCCAGGGTCTCGCGCCTGACGCGCTCGACGAAGGCCAGTTCCACGTGCCCCCGACCCGTGATCAGCCGATTGTCCGCACCGGGCATGGTGGCGACCGAGGGAGGGAACACGATGTTGTCGGCGTTCGAATGCCAGCACGTGAAGGGCACTCGCCGCGTGCTGCTTTGTTCGCAGTCGATCTTCTGTAGCCACTCTCCGCCCATCCGCATTTCGCGGCCATTGACCGTGCGGCCGAATCGCGCGAGCCAGGTCCCATGGTGCGGCGTGGCGATCGTGACGATCCGATGGACGCGAGCGCCATCAGCATCGCGCAACCACGCCCGGGCAGCCAAGCCACCCATGCTGTGGCAGATCAGGAGCGGCGGTTGCCCGGTCGAGGCGGTCACGCTCACGATGGCGTCGTCAATGATCCGTGCGTAGTTATCTATCGATCCGAACGGAGGCTCCAGATTGACCGCGACGAAGGCGCGTCCGCTTTTCCGGAGCTCGCGCAGCCATGGATTCCAGAAGCCGCGGTTTCCGACGAAGCCATGAACCAGCACTGCGCCGCGGCGGTTGTCGGGCTCGAGCTGATCGGGAATCGACGCCCACCGGAAGGGCTGCTGCCAGCAGAACACACGCGGCGCGATGCGGCATTCGGCAAGCCAGGCGACGACGTACTGCACGGCGGTAGCACGCGGAATCGGATCGTTCGCGCCGACGCGATAGCTCGCGATGAACTCGAATGCCAGGAAGCCCGCATGGCCCACGAACAGGAGACAGAGGCCGGCGAACGCGATCATCGGTGAGCGCATCCACCAGGCGCTCACCCAGAGGATGGTGATGAAGAGTGAACCCAACACCAACCATCGCTGTAGTCGCGCAATCATGGCCCCAACTATCGCATGCGCTGCTGGGGCACCCCATTTCCTAGGACAAGCCCCGAGGGCGCAAGGAGGCGCTCGCTTCGACAATCCGCGCCTAAGGAGATCACATGCAGAACGCTGCACGACTGAACTATCCGCCCGGTGTTCCGCACGAAGTGCACCCCGAGCAGTACCGCAACCTTGGGCAGCTTTTCGGCGAGTCGTTCACGCGCTACGCGACGCGGCCTTTCTCGGTGTGCATGGAACGGTGGATGTCTTACGGAGAGCTGGACACGTTATCGCAAGCGATGGGCGCGTGGCTTCAGGCTCGCGGCCTCGAACCCGGTGCGCGTGTGGCCATCATGCTTCCCAACATCCCGCAGTTTCCGGTCACGATGTGCGGGGTTCTGCGCGCTGGATTTACTTGCGTCAACGTCAATCCGCTCTACACCGCGCGCGAGTTGGAGCACCAACTCAAGGACTCGGGCGCGACGGCGATCGTGATCCTCGAGAACTTCGCGGCGACGCTCGAACAGGTCATTGATCGAACCGCGATCCGGCACGTCGTCGTGGCGTCGATGGGGGATCTTTTGGGGGGCGCGTATGGGGCTTGGATCACGTTGGCCGTGCGCCATCTCGCCAAGATGGTGCCGGCATACAAACTGCCGCTCGACAACGGTCGAACGGTAACGCCGTTCTCAAAAGTGATCGAACAAGGTCGTGGGCACCCTCTGGCTCCCGACTCGAGCACATTGGATTCAGTCGCCTTCCTTCAGTACACGGGCGGCACGACGGGGCTCTCGAAGGGCGCAGTGCTAACTCACCGGAACATCGTCGCGGCGACGCTCCAAGCGGAGGCTTGGTTCACGCCGGCGCTCGCGCGCGCTGGCGACCTCTCGAAGGTCAACAGCATTGCGGCATTGCCGCTGTATCACATCTTCGCGTTGACGCTTTGTTTGCTCGCGATCAGGCAAGGCTCTCACCTCACGCTGATTCCCAATCCCCGTGATTTCGACAAGTTCATAGGCGTGCTCAAACGGCGTCCCTTCCACATGCTTCCGGCGGTCAACACGTTGTTCAACGCCTTGCTCGTCCATCCGGAGTTCAAGAACGTCGATTTTTCATCGCTCTTCGTCTCGCAGGCCGGCGGTATGGCGGCGTCGGAGGGGACCGCCCGCAAGTGGTTCGAGGTGACCGGCTGCCCGATGATCGAAGGCTGGGGCATGAGTGAGACCTGTGCGATCGGGACGAACAACCCCGTTTCGAATTCCACGTTCACTGGAACCATTGGACTTCCCCTGCCGGGAATCGAGATCGCGATCAAGGATGACGAAGGACGATCATTGCCGGTGGGCGAATCCGGGGAACTTTGCATCAAAGGACCGAACGTCATGGCTGGCTACTACAACCAGCCGGCCGAAACCGCTGCTGCATTTACGACTGACGGCTTCATGCGTACGGGCGACATCGCGGTGATGCAACCGGATGGCTACAGCCGTATCGTGGATCGGAAGAAGGACATGATTCTGGTCAGCGGCTTCAACGTCTTTCCCAACGAACTCGAGAACGTGATCTCTCTATGTCCGGGTGTCATCGAATGCGCAGCCGTTGGCATCGCCGATGAAAAACAAGGAGAGGCCATCAAGGTGTTCGTGGTTCGAAAAGATGCCTCGGTTACGGAAGAAGCCGTCATGCGCTACTGCCACGATCGACTGACGGGCTACAAGCGCCCTAAGCACATCGAGTTCCGGGATTCGCTGCCCAAGACCAATGTCGGAAAGATCCTCCGCAGAGAATTGCGGACATCTGCAACTCATTGAATTGCACAAAAGGCGGTGATTGGCCGCTACCCGCAAAGGCACCCAAAAAAGCAAAAAGCCCAGCTGATTAGGCTGGGCTTTTTGGGGCTGTAAGAGCCTGACGATGACCTACTTTCACACGGGAACCCGCACTATCATCGG
>NZ_JACHYC010000001.1 GCF_014192575.1 Variovorax sp. Sphag1AA | reverse complement strand
ACTTCGATGCTCTCGTGGATCACCACATCGCGATCGCCGACCTTGACGGTCTTGATGCCGAACTCGGGCTTTTCGTAGTCCTTGCCGAGGCGGTACAGAAGGTCGTAGCCGGCGGCCATGCGTTGTGCGATGGGCGTCTGGCCGAACACGGCGCCCTGGCCGTAGAGTTTGGAAGCTGCCTGCGCGAAGTCCGCAAAGGGCTCCATCAGGGAGCGTTGCGCTTCATAGAGTTGGTAGAGCATCGGAGGGCCCAATTAGTTATTGCGATGCAATATATCAGCAGCTCACCGGTCGAAATAGAGTGTGCGCCCCACTTGGGAGCCACACTTGTGACATTGAGCCGATGTGAGCCTTTGCAAGGCGAATGCGAAATGCCTCAGATGCCGTCAGCCGCGGCAATCGGACGGCGTAGTCCGTGGCCTTCGGTTGGGAGATGCATGAAGCGGCGCCGCTGGTGGTCCGCGGCGCCGTTCGAACTCAGAGAACCTTGGCGATGCTCTGGCAGACGTAGTCGATGTTCTTGCTGTTGAGCGCAGCGACGCACATCCGGCCGGTGTCGGTGCCGTAGACGCCGAATTCCTCGCGCAGGCGAACCATCTGGTCCTTGGTCAGGCCCGAGTAGCTGAACATGCCGATCTGCGAGGTGATGAAGCTCATGTCCTGCTTCACGCCGGCAGCCTTGAGGCCGTCGACGAGCTTCTGGCGCATGGCCTTGATGCGCACGCGCATTTCGGCGAGTTCTTCTTCCCAGACCGCGCGACGTGCCGGGTCGTTGAGCACCGCGGCCACCACCGCTCCGCCGTGGATCGGCGGGTTGCTGTAGTTGGTGCGGATCGCGATCTTGAGCTGCGACAGCACTCGCGCGGCTTCGTCCTTGTCCTTGCACAGCACCGACAGGGCGCCGACGCGCTCGCCGTAGAGGCTGAAGCTCTTGGAGAAGGAGGTCGACACGAAGAAGGTCAGGCCCGCATCGACGAACTTGCCGATCACCGCGCCGTCCTCGGCGATGCCGTTGCCGAAGCCCTGGTAGGCCATGTCGAGGAAAGCGGTCAAGTTGCGCGCCTTGACGGCGGCGATGACCTGATCCCACTGGGCGGGGGTGATGTCGTAGCCCGTCGGGTTGTGGCAGCAGGCGTGCAGCACGACGATGGTGCCGGCCGCAGCGGTCTGCAGTGCGGTCAGCATGCCGTCGAAGTTGATGCCGCGCTTGGCAGCGTCGTAATACGGATAGGTTTCGACGGTGAAGCCGGCGTTGGTGAAGAGGGCGCGGTGGTTTTCCCAGCTCGGGTCGCTGATCAGAACCTTGGCCGAGGGGGACAGCTTCTTGAGGAAGTCCGCGCCGACCTTGAGGCCGCCCGTGCCGCCGATCGCTTGAATCGTGGCGACGCGGCCCGACTTGACGGTCTCGCTGTCCGCGCCGAAGACGAGGCCCTTGACCGCGTTGTCGTAGGCGACGATGCCGTCGATGGGCAGATAGCCGCGCGCGCTGGGCGCCTTCATCATGTCTGCTTCCGCCGCCTGGACGCACTTCAGCAGCGGCAGCTTGCCGTTGTCGTCGTAGTACACGCCGACGCCGAGGTTGACTTTTTGCGGGTTGCTGTCGGCAGCGTATTGCTCGTTGAGGCCCAGGATCGGGTCGCGGGGCGCCATCTCGACGGCGGTGAACATAGACATGGAGAAATCCTTTGGGGGTGGTCGATTCGCGTGAATCCGGGGCAGCGTTTAAGCTTTCCGGTTCGCTTGAATTTTACCGGCCGCGCCCGCACCTTTTCCGAGTCCACGCCATGCCAGAAGCCTCCCAAGCCATTCCAGAGTCGCAGAACGCCGAGTCCATGGGACCCGTGAAGCAGGGCGAATTCGTCAGGTTCCCGGGATCGCCATTCGAGCTCTATCAACCGTATCCGCCTGCCGGCGACCAGCCCACGGCGATCGCGGGTCTGGTCGAAGGCGTGCAGGACGGCGAGGTTTTCCAGACGCTCCTGGGCGTGACCGGGTCCGGCAAGACTTACACCATGGCAAACGTGATCGCCCGCCTGGGCCGGCCTGCGATCGTCTTCGCGCCCAACAAGACGCTGGCGGCGCAGCTCTACAGCGAATTCCGGGAGTTCTTTCCGAAGAACGCCGTGGAGTACTTCGTCAGCTACTACGACTACTACCAGCCTGAAGCCTATGTGCCCCAGCGGGATCTGTTCATCGAGAAGGACAGCTCGATCAACGAGCACATCGAGCAGATGCGGCTTTCAGCCACCAAGAGCGTGCTGGAGCGGCGCGACACGGTGATCGTTGCAACCGTGAGTGCCATCTACGGCATCGGCACGCCCGAGGACTACACGCAGATGCGCTTCATCATGCGGCAGGGCGACAAGATCGGTCAGCGCGATGTGATCGGGCGGCTGATCCGCATGCAGTACACGCGCAATGAGCAAGACTTTGCGCGCGGAACCTTCCGCGTGCGCGGCGACACCATCGACGTCTTCCCAGCGGAGCACAGCGAACTCGCGATCCGTGTCGAGCTGTTCGATGACGAAATCGAGTCGCTGCAGCTTTTCGACCCTCTCACGGGACGCATCCGCCAGAAAATCCCTCGTTTCACGGTCTATCCGTCGAGCCATTACGTGACGCCGCGCGACAAGGTGCTGCGTGCCGTCGAGACCATCAAGCTCGAGCTGGACGAGCGGCTCAAGTTCTTTCTGGCGGAAGGCAAGTTGGTCGAGGCGCAACGGCTCGAGCAGCGGACGCGTTTCGACCTTGAGATGCTGGCCGAAATCGGGCACTGCAAGGGGATCGAGAACTACACGCGGCATCTTTCGGGCGCCGCGCCTGGCGATCCGCCCGCCACGTTGACCGACTATTTGCCGAAGGACGCGCTGCTGTTCCTCGACGAGAGCCATCAGATGATCGGCCAGCTCAGCGCCATGTACAACGGCGACCGTGCGCGCAAGACGACGCTCGTCGAATACGGGTTTCGCCTTCCGTCTGCACTGGACAACCGTCCGCTCAAGTTCGAGGAGTTCGAACATCGGATGCGGCAGTGCATCTTCGTTTCGGCCACGCCGGCCCAGTACGAGAAGGACAACGCGGGCAATGTCGTGGAGCAACTGGTCCGGCCGACCGGCTTGATCGATCCTGAGGTGGAAGTCCGACCTGCGACTCATCAGGTGGACGATGTGCTCCAGGAGATCCGCCTGCGCGTCGAGAAGAGCGAGCGGGTGCTCATCACCACGCTGACTAAGCGGATGGCCGAGCAGCTCACGGATTACCTCGTCGACAACGGCGTCAAGGTGCGCTATCTGCACAGCGACGTGGACACGGTGGAGCGGGTCGAGATCCTGCGCGACCTGCGTCTCGGCACTTTCGATGTGCTGGTCGGCATCAACCTGCTCCGCGAGGGGCTGGACATCCCGGAGGTGTCGCTGGTGGCGATCCTGGACGCCGACAAGGAAGGCTTCCTGCGCGCGGAGCGCTCGCTCATTCAGACAATCGGACGGGCGGCGCGCAACTTGAACGGCAAGGCGATCCTCTATGCGGACCGGATCACGGACTCGATGAAGAAGGCGATCGACGAAACCGAGCGTCGGCGGGCGCGCCAGATCGCCTACAACGAGGCCCACGGCATTACGCCACGGAGCATCGTGAAGCAGGTGCGCGACCTGATCGACGGGGTCTACAGCGAAAAATCGAGCAAGGAATCGGCGAAGCGCGACCTGGAGCGGGCCAAGGTGGAGGACATGTCCGAAAAGGACATCGCACGCGAGATCAAGCGGCTCGAAAAAACGATGCTGGAGCACGCGCGCAATCTCGAATTCGAGAAGGCGGCGAGGGTTCGCGACCAGCTGGCGCTGCTGCGGGAGCAGGCCTTCGGGGGGCCTGGGCACGACAATATTGCGCCGTTGGGCGCTGGCGGTCCGGCCGCCTGAGACCGCTCGGCACTGCAATCGGGTTTACCCGAGCACGCGACAGGGCCTTCTGGTATACTTGAGCGAAATACTCAACAAACAAGAAACTTCGCGATGAAGGGCCGACTCCCATTCACTGGTTCGCCAGTCAAGCAGGGGTCGGGCAGGGCGGAGACGACGTCACCGAGACCTCTGGTCGCGGTGTCATTTCAACGGTAAGCACTCAAGGAGCTTGCGATGCGTCTCACTACCAAAGGCCGCTTTGCGGTGACAGCCATGATCGATCTGGCGCTGCGCCAGAACACCGGTCCGGTCACTTTGGCCGCAATCAGCCAGCGGCAGCAGATTTCGTTGTCCTATCTGGAGCAGCTGTTCGGCAAGCTGCGCCGCCATGAGCTGGTCGAATCGACCCGCGGTCCGGGCGGCGGTTACTCGCTGGGACGCAAGGCTTCGGATATCACCGTGGCCGACATCATTGTTTCCGTCGATGAGCCCATCGATGCCACCCAGTGCGGCGGCAAGGAAAACTGCCTCGGCGAAGCAGGCCGCTGCATGACGCACGAGCTTTGGGCGTCGCTGAACCAGCGCATGGTCGAGTTCCTCGATTCGGTCACCTTGCAGAAGCTGGTGGACGACCAGATTGCCAAGGGTGTGCAGATCGAGAACAAGCCCGCCGTCAAGCGCGCGATCTCGAGCCAGCCGGTCGTCAAGCCGATTCGGGTCAATGCGCCCAATTCGGTGTTCGCGCTGGGCAACGCCTTCGCGAAGTCCTGAGTACGAAGGCGCCTGCGGGCGCCCATTCGTCGCACACAAAGAATCAAACCCCACGACAGCCCGAGCCAGCCATGGACGTCACTCCTCATTTCCCGATCTACCTTGACTACGGCGCGACGACGCCGGTCGATCCGCGCGTCGTCGACGCGATGATTCCGTGGTTGCGCGAGCACTTCGGCAACCCGGCATCGCGCAGCCACGCCTGGGGTTGGGAAGCCGAGGAGGCCGTCGAGAAGGCGCGCGGCTTCGTGGCGGAATTGATCGGCGCCGATCCCCGCGAAATCGTGTGGACGTCTGGCGCGACCGAATCGAACAATCTTGCGTTGAAGGGCGCGGCCCATTTCTACAAAGGCAAGGGCAAGCACCTGATTACGGTGAAGACCGAGCACAAGGCCGTGCTCGACACCATGCGCGAACTCGAGCGCCAAGGTTTCGAAGTCACCTATCTCGACGTTCAGGAAAATGGCCTGCTCGATATCGAGGCCTTCAAGGCTGCGATCCGGCCCGACACCATCCTCGCGAGCGTGATGTTCGTGAACAACGAGATCGGCGTGGTCCAGGACATGGTGACGCTCGGCAATATCTGCCGTGAAAAGGGCGTGATCTTCCATGTCGATGCTGCTCAAGCTACGGGCAAGGTCGAAATCGACGTCAAGACGCTTCCGATCGATCTCATGAGCCTGGCCTCGCACAAGACGTATGGCCCGAAAGGCATCGGCGCTCTGTACGTTCGCCGCAAGCCGCGCGTGCGGCTCGAAGCGCAGATGCACGGCGGTGGTCATGAGCGCGGCATGCGTTCCGGTACGCTGCCCACGCACCAGATCGTCGGCATGGGCGAAGCGTTCCGCCTCGCCAAGCTCGAAATGAAGGAAGACATCGCCAAGGCGCGTGCGCTCCAGCAGCGCCTGCTTGATGGCCTGAAGGATGTCGAACAAGTCTTCATCAACGGCGACCTCGAACACCGCGTGCCGCACAACCTGAACATGAGCTTCAACTACGTTGAAGGCGAGTCGCTGATCATGGGCATCAAGGGGTTGGCAGTGTCCAGCGGCTCCGCCTGCACCTCGGCCAGCCTCGAGCCCAGCTACGTGCTGCGCGCGTTGGGCCGCAGCGACGAACTGGCCCACAGCAGCCTGCGCATGACGATCGGCCGGTTCACGACCGAGGAAGAGATCGACTATGCAATCTCGACTATCAAGCACAACGTTGCCAAGCTCCGTGAACTGAGCCCGCTCTGGGAAATGTTCCAGGATGGCATCGATCTGAACACGATCCAGTGGTCGGCTCACTAAAAATCCAAGAGGTACCCCATGGCTTACTCATCGAAGGTCATTGACCACTACGAAAACCCCCGCAATGTCGGCTCCTTTGAAAAGGGCGACACTACGGTGGGCACCGGCATGGTTGGCGCGCCGGCATGCGGCGACGTCATGAAGTTGCAGATCAAGGTCAACCCGGAAACCGGCGTGATCGAAGATGCACGCTTCAAGACCTACGGCTGCGGTTCGGCAATCGCTTCTTCTTCGCTCGTGACCGAATGGGTCAAGGGCAAGACGCTCGACGAGGCCGCCGCCCTGAAGAACGCGCAGATCGCCGAAGAACTGGCGCTGCCGCCGGTCAAGATTCACTGCTCGATCCTCGCGGAAGATGCGATCAAAGCGGCGGTCAACGACTACAAGGCCAAGCATGGCGCCGCCACGAAGGCGGCGGAGGCTGCTCACTGACATGGCTGTGACCCTGACCGAATCCGCCGCGCGCCACGTCACCCGCTACCTCGGAAAGCGAGGCAAGGGCGTGGGGGTGCGGCTGGGCGTCAAAACCACCGGTTGCTCAGGCTTGGCCTACAAGCTCGAGTATGTCGATGAGCTTTCGCCTGAAGACGTGGTGTTCGAAGACCACGGCGTGAAGGTGCTGGTCGACCCGAAAAGTCTCGCCTACATTGACGGAACCCAGCTCGACTTCGTCCGCGAGGGCCTCAACGAGGGTTTCAAGTTCAACAACCCGAACGAACGCGACCGCTGTGGTTGCGGCGAGAGCTTCCGCATCTGATTTGTCCCGGCCTTGAGCCCGAGCCGCCACCATGTCATGTGCTGGCGGCTTTTTAGCGCCATGAACCTCACCGATACCGACTTCGAACTGTTTGCCGTCCCGGCGACTTTCGCGCAGGACCGCGCGGCGCTGGACAACCGCTGGAAGGAGCTTCAGCGCGAAGCACACCCGGACCGATTTGCCGCTCAGGGCGCCGCGGCGCAGCGGGTTGCCATGCAATGGTCGGTCCGCATCAACGAGGCCTACCAGCGGCTCAAGGACCCAATCAAGCGCGCGACCTACCTTTGCGACCTGAACGGCGCACCGATCAACGCCGAGAACAATACGGCGATGCCGCCGGACTTCCTGATGCACCAGATTGCCTGGCGTGAAGAGCTCGAGGAGGCCGAGGACGACGCTGCAATCGAGAAGCTGCGCGGGGAAGTCGAGGCCGGCCGCACCCGCGCTTTGTCGTCGCTCGACTGGCTCATCGACGAGAAGGGCGACTACCTGTCTGCGGCAAAGCAGATCAGAGCCCTCATGTTCATTGAGCGCTTTGCCCATGACATCGAAATCAAGTCGGACCAGTTGGGACAATAGAGCGATGGCATTGCTTCAGATTTCAGAACCCGGCCAGGCGCCCGACCCGCACCAGCGCCGCATTGCCGTTGGCATCGACCTCGGCACGACGCATTCGCTCGTTGCCGCCGTTCGCAATGGGGTGGCCGAGTGCCTACCGGACGGGGAGGGGCGCGTGATCCTGCCGTCGGCTGTTCGGTATCTCGACAAGGACCGCCGCCAGATCGGCTTCGACGCCCTCGCGGCGCGCGCCGAAGATCCCGCAAACGTGATCACTTCGGTCAAGCGGCTGATGGGGCGTGGTGTTCAGGACATCGGCAATCGTGACGCGATGGCCTACCACCTCACGGACGAAGCCGGCATGGTCCGCGTCCTGACCGCTGCGGGCGTGAAGTCGCCCATCGAGGTCAGCGCGGAGATTCTCGCGACGCTGCGTTACCGCGCCGAAGACACCTTCAACGACGACCTGTACGGCGCGGTGATTACCGTCCCCGCGTACTTCGACGAGGGCCAACGCCAAGCGACCAAGGATGCTGCGCAGCTCGCCGGCCTCAATGTCCTGCGTCTCATCAGCGAGCCGACAGCGGCCGCGATCGCTTACGGGCTCGACAACGCGAGCGAGGGCGTTTATGCGGTCTATGACCTCGGCGGTGGCACGTTCGACATCTCGATCCTGCGGTTGACGCAAGGCGTTTTCGAAGTGATCGCAACCGGTGGCGACTCGGCGCTGGGTGGCGACGACTACGACGACGCGCTGGCTGATTTTGTTCTTGCGCAGACGGGTCTCAAGGCAATCAGCGACGCCGACAAGGCTGCCATGCTGGTGGCCGCAAGGGCGACCAAGGAAGCGCTTTCCTCGGTGGATTCGGCGGTCTTCTCGGCCCATCTTCAGGCGGGGCAGATTCAATTTGAAGTGCTGCGAGAGCAGTTCGAAGCGGCGACTGAAAAGCTCACAGCGCGCACCATCGCGTCGGTCCGCAAGGCGCTGCGCGACGCGCGGCTCCAGCCGGATGAACTCAAGGGCATCGTGCTGGTTGGCGGCGCGACGCGCATGCCGCAGATCCGCAACGCGGTCGGCAAGTTCTTCGGCCGCGATCCGTTGACCAACCTGAATCCGGATGAGGTCGTTGCCCTCGGTGCTTCGATCCAGGCCAATCAGCTGGCCGGCAATGGCGGCGTCGACGACCTGCTGCTGCTCGACGTGATCCCGCTCTCGCTGGGCATCGAGACCATGGGCGGACTCGTCGAGCGCATCGTGCCTCGCAACCAGACCATCCCGACTGCGATGGCGCAAGACTTCACAACCTACGTGGATGGCCAGACGGCCCTGGCGCTCCACGTCGTCCAAGGTGAGCGAGATCTCGTCGCTGACTGCCGCAGCCTCGCGCGTTTCGAGTTGCGCGGTATTCCACCGATGGCGGCTGGGGTGGCGCGGATTCGCGTCACCTTCACCGTCGACGCCGATGGCCTGCTGAGCGTCAGTGCAAAGGAGCAGGGCAGCGGTGTGGAGGCGAGCGTCACGGTCAAGCCTTCCTACGGGCTCTCCGATGATCAGATCGCCACCATGCTGCAAGAGAGCTTCTCTACTGCGCAGCAGGACATGCAGGCCCGCGCGCTCGTTGAAGCCCGCGTGGATGCCGACCGCATGCTGTTGGCGACGCAGAGCGCGTTGGATGCCGATGGCGCTCTCCTGTCCGCGGACGAGCGCGAAGCCATCGACACGCTGATGGATGCACTGCGCCGCGCGCAGTCATCGGGTGACGCCGCGGTGATCGAGGCCGCGACCAAGACGCTCGCCGATGGCACCGAATCCTTTGCTGCACGGCGCATGAACGCCGGTATCACGCGCGCGCTCGCGGGCCGCCAGATCGAGTCCCTCTAGAAGAACACTTCATGCCCACGATCAAGATCCTTCCCCACGCCGAGTATTGTCCCGAGGGCGCCGAAATCACCGCGCCCGCAGGTACGTCGATCTGCGAGGCGCTGCTCGAGAACGACATTCACATCGAGCACGCCTGCGAGATGAGCTGCGCCTGCACCACCTGCCACGTGATCGTGCGAAAGGGCGGCGAATCGCTGAACGAGGCGGAGGAAGAGGAAGAAGATCTGCTCGACCGTGCGTGGGGCCTGGAGCCACAGTCTCGCCTGAGCTGCCAGGCGATCCTTGCACAATCGGACCTAACAGTGGAAATTCCGAAGTACTCCATCAATCACGCCAAAGAAAATCATTGATGACCCGGCAGATCGTCCTCGACACCGAAACCACTGGCCTCTCCGCCGAGAACGGCGACCGCATCATCGAACTGGGGTGCGTCGAGCTGTTCAACCGCAAGCTCACCGGCAACGACCTGCATATCTACTTCAATCCTGAGCGCGAGAGTCATGAGGACGCGCTCAAGGTGCACGGCCTGACGACGGACTTCTTGCGCGACAAGCCCAAGTTCGGCACGTTGGCCAACGACATCGTGGAGTACCTTCGGGGCGCCGAGCTGATCATTCACAACGCGGCGTTCGACGTGGGCTTCCTGAACAAGGAATTCGAGCTCTCCGGACTGCCTCCGCTGCGCAGTTTCGTCTCGGAGGTTACCGATACGCTGGCAATGGCGAAATCGGTTTATCCAGGCAAGCGGAATTCGCTGGACGCGCTTTGCGACCGCTTCGGTGTAGATCGCTCCAACCGGACCTTCCACGGCGCAAAGCTGGACGCGCAACTGCTTGCGGATGTCTACATCAATCTCACGCGCGGCCAGGACGCTTTGCTGATCGACGTTGCGACCGACGAGCCGAAGCAGGGTGCCATAGTGATCGTTGACTTGCGCACGTTCGAACTGCCGGTACTCGTTGCCGCCGAGCATGAACTGGCCGCACACGAGGAGGTCCTGGTGCAACTCGATAAAAGTAGCAGCGGTCGAACGTTATTTCGCAAAATGAGCGAAATGGCTGTGGCATAATCGCAGGCTTCGCACCGAACGGTACGAAAAAGATCGATAGCGCTGGCACCCTCGTCGGCGCTTCGGGCGGTTAGCTCAGGGGTAGAGCACAGCATTCACACTGCTGGGGTCCGGGGTTCGAAACCCTGACCGCCCACCAATTTCCCCCTTTCCAATTTCATCGCTTCCGGCGCATGGTTGTTCGCTTGCGAAGCAAGTTGGGCGTGCGCGCCCGCAGTCGCGCGCTTAGCCTGTTGCATAGCGCCTTCGCCTCCCGTAGAACGACGGTTGTGGTTGAAGGAGAACCGCCATGGCCACCAGTCCCGATCTTCCGCCTCCCATGACTCCGCACCCGCCGGACGTTCCCGAGCTGCCTGTCGAGCCCGACGAGGGGCCTGCGGCGCCTCCGGGCAACCTTGCGTTTCCGACGACCGCATCAGTCACAGGCAAGTCGTCGTGACCGGCGGCTGCGCGCCGCTATGCTCCCGACATGGATGAATTCGATTGCGCCGTCATTGGCGCCGGTGTAGTCGGTCTGGCCGTCGCACGCGCTCTCGCGCTCCAGGGACGCGAGGTCATCGTGCTGGAGGCCGGAGGCGCCATCGGTACCGGTACGAGCTCCCGCAACAGCGAGGTGATCCACGCAGGGATCTACTACCCCAAGGGCTCGCTGAAGGCTCGGCTATGCGTGGAGGGCAAGAGGCTGCTCTATGCGTATGCCCAGGAGCGGGGTGTGCCTCATGATCGCTGTGGCAAGCTCATCGTCGCGACCTCTGAAGCGCAGGTCGAACAACTCGCCGGCATCATGGCCAAGGCCGCAGCCAATGGCGTTGACGATATGGTCCTGCTCTCCAGTGACGAGGCCCGCGCGATGGAGCCGCAACTGGCTTGCACCGCGGCACTGCTTTCACCCAGCACAGGCATCGTGGACAGCCATGCGTTCATGCTGAGCTTGCAGGGTGATCTGGAACATGCGGGAGGCATCGTTGCGCTCAAGTCGGGTGTCGCGAGTGCGGCGTGTGAAAAGGCAGGCATCCTTCTGACCACCGATGACGGCACGCGGCTGCGCTGCGGCAGCGTGGTGAATGCGGCGGGCCTTTCTGCTCCGCTGTTGGCACGGCGCTTCGAAGGGCTTTCCCCACAACTTGTGCCACAAGCCTTTTTTGCAAAGGGAAACTACTTCACCCTGGCCGGGCGGGCGCCCTTTAGTCGCTTGATTTATCCGGTTCCGGAGGCGGCAGGTCTTGGCGTGCACCTCACGCTCGATCTCGGCGGCCAAGCCAAGTTCGGGCCGGACGTCCAATGGGTCGATCGTCCGGATGACCTCCAGGTCGATCCCGCCCGCGGCCAGGCCTTTTACGCAGAGGTTCGGAAATACTGGCCTGGCCTGCCCGATGGCGCGCTCCAGCCCGGTTACGCAGGCATGCGGCCCAAGATTTCCGGTCCGAAGGAGGCCGCTGCCGACTTCATGATCGCGGGGCCGGCCGACCATGGCATTCCGGGTCTCGTCAACCTGTTCGGGATCGAATCGCCGGGTCTCACGAGCAGCTTGGCCATCGCCCGTCAAGTGGCTGATCTGCTGTCGTAGACGGGCGCAGGCATGTACCATGCGGCGGTGCGTCGTTTGTCGGCGTGAGTTGCCGGCGCGGTGCCGGCGCGTTGAGGAGGACCTTTTTCAATGACTGCAACCACCAACCTCGAAGCAGCGGCCAACGCCGTGGCGGAAGACATCGCGAGCGATGTGCGCGGCGTGCTCGCCAGCAAGGATCTCGACTCGGTCCCTCACATCAAGGCGCTTCGCCAGCGTATCGACAGCAAGCTGGCGATCGCGCGCGAGTTGGCCGCGGAAAAGAGCCGCGTCGCCGCCAAGAAGGCACGCGAGGCTGCCAGCTCGGCCAACGCCTATGCGCACGACGAGCCCTGGCAGATCGCCGGCGCTGCGCTGGCAGTGGGCGTCCTGGTGGGCCTGCTGCTTGGCCGCCGCTGAGTTCATCCGCGCCAGCGTCGCCTTCAAGCGGGTCCGGACCGGCACTTGCCGCGAGGCTCGCGAGGTCGGCGCATGAGGCTGTCGTCGCTTTTCGGGATCAAATCCCAGTTGCGGCGCCTGCGAATCCTGATCGGTGAAGGTGCGCTCGCTGCGGAAGACCGGGCCGAACTCCTGCGCTTTGCGTGGGAAGACGAGAAGAAGCGTCTGCGATGGATGCTCGGTCTCGTCATCGCGGTGGTTGGACTCACGACGATCGCGATTGCCCTGCTGTCGGTGGCCATCGTCGTCCACTTCTGGGACACGCCATATCGCTCGGTGGCCGCTTGGCTGGTCGCTGCGGTCTGGGTGGCGCTTTGGCTGACCTCGGTGGTTGCGCTTCTGTCGATGTCGGGCAAGTCGTCGTCGGCGTTCGAGCCGGTGCTCCGCGAGTTCGAGCGCGATCGCGCATGGCTCCGGCAAAGCCTCGGAAAGAGAAAGCCGGGCGCAGTACCCCGCGAACCGCGACCGCACACCCGCGAGGAACTGCTGCTGCGTATCGAAAAGCAGCGCGTGCGTATCGCTACCCTCGAAGCGGCCTCGACAGGCAAGGGCGAAGCCCCTGTGCCGAATGAAAGCCCCAGCGCCGCCGCGATACGCATCGCGCGCGAGCATCCGGTTGCGGCCGGCGTTGCTGCCGCAGCGGTGGTCGCGGTCCTTGGGCCGCGCCGCATCGTGCGCTGGGCCAGCGTGATCGTGCCGGTCCTCTGGCGGATGCGCTGATCTCGACGCTCAGGCGTCGCTGCGGCGCAGTGCCTGGGCAACCTTTCGGACCAGCCCCGGTCCCCGATAGATCAATCCGGTGTAGATCTGTACCACGTCCGCACCGGCATCGATCTTCGACTTGGCATCGGCCGCGCTCAGAATGCCGCCGACACCCACGATGGGGAACTTGCTTCCCAGTGCTGCCCGCAACTGCCCGATGACCCGGTTGCTTGCCTCCCTGACCGGCGCGCCCGACAAGCCCCCGGCTTCTGCGGCGTGCTGCAGGCCGGTCACTGCTTCGCGTGAAAGCGTCGTGTTCGTGGCAATGACGCCGTCCATGCCATGCCGCAGGAGCGTCGCGGCGATCACCTTGACTTGGGCTTCGTCGAGATCAGGCGCGATCTTCACGAAGAGAGGGACTCGCTTGCCGTGCCTGGCAGCGAGGGCTTCGCGCTTGTCGGCCACCGCGCCAAGGAGCGCATCCAGTGCTTCGTCGCTCTGGAGCGAACGCAGGTTCGCGGTGTTGGGGCTCGAAATGTTGATCGTCACGTAGTCGGCATGCGGGTACACGCCGTCGAGGCCGATCAGGTAGTCGTCCACGGCGCGCTCGATCGGCGTGGCTGCGTTCTTGCCGATGTTGAGACCGAGCAGCATCGGCAGCCTTGATGTGTCTCGCCGGAAGCGGGCGCGTTGGACGTTCGCGATGAACGCCTCAAGGCCCTCATTGTTGAACCCCAGGCGGTTGATGAGTGCGTCGCGTTGAGGCAGACGGAACATGCGTGGCTTGGGGTTGCCGGGTTGGGCTTTGGGTGTGACGGTGCCGACCTCGACGAAGCCGAATCCCATCGCGGCAAAGGCGTCGATGCAGCGGGCATTTTTGTCGAGCCCGGCCGCGAGTCCGACCCGGTTCGGAAAGGTCAGTCCAGCGAGCGTGACTCGGTCTTCCACACGCGGCGCAGCGTAGGCGCAGGCGAGTGGCGTGTTCTGAGTGCGCGCAAGCGCATCCAGGGTGATTTCGTGGGCGTGTTCGGGATCGAACCCGAACAGGAAAGGACGGGCAAGTCCATAAAGCGACGAGGGCAACAGCAGGGGCATCGGATAATTCTCGACTTCAATCAGCCAAGGATTTTCTCCGATGACTTCCCCCGCTCCGGCTCAGGCCCTGACCCAGGACGAACTCAAGGCGCAGGTCGGCCGCGCTGCACTGGATTACGTTGTCAAGGGCGAAATCGTCGGGGTGGGCACCGGCTCGACGGTGAACAAGTTTATTGATGCGCTTGCCACCATCAAGTCGCAGATCCGGGGAGCGGTCTCCAGTTCGGTGGCGTCGACCGAGCGGCTCCAGGCGTTGGGCATCCCGGTTTTCGACAGCAACGAGGTCGAAGAACTGGCGGTCTACATCGACGGCGCCGACGAGATCGACGGGCGCGGCTACATGATCAAGGGCGGCGGTGCAGCGCTGACGCGCGAGAAGATCGTCGCGGCGCAGTCGCGCCGATTCGTCTGCATCGCCGACTCCTCCAAGTTGGTCAACACGCTCGGGGCGTTTCCGCTCCCTGTGGAGGTGATTCCCATGGCGACGCAGCGCGTGATCCGCCAGTTCGCGCGTCTGGGCGGGCAGGCTCATGTGCGGCTGAAGGATGGGGCGCCGCTCGTGACCGACAACGGTCAGAACATCGTCGACGTGACTGGCCTGCGGATTACCGATCCGCTCGGCTTCGAGACGGAAGTGAACCAGTGGCCGGGGGTGGTCACGGTGGGGGTTTTCGCTCGCCAACGGGCCAGCGTGTGCCTGCTGGGCACATCGTCCGGCGTACGGACGATGCGGTTCGGCTGAGGCCGAAGCGGCCTCAGGGCGCTTTTAGAACTTGATGCCGGCCGGATTGCTCGGCGACGGCTCGCCAGAGGGAGCCGCAGGCACCGGAATGGCGGCGGGCGCCGGCGCCGCGACAGGGGAGGGCTGCGCCGTCGGCGCCAGTGCCACCAGCGGTTGAGCCGGCGGATTCTGATAGCTCGCAGGCAACTGTGAACTCTTCGGATAGCCTGCTGCGTCGAGGTACTGCGACCACTCGCTGTCCGAGAAGCCTTTGAGCTGTTGCAACCCGATGCTGAGCAGCGGCAGGCCGCTCTGCCCGCTCAGGCGTTGCAGGGCAGCGATGTCGTCGTTGCTCTTGACCGTGCGCTCATTGAACGGCACGCCGCGCGTGATCAGCAGGGAGCGCGCCGCGCCACAAGGGCCGCACTCTTCGCCTGTATAGAGCGTGACGGGGTAGCGTTGGGTCACCTGACGCAGCTCGTACGGCAGACCGACGGCCGAATTGACGGTATTCCCGGCACGCGGGGCCGCGGGCTGCGAAGAAGCTGTCGGAGCTTGGTCGGAGAAGGTCACGCGCCCATCCTTGTCGACCTGGCGGTAGACCGCCTGGGCAAAGGACGAGGTCGCGACCAGCAGCAGGGCAAGGCTTGCGATGGCAGAGCGGTTTTTCATCGAGGTCTCCCGGATTCGGATGACGCCGAGTATCTCAGGCTCTGCCACCGCTCGGCCTCAGGCTGGCTGCGGTTCCGCCATTCCTTGATGGCGCAGCAGCGCGTCGATCTGCGGTTCGCGGCCGCGGAAGGCCTTGAACGATTCCATCGCCGTGCGGCTTCCGCCCGCCTCGAGAATGGCCTGACGGTATTTCCGGCCCGTCTCGATGCTCGGCTCGCCGTTGGCCCCGGCAGTTTCCTCGAAAGCAGCATAGGCGTCGGCGCTCAGCACCTCGGCCCACTTGTAGCTGTAATAGCCCGCCGCATACCCGCCCGAGAAGATGTGGCTGAAGGTGTGCGGAGTGCGGCTGAAGGCCGGGGACGGCATGACCGCTACTTCCTGACGTACCTTGCCGAGCAGCGCCAGCACGTCGCCCGGCTTGGCGGTCGTGGCGTCATAGGCGGTGTGCAGCAGCATGTCGAACAGCGAGAACTCGATCTGCCGCAGCGTCTGCAGGCCGCTCTGGAAGTTCTTGGCCGCCGTCATCTTGTCGAACAGCGCGCGCGGCAGCGGTGCACCGGTGTCGACGTGCGCAGTCATGTGGGCAAGCACGTCCCACTCCCAGCAGAAGTTCTCCATGAATTGGCTCGGCAGCTCGACCGCATCCCATTCCACGCCGCTGATGCCAGAGACATCGCGCTCGTTGATCTGCGTGAGCATGTGATGCAGGCCATGGCCGAATTCGTGGAAGAGCGTCGTCACGTCGTCATGCGTGAGCAGCGGCGGCTTGCCGTCGACGCCTTCGGCGAAGTTGCAGACCAGCTGTGCGACCGGCGTCTGCAGGGTGCCGGTGTCGGGGCGCAGCCAGCGGGCGCGGACGTCGTCCATCCACGCGCCCCCACGCTTGGCCGGTCGCGCGGACGGGTCCAGGTAGAACTGCCCGACCTTCTGCCCGCTGCGTTCGATGCGGTAGAACTCGACGCTCGGATGCCAGACCGGCGCCTGGTCGCGTCGGATCGATACCTCGAAGAGTGTCTCGACGATCTTGAACAGCCCCGCCATGACCTTGGGTGCAGTGAAATACTGCTTCACCTCCTGGTCGCTGAAGGCATAGCGCGCTTCCTTGAGCTTCTCGCCGATATAGCTCCAGTCCCAAGGCTGCGGGTCGGTGACGCCGAGTTGCTCGGCGGCGAAGACGCGCAGGTCGGCCAGATCGCGCTCGCCGTAGGGCTTGGCTTTGGTCGCCAGATCGCGCAGGAACTTGACTACCTGGTCGGCGGATTCGGCCATCTTCGGCACGATCGAAAGCTCGCCGAAATTGGGGTAGCCGAGGAGCTTGGCTTCCTCCTGGCGCAACTCGAGGATTTCGCGGATCAGCTCGGTGTTGTCGAACGCCGGATCGCCGAGTTCGCTCGCGCGGGTGACGTAGGCGCGGTAGAGCCGCTCGCGCAGCGCGCTGCTCTTGGCGAACTGCATCACCGGCAGGTAGGACGGCATCTTCAGCGTGAGCTTGTAGCCTTCCTTGCCCTCAGCCTCCGCGGCCGTGCGGGCGGCGCTGATCACGTCTTCCGGAAGCCCCTCCAGCTCCCCGAACGGGGCGTAGTAGGCGAAGGCATCGGTAGCATCGAGTGCGTTTTCGCTGAACTTCTGGCTCAGCTCGGCCTGGCGTTCCTGGATCTCGGCAAAGCGGACCTTGGCCGGTCCCCGCAATTCGGCGCCGCCCAGCACGAAGTTGCGGATCGCGTTGTGATGCGCCTGACGCTGCTCCGCATTGAGCATGGCGGGATCGATGGCCTTGTACTTGGCGTACAGGCGTTCGTCTGAACCGAGGCGCGTCCAGAAGGCAGTGACGCGCGGCATCGCCTCGTTGTAGGCGGCGCGGAGTTCGGGCGTATCGGCAACCGCATTGAGATGGCCCACCGCGCCCCACGCGCGGCTGAAGCGCTCGGACGCCACGTCGAGTACTCGCGAGATCGCCAGCCAGTCCGACGGGAATTCCGGAGCAGTTACGGCTTGCAGCGCCGCTTCGGCCTCCGCCAGTAGTGCGTCGACCGCCGGAGCGACATGCGCGGGCTTGATCCGGTCGAAAAGCGGGAGGTCGGCAAAGTCAAGAAGCGGGTTGTCAGTCATATCTAGTCCAGGTCGAGCGTAGCGAAGACCGTTCGGGAGGGGAGGCGGCTACACGCAGTGAGCAAGCAACGGGGTGATTGTTATCTTGCGGCGCGTTCGGCGGCTTCAAGAGTGTTGGCGAGCAGCATCGCGCGGGTCATGGGGCCGACACCGCCCGGTACTGGCGTGATCCAGCTTGCGACTTCCTTGACGCCTTCGAAATCGACATCGCCCGCGAGCTTGCCGTCTTCCTTGCGGTTCATGCCGACGTCGATGATGACCGCACCGGGTTTGACCATGTCCGCCGTCAGGATGTTGCGCTTGCCGACCGCTGCGACCACCACGTCAGCCTGCCGCGTGATGGCGCCGAGATCCTTCGTCGCGCTGTGGCAGATGGTGACCGTGGCGTTCTTGGCCAGCAGCATCATCGCCATTGGCTTGCCCACGATGTTGCTGCGGCCGATGACGACCGCATGCTTGCCGCGCAGGTCGTAGCCGATCGATTCGAGCATCTTCATGCAGCCGTGCGGCGTGCAGGGCCAGAAGCCCGGCTGACCGACCATGAGTGCGCCGGCGCTTGCAACGTGGAAGCCGTCCACGTCCTTGGCAGGAGAGATCGCCTCGATGACGCGATGGCTGTCCATGTGCGGCGGCAATGGCAATTGCACGAGGATGCCGTGCACCTTGGGATCGTTGTTGAGCGCGTGGATGCGCGCCAGCAGTTCGGCTTCGGTCATGGTCGCCGGATAGCGCTCCAGGTTCGCGGTGAGCCCCGTTTCGCTGCTGTCGTTGACCTTGTGCTTGACGTAGACCTGGCTTGCCGGATCGTCGCCGACAAGCACGATCGCAAGGGTCGGCTGGACGCCGCTCGCCTTGAGCGCGGCAATGCGGCCGGAAACCTCGGTGCGGATTTTTCGGGACAGCGCGTTGCCGTCGATCAGTTGGGCTGTCATCGTTTTCCTGTCTTCCAAGTAAAAACGCCCGCTTGCGCAGGCGTGGGTGCGAGAGGGTGGTCGGCCGGGCGCTAGGCCTTGGCGGGGGCCGCCTGGCCGAGAGCGATCTTCAGCAGATCGGCCACCGTGTTCGCGTTGAGCTTTTCCATGATGTTGGCGCGGTGCGCCTCGACCGTCTTGATGCTGATGCCGAGGTCGTCGGCGATCTGCTTGTTGAGTCGGCCTGCGACGATGCGTTCCAGCACTTGCGCTTCGCGGCCGGTGAGCTTGGACAGCAGCGCGTCGCGGCTGGCGGACTGCTGATGCTGGGCGAAGGCGCCACGGGCGTGTTCGAGCATCCGCTCGACCAGCGCGACCAGCGCTTCGTCGTTGAAGGGCTTCTGGATGAAATCCATCGCGCCCTTTTTCATGCTGTCGACGGCCATCGGCACATCGCCGTGGCCGGTGATGACCACGATGGGCAGGGGCGAGCGGCGTTCGATCAGCCTGTCCTGCAATTCGATGCCGGACATTCCGCCCATGCGGATGTCGACGATCAGGCAGGCGACTTCTCGGGGGTCGTAGCGGGAGAGGAACGACTCGGCCGAATCGAAGCAGCGGACCCGGTAGTCCTTGCCTTCGAGCAGCCATTGCAACGAATCACGAACCGCTTCGTCGTCATCAACGACATAGACCGTGCCCTTCTTGGGAATCAAACTCATGCAGGTACCTTCGCCTCGTTGCTTGCTACTGAATCGATAGCGTCTAACACCGGTATCCAGAAGGAGAAACGGCATCCGACCACATCCGGACCATTGTAGATGTTCTCCGCCTGCATTCGGCCACGGTGCGACTCGACGATCGTGCGGCAGAGGTTGAGCCCGATGCCCATGCCTTCGGGCTTGGTGGAGAAGAAAGCTTCGTACAGCCGGTCCATGACTTCGGGCGACAGGCCCATGCCGGTGTCCTGAACGGAAAACTCGACGGCGTTGTGGCCATCAATGATCTTCGGGAGCACACGCAGCTCCACGCTGCGGCGTGCCAGCGGACGATTGGCGAGGTCGATGGATTCGGCGGCGTTCTTCAGCAGGTTGACCATGACCTGCTCGATTAGGATCGGATCGACCCGCAAGACCGGCAGGCGAGCGGCAACGTAGTGATTCAGGCGCACGTTGCGGCGGCGCAACTCGATCCCGGCCAGCTCGACCGCTTCGCTGACCATCATGGCCACTTCGGCAGGCGTCCGGTTGGGCTCGCTGCGCTTCACGAAGGAGCGGATGCGCTGGATGATCTGGCCCGCGCGCTGGGCTTGCTTCGAGGTCTTGTCGAGCGCCGCCAGCAGCGCGTCCGAGTCGATCTGGTTGCCCTTGATCCGCGACATCATCCCGTTGCAGTAGTTGGAGATGGCGGTCAGCGGCTGATTGAGTTCATGCGCCACGCTGGAAGCCATTTCGCCCATCGTGATCAGGCGGCTCGCGGCGTGCGCGCGGTCGGCCTGTGCCGCGGCAAGGTCCTCTGCGTCGCGGCGCGGCGTGATGTCGGTCGCGATCACGAGTTGCGCGAGGCGGCCGTCGACCCAGGTCAGGTAGCGCGAACGCACCTCCAGCCACTTGCCGAGCTCGGGCACGAAGATCTCGTTGTTGGCCGGCTGGGCCGCGGTGAGCTGGTCGATCGGCAGTCCGGCGAAGGGGTCCACGTCGTCGAGTTCTTCGTCGCGGGCATGCGAAGCCGGGACACCAGCCTGCGCCACCATGTTCAGGTGGCCGACGGTGTTGGACCCGAACCAGAGGCGATAGAGCTTGTTCGCGAACACCAGTTCTTCGCTGCCGAGCGGCGCGACCGACACCGAGGCGTCCAGCGCTTCCAGGACGGTGGTGAAGCGCTCGTAGGAGGCGGACAGCTGCTCGCGGATGCGGGTCGGCTCGGTGATGTCGGTCATCGAGGTCATCCAGCCCGTCTGGTGGCCGCGCGCATCGATCAGCGGCGAGACGTACAGCCGCGCGTTGAAGACGCTGCCGTTCTTGCGCTTCACGCGCACCTGGAATCCGCCTGGCAGGGCACGGCCGTGCAGTTCTTCTTCGAGCCGCTCGTTCATGACTTCGCGGTCCGATTCGAGCCAGTAGGGGAAGGGAGGCGTCTGGCCGACGAGCTCGTTTTCGCTCCAGCCGGTCATCGCACAGAAAGCAGCGTTCACGTAGGTGATCCGGCCTTCGAGGTCGAGCACGCGCATGCCGGTGAGCATCGAGTTTTCCATCGCGCGACGGAAGTTGGTTTCCGCCACCAATGCCTGCTGCGCCTGCAGGCGACGCCGCGTGTGGCGCCAGGTGCCGATCAGCATCCAGCTCGTCAGGACGCTGAGCGCGCCGACCAGCCAGAAGAGGCCGTTGCCAACCACCCCTTGCGAGGTTCGATAGGCCTGCGCGCGCAGCACCAGTCCGTTGCCGACTGGGGACACCGGAACTTCATATTCGTTGGTATGAACCGCCCACGGCAGCAGGCGGTTGCGGGCGCCTTTCGGATTGGCGACGGTGTTCCCAGCGATCAGGCCGCCCTTGCCATCGAGAAGCGACACCGCGTAGCGCGCGGAAACCTCCGCCGGCATGCCGTAGCGCAGCAGGCCGTCGACGGAGAACTCGCCGAGAAGCGTGCCCGCGAACAGCCCCTGATCGAACATCGGGATGTGGAGCTGCAGCATCGGAGCGGGGTCGCCGCCCGCCAGGGGCTGCGAGTAAACCAACTGCCCGAGCTCGCGTGCCAAGGCATAGCTGCTTTCCGTGTCGCCGGGCCGCAGTACTTCGCCGTTTGCGCGTTGCTGCGCAGGATGAACGCTCGGCGCCGCATAGCTCGCCTTTACCCGACGGCGATCGTCGATCCAGGTCACGGCCTGGAGTTCGGGAAACTGGCTGACCAGCGATTCGGCGCGGCTCGTGAACTCTGCGACGTCGATCTCTCGATTCGACGCATCGCGCGCCAAGCGGGAAAGCTGCTCCTGCCGCTCGAGCAAGCGCATGCGCACGCGCTGTTGCGCGTACTCGAC
Source organism: Variovorax sp. Sphag1AA (assembly GCF_014192575.1). GTDB lineage: Bacteria > Pseudomonadota > Gammaproteobacteria > Burkholderiales > Burkholderiaceae_C > Variovorax. The sequence continues at coordinate 1,317,893 of NZ_JACHYC010000001.1, read as the reverse complement.
GTCGCGCTTGACGGACTCCTGCACGCGCTCCATTTCCTCCGCGCGCAGATACCAGAAGGCCGACACGATGGCCGCGAGAAAGAGCAGCACGGCGGCGAGCGGCGCGAGCATCGCCACCGCGTCCTGCAGCATGGGCGTCTGCCGGCGCCACCAACGGCGCCACCATGAAAGCGGCGATGCGTGGACCGCGCTGCGGGCGACCGCGATCGGGGAGGAAAAGGGCATCAGTCGAGTTTAGGTGATCACCTTTCGGGCGGGGTGTCAACTGGTCCATTCAATGACGATGTCGGAAGGGAAAACTCGCGAAAACTACCCCGAAGTTTCATTGGTGAATTTCGTAATAAGAAAACGTCACGCACTATTTGAAATTGCCGAATTTCTGTGAGAAACTCCCGCCGCACCGCCAATCCGGCACTAAATTACTGCCACAACCCCCTCAAAAAGGAGACAAGCATGTCGGCGAATCCTCAGAACCTCTTCGGTTCGGCCGCTAACGATCAAGACGCGCAGGAAACGCGCGAATGGATGGATGCCCTATCGGCAGTCATCGAGAGCGAGGGGCCGGAACGGGCTCACTTCCTGCTCGAGCAACTGCTCGAACATGCCCGTCAGAACAGCATCGACAAACCGTTCTCCGCCAACACGGCCTACGTGAACACCATCGAGGTCGACCAGGAAGAGCGTTCCCCCGGCAACATCGAGATCGAAGAGCGCCTGCGTTCGTACATGCGCTGGAATGCGATGGCGATGGTCGTGAAGGCCAACCGCCACCATCCGCCCGAGGGCGGCGACCTCGGCGGCCACATTGGCTCCTTTGCCTCGCTGGCGACCATGTTCGGCGCCGGCTTCAATCACTTCTGGCATGCCGAGAGCGAGAACCACGGCGGCGACTGCCTCTACATCCAGGGCCACGTCTCTCCCGGCATCTACGCCCGCGCCTACCTCGAAGGCCGCCTGACCGAAGAGCAGCTGCTCAACTTCCGCCAGGAAGTCGACGGCAAGGGCCTGTCGAGCTACCCGCACCCCAAGCTCATGCCCGAGTTCTGGCAGTTCCCCACGGTGTCGATGGGCCTCGGCCCGCTGATGGCGATCTACCAGGCGCGTTTCCTCAAGTATCTGCACGCACGCGGCATCGCCAACACCGAGAACCGTAAGGTCTGGGTTTTCTGCGGCGACGGTGAGATGGATGAAGTCGAATCGCTCGGCGCCATCGGTCTCGCGGCGCGCGAGAACCTCGACAACCTGGTCTTCGTCATCAACTGCAACCTGCAGCGCCTCGACGGCCCGGTGCGCGGCAACGGCAAGATCATTCAGGAACTCGAAGGCGAATTCCGCGGATCGGGCTGGAACGTCATCAAGCTGCTGTGGGGCGCCAACTGGGATCCGCTGCTGGCGCGCGACAAGGACGGCGCGCTCCGCAAGATCATGATGGAGACGAACGACGGTGACTACCAGTCGTTCAAGGCTAATGACGGCGCCTACGTGCGCAAGCATTTCTTCGGTCGCGATCCGCGCACCCTCGAGATGGTCTCGAAGCTGAGCGACGACGACATCTGGGCGCTGCGCCGCGGCGGCCATGATCCGCAGAAGGTCTACGCCGCCTTCCACTCGGCCGTGAACCACAAGGGCCAGCCCACGGTGCTGCTGATCAAGACCGTCAAGGGCTTCGGCATGGGCAAGATCGGCGAAGGCAAGAACACGGTCCACCAAACCAAGAAGCTCGGCGACGAGGACATCAAGGCCTTCCGCGACCGCTTCAACATTCCGATCCCGGACAGCCAGATCGGCGATCTGCCGTTCTACAAGCCGGCCGACGACACCCCGGAGATGAAGTACCTGCACGAGCGCCGCAAGGCCCTCGGCGGCTACCTGCCGCATCGCCGCACCAAGGCCGACGAGAGTTTCACCGTGCCGTCGCTCGAAACCTTCAAGGCGGTGCTCGAGCCGACCGCCGAAGGCCGCGAGATCTCGACCACGCAGGCCTACGTCCGCTTCCTGACGCAGTTGCTGCGCGACCAGGCGCTCGGCCCACGCGTTGTGCCGATCCTTGTCGACGAGGCACGCACCTTCGGCATGGAAGGCCTGTTCCGCCAGGTTGGCATCTACAACCCCGCGGGCCAGCAGTACACCCCGGTCGACAAAGACCAGGTCATGTACTACAAGGAAGACAAGGCTGGCCAGATCCTGCAGGAAGGCATCAACGAAGCCGGCGGCATGTCGAGCTGGATCGCGGCGGCCACGTCGTACAGCACGAACAACCGGATCATGGTGCCGTTCTACGTGTACTACTCGATGTTCGGCTTCCAGCGTATCGGCGACCTCGCCTGGGCGGCGGGCGACATGCAGGCGCGCGGCTTCCTGCTCGGCGGCACTTCAGGTCGCACCACGCTGAACGGCGAAGGCCTCCAGCACGAAGACGGCCACAGCCACATCCTTGCGAACACGATCCCGAACTGCGTCAGCTACGACCCGACCTTCGCGCACGAAGTCGGCGTGATACTGCATCACGGCCTCAAGCGCATGGTCGAGAAGCAGGACAACGTCTACTACTACCTCACGCTGCTCAATGAGAACTACGCGATGCCCGGCCTGCAGCCCGGCACCGAAGAGCAAATCATCAAGGGCATGTACCTGTGCAAGCAGGCGCCGGCGCTCAAGGCCAAGTCGCCCAGCGTGCAACTGCTCGGCAGCGGCACCATCCTGCGCGAAAGCGTTGCCGCGCAGGAACTGCTCGAGAAGGACTGGGGCGTCAGCGCCGGCGTGTGGAGCTGCCCCAGCTTCAACGAGCTGACCCGCGACGGCCAGGAGGCCGACCGCTGGAACCTGCTGCATCCGACCGACGAGCCGCGTGTGCCCTTCGTCGCGCAGCAACTCTCCGCGAGCACCGGCCCAGTGGTGGCGTCGACCGACTACATGAAGGCCTACGCCGAGCAGATCCGTCCTTTCGTTCCGAAGGGCCGCAACTACAAGGTGCTCGGCACTGACGGCTTCGGCCGCAGCGACTTCCGCGCCAAGCTGCGCGAGCACTTCGAGGTCAATCGCCACTACATCGTGCTGGCCGCGCTCAAGGCGCTGGCTGAGGACGGCACCATCCCCGCACAGAAGGTGGCCGATGCGATCAAGAAGTACGGCATCAACGCCGACAAGATCAACCCGCTCTACGCATAAAACAACCAACCAACAACCTACTGCGCCCTAGGGCGGGAGACACGATATGGCTACAGTGGAAGTCAAGGTGCCGGACATCGGCGATTTCGATGAAGTCGCCGTCATTGAAGTGCTGGTGAAGGTCGGCGATACGGTCAAAGCCGAGCAGTCGCTGATCACGGTGGAGTCGGACAAAGCCTCGATGGAGATCCCGTCGAGCCAGGCCGGCGTGGTGAAGGAACTCAAGGTCCAGGTCGGCAGCAAGGTGAGCGAAGGCTCCGTGGTGCTGGTGCTGGAGGCCGAAGGTGCGGCCGCCGCAGCACCCGCACCGGCCGCGGCGGCGCCTGCCACTGCAGCGCCCGCTCCCGCGGCTGCGCCAGTTGCGGCTACACCCGCCCCGGCGGCGGCTGCGGGCCCGATCGATGTGAAGGTGCCCGACATCGGCGACTTCAAGGATGTCGCGGTGATCGAGGTGCTGGTCAAGCCCGGCGACACCATCAAGGAAGAGCAGTCGCTGATCACCGTCGAATCGGACAAGGCCTCGATGGAGATTCCGTCGTCAGCATCCGGCGTGCTCAAGGAACTGAAGGTCAAGGTTGGCGACACGGTCAACATCGGCGACCTGATTGCTGTGATCGAAGGCTCTGGCGGCGGCGCGGCCGCTTTGGCCCCGGCGCCTGCCCAGGCTGCAGCAGCGCCTGCACCTGCGACCGCGTCGGCGCCCGCACCGGCCGCAGCGCCGTCGGCATCTGCCGTCGCACCGGCTCCGCATGATCCGACCGTCGCGCCCAGCGGCAAGCTGCCGCATGCATCGCCTTCCGTACGCAAGTTCGCACGCGAACTCGGCGTGCCGCTCGACGAAGTGAAGGGTAGCGGCCCCAAGGGCCGCATCACGCAGGAAGACGTCCAGAGCTTCACCAAGGCCGTGATGAGCGGCGCGGTCAGCACCAAAGCTGCGGGCGCCAAGGCGCCGGCCGGCGGCGGAGATGGCGCGGCGCTGGGTCTCATCCCGTGGCCGAAGGTCGACTTCACGAAGTTCGGAACCGTCGAACGCAAGGACCTGTCGCGCATCAAGAAGCTCAGCGGCGCGAACCTGCACCGCAACTGGGTGATGATCCCGCACGTCACCAACAACGACGAAGCGGACATCACCGAACTCGAAGCCTTCCGCGTCTCCACCAACAAGGAGAACGAGAAGTCGGGCGTCAAGGTCACGATGCTGGCCTTCGTCATCAAGGCGGTGGTCTCGGCGCTCAAGAAGTTCCCCGAGTTCAACACCAGCCTCGATGGCGACACGCTCGTCTACAAGCAGTACTACAACATCGGCTTCGCGGCGGACACGCCCAACGGCCTCGTGGTGCCGGTGCTCAAGGACGCCGACAAGAAGGGCATCATCCAGATCAGCCAGGAGATGGGCGAACTCGCCAAGAAGGCGCGCGACGGCAAGCTCGGCTCGGCCGACATGCAGGGCGGCTGCTTCTCGATCAGCTCGCTCGGCGGCATCGGCGGCACGCACTTCACGCCGATCATCAATGCACCCGAAGTGGCGATCCTCGGCCTCTCCAAGGGCCAGATGAAACCGGTCTGGGACGGCAAGCAGTTCGTGCCGCGCCTGACGCTTCCGCTGTCGCTGTCGTACGACCACCGTGTCATCGACGGCGCCGCGGCTGCCCGGTTCAATGCATACCTTGGGCAGGTCCTCGCAGACTACCGCCGAATCATCCTATGACCACCGTCGTGGCCGTCCGCAAAGGCGGTCAGGTCGTGATGGCTGCCGATTCGCTGGTGACGTTTGGCGACACGCGCTTGTCGTTCAACGCCGAGGCGAACCGGAAGCTTTTCATGGTCAACGACGCGGCCGGCCAGACCATCTTTGCGATGGCCGGCGCCGCAGCGCATTACCTGGTGCTTCAGCATGCGCTCGCGGCGCAGCCGGTGGATTCGCTGCACTTCGGCAGCAAGGACGAGATCTTTCACACCTTCACGCGCCTGCATCCGGTGCTGAAGGACTCGTTCTACCTGCAGACCAAGGAAGACGAACACGAGCCCTACGAGTCGAGCCAGTTCACGATGCTGATGGCCAACTCGAGCGGGATCTACGGCGTCTACAGCTATCGCGAGGTCTTCGAGTTCAAGCAGTTCTGGAGCATCGGCTCCGGCCGCAGCTTTGCACTCGGCGCGATGCATGCCGCATACGACAAGGCGCGCTCGGCGCGCGACGTGGCCGAAGCCGGCGTGGCCGCGGCCTGTGAATTCGATCGGAACTCGGCCGGACCGGTCGACGTTCTCACACTCAAACTGAAGGTGTCCAAATGAGCGAAGTACAAGTCAAAGTGCCGGACATCGGCGATTTCTCGGAAGTCGCTGTGATCGAGGTGCTCGTCAAGCCGGGCGACACGGTCAAGGTCGAGCAATCCCTCATCACGGTCGAATCGGACAAGGCGTCGATGGAGATTCCGTCGTCGCACGCGGGCGTGGTGAAGGCCGTGGCCGTGAAGGTCGGCGACAAGGTGAGCGAAGGCTCGGTCGTGCTGACGCTCGATGCGGTGGAGGGCGCAGCTGCTGCCCCCGCACCGGCTCCTGCACCGGCCCCCGCGGCGGCTGCACCCGCGCCGGCGCGTGCGCCAGCTCCTGCCGCTGCGCCGGCGGTGGCATCGACCTACAGCGGTCCCGTCGATGTCGAATGCGACGTGCTGGTGCTCGGCGCTGGCCCGGGCGGCTATTCGGGCGCTTTCCGTGCGGCCGACCTCGGGCTCAAGGTCGTGCTGGTCGAGCGCTACGCAACGCTGGGCGGCGTGTGCCTCAACGTGGGCTGCATTCCGTCGAAGGCGCTGCTGCACGTCGCAGCGGTCATGGACGAGGTCAAGCACTTCGCCGATCTGGGCGTGAGCTACGGCGATCCGAAGATCGACCGCACCAAGCTGCTCGCCCACAAGAACAAGGTGGTCGGCAAGCTGACAGGCGGCCTCGCCGCCATGGCAAAGATGCGCAAGGTCACTACCGTGCGCGGCATCGGCGAATTCATCGACCCGTACCACCTCAAGGTGCAGGAGACCTCGGGCGATGGCAAGGACGTGAGCGGAAAGGCGCAGGTCGTGAAGTTCCGCAACTGCATCATTGCGGCGGGGTCGCAGGCGGTGCAGCTGCCCTTCATGCCGAAGGGCGACCCGCGCATCGTTGATTCCACCGGCGCGCTGCAGCTCGGTATCGAGCCGAAGCGCATGCTGATCCTGGGCGGCGGCATCATTGGCCTCGAAATGGGCTCGGTGTACTCGACGCTGGGTGCGCGCCTCGATGTGGTCGAAATGCTCGACGGTCTGATGCAGGGCGCAGACCGCGACCTGGTCAAGGTGTGGCAGAAGATGAACACGCCGCGCTTCGACAACATCATGCTCAAGACCAAGACCGTTGGTGCCGAGGCGACCAAGGAGGGCATTCGCGTGACTTTCGAGGGCGAGCAGGCACCGAAGGAGCCACAGGTCTACGACCTCGTGCTGCAAGCTGTCGGCCGCAGCCCTAACGGCAAGAAGATCGGCGCGGAGAAGGCCGGCGTCGCGGTGAACGATCGCGGCTTCATCCCGGTCGACGTGCAGATGCGGACCAATGTGCCGCACATCTTCGCGATCGGCGACATCATCGGGCAGCCGATGTTGGCCCACAAGGCGGTGCATGAGGCACACGTGGCGGCCGAGGTGATTGCCGGCGAACAGAAGGGCGATCACGAACTCGCGAGCGCTGCCTTCAATGCCCGCGTGATCCCTAGCGTGGCATACACGGATCCGGAGGTGGCCTGGGTCGGCCTGACCGAAGACCAGGCCAAGGCGACGGGCGTAAAGGTCGAGAAGGGCCTGTTCCCATGGACGGCATCCGGCCGCGCCATCGCCAATGGGCGCGACGAGGGCTACACGAAGCTGCTGTTCGACGCGGAGACGCATCGCATCGTCGGCGGCGGCATCGTCGGCACGCATGCGGGCGACATGATCGGTGAAATCGCGCTGGCCATTGAAATGGGGGCGGACGCGGTCGACATCGGCAAGACGATCCATCCGCACCCGACGCTGGGCGAGAGCATTGGCATGGCGGCGGAGATCGCGCACGGTAGCTGCACCGACGTGCCGCCCCAGCGGAAGAAATGACCCCCAGCCTCGCTCACTACGTGTAGCTCGGGCACCCCCTTCCCGGGGGCAACCCCAGCGGCCCGGCCAAGCCGGTTCCGCAGGGTTTCCGGAACAAAAAAACCCGCCGATGGCGGGTTTTTCTTTTGGGGCTTCCGGGGTCAGTCGCCCGAAGTCTTGGCGTTGTCGTCCTGCGCCGTGATGACGCGTCGCGCACCGCTGAAGCGGCGCTGCCAGTAGCTGCCGCTCATGTCCTCGACGCGAACCTGGGCGCCGGGCTTCGGTGAGTGAATGAACTTGCCTTCGCCGACGTAGATGCCGACATGGCTGAAGGCGCGGCGCATCGTGTTGAAGAAGACGAGGTCGCCGGGCTTGAGGTCGCTGCGGTCGATCTTCTGGGTGGCTGCGGCCTGTTCTTCTGCGCGGCGGGGGAGCAGGTGGCCGACGGTCTGGTTGTACATCGCGCGGACAAAACCGCTGCAATCAAAACCGGTCTCAACCGTGTTGCCACCGCGGCGGTAAGGAACGCCAAGGAAACCCATGGTGGTGACCACGAGATCGGAAGTGCGGTCGACGACCGTCTGGCGCACTTGCTGGAACTGACCCTTCAGGGTCTTGTCCACGACCTGTGCTTCGGCCGCGTCGTCGCCGAAGTCCGGACGCTGCATTGGCGCGGCTTGAACCGAGAGCGCGAGCAGCAGGCCGGCGGTGAGTAGGATTAAACGCATGGCGCGTAAGGATATGGATGACACCCCGGGGTGTCAATTTCAAGCGAAGTCGCGATTCTGCACGTAACTTCTTGCTGCTGATGGATTTTTTTGATCCTCTCATATCAAAAAATGTAAATGTTTCGGTTATCGCCCATAAGCGTCGATCTGCATGTAATGCAAAAGTCTTTGAATTTGGATGCAATGACCAAACGATTGCAAAACCCGATCCATCGAAGGACGCGAATGAAATCGACATTGACGAACTGCCGTGCAGCGGTGCCATGGATCCTTTGGTTTGCAACCGTGGCAGCCAGCGCGGCAGTCGCCGCACCTCGGCCGGAGGTGGTCGCGTCCGGGCTCGAGAATCCATGGGGCGTAACTTTCCTGCCCGGCGGCCGTTTTCTGGTCACTGAGAGACCTGGCCGGATGCGGGTCGTCGCGTCAGACGGCAGGGTCGGTGCGTCGATCAAGGGGCTCCCGACGATTGCCGCTGGCGGGCAGGGTGGCCTGCTTGATGTCCTTGCCGATTCCGACTTCGAGAGGAACAGGACGATCTACTTCTGCTTTTCCGAGCCCGATGCCAACAACAGCGCCGCCAACGGCACTGCACTCGCCCGCGCCCAGCTCGCGGCGGACGGCAGCCAGATCGAAGACCTCAAGATCATCTTTCGCCAGCAGCCGAAGGTGGTGAGCCGCAATCACTTCGGCTGCCGGATCGTCGAGATGCCGGATGGGACGCTGTTCCTGACGCTGGGCGAGCGATTCAGCCGCAAGGAGGACGCGCAGAAGCTCGACAACCACCTCGGCAAGATCGTCCGTGTGACCAAGGACGGCGCGGCGCCGAAGGGCAACCCCTTCGTCGGCAAGCCCGGCGCGCTGCCGGAGATCTGGAGCTACGGCCATCGCAACAGCCAGGGCGCGACGGTCGGACCGGACGGCAAGCTGTGGATGCACGAACACGGCCCGCAAGGTGGCGACGAGATCAACATCCCGCTGGCAGGGCGCAACTATGGATGGCCGGTCATCACGTATGGCGAGAACTACGGCGGCGGCAAGATCGGCGAAGGCATCACGCACAAGGAAGGCATGGAGCAGCCGCTTCACTATTGGGTGCCGTCGATCGCGCCTTCGGGCATGGCCTTCCTGACCAGCGACCGCTACGGCGCGGAATGGAAGGGCAGCCTTTTCATCGGCTCGCTCAAGTTCGGCTATCTCGATCGCATCGAGCTCAAGGACGGCAAGGTGACCGCCGAGCACAAGCTGCTCGAAGAAGGCCGGGCGCGCATCCGCGACGTCAAGCAGGGGCCGGACGGCCTGCTCTACATCCTGACGGACGAGTCCAACGGCAAGCTGATCCGACTGCTGCCGGATTAGCCTCGAGCGGAAGGGCAGCGCGGCAGCGGGAGGACCGGCAGGATCTCTTGCCAGAGGCGCCGCCATTCCGGCCAGTCGTGCCCGCCGTCGGTTCTGAACACATGGTCGGCCGGAAGCACGGCAGCCAGCAGTTCATGGCTGAACGCAAAGCGGTCGTCGCGCCCGAAACCCAGGTAGAGCTGCGGCATATCCGGCGCGCCGGGCTGCGTGCCGTAGCGCCGGAGCCAGGCCCACATGCGCTGTTCGGCGTTGTCGCCCGGCAGCGTGCTCGTCGGGGCGCGCCAGCGCATCAGGCCACCGGCGTTCGCGATGTCGAGGCTGGTCGCGCGTTCGCCGAGATAGGGCGCGATCGCGACGATGCCATCCAGCTGGCCCGGATTCAAGGCTGCGTAAGCTAGCGCACCAAGACCACCGATCGAGATGCCCGTCACCCAGATCGATGTGTACCCCTTCTGGCGTGCCGGCGCGATCACGTCTTGGCCGAAGCGCTTGAGGATTGCCATGCCGTTGGTGTAGTAGCCCAGTTGGGCGTCGACGCGCAGCACATCGACCGCGAGCCGGTGCTCCTCGATGGCGGGGATGTAGCCTTCGCGCACGAACTCGTCGGGTTCCGAATAGGCGCCCGGCAGGAGGATGAGCAACGTCCGAGCATCCGTGGCGCAGGAGCTTTTATGGAGGAACGTGTCCATCGGCGCTTTCGGCGGTCGCACCGATGTGCACCCGATGACGGCGACCGCGCCCGCCACCGCCAGCAGCGCGATCATGAGCCGTGTGACGGGCCCGCGAATCTCAGCGGCTCCGGTCCGTGCCGCCGTGCGGCAATGGCAGATCGACCATCACCGGCTGGCCCGGTGCAGTGCAGCCGGTGTCGCAGCACTTTCCCGGCTGGCGGTTGCGCGTGATCGGCCGCGTCGGGTCGTGTGGGGCAGCGGACGGCGAGCCATCGGCGCCGACGCCGCGCTCCAGGATGCGCTCGACCAGTTCCACCTTCGAGCCGACCGGATAGTTGCGGTAGATCTCCTGCTTCATCGCGGCCGGCGAGCCGCCGCCGTGCAGGCTGATCGTGCTGTACCAGCCACCTTGATAGCCGGCGGTCAGGTCCTCGATGAAGCGGGCGGTCTCGATGCGCTGTTCGTACGGCACGTCCGGGTTGGCGCGCAGCACATCTGCCAGGCGCGCGGCCGTGGCCGGGTTGTGATCCTCGTCCGGTCCAGGCAGGGCGACGATGAGCCCGCCGCTCACATAGTGCGCGATGCGGTGCATGTCGTAGATCTTCGTCGCGAGCAGCAGCTTGCCGATGTTGCTGAAGACCGGCTCCGGCATGAACACCTCGCAATGCTCGTCGGCCTTGGCATACACGCTCGCCGCCACGCCGCATGCAAAGAAGCTTTCGGTGATGGTGATGAGCTCCACCATCTGCTCGCGCAGGTGCGTCTCGCGGCCGGGGTCGAATCCGTTTGCCTCGCACATCAGCGCGCCCGCACCGATCAGCAGATCGCCGAAGCCCGCACGCGCGCCGATGCAGCTATGCCGATGGTGTGTCGCGTAGCTGTAGGTGAGATGGCTGCTGTGCTCCCACTCGCCGGCGTAGAAGACGTTGTCCCAGGGCACGAACACGCGATCGAAGATGCACACGCCAGTGCTCTGCCCATACTTGCGGCTGAACAGTGCTTCGCCGTGCTCGAGCTTCTCACCCGGACGGCCCGCCGGGCGCGCAATGATCGTGAGGCCCGGCGCGTCGAGCGGCACCGCGCAGCACACCGAAAAATCCGCGTCCTCCTTGCCCATGTTGCGGCACGGCATCACGAGCAGCTCATGCACATAGGGCGCGCCGGTGACGATCGCCTTGGTGCCCGAAATGACGATGCCGCGCACGCCGTTGTGCACCGCATTGCGCTCGACGATGTGCACATAGCTGTCGGCGTTGGCCTGTTCATGCGGCCGCTTGCTGCGGTCGCCCTTGGCATCGGTCATTGCGACGCCGAGCGTCAGGTCCTGGTCCTGGATGCGATGGAGGTATTCGGTGAAGCGACCACTGTTCTCCCGCGTGCCGCGCGCATCGTCGATGCGGGCCGAGACCTGGGCAATCGCGTTGAGCGCATCGTGCGTCAGGTAGCGCTGCGCGCATCCGGTCTCCTGACACACGAGTCGTACGGCTTCGAGCTTGTTGAGCAGGTCGCCCGAGCTCGTGTTGATGTGCGAGAACCGGTTGACCCGCTTGCCGCTGGTGTGCTGCACAGCGGTCATGACCGGCTCGTACTGCGTCTTCAGCGCGTGGTCGTAGGTCAGCGCAATGGCATTGATGCCGGGCTGGAAGGCGCGCTCATCTGCAACGCTGTCGACGAGCCGTCCGTCGACATACACGGTCGGGTGATAGCGGCGGAGCGACTCGCGGAAGTCCTGGCCTGACATCAGCGCTGCGGGATTGAGCGGAGCGTTCATCGTCTCTTCCTTGTTGATTGCGCAAGGCCTCGCCGGCTCTGGCGCTTGTTCGATAATTTGAACATTGAATCGCGAATGGCGCGCATCGCCGCCATCACCTCCGAAAGAAGACTCCCCATGCTGCTCGACGCCTCGCAATCCCAACTCGTTCTGGTCGACTATCAGGCGCGCCTGATGCCCGCGATCTTCGAGGCCGACGCTGTCGCGAAGAACGCGGTGCGCCTTGGCAAGTTGGCTCAACTCGTGGACGTGCCGGTCTTCGGCACCGAACAGAACCCCTCCAAGCTGGGCGAAAACCTCCCCGACATTCGCGCGCTGTGCCAGCGCACGCTCGCCAAGATGCATTTCAGCGGTGCGGAAGAGGGCCTCGGCGAATGGCTTCGCGCCCCGGCCAAGGCGCCGCAAGGCAATGCGCGCAGCCTGCCGAAGCATCTGCAGAAGCAGCAGGCGGTCGAAGAGCGCAACACCATCGTGATCGCCGGCTGCGAAGCGCATGTGTGCCTTCTGCAGACCGCGCTCGACTTGCTGGAAGACGAGTTCGAGGTGTGGGTGGTGACCGATGCTTGCAGCTCGCGCACCGAGCGCAACCGCGATGCCGCCTTCGATCGGCTGGCCGGTGCTGGCGCCGAACTCGTGACCACCGAGATGGTGGGTTTCGAATGGGTGCGCACGGCGGAGCATCCGCGCTTCAAGGAGCTGCAGGCGCTGATCCGCTGAACGCGGTCAGTCGACCTTCAGCGACCCCAGTCGCTCGACGATCAGGTCGTGCAGCGCCTGCGCTGCCACCGAGAGACTCCCTTCGCGCCGCTGCACGAGATGCACCGTGCGGGTCAGTGCCGCCACCGGCAGCGGCCGAGTGACCAGCGATTCGCGATGGAAGTGAAAGAGCGTGAGCGCCGGCACGATGCTCACGCCGAGCCCCGCTTCGACGAGGCCCGTCACCGTCGCGAGATGCTCCACCTCGAAAACCTGGTTCAACCTCATCGGATGCAACGCCGCGTCCAGTGCTTGCCGCACGCTGCTGTTGCGGGCCATCTGGATGAAGGGCCACGGCGCGATCTTCTTCAACGTGAGACGCGGTTCGTGGGCCAGCGGGTGATCCGCGCGGCACACCAGATGAAAGCGATCAGTGCACAGCTTCCGGCTGCGCAAGTCGTTGCCTTCGGCACCACTGCCGCCTGAAGCGGCGAGCGCGAAATCCGCCTGTCCGCCACGCACCAACGCGAGACAGGCGTCGGAAAGCGCATCGTTCAGATCAATCGAGATGCCTGGCCACTTCTGCATGAATTCGGCGAACACGCCCGGCAGCCACCCAGCGGCGAGTGAGGGCAGGGCAGCCACGCGGACGCGCCCCTTGCGCCGTTCGACGTGATCGGCCAGATCGCGGATCGCGCCGCCCATGTCTTCCAGCAGCCGACGTGCCGAACCTTCGAAGAGCCGGCCCTCGGGCGTGAGCTGCACGCTACGCGTGTCGCGGTCGAAGAGGCGGGTGCCGAGGCCGTCTTCGAGCGCACGGATGAGCGCGCTGAAAGCCGGTTGGGACAGATGGCAGGTCTCTGCCGCCCGCGTGAAGTTGCGTTGTTCCGCCAGAGCAAGGAAGGCACGAAGCTGGCGTGTCGAGAGGTCAGGCGTCTTCATGATTGATCCGTGATTTGGATTAATTCATCTGAACTTTCGATTTTACGGATTGGGTCGAGACTCCTAGAGTCCGTCGCATGGACACGCCCTCGCTCTTCATCGGCTGCGCCGCAGGCTTCTCCGGCGACCGGATCGATGCCGCCGGACCGGTGGTCGACACGCTGATTGCGCGTCTCGAAGCCGGCCCTGCCGGCCAGCGCGCCTTCCTCATCTTCGAAACGCTCGCCGAGCGCACGCTGGCCCTCGCGCAGCTTCGTCGGCGAGCCGACCCCGATGCGGGTTACGAGCCCCTGCTCGACGCCATGCTTCGGCCGGTACTGGCGCGTTGCCTCGATCACGGCATCCGGATCGTGAGCAACTTCGGCGCCGCCAATCCGCGCGCTGCGGCGCGACTCATTGCGCGAATGGCGCGCGAGCTCGGTGCACAGGCGCCGCGAATCGCCGTGGTCGAGGGCGACGATCTCTCGTCACCGGAACATCTGGAAGCCCTGCGCGAGCAACTCGGCAAGCGAATGGACGACATCCGCGTGGTCAGCGCCAATGCCTATATCGGCGCGGAGCCGATTGCACAGGCGCTCGATGCGGGTGCGCAGATCGTGGTGTGCGGGCGTGTGGCCGATCCGTCACTCACGGTGGGCCCCGCGATGTCGCATTTCGGCTGGCGCAGCGACGACTGGGAAAAGCTCGGCCGCGCCACCATGGCCGGCCATCTTCTGGAGTGCGGCGTGCAGGTCTGCGGCGGCTACTTCGCGGACCCTGGCTACAAGGACGTGCCGGGGCTCGAAGCCGTCGGATTCCCGATCGCCGAAATCGATGCTGACGGCGGCTGCACCATCGGCAAGGCCGACGGCACTGGCGGCATGGTGAGCGAGGCGACCGTCAAGGAACAACTGCTCTACGAAGTGCACGACCCGAGTGCCTACCTGACGCCCGATGTGGTCGCCGACATCTCCGAAGCCGAAGTGCAGGCGGCGGGCCAGAACCGCGTGGCACTGCGCGGCGTGAAGGGCCATGCGCGGCCATCGCACTACAAAGTCAACGTCTGCCATGAAGGCGGCTGGCTCGCAGAAGGCGAGATCTCCTATGCCGGCCCGCGTGCCGAGGCGCGTGCGAGGCTTGCGGCGGATGTGCTCCGCAAGCGCCTCCACGGGCTGCAACTGCGCGTGGACCTCATCGGCGCGGTGAGCGTGTTCGGCGATGACGCGGGCCGCACGCTTGCGGCGACACCCGATTCGGGCTTGCGCGATGTGCGCCTGCGGGCGGCAGCGGCGCATGAAGATCGCGCGCAGGCCGAGCGACTCGCGCGCGAAGTCACGGCGCTCTACACATGCGGCCCGGCTGGCGGCGGTGGCGTGCGGACCGCGCTCACGTCGCGCCTCAATACCATCTCGTGCCTGCTGCCGCGCGAGTCAGTGCCGGTGCGCCATGTATTCATCGGGGAGGCGCCATGAGCACGCACATCGAAGTCCCGCTTTATCGCGCCGCGCATGGACGCACCGGCGACAAGGGCGACCGTTCCAACATCAGCGTGATTGCGTGGCACCCCGACCTGTACCCGCTGCTGATCGAGCAGATCACGCCCGAAGCCGTTGCCGCCCAGTTCCGTCATCGTGCACCGACGCAGGTGCAACGCTTTCTGCTGCCAAAGCTGCACGCGATGAACTTCGTGCTTGACGGCGTGCTCGACGGCGGCGTGAACGACGCGCTCAACCTCGACACGCATGGCAAGGCGCTGTCCTTCCTGCTGCTCGATCTTCCGATCCGTGTTCCGAACGAGCTCGTCGACAAGCTCGCGGGCCCGGACGAGACCTGACTTTCATTCGCGACCTTCCAACCATCCAGGAGACAAATAGATGAATCGCTTTTCTTCCCTCGCGCTGGCTGTCGTGCTGGCTGCCTCGGCAGCGCATGCCGAGAGCTTTCCCGACAAGCCGATCACCTTCGTCGTGCCGTTTGCCGCCGGCACGGCGACCGACCAGATCGCGCGGGCGCTCGGCAATGGCGTGACTGCGGAGACGAAGCAGGCGGTCGTGATCGACAACAAAGCCGGCGCCAGTGGATTCATCGCGTCGCAGCAGGTCGCCAAGGCCCCGGCCGATGGCTACACGGTGCTCATCACCACCAACACCACGCATGCGGCCAACGAGCACTTGTTCAAGAAGCTGCCCTATGACCCGGTGAAGGACTACGCACCGATCGCCGCGCTGGGCAAGGGCGGGCAGATCATGGTGGTCAACCCTTCGTTCCCCGCGAAGACCGTGGCGGAGTTCGTCGCGATGGCGAAGAAGCAGCCGGGCAAGTACAGCTTCGGCAGCGGCAGTTCGTCGAGCCGCATCGCGGGCGAACTCTTCCAGCAGATGGCCGACGTCAAGCTGCTGCACGTGCCATACAAGAGCAACACGCTCGCAGTGACCGACCTGCTCGGCGGCCAGATCGACATGATGATCACCGACACCGCCACCGGTCTGCCGCAGGTCAAGTCCGGCAAGCTGCGCGCGTTGGGCGTGTCGAGCTCGAAGCGTTCGCCGTTGGCGCCTGAAGTGCCGACGATCGCGGAAGCCGGCGTGAAGGGCTACGAGATGGGCTACTGGTTTGCTGCTTACGCGCCTGCCAAGACGCCGCCTGCCGTCGTCAAGCGCCTGAACGAACTGCTGGTGAAGGCTGCCCAGAGCGATGCCGCGAAGGCCGCGTTCTACGACCCGACCGGCACCGAAGTCTTCACGACTTCGCCCGAGGAGCTCGCGAAGTTCCAGGCGTCCGAGTCGCAGAAGTGGGGTCGCATCGTGAAGGCGGCCGGCATCGAGGCCGAATAAGCATCGCGCCGCGCGGCTACTTCTGAAGCCGCCTGTAGGCGCTGAAATGCCGGATCGCCTCGCGCCGGTGGCCGAGGTGGTCGTACAGCCGACCGACATTGAAGTGCGCGTCGCCGATAGTCGGGTCCAGCTTCAGGCAGCGCTCATAGGACTGGATCGCCTCGTCGAGTCGCCCCAGGTCCTCCAGCGCCACCGCGCGATTGAAGTGCAGCAGCGGCACGTCCGGAAGGCGGTGCAGCGCGTCGTCGTAGAGATGCGCCGCTTCGGCCTGCCGATCGGATTCGCAGAGGATCGCGCCGAGGTTCAGGTAGGCGTCTGCGTGGTCGGGTGCGATGGCAAGCACTTCGCGGTAGGCCGCTTCCGCTGCCTTCATGTCTTTTGATTCGAGCACTTCCGCGCGCGCGAAGACCTCCTCCGCGGACACCGCCGGCGCGGTGGGTTCGCGCCGGCGGTCCACGAAGGCGACGGATCCGCGTGTGGCGGCCACGTCGAAATCCATCAGCAGTTGGCCGGTTTCCGCTTCCCATCGACTTTCACGGTCGTGCACCGCGATGGAATTGCCGACCGCGGTGATGCGCAGCCCGGTCAGCGGCAGCTCTTCCGGCAGCGTTGCCTTCAGGCGCTGCAGCGCGCGGAGGATCTTGCGTGTGGGGATGTCAGCCTGCTGCAGGTCGTGCGCGGTGCGCAGCAGCACCACGTCCCTGAACGAAAAGCGATAGGCGTTGCGCGGCCCGCGCTTGGGGCTCACGAATCCGTTGGCAATCAGCCCCGCGATCGCACTCCGCGAGAGGCCCAGCATCTCCTGGATGCTGCGCAGGGTGTGCGGTGTTTCAGGATGGTCGAGCGTCACTTCCTGGAACGCGCCTTGGCGGCGACCGGCGCTTCGACAACGGCCTTGGCGGCCCGCTTGGCGCCCTTGCGTTCGTTCGCGACCATGGGCGTGACGACTTCTTCGGCTGGCGCGCGCGTGGGCCGCTTGCCTGCTCCGGACTTCGCAAGGCTGGCCTTCAGCATTTCAGTGAGGTCGATGATCTGACCTCCGCTGGAGGCCTCTTCGTGGTGTTCGACGGCGATCACCTGCTCGCCGGCGATCTTTGCGTCGATAGCCGCGAGGATGCGCTTCTTCTCCTCGTCGACGAACTGCGTCGGGTCGTAGCTCTCCTGCGAAATCTGGTCGATGAGCTGCAGCGCGAGCTTCACTTCGGCTTCCGAGGGCGAGACCTGCTCGATCTGGAGTTCCTTCATCGAACGCACTTCGTCCGCATAGAGGAGCTGCTGAAGCACCAGCCCGTCCTCGTGCGCGCGAACCTGCACCACGTATTGCTTGCCCTTCCAGGTCCACTTCGCGAGCGCGCACTGGCCGCTCTTGTGCATGGCCGCAAGCAGGAGCGTGTAGGGCTTGGCACCGCGCTTGTCGGGGGCGATGTAGTAGGCCTTGTCGTAGAAGATCGGGTCGACCGCGCGCTCCGGGATGAACGCGACGATCTCGATGGTGTGGGTCGCGCTGTCCTCGACGGCCTTGAGCTCGTCGGGCGTGAAGATCACGTAGCGGTCCTTCTCGAACTCGTAGCCCTTCACCATCTCGGAGCGTGGCACCACGATCGATGGGTCCTTCTCCGAAACGTACTGCTGCTTGACGCGAGAGCCATCCTTGGCGAGCAGGTTGAAGCGGACCGTCGCGCTGCTTTCCGTAGCGGAGTAGAGCTTGACCGGAATGGATACCAGGCCAAAGCTGAGCGACAACGAGGCGAGTGAACGAGCAGCCATGCAAACCTCCGGAGATGGCGTGGAGCGACTCCCGGCGCAAGAATGCCACGTTCCGCGCCGGCCGGAAAGGCGCGTGGCAAATCGTCCACAACCTAGCGGGAGCCGCTTGGCAGTTGCGTCGGACGGGCACCCACGACGCTGTCGATGACGATCCCCAGGTCGCGCGCGCCGGGGCTCACCGGGCCCGAACTGCCGATCAGGTCGCCTTCCGAAGGCGTCGCCTGGCCGCTTTGCGAGATGCGCGCCTCGACGATGACCCGGGTTGCGCCCGACAGGCGGTGGTCCGGGCGCATCGCAAGGCTGTCGTCCAGCACGAAGTTGAACGGCAGATCGCTCACGCGGCGCTTCGTCACGGCCAGCGGGATGCGGGGCCCTTCGGCGGCCCGCGCATAGATGAAGACGGTTTCGCTGGCCGCGGGCGTTCTCGGGAGCTTGCTGCCGAGTGAGACCCGGCCGGTGACCGCTTCGGGAGCCACTTGTTGCGGAGCAGCCCCTGCAGGCGCGGCCGGCCCGCCGATCTGCGCGATGTTCGCCGCCACGCGGGCCGCCGTTTGGGAATCCGGTGGCAGCAGCCGATGCAGATGTTGCCACTGCCGCAAGGCTTCCTGCGTGTCGCCGCGCTCCATGGCGGCGCTGGCGGAAAGCGCGAGCGCCTTGGGCTGGTCAGGGTCCAGTGCCAGCGCACGCTGGATCTGCGCGAACGCGAGGCCGTTGAGCACGCCGCCTTCGACGCTGGCGAGCACGTCGGCATAGTCGGCCCGGAGCGATGCTTCGTCGGGCGCGAGCGCCACGGCCTTCGCGTAGGCCATCGCGGCATCGCCGGGACGCTCCAGCGCGGCGTAGGAACGCGCGAGCATCACCCAGCCTTCGAGATCGTCGGGCTCGCTGCGCAAGCGCTGGGCGAGCTGGTTGACCATGCCCTCGATCTGCGCGGCGCTGGGTGCGCCGTCATGCCCGTGACCCGGATCGGATGCTTCCCAGAGTGCGATCGGATTGCCTAGATGCAGGTACAGCACGATCGCCGCGCTGGGCAGCAATGCAAGCAGGGCGGCAGCAAGGAGCGGGGAAGGGCGATTCGGCGCTGAAGCGGCTGCGTCGAGCGAGCCCGCGTCGTCGAGCAACCGGCGGCCCACTTCGTCACGCGCCTGGCCGCGATGTTCCGGCGCGAGCACACCGGCGCGAACGTCGGCTTCGAGCTCGTCCAACTGGCCGCGGTAGAGATCCGCTGTGCCGTCGGATTGCGGCTGTTGCGGTGCTCGGCCTGCACGAAGAAGCGGGCGCAGCAGCCCCGCCATCGTGAACGCGATCAGCGCTGCCGCGAGAAGCCAGAAGACCGTCATTGCGGTGACTCCGGAGACCGGTCGAGCAGCGCATCGAGCCGCTGCCGGTCGGCCTCGCCAAGGGGCGCGGTCGACGGGGAAGCGCGCCGCCGGTTGCTTACGATCGCGGCGGCCACGATCACCAGCAACAGCAATGGTCCGAACCAGAGCAGCAACGTTACCGGTTTGAGCGGCGGCTTGTAGAGCACGAAGTCGCCGTAGCGCTGCACGAGGAAGTCCTTGACTGCCGCATCGCTCTTGCCGGCGCGCATCTGTTCGCGAATCTGCCGCCGAAGGTCGACGGCGAGGTCAGCTTGCGAATCGGCGAGCGTCTGGTTCTGGCAGACCACACAGCGCAGCTCGTGCGACAACGCATGCACGCGCGCGTCGAGCTGCTCGTCATCGGTGGGCGAGGCGAACGCACTCGCGAGCGTGAGAGCGAACAGGAGGGCGGTGATGCCACTACGCATGACCGTCCTTTTCGCGCTCCAGATCGAGCAGCAGCGGCGTCAGCGTGTGTTCGAGCACCTCGGGCGTCATCGGTCCGGCATGACGGAAGCGGACCCTTCCGCTGCGATCGATCACGAAAGTCTCCGGCACGCCGTAGACGCCGAAGTCGATGCCCGTGCGCCCATCGAGATCGGTCATCGTCGCCGCGTAGGGATTGCCGAGCCGCTGGAGCCATGCGCGGGCGGCCGCGGGCTGGTCCTTGTAGTTCAGGCCAACCACCGGCACGCGCGTGCGCGACGCGAAGTCGACGAGCAAGGGATGCTCGAGTTGGCAAGGCGTGCACCAAGAGGCCCAGACGTTGAGCACCCACACCTTGCCCTGCATGTCGCTGCTGCGCAGGCTGCGCGCTTCGTTGTCGAGCAGCGGAAGCTCGAACGCCGGCGCGGGCTTGCCGACCAGCGGCGACGGGAGCGCGCGTGGGTCGCGGCTCAGGCCGGCCGCGAGCGCGATGGCCAATGCGAGGAACACGCCGAGTGGCAACAGGAAGCGCGTCATGCCTGTGCCTCGCTGTGTACGAGCGCTGCCGGCGCGGCGCTGTCGACCACACTCGTGCGTCGTGCAAGTCGATAGCGGCGGTCGCTTGCGGCCAGTAGCCCGCCGAGGGCCATCAGCAGGCAGCCGGCCCAGATCCAGCCGACGAAGGGCTTCACGTAGAGCCGCACCGCCCAGCCGTGCTCGCCGAGCGATTCACCGATGGCGACGTAGAGATCACGCGTCCAGCCGACGTCGATCGCGGCTTCGGTGGTCGGCATCTGCTGGCTGCGGTAGATGCGCCGCTCGGGCGCGAGCGTTGCCACGGGGTGGCCGTCGCGCGTCACGGTCAGCGCGCCGACGAGTGCTTCGTAGTTGGGGCCCGCCGCGGGCAATACGCCATCGAAGCGGAACGCGTAGCCCGCCACTTCCACCGTGTCGCCGTTCTTCATCGGCAGCTCGCGCGTGCTCTCCTGGCTGCTGACCAGCGTGACACCTGCGATGAACACACCCACGCCGGCATGCGCCAGCAGCATGCCTACATAGCCAGCCGGCAACTGGCGAAGCGCCGCCAGCCGGCGGCCGCTCTGGTGACGCATGCGGTCTGCGAAGCTCGCGACTGCACTGGCGATGGCCCAGCAGGCAAGCGTCAAGCCCAGTCCGGTGAGCGCGGAGGTGTTTCGCAATACCGCAAGCAGGCCGAGCGCGATCGCGACGCTCGCAACCGCGGACCAGCGCAGTCGCTTCGACAGATCCGCCAACTCGCTCCGGCGCCAGCGCATCAGCGGCGCGGCACCCATCAGCAGCACCGCGGGCGCCATCAGTGGCACGAAGACCTGCTCGAAATACGCCGGTCCGACGGAAATCTTGCCGAGGCCCATCACGTCGATCAGCAATGGATACAGCGTGCCCAGCAACACCGTCGCGGCCGCCACCGCGAGCAGCACGTTGTTGGCCAGCAGCAGCGCTTCGCGCGACACCGCCGCGAACTCGGTACGTCTGGCGAGCGCAGGCGCACGCACCGCGAAAAGCAGCAGCGCCCCGCCGGTCACGAGCCCGAGCAGCGCCAGGATGAAGGTGCCGCGCAGCGGATCGACCGCGAAGGCGTGCACTGACGTCAGCACGCCCGAGCGCACGAGGAAGGTGCCGAGCAGGCTCAGCGAGAAAGTGAAGATCGCGAGCAGCACCGTCCACGCCCTGAACGCGCCACGCTTCTCCGTGGCGGCAAGCGAGTGGATCAGCGCGGTGCCGGCGAGCCAGGGCATGAACGAGGCGTTCTCGACCGGGTCCCAGAACCACCAGCCGCCCCAGCCCAGCTCGTAGTAGGCCCAGGCGCTGCCGAGCATGATCCCTGTCGTGAGAAAGGCCCATGCCGCCAGCGTCCACGGCCGCGCCCAGCGCGCCCATGCCGCATCGAAGTGGCCCGAGATCAACGCCGCGACCGCGAATGCGAAGCTCACCGAGAAACCCACATAGCCCATGTAGAGCATCGGCGGATGCAGCACCATGCCCGGGTCCTGCAGCAGCGGGTTGAGGTCGCGCCCTTCCATGGCGGGCGGAAGCAGGCGCAGGAAGGGATTCGACGCGAACAGCAGGAAGAGCAGGAAGCCGACGCTGATCGCACCCATCACCCCCAGCACCCGCGCCACCATCACCGGCGGCAATCGCCGGCTGAAGAGCGACACCGCGACCGACCACAGCGAGAGCATCAGCGTCCACAGCAGCATCGAGCCTTCGTGCGAGCCCCAGACGGCAGTGACGCGATAGGCCAGCGGCAATGCGGTGTTGGAGTTGGCCGCCACGTAGCGCACGCTGAAGTCGTTGTCCACGAAGGCCCAGGTGAGCGAAGCGAATGCCGCCACCACCAGCGCGCCTTGCAGTCGTGCGGCGGGGCGGGCCACGACCATCCAGCTGCTTCTGCCGGTTGCGGCACCGGCGAGCGGCAGAACGGCCTGCACCGTGGCCACGAGCAGCGCAACGATGAGGCAGAAATGGCCGAGTTCGGCGTTCATGGCTTCTTCGGATTCGGCGTCGTGTCGCTTGCATCGACCATCTGCCTGCGCACCTGGTCGGCCTTCTTCAGCGCATCGGCGGCTTCGGGCGGCATGTAGTTCTCGTCATGCTTGGCGAGCACTTCACTGGCGACGAACACGCCGTCCGAGCTGAGCTTGCCGTTGGCCACCACGCCCTTGCCTTCGCGGAAGAGGTCCGGCAGGAGTCCGTGATAGACCACCGGCACGGTGCGCGCGGTGTCGGTCACGACGAAGCGCACCGTCAGGCCGTCGCCTTCGCGCTTGAGTGATCCCGCCTCCACCAGCCCACCGAGACGGAAAGTGCGCGTGGCCGGCGCTTCGTGTGCCGCCACTTGCGAAGGGCTGAAGAAAAAGACCAGGTTCGACCGAAAGGCGTTGAGCACCAGCGCCACCGCGACACCCGCGCAGACGAGCGCTGCGAGCAGCATGAAGAGACGACGTTGCCGCAGGGTCATGGGCGATCGACTTTCGCCGCCTTGAATCGCAGGCGCAGTGCGATGAGTTCAACCGCGAGCAGCACGACCGTGATGCCGAACGCGGCCCCCACATAGCTCGCGTGGCCGCCCGATAGAAGGTGTGCAAACCGGTCCATTCGTTTCTCCTGAATCAACCGCCCAGCACGCCGCGCTCGCGCAGGATGCACCGCACCCGCACCAGTGCGACCGCGATCGAATACATCCAGCAGGCCAGCGTCATCAGCAGCATGCCGACGAGCATGGTCATTGCCATCGTCGGCGCGGCCGTGAGGCTGACGGATGCGCCCTGGTGCAGCGTGTTCCACCAGCGCACCGAGAAGTAGATGACCGGCACGTTCAGAGAACCAACGAGCGCCAGCACCGCGCAGGCGCGCTCTGCGCGACGCGGCTCGTCGATCGCCGCTTCGAGCGCCATGTAGCCCAGGTAGAGGAAGAGCAGGAGCAGCTCCGACGTGAGCCGCGCGTCCCACACCCACCACGTGCCCCAGGTAGGCTGCCCCCACAGCGCGCCGCTCGCCAGTGCAATCGCGGTGAACATCGCGCCGGTGGGTGCGAGGGCGGAGGCCATCATCGATGAAAGCCGCGTGTGGAAGACCAGCGCCATTGCCGAGTACATCGCCATCACGAGGTAGATGAACATCGACATCCACGCGGCCGGCACGTGGATGAAGATGATGCGGTAGACCTCACCCTGCTGCGCATCGGACGGTGCGACGAGAAAGCCCACGTAGAGGCCCGCGAGCGCGAACACGATCGCTGCCGCGAAGAACCACGGTGCGAAGCGACGCGCAAGCGGATCGAACCGCCGTGGCGAGGCAAAGGCAAACCAACGCCAGCGGGAAGCGCTTGCCGCGTCAGATGGCGCATGGGTCGATGCATTCAGGAGATGGCTCATCGATGTGCTCACTCCATCGCGATGCGCAGCCCGGCTGCGGTGGCGATCGGACAAAGAAAAAGCGACAGCGCGAGACACGCGCCGAGCAGCGAGAGCTGAGGCGCGACATCGAGCCCTGCATCGGCCGCAGCACCTGCACCCGCGCCGAAGATCAGCACCGGCACGCAAAGCGGCAGCACGAGGATGCACAGCAGCACCGCGCCGCCGCGCAGCCCCAGCGTGAGTGCCGCCCCCACGCCACCGATCAGGCTCAGCACCGGCGTGCCGATCAAGAGCGATGCGGCGAGCAGCAGGGACGAGGACACAGGCAGGCCGTACTGCTGCGCGAGCAGCGGCGTGAGCAGCATCAGCGGCAGGCCGCTCGTCACCCAATGCGCGGAGATCTTCGCCAGCACCAGCAGGGCCAGAGGATGCGGAGACAGCAGGAGCTGGTCGAGGCTGCCGTCCGCGTGCTCCTGCGAGAAGAGACGCGACAGCGACAGCATCGAAGCGAGCAATGCCGCGACCCACAGGATGCCCGGCGCGAGCGTGCGCAACTGCTGCGGATCAGGCCCGATCGCCAGCGGAAAGAGGCTGCTTGCGATCACGAAGAAAAGCAGGCACGACAGGATGCTGCCGCGCCGCCGCCACGCGAGCGATACGTCGTGCAGCACGATGGCGGTGAAGAGCCTGGCCATGCGCCTATCCCGCCAGGTGCAGCGCGCGGCCATCGACGGCCAGCGGCTGGTGCGTGGCGACGACTGCCATGCCGCCCGCTTGCAGATGCGCATCGAGTTGCGCATGGAAGCAGTCGGCGGCGCGCTCGTCGAGAGAAGTCAGCGGTTCGTCGAGCAGCCACAGCGCGCGCGGCAACAGCGCAAGCCGCGCGAGCGCGACGCGGCGTCGCTGGCCTTGCGACAGCGTCCGTACCGGCGTGTGCATCGCGTTCGCCATCCCGAACGCCGTCAGGGCGCCTTCGATCTGCGCAGGCATGGGCGCACCGCCTGCAATGCGTATCGCGAACTGCAGGTTCTCGATAGCGCTCAGGTCCGGATCGATGCCGTCGGCGTGGCCCACATAGGCCAGCGATTGCAGGTAGCCGGATTCACCTGCCCGAACCGGCCGGTCGCACCAGCGCAGTTCGCCTTCCGCTGGCGGAAGCAATCCGCTCAGCACGCGCAGCAGACTGGTCTTGCCGCTGCCGTTCGCGCCGGTCACCTGCAGAAGCTCGCCGGGGCCGAGTGCGAAATCGATGCCGCTGAAAACAGGTCGCCCGGCACGGCAGAAGCCGAGCCCACGGGCCGTGAGGCCGGATTCGATGACGGGGTCGTCGGAGCGATCGGGCACGCGCTAGGGTTTCTTTGCCTGGGCCACGTCGGGCAGGCGGTGCGCGATGCCCTTGTGGCAATCGATGCAGGTCTTCTCGCCGTTCGCAAGGAAGGTCGAGTGCATGGCCTGCGCGCGCTGGCTCTGGCGGGTGAAGTCCATCGACTGGTAGTCGTGGCAGTTGCGGCATTCGAGCGAGTCATTGGCCTTCATGCGCTCCCACTCGTGCTGGGCGAGCACCAGCCGGTGGTCGAGGAACTTCTCGCGCGTGCTGATGGTGCCGAAGATCTTTCCCCACACTTCCTTCGATGCCTGCATCTTTCGCGCGATCTTGCTCGTCCAGCGGTGCGGCACATGGCAGTCCGGGCAGTGCGCGCGCACGCCGCTGCGGTTGCTGTAGTGGATGGTGGTCTGCAGCTCGGGATACACGTTGTCGCGCATCTCATGGCAGCCGGTGCAGAAGGCCTCGGTGTTCGTGAGTTCGAGCGCGGTGTTGAACGCGCCCCAGAAGATCACCCCGGCGATGAAGCCGCCCAGCGTGAGAAAGCCCAGGCTGAAATAGGCGCTGGGCCGGTTGATGGTGATCCAGTAGCGCTTGATCAGCTTGAACATGGCGGGCCTGCGCTACTTGGTCGAACCCAGAACGCCGGGCTTGCGCTTCAGGAGCTGTTCCACGTCGACGAAGTTGTTGCCGACAAGGGGCTTTGCATCCGCCTGCGCCACATGGCACTGGGTGCAGAAGTAGCGGCGCGGCGAGACGTCGGCCAGCATGTTGCCGTTGCGGTCCTGGTAGTGCGTGATGCTGACCGGGATCGCACCGGTTTCCTGCGTGCGCGTGCGCGCGTGGCAGAACATGCACTTGTTGAATTCCTTGTCGACCTGGTAGCCGTCGATGGTGTGCGGGATGGTCGGCGGCTGCATCGCGAAATTGCGGGTGCGCCGGATGTCCTTGTTCTCGGTCGGGAAGATCGGCGGTGGCTTGGTTTGCTCCGGAATCGGTGTGGGGCCGCGCATCGCATCGACCAGGCCCTGCGAATGCGCCGCGGATGCAAGCAGCAGTGCGGAGAACACCGCGAGCAGCAGGGCACAGATGGTGCGCGGAAAGGTCCAGGGTCGGCTGAGCTTCGTCATGGCTGCGCTCCTAGACTTTGGTGATCTTGATCGCGCATTTCTTGAAGTCGGTCTGCAACGAGATCGGGCAGGTCGCATCCAGCGTGACTTTGTTGATCAACTGGCTCGCATCGAACCACGGCACGAAGACCAGGCCCTGCGGCGGCATGTTGCGCCCGCGCGTCTCGATGCGGGTACGCATCTTGCCGCGCCGTGATGCCAGCTCGACCTCGACGCCACGCCGCAGGCCGAGCTTCTTCGCATCATCTGGATGCATGAAACACACCGCGTTCGGCACTGCGCGATAAAGCTCGGGCACGCGCCGTGTCATCGAGCCCGAGTGCCAGTGTTCCAGCACGCGACCGGTCGCGAGCCAGAATGGATATTCCTTGTCCGGCGATTCCGCAGGTGGTTCGTACGGCAGCGCGAAGATCACCGCCTTCCCATCCGGATTGCCGTAGAACTGGAAGCCCGTACCAGCCTTCACATACGGATCACTGCCTTCGCGGTAGCGCCAGCGGGTCTCCTGCCCGTTCACCACCGGCCATCGCAGTCCGCGCGCCTCGTGATACATGTCGAAGGGCGCGAGGTCATGCCCGTGGCCGCGGCCGAACATGGCGTATTCCTCGAACAGCCCCTTCTGGATGTAGAAGCCGAAGGCCTTCGCCTCGGCGTTGGCGTAGTCGGGGTCCGCGTCCTTCAGCGGGAACTTGTCGACCTGCCCGTTGCGATAGAGCACGTCGAACATCGTCTTGCCCTTGACCTCAGGCCGCTTCTCGATGAGTTCCGCGGGCCAGACTTCCTCGATCTTGAAGCGCTTGGAGAACTCCACGAGCTGCCAGAGGTCCGACCGCGCCTCTCCCGGTGCATCGACGAGCTGGTGCCAGAACTGCGTGCGGCGCTCGGCATTGCCGTAGGCGCCTTCCTTCTCGACCCACATCGCGCTTGGCAGGATGAGGTCGGCCGCCAGTGCGGTCACCGTGGGATAGACATCCGACACCACGATGAAGTTGTCGGGGTTGCGGTAGCCCGGCCAGCCTTCCTGCTGGAGATTGGCCGCCGCCTGCATGTTGTTGTTGACCTGCACCCAGTAGGCGTTGAGCTTGCCGTCCTTCAGCATGCGGTTCTGCAGCACCGCGTGAAAGCCCGGCTTCTCGGGGATGGTGCCGGCGGGCAGCTTCCAGATCTCTTCGGCGTGCTCGCGGTGCTTCGGGTTCGCGACCAGCAAGTCCGCCGGCAGGCGATGCGAGAAGGTGCCCACCTCGCGCGCGGTGCCGCATGCTGAAGGTTGCCCCGTGAGCGAAAACGGGCTGTTGCCCGGCGTGGCGATCTTCCCTGTCAGCAGGTGCAGGTTGTAGATCATGTTGTTCGCCCACGTGCCGCGCGTGTGCTGGTTGAAGCCCATGGTCCACAGCGACATCACCTTGATGTTCGGGTCTGCATAGAGCTCCGCGAGCCGGTCGAGGTGCTCGCGCGAAACGCCCGACAGCTTGGTCACATAGGCGGCGTCGTACTTGGAGACGAACTTCGCGAAGTCATCGAAGCTGATCGGGGTTGCCGCATTCGGGTCGCCTGCGTTCTTGGCGGCCTGCTGCAGCGGGTGCTCGGGCCGCAGGCCGTAGCCGATGTCCGTCACGCCCTGCTTGAAGACGGTGTGTTTGTTGACGAAGTCCTGGTTGACCTTGTTATTGCGGATCAGGTAGTTGGCGATGTAGTTCATGATCGCCAGATCCGTCTGCGGCTTGAAGACGATCGGCAGGTCCGCGAGGTCGAACGATCGGTGCGTGAAGGTCGATAGCACCGCAACCCGGGTCTTCGGCGCGCTCAGGCGCCGGTCGGTGACGCGGGTCCACAGGATCGGATGCATCTCCGCCATGTTCGAACCCCAGAGCACGAAGGCATCTGCGGCTTCGAAGTCGTCGTAGCAGCCCATGGGTTCGTCGGCGCCGAAGGTGCGCATGAAGCCGGTCACGGCCGACGCCATGCAGTGCCGCGCATTGGGGTCGATGTTGTTCGATCGGAACCCGGCCTTGAAGAGCTTCGACGCCGCATAGCCTTCCCAGATCGTCCATTGGCCCGAGCCGAACATGCCGATCGCGGTCGGTCCCTTGTCCTTGAGCACGCGCTTGAACTGCTGCTCCATCAGGTCGAAGGCCTGGTTCCAGGTGACGGGCTTGAAGTCGCCGTTCTTGTCGTACTTGCCGTTCTTCTGGCGCATCAGCGGCTGGGTGAGGCGATCGCCGCCGTACATGATCTTCGAGAGGAAGTAGCCCTTGACGCAGTTGAGGCCCTTGTTCACCTCGGCCTGCGGGTCGCCCTGCGTCGCGACCACCTTGTTGTCCTTGACGGCGACGGTCACGCCGCAGCCGGTGCCGCAGAAGCGGCACGGCGCCTTCGACCACTTGAGCTTGGTCATGTCGCCGTCGGTGACGAAGTTCGCCGCATCAGCCGGCAGCGTCACGCCGGCCACCGAAGCCGTCGCGGCGACGGCCGTGCGTCTAATGAAGTCCCGGCGCGTGGTCATCGGTCATCTCCTCCTCCATGGCATCGGCGTCCTCGTTGTGCTGATAGACGAGGGCGGCCGACAGGACACCATCCAGTCGGTGCAGGTATTCGAGATGCGCAGCGATCGCGCGCATGGTGGGCGCTTCGAGCGTGACCACCAGCTTGCCGGCATCGTTGCCCGCATGGATTTCGGCGCCGGCCATCGCATTGATGGCGGCGCGCACTTCGTCGAGGCTTGCCGGATTGGCGTGCACGACGACGCCCGCGATATGCCATTCATCGGCATGCTTCTCGGGCTCGATGGTGATGTAGCGCTTGGCAATTGCCACTGGTCGTCTCCCGGGGTTGTGACCATGGGTCTACAGAGCCGCGGGCGGGTGACGCCCGGCTCCTGTCAATTGCACCCGCGCACCGCCGTTAGTGCGTAGGAGGGCCGCCGATCAGCTGGTACATCCAGACAAGGAATCCGTAGCCGCCGACGACGATGACGGACAGGACGGGAACCATGACGGCCGTCAGGAAGAGAAAGCTGCGAAGCTCCTCCGATTTGCGCTGCGGATCGAGCGCATCCTTGCTATCCATCGTGGTCGTCCTTCTTGTGTGGATCAACCCTGCCACTGATGAGCAGTACGTCGCAAATTAAAGGCACGCAGCCGTGGCTTGTCAAGAAACGCGGCAACGCACTCTTGACTTGCGTCAAGCATGCACCAAAGGGCAATTGACGCGGTCACGCGAGCTCGGGTAGTTGCGCTTCAGCGCGGCGGATTCACCACCACGTAGTTGACCTGCGTGCCCGCGTACTGCGGCTGATACCAGGTGCCGCCGCAGTTCTGATAGCTCACGCCATTCACCACGGTGACCGAACACGAAGGCGGCAGCGTATGCACCACCGAGCCCACGACAGCTGCAGTCACCACTGCCGCCGTGGTGACCGCCGCCGCGGTCGCAACCGGGTGGTAGTCGTTGTCGTAGCGCCCACCACCCACCACCGCCACGTTGCGGTTCACGTTGACGTTGCGATTCACGTTCACGTTCTGATTGACGTTCACGTTGCGGTTGGCGTTGACGTTGCGGTTGGCCGCCACGTTGTTGTTCACGCTGGTGCGGGCGCCGCCGCGCATTTCGCGTTCCGCATGGACATCGGTGCCGAAGCCGGCCAGCAGCACGAGCGTGATGCCGTACGCCGCAACAGTCGACAGCATGTGCGAGAGCTTCAGGAGGTTCTTCATGGTGTCCTCGCGATGGCCTAGTTTGCGGGCTTCTCGACCTTGCCGTCGGCGGTCTGGATCACGATCCGGTGGGCGCCGGGCGGGGCCTTGAATTCGAAATCGCTCGCGGCGATCTTGGGCGACAGGTTCCATCGCAACATCACCGAATGCTGCGGGCGGGCCGCCTCGCTGGTGGACGTGATGACGAGCTTGCGCGGCAGCGGCGAAGCGCCGCGTTCCACCCAGATCTGCCAGTCCACGTCTGCCTGGCGCAGCAGGAAGTGGGTCGTCATCTTTCCGTCGACATACGCGTAGCCCATGAAGTCGGCCGACTTGATGGTGCTCATGTCCGTCTTGTTCGAGTCCCAGTAGAAGAGATCGGCGACGGGCAGTTCGATGCCGTAGCGGTCGGCGAGCAGCTTGGCCGTGTCGGCGAGCGTGCCCGGCGCGTTCATCTGCGCGTACAGCTTGGTGGAGGGATCAAAGATCGTTGCCGTCTTGCCGTTCAGGTAGAGGATCTTGTTGTCGCCGCCGTCGTCGCGGATGTCGGCTCGCAGCGCATCGGGTCGCCTCACCTTCAAGGTGGACCAGCGGGTGAACTGCGCCAGCTGGTCGCCGTCGAGCACCGTATCCGTGTAGCTGGCCGTCTGCAGTTCGAACGACTTGAGACTGCGCAGGTAGTTGCCCATGCGGTCCAGCGTTTCGATGATGGCGGGATCGATCGTCTGCGCTGCCGCCTTGGGAGCGGCAGCCGGCGGACTCGATGCAGCAGGCGCGGAAGCAGACGGGGCGGGTGCGGGGGCCGCCGCGGCTGGCGCCGTTGGTTGTTGCGCGCAACCTGCGAGCAACAGACCCGCGAATGCCAGGACGCCGGGGCCGCTCGCGCGGATCTGTATCCAATTGATCGTTCGGCTCATATAGACACCTCCGATGCAGCGAGGTGCGCAGCATACAGGCGCATTCACTCCGGCGCCATTGGCTTGATGGCCAGTAGAAGAAGGCACTCGCCCGGGCTATTCGCCCCCGTCGACGGCGCCTCCCTGCATCTCGTCCACACGCTGCATGTTCTCGAGCATCTTGAGCAGGTAGTGCAGCGTGTGGGTGATGTCGTTCACCGAAAAGCCATCGAGTGCTTGCTCGTAGTAGCTGTAGATCTTCGGCTGGGCTTCCTTCAGCCACACCTGCCGCCCCGACTCCGTCATCGTGATGTTGCGCGCGCGGCGATCGCGTCCATCCGGAACGATGCTGACGTGCCCGTCGCGCTCCATGCGGCTGAGCAGGCCTGACAGGTTCTGCCGGCTGACCATCAGGTAGCGCGCGAGGTCTCCCACGCTCATTCCGCCATCGGCCTGTTCCCGCGACAGCGCGCCGAGCACCGCCCATTGCTGCGTGGTCAACCCTTCGGCTTCGACCGCCTTGGTGCCCGTTTTATGCAACATGTTTGCGCATTGGTACAGGCGAAAGAACACGCGATTGGCGAGCTCCATGCGTGCGGAATCCTTGTTTTCCCTATGTTCTCTCATGTAAATCTCACAAAAAAGCACTTGCAATGCGTTAGCCGTGCCGCCAATAATATGACAACACATTGACGTATATGCAGGCAGCCGACGGCTGGACTGTTCCGACGATAGCAAGCATTCAAGCATTCAAGCATTCAGACGCAAGGAGAACCGATATGCAGAGATTCGAAGGCAAGACCGTAGTGGTAACCGGTGGCGGCGGCGGAATCGGCGGCGCGACCTGCCGCCGCTTCGCACGCGAAGGCGCAAAGGTCGCGATCTACGACCTGAACCCGGAGGCAGCCGAAAAGGTCGCCGCGCAGATCCGCGAAGAGGGCGGCCAGGCGATGGCCTTCCGCTGCGACATCACCGACCGCGCGAGCGTCGATGTCGCGGTCGAAGCGACGCTGCAGAAGCTGGGCCCGATCGACGTGCTGGTCAACAACGCCGGCTGGGATGTGTTCAAGCCCTTCACCAAGACCGAGCCCGCGCAGTGGGACAAGCTGATCGCCATCAACCTGACCGGCGCGCTGCACATGCATCACGCGGTGCTGCCGGGCATGGTGGCGCGCAAGGCGGGGCGCATCGTCAACATCGCTTCCGATGCCGCGCGCGTGGGTTCGTCCGGCGAGGCGGTCTACGCCGCTTGCAAGGGCGGACTGGTGGCCTTCTCTAAGACGCTGGCGCGTGAACATGCACGCCACAACATCAACGTCAATGTGGTGTGCCCGGGACCGACCGACACCGCGCTCTTCGCCGACTACAAGGAAGGCGCGGGCAATCCCGAGAAGCTCATGGAAGCCTTCACGCGTTCGATCCCGCTCGGCCGCATCGGCCAGCCGGACGACCTGCCGGGCGCAATCCTCTTCTTCGCCAGCGACGACGCCGCCTTCGTCACAGGCCAGGTCCTGAGCGTCTCCGGCGGCCTGACCATGAACGGTTGACCTTCCTCCCACTCCTCATCAGCGAAAGATCACCATGGACTACGAAGACATCCTCTACGAAGTGCGCAACCACGTGGCGTGGATCACCATCAACCGGCCCGAGAAGATGAACGCCTTCCGCGGCCAGACCTGCGACGAGATCATCCGTGCGCTCAACCGCGCCGGCTACGACCGCGACATCGGTGCGATCGTGCTTGCAGGCGCTGGCGAGAAGGCCTTCTGCACCGGCGGCGACCAGTCCGCGCACGACGGCAACTACGACGGTCGCGGCACCATCGGCCTGCCGATGGAAGAACTGCACACTG
This sequence comes from Variovorax sp. Sphag1AA, assembly GCF_014192575.1. Classification (GTDB taxonomy): domain Bacteria; phylum Pseudomonadota; class Gammaproteobacteria; order Burkholderiales; family Burkholderiaceae_C; genus Variovorax. The sequence continues at coordinate 1,285,307 of NZ_JACHYC010000001.1, read as the reverse complement.
CGATCCGCGATGTGCCCAAGCCCGTGATCGCACGCGTGCAGGGCTTCGCGATCGGCGGCGGCAACGTGCTGTGCACCATCTGCGACCTCACGATCTGCTCCGAGAAGGCGATCTTCGGGCAGGTCGGTCCGAAGATGGGCTCGGTCGATCCGGGCTACGGCACGGCCTTCCTTGCGCGCGTGGTCGGCGAGAAGAAGGCACGCGAGATCTGGTACCTCAACAAGCGCTACTCGGGCCAGGAGGCCGTTGCGATGGGCCTCGCCAACATCTGCGTGCCGCCCGAGAAGCTCGACGAGACCGTGCAGGAGTGGGCCGAAACGATCTGCGAGCGCAGCCCGACCGCGATCGCCATTGCCAAGCGCAGCTTCAACATGGACACCGCCCACCAAGCCGGCATCGCGGGCATGGGCATGTACGCGCTCAAGCTCTACTACGACACCGACGAGTCGCGCGAGGGCGTGGCCGCGCTCAAGGACAAGCGCAAGCCCGAGTTCCGCAAGTACGCGAAGTAGGCACCGCGATGAACCCCTACATCGACGAAGACCTCGCGGCGCTGGCCGAGCATGCGCGCCGCTTCGCCAGCGGCCGCGTGGCGCCGGGCTTTCTGGAGCGCGACAAGACGCGCGTGCTCGACCGCGCGCTGATGCGCGAGATGGGCGAGATGGGCTTCATCGCGCCCGAGCTGCCCGAAGAGCAGGGCGGACAGGGCATGGGCTGCCTCGCGGCCGGCGTGATCCATGAAGAGATCGCGCGCGCCGACCTGAGCCTGAGCTACGTCAACCTGCTGGCTTCGCTCAACGGGCAGATCCTTTCGCACCACGCCCGGCCTGAAGTGGCGCAGCCGTGGCTCGAAAAGCTCACCCGCGGGGAGGCGCTCTTCGCCATCGCGCTCACCGAGCCGCGCGGCGGATCGGATGCGGCGAACCTCCGTCTGCGCGTGGAGCGTGTCGGCAATGAATACGTCATCAACGGCGAGAAGACCTCCATCTCCGCTGCCGACCAGGCCGATGCGGCAGTCGTGTTCGGCCGCACCGGCACTGTCGAATCCGGCGCGCACGGCGTGACCGCACTGCTGGTGCCGATGGACTTGCCGGGCGTCACACGCAACCGCTTCGATTGCCATGGCCAGCGTGCCATCGGACGCGGATCGCTCTTCTTCGAGAACGTGCGCGTGCCGGTGGACCATCGACTCGGCGAGGAGAACAAGGGCTTCGTGCAGGTCATGCAGGGCTTCGACTTCTCGCGTGCGTTGATCGGCCTGCAGGTGCTTGCCGTCGCGCGTGTCGCGCTGGAAGAGACCTGGGAATACGTCGCGCAGCGCGAAGCCTTCGGCAAGCCGCTTTCGGCCTTCCAGGGCGTGTCGCACCCGCTGGCCGATTTCGATACGCAGGTCGAAGCCGCGCGCCTGTTGTGCCTGCAGACGCTCTGGCTGAAGGACAAGGGGGCACCGCACACCGCCGAGGCTGCCATGTGCAAGTGGTGGGCGCCCAAGCTCGCTTACGACGTGATCCACCAGTGCCTGCTGATGTTCGGCCACGGCGGCTATGACCGTGGCCCGATGGAGCAGCGCCTGCGCGACGTGCTGGGCTTCCAGATCGGCGATGGCACCGCGCAGATCATGAAGACCATCATCGCCCGCACCCGCGCCGGTCGCGAAGCCGTTCCCGCCTGATCAACAACAACGAGGAGACAAAGCATGGAATTCGACGCCGTACTGATCCCGCCGCGCCGCGCACGCATGATTGCGCAGGGCCTCTGGCATGACCGCACCATCAACGACGACCTCGACGCCTGCGTCGCGGAGAGTCCGGACAAGGTCGCGCTGACCGCGCTGCGCGTGGAGGAGGGCGATACGACGCGCTTCACCTACCGGGAGTTGGCGCGCATGGCCGATCGCATCGCGGTGGGCCTTGCGCGCCTTGGCGTCGGGCGCGGCGATGTGGTGGCGTGCCAGTTGCCCAACTGGTGGCAGTTCACGCTGACCTACATTGCGTGCGCGCGCATCGGTGCGGTGATGAATCCGATCATGCACATCTTCCGCGAGCGCGAACTCTCCTTCATGCTCAAGCATGGCGCGGCCAAGGTGATGATCGTGCCGAAGCGCTTCCGGGGCTTCGACTTCGAAGCCATGCTGGCTGGCCTGCAGCCGGATCTGCCCGATCTGAAGCAGGTGGTCGTGGTCGGTGGCAGTGGCGACAACAGCTTCGAGGCGCTCCTGAGTGGCCCCGAATGGGAAGCGGCTGCCGATGCGAAGGAAATCCTCTCGCGCAGCCGACCGGGCCCCGACGACGTGATGCAGCTCATCTACACCTCGGGCACCACCGGCGAACCCAAGGGTGTGATGCACACCGCCAACACCACGATGGCGAACATCATTCCTTATGCAGAGCGATTGCATCTGGGCAGCGATGACGTGGTGCTGATGGCCTCGCCAATGGCGCACCAGACCGGCTTCATGTATGGCCTGATGATGCCGATCATGCTCAAGGCGAGCGTGGTGCTGCAGGACATCTGGGAGCCTGCGCGCGCGGTCGCGCTGATCCAGGCCGAAGGCGCGAGCTTCACGATGGCGTCCACGCCGTTCCTCACCGACCTCACGCGCGCGGTCGCCGAGAGTGGTGGTGCGGTGCCGACGCTTCGCACCTTTCTCTGCGCGGGCGCACCGATCCCCGGCCCGCTGGTGGAGCAGGCGCGCAGCGTGCTGGGCACCAAGATCGTCTCGGCCTGGGGCATGAGCGAGAACGGCGCGGTCACGCTCATCGAACTCGACGATGACGACGAACGTGCCTTCAACACCGATGGGCATCCGCTGCCCGGCGTGGAGATCAAGGTGGTCGACGTGGACGGCAAGACGCTGCCGCCGGGCGCTTCGGGCGAGCTGATGCTGCGCTCGTGCTCCAACTTCGGTGGCTACCTCAAGCGGCCGCATCTCAACGGCACCGATGCGGACGACTGGTTCGACACCGGCGACATGGCGCGCATCGACGAGCGCGGCTACCTGCGCATCACCGGGCGAAGCAAGGACGTGATCATCCGCGGCGGCGAAAACGTGCCGGTGGTCGAGATCGAAGCGCTGCTCTATCGCCACCCTGCGGTGCAGATGGCAGCCATCGTCGCGTACCCCGACGAGCGCCTTGGCGAGCGGGCCTGCGCCGTGGTCGTACCGAGGCCGGGCCAGAGCATCGACCTGCCTTCGATCGTCGAGTTTCTCAAGGGGCAGAAGGTGGCGCTGCAGTACATCCCCGAACGCCTCGTGGTGCGCGACGCGATGCCGTCGACGCCCTCGGGAAAGATCCAGAAGTTCAAGCTGCGCGATTTGCTGCGCGGCGAAGCGGTGTGAATCAACTCAAGATGAACCAACGGAGACAACGAAAAATGAGACAGCATCTGACTCGGGCGGTCACGGCATTCGCGCTGGGCCTCGGCATCTTCGGCGCAGTGCAGGCGGAGACCCCATGGCCCACCAAGCCCATACGCATCGTCGTCGGCTTTGCGCCGGGCGGCAGCACTGACGTGATGGCGCGCATCCTCGCGCAGCAGATGACCGAATCGCTAGGCCAGACGATCGTCATCGACAACAAGCCCGGCGCGAGCGGCAACATCGCGGCAGCCGAAGTCATCCGCGCCGCGCCGGACGGGCAGACGTTCCTGATCGCGCCGACCTCGGTGGAAACCGCCAACCCGTCGCTCTTCAAGTCGAGCATCCTGCCTTCGCGCGATCTCACGCCGGTCGGCACCATCGGGCGCACCCAGATGTACCTGGTTGCGAAGCCGCAGCTTCCGGTGAACAACGCCAAGGAACTTGTCGCGCTGGCCAAATCACAGCCGGGCAAGCTCTCCTATGCTTCGTCGGGCACCGGCACCCCGCCGCACCTGGCCTGCGAAATGTTCAAGGTCGCCACGGGCACCTACGTCACTCACATCCCGTACCGCGGCGCCGCACCCGCGCTGCAGGACGTGATGGCGGGGCACGCCGATTTCGTGTGCGATCCGGGCATTGCGTTTCCGCACATCCGTTCCGGCAAGGTCAAGCTCCTGGGCGTCGTGAGCGCGAAGCGCTCGCCGTTCTTCCCTGATGTGCCGACGGTCGGCGAGTCGGGCTTCAAGGAGGCGGACCTCGACATCTGGTTCGGCCTGTGGGCGCCCAATGGCACCTCGCCGGAGATCGTCGCGCGCCTCAATCGGGAGTTGGGCAAGGCGATGACGCAAGCAGCCGTCAAGTCGCGTTACGCCGAGCTCGGTGCAGAAACCGCCGCGATGAGCCCGACCGAATTCAAGGCGCTGCTCGCCGATGAAAGCCAGCGACTTTCAACGCTCATCCGTGAGCAGAAGATCGTCGTCGAATGAGCACGCCGGACACCCTGGAAGAAGCGCCGGTTCTTGCCGAGATGCACGGACGCGTCGGCCTGATCCGGTTGAACCGCCCGCGCCAGATGAATGCGCTCAACGATGCGCTGATGGATGCGCTCGGCGCCGCACTGCGCACATTCGATGCGGACGAAGCGATCGGCGCGATCGTGATCACCGGCAGCGAAAAAGCCTTTGCCGCCGGCGCCGACATCGCGGCGATGGCCGACTGGAGCTACATGGACGTGGTCAAGTCGGAATTCATCACGCGCAACTGGGAGACCATCCGCAGCGTGCGCAAGCCGGTGATCGCCGCGGTCGCGGGCTTTGCAATGGGTGGTGGTTGCGAGCTTGCGCTGTCGTGCGACATCGTCATCGCGGCCGAGAGCGCGAAGTTCGCACTGCCAGAGATCAAGCTCGCGATGCTGCCCGGTGCAGGTGGCACGCAGCGACTGCCGCGTGCCATCGGCAAGGCGAAGGCGATGGACATGTGTTTGTCGGCACGCATGCTCGATGCGGTGGAAGCCGATCGTTATGGCCTTGTCTCGCGCGTCGTGCGTAACGACGAGCTGATGTCGCAGACGCTTGCGCTGGCAACGAAGATCGCGGCCTTCTCGCTACCGGCGCTCATCGCGATCAAGGAATCGGTCAACCGTGCCTTCGAGGGGTCGCTCTCCGAAGGCATCGGCTTCGAGCGCCGGCAGCTTCACGCGCGCTTCGCGAGTGACGATGCGCACGAAGGTATGAAGGCGTTCCTGGAGAAACGCGCTCCGGCCTTTGCGCATCGCTGATGCGTGGCGCTACGAGCTGCGTCGCATCGACGTCAGCGTTGCCATGGCGCGTTGAGCGCGGCGCTGGAACTCCGCATCGCTGACGAGCATCAGCTCGCGCGCTTGCGACGCATTGGTAATGCTCTGGATGCAGTCGATGACGTTGTAGGCCGCCCGCACTGCCTTGATCTCGCGAGCGGCTTGCACCGCGAGTTCGAAGGGGTCGGGGTTGGGGAGGTGCGCGGGCGCGCAAAAAGGGTATGCCATTGAATGGCCTCCAAGCGATTCGGTTTGCAACAACCGCCGCACCCAACGCCAATTGAGGGCGGCGGCTCGAACAGGTTGGCGTACCGGGAATCGCTTGCGCAAACCGGCGAGCCTTTCGGCTCCCTGCCCGAGCCGCCAAAAAATGGAGGCAGGAACAACGAAGCCGCAGGGTCTCTGCGGAGAAACTGCGGCTTACGTCGCAGCGATTACTCGGGACGCCAATCCCGATCGCGCCTTTGTTTGACGCGACGCAGGCGAGTATATCGATGCAGCCCTCCTGCGAGCGGGACTAACCCTAGCTGGACCAAATGCACGGCATGGTTATATAAATCCGCGGCGGGTCCCTCGCAGCCGACTCGCGCACCGTGCCTTCCATGCTGCGGTCCGTACTACACAACGCGAGGAGACTCACATGCAGGATCGACAGAAGGCCCGGGCGGGGCGCGCATCACTGTTGCTGGCCGCATTGGCTGCGATGCCAGCCTTTGCACTAGCCGCTGGGGTCAGCGTGAAGGTGGACTTCTCCAGCCCGACCACGGCTCCTTTCCCGAGCGACCGCTTCACGGTGCCGGACTGGACGCAGAACACTTTCAAGCGTGTGAACCTGCCCAAACCTGACTGCAAAGTCAGGGTGTCCGATTGCGCGGACATCGATGTGCTCAACACGCTCGACGGGTTCAACACGCAGCCGCGCATCACGGTGCCCTTCACCGGCGACATCGATCTGAGCACCGTCAACAGCAAGACGCTCTATCTCGTGAACCTCGGGGACACGCTCAGTGGTGCGGGCTTCGGCCAGAAGGTCGGCATCAACCAGGTCGCGTGGAATGCTGCGGACAAGACGCTGGTGGTCGAATCCGACGAGCTGCTGCAGGAGCACTCGCGCTATGTGATCGTGATCACCGATGGCATTCGCGACAAGTCCGGTGATCGTCTCGACGCGGGGCCTTTCGCAAAGCTGCGCGGAGGGCTCGGGCGCGAGCAGGCGCAGGACCGTGGCCTGACGGACTATCTCGGGACGCTGCGAGATGCCGACCGCGCGGTTCGCACGAACGCGAACAGCGTGGTCGGGTTGAGCCTGTTCACCACGCAGAGCATCAGCGCCGACCTGTTCAAGATCCGCCATCAACTCCGCAGTGCCACGCCGGGCCCGGTGAACTTCATGATCGGCAACAACGGCACGACGCGCGCGGTGTTCCCGGTGACGAGCCTCGCCGGCATTCAATGGGCGCAGCAGACCGGGGCCGGGGCCGCGCCTTCCTTCACGAACTCGTTCGTCCCGCTGCCGGCGCTCGAAGTCTTCCCCGGCGCGGTGGGACGCGTGGCATTCGGCACCTTCCGCTCGCCCAACTACCTGAACGCGGCCCGGGTGATTCCTCCCACGGGGACGCTGATCGGCCAACCGGCGCCGCAGTCGAGCAACGACCTGCTGGTCGAGGTGTTCCTGCCGAGCGGCCAGCGGCCGGCGAACGGATGGCCGGTTGCGATCTTCGGCCACGGCTTCACCGACAGCATGTATGGCGCACCGTGGACCGTGGCGTCGACCTTCGCGTCGAAAGGCATCGCAACGATGGCGATCAGCGTCGTCGGACACGGCGGCGGCCCGCTGGGCACGCTCAACGTGCTGCCCAAGACGGGAGCGCCGGTTGTTCTGCCCTCGGGCGGCCGGGGCTTCGATCAGGACGGCAACGGCACGATCGATTCGACGGAAGGTGTGGGCGCGGTTGGTGCCTTGTCGCTCGTGTCCAGCCGCGACGGCCTGCGCCAGACCGTGGTCGATCTGATGCAACTGGTGCGACAGATCCAGGTCGGCATCGACGTCGACGGCGATGGCTCGGTCGACATCGACAAGACCCGCATCTACTACGCCGGCCAATCCTTCGGCGGCATCTACGGCACGATCTTCCTCGGCATGGAAGGCTCGGTGAGGGCGGGTGTGCCCAATGTGCCGGGCGGCTCGATCACTGAAGTTGCGCGTCTTGGCCAGTTCCGCGTCCTGACTGCGGTGGCGCTTGCCACGCGCGTGCCGCAACTGCTCAACCTGCCACCGACGCCGAACGTGCCGGTGCCCTACAACCTGAACTTCAACGAGAACATGCCGCTGCGCGACCAGTCGCCGCTGGTGAACAACGTGGCGGGCGCGGACGCGATCCAGGTCGTGCTCGAACACAACGTGTGGGCGCAGCAGTCGGGCAATCCGGTGTCGTATGCGCCGTACATCCGTCGGCAGCCGCTGCCGGGCAATGCGGCCAAGCCGGTGATCGTGCAGTTCGCCAAGGGCGACCAGACCGTGCCCAACCCGACGGCCACCGCGATCCTTCGCGCGGGGCAACTCGCGGATCGCGCCCTGTACTTCCGCAACGACCTGGCCTTTGCCGCGACGGGCGGAGCGATCCCCAAGAACCCGCACACCTTCCTCACCAACATCGGCATCGCCAAGGCCGCTCCGTTTGCCGTCGCGGCGCAAACGCAGATCGCGGTGTTCTTCGCAACCGATGGTGCGCAGGTGATCGATCCCGACGGGGTCGGCCCGGTGTTCGAGATGCCTGTGGTGCCGCCGTTGCCGGAGACGCTCAACTTCCTGCCTTGATGCGCGCTGATTCCGCAGGGGCGCTGGCGGCACAATCGCTGGTCGCCCCTTAGGAATCCTCATGTCCCTGCAGACCTGGTTGCTCTACACCGTCGCTGTCTTTGTCCTGACCGTGACGCCCGGCCCGAGCGTGCTGATGTGCGTTTCGAACGGGGTGAATCACGGGGTCCGGCGCACGTTCTTTTCAGCCATCGGCAGCGTCACCGCCGTCGTCGGCATCATGGTGTGTTCCGCGATCGGGGTGGGCGCCGTGCTTGCTGCATCCGAAACGCTCTTCCATGCGATCAAGTGGTTCGGCGTCTGCTACCTGCTGTACATCGGCATCACGACGTTGCGCTCCACGACTTCGAGCTTTGAACTTCCTTCCGGCACCATGGGTCGCTCGAGCCGCAAGGCGCTCTACGCCAAGGGCTTTCTGGTGGGCGCGAGCAATCCGAAGGCCTTGCTCTTCTTCACTGCGTTCTTTCCGCAGTTCATCAATCCGGCTTCGCCGCAGCTCTATCAGTTCGCCATCCTGGGCGGAACCTTCATCTGCTTCGAGTTGTTCTGGCTGATGTCCTATGCCGCGTTTGCTTCGCGTCTTTCGCCATGGCTGCGGGTCAAGGGGAGGGCGAAGGCCTTCAACCGGCTGTCGGGGTTGACGTTCATCGGGGCGGGGGCGCTGCTGGCCACCGTGAAGCGGGCGGCCAAGGACGTTTAGGGGCCGGGCCTACGGCTCCAGGACTTTCAACATGAGCACTCCGTCGGCCGTCTGGAAAGTATCGGCGCCAGTGCGCTTGACGCTGCGGCCTGCTTCGAGGCGGTACTCGATGACCTCCGCCGGCTGCTGCTCGCTGGAGGTAGGGCTCGTGTCCACTTCCACGTATCGCACAACAATGTGTCGCTTTCCGACCTGATCGGTCACAGGGATGCGTTCTGTTGGTGCCTTTCGTTTCATCGCGCAGTTGATTCTTGCTGCAATGCAGCAATCTTCGCGCGGTGTTGTTGGCAACACCAGAGCATCCCCACGCTCGACGCGGTTGCTTTCCCCGCGACGAGCATGAAGCTGGAAAACTCAGGCCTCGTGCTCCAGTAGCGCGAAGTCCGACGATTCGAGACATACCGGGCGTCCGCCGCTCGCGACGTGACGCTCGATCGCCCGTGTGTTGATGAGTCCGGCGTTCCGCGCGTAGGCCTCCACCAGGCTCTCGCCGCCGCCGTCCGCCCCGAAGAAGTCCCTCAAGGGGTCTTCGCCGATTTCCGCCACGACGCGGCCGCCGCCTTCCAGGTAGATCGCGAACCGCACCGTTGCCGTATCGAAGCAATAGATTGCCTCTGTTGCCATGGATGTCTCCGTCTCTGGTTGACCATCTGTATTTGGAACACCCCGGATACTCCAACCGGCAGTGCGTTGGAGCGGCAGTCGTCGCGTCCGGATGTCAGTGGTCTCCTACGGACCGTTTCGGGCGCGGGCAGACTCGCCGCCGACCAGCGCGGCTCCCGGAAAGGAGCGCAGTAACTGTGCCACCGGCAGCCTGCCCCCGTGTGCGACGTGGCGGATACCCGTGATGCAATCATCTAATTCGAGTGCGCCGGTTCCGGGCGGAAGATGTAGTTCGGCGTCTTCCCACGCATGCGCGGACCAGCCACTGCCGGTGCCGCTGGTGCGCCAGACGGCAGGCCCGTCAAGGGTGGCGAAGAAGCGCACGGCGACCGCGATCAGCACGCGGCCGCGATGCCTGCGCATGAATGCCACGAGGTGATGCGCGCGCGGGCCGTGCACTTCGATCGGCTCGTAGCTGCCTTCGCGGAAGAACTCCGCGTCCTGCGCGCGCAGCGCCAGCAGCCGCCAGATCAGCCAGAGCTTGGCGCGACCATCGCTCAGCGTGTCGACGAGCGCACGCACGGCGGACTCCAGGTCGTCCCGGGATGCAAGGGACTGCAATTCCTGCAAGCGGCTTTGTCTCAGGCCGTAGTCGACCGCACGACGGTTGTCCGGATCGACAAGGCTGCGGTCGATGAGTTCGCAGCCCTGGTAGATGTCGGGCACGCCCGGCGAGCAGAACTTGAGCAGCGTGAGGCTGATGCCGTTGAGTGCGCCGTAGCGGTCCAGTGCGCTCGCCGCGCGGCGCACTTCACCCAGGAACAGGTTGTCTGGATGCGATGCGAGCACGCCGTAGACGAAGCGCGCGAGCGATTCCTCGTAGGCCGGATCGGGATGTGTCCATGACGTGCCTCGCTTGCCTTCACGCGCGGCCTTCAGCATGTAGCGCTCGATGCGATCGATGTAGGCCTCGTGCGCGGTTGCATCGAGTTCGACCGGGTCCATCGTCCCGAGCAGCGTCTGGTAGAGCAGGTACTCGTGCATCGCCGAGACCACGCCACGGTGCGGCGCGTTCATCGTCCGCCAGCGGCGCAGCGCGAGACGCCAGAGCCCGGGGCACTCCGAGAGCACGTCGATGCGCAAGCGAACGTCCTCCGAGCGCTTGTTGTCGTGCGTGGAGGTGGCGAGCATCGTGTGCGGCCAGCGTCTCTGGCGGTCCGCGCTGGCTTCATGAAGCTCGGCGACCGACATGCCGATGTGGTCGGGTTCGCCGCCGACTTCGTTGAGCGAGCTCAGCGGAAAGTAGCGATAGAACGCGGTGTCTTCCACGCCCTTGGCAGCCGCGGGCGCACTGAACTGCTGGAAGCGCCGCGCGAATCGCACTGCCATGCGTGCCACGGCGGTGTCGGAGCCCTCCGGCGAATGGCCGAGCAAGGCGTTGCGGACGAACCCGAACACCGAATCCTCCGGCAACTGGAGCCTTTCGCGCGCGGCCTCGACGGCCTGGTCGACGTAGTGGCGGTCCTGCACGGTCGATGCATCGGTGTTGTACGTGCGGTAGACCCCGAGGCACGCGGCCACGGTCGCGATGATCTCGCGCAGCGTGTTGAGCGTGTAGTCGCAACTGCGCCGGCTGCTCTTCGCGATGCGTAGCAGCGTCAGCGCGAGCACTTCGAGATCGGAGGCGAGCGCCCCGCGCACCACCTCCTGCTTGGCCTGCCGAACCACTTCGTCGAACCGCTCACCGGATCCGGTGAATGCGCGCCAGACCCTGTCGAGCCGGCGCCCCGATCGTTGCTCGACGAGCACCGCGTTCGCCACATTGGCGAAGCGATAGCCGGTGGTGCCGTGGATGGCCCACGTCTCAGGCACTTCTTCGTGCGGTGCAGCGATCTTCTCCGCCACCACGTAGAGCGGTCGCGATGGCCGTCCGTCCGCGCCGGTCACGCCCTTGGCCTCTCCACAGCGCAGCGCGAAGCCGTCCTGCAGGCGCTGGAAGTACTGCGCCGGGTCCAGCAGTCCGTCCGGGTGGTCGATGCGCAAGCCGTCGACCCAGCCGCGCGCCGCGAGGTCGAGCGCGAGCGCATGCGTGGCTTCGAAGACGGCTTCGCGCTCGGTGCGCAATGCCGCGAGCTCGTTCACGTCGAAGAAGCGGCGGTAGTTGATCTCGTCCGCTGCGGTGCGCCAGTAGGCGAGCCGGTACGACTGAGCGTCGATCAGCGCGTGCAGGGCATCCTTCTGGCGGGGCGCGTTGAACTCGTCGACGGCCTCGGCGATGGCCTGCGCGATCGCGGGCCGGCCGGCGGCCAGTGACGCGAGTTGCGCTTTCAGGCGCTGCCGGTCGCGTTCGCGCTCCTCCCATCCGTCGCGCGATGCGGGCGGCGAGGAGGGCAGCTCGCGGAACGCCCAGGCGATGCCGTTCACCAGCGACAGGTCGCCGCAGTCCTCGCGGCACAGGCGTACCGCGCGCTCGATGATGGCGGCGTGGCTCCTGGGTGCGAGCGGGAAGCGATGGTCGTAGTAGCCGATGCCGAATGCGCCTTCGGCCGCGTTCCATTCAAGGCGCAGCTCGCCGCGCTCCAGCACTTCGCCGTACGGCGCGCCAAGCACCGGCACCAGCACCTTGCCAAGGAGGCCGGGCGTTGGCGAATGCCAGTCGATGTCGAAGTGCCGCGCGTAGCGCGACGACACGCCGTGCTCGAGTACGTCCATCCACCAGCGGTTGTCGGTGCCGAGCACACCCATGTGGTTCGGCACGAGGTCGATGAGCTGGCTCATGCGGTGCCGTCGCAAGGCCTGCGTGAAGCGCTCGAATGCCGGCATGCCGCCGAGCTCGGGGTTGATCTCGTCGTGCGCCACCACGTCGTAGCCGTGCATGCTGCCCGGTCGCGCGCGGTGGATCGGAGAGCAATAGACATGGCTGATGCCGAGACTCGCAAGGTAGGGAACGATGCGCACCGCGTCGTCGAAGGTGAACCCGCCGTGCAACTGCAGGCGGTAGGTCGCGCGGGGCACGCGTGCAGGTGCGCGGCCACGTTCCACCGTGGAGCGGTCCGGCTGCGGTCGGATACGCACCATCGCTGCGCCGAGCTTGCGCATCGTCTCGGCGTCCCACAGCGTCTCGACGGGCAACGCGTACTTGCGCCGCCAGTTCGGATGCTCGACCGTCGTACCGGGAAGGTTGGGCTGCTCGACCTGCGCCAGCGCATCTTCGAGCTGCGCCATCATCAGGCTGCACGGCGCGCGCGCAAGGAAGGCGTGCAACGCGCTGGCATCGTCGGCGCCGAGCGGTGACTCGACATCGCCGGTGTCGTGCAGCGATTCGTGGCCGTCGGTGCGCACCGCTTCGAGCAGGCGCTGCCGGTCGTGACGGCGTTCGTTGCGCAGGCGTTCGAGCGCCGCGTCGTCGATCAGGCCGAGTGCGTGCCGTTCCTTCAGGTCATGCGCCGACCACCAGCCTGCGAGCGGGGGCAGGTCATGCGTGCTCACGGCGGCGACCGCCTGGCGCGGGTACTCCGCCGGCCCGCGGAATCGACCGCCTCCATCGCGTTCGAAGTACAGCAGCCGATAGGACAGCACGCCATAGCGGCTCAGCGTCTCGCGCATGGATTCGGGCACGGTGCCGAGGTCTTCGCCGATCACGAGGCATCGATGGCGCCGGCTTTCAAGCGCGAGGATCGCGAACAGCTCGTCGACCGGATAACCCACGTAGGTGCCGTCGCGCGCGGTGCCCTGCTCGGGAATCCAGAAGAGCCGCATCAGCATCATCACGTGGTCGATGCGGATCGCGCCGGCGCCGCGCATGTTGGCGCGCAGGGCCTCGATGAAGATTCGGTATTGCGAGGCGCGCAGGCGATCGGGCCGCAGGGGCGGAAGGCCCCAGTCCTGTCCCTGCGGATTGAACGCATCCGGCGGTGCGCCGACGCGTGCGGCGAGCGCGAAGGTGCGGCGGTGCCGCCATGCGTCCGAGCCCGCGCGATCCACCGAGACCGCCAGGTCGAGATAGAGCCCGAGGCCCATGCCGGCGGCTTTCGCTCTTTCACCTGCGGCTTCGAGTTGTCGCGCGGCCTGCCATTGCAGGTACTCGTAGTAGCCGACATGCTCCGCGTGCTCGACCGCAAAGCGGGCCACGGCTGGCGACGACGGATCGCGGAACTCCGCCGGCCATTCGGGCCAGCCCCAGATACCGGCATCGACCGCATGGAAGTGCGCCTGGAGTGCCTCGTAGAGCGCATGCTGATGCAGCGCCTCGCCGCCGAGTTCGCGGAAGCGCGCGAAGGCTGCTGCTTCGGCATCGGCCGGTTGGCGTCCGCGGAAGTGCGAATACAGCAGGCGCAGCACCTCGTGCTTGGTGGCAGCCACGCCAGGATGGTCGATGAGCGTGGCGGCGCGCAGCGCCGACAGCCTCGCCTGGAAGGCCGGCGATTGCGCGCGCTCGCGGGCTGGGGCGCAATCGCGAAAGTCCGGCACTGCCTCCACGTCGATGTAGAGCACGTTGAGTTGCGCGCGAGACGACGGGCTGTACGGGCTGATGTGGAGGGGGTTGTGCGGGAACAGCGCATGCAGCGGGTTGAGTCCCACCACATCGGCGCCTTCGCGCGCTGCATGTTCGGCGAAGTCCGCGAGATCGCTGAAGTCGCCGATGCCCCAGTTGCGGCGTGAGCGCAGCCCGTAGAGCTGGAGCGTGAATCCCCAGACGCGCGCATCGTCCTGCAGCGCATCCGGCTGGTGGCAGCGCTCGGGCGCGCTGACCAGCAGGGTCTCGCCGGGAAAGCCGACGAGACTCAGGCGGTGATAGCCCTCCGGTAGCGCGAGCGTGAGCGGCACGCGGTAGCGCGTGTAGGCCTCGTCGCCGAACGTCGCGCGGTCGATGACTTCCAGTCGCTCGGTGCGCACTGCACCTTCGTGGAACACACCGCTCTCGTCCACCACGCGCCATTTGAAATGCGCGAGTTGCGCGGGCAGGCGCATGTCGATCGCGAAGCCATCGGTACCGAAGACGACGACCTGCACCGGCGGGATTGCATGGCGCCATGCGTCGCGTTCGGCTGTCGCCTGTGCGGCGGCGAAGGGCATGTCCGCAACAAAGCCCGCATCGGTGAGCAGCGTCGCAAGCGCCTCGTGGGAGACGTCGTGTCGATGTCCGAAGGCATCCACGTAGTCGGTGGCGATGCCGTGGCGTCGGCAGAGCGAGAGAAGCGCTTCCACCTCGTGCGATGGCAGGGGGAATGACTCACTCATGCGGTGCCTCGTCGATCGATGCGCACACGCCGCCCGGCAGCAGCTGGATCAGCACGCTGTCGCCGGGCGCCTCCATCGCCCGCAGCATGTGGATGATGCGGCCCGGTGGCCACGCGACGCGACTCGTCGTCTGGCCGAAGTTGGCGATGAGGTGCAGTCTGTGTCCGCCGTCGAGCTTCCACACGATGCGCAACGCATCGCCCTCGCAGGACCAGCTCTGCACGTGGGTGCGGTTGCCGAAGCGCGGCACCAGCTCGAGCTGCCGGAGCACGAGCAGCGCGCCGATTTCGCGCAGGGCCTCCGCGTGCCCGCTGGCGGAGTGCTCGGCCTCGTCGAGCCGCGACGCAAGGAAAGTCGCTTCGTCATTCGGGTCCGGAATGCTCCGCTTCCTGCCATCGTTCGAGAACGAGGCGAAGCCGCCGAACTCCTCCCGTCGACCGGCGGCCACGGCCGACGCCAGCTCGGGGCCGAAGTCGCAGAAGTACTGGAAGGGCGTCTTCGCGCCGTACTCCTCGCCCATGAAGAGCATCGGCGTGCGCGGTGAGAGCAGCACGCACGCGCGCGCAGCGAGCAGACGCGCGGGATCGGTGAGCGAGTCGATGCGCTCGCCGAACGCGCGGTTGCCGACCTGGTCGTGCGTCTGCAAGAAAGAGACGAAGGCGGCCGGCGGCAGATGGTCGCAGGGCTCGCCGCGAGGTTCGCCGTCTCGGAAGCGCGAAGGCTGGCCGGTGTAGATGAAGCCCTGTGCCAGCGCGAGCCCGAACTGCTCCAGCGGCCGCTGCGCATAGTCTGCGTAGTAACCGTCGGTCTCGCCGGTCAGCAGCACGTGGGCGGCGTGATGCAGGTCGTCGTTCCACTGCGCGGTCGCAGCAATGGGCGTGCCGTCCAGGTCGATCTCAAGCCGGTGCGCCTCATTGCGGTCGTTCTCCAGCACCACATGGATTTCGCGATGACGACCCGGGCCCTTGTGCAGCGCGGTGCAGATCTCCTCCACGATGGGCGTCGCGGAGGTGTCGTGGATGGCATGCACCGCGTCCATGCGCAGGCCGTCGAAGCGATATTCCTCGATCCAGTAGAGCGCGTTGTGCACGAAGAAGTCGCGCACGGTGCGCGAGCCCGGTCCGTCGAAGTGGATCGCCGCGCCCCACGGTGTCTGCCTGGCGGGGTTGAAGAACTCCGGGCAGTACACATGCAGATAGTTGCCTTCCGGCCCGAAGTGGTTGTAGACCACGTCGATCAGCACCATGAGGCCCAGCCCGTGGGCCGCATCGACGAAGGCCTTGAGTTCCGCAGGCGTGCCATACGAGGCGTCGGGCGCAAAGGGCAGCACGCCGTCATAGCCCCAGTTGCGCTTTCCGGGGAAGTCGGCGAGCGGCATCAGCTCGATCGCCGTGATGCCGAGTGCCGCGAGATCGGCGAGACGTCGCTGTGCTGCCTTGAAGGTGCCCTCGGGCGTGAAGGCGCCCACGTGCATCTCGTAGATCACGGCTTCTTTCCAGGGGCGGCCGGTCCATTCACCGTCGCACCATGCGTGTTCGCGCGGGTCGACCACTTCGCTCGGGCCGTGCACGTCATCGGGGTTGTAGCGCGATGCAGGGTCGGGCACGCGCAGGCCGTCCGGCAGGCGATAGCGATAGCGGTCGCCGGCACCGGCTTCGGCCACGACGCATTCGTGCCAGCCGTCCGGCGCGCGCTTCATCGCGGCATCGCACCATGAACCGGCCAGCGACCATTCGAGCACGACGTTGGACACACCGGGCGCCCAGAGCCTGAAGCGCACGCCGCGCCCGCCGACCAGAGGTTCGGCGCCGAAGGGCATGGCGTGCATGTGTCTCATGCTTTGCCCAGCGTTCTGCGAAGGAGCGCCAGGGTGCGGTCCTGCAGCAGGTACGACGGCTCTGTCACGTCGGCGGAGGCTTCGGATTCGTGCGCGGTGTCGATCAGCCGCGTCCAGCGGTTGCCGGAGTTCGGGAGCACGAAGGGCAGGGGCTCGTGATAGGCGTTCAGCAGCAGGATGAAGTCGTTGTCCTGCTGCGGCTCGCCGCGCGGGCCGACATCGATGAGACCGGTACCCGAGAACAGCATGCCGAGGCAGCGCACGTGCGGGCCCCAGTCGGCGGGCGCCATCTCGCCGCCGTCGGGGCGCAGCCAGACCACGTCCTTGGCGACGCTCTCGGCGGACGGCTCGCCGCGAAAAAAACTTCGGCGCCGGAAGGACGGGTGCTGTCGCCGCGTGCGGATCAGCAGCGCGACGAAGGCCTGGAGGGCATCGGCGTCGGGCGAATGCGACCAGTCGAGCCAGGTGAGTTCGTTGTCCTGGCAGTAGGCGTTGTTGTTGCCGCGCTGGCTGTGCCCGCGTTCGTCGCCGGCCAGCAGCATCGGCACGCCTTGCGAGAGCAGCAGCGTCGCGAGCAGGTTGCGCTTCTGGCGCTCGCGCAGTGCGTTGACGGCGGGGTCGTCGGTCGGCCCTTCGGCGCCGCAGTTCCATGAGAGGTTGTTGTCGTGGCCATCGCGGTTGTCCTCGCCGTTCGCCTCGTTGTGCTTCTGGTTGTACGAGACGAGATCCTGCAGCGTGAAGCCGTCGTGCGCGGTGACGAAGTTGATGCTGGCGTGCGGGCCCTTGCCGGACCAGCCATAAAGATCCTGCGAGCCCGCGAGCCGCTTGGCGACTTCGCCGGCCACGCCTTCATCGCCTTTCCACCAACCGCGCATGCCGTCGCGGTAGCGGTCGTTCCATTCCGCCCAGCCGGGCGGGAAGTTGCCGACCTGGTAGCCGCCATGGCCGAGGTCCCACGGCTCGGCAATGAGCTTCACGCAGTTGAGCGTCGGGTCCTGCCGGATCGCATCGAAGAAGCCGCCGAGGTTCTCGACCTTGCCGGCCTCGCGCGCAAGTGCCGACGCGAGGTCGAAGCGGAAGCCGTCGACATGCATCTCCTCGGCCCAGTAGCGCAGCGAGTCCATCACGAGTTGCAGCGCGCGCGGCTGTTCGAGGTTGACCGTGTTGCCGCAGCCGGTGAAGTCGTCGTAGTAGCGCGGCTGCTGCGCGTTGGCGATGTAGTAGGAAGCGTTGTCCACGCCGCGCATCGACAGGGTCGGCCCCAGGTGGTTGCCTTCGCAGGTGTGGTTGTAGACCACGTCGAGGATCACCTCGAAGCCCGCCGCATGCAGGGTCTTCACCATCGTCTTGAACTCCTTCACCTTGCCCGATGCGCTGTAGCGCACCTCTGGGGCGAAGTAGCCGAGCGTGTTGTAGCCCCAGTAGTTCTGCAGGCCCTTCTCGGCGAGGTGGCGGTCGTTCAGATAGGCATGCACCGGCAGCAGCTCGATGGTGGTCACGCCGAGGCGCTTCAGGTGCTCGATGGCGGGTTCGGTGGCGAGCGCTCCGTAGGTGCCTCGCAGGTGTTCGGGGATGCCCGGGTGCAGCTTGCTGAAGCCGCGCACGTGCATCTCGTAGATCACCATGTCCTGCCAGGGCACCTCGGGCCGGCGGTCCTCTCCCCAGGTGAAGGCGGTTTCGAGCACACGGCTCTTGGGCATGAAGGCGGCACTGTCGCGCCGGTCGAAGGACAAGTCCTGCCGCTTGCTTCCGACCGAGTAGCCATAGAGCGCGTCGCTCCATCGCAGCTCGCCGATCAGGTCCTTCGCGTAGGGATCGAGCAGCAGCTTGTGCGGATTGAAGCGATGGCCTTCTTCAGGCTTGTAGCGGCCGTGCACGCGATAGCCGTAGGCCATGCCGGGCCTTGCTTCGGGCAGGTAGCAGTGCCAGACATCGTTGGTGCGTTCGCGCAGGCGGATGCGCTGCCGCTCGTGGCGGCCCTTGTCATCGAAGAGGCACAGCTCGACGCCTTCCGCGTGTTTGGAGAAAAGTGCGAAGTTGACGCCGTGCCCGTCCCAGGTGGCGCCGAGCGGGTACGGCCTGCCGGGCCAGATGGCCGTCAGGGGAACATGGTCGCGCTTCGTCACGGATGCGGCCGGTCGTGGTCATTGCCGCGATGCGGCCAGGAGGGGACGTGCGGCCTTGGCGGGGTGGGAACCTCGCGCGTGGGCGGAGGCTCGCGCAAGTTGCTTCGCGGAGGCGCCTGCCGCTCGCGCGGCCACCATTGCTCGATCTGCCGCGCGGCCCAGTCCTTGCCCGCGAGCCCGAAAGCCAGCGCAAGCGCGAACACCACGCCGGCCAGGATGATGAGGAAGCTTTGGCGCACGATGTCGCCACCCACCTTGACCTGGTCGAGCGCGATCAGGATCACGAAGAGAAGGATCGCGTATTGAGCGACCTTGCCCAGCAGCAGTGAATCCTGCATGCCGGTGTTGCGGCCGTAGCTGGTCACTGCATCGCCGACGAACTTCGCGAAGTACGCCCCGAAGGCCAGCACCAGCAGCGCCACGATCAGGTTGGGGACGAACCACATCACGCGCCCGAGCAGGTCGGTGACGTAGGCGAGGCCGAGCCCGTTGAAGGCCACCACCAGCGCGGCGAGGATCACCATCCAGTACGCGAGCACGCCGAAGACGGCGGTCGCATCCGACACCATGCCGCCCTGTCGCAGGAAGTTGTCCAGGCCCGAGCGTTCGGTCAGGACCTGGAAGTTCATCGCATGCAGCCCCCGGACCACCGCGAAGCGCACGGCCTTCGCCAGCAGCCATCCGACGACCACCACGAGCACCGCAAAGAGGAACCGGGGGAAGAGGGCACCGATCTGGAACAGGAACGCGCGCAGCGGTTCCAGATGCATCGAGAGGCTTTCCATGGAACTCTCCTGGGTGTGCGAGTCAGCGGACCGCCGTGCGGTCCAGCATGGCGAGGATGCCTTGGAGGGGCACAGGCACCCAGTCGAGGCGGTTGTCGAGTTCGTAGCGCAGTTCGTAGAACGCTTTCTCCAACTCGAAGAGCTTCAGCAACTGCTCGTCGACGGGGCCCAGCGTGGGCGAAAGCGCCTGGCTGTAGCCGGAGAGGAATGCGGCGCGCGTCTCCGCCTCCCACTCGCGCGCCGCGGCATCGAGGCGGGCCAGTTCGCCCACGTTCTGCGCCGCACGGCGCAGCGCGCTCCAGCGTGCGTAGTTGAAGGAACGCAGCATGCCGGCCACATCGCGCAGTGGCGATTGCTTGCCCCGCCGCTCCTCGATGGGGCGCGCCGGCTCGCCTTCGAAATCGATGATGACGAAGTCGTTGCGCGTGACCAGCACTTGTCCCAAGTGATAGTCGCCGTGGTAGCGCGTGCGCCGCCCTGTCTTTCCTTCGATCGACACATGGTTGATGAAGGTGTTGATTGCGTCCTGCATGCCCAGCAGGCGGGTTGCGTCCTCGGCCACCGAGCCCGGCGGGTTGGTGCGGATGTACTCGCGCAATTGCGCGAGCGTGGCGCCCGCTTCGGCGCGGATCGTGTCGCGCAGGCGCTGGAGGTCTTGCGCGGTCAGCGGCTCGGGTGCGAAGGCCTTGTTGTCGGTCGGCCGTCCGAGTGCGTTGTGCAGGTCGGCGGTGCGGCGCCCGAGTACTTCGATCAGCGCGATGAAGGCGCCGTGCGCATCGGCGAGCGAAGCGGGGTCGATGTCCCGCATCTCGTCGAGCACACGCTCCAGGTAGGCGAGCGTGTATTCCCAGCCGTCGCCCTGATTGGGCACGTAGGCCTGCAGCAGGCCAAGCGTCATTTCGGTGCCGTCGTTGCCGGTGTATTCGAGTGCGCCGACCACCGGCACGCCGTGCACGAAGCCGGCATCCTCCGCGAGGTAGCGGCCCATCTCGAGTTCCGGGTTGACGCCGGCCCGCACGTGCCGGTAGCCCTTGAGGAACAGCGTCTCGCCGAGCGTGACGACGGTGTTGCTGCTGACCGGGCTGGGCTGGCTCACGCGCAGTTCGTCGATCGCCTCGACCGGGAATTCGCGCCCCAGTGCAGTCGGCCTGAAGTGCAGCCGGCCGTGCGCGCTCTGCAGGGTGGTGTCCTTCACGATCGCGCGGATGAACTCGCGACAGAAGGGCTCGTCGTAGAAGGCGTCGGCCATCACGCCCACGTTGGCCTGCTGGCGCACCTTGGCGATGGCAGCGGGCTGCAAGCCCTTCATGCGGTCTTCGTCATGGTCTTCCCAGGCGAGTGCGAGCGGCATGAAGTAGATCGCCGGTTCAGGCGGGCCTTCGAGCGAGAGCAGCGGCAGCATCCAGCTGAAGCGGCCAATCTGCCAGACCGCCTGATCCCAGAACTGCGCACGCAGGATGAGCGCGCCCTTTGTTGCATACCAGCGCTGCGCCTCGATGTGCCGCGGCAGCGTGTCGGTCTCGACCTGCTTGCTGAGGCGGTCGGCGAAACCGATGCGCCACGGCATGACCTTTTCGCGGAACAGGCTGGTCCAGCCGTCAAAGAGCACCAGCACCGGCCGGTCGAGCAGGGCGACGCCTTCCTGGTGCCAGCTTGGCATGGGCGCCTCGTCGGTCAGCCTGAACCAGTAGAAGCCATGCGTCGGTAGCGTGAGCAGGTAAGGCAGCTCGCCGATCGGCGGGAACGAGGTGCGGCCCAGCATCTCGACCGGGATGCGGCCCTTGAACTCGGAAAGGTCCAGCTCCACCGGCTGCGCCGCTCGCGAGAGGTTGAACACCGAGAGGATCACGTCCTCGCCGTGCTGGCTGATGTAGGCGAGGATCTTGCGATTGCCGGGCTTGAGAAAGGTGCGGCGCCCGCGGCCGAACGCGCGGCTGGTCTTGCGCACTGCGAGCATGCGGCGGGTCCAGTGCAGGAGCGAACTCTTGTCGCGCAACTGCGTCTCGACGTTGACGGCTTCATAGCCGTACATCGCGTCCATGATCGGCTGCAGGTAGAGCCGCTGCGGGTCGGCGCGCGAGAAGCCGCCGTTGCGGTCAGGGCTCCATTGCATCGGCGTGCGTACGCCGTTGCGGTCG
Organism: Variovorax sp. Sphag1AA; assembly: GCF_014192575.1. GTDB lineage: Bacteria > Pseudomonadota > Gammaproteobacteria > Burkholderiales > Burkholderiaceae_C > Variovorax. The sequence goes on along the minus strand of NZ_JACHYC010000001.1, from coordinate 1,263,903 downwards.
CCGACGAACACGTTGTCGCCCATGCCGATCTCGTCGCCGTAATAGATGATGGGCGAGCCCGGCATCGACAGCAGCATGCTGTTCATCAGCTTGATGCGGTCCTTGTCGTTGTCCATCAGCGGCGCGAGCCGGCGGCGGATGCCGAGGTTGATGCGTGCCTGCACATCCGCCGCGTAGGTGGTGTACATGTAGTCACGCTCGCGGTTGGTCACCATCTCCAGCGTGAGCTCGTCGTGGTTGCGCAGGAAGATGGCCCACTGGCAGTTGTCCGGGATGTCGGGCGTCTGCTGCATGATTTCGACGATCGGGTCGCGGTCTTCCTGCGCGATGGCCATGTACATGCGCGGCATCAGCGGGAAGTGATACGCCATGTGGCACTCGTCGCCTTCGCCGAAGTAGCCACGGACGTCCTCGGGCCACATGTTGGCTTCGGCAAGGAGGAAGCGGTTCTTGTAGTTGGCGTCGATCGCGGCGCGCAGCTTCTTGATGACCTCGTGCGTCTCCGGCAGGTTCTCGTTGGTGGTGCCGTCGCGCTCGATGAGGTATGGAATCGCATCGAGCCGAAAGCCGTCCACCCCCATGTCGAGCCAGAAGCGCATCACGCGGAACACCGCTTCGAGCACCTGTGGGTTGTCGAAGTTGAGGTCCGGCTGGTGGCTGAAGAAGCGGTGCCAGTAGTAGGCCTTCGCGACCGGGTCCCAGCTCCAGTTGGATTTCTCCGTGTCGGTGAAGATGATGCGGGTGCCGCTGTAGAGCGTGTCGGTGTCGCTCCACACGTAGAAGTCGCGCTCGGGCGAGCCGGGCGGCGCGGCGCGCGCGGCCTGGAACCACGGGTGGTCGCTCGATGTGTGGTTGATGACCAGCTCGATGATCACGCGCAGCTCGCGCTTGTGCGCCTCGTCGAGCATCTCGCGGAAATCGTCGAGCGTCCCGTAGGGCGGGTGCACGTCCTCGTAGGCGGCGATGTCGTAGCCATCGTCGCGCAATGGCGAGGGGTAGAAGGGCATCAGCCAGATGGTGTTGACGCCGAGCTCCTTCACGTAGTCGAGCTTGCCGGTGAGGCCCTTGAAGTCGCCCACGCCGTCGGCATTGGAATCGCTGAACGCCTTGATGTTGACCTGGTAGATCACGGCGTCGCGGTACCACGTCGGATCATCGGAGGTGTCGATCTCGGTGGTCTCGAGGACCAGTGCCGGCAGGGGAGCGTTCATGGGGTCACTCTCATGCGTAGTAGTCGAAGTCCCGCTCGTCGCGCAGGCGCCGCCGGACCGCCATGACGTGGGCCGGCATCCGATGCGGGTCGAGCTCGATGTAGTGATGCGTACCGCTCCAGACGAAGCGCTGGTCCGTCAGCAGGTCATGCATCTGGAAGGTGCGGTCGCGCGGCACGCCGATCAGGTCGGGGTCGAGATGCAGCCAGCCGATCTGCGTGTTGTGCGGATCGAGATTGACCACCGTGACCACCGCGCGGGATTCATCCGGAGATGTCTTCATGTAGGCGATGAGGTGGTCGTTCCCGATGTCGAGGAAGCGCAGGCTGTGGTCGTACTGCAAGGCGTCGTTGGCGCGGCGGATCTGGTTGATGCGCGCGATGAAGGGGCGCAGGCCCGCCTCGGCGCTCCAGTCCCAGTGGCGCAGCTGGTACTTCTCGGAATCGAGGTATTCCTCGCTCGACGGGCCACGCGGAAGGTGCTCCAGCAGCTCGTAGGCGGGCCCGTACATGCCGTAGTTGGCCGCCAGCGTCGCGGCGAGCACCAGGCGTGCCCTGAACACTGGCTCTTCGCCGGTCTGCAGTGCGGCATGAAGGATGTCCGGCGTGTTGGGCCACACGTTGGGGCGGAAGTACTCCCTACCCGGTGCTTCGTTCAGCTGGGTGAAGTATTCGGTGAGCTCTTCCTTGCTGTTGCGCCAGGTGAAGTAGGTGTAGGACTGCGTGTAGCCCAGCTTGGCGAGCCGGTGCATCACCTTCGGCCGGGTGAAGGCTTCGGCGAGGAAGATCGCTTCGGGGTGTTCGCGCTTTACCTCGGTGATGACCCATTCCCAGAAGGCAAACGACTTGGTGTGCGGGTTGTCGACGCGGAAGACGGTCACGCCCTGCGCGATCCAGTGATCGAACACCGATTTGAGTTCACTCCAGAGCCCCTGCCAGTCGGGGCTTTCGAAGTGAAAGGGATAGATGTCCTGGTATTTCTTCGGCGGGTTCTCTGCGTACTGCACCGTGCCATCCGGGCGCCAGCGGAACCAGGTCGGATGCTCCTTGACGTAGGGGTGGTCCGGCGCGCACTGGAAGGCGATGTCCATCGCGATGTCGATGCCCATGCGCGACGCGGCCGCGACCAGACGGCGGAAGTCCTCCGGCGTGCCGAGTTCGGGCAGCAGCGCCTTGTGGCCGCCTTCTGCCGCGCCGATGGCCCATGGGCTGCCGACGTCGCCGGGTTCCGGCGTGAGCGTGTTGTTGCGTCCCTTGCGTTGCACGCGACCGACGGGGTGGATCGGCGGCATGTAGAGCACATCGAAGCCCATCGACGCGATGAGGGGCAGCCTTTCTTCGACATCGCGGAAGGTGCCGTGCGCGCCGGGCGTCGACGAGGCCGAGCGGGGGAAGAGTTCGTACCAGGTGCTGAAGCGCGCGCGTTCGCGGTCGACCACGAGCGGGATCTCGGCCGCGAAGCGCGATTCGAGATGACGGTCTGGATGGCGCTCGGCGATCGCGGCGAATTCTTCGTCGAGCGCGAGTGCCTTCAGCGCGGCGACATCCATCGCGCTGTCGTTCGCGCCGTCTTCGAGGGAGCGCGCCCAGTGCGCGAGCGTCTCGCGATCGTCGCCCTTGGTGCGTTCGGCCGCGGCGGCAATTTCGATCGCGCCGGTGCGCGCGGCGATGCGGATGTCGTCCGCGTCGACGCGGCGGACCAGTTCATGCCGCCACGATTCGAAGGCATCGACCCAGGCCACCACCGTGTAGCGGTAGCGCCCCATGACCGGCGGCGTGAAGTCGGCAAGCCACTCGTCGTTGTAGCGCAGCTTCATCGCGACTTCGTGGCATCGCTCGTCGCCTTCCTTCCACCACTGGAGCATCACGCGCGGCACGTCGTGCCCGTCGGTGAACACATGCGCGGTGACGTGCACGCTTTCGCCAACGGTGCGCTTCACCGCAAAGCGACCGCCATCCACGATCGGCAGGACCGCATCGACCACCGCGCGGCTGCGGCCATCGACCACGTCGACCGGGACGGGCGCGTCGTCACGCAGCAGGAGTTTGCTGATCATCGACAACGACCTTCAGGAAGAGGGTGGAGAGAGGCGGCAGCGTGAGGCACACCGAATGGGGCTGCCCGTGCGAGCGCATCGGCGAGGCACGCACCGCGCCGAGGTTGCCCCAGCCCGAGCCGCCGAACACGCGCGCATCGGTGTTGAGGACTTCGGCCCAGGTGCCGTCGTTCGGAACGCCGACACAGTAGTTCTGGCGCGGAACCGGCGTCATGTTGCAGATCACGAGCACCGATCCGCTCGAGTGGGATCGTCGCAGGAACGCGACAACGCTTTGCTCGTGATCGTTGGGTTCCAGCCACTGGAAGCCATCGGATGAGAAGTCGAGCTCGTGCAGGGCCGGCTCCTGGCGCAGCAGGCGATTGAGTTCGCCCACGAGATGCTGCACGCCGCGATGCTTTTCGGATTGAAGCGAGCCCCATTCGAGCTCGCCTTCATGCGTCCATTCGCGCCGCTGCGCGAATTCCCCGCCCATGAAAAGCAGCTTCTTGCCCGGATGCGCCCACATGTACGACAGCATCAGCCGCAGATTGGCGAACTGTTGCCATTCGTCGCCGGGCATCTTGTTGATCAGCGATCCCTTGCCGTAGACGACTTCGTCGTGCGACAGGGGCAGAACGAAGTTTTCGCTGAAGGCGTAGACCATCGAGAAGGTCAGCCTGTGGTGGTGATAGCGCCGGTGCACCGGGTCCTCGCGCATGTAGGCGAGGGTGTCGTGCATCCAGCCCATGTTCCACTTCATGCCGAAGCCGAGCCCACCCATGTCGGTCGGGCGCGAGACCTGCGGCCACGCGGTGGACTCTTCGGCCACGGTAAAGGTGCCGGGGTGGTCCCGGTAGGTCGCGCGGTTGAGTTCCTGCAGGAAGTGGATCGCCTCGAGGTTCTCGCGGCCGCCGTGCCGGTTGGGAATCCAGCCGCTGCCCTGGCGCGCGTAGTCGAGATACAGCATCGACGCGACCGCATCGACCCGCAGACCGTCGAGGTGATACCGGTCGAGCCAGAAGAGGCCCGACGACATCAGGAAGCTGCGGACTTCGTTGCGGCCGTAGTTGAAGATGGCCGAGTTCCATTCCGGATGAAAGCCCTGGCGTGGGTCCGCATGCTCGTAGAGATGCGTGCCGTCGAACGATGCGAGGCCGTGCGGGTCGGTCGGGAAGTGCGACGGCACCCAGTCCAGCAGCACGCCGATGCCGCGCTGGTGCAGGTGGTCGACGAAGTACATGAAGTCCTGCGGCGTGCCATAGCGCGAAGTTGGTGCGAAATAGCCTGTGGTTTGATAACCCCACGATCCATAGAACGGATGCTCCGTAACCGGCATCAGCTCGACGTGCGTGAAGCCGATCGAGTTCACATACTCGGCCAGCGCATGCGCGAGATCGCGCCAGCCCATCGGCTGGCCGTCGTTGCGGCGCCACGAGCCCGCGTGGACTTCATAGATCGAAACCGGTGCATCGGCGGCGTTACGTTCGGCACGGTGCTGCATCCAGTCGGCATCGCTCCAGGTGTAGTCGAGTGACCAGATCCGCGACGCGGTGGCAGGCGGTTGTTCGGCGTAGCAGGCAAGCGGGTCGGCCTTTTCGAGCACGCGGCCGCCGCTTGCGGTGATGCGGTATTTGTAAGCTTGGCCGTGGCAGGCGCGCTGGCAGCGGCCTTCCCAGACGCCAGTCGAATCGGCGCGCGGCGTGAGCGGGTCGGCGTGGCCGTTCCAGTCGTTCCAGTCCCCGATGACCGATACAGACGTCGCATTCGGCGCCCAGACCCCGAAAGATGCGCCTTGCCCGTCGGCGGCCAGATGAGCGCCCAGCCTCTCATGCAGCCGGGAATGGGTGCCTTCCCGGAAGAGATAGGCGTCCATGGCGTCGAACGCCTGGGATACCTGGGTAGGGGGTGCAGCGCTCACGAGTTGTTCTTTCCACGTTGAGTGCCCCGGGCCAGGGCCGAACGTCCTTTCTATGACGCAGTGCTGCATCCGGGCAGGTATCGACCGCTCGTCCCGCTGTCGGACAGCGACTTACTGTAGAGCGGCCTGCGGCAGTGTTCAACTCGCCGGCTTGAGCGCGCGCTCCGGCAGCCGCACCGGCACGTAGGCCAGCCGGCGATCGCGCCAGACCAGCAGGGCGACGCTGCGACCCGGAGCGATGGTCGAGAGGGTGCGCTGGAAGTCTTCGATGTGGTCGATCCGGGTGTCGTTGACTGCCACGATGAGATCGCCCGCGCGGATGCCTTCGCTGCGAGCTGCGCCTGCCGCTTCGCGCACCACGAGGCCGCCGTCGATGCCGAGTTGCAGGCGCTGGGTGGACGACAGCTCGCCCAGGCTCAGGCCGAGGCCGTCGCCCCATTCGACAGCGGCGGTCGGCCGCAGGATGCTGCGCGGCGCGGCTTCTTCGGACAAGGTGACCCAGAGCGTGCGCGTGGCACCGCGTCGCCACACCTCCATCGCATTGCGGCTGCCCGCCCGGCCTTGCGATATCCGTTGTTGCAGTTCGGTCGAGCGCGTGATCGGCTTGCCATCGAACGCGGTCACCACGTCGCCGCGAAGCAGCCCGGCGGATCGCGCAGGGCCGTTCGGATCCACGCCCACCACGAGCGCGCCGGCCGGCTGCTTCAGGCCGAAGGACTGCGCCAGCGCGGGGGTCATCTCCTGGAAGTCGGCGCCAATGCGTGCGCGCTGCACGCGGCCGCTGGACTTGAGCTGCCCCGCGATCCGCATCGCGAGATTGATCGGCACCGCGAACGAGAGGCCCATGTAGCCGCCGCTGCCGCTGTAGATCATGGAATTGATGCCGACCACCTCGCCGCGGCTATTGAACAGAGGGCTCCCCGAGCTGCCGGGATTGATCGCGACATCGGTCTGGATGTAGGGCACTTCGCCGCCGCCGGCCACGTAGCGGTCGATGGCGCTCACCACGCCGGCTGTGACACTTCCGTGAAAACCGAACGGCGCGCCGATCGCCGCGACCCAGTCGCCGGGCGCGATCCCCGCCGAATCGCCGATGAGTGCTGGCGGAAGTCCGGTCGCATCGATCTTCATGAGCCCGACGTCGGTGCGCCGATCCACGCCGACCACGCGACCCGAAAAGCGCCGGCCGTCGTCGAGGCGAACCTGCGCTTCGTCCACGCCGGCGATCACATGCGCGCTTGTCAGGATCAGCCCGTCGCTCGTGAGGATCACGCCGGAAGCGAGATCGCGCGTCTGGCTGATGCGCACGCTGACGGGCAGCGGGTCGGCGAGCCGGTCGGCGAAGTCCAGCTCGGGCGCAATCTCCAGTTCCGCCGCCCGGTCGTCAGTCCCGATGCGCAGCGTGCTGATGTCGACGACGCTGGCGCTGCGGCTGGCGACGAGGGAAGAGAAGGCGGGGCTCGCGGCGGTCGATGCCGTGGGAGAGGGTGCGGCACCTCCGGGTTGCGCTTGCTGCAATGGAGGCGCAGACGCACACGCGGCCAGCAACAGGGCAAGGCCCAGCGCCGCGAGCCGGACGGGTGGGCGGCTCGTTGCACGTGGGTTCCGGCTGCCGCGCCGGACTGACGGGGTGGCGTTGCGCATGGCGTTCCGTTGGATCGCCTGCGCTGTGGGCTGGTTCCAGCCGCCGCCGCTAGCTCATGCCGTGCGGTGGGAAGCCGCGGTCATTCGAGCGCCACCGTGCCGCTGGGGAGATGCACGCGGAACGGTTCGCGTTCGGCGGCAGGCTCGGCTGCGGCCTCGGCCTGATCGGCCGCGCGCACCAGCAGTACGGGCGCCGGCGCAGAACGCAGGATGTGCTCGGCGCTGCTGCCGAGGAACAGGCGCTTGGCCCCTCGTCGACCGTGCGTGCCGAGCACGATGAGATCGGCGGGCCAGTTGGCGGCTTCCTGCGTCACGAGCTCATGCACCGGGCCTTCGAAGGTGTCGCGCAGCACGGTGTCCACGGTGATGCCGGCGGCTTCGACTTTCTGCCGGCACTCCGCCAGCAGCTTGGCGCCGGTCTCGCGCAGCAGTCCGGTCCAGTCGCCTGCGTAGCTGGCATAGGCGTCCATCGCCATCGCGGCGGACAACTCGTCGACCACATGGATCAGGCGCAGCCGTCCGTTGACGAGTCGCGCCACGTCGATCGCCTGGTCGAGGCCCTTCATCGAGGTCGCGCTTCCGTCGACGGGAACGAGGATCTGCTGGAACATGGAGCACTCCTTTGTTGTGAACGTTGGCAGTATGCGCCCCGGGGCGCACGGATGCGGTTGATGAATCTCAATGCCCGGACATCACCGCGTGCGGGGTTTCAACCGGCGCCGTGACCTGCCGCATGAATGCCGTCAGGGCGTCGACCCTGGGGATGTGAATGTCGCGGCGACCTTTCTCGAGAAACCGGATGACATCGCCGCGCGCCATGCGGGACAGGGCACGGCTCACAGTTTCGAGCGTCATGCCGAGGTAGTTGCCGATTTCCGCGCGAGTCATTCGCAGGGAGATCTGGTCCGTGCGAAGTCCCCGCTTCTCCATCGCCTCGGCCCAGTAGTGGAGGAAGCCCGCGACCCGCGCATCGGCAGGGAGCGCGCACAGGGACTGAAGGGATTCGTGATCGCGTGCGAGCTGCCTGCTCATTGCCTGGTGCAGCGCGCTGAGGAGGGCGGGTGTGCGGAGTGCGGCTTGCAGGAGGTCCTCGTAGCGGAACGACCAGACTTCGCCCGTGTCCATGGCAATCGCGTCGCAGCCGTAGTGCCCGCTTGCGATGCCGTCCAGCCCCAGCCAGTCGCCGCGGAAGTGCAAGGCGACTACCTGCTCGCGGCCTTCGCTGGACAGGTTCACCATCTTCACGAGACCGGAATTGACCACGTACAGCGAGCCAAAGTCCTGACCGACCTGGTAGATCGCGTCGCCGGCATGCACCATCCGGCGTTGCACGGGAAGCGTTGCCTGCACCAGATGGAGCGTGTCGGCAATTCGCTGCCCGAAGGAAATTTCTTCCACCGCGCGCCGACCGGATTCGCTTGTCATCGCCTTGCTCCTCTGTTGAATGGATGACTGTCAGCGTAGGCGACGTGTGAAACAGTTCGCTGAATGCCGAGGGCGGTTGCGTAACGGTGCGTGAATGCCATGTAAATGGCCTGCGGCATTGCGCTGCGTCAAACGAACGGATCCGCGCCTGCGCAATGCTGAGCGAACTCTGAGGAGCGCGCCATGAAATTCGTACCGCCCGCCGCCTGTGTTCTGCTGGGGGTTCTCCTGTCCGGTGCGCCCGCTGCCGCGCAATCGCGTGGAGAACTCCTCTACACCACCCACTGCGTGGCCTGCCACACGACGGAGGTTCACTGGCGCGACCGCCGGTTGGCAACGGATTGGGACAGCCTCCAGGCGCAGGTGTCGCGTTGGCAGGCCATCGGGTTCCTCGCCTGGAGCGACGACGACATCGCCGCCGTGACGAAGTACCTCAACGAGAGCTACTACGGATTCAAGCAGCCCGGCGGAAAGCCGCTGGTGCTCACGCCCGCGGCGAAACCCTGAGAGGTTTCTCGCTGCTGGGGCATTGGGAGTTCCGGAGGCTGCGGCCTCACTCTCCGGCCGCGTCGTCGCTTCTGCGGCCCGAGAGCGTGGCGTGAGTCTTCACCCTGCCGCGGCGGACCTGCTCGCTGTCTTCCAGCCTCCGACTTACGGCGTCGAAGGCATCTCGCAGCGCGATATAGGCATCGTGCTCGTGCGCATGCGAGACGATGAGTTCCCGGCCCGGCAGCGTCATGGCGACGCGAGCGGAAAAGAACCCGCCAGCCTGCCCGTGCCGTGACTCCCTCGAGATGGCCACGCGGCACGCCGTCAGGTCCGCGAAGTGCCGCTCGAGATGCTCGACGCGCGATCGCGCGAGATCTTCGACCGCGTCAGAGTGCGCGAGGCCATCGAACTGGAGCGTAAAAGGAAGGTTCATGTCGGGTTCCGAAATCATGTCAATACGATCGCGCATCTGCGTCGCGGTGGGTTTGCGCTGGCGCAAGTCTTCGCACGATTGAGGGGGAGCCTTTACTTGCCCGGAGCCTGCTGTGGGGAAGAGCCCGCACCGCGAGCCGCCTCGACCGCTCTGGCCGCAGCTTCGTGGGCCGCTTGGGCGGCCCTGCGCGTCACCTCGGCAGCGGTCTGGAGGGCCGCCCGTGCACTTTGGGCTGCCTTCTCGGCCTCTTCCCCGGTTGACTGCGCAGCCATCCTGGCCGCTTCTTCTGCTCGTTTCAGCGCCTCCTCTGTGGCCTTGGTCGCCTTCCTGCTTTCTTCCAACGCTGCGTTGGCAGCCTCCCTGCTGGCGTCCAGTGCAATTGCGGACGAAGCCGATGCCTTGGCCTCGAAGCGTTGGGCGGCCTCGGCGGCCTTCTGCGCGGCGCGTCGAATGCCTTCCGCCAGCGCCTTGGAAATCTTTCCTGCGTTGACCTTGCCTTTCTCGGCAGCAGCATTCGCTGCGTCGGCCGCCTTCTTCGCCGCGCTTTGCGCCTCTTGAGCGGCCTTGCTGGCGGCGTCCTTGGCTTTCTGGGAGGGCGTCGACACCGGGCTGAGTTGGCCCGGAGGATCCAGTCCAGCAGCAGCGCATGCGATGCCGACGGTGAGGGCAAGAAGAGGGATCAGGGCTTTCGTCCGCATGGCTTTCTCCGGAGGTCCACTCGGCTAGCTTCACGTGGGAAACGCCAGGGGCGTTTGAGCTATCGCAAGTTTTCGAGCCGTTCGATGAACACGCACTGCGCCGGGTTGATGCGCCGTCGCGCTTCCTCCGTTGCGAACCATTCGGCGCGATCGACCTCCGGGTAGCGCACGAGCCGCCCCGAGCGAGGTGGCCATTCGAGTTCGAAGGTGTTCGAGACCAGCGCATTCGGGTCGCAGTCACCCTCAAATGCCCAGGCCGTGACAAGCTTTCCGCCCTGCGGTTTGGCTTCGCCGAGGCTGTGATGAATGTCGCCCGACGGAAATCCGGTCTCCTCGGTGAATTCCCGCTTCGCCGCGGCGAGCGCATCCTCCGTCGCGCTGTCGTACTCGCCCTTCGGTATCGACCACGCGCCCGCGTCCTTTTTCGCCCAGAACGGCCCACCCGGATGCACGAGCAGCACCTCGGTCGAGCCGCCCTTGCGTCGGTACATGAGCAGCCCCGCGCTTCGTCTTGTCATGAGAAAGACGCCTCGGGCCCGGGCACTCATTGGACCGAAGCGGCGCAGAACGACGCCAGTTCGGTCACTACCTGGTTGGCAGCCTGCTGCGCGGCGATCACGCCGCCATAGGGATCGTCGGTTGGCGCATTGACCCGCGCATCGAACTCGCGGCTCGCAACGACCTTGCGCGTCGCGGTGTCTATGAGCACCGCGTGCAGCGTGAGGCGCACATGGCTCGGGGTCGTCGAGAAGTCCTGCTGAAGTCGCGCGATCTCAGTCTCCAGCCGGTACAGGCCGATCGCAGAGGTGGGGCTGCCCAGCACGGCGTGGAACGCGCCCGTGCGTTCGATGGCGCGCACCATCTTCGGCGCGAGCATGTTCGACGGTGTATCGACCCACTGGTTGTGCGCGAAGTACTCGATCTCGTAGGGCCGGCGCACGTAGGCGATCTGCGAAGTGTCGAAGCCCGGTGCGGCACGCGGCAGGTTGACGATCAATGTGCGCGAGGTCGCGGCAGGCGCAGTGGCGGCGGGGGCATCCATCTCGCCGGAGAGCGCGAACAGCGCAGGCGATGCGGCCGGTTCCGGTAGCAGCGATCTCGCGCAACCGCCCAACAGGGCCGGGAGCAGGGCGGCGGCCAGCATGGCGCTGGCGGGGGCGCGGCATCTGCGCATCATGGCTGGGCCCTTTCGCCGGGGCCGGGCTTTCTCGGGGGAGCGCCCACCAGCAGGCTGTTCGGATTGCGCTGCGTCTGTTCGCTCAGGCGCTGCAAGGACGCGGTGAGCTGGTTCAGCTCGCTCAGCAGATTCGCCAGCGGGGGAGCGGTGTCGGCGCTGAGTGCCTGGAAGCTGCCCGCCGCTGACTCGACGCTGCGGCCCACGCGGTCACTCGCTGCATTGACCTTGTCGGCCATTTTTTCGACCGATTCGGCGGCCTTCGCGACCCGGTCGACCGCGAGCCCGAGATGCTCGCTCGCGCGCGACGTGTTGCGCGCAGTGCGCGCCGCATCCGCGATGCCGCTGGCGAGCTCGGCCTGCTGCGCCGCCAGCGTATGGGTCAGGGTCGCGGTGTCCGCGAGCATCTGCTTCAGCGCGGCTCGGGTGTCGGCGTCGAAGACCGCGTTCAGGTTGGAGGACATGCGGTCCACACTGGCAAGCACCGTGGAGAGCACGCTTTCGAGCCGGGTGCTCAGCGAGGGCTTGGAGGGAATGGTGGGAATGTCGTCGGCATTGGCGCCACGAAGCGGCGGCGAATCGGCCGTGCCTCCGCTGAGTTCGACATAGGCGATGCCGGTGAGCCCCTGCGTCTTCAACACCGCCTCGGTGTCCTTCTTGATCGGCGTTCCCTGCTCGATCAGGAAGCGCAGGCGGACCTGGCTCGAATCCGCCGGGTCGATGGCGATTTCCTTGACCTTGCCGACATCGACCCCGAGGTACTTGACCGGCGCATCCACATTCAGCCCGGCCACCGACTCGCGCATGATCGACTGGTACGTGCCGTAGTGCTTGCCGCCATGGGCGCCGGCCGCGAGCCACAGCACGCCGGCCACGAGCGCCGCGCCGAGCAGGAGCACGAAGGTGCCGACCAGTGCGTAGTTCACCTTGTCGTCCATGGCGTCTCCTTGTCGCGCTGCCGATGCGCTGCCGATGCGGCGGCTCGTTGGCGCGGTCCTTCGAAGTAACCGCGCACGATCGGGTGGTCGTGCCTCGACAGCTCTTCCATCGAGCCGCTGGCCAGCACGCGACCTTCGCCGAGCACCGCGACGCGGTCGCAGGCTTGCCAGAGAAGATCGAGGTCGTGCGTGATGATCACGATCGTCAATCCGTACATCGCGTGGGTGCGCAGGATCAGCTCGCTCACGCCTGCGGCGCTGTCCGGGTCCAGCCCGGAGGTGGGTTCGTCGAGAAACAGCAGCTCGGGATCGAGCGCGATGGCCCGCGCCAGCGATGCGCGCTTGAGCATTCCGCCGCTGAACTCGCCCGGTTGCTTCAGGCCGGCATCGGGCGGCAGGCCGGTCAGGGACAGCTTCCATTCAGCGATGCGGTCGATCAGCGCGCGATCGAGTCGGCTGTGCTCGCGAAGCGGAAGCCCGATGTTCTCCCGCACAGTGAGTGCGCTGAACAATCCGCCATGCTGGAACATGACGCCCCATCGCAGCCGCAGCGCATGGGCCTCCGGCAATGTGAGCGTCGCGATGTCGTGGCCGAACAGGCGGATCGATCCCGATGTGGGCCGCTGCAGCAGGATCATCTCGCGCATGAGCACGGACTTGCCCGATCCGCTGCCGCCCGCGATCGCGAGGATCTCGCCGCGCCGGACGTCGAGGTCGAGGTCAGTGTGAACTGCATGGCTGCCGAAACGGGTGCAGACCTTGTTCATCGCGATCACCGTGTCGGCTGGCAGCGTCATGCTTGCAGGCGCCCTAGAGGTCAAGCATGTTGAACGCGATGGAAAACAGCGCGTCTGCGACGATCACCAGGAAGATCGACTGCACGACGCTCTTCGTCGTCTGCCTGCCCACGCTGTCGGCGCTGCCGCGGGTGCGGAAGCCCTGGTAGCAGCCGATCAGTGCGATCACGACTGCGAACACCAGCGACTTGCCCACGCCCACCAATAGCGTGGACCCGTGCATCTCCCGGCCAAAGCGATCGATGAATTCCGGAAAGCCGATGTCGAGTTGCACGCGCGCCATCACCATGCCGCCCAGGACGCCGGTCATGTCCGCGAACACCGTGAGCAGCGGCAGCGCGATGGCGAGCGCCAGGACCTTCGGCAGCACGAGCAGCTCGATCGGATCGATCGCGATGGTCCGCATGGCGTCGACTTCCTCCGTGACGACCATCGTGCCGATCTGGGCCGCATAAGCGGAGCCCGAACGTCCGGCGATGATGATCGCGCTGATGAGCGGCGCGAACTCGCGCAGCATGGCGTATCCGACCAGATCGACCACGAACACGTTGGCGCCGTAGTGCCGGAGCTGGTCAGCGCCCTGGTAGGCGACAACCACGCCGAGCAGGAATGATGTGAGTCCGATGATCGGGAGTGCATCGAATCCGTCGATCTGCACGTTGCGCCACACGGTGCGCCAGCGGATGCGTCTCGGGCGCATCAGCAGCCCCAGCGCAGCCATGGCCGCCTGTCCGACGAAGTGCAGCAGCCCGAGCGTCTCCTGCGCCGAAGCGTCGGCAAGTCGGCCGAGGCGTTCCAGGGGAGACCGTGCGGGCGGCTGCGGCAACGGGCGATCGGGCTGCTCGCCGACCAGCGTCATCAATGTCTGCATGCGCGGTGACCAGTTACGCAATGAGGCCGCTGCGCCGTGCCGACGCAGCCACTCCTGGAGCACCCACACGCCCGCGCTGTCGATGGCCGCAAGCGACGTGCCATCCAGGACGATCGTGCCGGCGCCGCACGCGTGCGCATCGAGCGCGTTCGGCATGTCGCCCAGCCCGTGAACCGTCCAGTTGCCGGAGAGCGACCATCCACCGTCAACCAGTGGGGACATGCTGGCTCGCGACGATTCCACGAGGTGTGCCTTCGTGGTGTCGAACATGGTCTCCTTCGCGCGATGAATGGATTACCCGATGTTAGGAACCGAGATCGGCGACGGGTTGACGTATGTCAAGTGTTTGCCTTGACCGTGCCTCAATGCGGCAGACTTGCCCGCACGGCAGGCCAGGTGACCTCCACGCCCATCATGGCGCGCGCGTAGAGGTAGTTCAGGCGTCCGCGTTCGCTGAGCGAATCGAGGTCGACGTGACCCATTCCGTCGCATGGGAAGCTATAGGAACGCCGATTGGAGAACAGGGCGTCGAAGCGGAGTTCGTATGTGCCGTCAGCAGAAGAGGTGGCCATTTGAGTCTCCTGATTGAAGTGATCCCGTGAAGTCAATCTAGTCGCCGTGCGTGGCGGGGCCGTCAATGGCGGGAAACGGAAGGCAACACTGCGTGAATGACCCGTGTCGATTGATCTGTGTCATGGCATGTCTCGAGGCGCTCCCTAGAGTGAGAGCTCCAACATTTCACTCACGGAGATCCCATGAACATCGCCAGTCTGTGCCGCCGAGAAGTTGTCGCCGTTCCCGCAGTGGCCTCCCTCCCGCAAGTCGCGGCACGTATGTCAGAAGAGCACGTCGGCTCAGTGGTCATCGTCTCCGGTGATGACCCACCACGCGTCACGGGCATCCTCACCGATCGTGATCTCGCACTTGATGTCGTCGGAAGCGGCCAGTCAGGCAGCAATCTGAGCGCGGGCGATCTCGCCAGGAAGTCGCTCGTCGCAGTGCCTGGAAGCGCCAGTGTTCAGGAGGCCACCGCTGCCATGGAGAAGGCAGGCGTGCGCCGCGTCCTCGTCGTTGATGAGGCGGGCAGGGTGATCGGCCTCGTGGCCGCCGAGGATCTGATGGCTGCCATTGCGGACGAACTTGCGCAGCTCGCACGCGCCTTGCGGGGCGGAATCGAGCGCGAAAAGAAAGAACACAAGCCGGGTTCCACTCCCGTTGGACCGCGCCCGGTTTTCCCCGCCTTCGGGACCGGAGTGAAATGACGCAGGTCAATCAGGCAGGATCGGCCAGTAGAGCGTCGAGGAGGTCGTGCCCCTGGCGATCTTCACGTTGGCAGTACGAACGATGCCCCGGTAGGTAGCGCGCACACGGTAGGCCCCTGGAGCCAGAACCACGTAGAGGAGGGGGCCGCAGTCCTTGAAGGGGCCGAGCGCAGCCCCGGGGCCGAGAGGTTCGATGAGCACATCCACTCCCGTGAGGTAGGCCCCCGTCCCGGTTTCCGCAAAGGTCAGCTGGAGGTTGTAGAGGGTTCGGCTCAACTGCATGCGCTGCTGGTCCTCCTCCCCGATGCCTCCGGTGGCATGAGCGCCGGGAGCAAGAAGTGGAGGCGTGGCCTGCAGAGCCAGTGCGGCCGCGCACAGCGCGTTCAGGAGCACGGCCAGCGCGAGACGCAATGCGGACGGTCGCATGATGCGCGAGCCCGATCAGCGCCGGCTGTCGGGGAGAAAGGTGCGCACGAAGTCGAGCGACGACACGACACCGGCGATGCCTTGGCGATCGGTGACGACCACGTGGTGGATGCCGCGTTCGACCATCAGGTCGGCAACCATGGTGATCGGCGTCTCGGCATCGACGATGACGGGCTTGTAACTGCACATCTGCCACGCACGCGTCGCTCCGGCGTCGCGGGCTTGCGCGTGAAAGGCGATGAGGTCCGTGGCGCTGATGACGCCGGCCACGTCGCGCTTCGTCGGCTCCAGTACGGGTACCCAGGTCAGATGCAGTTCTGACAGCAGGGCCTCCACCTGTGCCACGGTGTCGTCCATGCCGACGCTGACAACGGGGCGTTGCATGAGGGATGAGATGGATTGATTCACCGCAGCTCCCGTTCAGTGAGCCATGAGCACAGGGAGCGTCATCGAGTCCAGCACGGTGCGCGTGGCGCCGCCCAGCAACAGCTCCCTCGCACGGCTGTGTCCGTAGCACCCCATCACCAGCAGATCGGCATCGCAGTCGGATGCGATCGACAGGAGCTGCTCCCCGGCATCCTGCTCTGTGAGGCGAGCGTGCTCATGCACGCGCTCGATGCCATACAGATGGAGGTAGTCGCGAACCTTCACCGGTATTGGCAGCATCTCATCTCCATCCTCTTCGACGAGATGAACGTGATGTGCGTTCTGCAAGAAGGGAATGGCCGCTGCGAGCGCGCGGGCGCATTCGCGGGTGGGCTTCCATGCCAGCAAGACAATGTCCGGGGAATGGGCGATTTCGCCTGTATGGGGAACGACCAATGCAGGGCGCCCGCTGCCGATGATGACGGACTCGACGAAATCCCCGGGTACGTCGGAGCCCTCGAGGTCGTCCGGATCTCGTTGCCCCAGGAAGAGAAGATCCGCAAGGAGGGCCCGCCGCGTAAAAGTATCGACAACGGGAGCCCCGTCCGAATCGAGCCATTCGCAAGGCTGGCCGGACAGCACGCAGGACTGGTCGTAGACGGCCAGCGCATGCCGGCGATGCTCGGCCTCCATCCTGATGTCGGGGGGCAGCGGCGGGATGCCAGGGCCCAAGGGCAGCAATGGGAGATGGCTTCGTTCGATTGCCAACAGTGCGCTGACGCGGGCTCGCCAGGGAAGCGCAAGTCGCAGCGCGAGGTCCAGGCGGGCTCCAGCGCGCAGCGTGCCGTCCAGGTGAACAAGAAGGGATTGAAAGCCGTTCATGGTCTTTCCCCGGTTCGGTTGCTGGACCGATGCTCTTCGAATCGCGCTGCTATTCGAACGCAAGCGCCCCGGTAGGCTGATGGATGCGAACGACCTCTTCCTTGGCGTGGATCTGCTTGTCTTCGTCGGATGCCCGGACGAGGAGGATCGGCACCGGTGCGCGACGAACGATCCGTTCGGCGCTGCTCCCCATCACGAGGCGCGATACACCGCGACGTCCGTGTGTGCCGAGGACTATCAGATCTGCTTTCCACTGGGTGGCTTCGGCGATCACGATGTCATCGACCGATGATTCGGCGATCACCGCGGGGTACACGGTGGGGCTGTAGCGCTCGTGCAGCGAGGTCTCGACCTCGATGCCTGCCGCCACGACACTGCGTTTCGCATCCTCGAGTACGCGTGCGCCGTCGTCTCGCACGCTCTGGAGGTAGCTTCCGGCCCTGCCGGATTGCGCATCCATGGCGAGGGCGAGCGAAAGCTCGTCGATGACATGGACCAAGCGGAGACGCCCCTGCGTCAACTTGGCCAGGCGAACAGCTTCGTCGAGTCCGCGATTGGAGACCGGACTCCCATCGACGGGGACCAGGATTCGTTGATACATGGAGACTCCTTCGAGATGGGGTGTGCGATGGGTGCAGTATTGACAGCGCTTTCCCGAAGGCGCTTGATCTGGCGCAAAAGAGATCAATCGCGCGAACCGGGCAGGCGTTCAGGCACCGAGCAACCGGTGGACCAGCATGGCCTGGATGATCCGGCGGTGGCACTCCTGCACGGTGCCGCGGTCGATTTCGACATCGCCGATCAAGAGGATCCAGTCGCCCGGCCGGGAGGCGTCTGCAATAGCCGGTGTTGCTTCTCCCCGAGGGACGTCGCGCGATCTCACGACGATCGCAACCCCTACGGTTCGGGCTGCTGCCACGAACAGTCGGGCCCGCTGCCCGCGTCCGTTTCCGATGAAGATGATCCGTCGCTCTGTCGGCGCCTGTCGCTCGCAGAGCGTCCATAGGTCCGCGATGGCCCGGGCTGGATGGGTGTCGCTTGCCAGTCCCGGGAAGACGGGTACGCCGGCGTGCTGTTCGACCAGGCGCTTGACGGACGCGTTCAGGCCGTCGCAGTCAATGCAGTCGTACATGCGTCCAAGCATGCGCGCAAAGGCGGTGACGTCCGTGCGTGCATCCGACGTCCCCTTCTTGGGCGAGAAATTCAACAGAGCCACCCGCGCGCCGAGTTCTTCGGCGGCATCCTGAAGCGGCGAACTGGCATAGCCGTTCTCCTTTCGAAGCAGGGCGAGATTTCGGCCGCGCAGCGGCGAACCCGGGGACTGCCGCAGACGATCAGCAGTCGCGATGAGAGAGGCGATCTTGCTGGCGGATGGCAAGGATTCATCCGCTGCTCGTCGCGCAGTACGAGAGATGGTCACGTGGAGAACGCTACGCCGGTTGCGTGCTGCGAACTTGACGCTGCGCAAGTCCGCTGCGTTCAACGCCACCAGGGATCGCTACTGGCCAAGCACCCGGCCAATCGCGCGCTCGAGTGAAGAGCGGGTGTAGGGTTTTGCCAGCACTTCCCACCCGTGCCGCTCGTCGAGCAGTTCCCGGGAGTATCCCGACATCAGGAGGATCGGAAGATCAGGGTGCCTGCGTCTTGCCTGGACAGCCAGTTCGGTGCCGCGCAGGCCGGGACCCAGGAAGACGTCGGTGAGCAGCAGGTCGACCGACTGCTTCTCCAGTACCTGCAGTGCCTGTTGACCGTCTGCGCAGGGCAGCGCCTCGAGACCCATCGATGTCAGGAATCGCCGGACCACTTCGATGACTTCCGGGTCGTCCTCGACGAGAAGGACCTTCAGGCCTCTAGGGATCTGTGTTGCGGGCCGGGCGTCCTGCGACTCGGCCCGAATGTCATCGAGCGCGACACGCGGCAAGTACAGAGTGACGGTCGTGCCGTGGCCGGGCGCGCTTTCGAGGGTTGCCGCGCCTCTCGATTGGCGTGCGAACCCGTACACCGTCGACAGCCCGAGCCCGGTGCCGCGTCCGCTTTCCTTCGTGGTGAAGAACGGTTCAAACGCCCGCTCCCGAACCGCTTCCGGCATGCCTTCACCGGTGTCCGAGATCTCGATGGCGATGAAGCCCTCCATGGTCGCCTCCGAGGCTTCGAGTTCCGGCGGCTTTGTCTCTGCCACATGGCAGTTGAATCTCAGGGTTCCCCCCTTCGGCATGGCGTCGCGTGCGTTGAGCGCAATGTTCAACAGTGCGGATTCGAGCTGCGTCGGATCGGCGGTACATAGCAGGTCGACAGCAACGTCGAGTTCGATCGCGATGCGTTGGTCCAGTGTCCTGCGCAGCATGTCCGTGAGAGAGTGCAGCAGAGCGCCGAGATCGACCACGGTGGGCTGAAGCACCTGGCGCCGCGAGAAAGCCAGGAGCTTGGCGGTGAGTTCCGCGCCGCGCTGCGTCGCGCGGATGGCCGCGTCGACCAGCGGCTGTACCAGCGTGTCGGAAGCGCATGCGGGCACGTCACGCAAGATCTGGAGGTTGCCGGAGATCACCGTCAGGAGATTGTTGAAGTCATGCGCGATGCCACCGGTGAGCTGGCCCACCGATTCGAGGCGCTGGGCATGGTTCAACGCATCTTCGCTGCCGGCCCGCTGCAGGGCCGTGGCGAGCATGCTCGACAGCGACTGGAGGAAGTTCAGTTCGTCCTCGCCGAAGGTGTAGCGGTTGCGCGAGCGTACGGCCAGTGCCCCGATGGTGCGGCCGCGGTCGGACAGCGGGACGAGCAACTTGCAGACGACTCCCGCTTCGCGATCGCTGGGCGTCAACTGGTATCTCGATTCGCCATGGCCAGTGCTGTCGCCCGCCACGACCGCCTTGCCTTGGGTCAGGACGATTTCGAGCGCGGAGCCCGCTTCGATGGCGAGCAGTTGTCCGATTCTTTGTGCTGCGTCCAGGCCTGTGGCCGCGGCGATCCGGACATTGAGTCCGTCCGGCTCGAGCAGCCGGATCTCGGCCATTTCCACGTGCAGGGCGTCGGCCGCGACGGCCGGCACCTCCGTCAGGAGCTTTTCTATTTCCCGCGTGTCCACGGCCAGGCGTCCGAACTTGGCCAGGTACTCCGCATAGCGCGCCCGCTGGAGTGCCTGCTTGACGCGCGGGTATTCCGTGACGTTCCGGATGGCCGCCACGACGTAGGGGAGGCCGTGGTCCTGCAGCGGGCTCAGGGCGATCTCGACCATCACTTCCCTCCCGTCGCGCCTTTTCGCGACCAGGTCCATCTGCGTTCCCATCGGTCGGGGGCGTGGTTGCGCGGCATAGGCATCGCGGTACGCCGCATGGCGCGGCCGGATGGCATCGGGCACGAGCTCATCGACGCCGAGCCCCAGCAACTCGTCGGCTTCGTAGCCCAACAGCGCGAGCGCAGCCGGATTGGCCAGGCGAATGATTCCTTTCAGGTCAACCAGCAGGAGGGCATCTGGGTAGGCGGCGAAAAGCGACCGGAAGACCGTCGCCTCGTCAATCTTGGGAGCGTCGTTCATTGGGCATCCTTCTCGGCCATCACGTATGGCCGAGTGCGAAGAGGATGGTAGTTCCGGGTCCGGTGAACGACAACGTGATCAGGACTGACGTATCCGCAACGGGTGCAAAGGCATCCGATGGCCCCGCGTGGTCGTGAGGTGAAGATAGAAGTAGCGTTTCGCGACCTCCACCAGGACAAGATAGGTCGCCACCATGACCGCGAGCCATGCGAAGAAGACGGGCGGCGGCGGTTCCAGCTGCACCAGATGTCCGAGCGGCGTGTAGGGGAGGACCAGCGCAACGGCCACGACGGCCAGAGAACTGCCTGTCAATATCGCGGCCGGCTTGCTGCGCCAGGGCCGGTCGCGAGTGCGGATCACGAAGATCACGAGCACCTGGGTGATCAGCGACTCCATGAACCAGCCGGTGCGAAAGAGCGTGACATCGGCATGCAGCATGCCGAGCAGGACCCAGAACGTCAGCGCGTCGAAGGCCGAGCTGATCAGCCCGAAGAGCCACATGTAGCGCCGGATGAACCGCATGTCCAGGGTTCCAGGGCGCCGCAGGTCGGCGGCATCGACGCGATCGAGCGGGATCGCGGCCTCGGAGGCGTCGTAGAGGATGTTGTTGAGCAGTATCTGCGTGGGAAGCAACGGCAGGAAGGGCAAGAACAGCGCTGCGCCCGCCATGCTCAGCATGTTCCCGAAGTTGGAACTCGTGCCCATCATGATGTACTTCATGACGTTGCCGAAGGTCCTCCGTCCTTCGATCACGCCGTCATGCAGCACCCCGAGATCGTGGTCCAGCATCACCATGTCCGCCACTTCGCGCGCAACATCGACAGCGGTGTCCACGGTCAGGCCAACGTCAGCCGACCGCAGTGGCGGTGCATCGTTGATGCCGTCGCCCAGGTAGCCAACCACGCGTCCGCGGGCCTTCAACGCCAGGATGATGCGGTTCTTCTGCGCCGGGTTCACGCGGCAGAAGAGATTGGTCTTGATGACCCGGGCGCGCAGCGCGGCTTCGTCCATGGCGGCAATCTCGCGCCCGGTCAACACACCAGTCACCGGAACGTGGAGCAGCTTGCACAGGTGCTGCACCACGAGCTCGCTGTCGCCGCTGACGATCTTCACGGCCACGCCGCTCTTGGCCAGTGCCGCGAGCGCTTCGCCTGCGCCGGCCTTTGGCGGGTCGATGAACGCGGCGAACCCGGCGAACACCAGGTTCGTCTCGTCGCGCACATCGGCATGGGGATGATCCCGGGGCACTTCGCGCCACGACACCCCGAGCACCCGCAGACCCTGCTGTTCCAGGTTGCGGCATTGCGCCTGCAGCCGCGCCTTCGCGGCGGCATCCAGTGGGGCGCGAGAGCCGCCGCCGTCGATCTCGTGCTGACTGCATGCGCTGATGACATCGTCCGGCGCGCCCTTGACAACCAGCCAGCGAACATCGCCGCGATCGACCAGCACCGACACCCGCCGTCGCTCGAAGTCGAACGGCACCTCGTCGATCTTGGTCCAGGCTCCGGCGTCGATCTCGCGCGCGAGGATGGCATCGTCGAGCGGGCTCTTCAAGCCGCTTTCGAAGACGCTGTTGAGGTGGGCGAGCATCAGCACGCGCTGGCTGTCCCGCCCATCCGCATCGATGCAGCGCTCGAGGCTGATCCGGGCCTCCGTCAGCGTGCCGGTCTTGTCGGTGCAAAGTACGTCCATCGCACCCAGGTTCTGGATCGCGGGCAAGCGCTTGACGATGACGCGCCGCTGCGCCATGCGCAATGCACCGCGCGAGAGTGTGACGGTCACCACCATCGGCAGCAGCTCTGGTGTGAGCCCCACCGCGAGCGCGACTGCGAACAGGAAGGACTCGAGCAGCGGCCGGTGCAGCACCAGGTTGACCAGCATGACGAACAGAACCATCCACAGCGTCAGTCGCACGAGCAGCATCGCGAAGCGGTGCATGCCCACCTCGAACGCCGTCGGAGGCGGCTCCGACTGGATGCTGTGGGCCACCTCGCCAAGCGCAGTGGCAGCGCCCGTCGCCATGATGTGCACGCGCGCACTGCCGGACACGACCGAGCTTCCCATGAACACGGCGTTGGCGGCCTGCTGCAGCTCGGTCGCGCCGCGATCCAATTCGCCCGGCCGCTTCTCGATCGGATAGGACTCCCCGGTCAGCAATGCCTGGTTGACGAAGAAGTCGCGTGCCTCGACCACCCTGCCGTCAGCCGGAATCCGTTCGCCTGCGGCGAGAAGGACGAGGTCGCCTGGAACCAGCTCCGACACCGGCAGTTCCTGCGGCCGCCCATCGCGGATCACCGTGGCGCGCAAGGCCACTGATTCACGCAGCTTCTGCGCGGCCCGGTCGGCCCGATGTTCCTGGACGAAGTCCAGCGTGACGCTGAGCAGCACCAGCGTCATGATGATGAAGAAGTTGGCAGCGTCTCCGGTCGCGACTGACACCGCGCTCGCGGCCAGCAGTACGAGCACGAGCGGATTGCGAAAGCGTGCGAGGAACTGCAGCGCGAGTGGACGCTGGTTGCTGGCCTCCAGCGTGTTGGGGCCGTGGCGACCCAGCCGCTCCTCCGCCTCGGACCCGGACAGCCCCTGCGTTGCTGCCGGAGCAGCATCGAGCCACCAGGTGGACGGGGGAGCGGAAGAGGGATCGGAAGACTTCACGTCGCGGCTAGGCCGGTTCCTGGCCGGGATGCCGCACCAGAAGGACAGGCACCGGACTTCCGCGCACGACCAGTTCGGCATCGCTACCCAGCGTCAGCCGGCTGACGCCCCTGCGCCCGTGCGTTCCCATCACGATCAGGTCGCAACCGGTCGCCTTCGCTTCCGCGAGCACGATGGTGGCGACACGCCCTCCGGTCACCTCGCGCAAGGCCGACTCGGCCTTCACGCCAGACCGGGCCGCGAGCGCCTGCGCATCGGAGAGGAGCTTCTCGCCATACTCGCGCAGCGAATGAATCACGTTGTTGTAGGCAACGACGTTCGCCAGCTCCACGAGCATCGGGAAATCATCGACCACGTGCAGGAGGTGCAGGCTGGCCTTCTGTTCCGCAGCCAGGCGGATGGCCTCCTGAAGGCCCAGTGCCGAAGTCTTGCTGCCGTCGACAGGAACGAGGATACGGTGATACATGACTGAACTTTCCTCGGCCGCTTCCATGGACGATCCGCTCGCGACCGGCCGCTGCTGAAGCGAGTGAGGAATTCTTTGCGGGCGTTGCAGTCCGGCGCTTGCGCTCGATCAAGTTTTCGCCGCTTCCGCACGCTTTGACGGCGCGCAAGGGTGAACGCTGCTGCAGGCACTAAGTTGCCCGAATTGCACAGGAGCCAGTCGTGACCCATCAGCCCAATCACCGAACGCAATCCGAGGATTTCTCTTTGCTGGATGCCTGGTGGCGTGCAGCCAACTACATCTCGGTCGGCCAGATCTACCTCACGGAGAACCCGCTGCTGAAAGAGCCGCTTTCGCTGTCGCACATCAAGCCCCGGCTGCTCGGGCACTGGGGTACGACGCCGGGCTTGAACTTCATCTATGCGCACATGAACCGGGCCATCAAGGAACGGGATCTCGATGCGATCTTCGTGGCGGGACCGGGTCACGGCGGACCGGGCGTGGTGGCCAACACCTGGCTGGAAGGCACCTATAGCGAGGTCTACCCAGCCATCGGGCGTGACGCCGAAGGCTTGCGCCGCCTGTTCACGCAGTTCTCGTTTCCCGGCGGGATTTCGAGCCATGTCGGCGCCGAAACACCGGGCTCCATCCATGAGGGCGGAGAGCTGGGCTACTCATTGCTGCACGCCTACGGTGCGGTCTTCGACAACCCGGACCTGCTCGCCTGCTGCGTCGTGGGCGATGGCGAGGCCGAGACGGGAGCGCTGGCCGCAAGCTGGCATTCGAACAAGTTCCTGAACCCCGCGCGGGACGGTGCGGTGCTGCCTATCCTGCATCTCAACGGCTACAAGATCGCCGGACCGACAGTGTTGGCGCGGATCGGTGACGACGAATTGGCGCAACTGATGCGCGGCTACGGCTACGAACCGCATTTCGTCGTGGGTCACGAACCCCAGGCGATGCATCGCGCCATGGCCAAGGCACTGGACGCATCGCTGGACGCGATCCACGCCATCCAGATGGAGGCGCGTTCCGATGGTTTCACTCGCCGCCGTCACTGGCCGATGATCGTTCTGCGCTCTCCCAAGGGATGGACTGGGCCCGCGACGGTCGACGGCGTGTGCGTCGAGGGGACGCAGCGCGCGCATCAGGTTCCGTTGGCAGGGTTTGCCGATCACCCTGCTCATGTAGCGGTCCTCGAGGAGTGGCTGCGCAGCTATCGCCCGGACGAACTGTTCGATGAAGATGGAGCCTTGCGCGCGGAGATTGCAGCTCTGGCACCACGGGAAGCGCGGCGCATGAGCGCCAATCCGCATGCGAATGGCGGCCTGCTCCTCAAGAACTTGCGCATGCCGGATTTCCGCAGCTATGCGGTGGACGTCGGCGCTCCGGGAGGCGGGAAGGCTGAGGCCACGCGCATCGCCGGGTGCTTCCTGCGCGATGTCATGGCGTTGAATGAGGCAGACGACAACTTCCGCGTCTTTGGCCCGGATGAGACCAGTTCCAACCGACTGGACGCAGTTTTCGACATCACCAGCCGCATCTCGACTGCCGAGATCCTTCCCGGCGACGATCATGTCTCGCCCGGCGGGCGCGTGATGGAAGTCCTCAGCGAGCACCTGTGTCAGGGTTGGCTCGAAGGCTATCTGCTCACGGGCCGCCATGGTCTGTTCTCGTGCTACGAGGCCTTCATCCACATCGTCGACTCGATGTTCAACCAGCACGCCAAGTGGCTCAAGGTGTCGAGCCAGGTCCCTTGGCGGCGACCGATCGCTTCACTCAACTACCTCCTGACCAGTCATGTCTGGAGGCAGGACCACAACGGCTTCAGCCACCAGGACCCGGGTTTCATCGATCACGTCGTCAACAAGAAGCCCGGGGTGGTGCGTGTCTATCTGCCGCCCGATGCAAATACGCTCCTTTCGGTGCTGGATCACAGCCTGCGCAGCCGCAACTACGTCAACGTGATCGTTGCGGGCAAGCAGCCGGAATGGCAATGGCTGGACATGGCCTCGGCAGTGCGGCACTGCAGCGTCGGCATGGGTATCTGGAGCTGGGCCAGCAACGACCAGGGCGGGGCTCCGGATGTCGTGATGGCTTGCGCAGGCGATGTGCCCACGCTCGAGACGCTTGCCGCTGTGGACCTGCTCCGCAAGCAGCTGCCCAGCCTGAAAGTCCGGGTGGTCAATGTGGTGGACCTGATGGCGCTGCAGTCCCCCTCAGCGCACCCGCATGGGCTCCCGGACGCGGAATTCGACTCGATCTTTACCGGGGACAAGCCAGTCATCTTCGCTTTCCACGGCTATCCCTGGCTCATTCATCGACTGACGTACAAGCGCACCAACCATGGCAACTTTCATGTGCACGGCTACCAGGAAGAGGGCACCACCACGACGCCGTTCGACATGACGGTGCTCAACCGCCTCGATCGCTTCCACCTGGCGGCCGCGGCGATCGATTGCGTCGATGCGATCCGGGACAGCGCCGGCCATGTGAAGCAGCATCTGCGCGATCGACTGCAAGCTCACCGGGCATGGATCACGGCCCATGGCGAGGACATGCCGGAGATCCTGAACTGGCGATGGGGCGAGTGAATGCATGTCGCGCCCGGCTGCGGAGTCGGGTGCCGTTTGCTTGATCTGCATCATGCCGCCCCGGCGCACGCCGCCTAGAGTGGTTGCTTGTTCGTTTGATGCGCCGCCGCAGCATGAAACTCGATCCTTCATCCACCGATGTGCATCCCGGTGACCTCGCCACGCGGGCCGTGGCGCCCGTGGGGCCCACGACGCCGCGAGTACCGGAAGTGGGTTTCCGCCAGAAGCTCCAGCGCCGCGCGCCTGCGGCTCTGGCCGTCCTGGCGCTGATCGCGTTGGGCATCGTGTTCGGGCCGCGTCTCCTTTGGGGGCCCCGGGTAGCGGTCACGCCAGTGGTGCGTGGTGACTTCATCCAGTCGGTGGTGGCCAGCGGCCACGTCGAGGCGCCTCACCGGGTGAGCATCGGCGCGCAGCTCGCCGGCGAGGTGAAGACGGTGCCGGTGGAGGAGGGGCAAGAGGTCGCTGCGGGGCAGGTGCTCATCCAGCTCGCCGATGTCGAATGGGTGGCGGCCGCAGCCCAGGCCGACGCGGCAGTGCAGCAGGCCGAAGCGCGGCTGAGGCTGGTTCGTGAAGTGCAGGAGCCGGTGGCCGAGCAGGCCCTGCGGCAAGCCGAGATCGGTGCGGAGAACGCGCGTGCGCAGTGGCGAAGAAACGCGGCATTGCACGAGCAGGGCTTCGTTGGCCAAGCCGCGCTGGACGATCTGAGGAAGGCGGTTGACCTCAGCGATGCCTTGGTGCGCGCGGCCCGCAAACAGCTCGCCAGCACGCAGCCCGGCG
The DNA here is from genome assembly GCF_014192575.1 of Variovorax sp. Sphag1AA. GTDB lineage: Bacteria > Pseudomonadota > Gammaproteobacteria > Burkholderiales > Burkholderiaceae_C > Variovorax. Next base: position 1,237,328 of record NZ_JACHYC010000001.1, on the reverse strand, counting down.
GTAGCGATCATGCCGTGGCGACGACGGCGCTGGCCGAGGCGAACGCGGCCGCCGCGGCCGCGCATACGCGTCTGAAGTACACGACCATCAAGGCACCCGTGGGCGGCACGTTGATCGATCGTTCCGTGGAGCCCGGCGATGTGGTGCAGCCGGGCAAGACACTCATGGTGCTTTCGCCGGCCGGGGAGACGCAGCTCGTGGTTCAGATCGACGAGAAGAACCTGGCGCTGCTTTCGATGGGCCAGCAGGCCGTTGCATCGGCCGATGCGTACGCCGACCAGCGCTTCGGCGCCGAACTGGTCTACATCAACCCGGGCGTGGACGTGCAACGCGGCTCGGTCGAAGTCAAGTTTGCCGTGCCGCATCCGCCGGCCAGCCTGCGCCAGGACATGACCGTGTCGGTGCAGATCCGCACGGCCTTCCGCAGTCAGGCCGTCCTCCTTTCGAGCGACGCTGTACGGGATGCCGATCGCGGCCAACCGTGGGTACTGAAGGTCGACGGACACCGCGTGAGGCGTCAGGCCGTGAAGCTCGGCCTGCATTCGGGCGGCCTCAGCGAGGTGCTCGAGGGCTTGCAGCCGGGCGACCTGGTCGTCCCGGCATCGACACCGGACATCGCCGAGGGTTCGCGCCTGCAGCCCCGTGTGCGTGTCGAGTCCGCAGCGTGAGGGTTGGCGTTGCAATGAAGCGCGGCCTTCCCTTCGAATGGATCGTCGCCCTGCGCTTTCTGCGGGAGGGACGCATGCAGACGGCCTTGATCATCGTCGGCATCGCGATCGGCGTGGCGGTGATCGTCTTCATGTCGGCGTTGCTGGTCGCCTTGCAGGCGAACTTCATCCGGCGTGTGCTGACGGCGCAGTCGCACATCCAGCTCCTGCCGCCGAAGGAGGTTGCGCGTGTGCTCCGCCGGGGCAGCGGGGGGATCGGCGTGCATGACGATGCCATCGTGCAGCCGCCGCTGCAGCGGATCAAGTCGATCGACCAGTGGCAGTCGATCGCGGCGCAGATCCAATCGATGCCGGGCGTGGTCCTCGTCTCGCCATCCGCGAGCGGTTCCGCGCTGGTGGTGCGCGGCGATGCGAGCCGCGCGATCAGCCTCATCGGCGTCGACCCGCAGGTGTACTTCCGCATCGTGACCATTCCCGACAAGATCGTGCATGGCTCGCCGCGCCTGACGAACACCGACATCCTGATCGGCATCGACCTGGCCAGCGACCTCGGCGTCAGCGTGGGCGACAAGGTGCGCGTTTCCACCGCCGCGGGCAGCGACAACACGCTGACAGTGACGGGGCTGTTCGATCTTGGCAACAAGGGCGCCAACCAGCGCACCACCTATGTGGCGCTGCGCACTGCGCAAAGCCTGCTAGGGCTGGTAGGCGGTGTCTCCAGCATCGACGTGACCGTGCGGGACGTATACGCGGCGGAGGAAGTTGCCCGCAAGATCACGGCTGCCACCGGCGTGGAGGCGGACAGCTGGATCGCGACGAACGCACAGTTCTTCACCGCTGTACAGGCGCAGAAGACCTCGAACACCACCATTCGCTTCTTCGTCGGGCTGTCGGTGGCTTTTGGCATCGCCAGCGTGCTGGTGGTGTCGGTGGTGCAGAAGTCGCGCGAGATCGGGATCCTGCGTGCGATGGGCATTTCACGCGGGCAGGTGCTGCGAGTGTTCCTGGTGCAGGGCGGCGTGCTGGGTCTGATGGGCTCGCTGGGCGGCTGTGCGATGGCGCTGTTCGCGCTGTGGCTGTGGCAGCGCTATGCGCGCAACCCGGACGGCACGCCCTTCTTCCCGGTGGAGATCGAGCCGGGCCTGTTCTTCGCTGCGATGCTGCTCGCGACTCTCACCGGTCTGGCGGCAGCCTTCGCGCCCGCGCTGCGAGCGGCGCGTCTCGACCCTGTGGTGGCGATCCGTGGCTGAGCCGGTCGTGAGAATGCGCGGCGTGCGCAAGGCCTTCAACGTCGGACTGCCGATCGAGACCGAGGTGCTGCATGGCATCGACCTCGATCTGGTTCCCGGCGAATTCTGTGCGGTCATGGGACCTTCCGGCTCGGGCAAGAGCACGCTGCTGAACATCATCGGCCTGCTTGACCGGCCGACCTCCGGATCGCTTCGCATCTGCGGCGAAGAAACCGTGGGCCTCGACGACCGTGCGATCACCCGCCTGCGCGGGCACAGCATCGGTTTCGTCTTCCAGTATCACAACCTGCTGACGGGCTTCACGGCACTGGAGAACGTGATGATGCCGATGATCGGCGGCGCGGGCTTCATCGACCGGGGCATGTCCGCCCGGGCGGGCGAGCTGCTGGACAGCGTGGGACTTACGAAATGGCGCGACAACCTGGCGACCAACCTCAGTGGAGGCCAGCAACAGCGGGTGGCAGTGGCGCGCGCGCTGGCGATGAATCCGCGCCTTCTGCTGGCCGACGAGCCGACCGGCAATCTCGATACGAAGGCGGCTGATGCCGTGTTCGCCTTGCTGCACGAGGCCAATCGGAAGGAGGGGATGGCTGTGCTCTTTGTCACTCACAACGCGGCGCTGGCCCAACGATGCGACCGCATTGTGCAAGTGGTGGACGGAAGGCTGCTCAATCCCGCGTGACGAAGGCGATCAGGGCGTCGAACACCAGCCAGACCACAGCGGCGCCGAGCAGCGCCAGTGTCGCGGCGACCGACCATGCGAAGGAGGTGACTCCCCGAGCGGGCGCCGGTCGCAACGACGGTGGTGTCGTGGGCTTCATGATCTGCCCGTCAAGTTCGACGTGTCGCCTGCGCCGCAGGTCCGGATGCCGAAGAGCGAATAGGCCGGGCAACGCCCGGCCAGACCCGTGAGCAGTGGCACCAGACCCACATAGCCCCATACCCCTACAGTGGCCGTGAAGGCCAATCCGATGAGCACCAGACCCAACGTGATGCGCAGCAGGCGATCGATGGTTCCGACATTGCGAGACATGGTGATGACTCCTTCATGGTTGTCATGTCATCGTGCGCCTGCGCGGCCGTGGATTCGTTGAGGTGGATCAATCTTGGGTGCCTCATTCGATCGCAAGGGCACCCGCCGGCAAGTGAACGCGGACGGGTTCGCATTCGGCCGCGCGCTTCGTTTCGTCCGGAGCCGAACCTTCGGATGCGCGCACCAGCAGGACTGGAACAGTGGCCGTCCGCAGGATGCTCTCGGCGCTGCTACCGAGGAAGAGGCGCTTCGCCCCACGGCGGCCATGGGTGCCCAGCACGATCAGATCGGCGGGCCAGGTGGCAGCTTCCTTCGTCACCAGCTCGTGCACCGATCCGTCGAGGTTGTCGCGCAGCACGGTATCCACGGAGATGTCTGCCGCCTCTACCTTCTGCAGGCATTCCTGCAGGAGCTTGGCGCCGTTTTCGCGCAGCACGCTCATCCAGTCGCCGACGTAGCCGGCGTATGCGTCCGTCGCGAGCGCGAAAGACAACTCGTCGACGACGTGCATCAGGCGAATGCGACCGTTGGCAAGTCGTGCCATTGCGATGGCCTGCTCCAGGCCCTGCAACGAGGTGGCGCTGCCGTCGACAGGAACGAGGATGTTTTGATACATGGAAAACTCCTTGGAAGATTCAGGCGTGGGTGACTGTCTGGCGGACGTGCACATGCTGCGCTCCGCCATGGATGCGCGCGTCTGGCCGAAAGAGCGCGTTGCAGAAGCGCTCGAGCTGGTCATCGAATGCGTCGGACAGCAAGCCGAGACCGCGGAGCTCGAGGTTGCTCTGGTCGAGCCGTGCGTCAATCCTGGCCTGCTCGGTGGTGTCCAGCGGTCCGTCGCCGGCCGTCGAATTCGCACCGACGCCCATGCGTTGCAGGACGTCGATCCGGTCGGCCAGCAACGCGCGCTCGCGTGGGAGCATGTGGCGCTCGTCGGCGTCCTTCACGATCGATCGGAGCGCGTCCATGGCCAGTTGGTCGACGAGGCGCTCGACGATCTCCCTGCGCCGCATCAGCCGAGTCCAGGCCAATGCCGTTCGCAGGCGCTCCTCATGTGCACGCGCGCGACGCAAGCAGGGATTGACGCGAAGTACGCGCATGACCAATCCATCGAGTTCGTCGTCGCGCCGTTCGGCGCGGGTCTCGTGAAAGAGTCGGCTCAGGATCTGCATGTCAGGCTCTCGGTGGGAAAAAGACGTTCGTGCGGCTACGACCTGCGCCTAGAGCATGAAGGCCATGTCGCGCACATCCATCTGGAATGCCGCCTTGTCGGCATTGCGCAGTGAGAGGCCATCTTGGCTGCCTGGCCAGCGTGTCTTCGTCCAGGGTGATGACGAAATGTGCCCTCGGTGCGCCCGGACTGGACAGATCAGTCCAGTTCCGGCGCGGCTGCCATCGAAGCGGGATGCTTGCGCTCGCGAGGGCGCCTGCCGCGGCAGGATGGACCTCGCGTTCAACGCGGTGCGGATTGCGGGTGAGCTTCATGGCCGAAGTCATCGCCTCGGTTGATTCGCATGGGGTCACAAGGCCATCTTGTTGACCTTCGTCCCGTCGAGGCTCAGGTTGGCCATCAGGCCCGCGTTGCTCAATGCGAATCCGATGACCGGCTGTTGCGCGGTCTGCGTGTCGATGCTGGCGCTCGCGCCCGCCTTGGCCATGGTGACCGAGGCGTCTGCGCCGGCAGTCCATCCGTTGCTGGCGACGAATTTGTCCAGCGCTTGCTGCGTCATGAACAGCACGAAGACGGCCTTCGAGTCGGCGCCGGCCAGGAAGCCGACCGATGCGCCGGTCGTGCTGTAGTAGCCGGCGGAGCGGCCACCGACGCGCAGTGCCCCTTGTCCGTAGGAGCCGCCAACGCCGAGGCCGGCAGACACCACAGACGGGAACACCAGCACACCCTTCGCCTTGGCGGTCAGTTCGCGCGAGCCGGGCACCTGGGCGTGGAGGGTGGAGAGCGCCGAATCGACCGATGCGTCGATGCTGCTTCGCTTTGCCGCCGGATCGCCCGAAGTGGAACTGGAAGTGGTGGAACATGCGGCAGTGAAGAGCCCCGAGAGGCCGAGTGCCAGGAATGAACGCTTGTCCATGACTTTCTCCTTCTGTTGTGGATGGGGTTCGCCCACGGCAAGATTGCATCGCTGCGCCGCCCGGCGAGGTTTGATGCACGTCAATCGAATCAGCTGTCTGGCGCACGTTGCCGGTCGCGTCGATCGCGGGAGGTTTGACGAAGATCAACTGCGGCGCGATGCCGTGTGCCAAGCTCGGCCGCGACAAGGAGGCACCATGCGCATCCAATTTCTCGGCGGCACCGATACGGTCACCGGATCGAAATACCTGCTGGAACATGCTGGCCGTCGCCTGCTCGTGGATTGCGGGCTCTTCCAGGGCCTGAAGCAATTGCGGCTGCGCAACTGGGAGCCGTTGCCGGTCAGGGCCTCCGAGATCGATGCGGTCCTGTTGACGCATGCGCATCTCGATCACAGTGGGCTCGTGCCACGCCTGATCAAGCTGGGCTTCAAAGGCCCGGTCTATGCCACGCGGGCCACGCGCGACCTGTGCGAACTGCTGCTGCCGGATTCGGGCTACCTGCAGGAGGAGGAGGCCGACTACGCCAATCGGCACGGTCATTCCCGCCACACGCCCGCGCTGCCGCTGTATACGCAGGACGAAGCGCGTGCCGCCCTGGGACGCTTCGAGGTCCTGGATTTCGACAAGGCATATGCGCCCTGGCCGGGCTGGACCTGGCGGATGCGACGCGCCGGCCACATCCTGGGCGCCGCGAGCATCCACATCGCATGGGACGGCGGCAGCATTCTTTTTTCCGGCGATCTGGGTCGGGACGACGACCTGGTGATGCGTCCTCCCGAGCGGCCGGAGCCCGCCGACTACGTGGTCATCGAGTCGACCTACGGTGATCGCGTGCATCCCAAGGTGGACACCTTGTCGGCGATCGCCGAAGTGATCGGCCGGACGGCTGCGAGGGGCGGCATCGTCCTGGTGCCGGCGTTTGCGGTGGGCAGGGCGCAGACGTTGCTGCACTGCATCCACCTGCTGAAGGTGGCGCGCCGGATTCCCGACCTGCCGGTGTATCTCAACAGTCCGATGGCGGCCGACGCGACGCACATCATGCGGCGCTATTCGGACCAGCACCAACTGGATGCGGGTCAATGCGCCGCGCTGGGCCGGGAGGTGAAATTCGTCAACACGCTCGAGGAGTCGAAACGCCTCAACGGATTGAGCTTTCCTTCGGTGATCGTCTCGGCAAGCGGCATGGCGACCGGCGGGCGGGTGCTGCATCACCTGAAGGCCTATGCACCCGATCCAAGGAGCACGATCCTTTTCGTCGGCTACCAGGCCGCCGGGACCCGCGGTGCGGCGATGCTGGCCGGGGCCAGGGACATCAAGATCCATGGCGCCTATGTGCCCGTGCGTGCCGAAGTGGTCGGGTTGGACATGCTCTCGGCGCATGCCGATCGCGGTCAGCTGCTGGCGTGGCTGGACGATCTGCCTGCGCCGAAGCGGGTGTTCGTGACACACGGTGAGCCGGTCGCCGCCGATGCGCTGCGTCTCGCGATCGAAGAGCGGTTCCACTGGCAGGCCTGCGTGCCGGACTACGGGCAGACGGTGACCTTGTGACGCGATGACCGGACGTTGCTACGGACTGGCCTTCGTGCTTGTGCTGCCCACAGTGCTGGCGCTCGGGGGATGCACTGCACTCGCACCGGTGAATCCGCGCATCGACCACGTGGACCTGGACAACGGGTATCGCGTGGGCAACAGGCTCAGGCACACGCACAGTGCCAAGAACGACCCGGACACGCTGTTCCTGCTGACCTTCTCCGGCGGTGGCACGCGCGCGGCGGCCTTTTCGTATGGCGTGCTCGAGGAACTGCGCCGCACGAACATCCAGGTCGACGGCAAGAACGTGAATCTCCTCGCCGAGGTCGACGCCATTGCGGGGGTCTCGGGCGGCAGCTTCACCGCACTCGCCTATGCGCTGTACGGTGACAAGCTCTTCACCGAATACGAATCCCGTTTTCTCAAGAAGGATGTGCAGGGCACGCTGACACGGCGCGCGTTGAACCCGCTCAACTGGTTTGCGCTCGGTAGCGGCCTCTACGGCCGTTCGGAGATGGCCGCCGACTATTACGACCAGATCCTCTTCAACGGCGCAACCTTCGACGATCTGATGGACAAGCCCACGCCCATCACCGCCGTCACCGGCACCGACCTTTCGACCGGCGCGCGCTTCCAGTTCTCCCAGGATCACTTCGATCTGATCTGCTCGGATGTCGGCAAGGTGCGGCTGGCGCGGGCGGCAGCGACGTCGTCTGCCGTGCCTGCCGTGCTCTCGCCGGTCACCTACTACAACTACGGCGGCAGTTGCGGTGCCGTCATGCCTCCGTGGGTGCGCGACGTCACCCTCCCTGACAAGCCCTCGCGCCCGGCCGGTCGGGCTTTGCTGCGCTATCGCGACATGCAGAGCCTGCAGGACAGCGCGAACCGCCCCTATCTTCATGTGGTCGACGGCGGCGTTTCCGACAACCTCGGTTTGCGCGGACTGCTGGAGTCGCTGGAAGAGCTGGAGGCCAGCCGCGCCTACCAGGAGCAGATCGGGTTGCGCCAACTGCGCCGGATCGTGGTGGTGGTGGTCAACTCCCGCTCCGCACCGGACACCGACTGGGATCGCCGATCGCGCGCGCCAGGCATGGTGTCGCAGCTATTCCAGTCATCGAGCGTACCGATCGATCATTTCTCTTCCGAGTCGGTCGAGCTTTTGAAGGACATCGCCGAGCGGTGGGCCGACAAGCGCCGGCTCGAAGTGGCCGAGAGACAGCTCGCCGGCATGCCGAAGGCGCAGGCGGAGGCCTCCGTGCCAAGGCTGCGTTTCGACGCCATCGACGTGAGCTTCGAGTCCATCCCCGACCCGGAGGAGCGGCACTACTTCATGAACCTGCCGACCAGCTTCGTCCTGTCCGACGATGCAGTCGACCGCCTGCGCGAACTGGGCGGGCGCCTGCTGCGCGAAGCGCCGGCGTTTCGCGCATTGCGGCAGGACATGCTTGAAGGCGTTGCCTCCAGGCCAAAGGCGAACCCGAAACCGTCAGCCCTCGACGATCGCCTCGATCCTCCCTGACCGGATCGCCTTGAGGAACGCGCGATAGTCCTTGCGGTTCTGCTGGCTGTACTCGGTCGCGAATTCGCCCACGGCGTCTTCGAAGGACTGTCCCGAGCCCATGTAGCCAGCGATGGCCGCCGGGTCGCCGGAACGGGCATGCGCGCGGGCAAGGGCGTGCGCACACATGCGGCCGTATTGGCGCAGGATTCCCACGTCCCAGTCTTCGATGACGGCCGACATCTTCATGTCGCGCAATTGCCGGATGTAGAAGTGCCGTCCGTTCATTCCCTGCGTCCAGCCGAGAAATACGTCGCTTGCCGCCTGCATGAGGCGCTGGCCCGCGATGACGCGCTGCCCATGGTTCGGGTGCAGGCTCTTGCCGGCATACGGCTCGAGAACCGACGCCCGCGCTTCCTTAACCTGCAGGAAGAGAGGATCTCCGTCGCCGGCGAGAAAGAGACAGACGGAGCACATCGTGCCGACGCTTCCCACGCCCACCACCTTGACGGCCAGGTCGATGAAATGGAACCTGTCGAAGAGCGTGCGGACATGTTCAGGCAGGCTTTCCCGGTAACGGGCAATGGCGTCGGTGTAGCCGGATTGGAGGCCCGGCGCCTGCTCGAGGCTCGGGTGGTAGATCAAGGGCGGATCGTCCTTGATGCGAGGCAGCGTGCCCTGCTCGGAAACCAGCTTCGGATACAGGTGGTCGGCCACGGTCTTGCGCTGCTCGGTTTCGATCCTCTCCGCCAGGCGCTTGCGCGCATCGGCCACGACGTCGGGATCTCCTGCCCGGTCGGAATACTTGCGCAGGTCGATCCTGTCGTACCAGATGTCCAGGGCGCGCATGCCGGCGTAGTCGAACATCCGCTCGCGATATTCCTTGACGACGTCAGCGGCGATTCGGGCAGTGTCGCTGTTGGGGAACATCAGGTGTTCGGCCGCGATGACCACGCTGGCCGCCAGCCGCTTCAGATCCCACTCGAACGGCGCGGGCAGGGTTTCGTCCAGATCGTTCACGTCGAAGATGACATTGCGCTCGGGCGTGGCAAAGCCTCCGAAGTTCATGAGGTGCGCATCGCCGCACGCCTGCACCCGCAGCCCGCTGGCCGGTGTCGTGGCGAGGTCGGCCGCCATGAGAGCGGCCGCGCCCCGATAGAACGCGAACGGAGATGTCGACATCCGGCCGAACCGGATCGGCACCAGTTCGGGAATGCGCCCTTCGTTCGATTGCAGGAGGAGTTCGAGCGGATCACGCCGGTTTCGCGGCTCGGACCACCCCGCGTGCGAGGCGCGAGGCACCTTGTCGCGCAGCTTCCGGCCCTGGGCCGCTCTCTGATCGACGCTCATGTACTGGGGAGCTTCGCGTGCCTCTTCGGCGCTCTGCACCGGCTTTTCGGACTTGGCTTTCATTGCGACTCCTTCGAGATCGTCAGCCAAGGAAGGTTAGAGCTTCGGGTCGCGCGCACGTTGATTTGAATCAAGCCGGGCGAACAGATGCGGCCGATCATCGGCAGCATTCGCAGTTCGTCGGTCGAGGTGCACGATGAAATTCAGCCGAAGCACTTTGAGCACGGCCCTCACCGTCGTTGCCGGGCTGGTGCTGCTGGCCGCATTGCCATCGGCCATCGTCGACACGTTCGAGACCGGGCGCATCTACCTGTTCTCCCATCAGTTCCTCGACGATCTTCCACAGCGGCTTACCGGGCCGGGGCGCATGCGCTTCATATTGCAGCCGGCCGTGGCGATCTTTCTTGGAGTTCGCAGCGGCAGGATCGATGCACACATGGGGCGCCCACCCTTCCTGTACGCGCTGCTCACGGGTTCGGATGAACGCAAGGCACTCCTTCGAAGCGGCCTGGCGGCAGTGCGCGACCTGGTGGCCATGTCGATCGTGTTCGACGTGATCGCGCAATTCCTGATCTACGGCCGCGTCTATCCGGGCGCCGCGGTGGTCCTGGGACCTGTGCTGATCTGCCTGCCGTACTCGATAGCGCGCGCGCTCACGCTCAGGGCAATGAGGCTTCTTCGCTGACAGGCGTAGTGCTTCGTGGAATCGATTCGAACTTCGCCACAGCATCTTCCAGCCGCGCGAACATCCGCCCGTGCCTCAGCGCGTCGTTCAGCGGCGAGCGCCGGACCAGTTGCATGACGTTCGGCGTCAGACCGACCAGCCAGACTTCCCGGCCTTCGGCCCGGGACTTCTTCTCGGCCGCTGTCAGCATCTTCAGCGCCGTGTATTCAAGATCGAACACTGCGCGCAGGTCCAGCACGACGACGCGCGGGGCGGCAGCCGAGACAAGAGCCATCATCTTGTGGGCCAGGCGCTGCGCATTGGCAAAGAAGATGCGACCTTCGGGCCGGAGGATCAACAGGCCCGCGACCTGCTCGTCGTCGGGATGTTCCGGTGATGCAGGGCGGAAGATTCGGGTCCCCGGCTTGCGGCCAATGACATGCAGCGTCGGGTCCGAAACCTGGTGCGCAAGCGCCAGCAGGGAGACGGCAATGGCGATCACGATGCCCTGCAACGTCCCAAGAACGACGACGCCCACCATGGCGGCAATTGCCCACACGAACTCGGTCCGGCGAATCGTCAGGATCGATCGAAACTCGGCTGGATCGATCAACCCGACGGAATACACGATGACCACTGCGGCGAGGGTGGCGTGCGGCATCTGCGCGATGAACGGAGCCAGCACCAGCATCGTGCAGAGCGTTCCTGCCGCGGTGATCAGTTCCGCCACTTGAGTGCGCGCGCCAGCCAGTCGATTGACCGCCGTCTGTGACGTGCCGCCGCCGCCGGGCATGGCACCAAGCAACGCGCCGCCGATGTTGGCGACGCCGGTGGCGAGCAGCTCCCGGTTCGCCGAAGGGATTGGCTCGTCATCGCGAACAAACGCCCGCCCAGCCGCGACCGTTTCGGTGAAGCTCATGAGCGCGATGCCTACGGCGGCTGGCCAGAGTTCCAGAATGAGCGTCCGGTCGGGCAACGTCAAACGTGGCAGACCCGTGGGGATGTTGCCGACCAACCCAACGCCATGCGAGGACAAGCCGAAGAGGGCGACACTGGCGATTCCGCCAGCGACCGCAATGAGAGGCGCCGGTGCCTTGGGCCACAGGTGCTCGATGACAAGAAGCGTGCATACCGTGGCCGCGCCCAGCGCCAGGGTTGCGAGCGACAGGTGAGGCAGGTTGATCAGGATCTCCTGGACGTTGTGGAAAAACGTTCCTTTGTCGAAGTGGATGCCCAAGAGCTTGGGCAGCTGATCCACCACGATGACGATCGCGATCCCGGCCTTGAATCCGGTGAGTACAGGGTCGGAGATGAAGTTGGCGACGAAGCCGAGCCGCAGAACTGACGCCAGCAGGAGCGTCACCCCAACGAGCGTAGTCAAGGTTGCGACGGCGGTCGTCAAGGCAGCCAGATTGCCGTCAGGTACGGCCCGCCCAAGTGCTGACGCCGTCAGAATCGCCAGCGTCGCAGTGGTGCTCACGCTGAGCGGTCGCGAGGTCCCGAGCAGCGCATAGATGATCATCGGCAGGAAGGCCGTGTACAGGCCCACCTGGATGGGCAGCCCGGCGACCGTGGCATACGCCAGCGATTTTGGAATCACCACGGCCGCGACTGTCAGGCCAGCGACCACATCCGCCTTCAACCAATCGCTGCTGTAGCGACGTCCGGTCTTTCGCGCAGCCGGACCGCGCTCGATGGGCGCTGTGGCGAGATCCTGCATTTGAGGCCTCGGCTCTCAGTACTTCTCCGGAATTACCTTGAACGAGTAATGGGACTCCTGATAGTCGCCACGCTTTTGCCGCTTGGGCAAAACGATCTTCTCGTGAGGCAGGTCCTTGTACGGTACTTGCGCCAGGATGTGATCGATGATGTTCAACCGCACCTTCTTCTTGCTGTCCGAAGGGGCGAAGTACCACGGCGCGAAGCCCGTGTCAGTCGCGGCAAACATCGCATCGCGGGCGCGCGAGTAGTCGTACCACCGGCTGTACGACTTCAGATCCATCGGTGAGAGCTTCCAGGTCTTGCGACCATCGTGGACACGCGACTCCAGCCGACGGGTCTGTTCTTCGGGCGTGACCTCAAGCCAGTACTTCAGGAGGATCACACCCGAGGCAACGATCGCCCGCTCCACCAGCGGCGTCATCTCGAGGAAGCCCTCGACTTGCTCCTCGGTGCAGAAACCCATTACCCGCTCGACACCCGCGCGGTTGTACCAGCTCCGGTCGAAGATCACGACCTCGCCGGCGGCCGGCAGGTGCGGCAGATAGCGCTGAACGTACATCTGCGACTTCTCGCGTTCGGTCGGCGCGGGCAATGCGACGACGCGGAAAACGCGCGGACTCACGCGTTCGGTGAGCGCCTTGATCGTTCCACCCTTGCCGGCGCCATCGCGTCCTTCGAAGACGATGCAGACCTTCAGGCCCTTGCGAATCACCCATTCCTGCATCTTCACGAGCTCGACGTGCAGCTTGCGCAAGGCCTTCTCGTATGCCTTGTTGGAGATCCGATCCCGTTTGCCGGCTTTCACCGCAGCATCCGCCTCGGGCTTGACCATTGGTGCGGCTTCCCGCGCGGCAGTTTCGATCGGCGTGTCGCTCTTTCGAGTGGTTTTCATGGTGATGCTCCTCGTCTCACGATGCCGCCGACCTGCCGCCGAGCCTTCCGCCCATGCGCTCGCGTAGCTTGTTGCGAATGGTGCCGATCAGTTCTTCGGACTCGACCGGCCCGAGCTTTTCATAGACCTTGTCGCGCATGATGAATCCCAGCATCAGCATGTCGCGCAGCTTCTTGAATGCCCTCGGGTTCTGGTGGCCGCACACCGAATCGTTGTTCTGCAGCACCGCTTCGATCACACCCGGGTCCAGCAGCTTCACGTCACAGATCGCCGCCTCGCGGACGATCTCATGCATGACGTCGTCGATCTGGTGGGTCCAGGTCTTCAGGTCATCGAGCTTCTCGGTCATGGCGTCTCCATTCTTTTGAATCAGGCGTTCGATTGCAGCGCTCTGCTGGCCGACGCGGCTTGATCCAGATCAATCGCCAACCATGTCCGTCCTCCTAGCATCGATCAACACAACGGAACATGGATGCAACCGTGCGCAGGACGAGCTTGAAGTGGGTGACCGTCTTCGCCGCCTGGGTCATGGCGGCAATTGCCGCTTGGGGGGCCGTGGGCAATGACGCGGCGCCGCAGGACGACCCGGCGACGCTGCGGATCCTGAACCGCGACATCGTCACCATGCGGGCGCGCATCGCAAGCCTGACGCCACAGGCGCGTGTGCGGCGCGCTCGTGAGCGACTCCAGGCGCTACCGGACGAAGCCATCGCATTGCCGATCAATACGGTGCAGTTCCAGTCCGGCGAGACGCGCGGCGTGCAGTTCCTCCTTGGCGACCTTCCGCTGTTCTCGGTCGTCGAGGGTGATGTCGACCCCGAGGCGAAGCAGGACCTGCACGCGCTCGTCGAACAGACACGGGAACACATGGAGGTGGTCCATGCTGCATGGGGGCAGATGCGCAGCAGGCCCTTGCTGCTGCATGGAGTGGCGCGGGCGCTCGGTGCGACCCTTCTTTTCTGCATCCTGACCTGGGTGACCCATCGAGGGATGACACGGATCGTTGGGCTCATGGAAAAAAGACGCGATGTCCTGGCGGCCCGCTTTTCCTATGTGGACTGGCGCGAGTTCCTCGCACGGGTCGTGGTCGGCATGCTGCAGGTGCTTCAATGGCTCGTCCTGCTCGCGCTTGTCTATTCCTGGGCGCATTTCGTGCTGGCGAGCTTCGTCGCCACGGCGCCCATCGCGAACGACCTGGGTGACTGGCTTGTTCTGAAGCTCTCATGGCTGGCCGAAGGCGCGCTCGACAGCCTGCCGGGACTCGCCACGGTCCTGATCGTCCTTGCACTCACGCGCGCGATCGTCGACTTGCTCGGCTACCTGTTCGATGCGCTGCAGCAGGGGCGCTTGCGCCTGCCGCTACTACACCCGGATACCGTCAGCGCGACCCGTCGCATCTTCACGGCTTTTGCCTGGTGCGTCGGCATCGCAGTGGCCTATCCATTCCTTCCGGGCGCCAGCAGCGACGTGTTCAAGGGCCTGTCGGTCCTCTTCGGCGTGATGGTGACCCTCGGGTCCACCGGACTGGTGACACAGCTCATGAGCGGCCTCGTCGTGGTCTATTCGCGCTCATTGCACAAGGGCGACTTCGTCGACATCAATGGTGTGCAGGGCGTGGTGACCGAGGTGGCAGCGCTGGCGACCAAGATCACCAATGTGCGCAACGACGAGATCACGATCCCCAACTCCGTGGTCATCGCCAGCCCTATCCACAACTACTCCAAGCTCTCTGGCACCCATGGCACGCTGCTGAGCACCAAGGTGACCATCGGCTACGACGCGCCGTGGCGCCAGGTGCACGCGCTGCTGATCGAGGCGGCCTGCAAGACGAATGGCGTTCGCGCGACACCGGCGCCCTATGTCTATCAGCGCGCCTTGTCGGACTTCTACGTGGAGTACGAGCTGTTTGCCAGCATCGAGAAGCCGGCGGATCGGATTCCGGTCCTGTCGGCCCTTCACGCGAGCATCCAGGACGCCTTCAACGAGCACGGCGTTCAGATCATGTCGCCGCACTTCCTTGGACAGCCGGAACACTCGGTGGTGGTGCCGAAGGGGCAGTGGTATGCGTCCCCGGCGTCTCCGGTTTCGTCGGTAGCCTCCCGGAACTAGGGCGCCTCACGGCATGTACTTGCCCACGCACGGTTGAGCTTGCGCTTGGATCAACACCGCACCTTCGTGCGCTCCCGGCCGAAGATCCCTGCGCGCTGGCGAGAAGGCGTTCGCTTGACCTGGCGCAAGCCCGGAGCTGACAAGACGACCAATGATCCTGATGTCTTTCGAAGGAGTTCAGCATGGACAAGACGTTGGTCGTCTTCTATTCGTACAGCGGCGTTTGTCGGCGAGTCGCGCAGCTGCTTGCCTCACACCATGGCTGGCCGATCGGTGAGATCCGCGACAGCCATCCGCGAGCAGGATTCATGGGTGGCTTGCGATGCGTGCTCGATTCAATGCTTCGCCTCCGGCCCGCGATTCGCTACGAGGGGCCGGAGCCTGCGGACTTCGACGCAGTCGTCATCATTTCGCCGATCTGGGCTTACCAGATGGCGGGCCCGATGCGTACGTTCCTTGCGCACAACGCCAAGCGGTTGCCACGGGTCGCACAGATCACGACCATGAACGGGGCTGGTGCGTCGAACGCAGTGGCAGAGGCTGCGCGGCTCCTGAAAAGCGCGCCGATTCTTACGGCGGAATTCCTGGTTCGCGAGATCGAGGATGGCAGCGGCACATCACGACTGCTTGCCTTCGGCGATGCACTGAAGTCGGCCTCAGTTGACCAGTCGCGTGGTCATCGTGCATTGACCGAAGCAGACATAGCCTTGTCACGGCAATGAGTCGCTAGTCGTCAAGGCTCAAGATCTTCTCGTCCGCCCCGAGCGGCTCCGCAACGCCACGCAGTTGGCGCAGCACGGCAGCGTCGGCCTCGGAGGCGTCGGATGTCCGCGCGGCAATGCGCTGCTGAAGGATCTCGTCGGGCGCCTGGCACACGAGGATCTCGAAGCGGGCTCCGCATGCCCGGGCGAGGTCGTGCGCCGCATCGCGTTCGCTGCGTCGCAGGAATGCCGCGTCGATGACCGCATTGAAGCCTGCCGCAAGAGCGATCTGGGCGAGGGCGAAGAGCCGCGCGTAGGTGCTGGCGGTCGCCTCGCGCGAATAGATGTCGAGCCCGCGGGCGCGGGAGCTTTCCAGCGCGCCCAGTCCGAACAGGCGCTTGCGTTCGACATCGGAGCGCACGCGGATCGCTCCGAGCCGCTCCAGCAGCCTCTGCGACTGGAAAGTCTTGCCGGAGCCCGGCAGGCCGTGCGTGATCACCAGGCAGGGCGGGACCGGACGGGACCACGCGAGTGCCTCCCGCGCGTAGCGCGCGGCCGCGTCGCCGGACGGTGCCCGCATCTGTTCCGCCTGCGCGCGTACCAGTGCACGGTAGACCAGCGCGTAGCGCAAAACGCCTGCCGCCTCGTGCTCGCCCGTGGCATCGAGCCACGCATTGATGAAGCGCCATGCGAAGTCAGGACGGCCCTGCGCCGCAAAGTCCATGGCGGGAAACGCAGCGTCCTCGGCAATATCGATCCATCGAAGCGCCGGATCGAAGTCGATGGCATCGAAGGCGGCGGGTTGCCCGTCGAGGTCGATGATGTTGCCCAGGTGAAGGTCGCCGTGGCATTCGCGGACGTGGCCGCTTCTTCGCCGCGCGATCCATTGGGGCCAGAGCTTTCGGCCTCCTGCTTCCAGCCATGCGCGCAGTTCGTCGCACTCGGCGGCGGAAAAGGCGGGGCGCGCGCCATCGAGCGCAGCCAGCCCGCGCGAAAACGGGCTCGCGTGCGCTCCCGGCGCGCGACGGCTGACCGGCGCGGCGGCGTGCGCCGCAGTCAGCATCGCCGCCAGACTGTCCACGTCGCGTACGGACAGCGCGCCCGCCGCTAGTCGCTCGCTGAACAGGGCGCCGTCGGCAAAGCGCCGCATGCGTACTGCATAGTCGATCACCGGCCCCGGGCCATCGATCTCCGGCGACGAGGCATCGCCCGTGATGCGCGCGACGCCCAGATAGAGCGAAGGCGCCGTTCGTCGATTCACGCGCACTTCCTCATGGCAGAAGTGGCGCCGCTTCTGCAGGGTCGCGTAGTCCAGGAATGCGAAGCGCACCGGCTTCTTCACCTTGAAGGCAAAAGCGGGCGTGAGCAGGATCCACGAGATGTGCGTCTCGAGGACCTGCGCACCGAGGCCCTGTGCGAGGGCGTGCACGAGTGCCGCGCGCTCCGCCAGTTGGCCCGGCGGGATCGGAACAACCGGCTCAGCAGGCACGAGGGCCTACTGGATGACGATCTTCGAAGCGGGGGCCGGCGCCCTCTTCGGGAGTTCGAGCGTGAGGACGCCGTCGGCGTACTTGGCCTGCACCTTGGTGTCATCCACGTCCTGGCCCAGGCTGAAGGTGCGCGAGATCGAGCCGTAGTAGCGCTCGCTGCGAAGGACCTTGTCGCCGTCGCCTCTGGTTTCCTTTTCCGACTTGGCCTCGGCATCGATGCTGACGGTGTTGCCGTCGACCTTGATGCTGATGTCTTCCTTCTTCACGCCCGGGATGTCGGCCTTCACATTGAAGGCCTTCTCGTTTTCGGTCACGTCGATGCGCATCTTCAGCGGGGCCGGTTCGCCCTCGAAGACGGTGGGAGAGAAGAAGCGTCGCAGCGCCGTTTCGAAGTCGTTGCCGAACACCGGGTCCAGCAGTCTCAGGTTGCTCATGATGGTTCCTCGGATCGAAAAATGACTGATGTCGCGCGGGCCGATTGCACCGCGCTGGAATCAATGTAGGCCGACACGGGCAAGACGGGCTTGATCTGGCTCAATCGACGGGCCGAACCGACACTTCCGCCAGGGAGGGGCGACGCACCGCGACGTACACCAGCCGCCTGTCGCGCATCACCAGCAGCGCGACGTTGCGGCCGGGAAGCACCTTCGCCACCGCGCGCCGGTAGTCATCGACATGGTCGAGCCGCGCGCCATTCAGGGCCACGACGATGTCGCCGGGGCGGAGGCCCTCGCTGCGCGCGGCACCGACGGCTTCGCGGACCATGAGGCCGCCGTCGATGCCGAATTGCGCGCGCTGCGTTATCGGCAACTCGCCGAGCGTGAGGCCCAACCCATCGGCCCATTCGTCGAGGTTGTCCGGTCGCAGGACGCTCTCCCGGGGCACGCTTTCCGAGAGCGTGACCTGGATCGGGAGCGGTCCGCCATCGCGCCAGACGTCCAGAAGATGCCGGCTGCGTGGTGGCTGCGTGGCGATCCGTTGCAGGAGGTCCGTGAAGCGGGCGACGGGTACCCCGTCCAATGCGGTCACGACGTCGCCGCGTTTCAGACCGGCGCCCTGCGCGGGGCCACGCGCGTCCACGCGAACGACGAGCGCGCCCGCGGCATCGGACAGGCCGAAGGCCTGTGCCAGCGCCGGCGTGACTTCCTGGAACTCGGCGCCGATGCGTGCCCGGCGCACGTAGCCCGTCGCCTTGAGTTCCGAAGCGACCTTGATGACGGCATTGATCGGCACCGAGAAGGACAGCCCCATGAAGCCGCCGCTGCCGCTGTAGATCAGCGAGTTGATGCCAACGACCTCACCACGACTGTTGAACAGCGGGCTGCCCGAACTGCCCGGGTTGATGGCGACATCTGTCTGGATGTAGGGCACGCCGGCCGCGCCGATGAATCGATCGACCGCGCTCACGACCCCTGCGGTCACGCTGCCGTGAAAGCCGAAGGGCGCCCCGATGGCCGCGACCCAGTCGCCGGGCGAGAGCGTGGACGAATCGCCGATGGGTGCCGGCGTGAGGCCTTTCGCATCGATCTTCAGCAATCCCACGTCCGTGGGGCGGTCGATGCCGACCACGTGTGCGAAGTAGATGCGTCCGTCATCCAGCCGCACGCGGATCTCGTCGACATTGGCGACGACGTGCGCGGCGGTGAGGATCAAGCCGTCGCTGCTCAGCGTCACGCCGGAGGCCAGGTCTCGGATCTGGCTGATGCGGGCACTGGCTGGTAGGGGGCGCGCGAGCTGGTCCGAGAAGTCCATCTCGGGTTCGAATTCGAGTTCGACGTCCTCGCTGGCCGCTTCGCCGTGTTGGCGCCCGATCGCCAGTGTGCTGATGTCGACCACGCTCGCACGACGGCTGGCTACGAGCGATGAAAACGCGGGCGCGGTCGGCACCG
Source organism: Variovorax sp. Sphag1AA (assembly GCF_014192575.1). Lineage (GTDB taxonomy): Bacteria > Pseudomonadota > Gammaproteobacteria > Burkholderiales > Burkholderiaceae_C > Variovorax. Next base: position 1,218,444 of record NZ_JACHYC010000001.1, on the reverse strand, counting down.
CGTACTCCGCGGAGGCGGGTGTGCTGGTGAACTGGGCAGTCGAACGCGGGCCCTCGGATGCGCAGGCGCCGAGCAGACAGCCCAGCGCAAGGAGTGCGAGGCGAACGCGGAAACGGGGGAGGTGCATGCCTCATGGTCAACGGCGAGGACGCGGGCGGCCTTGCGCTGGATCAAGGCCCCGCGCCGAACCGGGTCGCAGACTGGGGCACGACCAACGGCATCAAAAGCAACCGCCATGCAAACCCCGAAATCCATCCTGCTCCATCTCGACAGTTCTCCGCGCGCCACGGTGCGTATCCGGCTAGCGAGGGCATTGGCCGACACCTTCGAAGCGGAGGTGACGGGGCTGCCATGCGCGCTGACGGCCTTGATGCGCTATCCGTTCGCATTGACTTCGGCACCCGATGCGATCTGCATCATGAAAGAGCTCGACAAGGAGTGTCGGGACAAGGCGCTCGCGCTCTTCATGGAGGCAGCCGCCGGGTCGCCGCGCCTGCGCTGGGAAGAATCAGCCGGCGACGAGCCTTGGGCGTTTGCCCGGCGGGCGCTCTATGCCGATCTGCTGGTCATCGGCCAGCGCAATGAAGAGGACCCCGATGCAGCCGACCTGCCGCCGGACTTCGTGTCCAGCGTGCTCGTCGAATGCGGCAAGCCCGCGTTGATCGTGCCCTACGCGGGAACGGTGGAGGAGGTGGGGCAAACCGTCCTCATCGCCTGGAAGGAAACACGTGAGTCCGCGCGTGCCGTGACGGCCGCGCTGCCTTGGCTGGCCCGGGCGCGCGCGGTGCACGTGGTTGGCTACGGCGAGGCGGCCGAACCCTCATTGGGCAGCCTGCAAGCCTACTTGCGCGCGCAAGGCGTCAATGCTTCGGTGCGTGTGGGCGGCAGGGACGACACGGAGATCGGTGAGCGCCTGTTGTCGCTCGCGGCGGACGTGAGTGCGGATCTGCTGGTGATGGGCTGCTACGGCCACAGCCGTGCGCGCGAATGGGTGGTGGGCGGCGCGACGCGCTCGATTCTCCAGTCGATGACCTTGCCGGTCCTGATGGCGCATTGATGCCGCAGCGCGGATGACGCTTCAGCCATCGAGGGGAACGCCACCGCCGAACCGGGCGGTCCAGCAGTCCCAGGCATCCTGGTAGAGGGCGACGAAGGTTTGCGCCATCTCTCCCCAGGCGTGGAGTTGCGCCTGCTGGACCTTCCCTATCGAATCCTGAATCAGGTGTTGCCACCCGACGGCGGAAAGCAGGAACGCGTCTTGAGGGCGTACTTCGGACGATTCAGGTTGATTCATTTTGGGACTCTTCGCTGGGAATGTTCAATGCGCCATGAGCACGGGTACGGTCATGTGCTCGAGGATTCCGCGTGTCATGCCGCCGAGAACCAGTTCGCGCACGCGCGAGTGGCCATAGCCGCCCATGACAAGAAAGTCGCCTTGCAGATCGCAGATGCGCGACAGCAATGCATCGGACATCGGCACATCGCAGACGAGGCGATCCATCGTCGCCGCGACGCCGTGCCGGTCGAGCCAGCCCGCCAGATGAAGTTGCAGCAGAGTCTCGTCGCGAACGTCTTCGCTGGTTCCGGCGAGCTGCAGCAGCGTCACGTGGTCTGCGCGCCTGAGCAAGGGCAGGGCGGCATCCAACGCGAGTGCCGCTTCGCGCGAGCGGTTCCACGCGACCACGATGCGACGCGGGTTGGCCTTGAACTCACCTGCGTATGGCACCACCAGCACCGGTCGTCCCAGGCTGAGCATCACTTCGCCGACGAGGCCGTGGGAGGGCGTGTCCGTCCGGATATCGCCGCCTTCCTGCCCGAGCACCACCAGGTCGCTGGTTCGCCCATGTTCGATCAGGGCATCGGTGGCCAGGCCCTCCACCTGGCGCAGCTCGAAGGAGACCGATCGCCATGTCTTCATATGGGTTCGGAAGTTGTCGGCGATTCTTTCGGCCCGGTGCTTCAGATACGCGGCGGATTCGGCGATGTAGTCCTTGGCGCCCGAATCGATCATGCCGGCCGGGATCGATGCCTCGTAGAGGCCCGTGGGGAGCAGTCCGACGATATGCGCGCCATGTTCGTTCGCCATTGCGCCGGCGAAATCGATGCGGGCCGCGCAACGGCCGCTGTAGTCGAGGTGGATCAGGATCGTCTTGAAGCTCACGGCCGTCCTTCCTTATCGAGGTGGGCGATGGCTTTCATGCTAGGCGCGTCGGCAGGAACGCCGGTTGATCTGCGTCAATCTGCAGCTGTCACACCGGCGTTTGATCCAGAACAAGCTTGCACCTCGAGGTCTTCCCTACATTGATCTGCAGCGGGGAGTTCGCGCCTCGTTTGTCTCATGCGAAAGGTGTCTCATGAAAACCGATGCAATGATCCGAAGCGATGTTCTGGCCGAGCTCGACTTCGATCCCGCAATCAGCTCGACGGGTATCGGCGTGGCCGTGAAGGACGGGGTGGTCAATCTCACCGGGACGCTGACGAGCTACGCGGAGAAGCGCGCGGTCGAACGGGCGGTCCAACGCGTGCATGGCGTGCGCGCCGTTGCGATGGAGATGACCGTCAACATGCCCACGGGCCACGAGCGCGCCGATGAGGACCTGGCAAACGCCGCCGAGCGTGCACTTCTATGGCATGTGCTGGTGCCCGACGGCAAGATCCGCCCGCGGGTGGAGAACGGCTGGATCACGCTCGAGGGCGAGGTCGAATGGGCCTACCAGAGCCATGCGGCAGAGACGGCCGTGCAGTCGCTGGTGGGCGTCGCCGGTATCACGAACAGCATTGCGGTGCGCCCGCTGTTCAGTCCCGCCGACATCCAGAGGAACATCGAACAAGCGCTGCTGCGCCAGGCCCATCGGGAATCGCAGCACATCGACATAGTGGTGGACAACGCCGTGGTCACGCTGTCGGGCAAGGTGCATTCGTGGGCCGAGCGACGAGCGGCGCAGGGTGCTGCCATGGCCGCGCCAGGTGTCGGACGCGTGATCAACCACCTGCTGGTGGAATCCTGATTGACTGCCCGAGGCTGGACCATGACCCGACTGACATCCGAAGACCGCGATCAACTACGCGCGCAACTCGAAGCGCTGAAGCAGCGCACGCTCGACGAACTGCGCCGGCGCACCGATCCGATAGACAAGCTCCAGGAAAGGATCTCGTACGAACATGAGGTCCACAACAATGCCGAGGACGCGGAGGAGGAGCGCAGCGAGGACCTGCGCTTCGCCGAGATCGACATCGATCGCCAGCGCCTGGAGGAGATCGAAGAAGCCCAGCGGCGAATGGCGAAGGAAAGCTACGGCGTATGCGTCGATTGCGGCGAAGACATTCCGCGGGGACGGCTCATGGCCTATCCCACGGCGCTGCGCTGCAACGCTTGCCAGGTGGCGTGGGAGCGCAAGCGCCACGGCTGAATCGAGGCTGAACGCGGCACGGTTGATGCGCGAGAGAGGTGCCACTACGATCGCTGCGTGAACAGTGTTACCGCCCCACACCTAGCCGTTCTCGACGACGAGACAGAGATTACCCAGATGCTGACCGTCTATCTGACGGCTCAGGGCTTTCGCGTGAGCGCCTTGCATTCGGGCCGTGAACTAATGGCCCTGATGGCCCGTGATGCGCCTGCGCTGCTGCTGCTCGATCTCGGTCTGCCGGGGGAAGACGGATTCGCCATTGCGCGCGCCGTGCGTGAGCACTGGCACTGCGGCCTCATCATCGTGACCGGGCGCGGCGACGCGATCGACAAGGTGGTGGGCCTGGAAGTTGGCGCGGACGACTATGTCACCAAGCCCTTCGATCTGCGCGAGCTGCTGGCCCGCATCAAGGCTGTCTTGCGGCGTACGGCGCCGCCGCTTCCGATCGCTCCAGCCGTCGCCCCGCCGATGCCTGCGCCGAGCGGGCAGGTGCTGCGCTTTGCACGGTGGGAGCTGAACATGGCGGCGCGGCGCTTGCTCGACCCCAGCGGCATCGAGGTTTCGCTCACTACCGGTGAATTCGAAATACTGGGCGTTCTGGCGACCCACCCCAACCGCGTGTTGACGCGCGACTTCCTCCTCGAATCCACCCGTGGGCGCGAAGCGGGCCCCTTCGACCGGACCATCGACGTCCAGATTGGGCGTCTGCGCCGCAAACTGGAGCCAGACCCAGCGAACCCCCAGATCATCAAGTCGGTGCGCGGCGCGGGCTACATCCTGGTCGCGAAAGTCGAGGTCACCTGATCGCGATCAAATTCGGCGGTCGTGCTTCGTTGACAGGCAGCGTGCGTTGGCGATGATTCCGGATGCGCCCGGTGCCTTCGCACCAGGAGTGGAAAGGGGGTCCGCATGGCATCGACTTCACCCAGGCCGCGTGGCGCCTTGGCCTTCCCTATCTGCGCGCTCGTCGCGCTGCTGGCTGCGCCTCCAGCGTTGCGCGCAGAAGAGGCGCCCGCCGCTGCGCCGCCCAAACCCTGTTCCACCTGCGGCAAGGTTGAATCCGTGCGGCAGGTCAAGAGCGCCAAACCCAGCTCGGGCGTCGGGGCCGTCGCCGGCGGTGTGGTGGGCGGCGTGATCGGCCACCAGGTCGGAAGCGGCAGGGGACGGACCGTCGCTACCGTCGCAGGCGCAGCGGGTGGCGCCTATGCCGGCAACACGGTCGAGAAAAAGAAGAATACGAAGACGGTCTACGAGGTCAGCGTGCGGATGCAGGACGGATCCATGCGCACGGTTCAAACGACCTCCGCGCCACCGGTCGGACAGGCAGTCACCGTGAAGGGCGACTCGCTGCAGGCGACGGGCAGCAAGAAGAAGTAGAAGCCGGCGTCAAGGTGTGCTGCCGAAGAGCATGCCCACGCCCGCCGTCACCGCCATGGCCAATGTGCCCCACAGGGTCACGCGCAGGGTGCTCCTGGCCACGGGCGTACCGCCGATGCTGGCTGCGATCGCGCCGAGCAGAGCAAGGAAGAGCATGGCGCTGACGACGGTCCACTGCAGTAGTGAATGCGTGGGTGCCAGCGCGACGACGGTGAGCGGCATCGCTGCGCCCACGGCAAAGCTTGCGGCGGACGCCATTGCCGCCTGAAGCGGGCGGGCACTCAGTGCATCCGAAATGCCGAGTTCATCGCGCGCATGCGCACCGAGTGCGTCATGCGCCATCAACTGCGTCGCGACCTGGCTGGCAAGCCCATGTTCGAGCCCCCGGCGTACATAGATCGCGGTCAGCTCGCGATGCTCTGCTTCGGTGTCCGTCGCCAGTTCCTGGCGCTCCCGTTCCAGATCGGCCTTTTCTGTATCGGCCTGGGAGTGCACCGAGACGAATTCGCCGGCCGCCATGGACATGGCGCCCGCCACGAGGCCAGCTATTGCTGTCGTCATGATGTTGCCGTGACTCGCCTGTGCGGCAGCAACTCCTGCGACCAGGCTAGCGGTGGAGATGATGCCGTCGTTGGCGCCGAGTACGGCGGCGCGCAGCCAGCCGATGTGTTCCGTGCGATGCCGTTCGGAGTGCACGCGGTGGTGGTGTGACTTCATCGGGACTTCGTGACCTTCATGTCGACTGGGGTGCCCCGCATAATGTCGGGCCCTTCTGAACAGACCCTGATGTGGGGCTGCGGACATGCCCCCTGAGACCCACGACGACACCGCACCCGCGCGCGAGAATGGCAGCGCCCTCGAGGTGCTGCTTGCCTTTCTGAAGCTCGGGCTGACCTCCTTTGGTGGTCCGGTTGCGCACCTGGGCTATTTCCGTGCCGAGATCGTGGAGCGTCGTGGCTGGCTCGACGAGCGCAGCTACTCGGACCTCGTCGCCCTTTGCCAGTTTCTTCCCGGTCCGGCCAGCAGCCAGGTCGGGTTGGCGATCGGGCTCACACGCGCCGGCTGGCTCGGCGCATTGGCTGCCTGGTGCGGATTCACATTGCCATCCGCCATCGCTCTCATCGCGTTCGCCTACGGCATCGAGCATTCGGGAGCGCTTGCCGGAAGCGGTGCGGTGCACGGCTTGAAGGTCGCCGCAGTCGCTGTGGTGGCACAAGCGGTCTGGGGCATGGCGAGGAACCTGTGCCCGGATCGCGCACGCGCCGCCATCGCCGTCGTCGCGGCGCTGCTGGTCCTGGTGCTTCCGACTTCGATGTCGCAAGTCATCGCCATCGTGATCGCGGGACTCGTCGGGTGGCGCATGTTGAAGCTGCCACCGCAGCAGCCAGTCGCCCATCGGAGCTATGGGGTTTCAAGGACTTCGGGCGTTGTCGCGTTGTCGGTTTTCTTCGGGCTTCTGATCGGTCTCCCGCTCATCGCGCTGGCGACCGGGTCGCAGTTGTGGATGCTCATCGACGGCTTCTACCGTGCCGGCGCCCTCGTGTTCGGTGGCGGCCACGTGGTGCTGCCCTTGTTGCAGGCGACCGTCGTCCCGGCTGGGGTCGTCACGAATGAGCAGTTCCTGGCCGGCTATGGCGCGGCGCAGGCCGTGCCCGGTCCCTTGTTCACGTTTGCGGCCTATCTGGGCGCGGTGATGCACGGGCCGCTGTCAGGCTGGACAGGCGGGCTCACGTTGCTGGTCGTGATCTTCGTGCCGGCGTTCCTGCTGGTGGTTGGGGCGGTGCCTTTCTGGGATGCCCTGCGGCGGCAGGCGTCCGTGCAGTCGGCAATGGCGGGGATCAATGCAGCCGTGGTCGGCATCCTGCTGGCCGCGTTGTACGACCCGGTCTGGACGAGCGCGATCCACACCCGGGCCGACTTCGCCGCCGCGCTTGCGGCGTTCGCACTGCTCGTCTACGCCCGCATGTCGCCGCTCCTCGTGGTGCTGCTGGCGGCTGTGGCCGGCTGGGCCTTTCTTGGCTGAGCCGAAGCGCTGATGCGCAGGCAGAATGGTGCGCACCTGGACCCGCCCGAAGGTGCCTCATGGTCTGTTCTCGGTTGCTGCTTGTCGTATGGCTTGCCTCGTGGGGCGTGTCGGCGCACGCGGCCGTCTGGCGGTGCACCCTTCGCCATGTCTACGAGGTCAAGCCGGGCGGCGCGCTCGAGCCGCAGAAAGAAGATCCGATCCTCATGCACTTCCAGCGCGTGGGTGAAATGCTGCTCTATGACGAGGCCACTGGATCGGTTCGCTACCTGAGTTCCGGAAGCACCGTGTGGAGACTGAACTTCCAGGTCCGGCAAAGGGGTGACGACCCCAACGACTCTGCGACGGCGCTCTTTATCGAACCTGCCGGTGGCTCGGTGATCGTGCTCAGGATCTATACCGGCAACAAGGAGCCCCGTGACGCGAACAGGTTCTCGTTCGTGGATATGAGAGGGTCGATCGGCACCGGGACTTGCGCGCAGATGCCCAGCGGCTGACGTCGCGTCGCAAGTTCCACCTTCGTACGTTGATGCCGTTGTGGGTAGGGGCGTCCATCCGATGCCACCACTTCGGGCCTTGTCAGTTCCCCGCAAGCGGGCTGCCAATAATTATGAATTCAGTTTTCAGGCATTCGGAAAATCTGAACTAGGAGACAACCTATATGGACCGCTACGCAGAGTTCTATCGCCGTTCCATCGAAGCGCCGGAGGCCTTCTGGGACGAGCAGGCGAAGCTCATCGACTGGAAGACGCCGCCCGGGCAGATCCTCGATGCCAGCAATCCGCCTTTCGCAAAATGGTTCGCCGGCGGGACGACCAACCTCTGCCACAACGCGGTCGACAGGCACCTCGCAGAGCGGGGCGATCATCCGGCGCTGATCTTCGTTTCGACCGAAACGGGCGTCGAAAAGACCTATTCCTTCGACGAGCTTCATGCCGAAGTCCAGCGCACCGCAGCGAGCCTGATGGAGCTTGGCGTGGGCAAGGGCGACCGCGTGCTGATCTATATGCCGATGATTCCGGAGGCAGCGTTCGCGATGCTGGCCTGTGCGCGCATCGGTGCGGTCCACTGCGTGGTGTTCGGCGGCTTTGCGAGCGGTTCGCTGGCGTCGCGCATCGAGGATGCAACGCCGAAAGTCATCGTCAGCGCCGACGCGGGCTCGCGCGGCAACAAGGTGCTCGCGTACAAGCCGCTGCTCGACGAGGCGATCCGCCTGTCGTCGCACAAGCCGTCGGCCGTGCTGCTGGTCGACCGCGGTCTCGCACCCATGGACCTGACCGAAGGGCGCGACCATCTGGCAGCCAGCTTGCGCGAAAAACATATGGATGCGCAGGTGCCGTGCACCTGGCTCGATGCGACGGACATCAGCTACACCATCTATACAAGTGGCACCACCGGCAAGCCCAAGGGCGTGCAGCGCGATACGGGTGGCTACGCGGTGGCGCTGGCGGCGAGCATGAAGCACATCTTCGACGGCCGCGCGGGCGAGACGTATTTTTCGACCAGCGACATCGGCTGGGTGGTGGGCCACAGCTACATCGTCTACGGTCCCCTGATCGCCGGGATGGCGACCATCATGTATGAGGGCCTTCCCACGCAGGGCATCGACCGTCAGCCGGATGGCGGCATCTGGTGGCGGCTGGTCGAGAAGTACAAGGTGACGGTGATGTTCAGCGCACCGACCGCGGTGCGGGTGCTCAAGAAGCAGGACCCGGCGCTGCTCAAGAAATACGACCTGTCGAGCCTGCGCGCGCTCTTCCTGGCCGGCGAGCCGCTGGACGAACCGACCGCCCGCTGGATCAGCGATGGATTGGGCGTGCCGATCATCGACAACTACTGGCAGACCGAATCCGGCTGGCCGATCCTCACCGTGGCGAACGGCGTCGAGCGCACGCCGAGCAAGTTCGGCAGCCCCGGCATTCCGATGTACGGCTACAAGGTCAAGATCCTCCACGAATCCACCGGCGAGGAGCTCACAGGCGCCAACGAGAAGGACGTGGTCGTCATCGAAGGCCCGACGCCGCCCGGCTTCATGCAGACGGTCTGGCGCGACGACGCGCGCTTCGTCAACACCTACTGGAAGAGCATCCCGGACAAGCTGGTCTATTCGACCTTCGATTGGGGCATCCGCGACGAGGACGGCTATTACTACATCCTGGGCCGCACCGACGACGTGATCAACGTCGCCGGCCATCGCCTCGGCACGCGCGAGATCGAGGAAAGCATCTCCGGACACACGAGCGTCGCCGAAGTGGCGGTGGTCGGCGTCGCGGATCAACTGAAAGGACAGGTCGCGTTGGCCTTCGTCGTATCCAAGGAAGCCGGGGCCGTCTCCGATGCCGATCTGGCATTGCGCCTGGAAGGCGAAATCATGAAACGGGTCTCTGACGACCTGGGCGCACTAGCCCGGCCGGCGCGGGTGCGCTTCGTGACCGCCTTGCCCAAGACCCGCAGCGGCAAACTGCTTCGCCGAGCCATCCAGGCCGTCTGCGAGCACCGTGACCCCGGCGACCTGACGACGATTGACGACCCGACCACGCTCGAACAGATCAAACAGTTGCTCTAACGCAACAGGGCGTGACCTGACGCGCCCAAAACCAGAAATCCCGCGGAACCGGCTCCGCCGGGCCGCTGGGATTTGCCCCCGGTAGGGGGTGGCGGCTACACGAAGTGAGCAAGCCTGGGGGCGAGCAACACTACCAAGGGGGTGGAGAGCGACACGCAGTGCGCGAGCCTGGGGGTTTACCCATATACTTCGCAGCCGTACTCAGGCCCTTCCCCAGCCACAGTCGCATCCGCCAATCGGTTCAGCCGTGTCGCGGAAGGTTTCTTAACCAGCTCGTGCTTCCCCCAGGGAAGCGAAGGTCAGCGCAATATGAGCGATTCTTCGTCGTCGGCTTCGTCCGTCTACACCGCCTATCAAGGCAATACGTACCTCTTCGGTGGCAATGCGCCTTACGTCGAAGAGATGTACGAAAACTACCTCTCCAACCCAGGTAGCGTCCCCGACAACTGGCGCGCCTACTTCGACGCCCTCCAGAACGTGCCTGCCACCGACGGCAGCCACACCAAGGACGTTCCCCACCTCCCGGTCATCAACGCCTTCGCCGAGCGCGCCAAGGCAGGCACCACCAAGGTCGTTCAGGCCAGTGGCGCCGATTCCGAACTCGGCCGCCAGCGCACCGCCGTCCAGCAACTGATCGCCGCCTACCGCAACGTCGGCGCCCGCTGGGCCGACCTCGATCCGCTCAAGCGCGCCGAGCGTCCTGCCATTCCGGAACTCGAGCCCTCGTTCTACGGCTTCTCCGACGCTGACCTCGAGACGGTGTTCAACACGAGCAACACCTTCTTCGGCAAGGACACGATGTCCCTGCGCGACCTGCTCAACGCGCTGCGCGAAACCTACTGCGGCACCATCGGCGCCGAGTACATGTACATGACCGACCAGGCGCAGAAGCGCTGGTGGCAGCAAAGGCTGGAAAGCGCCCGCACCAATCCCAAGCTCACCGCCGACCAAAAGAAGCGCGTGCTGGACCGCCTCACCGCCGCTGAAGGCCTCGAGCGCTTCCTTCACACCAAGTACGTCGGCCAGAAGCGCTTCTCGCTCGAAGGCGGCGAGAGCTTCATCGTCTCGATGGACGAGCTCATCAACCAGGCCGGCGCCCGTGGCGTGCAGGAAATCGTCATCGGCATGGCCCACCGCGGCCGCCTGAACGTGCTGGTCAACTCGCTGGGCAAGCTGCCCGCCGACCTGTTCGCCGAGTTCGACCACACCGCCCCCGAAGACCTGCCGAGCGGCGACGTGAAGTACCACCAGGGCTTCAGCTCCGACGTCTCGACCCCTGGCGGCCCGGTTCACCTGAGCCTCGCGTTCAACCCCTCGCACCTCGAAATCGTCAATCCGGTGGTCGAAGGCTCGGTGCGCGCCCGCATGGACCGCCGCGCCGACCCGCTCGGCAAGCAGGTGCTGCCGGTGATCGTGCACGGCGACGCGGCTTTCGCAGGCCAGGGCGTCGTGATGGAAACGCTGGCGCTGGCTGAAACGCGCGGCTACTCCACCGGCGGCACGGTGCACATCGTCATCAACAACCAGATCGGCTTCACCACCAGCGACCCGCGCGACAGCCGCTCGACGCTGTATTGCAGCGACATCGTCAAGATGATCGAGGCACCGGTGCTGCACGTGAACGGTGACGATCCCGAAGCCGTGGTGCTCGCAACGCAGCTCGCGCTCGAATTCCGCATGGAATTCCAGAAGGACGTGGTCGTGGACATCGTCTGCTTCCGCAAGCTCGGCCACAACGAGCAGGACACCCCGGCGCTCACCCAGCCGCTGATGTACAAGAAGATCGCCCAGCACCCCGGCACGCGCAAGCTGTATGCCGACAGGCTGGCGGCCCAGGGCCTCGGCGACACGCTCGGCGACGATCTGGTCAAGGCGCAGCGCGCGGCCTTCGACGAAGGCAAGAACACCACCGATCCGGTCATCACCAACTTCAAGAGCAAGTACGCGGTCGACTGGGCTCCGTTCCTCAACAAGAAGTGGACAGATGCCGGCGACACCGCGATTCCGCTCGCCGAATGGAAGCGCCTCGCCGAGCGCATCACCAAGGCACCGGAGAACTTCACCGTGCACCCGCTGGTCAAGAAGGTGCTCGACGACCGCGCGGCCATGGGTCGTGGAGAAGTCAACGTCGACTGGGGCATGGGCGAGCACATGGCCTTCGCCTCGCTGGTCGCGAGCGGCTACCCGATCCGCCTGTCGGGCGAAGACTGCGGCCGTGGCACCTTCACGCACCGCCATGCCGTGCTGCATGACCAGAACCGCGAGAAGTTCGACGTCGGCACCTACGTGCCGCTGCAGAACGTGGCCGACAACCAGGCTCCGTTCGTCGTCATCGACTCGATCCTGTCCGAAGAAGCCGTGCTGGCCTTCGAATACGGCTACGCCTCGAACGACCCGAACACGCTCGTGATCTGGGAAGCGCAGTTCGGCGACTTCGCCAACGGCGCGCAAGTCGTGATCGACCAGTTCATCGCCTCTGGCGAAGTGAAGTGGGGCCGCGTCAACGGCATCACGCTGATGCTGCCGCACGGCTATGAAGGCCAGGGTCCGGAACACAGCTCGGCGCGTCTCGAGCGCTTCATGCAGCTGTCGGCCGACACCAACATGCAGGTCGTTCAGCCGACCACGGCCAGCCAGATCTTCCACCTGCTGCGTCGTCAGATGGTGCGCAACCTGCGCAAGCCGCTGATCATCATGACGCCGAAGTCGCTTCTGCGTAACAAGGACGCGACCTCGCCGCTGTCGGAGTTCACCAAGGGTGGCTTCCAGACCGTCATTCCGGACGTCAAGGATCTCAAGGCCGAGAAGGTCAAGCGCGTCATCGCCTGCTCGGGCAAGGTCTACTACGACCTGGCCAAGAAGCGCGAAGAGAAGGGCGCCGACGACGTGGCGATCATCCGCGTCGAGCAGCTCTACCCGTTCCCGCACAAGGCGTTCGGCGCAGAACTCAAGAAGTACCCCAATCTGGTCGATGTTGTCTGGTCGCAGGACGAGCCCCAGAACCAGGGTGCGTGGTTCTTCGTGCAGCACTACATCCACGAAAACATGCAGGAAGGCCAGAAGCTCGGCTACTCCGGCCGTGCCGCTTCGGCATCGCCTGCAGTGGGCTACTCGCACCTGCACCAGGAACAGCAGAAGGCACTCGTCGACGGGGCCTTCGGCAAGCTCAAGGGCTTCGTGCTGACTAAGTAAGAAGAACTCGCATCACCTCACAAGAAACACGAAGCGGAATCACAAATGTCCATCGTTGAAGTCAAAGTCCCCCAGTTGTCCGAGTCCGTGGCCGAAGCCACCATGCTCCAGTGGAAGAAGAAGGCCGGTGAAGCGGTCGCCGTCGATGAAATCCTGATCGAGATCGAAACCGACAAGGTCGTGCTCGAAGTGCCGGCGCCTGCCGCTGGCGTGCTCGCCGAAATCGTTGCCGGCGACGGCGCGACCGTGGTGGCAGACCAGCTCATCGCCAAGATCGACACCGAAGGCAAGGCCGGCGCGGCTGCGCCTGCTGCTGCGGCACCGGCCGCAGCACCGGCCGCCGCTCCCGCAGCGGCTGCTGCAGCTGGCGGCACGTCGAAGTCCGACGTCGCGATGCCTGCAGCCGCCAAGCTGCTCGCGGACAACAAGCTCGCTACCTCCGACGTGACCGGCACCGGCAAGGACGGCCGCGTCACCAAGGGCGACGTGCTGAGCGCCGTGGCCGGCGGTGCGACCGCCAAGGTCGCCGCGCCCGTCGCGATCCCGACCGGTGCACCGAAGACCGCACTGCCGCAAGTCGCTGCGCCCGCTACCGCGCCCGACCTCGGCGACCGTCCGGAAGAGCGCGTGCCGATGAGCCGCCTGCGCGCCCGTATCGCCGAGCGCCTGCTGCAATCGCAATCGACCAACGCGATCCTCACGACCTTCAACGAAGTCAACATGGCTCCGGTCATGGAAATGCGCAAGCGCTTCCAGGAGAAGTTCGAAAAGGAACACGGCGTCAAGATCGGCTTCATGAGCTTCTTCGTGAAGGCTGCGGTGCACGCCCTCAAGAAGTACCCGGTGCTCAACGCTTCGGTGGACGGCAATGACATCGTCTACCACGGCTACTTCGACATCGGTATCGCCGTCGGCTCGCCGCGCGGCCTCGTGGTGCCGATCCTGCGCAACGCAGACCAGATGAGCTTCGCCGACATCGAGAAGAAGATCGCCGAATACGGCGCCAAGGCGCGCGACGGCAAGCTGGGCATCGAAGAGATGACCGGCGGCACGTTCTCGATCTCGAATGGCGGCGTGTTCGGTTCGATGCTGTCGACCCCGATCATCAACCCGCCCCAGTCGGCCATCCTCGGCGTGCATGCGACCAAGGACCGCGCTGTCGTCGAAAACGGCCAGATCGTCGTTCGTCCGATGAACTACCTGGCGATGAGCTACGACCACCGGATCATCGACGGCCGCGAAGCCGTGCTGGGCCTGGTTGCCATGAAGGAAGCGCTGGAAGACCCCGCGCGCCTGCTGTTCGACATTTGAGCTCGCCCCCAGGCTGCGCGCACTTCGTGTCGCTTCGCCAACCCCCTACCGGGGGCAACACCAGCGGCCCGGCAAAGCCGGTTCCGCGGTGTTTCGCGAACAGAGCATCAAAGATCGGCGGGCCTGAAAAACTGAAACGGAACATTCAATGAGCAAACAATTCGACGTCGTCGTCATCGGCGGCGGTCCTGGCGGCTACGTGGCTGCGATTCGCGCGGCGCAGCTCGGCTTCAACGTGGCCTGCATCGACGAGTGGAAGAACGCCAAGGGCGGCCCCGCCCTGGGCGGCACCTGCACCAACATCGGCTGCATTCCCTCGAAGGCGCTGCTGCAGTCGTCGGAGCACTACGAGCACGCGGGCCACGCTTTCGCGGACCACGGTATCAAGGTCGAAGGCCTCGATATCGACGTGGCCAAGATGCTGGCGCGCAAGGACAACGTCGTGAAGCAGAACAACGACGGCATCGTCTACCTGTTCAAGAAGAACAAGGTTGCGTTCTTCCACGGTCGCGGTTCGTTCGTGAAGACTTCTGAAGCCGGCTACGAGATCAAGGTCGCGGGCGCTACCGAAGAGAGCATCACCGGCAAGCACATCATCGTCGCGACCGGCTCGAACGCACGCCCGCTGCCGGGCGCTCCGTTCGACGAGGAGAACATCCTCTCGAACGACGGCGCGCTGCGCGTCGGCGCGGTGCCGAAGAAGCTCGCGCTGATCGGCTCCGGCGTGATCGGCCTCGAAATGGGCTCGGTGTGGCGTCGTCTCGGCTCGGAAGTCACGGTGCTCGAAGCACTGCCGACCTTCCTCGGCGCCGTCGACGAGCAGATCGCCAAGGAAGCCAAGAAGGCTTTCGACAAGCAAGGCCTGAAGATCAACCTCGGCGTGAACGTCGGCGAAGTCAAGTCGGGCAAGAACGGTGTGAGCATCGCCTACACCGACTCGAAGGGCGAGGCGCAGAAGCTCGACGTGGACAAGCTGATCGTCTCGATCGGCCGCATCCCCAACACCATCGGCCTGAACCCCGAGGCGGTCGGCCTGCAGCTCGACGAGCGCGGCGCGATCGTGGTGGACGACGAGTGCAAGACCAGCCTGCCGAACGTCTGGGCGATCGGCGACGTGGTGCGCGGCCCGATGCTTGCGCACAAGGCGGAAGAAGAGGGCGTTGCCGTGGCCGAGCGCATTGCCGGCCAGCATGGTCACGTCAACTTCAACACGATCCCGTGGGTGATCTACACCTCGCCTGAGATCGCGTGGGTCGGCCAGACCGAGCAGCAGCTCAAGGCCAGCGGCCGTGCGTACAAGGCGGGCACCTTCCCGTTCCTCGCGAACGGCCGCGCACGCGCACTGGGCGACACGACCGGCATGGTCAAGTTCCTGGCCGATGCGGCCACGGACGAGATCCTCGGCGTGCACATGGTGGGCCCGATGGTCAGCGAGCTGATCTCCGAAGCCGTCGTCGCGATGGAATTCAAGGCCAGCGCCGAAGACATCGCGCGCATCTGCCACGCGCATCCTTCGCTGTCCGAGGCGACGAAGGAAGCGGCGCTTGCCGTCGACAAGCGCACGCTGAACTTCTGAAGCCTTGAACGTTCTTCAGGCTTACGAAGCGGAACTGACTGCGCGGGGTTTCAAAAGCGACCCCGCGCAGCTTCGTGCCGTCGAAGCGCTCGATCGCTGCGCCCGCGAATGGGCCGAGTACAAGGCGCAGCGCTCCAATGCCTTCAAGAAGCTGATCAACCGGCCGGACATCCCGCGCGGGGTCTACATGTACGGCGGGGTGGGGCGCGGCAAGAGCTTCATCATGGACTGCTTCTACAACGCAGTCCCGCTCCGGCGGAAGACGCGGCTGCACTTCCACGAGTTCATGCGCGAGGTGCATCGCGAACTGGCCGAACTTCAGGGCACGGTCAATCCGCTGGATGAACTGGGGCGGCGGATCGCCAAGCGCTACAAGCTCATCTGTTTCGACGAATTCCACGTCGCGGACATCACGGACGCGATGATCCTGCACCGCCTCCTGGTGGCGCTGTTCGACAACGGCGTCGGGTTCGTCACAACCTCCAATTTCAAGCCCGATGACCTGTATCCGGGCGGGCTGCATCGTGATCGCATTCTTCCGGCGATCAAACTGCTGAACGACAACCTCGAGGTCATCAACGTCGACAACGGCACCGACTATCGGCGCCGGACGCTGGAACAGGTGCGGCTCTACCTCACGCCCAATGGCGCCGAGGCCGACAAGGAGATGCGCGAGGCATTCGAGCGGCTCGCGGAATCCGCGGACGAGAATCCGGTGCTGCACATCGAGGCGCGGGAGATCCGCGCGCTTCGCAAGGCCGGTGGCGTGGTCTGGTTCGATTTCAAGACGCTGTGCGGCGGTCCGCGTTCGCAGAACGACTATCTGGAGATCGCGACGCAGTTCCATACGGTCTTGTTGTCCGACGTCCCGCACATGCCGGTCCGTATGGCGTCGGAAGCCCGACGATTCACCTGGCTGGTGGACGTGTTCTACGATCGGCGCGTGAAGCTGATCATGTCGGCCGAAGTGCCGCCTGAACAGTTGTATACCGAAGGGCCTCTGGCCCACGAATTTCCCCGCACCGTTTCGAGACTCAACGAGATGCAATCGACCGAGTTCCTTTCGTTGGAACGCCGCGTCGTCGATACCCGCCTGACATGAAAGCCAAGTTCGCCACCGTCCTTTTCGGGCTGTTCGCCCTGCCGCTCTGGGCACAAACGGTGGCCACGACCGCTGGCGCAGATCTTGATGCCGAACGTGCACGGCTCGCGGACGAGCAGAAGGCCATCGACGCGCGGTATGTGGCCGAGCAAAAGGCTTGCTACCAGAAGTTCGCGGTGGAGGGGTGTCTCCAGGACAGCCGCCGCCGTCGCCGCGCGGCCACCGATGACGTCAAGCGTCAGCAGGCCGCCATCAACGATTACGAGCGCAAGAGCCGAGGGGCAGCCGAGCTTGAAAAGCTCGAGCAGCAGAACGCTGCACAAAAGTCGAAAGAGGCCGAGGCTCAGCGAGAGCAGTCGTTGAAGTCGCAGCAAGACCGCGAACAGCGCGCGACCGACCATGCGGCCAGCCGTGAGCAAGCCACCTCTCAAGAGGCTGAAAACCGCAAGCAATTCGAGAACAAGCAGCGCGACCATGCCGAACAGCAGGCGGACGCCGCGAAGCGAAAGGCCCAGGCACCGGCGATGCGCGCCGAATACGACGAGAAGCAGAAGAAGGCGGCAGAGCATCGCGCCGACGTGGAGCGAAAGAACAAGGAGCGGGACAAGCCGCGATCGGCGCCGCTGCCGGATCCCGGAGCGGCCACCCCGGCACCCGCGGTGCCCAAGAGCCCCTGACGCCCGGACGGCTCAGCCGCAGCCTATTCGGCGGGCGGTAGATCCTCGACCTTGAGTACCGCGATCGAGATGTTGTCGCCGGTCCCGCGCGCGCGTCGGCGCGCTTCGGCGACCAGCAATTCCACGGCGGAGCGAGGCGGTTGATCAGCCAGCAAAGAGCCCATTTCCTCTGGCGTGAAGTAGTGCCACAGGCCGTCGCTGCAGGCCATGAGTACGTCGCCGGGTTGGAGCTTCGGGATCAGATGGACATCCACTGGCGGCGGAGTCGACTTCATGCCGAGACAGCCAAGCAGGATGTTGCTTTGAGGGTGGAGGCTGGCTTCCTCTTCGTCGATCTCGCCACGATCCACCAGGACCTGGACGTAGGAATGGTCCTTGGTGCGCTTGACGAGGCGGCCCCGATGGAAATGGTAGATGCGTGAATCGCCGGCGTGCACCCATGCGCAATCGCCTTCCGGATTGAGCAGGAAGGCGGCGAGCGTGCTGTGGGGTTCTTGTTCGCTGGACACGGCGGTCAGCTTGATCACCGTATGCGCGTCCTCGAGCATCTGCCGGAGGATGCCCACCGGCTCATCTCGGCCCGGCTTGTAGCGGGCGAAGAGCTGGCGCGCCGTCATGAGCACCTGGTCGGACGCCTTGCGTCCGCCACTGCGGCCACCCATTCCGTCTGCGACGATGCCGAGCACGCAGCCCGGCACGCGTGGATGGGAGGCGATCATGACCTGGTCCTGCTGGTAGGGGCGATCCCCCTGGTGGAGGCCGGTAGCGGCAGCGAGTCGAAAGCTTCGTGTCATGCAGGCGCCGGAGCGCCAGTGGCGCGGTCTCTCATGGTTTTTGTGGCAGCGAAATGAAGACGTATTATCGAGTGAACATAGGTAGGGGAAAGCCCCGCTACCCGTGCCGTTCGTGAATTGCGCCCGTTGGACTCCAATCTTCATTCCCTTTCCCGCCAGCTGATCGAGCTGCGGATCGAACATGCCGATCTCGACGCCTCGATCGACCGTCTGGCAGACGCAGTGTCGCGCGATGAACTTCTGCTGCGCCGCCTGAAAAAGAGGCGCCTTGCGTTGCGCGACGAGATCTCGCGTCTCGAACGCCTCCTCGACCCCCAAGAGCCCGCGTGATGTCCCTCGAGCAGGAAGTGCGCGAGGCGTTTGCGCAGGATGGAGTGCTGTCGCAGGCCGCGGAACAGTTCCGCGAGCGTGAGGGGCAAACGCAAATGGCTGTCGCCGTCGCACGCACCATCGCGGACGGAGGGGTGCTTGTCGTCGAAGCAGGCACTGGCGTGGGGAAGACCTTCTCCTATCTGGTGCCCGCGCTGCTGAGCGGCGAGCGCGTGCTGTTGTCGACCGCGACAAAGACGCTGCAGGACCAGCTCTTCGGCCGCGACCTGCCACGGCTTGTCGGTGCGCTCGGGTTGCCGGTCCGGACCGCCTTGCTCAAGGGGCGGGCCAGCTACTTGTGCCTGCATCGTCTCGATCAGGCACGCCACGACGCATCTCCGGAGCGCGCCTCGCTGCGCACGCTGGCAAAGATCGAACAATGGGCCAGGACCACGCGCACCGGCGATCTTGCGGAGCTGCCGGGCCTTGACGAGCGCTCACCGGTGATCCCGCTCGTGACTTCGACACGGGAGAACTGCCTCGGCGCGCAGTGCCCACAGTTCAAACCCTGCCATGTCAACCTCGCCCGGCGTGAGGCGATGGCGGCCGACGTCGTGGTCATCAACCACCATCTGTTCTTTGCCGACCTTGCCGTGCGCGAGTCGGGCATGGCCGAATTGCTCCCGACGGTGCGGGTCGTGGTCTTCGACGAAGCGCACCAGTTGAACGAAACCGGCGTCCAGTTCTTGGGCGTCCAACTTGGTAGTGGGCAGGCACTGGATTTCGCGCGCGACCTCCTGGCGGCCGGACTTCAGCATGCGCGAGGTTTGGTCGACTGGCAGCAACTGGTCGCCGGGATCGAACGCGCTGCGCGGGAATTGCGGCTGTCAGTCGGGAAGCAATACCCTGGCGCCAAACTGCGCTGGTCGGGTGGTTCGCCAGAGGGGGTTCCTGCTCAGACGTGGCAGGAGGCCTTGGAAGCGTTGGGGCGGGCGTTCGCCGAAGCAGGGCGCGGTCTCGACACGGTGAGTGAACTGTCGCCGGATTTCGTCCGACTTCATGAGCGTGCCCTGCAGCTTTCCGAACGCGCGTCCCGGTTCGCCGAGGCCTGTCCGTCCGGATCAGTCCGCTGGGTGGACGTAGGCTCGCATCTGCGGCTGGTCGAGTCACCGCTTGACATTGCCGAGGCGGTCCGCACGCGCGTTCTCAAATCGGACCCGGACAAAGCCGATGACGACGGCCGGGCGTGGGTCTTTACCTCGGCAACGCTAGGCGATGACCCGGCGCTGAAGTGGTTTACCGAACCCTGCGGACTCGACGATGCGGAAGTGCTGCGCGTCAAGAGTCCGTTCGATTACGGGCGACAGGCAGCGCTCTACGTTCCACGCCGGTTTCCCAAGCCCAACGATCCATCGCACGGACATCACGTGGCAAAGCTCGCCGCACACGGCGCACGCCAATTGGGCGGCCGCACCCTGGTTCTGACAACGACCCTGCGCGCCCTACGGACAGTCGGCGACGCGATTCGACAGGACTTCGAGATGCTGGATGCCGGAGATCGCCCCGAGGTGCTGGTGCAGGGCGAGTTGCCCAAGCGCACGCTGATGGATCGATTTCGCGAGGGAGCGGCGCAAGGGCGCGCCGGCTGTGTGCTGGTCGCATCGGCGTCGTTCTGGGAAGGCTTCGACGCGCCCGGTGACGCCCTGCAACTGGTGGTGATCGACAAGCTGCCGTTTCCGCCACCCAATGATCCGCTGGTGGAGGCACGCTCCCAGCGTCTCGAGTTGCAAGGCCGGAGTGCGTTCAGCGACTACTCGCTGCCTGAGGCCGCAGTAGCACTCAAGCAGGGCGCCGGCCGGCTGATCCGGCGCGAAACGGATACAGGCGTGCTGGTGATCTGCGACACCCGACTCGTTGCGATGGGCTACGGGCGGCGCCTGCTGGCCGCGCTGCCGCCGATGCGACGCATCGAAGACGAGGATGGCTTCAACGTTGCGTTGACCGCGCTCAAGACCGAATCCAGCAACTAGATATCGGCGCAGAGGAAGCCAGGAATCCCGCGGAACCGGCTCCGCCGGGCCGCCGGGATTGCCCCCTGAAAGGGGGTGCGAGAGCTACACGAAGTGAGCGAGCCTGGGGGTGAGCCTAGTTACCAAAGCTTCCACCACGGATCGTCCTTGCCACGGAAGCCGCGGCTCAGGTACGTGCTGTTCGGGTAGTTCTGTGTCAGCACGCGCTTGGCATCGTCGCGGAGTTCGGTCATGCCGAGCTTGTCGTAGGACGCGTACATGATGTACAGCGCTTCTTCGAGTGCCGGCACTTCGCGGTAGTCGGCGAGCGCGAGCTGGGCGCGATTCACGGCTGCCAGGTAGGCGCCTCGCTCGTAGTAGTAGCGCGCCACATGCACTTCATACTGGGCAAGCGAGTTGACGATGTAGTTCATGCGCTGCCGGGCGTCCGGCGTATAGCGCGAATCGGGGAACCGGGTGATCAGTTCCTTGAAGGCCTCGAAGGATTCCTTTGCGGCCTTCTGGTCCCGCTCGGAAAGATCCTGGCGAGTCATGGACGCAAAAAGCCCGAGATCGTCGTTGAAGTTGATCACGCCCTTCAGGTAGAGCGCATAGTCGATCGCCGGGCTCGCGGGATGCAGCTTCATGAAGCGATCGAGCGTAGCGATGGCGGCTGGCTTGTCCCCCGCCTTGAACTGCGCATAAGCCTTGTCGACCTGGGCTTGCTGGGCCAGCGGCGTGCCGGCAGCGCGGCCTTCGAGCTTTTCGTACAGCGGGACGGCCTTGTCGTAGGCGCCGGAATCGACTTCGTCCTTGGCTTCGGAATAGATGCGATTGGGGCTCCAGTTCGCGGTCTTGTCGACGTCGGTCGACGAGCAGCCGGCCACCAGCCACGCCGCCGCACAGAGGGCCAGCCAGCCAGGGACAACCGATAATTTGGCGCGAAACATCAAGTAAGGCTTTCGTGAAACAGGTGCCCTCAATTATATCGACCGGCCCCTCGGGCACCCCCCCGGACGCGGCCGAGCACGACGAGGCGGCCGAGCTGTCCGATGCCAGCGAAATCCGCACCTTCCTGATCGGCGAATCCCAGCACGCGCAGCGCCTGGACCGGGCACTTGCGGCGCTGGTCCCGGAGTTCTCCCGCAGTTATCTCCAGCAACTCATCGACGCCGGCATGGTGGAGGTGCAGGGCCGCCTGGTCACCAAGCCGTCGGTGACGGTGCAAGCCGGGGAATCGGGGCGCATCGAGCTTCGGCCGACGCCGCAAAGCCAGGCTTTTCGGCCGGAAGCGATGCCGATCGAGGTGCTGCACGAGGATGAGCATCTGCGAGTCATCAACAAGCCGGCCGGGCTCGTGGTGCACCCTGCGCCAGGGAACTGGAGTGGCACCTTGCTCAATGGATTGCTGGCGCTCGATCCGC
This sequence comes from Variovorax sp. Sphag1AA, assembly GCF_014192575.1. Classification (GTDB taxonomy): domain Bacteria; phylum Pseudomonadota; class Gammaproteobacteria; order Burkholderiales; family Burkholderiaceae_C; genus Variovorax. Next base: position 1,196,674 of record NZ_JACHYC010000001.1, on the reverse strand, counting down.
GCGCGGCGCTTTTGCCGCGCGCCGGCATCGTGCATCGGCTCGACCGCGATACAAGCGGTCTGATGGTGGTGGCACGAAGCAGGGCGGCGATGGATGCGCTGGTGGCGCTGATCGCGGCCCGTGAAGTCAAGCGGCAGTACATCGCGATGGCGCACCGTGCCTGGCAGGGCGCTGAAGCCCGGCACGTCGACAGCCCGATCGGACGAGACCCTCGCAATCGGCTTCGCATGGCGGTGGTCGATCTGGAGCGCCACCCTGGCAAGCCAGCACGGACCTTGATCGAGGCGCTCGACAGCATTGACCTCGGCTGCGTGGTGCGTTGCACGCTCGAAACGGGGCGCACCCATCAGATCCGCGTGCACATGGCCTCGATTGGCCATCCGCTGGTTGGTGACACCCTGTATGGAGGCGCCGAAGCGGCAGGGCTGACACGGCAGGCACTGCACGCTTTCAGGCTGGGCTTCGTGCATCCGATGACGGGCAAAAACATGGAATTCAAGTCGCCGCCGCCGGCCGACCTCGTCGAGGGCATGTCTCTCTGGGGGCTGGATTACAATCGCGCCTGACGGTCCCAAGGGGCCATGCCGGCGACCTGATGTCGGCTTCGCGTTGCGTGTGCCGCGTGCCCGCAGCGCCTTCTTCCATCCATCTGAACAAGCGTCCTCGTGGCGCCTTTTCCCGGATAACGCGAACCATGAATACGGCGGATGCCAAGCGCATTCTCGAAACCGCCTTGATCTGTTCGACACAGCCGTTGCCGGTGCGCGAACTGCGCGTGCTTTTCGACGACGAACTGGGTGCGGACACGATCAAGTCGCTGTTGAACGAGTTGCAGGATGACTGGTCACAACGCGGCCTCGAGCTTGTGAGTGTGGGCAGCGGCTGGCGTTTCCAGAGCCGGCCAGAAATGCGGGATCACCTCGACCGCATGCACCCCGAGAAGCCGCCGCGCTATACGCGCGCCGCGCTCGAAACGCTGGCGATCATCGCGTATCGCCAGCCGGTCACCCGTGGTGACATGGAAGACATCCGGGGTGTCACCATCAATTCGCAGATCCTCAAGCAGCTCGAGGACCGCAGCTGGATCGAGGTCATCGGCCACCGCGAGACGGTCGGCCGGCCCGCGCTGTATGCGACGACCCGACAGTTTCTGGACGACCTCGGTCTCGCCTCGCTCGACCAGTTGCCGGTGATCGAATCACCCGCACAGCAAGGAGCACTGATCAGCGCGCTGGATCAGGCTGCCAGTGGCGACCAGTCGGCCCTCCCGATCGACGAACCGGGTGACGAGCCCGGCCCCGACGCATCGTCTGAGCCAGTCGCGGAAGTGCCCACGGCGGCCGCGTCCGAGCCTGATGCGCCGATGACCGCCGAGATCGATCCCGCCACTGCTCTTCTCGCTGCCGACCCGCAGGATGTCTCGCCGGTCGAGCCCCCATTCACCCCTGTCGATGCAGACGCCGCGCCCGAAGAGGCCGACACCACCGCTGTCACTTCTGGAACCCGATCATGAGCTCCACCGATCCCCAAGCCGCAGCGACCCTGCCGACCGATCCCGCTTCAGAAGAGCACGGGGATGTCACGCAGGGGCCTTCCGACGTCAACGCGGCCGCGCAGGCAGAAGACGCTGCGACAGAGGCGCCCCGCAAGCGTCGTCCGCGGCGACGGAAGCCCGCCGGCGACGCCGAAGCGGCGGCACAGCCCGTAGAGTCCCTTGAGGCCGCAGTGCCCGTTGAGGCGCCGGCTGAAGTAAGCGAGTCGCCCGAATCCGAAGCCGAGCCCGAACCCGCACGCGAAGCCGCGCCGGCCGTCGAGGCCCCTTCAATGGCGCAAGCGGACGAGGATGAAGACGAAGAGGAGCCGGACGAGGACGAAGATGATCTCGATCGCGCCCGCCGCGCCGCTGAGCGCGAACAGCGCAATGCGCCGCCTCCGGAGCCGATCCGTTTCGCCGACGTCATTTCGGGCCAGTTCGACGCGGACGAGGAAAGTCCCGAGGTGCCGCCGCTCAAGCGCGTGTTGCTTCCGGAGGCCGATTCGCCGAAATTGCACAAGGTCCTTGCCCAGGCGGGGCTGGGTTCGCGCCTGGAAATGGAGCAGCTCATCCTGCAGGGGCGTATCTCCGTCAACAACGAGCCGGCACACATTGGCCAACGTATCCAGTACGGGGACCAGGTCAAGATCAACGGCAAGCCAATCCGCTTCCGTATCGCGCCGCCGCCGGCCCGCGTGATCGCCTATCACAAGCCCATTGGCGAAGTCGTCACGCACGACGATCCGCAGAACCGTCCGACCGTCTTTCGAAAGCTGCCGAGACTGCAGCAAGGTAAATGGCAGTCGGTCGGACGCCTGGACCTGAATACCGAAGGTTTGCTCCTTTTCACGAGTTCGGGCGAGCTTGCCAACCGGCTCATGCATCCGCGTTTCGGTCTGGAGCGCGAATACGCCGTGCGGGTGCTCGGCGCGCTCAGCAACGAAGAAAAGCAGCGCCTGCTCGATGGCGTCCAGCTGGACGACGGCATGGCGCAGTTCGGGACGATCGAGGACGGCGGGGGCGAAGGCTCGAACTGCTGGTATCGCGTCACCATTTCCGAGGGACGCAATCGCGAAGTGCGCCGGCTGTTCGAGTCGGTCGGCCACGCGGTGAGTCGTCTGATCCGCATCCGCTACGGCGCGATGGTGCTTCCGCGAGGCCTTAAGCGCGGCGCTTGGCTGGAGCTTGACGACCGCGACATTCGTGCGCTGCTCCAGGCAGCCGGCGCCCCTGTCGAGCGGACCGGGCGCGCTGGCGCTGGAGGCAAGCCGCAGGAGGGCGGCGGCGGGCGAAACGGCCGTGGTCGCAAGCGCCGCGGGAACCGCAACGGCAACGGCAATGGCCCCCAGGGCGAGCGCGAGATGCAGATCCCGAATCCTCTGGCGCACGGGCCGTCGGCTCGATCCGAGCGCGGCGGTGGCAAAGGGCCGCCGCAGGGGCGTCGAGGCCGTGGCGGCCAAGGTCAGGGTCAGGGCCAAGGTCAGGGCCAGGGACGGAACCGGCAGGGTGAGGACCGCCAGCCGGGAGGCGCCAATCAGCCCGATCCGATGAAGACGTCGCTGGGCTATATCGGTGCGGACAGTTTCTCCCGCCAGCGCAAGGATCAACGCCAGGGAGGCCGCCGTGGTGGCTCGTCCGGCGGCAATTTCGGTGGGCAGGGTGGTGGTGGAGGCCGCCGCCGCGGTCGCTGATACCCGCAACGCGCGGCCATGTTTCACCCGCATTCTTGCGGGTCGACCTCGCCGCGCCGGTTAAAATCAAAAGCTTTGTCAAGGGTCGCAATCCCGCGTTGCGGCACTGATGGAACCCTATTCACATCCAAGCACTCAGGAAAGCACTTCAATGGCTATCGAACGCACCCTCTCCATCATCAAGCCCGACGCAGTCGCCAAGAACGTCATCGGCAAGATCGTTTCCCGCTTCGAGGCCGCCGGCCTGAAGATCGTGGCTGCCAAGCTGGTGCAGCTGTCGCGCGCCGAAGCAGAGCAGTTCTACGCCGTTCACAAGGAGCGCCCCTTCTTCAAGGACCTCGTCGAGTTCATGATCTCGGGCCCCGTCTTCGTGCAAGTGCTCGAAGGCGAAGACGCCATCGCCAAGAACCGCGACCTGATGGGCGCGACCGACCCCAAGAAGGCAGCCGCCGGTACCATCCGCGCCGACTTTGCCGACAGCATCGATGCCAACGCAGTGCACGGCTCGGATGCTCCCGAAACCGCCCGCGTCGAAGTCGCCTTCTTCTTCGCTGGCCTCAACGTCTACGCACGCTGAGGACCTGACCCCCGTCGCAATGACCACGGCCAACCTGCTCGACTTCGATCTGGAGGGATTGGCCGCGTTTTGCGAACGGCTGGGAGAAAAGCGTTTCCGCGCGACGCAGCTTTTTCGCTGGATCCACCAGAGGGGCGCCAGCGATTTCTCCCAGATGACCGATCTCGCGAAGTCCCTTCGCGAGAAGCTCGCCACCACGGCACGCGTCGAGGCGCTGCCTGTGGTGACGCAGCATGAATCTGCCGACGGCACCATCAAGTGGTTGTTCGACGTCGGCGACGGGAATGCGGTGGAAGCCGTGTTCATCCCCGAGGACGATCGCGGGACCCTGTGCGTGTCCTCGCAAGCCGGCTGCGCTGTCGGCTGCCGGTTCTGTTCCACTGGCCACCAAGGCTTCAGCCGCAACCTCACGACCGGCGAGATCGTCGCGCAGTTGTGGTTCGCCGAGCATTTCCTCCGCAAGCATCTCAAACGCGACGAGCGAGTCATCTCGAACGTCGTGATGATGGGCATGGGCGAGCCGCTGCAGAACTACGCTGCACTGGTGCCAGCGCTGCGCACCATGCTCGACGACAACGCCTACGGACTGTCGCGCCGTCGCTTGACGGTCTCTACGTCCGGCGTCGTTCCGATGATGGACCGGCTGGGTGTGGACTGCCCCGTCGCGCTCGCGGTGTCGCTCCACGCGCCGAATGATCCGTTGCGCAGCGACCTCGTGCCGCTGAATCGCAAATACCCGATCGTTGAATTGCTGGAGTCTTGCAAGCGGTACCTCGAGCACGCGCCACGTGACTTCATCACGTTCGAATATTGCATGCTCGATGGTGTGAACGATCAGCCGGAGCATGCGCGCCAACTGATCGATCTGGTGCGTTCGCAGGACGTTTCTTGCAAGTTCAACCTGATCCCCTTCAATCCGTTCCCCGCGTCGGGCCTCGTGCGGTCGCCCCAGCCCCGGGTGCTTGCGTTTGCCAAGATCCTGAGCGAAGCGGGGATCGTGACGACCGTGCGAAAGACGCGCGGCGACGACATCGATGCCGCCTGCGGCCAACTGGCCGGCGACGTCAAGGATCGCACCCATGCGGCCCAGCGCATGGCGCAACGGCGAACCGTTGTTTTGCATCCGGCCCTGGCAAGGGCCGCCAAACCCACTGCCGAGGAGCAATGATCCGATGAGCAAGGCTTTTCCTTCCGCGCACGAGACGGCGATGCGAACGCTTTTCGCGCTTGCTGCGGCGTTCACCCTGGCGTCTTGCGCGACCAAGGACGGTAGTGCGCCGATCCCCTCGAGCGGTACCAATGCCTCTGCCATCGTGACCGAGTCGGATGAGACCAACGCCCGGAAGCGCGCCAAACTGCGCGTGGAGCTCGCCATCGGCTATTTCCAGCAAGGGCAACCCACCGTCGCATTGGACGAAATCAAGCAGGCGCTGGCAGCGGATCCGACGTTCCCTGACGCTTACATCCTGCGCGGCGTTGTCTACATGCGCCTCGACGATCCCGCGGGTGCCGAAGACAGCTTTCGCCGTGCGCTTGCCCTGAATCCGCGCGAGCCCAATGCGCTCCACAACTACGGATGGCTTCTCTGCCAGCAGAATCGATTCGCCGATGCGCAGCAGCAGTTCACCGCAGCGCTGGCCGTGCCCAACTACACGGACCGCGCCAAGACGCTCATGACGCAAGGCGTCTGTCAACTCAAGGCGGGACAGCGAGCCGAGGCGGAACGCAGCCTGACGCAGGCGTACGAAATCGATGCGGGCAATCCGGTGATTGGCTACAACCTCGCTTCGATCCTTGTGCAGCGCGAAGAATGGTCACGCGCCCAGTTCTACATCCGCCGTATCAACAACGGCCCATCGGCGAACCCCGAGACGTTGTGGCTCGGTATCAAGATCGAACGCCAACTCAACAATCGAGAAGCAGTTGCGCAGTTGGGTGCTCAGTTGCAGCGTCGCTTCCCCCAGTCGCGGGAAGCGTTGGCCTTCGAGCGCGGAAATTTCAATGATTGAACGGGCAAGCGAATTCGGGGCATCGGCTGCGGTGCCCTTGGTGGGTGGCGACAGCACGAACATGACTGCCGGTGACATGCTGCGCGAAGCGAGAGAGGCGCATGGCCTGCACATCGACGTGGTAGCCGCCGCGCTCAAGGTATCTCCGCAGAAGCTCGCGGCCCTGGAGGCCGATGACATTGACGCGTTGCCCGATCCGGTGTTCGCCCGTGCACTTGCGGCGAGCGTCTGCCGTGCGCTTCGAATCGATCCGGCTCCGGTGCTCGCCAAGCTGCCCGGCGCCCAGCGCCCCGCGCTGGCAGAGGCCGATCGCACCATGAGCAAGAGCCTGCGTTCTGCTTCGCCGCGCTCCGGTGGTGCGAGCGCGTTGCCATCCCGGCCGCTCGTGATCGTGGTCATCCTGTTGCTGATCGGCGCCGCGGTGTTGTTCTGGCTGCCCCAGTCGCTTTTCGATCGGGTGAGCGATTCGATTTCTCATCTGATGGAGCGCGGTGCTTCTAGCGAACAAACCGCTTCGTCAAAGTCTGAGGGCCCGGCGCCGGGTAAGGTGACCGGGGCTGTTTCGCCTGTTGTTCCGGCGGAACCGCCGCCACCGCCCGCAGAGCCTGTCGCCGTCGAACCCGCGCCGGAAGTCGTCGCTCCGGCTGCTCCCAGCAATGATCTGATCGTCTTCGTCGCACGCGACGACACCTGGATTTCCGTGACCGAACCCGGCGGCAAGCAATTGCTGCATCGCACTGTCAAGGCCGGTGAAACCGTCGGTCTGACCGGTACGCTTCCGCTGGCGGTGATCGTCGGCCGCGCGGCCGGCGTGCAGGTGCAGGTTCGTGGCAAGCCCTTCGACCTTACTCCGCTCGCGCGCTCTGGGGGTGTGGCACGGTTCGAAGTCAAACCTTGAGCGAGTCATCATGACCGATAGCGCCAACAATTTTGGTTGTCTGCCGATCGAAGCCGCTGCACCGAAGGCGCGGCGGTCCCGCCAGGCCAGCGTGACCTGGGGGCCCCGGACCGTCACGATCGGCGGCGATGCGCCCGTACGCGTGCAGTCGATGACGAACACCGACACCGTCGATGCGATCGGCACCGCCATCCAGGTCAAGGAGCTCGCGATCGCGGGCTCCGAAATGGTACGCATCACTGTCAATACGCCAGAAGCGGCGGCGCAGGTGCCGTATATCCGCGAGCAACTCGACCGCATGGGCATCGACGTTCCGCTGGTCGGCGATTTCCACTACAACGGCCATCGGTTGCTCACCGAATACCCGGCATGTGCCGAAGCGCTGAGCAAGTACCGCATCAACCCCGGCAACGTGGGCAAGGGCGACAAGCGCGACCGCCAGTTCGGCCAGATGATCGACGCGGCAATGCGGTGGAACAAGCCGGTCCGCATCGGTGTGAACTGGGGCAGCCTCGATCAAGAACTGCTCGCGAGTCTGATGGACATCAACAGCCGGCGTGCCGACCCCTGGGACGCGAAGCAGGTGATGTACGAGGCGCTGATCACGTCCGCGATCGAGTCCGCAAGGCTCGCCGAGTCGATGGGCATGAATGGCGACCAGATCATCCTGAGCTGCAAGGTGAGCGGTGTGCAGGATCTGATCTCTGTCTATCGGGAACTTGCCAAACGCTGCGACTACGCCTTGCACCTCGGTCTCACCGAGGCCGGCATGGGCACCAAGGGCACGGTAGCGTCGGCGACCGCGCTGTCGATCCTGCTGCAGGAGGGCATCGGCGACACGATTCGTGTGTCGCTCACGCCGCAGCCGGGTGAATCGCGCACGCAGGAAGTCGTCATTGCGAACGAGATCCTGCAGGCGCTCGGCTTGCGTGTATTCGTGCCGAGCGTGACCGCCTGCCCCGGATGCGGCCGCACCACCAGCACGACCTTCCAGGAGCTTGCCAAGCAGATCGACGACTACCTGCGCATGCAGATGCCGGTCTGGCGCACCAAGTATCCGGGCGTGGAGACGATGAAGGTCGCTGTGATGGGCTGCATCGTCAACGGTCCTGGCGAAAGCAAGCATGCCGATATCGGCATCAGTCTTCCCGGGACCGGCGAAGCGCCCGCGGCGCCGGTCTTCATCGACGGCGAAAAGGCACTCACTTTGCGCGGCGACGATATCGCGCGCGAGTTCCACAAACTGGTCGAGAACTACGTAGAAAAACGCTTTGGCGGCGAGCATGTCGCACAAGCTGTCTGAGCACTGCATCCATGGCTGAAAAACTCAATGCCGTCAAAGGCATGAACGACATATTGCCGCCGGAGTCGGCGCGCTGGGAATGGCTTGAGGCCACCGTGCGTGACGTGATGGCGCGCTTTGCCTATCGCAACGTCCGCACCCCCATCCTCGAACACACGGCGCTGTTCGTGCGGGGCATTGGCGAGGTGACCGACATCGTCGAGAAGGAGATGTATTCCTTCCATGACCGCTCGGACAAGTACGGCGACAACGATCACCTGACGCTTCGGCCGGAGAACACCGCGGGCCTGGTGCGCGCCGTGGTCGAGCACAACATGCTCTACGACGGTGGCAAGCGCCTCTGGTACATCGGTCCGATGTTCCGGCGTGAGAAGCCGCAGCGCGGGCGTTTCCGTCAGTTCCATCAGATCGGCGCGGAAGCCCTGGGCTTCGCTGGCCCCGATGTCGATGCGGAACTGATCCTCTTGGCCAACGCGCTGTGGAAAGCGATCGGCCTGACGGACGTTCGCCTCGAACTGAACAGCCTGGGCCAGCCGGCCGAGCGCGCGCAGCACCGTGCCCAACTCATTGCCCATTTCGAGCGACACGCGGACCGACTCGACGAAGACGCAAAGCGCCGCCTGCACAGCAATCCGCTTCGGATTCTTGATACGAAGAATCCGGCGATGAAGGAGATCGTGGAGTCCGCGCCGAGGTTGATGGACTTCCTCGGTGCCGAATCGCTCGCGCACTTCGATGGGCTGAAGGCCATCCTGGACGCCAACGGTATCGCCTACACGATCAATCCTCGCTTGGTGCGCGGGCTCGACTACTACAACCTCAGCGTGTTCGAGTTCGTGACCGATCGGCTGGGCTCGCAAGGCACGGTGTGCGCCGGCGGCCGCTACGACGATCTGATTGCACAGATCGGCGGAAAGCCCGCCCCTGCCGTGGGTTGGGCCATTGGCGTCGAGCGGATCCTCGAGCTCATGAAAGAGCAGGGCGCCGCCATTCCGCTTCCGGTGCCCGATGTCTACGCTGTCGTCCCTGACGCTTCTGCGATGCCCGTCGCACTGCGCACCCTGCAGCAACTTCGCGAAGCCGGCGTACGTGCGCAGATGCATGCGGCAACGGTCGATGGCCTCGGAAGTTTCAAGTCCCAGTTCAAGAAGGCTGACGCCAGCGGTGCGAGCTACGCCCTGATCTTCGGGACGGATGAACTTTCTCGCGGCGAAGTCACGGTGAAGGCGCTGCGCGACGGCACCGGTGCCCAAACGGCGCGTCCGCTGGCCGATGTGGCCGCATGGGCGGCCACCCTACAATCCTCGGCTCCCAACAACTGACAGCGCATGGCCACCCATCTCGATCTCGAAGAACAGGAACAGCTCGACCAGCTCAAGCATTTCTGGAACACCTATGGCACCCTGATCACCTGGGTTGTGCTTCTCGTGGCCGGCGCCTTCGTGGCGTGGAACGGTTGGCAGTACTTCCAGCGCAACAAGGCGGCCCAGGCGTCAGCGCTCTATGACGAAGTCGAGCGCAGCGCGCAGGCTGGCGACACTGCCCGCCTGGAGCGGGCACTGGCGGACATGAAGGCCAAGTTCGCCGGCACCGCCTATGCGCAGCAGGCGGGTCTGCTCGCAGCGAGGTCGCTCTATGACAAGGGCAACGCCGATGCATCCCGCGCGGCACTCGCGTGGGTTGCCGAGAACGCTGTCGATCCGGGCTACAAGATGGTCGCGAAGCTGCGGCTTGCCAGTGAACTGCTGGATGCCAAGTCCTACGACGAAGCGCTCAAGCAGCTTTCGGGCGATGTTCCGAAGGAATTCGAAGCGCTTGTGGCCGATCGCAAGGGTGATATCTATCTCGCGCAGGGCAAGCGTGAGGAGGCCAAGGCCGAGTACCAGAAGGCATGGTCTGCATTCGACACGCGTACGGAATATCGCCGTCTCGTGGAGATCAAGCTCAACGCGGTCGGCGTCGATCCGAAGAGCCTGACGCCCCAGACCGGTGCCGCATCCCCCGCCAAGAACACACCATGAATCTCAAGCGTTATCTGCCCTCGGCGCGCGTCCTGCGCACAGGGTCCGCCGTGGTCCTGATGGCTGCGCTCGCGGCCTGCTCCGGGACGCCGCGCCCGAAGCCTGTCGAACTGCCGGCCAACGTGGCCGTGATGGGCGTCAAGCAAGCCTGGACTGTGCGTATTCCGGCGGTCAACTTCCCGCTGTCGACCAACGTGAGCGGTGACAACGTCGCAGTGGCTTCGAGCGATGGCACCGTCGTCGTGATCGATTCGCGCGCGGGCCAGGAAGTCTGGCGTGCGAATGCGGGCGCCCCACTGGTCGCGGGCGTCGGCAGCGACGGCACGCTGGTGGCAGTCATCACCACCAACAACGAACTGGTCACCCTCCAAGGCGGCAAGGTGCTCTGGAAACAGCGCCTGAGTGCCCAGGCCTTCACGCAGCCGCTGGTGGCGGGTCGACGCGTCTTTGTCCAGACTGCCGATCGCACCATGAGCGCTTGGGATGGCCAGAGTGGGCGTCGCCTGTGGTCGCAGCAGCGCAATGCGGAGAACCTCGTGCTCAAGAAGCCGGGCGTCCTGCTGGCCGTGGGCGACACCCTGGTCGCCGGCCTCGGCGGTCGACTGGTCGGCATCAACCCGGCAAACGGCACGAGCCGCTGGGAAGCGCCTATCGCCGCGCCTCGCGGCACGAACGACGTCGAGCGTCTGGTCGACCTGACCGGCAGCGCAAGCCGTGTGGGCGACAGCGTGTGCGCGAGAGCCTATTCCGCTTCCGTGGGTTGCGTCGACGCCGGTCGCGGTGCACTCGTCTGGACCAAACCGGCAGCCGGCAACGACGGCGTTGGCGGTGACGATCGCTTCGTGTACGGCACCGAGGACAACGGCACCGTGATCGCCTGGCGCCGCGCTGACGGCGAACGCGCATGGCAGCAGGCGGACTTGCTCAAGTACCACGTCCTCACCGCGCCGCTCGCCGTGGGTCGCTCGCTGATCATCGGCGATGCAACCGGACAACTGCACTTCCTTTCGCGTGATGACGGTACCGCACTGAACCGCATCGTGCCGGACGGTTCGCCCATCGTGGCAACGCCGGTGATTGCCGGCAATACGGTCGTGGTCGTCACCCGCAATGGCGGCGTGTTCGGCTACCGGCCGGAGTAATCCAATGAGAGGGCGCCTTCAATGAAGCCGGTCATCGCACTGGTCGGGCGTCCCAACGTCGGCAAGTCGACGCTTTTCAATCGCCTGACCCAAACGCGCGACGCCATCGTCGCGGATTTCGCGGGGCTCACGCGCGATCGCCACTACGGCAATGGCCGCCTGGGCAAACACGAGTTCATCGTGATCGACACGGGTGGCTTCGAGCCCGACGCCGGCAGCGGCATCTTCAAGGAGATGGCCAAGCAGACCCGGCAGGCAGTGGCCGAGGCCGACGTGGTCATCTTCGTTGTCGATGCGCGCGAAGGCCTGTCGGCCCAGGACCATGACATCGCCAACGAATTGCGCCGCCTCGGCAAGCCGTGCCTGCTCGTCGCCAACAAGGCCGAAGGGATGCAGGACAGCGCGAAGCTCGTGGACTTCTATGAGTTGGGCTTCGGCGAGGTGTACGGTATCTCCGCGGCGCACGGGCAGGGTATCCGCGGCCTGGTCGAGCTTGCGCTCGAGCCACTGAATCTTCCGGAAGACGACGAGGATGAGGAAGACGAGGTCAACAAGCCGGTCAAGCTGGCGGTGGCTGGTCGGCCCAACGTCGGCAAGTCGACGCTGATCAATACGTGGCTCGGCGAGGAGCGCCTCGTCGCCTTCGACATGCCTGGTACCACGCGCGATGCGATCATGGTGCCTTTCGAGCGCAACGGGCAGCGCTTCGAACTCATCGATACGGCCGGCCTGCGTCGCAAGGGTCGGGTGTTCGAGGCCATCGAGAAGTTCTCGGTCGTCAAGACGCTTCAGGCCATCGAGACTGCGAATGTCGTCCTGCTGCTGCTCGACGCGACGCAAGGCGTCACCGATCAGGATGCCCACATTGCGGGCTACATCCTTGAGAGCGGCCGCGCCGTGGTCATCGCAATCAACAAGTGGGATGCGGTGGACAGCTATCAGCGAGAGCAGGTCCAGCGCCAGATCGAGATCCGCTTGCCGTTCCTCAAGTTCGCCGCGCTGCATTTCATCTCTGCGGCCAAGCGGCAAGGGTTGGGCCCGCTCTGGCAATCGATCGTGCAGGCGCACAAGTCTGCGACGCGCAAGATGTCGACGCCGGTGCTGACGCGACTGCTGCTTGAAGCCGTACAGTTCCAGGCGCCCAAGAAGTCGGGCATGTTCCGGCCGAAGATGCGATATGCGCATCAGGGCGGCATGAACCCGCCTGTCATCGTGATCCACGGCAACTCGCTGGAACATGTGACGGACGCCTACAAGCGCTTTCTCGAAGCGCGCTTTCGCAAGGAGTTCGACCTCATCGGCACACCCTTGCGGATCGAGCTCAAGACCTCGCACAATCCATACGCGGACAAGGACGCCTGAGCGGCTGAGTGCCGAGCGAGAGAGACGCTTTTTTTCGAAGGCCTTTTGAGCTTTTTTGCTGCGGCGCGGAATCGCTGTGTTAAGGTGACCGGCTCAACAACAACTCTTGAACACGGAGAATATCGTGAGCAATAAAGGGCAACTTCTACAAGACCCGTTTCTGAACACTTTGCGCCGAGAGCACGTGCCGGTTTCGATCTACCTGGTCAACGGCATCAAGCTGCAAGGTCAGATCGAGTCTTTCGACCAGTACGTCGTGTTGCTTCGCAATACGGTGACCCAGATGGTCTACAAGCATGCCATCTCCACCATCGTGCCCGGGCGGGCCGTCAACTTCTCGGTTACCGAGAGCGACGACGCAGCAGCCTGAGCAGGCACGAGGCGCGGTGGACCACCCACCGCGCTTTTTCCAATTGATTCCGATTGTCTGAGCCAATCCCCCGCAAGGAAGGCGCCGTCGTTCTTGTCGGCGTGGACTTCGGGCTGCCCCATTTCGACAGCGAACTCGAGGAACTGGGCCTGCTCGCGCAAACCGCCGGGCTCGAGCCTGTTGCACGCCTCGTTTGCAAGCGCAAGGCGCCCGATGCCGCACTGTTCGTCGGTAGCGGCAAAGCAGACGAGATCCGCGAGCTGGCCGAGCTGTACCGAGCCAGCGAGGTCATCTTCGACCAGGCGCTGAGCCCTGCTCAGCAACGCAATCTCGAGCGGCAGCTCGGCGTTGCCGTCTACGACCGCACCTTCCTTATCCTCGAGATCTTCGCGCAGCGCGCGCGCTCCCATGAGGGCAAGTTGCAGGTCGAGCTGGCGAGGCTGCAATACCTGAGTACCCGGCTCGTTCGCCGGTGGTCTCACCTTGAACGCCAACGGGGCGGTATCGGCACGCGGGGCGGTCCGGGCGAGACGCAGATCGAACTCGACCGCCGCATGATCGGCGAGGCCATCAAGCGGACGCGCGAACGCCTCTCGAAGGTGCAGCGCCAACGCGGCACCCAACGTCGACAGCGTGAGCGGCGCGACACCTTCAACATCTCGCTGGTCGGCTACACGAACGCCGGGAAATCCTCGCTGTTCAATGCGTTGGTCAAGGCGCGCGCCTATGCGGCCGATCAGTTGTTCGCTACGCTGGACACCACCACGCGTCACCTCTACCTTGGTGACGCGAGCCGCAAGGTGTCACTGTCCGACACGGTCGGCTTCATCCGGGAACTGCCCCACGGGCTGATCGATGCCTTCAAGGCCACGCTGCAGGAAGCGGTCGATGCCGACCTGCTGCTTCATGTAGTCGATGCTTCCAATCCCCATTACCCGGAACAGATGGCCGAAGTGCAGGCCGTGCTCAAGGACATCGGGGCGGACGCCGTGCCGCAACTCCTGGTGTTCAACAAGCTCGATGCCATCGAAGCCAACCGGCACCCGCTGCAGCTGTGCGACGAGATCAACGTCGATGGCCTGCAGGTGCCCCGGATCTTCCTCAGCGCCAGAACGGGCGAGGGGCTGCCGGCCTTGCGCGCCGAATTGGCGCTGCGCGCCGCCCGTCCGGCGCCCGACGAAAGCATGACCCCAAGAGCTGGCGCCGAATTGCACGATGCCGCCAGTTGAATTGGGCACAATCAGCTCACTGACTCAAGAACACCAACCCGAATGAATGCAAAGCCAGTGTGGAGACGGTTTCACGGCATGTTCAATCTGAACGACGGCCGGTGGGGCCGTGGCGACGATTCCTCGTCCAACGGCGACCGTCCCGCCGCGAACCGGCCTGATGGCGAACCCCCGGTGCCGCCGCCTTCTGGCAACAACAACCGTCCGCGCGGGCAGGGTCCCAACCAGGGTCCGCCGGATCTCGACGAACTCTGGCGCGACTTCAACCGCAAGCTCGGCGGCCTCTTCGGTGGCCGCGGCGGTGGTGATCGCCCGAACGGTGGCAACGGTGGCGGCCTCAAGCCCGACATGAAGAACGCGGGCTTCGGAATTGGCCTCGTGGCCGCGGTGGCTGTGCTGATCTGGCTCGGGACCGGCTTCTTCATCGTCAACGAAGGCCAACAGGCGGTCATCACGCAGTTCGGCCGCTACAAGTCGACCGTTGGCGCCGGTTTCAACTGGCGCTTGCCATATCCGATTCAACGCCACGAAGTCGTGGTGACCACGCAGATCCGGTCTGCGGACGTCGGGCGTGACACCATCGTGCGCTCCACCGGCCTGCGCGAGTCGGCCATGCTGACCGAGGACGAGAACATCGTCGAGATCAAGTTTGCCGTCCAGTACCGGCTGAACGACGCGCGCGCCTTCCTCTACGAGAGCAAGGCGCCCGCCGAAGCCGTGGTGCAGGTCGCCGAAACCGCGGTGCGCGAGGTGGTCGGCAAGATGCGCATGGACGCCGCATTGGCGGATGAACGCGACCAGATCGCTCCGCGCGTGCGCAACCTGATGCAGACCATCCTCGACCGCTACAAGGTCGGCGTCGAGATCGTCGGTATCAACCTCCAGCAAGGGGGCGTTCGTCCGCCCGAGCAGGTTCAGGCCGCGTTCGACGACGTGCTGAAGGCGGGCCAGGAGCGCGAGCGCACCAAGAACGAGGCCCAGGCCTACGCCAACGACGTCGTGCCGCGCGCCACCGGTACCGGCGCCCGTCTCAAGGAAGAGTCGGAAGCCTACAAGGCCCGGATCATTGCGCAGGCACAGGGTGATGCGCAGCGCTTCAGTTCGGTCCTTGCGGAATATCAGAAGGCCCCGCAGGTCACGCGCGACCGCATGTACACCGACGCGATGCAGCAGATCTACAGCAGCACCACCAAGGTGATGGTCGATTCGAAGCAGAACTCGAACCTGCTCTATCTCCCGATCGACAAGCTGATGCAGATGTCCGCACAGAACAATGCCGCCGCCACGCCGTCCGATGCCGCGAGCCCGAACGTGGCCGGGACCGCACCGCCGCAGTCGTCTGTCATTCCGGTTGCGCCGGCCGATTCCCGGGCGCGCGATGGCCGCTCACGTGACCGCGACGTGCGCTGAGGACTGACCCCATGAACAGAATCGGATTCATCGTTTCCTCGATCCTCGTGCTGCTCGCACTGGCAAGCTCGACCCTTTTCGTGGTTGACCAGCGCCAGTTCGGTGTGGTCTATGCCCTCGGCCAGATCAAGGAAGTCATCACCGAGCCGGGCTTGAACTTCAAGCTTCCGCCGCCGTTCCAGAACGTGTCGTACATCGACAAGCGCCTCCTGACGCTGTCGAGCCTCGATCCCGAGCCGATGCTTACGGCCGAAAAGCAGCGCGTGGTGATCGACTGGTACGTGCGCTGGCGCATCACCAACCCGTCGGAATACATCCGCAACGTCGGTCTCGATGAGAACGCCGGTGCAGTGCAACTCAACCGCGTGGTGCGCAATGCGTTCCAGGAAAACATCAACAAGCGCACCGTGCGTGACCTGATTTCGGTGCGCCGCGAGCAGCTGATGTCCGACGTCCAGCGCGAGGTGCTGGAAGTAGTGAAGGGCACCAAGCCCTGGGGCGTGGACATCATCGATGTCCGGATCACCCGTGTCGACTACGTCGAGGCGATCACCGAATCCGTCTACCGCCGGATGGAAGCCGAGCGCAAGCGCGTGGCCAACGAGCTGCGTTCGACTGGCGTGGCAGAGGGTGAAAAGATCCGCGCCGATGCCGACCGCCAGCGCGAGGTGATCGTCGCCAATGCCTACCGCGATGCGCAGAAGATCAAGGGCGAGGGCGATGCCCGCGCCGCGAGCCTTTATGCCGACGCGTTCGGTCGCGATCCGCAGTTCGCGCTGTTCTACAGAAGCCTCGAGGCCTACAAGCAGAGCTTCAACAAGAAGAGCGACGTGATGATCCTGGATCCGTCGTCCGACTTCTTCCGCTCGATGCAGAGCTCCGGGTCCACCTCGAACGCGCCGCGGCGCTGAGCCGCGGCTCGGGGTGGCCTCGGCCTGAAGTCGGTCATGGACTCCGATACGTTCTGGAATGCCATTGCGCTGGTGCTCGTGATCGAAGGGCTGCTGCCCTTCTTCTCGCCCGGCGGATGGCGCAAGGGCTTTGGTCAGCTCATGCAGCTTCGAGATGGGCAGCTCCGGTTCTTTGGCCTTTGCAGCATTCTTCTGGGGCTCTTCCTGCTCTGGATCATCGCGTGATGCGGTGCCGGTAGAATCCCGGTTTAACCACGCCGCCGATCCCCATGTCCGCCTGGGTCCTTCCGGATCACATTGCCGATGTGCTGCCCTCCGAGGCGCGCCACATCGAAGAACTTCGACGCCAGTTGCTCGATACCGCCCGTGCCTTCGGCTACGAGCTGGTGATGCCGCCGCTTCTGGAACATCTCGAATCCCTGCTTTCGGGCACCGGTGAGGCGCTCGATCTCCAGACCTTCAAGCTGGTGGATCAGCTTTCGGGCCGCAGCATGGGCCTGCGGGCCGACACCACGCCGCAGGTCGCGCGCATCGATGCCCATCTGCTCAACCGGGCCGGCGTCACCCGCCTTTGCTATTGCGGACCTGTTCTCCACACCCGGCCTGATCGCCCGCACGCGACCCGCGAGCCGCTCCAGTTCGGCGCCGAAATCTACGGTCATGCCGGGCTCGAAGCTGACACTGAAACCCTCCGTCTTGCGCTCGATTGCCTGAACGCCGCCGGCATCACCGGCCGTGCGCAGGCGCCGGTGATCGTCGACATGGCCGACGCCCGCATCGTGCGTTCGTTGTTTGCCGGCGTGCCGGTCGACGCGGCGACGATCGCCCGGGTCCACGCCGCACTGGCCGCCAAGGACGCGAGCGGCCTTCGCGAACTCACTGCGGACTTCCCGGCGCAATCGCGCGAAGGCCTGCGTGCGCTCGTCCAGCTCTACGGTGATGTCGCCGTGCTTGACGAGGCCGCCAAGGTGCTTCCCGACGTTGCTGGTGTTCGGGCGGCGCTGTCCGATCTGCGCCAGCTCGCCGGCCGTATTGACGGCGCGAAGGTCAGCTTTGACCTCGCCGATCTCCGCGGCTACGCCTACTACAGCGGTATGCGCTTCGGCGTCTACACGAGCGGCGCCAGCGATGCGCTGGTGCGCGGCGGGCGCTATGACGAAGTCGGCGCCGTGTTCGGCCGCAACCGACCGGCGGTCGGCTTCAGCCTCGACGTGCGTGAACTGGTGGGCGTCCTGCCGGCCCAGCCGTTGCGCGCAGCCATACGGGCACCCTGGAGCGACGCCGAGGCCCTCAACAAGACCATCGCGGCCCTGCGCGGCCAAGGCGAGACCGTGGTGTGCGTACTGCCCGGCCACGACAGCGAAATCGACGAATTCCATTGCGACCGAGAGCTCGTAGAGCACGACGGGCAATGGCGCGTGCAAGCCATCTGAATCCTCTGAAGCGAAACATCATGAGCGTAACCACCGGAAGAAACGTGGTCGTCGTCGGCACCCAATGGGGCGACGAGGGCAAGGGCAAGTTGGTCGACTGGCTGACCGAAAGCGCGCAGGGCGTCGTGCGGTTCCAGGGCGGCCACAATGCGGGCCACACGCTGGTCATCAACGGCGTAAAGACCGCGCTGCACCTGATTCCGAGCGGCATCATGCGTCCTGGCGTCAAGTGCTACATCGGCAATGGTGTGGTCCTCTCGGCGGCCAAGCTGTTCGAGGAGATCGAAGGGCTGGAGAAGGCCGGCGTCGAAGTCCGCTCGCGCCTTCGCATCAGCGAGGCCTGCCCGCTGATTCTTCCTTTCCATTCGGCGCTCGATGTGGCGCGAGAGGCTTATCGCGAAAAGGGCGGCATTGAGAAGATCGGCACCACCGGTCGCGGCATCGGCCCGGCGTATGAAGACAAGATCGCGCGTCGCGCGCTGCGGGTGCAGGACCTGAAGCATCCGGAACGCTTCGCGAGCAAGCTGAAGATCCTGCTCGAACTGCACAACCATGTGCTCACCGAAGTGCTTGGCGCGACACCGATCGAGTTCGACGCCGTCTACGACGAGGCCATGCGCCACGCCGAACTGCTCAAGCCCATGATGGCTGACGTGTCGCGCGAGCTCAATGACTCGCATCGCGATGGCGCCAACCTCCTGTTCGAAGGTGCGCAAGGCACGCTGCTCGACGTGGACCATGGCACCTATCCGTACGTCACTTCCAGCAACTGCGTGGCTGGCAATGCAGCCGCTGGTTCCGGCGTGGGTCCGGGCATGCTGCACTACATCCTCGGCATCACCAAGGCCTACTGCACGCGCGTCGGCGGTGGTCCGTTCCCGACCGAACTCGACTGGGAAAAGCCCGGCACCGTCGGCTACCACCTGAGCACCGTGGGCGCCGAAAAGGGCGTGACCACGGGCCGCAGCCGCCGCTGCGGATGGTTCGACGCGGCGCTGCTCAAGCGCTCCGCCCAGGTCAACGGGCTGAGCGGCCTGTGCATCACCAAGCTCGACGTGCTCGACGGCCTGAAGGAACTGAAGCTGTGCACGGGCTACATGCTCGACGGCGAGTTCACCGACATCCTGCCCATGGGCGCGGATGAGATCGAACGCTGCACGCCGGTCTACGAGACGCTCGAAGGCTGGACCGAAAGCACCGTGGGCGTCACGCAATACGAGAAGCTGCCGATCAATGCGCGGCTCTATCTGCAGCGCATCGAGCAAGTCACGGGCGTGCCGATTCACATGGTTTCGACCAGCCCCGATCGTGATCACACGATCATGATGCGCCACCCCTATCTCGCAGACTGACCCACCGCAGGAGACGATCTTTCATGTTGACCGAAGACGGCAAGCATCTCTACGTTAGCTACGACGAGTACCACAACCTGATCGAGAAGCTCGCGATCAAGGTGCACCAGTCGGGCTGGCATTTCGACACCATCTTGTGCCTCGCGCGCGGCGGCATGCGACCCGGTGATGTGCTCTCGCGCATCTTCGACAAGCCTCTGGCGATCATGTCGACGAGCTCTTACCGCGCTGATGCCGGCACCATCCAGGGCCGCCTTGACATCGCGCGCTACATCACCACGCCCAAGGGCGAAATCGCGGGCAAGGTGCTGCTGGTCGACGACCTCGCGGATTCGGGCCACACGCTGCACGCCGTCGTCGAGATGCTCAAGAGCAGCTACAAGCCCATCACCGAGCTGCGCAGCGCGGTCCTCTGGACGAAGGCACTGTCGACCTTCACCCCGGATTACTCGGTCGAGTTCCTGCCGACGGATCCGTGGATTCACCAACCTTTCGAGGGCTATGACTCCATGGGCCCAGAGAAGCTCATGGAGAAGTGGTCGGTCTGACCACTTCCCGCATCGAGGCGCTCAGGGCTTGAGCGTCTCGGTGTATCGCCGCTGCATCTCTTCCGTCGAAACCTCTTCGATCGAATGTCCGACGTTCCAGCGGTGACCAAAGGGATCCTTGAACGAGCCTGAGCGCTCGCCATAGAACTGATCCTGTGGCGCCATCTCCAGCTTGGCGCCGGCCTTCAAGGCCCGCTCGATGATGGCGTCGCAGTTGTCGACATGCAGATGCAGCGTGACCGGCGTAGCGCCAATCGTGTTCGCGCTGCGGATGCCGTATTCGGGAAACTCGTCGCAGAGCATCAGCGTCGCACCGTTGAAATCCAGCTCGGCGTGCCCGATGCGGCCGCTGGGCTCGGTCAAGCGGAATTTCTCCTTTACGCCGAATACCTCGCCATAGAAGGCAATCGCGCGGGAGTGTCTTGCACGCAAAGGTAGGGGAAGAGTTCGTGGATGGTGGTCATCGAAGCGTCCTTGTCGGAGGTCTGCAGGCGTCAACCAGAGCGGATTGTGTGCCGGTCCGTCGAGGTCGACTAGCATGGCGGCATGCCCAATAAGCCCATTACCGACCTGATCCACCACCCCTACGTTCCTCCCGCGAAGTTCGGGTCGCCCCAGGTGGGCGTCTACAAGGCGTCGACGGTGTTCTTCGCCGATGTGGCCGCGATGCGGGCGCGGGATTGGAAGACCAAGGCCGGCTACACCTACGGCCTTCACGGCACACCGACCACCTTCACGCTCGAGGAACGACTCGCCACGCTGGAAGGCGGCACCGAATGCCTGCTGGTCCCCAGCGGCCTTGCCGCGATCGCGCTGGTGTCGTTCGCGCTGCTGAAGAGCGGTGACGAGGTCCTCATACCCGACAACGCCTATGGCCCGAACAAGGCGCTGGCGAATGGCGAGCTGGCCAACTTTGGCATCACGCACAAGCTCTACGACGCGATGAATCCGGCGGATCTCGCGGCGAAGATTTCAGAGCGCACCAAGCTGGTCTGGGTCGAGGCGGCGGGGTCGGTCACCATGGAATTCCCGGACCTGCCCGCATTGGCCAAGGTCTGCCGCACCCGCGGGGTGATCGTCGCGCTCGACAACACCTGGGGCGCCGGCCTGGCATTCGCGCCGTTCGACTTCAACGGGAGCGGGCAGGGCGTCGACATTTCGGTCCAGGCGCTCACCAAGTATCCGAGCGGCGGTGGCGACGTGCTGATGGGCAGCGTGACGACGTGCGACGAACGCTTGCACCGCGCGATCAAGCTCACGCACATGCGCATGGGCTACGGCATCGGCGTGGGGGATGTCGAGACGGTGCTGCGTTCTCTCCCCAGCATTGCCCTGCGCTATGCCGCGCACGACAGCAGCGCGCGTGAACTGGCCCACTGGCTGGAGGATCGCGCGGAAATCGCGCAGGTGCTCCATCCCGCGCTGGAGAGCTCACCAGGGCATGCCAACTGGTTGCGCCTCTGTGGCACCGCCGATCTGGCCGCCGGACTCTTCTCGGTGGTTTTCGATGCGCGCTACGGCACCGAGCAAGTCGACCGCTTTTGCGACAGTCTGTCACTCTTCAGGCTCGGCTACTCCTGGGGCGGGCCGATCAGCCTCGTCGTGCCTTACGACATCGGCCTCATGCGTGACCAGAGCGTCGCGCACTGGCCGCACAAGGGCACCCTGGTGCGCTTCTCGATTGGCCTGGAGGATGTGGACGATCTTCGCGCCGATCTCGAGCAGGCCCTCGCGGCGCTCTGAACGCGGACCGATATCGCGTACAGTCCGACGAGGTGCAGTTAACGTGACTGCCTGAGTTAGAAGGAGCGGCTGTGGCAACACCCAACTATGGCTATGAGAAGCGTCAGAGGGAGCTAGCGAAGAAGAAAAAGAAGGAAGACAAAGCCAGGGAAAAGGCTCAGCGCAAGCTTTCGCCCAGCAGCGACGGCTTGGCCCCGGACGATCCGGAAACCGACGTTGCTTCGCTGGAACACGACCCGCCGACCATTCCCGAACTGCCCACCAAGAACGGTTGAATCGACAGGTTGAAAGCCGATAAGGGCCGCCGCAGCACATAGCTGCGGCGGCCTTGTCGTTTTCAGGGTCATTTGGGGAGCATCTTCCGCAGCGGCGACCAGACGTTGTCGAGCATGCGGGGCTGCGCTGCCGCGGTGGGATGGATGCGGTCGGCCTGGAAGAGCATCGCCGCATCGGGGCCGTCCGCCACGCCCTTCAGCAGAAACGGCACAACCGGCGTTTTTGCGGTGCCAGCCACCTTCGGGAAGATCGCCTCGAAGCGCCGCGTGTAGTCGCTGCCGTAGTTGGGCGGCACCTGGATCCCGACGATCAGTACCTGCGCACCCGCGGCCTGTGCGGCCTTGGTCATCTGCAGAAGGTTGTCTTCGGTGCTTGTGAGCGACAAGCCGCGCAGCGCGTCGTTCGCGCCCAGTTCGAGCACCACGTGCGTCGGCTGGTGCTGCGCGAGCAGCCCGGGCAGCCGCGAACGCCCGCCCGCCGTGGTGTCGCCGCTGATGCTGGCGTTGACCACCGTTGCCGGAATCTTCTGTTCCGCGAGGCGCTTTTCGAGCAGCGGCACCCAGCCATCGCCGCGCCGCAGCCCGTATTCGGCCGAAAGCGAGTCGCCGAGCACCAGGATCACGGGCGGCTTACCCGTGGCCGCCATGGCGGAAATCGAAAACCATGCGCCCGTGCCGCTCAAGATAAAGTGACGTCGATTCACTACGCGAAACCTTTCAATGTCCTCAATCCAAATCGATGGCGCATCCAACGCCATCGTTGCCGTCGAGCATGTCTTCAAGTCGGTCACCGATTCCACCGGAACGCTCGACATCCTGCGTGACATCGACTTCACGCTGGGCGCCAGGGAAACCGCCGCCATCGTCGGCGCATCGGGATCGGGGAAAAGCACGCTGCTGTCGATCGTCGCGGGCCTGGACACGCCCACCCGCGGCACCGTGAAGCTTGCCGGGGAAGACCTGTTCGCCATCGACGAAGACGAACGTGCGGCCCTGCGCGCGCAGAAGGTCGGCTTCGTGTTCCAGAGTTTCCAGCTGCTCGGCAACCTGAGCGCGCTCGAAAACGTGATGCTGCCACTCGAACTGGCCGATCGCAAGGACGCCCGCAAGGCGGCGACCGAAATGCTCGAGCGCGTCGGCCTTGGCCAGCGGCTCGGCCACTATCCGAAGGTGCTGTCCGGTGGCGAGCAGCAGCGCGTGGCGCTCGCGCGCGCCTTCGTGGTGCAGCCGCAGCTCCTGCTGGCGGACGAGCCCACCGGCAGCCTCGACTTCGCAACCGGCGAACAGGTGATGGAGCTGATGTTCGACCTCAACCGGGAACTCGGCACCACGCTCGTGCTGGTCACCCACGACCGCGGCATCGCAGCGCGCTGCGACCGCCGGATCACCATCGAAGCCGGCCGGGTAGCAGCCGAGGAGCGCAGCAGCGCCTGAACGGTGGATACGGCGCAGGCGACACCAGAAATCCCGCGGAACCGGCTCCGCCGGAGCTTGGGGGGTGTTTGATAATCCGTCGATGTCTTCCCCCAAAGTGATCTTCGGCTTCCACGCCGTGGGCGTGCGCATCAAGACCGCGCCGAAATCCGTGATCGAGGTGCTCTTCGATGCCAGCCGGCGCGACGCGCGCATGCGCCAATTCATCGCGCGTGCGCAGGAATCCGGCGTCCGGCTGATTGAGGCTGATGGTGCCCGGCTGTCCAAGCTCGCCGGCAGCCACGGCCACCAGGGCGTGGCCGCGCGGGTCGAGCCGATCCCTCAGACCCATTCGCTCGACGAACTGCTCGAAGGCCTCGAAAGCGCCGGCACCGTGCCCTTGCTGCTGGTGCTCGACGGCGTCACCGATCCGCACAACCTCGGGGCCTGCCTGCGCGTGGCCGATGGCGCCGGGGCCCACGCGGTCATCGCCCCCAAGGACCATGCGGCCGGCATCAATGCCACCGTCGCCAAGGTGGCCAGCGGCGCGGCCGAGACGATGCCGTACTTCATGGTCACCAACCTCGCGCGCACGCTCAATGAACTCAAGGAACGCAACATCTGGTGCGTAGGCACGAGCGACGACGCGCCGGGCACGCTCTACCAGTGCGACTTCAAGCGCCCGCTCGCGCTGGTGCTGGGTGCCGAAGGCGAGGGCATGCGACAGCTCACGCGCAAGACCTGCGACGAGCTGGTGAGCATCCCGATGGCGGGTGCGGTCGAGAGCCTGAACGTCTCCGTCGCGAGCGGCGTGTGTCTCTACGAAGCGATGCGCCAGCGGATCGCCTGAGGCAGCCTCGCCGATGCAGCCCGCGCTGACCTACAACCCGAACCCCTCCGCGCCGCGGCTGAGGCTGCCGGCCGGGGCCTGCGACGCGCACGTCCACGTGTTCGGGCCGGCGGCACGCTTTCCCTTTGCCGAAGATCGCAGCTTCACGCCGGGGGATGCACCGAAGGAAGCACTTTTCGCCCTGCATCGCACACTGGGCATCCAGCGTTGCGTCATCGTCCAGTCGCTCTGCCACGGGCTGGACAACCGGGTGGTGGAAGACGCGATCGCTGCGGGCGGGGGCAACTACCTGGGTGTGGCGCTGCTGCCGCTCGATGTGAGCGATGAAGAGCTCGAACGCCTCGCTGGCGCCGGCTTTCGCGGCGTTCGGTTCAACTTCTCGAAGGCGCCCAACCCTGCCTTCGACGTGGAGCGCGTCGTCGCCTTCACTCGCCGGCTCGAACCGCTGGGCATGCACCTGCAGGTGCATTTCGAGCGGGGACTGATCCATGGACTGGCATCGCCTCTGACGAGCAGCGCGGTACCAGTTGTCGTCGATCACATGGCGCGGGTGGATGCCGCTCAAGGGGTCGCGCACCCGGACTTCATCGCGCTGCACACGCTGATGAAGAACCCGCTGTTCCGCGTCAAGCTCAGCGGCATCGATCGCATCACGCACGATGCGGGCCGCGAAGGCTATCGGGATGGCATCGCCATCGCGCATCGCCTCTTGCTCGACTTCCCGGAGCGCTGCTTCTGGGGCACCGACTGGCCGCACCCGCTGCATGACCATGTGCCGGACGACGGCCTCTTGGTGGACGCGCTTGAACGGATCGCACCCGACGCCGCCCTGCGCGAGCAACTGCTGGTGCACAACCCGCAGCGCTTCTACCGCTTCGTCGACTAGGGAAGCTGGCTACAGCAGCGCGAAGAAGCGCATCACCACCTGCGCGGGGTGCCGCATGCCGGCGCCGACGAACATCCGGTCGTTGATCCAGCCCAACGCCTTCGACGAAGTCTCGAAGCGGGGGTTGCAGCGGAAATAGACCTGCGCCGGATCGACCGGCTCGCCGCGCAGCAGCTTGGCCATCACATCGGCGGGCGCAGCGCGCACCGCATGGTTCTGCACGTAGATCAGGTCGCCGGCATCGGTCTCCAGCCCGTAGCGTGCGTCGAGCTCGGACAAGGTGTCGCTCACGATGAGCTGGAAATCGCTGCCGCCGGGCAGCACGCGCGCGGTCCAGCCGTTGCCGCGCGCGACGCCGCCGGTGATCGGCACGACCCTGCGCAGGCCGCGGGTGCTCTGGCCGAGCACCTGTGGCATGCCGACCTCGACTTCCAGGTCGGCGAAATAGTCGAGGGAGGGCGGGGCGAGCGGGTCGGTGCTGCTCATGCGCTCATTCCTCCGCGCTGGCCTTGTCGAGCATCGCGATCACGTCGGCATCGAGCTTCAGTTGCGCCGCCGCAACCAGTTCGTTGAGCTGTTCGATCGAAGTCGCGCTGGCGATCGGTGCGGTGACCGAGGGGCGTGCGATCTGCCAGGCCAGTGCGACCTGCCCCGGCTTCGCGCCGGTCGCCTTGGCCGCCTTGTCGAGCGCGTCGAGGATGCGCAGGCCGCGCGGATTGAGGTACTTCTTTGTCGTGCTCGCGCCGCGCGCGCTCTTTTCCGCATCGGCTTCGGTGCGGTACTTGCCGGTGAGGAAGCCCGCCGCCAGCGCGTAGAAGTTGATCACCCCGACGCCGCGCGCGAGGCACAGCGGCTCCAGGTCTTTCTCGAACACGGCGCGGTCGTAGAGGTTGTAGAGCGGCTGCAGGCTCTCGTAGCGGGGCAGGCCCGCCTTTTCGGCGACATCGAGCGCTTCGGCCAGCCGGGGTGCGGTGAAGTTCGAGGCGCCGATCACCCGGACCTTGCCGGCCTTGATCAGCTCCCCGAAGGCAGCGGCGGTGTCCGCCAGCGGTGTGTCGGGGTCGTCGTCGTGCGACTGGTAGAGGTCGATGTGATCGCACTTCAGTCGGCGCAGCGACGCTTCCACGGCTTCGCGGATGTAGGCCGGCGACAGCCCCTGCTTGCCTTCGCCCATCGGCTTGCCGAGCTTGGTCGCGAGCACCACGCGGTTGCGCTTGCCGCTCTGCTTGAACCACTTGCCGATGAGCGTTTCGGATTCGCCGCCGGTATGGCCCGGCACCCAGCGCGAATACACGTCGGCGGTGTCCACGAAATTGAAGCCCGCGTCCACCCATGCATCGAGCAGGCGGAAGGACATGGCTTCGTCGGCCGTCCAGCCGAAGACGTTGCCGCCGAAGGCGAGCGGGGAGACCTGCAGGTCGGAGCGGCCGAGGGTGCGCAGTTGCATGGTTCGATTCCTTGATGAAGGTTCAGACAAAGCCGATGGCGCCGAGCAGCGCTCCGGCGCCGAGAAGCCACAGAAGATGGATCCGGGTGCGCCACACGATGAAGGCGGCAACGCCGGTCAGCAGCCACAGATGCCAGGCGGGCGTGTTGCCGTAGTGGTTGCCCGATGCCAGCACCCAGCCGGTCGCGATCAGCAGGCCCACCACCACGGGCGCCATGCCCTGCTTGAAAGCGCGCACACCGCGCTTGGTGCGATTGCGGTGCCCCCATCGCGTCGCGAAGTAGGTAAGGGTGGTGCTTGGCAGCATGATGCCGACCATCGTTGCTGCGAGCCCGAGCAAGCCCGTCAGCCACGCGTGCGGGCCGGCGCCGATGCCGCCGCCGGCATTGAGGCCGACGTTCCATCCCATCAAGGCGACGAACAGCACGTTCGGCCCAGGGGCGGCCTGCGCGATCGCCACAGACGAAGTGAACTGCGCATCCGTGAGCCAACCGTGCTGGGCGACAAGGTAGCGGTGCATGTCGGGCACGGTGGTGATCGCCCCGCTGATCGACAGCAGCGAGAGCAGCATGTATTGCGCAAAGAGCGACAGCCAGTCGTGCCAGTGCATCGTGATGGTCATGGCTCGAGCTTCCACCACGTCCATACACAGGCCGTGCCGCCGACCACGATCAGAACCCAGCCGAGCGGTATGCGCGCGAAGGCGATGGCGGCGAACACCAGGGCCACGATGGCGAGGCACACCGCAAAACCCAGCGGGTGCTTGCGCAGCGCCGGGATCAGCTTGATGCCGGTCGCGGCGATCAGCCCGCCGGCCACTGCGCCCATGCCACGCAGCGCGCCCGCCACCTGGGGATTGCCGGCGTAGTGGGCGTAGAGCACCGCGAGCACGAGGATCACGCCCAGCGGCACCGTCAGCATGCCGGCCACCGCTGCGATCGCGCCGCGAAGGCCGAAGTGACGGTCGCCGATCATGAGCGCGAGGTTGACCACGTTCGGGCCCGGCAGGACCTGGGCAACGGCCCAGTCTTCGAGGAATTCGTCGGGGGTGAGCCAGCGCTTCTTCTCGACCATTTCGCGCTGCACGACGGCCAGCACGCCACCGAACCCTTGCAGGGCCAGCCAGGTGAAGGAAGCGAAGAGGTCGCGAATGGACTGGGGGCGCGGCCGGTCGACTGCCGGATCCGCAGGGTGGAGGGCCTGGTGCATCGGCGGCGATTATGCGCGGCAGCTTCAAGGCGCGCTGGCCGTCAAACGCTGCGACACTGCGCGCATGAAAGCTCTACGCGCGCTTTTCGACCTCTGCAGGCAGTCCTTCGAATCGTGGCGGGCGGACTACGCCCCGAGCATGGGGGCGGCCCTGGCCTACTACACGGTGTTCTCGCTCGCGCCGCTGATCCTGATCGTGATCTCCGTGGTCGGGCTGGTGTTCGGCCGCGACGAGGCGCGCGGCGAGATCATGGAACAGATCTCCGGCCTCATGGGCGCTGACGGTGCGCGTGCGGTGCAGGTGATGCTGGAGCATCTCAACCGGCCTGCGCAGGGCGTGGTGGCCACCGTGGCTGGCATCGGGCTGCTGATCGTCGGCGCGACCACCGTGTTCGGCGAGCTGCAGGATGCCTTCGACCGCATCTGGCGCGCGCCCGCACGCGACGACACCAACGGGCTGCTGAATCTCGTGCGCACGCGCTTGCTGTCCTTCAGCATGATCATGGGCATCGGCTTCCTGCTGATCGTCTCGCTCGTCGTCAATGCAGCTCTTGCCGCGCTTGGCGAATGGTGGGCGCCGTATTTCGGCGGCTGGGCGCATCTGGCGCAGAACGTGAATTCGGCCTTCGGCTTCGCCATCGTGACGGTGGGCTTCGCGATGATCTTCAAGATCATGCCGCGCGTGAGCGTGCAATGGCGCGACGTGTGGATCGGCGCGGCGGTCACGGCCGTGCTCTTCATCATCGGCAAATACCTGATCGGCCTGTACATCGGCAAGACGGGTGTGGCGTCAGGCTACGGCGCCGCGGGGTCGCTGGTAGTGGTGCTGGTGTGGGTGTATTACTCGGCGCAGATCTTTCTGCTCGGCGTGGAGTTCACCTGGGTCTACGCGCACGAATACGGGTCGTTCAAGGGCCGTCCGCGCCCGAGCGCGCGGCTCTCGCCCACGCGCGCGGACGATGCGGGCGCGGCTGTTCAGCCCGCGAAACCGCCGCCGTCGAGGTAGGCCTGCTCTTCGGGCGTCGTGCTTCGCCCGAGCATCCTGTTGCGGTGCGGAAAGCGGCCGAAGCGAGCGATGAGGTCGCGGTGCAGCACCGCGAAGCGCTGCGTGTTGGCGTCGAGCGCAGCGTTGAGCAATACCGATTGCTCCTGGTCGGCGAGCGACTCCGAATGCATGAAGGGCAGGTAGAAGAAGGGCCGGAGCTGGGGATCGACCTGCCGGTCGTGCCCGGCGTCGATGGCCGCGCGCGCGATCGTCAGCGCCTTGCCGTCGGTCGCGAACATGTGGCCGCTGCCGCGCCACGAATTGCGCGGGAACTGGTCGAGCAGCACCATCAGCGCAAGTGCGCCTTCAGCATCGGCGCCCCAGCCGTCCAGCGTGCCTGTGGCGGCTGCGTGGTGAGTGGCCTCGAAGCGCGACTTGAACTCGGCGTCGAAGGCGTCGTTCTTGTCAAACCAGCGGGAAGGGCCTGCTTCTTGCCAGAAACGGACGACATCGTGGGCGGTGGCGAGGGCATTCATAGGGGCATGGATCATGCCATTGCGGCATCGAATTCGAGTCAATGGCCGACAGCGGGCGCCCGCGTTGCTCCCTAAGCTGGTCGCTTGCCAACCAAGGAGATCGCATATGACAAGACGCTATGGCTTCCCCCTTCGCATGATCGTTGTGACCGGCTTCGCGACCGCCGCCCTCGTGGGTTGCGGGATGATGTCCCGGTCCAACACGGTGGCCTTCAGCGGCGCCATGAACGCGGCCAGCGAAGTGCCTCCCAACATGACGCGCGGCAGCGGCATGGCCGAGGCAACGCTGAACAAGGAAACGAACGTCCTGAAATACAAGATCACCTATGACGGCCTGAGCGGCCCGGCCACTGCGGCGCACTTCCACGGCCCGGCCGCTGCTGGTGCGAACGCGGGCGTGGTGGTGCCCTTCACCAATGCATCGAGCCCGATCGAGGGCACGGCGACGCTTACGCCAGCACAGGCCGCCGACCTGATGGCCGGCCGCTGGTACGCCAATGTCCACACCGCCGCGAACCCGGGC
This sequence comes from Variovorax sp. Sphag1AA, assembly GCF_014192575.1. Lineage (GTDB taxonomy): Bacteria > Pseudomonadota > Gammaproteobacteria > Burkholderiales > Burkholderiaceae_C > Variovorax. Next base: position 1,167,017 of record NZ_JACHYC010000001.1, on the reverse strand, counting down.
GGCGAGATCCGCGGCCAGATGCTGCCGAAGATGTAGCGCTCAAGGGGCGGAGGTCAGGTGGTCTGGTGTCCAATGGCGCCATGGTCACGAAGAAAAAATCCTCCGCCCGTCCCGGTTCCAGCTTCGACTTCGCCACCGTCAAGAAGGCGCTCGTCCTTCAAGGCGGCGGCGCGCTCGGTGCATACCAGGCCGGGGTGTATGCGGGCGTCTTCGAGCGGCACAAGTCGCTCGACTGGGTGGCCGGCGTGTCGATCGGCGCAATCAACGCCGCACTGATCGCGGGCAACGCCCCCGAGATGCGCGTGCAGCGCCTGCGCGAGTTCTGGGATCTGGTCTCGTCCGGTCCGGCGCAGCGTGTGCCTGCATGGTGGGCGATCGACCGTTCCTCGTTCAACCAGTGGAGCGCGACGTCGGCCGCGATGTTCGGCGTTCCCGGCTTCTTCGAACCGCGCCGCTCGCCTTCATTGCTTCTTGGCGGCGCTGCGCCGCTGCTCAGCTACTACGACACCTCACCGCTCAAGTCGACACTGGAGCGGCTGGTGGACTTCGACCGCATCAACCACGACGGCGTGCGCTTCAGCGTCGGCGCGGTCAACGTGCGCACCGGCAACAGCATCTATTTCGACAACCGGACACAGCGCATCGGCCCGGAACACATCATGGCCAGCGGTGCGCTGCCACCGGGCTTCGCGCCGGTGCACATCGACGGCGAGGACTACTGGGACGGCGGCATCGTCTCCAACACGCCGCTGCAATACGTGCTCGACGCCCATCCGCGCAGCGATCCGCTGATGGTGCTGCAGGTGGACCTGTTCAGCGCGCACGGGATGATGCCGCGCACGCTCGCCGAGACGATGGAGCGGCAGAAGGACATCACCTATTCGAGCCGCACCCGGATGAACACCGACGCGCTGGCCTCGAACATGAACCTGCAGCAGGCGCTTGCCGATCTGCTGACCAAGTTGCCGCCGAAGCTGCGCGACGATCCGAGCGTGGTCTCGGTGTGTGCGGCGCTCTCGCACAAGCCGATCGAGATCGTGCACCTGATTTACCGCGACAAGCCCTACGAGCTCGAATCCAAGGACTACGAGTTCTCGCGCGCCTCGGTCGACGAGCACTGGGATGCCGGCTTGCGCGACATCCGCAACACGCTCGACCATCCTGAGTGGCTGGTCAGCGCATCGCAGACCAACGGTGTCACCACCTTCGACCTGACCGAGCCGAACGCGCGGCGCGTGCGCCGTCCGATGAATCTGCCGCACATTCCCGCCGCCGCGGAATGAACGGGCGTGCATCGTGGAACTGAGGCAATTGCGCTACTTCATCAAGGTCTGCGAGCTGCGAAGCATGGGCCGCGCCGCGCTCGAGCTCGGGCTTGCGACATCCGCGCTGAGCCAGCAGATCAGCCGTCTCGAAGGCGAGCTGTCGACGCGCCTGCTGAGCCGCAGCTCGACCGGCGTCACGCCGACTGACGCCGGCCTGGCCTTCCTGCAGCAGGCCCATCTCACACTGCGCCACGCCGACGAGGCGGTCCGCGCGGCGAAGCAGGCGCGGCTGGCGGGTCACGTCAGCATCGGACTGCCGCCCACCACCGCATCCGTCCTCGGCGTGCCGCTGATGCAGGCGATGTCGGAGCGCTATCCGGACGTGAGGCTGCATCTGGTCGAGGCGCTCTCGGGGCACTTGGCGGCGATGCTCAATGCGCGCCAGCTCGATCTGGCAGTGCAGTTTCAGACCGACACCGCGCGGCGCTGGAGCGTGCTGCCGCTGCTGGACGAAAAGCTCTTCGTGATCGGCCGGACAGACCTGCCAGGTCTGCCGGGAGGGCGCCAGGTGCGGCTCGCGCAACTGGGTGCGTTGCCGCTGATCATGCCCAGCGCCTCGCACGGCCTGCGCTCGACGCTCGAAGCCGCATTCGCACGCGCCCGGGTGGTGCCGCGCGTGGTCGCCGAAATCGACGGTCTCGGGCTGTTGATGGACGCGGTCCGAGCTGGTCATGGCGCGACCATCCAGCCGGGCGCAGCGAGTGCGCGCGTCGCCGATGAAGGGCTGGCGCAGGTCCGCATCGCCGATGCGCAAGTGGGGCGCCGCAACGTGCTTGCCAGCCTGTCGGACGACGAACTCTCGCCTGCCGCGCTCGCCACCCGCGTGGTGATGGTCGACGTGGCGCGCACCCTGGTGCGTGAAGGCCGCTGGGCCGGAGCGACCCTTCACGAAAACTGAAGACCCCTTGCCACGGGGGCTCTGTCGCCCGGCGCGGTTCGTTCCTAGAGTTGAGCTCCTCGCGAGGAGACAACTGAATGGTCGATGTCCTGGTCGTTGGCGGCGGCAACGCAGCGTTGTGCGCGGCCCTGATGGCACGAGAAGCCGGCGCCAGCGTCCTGCTGGTCGAGGCCTCGCCGCGCGAATGGCGCGGCGGCAATTCCCAGCACACGCGCAACCTGCGCTGCATGCACGACGAACCGCAGGACGTGCTGGTCGACGCCTACCCCGAGGAGGAGTACTGGCAGGACCTGCTCAAGGTGACGGGCGGCGTGACCGACGAGCACCTCGCCCGCATTGCGATCCGTGCGTCGTCGAACTGCCGCGACTGGATGCGCAGCCACGGCGTGCACTTCCAGCCGCCGTTGTCGGGGGCGCTGCACGTGGCGCGCACGAATGCCTTCTTCATGGGCGGTGGCAAGGCGCTGGTCAACGCCTATTACCGCAGCGCCGAGAAGCTCGGCGTGCACATCCGCTACGACACGCCCGTCGTGTCGGTCGAACTCGACGGTGACCGTTTCGTCGCCGCGTTGACCGCAAGCGGCGAGCGCATCGAAGCGAAAAGCTGCGTGCTGGCAGCGGGCGGCTTCGAGTCCAACCGCGAATGGCTCAGCGAAGCCTGGGGTGTGAACGAACGCGGCGAGCGTCCGGCGGAGAACTTCCTGATCCGTGGCACCCGATTCAACGAAGGCGTGCTGCTCAAGGCCATGATCGACGCCGGCGCCGATTCGATCGGCGACCCGACGCAGGCGCACATGGTCGCGATCGACGCGCGTGCACCGCTGTACGACGGTGGCATCTGCACCCGCATCGATTGCGTTTCGCTCGGCGTGGTGGTCAACCGCGAGGCGAAGCGCTTCTACGACGAAGGCGAGGATTTCTGGCCCAAGCGCTATGCGATCTGGGGTCGTCTGGTGGCGCAGCAGCCGGGGCAGATCGGCTATTCGATCATCGACCGCAAGGCGATCGGCCGCTTCATGCCACCAGTGTTTCCGGGCACCGTGGCGGACAGCCTGCCTGAGCTGGCGCGCAAGCTGGGTCTGCCGGAAGAGGCGTTCGTCGAAACGATCGGCGCCTACAACGCGGCGTGCCGCGTCGGCAGCTTTGATCACACCGCGCTCGACGATTGCCACACCGAGGGCTTGACGCCCGCCAAGACGCACTGGGCTCGGCCGATCGACACGCCGCCTTACTACGGCTATCCATTGCGGCCCGGCGTGACCTTCACCTACCTCGGCCTGCGTGTGAACGACGAGTCGGCCGTGCACTTCGACGGCCGTCCGAGTCCGAACCTCTTCGTCGCTGGCGAGATGATGGCCGGCAACGTGCTCGGCAAGGGCTACACCGCAGGTGTCGGCATGTCGATCGGCACGGCTTTCGGTCGCATTGCGGGCACGCAGGCCGCCAAGGCTGCAATGGCCGCGAAGGAGGCTCAGCATGCACTCGCTTGATGCCCTGACGCGCGAAGCGGCGTCGCTCGCGAGCGGTGGTGGACGCGCCGTGATCCCGATCCTGAGCGAACGCGAGGCCGAGGTCGGCCGCCAGATGCAGATCTGCAATGCCTGCCGCTATTGCGAAGGCTTCTGCGCGGTGTTCCCCGCAATGACGCGACGGCTGGAGTTCGGCCGCGCCGACATTCACTTTCTCGCCAACCTTTGCCACAACTGCGGCGCCTGCCTCCACGCCTGCCAGTACGCACCGCCGCATGAATTCGCGGTGAACGTGCCGCGTGCGATGGCCGAGGTGCGCGGCCAGACCTATGCCGACTACGCCTGGCCGCCGGCGCTGGGCAAGCTGTACCAGCGCAACGGGCTGACGCTGTCGCTCGCGTTGGCGGCGGGGTTGGCGCTGTTCCTGATGCTCGCAGTGGCGTTCAAGGGCACGCTGTGGGGCGCGGGATTGGATGGCAACTTCTACAACCTCTTCCCGCACAACCTGCTGGTCAGCTTGTTCGGGCCGGTGTTCTTGTTCGTCGTGTTCGCACTGGGCATGGGCGTGACGCGCTTCTGGCGCGAACTGAAGCCTGCGACCAGCGGCGCGCCGCTCAATGCGCCTGCCGCGGCCGAAGCGACCGATGCGGTGCTGCGACTGAAGTATCTCGATGGAGGGCACGGCGAGGGCTGCCATGACGAGGACGACGCGTACACGCTGCGACGCAGGCGCTTCCACCACTTCACGTTCTACGGCTTCCTGCTGTGCTTCGCGGCCACCTGCGTGGCGACGCTCTATCACTACGTCTTCGGGTGGCACGCGCCCTATGAGCTGCCGAGTCTGCCCAAGCTGCTCGGCGTGGCTGGTGGCGTGAGCCTCATGGTCGGCACTGCGGGGCTCTGGCAGCTCAACCGCCGACGTCATCCGCTGCAATCCGACGCCGCGCAGAAGCCGATGGATCTGGGTTTCATCGCCTTGCTGTTCCTCACCAGCGCGAGTGGCCTTGCGCTATGGCTCGGTCTTGGAACGCCCGCGCTCGCGCTGCTGCTGTGCGTGCACCTCGGTGCGGTGATGGCGCTCTTCGCCACGCTGCCCTACGGCAAGTTCGCGCACGGCATCTTCCGCACCGCCGCGCTGCTGCGCCACGCGGTGGAAAAGCGCCTGCCGAATCCGATCGGCCTTGGCGCCGATTGACGACTTTCAACAAGAACCCAGGAGACACGATGAACAAACGACAAGCGAGACTCGCCGGCGTACTTTTCACCAGCGCGCTGCTGCTGGCCGGCCCGGCTCGAGCAGAGGGCTTCGCGCCGACGAAGCCAGTCACGATGGTGGTCGGCTTCGCCCCCGGCGGTGCAGCCGACGCGGCGGCGAGACTGATCGCCAAGAAGCTCGGCGAGAACATCGGCCAGACCGTGATCATCGACAACAAGGCAGGTGCTGGCGGCAACATCGCGCATCAGTTCGTGGCAACCGGACCGGCCGACGGCACGATGCTGCTGTTCGGCTCGGTCGGGCCGCTGACCATCGCGCCGCATGTGATGAAGGTGCGCTACGACCCGTTCAAGGACCTCGCGCCCGTCTCGGGCGGCGTGAACTTTCCCAATGTGCTGGTGGTGCACAAGGGGCTCGGCGTGAAGACGCTCGCCGAATTCGTCGCGCTGGCAAAGAAGAAGCCGGGCGGCGTGGATTTCGCGTCGACCGGTGCGGGCTCGGCCTCGCATCTGGCCGGGGAACTCTTCAACCAGCGAGCAGGCATCGACATGGTCCACGTGCCATACAAGGGCGGGGCGCCTGCGATGCAAGACCTGATCGGCGAGCGCGTGGCGTCGTACTTCTCGGCGCCGCCTACGGCACTGCCCCAGGTGGAGGCCGGTCGGCTGATCCCGCTCGCCACGACCGGGCTGACGCGGCCGGCCTACATGCCGGACATCCCGACCGTGGCCGAATCGGGCTACCCGGGGTTCGAGGCGCTCAACTGGTACGCCTTCGTCGCGCCGGGCAAGACACCGGCGCCGATCCTCGACCGCTGGAACCAGGAGATCGTCAAGGTGCTCAACGACCGCGAGGTCAAGGACGCGCTGAACAAGCACGGACTGACGCCTCAACCGACCACCCGGGCCGAACTGACTGACTTCATGCGCAAGGAAGACGCCAAGTGGGGCAGCATCGTGCGCGATCGCAAGATCACCGCCGATTGAGGCGTCGGCGCTAGCCGGGGATTGCAGGCAGGGGTAGAACCGGGGCTGCGCGATTCGCTCGCGAAGACGTGGCCAAGGAGTTCCCCATGAGCAACGACGACCTGAAAGGCTTTCCGGCATCCGCCAAGACCTTCGAGGATTTCGAGGCCTCGGCGCGTGCGCTCGGTTTCGACGAAGCGCTGATCCGTGAGTGGGCGCCGATGACGGTGCTCGACGAGCACACGCATCCCTTCGACGCCAATGCACTGGTGACGCAGGGGGAGATGTGGCTGAGCTGCGGCGGTGATACGCGCCATCTGGTCCCGGGCGACACCTTCATGGTCCCGACGGGCACGCCGCACGCGGAGCGCTACGGGTCGCAGGGCGCGACTTATTGGGTCGCGCGGCGCAACCCGCGTTGAGATCGGGCGAGGCTCAGAGCTTCAGTTCCCAGGTCTCGCCGACGAGCTGCTGGCCGAAGCCCTCGTAAGGCTCGGACTTCACCAGCTTGAACCCGCGCCCCGCGTAGATCGCGCGTGCCGCGGTGAGGCAGCTGTTGGTCCACAGCACCATCTTCTTGTAGCCCTTGCTGCGCGCGAAGGCCAGGCACTCGTCCGTGAGCCGGCCGCCAAGCCCGAGGCCGCGCGCCTGCGGCGTCAGGATCAGCATGCGCAACTGAGCGGTGGTTGCCGATTTGCGCACGACAAAAACCGCGCCGACGCGCTCGCCGTTCAGCTCGGCGATCCAGCAGCGCTCCCATGCGGGCTGGAACTTCCGCAGGTACTGCCCGGCAATGTCGGCCACCAGTGCTTCGAAGTCGCTGTTCCAGCCGTATTCGCGTGCGTAGACCTCGCCGTGCTGCTGCACCACCCAGCCGATGTCGCCGGGTGCGGGGTCGCGCAGGATGGCGGTCTGCGCCTTGACCGGCGGCGCGGCTGCGGGGGCCAGCAGTTGCTGCACCGTGCCCATCGCGCCGATGAGTTGTGCACGCTGTGCGGTGGAAAGCGGCGAGAGGAGGGCGGCTGCTTCGTCGCGGGACTTCTGCTGCAGCGGCGCAAAGGCCGCATGGCCGGCTTCGGTCAGGCGCAGCAGGCTCTGACGCGCGTCGCGGGGGCTGGGTTCGCGTACCAGCCAGCCTTGCGCCTCGAAGCGGCGAAGGATGCGGCTCAGGTAGCCGCCGTCCAGATGCAGGTCCTTGCCGATCTCGCTGGCAACCGGCGACTCGCGGTGCGCGAGCTCGTAGAGCACACGGACGTCCGTGAGTGACATGTCGCTGCCAAGGTAGGGGTCGAGTACGCCGATTTGGCGTGTGTAGAAGCGGTTGAACTGGCGGATCGCCTTGACGGCAGAAACGTGAGCGGTGTCCGGAGGGGGAGTGGTGACGGCATCCATGCTTGCCATTGTCAATCGATTGATTGACAAAAGCAACTAATAAGGATCCAGAACGGGAATGCGGGAATCGCCTTTAGGGCGACAGTTCCAATGGAAAACCCTAAAATCGCGGGTTGCCCACGAGGCCCCCGCGGCCGAATCCACCCCCGATGAACGCCCCCGTCGACGTCTCCTTTTTCACGCGCGCCGCCAAGCCGCTGACCAGCTACCGCAAGTACTGGGCGGCCCGTTTCGGCACGGCCAAGTTCCTGCCGACCTCGCGCGCCGAGATGGAGGCCCTCGGCTGGGACAGCTGCGACATCATCGTCGTCACCGGCGACGCCTACGTCGACCATCCGAGCTTCGGCATGGCGGTCATCGGGCGCATGCTCGAGGCGCAGGGTTTTCGCGTCGGCATCATCGCGCAGCCCGACTGGCAGAGCGCCGATCCGTTCAAGGTGCTCGGCAAGCCGAACCTGTTCTTCGGCGTGACCGCCGGGAACATGGATTCGATGATCAACCGCTACACCGCCGACCGGAAGATCCGCAGCGACGACGCCTACACGCCCGGCGACGTCGGCGGCCATCGCCCCGACCGCGCGGCGATCGTCTATTCGCAGCGCTGTAAGGAAGCCTGGAGCGACGTGCCGATCGTGCTCGGCGGTATCGAGGGCTCGCTGCGCCGCATCGCGCATTACGACTACTGGCAGGACAAGGTTCGCCGTTCGATCGTGGTCGACTCGAAGTGCGACCTGCTGCTCTACGGCAATGCCGAGCGCGCGATTGTCGAGATCGCGCATCGCCTGGCGGCGCGCGAGCCGGTGCACCAGATCACCGACGTGCGCGGCACCGCCTTCGTGCGGCGCGAGACCCCTGAAGGCTGGTTCGAGATCGATTCGACGACTGTCGACGAACCGGGCCGTGTCGAGGCGCACATCAACCCCTATCTGATGGTCTCCGAGCAGGCGAAGGCCAACGGCGCAAGCTGCGCGCGCGAAGAAGAGGCGCAAGCCGTCGCCGAAGCGGCGGAAGCAGCGGGTGCTGCCAGCGTTGCCAACGCGGCGATCAAGCCGATCCAGTTCGTGCCCAACCCGGCGCTGCAGGGCAAAGGCAAGGTCAAGGTGCCGCCGCGCGACCGCTCGGTGATCCGCCTGCCGTCGTACGAGCAGGTGCGCGCCGATGCGGTGCTCTACGCACACGCCAATCGCGTGCTGCACCTGGAGACGAATCCCGGCAATGCCCGTGCGCTGGTGCAGGCGCATGGCGAAGGCACCACCGCGCGCGACGTGTGGATCAACCCGCCACCCATCCCGCTGACCACCGCCGAGATGGACCACGTGTTCGATCTGCCGTATGCGCGCAGCCCGCATCCGCGCTACGCCGACGAACACGGCAGCCACGACGGAGCGACCAAGATCCCGGCGTGGGAAATGATCCGCTTCAGCGTGAACATCATGCGCGGCTGCTTCGGTGGCTGCACCTTCTGCTCGATCACCGAGCATGAGGGGCGCATCATCCAAAGCCGTTCGGAAGACTCGATCATCAAGGAGGTCGAAGCCATCCGCGACAGCGTGAAGGGCTTCACCGGAACCATCTCCGACCTCGGCGGGCCGACCGCGAACATGTACCGCATCGGCTGCAAGTCGCCCGAGATCGAGGCTGCCTGCCGCAAGCCGAGTTGCGTCTACCCGGGCATCTGCCAGAACCTCAACACCAACCACGACCCGCTCATCAAGATCTACCGCCGGGCGCGCGCTCTCAAGGGCATCAAGAAGATCCTGATCGGCTCGGGCCTGCGCTACGACCTCGCGGTGCAGTCGCCCGAGTACGTCAAGGAACTGGTGCAGCACCACGTCGGCGGCTATCTCAAGATCGCGCCCGAGCACACCGAGCAGGGCCCGCTCACGAAGATGATGAAGCCGGGTATCGGCAGCTACGACCGCTTCAAGCAGATGTTCGAGAAGTACTCGGCCGAGGCGGGCAAGAAGCAGTACCTGATTCCGTACTTCATCGCGGCGCATCCCGGCACCAGCGACGAAGACATGATGAATCTCGCGCTGTGGCTCAAGCGGAACGGCTTCCGCGCCGACCAGGTGCAGACTTTCTATCCGTCGCCCATGGCCACCGCGACGGCGATGTACCACTCCAACAAGAACCCGCTGCGCAAGATCACGCGCGACAGTGAGACGGTGGACATCGTGCGCGGCGAAAAGCGCCGGCGGCTGCACAAGGCGTTCCTGCGCTATCACGATGCCAACAACTGGCCGCTGCTGCGCGAGGCGCTGAAGTCCATGGGCCGCGCCGACCTCATCGGCAACGGCAAGCATCACCTGATCCCGACCTGGCAGCCGCTGACCGACGGCAGCTACGAGAGCGCGCGCCGCAAGAACTCCACGCCGGTCGCGCTCAAGACCGCGAAGCCCGTCAAGGGGCGCATCCTCACGCAACACACGGGCTTGCCGCCGCGCGAGACTGGCGCGGGGCGCACCAAGCCGTCCCCGGCCAAGCCGATCCGCAAGGGGCGATAGGCCGGCAGACCGCGACACCGTACGCGTGTATGGTGTCGCCCATGCACAAACCGCTGGCTGCGCTTTTCGTCCGTTTCGGTTTCTGGCTCATCCTTGGCGCGACGGCGCTGGGCGCGATCGACGCGCATGCGAAGCTCGAAGCGGGTTCTGCGCAGGCGATGCGCGATCTTCAGCAGAAGTACGCCGACCAGCTTGCCAACAGCCCACTAAAGCGTCCGGTCGTCATCGACTCGGTGGAAACCGACGGCGGCTTGCAGGGCGATATCTACGCGGTGGTCGATCACCCGATCGACGAGGTGCGCCGAGCGCTCGAGCGCTCGTCCCAGTGGTGCGACATGCTGGTGCTGCACATCAACAACCGCCGCTGCCGCGCGATGCGTTCGCCCGAAGGCGAGAAGCTCACGCTCAGCGTGGTGCCGCGCTATGACAAGCCGATCGAGCAGGCTTTCGAGCTCACCTTCGTCCACCGCGTCGCGCATTCGACGCGCGACTACCTGCAGGTGGAGCTTCATGCCGAAGAGGGCCCGATGGGTACGAGTCAGTACCACGTGATGCTTGAAGCGGTGCCGCTCGGCGAGCGCCAGACCTTTCTGCACTTCGCTTACGCCTACGACCACAACATGGTCGCGCGACTCGCCACCATGGCCTACCTCGCGACCTTCGGCAGCGACAAGGTCGGCTTTACCGCGGTGGGCAAGACGGCCGAGGGCAAGCCCGAGTTCATCAAGGGCCTGCGCGGCCTGATGGAGCGCAATGCCATGCGCTACTTCCTCGCGCTGGATGCCTACCTCGACGGTTTCGCGGCGCCTGCGCCGGAGCGTGCCGACAAGCGGTTGAACGCATGGTTCCAGTCGGTCGAGCAATACCCGACGCAATTGCACGAGGTCGACCTCGCGACGTACCTCGCGGTCAAGCGCGAAGACCGTCAGCGCGACGCGGCAGGCGCGCGCTGACGCCCGTTGCCTTCAGCGCAGCACCAGCACCGGCGTGTGCGAGTGCGTCAGCACGTGCAGCGTCTCGCTCCCCATCAGCAGGCGCTTGATGCCGCGCCGGCCGTGCGAGGCCATCACGATCAGGTCGCAGTGGTGCACGCGTGCGGCCTCGATGATGGCCTCGGAGATGAGCTCCGCCTGCATCACGATCCCGCGCGCGCTCTTCACGCCACGGCTGCTGGCCGTGGCCGTGACGGCATCGACCACGCGTTGCGCCTCGGAGTCGGCCTGCTCGCGCAGGTGCGATACCTCGGCCTGGCTCAGCATGATCGAGCCTTCGAAGTAGCTTGCGGGATAGTGATGCACCACCTTGACGGCGAGGAGCTCTGCCTGTGTCAGGAGAGCCAGATCGATGGCGCTGTTGATCGCCAGTTCCGACAGCTCGGAGCCGTCGGTGGCAACGAGGATGCGTTCATACATGGCGTTGCTCCCCGGACGGGAGACGCCCGCCCGCACGCTCAGCGTAGTACGGGCGGGCGCAGGGGGCAAGGCGCCGGCTGGCGTCTAGGCGGGGCCGCCTAGCGCCGCGGGGTCACTGGCTGACCCAGTGCGTGCCGAAGGGGTTCGATGCGCCGATGGACGGGAAGTCCACGAAGGCCTGGCTGCAGTCGAGCACCTTGTCGACGTTGACCTTCAGGCTGGCTTCGCCGTTGACCACGATGCGATTGGCGGTCGATGCCTGGATCGGCAGGTTCACCGTGTCGAGCGTGAGATTCGCGTCGGAAGAGATCAGCGAGATCTGCGACGGATCGTCCGCGGCCACTTGCGTCATCGACATGACCAGCGGGTAGGCCGGCAGGTAGCCCGTCGGATAGGCGGCGGTCGGCGTGAAGTAGCCGCCGGTGTTCGCCGCGAAGCCCTGCAGCTTGACCTTCGATTCGCCCAGGATGCGCACGTTGCTCAGGGTGATGTCATGGAAGTTCGGCACCTTCGGCACGCCGCCCGACAGCGCCTTGGTGCTGTAGTAGGGCGTGAAGAGCAGGGCGTTCTGCGCGTTCTTGATGCAGATGTTGCGGTAGTTGATGTTGCTCACTTCGCCGCCGCGTGCGTAGTCGGACTTGATGCGCAGGCCTTCTTCCGAATTGAGGAAGGAGTTGTCGTAGACCTCGACATTGGTCACGCCGGCGTTGGTCTCGCTGCCCACCGAGATGCCGTGGCCCCAGTAGATGTGGTTGTGCGCCACCACGATGCCGTAGGCCCGGTCGCTGCGCTTGCCGCGATTGCCGTCGATGCCGAAGCCGACCGCGTTCGGGTTGTTGCTGCCCTTGAGCGCCATGTCGTCGTCGCCCGTGCTTACGTAGTTGTAGGCAAAGACGAAGTTCTTCAGGTAGCCGTCGAAGGACATCTTGGTTGACGAAGTCGTCGTGCTGCCGGTGGTGAGCGCGTTGGACTTGGCGCTGGACGCAGAGCCCGGATCGAAGGCGTCGGTGTTCTTCACGTTGTCGGCGTTGAAGGTCTCGCCGGTGTAGAGCGGATTGCCGTTGCCTGCCGGGTTGGCGAAGGCCGCCAGCGTCGGCGTCTGCACCTTGACGTTCCACACCGTCAGGCCGTCGACGCCACTGGGCACCACGTGGAAGTTGGCGCTGTTGTTCAGCGTGATCTTGTAGAGCGTCAGGTTCTTGGCGTAGTTGAAAACCATCATCCGGAAGTTCGACTGCGAGCCCGAGCCGGTCGTGCCGTTCTGCACCATGTTGCCGAGATAGGCGAGGTCCCACCACGTCATGTTGCGCACCGAGGACTTGGAGTCGACGAAGGTCCCGCCGTTGTCGCACGGCGTGCCGTCCGGCGCCTGCGTGCTGGGCGAGGTCGCGTAGGCGGCGTAGGTGTTCGAGCAGCTCAGGTCCACCTTCATGATCGGGTAGAGCGCGTTGGTGGTGACGATCTCCGCATAGGCGCGGCTGTCGATGCTGCCTTCACCGACGACGGCGGAATTGACGAGGTAGTCGCCGTTGATCAGCGCCTTGCAGTTGCCGGAACTGCCGGCGTTCGTCGCACTTGTTGCCGTGTTGCCGCAGTACTTGTTCGAGGCGGCGAGATAGGCCATCACGTCACGCGTGGCGTAGAGCGTGGCGCCCTTGTCGATCCAGAGCGTCACGCCAGAGGGCAGGGTGAGCGGGCCGGAGATAAAGCCGTTGCCCGGGCCGCTGCTGTTGACCGTCAGGCGTACCGCGAACTTGGTCGGCTTGTACTGCGGCTTGGCCAGCTCTTCGCCGCTGGCGCCCGCGATGTTGATGTTGGGCAGGGCGGCCGTTTTCTGGTCAGCCGTTGCCGAGGCATCCGCGGCGAGGATGGCCGCGCCGACTTCCGCGTTGACTGCCGCGCCGCAGGCATCGAGCGCTGCCTGGATACGTGCCTGGTCCGGGTTGGCCGTGGCCGCGCTGACGGCCTTGCCGACGCCGGGCGTCGACGGGTCCGCTTCGGGCGGCAGTGCGCCGTCCGGACGTCGCACGAGGTTGTTGCTGGCCTCGAGCGTCGCGCAGACCTGGGCGTCGGTCGGCAGCGTCGGTTCAGGCGGAAGAGCCGGGTCGAATGTGGTGGTGCCGACCTGGAAGGCGTTCTTCTGGGCAACCGACGAATCCGAGGACGTGGCGGGCGCGGTGACGGGCGTCTGGGTGCTGGTCGTAGCCGAGCTGGCCGGCAACGCGGCGTTGCCGCTGCTTCCGCCGCCGCAGGCTGACAGCAATGAAGCCGCGACCAGCGTCGCGAGCGGAGCCGCGAGCGCCAAGGTCCAGCGTGCGGAATGAGGGTTTCGGGTAGACGTCTTCATCGGAGGTCCTCTTGCGGTAGTAGTTGTCGGAAAGCGGGGACGTGGCCTGCCGCCGCCGCGGCCGGGAAGGCGGCGAACGGGCGTGACTCATCGCGGCGCGCAGCGAAATCGCAGTGCGCCGGAAGCGGATCCGGTGAGGGGATTCAGCGCCGGGGCGGGGCGGCGCTGCAGCGGCAGGTCGGGGGTGGGAGGGCTTGTCTCATGTGTGTACTTTTGAAATTCATCAACTGTTGTCGTACAACTGGGCGAATTTCATCAGAGCGGATTTCGTCTGTCAATGGGGTCAATTTCATAGTGGAAACCCCCATGTCTCGAAGATTGGAGCTGGCTGATTTAGTGGCCCAAGTTGTACGATGTCCTAGGATGACTGACGTGATTTGGAGACATTCGTCTTCATCGGCCAACCCCGCTGGCTAATTAGCCTAGACCGTTATTTAAGGTTTGCTGAGGGGTTCGTTAAGCAATTCTTAGCGGCGCGAAAGAGGCCCGATTCCTAGACTTTCTTCCCAGCAGGAGAGCGCACGGTGCGACCTCCGCTGAACCGGAAAAGAAGGACTCCCATGAACATCGATCCGCGCGAAATGCGCCAAGTCGCGGCGGTCTCCGCCCCCCGTGTTGACATGTATGCCGGCATCCACAAGGCCCTGCGCGCGCTGATGGCGGACACCCTCCTGGCCCTGGGGCGCATGGACCATGACGACGGTCTCGAACTCGCGCAGACCACGCAACGCGTGCTGGAACTGCTCGAGTTCTGCCGCGCGCATCTCAAGCACGAGAACGACTTCCTGCACGCCGCGATGGAATCGCGTGCCGCCGGCTCCAGCGGGCGGATCGCGCACGAGCACGAGGAGCACGTCGAGGCGATCGATGCACTCGCCAACCAGACGACCGCGCTGCTGCAGTGCGACCTTGCATTGCGTGCCGAACGCACGCTGGCGCTGTACCGGGCGCTGTCGGTCTTCATCGCGCACAACTTCGAGCACATGCACGTGGAAGAGACCGCGCACAACGCGGTGCTCTGGGCGCGCTTCACCGACGCGGAACTGATGGAGATCCACGGCGCACTCGTCGCCTCGATTCCGCCGGAGGAAATGATGTTCGTGATGCGCTGGATGGTGCCCTTCATGAACCCGGCCGAGCGCAGCGCGATGCTCGGCGACATGCGCGCCCATGCGCCCGCGCCGGCCTTCGCCGCGGCGCTCGACGTGGTGCGCCCGCACCTGACCGAGCGCGAATGGGTCAAGCTCGCGGCGAGCCTGAACCTGCCCGCGTGATCGCGGCGGCTCAGCCGGCGATTTCGGTGAGCGTGACCGGCCGTTCCACCCGCAGCCTGAAGCGCCCGCGGCCGGTCTTCTCGATGCGCAGATGCGGGCTGTTCTCGGCGAGCCGCCGTTGCAGCAGCACCAGTCGCGCTTCGAGGTTGTCCGCCAGGTCGGGCAGTCGGATGGAAGGGTCGAGCCGCAGCTCGCGGTTGGTGAACTCGGTGCGGCCCTGCTCCGAATACTCGCGCAGCAGCTTGCCGAGAATCGCGCCGGCAACGCCCTTGATGAGGTAGCTGTCGGCGACGAACACGCTGTTGTTCGCGAGGTAGTGGCGCACCGGCAGCGGCGCGCCACTGGCCGATGGCGCGACGGGCGGAGAGGCTTCCTCGACGGCGACCGGCTCGTCGACCGCACGCAGCAGTTCCAGCGCGGCGCCGAGATGGCTCGCGACCGCGACCAGCGCATCCTCGTCCTCGAAGCTGAAGCGCAGTTCCGTCGGGCTTTCGACGAACAGCGCGCCGAGCAGCCGTCCGCCCGAAACGATCGGCGCCGCGAGTTGGCTGTGCGGTTCGGCCAGGCCGGGGAATGGGATCTCGGTGTCGAGCGCAATGTCCGGCTCGGTCGCGCGCAGGCTGCTGCGGACCGCATGGCTGTAGCTCGCCGCGTTCGTCATGTGGCTGATCCGCACCGGCGTCCGTTCGCGCGCGGCGACACCGATCACGCCGTGTCCCATCTCGATCTCCGAGCCGATGCCGGAAGTGGCATAGCCGCAGCTCGCCACTGTGTAGAGGCGCTGCGTGGCCGAATCCAGCATCAGCACCATCGCATGGTGCACACCGAGGTGGTCGTTGAGCGCGGCGAGCGTCGTCTGCAGGAGTTCGTCGGTTGCGCAGCACCCGGCCATGCGCTCGGCTGCGCGGCGTACACCGGCGAGCAGGCCGGGCTTGGGATGGGAGACCGGTGCGAGCCGTTCGCCTTCGACGCTCTCGACCGCTTCGACTTCGTACACGTCGGAGCCCAGCAGGCGGAACACGCCCGCCATGCCCGAATGCGACGCGATGCCGGCGAGCTGCGCCTTCATGCGCTCGAACAGCGCGCCGCCGGATTCGGTCCGCAGGTAGCGCAGCCGCAGCCGGTAGAACGCCGCGGCGACCGGGTCCATCATCAGCACGTTGGCGTAAGGATTGGCGAGGATGTTCTTCCGCGTCTTGTTGAAGAACTGATACGAGAGCGCGACATGCCGGTCGTCGACGTAATGCACTTGCGAGATATAGGCCACGTTGGGTGTGCCGTCCTCGCCGCAAGTCGCCATGATCGCGGGGATTGCGCCCTCGAAGCAGGCGCGGATGTCGTTCAGTGATGGTGGGCTGGTGCTCATCGCGGTCGGTGCGTCATGCCGACGCCGGGAGCGCGCTGCCGGCCTTGGGACCGGGCGTCTGGTCGAAGGCTTCGACGGGCGTGAAGCTGATCGCCACCAGATCGTCGAGGCGGTAGGACAGCATCGCCCGCACAAAGGGCGCGTCGATGCCGACCGCGCCGACTTCATCCTCCATCGAAGCCAGGTAGCGGTGCAGGACGGGCAGGTCCGCTTCCTCCGCGGGTCGCAGCGCGGCTTCGCTTGCCTTGACCTGCACGGTGCGATGGCTCAGGGGCTGGCTGAAGACCACTGCGACGCGGCCGGTGGCCGCCACGTCCTGCAGGAGTTGGCGCGACTGGCCGCGCGCGACGAAGACGGTGATCTGCATGCCGTCCGCCGAGATGCGCGTGCCGACGGCGCGCATGAGGCTCGGGCGCAGCGCCGCGTCGCGCGACGCCACGATCGCGGACACGCCTTTGTCGATCAGCGCGATGTGCTCGGGACTCAGCAGCGGACGGGGTGGGGCGACGTCGGTCATGAGGTGGCCGGGAAAGAGACGGGATTTTGATTCAAAAGTCCTCTTTCCCGACAGTCCTTCCGCCCCAGCCCCCGCGCCGTCAGGCTCGCCAGCGTGTGCGCCGCTTCGTCGGCGGCGGCGGGTGCTGCGTCGGCGGGGCGAACACCAGCCGCAGGGATGCCTCCAGGGCCAGCGCGCGCTCGGTGGGCGCCATGCGCGGGCCGTCCTTCAGGAGCAGGGGGTCGCCGAAGATCCTGCGCAGATGCCGCAGGGCGGTGTCGACCGCGTCCCGCGACCGGCCCAATCGCGTCGCTGCGCGCGCAAGGCTGCGCTCATCCATCAGCGTGCTGAAGACGCGGAGCAACTCGACGTCGGTGGTGTCGTTGGGGCGTGACATGGCGTTCGTCGCACAGCCTTGGTGCCGCGATGCACCGGCGCCGATCGCCGATGGCCTCGGAGGCAGGTTTGGCCGTGCTCCGGCCATGAAGCAAGCGATTGGCGTGCCATGGCCCGCGCGGGCATCGGTCTTGCTGCGCCAGCGCATGACCACCATCCCCCATCCGACGCGCCGTGGCGCACTCCAGCTTCTGGCAGCCGGCGCTGCCGCTTTGGCGCTGCCGGCGTTCGCCCAGTGGCCTGACAAGCCGATCAAGATCATCGTCACCTTTCCGCCCGGCGGCTCCAGCGACATCCTCGCGCGGATCATGGCCGAGCAACTCGCAAGGAAGCTCGGGCAGCCGGTGGTGGTCGACAACAAGCCGGGCGCGGGCGGGACCATCGGCGGCACGCTGGTCGCGAATGCGCCGGCCGACGGCTACACCTTCATGCTGTCGAACACCACGCCGATCGCGCTCGGCCCGTTCCTCCTCGACAAGCAGCCTTACGACCCGGTAACCGCGTTCACGCATATCGCGTCACTCGGCTCGGCACCGCTGGTCATCATGGCGAGCAAGCAATCAGGCATTGCGAGCTTCGCCGACCTCGAAGCGCGCGCCCGCAAGGACGGGCGGCTCGACTTCGGCTCCGGCGGCCCGGGCTCGATCGGCCATGTCCACGGTGAACTCATCCGGAAGATCACCGGGGCCAACCTGGTCCACGTGCCCTACCGCGGCGGTGCGCCGATGACGACCGACCTGATCGCCAACGTGATCCCGGTCGGCATCGATGTCATCACGGCCTACGTGCCGTACTTCAAGGGTGGACAGCTCACGCCGCTCGCGGTGACCAGCACCACGCGCTCGCCCTTGACGCCCGATGTGCCCACGATCGTCGAGCTGGGCCAGCCCAAGCTGGTGCTGGAGAACTTCTTCGGACTCAGCGGGCCCGCCAAGCTGCCGCCAGACATGGTCGCGAAGCTCAACAGTGCGTGCGACGAGGTGCTTGCAATGCCGGACGTGCAGAAGAAGCTGGTCGAGCTCGGCATCGTCGCCAAGCCGGAGAGCACGGCGCGCTTCGAGGCGATCGTGAAAGAGCAGGTCGGTGTGCTGGCCCCGACCGTAAAGAGCGCCGGCATCAAGCTCTGAGTGGCTTTACACGGGAGCCGCTTGCGGCCGCAGGTGCGCGGGAAGATGATGCCGGTTCGCTGGACCCAAGGAGGTTCCGATGCTCCGACATTCACGTCCCGACCCCGTCCGCCGCGGGCTGTTCATCGCGGGTGGCTGTGCCGTGCTGGTGGCGCTTGCGCCGCGCAGTGCGGCGGCGCAGACAGCTTCCGGCATGCGCATCGGCATCATCGGCGCGGGCCGCATCGGCGGCACCATCGGTGGACTGTGGGCAAAGGCCGGACATCCCGTGATGCTCTCGTCGCGCCACCCGGAAGAACTCAAGGACCTTGTCGCGAGCCTCGGTCCGCTCGCCAAGGCGGGCACGGTGGCCGAAGCGATCGCATTCGGTGACGCTCTCTTCATCGCGGTGCCCTATGGTGCGCTGCCGCAGATCGGCAAGGACTACGGCGCTTCGATGAAGGGCAAGATCATCCTCGATGCGTGCAATGCCGTGGCCGGGCGCGATGGCAGCGCAGTGGCCGACGAGGTCGAGCAGGAAGGCATCGGCGTGGTGTCGCAGAAGTACCTGGGCGGCGCGCGGCTGGTGCGAGCGTTCAACACCATGTCCTACACGATCTTCGCGCGCGAGGCCAACCGCCCGCCGCCGAGGCTCGCCATACCGATCGCCGGTGACGACCCCGAAGCGGTGAAGGTCGCGGCGGCGTTGGTTACCGACGCCGGCTTCGATCCGGTGGTGGTCGGCAAGCTGGCCGATGCGCGCAAGTTCCAGCGCGGCGGGCCGGGCTACGGTCAGTCGGTGAGCGCGGCTGAACTCAGGCAGAAGCTGTCGCTCGCACCATGACGTCGCAGGAGCCCTGGCTGCGGCGAGTGGTTCCGGCCACACCGCAGGAGCTGGCGGCTGCGTTGTGGTCCTTCGGCTATTTCTTCGCGCTGCTCGCGGGCTACTACGTGCTGCGGCCGCTGCGCGATCAGATGGGCATTGCAGGCGGCACGCGGGCACTGCCGTGGCTCTTTACCGCCACCTTCGTGACGCTGCTCGCGGCGCAGCCGCTCTACGGTGCGCTGGTCGCGAAGTTGCCGCGCGCGCGGTTCATTCCCATCGTCTATCACTTCTTCGTGCTCAACCTCGTGGTGTTCTGGGTGCTGCTCGCGATGAACATCGCGCCGGTGATCGTGGCGCGCGTGTTCTTCGTCTGGGTGAGCGTGTTCAACCTGTTCGCGGTGGCGGTGTTCTGGTCCTTCATGGCGGACCTCTTCACGAGCGAGCAGGCCAAGCGGCTCTTCGGGTTCATCGGCGCGGGTGGGACCGCCGGTGCGCTGCTGGGGCCGACGATCACCATCGCGCTCGCGGTGCCGCTCGGGCCGCACAACCTGCTGATCGCGGCGATCGTGTTCCTGGAGATCGCGGTGTTCTGCGCGCACCGGCTCGAACGAAGCGTCGGCGTGCGGCAGGACGGGCCGCGCGAGCCGGCGCGCGTGGGCGGCAGCGCATTCGCGGGCATCTACAAGATGTTCCGCTCGCCGTACCTGCTGGGCGTGGGCGCGTGGGTCAGTCTGCTGTCGTTCGGCGCGACCATGCTGTACTTCATGCAGGCGAACGTGGTGTCGGCGACGATCAAGGGCGCCGGCGAGCAGACGCGCATCTTCGCGAGCATCGACCTCGCCGTCGGACTGCTGACGCTCGCGACGCAGGTCTTTGCCACCGGGCGTTTCCTGCAGCGCTTCGGAACCGGCATCGCGGCGGGCGCGCTGCCGGCGGTCTACATCGTCGGCTTCCTGGCGATCGCCTGGTCGCCGGGCCTGGCGGTCGTGCTCGTGTTCCAGGTGCTGCAGCGCTGGATGAACTTCGCGATCGCGAATCCGGCGCGGCAGGTGTTCTTCACGGTCGTCGACCGCGAGGACAAGTACAAGGCCAAGAACCTGATCGACGTGGTGGTCTACCGCGGCTCCGATGCGCTTTACGGCTGGGTCTACGACGCGCTGCACGCGGTGGGGCTCAAGCTTGGTGCGATTGCGCTGTGCGCGCTGCCGGTCGCGGCGGTGTGGCTGGTGCTCTCGGGCGCGCTGGGGCGCACGCATGAACGCCGCGCAGCGCAGTCCGCCGGTGATGCGCCGGCGCCTGCTTCGACTCCGTTGGGAAAACCGGGAGAACCGTCATGGCATCGATGACACGGCGGAGTTTTTCTGCGCTCGCTGCCGGGGCGCTGTGGCCGCTCGCCGGCCTGGGACAGGGCAAGGAGGCCGCGCTCGTCACGCGCGCCATTCCATCGAGCGGGGAGCGCATTCCCGCGGTGGGCCTGGGAACGGCCATCGTCTTCAACAACGACGACCCGAAGATCCGCGAGACCGCGACGCAGATCCTGCGCACGCTGCTCGACAAAGGAGGAACGCTCGTCGATACCGCCTCGACCTACGGTGACGCCGAACTGGTGCTGGGGCAAGCGATGCCTGCGGCGGCGTCGCGCGACAAGTTCTTCGTCGCGACCAAGCTGGAGTCGCCCGACCCTGCCGAGCTGGAACGTTCGCTGACCCGGCTCGCCACCCGCCGCGTCGATCTGCTGCAGCTTCACAACGTGCGGAACCCCGGACAGTCGCTGGCCCAGTTCAAGACGTGGAAGACGCAGGGCGTGTGCCGCTATGTCGGCATCACGTCGACCTCGGAGCGGGCCTACGACGCGGTCGCGTCGGTGCTGCGGCGAGAGAAGCCGGACTTCGTGCAGATCGATTACTCGCTCGACAACCGCGAAGTCGAGGATCGCATCCTGCCGTTGGCAGCCGAGGTTCGCGCGGGCGTGCTGACGGCGCTTCCCTTTGGCCGCGGCCGGCTGTTCCGGGCGGTGCGCGGGAAGTCGCTGCCAGACTGGTCGACGGACTTCGCCGAAAGCTGGGCCCAGTTCTTCCTGAAGTACCTGCTGGGCGACGAACGCGTGACGGCGGTGATTCCGGGCACGTCCGATCCGGGGCACATGGCGGACAACCTCGGTGCAATGCGCGGCCGCTTGCCCGATGCGGCTGAGCGCAAGCGGATGGTCGCGTTCGTGCAAACCCTGTGACGCCCGCTTGGGGGCGCCCTGAACTTGGGTGATCCGCCTGAAGTCCAAAGCGGGTATCCAGCGGAGGTGCTCCATGACGAGACTCGCACGGGCCCTGATGGTGGCCGCCGTGGCTGGCGGCGTGACGATAACCAGCCTGGCTTTCAACGGCATGCAAGGCGGCGGCGCCGGCGGCGGGGCACGCGGGATGCGCGGAGGCGGTGCGCATGCGGTGGGCGTCATGCCGGCGCGCAACGCGGTTTTCGTGCATCCGGGCTTCCCGGGACGGCCGGTGTTCGTCACCCATCCCGGTTTTCCGCATCGCCGGTTCATCGTGGCGGGCGGCCCGGTCTTCTTCGGACCGCCGCCGGTTGTTTTCGTGAGCGGCATTCCGGCGCTCTGGTATTGCCAGAACCCGATCGGCTACTTCCCGACGATCCAGGCCTGTCCGGTTGGCTGGATCGAGATGACGCAGTAGCGCGATCCGGCGCTATCGGCCAGCTCAGCCTGGCAGCGTGAGCAGCGGCACGTCGCGTTCGCGCGCCATGGCCTCCAGTTCCGCGCGGGTTCGCGCGGCGATCCAGCGCGCGATCGCTTGGTGCGTCTCGGCAGCCGCCATGTCCTTTGACGCCGTGCCCGCCGCTTCGCAGAGGCGGGCGGCGAAATGCGGCTCCAGTGCGGCCACGGCCACGCGGCCATCCGCGCACGGGTAGATGCGATAGCCGGCATGCGCGCCACCGACTGCGCCGCTGGGCGTGGTGAGTCCCCAGATGCGCGGCAGCGCCAGCCAATCGGCAGCGGCATTGAGCGCGACTTCAAGGTAGATGCCGGCGCGCGGCGACGACGCCTTGTGCAGCACCGCCTTCAGGACCGCCTCGCTCGCGAGCATCGCGCCGCCCATGTCGGCGTACAGCGTGGGCGGCAGATCCATCCCCGTGACGAGTCCGCTCTCGGCGAGATAGGTGAGGTCGTGCCCGGGCTCCTCGGCGCGATCGCCGGGTGCGCCGACGATCGCGACCTGCGACAGCGTCGGATGCCGCGCCTGCAGCTTGCTCCAATCCAGTCCCAGTTTCGAGAGCGCGGAAGGCCGGAACGAAGTCAGCAGCACGTCCGTCGATTCGAGCGCCCGATGCAGGTGCTGCTGGCCGGCCTCGGTCTTGAGGTCGGCGACTTCGATGGCCACGCCTTCGTGCATTGCCGCGTAGGCTGCCCGGTTGTAGTGGCCCATCGGATCACCCGAAGGCGGCTCGAGCTTGGTGCAGGTCGCGCCCATCGCGCGGCAGCGCATCAGCGCAGCGGGGCCGGGCAGGTTGAGCGCGAGACTCAGCACGCGAACGCCGTCCAGCGGCGCGAAGACTTCTACGGTGGAAGAGGGCATGGAGCGGATTCCCGGTTGAAAACCTGCCCGGGAGCTTACCGGTTCGCGGCTGGCGATCTACGATGCGCGCTGCACATTCCGTTCAATCCGACGAATCGAAGGAGACCCGCATGTACCAATCTGATCTGATGGCCGGCCAGCGCATTCTGGTGACCGGCGGCGGCACCGGCCTCGGCCGCGCGATGTCCGAGCGCTTCCTGAGCCTGGGCGCCGACATTGCGATCTGCGGGCGGCGCGAGAGCGTGCTGGAGGAAACCGCGAGCGAGTGGCGCAAGCAATTCCCCGGGCGACGCGTCGATACGTTCGGGCTCGATATCCGCAACGCACAAGCGGTGGAAGAGATGGTGGAAGCCCTCTGGCAGTCAGGCGGCTTGAACGGGCTGATCAACAACGCGGCGGGCAATTTCGTCTCGCCGACCGAGGCCCTCTCGCCGCGCGCCTTCGATGCGATCGCGAACATCGTCTTCCACGGCACGTTCTACGTCACGCAGGCCGTGGGCAAGCGCTGGATCGCCGAAGCGAAAGCCGGCAAGTGGAAGCACGGCGACCCGTACCGCAGCGTGATGAGCATCATCGTCACCTGGGTCGACAACGGTGGCCCCTACGTCGTGCCCTCGGCGATGAGCAAGGCGGGCATCGAGGTGATGACGAAGTCGCTGGCGATCGAATGGGCGCGCCATGGCATTCGTCTCAATGCGGTCGGGCCGGGCGAGATCCCGACCGAAGGCATGAGCAAGCGCCTGAACCCCGGCGAGGAGCCCGGCGCGCGCAGTAAGGCGCTCAACCCGATGGCGCGCACCGGCGAGATGAGCGAGTTGCAGAACCTCGCGACCTTCCTCATGGCGCGCGGCCAGTGCGACTGGCTCAACGGCCAGAGCATCATGATGGACGGCGGCGGCGCGCTGGCCACCGGCGGCAACTTCTACGAACTGCGCCAGTGGAGCGATGCGGAATGGCTTGCCGCGCGCGAGCGCATCGAGGCGCAGAACCAGAAGGACAAGGCGCAGCGCTGATCGCCGCGATCAGGCGCGCTTCGGATCGCGCAGGAACGCCAGGGCGCGTGCGCCGAAGCCCTGGTTGATCATCAGCCCGAGCAGCACCGCGGCGGTGCCGAGCCACTGCGCGGGGCTCGGGCGTTCGCCAAAACAGATGGCGGCCGCTGCCAAGCCGACGACCGGCACCAACAGCGAGAACGGCACCACGCGGCCGGCCGGGTGACGCTGCAGCAGGCGCGTCCACAGCGTGTAGGCAAGCAGCGTCGCGAACCACGCGAGATAGAGCACCGAGAGCACGGCGCCGAGGTCGAGGTTCGCGAGCTGGTGCATCACCGTCGACGGACCTTCCATCGACACCGCGAAGACCGCGAAGGGCACGATCGGCACGAGGCTGCTCCACACGATGAAGCCGAACGGGTCGTAGGCGGGGACCGCCCGCGTCGCGAAGCGCACCACGATGTTCGAACTCGCCCACATGAAGGCGGCGGATAGCGTGAGGATGAAGCCGATGAGGGTCATCTGCCCTGGGCCTTCACCATGCGCGGTCGCGATCAGCACGAGGCCCGCGAGCGCGACCGCGATGCCGATCCATTGCCTGCGGTGCGCGCGTTCGCCCAGCAGGGGCGCGGCGAGCATCAGCGTGAAGAAGGCCTGCGTCTGCATCACCACCGAGGCCATGCCCGCCGTCATGCCGAGCTTCAACCCGAGGAAGAGAAAGCCGAACTGGCCGAGTCCCTGCGCGAGCCCGTAGGCCAGCAGGTAGCGCCACGGCAGTGCCGGCCTGCGGACGAAGAAGAGCAGCGGCAACGACGCGGCGGCAAACCGCAGAGAGCCGAGCAGCATCGGGCTCAGCTCGCGCAGCCCGAGCTTCATCACGACGAAGTTCAGGCCCCAGATCACCACCACCGCCAAAGCGCGGCCGAGGTCTGCGCGGCTGAGGCCTGTCTGCGTGCTCACGCGTTCGCCTGCGCAGGTTGCGACTGCGCGCGGGCTTCGCGCGCCGCCTTGTAGGCAAGGAAGGCTTCGAGACTGGTCTTGCGTGGCACGTAGCCGAAGTCGTCCTTCAGCCGCTTGTTCGACAGCACCGGCCGGTAGCGCAGGAAATCGAGTTGCTCGGGCCCATAGCGCGTCAGCCCCAGGTGCGAGCCGATCGTGAGCGCGATCTTCAACAGCGATGCGGGCAGCACCAGCATCGGCTTGTGCAGGATCGATGCGATCTGCGACAAGGTGAGCGCGCCGTCGCCCGCCACGTTGAAGCAGCCGGCGCGGCCGGTGGTGATCGCGTGGATCACGCAGCCGGTCACGTCCTCGTCCCAGATGAAGACGAAGGGGCTGTCGCTGCCGCGGATCGCGAGGATGCGGGGCTTTTCGAACAGTGCCGTGATCTGGTTGTGCACGTTCTCGCCGAGGATGGTGCCGATGCGCAGCACCGTCTGGCGCAGCGCCGGATGCGACACGCGGTAGGCGGCGAGCATCTCTTCCACCAGTCGCTTGTGGTGCGAATAGGCGAAGGCCTGGTTGCCGCGCAGCGCATCGTCTTCGTCGATCCACGCGGGGTTGTCGGAGTGGTAGCCGTAGGCCGCACCGCTCGACGACACCACGATGTGGCTGACGCCATTGGCGATACAGGCTTCGAGCACGTTGCGCGTGCCCAGCACGTCGACCGAATACTCGAACTGCCGCGTGCTGCCGCGCCCGGGCGTCACGATCGAGGCGAGGTGCACCACGGTGTCGATCGCGTGCTCGCCGAGCGTGACGCCGATCTCCGGCGTGCGCACGTCCTGCACTGCGTAGACGACGCCAGGCAAGCGCCGGTCGGCCGGCACTTCGCGAACGTCGAGCGCGACCACGTGCTGGATGTCCGGCAGGCGCGAGAGCGCGGCCACTACCGTGCGGCCGAGAAAACCATCGGCGCCAGTGACGAGCACGCGGCGGGCCGCGAGGGGCTTGGAAGCTTCCATGAAAGGGACTCGGGAAAAGGAATTCGGATTCAGGCCGACCGCACGGCCGTTGCGGGCAGTGGGCGACGTGCCCACCACGCGGCGAGCGCGAGGCCCGCGATGATGTCCCAGAAGCCCCACACGCCGGCGACCACCGCCATGCCGCCGAGGCCGCCGAAGAAGCTGAAGATCAACACCAGACCGAGGCCCGCGTTGCGGATGCCGACCTCGAAGCTGACGGCGCGGCGATCGTATTCGCCAAGCCCGGTTGCTGTGGCGCATGCGTAGCCGGTCGCGAAGGCGAGCGCGTCATGCAGCACCACGGCCAGGAGCACGAGCCCGACGTAGTCGAGGAAGTAGCGCCAGTTGCCTGCAATGGCCGCGAGGATGAAGCCGATCAGGCAGATGAAGCTCATGATCCGCACCGGCTTCTTGATGCGTTCGGTGAGCTTCGGCAGGTAGTGCGCAAAGGCAATGCCGATCACGAAAGGCGCGCCGATGATCGCGACGATGTGCATCACCATCTCGCCCGGATCGAGCGCGATGGTCTTCAGCAGCGGCGCGGCGGTCGGATGGATGCTGCCCCAGAACGCGAAGTTCAGCGGCATCACGAAGATGGAGATGAGGTTCGACAGCGCCGTCATCGATACCGACAGCGCCACATTGCCGCCCGCGCGATGCGTGAGGATGTTCGACACGTTGCCTGGCGGGCAGCAGGCCACCAGGATCATGCCCAGCGCGATGCTCGGCGCGGGCTTGAGCAGCAGCGTCAGCACGAAGGTGACCGCGGGCAGCACGATGAACTGCGCCGCGACGCCGACCGTCATCGCGACCGGCATGCGCATCACGCGCTTGAAGTCGGCGATGCGCGTGTCCAGCGCGATGCCGAACATCAGGAAGCCCAGCACCGCATTGAGCAGCACCAGCGATGCCGGGTTGAAGTTCAGGCGTATTTCGTCGACTGGGATCATTGGCGGTTCTCCTCAGGCGAGTGCTGCAGAAGCCTCGCGCACTGCGCGGCGGTAGGTGTCCTTGTGCACGTAGTAGGACATGCGTTCCAGCTTCAGGTACTTGTAGCCGCCGGAGAGATCGGGCGTCGGCCCGCATTTCGCGTGCTTCAGCGCGGCGGCCTGCGGGCGGCCCTCCGACTGCGCCTTGAAGTAGCGCGCGACCAGTTCGGCCTGTTCGTACCGACCTTGCCAGCCGATGCCGCTGGCCTCGATCATGCCGAGCACTGCGAGGTTGTCGAAGCCCGGCGCGAAGATGTTCAGGTACAGCTTCGGCGCCATGCCCTGCCAGTTGAGCCAGGTGCGGTCGATGAAGGGGTAGTGCAGCTTGTAGCCGGTGGCGCAAAGGATGAGGTCGTAGTCGCGCGCGGTCCCGTCCTTGAAATGCACCGTGTCGCCGTCGAGGCGCGCGATGTCGCCGCGCACGGAGATGTCGCCATGGCCGATGTGATGCAGCACCAGCGAATTGACCACCGGGTGTGATTCATACATGCGGTAGTCCGGCTTCGGAAAACCGAAGCGCACCGGATCGCCGGTGAACCACTGCAGCACCTTCGCGTCGAGCCGCTGCTTGATCCACGCTGGCAGCGGACGTTTGCCGCCCAGCGTGTCGGCCGGCTTGCCGAAGATGTACTTGGGCACGAAGTAGTAGCCGCGGCGCACCGAGATGTCGACGCTCTTCGCGTAGTGCACCGCATCGACCGCGATGTCGCAGCCGCTGTTGCCGGCGCCGACCACCAGCACGCGCTTGTCCTGGAAGAGGCTCGCGTGCTTGTACGCGGCGGTGTGCAGCAACTGGCCGTTGAAGCGGCCTTCGAAGCGCGGCATGCTCGGCTCGGACAGCGTGCCGTTGGCAATGATCACGCCCTTGTATTCGGCGGTCTCGATGCGGCCGCCGCCGACATCCACGCTCACGCGCCAGAGCGTCGATGCGCTTTCGGTCACTGGCTCGACGCGGATCACGCGAACGCCGAAGCGGAAATGCTGGCGCAGGCCGAAGTGGTCCGCGAAGTCGCTGAAGTAGCGGCACAGCTCGGTGTGGCTCGGGTAGTCGGCCACGGTTTCCGGCATCGGGAACTCGGCGAACTCCGTGGTGCGCTTGGACGAGATCAGGTGCGCCGACTGGTAGACGGTGCTGCGCGGGTTGTTGATGTTCCACAGACCACCCACGTCGTCGTAGGCCTCGAATCCCTGGAACGGGATGCCGAGCTTTTGCAGGTTGCGCGCGCCGGCGAGGCCGGAGGGACCGGCGCCGATCAGGGCGATTTGCTTGTGGGTAGGCACGAGGGCGGACACAGGTTGACTCACGGGAAAGGAACGGAGAGTAGCGGGAGCGCGCGTTTCAGCGCGCGCGGAAATCAGGGTCGGGTGCCGGGGCTTCCGGTCCGCGATGAGGCGTGGACGCTGCCTTCAAGCCGGGGATGGGCGTGGAGCCCGATTCGCCGGCGCGTGGTTTGCGCGGCTGCCGCAAGAGGAGGGCGTCGTGCCATGCCTCGGGCAGCAGGTCGAGCGCGGAAGCCAGCCAGCCCAGCCGGCGCGGCAGCACCAGTTCTTCGTCGCCGCGCGAGATGGCGCGCAGGATCGCGGCCGCCGCGTCTTCCGGCGCCATCAGCCCGGGCATCGCGAAGCGGTTGCCGGCGGTGAGGGCCGTGCGCAGGTAGCCGGGGTTGACCGTGCAGACGCGCAGGCCGCTCGGACGCAACTCGGCGCGAAGGCTTTGCAGGTAGCGGATCAGGCCGCCCTTGCTGGCGCAGTACGCGCCATTGCCTGGCAGGCCTCGCCGGCCTGCGAGGCTGGCGATGCCGACCAGCGTGCCGCGACCACGTGCGCGCATCGGGCCGACGAAAGGCTGGAAGGTGGTCGCGACGCCGAGCAGGTTGATTTCAAGAATCCGCCGGAACACCGCGAGGTCCGAAGCCTCGGCGGTGTCGAAGCCGCCGGCCACGCCGGCATTGGCGATCACGGCATCGGGTGTGCCGAAGCGGGTGGTCCAGTCCTGCGCCATCGCCTGCATCGCGGCGCTGTCGCTCACGTCCGGCGTGTAGATCGCGCAGCGGCCTGGGGCTGTCGCTGCCAGGGTGTCGAGCAACCCGGCGTTCAACCCGACCAGCGCCACCTTCGCGCCGCGCGCCAGCGCCTGCCGCGCCAAGGCGTTGCCCAGGCCGCCGCATGCGCCGGTGATCACGAGGTTGTCGGGAGAAAAAGTCATGGAGACGTTCGTTTAAGGCTTGCAGCTTAGCGAAATTGCGCGAAAATCTCGAAAATTTTCTCACTTTCGTCTCGAAATACGAGATTTCTGATGGATTACCCCGATCCCGTTGCCTCCGATGATGCCGATCTGGCCACAACGCCCGGCCTTCGTCTGCTGCAGTTGCTCGAACTTGTCGCCGCCGGCGGCGAGCCCCAGAGTCTTTCCGACGTCGTCCGGCTCTCAGGCCAGCCCAAGCCCTCGGTGCATCGCATGCTCCAGCAACTGGAGCACGGCGGGCTGCTCTCACGCGGCAGCGACGGCCGCCGCTATGCGATCACACCGCGCCTGATGCGCTTTGCTGAAACGGTGCTGCGCGGGAGCACTGTGACCGGTGTGCGGCATGCCGTCTTGCGCCAGCTTGTCGCCGACGTGGGCGAAACCTGCAATCTCACGGCGCTGTCGGGTGCGGAGGTGATCTACCTCGATCGCGTCGAGACCGCCTTCCCGCTGCGGCTCGAATTGCGACCCGGTTCGCGCGTTCCGCTGCATTGCTCGGCGAGTGGCAAGCTCTTCCTGGCCTATCTGCCACGGGCGCAGCGCGATCGGCTTCTCGCCGGCCTGAACTACGAACGCCACACGTCGCACACCCTGCAATCGCGCGATGCCCTGGAGGCCGAACTCGACCGGATCCGCCAGAGCGGCCATTCGGTCGATGCGGAGGAGTTTATCGACGGCCTCGTCTGCGTCGCCGTGCCGGTGCGTGACGATCCGCAAGGGCCGGTGCGATGCGCGGTGGCCTTGCAGGCGCCGGCGGTGCGCATGGCGCTCCCTCAGGCGCTGCAACAGATCGAGAAGCTGCGCACCGCCGCTCAGGCCATCGCGCGTGCGATGCACTGAGCCCCGCAGTTATTTCGATTCGGGGACGATGTCCGCGCCGCGCTCGGCCAGCAGCTCGCGGAGGAACGAGCGATGGCAGCGGGCCTCGTCCTCGCAATAGCAGCCCATCGAGAACGAGCTCTGATGAGAGAGCGCCGCAAGCAGGTCGAGGCTGCGGCTCGCATCGGGCTCGGCCATCTCGCTCTTGAACTTGCGTCCGAAGGCGTTCCATTCCGACGCGACGCCCGAGGCTTGCGCGGCCTGCGCCATTTTCATCGTCTCCACCGACGGCGCGAGGTTGGGGTACCACACGTCATACCAGTTCTGCGTCGCGAACTCGCTCTTGGGCACGCCACGCGGCGGGCGGCGAACCGTGCCGATGCGCAGGCCTTCGCCGTGTGCGCGGTCGCTGCCGAGTCGAACGATGCGGATGGGCATTTGTCTTCCTCCTGGAGTCGTTGGGCGTGTGTTGGGTGGGTGACACCGGCATCATCGCCGACCGCTCATACTCCGGCCAACCCAGGAGACACCGCATGAACGACCGCATCGAATCCATCCGCCACGCCGACGGCGTGGTCGAGCTTCACCTGAACCGCGCCGACAAGATGAACGCGCTCGACCCGGCCATGTTCGATGCGCTCATCGATGCCGGCAGCCGCCTGCGCGACGACGCGAGCGTGCGCGCGGTGGTGCTCACGGGGCGGGGCAAGGCCTTCTGCGCCGGACTGGACATGCAGTCGTTCGAGCGCATGCAAGGCAACGCCGCGAACATCGTGGGCGACGGTTCGTCCGGCAAGGACCTGACCGACCGCACCCACGGCATTTCCAACGCCGCGCAGTATGTCGCGATGGTCTGGCGCGAAGTGCCGGTGCCCGTGATCGCCGCAGTGCATGGCGTGGCCTTCGGCGGCGGCTTGCAGGTTGCGCTCGGCGCGGACCTGCGGCTGATCGCGGCGGACACGAAGTTGTCGGTCATGGAGATCAAGTGGGGCCTCGTGCCCGACATGGGAGGCATGGTGCTGATGCGCGAGCTGGCACGCAACGACGTTGTGCGCGAGCTCACCTACACCGGACGGATCTTCTCGGGCGAAGAAGCGGTAAAGCTCGGCTTCGCGACGCGCGTGTCGGCCGACCCGTTGGCCGAGGCCCTGGCGATGGCGCACGAGATCGCGCAGAAGAGCCCGGATGCGATCCGCGCCGGAAAACGACTGCTCAACGCCGCCATGGGCCACAGCGCGACCGAGCTGCTGCTGGCCGAATCGGTCGAGCAGAAGGCGCTGATCGGCAGCCCCAATCAGGCCGAGGCGGTGCGCGCCAACATCGAACGCCGCGCGCCAGTGTTCAGCGACCCGCGCTGACAGGCGCCGGTCGCTTCAGGCGCCCCTGAAGCGCAGCCATTCTTCGGCAGGCGCGCGGTCGCTCACGAGGCCGTTCACCGGATGTTCCGGGTTGCGGTGGCCGATCGCCATCCCGCAGAACAACATGCGCTCGGGCGGCAGCTCGATCGCCTTGCCGATGGTCACGGGGTAGATCGCCCAGCATTCCTGCGCGCAACTGTCGAGGCCCTCCGCACGCAGGAGCAGCATCACGGTCTGCAGGTACATGCCGAGGTCGGACCACTGCGGAGGTCCCATCGAGCGATCGACCGAGCAGAAGAGCGCCACCGGCGCACCGAAGAAATCGAAGTTGTTGGCGAACCAGCGACGACGCGCCGCCTTGTCTTCGCGCGGGATGCCCAGGCGCGCGTACATCGCCTCCCCGACCTGGAAGCGCCGGTCGCGCCAGGGCGAGCGCAGGTTGGGCGGATAGATGTCGTACTCGGTGGGTTCGGGCTCGCGGCCTTCCATGAGGTTGCGACGCATCTGCGCCCGGAGGGCGGCGAGGGCGTCGCCGGTCACCACGTCGATGTGCCACGGCTGAAGATTTCCCCCGGACGGTGCGCGTGCAGCCTGCGTGAGAACCCTGCGGAGAACCTCCGGATCCACCGGCGTCGGCAGGAAGGAGCGGATGGAGTGGCGGCTGGTAACGGCGTCCTGGATCTGCATGAGCAACGGGGTGGTGTCAATGGCTCGATTTAAGCAGGTTCCTCTTGGGCAGGCGGCATACTTCGCGCGTGGCAATGATTCTTCTCCATCGTCTGGCGGCCCAGCAGCTGCCCATTGCGGTCACCGGCGGCGACCAGGTCGACGCCGTGCGGGTGTTGAGCCTGGCCGGTCACATCAAGGCATCGATCCCGAAGCCGGTGCGCACGCTTGACGGCTTCGAGCAGCCCGCAGCGATCGTTTCCGAGATCACGTCGCTCGGGCGCAGCATGCTCAAGCGCTTTCCGATCAAGTAGCCGGCAGTCCGGAGCGCCCCGCAAGGGGGCGTGTTTTCCCTCATATGGGGCGTACATATCGGCCTCAAATGTCCTATTGACGGGACAAGAGAACGACGCAACCATCGGGCCCCATGTCCCAGATGCCGCTGCCGAAGTACCACCAGATTTATCTGTTGCTGTGCGAGCAGTTGGCTGAAGGCCGGTTCATCGACGGACTGCCCGGCGAGTTCGCGCTGATGGAAGAGTTCGGCGTCGCCCGCGTCACGGTGCGACGTGCGCTCGAGAAGATGGCAGCCGAAGGGCTGATCTCGCGCGAGCCGGGCCGCGGCACTCGCCCCATCGGCAGGCCTCCTGTTTCCATCGAGCAAGGCGCGCACGACGTGCAGCGCGCCAATCTCGGTGGCCTGCTCGAAAACCTCGTCAGCATGGGCCTGCGCACCTCGGTCAAGGTGATCGACGTGCAGACCGTCACCGCCTCGGTCAGCGTCGCCGCGGCGCTGCAACTCAATCCCGGTGACGCGGTCCAGAAGGCCGTCCGCGTGCGTTCCACGCGCGAGGGGCCGCTGTCGCACATCACCACCTACGTGCCTGCCGAGGTCGCGCGCCGCTTCGGCCGACGCGAGCTCGCCCGCAAGCCGATCCTCGTGCTGCTCGAAGAAGCCGGCGTGCAGGTCGGCAGGGCGCACCAGACCATCACCGCCAAGCTCGCCGATGCGGCGCTGGCGCAGCACCTCGACGTTTCCGTCGGGTCTGCGCTGCTGGCCGTGCGTCGGCTGGTCTACGACATCAACGAAAGGCCTGTGCAGTGGCTGCACGGCCTGTACCGGCCCGATCGCTACACCTACGAGATGCAGTTGTCCCGCGTGGGCGGCATCGACGCCAAGGTGTGGGTGAGCAAAGAGCTCGGGGCGCAGTTCACTTAGCCCGCCATCACCGATTCACCACGATTCACAACGAGGAGTCCCCATGGAAAACCGCCGTCGCTTCCTGTCGCAGACCGCCGCCCTCGGCACGTCGCTTGCCTTCCCGCTGATCGGGGGCGCGCAGCCCAAGCCGGTGCGCGTCGGCGTGCTGCATCCCGTGACCGGGGCGCTGGCCTATTCGGGGCAGCAATGCCGGCTCGGCGCGCAACTAGCCATCGACGACATCAACCAGGCCGGTGGCATCAAGTCGCTGGGCGGCGCGAAGATCGAGGCAATGCTCGGCGACGCGCAATCGCAGCCGCAGGCCGGCGCGGCCGAGGTCGAGAAGATGAACGAGGCGGGTGTCTCCGCCATCGTCGGCGCGTTCGCCTCGGCGATCTGCCTGGCTACCACGCAGGCTGCCGCAAAGTACAACCTGCCGCATGTGGTCGATGTCGGCGTGGCCGACCAGATCGTCGAGCGCGGACTGAAGAACACCTTCCGCTTCGGCCCCGGCTACAAGAAGTCGACGGAAGTCGCGATGGCGAACCTGCTGGTGCTCAACAAGGCAGCGGGCAGCCCGGCGAAGACGGTGATGATCATCCACGAGGAGTCGCTCTTCGGCACCGGCACTGCGCAGCTGCTATCGCGCGAGCTGCCCGGCTACGGCTTCGAAGTGAAGGAAGTGGTGAAGCACGCGAACCCCACGCGCGACTTCAACAACATCGTGCTGCGCATGAAGTCCGTGAACCCGGACATCGTGATCCCGGCCAACTACTACAACGAATACGCACTGCTGGTGCGCACCATGCAGCAGCAGAAGGTGCAGCCGAAGGCGATCTTCTCGGTGCTGGGCGGCGCCGCGTCGAGCTACAAGTTCGTCAAGGAGTTCCCGGACGCGGCCAACGGCATCATCGACTGCAACCACTGGTTCAACCCGAAGGACAAGCGCTCGCAGGAACTGCGCAAGCGGGTCGAGGCCAAGGACCAGTTCTTCAGCTACGAGGTCTTCATGACCTACACCTCGATGATGCTGCTGGCCGATGCGCTGGAGCGCGCCAAGTCGAGCGACCGCGCCGCGATCATCGATGCGCTCGAGAAGAGCACCTTCTCGAATCACATCATGCCGTACGGTCCGACGAAGTTCGTCAACGGGCAGAACGAAGGGGCCCAGCCGTTGATGACGCAGGTCGTGAAGAACGACATCAAGGTCATCATCCCGCGCGACTACCGCGAAGTGGAACCGGTGTTCCCGCTGCGCGCAGCTTGAGCCGGCTCACAGGATGTTCGATTTCGGCATTCTCTTTCCGTCGGTCCTCAACGGGCTGACGACCGGCGCGGTCTACGCACTGATCGCGCTGGGGCTCACGCTGATCTACGGCGTCCTGCACATCATCAACTTCGCGCACGGCGCCTGCCTGATGCTGGCGCTGTACGCGGTGTACTTCCTCAAGGAACGGCTGGGCATCGACCCATACCTGGCACTGCCGATCGTGGTGCCCGGCATGTTCGCGCTCGGCTACGGATTGCAGCGAATCGTCATCAATCGTGCGGGGCACGGCAAGGACGAGAACATCCTGCTTGCGACGCTCGGCATTGCGATCGTGATGGAGAACCTGGCGCTGCTGTTCTTCAAGTCCGACACGCGCAACATCGACACTGCCTATTCGCTCTCCACAGTTGCCATCGGTCCGGCAATGATCGCCGTGCCCAAGCTGGTGGCTTTCGCTGGCGCTCTGGTGGTGTCCGCGGTGCTGTTCTGGATCATGGGCCGCACCGACCTCGGACGCGCGATCCGCGCGGTCGCCAAGGAGAAGGAGGGCGCGAAGCTCATGGGCATCGACGTGGACCATGTCTACGCGATGAGCTTCGGCATCGGGCTCGCATGCCTCGGTGCCGCAGCCTGCTTCCTGCTGCCGGCCTACTACGTGAACCCGCAGGTGGGCGGCGGCTTCGTGCTGGTGGCCTTCACCATCGTGGTGTTGGGCGGCATGGGCAGCTTCGTCGGCGCGCTGGTCGGTGGCTTCCTCGTCGGCGTGGTCGAGTCTCTCGGCGGCCTGTACCTCGGTGAATCGCTGGGGCAGATCGGCATCTTCGCGATCTTCATCGGCGTGGTGCTGTTCCGGCCGCAGGGCATGTTCGGAGCGCGGGCATGAGCGTTTCGAACGTATCGAATTCCGGTGCGCGGCATCTGGCCGGTATCGCGGTCTTTGCAGTGTTGGTGGCCTGTCTGCCACTCGTGACTTCATCGGGCGTGGCACTCAACTTCGTGATGATGGCGCTCTATGCCACATTGATCGCGCAGGCCTGGAACATCCTCGGCGGCTTTGGTGGGCAGTTCTCCTTCGGGCATGCGCTGTTCTTCGGCACCGGTGCGTACATCCAGGCGATTGCGCAGCTCCAGGGTGGCATCAACGCGTGGGTCGCGCTGCCGATGGCGGTTGTTGGCAGTGCACTCGTTGGCCTCTTCGTCGGGGCGCTGACGTTCCGCTACGGGCTCAAGGGCTCGTACTTTGCGCTGGTCACATTGGCTTTCGCGGAGGTGTTCCGGATCGTCGCGCTGTCGGTGAACTTCACTGGCGGTGGCGTCGGATTGATGGTGCCGCTGCGCGAGTCGGCAGGCAATCTCCAATTCGCTTCGCGCGCCGGCTACCTGTGGGTTGTGCTGGGCTTCGTCATCGCGGCGCTGCTGGTCACCTGGTGGCTGCGCAACAGTCGCTTCGGTGCCTACCTGCAGGCGGTGCGCGACAACGAGGATGCCGCGCGCGCCGTCGGTGTCGACCCGTTCCGCGTCAAGCTCGTGGCCATCGCCATTTCGGGCGCCTTCATGGGCGCGGCGGGGGCGTTCTACGTGCAGGTGTTCCAGTACATCGATCCGGGCATCGCCTATGGCTCGACCACTTCCGTCGAAGCACTGGTTGCGGCCATCGTCGGCGGAATGGGCACGCTGTGGGGGCCGGTGCTCGGCGCGGCGGCACTCCATGTGCTGTCGGACTTCACGCGCAATCTGTTCGGCGAACTGCCGGGCATCAACATGGTGATCTACGGCGTGGTGCTGGTGCTGATCGTGATCTTCCTGCCACGCGGCATCGCGGGCATCGGGTTGTCGGTGCGGCAGCTCTGGGCAGGGAAGGGAGGCCATCGTGGCTGATCCTCTCCTGGTGCTCGACGGCATCTCGCGGTCCTTCGGCGGGCTGAAGGCGGTGCAGAACGTGAGCCTGTCCGTGCGCGAAGGCAGCCTGACTGCGCTGATTGGCCCGAACGGCGCTGGCAAGACCACGCTCTTCGCGCTGATGTCGGGCTTTCTCAAGCCGGACACCGGCACGGTGCGCTTCGCTGGGCAGGACATCACCGGGCGCGAGCCGCATCGCAACGCGTTGCTCGGCATGACGCGCACCTTCCAGATCGTGAAGCCGTTCGCG
Source organism: Variovorax sp. Sphag1AA (assembly GCF_014192575.1). Taxonomy (GTDB): domain Bacteria; phylum Pseudomonadota; class Gammaproteobacteria; order Burkholderiales; family Burkholderiaceae_C; genus Variovorax. The sequence goes on along the minus strand of NZ_JACHYC010000001.1, from coordinate 1,130,782 downwards.
GCGCAGACGGTGCGCGAGAACATCGCCGTCGGTGCGCACCTGCACGTGAAGGCCCGCGGCGAGGCGCTCCAGCGTGCGGAGGAAGTCGCTGTGCGCGTCGGCCTCGCGCCGCAACTCGACAAGCCGGCATCCGATCTCACCGTCGCTGGGCGCAAGCGCCTCGAACTCGCGCGCGCACTCGCGACGCAGCCGCGCCTGCTGCTGCTCGACGAAGTGCTCGCCGGACTCAACCCGCAGGAGATCGCCGAGATGATGCCGGTGGTGCGCGGCATCGCCGATGGTGGCGTGACCGTGCTGATGATCGAACACGTGATGCAGGCGGTGATGAATCTTGCCGAGCATGTCTGGGTGCTGGCGCAAGGCCAGTTGATCGCCGAAGGCAGCCCGGCGCAGGTCACCTCTAACGACAAGGTGGTCGAGGCCTACCTGGGCCACGGCACCGCGGCGCGTCTGCGCAAGGCTGGCGTCAATGCGCCGCAGGAGGTCACGGCATGACGACGCTGCTCGACATCCAGAACCTGCGCGGCGGCTATGGACGCGTTGAAGTGCTGCGCGGCGTGGACCTGCGCGTGAACGCGGGCGAAATGGTGGCGCTGCTCGGCAGCAATGGCGCTGGCAAGTCCACGCTCAACAAAATGATCTGCGGTCTCTGCCCAGCCTGGAGTGGTTCGGTGCACTTCGACGGCCAGGACCTGAGCGGCGCGCACTACCGCGAGGTGGTGAAGGCCGGACTGATCCAGGTGCCCGAAGGCCGCAAGGTGTTCCCGAATCTCAGCGTGCTGGAGAACCTCGAACTCGGCTCCTTCACGCGGGCACGCGAGCGCCGCGCAAGCAACCTCGACAAGGTGTTCGGCATCTTCCCGCGTCTCAAGGAACGCATTGGCCAGGCGGCCGGCACCATGAGCGGCGGCGAACAGCAGATGCTCGCCATCGGTCGCGGGCTGATGGCCGAGCCGGTGCTGCTGATCCTCGACGAGCCTTCGCTGGGCCTCTCGCCACTGCTGGTCGAAGAGATGTTCTCGCTCATCCGCCAGCTTCGCGAGGACGGCCTCGCAGTGCTGCTGGTCGAGCAGAACGTCGGCCAGTCGCTGGAGATCGCCGACCGGGCCTATGTGCTCGAAAACGGAAGCGTCCGCTTCTCAGGGTTGCCGCAGGAACTGCTGGGCAGCGACGAACTTCGGCGCGCGTACCTGGGCCTCTGACGGCCGTCGCAATCGCGCATTTCATCGATACGGGAGACAACATGAAACGTCGAGACATTCTCATTTCCTCGGCCGCGCTTGCGCTGGCCGCGAGCGCTCGTGCGCAGATCGGCGGCGTGCCGGTGCGCATCCTCGTGGGGGCGCCTGCCGGTGGCTCCACCGACACGCTGGCGCGCACGCTGGCCGCCAGCATGGCCCCAGCGCTTGGCCGCCCGGTGATCGTCGAGAACCGCCCGGGCGCCGGCGGCAACATCGCAGCCGAGCTCGTCGCCAAGGCGCCGCCGGACGGCAACACGCTGCTGATGAGCTTCACCAGCCATGCGATCAACGCGACGCTCTATCCGTCGCTGCCTTTCGATCCGGTCAAGGACTTCACCCCGCTCACGCTGGTGGCGACTTCGCCGTCGATCCTCGTCGCGCATCCCTCGCTGCCTGCGAACAACGTGAAGGAACTGATCGCACTCGCGAAGGCCAAGCCGGGGCAGCTCAACTTCGCGATCGGCTCGGTCGGCTCGTCGCTGCACATGGCGGGCGAGGCCTTCAAGATGCAGTCGGGCGTGGACATCGTCAACATTCCGTACAAGGGCACGGCGCCGGCGGTGCAGGACGTGCTCGCAGGCCAGGTGCAACTGATGTTCGCGGCGGTGGGCAATGCGCAGGCGCACATCCAGGCCGGCAAGCTCAAGGCGCTGGGCGTGACCACCGCCAAGCGGTTGCCGCAGTTCCCCGATGTGATGGCGATCGCCGAAGTGCTGCCGGGCTATGAGTCCAGCGCGTGGTTCGGTCTCTTCGGGCCGGGCCGCATGAAGCCTGAGTTGGCGCGCAAGATCAGTGACGCGGCGCGCCAGGCGATCGGCACGCCCGAGATGCACAAACGGCTGGATGCCGAAGGTGCGATCCCGGTCGGCAATTCGCCCGAGCAGTTCGCGCCCTTTGTGCAGAGCGAGATCACGCGCTGGGCGAAGGTGGTGAAGTTCTCTGGAGCGAAACCGGAATGAACTCGATGGCCTCCGCCCAGACATTGGCGCAGAAGCTGATCGCTCGCTCGAGCGGTCGCGACAGCGTTGCCGTCGGCGAGATCGTCAACTGCGCTGTCGATCTGGCAATGTTCCACGACTCGTCCGGCCCGCGTCGGCTCAAGCCGATGCTGGAGGAAATCGGCGCCGAGATCTGGGACCGCTCGCGTGTTGTGCTCGTGATGGACCACTACGTGCCCGAGCGCGACGACGATTCGCGCCGCATCGTGCGCATTGCGCGCGAATGGGCACGCGATCAGCAGCTGCCGCATGTCTACGACAGCCAGGGCATCTGCCACGTGGTGGTGCCGCAGCATGGCCACATCCGTCCCGGGATGATGTGCGTGGGCGGCGATTCGCATTCGCCGACCGGCGGCGCCTTCGGTGCGTACATGTTCGGCGTGGGCAGCACCGAGATGCTCGGCGTGGTGGTCAGCGGCGAGATCTGGCTGCGCGTGCCCGAGACCATCCAGATGTGGTGGGACGGTGCACTCCCGAAGGGCGTGACCGCCAAGGACATGATGCTTCACATGATCGGCCGCTTCGGCATGAACGGCGGCCGCTACCAGGCAGTGGAGTTCTGCGGGCCGGCAGTGATGGCACTTTCGATGCAGGAACGCATGACGCTGTCGAACATGAGCGCGGAGCTCGGCGCACAGGCAGGTTTGATTGCACCCGATGCGACCACCGCTGCGTTCCTCGCTGGCGCGGGCGTTCCGCATGTCGACACCCGGCCATGGTTCACCGATGACGACGCGGAGTTCACGCGCCATCGCTTCAACGCGAGCACGCTGGAGCCGCACATCGCCGCACCGCACAGCCCGGCCAATTCCCATGGCGTGAGCCGCTTCGCCGGCATGCCAATTGACATCGCCTACATCGGCGCATGCACCGGAGCGAAGCTGGAAGACCTTCGGGCGGCCGCCCAGGTGCTGCGCGGTCGCAAGGTCGCGAAAGGCGTGCGGTTGATGGTGGCGCCCGCCAGTGTGCGCGACCAGAAGCTCGCGCAGGAGGAGGGCGTGCTGCAGGCACTGACTGATGCGGGCGCGGAGTTGTTTCCGACCGCATGCGGCGCGTGCTCCGGCTACGGTGACCCGATGGGCGACGACGTGACCGTCATCTCCACGACGGCGCGCAACTTCAAGGGGCGCATGGGTTCACCGACCGCGCAGGTGTATCTGGGCTCGCCCTATACCGTCGCGACGGCCGCACTGCGCGGTAGCGTTGCCGATCCGCGGGAGGTGCTCGCATGACCGCGCCGACAAAGCATCGCGTATGGCGCCTCGGCGCCGACATCGACACCGACGCCCTCGCGCCCGGGCATGCCATGAAGCATGGCATCGACATCATCGCCACGCACTGCCTGGAGGCCATTCGCCCCGAGTTCGCGCGCGAGGTGCAGCCGGGCGACGTGATCGTGGCAGGCCCGAACTTCGGTATCGGTTCATCGCGCGAACAGGCCGCCGCCGTGCTGGTGAAGCTCGGCGTCGCTGCCGTGATCGCACCGGCCTACAGCGGGCTTTTCTTCCGCAACGCATTCAACCTCGGTCTGCTCCTTCTGACCTGCCCGAAGGCCGAAGTGCTGCTCGAAGGCGACCGCATCGGGATCGACGCCGACGCCTCGACACCCGTCGTGATCGCACCCGATGGCACGCGCCTCGAATGCGACGCGGTGCCTTCGTTCCTCATGGACATGGTCCGCGCAGGCGGACTGTTGAACCAGCTACGCCAGCGTGCTGGCAAGAAAGCAAGTCATGCCTGATCCCTCCCACGCCCCAGCGATCGACCCCGTGACGCTCGCCGTGCTTCGCGGCCGGCTCGAACAGGTGGCCGATGAAATGGATGCCACGCTCTACCGCAGCGCGTTCAATCCCATCATTGCCGAGGCGCACGACGCCTGCCACGGCCTCTACGACGCCATCACCGGCGACACGCTGGTGCAGGGCAAATCAGGCCTGCCGGTGTTCGTCGGCGCGATGGCCTTCGCCGTGCGCGCGACGGCGAAGGCGGCCCAGTCCCGCGATGATGGCCGTGGCGGCATGCAGGACGGCGACATCTGGATCAGCAACGACGCCTACGACGGTGGCACGCATGCCAACGACTTCAAGCTGGTGCGGCCCTTCTTCCGCAACGGCAAGCTCTACTGCTACATGGCATCGGCGGCGCACTGGCACGACGTCGGCGGCGCGGTACCGGGCAACTACAACCCGGCCGCGACCGAGTGCTGGCAGGAAGCAGTGCAGATCCCGCCGGTGCGCATCGTGCGCAATGGTGTTCTCGATCGCGACGTGCTCGCGATCCTGCAAGCCAACACGCGGCTGCCCGACAGCCTCTGGGGTGACCTCAACGGCCAACTCGCCGCGCTGGAACTGGGCGCCAAGCGGCTCGACGGTCTGCTCGACGAATACGGCGACGATCTCGTGCTGCAGGCCCTCGGCGAACTGCGCAGCCGCGCGCTGCGGCTGATGCGCTCGCACATCGCATCGCTGCCGGATGGTCGCTACAGCTTCGAGGACGTGCTGGACAACGACGGCATCACGCCCGAGCCGCTGACGATCGCGCTGGACATGACCGTTGCCGGCGACCGCCTGCTGCTCGACTTTTCGCGCACCTCGCCGCAATGCGCGGGGCCGGTGAACATTTCGCGTGCAACTGCGATCGCGGCCTGCTACGTGGCGCTCAAGCACCTCTTCCCCGATGTGCCTGCGAATGCCGGCGTGCTCGATGCGGTCGATTTCGTGCTGCCCGATCGCCTCGTCATCAGCGCCGAGCGGCCACGGCCGGTGGGTGGCTACACCGAGACGATCCTGCGGATGATCGACGTGATCTTCAGCGCCGCCGCAAAGGCAGACCCGAAGCGCGCGGTGGCGCAGGCCTACGGCACCATCAATGCGCTTTCGATCGCCGGCCTGCGCAGCGACGCGGGTCGCGAAGGCCAGCGCTGGGTGATGTTCAGCTTCTTCGGCGGTGGGCATGGCGGACATGCGTCGGGTGACGGGTTGTCGCACGGCAATGCGCCGATCTCCACCGCGACGATTCCGCCGCTGGAGATCCTCGAAGCGGCCTATCCGGTGCGTTTCACCGAATGGTCGCTGCGCGCGGACTCGGGTGGCGAGGGCCAGCATCGCGGCGGACTCGGTGCGGTCTATGAGATTGAGCTGCTAGAGAAGGATGCCGAGGTGTTCGTCTTCGGCGAACGCGGCACCTCGCCGCCCAAGGGCATCGCGGGCGGGGGCTCGGGCGCGGTCAACGTCTTCCGCTACGAAAACGAAGGCGCGTGGCACGAGCCACCGATGGTGTCGAAGATGCGCGGCATTCGCCTGGTGCGCGGCGAGCGAGTGCGCCTCGAAACCCCCGGCGGCGGCGGGTGGGGCAGCGCGGCAGAGCGGCAGCCCGAAGAGCGCGACCGCGACCGCGCGATGGGCTACGTAACCACTGGCGCGAACGCCGGCAGGAAAGCATCCGAATGACTTCGAAACAGCAATCTCTCGTCGTCGGCGTCGATGTCGGCGGCACCTTCACCGATCTGTTCGTGCTGGACGAAGCGAGCGGCACCGCGCGCATCGTCAAGGTGCCCTCCACGCGCGGCGAAGAAGCGCGCGGCTTCATGAACGGCGTGGCGCGCGTTGCCGATTCGGCCGCCGCGATCGCGACCATCGTGCACGGCACCACCGTCGGCACGAACGCATTGCTCGAACGCAAGGTGGCACGCACCGGCATCATCACCACGCGCGGCTTCCGCGATGTGCTGGAGATGCGCCGTCGCGACCGCCCGCAGACCTGGGGCCTGCGTGGCAGCTTCACGCCGGTGGTGCCGCGCGACCTGCGCCGCGAAGTCGACGAGCGCGTGCTGGCCGACGGAACGCTGCACACCGAGGTCGATCTCGACCAGGTGCGCGCCGAGGCGCGTGCGCTGCGCGATGCGGGCTGTGATGCGGTGTGCGTCTTCTTCATCAACACCTACGCCAATCCGGAGAACGAACGGCGCGCGGTCGAGGCAGTGCGCGAGCTCTGGCCCAACGCACATGTCACCTCGGCGAGCGAAGTGCTCCCCGAAATCCGCGAGTTCGAGCGCTGCTCGACCGCGACGCTCAATGCCTCGCTTCAGCCGGTGGTCGGTGGCTATCTGGAGCGGCTCGAATCCGACCTGCGCGCGCAAGGCTTCGGCGGCGAACTGCTGGTGGTGCAGAGCAACGGCGGCGTGATGTCGCGGCAGACAGCGAGCGACCTGCCGGTGCGTACTGCACTATCCGGTCCCGCAGCAGGTGTGATCGCCTGCGCGGCTATCGCGCGCGCGGCGGGCTATCCGAATGCGATCACCGGCGACATGGGCGGCACCTCCTTCGACGTGTCGCTGGTCGCTGATGGCGAAGCGGCGCTGGCGGCACAGACCGCGATCGAGTTCGGCATGGTGATCCGCTCGCCGATGATCCAGATCGAGACGATCGGCGCGGGCGGCGGCTCCATCGCATCGGTGGATGCGAGCGGCATGCTCCAGGTCGGCCCCGAATCGGCGGGCAGCATCCCCGGACCGGCCTGCTATGGGCGCGGCAACATGCGGCCGACGGTGACCGATGCCAACGTGCTGCTGGGTCGCATCGCAGCGGACCGGCCTCTCGGTGGCGGGCTGCTTGCAGCGCTGGATGCGGAGAAATCACGACAGGCCATCGAAGAACACGTCGCCCGGCCGCTCGGGCTCGACGTGCATGCGGCGGCGGAGGCGATCCTCACCGTGGCGAATGCGCGCATGGCGGGCGCTATCCGGCTGGTGTCGATCGAGCGCGGCCATGATCCGCGACGCTTCGCCTACATGCCCTTCGGCGGCGGCGGTGCGCTGCATGTGTGCGCGATGATGCGCGAGGTCGGCGTGGGCACGGGCATCGTGCCGCGCTATCCGGGCGTCACATCGGCGCTGGGCTGCGTGATCGCGGACATGCGGCATGACGCGGTGCAGACCATCAACCGGCCTCTCACCGAAGTCGATGTGGCCGACCTGCAGCGGCGCATCGATGAGCTTGCAGCGGCGTGCCAGCGCCGACTCGATTCGGCGGGCGTGCGTTTCGACGCAGTGCGCGAGGTGATCGCGCTCGACATGCTCTATGCGGGGCAGACGCACACCCTGCCGGTCGAACTGCCGGATGCGCGCAGCAAGCCGTTGACGGTCGATTCGATCCGCTCGGCTTTCGAGGCAGCCTACGCCGCGGCCTTCGGGCGTGTGCTCGATGGCATTCCGATCCGCGTGATGAACCTTCGCTATGCGCGTATCGGCGTGCGGCCCAAGTTCGATCTTGCGGTGCTTGCGCCGGAAGGAAAGGGCAGCGTCGCGCCGCTCGGCACGCAGCGTGTCTTTCATGAGGGCAGTTGGCACGACGCGGTGCGCTACGCGCGGCTCGAATTGCCGGTCGGAACGCGCATCGATGGTCCCGCGATCCTCGAACAACCTGACACCACCGTGTGGCTCGAACCCGGCTTCCACGCCGAGGTCGACGCGCACGGCAACCTGCTGGTGAGGCTGTCATGAGTGCCGGCGAACCCATCGTCGGCGCGAAGAGCGCGCTGGTCATCATCGATCTGCAGAACGATTTCCTCGACCCGAAGGGCGCGTATGCGCGGGGCGGCGACCGCAATCCGCCGGCACTCCTCCTGCCCGCACGGGTGGCGGAGGTGGCGCGTGCGATGAGGGCTCGGGGCGGCATGGTGGTCGCAAGCCAGTTCACGCTGTGGCCGGACGCATCGGGCGAGCCGATGGTCTCGCCGCATCTCAAGGCGCTCAGGCCGTATCTGAAGAAGGGCGACTTCGCGCCCGGAAGCTGGGGGCAGGCCAACGTCGATGCGCTCGCTGGGTTGGTCGATGTGGCCGTCTGCAAGGTCGCCTATTCCGCCTTCTTCAACACGCAGCTTGATTGGGTTCTGCGACGCGCCGGCATCGACACCGTCGCGGTCTGCGGCATCGTGACCAACGGCGGCGTGGCGAGCACGGTACGCGATGCGCACATGCGCGACTACCGCACGCTGGTGCTGTCAGATGGTTGCGCAGCGTTCGGCGAAGAGCGGCACCAGACGTCGCTTGCCGACATGCGCAATGTGGCCGAGGTCACCGACTGCGCGGCCTTCATCCAGTCGCTGGGTTGACGATGACCGACGGACCTTCGCGCCGGATCCGGCGTGCGCAAGTCATCGATGCCGATGCGCAGGTGCCTGTGGCGATCGTCGGCGGGGGCGCGTGCGGACTCACCGCGGCTTTGATGCTTGCCGATGCGGGCATCGAATGCGTGGTGCTCGAACGTGACGCGGTGCCGAGCGGATCGACGGCGCTGTCTTCAGGGTTCATCCCCGCGCCCGGTACGCGCGTGCAGCGTGAGCATGGCGTGACCGACGACAGCGCCGAACGCTTCGCGGCGGACATCCAGTCGAAGGCGCACGGACGCGCCTCGCAGGTGCTGGTCGATGCCTATTCGAAAGCGGTCGGCCCGGCGCTGGACGCACTCCAGGAGCGGCACGGGCTCGACTGGATCCTGCTCGACGGCTTTCTCTATCCGGGTCACAGCGTGCACCGCATGCATGCGTTGCCGCAGAAGACAGGTGCCGCGCTGATGGCGCGCCTGCAGTCGGCAGGCGAAACGGCGGGCATTCCGGTGCTGACGCAGGCGGTCGTCGACACGCTGGTCGTGAACTCGGACGACCGCGTGATCGGCATCGAATACCGGCGGCCGGACGGCCACCGCGAGACGCTGGGGTGCGATGTGCTGCTGCTGGCCTGCAACGGCTTTGGCGGCAACGCCTCGATGGTGCGCGAGCTGCTGCCCGAGATGGCCGAGGCGACTTTCGGTGGCCATGTCGGCAACGATGGCAGCGCGATCCTGTGGGGTGAGACGCTGGGCGCGCGGCTGCGCGATCTGGGCGGCTATCAGGGGCACGGCTCGTGGGTGACACCGCAGGGCGCACTGATGTCGTGGGCAGTCATCATGGAAGGCGGCGTGCAGATCAATCGCGACGGCCGGCGGTTTCACGACGAGACGCAGGGTTATTCCGAAGCGGCGGTGCACGTGCTCGCGCAGCCCGGCGGCATCGCATGGAATGTGTTCGATGCGCCGCTTCTCGAACTCGCGCGCGGCTTTCCGGATTTCTGCGATGCGGAGGCTGCCGGAGCGCTGCGGCGTTGCGAAACGGTTGCTGATCTGGCGGCCTGCATCGGGTGTGATGAGACCGTCCTCGCGGGGACGCTTTTGGCGTTGCGCGAGAAGGCACCGCAACCCGATGGCCGCGTTTTCTCGCGCGGTCTTGATGCGCCGTACTACGCGGTGAAGGTGACCGGCGCACTGTTCCACACCCAAGGCGGACTCGACACCACGGACGACATGCGCGTGCTGCGTGCCAATGGCTCGACCTTCGCCAACCTGCTCGCCGCAGGCGGTGCGGCCGGAGGCGTATCGGGCGACGCCGTGTGGGGTTATCTCTCGGGCAACGGACTGCTGAGTGCCGTGGCCGGTGGCTATATCGCTGCGCGCACCGCTGCGGCGCTCGTTTCTTCAGGGGAGTCATGAAATGACCGACAAGACATTCAAGGCGCGTCTCGCGTCGAAAGACATCGTTCTCGCGCCTGGCGTCTACGACGCGCTGAGCGCGCTCGTCGCCGAGCAGAGCGGGTTCGAGGCGCTCTACCTTTCCGGCGCATCGATCGCCTACACGCGACTGGGCCGCTCGGACATCGGCCTCACCACCTTCACCGAAGTCGCCGACACCCTCGCGCGAATCACCGAGCGCGTGAGCATCCCTGTCATCGTCGATGCGGACACCGGCTTCGGCAACGCGCTCAACACCCAGCGCACCGTGCGCGGCTTCGAGCGCGCCGGCGCGGCGATGGTGCAGATCGAGGACCAGACCTTTCCGAAGAGATGCGGTCACCTCGACGGCAAGGCGGTGGTACCGGTGCGCGAGATGGTCGGCAAGCTCAGGGCCGCACTCGATGCGCGAGCTTCAAGCGACACGCTGATCCTTGCGCGCACCGACGCCGTGGCGGTCGAGGGGCTGGATGCGGCGCTCGATCGTGCCGAGGCCTATTTCGAGGCTGGGGTGGATGCGCTCTTCATCGAGGCATTGCGTTCACCCGAGCAGATGGACGCGGCCTGCAAGCGCTTCGCGGATCGCATTCCGCTCTTGGCCAACATGGTCGAAGGCGGCAAAACGCCCATCCAGGACGCAGATGCGTTGCAGGCTCACGGCTTCCGGATTGCGATCTTCCCGGGCGGTACGGCGCGGGCGGTTGTGCACACGCTGCAGGGCTACTACGGCAGCCTGCACACGCATCGCACCACGCAGCCATGGCGATCGCAGATGCTGGACTTCGACGCCCTGAACGAGGTCATCGGCACGCCGGAGCTGATGCGTACCGGCAAGAACTACGAGTAGTTGAAAAAGGTCATGCGCAGCGCGCGTACACCAAGGCCAGATAGTCCGTGTGCTTGCGCAGCGCCTCGAGCTGCTGGAGCGTCGTGCCGGTCACGCGGTCATCCGGGTCGAACTTCAGGCTGCCGTCCGCGAGCAGGATGAAGTGCGTTGTGCCACGCGGCAGCCCCGGTCGGGTTCCCACGTTGACGTAGCCGCAGCCGGCGCCCGTGGTGCGGTTGTACTTGACGCCCGAGAAGGTCGCGAAGCCATCCGGGAGTTGCTTGCGCACGCTGGTCTCGACCTTCCAGACCGGAAAGTAGAACCACCACACGACAAGGCAGCCGACGAAAAGCGCGATCCCGACCAAGGCCGATACGAGCACTCTCATGTTTCGCTCCTTTCTCCCAGGAGTGAAACATTCTAGTAAGAATTAAAACTTTGGTTTAATTTTCGGCGCCATTTTGGCGCCATATCTCGATCGGCCGATTCGCGCTGGTCAACGCGTGGTCGACATCACGGTGGCGCGGCACCTGCGTTGCTCGTTCGGTGCCAACAGCGAGCAATTGTCGAGTGCACGTTGCTGCATGTCGCTCAAGCGAGGGCGGGAACCGCCCGACTGGCCGTAGTAACCGGGGGGCGGGCCATAGTAGGCGGGCGGCGGCGGGCGGTAGTACGCCGGCGGGGCCGGGTAATAGACGGGAGGCGGCGGCTGGTAGTAGGCCGGCGGTGCGGGCTGGTAGTACACCGGCGGCGGGGCAACGTAGGCGGGCGCCGGTTCGTAGTAGACAGGGCCACCAACGCCAACCGAGAAATTCACTTCCGCATGGGCCACCGCGGCGGCCGAAAGAGCGGCTGCTGCAATAGCCGCGGAAGTCGCCAGTCTGGCAAATGCAGAGCCAAAGAAGCTCACAGAAATCTCCGAATCGGGCAAAAGCTGCCCATCAAGGGTGAAACGTCGCGGACCATGGCTCGGTGGACAAGATTCAACAATCTGTGACGTCTTGAGCCTACACGACGGGGTGGTTCGCATTGTCTCTGAGAGCGGCGCCGGAGGCGAACGCGCGCACTCAGCCGTTCGGCAGTGTGATCGCCAGCATGTGCACAATCGCGCGGGCATCGTGGAACAGGCCGCCGATGATGCTGGTGAGCAGGAGCATCGGCGGATAGAAGATGTGGGGCTTGGCCGCCTCCCAGTGAAGAAGCGGTTGCCAGACGCGCGACCGCATGAATTCCCGTTGCATCAACCATGCGAAGGCAAGGCCGATGGCTGCTCCCGCCGCGAGATCGGACGGAAAGTGCAGCCCCAGGTAGGCACGCGGAAAACAGATGAAAAGCGCGCCGTAGACCAGTGCCAGCGCACCCCAGAAGCGCGATGCGAAGCACAACTCGCCGGCCAGTGCGAAATACATGGCGGCGTGGTCGCTCGGCATGGAGCTGATGCGCTCCCACCCGCTCCGCTCCATGCCGTAAGGCAGCACGAAGGCCACGTCCGGGTCGACCAGGGGGCGCGGGCGCGCGGGCAGCACATGCGAGAGATACACCGAAGTCGCGGCGGCGAGGCACGCCGCGGCGAGCAGGGCGACGATCGCGAGCCGTCTGTCTTCCACTTCGGGTTCAGGAAATGGGCGATGCCCAGATCGATGGAGCTCATGGGGTCAGCGGTCGTTGTTCGACGAATGCTAGGAAGCTCAACCGCGCCGGTCCAGAGCGCATGTACCGGCGCAGTGCGAACAAAGTCTCACCTTTGGAGTTCCCGCATCACCATATAGATGCCAAGCATCGCGAGCCCCGCGAAGAAGCAGCGACGAAAGAGCACCAAAGACAGCAGCGACCGGATCCGCTGGCCCGCAGCCATCCCCAACATGGTGGGGATCAGCATGGCTATCGATGCAGCTGCGAGGGGCGTCGAGAAGGCGTTCTGGCCGGCCAGCGCGAGTCCCAATGCCACGGTCGACACGGTGAACGAAAGTCCCATTGCCTGGACGAGCGCATCGCGGGACAACCCGAGTGCTTGCAGGTAGACCACCGCAGGCAGCACGAAGACGCCGGTGACCGCGGTCAGAGCACCAGTGACGGCGCCGGTCAGCGGACCCAGCCAGTGCTCGCTCTGAGGCGGCGCGTGCAGGGTTCGGCCCGTGAGGCCCCAGGCCGCATAAGCCGTCAACGCCAGGCCGAGCGCGACTACCGGCCAGACACCGTGCGGTGCACCGAGCCACCATGCCCCTGCGAAGGTCCCGCCCACGATGCCAAGTTGCATGGCACCCAGGCGGCGCGCGATCGGGCCCACGGTAGGCCAAGGTCTCAATTGCCAGACGTTCGTCACGAGCGAAGGCACGATGAGAAGGGCCGCCGCTTCGGCCGGCGGCATCCACAGCGCAAGCAATGCCATCGACAGCGTCGGAAGGCCGAGACCGATCACGCCCTTGACCACGCCGGCCAGTGTGAACACTGCGGCGACCAGCAGCCAGAGAGAAGCATTGTGCGAGTAGGGGATCGAGGGCATGGCGCCAGTGTGGCCATGCATGCGTCGCCGGAAAATCGGGATCTTGCACATTGAGCCTCAGGCGTGGCCTGAGGATGGCGTGCTACCTTGCGGGCCATGCGATTCGATCTGACCGACCTTCGGCTGTTCGTCCACATCATCGAGAGCGGAACCATCACCGGTGGCGCTGCGCGGACGCACATGACGCTGGCCTCCGCCAGCCAGCGGGTGATCGGGATGGAGGAGTCGCTGGGCGCGCCGCTGCTGTTGCGCGCCAAGCAGGGCGTGACCCCCACCGAGGCCGGCCGCACCCTGATGCACCACGCGCGAGTGGTGCTGGAACAGATCGAGCGCATGCGCGGTGAACTGGGCGCATACGGCGCCGGCCTGCAGGGCCATGTCCGGATGCTGTGCAACACCTCTGCCATCACCGAGCATCTGCCTGATGTGCTGAGCAGCTTCCTGGTGGCACATCCCCGTGTCTCGGTCGACCTGGAGGAACGCCCCAGCGCCGAGATCGTGGACGCGGTGCGCGCTGGGCATTGCGACATCGGCATCGTGTCGGATGCGGCCGATGTGGAAGGGCTGCGGCATTTCGTGTTCCGGCGCGACGACCTGCTGCTGGTTGTGCCGCGTGGCCATGCGCTTTCGCGGCGCCGCCGGATCGCGCTGAATGAAATCCTCGATTGCGAGTTCGTCGGGCTGGGGCAGGGGAGCCCCTTGCAGGAACTGGTCGCGATGCAGGCCAGGCGACTGGGCCGGCGCCTGTTCTTCCGCGTGCGCGTGCGTAGCTTCGAGGCCGTCTGCCGCATGGTCGAGAAGGGTGTGGGCGTCGGCATCGTTCCCCGGGCGGCGGCGGACCGCTGCGCCGCCTCGATGAAGATCGGCCGGATCGCCATCGCCGATGCGTGGGCGGCACGTTGTCTGCTGGCGTGCGTTCGCCGTGAAGATGATCTGGCGCTGAACGCGCGTCGGATGCTTGAGCATCTGTTGTCGGCGGCGCCCGCCGGCGCGTAGGGCAAAAAAACAGCCCGCACTGGGCGGGCTGTTGAACTCTCGTAAGAACGAGGCGGAGGTCAGGGCACGTTCGCGGTGCCCAACTGGAAGGGCTTGCCGGGCAGCGTCATGGCGCCACCGTATTCGGCCACGGCTCCCGCAGGCTGGACCGGGCAGCCATTCGGCGGTGGGCATGCGCCCCCGTCGGCATTGAAGATCACCGGACCGTAGCGATAGTTGTGGACCTTCTTGCCGGCGTAGTCGAGCGCGCTCATCACGTAGCCGTCGTTGGCGAAGTTGTCCGAGTCCTCCACCGCGATCAGGTCCTTGATCTCCTTGTGCTGGATGGTGCGCACCACACTGCCGCTGTTGTGGTTGCTGGCGAAGCGCACCCACGAGATCTTGTTGTCACCGCGCGAGCCCACGATCACCTGTTCGTTGAGCGGCTCGATGCTGGCACCAGGTTCACCCTTGGAGGTGGCCAGCGAGGTCGGGTTGCGCCCGATGCCGGTGACGGTGCCCACCTCGGCAATCGAGTTGGGCGACGGAGTGGCGGCTGACGGCCCCGGCGCGTAGTCGGTGAGGCTGAAGATATGCAGCGTGCCGTCCTGGGTGGCGATCCAGGCGCGCGGGTTGTAGCGCTCGAGGACCGTCGTCTTCACGGCTGTCGGGCGTGCGTTCAGCGACACCACCTTGGCCACTGTCGGCATCTGCGCAGGCGTGTTATCGAAGGTGTAGGGCCACTGGTTCGCAGCCTGTCCGAGGTTGGTGGTCTCCGTCACGCTCGCGCTGAAGTACTTGCCGTTGAAGTAGCTGAACAGCGGCTTCAGATCGATAAAGGCAGCCTTCTGCTCCGACTTGGAGATCACCACGGCCACGCCGCCCTTCGCAGAGAAGTATTGGGCGCTGCCGCCGGCGGCGAAGTTCTTCCAGTAGGTCGTCAGCGGCGAGTTGACGCGGCCGAGGAAGTAGCCATTGAGTGAGACCGTGAAGAACTGGTCCAGCCCGGTGGTGGTGGCGATCTCGGTCGGCGCCGCCATGCCAGGCAGGTCGACGTAGCCGAGGATCTTCATGAAGGCGATGTTGCCGACATTGGGAATGCCCGGATAGACGCCCATCCACTCGTTCCACCAGTCATACCAGCCTGAGGGGTTGTCCACATAACAACCGTCGCACAAGCCGGCCAGCGCCACTACCGCCACCTGGCCCTTGCGCGTGGTCGTATCCCACACCGTGACGAGTGCGAACTCGTTGTTGTTGGTCACCGCGATGCCGGTGGGCACCTTGTTGGCCGGGAGTTGGACGTTCGCACTGTTGTTGGTGGTGTTGCTGCCGGCCGTGCCGATGATGCCGTTCTGGAACACGACCAGGCTCTCGTTGCAGAAGCCGGAGCGGCCGGCGCAGCGGGCGACGGCGACCGGCGCGTTCGAGGCGCTGGGCTGGGTGTACTTCAGCACATTGAGGCTGTCGATGCCGCCGCGCGTCCAGCTCAGCTGGGGCAGCTGGGCGAAGACGTTGTACATGTAGCCCGAGACCTGGAAGTCGGTCACGCCCACGCGCTGCGTCGGATCGTCGGCCACATAGGCGAGGTTGGACTGGTTGGTCGAATAGGAGCCGGGGTTGCTGAGCGGTGGGCCACCGACGGACCAGAAGAAGTTCGCGTCCCGCGGGGGATTGGTGAGCTTGGTGTCGGTCCGCTTGTAGAGCGTGCCTCCCGCATTGGCCGTGCCATACGAGATGGCGTCCGGACCATAGCGGTAGGAGATGGCCGCGTTCATGTCCGTCTTCATCGTCTTGGCCATGGCGTCGTACTGCGCGGGGACGATGTTCAGGTTGCTGTCCACGATATCGCCGGACACGGCCGGAGCGGGTGCTGGAGCCGGAGCGGCTGGGGCAGGTGCCGGAGCTGGTGCCGGTGCCGGTGCCGGTGCCGGTGCCGGTGCCGACGTTGCTACCACGCAGGATTTCGTGACGCCGCTTGCCGGATCGGAGCCGAAGAACGCATTGGAGCAGGTTCCCGTGCCACTGACAGTTTTCTGGATCCAGCGGCTGTCGGCCCCATAGCTGACGACGGTGTTCGCAGGGACCGTGAAGGTGCCTCCTTCGATGGCCAAGGTCGTCCCCGCAACTGGCGCGGGTGCGGGTGCGGGTGCGGGTGCCGGAGCCGGGGCTGGAGCCGGGGCGGGTGCCGACGTTGCTACCACGCAGGATTTCGTGACGCCGCTTGCCGGATCGGAGCCGAAGAACGCGTTGGAGCAGGTTCCCGTGCCACTGACCGTTTTCTGGATCCAGCGGCTGTCGGCCCCATAGCTGACGACGGTGTTCGCAGGGACCGTGAAGGTGCCTCCTTCAATGGCCAAGGTCGTCCCCGCAACTGGCGCGGGTGCCGGTGCTGGAGCGGGTGCCGGAGCCGGAGCCGGAGCCGGAGCCGGAGCCGGAGCCGGAGCCGGAGCCGGAGCCGGGGCGGGAGCCGACGTCGCTACCACGCAGGATTTCGTGACGCCGACTGCCGGATCGGAGCCGAAGAACGCATTGGAGCAGGTTCCCGTGCCACTGACGGTTTTCTGGATCCAGCGGCTGTCGGCCCCGTAATAGACGACGGTGTTCGCAGGGACCGTGAACCTATCGCCTTCAATGGCCAAAAAAGTGGTCCCTGAGGGCGCCTGATTGCCGCTATTGCTGGATACGCCGCCGACCGTGGTGCCATCTGCTACCAGCGACGATGTTCCGTCCACACTGGACGAAGCTACTGTTCCAGTGCCTGCGCTGGTTCCGGCCAGTGCGCCGATGCCACTGCCACTACCCCCACCTCCACATCCTGCAATCGTCCCTGCTGCAATAAGCAACAAAAGAGAGCTTTTCTCCATCGTTTTCACAAAAAAGGCCTCGAGATTAAGAAAACCCGTGTTTGTACGTGGGACCCTTCCTACCCCACAAGCTTTCTTGCAAATCCTTTCCCGATGTTTTTTTATCCATAGGTTGCGGTTACATCCGTATTGCCCAGTGACGAGTCCGCCGTTAACTTCCTTCTTATTTGCAAAATCTGCGTGTAACAGTAGGCAACCAGATTTCATCAGCTTTCATCATGCGGGATGTAAAAAATTGATGAATTCGGGCTACGTCGCTGGCCTACACGCGCTCGGGGTGTCGCGCCACGAGGCGCGATTTCCGTTCGGCCTAAATTGAAGCGAGGGCCTCACTGGCTCGGCTTCAAAAGGAGGTCATTGAATGCTGGATAAAGATTGCATCCGTATGCCGACGTTTTTGCGAATCGCAGCGATCACGGCATGTGTTCTGGGAGCGGCGGCGTGCACCGACCGTGCGGCCGACGAGTCCTCGAAGCGGCAGGTGGACGCTGCGGTCGATCAGGTCGGGAAGACCGCGGCCGCAGCAGGCAACAAGGCCGCGGAAATGGCGGAAATCGCTCGTGACAAGACGAAGGCTTTCGTGACTTCGCCCGAAGTGAAGCAGGACGCGATCGCCGCCAAGGACGCCATCAAGAACCTCGGGGCAGCGACGATCGCGACCACCGACGACGCCGGCGTAACGCTGGCGGTGTCCGCAGCGCTGGCCAGGGACCCGGACCTGAGCGTCTCGCGCATCGACGTCGAGACCCGCAATGGCGCGGTGCGGCTGACGGGGCCGGCGCCGAGCGAAGAGGCGAAGGCGCGCGCTGGCGATATCGCCAAGTCGGTGAAAGGTGTGGTTTCGGTCGACAACGCACTGGAAGTCAAATCCGCTGGTTAACCCTGACTAAAAACCATGCAGTTGTCTGAACATCGATCAATCGACTTGTTCTGAAATCAGGCGATTGACCGGGTTCGCCCAATGAAGAGCCAGCAAAGTCAGTGGCATGTGGCGATGGCACGGAGTGTGCAGGTTTCGGGCATTGCTTCAGGAGACCTCGACATGAATCATCGCCACGACCCCGTCACTGCCGCCCCGGCCGCGCACCCGGTTCTGGACGCTGACATTGCCATTCTCGATCTGTCGCTGCGCACGACCAATGTGCTGCGGCTGAACCAACTCCACACGGTTCGAGACGTCACGCGCGTCCCGGCGCGCAAACTCTTCGTGCTGTCGAGGCTGGGGCGGAATTCGGTGAGAGAGATCGTCGAGAGCGTCAACCGCAAGGGCCTTCAACTCGCGGACTGATGCTCAGCGGCCCTGGCTGAGGCGCCGCAATCCCTGCTCCGTGAGGAACATGCATCCCTGGCGGTCGGAGGTCACCAGTCCGTTCGACCGGAGGCGCTCGGACACCTTGATCGCATCGGTTGGCAACTTCTGGGTGTGCGCTTCGTAGAGCGCGTGTAACGTATTCCATTGCTCATCATTGAGCCGAATCTTCTTAACCACGGCATCCCCGCTTTCCTGCCGGCGAGTCTGAAACAACTTGTGGTTGAAAACCTCCTCAAAACGGCTCTTGCAAACCAGCGAAGTTCGAGTTAGGGAAAACGATGAATCGAACCGCGCGCGGATCGTCATGGCCGCGACGTGGCGCCCGGCGTCTTGCTGGTAAAACGGTTCGCAACCATGTCCATTTCCTCGAATTCCCCTGCGGCGGCACCCGTCCGCCCTGTGCGCACCGCCGCCACCCTGATCGTTCTGCGTGACGGCCCGGCCGGCATGGAGGTGCTGATGCTGCGCCGCGCCGAGAAGGAGGCCGACCAGAACAGCGGTGCCGCCGTTTTTCCCGGCGGCACGATCGATGCGAACGATCGCGCGCTGCATGCGCTCTGCGCCGGCGTGGACGACGTGGCCGCGAGCTCGCGGCTCGCGATCCCGGCGAACGGCCTCGACTACTACGCTGCCGCGGTCCGCGAATGCTTCGAGGAAGCCGGGCTGCTCTTCGTCACGGGCACCGACGGTCGGCCTGTCGCGCTCGATGACCTGCCGCCCGCAGAAGTCGACGGGCTCCGTGCGACGGTCGAAGAGGGCGGCGATGCCATGTTGCGGCTCTGCGAGCGCCACGGCTGGCGCCTGGCTGTCGATCAGCTGGCGTACTTCAGCCACTGGCTGACGCCGCCCGGCATGCCGCGCCGCTTCGACACACGCTTCTTCGTGGCACTCGCGCCGACCGCGCAAAGCGCGCGCCCCGATGGAAGGGAAACGGTCGAGCACCTCTGGCTCCGGCCTGTCGAGGCGCTGGATCCGGCCCGGGGGCTACGGCTGATGAATGTGCAGCGGCGCATCCTGGAACAGCTCGCGACGTTCCCCACTGCGCTGGATTGCATGGAACACGCGCGGGGGTTGAGCGAGGTCCGTCTCGTGATGCCGCGCATCGCGGAGGGTCCGGGCGGCCGCAGGCCGGTGAATCCCGGCGAGCCCGCCTACGAGGAAATTTCGCTGATCGACCCCGATGGGCAGTGCCACGGGCGCTACGAACTCACGCCGGGCCTGGCGATGCGGCTGTCAGCCCATGTGGTGCGGGTCACCGCGCGCACCGGCGACTTGTTGGTCAACAGCTATTTCGTCGGCGGTGAAGGCGGCGAATGGGCGCTGATCGATGCGGGTTCAGGTGACGAGGCCCACGCGGCAGTGCTGTTGGCGTCCGCGCCCGGGCCGGTGCGATGGACGCTCGCGCTTCGTGGCCCGGCACCGTCGTTCGGCGACCGGCTTGCGATCGGAGGATGCACCTTGCGCGTGCTGCGCACGGTGGATGCGCCGGATGCGGTGGCCTGCCTGCTTTTGGAGGAGGAAAAGCTGCTCTTCCTCCGCGAAGCGGATCAGCTCTCTGCGCTGGTGGCCGAGGGTGTCGAATGGCTGGCGCCTGCCAGCGGATTCCTCAGGCGCGCCTGAGCTTCGGTCTGGTCGAGCGCGAAGCCGGATCGTTCTTCGAGGTCGCGGGCCAGAACGCCGCATTCGAGCAGCGAAATATCAGGATCGCCTTGCCGGATGCGGACATCGAGCAGGCATCTGCGAAGCAGGGCCATGGTTGGTGAAGAGAAAAGGCCTCCTTTCGGAGGCCGGTCTGGCGATTCTCGATTTATACGACCCCGGCAGTTTTTGCGCTCCAGTGAAGGGGTGTCCATGAAAGCGAAACAATCCGGTCTTAAAGCAGATCCTCCGGCACCAGCGGACCCACGATGTCCTTGTAGAGGCGCTGGAACCAGGTCGATTCGGGCTCGGTGTGCAGGATGACTTCCTTTTCGCCATCCACCGCCAGCCATTCGAGGCTACCGTCCGCGGCCAGACGCACCCGGTAGGCGCTTTCGAGTCGGCTGATCTTGATGATGCGGAGCATCTCCCGCGCGAGCTGCGGGCTGTCGACCATGATGCCGAGCTCCGTGTTCTGCGTCGCCGAGCGCGGATCGAGATTGACCGAACCGATGAACATCCGCCGCTGGTCGACGACCGCGGTCTTCGCGTGCAGCCGGCCCAGCGAATTGCCGAACATGCCGAGCCGCCCGCTGCGGGTGCGCGCAGGGCTGAGTTCGTAGAGGTCCACGCCTTCCTTCAACATCGGTACGCGATAACGCGCATAGCCGGTGTGCACCAGCGGTTCGTCCTGGGCCGCGAGCGAGTTGGTGACCAGCGTGACATTCACGCCGCGCTGGCGCAGTTCCGAGATGGCGCTCATGCCGCGATCGCCCGGCACGAGGTAGGGCGTGGTCAGGACGATCTCGCTCTCGGCTTCGAGCAGCCGGGCCCAGAAGCGGCTCGTCACGCTGGCCGCGTAGGCGCCTTCGGGCGACATGAAGCGCAGCTTGGCCGGCGGGTCGGCCACCGCGTTGGCGGTGCCCCAGAGCAGGCCGAGCCTGCCCGCGTCGAGCTCTTCGCCGACCGGTCCGTAGCCGAGCACGTCGCTGGGCGGCAGCGCGAGCTTTCGCGCGCGCGAGTCCATGTCGACTTCCCGCGTGAACCATGCAACCTGCTCCGTGCGGTCCCGGTCAGGCTGGACGACCGCCGTGACCGGGTAGACCTCCTCGCTGTTCCAGTAGTCGTCGAAGATGCCGGACAGCTGCTCGACCACCTTGCCGACCACCAGCGCATCCATGTCGACGAAGTTCTGCGAGGTGTTGAGCGTGAAGTACTCGTCGGCGATGTTTCGCCCGCCCGCGACCGCCATCACACCGTCGGCGATGAACAGCTTGTTGTGCATGCGGTGGTTGAGCCGTTCGATGTCGAAGGCCGAAGCCGCGAAGCGCCCCGGAAGACTGCCACGCGCGCAGCAGAAGGGATTGAAAAGGCGCACCTCCGCGTTCGGGATGTTGTTGAGCGCCAGCAGCAGGTGCTCGGTGTTCGCCGTGTAAAGGTCGTCGACCAGCAGCCGCACGCGAACGCCCCGTTCCGCGGCCTGCTTGAGCGCCCGCAGCAGCAGCCAGCCGGCGCCGTCGTTCGCGATCACGTAGTACTGCACGTCGAGCGTGCGCTGGGCGCGCTCGGCGAGATCGATGCGCGCCTGCAGCGAGTATTCGCCCAGCGGCATCAGGCGGAAGCCGGAGTGTTCGCCCGGCGGCGTCGAGGCTGCGACGATCTTCGCGAGCGGTGTCTGCGGATCGATCGGCGGCGCTGTGGTGGGCGCCATCTGCTTGATGGTCGGAAGGCTGCCGCAGGCCGTCAGCAAGACCGCGACGAGCAGCAGGGCAGTGCGCAGGACCCGGCCCAACAGGATCGCCTGGAATACCATGCGGCTCATTGATCCGGCAGGAATGAAGACATGAAGACTTTCGCAGGCAGGTTGATGGCGTCGGCGGTCATGGCGTTGGTGGTGGGTGCTGCCGCGCCAGCCGGCGCGGCACTCGATGTGGGTCAGCGCGCCCCGGCTTTCAGTGCGCCGGCCGCTTTGGGCGGCAAGCCTTTCACCTATTCGCTTTCTGCAGCGCTGGCCCGTGGGCCGGTCGTAGTGTATTTTTTCCCGGCGGCTTTCACGCAGGGCTGCTCGCTCGAAGCGCACGCCTTCGCGGAAGCGATCGACCAGTTCGCGGCGCTGGGCGCGACCGTGATCGGCGTGTCGACGGATGACATGGATACGCTGGCCAAGTTCTCCAGCCAGGCTTGCCAGGGCAAGTTCCCGGTGGCCTCCGATGCGAACAAGGCGATCAGCAAGTCGTTCGACGCGATCATGCAGACGCGGCCCGACTACGCGACGCGCGTGTCGTACGTGATTGCGCCCGACGGCACGGTGGCGGCGCAATACGAGAGCCTCAATCCCGACAAGCACGTCGAGAAGATGCTCGACGCGGTCCGGGCGCTGCCGCGCAACGGCGGCGCGAAATAGGCGCTGCCGTCAGCCCACCTTCAGCCCACGATCTTCGCGATCAGCGCGATGTCGGCCACGCCGGTGGCGGGCAGCCCGTGCTGGGCCTGGTAGTCCTTGACGCCGCGGAATGACGCCTGCCCGAAGACGCCGTCGGCCTTGATGTCAGCGCCGAGATCGGAAAGCCCCAGTTGCAGCAGCCGGACATCGAGTCCGCGCGCCAGCGGGGCCTGCACCGCGAGCAAGCGCGATCCGGCTGGCGGCCCGTCGTAGCAGCCCGGGGGCATGGCCGACAGCGTGACCGTCGAGATCTCTTGCCCGCGCACGACCAGCGGCAGTTCCAGCCCCCAGAAGCCTTGGTCGATGAGGCGCTGGAAGGCATCCATCCGGTACACGGTCGCACGGATGTCGGCGCGCTTGTGGGTGGCCATCCAGTTGCGTCGGGCCGCGACGTAGGCCTTGATCCAGGCTTGCTCGCCTGCTGTGCTTGGTTGCCCGACGGCGGCGATCGTGCGGTCGCGAATCAGTGCCCACGAGCCGTGCACCGCGCTGTCGTAGACCACCGCAACGCCCAGCGGCGAGACGATGCCGAGCCTGCCTGCAGTGGCCAGTGCAGGCCGCCAGTAGGTGTCGTCGAAGAAGGCATCCTGCGTCTCGCGCATCACCGGATCGTCGGCGCAGGCGCGCAGGACGTTGTGGAGCTTGGTGTCCTTGTCGAGCGTGAGGTCGCGTTGCGCGAAGCGCGGCAGCGACGTCGAAAGCCGTGCACCGAAGCGCGCGCCGAGGTTCGCGCAGTAGCGCTGCAGCAGCGTCGCGAGGTTGCCGGAGCCCAGCGTGGTCTGCGAGCGACCGTAGGTCAGGTGCCCCGTGTCGCCCGGGATCAGGGTCACCTGGCTGTAGTCGCCAAGCACCGAACCCGTCTCGAACAGGTTCACGATCGCCTGTGCGCTCCGGATCTGGGTCGAGGTGAGCGGTGCGCCCGCGGCTGGGACAGTGGCCATTGCGTTTCCTCCGGCTACCCGTATCGGCTGGCGATTGCAGCAGAAAGGCATGGCGGGTGCCATCCGCCATTCAGTGGATGGCCGTTCGTGAGGTGCTGTACAGGCGCAGGCGATGCCGCTACGCTCGCGGCCATTCGCCAGCATGGCCCGGAGGAGATCGCATCTTGATCCTGTACCCCTTGCCCGGTTCTCGCGACTATCAGGAACGGCTCTATCCCGATCCTGCGTTGCTCGACCCCGCGACGCGCGCAAAGCTGAAGCTCGAGACCTACGAGGACGTCATCGCGCACTTCACGAAGACCTCGCTGGACGAAGACGGGATCCAGATCGAACCCGGATCGCTCACCGTGACCAAGGGCGCGGGCGCGACGGGCTACATGGTGGGCTTTCGCGCACTGCCGGCCTTTGCCCAACAGGCGGAGCACTTCGCGGCGATGCACGTGGCGATGCTCGACGCGAAGCATTCAGGCCTCGCGCTCGACGGCTGCGACGCCTGCCGCGAGACACCGGCGTGGAACCCGATGGCCGGCTTTCCGGTGAATCGCAGCGACGGCCCTTCGGAATGGCTGCCGTGCCTGCCGGTCGGCATGCCGATCGCCAATCACCGAGCGGTCACGTTGATGCACTACCCGCCGATCATTGCCTACCGGACCGCGAACTACCTCAACAACATGACGCTGCGGCGCTGGGCGCAGATCCTCCAGTGCGCGGGCATCGGTTCGCCGGAGCGCTATCACGCGATCCTCGACGTCAATCCGATCGCTGCGCCGGGTTCCGGCGAGAGCGAATACCCCAACGACTATTTCCCGATCAACCTCACCTCGATGTTCTTCGACGACGATTCGCGCGGCCTGACCTATGTGCGGTCGATGCTGGAGCTGATGCTCAACCCGCCGTCGAATGCAGAGAACCCGCTGACCCTGCCGCTGCTGGTGTGCGGATCGCCGCTCTACGACCCGCAGGCGCCCGGCTGGTTTCGCACGCGCTACAAGGACCATCTGCCGAAGGACGCCAATGGTTCGCCGACCGTCAATGTGCTGCAGGCGGGCTTCATTCGCGTGTTGCCCGACAGCCCGAAAAGGACGCCTTACCTGATTGCGAACCACATGATCGCTGCCGGCGTGACGGGCCAATGCACCAGCACTCCGGGCAAGATTCCGGACATCCGCATGTACGAGGCGCAAGACCTCTCGGCCGCGAGCTTCCTGGGCCTTTGCGCCGATGCAGCAGCGCGCGGCGAGGAGGTCGATCCCGGCGAGGCGATTCGCACGGCCTCCCAGCGCTGGTTCGGCCCCGATCCGGTCGACCCGAACAAGGGGCCCGTCCCGGCCAGCGACAAGGATCGGCTGACCATCTGCGCACTTGCGCAGATGGACCTTTGCTTCAACCCGAAGACGATCTCGCCGACCTACACCTACGAACAGGCACTGGAGCGCTGCCAGAGCAAGGGCGGCCCGGACTTCTCGCCCTGCTTCGGCTGCGCCTGAGCGCCGCCGGCAGCATCACGTCACTTGTGGAGCAGGCGCTCGAAGCCTTCCCACTCCTTGACGGGTTCGCGCATGTAGCGCGTGCAGCGCTCGATGAAGATCTGTGGAACCGCATCGTGCGGATCCGCTGCGCCGGCTTCTTCGAACAGGCCGAGCGCGGCTTCGAACTCGCCCTCGAAGTACAGCGTCATCGCTGATTCGAGGCGCTTGCGCGTTGCCAGTTTGGCTTCGCGCCGCTCGGGTGATTCGGCATCGATGACCTCGTAGACATCCACGGCGATGTTCTTGCCCTTCACCGCAACGCGATCGACGCGCCGCAATTCGAATGCGTCGGGGTCACGCAGGGCCTGATAGGTTGCCTCGCCGATCAGGAAGCGTGCAAGGTAGACCTTGGTGAGCTGTTCGATCCGCGAGGCAAGATTGACCGGGTCTCCGATCACGGTGCACTGGATGCGGTCGTCGCCCCCGACGGTGCCCAGCAGCAGGGGCCCGGTGTTGACGCCGATGCCTGCGGCCAGTGTCGGCTGGCCACGCGCGATTGCGCGTTCGTTGAAGACCTCGAGGGCGCGACACATCGCAATGCCGGTGCGCACGGCGGCGTCGGGCTCGGTATCGAAGAGCACCTTGATCTCATCGCCGGCGAAGGAGTCGATGAAGCCGCCTCCCTGTGTGATCTGAACCTCCATGCCGCCGAAGTAGCGGTTCAACAGGTCGATCGTGCTGCGCGGGTCGAGCCGCTCTGACAGCGGCGTGAAGTCGCGCAGATCCGCGAAGAGCACGCTCATGGTCTTGGCCACGTTCTCGCCGAGGTTCACGCGCGCGATGTCGCGGCGGTCCAGGCTTTCGAGGAACTGGCTGGGCACGAAGCGGCGCTGCGCATCGATCAGGCGTTGCTGCTGCTGATAGAGCCGTGCGTTCTCGATGGAGATGGCCACCTGGGCCGCGAGCAGCTGGATCACTTCGATGCGCTCGTCGGTGAAGATGCCGGCCGTCAGGCTGTTCTCCATGTAGATCACGCCTTCGCACCGGCCGCGCTGCCGCAGCGGAATGCACAGCACCGATTGCGGCTGGTGCGCCTGCAAATAGCCGTCGCGCGAGAAGCGGCCCGCGCGCGCCGCGTCGTGCAGCACGACAGGGCTTTCCGTGTGCAGCACGTGGTAGACGATGGAAATCGGCAGGGCAAGCGCGCCCTCGTTGCCGTCGAAGGGAATGGAACGCGACGGTGCACTGGCTTCGTGCCCGGCCTCGCAGAGACCTTCGATCACGAGTTGCCCCTCTTCGCGCACCACGAAGCAGCCGCGCTGCGCGCCGGCGTTCTCCAGCATGATCCGCATCGTCGCGGTCCAGAGCTGGTCCAGCGCGATCTCGCTCGCGATCGCCTGCGAGGCCTTCATCACGGAGGCCAGGTCGAGCGAGGCCGAGTCGAAATCGGGCGCCGCGGACTTCGATGCCTCACCGCGCGGCCGCGCAGCGCTTGCGAGCCGCAGGACCGGAAACTCTTCCTCCATGTGCGCGACCTTGCGCCGCGCCCCCCAGCCTTCATAGAGATTGCGCGCAGCGCGCAGATAGCCCTCGGCGGCCTTGCGACGGCCTGCGGCCAGCAGGTGACGACCCGCGAGTTCGTTCGCCATCGCCTCGTCGCGGCGAAAGCCCGATTCGTGCGCGGTGGCCATTGCCGTTTCGTAGGCCTCCAGAGCGGCTTCGACGCGACCGTCGAGACGCGCGAGTTCCGCTTGCATCAACCATTGAAGATGCAGGAAGTTCGCGGCACAGTGGCTTGCCCAGCGTGTCATCCGCCGAAGATCGGCACGCATTCGCGCCCGGGTCGCGGCCTGTTCGTCGGGGGTCATGCCCGGCAGGCAGGCAGCGAGCGTGAGGAAAGCGACGATGTAGAAGCGCGCGAGTTGCGGCAGCGACATCGCGGAGGCGATCAGCTTGTCCTGCTCGCGCACGTGGGCCAGTGCCTGCTGGTGCTCGCCGTAGAACCAGAAGATCTCGGCCTTGTAGATGTGGTAGTTGGCCACGCCCGTCATGAAGCGGCGCTGCAGCATGCCTTCGAGGCAACGCGCTTCGTCGAAGGTCGCATCGTTCATCGAGCACAAGCCGTCGGTCTGGCCGAGGAAGTTGCGCTGCATCTGGAGAAAGAGCGTTCCCGAGTCGAGCGAGTCCTGGTACTCGCAGTCGCGCACGATCGTCAGGAAGTCCGCGTGCTCCTGCGCCGCGGTGTCGAGATCGAGCTTCGGGTCCCAGATGATGCAGTCCTGCGCGCTGTAGGCGAGGTAGAGCAGGTCGCCCGATTGATAGCCCGCTTCGATCCCGCGCCGAAACCATGGCGTCATCGTCGACCAGTGGTTGCTCCAGTGATGCACGAACATCGCGTAGACATAGATCACCCGCGACTTCAGCGCGATGTCGTCGCTGCGGTCGTTCATCGCGACGGCGAGCTGGCCGTATTCGTAGCCAAGTGGCGCATCGTCGAGCGCACCGCAGAGCAGCATTCCGTAGGCCGCATACGCAAACGCCGATTCGGAGCTGTTGCCATGGCGAAGCGAGATGTTCACCGCGCGTAGCACCAGGAAGGGGAACAGGTTGCCGCTGCCCGACAGGAAGGCCGCCGGGAAGATCTCCATCAGCAGGCGGATCGCGATCTGCTGCACCGGGTCGGACATCGCCGGTGCATCGATGAGATCGGCGATCCGGCGGCCGCCGAGGTTGCGCCGCACCGCGGCGATCTCACGGCCGATCGCTGCGCGATCCGGGTCGTCGGTGATCCGCATGCCGAGCAGCGCCAGGCCGGTGGTCGCGGCGCGGATCGACTCGGTCATCTTGCCGATCGTGGCGTACTGGCGGGTGCGCATCGCGAGGATCTCGGCCTTCTCGAGATTCGATCGCGCATGGTCGAGCATCTGCTCGATCCACGATTCCGCCTCGCTGTGATTCGCGGTGAGGTACGCGCATTGCTGGTATTCGACCGCGAGTGCCATCTTGAGATCGATGTCGGTGGTCCATGCGTCTTGCGGCAGCAGTGCAAGCCCGTGGCCCAGATAGCCCAGCGCCGATTCATAGGCCGACGAATGCAACGCACGGACGCCAGCTTCGAGATTCATGCGCGCGAGCGCCTTGCGTTCGGCCGGATCGTCGATGAGCCCGTGGCATTCGTTGAGATGCCCGACGATCTCGATCAGCCGCTGCTCGCGTTCCGCAGGCGTAGCGTGGCGCTGGATCAGCCGGCCGATCGAGAGATGCACGCTTTCCTTGCGATCGGCGGCGATCAGCGCGTAGGCCGCCTGTTGCACGCGGTCATGCTGGAACCGGTAGCTTGGGTTGAGCCCGGTCGTCGCGGCTTCGTCACCGCTGCCGACCAGCTTGTAGTCCTCGTTCAGGGGCACCACCAGGTGCCGCTGCATGGCGGGCAGCAGATCGCCTGCGGTGTGCGCCATCGAATGCTCGTGGATGATCGAAAGCGTGCGCAGGTCGAAGGTGTCGCCGATGCAAGAAGCCAGCTCCAGCACGCGCTGCGTCGCGGCCGGCAGCTTGCGCAGGTTGGCCAGCACGAAGTCGACCACGTCGCTGCCGAGTCCGCTGTTGCGCACCGCCTCCATGTCCCAGCGCCAGCGGCCCGATTCGGGCGCGAAGGCGATGGCACGGGCCTGTTCGAGTGCGCGGAGCAACGCGGTAAGGAAGAACGGGTTGCCCTGCGCGCGTTCGTGCAGCAATTCCGCTAGCGGCCGGCAAGCGGCCACGTCGGCGTGCAGCGCATCGGCGACCAGTTGCTCGACGGCCGGCAGCGCAAGCGGCAGGAGCGCCAGTTCGTGGATCGCGCGGCTCTCCTGGATTTCGTTGAGCGCAAGCCGCAACGGATGGCCGACATCGACCTCGTTGCTGCGGTACGCGCCGATCAGCAGCAGATGCCGGAGGTCGCGTGCGGTCGCGAGCCACCGCAAGAGGTTGAGCGTCGATGCGTCGCTGAACTGCAGGTCGTCGAGAAAAATCACCAGCGGCTGCTCGCTGGCGAGCGCACGCACGAAGTTCAGGAAGGCGATCTGCAGGCGGTTCTGCTGTTCGTTGGGCGGCAGCTCGGGCACTGGCGGCTGCGCGCCCATGATCTCTTCCAGCTCGGGAATCAGCTCGATGAGGAGCCGGCCGTTGGGCGCGACCGCTGCCACCAGCTTCTCGCCCAGCGCCGCGCGGCGTTCAGGCGATTCGGCCATCAGCTGCCGCGCAAGGCTGCGAAATGCCAGCGCCACGGCGGAGTAGGGCGTGCTTCGCTGGAACTGGTCGAACTTGCCCTGG
Source organism: Variovorax sp. Sphag1AA (assembly GCF_014192575.1). Lineage (GTDB taxonomy): Bacteria > Pseudomonadota > Gammaproteobacteria > Burkholderiales > Burkholderiaceae_C > Variovorax. The sequence goes on along the minus strand of NZ_JACHYC010000001.1, from coordinate 1,101,717 downwards.
ATGAGATAGCCCTCGCGCCGCACCAGCGGTTTCGCGATCTCGTTGACCAACGCCGATTTGCCGACGCCCGAGTGGCCCGAGACCATGCAGAACTCCGTGGCACCCGCCGCAACGCGCTCGAACAGCGCGAGCAGCGCGGCCTGCTCGTGTTCTCGCCCGTACAGGCGCTGCGGAATGTTGAACTTGCGCGAGACATCGCGATGGCCGAGCGGGAACGGCGAGATGCTGCCCGTCTGTGCCAACTCGCGCTGGCAGCGGCCGAGGTCTTCGATCAGGCCGTAGCTGCTCTGGTAGCGGTCCTCGGCGTTCTTCGCCATCAGCTTGAGGACGATCGCCGACACCGGTTGCGGGATGGCCGGCTTCAGGTCGCTGGGCGAGGGTGGCGCCTTGCCGATGTGGCTGTGCACCCATTCGAGCACCGTGCGGGCATGGAAGGGCAGTTGGCCCGTCAACAGTTCGAAGAGCGTGATGCCGAGCGAATAGAAATCCGAGCGGTAGTCGAGCAGCCGGTTCATCCGCCCGGTCTGCTCTGGCGACATGTAGCGCAGCGCACCTTCGAGCCGGCGCGAGAGCGCATCGTTCTGCCGCTCCAGAGAAAGCTCGGATGCGATGCTGAAATCGATCAGCCGCACCTCGGCGGCATCGTCGACGAGGATGCTGTGCGGCTCGATGTTCTTGTGCACCACATCCAGCTCGTGCACCCGTGCGAGCGCCTCGGCCAGCGCGATCGCGATACGGAAGAGACTTTCGAGCGTCAGCCCGATCTCGCCCTGCGCGGCGGCTTCATCGGCGAGGGAGTGGCCAAAGGGTTCGAGCACCAGCGCCACGTTGCCGTTGCCCCAGGCTTCGAGTGCATGCACGCGCACCACGGATTCGATCGACTGCAGGCGCTGCAGCAGGCTGTATTCGTGGCGCAGCTCGGCCACCTCCTGCCGGCCGGGGTACTCTGCGTCGAGCGTCTTGATGACGACCGGGTGTCCATCCGCGATGCGTACCGCGCGATAGATCGCGCGGCGCTGGGACTGATGGATGCGCTCGCCGATCCGGTAGCCGGAAATCGTGACCACACCCGGTTCCGTGCCCGAAGGCTAGGTCCCGAACACCAGTCGCGTCCGTTCCGCGTAGGCCTCGGCTGCGTTGTCGCGCAGCGGTGCGCCGTGGCCGCAGAGCGCGTGGCGGTAAGGGATCGCGCCGAGTCGTGCGTAGTCGCCGATCCGGGGCTGGTTGACCTGCATGAACAGCGGACCGAAGTTGGCCGGCTGGAAGAAGCCCATGCCGCGCATCATTTCGCGCGATTCGTCGGAGAAGTATTCGTTGGGCTCCACCCAGTTCTGCAAGGCATCGCATGCCACGAGGATTCCCCCCGCGCGGTCAATGCGCAGGACGCACTCGGGCATGCGCGTGGTCTCGAAGGCGAATACCGAGCACCCCTTGAAAGGCACTTCCGAGTCGGGTGCCAGCACCTTGTCGGGAACCAACCCGTACGCGTGCTGCGTGCCCGGCGGCGCCCAGAAGGTGGCGCCGTAGCGCTGCTTGTAGAAGGCGTTGTCGCGGTCGTGCAGCGCGCCGATCTGCACCACATGGGCAATGCGACCGAGCGCTTCGAGCTTCTTCAGGCCCGCTTCGTCGAGGCGCATCGGGTTCACCAGCGTCAGGTCACCGCCGTCGCGCACCACCGTCATGTTGCGGCTGAAATGCCAGGGCGCATCCATCAGGACGGTCTTCATGGTGCCTGTCACGAAAAAGACATCGGGAAAGACCTCCTCGATCTCTCCGTGCGGCAAGGCAGGCGGCAGTTCGTCCAACGCGTCCATCAAATGGCTCCATTGCTTCGGTAGCGCGAGCGTACTTCGGTGCCTGCGGCGCGGCAAGGTGAATCGATTGGCGATGGGGTGATGGGTATCATCCGCGCCGAAATCAACTCGAAGAAGCCGCGGGGAGGCGGCCCGGATGACATCGACCCTGTCCCTCGACCCTGCGGATCCCGTCGGCGAAGAAGCGCCGCGCATCGAAGCCCGCGTGCCGATCGGCATGCTGCTGCGCGAAGGGCTGCGCGCAAGCCTCTTCCTGCGGCCGCGCCTTGGCGAACGCACGGTCAGGCCGCTCGAATTGGTTTTTGTGATCGCGGCGTTGTCGCTGATCGAACTGGCGGCGGGGCGGTTGCAGGTCGTGGGGCAGGCCAGGTTCCTGTTCAGCGTATGGCTGTTCCAGTGGTGGTCTGTCGCGGCGACGGTCCTCGTGGCGTGGATCGTGCTGCCCAGGCGCGTTGGCGTCGTGCCGACGTACTTCGGCCTGTCCACCGTGGCCTGCGCACCGGCGGTGCTGGTGCTCTGCGCGATGGGAATCGCGAACGTGCACGGTGTCATGAGCCAGGCGTTGACCAACCCTTGGGTAGCGTGGCCGCTCTACATCGGGTTGCTGGCGTGGATGACGGCGATCTCCCTCGCACTCGCTTGGCATTTCGGGGCGCGGACCTTGGCAGTCATCGCATTTGGCGTGTGTCTGGGGGCGCTGCAGGCAATCTCGTACAGGCAGGATGTGGGGCCGGCGTTTCGCGCCGTCCAGACAGAGCCGGAGAACAGCGGGCCGCGCTTCGTCCTGAGTCAGGAAGTCTTCGAAAAGCAGCAGGCACTGTTCGACCGCGCGGTGACCGGCCTTGCGCCACAGCGCGGCGGGGTCCAGGACGTCTATGGACTGGTGTTCGCGCCATACGCCGAGGAAGATGTCTTCCGGCGCGAGAGCGCGATGGTCACCCGCGTGATCGAAAGCCGCTTCGACGCCGAAGGGCGCGTGATCCAGCTGGTCAACAATGCCGCGACCACGGCAACCCTACCGTGGGCGACACCGGTGAACCTTCAACGAGCCGTGGATGCGATCGCACGCACCATGGACCGCGAGAACGATCTTCTGGTCGTCTACCTGACTTCGCACGGAGCGCGAAACCGCAAGCTGGCCGCTGAGCACTGGCCGCTCGAAGTCGACGAGGTCACGCCGGAAATGCTCCGCGCCTCGTTGGACGGTGCGGGCATTCGCCATCGCGTCATTGCGGTGTCTGCCTGCTATTCGGGCGGATGGATTCCGTCGCTCGAAGGCGATGACACCCTCGTCATGACCGCGGCGGATGCAGACCACACCTCTTATGGTTGCGGACGCGGCTCAGAGCTCACGTTTTTCGGTCGCGCGCTGTTCGACGAGCAATTGCGGGGCACGCGTTCTTTCGAAGACGCATTCGCCGCCGCTGTGCCGGTAATCCGGCAGCGCGAGGACGAAGCGGGCAAGAGCGACGGCTTCTCTAACCCGCAGATCAGCATGGGGCCCCGGATCAAGGCGTACCTGGACCAGCTTCGTGGGCGTCTGGACCGCGCCGCTCAGTAGACGAACCGCCCCGCATACGCGTACTCGTGCATGTACGCGTAAAGGTATTCGTCGAGATACCGCCGCTGCGCAGGCGTGAAGCGCCCGTGGCGCACGTCCTCCAGCGTTTCGCTTCCGTCGGACTGGTCCAGGCGCTTGAGGTGAAAGAGTGTCATGTCGCGTCCGCCGAAGAAGCGCTGCAGATAGCGGTGGTATGCGCGCGCGCCGCTCATGTCGAAGACACAGCCTGCGAGCGCGGTGCAGAGCGGCCGTTGCGCCAGCGCCTCGGCGTCGAAGACGGGGTAGTCGCCCGGTGGAGGCTCGAAAGGCGGCAACTCGGGGTTGGTCTGCACCTGCTGTCGGCGCAGGGCTTCGATATAGCCTGCGTCGAGCCCGGCGAGCGTCGCGCCCTGCAGCAGGATGTTGAGGTAGCGCTGCGTCGGCAGGCAGGCATCGTTCAGGAAGGCGGGCAGTCCCACGTAGGCGATCGCCTGTTGTTCGCCCTCATCGGTGTCCACGGTGACTTCGACGCGGTCGTAGCCGTGGCCGTAGGCCTCGGTGGCGTCCAGGGGCGCCATGTGCGCGTCTTCGCAGAGATGGAGCACGCCGCGCACCACATCGGACGGATCGCCGGAGTGCTCGATGTTGCCGACCCCGCCCTCATGGCGAAAGAAGTGCTGCACATTGAAGCGCAGCCGCCACCCGTGCAGCGCTGCGCGGCGCGACAGGCGCGGCTCGACGCCCTTGGCGCGCAGGGACGTCAGGTCCATGTTCGAACCGTAGCCGAAGTACCAGAACACAGGCTCATCCTCCTGTACATGCGGTGGTCTGCACCAGTAGTATTCGCCGCTGGGGAGTGGGGCGACCGGGCCGTTGTGGCTGCGGGATTGTCCGTGAAGGCGGCATCCATCTTCAATCAGGAGTTGCGCAATGGGCCAGAACGCACCCGCGAGCCAGGACTTCGTCATCAGCCGTACGCCCGCCCGTGGCACGTCCACGGGCAGTCCGGGCTACGGGCTCTGGCGTTTCGATCCCGATGCCGACGAGATCCTGACGCCGATGCCACTTTCGTCCAAGGCGGCCTTCGATCCGACCCACTCGCTGGTGCCCATCGGCCGATACCTGCTCGAATGGGGGCCGCTGATGTTGCAGCCCTACCAGCCGTGTTTTCCGTACCGGTTGTTCGAGTTCGATCCACAAAGTGACGATCCGCTGAACGCGACTGCCCTGCAGCACGGTCTCTGGACGAAGACGAAGTTCTGGCAATACCGGCCCGACTTCGGCAATCCTGAGGGGGCACATGAAGGGTATGACTCGGGCAACGAACTGCTCCTGCTGCCGCTCGGCGGCTTCATGCTCAATGTGATCCCGACGGAAGGGCGCGGCACCTTCCAGCTCTGGAACTTCGATCCGAGTCCGCTCAAGCCGGGCGCCGCCGATCCCTTGCCTGTGCCCTATACGCCGCAGGGATCGTTCGACAGCATCCAGTTCGGCCACGAGCTTATCCCGCTGGGCAACTACGTGCTCGATCGCGTGCCGGAGACCGGCGAATACTGGGTCTGGAGCTTCGATCCGCAGAGCGTGATGCCGCTGGGGCAACCCGCAATCCAGCGCGGGCAGTGGACGGACATCGACGCCACCCACAGCCTCGCGGTCATCGGCGACCTGGTGCTCGACTGGACGCCTGCCGATGGCGCCTACCGTCTCTGGCGGTTCGACCCGCGCAGCGCCAATCCGCTGACTGGTCCGCTGCGCCAGGGCACCTTGCCTGAAGGCTTGCGTGCCGGCATCGAGCTGACCGGCATCCAGTCGCTGCGCGCAATCGACCCGGCGCGCGCCGAGATGCCCGGCACCGTCGACTTCATGCGCTCGAAGATCAAGCACGTGGTCTACCTGATGCTGGAGAACCGCTCGTTCGACCACGTCTGCGGATGGCTCTACGGAAAAGGCGAGACCGGCATCAACTTCGTCGGTGACGACCGGCCTTTCGATGGTGTCGACGAAGGCATGTTCAACGTCGATCCCGGCATGCCCGAGAAGGACGGCAAGCCGACGCCTGTGTACGTCAAGAAGTACAAGAACGGAGAACTGAGCGACGACTGGGACCTCGACTTCCTTCCGGAGGACCCGTACCACGACAAGTCGGACGTGCTTCGTCAGCTGTTCTACACAAACCGCGATGGCTACGCGCAGCGCGCCGCGCCGGACATGGGCGGCTTCGTCTGGAACAACGGCGTGCACGAGGTGATGTGGACCTACACGCCCGAACAACTGCCGGTGCTCAACGGCCTGGCGAAGGGCTTCGGCGTTTCGGATGCGTGGTTCAGCGCGATGCCGGGCGCGACCGATCCGAACCGCGCGATGTCCTTCACCGGCTCGGCGCTCGGGCAGCTCAACAACTTCCAGAACGGCACGCAATACACCTACTGGCCGTTGTCGCCGCACCGGCAGTCGATGTGGAAGGTGCTGTGGAGCAACGGCTTCACCGACTGGAAGATCTACAACTCGGTGGAGTGGATGAACTTCGTCCACACCTACCACCTGTTCCTGCAGGGGCAGATTCCATCGGTCGACGCGGCGATCACGCAGAACCGCAGCAGCTTCATCGAGGGCATCGACCAGTTCAAGCAGGATGCCCGCGCTGGAAAGTTGCCCGCCTTCAGCATGCTGGAGCCGGCGTGGATCGCGACCTCGGGCACTTCGTCGTACCACCCCGGCGCGGACCTGGTGCCGGGGGAGGTGGCGCTCAACGAGATCTACGAAGCGCTGAAGGCGGGGCCGGCCTGGAAAGAAACGCTGTTCGTCATCACCTTCGACGAGCACGGCGGCATCTTCGACCATGTGAAGCCGCCCTATGCGGTGAATCCGTGGCCCAACGATGTCAACGACGGTTTCCGCTACGACATCATGGGTGTGCGCATCCCGACCATCGTCGTCTCGCCCTGGATCAAGGAGAAGACGGTCTTCCGCTCGCCCAAGGAAGTGGCCTACGACGGCACTTCGTTCGCGGCGACGCTGCTGCGGTGGTTCGGCATCCCCGAATCGCGCTGGTGCATGGGCGATCGGATCATGCAGGCGCCGAGCTTCGAGGGCGTGCTCCAGTGCACGAGTCCGCGCGACGAATCGCCGACGCTCACGCCACCCTATGACCGGACCTTCCCGCGCGAAGGAAAGTCGGGCCGCAGCGAGCGCCTGCATGATCTGCACCGGCTGATGGCGCCGCGCGCTGTGACGGCACTGGCGGCCGGCAAGCTGGGCCCGGACGAGATCAACCGGATCTCGGAGCAGATCCTGGCCGATGCGACCGATCTCAAGTCCCTGCACGCGATGCTCGATGCGCTTGCCAAGAGGCTAGCCTGATCACAGAAGCTCTTCGTCCACCATCGCGGAGAGCATCTGCAGCCGGATCCGGCGGGCGGCGGTGGCCTTGGGCTCCCTGTTCAGCACCACTTCCGCATCGCCGCGTTGCGAGACCCATTCGATGCCCTGGCGGGTCGGGGTCGCGCGCACCTGGTAGCTGCGCGGCAGGCGGTCGTTGTACAGCAGGCCCACCACCTGCGCCGCGAGCACGGGGCTGTCGACGATCAGGCTCATCTCGGTGTTGGAATGCGCCGAGCGGCGGTCCATGTTCATCGATCCGATCGAGAGCCAGCGGCGATCCACCACCGCGAGCTTCGCGTGCAGGCGGCCGAGCGAGCCGCGAGGGCCATCGGTGTGCGCTTCATGCTCGTCGTCATCGGGCATGAGCTCGTAGAGCGCCACGCGACGTTCCAGCAGGGCCTGCCGGTAGCGGGCATAGCCGAAGTGCGCAAGCGGCTCGTCGGTGGTAGCGAGCGAGTTCGTCATGATCGAGACGTGCACCTGGTGGTCCGCCGCCTGCTGGAGCACGTCCATCGTGCGGCGCGAAGGCACGAAGTAGGGCGAGGCGATCAGCACTTCGGAATGGGCCGACTGCATCAGGTCGAGGTTGCCGTTCATCACCACGCCGTCTGCGAGCGATTCGTTGTCGGCATCGGCCTTGCGCGGCGAATCCGCCACGACTCGCACCGCGGCCATCTGCAGCTGGATGCGACCGGCGGCGAGTTGCGGCCCGATGGCGGGTTGGTCGAGTGAATCGCGCTCGGAGACCATCGCGTCCGACGCCGTCACCGCCGTGGTGACCTTGTCGAAGTGCCAGCGCGCCGCCTCGGTGCTGATGCCGGTCGCGAGATCCTCGATCGGATAGGCGTGCGGGCTGTTCCAGTAGGCGTCGAAGACGGACGCCATCTCGGCCACCACCGGGCCGGCCGAAAGCATGTCCATGTCGATGAAGTTCGCGGGCTCGCTCCGGCCGAAGTACTCGTCGGCGATGTTGCGGCCGCCGCTGATCGCGATCGCGCTGTCCGCGACGAAGAGCTTGTTGTGCATGCGGCGGTTGATGCGCGAGAACTCGTTCATCGAGAAGAAGACCCGCCTGCCCACGCTGCCGTCGCGCACTGCGAGCGGATTGAACATGCGCACCTCGATGCCGGGATGCGAAGCGAAGCCGGCGAGCAGGGCATCCTGCCCGGCGGCTTGCAGATCGTCCACCAGCACGCGCACCCGCACGCCGCGATCGGCTGCGTCGCGCAGCTCGCGCAGGAACTGCCGCCCCGACGCGTCATCGGCAATCTGGTAGTACTGCACGTCGATCGACTTTTCCGCCGCGCGCGTGAGCGCGATACGGGCTTCGAAGGCCTGGTCGCCGGCCGGCAGCAGGCGCAGGCCCGAGAAATGCGGGGCCCGGGCATCGACCGATGCCGCGGCCACGGCCACGAGCCGCGTGTCGGCCACATCGGTGCGTGCCTGCGACGCCGATCGCGCGACGGGCGATGGCAGGCTCGCGCAGGCGGCGAGAACGGCCGACAGCAGCAGCAGGAGGATGCGAAGGAGCCTGTGCGACATGCTGCGAATCTATGTCGCGCGCCACTGCTCTGCCATGACGCAGTGCCCACGCCAAAAGTGACATTGATCACATCGGCTGGCGGGTTTGATAATTCGCCGTACGGGGCTGCCGCATCCCTCAGCGCGCAGCCCGGAGCATCCGATGAGTTCCGCCAGCGAACGCCTGCCGCAATCCCTGCTCGACGCTATCGCGCCGCACGGCGTGACCCGCACTTTTCCCGCGCACACGATCCTCATCAATGAAGGGGATACCACCGATTCGCTCTATATCGTTCTGAGTGGTCGGGTGAAGGTCTACGCGAGCTCCGAGGACGGCCGCGAAGTGGTGCTGACGGAGTACGGTCCCGGTGAATATTTCGGCGAACTGGCGATCGACGGCGAAAAGCGCTCGGCGTCGATCAAGGCGCTGGGGCCGTGCACCTGCCGGGTGGTGCAGGGCACCGAACTGAGGCAGTTCCTGGCAGAGCAGCCGGACTTCGCGGTGCACCTCACCCGCAAGCTGATCGGCATGGTGCGGCGCCTCACTGACCAGGTGCGCAGCATGGCGCTGCAGGATGTCTACGGCCGCATGGTGCGTGTGCTTACGGAACTCTCGGACGCCGTCGGCGAGGAGCGTGTGATGCGCAACAAACTCACTCAGCAGGACATCGCGGACCGCGTCGGCGCCTCGCGCGAGATGGTCAACCGCGTGATGAAGGAGCTCACCGCCGGCGGCTACATCGGCCAACGCGATGGCCGCATGGTGATCCTCCGGAAGCTGCCTTCGGCCTGGTAGACGCCGATCCGGCTGGTTTCTGGGCGGGAATTTTCTGGTTGGCGCTGTGGGCCGGGACAGGGCCCGGCACGGTCTCTACACTGCCCCCCGATTCAAACAATCGCCGTCCACAAAGAGGCGGCTCAGGGGGTTCAAATGAAATTGACGACGGGTCAGGTCCGCCTGCTCGGCGCGCTCGCGCTGGAAGGCCGCCAAGCCGTGACGGCTTCGTTTCTATGCCGGCGGCTGGCCGGTGTTCCACTCAACAAGGTCGACGCGGCCAACCGCTCGGTGATCCAGAACGACATCGAGGCGTTGCGCAAGGCCGGACGAGTGAGGCTGGTGGGATCGAGCGGCGAGGAGACCTTCGGCATCACGATCCGCGGTCGGCTCGACCTCGAATGGGGCCGCCGCACGTGGGAGTGCCGACTTGCGACGCTGTTCGGTCTTGGCCTGCACGAAATACCACGCGAGATCAGGGCGCCTGCCGATCCCGCGTGGTTCAAGCACCGCTGATTCAGGCGCGGGCTGCGTCGGCGCCGAGTTCGGCGCGCTTGTCGTGCCCCACCGCCATCACGAGGCCGATCGCTACGACCGACAGCGCCGCGAGGAACAGCACCGCGTAGAAGTCGTTGCCCATGCGGTCCTTGAGCACGCCGAAGATCGTCGGGCCGATGTAGCCGCCGAGATTGCCGATCGAGTTGATCCACGCGATGCCCGCTGCGGCTGCGACGCCACTCAGGAGTGCGGTCGGCACGGTCCAGAACACCGGCAGCGCCGAGAAGATGCCGACCGCCGCCACCGTGACGGCCGCCATCTTCGGCACCGGCGAACTGATCTGCGCCGCCGCCACCAGCCCGAAGAAGATGCAGGCCAGCGGGATCAGCAGGAAGACCTTGCGTTCGCGCCGCGCATCGGACCAGCGCGACCAGAGCACCATCGCGATCGAGCCGATGAGATACGGAAACGCGTTGATGAAGCCGATCTCCACGTTGCTCAGCCCGCCGAAGCCCTTGATGATCTGCGGCAGGAAGAAGCTGAGCCCATAGAGCGGCACCGTGATGCCCATGTAGACGATGCCCAGCGAGATCACCTTCCAGTTGAGCAGGGCCTGCTTCCACGAAATGCTGTGGATGGACTCGCGATTGCTGCGCTCGGCATTGAGCCGGGTCTGAAGCCAGGCAGCTTCCTCGGCCGTGAGCCACTTCGCGTCCTTCGGACGATCCGGCAGGTAGAAGAACACGACGAAGGTCAGGATGATGGCGGGTATCGCTTCGAGGATGAAGAGCCACTGCCAGCCATGCATGCCCCAGAAGCCGTCCATGTTGAGGATGTAGCCTGAAATGGGCGAGCCGATCACGGTCGAGATCGGCACCGCGAACATGAACCAGCCGACGATGCGCGCGCGATAGGCCGCGGGAAACCACAAGGTCAGATAGAAGATCACGCCCGGGAAGAAACCGGCCTCCGCGATACCCAGCAGGAAGCGCACGACGTTGAAGCTCGTGGCGCCGCCGACCCAGGCCTGTGCCATCGAGAGCACGCCCCAGCTCAGCATGATGCGGGCGATCCACCGACGCGCGCCGAAGCGCTCGAGCGCCAGATTGCTGGGCACTTCGAACAGGAAGTAGGCGATGAAGAAGATGCCCGCCGCATTGCCGAACACGGTGGCACTGAAGCCCAGGTCCTTCGACATCGATGCGCCGGCGAAGCCGAGGTTGACGCGGTCGAGGTAGGCGATGAAATAGCTCACCATCAGCAGCGGCAACAGCCGCCAACTGATCTTGGAGATGGTGCGTTGTTCGATGGATTCCATTCTGTTGTCTGTCTCTTTCTTGGTTGTCGCCAACGCGGCGGGGTGCCGGTGGTTATACATCGGCCATGCGAGCGGCGCAGGGCGCGCTCAGTCGTTCGCGCCGCGTGCGCGCAGCCGGTCGAACAGAACCGCGACGATGATGAAGCTGCCGACGAAGGTTCCTTGCCAGAAGGTGCTGATGCCAAGCAGGATCAGGCTGTTGCGGATGACCTCGATCAGCGCCGCACCCACGACCGCACCGAAGGCGGTGCCGATGCCGCCGGCGAGGTTGGTGCCGCCGATCACCGAGGCCGCGATCACCGACAGCTCCATGCCTTGCCCAAGGCTGGTGGTCACCGTGCCGAGCCAGCCGACTTCGAGGATGCCCGCGATGCCCGCGCAGAGGCTGCAGAACATGTAGACGCTGACCTTCACCAGCTTCACCGGCACGCCCGTCATGGTCGCCGCGCGTTCGTTGCCACCGATGGCATAGAGATGGCGACCCCATCGCGTCCAGCGGAACACGATGCTCGCGATGACCAGCAGCACGAGAAGGAAGATGACCGGGCTCGGGATCCGTATCGGGTCCATGAAGGGCAATGCCAGGTTGACGAAGCCGCCGCCGAGCGCCAGCAGCCTGGGTTGGTCGGGCCCGAACTCGTACACCATGCGGTTGTTCGACAGCACCATCGCCAGGCTGCGCGCGATCGACAGCATGCCCAGCGTGACCACGAACGGCGGCACGCCGACGTACGCGATCATCAGCCCGTTGAAAGCGCCCACCACCAGCGACGCGCCGAGCGCCAGCGGAACGGCCAGCCAGATCGACATGCCCGCATGCATCGTCATGCCGATCACCATGCCCGAGAGCACCAAGACCGCGCCCACCGAGAGATCGATGCCGCCCGTGATGATCACGGCCGTCATGCCGATCGCGATGATCGCGACGAAGGCGAAGTTGCGCGTGACGTTGAACAGGTTCTGCTGCGTCGCGAACACGTCGCTCGCGAGCGAGAGCACCACGAAGGCCGTCACCGCCGCAACCGAGACCCAGAAGGTCTGCTGGCTCACCAGCCAGCCGAGCCAGGTGCCATGGGCGCGGCGGTCGATGTGTTCTTCGAGCGTCGCGGACATCGGCTCTCCTTAGGCGTACTCGATGGCGCCGGTGATCAGCCCGGTCACCTCTTCTGGCGAACTTTGCGCGATCGGCTTGTCCGCCACCTTGATGCCCCGGCGAAGCACCACGATGCGATCGGCGACCGCGAAGACGTCCGGCATGCGGTGGCTGATCAGCACCACCGCGATCCCGTGATCGCGCAGCCGGCGGATCAGGCTCAGCACCTCGGCGATCTGCCGCACGCTGATCGCGGCGGTCGGCTCGTCCATCAGCACGATGCGCGGATCGGCCAGCCGCGTGCGCGCGATTGCCACCGCCTGCCGCTGGCCGCCGGACATGCGTCGCACGAGATCGCGCGGCCTCGTCTCGGATTTCAGCTCGGCGAAGAGTTCGCCCGCGCGCTGGAACATCGCGCGGTAGTTCAGCACCTTGAACGGGCCCATGCCGAACGTGAGCTCGCGGCCGAGATAGACGTTCTCCGCGGCCGTGAGGTTGTCGCACAGCGCGAGGTCCTGGTAGACGATCTCGATGCCTTCCTCACGCGCGTCGGCGGGCTTGTGGAAAACCACCTGACGGCCCGCCATGCTCACCGACCCGTCGCTGGGCGGGTAGTTGCCCGCGACGATCTTCACCAGGGTCGACTTTCCGGCGCCGTTGTCGCCCATCAGGCCGACGACCTCGCTGGCCCGCAGCGACAGCGACACATCGGTCAGTGCCTGGATCGCGCCGAAGTGCTTGGAGATCCGGGAGAGCTCCAGCACGGACGTCACTTCGCCGGGCACTTGTCCAGGTTGGTCGGCACGCATTCGTCGAGGCCCGTGTAGAGCGGGTCCGCGACCTGCTTGCCGTTGATCAGATCGATCAGCACGACCGGCGCGCGGTGGCCCATCTCGAACGGGCGCTGGCCGATCTGCGCGTGGCTTCGTCCGGCCTTTAGCGCATCGAGCTGCGGCGGCAAGGTGTCGCCCGCGATGATGATCAGCTCCTTGGACTTCAGCTTCGGCATCACCTGGTCGGTCACCTGCGCGTAGGCCTGCGGACCGAACTGCGCCCAGCCGCCGACCAGGATGAAGGCATTGAGCTTTGGGTTCTTGGTGAACACATCCGACATCTGCTGATTCGCCAGGTCGATCTGGTCGTTGGTGAAGAGCGGGCAGCCGGCGATCTCGGTCCAGCCGCCTTCGCCCTTCAGCCGGTCGATGCCTTTCTTGCCGCTGACGGTGTCGCGGAAGCCCGCCGCGCGCGCGTTGATGTTGTCGGCAGCGACGTTGCCGAGCTGCATGCACACCGTGCCGCCCTTGGGGTTGAGTTCCTTCAGGTGCTTGGCCATCAGCACGCCCATGTCGTAGTTGTTGGTGCCGAGATAGGTCTTGCGCAGCGCACGATCCGAGGCCGCGAGGTCGGCGTCGATCGTCATGATCGGCATCTTCGGGGCCTTGGCCTTGAGCATCGTCGCCATGGCCGGCGCGTTCGACGGCGAGATCGCGATGCCGGCGACACCCTTGTTGATGAGGTCCTCCACGATCTGGACTTCGCCTGCCTCGTCGGCGCTGGAAGCCGGGCCGGTGTAGAGGCAGGTGTACTCGGAGCTGGCGTTCTCCTTGTTCCACAGCGCGCAGCCATCGCCGAGCACGGTGAAGAAGGGGTTGTCCAGGCCCTTCACGACGACGGCCAGCGTCTTCTTCTGGGCCATGGCCGGCGTGGCGGCGAGGAGGGCGGCGAGCAGGGTACCTGCGACCATGAGAATCGACTTTTTCATTGCGTCTCCTTCGTTGTGGATTGGCACTGTCGAGATCTCCTGCGCCACTGTTGGCAGCGGCTCTTCCGGGTGCTGTCGCGGCCCAGGAGGAAAGCGACTATAGGGCTCGCATTCCCCCGTGTCGAGTCGGGAGGTGCCGGAGGCGAGGGATGAAAAGTCAGGCAACTGCCAAGGCCGCGGCATCACAATCAACGCATGCTTCATCACCTGACGGCTCGCATCGCGGCACTGGCACTCGGCTCGATGGCTGCGGCGGGGATCGCGCATGCAGACGACAACGACGGCGGGCCGCCCATCACCCCCTATCGCCCCTCGGTCTCGAGCCCTGCGCAGTTGCCTGCGCCGGGCCAGCTCGAACTCGAGCTCGGCGGCCAGCGCAGGAGCGACGGCCAGTCCTTGCGCAACAGCACGCCTTATCTCCTCAAGCTGGCCTTCGACGACAAGTGGGGTGTGCTCGTCGGCGGGGAAGCGTACGTCTGGCAGAACGGCGACCTCGGCCGGTCGCAAGGCGTGGGCGACACCACCCTGACGTTGAAGCGGGCGTGGATCGTCGACGATGCGACGGCGTTCGGCATGGAGTTCGATGTCAAGCTGCCGACCGCCAACGACGTGATCGGCAGCGGCAAGACCGACTACACGATCAACACGATCTTCAGCCGCAACCTCGGGCCGTTGCACATGGACGCCAACCTCAACGCGACGCAACTGGGGCAGGCCGATCCCGGCACTTCGCACACGCAGATCGGCGCTTCGGCTTCGTTCTCGACCTTGTGGTCAGGACCGTGGGAACTGACCGGGGAAGTCTCCGGCACTCATCGCAACGGGGCCGACAACGGCATGCAGCTTCTTGCGGCGGTCACGTACAGCCCGACCCGGCGACTGACGTTCGACGTGGGCATTGCGCGCTCGTTCCGGCCAAGGCCCATGGCAACGTCGCTGTTCACCGGTGTCGTGATGCCTCTGGCGCGGCTTTGGTAGGGGTGCTACGGATGCTCATGGGTGTGATGAGCATCCGGCACATGCGGATGCGAATGCCTCAAGGGCTCGTGGCGATGCGGGTGGCTGTGCGGGCCCACGGGCATCGGGTCGTGCGTATGCGTGTGGTGCCCATCGTCATGCGAGTGCGCATGCTCGTGCTGGAGTTCATGGTGATCGTGTTCATGGCCATGCGACTCCGCCAGATGCAGCACGACACCTGAAAGCATCAGCGCGCCGCCGATGGCCATGCCGGTGCTGAGCGACCGGTCGCCGAGCGCGATCGCGCCAAGGGCACCGATGAAAGGCGCAAACGCGAAGACCGAGCCCGTGCGTGCCGCGCCGAACGCGCGCTGCGCGAGCAGATAGAGCCGCAGACTCAAACCGTAGCCGCTCGCGCCGATTGCGAGCAGCCCAAGCGCAGCACTCCAGCCTGGTAGCGGCTCGCGAGATGCGAACGCGAGCGTGGCGGTGATCGTTGCGCCCAGCAGGGATTTGCCGAGCACCACTTGCCCGGGATCGCGCTCTGCCAGCGGGCGCGACAGCGCGTTGTCGATTCCCCAGGCAGCAGTGGCACCAAGCACTGCGAGAAGGCCGAGCCCTTGCGTTCTGCCAGCCAGGCCTCGATCGAGCACGAGTGCGATGCCGCCTGCGAACAGCAAGAGCATTGCCGTCCACACGCGGCGATCCATCACCTCGCGGTAGAGCAGACGGGCGAGCACGGCGGTGAACAGCGCCTCGAGCGCCAGCATGAGGGAGGCGCTGGTGCCGCTCGTGTGCTGCAGGCCCCATGCGAGTGCAACTGGCGCGATGCCGGCGCCGAAGAGCGCCATGAGCGCTAGCCGGCCGAGATCGCCGCGACGAACGGATGCTTCTCGTTCGAGCGGCTGGCGCAGGAGCGCGCCCATGACGGCAGCGCCGGCATAGAGCAGCGCCGCAGTCGAGAACGGCCCGAGCCCCGCGCCGGCACGCTGGACAAACGGCGCGCTGATGCCGAAGAGCGTCGCTGCTAACAGGGCGAGGAGGCCGCCGTGGATGGCGGGATAGGTGTTCATTGGGCGATGTGTCAGTAGACACCAACCTGCGCAGTCGGGGAAGATCGCCTCGCAACGGCGCCAGGAGCCACGATGAACGTCACGATGTCCATGCGTCCGATGTCCGTGGCCTTGCTCTACCCAGGCGACCGAGCCGCGCGTGACCGCAGCGATCCATCCGAAAGCCGATTCGCAGCGCTGTTCGCATCCTTCGCGGCTGCTGGCGTGGCGGCGCAACCGGCCATCTTCAACGATGACTTCGCCGACGAGGTCGCCGCGCAGCTACTTGGCGTCGACGCCGTGCTCGTCTGGTGCAACCCGATCGAGGGCGGCCGGCGACGTGACAAGCTCGATCTCATCCTGCGTGACGTGGCGCGGGCAGGTGTCCTGGTCAGCACGCATCCAGACGCGATCCTGCGACTGGGAACCAAGGACGTCCTGGTCGACGTGCGCGATCTCGCATTCGGCAGCGACACGGTTCGGGTGGAAAGCCTCGAACAGCTCGCCGCCGGGTTGCCCGATCGCCTGCGCGCCGGGGCGCGGGTGCTCAAGCAGTACCGGGGGCACAGCGGCATCGGTGTGTGGCGGGTCGAGCGCGTCGAAGGCTCGCCTCTGCTTCGCGTGCGGCACGCGCAGCGCGGGAGCGAGGAGGAGCGGATCGACCTTCCGGCACTACTGCAGCGTATGGCGCCGTACTTCGAGCCCACCAATGGCGGCCACATGATCGACCAGGCGTGGCAGCCGCGTCTGGTCGACGGCATGGTGCGCGCCTATCTCGTCGAGGATCGCGTGACCGGCTTCGGTCACCAGGCGATCAATGCCCTGTACCCGGCGCAGCCAGGGCAGCCGGCACCGGTGCCTGGCCCCAGGCTCTATCACGACGCGCATCTGTCGCAGTTCCAGACGCTCAAGCGGCTGCTCGAAACGCAATGGGTCGACCAACTGCGGGAGCGCGTCGGGTTGACCCGCGACCAATTGCCGCTGCTATGGGACTGCGACTTCATGTTCGGCGAGCCGGCGTCCGGGCAGGACGACCGCTATGTGCTCTGCGAGATCAACGTCAGCAGCGTGTCGCCGTTCCCTCCGTCGTGCATCGAACCGCTGGTCCGTGCCGTGAAGTCGCGCCTGGCGGCCCGAGGCGCCTGAGCAGGCCGCTCAGTCGAAAACGATCACGCCCCGTGCGTTACGGCCTTGCGCAAGATCCTCGAAGGCCTGCGGTGCCTCGTCGATGCGGTAGCGCCGCGTGATGAGTTCGTCGAGCTTGAGCTTGCCGCTCTGATAGAGCGAAACGAGCCGCGGAAAGTCGTGGCGCGGCCGGGTCGAGCCGTAGTAGCTGCCCTTGATCGTCTTCTCTTCGAGCGCGAAGCTCGCGGTGCGCAGGCTGGTGAGATCCGCCGGACCGGCGAGCCCGACGACCACCGCGGTGCCGCCCTTGCGGAGACACCCGTAGGCCTGCGCCACGATCTCGCCGTGGCCCACGCATTCGAAGGCATAGTCGGCGCCGCCGCCGGTCAGCTTGCGCAGTTCCTTCACGAGGTTCTCGGATTTCGACGCATCGACCACATGCGTGGCGCCGAAGAGCTTCGCCATCTCCAGCTTGCTCGCGAGCATGTCGACCGCGACGATCATCGAGGCACCCGCGTTCTGGCAGCCCTGGATGGCGCTGAGGCCCACGCCGCCCGCGCCGAACACCACGCAGATGGATGCGGGCTCCACCTTCGCCGTATTGCAGGCGGCGCCCCAGCCGGTCATCACGCCGCAGCCGATCAGCGCGCAGCGGTCGAGCGGCGCATCGGGCGCGATCTTCACCACGTTGTTCTCATGCAGCGTTGCGTATTCGGACATCACGCCGCAACCCCCCATGATGTTGAGCGGCTGGCCGGACGCATCGTGCGTGCGCACGTGGCCGCCGGGCAGGCTCCACGGCGTGGTGTTGCCGGCATCGCAGAGGTTCGGGCGACCGGTGGTGCAGTAGCGGCAGCGGCCGCACGTGTTGACGAAGCTGCTGATGACGTGGTCGCCGACCTTCAGGTCGGTCACGCCCGCACCGACCTGTGTGACCACCCCTGCGCCTTCGTGCCCGAGGATCACCGGTGGTTGAAGCGGCAAGGTGCCATTGGTCACGGAAAGATCGCTGTGGCACACGCCGCAGGCCGCGAGGCGGATCATGACTTCGTTCGGCCCGGGCGGGTCGACGACGATGTCCTCGACATGGACGGTGACGCCGTCCGCGCGGAACACGACAGCCTTGGATTTCATTTGCATGGTGAGCCCTAGTGAGTGGGGAAGGATGGCGACCGTCAGGCCACCATTGTCTGGATTGCGGTGAATTCGAGAAGCCCCTCGGCGCCGTTCTCGACGCCCACACCCGATTGCTTGCGGCCGGCGAAGGGCGCGAGCGGGTCCAGGAGCTGCACGTTGTTGATCCAGACCGTGCCGGTCTCCAGTCGTGCGCCGATGGCCTTCGCCTGTTCGACATCCGCCGACCAGACCGAGCCGCCGAGGCCGAACTCCGAGGCATTCGCGCGGCGCACGACCTCGTCCACCTCGCTGAAGCGCAGGAGCGGCACGAGAGGGCCGAAGGGTTCCTCGACCACGACGCGCGCATCGTCGGGCGGGTTGTCGACCACGGCGGGCGGGATGAAGAAGCCCGGGCCTTCGGGCACCGCGCCGCCCGTCAGGAAGCGGTGGCCGGCTTTGTGCGTGGCTTCGATCAGGTCCTTCACCCGCTCGTACTGCGGACGGTTCTGCACCGGGCCGAGCACGGTGCGCTCGTCGGCACCGGGGCCCATCGTCGCGGATTCGGCCGCGGCGACGAAAGCTTTCGCGAACTGGTCGTAGATCGCATCGTGGACGTAGATGCGCTTGGCTGCGATGCACACCTGGCCCGAGTTCATGAATGCGCCCATGAAGAGCCTGCGCGCGACCTTGGCGACGTCCACGTCGGGCATGACGATCGCCGCGTCGTTGCCACCCAGCTCCAGCGTGAGGCGCTTGAGCGTGGCGGCCGCCGAACTCATCACGCGCCGGCCGGTCGCGGTGGAACCGGTGAAGGTCACCTTCGCGATGCCCGGATGTGCCGTGAGCGCAGGCCCGAGGGCATCGCCGCCCGACAGCACGTTCAACACCCCGGCCGGGAAGATATCTGCCGCCAGCTCGCCGAGGCGGAGTGCGGTCAGCGGCGTGAAGGGCGAAGGCTTCACGATCACCGTGTTGCCGGCAAGCAGCGCGGGCGCGAGCTTCCACACTGCGAGCGCGAACGGGAAGTTCCACGGCACGATCGCCGCAACCACCCCCAGCGGCACGCGGCGCGTGGTCCAGGTCACGCCGGCCTTGTCGATGCGGGTGCTTTCGGGCAGATCCATCTTCGCGATGGTGCGGCACCAGTGGACGCAGCCCAGGACCTCCTGCCGTGCGAGCGCGAGCGGACGCCCTTGCTCTGCGGTCAGCAGGCGCGCGAGTTCCTCGGCATTGTTCTTGATGCAGTTCGCGAGCGCTTCGATGCGCTCGCGGCGTGCATCGATCGGCGTTTCGCGCCAGCCGGGAAAGGCGGCCTGCGCGGCGGTCACGGTGTCGTCGAGCAACCCGGGCGTGCAGTCCGGCGCGTTGCCGATGATCTCTTCCGTCGCAGGGTCGATCACCTTGAAAATCAGCGGCGCGTCGATCAAGCGGCCGTTGGAGAGAAGCCTGTAGTGGTGCATTGGATTCCTTGGAAGATCAGGGCTCGACGACGTGGAACATGCCCTCGAACACTTCGAGCATGCCCAGCAGCCGGACCACGCTCGATGCGTTGCCGTCGACGCCGATGCGGCCTTCGCCATGCAGGCGCTCGAAGGCGGCAGGCAGGCCGGCAGGGTCCATCTGGAGTGCGGCCAGTGCATCGCGGCCGATCGAGACGCGCGCGGTCGCATCGCCAAGCACCGGGCCGGGCAGGTAGGTCATGGTCGCGTTCTCGAGGCGCATGGCCCAGCGCTCGTTGGTGTCGGGGTTGAACCACTCGATGCGCATCTCGACGCCTTCGGCCTGCTGCGCGTCGATTCGGATCGCGAAGTAGTCCAGCAGCAGTTCGATCGGCAAGGCCGAGACCATGTCGCGGCTGATGTTCCGGCGGCGGATGTTGAGCACGCCCTTGCGCAGTTCCTGCGCGCCGAGCAGGTAGGCGTTGCGCCAGGTGGCCGATTCGGTCGCGAAGCCGAGCTGTTCCAGCGCGTCGGCACATAGTGCGCGCGCATCGGCGTTGTCGGGCTGCGCGAAGACGAGATGGTTCGTGACCTCTGCAACCCAGCGATGCTCGCCGCGCCCGAAATCGGCGCGGGCCCGCTCCAGCAGTGCTTCGGCGCCGCCCATGTACTCGACATAGCGCGGCCCCGACATCTCCGGTGGCAGCGCCTGCAGATGCGCCGGGTTGCCGTCGTACCAGCCCAGGTAGTACTGAACGATCGACTTCACGTTGTGCGAGATCGTCCCGTAGAAGCCGTGGTTGGCCCAGGGCTCGGCGAGCGATGCGGGGAGCGTCATGGCTTCGGCCACCTCGATGCCGGTGAGCCCGCGGTTCATCAATCGCACCGTCTGGTCGTGCAGGTGCTTGTAGAGGTCACGCTGCTGGCGCAGGTAGAAGCGGATGTTCTCGTTGCCCCAGGTCGGCCAGTTGTGCTGCGCGAAGACCACATCAGCGGTCGGCGCATAGCGGTCGAGCGCTTCATCCAGATACCGCGACCACAGCCGCGCGTCGCGCACCTGCGCACCTCGCAGCGGGCAGAGGTTGTGCAGCGCCTGCGTGCCGATCTCCGCGGTGTTGAGCGCGCGCAGCCCCGGGAAGTGCATGAACATCTCCGAGGGGGCTTCGCTCTCCAGCGCGAGGTGGAAGATGATCTCCACGCCGTCGATCACATGCGTCTCGGTCTCGCGTTCGATGGTCTGCGTAGGCGGCAGCAGCGTCTGCGTGCCGTTGGGGACGGCCTTGCCCATGCCGCAGTCCACATGGCCACAGGCGCTCTTCGGCAGGCTGGATCCGAACTGGAACATGGCGCGTCGTCCCATCGCGTTGCCCGCGATGAGGTTCTCCGACACCGTGTGCCACATGAAACCCTTGGGCGCGACGATCGGCACGCGCCGCGCGATCGCATCGGCTTCGTCGAGCGCACCGCGCGCACCGCCGAAGTGATCGGTGTGGCTGTGGGTGTAGATCATCCCGGTCACCGGGCGGTCGCCGCGATGCGCGCGGTAGAGCTTGAGCGCGGCCTCCGCGGTCTCGGCGACTGTCAGCGGGTCGATGATGATCACGCCGGTGTCGCCTTCGATGAAGCTGATGTTGGCCACGTCGAAGCCGCGCACCTGGTAGACGCGCTCGGTCACCTTGAAGAGGCCGTGCACTGCGTTCAACCGCGCATGCCGCCAGAGGTTGGGGTGCACCGTGGGCGCGGGCTCCGGGTCGTCGAGAAAGGCGTAGTCGCGCATGCTCCACACCATCCGGCCCTTGGCGTCGCGGATCTCCGCGTCGGGGATGGTGGCGACGAAGCCGCGATGCGCGTTGTCGAAGTTGTCGTCTGCCGGGGCATTCATGACGTCACTCCACCTTCGCGCCCGAATTGCGGATCATCCGTTCGCTGATCGGTGCGGTCGCGTCGAAGTCGCGGCGGAACTCGGCGGAAGTGGTTCCCATGACCTCCATGCCGAAAGCCTGGAAACGCGCCTTCATCGTGGTCGTCTGCACCGCGGCGCGGGCTTCCTGCTCCAGCCGTGCAAGCACCGGTGGCGGCAGATTGGCCGGACCGAGCATCGCGATCCATCCCACGGTCTTGAATTCGCTATCTGGGAATCCCGCTTCGGCCATCGTCGGCACATTGGGGTAGTCGGGCATGCGATGGTCGCCCATCACCGCGAGGATGCGCACGCGGCCCGTTGCCACGTGCGGCGCGAGCGAGCCGGTCGAGGCGATGCCCCAGGCGACCTGTCCACCGATGAGGTCCTGCAGCATCGGCGCTTCGGCCTTGTAGGCGACATGCACCATGTCCAGCTTGCGTGAATCGCTGAGGTACGAGCCCATGAGGTGTCCGGCCGTACCGATGCCGTAGGAGCCGTAGCTCACGTTGCCCTTGTTTCGCTCGGCCCAGGCGACGAACTCCTTCATCGTCTTCGCGGGCGTGATCGTCGTGTTGACCGCCAGCACGAGTTGCCCGGTGCACAACTGCGAGATGAGGCTCAGGTCGCGCTTCACGTCGTAGGGAACCTTCGCAAAGAGGAAGGGCGCGTTCAGGATCGGTCCCGAATGCGTGACGAGCACGCTATAGCCATCGGGGTTGGCGCGCGCGACGTACTGCGCGGCCAGCATGCCCGCCGCGCCCGGCCGGTTGTCGACGATGATGGCCTGGCCCATCCGCTTGCTCATCTCGTCCGCGAGCGACCGCGCGATCACGTCGACCGCACCACCCGCCACCGAGGGGACGACCAAGGTGATGGGCTTGGTCGGATAGGTCTGGGCGCCCGCGAAGGGGCTGCAGCAGGTCAGCGCCGCAAGGGCGAGAAAGGTCCGTTTCTTCATGGCTTGTCTCCGTTTGTGTGTTGTTCGGGGCGCGGCATCACGAAGACGCCGGTGGCGCGCAGGACGATCGTGTCGCCGACCTTCAGGACGCAGCTCGCGTTGGTAAGTTGCCGGCCCGCCTTCTGGATCTCGACAAAGGCTTCGAGCCATTCGCCTTCGCGCACCGCGCACATGTAGTCGACGGTGAGGCTCACGGTGGCGGGTGAAGTGGGCAGTGCAAGTGCGCGCTTGAGCACAACGCCGAACGCGGTGTCGGCGATGGTCGCGAGAAACCCGCCGTGGGCGATGCGGATCGAATTCAGGTGCCCGCCTTCGATACGGATGCCGACCGCGGGCAGCGTCTCGTGCACATGCAGGCCGCCGATCTCGCGCACGAAACCCGGACCGGCCTGCAGCAGCACGTACCCGGTGGGTGCGGCCTGCATCGCGGGCGCTTCGACGTCGGCCATCATGCGTTCACCGCCTGTTTCCTGTTCGGCCAGAAGGGCGCGCGCAGGTCGCGTTTGAGGATCTTGCCGGCGCCGGACAGTGGCAGCTCCGCGCGGAACTCCACGCTCTTCGGACACTTGTAGCCGGCGATGAAGTCGTGGCAGTGCTTGCGGATTTCTTCAGCGGTGACCTTCGCGCCGGGCTTCGTCACGACGACCGCATGCACCGCCTCGCCCCAGCGCTCGTCGGGGATGCCGATCACTGCGCACATCGCCACTGTGGGGTGCTGCGCAATCGCGTTCTCGACTTCGGCCGAATAGACGTTCTCGCCACCGCTCACGATCATGTCCTTGATGCGGTCGACGATGAAGATGTAGCCGTTCTCGTCCATGTAGGCGCCGTCGCCGGTCCATAGCCAGCCATTGCGCAGTGCGCGCGCGGTTTCTTCCGGCTTGTTCCAGTAGCCCTGCATGACATTGGGGCCGCGGACGGTGATCTCGCCCACGGTGCCGCGCGGCACTTCATTGCCTTCGGCGTCGACGATCTTCACGTTGACCGCATAGCCGCCCCGGCCGACCGAACGCACGAGGCCGCTTCGCCGGGCTTCCTCGCCATGGTTCTCCGGCGGGTTGGACGAGACGATCGGGCAGGCCTCGGTGAGGCCATAGGAGTGGCTGAGTTGCAGATGGGGCAGGGCGGCCAGCACCTGCTCGACCATCGCGCCAGCGCTTGGCGCCGCACCGTATGCGAGCCGCTGCCAGCTCGACAGGTCGTGGCGCCCGAAGTCGGGATGCGCAAGGAGCGCCTGGATCATCGTCGGCACCAGCAACGTGTCGCTCACGCGCTCGCGCTCGATGGTTTCCAGCACTTCGCGGGCATCGAACATCGGCACGATGGCCTGCGTGCCGCCCGCGATGAACTGCGTCAGCGCGCGTGCCAGTGCCGCGATATGGAAGAGCGGTGCCACATGCAGCGAGGCACCATCGGCCAGCGGCGGCATCTCGGCCATGCGCTGGATGCAGGCGGACCAGAGGTTCAGGTGCGACTGCATCACCCCCTTGGGAAAGCCGGTGGTGCCGCCGGTGTACATGATGATGGCGAGGTCATTGCGGCCGCGGCCCGCGTCCTCGATCGGCTCCGCGCCTGCGATCAGCGATTCGTACGACAGCATTCCCTCCGGCGCTTCGCCGTCGCCCGCATGGATGAAGAGCGGCGCGTGCTTCGCCTTCGCGCGGATGCCCTCCGCCATGCGGACGAAGTGGTCGTCGACGATCAGGATGCGTGTGTCGCAGTCGTCGAGCGAATAGACCACCTCCGGCACGCTCCAGCGGATGTTGACCGGGTTGAGCACACCGCCGCCCCACCAGACGGCCATCATGTATTCGAGATAGCGGTCGGTGTTGAGCGCGAGCATGCCGACGCGGTCGCCGGGTTTCATGCCCTGCGTGCGAAGCGCGCCGGCGAGCCGCGCGACGCGATCGCCGAACTCGCGGAACGTGCGGCGCCGGCCGCGGAAGGTGGTCGCGACGCGATCGGGCGTCTGCTGAAGAGAGCGCTGGAGGCTCTGGGTCAGGTACATGCGTGTCTCCGATTTCGGCTGGCTGCATCGCCGGCTCGTATGGCTGCAGTAGAGCAGTGCGACTGTCGCGGGAGCCCACCCGCGGTGGGGGGGCGTGCGCATCGCGAGAGAATGCGCAGGATGCAGAGAATCAATGCCTCATTGCTTTTCCGGACGCGGCGCACTGCGTCCGTTCTGGCGATCGCCGTCCTTGCGGGCTGCGCCACTCAGCAGCCGCCTGTCGCCCCTGCGACGCCCCAGACGCCTGCGACGCCCGTCCAGCCGCCGCCGGCTCGGCCGCAGCCCCCGGCTGGCCAGAACCAGCCCGGGCCCGAACAGGGATTCGCCCAATGGGTCAAGGACTTCCGCGCCGAGATGCGCGCGGCCGGCGTCGGCGAGGCTGCGCTGCGCGATGCCTTCGACAACGTGCAATACCTGCCGCGCGTGATCGAGCTCGATCGCTCGCAGCCCGAGTTCGTCCGCCCGGTGTGGGACTACCTCGACACGGCCGTTTCAGCGCAGCGCGTCGCCACCGGCCAGGAGAAGCTTGCGCAGATCCGCGCGGCCGCCGATGCCGCATCGGCGCGTTACGGCGTGCCGGCGAGCATCATCGTGGCGATCTGGGGCATCGAGAGCAACTACGGCAGCAACTTCGGCAACACGCCTGCCATCGATGCGCTCGCGACGCTGGCGTACGAAGGTCGCCGACGCGACTGGGCGCGCGGCGAGTTGCGCGCGGCGCTCAAGATCATCGAGAACGGCGACATCGACCACGCACACATGATCGGCTCCTGGGCCGGCGCGATGGGGCAGACGCAGTTCCTGCCGTCGAACTTCCTGCGCTATGCGGTGGATGCCGATGGCGATGGCAAGCGGGACATCTGGGGCAGCATGCCCGACGTGATGGCGTCGACCGCGAACTTCCTGGCCAGTTCGGGCTGGCAGCGCGGTCAGCCGTGGGGTGCGGAAGTCCAGTTACCGTCCGGCTTTGACTACAGCCGCGCGGATTCGAGCATTCGGCAGCCGAGCAGCCAATGGGCCGCCTTGGGTGTGCGCACCATGGACGGCCGGCCGCTGCCCGAGTTCACCGACGGCGCGATCCTGCTGCCGGCGGGATCTCGCGGTCCGGCCTTTCTGGTCGGCCCCAACTACCGATCCATCCTTCGCTACAACAACTCGGACAGCTACGCGCTTGCCGTGGGCCTGCTGTCGCAGCGCCTCGAAGGCGGCCCCGGCGTGAAGGCGCAGTGGCCGCGCGACCTGACGCCGCTCACGCGGAGCCAGGTGCGTGACCTGCAGGCGGCGCTGAACCAGCAAGGCTTTTCCAGCGGCGAACCCGACGGCCTTCTGGGGCCGGCGACCCGCAGCGCCGTGCGCAGCTACCAGCGCAGCGCGGGTCTCGTCGCCGATGGCTTCCCCACGCTGGAACTGCTCAAGCGCCTGCAATCTCCCTGAGCGTTCTTACTGCGGCGTGCCCGAGACCGCGACGGTCTGGCCGGTGATGTAGTTCGACTCGGGCGAGCAGAACAGGTACACCGCGCCAGCGGCTTCCTCGGTGGTGCCCGGGCGGCCCAGCGGGCAGCGCTGTGCGTGCGACGCGATGATCTCGGGGCTCACGCCGACGCGGATGTCGCGTCCTTCGATCTTGACCGTCGCGCCGTCCTTGGCGTTGACCGAGGTCATGCGCGTCAGGATGAAGCCGAAGGCCACCGCATTCACGTTGACCTTCATGCGGCCCCATTCGCGCGCCAATGCTCTGGTCATGCCCGTCACGCCGGCCTTGGCGCCCGAGTAGTTCACCTGGCCGGCGTTGCCGTTCAGACCCGAGGTGGAAGAGATGTTCACCACCTTGCGGAACACTTCGCGGCCTTCGGCGGCTTCTGCCTTGTTGGCTGCCTTGATGACCGGGTAGGCCGCGCGCAGGATGCGGAAGGGCGCCGTCATGTGGCAGTCGACGATCGCGTGCCATTGCTCGTCCGTCATGCGCTGGATCACGTCGTCCCAGGTGTAGCCGGCGTTGTTGACGATGATGTCGATGCCCTTGTAGTTGTCGACCGCCGTCTTGATGAAGCGATCGGCGAAGTCGGGCGCGGTCACGCTGCCGACGCAGGCCACGGCTTCAGCACCGCTCTTCTTCAGTTCTTCGACCGTCTCGTGCGCCGGATCGGCGTCGAGGTCATTCACCACGATGCGCGCGCCTTCGCTCGCGAGCTTGAAAGCGATCGCCTGGCCGATGCCGCGGCCGGAACCGGTGACCAGTGCCACCTTGCCGTCGAGTTTTCCCATGTGTCTCTCCTGTTGTGGGGTTCGTTTGTCAGATGGCGACGATGGCGTCGCCGATGATCCTGATGTCGCCGTACTGGTTGGCGGTCTGCACTTCGAGCTTCACGCGGCGTTCGCCGTCGGCTTCGAACAGTTCGGTCACGCGGCCGGTGCAGGTCACGATGTGGCCGAGGTGCGTGATGCCCGCGAAGCGCACGCCGAACTGGCGCAGCTTGCGCTGGTCCACCCATTGCGTGAGCAGGCGGCCGAGGTAGGCCATCGAAAGCATGCCGTGCGCGAACACGTCGACCTGGCCTGCACGGCGTGCGTAGTCGGTGTCGATGTGGATGCGGTTGTGGTCGCCCGATGCGCCCGCGAACAGCGCGAGCGTGGTGCGGTCGATGGCGGGCAGCGTGAGCGGCGGCAGTGAGTCGCCGACTTTCAGCGTGTCGAATTGAGATTGGCTCATGGTGTTGCCTTTCAGCCGTTGCGTTGAACGATCACGCTGCGCAGATCCGCGACGTGCTCGCCCTTTTGATTGGTCACGCGCGTCTCGCGCACGATGAAATCCAGCGCACCGTTCTTCTTGTCGTAGATGTCCGCGATGCGGCTCTCGTACTGCAGCGTGTCGCCCGCATAGGCCATGCGGTGATAGGTGAACTGCTGCTCACCGTGCAGGATGCGCGAGGGCTCGATGCCCAGTTCCGCGCGCCAGCCGGTCGACGGCTGCTCGAACTCCAGCGAGAAGAGAAAGGTCGGCGGCAGCGGCAGGTTGGGGTGCCCTGCATCGCGCGCGGCCGAAGCATCGAAGTAGATCGGGTTCGTCTCGCCGATCGCCTTGGCAAAGAAGCGAAGCTGGCCCGCTTCAGGCGTCGCCCGGAAGCTGCCGAGGTTCTTGCCGATGTGTTTCTTGTCGATCATGGTCAGGCCGCCTTCTTGAACACGGTGACGACGCACGCACCGCCGAGGCCGACGTTGTGCGCCAGGCCGACCGAGGCGTTCTCCACCTGCTTGTCGCCGGCGGTGCCGCGCATCTGGTGCGTGATCTCGAAGCACTGTGCGAGGCCGGTTGCGCCCAGCGGATGGCCCTTCGACAGCAGACCGCCCGAAGGGTTGGTGACCCAGCGACCGCCGTAGGTGTTGTCGCCGTCGTTGACCAGCTTCTCGCCTTCGCCCTCGGCGCACAGGCCCAGGCCTTCGTAGGTCAGCAACTCGTTCTGCGCGAAGCAGTCGTGCAGCTCGATCACGTCCACGTCCTCTGGGCCGACGCCGGCTTGCTCGTAGGCGATCTTCGAAGCGGCACGGGTCATGTCGAAGCCGACCACGCGGATCATGTCGCGCGTCTCGAAGCTGCTGGGGGTGTCGGTCACCAGTGCCTGGCCGGCGATGGCGACATCGGTGCGCAGGCCGCGCTTCTTCGCGAAGTCTTCCGAGACGATGATCGCCGCCGCCGCGCCGCAGGTGGGCGGGCAGGCCATCAGGCGCGTGAGCACGCCTTCCCACAGCATGGGCGCATTCATCACGTCTTCGGTGCTCACCACGTTGCGGAACACCGCGAGCGGGTTGCGCGCCGCATGGCGGCTGGCCTTGGCGCGAATGCTCGCGAAGGTCTCCAGCTTCGTGCCGTACTTCTTCATGTGCGCCATGCCCGCACCGGCGAACTGGCGGATCGCGTTGCTCGGCACTTCGACGTCGCCGACCAGTTCGAGCACCAGCGCGTTGGCGCGCTCGAGCGCGGACGGCCGGTCAGGAAAGGCGCTCTTGAGGCCGCCTGGATTCATCTCTTCGAAGCCGACCGCAATCGCGCAGTCGACCGCGCCGCTTTGGACGGCCTGCCGCGCGAGGAACAGCGCCGACGAGCCCGAGGCGCAGTTGTTGTTGACGTTGAGCACCGGGATGCCCGTCATGCCGGCGTGGTACAGCGTCTTCTGGCCGCAGGTCGAATCGCCGTACACATAGCCGGCGTAGGCCTGCTGCACATCGGTGTAGGCGATGCCCGCATCCTGCAGCGCCATGCGGATCGCTTCCGCGCCCATCTGGTCGTAGTGGGCACTGGTGCCCGGCTTCTTGAAGGGGATCATGCCGACGCCGGCGACGAACACTTTGTTTGTCATGGTTCTTTTCCTTTGGGTGCTTGTGAATCAGAGCTTTCTAGAGATCAGGTCGCGCATGACCTCGCTGGTGCCGCCGTAGATGCGGTTGACGCGCATGTCGACGAACGAGCGCGCCACGGGGTACTCCAGCATGTAGCCGTAGCCGCCGTGCAACTGCACCATCTCGTCCAGGGCCTTGCCGAGTGCCTCGGTCGCGTAGAGCTTGGCAATGGCCGACTCTTCGAGCGTGAGACGGCGGCGCATGTGCTCGCCGAGGTAGTGGTCGATCATCAGCCGCACCGCGATCGCCTGCGCCTTGATGTCGGCCAGCTTGAACTTGGTGTTCTGGAAGTCCCACACCGTCTGGCCGAAGGCACGGCGGTCCTTGACGTAGTCGAGCGTCTGTTCGAGCGCCACTTCGAGCCGCGCGGCGGCCGTGACGGCGATCGAGAAGCGCTCCTGCGGCAGCTCGCCCATCAGGTAGGCGAAGCCCTTGCCTTCCTCGCCGAGCAGGTTGCTCGCCGGCACGCGCACGTCGTCGAAGAAGAGTTCGGCGGTGTCCTGCGCGTACTGGCCGAGCTTCTCCAGCTTGCGGCCGCGGCGGAAGCCCGCGCGATCGGCCTCGACCACGATGAGGCTGATGCCCTTGGCGCCCGCATTCGGGTCGGTCTTGCAGACCACGATGATCAGGTCCGCGTTCAGGCCGTTGCTGATGAAGGTCTTGCTGCCGTTGATGACGTATTCATTGCCTTCGCGGCGCGCGGTGGCGCGCACCGCCTTGAGGTCGCTGCCGGTGCCGGGTTCGGTCATCGCGATCGCGAGGATCGTCTCGCCGCTGCAGCAGCCGGGCAGCCACTTCTTCTTCTGCTCTTCATTGCCGACGCGTGCGATGTAGGGCGCGATGATGTCCGAGTGCACGCCGAAGCCGGGGCCGCTCAGGCCGGCGCGGGCGTATTCCTCGCTGAAGATCGCCACGTGGCCGAAGTCGCCGCCGCCGCCGCCGTATTCGGTCGGGATGGTGATGCACAGCAAGCCCTCGCGCCCGGCCTTGAGCCAGGTCTCGCGGTCGACGCGGCCGGCGTGGTCCCACTCGGACTGGCGCGGCGCGCATTCCTTCTCGAAGAAGCGGCGCACCGTGGTGCGGAACATTTCGTGGTCTTCCCGGTAGACGGTACGGGTGATTTGCACGGGAGGTCTCCTTTGGTTTGGATGTGTGGAAGGACGCGCGCTCAGGCCGCAGCCTCGCGGTCCCAGTCGAAGGACGAAGGCTCGCCCGCAAGAAAACGGCGCACTGCGGCGACATGCTCCGGCGTGGCGGATGCAACCGCCTGGCCGTTGGCTTCCAACTCAGCCATGGCGGCGTAGGGCGTTTCGAAGCTCTTGTGGAGCAGGCGTTTGGTCATGGCCAGCGCGGCGCGCGATGCACCTGCGAAGCGGCGTGCGAAGCGGCGTGCCTGCGCGGGCAGGTCGGCCGCGTCGTGCAGCGAATGGACGATGCCCAGGCGCTCGGCTTCATCGGCGCCGATGCGACGCGCGGTCAGCATCAGGTCCTTCGCGACCGCCATGCCGACGATGCGCGGCAGCGTGTGGAAGGCGGCCATGTCAGGCAGCAGGCCGACCTTGACGAAGGACATCGAGAACGATGCGCGGGTCGATGCGAGGATGAAGTCCGCCGCGAGCGCGATCGACATGCCGGCGCCAGCGGCGGGGCCGTCCACCGCGGCGATCACCGGCATCTCGAGGTTGCGCAGACGCTCGAACCACGCGTGACCCGCCATCAGGCGGCGGCGCATCGCGTCGGGCGAGTTGATCTCGGGGTCGTCGCTTTGCAGGCGCTCCTGCAGGCTCCGCAGGTCGCCGCCTGCGCAGAAGGAGCCGCCCGATCCGGTGATGATCAGCGCGCGCACCGAGCGGTCGCTCTCGACGCGATCGAGCATCTCGATGTAGTCCGCGCGCAGGTCCAGCGACAGCGGGTTGCGCCGCTCCGGGCGCGTGTGGGTGAACTCGGCGATGCCGTCCTCGATGGAGAGCTGGGCTTCGCGCAAGGAGATGACGTCTGCGGGCATGGGGGTATTCAGGTGGGTTGTCCGACCCATGAATACTCGCGGCGGCGAGGACGGAAATGGCCCCCCGCAATGGGGGGTTGGGGGCAGGGGGCTAGCGCCCCTGGCTCAGGCGCATCGCTCCGAGGAGCGTCAGGTACTCGCAGCCCGTCCTGTCCGTGGCCACCAGCCCATTGGACGTCAGGCGGGGACTGTGTCCCGCGGGCGGATCAGCGACGACGGTGCTTTCCCCGTCGTTGGCCAGGCTCTGCAATTTCTCCCACTGGGAGTCGTTGAGGCGAAGCTTTGGCGCCCTGATGGCTGCCTGCAAGGGATCGATCGGCATGGCCGGCAGGTCACGCAATCAGGCCGGCCAGGCGAAGAAGCGACAGGCCGAATACGAACATGACAGTGAGGATGACCGCAGCTTTCAGCCACACGCGCTCCTCGCTGGCCGGAGGTGCGCTGTGAATCGGCACAAAGGATGAGCTTCGATCCCGAGGGGTGTCTTGTTCGTCTTGCATGCCCCCATTTTTCGGCGATCAAATAGTACTTTGGTATGTCATTTGACACGTCGCCGGCCGGGGGTGGCGGGGAACGGTGAACTATTTCACGGCTGCTAGAGCGTCAAGTCGCGCACCCTCGCCACCGCTTCATCGCGGCCGCTCACCCCGAGCTTTCCGTAGATGTTCTTCAGGTGCCACTTCACGGTTTCCGGCGAAAGTCCGAGCGTGCGCGCGATTTTCTTGTTGGGGAGCGCTTGCGCGAGCAGCCGCACCACATCGAGCTCGCGTTCGCTCAGGGCCTCGATCGGCGCGGTCGGCGAAGGGCTCGCAGGCGCGGAAGCTGCCCCGACGTCGCTTGAAGACCCCGGCGGACAGAGGCGTTCGACATAGAACGCGAGCACCGGATCGAGCGCCGGATCGCTGCCGATCTGGCGGATCATTTCGGTGGCGGCCGGGTCGGCATCGAGCAGCGTGCGGCGCAGGCCCAGCCGATGCCCCAGTTTCAGTGCAGAGATCACGCATTCGCGCGCCACGGGGCGGTGGCCCCGACGCGACTCGATCACCGCGCGCAACAGCAGCATCTGCGCGATCAGGCGCTGGCGGCTACGCGATTCCATCCATGCGATCAGCGGGTCAATGCGCTCCGCAGCCGCGTCGAACTTGCCCAGGGCGATCAGCCAGCGGATGCGAACCCGCTCGATGATGACCGCCGTCTCGTTGAAGGGCTCGCTGTCGGATCGGGTCTGCCGCTTGCCCAGTTCCTCCAGACGCTGGAGCAGTTCCTCCGCCTGCTGGTGCTCGCCGAGCAGCAGACGGCGATACATCTGGGACGCGAGGCTGTAGACCAGCAGCCTGTCCAGGCCGAGGTCGGTTGCGTAGTCCTCCAGCCGCTCCAGGCACGCGAAGCTCTCCAGTCGCCGGCCGGCGATCCAGTGCGCCGCCGACAGCATGTAGAAGAGGCGCAGAACCGAATCGGGGATCGACACCCGCTCCAGCACCTCCACGCGGTCTTCGAGCAGTTGCCGCACGGCTTCGGGCTCGTTCTGCTCGTAGAGCACCTCGCCGAGCAGCGCGGTCGCGAGATGTCGCGGGTCGGTGCATGCGCTGCCACCCAGCTCGGCCTCGCGCAGCACGTCGCGATAGATGCGCTCGGCCTTGGTCATCTGGCCCTGCATCGCGTAGCTGAGGCCGATCAGGCAGCGGCCCTGCAACGTTCCCGAAGCGGTGCCGAGCAGAGGAACGCCATCGATCAGCCGCGTCGGGTTGTCGAGTTGCACCTGCCGCGCGCGTTCGTATTCGCCGCGCTGCATGTAGAGCCACGACAGGATGTTGTCGCGACCGCCGATCGTCATTGCGTCGGCGTCGGCGGGTGTCTGCAGCAACTGCGGCAGCAGGTTCATTGCCGAGCCGATGTCGTCGCGCTGGATCGCGAGCGTGGCCTGCAGCATGGTCAGCGTGAAATGGTTGACCGCATCGTCCTCGGGCAATTGAGCCCGCAGGCTCGCGATGCTGGCCACACAGGCGTCGAAGTCGCGCGAATAGAGCTCCAGGCGGATCATCCAGAGGCGCAGCAGCGGACGCGATTGCACTTCTTCGGGTGGCAGCTGGCGCACCAGCCCGATCAGCTTGCGCAACTCGCCGCGCACCGCGAGTCCGTAGCCCGACCGTTCGAGAAGATCGGCGGCCGCCGATGACTCGCCGGCCTGCACCGCGTGGCGCACCGCTTCGTCGAGCAACCCGTGCGTGCGGAACCATTGCCACGCGGCCACATGCACATGCAGGCGCCGTGCTTCGCTGCGGCGGCCGAAGCGCGCGCGCAGGGTCTCGCGCAGCAGCGGATGCAGGCGATACCAGGTCTCGCGCTCGGTGCTCTCGACCGGCACGATGAACAGGTTGTCGGCTTCGAGCCGGGCGAGCAGGGCGGCCATGTCCTGCACCGCCTCGGGCCGGCCGGCAAGGGCGGCGCACAGCGGGGCGCAGAAGCGGTTGCAGGTGGAAACGCTGATCAGCAGCTCCAGTTCCTGCGGCGCGAGCCGCGAGAGAACTTCGCGCTCGAAGTACGACGCAAAGGTTTTCGCGTCCTGCACATGCGCGCGCGTGAACTCGGACGGCACCTTGGCATCGCCGCCGGATTCCTGCCGACGCTTCTTCCAGTCGATCGCATAGAGCTGCAAGCCGGCAACCCAGCCGTCGGTGAGTTCATGCAGCAGCACCGCATCGCGATGGTCGATGGTGCCGAGCTGCGCCTGCAGGAAGCGCTCCGATTCGGCCTGCGAGAAACGCAGGTCGCGCAGGTCGAGTTCGAGAACCAGCCCCTGCGCGCGCAGGCGGGCCAGCGACAGTGGCACGGCGGTGCGCGAGGTCAGCACCACGTGCAGGTTGGGCGGCGAATAGTCGAGCAGCCATTGCAGCGCCTCATGGATGCGCGCGTCGCTCAACTGATGGAGGTCGTCGAGCACCAGCACGAGGTCGCGCGGATGGCGAGCGATGCCACGCACCAGCGCGACCACGGTGCGCTCGACGGCTTCGCTGTCGATGCCGTGGCCCGCGAGTTCGGCCGCTTCGTGCGTGATCGCCGCATCGACCTGCGCGAGGCTGGCGAGCAGGTAATCGATGAGACGCGTGGGCTCGTTGTCTTCCGGCGTCAGCGTGAGCCAGGCGACGTCGAAGCCCAGCGGCAGCAGCGCCTGCCGCCATGCGATCAGCGCGGTGGTCTTGCCGCAGCCCGCGGGGCCCTGGACCACGAAGCAGCGCCGGCGGCGGGCTTCGAGCATCTGCGCGATGAGCTTGTCACGTGCCACCACCCGGCCCGCGCCGCGCGGCGGGACCAGCTTGGTGCTGACGATCGGCTTCGGCGGGGTGGGCGTGGCGGACATGGCGGGTGGCAGGTGCGGGCCATTGTGCAGCAGCGCCCCGCCTGATGACGAGTGGCCCCACCCACCACCCGATGCGGGGGGGGCGTCCCGAGGCTCCCCGCTGAATACTCGCCGCACACCCCAAAAACGACCCCCTGGAGACTTGCAGATGAGCGTGTTGAGCGGCATTCGCGTGCTGGAATTCGAAGCGATCGGCCCGGCCCCCTTCGGCACCATGCTGCTGGCGGACATGGGCGCGGATGTGATCCGCGTGAACCGCGCGGTCGAGGCGGGGGACCTCGGATTCAAGAGCGAAGGGCGCAACATCGACATCACCGGTCGTGGCCGTCGCTCGGTGACGCTGGACCTGAAGCGGCCCGAAGCCATCCAAGCCGCTCTGGAGTTGATGGCGCACGCGGATGTAGTCATCGAGGGCTTGCGCCCCGGCGTCATGGAAAAGCTCGGGCTCGGCCCCGAAGCCGCGCTGGCGCGCAATCCGAAGCTGGTCTACGCGCGGATGACCGGCTGGGGCCAGGGCGGCCCGCTCGCGGAACGTGCCGGCCACGATCTCAACTACATCGCGCTCTCCGGCGTGCTCTCGGCCATCGGTCCCGCTGGCGGCAAGCCTGTGGTGCCCCTGAACCTCGTCGGCGACTACGGCGGCGGCGGAATGCTGCTCGCGATGGGCGTGCTGGCTGCGTTGCTCAACGTGCAGCGCGGCGGCGCGGGCCAGGTGGTCGATGCCGCGATGCTCGAAGGCGCGGCGCAACTCGGCGCCGTGTTCTGGGGAATGCTCGCCAAGGGCATGTGGCGCGAGGAACGTGGCAGCAACCTGATCGACGGCGGCGCGCCCTGGTACGACACCTACGAGACCCGCGATGGCCGCTACATGGCCGTGGGCGCGGTCGAAACGCGCTTCTATGCCGAACTGATTCAGAAGCTCGGTCTCGCCGATGCGGGTCTGCCGAAGCAGCACGACCGCAAGGGCTGGCCGCAACTGCGTGCAGCTTTCGAGACCGCATTCCGCAGCCGCACCCGCGACGAATGGTGCGCGGTGTTCGACGGCAGCGATGCTTGTGTCGCGCCGGTTCTGGGCCTCGCCGAGGCGCCCACGCACCCGCAAAGCCGGGCACGCGGCAACTTCATCGAAGTGGACGGCGTGCTGCAGCCCGCACCTGCGCCGCGTTTCTCAGCCACCCCTTCGGCGACGCCCGTACGCGCACCCGAGCGCGGCGAACGCGGCGAGGCGGCACTGCACGACTGGGGCTTCGACGCCGAATCCATCGATCGCCTGCGGCTGCAAGGCCTGGGCTTTCTCCCGAATTCAAACCATTGAAGCGACAACCATGAAGATCCTTGTGGCAGTGAAGCGCGTCATCGACGCGAATGTGAAGGCGCAGGTGAAGTCCGATGGCTCCGGCATCGAACTCGCCAGCGTGAAGATGAGCATGAACCCCTTCGACGAGATTGCCGTCGAAGAGGCGGTGCGGTTGAAGGAGAAGGGCGTTGCCACCGAGGTGATCGCTGTCTCCTGCGGCGATGCCAAGTGCCAGGAGACTCTGCGCACCGCGATGGCCATTGGTGCCGATCGCGGCATCCTCGTTGAATCGTCGGAAGAACTTCAGCCGCTCGCCGTCGCCAAGCTGCTCAAGGCGCTGGTCGACAAGGAACAACCCGGGCTCGTCATCCTCGGCAAGCAGGCCATCGACGACGACAACAACCAGACCGGCCAGATGCTGGCTGCGCTGGCTGATCTGCCCCAGGCCACCTTCGCCAGCAAGGTCGAAGTCGCCGGCGACAAGGTCAGTGTCACCCGCGAAGTGGATGGCGGCCTCGAAACCCTCTCCCTTTCGCTCCCGGCAGTCATCACCTCCGACCTGCGCCTGAACGAGCCGCGCTACGTCACCTTGCCCAACATCATGAAGGCCAAGAAGAAGCAGCTCGACACGGTGACCCCGGCGGACCTGGGCGTGGACGCTGCTCCGCGCCTGAAGACGCTCAAGGTCGCAGAGCCTCCCAAGCGCGGCGCCGGCATCAAGGTGCCCGATGTCGCAGCGCTGGTGGACAAGCTGAAGAACGAAGCCAAGGTGATCTGAGGAAGACTGTCATGACCGTACTTGTTATTGCCGAACACGACCACGCCACCCTCAAGCCGGCGACCCTCAATACCGTGACTGCAGGGATTGCCTGCCAGAGCGGTGATGTGCATGTCCTCGTCGCGGGTGCCAATGCTGCCGAAGCCGGCAAGGCAGCAGCCCAGGTGGCAGGCGTTGCCAAGGTGATCGTGGCGGATAGCCCCTCCTTGGCTGACAACCTTGCCGAGAACGTGGCAGCGCAAGTCCTCGCCATTGCGAAGAACTACAGCCACATCCTGTTCCCGGCCACGGCCAACGGCAAGAACGTGGCGCCTCGCGTCGCAGCCAAGCTGGACGTGGCCCAGATCAGCGACATCACCAAGGTGGACAGTGCCGACACCTTCGAGCGCCCGATCTATGCCGGTAACGCCATCGCCACCGTGCAGAGCAGTGATGCGATCAAGGTCATCACCGTTCGTACCACTGGCTTCGACGCCGCAGCAGCCACCGGTGGCAGCGCAGCAGTCGAGAACGCTGAAGGCGTCGCAGACAGCGGCAAGAGCAGCTTCGTGGGCCGTGAAGTAACCAAGAGCGACCGCCCCGAACTGACCGCCGCCAAGATCATCGTCTCGGGTGGCCGAGCCCTCGGCAGCGCCGAGAAGTTCAACGAAGTCATGACGCCCCTGGCAGACAAGCTCGGAGCAGCACTGGGAGCAAGCCGCGCGGCCGTGGACGCAGGCTACGCCCCCAACGACTGGCAGGTCGGCCAGACCGGCAAGATCGTCGCCCCGCAGCTGTACATCGCAGCAGGCATCTCCGGCGCAATCCAGCACCTTGCCGGCATGAAGGACTCCAAGGTCATCGTCGCCATCAACAAGGATCCCGAGGCGCCGATCTTCAGCATCGCCGACTTCGGCCTCGAAGCGGACCTCTTCTCGGCCGTGCCCGAACTCGTCGCAGGGGTCTGAGCCATGTCCCACGCCTACATCGTCTCCCCGCTGCGCACGCCGATCGGCAAGTTCGGCGGCAGCCTTGCTTCGCTGTCCGCCGACAAGCTGGCAGCGCACGTCATGCGCGCGGTGCTCGACAAATCGGGATTCCCGCAGGACCGCCTCGACGAAGTCATCGTCTCGCAGTCCTACCAGTCGAGCGAAGCACCGTGCATCGGACGCTACGCAGCAGCGGTTGCGGGCCTGCCCGACGAGATTCCCGGCTACACGCTGGACCGCCGCTGCGGCTCCGGCCTGCAGGCGGTGATCGACGCTTCCATGCAGGTGCAGACCGGCGCCGCCGACGCAGTGCTCGTCGCGGGTGTCGAGAGCATGAGCAACATCGAGTACTACAGCACCGACATGCGCTGGGGTGCGCGACTCGGCGACGTGAAGTTCCACGACCGCCTCGATCGCGGCCGCGCCAACTCGCAGCCGGTCAGCCGCTATGGCGCGAGCTCGGGCGCAGCCGAATCTACCGAGATGATCGTGCGCGAATACGGCGTCACGCGCGAGGCGTCCGACCAGTGGGCGGTGCGCAGCCACCAGCGCGCGACTGCCGCATGGCGCGAAGGCCGCTTCGCAGATGAAGTGGTGCCCGTTCCGGTGCCGCAGAAGAAGGGCGATCCGCTGATGTTCGCGCGCGACGAAGGCATCCGCGAGGACGCCGACTATGGCGCGATGAGCAAGCTGCGCGCGCTGCTGCCCGAAGGCACCGTGACGGCCGGCAACGCCAGCCAGCAGAACGATGCCGCTGCCGGCTGCCTCGTGGTGTCCGAGCGCTATGTCGAGGAACACAAGCTGCAGCCCATGGCCCGTCTCGTCGGCTGGGCAGGCGCGGCGGTGCACCCGATGCGCTTCGGGCTCGGTCCGGTGCCCGCGGTCGCCAAGCTGATGCAGCGCATCGGCAAGTCGCTTGCCGACATGGACCTGATCGAAGTCAACGAAGCCTTCGCGGGCCAGGTGCTCGCGGTGCTCCGCGAATGGAAGCTGGAGCAGGACGAGCGCGTCAATGTCAACGGCTCGGGCATCTCGCTCGGCCATCCGATCGGCGCGACCGGCGTCCGCATCCTGACTTCGATGCTGCACGAGATGAAGCGCCGCAATGCGCGCTACGGCCTCGAAACCATGTGCATCGGCGGCGGGCAGGGCCTCGCGGCGGTGTTCGAGCGCGTCTGAAGCGCGACGCACAAATCAAGAGAAACCCAATGACTGCTCATTCACAACAACCCTGGCGCGAGCGCGACGGCGCGGTCGTGCTGCTGGCGAGCCGCATCGGCGGTCGCGAAGGCCTGCACTTTCCGCCGCTGCCCGGAACTTCGCCGCTGGCGGCCGGCAGCGAAATCGTCGAGCTGGCGGGCACGCCGACGCTCTACAGCTTCACCATCGTGCATTCGAGCCCCAAGGCCAACAAGGCACCGCAGGCGCTGGTGCAGGCCGACTTTCCGGAAGGCGTGCGTGTGTTCGGCCGCCTGCAGATGCCCGAAGGCCGTCGCCCCGTGATCGGCGAGGCGCTACGCGTCTGCATCGAGCAAGGCGAGGCGGGCGACATCCATGCCTTCCGTCCGTTCAATGAGGAGGCCAAGGCATGAAGCAGCCCATCTACATCGCAGGCGTTGCAATGACGCCCTTCGGCCGCCACGAGGCATCGATCCAGGATCTGGCGCAAACGGCCGTCTGCCAGGCGGTCGCCGATGCCGGCATCGAGCTGCCGGCGGTTGAAGCCATCTACTCGTGCAATGTGTTCGGTGGCATGGCGCTCGGGCAGGTGATGCTGCGCGATCTCGATCTGCCGGGCCTGCCCATCTACAACGTGGAGAACGCCTGCGCGAGCAGCGCAACCGGTGTGCACCTCGCCAGCCATGCACTGGCGGCGGGTGTGTACGAGACGGTCGTGATCCTCGGCGCGGAGAAGCTCACCGCGATGGGCGGCGGCACGATCCCGATGCAGCGCAACGACTACATGACCGAGCTCTACACGCGCGCTGGCCTCGCGCTGCCCGCGGTGTACGCGATGCGCGCGACGCGCTACCTGCACGAATTCGGCGTCGGCGCCAACGTGCTGGGCGAGGTCGCGGTGAAGAACCGCCGCCATGGCGCGCTGAACCCCTATGCGCAGACCCGCACCGAAGTCTCGATCGACGAGGTGATGAACTCGCGCATGGTGTTCGATCCGCTCACGTTGCTGCAGTGCTGCCCCTCGGCGGTCGACGGCGCGGCTGCGCTGGTCCTGACCACGAAGAAGCCCACGCAGCGCGCGAAGGCAGTCCG
Source organism: Variovorax sp. Sphag1AA (assembly GCF_014192575.1). GTDB lineage: Bacteria > Pseudomonadota > Gammaproteobacteria > Burkholderiales > Burkholderiaceae_C > Variovorax. The sequence continues at coordinate 1,062,385 of NZ_JACHYC010000001.1, read as the reverse complement.
TGTGATGGCATCGAGCATCCAGTCCGGCAAGCTGGAGACGGGCTGCGACGACATCCTTGCCGCGGAGATCACCGCACGCGCGGCGCGCAAAGCGTATGCCGAAGCGGGCGTGAAGCCGTCGGACATCGATCTCATCGAGCTGCACGACGCTTTCTCGATCGCTGAACTCGTCTACTACAACGCCCTGGGCCTCTGCGAGCGGGGCGAAGCGCATGAGTTGCTGAAGAGCGGTGCAACAGCGCTCGGCGGTCGTGTGCCTGTCAACCCGAGCGGCGGTCTGCTCGCCAAGGGGCATCCGTTGGGCGCTACGGGCGTCGCGCAGATGGTCGAAGCCGTCTGGCAACTCGAAGGCCGCGCCGGCGACCGGCAAGTGAATGGCGCTTCGGTCGCACTCACCCAATGCACAGGCGGCGGCATCGCCGGCGTCGATCACGCCGCATCGGCAGTGCACATCCTTTCAACCTGAGACAAACCATGGAACAAAAGACTTTCGACAAGCGCGTCGCCATCGTCACCGGCGGCGCACAAGGCATCGGCCTCGGCCTGACACGCGCGCTGCTCGGCGCTGGCTATGCGGTCGCGATGTTCGACCTCAAGCAGGACGTGATGAACGCGGTCATCGACGAAGCTGGTCCGGATGGCGAACGCCTGATGGGCATCAAGGTCGACGTCACGAACAGCGGCCAGGTGCGCGATGCCGTGGCCCGCGTCACCCACAACTGGAAGACGCCCGACGTGCTGGTCAACAACGCCGGCGCGACGCGCGACAAGCGCATCACGAAGATGAGCGAGGAAGACTGGGATTTCGTCATCGACGTCAACCTGAAGTCGCAGTTCCTGTGCGCGCGCGAAGTCATCCCGGGGATGATCGACCAGGGCCACGGCCGCATCGTCAACATCTCGTCGCGCGCTTGGCTCGGGGGCTTCGGGCAGTGCAACTACTCGGCCGCGAAGGGCGGCGTGGTGAGCTTCACGCGCACGCTGGCGATCGAACTGGCCAAGCATGGCATCACCTCGAACGCGATCGCGCCCGGCGCGATCGACACGCCGATCCTTGCGCCGCTGAGTGAAGAACAGCTCGACCGCATCCGCGGCACGATTCCGGTCGGCCGTCTTGGCAGGCCCGACGACATCGCCCACGCGATGCTGATGTTCGCGAGCCCGCAGGCGTCGTACATCACCGGGCAGACGATCTACGTCTGCGGTGGCCGTTCGCTGTCCAGCCCCAGCGTCTGACCATGTCGATCCAGTACCGCACCGAAGGCCACGTTGCCGTGGTCACGCTGCACGCGCCGGAGTCGCTCAACGCGCTGGCGGTCGATGACCTGCTGGACCTGCGCCGGCGGCTCGCCGAATGCCGCGATGACGACCGTGTGCGGGTCATCGTGCTCACCGGTGCGGGTGATCGCGCCTTCTGCACCGGCGCGAACCTCAAGGCGACCCTCCCGCCGTCGACCGGCTTCGTGGCCGGCAACCTGCGCGGTCGCGATGCCGAGACGCGCATGGGCGGCTACACGCGGCTCGTGGATTTGAGCGACCTGGAACTGTGGAAGCCGATGATCGCGGCGATCCACGGCTATTGCCTCGGCGGCGGTCTGGAACTGGCACTGCAATGCGACCTGCGCATCGCCTCCGAGGCTGCGAGCTTTGCGCTGCCGGAAGCCAAGGTCGCGAGCATCCCCGCCGTGGGCGGCGTGCAGTTCCTGTTGCGCGCGGTCCCCGCTGCGCACGCCATGAAGCTCGCGCTGACTGGCGACCGCATCGACGCGCAGGAAGCCGCACGCATCGGCCTTGTCAGCGACGTGGTTCCCGCCGCCGCATTGATGGATCGCGCGATGTCCGTGGCCCAGCGCATCGCGGGCAACGGACCGCTCGCGGTGCAGACCATCAAGCGCCTCGCCGTGCAGACCGCGCACCTCGCGCCGCGCGAATTCATCGAGCAATCGAACCTGCATTGGGGCCTGCTGCGCGACAGCGAGGACCGCATCGAGGGCCGCAAGGCCTTCGCGCAGAAGCGTCCGCCGGAGTTCCGCGGCGCCTGAAGAACAGACAGAGAGCAGAGACAACCATGAACTTCTCACAGACCGATGACCAGCAGATGATGGTCGAGGCCGTCCGGCGTTCGTCGCAGGAGCGCATCGAGCCGGTGCTTGCGCGCCACCCGGTCGACAAGCCGCTGCCCAAGTCCGCGATGCTCGAGATCTACGCCGTGCTCGCCGAACTCGGCATCACGGCGCCGCGCATTCCCGTGGAAGCGGGCGGTGGCGGGCTGAAGATGCTCGACTACGGAATGATGATCGAGCAGCTCCCGCCGGTGGTCGGGCTGTCGTTGATCTCGCACGAGGGCACCATCTCGCGCATCCACTCGGGCTGCCCCGAGGACATCCGCAACCGTTACCTGCCCGACCTGATCGCCGGCCGCAAGATCGCCTGCACCGCCAACACCGAAGCGGGTGCGGGATCGGATTCGGGCGCGGTGCGCACCAAGCTGCGCATCGATGGTGACTGGGCCTACGTGACCGGCAGCAAGATGTGGATCACCAACGCCTCCGTGGCCGATGTGATCAACGTCTCGTGCACGCTGGGCACCGACGAGAACGGCCGCTCGATGGGACGCCGCGTGCTGATGGATCGCAGCCAGTGCGAATACGAAGTACGCGAAACCCCGGTGATGGGGCTGCAGCAGGGGCACCTCAGCGAAGTGGTGTTCGAAGCCACGCGCGTACCGGCGGGTCACATCATCGGCGAGGCCGGGGATGCGGCGAAGACGCTCACGCTCGCCTGGAACGGCAACCGGCCACTCATCGGCCTGATGTGCGTGCACCTCGCGCAGAAGGCCTTCGACCTCGCGCTGGAACACGCGAAGACGCACAAGCAGTTCGGCAAGGTCATCGGCGCGCATCAACTGGTGCAGCAGGACCTCGCGGAGATCGAGACGCTGATCGTCAGCGCTCGCCTGATGTGCTACAGCGCGCTCGATGCGATCGACCGCGGCGTGCGTGCCAATGGCAGCTCGGCGATGGCGAAGCGCTTTGCAACGCAAGCCTGCGAACGCGCGATCCAGCTCGCGATGCAGGTGCACGGCGGCATGGGCATCAGCCAGGAACTCGGCATCGAACGCATGTGGCGTGATGCGCGCATGTTCCAGGTGCCGGACGGCATGAACGGAATCCTCGCGCTGATCCAGGGGCGCGAGCTGATGGGCATCGGCGCGTTCCGCTGAGCCGAGGAGACATAGACATGGACTTCACCATCCCCAGCGAGTGGGTCGAGATCGGCGATTCGCTGATCCGCTTCATCGACCGCGAGGTCGCGCCGCTCGAACACGAATACCGCGCGCTGCTCGGCAGCGAACGGACGCTCTACACCGAGGACGGCCGCTACGCGCCGAAGGTCACCCAGCTTCGCAAGCAGGTCCGCATGCGTTCGGCGGAACTGGGCTTCTACACCGCGCTTGCCCCTGAATCGATCGGCGGCGGCGGGCTCGGCGCGCAGGCCGCGGCGTACATCCAGGAGAGGCTCAACGCGCATGTGGGGCCGTCGCGGCACCTGATCCAGACGGTGGTGCTGCCGTCGCCGTTTACGAACGGCCTGACGCCGGTGCTGCGGCATCTCGATCCGGCGGTGCTCGACAAGCACCACGATGTCATCGCGAGTGGCGAGAAGACGCTGTGCTTCGGCCTCAGCGAGCCGGATGCGGGCTCGGACGTGTTTGGCATGCGCACGCGCGCTGTGCGCGATGGCGACGACTGGGTCATCACCGGCACCAAGCAGTGGATCACCAACGCGCCCTATGCCGACTGCGCGATGGTCTTCGCGGTGACCGATGAGGAAAAGGCGCGGGCACACAAGGGCGGCATCACCGGCTTCTTCCTGCCGACCGACACGCCGGGCTTCGCAGTGCCGAGCGTGATCCCGACGATGGGCCATCTGGGTGCGGACATCGGCATCGTGACGCTCGACCAGGTGCGCGTGCCGGATTCGCACCGGCTCGGTCCGGTGGACAAGGGCCTGTCCGTGGCGCTCGATGGCGTGAACGCCGGGCGCCTCAGCATGGCTGCATCGTGCCTCGGCCTCTCGCGCTGGGCGCTCGACCAGGCGCTGGCCTATTCGAAAGTGCGCAAGACCTTCGGTCAGCCCATCGCGGAGCACCAGGCGGTGCAGATCATGCTGGCCGAATGCGCAATGGACATCTACGCCGCGAAGTCCATGATCCAGCACTGCGCATGGCTGGTGGATCAGGGCAGGGCGGCGACCAAGGAGGTGTCGATCGTCAAGGCGGCGTCGACCGAAGCGGCAGGTCGCGTGTTCGACCGCTGCATCCAGATCCATGGCGGCATGGGCCTGACCAACGAACTGAGGCTGGAAGAGGGCTACCGCTTCGTGCGCACGATGCGTATCCCGGACGGCACTTCGGAAATCCAGCGCCGCACCATCGCGCGACGCTTGCTCGATGGCGACACCGCCTTCTGAGCGGCGGCAACAACAGGAGACAAAGACATGGCCTACAGCCATCCCCATCCCACACCGCCGCGCGTGATCGAACGCCCGACCGGCCCGTTGCGGCTCGATCCGCGCCATGCCAAGCGGGGCCTCGCGCCCGCGGTGAACATTCCGCAGACCAGCGTCTTCTATCACCTGGAAGTGGCTGCGCGCCGCTTTCCCAAGAAGACGGCGATCCAGTTCTTCGGCCGCGCGATCAGCTATGAGGAATTGCTGCGCGACGTCGAGCGCATCGCCGGCTACTTGCAGGCCTGCGGCGTGAAGCGCGGCGATCGCGTGATGGTCGTGAGCCAGAACTGCCCGCAGTTCGTGGCCGCCTATCTGGCGACCTTGCGCGCCGATGCGTGCTTCGTGCCGGTCAACGCGATGCTCCTGGAAGACGAGATCCGCCACATCGCCAATGACAGCGGCGCGGTCGCGGCCTTCGTGGGTCAGGAGTTGCTGCCCAACATCCTGCCGCTGGTCGGCAGCACGCCGCTTGCGCACGTGGTGGTGCATGCGCACGGCGATGCCCTCACCGATGACGATGCCGGTTTGCCGATTCCTTCATGGGTGCGCGAGCGCTCGTCCGCCGATGCGCTGCCTGCGGGCTTCGTGCGCTGGCAGGATGCGCTGGACCGCAATCTGGAGCCTGCGCCGCATCAGGCCGGCCCGGACGATCTCTGCATGCTGCCCTACACCTCGGGCACGACCGGCGCTCCCAAGGCTTGCGTGCACACGCACCGCACGGTGAGCACATCGTTCGTCGGCTCGATGCTGTGGCGGCGGGTGCATCCGGAGACGGTGTTCCTGGCAGTCGCGCCGCTCTTCCACTTGCTGGGCCTGCAAACCAACGTCAATGCGGCGATCTACGTCGGTGCGACGGTGGTGCTACTGCCGCGCTGGGATCGCGAAGCGGCAGCGATCCTCATCGAGCGCCATCGCGTGACCTTCTGGGGCGCGTTGCCGGCGATGCTGGTCGACTTCTTCGCGCAACCGGGCATCGAGTCGCGTGATCTCACGAGCCTCGAAATGGTGACCGGCGGCGGCGCAGCGACGCCGCAGCACATCAACGACATCCTCAAGCAGCGGTACGGGCTCGACTATGTCGAAGGCTACGGGCTGACCGAGACGGCGTCGTTCCTGTGCACGAACCCGGTCCACAAGCCCAAGCGCACCTGCCTGGGCGTGCCCACCTTCGGCGTGGACCTGCGCATCCTCGATCCCGAGACGCAGCAGCCGGTCGCGCAGGGCGAGGTCGGCGAGATCGCGGTGCATGGCGCGCAGGTGATGCTCGGCTACTGGAACCATCCGAAGGCCAATGCGGAGAGCTTTGTCGTCATCGACGGGAAGCGCTTCTTCCGCACCGGCGACCTCGCGAGCATCGACGAAGAAGGCTATGTGTTCATGCGCGACCGCCTGAAGCGGATGATCAACGCATCGGGCTACAAGGTCTGGCCCGCCGAGGTCGAGGCCATGCTCAATGCGCATCCGTCGATCTTCGAAGCCTGCGTGATCTCGTCGCCGGACGAGCGGCGCGGCGAGACCGTCAAGGCCGTTGTTTCGCTCAAGCCCGATGCGCGCGACAGCAGCGACGAAATCCTGGCCTGGTGCAAGGAGCACATGGCCACCTACAAGGCACCGCGCATCGTGCAGATCGTGGACAGCCTGCCCAAGGGCCCGACCGGAAAGATCGCGTGGCGCGAGCTTCAGGAACGCGAGCACGCCTGAGCCGGGCATCCAGACATCGAACAAGGAGACAAGACATGCAACGCATCGACCGCAGGCGATTCCTGCTCTCGACCATCTCGCTCGCTGCCGGCGGCGCGCTGACCGCTGGCGTCTCGCCAGCACGGGCGCAAGGCAACTTCCCGGACAAGCCCATGCGCATCGTCGTGCCCGGCCCACCTGGCGGCGGCACCGATCTGCTCGGTCGCTCGCTCGCGGTCGGCATGGGGCGGGTGATGGGGCAGCAGGTGATCGTCGACAACAAGGCCGGTGCCTCCGGCATCATCGCCGCGCAGAACGTGCTGGCGTCGCCGGCCGACGGCTACACGATGTACCTGGGCTTCACTTCGATGATCCAGTTGCCCGCGCTGATGCCGAACATCCCGGTGAACTTCAGCAAGGACTTCACGCCGGTGTCGCTGATGGCGCTGGGTTCGGATCTGCTGGCGGTGTCGTCGAAGCTGCCGGTGAAGTCGGTGCCGGAGCTGATCGCGCTGGCCAAGAGCAAGCCGGGGCAACTCAGCATTGGCTCGTACGGCAGCGGCACTTCGTCGCACCTGCATGGCGAGCTGCTCAAGATGCGCACCGGCATCGACCTCATCCATGTGCCCTACAAGGGAGCGGCGCCAATGCTGCAAGACCTTCTGGGCGGGCAGCTCGACCTGGCTTTCGTCGACCAGTCGACCGCCAATGCGCAGCTCAAGAGCGATCGCCTCCGCTTCATCGCGATGACCGGTACGCAGCACTTCAAGCCGCTGCCGCAGCTCAAGACGCTGGGCGAGCTGGGCTACTCGGGCTTCGAGTCGAACGGCTTCATGGGGATGTTCGTCGCCGCCGGCACGCCAGCGCCGATCGTCGCGAAGCTGTCGAGCGTGATCGCCGCGCAGGTGCGCGGGCCCGAGATCACGCAGCGGCTGGCCGACATGGGCATGGAGCCGGTCGGCAGCACGCCCGAAGAACTGCTCGCGCTGATGACGCGCGACTCACCGCGCTGGGCAAAGATCGTCAAGGACGCGAACATCCGGCTCGACTGAGCCTAGCGGAAGAGGTCGTTGAGCTCGGCGCCCGAGGCCGCGTCGGCGAAGCCGTCGAAGCGGCCCTCGGCCAGCGTGCGAGTGGCGCGCATGAAGCCGCCCCATGCGGCGCGCGCAAGTGCGCCGCCGACGCTCACGCGCCGCACGCCGAGCGCTTCGATGTCCTTGAGCGTGAGATCGCTGGTCCCGCCGACCAGGAGGTTGACCGGCTTGGGCGCGACCGCGGCGACCACCGCCGCGATCTGCTCGCGCGTACGGATGCCCGGCGCATAAAGGCAATCCGCGCCCGCATCGGCATAGGCCTTGAGCCGGCGAATCGCATCGTCGAGATCAGGGCGGCCGGCGAAGAAGTTCTCGGCGCGGCCGACGAGCAGCGTGTCGCCGCCTTCCTGGTCGATCGCGCCACGCGCCGCACGCAGCCGTGCGACCGCGACATCGAGCTCGAAAAGCGGCGCTGCCGGATCGCCGGTGGAGTCTTCGATCGACAGCCCCGCGACGCCGGTGTCGATCGCCATGCGCACGCTTTGCGCGACGCCTTGTGGATCGCGCGCGAAGCCGTTCTCGAAATCGGCGTTCACCGGCAGGTCGGTCGCGGTGACCATCTGGCGCAGATGTGCGAGCACCGCCTCGCGCGTTTCCCCGCCGTCGCGTCGGCCCTGCGACCATGCGTGGCCCGAACTCGTCGTCGCAAGCGCCTTGAAGCCCTGGCTCTGCAGGAATCGCGCGCTGCCAACATCCCATGGATTGGGCAGGATGAAACAACCCTGCTCATGAAGGGCGCGGAAGGCCGCGCGCTTTTGTGCAATCGTCAGTGTCATGAAGTCCCCGAATATGATGGCCCGCCGATCCCGCGGGTGCGGGCGTCGATTGTGGATCGTCGGCGCGAAGCCGGAAAGGACTCTCTGATGCACGTCAGCCGCTGGGCATTCGCTGCGATGGGTTTTTCTCTCTTGCTGACCACGGCATCGCCGGCCATGGCAGCTTCGCCGAGCTTCAGTTGCGCCACGCCTTCGGGCGCGGCCGAGGAGGCCGTCTGCAAGGACGACACGCTCGCGGCACTCGATCGCGAGACCGCGCGGCTCTACCGGCTGGCCTCAAGCACGCGCGGTCTTGGGGCGAAGGAGAAGAAGGAACTCGTCGCCTATCAGCGCGGCTGGATCAAGGGCCGCAACGACTGCTGGAAGGCCGCTGACGCGAACGCCTGCATCCGGGACAGCTACATGGTGCGCATCGGCGAGTTGCGGACCCGGTTCGCGGCGGCGCGCAGCCAGGACAAGCAGGGCGTGAGCCACGGGCCGGCCTCGGTGCGCTGCCCGGACGGCATGGACATCAAGGCCACCTTCGTGAACGTGGAGCCGCCGCTGGCGCTTCTTGCGCTGCCGGATAGCAGCAGCCTTGTGCTGACCATCGCGCGTTCCGCCTCCGGCGCGCGCTACACCGCGACCACGCCGCAGGGGGATGCGCTGTTCTGGCAGAAGGGGCCGGAGGCGTTCGTGCAGATCCCCGGCGGCAAGGAGCAGACCTGCAGCGTTGCCGATCTGCGCTGAGCAGGATCTATTCGAGCTCGTGCACCGCTTCTCGTAACGCGCGCAGGCGGGCATTGCGAGGTGGTGTTCGGCGTACGGGGACGCTTTCCTTCGGGTTCCAGGCCGTGGGATGGCGCAGTCGTGCTTCGATCGCGCGCCGGCGACGCGCCTTGTGTGACTCGATCGAATCGATGAAGGCCACGACGAGGAGCCCGACGATCGAGGCCACGCAGGACACCAGCGAGACGACCATGATGAGGAGCTGGAAGTCGTAGATGTCGACTTCCATCGTTCCCGCATGAGTCCCCAGTGCGTCGGCCAGGATGGACGAAGGCTGCGGCGAGATCCGGATGCCCTGGGGAAAGACAACCTCCAGGGCAATCATCGCGAGCATGAGAAGCAGCGAGATGCCGGCGGTCCAGGCGAAAAAGCGCCGATAGCCGCCGCGTGCTTCTGCTGCTGAGGTTTCCATGGCGCTCATCACGCACTCCACCATGCCTGCGGAAATTCGCAGAAGGTAGGTTTGATGCAGTGCGCTCCGTCCTTTTGTCGGACGAAGCCTCATGCGCCTGTGCGCGAAGCGGTGTTACAGCCGGACTCAGCCGCCGGCCTTGCTCCTGCCTGCGGCCTCGTCGTCGATGGCCTTCTGCACGGCCTTGTAGAAGACCTCCCGCGCCTCGACGTCGATGCGGTCGTTGGCGCCACCGGCCCAGTCGCCGTTGGATGCGATCACCAGCTTGCGACTGGGGTCGATGAAGATGCCTTGCCCGAAGATGCCGCGCGCCGCGAAGCTGCCGTCGTCATAGGTCCACCACTGAAAGCCATAGCCGCGTCCGGGGCGGCCGATGTCGGCCTGGCGGGTGGTCGCCTGCGCCAGCCAGTCGTCGGGCACGATGGGCTGGCCGCCCACTTTCGCACCGCCCATCACGAACTGTCCGAATCGCGCGAAATCGCGCGTGGCGGCCTGGAGGCAGCAGCCGCTGATCTCCTGGCCGGTCCGGCTGAGGATCCAGGTGGCCTTCTGTTCCATGCCGGCTGGGATCCAGATCTTTTCCGACAGGTAGTCGGCCAGCGGCTTGCCGGTTGCGCGGTTCAGCAGAATGCCCACGAGATTGGTTTCACCGGTGCTGTAGTTCCACCGCGTGCCGGGTGGCGCAGCGCGGGGCAGCTTGCGCAGATAGCTCACCAGCGCATCGACGCCTTCCTCGGGCTGGTGGTTGTTGAAGCGCGCGACATCCGAGTCCGGATCGGCGTAGTCCTCGTTCCAGCGCACGCCAGAGGTCATGGTCAGCAGTTGCCGGATGCTGACGTCGTCATAGGCCGAGCCCTTCATCTCCTGGATGTAGTCGCTGACCTTGTCGTCCAGGCTTCGGATCTTGCCGTCGCGCACCGCGGCGCCCAGCAGCGTGGATGTCATGGACTTCGCAACGGAGAAGCTGGTCCAGCGTCCATCGCGGTCGAAGCCGAGGGCATAGCGTTCCAGGCGCAGCTTGCCGTCGTGCAGGATCACGATCGCGGCGCTTCGTTGCTGCGCCATGTAGGCGTCGAGATCCACCGCAAGGGCCAGCGGCGGGCCCGGCGGCAGAGGGGAGGGCGTGCCGCCGGCGGGCACCACGCGCGCCTTGGCAAGAATCGGAAGCCGGTCGAGCGCGCGGAAGGCCGCGTCGCGCTGCGGCTGGCTCCAGAACAGCACGTCGCGGTTGGTCGGGAGCGTGGCAAGCAGGCCGCGCGTTTCCTTGTCCAGGCTGAACCAACCTGCTGCACCGGCCACCACGACCACGGCCAGTGCCCCGAGAACGACTTTGCCAATCTTCATGCCGCAAATCCCTTGTTGGATGATGTGCAGCGGATTGGACATGAATCGGGCCGATGCGCCATCCGCATCGGCCCGATGAGTGCTTCAGTAAGCGGCAGTGCCGGGCGCGTACAACACGCCGCGTGGCGCACGGCACAGGCCCCACAGGCGCAGCCCGGAGAGCTCCGCCACCTGCACGCCGGTCGCGGTCGGCGCGGAGATGGTCGCCAACGCGGCGATGCCGACCCGGGCGCACTTGCGCACCAGCTCGTGGCTCGCGCGGCTGGACATCACGACGAAGCCGGGTTCGCTCAAGCGGCCGGCGCGGGCGAGCGTGCCGAGCAGCTTGTCGAGCGCGTTGTGGCGGCCGACGTCTTCGAGCACGTCGGTGAGTTCGCCGCTCAGCGTCGACCAGCCGGCGGCGTGGATCGCCCCGGCCTCGGCGTTGAGCACCTGGCGCGCCGGCAATGCGGCGAAGGCACGGAGGACCGTCGGCAGATCGACGCGGTCGATCCATGCGCGACGTGCGACTGGAGAGGGGGCGAGATCGAGTGCCGCGAAGCTCTCGACGCCGCAGACGCCGCAGCCCGTGCGACCGACCATGCTGCGTCGGCGGCCCTTGAGGCGCTCGAAGCAGCGGGGCGAGATGTCGAGGTGCACTTCGATGCCGTCGAGGCCTTCCGGAAGTCCGGCGTCTGCCGCGTCGACGACGCGGACCTCGATGTCGCGGCAATCGCGCGCGTGATCGATGATCCCTTCGCTCAGCGCAAAGCCGAGCGCGAAAGATTCCAGATCGACCGGGGTGGCCATCATCACTGCGTGCGAGATGCCGTTGAACACCAGCGCGACCGGCACTTCCGCTGCCAGCATGTCGTCGCAGAAGCGGCCGGCTGCGGGGGCATTGGCTTCGCCGACCACCTGCACCGCGTGCCGCGACAACGGCGGTGCAAGCTGCGCCAGCGGCATGTCGTCGATGAGCGCGCTCAAACCGTCACCTCTTCGGCGATGGCCTGGGGTTCCGGCGCGAGTTCGTGCAAGGTGAGGATCACCGGGATCGACTTGGAAGCCGGCGTACCCGCATTGCGGGCAACTGCGTCGAGCGGCACCAGCGGATTGGTCTCCGGGTAGTAGGCCGCGAGGTTGCCGCGCGGAATGTCGTAGGCCACGAGACGGAAGCGGTCTGCGCGCCGCTCCTCGCCGTCGTCCCACACGGTGCGGATGTCGACCCAGTCGCCGTCCTTGAAGCCGAGCGCGCGGATGTCGTCCTTGTTGATGAACACCACGCGGCGCTGGCCGAAGACGCCGCGATATCGGTCGTCCATGCCGTATATCGTGGTGTTGTATTGGTCGTGCGAGCGCGTGGTCAGCAGCGTGAACACGACTGCATCGCGAACGCGCGCCCGCGCGAGGTGCGAGGGCGTGTCCTGCGGAACGGCATGCGTGGCGAAGTTCGCCTTACGCGTGGGCGTCTCCCAGACGCGCTCGCTGGCCGCGTTGCGCAGGCGGAAGCCGCCGGGCACGGCCACGCGGCTGTTGAACTCGTGGAAGTCGTCGAACACCGCCTCGATGCGGTCGCGGATGCGGCTGTAGTCCTCGATCAGCCAGAGCCATGGCGTCTTGCTGCGATGACCGATGGTTGCAGCCGCGAGCCGCGCGACGATGGCGGGCTCCGACAGCAGGTGCTCCGATGCCGGCGGGTTGATGCCGCCCGAGATGTGCACCATGCCCATGGAGTCCTCGACCGTCACGCCTTGCGGGCCGTTGGCCTGCATGTCGACCTCGGTACGCCCGAGGCAGGGGAGGATGAGCGCCTCGCGTCCATGCACCACATGGCTGCGGTTGAGCTTGGTCGTGACGTGCACCGTGAGGTCGCACTTCTGGAGTGCCTTCCAGGTGGTCGGCGTGTCCGGCGTGGCAGCCGCGAAGTTGCCGCCGAGCGCAAAGAAGACCTTGCCCTTGCCGGACAGCATCGCGCGGATGGATTCCACGGTGTCGAAACCGTTGTTGCGCGGCGGCTCGAAGCCGAACACTGCGCCCAGGCGGTCGAGCAATGCGGCGGGCGGCTTTTCCCAGATGCCCATCGTGCGGTCGCCCTGCACGTTGCTGTGGCCGCGCACCGGGCACGGGCCTGCGCCTTCGCGGCCGATGTTGCCGCGCATGAGCAGCAGGTTGACCAGCATCTGGATCGTCGCGACGGCGTGCACGTGCTGCGTGATGCCCATGCCCCAGCAGACGATCGCGCTCTTTGCGTTGCGGTACACATCGGCCGCGGCGCGGATCTGCGCTTCGGTCAGGCCCGATTCGTGTTCCAGCAGTGACCAAGATTCGGCGCGGAGGTCGGCGGCTACCGCATCGAAACCAGTGGTGTGTTCTGCGATGAAGGCGTGGTCGAGCACCGCATCGCCCGCATCCTCGCGCTCGATGAGGTGCTTCATCATCCCCTTGACCACCGCGAAGTCGCCGCCCACGCGAAGCTGGAAGTAGTGCGTGCTGATGGGCGTGGAGCTCATGGTCGCCATCTCGAGCTTGTCCTGCGGGTCGGCAAAGCGTTCGAGCCCGCGCTCGCGCAGCGGGTTGAAACTCACGATCTTCGCGCCGCGGCGGTGGGCGGCGCGCAGTTCGCCGAGCATGCGCGGATGGTTGGTGCCTGGGTTCTGGCCGAAGATGAAGATCGCCTCGGCCTTCTCGAAATCGTCGAGCGTGACCGTGCCCTTGCCCACGCCGATCTGCGGACGCATGCCGCTGCCGCTGGGCTCGTGGCACATGTTCGAGCAGTCCGGGAAATTGTTGGTGCCGTACTCGCGCACGAAGAGCTGGTACAGGAAAGCGGCTTCGTTGCTCGCCCGGCCCGAGGTGTAGAAGATCGCCTGGTTCGGATCGGGCAGCGCATTGAGATGGCGCGCGATCAGCGCAAAGGCGTCGTCCCATTCGATGGGACGGTACTTGTCGCTTGCGGCGTCATACACCATCGGGTGCGTCAGACGGCCCTGGTCTTCGAGCCAGAAGTCGCTTTGCTTCGCCAGCTCGGCAACGGTGTAGCGATCGAACAACTCGGGGCCCGCGCGGCGAGCGGTGGCTTCGGCTGCCACGGCTTTGACCCCGTTTTCGCAGAACTCGAAGCTGGACTTGTGATTGCGGTCCGGCCAGGCGCAGCCGGGGCAGTCGAAGCCGTCGGGTTGGTTGGCCGACAGCATCGTCCGTGCGCCCTTGATCGGGATGTCCTGCTTGAGCAGCGCGTTGGTCACGCTGCGCAACGCGCCCCAGCCGCCGGCCGGTCCCTTGTAGAAGGCAATTCGTTGTTCCTGCATCCGGCGAGTGTTCAAAAACCGCCGGTGCAGCGTCAAATTGAATCGGGACATGCCGCGATTCAATTTGGAAATGAATCAGGGCAGCGGGGTGCTATTGCGTGTCGGGCGGCACGCTGGCGTCGCTGCGGCCGGACTGCTGGACGTTGTCGTCGTCGTGCGTGGTGTCTTCGTACTCGATATCGGCGTCAGGCACCTTCGGCGGCGTCTTGTCGGCGGGTTTTTCCGGCGCGTCGGTCTTGGCGGGCTTGGTCGGTGGGCTTTCCTTCTTCATCGTCGTTCCTTTCGATCCGCAGCCAGATGGCTGCGGAGCGCTCCCAATTTGGCGCGATGGCCGGGGAGCGCTGTCGGCGGAACGATGAGGCGCTTGTGCGACGCGGCCTAGGGCGTTGGCTGGCCGGCTTGCTGCTGTGCACGGTGTGTGCTGGACACTGGATGGACCCGATGGATGGGCGCGCGCTGCACGTCGCGGCGGGCGATATCGGCCACTTCGCGCATCAGGGCACGCGCGTCCCAGTCGACCGGCCAGCCCTTCCACAGGCGCATGGACCCGTTGACGAACACGGCCGCGATCTGGTCGCGATTGGCAAAGCGCACCAATTCCCAGCCCAGGTCCCAGCTCGGCACGAATTCCGGCACGTCAAGGTCCAACAGCAGGAAATCGGCGGCGAGGCCCGGCGCGATGCGGCCCGTCATGCCGCCGAGGCCCGCGGCGGCTGCGCCGTCGTGGGTGGCATGGTCGAGCCAGAGCCAGCCTCCGCCGCAGGACGAATCGCCGTTGGCCAGGCCTTGGGTCAGGCGCTGGGTGGCCTCGGCCGCGTCCATCAGGCGGAAACCGTCCGCGCGCGTCCCGTCGGTGCCCAGGCCGAAGGGCACGCCCAACATCGCGATTAGCCCGGCGTCCAGCACTGCGTTGCCTTTCCATTGGCTGGCGACCGGGTTGTAGGCGACGGCGGCGCCGCTGTCGCGCAGGAGGCCGATCTCGCGCGGCGTGAGCAGCGTTGCGTGCGCGAGCAGCGCCGATTCGTTCAGTGCGCCACACGCGTGCAAGAGTTCGAGCGGTCGCAGTCCGCGCGCGACCAGCGATCGCTCGACGGCCGCCAGGTGCTCGTTGACGTGGGTCTGAAAGCGCCGGCCGCTCTCCCGGGTCAGCGCGGCGACGTCGCGAAGCATGCGGTCGGTCGCGGCCTCGGGGATCGAGATCGCGAGCGAGGGATGCACCAGCGGATCGTGCTCGAGCTGCGACAGGAAGCCTTTCGCCGAATCAAGAATGCGTCGCGTCGCTGCCTCGTCGCCTTCGAGCCCGGCGTCGTTGCAGATCTTGCCGAGCACGCAGCGGATGCCCACGTCGCGCGCGGCGGAGGCGACCGCGTCCAGACCGGCTTCGGACCGGGTGCCGGCATCGACCACTGTGGTGAAGCCGCCGCGCAGCGATTCGAGCGCTGAAAGCTTGGTCGCAAGGTAGGCGGCGTGTTCGTCGAGCGTGGACTCCATCGGCACCCAGATGCGGCGGAAGATTTCTGACGGCTCGCCGAAGGCCAGCGCCTTGCCGAAGGACTGCGTCAGGTGGGTGTGGGTGTCGATCAGGCCCGGCATCAGCAGGTGCTGGGGCAACGCCACCGGCGCGAGCGAGGGGTGCGCCGCGATGACTTCTGCCAACGGGCCCACTGCGAGGAAACGGCCGTTGCGCACGACCACTGCCATGTCTTGCCGCGGGCCTTCGGGGAGCATGACCCACTCGGGCGCGAGCAGCAGGTCGCTGGAAGTGCTCAGGAGTTCGCGAGAAAGCATGATGGGTCCAGGTGAAGGGTCATGACAGGAGCAGCCAGGCGAACCAGGCGCCCACCGTCAGGAGGAGCAGGGAGACCAGTCGCTGCAGTTGCAGCCGGTCGAGGCGAGCGGCCGCGCGCTGGCCCGCGATGGAGCCCACGAGCATCAGCAGGCCCGCAAGCAGGGCGAGCCGTGGTTCGAGCCGCCCTTCGATCGCGTGCACCGTGCTGCTGGCCAGCGCCACGGGGAGCTGGATCGCCTGCGCGGCGACCACGGAAAACGCGAGCGGCTGCCCGAGCAGCATGAGCAAGGGCAGCACCAGCACCGGCCCGCCCGTGCCAGTCAGCGCGGAACCCAGGCCCACCAACGCGCCGACGCCGAACAGGGCGGCGGGTGCAAGGCGCACTTCGGTGTGCGGCGCCGCGGCCGTCGATGCGCGCAAACCGCGCCAGCCGGAGAACAGCACCAGCACGGTCACGCCGGCCATGAGCGCGGTCCCGGGTATCCAGCGCACCAGGAAGGCACCCGCACCCGCACCCAGCAGCGCGCCGCCCAGCAACGGAAGGCAGCGCGCCAGCAATGCTGGTTCGCGGCGCAACGGGCCGAGCGCGACGAGCGCAGGCAGTGCAAAGCCCAGCGAGGCGGCCGCGATCGCCTGCGGCAGGGGCACGCCGCCGAGCGTGGTCAGCACCGGCACCAGCAGAACGCCCCCGATGCCTGTGGCGCCAATCAGCGCGCCAGCCAGCACGATGGCGGGCAGCACGATCCAGGCGCCGGACAACATGAGGGGCATTCGTCGGGTCTCCTTCTTACTTCTATTCCGCCTTGATGTTGGCGGTCTGCACCACGCCCGCAATGGCCTTGCGCTCTTTCGCGAGGTATTCGCCGAAGGCGGGGCCGCGGATCAACTGCGGCTTGACGGCTACGTCCGCCAGCTTGCGGGCGATCTCAGGGTCCTTGAGGGCCGCTTCCAGCGCGGCGGTCCAGGCGGAGATCACCGCGGGCGGTGTGCCGGCGGGGGCCAGCACACCGAGCCACGAGTCCATCTCGAAATCCTTGAGTGCCGGCGTCTCCGCCAGCGTGGGAATGTCGGGCGCCGAGGGCGAACGCGACAGCGACGTCACGCCGAAGGCCCGGACTTTGCCATCCTTGATGAAAGGCTGTGCGAGCGTCAGCGGCAGCACCGCGAGGTCGACCTGCCCGCCGGCCACGTCGGTCAGCACCTGCGGACCCGACTTGTAGGGCACGTGCACGATGTCGATCCCGGCGCGCTGCTTGAACATCTCCGCGGTGATGTGCAGCGAGGTGCCGACGCCGTCGGTGCCGAAGTTGAGCTTGCCCGGCTGGGCCTTTGCCAGCTGGATGAGCTCAGTCGCATTGCGCGCCGGAAGTGCCGTCTTGCCGATCAGCACGAAGGGCGAGGTGCCCACCGTCGCGACGGGCACGAAGTCCTTGAAGGTGTCGTAGCGCACCGCCGACGGGGCGACCAGCGGCGCGACGTTGAGCGGGCTGGCCACCGCAAAGAGCAGCGTGTAGCCGTCTGCAGCCGAGCGCGCCACCTTCTGCGTGCCGATGGTGCCCGCGGCCCCGGCAACGTTCTCGATGACCACCGGTTGCTTCAGGATTTCTCCGAGCTTGGGTGTGAGCAGGCGTGCGGTCGCGTCGACGCCGCCGCCGGCCGAGAACGGCACAATCAGCGAGATCGGCTTGGTGGGATAGCCCTCGGCCTGGACGGCCCCGGCAGTGACGCCGAGCGCGAGCGCGGCAGCGAAGAAGCGAAGGCGGGCGTGGGTAGCAGGCATGGTTGTTTCCTCGAACGATGAATGAACGAAAAGAAAAAGCACCCAGACGGTGCGAGAGAATACTCGTTATGACAAGTTATAACAAGTCATGCAAACCGCATGCCAGGGACTGCATGGGGGTCTTGCATGTCTGAACTTCCGCAGTCGCTGCACGCCCAGCTTCGCGATGCCTTGCGTGCGCGCATCCTCGATGGACGGCTCGCGCCCGGCGCCAAGCTGCCCTCGGAGTCCGAACTCACGGCCGAGCACGGCGTGAGCCGGATCACCGTTCGCCAGGCGCTGGGCGCGCTCCAGTCGGAGGGCTTGATCGTCAAGCTGCACGGAAAGGGTGCGTTCGTGTCCCATCCGAAGGCGGCGCAGAGCCTGAACCGGCTGGAGGGCCTGAACGAAGCGCTGGCGATGGAGCAGCACTCCGTGAGCAGCAAGCGGCTGATGTGGCGCGAAGTCAGGGCGCCGGCTGCCGTGGCGCGCCAGTTGGGCTTGCCTTCCGGCGAGAGCGTCTATCACCTCCAGACGCTGCGCTATCTCGACCGCGAGCCGCTGTCGGTGAACAACTCGTACCTGCCACGCTTCCTGGGCGAAAAGCTGGCCCGGGTCGATTTCTCGCAACGCGACCTGATCGATGTCTTCGAGCACGAAGGCGGTTTGAAGATCGGCGAGGCGCAACTGGCGATCGGCGCCGGCCTTGCGCGGCCGCAGGACGCGAAGTTGCTGCATCTCGAGCCGGGCGCGCCGGTGCTCGAGGTCGAGCGGCTGCTGCATCTCGCGGACGGCGGCCCGATCCATGTCGAGATGGCGGTCTACCGGGCCGACACGTTCCGCTACAAGCTCAACCTTCGGCGCTGACCGCGAGGGCCGTCACGGCGCTGCCATATGGGCCCGGTAGATTCGCCGGAACCCATGTGTTCCTCAGTTCAGATGCAAGTCACGCCGATCGCAAAGATCCTCGCCACCACCGCCGCCGCGTGGATGCTCGCGAAGCCCAACGCCGCGCCGTCACGCCAGCGCTGACGTGTAGAGCCGCTTGCCGCGCGCACGCAGCAACGCCACGAGCCGCTGCGCGGCCGGCGACAGATAGCCTTCCTTGCGATAGGTGACGCCCAGGTGACGTCGGAGGGTCGTCTCTTTCAGCGGCACTTCACGCAATGCATTCGCCGCGCCGCTCGTGTTCAGGGTGTGCCGCGAGAGAAAGCTCAGCAGATGGGTGCGCGCGATCAGTCTCGGCAGCAGCGGAATCGAATTGGCGTCGATCTGAGCCCTCGGCGTCGGCAGGCCTCGCGAGCGGAAGGCCGCATCGAGCCATTGCCGGCTGACGATCGAGTTCACAGGCAGCACCCAGCGCCATTCGAGAAGCGACTCCATCGTGATCTTCGGTAGCTGGAAGACCGGGTGATCCGGGCTGGTCGCGACCACGACCACGTCTTCCACGATCGAGTGGGCCACGAAGTCGTCGTCGTGCTGGGGCATGAGGCCGATCAGCAGGTCGATCGCGCCTTCGCGCAGCCGCTCGCGCAAGGCGATGCTGGGCGCAACGGTGATGTCGATGGTGGTCTCGCTCGCTTCGGCCAGCAGCATGCTGCAGATTTCGGGCAGCACGTGGTCCGCCGCGATGGGCCCGCTGCCGATGCGCACGTGGCCCGCATTGCCCTTGGCGAAGTCGCCCACTTCGCGCAACGCCTCTTCCGTCGCGCCGCGCAGCACGCGCGCACGTGCCAGTAGCACTTCGCCGACCGCAGTGAGCCGTATGCCGCGGCCTTGCCGCTCGAACAGCGCGGTGCCGAAGGCTTCCTCCAGCCGCTGGATCGCCTTGGTCAATGCCGGCTGGGTGCGGCCGATCTTGTCAGCAGCCTGCCCGACGTGCCCCAGTTCGGCCACGACCTCGAAATACCGCAGGTCTCGAAGTTGGACGTCCATTCATATCTCCGAGGAATCGAAAGATGAACATTATCGAATGGACGGAATGAGTCGGGTTTTTGAGAATTCGCTCACCAACAGGAGACATGCACATGAATCGTTCACAACGCTGGATCGCGGGCGCCGCCCTTGCAATGGTGGCCTGCGGCAGCTTCGCGCAGACGGCCTGGCCCTCCAAGCCGATCAAGCTGATCGTTCCTTTCCCACCCGGCGGCGGCACGGACTTCGTGGCGCGGCTCCTAGCCGAGAAACTGACCACGCAGGCCGGCTGGACGATCGTGGTCGACAACCGGCCCGGCGCGGGCGGCAACATCGGGCTCGATGCGGTTGCCAAGGCCACGCCCGATGGCTACACCCTGGGACTCGGGCAGACCGCCAACCTCGCGATCAATCCGGCCCTGTACACCAAGATGCCCTTCGACCCGCTGACGGACTTCGCGCCGATCGCGCCGGTCGCGTCGCAGCCGGTGGTGCTGCTTGTGAATGCGTCGTCGCCGTACAAGACGCTGGCCGATGTGGTCGCCGCGTCGAAGGCCAAGCCGGAGTCGCTGCGCATCGGGCTGGCGGGCAACGGCACCGTCGGCCACCTCGCGGGCGAGATGCTCGAGCGTCGCGCGGGCATCAAGATCCTCAACGTGCCCTACAAGGGAGCGGGCCCCGCGATGACCGACCTGCTGGGCAACCAGGTGGAGCTGAACTTCGCCAATACGCCGGTCGCGATCCCGCAACTGGCCGGCGGCAAGGTGCGCGCACTGGCCATCAGCTCGCCGCAGCGGCTGAAGACGGTGTCGCAACTGGCTTCGGTGCCCACCGTGGCCGAGTCGGGCTACCCGGGCTTCGACGCGATCACCTGGACCGGCGTCGTCGCGCCGGCCGGCACGCCGCCGGCGGTGGTCGAACGCATCAACAGCGAAGTGCAGAAGATCCTCAAGCGGCCCGACGTGATCGAGAAGCTGGCGGTGGAAGGCAGCACGGCCGCGGCCGAGTCCACGCCGAAGCAGTTCGCGGACTACATCCGCAGCGAGCACCAGAAGTGGGGAACGCTGATCCGCGAAGCCAACATCAAGCTCGACTGAGCGCGCGCAGGAAAGAACGACAAGTGAATCCCACCATCCTGGTCACCGCGCCCAAGCTTGCGAAGGCCGGCGCCGATCTGCTGGCGCAGGCAGGCGCGCGGGTCCTCTATCTCGCCAACCCGGACAGCGCTGAAGAGGTCGAGCACATCATGGCGACGCAGCCCGTCGATGCGGTGATCTCGCGCACGGTGCAGCTTTCTGCACGGGCCATCGCCTCGTGTCCGACGCTCAAGGTCATTTCCAAGCACGGCGTGGGCGTGAGCAACATCGATGTCGATGCCGCCACGTCGCGCGGCATCCCGGTGTATGTGACGCCGGGCGCCAATGCGCAATCGGTGGCGGAGATGACGCTGGGCTTGATGTTCGCGGCTGCGCGGCGCATCGCCTGGATGGACGGGGAACTGCACGCCGGCCGCTGGTCGCGCGCACAGGACGGCGTCGAGCTGCACGGCCAGACCCTCGGGCTCGTCGGCTTCGGCCAGATCGGCCAGCGCGTCGCGACGGTGTGCATGGCGCTCGGCATGGATGTCGCAGCTTTCGATCCGGCTCTTTCGGACGGAAAGAGCCCGGTCGAAGGCGTTCGCCTGGTGGCTTCGCTCGATGCGTTGTTGCCAATGGTCGATGTGCTCAGCCTGCATGTGCCCTTGAACAAACACACACGCAACATGCTCGGCGCGGCGCAGTTCAACGCGATGCGGCGCGGCGCGATCCTCGTGAACACCGCGCGTGGTGAGGTGGTGGATGAGCCGGCGCTGATCGCCGCGCTGCAGACGGGCCAGCTTCACGCCGCCGGCCTCGACACCATGGCGATCGAGCCGCTGCCCGCGGGCAGTCCGCTCGCCGCACAGCCGAACGTCGTGCTGACGCCGCATGTGGGCGGCTCCACGCCGGCTGCACTGGCTGGCATGGCCAGCGGGGCCGCACGCAACGTGCTCGGCTGGCTGCAGGGCGCGCCGGTTGATCCGTCGGCCTGCGTCAATCCACAGGTCTTTTCCTGATCCCTTCTTGTCCAAGTTTCAATCGTCTTCCGGAGATCCCATGAGCACCGAACCCACCGTCCAGTGGCCCGCCGGCTATCGCATCAACCCGCGTGCCGAGGGGCCGTCGGCCGAACTCGTGGCGGCCTTCCGCGACATCCCGGTCGCGGCGATCGGTGATTCCATGAGCCGCAACATCGGCACCGTCGGCCTGCGCCAGTACCACGCGCGGCTCGACACGGTGTTGTGCGGTCCGGCCGTCACGGTGCGCGTGCGACCGGGCGACAACCTGATGATCCACAAGGCGCTGATGATGGTGCAGCCCGGCGATGTACTCGTGATCGACGGCGGTGGCGATGTGTCCCAGGCGCTGGTCGGTGGGCTGATCCGCACCACCTGCGTCTTCAAGCGCCTCGGTGGTCTGGTGATCGACGGCGCGATCCGTGACCTGTGCGAGTGGGCGGAGGAGGGCATGCCGATCTTCGCCAAGGGCCACACCCATCGCGGCCCGAGCAAGGATGGCCCCGGCGAGATCAACATCCCGGTCTCCTGCGCCGGCATGGCGGTGCTGGCTGGCGATCTCATCGTCGGCGATGCGGATGGCGTCATTGCCATTCCTGCTTCGGAATGCGCCGACATCCTCGCGCGAAGCCGCGCGCATCTGGTCAAGGAAGCGAAGATCCGCGCCGACAACGAAGCCGGCAAGTCCGATCCCGAGCGCTTCGACGCGACCCTTCGCGCCAAGGGCCTGCCGGTGTGAGTGCCGCCATGACGCCCGCCTCGACAAGCCTGGACAACGTCGCTGCGCCGAGCTCATCGGCGCCCGGCGCAAGCGCGGCGAAGAAGCTGCCGCGCAAGCTGCGTCGCATGCTGTCGCTGGATGACTTCGAGCATGCGGCGCGGCGCTTCTTGCCCAAGCCCATCTTCGCGTACGTGTCCGGTGGTTGCGAGACGAACCGCTCGCTGCGCGCCAATCGCAGTGCGTTCGAGGACTATGCGTGGGTGCCGCGCGTTCTCGTCGACACCGCCGCACGCACGCTGGCCACGGCCTTATTCGGGCATCGGTACGCAGCGCCGTTCGGCATCGCACCGATGGGCATCAGCGCGTTGTCGGCCTACCGCGGCGACCTGGTGCAGGCGCAGGCCGCTGCGGCCACCAATGTGCCGATGATCCTGAGCGGTACCTCGCTGATCCCGATGGAAGAAGTCGCGCGTGCCAATCCGGCGGCGTGGTTCCAGGCCTACGTGCCGGGCGAACCGGATCGCATCCTGAAGCTGCTCGACCGCGTGGAGCGCGCCGGCTTCGGCACGCTGGTGGTCACGGTTGACACACCGGTGTCGGGCAACCGCGAGAACAACATCCGCGCCGGCTTCTCCACGCCGTTGCGTCCGAGCCTGCGCCTGGCGCTGGATGGCATCACGCATCCGGGTTGGCTCTTCAAGACGGCGCTGCGCACACTGGTTCGGCACGGCATGCCGCACTTCGAGAACTCGCAGGCTTCACGCGGGGCGCCGATCCTGTCGTCCAGCGTGATGCGCGACTTCGGCGCACGCGACCATCTGAACTGGGAGCACCTCGCGCTGATACGCAAACGCTGGAAGGGTCACCTGGTGGTCAAGGGCATCCTCGACCCGCGCGACGCGCTGCTGGCGCGCGAGCAGGGGGCCGACGGGATCATCCTGTCGAACCACGGGGGACGCCAGCTCGACGGCGCAGTGACGCCGATGCGCATGCTGCCGAAGGTCGTCGAGGCGCTCGGCGACCGCGACTATCCGGTGATGATCGACAGCGGTTTCCGCCGCGGCAACGACGTGTTGCTCGCGCTGGCGCTGGGCGCGAAATTCGTCTTCGTGGGCCGGCCCTTCAACTACGCGGGTGCCGTGGCGGGGGAGCCGGGCGTGCGGCACGCCATCGGCATCCTCGCGTCCGAGATCATGCGCAACATGGCGCTGATCGGCGCACGCAGCCCGGCAGGTGTCTCGCGCGACTCAGTTCGCGCCGTTCAGGAACTCGCGCACTAGCTTGACGGTGGCCTTCGGGTTCTCTTCCATGATCCAGTGGCCCGATGCGGGCACGATGCCCTCGGTCACGTTGTCCGCGGCGGCGCGCATGACCACGGCCATGGTCGGTCCGAACGACTTCTCGCCACCCAGGGCCAGGACCGGCGCGGTCAGCTTGCCCTGGGCCAGGAACGCCTTGTTGTCGATCGCATCCTGATCGAAGGCCGCGAACTGCGCGAAGCCCGAGTGCATGGCGCCGGGCAGCGCGTAGAGCTTCGCGTAGTGGCGGCGCGAGGCTTCGTCGAACTTCTTCGGGTCGGCGGAGAACTCGTTCCAGAACCGGTCGAGGTAGATCCGTTCGCGGCCGGCCACGAGGCGCTCCATGTCCGGACCGCCGAAACGGAAGTGCCAGAGCAATGGGTTCTTCAGAATCTCTTCCCACGGGCCGACGCCGGGGACGGGTGCATCGATGAGCACGAATTTCCCGACCCGGTCGCGGTACTGCGCAGCAAAGGCAAAGCCGACCATGTTGCCGATGTCGTGGGTGACGAGATCGGTCTTGTCGATCTTGAGCTTGTCGAGCACCTGCGCGATGTCGACGCCCTGGGTCTTCTTGTCGAAGCCGCCGGCCGGATGCGCCGAGAGCCCCATGCCGCGCAGATCGGGCACGACGACGGTGTGGTCCTTCATCAGGTCGGCAGCCATCGGTGCCCACATGTCGCCGGTTTCGCCGAAGCCGTGAAGCAGCGTGACTGCCGGCCCCTTGCCGCCGACGCGGACATGCAGTGTCGTGCCGTTCACGGCAAGCTCCTGCGTCTTGAAGCCGGGTGGATAAGGCGGGACCTGCGCGTGCGCGGCGCCGGCAACAAGAGCAATCGCGAGCCATCGGAACAGGAACTTGAGCATGGACTTTTTTCCTCGGGTCGTGGGCAGGTTCGCTTGCGGCGCCGTGGAGTCAGTCTTCGCCAGGGTGGCAAGGCGGCGCAATCGGTCGGGCCGCCAGTGTATGGCTGTCGGTGGTGTTTTGGCGACTGTTCCTGGCGGCATCCGACAACGACAAGTCGGTCGCTCAGGGCCGGAAATGTGGCCTGCCCGGAGGGGATCGAACCCCCGACAACCTGCTTAGAAGGCAGGTGCTCTATCCAACTGAGCTACGGGCAGTGAGTGCGGGTGCGAATTCTAAAGCGGCGCGGATTCAGACCACCATCGGGGTCGCCGCGCCATCCATCGAGATGATCGCGCCGGAAATGTAGCCCGCACCTGGCGAGGCGAGGAAGACCACCACGTTGGCGATGTCCTCGGGCATTGCGAGTCGGCCGAGCGGCAGGCGCGACTGGGCGTCGCGCAGCACGTCGGCTTCCGGAATCTTGCGCAGGCGCGCGTCGGCTGCGATGCCTTCGGCCATGCGATCGGTCAGCGTCAACGCAGGATTGACCGCGTTGACGCGAACGCCTCGCGGTCCGTACGCAGCGGCGAGGCCGGCCGTGGCCAGCATCAGTGCCGCGTTGGCGGCGCCGCCCGCGAGATGCGTGGGCGTGGCCACCTTGCCGCCCATGCCGATCACGTTCACGATCGCGCCCGATCCGCGTTCCCCCATGCCCTTGATCACGGGGTCCATCACGTTGATGTAGGTGAAGAACTTGGCCTGCATCGCGTCCTGCCAGTTCTGCGGCCGCAGTTCGTCGAAGGGCGTGCGGCGCGCGGCGCCGGCAGAGTTGACGAGGATGTCGATCGGCCCGGACTCGGCCTGCACCGCGTCGACCATGTTCTGCGCTGCGCGCGGGTCGCCCAGGTCTGCGCTGTAGCCGCCGACCGAGTGACCTTCTTCCAGGAGCTGCGCTGCCGCCGCCTGGAGATGCTCGGCGCTGCGGCCGGCGATGCTGACCTTCGCGCCTTCCTTGAGGAAGGCTCGCGCGCAGGCCAGTCCGATGCCGCGGCTGCCTCCCGTGACGAGTACGTGTTTGCCGGTCAGTCGAAGGTCCATGTCGTCTCCGTGGGTTGATTTCGCAATGGGCGGATTGTGATGCGAACGCGATCATGCTTGGCCCATACTCCGGGCACCTGAAACGTCATATGGGGTTGCGGATGAGATGTCTCCTGCTTGCGGCGGCGGTCCTGCTCAGCGGATGCGCCGACCTTGGAAAGCCCGCGGGTAGCGCATTGGAACCACCGCTGGTGGGCAACTACTGTGCGGCGCCCGTCGAGGGGGCCTGTCTTGGCTGCGATGTCAGGTGCTCGTACTCCGAGCGGGCGGTCTGCAAGGCAGGAGCGACCACTCGTGTTGCAGGGAATCCGCAAGGTATGTGTACGCGAGGGGCTGTGTGCGAATGCAAATGAAGAATGCCCGCAACGATGGACATCGATGCGGGCATTTTCGTTTTTGATGGTCGGGGCGGCGGGATTCGAACTCGCGACCCTCTGCTCCCAAAGCAGATGCGCTACCAGGCTGCGCTACACCCCGACAAGCCCACGATTCTAACCCGACTTGTGGGATGTTTTGGATTCACTCGATCAACGACGCTGATATTGCGTCTTGCCAAAGAGAATTTCGCGTTCCTTGTCGCCCGTGATCGGCGTGCGCAGGTCTGCTAGCACCTTGACGCCGCGTTGCACCGCCGGCCGCGCCGCGATGCCTTCGAACCACTGCTTCAGGTGCGGAAAGTCTTCGAGTGTGATGCCCTGGTTCTCGTAGCTGCGCAGCCACGGGAAGATCGCGATGTCAGCGATGGTGTAGCTGTCGCCTGCGATGAACTTGTGCGTCGAAAGCTGCTTGTCGATCACGCCGTAGATGCGCTTGGTTTCGTTCGAATAGCGATCGATGGCGTACTGGATCTTCTCCGGCGCGTAGTTTCGGAAGTGATGCGTCTGCCCGAGCATCGGCCCGACGCTGCCCATCTGGAACATCAGCCACTGCAGCACGTCGAAGCGGCCGCGGTCGCCTTCCGGAAGGAACTTGCCAGTCTTGCCGGCGAGGTAGACCAGGATCGCGCCCGATTCGAAGAGCGAAATCGGTTTGCCGTCCGGTCCCTCCGGGTCTGTGATGGCAGGGATCTTGTTGTTGGGGCTGATCTTCAGGAAGGCGGGCTCGAACTGGTCGCCCTTGCCGATGTTGACGGGATGCGCGCGGTAGGGGAGGCCGCATTCCTCGAGCATGATGTGAACCTTATGGCCGTTCGGCGTGGCCCACGAATAGACGTCGATGGGTGCTTGGGACATGTCTCTGGATCCGGGAGAGTGATGAGAGGCCGGCCAGCATAGCCGTCGTCGCCGATTCGTGCAGGCGATGCCTTCAGGCCACCGCGCGCTCCCGCTCCGCCAGGTGCTGATGGATGAGCGCCACGACCGCCGCGCCTTCACCGATCGCTCCGCCGACGCGTTTGACCGACCCCGAGCGCACATCGCCCACCGCGAACACACCGGGCACGCTCGATTCGAGCGCTGCAGCCGTCTTGGCCGGAAAGCCGCCGCGCGCCTCCGACCCGGTGAGGACGAAGCCATTCCTGTCGAGCGCGACGCCGCAGCCTCCGAGCCAGTCCGTTTCGGGCACCGCACCGATGAACAGAAAGAGGTTGCGGGCAGGGCAGTCATGCAGGCCGTCGCTTTGGCGGTCACGCCAGGTTGCGCCGTTCAGTCCGGTGGCGGGTTCGCCGTGCAGCCGCACGAGCTCGGTGTGGGGGTGCAGCGAAATGTTCGGCGTGGCCTCGATGCGGTCGATGAGGTAGCGCGACATCGTGGCCGCGAGCGACGGGCCGCGCACCAGCACGTTGACCTTGGCCGCGTGCTGCGAGAGGAACACCGCAGCTTGTCCGGCAGAGTTGCCGCCGCCGACCAGTGCGACTTCCTGCTCCGCGCACAGCTTCGCTTCGAGCGCAGACGCCCAGTACCAGATACCGCGTCCCTCGAATTCGCCAATGCGCGGCACCTCGGGCCGGCGGTAGCGCGCGCCGCTGGCGATCACCACGGTCTTCGAGCGCAGTCGGCGGCCGTCCACCAGTTGCACGGCGACCTCGCCCTTCGTTTCCGCCTCGGTGCAGTCGAGCGACAACACTTGCGCCGGGATCAGCATTTCGACGCCGAACTTCTGCGCCTGCACGTAGGCGCGGCCGGCCAGCGCGCCGCCGGAAATGCCGGTCGGGAAGCCCAAGTAGTTTTCGATGCGCGCGCTCGCGCCGGCCTGCCCGCCGAAGAATCGGCAATCGACGACGATGACGCGCAGCCCTTCGGATGCCGCATAGACCGCCGTCGCAAGCCCTGCTGGACCCGCACCGACCACCAGCACGTCGAAAAGCTCCTGACGCTCGATGGTGTCGACCATGCCGAGGCAGCGCCCCAGCGCGTTCTCGGTCGGGTTGACCGAAACGGAGCCGTCGGGGCAGACCACCAACAGTTCGGCTTCGCCATATTGTTCGAGCAGGGCCGCGGCATCGCGATCCTGCGTCGCATCGACGACGTGGTAGGGATGGCCGTTGCGGCCGAGGAAGTTCTGGATGCGCAACAGGGCCGCCGACTGCGGCGGGCCGATGAGGACCGGTCCGCTCGCGCCCGATTCGATGAGCGCTACCCGTCGGAGGATCATCGCGCGCACAAGGCGCTCCCCGAGGTCGGCTTCGGCAATGATCAACGCGCGCAATTGATCGGGCGGCACGAGGAGGGTCTCGACGCGGCCTTCGGCGTGACCGTCGACGAGAGCGGGTCGCCCGGAGAGCTGCGCGACTTCGGCCAGGAACTGGCCCGGACCCTGGCGTTCGATCGGCACGATGTGTCCCAGTCCATCGCGTTGCGTGATCGCCACGACGCCATCCAGCACGACGAACATGCCCGGCCCGGTTTCACCGGCAGTGAACAGGCAATCGCCGTCCTCGTAGTGGCGAATGGTGCCGAAGCGGCGGATGCGCTCGATGTCCGCGGCGCTGAGCACCGGAAACATCTGGTGGCGGCGGGTCTCGACCTCGATACGTACTTCATTGGCCATCAAAACTCCAAGGCTCCGTTGATCGAATCCCCGGCATTAAACGCCGATGCGACGGATTTGGTGCAAGTCACGCAATTGCCACTGGATTGACACGCTTGTTTCACCACGGGTGCCGAGACTCCGTCCGCAGAAAGGGACCCCGCATGAAAGAACTGCCCACACCGACGTTTCCGTTCTCGCAACTGGGCCTGCGTGCCGCCCTCTGGCCTGCCCAGAACTCGGCTCAGCGCTCCGATGCAATCACCGTGCCGAAGTCGGCGGAGCCGGTGGCGAAGGAGGCGGCGGGCGGTATCAGCGTGAGCTGGGCGCGTCATCTGGACGAAGTTCGTGCGGCGCAGCGTCTTCGCTATGAAGTCTTCGCCGGAGAGATGGGTGCGCGTCTTTCGACGCCGGTCGAGGGCCATGACGTGGACCTGTTCGACGACTTCTGCGAACACTTGCTGGTGCGCGACGACGCCACCGGGCAGGTGATTGGCACCTACCGGGTGCTCACGCCAGCACAGGCGCGCCGGGTCGGCAGCACCTACAGCGACACCGAATTCGACCTGACCCGGCTGCGCGATCTGCGTGAACGCATGGTCGAGCTCGGCCGCAGTTGCGTCCACGCCCAGCACCGTCAGGGCGGCGTGATCCTTGCGCTCTGGGGCGCGTTGGCCGGCTTCATGAATCGCAACGGCCTCGACACCATGATCGGCTGCGCCAGCATCCCGATGTGGCACAACGGCGTGACCAGCGGCGATGCCGCAGCAAGCATCTGGCGCCAACTGTCGGCAACGCACCTCGCACCCATCCAATATCACGTGCAACCGCGCCTGCCGCTGCCAGTGCACCGGCTGGATGACTCGATCGACATCGAGCCGCCCGCACTGATCAAGGGCTACCTGCGCCTCGGGGCCAAGGTACTCGGCCCACCGGCATGGGATCCAGACTTCAACACCGCCGATCTGCCGATGCTGATGCGCATCGAAGACTTGCCGGCGCGCTATCGCAAGCATTTCCTCGGCAATCCGGGCGATTGAGGCAGTGGGGGCGCTCGTCATATAACCGTCACGCAACTGTCATAAGCTGCCGTGTTTTGGTCTAAGGTTGCATCTGTGTCGGCTGCCCCTGAGTTCGTTGCCCCGTTGCCGGAATCCGGCGACACCCTGAGCGTCCCCGTCAAACCCGGGCTCACGCTGCTTGATCGTGACCATGCCATCCTGGCTTTCAACGAGCGCGTGCTCGACTGGGCTCACCGTCCCGAGGTGCCGCTGATCGAGCGGCTTCGCTACCTCACCATCGTTTCCTCGAATCTCGACGAGTTCTTCGAGGTTCGCGCCGCGCCGCACCTCGCGGCGCACATCGCCGGCGAACGCAAGGGAAACTACAACGTCGATTCGTTCGAGCGGCTGGCCGAAGCGGCCCATTCGCTGGTGGGTCGGCAATACGCGCTCTATAACGACGAGCTCATCCCGGCCTTCGCGGCCAAGGGCATCCAGATCATTTCGCACGGTGAGCGCAACGCGGTCCAGCGCAAATGGGTGCATGACTACTTCGAACGCGAGGTTCGTCCGCTGCTCATTCCGGTCGGGCTGGATCCAGCGCATCCGTTCCCGCAGGTCGCCAACAAGTCGCTGAACTTCATCGTGCGCCTGAGCGGCAAGGACGCCTTCGGCCGCGAGAACCCGATCGCCATCCTGAAGGTGCCGCGCGTGCTGCCGCGCATGATCCGCATGCCGGCCAAGGTGTCGGGCGGCAAGACGCTGTTCATCGCGCTGTCGAGCGTGGTGCGGGCGCACCTGTCGAGCATGTTCCCGGGGCGCGAGGTGGGCGAGTTCTCCCAGTTCCGGGTGACGCGGCATTCCGATCTCGCAGTGGACGAGGAAGACGTCAAGAACCTCCGGACCGCGCTTCGGCAAGGTCTGCAGCATCGTCATTTCGGGCAGGCCGTGCGCCTGGAGGTGTCGTCGAGCTGCGCTGAATCGCTCGCGAGCTTCCTGCTCGCGCAGTTCGACTTGCCGCCACAGGCGCTCTATCGCGTGCACGGGCCGGTCAACCTCGCGCGCGTCGCGCAGATGATCGATCTGCTGGACGAGCCTCAACTGCGCTTCCAGCCCTATCAGGCTTCGTACCCGGTGGCCCTGTCGCCGGGGCAGTCCTTCTTCGAGCGGATGCAGCAGGGCGACGTGCTTATTCACCAGCCATTCGAGAGCTTCGAAGGCGTGCTCGCATTCCTGCGCGAAGCGGTATACGACCCGCAGGTGCTCGCGATCAAGCAGACTATCTACCGCACCGGTGCCGACTCGCAGATGATGGATCTGCTGCGCGAAGCCGTGCGGCGCGGCAAGGAAGTGACCGCGGTCGTCGAACTTAAGGCGCGCTTCGACGAAGAGGCCAACATCAACTGGGCCGAGATGCTCGAATCGATCGGCGCGCAGGTGGTCTACGGCGTGGTCGGCCTCAAGACCCACGCGAAGATGCTGCTGGTCACGCGGCGCGAAGGCAAGCAGATGCGCCGCTATGGCCACCTGTCCACCGGCAACTACAACCCGCGCACTGCCGCGCTCTATACCGACATCAGCCACCTGACGGCTGATCCGATGCTCACGGCGGATATGGAGGCCGTGTTCGTCCACATGGCCGGCCAGAGCCGCCTGCCGAAACTTCACCGGATCTGGCTGGCGCCCTTCGACCTGCATCGCAACCTGATCGCACGCATCGATGCGCTGGGCGCGGCCTCGGCTGCCGGGGAACCGACGCGCATCGTCGCGAAGATGAACGCGCTGACCGACGAGGCGCTCATCGCCGCGCTGGTGAAGGCAGGGCAGAAGGGCGTGAAGATCGACCTGATCGTGCGCGGCGCGTGCACCTTGCCCGCCAAAGTGCCAGGGCTGACCGACAACATCCGCGTCCGTTCGGTGATCGGGCGGTTCCTGGAGCATTCCCGCGTCTTCTATTTCAGGCAAGGGAGCGACGAGTCGCTCTACCTGTCGAGCGCCGACTGGATGAACCGCAACATGCTGCGGCGCATGGAGCTGGCCTGGCCGGTGACCGATCCGGTGTTGCGCCAGCGCCTGATCGACGAATGCCTCGTGGCGTATCTGCACGACGGACGCGATGCCTGGAACCTGGATTCCGACGGTGTCTATCACCGTGTTTACAAGGACACCCACGCGGGCGAAGAGGGCGCGTCACGCACCGTCGAAGCCCACGGCGCTCAAATGGCGCTCATGAATCGTTATGCATCGCGCGGATTCCGGCGCGCCGCACCACGGAGCTGACACCATGGATCTGATTTTCTGGCGCCACGCGGAGGCCGACGAGTGGGTCGAGGGCATGGACGACATGCAACGCTCGCTCACGCCTCGCGGCGAAAAGCAGGCCAAGCGCATGGCCGCATGGCTGGACCGTCAACTGCCGGAAGGCACACGCATCGTCTGCAGCCCGGCGCGTCGTTGCGAGCAGACGGTTCTTGCGCTCGGCCGCAAGTACAAACTGCGCAGCGAACTGGCGCCTGACACGACACCCGATGCGCTGCTCGCTGCCGCGGGCTGGCCCAACGGAAAGTCGGTGGTGCTGATGGTCGGCCACCAGCCCTCCCTCGGGCAGGCGATTTCGCTGCTGCTCGGGCTGCAGCAGGACAGTTGCCCGGTGCGCAAGGGCTCGGTCTGGTGGATCCGCACGCGCGAACGCGACGGCGACGTGCAGACCGTCGTGGTGACGGTCCAGGCTCCCGAGCTGATGTAAGACTGCCCCCGAAGGGGCAGAGTTCTCAGGCCGCGGCCTTCAGGCTGCCGGCGAGATCGACCCGCCAGTTGGTCCTTTGCCACGCCACGACTTCCTCCCGCAGGAGATGGCTCGACTGGGGATACAGCTCAGGCCAGTCCGGACGCGTGGTGATCGTGAACTGCCGGCTCCCGGCGGAATGGAGGATCTTGACGCCTTCGAGATCCGGATCCCGCCGCGCGTGGCAGAGGATGACGGCCAACCGCAAGGCGAGAAGCTGCCAAACAAAGGCCTCGTCGTCCAGGACCATTTCGAGCTTGCGCAATTTGCCCCGATGCCCGAGCACGAGCTGGCTGAGCCAGTGCATCTCGTTGACCGCGAAACCGGGCGCCTCCGTGTTGTCCAGGATGTAGGCGCCGTGCTTGTGATAGTCGCTGTGCGACACATGCGTGCCGATCTCGTGAAGCTTGGCCGCCCAGCCTAGCTTGCGCAGGGAGCGGCCGGCGCGGCTGGTGGTACTGGCGCCGCGCGCGCGCGGTTCGAGCTGCAGGAACAGTTCTGCGGCGGTGTCGCCGACCCGGCGGGCTTGCGCGGCGTCCACCGCAAAACGGTTCGCCAGCCTGCTGACGGTGGAACTGCGGAGATCGGCGACGACGTCGTCGCGTTCCAGCAATTCATAGAGCACGCCGTGCCGCAGGGCGCCTTGGGCGACCCGCATCTCCTCGATCTCGAGCAGGTCGAACACCGCGCGCAGCACGCTCACGCCGCCGCCGATCACCGCCTTGCGGTCTTCGCGCATGCCTTCGATGCGCAGACGGTCGGCGCTGCCGGCCTTCAGGAGCCTGTCGAGCAGCCAGTCCAGCCCTTCGCGCGTGACGATTCCCGGCTCCCCACCGGCGGCAACGAGGACGTCGCCGACCGCGCCGATCGTGCCCGACGAGCCGTAGGCCACGTCCCAACGGTCCGGCACATAGGTCGACAGCGCGTCGTCGAGCACCGCCTTGGCCGCGACCTCTGCGGCCCGGAAGGCGGCCGGCGTGAACAGACCCTGCCCGAAGTGCTTCATCGACCAGGCGACGCTGCCCACGCGGTAGGACTCCATCGCCTCGGGTGTAAGCCCCTCGCCGAGGATGATTTCCGTCGAGCGGCCGCCGATGTCGACCACCAGCCGGCGCTCGCTGCTCGAGGCGTCGGTGTGCGGCAGTGTGTGGGCGACGCCCAGATAGATCAGGCGGGCTTCCTCGTGCCCGGAAATCACGTCGATCCCGAAACCCAGAATGGTGCGTGCGCGCAACAGGAACTCGTCGCGGTTGCGGGCTTCGCGAAGCGTCTGCGTGGCGACCGCGCGCACTTCCGAACGCTTGAAGCCGGCCAGCCGTTCCGCGAAGCGGGCGAGGGTGTCCCAGCCTCGCTGCATGGCTTCAGGAGTGAGATTGCGGGCACTGTCGAGGCCATTGCCCTGTCGGACGGTCTCTTTGATGTACTCGGTCCGGTGGATCTGGCCGTGATCGACCCGGCCGATTTCCAGTCGATAGCTGTTCGATCCCAGATCGACCGCGGCGAGGCGGGTTCCGTTTTGCATGTTGAAGTTGGGATTTCGGGGCTTGATCGTAGCCGGACGGGCGTGCGGGCGGCCGCGTTCGGCGAGGGAACAAGGCTAGGTGCGCCATATGACGGTTCGATGACAGCGTCACACTTTGCAGTCCGGGCCGGAGGGGGATTCTCCTCTGTCAGCGATGTCATAGCACTGTCACACAAGGTTTCTAGAGTCCGTGCCAACCCCTGCAAGGGGGCTTTTGTGCATACCAAAGGAAGCCTTATGAAAATGACGTTCAAGTTCGTAGCAGCCGCCGGCCTGATCGCCGCCGCGTTTGCCGCGCATGTTTCCGCCTTCGCCGAAGAGGCCACGGGCGCCGGTGCCAGCTTCCCGGCACCTCTCTATTCCAAGTGGGCCGCCGACTTCAACAAGGCCACCGGCGCCAAGATCAACTACCAGTCCGTCGGTTCGGGCGCTGGCATCAAGCAGATCGACGCCAAGACCGTGGACTTCGGCGCTTCGGACATGCCGCTGTCGGATGACGAACTCAAGAGCAAGGGCCTGATGCAGTTCCCGACCGTCATTGGCGGCGTGGTTCCGGTCATCAACATCCAGGGCATCAAGCCGGGCGAACTCAAGCTCAGCGGCCAGGTCCTCGGCGACATCTACCTGGGCAAGATCGCCAAGTGGAGCGATCCGGCCATCAAGGCGCTGAACCCCTCGCTGAACCTGCCTGACGCGGCAATCGCCCCGGTTCGCCGCGCTGACGGCTCCGGCACCACCTTCCTGTTCACCAACTACCTGAGCAAGGCCAACCCCGAGTGGAAGGCCAAGGTCGGCGACGGCACGGCGGTCAACTGGCCCACCGGCGCGGGCGGCAAGGGTAATGAAGGCGTCGCGGCTTTCGTGAACCGCCTGCCCAACTCGATCGGCTACGTCGAGTACGCCTACGTCAAGCAGAACAAGATGAACTACGCCCAGATGCAGAACAAGGACGGCAACTTCGTGTCGCCGGACGATTCCGCATTCAAGGCCGCTGCCGCTGGCGCGGACTGGAGCAAGACCTTCTACCAGGTGCTGACCGACCAGTCGGGCAAGGAATCGTGGCCCATCACCGGCGCGACCTTCATCCTGATGCACAAGACGCAGGACAAGCCGGCACAAGCCGCAACGACCCTGAAGTTCTTCAACTGGGCCTACAAGAACGGTGACAAGACCGCCGGCGATCTTGATTACGTGCCGATGCCTGACAAGGTCAAGGGCGTGATCGCCACCGCCTGGGGTGACATCAAGGATGCCTCGGGCAAGCCCGTCGCTCCGGTTTCCGGCAAGTAAGCAAGACACCTGGCGCGCCAATGGGCAATCCGCTTGATGGCGCGCCGCTTTCGGAGCGACCTGTGTCATCCACATTTCCTGCGAACGCCACGCCGCTCGACGTGAACGTCGAGCGCGCCCGCGCGAAAGCAAGCCCGCCGCCGGTCAAGCGCCCGCGTTCCGGTCCCGCGGCCGATCGACTGTTCGGCCTCGCTGCCAAAGGCGCCGCGCTGCTCACGCTCGCGATGCTGATCGGCATCCTCCTTTCCTTGTTGGCTGGCGCCTGGCCAGCCATCTCCAAATTCGGTCTTGGCTTCCTCACCAGCAGCGTGTGGGATCCGGTGCAGAACGAATTTGGCGGCCTCGTGATGATCTACGGCACGTTGGCCACATCGTTCATCGCCTTGGTGATTGCGGTGCCCGTGAGCTTCGGTATCGCGTTGTTTCTCACCGAGATGTCGCCGGCCTGGCTCAAGCGGCCGCTCGGCACCGCCATCGAACTCCTCGCGGCGGTGCCCTCGATCGTCTACGGCATGTGGGGTCTGCTGGTCTTCGGCCCGATCCTCGCCACCTACGTGCAGCAGCCGCTGCAGAAGCTGTTCGCGGGTGTGCCGTACCTGGGTGCGCTGGTGTCCGGTCCACCGGTGGGCATCGGCATTTTGTCGGCGGGGATCATCCTCGCGATCATGATCATCCCGTTCATCGCCTCCGTGATGCGCGACGTGTTCGAAGTCACGCCGCCCTTGCTCAAGGAATCGGCCTATGGGCTCGGCTCCACGACGTGGGAAGTGGTCTCGAAGGTCGTGCTGCCCTACACCAAGGCCGGCGTCGTCGGCGGCGTGATGCTCGGCCTCGGCCGCGCGCTCGGCGAGACGATGGCCGTGACTTTCGTGATCGGCAACACCAACCAGCTTTCGTCGCTGTCGGTCTTCGAAGCGGCGAACAGCATCACTTCGGTGCTCGCCAACGAATTCGCGGAAGCCGGCGCTGGCTTGCACCAGGCATCGCTGATGTACCTGGGCCTCGTGCTGTTCTTCATCACGTTCGTGGTGCTGTCGCTGTCGAAGCTGCTCCTGGCGCAGATGCGCAAGAGCGAAGGGAAGAAGTCATGACGACCGCTGAACGCCTGCTGAGCGCCAAAGCGCTCGAAGAAACGCGCGCGGCCAAGTTTGCCGGCCGCAAGCGCATCAACATCATCGCCCTGGGGCTGTCGCTTGCCGCGATGGCCTTCGGCGTGTTCTGGCTCATCTGGATCCTCTGGGAAACGCTGCGCCTGGGCTTCGGTGGTCTCACGCTCGCCGCGCTGACCGAGATGACCCCGCCGCCGAACGAGGCTGGCGGCATCGCGAACGCGATCTTCGGCTCGGTGGTGATGGTGGCCCTTGCCACCTTCATCGGCGCGCCGATCGGCATCATGGCCGGCATCTACCTGGCCGAGTACAACCCCAAGGGCTGGCTGTCGGCGGTCATCCGCTTCGTCAACGACATCCTGCTGTCGGCGCCGTCGATCGTGATCGGCCTGTTTGTCTATGCGCTCGTCGTGGCCCAGTTCAGGTCGTTCTCGGGCATTGCCGGCGCCGTGGCGCTCGCGCTGATCGTGATCCCGGTCGTGATCCGCACGACCGAGAACATGCTGCAGCTCGTGCCGCCGGGCCTGCGTGAAGCGGCCTATGCGCTCGGCACGCCGAAGTGGCAGGTCATCCTGAGCATCACCCTGCGTGCCGCACGTGCGGGCGTCGTGACCGGCGTGCTGCTGGCCGTGGCGCGTATCGCAGGCGAAACCGCGCCGCTGCTCTTCACCGCCCTGAGCAATCAGTTCTGGACGGCCGACCTGACGCAGCCGATGGCCAGCCTGCCTGTGACCATCTTCAAGTTCGCGATGAGCCCTTACGAGAACTGGCAACAACTGGCCTGGGCCGGCGTGTTCCTGATCACGCTCGCGGTTCTTGCACTCAATATCCTCGCGCGGGTTCTCACGCGCACCAAGCTCTGATCAACATGCCAACCTCCACCGCTCAAGCCACGCGCGCGAAGATTTCGGTCAAGGACCTGAACTTCTACTACGGCAAGTTCCACGCGCTCAAGGGCATC
The DNA here is from genome assembly GCF_014192575.1 of Variovorax sp. Sphag1AA. GTDB lineage: Bacteria > Pseudomonadota > Gammaproteobacteria > Burkholderiales > Burkholderiaceae_C > Variovorax. The sequence continues at coordinate 1,025,356 of NZ_JACHYC010000001.1, read as the reverse complement.
AATCTCGAGATTCCCGAAAACAAGGTCACGGCCTTCATCGGCCCGTCGGGCTGCGGCAAGTCGACCTTGCTGCGCACCTTCAACCGCATGTTCGAGCTGTATCCGGAGCAGCGCGCCGAAGGCGTGATCTCTCTCGACGGCGAGAACTTGCTGACCTCCAAGCAGGACGTGGCGCTGATCCGCGCCAAGGTCGGCATGGTGTTCCAGAAGCCGACGCCGTTCCCGATGTCGATCTACGACAACATCGCCTTTGGCGTGAAGCTGTTCGAGAACCTCAGCGCTTCCGAGATGGATGATCGTGTCGAATGGGCGCTCAAGAAGGCGGCTCTGTGGACCGAAGTTCGCGACAAGCTGCAGCAAAGCGGTTCGGGCCTCTCCGGCGGCCAGCAGCAGCGTTTGTGCATCGCTCGCGGCATCGCGATCAAGCCCGAAGTGCTGCTGCTCGACGAGCCTTGCTCGGCGCTCGACCCGATCTCGACTGCGAAGATCGAGGAACTGATCGCCGAACTCAAGAACGAGTACACCGTGGTGATCGTGACCCACAACATGCAGCAGGCCGCCCGCTGCAGCGACTACACCGCCTACATGTACCTCGGCGACCTGATCGAATTCGGCGCGACCGAAGAGATGTTCTTCAAGCCCAAGCGCAAGGAGACCGAGGACTACATCACTGGCCGTTTCGGCTAAGGAGTTGGAATGACCGAAAAGCACCTTTCCAGCCAGTTCGACAGCGAACTCAACATGGTGTCGTCGCGAGTGATGGAGCTCGGCGGCATCGTGGAATCGCAGATCAACCAGGCCGTCTACGCGTTGCAGGAGTTCGACTCCGAAACAGCTGAACGCGTCATGGAGACCGAGAACCGCGTCAATGCGATGGAGATCGAGATCGACCGCGAGCTGTCGTCGATCATCGCGCGCCGTCAACCGACCGCACGCGACCTGCGCCTTTTGATCGCGATCTCCAAGACCACCGCCAACCTCGAGCGCGTGGGCGATGAAGCGAACAAGATCGCGCGCATGGTCAAGTCGATCATCGAGAGCGGCTCGGCGCGCGCGCTGCCGTCGACCGAACTGCGCATCGCAGCCGACATGGCGTCGGGTCTGCTGCGCAAGGCGCTCGATGCGTTCGCGCGGCTCGACACCGCCGCGGCGCTGTCGATCCTGAAGGACGACGACCTGATCGACAAGGAGTTCGACGGCTTCGTGCGCAAGCTGGTCACCTACATGATGGAAGACCCGCGCACCATCTCCGCGAGCCTCGACCTGCTGTTCCTCGCCAAGGCGATCGAGCGCATCGGCGATCACGCGAAGAACATCGCCGAGTTCATCATCTACATCGTGAAGGGCGCTGACGTCCGCCACGCGTCGATGAACGAGATCGAGGCACAGCTTCAATGAGCAAGCGAGGCGGCTGTGCGCCGTCTCGCGATTGAATGGAGAATCTGAGGATTCATGAAGAAACCCCGCATTCTGATCGTCGAGGACGAGTCTTCGATCGCCGAGCTGATCGCCGTCAACCTCCGGCACAACGGCTTCGAGCCGATCTGGGCTGAAGACGGCGAATCCGCGCAGCGCGAGATCGATGCCTTCCTGCCGGACCTGGTGCTGCTGGACTGGATGCTTCCGGGCCAGAGCGGACTTCAACTGGCGCGTCAATGGCGCAAGGACCCGCGCACCAAGACCATCCCGATCCTGATGCTGACGGCACGCGGCGATGAGCCTGACAAGGTCGCGGGGCTCGATGCCGGCGCCGACGACTACATCACCAAGCCTTTCTCGACACAGGAGATGCTCGCGCGGATTCGCGCGGTATTGCGTCGCCGCGCGCCGGAAGTGGTGACCGAGCGTGTCGAGATCGGTGAACTCGCACTCGACACGGCCACGCACCGCGTGACCTGGCAAGGCAATCCATTGAAGGTCGGTCCCACCGAGTTCAAGCTGCTCGGCTTCCTGATGCAGCATGCCGAGCGCGTGCACAGCCGTGCGCAGCTGCTCGACAAGGTCTGGGGCGACCATGTCTATATCGAGGAACGGACAGTCGACGTCCACGTCAAGCGCCTGCGCGAATCCCTTGGTCCGGCTGCGCCGATGGTCGAAACGGTCCGTGGAGCGGGCTACAGGCTGACTGCACAGGCCACCGTCTGAGAGGCCTGCCCGCTGAGCTGGGCGGGATAATGTTCCGGCATGCCGTTTCGTATCGCGACTTTTCTATTGGCTTCGCTCATTGGTGGCGGCGCCGCTGCGTTGTTTGCCTTGCGCTTCGCCTGGCTTGGTGCGTGGCTGGGCGCCGTGGCGTGGCTCGCGCTCGACGCGTGGCGCGCCCACCGGTTGCTGCGCGTGCTGCGCAACGATGCCGTCGGGTTGCCGTCGCGCGGGCCGGGCGTCTGGGTCGAGCTGGCTGAGCGTATCCGCAAGCTGCTGCGCGACAGGGAGAAACTGGCGCAACAGGCGGAGGAGCGGCTCCAGGAGTTCCTCGCCGCCATTCAGGCGTCACCCAATGGCGTGGTGCTGCTCGACCAGCAGGGCCGCATCGAGTGGTGCAACCAGACCGCCGCCGAGCAGCTCGGCATCGACGCTGAGCGCGATCTGTTGCAGCACCTTTCAAATCTCGTGCGCGACCCGGCCTTCGTCGCGTACCTGGCCTCCTGGAACTACAGCCGCGATGTGGTGATTGATGCGCCCACGAAGGCGTTGCACCGCAACCAGCACTGCCGCCTGTCGGTGCAGGTGCATCCCTATGCCGGAAACCGCCGCATGCTGCTCACGCGCGACGTCACCTCGCTGGAGCAGGCCGAAGCCATGCGCCGCGACTTCGTCGCCAACGTCTCTCATGAGATCCGCACACCGCTGACGGTGCTGGCAGGCTTCGTCGAGACCTTGCAGAACCTGCCGCTGGATGCCGAGGAGCGCGCCCGCTATCTCAGCCTGATGAGCCAGCAATCGCATCGCATGGAGACTCTGGTCAATGACCTGCTGACCCTGTCGCGCCTCGAAGGCAGCACGGCACCGCCGCCCAACAGGTGGATTCGCGTGCGTGCCTTGATGGCTCAGTGCGAGGACGAAGCGCGCGGACTCTCGAGCCGGCTGACGCAGCAGGGGCATCGCCTTTCATTCGCGATTGAAGCGGACACCGAGATCGCAGGCGTGCCGACCGAGTTGCAGAGCGCTATGTCGAACCTCGTGAGCAACGCGGTGCGCTACACGCCCCCGGGTGGCGAGGTGACCGTGCTCTGGCGCTTGCTGCCCGATGGCCGTGGCGAGTTCTCGGTGCGCGACTCTGGCCCCGGCATCGCCGCAGAACATATTCCTCGGTTGACGGAGCGCTTCTATCGCATCGATCGCAGCCGGTCGCGCGAGACCGGTGGAACGGGGCTTGGCCTTGCGATCGTCAAGCACATCGCGCAGCGCCACGGCGCCGAACTGCGTATCGAAAGCAAGGTGGGCGAGGGCTCGCGCTTCACGCTGATCTTCCCGATCACGCGACTGCGCAGGACGCCGGCGGTTACCGCTGTCGCTTGACCGTCCACGCGAGCAGCGCGAGGAAAAGCACGGCGGTTGCGAAGAGTGCCGCGGCGCTCATGAGCCAGAACGCAAGGGGCGATTGCATCGCCGCCCACGGTCCGATCCCGCGATAGGCCAGCAGGTAGCTCCCGCCGAGACCGACGCCCCAGAGCAAGGTGCAATAAAGGATCAGCGGCAGCACCGTCACCTGATAGCAGCGCAGGACGAAGACGCAAAGCGTCTGCAGCGCGTCGGCGAGGTGATAGAAGGATGTCGCCAGCAACAGCGTCGCGCCCAATTCAATGACCGCGGGGTTGGCCGAGTAGATGCCGGCCAGTTGCCAGCGAAACAGCGCCATGGCCGACGCGAAGAGCACGGCGAAGAGCACCGTGAGCTGGAACCCCTTTCGCCCCGCCTTCCGCGCTTGCAAGGGATCGCCGGCGCCGAGCCAGAAGCTCACGCGCGCGCTCGTGGCGATGGCGAGCGACAGCGGCACCATGTAGGCGACCGCGGTGAGGTTCGAGGCGATCTGGTGCGCAGCCGAGGCGGCCGTTCCGAGACGGGCGATGAAGAGCGCCATCAGGGTGAATGAAGTCACTTCGACCAGCACGGCGAGGCCGGCCGGGACGCCGAGCCGTGCGAACTGTCGAAGCTGCGTCCAGTCGGGCGGCTCGATGCGCTGCCAGAAGCGATATTCGCGATACGAAGGCTCCGAACGCAGGAGCCAGATCGCCGCGCCAAGCATCGCGTAGTTCACCACCAGCGTGGCCCATCCGCAGCCGACGAGGCCCATTGCGGGCAGGCCCGCGCCGCCGAAGGTGAACCAGATCGACAGCGGCAGCTTGATACCGAGCGACGCCAGCTGGAGCCAGGTCACGAGTTGCGGCTTGCCGAGGCTCTGGTTGAGCGTGCTGAAGACACGAAAGAGCAGGGCTGGCGCAAGCGCGAAGGCGAGAACGCCGAGGTAGGCCTCGACATCGCCGCGCATGCTTTGAGGCACGTCGGTCCACCGCAGCATGGGCGCCGGGAACAGCAGGATCGCCATGCCGATGGCGACCGCCGCACCGCAGACGTAGAGCGATTGCCGGACCGAGCGGCCGACGTCAGATGTGCGCTGCGCGCCATGCAGCTCGGCCCAGACCGGGAGCAGCGCTTGCAACGCGCCCATGAGCGAGACGAAGACACTGATGAAGATCGCGGAGCCGACGGATAGCGCCGCCAGTGCGCCTTCTGCGTAGCGGCCCGCAACGATCGTGTCGGTGACGCCGAAAGCCATGACCGCCATCTGCCCGACGAACACCGTCGCGGCGTGGCGTCCGATGACGCGCCGCTCGCTAGTCACCGACGGGCGGCAGACGTTGATAGAGCAGCAGGTCGTCCCCGGGGCTGGTCGGGCGGCGCAAGGTGCCGACGAGGCGCCAGCTTTCGAGATTCACGATCTCGTGGAGCTTCGCGATCGCGTCGGGGCTGACCAGCAGCCACGGGCAGGGTGGACCGCCGATCAGCGGCTGCACATTGAAATTGCCGTGATAGCGCAGGGCTGCGATGTGTGGACGGCCAAGGGCGAGCTCGGAGACGCAGCCCGGCTGGCCGACGCGCTCGGCGATCGCGTTCACCTGCGGCACGTAGCTGCGGGCGAAGTCGAGCACCGGCAACCACAGCGTCATGACCAGCATCCAGCACAGGGCCGCGCCGCCGGCTGGCAGGACGAGGGTCTTCCAGAGTGCCGCACGATGCCGGCCGGTGCGCCATCGGACCAGCCAGGCCCAGGCCAGCGTTGCCGTCAGCGCGAAGAGGAACGGTGCCAGGGAGAACTGCGGAACGAACCCGGGTGCCAGCTTCGCGACGTTGGCCGCGGGTTTGGCGGGCACGCCGGTCTGCATTGCGACCCAGATCACCCAGATGATGATCGCCGAGCCGCTGAAGAACAGAAGGGTGAACCAGTCGATCAGCGCCGCCACGCTGCGCCGGAAGGTCGGCAGCGCAAAAGCGGCCAGCGTCGCAAATGCGGGCAGGCCGAGGAGCAGTGATCGTTCGGAGAAGTTGGTGGTCCAGGTCGCCAGCAGCGGCACGGCCGCGAACCAGAGGGGCAGGGCGACATGGCGGGCGGTCAACTGCCGGCGCCACCGCCAAAGCGTCCAGATTGCAAGGGGCCAGGTCGGCCAGGTGAACCAAAGCAGCAGCTTGGCCTGGCTGCGCACTTCGAACAGCACACCGTGGGAGGTCGGAAGGTCGATCTTCCATTCGAGCAGGCCCAGCGCGGCGGCCAGCGCGCCCGCAAGGAGCGTGATACCAAACACCGCCCCGATCGAGGCCAGGCTGTATGTGGGCTCTGACGCGGGCAGTTCCTCGCTCGGCAGGCGCTTGCGCTCGAGCAGCAGGATCACGCCGCAGCCGATCCCGAGCGTGAGGCCCACCGTCGGACCGCCGCTGAGCGCCAGCCCGAAAGCGCCCACGATCAATGCGGCAATCGGGCCGATGCGCCGATACGGGAGCGCCGCCACCCCGAAGAACAGGTTCGAGGCGAAGAACAGTTGCGCGAGGGCGGGCGTGGTTTCGTGCCCGAGTTGAGCCAGACCGAGAGATGCGATCAGCGCCAGGAGGGCGCCGTCGGCAATGGCGCGCGCGTAGTCGGTGGGCCGCGCCTCGCCGCCGAAGGCAAATGCGACGGGTTGGGCGCGATAGGTGCGTGCCAGGTAGTAGACGGCATACCACGTCGCGGTGAAAGCGCCCGCGAGCAGCAACGCAAAGGCGATACGGACCGCCAGGTCGGGATTGATCCACGAGGGCGCGATCTTGATCGCCCAGGCCCCGATCCAGTAGGGGATCAACGCCGGTGTTTCGGGGCGCAGCCCGAGCAGGAGCGGGTCGAACCAGGCAGCGATGCCATCCTTGCTCTGGGCGAGTTCGGCCATGTAGCCGAACGAGCTGATGTCCGCGCTTTTCCACGGACCTCGGCCAAGCAGTCCAGGCATGAGGTACGCCGCGCACAGCAGCAGCAACGCAACGCGCGGGAGGCGGCGCACGGCGCTCTGGGCAACGATTGCGGGCGTCGGGTGGTTCAACTCGGGAAGGGAGCGTGCTCGTTGGGAAAGAAAAAGGGCAGCGCGGTAACCCGGGCTGCCCTCGACTCGGAAGCGCCTTCCTTACTTGGAGGCCGTCTTGCCGAAGCGGTTGCGGAATTTCTCGACGCGGCCGCCCATGTTGTCGACCGACTTCTGCGTGCCGGTGTAGAACGGATGCGATTCGCTCGAGGTATCGAGCTTGAACAGAGGCAGTTCACGACCATCGTCGGTCTTGCCGGTTTCCTTGGTGTTGACGCACGAGCGCGTCACGAACTTGAAGCCGTTCGACAGGTCGACGAACAGAACTTCACGGTAGTTCGGGTGAATGCCTTCTTTCATGGTGTTTCCTTTGGTCGATGCGAGAGCCACAACGACGCGGCACAACGCCGCGGTGCACTTTTCGCGAAGCCCGCAATTATCGCATACTGGCCTTTTTCTGCGCCAGAGGCTTTGAGCCATGCCCCAAACTACCCTTCGTGCCGGCCTTGTCGGCTATGGATTTGCCGGTCAGACCTTTCACGCACCGGTGCTGTCAGCCGTACCCGGTCTGGTGCTTGGTGCCGTGGCAAGCTCCCAGCCCCACAAAGTACATGTGGACTGGCCGGACGTGGACGTAGTCCCGGACGTGGACGCGCTGTTGCGCCGAACCGACATCGATCTGGTCGTCGTCGCGACACCCAACGCCCAGCACCATCCGGTCGCCAAGGCTGCGCTCTCCGCTGGCAAGCACGTGGTCGTGGACAAGCCATTCACCCTCGATGCGGGACAGGCGCGCGAGCTGGCGGCGCTGGCCGAGCGCCAGGGCAGGGTGCTTTCCGTCTATCAGAACCGGCGATTCGACTCCGACTTCCTAACGTTGCGGGACGTTCTTGCGAGCGGCGAACTGGGGCGACCGGTGTACTTCGAGTCGCATTTCGACCGTTTTCGCCCCGAGGTCCGGGCGCGCTGGCGTGAGCAGCCGGTGCCGGGTGCCGGGCTTTGGGTCGATCTGGGTTCCCACCTCGTCGACCAGACGGTGCAATTGTTTGGTCGTCCCGATGCGTTGCAGCTCGACAGCGCGGTCCTGCGCGACGGTGCGCTCGTCGAAGACTACTTTCATGCCGTGTTGCGCTACGAGTCCGGCTCACACGCGCCGCTTCGGGTCGTGCTTCATGCGACGACCCTGGCTGCGCATGCAGCACCCCGCTACATCGTCCACGGCACGCGGGGCAGCTACGTCAAGCGTGGCGTGGACCCGCAGGAAGACGCCCTGCGTGCAGGTGGGCGCCCTGCGGATGCTGCATGGGGGGCAGATCCGATCGACGGTGAGCTCACGCTGTGTGCCGCCGACGGCCGCATGCAGACGCGCAAGCTGCCGACGAAGGCGGGCAACTACGTCGCCTACTACGCCGCGTTGCGCGATGCGATTCTGGGAAATGGCCCGAATCCGGTCTCGCCGGAGCAGGCGGTCGAGCTGATGGAGTTGCTCGACCTTGGCCGACAAAGCGCCACCGAAGGGCGGGCTTTGCCGACGCGCTGATCAGCCGCCGCGACGCATCATGTCGAAAAACTCGACATTGGTCTTGGTGGCCTTCATGTTCTTGAGCATCAGCTCCATCGCCTCGATCTCGTCCATGTTGTACATGAGCTGACGGAGGATCCGGGTCTTCTGCAGGATCTCGGGCGGCAACAGCAGTTCTTCGCGACGGGTGCCGCTGCGGTTGAGCTGGATCGATGGGAAGACGCGCTTTTCGTAGAGGCGTCGGTCGAGGTGGATTTCAGAGTTGCCGGTGCCCTTGAACTCTTCGAAGATCACTTCGTCCATGCGGCTGCCTGTGTCGATCAGGGCGGTGCCGATGATCGTCAGCGAGCCGCCTTCTTCCACATTGCGTGCCGCGCCGAGGAAGCGCTTGGGGCGCTGCAGCGCGTTGGAGTCCACACCGCCGGTCAGCACCTTGCCGGACGATGGCACCACGTTGTTGTAGGCGCGGGCGAGGCGGGTGATCGAGTCGAGCAGGATCACCACGTCCTTCTTGAGTTCGACCAGTCGCTTGGCGCGCTCGATCACCATTTCGGCGACGTGCACGTGGCGCGCTGCAGGTTCGTCGAAGGTCGAGGCAATGACTTCGCCCTTGACGGTGCGCTGCATCTCGGTCACTTCTTCAGGCCGCTCGTCCACGAGCAGCACCATCATGTGCACCTCGGGGTAGTTGGCGCTGATCGCGTGCGCGATGTGCTGCATCATGACCGTCTTGCCACTCTTGGGTGGGGCCACGAGCAATGCGCGCTGGCCTTTGCCGATCGGGGCAATGATGTCGATGATCCGGCCCGTGATGTTCTCGTCGCCCTTGAAGTTGTCGCGTTCGAGGCGCATCAACTGCTTCGGAAACAGCGGGGTCAGGTTCTCGAACATGACCTTGTGCTTGTTCGCTTCCGGCGGGCCGTCGTTGACCTTGTCGAGCTTGGTCAGCGCAAAGTAGCGCTCGCCGTCCTTGGGCGTGCGCACTTCGCCTTCGATCATGTCGCCGGTGTGCAGGTTGAAGCGGCGTACCTGGCTGGGCGAGATGTAGATGTCGTCCGTGCTCGCAGTGAAGCTGGTGTCGGGGCTGCGCAGGAATCCGAAGCCGTCGGGCAGGATTTCAAGCACGCCATCGGCAAAGACCTGTTCGCCGGCCTTCGCACGCTTCTTGATGATCGCGAACATCAGTTCCTGCTTGCGCATGCGACCGACGTTTTCGATCTCCAGGGCCTCGGCCTGCTTGAGGACTTCGGAGACGTGAAGTGCCTTGAGTTCGTTTAAGTGCATGGAACGACCCCTTGCGGGGATAGCTGTCAAAACGAGGGGGGAGGTTTGATGTGAGGCGAGAGATGCCTCACAAACCGGGGAACTCGAACCGGGTCCCTGAAAGGGCCGGTGATCTGTGGGGGATTATGACAGGAAAAAAGCCGCCAACGCATTGCGCGCTGGCGGCCGGGGAGCTCTTTTCAGGCGAGCTGCTGGTCGATGAAGGCGGTCAATTGCGCCTTGCTCATCGCGCCGACCTTGGTGGCTGCGAGCTGGCCATCCTTGAACAGCATCAGGGTGGGGATGCCGCGGATGCCGAACTTGGCGGGAATGTCGCGGTTCTCGTCGACATTCATCTTGGCGATCTGCAGCTTGCCTTCGTAGGTGCTGGAGACTTCATCGAGGATCGGCGCGATCATCTTGCAGGGGCCGCACCATTCGGCCCAGTAATCCACGAGCACAGGCTTGCCGGACTTGAGCACGTCGGCTTCGAAAGAAGAGTCGGAGATGTGTTTGATGAGATCGCTGGCCATGGGATGTGTCCTTCTGCGCTGAGAGTTTCGGTGCAGCTAAAGTGCGGGTCATTGTGACAGAAACCAAGTTCCGGCGTGCCCGGCGCACAAGCTATGGCTCCGATAGCCAAAGCGCTTCCCACACCTCCCATGAATCCTGCTGAGCACCATCCCGCGCACGCGCTTTGGTGCGACTCCGACCGCGGCATCGTCGTCCGCATCGCGCGAATGCTGGCCGGGCAGGGCCTTCATCCCGCCCGCACCGTGGTCCTGGTGCCGTACGCGCAACTCATGCAGGTTGCGCGCGGCATGTGGGCGACTCATGGCGCGTCGGGGTTCGCGCCGCGCTTCGAGACGACCCGCAACTGGGCGCGGAGCATCGGCGGCTTCGTGCCCGACACCGACGACATCGCCTTCGACATGGCGCGCGACCTTCTCACCGCGCAATCGCTTCTGGCGAGAGCGGGCTTCGGCGCATCGCGCAATGCATTGGCGGGACGCCTCGTCGAGATTGCGCTGCAACTGTCGCCGCTGGCCGCGGCCGAGTTGCCTGCCGACCGCGTGGCATGGATGCAGCGAGTGCGCGATTCGATCGAGGCCGGGCGGGGCTCCGAATGGTTCGACGTGGAGAGCGCGCTGAACGGTGTCGCGCTTGCCTGGGCGGGAAGCTCGGGCTATGCGACTGACGTCCTCTTCGCTCCCGGCGCCTTGGCGCAGGTGGATCAACTCATCGTTCTCGACGGCCTGCAGCCGGATCCGCTCATCCGGAAGCTGGCGGAGCGCTTCGGCGACCGCTGCCTGCATCTTCCGCTGGTGACGAAAGATGCGCCTTCGCACGTCGGCCTTCACCCAGCCGCCGACCCAGAAGACGAAGCCGCACGGGCGGCCGCCTCTGTGCTGCGCCACTTGTCGGAAGGTCGCGCGCCGGTCGCTTTGGTGGCGACAGACCGCGCGCTGACTCGTCGTATCAGTGCCCATCTCACGGCGCATGGCGTTGTGCCGCACGACGAGACCGGCTGGAAGCTGTCGACCACGCGCGCGGCGGCCGGCCTGATGAGCGCTTTGCGTGCGTGCGTCCACGATGCAGGCAGCGACCAGGTCCTGGATTGGCTCAAGCACGTCGAAGTCTTCGATCGCGGCGCGGTGCTTTCGCTCGAGGCACGCCTGCGCGACCGGGGTATGCGTGATTGGCGCAGCTGGTGCGCATTCGTGGCCGCCAGCTCGAAGCCGCAGGACGAGGCGCTGCGTCCTTTCACCGAATCCATTGAGGCGATGCGCGCAACGCTGGCGCGTCTTCGACCACTGGGTGAGTGGCTCGTCGACGTGCGCGCGCTGCTCGATGCCTCAGGCCAATGGCTCGGCCTGGTAAGCGACGTCGCCGGGTTGGAGGCGATCTCCGCATTGCACCTGGACGCCGAGCCGGGCGAACTCCGCGGCCCGCGATGCACGCTCGTCGAATTCACGGCTTGGGTACGCGATGTGCTCGAGGCCGCAAGCTTCGTGCTGGCCCCCGATGAATCCGAGTCTCTTCAGGTCGTGATCCTCCCGCTTCACCATCTGCTGGGGCGAGCGTTCGCTGCCGTCGTGGTGCCGGGCTGCGACGATCAACGTCTGCCGGCATCGCCCGAACCGGCCGGCGACTGGAGCGCGGCACAGCGCGAAGCTCTGGCGCTGCCTTCACGCGATGCCCTGGAGGCTGCACAGCGGGGTGGTTGGGCTGTTGCGATGAGCGCGCCGCATTGCGACGTGCTCTGGCGCCAGTTCGATGCGAGTGGCGAGCCGGTGCGGCCGAGTCCGCTCGTACAGATCCTTCATCTCGACGGCGCGGCCGAAGATGCGGTCGACCCGCGCAAGGCCGTGCAAGTCGAGACGAAGCCGACGCTTCATCCCCGGCCGCGGGGAAACACGCTCATGCCGGCCACCCTGTCTTCGACCGCCTACGAAGACCTGCGCCGTTGCCCCTACAGATTCTTCGCCCTGAGACAACTCGGCCTGCGAAGCAGTGACGAACTGGACGCCGAACTCGACAAGCGCGACTTCGGCAACTGGCTGCACGCGGTGCTTGGCCACTTCCATGAGGCGCTGAAGAATGATCCAACCCCGGACCCGCAAGTGCGCCGCAACATGATGGCTGTAGCCGAAGAGCAAGCGACCCGAGAATTCGGTTTGTCCGAGGCCGAGTTCCTGCCGTTCGCGGCCGCGTGGCCCGCGACGCGCGATGGCTACCTGACCTGGCTTGCGGGCCATGAGGCTGGGGAAGGGGCGGTGTTCGTTGAATCCGAGCCGTGGAAGGAAGTGCCGCTGGCACGCATCAAGCTCGTTGGACGCCTGGATCGCGTCGATGCAACGCCGGATGGCCGGGCGTTCGTGATCGACTACAAGACCGAGTCAGCCGACAAGACACGCGAACGCGTGAAGGACCCGTACGAAGACACGCAGCTCGCGTTCTACGCTGCGCTTTTCCCGGACGACACGTTGCGGGCCGCTTACGTGAATGTCGGCGAAAGGTCTTCCGGCACGCAAACCTACGAGCAGAAGGACATCGTGGAGGCCCGCGATGCGTTGGTGGAGGGCGTGATGGGCGATCTCGGACGCATTGCCGAGGGCGCGCCGCTCCCGGCGCTCGGCGAAGGGCAGGTCTGCGAGCATTGCACCGCGCGCGGCCTCTGCCGAAAGGACTTCTGGGAGGGCCAGCCATGACCGCTCCCGCGTACGAACACAACGGCGTCCATGTTTCGCGCGAGCGCTTCTACGAGATCGCGTGCGATCCGCGCCGGTCGGTTGCGGTCGAGGCCTGCGCTGGTGCCGGCAAGACGTGGATGTTGGTGTCGCGCATCCTTCGTGCGTTGCTCGAGCAAGGCGATGCGGCCTGCGCCCCGCATGAGATCCTCGCGATCACTTTCACGAAGAAGGCTGCCGGCGAGATGCGCGAGCGTCTAGACCAGTGGCTCGAGAAATTCGCGGGGCAACCGGTAGAAGAACTGGTGCCGGAGCTGAGGATGCGCGGGATATCGCCCGAGGCCGCATTGGCCGCGGCGCCACGGCTGAAGGGGCTCTATCGCGAGCTCCTGGGGCACGGCCGCCCGGTGCAGTTCCGCACCTTCCACGCATGGTTCGCCGGGCTGCTGCGCAATGCGCCGGTCGCGGTGCTGGAACGCTTGCGGCTGCCCGCCAACTACCAGTTGCTCGAAGACGATGCAGAGGCGCGCGTGCGCGTCTGGCGTCCGTTCTATGCGGCAGTGACGACGGACACGGAGGCTTCCGCGGACTACCGTGCGCTGGTCGCGAGATATGGCCGGTCGCAGGTCGCCAAGGCGCTCGACGAAGCGCTGACGCGCCGTGTCGAGTTCGCGCTCGCAGAAGCGCACGACGCGGTCGATGGCGCGGTGACGCCGATGCAGGCGATGTATCCCGCCTTCTCGGGTTCGGATTCACCCGACGACCTCCTGCTTCGCGACCCGGCCTGGCGCGGCATGCTATTGGCCGCGGCGCGCGCGCTCGGTCGCGCGAGCGCACCGACCTTTTCGCGGCGCGGCGTCGAGTTGGAGCAGGCGGTGAGCGACGGCCAGGCCGAGGGTGTTCTCGACGCCCTGCTCACGCAGAAAGGGGAGCCGCGCAAATTCGGAGAGAAGCTCGCGGGCATCGAAGATGTACGTGCAGCGCAGGAGCGCGTGCTGCAGTACTGCGCCGCACGCGCGCAGCATGAGGCATGGCTCTACCAGCAACGCATGGCGCGTCTCACGCGGTTGCTCGCCAAGTGCTTCGCGGAAGTCAAGCTCGCCAACGGCTGGGTCGACATGAACGATGTCGAACAGGCAGCGCACATGCTGCTGGGCAATGCGGAACTCTGGGGATGGGTGCAGGAGCGCCTCGATGCGGGTGTGCGGCACTTGCTCATCGACGAGTTCCAGGACACGAATCCGCTCCAATGGCAGGCACTCAACGGCTGGCTCGGCAGCTATGCCGGCGCGGGTGCGCGGCGCCCGGGGGTGTTCATCGTCGGTGACCCCAAGCAGAGCATCTATCGCTTCCGCCGGGCCGAGCCGCAGGTTTTCATTGCGGCGAAGGAGTTCGTGCAGCAGGGCCTTGGCGGAGATCTGCTCAACTGCGACCACACCCATCGCAACGCGCAGGCGGTGATCGGCCTCGTGAATGCCGCGATGCAGGAGGCGCAGCAGGCTGGTGAGTTCAGCGGCTTTCGCGATCACACGACCGAGTCCGGCGTCGCGGGGCGAACGGTCAAGCTTCCGCTGATCGGGCGCGATGCGGTTGCGGCGGCGTCTTCAGACGATGTGACGGCTGAGCCTGCGCCTTCGTGGCGCGACAGCTTGACCACGCCGCGGCTCTTGCCGGAAGAAAAGCTCCTGCAGAAGGAATGCCAGCAAGCCGCGCGATGGATCGCCGCGCGCATCAATGAAGGCCTCGCGCCCAGCCAGATCATGGTGCTCGCACGACGGCGCAGCCGCCTCTCTTTGATGCAGGACGAATTGCGCAAGCTGCACATCGCGGTTCAGCAGCCGGAAAAGAACGAGCTCAACGATGCGCCGGAAGTGCAGGACGTGGTTGCCCTCATCGATGCGCTGGTGTCGCCAGACCACGATCTTTCGCTCGCGCGCGCGCTGAAGTCGCCGCTGTGGAGCCTCGATGACGAGGCCCTGGTGCAGATTGCACGTCGTCAACGTGAAGCCCGCCAGAGCTGGTTCGACCTGCTGCAGGAGTCTGATTGGCCGACGCCGTTGGCGGGCATCGGTCCACAACTGCGCGAGTGGCAGCAATGGCTGCAGACGTTGCCGCCGCACGATGCGCTGAGCGCGATCTTCCATGACGCTGATGTCCTCTCGACTTTTGCGGCCGCTGCGCCGGCGGCCATGCGTTCGACCGTTGTTGCCAACCTGCGGGGATTGCTTGCGGCCTCGCTCGAACTCGATGGTGCGCGCTTCGCGACGCCGTATGGCTTCGTGCGTGCATTGCGCGCCGGCGGTGTTCGGGCACCATCGGTGTCGGTGACCGATGCGGTGCAGCTTCTCACGGTCCATGGCGCCAAGGGCCTCGAGGCCAGGGTCGTCCTCATGCTCGACACGGACGCTTCGGCGCAACGTGCGCAGACCATGGGCGTCCTCGTCAAATGGCCGGGTCACGCCCCCGCGCCGGAGCGCTTCGTGTTCATCGCGAGCGAGAAGAATCCACCGGCCTGCGCGGCAGATGACCTTGCGGAAGAGCAGGCGGCAAGGCATCGCGAAGAGATCAACGGGCTCTATGTGGCGACCACGCGCGCGCGGGAGGCATTGGTGGTTTCCGCCGTCGCCGCCGCGCGGGCCAATGGTCGCAGTTGGTGGGCGAGGCTCGAGGGCCTCTGCGGGCCAATAGACGATGTGCCGACGTCGGTGGACGTCGCGACCGAATCTGCGCCTTCATCGTTCGAGATGCTGAATCTGCCGGCGCTGACGAAAGAGCCGCCGGTAAGGTCGTCGGCACCCATGGTGCGAAGTGCCGACAGCCGTGCATCTGCACTCGGACAGGCCATGCACCGGCTGCTCGAATGGACGCAGCCTGGCGCGCCGCTGCCGATGGAGCACCTGCGGGCGGCCGCACGCGAGTTCATGCTCGATCTGCCGGCGACCCGCGCGGCGGCCGTCATGGCGCAGCGTATTCGCTCCGGCGCGGGCGCGTGGGCATGGGAAATCGACGCGCTGGACTGGCACGGCAATGAGGTCACGCTGGTCCATGAGGGACAGGTCCTGCGCATCGATCGGCTGGTGCGGCATCGGGAAAGCGGTGCGTGGTGGGTGCTCGACTACAAATCCGCGGCCCGACCCGAGCGCGATGCAACCCTCATCGCGCAACTGAATCGATACCGCGACGCGGTGCAGGAAGCCTATCCCGGCGAAACCGTGCGCGCGGCATTCCTCACGGGGCAGGGCGAACTGGTCACACTCGAATGAACAAAGACAAGTCAGTAGCAATCGTCGGCGGCGGTCCCGCCGGGTTGATGACAGCCGAGGTCCTGAGCCGGCAAGGTGCACAGGTCCATCTGTATGACGCCATGCCATCGGTGGGGCGCAAGTTCCTGCTCGCGGGACGCGGCGGGCTCAACCTCACGCATTCCGAACCTTTCGATCGATTCGTCGAACGATTCGGCGAGCGGCGCGCAGAGATCGAGCCGTTGCTGCGGCGGTTCGGCCCCGAAGCGCTGCGCGAATGGGCGCATGGTCTCGGGATCGAAACCTTCGTGGGTACCTCGGGGCGAGTCTTTCCCAAGGACATGAAAGCCGCGCCGCTTCTGCGTGCCTGGCTGCACCGGCTGCGCGAGGCCGGCGTGCAGTTCCACATGCGCCATCGATGGCTCGGGTGGGAGGACGCTTCGACGCCGGCGTCCACCTTGCGCTTCAGCACACCGAGTGGCGATGTCGCTGCGTCGCACGATGCGGTCGTGCTTGCGCTCGGCGGTGCAAGCTGGGCGCGGCTCGGGTCCGATGGCGCGTGGGCACCGTGGCTGTCGTCGCGCGGCATCGACGTGGCGCCGCTGGTTCCATCGAACTGTGGGTTCGATCTGACCTGGACGCCGTACTTCGCTGAGCGCTTTGCCGGCATGCCGTTCAAGTCGGTCGCCATTGCTTTCACCGACACGAAGGGGCGCAAGTTTGCCCGGAAGGGAGAGTTCGTCGCGACCACGACGGGTATCGAGGGAAGCCTGATCTATGCCGCATCCGCCTTGCTGCGCGACGAGATTGCGGAGCAGGGCAGTGCCACCCTGACCCTTGACCTGTTGCCTGACCGAACGCCGGAGCAGGTCCGCGCGGCGGTGCTGCATCCGCGCGGTTCGCGATCGGTCGCGAGCCATCTGAAGAGCCGCTTGAATCTGGACGGCATCAAGACGGCCGTGCTGCACGAGGTGCTCACGAAAGACGAGATGCATTCGCCGGAAAGGTTGGCTGAAACCATCAAGGCGGTCCCGCTTCGTCTTATCGCGCCGAGGCCGATCGACGAAGCCATCAGCACGGCGGGCGGGGTGCGCTTCGACGCACTCGACGACAAGCTGATGTGTCTCGCGGAGCCGGGCGTGTTTGCTGCCGGCGAGATGCTCGATTGGGAAGCGCCTACCGGCGGCTATCTGCTGACGGCCTGCATGGCCAGCGGCGTTGTTGCGGCCGAGGGCGTGCTTCGCACCTTAGTCTGACGCCTACACCGCTTCGGGACGAAGCTGCCAGTGTTTCACGGTGGTTGCAATGACCCGGGCCGCATGGGTCTGGAGGTTGACCGGCCGAGCAGTGGGCGCGTTGGACGCAATGGACTCGATGGAGAAGGGCCACGAAGACCGGCCGACCCTAGGCCGAGGTGCAAATGGAAGCACTCGCGCCGCGGCTTGGGGGGAAGGATGGGTGGTCATGTCGTCGCCTCGAGTTGTTCTTGGAGACGACGAATTCTACTCGTTTTACTGTATCTGCATACAGTACTTTTGGCCGAAAGGGCCGGGGCGTGGGCCCCTGGACGAGTTTCTTGAATGAGGTTGACGAGCCTTACCCCCGGCACTGGCTACGCAGTTAGGGCTGCTTGGTTCCCCACCTGACCCGGTTGGCCACTTCACCATGCGGGGAGGCCCGTCAACCGACGATTGTAGGCGACGATTCACCAGACCATCAGGGAGGTCTCGAGCGCTGCGTCGGCGTAGTACAGACGGACGCCGATCTGATAGCGGCGGTCCTTCTGCAGGCGCATGCTGACCTTGGCGTTGAGATCGGTGCCGCTGTCGTCGGCCCCGGCGATCTGGACGTTGCCTGCAGGCGTGACCTCGAAGAGCACGAGGACTGTGTCCGAAGTGCCAAAGGTCCCGATGTTGTAGGTCCGGGTGCGGGGTGGCGAAAAGTCGAAGATGCGGGTCTCGCCAGCATTGAGCTTGAGCAGTTGCGACAGTCCGACCGTCAGCGCCGACACGTTGGGCGCCTTCACACCCGGGTAGGACTCCAGCACCCAGGACTTGTCCGCGGGTGAGAGCCCGCCCTTCGGCTTGATGCCGGCCTTGTAGGCGGCAGGCGCATCGATCAGTCCCGCACCGAACTGGTATTCCATGACCGAATCAGGATCCCACGTTGTGCCCTTGATCTCCGACACCGGGATCTTGCGCAGGATGTTCCATTCGATCTGCGCATCGTCCCAGCTGTTCGGCGGCCCCTTGAAGTAGTCGAGCACCGCCTGCCGGTTCCAGGTGATGCCGGCGTTGGGGTTCTGGTGCTCGTGTTCGAGGCCGATCGTGTGGCCGATCTCGTGCAGCGCGGTGTCACGGCCGTATACGGTCGTGAGCGGCCAGCCGAAATTCATGGTGCGTTCCTGCAGCGACTTGATGTTGAGTACGTCGCGGCCGACATACGACCACGAGCCGTCGGACGGGTTGAATCCGATGCGCACCATTGCATCCGCCGGCGCGTTGACGCGACGGAAGCTGATGCCGATGCCCAGCTTCGCCCAGGTGTCGAAGGCCTGGTCGACGACGCCTATGTCCGCATCGCCGCCGAGCCAGGCCGCGGGCACCGAATCGCCCCGCTTGAAGCAGTAGTAGGTGATTTGCGTGCCGCTCACCCACTTTTTGCTCGCGGCCAATATGGCACGGGTCCGGCCGGCAGGGATGCCGATGGCGAACTGGCGCAATGGCTGGATGGGTTGGGAGCAGTAGCGGAGCGGGCCGGTCTCCTCGACCGGGCTGGATTTCCGGGCTGCGGCGGGGCTTGCGGATTTGCGCGATGCAGTGGCCATGGCGGTCTCCTCCAACGTTTTCATGCTAGGACGCGGGGTCGGGAATTCCATCTGAAAGATGGCCTAGCCCGAGCCCGGGAGGGCCCGGCGGGCGACCTAAAATGCGCCGATGGCCTATCTCGTGCTCGCTCGCAAACACCGTCCAAAAACCTTCAGCGAGATGGTGGGGCAGGAGCACGTGGTGCAGGCGCTTGAAAACGCGCTCACCTCTCAGCGCCTGCATCACGCCTATCTCTTCACCGGTACGCGCGGCGTCGGCAAGACGACGGTCTCGCGCATCCTGGCCAAGTCGCTCAACTGCCAGGGTCCGGACGGGCAGGGCGGGATCACGGCCACGCCGTGCGGCATATGTCAGGCGTGCAGGGACATCGATGCGGGCCGATTCGTCGACTACACCGAGCTCGACGCGGCTTCCAATCGCGGCGTGGACGAAGTCCAGGCACTCCTCGAGCAGGCCGTCTACAAGCCGGTGCAGGGCCGATTCAAGGTCTTCATGATCGACGAAGTGCACATGCTCACCGGCCATGCCTTCAACGCGATGCTCAAGACGCTGGAGGAGCCGCCGGAGTACCTCAAGTTCGTGCTGGCGACCACCGATCCGCAGAAAGTGCCGGTCACCGTGCTGTCGCGCTGCCTGCAGTTCAACCTGCGGCCCATGGCGCCGGAGACCGTGCTCGAACATCTCACGCGCGTGCTGGAAACCGAGACGGTGCCGGCCGAGCCGCAGGCGCTGCGCCTCATCGCGCGTGCTGCGCGCGGGTCGATGCGCGATGCGCTGTCGCTTACCGACCAGGCGATTGCGTTCGGCAACGGCGAGCTTCAGGAAAGCGGCGTGCGCCACATGCTGGGCAGCGTGGACCGTGGCCATGTGTTCCGGCTGATCGAGGCGCTGTCGCAGGGCGACGGCAAGACGGTCGTCGAAACCGCTGAGGGATTGCGGCGCGACGGTTTGTCGGCTGCATCGACGCTCGAGGAAATGACCGCCGTGCTTCAGGGCATGGCTGTGCTGCAGGCCGTGCCTTCGCGCGCGGGCGCGGACACCGGTGGTGACCCCGACGCGGCTGAAACAGCCCGACTCGCCGCGCTGATGCCTGCCGATGAGACGCAGCTTCTCTACAGTCTCTGCCTGCACGGCCGCACGGAACTGGGACTTGCGCCGGACGAATACGCCGCGCTCACGATGGTGCTGCTGCGGCTTCTGGCATTCAAGCCAAGCGGCGCGTCCGCCGAGGAAAAAAAAACTCTGAATGAAGCGCCCCGGCGCGAGGTGCCCGTGGCACGCGTCGCGCCTGTGGACGCCGCGCCGCCCGTCGCGGCGCCTCCGCGAGCGGAGCCAGTAGCGCCTGCGCCTGCCGTGCCTGCTAGTTCTGCCACGCGGCCCGGCCATCGCGTGCCGGTCGTCGATGCACCGGCACTGAAGGACACTGCATCCCCGAGGCCGATGGCCACCGATGAGCCCGACCCAGCCCCAACCAAGGTCATGGCGGTGCCGGTGCGCGTGCAGCCGCCCGCTGGTGCGCGCGAGGGCGAATCGACGGCGTCGGCTGCATCGCATCCGATCCCGCCCAGCGAGGAGGGGGATTTCTGGTACGCCACAGTCACGCAGATGGTGGCGGCCGAGTCCATCACGGCGCTGGCGCGGGAGCTTGCGTTGCAATCGCAACTGGTCGCGCGCGACGTCGACCAGTGGCTGCTGCGTGTCGAGCGAGAATCGCTCAACCAGTCCGGAAGCCGCGACAAGGTCCAGGCGGCGCTTGCAGCACTCGGTCACGACGTGAAAATCGCGATCGAGATCGGCAGCGTCGTCGACAGCCCGGCCCGCCGCAACAAGCAGGCTGCTGAAGAGCGCCAGCGTGTCGCCGAGGAGGCGATTCGCAATGATCCGGAGGTGCAGTCGATGATGCGCGACTGGGACGCGAGGATCGTCCCGGGCACGCTCCGGCCCGCCTAGTGTTTTCAATTTCTTTCAACGATCGACAGGACCAACGATGTTCAACAAAGGACAACTGGCCGGCCTCATGAAGCAGGCGCAGGCGATGCAGGACAACCTCAAGAAGGCTCAGGAAGAGCTCGCCACGATCGAGGTCGAAGGCGAATCGGGTGCCGGCCTCGTGAAGGTCGTGATGACGTGCAAGCACGATGTCAAGCGCATCACGATCGACCCGAGCCTGCTGACCGATGACAAGGACATGCTCGAAGACCTCGTGGCGGCTGCCTTCAATGCGGCGGTGCGCAAGGCCGAGGAAACCAGCGAGCAGAAGATGGGCAAGCTCACCGCCGGCATGCCCGGCCTGCCGCCCGGCATGAAGCTTCCGTTCTGAGCGCACGCCTAGATGGCCGATTCCAGCTCGCTCGATGCGCTGGTCGATGCGCTGCGCCGGTTGCCCGGCGTCGGTGCGAAGTCGGCCTCGCGCATGGCCTTTCATTTGCTGCAGCATGACCGCGAGGGCGCGCAGATGCTCTCGCGCGCCTTGCAGCAGGCAGCGAGCAACGTGCGGCACTGCGAGCGCTGCAACACGTTCACCGAGGGATCGATCTGCAATGTGTGCAGCGACCCTCGGCGCGACGCGTCCAAGCTCTGCGTGATCGAGACGCCCGCCGATCAGGCGGCCCTTGAGCGCACCGGTGCGTTCAAGGGGTACTACTTCGTATTGATGGGCAAACTCAGTCCGCTCGATGGCATCGGGCCCAAGGACATCGGGCTTGCCAAGCTGTTCGATCGTGCGCTCGACGGCACGGTGGCCGAAGTGATCCTTGCGACCAACTTCACAGCCGAAGGCGAAGCCACCGCGCATGTCATCGGCGAGGCACTCAAGCAGCGCGGGCTTACGGTCACGCGCCTTGCGCGCGGCGTGCCGGCCGGCAGCGAGCTTGAATACGTCGACCTGGGCACCATTGCGCACGCGCTGGTCGATCGTCGCTGAACATCGTCATCGCGAGGAGACACGCACATGAGCCTCCCCCATCTGACCCTGGCCTACTGGTGCGTGCTGGTCGCCGCCTTGTTGCCGTACATCTCGGCCTACATCGCGAAGGCCGGCGCATTCGATCTCAAGGACAACAAGGCGCCGCGTGAATGGGGCTCGCGGCAGGCCGGCTGGCGTGCGAGAGCGAATAGCTCGCAGGCCAATGGCTTCGAAGGGCTGCCGCTCTTCATCGGTGCGGTGATCATTGCGCATCAACTGGGCGCGGCGCAGGCAACGCTCGACATGCTCGCTTTGGCGTATGTCGTGCTGCGTGTTGTCTACGTTGGCGTGTATATCTGGGGCATCGGTGCCCTGCGCAGCGCAGTGTGGACGCTGGGCTTTCTGGTGAATATCGCCATCCTCTTCGCGGGCCGATAGAGGTCTTCATGTTTACGTAAAAACCCGCACGGGATGTTCCCGATGCAGGCGCTGAATCGCGCCCCTAAGCTCATTTCGAACCACGAAAACAGGGCCTCAGGCGTCGTCATTCATGCTGCTCAATCGCCGTACCTTCACTGTCGCTGCGGCACTGGGAGCCGCCGCCATCGGTGCACCCCTGGTGCATGGACAGCCGAAGCTCGAGAAGTCCAAGATCTCGATCGCTGTTGGCGGCAAGGCCGCGTTCTACTACTTGCCGTTGACCATCTCCGAGCAGCTCGGCTACTTCCAGGCCGAAGGGCTCGATGTCGAGATCTCCGACTTCGCCGGTGGATCACGCGCATTGCAGGCGGTGGTGGGCGGTTCCGCCGACGTGTGCTCTGGCGCCTTCGAGCACACCATCAACCTGCAGGCCAAGAACCAGTACTTCCAGTCCTTCGTGCTCCAGGGGCGCGCACCGCAGATCGCGATCGGCGTGTCGACGAAGAACATGCCGTCGTATGGCGGCGTGGCCGATCTCAAGGGCAAGAAGATCGGTGTGTCCGCGCCGGGCTCATCGACCAACATGGTGGCCAACCTTGTTCTGTCGCGCGGAGGGCTCAAGGCCAGCGACGTGAGCTACATCGGCGTTGGGGTCGCGGCCGGTGCGCTGACCGCACTGCGCTCCGGTCAGATCGATGCCATCAGCAACACGGACCCGGTGATGACGATGCTCGAGCAGAAGGGCGACGTGAAGATCATCAGCGACACGCGCACGCTCAAGGGCACACAGGACGTGTTTGGCGGGTTGATGCCGGCGGCTTGCCTCTATGCGTCTTCGGAGTTCGTGCAGAAGCATCCCAACACCTGCCAGGCACTGGCCAACGCAATCGTGCATGGCCTCAAATGGCTGCAGACGGCGGGGCCGGGCGACATCATCAAGACGGTGCCGGAGACCTATCTGCTCGGCGACCGCGCGCTGTATCTCGCTTCGTTCGACAAGGTTCGCGAGGCCATTGCGACCGACGGAATCGTCCCGGCCGATGGGCCGAAGACTGCACTGAATGCCATTGCGAGTTTCGATCCGACGGTCAAGGCCGACAAGATCGATGTGTCGAAGCTCTATACCAACGAGTTTGCGCGGCGTGCGAAGGACAGGTTCAAAGCCTGACTTGCACGTCCAGCAACCCGGCTTCGGCCGGGTTTTTTCTTGATCTCATGGTGGACTACGCACTCGAACTCCTGAACATCAGTTGCATCTTCCGCGCGAAGGACGACCGGACGCAGCGCTACACAGCCGTCGCAGACACCACCTTGCGCGTGCGTGCGGGTGAGTTCGTGTCGGTGGTCGGGCCGACCGGCTGCGGCAAATCGACCCTGCTCAATGTGGGCGCGGGTCTGCTCGAGCCCTCGTCGGGTGAGGTGAAGGTTTTCGGACAGCCGCTCGAGGGCATCAATGCGCGCGCAGGCTACATGTTCCAGAGCGAAGCGCTGATGCCGTGGCGCAGCGCATTGGACAACGTGATGCTCGGGCTGCAATACCGCGGCATGCCCGATGCGAAGGCGCGCGAACTGGCGAACGAGTGGCTCGCACGCGTGGGTCTCGCAGGCTTCGGCGACCGCTATCCGCACCAGCTCTCCGGCGGCATGCGCAAACGTGCAGCACTCGCGCAGGTGCTCGCGCTGGACCCGGACATCATCCTCATGGACGAACCTTTCAGCGCGCTCGACATCCAGACGCGGCAACTGATGGAGAACGAGGTCCTCGCACTCTGGGCAGGCAAGAAGAAGGCCGTGCTCTTCATCACGCACGACCTCGACGAAGCGATTGCAATGAGCGACCGCGTGGTCGTGCTGTCCGCAGGCCCGGCCACGCGGCCGATCGGTGAGTTCGAGATCGACCTGCCGCGACCGCGCGACGTGGCCGAGGTGCGTACGCATCCGCGATTCGTCGAGTTGCATTCGCAGATCTGGGCCGTGCTTCGCGACGAGGTGCTCAAGGGCTATACGCAGCAGCTCAGGAAAGCGGCCTGACATGAAGCTTCGGCCCAATGAAAGCAATGCGCGCTTCTGGCAGATCGTGCTCCTCCTGCTTTTGCTGGTGGCTTGGCATGTCTCGTCGCGCAACGAACAGTTCGCATTTTTCGTCGGCGAGCCGATCAAGGTTGCCGGCCGGATATGGAGCTGGTTCATGCCAGTGGCGATTCCGCCGAACCCGTTGTTTCCGGAGGGGCTGCCGGGCAATGCGGATGTCTACCTGCACCTCGGCGTGACGCTGCTCGAGACGGTGCTGGCATTCATCCTCGGCACGGTGCTGGGGCTCGTCTTCGGTCTCTGGCTCGCGCTGGCGCCGACCGCGAGCCTGGTCTTCGACCCTTACATCAAGGCTGCCAACTCGATGCCGCGCGTGATCCTCGCGCCGATCTTCGCGCTGTGGTTCGGCCTGGGCATCTGGAGCAAGGTGGCGTTGGCGGTCACGCTGGTGTTCTTCATCGTGTTCTTCAACGTCTACCAGGGGGTGAGGGAGGTGAGCCCGGTGGTGCTCGCCAACGCACGCATGCTCGGTGCAAACCAACGGCAGCTACTGCGCACTGTGTACTTGCCGAGCGCGACGAGCTGGGTGTTCTCGAGCCTGCATACCTCGGTTGGCCTCGCCTTCGTGGGCGCGGTGGTTGGCGAGTACCTGGGCTCGGCGCGAGGTGTCGGCTATCTCATCCTGCAGGCAGAAGGCACCTTCGATGTGAACACCGTGTTCGCCGGCATCGTCGTGCTCACCGGCTTTGCGCTGGTGCTGGATGGCATCGTCGGCGTGCTGGAGCGGCGGCTGATGAAATGGCAGCCGCGCAGCGGCGAAACAGAAAAGCTCTGATCGCCGGACGCGCGCTCAGCGCTTCTTCTTGGAAGGCGTTCCGCCGCGCGGTTCGCGCACGACCTGCTTCTCAGCCGCCTTCTTCGTCCCCTTGCCCGAGGCTGCCTTGGGTTCCCTTGACGTCACGGCGTTGGCCTTGAGCGTCTTCCCACCGGTCAGGTGCGCAAGCCCGGCGCCGACGCGCGTGGACGAAGCCGCCTTCACCGGGAGGTACACCACCACGTCATAGCCCTTCGGAAAGGCGTGATTGGTCTTCACGTCGTTCCATTCGGCAACGCTGGCCGGGTTCAGGCGGTAGCGCTGGGCAATGCTCGCGACGCTGTCTCGCTTGCCTGCCTTGATGACGGTACGACGCGTGACGATCTCGGGTTGAAAACTCAGGTGGCCCGTGTCGGCGACCACCGCGTCCACGTCTTCCTGCACGCGTGAGGTGCGCGGAACGATCAGCGTCGAGCCGGCCTTGATCAGCATCCGCGGCGGCACGCTGTTGATGGCGCGCAGGTCGGCTTCGCTCATGCCCGATCGCTGGGCGGCGTCGGCGACCGTCATGGTGCTAGGGACGGTCCATGCCGTCCAGCTTGCGTACTGGCCTTGCGAATAGGCTTCGAAGTTGCGCTGGAACACGGCCGCGTTGTCCCACGGCAGCAGGATCTCCGGCGTGCCCGCGGCCAGCAGCACAGGCTTGTGGGCCGACGGATTGAGCGCGCGGAAGTCGTCGATCTTGACGTCCGCCAGCTTCGCCGCGAGATCGACGTCGAGGTCGCGCTTGAGTTCGACGGTCTGGAAGTACGGGTGGTTGGCGATGATCGGCAGGTCGGTGTTGAAGCGCTCCGGATTGGCGACGATGTTCTTCACTGCCTGCAGCTTGGGCACGTACATGCGTGTTTCGGCGGGCATCGACAGGTCGGCGTAACCGGTTGGCAACCCGGCGCGCTGGTTCTTCGCGATGGCGCGGCTCACATTCCCTTCGCCCCAGTTGTAGGCGGCAAGCGCGAGGTGCCAGTCGCCGAACATGCCGTAGAGCTTCTGCAGATAGTCGAGCGCCGCCCGGGTGGAGGCGACGACGTCCCGGCGGTCATCGCGGAAGATGTTCTGCTTGAGGTCGTAGTCGGTTCCGGTGGCCGGCATGAACTGCCACATGCCTGCCGCGCGGGCACTCGACACCGCTTGCGGATTGAAGGCGCTCTCGATAAACGGCAGCAGCGCGATCTCGGTCGGCATGTCGCGGCGCTCGAGTTCCTCGACGATGTGGAAGATGTAGCGGCTGGACCGTCCGGTCATGCGCTGCATGTAGTCGGGCCGGCTCGCATACCACTGCTCGCGGTCATGCACGAGGTCGTTGTCGAGATCGGGCATCTTGAAGCCGCGGCGGATGCGGTCCCACATGTCGGTGGGCGGCGCGAGCGTGACGACGGCACGCGACTTCGTCTGGCCGGAGGTGATCGGCGTAAGGGCGCCGTCTGGATAGACGGGCGCGGCCGAGCCCGATGCACCCGAAGACGAATAACCCGTGCCGGTTGCGCAGCCCGCGAGAAAGAGTGTGCCCGCGAGGCAGGCGGCAACGATGAGTCTCATCGAAATTCGTTCTTCCATTGGCGCAGCGCGGCGAACACCTCGGTCTCGGCGGCCTGTGTCGACAGGCCGGCCCGGGCCTGGACTGCCAGGCGGACGGTGGATTCGCGGCTGCGAAGAAAAGGGTTGACACGGCGCTCGGTCGCGAGCTGCGAGGGCAGCGTCGGCTCACCGCGCGCACGCAAGGCTTCGCATTGCGCCGTGTACTGAGCGAGATCGGCATTGTGGGGTTCCACAGCGTGCGCGAATCTCAGGTTAGCAAGTGTGTATTCGTGGGCGCAGCACACGCGTGTGCCGCCCGGCAGCGCGGACAGCGCATCGAGCGATGCAAGCATCTGCGCGGGTGTGCCCTCGAAAAGCCGCCCGCACCCGCCCGAAAACAAAGTGTCACCACAAAAGACCAGCGGAGCGATGTCGCCCGCCGATGCGTTGTGTGCGTTAGCCGGGAGAAAGTAGGCGATGTGTCCGGCGGTATGGCCGGGAACGTCGATGACCTCGAAGCGCAGGCCCAGCACGTCGGCGTGATCGCCATGCGCGAGAGGAGTGAAGGGCTCGGGAATGCGCTCGCGGGCAGGACCGAACACCGGTGCGCCGGTGGCTTCGCGCAATGCGGCCACGCCGCCGGTGTGATCGGCGTGATGGTGCGTGACTAGAATCGCGGCCAACTGCAGATTGTCGCGCCGGAGTGCTTCGAACACTGGCCCGGCATCCCCTGGGTCGACCACGATCGCGTTGCGTCCGTCCTGCAGCATCCAGATGTAGTTGTCGGCAAAAGCGGGCAGCGGAACGAGGGTCATGAGCGGTCAAATTATAGGTTTGCACGATTGGTTCGAGACCCCTCCAGGGCGCTATCTGCTGGACTGGGAGCAAGCCCAGTTCGACCAGGCCGTGGCGGACGTCTTCGGCTATCACGCGCTCCAGCTTGGGCTTCCCGAGGTACAGGGGCTGCGCACCAACCGCATGCCGCACCGCTGGCTGGCGCTGTCGGAGCCCGCGATGGCGCCGCGCAGCTCGCTCGTCACCGACTTCTCGGCGCTGCCGTTTTCGGCGAACAGCCTCGACCTGGTCGTGCTGCCGCATACGCTGGAGCTGAGTCCGGATCCGCACGCGACGTTGCGCGAGGTCGAAAGGGTGCTCGTGCCTGAAGGTCGGGTCGTGATCTGTGGCCTCAATCCGGCGAGCCTGTGGGGCATGCGGCAGCGGCGGGCACGGCTCTATCAGCGGCTGGGGTTCGGCGAACTCTTCCTGCCGGACGCCGGCGACTTCATCGGCTACCGGCGCATGCGCGACTGGCTGCGGTTGCTGAGTTTCGAGGTCGAATCGGGCCGCTTCGGCGTCTACCGGCCGGCGGTCCGCAGCGAGGCATGGCTCGAGCGCTGCCACTGGTTCGACGACGCTGGCGAGCGCTGGTGGCCGATCTTCGGGGCGGTCTATTTTCTGGTCGCGGTCAAGCGGGTCCGCGGCATGCGGCTGCTGAGCGCCGACTGGCGCCGCGCGGCGGCGCGGGCGAGTGCGCCGGTGCCGATCGCGGGGCGCGTGCACCGCGATCACCGCGACCACGCACGTCGCTCATCTCATCGAAAGAAACAAGGAAAAGGTTCTTGAACGAAGTACAGATCTACACCGATGGCGCCTGCAAGGGCAATCCCGGCCCTGGCGGCTGGGGCGCATGGCTGAAGTCGGGGGCGACCGAAAAGGAATTGTTCGGCGGCGAACTCAACACCACGAACAACCGGATGGAACTGCAGGCGGTCATCGAAGGGCTTGCCGCGCTGAAGCGGCCGTGCAAGGTCACGCTCTACCTCGACAGCCAGTACGTTCGCATGGGCATCACCGAGTGGATCCACGGCTGGAAGGCCAAGGGCTGGCGCACCTCGACCAAGCAGCCGGTCAAGAACGTGGAGCTCTGGCAGCAGCTCGACAAGCTGGTCTCGAGTGGTGGCCACCAGATCGAATGGCGCTGGGTCAAGGGCCATTCGGGCGATCCGGGCAACGAACGCGCGGATGCGCTGGCGAACAAGGGCGTCGAGCGCGCCCTCGGGCGGATCTAGAGCCGCTCCGGCGCCTCGAGCACCTCGCCCATCTGGGCCCGGAACAACAGGTCGTCGGTGACGCGAAGCCGGCGACTCATCTCGCGGGCGATGTTCATCTGGATCAGCGCAAACTGCTCGACGTTGTGCTCGAACAGCCGGTAGAGGTTGGCCGAGGTGAGTTCGATTGCGCTGCAGTCCTCGTCGGCCCGCACCGTCGCGCTGCGCG
The DNA here is from genome assembly GCF_014192575.1 of Variovorax sp. Sphag1AA. GTDB lineage: Bacteria > Pseudomonadota > Gammaproteobacteria > Burkholderiales > Burkholderiaceae_C > Variovorax. The sequence goes on along the minus strand of NZ_JACHYC010000001.1, from coordinate 996,743 downwards.
GGCAGAGGTCGAGCAGGGCCATCTCGCCGAAGCAGTCGCCGGGCCCGAGGCGTCGGATGAGCAGCTCGTGTTCGCGCCAGTTTTTCGAGACCGTGACGTGGCCGCTCTCCAGCACGAACATGCAGGTGGGGGTGTCGTCCTCGTGAAAGAAGAAATCTCCGCGCCGCACATGGGTGACCGGCGCTTCGCCCAGCAGGAACTCGATGGTCTCCGCGCCAATGGCGCCGAAGATGGGCATCTGCTGGATCAACTCGATTCTTGATGCCATGCATTGCTCCTTGCCGGTTGGGGGCAGATGCTAGATCACGCCGTCGAACATCATGACGTCGACCGGATCTCCATCGGCGACGCTGCCCTGGTCATGATGCAACACCACCAGGCCGTTGGCTTCGACCATCGAGCTCAGGACGCCCGAGCCCTGGTTGCCTGCGATGCGCACTTCGGGCAATGACCCGGCGACCGGCCGGACGTATCCGCGCTGATATTCGGTGCGTCCGGGCTTCTTGCGGATCGCGCCGACGCTTCTGGCGCGAAGCAGCGGCGGCGGGGCCGCGCACACGTCGTTGCAACCCATCATGCGCAGGAGCGCGGGCCGCACGAACGCCAGGAACGTGACCATCACCGCGACCGGATTGCCGGGCAGGCCGAAGAGCACGGCGGGGCCGCGATCCGGCTTGTCCGTCGGGATCAGTCCGACCGCCATGGGGCGGCCGGGCCGCATTGCAACGCGCCAGAACGCCATGTCGCCAAGTCGCTGCATCACGGCACGCGTGTGGTCGGCCTCGCCGACGCTGACACCGCCGCTGGTAATGATCGCGTCGGCTTCGCCCGCCGCGCGTCGAAGCGCCGATTCGAGTGCGGCCGGGTCGTCGCGCACGAGGCCGAGATCGATCACCTCGCAGCCGAGTCGCATCAGCAGCCCGAAGACGGTGTAGCGGTTGCTGTCGTACACCGCACCGTCGCGCGGCAGTTCGCCAAGGCTGAGGATTTCGTCGCCAGTCGAAAAATAGGCGACCCGCAGGCGCCGCAGCACCGGCACCATCGGCAGCCCGAGGCTCGCCACCATGCCGAGCGCGGCTGGGGAGATGATCTCGCCTCGGCGCAGCGCAGGCTTGCCTTGCATGAGGTCTTCGCCGGCCAAACGGCGGTTGTCGCCTCGACGCAGCGCCTTGGCAGGGAATCGGACGATCTCGCCCTCGACCGTGCAGAACTCCTGCGGGATGACCGTGTCGAGGCCTGACGGCATCACGGCGCCGGTCATGATCTTGAGCGCATCGCCGGTGCCCACGCTGCCGCGCCATGCCGAGCCGGCCAGGGCGGTGCCGACGACGCGCAGTTCGATCGAAGCGTCGTCCGCAAGGCCCTCTAGCACGTGGCCGTCGAAGGCGAAGCCGTCCATCGCCGAGTTGTCGTGCGGTGGCACGCTGACCGGCGAAATGATGTCCTCTGCCAGCACACGGCCGAGTGCATCGCGCAAGGCAATGCGCTCGACCTGCGTGACGACGGCCGGTTCGGCGAGGCGCGCGAGGAACGCTTGCACGGCATCAACGCCCAGCGCCTTCGGGTCGTAGCCCGCCAGGGCGGCGGCGATGTCTGCGATACGGCTCATGGAAGCGGGAAGGAATCAGGTGCGCTGGGATTCGAGTGCGTGCAGCTCGGCCAGCGTGTTGGCGTTGTAGAACGCGTCCGGTGCGTCACCGGGGCGGTCGAAGGGCACCGGCACCGTGCGGTGCTGGGCGGTCCACTTGTCGATCTTCCGGCCGCCGGCCTGGGTGAACCGCACGAGGCTTTCGAGCAGCGTGGCGCTGAGCAGGCAGAACACAGGCTGGGCGCGCAAGGCAGGGCTGCCGCCGGGGTCTTCCGAGGGCTCAGGGGCCGAGACCATCGCGATCTCCGCATCGTTGGCGACCAGCGCTTCGCAGAGGCGGCTCGCCAGATCGAGCGGGAAGAGCGGCGTGTCGCATGGCACCGTCAGGAGATAGGGTGTCTCGCAATGCTCCAGGCCGACAAGGAAGCCTGCTAGCGGCCCTGCGTAGTCAGCCAGCCCGTCCGGCCAGACCGGCACCCCGAAAGATTCGTAGGCCGAGAGATTGCGGTTGGCGTTGATCATGATCTCGCCGACCTGCATGCCGAGCCGCATGACGGCATGCATCGCGAGCGCCGTGCCGTTGAAGTTCTGCAAGCCCTTGTCGACACCACCCATACGAGTGCCGCGTCCGCCCGCGAGCACGAGCCCGGTGATCTCGCCGGTGGCGATGGCTGGTCTGTTCGTCATCCGCCGATGTAGCTCATTTCGACCCGCCGCGGCGCGGCGCCGTCAGTGTCGGGTCCGCGCAGTGCGCGAAGTTCGGAATAGCGATCGCTCCGGCCCTGCCAGATGTTGCCGATCGCGGAGGTGATCTGTTCATCGCTCGCGCCGCCGCGCAGCAACGGTCGAAGGTCATGGCCTGCATTGGCAAAGAGGCAGAGGTAGAGCTTTCCTTCGGTCGACAGGCGTGCGCGATTGCAGTCGTGGCAGAACGCCTGCGTGACGCTGCTGATCACCCCGATCTCGCCGCCGCCGTCCTGGTAGGCCCAGCGCTGGGCGGTTTCGCCCGCCGCGGTCGCTTCGAGGGGGGTGAGAGGAAATTCCTCCGCAATGCGGCGCACCACCTCTGCGGACGGAAGCACTTCGTCCATGCGCCATCCGTTGGTGGCGCCTACGTCCATGTATTCGATGAAACGCAGCACGATGCCGGTGCCGCGGAAGTGGCGGGCCATCGGCAGGATTTCCTGCTCGTTGGTCCCGCGCTTGACGACCATGTTCACCTTGATCGGGCCCAGGCCCGCGGCCTTGGCTGCGTCGATGCCGGCCAGGACTTCCGCGACGGGGAAGTCCACGTCGTTCATGCTGCGGAAGGTGAGGTCGTCGAGGCCGTCGAGGCTGATGGTGACGCGCCGCAATCCCGCAGCCTTGAGCGCCTTGGCCTTGCGTGCCAGCAGCGAGCCGTTGGTGGTCAGCGTGAGATCGAGCGGCTGGCCGTCCGGTGTGCGCAATGCTGCGAGTTGCTCGATCAGCACTTCGAGATTCTTGCGAAGCAGCGGCTCACCGCCGGTAAGCCGGATCTTGTGCACGCCATGCGCTGCGAAGAGGCGCGCGAGCCGTGTGATTTCCTCGAAGCTCAGCAGCGCGCTGTGCGGAAGGTACTGGTAGTCCTTGTCGAAAACTTCCTTCGGCATGCAGTAGCTGCACCGAAAGTTGCACCGGTCCGTGACGCTGATGCGAAGGTCCGTCAGCGGCCGTTGCAAGCGGTCGAGCAGCACACCGGTCGCTGGCACCGCGAGGTCGGCCATCGCCGTCGCGGGACGGGCGCGGCCGATCTCTGAGACGGGGATGACGTGCTGGCTCATGGGGGAGGCAAATTTAACCCATCCCCCCGGGCGGCGGCATGCCGGAACCCCTTGACCCTGAGGCAAAGAGGCAGCCCGGAAATCACCCGTGGCGGATCGCGACGGTCTTGAGCGTCGTGAACCCGTACAGCGCTTCGAAGCCCTTTTCGCGCCCGTAGCCCGAAGACTTGACGCCGCCGAACGGCAGCTCGACACCGCCGCCGGCGCCGTAGTTGTTGATGAACACCTGGCCGCTCTTCACGCGTTTGGCCATGCGGAGCTGGCGCGAACCGTTCTCGGTCCAGATGCCCGCGACCAGACCGAAGCGCGTGGCGTTGGCGAGTTCGACAGCTTCGTCCTCGTCATGGAATCGCATTGCAGCGAGCACCGGGCCGAAGACTTCCTCCTGTGCGAGCCGGTGATCGACCGGCACGTCGCGCAGCAGGGTCGGCGCCTGGTAGAAGCCGCTTTGCGGCGCTTCGTCGACGACAGTGCCCTGGCCGACCATCGGGATGCCGGCGACCTGGGCATCCGAGAGGAAATCCCAGACCCGCTGCTGCTGCGTCTGGCGGATCAGCGGACCGACGTCGAGGTCCATCGCCGCCGGGCCGACACGCAGCGCCTCGAAGGCATGCCCGAGGCGCTCGAGGAGTGGTTCGTAGATGTCGCGCTGGATCAGAACGCGCGAACCAGCCGAGCAGGTCTGGCCGGCGTTCTGCACGATCGCGTTGATCAGCACCGGAATGGCCGCGTTCAGGTCGGCGTCGGCAAAGATGATCTGCGGGCTCTTGCCGCCGAGTTCGAGCGTGACCGGGCAATGCCGCTCCGCCGCCACCTGCTGGATGATCGTGCCCACCGTGGGGCTGCCGGTGAAGCTGATGTGATCGATGCCTTCGTGCCGCGCCAACGCATCGCCGACTTCATGGCCGTAGCCCGTCACGATGTTGATCGCGCCGGGTGGAAAGCCGACTTCCGCCGCCAGTTGGGCCACGCGGATCAGCGACAGGCAAGCGTCTTCCGACGGCTTGACCACGCACACGTTCCCCGCTGCCAGCGCACCACCGACGCTGCGCCCGAAGATCTGCATCGGGTAGTTCCACGGAATGATGTGGCCGGTGACGCCGTGCGGCTCGCGCCACGTCAGCACGCTGTAGCCGTCCTGGTAGGGGATGGTTTCGCCGTGCAGCTTGTCGCACGCGCCGGCGTAGAACTCGAAGTAGCGCACCAGCGCCAGCGCATCGGCCCGGGCCTGCTTGACCGGCTTTCCGCAATCGCGCTGCTCGATCAGCGCGAGCTCGTCGGTGTGCGCCGCGATCTTCTGCGAGAGCTTGTAGAGCAGCCGTCCGCGCTCAGCCGCGCTGACCTTGTGCCAAGTGGTCTCGAAGCAATGGCGTGCAGCCTGAACGGCGGCATCGATGTCCGCTGCGTTGCTGCGCTGCAGTTCGTCGAACGTCTGGCCATCCGAGGGATCGATCACCGGCAGCGTGCGGCCGGAAGAGGAGGCAACGCTCTCGTTGCCGATGTAGTTGAGTTGCATGGGAGAAATCTTAGCGCTCAGCGCGCGGCTGTCGCCCGGGGAAGGGCGCGCAGGGCATTGAGCATGCGCTCGACGTGCTTGTCGGGATTGAGGTTCTGGTAGTAGTAGGCGACATGGCCATTGGGCGTGACCACGTACGAGAGCCGGTTCGCGAAATCCGGCCGGGTCTGCATCACCGCGTCGAAGCCCTGGATGACCGTCTTGGACTGGTCGGAAGCCACCGGGAAGCGGCTCTGGCAGGACTTGACCGAAAACTTGGTCAGCGTGTCGATGTCGTCGGCGGAGATGCCGATCACCGTAGCGCCGAGGGCGGCGAACCTGTCGATGGCTTCGGCGAATGCATGCGCCTCGATCGAGCAGTCGGCACTGTCCGCCGCCGGGAAGAAATAGACCACGACCGGCCCTTTGGCGAGTGCCTCGGCAAGCGAATAGCTGAAGACCTTGCCGCCCAACGCCGCGGTGGCGGTGAATTTCGGGACGGGATCGCCGATATCGAGCGCTGCAAAGGCTGTCGGAGCCACGGTCGCAGCCACTGCAAGAAGTGCGGCGCGCACGGAAGTGTGGAGCGTCATGAGGTAACCCCGAAGGAATGCGTTCCGAATTCTAGGACCGGGGGCAGACGCAATTGGGCTCGTCCCTCCAAGAAGGCAAATTCCAGAACTCCTGTCAAATGATCCTGGTCTCGGAGCCGGGGGGCTGGTTGCTCCGCTCGTGCCGGAAATGCTGTTGTAATCCCGGGATGCTCCTGTCGCTTCCTCCCCCTTGCAATCCCCCTGTGGCGCCCCACATGCTTCGCATGAACGCTACCAACACCCCCGCCCACAAGACCGATCTGGCGGTGACGCATGTCCTGGCCCAGCTCCTCGAGCGGCTCGAGCACAGCGCTGTGCCGGTCGGCGCCGAGCAATACCGGTCCGTCGTCATGCATCTGGTCGACGAGTTCCGCGATGTGGAACCGGGTGCCCAGCTTGGTCAATTGCTGGATTCGTATCCGGCTGCCGCCGAGGTGTACGAGAACATGAATTACCAGCACGCCGGGCTGTGCCGCTCGGCTCTGGATGCCTCGCTGACTGCCGAATTGGCCGCCAAGAATGCCATCGAGCGCGCCATGCGCCGTGGCCCGGAGACTGCGCATGAGTAAAGCCGACGTTAAGACCACCGTATTGGCCGACGGACTGCGCTACAAGGCCAAGGCGCCGGGATCGCCGTTCCGCGCTTCCGCCTCGTTCAGCGGCGCGACGATGTCGTGCTTCATGTGTGGCAAGCATCGCGTTCGCTCGCAACTCCGCACTCGTCAGTTGCTGGGCAAGGCCCAGACGGTTTGCGCGCCGTCCTGCAAAGCGCTCGACGAGCTGATGGCGAACAGCGGGGGCGAGTGAATCACGGCCCGTGTGATTTGTTTCACGATTGGGCCAATTCAGCGCGCCGAATTTAGTACTTCATACCGCCTATCAAATCGGGAAAAATCGAACTACAGTTAGACACAATTGATGCGAATTGCGTCAATACCAAAGTTCTAATTACTGATCGATTCAAATGATCCCGATGAATTCAAAGGCCGGCGAGGCCCTGGGTCTGTTTCGATTGAACGCGAAAGGACGGGCCCAGTGAGCCGACAACGCCACGTCATCATGCAAGTCGTCAAGCGCTCCGGCGGAACGACGCATCACGTCGAGTTCGTGATGGACGACAACTTCGCGGAACGTCTGAAGCAACTGCGCTCGCTGGTGCCACCCCTTAATTCGCTCAACAAGCAGCGCGATCTGGTGATCGACAAGGTGCGCGTCCGCATGCCTTCGGCGGTGTGGCGCTACGGCAGCGATATCGACAGTCAGGTCGACGGCTCGTGCATCGTCATCGCTTCGGAGGGCTACTTCAATTGCGGCGCCAAGGACCGCAAGACGAAGGAAAAGCTGGTGACCTACACCTTCCCCATCGCGCGGCTGATCGAGCTGCACATGGAGCGCCCGGCTGGCGAGACCTTCTACATCCGCGATGGCATCTTCACCAACGACGAGCCGGCCGAGTCGGCCGCAGGCCGCTGGGTGCAATCGATTCATGAGCTCGAGGAAATGCAGATGCGTCCGCCCGAGGCATCGTCGGACTTCGACACCCTGCAGGGCGTCCCGCTGCGCAGCGAGCCTTCCCGCACCGTCAGCCTGAACTGATCGGGGTCATTCCAGAAAAGTCCCGCACTGCGAAGTGCGGGACTTTTTCTTTTTCTACTGAACCTTCACCTCGACCCGACGCGCTTCGGCTGCCGAGCCGTCACCCTGCATCTGGGCCGGCTTGGCGAGTTCGACCTTGTCGTCGGGCACGCCCGCTACCTTGAGTGCCTCGCCGACAGCAATGGCGCGTTGCTTGGCGAGTTCGGCATTCTTCTCCGGATCGCCAGTCGCGTCGTGGAACCCACTCACCAGCACGCGGCTGCCGCCCTGCGCGGCCTTCACGATATCGGCCAGCGCCTCTTTCGCGCCCGGGGGGACTTCGGCGCTGCTGGTCGCGAAGTAGAACTTGACCACGCCGCCCTCGGTCTTGATCGAGGCGCCGGTGTCTGCCGCGGCGACCGGTGCGGCCGCCGCTGGCGCTGCGGCTTGCGGCGCGACAGGCGCTGCCGGTGCGCTCACGGGGGCGGGTGTTGCCGGCGCGGGCGCCGCGTGTGCGCCGACATCTCCGGCGTGGAACTTGACCACCAGCGGCACGATGAGCAGCGCCACGATGTTGATGATCTTGATCAGCGGATTCACCGCTGGGCCAGCCGTGTCCTTGTACGGGTCGCCGACCGTGTCGCCGGTCACCGCCGCCTTGTGTGCCTCGGAGCCCTTGCCACCGTGATGACCGTCCTCGATGTACTTCTTGGCGTTGTCCCATGCGCCGCCGCCGGTGCACATCGAGATCGCCACGAAGAGACCGGTCACGATCGTGCCCATCAGCAGGCCGCCGAGCGCCTTGGGGCCCAGCAGCAGGCCGACCAGGATCGGCACTACCACCGGCAGCAGGGACGGGATCATCATTTCCTTGATCGCGGCGCCGGTCAGCATGCTCACGGCGCGGCCGTATTCGGGCTTGCCGGTGCCTTCCATGATCCCCTTGATCTCGCGGAACTGGCGGCGCACTTCCTCGACCACCGAGCCAGCTGCGCGGCCCACCGCTTCCATCGCCATCGCGCCGAAAAGGTAGGGAATCAGGCCACCGATGAAGAGGCCCACGATCACCATCGGATCGCTCAGGTTGAAGCTGATTTCCTGGCCGAAGCTTTCGAGCTTGTGGGTGTAGTCCGCGAACAGCACCAGTGCCGCGAGGCCTGCAGAGCCGATCGCGTAGCCCTTGGTCACCGCCTTGGTCGTGTTGCCGACGGCGTCGAGCGGATCGGTGATATCGCGCACAGATGCGGGCAGTTCGGACATCTCGGCGATGCCGCCGGCGTTGTCGGTGATCGGGCCATAGGCGTCGAGCGCGACCACGATGCCGGCCATGCTCAGCATCGCCGTGGCGGCGACCGCGATGCCGTAGAGGCCCGCGAGCGTGTACGACACGATGATCGCGACGCACACGAAGATCACCGGCCATGCAGTAGAGCGCATCGACACGCCGAGGCCCGCGATGATGTTCGTGCCGTGGCCGGTGGTCGATGCCTGCGCGATGTGCCGCACCGGCGAATACTGCGTGCCGGTGTAGAACTCGGTGATCCACACCAGTGCCGCGGTGAGCGCAAGGCCCACGAAGCAAGCGCCGAAGAGCTTCAGCTGGCTGCCACTCGGTGCGATCGCGTTGTCCGGGATCAACCACGCGGTCACGAACCAGAACGCGATCAGCGACAGGATGCCCGCCACCGCAAGCCCCTTGTAGAGCGCCGGCATCACGTTGACCATGCCCGGCTTCGCCTTCACGAAGAAGCAGCCGATGATCGACGCGATGATCGAGACGGCGCCGAGTGCCAGCGGATACATCACCGCGTTGACCGGCGCCGACGAAACCATCAGCGCGCCCAGCACCATGGTGGCGATCAGCGTCACTGCGTAGGTCTCGAACAGGTCGGCAGCCATGCCGGCGCAATCGCCGACGTTGTCGCCCACGTTGTCGGCGATCACCGCCGGATTGCGCGGATCGTCTTCAGGGATGCCGGCTTCCACCTTGCCGACGAGGTCGGCGCCCACGTCGGCGCCCTTGGTGAAGATGCCACCGCCCAGTCGCGCAAAGATCGAGATCAGCGATGAGCCAAAGGCGAAGCCGATGAGCGGGTTGAGCAGGGTCGAGAGCTTCTGGTCCGGCGTGAGTGCGCCGTTGCCCGCAAGGAACCAGTAGAAGGCCGAAACCCCCAGCAGGCCGAGGCCAACCACCAGCATGCCGGTGATCGCCCCACCGCGGAATGCGACATCGAGCGCGGGGCTGATGCCTTGTGTCGCGGCCTGCGCGGTGCGCACATTCGCGCGGACCGATACGTTCATGCCGATGAAGCCGCAGGCGCCTGAGAGCACTGCGCCGACCACGAAGCCGATGGCCGTGGTGCCGTCAAGGAAGATACCGATGAGGATTGCGAGCACCACGCCGACGATCGCGATGGTGCGGTACTGCTTTGCGAGATAGGCCGCCGCGCCAGTCTGGATCGCCGCGGCGATCTCCTGCATTCGTGCGTTGCCTGCGTCTTTCGAGAGGATCCAACTGCGTGCCCAGAAACCATAGGCTACGGCCACGAGGCCGCAGACGATGGCGAGGACGAGTGGGGTGTTGCCAGTCATGCGTTGCTTCTCCAAGTAGTTCGTCAAACTTGATGGAGACGTAAGCCGGACCCTGTGCGCAACGCGTACGGGTCAGTGCTTCCGTCGCGTTGCTTCCTCGAGGCCCCGGTGCCTTGACGGCTGGGAACGATTGGCCAACGAAGCCAATTTACAGGCAAATCCGCCGTTCTGTGCGACCGGCCTGTGACATGGAAAGTAAACTTCGGGTTTGTCCGCATCCAACTAACACTTTCAAACTACGAAGCCAGACCATGTCCCTCGGCAAAGTTTCCCCCGGTAAAGACGCCCCCGAAGCCTTCAATGTCGTCATCGAAATTCCGATGAACGCCGACCCGATCAAGTACGAAGTCGACAAGGAATCGGGCGCGATCTTCGTCGACCGCTTCATGACCACGGCCATGCACTACCCGACGAACTACGGCTATGTGCCGCAGACCCTGTCGGGCGACGGTGACCCGGTCGACGTGCTGGTCATCACCCCCTATGCGCTGGTTCCCGGCGTGGTGGTGCCATGCCGTCCGCTCGGCATCCTGATGATGGAAGACGAAGCCGGCGTCGACGGCAAGGTGCTCGCCGTGCCGACCGACAAGGTGCTGCCCATCTACAGCCACTGGAAGAAGGTGGAAGACGTGAACCAGATGCGCCTGAAGGCCATCACGCACTTCTTCGAGCACTACAAGGATCTCGAAGCCGGCAAGTGGGTCAAGGTGCTCGGCTGGGAAGGCGTCGACGCCGCCAAGAAGGAAATCCTCGACGGCATCGCGAACTACAAGAAGGAAGAGTCGAAGTAAGTTTCGGCCCCGGAAGTTTCTGGTGAAGCGCCTCGCGGCAAATGTCGCGAGGCGTTTTCTTTTTGGGCGGCCGCGTTGATTTGACCTGGATCAAAGTCGCGGCGAAGGCGCGTCGCTAGCCTTGCCGCATGCAAGCTGCGCTTACGCACGGCCCGTCCGCGCGCTCCTTTCACGATCTTCCCGACGAGTCGGCAACGCAGCCCGACTGGTCGCTTCTCGATGATCCCGCCGAGTGGCCGGAGTTCGGTCGCCTGCTCGATGGCGACGAAGCGCGTGGGCGATGGGAGTCGCAGGTGGTGGTCGAGGGCATGCACTGCGCGGCGTGTGCGCTTTCGGTTGAAGAAGCGGTGGGTCGCGTTCCGGGTGTCGAGCGCGTGGAGGTGAATGCGGCCAGCCATCGGGCGCGCATCGTCTGGTCTTCCACTGCAGTCAAGCCATCGCGCTGGTTCGCAGCGTCGGCAGCTGCAGGCTATGCGCTGGTGCCGGCAGGTGATGTGTCGGCGCGTGGCAGACGCTCCCGCGAAACCCGCCTCGCTTTGTGGCGCTGGCTCGTCGCGGGCTTTTGCATGATGCAGGTGATGATGTACGCGTATCCCGCGTACATCGCGCAGCCCGGCGACATGTCGCCCGATGCGGCCCAGTTGCTGCGCTGGGCCTCATGGGTGCTCACGCTGCCGGTGATGCTGTTTTCGTGCGGGCCGTTCTTCCGCAGCGCGTGGCGCGATCTCCGTGCGCGGCGCATCGGCATGGACCTGCCGGTGTCGCTCGGCATCGCGATCGCCTTCATCGTCAGCACCGCGGCGACCTTCGATGCGGAAGGGCCGCTCGGCCACGAGGTGTACTTCGATTCGCTGACGATGTTCGTCTTCTTCCTGCTCACCGGCCGATGGTTGGAGACGCGGCTGCGTGATCGCACGGCAGGTGCGCTCGAAGCGTTGATGAACCGGCTGCCGGACAGCGTCGAGCGCCTTGGCAAGGGTGGCCTGTTCACGCGCGTTTCGGTTCGCAGGTTGGCCGTGGGTGACGTGATCCGCGTGCTGCCCGGAGAGGCTTTCCCCGCCGATGGTGTCGTGATCGCAGGCGACACGACCGCGGACGAGGCGCTGCTGACTGGCGAATCGCGTCCAGTGCCGCGCCCTTGCGGGGACCGCGTTCTCGCGGGCAGCCACAACATTGCGTCCGCGGTTCGGGTGCGGATCGAATCGATCGGGCAGGGCACGCGCTTCGCGCAGATCGTCGCGCTGATGGAAAGCGCATCGATGCAGAAGCCGCGCCTCGCGCAACTGGCTGATCGCGCGGCGCGGCCCTTCCTGTTTGCTGTCCTCGCCGCTGCGGCGCTGGCGGCCGCATTGTGGTGGCACATCGATTCGGGTAAGGCGCTGATGGTGGCCGTCTCGGTGCTGATCGTCACCTGCCCGTGCGCGCTGTCGCTGGCGACGCCCGCGGCGATGCTCGCGAGCGCCGGCTCGCTCGCTCGCCACGGCGTGATGGTGAACAACCTGCAGGCGCTGGAAACGCTGGCCACGGTCGACACAGTCGTGTTCGACAAGACCGGCACGCTCACGCGGGACGTGCCGCGATTGGAGCGCGTCTATTGCCGCAAAGGACTGCGGCCCGGCGATGCGGTCGAGCTTGCCGCCGCATTGGCGGCGCAATCGCTGCATCCGGCATCGCGCGCGCTGGTGAATGCGTGGAACGGCCAGTTCCGCTCATCGCCGTCGTGGGAACTGGTCGAAGGGAAAGAGCTCGCGGGAGAAGGAATCGCCGGCCTCCTGCGTCGCAAGGGCGACGCAGGAGGTGAAGTGCGAGTCGTTCGGTTGGGTGCTTCGGCCTTCTGCGGCGTCCCGCCTTTGCAGTCGAGTGCCGCGCAGGTTCATCTGGCCGATGAGGAAGGGTGGATCGCGAGCTTCGTGCTGGCGGAGGACCTGCGGGACGATGCCGCATCGGCCGTGACCGCGCTCGAGGAGCAGGGCTTGTCGGTGCAGCTTCTTTCCGGCGATCGCGACGCGGCTGCCCGGGAGGTCGCTCAGCGGGCCGGCATCCGCGATGCGCGCGGCGATTGCCTTCCCGAAGAGAAGCTTCGCACCATGCGCCGATGGCAGGCCGAGGGGCATCGCGTCGTGATGGTCGGCGATGGTCTCAACGACGGCCCGGTGATCGCGCAGGCGAACGCATCCTTCGCGTTTGGACATGCCGTTCCGCTGACGCAGGCACGCGCGGATTTCATCGTGATGGGCGGCGAACTCGGGGCCATCGTGCGCACTCTCTCGCAGGCGAAGCGAACCTCGCGCGTGGTGCGACAGAACCTCTGGTGGGCTGCGGGCTACAACGCGCTGTGCGTGCCGCTGGCACTGCTCGGATGGCTGCCACCGTGGCTTGCGGGGCTCGGCATGGCGGCCAGCTCGTTGTTCGTCGTGCTCAATGCGTCGCGTCTGGCGCGGCAGCCGGGAGCCTGATTCCGATGGACATCCTCTTTCTGCTCATTCCGTTTTCCGTGGTGCTGGTGCTTGTGATCCTCGGCGGGCTCTGGTGGGCAGTGCACTGTGGTCAGTTCGACAACGTCGACCACGAGGGCGAGCGCATTCTGCGCAACGATTGATCTGCATCAATCCGGCTCTCGCGGGCCACTTGGAAACTCGGACCAGTTCATAAGAAAAGGTCCGACGATGCAATCTCCGAATCCTCCCGCAGCGGTCTACAGCGACACCGCGGTGCGGCAGTTCGCCATCATGTCGGTGGTCTGGGGCGTGGTGGGCATGCTCGTCGGCGTGGTCATCGCGTCGCAGCTGGCGTGGCCCGATCTCAACTTCGGCATTCCATGGCTCAGTTATGGCCGACTGCGTCCGCTGCACACCAACGCGGTGATCTTCGCGTTCGGCGGATGCGCGTTGATGGCAACGAGCTTCCATGTGGTGCAGCGCACCTGCCAGGTTCGACTCTTCGCACCGGGCCTTGCGTCCTTCGTGTTCTGGGGCTGGCAGGCCGTGATCGTGGCCGCCGCGATCAGCCTGCCGATGGGCTACACCAGCGGCAAGGAATACGCGGAACTCGAGTGGCCGATCGACATCCTGATCGCGGTGGTCTGGGTAGCCTATGCGATCGTGTTCTTTGGAACCCTTGCGGTTCGCAAGGTGCGGCACATCTACGTGGCCAACTGGTTCTACGGCGCGTTCATCATCGCCGTTGCCTTGCTGCACATCGTCAACAGTGCCGCCGTTCCTGCGGGCTGGATGAAGAGCTACTCGGCCTACGCCGGCGTGCAGGACGCGATGGTGCAGTGGTGGTACGGCCACAACGCAGTTGGCTTCTTCCTCACTGCAGGCTTCCTGGGAATGATGTACTACTACATCCCCAAGCAGGTGGGGCGCCCGGTGTATTCGTACCGGCTGTCGATCGTGCACTTCTGGGCCCTGATCTTCACCTACATGTGGGCGGGTCCGCACCATCTGCACTACACGGCTCTGCCTGACTGGACGCAATCCATCGGCATGGTTTTCTCGCTGATCCTGCTCGCGCCGAGTTGGGGCGGGATGATCAACGGGATCATGACTCTCTCGGGTGCGTGGCACAAGCTGCGCACGGACCCGATCGTGCGCTTCCTCATCGTGGCGCTGTCCTTCTACGGGATGTCGACCTTCGAGGGTCCGATGATGTCGATCAAGACGGTGAATGCGCTGTCGCACTACACCGACTGGACGATCGGGCATGTGCACTCCGGCGCGCTGGGCTGGGTCGGCCTGATCACGATGGGATCGCTCTACTACCTGATCCCGCGTCTCTACAACCGCACCGAGATGTACAGCATGAAGGCCATCGAGCTGCACTTCTGGATGTCGACGGTGGGCATCGTGCTCTACATCGCCGCGATGTGGATCGCCGGCGTGATGCAGGGGCTGATGTGGCGTTCGATCAACGCCGACGGCACGCTCACCTATACCTTTGTCGAAGGCGTGAAGGCCACCTATCCGTACTACGTGGTGCGGGTGATCGGCGGCGTGCTTTACCTCGCCGGCATGCTGGTGATGGCGTGGAACGTCGTGATGACCATCGGCGCCGGCCACTCGGTGCGCGCACAGATCCCCATGCCCGCCCCAGCCCACGCCTGAAGGAATCGAGGAAAGAACAATGAGCTCCAACGCCCCCGAACCCTCCACCTTCTCGCATCAGAAGATCGAGACCAACAACTTCCTGATGATCGTGCTGATCCTGCTGGTCGTCGCCGTCGGCGGCCTGGTGGAGATCGTGCCGCTCTTCTTCCAGAAGTCGACCACGGAGCCGATCACCGGTCTCACGCCGCCGACTGCGCTGCAGGTGCTCGGTCGCGATGTGTACGTGCGCGAGGGTTGCTACAACTGCCATTCGCAAATGATCCGCCCGTTCCGCGCAGAGACACTTCGCTACGGCCACTACTCGGTGGCGGGTGAATTCGTCTATGACCATCCCTTCCAGTGGGGCAGCAAGCGCACTGGTCCCGATCTGCACCGCGTGGGTGGTCGCTACAGCGACGAGTGGCATCGCATTCACCTGAACAACCCGCGCGACGTGGTGCCCGAGTCGAACATGCCTGCGTATCCGTGGCTGGAGAAGACGCAGGTCACGCCGTCCGATGCCGCAGACCACATGCGGGCGTTGCGCCGTGTCGGCGTGCCGTTCACCGACGAGCAGATCGCCGCCGCGCCTGCCGAAGTCAAGGGCAAGACTGATTTGGATGCGCTGGTGGCGTATCTGCAATCGCTGGGCCTTGCGCTCAAGTGAAGGAGCCCATCATGGAAATGGACATCACCACCTTGCGCATCGCGGCCACGCTGGTTTCCTTCGTGACCTTCATCGGCATCCTCGCTTGGGCCTATTCGCGCCGCCGCGCCGTGGCCTTCGAAGAGGCGGCCCGCTTGCCCTTTGAGCAGGACTGACACCATGAGCGACTTCACCCACGATTTCTGGTCGCACTTCGTTGCGATCGCCACGGTCGTCAGCATCCTGGCCTGCCTCCTGCTGCTGTGGATCACCGCACGCAGCAAGACCCCCGCCAGCGAGGACAACACCACGGGCCACGTCTGGGACGAGGACCTGCGCGAGATGAACAACCCGATGCCGCGCTGGTGGATGGGCCTGTTCGTGCTGACGATCGTCTTCGGCCTGGGGTATCTCTTCGTCTTCCCGGGGCTGGGCAGCTACAAGGGCCGGCTCGATTGGAGCACCGACGGCGAGTACTCCAGGGACCTCTCGAAGGCCAACCGCGAGCTCGAGCCGGTGTATGCCGCCTACACGGCACTCCCGGTGGAGAAGGTCGCGTCCGATGCGGGCGCGATGGCGATCGGCGAGCGCCTCTTCCTCAACAACTGCGCGCAATGCCACGGCTCCGATGCGCGGGGCGGCAAGGGCTTTCCGAACCTCACCGACAGCGACTGGCTGCACGGCGGTTCGCCGGAGAAGATCAAGGAGTCGATCACGCTCGGCCGCATCGGGACCATGCCGCCGATGGCCGAAGCGGTCGGCACGCCGGAGGACGTGAAGAACCTCGCCAACTACGTGCTGAGTCTGTCCGGCAGTCCGCATGACTCGGTGCGGGCGGGCCTCGGCAAGAGCAAGTTCACCGTCTGCGCGTCTTGCCATGGCATTGGCGGCGTCGGCAACACGGCGGTGGGTGCGCCCAATCTGTCGGACCGGATTTGGCTGCATGGCTACGGCCTGGAAGCGATCATCCAGATGATCAACACCGGCAAGACCAACCAGATGCCGGCGCAGCAGGGCCGCCTCACGGAGGCGCAGATCCACGTGTTGACCGCCTACGTGTGGGGCCTGTCGAACGGCAAGTCCTCCGTCGCCGGGTCACCCTGAGGGGCGCGACGTGCCGGATTCCGCGCCGAGGCCGCGCCGTGTGATCCCGATCGCGGCGGCCGAGAAGACAGGGGGCCTCTACGAGGCGCACCAGAAGGTCTACCCGCGTTCCATCGACGGTGTCTTCGCGCGCTGGCGCTGGCTGATGGTCTTCGTCACCCAGCTCGTGTTCTATGGCGTACCGTGGCTCGAATGGGGACAGCGCCAGGCGGTGCTGTTCGACCTGGCGACGCGGCGCTTCTACATCCTCGGGCTAGTGCTGTACCCGCAGGACCTGATCTACCTGACGGGTCTGCTGGTCATCTCGGCGCTGTCGCTGTTCCTGTTCACCGCGGTCGCGGGGCGGCTCTGGTGCGGCTACACCTGTCCGCAGACGGTCTACGCCGAGATGTTCCTGTGGATCGAGCAGAAGATCGAAGGCAACCGCATCGCCCGCATGCGGCTGGATGGCGAAGACCTGTCGATCGAAAAATTGGTCAAGAAGTGGTTCAAGCATGTGGTGTGGCTCGGCATCGCGCTCTGGACCGGCTTCACCTTCGTGGGCTACTTCACGCCGATCCGCGACCTGGGCCTCGCCTTCCTGCAGACCCGCATGACGGGCTGGGAAGTCTTCTGGGTGCTGTTCTACGGCTTCGCTACCTACGGCAACGCAGGCTTCATGCGCGAGCAGGTCTGCAAGTACATGTGCCCGTATGCGCGCTTCCAGAGCGCGATGTTCGATCGCGACACGCTGATCGTGAGCTATGACGTCGGCCGCGGCGAGCCGCGCGGTGTGCGGGCCAAGGGCACGGATGCGCGCGCGCAAGGGCAGGGCGACTGCATCGACTGCTCGCTGTGCGTGCAGGTGTGCCCGACGGGCATCGACATCCGGAATGGCCTGCAGTACGAATGCATCGGCTGCGGCCTCTGCGTGGACGCGTGCAACACGGTCATGGACAAGCTCGCGTCGCCGCGTGGTCTGATCCGCTATGCCACGCAGAACGGCATGGCGGGGCAATGGTCATCGCGGCAGGTGCTGCGGCGCGTGCTGCGTCCGCGTGTGCTGATCTACAGCGGCGTTCTTGTCGCCCTCTCGATCGGCCTGCTGGCCAGCCTGGTCACGCGCACGCCGCTCAAGGTGGATGTGGTCCGCGATCGCGGCACGCTGGCGCGAATCGCGGAAGGCGGGCGGATCGAGAACGTGTATCGCCTGCAGATCATGAACGCGACCGAACAGACGCAGCACTACCGCATCGAGGCCCGGGGCCTCGAGGGACTGCACGCGTCGCCCGAGCAACCCGTGACAGTCGGACCTGCGCAATCGCGCTGGGTCGCTGTCCGCCTGCAACTGCCGTACGGTGCCGCGGACCCAGGTTCGCACCCCGTCTATTTCGATGTGCGTGCGGCCGAAGGCGGCGCGCAGGTTTCGGAGAAGGCGACCTTCATGGTGCCCCGGTGATGCCGATCAAGGAGATGCCGATGAACGCAACAAACACGAACGATGTGGCCCGAAGCGAAGCCTGGTGGCGTTTCCCGTTGCTGTGGATGGTCCTGGCCGGCCCCGCCGTTGTGGTTGTCGCAAGCTTCGTGACGCTGTGGCTCGCCTTGCGCTCGCCGGACCCCGTGGTTGCAGAGGACTACTACCGGCAGGGCATAGAGATCAACAAGACGCTGGCCGACAAGAAGCTGATGCCGGCGCTGAGCGGCCGCAACCACGCCGCGACGCCGGCGGATGATGTGCCGGCACCCAGGCGTTGAAAGGTGGACTCAGCAGCCCGCCGGCGTGATCAGCCGGCGAAGTGCCTCGGCGTCGAGGATGCGCAGGTTGCGCTGCTGGACTTCGACGAGACCGTCTTCCATGAACTTGGAGAGGGTTCGGCTGACGGTTTCGAGCTTGAGCCCGAGGTAGCTGCCGATCTCCTCGCGCGTCATGCGCAGCACGAGTTCGGAGCGCGAGAAGCCACGCGCATGCAGGCGCTGCGCGAGGTTGAGCAGGAAGGCCGCCAGGCGCTCTTCGGCGCGCATGCTGCCCAGCAGCATCATCACGCCATGCTCGCGCACGATCTCGCGGCTCATGATCTGGTGCACATGCCGCTGCAGGGCCGTGACCTCGCGCGACAGCTCCTCGATGCGGTCGAAGGGCATCACGCAGACTTCGGAATCTTCCAGAGCCACCGCGTCGCAGGTGTGCTGGTCGTTGACGATGCCGTCGAGGCCGATGATCTCGCCGGCCATCTGGAAACCCGTCACCTGGTCGCGGCCGTCCTGGCTGGCCACCCGGGTCTTGAAGACGCCGGTGCGGATCGCATAGAGCGAGGTGAAGCGGTCGCCGTTCCGGAAAAGCATCTCGCGACGGCGGACCTTGCGCCGCTTGGCCACGATGTCGTCGATGCGCTGCAACTCGGTGGGCTCGAGACCGACCGGCATGCAGAGTTCCCGCAGATTGCAACTGGAGCAGGCGACCTTGATGTTTTCGGTTTTCATTGATGTACGTCGAGTGTGTGCGGATTCTGGAGCCGGGCGTGGGCACGCGGGTTGATCCACATCAAGGAACCAGAGGCGCCCCAGCGGCATAGTGGGCCGCAGACCGCCCCCGATTCCAGCGATGAACTCATCCCCTGCATTCGCGACCGCTTCGCATTCCCAGGAACTGCCGTCGCCCACCGTGCTGCGGCGCTTCGACGTCGCCGGCCCGCGCTATACCTCCTATCCCACGGCGGATCGCTTCGTGGATGCCTTTACCGCCGACGACTATGTCCAGGCGGTGCACCAGCGCGCGGCCACCGGCATGAACGGGCGACCGCTTTCGCTATACGTCCACTTGCCGTTCTGCGAGTCGCTCTGCTACTACTGCGCCTGCAACAAGATCGTCACCCGACACAAGCACTGGGCGGTCGAATACCTCGACTACCTGGAGCGCGAGGTGGCGTTGCAGGTTGCCGAGCTGGGTCGGGGGGCGATGGTGAGCCAGTTGCACCTGGGCGGCGGTACGCCGACGTTCCTGGACGACGAGGGACTGGCGAGACTGCTGGAAATGCTTGGGCGCGAGTTCACGCTCTCGCCCGAGCGCGAACAGTCCATCGAGATCGACCCGCGCACGGTGGACGGCGCCCGGCTCGAAAGGCTGGCTGCGATGGGCTTCAACCGCCTGAGCTTCGGCGTGCAGGACTTCGACCCGGACGTGCAGAAGGCGGTCCACCGCATCCAGCCGGCTGCCGAGGTCTTCGACCTGATGGCAAGCGCACGCGCGCTCGGCTACCGCTCGATCAACATCGATCTCATCTACGGGCTGCCGAAGCAGAGCCGGGCTTCCTTCGACCGCACGCTGGCGCAGGTCTGCGAGCTGCGGCCGGACCGCATTGCGCTCTATGCCTACGCCCACCTGCCGGAGCGCTTCAAACCGCAGCGGCGCATTGCCGCGGAGGACCTGCCGGACGCGAAGACCAAGGTCGAGATGCTGTCGCGCGCGATTGCCGCCTTCACTGCTGCCGGCTACGTCTACATCGGCATGGACCATTTCGCTCTGCCGGACGATCCGCTCGCGATCGCCAAGCGGCAGGGCCGACTGCACCGCAACTTCCAGGGCTACAGCACGCAGCCGGACTGCGATCTCGTGGCACTGGGCGTCTCGGCCATCGGACGCGTTGGCGCGACCTACAGCCAGAACGCCAAGACGCTCGAGGAGTACTACGACCTGCTCGACCAGGGCCGCCTCCCGGTCGTTCGGGGGCTGGCGTTGACGCGGGATGACGTGCTGCGCCGGGCGGTCATCATGGCGATCATGTGCCAGGGCCACGTGGACTTCGAAGCGATCAGCCTCGCGCACCTGGTCGACTTCAGAGACCACTTCGCGCCCGAACTCGTCGCGCTGGGACCGCTGATCGCGCAGGGACTGGTGCACATCACCGACCATGACATCGAAGTCACGCCGACCGGCTGGTTCTTCGTGCGCGCCGTTGCGATGGTCTTCGACCGCTATCTGCAGGCCGATCGCAACCGCACGCGCTTCTCCCGGATCGTCTGAGCGATGCAGACGGCCTTGCTCGGGACGGCGCTGCTGATGGGGCTCGCCGGAGGGCCACACTGCGTCGCGATGTGCGGCGCGGCTTGCGCGGGTGTCATCCGGATCGTTCGAGTGCGCGAAAGCGGGGCTGCAACGATGGGCGGCGGCCTGCACGCGCAGGGTGCGACGCTGGCGTTTCACGCGGGGCGCATCGTGAGCTATGCGGCAGCCGGGGCCGTTGCTGCCGCGGCAATGCGGGGCATTGGCCTCGCGAGCGAGCATGTTGCGGCGTTGCGGCCTTTCTGGGTGCTCCTGCACGTCGCAGTGCTCGTGTGGGGCCTGTCGCTCGCGGTTCTGGGTCGTCAGCCCGTCTGGGCGCATCGGCTCGGAGGCACGCTCCAGGCGAGGCTTCGTCCGCTGACCGGCTCGACTGTCGGGGTGCTGGCGACCGGCGCGCTCTGGGTCGCCATGCCTTGCGGCCTGCTGTATTCCGCCTTGATGCTGGCCGGGTTGGCCGATGGGCCATTGCAAGGCGCGATGGTGATGGCCGGTTTCGCGGCCGGAAGCGGCCTCTCCCTGGTTGCGGCGCCGTGGCTCTGGCAACGCCTGAGCCACGGCGCGGGCGCTGTACGCAAAGAATGGGGCAGCCGCCTTGCCGGCGCCTTGCTCGCCGCGGTGGCATTTCTGGCGTTGTGGAACGACATTGTCCGGCAGATCGATCTCTGGTGCCGCTGAACGGGGCTCCCGAATCCGGCCGATTGCGGCAAACTCGAATCTCAAAGGAGTGAATGATGAAGATGAAGATAACTTGCGCTGCGGCGCTCTGCTTTGCATTGCTCGGTACGGCTTCGGCTGCAACCTGCGATGTGGAGATCGAAGGCAACGATGCGATGCAGTTCAACAAGAGCAGCATCGACGTGCCGCAGAGCTGCAAGCAGTTCACGGTCAAGCTCAAGCACACGGGCAAGCTGCCCAAAGCGGCAATGGGCCACAACTGGGTGCTCACGACGCCGGCCGATGCGCAGGCCGTGGCGACCGATGGGATCGCGGCCGGTCTCGACAAGAACTACCTGAAGGCCGGTGACCCGCGCGTGATCGCCTCCACGTCGATCGTCGGTGGTGGCGAGTCGACCTCGGTGACATTCGACACCAGCAAGCTCAAGGCCGACCAGAGCTACATGTACATCTGCTCGTTCCCGGGGCACTCGGCGCTGATGAAAGGCACGCTGAAGCTCGTCAAGTGAACCGGCGGATGCGTGCAGCGCCTGCACGCATTTGATCTGCCTCAAGGTTGCGAAGAGCTTCGCATGCGAAGCTCTCATCAATCTTGGAGCGAGGCATGACACACGCCACCCTGCGAATCATTCGCGATGAACACTCGGCCCTTGCGGCGATGCTGCGGTCGATCGTCCTGCTGCTGGCGGAGCACCGCGCCAAGCGCACGCTGCCGGACTTCGCAGCGTTGCGCGCAATGCTGTTCTACGTCGACGAGTTTCCCGAGAAGCGGCATCACCGGAAGGAATCCGAGCTGCTCTTCCCGAAGCTGCGCGCACGCACCCCGATCTCGCGCGAACTGCTCGATCGCCTGGATGACGATCACGCGCGGGGCGAGCGCAAGATCCGCGAAGTCGAGCATGCGCTTCTCGCCTTCGAGATGATCGGGGAGCCGCGCCGGCAGGCCTTCGAGCAGGCGGTCGAGCGCTATGTGGAGTTCTATCTGTCGCACATGGCACTGGAAGAGAGGGAGATTCTTCCGCTCGCCGAGAAGGTGCTCACCAAGGACGACTGGGCGCAACTCGACGATGCGTTTCTTGCGAATCGCGATCCGCTGACGGGCTGCGATCCCGAACCGGACTATGCGGCGCTCTTCAGGCGCATCGTCAACGCGGTGCCGGCGCCGATCGGTCTGGGCGCGGCGCGCTGAGCCTCACTCTTCGTGGCGGAAGGGGCTGCGGTCCCAGAGGTGGTCCATGTAGTTCTCGATGCCCGCGTCTTCGCGTTCGAGAAAGCGCTCGACCGCATCCGCGAATGCCGGATGCGCGAGCCAGTGGGCGCTGGTGGTCTTTACCGGCATGAGGGCGCGCGCCATCTTGTGCTCGCCCTGCGCACCGCCTTCGAAACGCTTCACGCCATGCTCGATGCACCACTGGAGCGGCTGGTAGTAGCAGGCCTCGAAATGCAGGCAGTCCACGCGCTCGATGGCGCCCCAGTAGCGACCATAGGCCAGCAGTGGATGCTCCGAGGCGTTGTCGCCGGCGATACCGGCTGAAAGCGCAATCAGGCTCGATGCAATCGGCTTGCCATTGCGCTCGGCAATGAAGAGCAGCCACGCCTCCGGCATCGTCGCCGCCATGCGGTGGAAGAAATCGCGGTTCAGGTACGGCGGATTGCCGTGCTCGCGGTAGGTGCGGGCGTAGCAACGGTAGAAGAAATCCCAGTCCGCATTGGAGATGTCCGCGCCGCGCGACCAGCGGAAAGTCACGCCCGCGTCGCGGACCTTGCGGCGTTCTTGCCGGATCTTCTTGCGCTTGTCGTGAGAGAGGCTGGCGAGGAAGGCATCGAAATCGCCCCAGTCCTCGTTGGTCCAGTGGAACTGGACCGTGTGGCGGAGCATCAGCCCGGCGTCGGCGCAGGCCGCGATGTCGTCGTCGGCCCCGAAGAGCAGGTGCAGCGACGACACCTCGCTCTGCTCGCACCAGGCGACCAGTGCACGCAGCAGAAGCGCGCGACCGAGCGCATCACGCGCGAGCACGCGAGCGCCCGGCACCGGTGTGAACGGCACCGCGACGACCGCCTTCGGGTAGTAGTGCAAACCGTGCTGCTGATAGGCATTGGCCCAGGCCCAGTCGAAGACGTACTCGCCGTACGAATGGTCCTTGACGTAGAGCGGGCATGCGGCCACGAGCTCATCGTCCTGCCACAGCGTCACGAAGTGGGGCGCCCAGCCGGTGTCCGGCGATGCACTGCCGCTTGCGTCGAGCGCGTTCAGATAGGCATGGCGCATGAAGGGGGAGGGCGTAGCCTGCGTGGCAAGCAGGCCGTCCCAGGCGGCTGCGTCGATCTCTGCGACCGAGCGGTGGATGCGGATGATCGGTTCGCTCAAGGGAGTCTCGTCAGTTCCTTCGGACGCCGAGGTTCTCGGCCACGTAGATGCCGCCTAGAACCAGGGCCAGCGCGACTGCGTGATACAGCGACAGCGGCTCGCCAAGGATCAGCACCGCGAGCAGCGGCCCGAAGATCGGCACGAGATTGAGAAACACCCCGGCCCGTGCGGGACCGTTCAGTCCGACTGCATGAATGAACGTGATCTGCGAAATGAAGGAGGGCAGCAGGCCGATGAAGATGATCAGCGCGAGACCCTTCGCGGTCGGCATGAAGAACTGGCCCATCGCGATCTCGGCCGCGACCAGCGGCAGCGAAACCACGCAAGCCACCGCAGCTGTTGCCGCGAAGAACACGATCGCAGGCACCGCAGGCCGGTTTCGCAGGCCCAGCGCATAGCCGGCATACAGCAGGCACGCGACGATCATCCAGACGTCGCCGATGTTGAAGCCGAGGGTTGCGAGCTGGGCAATGTCACCGCGCGACGCCACGACGCCGATGCCGGCGACCGTCATCACGACACCGAAGGCCTGCAGCCAGCGGATTCGGGTGCCGAAGAAGAAAAGGCTGCCGACGAGCACCAGCACGGGAATGGTGCCCTGGATGATCGCGATGTTGATCGCGGTGGTGTGGTGCGCCGCTGCATAGAAGAGTGCGTTGAAGCCGGTGAAGCCCAGCGTGCCCATCAGCGCAATGGCGCGCCATGAAGGCAGCAGCGTTCGCCAATGCGCTGCGATCTCGCGCCGCGAGGTGAGGCCAAGCGCTGCGCAGCAGACGATCCAGCGCGAGAAGGTCAGCAACATCGGCGAGACCTCGCCGACCGCAAGACGTGCGGCGACCGCGTTCGCGCCCCAGATCAGTGTGGTGAAGACCAGCAGGAAGTAGGCCTGGCCTTGCGGGCTCGGGATGACCGAGTCGAAGAAATTGGCGAAGGGGGAACCGGTGCGCATCGCCCGAGGAGGGTAACAGCCCCGGCGATCACGTGTGGCTTGAGGGTTTGCGCGCCGGCCCCGTGAAATCCGGATGACATAATCGTTCGGCCTTTCCCCGCTTTGAATGAAAGACCGTATGAAGCAAATCACAGCCATCCTCAAACCGTTCAAGCTCGATGATGTGCGCGAGGCCCTGGCCGAGGTGGGCGTCACCGGGCTCACCGTGACCGAAGTCAAAGGCTTCGGCCGTCAGAAAGGGCACACCGAGCTCTACCGCGGTGCCGAGTACGTCGTGGACTTTCTGCCAAAGATGAAGGTCGAGGTCGTGGTCAACGAGAACGACGTCGATCGTTGTGTCGACGCGATCGTCAGCGCAGCGCGCACCGGCAAGATCGGTGACGGCAAGATTTTCGTGACGAATGTCGAGCGGGTGGTTCGTATCCGTACCGGCGAAGAAGACGAAGCGGCGGTCTAGCTTCGCCCCCAGGCTGCGCGCACTTCGTGTCGCTTCGCCAACCCCCTTCCGGGGGCAACACCTGCGGCCCGGCGGAGCCGGTTCCGCGGTGTTCCTGGCTTAGGACGTGACTGTTTAAAGGACTTCCGCTAGTTTGTCGCCTCGGGGGTGGCGGCTGGCTTCTTCGACCAGGGCTTCGAGCAGGGGCGTTGCTTCGTTGCCGGAGCGCACGAGGTCCATCTGCCATTCGCCCATGAAGCCTTCGCGCACGCTGTGCGCCAGGAATCCGAGCAGGGCGTCGTAGTAGCCCGCGGTGTTCAGGATGCCGACCGGCTTGTCGTGATAGCCGAGCTGGCGCCAGGTCCAGATCTCGAACAATTCCTCCAAGGTGCCGATGCCGCCCGGCAGGGCGATGAAGGCGTCGGCGCGTTCGCCCATCATGGCCTTTCGTTCATGCATGGTGTCGACGACGTGGAGTTCATCGCTCTGGCGGTTGGCCAGTTCCTTGTCGACGAGCGCCTTGGGGATGACGCCAACCACGCGGCCGCCGGCCGCCCGGGTGGCTTCGGCGACGGTGCCCATCAGGCCTGTCCGGCCGCCGCCGTAGACGAGCTGGCCACCGCGTTCGCCAATCCATCGGCCAACCGCCTGCGCCACCTGGACGAATTCCTGACGCTCGCCGGGTCGGGAGCCGCAGTACACACAAATCGAAAAAGAGGGAGTCATCCCCCGATCATGCCCGGCCCGGGCGTCGGTTATGTGGCAAACCGTTGCCACAGCGCGGCGATCCACACGCCGCCGCACAGGAGGATCGACAGCAGCACCGCCGCGCTGCCGAGGTCCTTCGCCTTTTTGGAGAAGCTATGCCACTCGGGCCCGACGCGGTCGATCGCCGCTTCGATGCCGGTGTTGAGAAGTTCGACGATCAGGACGAGTACCAAAACCGCGATAAGCAACGCGGTTTCGACCCAGCTGCGACCGACCCAGAACGCGGTCGGCAACATCACGATGGAGAAGACGATTTCCTGGCGGAAGGCCGGTTCACGCCAACCTTCGCGCAGGCCGTGCAGTGAAATCAGCGTGGCGTGCCACACCCGGGCCAGTCCGCGGCGGTCCTTTTGCGGATTGACCAGGGGGTCGTTGGCGCTCACGACCTGCTCAGAGGCTTCGATGCAACGAGCCGCGTGCCCGCCCACACGTCATGCCAGAATTGGCGCTCGGGCTGAAAGCGTGCCAGGAGCGCCCAGACGACGACCCAGCCGAAGATCAGCACTGCCGATTCACCTGCGCCGAGCCCGAAGGGCGAGATGGCCGCCAGCGGCGGCAGGAACCAGATCCAGCTCAACAGGTAGCGCAGCAGCGCCCGGCCCTGCGTGAGCGGGCGGCCATGCCGGTCGACGACCCGGATACCCCAGGTTTTCATCGCCAGCGTCTGGCCGTGCGCCCAGAACCAGACGAAATAGACGCCAAACACGATGAAAAGAAACGCCTGGAGGAGGTGTCGCCGCGAATCGACGCCGCTGCGCATCTGGCTCAGGGTGCTGAACAGCCAGCCCGCGATAAACACGACGGCGAAAAGCAGCATTCCCTCGTAAAGCCAGCAGGCCATGCGGCGCCAGAGTCCGGGCGCCATGAGGTGAAGGCCGTGGGTGTCGTCGACGGGCGGTCGGAGGGGGCCGGAACTGCCGGAAGGCGCGGAACGCATTGGCACCTGTGTCAGGGCGCCGAGGCAGGTTGTTCCGAGGCCTTCGACGCGGCATCCGTCGCGCTTGGCGGCGGAAACTGCGCTTCGGCGCTCACCGGCGGGACGCTCGGCGCCGGCGCCGCTACGGGGGCTGGCGCAGGCGCCGGCACCGGCACCGGACGCGCGGCTGCAACAGGCGCCGGGGCTGGCGGCGGTGCGAGCTGGATCCTCGGTGTGTGCTGGCCATCCGGCCCTGCAGCGGGAATGGGTACGAGCTTTTGTTCAGGCACGAGGCGGATGGTTGGGGCTGCACCAGGGGCCTTGGCGCTCTTGGCACGTTCGGCCAGCTTGCCTTTTTCTTCGTCGCTCAGCGCCTGATAGGCCTCCCATTTCGCCTTGCGCTCATCCACCGGGACCTGCTTGACGTTCGCGAAGTTGGCCCGCGCCTGGGCGCGTTGCTGATTGGTCAGGCTCGCCCAGTCGCTCATGCGGCTATGGAGCATTTCCTGTTCCTCCGGCGACATCTTGGCGAAGTCGCGCGAAACCGCCAGCCACTTGCGCTTGTGAGGCTCCGTCATCTCGTCCCAATAGGAAGAGAGCGGTTGCAGGGCCTTCTGCTGCCGCGCCGTGAGATCACGCCACAGCGGCTTGGATGCGACTGTCGGCTTCGCCGGAGCAGTCTGAGGCGAAGCCGAGCTCTTGACCGACTGGGCCTCCACGGTCGAGGCGGCAAGACCGGCGGCCCCGATGACGAGGCCAGCACTTAGCCAGACAGCAGTCGCCCGCGGACGAGCGCGCGCGAGACCGAGCGCTACAGCGCGGGAGGGGGGGCGTTGGGGCATTCGGTTGCCGGGCGGTTCAGCGGTCAGACGAGTCGTCCGACGTCTTCAGGAACTGCGCGAATCCCGGATCGGTATAGGCCGCGGGAGGGAGGTCGTCGGTGAGCAGGGCGGAATCGATCGCGGCGATCTCGTTGGTGCGGTTGTCTTCCTGCATGACGCTGATCGCAACCAGGCCTGCAACCAGCGCAACGAGCGGGATCACCGAGCCGACTCGCGTCCACCAGCTTCCGCCGAGCGTCGCCGTACCGCCACGCGACAGCACCACGGGTGCCGGCCGAAGCTGCTGGGCGACCTTGCGGCGGGCGACTGCCTGCACCCTGGCCGCTCGCAAGCGCTCGCTGACTTCGTGCGATAGCTCGACATTGCCGGCAGTCAGGCGCGCGGCCACCTGGCGGCCGAACCGCTCCTCGAGTGCGGCGGAAGAGGCAGATTGCGTAGTGTTCATAGCGAAATTCCCTTGGCTTTGAGCGCCTTGCTCAAGGCGTGGACGGCGCGCGAGCAGTGGGTCTTGACGCTCCCTTCGGAGCATCCCATGGCGGCCGCCGTCTCTGCGACATCCATTTCCTCCCAGTAACGCATCAGAAAGGCCTCGCGTTGACGACCCGGCAGCGCTGCGATTTGTTCCTCGATTTCGCGAAAAATCTGCGCCCGCCTCGTTGAGTCCTCGGCGCTCTCGGACTCCTGGGAATCCGCCGAAAGCTGGATGTGCTCGAGGAGGTCGAAATCACCGTCGTCGTCGAGATTCTCGAAGTCGCTCAGGTTGGAGAAAAGCGCCTTGCGGGTCTTTTGCCGTCGGAACCAGTCGAGAGTGCAGTTCGACAGGATGCGCTGGAACAGCAGCGGCAGCTCGTTCGCCGGCTTGTCGCCGTAGTGCTCGGCCAGCTTCATCATGCTGTCCTGGACGATGTCCAGTGCCGCCTCTTCGTCCCGGACGTGGTAGACGGACCGCTTGAAGGCCCGTCGTTCGACGCTCTTCAGGAAGTCGGATAGTTCTTTTTCAGTGGCCAAGCGAATCCGGCGCCGGGGGATGCGCCGCGTACGAAATATCTCGGGGGACGATGTCTTTTTCGCCGCGGATTATGCCTCCGAGCCTTTATTGACCGTGCCTCGGCCGTCCGGGCGACTTCCGGTGTCATAATCCGCGCTGCAAGTCAAAAGGCAAACGGGTCACGATCCGGTGGTACGACAAGTCCGCCCATGGTTGTGGCCTCAAGTCCCGACGCGGCTTCAAAAGAGCTGGTGAAGGGGCACCCAAGGTTTTTCGTTCCCGAAAATCGCAAAGGTTGATCATGGAAATGTCAAAGGCGGAACTTGCTTCCGCAGCAGCCGTCACCGGCAGTCAAACGCAAGAACTCATGGGCGCAGAGGTGCTGATCAAGGCACTTCAGGCTGAAGGCGTCAAGTACGTCTGGGGCTATCCGGGCGGTGCAGTTCTCTACATCTACGACGCTTTCTACAAGCAGGACACCATCCAGCACGTGCTGGTTCGCCATGAGCAGGCTGCCGTGCATGCGGCCGATGGCTATGCGCGCGCTACCGGCGACGTGGGTGTGGCGCTTGTAACGTCCGGACCGGGCCTCACGAATGCCGTGACCGGCATCGCGACCGCGTACATGGACAGCATCCCGATGGTCATCATCTCCGGTCAGGTGCCCACGGCGGCGATCGGTCTCGATGCCTTCCAGGAATGCGACACGGTCGGCATCACCCGCCCCATCGTCAAGCACAACTTCCTCGTCAAGGATCCGAAGGATCTGGCCGTGACGATGAAGAAGGCCTTCCACATCGCGCGCAGCGGCCGTCCCGGTCCGGTGGTGGTGGACGTGCCGAAGGACGTCTCCTTCAAGAAGGTCACGTACAGCGGCTATCCCGAGAAGATCGAGATGCGCTCGTACAACCCGGTTCGCAAGGGCCACGGCGGGCAGATCCGTAAGGCGCTCCAACTGCTGCTGACCGCCAAGCGACCCTACATCTATACCGGTGGCGGCGTGCTGCTCGGTAATGCGACGAACGAATTGCGCACGTTGGTCGACATGCTCGGCTACCCGGTCACGAACACGCTCATGGGCCTGGGCGCCTATCCGGCGTCGGATCGCAAGTTCCTCGGCATGCTGGGCATGCACGGGACCATCGAAGCCAACAACGCCATGCAGAACTGTGACGTGCTGCTGGCCGTTGGTGCGCGCTTCGACGACCGTGTGATCGGCAACCCCAAGCACTTCGCACAGAACGAACGCAAGATCATCCACATCGATATTGATCCGTCGAGCATCTCCAAGCGCGTGAAGGTCGACATTCCGATCGTTGGCGACGTGAAGGACGTGCTCACCGAGTTGATCTCGATGATCCGGGAAAGCACCACGCGACCTGACTCAGGCGCGCTCGCGACTTGGTGGGACACCATCGAAAGCTGGCGCAGCAAGGACTGCCTCAAGTACGACCGCGGCAACAAGGATGTGATCAAGCCGCAGCACGTGATCGAGACCCTCTGGAACATGACTAAGGACGCCGACACGTACATCACGTCGGACGTCGGCCAGCATCAGATGTGGGCGGCGCAGTACTACCGCTTCGAAGAACCGCGTCGCTGGATCAACTCGGGTGGCCTCGGCACGATGGGCGTCGGCATTCCTTACGCCATGGGCATCAAGCTCGCCAAGCCGGACTCGGAAGTGTTCTGCGTGACCGGCGAAGGTTCGGTCCAGATGTGCATCCAGGAACTGTCCACCTGCCTGCAATACAACACGCCGATCAAGATCGTCTCGCTCAACAACCGGTACCTGGGCATGGTGCGGCAATGGCAGGAGATCGAGTACTCGGGCCGCTACAGCCACAGCTACATGGACGCGCTGCCCAACTTCGTGAAGCTCGCCGAGGCCTACGGCCACGTCGGCATGCTGATCGAACGTCCGCAGGATGTGGAGCCGGCGCTGCGTGAAGCGCGCAAGCTCAAGGACCGCACGGTGTTCATGGACTTCCGGACCGATCCCACCGAGAACGTGTTCCCGATGGTGCAGGCCGGCAAGGGCATCACCGAAATGTTGCTCGGCTCCGAAGACCTCTAAATCCGATCCCAGTCCCCGGTCGGAGGACCGGGTTGTTTCACTCAAACTTCAGACGAATCTATTGCCCGCCAAGCCCGCGCATTACCGTGCGCGGGGGAGGGCGGCGAAAAGAGGAGTCCCATCGCCATGAAACACATCATTGCCGTGCTGCTCGAGAACGAGCCCGGCGCACTTTCCCGCGTCGTCGGGTTGTTTTCCGCCCGCGGCTACAACATCGAATCGCTCACCGTCGCACCCACTGAGGACCCGAGCCTCTCGCGGATGACCATCGTCACGGCCGGTTCGGACGACGTCATCGAGCAAATCACGAAGCATCTCAACCGCCTGATCGAAGTCGTCAAGGTCGTCGATCTCACCGAAGGGGCCTACACCGAGCGCGAGCTCATGATGGTGAAGGTTCGCGCCGTCGGCAAGGAGCGCGAGGAGATGATGCGCATGGCCGAGATTTTCCGCGGCCGCATCATCGACGTGACCGACAAGAGCTACACCATCGAGCTCACCGGCGATCACGGAAAGAACGACGCTTTCCTCGAGGCCATCGATCGCGGCGCGATCCTAGAAACCGTCCGCACCGGCGCCAGCGGCATTGGCCGCGGCGAGCGCATCCTGCGCGTCTGACAACCACCGTTCCACATCCACCGAATCAACGAAGGAGAAATCTCATGAAGGTCTACTACGACAAGGACGCTGATCTCAGCCTGATCAAGGGCAAGACGGTTGCAATCATCGGCTACGGCAGCCAGGGTCACGCGCATGCACAGAACCTGAACGACAGCGGCGTGAAGGTCGTCGTCGGTCTGCGCAAGGGTGGCGCGTCGTGGTCGAAGGTCGAAAAGGCCGGTCTCAAGGTGGCTGAAGTCGCTGAAGCCGTGAAGTCCGCTGACGTGGTCATGATCCTGCTGCCAGACGAGCAGATCGCCAACGTCTACAAGAACGACGTCGCTCCTCACATCAAGGAAGGCGCTTCGCTCGTCTTCGCGCACGGCTTCAACGTGCACTACGGTTTCGTTCAGCCGCGCGCCGATCTCGACGTGTGGATGGTCGCGCCCAAGGCTCCTGGCCACACCGTGCGCAGCACCTACGCGCAAGGTGGCGGCGTGCCGCACCTGATCGCCGTTCACGCCGATCGCAGCGGCAAGGCGCGCGACCTGGCGCTGTCGTACGCCACCGCCAATGGCGGCGGCAAGGCCGGCATCATCGAGACCAACTTCCGCGAAGAAACCGAAACCGACCTGTTCGGCGAGCAGGCTGTTCTGTGCGGTGGCACGGTCGAGCTGATCAAGGCTGGTTTCGAGACGCTGGTCGAAGCCGGCTACGCACCCGAAATGGCCTACTTCGAGTGCCTGCACGAGCTGAAGCTGATCGTCGACCTGATCTATGAAGGCGGTATCGCCAACATGAACTACTCGATCTCGAACAACGCCGAGTACGGCGAGTATGTGACGGGGCCGCGTGTCGTGACCGAAGAAACCAAGAAGGTCATGAAGCAGGTTCTGAACGACATCCAGACCGGCGAATACGCGAAGAGCTTCGTGCTGGAAAACGCAGCTGGCGCACCGACGCTCATCAGCCGCCGCCGCCTCAACGCCGAGCACCAGATCGAAGTGGTCGGTGAGAAGCTTCGCGCGATGATGCCCTGGATCAAGAAGAACAAGCTGGTCGACCAGACCCGCAACTGATCGGGATCTTTCCGGCATGTTCAGGGCCACCATTCGGTGGCCCTTTTCTTTCTGGGCGCCATGGCGCCTGAACTACACTGCGACCGATGCGATCGACCCCCTCACTAGTCCTGAATCCGACAGTCATTTGCGCCGCGGCGGCGTGCGCTGGAGGCCGGCTGCATGCATGACGACACGATGCCCGACGAGCTGGCGCCCAAGAAGCGCCGGAAGGGTATCTACATCCTGCCGAACCTGTTCACGCTTGCGGCCTTGTTCGGGGGGTTCTACGCCATCGTGATGGCGATGAATGCGCGATTCGATCTGGCCGCGCTGGGTGTCTTCGCAGCGATGATTCTCGACAGCCTCGATGGCCGGGTCGCCCGACTCACCAACACGCAGAGTGCTTTCGGCGAGCAGATGGATTCCCTGTCGGACATGGTGTCGTTCGGCGCAGCGCCGGCATTGATCGCCTACGAGTGGTCGTTGAAGGGGTTGGGTCGCTGGGGATGGATCGCCGCCTTCGTCTACTGCGCTTGCGCCGCATTGCGACTCGCCCGGTTCAACGTCAACACGGGTGTTGTCGACAAGCGCTGGTTCCAGGGTTTGCCTTCGCCTGCTGCTGCAGCACTGGTTGCCGGGTTCATCTGGCTGGTGACCGAATGGGGCAAGCGCGGTGGTGAAGTGCTCTATTTGTCCTGGCAGCAGATCACCTGGGTCACTTTCGGCTTCACACTCTACGCGGGGCTTTCGATGGTGACCAACGCACCTTTCTACAGCTTCAAGGATGTGCAGATGAAGAAGAGCGTGCCCTTCGCCGTGATCGTTCTGATCGCGTTGGGCATTGCCATCGTGAACATCCATCCGCCGACGGTTCTGTTCGGCATGTTCGTGGCCTATGGACTGAGCGGGTATGTCGTGTACGGCTGGCGCAAGGCGAAAGGCCAGCAAGTGAGCGTCATCAGCATCTCGACCGATGAGCCCGATGAACGCGGGCTGCACAAGTAATCGCGGCTGTGCTACATTCCAGCCTCCTATGCACAAGATTTCGCTGGCCCTACTACTGATCCCCTACGGGCGGAGTAGTTAGCGCGCACGCAAATTCCTCACAACGGCCCGTTCGCACCAGCAACGGGCCGTTTGTTTTTGGGGTTGCTGGTTGATCCAACCACAGCGAGAAATATCAGATGTTGAAGCAACCCAACCTCAAGTACCGTGCCTTCGCGCCGGTCGGCCTCAAAGATCGCACCTGGCCCGATGCCGTGCTGACCAAGGCCCCGATCTGGCTGTCGACCGATCTGCGAGACGGCAATCAGGCGTTGGTGGAGCCCATGGACATCGCCCGCAAGATGCGGATGTTCGAGATGCTGGTTGAGATCGGCTTCAAGGAAATCGAGGTTGGCTTTCCCTCTGCTTCGCAGATCGAGTTCGATTTCGTGCGCAAACTCATCGAGGAAGATCGCATTCCGGACGATGTGACGATCCAGGTGCTCACACAGGCTCGCGACCATCTGATCGAGCGCACCTTCGAAGCCTTGCAGGGCGCGCCGCGCGCGATTGTCCATCTGTACAACGCCGTGGCGCCGATCATGCGCCGCGTGGTGCTCGGAATGGACGAGGACGAGATCGTCGAACTGGCGACGACGCATGCGCGGATGTTCAATGAATTCGCTGCAAAGCAGCCGAATACGCAATGGACCTTCCAGTACTCGCCTGAAATGTTCTCGGGCACGGACCTCGCGTTCTCCAAGCGCGTGGTCGACGCAGTCACGGAAGTGTGGGCACCGACGCCGCAGAGGAAGTGCATCGTCAATCTGCCGTCGACTGTCGAGCATTCGACCCCGAACATCTTCGCGGACATGATCGAGTGGATGCATCGCAATCTCGCGCGCCGCGAGGCGATCGTCCTGTCGGTCCATCCGCACAACGATCGCGGCACCGGCACCGCTGCAGGCGAATTCGCCCTCATGGCCGGCGCCGATCGGATCGAAGGCTGCTTGTTCGGCAATGGCGAGCGCACGGGCAATCTCGACCTCGTGAACGTCGCGCTCAACCTCTACACGCAGGGCGTGTCCCCGGAGCTTGATTTCTCGAACATCGATGAGATCCGTGCCACCGTGGAGCACTGCAATCAGTTGCCGGTGCATCCGCGTCATCCCTACGTGGGCGATCTGGTCTACACCTCCTTCTCGGGCTCACACCAGGATGCGATCAAGAAGGCATTCGGCGCGCGCAAGGATGGCGACATCTGGGACATGCCCTATCTGCCGATCGACCCAAAGGATGTCGGTCGGAGCTACGAGGCGGTGATTCGCGTCAACAGCCAGTCGGGTAAGGGCGGCATCTCGTACCTCCTCGAGAGCGAATATGGCCTCGAACTGCCCCGGCGCCTGCAGATGGAGTTCAGCCAGATCGTCCAGCGAGTGATGGACGTGGCTGGCAAGGAGCTCACGGCTGCCGATCTCTGGGCCCTCTTCGAAGGTGAATACCGTATTCGCGATGCAGCCGGCCCGCAGCACCGCGTGCTCGAAGAGCAGGGCGAGGGAGCCGACGCCTCCGTGATCCTGCGGGCAGACTTGCCTTGGGAAGGCAAAGTGCTTCGAGTCGAAGGCCGTGGCAACGGACCGATCGACGCGTTCATTCATGCGCTGGCGGAAGCCACCGGGCACTCGATCCGCGTCATCGACTACCACCAGCACGCGATCGGCTCCGGCGCCGACGCCCAGGCGGTCGCCTACCTCGAGCTGCGCGTCGACGAGTCGAAGACCCTCTTCGGCGTCGGGATGGATGCAAACATCATCTCGGCCTCGTTGAAGGCAATCGTTTCGGGATTGACGAGGGCTCGGACGCAGCCCGCAGCCAGCGCACAATCCGTAGCTGAAACCGCCTGAACCGGCGGAAGGGCCGCGGCGCGGCCTTCGCCCGGCAGTGCACGCACTGCCGGGCCATGACATGGAACAAAGGAGATCCACGATGGCCGACAAACTGATCATTTTCGACACCACCTTGCGCGACGGCGAGCAGTCGCCCGGCGCTTCCATGACCAAGGACGAGAAGCTGCGCATCGCGCGCCAGCTCGAGCGCCTCCGGGTCGACGTGATCGAGGCCGGGTTTCCCGCCAGCTCGAACGGCGACTTCGATGCGGTGGCCGCCATCGCCAGCGCGATCAAGGAGTCGACCGTATGCGGCCTGTCGCGCGCCAATGACCGCGACATCTCGCGAGCTGCGGAAGCGCTCAAGGGAGCGGTGCACGGCCGGATTCACACCTTCATCGCAACGTCACCGCTGCATATGGAGAAGAAGCTCCGAATGACACCCGACGAGGTGTTCGAGCAGGCGAAGCTTTCGGTGCGCTTTGCGCGCAATCTGGTTGCCGATGTTGAGTTCAGCCCCGAGGACGGTTATCGAAGCGACCCGGACTTCCTCTGCCGGGTGCTGGAGGCGGTCATCAATGAGGGCGCCACGACGATCAATGTTCCCGACACCGTTGGCTATGCGATCCCGGAGCTCTACGGCAATTTCATCAAGACGCTGCGTGAGCGCATTCCGAACAGCGACAAGGCGATCTGGTCCGTCCACTGCCACAACGACCTGGGCATGGCGGTCGCCAACTCGCTCGCCGGTGTGAAGATCGGCGGTGCCCGCCAGGTCGAATGCACGATCAACGGCCTCGGCGAGCGCGCCGGCAACTGCTCGCTCGAAGAAATCGTGATGGCGGTGAAGACCCGCAAGGACTATTTCGGGCTGGATCTGGGTATCGACACCCGCCATATCGTGGCTGCGAGCCGCATGGTCAGCCAGACGACCGGTTTCGTCGTGCAGCCGAACAAGGCGGTCGTCGGGGCCAACGCCTTCGCGCACGCTTCGGGCATCCACCAGGACGGCGTCCTCAAGGCGCGTGACACCTACGAGATCATGCGAGCCGAGGACGTCGGCTGGACCGCCAACAAGATCGTGCTCGGCAAGCTCAGCGGACGCAACGCATTCAAGCAGCGTCTCCAGGAACTGGGCGTGACCATGGAGTCCGAAGCGGACGTCAACGCAGCGTTTTCGCGCTTCAAGGAGCTCGCCGATCGCAAAAGTGAAATTTTTGACGAAGACATCCTCGCGCTGGTCAGCGACGAGGAGCTCTCGCACGTTGGGGAACAGTTTGGTTTTGTTTCCCTGTCGCAACATAGTGAAACAGGTGAGCGGCCCCAGGCCCGCATCGTGTTCACCGTGAACGGCAAGGAGGTCACCGGGGAGTCGGACGGCAATGGTCCGGTCGATGCTTCGCTGAAAGCGATCGAGGCGCACGTCAAGAGTGGAGCCGAGATGGTGCTGTATTCGGTCAATGCGATCAGCGGATCGACTGAAAGTCAGGGGGAAGTGACCGTGCGTCTGCAAAATGCGGGCCGGGTCGTGAACGGTGTCGGGGCGGACCCCGATATCGTGGTGGCGTCGGCCAAGGCTTATTTGAGTGCGCTCAACAAGTTACAGAGCCAAGCTGAGAGAGTGGCGGCACAAGGTTGAATATTAAAGTGCTCCTTGTTTTCGAATGAAGAAAAGGATGCAAGTAACTGATATTGCGTGTCTTTTTTGATTTCGATACACTGCGGAAACTTATCGTCCGCTGGAGAGTTTTTAATGCCCGAAGCCCGTTCCAATCGAGTTTCAAGCCAGCGGTTCCTTCCCGCGTTTCGCATGCTCGCCGTCGCGCTGTGCGCCACGGCGTTTTTGTTGCCTGCCGCCCAAGCCGAAAAGAAGGGACCGGCAACCAAGAAGACGGCCACCGCCGACAGCAAACGCAAAACCGCATCGGTGCCGACTCGTGAGACCGCGTCTTCCAAGCGGAAGGCCGGCGCGGACAAAGACGAGAAAGTCGTCAGCGGCGGCCGGAATGTAGTTGCGTCGGTTCGTCAGAAGAACGGTCGGACTGTCGTGGCGGTGCAACGCCGATCGGTTGTGCGTGTTGCAGAACCGGCGCGTCTGTCGTTCGGCCAGTTGGCCGGCCTGCACCAGACGCCGGATGCCCTGGATCTGAAGTCCAGTGTCGCGCTGGTCATCGATCAGGACACTCATGAAGTCCTCCTGAGCAAGAACGACCACGCCGTCCTTCCCATCGCATCGTTGACCAAGCTGATGACGGGCCTGCTCATCAGCGAAGCCCAGTTGCCTTCCGACGAACTGATCACCATCACTCAGGATGACGTCGACACCGAGAAGCGAAGCGGTTCGCGCCTGAGCGTCGGGACGACTCTGCCGCGCGGCGAGCTCCTTCATCTGGCGCTGATGTCCAGCGAAAACCGGGCAGCGCATGCGCTTGGCCGCACCTATCCGGGAGGTCTGGAGACCTTTGTGAGCGTCATGAACGCGAAGGCGAAGATGCTCGGCATGAAGGACACGCGATACGTCGAGCCAACGGGCCTGTCGAGCCGTAACCAGTCGAGCGCACAGGATCTCGCGCTGCTCGTGAACGCCGCCTATTCGGACGCTACCGTGCGTCAGCTTTCGACGTCGCCGGAGTATCAAGTCGAAGTCGGCAATCGCGTGCTTCAGTTCAACACGACCAACCGGCTCGTCAAGAACCCTGATTGGGACATCGGCGTGCAGAAGACCGGCTACATCACTGAAGCAGGCCAGTGCCTGGTGATGCAGGCCAAGATTGCAGGCCGCAAGCTGATCATGGTGTTCCTCGATTCGGCAGGAAAGCTGAGCCGCATCGGTGACGCCGAGCGCGTTCGCCGCTGGGTGGAAGCCAATCACATGATCAACAAGGCTGCACAACAGCACGTGGCGTCGAGCAACGCGACCTGATCCCACTCGACCCCAGACTGGGCCGCTTCATCCATCCGGATGGCGGCCCTTTTGCTTTCAGGCCGAACTGGCCGGGCTCGCCTTGTAGCCCAGCGCGCTGGAAATCTCGTTTGCCGTGGCCTGCAACTTCGGCAGCCAGCCGTCGTCCAGTCGGTCCGCAGGGGCCGAGATCGAGAGTCCGGCGACCAACTTTCCCTGGTCGTCATAGATTCCCGCAGCCATGCAACGAACGCCGAGTTCGAGTTCCTCGTTGTCTCGTGCGATGCCGTACTGGCGCGCTTTTGACAACTCGCGTTCAAGAATGGGCAGCTGCGTGATGCTGTTTCGCGTGTGGCCGGCGAGACCGGTCCGGGTCGCATAGCTGCGTACGCGCTGGGGTTCGTCCACCGCGAGGAAGAGTTTGCCGGTCGAAGTCAGATGCAACGGTGCACGTCCACCGATCGCGCGGACGACCTGCATGCCGGAGCGCTCGCTGTAGGCGCGCTCGATATAGACGATCTCATCGCCTTGCCGCATGCTGAGGTTTACCGGCTGCTGCGTGAGCTTGTGAAGCTCGCGCATCGGAGCCATGGCCGCATCGCGGACGTTGAGTCGGCCTTTCACGAGATTGCCGAGTTCAAGGAGCCGCATGCCGAGTCGGTAGCTTCCGGCTTCCGGACGATCGACGAAACGGCCGACTGCCAGATCGTTCAGGATGCGGTGAGTGGTGGACGGGTGCAGCCCCGTCTTCTCGCTGATCTCCTTGAGCGAAATCGCTTCTTCACGCGACGCGAGCACGTCGATGAGCGCGAACATGCGCTCGATGACCTGGATCACGGGCGTAGCGGGAGCGTCAGATTGGAGCTTTTTCATTTGCAACACGGTTCGAGGCCGGTCGCGATTTTACTTGGTGAAATGGTCGATTGGTAACTGCCATTGACCATTGAGAAGCACTTCATGCGGCACGTAGCGCGCCTTGTAGTTCATCTTGGCGCTGCCTTCGATCCAGTAGCCCAGGTACACGTGAGGCAGCCCGAGTTTGCGGGCCTGCTCGATCTGCCAGAGCACGCTGTAGTTGCCATAGCTCGCTCCGGTCTCCGGCTCATAGAAGGTGTAGACCGCGGACAGTCCGTCATTGAGGACGTCGAGGATCGAAACCATCTTGAGTGCGCCGGCGCTGCCATCGGGCCGTGTTTCGCGAAACTCCACCAACCGTGAGTTGACGCGGCTTTGCAGCAGGAACTGTGTGTATTGGTCGATGCTGTCGTGGTCCATGCCACCACCCGAATGCCGGCCGTTCTGGTAGCGCAGGTAGAGCTGGTAGTGCTCGGGCACGAAGCAGAGCTTGAGCACCCGCGCCTGGAGATCCGAATGCCGCGTTAGTGCGCGGCGCTGACTCCGGCTGGGGGCGAATCCGTTGACCAGCACCCGGAGCGGAACGCATGCATTGCAGCCATCGCAATACGGCCGGTAAGTGAACATGCCGCTGCGGCGGAACCCGCTCAGCACCAAGTCCGAGTAGGCGTCGTTGTGGATGAGGTGGCTCGGCGTGGCGACCTGGGATCGCGCCTGCCGGTCAGGCAGATAGCTGCACGGGTAAGGTGCCGTCGCGTAGAACTGCAGCGTGTGGAGCGGGAGGTCCTTGAGGTGCGTCACGTCTTCAAGAAAGTTCGCGCGGACAGGAGTTGATCCCAGTATACGGGCTCGAAGCGCCAGGCAGGGGCGGCCATTGAGCGGGCGTGGGTCACGTGCGACACGAAGTCGGCTCGCGGCATTTCGCGGGCACCGAGACTGGCGAGATGGGCAGTGTTCTGTTGGCAATCGATCATCGAAATTCCGTGTCGCAAGCAGAAGCAGACCAGTGCCGACAGCGCAATCTTGGAGGCATCCGTCTGCCGCGCAAACATCGATTCGCCGAAGACTGCGCGCCCGATGGCGACGCAATAGAGGCCGCCGACGAGTTCACCGTCGACCCAGGTTTCGACGCTGTGGGCATGGCCAGCGCGATGAAGTGCGGTGTAGGCGCGCACCATGTCGGGCAGGATCCAGGTGCCGTTCTGGCCCGGGCGAGGCGATTGCGAGCAGTGCGAAATCACCGTTTCGAATTCATGGTCTATCCGGATTTCGCAGCGCTCGTCGGCGACAAAACGGGCGAGCGTCTTGCGCAGCGAGCGATGCAAGCGAAATCGCCCGACTTCGAGCACCATGCGCGGGTCTGGACTCCACCAGAGGATCGGCTGGCCTTCGCTGAACCAGGGAAAGATTCCGTTGGCGTAGGCCTGCAGCAGGTTGGCGACGTCGAGCGCTCCGCCGGCTGCCAGGAGGCCCGGGACGGGATCGGCTTCCCCCCACGCCATGGCGGCATCGGGAAGCGGGTCATTGGGCTCAAGCCACGGAAGTTGCATGATGGAATATTTGCACGCTTTGAAGCGGGCGGGGGGCGTTGAGCCGAAAGTACCCGAAGACCCTATAGTCGTTCGTGGCCCCCGACAAATTCCTACGACCCAATACAAAGGACGACGGTGACAACTGAATCGAACCCCACGCGCTTCGGAAGCGGTCAGGCAGTCAAGCGACTCGAGGACGAAGCCCTGCTGGCCGGCGCCGGCCGCTATACCGACGATGTCTCGGTGCCGGGCCAGGCCTGGCTCACCTTCGTTCGGTCGCCTTATCCCCACGCAAAGCTGGTCTCGATCGACCGCGATTCCGCGGCAGCGATGCCTGGCGTGCTCGGTGTCTTCACCGGCGCGGACCTGGTAGCCGCAGGCGTCAAGCCGATGCCCGGTGCAGCTGCGTTCAAGCGCGCCGACGGCTCGGATTGCGCGACGCCCGAGCGCCATACGCTGGCTCTCGACACGGTGCGTTTCGTTGGCGAGCCGGTGGCGATCGTGGTCGCCGAGTCGGCGCAGCAGGCACGTGACGCCGCCGAGGCAGTGATGGTCGACTACGCGGAGCTGCCGATGGTCGTCGACATCGCCGGTGCCACGGCAGACGGTGCACCGCTCGTCTTCGAAGCCGCGACGGGCAACATCGCTGCCGAAATGAGGCACGGTAGTGCGGAGGCCACCGCCCAGGCCTTTGCGAAGGCGAGCCATGTGGTCGCGCTCGATGTGGTCAACCAGCGCGTCGTCGCTCTCACCATCGAGCCGCGTTCGGTGCTTGCGAACTTCGATGCCGCCTCGGACCGCGTCACCATCCGGATGAGCACCCAGATGCCTTCAGGCGTCCGCGACTCCGTGTGCGCAGCAATCGGTTTGCCGAAGGAAAAGGTTCGGGTGGTCGTTGGCGATGTCGGCGGTGGCTTCGGCATGAAGACCGGCGCCTACCCGGAAGACATCGCAGTGGCTTTCGCGGCGCACACCCTGAAGCGGGCGGTCAAATGGATTGCTGATCGGAGCGAGGAATTCCTCTCCACGTCGCATGGCCGTGATATCGAGGCGCACGCCGAACTGGCGCTCGACGCCGACGGAAAGATCCTCGGTCTGCGCATCAAAACGCATGCGAATGTCGGTGCGTACGCGACGGGGACCGGGGTGGCGATCCAGCTTCTCATCGGGCCATGGGTCCAGACCAGCGTCTACGACATCCAGACCATCGATTTCCATTTCAAGGCGGTGCTGACCAACACGGCACCCACCGGCGCCTACCGCGGTGCCGGACGTCCCGAGGCGATCTACAACATGGAGCGGCTGATGGACGAGGCGGCGCGCCAGACCGGCATCGACCGCGTCGAGCTGCGCCGACGGAATTTCATCCGCCCCGAGCAGATGCCGTACACGAATCCGATGCATCAGACGTATGACACCGGCCAGTTCGAGTCGGTCATGAATCAGGCGCTCAAGCTCGCCGACTGGGGTGGCTTCGAGTCGCGCGCCGCCGAGTCAAAGCGTGCGGGCCGGATGCGTGGCCTCGGCATTGCGACGTTTCTCGAATGGACGGGTGGCAATGTTTTCGAGGAGCGGGTGACAGTGGCTGTCCAGGCCGATGGCGTCATCGAGGTGTACTCGGCGGTGAATGCCATGGGGCAGGGCATCGCGACGACGCTCGCACAACTGGTGGTCGATGCGTTCGGTGTTCCGATCGAAAAGGTCCGCATCGTCCTAGGGGACACCGATCGGGGCGACGGCTTCGGAAGCGCAGGCTCGCGATCGCTCTTCACCGGTGGTTCGGCGGTGCGGATCGGCGCCGAGCGGACCATCGAAAAGGCCAAGGAGCTTGCGGCGAGCGAGTTCGAGGTTTCGCCGGCGGATGTCCAGTACGCCGCAGGTCTTTTCAAGGTCGCGGGCACCGATCTTCAGCTCGATCTCTTCACACTGGCAAGCCGCCAGCCCGACCAGGAAATCTTCGTGGATTCGACCAGCACGGTGTCCGGTCCCACATGGCCGAACGGCTGTCACATCACGGAGGTGGAGGTCGATCCGGCAACAGGCGACGTGGGTGTGATGACCTATGCATCCGTCAACGACGTTGGCCGCGTGGTCAACCCGTTGATCGTGCGTGGTCAGCTCGAGGGCGGCGCGGTGCAGGGTATCGGGCAGGCGCTCTGCGAGCAGGTCGTCTACGACCCGCAGACCGGTCAGCCCCTGACCGGCAGCCTGATGGACTACGCCGCGCCGCGTGCGGACATCATCGCCACCATGTTCCACATGGAAATGGATGAATCGACGCCCTGCAAGAACAACCCGCTCGGGGTGAAAGGCGTGGGCGAGCTGGGCACCATCGGCGCCACGCCGGCGATCGTGAACGCCGTGGCCGACGCACTGGCGCGCAATGGGATGCCGAAGCTTGCGCCGCGTCTGGACATGCCGCTCACGCCGGACCGGCTCTGGCAGCTGATGACCTCGGCCGCCTGAAGGCGCCGGCCCGCTTCCTCCTCAGAAGTCTTCCAGCGGCAGACCGACGTAGTTTTCAGCGAGCGACGTCGAGGCTGCCGTGGAGTGAACCAGGTAGTCGAGTTCGGCTTCCTGGATCTTCTGCCCGAACTCACCCGTCTCGGGGAAGCGGTGCATCAGCGAGGTGAACCACCACGAGAAGCGTTCGGCCTTCCAGACTCGGCGCAGGCACAGGTCGGAGTAGCGATCGAGCGCCGAGGCCGACTTTTCGGCATAGAAGATCTCGAACGCGCGCGAGAGGTAGCCGACGTCTGCCGTCGCGAGATTCAGCCCCTTGGCGCCGGTCGGCGGCACGATGTGCGCCGCGTCGCCTGCCAGGAAGAGACTGCCGAAGCGCATGGGTTCGGCCACGAAGCTGCGCAGCGGCGCGATGCTCTTTTCGAGCGAAGGGCCGGTCACGAGGCGCTCGCGCGCTTCGGGGTCCAGCCGGAGGCGAAGTTCGTTCCAGAACGCGTCGTCGCTCCAGTTCTCGACCCGCTCTTCGGTCGGGACCTGCACGTAGTAACGGCTGCGCGTGGCGCTGCGCATGCTGCACAAGGCAAAGCCGCGCGAGGTATTGGCGTAGATCAGTTCGTGGGAAACAGGCGGCACGTCCGCGAGCACGCCGAGCCAGCCGAACGGGTAGACCTTTTCGTACGTGTGAATCGATTGCGGCGGCACGCTCGCGCGGCTTACCCCGTGATAGCCGTCGCAGCCGGCGATGAAATCGCACTCGATCTCGTGTGTGGCGCCGTCCTTCTCGTAGCGGACACGGGGCTTGCTGGTGTCGAAATCGTGCAGGCTGACCGAAGCGGCGCTGTAGATCGTCGTGAGACCTTCAGCCTCCCGCGCGGCCATGAGATCACGTGTGACTTCGGTCTGGCCGTAGACGGTCACTTGCTTACCGCCTGTGAGTTTGTGCATGTCGATGCGGTGGCGAGCGCCCTTGAAGAGCAGCTCGATGCCCTCGTGCGGCAATCCCTCTTCGATGGCGCGGGAATCGACACCAGCCCGCTTGAGCAAGTCCATCGAGACCTGCTCGAGGACGCCGGCGCGAATGCGGCCGAGCACGTAGTCGGCGGTCTGCCGCTCCACGATGATGTTGTCGATGCCTGCCTTGTGCAGCAGTTGACCGAGCAGCAGTCCTGCTGGTCCGGCGCCGATGATGGCCACTTGTGTTCGCATGGTTGTCTCCAGATGACGATCCCCGGAGCGTAGAGCGGACGGCGGGGTGCTGTCTCGGCGGACGTTCAGGCTCTGTGCGATCATGAGGCCGCATGCGCGATGATCGCGCAACTCTTTCGGCCAAGATGACCATTGCAAAACCTGACTTCATTGAAGGCATCGCCAAGGGAATGGCTGTGCTCGAGAGCTTCGACACCGAACGCCAGCGGCTCAACGCAACGCTGGCTGCGGAGCGCGCCGGCCTGACGCGCGCCGCAGCGCGGCGACATCTGCTGACGCTGGCGCATCTTGGCTATCTGGAGACTGACGGTAGCTACTTCTGGATGGCGCCCAAGGTGCTGCGCTTTTCAGGCAGCTATCTCGCGTCTTCGCGGCTGCCGCGCGCGCTGCAGCCCACGCTCAACCGTCTTGCAGCGCAGACACAGGAATCGTTTTCGGCCGTGGTGCTCGACGGCGAAGAGGTGGTCATCGTCGCTCGCAGCGGCAGTTACGGTGCGCCGACGCGTGTGCTGGCGTATGGATTGCACCTGGGCGCCCGGCTTCCGGCCCATGCCACGTCGACAGGGCGGGTCTTGCTTGCTGGCCTGAGCAATGCCGAGCTTTCGCAATGGCTGAAAGGACGCACGCTGCCGCGCCTGACACCCCACACGATCACGAAGACGAGCGAGCTCCGGCAACGGATCGCCCAGGCTCGCAAGGACGACTTCTGCTTCGCCAGCGAAGAGCACGAGCTCGGCGTTCAGGCGCTGGCTGTGCCGCTGCGCGACATGCAGGGGCACACCGTCGCCGCGCTCAACGTTGTGCTTTCGGGTGGTCAGCACAAGGAAGAAGTGCTGCGACGCGACATGCTCCCGCTGCTGTTCGAGGCAGCGCGGGAGGCGAGGGCGCTTCTATAGTTGCGGCCGGAAGGACCGATGAGCCATGCGACTCCTGCTGCTTGAAGACGATGTGATGATTGGCGAGACGGTGCTCGACCTCCTGCGGGCCGAGCAGTACGCCGTCGACTGGGTCAAGGACGGCGAGATGGCCGACAGCGCGCTGCGCTCCCAGCAGTACGACCTTGTATTGCTCGACCTGGGCGTGCCGCGCCGAGACGGGCTTGACGTATTGCGCGCGCTGCGGGCCCGCAAGCAGCGAATGCCCGTGCTGATCGCCACCGCCCGTGATTC
The DNA here is from genome assembly GCF_014192575.1 of Variovorax sp. Sphag1AA. GTDB lineage: Bacteria > Pseudomonadota > Gammaproteobacteria > Burkholderiales > Burkholderiaceae_C > Variovorax. The sequence goes on along the minus strand of NZ_JACHYC010000001.1, from coordinate 951,750 downwards.
CGTCCAGCAGCGCATCGAAGGGCTCGATGCAGGCGCGGACGACTACGTGCTCAAGCCCTACGACCTCGACGAACTCCTCGCCCGCATCCGTGCCTTGCTGCGTCGTGCATCCGGTCGGGCCGAACCGGTCTACGAGCACATGGGCGTCACGGTCAATCCGACCACGCGCGAAGTCTCGGTGCGTGGGCAGCCAGTGTCGCTGTCCGCGCGCGAATGGGCCGTGCTGGAGCCGCTGATCGCTCGGCCGGGAATGGTGCTGTCTCGCGCGCAGCTCGAGGAAAAGCTCTACAGCTGGAAAGACGAAATCAGCAGCAATGCCGTGGAGGTCTACGTCCACGGGCTGCGCAAGAAGCTCGGCGCGGACCTGATTCGCAACGTGCGCGGCGTCGGCTACATGGTCCCGAAGGAATGACCAGCCGATGAAATCCCTGCGTGCGCGCCTGCTGTGGTTCCTCCTGGCCGCGATCCTGGTGGCAGCCGGCATCCAGGCATTCGTGGCTTACCGAACTGTGCTGCAGGAAGCCGACGACATCTTCGACCATCACATGCAGCAGATGGCACTCTCGCTGCGCGCAGGGTTGCCGCCAAGCGCAACGGTGGGCGGCCTCGGCAACCTTGGAGCGGGGGAGGAGAACTTCGAGTTCATCGTTCAGGTCTGGACGGCTGACGGACTTCTCATCTTCCAGTCCGCATCGCATGCCGCGCTGCCGCAGCGCGCCGTGCTGGGCTTCTCGAATGTCCAAGCGCGCACCACGACCTACCGGGTGTTTTCGATGCAGGCGGGACCGCTGGTGATCCAGGTGGCGCAGGACATGGCCGCGCGTCGCCGGATGGCCGGGTCGCTCGCGTTGCGCACTGTCGGGCCGATTGCGCTGGCCGCGCCACTGCTCATGCTGGTGGTCTGGTGGGTGGTCAGCTTTTCGCTCGCACCCGTGGCGCGGGTTCGGCGGCAGGTCGCGGAGCGGCAGGCGGACGACCTCTCGCCGTTGAGCGAAGGCGATCTCCCTGAGGAAGTCCGGCCGCTGGTCCACGAACTCAACCTCCTGTTTGCCCGCGTACAGAAGGCCTTCGAGGCGCAGAAGCATTTCGTTGCCGATGCTGCCCATGAGCTGCGCTCGCCGCTCGCTGCACTGAAGCTCCAGGTGCAGGGATTGCAGAGGGCGCCGGACGAGCCCACGCGCGAGCTTGCCGTGGCTCGGCTCGCTGCGGGCATCGATCGCGCGACCCGGCTCGTCGAACAGATGCTTGCCCTCGCGCGCCATGAAGCGAGCGCCGCGTCGGGCGCTGAACGCGAGGTTGTCGACTTGGCCGAGGTCGCGCGCCTCGCCATCTCCGACGCGATTGCGGCAGCACAGGCCCGGCGGATCGACGTCGGCATCGTGCGTGCCGATCCGGCCAAGGTGGCAGGCCAGACAGAAGCGCTTCGGATGCTGCTTCGCAATCTGCTCGACAACGCGATCAAGTACACGCCGGAGGGTGGGCGAGTGGATGTGAACATCGCTGCGCTCCCCGACGCCGTGGAACTGAGCGTGGACGACAACGGTCCTGGCATCGCGGCGGTTGAGCGCGAGCGGGTGCTGGATCGCTTCTATCGATCCGGCGAACCGCAGGCGCCTGGAAGTGGACTCGGGCTGGCCATCGTGAAATCGATTACCGACCTGCATGGTGCGACGGTGAGACTGGAGCGCTCGGAGTCGCTTGGCGGGCTGCGTGCGGTGGTGCGCTTCCCACCATCTGTCTGAAGCGTTGTTGCGGTATATCGCGAGAGCGCGCGTTTAAGTCGGGCTTAAGCGGCGGCCACGACATTCCTTTCGTCGATTTCCAAACCCTCGAAAGGATCTCAAATGAAGAAAAGTCTGACTTCGCCCCGCGCGCTCGTCCTTTCGCTGGCGGCCGCCGGCGTGATCGGTGCAGCTGCCACGGGTGCGTACACCAGCGCGAACGCTGTCGCGTCCGCCCAGCCGGCTGCAGCCGCGACCGCGGTGTCCGCACCGCTGGTTTCCATGCCTGATTTCTCCACCGTTACGGCGCAGACCGGCCCTGCGGTGGTCAACATCAGCGTCGTCGGAACGACCAAGACCGCCGCAGCCGAAGGCCCGCAAGGCATCCCGGGTATGGACCCGGATGATCCGATGTACGACTTCTTCCGTCGCTTCCAGGGGCAGGGCGCGCCTCGGGGCAAGCAACAGCAGCAACGCGAAGTGCCGGTACGCGGCCAGGGCTCCGGTTTCATCGTCAGCCCGGACGGCATCATCCTGACCAATGCGCACGTCGTGAAGGACGCGACGGAAGTGACGGTCAAGCTGACAGACCGCCGTGAATACCGCGCCAAGGTTCTGGGCTCCGATCCGAAGACGGACGTTGCAGTCATCAAGATCGAAGCGAAGAACCTGCCGACGCTGTCGATGGGCAAGACCAAGGATCTGAAGGTGGGCGAATGGGTGCTTGCGATCGGCTCGCCCTTTGGCTTCGAAAACACCGTGACCGCTGGCGTGGTCAGCGCCAAGGGCCGCACGCTCCCGGACGACAGCTACGTTCCGTTCATCCAGACCGACGTGGCAGTGAACCCCGGCAACTCCGGCGGTCCGCTGATCAACACGCGCGGCGAAGTGGTCGGCATCAATTCGCAGATCTACAGCCGTAGCGGCGGTTATCAGGGCGTCTCGTTCGCGATTCCGATCGATGTCGCGATCCAGATCAAGGACCAGATCGTCGCCACTGGCAAGGCGAGCCACGCACGCCTCGGCGTCGCGGTGCAAGAGGTCAATCAGACCTTCGCCGACTCGTTCAAGCTCGACAAGCCTGAAGGTGCGCTCGTGTCGAACGTGGAAAAGGGCAGTCCCGCGGACCAGGCCGGTCTGCGCTCGGGCGACGTGATCCGAAAGGTCGACGGCGATCCGATCGTGGCTTCGGGCGATCTTCCGGCCCTGATCGGCCAGAAGAAGCCGGGCAGCAAGGTCACGCTCGAAGTGTGGCGCCAAGGCTCGCGTGAGGAACTCACCGCGAAACTGGGCGACGCCGCCGAGAAGACCGCTACCGTCGCCAAGAACGAAGACGGTGCGTCCCAGGGCAAGCTGGGTCTTGCACTGCGTCCGCTCCAGCCTGAAGAGGCGCGCGAAGCGTCGGTCGACGGTGGCCTGCTGATCGTGAATGTGGGCGGTCCCGCTGCGATAGCAGGTGTCCAGACCGGCGACGTGCTGCTTGCAATCAACGGCACCCCGGCGAAGAACATCGAGCAAGTGCGCGAAGTGGTGGCGAAGTCCGACAAGTCGGTGGCTTTGCTCATCCAGCGCGACGGCGACAAGATCTTCGTGCCGGTCCGCCTGGGTTGATCGCCGCGGTCCGCGAGCCGGAGTCCTTTGAGACTTTGTTCCGGTTCGCGGACCTGCTTTTGCCTCAATGTGCAAAAGTGCCTTGGTCGAACTTTCTTGCAGCTGTAACAATTCTTGAAACAACTGAATAAGAGATTTCCCTATGGCACTTCGCGATATTGCGCTCACCGTCCTCGAGCTGGAACCCAATGAATTTCATTGGGTCCTGATGGAGCCGGTGCAGGCCGAATCCGAGGAATGCCTGGGCTATCGCCCCATCGATTCCTCGACTCAAGGGTTGCCTGACTATTCGGAGGCCCTGATCCAGGGCGCTTCGGCCCTTCGTGTTCTTCAGGGGCTTGCACCGTTCGGGAAGCCGGTCAATCCGGTTGGTTTTGGGGAGAGCAGTGGGTCGGCGGGAGATCCGATGACCTTGCCTGAAGGCCCCGATTCCTGCATGTTCAGCACTACCGACCACTCGGCGCTGTGATTTGAGAGATCGGGTCCTAGCGAATACCGATCCCGAAATCGATCGCGGTTACCGCAATCACCTTGGCGGCGCGCGAACGGATGGTTTCTCTTTGTGAGACGCCGCGCAGGACGATCAACGGATAGGGAACGTGCCCGCAGTCCGCTGCTCGCGACCGATGCACGAACGGCGACGAAAACGCGATCCGAAATCTGGTTGCCAGCGTGGCGATCTGATGCATGCACCGAAATTAGTCGAGCCCGTCCGTGTCGGGAATCTCTCTAATGGGGCACCTATCCGCCAGGCGGCATACTCCGGAAGGTCGGAGGAATGGTGCGAGGCAAGCATCAGCAAAAAGGATTTGAAATGCCCAGGCTCATCGTGCTGCAGAAAAACGGATCAGCGAGACAGGTCACCGTCACGACCACGCCATTCGTGATTGGACGGTCGGATGCAAGCGACCTTGTGCTGGACAACCAGCTGGTCAGCCGGTCGCACGCGGTCTTCGAGATGGTCGGTGCCGCAATGACGATTCGCGACCTGCATAGCCATAACGGCACCTACGTCAACGGCGAGCGTCGGGAATCGGTCGCCTTGCAGAACGGCGATGAAATCAAGATCGGCAGCTACCAGATCCGGTTTCTCGGAAACAGTGGCCCGATCGGCGAAGCACAAGCGCTTCGGCTCGTCACCATTCCGGGCCGATTGGACGAAATCGATCTCGTGAAGCTCGGCGTCAAGCCTGAGTCTTGATGCACCTGGGGTAGGGTTCGGTGCCCGATGTGATACTTTTGGCTGGCGAATTCCGCGCCGAAGCCAAAGAGGGCACATGCAACAAAAGCGCAATGACACTGGCGAGCTGAACTTCCACCTCTTGAAGTGCCTGGTCGCGCTGGTCGACCATTCGCATGTTTCGCGCGCCGCTGACGCGGTATCAATCAGTCAACCCGCAATGAGTCGCGCAATGAGCCAATTGCGCGCAGTCACCAATGACCCGATTCTGGTGAAAGGCGGAAGCGGGCTCATTCCGACCGCCAAGGCTGTCCAGCTCCGCGAATTCGCCGATCGAATCCTTCAGGAAATGGATCGGCTGCTTGGCAATGCAGTGGCTTTCGATCCCAGGGCTGCGAAGTATGAATTCCGGATGGTGGTTTCGGACTACATCGAATGCATCTTCATGGAGCGCCTGTTGCGGCACCTCGGTGCCGAGTTTCCGGGGATTGGCGTTTCGGTTCGGCACCCGGTCCATCCATCCCAGTTCACCAAGGTGCTCGAATCCGGAGAGGTGGACTTCGCCATCGGCATCTTGCCGTCGACCCTTCGCGATCTGCGTCATCGCCCGCTGCTCAAAGACAGGATCGTCTGCGCAGCAAGGGCCGGTCATCGGGCAGCCGACAAGCAGCTCAGCATCGAAGAATTCGCGGCACTGGAGCACCTCGTGATCATGCCGAATACGGTGAACTGCTTCGGAGAATTCGTCGATGTTGCACTCGAGAAGTACGACGTTCGGCGCAACCAACGCTATGTCACGCCGAACTATCTGACTGCACCCCAACTCGTTGGCAACTCGGACATGGTGGCGATCCTCCCCGAGCTGCTGTTCACGCGCTTTCGATCGCATAGCGATCTGATCGAAATCCAGATGCCGATCGAGGTACCGCCGGTCGATGTCTATCTGTCATGGCACGACCGGACGCATCGACATGCCGCTCATATGTGGTTTCGTGAGCAGGTCATGAAGAGCCTCGAACCCAACCAGGAACAGTCCTTCACCGCAAGGAGCACGGGTAGAGAAAATTCAGTTCGTGCATAGCGATCATTCTTTGGCGCTATGGACAACGGATGAACGACTCCCAATACTCAGCTATCGCCGCAGCGTGGCGGCAAGCGAGAGAAGAAACATGCAGTTGGACTTCCGTGTTGAGTATCAGGGCAGGAGTCGAGCCGTTAGAGCGGCCTCTTCAGTTCAGCCTCCGAGGACAACTACTGTCACCCAGCGCTGAGAACGCTGTCCGCGCACTCCCTGAAGCAAGGGGGGCGTCGCGCATGCGCCTTGACGGCAATTGCGTGTAGACGATTCAGTAGAGGTCTCCATGTCCCATCGAACCATCCGATCTGTTGACGATCTGGCGCAACTGCCCGACGGCGAGTTGCTGGCGTGCCTTGGCGCATTGCGTGCAGCCATTGTCGAAGCGAAGCGCCAACACGCCGTCGCGTTGCGAGAGCACCTGATTCCTGTCGATTCGCCATTCGCGTTCCCCATGTTCAACTGGCGGCCGAAGGGGCCGCAGCGGCTGGATACGCCGGTTCAGTTGAAGCCGGAAACGCCGATCGACGAGATATCCGTACGCGCAAGTGCGCGCGAGGCTTTGAGGGAGCTGAGCATCTTCTGCATCGAAGATCTCTCTGCGATCAGCGAGCAGGAATTGCTGCAGGAAGAGGCCATCGGGGCCAAGACAGTGGGGCGCTTGCGCGAGATCCTGGCGCGCGTCGGACTGGATTTCCTTCCGAACCCGAACACGGAAGAGCGTGCGCGCGAGCAGAGCAAGGCGGTGCTCGCTCTTCCCTACGAGGCCCGCGCACTCGCCTTGCGCAATCTTGAAGATTCGGCGTCGGTGTCGGCCCTGGGGCTTCGACCGTCCACCTTGAGCAGAGCCTTGGCCAACGGGCATGAGGTGGTGGGGCAATTGCGCCGCCTTTCGCTGCTCGTGCTGTGCGAGAGCTACGGGAAGCGCGAGGCGCGCGAAATCTACGATCTCTTGATGCTGACGGACCGTCCATTCGCTGGTTCGGCTGCGCCGATCGAACTCTGGCGACATGGTCTCGTGGCGACGAAGGAACTGTCGGTTCCCACGGCACCGGAAACGCCAATTGGAGAATTGCGTCCCTGGCTCGGCGCGTCCGTCGATTCACTCGGCGCGTGCGGAATCCACACGCTCGGTGCCTTGAGGGCTGCGGCTTCTCGCGGTGACGTTGCTTCATTCAGGGGAATCGGCCGAGTCACTGCGGACCGGGTCGTCGGCTTTCTGGGAGCGTATGTCACACCTCAGCCCTATCGCCGCGGAATGTCTGCCACGGCAGGTTGAGTCCCTTCCCTCGAAGCGGGGACTTGGTGCAACATGTCGCATCCAATGACCCGAACCAACCCATGAAACTGCATCTCTGCCTCGTTTCTCTGGCGGTGGGCGTCCTCGTCTCGTTGCAGGCGAACGCACAGTCCGCAACTTCGGAAAAGACGGAAGCCGATTGCTATGCCCAGCAGGCAGCCCTCGAAAAGAACATTAGGGATGCGCGCTCCAGAGGACAGATGTTGCGTCGGCGGCAGCTGCAGGAGTCACTGGACGCGCTGCGTGCGCGTTGCGACGAAATCGCGTCCAGAGATACGCACGAGGCCCGCGTCATGCGCCAGAAAAACGTGGTCATGCAGCTGAGGCTCGATCTCGCTAACGCAGAAGAGGAACTGCAGCGGATCGTTTCCGAGAAGAAGCAAAAATAGTCCGTTCTGCGGCTGGCATTGCCGCAGCGTCATTTTTTGGAAGACAGTCGATCGCGCACTGCGGTCACGTGATCTCCGACCTGGCTGATGGCGTCATTCAATTGGGCTTCGGTGCAATGAAGTTCCCGGCACCAGTACTGCAACTCGACAGGATCCAGCGTATTGATCCGTCCGGGATCAAGGGGCTTGAAGTGGCTCATATCGATGGACATGTCTGCTCCTTCACCAATCCACAGACAAGACTTATAGGAGGGGAAGGCGGCGACTTCAAGCGCTGATGCATCGAGATGCATTGATGGCCGAAGGCAAAAAGAAAATGCCCCGCCATCTTTTGAATAGCGGGGCATTCCAGAGGCCTTGCGGCTTGTAGTTGGCTCCTCGACCTGGGCTCGAACCAGGGACCTACGGATTAACAGTCCGGCGCTCTACCGACTGAGCTATCGAGGAACAAGACTTAGATTATAGCGTCTTTTTTTGGCCTTCCCGATCGCGCGAAAAAATCTTCGAAGTTTTTATCGTGCGGTTACTGAGTCAGCGACAAGGGTCATGAGTTTAACCGCTGCTGCTTCGGGATTTTGGTCGGCCACCAGCGCGCGAACCACCGCAACCGAGCCCACGCCGGTGGCCAGCACTTCAGGCATGCGCGCTGCATCGACACCACCAATGCCCACTTGCGGATAGCCGCGCATCAGACGCGCATAGGCAGCGAGTCGCGCGACGCCTTGCGGTGCGGTTGCCATCTGTTTGAGCGTGGTGGGATAGATCGCGCCCATCGCGATGTAGCTCGGGGTCACCGCGTCCGCGCGGACCATCTCGGCGTAGCCGTGCGTGCTCACGCCGAGGCGAATACCGGAGTCGCGAATGGTCTTCAGCGCCTCAGGCGTCAGCGCATCGAGGTCTTCTTGCCCGAGGTGCAAGCCGTACGCTCGCGCTTCAATGGCCGCACGCCAGTGGTCGTTGATGAAGAGAAGGCTGCCGGTGCCCTTGACGGCCTGAACCGCCGCATTCACTTCACGCGCAATTGCGTCGGCATCGCTCGACTTGAAACGCAGTTGGACGGTGGGAACACCGGCGCGTGCCATGCGCCCGACCCATTGCGCGTCGGGCAGCACTGCGTAGAGGCCGAGCTTCTCGGGGCAGGATGGGAATGCGTCTTCTCGATCTCCAGGGGGAAACGATCGCATGGAGAAGTCGGCCGGATGCTCAGGCCATGCGCGTGGGTCGAATGCGCCGATGCGTTTCGTCTGCGCCTGCCACGCGCGAGCGAGACACTCGGCATCGACTTCGATGAACCCGAGTGCACTGCACGCCTGCTTGGCGCCACGGTAGATCGCGTCATCCGACGAGTAGGAGACGACTTCGCCGCCAGGCTCGCCGAAGCGCGAGGCGTGAGCCTGCACGATGGATCGCGCAATTGCCTCGGGTGTGTTGAGTTCGGTCATCGTGTTCGATGTCTTCATTGTGTGGAAGCGTGATGCCAGAACGGCGTGCCCAGCACCGGCGTGCTCGGTTGCGCGGAGTCCTGAGCAGCCATGGCGCCGGCGCGGTAGGCGGTGCGTCCAGCCTGCACGGCATCCGCGAACGCGCCCGCCATGGCAACAGGCTCCTGAGCGAGTGCAACCGCAGTATTGAGGAGCACGCCGTCGTATCCCCATTCCATGACCTGGCATGCATGCGAGGGCAGCCCCAGTCCGGCATCGACCAGCAGCGGAACGTTGAGGCGCTCGCGCAGCACTTGCAGCGCGTATGGATTGACGGGCCCACGTCCCGTGCCGATCGGTGCAGCCCAGGGCATCACCGCCTGGCATCCGACGTCGACCAGCCGCTGGCACAGCACGAGGTCCTCGGTGCAGTAGGGCAGGACCTGGAAGCCGTCCCGGATCAACTGCGACGCGGCGTCGACGAGGTTGAGCGTGTCCGGCTGCAAGGTGTAGTCATCGCCGATCAACTCGAGCTTGATCCACGGCGTCTCGAAAAGCTCGCGTGCCATCTGCGCCGTGGCGATCACTTCCTCCACGCTGTGACAGCCCGCGGTGTTGGGAAGCATCGGGACATCGAGGCGCTTGATCAAATCCCAGAAGCCGTTGTCGCTGCCCGACCCGTTGCGGGTCGCGGTCTGCCGGCGTAGCGAGGCGGTCAGCATCGCGGGCTTCGCTCGGCGAACCGCCGCTTCGAGCACGTCAGGTGAGGGATAGCGCGCCGTGCCCAGCAAGAGGCGGCTCTGGAAGGTCTGCCCGTAGAGAACGAGCGAATCGTTGTCGGATGAATGTGTCATGGCTCTTCTCAGCCGCCCGTGACGGGGCGGATCACCTCGATGCGGTCGTCGGTTTGCAACTCGTGCGATTCGTAGCTTGAACGCGGCACGAATTGGCGATTCACCGCCGCAGCGAAAGGCGGCGTGGCGTTGATGAGGCGCAGCGCGTCGGCAAGCTTCGCTTCCGGCGGCAGCGTGTGGGGGACGTCGTTGATCAGGATATTCATGAGTGGACTTCTTCCAGGCTGGAAGCCAAGTCGAACCGACTCGCGAGCGAGGACTGCCCGGTCGCGAGCAATTCCACCGCCACGTCGAGCACTGCGGGGGCAATCATGAAGCCATGTCTGTAGAGGCCATTGATCTGCATGATGCCGGGCCTGGGCTGCCGAATCGCGGGCAGGTTGTCGGGCAGGGTGGGGCGGCACTGCGTTGCGATCTCGATGATTCGTGCTTCCGCGAAACCGCTGTGCACCGCATAGGCAGCACTCAGCAGTTCGAGTGTCGAACGCACGCTCGCGGGCGACATATCGTCCGATTCGATCTCGGTCGCGCCGATCACGAAGAGGCTCTCGGGCTTGGGCGCGATGTAGAGCGGATAACGCGGATGCACCAGGCGTGTGGGCCGCCGCAGCGTGACCTCTGGCGCGTGCACGCGGATCACTTCTCCGCGCACACCGCGCAGGGCGTTCCATTCAGGGTGCGCGCCGAGGCCGCGGCAGTCGATGACGCGATCGGGTTGCCCGGATTCGCCCGGTCTGAACGTATCGAGCGTGCAGGGCGAGTCCCAATGCAGCCGCACATTCGGCATGGCCTGCAATGTGGCGAGGAGCGCTGCAAGCAACTCGCGGTTGTCGAGCTGGCCTTCGTCGGGCAGGAGCAGTCCCTGCGCGAACCGCCGTCCGAGCGACGGCTCCAGCGCGTCGATGGCAGTCGCATCCAGCTTCTGCATGGCCGGCAGTTCGGGGACAGCATCACCCGTTCCCGCCAAGACGCGTGCGAGCCGGGCTGCCTCGGAGGCGTCCTGTCGATGCCACAAGACCAGCGTGCCTTCGCGCTGAAAGAAGACGGGCTTGTCGAGCGAAGCGATCAGCGCGGGCCAGCGAGACAGCGCGTAGTGCCCCATGCGGACCACGGATGGTGGTGCCACGGCGGACTCCGCCAAGGGTGCCAGCATCGCGGCAGCCACGCGCGCCGCCGCACCATTCGCTTCAGGGCCGCCAGCTTCGTAGACATCCACCTTGCAGCCGGACTGCGCAAGCGTCACCGCAAGCAGACGCCCCATCAGGCCAGCGCCAAGGATCGCCACGTGGCGGAAAGGAAATTCGACAGGGCTCGTCATCGACCCCTCACGCGGCACGTACGGTGTGGCCGATAATTTTCGTCATGACTCATGCATTCTCCCGCTACGCCCGCGTGCTCTCGATCGCAGGCTCCGACAGCGGCGGCGGCGCCGGCATTCAGGCGGACCTGAAGACCTTTGCCGCGCTCGGCTGCTATGGCATGACGGCGATTACGGCGCTGACCGCGCAGAACACGCTGGGCGTGTCCGGCATCCATGGCGTTCCGCCCGAATTCCTCAAGGCGCAGATCCAGTCCGTCGTCGAGGACATCGGCGTGGATGCGGTCAAGCTCGGCATGCTGCATGCGCCTGAAGTCGTCGAAGTCGTTGCCTGGGCCATCGACCACTACAAGCTGCCCAATGTGGTTCTCGATCCGGTGATGGTTGCCACGAGCGGCGACCGGCTCATCGCGGCGGAAACGGTGCAGGTGCTGGTGCGCGAACTGTTTCCACGCGCGGTCGTCGTCACGCCCAATCTCGATGAGGCCGCATTGCTGATCGGCCATGCGATCGACGGCGTCGACGCGCTGGACGATGCAGCCAGCGAGTTGCTCGCGCTGGGCGCCAGCGCCGTTCTTCTCAAGGGCGGACATCTGCCTGGCGACGACGTCGTCGACTTGCTCGCGCAATCCAATGGAGATCGGCTGCAGCTGGCATCGACGCGCATCGTGAGCCGCAATTTGCATGGAACCGGCTGCACGCTGTCGTCCGCCATCGCGTCGCACCTCGCGCTTGGGTACGACCTCGCGCAGGCTGTCGAACGCGCGCGCAACTACGTCGTTGCCGCCATGGCGGCTGGTGCGGACGTGAAAGTCGGAAGCGGACATGGCCCGCTCAACCACGGGTTTGCGCCAGTGCCGACGTTCCGCCTGCCGGTGCCGGGCGCGTAATCCAGGCCAACACGAAGGTGACTGCGAGCGTCGGCAGCGCGGAGCCCCACTGAGGCGCCCACGCGGCGCACGAGTGATAGATCACGATGCCGCCGATCCAGATCGCGGCGGCCGCGATGTCCACGCGCCGCGCGTCGATCGCGTCAACGCTCACGCCGACGCCCAGCCGTCCGAGGATCACACCGTAGAGCGGCACGAAGACCGAACTCAGGAGCAGAAGGAACGGCTCCAGCGAGTGCATGGGCAGCACCAGCGCCAGGGCGATGCACATCGCCGCGAGCACCAGCCCCCAGCGTCGAATGCTCCATTGTGGAAGCAGGCTGTGCGAAGAAACCGAGCCTGAATAGACGTCGCCGTAGGCGTTGTCGAGCTCATCGACCAGGATCAGCCCCAGTGCCACCAGACCGCCCTGAGCCAGCAGCAATGCGGCGAGCATGTCGGTACCGGGCTCTGCCACGCTGACGACCATCACGCCGAGCGCGTAGCACCAGACGTTTGCCACCGCGTAACCGAGCCAGGTGCCGCTGAATGCGCCACCGAGCCCGCCTCTGCTGCGCTTTCCGTGGCGGGCGTAGTCGGCCACGAGTGGCAGCCAGGAGACCGGCATGGCGATCACCAGATCCAGCGCGCCGAACATGCCCATGCTTCCGTCGCCCGGGCGCGACCAGAAAGCGTCGAGGCCCTTCGCATGAAGGCGCGCGGCGAACTGCCAGCTCAGCCATGCCAGCGACAGGATCACGAGCGGCAACCCGAACCGGCTGACAAAGCGCCGCACCAGCTTCACCATCGAGCCGGCGAGCAGCGCGAGCAGGACTGCGCCCCAGATCAGCGTGGTGATCACCGTGCCCATACTGCCGTCCAGCGACCAGCCGAACGCCTGCTTGCCGATGGCCTGCGTGCCCTCGCGCATGATCACGATTTCGAAGGTGGTCCAGCCGATCAACTGGACGATGTTCAGGATCACCGGGAGCCGGGCAAACGCGCTGCCGTAGGTGGCATGCATGAGCCCTGCGCTCGCAAGGCCGCTTTCGCAACCGATACGGGCCGTCCAGGCCAGCAGGCCCGCGCCGATGCACGAGCCCAGCACGATGGCGACCGCCGCGTCGCGCGTGCCGACGGCCGGGACGAGGAACGCGCCGATCTGCATGACCAGCAGGCCGACGCCGAGGCTGAACCACAGCGCCATATGGTCATGCCACCGGAAAACGCGCCCGGCTTCGCGAAGCGGCGTGAGCGCTTCATTGGCGCCGAAGGGCGCCTCGGTGTTGTTTGTATTTGCCATCCATTTGCTCCAGTGCAAATTGTTTGGCAGGTGGGCGAGGCCACGGCGACGGATCCGGCACGCGAGAAAACGTGCGGCCGCCGGACCAGCTTCCCTGCGCGAGGATTACCTCAGTCAGGTTCAAAGGGACTCTCTCAGCCGACTCACCGATGAAACGGCGGGCCGGCACCCCTAGCGTTGCTTCAGTCTGGCGAAGCAGGACGGATTGTAGGCCTGTGGCGCGAACGGCTGCGATTGCGCAGCCGTTGGTCAGTGCTTCACGCCGAGCAGCTCGTGCAGGCGGGTGCTCGTGGTGGTGTATTGCAACGGGATCGATTTGTCCGGAAAGACGATGCTCGTGGCACCCCACGCCGCCAGCGTGGCTTCATGGAAGCCGCAGACGATCAGCTTCTTCTTGCCCGGATAGGTGTTGATGTCGCCGATCGCGAAGATGCCGCGTTCGCGGGTCTCGTACTTTTCGGTGTCGACGGGGATCTGCTTTCGCACGAGTTCAAGGCCCCAGTTGGCGATGGGCCCGAGACGAGGGGAAATGCCGAGGCAGCCGACGATCGCGTCGAAGGGCAGGACGAGGTTCTGCGCATCCGGCGTGATGAGCGTCAGGCCGGCGTCGTCGAACGCGGAAGGCTGTCCGATGGCCAGCCGGATCGCGCCGTCAGCAATGCGCTGGCGAAGGGTGGCAAGGGTAGCGTCGTCAGCTTGAAAGACATCGCGACGGTGAACAAGCGTGACCTGTTTCGCGATCGGCTCGAGTGCCAATGCGGTTTCGACCGCTGCATCGTCGCCGCCATTGACAACGACCGTCTGGCCGGCGAATCGGCCGAGCGACTCGGTGTCGGGGTGATAGAAGAGCTTCGTGCCCTCCAGGCGCTCGATGCCCTCGACGGCGATTCGCTTTGGCACGAAGGCGCCGACGCCGGCCGCGATGAAGACCGTCCTGGCCATGAAGCGCGTGCCGCGGTGGGTTGCCAACAGAATGCGCCCGTCATCCTGCCGCGCAAGCGTCTCGATTTGCTCGCCGAAGTGGAATTGGGACTTGAAAGGCGCGACCTGCTCCAGCAGCGATTCCGCAAGACCGCGACCCGTGGTCTTCGGCGTGCCGGGAATGTCGTAGATCGGCTTGTCGCCATACAACTCGACGCACTGGCCGCCAGCGCGGGGCAGTGCGTCGACGATGTGACAGGAGATTTCGAGCAGGCCGAGTTGGAAGGCCTGGAACAGCCCGACCGGTCCGGCGCCGATGATCAGCGCGTCGGTTTCGATCGGGGCGGGCGTCGTGCTCAGCGCACGAGCTCCGAGATCTTGCCGGTCTTGTCCTTCCACTCTTCTGCGTCGGGGAGTGCCGGCTTGCGCTTGGTGATGCTCTTCCAGCCGTCGGCCAGGGCGAGTTCGGCGTTGAGCTTGATGAAGGCGATCTGATCCGCCGGGAGGTCTTCCTCGGCGTAGATCGCGTTGACCGGGCATTCGGGAATGCACACCGCGCAATCAATGCACTCGTCGGGGTCGATCACCAGCATGTTCGGCCCCTCGCGGAAGCAATCGACCGGGCATACGTCGACGCAGTCGGTGTATTTGCAGCGGATGCAGGCTTCGGAGACGACGTGGGTCATGGTGGGGCTAGAACGAGTGTGTGATCGGGAAAACCCCGAATTTTAGGCGTTTGTGACCGAGGGCTGCACGAGTACGGCTGCGGACGTCCGATGCGAGGCGGTATCGACCAGGATCAGCGAGCCAAGCGCACGCGATTGCGTGAACGGCAGCACTGCGAGCGGCTGCTGCAGGCTGAGCACCACATCGCCGATGGCGTTGGCCTCGAGCTGGTCGGCCGGCTCGGATTCGAGCGTGGTGATGTTGACGCGATCGACGATGCGCGCAACCTTGGCCTTGACCCAGCGGTGCCCCTGCAGCGCCCAGTAGACGCGGCCCGGAACGAGCGGTTCGTCATCCAGCCACGCGATGGTCGCGGTGATTTCGCGCTGCGGTTCGAAGGCGCCGGGCTCCAGCAGCCAATCGCCGCGCGATACATCGAGTTCACGGTCGAGCACGATGCCGGCGCTGTGGCCTGCATGCACGGTCTTGGGCTGCCGCGTGTGGCTCAGCACCTGCGCGACGGTCGCAGTCTGGTTGCCGGGCAGCACCGTGACGCGCTGGCCGGGCTCGACGTGGCCGCTGGCAACGCGGCCCCAGAACACGCGGCGGCCGCGCGAGGTGTCGGCCGAGCCGGAGAATTTCTCGACCCACTGGACCGGGAAGGCAAAGGGGACTGCTTCGTCCTGCGCGGTGACTGGCAGCGTTTCAAGCAACTCCAGGAGGCTCGGGCCTGCGTAGCCCGCCCAGTCGGCATGGC
Organism: Variovorax sp. Sphag1AA; assembly: GCF_014192575.1. GTDB lineage: Bacteria > Pseudomonadota > Gammaproteobacteria > Burkholderiales > Burkholderiaceae_C > Variovorax. The sequence goes on along the minus strand of NZ_JACHYC010000001.1, from coordinate 936,365 downwards.
GAGAAGCCACGTTCCAGCCCTTGAGCGCCGAGATCGGCACCGTGGCGGCAACCTTGACGCCGGCGGCTTCGGCGAAGTTTGTGAGTGCGGCAGAGATGCGCTCGAACGCCAGCTCGGCATCGTCGATCGCATCGAGCTTGTTGACCGCGAACACGATCGACTGCACGCGCAGCAGGTGGCAGAGCAGCGTATGACGGCGCGTCTGCGGCAGCAGCTCGCGCTTGACCACTTCGCCGTCGCCGACTTCGCCGGCCCAGGGCAGCTTGGTCGCATCGACCAGCACCACGGCGGCATCGGCGCTCGAAGCGGCGGTGACCATGTTGCGGGTGTATTGCTCGTGGCCCGGTGCGTCGCCGATCACGAACTTGCGGTGCGCGGTCGAGAAGTAGCGGTAGGCCACATCGATCGTGATGCCTTGCTCGCGCTCGGCCGAAAGGCCGTCCGTGAGCAGTGCCAGATCCACCTCGCCGCCGCGCTGGACGCCGGCCAGTTGGTCTTGCAGCACCGTCTTGCTGTCCACCAGCAGGCGGCCGATCAGCGTGCTCTTGCCGTCGTCCACGCTTCCGCAGGTGATGAAGCGCAGCGCCGCGCCGGTTTCAGCTTCAACCTTGTTCATCGTCGTCGTCGCGTTCATCAGAAGTAACCGTCTTTCTTGCGCTTTTCCATCGAGGCTTCGGACGTCTTGTCGTCCATGCGCGTTGCACCGCGCTCGCTCACATCGGCGGCGAGCGTCTCGACCACCACGTCGGCCGCATCGGCCGCAAGGCTCTCTACCGGGCATGTGCAGGTGATGTCGCCGACGGTGCGGAAACGCACGTCGCGCACTTCAACCTTTTCGTCGTCACGCGGCGGCGTGAGTTCGGTCACCGGCACCAGCAAGCCTCGGCGCTCGACCACTTCGCGCTTGTGGGTGTAGTAGATCGAGGGCAGGGCGATGTGCTCGCGCTCGATGTACTGCCAGACGTCGAGCTCGGTCCAGTTCGAGATCGGGAACACACGGAAGTGCTCGCCCGGTGCGAGGCGCGTGTTGAACAGCGTCCACAACTCGGGGCGCTGGTCCTTTGGCTGCCACTGGCCGAAGCTGTCGCGGTGCGAAAAGATGCGTTCCTTGGCGCGGGCCTTTTCCTCGTCGCGACGAGCGCCGCCGATCAGGGCGTCGAATCGGAATTCCTCGATGGCTTCGAGCAGCGTGACCGACTGGTGCACGTTGCGCGATTCGCCCGGATGCGCCAGACGCACCGTGCCACGCTTCATCGAATCCTCGACGCTGCGCACGATCAGCTCGGCGCCGAGTTCCTTGGCGCGCTGGTCACGGAAGTCCGTCACTTCAGGGAAGTTGTGGCCCGTGTCGATCATCAGCAGCGGATAGGGAATGCGCCCGACACCGAATGCCTTTTCCGCGCACTTCAGCAGCACCAGCGAGTCCTTGCCGCCGGAGAACAGCAGCGTCGGCCGTTCGAAGGAGGCAGCGACTTCACGCAGGATGAAGATGGTTTCTTCTTCCAGCGCATCGAGGTGCGTGTTGGACAGGCGGCTCAGCGCGTCCGTTGTCGGCAGCAGCAGGTCGGGTTCGGTACGGGCGTTCATTGGATCGTGGGCTGATGGAGTGGATCGGCAGCGGTTCGGGACGTCAGTGCGAGAGATGCAGGCCGCATTCGCGGTTGTCCTCGCCCTTGGTGGGATCCACGTAGTCGAAGTTGTTGGGCAGGCCGTGCTTCTGGCAGTACTCGTACAGATCCTTGGACGACCAATGCAGCAGCGGCGCGACCTTGATCAGGCCATCGGGATTGATGCTGACCGGGTCCATCTGCGCGCGCACGGCGGTGTCGGTGGCCCGCAGCGCAGTAAACCAGACCTTCGGCGCCGTTTCGCGCAGCGCACGTGCGAAGGGTTCCAGCTTCACTTCCTCGGTGAAGGCGGCGTGGCGCGGATCGTCCAGCGCCGGCGTCGGGCCTTCCACCGCTTCGCGATGGGCACGCGAACGGCGGGGCACGAAGATGCGCAGATCAAGCTTCAGCAACTTCGTCACTTCGTCGGCGAAGCGATACGTGGCCTCGGTGTTGTACCCGTTGTCCATCCACACCACCGGCACGTCGGGCTTGGCGCGCGTGACCATGTGCAGGATCACCGCCTCGAAGGGCCGGAAGTTGGTGGTGATGATCGCCGGCTGGCCCAGGCCGATGGCCCAGTCCACGAGACCTTCGGCGTTGCGGCCGAACTTGGCGTTGACTTCTGCGAGATCGATGCTCATTGGTGGGGATTCCGTACGGGGGCAGGGCGCTCAGGCGCGGGTGAACAGCGGAGCGGTTTCGATCGCATCGCCCTGGTAGTAGGCGGCAAACCGGTCGAACTGGCGTTGTGCTGCCGTGGCGTCGACGCCTTCCTTGAGCACCGCGCTGGAGAACCCCGTGCGCTGCATCTGCACGAGCTGGTCGATCAGCACGTCGCCCGTAGCGCGGATGTCACCCTTGAAGCCGAGGCGGCGGCGCAGCAGGTAAGCCTGGCTGTACGCGCGGCCGTCGGTGAACTTCGGGAAGTCCAGGTCGATGCGCTCCACGTCATCGAGGCACACCTCGATCGCGAGCGGATCGGCGTCGTTCGCCAGTTGCAGGACGTTCGGCTCGCCGTTGTCGACATGCTCTTCGGCGGCAAGGATCTTCAGGGTCTTGTTCATGCTGCGGCCTCCTCGACCTTGAAACGTGCGCCATTGGCCGCGGTCTTGAAGGGCTCGATGCCGATGCGACGCAGGGCGTCGATGAAGGTCTCGCCGGATTCGCGCGTGTCGCGGTAGGTGTTGAGCACCGCTTCGATCACGCCGGGCACTTCGGCCGCCGAGAACGACGGGCCGACGACCTTGCCGGCCTGCGCCGGGCCGCTCAGTTCAGAGCCGTCCGAGCCGCCGAGCGTGACCTGGTACCACTCCTTGCCGTCCTTGTCGACGCCGAGGATGCCGATGTGGCCGCTGTGGTGGTGGCCGCACGAGTTGATGCAGCCGCTGATGTGCAGGTCGATCTCGCCGAGGTCATCGAGTTCGTCGAGGTCCTGGTAGCGCTCGGTGATCGCTTCGGCGATCGGGATCGAGCGCGCATTCGCGAGTGCGCAGAAGTCGCCGCCGGGGCAGGCAATCATGTCCGTCAGCAGGTGCACGTTGGCGCTGGCGAAGCCGGCTTCGCGGGCGGCAAGCCACAGCGCGTGCAGGTCTTCGGCGTGCACCCACGGCAACAGCACGTTCTGGTCGTGCGTCACGCGTGCTTCGCCGGCGCTGAAGCGGTCGGCCAACGTGGCAACGGTTTCGAGCTGGTCGGCCGATGCGTCGCCGGGCGCTTGCAGGCGGCGCTTGAACGAAAGCGTCACGGCGCGCAGGGCAGGGTTCTTGTGTGGTGCGACGTTGCGGGCGAGCCAGCGGGCAAACATCACGTCGTCGGCAGCTTGAGCGCGCAACTCGGCGTCGGTTTCTTCGGCGCTGCGGAACACGCGGGTCGCGAGGGTCGGCGGCACGAAGGAAGCGGTCACGCGGTCCAGCTCGGCTTGCGAAATGGTGTGCGGTGCGCCGTCGTGTTCGATGATCTGCTTGTACTCGGCCTCGACGTCGTCGATGTAGACCTGTCCTTCGGCCTTCACGAGGATCTTGATGCGCGCCTTGTAGATGTTGTCGCGGCGGCCGTAGCGGTTGTAGACACGAATCACCGCTTCGAGGTAATTCATGATCTGGTTCCACGGCAGGAACTCGCGCAGCACGGTGCCGATGATCGGCGTGCGGCCCATGCCGCCACCGACCTGCACGCGGAAGCCCAGCTCGCCCTGTTCGTTCTTGACGAGGCGCAGGCCCACGTCATGCCAGCCGGTCGCGGCGCGGTCTTCGGCGGCGCCGGTGATCGCGATCTTGAACTTGCGCGGCAGGAAGGCGAACTCGGGGTGCAGCGTGCTCCACTGACGCATGATTTCAGCGAAGGGGCGCGGATCGGCCGCTTCGTCGACCGCAATGCCGGCGCGCTCGTCGCTCGTGATGTTGCGGATGCAGTTGCCGCTGGTCTGGATGCCGTGCATGTCGACCGAGGCGAGCAGGTCCATCACGTCCGCCGACTTGGAAAGCGGAATCCAGTTGTACTGGACGTTCTGGCGGGTGGTGAAGTGCGCGTAGTGCGTCGGCAGCTTGTGCGAGCCGAGCTTGCCTTGCGTCGCAACAGCGTTCTTGTAGACCTCGGCCTCCGGCTCGTCGTACACGCGGGCGATCTTCGCGAGGACGCGCAGCTGCTTGCTCGACAGCTCGCCGTACGGCACCGCGACACGCAGCATCGGTGCGTAGCGCTGCACATACCAGCCGTTCTGCAGGCGCAGGGGACGGAATTCATCCTCGGACAACCTGCCCGTCTGCCAGCGTTCGAGTTGATCGCGGAATTGCGCCGCGCGCAGGTGCACGAACTGGCGGTCGAAATCTGTGTATTGGTACATCGTGTGTCAGTTGTTGAAGGCAGTGCGTCCACCGGCCCCGGTCAACGAGGGCGCAACTTTAGAAGCGAGCCTTATGGAAACAAACTATTTTTTGGTTCGCGCTTTATGCGGATAAGCTTATTCGCCAGTCTCCATGCGGGTTTGCGGGCGACCAGTTGCTTATTCGGGATAAAGCGGACGGCGCTCGGAACGTCGTCCTGCACGGCTGAGCCGTACTCGAAACCGGGCGAATTCTAGGGGCGGGAATTTCCCTATTTCGCTGTTGGGGCCGCGCTTTAACTTGAGGGCGCACCCATCGAGGTGGAGGAGAGGGGACACATGCAACGTCGCCGTGGCGACCCTGGTACGCGCCTGCCTGCCTTTTTGCTTCTTTCGACGGCGTCGGCGGTCGGGCTCTCCGGCGCCCCGCCAGCCGCCGCCCAGGTCCAGGCGGAGGCCGACCGCGAGCTTCCCACGATTACGGTCGTCGCGCCGACGCCATTGCCGGGGCTCGACGTGCCCAAGGACCAGGTGCCCGCCAACGTGCAGAGTGCCACCGGCACCGACATCGACCGCACGCATGCGCTCGACCTGTCGAGCTTTCTGGCCCGCCGGATCAACGGCGTGACAGTCAACGAGATCCAGGGCAATCCCTTCCAGGTGGACATCAACTACCGCGGCTTCACGGCTTCGCCGCTGCTCGGTACGCCGCAGGGACTGTCGGTGTATCTCGACGGTGTGCGCCTGAACCAGCCTTTCGGCGATGTGGTGAGCTGGGATCTGATCCCGACCACCGTGATCGACAGCGTGGTGTTGATGCCCGGCAGCAATCCGCTGTTCGGCCTCAACACCCTGGGCGGTGCTCTGTCGGTGCGAACCAAGGACGGGTTCACCAGCCCGGGCACCTCGGTGCAGATGCTCGGCGGTAGCTATGGGCGCGTTGCGGCCGAATTCGAGACCGGCGGCAGCCGGGAGGACGGCGTCAACTGGTACGTCGCTGCCAATCGCTTTCACGAGGACGGCTGGCGTACCGCCTCTCCGAGCGATCTGCGCCAGCTCTTCGCCAAGGTTGGCAAGCGTGCGCGAGACACAGAACTGTCCCTGACGGCGGCCTACGCCGACAACGACCTCACCGGCAACGGGCTGCAGGAGCAGCACGCTCTGCAGCGCGACTGGAGCAGTGTCTACACGGTCCCGGACCAGACCAACAACCGCTCGATCTTCCTGAATCTCGCCGGCAGCCACGACATCAACGACCGCCTGCGCTTCACGGGCAACGCTTACTGGCGCGACATCAAGGCCAGCACGCTCAATGGCGACGTCAACGACGATTCCCTCGGCGAGTCGCTCTACCAGCCCAATGTGGCTGAGCGCGCAGCCCTCTCGCGCGCGGGCTTCACGGGTTTCCCGACCAGCGGCGAGACGCAGGCCAACACGCCTTTCCCGCGATGGCGCTGCATCGCCAACGTGCTGACGAACAACGAGCCCAACGAAAAGTGCAACGGGCTCTACAACCGCACCCGGACCGAGCAGCACAACTACGGCCTGGCGGGCCAGTTTGCGGCGCTGATGGACACCGCCGGCATCGGTCATCAACTGGTGTTCGGCGCTGCCTACGACGCGAGCCGCGTCGGCTTCGACCAGAGCGCGCAATTCGGCTTCATCAATCCGGACAGGTCGATCACGCCGCTGCTGGGGCCCGGCGCTTTTGCAGACGGCACGCAGAACTCCGAGAACGCGTTCGATGCCCGCGTGGGCCTGTCGAGCCGCTCGAGCACCTGGAGCCTCTACGCGAGCGACATCATCGAGATCAGCCAGGCGACGCACCTGACGCTGTCGGGGCGCTACAACCACACCTCGGTCGACAACTTCGATTGGGTCACGCCGGGGCCCGCTCCGGGCTCGCTCACGGGCGATCACACCTTCAGCCATTTCAATCCGGCGATCGGCCTGACCTTTGCGGCGAGTGAGGCGCTGACCCTCTACGCGGGCGCCAATCAGGGAAGCCGAGCTCCGACCGCGATCGAGCTCGGCTGCTCAGATCCGGCAACGCCCTGCAAGCTACCGAACTCGTTTGCGGGCGATCCATCCCTCAAGCAGGTGGTCACGACCACCTTCGAAGCGGGTATGCGCGGCAAGTGGGAGCGGTCGCTCTCGTGGAACCTCGGCGTCTTCCGCTCGGACAACAAGGACGATCTGCTCTTCGTGTCGGACGACCCGAGCGGATTCGGGTACTTCAAGAACTTCGGCAAGACGCGCCGTCAGGGCATCGAGGCGGGCCTCGTGGCGCAACCCGCGCGAGGATGGACCGTTGGCGCCAATCTGGCACTGCTCGACGCCACGTTCCGCAGTAGCGAAGTCATCGATGGTTCGGGCAACAGCAGCAACAGCTCCGCGGCCGCCGGCGCTCCGGGTACGGAGGGCACGATCACCATCCGGCCGGGAGACCGCATCCCGCTGCTGCCGCGCCGCGTGCTCAAGCTTGAGGCGAATTGGGAGGCGAATGCGCAATGGCGCTTCGACCTCGACATGGTGGCTTCGAGCGGGGCCAACGTGCGCGGCAACGAGAACGGACTGCATATGCCGGACGGCATCTACTACACGGGCGACGGGCGCACCGGCGGCTATGCGGTCTTCAACCTCGGCGCCGACTATCGGCCGAAGAAGGGCCTGAAGTTCTTTGCGCAGATCAACAACCTGTTCGACCGCAAGTACACGACCGGCGGTCAGCTCGGTGCCAACGCCTTCGGACCCGCAGGCGCCTTTGTGGCCCGGCCTTTCCCGGCCAATGCGAACGGAGACTTTCCCCTCGTGCGCGCGACCTTCCTCGCCCCTGGCGCGCCGCGCACGGCCTGGATCGGCGTGCGCTACAGCTTCGGAACCTAGAGCACGAACTGCGTCACCGCGACGTAGTGGCACAGCGTGCCGCCAATGACGAACAAGTGCCATGTGCCGTGCGCATGCCGCCAGCCTCTCGGATTGGCATAGAAGATCGTGCCCGCCGAATAGAGCAGGGCACCCGTCAGCACCCACGCGACGCCGGCACTGTCGAGCCGCTCGATGAGGGGCCCGAGCACCAACGCGCCAAGCCATCCCATGCCCAGGTAGATCAGGAGCGAAGGCTTCGGCGGATCGCCTGGTCGCAGCTCGCGGCCGATGCCGACGATCGCCGCGGCCCAGATGCCCGCGAGCAGCGCCCATCCCCATGGCCCGTGGAGCGTGACCAGCGCGAAGGGCGTGTAGCTGCCCGCGATGAGCAGATAGATCGCGCAATGGTCAACCCGCTGCCAGAAGAGCTTCGTCGACCCACGCGTGCTGTGGAAGATGGTCGATGCGGCGTACAGCACCATCATCGACACACCAAACACGAGCGCACTGGCGGTCTTGGCCGGATCGTCGCCCGTCATGGTCTTCGAGATCAGCATCGCCGACCCGGCGCTGGCCAGAAGGAAGCCGCAAAGGTGGCTGTAGCCGTTGAAGCGTTCACCGTGGTACATGATCTTCGCCCCAGGTGTTGCAGGTCTGTCCGCGGCGCGCACCTGCGCTGCGGTGACTCAATGAGACACCTGTTTACGTTTTCACACATCCACCATTCGAGCTGGCGAATTGGCTGGCTCCCGCTCCTTTCGGAGCGTGGACCTCACCGATCGGCAGAGCAACGGTGGAAGAGGTGCGTATGGCCTCTGGTCAAGTGATGCCGATCAGCGGCGTTCACCGAAGACGAGGCTGAACTGGCGTGGATCCAGCTTCGGATGGTCGCGGGGGACTTCATCCTCTCCAGGATGCGGTTCGCGGACAGCGACGCCGACGGCCTCGATCTGCTGCGTACGGAACGTAGCGAGATGACGCGCGAGTTGTAGTTCGGAGGGCTCGAAATCGGGAGTGGGCATTGCGAGTGACATGGCGGGCTCCTTTTGACTTCAAGTTAGGCCAACCGGCGCCCGGCGCGCGTAGGCGCCATCAGCCCACGCAACGACGCGAAGACTGATTTGCCCGTGCCCGCATTCCTACGAATTCGCCGCTTTGTGCGCCCGGTCGTACAGCAGGTCGGCGGAGTCGCTTGCAGGGCCGATCGGGCGTGCAGTGAAATGGCGGGCCAAAACCAAGGAGACCGCATGCCTGTGTTCAACACCGTCGTGATCGACAAGGACCCCGCTCATCCACGCATCGCGCGGCTGCTGCTGAATCGCCCCGACAAGCTCAATGCCATCGCCGAGACCACACCGTCGGACATCCGGCAGGCCGTCGCGTGGGCGCAGGCAGAGGACGAGGTGCATGTCATCGTTGTCGAAGGCGCAGGCCGCGCCTTCTGCGCGGGGTACGACCTGGGCGACTACGCCGAAGGCCATGTCGACCGCGCGGGCGGCGATCACCCCTGCCGTCAGGAGAAGACGCCTTGGGATCCGATGCTCGACTACGCCGCGATGAAGGGCAACACAGAGGACTTCATGTCGCTATGGCGGTGCACCAAGCCGACCATCGCCAAGGTGCATGGGTATGCGGTCGCGGGAGGGAGCGACATCGCGCTGTGCTGCGACCTGCTCGTGATGGCCGACGACGCGAAGATCGGCTACATGCCCACCCGCGTCTGGGGCTGCCCGACGACCGCGATGTGGACCTATCGGCTGGGGGCGATGCGCGCCAAGCAACTCATGTTCACCGGGGACACCATCACCGGCGCGCAGGCCGCCGAATGGGGGCTGGCCAACTTCGCGGTGCCTGCCGACGAACTGGACGACGCCACGCTGCGGCTCGCGCTGCGCATCGCGGGCGTGCCGCGCTCGCATCTGATGATGCACAAGCTGGTGGTCAACCAAGTCTGGCTGTCGATGGGGCTGGAGCAGTCGCAGATGTTCGCGACCGTGTTCGACGGCATCACCCGCCACAACCCCGAAGGCATGTGGTTCCGCCGGCAGGCGGAGGTCGAAGGCTTCAAGAGCGCGGTGACCTGGCGCGATAGCGGGCGGCCGATTCCCGAAGGCGACGAGGCAAGGGCGCTGGTGGCCGAACTCGAAGCGAAGCTCGCGCAGGCCAAAGGTGCGGCCACTCCCTAGCGACCGTCGACGGGACACTTCCGCACCGCCCTTGGCCAAATGTCTACCGCCTTCGCGGTATGGACCTACATGTCCACAAGTAATACATAAGTAGTCTTGAGAATGACTACTTCTTGGAGGGCGTGTGCAGCGGGAAAGGAGAGGCGAGCTGACCCAGCTCTATCAGGCCGTTGTCGTGAGCCGCCTCGCGGTGGAGGCCGCGCGTGGCGAACTCATCGAGGCGCTGGGCGATTGGCTCTGCGGCGCCGACGCGCTGCCGCCCGGCTCTCAGGAGATCCAGGCGCTTGCAACCCTGTGCGAGGCGCAGGAGAAGGCCGAGGCCGAGTACGCGAGGTGCGTCGCGGTGCTGTCTGAAAAGCTCGTCCGCCGCGCCCGGGTCGCGTAGCTGCGCGGGCGTCAGAACGAGCCGAAGGTCGACCCCAGCACGATCACCGCGATCAGCGCCAGCAGCGCGCCGACGATGCCGACCATCACGATGTCGAAGTAGCTTTCCTTGTGGCCCGTGCCGCACACCGCAAGCAGCGTGACCACCGCGCCGTTGTGCGGCAGGCTGTCGAGCGTGCCGGCGCCGATCACCGCGACGCGGTGCATGAGTGCCGGATCGAGCCCGATGGTCGCGGCCAGTTGCATGTAGGTCGCGCCGAGTGCGTCGAGTGCGATCGTGAGACCGCCGGACGCCGACCCCGTGAGCGCCGCGAGGATGTTGGTCGACAACGCCAGCGACACCAGCGGCCCGCCGCCGATGCCGAGCACCCATTCGCGCACCATCTCGAAGGCCGGCATGGCCGCCACCACCGCCCCGAAGCCCACGAGGCTTGCCACCGACACCACCGGCAGCACGGAGGCATTCGCGCCGGCGTCGATCGTCTCGCGCAGCGACGGCAGCCGGTTCCAGTTGCACGCGATCAGCACGACGATCGCGGTCATCAGCGCCACCAGCACGGCCCAGACGCCGCCTACGTTGGCGAGCGAGATGCCGCCAAAACGCGCCTCGGCGAGATAGTCCGTATCCAGACGCGGCAGCACGACCAGCGCCATCAGCAGATTGACGATGACCACCACGATGAGCGGCAGCAGGGCGATGAAGACCCCGGGCTCGCGGTCGCTGTGGCCCCCGCGCGTGGCTTCCGCCGGGTCGAAGCTGCCGGACGTGCTCGCGCGTTCGCGCACCACCGGGTTGGCGGAGGCATCCACATGCTTGTCGACCGTCACCGTGCCGAAGCCTTCGCCGGCCTTGCGCGCCACGTTCTCGGCACGGCGCAGCCACCACATGCCGAAGCCCAGCATGATTGCCGCCGCGATCACGCCCAACCCGGGAGCAGCGAAGGCAGTGGTGCCGAAGAAGGGCATCGGGATCGCGTTCTGGATCGCGGGCGTGCCCGGTAGTGCGGACATCGTGAAGGTCGAGGTGCCGAGCGCGATTGCGGCAGGCATGAGGCGGGCGGGCACGTTGGCTGCCCGGAACAGCGCCTGCGCCATCGGTGCGAGGACGAAGAAGGCGACGAAGAGGCTCACGCCGCCGTAGGTCACCATCGCGCCCGCCAGCACCACCGCAAGCATCGCCCGCTGCGGGCCGAGCTTCTCGGTCATGAAGCGCGCGATGGTCTGCACCGAGCCGCTGTCATCCATGAGCTTGCCGAAGATCGCGCCTAGCAGGAAGAGCGGAAAGAAGCTCGCAAGGAAGCCGGCGGCCGAGCCCATGAAGGTCTGCGTCCAATGCGCGAGCAGCGGCTCGCCCGCGAAGAGCGCCGCGATGATTGCGGCAAGCGGCGCGAGCACCAGCACGCTCCAGCCGCGGTACGACAGCCAGATCAGCAGGCCGAGGCCGACGAAGATTCCTGCGAGTCCCATGGGTTCAGATCCCTTCGAGCAGCGCGTCGAGATCGAGCGTCGAGCGCTTGCCGATGTCGGCCGTGTGGTCCGCGAGGAAGGCGGTGGCCGCACGGCGGCCTTCATCGCGCAGCTTGCAGAGAAACTCCCATTCCGCGATCAGCTTCGACGAATAGCCAAGCTCGAGCATCGCGTCGGTTGCAATGCGGTGAATGCGCATGCGCGCCCACGCTGCGCCTTCGCCATGACCCGGGTCAGCCACCTGGTGGAGCATCGCGATCATGCGCAGCTCCTTCAGCAGCGGCGAGTTGAAGGAGATCTCGTTGAGCCGGTTGTTGATGTCCGCCGCGGTGCGCGGAACGCCGGGGCGCTCCACCGGGTTGATCTGCACCAGGATGGTGTCGCTCGACGAGCACTCGCGGATCAGCGGCGTCATCGTCGGATTGCCCGCATAGCCGCCGTCCCAGTAGGGGTCGCCGTCGATCTCCACCGCATGGAACATCGAGGGCAGGCAGGCCGAGGCGAGCAGCACGTCGGGGCTGATCTCGGCATTGCGGAAGACCCGTCCGCGGCCGGTGCGCACATTGGTGGCGGTCACGAAGAGCTTGATGGGCGACTTTGCGAGGCGTTCGAAGTCGATCAGGTCCCGGAGGATGCCCCGCAGCGGATTCATGCCCTGCGGATTCAGGTTGTACGGAGACCAGACGCGCATCGCAAGATCCGCGGCCAGGAAGGCGGGCGAGTTGTCCAGCGTCCAGCGGCCGGAGATCATCTCCATCCAGCCCCGACGGAACGGGCTGAACCTGGCGGCTTCGGACACGCCGCGCCAGAACTCTTCGAGCGATTCGCGTGCGCCCTCGGCGCCGCCGCCCGCATGGCCGCAGGCCAGCACGGCGGCGTTCATTGCGCCGGCGGACGTGCCGGAGATGCCGTCGATGCGCAGCCAAGGCTCCTCGAGCAGGCGATCGAGCACGCCCCATGTAAACGCGCCGTGGGCGCCCCCACCTTGCAGTGCGAGATCAATCGGAAGTGTTTTCAAGCGTTTCCTCCACGGGGCGTTGCGCCGTCACGCACTGCCAAGCAATGCCCGCGCCAGCGCGATGGCCGGGCCATCCTATGCGAGCGATGGGTCCGACTCAAGGCGATCGTTTGACCATCGTCAATGGTGCGACGAACACGAAATGGTGCTAGCGGGGGATGATGACGGGGCCGCATGACAGTCGCGCGTCGGGTCCGCGGGGGGCTTGGGGATTGCACCAAGGGGCCATTGCCTGCGCGATCCTTTGAAGCGACATTAGCGTTTCACAACAGCCTGCGTCGGGTCGGTCGTCGTGTGTGACCGGTGTGGGCGAGGAGGACGGTCTATGGGTTTGTCGAGCGACATGGCCTTTAAGTCACGACGTGAAGGCCTCTCCCGGACAGGTGCCGCAACGAGGGTTCGCGGCATGCTCCCGCTGTTATGTGCCGCGGTGCTCCTGTCCGCCTGTTCGAAGTCGGAGCCTGAGAAGGCCGCACCGCCTCCCACCGAAGTCTCCGCGTTGACCGTCAAGGCGCAGACCGTCCCTGTCACCTACGAGTTCGTCGGCCAGACCGAGAGTTCGCAACAGGTTGAAATCCGCGCCCGCGTCAATGGCTTTCTGGAAAAGAGGGTCTACACCGAAGGCACCTTCGTCGAGCCGGGTCAGGTCCTCTTCAGGATGGACGTGAAGCCCTTCGAGGCCAGCCTGAAGGCCGCGAAGGCGGAACTCGCGCAACAGCAGGCGCGCCTTGCCACCGCACGCGCGAACCTCGCGCGGGTGAAGCCGCTGGTTGCCGACAACGCATTGGCCGTCAAGGATCTCGACGACGCCACCGGCAGCGACCAGGCCGCGGCTGCCGCGGTCGAGGCCGCCGCCGCGAAGGTCACCGATGCGCAGTTGAACCTCGGCTACACCACGATCACGTCGCCGGTCGCAGGCCAGTCCTCATTCGCAAAGGTGCAGGACGGCGCGTATGTGAATGCAGAGAACAGCCTGCTCACCTACGTGGCAAAGCTCGATCCGATGCGCGTGAACTTCAGCCTCTCGGAAAACGAATCGCTGCGCCTGCAGGACGAGATCGCCAAAGGCAAGCTCATCAAGGCGCCGCGCGACGACTACGCGGTCGAGCTGGTGCTGGCGGACGGGTCGAGCTTCCCTGCGCAGGGCCGCATCACCTTTGCAGATGCGTCGTTCAGTCAGGAGACAGGCACCTTCCTGCTGCGCGCCGAACTGCCCAACCCAAAGGGTGAGCTGCGACCGGGACAGTTCGTGCGGGTGAAGGTGCACGGCTTCCAGCGGCCCAATTCGATCATCGTGCCGCAGCGCGCAGTGCAGGAAGGCCCGCGCGGCGAGTTCGTCTGGGTCGTCGACGGCGAGGGCAAGGCTTCGCAGCGACCGGTCAGCGTCGGCGACTGGATGGGCGATCAATGGCTGGTGACCGCCGGCCTGAAGGATGGCGAGCGCGTCGTGGTCGACGGCTTCATGCGACTCGCGCCAGGTGCGCCGGTGAAAGTGAATGAGGTGCAGCCGGAGCCGCTGCCAGAGGGCAAGGCGGTGGGACGCCAGGCGGGGCCGACGCCGGCGGGCGCGGCGGCCGCGGCGGCTTCGGTGATGCCGAATGCGGCACCGGGCGCTGCGGGTGCCGCGGGTGCTGCCGGATCGGCGGCCGGGAAGGCCCCGGCCGCATCCAGCGCATCGAGCGCTACCGGTGCCACAGGGGCGCCAGTTGCCAACGGCGATGCCGTGTACTTCGATCGCGGCCGCACTGCGCTCGATGCAACCGGCCAGGTACGGTTGGTCGCGATCATCGCGGCACTCAAGGCCAAACCCGACCTGCGCGTCGTGCTGAACGGCTACGTGGATTCGAGCGGTGATCCGAAGATCAACGCCGCGCTCGCCAAGCGGCGCGCGGAGTCGGTGCGCGACGCCTTGCTGGCGGCCGATGTGCCTGCCAATCAGATCGAGATGAAGGCGCCGGCCAACATCGTCGGTGGCGATTCGCCCGCCATGGCGCGCCGCGTCGATGTCATCCTGGCGGGGGCACGATGAAGTTCGCGCACTTCTTCATCGACCGTCCGATCTTTGCGTCCGTCATCTCGATCATCCTGGTCATCGCCGGGGTGGTCGCGATGCTGAACCTGCCGATCGCGCAGTTTCCGGACATCACGCCGCCGCAGATCTCGGTGAGCGCAACCTATCCGGGTGCGAGTTCGGCGGTGGTCGCTGAAAACGTGGCAGCGCCGATCGAGCAACAGGTCAACGGCGCGGATCGCATGATGTACATGAACTCCTCGTCGAGCTCGACGGGGAACATGACGCTGTCGGTCTACTTCGAGATCGGCACCGACCCCTCGCTCGCGCAGGTGGACGTGCAGAACCGCGTGAACCTCGCGCTGCCGCAGCTGCCTTCGGCAGTGAGCCAGCAGGGTGTGAGCGTGCAGAAGAAGTCGCAGGCCTTCATGTTGATCGTGGCGATTTATTCGCCCGATAACAGCCAGGACCCGACCTTCGTCGCCAACTACGCGAACATCAATGTGCTGGATGCGATCAAGCGCATCCCGGGTGCCAATCAGAGCTCGATCTTCGGCTCGCCGGACTACGCGATGCGCCTGTGGCTCAAGCCCGACCGCATGGCGAGCCTGGGCATGACCGCGACCGACATCCAGCAGGCCGTGGCCGCGCAGAACCAGCAGTACGCCGCCGGGCGCCTGGGTGCATCGCCGACAGCGACGCCGGTGCAGCAGACGATCCCGGTCGCCACTTCCGGGCGCATGACCGAGCCCACGCAGTTCGACAACATCATCCTGCGTGCTTCGCAGCAGGGCACCGGCGCGATCGTCCGCGTGAAGGACATCGGCCGCGCGGAACTCGGCTCGAAGGACTATTCGATCCGCTCCAAGTACAACGGCAAGACCGCCACGCTGATCGCGATCTACCAGCAGCCCGGCGCGAACGCGCTGCAGGTGGCCAAGGACACGCGTGCGTTGATGGCCGAGCTGAAGAAGTCCTTCCCGAGCGGCCTGGACTACGACATCGCGCTCGACACCACCGAGTTCGTGCAGGAGTCGATCAGCGAGGTGGTCCACACCTTCTTCGAGGCGGTGGCGCTGGTGGTGATCGTGGTGTTCATCTTCCTGCAGAGCTTCCGCGCCACGCTGGTGCCGATCCTGGCGGTGCCGGTCTCGATCCTCGGCGCCTTCATCGGCATGACCGCGATGGGCTTCTCGATCAACATGCTCACCTTGTTCGGCATGGTGCTCGCGATCGGCATCGTGGTCGACGACGCGATCGTGGTGGTCGAGAACGTCGAGCGCAACATGAGCGAGTTCGGCCTGTCGCCAAAGGACGCCGCCAAGCGCGCCATGGACGAGGTGAGCGGCCCGGTGGTCGCCATCGTGCTGGTGCTGTGCGCGGTGTTCATTCCGGTCGCGTTCCTCTCGGGCATCACCGGGCAGCTCTACAAGCAGTTCGCGATCACCATCGCGGTGTCGGTGGTGCTGTCGGGCCTCGTGGCGCTGACGCTGTCGCCGGCGCTCGCGGCGCTGCTGCTGAAGCCGCCGAAAGAGGGTCACCACGAAAAGAAGGGCTTCTTCGGCTGGTTCAACCGCAATTTCGAGAAGGTGACGGAGAGCTATACATCGACCACCAAGCTGGCGATCAAGCGCGTGCTCATCTCGGTGCTGCTGATCGTCGGCATGGTGGTGATCATGATGGGGCTGTTCCGGAAGGTGCCGACCACCTTCCTGCCGGTGGAAGACCAAGGCTACATCTTCACCGCGGTCATCATGCCGGACGCCGCGAGCCTGGATCGCACCGAAGCCATCACGGACCGTGCGCAGCAGTGGTTCAGCAAGCAGCCGAGCGTGAAGGCGGTGGCTGCGGTGCCGGGCTTCAGCCTGATCGATTCGCAGAACAAGTCCAATGCGGGCGTGCTCTTCGTGTCGCTCAAGAGCTTTGCCGAGCGGCAATCGGCCGACGACCGGGCCGATGCGCTGATCCGGCAGGCCAGCGCGGAGTTCTCGACCTTCAAGGAAGCCGTGCTGGTGCCGGTCAATCCGCCATCGATCCCGGGCCTGGGCACGACCGGTGGCTTCGAGTTCTGGATACAGAGCGAGGGCGACGCGCCGCTGCAGAGGGTGGAGCAGGTCACGCGTGACTTCATCGCCAAGGCGCGGCAGCGGCCCGAGCTGCGAGGCCTGAACTCGACCATCAACACGCGCTCCCGCCAGTTGATGGTGGATGTCGATCGCGACAAGGCGGAAAGCCTCGGCGTGCCGACGGAGGATGTGTATTCGACCTTGCAGACGCTGTTCGGCTCGCTGTATGTGAGCCAGTTCCCGAAGAACAGCCGTCTGTTCCAGGTGATCCTGCAGGCCGAGCCCGACTTCCGCACCAAGCCCGAAGACCTGCAGAACATGTACGTGCGCAACAAGGAAGGGAAGATGGTGCCGCTCAAGGCGGTCGCGAGCACGCGCTACGTGACCGGCGCCGACATCGTCACGCGCTTCAACAACTTCGTCGCAGCCAAGGTCACGGGCGATGCGGGCATCGGCTACAGCTCGGGGCAGGCGCTGGCCGCAATGGAAGAGGTGGCGCGTGAAGTGCTGCCCGCGGGCTTCTCGTTCGCGTGGTCCGGCGAGGCCTACGAAGAGCGCAAGGCCGGTTCGACAGCCGGCCTGGTGTTCGCGTTCGCGCTGGTGATGGTGTTCCTGATCCTCGCGGCGCAGTACGAGAAATGGTCGCTGCCCTTCGGCGTGCTGCTGGCGGTGCCCTTCGCGCTGTTCGGGGCGATCGCCGCGATCTGGCTACGGGGCATACAGAACGACGTGTACTTTCAGATCGGCCTCACGGTGCTCATTGCGCTGGCGGCGAAGAACGCGATCCTGATCTTCGAGTTCGCGGTCGAGTTGCGGCACAAGGAAGGGCTCTCGCCCTACGACGCGGCGGTCGGCGCGGCCAAGCTGCGGTTGCGGCCGATCATCATGACCTCTCTGGCGTTCATCCTCGGGTGTATTCCGCTCGCGATCGCCAGTGGTGCGTCGGCGGCAAGCCGGCAGTCGCTCGGCACCGGCGTGATCGGCGGGATGCTGGGCGCGACGGTGATCGCGATCTTCTTCATCCCGATGTTCTTCTGGGGCCTGGAAGCGTTCAGCGACCGCATGAGCGGCAAGAAGGCCGAGCATGCGAAGGGCGAGGATCCGGAAGCGACCGGGCAGGGAGCCGTCAATGCGCCGCACTGACGTGATCCTTCGCGGCGCAATGGCCGTGGCGCTCGGGCTCCCACTCGGCGGCTGCATGCTCGGGCCGGACTACAAGCGTCCCGACCTCGACGTGCCGACGCAATACCGCAGCGCAACGCCCATGGGCGCGGTTGATGCGGCCGCTGTCGAATCGGCGTGGTGGCAGCAGTTCAACGATCCGGCGCTCGATGCCCTTATCAGCGAAGGGCTGCGCAACAACCAGGACCTGATCGCCGCTGCCGCGCGCGTGGAGCAGTTCTATGGCGTGCTCGGCACCACGCGTTCGGCGCTCTTTCCGCAGGTCGGCGCGCAGGTGAACGGCAGCCGCACGCGCGCGAGCGAGCAGACCATCAGCGGGGCTCCGTCGATCAATCCGTACAACGCTTACCAGGCCAACCTTCTGCTGAGCTGGGAGATCGATCTTTTCGGCCGCACGCGGCGCCTCACCGAAGCCGCAACTGCAGAACTGCAGGCAAGCGAGGAATTCCGGCGCGCCACGGTGCTCTCGATCGTGACCGCGATCACTTCGGGCTACGTCAACCTGCGCGAGCAGGATCGCGAGCTGGAAGTCTCACGCGAGACGCTGGGCCTTCGGCTCGGTGCCCTCAACCTCTTCGAGCGACGCTTCAAGGGCGGCGTGGTGTCCGACGTCGAAGTCAGCCAGGCGCGATCCGAATACGCGACCGCGCTGCGTGCGATCCCGTTGCTCGAGCAGTCGATCGTGCAACAGGAGAACGCGCTCGCCAATCTGGTCGGACGCAACCCCGGCCCCATCGCGCGCGGCAAGCCGATCGACCAGCTCGTGCTGCCCCCGGTGCCTGCGGGGCTGCCGTCCGATCTGCTGGAACGGCGCCCTGATATCCGGCAGGCCGAGCAATCGATGGTCGCGACCAACGCCCGCATCGGCGCGGCGAAGGCGGCGTACTTCCCGACGATCTCGTTAACGGGTGCCTTCGGACAGGCGAGCCGGTCGCTGTCCGACCTGTGGGAAGGGCCCTCGCGGCTGTGGACCTACGGCGCGGATATCACCATGCCGCTCTTCACGGCCGGCGCGATCGCAGGCCAGGTCACGAGTGCCGAAGCGGCGCAGCGGCAATCGGTCGCGGCGTACCGCAAGGCTGTGCAGGCTGCGTTCAGCGAAACCGAGAACGCGCTGTCCGGCATCGCCACGTCGCGCACCGCACTCGATGCGCAGGTGATGCAAGTCTCCGCGCTCGACAACTATGCGCGGCTCGCGCGCAAGCGATTCGAAGGCGGCTACACCAGCTACCTCGAAGTGCTCGACGCCGATCGCGCGTTGTTCAACGCGCGCCTGCAACTGGCCCAGCAGCAGGGCAGCGTGCTGTTGCAGTCGGCGGCGCTCTATCGTTCGCTCGGCGGCGGCTGGGTCGACGTTGCGGACAAGGAAGCGCCGCAGCCCGGCGTGAACCTGAGCGAGCGGCCCCGCGCCTTTCCCTGAAGCAGAGTCGCTTCAGCCCAGCCTGCGCACCACGACGGAGGCGTCGAGTCCCTCGTAGGCGCCAGGATCGCCGTACCAGGTGCCTGAGACGGGCGCGGCCAGAGAGGGGTCGCGCGCGACCGCGACGCGGATCAATTGCCCACTGCCGGTGAGGTTGTTGGTGGGGTCGTAGGCGACCCAGCCCGCCCCTGGCAGATAGGCATGTAGCCAGGCGTGCGTGGTGCCGGCTCCTGTCACCGCATCGCCGGTTGCTTCGCCACCGACGTCGAGCGCCGCGTCGTACAGGTAGCCCGAGACAAAGCGCGTCGCCACACCGAGCCGGCGCACCGCTTCCATCATCAGCAGCGCGTAGTCGCGGCAGCTTCCACTGCCGAGCGCCAGCGTCTGCAGCGGCGTTTGCGTGCCTTCTTCGTCACGCGCACCGTAAGTGAAGTTCTGGCCGATGAAGGCGTTCATGCGCGCGAGCACATCGCGCGTGCCATTGGCCTTGTCGGTGTAGAGGAACTGATGCGCCCAGCGGATGAGCGTTCCGTCGGGATCGTCGTGATACGGACGCAGGTAGTGTTCGAGATCGATGCGGTCCTGCACCGAGTAGGCGAAAGGCAGCGCTTCGGCCAAGGGGTCGAGCGCCAGCTCATCGACGCTACCCGACTCGCGTTCGATCGTGAAGCGGCAGACGATGCGAAGCTCCGACGCTTCGCTGGTCGGCTGCACGAGCGCCACCGAATTGGAATGCGGGTCCTGGATCATGCGGATGGTTGCCTCCGGGCTGACCTCGAGGTCGGTGGCGAGCACGCGCAGGTCGTGGCTCTCGCGCGGTCGGAACATCACGCGGTGCAGGCCGAAACGGACCGGCTGGTTGTAGCGATAGACCGTGGTGTGAGTGATGTCGTAGTGGATGGGCATGGATGTTCTCCATCGCGTGAACGTCCCCGTGACGCTTCCTCGATTCACTTGGGGATGCCTTGTACGGGCATACATTGTGAAATGGTCGCATGACTCTTGCGTGAGACCAGGAGGCGCTGATGGACAAGGAGTCGAATTCCGGGTCCAGCCTGCCGAGCAACGGCATCGTGGCCATTGTGCTGCTGGCAGCCGGGGTGCTGTTCGTTCGCGAAGCGCCCCTGGAGACCACGCGGCTCCCCGTCAAGGAACCGCGCCTCGAACAGCACTACGCCAAGCAGGACATCGACGCGAGGCTCTGGCAGGACCCCTTCGGCGCCGTTGCGCGATATCGAGCCGATCTGCGAAAAAGCGGGCAAGGCAAGCTCGAGGGCGAGGACCGGCTGCGTACCGCCGAGGATCTCGCGGCAGACGTGAGCGAGCTTCGGAAGCGCTTCCCGCCCGGAGAGAACCGGAAGGTGCAGGTGCTGGCGGTGATGCTGCCCGGCGGTCCCTATTCAGAAAACGTGGAAAGCCGTAGGCGAGGTCGCTATGCGGTACTCGCCGGGCTCAATGCCAGCCGCCTCTCGCCGCGCGATACCGAGCACCTGGGGTACTTCACGCCGCCCGAAATCGCCTGCACGAAGGTCGATAAACCGACGCCGGAGCCGATCCCCTACGAGTGGTTCGATCCGGCCTCCGATGTCGCGACGCCGAGCGATCTGACCCGCGCCAGTCTGCAATCGCCGGTGCTTGTGATGTGGCTTCAAACCGAGGCGTTCGCGACAAGACCACTCATGCACATGGCGCAGCTCGCGAAGCCGTTCGTCGATGCCGGAGCGAGTTGGCGCGTGCTCGGTCCCAACGGCTCGGATGGGCTGAAGGCGATGGTCGACGAGGTGGACGGTTCGGGCCTCGTGAGTGAACCGGTCAACGCGGAAATGCGCTTCTATTCGCTCTATGCGACCGTGCCCGACGAGGTACTGCTGGAAGGCGTAAACGAGCGGGGTGCCGAACGCAAGAGCGTGTCCAAGTTCTTCGCGAAGCACCATGTTGCCCTGGTGAGAACCATCGGCCACGACGGCAAGCTCGCCGACGCGCTGATCGACGAATTGAGGCTGCGCGGATTGGAGCCGAAGACGATACCGACACGTCCTGGAGAGGAGCCCGACGTCTTTCGATACCAGGACATGTGCCGGCTTGACGCAGGCGCTCAGCAGGATGCCCCCAGCCGCATCGCGATCGTTGCCGAATGGGACACGCTCTATGGCCGCAGTCTGTTGCGCGAATTCCGGGCCAAGCGAGACGAGCCGGGTTTCTGCGTGGAGCGCTTCAGCTATGTACGCGGACTCGACGGCCAGTTGCCTGCAGCCGCCGACAACGACTCGACGAGCAATGCTGCACAAAAGCAGAACCAGCCTGAAAAGGACCCCGGCCGCCGCAAGGACGGAACCTTCATCGAAGTTGCCGAGGGCCAGGGCCAGTTCGACTATCTGCGCAGGCTCGCGGTGCAGATGCGGATGAAGGACGAATTGCTGCGCAGCGCGAGCGGGGACAAGCAGGGCTTTCGTGCGATCGGCGTACTGGGCAACGACGTCCACGACAAGCTGCTCGTGCTGCAGGCGTTGCGCCCGGAGTTTCCAAATGCCATCTTCTTCACGACCGACATGGATGCGCGCTTTGTGCATCCGCGCGAGCAGGCGTGGGCGCGCAATCTCATCGTCGCATCGAACTTCGGCCTGCGACTGACTGAACGGCTGCAGGCGGGCGCGCCGCCTTTCCGCGACAGCTACCAGGTGTCGGCGTATCTCTCGACCCGGCTCGCGATGGACGATGCACGCCGCAAGCTGCAACTCGATGAGACTGCGGACGGCGAACGGGAGCCGATGTCGCAGAAGAAGATCCGCGCGTGGTTCGAAACACCGAGGATCTTCGAGATCGGCCGCACCGGTGCCTACGATTTCACGGGCAGCGCGTCCTATGGTGCCAATCAGAAGGGATGCCGGGGGATGCCGTGGAGCGAGTGCGACAACATTCATCCGCCGGGATCTCGTGCATATCCCGCGCCGGGGGTGCCGGTGATGTTCCTGATCTTCGTGGCGGCGATGCTGCTGGCGTGGGTGCCGCCGTTCCTTGTGAGCGAGGGCGCGAGGAACTGGCTCATCCGAACCATGACGAGCAGTGACAACCTGGCGGCTCGCCGGCGCCGTTGGGCTGTCGCCCTCTTGATCCTTCTCCTCGTGCAATTGGCGTTGCCGATGTGGATGGCTGTGAACTGGGAGCCGTTCGCCGCATGGCTCACCGAGGACGGCAAGCCGATGCTGGCAATCGAAGGGATCAGCTTGTGGCCGACTGAAGCGATTCGCATCTTCACGCTGTTGCTGTGCTTCTACCTGCTGTTCAGAGGCTGGGCAACGCTCGATGCGAACCTCGAGGAAATTGCCACGGATTTCGACGCCCGCGCAGTACGTCAGGAGATGACGCAGACACAGGACCGCGTCGACCGTCTTCAGGATGCGTGGCGAAAGTTCGTGCAGATGTTTTCCATGCGCTTCATTCCACCGCTGCACAAACACACCGGAAATGTCGGCGGAATGGAGTCCGAGGCCGTGGACTTCTGGGGGCGCCACATCGTGCAGAACCGACTGCTCGCGCGGTTGGTGCGCACCGCCTCGTGCGTGCTCATTGCCGCCGTGCTCAGCTCACTGCTGGTTGCGGCGATCGGCGAGATCCGCTTCGTTCCGCAGCGCGGCCCGCTTTCGTTCTGGGTGCACGAGTCGCTGCGCGTTCCGGCGCTGCTGATGATGTACTTCCTCATCTTCTTCGTCGTGGATGCCACGGTGCTCTGCGTGCGCTTTGTCCGCGGGTTGCTGCGCCTGCGCCAACGGCAGGAATCCGCGGCCAACTGGCCCAAGACGACGCTGCAGAGGTTCGAGACCGATATGCGCATGCCTTGCGACCATCTCGAAAACTGGATCGACCTGCAGTTCGTCGCGCGTCGCACGGCCGCGGTCACGGGGCTCATCTACTACCCCTTCGTCGTCATTTCGCTCTGGCTGCTTTCGAGGAGCGCAGTGTTCGACCGCTGGACTTTGTCCGCGGGCACGCTGATTCCTGCTGCTGTGGGTGCAGGCGTTGCGCTGGGGTGTGCAGTGGCGTTGCGTCTTGCTGCGGAGGATTCGCATGAACATGCGCTCGATCGCGTGAAGGACGAGATCCTTTGCGCGAGCGCCAGCCGGCCGACGGGCAGTCCCGCACCGGCGCCCACCTTGGAACAGCTCAAACTGCTTCAGAGTCGCATCGAGGGACTGCACGAGGGTGCTTTCGCGCCGTTCTGGCAGCAGCCTCTGCTCAAGGCCGTCTTGCTGCCGTTCGCGACCCTCGGCGGCTCGACACTTCTTGACTACATGGCGCTCGCCAACCTCTGAGCGCTTGGCTAGGTCCACGTGCGTCGCGTGTCGAGCGCACTCGCGAGCCTGGCCGGCAACGGCAAGGGCTCGCCGTGCCAGCGGGCGGCCAGCAGTTCGGCGCAGAGCGCAGCGAAGCTCATGCCGCGTGAGCCGAGCGCGGTGCAGACCCACAGGCCGTCTTCCCGATCCGGCCCCATCCGGCCGACCAATGGACGCCGATCGCCGGAGGCGCAGCGCACGCCTGCCCATGCGTGCACGCGGCCGCTCGTGAAGTCGGGCTGCAATTGCGCGGCCGCTTCGGGATGCAGGCGGCGGAGCTTGTCGAGGTTGACCTGGTTCTCGTCTGGGCGCAGCGCCGCGTCTTCACTGTCGCGGTCAAAGGTTGCGCCGGTGAGCCACAGTTCGCCGCCTTTGTGCGGCACATGCGCGATCAGGTGGCCGTCGCCGTTGATCGGTACTGCAGGAAGCTGCGAATCCGGTGACGCGACACCCCACGCGACCTGGCCGCGCACGGGTTGCAATGGCAGATCCGGCGCAAGCAGATGACTGTCGAAGCCTGCCGTGATGACGACCCTGTCGGCTTGTGCAAAGGGCTCGTCATCGACGCCGCGAAGCGTCCAGTCTTCGGCCATGCGCTCGATGTGTGTGACGCGGCGGCCTGTTTCGACACGGATGCCGGGCTGCGCAAGCCAGGCCTGCACAAGCCGGGCGGGGCGCACCCATCCAGCCCGGGTATGCCGGATCGCGTGCGCATCGGCCGGCAGTCCAAGGGCACGAAGCCGTTCCGGCGTTGCAAGCCACGATTCGTTCGGGCCGTCGGCGGTCCAGTTGGCAGGAAAACGTGCATCGCCCGGCATGCGCCGTTCGACGACGCCGGTCGCACCCCAGTCGATGCCTTCGACCAGCCACTGTTCGAGCTGCGGCCACACGGCCCGGATACCGGCGCGAGTCAGGCGAGAGAGCAGCGCGTCGTCCGGCGATACATGCGGCGCAAGGACGCCCACGGGCAGTCCTGACGCACCACTGGCGGGTTCGTCGGAAGCATCGAGCACCGTCACCGTCCAACCGCGTCGCGCGAGGCTCGATGCGACCGCCGCCCCCGCGAGACCCGCACCGATCACAACGCAATGGCCCGGCTCCGCGATCTGGTCTTCGGATGGCGGCACGCGCCGGCGCAACTCCCATGCGGGGTCGTAGACCGCCTGGAGGCAGTCGCGTTTTGGAGGCAGTCCCGGTGTCTTCTCGACCTTGAAGCCGCACTGCGCGAGCGCATCACGCACCGTCCGGGCGATGGTCCATGTCGCAAGGCGCGTCCCTCTTCGAGCGAAGCGCGCAGCCGACTTCAGCGTCTCGGGTGACCACATCTCCGGATTGCGTTGCGGGCTGAATCCATCGAGATAAATGCTGTCCGCGTCAAAGCGCTGCGCGCGCAGCATCGGCTGCACATCGCCAATGCACAGCGTGAGCAGCACCTGTCCCTTGTCGAGCCACAGGCGATGAAAGCCGGGCAGCAGGCCGTGCCATTGCGCTGCGAGTTCCTCCGCCAGCGGAAGCAACTCGGGCGAGCCTGCGGCGGCGCGCAACAGGTCTTCTTGCGAGACCGGGTAGGCCTCGATCGAGACGAAGTGCAGCAGCCGGCAGCGGTTCGGGTCCGCGCGCCAGGCCTGCCAGGTTGTCAGGAAGTTGAGCCCGAAGCCGAAGCCGGTTTCGAGAATCCGCCATTGCGGCTGTCCGGCCCAGGCCGCGGGCAGCCCGCAGCCGCCCAGGAAGACAAACCGGGCCTGCGCGTCAGCGCCACTCTCGGAGTGATAGATGTCATCGAACCGCGCGCTGCGCGGGATGCCGTCCGCGCGCCATTCGACCGGTTCGGCCATGCGCGCGCGGGGATCAGGCGGAGGGAGGAACGTACCCCTGCGCGACGTCGGCGCCGTCGCCGAAGAAGTGCTTTTCCATCTGGCGGGCCAGGTATTGGCGCGCGCGGGCATCGGCAAGGTTCAGGCGGTTTTCGTTGACCAGCATGGTCTGCTGTTTGAGCCAGGCCGCCCAGGCCTCCTTGCTCACGTTCTCCCAGATACGTTTGCCGAGTTCGCCGGGATAGGGGGGAAAGTCGAGACCTTCAGCTTCTTTGCCGAGCTTGATGCACTGGACCATGCGTGCCATTTGGATGCCTTTGGGGTGTCTTAGTTGATTTCGCTATTTAGAACTGACAACTCGGTCGTTCCGGTTTTCTTATGCCGTATTCAGAATGCGGGGCATCTGCTTTATGCAATTTACGAGCACAAGACCATGAGCCTTCGCCGCGACTTTATCAAGCTTTCCCTCGGTGCCGCCGCTGCGGCGAGCTTCGCCCTGACGGCATTGCCGTCGTTCGCGCAGGGCCCCGTGACGCTGCTGAACGTGTCCTACGACCCGACCCGTGAGCTGTATGTGGACTACAACCAGGCCTTCGCCAAGTACTGGAAGGGCAAGACCGGTCAGGACGTGACGATCAAGCAATCGCACGGCGGTTCGGGCAAGCAGGCCCGCTCGATCATCGACGGGATCGACGCCGACGTTGCCACGCTGGCACTGGCCGGTGACACCGACGCGCTCGTCACGCACGGCGGTCTGGTCAAGCCCGACTGGCAGAAGCGCCTCCCGCACAACTCTGCGCCTTACACCTCGACGATCGTCTTCCTCGTGAAGAAGGGCAACCCGAAGGGCCTGAAGGATTGGGACGATCTGACGAAGACCGGCGTGCAGGTGATCACCCCGAACCCCAAGACCTCCGGCGGCGCCCGCTGGAACTACCTCGCGGCCTGGGAATTCGCCAAGCGCAAGTACGGCGGCGACGACAAGGCGAAGGAATTCGTGGGCAAGCTCTACAAGAACGTGCCGGTGCTCGACACCGGTGCGCGCGGCTCGACCATCACCTTCGTGCAACGCGGCGTCGGTGACGTGCTTCTTGCATGGGAGAACGAAGCCTTCCTCGCGCTGAAGGAATTCGGCCCGGACAAGTTCGACATCGTCGTGCCGTCGATCAGCATCCTCGCCGAGCCCACCGTGACGGTGGTCGACAAGGTGGTCGACAAGAAGGGAACGCGCGCCGTTGCCGAGGAATACCTGAAGTACCTCTATTCGGACGAAGGCCAGGACATCGCCGGCCGCAACTACTACCGCCCGACCTCGGACAAGGCGAAGGCCAAGTACGCGAACCAGTTCCCCAAGCTCACGCTGTTCACGATCGACGAAGCGTTCGGTGGCTGGACGAAGGCGGACAAGGCGCACTTCGCTGATGGCGGCTCGTTCGACCAGATCTACACCAATAAGTAGCTCGCCCCCAGGCTGCGCGCACTGCGTGTCGCCTCGCCAACCCCCTGACCGGGGGCGGGCCGGCCGCTTCGGGCGGCCGTGCGCGGCGGCCCTCCCGAACACGTTGTTCCTGAAAGTGACTTGACTGTGTCTGTTCTCCTGATCGCCGGTAGTCCTTCTGCGCCGTCCCGCTCGGCGGTGCTGCTCGATGCAGTGGCCGCGCGGTTGGCGCTGCGCAAGGTGCCCGTGGATCGCCTGGCAATCCGCGAGCTTGCTGCGCATGCGCTGCTGCTCGGCGAAGCCTCGCATCCGTCGGTGCTTCAGGCGGCGGAGCAGGTGTATCGCGCCGACGTGATCGTGATTGCCACGCCGGTCTACAAGGCGGCGTACAGCGGTGTGCTGAAGGTGTTCCTCGATCTGTTGCCGCAGTCGGCGCTCAAGGGCAAGACGGTGCTGCCGCTGGCCACCGGCGGCAGTCCGCATCACATGCTGGCGCTCGACTATGCGCTGCGGCCGGTGCTGCAGTCGCTTGCGGCGCGGCACATCCTGCCGGGCGTCTACGCAACCGACGGGCAGGTCACGCTGCAGCCCGAAGGCGCCTATCAATTGCAGGCCGATCTTTCGCAGCGGCTCGACGATGCGGTCGAAACGCTCGCGAGCGAAGGTCTCAAACTGTCGCCGACCTGGGGCTTCGAGCCCGTGGCATTCGAACAGGTGCGATGTAGCGTCTGACGGTCCATCCGCCATCCGGGTGCCCGAGCGGCGCCGTATCCGTCCAACTCCCGTCCCGATCGATGGGGCCGCCAATGCGGTCCGGGGACGACCTACGCCTGAAGAAAGAAGCCCATGCCTCCTTTGACCTCGAACACCCTGACGCCGCCGCGCTCCGCGTGGTGGGTCGTCGCGGACCTGGCCATCAGTGCGCTGGTGGTCGTTGCGGTTGCTCTCATCACCGGCTTCATCGCCGCGACGTCATGAGCACGCGGTCGAAGGCTCCGGGCGCACCGAATGCGCGCCGCCGTCTGTTGCAACTGCTCGTGGTCACGGCTTCGAGCTGGGGCCTGGGCGGGCCGGTGGCGCTGGCGCAGACCGCAGGCTCGGCTCCATCGTCCGAGCCACTCCAGCAGTTGCGGATCGGCTATCAGAAGTCCGCCGCGAACCTCGTCATCGTCAAGCAGTCGGGCTGGCTGGAGAAGCGTTTTCCGAACGCGAAGATCAGCTGGATCGAGTTTCCCGCGGGGCCGCAATTGCTGGAGGCGCTGTCGGTCGGCAGTCTCGAATTCGGGCTCACTGGCGATTCGCCGCCCGTGTTCGCGCAGGCCGCGGGCAAGGAACTCGTCTACGTCGGTGCCGAGCCGCCCAAGCCAGACAGTTCCGCCGTGCTGGTCCTGAAGGATTCGCCGTTGAAGTCGCTCGCCGATCTCAAGGGCCGCAAGATCGCACTGCAGAAGGGTTCGAGCGCGCACTACTTGCTGGTGCGCGCCGTCGAGAAGGCGGGCCTGCAATGGAATGACATCCAGCCCGTCTATCTCGCGCCAGCCGATGCGCGCGCCGCCTTCGAGCGCGGCAGTGTCGATGCATGGGCGATCTGGGATCCGTTCTATGCGGCGACCGAGCTCGCGATCCAGCCACGCGCGTTGACCACTGGCCGTGGGCTGTCGGGTAACAACTCCTTCTATCTCGCGTCGAAGCCATTCGCGGAAAAGCATGCGGCGGTCATCGCCGCGCTCTTCGAAGAACTGACCCGTGCCGATCGCCTGGTGCAGCAGGACCGCGCGGCAGCGATCAAGCTGATCGCCGACTTCAGTGGCCTCGATGCGGGCATCGTGAGCCTGTTTCTTCAACGCCGGCCCCCATCGCCCGTGGGGCCGATCCAGCCGGCCACGGTGATCGACCAGCAGCGTGTGGCCGATGCCTTCCACAAGCTCGGGCTCATTCCGAAACCGGTCGAGGTCGCGCGGATCGTCTGGCGCCCCGACACGCGGCTTGCCGCTGCCAAACCCTGACAACGAAGAACGAGGCATCGCCATGAACATCTTCTGGTTCCTTCCCACGCACGGCGACAGCCGCTATCTCGGCACCACCGACGGTGCCCGCGCGGTCGACCTGCCGTACCTGCAGCAGATTGCGGGCGCGGCCGACCAACTCGGCTACGAAGGCGTGCTGATTCCGACCGGCCGCTCGTGCGAAGACCCGTGGGTGATTGCTTCGAGCCTCATCGGCGCGACGAAGCGGTTGCGCTTTCTGGTCGCGGTGCGTCCTGGCCTGCATCAGCCGAGCCTCGCTGCCCGCATGGCCTCGACTTTCGACCGGCTCTCGGGCGGGCGCGTGCTTGTGAACCTCGTGACCGGCGGCGACCAGACCGAGCTCGAAGGCGATGGCGTGTTTCTCGACCACGCCGCGCGCTACGAGCAATCGGCCGAGTTCATCCGCATCTGGCGCGAGATCATCACGCGCAGCCATGAAGGCCAGACCTTCGACTACGAGGGCAAGCACCTGAGCGTGAAGGGCGCGAAGCTGGTGTTTCCGCCCACGCAGAAGCCGCATCCGCCGGTGTGGTTCGGCGGATCGTCGGAAGCCGCGCACGAGCTCGCGGCCGAGCAGGTCGACGCCTATCTGACCTGGGGCGAGCCACCCGCCGAGGTGGCAAAGAAGATCGCCGACGTGCGCCAGCGCGCCGAACGCAAAGGTCGCACGGTGAAGTTCGGCATTCGCCTGCATGTCATCGTGCGCGAGACCGAGGACGAAGCCTGGCGAGCCGCCGATTCGTTGATCAGCCACGTGAGCGACGACACCGTGATCCGCGCGCAGGCAGCGTTCGCCCGCATGGATTCCGAAGGGCAACGTCGCATGGCCGCACTGCACGCAGGCGGCGCGAAACGCACGCGCGCCGATCTGGAGATCAGCCCGAACCTCTGGGCGGGTGTCGGACTGGTGCGCGGCGGTGCGGGCACGGCACTGGTCGGCGACCCGAAGACCGTCGCCGCGCGCATCGAGGAATACGCATCGCTGGGCATCGAGAACTTCATCTTCTCCGGCTATCCGCACCTGGAAGAGTCCTATCGGTTTGCCGAACTCGTGTTTCCGCTGCTGCCTCGCAAGCAACGCCCGGCTGTGCCAACGCAAGCCCTGACCGGGCGCTTCGGCGAAGTGGTGGCGAATCTCGATGCGCCTTCGCGGCTGCTGTCGCAGAGCTGAATCAAGGACCCCAATGACAGAACAAGTGCAAGCGCAGGCACAACCGCTGCCCGCATCCGTGCCATCGCTGAACGGCGTCAAGGCATTCGCCGTATCGGTGGCGAAGCGCCTCGTCCCGTGGCTCGTGCCGGTCGGCCTGATCGCGGCATGGCAGATCGCCTCGTCGCTCGGCTGGCTTTCGACGCGCGTGCTGCCGGCGCCCATCGACGTGGTGAAGGCTGCGTGGAATCTCTCCGTCTCCGGCGAACTCTGGACGCATGTGAAGGTGAGCGCCGGTCGTGCGCTCGGCGGCCTCGCGATCGGCGGCGGTCTCGGCCTGGCGCTGGGGCTGCTCACGGGATCGATCCGCTTCTTCGAGACGTTGCTGGATTCGAGCATCCAGATGGTCCGCAACATTCCGGCGCTGGCGTTGATCCCGCTGGTGATCCTGTGGTTCGGCATTGACGAATCGGCCAAGCTCTTCCTGATCTCGGTGTCGGTGTTCTTCCCGATCTACCTGAACACCTTCCACGGCATCCGTAACGTCGATCCGCAACTGATCGAGATGGGCCGCACCTACGGGCTCACCCGCTGGCAGCTCTACAAGGAAGTGATCCTGCCGGGCGCGACTTCGTCGATCCTCGTCGGCCTGCGTTTTTCGCTGGGCCTCATGTGGGTGATCCTCATCGTGGCCGAGACGATCTCCGCGCAGTCGGGCATCGGCTATCTGACGATGAACGCACGGGAGTTTCTCCAGACCGACATCGTGCTCGTGGGCATCCTGCTCTACGCACTGCTCGGCAAGCTGGCCGACCTGTTCGCCCGTGGGCTGGAGCGCTGGTGGCTGCGCTGGCATCCGGGCTATCAAGCCGCGAAGTGAAGAGGAGAAGACCATGAGCGCCATTCCCCAAACCCCATCCCCAGAAGCCGAAACGCCGGGCGGCGTGCGGCTGGAGATCCGCGGACTTTCCAAACGCTACGGCGAACGCGAAGTGCTGCGCAACACGCAACTGACGGTCGAACCCGGCCAGTTCATCGCGATCGTGGGCCGCAGCGGTTGCGGCAAGAGCACCTTGCTGCGGCTGATCGCAGGTCTTGAGCAGGCAAGCGAAGGTGCGCTCTACACCGACGGCAAGGCGGTCGACGGACTGCACGACGACACGCGGATCATGTTCCAGGAAGCGCGTCTGTTGCCGTGGCGGCGCGTGCTCGACAACGTGACGCTGGGCCTGCCAGCCGAGAGCAGGCCGCGCGGTGCCGAGGTGCTCGCGCAGGTCGGGCTCGCGGAGCGCAAGGACGAATGGCCGGCGCGCCTTTCCGGCGGGCAGCGCCAGCGCGTGGCGCTTGCGCGCGCACTGGTGCATCACCCGCGTCTGCTGCTGCTTGACGAGCCATTGGGCGCGCTCGACGCGTTGACGCGGATCGAGATGCATCGGCTCATCGAGAGCCTCTGGCAGCGGCACCGCTTTACTGCGTTGCTCGTCACGCACGATGTGCAGGAGGCGGTCGCGCTCGCCGATCGCGTGATCCTCATCGAGGACGGCCGTATAGCGCTCGACGAAAACATCGCGCTTGCACGTCCTCGCTCTCAAGGCGACCCGGCGTTCGCGGCAATCGAGAAACGCATCCTCGACCGCGTCCTGCAGAAGCCTGACGAGGCCGAACCCGCCAACGACACGCGCTGGGCGGACGGCCCCGCCCATGCGCTGCGCTGGGCAGTGTGATGAATCACCCCCAGGCTCGCCCACTTCGTGTGGCCGCCAACCCCCTCTCCGGGGGCAACCCCAACGGCCCGGCAAAGCCGGTTCCGCGGGGTTCCCAATTGCTTTCCTCAACCACCTAAGGAGCCTTTATGTCCATCCAAGCCATCAACGTCCGCAACCAGTTCAAGGGCAAGGTCCGCGAGATCATCCGCGGCGACGTCGTCTCCGAAGTCGATGTCGAGACCGCCTGGGGCATCGTGACCTCTGTCATCACGACCCGTTCCGTCGACGAGCTTCAGCTCAAGGTGGGTTCCGATGTGGTCGCGCTGGTGAAGTCGACCGAAGTGTCGATCGCCAAGCTCTGAACCGGATGATCGAACTCAAGGACATTCATCAGATCTACGACGGCCCGCAAGGGCCGGTCGAGGCACTCAAGGGCATTGACCTGAACGTGGCGCCGGGCGAAGTGTTCGGCGTGATCGGTCGCAGCGGCGCGGGCAAGAGCTCGCTGGTGCGGACCATCAATCTTCTCAACCGGCCGGCGCGCGGCACGGTCCGCGTGGACGGCCGCGAGCTCACCGCGCTGAACGATGCAGAGCTGCGCGCCGCGCGGCAGGGCATCGGCATGATCTTCCAGCACTTCAACCTGCTGTCGTCGCGCACGGTGTATGACAACGTGGCACTGCCACTGGAGCTCTCGGGCCTGCGGGCGGCGGAGACCAAGGCGCGGGTGGAGCCGCTGCTGGAGCTGGTCGGGCTCGCGAGCCTGCGCGATCGCTATCCGGCGCAGATCAGTGGCGGGCAGAAGCAGCGCGTGGGCATCGCCCGCGCACTGGCGAACCGGCCGAAGGTGCTTCTGTCGGACGAGGCGACCTCCGCGCTCGACCCGGAGACCACGCGCTCGATCCTGTCGCTGCTGCAGCAGATCAACCGCGAGTTCGGCTTGACGGTGGTGCTCATCACGCACGAGATGCAGGTCATCAAGCAACTGGCGCAGCAGGTGGCGGTGATCGACCACGGCCGCATCGTGGAGCAGGGCGCAGTGCTCGATGTGTTCACGCAGCCTCAGCATGCGACGACCCGCAGCCTGCTCGAGGACATCGCCCCTCAGCAACTGCCCGAGAGCGTGCTCGCACGCATTCGCGCATTGATGCAGGACGGCCATGCGCAGGAATCGCAATTGCTGCGGATCGCCTTCGCGGGCGAGGCCTCGGCCGACCAGCCGCTGCTGTCGCAGGTGATCCGCCGGTTCGGGATCGATCTGTCGATCGTGCATGGGCAGGTCGATGAAATTCAGGGCCGGCCGTTCGGCTCGCTCGCAGTACTGGCGCGTGGCGCACGCGAATCGCTGGCCGCCGCCGTCGCGCACCTGCGCGGCGCGGGCGTGCTGGTGCAGGAGGTGGCACATGTTTGATGTCTTCACCGGGCCGATGCTCGGACTCTTTGCCAGCTCGCTGTGGGAAACCATCGTGATGGTCGGGATCTCGGGCCTGATCGGCGCAGCAGTCGGCGTGCCGCTGGGCGTGTACCTGCATCTCACCGACGACGGCGGGGTGCTGGAGAACGGGCCGGTCAATCGCATCGTGGGTGCAATCGTCAACGCGGTGCGTTCCACGCCTTTCATCATCCTCCTGGTGGCGATCATTCCATTTACGCGGCTGCTGACCGGCTCGTCGATCGGCACTGCGGCGGCCGTGGTTCCGCTGAGCCTGGCCGCAGCACCTTTCGTCGCACGACTGGTCGAGACCTCGCTGCGCGAAGTCGATCGAGGCCTCGTCGAAGCAGCGCAGGCGATGGGCGCGACCACCGGCCAGATCATCTGGAAGGTGCTTCTTCCTGAGGCACTTCCCGGCATCGTGGCCGGGGTGACGATCACCTTCGTGAGCCTCACCGGCTACTCGGCGATGGCCGGCGCGATCGGCGGCGGCGGGCTGGGCGATCTCGGCATCCGCTATGGCTACCAGCGCTTCCTGCCCGAGGTGATGCTGGCGGTGGTGCTGGTGCTGATCCTCTTCGTGCAAGCCGTGCAAAGCGGCGGCGACTGGCTGGTGCGCAGGCTCAGCCACAAGTGAATTTTTTCTTTCTCTCTCACAAGAACTCAGGAATCGACATGAACCACAACAAGCGCAAGCTTCTTCAATCCGTCGTCGCGCTCGCAATTGCCGCCGGCTTCTCGGCAGCGCCGGCGTTCGCGCAGGACAAGCCGATCAAGGTCGGTGTGACCGGCGGCCCGCACGCGCAGATCCTCGAGCAGGTCCGCAAGGTTGCAGAGAAGGACGGACTGAAGATCCAGATCGTCGAGTTCAGCGACTACGTGCAGCCCAATGCGGCACTCGCGGCGGGCGACCTCGATGCCAACAGCTACCAGCACAAGCCTTATCTCGACCAGCAGGTCAAGGATCGCAACTACAAGATCGTCGACGTCGGCTACACGGTCAACTTTCCGATCGGCATCTATTCGAAGAAGGTCAAGAGCCTGAAGGACCTGAAGGAAGGCGCACGCTTTGGCATCCCGAACGACCCGACCAACGGCGGCCGCGTGCTGCTGGTGCTGCAGGACCAAGGGTTGATCAAGCTCAAGCCGGAAGCCGGCCTCAAGGCCACGCCGCTCGACGTGATCGACAACCCGAAGAAGATCAAGTTCGTCGAAGTCGATGCCGCGCAACTGCCGCGCACGCTCGACGATCTCGATGCATCGGCGATCAATACTAACTACGCACTCTCGGCTGGCCTCAATCCGGGCAAGGATGCGATCGCGCGTGAAAGCGCGAAGAGCCCTTACGTCAATCTGCTCGCCGTGCGCGAACAGGACAAGGACAAGCCGTGGGTTGCCAAGCTGGTGAAGGCCTATCACTCCCAGGAGGTGAAGAACTTCGTGCAGAACGAGTTCAAGGGTTCGGTGTTGGCGAGCTGGTAAGCCGCTTGCACTTGCCGACGGTCAGAGTGAGTTTCGTGTAGAAACCCGCTCAAGGTGGGGTTTTGCGCGATGGTGCATCGTGGAATCCCACGACCGGAGGAATGCATGTCCCTTTTCGATGTGAGCGACATCGTCGCCGAGCTGCACGCGGCGCGCGACGAATGGCGCGATGCGCAGAAGCGATCGCGCGAACCCGGAAGCCGGGAGTTCCCGTCGCGCGAAGCCCTGGCGGGCATCGTGGAGTCGCTCAAGGGTGCGCTGTTTCCGATGCGGCTGGGCCCGCCGGATCTGCGCCGTGAAAGCGAAGACTTCTACGTGGGGTACACGCTCGATGCGGCCCTGCAGTCGCTATTGACCCAGGCGCGTCTGGAGTTGCTCTACACCTCGCGCCACCAGCCGCGGCCCGCGGAGGAGATCGACGCACAGGCCACGGCGGCCGTGCGCGAATTCGCAGCCTCGCTGCCGGGCATTCGTCGCCTGCTCGATGGCGACGTGCTCGCCGCCTTTCAGGGCGACCCTGCGGCGCGCAGCGTGGACGAAGTGCTGCTGTGCTATCCGGGCATCCTCGCGATGATCCATCACCGGCTGGCGCATCGTCTCTACCGGCTCGAGCTGCCGTTGCTTGCGCGCATCGTGGCCGAACTCGCCCACGGACAGACAGGCATCGACCTCCATCCGGGCGCGCAGATCGACGCGGGCTTCTTCATCGACCATGGCACCGGAGTCGTGATCGGCGAAACCGCGGTCATCGGCAAGCGGGTCCGCATCTACCAGGCGGTGACGCTCGGCGCAAAGCGCTTCCCGACCGACGGAGAGGGCAACCTGCAAAAGGGCGGGGCGCGCCATCCGATCGTCGAGGACGACGTCGTCATCTATGCCGGCGCGACCATCCTTGGCAGGGTGACGCTGGGCAAGGGCGCGACCATCGGCGGCAACGTGTGGATCACGGACGATGTGCCGTCCGGCGCCAGCGTGTCGCAGGCAAGCCTGCAGAACGCGCCCCTGCGCAGGGCCGCCAAATAGTCGCAATCTTTTTCAGGCAAAGTTGCGTGCGCTCCGCACAATGAGCGTCCGCGGTTTCCTCTCACCTTTCACAAGGAGCATTCATGGCCCAGAAAAAAATCGCCGTCGTCATCGGCAGCCTGCGCAAGGATTCGCTGAACCACAAGCTCGCATTGGCGATTGCGCACCTCGCCCCGGCGGACTTCACTTTCGAGCATGTCCGCATCGATGACCTGCCGCTCTACAACCAGGACCAGGACGGCAACCAGGCGCCTGCGGTCAAGCGGCTCAAGACAGAGATCGCGGCGGCCGACGGCGTGCTGTTCGTGACGCCGGAATACAACCGTGCCATTCCTGGCGTGCTCAAGAATGCGATCGACAACGCCTCGCGTCCTTACGGACAGAGCGCATGGGCCGGAAAGCCGGCGGGTGTGATCGGCATCTCCGTCGGCCAGATCGGCACGGCGGTGGCGCAGCAGCAGCTACGTGCGGTGCTGGCCTATCTCGACATGCCGACGCTCGGACAGCCGGAAGTCTTCCTGCAGAACAAGGAAGGGCTTTTCGACGACAAGGGTCATGTCGGCGAGAGCAGCAAGCAGTTCCTGCAAGGCTGGGTCGACAAGTACGTCGCGTGGATCAACGATCACTCGAAGTGATCGACGAATGAAAAAAAGGGCGGATACCCCGTGGGGTACCCGCCCTTTTTCATTGGTCTTGCCGAATCAGGCAGCCAGCGTGGCTTGGTCCTGATTCGCGGCCTTGCCGGTGGCCGTGGCGATGTCGGCGCGAGCGGCGGTGAATGCGGCGGCCTTGGCGGCGTCACCCATGCCGATGCCTTCGGCGCGCACGAAGCGCAGGTCGGTGATGCCGAAGAAGCCGAAGATCACCTTGAGGTAGCTCTCCTGGTGTTCCATGGCCTGGCCGCCTTCGCTGGTCGAGTACAGACCGCCGCGGGTCGAGGCCACGATCACCGTCTTGCCGCCGGCGAGGCCAACCGGGCCCTTGTCGGTGTACTTGAAGGTGCGGCCGGCTTGGGCGAGGCGGTCGATCCATGCCTTGAGCTGGGTCGGCACCGTGAAGTTGTAGAGCGGAGCGCCGATCACGATCACGTCGGAGTCGAGGAACTGGGTCACCAGACGCTCGGACACTTCGTTTTCGCGACGCTGGGCTTCGGTCGGCTCAGCTTGCACGCCCACCTTGATGCCGAGCGCGTCGGCGTTGAAGTGGTTCGGCGTATCCACCGCGAGGTCGAGGTAGTCGACCTTGGTGTGGGGGTGGTTCTTGCGCCATTCGGCCACGATCTCGGCCGTGAGTTGGCGCGAGACGGAGTTGGTGCCCAGGACGCTGGAGTCGACGTGCAGCAGTTTCATGATCGATGGTCTTTCTTGAAAGGCGCCGGCACGGAAATCGGTCGGCATGGGGTGAATTCTATTTTTGTAGCGATTCATTGATAAGTCGGTAAAAATGGCTCAGTTCGTTCCACTGATAGGACAATCAAGGACCATCGCCCATGCAAGACCTGAACGACATGGTGTTCTTCGCCGAAGTCGCCGAGCGTGGCGGGTTTGCCGCAGCCAGCCGGGCACTTGGCATCCCCAAGTCGCGGCTCTCCCGCCGCGTTGCCGACCTGGAAGCGCAGTTGGGCGTGCAGCTGATGCAGCGGAGCACCCGGCGCTTGTCCCTGACGCCGGCCGGCGAGATCTTCCTCAAACATTGCACAGCCATGCGCGACGCGGCGCAGGCGGCTTCCGAGGCTGTCGCGCAGGTGCAGACGGAGCCTCGCGGCACGGTGCGGCTGAGTTGCCCGGTCACGCTGGCGCAAAGTAGTGTCGGCCCGCTGCTGCCGCGATTCATGGAGCGCTTTCCGGCGGTGCGCATCGAGATGCGGGTGCTGAACCGGCCGGTCGATCCGGTCGAGGAGGGCGTCGATCTCGCGCTGCGCGTGCGGCCCGAGATCGAAGACAGCGCGACGCTGGTTGCCAGGACTTTCGGCATCAGTCGCGGCATCCTCGTCGCGAGCCCCGAATTGCTGCGCCGTCAGGGACCGGTGCAGACGCCGGCAGATCTCGCGAAGCTCGACACCGTCTCGATGTCCACGGGTGACGGCCGCGCCAACTGGCGGCTTGAAGGCCCGGCGGGGAAGGTCGTGGTCCACACCCACGTGCCGCGTTACGTGGCGGACGATCTGCTCACGCTGAAATTCTCCGTGGTGCGGGGTACCGGGGCGTCGATCCTGCCTGATTACATGTGTCGCGCCGAACTCAAGGCCGGCACGCTGGTGGAGGTCTTGCCGGGCTGGGGGCCCGCGCCGGGCATCACCCACGCCATGTTTCCGGCTCGCCGGGCGCTCGTGCCGGCCGTTCGGCAACTCATCGACTTCCTGGTCGAAAACCTCGATCGCGAGGAGCCTCACGACTATGTGATCTGATCGGTGTGTCGGTCCTTATGCGAAAAACGTCATATTCAAACAAGCAGATATTCGTTTGTCTTTGAAGCAAGGGTTCCGAGAATCGCCGGTTCCTCATCTACCGAGCGCGAGCAACAGGAACCATGGCCCAAGTGGCAAAGCCGACCATCATCATCGTGCCGGGCTGGCGCGATTCCGGTCCCGGCCACTGGCAGAGCCTGTGGGCCGAGCGGATGCAGGGTGCGGTTCGCGTCACGCAGGACGACTGGATCACCCCGCGCCGCGAAGCCTGGGTGGCTTCGCTCGAGAAGCTGGTGCTCGAAAGCCCGCAACCTGTGGTCATCGTCGCCCACAGCCTCGGTTGCATCGCAACCACGCATTTGTCGGACGCAGCGGCTGCACGGATCAGCGGTGCGCTGCTGGTCGCACCGGCCGACCCAGAACGCCGCGCCGTGCTTTCCGATTTCGCCCCAGTCCCTTACGCGAAGTTGCCCTATCGCAGCATCGTCGTGGCGAGCAGCAACGACCCCTATTGCCCGGTGCGCCTCGCTGGCGCCTATGCCCGCGCCTGGGGGAGCGAATTTGTTCGGATGCAGAATGCCGGGCACATCAACATCGAATCCGGCCACGGTGACTGGCCCCTCGGCCTCGCGCTGCTGCAATCGCTGACGGATGAGCCGTCCTCCCTGTTGGACGGCCGCAAGAATTTCGAACCTCTGGCAACCCTATGACTTCAAGAATCAAGACCCTCATCGGCGCATTCGCGCTGGCCGCCGCCGGCATCGCTTCCGCCCAGCCGACGACCCTGCTCAACGTGTCGTATGACGTGGCGCGCGAGTTCTACAAGGACTACAACGCCGCCTTCGTCGCGCACTACAAGCAGACCACCGGCAAGGACGTCAAGATCGATCAGTCGCACGCCGGTTCGAGCGCGCAGGCGCGCGCGGTGGCCGACGGCCTCGACGCCGACGTGGTGACGATGAACACCAGCACGGACATCGACTTCCTCGCCAACGCGGGTGTGGTCGCGAAGGACTGGCCGAAGCGCTTCCCGTACAACGCATCGCCGACCACCTCGACGATGCTGTTCCTCACTCGCAACGGCAATCCGAAGGGCATCAAGGACTGGGATGACCTGATCAAGCCCGGCGTGCAGGTGGTGGTCGTCAACCCCAAGACCGGCGGCAACGGCCGCTACGCCTATCTCGCGGCATGGGGCTATGTGAAGAAGAAGGGCGGTACCGACGCCCAGGCCGCCGAATTCGTCGGCAAGCTGTTCAAGAACGTCCCGGTGCTCGCGCGCGGTGGTCGTGACGCGACGACGGCGTTCCTGCAACGCAACATCGGCGATGTGCTGATCACCTTCGAGTCGGAAGTGGTCTCGATCGATCGCGAATTCGGCGCGGGCAAGGTCGATGCGGTCTATCCCTCGATCAGCATCCTTGCCGAAAACCCGGTGGCTGTTGTCGAGCGTACGGCCAACAAGCGTGGCTCGGGTGATCTGGCAAAGGCTTATCTCGACTACCTCTACTCTGACGAAGCGCAGGAAATCGCGGCCAAGCACGCGCTGCGTCCGCGTTCGGAAGCCGTGCTCAAGAAGCACGCTGCGACCTTCAAGCCGCTGCAGCTTTTCACGGTGCAGGAACTGTTCGGCAGCCTTGCTGAAGCGCAGAAGGTGCACTTCAACGACGGCGGGCAGTTCGACAAGATCTATACGCCTGGCGCGAAGTAATGAGCGCCGCGCTGAACCGCTTCGAGCAAGCGAGCGCCCCCTCGGGGGGCAGCGATGACACGACAGTGCTGAGCGTGGGGGCCCGATGAGCGGCGCGGTCTCTTCGGCGCTGCCGTCTTCGGCGGCGCCGCTCGCGCGCTCTGGCGGCACAGGTGTGTCCCGGCGCGTGCTGCCGGGCTTTCATCTGACGCTCGGGTATTCGCTGCTGTACCTCGGCCTGATCGTGCTGATTCCGTTGTCGGCGCTGGTCTTCAAGACCTTCGCGCTGACTTGGGAGCAGTTCTGGGTGGCGGTCACCGCGCCCCGCGTGATGGCTTCGTACCGGCTGACTTTCGGCGCCTCGTTCATTGCGGCGCTGGTCAACCTCGTGTTCGGGCTGCTCGTCGCTTGGGTGCTGGTGCGCTACAAGTTTCCGGGAAAGCGGATCGTCGATGCGCTGGTCGATCTGCCTTTTGCATTGCCCACCGCGGTGGCCGGCATTTCGCTGACTGCGCTGCTTGCCGGCAATGGCTGGATCGGGCAGTACCTCGAGCCGATGGGCATCAAGCTCGCGTTCACGCCGGCAGGTGTGGTCATCGCGCTCATCTTCATCGGATTGCCTTTCGTGGTCCGCACGGTGCAGCCGGTGCTCGAAGACACTGAAAAAGAACTCGAAGAGGCCGCGACCAGCCTTGGTGCGACCCGGCTCCAGACGTTCACCAAGGTGATCCTGCCGTCGATCATGCCGGCGCTGCTCACCGGCTTCGCGATGGCTTTCGCGCGCGCGATCGGCGAATACGGTTCGGTGATCTTCATCGCCGGCAACATGCCGATGATTTCCGAGATCACGCCGCTCATCATCATCGGCAAGCTCGAGCAATACGACTTCGCGGGTGCGACCGCGGTGGCGCTGGTCATGCTCGTGATCTCCTTCGTCATGCTGCTGGTGATCAACGGCCTGCAAGCGTGGCAGCGGCGCCGCTCGGGAGCGCCTGCATGAATGCGAAAACCAAGACCGTTCGCCGCGCGCAAGCCGGCACGACTGAATCCGCGTGGGTGCGCTGGACGCTGACCGCGATTGCGCTGCTCTTCATGCTGCTGTTCCTGGTGCTGC
The DNA here is from genome assembly GCF_014192575.1 of Variovorax sp. Sphag1AA. Taxonomy (GTDB): domain Bacteria; phylum Pseudomonadota; class Gammaproteobacteria; order Burkholderiales; family Burkholderiaceae_C; genus Variovorax. Next base: position 895,718 of record NZ_JACHYC010000001.1, on the reverse strand, counting down.
CGCTTGCCGCGGTTGCAACGGAGGCGCTGCGCAAAGGCTTCGGCGCCTATTTCGAGGCGCTCAAGGAGCCCGATGCTTGGAGCGCGATCCGCCTGACTCTGCTGACCGCTGCGATCGCCGTGCCGCTGAACCTCGTGTTCGGCATCTGCGCCGCGTGGGCCATCGCCAAGTTCGAGTTCCGTGGCAAGGCCTTCCTGACCACGCTGGTCGACCTGCCGTTCGCGGTGTCGCCGGTGGTCGCGGGCCTGATCTACGTGCTGGTGTTCGGTGCGCAAGGCTGGTTCGGGCCGTGGCTTTCCGAGCACAACATCAAGATCATCTTCGCGGTGCCCGGCATCGTGCTCGCGACGGTGTTCGTGACCTTCCCGTTCATCGCGCGCGAATTGATCCCGCTGATGCAGGCGCAGGGTACCGATGAAGAGCAGGCCGCGATCGTGCTTGGTGCGACCGGTTGGCAGACCTTCTGGCGCGTGACGCTGCCGAACATCAAGTGGGGCCTGATCTACGGCGTCATCCTCTGCAATGCGCGGGCGATGGGCGAGTTCGGCGCGGTCTCGGTGGTCTCGGGCCATATCCGCGGCCAGACCAACACCATGCCGCTGCACGTCGAGGTGCTCTACAACGAATACCAGTCGGTTGCCGCGTTCGCGGTGGCCTCGCTGCTGGCCATCCTGGCGCTGGTGACGCTGGTGATCAAGTCCTTCGTCGAATGGCGCCACGAGCGCGAAATGAAGGCCATTGCCGACCTGCCGCCTGAGCGGCCCACGCCGGCTGCGGCCTGAAGGAAAGAAATATGAGTATCGAAATCCGCAACGTCAGCAAGCGCTTCGGCGACTTCCACGCACTGCGTGACGTGAGCCTGGATGTGTCGTCAGGCGAACTGATCGCATTGCTTGGCCCCTCGGGCTGCGGCAAGACGACGCTGCTGCGCATCATCGCAGGCCTCGAGACCGCGGACGCTGGCACCATCCTGTTCTCGGGCGAAGACACCACGGACGTGCATGTGCGCGAGCGGCAGGTCGGCTTCGTGTTCCAGCACTACGCGCTGTTCCGGCACATGTCGGTGTTCGAGAACGTGGCATTCGGGCTCCGGGTGAAGCCGCGCGGCCTGAGGCCGAGCGAAGCGCAGATCAAGGCCAAGGTGATGGATCTGCTGAAGCTGGTTCAACTCGATTGGCTGGCAGACCGCTATCCCTCGCAGCTTTCCGGTGGCCAGCGCCAGCGCATTGCGTTGGCCCGCGCGCTGGCGGTGGAGCCGAAAGTGCTGCTGCTCGACGAGCCTTTCGGGGCGCTGGATGCCAAAGTGCGCAAGGAACTCCGTCGCTGGCTGCGACGCCTGCACGATGAACTGCATGTCACCAGCATCTTCGTCACGCACGACCAGGAAGAAGCGCTCGAAGTCGCCGATCGCGTCGTGCTGATGAACAGCGGCAAGGTGGAGCAGGTCGGGTCGCCCCAGGACGTGTGGGACCACCCGGCGAGCCCGTTCGTCTACGGGTTCCTCGGCGATGTGAATTTGTTCCACGGCCGGGCGCACGAGGGTGAGGTCCATGTGGAGGGCTTCCGCATCGATTCGCCCGAGCACAGCAACTTGCGTGATGGAAAGGCGCTGGCCTATGTGCGTCCGCACGACCTCGACGTCGTGCCCTATAAGCAGGGCGCGGCGGGCATCGTGTCGACTTTGTCACGTGCAATCGTTGTCGGACCCATCGCGCGGCTGGAACTCGAACCTGTCGAATCGAATCCTGATAATCCGGGCTCCGGAACCATCATCGAAGCGCAACTCCCTGCGCAACAGTTCCGGGAACTGGGCCTTCGCGAAGGCGACACCGTCGTCGCCACGCCGCGCAAGGCCCGGGTGTTCGTAGAGGACTGGGTATCACCTTGATCGATTGGTATTTCGGCGCGCCACGGCGTGCTCTCGCATTGATTTGCGCCGCATGCGTTGCCATGCTGGCGTTCGGGATGTATCTGCAGCATGTGGTGGGGCTCGAGCCGTGCCCGATGTGCATCGTTCAGCGCTATGCGCTCGTTCTGGTGGCGCTGTTTGCCGGGCTGGCATCCATGAGCCGTCGCAGGGGCTTGCAGGTCACGGGTTCGCTGCTCGCACTGATCATGGCTGTCGGCGGTGCCTATACCGCCGCACGCCAAAGCTGGCTGCAGTGGCATCCGCCGGAAGTCGTTTCCTGCGGGCGCGACATCTACGGAATGATCGAAATGTTCCCGCTTCAGCGCGCGGTCCCGATGATCTTCCGCGGCGCGGGTGACTGCACCAAGATCGACTGGACCTTCCTCGGGCTGTCGATTGCGAACTGGTCGTTCATCGCGTTCAGCGTTTTCGCGGTCCTGTTGCTGGTGCTGATGTTCCGACGCGGAACCCGCTGATATCCCTGCGTTCCAGTTTCAATCTCCCCTCGAGATTTTTCGCCGCAGCATTGCGACGTTCCCTCGCGTCCCCCGGGCAGGGCGCGAGAGGCCTGGCGGTAAATTTGACGCCGTCAAATAACCCCCTGGCAGCCCGCCCCACGATTCACTGCAGCTCGCCATGCGCAACGCATGGCTCGAGCGCTGGGCAGCCAGGCCAGCCCCAGCCATCACTGCATGAATTCCACCGCCACGGGCGAGGTTCCCATCCCGTTTGCGCATCCCGTCTACATCCGAAGCGTCCTTGATTGCCTGAACAGCCGCGGCATCCGGCCGTCGACCGTGCTGGAACGCGCGGGCCTCAGTTGGCACGACCTGCATGATGAAAAGCAGATGGTCGATTTCTCCGTCTTCCGGCGCTTCGTCGCGCACGCGATCGACTGCAGCGGTGAGCCTGCATTGGGGTTGATGGCGGGGTCGATGCTCCAGCCCTATCACAGCCCCGTCGGCATCGCCGCCGTGAGCAGCGAGACGCTGGGCAAGGGGCTTCAGTTGTTGACCCGCCATTCAAGGCTGATCTTCGGCAGCCTGGAGTTCCATCTCGAGAACGGGCCGCGGCTGAGCACGCTCAAGGTCAAGCCGACACGGCCGCTCTTCGAAACCCTCGTCTTCGTCATGCAGTCTGTCGTTGGTGCCTACTGCCGGCTGCTGGAAGCCATCCTGGGTCGCCCGGCCGACGAGCTCATGGTGGGGCTGCCTTATCCCGCGCCGGCGGGCAACGACATTCCATGTCTTCGCTATGTGCGAAGGGCAGTGTTCGCGCAGGAGCATCTGACGCTGCAGCTACCCGCCGACCTGCTCGACGTGCCCTGCGGTTCGGCCGATGCAAAGGTGCTTCTCGAGGCTTCACATGCCTGCCAGAAGATGGAGTCGGAGATGCGCCATGGCAGTTTCGTGCAGCGTGTTCGCCACGCGTTGTTCGATCGCCTCACGGCCAATCCCGATGTGGCCGAGCTTGCTTCGAGCCTTGGGGTTTCAGCGCGCACCCTGGTGCGACGACTCGCCGAAGCTGGCGTGACCTACTCCGAGGTCAAGGACGAACTGCGCAAGAGCCATGCAGCTTGGTATCTGCAGCACACCGAGCTGTCAGTCGAGACGATTGCGTTGCAGCTTGGATATGAGGACCCGACCAGTTTCGGGCGCAAGTTCAAGAGTTGGTACCAAATGGCGCCGAGCAAGATGCGGCAGGCGCTGCGAGGGGGTGGTCGCCTGGGCGCTACGGCTCTGTCTTGACCGGGGGACGTACGGGCCAGGCGGCGTCCGTACGTCGAGCGCCTTGGGTTAGCCGAGCATCGGTTCCGCCGCCGGCACGAGTGAATCTTTGCGGGCGTTGTCGGATTTTCGACTTCCGGACCTGCCTTTGTTAGTCGCGGCCACGTATTTGATCGTCTCGTTCACATGCGAGACGATCTCAAGGCAGCGTTCCCGCAGCGCTATGCCGCGACCAGTCAATTCGACCTTTCGAGTCGTACGTTGAATCAACGGCGTTTCCAGCATCGACTCAAGTCGCGCGATGCTTCTGCTTACGCTGGATTTGTGAATTTTCAATGCGTCGGCTGCCATTGAAAAACTGGCAAATGAGGCGACGTACGCGAAAATTCGGAGATCATTCAAATCAATCATTTCATCCGCAGCGTGAATTGAAAGAATTTTGTTCGGCATTTCATAAACTCCCTGGCCGGATTTTTCTTGTTAATCTTTGCCGGCAACGCAAAAAAAGGCCGCCCGGCCTTCGCCAGGGCAGCCTTCAGGTCTTCACCTGAATGATCGGATCGGGTCTCGATCAGAAGGTGTGACGGATGCCGATGTCGTAACCGGTTGACGTCTTTGGGGTCAGAGCAGTGCTGACGGCGCTGTACGTCGGGCGGTACGACTTTGCAAAACCAAGGTCGCTGTTCACCGAAAGAGCCGCACCATCCTTGTTGTTCACGCGCGCCACAGTGGCGTACAGGGCCGTGCGCTTCGACAGGTTGTGGACGTAACCGATCGCGAACTTGTTGGCCTTGGGGTCCGGATTCGACACGTACGGATTGAGGATCGGATCGAAGGCCGCGCCCGGGTTCACTAGGTACGGCGCCACATCGAGGTCGTACTTGACCGACGAGTAGGACACCTGCGTAGCCGCCGGTGCGCGATTGGTTGAGGATTGGGTTCCCGTTGATGTCGAATCGGGGCGTAGCGTCTCCCGGGCTGTACTTGGTCTGCTCGTGGAACGAATACATCAACTGACCGTAGAAACCACCCAGGTTCGGCGGCAGGAAGAAGCCGACCGAGTTGCTGGCGCGGTCGTAGTTCATGTTGCCCATGTAGCCGTTGTTGGCCGTGTAGATCAGGCTGGTACCCACGCCGTTGGTGCCGAACGGATCGAACACGGTGTCATTCCAGAACGTGGGGGTGTAGTCACGGCCCAGGCGGACTTCACCGAACGCGCCCGACAGGCTCACGGTCGAGCGACGATTGAACAGCGCCCCATTCTTGCCGGCGCCGCCCGCGTCGTTGCCCAAGCCGGCTTCCAGCCAGAAACTGGCGGCCAAACCACCACCCAGATCTTCCGTGCCGCGGAAGCCCAGACGGCTGGAGGTGTAGGCGGAGTTGCTCAGCCCGGTCCGGCTGGTGGTGACGCTGCCGATATTGACGTAATCGGGGTTGGTCGGCGTTGCGAAGTTGTTGTCTTCCGACTTGTTGGAATAGCCGCTGATAGAGGCATCCAGAACGCCAAAAAGTGTGACAGTCGATTGAGCCGAGGCGGTGCCGAAAGCAGCCAGAGCAGCCAGGGCGACCAGAGTTTTTTTCATTGCAAATTACTCCAAGGTAAAACATTGGGCACCGGCTTTTACCGGACCCGGCCAACTTCCTTTTGGGAAGCTGGTGTTATTCCATCAGAGCAAATTGACGGTCGCCGAATCGATCCTGCGAGATCGATCCACAATCCTGCGGAATTGACGCAGCGAATTAAACGCCGCGTTGTGGGATTGCGACAGGCTTTAAAGCGGCAGCGTGTCGAACGCGCCGTAGGCGGTCGCGAGCCAGGTTTTTACGCGCTGTCGTTCGAGTAGGCCCAGGGCATGCGGACCTTCGCGATCGTTGACCGCCTTCCAGTAGCTGGTGTTGTGCGCGTCGATCTTGCGCATGCTGGCTTCGTGCAGGCGGGGCAGGGTGATCACACGCGCGCCATGCGCCGTCGCCTTGGCCAATGATTGCGATCCGAGCAGCAGGCCGAAGTCGCTGCCGCGGCCATAGTTCTGCACCACGATGTAGTTCGGCCGGTTGCCGAAGGTGTCGATCAGGACACCGAGCAGGTCGGTGGAATCCCGGCCATCGTCGAGCACATGCCAGAAGTTGACCGCCACGCCGAGTTCGGAGAAGACGTCGAAGAGGTCCGATTCCTTGATCCAGCGCGCAAGCGGCGCCAGAGTTTGCGCGGCCAGGTCGACGATGACGCTTTGCTGCGGGTTCTGCTCGAAGCCGTTCACCACGGTGTCTAGGCCCTCGAAACTGTCCACCACCACCGGCGACGCGAAGCCCTCGTAGAAGCGGGTGAAGGAGCTGTGCGAGCGGTCTGTGTCGAAGCCGACGAAAGGCCGGCTGTGGTCGATGAAGTACTGCGCCAGCACCCGCGCCGTTACCGATTTGCCGACACCGCCCTTTTCACCGCCAATGAAGTTGAGGGAGCTCATGAAGGTTCCTGCAGAGTGGGAATGGATGAGTGCGAAGCATTCTATGGGCCAGCCCCGGCCCGGCCTCACCTCGATTCCGACCAGCGCTTGAGCTCGTCCTTCACGCGCATCTGCAGCTTCTCGATCATCGCGTCCGACGAAAGGATGGACGTGTGGTCCTCGTTGAATCCGAAGATGAAATTGGCGCGCGATTGAATCTCGGGTGGAAGCACACTGCGCAGCGACACGATTCCGTCGTTGTTGCCCGATGCGAACCGCGACCGGCCTCCGTAGCCGAAGAACAGCGTATAGCGGATGTCGGGTGGCCGGCGCACGACGGTGAGCTCGCTCAGATACGGCGAACCGGGCGCCATGTCGAGCCACGAGTCCGGCACTCGCGTGGGGCCGATGTCAGCCCATCGGGCGCCTTCCTGCCCGAGCCAGGGCGTCGAGATCGTGATGACGTGGTGCACCGGCGGCTCGCGGTTCTCGCGCAGGATGACATTGAGCGCGCCGCGCGTCACCAGTCCGCCCATGCTGTGCGCGACCACGATGCTGGTCGGAAAGTCGTAGCGAAAGTGAAGCTCGTCGACGGCGTTGTTCAGCATCACGGCCGACAGCCCGATCGAGAAGCCGCTGGGGTAGTAGAAGACCCAGGGCTGGAATTTCGTCCGGTCGAGCTTTTCGATCACGTGCTCCCAGTCGCGGGGCGAACCGCCGATGCCGTGGACGAAGATCACGGGCACCCTTTTGGGGTCGTAGGGCTCGAGCATGAAGAGGCCTGCGCGTCCTTCCTCGATGAACCGCAGGGGCTGGAACATCCCTTCGCGGATCAACGGTGGAGAGAAGCGCGCCTCGTCGATCGCGGCCTTGCTGCCGAACTCCTGTCCGCGACGATGCACGAGCGCCGCGTACGCTTCCGCCGAGAACTTGGGGAGTGTGGCGCCGGACGCGGAGGCGTCCGAAGGAATGCGGATGTGGCCAAGGCCGGTTGATTCCGTCGGTGGATCGTTGACCGCGTCGATGCCCAGCGCGATGCCCTCGTAGTCGGCTGCGGGCTCGCCGGGCTGACGGACCAGGTCGCCGTTGGAGTCCTCGAATGCCAGGATGCGGTACTTTGCAGGCGCGCCGGCGAGGTGGTAGACGCCCCGCGTTCGCGGGATCACGTCGAGAAATACCGGCCGGGGATCGGCGCCTGCTTCGTACAGCACCACCACGATCGGACCACGGGCCTGCTTCTCGGTCTCGACGATGCCAGTGAAGTACATCGAGTTGTCGAGCCGCCGCATCTGCTGATCGGCCTGCAGAAGAGAGCAGCCCCCTGCCAGGGCACATAGAGCGGACATCACGATGAATCGAACGCACGTCAGGGCCTTGGCAGTTGTCATTGGGCGACCTAGTTCTTGGGCAGCATCGAGAAGAATGGACCCAGGTTTCCGAGAAGCCAGTTCTGGCTGAAGTCCAGCGCAGCCCGCCGGTATTTTTCATCCGCCTGCGCGGCCAGCAGATCCAGTCGCGCGACCACCTTCGACAGTTCGCGATCGACCACCAGATTCCGGCCCCGGTCGCTGATTTCAGTCGCAAGCAGCACCGGTTGTCCATCCGGACCGACCTTCGAACTGATGAGCCAAAGCGAAATCTCGAAGTTGCGGGCCGCCCGATAGCTGTTCTCGGCATTCACGCCATCGAGCATGGTCTGCTGCCAGGTGTTGCCGTTGGCCTGCTTGAGGAGGCTCGCCCAGCCGACGACCAACGCGGCGACGCGGTCGCCTCCATAGGGCTTGGCGCCACTCTCGAATGCAAGGCGGATGGCGTCGATGCCGGTGGCCCCTTGGAGGGCGGGGAGGGATTGTTCCTGGTTGATCGCATCCCAGGTGCGGTTGGTGGCGTCTTCGGCACTGGTGGCCCATTTGCGCCATTCACGTGGATTGCGGCGGTAGAGCGAGAGCTGCACACGCTTGACGGACTGGATGTTGTCGCGCAGCGCGAGGTTGGCGATCCGGTTGGTGCTGGTCTGCAGCCATTCATTGTTCTCGTAAGGATCCGCGCGTTGAGTCGAGGAGCATCCGCTGATGAACAGGGCGGCAGCGCAGATTCCGGGCAACCAGGCAAGACGCCGAACGAGAGGGAAACCGAGGGGGAAATCGAGGGAGAAACGGGACGGGGCACACATGGCCCGCACGTTATCATCCCGGCCTCGGGTGGCGGCCGTTCCCGTGGGTGCCGGCCAGTGAAATTTTCCTTACAAATCAACACCTTGGCATAGGGCCGACCAGTCGTGCGTCTCAACTCCATCAAGCTATCCGGCTTCAAGTCGTTCGCCGAACCCACCAATTTCCTGCTTCCCGGCCAACTCGTCGGGGTCGTCGGCCCCAACGGCTGCGGCAAGTCGAACATCATGGACGCGGTGCGCTGGGTGCTCGGCGAATCGCGCGCCTCCGAGCTGCGCGGCGAGTCGATGCAGGACGTCATCTTCAACGGCACGACCACGCGCAAGCAGGCGAGCCGTTCGAGCGTCGAGCTGGTTTTCGACAACGCCGACCATCGCGCCGGCGGCCAGTGGTCGCAGTTCGCCGAGATCGCAGTCAAGCGCGTGCTGACCCGCGACGGCAACTCGAGCTACTACATCAACAACCAGCCGGTTCGTCGCCGCGACGTGCAGGACGTGTTCCTCGGCACCGGCCTCGGTCCTCGTGCCTACGCAATCATCGGGCAGGGGACGATCAGCCGGATCATCGAGTCCAAGCCTGAGGAACTGCGGCTCTTTCTCGAAGAGGCCGCGGGCGTTTCCAAATACAAGGAACGCCGCCGCGAAACCGAGAACCGGCTCGGCGACACGCGCGAGAACCTCACCCGGGTCGAAGACATCCTGCGTGAACTCAACAGCAACCTCGAGAAGCTCGAAAAGCAGGCTGAAGTCGCTGCGCGCTACAACACGCTGCAAGCAGATGCCACGCGCAAGCAGCATCAGCTCTGGTTCCTGAAGCGCGGAGAGAGCGAGTCGGACCAGACCCGCATCAAGCTCGACGCCGAAAAGGCGCTCAACGATCTCGAGTCGCGCACCGCCGATTTGCGCCACGTCGAAGCGGAGCTCGAAACCATCCGCCAGGCGCACTACTCGTCTGGCGACCAGGTCAACCAGGCGCAGGGCAAGCTTTACGAAGCCAGCGCTGAAGTAGGACGCCTCGAAGGCGAGATCCGCTTCGTGGTCGAAGGCCGCCAGCGCGTCGAGCAGCGTCTCGTGCAACTGCGCGAGCAGATCGCGCAATGGAACGCACGGCGTGAAGATGCCGAAGCCGAGATCGAAACCCTCGCTGGCCAGGGCGTGAACGCCGAAGAGCAGGCCGAACTGCTCGCCGCCCAGCTCGAAGAGCATGACGCGCGCATGCCCGAACTGGAAGATGCGCAGCAGCGCGCTCAAAACGAGGCCAATGCACAGCGGGCCGCGGTCGCGCAGGTGCAGCAGCAGATTCAGGTGCTGGCCGCCGACCAGCGCAACATCGAAGAGCAGAGCCGGCAACTCAACCAGCGCGCCGAGCGGCTGCGCAGCGACCAGAACGCACTTGCCGCGCCCGACGAAGCGCGTCTGCAGGACATGCAGGAGCAGCTCGCCGCTGCGCAGGAAGCTTCTGCAGAAGCCGAAGCGCGCCTGCACGAATTGCAGGATTCCGTTCCGCAGCTCGACGAGGAACGCCGCAACCGCCAGCAGACGGTGAACACCGAAGGTGCGCGGCACGCGGAACTGGCCGCACGTCTGGAAGCGCTCAAGGCGCTGCAGGAAAAGGTCAAGACCGACGGCAAGCTCGCGCCGTGGCTCGCCAAGCACGGACTCGAAAGCCTGCAAGGTCTGTGGAGCCGCATCCACATCGAGCAGGGCTGGGAAAACGCCCTCGAAGCCGCGCTCCGCGAACGCCTGGGTGCGCTCGAAGTCAGCCGGCTCGACATGGTCCGCGCCTTCGGCAATGACGCGCCGCCAGCCAAGCTCGCCTTCTACTCGCCGCCTTCGGCACCGACGCCGCAAGGTGAAGGCGCTTTGCCCCGCCTCTCGTCGCTGCTTCGACTGAGCGACGCGGGCCAGCAGGCGCTGCTCGAAGAATGGCTGCACGGCTGTTTCACCGCGCAGACGCTCGAAGAAGCGCTGGCACAGCGCGACCAGCTCAAGGCCGGTCAGGTCATCTACGTCAAGAGCGGACACGCGGTCACCGCGCACAGTGTCAGCTTCTACGCGCAGGATTCCGAACAAGCCGGTTTGCTGGCGCGCCAGCAGGAAATGGAAAACCTGGAGCGCCAGTTGCGCGCCCAGACGCTCATCGCGGAAGAATCGCGCACGGCGCTCTCGCGGGCCGAGTCGGCGTATGCCGATGCGGCCCAACGGCTCGTCACCGCACGCCGCGAGGCTGCTGACACGCAATCGCGCGCGCACGAGTTGCAGGTCGAGACGCTGCGCCTCACGCAGCTCGCCGAACAGACCCGCGCGCGCAGCGAGCAGCTCTCCAGCGACCTCGGCGAAGTCACTGCCCAACTCGAGGAACTCCAGGAACGCCGCATCACGGCCGAGTCGCGTTTCGAAGAGCTCGACATGCAGCTCGCCGACAGCCAGGAGCGCCACGCGCAGCTCGATGAACGCGTGATCGAAGCCGCCCGCGTGCTCGCCGCGAGCCGCGAGCAGCATCGCAGCCTTGAACGCCAGGCGCAGGAAGCGACCTTCGCGCAGCGGTCGCTGGAAGCCCGTCGCGCCGAACTCAGTCGCGCCATCGAGACCGCCTCGCAGCAAAACACGTCGCTGGCAGACGAAGATGAACGCGCACGCGCCGAACTGGGTCGTCTGTCGGATGCGGCAGCGCAAGCCGGTCTGCAGGATGCCCTGTCGGTCAAGCTCGAACGCGAAGCTGCGCTGGGCGCTGCGCGCAGCCAGTACGACGACCTCACGCTCAAGCTGCGGGCCAGCGACGAGCGCCGCCTCCTGCTCGAACGAGGGCTCGACCCGCTGCGCCAGCGCATCACCGAATTCCAGCTCAAGGAACAGGCTGCGCGCCTGGGCTTCGAGCAGTACCAGCAACTGCTGACCGATGCCCAGGCCGACCTCGAAGCGATCGCACAGTCGATCGAGACCGACAAGGTGCGTCTGAGCGGTCTGCAAAGCGAGATCGATCGCCTCAATCGCGAAGTGGTCGCGCTCGGTGCGGTCAACCTCGCCGCGCTCGACGAACTTGCCGTGGCGCGCGAACGCAAGACCTTCCTCGATTCGCAGTCCGCCGACCTCAACGAGGCCATCGGCACGCTCGAAGACGCGATCCGCAAGATCGACGGCGAAACGCGCGAATTGCTCGGTGGCACCTTCAAGATCGTCAACGACCACTTCAGCCGGATGTTCCCGGAGCTGTTCGGCGGCGGCAATGCCAAGCTGATGATGACCGGCGACGAGATCCTCGACTCCGGTGTGCAGGTCATGGCGCAGCCGCCGGGCAAGAAGAACCAGACCATCCATCTGCTCTCGGGCGGCGAAAAGGCGCTCACCGCTATCGCGCTCGTGTTCGCGATCTTCCAGCTCAACCCGGCGCCGTTCTGCCTGCTGGACGAAGTGGACGCGCCGCTCGACGACGCCAACACCGAGCGCTACGCCAAGCTCGTGACCTCCATGAGCCGTGAGACGCAGTTCCTCTTCATCAGCCACAACAAGATCGCGATGGAAATGGCCGAGCAACTCATTGGGGTGACCATGCAGGAGCAGGGTGTCTCGCGCATCGTCGCGGTGGACATGGAATCGGCCGTTTCGATGGTCGAGGCTGCATGAGCAGCCTTACCGTCGCACTCGCCATCCTGGGCGGCCTCACCCTTGCCGCAGTGGTCGGCTACAACGCATGGACCTCGCACCGCAACGCCCCGCGTCAGCCTGATGCACGGAACTCGCAGTTGCCCGAGCAGGACGACGACGATGCGCCGCAGGAAGACCGCGAGCCGGTGCTTCACGTCGATCCGCATCAGGTGACAGGCGCCGAGCGACACGAGCCGCTATTCGACCCGGCGCTGCCCGCACCGAGCGCGCTGCCCGTGCCATCGGCCGAGCGCCGTGGCGGCCTGGATCCGCTGATCGACGTCATCGCGCCGATTTCCCTCGAAGGGCTGGCTTCCGGCGATGCGGCGATTGCCGCGATGCCGGCCACGCGCCGGGCCGGCAGCAAGCCGGTGGCGATCGAAGGCCTCAATGAACACACGGGCGCTTGGGAGCCGGCGGTGCAGGGCCAGCGGTACAGCGCCTTCCAGGTCGGCGTGCAACTCGCCAATCGCACCGGCGCGCTCAACGAGATCGAGTACTCGGAGTTCGTCGTCAAGGCGCAAGCCTTTGCGGATGCCGTCAACGGCGCACCTGAGTTTCCCGAGATGCTCGACGAAGTCGCACGAGGGCGCGAACTCGATCAATTCGCCAGCTCGCACGACGCGCAATTGAGCTTCGTGCTGCGCGCACGACACGCCGCATGGAGCCCTGGCTATGTGCAGCAGAACGCCTCCCGTCTCGGCTTCGTGCCGGGCATGATCCCGGGCCGCATGGTGCTGCCGGCGGCTGAACTGGGCCTGCCGCCGATCCTCGGGCTGTCGTTCGACACGCAGGCTGCGCTGGCCGACGATCCTGCGCAGTCGGCAATCCGCGAGCTTTCGATCAGCCTCGACGTGCCGCAGGTCGACCGCGAGGAAAAGCCATTCGAACGGATGCGTGACGCCGCTGCGGCGCTGGCGCGCGACATGGATGGCATCGTGACCGACAGCGACGGCCAGGCGCTGCGCGACGAGACCATGGACGCAATCGGCGTCGATCTCGAGCAGCTTTACGACACCCTTGACGCGCGTGATCTGTCGGCGGGTTCGCCTCTCGCGCGCCGCCTGTTCAACTAATTGCCGCTCTTCGGGAGACCCGCATGACGACGCGCGACGACGCGGCCCGCGAGGCCGCCGCATTGAGCGAACAGCTCCATCGCCATTCGCACCTCTACTACGTGCTCGACGCGCCGGAAATCCCGGATGCGGAGTACGACAAGCTCTTCCAGCGCCTGCAGGCACTCGAAGCCGAATACCCCGAACTGCGCACGTCCGATTCGCCGACCCAGCGCGTTGGCGGGAAGCCGCTCGAGGGTTTCACCAAGGTGCGTCACAAGGTGCCGATGCTGTCCATCCGCACCGAGACCGACATCACGCCCGCCGGCGCCAGCGCCTTCGACGCGCGGGTGCGCCGGGAGCTGGGGCTCGCCGAAGACGGCGCGCAGGTCGAATATGTGTGCGAACTCAAGTTCGACGGTCTGGCGATCAACCTTCGCTACGAAAACGGCGTGCTGGTGCAGGCTGCGACCCGCGGCGATGGCGAGATCGGCGAAGACGTGACCCAGAACATCCGCACGGTGCAGCAGATTCCGCTGCGGCTGCACGGTGAGGCTTCGAAGATTCCGCCGGTGGTGGAAGTGCGCGGCGAGGTCTACATGCGCCGCGACGATTTCGAGAAGCTGAACGAACGCCAGCGCCAGAAGATCGCCGATGGGCAGAAGAACGAGAAGGTCTTCGTCAATCCGCGCAATGCGGCGGCAGGCGCGGTTCGCCAGCTCGATCCGGCGATTGCGGCGGATCGGCCGCTGAGCTTCTTTGCCTATGGACTCGGAGAAGTCACATCGCCCGACCAGGGCGGCCCGGAATACGCCACACAGTTCGATTGGCTGCAGCAGTTCGGCGCCTGGGGCTTTCCGGTGGCGCAGCAGACGACCCGTGCGCGTGGCGCGATCGAACTGATCGCCTTTCACGAGAACATCGGGCGACAGCGCGACGCCTTGCCCTACGACATCGACGGGGTGGTCTACAAGGTTGATAGCCTGGAACTGCAGCGTCAGCTTGGCTTCGTTTCGCGCGAGCCACGCTGGGCGGTCGCGCACAAGTACCCGGCGCAAGAACAGCTCACGCAGGTGGTGGGCATCGAGGTGCAGGTCGGCCGCACCGGCAAGCTCACCCCGGTTGCCAAGCTCGCGCCGGTGTTCGTCGGCGGGGTTACGGTGACCAACGCCACGCTGCACAACGAGGACGAAGCCCGGCGCAAGGACGTGCGGGTGGGCGACACCGTGATCGTCCGCCGCGCTGGCGATGTGATTCCCGAAGTGGTCGGCGTGGTGCCGGAAAGCGCGCAGCGCCCGGACGGCGAGCGCGGTCCGATCTTCACGATGCCGCACAAGTGCCCGGTCTGCGATTCGGACGCGGTGCGCGAAGAGGGCGAGGTGGACTATCGCTGCACGGGCGGGTTGTTCTGCGGTGCGCAGCGCAAGGAAGCGATCCTGCACTACGCGCAGCGCCGCGCGGTGGACATCGAAGGCCTCGGCGACAAGCTGGTCGAGCAGATGGTCGACGGCAATCTCATTCGGACGCTGCCTGATCTCTACAAGCTCGGTCTCGTCACGCTCGCTGGGCTCGACCGGATGGCCGAAAAGTCGGCCAAGAACCTCATCGACGCGCTGGAGTCGTCGAAGAAGACCACGCTGCCGCGCTTTCTCTTCGGGCTGGGCATCCGGCACATCGGCGAAACCACCGCGAAGGATCTTGCGCGCCATTTCGGCAAGCTCGACGCGATCATGGATGCGACCGAGGAGCAGCTGCTCGAAGTCAACGACGTCGGACCGGTGGTCGCGCAGAGCCTGCACACGTTCTTCGGCCAGCCGCACAACCGGGAGGTGGTCGAGCAGCTTCGCGCGGCCGGCGTGCACTGGGAGGAAAGCGAGCCCGAAGCACGGACGCCCAAGCCGCTGGCGGGCAAGACCTTCGTGCTGACCGGCACGCTGCCGACCTTGAGCCGCGACGAAGCCAAGGACATGCTGGAAGCCGCGGGCGCGAAGGTGGCGGGCTCGGTCAGCAAGAAGACCGACTATGTCGTCGCCGGCGCCGAGGCGGGAAGCAAGCTCGAGAAGGCCCAGTCCCTGGGCGTGGCGGTAATCGACGAAGCGGGGATGCTGGAGATCCTGCGGAACGGGCTCTGAGCCGCGCGCTCAAAGGTTGACGACCCGGCTTTACAAGCGCCGGGTGAGCGCGCTGTCAACAACGGTGGCATGCTGGCGTTGAACACAGACGAGTGACCAGGAGTGCGTCATGAACGGAGTTCGTCTTCTCGGGGCCTTGATCGTGGCAGGCGGCGCAGTCGTGCTGGGAGGCTGTGTGGCGGTCCCTGCCGGCGGGTACTACAACGGCGGCGTCGTGTATTCGCAGCCGGCCTACACCTATCCCTATTCCTACTACCCGTACTACGGCTACGGCTGGCCGTCGGTCTATCTCAGCGGCTTCTATGGCGGCTACTACGGTCGTGGGTATTACGGGCGGCCGTACTACGGCTATGGGCGGTATCCGTACTGGGGCCACGCCGGCTACTACGGCGGGTATCGCGGTGGCGCGGGTTGGGCACGGCGGGGACGGGTCTGAAGGCTGAGCGTCGCGTCACGATAATGGCGCGATGGCCATCCGCGAAATCCTGAAAATGGGCGACCCCCGATTGCTGCGCGTCGCGCAGCCGGTCGCCGAATTCGACACCGACGAACTCCACCTGCTGGTGCGGGACATGTTCGAGACCATGCACGCCGTCAACGGCGCCGGGCTGGCAGCACCGCAGATCGGGGTCGACCAGCAACTGGTGATCTTCGGGACCGACACGGTCAACCCCCGCTACCCGGACGCACCGATCGTGCCTCGTACGGTGCTGGTCAATCCGGTCATCACGCCGATCGGCGTGGAAGAGGAAGAGGGCTGGGAAGGGTGCCTCTCGGTGCCGGGCCTGCGTGGCGTGGTGCCGCGCTTCGCCAACATCCGCTATACCGGCTTCGATCCGTATGGCGATCCGATCGACCGGACCGTGAGCGGCTTTCACGCCCGGGTGGTCCAGCACGAGGTGGACCACTTGCTCGGCAAGCTCTACCCGATGCGTGTCCGCGATTTCTCGCGCTTCGGCTTCACCGAGGTCCTGTTTCCAGGCCTCGATGCGGGTGAAGACGACTGAAGATCAGTTGTAGCGTCCGCCCGTGCCGCCGACGCTGAAGCGGCCGGCGCCGAGGAGGGCGACCGCGATCGCGCCGAAGAGGAACATGCCTTGCAGTTCGAGCGCCCAGCCGCCGCTCTTGCCCAGTTCCCACAGTTGGCCGGTATGGGCCAGCCAGATCGCCACCACCATGTTGATCGCCACGATCCATCCGGCCGCACGGGTGTAGATGCCGGCGATGAGAAGCACGGGCGCGAGGACTTCTCCCACATAGACCAGATACGCCACGGCGCCGGGAACGCCGTGCGAACTCAGCATGTTCGCGATGCCGCCGACCCCGCCGCCGCGGAGCTTGGCGATGCCGTGCAGCAAGATCAGGATACCCAAGGCGACGCGCAGAACGAACTTGCCGGTGTCATCGGAACGAATCATGGTCGAGTAATCCTCTTTTCGAGTGAGTTGAAAAAACCGCCGATTGTGGTCGATGTTTATGTGCGGAAACGAATGTGCAGCTAACGGGCTGTTCTTTGGCAGATGTCCGCGACCCCTCGTAAACTGCCCGCTGCCGTCAATTCCGACAAGACAGATCAAGAGGGGTTCCGAATGAACAAGGCTTTCCGTCCCGCGCTGGCCGCCGTGGCCGCCATCCTGGCTTTCGCCGCCGCGCCGGCCTTCGCCGGCAAGACGCTCGATGCGGTGAAGCAGCGCGGCACCGTCAAGTGCGGCGTGACCAACGGTGTGGCCGGCTTCTCGGCGCCCGACACGCAGGGCAACTGGTCGGGCCTCGACGTCGACACCTGTCGTGCGGTCGCTGCGGCGGTGCTTGGCGACGGCAAGAAGGTCGAATTCGTGCCGCTCAATTCGCAGCAGCGCTTCTCCGCACTGCAGGCCGGCGAGATCGACATCCTCGCGCGCAACACCACCTGGACGCTGACGCGGGATGCATCGCTCGGCTTCCACTTCACGACCATCACGTACTTCGACGGGCAGGGCTTCCTGGTGCCGAAGAAGCTCAAGGTGACGAGCGCCAAGCAGCTCAAGAACGCCACCATCTGCACACAGGCAGGCACCACCAACGAGAAGAACGTCGCCGACTACTTCAAGGCGCAGAACATCCCGGTGAAGACGGTGGTGTTCGAGAGCTTCGAGGCTTCGTTCAAGGCCTTCTTCGCCGGCCGCTGCCAGGCTTTCACGACCGACACCTCCGCGCTTGCGGGCTTGCGCAACAAGGAAGCGCCGAATCCCGATGACTACGTCATCCTGCCCGAGCTGATCTCCAAGGAGCCGCTGGCGCCGCTGGTGCGCCGAGGCGACGACGAATGGTTCGCCATCGTCAAATGGGTGCCGAACGCGCTCATCGAGGCCGAGGAATTCGGCGTCACGCAGGCCAACGTCGACGAACTGAAGGCCAACAGCAAGGACCCGGCACAGATGCGCCTCGTCGGCACCGGCGATGACCTCGGCAAGCTGCTGGGGCTGGACAAGGAATGGTCGTATCGCGCGATCAAGGCCGTGGGCAACTACGGCGAGATCTTCGAGCGCAATGTCGGGCCCAAGTCCGTGCTGAAGCTGCCGCGCGGAACGAACAACCTCTGGAACAAGGGCGGGCAGATGTACGGACTGCCGGTTCGATGAGCCAGCAGGCAGCCAGCGGGCGCCGCTCCGTCTGGGTCGCCTGGATCGTTCAGGCGCTGCTGATCGCGGCAATCATCGGCGGCGTCTTCTGGCTCGTGAACCATGCCCTGGAGGTGCTGCGTGCGCGCGGCGTGCGTTCGGGATTCGACTTCCTGTTGCAGCCCGCGGGCTTCGAGATATCCGAAGGGTGGCTGGACTTCAGCTCGGGTCAACCGTTCTGGCGTGCGTTTCTCGCCGGGTTGATCAATACGGTTCGTGCCGCGATCCCGGCCGCCGTGATGGCGGTCGTCCTGGGCACCTTGCTAGGCATCGGTCGGCTGGCGCCCCATGTGCTGGTGCGCGGGCTGTGCGGGCTCTACGTGCAGTTGGTGCGCAACGTGCCGCTGCTGGTGCAGTTGCTGATGCTGTACTTCGCGCTCACGCAACTGCTGCCGGATTCGACTGAGCCGATCGAACTGCTCGACGGCTTCTGGCTCAGCAAGGGCGGGTTGTCGATGCCATGGCCCGTCGCGGACGAGGGCAGCTTCTGGCCCAGTCATTTCGAGTGGCCTGAGCGCGGCAGCTTCAATGTCAGCGGCGGGGCGGCACTGAGCCCGGAGTACCTCGCAGTCGTGATCGCGCTGGGGCTCTACACGGCAGCCTTTGTCGCGGAGATCGTGCGCGCCGGGATCACTTCGGTGTCGCAAGGGCAGAAGCTCGCGGCACAGGCGCTGGGCCTTTCGCCGGTGCAGCAGCTTCGCATCGTCGTGCTGCCGCAGGCACTGCGCGTGATCGTGCCCGCGCTCACCAATCAACTCCTGAGCCTCACGAAGAATTCCTCGCTGGCCGTGGCTGTGGGGTATCCGGAACTGGTGTCGATTGCGAACACGTCGCTCAACTCGACCGGACGCGCCTTCGAGTGCATCGCGGTGATCATGGCGGTGTACCTCGGGCTCTCGTTGCTCATTTCAGCCGCGATGAATCGGTACAACGCGCGCGTCGCGCTGAGGGGGTGGCGTTGATCGGCGCCGCGCGTCCTCCCATCGAATGGCGCAAGGAGTTGTGGGGATCGCCCCTTCGGGCGGCGTTTACCGTGGTGCTCGTCGCGCTGTTCGCATGGGCCGGCTACTACGTGATCGAGTGGGCGGTGGTGCACGCGGTGTTCCGGCCCGATGCGGAAGCGTGCCGCGCATTGCAGCATGGTGCGTGCTGGGGTGTGATTGCCGAGAAATGGCGGCCGATTCTCTTCGGCCGCTATCCCTACGAAGACCAATGGCGGCCGGCCGTGGCGGTGATCGTGCTGTCGCTGACCACGATGCTGAGCGCATGGCCGCGCACCTGGCGGTGGTGGCTCCTGCCAGTCTGGCTGGTGTCGCTTGCGCTGTTCCTCGTGCTGATGCGCGGCGGTGTGCTGGGGCTCGAATCCGTGCCGACGAACCGCTGGGGCGGCTTGCCGCTCACCATCGGACTCGCGGTGGTCGGTCTGGCGTTGGCATTTCCGCTGTCTTTGGCGCTAGCCCTAGGCCGGCGCTCGCAATGGCCGGTGGTTCGCACGCTCTGCGCCACCTACATCGAACTGGTGCGTGGCGTGCCATTGATCTCGGTGCTGTTCATGGCCTCGTTCCTGCTGCCGCTGTTGTGGCCGGCGGGCTGGCAGCCCGACGTGCTGCTGCGGGTGCTGGCCGGGCTGTCGCTGTTCGTCGCGGCGTATCTGGCCGAGATCATCCGGGGCGGCCTGCAGGCCGTGCCGCGCGGGCAGACCGAAGTGGCGATGGCGCTCGGCTTCGGCCGCTGGCCGGTGCAGCGCGACATCGTCCTGCCGCAGGCCCTGCGGCTGGTGGTCCCCGCGCTGACCAATAGCGTGGTCGGCACGCTGAAAGACACCTCGCTGGTCACCGTCGTCGGACTGTTCGAGCTGACCGGCGCCCTTGGACTCGCTCTCGGCGGCGATCCGACCTGGCGGCCGTTCTACCTCGAGGGCTACCTCTTCATTGCGCTGGTGTATTGGGTGCTGTGCTTCGGGCTGTCGCGCTACAGCGTGTGGTTGGAGCGGCGGCTGGCTGTCGGGCACCTGCAGCCGGAACCCTGATCAGGCCTTGCGGGCCACCAGCTCGGCATAGCCGGTGCGCGCATCCGGCTCGCGGCTGAAGTGCCATTCAGGCAGCCACGCGATCAGCACTTCTGCGGTGGTGCGGACGATGCAGCCGGGCGCGACATGACCACCGAGCACACGCCCGTCGGCGTCGGCAATGCTGATGTGCAGGTGGGAACCGTTGGTCGCGAGCGAACCGGACAGCGTCAGGATTTCAAGATCGCCGCTCAGCGTCTGGGCAGCGTCGGCACCCGCGAGCCGGATGCTCGCTGCGCTCAGGCTGCCGATGCCCGCGATGACGAAGCCGGCCGCAGAGCCCTGTGTAGCGAGCGCTGCATCGAGTGCAGCGCGAAGATCGTCACCAGGGTTCAGGCGTAGAGGCGTGACAGCCAAGATCGCCTCCTCAATGCGTCAGGCCGCGAGCGCGTCGAGCAGTTCGGTTTCGATCGCCGCCTGCGCGCGCTGCCCCTGCAATTCGGGGCCGCTGATCAGGAAGGTATCTTCCACGCGCTCGCCGAGCGTCGTGACCTTGGCGAGTTGCAGATTCAGGTGATGGCGTGCCAGCACCCGCGCCACCGAGTAGAGCAATCCTGCCCGGTCGCTTGCGGAGATGTTGAGCAGCCAGCGCTGCGCCTTCTCGTCCGGCAGCAGGCTGACGCGCGGCTTGATCGGAAAGCTGCGCACCCGGCGCGACACGCGGCCCTTGCTTGGCGTCGGCAATGGCCCGGCTTCGCTCAGCGTCTTGGCGAGCCCCGCTTCGACCATGTTGATGAGATCGCGGTAGTGCTCGGGGATGAAGGTGGTGATGACCTGGAAGGTGTCCAGCGCGAAGCCGTTGCTTGTCGTGTACACCTTGGCGTCAAGAATGCTGAACGATGCCTGGTCGAAGTAGCCGCAGATGCGCACGAACAGGTCCGGCTGGTCCGGCGTGTAGACCGCGACCTGCAGGCCCTCGCCCACAGGCGAGATTCGCGCCCGCACGATCGGCGGCCGGTGCAGGTCGACCGGAACGCCGGCCGGTGGCACATGGTAGGAAAGCTGCCGCGCGTGCCAGGCGATCTCCGAGGGATCGTGACGCATGAAGTAGCTCACATCGAGCGTGTCCCACAACGCCTTGTGTGCTTGGAGCGGTTCGGCATGGAGCGCGAGCTGCGCGATCGCGTCGCGCTTGCGCGCTTCGATCTCGGCACCCGGATCGGGCATGCGGCCGCCTAGTGCACGCAGCGTGAAGCGATAGAGGTCTTCGAGCAGCTTGCCCTTCCACGCATTCCACACGCGCGGCGAGGTCCCGCGGATATCGGCCACGGTGAGCAGGTAGAGGGCCGTGAGGTAGCGTTCGTTGCCCACGCGCTTTGCGAACGCGGCAATCACTTCCGGGTCGCCGAGGTCCTGCTTCTGCGCAACCTGGCTCATCACCAGGTGTTCGGCGACCAGGAATTCGATCAGTTTGGCGTCTTCCCGCGCGATCTCGTGTTGTCGGCAGAAGCGCCGCACGTCGCGCGCGCCCAGCGTCGAATGATCGCCGCCGCGCCCCTTGGCGATGTCGTGGAAGAGGGCGGCGATGTAGAGGATCCAGGGCTTGTCCCATCCTGCAGCGAGCTGCGAGCAGCCGGGGTACTCGTGCGCATGCTCCGCGATAAAGAAGCGCCGCACATTGCGCAACACCATCAGGATGTGCTGGTCCACCGTGTAGACGTGGAACAGGTCGTGCTGCATCTGCCCCACGATGCTGCGGAACACGCGCAGGTAGCGGCCCAGCACCGAAGTCTGGTTCATGAGCCGCAGCGCGTGCGTGATGCCGCGCGGCTGCAGCAGCATCCGCATGAAGACCTTGTGGTTCTCAGGATCGTTGCGGAACTTGCTGTCCATCACGTGGCGCGCGTTGTAGAGCGCGCGCAGCGTGCGCGCCGACAGGCCGGTGACGCCGATGGTCTTCTGGAAGAGCAGGAAGGTTTCGAGGATCGCGTGCGGCTCTTTGACGTAGAGGTCGTCGCTCGCGACCTCGATCATTCCGCCCTTCTCGAAGAAGCGTTCGTTGATCGGCGTCGGCTGGTCGGCCTGCGGTTGCAGCCGGTCGGCGATGTTGAGCAGCAGGATCTGGTTGAGCTGCGAGACCGCCTTGGCCGCCCAGTAGTAGCGGCGCATCAGCGCCTCGCTGGCCTTGCGCTGCGATTCGCCGACGTAGCCGAAGGTCGCCGCAACGGCGGTTTGGAGGTCGAACACCAACCGGTCTTCGCGGCGGTTGGCAGTCACGTGGAGGCGGGCGCGAATCAGGCTGAGCAACGCTTCGTTGCGCTTGATCTGCTGCACCTCGAAGGTGGTGGCGAGGCCGTTCTTCGCCAAGTCGTCCCAGCGATTGCCGAATCCGGCCGCCTTGGTCGCCCAGAGGATGATCTGCAGGTCGCGCAGGCCGCCGGGCGATTCCTTGCAGTTGGGTTCGAGCGCGTAGGGCGTGTTCTCGAACTTCTGGTGGCGGTGACGCATCTCCTGCGTCTTGGCCGTGAAGAAGGCGAGCGGGTCGATGGCGGCCAGAAAGCGCTTGCGGAACCCGGCATACAGCTTTTTGTCGCCGGCAATCAGGCGCGATTCGAGCAGGGAGGTCTGGACCGTGACGTCTTTCGCCGCCTCGGCCAGGCATTCGGCGACGGTGCGCACGCTGGAGCCGATCTCCAGGCCCGCGTCCCAGCAATGGCCGATGAAGGCCTCGAGGCGCGAGGGGTCGACTTGCGATTCGCCCTCCGGCAGCAGCAACAGGACATCGACGTCGGAATAGGGGAACAGCTCGCCCCGCCCGAAGCCGCCAACGGCGACGAGCGCCAACTGGTTGCCGAAATCCGCATCGGTCCATAGCGCAGTGAGGGTTTCATCCGCCAGCGCCGCGAGCTGGCGCAGCACGGTGTGGACGCTGCGCGTCGGGGCGCGGGCGCTGCGGAGCTGGTCGAACAATGCCAGCTTGTGCGTGCGATAGGCGTCGCGCAGCGAAGGGATGTCCATCATGGCTCCCCTGAAGGGCACGCGCGGTTTCAAGCCGCGGCAGTGACGAAGGCGGGGGGCGGCGGGCTTCCGGCCGACAGCGTCAGCACTTCGTAGCCGGTCTCGGTGACCAGCACGGTGTGTTCCCACTGGGCAGAGAGCGAATGGTCGCGGGTGACGATCGTCCAGCCGTCGTACTGGCCGCCCTTGGCGTCTTCCTTGATGTCGCGCTTGCCGGCGTTGATCATCGGCTCGATGGTGAAGGTCATGCCGGGCTTGAGCTCTTCCAGCGTGCCCGGGCGGCCGTAATGCAGCACTTGCGGCTCTTCATGGAAGCCGCGGCCGATTCCGTGCCCGCAGAACTCGCGCACCACCGAGAAGCCGTTCCCTTCGGCAAAACGCTGGATCGCATGGCCGATGTCGCCGAGGTGGGCGCCGGGCTTGACCTTCATGATGCCGTGCCACATGGCGTCGTAGGTGAATGTGCACAGGCGCTTGGCCGCGATCGAGGCATCACCGACGACGAACATGCGACTCGTGTCGCCGTGCCAGCCGTCCTTGATGACGGTGATGTCGAGGTTGACGATGTCGCCCTTCTTGAGCGGCTTGTCGTTGGGGATGCCGTGGCAGACCACGTGGTTGACCGAAGTGCAGATCGACTTCGGGTAGGGCACGCTGCTGGCGCCCATGTAGTTCAGCGGTGCGGGGATCGCACCCTGGACCTGCGTGATGTAGTCGTGGGCGAGCTTGTCGATCTCGTTGGTGGTGACGCCGGGCTTGATGTGAGGGGTCAGGTAGTCCAGCACTTCGGATGCGAGGCGGCATGCCACGCGCATGCCGGCCACGCCTTCGGCGTCTTTGTAGGTAATGCTCATGGGCCGGAATTATCCCATTGACACCGCTAAAATTCAGAGTTCGCGCGGATGGCCCCAGTCAGCGGCTGCCGCCCTCTACGCTTTCTTCATCCTCAATCGGCCAGCCGGCCAACCTGAACGTGACGTTGCCCGTGAACCCGTCTTCCCATCCCGCCCATGTGGTGACTTTCTTCGAGGGCGGGAGCGCGCTCAGCGACTTCCGGACACGCCAACTGCTGCCGAGACTCCAGGCGGTGGAACCGCGGATCGAGGGCATCAGCGCCCGGTTCGTGCATCTGGTCAGCACCGACAAGGCGCTGGATCCAGCGGCCCAGGCGCAGTTTTCGGCGCTTCTGGGCTACGGCGAGCCCTTCGTCGCCCCGGCGAAGGCCGGTGCAACGGTCGTCGTCACGCCGCGTCTGGGCACCGTGTCGCCCTGGGCTTCGAAGGCCACCGATATCGCCCACAACTGCGGATTGGCCCTGCACCGCGTGGAGCGGGTCACCGAATACCACCTCACCCTAAAGGCGCCGCTGCTCGACAAGGCGCTGGGCAAAGCCGCCTCTCTTGACGGCGACAAGTTCGCTGCCGTCGCGGCCCTGCTGCACGACCGGATGACCGAATCCGTGCTGCCCCAGCTCGATGACGCCGCCGGCCTCTTCGCCGAACTGCCGCCGCAGCCGATGGCCCATGTCGACGTGCAGCACGGTGGCCGCGCCGCGCTGGTCGAAGCCAACAAGACCTTCGGCCTCGCGTTGGCCGAGGACGAGATCGACTACCTCGTGGACGCCTTCACCAAGCTGGGCCGCGACCCGAGCGACGTCGAACTGATGATGTTCGCGCAAGCCAACAGCGAGCATTGCCGCCACAAGATCTTCAACGCCGACTTCATCATCGACGGTCAGCCGCAGCCGCAGAGCCTGTTCTCGATGATCCGGCACACCGAACGCCAGAACCCGCAGCACACGGTCGTCGCCTACGCGGACAACGCCTCGATCATGGAAGGCCATGCGGTCGAGCGGTTCGTGGCCGCGGTCGGTTCGGCCGGCTACGCCAAGACCGACGCGACCAACCATGTGCTGATGAAGGTCGAGACGCACAACCACCCGACCGCGATTTCGCCGTTCCCCGGTGCGTCGACCGGTGCAGGCGGCGAAATCCGCGATGAAGGCGCAACCGGGCGCGGTTCGCGTCCCAAGGCAGGCTTGACCGGGTTTACCGTCTCCAAGCTCTGGCCGAAGGAAGGCAGCTACGGCAAGCCCGAGCACATCGCCAGCCCGCTGCAGATCATGACCGAGGGTCCGCTCGGCGGCGCCGCCTTCAACAACGAATTCGGCCGCCCGAACCTGCTCGGCTACTTCCGCGAATACGAGCAGGCCGCCGCGAGCGACGTCGATACCGTTCAGCGCGGGTATCACAAGCCGATCATGATCGCGGGCGGCCTTGGCAGCATCGACGCCACCCAGACCAAGAAGATCCAGTTTCCTGCGGGGGCCTTGCTGATCCAGCTCGGCGGCCCCGGCATGCGCATCGGCATGGGCGGCAGCGCGGCCAGCTCGATGGCCACCGGCGCGAACCTCGCCGAACTCGACTTCGATTCCGTCCAGCGCGGCAACCCCGAAATCGAGCGTCGGGCGCAGGAGGTCATCAACCACTGTTGGCAGCAGGGCGCGGCCAATCCGATCCTCGCAATCCACGACGTTGGTGCAGGCGGCCTGAGCAACGCGTTCCCCGAGCTGACCAACGATGCCGGCCGTGGGGCCCGCTTCGATCTGCGCGCGGTGCCGCTCGAAGAATCTGGCATGGCACCCAAGGAAATCTGGTGCAACGAAAGCCAGGAGCGCTACGTCCTGGCCATCGCGCCCGATTCGCTCGACCAGTTCCGCGCGTTCTGCGAACGTGAGCGCTGCCCGTTCGCGGTCGTCGGTGTCGCAACCGAGGCCCGCCAGCTTCTGCTCGCGGACGAGGGCGCTGACGACCAGCCCGTCGACATGCCGATGGACGTGCTGCTCGGCAAGCCGCCGAAGATGCTGCGCGACGTGAAGTCGGTCGTGCGCACCTTCAAGCCGCTGGACCTGACCGGCGTTGATCTGCAGAAGGCTGCGATCGACGTGCTGTCGCATCCGACCGTGGCATCGAAGCGGTTCCTGATCACGATCGGCGACCGCACCGTCGGTGGCCTGAGCCACCGCGACCAGATGGTGGGCCCGTGGCAGGTTCCGGTGGCCGATTGCGCGGTCACACTGGCCGACTACAAGGGTTTCGCTGGCGAAGCGATGAGCATGGGCGAACGCACGCCGCTGGCTGCGCTCGATGCGCCGGCTTCGGGCCGCATGGCGGTGGCCGAAGCGATCACGAACCTGCTGGCCGCGCCGATCGAGCTGTCGCGCGTCAAGCTGTCCGCCAACTGGATGGCCGCCTGCGGCGAGCCAGGCGAAGACGCGGCGCTCTATGAAACCGTCAAGGCGGTGGGCCTCGAACTCTGCCCGGCACTCGGCATTTCGATCCCCGTGGGCAAGGATTCGCTATCGATGCGCACGCAGTGGAAGGACGGCGGCGCCGACAAGAAGGTGACCTCACCGGTCAGCCTGATCGTCAGCGCCTTCGCGACGCTCGCGGATGTGCGCGGCACGCTCACGCCGCAACTCGACGCCACCGAGCCTGACACCACGCTGGTGCTCGTCGACCTGGGCCGCGGCCAGCATCGCATGGCTGGCAGCATCCTCGCGCAGACGCTGGAGCAGAGCGGCGATACGGTGCCCGATCTCGACGATCCGCAGGACCTCGTGAAGCTGGTGAATGCAGTCAATGCACTGCGCGCCGACGGCAAGATCCTCGCGATGCATGACCGCAGCGACGGCGGCCTGTTCGCGGCGGCCTGCGAAATGGCTTTCGCGGGCCACGTCGGTGTTGCGCTCAATGTCGACCTCCTGGTCACCGAAGGCGACGGCATCAGCGACAGCCGTGCCGAATACGGTGATGCCAAGAACTGGGCCGGACAGGTCAGTGCGCGACGCGAGGAACTCACGCTCAAGGCGCTCTTCAACGAAGAGCTCGGCATGCTGTTGCAGGTGCGCACCGCCGATCGCAACGACGTGATGCAAACCCTGCGCGCGCATGGCCTGAGCACCCACAGCCATTTCGTCGGCAAGACCCGTCCCGATAGTTCGTCGATGGACGCCGGCAAGGGCAAGGTCGAGGTGTGGCGCGATGCAAAGTCCGTCTTCAGCGCGAGCCTCAGCGACCTGCACCAGGTCTGGGACTCGGTGAGCTGGAAGATCTGCCGCGAGCGCGACAACCCCGATTGCGCCGATGCCGAACACGCGGCCGCAGGCGATGCGCAAGACCCGGGCATGCATGTGCACCTGCCCGACGGTGTTCTCGAGAACGTCGCCGCGCCGTTCCTGAAACTCGCCAGGCCGAAGGTCGCGATCCTGCGCGAGCAGGGCGTCAATTCGCACATCGAGATGGCCTACGCCTTCACCGAAGCGGGTTTCGAGGCCTTCGACGTGCACATGACCGATCTGCAGACGGGCAGGGCGGATCTGGCGAACTTCAAGGGCGTGGTGGCTTGTGGCGGCTTCAGCTACGGCGACACGCTGGGCGCCGGCATTGGCTGGGCGCGCAGCATCACCTTCAATCCGCGTCTGGCGGAGCAGTTCAAGGGCTTTTTCGGACGCACCGATACGTTCGGGCTGGGCGTGTGCAACGGATGCCAGATGTTCGCCGAGTTGGCCGACATCATCCCGGGCGCCGAAGCCTGGCCGCGCTTCACCACCAACCAGAGCGAGCGCTTCGAGGCACGCCTGTCGATGGTCGAAGTGCTCGATTCACCGAGCCTCTTCTTCGCCGGCATGGCGGGCAGCCGCCTGCCGATCGCGGTGGCGCACGGCGAGGGCTATGCCAACTTCCGACATCGCGGCGATCCCGCGAAGGCCATCGCTGCGATGCGTTACGTCGACAACCTCGGTCAAGCGACCGAGCGCTATCCGTTCAACCCCAACGGCAGCGCCGGCGGCCTGACCTCGGTGACCACCCCCGATGGTCGGTTCACCGCGCTGATGCCGCACCCCGAGCGCGTCTTCCGCAACATCCAGATGAGCTGGACCTCCGGCGACAAGAGCCAACTCAGCCCGTGGATGCGCATCTGGCGCAACGCGCGCAAGTGGGTGGGCTGATTCCAGCCTCCGCGCGAACAAAAAAATAGCGGCCGGAGCCGCTGTTTTTTTGCGTGAGCGAAGTCGTTATTCGACTTTTGCCTTCGCGCGCAGGTCTTCCTGGTACTTCTGCAGACGCTGTTGTTGCAGTTGCTGCACGATCTGCGGCTTCACTTCTTCGAACTTCGGCAGTTGTGCCTGGCGGATGTCGTCCACACGGATGATGTGATATCCGAACTGCGACTTGACCGGCGTCTGCGTCATCTCGCCCTTGCCCAGCTTGACCATTGCTTCCGAGAACTCGGGCACGAAGCTCGCGGGCGATGCCCAGTCAAGGTCGCCGCCGTTGGCGCCCGAACCCGGGTCCTTGCTCTGCTTCTTGGCGATGTCTTCGAACTTGGCGCCCTTCTTCAGGTCGGCAATGATCTTCTTGGCCTGGTCTTCGGTCTCGACGAGGATGTGGCGAGCCTTGAATTCCTTGCCGCTGTTGGCTGCGACGAACTTGTCGTACTCGGCCTTGGCGTCGGCGTCAGAGACGACGTTGGTCTTGCGATAGTTCTCGAACAGCTGGCGGATCAGGATCGCCTGGCGGGCGAGTTCGAGCTGGTTCTTGTAGTCGTCGGTGGCGTCCAGGCCTTGCTTCTGCGCTTCCTGCATGAAGACTTCGCGGGCGATGACTTCTTCGCGCAGTTGGTCTTGCATCTCGGGCGTGACGGGGCGGCCGGCAGCGGCGAGTTGCTGGGCCAGCACGTCCATGCGCGCCTTCGGTACCGGCTTGCCGTTGACGATGGCAGCGTTCTGCGCAAAGGCGGCAACGGGAACCGCGCCGACGAGTACGGCGGCTGCGAGGGCGTGCAGGATATGTTTCTTCATGTTGGGAGCCTCTGTCGTGGAGGTAGACGCGCCTTGGGCGCGGGTGAAAAAGCGCTGATGAAAAGGGAGGGGGAGTTTTTCGCCGCAAGGAGTACGGCCGGGGTGCGATCAAAGCGGCTTAGAACGTCTCGATGGCAATCGCGTGAAGACCCTGTGCAATGAAAAGCTGCAGCGCATCATACACAAGCCGATGACGCGCCACGCGGGACTTCCCGGCGAACAGCGGCGAGGCGATGCGCACCCGGAAGTGCGTGCCATAGCCCTCTGCATTGGCGCCCGAATGCCCGGCGTGCGAAGCGCTTTCGTCGATGACTTCGAGCATCGACGGGTCGAGCGCTTCGCGTAGCCGCGCTTCGAGATCTCGCGAGGTTGGAGGTGTCATGCAGCCGGCTCGTCGGACTTGAGATACGGGGAGATGTACAGCCCCTGAGCGACCAGGAAGACGATCGGGAACACGTACCCCCAGAGCTTGAAGTTGACCCATGCCTCGGTGCTGAAGTACGCCGCCACGTAGCCGTTGAGCGCTGCCATGAAGATGCAGTAGGCGACCCACGCCACGTTGAGTCGGCCCCAGATGTGTGCCGGCAGGTCGAGCTGGGTCCCGAGCAGCATCTTCAGGAAGTTCTTCTTGAAGACCCACAGCGCGACTGCCAGCGCCACGGCCATCGCGCCGTAGAGCACCGTCGGCTTCCACTTGATGAAGCGATCGTCGTGCAGGACGAGTGTCAGCGAGCCGAACAACAGGATCAGCACCAGCGTGGCCTTCTGCATGGGCAGCAACTGGCGCTCGCGCAGCCAGATGATCGTCATCTGCACGACCGTGCCGGCCATGAGCACGGCGGTCGCGGTGTAGATGTCGAAAAGCTTGAATGCCCCGAAGAAGAGCAGGATGGGGAAGAAGTCGAGGATCAGCTTCATGGCGTACGTTCAGTCACGCTTCTGGAAATCCAGCGCGGCCGAATTCATGCAGTAGCGCAGGCCGGTTTCGGTCGGGCCGTCCGGAAAGACGTGTCCGAGATGGGCGTCGCAGTTGGCGCATCGGTTCTCGGTGCGCACCATGCCGTGCGTACGGTCGACCACATTGCGGATCGCGCCGGGCACGGCTTCTTTCGAGAAGCTGGGCCACCCGCAGCCGGCGTCGAACTTGGTCGTTGATTCGAACAGCTTCGCGCCGCAGCAGATGCAGTGGTAGGTGCCGTCGTCCCAGTGCGTTTCATATTTGCCGGTGAAGGGGCGTTCGGTCGCGGCATGGCGCGTGACCTCGAACGCAGCGCGCTCGGCACCTTTCTCGGCGAGGATGGTTTGCCATTCGGCATCGGTCTTCTGGATGGGTGCAGTCATGATGAACAGCTGATTTCGATCGTTGAAGCCCAGTCGGGCGGGAATCCGGCAAAGTCGTCGTGGCCGGCGTGCTCTTCAAATGGGGATTCAAGCAGCCCGAGCAAGGTGGCGACGCCGGAGTGGTCCTTGCGCTGCGAGGCTTCGATGGCTTGCTGGCCCAGATGGTTCCGGAGCACGAATTTTGGATTGCTGGCGAGCACCAGGTCGGCGGCTTTCGCCGACGGAATGTTGGCATGGCGCTCGGTAAAGGATTGCAACCAACTGTCGAACCCGTTGCGGTCGATGAAGAGGTCGCGCACGGTGTCCGGATTGTCGCCGGCCATGTAGCGGGACAGGCGCCGCCAGAAGATCGTGTAGTCGACCTTTTCCTGTGCCAGCAGCTTGAGCACTTGCTCGATCAGGCCGCGGTCAGACTCGGCACGGTCGGTGAGCCCGAGTTTCGCCCGCATGCGCGCTTCGTATTGTTCCGGGAAGACGGTCTTATACGACTCCAGCGCGGCGACCGCGATTTCCTGATCGCCGATCAGCGGTAGCAGCGCCTGCGCGAGGCAGAAGAGATTCCAGTACGCCACGTTCGGCTGCTGGTTGTACGCATAGCGACCGGACGTGTCGCTGTGATTGCAGATATGCCGCGGGTCGAAGCCGTCAAGGAACTGGAACGGCCCGTAGTCGATGGTGAGCCCGAGGATGCTCATGTTGTCGGTGTTCATCACCCCATGACAGAAGCCGACGCCCTGCCATTGCGCTAGCAGCGCTGCGGTGCGTTCGCTCACCGCTTCGAGCAGCGCGGCGTAGGCGTTGCCGTTGAAGCGGTCGGTGCTGCGGCAGGCGGGGTAATAGCGATCGATCACGTAGTCGGCCAGCGCGCGCAATTCCTCATCGCGCTCGCGGGCTGCGAAGTGTTCGAAATGGCCGAATCGGATGAAGCTCGGCGCGACCCGGGTCACGACGGCTGCGGTCTCGATTTCCTCGCGGCGCACCGGGGCGTCCGAGCCGGTGACGCACAGCGCGCGGGTGGTCGGGATGCCCAGCGCATGCATCGCCTCGCTGCAGAGGAATTCGCGGATGCTGGAACGCAGGACAGCCCGCCCGTCGCCCATGCGCGAATAGGGAGTCAGGCCGCTGCCCTTGAGTTGCACTTCCAGGCCGGATTCCGTTTCGCCCAGAAGGATGGCGCGCCCGTCGCCCAACTGGCCGGCCCACACGCCGAACTGGTGTCCGCTGTAGACGGTGGCAAGCGGACGCGTTCCAGCGACGAGAGTGTTGCCGGTGAGTGCCTGCAATGCCGCGTCGGTGCGCCACGCTGCAGGCAGGCCCAAGAGGTGCGCCACCTTGTCGCTGTGGCCGACCCAGTAGGGCTGACCGCTCAGGGGAGTGGGGCGCAGTTCGGTAAAGAAGCTCGGCCCCAGCGCCGAGAAACCCTCGACCCATCGGAGGCGCAGATCTGCGACGTGTCCGGTGTCGGCGTCTTCATGTTCGGCTAGGAGAGTCGTGGGCGTCATGGGCCGATTGTCCGGCAGAGCGCGAGACCCCTGGCCGCAGGGGGGCTCGACCCCCGATCGGTAGTTTCAGTTGGTGGCCAGCACGGACCGCGGCACCGGCGCATTGGCGGCGTCGCCTTCGTGCCACAGCCGCGAACGGTACTGCGCCGGCGGCAGCCCGAACCAGCGCTTGCAGGCGCGGAAGAAGTTGCTGCTGTCGACGAATCCGAGCAGTTCGGCCACGTCAGTCAGCGTGTGCCGTTCCTGCGCAAGGTATTGCTGCGCCAGTTCCCGTCGCGTGCGGTCGAGCAGGGACTGGAAGGACACGGTTTCCTCCTGCAACCGGCGCTGCAGGGTGCGCTCGGCCAGGCCGAGGCCCGCCGCGACGTCCTGTCGGCGGGGCTCGCCATGCGGCAGGCGGCGTGCGATTTCGGCGCACACCTGCGCGCTGGTGGTGGTCTGGCCCAACTGGTCGAGCTGGTCTTCGAGGAGCTGCAACTGCATCTCCGCGAGCGCAGGGTGATGCGTGGGGAGTGGGAGTGCAAGGTCTTCGCTGGCGATCAGCATGCGGTTGGCGCGCGCATCGAAACGTACCGGGCAGCCGAACGCGTCCCGATGCGGGCGTTCGTCGGCTGGCGCGGGGAATGCGAGTTCCACGGCCAGGGGCTGCAGCTCGCGGCGTGTCAGCCAGCTGCTTTGCATCAGGGTCGTGAGCAGTGCGTGTTCCACGCGTTGGCGCGGAATCGGCAGCCGGCCACCGATGTGCTCGATGGCCACCCAGGCGCCGCGCGCTTCACCTTGCACTGTGAAGACCGTGGCATCGGAGATGACCGGCATGTAGCGGGTGACCAGCCCGTACGCCGTGCCAAGGTCGGCGCAGCAGGCCATCGCATGGCCCACCGTGCCCAGCTTGCTGTGGCTGGCGGCGAGCTCGCGACTCAGTCCCAGCGTCGGCTTGCCCTGCGCGATGGCCAGTTGCCACAGCGTGGTGATCTCGTCCACCGGAATGCGAGCGTTCTGCTGATGCAGCGAATCCGGGTCGAAGTGGGCGCCGCGCATGAGCCAGGGCACGTCGAGCCCTTCGTCCTCGAACACCGACAGCACCCCTTCGAGCCACGTCGCCGCACTGGTGCGCAGTTCGGGCTGCGGCATGCAGCCGGGGCGATGTCGCGGTCGGTGGGAGTGGGCGGCTTCAAAAGTCATTGATTTGGCTCGCTTGCGATAGCGATGAAAACGGCGAGCGAATCCAGAATTTTCCAGGCCGCCGAATGGGGCGACCAGTATCGGCGCCGAGCGCCGGTGCAGGCATTCCGAATAACCCGGTATGGAGACATGACAGATGCAAAAGGTGGAAATGGCGCAAAGCCAAGGGGCACTGTGGTGGAGCCCGACGAAGTTCATCGCCAGAATGCTCGCTGCCGCGACAGCCTGTGCCGCGATCGCGGCCTGCGGCGGAGGAGGGTCCTCGGGGTGGTTTCCCAGTGCGACCTCGCAGGCGACATCGCCACCTTCATCCACATCCTCGCCGGTCGTCGCGCAGGAGAACCCCATGATTCGCCAGACCAAGGCCGGAAAGATCGAGGGCGTGGATGACAGCGCCGGCTCGGGTACCTATTCGTGGAAGGGCGTGCCGTTTGCACAGCCGCCCGTCGGAAACCTGCGCTGGGCGCCCCCGGTTGATCCGGTCGCCTGGGATGGCGTGCGCTCTGCAACGCAGTTCGGCCATGGCTGCGCACAGGGCGGACGCTACTTCAGCCCCGCGCCCAACGACGCGCCCTACGGGCTGGCCGTGCGGGAAGGCTTCGGCAAGCCGGTGGGCAACGAGGACTGCCTGACACTCAACATCTGGCGACCGGCGGGCAAGGACGCCAACCTGCCGGTGATCGTCTTCATCTACGGCGGAAGCAACATCTCCGGCTACTCGGCCGACCCGAGCTACGACGGCGCCCAGCTGGCAAAGCGGGCCAATGCCGTCGTCGTGACCGTCAACTACCGTGTCGGCTTCCTCGGCTGGTTCGACCTGCCGCAGCTCAAGACCGGTGATCCGAAAAACGACTCGGGCAACTTCGCGCTGCTCGACCAGATCCAGGCCCTGAAATTCATCCGCGACAACATCGACGCTTTCGGCGGCGACCCGGGCAGCGTGACGGTGATGGGGCAGTCGGCGGGTGCGGTCAACACCTGGGCGCTCGTGACCTCGCCCGCATCGACCGGTCTGCTGCACAAGGCTGTCGCACTGAGCGGCGGGATCGCCTTCTCGGCGCGCGCCACCGCGCAGAACTATGCGAAGGGGCTGGTCAACGCGATCGTCATCGCGGACGGCAAGGCCACCGATACCACCTCGGCGAACGCCTGGCTGGCGACGCAGACCAACGAGCAGGTGGCGGCCTATCTGCGCGGACTGCCGGCAGACAAGCTCCTGACGATCATGCTGGCGAACCCCCAACTGGGTAACGCACCGGCGCCGATCGAGGACGGGAACATCCTGCCGGTGAACTCGCGTTCCGTCGTGGCCGGCGGCACCTTCAACAAGGTGCCCATGATCATCGGCAACACCAAGGATGAAGGAACGCTCTTCGCCGGCCTGTTCGGCCTCTACACGGGCAACGGCATCTCGGGCTTCAAGCTGAGCGACTACGACCGCTTCGGCCTGCAATACAACTTCAACCCCGACGCGCCCACGAGCCTGACCGAGGCCGACCTCATCAGCTCAGCCTACTTGCCGGTCGACACCCCGACGACCGGATGGAAGGCCGTGTCGGACGTCGTGACGAACTCGATCTTCCTCAACGGACTGTCGACTCAGATCGACTCGGTCGCTGCGCAGTTGCCGACGAAGACCTGGTACTACCGCTTCGACTGGAACGAGGAACCGGCGCCTTTCAACACCGTCTACGGCGCCACGCACGGGCTGGACACCGTGTTCTTCTTCCACAACTTCGGTACGAACGTGTTTTCGTTCGCGTACGGCGCGGCGAACAAGCCGGGCCGCGAGGCGCTGTCGGACGCGATGGTCGGCAGCCTGGCCGCCTTCGCCCGCACCGGCGACCCGAATCACCCCGGACTGGGCGTGACCTGGCCCAACTGGCCGCGCCAGATCGTCTTCGATGCCAACGGGACGCAGTTGCAGAACACTGCGCCCTGACCACCGGAGCGGCGCTCACAGACTGCGGGTTTCTGTCATTGTGTGCGGCGCCCCGGTGGGCGAACCTCGGGCCCGAATACCAAAGACCAAAGCCCGTTTGAAAAGGAGCCATTAGATGCTGGGTTTGATGCAGGACCAACCGTTGCTGATCTCGTCGCTGATCGAGTTCGCCGAGCGCCATCACGGCGACGCTGAAATCGTCTCGCGCAGGGTGGAAGGCGACATCCACCGCACCACGTGGCGCCAGATCGCCGCGCGTTCGCGGCAGGTGGCCAATGCGCTTGACGACGAACAACTTCTGTTCAGCGATCGTGTCGCAACGTTGGCCTGGAATGGCTATCGCCATCTGGAGCTTTACTACGGCGTGAGCGGCTCCGGCCGCGTCCTGCACACCATCAACCCGCGCCTGCATCCGGACCAGATCGCGTGGATCGCGAACCATGCCGAAGACCAGATCCTCTGCTTCGACATGACCTTCCTGCCGCTGGTGCAGGCAGTGCATGCCAGGTGCCCCACGGTGAAGAAGTGGATCGCGCTGTGCGACGCCGACAAGCTGCCGGCCGACAGCGGCATCCCCAATCTGGTGAGCTACGAAACCTGGATGGGTCAGCGCTCCACCGACTATGCCTGGCCGAGCTTCGACGAGAACTCGGCGTCCAGCATGTGCTACACGAGCGGCACCACGGGCAACCCGAAGGCGGCGCTGTACAGCCATCGCTCGACCTTGCTGCATGCCTATGCGGCGGCCTTGCCCGACGTGATGACCCTGTCCGCGCGCGATTCGGTGCTGCCGGTGGTGCCGATGTTCCACGTCAACGCGTGGGGCATTCCATACTCGGCCGCGCTGGTCGGCGCCAAGGTCGTGTTCCCAGGCCCGGCGCTCGACGGCAAGTCGGTCTATGAACTGATCGAAGCCGAGAAGGTCAGCTTCGCCGCCGGCGTGCCGACCGTGTGGCAGATGCTGCTGGGCCACCTGCAGGCCAACGGACTGCGCTTCTCGACGCTCAAGCGCACGGTGATTGGCGGCTCCGCCTGCCCGCCGGCCATGATCAATGCGTTCCAGCAACAGTACGGTGTCGAGGTGCTGCACGCCTGGGGCATGACCGAGATGTCGCCGCTCGGCACCCTGTGCACGCTGAAGAACAAGCACCTCGAGATGTCGCCCGAAGAGCAGACCGCGATCCGCATGAAGCAGGGCCGCGCGATCTTCGGGGTGGACATGAAGATCGTCGATGCCGACGGCAAGGATCTGCCGTGGGACGGCAAGGCCTATGGCGACCTGCTGGTCAAAGGCCCCTGGGTGGTCAAGGAATACTTCAAGGGCGAGGGCGGCAATCCGCTGGTCAACGATGACAACGGAAGGGGCTGGTTCCCGACCGGCGACGTCGCGACCATCGACGCCGACGGCTTCCTGCAGATCACCGATCGCAGCAAGGACGTCATCAAGTCCGGCGGCGAATGGATCAGCTCCATCGACATCGAGAACATCGCCGTGGCCCATCCGGCGGTCGCAATGGCGGCCTGCATCGGCGTGTTCCATCCCAAATGGGACGAGCGGCCGATCGTGGTGGTGGTGAAGAAACCCGGCGCCGAAGTCACGCGCGACGAGCTGCTCGCCTTCTACCAAGGCAAGACGGCCAAATGGCAGATCCCGGACGACGTGGTCTTCGTCGACGCCATTCCCCTCGGCGCGACCGGAAAAATACTCAAGACCCGGCTGCGGGACTTGCTGCGCGACTACAAACTTCCCGGCGTTTGAGCCGGATTTCTACCGCCGGGTAGCACCAACTGGAGGCGCTCTGTCGCCTGGGTGATAGAAACCGGCCCGGCGGCAATTTCCTTACGGGCATTCCCTGACGGGCGAGGTTCCAAACACTTGTAATCTCGTCCCGCATTTCGACAGCTGACCAGGAGACACGCAATGAAGTTCGCTCTGAAATTCGCAACCGCTGCCGTGCTTGCGGCTTGCGCCACCGGTGCCCTCGCGCAGAAAGGCGAGACCGTGAAAGTCGCGTGGCTCGACCCGCTTTCGGGCCTGATGGCCGCGGTCGGCACCAACCAGTTGAAGACCTATCAGTTCCTGACTGAAGAGTTCAACAAGAAGAACGCCGCCGGCGTCAAGTTCGAGATCATCGGCATCGACAACAAGCTGAGCCCGCAGGAAACCACCAGCGCATTGCGCTCGGCAATGGACCAGGGCGCACGCTACGTGCTGCAGGGCAACGGCTCGGGCGCGGCGCTGGCGATCATCGACGCGCTGGAGAAGAACAACGCCCGCAACCCGGGCAAGGAAGCGCTCTACATCAACTACGCGGCGGTCGACCCTGATCTGACCAACAGCAAGTGCAGCTACTGGCACTTCCGGCTCGATGCCGACACGTCCATGAAGATGGAAGCAATGACCACCTTCATGAAGGACCAGCCGGACATCAAGAAGGTCTACCTGCTCAACCAGAACTACTCGCACGGTGTGCAGGTTGCCAAGTACGCGAAGGAAAACCTCGCGCGCAAGCGTCCTGACATCCAGATCGTCGGCGAAGACCTCCACCCACTGGCACAGGTGCGGGACTTCGCGCCGTACGTGGCCAAGATCAAGGCATCGGGCGCGGACACCGTCATCACCGGCAACTGGGGCTCCGACCTGGCGCTGCTGATCAAGGCGGCCAACGACGCCGGCATGAACAACGTCAAGTTCTTCACCTACTACGGCAGCGTGAGCGGCACGCCGACCGCCATGGGTGCGGCCTCGGCAGGCAAGGTGTACCAGGTCGCGTACGGCCACTCGAACATGGGCGGCGAGATCGAGCGCCTGAGCAACGAGTTCAACAAGAAGTTCAAGGAAGACCTCTACACGCAGTCGGCCTACACCGCACTGACGATGCTGAGCGACGCCTTCGCCAAGGCCAAGTCCACCGATCCGGTCAAGGTCGCGCCGGTGCTCGAAGGCATGCGCTTCAAGAGCTTCAACGGTGACGTCGAGATGCGCAAGACCGACCACCAGCTCCAGCAGGGCCTCTACATCGCGAAGTGGGAAAAGGCCGGCGGCAAGTACCCGATCGACCAGGAAGGCACCGGCTACACCTTCGTTCCGGTGAAGTACTACGAGCCGTATGTCGCAAGCACGCCGACGACGTGCGAGATGAAGCGTCCGAGCTCCTGATACATCTTCAGGCAGCTTGACCGGTCGAGGCCCGACTTCAACACTCGGGCCTCTTTCTTTTTCAACGTGACCTAACGATCGATGACCGTCGAATTCTTCGTCATCTCGCTGCTCAACGGCGTGAGCTACGGCTTGCTGTTGTTCATGCTGAGCTCTGGCCTGACGCTGATCTTCAGCATGATGGGCGTGCTCAACTTTGCGCACACCAGCTTCTACATGCTTGGGGCCTACCTGGCCTACACCATCTCCGGCGTCGTCGGATTCTGGCCGGCGCTGTTCATCGCGCCGCTGCTGGTTGGCGCCATGGGTGCCGCTTTCGAGCGCTACAGCCTGCGTCGCGTGCACAAGTACGGCCATGTGCCCGAACTGCTGGTGACCTTCGGCTTGTCGTTCCTGATTCTTGAAGTGGTGCAGCTCGTCTGGGGCCGCTCCACCGTGCCCTACGGCCTTCCGACGCAACTGCAGGGGCCGCTCTTCACGCTGTTCGGCACGCAGTTCCCCAAGTCGCGTTCCTTCATCATGCTGGTCGCGCTGCTGATGCTGCTGTCGGTGTGGCTGCTGCTGACGCGTACGCGCATCGGCCTCGTGATCCAGGCGGCGCTCAAGCATCCGGAAATGGTCGAGGCGCTGGGCCACAACGTGCCGCGCGTCTTCATGCTGGTGTTCGGCGGCGGTGCCGCGCTCGCGGGTCTTGCGGGCGTGGTGGGCGGCAATACCTACGTGACCGAGCCTGCAATGGCGGCTTCGGTGGGCTCGATCATCTTCGTGGTGGTCGTCGTGGGCGGTCTCGGCTCGCTCGCGGGTGCGTTCCTCGCGTCGCTGCTGATCGGCATCGTGCAGACCTTCGCGGTCGCGCTCGACCAGTCGATGGCGACCGGACTGCGAGCGATCGGCTTCGCGGTGAACGAAAGCACGTTCGGCTATCCGCTGCTCAATCTCACGATCTCGCAGGTCGCGCCGATCCTTCCGTATCTCTTCCTCGTCCTGATCCTCATCTTCAGGCCGAAGGGCCTCCTCGGCACGCGGGAGGACTGACACATGACTTCCACCACCACAAGCGCACCCGCGTACTACCGCTTCAAGCCCTGGAACCTCGGGCGCATCTTTATCTGGACGCTGTTCGCGATCGCCCTGATCGTCGCGCCGATGATCTTCAAGAGCAGCCTGGCGCTCACGATGCTCTCGCAGATGGGCTATCTGATCATCATCTGCCTGAGCTACAACATCCTGCTCGGACAGGGCGGCATGCTCAGCTTCGGGCATGCGGTCTATGTCGGCCTCGGCTCGTTCATCGCCATCCATGCGATGAATCTCGCGGGCAAGGGCGGCTGGCCGATCCCGCTGGTGCTGATCCCGATCATCGGCGGCCTTGCGGGGAGCTTCTTCGCGATCCTCTTCGGCTACGTCACCACCAAGAAGTCAGGCACGACCTTCGCGATGATCACGCTGGGTATCGGTGAGCTCGTCGCCTCGATGGCGCTGATGTTCCCCGGCTTCTTCGGCGGCGAGGGCGGCGTGACCACCGACCGCGTCTATGGCAAGCCCTTCTTCGGCATCACCTTCGGGCCGCAGAACCAGGTCTACTACCTGATCGCCGTGTACTGCTTCATCTGCACCGGGCTGATGTATGCCTTCACCGGCACGCCGCTCGGACGCATCCTGAACGCAGTGCGCGACAACCCGGAGCGGGTGGAGTTCATCGGCTACAACACCCAGCGGGTGCGCTACTTCGCCTTCATCATCGCGGGCTTCTTCGCCGGCATCGGTGGTGGCCTCGCAGCGATCAACTTCGAGATCGTGAATGCGGCGGACAGCCTCAATGCCTTCCGCTCGGGCAGCTACCTGCTGTTCACCTTCCTCGGCGGCGCGATCTTCTTCTTCGGGCCGATCATCGGCGCGGTGCTGCTGGTGTTCGCCGCGGTGCTGCTGTCGGAACTCACCAAGGCCTGGCAGCTCTACTTCGGGCTGGTGTTCGTCTTCATGGTGATGTTCGCGCCCGGTGGCATTGCGAGCCTGATCATGATGAACCTGCGCGTCGCGAAGTTCGGCAAGTTCAAGCGCTTCTGGGGCTTGTATGGAGGCCTGGTGCTGACCGCGATCCCGTTGGTCATCGGTGCTGCCGCGATCATCGAGATGATCTATCACATCCAGCTCAACTCGGCCCTGGGTCCGACGGTCGAGTTCATGGGCGTGACCCTCGACACCTCGGCATTCATGAGCTGGTTCGGCGCGTCGGTGGTCCTGCTGGTCGGTCTTGGCCTGCTGGAAGTGGTCCGCCGCCGCTTCGTGCGTGTCTGGGGGCAGGCGCAGGAAGAAATCGAAGCCGAAATCAAGAGGAGGGAACTGGCATGAGCGCAGTTCAGAACAAGACGCACGCCATCGAACTCAAGGGCCTGCGCAAGAGCTTCGGCAAGACGGAGATCATTCGCGGCGTGGACCTCGCCATCGAGGCAGGCGATCGTATCGCGATCATCGGGCCGAACGGCGCGGGCA
The DNA here is from genome assembly GCF_014192575.1 of Variovorax sp. Sphag1AA. Taxonomy (GTDB): domain Bacteria; phylum Pseudomonadota; class Gammaproteobacteria; order Burkholderiales; family Burkholderiaceae_C; genus Variovorax. The sequence continues at coordinate 855,467 of NZ_JACHYC010000001.1, read as the reverse complement.
AGTCCACGCTGTTCAACCTGATCAGCGGGCGGCTCGCACCTACGAGCGGCGAAGTGCTGCTGAATGGCAAGCGTATCGACGGCATGCGGCCGTTCGAGATCAACCGGCTGGGCCTCTCGCGCAGCTTCCAGATCACGAACATCTTCCCGAAGCTCAGCGTGTTCGAGAACCTGCGCTGCGGCGTGCTGTGGAGCCTTGGCTACCGCTACACCTTCCTGCGTTTCCTGTCGAACCTCGACGATGCGAACGCGCGCACCGAAGAGCTGATCCAGCAGGTTGGTCTCGGCAAGAAGCGCGATGTGCTCGCGGTCAACCTCACGTATGCCGAACAGCGTGCGCTGGAGATCGGCGTGACCATCGCCGGTGGTGCCGACGTGATCCTGCTCGACGAGCCCACGGCCGGAATGAGCAAGACGGAGACGCAGCACTTCATCTCGCTCATCAAGCAGGTCACGGTCGGCAAGACGCTGCTCACGGTGGAGCACGACATGGGTGTGGTGTTTGGCCTGGCCGACAAGATCGCGGTGGTGGTCTATGGCGAAGTCATCGCCTTCGACACGCCGGCCGCGGTGCGCGCCAACGCGCGCGTGCAAGAGGCCTATCTCGGTTCGTCGGTTGCCGACGCGCAAGGTGCAGGGCACTGACATGCTGAAACTCCAAGACATCCACGCCTATTACGGCAAGAGCCATGTGTTGCATGGTGTTTCGTTTGACGTGCGCCCCGGCGAAATCGTCGCGCTGCTGGGCCGAAACGGCTCCGGCCGGTCGACCACCGCGAAGGCCATCATGGGCCTCGTGCATGCCGAAGGCTCACTGCATTGGAAAGAGAAGGACATCCTGCGCCGCAAGGCATACGAGATCGCGCACCTCGGCATCGGCTACGTGCCCGAGAACCGCGACATCTTTCCGAAGCTCACCGTGCACCAGAACCTTCTGCTCGGACAGAAGGGATCGGGCAAGGGCAGCCGCTGGTCCTTCGATGACATGTACGGCATGTTCCCGCGCCTCAAGGAGCGCCAGCACACTGAGGCCGGCGTGCTCTCGGGCGGCGAGCAGCAGATGCTGACGCTGTGCCGCACCCTGATGGGCGACCCAGACCTGATCATCATCGACGAGCCCACCGAAGGCCTCGCGCCGAAGATCGTCGAGCTGGTGGGGCAGTACTTGCGCACCCTCAAGGACAAGGGCATCTCGGTGCTGCTGATCGAGCAGAAACTGACCATCGCGATGCAGATCTCCGACCGTGCGCTCGTCATGGGCCACGGCAGCATCGTGTTCGACGGCACGCCCGACAGCCTGCGTGCCGATGGGGCCACGCGCAAGGAATGGCTCGAGGTCTGAGCCTCCAGGGTTGTCTCGGTAGCGACTAACGCCATTGCGGCGACTTCCGAAACGCCTAGAATTTCACGCAAAAAAGAACACTCGTGCTTTTTAAAGCGCGAGTGCTTCGAACCCCCCGTTTTTTCGATCCTCTCCCAATCCAAAGGAACGCAGCATGACGGCTGAATACAAAGTGCTCGGCGATATCGCCGTGATCACCATGACCAACCCTCCGGTCAATGGCCTCGGTTTCTCGACGCGCATCGGTATCACTGACGGTCTCTCCAAAGCCATCGACGATCCCGCGGTCAAGGCGATCGTCATCACCGGCGCCGGCAAGGCGTTCTCGGGCGGCGCGGACATCAAGGAATTCGGCACGCCCAAGGCGCTGCAGGAGCCCAATCTGCTGAGCGTGATCCTCGCGCTCGAAGCATCGACCAAGCCGATCGTGGCCGCGATCCACTCCGTCTGCATGGGCGGTGGCCTGGAACTCGCGCTGGGCTGCCACTACCGCGTGGCTGCTCCCGGCACCAATGTCGCACTGCCTGAAGTCAAGCTGGGCCTGATCCCCGGCGCAGGCGGCACGCAGCGCCTGCCGCGCGTGCTCGGCGTCGAAACCGCACTGAACATGATCGTCAGCGGCGAGCCGGTCAAGAGCGAACTCCTCGCTTCGCTGCCAGGCCAGAAGCTGTTCGACAAGCTCGCCGGTTCGGCCGAATCGCTGTTCGACGAAGCAGTGGAATTCGCGAAGTCGGTGGCCGGCAAGACGGGCGAGGCACTGCCGCTGGTTCGCAACCTGCCGTGCAAGCACCCGCAAGGCGACGCCTACTTCCAGTTCGCGCGCAATATGGTCGGCGGCATGTCGAAGAACTATCCGGCGCCGCTCAAGTGCGTCGATGCCGTGCAAGCCGCCACGAAGATGAAGTTCGACGACGGCATGGCCGAAGAGCGCCGCATCTTCACCGCGCTGATGTTCACGCCTGAATCCATCGCGCTGCGCCATCTCTTCATGGCCGAGCGCGCTGCCTCGCACATCCCCGACGTCCCCGGCGACACGCCCCAGCGTGCGGTCAAGTCGGTTGGCGTGATCGGCGCCGGCACCATGGGTGGCGGCATCTCGATGAATTTCCTGAATGCCGGCATCCCGGTCACCATCCTCGAGACGAAGCAGGAAGCGCTCGACCGCGGTGTCGCGACCATCAAGAAGAACTACGAAGCGCAGGTCAAGAAGGGCAAGCTCAAGCAGGACAAGTACGACCAGCGCATGGCTCTGCTCAAGACCACGCTGTCCTACGACGACCTCAAGGATGTGGACCTCGTCATCGAAGCCGTGTTCGAAGAGCTCGGCGTCAAGGAAAAGGTGTTCTCCGAACTCGATCGCGTGATCAAGCCCGGTGCGATCCTCGCTTCCAACACTTCCACGCTCGACGTGGACAAGATCGCCGCCTTCACCAAGCGTCCGCAGGACGTGGTCGGCATGCACTTCTTCAGCCCGGCCAACGTGATGAAGCTGCTCGAAGTGGTGCGCGGCAAGGAGACCGCCAAGGACGTGCTCGCCACCGTGATGGGCATTGCCAAGAAGATCAAGAAGACGGCCGTGGTCTCGGGCGTGTGCGACGGCTTCATCGGCAATCGCATGATCGAGCAGTACTCGCGTCAGGCGGGTTTCCTGCTCGACGAAGGTGCCACGCCCCAGCAGGTGGACAAGGCGATCGAGAAGTTCGGCTTCGCGATGGGCCCGTTCCGCATGGGTGACCTCGCCGGCAACGACATCGGCTGGGCGATCCGCAAGCGCCGCGCGACCGAAATCGCCGACATGAAGTACAGCCGCACGGCTGACAAGCTGTGCGAACTGGGCCGCTTCGGCCAGAAGACCGGGGCAGGATGGTACGACTACCAGGCCGGCAAGCGCGATGCGATCCCGTCGGACCTCGTCAACAAGATGATCGAGGACTACCGCAAGGAACTGGGCATCACGCCGCGCAAGATCTCCGACGAGGAAATCGTGCAGCGCCTGGTGTACTCGCTGGTCAACGAAGGCGCGCACATCCTCGAAGACGGCATTGCTTCGAAGTCGGGCGACATCGACATGGTGTACCTGACGGGCTACGGCTTCCCGATCTGGCGCGGCGGCCCGATGCACTACGCATCGCAAGTCGGCCTCTACAACGTCGCCGAGTCGATGAAGCGTTTCGCGAAGAACCCGCACGACGACGCGAAGTTCTGGCAGCCCGCGGGCTTGATCCAGAAGCTGGTCGCCGAAGGCAAGTCGTTCAGCTAAGCGGAGGCGAGACCGTTCCATGCTGAAACGTGTGTTCCTTGCGCTGGTGCTGGTGATCGCGGCACTGGTGGCGGTAATGGCGGTCAATACCTGGCGCACGCCGTCACGGCAGGTTGCCGTGGCGCCTGCGCCGCCGCTTGCGATCGATCTCCCGGCCGCTGCCAAGCGGCTTGCGGGCGGGATCCAGTTCCGTACCGTGTCGAGCCTGGACGACCCCGCCGGTAATGCCGCGGAATTCGACAAGCTGCATGCGTACCTCGCCGAGCAGTTCCCGAAGGTCCATGCCACCCTCAAGAAGGAAGTGATCGGGCAGCACGCGCTGCTCTATACCTGGACAGGTTCCGATCCCAAGGCCAAGCCCGTCGCGTTGATGGCGCACCAGGACATGGTGCCCATCGCGCCCGGCACGGAGAAGTCGTGGACGGTCGACCCCTTCAGCGGCGAGATCAAGGACGGCTTCATTTGGGGCCGCGGCGCGCTCGACAACAAGGGCAACCTGTTCGCGCAGATGGAAGCCATCGAGCTGCTCATCGGCAGCGGCTTTCAGCCGAAGCAGACCGTCTATCTCGTGATGGGCGACGACGAGGAGGTGAGTGGCCTGCGCGGCGCGCTGCCGATCGCGGAGTTGCTCAAGTCGCGCGGCGTGCGGCTGGACTGGGTGCTCGATGAAGGCCTGCTGGTGCTCGATGGCGTCCTGCCGGGACTGTCGAAGCCTTCGGCGCTGATCGGCCTCGCCGAAAAGGGCTACGCCACATTCTTCCTGTCGCTCGACACAGCGCCGGGCCACTCGTCGATGCCGCCCGCGCACAGCGCGATCGGCATGATGAGCGCGGCACTCGCGCGGCTCGAGGCCCAACCGATGCCCGGCGGCATCAAGGGCGTGGCAGGGGAGATGTTCGGCACGCTGGCGCCGGAGATGAGCGGGGTCAACCGCTTCATGCTGTCGAATCTGTGGATCACCAGGTCACTGATCGAGAAACAGCTTGAAAAGAGCCCCAGCAGCAACGCCATGCTGCGCACGACCACCGCGCTGACCATCGTGCGTGCAGGCAACAAGGACAACGTGCTGCCGGGTCGCGCCGAAGCGGCGGTGAACTTCCGCATCCTGCCGGGCGACACCATCGACAGCGTGGAAGCGCACATGAAGAGCGCGCTTGCCAACGATGCGATCCAGATCAAGCGCTATCCGGGCAATTCGGAGGCTTCCCCCGTGTCGCCGACCGATGGCGACGGCTACCGCTCCATCGAACAGGCCGTGCGGCAGACCTTTCCGGATGCCATCGTTGCGCCGGGCCTGATGACCGCCGCAACCGACTCGCGCCACTTCAGTCTTGTGAGCGACTCGGTCTATCGCTTCTCGCCGTTCCGTGTGAAGAGCGAAGACCTCGCGCGTTTCCACGGCACCAACGAGCGCATCGCGATCGCAAACTACGGTGAGGCGATCCAGTTCTATCACCAGCTGCTGCAAAACACTGCACAGCCCCAGTAACCGACATTCCTCTTCTTCAAAGGACCACATCATGACCAGCGCCGTCATCGTCTCCACTGCCCGCACGCCGCTCGCGAAGAGCTGGAAGGGTTCCTTCAACATGACGCACGGCGCCACGCTCGGCGGCCACGCGGTTCAGCATGCGGTCCAGCGCGCCGGCATCGATGCGGCCGAAGTGGACGACGTGATCATGGGCTGCGCGACGCCTGAAGGCGCGACCGGCTCGAACATCGCGCGCCAGATTGCATTGCGCGCCGGCCTGCCGATCACGACCTCGGGCATGACCATCAACCGCTTCTGCTCGTCGGGCCTGCAGACCATCGCGACCGCTGCCCAGCGCATCATCGCGGGCGAAGGCGATGTCTATGTCGCCGGTGGCGTCGAAAGCATCTCGTGCGTGCAGAACGAAGCCAACAAGCACATGCTGGCCGATCCGTGGCTGGTCAAGCACAAGCCCGAGATCTACTGGAACATGCTGCAGACGGCTGAGCAGGTCGCCAAGCGCTACAACATCGGCCGCGACGCGATGGACGAGTACGGTGCTGCGAGCCAGCAGAAGGCCACCGCAGCGCTCGAAGCCGGCTTGTTCAAGGCCGAGATCGCGCCGATCACGGTGCTGGCTGGTGTGGCCGATCCGGTGATGGGCCTCCGCACCAAGGAAGTGACCGTCGAGAACGATGAAGGCATCCGCGCCGGCACCACCAAGGAAGGCATCAGCGGCATCCGCTCGGCGCTGCCCGGCGGCCTGATCTCTGCCGGTAACGCCAGCCAGTTCTCGGATGGCGGCGGCGCCTGCGTGGTCGTCGACGAGAAGTACGCGGAGCAGAAGGGCCTGAAGCCTCTCGGCCGTTTCCTCGGCTTCGCGGTTGCGGGTTGCGAGCCTGACGAGATGGGCATCGGCCCGGTCTTCGCGGTGCCGAAGGTGCTCAAGCGCCTGGGCCTGAAGGTTAGCGACATCGATCTCTGGGAACTGAATGAAGCCTTCGCGGTGCAGGTCATCTATTGCCGCGACAAGCTGGGCATTCCGGCTGATCGCCTGAACGTCAACGGCGGCGCGATCGCCGTGGGCCACCCCTACGGTGTGAGCGGCCAGCGCCTGACCGGCCATGCGCTGATCGAAGGCAAGCGCCGCGGCGCGAAGAAGGCTGTCGTCACGATGTGCATCGGCGGCGGCATGGGCGCGGCCGGCGTGTTTGAAATCTTTTAACTCGCCCCCAGGCTCGCGCACTTCGTGTCGCTCTCCACCCCCTACCGGGGGCAACCCCAGCGGCCCGGCTAAGCCGGTTCCGCGGGGTTTCTGGCCTTCTCCTCTGGCCGTTGCCTTGAGATCAAACCATGAGCCTTCGTCCTACCCTCGACTTTCTTCTGTACGACTGGCTCCATGCCGAGTCGCTCAATGAGCGCGAGCGCTTTTCCGATCATTCGCGCGAGACGTTCGACGCGGTGCTCGACACCTGCGAGCGGATCGCGCGCGAGAAGTACGCGCCGTTCAACCGCACCGTCGATACGCAGGAGCCGCATTTCGATGGCGAGAAGGTGATCCTTCCGCAGGCCACGCACGACGCGCACAAGGCGTTCGTGGAGTCGGGGATGATGAGCGCGGCGCAGGACTACGACATCGGCGGGATGCAGTTGCCGTATACCGTGCAGGCGGCGGCCAACAGCTTCTTCGCGATGGCCTCGGTCAGCATCGGCTCGAACATGCTGACCAGCGGCAATGCCAATCTGCTGATGGTGCATGGCACCGAGATGCAGAAGGAAGTCTTTGCCAAGAACGAGTTCTCGGGCCGCTGGGCGGGCACGATGTGCCTGTCGGAGCCGCAGGCCGGTTCGAGCCTGAGCGACGTGGCAACGCGTGCGGTGCCGGACGGCGCCGACTTCCAGGACGATCCGCTCGGGCCACGCTATCGGCTCACGGGCAACAAGATGTGGATCTCGTCGGGCGACCATGAGTTGACCGAGAACATCGTGCACATCGTGCTGGCGAAGATCCCGGACGAGAACGGCAAGCTGGTTCCGGGCACGCGCGGGATCTCGCTTTTCATCGTGCCGAAGCGCATGGTCGACACGCAGGGCAACCTGACCGGCGAGCGCAACGACGTGGCGCTTGCGGGCCTCAATCACAAGCTCGGTTGGCGCGGCACGACCAACACGCTGCTCAACTTCGGTGAAGGCAAGTACCCGGTGGGTGGCAAGGCCGGTGCGGTCGGCTACCTGGTCGGCCAGCCCGGCAAGGGCTTGCACTGCATGTTCCACATGATGAACGAGGCACGTATCGGCGTCGGCACCGCGGCAGTGATGCTCGGCATGGCCGGCTATCACGCCTCGCTGGAATACGCGAAGGCGCGCCCGCAAGGCCGGCCTGTCGGGCCCGCTGGCAAGGATGCCGCGAAGCCGCAAGTCCGCATCATCGAACACAGCGATGTGCGCCGCATGCTGCTCGCGCAGAAGGCGTATTGCGAAGGCGCGCTGGCGCTTGAGCTTTACTGTGCCCGGCTGGTCGATGAGCAGAAGACAGGCTCACCCGAAGCCGCCGACGACGCGCGGCTGCTGCTGGAGGTACTGACCCCGATCGCCAAGAGCTGGCCGAGCGAGTGGTGCCTCGAAGCCAATTCGCTCGCGATCCAGATCCATGGCGGCTACGGCTACACGCGGGACTTTCCGGTGGAGCAGTACTGGCGCGACAACCGCCTGAACATGATCCACGAGGGCACGCACGGCATCCAGGCCACCGACCTGTTGGGCCGCAAGGTGCTGATGGAAGACGGGCGCGGCCTCACGCTGCTCGGCGCGCGAATCGCGGATACGATCCAGCGCGCCGCCGCGCAGCCCGCGCTGGCCGGACACGCCAAGTCGCTCGGTGCCGCGCTGCATCGCGTGGCTTCCGCGACGAAGGCCGCATGGTCCACCGGCAACCCGCAGGAGGCGCTGGCCAATGCCGTGCCCTACATGCAGGCTTTCGGTCATGTGGTGCTGGCGTGGATCTGGCTCGACGTCGCGCATCGTGCTCTCGAAGCCGATGCGGCGAAGTCGCAGCCGGCCACCGCGGGCCGCGTCGGCGCAACGGACTTTTTCTTCAACTACGAATTGCCGAAGATCGGCGCGTGGCTCAATGTCGTGGAGTCGCGTGACCCGACTTGTGCCGCACTGCCCGAGGAGGCTTTCTGATGACCGCAACCAAACCGCACGCCACGCTGGAAAAATGGATCTGGATCCTGATCTACGGCGGCTTGCTCACCCTGATCCTCGGCATCGCCACCGGGCGCGAGAACGAGGCGCTCGGCTGGGCCATGGCTGTGCCGGGTGCGGTGGTTGCTGCATTGGGCGTCGTGCTGATCTACGTGCGGTCGCGCCTTTCGAGCAAGAAGTAGGGCCAAGGAACATGATCAAACACATCGTCATGTGGAAGCTCAAGAACCCGGGCGACGCCGCCAGGTTCAAGGCCAAGCTCGACAGCTGCAAGGGCTTGGTGCCCGGCATGCGCGAATTCGAAGCAGCCGTCCGCACTGAAGGCTTCGAAGCCAACGTGGACGTGGTGCTCGTCTCGGCCTTCGACGACAAGGCAGCGCTGCAGGCCTATCTGGAGCACCCGGTGCACGTCGAAGTGTCGGCCGTCCTCGGCGGCCTCCGCGAATCGCGCACCGTGCTCGACTACGAAACCAACTGATTCCGACGGAGACACCATGACTGCAAGAAGCATCCAGAATCTTTTCGACCTGACCGGCAAGGTCGCGCTCGTCACCGGCGGATCGCGCGGCCTCGGGCTGCAGATGGCCCATGCACTCGGCGAGGCCGGCGCAAAGATCATGCTGAGTTCGCGCAAGGCAGACGACCTCGAACAGGCCGCAGCAGAGCTGCAGGCCGCCGGCATCGATGCGCGCTGGATTGCCGCCGATTGCTCGAAGGAAGAAGACACGCGCCGGTTGGCCGATGAAACCCTGGAGCGCATGGGCGCGGTTGACGTCCTGATCAACAACGCAGGCGCAAGCTGGGGTGCACCGGCCGAGAACCACCCGGTCGAGGCCTGGGACAAGGTCATGAACCTCAACGTGCGCGGCTATTTCATCCTCGCGCAGCAGATCGCGCGCAGCTACATGATCCCGAAGAAGAGCGGTCGCATCATCAACATCGCTTCCATCGCGGGCCTGAACGGCAACCCACCCGAGATGCAGACCATTGCCTACAACACGTCGAAGAGTGCGGTGATCGGCTTCACACACACGCTGGCGGCCGAATGGGGCAAGTATGGCATCAACGTCAACGCGATCTGCCCGGGCTTCTTCATGACGAAGATGGCTGCCGGCCTGATCAAGTCGATCGGCGAGGAGAAGATGGCTTCGCATGCGCCGCTCGGCCGACTCGGCGACGACGAAGATTTGAAGGGCATCACGCTGCTGTACGCCAGCGATGCAGGCAAGCACATCACCGGCCAATGGCTTGCAGTGGACGGCGGTGTAAGCGTGGTTCTTGGCGCTTGAGATGACCGATTCCAGCAAGACCATCAACCTGCGGTCCTATACGGACCAGATTCCGTTCGCGCGCCATCTCGGCTTTCAGATCACGAAGTTCGAGGCCGGCGAGTCCGAGATTGAATTCACCGCGAGACCCGAGCACCTCAACACCTTCGAGGTGACGCACGGCGGCGTATGCATGACGCTGCTCGACGTCGCGCAGGCCGCTGCTGCGCGCAGCGAGACGCCGGAGATCGGCGTGGTGACGATCGAGATGAAGACCAGCTTCATGGCGCCAGCGGTCGGCCCGCTGATCGTGCGCGGCAAGCTGCTGCACCGCACCGCGACGATGGCTTTCACCGAAGCAAGGATCTACGACGCACAGGAGCGTGTCTGTTCGCACGCCACCGGCACCTTCAAGTACGTCAAGCGCCGGCTGCCGACCGGCCCCGCGAGCGCCAACGAAATGCGCCCGCCCTCAACAGACTGATTCAGACACGGAGCTTTCCATGCCCACCAACAAGCAACAGATCCTCGACAACCGCCCCGAAGGCGAAGCCGTCGCCAGCAACTTCAAGCTCGTCACCAGCGAGACGCCGGCGCTCAAGGACAACCAGGTGCTGGTCCGCCATCACTTCATGAGCCTTGATCCTTACATGCGTGGCCGCATGAACGAGTCGAAGAGCTACGCCCAGCCGCAGCCGCTCGGTCAGGTGATGCAGGGCGGCACCGTCGGCGAGATCGTCGAGAGCAAGCATCCGAAGTTCGCCGTCGGCGACAAGGTCGTCGGCTTCGGCGGCTGGCAGGAATACAGCGTCGTCGATGCCTCGCAACCCGGCATGCTGCGCAAGGTCGATACGACGCACGTGCCGCTGTCGCACTACCTCGGCGCGGTCGGCATGCCCGGCGTTACGGCCTGGTATGGCCTCGTGAAGATCATCAACCCGAAGGCGGGCGAGACGCTGGTCATCACCGCGGCCAGCGGCGCGGTCGGCAGTGCCTTCGGTGCGCTCGCCAAGGCGCGCGGCTGCCGCGTGGTGGGTATCGCGGGCGGGGCCGACAAGTGCAAGTACGTGACCGATGAACTCGGCTTCGATGCCTGCATCGACTACCGTCAGCACCCGGACGTCAAGAGCATGAGCGCCGCGCTCAAGGAAGCCTGCCCGAACGGCATCGATGGCTACTTCGAGAACGTCGGCGGGTACATCTTCGACGCCGTGCTGCTGCGTGCCAACGCCTTCGCGCGCGTTGCCCTGTGCGGAATGATCGCGGGCTATGACGGCCAGCCGCTGCCGCTCGCGAACCCGTCGCTGTTCCTCATCAACCGCATCAAGCTCGAAGGCTTCATCGTCAGCGAACACATGGAAGTGTGGCCGGAAGCGCTGGCCGAACTCGGTGGATTGGTGGCGAGCGGCAAGCTCCGTCCGCGCGAATCGGTCGCGCAAGGCATCGAGGCCGCGCCCGAAGCCTTCCTCGGCCTGCTGAAGGGCCGCAACTTCGGCAAGCAGCTCGTCAAGCTCATCTGACAAACCTCACGGAGGCCGGCCATGGATGCGACTCACGAAGTCTTCAACCAGCCGGCTCCGCTGACCGGCTACAACCTCTTCGAGACCAACCGGCCGCTGCGCGACGCGCTGAAGTTCAACGCGCCGCAGCTGCACACCGCCGGGCTGGGCCACCTGGGCGCGGCGCTTGGGTCTGCCGAGATGCAGACGCACGCGCGGTTGGCGAACATCCACACGCCGGTGCTGCACACGCACGACCGCTTCGGTCGGCGCATCGACGAGGTGGAGTTTCACCCGAGCTATCACGCGCTGATGTCGACGGCGGTCGGCTCCGGCCTGCACGGAGCGGCATGGGCGGCCTCCGGGCCTTCGCCGCATGTGCATCGTGCCGCCGGCTTCATGCTGTTCACCGAGCTGGAGCCTTCGATCCTGTGCCCGATCTCGATGACCTACGCGGTGGCGCCGGCCTTGCGCGGCAACGCAGCCATCCATGCCGACTGGGGGCCGAAGCTGTCCAGCCTCTGGTACGACCCGAACCTCCAGCCGTGGTCCGACAAGCCCGGCGTGACGATGGGCATGGGCATGACCGAGAAGCAGGGCGGCTCGGACGTGCGCGCGAACACCACCCGCGCCGTTCGCGTGGGCAGTGATGCCTGGGGCGAGCGCTACGAGATCACCGGCCACAAGTGGTTCTTCTCCGCGCCGATGTGCGACGCATTCCTGGTGCTGGCGCAGGCGCCTGCCGGGCTGTCGTGCTTCTTCCTGCCGCGCGTGCTCGACGACGGCGGCCGTAACGCGATCCAGATCCAGCGGCTGAAGGACAAGCTTGGCAACAAGGCCAATGCGAGCTCCGAAGTCGAGTTCCGTGGCGCGAGCGCATGGCTGGTGGGCGAGGAAGGTCGCGGCATTCCGCAGATCCTCGAGATGGGCACGATGACGCGGCTCGACTGCGCCCTCGGCACCAGCGGACTCATGCGGCAGGCCCTGAGCCTTGCGCTCAACCACACTGCGCAGCGCAGCGCGTTCGGCAAGCCGCTCATCGACCAGCCGTTGATGAAGAACGTGCTGGCCGACATGGCGCTCGAAAGCGAAGCGGCCACGGCGCTTTCAATCCGACTCGCGCGGGCCTTCGACCGGCCGGACGACGAACATGAACGCCTGATGGCGCGCCTGCTCACGCCCGTGGCCAAGTTCTGGATATGCAAGCGCGGCAGCCTCCTGGCGCAGGAGGCGATGGAATGCCTTGGCGGCAACGGCTATGTGGAAGAGGGCGGTGAAGGCGTGATGGCGCGCGTCTATCGCGAGATGCCGCTCAATTCCATCTGGGAAGGCGCCGGCAACATCATGGCGCTCGATCTGCTGCGCGGCCTGCGCAAGGGCGACGCGGTCGCGGCCATCGCACAGGAGCTTGCCCCTGCGCGCGGAACCGATGCCGCGCTCGACCGGCTCGCCGATGCGTTGCCGGCGCGCATCGAGGCGATGGCCACGGAAATCGAGGCGCGCCGGCTGGCGCAGGATGTGGCGCTGGCGGTTCAGGCCGCCTTGCTGGCGCAGACCGCGCCGGCCGAGGTCACCAGCGCTTTCTGTGCCTCACGACTTGGCGGCGATTGGGGCCATGCGTTCGGAACACTTGGCTCATCGGTCGATTTCGATGCGATCATTTCGCGCGCGCAGCCGCATTGAATCAACGCAACGCGAAGGATTTCCATGGCAGAACTGATCTTCCATCACTACGCGACCTCGCCGTTCTCCGAGAAGATCCGGCTGATCATGGGCTACAAGAAGCTCACCTGGAAGTCGGTGGTTGTTCCGCAGATCATGCCCAAGCCGGACTATGTGACGCTCACCGGCGGCTACCGCCGGGTGCCGGTGCTGCAGATCGGTGCGGACATCTACTGCGACACCGCGCTGATCTGCGATGTGCTCGAACACCTCACGCCGCTGCCGTCGCTCTATCCCGAGCCGGGCAAAGGCCTGTCGCGCGTGGTCGCGCAGTGGGCCGACAGCAGCCTGTTCTGGGCCGCGATGGCCTACAACCTCAGCGGCAAGGGCGCGGCGGAGGTCTTCGCCAAGGCGCCGCCAGAAGCCGCCAAGGCTTTCGGCGAAGACCGCAAGGCGATGAGCACCAACATGGTCCGCTTGCGGCCGGGTGACGCCACATCGGCCTACAAGTCGTACCTGCGGCGCTTGTCTGACATGCTCGACGACACCGACTACCTGCTCGGCGGTTACCCCACGGTGGCGGACTTTGCGTGCTACCACCCGCTGTGGTTCACCCGCAAGCGCACGCCGTCGATGGCCGAGATCCTGCAACTGACGCCGGCGGTGGTCGACTGGCTCGACCGCATGGCGGGCATCGGCCACGGCACGATGGAGACCTTCGACGAAGCCCAGGCCTTCGAGGTGGCCCGGGCCTCGATCCCGCACACGCTGCTGTCGGACAGCACCTTCCAGGACGACCACGGCATCCCGCTCGGCTCGCACGTGACGATTACCGCCGAGAGCTTCGGACCGGAGCCGACCGATGGCGAGCTCATCGCCGCCACGCGCACGCACTACACGCTGCGCCGCACCGGCGAGCGCTTCGGTACGGTGCACGTGCACTTTCCGCGCATCGGGTACGTACTGCGGAAGGTCGAAGGCTGAGCCGCTTCAGCGATGCGCCGTGACGATGTGCGCCTGGATCTTCCCGTCGATGGGCCCGCTGCCGAAACGACGCACGATGGCAGCTTCGCAGACGGCCGTGGCCTCGGCGAAGCTGGCCGAGCGGGCTTCGATCTCGTTGCGCAGTGGTGTGCCCTCGCAATACGCGAACGCCGCTGCATGCGCCGATGCGGCGCGGCTGCGTGCTGCGATGGTCTCGAAGGCAGGATTGGCGGCGAATCCCGCGTTTGCGAGATCGCGCTCGATCACCGACCGGTCGTAATAGCCGTGCGGCACCCGCACCATGAAGCGTGGCGGATCGGCGGGGAACAGTTCGGCAAGCGCCTGCGTCGAGGTATCGGCGAATTCGTTTTCTTCGATCCGGTCCCAGATGGCGAGCACGAAAGCTCCACCGGGGCGAAGCACGCGACGCGCTTCCGCGTACGCGGCCGACCGGTCGGGGAAGAACATCGCACCGAACTGGCAGACCACCACATCGAAACTCGCATCCTCGAACGGCAGCTTCATTGCGTCCGCCTGTTGCCACTGCACCGGCCGCGGTGTCCCCGTCGAAGCGGCCCGGTCGAGCATGGGCTGGTTCAGGTCCGTGGCGATGATCTCGACGTTCGCCGGCAGGCTTCGCACCATCGCGCGGGTCACGACGCCGGTCCCGGCGGCGGTTTCCAGCACCCGAGAAGGCGACAGGGCGGCGACCCGTGGCGCTGTCTCGGCCGCGTACGGCTCGAAGATCATCGGGACGAGGTACTCGTCGTAGAGCGCCGGGATCGAGCCGGCGAACTTGATGTCCGAAGCAGGAATCGCCATCGCGTGCCTCCTGGGTGGTGTCCGGCGCGATTGTGAACCTGTCGGCGGACTCGTCCTAGCGCTGTGCCAGCAGCAGTTCCTCGGCGTTGATCGGCGGGCGAAGGCCGTCCGGCCTGTCCTTGAAGTAGCGCTCGGTCAGGTCCGCCGCCGACACGTGCCGTGCATCGCTGAAGCCTGCATCGCGCGCCATCTGCACCATCTCCTGCGGCTTGAAGAAGCTGATGAACGGCGTGCCGCTCGCCCTTGCGCCTTTCTCCGCCATCTCCAGCCCCGGCCGCACGTCAGGCTCCGCCATGTCCAGCGGGAGGAGGAAAGTCATGGCGAACATCGATCCGGGCGCCAGCGCAGCGACCTGCCGCAAGGTCGCTGCGTTGGCTTCCTTGCTCAGGTACATGCTGACGCCGGTCGACACCACGATCGCGGGCTTGCTTTCGTCGAAGCCGGCCTTCCTCAGGCCGTCGAGCCAGGATTCCCTGGCCTCGAAGTCGACCGGGACGAAGTGCAGCCATTCGGGCGTTCCGAAGCCCAGTTCGTCCAGCCGTTGCCGCTTCCATGCCTGAGGGCCGGGCGGGTCCACCTCGAAGACATGGAGCCTGGAGGCGATCTCGGGCCTTCGCTGCGCAAAGGTGTCCAGGCCTGCGCCGAGGATGACGTACTGGGTGAGCCCATGCCCGGCCTGTTCAGCCACCAGATCCTCGATGAAGCGGGCACGCGCCACGATGGATGCCGGAAGGGCCGCGTGAACCCAGGGTCCATGTCGCCGCGTTCGCGCCACTCCTTGCCCGGTGCCAGCAACCGGAGACCGACGGTGTCTTCCAGCACATGCGGCGGGGCGTCGACTTCCACATGCAGCGCGCGCCACAACGCGACGCGTGCGGCTGTGCTGTCGGGCGATGAATTGTCTTGAGGGTTCATGTCGATATTTTCGTCAGCCCGGCACTACGGGCACCTTCGCGACTGCGCGGATCGGCTTTCCGTATTTCAATAGCGGTTTCGCACATCACCACTCAAGAGACGAAAGGACACGCGCAAATGATTCAGGATTTCAAGGGCACCACGGCTGTTCTCACCGGCGCCGGTTCCGGTTTCGGCCTGGAGTGCGCGCGCATCGGCGCGGCCCGCGGCATGAACCTCGTGCTGGTCGACGTGCAGCAGGATGCGCTCGACAAGGCCAAGGCAGAGATGGAAGCCGCCGGCGCGCAGGTCTTGGCTCGCAAGGTCGACGTGGCGGACGCCAAGCAGATGGAGGACCTCGCGCAAGCGGTGAAGGAGCGCTTCGGCGCGCCGCATTTCGTCTTCAACAACGCAGGCGTTGGCGCAGGTGGGCTGGTGTGGGAAAACACCGTGGCCGATTGGGAATGGGTGCTGGGCGTCGACCTCTGGGGCGTGATCCACGGCGTGCGCCTCTTCACGCCGATGATGCTCGAGGCCGCCGCCAAGGACCCTTCGTACCGCGGCCACATCGTCAACACGTCGAGCATGGCCGGCCTGCTCACGCCGCCCAACATGGGCATCTACAACACCGCAAAGGCGGGCGTCGTGAGCCTCACCGAGACGCTCTATCAGGACCTGAAGCTTGTCACCGACCAGATCGGCGCAAGCCTGCTGTGCCCGTACTTCGTGCCCACCGGCATCACGCAGAGCGAGCGCAATCGGCCCGGTTCGCTCGCGGCCGGCAAGCTGACCAAGAGCCAGCTCATCGGCCAGGCCATGAGCAACAAGGCCGTGAGCAGCGGCAAGGTGACCGCGGCCGAAGTCGCGCAGAAGGTGTTCGAAGCGATCAGCGCGAACCAGTTCTACGTGTTCAGCCACCCGAAGGCACTGGGCAACGTGAAGAGCCGCATGGAAAACATCGTCGCGATCGAGAACCCGGCCGATCCCTTCCTGGAGCGCCCGGAGATCGGCGCGAACCTGCGCGCGCAACTTCGCGCGGAGTAAGGCGACTCATCCATGGTGCGGGCGCAATGCCCGCACCGGTGCTCGGGACTTGGGCGCGGCAAGGAGGCTGCTTACACTGAACTTCACGGTTCGGTGTCATTGCCAATCCACATCCAGGAGACGCTTGCATGGCCTATGTCGATGGATACGTCCTTCCCGTCCCCAAGAGCAGCATCGCCAAATACAAGGAACTCGCGGCGCGCGCCGCAGAGGTCTGGCGCGATCACGGTGCGCTCCAGTACCGCGAGTGCATCGCCGACGACGTGAAGTCCGGTGAAGTCACGTCCTATCCCCAGAGCGTGCTGCTGAAGGACGACGAGACGGTTGTCATCTCGTTCGTCGTCTTCAACTCGCGCGATCACCGCGACGAAGTCAACGCCAAGGTGATGAGCGACCCGCGCCTCGCCGACATGATGGATACCAAGAACCTGCCCTTCGATGCCAAGCGCATGTTCTGGGGCGGGTTCGAGGTGCTGGTCGAGGCCTGATCAGGCCGCCTTCGCGGGCACGGGCACCGGCAGCGGGCTGAGTTCCGAGAACTGGCCGTTCCAGTACGGGTAGTACGGATAGGGCGGCGTCACCGCGCTCGCGGCATCGAGCCGCGCGACCTGGTCGGTCGTGAGTTCCCAGCCGATCGCGCCAAGGTTCTGCTTGAGCTGCGCCTCGTCGCGCGCGCCGATCAGCACGCTCGCCACCGTCGGTCGGCGCAGCAGCCAGTTGAGCGCGATCTGCGGGATCGACTTGCCAGTCTCTTCGGCAATCCGGTCCATCGCGTCGATCACGCGGTAGAGCCGTTCATCCTCTACCGGCGGGCCGAAGACGGCGGTGTCGTGCAGGCGGCTGCCTTGCGGCAGCGGCTGGCCGCGGCGGATCTTGCCGGTAAGGCGGCCCCAGCCGAGCGGGCTCCAGACGATCGCGCCCACGCCCTGGTCGATGCCGAGCGGCATCAGCTCCCATTCGTAGTCACGGCCGATCAGCGAGTAGTAGGTCTGGTTGGCCACATAGCGCGCGAGGCCGCGACGCTCCGATGTCGCCAGCGACTTCATCAACTGCCAGCCCGAGAAATTCGAAGCGCCGATGTAGCGCACCTTGCCCGCGCGCACGAGGTCGTCGAGCGTGCCCAGCACGTCTTCGACCGGCGTCATTGCATCGAAGGCGTGCAGCTGCAGCAGGTCGATGTAGTCGGTGCCGAGGCGCTTCAGCGCCGCGTCGGTCGCCTTGATCAGGTGGTGGCGCGATGAGCCGACATCGTTCGGCCCGTCGCCCGAGCGCAGCGAAAGCTTCGTAGAGATGATCGCCTTGTCGCGCCGGCCTTCGAGCGCGGCCCCGAGGATCGATTCCGATGCGCCGTTCGAGTAGACGTCCGCCGAATCGAAGAGATTGACGCCGGCGTCGAGGCAGATGTCGATGATGCGCCGGGCGGCCGCCACGTCCGTGGTGCCCCACGCGCTGAAGAGCGGGCCGTTGCCACCGAAGGTGCCGGTGCCGAAACCGAGTGCTGGCACCTTGAAGCCGGAGTTGCCTAGATAGCGTTGTTCCATGGGGTTCTCCATTGATCGAGAGGAAGGGCGGATGTCAGGCGCCTGCGGTCGCGCATTCCGGCAAGGCGACGCGACGGTCGAGCGCGCGGCTCCAGAGGGCGATGCCCAGGCCGCCGAGGGTGAACAAGGCGGCGGCCCAGCCCAGGGCTTCGAGGCCCGGACCGTGGTCGATCACCATGCCGCCGGCCCATGCGCCGAGGGCGTTGCCAAGATTGAAGGCCGCAATGTTCAGGCTGGAGGCGAGGTTCTGGCCCGCGCCGGCAGCCTTCTCCAGCACGCGCATCTGCATCGGCGCGACCGTCGCGAAAGACGCAATGCCGAGCAGCAGCACGAAGATCACCGCGGTGGTCGGTGTGTGGATCAGCCATTGCATCGCGCCGAGCGCCACGGCCAGGGCGAGCAGCGTGCCGAGGAGCGCTGGCATCAGCGCACGGTCCGCGAGCCGGCCGCCCAGCAGGTTGCCGATGGCCAAGCCACCGCCGAAGACCAGCAGGATCGGCGAAACAGATGATTCCGCCACGCCGGTAACCTGCGTCAGCAGCGGCTGGATGAAGGTGAACACGAGGAACACGCCCGCAAAGCCGAGGATGGTGACCGCGAGACCGAGCAGCACCTGCGGCCGGCCGAGCACTGCGATTTCCTCGCGCAACCGAGCGGGCTGCTCATCGGCGTTGCCGCGTGGCACGAAGACTGCGAGCACGGTGAACGCGATGACGCCGATCACGGCGACGGCCCAGAAGGTCGCGCGCCAGCCGAAGTGCAAACCGAGCCAGGCGCCGGCCGGCACACCCAGCAGGGTGGCGGCGGTCAGGCCGGTGAACATGATCGAGATCGCCGAGGCGCGACGTTCCGGCGGCACGAGGCCGGTGGCCACGACGGAGCCGACGCCGAAGAACGTGCCGTGCGCCAGCGAGGTGATGACGCGTGCGGCCATCAGCATCTCGTAGTTGGCCGCGAGCGCACAGGCGATGTTGCCGATGGTGAAGATCGCCATCAGCGC
This sequence comes from Variovorax sp. Sphag1AA, assembly GCF_014192575.1. GTDB lineage: Bacteria > Pseudomonadota > Gammaproteobacteria > Burkholderiales > Burkholderiaceae_C > Variovorax. The sequence goes on along the minus strand of NZ_JACHYC010000001.1, from coordinate 836,474 downwards.
GAGCAGGACGGTCTTGCGCGGCACGCGACGCGTGGCGATGGTCAGCAGCGGTGCGCCGACTGCAACGCCGACGGCGTAACCCGAGATGAGCAGGCCGGCTGTGGCGATGGTGACGTGAAGATCCGCCGAGACCTGCATCAGCAGGCCCATGATGACGAATTCGGTGGTGCCTATTCCGAAGGCACCGGCGGTGAGGGCGAGTAGGGCGATGGGCATGATGTCCCGTACTGTGCGGGCACCGGCGCTTCGTGACTAGAATGCGCGTCGGATATAGAGCTGTGAGCTGAAGTCACAAATCTCTCATCACTTTCATCGCCATGCCCCGCATCGAAGTCAACCGCTCCGGAGAAATGGAAGCCTTCGTCCAGGTGGTCGATCGCGGCAGTTTCTCGGCCGGCGCCCGCGTGCTCGGGATGACGCCCTCGGCCGTCAGCAAGCTGGTCCTGCGGCTGGAAGCGCGACTCGGCACGCAGCTGGTGCACCGTTCTACCCGCAAGTTGCAACTCACGCCCGAGGGGCGCAATTTCTACGAGCGCAGCGTGCGCGTGCTGGCCGACTTGGACGAGGCCGAGCGTTGCGCGGCGGCTGGCGCGCTGCCGCGCGGGCGGGTCAGCATCAACGCGAGCGTGTCCTTCGGACATCACGTGCTGGCGCCGCTGATTCCGCGCTTTACCCGCCAGCATCCGGAAGTGACGCTCGACATCTCATTGACTGATCGTGTGGTCGACCTGATGGAAGAGCGCGCCGACGTCGCGATCCGCTGGGGCGAACTCCCGGCGTCCGAACTGGTCGCGCGCCGCCTGGGGTCGACGCGGCAGGTCATCGTCGCCTCGCCGGACTATCTGGCGCGCTACGGCACCCCGCACACGCCGGAGGAGCTCGAAGCGCACAACCGCCTTGGCTACACCCGCCACCGGCGATCCGCCGAATGGGCGCTGCGCGTGGATGGCCGCACGATCGAGATCCCCACTGTCGGCAATGTGCGGGTGGCCGACGGCGAGACGCTGCGCGTGCTGGTGGTGGAGGGCCTCGGGCTCGCCAGACTGTCGCGCTACCACGTCCAGGGCGACATCGATGCGGGCCGCCTCGTGCCGGTGATGGAGGAATTCAACCCGGGGGATGTCGCGCCGATCCACGCGGTCTACCTCGGAAAGGCCGGGAGGCTTCCGGCGCGGGTACGGGCCCTGCTTGACTTCCTTGTCGCCAACGTCACCGACAATGGGCGACCCAGGCCATGAAAGAAATCCCCGACGCTATCGTCTGTGAAGGCTGCGACGCGATCTATCGCCGCGTGCGGCTGCGTCCGCGCGAGGTGTCACATTGCCCTCGGTGCGGGACCGAACTGGACCGGCATGCCGGCGACCAGAGCGCGCGCATCCTGCCGCTCACCATGGCGTCGCTGATCCTCTTCGCGATCGCCAACCTGTTCCCGATCGTCGAGATCGAACTGCAGGGCCTTTCGAGCCAAACCACGCTCGCGGGTGCGGTGGTCGCGCTGTCTACGGAGGGCATGTCGCCCGTCGCGCTGCTGGTGCTGGCGACGACCATCCTCTTTCCGCTGCTGCAGCTGTGCATCCTGGCCTACCTGCTGGTGCCGATGGCCTACGAGCGCCGGCCGGTCGGTTTCGGCGTGCTGGTGAAGCTGCTGCAATCGCTGCGGCCATGGGGCATGGTCGAGGTGTTCCTCCTAGGCGTGCTGGTGGCGATCATCAAGTTGAGCAGCATGGCGCAGGTCATCGCCGGGCCGGCCCTCTGGGCCTTTGGCGCGCTCACGGTGCTGCTGACCGTCGTGGTCTCCTTCAACCCGCGCGGTTTCTGGGAAATGGCTTTCGTGCCCCGTCCGGAGCAAGAGCCATGAGCGAGCCGGAAAACCTGGGGCCCGTCGAAACGGCCATGCAGCTTGGCCTCAAGAGCTGCCATCACTGCGGTTCGGTGTGGGAAGGCGCTGCGGACGGCGAGCCCTGCGCACGTTGTGCCACCAAGCTGCACAGCCGCAAGCCCGACACCTTCAACCGCACCTGGGCCTACCTGATCGCGGCGGCCATCCTCTACCTGCCGGCCAACATGCTGCCGGTGATGATCACCAAGAGCCTGTTCGGCACGCAGCAGGACACCATCCTCAGCGGCGTCATCTACTTCTGGGTTTCGGGCGCTTACGGGCTCGCTGCGCTGATCTTCATCGCGAGCTTCCTGGTGCCGCTGTTCAAGCTCACGGCGCTGACTTTGCTGACGTACCTGTCGCAACACCGCAGCGACTGGCGGCAACTCGAGCGCGCCAAGCTCTACCGCATCCTCGAAGCGATCGGCCGCTGGTCGATGCTCGACGTGTTCGTGGTGGCGCTGCTTGCCGGGCTGGTGCGCATCCATGGATTCGCAGAGATCACCGCGGGCTTCGGCATCGCCGCCTTCGGTGCGGTCGTGGTGCTGACCATGCTCGCGTCGCTGAGCTTCGACCCGCGTTCGACCTGGGACGTGCGAAACGTGCCTGCCCCCGAAGCCGGCACCGATGACGATATGAAAAGCAGTGGAGAAACCGCATGACGACACCCCCGCTGGCCGCACCGGCGGTCGCGAAACGACGCAACTGGCTGCCGTCGCTGATCTGGCTGATCCCCATCGTGGCGGCGCTGGTCGGCATCACGCTGGTCGTCAAGCTCCTGATGGAGCGCGGCCCCGAGATCGTGCTGACCTTCCGCACTGCCGAAGGGCTCGAAGCCGGCAAGACCGCAGTCAAGTACAAGGACGTGCAGATCGGCACCGTGCAGAACATCCGTCTCGCGCATGACCGATCGCATGTGCGCGTGCTGGTGCAGCTCAAGAAGGAAGCCTCGGGGTTCACCGCCAAGGACACGCACTTCTGGGTGGTGCGGCCACGGCTCGACACCTCCGGGATCTCCGGCCTCAGCACCTTGCTTTCCGGCGCCTACATCGGCGCCGATGCCGGCACGTCAGAGGAAAGCTCGGGCGAGTTCACAGGCCTCGAATCGCCGCCGATCGTCACGCGCGATGCCTCCGGCCGACAGTTCCTGCTGCGCGCGCGCGACGTGGGTTCGCTCGACATCGGCTCGCCGGTGTATTTCCGCCGCATCAAGGTGGGTCAGATCGCGGCCTTCGAGCTCGACGGCGACGGGCGCGGCGTCACGTTGCGCGTGTTCATCAACGCGCCTTACGACAAGTTCGTCGGCGTCAACACGCGCTTCTGGCATGCGAGCGGCTTCGATGTCGAACTCGGCGCGGGCGGCCTCAAGGTGCGTACGCAGTCGCTCGCGACGGTACTGCTGGGCGGTATCGCCTTCCAGTCGCCCGAGGACGTGAGCGGTCCGGTCGCGCAGGAGAACACCGCGTTTGCATTGGCCGACGACGAACCCACCGCGATGAAGGAGCCCGACGGCCCGTCGCAGACCATGTTGCTCTACTTCAACCAGTCGGTGCGGGGCCTCTCGCCCGGCGCGACGGTGGATTTCCGCGGCGTGGTGATTGGCGAAGTGAAGTCGATCGGCGTGGAATTCGACCGCAACGAGCGCGAATTCAAGATGCCGGTGGTGATCCAGATCTACCCTGATCGCCTGCGGCGCCGTTCTGCGACTCCGCCCGATCCGCGGTTCACGCAGCTTGACCGCTGGCAGTTCCTCGTCAGCAAGGGGTTGCGCGCCCAGTTGCGCACCGGCAGCCTGCTGACCGGGCAACTGTATGTCGCGGTGGACTTCTTCCCCGACGCACCGCCGGCCAAGCTCGACATCACGCGCAATCCACTGGAACTGCCAACCACGCCGAACAGCCTCGACGAACTGCAGTCGCAGATCACCGAGATCGCGCGCAAGCTCAACAAGGTGCCGTTCGACGAGATCAGCGGCGACCTGCGCAAGACCATCGGTTCGCTGAACCGGACGCTTGGCACGACCGATCAGCTCATCAAGGGCCTGAACGACAACGTCTCGCCCGAGATGACCGCCGCGATCAAGGATGTGCGCCGCACGCTCGGCGCGGCCGAGAAGACCATCGCCGACGATTCGCCGCTGCAGCAGGACCTGCGTCAGACCTTGCAGGAAGTCACTCGCGCCGCGGGCTCGCTGCGCGTGCTGACCGACTACCTCGAGCGGCATCCCGAATCCCTGCTGCGCGGCAAACCGGAGGACAAGCAGAAATGACGAAGAACAACATCCGATTCGCAGCAGCGGCGCTCGCAACGAGCTGGCTGTTGGCTGCCTGCGGCAGCGCGGGCGGACCGCAGTACTACAGCCTCGCGGACCCGAGCCCGCCGCCCGTCGCAGCGAAGGCGAGCGCTGCGCCGGCCTACATCGAGCTGGCACCGATCGCGATGCCTGAACGCTTTGCCCGGCCGCAATTCGTGGTGCGCAAGAAGGACACGCCGGAGAGCCCGGCGGTCGACATCCTCGAACAACATCGCTGGTCCTCGTCGTTCGAGGACGAATTGCGCGACGCACTCGGCAGCGGCATTGCGAGCAGGCTCGGCGCGGTCGACGTGACCAAGACCGGCCGCCAGCGCGGCCAGCCCGCCACCCGCATCGCGGTGCAACTGGGGCAATTCGATGCGATCGAGGGCAAGCGGGTCGACGCCAGCTTCACCTGGACGGTGCGTCGTACGGACGAAAGCCCGGCCACCGGCTGTCAGCTCGCGATCTCCGAGCCGGTGGGCGCGGGCTTCGATGCACTGGCGCAAGGCGCGCAGCGCGTCACCGCCAAGCTGGCCGATGCGATCGCCGGAAGCGTCTCGGCGGTGAAGGCGAACCAGGTACCCAACTGCGCGGCTTGAGCCGCTGGCGGCCGTCATGAACCCGACCGGCTTCGCGCTGTTCTCCACCGCCATCGGCGCGTGCGGGATCGCGTGGGGGCCGCGCGGACTCGTCGGCGTGCAATTGCCCGAAGCAGGAGAGGTCGCCACTCGCGCGCGGATGGCGCGGCGCTTTCCAGCGCTCGTCGAATGCGAGCCGCCGTCCGAGGTGCAGCGCGACATCGCCTCGATTCGTGCCCTGCTCGATGGCGAGCCACTGGACCTCGCGGAGATCGAGCTGGACATGGAAGGCGTCAACGACTTTCAACAGCGCGTCTACGCCATCGCACGCCGGATCCTGCCCGGCCGCACGCGCACCTACGGCGAAATCGCGGAGGAGCTCGGCGACAAGGGCCTTGCGCGCGCCGTGGGTCAGGCGCTCGGACTCAATCCCTTCGCGCCGGTCGTGCCGTGCCACCGCGTGCTCGCTGCGGGCGGCAAATGGGGCGGCTTTTCGGCGCATGGCGGTGCGACGTCGAAGCTGCGCATGCTGGCCATAGAAGGCGCGCGGCCGGACAGCGATACCGCACCGCTGTTCTGACTGCAGCGCCGCCCATGAAATTGCAAGTCATGACTTGCAAAAGTAGAGAAATTTGCCAGAATTGTCAGCTATGACTGACAAAATTCGCCTGCCTGACGAGCTTGGCCTGCAATTGGCCGCGCGACGCGAAGCCCTGGGAATGAGCAAATCCGAGCTCGCCGAAAAAGCAGGAAAAGTGCGCGAGGTCATTTATCGCCTCGAAGCTGGGGAGGACACAACGGTCTCGTCGCTCTTCGCGGTCCTTGGCGCATTGGGCTTGGCGATGCGAATCGAACCGGCCGGTCTGCCGTCGGCCGAGGACGTCGCACGCCGGTTCCAGGAAGATGACGATGCTTCCTGAAAAGCTCCGCGAGCTCTCGGTTTCCATCGGTGACGTCGAGCATGCAGGTCAATTGCTCAGGACGTCGACTTACGAATTCCGGTACGCGTCCCCAGACCCAGCGCAGCCAGCCGTGGCACTGCTAATGCCTCCGACGGACCGACTGACCTGGCAGGACGGAGACCTCTTTGCGCCCATGGACCAGAATTTGCCTGAGGGCGATTTGTTCATGAGGATCCGGGAGTTGTTTCCGAAGCAGCCGATGACGCCCATGCATCTGCTGGCGCTGGTCGGCCGCAATGGCATTGGCAGGTTGGGATACACCGTCCCCGGGCAGTCGGCTGCAGTCGCCCCCCGGCCCCTGAGCAAGGGTGAACTGCTCAAGACCCGGTATACGCCGGAGGTCTTCGACGAACTCGTCGCCGCCTACCTGAGTACCGGTGCGGGCATTGGAGGCATGCAACCCAAGATCATGGTGCCCGATCGTCCGACGGTTCCCATCCCGTCGCTCATCGTGAAGGCGGCCAGCGCGGCGTATCCGGGACTGGCCATCAATGAGTACCTGTGTCTGGCAGCAGCACGCAACGCGGGTATCGATGTACCCTCGTTCGAGCTCTCGGAAGATGGTCAGATGCTGGTGCTGGATCGTTTCGATCTGGTGGAGCGCGATGGCGGGCACATCGAGAGACTCGGGTTCGAGGACATCGCTGCGCTGGCGGGCCTGCGCGTGCGCGACATCCTGGCGGACCGAAAGTACCAGGGAAGCTACCAGCGGATCGCGGAGTTGCTGCGGCAACTGCAACTTGATAGCGCGAACCTTCACCGGTTCTTCCAGCAGGTAGCCTTTTCCGTCATGGTTCGCAACGGCGACGCGCACCTGAAGAACTTCGGGGTGCTGTACCGTTCTTCGCGCGAGGTGTGGCTCGCACCGATGTTCGATGTCGTGACGACGGCCATCTACAAGTACGCCCAGTATCCGGGTGGGCCCGTCCTCGAAGACCGGACGATGGCGCTGAAGCTCTTTGCGGGGAAGCGTGGATCCAAGGCCTATCCGACGACGGAGGAACTCCACGACTTCGGCAAGCGGATCTGTGGCGTGGCGCGACCGGAACGCGTGCTGGAGGACATCGCCGATGCGATGCACCGGACGCTCGAAGAAGCCAAGGGTGACGATCGCGTGCCGCCGGAATTTCTCGCGAAGATGGGTGCGACGTGGGAACAGGGCATGTTGCACGCGCGGTGATGGCCGACCGCTAGCACAACCCGGCGCTTTGTGCCTCGGACAGACCATCGAGACCTTGGCGACAATCTGCCGAATGACTTCTTCGCGCTTCTTCAGGATCGCGCTCGTGCTGGGCCTTTTGTCGGCCATCGGACCGTTCGCGATCGACATGTACCTTCCCGCCTTGCCCGAAATCGGCAGCAGCCTCGATGCCGCCATCGGGCCGGTGCAGATGAGCCTCACCGTGTTCTTCATCGCGCTCGGTGTCGGTCAGCTGCTCTATGGGCCGGTGTCGGACATGGTCGGGCGCAAGCCGCCGCTGTATTTCGGACTCGGGCTGTTCGCGCTCGCGAGCGTGGGTTGCGCAATGGCGACCGACATCGAGATGCTGATCGCGCTGCGCTTCGTGCAGGGCCTCGGTGCCGCGGCTGGCATGGCGATTCCGCGCGCCGTGGTGCGTGACCTGCACACCGGCAATGACGCCGCGCGACTCATGTCGCTGCTGATGCTGGTGTTCAGCGTGTCGCCGATCCTTGCGCCGCTGGCGGGTAGCGCGGTCATCGCATTCACCGGATGGCGCGGCGTGTTCTGGGCGGTGACGGTTGCGGCGGTGATCGGTCTTGCGACCATCGCGTCGGTTCTCAAGGAAACGCGCCCGGCTGAAGACCGCGTTGAAAGCAGCCTGGGCAGCGCGCTGCGGGCCTACGGCGTCCTGCTGCGCGACACCCACTACCTCGGGCTGGTTTTCATCGGCGCGTTCGCGATGGCGGGCTTCTTTACCTACCTCGCCAACTCGTCCTTCGTGATGATCGACCACTACGGCCTCTCGCCCACGATGTACAGCGTGGCCTTCGGCGTCAACGCTGCCGCCTTCTTCGGCGCGGCGCAGCTCAACGGCATGCTGTGCCAGCGCTTCGGCATCGTTCGTGTGGTCAAGTCCAGCGTGACCGCCTGCGGCCTGGTGATGACGGCGATGTTCCTCTACTACCTGAGCGGCGGCGACCAACTCGCGGTGCTGATCGTGCTGTACTTCATCGCGAGCGCGTTGATGGGCTTCGTGATCCCGACCACCTCGGTGCTCGCCCTCGAGCAGCACGGCGCGATTGCAGGGACCGCTTCGGCGCTCCTCGGCACGATGCAGATGCTCACCGGTGCGGTGGTCATGACGGTGGTGGGCTTCTTCACCGACGGACGGCCGCTGCCGATGGTCGCCGGCATGGCGGGCGGCGCGCTGATCGCGGTAGCGCTCGCGTGGATCACCCTCGGCGGCCGCCGCTCGACCAGCTACGCGGCGGGGTAAGCGATGTCGGCCACAACAGCGTCCACATCCGTCCCTGCACGCGATGGCCTTCCGTCGCCGCAGCGCGCGCACGCGATGCTGGTCATCATCCTCGGGCTTGCCGTGTCGGTGCTCGACGGCACCATCGTCAACCTCGCGTTGCCCGGTATCGCGCGCGAACTCAATTCCGATGCCTCGCATGCGATCTGGGTGGTCAACGCCTACCAGATCGCGACGCTGGTCATGCTGCTGCCGCTGGCGTCGCTCGGCGACCTGGTCGGCTACCGGCGCGTGTACCTCATTGGCATGGTGCTCTTCACGGCGTCTTCGCTCGTGGCGACTTTCGCGCACTCGCTCGGCATGTTGATCGCGGCGCGCGCGTTGCAGGGGTTGGGCGCAGCGGGCCTCATGAGCGTCAACTCGGCGCTGGTGCGGCTCACCTATCCGCGCGCGCAGCTGGGGCGCGGCATGGCGATCAATTCGATGGTGGTGGCGACCGCGTCGGTGGCCGGGCCTTCGGTCGCAGCGGCGATCCTGTCGGTCGCTTCATGGCCGTGGCTCTTCGCACTCAATGTGCCGCTCGGGATTCTGGTGCTGGTACTCGGTGCGAAGTCGCTGCCCGTGAACGAGCCGGCGGCGCATTCGGGCCGGCGCTTCTCCGGCGTCGACGTGCTGCTCAACGTGCTGATGTTCGCGCTCATCTTCATTGGCGCCGACCGGCTCGGCGTGCGCGGAGATCCGGGGCAGGGCACCGGCGTCGGAGCGTGGGTGATCCTGCTGGCCGGGGTGGCGGTCGGCTTCATCTACCTGCGGCGGCAGTTGTCGCTCGAGGTGCCGCTGTTCCCGGTCGATCTGCTGCGCATTCCGGTGTTCGCGTTGTCGATGGGCACGTCGGTCGGTGCGTTCTGCGCGCAGATGCTGTCGTTCATCGCGCTGCCGTTCCTGCTGCTCGAGGCTTACGGCCGTTCGCACTTCGAGGCCGGCCTTCTGATCACCGCATGGCCGCTGGCGATCGTCTTCATGGCGCCGATCGCGGGACGCCTGATCGGCAAGTATCCCGACGGCCTGCTGGGCGGCATCGGCCTTGCGTTGCTGGCGACCGGGCTTGCGCTGCTGGCGACGCTGCCCACGCATCCGAGCAATGCCGACATCGTCTGGCGCATGGTGCTTTGCGGACTGGGCTTCGGTCTGTTCCAGTCGCCGAACAACCACACCATCGTGACCTCGCCGCCGCCGCATCGCAGCGGCGCGGCGAGCGGCATGCTGGGCACTGCGCGCCTCACGGGCCAGACGCTGGGGGCGGTGATCCTGGCCGGCATCTTCAGCTTCTGGCCGCCGCACGACGGCAAAGGGCAGGTGATCGCGCTGTCCATCGCTGCCTGCTGCGCAGCCGTCGCGGCGGTCTTCAGCACGCTGCGCACACGGCAGCCGGCGCCGCGTCACGCCTGACCGCTACTTGCCCGGGATCACTTCAGCGATCCGATCGGCCATGTAGGGGAAGAACGGGTTCGACGACAGCCGCGACAGCGAATCAAGACTGATGATCAGCGCGCCCCGTTCGCCTCGCATCGCAAGCGAGCCGAGATTGACGCCGAACTCGTCGGTGTTGTCCGGCCGCATGCCATAGAGCGAATCGTTCATCGGGAAGGGCAGCGCGAGGTGCGAGAGCGAGAACACCTCCAGCGGAAACTCCAGATCCAGCGCACGGGTCTGCTCGGTGGTCGCGCCGGCTTCGGTCACGCGTTCCACCACCTGCCGGCTGTCAGGCCCGGTGTTCGTGATGATGGTCGAGCGGAAGTTTCTCGGCGCCGGCGTCAGGATGCGGTCCATCCGAAGGTCGCTGCTCGAACGCAGCAGCGGTCCGAACTTGACGCTGCGGTTCAGGTCGAAGAGCACCAGCTCGCTGCCGTTCGCCGGCAGGCGCGCATAGAGCCCGGTCACGATCGCGCGCGTGCTCACCGTGAAATCGATGAGCGATTGGAAGGTGAGGATCGGCGGCAGCCTCGTGAGGTTGCCCGCGCTTTCCTCGCGCGCGATGTGGGCGCGCAGATCGCGGGTGAGCAGCGAGGACTGCCGCGCGCCATTCACCGGGAACGAGTTGTACTTGAACGGGTTGAACTCCGGCACGATGCCCAGCCATGCCGCCTTCGCGAAAGCCGGGAAGATCGCCGGCCAGCCGAACACGCCGGCGAAGCGCGACAGCTCGGTGATGCCGATCATCGGCGCGATCAGGATCACGCGATCGGGCCGCGCGAGGTTCTTGTCGTCGAGACCGTCGAGCGCGAACTTCATCGCAAGTGCGCCGCCGTTCGAAAAGCCCACCACATGCAGCGGCAGCGGCGCGGCCACACGCCGGCGCGCTTCGCGTACCGCGAGGCGCGTGGCCTCCGACCAGTCTTCCCAATCGACCTTCGTGAGCCCCGAGGGCACGGTGCCGTGCCCGGGCATGCGGATCGCGACGACGACGAAGCCGCGATCGCGGTAGAGGCGCGCGACGTGGCGCAGGCTGTAGGGTGAATCGGTCAGTCCGTGCAGCAGCACGACGGCGCCGCGCGGCGCGCCATCAGGCTCGAGGATGTACGAGCGGTTCCAGTCCTGCGCGAACCCCCCCGGGTAGACCACGCTGTCCTTGAAATACCGGTTGCTCGGAACCTGAGCCTCGGGCGGCAGCTTCTCGGTGACATTCGTGCGCACTTCATCGAAGGCCCTGTTCTCGGCGGCGATGTAGGCGGCCCAGTCGGCCTTGCTCAGTTCGTCGCGCGTGAGTTCGTGCGGGACGAAGGTGTGCCAGAGCTCCAGCGGTGGCCCGCGCTGCACGTCGTAGGTGCGCAGCGCGATGGCCGTGACCAGCACGATGACCAGTACCAAGGCCGTCCACTTCAGGAACTTCAACAACCGGGAAACCATTGCAGCCCTCTCGTGCTTGCGCGGCATCGTGCCGTCGCCGGCGGGCAATCTAGCACGAGGGGTACGGTTGCATGCGCCCATTCGATCGCCTTGCACGGCGGGCGCGGCTTCCCTTCATACTGGCGGGCCTTTCGACTGCATCGCGGAGGGCCCCTCATGAGTCAGATCGGCAAGCCACCCGGCGACGACGCGCTGATCCGCCACGGCTGCGAGACGGTCGACTGCGCACCGGCGCAGCGGCCCTGGGTGCTGGCCGCCGCGATCATCGGCTCCAGCATGGCCTTCATCGACGGCACGGTGGTGAACGTCGCACTGCCGGCGATCCAGGCAGACCTGCATGCGACTGCCTTCCAGGCGCAATGGGTGGTGGAGTCCTATGCGCTATTCCTCGCTGCGTTGCTGCTCGTCGGCGGCGCGCTCGGGGATCGCTTCGGCCGGAGAAGGGTCTTTGCCACGGGCGTCACGCTCTTCGCCATTGCCTCCGTCGCATGTGCACTGTCGGGCGACGTGCAGCAACTCATCCTTGCGCGGGCCGTGCAGGGCGTGGGTGGCGCCATGCTGGTGCCGGGCAGCCTCGCACTGATCAGCGCCTCGTTTCCCGAGAAAGAGCGGGGACGCGCCATCGGCACATGGTCGGGCTTCAGCGGCATCACCGCGGCGATCGGGCCGGTGCTAGGCGGATTCCTCGTCGATCGCTATTCGTGGACCTGGGCTTTCATGATCAACGTGCCGATGGCAGTCGCCGTGCTGCTGATCGTGTGGCGGCATGTCCCGGAAAGCCGCGGCGGCGAAGCGGCAGCCGGCCTCGATGTGTGGGGCGCGGCACTCGCGACGCTGGCGCTGGGCGGCGTCGTGTATGCCTTCATCGAGGCACCGACACAGGGATGGCATTCGCCCACCGTGCTGGCCGCGCTGGTGGTGGGCATCGTCGCCGGCATCGCGTTCGTCGCCGTCGAGCTGCGCGTGCGTTCGCCGATGCTGCCGCTTTCATTGATGCGCATCGGCAACTTCGGCGGGGCGAACCTGTTGACGCTGCTGCTCTATGCCGCGCTGGGTGGCGGGCTCTATTTCTTTCCGCTCAATCTTATTCAGGTGCAGGGCTACTCGGCCACGGCGGCCGGTGCGGCGCTGCTGCCTTTCATCCTGATCATGTTCGCGCTGTCGGGGTGGGCGGGGCAACTCGTGGATCGATTCGGTCCGCGCTGGCCACTGGTCATCGGGCCGAGCATCGCTGCGGTGGGGTTCGCGCTGTTCACGGTGCCGGGCGTGGGGGTCAACTACTGGACGGCGTTCTTTCCTGCTGTGGTGGTGCTGGGTTTCGGCATGACCGTGACCGTGGCGCCGCTGACGACGACGGTGATGAACGCCGTCGGGCCGGATCTGGCGGGCGTCGCCTCGGGCGTCAACAACGCGGTGTCGCGCGCGGCCTCGGTGCTCGCGATCGCTGTGTTCGGCGTCGTGATGGCGTGGGCGTTCGGCGGGCAGTTGGGGGAAGGGTTGCGCGACGCAGGTGTTTCCGCCGAGGCCGCCGCGTTTCTCGAATCGCAGAAGAGCCAGCTTGCCGGCGCGCCGCTTCCGCCGGGTGTCGACGAAGCGACGGCCAAGGCGCTTCGCTTCGCGGTGAATGCGGCGTTCGTCTCGGGCTTTCGGTGGGTGATGGCGATCTGTGCGGCGCTTGCGCTCCTGAGTGCGCTGAGCGCGTGGTTCTTCATCGGCCGCCAGCCGGCTACACTCCCGGCCCCATTTTCTGATCGGAGACCCAAGAGCCCATGAAGAAGAATGAGAGCAAGAAACCCTCGTGGATGCCTGCCGCCCTGGACTATGTGCCCAAGTGGCTCGACTTCCAGGTCGAGCGTTACCGACAACCCGGCTGTGCCGTCGCCATCGTCCACGACGGCAAGCTGATCGGCGAATTCGGTATCGGCGTCGCGGACATGCGGACCGGCAAGCCGATGACACCCAGGCACCGCTTCCGCATCGCGTCGCACTCCAAGACCTTCACCGCCAGCGGCGTGATGCTGCTTCGAGAGCAAGGCAAGTTCGGGCTCGACGATCCGATCGGCCGGTATGTCGGCGGGCTGCACAAGGATCTCGCGAAGGCCCGCATCGGCGAACTGCTCTCGCATGGCGCGGGCGTGGTGCGCGACGGTGCGGACGCAGGGCAGTTCCTTGATCGCCGGCCTTACCTCTCGCGCGCCGAGCTTCTCGAAGAGCTCGCGAAGAAGCAGCCGATGGAGCCGGGTGTCCAACTGAAGTATTCGAATCACGGCTACGGCCTGCTCGGCATGCTGATCGAGGAGATCACCGGCACGGCGTACACGGACTGGATCACGCGCAACGTGATCGACGCCGCCGGCCTGAAAGAAACCGTGCCCGACATGCCGCAGTTGCCGAAGTCCGCGCCGATGGCTTCGGGCCACACCACCGAGTTTCCGTTCGGCCAACGGCTGATCGTGCCGGGTGACAACGCATGCAACGCGATCGCGCCCGCAGGTGGCTTCGTTTCCACCGCGTCGGATGTGGCGCGCTTTTTTGCCCAGCTCGCGCCCGACAGCAAGCAGAGCATTCTTTCGCCGGCGAGCCGCCGCGAGATGATGCACCGCCGCTGGCTCGACGAGTGCAACACGATGGACTTCCACTACGGCTACGGCACGATGATGAACGGTCGGGGGCCGAAGGAGTGGTTCGGCCACACAGGCAGCCTGCAAGGCTTCATCTCGCGCACGGCGCGTTTCCCGGCGACGGGCTTCACCATCACCGTTCTCACCAATGCAATCGACGGCCTGGCGTTCCCGTGGGTCGATGGCGTGGCGAGCATCCTTTCCGCGTTCGGCAGCCACGGTGCACCGGCGAAGGGGCTCCAGGAGTGGAACGGCCGCTGGTGGTCGATGTGGGGCACGACCGATCTGGTCGCAATGGGCAAGGTGGTCTGCCAGATCGCGCCGGCGATGCTGACGCCGTTCGATCACGCCACGACCGAATTCACGATCACCGGCAAGGACGACGGGACCATCCGCAAGACGTCGGCCTTCAACAGCCCCGGGCAGACGATCCGCCGTGTGCGTGACCGCAAGGGGAGGGCGACCGAACTCTGGGTTGGCGGCACCAAGCTGCTGCCCAAGGAAGCGATGGTGGCCGAGGTCACCGGGCGCTACCGCAAGAGCGGCAAGACGAGACCGTAACGCCCGCATACTCCCTTCGCGTTAGCGCGCATGGCCGATAGCCAAGGCGCGCACCCCCCTCCAAACTGCGCCATCCCAGCCGCCTGCTAGCGTGGGCGCTGACGCAGGAGGGAAAGCATGACCCAGAGATGCTGGCGCGCGGCAAGACTCCTGCCGCTTCTCGCTTGCGCCGTGCTTGCTGCATGTTCCAAGGGGCCGCAGCCCGGCGAAGTTCTCGACGAAGCCCGGGTGGCGGGTCGCGACGCCAAGTCGTTTCCGCAGGCGGACGAGGACTACTTCCACGACATGGACAACGGCATCGCGCTGTCGCCCGACGAGATCCGCGGCCGCAACATGTGGCTGGTCTGGAGCGGCGGCAACGACCGCTTCTGGAACCTGATGACCGAATACACCTTCGGCGCCTTCGACCTGCTGAAGATCATCAGCTCGCATCCCAGCCAGGGCTATTCGCGCGCCAACCGCTGGAAGTACTTCGGGCTGGTGAACGAACCCTGCTTCGAGAACGCGGCGGGCCCCGACAAGAACCGGCGCGGCCTGTGGCTCGACGTGCGCAGCAAGGATTGCGCACCCGATCCCTTCGAGAACGAAACCAAGTACCCGGGCGTGAAGATCGGTTCGCGCGGCCAGCCGCTGGGCGACGGCACGACGCAGCAGGTGGGTTCGTACTACGGCTACGCAACCGGCATCGCGGGGCTCAGGCTCTTTCCCAATCCGGCATTCGACGAGAAGGCCGCCAAGGAATGGGACGCCGAGAAGTACTACACCGACCCGACCTACTACAACCGCAAGGACCTCGTGCGGCCGTACCGCGTCGGCATGTCGTGCGGGTTCTGCCATCTGGGGCCGAGCCCGGTGAAGCCGCCAGCCGATCCGAACAGCCCGAAGTTCGAGAACCTCAGTTCGTCGGTGGGCGCGCAATACATGTGGGTGGACCGGCTCTTCATCCACAACTCGAGCAAGCCGGAGGGCCGCACCAACTACATGTACCAGCTCGCGCACACCTACCGGCCGGGCACGATGGACACCTCGCTGGTCTCTACCGACATGATCAACAACCCGCGCACGATGAACGCGGTCTACGAGTTCGGCGCACGCATGGGGCTCGCGAAGCGGCTCGGCGCCGAGAAGCTCGCGGGCGGCGAGCTGGACAACAAGCAGTTCAACGACTTCCTGACCGAAGGGCCGCTGACCGAGTTCTTCTCGAAGGGCGACAGCATTGTGCGAACGCCCCGTGTGCTGAAGGACGGCGCGGATTCCGTCGGGCTGCTTGGTGCGCTGAATCGCGTGTACCTGAACATCGGCCTCTTCAGCGAGGAATGGCTGCTGCACTTCAATCCGGTCGTCGGCGGCAAGACGATCACGCCGATCCTCATCGCCTCGGCACAGAAGAATTCGAGCTACTGGCAGGCCACCGAGATCGGCAACTTCGACACTGCGAAGTTCTTCCTCAAGGCCGCGAAGCCCGATCACCTGAAGGACGCGCCCGGCGGCGACAAGTACATGGCCGACGCCGCCACGCTGGACCGCGGCAAGGTCGCCTTCGCCGACACCTGCGCGCGCTGCCATTCGAGCAAGGCACCGCCCGTGCCCGAATCGCTCGGGCTCACGGCCGCGCGCTGCGCCGGGTCGGGCTACGTCGAGTGCTTCAAGCGCTACTGGAACTGGACGCAGACCGACGAGTACAAGGCCCAGATGCGCAAGGTCGTCCAGGCGCCGGACTTCCTCGACGGCAACTACCTCTCCACGGACCAGCGCATCCCGGTGACGCTGCTGCGCACCAATGCCTGCAGCCCGCTCGCAACCAACGCGCTGCGCGGCAACATCTGGGACAACTTCTCGTCGCAGACCTACAAGAACCTGCCGTCGGTGGGCACCATCACCATCGCCGATCCTTTCACCGGCGACCCGAAGCCCTACCTGATGCCGGCAGGCGGCCGCGGCTTCACGCGCGTGCCTTCGCTGATCAGCGTGTGGTCGACCGCGCCGTTCCTGTTGAACAACACGGTTGGTGATGCCGATCCGGACAACAACCCTTCCGTCGAAGCGCGGATGAAGGTCTTCGATGCATCGATCGAGCAGATGCTGTGGCCCGAGAAGCGCAAGACCGACCCCGAGCTTGGCGCGAAGGTCGGAGGCCTCATCGACCGCACGACCGAGCGCAGCACCGTGACCATTCCGTCCGGCTTCGTGCCCGAAGCCGCGCAACCCCTGCAGGGCACGCTGCATCGCTGGCTGCCGTGGCTGGTCAAGGAGGAGGGCGACATCGTGCTCGGGCCGATCCCCAAGGGCGTGCCGGTGAACCTGCTGGCCAACCTCAAGCTGCGCGCCGAAGCCGATAGCGTCGACGAGAAGATCAGCCATGTGAAGGACGTCGGGGAGCTACTGGTCAAGCTCAAGCGCACGCTTGCCAACGTGCCCGCCGGCGCGACCGACGAGGAACTGCGCAAGCATTTTTCGACCGTGCGCGGACCCCTGCTGGAGCTGAGCAAGTGCCCGGACTTCGTCGTGAACCGGGGCCACTATTTCGGCACCGCGCAGTTCAACCAGCAGGACGGATTGAGCGCCGACGAGAAATCGTTCGGCCGCGAACCCGTGCTGAGCGATGACGACAAGCGCGCATTGATCGCCTTCCTCAAGACCTTCTGATCACCACGCCGACCGCGCCTCATGCACGGACCCGACCCGACCGAGTGGGACTACGTCATCGTCGGATCGGGGGCGGGCGGCGGCACGCTGGCGGCGCGCCTCGCCGAGGCGGGCATGCACGTGTTCCTCATCGAGGCGGGTGGCGATCCGCGCATGGGCGCCAGCCGCCTGCCGGACGACTACGACGTCCCCGCATTCCATGCCTTCGCGTGCGAGAACCCGGCGATGAGCTGGAGCTTCCATGTACGCCACTACGCCGACGAAGCACAGCAGGCCAGGGACTGGAAGTACGCGCCGGGCCAAGGGGTGTTCTATCCGCGTGCTGCGGGGCTGGGTGGCTGCACGGCGCACAACGCGATGATCTTCATGCTGCCGCATGCCTCGGATTGGGACCACATCGCCCAGATCACCGGAGACCTCTCCTGGCGTGCGACCCACATGCGACGCTATGCGCAGCGGGTGGAGGACTGCCGGCACCGGCCGGTCTGGCGTGCGTTGCGTCACCTTGGTCTCGATCCGACGGGGCACGGATGGCATGGCTGGTTGCGCACCGAAAAGGCCATCCCGATGACCGTCCTTGGCGACGACGGCCTGGTGCGCGTGCTGCGCGACACCGCACGGACTTTCACGAGCAACCTGCCCACGCCTCTGCTCAGCACGCTGCGCTGGTTGCGCGGCGGCATGGGTGACCCCAACGCCCGGCGTGCAACCGGCAAGGTCTTCGAGGGCATCTGCTACACACCGCTCGCGACATCCGATCACCGGCGCGTAGGCGTGAGGGAACGCCTGCTCGATGTGGCCCGGCGGCACGCGGATCGCCTGCACATCGAACTCGGCGCGCTTGCGACGCGGCTGCTGTTCGATTCGGATGGCGGCGTGTCCGGTGTCGAGTACCGCAAGGGCGAAAGGCTCTACCGCGCGCATGCGGAGCCGAGCACGTCGAACGGCGAACTGCATGAGGTCCGTGCGCAGCGTGAGGTCATCCTGTGCGGCGGCGCGTTCAACACGCCGCAACTGCTGATGCTCTCGGGCATTGGCCCGGCGGACCATCTGGCCGAACTCGGCATCCCGGTGCGTGTCGATCTTCCAGGCGTCGGGCGCAACCTGCAGGACCGCTACGAAGTGGCGGTTACCCATCGCATGCGCGCGCCGTGGGAGGTACTCGAGGGGGCGCGCTTCGATCGTGACGACACGCTGTGGCGGCACTGGAACGACGGCGAATCCGGCATGTATGCATCGAACGGCGCAGCGCTTGGTGTCGTGCAGCGATCGCAGGCCGC
The DNA here is from genome assembly GCF_014192575.1 of Variovorax sp. Sphag1AA. GTDB lineage: Bacteria > Pseudomonadota > Gammaproteobacteria > Burkholderiales > Burkholderiaceae_C > Variovorax. The sequence goes on along the minus strand of NZ_JACHYC010000001.1, from coordinate 818,306 downwards.
ATCGCGCGACGGGCAGGCACCAGACCTCTTCTGCATGGCGCTGCTGGCGCGCTTCGAAGGCTATTTCGACGGCTTCTCGAAGTGGATCAGCAAGTACCACGACCACCTCACCTGGGCCGTGCTCAAGGCGCACACGCGCAACCGCGCGGGCACCGTGCGCCTGCGCACGGCCGATCCGCGCGACATGCCCGCGATCGACTTCCACTACTTCGACAAGCACGACGACGAAGCCGGCGAGGACCTGCAGGCAGTGATCGAGGCGATCCGATTCGTGCGCCGCATGACCGCGCCGCTGATCAAGAGCGGATGGATCGCCGAAGAGATCGCGCCCGGCGCCGATGCACAGAGCGACGACGCGCTGGCCGCCTACGTGCGCGACACCGCATGGGGCCATCACGCCTCGTGCTCGTGCCCCATTGGCGCGGAAGAAGAGGGCGGTGTGCTGGACAGCACCTTCAGGGTGCATGGCGTGAAGCGGTTGCGCGTGGTCGATGCATCGGTGTTCCCGCGCATCCCCGGCTTCTTTATCGTTGCGGCGGTCTACATGATTGCGGAGAAGGCGGCCGACGTGCTCTTGCAGGAGGCGGGTCGCACACGTCTTTCGGCAAATTGACGACCCCCATCGATCGGCAGACACTTTGTGAACAGGGGGGCATTCCCCGAGGAGAAGGCGTATGGCATATGACGTGCAGCAATTGCTGGGCATGTCGCAGCAGCAACTCGACGACCTGTTCCGCGAAAGCCCGGCCGGCGACATTCCCAATGGGGAAGCCGACGGCACCGCGATCATCGCGCCCGGCACGCACTATTCCGAATCGATCGCGAAGATCATCAACTACTTCGGTTGGCAGGGGAAAGTGTTCGATGCCGCGAACGGTGTGCTGAAGAACAAGGTCACGCCTTTCGGCGTCGAGGCCATCGTCGCTAAGGTCGGCAAGGGCGAGAGCTGGCTCGACGGCAAGGAGTGCATCGTGCTCGACTACTCCGCCACCTCGCTGGTCGCACACTGGATTCGCGACGAGATCCGGCTGATCTCGCCCAACTTCTACCTGGGCAAGGTGTATTGGGGCAAGGAGCGGCTGATCGACTTCTGCCTCAAGTTCTGATGATGCGGTGACGCCTCAATCGCACTTCATGGTGGTGGCAGCCATCGTGCCGGACCGGGAGTCCGCGCTGCGCGAGCTGCTGGACACGATGAACCTGCTGCCGGGCATGGCCGACCCCGCGAACGCGCTCGTGCCCTTCGGAGCGTTCGAGCGCCTGCACTTCGCGCGCTTCGCGGTTCTCGTCGACACCACGGGTTCCGACTTCGAGGTCTTCGATCTGCCGAGGCCGCAGGTGCCCGTCTACCTGGCATTCCTCGGCGAGTGCGACGGGCCGGCAGAGGCGCAACTCGCGGAGTTCGCCGACAAGGCGGGAGACGGCCTGCGGCGCATCTTCGCGCACTGCGCAGGCTTCGATGCGAGTGGCGACCTGCTCGCGTGGATGACTGCCCGCCAGACACCGACGTCGGCGGGCTATGTGAACTGGATCGGACGCACCGTCAAGCAGATCCGGGAGAACAGCGCGCTTCAACAGGCGCTCGCTGCGCAGGTGCCGCGTGACGGCGCTGCTGCCGACGACCCGCAGGCCGCGCGGCACGCACTGATGGACTACGTGCAGCAGGAGCAGCTCGAAGGCCGCCTGCTGCTTACATCGACGGAGCGCACGCCCTTCGACTGGCAGCTACGCAATTGCATTCATGCGATCGGCATTCCCTTGATCGGGCTGATCCTGTTGCCGCTGATCATCGTCGTGACCCCGTTCACGATCGTGATGCTGCGCCGCCACGAAAAGAGCGACCCAGAGTTCTGCCCGCGCCCCGATCGGGCTGCCGTGCGGGAGATGCAGCAGCTGGAGGACCACGACCTCACCAACAGCTTCACCGCGCTCGGGCCGGTCAAGCCCGGATGGTTCCGCCGTCGATTGACGCAACTCCTGCTGCTGCTCATCGACTACGCGGCCCGCCACGTCTTCGGGCGAGGCCATCTGGCTCGTGTGCAGACGATTCATTTCGCGCGCTGGGTCTTCATCGACGACAAGGCGCGCGTGCTGTTCGCGAGCAACTATGACGGCAGCCATGAGAGCTACATGGATGACTTCATCAACAAGGCCGCGTGGGGCCTGAACCTGATCTTCAGTAACGGCTTCGGCTGGCCGCGCACGGACTGGCTGATCAAGGGCGGTGCGCGCCATGAACTGCGCTTTAAGTACTACCAGCGGCGCCACCAGTTGCCGACGCAGGTCTGGTACAAGGCCTACCCCGGCCTCACGCTCACGGACCTCAATCGCAACCAGCGCATCCGCGAGGGCTTCGAGATGGCATCGATGAGCGACGAACAGGCGCTCGCTTGGCTGAGGCTGCTATGAGCGCCCGACCGGTCGACTACGAGGACATCCAGGGCATCGTGCGCTTCGGCTACAAGCGCATGACGCAGGCGGTCTTCCTCCTGCTGCGCGTGACGGATGTCGACGCCGCGCGCGCGTGGCTCTCAAATGCGCGCGTCACCAGCGCAATGACGCAGGAGCCGCCGCCCACGAAAGCACTGCAGATTGCATTCACGAGCCATGGTCTGCGCGCGCTCGGCGTGGCCGAGGACATCATCGAAGGCTTTTCGACCGAATTCATCGTCGGCATGACGAGCGACCCCGCGCGTGCGCGGCGCCTCGGCGACATCGGTCCGAGCGATCCTGCCCACTGGCAGTGGGGTGGAACGCCCGACGAGATCCCGCACCTGATCGTGATGCTCTACGCGGAACCCGGAGGCCTGGAGGCGTGGGGCATCGAAGCGATGGCAGGCGCGGAGCAAGGTCTGGAGCAACTCGGCTGTCTCATGACGTCGGACATGGATGGCATCGAGCCCTTCGGCTTCGTGGACGGCATCTCCGAGCCCACCATCGACTGGCAGCGCGAGCGCGTGGCGCGTGACGCGGAGCGCGAGGACTACACCAATCTCTCCTGCCTCGGCGAGTACCTGCTCGGCTATCCGAACGAATACGGCGAGTACACGGACCGGCCGCTGCTCGACGCGCAACGCGACCCGGATGCGCTGCTGTCTTCCGCCGAGGATGCCCCGGAGAAGGCCGACTTCGGCCGCAACGGCAGCTACCTCGTCCTGCGGCAGCTCGAACAGGACGTATCGGGTTTCTGGCGCTTCATCGACGCGCAGGTGCAAGGCGATCCGGTGGCCCGACAGCGGCTCGCCGAAGCGATGGTCGGTCGCACGATGGAAGGCGAGCCGCTGATCGGTCGCACCAATGAAGCCATCGACGGCGAAGACGATCCGCGCAACACCTTCACCTACCGCGATGACCATGCAGGAGTGCGCTGCCCGATCGGTGCGCACATCCGCCGCAGCAATCCGCGCAATGCCGATCTGCCAGCGGGACCTTCGGGTTTCATCTCGTGGGCCAAACGCACGCTGGGTTTCGATGCCGAAGCGCTCGCGGACGACCTCGTGGCCTCGACGCGCTTTCATCGGCTGCTGCGGCGCGGACGGGAATACGGCCCCGGCGTTTCGCTGCCGGATGCGCTCGCGGGACAGACGCCGCAAGAGGGCACTGGCCTGCACTTCATCTGCCTCGGTGCCAACATCGCGCGGCAGTTCGAGTTCGTGCAGTCGGCATGGCTCGCGGGCATCCGCTTCGATGGGTCGCAGAACGAAAGCGATCCGCTCATCGGCAACCATCTCCCGCGCGCCGATGGCACCGCAACCGACTGCTTCTCGATGCCGGTGGCCGACGGGCCCGCTCAGCGCGTCTGTGGCCTGCCGCAGTTCATCACGGTGCTCGGCGGTGCGTACTTCTTCCTGCCCGGTCTTCGTGCGCTGCGCTACATCGCGAAGGGAGAGTCATGAATTCGAACGCCAGCCGCCCGACACCGCGTGCCAACACCGGCTCGCTGTGGCGCAATGCCGTCAGCGATGCCGGCATGGCTTTCATCCGGCTGGAGCGCCGCTTCGATCCATTGTTCCGGCCCGCCTTCGACGCCTTCCTGCGTGATCCGCTGGCGCGCTTCACCACCGGGCTGATCAACAGCCGGCGCCAGAACGAAGGGCTCGGCATTGCCGAAGAGAGACTGCTGCCCGATGAAGAAAGCTTTACCGATTCGATCGTCAAGAGCTTCACACGCCAGATGACCGACCTGTGGAAGCCCGGCGGCTTCGAGCGCGGCGGCAACACCAAGACGCAGGGCATCGTGCGCGGCGAGTTCATCGTGCACGACGACATCCCGGCGCACATGAAGGTCGGCATCTATGCGAAGCCGCAGACCTTTCGTGCGTGGGTGCGGTTCTCGGGGCCGGGGCCCTACATCACGCCAGACATCGACGACGTAGGCTTCATGAGCATCAGCATCAAGCTCATGGGCGTGCCCGGCGACAAGCTGATGGACGAGGAGAAGCACACGCTCGACATGTTTGCGGTCTCCACGCCGACCTTCGTGACCCCCGATGCGCGTTGCAATGCGGCGCTGCAGATCGAGAGCGTGAAGAACGCGCAGATCTTCTACTTCGTGAACCTGCGCGAATCGCACATCCTCGACCTGGTGATGCAGTCGCTCTTCATCAAGACCCAGAGCAGCCCGTTCGAGGCACCGTATTTCAGTTGCGTGCCCTACCTGATGGGCGACGGGCAGGCGATGCAGTACTCGGTCTGGCCGAAGACGAACAAGCGCACGCCGATCCCGCGGCTGCCGTTCCGTCCGCCGGATGACTACCTGCGCAACGCCATGGTCGCTTCGCTGGCGCAAGGTGATGTGGAGCTCGACTTCCGCGTGCAGATGCAGACCGACTCGCACCTCATGCCCATCGAGAACGCGGGCGTCTTGTGGCCTGAGAAGCTCTCACCGCGCATCAGCGTTGCGACGCTGCGCCTGCCGCGGCAGAAGTTCGATTCACCTGCACAAATGGAATTTGCGAAGCGGCTTTCGTACAACCCCTGGCACACCATCGCCGAGCATCGCCCGCTCGGCAACCAGAGCCGCGCGAGGAAGCGGATGTACTGGGCGCTGTCGACGCTGCGCCACAACATGAACGCGGTGCCGCATTTCGAGCCGACTGGAGACGAGGTGTTCGAGTAGCCCACCCTCAGTGCCGCGTGCGATGCGCGGCGCGGCGATGCGTCTTTTGCAGATGCTTCCGCCATGTCTCGACCAGCACGTTCGCTGTCGCGACAACGGTGAGGATGATGATCTGTTGAACCAGCGCGTTGGACGTGCGCTCGATCCGCTTCTCGATCTCTCGCCTGGCATGCGCGGTATCTGCGAGCGAGCGGGCATCGGCCGCGGTGTCCTGCGCGGAGGAGAGCGCGGTCAGCGCGACGCCGGGGCCGTTCTCCGCCACTTTGGCGGCGAGCTTCGTGTCCGCCTGCGCCTTCGCACCCACGAGCGACCCGTGCTCGTCCGCGTAGACCTTCGTGAACTCCGCGCCGAGCAGAAAGATCTGCGCGGCGTAGTAGACCCACGCGACGAGCACCACCAGCGAGCCCGCCGCGGCGAATGACTGCATGAAGCCGCTCTTGCCGAGGTACAGGCTGATGCCGAACTTGCCGAGCTCGAAGAGCAGCGCCGTCACCAGCGCGCCAACCCACACATCGCCCCATCGGATGCGCGCGGTCGGCATCAGCTTGAAGATCATCGCGAAGAGCAGGGTGAAGATGCCGACGGAGAACACTTCGTTGAGGCCTTGCAGCAGCGCCTCCCAGCCCGGCATGAGGCGTCCGAACCAGGCGTCGAACGCGGCCAGGCCGGCGCTGATCATGAGCGAGACCACCAGCAGAAAGGCGAGGCCCAGCACGAGCCCGAAGGACAGCACGCGTGCGCGAAGCACCGACCAGATCCCGGACGGCTTCTGCTTGTCGGGCACATGCCAGATACGGTCGAGCGCACTTTGCAGTTCCGCGAACACGCTCGTGGCGCCAGCCAGCAACACGACAGCGCTGATCGTGCCGGCGACGATTCCGCGGTCGGTGTCGGATGCGCTCCGCAGTAGCGCTTCAACCGCAATGGCGCCGTCGCGACCGACCAGTCCGGCGATCTGGGCAACTATCTGCTGCTGCGCCGCTTCGCGCCCGAACACCGCGCCGGCGACCGCGATCACGATGACCAGCAGCGGTGCCAGCGAGAAGATCGTGTAGTAGGAGATGGCGGCGCCCATGCTCGGCGCGTAGTCGTCGACCCATGCGGTGACTGCATTGCGGCAGAGATCGAAAAGATGCTTCAGCGACATGGCGGCGACTTCCGGCCCATGTAGGTTAGCGGCGCCGCCTGCCGCTCCCATGGCTGGATCTTGCGAGATCGAGTAGGCGGAAATGCTGTCCGCCGCGGCGAAGAATTCGACGGTGCCGGGTCGCTCCCGGATCAGGCCCGATTGCCGAGATCGAACGACCGGCGGTTGGCCCACAGGTTGACCATCGCATCCAGTTCCGTCGAGTAGATGCCCACCTGCGGCGGGTCGAGCTTGCCGTCTTCGCGGCGTTTGCTGCGCATCGTGGCATGCCAGAGGCCGTCCGACAGGTGCCGGTATTGGCCGAGGAATTCGCAGCCCAGCGGCGTCGTAAGCGAAAAAGCGCAGCGGCGAAGCAGAATGCCGTCGCTCCTTGAGCCTTCCACGCCCTTTGTCGAGACGAGGATGTGCTCCCCGTCGTCCTGCAGGATGCTTTCTCGGGGGAGCTGGGGCAGCACCCCCGGCGACTGACTTGAATCTGACGTGTCCATGGCTCTGCCTATCGGCGGCCTGGCGGCAAGTTGTAGGCGGGTTGTCACGAAAAAGTGTAAGAGCCGGTTATTTAGGGGCGGCCCTCGAATCCGGCCGACCTATGCGGGGAAGCTGATTCCCGGGCTTCCGGCGCGCCACTGCGGGTGCTTGTCCATGACCCGCGCGAAGACCGGCGCATTCAGGCGGGCCGAGAGCCATTCGTGCAGGCACGGCCACGGCTGGGCGCCGAACCAATCCGGATCGACCTGCGCGAACTGGCGGACGAAGGGCGCAATCGCGATGTCCGCGAGGGCGGGGTTGTCGCCGAACAGACAACGCGACGACTGCAGGCGCGTATCGAGCGCCTTCAGGAAAGTGGCGCCTTCCGCGCGGTGGCTGGCTGCATCGCGTTCGGCTTCGGGCTGCCGGTCGGGGTACTTGTAGCCATCCAGATGCCGCTTGAACGCGCCATCGCATTCGGCGACGAGTGCCAGCATGTCCGCTAGCGTTCCCTGTGACGGGTGCAGCCAGCCGTCGGGATCATGGCGGCGAAGCGCCCACAGCATGATGTCCAGGCTCTGGTCGATCACCACGCCTTGCGTGTCGACCAGCACCGGCACCGTGCCTTTGGGCGATGCGGCGAGCAGTTCGGCGGGCTTGTCGCGCAGCACGACCTCGCGCAATTCGCACCGCACGCCGCTCGCCGCGATCGCCATCCGGGCCCGCATCGCGTAAGGACAGCGGCGGAACGAATACAGCACCGGCAGCGCTTGCGGCATCGTCAGATCAACCGGCTGATGGTCTTGTTGCGCCAGACGAAGCGGTAATAGCAGGCCTGCAACGTCAGCATGGCCGTGAAAGCCACCGGATACGCGACCCAGATGCCGTTGAGGCCGAAGCGGCGGCTCATCCACCAGGCCACCGGCACTTCGATCAACGCGATGCAGAAGATCGAGATGCTGGTCGGCACCAGCACCGAGCCGCTGGCGCGCATGATCCCCGACAGCGCCGAGCCCATGCCGAAGATCACGGTGCTCCACAGCATGATGTGCAGCAGCGTTTGCGCCACATCGATGACCGGGTCGCTGGTGATGAAGAAGCCCATCAGCGGCCGCGAGAAGAGGTAGCCCAGCACCACCAGCGCGCCGGTGAGCACGAGGTTCATCATCAGCGCGGTGCGCGTGATCGCGCCGAGGCGGTTGGTGCGGCCTGCGCCGATGGCTTGTGCGCCGAGGATCGACGCGGTGATCGCGATCGAGATCGCCGGGAACTGCACGTAGGCGACCACCTGGTTCACCGCGCCGTAGGCTGCCGTCGCGTCCGACCCATAGGTGTTCACGAACGAAAGCAGCGCGAGTTCGGCGAGCGACACCACGATCATCTGCACGCCGGTCGGCACACCCACCTTGAGCACGGATTTGAGCAGCGCCGGGCGCACCCGCAGATGCCGCACGAAGTCTGCATCGGGCGCGAGCGGGCTCTTCTTGCGCCGCAGGTGGAACGCCAGCCAGGTCGTCGCCACGACGAACGAGATGACGGTCGCGCACGCGCCGCTCGCCACGCCCATCTTCGGCAGGCCGAACCAGCCACGGATCAGCGTCGGCGTGATGACGAGGCCCATCAGCGTCGAGATCATCAGCGTGTAGAGCGGCGTCACCGTGTCGCCTACGCCGCGAAGCATGGCCGTAGAGAGCAGGAAGACGAAGAGTCCCGGCATCGCGATCAGGATGATCCGTGCGTAGCTCGTGGCATCGGCCAAGATGTCGTGCGGCGTGCCGAGCATGCGCAGCATCGGCTCGGTGAACGCACCGCCGAACAGGGCCACGCACAGACCGAAGAGGACGCCGACCGTCAGCGTGGTGCCGGCAACGGCGCGCGCCTTGTCCGGCTCGCGCGCGCCCCAGGCCTGCCCGATGAGCACCGAAGCGCCGGCACCGAGCCCGATGGTGAACGCGATGAAGAAGAACATCACCGGAAAGAAGCCCGACACCGCCGCCAGCGCGCCAACGCCGATCATCTGCCCGAGGAACACGTTGTTGAGCGTGCCCGACAAGGACTGCAGGATGTTGCTGAGCAGCATCGGCGCCAGGAAGATCAGGAAGGTCTTCCACAGCGGCCGCGTGGCCATGGCAGCCATGCGCGGATTGGCGTGCGAAGCGACCGGGGGCGGCACAGGATCGGCCACCGATGCCGGTGGCGCGGTGATCTCGCCGGCGTGCTGGATGTCTTCCGGATCGATGGGGTGAGGGGCGGTTTGTGTCTGCATTGGATGGCTCATGCGGCGGCACTCCAGGCCGCCGTGGCCAGCTTGTGCAAATGCGCCTGTACGTCTTCGGGCCAGGTGGAGATGTGTTCGTCGAAACGCGCGCGATCCCCGGCAAAGAGCGCGCGCGCCGCTTCCTCGAAACCGGACAGATCGCCGGCCATGACGGTCATGAAGCGGTAGGTGGCTTCGCGCGCGGCGCGTTGTGCATCGCGGTCGGCGTGCACGTGGCGCGCCTCGTCGATCAGCCGCCGCAGCGCGACCGATGCGCCGCCCGGCTGACGGGCCAGCCACTCCCAGTGGCGCGGCAGCAGCGTGACCTCGCGCGCGACCACGCCCAGCTTGGGCCGGCCGACGCCGCGTGTGGAGGGTTCGTCAGGTGCAGCGGCAGGCGCCGGAGCGTCTTCGCGAAGATCGATGTCCAGCCGCTCGCCGGTGCTGTCGTCGAACACGAAGGGCTGCGCCTGCCCGGAGCGCGCGCATTGCTTGCGCACCTGGGCAATGACCTTCGCGCGCGGACCGGACGCGATGCGTTGGAAACCGGCGAACGCCGTCAAATTGGATTCGGGGGAGGAAGACATGGGGCGCGAATAATACCCGGGCAAAAATAGAAACGCAATCTACCCGGGTAAAAAAGATCAGCGTGCGCGCCTGAAGCTGCGCCACGATCGACGCACGCTGTTGCTGATGCCGCGACCGATGCGCCAGGGCAGGCTTTCCCGGACCATGAGCATCACCTTGTCCTTCCAGGCCTTCCAGCGTGGATACCAGCGCGCGAACGCCGGGATGCGCATCAGCGCCGGCTCGACGAGCTGAAAAAGCCGCGCAAGGATCGCCGTGCCTGCCAGCTTGGCGGCGAGCAGCAACATCACCGCACTTTTCGCATGGCCCTCTGCGAGCAGCAGCAAGCCGATGAGCTTGATCGGAAACAGCAGCACCATCGGCGCGAAAAAGGCGAGCACCGCGCCCCACGGCGACAGGTTGCGCAGGGCCTGTTCGATGCGCGCCCAGAGCGGGAGGCGGGCGAGCTGCGCGACGAGCCGGGCGAGCGGTTCCCAGCCCCATTCCTCGAACAAAAGCACCGGCACGATCACGATCGCGGCGAGCACGCGCAGCAGTTTCTTCAGGAAGCCCATTGCCGACGATTGTGGGGCGTGCGCGGTGACGACTCGCTACACGAAGTAATGCGAAGTCATCACCCTGGAGGACCTCCGTGCCTATGGCAAACTTCCGCGCTTCGCTTTATCTCGCAATGCGCCTGATCCGGGCGCCGGACTCAGGGACGTCCTTCCAGCATGCAGAAAATCATTCGCCAGCTCGCCGCCGAGATCAAGGTCGGCGAGCACCAGGTGAAGGCCGCCGTCGAGCTGCTCGACGGGGGCGCCACCGTGCCCTTCATTGCCCGCTACCGCAAGGAGGCCACCAACGGCCTCGACGACACCCAGCTGCGTGAACTCGAAGCGCGCCTCGCGTACCTGCGCGAGCTCGAGGACCGCCGCGCCGCGGTGATCAAGAGCATCGACGAACAAGGCAAGCTCACGCCCGAGCTGCGCGCCGCAATCGAAGGCGCGCCGACGAAGCAGGAGGTCGAGGATCTGTACCTGCCGTTCAAGCAGAAGCGCCGCACCAAGGGCCAGATCGCGCGCGAGTTTGGCATCGAGCCGCTGGCCGACAAGCTGGTTGCCGACCCGACGCTCGATCCTGCGGTGGAAGCCAAGGCCTTCCTGCAGCCAGCCACCACGCTGGACGACGGGAAGCCGGGCCCCGATTTCTCGACCGTGCCGGCTGTCCTCGACGGCGTGCGCGACATCCTTTCCGAGCGCTGGGCCGAAGATGCCGTGCTCGTGCAGAGCCTTCGTGAGTGGCTGTGGAGCGAAGGCCTGTTCAAGTCGAGCCTGATGACGGGCAAGGACGAGAACAACGCCGAAGTCGCCAAGTTCCGCGACTACTTCGACTACGACGAGCCGATTGGCCGCGTGCCTTCGCATCGCGCGCTGGCGGTGTTCCGTGGCCGAGCGCAGGAGATCCTCGACGCCAAGCTGGCGCTGCCGGTCGAGCCCGAACCGGGCAAGCCTTCGATCGCCGAAGGAAAGATCGCGCTGCACCTGGGCTGGAGCCATTCGGGGCGCGCCGCAGACGATCTGCTGCGCAAGTGCGTAGCCTGGACATGGCGCGTGAAGCTCGCGCTTTCCACCGAGCGCGACCTGTTCACTCGCCTGCGCGAAGACGCCGAGAAGGTCGCGATCAAGGTCTTCGCGGACAACCTGCGCGATCTGCTGCTCGCCGCACCGGCCGGCCAGCGCGTGGTGATGGGCCTCGATCCGGGCATCCGCACCGGCGTGAAGGTCGCGGTGGTCGATGCCACGGGCAAGCTGGTCGAGACGGCGACCGTCTTCCCGCACGAGCCGCGCAAGGACTGGGAAGGTTCGCTGCACACGCTCGGCAAGCTCTGCGCGAAGCACAGCGTGAACCTGATCGCCATCGGCAACGGCACCGCGAGCCGCGAGACCGACAAGCTGGCTGCCGACCTCATCAAGTTGCTTGCGAAGATGAGCGCGCAGGCGGGCGCCGAGTCGCATGCGATCGAGAAGGTCGTGGTCAGCGAGGCCGGCGCCTCGGTCTACTCCGCCAGCGAATTCGCGGCACAGGAAATGCCGGACGTGGACGTGAGCCTGCGCGGAGCGGCGAGCATTGCGCGGCGACTGCAGGACCCACTGGCCGAACTCGTGAAGATCGACCCCAAGTCGATCGGCGTGGGTCAGTACCAGCACGACGTGAACCAGAGCGAACTCGCCCGCACGCTGAGCGCGGTGGTCGAGGATTGCGTGAACTCGGTCGGCGTCGACCTCAACACCGCGAGCGTGCCGCTGCTGTCGCGCGTCTCGGGACTCTCATCGAGCGTGGCCAAGGCGGTGGTGCGTTGGCGTGAATCCAATGGCGCCTTCGCGAGCCGGCAGCAGTTGCTGGACGTGACCGGCTTCGGCGCGAAGACCTTCGAACAAAGCGCGGGCTTCCTGCGCATTCGCGGCGGCGCCAATCCGCTGGACATGACGGGCGTGCATCCCGAAACTTATCCGGTCGTCGAGCAGATGATCGAGAAGACCGGCAAGCCGGTCAACGAGTTGATGGGCCGGGCGGACATGCTCAAGACGCTGAAGCCCGAGCTGTTCGCGAACGAGAAGTTCGGCGTTATCACTGTCAAGGACATCCTCGGCGAACTCGAGAAGCCCGGCCGCGATCCGCGCCCGGACTTCAAGGTCGCACGCTTCAACGACGGCGTCGAAGACATCACCGACCTCGTCGAAGGCATGGTGCTCGAAGGCACGGTGAGCAACGTGGCGCAGTTCGGCGCGTTCGTCGACCTCGGCGTGCACCAGGACGGTCTCGTGCACGTGAGCCAGCTTTCGCACAAGTTCGTCAACGATGCGCGCGAGGTCGTGAAGACCGGCGACATCGTCAAGGTCAAGGTGATGGAAGTCGACGTGGCGCGCAAGCGCATCGGCCTCTCGATGAAGCTCGACGCCGCACCTTCGCGCCGCGATGGTCCTCGCGAGAACCGCTTCGAAGGGGCAGGGCGCGGCTACCAGCAGGGCTCGCGCCGCGACAACTCGCCACAGCCGTCCGGCCAGATGGCCAATGCGTTCGCGAAGCTGCAAGGCTTGCGCAAGTAGCTGGGGCGGTGGCGGGCAAGGCATGAAGGCGCTTCGCATCTACGCCGGGCCCACCGCCCGCGAACACATCGCCGCGAACGGCCTGCGTCCGCAGGACGTTCGCACCATTCCCGGTGCGGCCGGTGGCCCGAAGGGCTTGATCCTCGGGCCAATCGACCGCTTCCTCTTTGGTGACTGGCTGCCGCAATCGACGCAATCCGTCGATCTGGTCGGCGCATCGATCGGCGCATGGCGGCTCGCCAATGCCTGCCTGCAGGACACGAAGGACGCCTTCGTGCAGTTCGAGCAGGGCTATATCCACCAGCATTTCGAAGTGCCCCCGGGGCAGAAGCGGCTCACGGCGCGGCAGGTCAGCGCCCAGTTCGGCGAAGGGCTGCGTGACTTCTACGGTGGTCGCGTCGACGAGGTGCTGCTTCATTCGCGATACCGGCTGCACGTGATCACCGCGCGTGGGCGGCACATCCTGGGCCGCGAAGGAAAGGCGCGTACGCCGGTCGGCTATCTCGGCGCGTTCATCACGAACAGCGTGCATCGAAAGAGCCTGGGCGCCTGGCTGGAGCGCGTGGTCTTTTCCACGCCGGGTGCGGCGCTGCCTTTCGGCACGCGTGATTTCCGCACGCGGCAGGTCGATCTCATCAAGGGCAACTTCGAGCTTGCGCTCCAGGCGTCGTGCTCGATTCCCTTCATGCTCGAAGCAGTGCACGACATTCCGGGTGCGCCGCGCGGTGCGTACTGGGACGGCGGCATCACCGACTACCACCTGCATCTCGACTACATGAACGCGGACGGCATCGTGCTGTATCCGCATTTCCAGAAAGCCGTGGTTCCGGGCTGGCTCGACAAGGCACTCAAGTGGCGCCACAAGGCCACCGACTTCCTCGATCGCACCGTCGTGCTCGCGCCCAGTCCTGAATGGGTCCGTAGCCTGCCCAACGGCAAGCTGCCGGACCGCAACGACTTCGTGCGCTACGGCAATGACGTGCCGGCGCGCATCAAGGCATGGAGCACCGCCGCGAAAGAGTCGCAGCGGCTGGCGGACGAGTTCGCGGAGTTTCTGCATCGCGGAGACGCGGGCGACGTGCTGCCCCTGTGACTTGCAGCCGCAGGCCGGCTAAAGTCCAGGCGCATCGGAGAAGATTTCATGAACCTGACCCGCGTCATCGGCCTGATCCTGATCGTCGGAGGCATCGTGGCCCTCGGCATGGGTGGCTTCAGCTACACCAAGGAAACCCATCAGGCCAAGATCGGCCCGATCGAGTTGGCGATCAAGGAAAAGCAGGAAGTGAACTTCCCGATCTGGGCGGGTGTCGCCGCCATCGTTGTCGGTGGCGCGCTTCTCGTCTTTGGCGGCAGGAAGGGCTGAACCGGCCGGTCGTCTACCTGCCGTAGGCCGCGAGCAGGGTCAGCGCCGAAGCCAGCATAGGCGCGAAGGTAAGCGCCATTCCCGCCGTTCGGAACACATAGCGTTCCCTGACCTGACTCACGCCCACCGCGTGCAGCACGCGCCCGAGCAGGATGCAGATGCCCAGCGCATGAAGAAACCACGGCTGCGGCAGCGTCGACGCGACGAAGTACATCAGCAGCAGGTTCAGCGGCACGTATTCCGCAAAGTTGGAGTGCACGCGCATCGCGCGCAGCATGCGCTCGTTGCCCGCGTCGCCGATGACGATGCGTAGGCGCCGCCGCAGCGTTAGCGTGCGGAAGCTCAAGCCGACGAACAGCAGCGCGAGCAGGGCGGCGTAGAGCCAGACGATGCGCATGGCCTCAACCGAAGTCTTGCGTGCGGAGTTCGATCGGCTGGCCGTGCGGCGTGCGGTCGGCGGCGTGGTCCCAGGCGTCGCGGTAGCGCACGAGTTCGTCGGCGGTGCTCGCGCCCTTGGCCGCGACGAGTGCTTCGAGCGCGGCGAGCCAATGCCGGTAGTAGGTGTCGCCCCGGTCTGCATCGCCGGCAGCCTGAGCCGCGGTGATCTGACGCGCGAGCGCGTCGGCCCATTCCGTCCAGGTGAAAAGGCCGCGCTGATGAAGCGTCACCGCCATCGCGAAGGCATGCGCCTCCCACGGTTCGCGGAAGACCGGCTCGACGCCGTCGGCGGTCGGCATACCTGGGAGCAGGGGCGCGGCGGGCATGTCGGTGCTCATTCGGCAGCCTCCAGATAGCTTTCCCACGCATCGACCGAAACGCTGAGCCCCGGCTCCGAGCCGGGCCCCCACAGGTCTTCGCCCGCGAAGACGACGGTGTAGAGCCATTGCGGCTGCTCGCCCAAGCCTTGCGCATGTGCGTCGGCAAACACATGCACGCCATGCTGGCGAGCGATGGTGCCGACCTTGCCGCGCACGTAGGCAGGCAGTCGGGTGTGGTGGTCGATGTGGCCTGCGAGCGTCCGCACCCGTTGGCCGACGGCGAAGCGTGCAGGCCCGGTGGCGGAGCGCTCGACGTTCGTGCCTTTGGCGAGCACGGCGGGAACGTCGGTCGCATGCAGCAAGCGCTTGACCGGCTGGGGTGGCTGCAGCATGTGGCCAGCCGCGATCTCTTCGGGCATGACCTGCGATCGTTCGGCCATCAGCTTTTCGAGCGCGGCGAGCCAGATCTGGTAGTAGCTCATCTGCGCATACGCCGGCAGGGTTTCGCGCGCGCTGCGGCTGGCGTCGATGTTCCATGACCCGGTTCCGCCCATGGCGAGCGTCAGCGCGAGCGCGCGTGCTTCCCAGTCGGCATGGAATCGTTCGTCCTCGCGCTCCGGCACGATCCGGCCGGGCACGGTCTTGCCGCCGAGGTCGGCGTGGCTGATGTAGGTCATGGTGCGGCTCCCGGCTTGCGGGCGAGTCCGGTGCCGATCATCGAATCGCGCGTGACGAGGTCGGCGAGTTGTTCCTCGCTCAATCCATCGGTGCCGTCCGGGCGCTGCGGGATGACGAGATAGCGCACCTCGGCGGTCGAGTCCCACACACGGATGCGGGTCGAAGCGGGCAGTTCGACGCCGAATTCGGCCAGCACGCCTCGAGGCTCCTTGACGGCACGAGAGCGATAGGGCGCGCTCTTGTACCAGGTGGGCGGCAGGCCGAGCACCGGCCACGGATAGCAACTGCACAGCGTGCAGACCACCATGTGGTGCTCGTCGTCGGTGTTGGCCACTGCAACCATGTGCTCGCCCTGGCGGCCCGTGTAGCCGAGCGAGGCAATCGCCGCCGTTGCGTCCTTCAGCAGCCAGTCGTGGAACGTGGGATCGGCCCAGGCTTTGGCCACTACGCGGGCGCCGTTGCGGGGGCCGATCTTCGTCTGGTAGGTGTCGATCAGCACGTCGAGCGCGGCGGGGTCGATGTAGCCCTTTTCCGTGAGCACGGTTTCGAGCGCGCGAACCCGAAGGTCCATCTCGCCGAGCTCGCTGTGGTCGTGGTCGTGGTGATCGTGTGCCATACGGTGCTACATCGATGTCTCGAGCATCTGCCGGTAGTCCTCGCGCGTGGCGAGGCGCGGATTGGTCTTGTGGCAGTGGTCGGCCATCGCGCCGTCGATGATCTTCTCGAACATGTCCGCTGTGACGCCCACTTCGGCCAGGCCCTTCGGCAGGCCAAGACGCGCGTTCATGTCCCTGATCGCGCCGCCGAGGTCACCGGGCGAATCGAGGTGCATCGCCTGCGCCATGCGCTGCAGCCGCTGATCCTTGCGCACCGACTCGGCCTCCGAGTTGAACTGGATCACCGCGGGCAGGAAGAGGGCGTTGAGCGTGCCGTGGTGCAGTCGCGGATCGATGCCGCCGAGGCTGTGGCTCAGCGAATGCACGCAGCCCAGGCCCTTCTGGAAAGCCATCGCGCCCTGCATCGATGCGCTCATGAGGTTGAGACGCGCCTCGCGGTCAGTGCCGTCCTTGGTGGCGCGTTCGATGTGGCCCCAGGCGCGCTCCAGCCCGTCGAGCGCAATGCCGTCGGCCGGCGGGTTGAAAGCGGCCGACATGAAGGTCTCCATGCAGTGCGCGATCGCGTCCATGCCGGTGGCGGCGGTGAGCTTCGGCGGCAGGCCCAATGTGAGTTCAGGGTCGCAGATCGCGGCCTTGGGCATCAGGAACCAGCTGTGGAAGCCGAGCTTGCGGTGGTCGTCGACGATGACGATTGCGCCGCGCGCGACCTCGCTGCCGGTGCCGCTGGTGGTGGGGATCGCGATCAGCGGCGCAACGCGGTCGGTGATCTTCGGCGAGCCGCCCTCGATGGTGGCGTAGGTCTTGAGCGGGCCCTCGTGCGTCGCTGCGATCGCGACGCCCTTGGCGCAGTCGATGGCCGAGCCGCCGCCGACGGCGATCAGACCGTCGCAGCCCTGGTCGCGGTAGATCGCGGCAGCGGCGCGCACGGCGGCTTCGGTCGGGTTCGACGGCGTCTGGTCGAACACCGCGGACGGCAGGTCGCCGAGTGCATCGAACGCCTTCTGCAGGATGCCGACGGCGCGTACGCCCGCATCGGTCACGACCAGCGGCCGTGTGATGCCTACGCGCTGGCATTCGCTCCGCAGAAGCTGGATGGCGCCGAAATCGAACTGGATCTGTGTGAGGTATTGGATGAGAGCCATGGGGTCGTGGTCCGGACGGTACGATTCGAGTCCTCGAATCTAACAAGCACCGAGCACCTTGGACACTCCTGAAACCCCTGCGCCTGACGCAACCGGGACAAACCGCCACGGGAGCGCAGTGACCCGATGAGCGGATTGACTCCCAAAATGGCCAACGTGATCGAGCGGATGGAGCGCGCAGGCCGCCCGCCGCTCTACGCACTGACCCCGGCCGAAGCGCGCGCTGCCTACGAGAAAGGCGCCGGTGTACTCGAGGTACCCAAGCCGCAACTCGCGCGCGTCGAAAACTTCACGCTGCCGGCGCGCGACGGCCATGCGCTGCCCGCGCGGCTCTATGCGCCTTCGAACGAGGTGCTGCCGGTGCTGATGTTCTTTCATGGTGGCGGTTTCACTGTCGGAAGCATCGCCACGCACGACATTCTCTGCCGCGTGCTGAGCCAGAAGAGCGGCTGCGCAGTGGTCTCGCTGGACTACCGGCTTGCGCCGGAGCACAAGTTTCCGACGGCGTCGAACGATGCGTGGGATGGGCTCCGTCATCTGGCCGGGAACGCCGCGCAGTTCGGGCTCGACGGCTCGCGGATCGCGGTCGGCGGAGACAGCGCGGGCGGTACGCTGGCGGCTGTCTGCGCCATCCTCGCGCGCGATGCGGGCTTGCCGATCGGCTTGCAGATGCTGATCTATCCGGGGACCACTTCGCACCAGGACACCGCTTCGCATTTGCGATTCGCGGCCGGCCCGCTGCTCGGGGAAGCGCTCATCAGCTACTTCTTCGCCCAGTACGTGAACTCGAAGTCCGATCGCGACGACTGGCGATTTGCGCCGCTCAACGCCGACGACGTGGACGGCGTCGCACCTGCCTGGATCGGCCTGGCCGAATGCGATCCGGTGGTGGACGAGGGCATCGCCTACGCCGACAAGCTGCGCGCCTCGGGCGTACCGGTCGAGCTGGAGATCTATCGCGGCGTGATCCACGAATTCGTGAAGATGGGCCGCGCCATTCCCGAGGCGCTGAAGGCGCACGAGGATGCTGCCCGCGCCCTGAAAGAAGCCCTGCAACCATAACTAGCGAAGCCATGACCGAGACACTCAAGAAATCCGACTTCCGTTTCTTCCACCGCCTGCGCGTGCGTTGGGCCGAGGTGGACATGCAGAAGATCGTCTTCAACGCGCACTACCTGATGTACTTCGACACCGCCATCGCCGACTACTGGCGCGCGTTGGCGTTGCCGTATGAAGAGGCGATGCAATCGCTGGGCGGCGATCTGTACGTGCGCAAGGCCACGGTCGAATTCAACGCCTCGGCGCGGGTGGACGATGTGCTCGACGTGGGCATGAAGTGCGTGCGCGTGGGCAACTCGTCGATCCTCTTCCTGGGCGGCCTGTTCCGCGGCGACGAATTGCTGGTGACCTGCGACCTGGTCTACGTCTACGCCGACCCGGCCACGCAGACATCCAAGCCGGTACCGCCGCTTCTGCGCGAGATCCTCGCTGGCTACGAAGCGGGTGAGTCGATGCGCGAGGTCGTCACTGGCAACTGGGATGCGGTCGGCGAAGGCGCGGGCAAGGTGCGGCGCGAGGTCTTCATCGACGAGCAGCGCATTCCCAAGGAGCTCGAATGGGACGAGCACGACGCGATCGCGGTGCATGCGGTCGCGCGCAACCGGCTGGGTCAGGCGATAGCGACCGGTCGGCTGGTGCAGGAATCACCCGGGCTGGGCCGCGTGGGGCGCATGGCTGTGAATCGCATACTGCGCGGCGGTGGTCATGGCGAAGCGGTTCTGCGTGCGCTCGAGAATGCAGCAGCCGCGCGCGGCGACAAGGAAATCATGCTGCACGCCCAGCGCAGTGCAGAGAACTTCTACGCGCGCCTCGGCTACGCGCCGCATGGCGAGCCCTTCGAGGAAGCCGGCATCGCCCACATCGAGATGCGACGCAAGCTCTGATCCCTGCCGCCGGGAAAGCCCGGTGGCAACCGGCCGGGCTGCCGCTCAAGATGGCCGTTTCGAATTTCTTCGGAGACACAGCGATGGCCAACTTTGTTCTCGTACACGGCGCGTGGCACGGTGGTTGGTGCTACCGGGAAACAGCGAATGCGCTCCGCGCTGCCGGACACACCGTGTTCACGCCCACGCACACGGGCGTCGGCGAGCGCTTTCATCACTCGGCGGAGAACGTCACGCTCGAAACCCACATCCGCGATGTCTGCGGTTGCATCGAGTGGGAAGAGTTGAACGACGTCGTTCTGGTGGGGCACTCGTACGGCGGGATGGTCATCACCGGCGTTGCGGACCGCATGAGTGAGCGTATCCGCGCGCTGGTCTACCTCGACGCGTTCGTGCCGGAGAACGGCGATTCGCTGATCCGCCTGCTCGACAAGGCACTCGTGCCCGAAGTGGCGGCGCAGTTCATCGGCGCCTTCCGAGGCACGGCATCCCAGGGCAACTGCGGGCTGATGCAGCCCATTCCGGCGGAGATGTTCAATATCGCGCAGGCCAATCGCGCGCGGGTGGACCGGCTGTGCCGGCCGCAGGCACTGGCGACTTTCGAGATGCCCCTCTTGCTCACCGGTGCCGGCGATTCGATCAAGAACCGCCTCTACATCCTGGCCGATGGCTGGGATCCGAGCCCGTTCCGCTACTTTGCCGCGAAGACCGAAACGGCACCCGGCTGGCGCACGATCAAGATGCCTTGCAGTCATGACGTGATGGTCGACATGCCGAAGGAACTGGCCGCCGAACTGCTCAAGCTGGCCTGAGCCTGCCTGTGGAGTGCACAGGGGCGGCGGTGGTAGCCTTGCCGCCCCATGAATCTCCGCACAAAGATCGTTGCGCTCGCCATCGTGCCGCTGCTCACGGCGCTGGTGTTGGTCGCCTTGGCGGTGCGGCACCAGGAGCGCGATCTGGCGCAGCGCGAGCGACTGCTGGCTGAGCAGACCTACATGGCGCAGCGACGCAGCGAACTGCGCAGTTATGTCGACCTTGCGGTAAGCGTCGTGCGCCCGCTCTACGACACCGGCAAGGATGACGAAGCGGTTCGTGCCGAGGCGCTCCGCTTGCTGGCTGCCCTGGACTACGGCGACGACGGCTACTTCTTCGTGTACGACCTCGACGGCAAGTCGCTGATGCATTCGCGTCAGCCCGAACTGGTCGGACAACGGCTCTGGGAACTGCGCGATTCGAAGGGCCGGCCCACCATCCAGCAGTTGATCGAACAGGCCCGCAACGGCGGCGGCTACGTCGAGTACGAATGGCGCAAGCCGTCCAACCAGCAGTTGGCACCCAAGCTGGGCTACGTGACGATGCTCCCGCGATGGAACTGGATGCTCGGCACCGGGCTGTACCTCGATGACATCGACACGGCGATGCACCGCCTCGATCAGCAGATGAATGCGAATCTCACCACCACGATGTTGTGGATCGTCGGCATCGCGGCGCTGGGGATCGCCGTCGTGAGTGCGACCGGGCTACTCCTGAACCTGAGCGAGCATCGCGTGGCTGAAACCAAGCTTCGTCAACTCGCGCGCCAGGTGGTGCGGTCGCAGGAGGACGAGCGCGCCCATCTCGCGCGTGAGCTGCACGACGGCACCAGCCAGACGCTGGTCTCCGCGAAGCTGATGATCGAATCGGCGGTGGATGCGCTGGAGCGCGGGCGGCACGCCGTGCCGGCATCGCTCGCGAAGGCCCTGCAGCGGCTCAACGAATCGCTCGCCGAGGTGCGCGGCATCTCGCACCGGCTGCGGCCGGCGCTGCTCGATACGCTGGGCCTGCCGGCTGCGCTCGAACGGTTGGGCGTTGAGTTCGGGGAGGAGGGGCCCATCGAGGCCACGGTGTCAATTCACGGCACGCCGCGCGAGTTGCCGCAAGAGGTAAAGACTGCGCTCTTCCGCGTCGCCCAGGAGGCCTTGACCAACGTGCACAAGCATTCGCATGCCGCGAAGGTCGACATCGCGCTGGCATTCGACACCCGTCACGTCCGGCTCGACATCACCGACGACGGACGAGGCTTTGACGAAGAGGCGGTGCAGGCCGACCCTCGCAGTGGCATCGGCTTGCGCAACATGCGCGAGCGCATCTCGGCGATCGGCGGGCACCTGGATGTGCATTCGGGCGACTCCGGCACTTCGATCCTTGCCGAAGTGGCGCTCGACAGTGCGGAGGCCGCATGAGGAACCAGGGCACGATCCGGCTGTTTCTGGTGGACGACCACCCGTTGGTGCGCGACGGGCTGCGTGCGCGCCTTTCGTCGCTTCCGGAAATCGACATCGTCGGCGAGGCGGACGGTGCCGCCGAGGCGCTCCCGCTGATCGAGGAACTGAAGCCCGACCTCGTGCTGGCCGACGTCGGCATGAAGGACATCAATGGCATCGAACTTGCTGCTCAACTTCAGCAGCGGCAGCCGGAAGTGCGCGTGGTCATGCTCAGCATGTACGACAACCCCGAATACGTGCAGCAGGCGCTTCAGGCCGGTGCGCGTGGCTACGTGCTCAAGGATGCGCCAGCAAGCGAGATCGTCGCAGCCATCGATGCGGTGACCGCGGGCGGGACCTTCCTCAGTCCGGCGGTGTCGAAGCGGTTGTTTCGCAACCAGACGCCGAGGCCGCTGCTGACGCCGCGCGAAAGCGAGATCCTCTCGGCGCTCGGTCGCGGCGCGTCGAGCAAGGAGATCGCGCTCGAACTCGGCTTGAGCGTGCGCACTGTCGAGGCGCACCGGCAGAGCATCAAGCGACGCCTCGGCATCGAAGGCCAAGCCGAGCTGATCAAGTACGCAGTGGAGCACGCCCGAAAGCTCTGAGGGTTATCCCTTAAGTGGTCATGCGCGGGAGACTTGCGCAGTGCAACCGATGCGCCCAAAGTAGTGACTCGCGACACTCGCGGGGAACAGCTTCAGGAGACATCCGTATGCATACCCTTCGCCGCCACCTGGTGTGGCTTGTCGTTGCCGTGATCGGCGCTTTCGCTCTAGGGACAGTGGCGCTGTCGCGAGGCGAATCCATCAATGCGCTATGGATCGTCGTCGCGGCCATCTGCACGTACCTCATCGCGTACCGCTACTACAGCCTCTTCATCGCGGACACGGTGCTCGGTCTCGACAGCAGTCGCATGACGCCGGCCCACCGTCACAACGACGGGCTGGACTACGTGCCGACCGACAAGAACGTGCTGTTCGGCCACCACTTCGCGGCGATTGCAGGTGCTGGCCCGCTGGTGGGGCCGGTGCTTGCGGCACAGATGGGCTATCTGCCCGGGCTGCTCTGGATCCTGGCCGGCGTGGTGTTCGCCGGTGCGGTGCAGGACTTCATCGTGCTCTTCATCTCGACGCGGCGTGATGGCCGTTCGCTCGGCGACCTGATCAAGCAGGAGATGGGTACGGTGCCCGGCATGATCGCGCTGTTCGGCACCTTCATGATCATGATCATCATCCTCGCGGTGCTGGCGCTGATCGTCGTGAAGGCCCTCGCTGAATCGCCGTGGGGCACCTTCACGGTGGCAGCGACGATTCCGGTCGCGATCTTCATGGGCGTCTACCTGCGCTTCATCCGCCCGGGGCGCATCGGCGAGATTTCCATCATCGGCTTCGCGCTCCTGATGCTCGCGATCTTTGGCGGCCAGGTGGTCAGCCAGAACCCAGAGTGGGCAGCGATGTTCACCTTCGACGGCAAGGCGCTCACCTGGATGCTGATTGCCTACGGCTTCATCGCCGCGAGCCTGCCGGTGTGGCTGCTGCTCGCACCGCGTGACTACCTTTCGACCTTCCTGAAGATCGGCACGATCATCGCGCTGGCGATTGGCATCGTCTTTGTTGCGCCGACTCTGCAGATGCCCGCGATGACGCAGTTCGCGCAGGGCAACGGCCCGGTGTGGTCGGGCAACCTGTTCCCGTTCCTCTTCATCACCATCGCCTGCGGCGCGGTGTCCGGCTTCCACGCGCTGATCTCGTCGGGCACCACCCCGAAGATGCTGGACAACGAACGTCACGCTCGCTTCATCGGCTACGGCGGCATGCTGGCCGAATCCTTCGTCGCAGTGATGGCGCTGGTCGCCGCTGCGTGCATCGAGCCCGGTGTTTACTTCGCGATGAACAGCCCGGCCGCGCTCGTCGGCACCACGCCCGAGGCGGTTGCACAAGCCATCTCCGGCTGGGGCTTTGCGCTCACGCCCGACATGCTTCTGGAAACCGCCAAGAACGTCGGCGAGACGACCATCCTCGGCCGTGCCGGCGGTGCGCCGACGCTGGCAGTGGGCATGGCTCACATCCTTCACCAGGTGGTCGGCGGGCAGGCCATGATGGCCTTCTGGTATCACTTCGCGATCCTCTTCGAGGCGCTCTTCATCCTGACGGCGGTGGACGCAGGTACCCGCGCCGGCCGCTTCATGCTGCAGGACCTTCTGGGCAGCTTCGTCCCCGCGCTGAAGCGTACCGACCTGATCGCGGCCAACCTGACGGCAACCTTCCTCTGCGTTGCGGCCTGGGGCTACTTCCTCTACCAGGGCGTGGTCGATCCGCTTGGCGGCATCAACACCTTGTGGCCGCTGTTCGGCATCTCCAACCAGATGCTCGCTGCCGTGGCGCTGATGCTGGGCGTGGTCGTGCTGTACCGCATGAAGCGCGAGCGTTACGCGTGGGTCGCGATTGCGCCCGCCGCATGGCTGCTGGTCTGCACGCTGACTGCCGGCTGGCAGAAGATCTTCTCGGCAGACCCGAAGGTGGGCTTCCTGTCGCACGCGGCCAAGTACGCAGAAGGTCTGGCGCAGGGCGTGCTGATTGCGCCGGCCAAGACGCCGGAAGCCATGTCGCGCATCGTCTTCAACGACCGCCTCGACGCGGCGCTGTGCGGGCTTTTCATCTTCGTGGTGCTCAGCGTGCTCGTGTACAGCGTGAAGAGCTGCATGGCCGCACGTTCGGCCCACCAGCCGACGGCACGCGAGACGCCCTTCGAGCCGATGCCGGTGTCGGCCGCAGCATCATGAGAACCGCGGGCGCCAGCCTCTCCGAATCCGGGCGCTACCTCGCGCGCTCGGTGGTGCAGTCGCTGCGCCTGATGGTCGGCATGCCCGACTACGACGCCTACCTGAGCCACATGGAGCGCACGCATCCTGATCGCGTGCCGATGACCTATGAGGCGTTTTTCAGGGAAAGGCTGGAGGCGCGCTACGGCAGCGGCAAAGGCCGCTGCTGCTGAGTTGTTCAGATGTCTTCGAGCAGGGGATAGGGCAGGGGCTCGATGGTGAGCGCCGGTCCGTCGGCCGCGCGGGCATGCAGGCCGCCCGCTTCGATCGCAGCGATCTGGATCGAAATGAGCCCGGCCCATCCGCCGCCAGGCGCCGGAGCAGCCTGGGCGACCAGACCGACCGGCTGCTCGGGGTCGCCGGCGGCGAACACCTCCTGTCCGGCGGCGATCTCATCGCTTGCCTGAACCAGATAGGTGCGGCGCTTCAGCGTGCCGCGGAACTGGCTTCGCGCCACCACTTCCTGGCCCGGGTAGCAGCCCTTCTTGAAGTTCACGCCGCCGACCGATTCGTAGTTGATCATCTGCGGCACGAAGGCTTCGATCACCGGCGAAGTCAGGGTCACGATGCCACTGCGTACCTCGCTCCACTGCCAAAGCGCCGGATCAAGGGCTGAGCCCTTCGGTGCGGTATTGCCGGCAGGCGCAATCCAGAGCGCGCGCGGAACACCGTCGGAAGGGTAGAGCGTCACGGCATGTGCTTCACCCACCGCGATGGAGCGACCGGGCAGCGAGGCCGGATCGACATCGTTGGCCGCCAGCGCGGTGCCGGCAAGGCCGTAGAGCGCGAATTCGTCGCTCGCATCGCTGAGCTTTGCCTTTGCGCGCAGCACATACATCGACAGCCGCTTGAGCGTCGCAGGCAGGATGTCCCGGCTGCAGATGAGCAGGATGCGGTCCGGCTGGGGCCGGATGCCGATGAAGCTCGCGATCGCCCGCCCCTTCGCTGTGCACAGGGCCGCGAGCCGGGCCTCGGCGGCATCGAGCAACGCGAAATCCTGGGTGAGCTGGCCGTGCAGGAAACTGGCGGCGTCAGGGCCTTCGGCCCGGATGGCACCAAGGTGGGAGAGGGCGGTCACGCCATTCAGAACGACTGAGGTCATCGCTGAATTATCATGGCCGCTCCCGATCCGTTCGATCGGCAGGGCTTCAGCCGCTTCACACTCTTTGCTCCCTTCGCCGGATTCCGTGCGCCGCTTCTTCCTCACGATCTTTCTGTTGGCCGCCCTGGGCGCTCTCGGCATCGGCGCTGCGGGTCTCTGGTGGGTCAACCAGCCCTTGCGCCTTCCGGCGCCCAGCGTCGACCTGTCGATCGAACCCGGCACCACGCCGCGGGGCATTGCCCAGGCCGTCGCAGACACCGGCGTCGAAGTGCCGCCGCAACTGCTCTATTGGTGGTTCCGCTTCTCGGGCCAGGACCGGCAGATGCGCGCCGGGAGCTACGAACTGGATCGCGGCATCACACCACGCACGCTGCTGAGCGTGCTGGTGCGCGGCGAAGAGGCGACGCGGAGCATCGTTCTCGTCGAGGGATGGAACATCCGCCAGGTGCGCGCCGCGCTTGCCAAGGCAGATCAGCTCAAGCCGGACACCGTCGGCCTCACCGATGAGGACCTGATGGCCAAGCTCGGCCGGCCGGGGCAACATCCCGAAGGGCGCTTCTTCCCGGACACGTACACCTATTCCAAGGGCTCGACCGATTTCGCGCTGCTGCAGCGCGCCATGCGGGCAATGGACAAGAAGCTCGATGCCGCATGGGCGGCCCGGGCGTCCGATATCCCGCTCAAGACACCCGACGACGCGCTGATTCTTGCCAGCATCGTCGAAAAGGAG
The DNA here is from genome assembly GCF_014192575.1 of Variovorax sp. Sphag1AA. Classification (GTDB taxonomy): domain Bacteria; phylum Pseudomonadota; class Gammaproteobacteria; order Burkholderiales; family Burkholderiaceae_C; genus Variovorax. Next base: position 792,241 of record NZ_JACHYC010000001.1, on the reverse strand, counting down.
ACGGGAAAGGCCCAGGACCGCGCGGAGATTTCCGCCGTCTTCCACAACCGCCTGCGCATCGGCATGCCATTGCAGACCGACCCGACGGTCATCTACGGCATGGGCCAGCGCTTTGATGGGAACCTGCGCAAGAGAGACCTGCAGGCCGACACGCCCTGGAATACCTACACGCGCAACGGCCTGCCGCCCACACCGATCGCGATGCCCGGCAAGGCCGCACTGCTGGCCGCCGTGCAGCCGGCGCAGAGCAAGTCGCTCTATTTCGTTTCGCGCGGCGACGGCACGAGTCAATTCAGCAGCTCGCTCGACGAGCACAACCGGGCGGTGAACCGCTATCAGCGCGGCACCACCGATCCGAACCAGCGGAGCGGTCAATGAAGGGGCTTTTTCTCACGCTCGAAGGCATCGACGGGGCCGGCAAATCGAGCCACATCGACGCGCTCGAAGCGTTGTTCAAGGCGCAGGGCCGTCAGGTCACTCGCACGCGCGAACCCGGCGGTACACCGCTGGCCGAAACGTTGCGCGGGATGATCCTCGAGCAGCCGATGGATGCGCTGACCGAGTCGCTGCTGGTCTTTGCGGCGCGTCGCGATCATGTGGTGCGGGTCATCGAGCCTGCACTGGCGCGCGGCGACGTCGTGCTGTGCGACCGTTTTACCGATGCGACCTTTGCCTATCAGGGAGCAGGGCGCGGATTCGACCCGGCCGTGCTGTCGACGCTCGAAAAGTGGGTGCAGTCCGATACGGAGCACGCGACCAAGGGGCTCCTCCAGCCCGAAATCACGATCTGGTTCGATCTCGCGCCGGAGATTGCGGCCGAACGCCTCGCGGGCGCGCGCGTGCCGGACAAGTTCGAATCGCAACCGGTCGAGTTCTTCAAACGTGTCGCCGCGGGCTACGCTGCACGCGCGAAAGACGCTCCGCGCTTCGTGCGCATCGACGCCAGCCAGTCGCGCGAGGCGGTGTGGCAGCAGATCGAAGCGGCACTGGCCGAGCGCGGCCTTGTGGCGTCGCAAAGCGGGGGCGCGCCTTGAACGCGGACACGCTGTCGCCGTGGCTTCGCAAACCGCTGGCCGAACTGCTTCGGCAGCGCGGCCATGCATGGCTGCTGCAGGGACCTTCGGGTTTGGGCCAGTACGAACTGGGGCTTGCGCTGGCTGCCGCCTGGCTGTGCGAGCAGCCCGCGGAGGCCAAGAAGGAGGGCGCCTGCGGGCACTGCCCTAGCTGCCATGCCATCCAGGTCCGCACGCATGCGGACCTTTGTGTGCTGATGCCTGAGGTTGCGATGCAGGCGCTCGGCTGGCCGCTCGACGAAAAGTCGCAGGCGGATATCGACGATAAGAAGCGCAAGCCGAGCCGCGAAATTCGCGTCGAGGCCATGCGCGACGCCGTCGGATTTGCCCAGCGCACCAGCGCGCGAGGTTTCGGCAAGGTGGTGATGGTCTATCCGGCCGAGCGGATGAACACGATCACCGCCAACGCACTGCTCAAGACGCTGGAAGAGCCGGTCGGCGACGTCCGTTTCGTGCTCGCGAGCGAGGCTGCGTGGCAGCTTCTACCAACGATTCGCAGCCGCTGCCTCGGTTTCACGCTGCCTTGGCCGGAACCCGATGAAGCGCGCGAGTGGCTGGTCGGGCAGGGCGTTCCAGCCGCCGATGCAGCCGCCCTGCTGCGCGCTGCGGGCGGCCGTCCGAGCGACGCGCTGCGCCTCGTAGCCCAGGGCCAATCGCCCAAGGCCTGGGGCTTGCTCCCCAAGGCCATGGTGCGAGGCGACGTCAGTGCATTGGCCGATCACGCGCCTGCACAGGCCATCGACGCCCTCCAGAAGCTCTGCCACGATCTGATGGCTGCCGACAGTGGCGCCGCGCCGCGCTTCTTCGAAATCGGGGATCTGCCGCCGGTGCCACCCAGGGGCGCGTTGGCGCGATGGTCCCGATCGCTCGCCAACGCGGCAAAAACCGCAGAACATCCGTTCAATGCGGGCCTCATGCTCGAAGCGCTTGTGAGCGAAGCGCGAACCACCCTAAACTCCGCACGCCGCCGCCCATGAACACACCTGCAGCCTCCACCCCCTCAGCGCCCGTCCGGCCCAGCGTCATCCAGTTGGCCATCAAGGAAAAAGGGGCGCTCTATGCAGCCTACATCCCGTTGTTCGCTGAAGGCGGGATCTTCATTCCGACTTCCCGCGAGTACCGCCTCGGCGACGATGTCTACGTGCTCCTGACGTTGCCGGACGATCCGCAGCGCTATCCGATCGCAGGCAAGGTCGCCTGGATCACGCCGTCTCGCGCGGCCGGTAACAGGGCGCCGGGCGTCGGCATCCGCTTTCCGTCCGACGACAAGTCGCGCCAGCTCAAGGCGCGCATCGAGGAGGCGCTTGGCGGCACGATGGCTTCCGACCGGCCCACCCAGACCATCTGATCCGAATCCCCGTCCTTTCGGGGCGCGGACCGCAAGCGGCGCAACAGCGTCGCGCTCATTCCATTCCGCGATGTTTACCGACTCCCACTGCCACCTGACCTTTCCCGAGTTCGCGGACCAGATGCCGCAAGTTCGCGCCGCCATGGCTGCCGCGCAGGTCGACCGGGCGCTCTGTATTTGCACGACCCTCGAAGAATTCGACGATGTCCAGTCGCTCGCGGCTGGTTTTGACAACTTCTGGGCCTCCGTAGGCGTCCATCCGGACAGCGAAGACGTTCTGGAGCCCACACTGGAGGACCTCGTACGGCGAGCGGCCCTCCCGAAAGTCATCGCCATCGGCGAAACCGGTCTCGACTACTACCAGATGGAAGAGCGAAAGGGCGGACGCAGCGTCGCGGACCTCGAATGGCAGCGCGACCGCTTCCGCGTGCACATTCGAGCGGCACAGCAGACGCGCAAGCCTCTGGTGATCCACACGCGGGAAGCTTCGGCCGACACGTTGGCCATCCTGAAGGAAGAGGGCGAGGACGGCGGGCCGAAGGCGGCAGGCGGCGTCTTCCATTGCTTCACCGAGACCGCCGAAGTGGCCCGGGCAGCGCTCGACCTCGGCTTCTACATTTCGTTCTCGGGCATCCTGACCTTCAAGAAGGCGCAGGACCTGCGGGATGTGGCGTCGTTCGTGCCCCTGGACCGGATGCTGATTGAGACCGACAGCCCCTATCTCGCCCCGGTGCCGTATCGCGGGAAGACGAACAACCCGTCGTACGTTCCTTTCGTGGCGCAGCAGATCGCGCAACTTCGGAACCTACCCGTCGAAGTGATCGGCAAGGCCACCAGCGACAACTTCGACCGCCTATTCACGGCGGCCAAATCATGAAAAATCACTTCAAGAACCTCTTATATCTCTTTGTTTTTGCAGTAACTTTCTCTGCACACGCGGATTCGTTCGATGATTTCTTCCGCGCCGTCCGTGCGGACAACGCCAGCGGTGTGAAGAGTCTCCTGAACCGCGGATTCGACCCGAATACGCGGGATGCGCAAGGCCAGACCGGCCTGCTGATTGCGCTGCGCGAGCCTTCACCCAAGGTGATCCAGGTCCTGATCGATTGGCCCAAGACCGACGTCGAGGCGCGCAACTCGAAGGACGAAAGCCCGCTGATGCTGGCCGCGATCAAGGGTCAGCAGGACATCGTGACCAAGCTGATCGACCGAGACGCCGATATCAACAAGCCCGGCTGGACGCCGCTGCATTACGCGGCAACCAATGGGCATGTGGCGATCATGAAGCAGCTTCTCGACAAGGATGCGTTCATCGACGCGCAATCGCCCAACGGCACCACGCCGCTGATGATGGCGGCGATGTACGGCTCGGCGGCTGCGGTGAAGCTGCTGCTCGACGAAGGCGCGGACCCGCTGATGAAGAACCAACTCGGAATGACCGCGGCTGATTTCGCGCAGAAGGCCAATCGAACGGACGCGCTCCAGATGATCAGCGAGGCGATGCGGCCCAAGAGGCCTGCGGACGGCAAGTGGTGAACGGGTCTTTCCACCTGAGCCCGTGTCTGGCTCGAATCAATACAATGTATATTATGTAAAATCAAATGTGCGGAGATTGACTGGGCATGCGGCCTTCTTCTTTGCACTACTTTCATCGGTTCTGGAGTCAGCAGACAACAACCTCCCAACCTTTTTCGATTTTCGCGACTGAACTTGCAACTCGCCTACAAAGTAGAAGATTCGCAGGTTTTGCGGCACACCCTTGAACGCTATCCGGACCGAGTGACCGGGCAAGCCACCTAAAGGTCGCAAGTTTAGGTGCGGGTTGCGCAGAAGATAAGCAAGTTGGCTTGAGGTAGTCCAAACGGACAACTTCCAAATCTTCGCCCGTCTGATGATTCGCAAGTTGAACGACGATGCAAATCTACGTTCGGTCGCCCTGGCGTCGCCGCAGGGCCGGGAATGAAGATGCGAATCCGCTGTCCGGTAGGCGAATCGCAAGTTGAGCGGGCCCTTTTTTGGTGCACCATGGGAGCGGTTCCTGAGATCAGAGATCTCCACGTCGCCAACATGCCCGCGCGACTCCCTCGAACTCGGAGGCCGGGCGATCGCTCGGGGCATTTCGTCTCACGTCACTATGTCCACTATCCGTTCTCTCTCCCTCCTCGAAACACGCGTTCTTGCGGTCTTGTCCGAAAAGCATCGAACGGTGCCAGACAGCTATCCCCTCACCCTCAATTCTCTAGTCGCGGGCTGCAACCAAAAAACAAGCCGCAATCCGATCCTGGAGATCTCAGAAGCGGATGCTCAGGAGGCGCTCGATAGCCTCAAAGGCTTGAGCCTCGTCACCGAGTCGAGTGGCGGCCGCGCATTCCGCTATTCCCACAACATCGACGGCGTCCTGAAGATCCCATCTCAGTCAATCGCCTTGCTTACGGTGCTGATGCTCAGGGGGCCACAAACCGCGGGTGAACTCCGCATCGCCTCGGATCGCATGCACAATTTTGCGGACATTTCCTCCGTCGAGGCCTTCCTTGAAGAACTCGCCGAAAGGCCCTCAGGCGGCCTGGTAGTGAAACTGCCGCGATTGCCCGGAGCACGGGAAAATCGATGGGCTCACTTGCTCAGCGGTCCTCCAGCGAAGGATCTACTTGCTGCGCCTATTTCGTCTGGCAGTCATGGTGACAGTGATGCAGATTCCTTGGGCGAGTTGTCGGACTTGAAGGCCAAATTGGCTCAGCTGGAGGGCGAACTAGCAAGCATGAAGACGCTCGTCGCACGGATCTGCACGGAGCTCGGTATCAGCGAGATCGGCGTCGATGTGAATCGGGATTGAAATTGAGGTCAAAGCGCCGCCGGCAAGAGACACGTCAACTTGAACATCGGCGCGCCCTGAGCGGCAACGGCCCGAGCCGAAGGAGTGTCCCTGCCATGAGCGACCAAGCCCGCCACCCTCCCATCTAAGACTCTTCGGCAATCGGCAGGCGCGCGTGGCGGACCGGCTCGGCGGGATCGTTTGACTAGAAGTTGTCAGAGATCAGGACGTGTCCTGCCTCGGTAACGGCTCGGACACGCGGCAGCCGATTCACCCATGCTGCTTCCTGTCCGGTGCTTTCGCGCCTTGCGTGACGGGACCCCTTCCACTTCTACTGAATTGGGTCGAATTATTAGGTACGATAATTGAATGTTATCGTTTATAACGTGTTATTTTTCGTTTCCCGACAACGACTTGTGAGAGACAACATGGCCTCTGAGGAAGTTGAGCCCGTCGTCCTGGCACCCGCGCCCCGGCGCGAGCCGCTGCTGGATCCGGGCGCACTCTCGCGCCTGGCGCAAGAGGCCGCCGACGAACTGCTGCATGAAGGCGAATCGGCCAACACCCTGCGCTCGTACCAGTCGGCGCTGCGCTACTGGTCGGCCTGGTATGCGGCGCGCTACGGTCAGAGTCTGCGCCTTCCCGTGGCCACGCCCGTGATCGTGCAGTTCATCGTGGACCACGCCGAGCGCACGACACGGGAGGGTCTGGCGTTCCAGCTGCCGCCGGCGGTGGACGCCGCGCTGGTGGCCGGCGGCTACAAGGCCAAGCTCGGCGCACCCAGCCTCAATACGCTCGTGCACCGGCTGTCGGTTCTGTCCAAAGCGCATCAGATCGCCGGTCAACCCAACCCGTGCGCCGACGCGCTCGTGCGGGAACTCGTGACCAAGACGCGGCGGGCCTACGCCAAGCGCGGGGCCCTCCCCCACAAGCAGCAGGCCCTCACGAAGGAGCCGCTGCAGGCGGTCCTGGACACCTGCGACGAAAGTCTGCGTGGCCAGCGCGATCGCGCCCTGCTGCTGTTTGCCTGGTCCACGGGCGGGCGGCGCCGCTCGGAAGTGGCCAGCGCCCAGATCGAGAACCTGCGCCGTGTGAACGAGGGTTACCTCTACACGATGCGCCATTCGAAGACCAATCAGACGGGTGCGGCACGTCCCGAGGACGTCAAGCCGCTGCTCGGATCGGCCGGGCAAGCGATGCAGGCGTGGCTCGCGGCGAGCCAGGTTCGCAGCGGCGCCCTCTTCCGCCGGATCCGCAAAGGCGATCGCGTCGCTGAACCCCTGAGTGCCTCGGCCGTGCGCAGGATCGTCATCGAGCGATGCGCACTCGCGGGCGTCGAGGGCGACTTCTCCGCGCACTCCCTGCGCTCGGGTTTCGTGACCGAGGCGGGCCGACGCAACATGCCTCTGCCCGACACCATGGCGCTGACCGGACATCGCAGCGTCACGACCGTCCTGGGCTATTTCCGCGCAGAGAGTTCGCTGGCGTCGCCCCTGGCACGTCTGGTGGACGACGAGTGACAGCAGTGCACGCTGCCGCATTCAGGCGAAGGCTCGCCATGGCGAGCTCTGGGCGTTGCTGACAGGCAATCTCGATCAGCCAGTCCACCCATTCGCCGCCATGGAACGAGATCAACTGGACGGGCGCGAACTCCACGGAAAACACCTTCCCTCCCTGCGCCGGATACAGGTCAAGGACCGACTTGAGCGACGTGAAATCGGGGTGTGGCAGGACGTTCACGGTGAGGTACATGTGAAAGCCCCCCACCTCGTGAGTCCAATGACTGGGGAACACCGCGCTGGCCAAGTGGTGGGTCCCGTGCTCTCGGATCAGCGGGACCAATGTCTCGATGGCCAGTGCCGCAATCGCCTGCCTGTTGTAGCGGAACTTCATGGAGTGCCTCCGAAGTAGCGAGAGGGGCACTCTGTCACGAAACTTTTTGTCAGGGGGACAATAAGTAGGGCTTGATCTCAGGCCGCGCGAGATGACGCGCGGACGCTGTGTTTCGCTCGGCCGCGCTGCAGGCTTGGAGTGCGATGGGGCGCGGCCTGTCGCATCGACTCGCTGTCCTGGGTCGGTCGCGGCCGAGACCCCGCTGCCGGTCCCGTCACCGAGAGATCGCGCCCTTGCCGTCCTGCGGTCGGGCGCCCGTGACTGCGAACACAGTCTCGAACGTGTGCGAAGAGACGCGATGAGCTCCAGCGGGCGACGACCGAGCCCCCCGGGGGCAAGGAGGCCGCACCGCGGCACGAACGGCGAATCACCCATCGCCGCCTGCGCGGTCGTGTCACGCCGCCTATCGGAACGCACGCACGCAGGACCAGCCACAGCTGCGAGGACTTTCGGGTCGTACAGCTAACGCCCCCCGGCTCACCTTGCTCAGTGATTTTCGGCAAGAACGTGACTGCAGCGCCTGCCGGCACGGTGAAGGACCTCATGCTGATCGTCCACGACATCGAGTTGGCACGCGAGCAGTTCGTTCGCCGTGGGGTGGAGATCAGTCCCATCTTTCACGATGAGGCGGGCATCTTCCACCGCGCCGGCACTCAGGGACGCGTGCCAGGGCTGGACCCTCAGCGCCGCTCCTATTGCAGCTGGGCCTCCTTCAATGATCCGGATGGCAATGGCTGGTTGCTTCAAGAGATCACGACCCGGTTGCCGGGACGCGTATGACACAGGCAAGGGAACTGCACCGGCCCATCGTCACCATGGGCATACCTTCCCTGACCGAGTTGCTCCGCGAAGCGGAGGAACACCACGGCCAATATGAGGCAACCGCCCCCAAGCATCACTGGTCCGACTGGTACGCGGCCTACATGATTTCCCGCAAGCGTGGAATGTCCATCGACGAGGCCGAGCACGCAGCCGAGCTTCACATGCGTGAATTGCTGGGCTGAGTGCGAAGGTCATTCTGTCCAGCCACAAGCCCGGCGATCCCGGGCACTCACGCAGCAGCGCTACTTCGACGCCTCGCCCAACCTGCCTGTGTAGTCCGGCAAACGCCGTTCCACGTCGGGGTTGGTCTGCAGACCGAGTTGCATCAGCTGCCCAATCCTGCGCTGGGCGGCGGGACGCTTCACAGAGTTGAGAAAGGCTTCCCACTCGGCGGCGATCTGTTCGTTCGGCGGGAGGCTGTTGAGATTGACCAGAGCCTTGATCTCCGAGATGGACTGCTTGTCAAACCCGGCGATGCGGCGGGCCAGACCGTCTACGAATCCGTCCAGCTCGGCGTCCGGCAAGGCACGGTTGACGTAGCCGTAGCGCTCAGCGAGTTCGCCATCGACGTCGTTGCCAGTGAACAAGACCTCCAGTGCCCGCCCGCGTCCGACCAGGCGCGGCAGACGGGCCATGGGCCCGCCGCCGGGGACAAAGCCGGCACCAATTTCAAACTGGGACAGCACTGCCTTCTCCCTGCTGCCAAAGCGCATGTCACTGGCCAGTGCGAGTTCGCTTCCGACGCCACTGGCCCGCCCTCGGATGGAAGCAATGGAGACCACCGGCGCCTTGCTGATCCGCACCAGCATGTCCGGCAACTGAGGCAGCCCGGTCGGACCCGGAGGAAGACTGGTTGTGTCGGTGAGCGGCGGCACGAAATCGTAGTGGGTCAAGAAGAACCCGGGGACATCGCTGTCGAACACCACGACCTTCAGTTGCGGATCGGATTCGATTGCAGTAACGACGCTGTTCAGTTGCGGTGTTGTGTTCGGGCCGTAGATGTTGAAAGGTGGGTTGTGGAAAGTCACTCGCCAATACTCGGGCGTGATGCGCGTGATGCGCACCTGGTCCTTGGCCTCGGTCGCCGATCGAGGTTTCGACGGCGCGGATCCTTTGGACGCGTCCTGAGCCAACGTGGGCCCGGCAATCGAGAGGCTTGCGGCGACAAGTACGCCAGCGAGAAGATGCAGCTTCATTGGAAGACTCCAAACCGATGGTTTCTGGGATGTGCACGGCGCTACTTGCGCCCGTCGCGAGTCATTGACTTGCACGACTGCACAAGACTAGAAGTCGACACCGCAACGCCCATCCAACCGATTCCTCAGAGAGAGCCCCGAAAGAGGTCCGGTACAGAGTTCATCCTTCGGTCGCAGTCGCAGTTCCGCTACGTTGGAGCCGATCGCTTCGGATACGGTTCGTGGCGAACTTCGGTTCCGAACACCAAGAGCCTCTCGCGGGATGAGGCAGTCAACACCATTGTCCAATCGACAACCCACAGGTTGTTTGATGTCATGCACCCCACGGGGACGGCGTATCGCCAGCGCATCTCGCGCGCTCGACAGATCTCGCTGCACCCCGAAGCAGCGCTTCACCCAAAGCGCCCCTTCGAGATCATTAGGAGCGTTCAATGTCAAATCTGCCCAGCCTCCCTCGACGGTCCTTCATGAGGACCGCTGCCTTAGGTGTGGCGACCGCCCCATGGCTTCCGGGCCTGCAGGCGTCTGCACAAGTCCCCGGTACCCCCGCATCGGGCCGCGCGACGCTCCAAAGTCCAATGACCTCGATCAAGAGCATCAATGCCGGTGTGCTCAGCATCGGATACTTCGAGGCCGGTCCGGCCAATGGCAGTCCAGTGATCCTGCTCCATGGATGGCCCTACGACATCCACACCTACGTCGAAGTTGCCCCGATGCTAGCTGCTGCCGGCAATCGCGTGATCGTTCCGCACCTGCGCGGGTACGGCAGCACCCGATTCCTTTCGAAAGACACCGTCCGCAATGGACAGCAGGCAGCAATCGCCGTGGACATGATCGCGCTGATGGACGCGCTGAAAATCGAGAAGGCCGTTGTTGCGGGATGCGACTGGGGCGCTCGGACGGCTTGCATCATGGCGGCGCTGTGGCCCGCGCGCGTGAGCGCCCTGGTGTCGGTAAGTGGCTACCTGATCGGCAGCCAGGAGGCGGGCAGGATGCCGCTGCCGCCGCAAGCTGAACTGCAGTGGTGGTATCAGTTCTACTTCGCTACGGACCGTGGCCGTGCCGGCTACGAGCAGAACCGAACGGACTTCGCGCGGCTGATTTGGCAACTTGCCTCGCCCAAATGGAGCTTCGATGCCTCGACTTTTGATCGAAGCGCACGTGCCTTCGACAATCCTGATCACGTGAGCATCGTGATCCACAACTATCGCTGGAGGCTCGGCCTGGCTGATGGCGAGACGAAGTACGCCGATCTGGAGGCCCGCTTGGCCAAGGCACCGGTCATCGAGGTTCCGACGATTACGCTCGAGGGCGATGCCAACGGCGCGCCCCATCCCGAGCCCAGCAGCTATGCCAGGAAGTTCTCGGGACCTTACGCGCATCGCCTGGTCGCAGGTGGCATCGGTCACAACCTGCCTCAGGAAGCACCCGATGCTTTCGCCGCCGCTGTCAGGGACGTGACGCGCCTCTAGGCGAACCGTCCGGTCAAGCCCGGCGTCCCAGGACGCCCTTCCAACCTTTGCCGTTCGAGGATTCCCCCATGACGCTCAAATACACCAGGGACCATCAATGGGTCCGCCAGGACGGAGAAGACCTTGCCACCGTCGGGATCACGGAGCATGGGCAGGACGTGCTCGGCGAAATCGTCTCCGTGGAACTTCCTCCGGTGGGCAAGCACCTGGATCAGGGCGAGATCGCTGGTTCCGTCGAGTCGATCAAGGCCGCGGTCGATGTCTCTATGCCCATAGCGGGGGTGATCGTCGAAGTCAACGAAGCCTTGCTCGCCAAATCCGAACTCGCAAATCGTGCGCCGATGGAGGCTGGCTGGCTCTTCAGGCTGCGCATCTCCGATCCGCGCCAACTTGCGGCGCTGCTCGACGAGCCGGCGTATCGGCAGTTCTCCGCCGAGAACTGACCCCGAGTTCGAGCCGGCAAATCACGGGGCATTCCATGATCCCCAACCACCTCCTGTACCTGATGGCGCTGACCTGTGCGCTGGCAGTCTCGACCATCTACTACCACCAGCCGCTGCTCGCACAAATGGCGGCATCGTTCGGGGTGCTGCCTGCGCATGGCAGTGTCATTGCAACGCTGACCCAACTGGGATACGCGGCGGGACTGCTTCTGCTGGTGCCGCTCGGCGACCGATTTCAGGCACGCCATCTGACGTCGCTGGCAATCGGCACCAACGCCCTCGCCTTGCTCGCGTGCGCTGTCGCACCCACCTTTCCCATCCTGCTTGCGAGCAGCTTCGCCGTCGGCATGACGGCGATCACAGCGCAGATCATCATTCCGGCCGTCACCGGGCTGGTTCCACCCGACATGCGGGGACGGGTGGCAGGCTGGCTGCTTGGAGGGTTGTCCTCGGGACTGCTTCTTGCACGCACGCTGAGCGGCTTTGTGGGGTCCCATCTGAGCTGGCGCGACGTATTCGTGCTGGCGGCGCTCCTCGATCTTGCGCTACTGGCCATTGTCCTTCTCAGCCTTCCTCGGTCCACTGGCCTAGTTGCCATCCGCTACGGCGACCTCATGCGCTCCCTCGCCACCCTGGCCAGGGAGCAACATTTGCTGCGCGTCTCAGCTGTCACCGGCTTCCTGATGTTCGCTGCCTTCAGCGCACTCTGGTCATCGCTTGCCCTCCTCCTCGCCGCGCCGCCCTACGAGTACGGGCCTGCCGCCATCGGTGCATTCGGGCTCGTCGCCGTTGCCGGCATCGCCTCGTCCCCTCGAATCGGAGCAACCGTCGATCGACTGGGAGCCAGCCGCATGGTGTTCGTGGGCGCAATCCTTGTTGCGTTGGCCTTTCTGCTCGTCTCTTTGAGCGGACGCAGCCTGGGGTGGCTGATCGCCGGCATGGTGGTTCTCGACCTTGGGAATCGCGTGGGCCTGGTGGCCAACCAGGCGAGGATCTACACGCTGCGATCCAAGGCACGCAGCCGCTTGAACACCGTCTTCATCGTGTCCTTTTTCCTAGGTGGGGCGGTCGGCTCCGCTATGGGCGGATACGCTGCTCACCATGGCGGATGGCTGGGTCTCGCTGCGGTTGGAGTAACGCTCGGTCTGGCAGCAGTAGTGGCCAACATCTTCGCGTTTCGAGAAGAGCACTCCCCTGGCGCTCGGGAAGGCGCGTGACCAGCGCGCGCAAGCATAGGCGGTTGGTATCGGCCTTGGCAGTTTTGGGCAAAGACTCTGGCTTCCCTGGACTCGGCGTCACTAGAATTTCCGGCCTAGTACGACCGTCACTTCCAGGGCGCTTCTGTGCGATCAAGCTTCTTCCGACCTCTGGTGCTCGCATTCACGGCAACGTTGGCCGCGATGGCAGTGTCACCGGCACGGGCTCTCGATCCAGCTCTCGATGCAGCTCAGCACGGGCATCGGAGTTGGCGCGACGTTGAAGGATTCGGTCTGGGCACCATCAGCGCTATGGCCCAGACGCCCGATGGCTACATGTGGCTTGCAACGCCGAAGGGCCTGCTGAGATTCGACGGCGTTCGAAGCGTCCCCCTGCTGCCGCCACCTGGAGGTTCGTTCGAGGGCAATGTTCGGGCGCTGCTCGGCGGTCGCGATGGAACGCTTTGGATCGCCACCTCTGACGGCCTGCTCGGCTTCCGGGACGGCTCCTTCACCGTCCCGTCTCACACGATCGGATCCGCGGTCAACGCGATCCATGAGGATACCGACGGCACTCTCTGGACGGCGGGGTCTGTCCGCGGAAATGCCCTGCTCTGCGCTTTCCGGAAGCCGCATTTCGAATGCCGCGGTCAGGAAGGCGGCCTCGGCCCTTCTCTTTTCGGAATTCATCGTGACACGACCGGTGCATTCTGGTTGCTCGGGCCGGAACGGATATGGAGATGGCCCGAGCGGCGCGACGAGATGGATTCATGGAAGCTTCCCATGGGTGCCAACGGACTTCGCACCACGTCCGAATTGGCAGACCGATCGCTCATCGTAGGCTTGCGGCGCGGTGTGCTACGGGTCAACGGGAGCGGGCTCGGAACACTGGATCTCCCCGAATGGGCGCGCAACCTCACTTTCGTCAAGGCGCTGCGCGACAAGGACGGCGCGCTTTGGCTGGGCACGTCGGACTATGGGCTGCTGCATCTGCATGAAGGCCGATGGGACAACTTTTCCAGGGCAGATGGCCTTTCGGGAGACAACATCCTCGACCTTTTCGAGGACCGGGAGGGCAATGTGTGGGTCTCCACCTCACGCGGGCTCGACCAGTTCCGCGCGGTCGCAGCAGCATCCCAATCGGATCAGAATGGTCCTAGGGGGCGATCCCGATCGGTGCTCAGTGCGCGCGACGGAAGCCTCTGGACGGCCACTACAACCGGGGTGTACCAGCAGCCGTCCGGCTCGCTAGGCGTCTGGAAGCTTCGCCGGCCACTGCTGAGCGGCGTCAGCAGTCTCTTCGAGGACCGAGAAGGCAGGATCTGGGCCCCATCGAACGTCGGGGTCCAGTACTTCGATGGTGAGCATTTCGTCGATCCTGCGGGCATTCCCTCCGGCCCCATCGACGCGATCGCCGAGGACACGATTGGCGATCTGTGGTTCGCACATCGCGAACTCGGGCTCCTGCACGTACGCCCGAATGGAAAGGCGGCATTCACGTCGCAGGCCCTTGTGCATCCATCGGGCCGAGTCAGCACGCTGGCCTTCGACTCTGCAAGTGGAACGCTCTGGATGGGATTGTGGTCCGGCGGCCTAGTGAGCGTGAGGGAGGGGCGGATTGCAAGTGCGCTGTCGCTGCCTTCCGAGAACCCACAGAACTCACGCGTCAATCACATTCGCATCGAATCCAACGGAACGCTCTGGGTGTCCAGTTACAGCGGACTGCATCGGATCGCCAACGGACAGGTCGACCGTCTGGACATACAAAGCGGCCTTCCCTGCGATCGCCTGCTCTGGTCCACTGTTATCGAGGACTCCTTGTGGGTAGCCGCCCAGTGCGGTCTGATTCGCATCGACCGCGCCGAGCTCGACGGCTGGGCCCAGGCGATACGCAGCAAGACGCCCAGGAAGGTGCGCGTTCAACTGCTGGACCACTGGGACGGCGTGGGGCAGGCCATTGTGGAAAGCACGATCGGCTACCTGGTGACCAGCTACAACTTCACGCCAAAGCTCACCCATTCGCCGGATGGAAGGCTCTGGGTCGTGACGGGCGACAGCCTCGTGACTGTCAACCCCAAGCGGATCCCGTCGAACAACCTGCCGCCGCCGGTTCACGTCGAAGAGATCGTGAGCGACGGCAAGACCTATCCGACAAAGGCGGGCATGCGGCTGCCGCCGCTACCCAACGACCTGGCGATCTCCTACACCGGCCTGAGTTTCGTTCTCCCCGAGCGAATCAAGTTCCGATACAAGCTGGAGGGACGCGACGCCGATTGGCAGGATGCAGAGAATCGGCGCCAGGCGTTCTATTCAGATCTTGCACCGGGCAACTACCGCTTTCGGGTCATCGCGGCGAACGCAAGCGGCACGTGGAACCGCGAGGGCGCATCGTTGGAATTCTCCGTTGAGCCCGCCTGTTGGCAGACAGGCAGCTTCCGTGCGGCGTGCGTCGCCGCGCTCGCATTGCTTTTCTACTCCATTCACAGGCTGCGCCTCGCGCAGTTGTCCCGACGCTTCGACGCCTCGTTGGAGACGCGCGTCAAGGAGCGCACGAGCATCGCTCGCGAACTGCACGACACGCTGCTGCAGACGTTCCAAGGTCACGTGCTGCGGCTGCAGACGGCGCTGCAGCTTTGGCCTCGCGAGGACGGACGCCGCATTCTGGAGGAAGGGATCGATCAAGCCGCTGCCGCCATCACCGAGGGTCGCGATGCAGTGCAAGGACTTCGCACCGACGCGAGCGAGGGCAACGACCTCGGCGCCACCGTTCAGGCACTGGGGCGCTCGCTCGCGACCGATGCCGAAAAGTCGGCCATCCGCTTTGGCGTCGAGGTTCATGGCCGGACTCGCGGTCTACACCCTGTCGTACGTGACGACATCGTGCGCATCGTCGGCGAAGCCTTGCGAAATGCCTTCCATCACGCCGCTCCTGGTCGAGTCGAGGTTGAGATCCGCTTCGGCGAAAAAGACCTGCGGCTTCGCGTGGTGGACGACGGCAAGGGCATGGACCATGGCGTCATCCAGCGCGGGCGCGAAGGTCATTTTGGCCTGCAAGGCATGCGTGAGCGCAGCAAGCTCATAGGAGGCAAGCTGACTCTCTGGAGCCGGCCCGACTCGGGCACCGAGATTGAGCTGATCGTGCCTGGCAGCCGGGCCTACGCCGTCGTTTCGGAACGTGCGCAAGCCACAAGCTCTCGACTGCACTGAGCGCTGCGCGTCCGTCATCAGCCTCGTCGAGACCTTCGTCCAATAGCGCATGAACCTCTGCTTCGATTGAATCTGGTAGGTCCTGACGCGCATCGGCAACGCTCCGTTCCACCGATGTGCGTGCCACTCCACCAGATTCATCATGAACACGCACACCTCCAGATCGTCGAACCAGACCGCCGTCCGCATTCCTGAGTGTCTGACGCCCGCTCCGCCCCGTGGCGCAGCATTGCTGCAGGCCGATGATGTCTTCCAATATCGCCGGATGGAGATTGCATTCCGTGCCAGCGGCGGGATGGCGAACGCCTATGAGGTCGTCGCGCGATTGGCTTGTCATACGGATCAACCGATCTCGCGGCTGGCACGCTGGATCGTCCAGCATGAGGCACTGAACATCCAATGGCGTTCGCAGATCCTGCTCCCGTGGTTCCAGTTCAATCTGAGCACCATGGACCTTCGTCCGGACGTCACTTCTGTGCTCGGTGAGCTGTGTCCAGAATTGAGCGATTGGGAAATCTGCGCCTGGTTCGCTGAGCCCAATGCGTGGCTGGGCGGCGCCTTGCCGGTGGACATGGTGGACCGGAAGGCCCGCTCGGTTCTGGATGCCGCTCGGGCTGAGCGCTATCTGCTTCGCGCTTGATCAAGGCATTCCGCCATGCCTCCGGACTCCGACAACCTCAGGTCTCTTTCGCCCCAGAGGCGGGTTGCTCTGTCCCTCCCGAAGCCGAGAGTGCGACGTTAAGTGCGATTCAAGAGACTGCACATGGGTTCCGATATGGACGACCGGCATCGAGGCGAGCCTCGTCTCGGCGCACTCGTGAGCCCCGAGTCGATGCCACTGAGGGCGTGCACGCCTGGAGTGCTGCCCTCGTAGCGCTTTCTGCCTGACAGTTCGGCGGATGCGTCCTGAAACGAGGCAAGGACCTCGGATCTCGACGACAAGCGTTGATGCGCTGGAGCGTTCGTTCTCGTGTCCAGTTGGAAGCGCAAGCTGGTCCCGCTCGCGCTTCCGACCTCGCTGACCTACTTCTGGTTGGCGTTGCCGTAGTTGTCCCCATAGTCGGGAATCTGGCCTGCCTTAGCCTCGGCCTTCACTTCTTCGCGCTGCTTGGTACGTTCGGCGCGTCGCTCGTCCGGCGCAATGCGGCGAGTGGGCGCAGGGCGCGGATCGCCTTCGCCCGAGTGGAAGTTCATGGCGGCATCGACTCCGTCGGGCCGGCGTTCCTTGCGAGCCTGGTTGCGCTCAGCGCGCGACACCTTGGGCTTCGCATCCGGGATAGGGTTGCCCTCGCCAGGTTGGAAGGTACGCGCTGCTTCCACCCCTTTGGCACGTCGCTCTGCGCGGACGGCCGCCTTGTCGGATGCGTTGGAAGATTGGGCGAGTGCGGAAAGGGGTTGGGTCAACAGCAAGGCCGACGCAGCGGCAAGGAAGATGATCGATGGCTTCATGGTGGCTCCGAAAAGCGAGGGTTGAGGAATTCTGCGGATCAGGACGTGATGCGCTCATCGCAGAATCTTGATCGTCGGCTGGCCCCATCCACAGGGCCACCGACGAAGGGTGCAGCGCGGTCTAAGTCAAAGGAAGGACTTCCGAAGGCGACAGGCTTTCGCCCAGACCGGCACGCGCTATGCGTACTGCATGCGCAAGTCTGCGGGAGCGAAATTCGTCCTCACCGGTTCACCTAGCGTGCCCAGCGGCAAGTCGACGAGACCCCGATTGACCGCAATGCCTGCCGCGTGTGTGCGCGACGTCGCGCCCAGCTTGGACATGATGGCAGACATATGGGACTTCACTGTTCCGATCTCGATGTTGAGATGCCGTGCAATGACCTTGTTCGGCTCACCCGTGACCACCAGTCGAAGCACCTCGATCTCCCTGGAGGTCAAGGCAATCCGGGTCAGGCTGTCGGCCATGCGCTGCGCGACCGATCGGCACAGGTAGCGCATTCCGCTGGCGACGACGGTCACACCTTCGACGAGGTCCCGAAACTCGCCCCCCATGAGCAGGTAGCCGTGGACGCCCGCCTCGATGGCGCGTCGAACATCCGCCTCCTTGTCGTTCGAGGTCAGCGCGAGAATCTTGGGCGTAGCAGATGGCGCTCGGTTCGCACGGTTCGCCTGCGAGGAAAGCGCAATCGCTTGGCCATAGTCCGCGACCACAACGTCGATCCTCTGCTCATGTGACTCCACGTCACCGGGGCCGCCTTCGAAAACTTCGAAGGCGTCGTGCTGGCGCAGGGCCATGGCGATTCCCACTCGGAGGAGCGGGTCGTGCTGCATCACCAGCACGGCGAGTCGGTTGGGTGTGGCGTAGTTCATGGAACTGGACTTAGGTGGTCAGAAGGTGGCGTCATCTCACACCAGGCGTTGCTCGCGAGCCATTGCACGTTGGTATCACCAATACCTAAGCACCGTCATCCGGCACCAAGCGGGGATGCCGTCCTGACCGGGGAGGGATTCTTCCGTAGCACCGAAGCAAGATGGCCGTCCGCCGCATGGACCGCAAAGTCTCGTCATGACCTCATCCCAGCTCCTGCTGCGCGTGGCCGCCCGCACCGATCGTTGGCCGCCGCAAAGCGCGCCCGCTCCCCGCTACGAGTTGCAATTTCCACAGCTGCCCTACCCTTGCCATAACTATGCCGTTCCGTGCGACGACAAGGGCAGGATCGAGCTGTTCCAACTGAACGAAGAGCGCTCGGTCCACCTACGTCCTCGCACGATCGACTGGCGATCGCGAGTTCTTCATGTCGGTGATCCATCGTCGGCCGCATTGCGGCGCCACGGTCATCATCGACTGCGCGGAATAGCGTGATGTCTGGCCGCCCTCGGACAGCGTTCGTAGTCGTCGCGGGGTTCTGCGCGACCCTTGTTGGGGTCGGTCTTGCCCGTTTCTCATACACGCCGCTTTTGCCTGCGGTGATCGCCAACCACTGGTTCTCTGCCTCAGCTGCCACATACCTGAGCGCGGCTAATCTGGCGGGCTATGTACTGGGCGCTCTGAGCGCCGCGCGGCTGGCCCGATGGTTTCCCGTCCGTGCTGTGCTGCGAGCCTTGATGATCGTGACAACGGCGTCGCTCGTTGCTTGCGCCTGGCCGCTGGACTTCCTGTGGTACTGCAGCTGGCGGCTGGTATCCGGCGCGACAGGCGGCGCGCTGATGGTCCTTGCCGCGCCAACGGTGCTTCCCTGCGTAGATCCAAAACAGCGGGGACTCGCAAGCGGCATCATCTTCATGGGTGTCGGAGTCGGAATTGCTGCATCAGGCTTGCTCGTTCCGCACTTCCTGCGACATGGCTTGACGTCAACCTGGCTCTACCTGGCCGGAATTTCGATGGCCCTGACGGCCATCGCGTGGAAGGGTTGGCCGCAACCGACCGCTGCTTCCGAGGCGACTCTGGAAAGTCCGCCAAGCCACGCGTTGCACTCGCCACGCCAGCTACACCTCCTGAGCACCCAGTACGCGCTCAACGCGGCCGGCCTTGTACCCCACATGATCTTCCTGGTCGTCTTCATTGCCGACGGGCTGGGCCGGGGTCTGGCAACAGCTTCGCACTATTGGACCGCCTTCGGAATAGGTGCCATTGCCGGGCCGGTCCTCGCTGGCAGCGTGGCCGATCGCTACGGCTACCAGCGCACACTGCGCACGGGGCTCGGCGTCCAAGCAGTTGCCGTCGCGATTCCTGCCGTAGACCCCTCGCCTGCATGGCTCCTCCTGTCTACCTTGATCATGGGCGCGTTCACGCCCGGGATCGTCCCGCTGGTACTGGGGCGAATCCACGAGATGCTCGCTCATCGCTCGATCGCAGAGAGGACTTCGGCGTGGAGCATTGCCACCACGAGCTTCGCCGTGCTCCAGGCTCTGGCTGCTTATGGGCTGTCCTATCTGTTGGTCTTGCGTGGAAGCTATGCCGCCTTGTTCATCATTGCTGCCACCGCGATCCTCTGTGCGCTGCTCATCGATGTCCTCGCAGGCGCGCCCGTGCGAGGACGGCCAAGAGGAGCAACTGAAAAGCCGGACTGACCGCCCCGCTCCGTCCCGCTTCAAGACCAAGGATCGCGTTCAACCTTTGGCTGAGGTTCCACAGGCGCGGCAATGATCGCGTTCGTGAGATCCGGCGCGTCTTTGACGCATGGCGACCTGAGCTCGACCTCACTACGGCGTGTCGCCGATATGCTTCGTGCGCTGCGAAGGCCTGGGGCGTTGCCCCAGGCCGCCACCGAGGCCTTACGCCATCTCCGGCTCGCGCAGACGCTCAAGGATCCGACGGACGCGTTCACCGAAGCGGCGCGCCGTCTCCAGATCGCCGTCGGCCATCTCGTCGGGCGTCGCGTCGGATGGAGTCGTCGTCGCCAGACCCGTGAAGGACGCGACGTAGTTGATGTCATCCCGTTTCGCGGCTTTGCTGTTGCTGGGCATCATGCCGGTTCCTACCCAGATCATCCCGTGCTGCTGCGACATGGTGAACAGGGCATACAAGGTGGACGCCTTGTCGCCATTCATGCCCGCCGAATTCGTGAAAGCGGCGGCCAGCTTGTCCTTCCATCCCTCGTTGACCCAGACCCTCGAGGAGTCATCCAGGAATCTCTTGAACTGCCAGCTCGTGCTGCCCATATAGGTTGGCGAGCCAAAGACAATCGCCCTCGCGTCCGCGAGCTGCTCCCAGCCGCCAGGCGGCAGGTTTCCTTCGCTGTCGACCTTAAGGAGACGGGCCCGGGCTCCGGATGCGACTGCCTCTGCGACTCGGGTGGTATGGCCGAAGCCGCTGAAGTACACGACGATGATTTCTTCTGACATGTCAATTCCTTCGTAGTGGTTGCGTCTGAACTGATCGTCCACCACGGACGCACAGGAACGCCCACAAAGTCTGGTCATTGGCTCTGCCTGCGGCGACAGCGGATCGGCCTACGTCGCGATCCCACATAGGTAGGACTCACGGATGAGACGTTCCCGGGGGTGAGACTTTCGTCCAATGGACGAAGAGCGGACCAATGGTTGAAATGGCCCGCAACACGCGGGCACCGCTTGGCATCGCGCCACGGCGCCACACCAACTTGGACAGCGCCCGCACCAAAGGAGCGCCAGATGAACAAGGTCATTCCCTTCTTTCTCGCTCTTGTCGCGACAGCGCCCGCCATGCGGGTGGCGGCGAATAGCACCGAATCAGATCTTCGGCCCGTGCCGGCGGCTGTCCCGACCCCTTCCAGTGCGACCGGGTGGCACTGGGCACCTATGACAACGAGCCGCATGCCCGACTTCGAAGGTGCCACGGGCTGGTTAAACTCGCCGCCGCTCAGCTCACCCGCACTGCGTGGGAAAGTGGTGCTCGTGGACTTCTGGACGTTCTCGTGCATCAACTGGCGGCGCGAGTTCCCATACGTTCGTGCATGGGCGAAGCAGTATCGCGATCGCGGCCTGGTGGTCATCGGCGTGCACACGCCGGAGTTCCCCTTTGAGATGGATCCAGAGAACGTGGAGCGTGCGGTCCGCGACATCGGGGTTGACTACCCGGTAGCCCTGGACAGCAATCGCGCGCTTTGGCGGGCCTTCGGCAACGCCTACTGGCCCGCGATCTACCTTGTCGATGGCCGCGGCGTCGTGCGCTACCACCATTTCGGCGAGGGCGGCTATGAAGCTACCGAGCGAGCGATACAACGCGCGCTGTCCGAGACCGGGCAGATCGCCAACGACGAGTTGGTTGCGCCTGCATCCCAAGGCGCGGAAGCGCCGGCGGACTGGGGCAACCTGCGATCGCCAGAGAACTATGTTGGCCTTGCGCGCACGAGCGGATTGGTGGTCGATGCATCGCCGGGTCAGCGTCGCACCTATATCGCGCCCGTGAGTCTGCGAAACAACGAATGGTCGCCGGTCGGGGAATGGATCCTCGGAAGCGAATCCGCCGTGCTCCAGCGCGCCAATGGGCGCGTCGCCTACGGATTTCACGCTCGCGACCTGCATCTCGTGATGGGGCCATCCGAAGGGGCAGGACCCATCCGCTTCCGTGTCTTGATCGACGGAAAGCCTCCAGGTGCCGCTCACGGCCTCGACGTCGATGAGCAAGGTTTTGGCAACGTGGATTCCTCGCGGATGTATCAACTCATACGTCAACCTGGTCCGATACGTGACCGTCGATTCGAGATCGAGTTCATCGATCCCGACATCGAGGTGTTCTCCTTCACGTTCGGCTGACACACCTACCCGTCCCTCTCGACTAGACGATGGTATGGACGACACCTTCGTGCAATGGATGAGGTGTCCTCGATCTGATGTGATGAGACCTCGCGCTTGAACCGTGCCGCCCTGGCCACCGCGCTCAACAGGAGATCATCTTGTCCAACGCATCCTCGACTATTCGCAAGCTGCGCTTGCGCGCCGTTTGCGCCACCCTCACAGCAAGCCTCGCGCTGACGAGCACCCCCACGATGGCGCAGACTTTGGCTACACCCGCGGTGTCCGTCAATGACTCCCCGGCGGACATGATCCGCCCCTTCAAGGTACACGTCTCCGAAGAAACGCTGGCGGATCTTCGCAAGCGCGTAATGGCCACGCGTTGGCCCGACAAGGAGACCGTGCCGGACCAGTCTCAAGGCGTACCCCTGGCAAAGCTCCAGGACCTCGTTCGCTACTGGGGCACCAGCTATGACTGGCGAAGGATCGAAGCGAAGCTCAACGCGCTGCCGCAGTTCACGACCGAGATCGACGGCCTGAACATTCATTTCATCCACGTGCGATCCAAGCATCCCAACGCGCTGCCAATCATCATCACCCACGGCTGGCCGGGATCCGTCCTGGAGATCGTCAAGGCCATCGACCCGCTGACCAATCCGACGGCGCACGGCGGCCGCGCCGAGGACGCGTTCGACGTTGTTATTCCCTCGATGCCTGGCTACGGGTTCTCGGACCGCCCCGTCGGCACCGGTTGGGGGCCCGACCGCATGGGGCGCGCCTGGGACGTACTGATGAAGCGACTTGGCTACAAGCGATACGTCTCTCAAGGTGGCGACTGGGGCTCCGTCGTTGCCGACGCAATGGGCCGCCAAGCGCCCCCAGGTCTGGTGGGCATCCACGTGAACATGCCGGCAACGGTTCCCGAGGAGGCTGCAAAGGCCTTGAGCAATGGAGATCCCGCCCCCGCGGGACTGAGCGAAAAGGAGAAAGCTGCATACAACGCGCTGGACACATTCTTCAAGAAGAACGCGGGCTATGGCGTGATGATGGTTACGCGGCCCCAGACGGTGGGCTATGGCCTATCGGACTCGCCCGCCGGCCTGGCGTCGTGGATGTTCGACAAGTTCACCCAATGGACCTACAGCGGGGGCGACGCCGAGCGTTCCCTGACAAAGGACGAGATGCTGGATGACATCACGCTCTATTGGGTCACCAATAGCGCGATCTCATCGGCGCGGCTCTATTGGGAGAACAACAACAACAACTTCAGTTCGCCTGCCCAGCGAACCACCGAGATCAAGGTTCCCGTGGCGGTCACCGTATTCCCCGGTGAGATCTACCAGGCGCCGAAGAGCTGGACGCAACGCGCCTATCCCACACTCGTCTACTTCAACGAGGTGGACAAAGGCGGGCACTTCGCTGCCTGGGAGGAGCCGCAGTTGTTTGCGACCGAAATGCGTGCGGCCTTCAAGTCATTGCGCTAGGGACGTACACCCGTCGCACAACGTTGCTGGAACCTAGTCATGAACGAACTCTTGCAATCCTCTCTCCAGCCGCCCAGTGCAGAGGACCGGCTGCGCGACCTCCAGATCGACTTGCCCTCCCCGCCGCAGCCGCTTGGCATCTACGCAATGGCAGTGCAGTCAGGCCGGCTTCTGTTTCTCACCGGGATGCTGCCGACGGTTCAGAACACGGCCAGGTGCACAGGCCGAGTTGGAGCTGAACTCGGTGTCGAAGCCGCCCGCGATGCCGCTCGGATCGCCGCCCTGAATGCACTGGCCCTGATCCGCGCTCACACAGGATCTCTGGACCGGGTGGCGCGCATCGTGCGGCTGAGTGTGTTCATAACGACTACAGAGGACTTCCTGCAACAGCCGCGGGTTGCGGACGGCGCATCCATCATCCTTCAGAACGTGTTCGGAGAAGCCAGGAATCCCAGCCGTTTGGTCTTCGGCGTACAGAGCCTCCCGCTGGGCGTCCCGGTGGAGCTGGAACTCATCGTCGAGTTGGAAGAAGACTAGGAGCAATGCAATGAACAACGGTCAGAAGGTCGCGATCGTCACCGGCGCCTCGCAGGGGATCGGCGCGGGGCTTGTCAAAGGGTTCCTCCGCATCGGCTATCGCGTGGTTGCCACCTCCCGGTCCATCACACAGTCACCTGACGACAGGGTGCTGGCGATCCCCGGCGACATTGCCGATTGGTCCACCGGGGAGAAGGTGATCGGCGCCGCAATGAAGCAATTTGGGCGCATCGACACCTTGGTGAACAACGCGGGCATCTTTCTGTCGAAGCCTTTCACCGAGCTCACGCGAGCGGACTTCGACGACGCGATGAGGGTCAATCTCGTGGGCAGTTTTCGGATCACGCAGCTCGCGGTCGAGCAAATGAACCCGAGGAACAGCGGGCACGTCGTGAGCATCACCACCAGTCTCGTCGACCACGCGCGTTCGGCTGTTCCGGCGGCCCTCGCAGCCATCACCAAGGGTGCCTTGAATGCGCTCACCCGATCGCTGGCCATCGAACATGCGGCGCGCGGAATTCGAGTCAATGCAGTCTCGCCCGGCGTCGTCGACACGCCGATGCACGCCAAGGAACACCACAGCACGCTTGCCCAACTGCATCCACTCGGTCGCCTCGCACAGGTCGACGACGTGGTTGCAGCCGTTCTCTATCTCGAAGCTGCGACGTTCGTCACGGGCGAGATCCTTCATGTAGATGGCGGGCAAAGCGCCGGCCACTGAGTCAGTCCACTAATCAAACCCGGAGAAGCCCAATGGCAAGCCAAGACCAAATTCGACTGATCCAGAACTCCCCCGCGTACTGGACCGCGACCTTCGATCACCCGCCCGTCAATATCATTGGCCCGGAGACGATCGGTGAGTTGGATGCGTTGATCTCAAGGATCGAGACGGATGCAGACGTTCGAGTCGTCGTGTTTACCAGTGCCAATCCGGATTTCTATCTGGCGCACTACGACATGTTCGTGGACAAGGCCGTGACGCAGAAGATGAAGCCGGGCAAGTCCGGCATGCACCCTTGGCTCGATGTCCTGACGAGATTGTCCCGGGTCCCCGCCGTCACCATTGCCGCAATTCGGGGTCGGGCACGGGGCGCAGGCAGCGAGTTCGCTCTGGCGTGCGACATTCGTTTTGCCAGCCGGGAGAAGGCCATCCTCGGACAGTTCGAAGTCGGCCTTGGCGCCGTGCCCGGCGGTGGCCCGATGGCCAGGCTTCCCCTGCTCATGGGACGGGGACGGGCTCTGGAAGTCCTGCTCGGCGCCGACGACTTCGACGGTTCGCTCGCGGAGCGCTATGGATACGTCAACCGCGCCGTCCCCGATGAGCATTTCGAGGGCTTCGTGGATGCATTTGCACGTCGTGTCGCCGGCTTCGAGAAGGCCGGCATCGTGGACACGAAGGCCTTCGTGAATGATGCAAGCCTGCCCCCCGACTCCGTGTTCCCTCCTGCGTTGCAGGCGTTCTACGCATCTGTTGCGCGGCCCGAGACTCGTGCGCGCTCGACCGCGCTGGCTGCCAAGGGGCTGCAGACGGCATCCGACACCGAGCTTCGGCTCGGCCACCATGTCTCGACCTACTCGGCGTCGGCCTAGAGGCGAACGGAGGCAAAAATGACCAACGACAGCAATTCGGTAGCTCAGCCCTCGGAATCGCACGCACAGGCTTTTGGCAGCTTGGTCCCGGTCCGTCTGGGCCTTGCTCAGGATGTTCGCCACAAGAGCGTCATGTCCCTGAACCGCCTCCTGGCGCACACCATGGCACTGCGCGACCTGTACAAGAAGTTCCATTGGCAGGCCTCGGGTGCGACGTTCTTCGAACTGCATCAACTGTTCGACAAGCACTATGGCGAGCAGGAAGCCATCATGGACGAGATCGGTGAACGGATACAGACGCTCGGGGGTGTGGCTCGGGCAACCGCGCGAGACATCGTTGAAGAAACCCGGCTTGCACGCCCGCCGGGCGGCATCGAAGGCTCGCAGGCTCAGCTCCACCGCCTACTGGGAGCGCACGAACTCGTGCTCGGCGAAGCGAGGCCACTGGCAACCTCCGCCGCCGACATCGGCGACCTGGGTACGAACGATCTGATCGTCCGGCTTGTCCGTGCGAATGAGGTCCAGAGTTGGTACGTATGGCGCCAATCATCGGACGTGGTTGCGATACCGCCGAATGAGTGTTGATTGATCCGACCCGCCTGCTCCAGCGACAACGAATACATCTGCAACGGGCACAGTGCAACGCCTTCGACGGACGCCGCCGGCCGGCTGGCTTCGCTCAGCACAGTCGCACATCGGCTACCGCATTCAGTCGACGTGCGGCAAGATGAGTGGTATTGCCCCGTGGGTCGGTGGCTGGAGGAATCGTGACACGCTGGTTCGTGCGCATGGCGCTGCTGTTGTGGACGGCTACCTGGTTGGCACCAGCCATGGCGCTTGACCCGACGGTGGCCATTTCGAAGTATGGCCATACCGTCTGGCAGAACCTGGACGAGGTCGGCCCGGGAACGATCGGGCCAATTGCGCAGACGACGGATGGTTATCTCTGGCTAGGAACACCGAAGGGGGTCTTACGTTTTGACGGCGTGAGAAGTGTGCAATGGAAGCCACCCTCAGGCAGCGCGCTCCCCGATGATCGAGTCCGAACGTTGCTTGGATCGCACGACGGCGCACTGTGGATCGGCACCTTGCGGGGTCTGGCGCGCTGGAAGGGCGGCACGTTCACCACTTTTCCGGCGCTCAAGGGCAAGACCATCAACTCGCTGGCCGAGGATGCCCAAGGGGCCGTCTGGGTCGGCGGGTCTCGGGGCGATACGGGCGTACTGTGCTCTATCCGCGAGAACTCGGACGACTGTCGAGGAGCCCAAGACACCTACGACGATCCCATCATCGCGCTGACCCAAGACAGTGCCGGCGCTCTCTGGGTAGCGGGAAGCAAGCAGGTTTGGAAGCACGGGTCTACTCCGATGCGTGTGTATCCCTTGCCAAAGCGCATCGCATCACTGCGGACCATGACAGCATCCCCCGATGGCGCAATCGTGATAGGCACCGATGGTGAGCTGATGCGCATTGTCGATGGGAGGGTCGAAGCCATCCCTCTGCCCTCCTGGGCCCGGAGCCTCTACTTCACAAGAATCCTCTTTGACCGCGACGGTGGACTTTGGATTGCCGCTGCTGACAATGGGCTGCTGCGCCTATTCGATGGCCGTGTGGATGCGTATACCGCCTCCGAGGGGCTGTCAGGCGACCACGTCCTGGGACTGTTCGAAGACAGGGAAGGCAACATGTGGGCTTCGACGCCCAGAGGACTCGATCGATTCAGGCCAATGGCCGCCGCGATTTACTCGCGCAGCGATGGCATCAAAGGGCGCGTGGCAACGGTTCTGACAGGGCGAAATGGAGATGTGTGGGCGGCGACCACGACTTCTGTCTATCGAATCCAGCAGTCAAAAGTATTTCCAGTTCGATCAGCAAGAGCGTCAACCATGTTCGAGGACCGCAAAGGGAGGATTTGGTTGGCCTCTCTATTCGAGCTCGGATACTTCGAAGGCGATCGCTTCGTCGGGGTTCCCGGCATACCTCTGGGAACGATCGACGGTATTGCCGAAGACTCGCGCGGCAACATCTGGATTGCACATCGCGACGAGGGGCTTTTGCGACTGAGTCCGGATGGACACCTCGAAAGCACGAAGTGGTCAACGATTGGCGAGAACATCCGGGTGTCCACGATGATTGTCGATCCGGCAGACGATTCGCTGTGGCTTGGCCTGTGGTCGGAAAAGGTTCTGAACGTTCTCAATGGCAAAGTGCGGACGTCACTGCAGCTGCGCGAGCGCTCCGGCGGCGCTGGCATCAGGCACATTCGCACTGATTCCGATGGTTTCGTCTGGGTCGCAACCGGCGCTGGGCTGACGCGACTAAAGCAGGGTCGGGCCAGTCGACTGGACCAGAAGAGCGGCATGCCTTGCGATGGCGCATATTGGTCCCTCGTGGATGCGCGGTCAACGTGGATCTATACGCCTTGCGGCCTGGTGGAGGTACCGAGCACAGAGATGGACGCGTGGGGCGCGGCGATGGACAACGACGCCACAAGGAAGGTAAGTGTCCGCGTCCTCGATCAGTGGCAGGGGGTTTCGCAGCCTGCCAATACGAGCGCAGTTGGTCAGTTGCAGCAGGTCCAGTTGTACACGCCCAAGGCTGCCCTCACCCAGGACGGTCGCATCTGGTTCGTTACAGGCGATGGGATCGCATCGATTGATCCTGGACGAATACCTTTCAACAACGTCCCTCCTCCCGTGCGCATTGAACAGCTCGTCGCAGACGGGTCTATTCACGAGCCAGGAGAGAGCCTGCAGCTACCGCCCCTGCTACGAGATCTCAAGATCGAATACACGGCGCTCAGCTTTTCAGTGCCCGAGCAGGTGCGGTTCCGCTATCGCCTGGAAGGTCGAGACACGGACTGGCTGGATGGCGGCACCCGTCGCCAAGCCTTCTACACCGACCTTGCACCGGGGCGCTACCGTTTCCACGTGATAGCGAGCAACGACAGCGGGATCTGGAATCAGGACGGCGACACTTTGGAGTTCTCCATCGCACCGGCATGGTGGCAAACGAACTTCTTTCGAGCCGCGTGCTTTGTCACGGCAGCGTTGTTGCTTGTTGGTTTGTATCGGCTTCGTGTTGCGCGGCTGTCACGCCAATTCAACTTGTCACTTGACGCACGGGTTGATGAGCGACTTCGAATCGCGCGAGAGCTTCACGACACCTTTCTGCAGAGCGTCCAAGGTCAGTTGGTGCGACTCCAAACGGTGCTGCATCTGTGGCCGCACGACCGAGGACGTCTCATGCTGGAGGAATGCATCAATCAAACCTCTGAAGCGATTGTTGAGGGCCGGGACGCCGTACAAGGGCTGCGCGGCGCGAGCGGCGAGAGTTCTGATTTCGCAGACGCGGTTCGCGCACTGGGTCGCTCTCTGGCTATCGGCCCCGCACGGTCTCGTATCGACTTTGGCGTCGAGGTACAGGGCCGCGAACGTCAGTTGCACCCAGTGCTCCGTGACGACGTATTGCGCATCGCAGGAGAGGCTTTGCGCAACGCATTCCAACATGCCGAACCCACCCGAGTCGAAGTCGAGATCCGCTATGACGAACGCGCGTTTCGAATCCGCGTTCGGGACGATGGAAAGGGCATGGATAGCGAGATGGTTCGCAACGGGCGTCCGAATCATTTCGGAATGAAAGGCATGCGCGAGCGCGCCGAGTTGATTGACGGAAAGCTCACACTGTGGAGCCGATTGGGTAGTGGCACCGAAGTGGATCTGGTCGTTGGTGGAGAGCGAATCTACGCATCTTCAGGCTCCGTCGCCGCCGATGAATGATTTGTTCGGGAATTGGCGCTGACCCTCACGTCGAAAGTGAACGCGATGGCGGCATTCCTGCACACGATGCGATTGCAGCAGGAGTCGTCGAACGCATCCATTGGACGAAGGTGTCACACCGCTACGCAATTGAGGGCAGGCCAAGAATCAGGCACGGGATTACCTCGCAATTTGTGCAATTGAAAGTGACCCCTTAAACGGACACTGACACACCCTCAACAGTTCAGAGCAACATCATGACCACTGTGGCCAACGCCAATCCATTGACGCGCATGCTGGAAAGCGCCTTCACCAAGTTCGATCGCGACAAAGACGGCAAACTGAATGCCGAGGAATTCGGGGCGTTCTACGAGATTCTCAAGCCGGGTATCGCGCTGGACGAGAAGGGCAAGCCAGCCATCAGCGAGCAGGAATACCGAAGTCAGATGGACGGCAATTCAGATGGCGAAGTGACTCTTTCGGAGATGGAGGGGACCGGCGTTTTGATGCCTGCTAACCTTACGGATGAATCGCTGGATTCGATGGTTCAGTACTTGCTTGCCCAGATGACTACGAGCGCATCTTCCGCCGCTGGCATGCTGGCCGAGAGTGACACTTCGGACGCCCCGCAGGACCCGCATTCCTTGTTGGCCAATACCTTCGTTCAATCGACCTCTTAGGTCGAGTCTGGTGTCATGCCCGCGTTCGCGTGTGGTTCGGGTACAGACGTGCCAGCCAATCGTCCTCGCTGATGAGAACCGCCAGCGAAGTGATCCGTCGGCGCAGCGCTTCGTCATCGAGGTTGTGTCGATCACGGTTGGCTTCGCGAACGGAACAGTGTCGCGATCGAAGATTCAGCTGGCGCCTTGGCTTGCGCCTCGCACCAGCTGCTGCCGTCGGCCTTGCCGGGCGGCAGAAACTACGGATGCGTAGCGGCCTTCGGTTCGGGGCTGGGCCTGGGGCTTCCTAACGACGACGAAGCTTTCGATGGCGAAGCTGGTTCGCTCACGAAGCTTCGGGGTCGGGGCTTTCGCTCACGACCTTTCAAGCACGAGGCTTGGGTTCGCGGACAAAGCTTTTGGTGCTCCGCTCTCGCTGGGGCTCAGTACTTCGGCGCGTTCTGCGTGGCTCGCTTGTCTCGCTCCTGCTGGAGCGATCGTTGCTCGACGGCCGAGGCCTGGTCCTTGGGGGCGCGCACAGCGACGTCCACCATCTCGATTCGCTGGGTCGAGATCACCTCCTGCCCGCCCTTGGCATCAAAGACGAACTGGGCGTTTGTGACCACCCCGCGCAGCTGGCCGGCGCGCTCCTGCTCCTCCTTGAACGACTGGGTCACCCTGCAGATGCTGCGCAGCTCCTCGGACTTGCCCTGGCACATCGGAGACATGCGGGCGGTGTTGGGGCTCCCCTTCCATGGAGCCGGTTCGCTCGACCAGTACGCCGTCAGTGCGGATCCAAGCTTGCCGTTCTTGCGGGCCCGCTCCCGATAGGCCTGATCCGCCCATAGGTCGGAGTAGAAGGCTGGTCTGCCGAAGCGCGCGTATGCCCGCTCAATGGCCGCGGAGCGAATCTCTCCGTCTACCTTGAAACCCAAGCTCAGGTTGATCTTCCATGCGCGGCCCTCTGGCGTGCAGCTGACGTTGACGGTCATCGTGCGCTCGGGGCTCGAATGGTCGAAATAGTCGAGGCGATAGAACCCTGCGCCTTCATCGACGCTGCGGTCTTCGATGCGCCCCTTGGCCTGTTCGGGCACCCACTGCTGCCCTGTGAGCGCGGTGCAGGACTGCCCTATGGTGAACCCGGCCAATGTGGTCAGGTCATTCTTCGTCTGTGCGGCGGCCAGGGTGCTCGCGCCTGCGGCGACCAGCGCCATCGCGCCTGCGGCGATCAGCCTGGTGGTGGTGTGGATGCTCTTCATGTCGGTTCGGGGCTTCAACGTGCTTGGATTTGGTTGGTGTTCACTTGGTTGGTGCAACCTCGGGGCGCGAGGATTGCGCGGGACGGGTGAGCGCGGCTCTCGGCATCCATCCGATACCAGCTTCTCCAGGAGGCTTGTCGCTTCGGGTTGCAGGAGAGAAACGCGAAGCTCCACCCGCGGCCCGCTCAGTTCGCCTTTGGGACGTAGTAGAGGGCGTCAAGGAATGCGGCGCGGCCGTCCCAAAGTCGCTGCTCATTGCCGGCATCCGTCGGCCGATCGGCGTTCCACCATGGGCATTCCTGGATCCTCTGTATCAACGACCAGTACGTCTTCGTGGTGAGCTCACTGCCCTGCGTGCCGAAGCCGAAGGCGCGCGCGAGCCCGACGCTGTTTCTGTCGCTCACGCACACGAACACGTCCGGCCGCTTCATGGCAAGCAGTCGCGATCGAGCCGGGATTACGAGATCCCCCTCCAGAGGAACCTCCTGAAGGAATTGCCGGTAGTGGTGCTCCTCGACCGTTTTGGTGGCCGGGATCGCGCCGAGGGCATCCGACCACTCCACATAGTTCTGGTCGAGGGTCTTGCGAAATGGCGGGCTCTTCATGGCGCCGAACCAGTGCCAGTTGGGCTCGTTGTGGGGCACTGATCTGATGGTGCCAGCGATGCGGTCACGATCGGCGGGCAGGATCTTCGCGAAAGTCGTTGCCTTCGTGAGGAGGTCTTTCGCCTTCTCGAGCACTTTCGCGCGCCCATCGAAGGTGTGTGCTCCGGTCGCGGAGCCATCCTCCTTGAAGACCCAATCCACGTAGGTCGGCCAGTCGAGCTGGTAGGGATCTGGAAGGTTCAGCCCTTGCAGTAGCGAAGGCGTCACCTTCACCTTCGGCTTGGCCATGAATTCCTTCAGGGGCTTCGCAGCCCTCTTGCGCTGCGCGTAGTGGTGGCCGTAGTTGAACAGCCAGTCATCGTCCGGCAGCAGGGCTTCGGGGCTCGTGAAGACATCCGAGACGTACTTCCACATCTCCTTCATCTGCGCATCACCATGCGCGGCCTCGATCGCCACGCAGGCTTCGTCGTTGCGGTGGAATGCGCCGCGCGTCAGGTTGTGGCTGCCGATGATGGCCACTGCGCGGACGTCATCCGTGAAGAGGTACATCTTCGTGTGGAACATGGGCTCGCGATCGGGCTTGAGCACCCGGAACTCGTCGCCAACGGCATCCCGCATCGTGGCGATGGCCTGGGGCGACGTGTACCAGCCAGTGGTCCCGGTCAGCAGGAACTTGAACTTGTCCGCGTGCCGCATAGCGGCCTTGAAGACGTCGCTGTTTTCCGTCGACCAGGCAGCGGCCCAGGCGGCGCGCTTGCACCTCTCCAGTTCGGCAGTGACGCGCTTGACCACCGCCTGGCGGTCGGACAGGAACTCAAATTCCATGGGTTCACCGAAATGCGACCGCAACGGTCGGGTTGATCACCTGGCCGGACGCGAATCCGCCCTGCAGAAGGCCCTTGCGGTCCGGGCGACTGGCGCGTCGTTCCGTGTAGGGATGTACTGATTCTCGCCGGGTGCCAATCAGGCACAAAGGAAGGCAGAAATCGCGGGCGTGAGCCGCGGCGGCGCGACCTTCACCAATGCTGCCAAACTGGACGAAAGGACCGCAAAGGGCACCAAACGGCCGACGTAAGGCGCCCTGCTCTACTTCGGCTCTCGCTGCAAAGCGGCTAAGTCGTCGCGGGAAAGGTACGCTAGCCCACCGCATGCGGCCGCGATAGCGCCCCGAACGCAGATTCGCCCCGCTCGACGCGGAGCTCCAACGTCACGCAGGCTCCGCGCGCCCACGAGACCTGTCCGAAGCGTAGGGTCGCGCCGATCGCCGTGGCGCGGGACTGCATATTGTCGAGTCCGCGGCCACGTTGGGGGGCCCTGCCTGCTGCCTTGTCGGCCATCGGCGCGGGCGAGCTTGCCTGGCCCGCGCCAAGTCCCATGCCGTTGTCCGCGATCTTGATGGTGAGCAGCGTCTCGCGCGCTTCGTGCAGGCGCACGCACACCACAACCTGTGAAGCCTGAGCGTGCTTGAGCACGTTCGTGAATGCCTCCAGCAGGATGCGCTGGACGTGCACCACCACCTGGGGCGACAGTTCGCGCAGTTCGGGCAGTTCGTCGACGTCCCAAACGACCTGGATGCCCGCGGCCTCCAGCCGAGGCTGGAGCCGATAGCGCAAAGTGGCGAGCATCGTAGCCAGATCGTCATTTGCCGGCTGCAACGAGTCGACCGCCATGCGCAATTCATCGAGCGCAAGCTGGACGTGTTCGCGCAAGGCTCCTGCGTCCGCGCCGGGCCGCACGACCATGTTCAGCAGCGCGACCAGTTGCGAGCCGACCCCATCGTGAATTTCGCGCATGATGCGCTGGCGTTCGTTCGCCACCGTCTGCTGGTGCTGCTGTTCACGCAGCGACTCGAAGGCGGCCTTGAGCTGCTGCTCGCGCGCATCAACGCGCCGGGACAAATCGGCATTGAGCGCATGGAAGTTCGCCACCGTGCGGCTGTAGCGCTCAGCGATCAGCCAACCCATGATGAGAACGAAGGAGAACATGGCGTGCTGCAGGTAGGTCGTGCGCAGGCCGCTGGCCGCCGCGACGCGAATACCAAGCAGGTCGTATATGCCGACCGCCTGCGACAGGCCCAGTGCACCGACGAACATCCATGCTCGGGCGCTCCCATTCCTCCAGGCAAAGCGCGTGATTGCGACGAGCGTCGCCACGGATCCCGGAGTTACGCATGCGAAGGACAAGGTCATCAACCGTGGGCTCTCAAGCACGAACGAGAGCGTCAGCAGCACCGGGCACAGGCAAAGGCCTGCATAGAGTAGGCGCGTGGCGGTCCGCGATTCGACGCCGAGCGCGAGAAGCGAAAAGCGACACATCAACACCATATAGGCCCCGTAGCTGACTGCCACGACGATCAGCAGCAGGGGCCACGGAATGGGCGGATCGGCCCACGTGCGGTCCACGATCCGGACGACACCTAGAAAGGCGCCAAGGCTGAAGCAGCCGTACATGGGTTCACGTTGACGCACCCACAGCACACCCGTCAGTGCGCCCATCCCAACCAGGCCGGCGGCAAACACCAGCATGGCCAGGTCGCGCCAGCGGCGGTGCTGATCGAACAGCGGCTGGATGACTGATTGAGGGCCATAGCGAAACACCGAAAGCCCGCCGAGACGAAGTGGCTGGAGGGTGACTTCCACCCACAGCTCGTTTGGGCGATCGGCATGTAGAAGCGCACTTGGGAGTGCCACCATGACAGGAGTTTTCGCGGCATCGAAGGCCGAGTCCCCGAGCGTCCCCCAACGCTGGACCGTACTGCCATTGACCAGAACACGCACCTGATTCCCCACGCGAGAGAACAGCAGCGCCATGGGCTCATCGCCGCGGCTAGGTGGGAGCGTCACGCGATAGAGCAAGGCGAGTGCGATGCGCGCATACTGTCTTCTCCAGCGAGGCGGATGGAGGCGACATGAAGGCAATGTCCTGGCAGCGAGCACTCCGCTTCTTGGCGTGGCATGCAGCAGTCCTGAGTTTCATGTGCATCAGTGCATGCGGTGGCGGAGGCGGAGGCGGAGGATTCGCCGGGACCGGTGTCAATGTCCTTTTCATCGCTCCGACGGGCCTGCAGTTCGAGCGCGATGTCGTGGTGTACCAACTGGGCCATCCCATCGATCCGAACCGCCCCGCCAGTGGCGGCGGCCTGATTGTCCGGTACGGCATCTCTCCCACTCTTCCCGACGGTCTCCAGATCGACGCAGCCACCGGCGTGATCAGCGGAACACCCCGCGTCATCTCGGCTTCCACCGTCTACACCGTCACGGGCACGAACTTCGCGGGCTCGACTACGACCGCCGTGCAGATCTCGGTCAGGACCAACGCGGTGCCTCCCGCGAACCTGGGCTTTGACAACCAGGATGCCGTGTACACGGTCGACCAAGCCATCCCGCCGAACCACCCCACACTGGAAGGCGGCGATGTGAGCGCCTTCGCGGTGCAGCCAGCGCTGCCTGAAGGCCTGGGGATCGACCCGGCTTCCGGAGTGATCTCCGGTACACCGCGACGTGTCGCCGCAAGAGTAAGCTTCACGGTGACCGCCAGCAATGGCGCGGGCTCAACGCATGCGGTGCTCGCGATCGAGGTCCGCGACCTGCCGGTCGTAGCGCCCATCTCCCTAAGTTACCAGCAATCGGCCGCGATCTATGCGGCCGGCCGCGCCGTCGAGCCGAACCACCCCCACAGCACCGGAGGCCCCATCACAACCTTCGCCGTGGCCCCTCCACTTCCCCAGGGATTGAGCATCGATGCGTCGTCCGGCGTCATTGCGGGTTCACCGCAAGTCACCCAGCCTGAGACGAGCTACACCGTGACAGGCAGCAATGTGGCGGGCGCAGTCTCGACCACGCTGACCATCCTGGTGGCGACACCCGGTACATGGACATCGACGCTGCCCATGGGCGGGGCTCGAACGAACCACACGGCCTCCCTGCTCCCGAATGGCGACGTGTTGGTCGCGGGTGGCTACGACGATCACGCCACACTGAACTCGGTGCAGCGCTACGGGTCCGGCACCGGTCTCTGGGCGGCCACGGGGTCGATGGCCGATGCACGCTTCTTCCACACCGCAACCTTGATGCAGGACGGGCGCGTGCTGGTGTCGGGGGGCGAGTACGCCGGGGGCTATCGCTCCAGCGCCGAGATCTACGACCCCGCCACGGACACGTGGACATCGACGGGCTCGTTGAACACAGCTCGAAGCGGCCACACGGCAACACTGCTGCCCAACGGCAAGATTTTGGTCACCGGAGGTTTCAACGGCGCCTATCTCGCTACAGCCGAACTGTATGACCCCACGACCGGGCAATGGACCGCCACCGCGTCCATGGGTGCCGCGAGGAGCGTTCACACTGCAAATCTGCTACCAGATGGCAGGGTCATGGTTGCGGGTGGATTCGGCGGCACCTCCCTTTCCTCCGCCGAGTTGTATGACCCGGCCACGGGCCAATGGACCATGACGGGCGCCATGAGCACTCCCCGGTTGACCCACACGGCCACTGCGCTGCCCGATGGCCGGGTATTGATCGCGGGCGGATTCGCCGGTGGCTCGCTGGCCGCGGCCGAGATCTACGATCCGGCCACGGGCCAGTGGACACCGACCGCCGCCATGCTCAATTCGCGCACGGCCCATACCGCGATGCTGCTGCTCACCGGCAAGGTGCTCGTTGCGGGGGGCTACGACAACACCGGTACGCTCGCCACATCCGAGCGCTATGACTCCGCGACGGGGCAGTGGACGACGACGGGCACCATGCATGCCGCTCGATACTTCCAGACCGCCACCCTGCTTCGCAGCGGGAACGCGCTGGTGACGGGCGGGCACGACGATGTTGGTTCGCTCTCCACGACCGAAGTGCAAGCACCGTAGCCAAGGATCGCGCTGCAGGCAGCTGCCCAGTAAAAGATGAAGCCGATGACGACCCAGGAATTGATGCAGAAACTGGCGACCCTCGAGGAGAGGCATGAAGACCTGGCAGCGCGCCTGATGGTGTGCGAAGGCATGCTCGCGGCCGTGGTGAGATCCTTCCCCCAGGCAGCCTCGGCCATCGGCGATTTCAAGGTCCACCAGGACTATCTGGAGGCTGCGAGCCTGAATTCGTCCGGTGTCACCGATTCCTGGATCGCCAAACTGCGTGCTGCCCGCGAGGTGATGCTTTTCCGATTGAGCATCGACGCCAAAAAGCCCTGAAGGCGGACGCCCGGCGCAGGGCAACGCGCAGCGCCGTTTATCGTGCGCCTCACATGCCTTCGATTCTCCGAAGTGTGCGCCCGGACTGACCGTGGAAGCGGCCCGCGTCGGATGCATCGCCTCGCCAATTGGTTCTGCGACGGGTCAGAGGAGCAGTCATGGAGAAGCGCTGGTGTAACGCCTGCGGAAGTGCCTTTGAGCCACGACCCCAGTCCCCTCGACAGGCCTACTGTTCTGAACCGAAATGCCAAACCGCTCGAAAGCTTCTTTGGCAACGCACCAAGCGGCGAACGGACGCGGACTACCATCAAAACCAGGTGGAGGCCCAGAAGGCCTGGCGCACGAAGAACCGCGCGTATTGGAAGAACTACCGCGACGCCCATCCCGAATACACGGACATGAATCGCTCCCAGCAGCGGCGACGCAACGCAGGACGCTTCCGCGCGCCCCTGATTGCAAAGAGTGACGTGTCATCACCATGGCCGCCGCCGGCGGGCCTGTTCAGGCTGACCGAGATTCACTCTGACGCGCGGACAGTACCGAAGTCCTGGACGGTGCATTTGTCGCCCGTTGCACCGCTGTCTGCCTGATTGCAAAGAGAGGACTTGATCGAGTTTCGATGAAGGACCTGCTACCTTGCGCGAGCGACCTTGGTCTCGGAAGCCGGGAGCCCCATCGGGCAGCTTGGCTCCTCCCAAGTGCGTGAAGCGGCAGGAGACGCCACGAAATGGGTACAGGCCAGACCGACTCCGCAGGAAGCACGCGTGCGGCAACTCGCGCTGCCGAATACGTGCGCATGTCGACGGAGCACCAACAGTATTCGACCCAGAACCAGACGGCGCGCATCCGCGAGTACGCGGAGCAACGCGGCATCGAGGTCGTTCAGACCTACGCGGACGAAGGCAAGAGCGGACTTCGCATCGCAGGCAGGTTCGCGCTGCAGCAACTCATCAAGGACGTCGAATCGGGCAATGCCGATTTCTCGATGGTCCTTGTTTATGACGTCAGCCGCTGGGGTCGCTTCCAGGACGCCGATGAGAGCGCGTACTACGAGTACATCTGCAAGCGTGCGGGCATCCAGGTGGCCTACTGCGCCGAACAGTTCGAGAACGACGGCTCCCCGGTCTCGACCATCGTCAAGGGCGTCAAGCGCGCCATGGCGGGCGAATACAGTCGCGAGCTCTCAGCGAAGGTGTTCGCGGGACAGTGCCGGCTCATCGAAGAGGGCTACAGGCAAGGCGGCCCAGCGGGCTTCGGTTTGCGCCGTCTCCTGGTAGACCAGCATGGCGAGCCCAAGGTGCAACTTGCTCGCGGTGAGCACAAGAGTCTTCAGACCGACAGAGTCGTTCTGGTGCCCGGCCCCGACAGCGAGGTGCTGATGGTCAGGCAAATCTACCGTTGGTTCGTCAGTGACGGGCTGCCTGAATCCATCATCGCAGAGCGCCTCAACGCGTCGGGTGTTCTGACCGACCAGGGGCGTGCCTGGACAAGAGCGACCGTCCACGAAGTGCTCATCAACGAGAAGTACATCGGCAGCAACGTCTACAACCGCATC
Source organism: Variovorax sp. Sphag1AA (assembly GCF_014192575.1). Taxonomy (GTDB): domain Bacteria; phylum Pseudomonadota; class Gammaproteobacteria; order Burkholderiales; family Burkholderiaceae_C; genus Variovorax. Next base: position 753,985 of record NZ_JACHYC010000001.1, on the reverse strand, counting down.
TCGTTCAAGCTGCGAAAGCTCCGCGTGGTCAATCCTTCCGAGATGTGGATTCGAAACGAGGACGCCTTCGCTGCCATCGTTGCAAAGGAAGACTTCTACACGGCACAGGGCATCATTCGGGCACGCTCGCGTCGCTTCACCGACGAACAGCTCATCGACCGGCTGCGGCATCTCTACCAAGAGCGCCAGGCCCTGTCCGGGTTGCTTATCAACTCGACGGAAGGCATGCCATCGTCATCGGTCTATGCCTCGCGCTTTGGAAGCCTCATCCGAGCCTACCAACTGGTCGGCTATACCCCTTCGCGCGATTTCCAGTACATCGAAATCAATCGACTTCTGAGGCGCCTGCATCCCACCGTCGTCGCGGAGACAGAGGCGAAGATGGAGGCTTTGGGAGGCAAGGTCCGGCAGGAGCCGGATACTGACCTCTTGCGGGTGAACGAGGAGTTCACCGTGTCTCTCGTCCTGGCGCGCTGCCACCACCGGGAGGCGGGGCAACTTTTCTGGAAGGTTCGCCTCGACGCCGGCCTGTGTCCAGACCTGACCGTTGCGGTTCGCCTGGCGCCAGAGAATCGGGCCGCCCTGGACTATTACCTCCTGCCGAGGCTCGATTTTGCAGTTCCGCGCATCCGCCTGGGCGAGCGCAATCCGGTTGAACTCGAGAACTTCCGCTTCGACAGTCTGGACTATCTGTACGGGATGGCTGCGCGCACGCGCCTGAGGAGAGCCGCATGAGCGCAGCGCTCGCCCTGCCGGAACTGCGCATGATTCCGCTGGACCGCATCGAGGTGTTGAACCCGAGGGAAAGGAACCAGAGAAAGTTCGATGTCATCGTGAGCAACATCGGCGCCATTGGACTGAAGAAGCCGGTGACGGTGACGCCAAGGCCCGGTGAGGACGGGGCCGAGCGCTATCTCCTGGTTTGCGGCGAGGGGCGACTCAAGGCATTTCAGCGACTGGGCGAATCCAGGATTCCTGCTCTCGTTGTAGCAGTCTCCGACGAGGATGCCTTCGTCATGAGCTTGACGGAAAACATCGCCAGGCGACGTCACCAACCTCTTGAGCTGCTGCACGGCATCACCCTGCTACGCGACAAGGGATGCTCGGTGAAGCAGATTTCCCAACGGATTGATCTCAACGAGAACTATGTCCGGCAGATTCTCGAACTGGCCGACAAGGGCGAAGAGCGTCTTCTCGTGGCCGTGGAGCGGGGAAAAATTCCTCTCACGGTCGCTCTTCTCATCGTGAGCGCGGGCGATGACGACAAGGCGGTGCAGTTGGCCATGCAGGAATCCTACGAATCCGGCGAACTGCGTGGGCCGCAGCTGATGTACGCCAAGAAGCTCGTCGAGCGGCGCCAGTTCCTCGGTCGCAGCGTCGCGCGATCACCTCCCAGAAGGAGGCCGGACGTCAGTAGCTCGAGCCTGGTTCGCGCCTACCAGAAAGAGGTGGAACGGCAGCGCCTGATGGTTCGAAAATCCTCGCTCGTGCAGCAGAGACTCTTCTTCATTCTGGGGGCTCTGCGAAAGATGTTCATGGACGAGCACCTCCTGAACGTTCTCAGGCTCGAGGGGCTGGATACCTTGCCCGCTTATCTCGCAGAGCGGGTCGTGCGCGCCGGAGGCTCCTTGTGACAGCAGAGCTTGGCTTCCTGCCGAAACCGCTCATGATTTCAGCAGATGGGCTCTTGCCTTCGACCAAGTTGGACCCGCGGATCACATCAACGCACAAGTATCGCCAGATACGCGATTCAATTCTTGAAATCGGACTCATCGAACCGCTCTCGGTGTCCGCGGTGGATCGCAAGACTGGTCATCATCTGGTGCTCGATGGGCATTTGCGGCTGCAGGCCCTCAAGGAACTGGGAATTGCCGAGGTTCCCTGCCTGGTGGCGACAGACGACGAGACGTTCACCTATAACAATCGGCTGAACCGGCTGTCGACGATTCAGGAGCACCTGATGATCCGGCGTGCGATGGACCGCGGCATTCCCGCTGCCAAACTCGCCAAGGGCCTGTGCATCGACGTGAGCCTGTTGCTGAAGAAAAGAAGTCTGCTGGACGGCATCTGCGAGGAGGTGGTCGAAATCCTCAAGGATCGCAATTTCTCGACAGAGGTTTCACCTGCTCTTCGGCGAATGAAGCCGACCCGACAGGTCGAATGTGCGGAGCTGATGGTCGCGGCAAACAGCGTAACGGCAAGCTATGCGCGCGCGCTCCTTGCTGCAACGCCACCCGAATTGCTTGTTTCAGGCAAGAAGCCTTTGCGACATGCGGCGCTTTCGCATGAACAGCTCGCTCGCATGGAGAACGAGATGTCGAATCTCCTGACGCAGTACAAGATCGCCGAGCAGTCCCACGGCGAGGACATGCTCAACCTGATGTTGGCGCGCGGGTACATCGTGAAACTGATGGATAACCCCCGCGTCATGCGTTACATGCAGGGAAATCACCCTGAAATCCTCGAGGAGTTCTCAAAGATCATTGAGATGACTTCGATTGAAGCCTGAGGTTGTTCATGGAGGCCCGCCGGAGATGAGGTCTTGTGATTGCCACCGGCTCCTCCTGCCGGCAGCCCCGCCAGCCCGAAGCTGCTCAGCGGCGCAGCAATTGGAAACGCAGCGACTTGAAGGAGTTCAGATCCGCTGCGATCATGCACAGGCCCAAGCACGCGGCAAGCGTTCATACCCCTCGCTCACGAAACGTGGAAGGACAATATGACCGATTCCGACAATGGCTCCGAACGTTCTTTCGAAGGACGCTCATTGACCATAACTCTACGCCCGGGCGAGCGAGTCCGGCTGCCTAGCGGGCGCACGTGTCGCATCGAGATCCATGACGAGATGACCGGCCCGGAGTCGCAGTTCGTCACTCGTACCGAGGATGACCCCATGATCGCTGCTGGCGCCGGGACCGTCACCATTACGATCCTCGATGAGCCAGAAACGCTCGCGCGAGACGATGGCACAAAGCCCACTGGAGTTTGAGATGGTGATCACGCGGACTGCTTTGGCCGTCCAGGGCGCCGGAAAAAAAGCAGGACGCGGAAGGGGTTCCCAAGGCGACAGTGTTCAACCGCGTCGCGACGGCCGAGTGCACCGAGACCGCTCGTTCGCAACTCCGAGAATAGGAGCCAGGAAGGCGCAAGAAAAGCTCCGAGGGAGCTTCCTTGTCTGATGCGCCGGTGCGCTCAGTATCCGCCGCGGCCACCGCCGCCACTGCGATTGCCGCCGCCGTAGCCGCCGCCGCGACTACCACCGCCGTAGCCACCGCCTGCGGGACGAGGCTCCATGGGGCGGGCCTCGTTCACCGTCAGGTTGCGACCGCCGAGCGAACGACCGTTGAGACCTTCGATGGCCGCCTGCGCTTCCGCGTCGGAGCCCATCTCGACAAAGCCAAAACCCTTGGAGCGATCGGTATCGCGCTCCATCATGACCTTGGCGCTGGCGACGGAACCGTACGCGCCGAATGCCTGTTGAAGATCGTTGTCGCGCACGGAGTAGGCGAGGTTGCCTACGTAAAGTTTCTTGCCCATTGAGGAACCCTGTTCAAACAAAAAAACGAAGCGGGGAGTCCCAGAGTCACAACAAACATGCGCTGTGGCGCGAAACCAGCCGATCGCCGGAAAACGAACCTGCCCTTTAAATGGACCGGTCCGCCCGCTATTGTCGTTCAATGGGCGCCCCGACGGAAAGATGGCCTCACTTGGTCGCCCATGTGGCATGTAGCGCCGGGTTGCCGTCTGGAACTGGCTCTCCCGTTGCGCCACCCGAGCCTGTGAGATGCTTTGACGAACATCTGCTTCGAATGAAGGGCGGAGGGCGGCTTAGGGCACGGAGCCGCAATGCGCAGTCGCTTCGGGGAAGGTCGGAAGCGGGCCCCGAAGCTGACGGCCCGCGAGGCACCTCTGAACTACCGCACACGCCGCGAAGCAGGCTGACGAGTGCCGAATCCTGGCTGTAGGACACAGCCAGTCAGGGGAGTTAGCAACTGGCACTAGCCTGTCCTCGAACCTGTGCCAAACAGCTTTTCCAAGCCGTGGTCCGGGGGCACTCCTCCTAAGTCAACCTGTGGTGCCGGTTGGGGCAAGCCAAGCGACTAGGCCTGCGCACCATAGCCCGTCGCGTTTGAAGTCGATGTTCTGCTCCTCGAGCCATTGCTTGTATTCTTCGTTAAATACTTCGCGCCGAACGGACTGCTCAAAACCTTCGGACGCCATGCAATGGTGCGTGCTCTCGGCTATCGCACGCACGTTCACGGGTGCCAGAGAGATCGCATGCATCGGTTCGTCGCTGTGCGCCATGAGGAATATTGTTGTTCACAGCGATTGCAGACCGCAAGCAGCGAGTGCGGGTTCGCCGCTCGGGTGCAGAGTGGCGTGGGCAGAGCGAGGCCCTTGAGCTATGTGTAGACCCCGTGATCGATCCGCACAAGGTATACCCTCACGGCTTCGACGCCGAGCGGCGTGTCGAGTAGATCGATGGGTCTTTGGCCATCCAATCCGAGGGCGGGTGCGGCCAGCCACTGCAGCGCGGCAGCACGACTTCCAAGAACGGATTCTGCAAGCGTCGCAATCTCGCGTGCCGCGCGGTTCAGTGTGGATCGGGTTTTCGTCTTGGCCACGTCGCCCATGGTAGTCGCTCGCAGCGCGCACAGCCAGTGGCGAGCCCGACTGCGGAAGCCCAGCCAGAGAACCGAACGCCAACCGCGACTGGCAATTGGCCACACATCAATCGCTGTGGCCGCGCGCGATAGCCAGAAGCTCTATTTCGTCATCCTCGGTGTCTTGCCGCGCAGGTCCGGATGCCAATCCCTCCTCGATCAAGACTCGGATTCGTCGAGCGGCGTTGACGCGGAAAGGTGTCTTCTGCTCCAGCGCGCCGGCGGCCCGATCTCTCAATACCTCGCCAGCACATTCCGTTGCTTGGCGTCGCTCGCGCATTGTCATCTGGTGCTCTCCCTCGCAGACGGCTCATTCGTCGCGTCAGCCTGAAGCCCACTGTTCGTCACCTCGGGCCTCCGGGATCCCCCACAGAGCTGGAAGGCGACGGATCTGTCGCGACCAACCATTGTTCGATTTCCGAACGCACTTTTGGGTCTGCGAGTCCGAGGGCGGGGTTACAGATCACGGCCTTTCCGGGCTCAAAGAGCTGGGCTTCGTCATCGATTCCCAGCCAGATCGCAGCCGGCGCATGCTCCTTCAGCCATGCCTCGCACTCTCGTTGCCGATGCCACTGGCCCCCCTCAGCTCGAAGCACGGGTGTGTCGCCAATGACTCGTTGACGCAAGCCGTGCGGAAAGGCGCTCAGAGCGCTATCAACGGAACGCATGACGCGCCATGAACTTGAGATGACCAGTCGGACGTCTGCATGGTCCTGAAGCAGCTTTTCGAGGTGCGGCAAGTGGACCAACTGGTCCTCAGACAAGCAGTTGGGACGATGAAGGACTCCATCGAAGTCCAGAAACAAGATGCGAATCACAGTGTTCATGCTGATCTATGCGGGCATCCGCGGTCAGTCGGCGCTGAGCACCTTGTTCAGCCACTTGAAGAACGCCTGACGTGTTCCTTGGCCCGGGTACTGGTGGGCTTGGCATAGCGTCATGAGATAGCCGTCGTAAGCAGCTGTCTCAGCCTGAGCGCCGCACACGATGCATGAAGTCTTCGTGCGCAGCTCGGCCTCATCGACGATCGCGTCGATGGCTTCCGCCATCGGGTCGCCTCGACGGGTGGGTGTTTTGACCGTTGTGACACTTTCGCTGACTTGAACGTCGACGATGGTGCGCTTCGAGGTCCCGAGCTGGTAGTAGAGCCTGGCGCCGCCGAACTTCTCCTTGATCTGCATCCAATGAAAGTCACGCTTGTCCACCAGAACCGCGTCGATTCGTTCGCACGCGTCGGCCAGGATCGGAAGCCAGCCGCGGTACGACTCGTATCCGATGTTCTCGCCTTCGAACTGGTAGGGAAATCGGTGTTGGAGTTCATCCATCGAGATCATGCGAGTTCCTTCGTGCCAGTGGTCAAGGACAGGTCAGCTGCGCGTGGAAATGTCTCGCGGCGCTGCGCACCTGCCGCAGTGCGCCCTCCTTGAGCGCCTCGAGCGGCGACCGCCCGGCCAAGGACGGCCAACGTCTTTGGAAAAAGTACATCTTGTAAGCGCCAGAGAGGTCGCCGAGGATCCTGCACACCGCCCCGAGCTTTTTGCGGTCAAGGCTCGCATCCGCATAGAAGGCGGGGTAGAACTTGTCGTCGTCGAGTTCGACCGCAAACAGACGACGCGCTCGCACGGCGCCACTCAGCGCACGTTTGGTCAGACTCGTCGCCTTAATGAATTCAGAGGCCTCGAGGAGAACACCGTCTCGCACCAGCGCTCTTAAGGGGTCTTGCCCCTCGCGCCGCGGCTCCGGACCGATGTCCTCGCGCACCTCGAGACCGACCGTCGAACCGTCCTGGGGCTGGGGTACGGCGACCTCTCCGATCGCGGCCACCGCTGAAGATTCACAAGGGATTTTTTCCGCCAGTGCGTCGATTTCTTCGAGCAAACCTTCAATCTGCGATTGGTAGCGACGTCCGTCCCACGCGAGCAGGTTGAACGCCTCATCAAGGCTGGCGATGTGCAAACGGATCTCGGCCACGTCCTTTTCAAGCTTTGCGACTTTGCCCTGCATGCTTGCATCGGGCACGGCCTGGCCGTTCGATGCAGTGACCTCCTCGGGATCGTCCGCCACGGCAACAAGGCTCCTCAGGTCTTCTTGGGTCGGAAAGTTCGCCAGCGCGAACTCCAGCTCCGCCAAGATTCTCCGTAGCGGTGCGTTCATCCGTCCGGGACGCTGGCGAATCACACGAACCAGGTCCTTCAGGTAGTCGCCCGCTATCAGCAGTGCGCCCATTCGCTCCAGCATGATGTTGAGGTCGGTCATCGGATCTTCCTGCCTGTATTCAATGCAGAGGGTTCACACCTATGCAGCACTCGATTGGAGGGCGCGGCGGTCTTTTCGGCAGATACTGTCTTTTTGACCTTAACTTCGCGTCAGGGTCACAACCGGCCGCCTGCCGCAGCCCCACCTTCACCTTTCATCGCAACTCCAGCCACATGTTCTGATGTTAATCATATCCCGTGTATTTAGAGAGGGTGGAGTTAATTTAGGTGGCGATCTTAAGCGTGGTGTTTTACGAGCAGCGACGCGAGCATTCGCGCGATGAACTCAGGGACGGGCCAAGTTGGCGAAGAAGATCACGTGAAGATGCTAGCGACGGCTATTCGCAAGGGGCGCATGGACCTGGAAATCACACAGGAAGATTTCGCCAGACTTGCGGGCATCGACCGGGGCTACATGGGCGGCATCGAGCGAGGTGAGCACAATCTCACCTTCGCCAAGCTCATGGTTGTGCTCGCGGGCCTAGGAGCGCATCCAAGTGAGTTCTTCCGTGACTTCCGGCTCCGCGACCTTCGAGGCCCCGATCATGCGGTTAGACAGGTCACGCTACCCGCAGTGCTCATGAAGGACGCAACCGATCGCGAGATCCTTGGTGCGGCCGTACGTGCCGAACGTCAGCATGCGGGCTTCACGCAGGAAGGGTTTGCCCGTCACGCGGGCTTGGCGCGCAGCTACATGAGCGGACTCGAGCGTGGCGAGCGAAACCCCACGTTCACGCAGTTGGTTCGCATCCTTGAGGCGTTGGCTGTTCAACCGGGCGACTTTTTCCGGCACTTTCCTGATTCCCGCAAGATGCCAAGAAGGCGGCGAAGCCAGCGTCAGGCGGAGGATTGACACGTTGCAAGCCATGCATTGGCAAGTTCTTTCGATCTGAATAGCGCGGTAGAGCACCTGCGTCTGGAGGTTCCGCCTCAGTCAACGGGTGACCCGTCGTCGCAGGAGATTCGGAAGTTCTCTGCTGAAGCTGGAAGCAGATTTCTATCTTGGCGAGAGAAGTTCATTGGCGATTCGCAAGATTGCCTCCCCTTCCCGCCCGAATCCACGCCTCCTGTTCGGCAGGTTTCTATGTTCGCCCTTCGGTCAGAGGTTTCGCAACTTGTCTTTTTCTTGAGCCGGGCTGCCAAATCTACCAACTGAATTTGCTAACTCATTGATTCAAAAGAACTTTCTCGAGTTGGCATTTGCTGTCTGCTGACTTCTGGCCACTGCTCAAACCCGAGCGGCTGATCTCGCTGGAAAGTACGGATCAGGATCGACACAATGAGCTCGGTCGCGGACCGGTGTGCGGCCTGGCACCGCCCGGCGCAATGCAAAAGTGCTGCGTGTGCTCGTCCCGGCAAGCACGGCGGATATCGAGCGCCTCATGTCCAAACTGCGGCGACCGCGGTCGCAAGTCTGACAGCCGCCTAGGTACATGCGGCGCTGAAACGCAATGACTGAACCGGCGCTCGCTGGCCCCGTGACGCTGAGTGCCGCATGACTCAGACTTCTTCTTTGGGCGGAGGCCTAACGTGACGGACTGCGACGCAACCGTCGCTGCCAACCCCGACCTGTCTCGCGAAATCGCGAGACGCGAAGCTCGAAGAGAGTTTCGGGGACCGCTTCACCTGGAACTGCGGCTGCCCTCCCCTCAGTCTCCCTCTCTCTGTCCAGGCCTCAAGGCGTGGGCCGGGCAGCAGCAGTATTTGAACAATTGGCTGTCGGAGAGTCTTTCCAGACGCGCGGGCCGCGCCAAAGGGAGTAACCGTCACCGTCGCGAATTTCAGTCCCTCCGGTAACTTTCAGCTTCTCCTTGATAGCCATATCCGTTGGATCGTTCTTCAGGTAGTACAAAACGTCTCCTTCAGCGCATGCCCAGCTAGGCCTATCCAGCCAATCAGGAGTGAAAATTTCCCCGTCTTTAAACTTGAGATTTTGCGCGTTGACATCCTCGAGTACCGTATTGAGCGGCATCATCCTCCAGAAATTCGCGCCATATACGTTTCGAGTTTTAGTTTTCTTGAGATATTCATCGATTTGTTGAACAGCCTCAGGTGGATTCAGTTCTATGTGAGATCTGATTACATCCTCGTAAGGCGTTTCGTATCGATAGCGGGTTTCTTTCGAGTTGAAAACGCCCTGAGGTCCCTGGAAATTCCAATTTCGAGCAATCAAGTCAATGAACCAGGATGAAAAAAACAAAGTCAACAACAAAATAATGACGCCTGAAAATCTTGCCGTTACTCTTTTCGCGATCAGGTCATAGATTGCCGCGAGAAAGCAGAATCTCATCAGAAAAACTGCCCATAGGTAGTGGCGAGAAGAGTTCGGATTCAGTGCTGCGACCGCGCAGGCGCCGACAATCATTCCCAATGTGGCGGCTAATAAAACAAAGTGATTAGGACGGCCGTTGGGCTCGATACTCGAGCGAAATCCATTTGCAATTCTTTTGTAAGAAAGTGCTGCCAGCTTCAGCACGCCCCATAGGGCAAAAAGGATAAAGCAAAAATACAGCAGGCGTCCAGATGCAAAGGCAATGGAGCCAAAAAATGATAAATCTCCTTGTCCGACCGCTTTCCAATGTGAAATCGATTCGAGCGCTTCGCGACTCGTCACCCTAAGGTGAGGCACCAGCATATTCAGTGGGGTTAGCGCAATCTTGCTGGAGTAGTCCAGGGAAATTGGACGGAGTCTGGTTAGCAGATTGTTTGCAGCATAGGCCAGCAAGAAGGTGGTAGACGTGCCGACGGCAGCTGCTGGCAGAGCCTTCACGTCAGCAACCAAGGCAATTGCAATGGCAACTGGCACAAGCACCAATAGTCCTCTGATCGGCGACTCTGAAGTGATCAGAAATAAGCAAGCGCACCCGATAAGCAGGAAGAGTTTATTTTTATCCTCAATCCATCGATAAGTCAGAATGACGAAGCCCAGTGCAAGAACGGTGTTTGCCAAGTGTGATTGCTGCCCAAGAACATAGTCGATGTCCCAAATTCCAAGAGGAATGAGCAAAAGGATTGAAAATAGCAAGCCTTTTTTCTGCGATCTAAAGTGCACAGATAAAAGACAAGCCAGCACAGCCCCCCAGAAGGCAATGCTCAATGAGGACCCAACTAAAAATGCCTCATACGCCGAAAAATTCAGCAGCATGGCCAGGGCAATGAATGGACTCGATCGCAAGAATATCAGCTGATTTCCATAGTGAAAATCTTTCGGCAGAAGCGAGCCTTCATCCAGGATCGCCTTGCCTAGTATCTGCATCGTGGCCGCATCCCCATTGAAGTAGTGGGGAAAGAACCATTGGTGGTGAATGTACCCAATTCCAAACGCTAGCAACGCGGCGATGCACAGAAGCAGAAAGGGGTTTATGTTTCTTCCTGGAGTCGTCATTTACTCGGCCTCGACGACCCGTTGGTCAAATGGTTGGCGAGGTTGACGTCTTGAGTCAGTTTCGAAACGTTCGCGAAATGCGCCGCCGTCAAGCATGTCAATATGAAATCGTGGACGCCCCTTGCTTTCCATGTATATCTTGGCGATGTACTCGCCGATCACACCCAGGCTGAGCAACTGAATGCCGCCTAGAAAATACATTGGAACTACAGTTGACGCCCACCCGGGCAGGGCCTGGTTGAATACTATCTTTGTCAAGAGTCCCCAGAACGCCAGTCCGACGCTTATGATTGATACGATAAAACCGATCGTTGTTATCAGCCTCAATGGAGCCACTGAAAAGGAAGTAATTCCTTGCCAGGCAAAGGCGAGCATTTTCTTTAAGGGGTATTTTGATTCGCCGGCATAACGCTCACGTCGATCGTATTCGACCACCGCACTCCGGTAGCCCAGCAACCGGACCAAGCCACGCAGAAAGAGGTTCACTTCACGGTACTCTGACAAGGCCTCAAGAGCGCGGCGGCTCAGGAGGCGGTAATCAGCGTGATTGAAAACGATGTCGACTTTCATCGCCGCCATGAGCTTGTAGTAGCCTTCAGCGGTAATTCGTTTGAAAAAAGTGTCGGTATCGCGTCGATTGCGGACGCCATAGACTATTTCGCAGCCATTTCTGTAGTGGCGCACCATTTGCGGGATGACCTCCAGGTCATCCTGGAGGTCGGCATCAACGCTGATTAGCATGTCGCCCGGTGCAGTCATCAATCCGCATAGCAATGCTTCCTGATGCCCACGATTTCGCGAGAGCTTAATCCCGTTGACTTCTTCATGAGAATTCAAGAGCTCTGTAATGACCGCCCAAGTATTGTCTCGACTTCCATCGTCAACGAAGAAAATCGCGCTCCGCTCACTGACCAGGTTTTCGCTACGCATGCGAGCAAGCAGGGAAATTAGTCGGGCAGCCGTCTCGGGCAGCACTTCCTCTTCATTGAAGCAAGGGATGACGAGGCCGAGATTGGGAGTGGTCATAGATTGCGATCTTTATTGGCAAAAGTCCAAATTGCGTTGAGAAAATAATTCCAGAGCACAACGACGACTGTCGCAGCCACCTGACTCAGCGCTGGCAGCAAATGAAGATATATGCCAAGGGACAGAACGGACTGATTGATGCCCAGCCCTGTCAAAGAAATGATGAGAAAGCGAGGAAAGCTCTTCGTGTGGTCGTGCCCCCCGCCGAAGGTAAACCGAGAATTTGCCCAATAGTTGTAAAACATACTCAGCACATAACCAATGGCCGAGGCGGCAGTAAAGGAAATACTTGTCAAATGGACTGCGCCGCCTATTACCAGGTAATGCAATGCCGTGGCGGTTCCACCCACAAGTAAAAAACGGACAAAACTACGTTTGCCAATCTGCATTGTGCAAATATTCATGCATGGCTTGTCGCTCCTGTGATCGATACGGGTGGAGTTCAACTTGCTCTCGTCGCCCAGGATGGTTTGCTCATCGTTGATCTCTGAGGTGGCACTGTCCGTTTGAAACCGACTGCGGTGGAGATTTGCTGTTTGTTGCACATTGTGCCCGCCAGATCAGGCTGCTGTCTCGATGGCTAGCAGCGACTCGAAGTACGCGCTGTCCGGTGTGTTGCCATCATGCGCGGCGCAAGATGCCTCCCGTGCTCACCTATCTCACAGGTTGATGGGCTGGCAAAAAGATTGCCTCGAGAGCAGTGAATTGGGGGGCAGCTCTCTCTGTTGAAGGTCGCTGGCTTGCCGTAGCGCCTAGATTGCCGCAACGCGAGAGCGCGCAGACGGAGTTCCGTTGTCGAACGCTCCCGGCCTCCGCTCAGGCGTGCGCGGTCGCAGCCGCCGTGCGTGGGCGCAGCGTGGCCATCACGAGGTACACACTGCCGCCAACCGCCACGCCGATGAACCAGCCATAGATGTTCCACCAGGCCGGAAGCAGGTTCGTGAAGTTGGGCAGGAATGTCGAGAACAGGCTGCCGACTCCGGTCGCCACCAGTGCATTGACGTTCCAACCGCCCTCGTAGCGATACTCGCCATGCTCCTGATAGAGCGCCGCCACGTTGATGTTGCTTTTGGCAATGATGTAGTAGTCCACCAGGATCACGCCCAGGAGCGGGCCCATCGTGGCGCCGATCGCGTTCACGAAATGGGCCGCGTTGCCCTCCCACGGCGCGAAGGGATAGAGCACGAGCGCGATCAACGCGGCGATCACGCCACCCCGCTTGAAGCTGATCGCCTTGGGAAATGTGTTCGAGATGTCGAACGCGGCAGACACGAAGTTGGCCACGACGTTGATGCCCAGCGTGGCAACCGCGAATGTGATCGCCGCGATCAGGGCGAGCACCCAGCTGTCGAACTTGGCCGAGATCTGCTCGGGATGCAGGAGCACTTCGCCGTAGACCTTGAAGGCCGCGATCGTGGTGACGCCGGCGACCAGCGAAAAGGCGATCAGGTTGATCGGCAGGCCCCACAGGTTGCCTGTGCGCACGGCCTCCTTGTTCTTCGCGAACCGCGAGAAGTCGCAGAAGTTGAGATAGAGCGCCGCGAAGTAGGTGATCCACGTGGCGCCGACCGCCATCAACGCCCAGAAGGAGCCAGGCTCCCCGGACACGCCGACGTCCTTGGTTTTTTCGAGCAGCACATCCATGGGAATGCCGTGCTCGAACGAGAAGCCGCCGGCCTTGACGCACAAGCCGATTGCCAGGATCAGCATCGCGATCCAGACCGCCGGGCCCGCCCAGTCCTGGAACCGGCGAACCGTCTCCATGCCTTTCTGGATGATCAGCAGTTGCAGCCCCCAAACCACGACGTAGCAGATCACTTCGAGCCCTGAGTGCCCGAGGAAGTGCACGTTCTTGTGGAACTCGAGGATCGCGTCGTTGCGGATCAGCAGCGCAACCACTGCGCTTGCGGCCGCGGCGGTTTGCGCCCCGTACCAGAAGCAGGCCACCACAGCCCGCACCATGGCCGCTAGGTTGGCGCCCCAAACGCCGAAGGAGGCGCGAGCCAGAACGGGATACGGCACGCCCGTTTTCTCGCCGGCATAGCCGATCAGGTTCATCAGCGCGAAGATCACCAACGAGCCGAGCCCGATGGCCAGGAGGAAATTGACGAAGCTGCCGCACAGCAGGAACAGGCTCGCTGCGAGGTAGTAGCCCCAGAGGCTGTGCACGTCCGAAGTCCAGACGTTGAAGATGCTGAAGGCGCCCCATCGACGGTCCCTCGCGGGTGCCAGATCTTCGTTGTAGAGGCCTGGGGAAGGGTTGCGGATCTCCATGGCGGTCTCCTCATGGCTATCTCGGCGGACACTAACATGTCCGCACCATCTTGGGGAGACCCCATCAGCACGCCGCTTGGCCTTAGCATTGCGCCCACATCTCGCGGACCCCGCGACGCATCCAATCCGAATTCATGTCCAGCCTTCGAGCCCTCTCCCCTCTTGAAACCCGCGTACTCGGCGTCCTCTCAGAGAAGCAGCGCACGGTTCCCGATAGCTATCCGCTCACCCTCAACTCGCTGGTGGCGGGCTGCAATCAGAAGACGAGCCGCACCCGATCCTGGACGTCTCCGAGGCCGAAGTGCAGGAGACGCTCGACAGCCTCAAGTCCTTGAGCCTGGTGACGGAGTCGAGCGGCGGGCGGGCGTATCGCTACGCGCACAACGTCGATGGCGTGCTGCGGATTCCATCGCAATCGATCGCCCTGCTCACAGTGCTGATGCTGCGTGGGCCGCAGACGGCGGGCGAACTCCGCATCGCGACGGACCGGATGCACAACTTCGCGGATATCTCGTCTGTCGAAGCTTTCCTCGATGAATTGGCCGAGCGGCCCGCAGGCGGCCTTGTCATCAAGCTACCTCGCCTGCCTGGAGCGCGCGAAAGTAGATGGGCCCACCTGCTCAGCGGCCCCCCCGCGGAAGATGCGCCTGCAGCCATACCTGCTAGCGACGATGTGTCGCTGGGCGAAGTGGCCGCATTGAAGGCCAACGTGGCCCGTCTGGAGGCCGAGCTTGCCGCGATGAAGGCCCTGGTCGGCCGTATCTGCTCGGAGCTCGGGATCAGCGACGCTTCCTAGCGGAGGTCGCGGCGCCCGAGCAGCACGTTGCCGCCGGTCGTGTTGAAGGAAATGGTCGGCGCGCTGAAGTCGCTCAACGGGGCCCCAAGGCCGATTTCACCGCTGCCATGCAGCACGCATTCGTCGCGCCGCAGCGCAATCTCACCGCTCGCGCCCGCGGTGCCGTGGAAGCGCACCCAGGTGCCATACGTGCTGACGTCCACGAGAACGCAGCTGCCATGCCGCGATTCGATCCGGGCGTGCAGACGCGAAACGCGCGGGTCGTTGACGACGAACTGCGCTTCGTCGACCCGGCCCAGATGGATCGGCAGGTCTTCGACACGGAACAGCGTGCGCACGTCGAGCCAAGCCAACTCGATCTGGCCAAACGACGAATCCGGCCCGCGCGCGGACGGGACCAGAGATGCCGGCATCGTCAGGAACTCGGACACCTCGTCCTGCCAGTCGATGCGATGGACGATCGGCATCTCGTTCTTGCCGCGGATGTTGATCGGACCGAGGCTGCGATGGCGCACCTCGCCTTCGTGCAATTGCTCGATCACCGACTCGGTGGCCCAGATCTGACCGGGGCCGGCGAGGTCGCTGAGGCGGGAGGCAAGGTTGACGGCGTCGCCATAGCAGTCGCCATCGACTTCGACGACCTCCCCGCTCGCAACGCCGATCTGCAGTTCCATGCGCAGCGGCGTTGGCCAGGTCTGAAGGCGCTTCTGGTGGTTTCGCTGCAGCTCGAGCACCGCGCGCGTCGCCGTGATGCCATTTCCGAAAATGGCGAACACACCGTCGCCAAGAGACTTCACGACACGGCCGCCGTGGGACTCGCAGACGCCCCCGATCCATTGCGTCAGCCGCGTCACCGTCTCGGTGGCGCGCGCATTTCCCATGGCCTCGAAGACCCTGGTACTCCCTGTCAGATCAGCGAAAACGACAGTCGAATTGACGCCCATGTTGTGCAGTTTTTGGTAGCCCTCGCTTGGGGATTATGGCAAAGCAGCATGAAAACACCGCCTCAAAGCATCAAATCGAGCGACTTGCGGGCGAACCCTGTTGCTTTTTCAATTAGTCACACCCGCCGCGAACACTTTCGTATTTAAAAGTAACACTTAGGTTTAACTTCTTAGGTCGACACTTCAACAGAAGCGTGAAGTATGTTGTTTTTAAACATGAAATGATGTTTCCACACTTGTGCGGCACTCGGGCGGGGCTTAACGTAGGCACCCATCAAGGCTTCCCTGGCAACTCGCCTCCTCGCAATGGTGTCCTTCAGCAGGTTCTTCCGCTTTCTGTCCTTCCCGGGACTCGGCTCGCGCCGTTCCGTGGATCGTCAGATGGGCCAGATCCGCACCGCAATGCTGTCGCTGCTGCAGGTTCACGGCGGTCATTCGGTTCAACGGGTTGCGCAACGCGTTCGTTTCGCCGGCGACCTGGAAGCCCTCTGGTACCTGCGCCAGGATGTGCTGACCGCCCTCAGCGCGGTTGATGGAGAAGTTGCAGCACGGCGCCAGATGCGCCAGATCAATCGCCTCTTCAAGGGCGGCCTGCCGCACACGATGGGGCCGCGAACCCATCAACGCATTACGAGCTGACAGGCTCCCAACAAAGCGCAACGAGGCCATAGGCCTCTTTTTTTTGCCTCGGCGCGCTCAGTGAGCGTGCCGATGCCCCCAGACCATGAAGACGTCGCGACCGTCGGCCGCGACTTCCACCTTCGCGCCTACCGGTAGCAGCACCTTCGTGGGCACATGGCCGAACGGCAAGCCGGTTAGCACAGGCGTCTTGATCAACTCACGCAGTCGCGCGGTCACCGTCTTCATGCCGAAGCCGCGATCGTGAGGAACCTTGCGAACGCCGGTGAAGTGCCCAAGGATCACCGCCTTCTGCTTCGCCAGGACACCGGCCTGACGGAGTTGGTCGAGCATGCGCTCCACGCGGTACGGATGTTCGTTGACGTCCTCGAGAAACAAGACGCCCTTGTCGATCGACGGGAAGTAAGGCGTTCCGAGCAGGCTGGTCAGCACGCAAAGATTTCCGCCCCAGAGCACCGCGCCATGGATACCGCGGAGCGGTGCCAGGTCGTCGGCGTCGCGGGCGGGCATGCGCCAGCCGGTGCCCTCCCCTTGCCCGTACAGCAGATCGTCGAAACAGGCTTCCATGATGTCGTCCGCGCCGTCTTCGGCACCGAAGTCTTCACCAACAGCGGGGCCCGCCCAGGTGACACTGCCCGTCTTCGCGAGCACGGCATTCTGGAACGCGGTGAAGTCGCTGAGGCCGACGAACTCGGTGCCATCGTGGATCGCCTTCGCCACCGCCTTGTACGGAATGGCATCGAGGATGCGCGTCAGTCCATAGCCGCCGCGCGAGATGAGAGCCACATCGGCACCACTGGCCGCGGCGCGCGTGATGGCGGCGATACGGGTCGCATCGTCACCTGCAAATCGCTGATGGGTGGACAGTGCGGCTTCATCGATTTCGACTTCGTGGCCAAGTGCCCGAAGCCGTTTGACGCCGCGCTTGAACGCCGCCTTGTCGCGCACTGCGCTCGACGGCGAATAGATGTAGATGTGCTTTTTCACGGGGCGAAGTATCCCATTGCGTCTTTCATGAGCCGTTCTGCTTGCGCCGCATCGGGACCGGATACGCGCTTCGGCGTGCGTCCCATGGCGCGCAGTGCGGCCTCGTGACCACGATCAGGAAAGGGCGCACGCCATGCATCGGCGACGTTTTCACCCGCGTCGGGCGCAGGCATCACGTGCAGAAAGCGCGACGGCGCAGCTGAGGCCAGCAGCGATGCGAGTGCGGCACCGCCAGCGCTGTGAACAAGCACCACGGGCCCTGGAGAGACCCGGTCGAGCCATTCCAGCAAAACGTCGCGATGCCAGTCCAGTCGATGAACGTCCTCGCGCTTGGGCTTGTCGCTCATGCCGAACCCGATCAGGTCCGGCGCCAGGACGCGCGCATCGTTCAGGCGGGCGACGTGGCGGAAGAGGTAGCTCCACTCGCCGGGGCCGTGGATGCACAGCACCACCCGCTCCGAATGCTTTGGACCTTCATCGAGGAAGTGCATCCGCCACCCCTGAAGGGCCGGCAGATCGCTTACGTAGTTCGCTTCAAAGGTGTAGTCCGGGAGAGAGGCAAAGCGTTCGCGCGGCGTGCGCAGCGCGTTGTCTCGCAGCGGTTCGGCAGCCATGCGGGCTTCGTTGCGGCGGTCCTGGAAAAAGGACTGCAAGAGTGCCTGACACTCCTGCGCGAGCACACCGCCCTCCACAGACGTGTGGTGATTGAGCTGCGAGGAAGCGAACAGGTCGACCACCGAACCGGCCGCGCCGGTCTTGGGGTCGGCGGCACCGAACACGACGCGCTTGAGCCGCGCATGAATCATTGCGCCGGCGCACATCGGACAGGGTTCCAACGTGACGAAGAGTTCGCAGCCGTCGAGCCGGTAGTTGCCGAGTGCCGCGCCCGCAGCGCGCAACGCATTGACTTCCGCATGCGCGCTCGGATCGTGCTGCGCCACGGGCGAATTGCTTCCCACCCCAACCAGCACGCCATCCTTCACGACCACCGCACCGATCGGCACTTCGCCGGCATCGCCCGCGCGGCGTGCTTCGGCCAGCGCAAGCTGCATCCAGTGCGCGTCAGTTGTCATCCGGCACCGGACGCCGCTGTTGCGCGGCATCGAGCGATTGCTTGATCTGCTCCTGGATCTGCCGGCTTTGCGCCCGAACGTCACCCGCCGGTGCTTCCGTGGTCGCCTGAGCGCCCGACGGCAATACCGGCGCGACGGCCGAGCTCATCTGCTTTTTCGCCAGCACGCCGACAACGAGCAGCGCGAGCACGAGTCCGATCAGTCCGACGACGCGCATCTCAGTTTTCTCCGACGGGTGCCGGGGCAACCTGCATGCCCAAACGCTCCATCCAACCCGCCAGTGCGCGCTCGTCGGGTGAACCCTCGCTGTACACCGAATGCATCGCGACATGCGATTCCTTGCGATGCTGATTCAGCTTGATCTTGCATTGCAGCGCGGTGATGCGCAGTTCGAAGCCCACGATGCCGGCCAGCATCTTGTGCTGGAACTCCTCGCCCAGATCGCGCCACTGCTGCGCATAGGCGGGCTCGTGCTGGCCGATGAGGCGCTTCAGCAGCGCGTCCTTTTCGTCCGGCGTTTCGATCAGGCGGGCCTCGACCGTGCAGTGCACCGCGAGGTAGTTCCACGTCGGAACACGGGCGAGATCGGGATAGACCGACGGCGACAGATAGGCATGCGGTCCAAGAAAGGAAGCCACCGCCTTGGGTCGCGCCTGAAGGTGGCGCCAGTGCGGATTGGGTTTGGCGCAATGCCCCAACAGCGACCAGCCGTCCTCCCCTCGATCGTCCAGCACCAGCGGCAGGTGCGTGATGAAAGGCAGGCCCTCGTCATCGGTCGAGACGAGGCTGGCAAAGGGGTACGAACGCATCAGTTCCACGGCGACCTCGCGGTCGGTGGAATTGAACTGGGGAGGCATGTACATGGGCGGGTCCTGTCTCAGGAATCGCCCGATTGTGCTCGACCGCGCTAGCGTGCGCCCGCGGTTTTCAGCTTTTCGACCATCGCCTCGAAGCCTCGCGACTTGGCGAGTTGCAGCGGTGTGTTGCCCTGTCGATCCGCGAGCTGCGTATTGGCGCCGGCATCGACCAGCGCAACCAGCGTGCGTTGATGACGCGGGCCGCCGTCGCCGAGGACGATCGATTCGATCAACGCGGTCCAGTGGAGGTTGTTGACGTGATCGAGCGGCGCACCGGCGCGGATCAGCATGCGAACGACTTCGTCGTGCCCGAGGTGCGCCGCCGCGATGAGGGCCGTGCCGTCGTAGCGGCTGGTGGTCTGCCCCGCCTTTGCGCCGAGAGAGAGCAGCAGCGACAGCGTCTGCGGATCGTCCGCGACCGCGGCGATGGTGACAGCGTCGTAGCGGTCGTTCTCGAAAAGATCGAGCTTCGCGCCAGCCTTGGCGAGCAGCGCGACGACTTCGCGCTGGCGGGCATAGGTCGCGACGTGCAGCGCCGTGCGGCCGTACGCGTCGCGTGCATCGAGATCGGCGCCGGCCGCGATCAGGGCCTTGGTCTTCACGACGTCGCCACGCCAAGCAGCCTGATGCAGGCCCTGATAAGCCTGCGCCTCAGCGGCGGAAGGCGGCACCTGCGCGATCGACAACGCCGGCGTCATCGCGACGAGCGCGCCGAGGACGACAGCCAACGAATGCCGACGGAGCAAGGTGCGCATTGCGATCAGCCCAGCTGCGCCTTGACCTTTTCGAGCGCTGCGTTGGCGCATTGCTCGTCCAGATGGCCGCCCGGTGCACCGCCAACGCCCACGGCGCCGATCACTTCATTGCCCGACTTGACCGGTACGCCACCGCCCAGCAGCAGGAAGCCGGGGATGTTGACCAGGTTGGCTGCGCCAGGATTCTTCTGCGCGTTTTCCATCATGGCCGACGTAGGCGCCTTGGCGGAAGCCGAGGTCCAGGCCTTGCGTTCGCTGGCACCCAGCGTGTGTGCACCCGCGTTGTCGGCACGCTGAACCGCACGCACGACGCCGGAGCGGTCGACGACCGTCGCGCTCACCGAGTAGCCGTTGGCGGCGCAGGCGGCCACGCTGGCGGCGGCGATCTGGTTCGCGAGTTCGAGCGACATGTTCTTTTCGGTACGCACGGCGGGTGCCGGGCTCTGCGCCTGGGCGGTCACTGCGGCGGCTGCGAGAAGTGCGGCGAGTGCGCCGAGGCGAAGGGACGATTGCATGAGGATCTCCGAAGGTTGTGGTTGCTTGGGGCCAGCGTTTCGCCAGCCGCCGGGCAACTTTAGGAGTCATGCCTCGGCAAAGGTATTCGTACGGCTACGCGCGCCGCTCCGTAGAACTACGGAGCGTGCTGCTCAGGCTTCGCCATCCACGAGCGCCGCATAGCGCCGGATCAGGCGCGCCAGCGAATCGCACTCCAGCTTGGCGAAGAGATTGGCTCGATGCGTCTCGACCGTCCGCGGCGACAACGCGAGCGTGCGCGCGATCTCCTTGTTGGTGAGCCCGGTGACGATGAAGCCCAGGACCTCGCGTTCGCGTTCCGACAGTTGCGCATATCGGTCCCGCGCCGCCTGGTCGGCCTGCGTGCGCTCGCGGGAGCGCACATGCTGTCGCACGGCCTGTTGGACGACTTCGAGCAATTGCTCGTCGTCCACCGGCTTTTCGAGGAACTCCGCCGCGCCGGCCTTGAAGGCACGCCTGCACATCTCCACCGTGCCATGGCCGGTGAGCATGATCACCGGCTGGTCGACGCCTTGCGCGATCAGCGTGTCCAGCACGGTGAGTCCGCTGATACCCGGCATCCGGACATCGAGCACTATCGCGCCAATGCTGTTGCGGTCGAAGCCTTCGATGAACGCCTGCGGATCGGACCAGGTCTGCGCACGCAGGCCCACCGTGCCGATCAGCAGCGCCAGGCTATCGCGCACCGCGCGGTCGTCGTCGATCAGATGAATGAGCGGGGATAGCGGCTCGTTCATGCGCCTGCCCTTTCTGCGCCAATGCCCGCCAATGGCAGCCGTAGCGTGAATCGCGCGCCACGCGGCGTCGCCTGCTCGGCGCCCAGGGTGCCGCCCATGCCGACGGCGAGTGTTTCGCACAGGCTGAGCCCGAGGCCCAGACCGCCCTCGCGCGTGCTGAAGAAGGGCTCGAAGATTCGCGGCAAGGCATCGGATGGAATTCCGCGTCCGCTGTCGGTCACGGTCAGCACTCCCTGTTTGCCGTGATTGCCGATCGACACCTGCAGACGGCGCTCTCCAACGGGCACGTCTTCGAGGGCCTGCAGTGCGTTCATCAAGAGGTTGTGCACGATCTGTTCGACCGCGACCGGCTCCGCCAGCACCACGACGGGCACGTGCACCGTGTCCTCCACGGTTGGCGTGACGGATCGCCGCGCGAACTCGGGCGCAAGCAGGTGCAGCGCGCCGCGCACCGCCTCTTGCACGACCACGGGCTGGGTGCTGCCGGACCGATCGGGCCGCTCGATCACCCGACGCAGGCGCCCCACCACATCCGCCGCACGGCGCGCTTGTTCGCTCGCCTGCTTCATCGCATCCCGCGCGGTGGCGAGCTCTGGTGGATCGTCGTCGAGCAGGCGCCGGGCTGCCTGCGTGTTGGCAAGAACCGCGGTCAACGGCTGGTTCAGTTCGTGCGCCATGCCGGCGGCGAGCTCGCCGAGCGCGTTCAGGCGCGCGACCTGCCCGAGACGCAGCAGGTCTTCCGCCCGGCGGCGTTCGATGCGCTGCCGCCTCAGGGCTTGCGCGCCACCGAGCACCACCGCGACCGCCAGCGCCCAGCCGGCCATCGCGCCCCACGGCAGCTCGCGCCACGACACATGGCGATCCGCGATGAGCTCGAAGCCCTGGCTCTCGGAAGCGAGCGTCTTGCGGAAATCGAAGCGCCATCCGCCAGAAGCATTGACGTCACCCGGCTGGACCACGAACTGCTGCCCGTCCTTGTCGAGCACAACGCGCACGGGACTGGTCTTCGGATCCATCGGCCAGTCGCGCCAGGGCACGGTGGCCGCGAGATCGACATCGATGAGGTAGCTGAGCGGCGCCGCGCCGATCATCAGCTTGTACCGCCCGCCTGCGAAATCGTCGGCCACGTACTCCGGCCGGCGCAACTCGCGCGAGCGGGCCTCGACGGCTGCCAGCTTTGGGTTCGGCCATGGAGCGCCGGCCTCGTGCCGCTGCACGGCCAGGATCGACGGATACACCGACGAAAGACGTCGCTCCGGCGCACCGCCCGGCGCGGGCTCCAGCAGCGCCAACGTGGCGAGTACCGCGTCGTACTGCACCACCTGCTGGCTCATCAGGCGATGCGCAATACGGCCGTTGACCTCGAAATCCTCCTGCAACTGCCGGACCTCGCCGCGCGCGATCCAGACCGCGCCGACGGTGGTAACCAGCAGCCAGGCGAGCCACCAGCCCCCTTGTGTGCGCAACCATTGCCTCATGGCGCGGATTGTGCCCGGCGCGTTCCGCGAAAATCGCGCCCCATGATGGTTTGGAGATTTCCCCTCGCGGCATCGCCCGAGTGAGGAAGGTCATGCAGAACTCGCTATTCGAAGACGTCGACGATTTCAAGGAGCCCGAGGAACCCTCGGCAGCATCCACGCCGAAGAAGCGCACGGGCGCGCGCGTGGCCAAGGTGCTCCCTGTATCGCCCGATCCGGCATTGCTGTTGCTCGCAGGCGAGCTGCCGCCGAATCTCCGGATCGGCACTTCGTCGTGGCACTTCCCGGGATGGAGCGGCATGGTCTGGGAAGGCGACTACGAACAGTCCGTGCTGTCGAAGCATGGCCTGGCCGCCTATGCGCAGCATCCACTGTTCAGCGCGGTGAGCATCGACCGCAGCTTCTACAAGCCGGTGACGGCCATCCAGTTCGCGGCCTACGCGGCCCAGGTTCCGGATGATTTCCGGTTCACCGTGAAGGCGCCCAGCCTCGTCGCCGACGCGATGGTGCGCGGGGAGGACGGGCGCGGCATGCAGGCCAATCCGGCCTTCCTCGATCCGGCACTGGCCGCCAGCGAATTCGTGCAGCCCGCGCTGGATGGGCTCGGGCACAAGATCGGCGCACTGGTCTTTCAGCTCAGCCCCCTGCCCGGCCCGATGCTCGCGCGCATGCCCGAGGTGCTGGAGAAGCTCGGAACGATGCTCCGGTCGCTGCCCTCGCTGCAGCCGATCGCACCCGATGGCGTGATCGCAGTCGAGGTGCGTAATCCGGAGTTCCTGACGCCCGCTTTTCGCGATGTGTTGCGGGATGCCGGCGCGACGTATTGCCTGGGACTTCATGCAAAGCTGCCGCCAATCGAGGCGCAGCTTCCGCTCCTGCGTGCGCTCTGGCCGGGGCCGCTGGTGTGCCGGTGGAATCTCAACCGGCTCCATGGCGCGTACGGCTACGAAGATGCGAAAGCGCTGTACGAGCCCTTCGACAAGCTCGTCGACATCGACCCGGAGACCCGGGCGACGCTCGCTCGCGCAATCGCCGGAACGATCGGCGCCGGCCAGCGTGCCTACGTGACCATCAGCAACAAGGCCGAGGGCTCGGCGCCGCAGACGGTGCAGGCGCTTGCCGAGGCGGTTCGCGCGCTGCTGCCCGCAAAGCGCTGACTTTCAGTCCACCAGATCCGGATCGCTCACGATGACCTCGTCCCACAAGGTCTGGAACGAAAGCCATCCAAAGGTCGAAGAGCCAAGCACCGACGCGAGCCACCGCGCATCTTCGGCGCGCCACTGGGTCGGCTTGCCGGCCGCCTCGGCCATGAGCTGCGCCTCGCAGCAACGGTTCATCAGCACGAACCACCACGCGGCCTCGTCGATGCTCTGGCCTGTCGTGAAGATGCCGTGGCCGGCATGGATCGCTACCTTGTGGTCACCAAAGCCGGCGGCGAAGTGCCTTGCGCCCTCAGGATCACGCACCACGCGCGGCTCGAGGATCAGCGCCTGGTTCTCGAAAAAAATGCACGCGTCCTGCGTGATGGGGTCCAGCAGTCTTTCGAACGACGACCACGTCGACGCATGCAGCGCGTGCGCGTGGCAGACCGCGTTGACGTCCGGTCGCGCCCGATGAACCGCCGTGTGCAGCAAGAGCCCGACCGGGTTGACCATGCCGCTGCCGCGAACGACCTTGCCTTCAGGATTGACCTGCACCAGATCCGACACCCTCACGTGATGCATGGCGACGCCGACCGGATTGACCCAGAAATGGTCGGGCAGCTCAGGGTCGCGCAACGTCACGTGGCCGAGCAGGCCCTCCGAGAACCCTCGCCGACCGAAGATCCTGCAGGTGGCAGCGAGCCGCTGCAGCGAATGCGTCCGCTCGGCTTCCTTGGTCTCGAAGCGCGGTGGGGTCCGTGTCACGAAGTTCTGAACGCCGAGCTGCACGATTGCTCCTTGAGGTCGTGGACGGCGTAGTGAATCAGATCGGCCCGGCTTCCGCAATGCTGACCTTGTGCGGTCGCGCGCCTGTGTGTTGCAGCGCTCTACCGCGCCTCTGCTATTTCGCCTGAAGCCCGACCTTGAACGCCTTCCGGGCTGCTTTGCCCAATGACTTTCTCAGCGCATCGCTTGTGTGATCGGTGGCTTCAAGGAGCCGGCCGAACTCCGCGTTGACCGCAGCCAGGAGCGCGCCCAGCTCAGCCGGCGACGCACTGAATCCGTCGTGTTCGCGCAGGCTGATCGGGCGGATGCATTGCTCGATGCAGACGTAGGCGCGATGAATGTCCTTGATGTCACCCATTCGGTCGGCGGCCTCGACGGCCAGTATCTGGGCAGGTGTTGCGGGGGGCCGCGCGGATGCGCGAAAGGATTTAGCCAAGCTTGGCCTCCAAGTGGTTTCAGTTTGCAGAAACCGACGCACTCGCTTCCAAACGAGGGCGGCAGCTCGACGGGTTGGAAGACCGGGAAACCACTTGCGTGAAACCGGCAGGGCTTGCGCCCTCCCGTCGAGCCGCCTAAACGAGGCACGAACGAAAAAGCCGCAGACCTTTGCGGTTGACTGCGGCTTTCGTCGCAGTGATTTCAGCGGGCTTCCAAACCCGATCACGCCTTTTTGTGACATGACCGGCGCAGTATAGCGACGGGTCTACAGCGGCTCAGCGCAAGACATCACCACCCTACCCGCATAGCCTGACGACTTTGCAGCCGGGGGGCGGGATGGAACTCAACGAAAAGGTCGTCGTTGTGATCGGCTGTAGGACCCACCCTGCTGTCCGCGAGCGAACATCGCATTGCAGGGTATGCAGCACTAGCGGACCGTCAGAGTGGTGCGTTCGACCGGCTGTTTCGCGCCCATTGCAGTCTTTCGGCTCGCTCCAAAGCCGCCACTATGAGCAACTAGCGTGGTTTATGCGTCAGGCGTTCGCTGACTTTGTGGATAGCCCACAGTGACGACGAGATCCGCCGCAACGATAGTCTTGAAGCCCCTTCCACGGGCCGTCGATTCGAGCGGCTCGCGGAAGTGAATCTCACCAAACTCGTCGCTCACATCGTTCAAGGCGTGCCCCATAGCGTTCAGCTTGCCGACGATCTTGTACATCACGGGCTTGATGATCTCCATGAGTTCACGCTGAATCTCAGCGTCCAGTTGCCCACACAAAGACCTGGAGTCTTCCGAACCCCAGCCCGCAGCGTCGAACGCTGCTTTAGAGAACCGCTCATCGATCACTTTTACCTCTTCGCAATCCAGGATTGATTGCACTCAACGTCCGCTGCTGGCCCGCAAGGCGCCCCTCCCGCAGGCGGCTATCAGCGCTGGGTTGCGCCGGCCAGTCGCCCTTTAATGAGTGTGTACTTTTCTGCCGATGTGTCTGCTAGTGCCGCGTCGCGCGTGGAGGGCGAGTCGTCGTAGGGAATTGGCTCGGCGAACTGGCTCGCGGTCAGGTCCCATTTCACGCCATCGATCACGTTGTAGAAGTGCGTTCCGCCAGAGGTCTTGGTGCTGAGAATGTCACCACCGAAGCAATCCTGCACGATCAACGACGTGATACTGCAATGATTCTGCGCAGGATTGGATGGCGACCATGCACCGGTCGGGCTCGACGTGTCAGCAGACCATACGCGAGCGATTGCACGGTACAGCTCAATTGGTGTTGCGAAGGGTTCGACTGCGGATGACATCTTGTTTGCCGTGGTTGCAAGGGGTCTGGTTCTGGCCCGAATGCTGCCACAGGTCGATGGGCACCAAAGCGCCCAGAGGCGTCGGCCGCTCAAAATCGGGAAGAACCTGAAGGAGAATGCCGCGCATGCGTGCAGCACACATCTCGCTTCTCTTTTCAGCATTCCTTTTGCTTGGGGACTCGAGTGCACAGTCGCAGGCCCCGATATATCACTCCCCTCCTATTGTTGACCTCCCGCCGGTGCCAGCATTCCGTTTTGCGCCGAACAACGCGACCCTCTCGCCGGACCAATTGGCCGATCTTCCCAACATAGCGTGCAACGCACAGAGACGTTCGCGTGTCCTCAAAATTCGTGCTCACGCCGGGGATGAAGAGACGGAGCCGACCGCGCTGGCTAGACAAAGGGCGGCAGCGGTCGTCTATGCGTTGGAGCAGTTTGGCCTTGATAGATCGCGGATTCTTGTAGAGCCGCCGGCGGTTGTGGCAAAAGGCGCACGAGAGGCTGGGGTGGCGCGCGTGCTGGTGATTGAGGCCGGCTACAGCGGTCCTCCCGGTTGCAGCGTGCGCTAGCCGGTGTGACCCGCGTCCGTCGAGAGATGGAGCCAGATTTGGTCGAATTCAGACATGCTGGTGAATGTCCGGTCTTGGCCGACTAGAGACGTTCAGACCGAGCAGCGCGAACGTAAGCGCTGGTTCGTGTTTCTTTCATCACCTGGCTCCTTCTTCTACGCTGGCTTCGATCTCAGCCACAACGCGGCTCGCTGCGACCTGCTCACCCGCCGCGACATGCACCGCGATGAGCCTGCCGCTCAGCGGCGCGGTATGGACGTGCTCCATCTTCATCGCCTCCAACGTGACGATCGGCTGGCCGGCCTGCACCATCTGCCCGACATCGGCCAACACCGCCACCACGCGTCCGTTCATCGAAGCGCGCAGCTTGCCGTCGCCGCCGCTTTCTCCCTGGCGCGCGGAAGCGGCGCGGGTCGTGTCGTCCACCCGGAGCGCAAGGCCGCGGTAGTGGATCAGCAGCGTGGCGCCGTCGCGGTGATAGGCGGCGCTTTCGAGCACGCCGTCGCAGGCGAAGCGGGCCGAGTCGTCAGTGAGCGCGACGAGCTCGATCGCGATGACCTTGCCATCGATGGTTACGCCGAAATGCCGGTGACTGCCCAGCGTCATGCTGGCGTTGTGCACCGCGCCGCCAAGTTCGAAGCGCAGCGAGATCGGCAGGTTGTGCGGCATGCGCCGGCCCGGAGAGTGATGGCGGCGGTCGCCAGTCGTCTCGTGCAACAGCATCGAGGCCAGCGCCCCTGCCCTTTCTCGCGCGGCCTTGTCTGGCGCCAACAGCGCCTCCTGGTGCTGGCCGATGAATGCCGTGGTGGCTCCGCCGGCCGCGAACACCGGGTGCAGCAGGCAACTGCGCAGGAACGCCTGATTGGTCGTGATGCCGAGCGCCACCGCATCCTCCAACCCCGAGGCGAGCTTGCGCCGGGCCTCGTCGCGGGTGCGGCCGTGGCTGATGATCTTCGCGATCATCGAGTCGTAGAACGGTGGCACCTCACTGCCCGAGCGCAGGGCATCGTCCACGCGGAGTTGCTGGGGCATTTGCCATAGCGCGACGGTGCCGCTTTGCGGCATGAAGCCCTTGTCGACGTCCTCGGCGCACAGGCGCACTTCGATGGCGTGGCCCGAGAAGCGAACCTCCTCCTGTCTGAGCGGCAGCGCCTCGCCGGCCGCCACGCGCAGTTGCAGTTCCACGAGGTCGAGCCCGGTGATCGCTTCCGTCACCGGATGCTCTACCTGCAGCCGCGTGTTCATCTCCATGAAGTAGAAGTTGCCTTCGCGGTCGAGCAGGAATTCGAGCGTGCCTGCGCCCTCGTAGTGGATCGCTTTGACAGCGGCGACCGCGGTCGCGCCCATGCGTTCGCGCAACTCGGCATTCACCGCCGGCGACGGTGCCTCTTCAATCAGCTTCTGGTGACGTCGCTGGACCGAGCAATCGCGCTCGCCGAGGTGGATGGCATTGCCGTGCCTGTCGGCGAAGACCTGGATCTCGATATGTCGAGGCTCCACGATGGCGCGCTCAAGGATCACCTCCGGATTGCCGAACGCGCTCTGCGCTTCGGAGCGGGCGCTGCGAAGCAGATCGCGGAATTCGTTGGCTGAAGGCACGAGCCGCATGCCGCGCCCGCCACCGCCCGCCGTCGCCTTGATCATCACGGGGAAACCGATGCGCGCGGCTTCCTGCGCGAGCCGGTCTTCGCTCTGGTCCTCGCCCTGGTAGCCGGGAATGCAGGGGACGCCGGCTGCATGCATCAGCGTCTTGGCCCCGGCTTTGTTGCCCATCGCGGCAATGGCCTCGGGCGACGGGCCGATGAAGACCAGTCCCGCGTCCTTGCAAGCCTGTGCGAAATCCTCGTTCTCCGCGAGGAAGCCGTAGCCCGGATGCACCGCATCGGCACCGCTGAGCTTCGCGGCCTCGATCAGCGCGGGAATGCGCAGGTAGGACTGCGCCGGCAGGGGCTCGCCGATGCACACTGCCTGATCGGCCTCTTGCACGTGGCGCGAGTGGGCGTCGGCGGTCGAGTAGACCGCGACGGTGCGATAACCGAGCGCCCGCGCACTGCGGATCACGCGCAAGGCGATCTCGCCCCGGTTGGCGATCAGGATCTTGTGGAAAGGGGTCGATGTCATGACGTCGGCCTCCGCGATCAGGGACGCGCAACCGAGAACTGCATGCGCTGCGGCTCGCGCAGTTCCGCGTCGCGGCAGATGGACAGCACCGTCGACAGCACCGCGCGCGTGTCGCGCGGATCGATCACGCCGTCGTCCAGCACGCGCGCGCTGGTAGTAAACACGCTCATCTGGCTGTCGAAGCGATCGATGATGCGGCGCTCCAGCTCGTCGAGCTTGGCCTGGTCGACCTCCCCTTTCCGCTTCATTGCGGCTTCGGTGACGATGACCATCGTCTGCGCCGCCTGCTCGCCGCCCATCACTGCGGTCTTCGCGTTCGGCCACGAGAAACAGAAGCGCGGATGAAAGCCGCGGCCGCACATCCCATAGTTGCCAGCGCCGAACGATGCGCCGCAGTAGATGGTGATCTGCGGCACCGTCGCGTTGGTCACGGCCTGGATCATCTTGGAGCCGTGCTTGATCATCCCGCCCTCTTCATGGTCCTTGCCGACCATGTAGCCGGTCGTGTTGTTGAGATAGAGGATCGGCGTCTTCGACTGGCAGCAGGCCTGGATGAAATGCGTGGCCTTGTTCGCGCCGGGCGAATCGATCGGGCCGTTGTTGGTGATGACGCCCACCGGCAGGCCTTCGATCTTGATGTGGCCGACCACCGTGGCGCTACCGTAGTTCTCGCCGAACTCCAGGAACTCCGAGTCGTCGGCGATACGCGCGATGACCTGCTTCATGTCGACCGGGCGCTTGTGGTCCATCGGCATGATGCCGAGAAGCTCTTCGGCGTCGTAGCGCGGTGGCTTGAAGCAGCGTGGCGGGCCCTGCGGAATGTCGCGGTTCCAGTCGATCGTCGAAAGGATCTCGCGCGCGATCCGGATCGCATCGCGGTCGTCTTCCGCCAGGTAGTCGCCGAGGCCGGAAATGGAGGTGTGCATCACCGCGCCGCCGAGTTCTTCCTCCGTCGCGATCTCGCCAGTGGCGGCCTTCAGCAGCGGCGGCCCGGCCAGGAAGGCCCGCGAACGGCCGCGCACCATCACGATGTAGTCCGACAAGCCCGTCTGATAGGCCCCGCCGGCAGTCGACGATCCGTGCGTGACGGTGATCACCGGCAGGCCGGCCGCCGACATGCGCGCGAGATTCCGGAACAGCGTGCCGCCGGTGATGAACTCCTCGACCTTGTAGGTCATGAGATTGGCGCCCGCGCTCTCCACGAGTTGCACGTAGGGAAGCTTGTTTTCCAGTGCCAGTTCCTGAATGCGCAGCTGCTTCGGGATGCCCATGGGCTGGAGCGCCCCCGCATCGATACCGGAATCCGACGCGTTGACCATCACGCGCACGCCGGAGACCCAGCCGATGCCGGCGATCACGCCGCCGCCGGGCACGCTTTTCTCCAGATCGGGGTTGTCGAGCCCGAGGCCGGCCAGTGAGGAGATTTCGAGAAACGGCGTTCCGGGATCAAGCAGGAGCGACAGGCGCTCGCGCGGCAATAGCTGGCCGCGCTTCTCGAAGCGCTCGCGCGATCTTGCCGAAGTCGCGACGCTGCGCTGCTCGTAGCCACGCACGCGGTCGATCAATGCGCGCATGCCTTCGGCATTCGCCTTGAACGCATCGCTGCTGGGGGAAACGGTGGATTCGATGATGGTCATGTTCAACGTCCCAACTGGCGAGCGGCAAGGTCCTTCATGATTTCTTCGGAACCGCCGCCGATCATCATGACCTTTACCTCCCTGTAGATACGTTCGCTGCGCGTGCCGCGCATGAAGCCCATGCCGCCGAGCAGTTGCACCGCCTGATCGGCGCAGAACTGCATCGCCTGCGTGGCCTGCACTTTCGCAAGGCAGATCCGGGCGACCAGTCGCGCGGGGTCGTCGAGCTTGTGTTCGAAGCGGTAGGCCAGGTCATAGACCAGCGTGCGCGACGCTTCGATGCGCATCGCCATGTCCATCAGCTTGTGGCGCACCACCTGCCGCTCCGACAGCGGAACGCCGAAGGTCGTGCGCTGGCGCGTCCAGTCGACCGCTTCCTCAAGGCACACCGCGGCGAAGCTGTAGCCGAGCGCCGCCATGAAGAGCCGCTCGGTGTTGAAGTTGTTCATGATCGTCTTGAACCCCTCGTTCTCGACGCCCACGAGGTTGCTCGCCGGAACGCGGCAGTTGTCGAATCGAAGGTGCGCCGTGTCGGAGCTCCACCAGCCCATCTTCTTGAGAGAGGTGCGCGAGAGGCCGGGCGTGTCGCCATCGATCACGAGGACGGAGATGCCGCCCGCGCCCTTGTTCGCGGGGTTGGTGCGCACGGCGGTGGTGATGAAGTCCGCGCGCATGCCGGAGGTGATGAAGGTCTTCTCGCCGTTCACCACGTAGTGATCGCCGTCGCGCACGGCGGTGGTCCTGAGCGCGGCGACATCGGAGCCACCCGAAGGCTCTGTCACTGCCAGCGCCGCGATCTTCTGGCCGGCCAGCACGGGTGGAATCACGCGTGCCTTGAGCACTTCGCTGCCTGCGCGGAGGATCGGTGGCAACGCGATGCTGTGCGAATTGAGCGAAGCCTGGAGGCCGCCCGCGCCGCAACGCGCGAACTCCTCCGCCACGACGATGTTGTGGAACACATCGCACGGCGTGCCGCCATAGGCCTCGGGATAGCCGAGGCCCTGCACGCCAAGCGCCGCGATGCGCGCATAGAGCTCGCGCGGAAAGGTCTCCGCCTCGTCCCATTCCGCGACGTGCGGTGAGATCTCCCTCGAAATGAAGCTGCGCAAGGTCGCACGGAACTGCTCGTGTTCCGGCGTGAAATAGAACGGGAGCGGCGGTGCCTCCAGAAAATCCATGACGTCTCCTTCGGCAAGCAGACTAGCCACGGACGCGCAATCGGTCTTGCGCGGACTGGCTGCCGGCTATGATGCCGCGCACATCAGGAGGACGGCCTCCCCCGCTTCGGGAACAGTTCGGGACGGCCCGCCTTCAAGGATTGGGAGACCGCTCATGGCTTGGATCTATCTTGTTATCGCAGGCATTCTCGAAGTGGCCTGGGCCTACTCGATGAAGCTCTCGGAGGGCTTCAGCCGGCCGCTTCCGGCGGTTGCGACCATCGTGCTGATGATCGCGAGCTTCGCGCTGTTGTCGATCTCGATGCGCACCCTGCCGCTGGGCACCGCCTACACCGTCTGGACCGGCATCGGCGCGGTCGGCGCCTTCGCCGTCGGGATCATCGCGCTGGGCGAACAGGCCAGCCTGATGCGCATTGCCGCCGGCCTGCTGATCGTGGCGGGCATTGTGCTGATGAAGCTGTCGTCGCCCGACTGACCCGGCGACGTTTCCTTGTTCTACTTCGGCCGATACCAGCGCGGATAGAACGCGGCCACCCGCGGGCCATCGGTCGCAAGCGCATGGCAGCCGTCTAGCTGGAACGGCTTTTCGGTCTCCGAGACCTCGAGGATGGTGCCGGCGAGCGCCTGGACCACGCCGGTGCCCATGGTCCGCAGCAGTTCCGTCATGTGCGTGCAGCCGCGCACGCCACCGAACAGGCGGGCGACCTGCCGGCTGAAGCCCGGGCCCACGCGCAGGCCGATCAGTTGGGCGTAGTCCGGCGCGATGGCGCCGCAGAAATCGGGAAACGGCCCGGCATCGGTTGCCGCGACCGCATCGACGATCAGCGCCGTCGAATCGACGGTGAGCCGCAGCCACATCGAATGGATCGCCTCGCCGCCGGGGCGATCGCCGCCCGGGAAGACGAAATGCTGGTCGCGCACGTCGCGCAGCTGGCCTTCGATGTCAAAGAGGCCGTCGCGGCGCTGGTAGCCGCGGATCGTGATGGTGCGCCCGTGGATCGGGTCGCGCTCTGCAGTGGGTGGTGGCAATGGCATGGCGGTTTTGGATCATGCCCGAGCGGATGCGGCCGTGTGTCGTGCGCGCCGCTTGTCCCTTCGCAGCGAGTTGGCGCAAGCGGCGGCGCGCCCTGCCCGCTAAGCTGCCTCCAGCCGATTTCCAGGAACGACCATGACCGACGCCACGCCCGCTCCAAAGACCGTCCGCATCGGTGGCGCATCGGGCTTCTGGGGCGACAGCATGGTCGCGGCTCCACAACTGGTGGCGCATGGCCGGCTCGACTATCTGGTGTTCGACTACCTCGCCGAAACGACGATGGCCATTCTGGCGGCCGCCCGCGCGAAGAAGCCTGAGATGGGCTACGCCACCGACTTCGTCGACATCGCGATGAAGCCGGTGCTGGCCGAGATCAAGCGCCAGGGGATCAAGGTGGTGAGCAATGCGGGCGGCATCAACCCCCGCGGCTGCGCGGCGGCGCTCGCGGCCCTGGCCGATGCCGCCGGGGTTTCCCTGCGCATCGCGGTGGTCGAAGGCGATGACGTGAGCGCGCAGATGCCCGCCGTGCGCGCCGAGGGTACGCGCGACATGTTCACCGGAGAGGCCCTGCCCGAGAAGGTGCTGAGCGCCAATGCGTACCTGGGCGCACTGCCCATCGCCGCGGCGCTTGCAGCCGGTGCCGACGTTGTCATCACCGGTCGCTGCGTGGACAGCGCCGTCACGCTGGGGCCGTTGATGCACGAATTCGGCTGGCGCAGCGACGACTACGACCTGCTCGCATCAGGCAGCCTCGCCGGCCACATCATCGAATGCGGCTGCCAAGCCACCGGCGGGCTGCACACTGACTGGGAAGACATTCCCGACTGGGCGCACATCGGCTATCCCATCGTCGAATGCCATACGGATGGCAGCTTCGTGGTCACCAAGCCCGAGGGGACGGGCGGCAAGGTGATACGAGCGGCCGTCGCCGAACAGTTGCTCTACGAAATCGGCGATCCGGCCTCGTACATGCTGCCGGACGTCACCTGCGATTTCCGCGAAGTGACGATCGAACAGCAAGGCGAGAACCGCGTGCATGTCAGCCCGGCCCGTGGGCGAGCACCCTCGGCGAGCTACAAGGTGTCGGCGACACAGCTCGACGGATTCCGCTGTGCGGGCAGCATGGTGATCGTGGGCATCGATGCGCAAAGAAAGGCGGTGCGAACTGCCGAGGCGATCATCGAGCGCACGAGCGGGATTCTTGCGGCGGCCGGCCAACCACCGTTCACCTCGACCCACATCGAGGTGATTGGCGCGGAGTGGCTCTACGGCCCGCATGCGCGCACGCGGAGCACGCGCGAAGTCATGATGCGCGTGGTCGCCAACCATCCGCAGAAGGCTGCGCTCGACATGTTCGCGCGCGAGATCGCGCCATCGGGAACCTCGTGGTCGCCCGGCACCACGGGGCCCGGCGGTGGTCGACCCAGCGTTTCACCACTGATCAAGCCCTTTGCCTTCATGCTCCCGAAGGGCGCGATCGAGGTTGCCTTCGTGCTGGACGACGAACGGCATGTCGTACCGATTCCGCTGGATCACGACGGCTCGGCGCAGGCCACAGCGACCATCGACCCTTCCGCCTTCGCCAACGATGACGGCGACCAGATGGACGTGCGCCTCATCGATCTGGCATGGGCACGCAGCGGCGACAAGGGGAACCTCTCGAACATCGGCCTCGTGGCGCGCCGGCCCGAATGGCTGCCGCTGCTCTGGTCGCGCGTCACGCCGGAGGCCGTGCGAGGCTATTTCGCACACCTCGTGCACGGTAAGGTGGATCGCTTCTATCTGCCCGGCATTGCGGCGATGAACCTCGTGCTGCACGACGCGCTCGACGGTGGCGGCCCCTCGTCCATGCGCATGGACCCGCTGGGCAAGGGCATGGCGCAGATGCTGCTCGACATGACGGTGAAGGTGCCGGGACGGCTCATTGACCCGCCTCGGACGAGGTGACCAGCCGCCGCAACCCCTGGTTCGATCGGATGACCAGCTTCTCCGCTTCGACCACGAGGAAGAACCCCAAGCCTCCGCCGATCAGCCACGGCCAGACATAGCCGGGAACGGCCTCGGTGCCAAAGACGGCCTGCAGCGGCGGCGCATACGTGAAGAGCAGCTGAAGGATCACGACAGCGCCGATGCCCATCGGCAGGTACTTGTTGCCGAGGTGCGCCTGCAGCGACATCGAACTGTCGACCAGATAGCGGCTGTTCAGCAGATAGAAGCACTGCCCGATCGTGATCGCATTGACGGCCACGGTGCGTCCGAGTTGGTCCGAAGCGCCATGGCCTTTCATCCAGTAGAAGGACCAGAGCGTGAAGCCCAGCAGCGCCAAGCCGACGAAGGCGATGCGCCAGAAACCGAAGGCCGTGAGGATCGGCCGGTCGACCGCGCGCGGCGGCCGGGTCATTACGTCCGCCTCATGCGGCTCGAAGCAGATGACCAGACCCAGGGCGACGGAGGTGACCATGTTGACCCAGAGCACCTGCGGCGCGGTGATCGGCAGGACGAGTCCCATGAAGATGGCCACCGCGATGACCAATGCCTGCGCGAAGTTGGTCGGAAACATGAAGAGGATCGCCTTTTCGATGTTGTTGTAGACGGTGCGGCCCTCCTTGACGGCCTCGCTGATCGAGGCGAAGTTGTCGTCCACCAGGATCATCTCTGCCGCCTCCTTGGTCACTTCGGTCCCCTTGATGCCCATCGCGACCCCGATGTCGGCCTGCTTGAGCGACGGCGCGTCGTTGACGCCGTCGCCGGTCATGGCGCAGATCTGCCGGTTCGCCTGAATGGCCTTCACCAGCCGCAGCTTGTGTTCCGGACTGGCGCGTGCGAACACGTCGACATCGCGCACCGTCTCGCGCAGCGCGGCTTCGTTCATGGCCTCGATCTCGGTGCCGGTGACTGCGGTTTTGCCGTCTCCGATGCCGAGCATCCGCGCGATCGCGGCTGCGGTGATCCGATGGTCGCCGGTGATCATCGTCACGCGGATGCCGCCGGTGTGGCACTCCTTGACAGCCGCGATCGCTTCGGGCCGCGGCGGATCGAGAAGCCCGATCAGCCCGATCAGCACCAGGTTCTTCGGCAAGTCCTCGGGGCGAAGCGCTGCCGTTCCGAGCCCGGCGTTGTCGAGCCAGGCGAGGCCCAGCACGCGCTCTCCCCGAGCAGCCATGGCGTCCGAGACGCTCATGAAGCGCTCGCGGTCGAGCGTTGCAACCGCTCCATCCACCAGCTGGTGGCGATCGCAATGGTCCATGATGACTTCGGGTGCGCCCTTGACGAAGAGCACTTCTGCTCCGCCGGTGCTCGCGTGCAACGTCGCCATGAACTTGTGTTCCGACTCGAACGGGATCGCATTGATGCGCGGCCAAGCCTCTCGCTCGGCATCGCGCCGCATGCCGATCTTGTTCGCGAAGGGATAGAGCGCACCCTCCGTGGGATCGCCTTCGACGGTCCAGACGCCTTCGCGTTGAAAGATCTCCGCGTCGTTGCAAAGCAGTGAGTTGCGCGCGAAGAGTTCGAGCACCCGGTTCTCTCCGGACTTGCGGCCGTCGTGCATGACTTCGCCTTCTGGCGCATAGCCGCTGCCGCTCACCGTGTACTCCGCATCTGCCGACGCCGCCGAGACGACCATCATCTCCATCAGCGTCAAGGTGCCGGTCTTGTCCGAGCAGATGCGCGACACCGATCCGAGCGTCTCGACCGCAGGGAGCCGGCGGATGATGGCATTGCGCTTGGCCATCCGCTGCACTCCGATCGCGAGCGTGATCGTGATCAGCGACGGCAAGCCTTCCGGAATGAGCGACACGGCGATGCCGACCATCGCCTGGAACAGCTCGACGAAGTTCATGTTGATGACCCAATGGCCATACGCGAACACCACCACGCTGATCACGGCGACGACGCCCGTGATCAGGTAGCCAAGTCGTTTGATCTGGCGCAGCAGCGGCGTTTCGAGCTGGCTGACGTTGGCCAGCAGTTGGTTGATCTTGCCGAGCTCGGTCTCGCTGCCCGTCGCGACCACCATGCCGGTCGCTCGCCCGGAGACCACCATCGTCCCGGAGAACACCATGCTCTCGCGATCGCCGACGGTGGACTTCACGGGGACGGGCTCGATGGTTTTCTCCGCGGGCACCGATTCGCCGGTGAGCGCCGCTTCCTCGGTGCGAAGGTTCTTGACGTCGACGAGGCGAAGGTCCGCCGGCACCTTGTCGCCCGATTCGAGCAGCACCACATCGCCGGGCACGAGGTCTTCGGCGGGGATCATCCGCGTCTCTCCGCCGCGCGTGGTGCGCGCCTCCGCGGAGAGCATGTTGCGGATCGAGTCCAGCGCCTTCTCGGCCTTCCCTTCCTGCACGAAGCCGAGGAGCGCGTTGAGGAACACGACGCCGTAGATGATGCCGGCGTCGAGCCACAGACCGAGCATCAGCTTGACGAAGCCGGCACCGAGCAGCACGTACACCAGGATGTTGTTGAACTGGCCCAGGAAGCGCATGAAAGGATGACGCTTGCGCCCTTCGGGCAGCCGGTTCTTTCCGTGCTTGCGAAGCCGGTCTGCCGCATCGCTTGCGGCGAGTCCCGCCATGCGATCGGTGGCGAGTCGCTTCTCGACCTCGTCGATCGGCATCGCGTGCCACGAAGCTGCTTCAGCCGAGTCGGTCGATCGTGATTCCATGGCCTCCTCCTTGAGGAACGCTGCTGGGCCCGCCAATGTAGGCCTCCGCGCGCTTGCTGGGAAGGCTTGCGTTCAGGCTTGGCAGACTCTGCGAACAGCAGCAAACTCCGCGCGATCCTCCAGAGATCGGAAGGGGTTGGCCCATGAAAGAGAAGCTGACGCGCGACATCTACGAACGGGAGCTGAGGAAGCTGCACGAGGAACTGGTCCTCCTGCAGAAGTGGGTCGTCGAGACCAAGCAGAAGGTCTGCGTGGTCTTCGAGGGACGCGACGGCGCCGGCAAGGGCGGCACGATCAAGGCAATCACCGAGCGGGTGAGCCCTCGGGTGTTCCATGTGGTCGCCCTCCCCGCGCCAACCGAGCGCGAGAAGACCCAGATGTACACGCAGCGCTATCTGAAGCACATGCCCGCGGGCGGAGAAATCGTCATCTTCGACCGCAGTTGGTACAACCGCGCGGGCGTCGAACGCGTGATGGGCTTCTGCACCGAGGAGCAGGCGCAGCGGTTTCTGAGAATCGTGCCCGAGCTCGAGGATCTGGTCATCGAATCGGGAACGATTCTTCTGAAGTACTGGCTGGAGGTCAGTGCAGAAGAACAGACGCGGCGCCTGCAGGCGCGCATCAATGACGGGCGGAAGACGTGGAAGCTCTCGCCGATGGACCTGGAGTCCTACCGCCGATGGCACGAGTATTCGCGGGCTCGCGACGAGATGTTCAAGGCCAGCGACAAGGACTGGGCGCCGTGGCACGTGGTGCGATCGGATGACAAGCGACGGGCGCGACTGAACGTGATCCGCCACTTGCTGGACCACATTCCCTACAAGACCAAGCCGCCGAAGCCGGTGAAGTTGCCCAAGCGATCGCTCAAGGGCGAGTACGTGGAACCGGACTACCCCTACCGGTTCATCGCGGAGCACGACTGGGAAGCCAAGCCCTCGAAGTAGGACTCCGCTACGCCTGTTGATTCGGCTCGCGCCTGAAGGCGTCGCCGCCCGCGCCCGTGTCGGTCACGATCTGCCGCAGCAGTTCCATGGCCGCGGGCGACAAGACCCGGCCGTGCCGCGAAATGACATGCGTGCGGCCTTGATGCAGTAGCGGGTTCTTCATCGGCAGCGCGCTGATGTTGGACGTGTCCAGGTGCGCCGGCAGCGACAGCCGGGTCGACAGCGCATAGCCCAGCCCTGCAGCCACGAAATGCCCCAGCGCGCTGAACGAACTCGTGGTGAGGAGCGCGTTGAGGCGCACGCCCTCACTGATCTCCGCGGCTTCGATGTGCTGGCGCACGCCGAAGCTGCGATGCAGCGTCGCGCCCGCGTACGGCTGCAGGTCCGCCAACCTGAGAGGCCGTCCGAGCCGCGCGAGCGGATGCGTCGACTGCACCAGCGTCTGGATCGGCTGCGGGTGCGAGTGATGCGAGCGCAGGCGATCGTCCTTCGGCGGCTGGAACAGCATGCCGACGTGCGCGCGCTCGTCGACGATGCGCTTCACGATTTCGTCGCTGCTGCCGACGTCGAGCGCGATCGTGATCCCGGGATGCGCTTGCATGAAGGTGCGCAGGCTGTTGCGCATCAGCCAGTCCACGAAGCCCTCTCCTGCCACGATGTCGATGTGGCCGCTCTCGATCTTGCGGATGCTGTCGAGTTGCGCCAGCAGATGCTGCTTCTGGCTCTGCTGGCGACGCAGGTAGCTGGCGAGCAGGTCGCCGGCATCGGTGGGTGCGACGCCCCGGCCGCGCCGCTCGAACAGGCGCGTGCCGCATTCCGTCTCCAGCAGCGCGACGGCCCGGCTGACCGCCGATGCGTCCATGCCGAGGACCTCCGCCGCGCCGCGCACGGAGCCGCTTTCGAGCACCTGCATGAAGTACCGAAGGCGGCGGGTTTCCAGCTTGTCATCCATGGTGCGTATCCCCAAGCGTTGCATTTAATGCAACAAAGATCCCGCAATTCTGTCATTGATGCACGAGGAGCTTTCTTTCAGACTTGGCTCGCCCGCGTCGGGCGTCTTTGAGAAGGTCCCACCCCACATGAGTTCCGCCGCTTCCGCAACGCTCGCGCCTGAATCGCTGGATGAGTCCGGCACAGGCAAGTTCAAGCTCATCGTCGTCTCGTTGATCGTCGTGGCGATCGCCGAACTGATCGGAGCCACCCAGTTCAAGCTCGGGCCCGGCAAGGTGGTGCTGCTGCCGATGTTGTGGGCACTGCTCATTGCCGCTGCATGGGGAATCGCCGCGCGGCGCGTGCCTTCGGTGGCGCGCGTGTCGACCAACCTGCAGGCCTACGCGGGCGGACTGCTCAATGCCGGGCTGCTGCTTTTCATGGTCAAGCTGGGCCTGACGGTCGGCGCGGCGCTGCCGCAAGTTCGCCAGGCGGGCTGGGCGCTGGTCTTCCAAGAATTCGGACACGCATTCGGAACGCTGGCACTGGGCCTGCCGCTCGCGCTGCTCCTGGGCATCAAGCGCGAGGCCGTCGGCGCGACCTTCTCGGTGGGCCGTGAAGGCAACCTGGTGATCATCGGCGAGAAGTACGGCATGGCCTCGCCCGAAGGCCGTGGCGTGCTGGCCGAATACATCACGGGGACGGTGCTGGGCGCGCTGTTCATCGCGGTGCTCGCGGGCTTCATCACCAGCCTGCACATCTTCGACCCGCGGTCGCTTGCGATGGGCGCAGGCGTTGGGTCCGGCAGCCTCATGGCTGCCGCCATCGGCGCGATCGGCGCACAGCAGCCGGCGGAGATGGTGTCGCAGCTCACTGCGATCGCTGCTGCGTCGAACCTCCTGACCACGGTGGTCGGCTTCTATTTCACGCTGTTCCTCTCGCTGCCGCTCTGCTCGTGGCTCTACGGCAAGCTGGAACCGGTGCTGGGGCGCTTCTCGAAGCGCCAGCCGGCCGAGACTGCGGCGCTGGCCTCGGCCGGCGTGAGCGCACCGGAGCTCTCGCTCGCCGACAAGCTGATCGCCTGGTGCGTCATCACCGGCGGCGTGATAATCGGCAACCTGCTGTCGTACAAAGTGCCGCTGCTGGAGTCGCTCATCGGCATGCTGGCGATCATTGCGATCGTCTGGGTGGTAGACACCGTCAAGCGCTTCGTCCCCAAGATGCCGATGGTGCTGGTGCTTTCGCTGGTTGCGACTGTCGTCGGCATCCCGGGACTCCTGCCCTTCTCTGATGCGCTGATCGCGGCGACGGCCAAGCTCAACTTCCTCGCATTCACCACGCCGGTGTTGGCACTGGCGGGATTCTCGGTCGCCAAGGACCTGCCGATCTTCCGGCAACTCGGCTGGCGCATCGTGGTGGTGTCGCTCACCGCCACGGCCGGCACCTTCCTTGGCGCCACCTTGATCGCCGAGTTCTTCCACTGAACCCTTCCCCACTGACAGAACGGACCGCCCAACATGTATCGCGAACCCGAAATCGCCGAAGACACCCGCACCCAGATGCTGGCCTGGCGCCGCGACATCCACGCCAACCCCGAGACCGCCTTCGAGGAACATCGCACCGCCAACCTGGTGGCCAACGCGCTGATGCTGATGGACATCCCGGTGAATCGCGGCTTGGCCGGCACCGGCGTGGTCGGCACCCTGCGCAACGGCGACGGCCCGAGCATCGCGCTGCGCGCCGATCTGGACGCACTCAACATGACCGAACTGGGCGATCGCCCGCACAAGTCGACCTGCGTGGGCAAGATGCACGGTTGCGGGCACGACGGCCATACCGCGATGCTGCTCGGCGCCGCACACCATCTGGCGCGCAACAAGCCGTTCCGCGGAACGGTGCACTTCGTCTTCCAACCCGCTGAAGAAAACGAAGGCGGCGGCCGCAAGATGGTCGAGGAAGGCCTGTTCGACCAGTTCCCGGCCGATGCTGTCTACGGCATGCACAACTTCCCCGGCATGCCGCGCGGACGCTTCGGCATTCGCACCGGCACGATGACGGCCTATCTCGACACCTTCGAGATCGTCATCACCGGCAAGGGCTGCCATGGCGCGATGCCCGAAACCGGCATCGATCCGGTGATGATCTCCGCGCAACTGATCAACGCGCTCCAGACCATCGTGAGTCGCCGCATCGGTGCGACGGAATCCGCTGTGGTCAGCGTGACGCAGATCCATGGCGGCGATACCTGGAACGTGGTGCCTGAAACCGTGGTCCTGCGCGGTACCGCGCGCACGCTCGATGCCGCCATCCAGGACAAGCTCCAGGCCGCGATGGGCCAGATCTGCGCCGGCGTCGCGCAGACGCACGGCGCCACCGTGGCGCTCAACTACATGCGCGGCTACCCAGGCGTGGTCAACACGCCGGAAGAAACATCTGCCGCCGCGCGCGCCGCCGCGAGCCTCGTGGGCGAAGCGCAGGTCGACACCGACATCAAGCCCGCCATGGGCTCGGAAGACTTCGCCTTCATGCTGCAGAAGCGCCCCGGCGCCTACATCGGCATCGGCGCCGGCGAAGGCCCGAACGATCCGCCGGTCCACAACCCGTACTACGACTTCAACGACAACATCCTTCCGCTCGGCGCGGCCTACTGGGTGGCGCTGGTCAAGCAGCAGCTTCCGGTTGCATAGTGCGCCGATGCTGTCCGTCTTCGACATCTTCAAGATCGGCATCGGACCGTCCAGCTCGCACACGGTCGGGCCGATGCGGGGTGCGCGCATGTTCGTGGATGCGCTCGCACAGGACGGGCTGCTGTCGCGCACGGAGCGGGTTCATGTGACGCTCTACGGCTCGCTCGGCGCGACGGGGCATGGTCATGCAACCGATGTGGGCGTCATCCTCGGCCTGCTCGGCGAGGCGCCGGACACGGTCGACCCGGCTACGGTGCAGCCTCGTATCCAGGCGCTTCGAAGGTCTGGTGAGCTGAACCTCCTGGGGCAGCGTCCGATCGCCTTCCAGCCGTTACGTGACATCGAGTTCGCGGGCCAGGAGTCCCTGAGCGAGCATCCGAACGGGATGCGATTGGTCGCGCAGGCATCGGATGGCGCGACGCTGGCCGATCGCTGCTATTTCTCGATCGGCGGCGGGTTCGTCGTTGAACGTGGCGCAGCAACGCATGCGGCAGACGACGGCAAGGCAACCGCTTGGCCGCATCCGTTCCTGACGGGGGATGAATTGATGTCGCAGGCCCGCGCCCATGGGCTTTCGATCGCGCAATTGATGCTGGCCAATGAAACCGTCTGGCGTACACCGGCTGAGGTCCATGCAGGCGTGCTGCGCATCTGGCGCGTGATGCAGCAATGTGTGCAGCGAGGGTTCGGCATCGACAACCCGTCCGCCAATGAGCATCTTCCCGGCGCGCTTCACATCCGCCGCCGAGCGCCGCAGCTCTATCGCGAACTGCTTGCGCGCGACGGCAGCGCCGAAGGTGCGGACCCGTTGGCCGCGATGGATTGGGTCAACGCCTTCGCGATGGCCGCCAACGAAGAAAACGCCGCAGGCGGCCGTGTCGTCACTGCACCGACGAACGGAGCTGCAGGCGTCGTGCCTGCCGTGCTGCACTACTACGACAAGTTCTGCCGCGCATCGGAAGACGGCATCGTCAACTTCCTCCTGACGGCAGCGGCCATCGGCATGCTCTACAAGGCCAACGCCTCGATCTCGGGCGCGGAAGTTGGCTGCCAGGGAGAAGTTGGCGTTGCCTGCTCAATGGCGGCCGGCGGGCTGGCTGCCGCACTCGGCGGGACACCGGCCCAGATCGAGAACGCAGCCGAGATCGGCATGGAACACAACCTCGGGCTGACCTGCGATCCGGTCGGCGGGCTGGTGCAGATCCCCTGCATCGAGCGCAATGCGATGGGCGCCGTCAAGGCCATCAACGCTGCGCGCATGGCGCTACGCGGGGATGGCAGTCACTACGTGTCGCTCGACGCGGTGATCCGCACGATGATGCAGACCGGCGAGGACATGAAGTCGAAGTACAAGGAGACTTCGCTCGGCGGCCTCGCGGTCAACGTCGTGGAGTGCTGATCACTCCCACTCGATCGTCGCTGGCGGCTTGCTGCTCACGTCGTAGGTCACGCGGTTGATGCCGCGCACCTCGTTGATGATCCGGCCCGAAACCTTCTTGAGCAGCGCATAGGGCAGCTCGGCCCAGTCTGCGGTCATGAAGTCGCTGGTCTGCACTGCGCGCAACGCGACCACGTAGTCGTAGGTCCGGCCGTCACCCATCACGCCGACGCTCTTCACCGGCAGGAAGACAGTGAAAGCCTGGCTCGTGAGGTCGTACCAGGTCTTGCCACTTTCCTTGTCGACGAAGTTGCGAAGCTCTTCGATGAAGATCGCATCGGCGCGGCGCAGCAGGTCGGCGTATTCCTTCTTGACCTCGCCAAGGATGCGCACGCCCAGGCCGGGGCCGGGGAACGGATGGCGATAGACCATCTCGGGCGGCAGGCCCAGCGCGACGCCGAGTTCGCGCACTTCGTCCTTGAACAGATCGCGCAACGGCTCCAGCAGCTTGAGTCCCAGTTGCTCAGGCAATCCGCCGACGTTGTGGTGGCTCTTGATCGTGACTGCCTTCTTGCTCTTGGCGCCGCCGGACTCGATCACGTCCGGATAGATCGTGCCCTGCGCCAGCCACTTCGCGCCCTTCGCGCCTTGGCTGGTGAGCTTGGCCGCTTCCTGCTTGAAGACGGTGACGAATTCGCCGCCGATGATCTTGCGCTTGGCTTCCGGGTCGCTCACGCCGGCCAGCTTGCCGAGGAACAGGTCGCTGGCATCGACGCGGATCACCTTTGCATGGAGCTTGCCGACGAACATGTCCATGACCATGTCGCCTTCGTTGAGGCGTAGCAGGCCATGATCGACGAACACGCAGGTGAGCTGGTCGCCGATGGCGCGATGGATCAGCGCCGCGGCG
Organism: Variovorax sp. Sphag1AA; assembly: GCF_014192575.1. Lineage (GTDB taxonomy): Bacteria > Pseudomonadota > Gammaproteobacteria > Burkholderiales > Burkholderiaceae_C > Variovorax. The sequence continues at coordinate 709,866 of NZ_JACHYC010000001.1, read as the reverse complement.
ACGGATGAATCGACACCGCCCGACAAGCCGAGGATGACTTCCTCATCGCCGACCTGCTGGCGGATTGCCTCGACCGCCTCGGCAATGTGGTCGCGCATGATCCAGTCGGGCTTGACCTGGCAGATGCCGAGAACGAAGCGCTCGAGGATCGCCTTGCCTTGCTGAGTGTGCGTGACTTCAGGATGGAATTGCACGGCGTAGAAGTGCCGTGCTTCATCAGCCATGCCGGCGATCGGGCAGCTTTCGGTGGACGCCATCAGCTTGAAGCCCGGCGGCAGTTCGGTGACCTTGTCGCCGTGGCTCATCCAGACATTGAGCATGCCGTGACCTTCATCGGTCGTGAAGTCGGCGATGTCGCGAAGCAGCTCAGTGTGGCCGCGTGCACGCACAGCCGCGAAGCCGAACTCGCGCTTATGACCGCCTTCGACCTTGCCGCCGAGCTGGTGCGCCATCGTCTGCATGCCGTAGCAGATGCCCAGAACCGGCACGCCAAGCTCGAACACAGCCTGCGGCGCCTTGTCTGTGGTTTCCTCGTACACGCTCGCATGGCTGCCGGAAAGGATCACGCCCTTGAGATGGCCGTCCTTCGCGTAGTCGCGAATCCAGTCGTCGGTGACGTCACAGGGGTGGACTTCGCTGAGCACGTGCGCCTCGCGCACGCGGCGCGCGATCAGTTGCGTGACCTGAGAGCCGAAGTCGAGGATGAGGATCTTGTCGTGTTGCATAGGTCAGAGCGTGGAGAGATCGAGAAGGCGGATACCGGACTGCGTCGCGGCTTCGGCCAGTTTCTTGTCGAACGTGGCCAAGGGGAGATTGAGCGATCGGGCCAGCCAGAGGTAGCCCGCGTCATAAGAGGAAAGCCCGCTGTCCATTGCGATGGCGAGCGAAGCCTTGTGTTGGGGAGGCGCCATTTCGTGCAGTTCGACGCGATGGCGGACCGCCTCGAGGACGGACCAGAGGCCCTCGACGGCCGCCTGAGGAATCCGTCCGCGCCGTACGCCGTTGGCGATGATGTTGGCGCATTCCCATTGCCAGAGGTTCGGCGCTTGCGGCTCGACCTCGTCGCGGCGCATGAGCGCATACAGGCGTCGGGTATGTTCGTTCGCTTCATCCGGCAGCAACCACGCTGCGGTGACCGAGGCGTCGAGAACGAAGGCAGTCATCCCTGCTGGCCTTCTTCGCGAAGTTCACGCACAGACGGACCGGGCCGGATCATTGCGTGCAGTGCGTCGATCTGGCTCAGCTCGCGCTGGATCTGTTCATCAGTGATGACCGGCTTGCGACGCACCGGGAGGATGCGTGCCACTTCCTTGCCGTGGCGGGTGATGCGAACTTCCTCGCCCTTCTCGACCGTCTCGATCAAGGCCGAGAAGTTGTTCTTCGCCTCATAGATACCGGTGTACTGCATGAGTCTGACCAGATTTGGAAAGCTGGCCATTATAGGCATTCCGGCCAGAATTTGAAGTCTGGCCAGAATGCCCGTTCAAGCGATCACTCGGCGCGGTAGTTCGGCGCTTCCTTCGTGATCTGCACGTCGTGGACGTGGCTCTCACGGATACCGGCGGCGGTGATCTCGACGAACTCGGCCTTGTTCTTCATGTCTTCGATCGTCGGGCAGCCGCAGTAGCCCATGCTCGCGCGGAGGCCGCCTGCCATCTGGTAGACGATAGAGACCATCGAGCCCTTGTAGGGCACACGGCCTTCGATGCCTTCGGGAACCAGCTTGTCCGCGTTCGGGTTGCCGGTGGTCGATTCCTGGAAGTAGCGGTCGGCGCTGCCCTGCTGCATCGCGCCAATGGAGCCCATGCCACGGTAGCTCTTGTAGCTACGGCCCTGGTAGAGCACGATCTCGCCCGGCGCCTCTTCGGTGCCGGCGAACATGCCGCCCATCATCACCGTGCTCGCGCCGGCGGCGATGGCCTTGGCGATGTCGCCCGAGTAGCGGATACCGCCGTCGGCGATCAATGGCACGTCCGTGCCTTGCAGCGCGGTGGCGACGTTGTCGATCGCCATGATCTGCGGCACGCCCACGCCGGCCACGATGCGGGTGGTGCAGATCGAACCCGGGCCGATACCGACCTTGACCGCGTCAGCACCTGCATCGGCCAGCGCGCGGGCTGCATCGCCGGTCGCGATGTTGCCGCCGATCACGTCGACCTGCGGATAGTTCTTCTTGACCCAGCGGACCCGCTCGATCACGCCCTGGCTGTGTCCGTGGGCAGTGTCGACCACGAGCGCATCGACGCCGGCCTTGACCAGCGCCTCAACGCGCTCTTCGGTGCCCTCGCCCACACCGACCGCCGCACCCACGCGCAGACGGCCGCTGGCGTCGCGCGCTGCATTCGGGAAACTGGTCTGCTTGGTGATGTCCTTGACGGTGATCAGGCCCTTGAGCTCCCAGGAGCCATTGATGACCAGGAGTCGCTCGAGCTTGTGCTTGTTGAGCAAAGCCTTCGCATCGGCGAGCGTGGTGCCGTCCGGCACGGTGATGAGCCGATCGCGTGGGGTCATGATCTCGCTCACCGGGGCGTCATAGCGGCTTTCGAATCGCAGGTCGCGGCCGGTCACGATACCGACCACCTTGCCGTTGTCGCACACCGGGAAGCCCGAGATGCCCAGCTGTTCCGACAGTGCGATCACCTGCCGAACGCTGTGCTGGGGCGTGATGACGACTGGGTCGCGCAGAACGCCGGACTCGTAGCGCTTGACCTTGGCGACTTGGGCGGCCTGCTCGGCGGGCGTGAAGTTCTTATGGATGATGCCGATCCCACCTTCCTGCGCCATCGCGATCGCGAGGCGGGCCTCGGTCACGGTGTCCATGGCCGCAGAGACCAGGGGCAGGTTCAGGGTGATGTTTCGGGAGAGCCGGGTGGCGAGAGAGGTGTCCTTCGGGAGGACCTGGGAATACGCTGGCACCAGCAACACGTCGTCGAAGGTGAGCGCTTTGCCGAGAAGGCGCATGGGTGAAGCTCCAAAAGACGGATTGTAACGATGGCCCGGTCTTTTCCGAGGCGAAGGGGCTTGCGTCGGCCCATACTGAAAGGTCCGAACTGCGTCCGAATCGGTACTCGACCGTTGCGAAAATGCCAGCGTTCAGGTTGCAAAACGTAAGGGAACGCTAAACTGCCGACCATGAAACTCGCGCACCTCCTCGTCATTGGATCGTTGTTCCTGCTGCCCTTGGGCGCGCAGGCGCAATGGCAATGGATCGACAAGGACAACAAGAAGGTCTTCAGCGATCAGCCGCCCCCGATCGAGATTCCCGAGAAGAACATCCTCCGCAAGCCCAACTCCGCCAAGCGCTTGAACTTCAGCGCGCCGGCCGCAGCGGAAGGCTCTGGAGCGGACGCGCCGGCTCCGGCCCCCGCCCCGACCGCTGCCGCCAAGCCGTCTGGTGTCGACAAGGACCTCGAGGAAAAGACGCGCAAGGCCGAGGAAGCCGAAAAGGCCAAGCAGGCAGCTGAGGCGCAGAAAGTCGCGCAGGCCAAGGCGGACAACTGCAAGCGCGCTCGCGAAGGCAAGGCCACCATGGACAGCGGCATGCGCGTGGCACGCGTCAATGCTCAGGGCGAACGCGAGATCCTGGACGACGACATGCGAGCAGCCGAACAGAAGCGTCTTCAGGGCGTGATCGATTCGGAATGCAAGTAAGCAGTCCTGCGACCATCCATCAATAGCCCGCCTTGCCGCCCTTGCGGCGGTGCGCGAACAACCCGGTGCCCCGGGCTCCCTGCTGCTTGAAGCGCTCGCGCCGCGCTACCTTGGGATCGACGGCCAGCGGGCGGCAGAGTTCGACGCGATCGAGATTGGCGACCTCCTGCGTCCATTCAACGGCACGCCCCCAGATACCCGGCGCCGCGGCCTGCCAGTCGAACGCGGGATATGTCGCGGCAAGCCCGCTCGCCAGGATCGCATCGCGCACGCATGCGCCTTCGGGAAGGCTGACGACTTCTTCGAACACAACCCGCACCGCGGGCGAGCAAGCCACCGTCACTCGCAGCATCAGACAACGCCGTAGATGTGTTCGGCACGCTTCACGAAGGCTTCGACGAGACTGGATGCGATCTTGTCGAACACCGGGCCGACCAGCGTCTGCAGCGCGATGCTGCTGAAGCCATAGGTGAGATTGAGTTCGACGCGACAAGCGCGCTCGCCGTCCTCTCCCACGGGCGTGAATTTCCAGACGCCATCGAGGTTGGAGAACGGCCCATCGACGAGCTTCAGGTGCACTTCGCGGCCCGGCACGTGCGTGTTGCGGGTGGTGAAGCTCTTGTGGAAGCCGCTGAACGCAAGACCGACTTCGGCGGTCATGCCGAAATCGTCTTGCTCGATCACCTTGGACCGGTCGCACCACGGGAGGAACTCCGGGTACTTCGCCACGTCGGTGACTAGGGCGTACATCTCGTCGGCGCTGTACCAGATGAGGATGGACTTGTGGACTGTTTTCATAGAATGGGCACAGCGTGCGCGACGGATTGTATTGAAGCCATGCCGACCTCACTTGATTCACCATGGCCACCAAAAAGAAGCAGCAGGACCCCTCTTCCCGAATCGCGGACAACAAGAAAGCCGCGTACAACTATTTCTTCGAAGAGCGCTTCGAGGCCGGCATGGTCCTCGAAGGCTGGGAGGTCAAGTCGCTGCGTGAAGGCAAGGTGCAACTGACCGACGGCTACGTGGTGATCCGGGAAGGCGAGCTCTTCGTGATCGGTTGCCAGATCAACCCGCTGCGCTCGGCGTCGACGCACATCACCCCCGATTCGGTGCGTACCAAGAAGCTGCTTCTGCACAAGGAACAGATCCGCCGCCTCATCGGCAAGGTCGAGCAGAAGGGCTACACGCTCATCCCGATCAACCTGCACTGGAAAGCCGGCAAGGTCAAATGCGAGATCGCTCTCGCGAAGGGCAAGGCCGAGCACGACAAGCGCGACACCATCAAGGATCGCGAAGGCAAACGTGAAGTCGAACGGGCCATGAAGAACAGAACCCGCTGAGGAGTCCAACGGATGGCGCTGCAACCCCTCGACGCCTCTCGCGTCAATCCACTCGAAGGCGGCCCGAGCTTCTCGCTGGGCAACCGGATCATGCGCGCCGTCTGGAACGTGACCTGGGCTGTCCTCGCGTCCTGGACGCCACCGCAAATGAGCTTCTGGCGCCGTTTCCTGCTGAAGCTCTTCGGCGCCAAGCTCGGCTTGTCGTGCGACGTACGCGGCAGTGCAAGAGTCTGGTACCCCCCTCACCTCCATCTCGCGGATCGGGCGCTCCTGGCCGAACGGGTGACTTGCTACAACATGGCGCCGATCTCGCTTGGGCGTGGCGCGCTGGTGTCCCAGGGGGCGCACCTCTGCGCCGGCACCCACGATATCTCGTCGGCCGCCTTTCAACTCATCGCACGTCCCATCACGATCGGTCCGCAAGCCTGGATCGCGGCCGAAGCCTTCGTCGGCCCTGGCGTGGAGGTCGGCGAAGGTGCGGTACTGGGCGCACGCAGCGTCGCATTCAGGTCGCTCGACGCGTGGACCGTCTACGGCGGGAATCCCGCAAAGCCGCTCAAGCGGCGTGTCCTGAGAGACGCAGGCTAATTTTTTTGAACGCCGTGGAATAAACGCCGGGCCGCCGGCGTTGATGCAGCATCAGCCAAACTGCATCCATGGATTCCAGCGCCATCGTCGAACACATCCCGAGCCTGCGTCGCTATGCCCGCGCGCTGACCGGCGATGCCTGGGCTGCCGATGACCTGGTGCAGGACACGCTCGAGCGCGCCTGCAGCAAATGGCGCTTGTGGAGTGTTGGCACGGATCTGCGCGCGTGGCTCTTCACGATCATGCACAACGTGTTCGCGAGCCAGGTTCGCCGCGCACCGGCACGCAATTCGGTCGACGTCGAGGACGCAGTCCATGAGCTGCGCGTTGTCGACTCACATCGCGACCAGGCCATCGATCTTCAACGCTGCGTGCTGCTTCTGCCTGAAGACCAGCGCTCCGTGCTTCTGCTGGTGGCGCTGGAGGACCTGTCCTATGCGCAGGTCGCCAAGGTGCTCGGTATTCCCGCCGGCACCGTGATGTCGCGACTTTCGCGGGCACGCGATCGCCTGCGAGAACTGATGGAATCAGCGCCGCCACCGGTCACGGGCCGCCCCGGCCTGCGGCGCCTCAAATAGTCGGCCAACGTCATGAAGACCACCGATCACAATCTCGATGACGCCTCGCCCGAATGGTTGGCGCAGCGTGACGCATTGCGCCAGTTGCATCGCGACGTGCTGGACGAACCGATTCCGCCGAACCTGTTGGCCGCAACGGGACTTGCCGCGCAGTCGCACGCGCGCAAGGCCAGGTGGGCGCGCTGGGGCGGCATGGCTGCAGGTATCGCGATGGCGTTCGGCGCCGGTTGGCTGGCCAGTGCGCAATGGGCGGGTTCCCACACCGGATCGATGCTCGCGCGTTCGCCGGCGGCCCGCGAATTCGTTCATGCTGCCGCAGTGGCGCACGTCGTCTATGCGCCGGAGAAACGTCACCCCGTTGAAGTGGCGGCAGCCGAACAGCAGCACCTCGTTCAGTGGCTGTCCAAGCGCCTCGACAGGCCTTTGCGGGTGCCCGATCTCTCAGCGCAGGGCTACGCGCTTGTCGGTGGCCGCCTGCTGCCAGGCAACGAAGGCGCCCGCGCGCAGTTCATGTTCGAACGCGCCAGCGGCGAAAGGCTCACGCTCTATGTCGGGAGCCTGGGGCCGTCGTCAAATGCTCCGCGCGCAGATGAAACGGCATTTCGCTTCTCGGCCGACGGCCCGGTCCCCAGTTTCTATTGGGTCGACCGAGGTTTCGGCTATGCATTGACCGGCCCGCTCTCCCGGGATGCCCTGCTCACACTTGCCACCGCCGTGTACCGTCAGCTCGAAAAGACCGATGGATAGACTGCAACCTCGCACCGATTTTTTTCAACCGAAGGAGAAAACTTCATGAAACTGCTCAGCGCTTCGATCCTTGCCACCGCCCTGCTCGCCGGTTGCGGAAGCATGTCGCCCGCCCCGGACACGCCCACCCGCACCGCCGACGGCGTGCTGATCGGCCCGACGGGCATGACGCTTTACACCTTCGACCGTGACGCGCCCAACAGCGGCAAGTCGGCCTGCAACGGCCCGTGCGCCACCAACTGGCCGCCGCTCCCGGTCGCCGATGCCGCCAAGCCGATGGGCGCCTACACGATCATCACCCGCGACGACGGCAAGAAGCAGTGGGCCTACAAGGGTTCGCCGCTGTACTACTGGGCAAAGGACACCAAGCCCGGGGACAAGACCGGCGACGGTGTGAACGGCATCTGGAAGGTTGCTCGCCCCTGAGTTGCGAGGCGAAGCACAAAGAAAAAGGGCCGGTGACCGGCCCTTTTTTCATTTGCAGCGGACCGATCAGCAGCGGCCCTTTTTCGCCTGCCCGGGAGGGCAGTGATAGTGATCATCGTCGTAGTCATGATTGTGATCGTGACGGTGGCCCTTCGGCTCTTTGTACTTGCCGGCCTTCCATTCGGGCTCGACCCAGCGCCATCCGCCTTCGGCACGCACCCAGCGGCCAGGCGCATAGACGTAGTCCGGCCTTGCTGCCTGCCAATAGCCTTGCTGCCATGCGTAGGCGTCGTGCCGGTACTGCCAGACCCCCGGCACCCACACATAACCCACGCGAGGCGGCGGGACCGGCTCATAACGCGGCGCGGGCGGCGCCACTGCGACGACGCCGGGCACGTTGATGTTGATCGACACCTGCGCCGACGCACAGAACGGCACTGCAACCAGGGCGCAAGCCAGAAGAGTGGATGAAAGTCGCATCGATACCTTCCTTCGAAAACGAATAAACGCGGCGGTCCCGGCCTGGTGGACAGGGGTTGTCCCGAACTCAGGAGGATCCAGTCAATGCCGCACGGGGTGCGCGGCGCTCGCGCATGCCCAGCAGCTCGTTGAAGACCAGCGCGCCAATCACCAGTGCACCGCCGGTCAGCACGCTCGGCGGCGGTTCTTCACCAGCACCGACCCACGCCAGAGCGATGCCGAAGATCACTTCGAGAAGCGCAAGCAGGGAGACCTCGGGCGCCTTCAGCACCCGGGCGCAGATCACCGAAAGCACGCACGGTATCGCGAGTTGCACGAGGCCGAGAAAGGCCAGCAGACTCAGGTCGTGCGTGTTGGCCTGAAACGGCCACGCGAGCGGCAACGTCACCAGTGCCGAGATCGCTGCGCCGATCAGAACCGCCGGCACGAGGTCGATGTCATGCCCCTTCGCATGGGCATGCTGGACCACGGTCCAGTTGCACGCGGCCGCAAGCGGAACGCACAGGGCCACGAGCGTGCCCGCGAGCAGGCCCTCGCCCAGTTGCGTGCCGTACATCCAGCCGATGCCCAGCCCTGCCACCACGATCGCGCCCCAGGTGCGCGCTGGCAGCTTGTGGCCGATGAAGATCCGCGCGACAAGCGCGGTCAACAGCGGCCCGACAGCCATTGTGACGAGTACGTTGGCAACGCTGGTCAGCGTGAGCGCCACCATGAAGGCGGTGAACATCACGCTCCAGCAGATGCCCGAGATCCACAGCTCGCGGTCGCCACGACGGATCTTGGCGAACACGGCCCGCCCCTGCCACAGGGGCAGGATGACGAGCAGCGCAATCAGCGTGAAGAAGCTGCGCCAGAACGTCACTTCGAAGCTGCGCGCGTGTTCCAGATGCCGTGTGACCAGACCGGCCGTGGCCCACATCAGGGTCACGGCGACCATTAGCCACGCCGCACGGCCATGGGTCAATCCACGACCTGCGGCCCGCATCAGGCAGCCTCGCGCGAGGCGCGCTTGCGCTCGTGTTCCTTGAGGTAGCGCTTACGCAGACGCACGCTCTTGGGCGTGATCTCGACCAGCTCGTCGTCTTCGATGAACTCGACGCCGTATTCGAGCGTGAGATCGATCGGCGGCGTGATCTTGATCGCGTCTTCCTTGCCCGAGACGCGGAAGTTCGTGAGCTGCTTGGTGCGCGTTGCGTTGACCACCAGGTCGTTGTCGCGGCTATGGATGCCGACGATCATGCCCTCGTACACCGGATCGTTCGCGCGCACGAACATGCGGCCGCGATCGTCCAGCTTGCCGAGCGCGTAGGTGAAGATTTCGCCGTCGTCCATCGAGATCAGCACACCGTTCTTGCGGCCGCCGATGTCGCCCTTGTGCGGCTCATAGCCGTCGAAGATGTTCGAGATCAGGCCCGAACCGCGCGTCAGGTTGAGGAATTCGTTGCTGAACCCGATCAGGCCGCGCGCGGGAATGCGGTATTCGAGGCGCACACGGCCCTTGCCGTCCGGTTCCATGTTGACCAGATCACCCTTGCGCTCGCCCAGTGCCTGCATCACGCCGCCTTGATGCTGTTCCTCGATGTCTGCCGTGACCATTTCGATCGGTTCGTTGCGGACACCGTCGATGTCCCGGAACACCACGCGCGGCTTCGACACGGCCATTTCGTAGCCTTCGCGGCGCATGTTTTCCAACAGGATGGTCAGGTGCAGTTCGCCGCGGCCCATGACCTCGAAGACGCCTTCTTCGTCGGTCTCACTCACGCGCAACGCGACGTTGTGCTGAAGCTCCTTCTGCAGGCGGTCCCAGATCTGGCGGCTGGTGACGTACTTGCCTTCGCGGCCTGCCAGCGGGCTGGTGTTCACGCAGAAGTTCATGGTCAGCGTCGGTTCGTCGACGCGAAGCATTGGCAACGGCGCCGGCTTGAGCGGGTCGGTCACCGTCACGCCGATGCCGATTTCCTCGATGCCGTTGATCAACACAATCTCACCGGGGCCCGCTTCCTTGGTTTGCACGCGGTCCAGCCCCTGGAAAGTCAGCACCTGGTTGATGCGCCCCTTGATCGCCTTGCCGTCCGGCCCTTCCATCACGACGACGTCCATCATTGGCTTGATCGTCCCCGCGTTGACGCGGCCCACCCCGATGCGGCCCACGAAGGTCGAGAAGTCGAGCGCCGAAATCTGCAGTTGCAGCGGTGCGTCCGGATCGCCAGCGTGCGCAGGCACGTGCTTCAGGACGGTGTCGAAAAGAGCCGACATGTCCGGCCCCCATTGCTCACCCGGCTCGCCCTCTTCGAGTGACGACCAGCCATTGATGCCGGATGCGTAGACCACGGGAAAGTCCAACTGCTCGTCGGTGGCGCCCAACTTGTCGAACAGGTCGAAAGCGGCGTTGACCACGTGGTCCGGACGCGCACCCGGCTTGTCGACCTTGTTCACGACCAGGATCGGCTTGAGGCCAAGGGCCAGCGCCTTCTTGGTCACGAAGCGCGTCTGCGGCATCGGGCCTTCCTGCGCGTCGATCAGCAGCACGACGCCGTCGACCATGCTGAGCGCACGCTCCACTTCGCCTCCGAAGTCGGCGTGCCCAGGGGTGTCCACGATGTTGATATGGGTGCCCTTCCAGGTCACGGCGCAGTTCTTGGCCAGGATCGTGATGCCACGCTCTTTTTCGATGGCGTTGTTGTCCATCACCGTGTCGACCACCTTCTCGTGCTCGGCGAAGGTGCCCGACTGGCGTAGAAGTTGGTCGACCATCGTGGTCTTGCCATGGTCAACGTGGGCAATGATGGCGATGTTGCGAATCTGATTTGTGCTCATGGTGTCGCTTCGGTCAATAGTGTTTGCTGTATTTCGATAGGGCTCAGCAAGCGCCCAGGAATGAGTTCACCGGCCTTCACATGGGCCGTGCCGAGGAAGGTCCGGGGCCGGTCGCCGAACACGGCCACCGCCGGCGAATCGGCCCAGCCCCCGCGGCGGCGAAGCCCGGAGAGAAAGCGCCCGGCATCTTCGGCACCGAGCGTGACACGGATGTGATCGGCGACGAGCGACTCGGGCGGCAGCAGCCGGGCAATGCGCTCGCTTTCATCCATGGCTTCGAAGGCCTCAAGCGTGACGCACTGGCTCGCATGGAAGCCGCCGGTAGCGATACGCCGCAAGGCGACGAGGTGGGCGCCGCAACCCAGAGCTTCTCCGATGTCTTCGCCGAGCGTGCGGATGTAGGTCCCCTTGCTGACGGTCGCCCGGATGTGGATATCGTCACTGCCCGGTTGCGCTGTGATCGAAAGGCTGTGAATGACGACGTCGCGCGCGGCGCGCTCGACCTCGAGGCCTTCCCGGGCGTATTCGTAGAGTGCCTTGCCGTCCTTCTTCAGGGCGCTGTGCATCGGCGGCACCTGACGGATCGGGCCGGTGAAGCGGGTTTGCACCCGCGCGAGGTCGCCCTCGTTCACCGCGACCGGGCGACGCTCGATCACTTCGCCTTCGGCATCGCCGGTCGAAGTCTTCACGCCAAGGCGTGCGACGGCCTCGTAGGTCTTGTCCGCATCCAGATGAAGCTGGCTGAACTTGGTGGCCGCCCCGAAGCACAGGGGCAGAACGCCGGTGGCAAGAGGGTCCAACGTTCCGGTGTGTCCCGCTTTCTCCGCGCGCAGCAACCACTTGGCCTTCTGTAAGGCCTGATTACTGGAGAGACCCAGCGGTTTGTCGAGCAGCAACACCCCATGCACAGGGCGCCGCTGCACCCGTGTGCGTGGCGCGTTCATCTTCAGTCGTCTTTGGAACGGGAAGCGACGGCCTGCGCGATCAGCGCATTCATGTCAGCGGCGCGTTCGGTCGTGCGATCGAACTGGAAGTGCAGCGTCGGCACCGTATGGATGTGCAGACGCTTGAAAAGGCCGTTGCGCAGGAAGCCGGCCGCCTGGTTCAACGCCTCGGTCGTTTCGACCGGATCGCCGACGAGCAGGCTGAAGAAAACCTTCGCGTGCGCGTAGTCCGGCGTGACCTCGACGGCCTGGATCGTGACCATGCCCACCCGCGGATCCTTCAATTCGCGCGCGATCAGCTCCGTCAGATCGCGTTGGATCTGATCGGCGACCTTGAAGGCGCGATTGGGGACAGCGGACTTTTTCTTGGGCATGGTCGTGATCGATCCGGTTGCTTACAGCGTCCGGGCGATTTCCTTGATCTCGAAGAACTCCAACTGATCACCTTCCTTGATGTCGTTGTAGTTCTTGAGCTTGATACCGCACTCGAAGCCTTCGCGCACTTCGCGCACATCGTCCTTCATGCGTTTGAGCGATTCGATCTCGCCGGTATAGATCACCACGTTGTCGCGCAGCAGGCGGAAGTGCGCGTTGCGGTTGACCGAGCCGGAGGTGACGTACGAACCCGCGACCGTACCGATCTTGGAGGCCACGAACACGGTACGGATCTCGGCCGAGCCGATGATCTCTTCGCGCCGCTCGGGTGCCAGCATGCCGGCCATCGCCGTCTTCAGATCGTCCACAGCGTCATAGATGATGCTGTAGTAGTGGATCTCGATGTTGTTGCCTTCGGCATGCTTGCGCGCACCAGCGTCGGCGCGCACGTTAAAGCCGATGACCATCGCCTTCGAAGCGATCGCCAGATTGATGTCCGACTCGCTGATGCCACCCACTGCGGCATACACGACCTGCACCTTGACCTCTTCGTTCGAGAGCTTGAGCAGGGACTGCGAGAGCGCTTCCTGCGAGCCCTGCACGTCGGCCTTGATGATGATCGGCACCGTCTTGACTTCGCCGGCGGTCATGTCCGCGAACATGTTCTCCAGCTTGGCCGCCTGCTGCTTCGCGAGCTTGGTGTTGCGGAACTTGCCCGCACGATAGGTCGCGATTTCGCGTGCACGGCGCTCGTCGCCCATCACCATGAACTCGTCGCCAGCCTGAGGCACTTCCGTCAGACCCTGGATTTCCACAGGGATGGACGGGCCCGCGCTCTTCACCGGCTTGCCGTCCTCGTCGATCATGGCGCGAACGCGGCCATAGGTCGAACCTGCCAGCACGACATCGCCGGTCTTGAGCGTGCCGGACTGAACCAGCACCGTGGCGACGGGACCACGGCCCTTGTCGAGCTGAGCTTCGATGACCAGACCCTTGGCGGCTGCGTCCACAGGCGCCTTGAGTTCCAGAATTTCAGCCTGAAGCAGAACCTGCTCGAGCAGGTCATCGACGCCCTGCCCCGTCTTGGCGGACACAGGGACGAACGGCGTGTCGCCGCCGTACTCTTCGGGCACGACTTCTTCAGCGACCAGTTCTTGCTTGACGCGGTCGAGGTTGGCGTCGGGCTTATCGATTTTGTTGATCGCCACGACGATCGGCACGTTTGCGGCCTTCGCGTGCTTGATGGCTTCCTTGGTCTGCGGCATGACGCCGTCGTCCGCAGCCACCACCAGGATCACGATGTCGGTCGCCTGGGCGCCGCGAGCACGCATGGCGGTGAACGCCTCGTGGCCCGGGGTGTCCAGGAAGGACACCATGCCTCGTTCCGTTTCGACGTGATAGGCGCCAATGTGCTGCGTGATGCCGCCAGCTTCGCCCGCAGCGACCTTGGCGCGGCGGATGTAGTCCAGCAGGGAGGTCTTGCCGTGGTCGACGTGACCCATGACGGTCACGACCGGCGCACGTGGCAACGCTTCGGCTTGTTGTGCCGACACGTCCTCGTCGGTGAAGGCTTCAGGATCGTCCAGCGCCGCAACCACGGCGTTGTGGCCCATTTCCTCCACGATGATCATCGCGGTGTCCTGGTCGAGCGACTGGTTGATCGTCGCCATCTGGCCAAGCTTCATCAATTGCTTGATGACTTCCGAGGCCTTGATGGACATCTTGTGTGCAAGCTCTGCCACCGTGATGGTCTCGGGCACGTGCACTTCAAGCACACGCGCCTCGATCGGCGCTGCCGGCGCGCGTTCCTCCATGCCGTTGCGGTCGTTGCCGCGTCGGCCGCGCGGACCACCGCGCCAATTGCCTCGGCCAACGCCACCGCTGGCATCGCCGCGGGTCTTGATTTCCTTCTTCTTGGCCGTGTCGCCCGCCCAGCTCGAGGAGAGCTTGGCCGACTTCACTTCCTTGCCCGATCCGGCACCGGCCGCAGGGGCAGGCGCTTGTGCGCCCGGAGCCGCAGCCGGCGCGGCCGTACGGGCCGCAGGTGCTGTCGGCTTGTGGAGCGTACCCTTCACCCCTGCCTTCGCTTCGGCGGCGGGCCTCTCGGGTGCCTTCGGGGTCAACACGCGCGCTGGCGAATTCAACATCGCGCGGATCGCCTCGGCTTCGGCCAATGCCTTGCGGCGGCGCTCATCGAGATCGCGGGCGCGTGTGGCCTCTTCCTCGGCGCGCGCCTTCGACTCGGCTGCGGCCTTGGCCTTGGCATCTTCCTTGGCTTGCGCGGGGGACGGTTCAGCAGCCTTGCGGTTCGCTTCTTCTGCTGGAGCCTCTTCGGCGGCTTCGGGACCACCGGCCGTGACGGCGGCGGCAGCCGCAGCTTCCGCGGCCTTCTTCAAAGCGGCAGCTTTCGCCTCCTGCTCCGCGCGTTCGGCCTCTTCGGCGCGGGCGCGTTCACGCGCTTCCGCCTCCTCGCGCAGGCGGCGCTTCTCGGCGAGTTCCTCTTCCTGGCGGCGGATCAGCTCGGCTTGACGTCGTGCCTCTTCCTCGCGTCGGGCGAGTTCGATTTCATCGATGCGAGGTGCCGCGGGAGCGGCTGCAGGGTGGGCTTCAACTTGCGGCGCAGCGGCCTCCGCTGCGGCAGGATGACCTTCGTCGCGTTGGATGAAGGTGCGCTTCTTGCGCACTTCAACCTGAATGGTCCGGGCGCGACCCGTCGCGTCCGCCTGCTTGATCTCGCTGGTCGACTTCTTCGTGAGCGTGATCTTCTTGCGCTCCGGCTCGACCGTGCCGTGGCTGGCCTTCAGGAAGCCAAGCAAACGTTGCTTGTCCGACTCGGTGAGCGCATCCGATGCGGCGGCCTTGGGCACGCCCGCGCTCTTGAGTTGATCAAGCAGGATTTCTGGAGTCTTCTTGAGTTCGTGTGCGAACTCGGCGACAGTGGTACTGGACATATTCGTTTCGTGCCTCCATGACCATCACTCTTGGCCGGCGAACCAATGTTCGCGGGCCTTCAAGATGAGGTTCTTGGCGTCATCGGCGCTCTGGCCGGTGATCTCGGTGAGTTCGTCGACCGCGAGGTCGGCCAGGTCGTCACGGGTATGCACACCCGCCTCGGCCAGCTTCGGTATAAGCGCCGGATCGAGTCCGGCGAGGTCCCGCAGGTCCTGAGAGACGCTCTCGACGTTTTCTTCGCGGGCGATTTCCAGCGTGAGCAACGCATCTTTGGCGCGCGAACGCAGTTCGTTGACCGTGTCTTCGTCGAAAGCCTCGATCTCGAGCATTTCCGAGATCGGCACGTAAGCCACTTCTTCGAGGCTCGTGAAGCCTTCGGAGATCAGGATGTCCGCGATTTCTTCGTCCACGTCGAGCTTTTCCATGAAAAGCTTGCGGCTGGCGTCGGTTTCGGTCGCTTGCTTCTGCGCCGATTCGTTGGCATCCATGATGTTGATCTTCCAACCGGTCAAGTCCGAAGCAAGCCTCACGTTCTGACCGCCGCGGCCGATTGCGATCGCGAGATTTTCCTCATCGACCACCACGTCCATCGCGTGCTTTTCCTCGTCGACGACGATCGAGGTCACGTTGGCCGGCGCGAGTGCGCCGATCACGAATTGGGCCGGGTCTTCGCTCCAGAGCACGATATCGACGCGCTCGCCTGCGAGTTCATTGGTAACCGCATTTACCCGCGTGCCGCGAACGCCAACGCAGGTGCCGATCGGGTCCACGCGCTTGTCGTGCGACAGCACGGCGATCTTGGCGCGCGAGCCGGGATCGCGGGCGCAGCTCTTGATCTCCAACAGGCCTTGCTCGATCTCGGGCACTTCCTGGCGGAACAGCTCGATCATGAATTCCGGCGCGGCACGCGACAGGATGATCGGCGCGCCGCGCAGTGTGAGGTCGACCTCCATGATCATGGCCCGCACGCGATCGCCGTTGCGCAGGTTTTCCTTGGCGATCATTTCACTGCGGCGCAGACGGCCTTCGACGCGGCCGGCCTCAACGATGATGTCGCCCTTGTCCAGGCGCTTGACGGTGCCGGTGAAGATCTTTTCGCCGCGCGACATGAAGTCGTTGAGCAGCATCTCGCGTTCCGCGTCGCGGATCTTCTGCAGGATCACCTGCTTTGCAGCCATTGCACCGATACGGCCGATCGGCATGGATTCGACGGACTCCTCGATGTACTCGTCGATCTCGATGTCCGGCATCTCTTCCTTGGCTTCGAAGAGCAGGATTTCCTGATCGGGCATTTGCAGACCAGCCTCGTCAGGCACCACATGCCAGCGGCGGAACGTTTCGTAGTCGCCGCTTTCGCGGTCGATCGCCACACGAATGTCCACATCACCCGGATAGAGCTTCTTGGTCGCTTGTGCAAGGGCGGACTCGACAGCGCCGAAGACGACGTCACGTTCGACGTTCTTCTCGCGCGAGATCGCATCCACCAACATCAACATTTCGCGATTCATGCCACCACTCTCCTCGTTCAGTCCGACACCAACGTGCCTGGTTTGGGCCTGCGCCCCTTGAAATCCACGATTGGCGCGAGCCGCGCCTCGCGCAACTCGTCCAAGACAAAACCGAGCGCCTGCAACGGTGCGGGCGCGCGCTTCTTGCTGACTTTCTGGCCGGGCTTTGGCGCTGGCTCATCGCTCCAGACGATTTGCCAACCCGAGGAACCCTCCGGGCCTGCGACGCGCTCCAGCGTGCCGCGAAACTTCTTGCGGTTGGCTGCCACTTGACCAGCCGCGGCCGCGCCCATCGGCGCCTTGAGGGTGATGTCGATCACTTCGCCGACAAAACGCTCGAAATCCTGCTCGTTGCGCAACGGGCGATCGATGCCCGGCGATGACACCTCGAGGCGCTTGTAGTCGACCCCATCGACCTCGAGCGCAAACTGCAACTGCCGGGTAACTTTTTCGCAATCCTCGACCGTCACCAGTGGCTCCGGTGCTCCGGCGGCCGCATCGGATGAATTGGGGCCATTCCACGGCAAATCAATCGTGACGCGCAGCAATCCACCCGCCGAGCGCTCAATCTCGACCAAGTCGTAGCCTAGCCCGGCCACGGTTGTTTCCACTGTCTGCTGCAATGCCACGTGTCTGTATGCGCCCTTGAAATGTTTGCTTGCCTTGTCGGTGCCGCCCGCCCCGCATGAGCCGCACCAAATTGCGTCGACCAATAAAAAACGGGCGGTTGGTACCCGCCCGTTTGGTCGTGAGATTTGAATTATATGCCAAATGCGTTACGTAATAGCAGTTTCTACCTGTCCGGAGCCGTTTTGGGAGAACGGGATCGCCACCAAACACAGGTAAAAAGCAGCGCGCCTGTGGCCAGAGCCGCCGCAGCGACCAACAGAGGCATGGTGAAAGAGCCGGTGCGTTGCGCCAGTGGTGCAGCAAACAACGGGCCCAGGATCTGTCCAACGCCGTACGACGCTGTCGCGTACCCGATCAATCCGGCGGAAGAATTGCCACGCAGGCGGCGAGCATCCCGCATGGCAAAAAGGGTAATGGCTGTGAAAGGCAATCCCAGCAGGAGGCTCCCCAGGGCGAATCCCACGATCGTGGGCCAGATCACGGAAAGGATGACCCCCAGGGCCTGAAACAGGTACGCGATCGCCAGCAGCAGCCTGTTGTCCCAATGGACGGGAGCACGCGCACCAATCAGCGCCCCTGGGACGACCGCGAGGCCGAAAAGCGGCCAGAACAGGTCGGGCCACGGCGACCCTGGGAGCGCATGGCGCGCGATCACCGGCAGAAATGTCGCCGTGATGATGTAACCGAACCCGGCGAGCCCGTACAACGCCACCAACCAGAGTGCGTCGCTGCGCACGGCGGCGGAATCGACAGGCGGCGGATTGGCAACCGTGCCGGTTGGCCCAGCTGCGTGCGCCTCCGCGCCGTCGCTGAAGACAAACCAGACCGCCGCGATCAGGACGAGCGCCAGCAGGCCGAGCCCGATCCATCCGGCATCCGATCCCGAGCGCCCTATCGCGCCGCCCAGCAGTCCCGTGACGGCGATGCCGATTCCCGGGCCGGTGTAGATGACGCCGCCTAGCGCCGGCACGCCGGTTTCTGCGAGCCGTCGCAAACCCCAGCCGGAAGCGAATACGAAGGTCCACGCGCTCATGACTCCCGCCGCGGATCGCAAGATGCTCCATACGGTGAAGCCGTGCAGAAGGCCCATCCCGAGCAGCAGCGCGGCGGTTGCGACAAGCCCGCCGCGCACCATGCTCGCCGGCCGCACGCGAATCGCCGCACAACTGAGCGCGCCGAGGAAGTAGCCGAGGTAGTTCAGCGATGCCAGCAGGCCACCTGCTTGCAGATCGAGCTTGCCTTCATGAAGCATGACCGGAAGCATCGGCGTGAATGCAAACCGCCCCAGCCCCATGGCAACAGCGAGGGCCACCATGCACGCCAGCGCTGCGCGCCAGGCATCGCGCCTGTCATCACTGATCAGCGACATTTGCGCTCCAGGCGCCCTTCAATCGGCCATCGCGGCGGCGACCAGCTTCTGCGTATAGGGATGTCCGGGCGCATCGAGCACCTGGCCAACCGGGCCGGACTCGAGGATCGCGCCGTCCTTCATCACGATGACCTGGTGCGCCATGGCTCGGATCACTTCCACGTCATGCGTGATCAGCAGGTAGCTGAGTCCCCGTTCGCGCTGCAGGCGCTGCAGCAGCCCAAGCACCTGCTTCTGGATCGTCACATCCAGCGCGCTGGTGGGCTCGTCGAGCACCAACAACTTTGGATCGACGATCAAGGCCCGCGCAACCGCAAGTCGCTGACGTTGTCCGCCGGAGAATTCGTGCGGATAGCGGTCCAGCAGAGCCGGGAACTGCGCTTCCGTCAGGCCGACCTGGGCCAGCACGTCGAGCGAACGTGCTCGCCGCGCTGCAGTATCGAGATCCGGCGCGTGCACGGTCAGGCCTTCGCCAACGATTTGCTCGACTGTCATCCGGGGCGAGAGTGATGAAAACGGATCCTGGAAGACGACCTGCATCACCCGGCGCAACGCGCGGTCGCTGGCGCCCCCGTTGTTCCAGCGCCTGCCGGCAACATCGAGCTCCCCCTGATGCTTGAGCAACCCCAGCGCCGCCAACGCGAGCGTGGATTTGCCCGAGCCAGACTCGCCGACGACCCCGAGTGTTTCGCCCGGAGCGATGCGGAAGTCCGCGCCCTGCACCGCGACGAATTCCCCTTTGCGGAACCAGCCCGCGAAGCCAGGTCGCGAGACCGGGTAAGTCACCCGCAGCGACTTCGCCGCCAGCACCGGCTCGGCTTGGCGATCCGTGACGGGCGCTACATCCCTCTCCGGCCGGCTGTCGATCAGCTTGCGGGTGTACGGATGTCGCGGCGCGTCGAAAACGGTGGACACGAGGCCGTGCTCGACGATGTACCCGTTCTCCATCACTGCCACCCGATCCGCGAACCGGCGCACGAGGTTGAGGTCGTGTGTGATGAGCAGCACCGCCATGCCGTACTTGTGTTGAAGATCGGTCAGGAGATCGAGGATCTGCGCGCGGACAGTGACGTCGAGCGCCGTCGTTGGCTCATCCGCGAGCAGCAGGCGTGGCCGGCAGGCCAATGCCATGGCGATCATGGCGCGCTGTCGCTGTCCGCCCGACAACTGGTGCGGGAACGCCCTCGCCCGCCGCGCCGGCTCGGGAATGCCGGTATCGGCCAGCAACTGCACCGCTGCCTCGTGCGCGGCCCTGGCCGACATGGCCTGATGCAGTTCGAGCACCTCGGCGATCTGGTCGCCGACCGGATAGAGCGCATTGAGCGCGGTCATCGGCTCCTGGAAGATCATCGCGATCTCCTTGCCCCGAATTCCGCGGAGTTTCGATTCGGGCAGGGCCAGGAGATCGCGCGCGCCGCCGCCCTCCCCGCCCGCAAAGCTGGCGACGCCGGTAACGTCCGCGTTCTGCGCGAGACGAAGCAGGCTCAGCGCGGTGACCGTCTTTCCGGAGCCGGATTCGCCGACCAATGCGAGCTTTTCCCCTTGAGCGATCTGGAAGTCGACGCCGTGCACGACTTCCTTGCCGCCGAATGCGACGCGAAGCCCTTTGACGTCGAGAAGCGACTGCGTCATCGATCGGCCTTCCGGGGGTCCAGGGCGTCGCGCAAGGCATCGCCCATGAAGGTGAGCAGCATCAGCGTGATCACGAGCACACCGAAGGTGGAAAGCGAAATCCACCACGCATCGATGTTCGCCTTGCCCTGGTTCAGGAGTTCGCCAAGCGACGGGGTTCCCGGCGGAACGCCCAGCCCGAGGAAATCGAGAGAAGTCAGCGCAAGGATGGACGAACTCATGCGAAACGGCAGAAAGGTGACGACAGGCGTCATGCTGTTCGGCAGGATGTGCCGCCACATGATCTGCAGGTTGCCGACCCCCAGCGCGCGTGCAGCGCGCACGTAGTCCATCTGCCGGTTGCGCAGGAACTCCGCGCGCACGTAGTCGGACAGGCCCATCCATCCGAACAGACTCAGGAGGATCAGGAGCAATGCCACGCTCGGCGCGAACACCGCGCTGAAGATGATCAACAGATACAACTCGGGCATCGAGCCCCAGATCTCGATGAAGCGCTGGAAGGTCAGGTCGACCTTGCCGGCGAAATAGCCCTGCACTGCGCCGGCGGCGATGCCGAGCACTGTGCCGATCGCAGTCAACGCAAGGCCGAACAGCACGCTCACCCGGAAGCCGTAGATCAGTTGCGCAAGCAGGTCCCGCCCGCGATCGTCGGTTCCGAGCCAGTTCTCGCGCGTCGGTGCCGCGGGGCTTGGCGATTTCGCAAAGTAGTTGAGCGTCTTCGGCCCGTACGTGTTGGGTGCATAGACCGCCCAATTGCCGCCCCGTGTGATGCGATCGCGGATGAACGGATCGAGGTAGTCGGTCGGCGTCTCGAAGTCCCCGCCGAAGGTCTTCTCCGAATAGTCGCGAACCACCGGGAAATACAACTTGCCCTCGTAGCGCATGACCAGCGGACGGTCGGTCGAAAGCACTTCCGCGAAGAGGCTCAGCACCACCATCGCGACGAAGATCACGAGGCTCCAGAAGCCCAGGCGGTTGCGCTTGAAGCGCATCCACGCGCGGCGTCCCGGGCTCAGCGACACGGGCTGGACGGGCGGCGCGCTAGTCAAACTTCACCCTCGGGTCGACCCATACGTAGCAAAGATCGGAGATGAGCTTGGTCAACAGGCCGATCAACGTGAAGAGGTAGAGCGTGCCGAGCACCACTGGATAGTCGCGACGGATCACGCTTTCGTAGCCCAGCAGGCCAAGGCCGTCGAGCGAAAACAGCGTTTCGATCAGCAGCGATCCGGTGAAGAACGCGCCAATGAACGCGGCCGGCAGTCCGGTCACGATCGGGATCAGCGCATTGCGGAAGACGTGCTTCCAGAGCACCTGCCGCTCGCCCAGGCCCTTGGCCCGCGCGGTCAGGACGTACTGCTTGCGGATCTCCTCCAGGAAGGCGTTCTTGGTCAGCATCGAGGTCACTGCGAAGCTTCCGAGCACCATCGCGGTCACGGGCAGCGTGATGTGCCAGAGGTAGTCGACGATACGTGCGCCCCAGTTCATCTCGTCCCAGTTGGCGGAGGTCAGGCCCCGCAGCGGAAACCACTGCAGTTGGCCGCCGAAGACCACCAGCAGCGCCACGCCGAGCACGAAGCCCGGAATCGCATAGCCCACGAGGATCAGCAGCGTGGTGACCAGGTCGAATCGCGTGCCGGCGCGCACCGCCTTCGCCACGCCGAGCGGCACCGCAACGCCATAGCTGATCAGGAACGTCCAGAGCCCGAGGCTGATGGACACCGGGAGCTTTTCGAGGATCAGTGACCATACGTCCTTGTTCTGGAAGAAGCTTCGACCGAGATCGAAGCGCGCGAACTGCCCGAGCATCTGGAAGAGCCGCTCATGCGCCGGCTTGTCGAAGCCATAGAGCGCCTTGATCTCCGCGAGCCGCTTCGGATCGACGCCCTGGTCGCCGCGGTAGTTGGTGCCGCCGGACTCGACGCCGCCGCGCACATTCGCCCTCGCCTCGGCCAGATACTGCTCGACCGGCCCGCCCGGAACGAACTGGATCACCACGAAGGTGACCAGCAGCACGCCGAGCAGGGTCGGGATGAACAACAGCAGCCGCTTCAGAACATAGGCCAGCATCCGCGTCTACCTCCGATCGGCCTCGCCCTCGCGGGCCCACCATGTCGTCATGATCCACTCCTCGGCCGACGCGTACGGCGGCATCGGCGACTTGTAATCCAGCCGCCATGCGTTGTAGGCAATGCGGTGCGCTGTCAGCGTCCATTGCGGGATCAGATAGTGGCTCTGCATGATCACGCGGTCCAGCGCGCGGCAGGCGGGAAGAAGTTCCTGCTTCGTCTCGGCGCGCACGATGTCAGCCACCAACGCGTCGACGGCCGGGCTGCTCACGCCCATGAAGTTGCCCGAGCTCTCCGTCTTGGCGGCCTTGCTGCCGAAGACGTCTGCGAGTTGCTGCCCGGGGTTGTGCGTACCGGGGAAGTTGATCGTGGTGATGTCGAACTCGAACTTGTCCAGCCGCTGCTGATACAGCGCGAAATCGACCGAAGCGAACTTCAGCGTGATGCCGAGCTTCTCAAGGTTGCGCATCCACGGAGACACCGTGCGAACGCCACCTTCCTTGCTGTCGAGGTATTCGAGCACCATGGGCTCGCCCTTGGCATCGCGCAGCGCGCCGTCGCGGTATTCCCAGCCTGCCTGCTGGAGCAGCTCGCGCGCCATCCGGAGGTTGTTGCGCAGGGACTGCCCCGGTCCATCCGTCGTGGGCGGCGTGTACATCGGGCCGAACACCGCATCGGGCACCTTGCCGCGCCAGCGCTCGAGCAGCTTGAGTTCCTCCGGCGAGGGCATCCCTTCGGCGGCGCAATCGGTGTTGCCGAAGAGATCGCGCACACGCGGATAGCCGTTGTAGAACATCTGGCGATTCATCCACTCGTAGTCCAGCGCGAGGCCCAGTGCCTCTCGAACGCGCAGGTCCTGCAATTGCGGACGGCGGGTGTTCAGCACATAGCTCTGAAATCCGGACGGCAGCCGGTGTTCGAACTCCCGCTTGACCAGTTCGCCAGAGTCGAAGCGCTTGCCGGTCACCCGACGCGCCCAGTCGCCCGCCGAGTAGAAGCTCATCATGTCGAATTCGCCCGCCTTCAGGGCCTCCAGGCGCGCGGTGTTGTCCCTGTAGATCTTGATCGTGATGCGATCGAAATTGTTGGACCCGCGCCGGACACCGAGATCGCGCGCCCAGTAGTTCGGGTCGCGCACATAGGTGATGTCCTTGCCGAAGCGCACCGGCCCGATCTTGTAGGGACCGCTTCCGATCGGGATGTCCATCACGACCTGGTCGAAAGGCTTGGCCTTGCCGTTCTCCATGCCCCAACGCCGGCTGAAGACCGGCAACCCGCCGACGATCAGCGGCAGTTCGCGATTGGCCTTCTTGAACTTGTAGCGGATGGTGTGGGCATCGATCACCTCGGCGCTTTCGACGTCTTCGAGCAGCGTCTTGTAGGACGGCGAGACATACGGCCCGATCAGCGTGTCGTAGCTGTACTTGACATCCGCCGCCTCGACAGGCGTTCCGTCATGGAAGCGGGCCTCGGGCCGGAGCCTGAATGTCGCTGTGAGGCGGTCGGGGGACACGACGATGTCCTCCGCCAGCAATCCGTAGCCGGAGGCCGTCTCGTCCATCGAGCCGGCGAGCAGCGAGTCGAACATGAGGCTGCTCAGGTAGGCCGGCGGTGCGCCCTTGATCGTGAACGGGTTGTACTTGTCGAAGGTGGAGTAGCGCAGGTTGCTCACGAGCCGCAGTTCGCCGCGCTTTGGTGCATCGGGATTGACGTAGTCGAAATGCGGAAAACCCGCCGGGTACTTGAGGTCGTCCCACATCGCATAGCCATGCGCAGCCCACGCCGGAAACGCGCACACCATCAACAACCAGCACCATAGAAGCCGCATGCGAGAATTCTGCCCAAGATTTTCACGAGGTCGTCCCATGGGCTTTCTTTCCGGCAAAAAACTTCTGATCACCGGCGTCCTGAGCAATCGCTCCATCGCCTACGGCATCGCCAAGGCCTGCCACGAGCAAGGCGCAGAACTGGCATTCAGCTACGTGGGCGACCGATTCAAGGACCGCATCACCGAATTCGCCGCCGAGTTCGACTCCAAGCTGGTCTTCGACTGCGACGTGTCTGACGACGCACAGATCGACAAGCTCTTCGCAGACCTCGCCCAAACGTGGCCCAAGTTCGACGGCTTCGTCCACAGCATCGGCTTCGCGCCCCGCGAAGCGATCGCCGGCGACTTTCTCGACGGCATCTCTCGCGAAGCATTCAAGGTGGCGCATGACATCAGTGCCTACAGCTTCCCGGCCATGGCCAAGGCGGCCCTGCCCTACCTCAACGACAAGTCTGCATTGCTTACGCTGACGTACCTCGGTGCCGTGCGCGCGCTGCCCAACTACAACACGATGGGTCTGGCCAAGGCTTCGCTCGAGGCTTCGGTGCGCTATCTGGCCGAGTCGCTCGGACCCAAGGGCATGCGCGTCAACGGCATCAGCGCCGGCCCGATCAAGACGCTCGCTGCGAGCGGCATCAAGGGCTTCGGCAAGATTCTGTCGGCCGTGGCCGAGGTCGCGCCGATCCGCCGCAACATCACGATCGAGGAAGTGGGCAACGTCGCTGCCTTCCTGCTCAGCGACCTCGCGAGCGGCGTGACGGCCGAGATCACGTATGTCGACGGCGGCTTCAGCCACGTCGTGGGTGGAATCGCAGAGCCGGCCGCCTGAGCATCGAGCGGGATAATCCTGGCACATAGAGATGCCAGGGAGTAGATAGTGAGTTTTTCCAATCGCATGGGCCGCCACCGGCCCATGTTCTTTTCACGTCGATCGTTGTTGCTGGCGGCTGCCGCCGCGACAGTCGGATTCGCTACTGCGCCTTATGCGGCAGCGCAATCCTCGCCGAAGGTGCCGGCCCCGCTCATGCTGGCCGAGGTCTATCGCCCGGGCATGTCGCTGGACGACTACTGGGTGAGCGAGAAGTACGACGGAATCCGCGGGTACTGGGACGGCAAGCAGTTGTGGACGCGAAGCGGCGAGCGGATCGCTGCGCCACACTGGTTCACCGAAGCATTGCCTGCCGAACCGCTTGACGGCGAGCTCTGGGCCGGACGCGGCCACTTCTCCCAGATCGTCTCGACCGTGCGGACCCAGCCGCCGTCGGACACTGCATGGCGCGAGATCCGATTCATGGTCTTCGATGTGCCCGCCCAGCCCGGCGACTTCACGACACGCCTCGCATATTTGCGCAAGCTGCTGCCCATCACCAGCGTCCCGTGGGTCGTGGCCGTTCCGCAGCAACGCGCGACGACAGCCGAGGATCTCGATGCCCTGCTCGAGAAGACGGTGAAGATGGGCGGCGAAGGCCTGATGCTGCACCGTGGTTCTTCCTCGTATCACGCGGTGCGAAGCAACGATCTGCTCAAGGTAAAGCGCGATGACGACGCGGAGGCGCGCGTGGTCGGGCACGTCGGCGGACGCGGTAAGCATGGCAGTCGCATGGGCGCCCTCCTCGTTGAGACGCCTGACGGCAAACGGTTCAAGCTCGGCGGAGGGTTCACCGATGCCGAACGTGAGAACCCTCCCGCGATCGGAACCTGGGTGACTTACCGGTTCAACGGCACCACCACATCCGGCCTGCCGAGATTTGCGCGCTTCCTGCGCGTGCGCGAGGACATGGACTTCTGATCAGGCCGCGCGCACGCAGTCGGCGTAGTAGCGCTTCTTCCCGCTGTCGTCGAAGCGCGCCACGAGTCCGTGAATGTCGGTCTCGAAGCCCGGGCACTGTGTGTTGAATTCGCGCGCGAACTTCAGGTAGTCGACGATCTTCTTGTTGAACACTTCGCCGGGGATCAGCAGCGGAATACCGGGCGGGTACGGCGTGATCAGGCTGGTCGTGATCCGGCCTTCCAGTTCGTCGATCTCCACACGTTCCGTCTTGCGGTGCGCAATGTGCGCGAAGGCGTCGCTGGGCTTCATCGCGGGAGTGAGATCGCTCAGGTACATCTCGGTGGTGAGCCGCGCGACGTCGTAGCGCGAATACAGCTCGTGCACGTGTTGGCACAGGTCGCGCAGGCCGAGACGCTCGTAGCCCGGATGCTGCTGGCAGAACTCCGGCATGATCCGCCACATCGGTTGGTTGCGGGCGTAGTCGTCCTTGAACTGCTGCAGCGCCGTGAGCAGCGTGTTCCAGCGGCCCTTGGTGATACCGATCGTGAACATGATGAAGAAGCTGTAGAGCCCCGTCTTCTCCACGATCACGCCGTGCTCCGCCAGGAACTTGGTAACGATGGCGGCCGGAATGCCGCTCTTGGCGAACTTGCCGTTGAGGTCCAGGCCGGGCGTCACGATGGTCGACTTGATCGGGTCGAGCATGTTGAACCCATCGGCCAGTGCGCCGAAGCCATGCCACTTCGCGGTGCGCGATTCGCCCTTGATGATCCAGTCGTCGGCGCGGCCGATACCCTCTTCCACGAGGCGCTCGGGGCCCCATACCTTGAACCACCATTCGTCCTTGCCGAATTCGGCTTCGACCTTGCGCATCGCGCGACGGAAATCGAGTGCCTCGAGGATGCTTTCTTCCACCAGCGCGGTTCCGCCAGGCGGTTCCATCATCGCGGCGGCCACGTCGCAACTCGCGATGATCGCGTACTGCGGGCTGGTCGACGAATGCATGAGGTAGGCCTCGTTGAACAGGTCGCGGTCGAGCGCGCGGTTCTGCGAATCCTGTACCAGCACGTGGCTGGCCTGGCTGATGCCGGCGAGCAGCTTGTGGGTGGACTGGGTCGCGAAGACCAGCGATTCCTTCGGCCGCACGCGACGCTTGCCCATCGCGTGATACGCGCCGTAGAAGGGATGGAAGGCTGCATGCGGCAGCCACGCCTCGTCGAAGTGCAGCGTGTCGACGAAGCCGTCGAGCATGCCCTTGATCGTCTCGGTGTTGTAGATCACGCCGTCGTAAGTCGATTGCGTGAGCGTCATCACGCGCGGCTTGACCTTGTCGGCATCCACGTGCGAGAGCAGCGGATTGGCACGGATCTTCGCCTTGATCGCCGCCGGCTCGAACTCACTCTTCGGGATCGGGCCGATGATGCCGAAGTGGTTGCGGGTCGGCTTCATGAAGACCGGGATCGCACCGGTCATGATGATCGCGTGCAGCACCGATTTGTGGCAGTTGCGGTCCACCACCACGACGTCGTCCGGCGCCACGGTGTGGTGCCACACCATCTTGTTGCTGGTGCTGGTGCCGTTGGTCACGAAGAAGCAATGGTCGGCGTTGAAAATGCGCGCCGCATTGCGCTCGCTGGCCGCCACCGGGCCGGTGTGGTCCAGCAGCTGGCCGAGTTCTTCCACGGCATTGCACACGTCCGCGCGCAGCATGTTTTCGCCGAAGAACTGGTGGAACATCTGCCCGACCGGGCTCTTCAGGAAGGCCACGCCGCCCGAGTGGCCCGGGCAGTGCCACGAGTACGAACCGTCTTCCGCGTAGTCGATCAGCGCCTTGAAGAACGGGGGCTGCACGCCCTCCAGATAGCTCTTGGCCTCGCGGATGATGTGGCGTGCCACGAACTCCGGCGTGTCCTCGAACATGTGGATGAAACCGTGCAGCTCGCGCAGGATGTCGTTCGGGATGTGCCGCGAGGTCTTGGTTTCGCCGTAGATGTAGATCGGCACGTCGGCGTTCTTGCGGCGCACTTCGCCGATGAAGTTGCGCAGGTTGAGCACCGCCGGGTCGAGGTCGGGGCCGACGGAAAACTCCTCGTCGTCGATCGACAGGATGAAAGCGCTGGCGCGGCTCTGCTGCTGGGCGAACTGGCTCAGGTCGCCGTAGCTCGTGGCGCCGAGCACCTCGAAGCCCTCGCTCTCGAATGCCTGGGCCAGGGCGCGAATGCTGAGACCCGAGGTGTTCTCGGAGCGGAAGTCCTCGTCAATGATGACGATCGGAAAACGAAATTTCATGAGCGTGGCTCCGGAAGGGCTAGCAAATAGGCGCGAAGTGTACGGAATTCAGATGAAGGCGCATGACGGCTTTTGCCTTTGCCACAATCGCGTGTCTTAAACGCACAGAGAGGTTTGGCTATGGCGAGTTCCACCGTCTGGTGGCTCATGACGGGAGCGGCCATCGTGCTCGAACTCATTTCGGGAACCGGCACGGTCTATCTGCTGCTCATCGGCGCAGGCTTCGCGGCGGCCGCGGTCACGGCGCACTTGGGCGCTTCGCTCGGCGCGCAGTTCATCGCTGCGGCCGTCGTCAGCGTGTCCGCCGTCATCGTCTGGCACGCGATTCGCCGGCGGCGCCCGCCAGGCCCCCCCACTTCCGCCAATCCCGACGTGAACCTGGACATCGGCGAGCGCGTTCAAGTCGATGCATGGAACGCGGATGGCACTGCCATCGTCCGCTACCGGGGTGCCCAATGGACGGCAGTCGCCCGCGCCGGCGATGTTCCGGCCGCCGGTCAGCACAAGGTCGTCGAAGTGGTCGGCAGCCGCCTCGTCGTCGAAAAAATCTGAGCAAAGAAAAAGGAAGGAAACCGTTCAATGGAATACGCCCTCGTTCCCCTCGTCATCCTGGGGATCGCCATCATCTTCATCACCCAATCGATCAAGTTCGTTCCGCAGCAGAACGCCTGGGTGCGCGAGCGCCTTGGTCGCTATCACGGGACCATGTCGCCGGGGCCCAATTTCCTGATCCCTTTCATCGATCGGGTCGCCTACCGGCACAGCCTGAAGGAAATTCCGCTGGACGTGCCGAGCCAGGTCTGCATCACCCGCGACAACACGCAGCTGCAGGTGGACGGCATCCTCTATTTTCAGGTGACCGATCCGATGCGCGCGAGCTATGGCTCCTCGAACTACGTCATGGCCATCACCCAGCTCGCGCAGACCACGCTGCGCAGCGTCATCGGCAAGCTCGAACTGGACAAGACCTTCGAGGAGCGCGACATCATCAACGCGCAGGTGGTCTCCGCCATCGACGAGGCGGCACTCAACTGGGGCGTGAAGGTGTTGCGCTACGAGATCAAGGATCTCACGCCACCGAACGAGATCCTGCATGCGATGCAGCGCCAGATCACCGCGGAACGTGAGAAGCGTGCGCTGATCGCCGCGTCCGAAGGCCGCCGCCAGGAACAGATCAACATTGCCACCGGCGAGCGCGAGGCTTTCATCGCGCGCTCCGAAGGCCAGAAGCAGGCGCAAATCAACAACGCACAAGGCGAGGCTGCCGCCATCAGCGCAGTGGCCGAAGCGACTGCCGGCGCCATCGAGCGGATTGCGGCCGCCATCCGCCAGCCGGGCGGTGAGCAGGCGGTGCAGCTCAAGGTGGCCGAACGGGCGGTCGACGCTTACGGCAAGGTGGCCGCTGATGCGACAACCACGCTGATCGTTCCGAGCACGATGAACGAAACCGCCGCTCTCATCGCATCGGCGATGCGGATGGTGCAAGCCGGCAAGACATCGAGTGCGGCCTGACCCGAGAAATGCGCCTGCGCACTGCTACAATCGTGGGCTTCGGAGCGGTGGATGAGCGGTTTAAGTCGCACGCCTGGAAAGCGTGTGAGGGTTAATAGCCCTCCGCGGGTTCGAATCCCGCCTGCTCCGCCAGATAGCTAGATTTCGTGCGGATTCCAAGAGGTCTCTTCCTCTCACCCGCCTTCTAACCCATCTAAAACGGAAAGCGACCTTCGGGTCGCTTTTTCGTTTCTAAGGAGTTCATCTTGAGCCTTGTTCGATCAGCCTTCTTCCAATTGGGCACTGCTGGTGCGGCGCTTACCGTGCTCGTCGCCGCACCGGCCTTTGGCGCCAACGTGAATGTGGGTGTCGGCATCAATTTGCCCGCCCCCGTGATCGGAGTGCCCGTGCCGGTTGCACCGGCAGTTGTCGTCCCGCCGCCGGTTGTGGTGCCGGCCCCGGTCTACGCTGCTCCCCGACCTCCCGTTGTCTATGCCCCACCCCCGGGCTACTACGGACCCAGGTACTACCATCGCAAGGATTGGCATGGCGATCGCCACGACCATCGAGACTGGGGACACGGACAACGGCACGGCGAGCACGGACACCACGGAAGGGACTGACTAAGCGTCCCAAGTCAGTTTCAATCACGGCGCGATCCTCACGAGGGGTCGCGCCGTTTTTGTTTGCCGCGACCTTTTCGTCAGGCGACCTCCTTGAGAATGGCTGCGGCTTATCGCGACCAAAACCTCAACAAACGGGAGTCAACATGTCTTGCTTTCAACGTCCAGCCTCTATCACGGCGGCCCTCCTCGCCTTGACCTTCAGCCTCCGCGCGCATGCCGAGGAACACGCGCATTGGTCCTACAACGACCACGCCGGCACTGGGCCGGCACATTGGGGTGCACTCGATCGTGACAGCCGACTGTGCAAGACAGGTCTTCAGCAGTCGCCGATTGCGTTGTATACGCGCAGTGCCAAACGTCTCTCGGACCGCGAGATCGCCCTCCACTTCGGCACGGCGAAAGGCGAACTCGTGAACAACGGTCACACGATCCAGTTCAACGTCGCTGACGCAACGACCAATGCCGTCGCATACAAGGGTGTCAGCTATGCGTTGGCGCAGTTCCACTTCCACACGCCCAGCGAGCATCGTCTCGACGGCAAGTCGTTCCCGATGGAAATGCACCTGGTGAACAAGGACGCCAGCGGCAAGATCACCGTCGTGGGCGTGTTCATCAAGCAAGGGAGGAAGAACGCAGCGCTGCCCGGGCTGTGGGATCAGTTGCCAGCACCGAACGCCGCGCCGAAGGCAGGAGAAGTCGACCTCGCCGCGCTTCTGCCGGCGTCGCACAAGGCCATGGTCTACGCAGGCTCGCTGACGACGCCTCCGTGCTCCGAAGAGGTGAATTGGATCGTCATGGAGCAGCCGATCGAGATGTCGCGTCAGCAGATCCAGGCATTCCAGAAACTGTTCCGCGACAACCACCGCCCACTCCAGAAGGAGCATGGGCGCAAGGTCCTCGAGGAATCGGCCATGTGAGGCCCGTGACCATCTGAGGCCAAAGAAAAAGGGCCCCGAAGGGCCCTCTTTTGGGGTGAGCGCAAGAAGCGATCAGTTCCCGCGCACCACAGCGATCTGCGTACGCTGGCCGCCCTTGTAGGTGTACAGCGTCAGCGCACCGTTCTTGACGTCGCCCTTCTCGTCGAATGCGATCGGACCGGTCAGGCCCTTGTAGTCGATCTTGCCGACTTCAGGCAGGTACTTCTCGGGGTCCGAGGAGCCGGCCTTTTCCATGGCGGCGGCGAGCACGTTCACGGCGTCATAGACGTACGGTGCATAGATCTGCACTTCGACGCCGTTCTTTTCCTTGAACTTGGCCTTCCAGGCATCCAGCGGTGCCTTGAAGTCGCCTTCCACACCACCGGCTTCAGCGCACACGACCATGTCTTCACCGATTGCGTCGCCAGCGAGCTTGGCGAGTTCGCCGGTGCACAGGCCGTCGCCGCCCATGAACTTCACGTTCATGCCGAGCTGCTTGACCTGCTTGAGCATCGGGCCGCCCACAGCGTCCATGCCGCCGAAGAACAGGATGTCGGGCTTGGCGCCCTTGAGCTTCGTCAGGATGGCGTTGAAGTCGGTCGACTTGTCGGTGGTGAACTCGTGGCCGACGATGTTGGCGCCGGCGGCCTTGGCGGCCTTTTCGAATTCCTCGGCGACGCCCTGGCCGTAGGCGGTACGGTCGTCGATCACGGCGATGTTCTTGCCGTTCAGCTTTTCAACGGCGTACTTGCCGAGCGTGCCGCCGAGCTGGGTGTCGTCAGCCACAACGCGGAAGGTGGTCTTGAAGCCCTGGCGGGTGTACTTGGGGTTGGTCGCCGACGGCGAGATCTGCGGGATGCCCGCGTCGCTGTACAGCTTGGAAGCCGGGATGGTGGTGCCGGAGTTCAGGTGACCGACGACGCCGTTGACCTTGCTGTCCACCAGCTTCTGTGCAACTGCGGTGCCCTGCTTCGGATCGGCTGCGTCGTCTTCGGCGAGCAGTTCGAACTTGGCAACCTTGTCACCGATCTTGATGCCCTTGGCGTTCAGGTCTTCGATGGCCATGCGCGCACCGAATTCGTTGTCCTTGCCGAGGTGGGCGATGGCGCCGCTCGTCGGAGCAACGTGACCGATCTTGACGACCAGCGTTTCAGCCGGAGGCGCAGCCGGTGCCGGCGCCGCTGCGGTCGGGGCGGGAGTAGCGGCGGGTGCAGCAGCTTCTTCCTTCTTGCCGCAGGCCACGAGCGCGAGAGCAGCGAGTGCGACCGCAGTCCATTTCAATTGCATGGGGAACCTCCAGAACATTAATGAGTGAAGTTGAAAACCGGTCTTGCGATCCGGGCGCTTTCGACTCAGCAAATATCGCGCCGCGGACGCTTGGCGCCCACGCGCTTAAACGACCTGGCGCGCAGTTTAGCCCAAGGATTGCGGGCTAAACGTTGGCGTAGACCCCGGGTTTTCCGTTAGTTCGTGAGCCAGGGATTCGCTCACCAAGTCACGTAAAACCGCCTCGATTTCCTTGCGAAGCGCGGGGATCATCGTGTCGAGGTGATGCTGAACGGCGGCTGACACCGCATCGCTCACCCGCTCTTCGAGCGAGAGGTCGACGCGCTGCAAGACGCGATGCAGCAATTGCTCCTCGAGCCTGAAGGCTTCGGCCTCAGAGAGCCGTGCCTCGGGGCTCAGCGCGACCGCCTCGGAGGGCTGGGTGGCCGCTGGCAACGGTGCGGTCTCGGGGATATCGGATGGCGCGGATAGGGGAAGCGAAACGGGCGGCGTGTCCTGAGACGGATCGAAGACCGTCGTCAACGTCGGAACGAAACGCGGCGGTGTGCGTTGCGTCGACATCAGCTCGCGCCTCCGCCGTAGGGGAACGTGCGAATCGCATACCCGCGATCCTTGTAGTGACGCCACCGTGCCCGGCCGGCCTGCTTGTCGGCGTCGTCGCTGCCGACGATGTCGATCAGACGTTCGAAGCGCTCGAACCTGGCCGGCAACTCGGCGCCGAGGTTGACGAGGATCGGACGGTCCGGCAGCGAGGTCGTGCCGCTCTCCGCAAGCACGACGGGCGAACGCGAAACGACATGGGCTTCGTCGCCGCTCCGGCAATGCGCGATGAACTCGGTCGGTTGCAACGTCCAGATCGACTGGTCGATCGCGTCCAGCGTCGCCGGATCGGCCATGACCACGAGACGCGCGCCGTGCGCGCCGACGGCCTTGCGAAGCAGCCGGCAGGCGTAGCTCACCTTGTCCGGCATGTTGTAGTGGCCGTCGATCTCAGTCACTTGGCGCGCGCCTTCCCGGTGGTCTTTCGCGCGGCCTTGGAGGCCTTGTCCGAAGCCGACCTGGCGCCGTTCCGGCTTTCGGTCAGCAGGTAGTTGAGCAGCAGGCCCACTGGCCGCCCGCTCGCGCCCTTGGCCGCCCCACTCTTCCACGCCGTTCCTGCGATGTCGAGGTGCGCCCACGCGAAGTCACTGGTAAAGCGCTGCAGGAACTTGGCCGCCGTGATCGCGCCGCCCGCGCGGCCGGCGATGTTGGCGACGTCGGCGAAGTTGCTCTTGAGGCCCTCGGCGTAGTCGTCGTCGAGGGGCATGCGCCAGCAACGGTCCTGCGATTGCTCGCCGGCCGCGGTCAAGGCCGCCGCCAATTCGTCGTTGCTCGAAAAGAGGCCGCTTCGCACGCCGCCGAGTGCGACCACACAGGCACCCGTGAGCGTTGCGATATCGATGACGGCTGACGGTTCGAAGCGCTTGGCGTAGCTCAGTGCGTCGCAAAGGATCAGCCGCCCTTCCGCATCGGTGTTGAGCACCTCGATGGTCTGGCCGCTCATGCTCGTCACCACGTCGCCCGGCTTGACCGCGCGGCCGTCGTTCATGTTTTCACAGGTCGGCACGAGGCCGATCACGTTGATCGGAGGCTGGATGTCACCGAGCGCGCGGAACACACCGAGCACGCTGGCGGCACCGCACATGTCGAACTTCATCTCGTCCATTTCGGCGGCAGGCTTGAGCGAAACGCCGCCGGTGTCGAAAGTGATGCCCTTGCCAACGAGCACGACAGGTGCCTGGCCTTTCGGCGCGCCGTGGTAGCGCAGAACGACGAAGCGCAGCGGCTCTGCCGAACCTTGCGCCACGGCCGAGAACGCGCCCATGCCGAGCTTCGCGACTTCCTTCGGCCCGAGCACTTCGCACTTCACGTTCGGGAGCTTTGCGAGTTCTTCGGCGGCGCCGGCCAGCATGGTCGGCGTGCAGTAGTTGGCCGGCCGGTTCGCCCATTCCTTGGCCAGCTCGATGCCGGCAACGGTCGCAGTCGCTTCGTCGAAGGCTTCGCGCAGTCCGGCCGTATCCGAGAGACCGAATGTCACCTGCTTGATGGTCCGCAATTCGGCCTTCGACTTGGTGGTGCCGTAGACGTAGCTGGCATCGGCCACCGCAATCACGGCGCTTGCGAGCGCTGCGCCGTCCAACGGCTGTGTGGCCGCGATCACGACCCGCTTGGGATTCGAGCCCTTCGCCGCGCCGATCGCGGCAGCCACTGCCGAGCGGACCGCGGCGGGCTTGCCGTCCCCCGACGACACCAGCACCACGCGCGGCGCGCCAATTCCGGCGGGCCTGTACAGCGCGAGCAATTTGCCGGATTTGTCAGGCAGGTCGCCAGCCTTGCGGGCTTCGGCGATCAGCGCGGAAAGCGCGTCCTTCGCGGTGGTGGAACCAGCGGCCACGAGCACGATGAGCACATCGGCTTTTTCGGCGGCCGCCTGGGCGGCGGAGAGGGTCTTGAGTTGAAAGTCCATAATCCTTTTTTTCCCTCGACGATGTTATTCCATTCCTCATTACGCAAGGAGCTGTCCCGCAGCTTCGGAGCCACGCTGGTGGTGCTGGTCACGATCGTGATGACCATGATGCTGATTCGCACGCTCGGGCTCGCGGCCAAGGGCAGCGTGAATCCTCGCGAGGTCTTCCTCGTGATGACCTACACGGTGCTCGGCTACATGCCGACGATCCTGAGCATGTGCCTGTTCATATCGATCGTCGGCACGCTGTCGCGCATGTACCGCGACAGCGAGATGGTGATCTGGTTCTCAAGTGGCCGCGGGCTGGCCGAATTCCTGAGGCCCCTCTTCGGTTTCGCATGGCCGATCCTGGTGCTGATCGCGGTCTTCGCGCTGGTCGGCTGGCCCTGGGCCAACTCGCAGACCCAGGGAATGCGTGAGCGCTACGAGCGCCGCAGCGACATCGAGCGGGTCTCGCCGGGCGAATTCCGCGAGTCCGCCGGCCGGCTCCGCGTGTTCTTCATCGACAAGGACGCGCCCGACAGCGCCACCGCCAGCAACGTCTTCATCCAGTCCATCGAGCGCAACCTGCAGATCATCACCTCTGCGCGAAGCGGCCACATGGAGGACGTCGATGGCAAGCGCTTCTTGCTTCTGAGCAACGGCCAGCGGCTTGAACGCTCGCTGACCGCCGAAGGCACGAAGATCAGCGAATTCCAGACCTATGGCGCCAAGGTCGGCAGCAGCGGCAGTGATTCGAGCGATGCCGCGCCAGTGCGCACGCGAACCACGCTGGCACTGCTGCGCGACCCGACGCGCATCAATCTGGGCGAACTTGCGTGGCGCATCGGCATGCTGCTCGCCGGTGCCAATTTCGTGCTCCTGGCGCTGGCGCTGTCGAGCGTGAATCCTCGCGTGGGCCGCAGTGGCAACTACCTCTTCGCGCTTTTCGCCTTCGTCCTCTACTACAACCTGCTCAACCTCGGTCAGAACTGGGTGAGTTCGGGCAAGTACAGCATGGGCGGGTTCATGCTCGTCCTGCACGGCGGCGCTTTCCTGATCGGCCTCGCCTGGCTCATGAAGCGGCACTACAACTGGGCGCTTCTGCCAGCGCTTCGCGTCCATCGCGCCCGAAAGACAAACAACGCGTGAAAACGATTCGTCGCCTCATCTACGTGGAGGTGGCGAAGGCGGTCGCCTTCGTCGCGCTCGGCTTCCTGAGCCTGTTCTTCTTCTTTGACTTCGTCGACGAGCTGCAATCGATCGGTCGCCCCGAGTCGCTCGGCTACGGCGCTGCACAGGCCCTGTTGTATGTGACCCTGCTGATCCCGAATCATCTCTACGAGTTGCTGCCCATCGCCGTGCTGATCGGAACCATTTTCGTGATGGCGCGCCTCGCGCAGAGTTCCGAGTTCACGATCCTCCGAACGAGTGGCCTCGGGCCATGGCGCGCGCTTCGCGCGTTGCTCATTCTCGGGCTCGGCTTCGTCGTGCTGACCTTCGCGATCGGCGACTACATCGCTCCTGTGAGTGACCGCACTGCGCAATTGCTCAAGGTGCGCTATCAGAACGTCTATTCGCTGGTCGGCAACACGGGTGCGTGGCTCAAGGAGCGCCAGGGCGACACCTCCTATGCCGTCAACGTGGCCACCATGAGCCGAGATGGCGGGCTGAAGGAGCCGCGCATCATCGAATTCGACAACAAGGGCTTCATCGTTTCGCAGACGACCGCCGCTTCGGCGCGCACCAACGACGGGCACTGGACGCTCATCGACGCCAGCAAGGAGGAATACGAAACGCGCGGTCCAGGCAACGCGCGCATCGTCACGACCAAGATCCCGATGGTCGAATGGCCGACCTCCCTGACGTCCGAAATGGTGTCGGTCGCGCTTCTGCGGCCCGATCGCATGCGCACGCTCGACCTGTTCGACTACATCCAGCATCTCGAGGCCAACGGGCAAACGGCGCAGCGCTACGAGATCGAGTTTTGGCGCAAGGTGTTCTATCCACTGTCATGCCTCGTGATGGTCGTGCTGGCGCTGCCGTTTGCGTACCTGCACTTCCGACAGTCGGGCATCACGACCTACGTTTTCGTGGGCGTGATGATCGGCATCAGCTTCTTCCTGTTGAACAACGTGTTCGGCTATCTCGGCAATCTCGGCAACTGGTTGCCGTGGGTCACCGCCGCCGCGCCAGGGTTGATCTATTCAGTGATGTCGCTGGGTGCTTTCACCTGGCTGGTGCTGAGGCGGTAGGGTCGTTGCCATGGGTGCGATTCGCGGCATCGTCCTCTTTGCGCACGGCTCGCGCGATGAGAGGTGGCGCGGGCCGGTGGAGGCCGTCGCGCGACGGGTCGCCGAACTGGATCCGCAGGCCAAGGTCTCGTGCGCGTACCTCGAACTGGTCCAGCCAGACCTGCGCGGTGCGGCGGAAGCCTTGATCCTTCAAGGCGCCCGCACCATCCGGGTGCTGCCGCTTTTCCTCGGAATGGGAAGGCATGTGCGCGAAGACCTTCCTCGCCTTCTCGATGACTTGCGAGCACGGCACCCCTCAGTGGAGTTCACCCTCGCTGGCGCGGTTGGCGAGGAGCCCGAGGTCATCGAGCTGCTAGCGCGAAAGGCGCTCGAATCCTGAAGCCCCGGTGATTTTCATAGATTCCGAAGGCATAATGAATTCCCGAATAAGACGGAATTTGTTATGAATCTTCACCAGTTCAAGTTCGTGCAAGAGGCTGTGAGGCGCAACCTCAACCTGACGGAAGCCGCCAAGGCGCTGCACACCTCGCAGCCGGGCGTGTCCAAGGCCATCATCGAACTCGAAGAAGAACTGGGTGTAGAAATCTTTGCGCGGCACGGCAAGCGGCTCAAACGCGTGACCGAACCCGGTCAACACGTGCTGGCGAGCATCGAGCTGATCATGCGCGAGGTCGGCAATCTCAAGCGAATCGGCGAACAGTTCAGCGCCCAGGACAGCGGCACCCTCTCGATCGCCACGACACACACCCAGGCGCGCTACGTGCTGCCGGTGCCGGTCGCCAAGCTGCGCGAGGCGTACCCCAAGGTCAACGTGAGCCTGCACCAGGGCTCGCCGGACCAGGTGGCACGGATGGTGATCGACGAAATCGCCGAGATCGGAATCGCCACCGAATCGCTCTCGGACTACGCCGACCTCGTGACCATGCCCTGCTACGAGTGGCAGCACGTGCTGGTGCTGCCCAAGGAGCACCCGCTGGCAACCAAGGAACGCATCACGCTCGAGGACCTCGCCTCCGAGCCGATCATCACTTACCACCCGTCGTTTACCGGCCGCACGCGCATCGACCACGCCTTTGCGCACAAGAAGCTGACGCCGCGCATCGCGCTCGAGGCGATCGATTCCGACGTCATCAAGACCTACGTGCGGCTCGGGCTCGGTGTGGGCATCGTCGCGGAGATGGCGGTGCGCGACGAATCGAACAGCGACCTCGTGGTGCGCCCGATGGGTCACATCTTCGGCGTCAACATCGCGCGCGTCGCGTTCAAGCGCAGCGCCTACCTTCGCAACTTCGTCTTCAAGTTCGCCGAACTCCTTTCGGACCGGCTCGATCGCAACCTGATCGCCAAGGCGTTGAGCGGACAGCACCAAGACTACGACCTGTGAGTACCCCCACCGTGACTGCACGCACCCCTGAAGTCCAGACCAAGCTGCCCGCCGTGGGCACCACCATCTTCACCGTCATGTCGGCGTTGGCCGTCGAGAAGAACGCGGTGAATCTCGGGCAAGGATTCCCCGATTTCGGCTGCGATCCGAAGCTGCTGCAGGCGGTGACCGACGCCATGGCGGCCGGCCACAACCAGTACCCGCCGATGCCAGGGATCCTTCCGCTGCGGCAGGCGATCGCATCGAAGATCTCCGCGCTGTACGGCCACAGCTACGACCCGCAGAGCGAGATCACCATCACGGCAGGCGCGACGCAAGCCATCATCACCGCGATCCTTGCGGTAGTCCGTCCGGGCGATGAGGTGATCGTGCTGGAGCCGTGCTACGACAGCTACGTCCCCAACATCGATCTTGCCGGTGGCAAGGTGGTGCGAGTGCCGCTCACGCCGGGCACGTTCCGGCCCGACTTCGACAAGATCGCCGCAGCGCTCACTGCCCGCACACGCGCGATCATCATCAACACGCCGCACAACCCGAGCGCCACCGTCTGGACCGAAGGCGAGATGCGCCGCCTCGAGGAACTCCTCGCGCCGACCGACGTGCTGGTGATCAGCGACGAGGTCTACGAGCACATGGTCTACGCCGGTGCGAAGCACGAAAGCGCAGCACGCTTTCCGGACCTGGCGGCGCGCACCTTCATCGTGAGCAGCTTCGGCAAGACCTACCACGTCACCGGTTGGAAGGTGGGCTACGTTGCCGCGCCGGCGCCGCTGACCGCGGAATTCCGCAAGGTCCATCAGTTCAACGTGTTCACGGTGAACACGCCGATGCAGCATGCGCTGGCGAACTTCATGGCCGACCCGGCGCCGTATCTCGAACTCCCGGCGTTCTACCAGCGCAAGCGCGACCTCTTCGCCGAAGGACTTTCGAAGACGCGGCTCAAGCTGCTGCCCAGCGCCGGCACCTATTTCCAATGCGTCGACATCAGCGAGGTCAGCGACCTCAACGAATCCGATTTCTGTCAATGGCTCACAAGTGAAATCGGCGTGGCTGCGATTCCGTTGTCGGCCTTCTACGGCGACGGCTTCGACCAGCGCGTGGTGCGCTTCTGCTTCGCCAAGAAGGACGAAACCCTCCACAACGCCCTCGAACGGCTGGCCCGGCTCTGACAAAGACGGTAGGAGAGTCCTGACCGCCGGAGGGGGTGCCTTCCGGCGATGGATTCGACGCCCTGCCTCGACCATGGACTCCTCGGTTGATTCCGCCCAAGGAGAAGTCCATGTCACTTTCGTTGATTCTGCTGATCGTCCTGATCCTGCTACTGATCGGCGCATTGCCGACCTGGGGCTACAGCAACAGCTGGGGATACGGTCCGAGCGGCGGCCTGGGCCTGGTGCTCGTGGTCGTGGTCGTGCTGCTCCTCATGGGGCGGATATAGCGTCCTGCTCCAGCGCATGAAGATGCGAACTGCCCGCCTCGGCGGGCTTTTTCATGCGCGCACCATAGCCGCTCAGCTTTCGAGTTGCACCCAGAGCTTGTCGAGACGTTTGACGCTCACGGGCTGCGGTGTGCGCAGTTCCTGCGCGAAGAAACTCACACGCAGCTCTTCCAGGAGCCAGCGGAATTCACCCATCCGCTCGTCGGCCGCGCCCTTGCGCTCCGCGAGCAAGCGCCAGTAGCGCTGCTCCTGCGGGCGAAGCTCGGCCAGCCGCTGCGCATCGCGGTCGGGGTCGGCGCGGAGCTTGTCGAGACGAAGCGTGATCGCCTTGAGGTAGCGCGCGAAATGCTGAAGACGCGGCCAAGGCGTGTCGACCAGAAAGCGCTTGCCGACCAGCCGCTGCAACTGCTGCAGCGCATCGCCTGTAGCCGTCGGCTGGATCTTGGTGTCCTTGATCTTGCGTGCCGCCACGGCGTACTCGGCGAGGATCACACCGGCAAGGCGCGCCACTTCGTTCGCGATCAGCGTCAGCCGGCCGCGCCCTTCTTCCACACGGCGCTTGAACCCGGCCTCGTCGGTCGGCAACGGGTCTTGCAGGAAAGCGCGGTCGAGCGCGACATCGATGATCTGCGCGCGCAATTCCTCCAGCGTGCCGAGCGGCATGAAGGCCACCGCCATCTTCTGCAGATCGGGGATGTTCTTCTCGAGGTACTTGAGGGCGTCCTTGATTTGCAAGGCGAAGAGCCGCCGCAGGCCGATCCGATGCTTGGCAGCGGCGACCGCGGGCTCATCGAAGACTTCGATGGTGACGGCATCGCCACCGTCGACCAGCGCCGGGAAGCCGATCAGCGATTGCGAGCCGCGACGTACTTCCATCAGCTCCGGCAACTCGCCGAAGGTCCATGTGGTGTAGCGCTGACCTGCCGGCGCCGCAGCAGCCGGCGCCTCAACTGCCTTTGCCGGTCGTTCGTCGCGCTGCTTTCCAATCGCGGCGGCCTGCTCTTCCGGCGCCTTCTTCACATTGAGACCCGCGAGCGCCTGGAACGCACCGCGGGCTTGCGCACCAAGCTCGGCCTTCAACGCCCCGAGGTTGCGCCCCATGCCGAGCTGTCGCCCGTGTTCGTCCACCACCCGCAGGTTCATGAACAGGTGCGGCGGCAGCATGTCCAGCTTGAAATCCGTGCGCTTAACGTCGAGGCTGGTTTCCTCGCGTACGCGCTTGAGCAGCGCGTCCGTCAGCGATCCGTGGCCGAACATCTCGGGCGCGCCGAACACCTCGCTAAGGCGCGATGCGGTTTCCGGCAACGGAACCAGTCGCGCACGCGGCTTCTGCGGCAAGCTCTTGAGAAGGGCCTGGATCTTGTCCTTGAGCATGCCCGTCACCAGCCACTCGCAGCGCTCCTCGCTGACCTGGTTCAGCACGAAGAGCGGCACGGTGACGGTGAGCCCGTCCTTGGCATCGCCGGGCTCGTGCAGGTAGGTGGCCGCGCAATCGACGCCGCCGAGCCGAAGCGTCGGCGGAAACGCCTGCGTCGTGATGCCGGCCGCCTGATGGCGCATGAGCTCATCGCGCGTCAGATAGAGCAGCCGCGGCGCTTCCTTTGACTGATTGCGATACCAGCTCTCGAAGCCCTGGCCGCTCGCGATATCCGCCGGCACCTGGGCGTCATAGAAGGCGTAGATCAACTCGTCGTCGACCAGCACGTCCTGACGGCGCGACTTGTGTTCCAGCGCTTCGACCTCGCGCACCAGCTTGCGATTGGCGGCGAGGAACGGCAGTTTGCTCTCCCACTGCCCGCCAACGAGCGCCTCGCGAACGAAGATCTCCCGTGCCGCCGCCGGATCGACCCGGCTGAAGTCCACGCGGCGCCCGCTGTACACCACGAGCCCGTACAGCGTGGCGCGCTCGAGCGCGGCAACCTGCGCGCCCTTCTTTTCCCAGTGCGGATCGAGCAGCTGCTTCTTGAGCAGATGCCCGCCGACCTGTTCGAGCCACTGCGGTTCGATGTTGGCGATACCGCGTCCGAAGAGGCGGGTGGTCTCGACCAACTCTGCGCAGACGATCCAGCGCCCGGGCTTCTTCTTCAGATGCGCGCCCGGGTGGCGGTAGAACTTGATGCCGCGCGCGCCGAGGTACGCCTCGTCGTCTTCGAGCTTCCAGCCGATGTTGCCCAGCAAGCCCGACAGCATCGACATGTGCAGCGCGTCGTAGGTCGCCGGCTGCGTGTTGATCCGCCACTTGTGTTCCGTCACCACGGTCAGGAGCTGCGAGTGGATGTCGCGCCACTCGCGCACCCGGCGCACGTTGATGAAATTCTGGCGCAGCAACTGTTCGTACTGCCGGTTGCTGAGCTTGTGGGTGTCGCCGTGGCCGCCGCGCCCCTCGTGAATCCACTTCCACAGCCGCAGATAACCGCTGAACTCGCTTCGGTCGTCGTCGAACTTCGAGTGGGCCTGGTCTGCCTGCTGCTGCGCTTCCAGCGGGCGATCGCGCACATCCTGCACCGACAGCGCGCTGGCGATCACCAGCACCTCTTCGAGCGCACCGCGCGAACGCGCCTCCAGGATCATCCGGCCGACGCGCGGATCGAGCGGCAGCTTCGACAGCTCCAAGCCGGTGGGCGTGAGTTCGTTCGCGTCATCGACCGCGCCGAGCTCGTTGAGCAACTGATAGCCGTCGGCAATGGCGCGCCTCTGCGGTGCTTCGAGGAACGGAAATCGTTCGACATCGCCCAGGTGCAGCGACTTCATCCGCAGGATCACGCCGGCGAGCGACGAACGCAGGATTTCGGGGTCGGTGAAGCGCGGACGGCCTTCGAAGTCCTTCTCGTCGTAGAGCCGGATGCAGATGCCGTTCGCCACCCGCCCGCAGCGACCGGCGCGCTGATTGGCCGCAGCCTGGCTGATCGGCTCGACCAGCAATTGCTCGACCTTGCTGCGGAAGCTGTAGCGCTTGACGCGCGCAGTGCCGGCGTCGATCACATAGCGGATGCCCGGCACGGTCAGCGAGGTTTCGGCGACGTTGGTGGCCAGCACGATCCGTCGGCCGGTATGCCCGTCGAAGATGCGGTCCTGCTCTGCCTGCGACAACCGCGCGAAAAGCGGCAGCACGTCGGCGCTGCGCATCACGGGCTGGT
This sequence comes from Variovorax sp. Sphag1AA, assembly GCF_014192575.1. Lineage (GTDB taxonomy): Bacteria > Pseudomonadota > Gammaproteobacteria > Burkholderiales > Burkholderiaceae_C > Variovorax. Next base: position 666,849 of record NZ_JACHYC010000001.1, on the reverse strand, counting down.
GGCTCAGGTGCTTGCGAAGATGATCTGCCGCCTCGCGGATCTCGCGTTCGCCGGGGAGGAAGACAAGGATGTCGCCGGCGTTGTGCGGGTCGCGCCAGAGCTCGTCGACGCCGTCGGCGATGGCATCGTTCAGGTCGTAGTCGCGCGATTCCTCGAAGGGGCGATAGCGCTGTTCGACCGGAAAGGTGCGCCCCGATACCATGATCGTCGGCACCGGCCCCTTCGCCGATGCGAAATGCTGCGCGAAGCGGTCGGCATCGATCGTGGCCGAGGTCACGATCACCTTCAGGTCCGGACGGCGCGGCAGGATCTCCTTCAGGTAGCCCAGCAGGAAGTCGATGTTGAGCGAGCGTTCGTGCGCCTCGTCGATGATCAGCGTGTCGTAGGCCTTCAGCAGCGGATCGGTCTGCGTCTCGGCGAGCAGGATGCCGTCCGTCATCAGCTTGACCGAGGCATCGCGCGAGAGACGGTCCTGGAAGCGGACCTTGAAGCCGACCACCTCACCCAGCGGCGTCTTCAGCTCTTCGGCGATGCGCTTGGCGACCGACGATGCCGCGATCCGACGCGGCTGGGTGTGGCCGATGAGACGGCCCTTGCCGGGTGGCGCGTTCAGCTTGCCGCGCCCGAGCGCCAGGGCGATCTTGGGCAACTGCGTGGTCTTGCCCGAACCCGTCTCGCCGCAGACGATGACGACCTGGTGCGCCTCGATGGCGGCCATGATTTCGTCGCGCCGGGCCGACACCGGCAGGGATTCTGGAAACTCGATTCGAAGTGGGGGCGAAGACAAGGCGGGCAGTTCGGGGAAAATCCGCAATTATCTTGCGACCGGCCTCCTTCGACCCCTACCCCCGCCAATGTCCACCGTCTTCAATTTCACCTTCGTCCCCTGGTTCCGCTCGGTGGCGCCTTACATCCACACGCATCGCGGCAAGACTTTTGTGGTTGCCCTGGCCGGCGAGGCGATCGCCGCGGGCAAGTTGCAAAGCATTGCGCAGGATCTCGCGCTGATCCAGAGCATGGGCGTCAAGGTCGTGCTGGTGCATGGCTTCCGGCCGCAGGTCAACGAGCAGCTCCGCGCCAAGGGCCACGAGGCGAAGTACTCGCACGGCATGCGCATCACCGACGAGGTCGCGCTGGACTGCGCCCAGGAGGCTGCCGGCCAGCTCCGCTACGAAATCGAGGCCGCTTTCAGCCAGGGCCTGCCGAACACGCCAATGGCCGGCTCGACGGTGCGCATGATTTCCGGCAATTTCATTACCGCGAGGCCGGTCGGCGTGGTCGATGGCATCGATTTCCAGCATTCGGGGCTGGTTCGCAAGGTCGATGCAGCGGGCATCCGCCGCGGATTGGACTTCGGCGCGATGGTACTGATGTCGCCTTTCGGCTTCTCGCCCACCGGGGAGGCGTTCAATCTCACCATGGAAGAAGTCGCGACCAGCGTGGCGATCTCCATTCAAGCGGACAAGCTGATCTTCCTGACCGAGATTCCCGGCATTGCGCAGGATGCCAGCCAGCCGATCAGTGACGACAACCCGATCGACACCGAGCTTCCCCTCGATGCGGCGAAGAAGCTCCTCGCCTCGCTGGCGCCTGCCCAGCGTCCGACGGACACCGCCTTCTACCTTCAGCACTGCGTGAAGGCCTGCGAAGCGGGCGTCGAGCGCAACCACATCATTCCTTTCAGCGTCGACGGCTCGCTGTTGCTCGAGATCTACGTGCACGACGGTATCGGCACCATGGTGATCGACGAGAAGCTCGAATCGCTTCGCGAAGCGACGGCAGACGACATCGGCGGCATCATCCAGCTCATCGAGCCTTTCGAGCGCGACGGCACGCTGGTCAAGCGCAGCCGCACCGAGATCGAGCGCGACATCGGCCAATACACGGTGATCGAGCACGACGGCGTGATCTTCGGTTGCGCAGCGCTCTACCCCTACCCCGAAGCCAAGACCGCGGAGATGGCGGCACTCACGGTGTCGCCCCAGTCGCAGGCGCAGGGCGACGGCGAACGCATCCTGAAACGCATCGAGCACCGCGCCAAGGCGCAGGGGCTCGACAGCATCTTCGTGCTCACGACGCGCACCATGCACTGGTTCCTCAAGCGCGGCTTCCAGCAGGTGAACCCCGACTGGCTGCCCGAGGCGCGCAAGCGCAAGTACAACTGGGACCGCAAGAGCCAGGTGCTGGTCAAGAAGCTCTGATCGATCCGCAAGGCCCCACCGACGAGGAGAAGACGATGTTTCCGTGGCTCTGGTTCTGGTCCCCGGTGTTTCATCTCCCCTTCAGCGGCAGCGTGGCGCAGCAGATCGAGCCGGACACGAACTGGTTCTTTGCCGGAATCCCTCCGTCGGCCGGCAATGGGCTGCTCGAGAAGAAGGCGTTCGATGTCGCCAGCTACGGGCGACAGCTCGGCTGGATCACCGAAGTGCTTCTGGCCGCGAAAGGCTCTGACGTCGTCGCCCCCGGTAAGGCCGACGTGTCGCTCCAAAAACTCGAAGCGGCCTACGTCGAAATCGAGGCCGTCAAGAAAGAGAGCCGTGCCGAGCTGGCCGATGCAGCCATCGCCGCGCTCGACAAGCTGCGCGAAGCCGACCCGGCTGCGCACGAAATGCTGATCCTCTCGATACAGGCCCGGCTTCAGGCGGCAGCACCACTGCTCGGCCACGATAATTCGCCTCCATGAATCCCTTGCTCGCCAAACTGCAGCCGTATCCCTTCGAGCGGCTGCGACAACTCTTCGCGGGCGTCACGCCGAACCCGCAGTACACGCCCATCAGCCTGGGCATCGGCGAGCCCAAGCATCCGACGCCCGATTTCATCAAGGAGGCACTGTCCTCCAGCCTCGCCGCCCTCGCCGTCTACCCGGCCACGGCGGGCGACCTGAAACTGCGCCAGTCCTTCACCGGCTGGCTGCAGACGCGCTATGGATTGAGCCTCGACCCGGCGACGCAAGTGCTGCCGGTCAACGGGTCGCGCGAGGCGCTTTTCGCGCTGGCGCAGACGGTGGTCGACGCCAGCAAGTCGCCCACGCCTGTGGTGATGTCGCCCAATCCGTTCTATCAAATCTACGAGGGCGCGGCCTTCCTGACCGGTGCCGATCCGTACTACGTGCCGAGCGTGCCGTCGCGCAATTTCGCGGTGGACTGGGACAGCGTGCCGGATGAGGTCTGGGCGCGCACCCAGCTCGTATTCGTCTGCTCGCCCGGCAATCCGACCGGCGCGGTGATGCCGCTGGACGAGTGGAAAAAGCTCTTCGCGCTTTCGGATCGTCACGGCTTCGTCATCGCCGCCGACGAGTGCTACAGCGAGATCTACTTCCGCGACGAACCGCCGCTGGGCGGGCTCGAAGCTGCAGCCAAGCTCGGGCGCAGTGACTTCCGCAACCTGATCGCGCTCACCTCGCTGTCCAAGCGCAGCAACGTGCCGGGGCTGCGCAGCGGCTTCGTCGCGGGCGATGCGGCCATCATCAAGTCGTTCCTGCTGTATCGCACCTACCACGGGAGTGCGATGAGCGGCACCGTCGCGGCGGCCAGCATCGCGGCGTGGACCGACGAAAAGCATGTCGTCGAGAACCGAGCGCAATATCGCGCCAAGTTCGCGGCCGTCACGCCGCTCCTGGAGCCAGTGCTCGGCGTTCGCCTGCCTGACGCGAGCTTCTACCTCTGGGCCGGTGTTCCCTCCTCGTGGCAGGGGGACGACCAGGCTTTCGCTCGCGAGCTCTACGCTCAATACAATGTGACGGTGCTGCCCGGCAGCTATCTCGCCCGCGACGTGGCCGGCAGCAATCCGGGACGCGGGCGCATCCGGATGGCGCTGGTCGCCGACACCGCCGAGTGCACCGAAGCCGCGCAACGCATCGTCCAATTCATCCAGAACCGAGTTCTTCCATGACCCAACAACTCCAGCAGACCATCGACGCAGCGTGGGAAGACCGCGCCAACATCTCCGCCTCCAGCGCTCCGAAGGAAGTGCGCGACGCCGTCGAGCACGTGATCGCCGAACTCAACAACGGCAGCCTGCGCGTCGCCACGCGCGAAGCCGTCGGTCAGTGGACCGTGCACCAGTGGATCAAGAAGGCAGTGCTGCTGTCGTTCCGCCTCAAGGACAACGAGCAGATGCAAGCCGGTTCGCTCGGCTTCTATGACAAGGTGCCGACCAAGTTCTCTCACCTGTCGGCCGGCGAACTCAAGGACGCAGGCGTTCGCATCGTGCCCCCGGCCGTCGCGCGCCGCGGCAGCTACATCGCCAAGGGCGCGGTGCTGATGCCCTCCTACGTGAACATCGGCGCCTACGTCGGCGAAAACACCATGGTCGACACCTGGGCCACCGTCGGCTCCTGCGCCCAGATCGGCGCCAACGTGCACCTGTCGGGCGGCGTCGGCATCGGCGGCGTGCTCGAGCCGCTGCAGGCCGGCCCGACCATCATCGAAGACAACTGCTTCATCGGCGCTCGCTCCGAAGTGGTCGAAGGCGTGGTGATCGAGGAAAACTCGGTGCTGTCGATGGGCGTCTACATCGGCCAGAGCACGCCGATCTACGACCGCGCCACCGGTGAAGTCACCTATGGCCGTGTGCCCGCCGGATCGGTTGTGATCAGCGGCACGTTGCCCAAGGACAACGGCCGGTACAGCCTGTATGCCGCCATCATCGTGAAGCGTGTCGACGCACAAACCCGCGCCAAGACTTCGCTGAACGAGCTGCTGCGCGACTGATAGAGCAATCGGCCGTCTGAGGGGGCGGCCGTAACACCAATCCATTCACAACAGACACGTTGAGGAGAGTGAGCCGATGAACACGATGGAGCGGATTCTTCGCTTGATGGCCGAACGCAAGGCCTCCGACATCTACCTATCGGCCAACTCCCCGGCGCAGATCCGCATCAACGGCAACTGCATGCCGATCAATGCGCAGATCCTGCCCGCGGAGGCGCCCCTGAGCCTCCTTGCCGAGGTGGTGCACGAGAGCCGCATCGCCGAGCTGGAACGCACCGGCGAACTCAACATGGCGATCGCGCTCGAAGGCGCAGGCAACTTCCGGATCAGCGCGATGCGCCAGCGCGGCACCTATGCCGTCGTGGTGCGCCATATCGCTTCGGTCATCCCGGCTTTCGACGATCTCAACCTGCCCGAGATCCTCAAGACCCTGGTCATGGAAAAGCGTGGGCTGATTCTCATGGTCGGCTCCACCGGCGCCGGCAAGAGCACCACGCTCGCGTCGATGCTCGACTACCGCAACGAAAACGCGACGGGCCACATCCTGACGGTCGAGGAACCGATCGAATTCACCTTCACCAACAAGAAGTCGCTGGTGAACCAGCGCGACGTCGGCAGCGACACGCAGTCGCTCCAGATCGCGCTCAAGAACGCATTGCGCCAGGCGCCCGACGTGATCCAGATTGGCGAAATCCGCGATCGCGAGACGATGACCGCCGCCATCGCCTACGCGCAGTCGGGCCACCTCTGCGTGGCCACGCTGCACGCCAACAACAGCTATCGCGCGCTGAATCGAATCCTGAGCTTCTATCCGGTGGAAGTGCGCCCCACCCTCCTCGGCGACCTCAGCGGCGCGTTGCGCGCCGTCGTCGCCCAGCGCTTGCTGCGGACGCCCAATGGGGCGCGCGTGCCGGCACTCGAGGTCATGCTCAACACCGCGCTGATCGCCGAACACATCGGCAAGGGCGATTTCACCGCGGTCAAGGAAGCCATGGAGCAATCGATGGCCGAGGGGTCGCAGACCTTCGAAGAAGACATCGCCCGGCTGATCACCGAAAATCTGGTCACCCGCGAGGAAGGGCTGGCGCAAGCCGATTCGCCCACCAACCTGATGTGGCGCCTGCAGAACCGCAAGGCGCCTTCCACGCCCAACGAAGATCGCTCCTTCCTCGAACAGACCGAGGAACCCACTTTCACGGACATCACGCTCGACGTGCGTCTGTGAGCCAACTGCCCTTTCGATGTCCCGAACGCTCCAGCTTGCCGAACAACTGATTTCCCGACCCTCGGTCACCCCTGACGACGGGGGGTGCCAGGGGATCCTTGGCGAGCGGCTGGCGCGGCTGGGATTCAAGCTCGAGACGATCGAAAGCGGTCCGACAGATTTCCGGGTCACCAACCTCTGGGCCGTGCGGGCGGGCGCAGTCGGCGCTGAAAGCCGGACGATCGCCTTCGCTGGTCACACCGACGTGGTTCCGACCGGCCCACTCGAACAGTGGACCAGCCACCCTTTCACTCCCACGCATCGCGACGGCAAGCTCTACGGACGCGGCGCGTGCGACATGAAGACCTCGCTCGCGGCCTTTGTCGTGGCCATCGAGGAGTTCCTTGCGGCGACGCCTGCGCCAAAGCTGTCGCTCGCGCTGCTGCTGACCAGCGATGAGGAAGGCCCGGGCGTCGACGGCACCGTCATCGTCTGCAATGCCCTGGCGGCACGCGGCGAACGCATCGACTACTGCATCGTCGGCGAGCCGACCGCGGTGGAGCGCTGCGGCGACATGATCAAGAACGGACGCCGCGGCACCATGAGCGGCAAGCTGACGATCAAGGGCGTGCAAGGCCATATCGCATATCCGCACCTCGCCAGGAATCCGGTGCACCAGTTCGCCCCTGCCTTGGCCGAACTGGTGGCAATCAACGACGCCGGTGGCTGGGACGCCGGCAATGAGTATTTCCAGCCAACGAGCTGGCAGATCAGCAACATCCACGCTGGCACCGGCGCCAGCAACGTGATCCCGGGCTCGGCGGTCATCGACTTCAACTTCCGGTTCTCGACCGAATCCACTCCGGAATCGCTGCAGCGGCGCGTGCATCAGGTGCTCGACTCGCACGGACTCGACTACAGCCTCGCCTGGACGGTAGGCGGCCTCCCCTTCCTGACCAAGCCGGGCGAACTCGTCGAGGCGGTCCGGAAGGCGATCCACGACGAAACCGGCATCGAGACCGAACTGTCGACCAGCGGTGGCACCAGCGACGCGCGATTCATCGCCAAGATCTGCAAGCAGGTCGTGGAACTGGGGCCAACCAACGCCAGCATCCACAAGATCGACGAGCACATCACGGTCGCCGAAATCGACCCGCTCAAGAACATCTATCGCCGCACGCTGGACAGGCTCGAAGCGCTGCTTCACGTATGAGCACGGTGATTCAACTTGTCGAGGCCGGCGCACAGCAACTGGCCGATGCCGGTGTTTCTTTCGGCCACGGGACGACCAATGCCTTCGATGAAGCAGCGTGGCTTGTGCTGTGGCGTCTGGGCTTGGCACTCGATGATCTCGACGGTGTCGCTGAGCGTGAGGTGTCACCCGCGGATGCGGCGCGCGTCGCGGCATTGCTCGACCAGCGCATCCAGACGCGCAAGCCCGCCGCGTACCTGACCAAGGAAGCATGGCTCCAGGGCGTGCCCTTCTACGTCGACGAGCGCGCGATCGTGCCGCGCAGCTTCATTGCCGAACTGCTGGCCGATGGCTCCATCGACCCGTGGCTCAGCGAGCGCACGCGCAATGTGCTCGACCTGTGTACCGGCAACGGCAGCCTCGCGGTTCTGGCGGCAATGACCTATCCGGATGTGTCCGTCGATGCGGCGGACATTTCGACCGAGGCACTTGAAGTCGCGGCAATCAACGTCACGCGCCACGAGCTCGATGCCCGGGTCACGCTCCTCCAATCGGATGGGCTCGCCACTGTGCGCGGGCCGTATGACCTCATCCTCTGCAATCCGCCTTATGTGAATGCGCGGAGCATGAGCGAACTCCCGGCCGAATACCGCGCCGAACCTGAACTCGCGCTCGCCGGCGGCACCGACGGGATGGATTTCATCCGTCAGCTTTTCGCCGACGCGCCCGCGCGGATGAGCGAGTCTGCCGTCCTGGTGCTTGAAATCGGCAACGAGCGCGAGCACTTCGAAACGGCTTTTCCGAAGCTCGAAGTGGTGTGGCTTCCCACGAGCGCCGGCGACGACCAGGTGCTGCTGGTGCCGCGCGAATCCCTGTTGTAGAAATTCCCCCGGCCCGCCAGGCTGGCGGGCAATGCCATGATCACCCTCAAGAACGTCATCCTGCGCCGCAGCGCCAAAGTGCTGCTCGACGGCGCCAGCGTCACCATCAACCCCGGCGAGAAGGTCGGGCTGGTTGGGCGCAACGGCGCCGGCAAGTCGACCTTGTTCGCGCTCTTCAACGGCACGCTGCACGAAGACGGCGGCGATTTTTCGGTGCCGAAGCAATGGCGCATGGCGCAGGTCGCGCAGAACATGCCCGAGACCGACGAATCGGCGACCGATTTCGTTGTCACCGGCGATACCCGGCTGGTCGAACTGCGTGAAGTGCTCGCCGCCGCCGAGGCCGGGCACGAGGCCGACCCCGACGATGCCGACCTGGGCATGGCCCTCGCCCATGCGTACACCGACCTTGCCGATGCCGGGGAGCACGACGCCGTGCCTCGCGCGCAGGCGCTGATCCTCGGTCTGGGCTTCAAGCCGCACGAACTCGACCAGCCGGTCAACAGCTTCTCAGGTGGTTGGCGCATGCGCCTTCAGCTTGCTCGCGCGCTCATGTGCCCGAGCGATCTGCTCCTGCTCGACGAACCGACCAATCACCTGGACTTGGACGCCCTCGTCTGGCTCGAAGCATGGCTGCAGAAGTACGCCGGCACGATGATCGTCATCAGCCACGACCGGGAGTTCCTCGACGCAGTGACCGATGTGACGCTGCATATCGAACACGCTCGCCTGAACCGCTACGGCGGCAACTACAGCGCCTTCGAGACGCTGCGCGCCCAGCAACTGGAGCTCCAGCAGGCCGCCTTCGCCAAGCAGCAAGACAAGATCGCCCACCTGCAGAAGTTCATCGACCGCTTCAAGGCCAAGGCCAGCAAGGCCAAGCAGGCGCAGAGCCGGGTCAAGGCGCTCGAGCGCATGGAAAAGGTCGCACCGCTGCTGGCGGAAGCCGATTTCAGCTTCGAGTTCAAGGAGCCGGGCAACATCCCGAACCCGATGCTGACGATCAGCGACGGGAGCTTCGGCTATCAATCCGAGGACGAGCCGACCAAGATCATCCTGCGCGGCGTGAACCGCTCGGTGCTGGCCGGGCAGCGGATCGGCATCTTGGGCGCCAACGGCCAAGGCAAGTCGACCCTGGTCAAGACGATCGCACGCGACATGGGCGCGATTGCCGGGACCATCACGGAGGGCAAGGGCCTCAACATCGGCTACTTCGCACAGCAGGAGCTGGATGTGCTCCGGCCTCAGGACACGCCGCTCGAACACATGGTTCGACTTGCACGCGAACTCGGCGCTGCGGTCAGGGAGCGCACTGGCGAACAGGACCTACGGGGTTTCCTCGGCAGCTTCAATTTCAGCGGCGACATGGTGAAGCAGCCAGTCGGCACCATGAGCGGCGGCGAGAAGGCGCGGCTGGTGCTCGCGATGATGGTCTGGCAGCGCCCCAACCTGCTTCTGCTCGACGAACCGACCAACCATCTGGACCTCGCGACCCGCGAGGCCTTGGCGGTGGCGCTCAACGAGTTCGAAGGCACGCTCATGCTGGTCAGCCACGACCGGGCGCTGCTGCGCTCGGTGTGCGACGAGTTCTGGCTTGTCGGCCGGGGCGTGGTCGGTGACTTCGATGGCGACCTGGATGACTACCAGCGCTATCTGCTGGAAGAGGCACGGCGTCTTCGCGAAGAAGCCAAGGCGGCAATGAATGCCGCGCCGGTCGAAACCGCCCCCGCCGCGCAAGAAGCGCCCGCAGCCGGAAAAGACCAGCGTCGACAGGACGCGCAGGACCGCCAGCAACGCAACGAGCGCGCCAAACCCCTCAAGCGGGAGCTCGCCCAGATCGACCAGCGGCTCGCCGACGCCGGTGTCGAGAAGATCGCCATCGAAGCGCGTCTGGCAAAACCGTTGCCAGCACCCGAGATCGCCGAAGCCGGCAAGCGACTGAAGGCGCTGAACGACGAGATCGAGCAGCTCGAGGAGCGCTGGCTGGATTTGTCCGATCAGCTCGAAGCACTCGCCTGAGTCTGATAAGGTGCGGACATGCCGTCCGCCGTTGAACTTGCACAGGGCGATCCCGAGCTGATCGCTGCCATCCGTCGCAGCCGGCGGGTGCTCAGCCGCAAGGCGATGATGGCAGCCGCGGTTGGTGCGGTTCCGGTGCCGGGCCTCGACTGGGCGGCCGATGCGACCCTGCTGTCGCGGGTCATCCCTCAGATCAGCGCCGAGTTCGGCCTTTCCGTCACGCAGCTCGACCGGCTCGCTCCGTACGACCGCGAGCGCATCCAGAAAGCCGCTGGCGCTGTCGGCGCACTGCTGGTCGGCCGACTGGTGACTCGGGAGCTGCTGATCAAGCTCGCGCGCCATGCCGGCGTCAAGCTGACAGCTCAGCAGGCAGCGAAATACGTACCCATCGTCGGGCAGGCTGTTTCGGCCACACTGAGCTACGCCGCTCTGCGCGCGCTCGGCGAGCTGCACATCAAGGACTGCGTGAAGGTGGCGCAGTCCGTCCGCCATCTGCTCCCCTCGCCAATCACGGGACCGGAGCTGCGTCCCGAGCCCAAGCGCACCTCACGGCTGAGTGGCGCCTGGCACCGCCTCCGGCTACGCCGAGCGACTGAGTGAGCGACCGAGCCGCTTATCCATGCTGACCTGTTGGACTAGCACGACAGTGAGAATTACGCAATTGAGCGAACGGGGGATAATGCACAAGCTCAAGCAGAGCCATAGGCTTGATAAGCAAGAGCTGGGGTGTGGGGTCAAGCAAGGTTTTTCCGCGCGATGAAGACGGAGGAGCGGAAGATGAATGAGACAGATCTTGCAGCGTCGGTAGAGCGACTGATGGCTCGGGTCGACTACTACCTGCATTGCGAACTCGACGAAGAGTACGACCATGACAGGCCGGATACGGCGCGTCGCCTGCTCGAAGCCGCGCTTCGACAGGAACTGATTCGCGCCGGCGCCGTCGGGCTCGTAACCAGCATGTCGGGCTCCCGACAGCCATCAATGCATGACAATGACGCTCCCGCATGATTGACATCTGAAAAGGCCGCCTCCGCGGCCTTTTTTCTTGGTCCGGCCTCCACCCCGGACTGAACCGGATTTGGGCGCGCCGCAATCACGGTGTAAGCTGGCCGCGTGAAACCACACCTTCCCCTCATTGCCCTCGCCTGCTTCGCCTTGCTGGCGCCCGAATTTGCCGCGGCGGCATCGTCGTCGAATAAATCGAGGTCCTGCAATTGGGACCGGCAGACCGGCCGCATGATCTGCAAGCGGCGCGCGCCCTCGCCGAACACCCCGGAACAGCCGCCCAAGCCGCAATCGGACAATCCAACACCGGCGCCTGGCTCTCCTTCGTAGAGCGACAAGCCGCAAAGAAAAATGCCTGCTACCGATATCTCGATAGCAGGCATTTCCTGTTGTGTGCGATTGACTGGTAGGACGTACTGGATTCGAACCAGTGACCAACGGATTAAAAGTCCCCCATCAGCGGAATTCAGCGAACTTCTACGAACTGTCACCAACGCATTCTTCCCTCTGAAAATCGTTCTCTGGAGTCCGTAACCGTACAATGCCATCCGGTCCGTTTCTGTCACCAGACTGTCACGGCGCCAGAAAGGATCAAAGTACGGATGACACCAGGACAGATCATCAATGGCTTGAGCCAGGGCAGCTTCGCTGTGCTGTGCAAGGTCAACCCCAGCGGTTCACTGGAAGTGCGGCGACTTGCCGCTGGCGTTCAGTTCTATTGGCGCTACACGCTCGATGGCAAGACGGATCGCGTGCCAATCGGTCCCTACGACTCAGGCGCGCCGCCGAAAAGCATCAAGCCGACAGACCGAGGCTATTCCGTCCAGGCAGCCACTCGCGCGGCTGAAGACCTGGCTCACCGACACCGTGCGACTATCGACGAGGGCGGCCATCGCGCCGCTGCAAAGGCCGCGAAGCAGGCGAAAGAGGATGCAAGGCTCTACACGCTAGACGCGCTGCTGACCGACTATTGCGACCACCTGGAAACGCTTGGCCGATCGGCGCACAAGGACGCGCGGAGTATCTTCAAGCTCCACGTCCGTGAGGCTTGGCCCGATGTCGCCCGCCGTCCCGCAGCATCTGTCACCAGCGAGCAGTTCGCTGACATGATGCGAAAGCTGATCGAGGCCGACAAAGGTCGCACCGCCAACAAGCTGCGAAGCTATGCGCGCGCTGCGTTTGCCATGGCAAAGGCCGCACGCACGAAGCCGAGCATTCCGCTGCGCTTCAAGGCCTACGGCATCACATCGAACCCCGTAGCCGATACGGAGCCCGATGAAGCCGCGAACAAGGCCGACAAGAACCCTTTGACCGCTGACGAGTTGCGCACCTACTGGCAAGCCATCAGGGGCCTTGATGGCATCAAGGGCGCGGCACTCCGCCTGCACCTACTGACTGGGGGCCAGCGCATCGAACAACTGGTGAACCTCCGTACGGCGAACATCACGGCGGCGTCGATCCTGCTGCACGATGGCAAAGGCCGCCCTGGCCGCCCTCCCCGGCCTCATGCGGTTCCTCTAACCAAGGCCGCCAATCGCGCCCTTGCCGAGTGCAGGGCGGCCGGCGAATTCGCCATTTCCACCGATGGCGGCGAAACCCACCTGGCTGCGACGACGCTTGCGGCCTGGGCGGTCGAAGCGGTCAAAGACACGCTGCCAGAGTTCCAGGCGAAGCGCGTTAGGTCCGGCGTGGAAACCTTGCTAGCCAGCGCCAGGGTTTCGCAGGAGATTCGAGGCCGTCTCCAGTCGCACGGTATCAGCGGGGTGCAAGCACGCCACTATGACGGCCACGACTACGCCCCCGAAAAGCTCAATGCGCTCGAAACCCTCGAAAAACTACTCAACGCGAAGAAATAATTTCAGTCGAATTCCTTTACCTCAGTAAATGCCGGCCCTGCGCCGGCTTTTTTGTTTAAACACCTTTACATAGACAAACTCAATCAGCCTGGGATTCGAGATAAAAATAAATTTGGGAAATTAACTCAAAAACCTTTACCGGCGGAAATGATTCGTAAGGGCACCCCGTAGACACATCGAACCGCTTCGATCTTAATCGGGCATCTCAGCACCAGTCGCGAGTATTCAAAATGGAAAAACGAGAACTGAAATTTGATCGATTGCCTGAAACGTTGGCACAAGTAGGTTTGCGGAAGACGCAGTGGTATGCCATGGTGGCCCGAGGCGAAGCCCCTCAACCTGTGCGCGTTGGCGGCCGAGCGGTTGCTTGGGAACGCAACGAAGTACAAGCCTGGATGCGTACGCGGCTGGAGACATCGCGGCGCCATTCCCATAGCAAATAAGGGGAGCCCAAATGATTCTCTCCAAAGACAAACCAAAAGAAACCGCCGAGCACTTCAATCGCCAGTACAGCGAAATCGCACGTGAAGTGTCGATGACCGTTCAAGACGAGGAGGAGCGCCATTTTCGTGGTGGCAATGCCTTGGCTCTTTCCATGCTCGCAGTGGGATTCTCTCCGGCCGCAATTCACGAGCGAACGAAGTTCGGAATTTTTTCTAACTCGAAGCTGAGCAAGGCTGAGGCCAGAAAAATTCTCAAACGCGCGATTGATCAAGCAGCAGCCGAATGGGACGCGGCTGGCGAATGAGGTCGCTGAAATCATTTCATGATGAGTTCGCTCAATTCGCCGGGACAGTCGCTAAGGTGTTGCTGGGCGAACCAAATACCAGCCTGAGCAAATCCACCGAACTGCGCTTTGGCAAGCGCGGCAGCATGTCCGTGGACCTGATCAAAGGTACGTGGTTCGACAACGAGCGCGGAATCGGTGGCGGGGTCTTGGACCTGATCGTCCATCGCGGCGAGGCCGACACGAAGGCGCAGGCAGTGCGGTGGATGGAACGCGAAGGCATCAAGCTGCCCGAGGAGTCAGAGCAGCAGCCCCGCCTAGTGAAGACGTATCCATATCTGGACGAAGACGGCCAGGTGCTGTTTGAAGTCTGTCGGTTCCATCCCAAGACGTTTAAACAGCGCAGGCCCAATGGTCGCGGTGGATGTACCTGGGGCGTCAAAGGTGTGCGCCAAGTCCCGTATCGCCTCCCCCATCTTGTGGCGAAACCCGATGCGCAGGTGTTCGTTGTCGAGGGCGAGAAAGACGCTGACGCGCTGGCCGCCATCGGCCTGGTGGCAACGTGCAACGCGGGCGGGGCCAACAAGTGGCGTGACGAGTTGACGCCACATTTCAGTGGCCGCCATGTGGTGGTCCTGCCGGATAACGACGATGCAGGGCGCGAGCATGCGCGACTGGTGACAGGAAAGCTGCGCGGAGTGGCCGCAGAGGTTCGCACGCTGGAGCTTCCGGGCCTGCCGCCCAAGGGGGACGTATCGGACTGGCTGGAAGCCGGCGGAACTGCGGACGCACTGCTACGACTGGTTGACGCGATACCGGGGGACAACAACGCCCGCGACGAAAGCCGGCGCCGTCAGCAGCAGGACGAGAACGCCAAGTTGCAGGACACCGAGCGCGACACCGCGCCGCCGTCGCTATCGGTCGAGGAAATGCTCAATGATTGCGTGTGGATCGCGAGCGGTAGCCAGGTTGGGCGCATCAGCAACCCGCGATGGGTGCTGGCGTTCGGCGAGTTCTGCGACCTGACCGCATCTTGCGCCACGTTCAAGATAGGCGAGGATGGCCGACGCAAACGCATCCACCACGCCGTTGAATGGAAGCAGGACAGCGCGCGAAAAACTGTGCATACGCGGACCTTTCATGCCGGTGCGCCTGCAATCTGTAGTGATCCTGATGGCCTGATGGCACTCAACTCGTGGCGGCCGATCGCACGGTGGCCGACAACTGCGGATGTAGCGCCATTCATCGACCAGGTGGCATATCTGATCCCTGACGCGACCGAGCGAACCGCCTTCCTAGACTGGCTGGCGCACATCGAGCAATGGCCTGGCGTGCTTCCACACTACGGGTGGCTGCATATCGCGAAGAACACCGGCACAGGTCGCAACTGGCTGGCAAGCGTGTTGGCGCGTGTGTGGCGCGGCTACGTGGCTCCGAACGTGGACCTGCCGGCACTACTGGAAAGCCAGTTCAACGGAGCACTTGCGGGGCGCGTGCTGGCGATGGTGGACGAAGTGCAAGAAGGCGGCGGCGAAAATCAATTCAGGCACGCCAACCGCCTGAAAAGCATCGTCAATGCTGAAGAACGCGGCATCAATCCGAAGTTCGGCCGCCAGTTCAAGGAGCACAACTCCTGCCGCTGGCTTGTGTTCAGCAACCACGACAACGCGCTGCCTCTGAACGATACAGACCGCCGCTGGCGCGTGCTACGGCATGACGCACCGCCCCGTTCGCCTGGAGCCTATACCCGGCTGTATGCACTGCTGGAAGATGGCGAGTTCATCAATGCCGTGGGCGTGTGGCTGCGGGCACGCGATATCAGCGCGTTCAATCCCGGCGAGCGTCCGCCGATGAATGAAGCCAAGCGCGCGGCTGTCGGCGCCTCCAAGTCGTTGACGCAAAAGCACGCAGAGGAAATCGCGGCGCATTGGCCCGCCGATGTCATCACCAATGCCGATGCGGCTGCGATCCTGAGTGAAGGCGCCGAGAAAAGCCTTACGCCTGCCATGCGTCGAGTGCTGGACGAAATCGGCGCGATCAACTTCCCGCGTACCTTGAAAGTCAATCGCCAAGTGACGCGCTGCTGGGTGCTCCGCAATCACGCACGTTGGGTCGATGCCCCTGCCTCTGATGTTGCGGTAGAGGCGGGGCGAGCACGGGCAGGGACCTTCACAACCCGCAGCGCAGCCGAAGTGCTGGCGGGTGTCGTATGAGTCAGGACACCGGTAACGGTAACGGCAGTAACAGCCAAACCTATAAGACCCAAACACACCGTTTTTATTCCAGCCCTATGCAAGTCAGCGTTACCACCGTTACCGTTACCGCAGGTGAAGCGGCTGGGGCCAGGCCATGACGGTAATCGCATGGGACGGTTGCACTCTGGCCGCAGACAAGCGCGCGACCGACCATCGCGGCCGAGTGAGCACCGTCACGAAGATCATGCGCGCGCCGTGCGGCGCCCTCCTGGCTGGGTCTGGCAAGGCGGACACCATCAACGAGTTGCGTGAGTGGTGGTTGGCTGGTGCCACGCCTGAAGCGTTTCCACAGTCGGCGCGCGCATCAGAGGCAGAACTGTGGGCGATCCGCCCCGATGGCAGCCTCGTGCAGTACGTGAGCGGCCCTTACCCGGTGCCACTCGATGACTCGACCATGGTGGCCGGCTCTGGCGGCGAAGTGGCCAGGGGTGTCCTGCACATGGGCGGAAACGCCCGCCAGGCCGTTGAGGCTGCATGCATGTATCGCGGCGACTGCGGCAACGGTATCGACGTGCTGGAACTGCACGCATGAGGCCCAGCAACGCGCATGGGTCCTTCCTCGGCCCCCTTCCCTTGCGGGGTCATCGATCCCGCGACGTTCGATATCTGCGTGGCCCCAAAACCCCATTTCCGTTTCCTCTTTGAGAACCATGAGCACTGAACCTATCTATTCCATGACTGCGCCCGAAATCGCAGGTGTCCTAGATGTCACCGCGCGAACGGTTCGCATGTGGGCCGAAGACGGCGACTTGCCCCGGCTGAATCGCGGCCGGTTCGATTTCAGTTGGGCGACCTGGTTGGTATGTGGGCGCAAGGTTTCCGCGCGCTGGCGGCCGACGCCATCCGTACATGTCATCGTCGCCGCTGGCTGGCTGCAATCCCACGATCAAGCGGTGACTGATGCGGACGCGGAAGCGTTCGGCGGGCTGTTTAAACGCAATGGCCTTTCTCTTGCCGAAGCCATGAAGGCACTCGGCGCGGCCCAGGCCCTGATGGGGCACACATGACACCCGAACACTGATCACGCGGCGGAAATCCCCCAGGTGGATCGAACGAGACAAGTCTTCGAGACTGCCACCTATGCACAAAGCTGCAAACAGCTGACCAACGCTTCAATCAAACCAATCGTCCCCATGCACGCAAACCTCCAAGGGCAATCCTTCACATCGACCCCGCTTGACGTTTCTCGCGCGACCAGCGCGGATGTCCTCGCTCAGTTCGAACGCCATCGGAAGCCGACCATCGCGGCGCCGCAAACCATCGGACTCCCGTCCCTGTTCGCCAGCGCAAGGCGCGCGCTTGGGTTCCACGAGCATCACACGCCAGGCTACGACGAACCCACCCACGTCTACGCCACGGAACCAGCGGTTGCGGGTGCATTCCGACTTTCGGATGTCTTTCCCGCACCCTCGGGTGATCAGTTGCGCGAACTCGATTCGCAGAGCACCCAGCGCGTGCCCGCTGGCGTCACCCAAACGATGAGCCACGTGGTGATGAACGCCAGTCGCGTCCTTCAAGCGGGGGCACGTCTGCTGCCTATCGCTGATGCTCCACCGGCCGTCCAAGACGGCGATGTGATCGCCTGGCACAAGCGTGCGGCGCGATTCGAGGTAGTAACGCCGGCTGCATTCGCCATCGTGGCCGATGGCGACGATGCGGCAACCAGTCCCTTGCCCTTGGCCGGCGCAGAAATCAACCTCGGTGACGCCGCAAGCCACGCCGTTTCGTTCACGCTCACGCGACGAGAGCAAAAGGACCGGTCAGACGCCGATGCTGAATTCATCGTGGCACGCGCCCTGTCTCTCGGCCTGGCGCAACTCTGCGACCGCGTTTTGCTGGAAGCCATCGTTGCTTCCACGCCTTCAGCCTTCACTCTTGGCAAGGCCGCCGCGCAGGGGCTTCGCTTCGACGAGTTGAAAGCGATTTGTGGAACCTCCGCCCAAGGCGCGACGGTTGGCGCCGCTGGCGATCTCCGCGTCTCAGGCATCGGCGCCGATCTGACCGATGTCATCGCGCCCAGCATCGTCGGAGCGTTCGGCCGTGCCGCTGTAGCAGTGAACGATGAAATTCGAATCGTCATCAAGCGAACCTCGATCCGAGGCGACATGGAAATCACTGTGTTCGTGACCTTGGAAGCATTGCTTCCGACATCCGATTTCTGGGTCGCCGCGTGATGCTGGACACACTTCGCCAAGCATTCGCCAGGAAGCGGCTGAACCATCAGCCTCGCGTGCCGACGCCCCGGCTTGAAGCCGCCGACGATCTTCCGCCGCACGTCCGTGTTGACCTTGACTGTGCCATCGTTCATCTACGCGGCTGCGAGACGGGGCGAACGCGCCGTGTAGTGGTCCAGGTTCCTGGTCGCCAACCCTGGTTCGATGGCGCCGATGAAACGCGCAAGGCCCTTGCCGATGCCTACCCCGAACTGAATGCGGATCAACTCGAAGCCGCAACCAGGTATCTGCGGCGATTCGTTCGCGCGCACGTTCGGGTAGCAAAGCGCCTCGCGCGCGGCCCGAGTTGGGTCAACGCTTGGCGGGGTGAGGTTTGAGTACGAAGCCCGCCCGGAACCGCTGCGACCAGCGCGTGGCCGTCATGCTGGACCGACCTACTGCCGAGGCCCTGAAGCTCCACCAGCGCGCCGTCGAGCAGCGCACTGGCGCGCGTCTCTCCTTGAGTAGCACGGCGGCGGCTTTGCTGCGCCAGGCTGTCCAGCAGCAGCAAGCGGCGCAATGAAATGATTTCCCGCGATGCCGGCGCGCTATCCGGCGGGGTGTGAGTGCGGTTTGTTGTTTGACCCTGGCACGGCAGGGCAGCGCGGAGACCCCCCGCGTCCGTGCACCCTCAGCAATCATGCGCAACCGACGGCTGAACGCGATGCCCGCAGCGTTTCATGCAACTCAACAACACGTGTACGCAAATACACACCATCATCCTCATCACGAAAATTTTTCGTCTCCGAAATCAAATTAGAGACAAGACGAACTCGCAAAACTTTAGAAAAATCAATGCTTTAACGCATACTCAGAGACGTTTTGTTACATTATTCGTCTCTGAAACCTCCCTCTACTGTATGATCCGCGGATGTCCGATACGAACGTCCTCGCGGAAGCTCTGACTCTCCTGCAGCAGCAGGTTGAGCGTGAGCGCGCGGAAGCACAAGCGGAACTTGATCGCGCGCATGCAGCCGTGGCCGCCGCTGCCGAGCGGGTGCGCGAGCTTCAGACGAAGCGAGATGCTGTCGTTGCTCAGATCGCCCTGTTCGGGGCCTCTCTCCCGCCGATCAGCGGCGTGGTACGCCAAACGCTCGCACCGGCAACTATGGTTGCAACCGCGGAAATCACTACAACTCGCAAGAGTCGACGCGAATGGCGCTCTGATCTGATCGGCCGACTGGAGCGTTTGCTCGCCGGTGGGCGGCGCATGTCCGCCGAGGCGATCCTTCAAAGCCTGAAGGAACAAGGGGTCAGCTTCGACAACATCGCGAATGAGCGCCACCGCTTGGTGCAGATCATGTCCGACAGCGAGGTGTTCGATTCCGATCGAAAGCGTGGCTGGGGACTTGCCGCGTACAAGTTCCCCGCTATCGATGAGGATCGCTTTGAGGCTCACGGCGAAGTTGCGCCAACGCTCTTTCCGCCAGTGACCCTGCCGCCGTATGCGCCCCTCGCGGCGCCCCCTGCTCTGCTGCCGCTGGACAAAGAGTCGGCCGCAGATGAATCGCAGCCCGAAGAACCCGAAGAACCCAAGTGAAAGGAGGACACGATATGTGCTGCGTCCACAACGAGAAAGGCCTCCAGTTATGAGCTAGAGGCCTTTTTCGGGGTCGGGCAGTTGATTGCCGTCACCATGTCTTTGGACGGACGCCCGCAGTGTATGCGCTGCGGGGGTGAAGGACAAGCGCCGCCTGGCTTCCCCTGACAGCGACTGAGGGAACTTGCCATGGTGTGTGGTTACCCCCGCAGCGTGCACGTGCGTGCCTACGTTCGCTTCCGGCTTGGCCGGCTTGAGAACGTTTGCGAGCACTGCCGCTCTCTACCAGGCCAAATGAGCCTGTTCTAACGGCGCACGTCGCCGCTGCCCGATCACGGTCGGTGCCGGCTTGAGAAGGCCGGACCAAGGCCCGCTACTCGCGGGCCTTTCTCTTTTTGTCGAGAGGGGTGTCAGGCGTTCTGGCCCGACTGCGGCGGCCCGGATGGAGCAGGTCGCTTGCTCATCAGCCGACTCACGGCGGCAGTGAGCGCGGCCTCATCCCTAAGTGCATTTCCGACCCGCTCTACGAAGTCTGTCAACACCACGCGGATGCTCGTTGCCAACTCCAAACATTCGGCATCCGTTTGCGCATGCAGGCCTTCGCTGAGCGCGGCATGAAGCAGCGTAAGCGGGTTGTGACCGTTGATCATCAACGAAGCCGGAATTCCATGCTTGACCATCGCGACAGCGGCCGAGAACTGCTGTTCCTTGGCTGCGGCGTCCAACTCGGCCAAAAGTTCAGTTGAGCCCCCGAGCTTCGATGCAACGCGACGAATCTCTGCAAAGATTTCCGCCTTTCGATCTTCCACCACGCGCCTGTAGTAAGCGAACGCGGCAATGCCAAGGCCCTGATTTTCCGAGCGGGTGCCTTTGAAGTAGTAGTCCCGCGCCGAGCCGACCAATGTTGTCACCCGCGCAGGTGTTGGGGGACCAAACTGCGGCCGCTCGCCGAATTTCATCACCAAAGCGTCAGGGGTTGCCGCAGTCGCAAGCACATGCAACGCAAAAACCTTGCTTGTCCGATCGCAGTTTCGGCACGTGTAGTGAACGAACTTGTACAAACTGCCGACCCGGCTCTCGATCCGATTTTCCGAGTCAAACTCTCGTGTCCCGCCGCATTGGGCGGACCCGCAGTGCAGTGTTAGCCGCGGAAGCTCCATCGCAAACAGGGTCGCATCTTTCCAGACGACCAGCCCCGGGAATGCGCGTCTGCACTCCGGGCGGGACGCCCGCTAGGAAGTCGGCCAGTGTCGCGGCCTCAGGCATAGACGGGGCCACCTGCTTCGGTTCGGATTCGCTCATAGCTCTCCTCCGCGCCCTACCGGCGCATACAACCCTTGCACTGTCACCAGACTGTCACCGCAGCAACCAAACAAAAAGCCCGCTATCAAATCGATAGCAGGCTTTCCTTATCTGACGGGGCCTAAATGGTAGGACGTACTGGATTCGAACCAGTGACCAACGGATTAAAAGTCCGCTGCTCTACCAACTGAGCTAACGTCCCCTACCTGTTCAGGCATCTTTGCCGGCTTCGAATCCGGCAAAGCCAGAAATTATAGCGTGCCGTTTCGGGCAATCCGGTCCAGAACCCAGCCTGCGGCACATTGTCCGAAAGTTGCCGTCACGCTCACGACCGAACCATAGCCATGGCAATTGAGCGAGCCATCGCCCTCGACTGCACAAGAGGCGTCAGGTGGCGCCACGCTCTCGCGGCTGAACACGCATGTCACGCCAATCTTCCGGCCTTCGCGTGGCGCGCCGTGCTCCTTGCGCAAGCGTTGACGCAACTGCGCGAGCAAGGGGTCATGCGTCACCAAGGAAAGGTCGTCGATGTCGACCTTGTGTGCCAAACGCTTGCCGCCAGCCGCGCCGACTGTGATGAAACCCGTCTTCGTTGCACGAGCCCACGCGGCCATTGCAACCTTGGCGCGAACCTGATCGCAGGCATCGATCACGGCCGCTGGTGCTCCGTTCGCTTCGCACGCATTGGCAAGCAGCGTCGCCCAGTTGTCCGGCTCAACGAATTCGTCGATCGCCAGTACCTTGCACGAAGGATTGATCCGCGCGATGCGCTCTCGCATCGCCTCGATCTTGGCTTGCCCGATCGTCTCGTCGAGAGCGTGGATCTGGCGATTGATATTGGATTCGGCAATGTGATCTAGATCGATCAGCGTGAGACGTCCAACGCCGCTTCGCGCGAGCGCCTCGACGGCCCACGAGCCCACGCCGCCGATGCCGGCAACCATCACATGCGACGAACGGATTGCGGCAGCGCCCGGGACGCCGTAGAGCCGCTCCAACCCGCCGAAGCGGCGAGCCAGATCCGCATCGTCTGAAGCGACGGCTGGCATCATGATTGGACCCAGTGACGGGCGGCGCTCAACGCAACCGCGAAAGCCGCTCGCGTCCGGCCTGCGCGGCTTCGGATTGCGGATAGGCTTTCGTCAGGTCTTCGAGCGTTCGCCGTGCCGCTTTCGTGTCCTTCAGCTCGATCTGGCAGTTCGCAATCGACAGCACCGCTTCCGGCGCCTTCGCATGATCGGGCGCGAGCGAAAGCATCGAGCGGAAGTTCGCGATGGCTTCGTTGTAGTTGCGGGTCGCGTACTGCGCATTGCCCAGCCAGAACAGCGCCGAAGCGTTGTAGCCGCTCTGCGGATAGCGCTTCACGAAATCGGCAAAGGCCGTTTGCGCCTGCGCGAACTGCCCCGCCCGGAAGACACCCAGCGCAGCTTCGAAGTCCGCCTTCTCACGCGGATCGGCGTTGAACTCGCGACCATCGATCGCGACCTTCGAGGGCTCGTTCTTCTTGAGCTGGGTATCGATGTCGGTCTGGCGCTGCTGCATCTCCGAAAGCGACTTCGTCAGCTGCTCGTTCTGGCCGGTCATGCGAGCGAGATCGCCCCGCATCTGCTCGATCTGGTTTTGCAGATCAAGCATGCTGCGGCGCAGCTGCGCGTTTTCCTCGGAACTTTGCGTGCGAATGGTCTCGACCCGCTGCCGTAGGTCGAGAATCGCGCGCCGAGCCTCGTCGTCTTCGAAAAGCGCGGCCTGTGCGCCAAGCGAGGCGCACAGCAATGCGGCTGCGAGGGCAGCGCCTCGCAATAGAGCACCGCGCATCATCAACGGTAGGTGATTTCGGCGCGGCGGTTTTGCGCCCAGACGTCCTCACCCGTGCCCTGCGCAGCCGGCTTTTCCTTGCCGAAGCTCACTGCCTCGATCTGGCTGTCGGACACGCCGAGCAGCACCAACGCACGGCGGACGGCTTCGGAGCGCTTCTGGCCGAGCGCGAGGTTGTACTCGCGGCCGCCGCGTTCGTCGGTGTGGCCTTCGATCGAGATGCGGCGTTGCGGATTCGCCTTCAGGAAGCGAGCGTGGCCGTCGATCAGCGACTGGAATTCAGGCTTGACGGTGTAGCTGTCGAAGTCGAAATAGATGATGCGCGCCACACCGACCGGACCTTGCGCGGTTTGCGCGTTCGGGTCGATCGTGACCGGAGCGACGCCGCTGGCCGCCCCACCCGAGCCCTGGCCGCCGCGATCCGTCACCGGCGCTTCGTTGAGCTTCGTGCCCGACGAGCAGCCTGCGATGAGAGCGACGATGGCCAGCGAATAAATCGTACGTTTCAACATTTCGAACTCCTCAAGTTAATCATTGCTTTTGAAACGGACCCCAGTCCGGTTCGCGGATGTCTCCTGCCTGTCCTGCCAGGCGGGCTTTTATTTTTCCGTCCAGCGTCGTTGTCATCAGGGCCTCCCGACCCTGGAGCTTCGTGGCGTACACGATCAACTTGCTGTTGGGGGCAAAACTGGGACGCTCGTCCGCGGTGGTGTCGGTAATGGCTTGTGCGGTACCGGACTGCAAGTCCATCACATGAAGTTTGAACGAGCCGTTGACGCGCGAGATGTAGGCCAACCACCGTCCATCGCCGCTGATCGACGGAGAGATGTTGTAGGAGCCGCTGAAGGTGACGCGCGTCGGATTGCCGCCACTGGCGCCCATCTTGTAGATCTGGGGCGCACCGCCGCGATCGCTCACGAAGTAGATGGTGCTTCCATCGGCCGAATACACCGGTTCGGTGTCGATGCTGTTGCTCTGCGTGAGACGGCGCGGTTCCCCACCACTGGAAGCAATCGTGTAGAGCTGCGAGCCACCATCGCGGCTCAATGTGACGGCAAGCGTATTGCCGTCGGGCGCCCAGGCAGGCGCACTGTTCGAGCCGCGGAAGTTGGCCACCAGGCGACGCTGGCCGCTGGCGACGTTGTGCACGTAGACCACCGGCTTGCGCGATTCGAAGGACACGTAGGCGAGCTGCGTCCCATTGGAAGACCAGCGTGGCGAAATGATCGGCTCGGGGCTCGCGAGAGCGGCCTGTGCGTTTTCGCCGTCGGCGTCGGCCACCCACAGGCTGTAGCGGTTGCCACCCTTGGTGACGTAGGCGATGCGGGTCGAGAAGATGCCCTTTTCACCGGTGAGCTTCTCGTAGACGTAGTCGGCGATGCGGTGCGAAGCGAGGCGAAGGTCGCCTTGCGGCACGGTGTAGCTCTGACCACCGAGGTCCTGGCCGCGAACCACATCCCAAAGGCGGAAGCGCACGTCGTAGCGACCATCGGCAAGGCGAGTCACGCTGCCGGCCACCAACGAATCGGCCGTCCGCTGGCGCCAAAGGCTCAGGTCGGGGCGGGAGGTTTCATCGAGCTGCTGGCCCGAGGCATCGACGCCACGGAACTGGCCGCTACGCTCGAGGTCGGCCTGCACGATGGCGGAAATCTTCTGAGGCGAACTCTCTTCACCCTTGAAGGGAACGAGCGCGATGGGCAGCTGCGTCAACCCCACGCCCGACACCTCAACCCGAAACTGGGCGAGTGCAGGAAGGACGGGGGAGGCAGCGAGAGCCGCAATCAAGGTGCGGCGAGCGAAGAACGATGAAGAAGGGGTTGGGGATAAGTCTTGCAACGGCTTTTTCATGCGGTTCGGAGAGATTTCCGAGGAATAAGTTTCCTGCCTCGGACCTGACGGGGTCACATGGTACACATTGCGATGCACCCCAAGTCACAAAACGTGTACAAGAACCGGCCCGGTCCTACACGAAAGGCGCGATCGTAGAATCCGCCGCCATGCACCCCTCCCCCGCCGCCCATGATGAGCGGCCCCCTTTGACGCGCCGACTCGCGCGACTGATGACCTGGTTCGGTGGCTCGCGCCAATGGTGGGCAATCGGATTCTTCACTGCCAGCATCGCCGCGCTGACCGAAGCGCTCATGCCCGCGCTCACGAAGCCTCTGCTCGACCGAGGCTTCACCAAGGGCCAGCTCCAGCTCTGGATGGTTCCGGCCGCGATGATTACGCTCTTCGCAGTCCGTGGACTCGCACAGTTCGCTTCGCAATATGCGCTCTCGCGCATTGCAAATGAAGGCATGCAGCGCCTCCGGCGCATGCTGTTCCAGAAACTCATGGCCGCCGAGCTTGCGCTGTTCTCGCGCCAATCGGCAAGCACGCTGTCCAATACCGTCATCTACGAAGTCCAGACTGGCGGGATGCTGCTGATACAGGCCCTGCTGGGTCTGTCGCGCGACGGGCTCACCCTGATCGCGCTCGTGATCTACCTGCTCTACCTCAACTGGAAGCTCACGCTCATCATCTGTGTCATGGTGCCGGGCGTCGCGTGGATCATGAAGGTCCTGTCGAAGCGGCTCTATCACCTGACAAGACTGGGTCAGCACGCGACCGACGAACTCGCCTACGTCGTCGAAGAAAACGTGCTCGCCAATCGGGTCGTGCGTCTGCACAACGCGCAGGCGAGCCAGTTGGACCGCTTCGAGCGCCTGAGCCACAGCGTCAACCGCCTTGCGCTGAAGTCGACCATTGCGTCAGCAGCGATGACACCGCTCACGCAGTTGCTCGCCGCCGTCGCGTTGTCCATCGTGGTGGTGATCGCGCTCTGGCAAAGCAGCGAACAAGGCCTGACGGTCGGCGGTTTCGTGGCCTATGTAGCCGCCATGGCAATGCTGATTGCGCCGATCCGCCGTCTTGCCGATGTCGCGAACCCGATCACCCGCGGACTGGCTGCGCTGGAGCGTGGGCTCGATCTGTTCGACACGGTGGGCCCCGAACAGCAAGGCCACCACGAATCGTCGCGCGCCTCCGGCCGCATCGAGTTTCGCAAGGCGCGCGTCAACTACCGCGGAGACGATGAGGCACGCGCCCTCGACGATGTCGATCTGTCGATCGAGCCCGGCGAAGTCATCGCCTTCGTCGGACCTTCGGGCTCGGGCAAGACAACGCTCGTCAATCTACTGCCCCGCTTCGTGCTGCCGAGCGGCGGCACGATCTTGCTGGATGGCCAGGACATTGCCGAATGGCAGCTCAAGAGCCTGCGCGCGCAGTTCGCAATGGTCAGCCAGGACGTGGTCATGCTCAATGACACGCTGGCCGCTAACGTGGCCCTCGGCGCCGAGATCGACCGCGAGCGGATCGTCGAATGCGTAGCGGCCGCCAACCTCGCGGTGCATGTCGACAGCCTGCCGAACGGCATCGACACCGTGCTCGGCCACAATGCGACGCAGCTTTCGGGCGGTCAGCGGCAGCGCCTTGCGATCGCGCGTGCGCTGTACAAGAACGCGCCAATCCTGCTGCTGGATGAAGCCACCTCAGCACTCGACACCGAATCCGAACGTCTGGTGCAAGAAGCACTACAGAGACTGATGCAGGGCCGCACGACCCTCATCGTCGCGCATCGCCTGTCGACCATCCAGCACGCCGACCGCATCGTGGTCATGGACCACGGCCGCATCGCCGAGCTGGGCAGCCATGCGCAACTGATGGCTCTGGATGGCCTCTATGCCCGACTACAGAATCTAGCCATTCGAGGCGCAACTCCAGGCCAAGACCCGACGATGTAAGCCCAAGCCAGGAACACCGCGGAACCGGCTCCGCCGGTGTTGCCCCCGGAAGGGGGTGCCCGAGCCACACGAAGTGGGCGAGGCTGGGGGCGAACTACAGCAAGACGATGTCGTACTGGCCTTGCCCCATCGCGGGCTCGGCCTGCAGCGAGATCGGCTTGCCGATGAAGTCGCTGAGCCCGGCTAAATGCTGACTCTCCTCATCGAGAAAGAGCTCGATCACCTGCGGCGACGAAACGATACGGAATTCGCGCGGCGTGAACTGACGCGCCTCGCGAAGGATCTCTCGCAGCACGTCATAGGCGACGCTGCGAGCCGTCTTCACGATCCCCTGCCCGCCGCATGCAAGACACGGTTCGCAAAGCATGTGCGCCAGCGACTCGCGCGTCCGCTTGCGCGTCATCTCCACCAATCCGAGTTGTGAGAAGCCGCCCGCGGTCGTCTTCACGCGGTCGCGCGCGAGTTGCTTGCGGAACTCCGCCAGTACCTGCTCGCGATGGTCGTCGCGGGCCATGTCGATGAAGTCGACGATGATGATGCCGCCCAGATTGCGCAAACGAAGCTGGCGCGCGATGGCCTGCGCCGCCTCCAGGTTGGTCTTGAAGATCGTGTCGTCGAAGTTGCGCGCGCCGACGAAACCACCCGTATTCACGTCGACCGTCGTCAGCGCTTCGGTCTGGTCAACGACCAGGTAGCCGCCCGACTTCAAATCGACCCGCCGCCCGAGCGCCTTGGCGATTTCCTCGTCGATCGAATACAGGTCGAAGATCGGCCGCTCGCCCTTGTAGAGCTGCAGCTTGCCAGCCGCTTGCGGCATGAATTCGAGACCGAACTTGAGGAGCGAATCGAACTGCTCGCGCGAATCGATGCGGATCGTCTGCGTGTCCTCGCTCGTCATGTCGCGCAGCACGCGCTGGAGCAGGCTCAAGTCCTGGTGAAGCAAGGACATCGGCGGCATACGGACCGAAAGCTCGCGGATACGCGACCACGTCTTGCGCAGGTACGCGATGTCCTCGGCAAGCTCCGCGTCGCTCGAATCCTCGCCGTTGGTGCGCAGGATGAAGCCGCCCGTGTTTGCCGGCACCACGCCACCGGCTTCCGCGGCAGCCGCAGCCTCGATCAGCGCCTGCATGCGCGAACGCAACGCATCGCGCAGATCCGGCGGGATCTTCTGCGAGACGCCGATATGGTTGTCCTGCGGCAAAAAAACCAGCAGGCGCCCCGCGATGCTGATCTGCGTCGACAGGCGCGCACCCTTGGTGCCGATCGGGTCCTTGATGACCTGCACCAGCAACGACTGTCCCTCGAACACCTGCTTTTCGATCGGAACCATTCCGCCGGCATTGCGGTGCTCGCGGTCCGCCAGAATCGCGCTCGGCCGCGAGCCCGGCGTGAACGGCGCAACGATGTCCGCGACATGCAGGAACGCGGTCCGGTCGAGGCCAATGTCCACAAATGCAGACTGCATGCCCGGCAACACCCGCGACACCTTGCCGAGATAGATGTTGCCGACAAGCCCACGCTCCAGGGTGCGCTCCAGGTGGAGCTCCTGGACCGCGCCGTGCTCCACCACGGCAACGCGAGTCTCTTGCGGCGACCAGTTGATCAGGATGTCTTGCATCTGTTGTCTAAAGCCTGAACCCCGCCTGGCGCAGCAACCGGGCGGTCTCGAACATCGGGAGGCCCATGATGCCCGAATGCGAGCCGCTGATGTGCTCAATGAATGCGGCGGCCCGGCCCTGGATCGCGTAGGCACCGGCTTTTCCGAGCGGTTCGCCTGTTTCGATGTAGGCAGCGATCTGCCCGGTATCGATCGGCGCAAAGCGCACGTGCGAGACATTGAGAAGCGCCCACCGCTCGGCGCCGTGCTGCAGTGCGATTGCCGTCATCACGCGATGGGTGTGGCCGGAAAGCATCGCCAGCATCCGCTCGGCGTCGGCGGCATCCTCCGGCTTGCCCAGGATCGTCCGGCCGAGCGCGACGGTCGTATCGGCGCAGAGGATGGGCGCCGGTGGCAGGCGGCGCTGTTCGCGGCGCGCCACGGCGGCGTCGAGCTTGAGGTCAGTCACCCGCTGGACGTAAGCCGTCGGCGATTCGCCCGGGTGCACCACCTCGAGCGCTTCGGCATCTTCGTCCGGCTGCGCGAGCAGCAATTCGTGCCTGACACCCAGCTGGTCGAGCAACTGGGCGCGTCGCGGGCTCTGCGACGCGAGATAGATGAATTCGGAGGTCATTCGCGGTGATAGGGATGACCGGCATTGACCGACCAGGCGCGATAGAGCTGTTCCACGAGTATCACCCTTGCCATCGCATGAGGCAGCGTGAGATCGGACAGCCGGATGCGTTCGTGCGCCGCCGCCTTGAATGCGGGATCAAGGCCGTCGGGGCCGCCGATCACCAGTGCGACGTCGTCGCCTTCGCCCTGCCACGCTTGCAGCCGGGCCGCGAGCGCCTTGGTGGTGAGCGAAGTCCCGCGTTCGTCGAGCACGACGATCCGCATGCCCTTGGCGATGGCGGCTTCGATGCGCTCGCGCTCGGCGGCGTAGAGGGTTTCCAGCGTCTTGGAGCCGCGCGGCTCGGTCTTGACCGCGCGCAACTCGAGCTTGAGCTCAGGTGGAAAGCGCTTGGCGTAATCGTCCCAGGCGGTCTGCGCCCAGTCGGGCACGCGCTGCCCGACTGCGACCACCAGGAGTTTCATGACCGTGCAGACGGGGTCTTGCGCGCGGGCTTCTTCGCCGGCGCCGGGGTCGCCTTCTTCGTCGCGACCTTCTTGGCGGCCGACTTCACCACGACAGTCTTGGCGGGCTTGGGTGCCGCGGTCTTTTTCGCTGGTGCCTTCTTCGCGGCGGTCTTCTTGGCCGCCGGCTTCTTGCCTGCCAGCTCCGCAGTGCGGGCTGCCGTCTTGGCAGCGCTGGAACGACGCAACGACGTGTTCTTCGGGGCCGGTGCCTTGTCAGCCTCTTCCGATGCCCTCACCACGAGCGGCTTGGTCGCACCGAGCTTGGCGCGCACCGGCTTGTCGCCCCAGATTTCCTCGAGGTGGTAGTACTGGCGGATCGCCGGCTGCATGATGTGCGCGACCGCGGAACCGCAGTCCACGATGATCCATTCGCCGTTGGCTTCCCCTTCGACGCGCGGCTTGTTGAAGCCCGCCTCGCGCACCGCGTCGAGCACGCTTGCCGCAAGCGCCTTGGTCTGGCGATTGGAGGTGCCGGAAGCGACGATTACGCGCTCGAAGAGTGGGGAAAGATGTTCGGTATCGAAGACCTGGATGTCCTGCGCCTTGACGTCCTCGAGGCCATCGATGATGGCTCTCTGGAGTTTCTGGGTGTCTTTCTTGGCGGCGGCTTCAGTTCTCATCAGGCGGATCGGTAGAGATGATGTTGATCAATATAGCGTGCAACCGCCGGCGGAACCAGTTGGCAAAGATCCTCCCCTCGCATGGCACGCGCGCGAATGTCGGTCGCGCTGATGTCCATCGGCGGAAGTTGGAGCTTTTCGAAGTGGGCGCCGGGCGGCACGGGAGGCAGCGATGATGGATCAAACTGCCCGTCAGACCCCGTGGATAGTGCGCGGTATGCTACGGAAATTATAGCGATCGAAAGAATCTCCTCCCAACCGTGCCAGTGGTGCAGCGAACTTGCCTGGTCGGCCCCCATGATGAGCACCAGTTGCGCGTCCGGTCGCTCCTGCTGCAGTTCGCGCAACGTATCGAGCGTGTAGGTCGGACCGGCGCGCAGGATCTCGCGCGGATCGACGCTGGCATCGAGCAGGCTGTCGAAGGCAAGGCGCGACATGGCAAGACGATGCTCCGCCGCGCTCAGCGGCCGGTCCTTGTGCCAGGCCTGCCCGGTGGGAAAGATGCGCAGTTGGGCCAGATCGAGTTGCGCGAGCGCAGCCTGCGCCATCGCCACATGCGCGTTGTGCGGCGGATCGAATGCGCCGCCGAAGACCCCGATTCGCGGCTTCTTCAAAGCCATTCACGCCGAACGATGAAATCGCGGTACAGCGCCGCCTCGGGGCTGCCCGGCTCGGGTTCCTGCCGGTAGGCCCAACTCGCGAGTGGGGGCATCGACAGCAGGATCGATTCGGTCCGGCCACCCGATTGCAGGCCGAAATGCGTCCCGCGGTCCCACACGAGGTTGAACTCGACGTAGCGGCCCCGCCGGTAGAGCTGGAAGCCACGCTCTCTCTCGGTATAGAGCGTGTTGCGGCGACGTTCGACGATCGGCAGGTAAGCCGGCAGAAAGGCGTCGCCGACCGAGCGCAGCATCGCGAAGCTGCGCTCGAAGCCCAGCTCGGAAAAGTCATCGAAGAAGATGCCGCCGACACCACGCTGCTCATTGCGGTGCTTGAGGAAGAAGTAGTCGTCGCACCACGCCTTGAAGCGCGGGTACTTGTCGTCGCCAAACGGAGCCAGCGCGTCGCGGCAGGCGCTGTGGAAATGGACTGCGTCCTCCTCGAACCCGTAGTACGGGGTCAGGTCCATGCCGCCACCGAACCAGCAGACTGGCGGCGCATCGGCCGGAAGCGCAGCGAGCATCCGCACATTCATGTGTACGGTCGGCACGTAGGGATTGCGCGGATGAAACACCAGTGAAACGCCCATCGCCTCGAACGGAGCACCCGCCAGTTCGGGCCGATGCTGGGTTGCTGACGGCGGCAGCTTCGGTCCGCGCACCTGGGAGAAGCCGCAACCTGCGCGCTCGAAGAGGCCACCGCCCTCGAGAATGCAGGTCAGGCCACTCCCTTGAAGCGGCTCGCCGGGGGCCTTGTGCCACTCGTCGCGTACGCACTGGGTGCCATCCGCCGATTCAATCGCAGAAACGATGCGTTGCTGCAGCCCGCGCAGATAGTCGCCTACCTCCTGCGGCCTGGCTTCGAGC
Source organism: Variovorax sp. Sphag1AA (assembly GCF_014192575.1). GTDB lineage: Bacteria > Pseudomonadota > Gammaproteobacteria > Burkholderiales > Burkholderiaceae_C > Variovorax. The sequence continues at coordinate 635,460 of NZ_JACHYC010000001.1, read as the reverse complement.
GGGGCGGCTTGCATTCGATGTTCAGGCGCCGCGCGCGTGAACGGCGCGGTGTCCGATGTCCTTGCGGTACTGGGCTCCGTCGAAGCCGATGCGTGCCGCGACCTCGTAGGCTCGCTGCTGCGCCTGCTTGACGCTGTCGGCCAGCACGGTCACGCACAACACGCGGCCACCACTGGTCTTGAGTTCGCCGTTCTCCAGCGTGGTGCCGGCATGGAAGACGACCGCGTCAGGCGCTTCAGCCGGAATGCCCTGAATGCGATCCCCCTTGCGCGGCGACAGCGGATAGCCGTGCGCGGCCATGACCACGCCGAGCGCGACACGCCGGTCCCATTCGAGTTCGACCTGGTCCAGCGTGCCGTCGGTGGCGTGCCAGAAGACTTCGAACAGGTCCGACTTCAGTCGCAGCATGATGGGTTGCGTTTCAGGATCGCCCATGCGGCAGTTGAACTCGAGCGTCTTCGGGTGACCCGAGGCGTCGATCATTAGGCCGGCGTACAGGAATCCCGTGAACGGGATACCGTCCTTCTCCATCCCGCGAATCGTCGGCAGGATGATTTCGCGCATCGCGCGGGCATGCACCTCGGCCGTGACCACCGGCGCGGGCGAGTACGCTCCCATGCCGCCGGTATTCGGCCCCTCGTCACCGTCGAGCAGGCGCTTGTGGTCCTGACTGGTGGCAAGCGCCGTGACATTCTTGCCGTCGCACAGCACGATGAAGCTGGCTTCCTCGCCTTGGAGGAACTCCTCGATGACGACGCGTGCGCCGCCTTCGTTGTGCGACACGCCGAACTTGTTGTCGAGCAGCATGAAGTCGATGGCTTCATGCGCCTCGGCCAGAGTCGTCGCGACAACGACGCCCTTGCCCGCTGCGAGCCCATCGGCCTTGATCACGATCGGGGCGCCCTTGGCATCGACGTAGGCATGCGCGGCGGCAGCGTCCGTGAACGACTCGTACTCAGCAGTGGGAATCCCGTGGCGCTTCATGAAGGCCTTCGAGAAAGCCTTGGAGCTCTCGAGCTGCGCAGCGGCCTTGGTCGGCCCGAAGATGCGCATGCCATGGGCACGGAACTCATCCACGACGCCAGCAGCGAGCGGCGCCTCGGGACCCACGACGGTCAGCGAAATCTTTTCCTTCTGGGCCCATTCGCGCAGGGCGACAGGTTCCGAAATGTCGACGCATTCGTAGCGTGCGTCAGCGCGGGTTCCCCCGTTGCCGGGCGCTACATACACCTTGCTCACGCGCTGGGCCTGCGCCAGCCGCCATGCCAGGGCATGCTCGCGGCCCCCTCCCCCGATCACCAGTACCTTCATTCGCGTGCTTTCATTCGCGCTTCCGTCAATCGGGGAGCGCAGCGTTGTGATAGACATCCTGCACGTCGTCGAGGTCCTCCAGGACGTCGAGCAGCTTTTGCATCTTCGCGGCGTCGTCGCCTGCGAGTTCGATGGTGTTCTCGGCCCGCATCGTGACCTCTGCCACGTCGGGCTTGAGGCCCGCGGCCTCCAGCGCGTTCTTGACGGCCTCGAAATCGCCTGGCGCCGTCAGCACCTCGATCGCGCCGTCGTCATCGGTGATGACGTCCTCGGCGCCCGCATCGAGCGCGACTTCCATCACCTTGTCCTCGCTGGTGCCCGGCGCAAAGATGAGTTGCCCGCAATGCTTGAACTGGAAGGCCACCGAGCCTTCGGTGCCCATGTTGCCGCCGTGCTTGGTGAAGGCATGGCGAACCTCGGCCACCGTGCGCACCCGGTTGTCGGTCATGGTGTCGATGATGATCGCCGCGCCGCCGATGCCGTAGCCCTCGTAGCGGATTTCCTCGTAGTTCACGCCTTCGAGGTTGCCGGTGGCCTTGTCGATGTTGCGCTTGATGGTGTCGGCAGGCAGGTTGACCGCCTTGGCCTTCTCGACCGCCAGCCGCAGCCGCGGATTGGCGCTCAGATCGCCGCCGCCATCCTTGGCCGCCACCATGATTTCACGGATGGCGCGGGTCCAGAGCTTGCCTCGCTTCTCGTCCTGCCGGCCTTTCCGGTGCTGGATATTCGCCCATTTGCTGTGTCCGGCCATGGCTTTAACTTTCGCTGTCTTGTGTTTTCAAAGCAAAGGGCGAGTTTACTGTCCGGCGCGAACGGCGCCCGGCGGGATGCGAGGGAACCGGATGCCTTTTTGGGATAATCCCGGCGCCGAAACACGCTCTCTGCCGGGCATCCTTGCTCCGAGTAAATTCCAGCCTCTCTGCATGAACATTTCCTCCACTACGCCCGAGCATGCCGAAATCTGCGACGTCCTCGTGATCGGCGGCGGCCCTGCCGGCGCGACAGCCGCGGCGGTGCTCGCAAGCGAGGGGCGAAAGGTCGTGATGGTCGAGAAGGCGCATCACCCCCGCTTCCACATCGGCGAATCGCTACTGCCTGCCAACGCGGTGTTGTTCGACCGACTGGGTGTGCGCGACCAGATCGAGCGCATCGGAATGCCCAAATTCGGCGTCGAGTTCGTTTCGCCGGATCACGATCACACCGCGCAGGTCGAATTCGCAGATGCCTGGGACAAGTCGATGCCCTATGCCTGGCAGGTGCGTCGCTCCGAAATGGATGAGATCCTCTTTCGCAACGCGGCGACGCGCGGCGCCGCGACAGTCGAAGGCTGCCGGGTGCGCGAGGTCAGCTTCGACGCCGACGGCGCCGACGTACAGGCGGTGCTAGACGACGGAACCCGGCGCCAGTGGCGTGCGCGCTTCGTGCTCGATGCCTCCGGCCGCGACACCTTCCTGTCGAATAAGCTCAAGGCCAAGCTGAAGAACCCGCGCCACAACAGCTCGGCGCTGTTCGGCCACTTCGTGAACGCAGAGCGTCTGCCCGGCAAGCAGGAAGGCAACATCACCATCTTCTGGTTCGACCATGGCTGGTTCTGGTACATCCCGCTGGCCGATGGCACCACGAGTATCGGCGCCGTCTGCTGGCCCTACTACCTGAAGTCGCGGAAGAAGCCTTTGAAGGATTTCTTCGCCGACACCATCGCCATGTCCGAGCCGCTCGCACAGCGGCTGAAGGACGCCACGCTGGTGGACGATGCGGTCTACGCGACCGGCAACTACTCCTACACCAGCACCCATTGCAGCGGCGAGCGCTACCTGATGCTCGGCGACGCCTATGCTTTCATCGATCCGGTGTTCTCGTCGGGCGTGTACCTCGCGATGCACAGCGCTTTCGAAGGCGCCAAGGTCGTCGCCACCACGCTCGACCAGCCGGCGCGGGCCGCAGCCGCACGAAAGCATTTCGAGCAAGACATGCGCCGCGGACCGCGGGAGTTCTCCTGGTTCATCTTCCGCGTCACCAATCCGACGATGCGGGATTTCTTCATGTACCCGCAGAACCCCTTTCGGGTCAAGGAAGCCTTGCTGTCGCTGCTCGCCGGCGACATTCATGGCAAGACACCCATCTGGGGTTCGCTGCGGATCCTCAAGACCATCTATTTCTCCGTCTGCGCCGTAAATCCGCGGAGGTCGTGGCACGCATGGCAGCGACGCCGGCGAAATATCCGCGACCTCGGCCCTCTCGCCGGCGAAAACATCCTCGAATCCAAGTGACTGCAAGAGAACCTCTCGGGGCGCCGCCCCTGCGCGTCGAGCGCCTTTCCCTGTCCGACAGCCTGGCACTCGCAACCGGCGGATCCTCGCCCTTCGGCGCGCTCGGCTACGGCACGCCCCACGACCTGGCCTGGATGCCGACCGTGAACGCACGCGTTCTTTCGACGCGCGGCGCGATGGCCGACGTCTGGCATGCCAGCGAGCACATCGAATCCGGCACCACCGGCGTGGTGCGGTGGCGCTGCGACGGCCACTGGATGCTCGGCGCCATCGATCTCGACGAGGCCATCGAGAAGGAGGGGCTGGCGGCCCTCTCGCAGCGGGCCTACCAGGACCTCTTCAAGTCGCTAGAACAAACCGGCTGCACGCACCTCCTGCGCATCTGGAACTACCTGCCGCAGATCAACGGCGACGGCGGCGGCATGGAGCGCTACCGCCAGTTCAACGCCGGCCGCCAGCAGGCGTTCGTCGAGGCCAATCAGGCCGCGTTCGAGGGCGCCCCGGCTGCGTGCGCACTCGGGATTCACCAGGGCGCACTCTGCATCCGCTTCCTGGCCGGGCGCAGCGCGCCAGTGCCGGTCGAGAACCCGCGGCAGGTCTCGGCCTATCACTACCCCAAGGACTATGGCCCGCGCGCGCCCACTTTCTCCCGGGCGGCGCTTGCCGAGATCGGCGGCGGCGACGTGGCGTTGTTCATCTCCGGCACGGCCAGCATCGTCGGCCATGAAACGGTCCACATCGGCGAAGTCCTGGCGCAGACACAGGAAACCTTGCGCAACCTTCGCGCGGTGATCGCCGCGGCCAACGAGCGCACCACCGCCAGCTTCGACCTCGCCGCGATCGACTGCGTCGTCTATGTGCGGCATGTGTCCGATGCGCCGATCGTGCGGCAGGTCATGGAAGAGGTACTCGGTGCCGACGCGCACACATTGAGTCACGCCGTGTTCCTCGAAGCCGACATCTGCCGCCAGGATCTGCTGGTCGAGATCGAAGCCCATGCGGTCGCACGCGGCGCGCTGCGTGCCTGAGAACGTCATTCGAGCAATGAACCGGCTGCTTCGTCTGGCACTCTCGATGGCGCTCGCGCTGCCGCTCTACGCGTTGCTCGCGCTGCTGGGGGCCATATCGCTCGTCTGGAACCTGGTCGCCATGGTGCTCTACCCGCTGCTGCCGGCAGAAGCCGGACGTGCGCTGGGCCGCAGCGTCATTGCGTATGCGTACCGCTCCTTCTGGGCCTCGGCATCGCTGTGCGGCATGATGCGCATCGACGCGAGCTGCCTCGATGCGCTGCGCAACGAACGCGGGCTGATCTTCGTCGCCAACCATCCCACCATGCTCGATGCCCTGCTGCTGGTGGCGAGACTGCCGCGCAGCGCCTGCATCATGAAGGCCGACCTGATGCGCAACGTCTTCCTGGGCGCGGGCGCCCGGCTGGCGCGCTACATCCGCAACGACTCGGCCCGCACCATGGTCAAGCAGGCCGTCGAAGACCTGAAGAGCGGCGGGCAACTCGTGATCTTCCCCGAGGGAACGCGAACCGTGACGCCGCCACTCAACACCTTCCGACCGGGCGTCACGCTGATCGCCAAGCTTGCGCAGTCACCGATCCAGACGGTCTTCATCGACACCGACTCGCCCTATCTCGCCAAGGGCTGGCCGCTGTGGCGCGTGCCACCGCTGCCCATCGTCTTCCGGCTGCGCCTGGGCCAGCGCTTCGCGCCTTCGCAGGACAGCGACGCGCTCCTGAATCAACTCGAACACTACTTTCTCCACTCCATGGAACAGCGCACCCCAGATGCGCAGCCCGCATGCCAGACGTCTCGCGCACCCACCTTGTCCTGATCCCCAGCTACAACACGGGTGAACGCCTGTTCTCGACGGTCGCGGCGGCTCGCGCGCAGTGGAATCCTGTATGGGTCGTGATAGACGGCAGCACCGACGGCACCGGCGAGCGGCTTCAGGCCATGGCGGCATCGGACCCCGGCCTGCGCGTTTCGATCCTCCCCACCAATCAGGGCAAAGGTGCCGCCGTGCTGCACGGACTGCGCGAGGCGCGGACTGCCGGCTTCACGCATGTGCTGACCATGGATTCGGATGGCCAGCATCCCGCCGATCTGATCCCGGCCTTCATGAAGGCATCGCAGGAGCGCCCCGAAACGATGGTGCTCGGCCGCCCCGTCTTCGACGCCAGTGCACCGCTGCTGCGCGTGCGTGGCCGCCGCGTCTCGAACAGCTGGACGCAGCTCGAAACCCTATTCGCCGGCGTCGGCGACTCGCTGTACGGCTTTCGCGTCTATCCCCTCACGGATTTGTTAGCCGTCATGGAAGCGCAGCCGTGGATGCGCCGTTTCGATTTCGACACCGAGGCAGTGGTGCGGCTTGCATGGCGAGGTGTAAAGCCGGTCAACATCGATGCGCCGGTGAAGTACCTCACGGCCGAAGAAGGCGGCGTGTCGCACTTCCGCTATGGGCGCGACAACGTGCTGCTGACGTGGATGCACACGCGGCTGGTCATCGAGTTCATCTTCAGGCTGCCTGGCCTGCTGTGGCGCAGGCTTCGCCGCGCTCCACCCTTCCAGCCCTGAATCCAGGGCAATCCTGAGCCCTCAGGCGGCGTTCTGGCGCGCCTGTGCGCGCGCGAATGCCGGGCGGCTCGTCACGCGCTTCACGTAGTCCTCGAGCAAGGGCGTGCGCTGCATCAGCGGGCCGCCAAGGAACAACGCGAAGGTGGTGCCGACGAGGATGTCGGCAGCAGAGAACTGCTCGCCGAGAAGATACGGCCCGCGTTCCAGGGTCCGGTTCACATGGACCATGACTTCGTCCGGATCGACCCACCCTGCGGTGCCGCGCGGCGGCGTCACGCCCATGAATTTGCTGACCCAGGCGGGTTCCATCACACCGGCGTAGTAGGCCAGCCACGTCAGGTACGCCCCGCGAAGCGGCGACCCCACCACCGGGCCGATGCCGGCCGCCGGAAACTTGTCAGTGAGATAGCAGGCGATGGCGCTGGACTCGAACACCAGCACACCGTCATCCTCGATCGCGGGCACCTTGCCGTGGGGATGCGGGTTGGCGGGGTCGGCCGCACCGGTACCGTTGCCGCGCCGGATGTCGACCTTCTGGATCTCGTACGGCGCGCCCAGCTCTTCCAGCAAGAAGATCATTCGCGAAGAGCGCGAGTTCGGTGCATGGAAGAGCTTGATCATGGTGCGCCTTTCAGATGTCAGATCATCCCGCCGTTGATCGAGATGACCTGCCCCGTGATGTAGGCAGCCTCGTCGCTGGCAAGGAATCCGGCCAGTGCGGCCACTTCCTCGGGGGTGCCGGCGCGCTTCGCGGGCACGAGCTGGTTGATCATTGCCGAGTCGAATACGCCGTCGGCCATTGGCGAGGCAATGATGCCGGGCGCGATCGCGTTCACCGTCACGCCGCGTGCCGCCACTTCCAGCGACAGCGACTTCGTGGCGCTGTTGAGCGCACCCTTTGCCGCCGCATAGTTGACCTGCCCACGATTGCCGGTCAGCGACGCCACCGAGGAGATGTTCAAGATGCGTCCCCAGCGCGTGCGCAACATCGGCAGAAGCAATGGCTGCGTGACGCGGAAGAATCCGTTGAGCGACACATCGATCACCTTGTGCCACTGCTCGGGCTGCATGCCCGGGAGCACCGCGTCGTCGTGCACACCGGCGTTGTTGACGATGACCTGCACCGGACCATCCTTGAGCATGCGCTCGCAGGCCTCACGCGCAGCCTCGTCACTGCGCAGATCAAACACCACGCACTCGGCCTTGCCGCCGGCCGCGGCGATGGTGGCTGCAAGCTGCTCCACCGATTCGGGGCGTGAATTCGCGTGCAGCAGCACTGTCGCGCCATCGCGCGCGAGACGCTGCGCGATCGCGGCACCGAGGGCACCGCTGGCGCCGGTCACCAGCGCACGTTTTCCTGTGAGACTCATGGACTTCCTTCAGTTGGCAAGCGGTGTGTTGAGCACGACGACGGCGCGGCCCTCTGCCAACGCACGGCCCTCTGCATCCTTCACCGCGAATTCGTAGAGGATCTGCGTCGCGTCGCCCGAGACGCGTTCGGCATGCACATGCAAGGCGCCGGCCACCTCATCGATGCGCTCGACGGCCAGCCGCACCCCACGCGCGCTCGCCAGAAATCCGGCCGAGGGCTCGCTGTCTTCGGGTGCGAGCAGGCCGCCATGCAATGCCATGGCCTGCGCCGCGTATTCGACGAGGTTCGGCGACAGCAGGCCGCTCGCGGTGCGCAGCGGATTGTCCGGGCGCGTGTGCGTGCCCGTCGTGCAGTGGATGCGGTTCGCGTCCCACGATTCGAGGCGCTCCAGCAGGCACATCGTGCCGCTGTGGGGAATGCGGCGTGCAATGCCGGCCTGGTCCATGGTTTGAGGTGCGGTCATCGCGAATCCTTGAGATCGGCCACCAGCAGCACGTTCGCGAAGGGAGTGCCCTCGCTCATCGGAATGCTCTGGACCGAGAAACCGAGGCGCTCCAGCAGCGCCTTCCAATCCTTGAGGGGCCGGCCCCACGTGGGCGACACCTGGTGCCCGCGGATGCGCGTGACAGTGCGATCGACCCACTGGCTGATCGCGAAGCCACGTCGGCTGTCCGCATCGCCCACGCGCAGCAACAGGCGCCCGCCCGGCTGCAACGCATCGCGGACGCGCCGCAGGACGCCCTCTTGCGCTTCGAGGTCCACGTAGTGCAGCACATCGAGGATCACGACGAGATCGGTCTCGGGCAATTGCGTGGTGCACATGTCGCCGCACACGAAGCGCGGTGTCGGCTGCAGATGGCCCACCGAAGCCTCGGCGCGCGCCACATCCTTGGGCATCAACTCGACGCCGGTGTAGCTTGCCGAGGGCGGTGTGGCGGGCCAGGTCGCGGGCCATTCGCCCGGCCGCGCCTGCATCGCGCTCATGGCCGAAAGAAGGCTCGCGAACAGACCTTGCCCGCAACCGATGTCGACCACGCGCGCACGGCGCTCGCCGATCAGGCCGCGTTCGATGAGGCCGCGAAAAACAGGATCGCGCCCGAGCTTGCCGCGCGCGAAGTGCCAGGCGAACTTGCCGGCCTTCCTGTACGGCGCGCTCGCGCGCTCATGCAATCGACGCCAGGCGGCGTCCGTGGAAATCTGGGCACTCATGAAAGAACTCTGGAAGATGCGGCGAACGACCGACGACTCATGTCGACAAGCCCTCCGGCAAGGTCACGGCACGGAGGCCATCGGCCTGCACACGCGCCAGCAACTTGGGGAGCGCCTCGAGGATGACGGGCTGCCCCAGCGCGGTGCGCGCGGCATGACCGTCGTGCAACAGCAGGATGTCGCCCGCTGCCAGACCGTCGGTGAGCCGGGACAGCACAGTCGCGGGATTGCCCTCGCGGGTGTCGAAGCCGCGGCGCGTCCAGCTGATCAGCGACAGGCCCATCCGGTGCAGCACAGGCGCCAGAAAAGGATTGCGCAGCCCCGCGGGTGCACGGAAGCAGCTGGGCCGCTCGCCGGTGACTTCCTCCAGCACCTGCTGAGCACGCGAGATTTCCCGCGCGAACCCACGCGGGCCGAGGAACGAGAAGTTGTGTCGATGCCGCGCAGTGTGGTTCTGGATGCTGTGGCCGCGCGCGATGATCTCGCGCGCCAGCGCAGGATGTTCGAGCACCCGTTCTGCGATGCAGAAGAACGTCGCACGCTGGCCATGCGCATCAAGCAGGTCCAGCACCTTCGGCGTGACATCCGGATCGGGACCATCGTCGATGGTGATCGCGATTTCGCGCCGCGCCACCGCACTTGCCGGCAACCGCGTGACATTGGGGCCGAGCAGGCTGCTGCGCGGCGTCAGGCCTGCCGCCGTGATGACCGCATGGTTCAACACAAGCGCGCCGATCGCCCATGGCCACGCGCCCGACACGAACAGCCCCGCACCCAGCGCCACGACATGCACCAAGGCGCTGGCCTGGATGGCCGGCGGCCATGGCCAGGATTCGCGGTTGGATATGGGAAGGACTTGCGACATGGGCTCTCAGGGCGTATAGCCGAACGATTCTCCCATCAGCGCGCCTTGGGAGCGAGCGGCGCGGTCGCGCGCGCAAACGCGGCGGACAGCAGCAGTGCCAGCAGCGCACCGGGTGCCACCACGCGGCCGATCGACGACAGCGCGGGGATGTTGGAAATCGCGATCAGCCCGAACGAGATCACCGTCGTCAGGTTTGCCAGCATCAGCGACGCCAGCGTGTCTTCGTCAGCGCGGCCGGTCTCGCGCAGTTGGTCGAAGAACAAGGCGTAGTTCGATCCGACGGCGACGATCAACAGCAGACCCACCAGATGCAGGATCCCCAGCGGCACATGCAGAGCCGCCATGCCGCCCAACGTGAGCACCACGGCCACGGCGAGCGGCTGGCACACCGCCAGCAACCGGCGGCCCGATCGAAGGTAGGCACCGAGCAGGATCACCACCGCGAGCGCGCCGAGCATCACCTGAACGAAGGCCTCGTGCAGATAGCGCTGGTAAAGGCTCGACAGTTCGTCACCCACGTTGACCACCTGCACATCCGGCACCCCGTCGAGCGCGGCCGCGAGCCGACCGGCATCGAAGCTCGCGCCCGGATGCAGCGCGATCAGCGTGGCCCACCCCCCGGCCTGCCGTTCGAACATCAGCGCACTGAGCACCGCGTCGAGCGGGCCGCCCTTCAGATCGGCGCGCTGGGTCACCGGCAGCCCCTTGGCAGCCTGGACATCCGCAATGAAAGGTTCGAGTCGCGACGCCGACAGCGGCAAACCGCGCGTGGCTTCGGCAAGCCGCGCGCGCAAGGCGTCCGCATCGGGAAGGCTCGCGAGCCGCGCCTTCTGCGCCGCTTCACTTGGCAACAGTCGCGAAACGGTTTCGTAGCCCGCGAGGTCCCCCTTGTCGACCAGCGCATCGAGGCGCGTACCGGCGGCCTCCGTGTTGCGCAGCGCCGATTGCAAGTCGGCACCCTGGATCACGACCAGCGTGCCACCGTCGCTCGCGCCGATATCCGCGCGCAGTTCCGCGTCGAGCTTCTGGGTCGCTTGCGGCACCGGGCTCATCGCGCTGAGGCTCGCGCGCCAGAGATCGCTTCCCTGCCACACCACCAGCACCAACGCCGCGACGCCCAGACCCACGAACACCCATCGCAAGCGCGGCAGAGCGCGCACCAGGAGGCCCGCGATGCGCGCCATCCGCGCCCGCATGCCCATGCCGGTGGCGCCATCCGGCGCAAGGATCGGCAGCACGAAGCGCGCGACGAGCGCCGCTGCGATCAAGCCCGCGAGCGAGAACACGCCCAGTTGCGCCAGTCCCGGAAAGCCAGAGAACACCAGTGCCGCAAAGCCGCAGACCGACGTCAGCAGCCCCAACCGCACTGTTGGCCAATGAATGTCGCGCCAGCGTCGCCACCCGGTGCCCGGCGTGGCCGCACCGCGTGCCTGGATCAGGTAGTAGATCGCGTAGTCCACCGTCTCGCCGATCAGGGTGCTGCCAAATCCCAACGTGAGACCGTGCACCGAACCGAACACGAGGCTTACCGTCGCGGTGCCCCAGACCACGCCGGTCGCGACCGGCAGGAAGGCCACGACGAGTGCGCGCGGCGATGCGAAGGCCAGCAGCAGCAAGGCTCCCATCACGATGCCGCCCACCACCGCGAGATGAATCGCCTCGGTCTTGATCTGGTCGCGGCTCTCGACGGAGAAGATCGGTGCGCCGGTCATCTGGAGTTGCGGGCGGTCGCCCGAGAGGCCCTGCGTCGCAGCGTCGAACGCGCCACGCACCTGCGCGATGGCCTGTGCGACGGCATCGAGATCGCTGCCCGACGCGTGCGTGGTCGCGAGGATCACCGCGCGCGGCGCGCTCCGCGACACCCACACGCCCTCCTCGCTCCGCGGCGAACTCGCTGGTATCAGCCCTTCGGCGATGCGCTGTGTCTCGCCAGTCGGGTCACGCTCGAGCAGCGGCTTGAGCGCGTTGCCCGCAGGCGTGCCGAGCAGCGACAACGTGTCGACGATCGCGTCGCGCAGGCCTTCGGCGGTAAAGCGATCCGGCGTCACCTCGGGCGACAACAGATAGCGGTGGTCGAAAACCCAGGTGCCCGATGCCTTCCATTCGCTGGTGTCACCGTTCTGGACCTGGTCGAAGAGTCCGCCCTTCCGCATCGCAGACGCGACCGAGCGCGATACCTCGGCACGCTGTGCGGCGTCCTTGCCACCCTCGATGCCGATGAAGATGGTGCGTGAGGCGATCCCGCTCTGGAGCTGCTCGATCAGCAAGCGCTGCCGCGCGTCGGGGCTCTTCGGCAGGAAGGCCGAGAGGTCCGCGCTGAAATGCGAACGCGCGATGACCGCGATGCCCACGGCCAGCAGCACCAGCCATAGCCACAACGCCAGCTTCGCGGGCCGACCATCTGACGACGAAGCACCAGCCATCACGGCGTGGATCGCGCGGGCGCCGCTGCCGCGCCGGCTGGGCGGCGGTCGGGCGTGATGTTCATCACCGAGCGGTCGCCGCCGATGAACTCCATCTCGACACCAAGCACTTCACCGCCGCGGCCGGTCAGCCGCATGCTGCGCACTTGCGCGGCAAGGCGCTCGTCGATGGGTTTGAGCTCCAGCGCCCAGTCGTTGCTGGTGCCGGTGAGTGTGCTGCGGAAATAGCGCTGCAGGCTTTGCGCGTTGCCACTCAGGGTGCCGCGCATCGCTTCGACCATGCCGAGCAGCTCGGGCATGCTGTCGAGCGCGACGGTGCGCGTGCGACCGCTGCGCGACAGCGTCAGGATGTTGCCCTCCACGCTCATCATTTCGGGACGCGGCGTGATAGTCCGCCGCATGAGGCGGTCAGGCGCGGTAAAGCTCAGCACGCCGCTCGCGTCCAGGGGGCCTTCGAGGCCGCGCACGAAGCGCTGTTCCGTGAAGGTGGCCTCCCCGCTCCTGCGCTGAGCCAGCAGGCTCATCAGTTCGGGCAGGTCGAAAGCCCAGGCCGACGATGTCGCCAGCGCGAGCGTCAGCGCCGCGAGCATCGCCTTGCCCCAGCGATCAATCCGAATCTTCGAGCCAGAAATCATGAAAGTTGAACCAGTTGTACGGATACGCGCGGCAAAGCGCTTCGAGCCGCGCCACGTAGCTTTCGAGCGCCACGCGAATGCGCCGTTCGCGCTCGGCGGGATCGGCGATGCGTTCGCTGAAATCGGCCAGCGGCTCGAACTGGACATCGTAGCGGGCGCCGCCCACGTAGAGGCCCGCCATGAAGAACACCTTGCGGCGCAGCAGCGCGGCCAGACGGAAAGGACCGTCGTTGAATAGCGCGGGCTGACCGAGGAAAGGCAGTTCGACGCTGCTGCCCCGCTGCTGGCCTGCTTCTTCGGGGCCGCTGAGGGTGCGGTCCGCCAGCAGTCCGGCCAGGCCGCCGGAATCGAGCCAGTCGCGCAATTCGAGCATCGCGTGTGGACGGCCCAACGCGATGATGTGCGGCCGGTGTTCAGGCAGGCTGATCGCTTCGAGCAAGGCGCTGATCTGCTGCGCGTTGTCCTGGTACATCAGCATCGCGAGCCGTATGTCGGCGGGGGCCTCCTCCTTCTGCCGTGTGGCGCCCAGCGCCTCGAAGCTGCCGACGTGCGCACCGAGCATGAAGGCGCCCCGCCCCGCGTTGACCTCAGCCTCGACCGCCTCGTGGCCGCGCACATGGACGTCGAAGAGGTCGATGCGCCCGCGCAGGAAATAGAGGCGGTCCAGCACCGTCGACGCAAAGGCGTGCAGCAGCCGGTAGCCGTCGCCCCACCCAGCCTGCGGCCCGATCGCACGGAACAGATAGCGCTTGATGTGGCGGCGCGGCGTCGGCGAAAAGAGCAGGAAGTAGAGCGAGATCGGATGCAGCACCAACCTTGCGACCGGCCGGCCGAGCTTCAGCGCGATCCAGCTGATGGTGCGCAGCGCCACCATGTTGCTGCGCTCGGGCGCGCGCGCCCAATCGGCCTGCGGTGGACGGGAATCGCCGCCCTCTGGCGGCGAAGCGCTCATGACGCGATGCCGACGCCGGGTGTCCAGCGCCCGCTCGCGGCGACGATATCGCCGCAGCGCACTTCGAAACGCAGGCCGCGCGAGGCACCGGCTTCGGGAACGAGATCGATCACCAGCGCGCTGCCGGGCCGCACCGGCGCCAGAAATTTGGCCGCTGCGAGCGTCGGGTTCGGGCCGAGACGGGTCGAGAGCGCGGGCACGCCGCGCACCGCTTCGAGCACCTCGGCCACCAGAAGCGCACCAGGCAGCAGCGGCTGGCCCGGAAAGTGACCAGCGAAGGCCGGATGGTCTTCGGGCACTTCGCGCGTGAGCTGCACCGGCGTGGTGTCCGACGCCAGGTGTGCCAGCGCGAACTCGCGCAGCGACTTGACGGTGAGCTTGCCGGTTCCTTCGCGCGGGAAGGCATTCACATGCACCACGCGTCGCGGCACGAAAACGGCCTCGAGGCGCTCGCGCAGCGCCGCGATGATCGCCTGCGCATCGAGCGTCGGCGCCACAACGAAGGCCACGGGCCGCACGACACCGTCGACCACGTCGTCCGGCAGCCAGAAAGCACCATCCACCACGCCGGGGATGCTGTTGAGGTGATGGTTCAGGTAGCCCAGCGAGCTGCGCCGGCCGGCCACGTGGATCAGGTCGTTCGCACGACCCAGCAAGCGGAATCGGCGGTCGTCGACCAGTTCAAGAATGTCCGCCATCGGCGTCGGCTCGGCGATGAAGTCGCCTGCGAACACGAAGCGCTCGTTGCCGGCTTCGTCCTGCTCGCGATGGACGCGGATGTCGCCGAACGTCTCCCAGACCTCGCTCTGCGTGGGCTGGCGCGTGGCGACCTGCCCGGATTCGGTGCTGCCGTAGATCTCGATCAGCTTGCCGCCCAAAGCCTGCTCCGCCTGCGCAGCGAGTTGCGGTGACAGCGGCGCGGTGGCCGAGAGGATCAGGTCGACCTGCGGCAATTCGATGCCGGCCAGCAGCAAGGTCTTCAGATGGAATGGCGTGGTCACCAGCGCACGCGGCTGCGGCACCGAAGCCAGCGCCTTTGCCACATCGGCGGGAAAGAACGGCCGCCCGCTGTCGAATGCGGCGCCACCGAGCAGTGCGAGCAGCGCCGAGGACTCGAGTCCGTAGCTGTGCTGCACCGGCACCGTCGCGACCAGCGTCAGGCCGGCGAGCGACGGACGGCCAAGCAGGCCCGACAGCCGCCGGACCGCCGCAGCGATGTTGCCGACCAGCGTGCCCCAGCTCTTTGCGTGGGGTTGCGGCGCGCCGGTGGAGCCGGAGGTCAGCAGGCTCACCGCATGCATGTCCCGATCGAACGCCGGCATGGGCGCGTCTGGCGAGCGGTCGGCAGGGGCGTGCTTGTCGATGAGAACGTTCGGAAGTCCGGGCGTTTCGATCGCGGCGTCGTCGATCACCGCGAATGCCGGATCGCCCACTTCATGCAGGCGAGCGAGCGTGTCGGGCCGCGCGTCGGGCGGCAGGAAGCTGGTCTCACCACGCGCCAGCGCCGCGGCAAGGCTGACGGTGAACGCGTAGCGGTCCACGCACAGGTTCACGACCGGGCCACCGTCGCGCAGCTGCGGCGCGAAGCGGGCTACGTCGGCAAGGAACTCGCGTGCGCTCACGGGCACGCCGGCACGCCACGCGATCGGCTGGTCGAGGTCACGGGCCGCAATCAGCGGCAGGAGGGATTTGGATGTCACCGCAGAGTCCGGTTCAACGCCGGGCGGTGCCACTGACCGGCGTGCTGTAGAAGGCACGCACCGCATCCACGAGACGGGTGCGTTCGAATTCGGGATGGAGCCGATAACGCAGCAAGTGTTCGCCCAGGAAGAGCGCAACGATCATCAGCGGCGTCACCAGATTCGCGAGCACCGACCAGATCGCGAAGGACTGGGTCTCGAAGACTACGACAGAGGCGAGCGCCATCGCGGCGAAATAGAAGGTCCAGACCCGGGTCACCTGGGCGGTGTAGACCACATGGGCGGGCGAAAGCGGATGCACGCGCTGCGCGAACTGCCCGATGAGCGACAGCCTGCCGGCGCGCAGCGTGCCGCCGAACCACCCGCAAAGAAGCGCGTTGATGCCCACATGCTGGAGCATGTAGAGGCGATTCGTGTCGCCCGCATCGCCACGGATCACGAGCGCGAACAGTACGGCGCCACCGACCACCGAGAACGCCAGCCCCCGCCCCCCGAAACGGCTGCCGGCGAGCCCCATGGCGGTCAGCCACAACGGGCCGAGCAATGCCACGATCGCCCACGGCTCCGCTGGGTGGTAGAGCATCATCCACTGGGAAACACAGGCATAGGCCACCCCCGCGATCAGCAGGAGCGCCATGCGCCATCGAGACATGGATCAGGAAGCGCCGCGGTTCTGCGCGACGTGCGTCGCAAGACTGCGCAGCGACGAGAAGATCTGCTGATTGCGTTCGTCGTCCGAACGCAGCTGGAAGCCGTACTTGCGCGAGACTTCCAGGGCCACTTCGAGGATGTCGATCGAATCGAGACCGAGGCCTTCGCCATAGAGCGGCGCGGTCGGCACGATGTCGGCCGGAGCAACTTCCAGGTTGAGCGATTCGACCAGAAGCACGGCCAATTCATTCTCCAGGGGGGACTGTTCGGAAGCGTCGCCAGTGGCGGGAATCGGGGATTGTGCGGTCGATGACAAAAGATAACTCCGGAACTTGTGAAAAAACTATCGCTCGGGTTTTTGGAATTATAGGGAGGCCCGCTTCGCTAGACTGGCTGCCTCTCGCAACGACCGGAATCCATCCATGGCCGATCCACTCCTCATCGCGCGTCACGACGCGATCGAATGCAACCTGCTGCCGGGCCTGACCAATCGGCACGGCCTGATCACCGGGGCCACCGGCACCGGCAAGACCGTCACGCTGCAGACCATTGCCGAGAAACTGTCCGCCATCGGGGTGCCTGTTTTCATGGCCGACGTGAAGGGCGACCTGACCGGCGCCAGCCAGAAAGGCAGCATCGGCGACAAGATGGCCGCCTCGCTCAAGGAGCGTGGCATCGATGCGCCCGCCCCTCTCGCCTGCCCCGTCACCCTGTGGGACGTGTTCGGCGAACAAGGCCACCCGGTTCGCGCGACCATTTCCGACATGGGGCCGCTGCTGCTTGGCCGCATGCTCG
This sequence comes from Variovorax sp. Sphag1AA, assembly GCF_014192575.1. Taxonomy (GTDB): domain Bacteria; phylum Pseudomonadota; class Gammaproteobacteria; order Burkholderiales; family Burkholderiaceae_C; genus Variovorax. Next base: position 618,692 of record NZ_JACHYC010000001.1, on the reverse strand, counting down.
ACCTCAACGACACCCAGTCGGGCGTGCTCAACCTGGTGTTCAAGATCGCGGACGACAACGGCCTGCTGCTGCTCGACCTCAAGGACCTGCGCGCGATGCTCCAGTACGTGGGCGAGAACGCAAGCCAGTTCACCACCCAATACGGCAACATCAGCGCCGCCAGCATCGGCGCGATCCAGCGCGGCCTGCTGCAGATCGAAAGCCAGGGCGGCGACAAGTTCTTCGGCGAGCCGATGCTCAACATCGCCGATTTCATGCAGACCGAGGGCGGCAAGGGTGTGGTGAACATCCTGGCTGCCGACAAGCTGATGAACTCCCCGCGGCTCTACGCGACCTTCCTGCTGTGGATGCTGTCGGAGCTGTTCGAGCAGCTGCCTGAAATCGGCGACCCGGACCAACCCAAGCTGGTGTTCTTCTTCGACGAGGCCCACCTGCTCTTCAATGAAGCGCCCAAGGCGCTGATCGAACGCATCGAGCTGGTGGTGCGCTTGGTGCGTTCCAAGGGCGTTGGCGTCTTCTTCGTCACGCAGAACCCGCTCGACATCCCTGACTCCGTGCTCGCTCAGCTCGGCAACAGGGTGCAACATGCGTTGCGCGCCTTCACGCCGCGCGACCAGAAGGCGGTGAAGGCCACCGCGACGACGATGCGGCAGAAGCCGGGGCTCGACATCGAGAAGGCCATCACCGAACTCGCGGTCGGCGAGGCGCTGGTCAGCTTCCTGGACGACAAAGGCCGCCCCTCCGTGACCGAGCGCGTTTATGTGTTGCCGCCCGGCAGCCAGATCGGGCCGATCACCCCAGCTCAGCGGCAGGCGCTCATCGCGAACTCGCTGGTCGCCGGCGTCTACGAAAAGGCGGTCGATCGCGAATCGGCGTACGAAAAGCTCAAGGGCCGCGCCGAGTCTGCACCGGGCGCCCCCGCCGCCACCGGCAAGGCGGGTGCGGCAGCGCCGGCACAAGGTGACGGCGGACTGATGGGCAGTCTCAACGAAATCCTGTTCGGCTCGACGGGCCCGCGCGGCGGCAAGCACGACGGCCTGGCTCAAACCATGGCGAAGTCGGCTGTACGCACCATGGGAACGACCGTCGGCAAGGAGATCCTGCGCGGCGTGCTCGGCGGCATCTTCGGCTCGAAGAAGCGCTGAGCAACGCCGACCGGCGCTGACTACACGAGCTGGGTCAGCGCGTTCTCGAAAGCCGTGCGCGCGATGCCGGTGCGCTCGCTCGAACGCGCATGGCAGCGTTCGAGCGCCGCGGCCACCGTGGCCGACACGTCACCGAAGATCGCTGCATCGGACACATCCGCATCGCCTCCCATCAGGAACGCGAACGCGCGCGCCATGCCGCAGTTGGCGATGAAGTCGGGGATCACGGCGACCTGTGAATCGGCCTGCTCGTAGATCGGGCCGTAGAAGATCTCGCTGTCAGCAAAAGGCACGTTCGCGCCGCTGGACACCACTTCGAGGCCGCCTTCCACCAGCGCAGCGACCTGCTCGCGGGTCACGAGCCGTGACCCTGCGCACGGCAGGAAGATCTCGGCGCCCGCGCTCCAGACGAGGCTGTCGATTTCGTCGAAGCGCAGCATGTACTTCGCCGACAACTGATTCCCCTTCTTTTCGAGAAAGAGCTGGCGGACCTGCTCGAAGTTGAAGCCGTCCGGATTCAGCAGTCCGCCCTCGCGGTCGATGATCCCCACGACCTTCGCGCCGGCCTGAGCAAGGTAGTAAGCCGCGGCGGAGCCGACATTGCCCCAGCCCTGCACGATGACACGCTTGCCGGCGACGCTGCCCCCATACAGCTGGTAGTAGTGACGCACCGATTCGGCCACGCCCCAGCCGGTGATCAGATCGGCCACCACGTACCTGCGCGCAATGTCGGGCGAATACTGGCGGTCTTCCACCACCTTGGCGACGCCCATGCGAAGTTGGCCGACCTTCTGGATACGCTCGCTGTCGCTGGGCGCGAAATGCCCGTTGACCACGCCTTCCTGCGGATGCCAGAGGCCATAGCTCTCGGTGATCGGGATCACTTCATGCACCTCGTCGACGTTGAGGTCGCCGCCGGTGCCGTAGTAGGTCTTGAGCAGCGGCGTCACCGCCTTGTACCAGCGCCGCAGCACGTCGTTCTTGCGGGGATCAGCCGGGTCGAAGTCGATGCCCGACTTCGCGCCGCCGATGGCCGGGCCGGAAACGCTGAACTTGACCTCCATGGTCTTCGCCAGCGATTCAACCTCGCGCCGGTCCAGTCCGGCACGCATGCGCGTTCCACCACCCGCGGCGCCGCCGCGCAGCGAATTGATGACGACCCAGCCCTTGGCGGGCGTTTCGGCGTCGTGCCATTCAAAGACGATCTCGGGCGCCTTGTTCTCGAAACGGGTCAGCAGTTCTTTCATCTCTGTCTTTCAGAATTCATTGGGGTTAGGCCAGAAGCAGCTTGTCGTCGTCGAGCTTCTCGCCGCGGGTCTTTTCGAACATGTCGAGCAGGTCAGGCACGTCCATGCCGGTGCGCTCTTTGCCGGCAACGTCGAGGATCACGCGCCCCTCGTGCAGCATCACCGTGCGCGTGCCGTAGTCCAGCGCCTGCCTCATGCTGTGCGTGACCATCATGGCCGTCAGCTTGCTGGCCTCGACGATGCGTGCGGTGAGCTCCAGCACGAACGCCGCAGTCTTCGGGTCGAGCGCCGCCGTGTGCTCGTCCAGCAGCAGGATGCGCGACGGCTGCAGCGAGGCCATCAACAGGCTCACCGCCTGCCGCTGTCCACCCGACAGCAGCCCCATGCGATCGGCCAGGCGGTTTTCCAGGCCGAGGTTGAGGATGCGCAGCTTCTCGCGGAAGAACTCGCGCAGGCTGCGCGTCAGCGACAGGCTGAAGCCGCGCCGGGCGCCGCGCTTCCAGGCCAGCGCCATGTTCTCTTCGATCGTCAGCGCCTCGCAGGTGCCGGCCATCGGGTCCTGGAAGACGCGCGCCACCATGTCCGAACGCTGCCATGCGGCACGTCGCGTGACGTCCTCGCCGTCGATGTGGATCGTGCCGCGATCGACCAGCAAGTCGCCACTGACCGCGTTCAGGAAGGTCGACTTGCCTGCGCCGTTGGAACCGATCACGGTGACGAACTGCCCCGTGGGGATCTTCAGGTCCAGCCCGCGCAAAACACGGTTCTCGATCGGCGTGCCGGGATTGAAGGTGATTTCGAGACCCTTGGCGTGCAACATCAGCGAACTCCCTTGGCAGCAATCGAAGAAACGGTGCGCGTGGCCGCCCGGCGTGCCGGCAGCTTGCGCTTCCAGGCCGGCACGAGCAGCGCGAACGCGACGAGAACAGCCGTCACCAGGTTCAGGTCCTGGGCCTTCAGGCCGATGAAGTCGCTGTTGAGCGCCAGCGCGATGAAGAAGCGGTAGAGCACCGCACCGAGCACGCAGGCCAGCGTGGTCACAACCAGGCTGCGCGCCGGCAGGATCGTCTCGCCGATGATCACGGCCGCGAGACCGACCACGATGGTGCCGATGCCCATCGAGATGTCCGCCCCGCCCTGGCTCTGCACGAAGAGCGCGCCAGCCAGCGCGACCAGCCCGTTCGACAGCGCCAACCCGCAGATGGTCTGGCGGTCGGTCGATATCCCCTGCGCACGTGCCATGCGCGGATTGCTGCCGGTGGCGCGCATCGCGAGACCCGCTTCGGAGGCGAAGAACAGGTCAAGCAGCACCTTGACCGCGACCACGATGGCCAGCAGCACCAGCGGCTTGAGCAGGTAGTCCGGCATGCCGCCGAACGCCAGCATGCTGAACACCGTGGGCTCGTCGATCAGAGCGATGTTGGGCTTGCCCATGACGCGCAGGTTGACCGAGTACAGCGCGATCATCACGAGGATGCTGGCGAGCAACTGCATGATGCGCAGCCGCACATTCAGCCAAGCGGTGAGCCAGCCAGACAGCGCGCCGGCCGCGATGGCCACGCCCGTCGCGGCGAAGGGGTTCCACCCCGCCACGATCAGCGCCGCGGCGACGGCCCCGCCGAGCGGAAAGCTGCCGTCGACCGTGAGGTCCGGAAAGTTGATGATGCGAAACGACAGATAGACGCCGAGCGCGACCAGTCCGAAGATCAGACCGATCTCGATGGCGCCGAGCGAAGCGATGAGTGACATGGAGCGAGCCTCCGCCAGCGCGAGCCGTGCTTACCTGACGACGACTTGCGCCGACTTGACCAGCTCATCCGAGAGCGTGACACCCTGCTTCTGTGCCGCAGCCGGATTCACGTGCAGCTCGAAGTTGTCGCTGGTCTGCGAGGCGATCGTGCCCGGCGCCTGGCCTTGCAGGATGCGCACGACGATCTTGCCGGTCTGGTGGCCGATGTCGTAGTAGTTGAGGCCCAGCGCCGCGACCGCGCCGCGCTTGACGGCATCGGTGTCTGCCGCCACGACCGGGATCTTGGCCTGCTGGGCCACCTTCACGATGCCCTCGAAGGCAGACATCACGTTGTTGTCGGTCGGCGCGTAGATCACGTCCACCTTGCCGACGAGGCTCTGCGCCGCGCTCGCGACGTCCACGGTGCGCGCCGCGGCGCCTTCCACCAGCGTCAGGCCGGCGGCCGGCATCGCCTTCTTCAGCGCCTCGATGATCGCGACCGAGTTGGCCTCGCCCGGGCTGTAGATGACACCCACGCGCTTGGCGTTGGGCACCACACGCTTGATCAGGGCCAAGTGCTTGTCCAGCGGCGAGAGGTCCGAAACGCCGGTCACGTTCGTGCCCGAGGCCTCCCAGCCCTTCACCAGCTTGGCCGCGACCGGATCGGTCACCGCGCTGTAGACCACGGGGATGTCCTTGCTCGCGGCAACCACGGCCTGCGCGGAGGGCGTGGCGATCGCGACGATCACGTCCGGACGCTCGCCGACGTACTTGCGCGCGATCTGCGCGGCGGTGCCGTTGTTGCCCTGCGCGCTCTGGTATTCGTACTTGAGGTTCTTGCCGGCTTCGAAGCCTGCGGACTTCAGCTCATCCTTGACGCCATCGCGCACTGCGTCGAGAGCCTTGTGTTCGACGATCGAGGTGACGGCCACCGAGACGGTCTTGTCGGAAGCGTGGCTCGGAGCGGCTGCACCAGCGAGCGCGAAGGCGAGAAGGCCGAGGGTGGAACGAACGAAAGAATGTTTCACTTTGAAGTCCTGATGAGAAATAGTCGAGTGGGTTTCAATAAAGGAAAGCACTCCGTCACAAGGGCCTCGTGAGCCACGCCGAATCACTGCTTTCCAGAGGGAGAAGTTTGAACTTCCACGCGAAAAATCTGCTTTCATCCGGGACCCGGGCGAACCCTCAGGCGAGAAATAGAATTTCTTCTTTAGGCTGAATGAGGAGCAAATCTTGTACGAAGCCGATCTGGACCGTATCGACCGCAAGATCCTGGCCTTCCTGCAGGAGCACGGCAGGGCCTCCAACCTGGAGCTGGCCGAGGCCGCAGGCCTGTCGCCCGCGCAGTGCCACCGTCGCCACCGGCGCCTGGAAGAAGCCGGCTACATCGCCCGCTATGAAACGCGACTGGCCCCTGCCCGGCTCGACCTGCACGTGGTCGCCTTCATCCTGGTGGCGATGGAAAAGGGCCACATCCGCGACCTGTCGAAGTTCACCAACGTGGTGACCGACCTGCCGGAAGTGCTGGAGTGCTACTCGATCACCGGCGACTACGACTTCGTGATGAAGGTCATCGCTCGCGACCTGAAGGGGCTGTCTCAGTTCCTGATCGAGAAGCTGATGCGGCTGCCCGGGGTGGACGGTGTGCGCTCCAGCGTTTGCCTGGACGAGTTCAAGTGCACGAGTGCGCTGCCCCTGGCGGAATGAGCATCACCCCGCCGCCAATTCCACCCGCAGGCGTAAACCGCCGCCTATACTGGCTCGCTCATCAGTAGGGTTTCGGAGGTGAAGTGTCCGCCCAAGACCCGTGGATGCGCGCCCGGCAATACCCCGCCGTCATGGCTGCCGGCGCCGTGCCGCCTTCTCCAACGCGCTCCGACGTATGTCGCAGGGCATGATCTGCGTTGCGTGCGGGTTCGGCTCGCCGGCGGAGTTCCGCTATTGCGGACAGTGCGGACAACCTTTGCCCAGCCTCCCACCGACTCGGCAGTCCGAGGACGCCATGCTCGTTCCGCACCGGGAGAGGCGTCAACTGACGATCCTGTTCTGCGATCTCGTTGATTCCACGGCACTGTCCGCACGGATGGATGCCGAAGACTTTGGCGAGTTGATTGCCGCCTATTTCGATCTTTGCAATTCGACGTTCAAGCGCTATCGGGCCTACGTCGACCGGGAGGAAGGCGACTCCCTGCGTGTCTATTTTGGATATCCCTCCGCGCACGATGATGATGCGCTCCGCGCCATATTCGCGGCGCTGGAGATCATCTCAGCAGTCACGCAGCTCGGGGACCGGTTAGGTCAGCGCCTGAGCGTGCATATCGGCGTCGATACCGGCGAAGTGGTCGCGGGCGAGTCGGACGCGGAAGGACATCCCAGCCCCCGCGTCATCGGGCAAACACCGAACGTAGCAAAGCGACTGCAAGATCTGGCCCCGCCGGGCAACCTGTACGTCAGCGCAACCACGATCCGTCTCGTCGAGCACAGGTTTGAAGTTCAGCCGCTCGGCCCGATGAATTTGAAGGGACTGCCGCGGCCCGTCAAAGTATTCCGGATCATCCAGCAGCGCGGACCTGCCAGCACGGTTGAACAGTTCGACAGCCGGGCGCTTGTGCCCCTGATCAGCCGCAGTGAAGAACTCAGCCTGTCTGAACAACGATGGAAGCTCGCATGCCAAGGACACGGACAAGTTGTCTTGATCCGGGGCGAGCCTGGCATCGGCAAATCACGTCTGCTGCATGCGTTCCTATCCCGGCTTGACCGGACGGACAGCCGCGTGCTGACCACTCAGTGTCAAGAGCAGTTCGCCAATAGTGCCCTCTATCCGCTGATGGACCTGCTGCAACGCGACCTCGGCCTTGATCGCGAACAATCGTCCGCCGAGCAGGCCGCCGCGCTGCGCGCGGCTTTTGCGTCCCGTAGCGTGCCGACCCCCGATGCGTTGCCCCTCATCGGGAACTTGCTCGCGCTGCCAATGGACAGCGCGCCCGTCCCGGAAGACTCAGCCAGAGCTCAACGTGAGCGCACGCTCGAATGGCTTGTTCAGTGGGTACTCGGGACCAATGCCGACGTACCTGTCGCACTGGCCATCGAGGATTTGCACTGGGCCGATGCATCGACTTTGGATTTTCTCGGGCTGATCCTGGAGCGCGTTCAATCCCGCAGAGTTCTTATCCTGTTGACCTACCGCCCCGAATTCCTTCCTCCTTGGCACGCCCAACCCTGGTTCGACGAACTGGCACTTTCCAGGCTAAGTCCGGCCCAGGCACGCAGCATGGCGCAGAGCGTTGCCGGAGCTGCAGGACTACCAAGCGAGGTTCTGGAGCGAATCGCGGCTCGCAGCGATGGAGTCCCCCTGTTCATCGAAGAGCTGACGAAGATGCTGCTTGAAGCGCGGAGCAGCGAGGGGTGGGAGTCGCTGTCGTCGCAGTCCGACACCGCTTCGCTGAGCATTCCGGAGACCTTGCGCGGCTCCCTGACCGCCAGGCTCGACTACCTGAACGTCGCGAAATCGATTGCGCAACTGGCATCGGTGCTTGGCCGCGAGTTCAGCTATGCACTGATCCGGCTCGTATCGGACATGGACGACGATCGGCTGCAAGAGGCAATAGAAGAACTCGTCGAGGCCGAGCTGCTGTTCCAGAGGGGCGTGCCGCCCAATGCGACCTTCGCGTTCAAGCATGTGCTCGTGCAGGAAGCGGCCTATTTGTCACTACTGAAGGCTCGACGGGCCGACTACCACCTGCGCGCAGCGACCGTCCTGGTCGCACATTTCGAAGACTTGATCGATCGTCACCCTGAACTGGCCGCTCGCCACTATGCGGCAGCAGGAAAGTCCGAATCTGCCTGCGACTTCTGGTTTCGGGCCGGGCAGCGTGCACTGGAAGCTTCGGCAGATGTCGAGGCGTCAGCTCACTTGCGGTTGGCTTTGCAACAACTGGAACTGCTTCCCGATAGAGACAAGCAAGTCGCGAGGGAGGTCAGATGCCTCACCACGCTCGGCTCTGCGCTCACTGCCACTCACGGCTATGCCGCGCCGGAGGTCGAGGAAGCATTTGCACGCTCGCACTCTCTCTGCCAATCGCTGGGCGACACGGAACAGTTGTATTCCGCACTCATGGGGCTGCATGGTTTCTACCAAGTACGCGGAATGTTGCGACCCGCCGTCGCGCTGGGCCTTGACCTTGTCGCTATCGCCGAGGAGAGGGGTGACCCACTCTGGCGTGCCCAATCGCACCGCTGCCTGGGCTGGTCACTCTTCTGCAATGGCCAGATCAAGGCTGGTGCCGAGCACCTCTCCATCGTGCTGGCGCTCTTCGACCGCATACAGGCTCGGGAACATGTGCGCACGCAAGGGGCGCATCCCTGGGTTGTCGGATTCGTCAATACGGCCCTGCTTGAATGTCTAGCCGGCAATCCGGATCATGCATTGCGAAGCAGTCGCGAAGGATTGGACCTTGCCCGCGAACTCCAGGTACCGCTTCCTCTGGCGTACGCCCTCATCATGTCGGCCAAGGTCCGCTGCCTGCTGAACGAGCCTGAACATGCTCTCGAACTAGCCATGGAGGGCACAGAACTCGCCTTGAAGCACGGAATGCCCTACTGGTCCTCGTGGGGTTCGATCTTGCGGGGCTGGGCCCTTGTGCAACTCGGACGGCACACAACCGGGCTGTTGGCTCTGCAAGAGGGCTTGACTGCCTATCGGGCGACGGGCTCCAAACTGTTTGAGGCGTCGTCGCTCGCGCTGCTCGCAGAATGCTACGCAGCCGTGGGGAATGCCAGCCGTGCGCTCGAAACGATCGGCCTCGCCCTCGACAATTCGCTAGTGGCCGACGGGTACTTCTACACGGCCGAACTGCGCCGGCTCCAGGGGCAGCTCCTGCACGCGGCGGGCGCTGACATATCGCTTGCCCGGTCCGCAACGAACACCGCACTTGAACTTGCCCGGACCCAGGGGGCGGGAAGCGTCGAAAGGCGGGCGATCGAGCAGCTTCGCTTGCTCGACGCCCATGCCAAGTCGAGTTAGGGCGTCAGGGAAGCGGTTGCGCTCCGCTCATGTCAACCACATAGCCAAGATCTGCCAGCGCACCCGCGCTCACGGCGCTGATCACATTGCTTCCACCGACAGCTCCTACACCAACTGTCGGATCGTCCAGTCTGGAAGACATGATTTCGTACTTCAAGTCCTCCTCGCTCCAATGGAAAGCCCGCGTCGATCCTGCGTACTCTGTATCCAGAGGCACCTCCGGAGAGCCGCCCACCCCCTTGACCTGCCCGTATGCAGCTCGGGCATTCGGTCCAATGTACATGGCGACCTTGCTGCGCTTCGGCATCGCCACGGCCGAGCCGCTCGTCGAGTACTTGATTTCCGGATCGAGGCGGACCAGCACCGGCCCTCCCCCTTGCCCTTCCCAGCTCGTGCCGATGCCCAGTACATGGCCGACTTCGTGAACGATCGAATCGAAGAAGCGCTCCCTGTCGTTCAGCAGCTTGTCAAGATCATCGAGGTCCACCTGCATCTTGGCTGCGTATGGAAAAGGCATGGGCTGCGACGCCGACACGGCGGTTCGAAGGATCTGGTCCCCAGGGACTCGGGCAACCGCTTCGGCACCTGCGCCCTTGAACACCTGGAAGCTCACTTCGATCGTCAGTTCCTCAAAGGGAGATCCATCCGGTAGTTTCAAACCGTCCGGCCAGCCCTTGACCACATACCCCCATTGCAGCCCTGCATCTTCGAAATAAAGACGCTTCATGCGCTCGATCACGTCGGGCGGCATGTCGGGCAGATTTGAGTAACTCCACGCGATCTTGAACGAGATCATTTTGGCCACCTCAAGGAATCGGCAGGTCGTTGCGCGCCTGATAGGTCACATCCCAGAAGGCGCTGTTGATCGGGAGCGTGTTCAGGGTCATGTAGTTGCGAGCCTGGCCGAGGCGATGGTCCGTTGCATTCGGATCGCGACACCAGTAGCCGCGCAGCGTCTTTACCAAGTCGAAGAACTGTTGCGAGCCCTGCAACGCCGGGAGCAGATAGGCCTGCTCGGCGGCTTCATCGACCAGGCCCCACATCGTCTGGTATCGCGGCGCACCTGTATCGACATGGAGATATGTTCCAAGGTACGCGACCTTGTTGCTTGTCGAGGTGGTGCAAAGATTTGCCATGCCCACCTCGTGCGTTGCCAGCCAGCTGTGAAGGCCATCAAGGTCCTTAAATGGGACGCCATAGCGCCAGACGAGAAGGATCGCTGCCTCTGGCCTGAAGGCCGTCACTGAACTCGTCGTCGGCGTCCATTTGATGTTGGACCGGATCTCAGGGACAAAGACTTCGGCACTCGGAGGCGCACCGGCGGCACCTCCACGAACAAGCTTCTTGGCGGCTTCGAGAGATTTGCGATCGGTCATGGTGCTTCCTTCTCCGTGGGTTGACGCAGGAGGATCCCCTTGTCTTCGAGGTCCTCGATGATGAATCGCACATTGGGAGCATTGCCCGCACCCGCGCCCTGCTCCTCATAGACCTGGCGAAACTCGGATTCCAGTACATCCCTGTCTTGCCCGTCGCAGAGTTCCAGGAGCAACCACGCCGCCACGTTCAATGTGTAGAGCTTCGGCCGATCAGGCGTGAAGACCAGGCAGTAGCCCAATTCGGGCACTGGCCGAACGCGCAAGTCAGGGGCTCGCCTGTAGCAAGCGGATGGGGAGGACATCGAGTTTCACTCCGCGGTTGCTGTGATGACAAAACGGATCGAGCGCGGTCCATCTGCCGTGGAAGGCGTAGGCCGTCGAACGGCATCCCCCGCGCGTACCCTCGGTGCCATGGCAATCGCTGCAGGAGGATTGCTCGACACGGCCCGATCGCAATTGGCGATAGAGCGCGTTGTTGTGCCATGTATCCATGAATTCGGTCGAACGGATGTTTCCGAAATTCACGTACTCGCGCAGGTAGGGGCAACCGATCGAATCGCCGCGTGCATTCACGGTGGCCGCCTGCCAGCAGCAATTGGCATCGTTGGGGTGCCACGACTGCATGAGCTTGAGCCCTTCGGGCGGCTGCAATGCAGCCACAGCGGCCTCCTGCTCTTCCAGTGATAGGGCCAGTTCGCTCCATCGCCGCTTCGCCCGGCCCAAGGGATAGAGACGCAACAGCCCTACCCGCTCCGCACCGAGCGCCTTGGCGAGTTGCAGGTAGTCCGGCAATTCGTCGACGTTGCGGCGGTGCATGATGATCAGCATGTCGACCGGAATGCCCGTATCCACGAGATGCCGTACCGCGTTACAAGACTTGTCAAAGCTGCCGGTCAAGCCGGTCAGCGCATCGTGCGTGTGGGCGCTTGCGCCCATGACATCTACAAAAACCCGACCGACACCAAACCCCTTCCAGCGCTCGGCCGCAGCGGCATCGAGAAGCGTTCCGTGGGTCCGCACCATCGTCATCAGCTTGCGCGCGCAATGTGCAAGCAGACGCTCGAATCCCGCTTTCAACGCAGGCTCGCCGCCCTCGATATAGATCTCGATGAAGTCGTTGGCAACGAGATAGTCCACGAACCGGATCCATTCGTCGATACCAAGCTCTTCGGGCGAAGCGTCCCGATCACAGTCGGCATAACAATGAACGCAGTCGAGATTGCAGGTGTCCGTCAAGGACACGGTCATCTTGGGTGGCGTGACGAATTGGGGCTGCATACGTCATTACCTTTGAGTTCTTGAACTTGCCGATCCCAGCCGGTACGCACCCACCGGCGACGGGAATTTTGTCCCTGAACCACCTGAAGTCAATCCACAATCCGAGGGACACTGCCTTCTGCGCAGCATGGATAGCGGCAGATGGCCTGGCGGATGCGACCCGCGCTGCGAGCGCGAAATCACCAGCGCAGGAAGCGGCGACCGATCAGCGCGCCCACCGCCGCCGGCACCGAGATGCCGAGCACGTACCAGACCGCAAAGAACGGCGCCGCCAATTCGATGCAGTGCAACGCATAGACCGCGGCGCCCGCCCCTCCGGCCATCAGCCCAGCGGCAGCACCCGCCAGCGCCGGCCGCGTCGGTGCCAACCCCTTGAGCGCGACGAGCGCCGTAACGAAAACCGGCAACGCCACAAACGCGATGTTGGCCGTGCACGTGCGCCAGGTCTGCCCCATGACCAACGCCGGACGCTCCCCGGCCGGTGCGGACATCAGCACATAGGCGGCGATGCTCCAGATCACGGCCAGCGGCAAGGCCAGCCCGATCCATGCCTTGCGAACCCGCACGCCCGGCCGCGACAGTCGCTCGGCCATCAGATAGGCACCGGCCGCGATGCAGATCGGAAAGAGAAACCGCACCCAGAAGATCGGCCGCTCCATCACTTCCATCAGGTCGCGCCGCAGCCCGAACACCACGAGCATGAAGCCGAAGGACAGCGGCAGACCGACCAGCAAGGCAGTCGACAGCCGCCGGCTTGCCACGTGCCTGGGAACCGGCGTTGCGCTGGCGGCAAGCATCGAGATCAGGTCGTCGGTCTTCATCAGATCGCCTCCTTGATCTTCAGCGCGAGTGCCTTCAGGCCGCGATGGATGCCCACCTTGACCGCCGATTCCGACATGCCGGTGAGCTTCGCCGTCTCCGCCACCGAGAGGCCTTCGAGCTTGACGTGGACGATCGGCAGGCGGTGCCGGTCCGGCAGCGTGTCGAGCAGACCGGCGAGGTCCCGCCGCGCATCGCTGGCCTCGTTGGCCGATTCGGCAAAGACTGCGAGGTCATCGTCCAGCGGCTCGTGCAGCGCCTCGCGTGCGGACTTGGCGCGCAGCAGATCGATCATCTTGTAGCGCGCAATCGCATGCACCCACGCCGTCAGCGGCTGGTCGCTCTGGTAGGTGTGGCGCTGGTTGTGCATGGCGAGAAGGCATTCCTGAACGAGATCTTCCACTTCATCGGGCCATCCGAACAGCCGCCTCGCGAGATAGGCACGAAGGTGCACGCTCAGCTTCTGCAGGAAGGCGTGATAGGCCGCGGCATCGCCATCGAGCCCGCGCATGAAGAGCGCATGCAGCGCCTGCTCGGCGTCGTTCCTGGGCTGCGGATTCCCACTGGTCATTCGTGCTTTCAGCTCACCTGGTTACAGGGCCATGCAAAAAAAGAAATCGGCCGGATTGTGCCGCGCGCTGTAACTCCCCGCGAGCGGACTGCGAAGTAGAGACGACCGCGCCAGGCGGTGCGGTTGAACAACCACTCAAGCACAGGAGCACGCAATGATCACTCGTCCCCTCGCAATCACCGCACTCGCACTCGGCGCCCTCGCCGCCTCGTCCGCCATGGCGCAGGACAAGAAGCCGATGGATGACTCGATGGCCAAGGTCGAGAAGTGCTACGGCGTCTCGATGGCCGGCAAGAACGACTGCGCGGCCGGCCCCGGCACCACCTGTGCGGGCACTTCGAAGATGGACTACCAGGGCAACTCCTGGAGAAACGTGCCTGTCGGCACCTGCACTTCGATCAAGACGCCCAAGGGCATGGGCTCGCTGACGCCGATGAAGTCCTGATCGCCGTCGAAGGCCACCACCATGTCCGCCACGATCACCGCAGGGCTTGGCCTCAAGCCACAGCATTTCGATGCGGCGGCATCTGCCACTGCCGAAGGACTGTGGTTCGAGGTCCATCCTGAGAACTACATGGTGGACGGCGGCCCCCGCATCGCCTGGCTGGAGGCGATTCGCGAGCGGCATCCGGTGTCGCTGCACGGCGTATCGCTCTCGCTCGCGTCGGATGCCGAACCGGACGTACCGCAGCTTCAGCGCCTGGCCGCGCTGGAGCGCCGCATCGAGCCCGCGCTGGTGTCCGAGCACCTGGCCTGGTCGCGATGGGACGGCCGGTACTTTCCAGACCTGCTGCCGTTTCCGCGCACGGACGAAGCGCTGCACTGCATCGTGCGCAACATCGAACGCGTTCAGGCGGCGCTGAAGCGGCCGATCGCGATCGAAAACCCGTCGCACTACCTGCGCATCGCGACGCACGAATGGGACGAGATCGACTTCCTCGATGAGATCGCGCGGCAGACCGGCTGCACGCTGCTGCTCGACATCAACAACGTGCATGTGTCTGCGCGCAACCTCGGCTTCGAGGCTGACGACTGGCTGGGTCGCTTTCCCGCATCGCGAGTCAGCGAGATCCATCTGGCGGGCCACTCGAACGACCCGAATCTGGGTCCGGCACTGCTGATCGATTCGCACGACGCGCCGATCGCGCCGGAAGTCTGGCGGCTCTACCGCCGTTTCATCGAGCGCGCGGGGGCGCGGCCAACGCTGATCGAGCGTGACGGCAACGTTCCCGGCTTCGATGAACTGATGGCCGAGCGCACACACGCCGAAGGCGAACTCCTGCGCGTGATGCGCGGCGAGGAGATCGCGGCATGACATCCGCCCACACCCAATTCCAGTCGGCCTTCGCCACCGCGCTGTATGCCGGAGGCGGCATCGCGGACCCGGCCGTGCAAGCGCTCGTCGCACAGCCGGCGTTCGCGGTCTATCGCAACACGGTGATGAAAGGCTGCGTCGATTCGCTCGAAGCCAACTTCCCGGCGGTCGCGCAGCTGGTCGGCAGCGATTGGTTCCGCGCAGCGGCTGCGCTTCACGTGGCCGAAGGGCCGCCGCGCGACGGCCGGCTCGTGAACTATGGCAGCGCGTTCCCCGGCTTTCTTGCGAGCTTCGAGCCTGCCTCCGACCTCCCCTACCTCGCAGGTGTCGCGCGACTGGATGCGATGTGGAGCGAAGCCCACGTGGCTGCCGATGCGGCCCCGCTCGACGCCGCATGGTTCGCTCGCCACGAACCCGACGCGCTGGCCCGGCTCGTCCTGACGCCGCACCCGGCCGCTCGCTGGGCGTGGTTCCACGATCAGCCGGTCTTCACGATCTGGCAGCGCAATCGCACCGACGGCAATGCGGCCGACATGACGGAACTCATCTGGCGTGGCGAAGGCGCATTGATCACACGCCCACTTGATGCCATTCAGTCGTGCGCCATCAGCAAGGCCGCATGCGCCTTCCTCGATGCCTGCGCCACCGGCTTGCCACTCGCCGATGCCGCAGAGCGCGCGCTGGATGTCGATCCCGAAGCCGATCTGGCCGCACTGCTCGAAGGCCTGCTGCGCGCCGGCGCCTTCGCCCGCCCTCCGATTCACTCAGCCATGGAAGAGAGAACGCCATGAACACCCATACCGCCTCCCCCACGGTCAGCCGCGACGCGCAGGAGCACGGACTGATCGCGCGATGGAACCGGATCGCCGCCGGACTCACACGTCTCGTGAGCCACGATTTACTGGCGCTGGCAAGCCGCCTCGCCATCGCGGCGATCTTCTTCATGTCCGGCCGGACCAAGGTCGATGGCTTTCTGCACATCACCGATGGCGCCTATGAACTCTTCCGTACCGAATACAAGCTCCCGCTCGTTCCGCCCGAGATCGCCGCGCATCTGGCCGCCTATGCCGAGCACTTGTTTCCGGTTCTGCTCGTGCTGGGGCTGTTCACCCGGCTTTCCGCGCTCGCGCTGCTCGGCATGACGCTGGTGATCGAGGTCTTCGTCTACCCCGACGCCTGGCCCACGCATCTCTCGTGGGCTGCGTTGCTGCTCTACCTTGCAGGACGCGGCGGCGGCACGCTCGCGCTGGACCGGCTCCTGCGCATCTCCTAGAGGCCGCCACCACGCCATCCCGCCCTACGGCGAATGGCGTATGCACCGGCTTGCCAGTTGGGAAAGCCCTCGATACATTTTGTTTTTTGAGGGCCTGCAATGTCTGTTGACACCGTTCCGACTCCATCCTCTTCCTCCGTTTCTTCCGCGTCTCCCGAGCCCTCCCCTGACGCAGCGGCCGCCCCGGCGACCGGTTCATCCTCGCCACGCAAGCACATCCGACTGACGTCGCACGCCGGACTTTCTGGTTCGCTGCCGATCCAGTGGGGCGCCGCGACGCCTGCCGAGCGCGGGCCCGTCGTCGGCACCACCACCAAGCGCGCGCATCGCAACGTGATCGGCACGCACAGTGGTTCGTACAGCGTCTATCGCGCGCTGGCCGTGGCCGCCGGTGCGCTGTCGCCGAATCACAAGGCCGACCTGACCAACACCGCGCCGACCGATGCGATCGGCCCCTATCCGCAGTGGAGCGAGCCCGGGCGCATCGTCTCGCTCGATCCGTGGGGCGCATTGGTCGCCGATGTCTTTTCGACAGAGCTCGCGGCCGGGTACGACATCCGCCCGACGATCGCGATCACGAAGGCGCACGTCATCCTTCCGGAAGTCATCGAGGCACTGCACAAGGGCCGCCTCCAGGCCGACGGCAAGTTCCTCACGCCGGGTGGGGCCGCGATGGTCACCAAAGCCGCGATCGAACCCGTGTGGTACTTGCCCGGCGTGGCCAAGCGCTTCGGATGCTCCGAAACCGATCTGCGACGCGTGCTCTTCGAAGAGACCGGGGGCATGTACCCCGAGCTTGTCACCCGGTCCGACCTGGAAGTCTTCCTGCCGCCCATCGGCGGGCAGACGCTCTACATCTTCGGCAACCCGCGCGATCTCGCGAACCCGGAAGTCGAGCTCACCGCGCGCATCCACGACGAGTGCAACGGCTCGGACGTCTTCGGCTCCGACATCTGCACTTGCCGCCCTTACCTCACGCACGCCATCGAGGAGTGCATCCGCGGCGCGCAGCGCGGCGGCGTGGGCCTGATCGCCTACTCGCGCAAGGAAGGTCGCGCGCTCGGCGAAGTGACCAAGTTCCTGGTCTACAACGCGCGCAAGCGCCAGGTGGGCGGCGACACCGCCGACCAGTATTTCGCCCGCACCGAATGCGTGGCTGGTGTGCAGGACATGCGCTTCCAGGAACTGATGCCCGACGTCTTCCACTGGCTCGGCATCCGCAAGATCCACCGGCTGGTTTCGATGAGCAACATGAAGTTCGACGCCATCGTCGGCTCGGGCATCGAGATCGGCGAACGCATCAACATCCCCGATGAGCTGATCCCCGCGGACGCGCGCGTCGAGATGGACGCCAAGATGGCCGCCGGCTACTTCACGCCCGGCGTGGTGCCCGACGCCGAGGAGCTCAAGAAGGCCAAAGGCCGGGGGCTCGATCAATGAGCAAGGACAACTACGGGCTGAATCCGGATCGCCCGACGCGCAACGCAGCCGTGCAGAGCGCGGATGCAGAGGGCCATGTTGATCCCACTGTCGAGTTCGAACTCGACACCGACCAGCCGGCCGGCGCGGCAGCCTACCTGCGCACCACCACCGCGATCCGCAGTCGGGCTGCGATGCTGCTGGCACGTGCGCGTGCCGGCGAATCGAAGTGGTTCACCATCGGCAACGCCGATGCGCTGGAAGACACCGCGCGCACCATCGGGGAAGTCACGCGCGACCGCTATCCGTGGAACCCGATCCCCTATCACAGCCGCTGGCGGCACTTCGAGGCGGGTGGCATCAACCGCGTGAAGATGCTGGACGACCTGCTGGGGCCGATCGACGCCACCCAGCGCGCCCGCGCCCACATCGACCTGGTACTGGTGAGCGTCCTGCTCGATGCCGGCGCCGGACCGGACTGGCACTACGTCGAACCGGCCACCGGCCAGCGCTACACCCGCTCCGAAGGCCTGGGCGTTGCGAGCTTCCATGCGTTCACGAGTGGGCTGTTCTCGTCCAATCCGGCGCATCCGTTCCAGGCCGATGCGGCCGGCTTGCGTGCGCTGGTCACCGACCGGCTCGGTGATGCGTTTCAGGTCAGCTCCTTCAACCCGCTGGTGGGCCTCGCCGGCCGTGCGACGCTGCTGCGGCGCCTCGGCGAGGCGATGAGCGAGCAGCCGGAATACTTCGGCGACGACGGCCGGCCCGGCGGCATCTTCGATGCACTGGTCTCGCCTCACGGTCCGGTCGCACCGCCGACCGCCGAGATCCGGGCGCACGACATTCTTTCGCTGCTGCTCGATTCGCTGTCCGCCATCTGGCCGGCCTCCAACGCGGTCGACAGCATCGCCGCCGATGGCAGCGACGCTGCCGGCACCGGCGACCCCGCCTTCGCGCTGGGTGACTGCTGGCGCCACAGCGCCGTGCAGGGACCGGGGTTGACCAATGGCTGGATGCCCTTCCACAAGCTCTCGCAGTGGCTCACCTACTCGCTGCTCGAACCCTTCGAATGGGCTGGCGTGAAGGTGCGACAGGTCGATGCGCTGACGGCGCTGCCCGAATACCGCAACGGCGGCCTGCTGATCGACAGCGGCCTGATCGTGCCCAAGGACCCCGCCTTCCTCGCACGGGAGTGGAAAGTGGGCGACGAATTCATCGTCGAGTGGCGCGCACTGACGATCGCCCTGCTCGACGAACTCGTGCCCGTGGTGCGCAAAGTGCTCGGCCGCAAGGAAGACGAACTGCCCCTTGCACGCATGCTCGAAGGCGGCACCTGGGCCGCCGGCCGGGTGATGGCACAGCGCTTGCGTGACGGTGCACCACCATTGCGGATCGTGAGCGACGGCACCGTCTTCTAGACTTCAACACCTTTTTCACAACGACAAGAGCGCCCTGGCGCGCCTCGAATCATCATGAGCAACGTCCACCTCCTCGACCATCCCCTCGTCCAGCACAAGCTCACGCTCATGCGCCGCAAGGAGGCCAGCACCAACAGCTTCCGGCGGCTCCTCAATGAGATCAGCATGTTGATGGCCTACGAGGTCACGCGCGACATGGCCATGCAGGACATCGAGATCGAGACGCCGCTGGAGACCATGCACGCCAAGGTCATCGACGGCAAGAAGGTGGTGCTGGTGTCGATCCTGCGCGCGGGCACCGGCATCCTCGACGGCATGCTGAGCGTGATCCCGGGTGCGCGCGTGGGGCACATCGGCCTGTACCGCGACCCGAAGACGCTGACCGCGGTCGAGTACTACTTCAAGATGCCGGGCGAGATGGAAGAGCGCGATGCGATCGTGGTCGACCCGATGCTCGCCACCGGCAATTCGGCTGTCGCGGCAGTGGAGCGCCTGAAGGAACTCAACCCGAAGTCGATCAAGTTCGTCTGCCTGCTGACCTGCCCCGAGGGGGTCAAGACCATGCAGGAAGCGCATCCGGACGTGCCGATCTACACCGCCGCGATCGACCGCGAGCTCAACAGCCACGGCTACATCCTGCCGGGCCTGGGAGATGCGGGCGACAGAATTTTTGGCACCAAATAATTTCCAACCCAAGAGGAGAAGCCTGTGTCCCATCGCCGCCAGATGATCGTCCGTTCAGTCGCCCTTGCCGCCGCGCTCGCGGCCGGTGCACCGGGTCTCGCGCTTGCGCAGGCCAAGCTCAAGGTGGCGGCGGTGTACACCGTGCCGTTCGAGCAGCAATGGGTCGGGCGCATCCACAAGGCGCTGAAGGCGGCCGAGGCGCGCGGCGAGATCGAATACACCGCGACGGAGAACGTCGCCAATGCCGACTACGAACGCGTGATGCGCGAATACGCGCAGGCGGGCAACCAGCTCATCTTCGGCGAAGTCTTTGGCGTCGAGGCCGCCGCGCGCAAGGTCGCGAAGGACTTCCCGAAAACAGCCTTCGTGATGGGCTCGTCGCTCAAGCCACAGGCGCCGAACTTCTCGGTCTTCGACAACTACATCCAGGAGCCGGCCTACCTTTCGGGCATGGTCGCAGGCGGTCTGACCAAGACGAACAAGATCGGCATGGTCGGCGGCTTTCCGATTCCCGAGGTCAACCGGCTGATGAATGCCTTCATGGCCGGCGCGAAGGAAGTGAATCCGAAGGTCGAGTTCAGCGTGAGCTTCATCAACAGCTGGTTCGATCCACCAAAGGCCAAGGAAGCCGCCTTCGCGATGATCGACAAGGGCGCCGACGTGATGTATGCCGAGCGCTTCGGTGTGAGCGATGCGGCCAAGGAGCGCGGCAAGCTCGCGATCGGCAACGTGATCAACACGCAGGACAAATATCCCGACACCGTGGCCGCGTCGGCCCTGTGGAACTTCGAGCCCTCCGCCGACCGTGCGATCAAGCTGGTCAAGGAAGGCAAGTTCACGGCGGAGGACTACGGCCAGTACTCGATGATGAAGTACAAGGGCTCCGAACTCGCGCCGCTCGGCACCTTCGAGAAGAAGGTCCCGGCCGACATCGTGGCCAAGGTCAAGGCCAGGGAAGCCGAGATCCTCTCCGGCAAGTTCACGGTGAAGGTGGACGACAGCCAACCGAAATCCACAGCCAAGTGAGCGGCACAGGAAGCCGCCAGTGACGGTCCTGTCATTGCGCGGCATCACCAAGCGCTTCGGAGCGCTGGTGGCCAACGACGACATCTCGCTCGACCTGCAGCCCGGCGAGGTGCTCGCATTGCTCGGGGAAAACGGCGCGGGCAAGTCCACGCTGATGTCGATCCTGTTTGGGCACTACGTCGCCGATGCGGGGCATATCGAAGCCTTCGGCCGGCCGCTCGCGCCGGGCAATCCCAAAGCAGCGCTGGCTGCGGGCATCGGCATGGTGCATCAGCACTTCACGCTGGCTGACAACCTCAGCGTGCTCGACAACGTGCTGATGGGCACGGAATCGCTCTGGCAGCCGTTCTCGCGGCGTTCTGCAGCACGAGCCAAGCTCATGGACGTGGCACAGCGTTTCGGCCTGCCGGTCCAGCCGGACGCACTGGTCGGAACCCTGTCGGTCGGCGAGCGGCAGCGCGTGGAAATCCTCAAGGCGCTCTACCGCGATGCGCGCATCCTGATCCTTGACGAGCCGACCGCAGTGCTCACGCCGCAGGAAAGCGAGGCGCTGTTCGGCACCCTGTCGCAGATGGTCGCGCAAGGGCTGTCAATCATCTTCATCAGCCACAAGCTTGCGGAGGTGATGCGCGTGTCGCATCGCATCGCGGTGTTGCGCGGTGGCAAGCTGGTCGCCGAGACGCACACCCGAGACACCACGCAGGCCGAACTCGCACTCTGGATGGTCGGACACGCCATCGAAGGCACGTCGCGAAGCCCCGCCAAACGCATCGGCGATGCGGTGTGCGTGCTGGACCATGTGCGCACCGACGGCGACGGACACGATCGCCTGCAGGACGTCACCCTCACCTTGCGCAGCGGCGAGATCACCGCGATTGCGGGCGTTTCCGGCAACGGCCAGGTTGCGCTGGCCGAACTGCTCAGCGGCACGCGTCCCCCGACCGCGGGCACGGTCAAGCTCATGGGGCGCGACCTGCCGCCCTCGCCTGCGCGATTGGTGCTGCGCGGCGTCGCACGCATCCCCGAAGACCGCCATGCGGTCGGCGTCATCGGTGATCTGCCGGTGTGGGAAAACGCGGTCTCCGAACGGCTGCGCAGCCGCGCGTTCTCACGCTGGCGGTTCTGGGTCCGGCGCGGTGCTGCGAAGGCGCATGCACGTGCGGTCGAAAAGGCCTACGACGTGCGCGGCGGTGGACTCGAAACGCCAGCGCGCTCGCTTTCGGGCGGCAACATGCAGAAGCTGATCCTCGGGCGCGCGCTGCTGGCACCGGCATCGGTGGCGGCGCAGAGCCGGCTCGCGCGGCTGATCGTTGCGCACCAGCCGACCTGGGGCCTCGACATCGGTGCGGTCGCCTATGTGCAGCAGCAGTTGGTCGCGGCGCGCGATGCGGGCGCGGCGGTGCTGCTGATTTCGGACGATCTCGACGAGGTGCTGACGCTCGGCGACCGCGTCGCGGTGATGCACGGCGGTCACCTCGGTGAGCCGCGCGCCGCCTCGGCGTGGACGCGCGAAGCGATCGGCCTTGCGATGGCGGGATCGAAGGCATGAGGCTCGAGCGCCGCCACGAGATCTCCCGCACCGCACTGCTGGTTGCACCGATCGGCGCGATCGCATTCACGCTGCTGGTGAGCACGCTGCTCGTGCTCTGGGCCGGCGCACCGGTGGGCCGCACCTACGCGCTGCTGCTCAAGGGTGGCTTCGGCTCGGTGTTCGCGTGGAGCGAGACGCTCACCCGCGCGATCCCGCTGATCCTCACCGGGCTCGCCGCGACGGTGGCTTTCAAGGCGCGGCTCTTCAACATCGGCGCCGAAGGCCAGCTCTACGCAGGTGCGCTGGCCGCCGTGGCCGTGGGCGGCATGCACGGCGGCACCGGCTTCGATCTGCCCGTGTGGCTGCTGTTCCCGCTGATGATGCTGGCCGCGGCGATCGCGGGCGCCCTGCTCCTGCTTGGGCCGGCGCTGATGAAGAGCAAGCTGGGCGTCGACGAGGTCGTGACCACTCTGCTGATCAACTTCATCGTGCTGCTCGGCGTCTCCGCGATGCTCGACGGGCCGATGAAGGACCCGAGCGCGATGGGCTGGCCGCAAAGCGTCTCGCTGCAATCGGACCTGGAGCTCGGCAAGCTCATCGCGCAGACGCGGGTGCACACCGGGCTGCTGTGGGCGGCGTCGCTGGCGGTGATCGTCTGGGCCCTCTTCAAATACACGGTGATCGGCTTCGACATCCGTGCCGTAGGTGCGAATGCGCGGGCCGCTGCGTTCGCGGGGGTGCCGGTCACGCGCACGGTGGTGCTGGTGGCGCTGATGTCCGGCGCACTCGCCGGGCTGGCCGGTGCGATCGAAGTCGCGGGGCGTACCAGCTACGTGACACTCGACATGTCGCCAGGCTATGGCTACAGCGGCATCGTGATTGCGATGCTTGCGGCGCTGAACCCGTTGGGTGTGCTCGCCGCCGCGATCTTCGTCGCGGGCGTACTGGTCGGCGCGGACACGATGAGCCGCGCGATCGGCGTGCCGACCTATATCGCGGACGTGATCGTCGCCGCATCGCTGATCGCGGTGCTGGTCGCGACGCTGCTCACCCAATACCGCGTGCGCTGGAAGTAACCCGATGAGCGACATCGCGGACATCCTCTCGAACGCCGCCTTCTGGATCGCGGTGCTGCGGATCGCCACGCCGTTGATCTTCGGCACGCTGGGGGTCCTGCTGTGCGAGCGCGCCGGCGTGTTGAACCTCGGCATCGAAGGGATCATGGTCGCCGGCGCCTTCGCAGGATGGCTCGCGGTCTATGCGGGCGCACCGCTGTGGGTCGGCGTGGGCGTGGCCGCGTTGACGGGCGCGGCGTTTGGGCTGCTGCATGCGTTCCTCACGGTGGGACTCGCGCTCTCGCAGCATGTGTCGGGCCTTGGCATCACGCTGCTGGCGACGGCGCTGAGCTATTACGGCTATCGAGTGAGCTTCCCGAAGGTCAATACGCCGCCGACCGTCACGCCGTTCGCGCCGATGGAGTGGCTGCATATCCCGGTGCTGAGTGCTCAGACGCCACTGACCTTGTTCGCGCTGCTGCTGGTGCCGGTGATTGCGTATGTCCTCTATCGCACGCCGCTCGGGCTTGCGGTGCGCATGGTCGGCGAGAACCCGCAGGCCGCCGAAGGCCAGGGCGTGTCGGTCGCGGCAACGCGCACGGGGGCGATCGTGGCCGGGTCGGCATTGATGGGCATCGCCGGCTCGTTCCTCACGCTGTCGGCGTTCAACGCCTTCTTCTTCAACATGATCAACGGACGCGGCTGGATTTGCGTCGCGCTGGTGGTGTTCGCTTCGTGGCGGCCCGGCAAGGCGCTGCTCGGCGCGCTGCTGTTCGCCTTCTTCGATGCGCTCCAGTTGCGCCTGCAGCAGTCGGGCGATGCCTTGCTGCCCTACCAGATCTACCTGATGCTTCCCTACCTGCTGTCGATCCTTGCGCTGGTGCTTGTCGCGCGCAAGGCGAGCTATCCGCAAGCGCTGATGAAACCCTATCGAAAAGGAGAGCGCTGATGCTTGATCTTCTTATTCAGAACGCCACCCTCCCCGATGGCCGCACCGGCATGTCGATCGCTGTGAAGGATGGCTGTATCGCCGAAGTGACACCCGGCCTCGACGCTCCGGCAGCGGAAAAAGTCGATGCAGGAGGCCTCCTGGTCACGCCGCATTTCATCGACCCGCACTTTCATATGGACGCGACGCTCAGCTATGGCCTGCCGCGCGTCAACGAAAGCGGCACGCTGCTCGAAGGCATTGCGCTGTGGGGCGAACTCAAGCCACTGCTCACGGCGGATGCGTTGATCGAACGCGCCCTGGCCTACTGCGACTGGGCGGTTGCGAAAGGTCTGCTCGCGATCCGTAGCCATGTGGACACCAGCGATCCGAGCCTGCTCGCGGTCGACGCGCTGCTGGAAGTCAAGCGCCGAGTGGCGCCGTATCTCGATCTCCAGCTCGTTGCCTTTCCGCAGGACGGCGTTCTGCGCACCAAGGGCGGCGTCGAGAACCTGAAGCGCGCATTGGACAAGGGTGTCGACGTGGTCGGCGGCATTCCGCATTTCGAGCGCACCATGGCCGACGGCGCCGCGAGCGTGAAGCTGCTTTGCGAGATCGCCGCCGAGCGCGGCAAGCTGGTGGACATGCATTGCGACGAGTCGGACGACCCGCACTCGCGCCACATCGAAACGCTGGCCTACGAGGCACAGCGCCTCGGGCTGCAAGGCCGTGCGACGGGCTCTCACTGCACCTCGATGCACTCGATGGATAACTACTACGTCAGCAAGCTGCTGCCGCTCATCGCCGAAAGCGGCGTCAGCGTGATCGCCAATCCGCTGATCAACATCACGCTGCAGGGCCGGCACGACACCTATCCCAAGCGGCGCGGCATGACACGCGTGCCCGAACTGATGGCCGCCGGCGTCAACGTCGCCTTCGGCCACGACTGCGTGATGGACCCGTGGTACGGCATGGGCTCGGGCGACATGCTCGAAGTCGCGCACATGGGCCTGCACGTGGCTCAGATGACCAGCCAGCGCGGCATCCGCCAGTGCTTCGATGCGATCACGACCAACGCCGCGAAGGTGTTCCACCTCGACGGCTACGGGCTGGAGGCCGGCTGCGATGCGAGCTTCGTGCTGCTGCAGGCCCGCGATCCGGTGGAAGCGATCCGGCTTCGCGCGACGCGGCTCAAGGTGTATCGAAAGGGCAAGCTGCTGGCCGAGACACCGGCGGCCACCGCGGCGCTCCATGTATCGGGGCGGGCCGCGTCGACGGCCTGGATGATTCCCCGCGACTGACGGTTCAGGCCATCAGGCCGCGTCCGCCGCATCATGGTCGCGGCGCCACTCCCCCGGCGGCTTGCCGACCAGCCGCTTGAAGGCGCGCGCAAAGGCGGCTTCGGACTCGTAGCCCACGTCGAGCGCGATCGCCGCAACAGTCGCCCGCGTTTCGAGCAGCAGTCGCGCGGCGGCCTGCATCCGCCATTGCGCGAGGTACTGGATCGGCGGGATGCCCACCAGATGCGCGAAGCGATCGTGCAGCGCCGAGCGCGACAGGCCGACCTGCTTTCCGAGTTCGTCGATCGTCCAGTCCTGCGCGGGCTGTTCGTGCATCAGCGCCAGCGCGCGCCCGACGAAGCGGTCGCGCAGGCCGGCGAGCCAGCCGGCACTTTGCGAAGGCAGGCTGTCGGCATAGCGGCGCACCGCATCGACGAACATCATCTCGCTCATGCGCGCCAGCATGGCCTCGCCACCGGGACGCCGGGCGTGCGACTCGGCCACCGCCTGCTGCGTGAACTGCGCGATCCATGCGCCTTCGCCGTTCGCACGCAGGTGCAGCATGCGCGGAAGCGCATCGATCAGCGGATTGAAGGGCTGCAGATCGCACCCCAGGAAGCCGCAGACGATCGTCACCTCCGCATCGGCCTCGACGTGCGGCACCCATTCGGGCGACGCCGAATGCGTGACGCTGGAACCGTTGTAGGCCACGCCCAGCGGAAGCTGCCCGATGCTGTCCATGCCCGGGAACCAGCCCAGTCCGGCGTCGCCGCGCATGCCGGGCGAGCTCGACACCACATGGGCATCGCCGTGAGGAAACATGACGACGTCGCCCGCCAGCAGATGGGCCGAGGGTCCGCCCGGGATGCCAGCCCAGCAACTGCCTTTGGCGACCGCGTGGTATTCGATGACGTGATCGACGCCACGCATCAGCATCGGTGCGAGATCGCGGGCGGGTGGCGCCTCGGCGGCCCAATCGCTGCTGCCGCTGACGCTGAAGAAAACGGCACCGCGAAGGCGCACGCCGCGCAGGACATCCGACAGCGTGTCCTGGCTCATAACGGGGTCACCGCGGAGGATCGGACAAGACGGCCGGACGATCGGTCAACCCGCGTGCCGGCCGCCGCGCAACGCAGGACGATCGGACAAAACGGGCGGACTTCAGGTGCGGCGCGGAACCGCCCGAAAGAAAAAAATGATCCCACTCGCCGCGCTGCGAGCACGGCGACCGGGTCTTCATCGTTTTCATCCCAGGAGCAACTCATGCCTTCGTTGACCTACCTTACGCTGGACAAGGACGTCCGGCAAGTCCAGCAGTCCGACGTCGATGCCTTCGCAGCCCAGATCAAGGGCGGTGTCCTGCGCATGGGCGACGCGGCCTATGACGAGGCCCGCAAGATCTGGAATGCCACCGTCGACCGCCGTCCGGCGCTGATCGCCAAGTGCACCAGCACCGCCGACGTGCAGGCCGGCGTGCAATTCGCAACGAAGCACCGCATGCTTCTGAGCGTGCGCGGCGGCGGGCATCACATCGCGGGCAATGCGGTTGCCGAGGGCGGGCTGATGCTCGATATGTCGAGCATGAAGACCGTCGATGTCGACGCAGCGAAACGCACCGCGCGCGTCGGCGCAGGCGCGCTCCTCAGCGACTTCGACAAGGCGGCACAGGCGCATGGCCTCGCAACGCCGCTGGGCATCAACTCCACGACAGGGGTCGCGGGCCTCACGCTGGGCGGCGGCTTCGGCTGGCTCACGCGCCGCTACGGGCTCACCGTGGACAACCTCCTGAGCATCGACGTGGTCACCGCGGATGGCGTGAAGCGCACCGCTTCGGCAACCTCCGAGCCCGAGCTCTTCTGGGCGATGCGCGGCGGCGGCGGCAACTTCGGCGTGGCGACCTCGTTCGAGTTCAAGCTCCACCCGGTCGGGCCGGAGGTGTATTCGGGACTGGTGGTCTACCCATTCGCGCAGGCGCAGAAGGTGCTGCGCGCGTGGCGCGACTTCAACCTGACCTCGCCGGACGAGCTGAGCGTGTGGACCGTGATGCGCAAGGCGCCGCCGCTGCCCTTCCTCCCCGAATCGGCACACGGGACCGAGGTCGTGATCTTCCCGCTGCTGTACTGCGGCCACATGAAGGACGGCGAAGCCGCTGCCGCACCGGTAACGAAGTTCGGCCACCCGATCGCGGTCGCACTCGGAGCGAACCCGTACGCTGGCTTCCAGACCGTGGTCGACCCGCTGCTGGCACCCGGCAGTCGCAACTACTGGAAGTCCAACAACTTCAACAAACTCAGCGACGCAGCGCTCGACATGCTGATCGCCAACGTCGCCCGTCTGCCCGGACCGCAGTGCGAGATCTTCATGGCGCAGCTCGGCGGTGCAATGGGGCGGGTGAAGCAGTCGGAAACCGCCTTCCCGGGCCGCGACGCGAACTACATCATGAACGTGCATGGCCGCTGGGACGATCCGGCCGACGACGACAAGGTGCGCGACTGGGCACGCCGCGTGTTCCAGGAAGCCGCACCGCATGCGACCGCGAGCGGCTACGTCAACTTCCTGACGGAAGACGAGGCGGCGCGGGTCGAGGGCAGCTATGGCGCGAACTACGCACGGCTGCAGACGGCCAAGCGGAAGTACGACCCCGACAACCTGTTCCGCATGAACCTCAACATCGCACCGTAGGAGCCACAGTGAGCCTCGTCGACCATCGCGGATGCAGCATCACCGGCGCCACGCCCGAGGCGCTCGCCGCGTACGAACGGGCGCTCACTGCATTCCAGGGCTGGCGCACCGGCGCTGACGCGGAACTGGAGATCGCGCTCGCCGAAGCCCCAGCCTTCGTGATGGCGCACGTGCTGCGGGCCTATCAGCTGATCTGCAGCCGCGATCCGCGCCAGGTGCGGCAGGCGCATTCGGCGCTTGCCCGCGCGACGGCGCTCGAAAGCAATGGGCGCGAACGGATGCACCTGGCCGCCATCGCCACCGTGCTGGCCGACGACTACGAAGGCGCAAAGGTGCGGCTCGGCGAGCTGCTCGACGAACACCCTAGGGACGCACTCGCGCTGCAGGTAGCGCATGCGTTCGACCACGTCACCGGAGACGAGGAGCGGATGCGCGACCGCGTGTCATCGGTGTTGCCGGCGTGGTCGCGTGACCTGCCGGGCTATCACACGATCCTGTCGATGCACGCCTTCAGCCTGGAGGAAAGCGGCGAGTACGCACGTGCACAGGACGTGGCGCTGTCAGCCCTCGAACTCGACCCTCACGACGCCCGCGCGCACCACGCGATGGCGCACATCTTCGAGATGACCGAGCAACCCGATGCCGGCGTGCGCTGGATGCGACGGCACATCGCCGCGTGGAGCGAAGGCACCATCGTCGCGACGCACTGCTGGTGGCATCTCGCGCTGTTTCATCTGGCGCGCGCCGAATGGGGACACGCATTGGCGCTGTACGACCAGCGCGTGCGCGCCGGGCACTCGACGCAGATCGCGGACCTGATCGACGCCGCCGCACTGCTGTGGCGCCTCGACCTTCACTGCGCCGACCTGGGCATGCGCTGGGCCGAACTCGCCGCCGCCTGGGCCTCGCACATCGACGATGGCTTCTGCAGCTTCAATGACCTGCATGCTGCGCTGGCCTTTGTCGGTGCCCACGAGTGGGGTCTCGCCCGGCGGCTGGAGACCTCGCTGATCGACGCGCAATCGAAGCCCACGCGCCACGGAAGCGCCACGCGGGAGCTCGGCCTCGCATCGTGCCGCGCGATGATGGCCTTCGGCCGTGGCGACGATACGCTTGCGGTCACGCTGCTGGCCAGCCTGCCGGCACTGGCCCATCGGCTCGGGGGCAGCCATGCCCAGCGCGACGTGTTGCATCTCACCCTGCGCGAGGCGGTCGAACGCATCTGCGCAGTAGCCCACCGGTCGCCGCAAAGCGCCTGATCAACCACGAACGAAAAGAGGACCCCCATGCAGTTCGCATCCCAGCACGTCGAAATGCTCCAGGACGTCCCTTTCTTCCGCGAAACCGGCACCGGGCCCGGTGTGGTCTGCATTCATTCGAACGCCAGTACGTCATCGCAATGGCGCGCGTTGACCGAGCGGATGAGTCCGCGCTTTCGCGTCCTTGCGGCGGATTCGATCGGCGCCGGGAAAAGCCCCGCATGGCCGGCGAATCGCACGGTCACGCTGCGCGATGAAGTCGCACTGCTGGAGCCTGTCTTCGCGGCCGCGGGACATCCGTTCTTTCTGGTCGGCCACTCGTACGGGGCGGCGGTGGCCTTGATCGCCGCGCTGTCGTTCCCGGAGCGGGTCCGCGCGATGGTGCTCTACGAGCCGACCCTCTTCGCCGTGCTCGAGCAGGAAGCGCCGGGGCAACCAGCCGCGAACGGCATCCGCTCTGCGGCCGACGACGCGGCGAGGTCGATTCGCGCGAACGATCCAATGGCGGCCGGCGAGCGCTTCATCGACTACTGGATGGGCGACGGCACATGGAAGTCGATGCCCGAAGCGCGACAGGCGCAAATCGCCGGCAGCATGCACAACATCGCGGGCTGGGCGCACGCCCTGTTCACCGAGCCAACACTGCTGCGCGACTTTGCAGCGCTCGACATTCCGGTCCTGTACATGCTCGGCGCCCGGTCGCCTGCCTCGACGCACGGCGTCGCGCGACTGCTGACCAGCGTGCTGCCTTCGGTCACCGTCACGGAATTCACCGATCTCGGCCACATGGGGCCGGTCACGCATCCGGACGTCGTCAACGAAGCCGTGGAGGCCTTCCTGCAGCGCAATTGAACGCGCCGATCGTCACAAACGGCTACCAACCGCCCTGCGCCCCGGGTTGCTGCCCTCTGGCGACGCCGCGCGCTGCGTGGTAATTTGCGTAGCTCTGCTTCCGCGTCGCAGGCGCGAAGGAGTCCGCTATGACGATGGCGATGAATCCACCCGTTTCACCGGGCGAACCGGCCCCGGACTTTGCGCTGCCGGCGGTCGCCGATGCCGACACCATCTCCCTCGCGGACTATCGCGGACGAAGCCCGCTGTTCCTGGCGCTGCTGGTGGGCCTGTGGTGCCCCTTCTGCCGGCGGCAACTGGTCCAGCTCGGCACACTGGACGACAAGCTGAAGGCCCTGAGCGTGCAAAGCCTCGCGGTGGTGGCCACCGCGCCGGAGAACGCGCGGCGCTACTTCAAGTTCAGGCCGACGCGGCTGCGGCTGGCCTCCGACCCCGAGCTGTCAACGCATCGCGCATACGGCGTTCCGAAACCTGAGCCCACGCCGGATCTCATCCAGGCACTGGAACAGGTTCGCGTGAACCCCTTTGGCGATCTGCCCGAGCCGATGCCGATCGCCGAGCTCGCCAAGACGATGCAGGACCTCGACGGCTACGTCAACACGCCGACCGACAACGTCGATGTGGAAAGGCAATGGCCCCAGCTCAAGGCCTACTTCATGATCGACCGCGAAGGCATCGTGCGGTGGGCCGACATCGAGTGCAGCACCGAAGGCCTGGGCGGTATCGGCAAGCTGGCGTCGGAAGACGTGATCCTCGGCGCCGCTCGCGCGTTGCACTAAAGCCGGGCCGGCCCTTTCAGTCGAGCGCCGCCACGGCGCACCACATGTGGACCTTCGACAGGTACGCGTCGCCGAGCGCGACCGCGTACGGCTCGACGCCGAACGGCTTGAAGCCGCAGCGCTCGTAGAGCGTCTGGGCTGCCGCGTTGCCTTCAGTCACCGTGAGCTGGACGATCCGGACGCCCTCCCGGGCCGCCGCTTCATCGAGCAGCACATCAACCAGCTTTTGCCCATGGCCGCCTCCGCGTGCGGACGGCGCCACGTACATGCCGAAGAGATCGGCCTTGTGGCGCGCCTTCTCGCGCGCCTGGAACTGCAGGCCAGCGGCGCCCACCAGTGCATCACCCTCGAAGGCGCCGAACACCACCTGATCGGCGGTCGGTGAGGCATCGAGGCGCTTCTGCCACCACGAGAGCGGGAGTGCCTCGCGCTCGGCAGCCGTCGATGTGAATGCGTCCGGATGGCGCGTGTAGCCCTCGAGCATCAGCGCGCGGTAAGCCTCGGCATCGGCAGGGAGCAGGCGACGTACCGTCATCTCAGACCGCCGGTGCGATGGCCTCGGCGTACTCGTAGAGCGCCCCAAGGATTTCTTCGCCGCGCTCATCGGCCTTTTCGGCGAGGGTGTCGATCTGCGCGAACAGCTCGTCGACATTGCGCGCACCGCCCTCGCCTTCGAGCAGGCGCGCGACGCGATGCGCTTCCCAGCGCTCGGCTTCTTCCTCGGTCAGCGTGTCGACGAAATTGCGGGCGCGGTAGCGGAAGAGCAGCTCTTCGAGCCTCGGGTCATCGAAGGCAGTGCGTTCCTGGGCCTGCACGAGCTGCTCAGGCGAAAGGCTGCGCAACTGGGTGAGCCTCCGACGATCTCCGTTGCCGACGAATCCGCCGTAGAGGTCTTCGTCGACATCGGGCGGGCCTTCCTTCGGACGCTCGTAGACGCGCGACCAGACGCTGCTCATGTCGGGCAGCGAAGCCGCGATGGCGGCATGGCGCATGGCGGTCTCCATGTCGATGCCCCAGCGCGTGGCCATGGCCGGTGCAAGCGTGCGAAGGTTGCCCACGACCATCGGCGACTTGTTCAAGTGAATGCCCTTGATCGGAAGCCGCACCATGCCTTCAGGCAGATCGGCGGTCCGCGTAAAGAGGCGCAGCCGAATCGTCTCGACGTCGAGGCTGGCCAGTTCGCTCGGGTCGTGCGCGAGGTCCCAGGCGAGCAGTTCGTTGCGGTTAGTCGGGTGGGTCGCCAGCGGCCACATCACTGCGATGCATCCGCGTTCGGCAGGGAACATGCCCGACACGTGCAGGAAAGGCCGCATGCCCTCCTTCGTCGCCGGCAGGCCCAGTTCGCTCGCAACCCGGTCCTTGCGGTGTAGTCCGAAGGCAAAGTCGAATAGGCGCGGCTGCCGGTCGCGGATGAGGCGCGCGAGGGCGATGGTCGCGCGAACGTCCGACAAGGCATCGTGCGCTGCTTCATGCACGAGCCCGTTGGCGCGGCTCAGATCTTCGAGCTTGAAGCTCTGGCTTCCGTCCGCCTTCTTCGGCCATTCGATGCCGTCGGGACGCAGCGCATAGGTCAGGCGCACCACATCGAGCAGGTCCCACCGCCCGCAGTCGTTCTGCCACTCGCGCGCATAGGGGTCGATGAGATTGCGCCAGAAGAGGAAACGAGTCACTTCATCGTCGAAGCGGATCGTGTTGTAGCCCACGCCGATGGTGCCGGGCTGCGAGAACGCGCTTTCGATCTGCGCTGCGAATTCATGCTCGGGCAGGCCCTGCTCCAGGCATTGCTGCGGCGTGATGCCGGTGATCAGGCAGGCCTCCGGGCTCGGCAGGTAGTCCGGGGCGGGCTTGCAGAAGATCATCAATGGCTCGCCGATCTCGTTGAGTTCGGCATCGGTGCGGATCGCGGCGAACTGCGCCGGTCGATCGCGGCGTGGCACGGCCCCGAAGGTTTCGTAGTCGTGCCAGAGAAAGGTGTGAGGAGCCATCGTCAAAGCAAAGGGGAAAACAAACGCGCTGTGGCTTCAGCCAGGCGCCGCGGGAAAGTCTGGTGCCGGTTGGCCCGCACCGGCGATGAATTGCGCAGGTCAGTCTGGAACTGCGTCACCAATGCGCCGGCGAGGAGCGGGCCGTAGATCACGGCAGACACTTCGAAGTTGAGCCGGAAGCTGCGGTTGTCGAAGTTCGCGGTGCCGATCATCGCGCAGTTGTCGTCCACCACCAGCGTCTTGGAATGCAGCATCCGCGCCTTGTATTCCCAGATCTTGACGCCGGCGGATATCAACTCGTCGTAGTAGGAGCGCGCTGCCGCACTCACGATGAGCGAATCACTGCGGCGCGGCACCAGCAGACGTACGTCGACGCCGCGCAGAGCGGCACTCGTGAGCGCCATCAACGCCGGCTCCGTCGGCACGAAGTACGGCGTGGTCAGCCAGGCGCGCTGTTCCGCCGCATGGAGCGCATCGACCTGCATGCGATGAATCGCCTCGACCGCGCTGTCGGGTCCGCTGGTGACGATCTGCACGGGAATGTCGCCAACGCCGTCCTCCGCTTCGACGCGCGGGAACATGCTGTCGATCGCCTTGTGCACGTGCCGCAGCGTCTCGCCGGTGGCGTAGGTCCAGTCCTCGATGAAGGTGGTCTGGAGCCACCGGACGGCGCTC
Source organism: Variovorax sp. Sphag1AA (assembly GCF_014192575.1). Taxonomy (GTDB): domain Bacteria; phylum Pseudomonadota; class Gammaproteobacteria; order Burkholderiales; family Burkholderiaceae_C; genus Variovorax. The sequence continues at coordinate 585,343 of NZ_JACHYC010000001.1, read as the reverse complement.
CCCACGATCTTCAGGTGAACGTCGTGATAGGCATCCGGGCGCGTTCGCGCATCTTCCTCGTCCGTGATGTTGACGCCGCCGGTGAAGCCGATGCGCCCATCGCAGACGACGATCTTGCGGTGCGTCCGGTAGTTGGTCACGGGGCGCAGGCGGCGCCCAATGCGTGTGTCATGGAACAGCGCCACATGGACGCCCGCCTCGCGCATCGGCGCCATGAACTTGCGGCCGACGCGCTTGGAGCCAAGCGCGTCGAGCAGCAGGCGCACTGTCACGCCTTCGCGTGCGCGCTCGATCAGCAGGTCGCGCAGCGCGGTGCCGATGTTGTCGGGCTCGAAGATGTAGTACTCGAGATGCACGTGGTCCTTCGCCTGCCGGATGCAGTCGAAGATCGTGTCGAAGGTATGCGCCCCGCCCGACAGCAGTTCGACCGACGTTGCGGTCGACACCGGCAGACCGCAGGCCGCTGTTCCCAAGGCGGCGAGCTTCCGCAAGGTGGGCGGTGCGTGCTTCGATGCCTCTCGCAGCCTCGCGATGTCGCCCGGGGCCTGTTCGAACGCCCGACTGCGAAGGCGCCTCAGCCGCTGCTTCTTGAGCCGCTGCGGACCGAGGAAGTAGTAGATGAGGAAGCCCACGAAAGGCAGCAACGCGAGCGAGAGGATCCAGCTCATCGTCGACACCGGCGCGCGCTTCTGCATCACGATCCAGACGGAAAGGACCGCGATGTAGCCGCTCCACGCTAGGGAGAGGCCCGTTCTCCATTCCTGGCTGAGCTCGGGGAGGATCAAGGTGAAAGATGTGCGAACAGAAAAAAGGCCGGTAGCGCAATGCTACCGGCCTTGTGTGGCGGGAATTCCGCCGGGATGGCGGAACCCGGGCATCAGCCTGCTGCGGTCTCTTCCGCCTCGGGCTTGGAACGGCCTTCCTTCTTGGGCAGCGGCTGGATATCCAGCACGACCTCTTCCTTGTCGTCGAGATCGACCGTCAGACGACCACCCTCCTGCAGGCGACCGAACAGGAGCTCGTCGGCCAAGGCACGACGGATCGTGTCCTGGATCAGGCGCTGCATCGGGCGAGCACCCATCAGCGGATCGAAGCCCTTCTTCGCGAGATGCTTGCGCAGAGCGTCGGTGAACGTGACATCCACCTTCTTCTCGGCCAGCTGCGTCTCGAGTTGCAGCAGGAACTTGTCGACCACGCGCAGGATGATCTGCTCGTCGAGCGACTTGAAGCTCACGATCGCATCCAGGCGGTTGCGGAACTCCGGCGTGAAGAGGCGCTTGATGTCGCCCATTTCGTCGCCAGCCTGGCGCGGGTTCGTGAAGCCGATGGTCGACTTGTTCATCGTCTCGGCACCGGCGTTGGTGGTCATGACGATGATCACGTTGCGGAAGTCGGCCTTGCGGCCGTTGTTGTCCGTCAACGTCCCGTGGTCCATCACCTGCAGCAGCACGTTGAAGATGTCCGGGTGCGCCTTCTCGATTTCATCGAGCAGCAGCACCGCGTGCGGCTTCTTCGTGATCGCCTCGGTCAAGAGACCTCCCTGGTCGAAACCGACGTAGCCCGGAGGCGCGCCGATCAGGCGGCTCACGGCATGGCGCTCCATGTACTCCGACATGTCGAAGCGGATCAGCTCGATACCCATGATGTAGGCCAGCTGGCGCGCCGCTTCGGTCTTGCCGACACCGGTGGGACCGCTGAAGAGGAACGAGCCGATCGGCTTGTCGTCGCGGCCCAGGCCCGAGCGGGCCATCTTCACCGACGAGGCGAGCACTTCCAGCGCCTTGTCCTGGCCGAACACCACGCTCTTGAGATCGCGCTCGATGGTCTGCAGCTTGCCGCGGTCGTCGTTCGACACGTTGGCCGGGGGAATGCGCGCGATCTTCGCGACGATTTCCTCGACCTCGGTCTTGCTGATGGTCTTCTTGCGCTTGTTCGCGGGCAGGATGCGCTGCGCCGCGCCAGCCTCGTCGATGACGTCGATCGCCTTGTCAGGCAGGTGACGGTCATTGATGTACTTGGCGCTCAGCTCGGCGGCAGCCTGCAGGGCAGCCACGCCGTACTTCACACCGTGATGCTCTTCGAAGCGCGACTTGAGGCCCTTCAGGATGTCGACCGTCTCGGCCACCGTCGGCTCGACCACGTCGACCTTCTGGAAACGCCGAGACAGGGCTGCATCCTTTTCGAAGATGCCGCGGTATTCGGTGAACGTGGTCGCGCCGATGCACTTGAGCTGGCCGCTCGAAAGCGCCGGCTTGAGCAGGTTGGACGCATCCAGGGTGCCGCCCGAAGCCGCGCCCGCGCCGATCAGCGTGTGGATCTCGTCGATGAACAGGATCGCATTGGGCTTGTCCTTGAGCGACTTGAGCACGCCCTTGAGACGTTGCTCGAAATCGCCGCGGTATTTCGTGCCTGCGAGCAGCGCGCCCATGTCGAGCGAGTACACGTTGGATTCCGCGAGGATTTCCGGCACGTCGCCCTGCGTGATGCGCCATGCGAGCCCTTCGGCGATCGCAGTCTTGCCAACGCCAGCCTCGCCGACCAGCAGCGGGTTGTTCTTGCGACGGCGGCACAGGATCTGGATGACGCGCTCGACCTCGTACTCGCGACCGATCAGCGGATCGATCTTGCCTTCCTTGGAAAGCTGGTTGAGGTTCTGCGTGAACTGCTCGAGAGGAGACGACTTCTCGTTCTTCTCGCCACCACCCTCTTCGCCCTCGCCAGACGATGCATCGCTGCTGCCCTTGGCAGCTTCAGGCGGATCGCTCTTCTTGATGCCGTGCGCAATGAAGTTCACGACGTCGAGGCGCGTCACGCCCTGCTGGTGCAGGTAGTACACGGCATGCGAGTCCTTCTCGCCGAAGATCGCCACGAGCACGTTGGCGCCGGTGACTTCCTTCTTGCCATTGCCGGTCGACTGCACGTGCATGATCGCGCGCTGGATGACGCGCTGGAAGCCCAGCGTAGGCTGGGTGTCCACGTCGTCGGTGCCAGCGACTTGCGGCGTGTTGTCTTTGATGAAGTTCGTGAGCGACGCACGCAGGTCGTCGACATTCGCCGAGCATGCGCGCAGGACCTCCGCGGCACTCGGGTTGTCCAGCAAGGCGAGCAGCAGGTGCTCCACCGTGATGAACTCGTGGCGCTGCTGCCTGGCTTCGACAAAAGCCATGTGCAAGCTGACTTCCAGTTCCTGGGCAATCATGTGATTTCCTTTTGGCCTTGCTGTAAATATTCCGCAGATGGGTTGGAGAGCGATTTATTCAACCGGTTCGCTGACGCACTGCAGCGGGTGTCCGGCCTGGTGGGCTGCTTCCATCACCTGATTCACTTTGGTCGCTGCCATGTCGCGGGAGTAAACACCGCAAACGCCGCGCCCATCGAGGTGGATCTTGAGCATGATCTGCGTGGCTGTTTCCCGGTCTTTGTTGAAGAACTGCTGAATCACGACGATGACGAACTCCATCGGCGTGTAGTCATCGTTGAGCATCACCACCTGGTACATCTGGGGTGGTGCGGTCTTCTGCGGCCGCCGTTCAAGAACGACCGAGTCGCCATCGTCGCCGGCCGGCTTCGTAGCCGGTGGCGTCTTGGGGGTCGGGGGAATTCTGGTAGCCATGAAAATCATTTTATAGAGCAGCCGCGCGTTGCACTTGCGGCAGGGGGACAAGTGGTGGCGGCTTTGTGACATTCAAGGCGGATCGGGGTGCAACCGGACGTGGACTCATGCAAACGCCATGCCTTCCAGCAACGATGGCCCCGCTTGTATATCGGTCGATCGCGGCGAAAAAAAAGCCCTGGCGACTTGCAGCGCCGGGGCTTCGTGTTTGCGATCCGGAAACTGTCCGGACGCCGCTTACATGTTCTCGATCATCACCTGACCAAATCCGGAACAGCTGACTTGGGTTGCGCCTTCCATCAGCCGCGCGAAGTCGTAGGTGACCCTCTTGCTCACGATCGACTTCTCCATGGAACTGATGATGAGATCGGCGGCCTCCTTCCAACCCATGTGGCGCAGCATCATTTCGGCGGAGAGGATTTCGGAGCCCGGGTTCACATAGTCCTTGCCAGCGTACTTGGGCGCCGTGCCGTGGGTCGCCTCGAACATGGCGACGGTGTCGCTCAGGTTTGCGCCGGGGGCGATTCCGATGCCACCGACCTGCGCCGCCAGCGCGTCGGAAATGTAGTCGCCGTTCAGATTCAGCGTGGCAATGACGCTGTATTCGGCCGGTCGCAGCAAAATCTGTTGCAAGAATGCATCAGCAATCGAATCTTTGACGGTAATTTCTTTGCCGCTTTTCGGGCTCTTGAATTTCATCCATGGACCGCCATCGATGAGTTCGGCGCCAAACTCCTTCGCCGCCAGACCGTACCCCCAGTCACGGAACGAACCCTCCGTGAACTTCATGATGTTGCCCTTGTGGACGAGCGTCACGCTGGATTTGTCGTTGTCGATCGCGTACTGGATGGCCTTCCGCACAAGACGTTCGGTGCCCTCCCGCGACACCGGCTTGACGCCGATCCCAGAGGTGTTCGGGAAGCGGATCTTCTTGACGCCGAATTCGTCCTGGAGGAACTTGATGAGCCGCTTCGCCTTGTCGCTCTCGGCTTCGAATTCGATGCCGGCGTAGATGTCCTCAGAGTTCTCCCGGAAGATCACCATATTGGTCTTCTGCGGCTCTTTCACCGGGCTCGGTACACCCTCGAAATACTGGATCGGCCGCAGGCAGACGTACAGATCGAGCTCCTGCCGCAATGCAACGTTGAGCGAGCGGATGCCGCCGCCCACCGGCGTCGTCAGCGGCCCTTTGATCGAGACCACGTATTCGCGCACCACCTGCAGCGTCTCGTCAGGCAGCCAGACGTCGGGGCCGTAGACCTTGGTCGCCTTTTCGCCGGCGTAGACCTCCATCCATTGGATCTTCCGCTTGCCGCCATAGGCCTTGGCCACGGCCGCGTCGACCACCTTGAGCATCACGGGCGTAATGTCCAAACCCGTTCCGTCCCCTTCGATGAACGGAATGATCGGTTGATCAGGCACATTCAGAGAGTTGTCGGCATTCACCGAGATCTTTTGGCCTTCGGCCGGGACTTTGATGTGCTGATAGCTGGACATGTATGTGGACGCCGGCTCCGGATGAAATGAAGACTGGAAGACACTACGTTTCCAATCGCCTGAATACCCTTAGAATTTTAGACGCAACCGGAGGAGCCTGAGGATCTGTCAACCACAGCCGTATTGGCTCCGTTGTTGACAGACCTTCTGCTGGCCGGGAGGCGTTTTCAACCATTTCCAATGAGGAATCCGTAATGAGCAAAGTTCTCGCAGCAACGATGGCCGGCCTGATCGCAGCCGGTGCCGGTCTGTTCTCGGTTGGTGCATTCGCACAAGGTGGCTCCACCACTCAGGAAGCAGCTCCCCCGACCAACACCCGTCCGCAGCAACGCGCCACGGAACGCCGTGCCGACAAGCCCCAAGGCGAAGTTCGTCCGCAAGGCGGCGACACGCCCAAGACGGCCGAAGGCAGTGGCGGTCTGACGCAGAACAAGGCCACGGCAGCTGGCCAAGCTCGCGCCGACACCCGCAGCGATCGCCGCCGCGACCGCAAGGGCAATGTCCGCAAGATGAACCCGCAAGGCGGCACGCCTCAGTAAGTCGGGGCTCGTCCCCAATGAAAAAGCGTTCCCTTGGGAACGCTTTTTTTCGTCCAACGCTTCAACTTGACCGTCAGCCAGCCGACAGCAATTTCGGCCCAATTAGAGGTAAGCTCGCGGAAATTGGCGATGCCCGCGAACGCGGGCATTGTTGTTTCTGTCCCGGTTTGAAAGTCGTTCCATGTTTCAGCGCTTATTCGCCCTTCTCCTGTTGTCCACATCTTTGAGTTTTGCGCACGCCCAAGAGCCGCAAACCAATCTCCCTCACGTTCGGATAACCGCCGGGATGTATCAAATCGATGCCCAGGTTGCCAAAACGCCCGACCAGCGCCAGACCGGCTTGATGTTCCGCAAGGAGATGCCGCAGTCCGAAGGGATGATCTTTGTCTTCGAGCAGCCTGCGACGCAGTGCTTCTGGATGAAGAACACCCTGATCCCCCTTACCGCAGCTTTCGTGGCGGACGACGGGCGCATCGTGAACCTGGCGGACATGAAGCCGTTGACGGAGGATTCGCACTGTTCCAAGGAACCGGTGCGTTTCGTCCTCGAGATGAATCAGGGTTGGTTCGAGCGCAAGAACATCAAGGCCGGCACCAAGCTCGGCGGCGAGCTGTTCGGGCAGAGCCGCTGACTCTTGCGCCTTGAGGCCAACAAAAAAGCCGACCCAAAGTCGGCTTTTTTTGTTTCCGGAGGACGAGATCAGCCGAAGTTCTTCTCGACAAAGCTCCAGTTGACGAGCTTGGCAAGGAAGGTCTCGACGAACTTCTGACGCAGGTTACGGTAGTCGATGTAGTAGGCATGCTCCCAGACGTCGACGGTCAGCAACGCCTTGTCAGCGGTCGTGAGCGGCGTGCCGGCAGCGCCGGTGTTCACGATGTCCACGGAACCGTCCGCCTTCTTCACCAGCCAGGTCCAGCCAGAACCGAAGTTGCCGACGGCCGACTTGACGAAGGCTTCCTTGAATGCCGCGTAGCTGCCCCACTTGGCGTCGATCGCCTTGGCGAGCGCACCGCTCGGGTCGCCGCCGCCCGCGGGCTTCATGCAGTTCCAGAAGAAGGTGTGGTTCCAGATCTGGGCCGCGTTGTTGTAGATGCCGCCGCTGGACTTCTTGACGATGTCCTCGAGCGTCATGTTCTCGAACTCCGTGCCCTTTTGCAGGTTGTTCAGATTCACAACGTAGGCGTTGTGATGCTTCCCATAGTGGTACTCGAGAGTCTCCTTGGAGTACTCGGGCGCCAGTGCGTCCATCGCGTATGGCAGGGGAGGAAGAACGTGTTCCATTTTTTGCTCTCTCGGGTTGGTTGTGGGATGGTTGATTCTAGAAAGGAATTCACACCCCTGACGTCGGACGCGTTCCCTTGGCCTCAGTTTGCAGGACCTTCAGATCGGCACGGCCGTCGGAAAGATGTGCCTGCACTTCGGCTCCGACAGAGAGTCGATCGACGCTGGTGACCGCATGCCCCTGCGCGTCTGTGATGAATGCGTAGCCTCTCTGCAGCACGAGTTCCGGGTCGAGCAGCTTCAATCGCAGCGACGCACGGTCGAGCACCTCCCGGTGGCGCTCGAATGCCTGCCGAAGCCGCACCGGCAACCCGGCCTGCAGGACCTGCTGCACATGAGCGAGCCGCGCCGTCTTCGCTTGCAGCGCGAAGTGCATGCGCTGCGCGTGATGCGAGAGACGCAAACGCTGGCGACCCACCAGTTCCGAGGGACGGCCAAGCCGCCCCGCAGCAATATCCAGTCGCTGGCTCGACGCGTCCACCCGCGCGAGAACCGCGTCGCGCAAACGCTCTTCGATCAGCTCGAGCGCACCGAGCCAAAGGTCGCGCGGCGCGGCGACCAGTTCCGCGGCGGCGGTCGGCGTCGGCGCTCGAACATCCGCGCAGAAATCGGCGATCGTGAAGTCGGTCTCATGGCCGATACCGCAAACGAGCGGCACCGGGCTCCGGACGATCGTCCGCGCCAGCGCCTCATCGTTGAAGGCCCAGAGATCCTCGATCGACCCGCCGCCACGCACCAACAGGATGACATCGACCTGCGGCTCCATCGCATAGAGCGCTTCGAGCGAACGCACGAGCTCCGCAGGTGCGCTTGCCCCCTGCACCGCCGCCGGCGCAAGCACCACTGGGATGTGCGGGACCCGACGCCGCAGCGCCGTGACCACGTCGTGAAGTGCAGCGGCTCCGAGCGAGGTAACGAGCCCGATCGATCGCGGCATCGCCGGCAGAGGACGCTTTCGCGCCGCGTCGAAGAGTCCCTCTGCTTCGAGCTTGGCCTTGCGCTGGAGGAATTGCTCGAACAAGGCTCCCTGCCCGGCCCGACGCAGGCTCTCCACGATCAGCTGGAGATCGCCGCGTGGCTCGTAAAGCCCGAGCCGACCGCGCACTTCGACCTGGTCGCCATCGCGTGGCATGAAGTCCAGCAGTCCGGCCGCGCGACGAAACATCGCGCAGCGCAGTTGCCCGTTCTGATCCTTCAGCGAGAAATAGCAGTGGCCGCTCGACGCTCTAGAAAAGCCCGATATCTCGCCCCTGACAGCGACCGGATTGAAGCGCGCTTCGAGCGCATCCGCGACAGCACGGCACAGTGCGCCCACGGCCCAGACGCGCGCGCCGCCCGCAGGTGTTTGCTCACGTTCATTCATGCCACAGGGCTGTGACAAGGTGCGAATCTTCCACAAGTGCCAGCGGAGTACCCTGGCGGGGCGCCTCATACGCATCACAGGCACATGTTCTGGTGCAAGCCATTGATTTCATTGGAAAAAGTGCTGCTCAAATATCGCTCGATCCAGTGAAGCGCCCATCTGGCGCGGCTCTGGCCAAGTTGCTCTGCGTGTTAATCACAAAGTTATCCACAGTTTCTGTGCGTCAATCCCTACAAGCGAAGGACACCGAAACATGTGCCGGCTCGGTAGATAATCGCCGCGCATTTGCAGTCGATGGGCCGGAGGAATATTTGTTTTCCATCATAGTTGCTGCGGGCTGGCCGATCTGGCCGCTGCTCGCTTGTTCGGTTATTGGTCTCGCACTCGTCATCGAGCGCTTCGCCAGCCTGAAAACCTCGAAAGTCTTGCCACCCAAATTGCTCGACGAGGCCATCGCCGTCTCTCGCAATTCCGTCCCGGGACCGGATGTCGTGACGAAGCTGGAGCGGAACTCCAGCCTCGGCGAAGTCCTCGCCGCAGGCTTTCGGGCTCTGAACTCCAACCCGGCGTCCAGCGAGGACGACCTGCGCGTCTCGATGGAAGCCGCCGGCCGCGTGGTGGCACATCGCCTGGAGCGCTACTTGCCCGCACTTGCGACGATCGCGTCCGCCGCGCCGCTGCTGGGCCTGCTCGGCACCGTGATCGGCATGATCGAGATCTTCGGCTCGCAATCACCTTCCAGTGGCGCAGTCGGCTCCGGAAACCCCGCCCAGCTCGCGCATGGCATTTCGATCGCGCTCTACAACACGGCTTTCGGGCTGATCATCGCGATCCCGACACTCATCTTCTGGCGCTATTTCCGCAGCCGGGTCGATGAGTACCTGCTGAACCTCGAGCTCGCGGGCGAGCGCTTCGCACGTCACCTGAACACGCTCCGCCGATGAGGATGCACTTCCGCCACGGCTCGCGGGACGAGCCCGAGATCAACCTGATCCCGTTCATCGACGTCCTGCTCGTCGTGCTGATCTTTCTCATGCTGTCGACCACCTACAGCAAGTTCACGGAAATGCAGCTTCGTCTGCCCGTGGCAGATGCCGAGGCACAACGCGACTACCCCAAGGAAGTGATCGTCTCCGTGTCGGCCGACGGGCGCTACACGATCAACAAGACGCCTTTGTCCGATCGCAGCGTCGAGGCTGTCACGGCGGCCCTGAGCGCAGCAGCCAGCGGAGCAAAGGACAACGTGGTCATCATCAGCGCCGACGCGAGCGCGGCACACCAATCCGTGATCACTGTCATGGAAGCCGCACGGCGCGCGGGGCTCATGCAGATCACTTTCGCCACGCAATCGGCCGCCCAGGCGGGACGATAGCCTTGGCTTCGTTGCAGCATGCCTGGCTGCGACGCGGCACGCTGGCGTGGCTGCTGTGGCCGGTGTCCCTGCTCTATAGCGGGCTGACCGCCGTCCGGCGCGCTCTTTTCCGGCTCGGCATCCTCAAAACCGAACGCCTCGACGTACCGGTGGTCGTCGTCGGCAACGTCGTTGCCGGCGGTTCCGGGAAGACGCCGGTCGTCATGGCGATCGTTCGCCACCTTCAATCGCAGGGTATCCGGGTGGGTGTCGTGTCGCGGGGCTATGGCCGATCGTCCACGGGCTGCCGCGAAGTGCTGGACGACAGCGCGCCCAGCGATACCGGCGATGAGCCGCTGCTGATACGGCGCTCGACTGGCGCCCCCGTATTCGTCGCCGAGCGTCGTGTCGAGGCCGCGCGAGCTCTTCGTGCCGGCTATCCCGATACCCAGGTCATCGTCAGCGATGACGGCATGCAGCATCTTGCAATGGCGCGGGATGTCGAGATCTGTGTCTTCGACGACCGCGGCATCAGCAATGGCTGGCTGCTTCCGGCGGGTCCGTTGCGCGAGAAATGGCCCCGCCCTTGCGATCTGGTACTGCACACCGGCAGCCGCCCGGCCTTTGCGGGGTTTACTGCCACACGGTCGCTTGCCGACTACGCACTGGGGCGTGACGGCACCCGGACGCCGCTGGCCAAACTCGCCGATCGAAAGCTCGTTGCCGTCGCGGCCATCGCAAAGCCCGAGGCTTTCTTCGAAATGCTGCGACAGCGCGGCTTGCGCCTTGAACGCTGCATGGCGCTTCCGGACCATCACGATTTCGAGGACTGGACGCGCGCTGCAGCGTATGGCGAGACGCTGCTCTGCACCGAAAAGGACGCCGTGAAACTCTGGCACAAGGCGCCGGATGCGCTGGCTGTGCCGCTGCTTTTCGAGCCCGAGGCCGCCTTCTTTTCAGCGCTCGATGCACGGCTATCATCGACCGATGGATACCAAGCTGCTTGAACTCCTCGTCTGCCCTGTCACCAAGGGCCCGCTTACCTGGAATCCCGACAAGCAGGAACTCGTCTCGCGCAGCGCGCGTCTTGCCTACCCCGTGCGAGACGGCATCCCGGTGCTGCTCGAAAACGAAGCACGCCCACTGACCGACGAAGAACTGGGTCTCTGATCTTGAGCACGAAATTCGTCGTCCTGATCCCGGCGCGGCTCGCGTCGACCCGCCTTCCGGACAAGCCGCTGGCAGACATCGCCGGCGTGCCGATGGTGGTGCGCGTGGCACAGCGTGCGCGGGAATCGACCGCCGAACGCGTCGTGGTGGCGGGCGACGACGCCCGCATCATCGACGCATGCAAGGCCCACGGCGTCGAGGCGCTCCTCACCCGCAAGGACCACGCAAGCGGCAGTGATCGCCTGTCGGAAGCCTGCGCCCAGCTTGGCCTTGCGGACGACGCCATCGTGGTTAACGTCCAGGGCGATGAACCGCTGATCGACCCCTCGCTCATCGACGCCGTTGCGCAAACGCTCTCTGAGCACCCTGGTGCAGCCATGAGCACTGCCGCGCATGCGATCGACTCGCCGCAGGAGTTCACCAACCCCAACGTGGTCAAGACCGTGCTGGATGCAAACGGCTATGCGCTCTACTTCAGCCGCGCCCCGATCCCATGGTGGCGCGACGGATTTGCGGATGGCGGACCGAACAAACTGCCGCTTTCGCCGCCGGCCTTGCGGCATATCGGCATCTACGGTTATCGGGCCGGCTTCGTCCGGCAGTTTCCCAGCCTTCCTCCCGCACCGGTGGAAAGCACCGAGGCGCTCGAACAGTTGCGAGCCCTCTGGCACGGCCACCGCATCGCTGTGCACGTCAGCGAGCATGCACCCGGCCCAGGCATCGATACGCCGGAAGATCTCGCCCGCGTCCGGGCCCTGTTCGGGGCAGGTTAGCCGCCGGTCCCAATGGGGGCCCATGCTATCCTCGACGGAACTCCGCCATTGACGCCACTCGTGATCAGCACGGCGCGACAGAAATCCAAAAAACCTTCGAGGACACCATGAGACTGATATTGTTGGGCGCACCCGGGGCGGGCAAAGGCACACAGGCGGCCTTCATTTGCCAGAAGTACGGCATCCCCCAGATTTCCACTGGCGACATGCTCCGAGCAGCAGTCAAGGCCGGTACGCCGCTCGGCAAGCAGGCCGAAGCCGTGATGGCTTCCGGCGCTTTGGTTAGCGATGACCTGATCATCAACCTCGTCAAGGAACGCATCGCGCAGCCGGATTGCGCGCAGGGCTTCCTGTTCGACGGCTTCCCCCGGACCATCCCGCAAGCCGAAGCGATGCGGGCGGCCGGCGTCAAGCTCGACTACGTCCTCGAGATCGACGTTCCCTTCTCCGACATCATCGAACGCATGAGCGGCCGTCGCTCGCATCCGGCGTCGGGGCGCACCTATCACGTGAAGTTCAACCCGCCGAAGGTCGCCGGCAAGGACGACGTGACCGGCGAAGACCTGATCCAGCGCGAAGACGACAAGGAAGAAACCGTCCGCAAGCGTCTCGACGTCTATAGCCAGCAGACCCGTCCGCTGGTCGACTACTACTCGCAGTGGGCAAAGGTCGAGCCGGCTGCGGCCCCGAAGTACCGCTCCATCAGCGGCGTCGGCACCGTCGACGAAATCACGCAGCGCGCACTCTCCGCACTGGCGAGCTGATCAGGCCGGGCTGGAACGCAGCCCGTAGACCTTCCCATCGACGAACAGGTATTCGACACGGATCACCGCGTCCTTGTCGTCTTTCTGGCCGAAGCCGACCGCGGCCACCTGGGTTCCGGGCTTGATCTCCTGGATCTTCCATGCCTCCATTCGCGTGAGCGGCGCCAATTCGAGCTCCCACTGGCGCACGCTGCGACTCGGCAGCGTCGCTTTCGCCAGGAGCGCCGCGCCGTCGACGGGGGCGCTCTGCGCCGGCAAGGCGCGCTTCGGCAAGTCCGCCGGCACCTTGAGATCCGTCGGCACATCGATCATGAGCTCGACATGCGGGTTCTGCCATTTCACGCTCACGACCTTGCCTTCGAGGTAAAGCGGGTGATCCTGATCGAAGCTGCCCCAGCCGTGATGCGCCCAGGCAGTTGACATCGTCGCGGGGACCGATGCGGCGGCGAGAACGAGGCTTCGGCGTTTCATGGAGGTCCTTTTGCTCAATAGGCGATCCAACGGCCGCAAAACACCACGGCCAGCCAGATCGCAGTGGACGACAACATCTGTACCCGCGCCATCGAGTCGAGTTTGCCTAGCGAGCCACGAGCATGGAACCAGACGGCATTGCAACCGGCGACTACGAGGAGCACCATTTTGACGAGGAAGGCCCGGTTCGCGAGCAGCTCGGACGGCTGCGTCGCGAACATCAGCGAGCCACTGGCCGCCGCGATTGCAAAACCGCTCAGTGCAATGGTCAGTGACAGCCGTGCTAGGGCATACACGGGAACGATTGCCGCCCGTCCGAACACGCGCATCTCCAGTGCCACGAGGTTGCCGAGCAACAGCGCGATTCCAACGATGTGTACGACTTCCAACATCGGATAGGCCCAGCTTGTCGTGCGCAGCGCATCGAGCATCGCCTGGCTCCCGTTGACAAAAGACTATGCGCCTGCGGAGAGAAGCTCCAGCGCCAACGCGATGCGCGCTTTGACTGGCGTCAGCGAGCCCGGGTCGCGCAACGCATCGTTCGGTTTCCCAAGGATGCGCCCCTGCGTGCAACGAGTCGCACGCACCACTGCAATTCCTTCGGCTTGCGCGCGCAGTGCGGCAGCCTCGAGTTCGTGGTGGAGCGTGCCATTGCCCGTTGCAGCAAGCACAAGGCCCTGAACGGCGTCCACGGCACCTCGCTTACGTTCGACGACCAGGGCATCGACGATCGCGCCCCGCGCACCGGCGTGGCTCACCAGGATCTCGACGCGCGGCCATGACGTTGCGCTGACGACGCGATCGAATAAGGGTGCTGCCGCCTGCGGCCCCGGCCAGTTGCGCAGCACCCGGACGCTCCCCTCTTCCACGTAGGCCAACGGGCCGCCATCCCCGGAGCCGAAGGCATCGAGGCGATAGGTGTGCGTCTTCTGCACGTCGAACGCGCTATGCACCGTGCCGGCACAGACCGCGACAACGCCTTGCGCGCCCGGTGTCCCCGCGACCGCGATGGCATCGCGCACGTTCTGAGGCCCGTCGGGCGCCAAGGCAGTCGCAGGACGCATCGCGCACGTCAGCACCACCGGCTTGGAAGGCGCCAGTACCGCTTGGAGAAAGTACGCGGTCTCCTCCAGCGTATCGGTCCCGTGGGTGATGACGATGCCCGCCACATCGGCTTTTGCGAGCCAATGGGCGCAGCGCTGCGCCAGCTTCTGCCAGATTTCGAAGCTCATGTCCTTGCTGTCGATCTGTGAGACCTGTTCCGCGATCAGCGTTGTGCCTTCCGGCGCATCGATGCCGCCAAGCAGATCCGCAACGCCCACTTGTCCGGCGGTGTAGCCGATGTTGTCGCCGGAATGGCTGGCCCGTCCTGCGATCGTGCCGCCGGTACCCAGAACGACGACACGCCGAGTGCCGCCTTGAATGATTTCACGCATTGCTTGCCAACCCCAGTAAAACTGGTTAAAAATACAGGTACTGGATATGTAGCCAGTCCTCTTCAGGAGCCACCATGCAGTTCGCCGTCAAGCTTACCGCCCGTCAGCAGCAGATTCTGGACTTGATTCAAAGCGCTATCGCCCGCACCGGCGCTCCGCCGACACGCGCGGAGATCGCGGCCGAGCTGGGCTTCAAGTCCGCCAATGCTGCAGAAGAGCATCTGCAGGCGCTGGCCCGCAAGGGGGTCATCGAACTGGTGAGCGGCACTTCGCGCGGCATCCGCCTCAAGGGCGACGCCCTGCGTGCGCTCAACGAGTCGCGGAACAACCAGTATTCGCTGTCCCTCCCCGGCATGGCACAACTCGCCCTCCCGCTCATCGGCCGGGTCGCCGCCGGCTCGCCCATCCTGGCGCAAGAGCACACCGACCAGACCTACTACGTCGAGAACACGCTGTTTCAGCGCCAGCCCGACTACCTACTCAAGGTGCGTGGTATGTCCATGCGCGACGCCGGAATCATGGACGGCGATCTTCTCGCGGTGCAGGCCACCAAGGAAGCCCGCAACGGCCAGATCGTGGTTGCCCGCCTGGGCGACGAAGTCACCGTCAAGCGTCTCAAGCGCAACAAGCAGGTCATCGAGCTGCACGCCGAAAACCCCGACTACCCGACGATCGTTGTCCAGCCCGGCGAACCCTTCGAGATCGAAGGCCTCGCAGTCGGGCTGATCCGCAACACGATGTTGATGTAGCCCTCATCACCAGCCGCGACAGGTGGCGGGCGTATGGCGTTAGCCATCACCCTGTCGAGGCAATGAAAGCAATCCTGCCTGTGTTCAATCTCTACCTTCTGGAGTTCACATGGGAATCGCTCTTCTCAGCATCGTCGACCTGTTCACGCCCCTTCAATCGCTGGCTGATCGCTGGATGCCGGCACGTCGCTCGCGTCACGTCAATTCGTCGGGACTGCGCTATGTCGGTGTTCGCCCAAGCTGCGCATCGCGGCAAGGTCCTGCGGGCGGGGATGCATCCGCCAGCGCACGTCCGCTGCGTGTCGTTCGCATGGTCGATGCTCAGCAGCCCAACCGTCACCCAGGCCGTGTGGTCATCTCCGGTCGCATGGCGGATGTGTGCGCGGAGCTCGATCGCCTGGCTGCGCTCGAAGCCGCGGACGCGGTCGGGCGTTGCGCTCGCATGCACTGAAACCCCGCTCCGGCGTTGTGTTCGACGCGCGACGCCGGGCAATGCGCCGACACAGCCGGCGCGTCGTGCAAGGCACAATGCACGGCATGAACATTGTGATCCTCGACGACTATCAGGACGCGGTACGCAAGCTGCAGTGCGCGTCCAAGCTCGACGCCTATGCGGCCAAGGTCTACACGAACACCGTCAAGGGTATCGGTCAGCTCTCGGTTCGACTCAAGGATGCCGAGGTGATCGTGCTGATCCGGGAACGCACCCACATCTCGCGGCAATTGATCGAGAAGCTCCCCAAGCTGAGGCTCATCTCGCAGACCGGCCGCGTGGGCAGCCACATCGATGTGAATGCATGTTCCGAACTCGGCATCGCGGTGGCCGAAGGCACGGGGTCTCCGCAGGCGCCGGCAGAACTCACGTGGGCACTGATCATGGCGGCAATGCGTCGCTTGCCCCAATACATCAGCAACCTGAAGCACGGCGCCTGGCAGCAGTCGGGACTCAAGTCGGCATCCATGCCGGCGAATTTCGGACTCGGCTCGGTGCTCAAGGGCAAGACGCTCTGCGTCTGGGGCTACGGACGCATCGGTCAATTGGTCGCGCGCTACGGGCAGGCGTTCGGCATGCAGGTCGTCATCTGGGGTCGCGAGCAGAGTCTTGCCAAGGCACGGTCCGATGGATTTCAGGTCGCGCCCAATCGTGAAACCTTCTTTGCTGCGGCTGATGTGCTGTCGGTCCATCTCCGCCTCACAGAGGAAACCCGCGCGCTCGTCACGCTCGAGGACCTGTCGCGCATGAAGCCGACCTCGCTCTTCGTGAACACTTCGCGTGCCGAGCTGGTCGAGCAGGACGCGCTCCTTGCAGCGCTCAATCGCGGTCGGCCCGGTCTCGCGGCCATCGATGTCTTCGAAAGCGAACCACCGCTGCAGGGCCATGCCCTCCTCCGCCTGGAGAACTGCATCTGCACGCCGCACATCGGCTATGTCGAGCAGGAGAGCTACGAGATGTACTTCGGCCAAGCGTTCGACAACGTCGTGAGCTTCATCAAGGGCAACCCGACCAATATCGTCAATCCCGGCGCGCTGCAGGTCCGCCGTTGAAGCAGCCTGCACTGCCGGCTGCCTTGTGGGCCCTGCTGGCGGGCAACTTTGTCATCGGCACGGGCGTGATGGTCGTGCCCGGCACACTCAATGAACTGAGTTCATCGCTCCAGATCAGCGCAGCGACGGCGGGCCAACTGATCACGGCAGCCGCCGTGGTGATGTGCGTCGGGGCCCCATTGCTGGCGGCGGTGGTTGCCGGATGGGACCGCCGCGTACTTCTTGCATGCACGATGGTCTGGTACGCGTGCGGCCACCTGCTCGCGACCTTGATGCCTTCCTTCGGCGCCCTGCTGCCGGTTCGCATGCTGACGGTGATCGCCCCGGCGATCTTCACGGCTCAAGCCGCTGCATGCGCAGGCATGCTGGTGCCAGCCGAGCAACGCGGGCGCGCCGTGACTTTCGTCTTTCTTGGCTGGTCCATGGCTTCTGTCCTTGGCTTGCCGCTCGGCGCGCTGATCGGGGGGCACTTCGGCTGGCGCACAGCCTTCGCAGTGATTGCGGTGCTTTCTCTGGTTAGCGCCGCCGGGATCTGGCTGAAGCTGCCGTCCGGCATCCGCCCCGCTGCGTTGTCGCGCGATGCCTGGGGGCGCGTCTTCAAGAGCCCGCTTCTCATGGGCGTGGTCTGCGTGACTGCGCTTCAGGGCTCCGGCCAGTTCGTGCTGTTCAGTTACTTCGCCCCGGTCCTCAAGGAACGTCTTGGCGCCGATGCGACGCAGATTGGGCTCATCTGGGCATGGTTCGGCGCCTGCGGCGTGGTGGGCAACATGCTGGTGAGCCGCTATGTCGATCGCTACGGCGCATCGCGCATGGTCTTGCTGACGACCGCTCTGATCGCGCTGAGCCTGCTCCTCTGGCCTCTGGGGGTCAGCCTGGCGTGGCTGGCAGTGCTGCTCACGCCTTGGGGGTTGGGCTGTTTCGCGACCAACTCGGCACAGCAGGCCCGGCTGGTGTCGCTATCCCCCGCGCTCGCGCCGGGCTCGGTGGCGCTGAACAGTTCCGGGATCTACATCGGTCAGGCCATCGGCGCGGGTGCAGGCGGCTGGCTGCTCGCCAATGGCGCGATCGGCTGGATGAGCTGGGTCGGCTTTGCGACGGTCCTCGCCGCGATCGCACTGAGCGTTTCGGTCGACCGGGCGCACAGACACGCCCCGGCGATCAGCGCTTGATCGACTTCGTCTTCGGCGCGATCTCGGCTTCGGTCGTCGGATCGAAGAGCTCGAAATCGATGACGTGCGGATCGCTCGACGGTGCCGGCGGCTTGGGGGGCTCGATCGGCGTCGGCATGGTTTCATAGGCCGTCTTGTCGAACTCCGCAAGGTCCAGTTCGGGCGGCGGCACAGCTCGCGGTGGCGCCTCGCGCTCCTGGTCGTGCGCCGGCGCGATCGGCGCATCCGGAGCGGGAGCCATCACCGTGTCGTGATGGAGCCTGTCGTCGATCGACCCGTAGATCGAGGGAGGCAGCGTCGGCCCATCGTGCATGACGGGCGGCATCGTGTCCGGCCAGAGCGGCGCAGTCGCCGTCGCTGTATGCGTGTCGTTGAACGGTGGAGGCGTCACCGTCGCAGGCGGCGGCGCGGTGTCGGGCTCAATCACCTCCTTCGCCAGCGCGTAGAGCAGCAGAAGCTCCTGGTACGCCGCGAGATCGAAGGCACCATCCTCATGAACGCCCGGCTTGCGGAAGATCAGCTCTTCGATCAGCGCCAACGTGCTCGGCGCCGGCCATTGCGACTCGATGCGTGCAAGCGCGCTGCGGTAGTGCTCCAGGCCCTTGCCCGCATCGGTGTACTTGTCGAACGGAGGCACATCCGCATTGAAGGCATGTTCGAACTCCTCGGCGAGGTGCGCATAGTCCTCGCGACGGTCGAGCGAATGGTAGATGCGCAGCAGGTCGAGGTACGCCAACGCGCTCGTCCCTGGATTGGCGGCGATGTGCTCGCGGAGCACGTCGATCGCCTGGTCCTGCTGGCCGAGCGAGAGAAAGAAATCTGACTGCTGCTGCACGTCGAACAGCTCTTCGGTGTTGACCGGCCGGGCCGTTGCGCTTTCGAGCGGGCGCGCAGGAACGCGCGGCGCTTCGGCTTCGACCTCATCGTCGGGTTCCAGAGGCGCGAAGGGCGTAGCGCCGAAGGTCGTCATGCCGAGCGTGCGCTTCCTGGGCGGTTCGTCTTCGGAATCCGCGTCCGCATCCCCTTCGTCCAGCAAGCCGCGGTTGCGCCGCAGGCGCTTCGAACCGCCCTCGGTTTCAGGTTGCAGCACCGATTCGCGCCACCATGCAGCGGCGGCGGTGCGACGATTCGCGCGCCAGAGCAACAGCAAGGCAATCAGCGCGAGCAGCAGCCCGGCAATCAGCGCGTAGACCAGCGGGTTGCGGAACTGGCTTTCGCGCGCCTGCGCGAGTTCGCTGCGCAATTCGAGGAGCGCGCGCTGGTTCTGCGCGGTCTGTTCGCGCAAGGCGGCCAGGGTAGCTTCCAGTTCCTTGTTGCGCTGGTTTTCGCGCTGAGCCTGCTCGGCTGCGGGATTCATCGCAGTCCACAGCGCAGCGGCAGCCGCGCGGCGCGCCGGATCCTCGGCGGGAGGCGGTACGAGTTGGGACGTGGTCTTCAGCCCGCTGTCCTTGGTCGGCTCAGGCTCGAGTGCTTCGACCTGCAGCCGGGGGCCTGTCGCAACGGTTTCGGCCTTCGGCGGCGCGACCGCTGCGGGCCGGGCGGCGGGCACTGCGCGCGGAATGACCGGCGCGGCGCGGCGAGGCGCCGGCGCAACGGGTGCGCTGGCTTGAGGTGCGGATTGAGCGGTGCTTTCGCGTTCGGCCGAAGAGCGGGCCGCAGCGCGGCGTGCTGTCGGGCTTGCCGTTCCGTCAGGGCTCGCGGCACCGCCACCGCCGCCACCTGTCGAGCGAGATGCGGACCGAGCGGTCGATCTTTGCGCCGGCGCGGCATCGGACGAAGGACGCGCACCGGCCAGCGAAACACCCGGCGGTGTGACGTCGGAAGGCACGTCGGCCAGAAGCACATAGCTGCGCGTCGACTTCATGTCGCAGCCCGCACTCACCTTGATGGTGACGACCGGCTCTTCGACCGGCGCGGTCGTACGCACGCGAATATTGGAATTGCCAGGGCTGTTGCCAGACTCGAGGGAGACGGTCACCCGGCGTTCGAGCATGGGCGTGTCGCCCTGCAGCACCTCGGCGCCGAGGCACAAAGACCCACCGGTTTCCGCAGCGTCGAGCGCCAGGGGAATCACCATGTCGATCGGCTTGCCGATCCAGACGGCGCCTTGCGGGCGCCCGATCGTCAAGGCGGGTGATTCGAGGGCGACTCCAAGAAGGAGCAGGCTCGCCGCTAAGCGTGGGAGTTGCAAAATGAGATGCAAAAAGCAATCGAAAGTTGACGCATTCTGACACGGTGGTCAGACCCCCCCATTCACCGAGAGACAATTATCAAATGACCGTGAACTTTTCCAATACCGCCGTGATCGGCGCAGGCGCCATGGGACGAGGCATCGCCCAGATCGCAGCACAGGCCGGAAGCCAGGTCCTGCTGCTGGACACCTTTGAAGGAGCCGCCGAGCGAGGCCGCGACGCGATCCTTGCCCAATGGCGCAAGCTGCAAGAGAAAGGCAAGCTCGACGCAGCGCAACTCGAAGCGTTTTCAGGCCGCGTGCAGATCGCCGGTTCGATGCAGGATCTCGCGAGTTGCGACCTGGTGATCGAGGCGATCGTCGAGGACATCGAGGTCAAGCGGAAGCTGTTTCGCGAGATCGAAGCCGTGGTCTCTCCCTCTGCAACGCTGGTTAGCAACACCTCGTCGCTATCGGTAACCACCATTGCGACGGCGCTGAAGCATCCGGAGCGCATGGCGGGCTTCCACTTTTTCAATCCGGTACCGCTGATGAAGGTGGTCGAAGTGGTGGCGGGCTTCAAGACCGACCCCGAGGTCTGCCGCAAGCTCGCCGGCTATGCCACGCAGATGGGCCACAGCGCGGTGCAAACGAAAGACACCCCCGGGTTCATCGTGAATCACGCCGGGCGCGGCTACGGAACCGAGGCGCTGCGCGTCGCCGGGGAAAGCGTGGCCGACTTCGCCACCATCGATCGCATCCTCAAGGACCAGGCCGGCTTCCGCCTCGGGCCGTTCGAACTGCTCGATCTGACTGCGCTCGATGTGTCGCATCCGGTGATGGAATCCATCTACCGCCAGTACTACGAGGAGCCGCGCTATCGCCCGAGCGTGATCACCGCGCAGCGGCTTGCGGCCGGAGCACTGGGCCGAAAGAGTGGCGAAGGCTTCTACCGTTATCCCGATGGTGCGATGCAGCAGGTGGCCGAACCCGCGGTGCCTTCGGTCGATACGATTCCGCCCGTCTGGGTATCGCCACGCGCGGCACGTCGCCCCGAGTTGCTGAAGCTGGTGCATGCGCTCGGCGCGCAACTCGAAAGCGGCGCAGCGCCCTCGTCCACTGCCCTGATCCTGGTCGCGCCGCTGGGCTTCGACGTCACGACCGTCGCGGCAGTCGACCGCCTCGACGCCACCCGCACGGTCGGCATCGACATGATGGTCGACGACGCCGCCACCAAGCGACGGGTGCTTGCCACCAACCCGGCCACGCGCCGCGACATGCGCGATGCAGCCCACGCGCTGTTCGCGCGTGACGGCAAGGCAGTCAGCGTGATCCGCGATAGCGGCGGGTTCGTCACGCAGCGGGTCGTCGCGACCATCGTCAACATCGCCTGCGACATGTGCCAGCAAGGAGTCTGCACGCCCGCCGATCTCGACCTCGCGGTACGGCTCGGCCTCGGCTATCCGCAAGGACCGCTGGCGATGGGCGATCTCTATGGCCCGACCAACATGCTCGAAATCCTGTTCAACCTCCAGACCGTTTACGGCGATCCGCGCTACCGCCCGAGCCCATGGCTGCGCCGCCGAGGCGCGCTCGGCCTGAGCCTCACCCATCAAGAAGAGTAAGAGACCAAGAGACGACAACCATGACCGCAGAGCTCAAAAGTACCACCGAAGGCAGCACCATGGTGCTGACCCTGTCCAACCCATCGCAGCGCAACGCCCTCGGCCCCGAGATGTACGCGGCTGGCATCGAAGCCTTCAACGGCGCCGAGAACAACGCCGAGATCCGCAGCGTCATCATGGTCGGCGAAGGCAAATGGTTTTGCGCCGGCGGCTCGCTGCAGCGGCTGCAGGCCAACCGCGCACTCGATCCGGCCGTGCAGGCGGAAAGCATCGAGGCACTTCACACCTGGATCGACACGATCCGTACTTTCCCGAAGCCGGTCATCGCTGCGGTCGAAGGCGCAGCGGCCGGCGCGGGCTTTTCGCTCGCGATGGCCTGCGATCTCGTGGTGTCGGCGCGAGACGCAGTCTTTGCGGCTTCCTACAGCAACGTCGCTCTCTCGCCGGATGGCGGCCTGAGCTGGCATCTGGCACGCGCGCTGCCCCGGCAGCTCGCCAGTGAATGGCTCATGCTGGGTGAGCGGCTCGAACCTGCGCGACTGCACGAGCTGGGCCTCGTCAACGAACTCACCGAGAACGGCCAGGCGCTCGCCCGGGCGCTCGCGCTGGCCGAGAAGATCAACGCACGCGCGCCGAACTCGATGGCGAGCATCAAGGAGCTGCTCGGCGAAGCACGCGGCGCATCGCTGGTGTCGCATCTCTCGCAGGAGCGCGATCACTTCGTGCGCAACCTGCATCACGCCAATGCCGGCATCGGCATCACGGCATTTCTTTCCAAAGAGACGCCTCGCTACGAGTAGCGCGGCGTCGCTCTCGTGACAACCCCAGGCATTTCAGTCACCGACAGGACAGTTCATGGACGACCCCATTCTTACCATCGAAGAACGTGAAGCGATCAATGGTGGTCGCTGGTTTTCTTCTCTTTCTCCATCACTGCGCCACGACATCCTCCGATGTGCATTCGTCAAGCGATACAAGGACGGCGACCTGATCTGCGCGCGCGGCGACCCGCCCGAGCAGTGGATCGCCTGCGCCAAGGGCGCAGTCCGCGTGAGCTCGACCGCGGTGTCGGGCAAGCAGGTGACGCTGACCTACGTGGAGCCGGGCATCTGGTTCGGCGACGTGGCGATGTTCGATGGGGACAGGCGCACACACGATGCATACGCGCATGGGGACTCCACGATTCTTTGCGTGGCGCGCGCGGACTTCCAGAAGATCCTCGCCAGCCACGTGGAGCTCTACGAGGCGTTGATGCGTCTGCAGGCGCGCCGCATTCGTCAGCTCTTCGGCCTGGTCGAGGACCTGAACACCCTGCCCTTGCGCGCCCGGTTGGCGAAGCAGCTCATCCATCTGGTGCGCAGCTACGGTGTGCCGAATCTTGCGGATGGCAGCCAGATGCGGATCGGTCTCCATCTGGCTCAGGAAGAGCTCGCGCAACTGCTGGGTGCCTCCCGGCAGCGGGTCAACCAGGAACTCAAGGCCATGGAGCGCGAGGAAGCGATTCGCATCGAACCAGGTGGACTGGTGGTGCTCGACCGCGCCGCGCTGATGCGCATTTCGGAATCCGATCAATAAAGCTCAGAGACATGACCCAGGACTTCGACAAATTCGTCGGCACGCGTGCCATCTCCCCGCAGCACCAGTTCGACGTCGACGCGCTCACCGCCTGGCTCGAGAAGAACCTCGACGGCTTCAAGGGCCCACTGACGGTAGAGATGTTCAAGGGCGGGCAGTCCAACCCGACCTACAAGCTGGTGACGCCCACGCAGAGCTACGTGATGCGTGCGAAGCCGGGCCCTGTCGCCAAGCTGCTGCCGTCCGCACATGCTGTGGAGCGCGAGTTCAAGGTCATGAGCGGCCTGGCCGGCACCGACGTGCCGGTGCCGCGCATGTACTGCCTGTGCGAGGACGAATCCGTCATCGGTCGTGCCTTCTACATCATGGAGTTCATGCAAGGCCGGGTGCTGTGGGACCAGTCCCTGCCCGGCATGAGCAACACGGAGCGCAGCGCGATCTACGACGAGATGAATCGCGTGATCGCCGCCCTGCACACCGTGAAGTTCGCCGAGCGCGGTCTCGCCGACTACGGCAAGCCCGGCAACTACTTCGAGCGGCAGATCGGCCGCTGGAGCAAGCAATACGTTGCGTCGATCACGCAGCCCATTCCGGAGATGGACCGCTTGATGGAATGGCTGCCTGCACACATCCCCGCCAGCGCGCGCGACGAGAAGATGACGTCGATCGTCCACGGAGATTTCCGGCTCGATAACCTGATGTTCCACGCCACCGAGCCGCGCGCGATTGCGGTGCTCGACTGGGAGCTTTCGACGCTCGGCCATCCGCTCGCGGACTTCAGCTACCACTGTATGTCGTGGCACATCCCGCCGGGATCGTTCCGCGGCATCGGCGGACTCGACCTGAAGAGCCTCGGCATTCCGACCGAAAGCGAATACATCCGCAAGTACTGCGAGCGCACCGGCATCACCACGCCTGAAGCGCTTGCGCCCGACTGGAACTTCTACCAGGCCTACAACCTGTTCCGCATGGCGGCCATCCTGCAAGGCATCGCCAAGCGAGTCGAGGCCGGCACGGCTTCGAGCGAACAGGCCGTAGCCTCCGGCCGCGGTGCGCGCCCGATGGCTGAAATGGCGTGGCAATTCGCCCAGCGGGCGTGATCGCCTGATCGCGGCAACGCCCTGAACCCCTTACCCACAGGAGACGAAATGGACTTCGAATACTCGGCCAAAACCAAAGACTTGCAGAAGCGCGTCACAGCCTTCATGGAAGAGAACATCTACCCGGCTGAAGCCGAGTACTCGGCCGAGCTGGCGGCCAACACCGCGGCAGGCAAGCGCTGGAGCGCGCTCAACACGGTCGAAAAGGTCAAGGCCAAGGCCAAGGCCCAAGGTCTCTGGAACCTTTTCCTCCCGGTCGACAGTGCGGCCGCATCCGGCTACAGCGGCGCAGGCCTGACGAACCAGGAATACGCACCGCTCGCCGAGATCATGGGTCGTGTGCCATGGGCCAGCGAGGCGTTCAACTGCTCGGCGCCGGATACCGGCAACATGGAAACCATCGCACGCTACGGCTCCGAGGAAATCAAGGCCCGCTGGCTCAAGCCGCTGCTCGAAGGCGAAATCCGCTCCGCTTTTGCGATGACCGAGCCCGAAGTCGCATCGAGCGACGCGACGAACATCTCGACGCGCATCGAACGCCAGGGCGACGAATACGTCATCAACGGCCACAAGTGGTGGATCTCCGGTGCAGCCGACCCGCGCTGCAAGGTGTTCATCACCATGGGCAAGACGGATCCCGAAGCGCCCAAGCATTCGCAGCAGAGCATGATCATCGTGCCGGCTGACACGAAGGGCATCCGCATCGTGCGTCCGCTGAACGTCATGGGCTACGACGACGCCCCGCACGGCCACGTCGAGATGTATTTCGAGAACGTGCGCGTGCCGGTCGGCAACATGCTGCTCGGCGAAGGTCGCGGCTTCGAGATCGCCCAGGGTCGCCTTGGCCCGGGACGTATCCACCACTGCATGCGCCTGATCGGCCTCGCCGAGCGCGCGCTCGAACTGATGTGCAAGCGCGCCTCGTCGCGTGTCGCATTCGGCAAGACGGTGGCGTCGCAGACGGTGACGCAGGAGCGCATCGCCGAAGCACGCTGCAAGATCGACATGGCCCGCCTGCTCACGCTCAAGGCCGCCTGGCTCATGGACGTCGCAGGCAACAAGGTAGCGAAGACCGAGATCGCGATGATCAAGGTGGTTGCGCCCAACATGGCCTGCCAGGTGATCGACTGGGCCATGCAAGTGCACGGCGGCGGCGGCATGTGCGACGACTTCCCGCTCGCCTACGCCTACGCAGGCGCGCGCACGCTGCGCTTCGCGGACGGCCCGGATGAAGTGCACCGCAACGCGATCGCGAAGTGGGAGCTGGGCAAGCACGGCACCGGCAAGACCGACGACGCGATGCCTGTCACGCGCTTCTGAGCAAGACCTCAAAGACAAAGGCCGCCGCACTGCGAAGTGCCGGCGGCTTTTTTACAGCTTCTTCTGCAGGAACATCGCCGAGCCGTAGGCGGGATCGAGCTGGTAGTTCGCGAAGCCTTCGCGTTCGTAGGCGCGGATCGCGCTCTTGTTGCCTGAAAGCACTTCGAGTGTCAGCTTGCAGGCGCCACGCGCACGCGCCTCTTGCTCGACGCGCGCCAGCATGCGCTGCGTGACACGCTGGCCGCGATGGCTCTCCAACACCACCACGTCGTGCACATTGACCAGCGGCTTGCAGGCGAAGGTGGAAAAGCCTTCGATGCAGTTGACGAGCCCGACCGGCTGGTCGCCGTCGTATGCGAGGACGCTGAAGGCTTGCGGACGTGACGCAAGCGCCGCCGGCAATTCCGCCAGCACCTGAGGTTCGAGCGACTTGCCGCCGCCGGCAGGATCGCGCGCATAGGCATCCAGCAGACCCACCAGTGCGCGCGTGTGCGCAGGATCGCGATAGTCGGCGAGCCGAACGTCGACCACGACCGGGCTCAAGCGGCCTCCACAGCCGCAACAAGCCGCTTGGCGCAAGCCTCGGACTGCGCGGCGTCCTTGGCCTCGACCATCACGCGCAACAGTGGCTCGGTACCGCTCGCCCGGATCAGCACACGACCCGAGTCACCGAGTTCGGCTTCCACCCGATCGATCTCGTTGGCAAGGTTCTGGTTGGACTTCCAATCCTCATCGCCAGAGAGGCGTACGTTGATCAGCGTCTGCGGGAAAAGCGTCACGCCGCCGAGCAGCTCGGCCACCGACTTGCCGCTGCGGACGCAGGCCTGCAGCACCTGCAGTGCGCTGACGATGCCGTCACCCGTCGTATGGCGGTCGAGTGCCAGAAGATGGCCCGAGCCTTCACCGCCGAGCAGCCAGTTGCGCTTGTCGAGCTCCTCGAGCACGTAGCGGTCGCCCACCCGAGCCCGCACGAACTCGATGCCCTGCGCCTTGAGCGCCATCTCGACCGCCTTGTTGGTCATCAGGGTGCCGACCACGCCAGCGGGCTTTTCGCCACGCGCGACGCGTTCCATCGCCATCAGGTAGACGAGTTCGTCACCGTTGAAGAGGCGCCCGGCCGCATCCACGAGTTGCAGGCGATCGGCATCGCCGTCGAGCGCAATGCCGTAGTCGGCGCCCTGCGCCTTGACCGCTTCGATGAGTGCCTGCGGATGAGTCGCACCGAATCCCTTGTTGATGTTCAGGCCATCGGGCGCGCAGCCGATGCTCGTCACCTCTGCACCCAGTTCGTGGAAAACCGAAGGAGCGACCTGATACGCCGCGCCATGCGCCGCATCGACGACCAGCTTGTGACCCCTCAGCGTGAGGTCGTTGGCGAAGGTGCTCTTGCAGAACTCGATGTAGCGTCCAGGCGCGTCATTGAGGCGCCGCGCCTTGCCGAGATTGCGGGAATCGACCCACACCGGCTCTTCCTTCAGGACCGCTTCCACGGCAAGTTCCCACTCGTCGCTCAGCTTGGTGCCGTGCGCGCTGAAGAACTTGATGCCGTTGTCCGGATAGGCGTTGTGGCTGGCGCTGATGACGACGCCGAGGCTCGCGCGTTGCGCGCGCGTGAGATAGGCGACGCCCGGCGTCGGCAGCGGGCCGAGAAGGACCACGTCCACGCCGGCCGAGTTGAAACCGGACTCCAAGGCCGACTCGAGCATGTAGCCCGAGATACGCGTGTCCTTGCCAATCAGAACTGTCGGGCGCGCTTCGGACTGCTTGAGCACGCGGCCCACCGCATGCGCCAGGCGGAGCACGAAATCGGGGGTGATGGGCGCTTGCCCAACGGTGCCGCGAATGCCGTCGGTGCCGAAGTACTGTCTTGTCATTGTTGAGTTTCCTAGCTCTGTTGTTCTCTGCTCATCGCTCGCCAGACAGCGAGCGCTGCAACGGTCTCGCGCACGTCATGCACCCGAACGATCGCCGCTCCCTTGTCCGCCGCCAGCACTGCGGCGGCCACGCTGGGCACCATCCGCTCTCCGGCGGCCTCGATGCCGGTGACCGCACCAAGCGATGACTTGCGCGACCATCCCGCCAGCAGCGGCAGGCCTGATGCCAGCAACTCCGCCTGGCGCGCGAGCAGCGCGAAATTCTGCTCGACGGTCTTGCCGAATCCGATGCCGGGATCGAGGACGATGCGTTCCTTTTGCACGCCGCGGGCCGCCAGTGCCCTCGCCTGTTCTTCAAGGAATTCGCGCACCGCGGGGACCACGTCCCCGCTCATTGGCGCAACCTGCATGGTCTGCGGATCACGATGCATATGCATCAGGCAAATCCCACACGACGGATGCGCGGAGACCGCATCCATCGCGCCAGGGCGCCGCAGGGCCCAGATGTCGTTGACGATGTCTGCGCCGAGCTCAAGCACTGCGCGCATCACTTCGGACTTGTAGGTATCGACCGATACCGGCACGCGCAGCTTCACCGCCTCACGCACGACCGGCACGACGCGCGCAAGCTCCTCTTCCAGCGGCACGGCGGGGCTGCCCGGACGAGTCGACTCGCCGCCGATGTCGAGGATGTCCGCGCCTTCCTTGATCAGGTGCTCGCAATGACGAAGGGCCGCCTCGGTCGAGGCATGTGCACCGCCATCGGAAAACGAATCGGGCGTCACGTTGACGATGCCCATCACCTGCGGGCGCGCAAGGTCGATTGCAAAGCGCGTGGTTTGCCAGACAGCCGTCATGCCACGCTCCCATGAAAAAACGGGGCCAGAGGCCCCGTTGATTGCCAAAGCTCTTTCACGCTCAGGCTGCGGTCGGCGTCGGATCGGGATTGACCGCCGGCGTACCGCCGCTACCCCCGCTTCCGGACGGCGGGACGCGCGGCGTCCAGTCCTTGGGCGGACGCGGCGCGCGGCCGGCCATGATGTCGTCGAGCTGCTCGGTGTCGATGGTTTCCCACTCGAGCAGCGCCTTCGCCATCGCGTGCATCTTGTCGCTGTTCTCCTCGATCAGGCGACGCGCAAGCGCGTACTGCTCGTCGATGATGCGGCGAACTTCCGCGTCGACCTTCTGCATGGTCGATTCGCTCATGTTCGTGGTCTTGGTGACCGAGCGGCCCAGGAACACCTCGCCTTCGTTCTCGGCGTAGACCATCGGGCCGAGCGATTCGGTCATGCCGTAGCGCATCACCATGTCGCGGGCAATTTGCGTCGCACGCTCGAAATCGTTGCTGGCGCCAGTGGTCATCTGGTGCATGAACACTTCTTCAGCGATGCGGCCACCGAAGAGCATGCTGATCTGGTTCAGCATGTATTCGCGGTCGTAGCTGTAGCGGTCCTGCGAAGGCAGGCTCATCGTCACGCCCAGCGCACGGCCGCGCGGAATGATCGTGACCTTGTGGACCGGGTCGCACTTGGGCAGCAGCTTGCCGATGAGCGCATGTCCGGACTCGTGGTACGCCGTGTTGCGGCGCTCTTCCTCGGGCATGACCATGCTCTTGCGCTCGGGGCCCATGAAGATCTTGTCCTTGGCCTTCTCGAAGTCCTGCATTTCGACCACGCGCGCATTGCGGCGCGCAGCCATCAGCGCTGCTTCGTTGCACAGGTTGGCGAGATCGGCGCCTGACATGCCCGGCGTGCCGCGCGCGATGATGCTCGCGTTGACGTCCTGGCCGAGCGGAACCTTGCGCATGTGGACGTTGAGGATCTGCTCGCGGCCGCGGATGTCCGGCAGCGTCACGTAGACCTGACGGTCGAAACGACCCGGACGCAGCAAGGCGGCGTCAAGGATGTCCGGACGGTTGGTCGCAGCAACCACGATCACGCCGAGGTTGGTCTCGAAGCCGTCCATCTCGACCAGCATCTGATTGAGCGTTTGTTCGCGCTCGTCGTTACCACCGCCAAGACCGGCGCCGCGCTGGCGGCCAACCGCGTCGATTTCATCGATGAAAATGATGCAAGGGGCGTTCTTCTTGGCGTTTTCGAACATGTCGCGAACGCGCGCGGCACCCACGCCCACGAACATTTCGACGAAGTCGGAGCCCGAAATGGAGAAGAACGGCACCTTGGCTTCGCCGGCAATGCTCTTCGCGAGCAGCGTCTTGCCGGTGCCCGGAGGGCCGACCAGCAACAGGCCACGCGGGATACGGCCACCGAGCTTCTGGAACTTGGCCGGGTCCTTCAGGAAGTCGACGACCTCCTTCACCTCTTCCTTGGCCTCGTCGCACCCGGCGACGTCGGCAAAGGTGACCTGGTTGTTGTTCTCGTCGAGCATGCGAGCCTTGCTCTTGCCGAAGCTGAAGGCCCCGCCTTTGCCACCCCCCTGCATCTGTCGCATGAAGTAGACCCAGACGCCGATCAGCAGAAGCATCGGGCCCCAGCTCACCAGCAGGGTCATCAGCAACGAACCTTCCTCGCGCGGCTTGACGTCGAACTTGACGTTGTTGGCGATCAGGTCGCCGACCAGTCCGCGGTCGAGATAGGTGGCTGTGGTTCGGATCTTGCGGTCGTCAGTGGTGATCGCGACGATCTCGCTGCCACCCTGGCCTTCCTGGATCGTGGCGCTCTTGATTCGGTTGTTTCGCACTTCCTCGAGGAAGTCCGAATACCCGATGTTGCCTGCGCCGGCGACGCCGCGGGTGTCGAACTGCTTGAACACAGTGAACAACACCATCGCGATGACGAGCCATACGGCAACTTTGGAAAACCACTGATTGTTCAAACGAAGCTCCAGTCGATAACGCGTAGCACTGAAAACAAAAAAGGCGCCGTGGGCACGCAATTGGCGGCCATTTTAGGCTTTTCAACCCGGAAAAACGGCCGATTTCCCCATAGCAGCCATAGGGTGCAAGCGGTTTTAAGGTGAAGACATGGATGTCGCAACCGGTATCAATTCGTATCGGGAGACTTGAGCCCTATCCCGACCATGAAAGTTTCGGACGATTTGTCGCGCGATGCCTTGGGTTTGAACGGCTTGACGACGCGGAAGTTGTCTTTGAAAAGCTTGGTCAGCTCGTTGTAGCCGCTGCCATGGAAGAGCTTGGCGACAAGCGCGCCCTCCGGTTTCATATGGTGGCGGGCGAAATCGATCGCAAGCTCAATGAGATGCGCCACCCGGGCCGTGTCGGCCGAGGCGATGCCTGACAAATTGGGAGCCATGTCCGAGACCACGACGTCGGCCTTGCGGCCAGCCATCGCGGCGGACAGCCGATCGAGCACGTCAGCCTCGCGGAAGTCACCTTGCAGGAAGGTCACGCCCTCGATCGGCTCCATGGGCAGGATGTCCAGCGCAATGATGGTGCCCGCAAGTTCGCCCACGGCGGCCCCGTCGGGCGAGAGCCTCCGCCTGACGTACTGGCTCCAGGCGCCGGGCGTCGAGCCCAGGTCCACGACAAGATGCCCGGGCTTGATCAGGCTCAAGCTTTCGTCGATTTCCTTCAGCTTGTAGGCGGCGCGCGCCCGATAACCTTCCTTGGTGGCCAGCTTCACATACGGGTCGTTCACGTGGTCGTGTATCCACGCCCGGTTGACCTTCTTCGCTTTCGGTTTGGGATTCATTGACATCGATAATACGGGGATGCCCGCCATTCAACTTACCCCTGCGCAGCGCAAGGTGCATCGCGCCGAAGCGCACCACCTCGATCCGATCGTCATGATCGGGGGCGACGGTCTCACCGCCGCCGTCAAGAAAGAGGCCGACGCCGCGCTGAAGGCCCATGGCCTGATCAAGGTGCGCGTCTTTTCCGATGACCGGGCTGCGCGAGAAGCCATGCTCCAGACCCTGGCGGACGACCTTGACGCCGCGCCCATCCAGCACATCGGCAAGCTGCTCGTGCTATGGCGCCCCATCCCCGAGAAAGAGCGCGTCCTCGACGAAGACCGCATGCCCGGCCCGCGCGATGTCCGGGTCATCAAGTACAGCAAGCGTGGCGGTCAGCGGCCCGAAATCAAGACACTGCGGGTGCTCGGCAACCAGCGGCTGACGTCCGGCGGCAACATCAAGCGCGCCAAGGCGCCCAAGCCCAAGTCGGTCAAGAAGCAGCGTCAGGCAGACTGAGGATGCCGACCGAAGCCGCGGCAGGCCCGCAACGCCACATCCTCTGCATGAAATGGGGCACCAAATATGGCCCCGAATATGTCAATCGCCTCTATGCGATGGTGCGCAGGCACCTGAGCGGCGACTTCAAGTTCGTCTGCCTGACTGATAACAGCACGGGCATCCGGAGCGAAGTCGAGTGCTATCCGATCCCCCCGCTCGCTCTCGAACTGGCCCCCGGGCAGGTCGATCGCGCCTGGAAAAAGCTGACGACCTTCGAAGCCGACCTCCATGGTCTGCGCGGAACGGCGCTCTTCATCGACCTCGACGTGGTGATCGTCGGGAATCTGGACGAATTCTTCGAGTACCCCGGCGAGTTCCTGATCATTCACGACTACGAGCGCCCCTGGAGGCGCCGCCGCATTACCGGGAACTCCTCGGTCTACCGCTTTGAACTGGGCGCTCATCCGGACGTGCTGGCCTACTTTCGCCAGAACATGGACAAGGTGCAGGAGGAGTTCCGCAACGAACAGACCTACCTGTCCGACTTCATGTACCGCAAGGGCACACTCGCCTACTGGCCCGAAGCCTGGTGCCCGAGCTTCAAGTACCACGGGATCCCGACGTGGCCGACCAACTACTGGAAGGAACCCTTTGTGCCCGAAGGCGCAAAAATCATGGTGTTCCACGGGGAATGCAACCCACCAGACGCATTGGCCGGCCGGCGCAACCGGCGTTTCAGGTTCATTCGCCCGGCGCGCTGGATCACGCAGTTCTGGCAGACCTGATAGCCCGACGAGCCCGGCCAGTGTGGGCCCGGGTTCAGTTCCGTGCTCGCCCCATGCGCCACAGCAGCACGCCGGCGCATACCCACTGGGCGAGGTACATGCCGCTTCCGAGCGAATGCCAGAGCTTGAGGTTCTCGCGCGCAAGGATGTGCGGCGCCACGGCGTACTGCTGGAGCAAGGCAAGCAGCATCGCAGTCACGATCAGGACGACTGCGCTCCGGTCGCCATCCGTCAGTCTTTCGTCGGCCTTCGAGCGGAAATAGACCAGGAGTGCCAGCCCGCATCCCAGCGCCACCCAGGTCTGGGACGCGAACAATTGCCCCGCGAAATTGCCCGCAACCGCTGGGTTGCCGAGCCGGGCGAACAGCATCGGCACGACCAGAAAGCCGATCGTCGTCAAACTGCCCCACCACAAGGCGGCGAGCATGAGTGCGGTCCGGTCTTTCATCCAGCGATTGCTCAGACGTAGCTGACCGCCACGATCTCGTAGCGCTTCACACCGCCGGGCGCCTGGACTTCGGCGGTATCGCCCTCTTCCTTGCCGATCAGCGCGCGAGCGATCGGGCTGGAGACGTTGATGAGTCCCAGCTTCAGATCGGCTTCGTCCTCGCCGACGATCTGGTACCTGACGGATTCACCCGAGTTCTCGTCCTCGAGCTCAACCGTGGAGCCGAAGACCACCTTGCCGCCCGCATCGAGCTGCGACGGGTCGATGATCTGGGCCGCCGACAGCTTGCCTTCGATGTCCTGAATGCGCCCCTCGATGAAGCCCTGGCGATCCTTTGCCGCTTCGTACTCGGCGTTTTCGCTGATATCGCCCTGCGCGCGGGCTTCCGCGATCGAGTTGATGACACCCGGTCGGTCGACCGTCTTGAGCCTTTGCAGCTCTTCGCGCAGCTTCTCGGCACCGCGCTTGGTAATCGGAATGGTGGCCATTGTTTTGCTCCAGAAAGCGAAACCGCCGAACGCTTCCGTTCGGCGGTCGATGGGAGAGAAATGATCAGACGAGCTGGCGTCCGGTCAGCCGGCTCAGGATGGCGAGCGGGCTCGATTCGGGATTGTATTGCCTCGCCGCCGGCAGATGCAGCGTCTGCTCGAGCATGTACTGGCCCGACATGACCGCATGCGAAGTCTGGTCCGAAAAGCAGACCCAGACCGAGCCTGCCGGGAACGGCACGGTCTGCTGGTCCGAGTTCTTCTGATAGTCGAGATCCGACTTCATGCCATCGTGCAATTGCAGCATGAGGTGGTCGTATTCACTGCGGTATGACTTCGTCACTCGCAGTGCGCGCAACAGTCGCGCCTGCAACGGCGAATACGGCTTGGCGCGCGGCAGGAAGCGTCGCGCTATCGCCTCGAATGGCTCCCCGACGCGCCACACCCGTGGTGCGCTGTCCGGGTTGGCGTTTGTGAAGACGCGAAGGATCCGCTCGCCGTAGTTGGGTCGCGACGGAAATGCGTCGACGTGCAAGCGGCGGTCATCCGCCCGCCACGATTGCACGCGCGTTTCCACCTGTGCAGGCCTGTAGCTGGTCGGCGCCAGTCGCAGTGCCGGTGTGTAGTGCGGCAACAGTCCGTGGATCAGCTGCTGCGCCTGCGCACGGAAGCGGCCGACCATCGCAGCCACCGCCCGCTGCCGCGCCTCATCTCCCTCCACACCCTTCAGGCGCCCCTGCGCGTCAAGGCTGATGTTGCGGACCTTGGGTGACAGCACCTCTGGCGAAAGCAGCGCCCGCTCCTCAGGAAGGATGTCGAACCCGAGCCGGGGAAAGTACAGGACCTTCCCGGCTTCGAGTGCCGCGATCCA
Organism: Variovorax sp. Sphag1AA; assembly: GCF_014192575.1. Taxonomy (GTDB): domain Bacteria; phylum Pseudomonadota; class Gammaproteobacteria; order Burkholderiales; family Burkholderiaceae_C; genus Variovorax. The sequence continues at coordinate 551,214 of NZ_JACHYC010000001.1, read as the reverse complement.
TGCCTCGTTGGGCGTCGCGGCATTCCAGTCGGCCAGATCGAGTTCGACGAGCTGCGATTCCATGGAACGCCTTTCAGAGGTTACGCCGCCGCCGCGAGCTTGGCGTGCATCTCCTGGACCGAGATCACGTCGAGTTCGTTCATGTGGCGCATGCCTTCCACGGCCGCTTCTGCGCCAAAGATGGTCGTGAACGTCGTGACGCGGGCCAACAACGCCGACGTACGGATCTGGCGCGAATCAGCGATGGCATTGCGGCGCTCTTCGACCGTATTGATGACCAGCGCAATCTCGTTGTTCTTGATCATGTCGACGATGTGCGGACGCCCTTCGGTCACCTTGTTGACGACCGCGCAGGTAATGCCCGCGGCGTTGATCGCCCCGGCAGTGCCCTTGGTCGCGATGAGTTCGAAGCCGAGGGCTGCAAGGCCACGAGCCACTTCGACCGCACGCGGCTTGTCATTGTTCTTCACCGAGATGAAGACACGGCCGGACTTCGGCAGGTGCGTGCCTGCGCCGAGCTGCGACTTGACGAAGGCTTCGCCGAAAGTCTTGCCCACGCCCATCACTTCGCCGGTCGATTTCATTTCGGGGCCGAGGATGGTGTCCACGCCAGGGAACTTCACGAACGGGAACACCGCTTCCTTGACGCTGAAGTACGGCGGCGTGACTTCCTTGGTGACACCCTGCGAAGCGAGCGTCTGCCCGGCCATGCAGCGCGCAGCCACCTTCGCGAGCTGGATGCCCGTCGCCTTGCTCACGTAAGGCACGGTGCGGGAAGCGCGCGGATTCACCTCGAGAACGTAGATCACGTCCTGGCCTTCTCGCTCCTGGATCGCGAACTGCACGTTCATCAGACCCACCACGTTCAGCGCCTTGGCCATGGCAGCGCTCTGACGTTTGAGTTCGGCGACGGTCTCGGCCTTCAGGCTGTACGGCGGCAGCGAGCACGCAGAGTCGCCCGAGTGCACGCCGGCCTGCTCGATGTGTTCCATGACGCCGCCGATCAGGGTCGCGCCGTCCGCATCGCGCAGGCAATCCACGTCGCATTCGGTCGCGTCGTTGAGGAAGCGATCGAGAAGCACCGGCGAATCATTGCTGACCTTCACCGCTTCACGCATGTAGCGCTCGAGATCGCGCTGTTCGTGCACGATTTCCATCGCGCGGCCGCCGAGCACGTAGCTCGGACGCACCACCAGCGGGTACCCGAGTTCGGAAGCCTTTTCGAGCGCTTCAGGTTCGGTGCGCGCCGTCGCGTTTGGCGGCTGGCGCAGCTTCAGTTCGTGCAGCAGCTTCTGAAAGCGCTCGCGGTCTTCGGCCGCGTCGATCATGTCGGGCGAGGTGCCGATGATCGGCACACCGTTGGCTTCAAGGTCGAGCGCCAGCTTGAGCGGTGTCTGGCCGCCGTACTGGACGATTACGCCCGTCGGCTTTTCCTTGTCGACGATTTCGAGCACGTCTTCGAGCGTAAGCGGCTCGAAATAGAGGCGGTCGCTGGTGTCGTAGTCGGTCGAGACGGTCTCGGGATTGCAGTTGACCATGATGGTCTCGTAGCCGTCCTCGCGCATCGCGAGTGCCGCGTGCACACAGCAGTAGTCGAACTCGATACCCTGGCCAATCCGGTTGGGACCGCCACCGAGCACCATGATCTTCTTCTTGGTCGTCGGCTCGGCTTCGCACTCGTCCTCGTAGGTCGAGTACATGTAGGCCGTGTTCGTGGCGAACTCCGCGGCGCAGGTGTCGACGCGCTTGAAGGCCGGACGCACGCCGAGTGCGCGGCGCTTTTCGCGGATCGCGGTGTCGGTAGTCTTGAGCTGGCGCGCGAGGCGACGGTCCGAGAAGCCCTTCTTCTTCAGCGCAAGCAGCGTGTCGCGGTCGATGTCTTCGAGCGACTTGGTTTCGAGCTCGAGTTCGATCGTCACGATTTCCTCGATCTGCACGAGGAACCACGGATCGATCTTCGTCAGCGCGTGCACCTCGTCGACCGTCATGCCCTTCGCGAAGGCATCGCCGACGTACCAGATGCGGTCCGGACCCGGTTCGCCGAGTTCCTTCTCGAGGACTTCGCGGTCCTGTGTCTTCTCGTTCAGGCCGTCGACGCCGACTTCGAGGCCGCGCAGCGCCTTCTGGAACGACTCCTGGAAGGTGCGGCCCATGGCCATCACTTCGCCGACGGACTTCATTTGCGTCGTCAGGCGCGAATCGGCCTGCGGGAACTTCTCGAACGCGAAGCGCGGAATCTTGGTGACGACGTAGTCGATGCTGGGCTCGAAGCTCGCGGGCGTGGCACCGCCTGTGATTTCGTTGCGCAGTTCATCGAGCGTGTAGCCGATGGCCAGCTTGGCCGCGACCTTGGCGATCGGGAAGCCAGTGGCCTTCGACGCCAGGGCCGACGAACGCGACACGCGCGGATTCATCTCGATGACGATCATGCGACCGTCCTTCGGATTGACCGAGAACTGGACGTTCGAACCACCCGTGTCGACGCCGATCTCGCGCAGCACCGCCAGCGAAGCGTTGCGCATGATCTGGTATTCCTTGTCCGACAGCGTCTGGGCAGGCGCGACGGTGATGGAATCTCCGGTGTGCACGCCCATCGGGTCAAGGTTCTCGATCGAGCAGACGATGATGCAGTTGTCGGCCTTGTCGCGCACGACTTCCATCTCGTACTCTTTCCAGCCGAGCAGCGATTCCTCGATCAGCAGCTCGTTGGTCGGCGAGGCTTCCAGGCCGCGCTTGCAGATGATCTCGAATTCTTCCGGGTTGTAGGCGATGCCGCCGCCCGTACCGCCGAGCGTGAAACTCGGGCGGATCACGGTCGGGAAGCCGACGTTCTTTTGCACCGCCCACGCCTCGTCCATCGAGTGCGCGATGCCGGAACGCGCCGATCCCAGGCCGATCTTCGTCATCGCGTCCTTGAACTTCAGGCGGTCTTCCGCCTTGTCGATCGCTTCGGGCGTCGCGCCAATCAGCTCGACCTTGTATTTGTCGAGCACGCCGTTGCGCCACAGGTCAAGCGCGCAGTTCAGCGCGGTCTGGCCACCCATGGTCGGCAGGATGGCGTCGGGACGTTCCTTGGCGATGATCTTCTCGACCGTCTGCCAGGTGATCGGCTCGATGTAGGTCACGTCGGCCGTAGCCGGGTCGGTCATGATCGTCGCGGGATTGCTGTTGATCAGGATGACCTTGTAGCCCTCCTCGCGCAGCGCCTTGCACGCCTGCACGCCGGAGTAGTCAAACTCGCAGGCCTGACCGATGATGATCGGGCCGGCGCCGATGATGAGGATGCTCTTGAGGTCTGTGCGCTTAGGCATTCTTCTGTCCCTCTTTGTGAGTTTGCATGAGTGCCGTGAAGCGGTCGAACAGGTAGCCGATGTCGTGGGGGCCGGGCGAGGCTTCCGGGTGACCCTGGAAGCAGAAAGCAGGCTTGTCGGTGCGGGCGAGGCCCTGGAGCGTGTTGTCGAACAGGCTCACATGTGTCGGGCGCAGGTTGGCCGGCAGGCTCTTCTCGTCGACCGCGAACCCGTGGTTCTGACTTGTGATGCTCACGCGGCCGTTGTCGAGATCCTTCACCGGATGGTTGGCGCCGTGATGGCCGAACTTCATCTTGAAGGTCTTTGCACCCGAGGCCAGCGCCATGATCTGGTGGCCAAGGCAGATGCCGAACACCGGAATCCCGGTCTCGATCAGCTGCCGCGTCGACTCGATCGCATAGTCGCAAGGCTCCGGGTCACCGGGGCCGTTTGCCAGGAAGACACCATCCGGACGCAGCTTCAGCACGTCGGCGGCTGGTGTTTGCGCAGGCACGACTGTGATGCGCGCTCCGCGCTGGGCAATCATGCGCAGGATGTTCTTCTTGACGCCGTAGTCGAACGCGACAACGTGGAACCGGGGCGTGATCTGCACGCCGTAGCCCGAGCCAAGCTTCCACTCCGTCTGGGTCCACTCGTAGGTTTCCTTGACCGACACGACCTTGGCCAGGTCGAGCCCCGACATGCTGGGAGCGGCTTTTGCTGCAGCGACCGCCTTGTCGATCAGTGCCTGGGTGACGGCTTCACCTTCGGCGAGCCCGAGGACGCAGCCGTTCTGGGCGCCCTTGGTACGCAGGTGACGGGTGAGCTTGCGGGTATCGATGTTGGCAATGGCAACAGTGTTGCCCCGCACGAGATACTCGTTGAGAGTTTCGGATTTGCGGAAGTTCGATGCGACGCGAGGCAGGTCCTTGATGATGAGTCCTGCGGCATGGATCTTGTCGGCTTCGATGTCTTCCTCGTTGACGCCGTAGTTGCCAATATGCGGGTACGTGAGCGTCACGATCTGCTGGCAATAGCTCGGGTCGGTCAGGATTTCCTGGTAACCGGTCATCGCGGTGTTGAACACCACTTCGCCGGTCGTGGCGCCAGTGGCGCCGATCGAGTTGCCTTGAAAGACCGTGCCGTCTGCAAGCGCCAGGATGGCGGACGGGAATTTTCCCTTGAGAGACAAAAGCACTGGGATCTCCGGATGGATGACGCCCAAAGCGAACCCAAGAAGTGACTCGCGGGTCGCGACTTTCGTCGAGGAGTTGGCTTGCGTGCGCTGAGGGCGGGGTATGTTCGGGAAAGCCCTTGATTATAGCCGGCGCAAGGTCACGTCTTTGCCCCTACAGCGCTTGCGTGCAAGCAAATTGCAGCCGCGGCAGCGACATTCAGCGACTCCTCACCGCCGGGCTGTGCGATCCGCATGTGGGTGGCCGCCCGGGCTTCCAGCTCAGCAGAAACGCCCTGCCCTTCATGGCCCATCAACCAGGCGCAGGGAAAGGGCAATTCAGTTCGGTGCAACCAGTCACCGCGATGCGAGCTCGTTGCGATGCAGGGGATCGAAAGTGCATCGAGCGCGGCGATCTCCACCCCCTCGATCAACCTCAGACCGAAATGCGCGCCCATACCGGCGCGCAGCACCTTCGGAGACCACAACGCCGCGGTGCCCTTCAGGGCGATGACCTGCGTAAACCCGAAGGCCGCGGCACTGCGAAGGATGGAGCCGACGTTCCCCGCGTCCTGGAGACGGTCGAGAACGACGGTCGGCGCCCGGGACTCAACGGTTGGGCGCGATGGTAGATCGAGCACGAACCCCATTTGCGCGGGAGATTCGAGTCCGCTGATGCCGGCCATCAGTTCATCAGCGATGACGACGGTCTTGTCAGCTGTGCCGCTCCATTCAGCGCTGGCCGAGGTCCAACTCGATTCCGTGAACAGCGCGATCGCGGCGCGAACACCCCGCTCGCGAGCGGCCCCGCAGAGGTGGTCACCCTCCAGCCAGATCCGACCGGCCTTCCGATAGGCGCCAGGCTCGTGCGAAAGCTTCCGCAGTTCCTTGAGAAGTGCGTTGTCGCGCGACGTGATGTGGCTGGGCTCGGACCTCATGGCGCAATGCGGACCTCGACGCCCGCCACCCCCAGCATGACGTCAGTAACCACCTGAATGCCCGCGACGTTGCTCGAATCGCGCGCCAGCACTGCAGCGACGGGGCTGAACGATCTCCGATGGTGCACGCAAGCGCCATGGCGAACCAGCGCTTCGAGGTGCTCGGGCGTGCCGTAACCCTTGTGGCCTGCAAAGCCGTAGTGCGGAAACTCGACATGCAACTGCTCGCAGAGTCGATCCCGGTAGACCTTCGCAAGGATCGAGGCCGCCGAGATCGCCTTGACGCGGGCATCGCCCTTGACGATAGCCTCCGCCAATACGTCGAGCGTCGGTAGCCGGTTGCCGTCGACCAGGACCTTGGTCGGTTTCAGGCGCAGGCCTTCGACTGCTCGGCGCATCGCGAGCATGGTCGCCTGCAGGATGTTGTGGGTGTCAATCTCCTCGACACTGGCCTGCGCAATCGAGCAACAGAGCGCTTTGGCCAGGATTTGGTCGTTGAGCTTTTCGCGCTGAAGCGCAGTCAGCGTTTTCGAATCCGCCAATCCACGGATCGGGCGCTGGTCATCGAGGATCACCGCCGCCGCAACCACCGGCCCCGCCAACGGTCCCCGCCCCGCCTCATCGACGCCGGCCACTAGGCCCGGCGCGTCCCAAGCCAGCGTAGCTTGCTCAGCCTTCAAGAACTTTCTGGATCGCATCAGCGCAGAGTGTCGGCGTATCGCGCAGCAATTCGGAATGCATGGCGCAAAAACGTTGTTGCAAGGCGTGAATCCTGTCGGGCGCGTCTAGCCATTCGAGCGTTGCGTCGGCCAACGCTTGCGGCGTTGCGCGGTCCTGCAGCACTTCAGGCACGACGAATTCGCCGGCAAGAATGTTCGGCAAGCCGACCCAGGGCTGAAGCTGCTTGTGCCGCATGATCAGGTTCCAGGTCAACGAATTCATGTGATACGAAATCACCATCGGTCGCTTGAAAAGCGCGGCTTCGAGCGTGGCGGTGCCACTCGCGATCAGGGTCACGTCGCAAGCGGCCAACGCCGCATGGGACTGGCCATGGAGCAGCGTCACCTGGCCTGTCATCCCGCTGGCCTGCAGCAGTTGCTCAACTTCGGCACGAAGTGTCGGCAGAACAGGCACGATGAACTGCAGCGACGGTCGGGCCTTCCGCATGAGGGCAGCGGCAGCGAAGAACCGCGGGGCCATGTGACGGATTTCCGAACGGCGGCTCCCCGGCAGCAGGGCGACCACGGCGGCATCCGCATCGAGTCCGAGCGAGGCCCGAGCCGCCGCCCGGTCCGGCGTCATTGGAATGACTTTGGCAAGCGGATGGCCAACGTAGGTCGCGTCGATCCCGTGCTTGGCGAGTAGCTCTGGCTCGAACGGAAAAATGCAGAGCACGTGATCGGCCGCGGCGCGCAGCTTCACCACACGCTCGGGCCGCCACGCCCAGATCGAAGGACAGACGAAGTGCGCCGTCTTGATACCGCTGGAGCGCAAGCCAGCCTCGAGGTCCAGGTTGAAATCCGGCGCATCGACGCCGATGAAGATGTCCGGGCGCTCAACGAGGAGCCTGGCCTTGAGTTGGCGGCGAATACCGGCGATCTCCGCGTAGTGCCGCAGCACTTCGATGTAGCCGCGAACCGCAAGCTTCTCTTGCGGCCACCACGTTTCGAAGCCGCGCGACAGCATCTGCGGGCCGCCGATTCCGACCGCCTGCAAGTCGGCCCAGCGTGCGTGCAGCCCATCGAGGAGCAGCCCTGCCAGCAGGTCGCCCGATGCCTCGCCTGCGACCAGCGCGAACTGTCGCGTTGCAGCTTCGACGGTCATGGGGAAATCAGCGCGCGATGCCGTACGCGGCACTGCCCAGGAAGGCATCCATCCGCGCGACGTCTTCCGCCGCGCCGGGCATTTCGTCTGCCAGCGCGAGAATGCCTTCGCGTGCCTCATCAAGCGTCTTGCCCTGGCGGTACAGCAGCTTGTGCATCTCCCGAATGGCTGCGATTCGCTCGGTCGAGAAATCCCGACGCCTGATGCCGACGAGATTGACGCCGCGCACGGCCAATGGATTCCCATCGACGACCATATAGGGCGGGATGTCTTTGGCCACGTGGCTCGCAAAGCCGATCATCGAATGGGCGCCGATCCGCATGCGCTGCAGCACTCCGGTCAGCCCACCCACGGTCGCCCAGTCTTCGACTTGGACGTGGCCAGCCAACGTCACGTTGTTCGCCATGGTGATCTGGCTGCCGAGCTGGCAATCGTGCGCTATGTGCACATACGCCATGATCCAGTTGTCGTCGCCCACGCGCGTGGCACCCGCGTCCTGAACTGTCCCAAGATTGAAGGTGCAGAACTCGCGGATGGTGTTGCGATCACCGATCACGAGTTCGGTCGGCTCGCCGGCATATTTCTTGTCCTGCGGAATCGCTCCGAGAGATGCAAACTGGAAAATCCGGTTGTCGCGGCCAATGGTGGTGCGGCCTTCGACGACGCAGTGCGCGCCGATCGACGTGCCGGCGCCCACGCGCACATGCGGACCAATCACCGCATACGGCCCGACGCTGACGGTGGGGTCCAGTTGCGCGGCGGGGTCGACGACGGCCGTTGGATGAATCAGGGTCATGCGCAGAGGAAGCTCAATTGATCTGGCGCATGGCGCACATCAGGGTGGCCTCGCACGCCAGTTCGGCACCCACAGACGCTTTGCCCTTGAACTTCGAGATGCCGGCCTTCATGCGTTCGATCTCGACTTCCAGCGTCAGTTGATCGCCTGGTTCAACGGGGCGCTTGAAGCGCGCGCCATCGATCGCGGCAAAGTAGTAGATCGTGTTGTCGTCCGGAACGATGTCGAGAGAGTGGAACGAAAGCAGCGCCGCCGCCTGCGCCATCGCCTCGAGCATGAGCACGCCCGGCATCACTGGCCGATGCGGAAAGTGGCCGTTGAAGAACGGTTCGTTCATCGTCACGTTCTTGATCGCCGTGATGCGCTTGCCCTTCTCCATATCGATCACGCGATCCACAAGCAGGAACGGGTAGCGGTGAGGAAGCAGCTTGAGGATTTGGTGGATATCGAGCGTCATGATTTCTTGTCCTGCATCGTCATTTTTTCCAGCGCCTTGAGGCGCTCGCGCAGACTGTGCAGTTGCTTGAGCGTGGCTGCATTCTTTTCCCAGGCGGCATTGTCGTCGATGGGAAACACGCCGGTGTAGTGACCCGGCTTGTGAATGGATCGCGTCACCAGGGAGGTCGACGAGATGTGCACGTGATCTGCGATCGTCAAGTGGCCGAGAACGCCTGCGCGCCCTCCGATCGTGCAGTAGGCGCCGATCGTGGCGCTTCCCGCCACGGCTGCGCAGCCCGCCATGGCCGTGTGCTTGCCGATATGCACGTTGTGGCCGATCTGGATCAGGTTGTCGAGCTTGACGCCGTCCTCGATGACCGTGTCGTCGAGCGCGCCCCGGTCGATGCACGTGTTCGCCCCGATCTCCACGTCGTTGCCGATGCGAACGGCACCCAGTTGTTCGATCTTGACCCAGGTACCCTCGTGCGGAGCAAGGCCGAATCCGTCCGCTCCGATAACGACGCCGGGATGAAGGAGGCAGCGGTCACCAATGACGCAATCCTCACTCACCGTGACCCGGGACTTCAGCACCGTATCGGCGCCAATGCGCGCCCCGCGTTCGACCACGGACAGCGGGCCGATGCGCGCCGTCGGGTCAATCACGGCGTCCGGATCGATGACGGCTGTGGGGTGGATCCGAACCAAGTCCGGTTTGGCATGGGTTTTCCGCCAGAGCTGCGTCAGCCGGGCGAAATAGAGATATGGATCGGACGCGACGATAAACGCACCCCGTTCCGCCGCCGCATCGCGCATGGACGGAGCCACGATGACGCACCCCGCCTTGGACTCCGCAAGTTCCTTGCGGTATTTGGGATTGCTCAGGAAGCTGATCGCATCCGGCTGCGCCGTCGATAGCGGCGCCAGCCGCTCGATGGACAGATCCCGATCACCATCGAGTTCGCCCCCGAGTGCATCAACGATTTCGCCTAGCCGAATTGCCACACCGAGATGCGGCGCTATTTGCCGCCGTTGGTAGTTGTTGCGTTCAGCGCCTTGATCACCTTCTCGGTGATGTCGTGCTTGGGATTGATGTAGATCGCTTCCTGCAGAATCGCGTCGTACTTCTCAGCCTCGGCGACCTGCTTGACCACGCGATTCGCGCGCTCGTAGACCTGCTGAAGCTCCTCGTTCTTGCGCGCGTTCAGGTCTTCCTGAAACTCACGGCGCCGACGTTGAAAGTCGCGGTCCTGTTCGACTAGAGCACGCTGACGGGCGATACGCTGCGTCTCGGAGAGCGTCGGCGCCTCGCGCTCGAATTTCTCCGAGGCGGCCTTGAGCGCCTCGCCCTGGGCGGTCAGATCCTTTTCACGCTTGAGGAACTCGGACTCCAACTTGGCCTGGGCCGCCTTTGCAGGCAGCGCCTCACGCAAAACGCGGTCGGGATTGACAAACCCGATACGGAAGGTTTCCTGCGCGTGTGCCGGCATCCCCACAGCCATGAGGGCCGGGAGCAACAGCGCACCAGCGGCACGGAGCAAAGCAGTCATTAGAAGGAAGTTCCGATCTGGAATTGCAAGCGTTGAATTCTATCCTCGGGGATGAAGGTCGTCGGGTCGAGCGGATCGCCCTCGGCCTTCTGGTACCTGACGGGGAGCGCGTAGGCAATACGCAGCGGTCCAAGTGGCGAAACCCAGCTGATGCCAAGACCCACCGAGGCGCGCACCTTCTTGATGGCGTCCCACTGTGCGTCCGTCCAGAAACCTGCGGGCCGCTCCGCAAACACATTGCCGACGTCAACGAAGCCGTAGAGCCTCAGCGTGCGGTCGTTGCCGGCACCGGGGAACGGGGTGCTCAACTCGGCATTGAAGATCGCCTTCTTGGTGCCACCCAAAGCGGCCGTTTCTTGCCCGATGTACAACGGTTTGTCACGCGGGCCGAGAGAGTTCTGCTCGAAACCGCGCACGGAACCCAGGCCACCGGCGTAGAAGTTCTTGAAGATCGGATAAGCCTTGTTCCCGTAGGCGTCGGCGTAGCCGAGTTCACCGTTGATCGCAAACGTGTACTGCTTGTTGATCGGGAAGAACTGCTGGTACTGGTAGTTCGCCTTGTAGTACTGCATGTCGCCGCCCGAGCCCACCTCGAGATTGGCGCGCTGTAGACGGCCACGGGTTGGAACCAGGGCGCTGTCGCGATCATCGCGGGACCAGCCGACCGTCAGGGGAATACCCCAAACAGACTCGTCCCGGCAAGAAACAATGAATTGCCCGGTCGAGTCAACGACGCAACCGAAATAGTCGCGATAAGACTGCGGCGTCAGAAGAGCGATCTTGCTGCCCGGGTCGAACCGGTAGCGCTCGAAACCTGCGCCGAAGTACACCGTATCAACTTCGCTGAAGGGCACGCCAAACCGGATGTTGCCCCCCTCATTGACCAGCTTGTAGTCACCGTCCTGCGTGTAGTACGGGCGGGTCGTGGTGCTGTACAAGCTGATGGAACGAGAAATCCCGTCCTTCGTGAAGTACGGATCGACCGTCGTCAACGAGATCGTACGGTTGTACTTGCTGGTGTTGACCTGCACGCCAAGGTAGTTGCCCGAGCCGAAGACGTTTTCCTGGGAGATACCGAAAGTCAGGGAGACCTTTTCCGCGGTCGAGAAGCCGGCGCCCAACTGCAGCGAGCCGGTCGGCTTTTCGGTCACATTGATGACCAGGTCCACCTGATCCGGGGAGCCCGCCACTTCCTGGGTGTCGACATTGACTTCGGTGAAAAAGCCGAGGCGGTCGACGCGATCGCGCGACAACTTGATCCGATCGCCGTCGTACCAGGACGCTTCGAATTGTCGGAACTCGCGGCGAATGACTTCGTCCCGCGTACGATTGTTGCCACCAATGGAGATACGACGGACGTAAACACGCCGGCCGGGGTCTGCATTCAAGGTCAGCGCAACGCGGTTGTTGACCCGATCGATCTCCGGTTCTGCCTGTACACGCGCAAAGGCGTAGCCGAACGACGCAAAGTAGTCGGTAAAGGCCTTGATCGTCTCGTTGACCTGCTCGCCGTTGTAGGGCTCGCCGGGCTGGATCGTCACCAGCGACTTGAACTCGTCTTCACGACCGAGGAAATTGCCGGAAAGCTTGACACCCGAAACCACGAATTTCTGGCCTTCGGTGATGTTGACAGTGACTGAAAGATCCTGCCGGTCCGGAGAGATCGCGACTTGCGTCGAATCGATGTGGAACTCCAGATAGCCGCGCGTCAGATAGTAGGAGCGCAGCGTCTCCAGGTCGGCGTTGAGCTTGGCCCGCGAATACTGGTTGGACTTGGTGTACCAACTCAGCCAGCCGCCGCTGTCCTGATCGAAGAGGCTGAGGAGCGTCGACTCGCTGAAGTCCTTGTTCCCGACAATGCGCACTTCGCGAATACGGGCGGACTCACCCTCGGTCACCGTAAAAGTGAGATTGACCCGATTGCGCTCGATTGGTGTGACCGTCGTGACGACTTGAGCGTTGTAGAGGCTACGGCTCACGTATTGGCGCTTGAGCTCCTGCTCGGCGCGATCGGCCAGCGCCTTGTCAAAGGGCCGGCCTTCGGCCAGGCCCACTTCACGCAGCGCCTTCTGAAGCGCCGCCTTGTCGAATTCCTTCGTACCGGCAAACTCGACGTCGGCGATGGTCGGCCGCTCTTCCACGATCACGACGAGCACATCGCCGTTGACGTCGATACGGACATCCTTGAACAAACCAAGGTCGAACAACGCACGGATCGCGGCAGAACCACGCTCGTCGCTGTACTGATCGCCTACGCGAAACGGCAGCGAGGCGAAGATGGTCCCCGGTTCCACTCGCTGAAGGCCTTCGACCCGAATGTCGCGAACCGTGAATGGTTCGACCGCCCAGGCCGCCGTGGCGGCAATCGCGCTGGCCACAACTGCGGCGACGCTGCGCAGGCGAAAGCGACTGAATGATTTGTTCATCTGTGAAATTGAGCCAGCGCGGAACGGGCTGGCGGATAGTTAACCAAAGAGCCGCGTGACGTCGTTGAAGAGTGCGATCGACATCATGACCAGCAGCAACGCGACACCACCGCGTTGAAGCCGTTCCATCCATGCGTCGGAGACACTCCTACCGGTCAGGCCCTCCCAAAGATAATACATCAGGTGCCCTCCATCGAGGACCGGTAGCGGCATGAGATTCAGCACGCCAAGGCTCACGCTGATCAGCGCCAGAAAGACCAGGTACTGGGTCAATCCGAGGCTCGCGGATTTGCCTGCGTAGTCGGCGATCGTCAGCGGCCCGCTTAGGTTTTTCAGCGATGCTTCGCCGATGACCATCTTGGCCATCATGCGCACCGTGAGCGCCGAGACTTCCCACGTGCGGACGACACCGTTCCGAATTCCCTCGACCACGCCCTGTCGCACCAAGACCATCTCGGGCGGTGCCCCCACATAGGCGCCGATGCGTCCGACTTTCGCAGCACCTTCATCGCGCGCTTCAGGGACAACGTCAATCTTGACTAGTTGCCCTCCTCGCTCGATTTGCCAGGTCTGGCTACGGGGTTGGTCGCCATCGACCGAAGCCCGGATGACTTCGCGCAACTGCTGGCCATCGACGATCGCGACGCTGCCGATCGTACGCACGACGTCTCCGGTGCGAAGTCCGGCACGATCCGCCGCGCTCTTCGGCATCACCTCGCCGATCTCAGGACGGGTCAGCGGCGCCACGACGCCGATCTTCCGGAACATCTGGGCGTCGGCATCCTTGGCCTCGACACGGCTCAAGGGCAGCACCAGTTCGCGCGACGGGCGTCCGCCCTCGCCCGCAATCTCCAAGGTCAGATCACGCCGGTCCAGCGCACCTCGCGTGATGCGCCAGCGAAGATCCTCAAAGGATTGGACGTTCTCGAGGTCGCCGTCGAAGCCTGCCCGCGTGACATGTTCCCCACCTCGCAAACCAGCCGTCTCCGCGAGGGAGGCCGCAACCGGGCGCGCAAGCTTGGCTACCGGTTCCTGCACGCCGATCCAGTTGACCAAGGTGTACAGCAGCACCGCCAATAGCAGATTGGCCAACGGACCTGCAGCGACGATGGCGGTGCGAGAGCGCAGGCGCTGAGTGTTGAACGCGCGGTGCCGCTCCTCGGGTGCGACCGGGCCCTCGCGCTCGTCGAGCATCTTCACGTAGCCGCCAATCGGGAGCGCGCCGATGACGAACTCGGTGTCCTGCCCTGGATGCTGGCGCTTTGGCTTCCAGCGATGAAGCGTCGGACCAAAGCCGATGGAGAAGCGCAGCACCTTCACGCCGCACGCGACAGCCACGCGGTAGTGACCGTATTCGTGCACCGCGATCAACAAGCCCAGCGCAACGATGAAGGCAACGACTGTGAGCATCGGGTGTCCCGGAAGTTGATGACGTCAGGCCGCGAAACGCATAGCGGCAGCGTTGGCCGCGGCTCGAGCGGTCGCGTCGAGCGCAAGCAGGTCCCCGAGCGACTGCGGCTTGGAGGGATGCACCGCCTCCAAAGTTTCCATGTTGACGGCGTGGATCCGGTCGAAGCGGAGCCTCCGGTCGAGAAAGGCCTCGACCGCGACCTCGTTGGCTGCATTCAGGACCGCCGTGGTCCCGGGAGCAGCGCGCAGCGCCTGCCAGGCAAGGTCGAGTCCCGGGAAGAGTTCTGCGTTAGGCGGGTCAAACGTGAGCGCCGCCATTTGACGGAAATCGAGCCGGCTCGCGCCGCTCTCGATTCGCTCGGGCCATGAGAGCCCCACGGCGATGGGCACCCGCATGTCGGGCGTGCCGAGCTGCGCGATCACCGACGAATCAGTGAACTGGACCATCGAATGCACGACGCTCTGCGGATGGATGACTACTTCGATCTGCTCCGGCAGGACACCAAACAGGTGGCGCGCCTCGATGACCTCAAGCGCCTTGTTCATCATCGTCGCCGAATCCACGGAGATCTTGCGGCCCATCACCCAGTTGGGATGCGCGCATGCCTCCTCCGGCGTCACCGTCGTCAACGACGAGGGCAAGCGCGTGCGGAATGGCCCGCCAGACGCAGTGAGGATGACCTTGTCGATGCGACGCGCCCAGGTCGACGGATCCTCAGGCAGCGACTGGAAGATCGCCGAGTGCTCGCTGTCGATCGGCAGCAAGGTCGCGCCACCGGCTCGGACGGTGTTCATGAACAGGTCACCGCCGACCACCAGCGCCTCCTTGTTCGCAAGGAGCAGACGCTTGCCGGCACGGGCCGCGGCCAAGCATGGCCCCAGCCCGGCCGCGCCGACGATGGCAGCCATCACGGCATCTGTTTCCTCGTGCGAAGCGATGGATTCGAGCGCGCCAGGACCCATGAGAACGCGCGTCGGCAGACCGTTCTGGGCCAGCTTTTCGGAGAGTAGTTCGGCATGCGGGACGCTCGCCATCACGGCGAACTTCGGCAAGAAGCGCGCGCATTGCACGAGCATCTCGTCGACCTTCGTTGCCGCAGAGAGCGCGAAGACCTCGAATCGGTCAGGGTGGCGGGCGATCACGTCGAGCGTGCTGGCACCGACGGACCCCGTCGATCCGAGCACCGTGACGCGCTTTTTGGTTGTATTCACAGGAAAGCCAACATCATTGCAATGGGCAGCGTCGGAAGCAGCGCATCTACACGATCAAGAACGCCACCATGCCCGGGCAGCAAGGCGCTGCTGTCCTTGGCACCGGCACTCCGCTTGATCAGCGACTCGACAAGATCGCCGACCACGCTCATCGCCGCCAGGAATATTACGCCGATCACGAGCAGCCACCAGCCGCGCTCGGCGAGCCGGGAGTACAGGCTTGCGACGCTCGCCTGCAAGGCCGAATCGCTCCAGGTCCACACCAGGGCAAGGATCACGACACCTGCCATGCCACCCCAAACACCTTCCCAGCTCTTTCCAGGACTGATGGTCGGCGCAAGCTTGTTCCGCGTGAACTTGAGGCCGAACGCACGCCCCGAGAAATACGCGAATACATCCGCAACCCACACCAGCACAAGAACCGAAAGAAGAAAGTTGATACCGACAATCCTCGCCTGCACCGCAGCGAGCCATGCGACCCACAACGCGAGCTGTCCGCCGACGAGGCGCAGGCCTCTCGGAATGCGGGGCCACCCCGGAACCGCCGCGCGCAACAGCGCGGCGCCCCCAAGGACCCACGCTGCGCTAGCCACGATCCAGACGGGAAGCAGAGAGCTCTCGAGCAATCCCAGCCACCACGAGAGCGCACAGAGCACCGCAATCTCGGCGCCAAGAAATAGCGAGACGTTTCCGCCATAGCCATTGAGTCGACCCCACTCCCATCCAGCAGCGGCGATCAGCGCCAGCATCACGCAGGCGAAAGGGATATGGGATGGATAGAAAAGCGCAGGCAGCAGGATCGCCAGCAGAACGACCGCGGTGATGATGCGTTGTTTGAGCATTCGCTCAGGCGGCTTGCTGGTCGGGGCGCGCCGCCCGGACCTGAGCGGAGGTCTGACCGAAACGGCGCTCACGGTTCTGAAAGACAGCTATGGCCTCATCCAACGCGGCCTCGTCGAACTCTGGCCACAGGCGGTCGCTGAAGAACAGCTCGGCGTAGGCACTTTGCCAGAGCAGGAAATTCGAGAGGCGCTGTTCGCCGCCCGTTCGTATGAACAGATCGGGATCGGGGACGTGCGACAGCGCCATCGCTCTATCGAGATTGGCCTCGGTCAACTCTTCGCCGCGCGCAGCCAGCTGCGCCGCGGCACGTGCGATGTCCCACCGCCCGCCATAGTTGAAGCACACGTTGAGGACAAGGCGACTGTTGTGGGCCGTCGCCGCCTCTGCCTGCATCAGGCCGGCCGCGATTTTCTCGGACAAGCCACTGCGCTCGCCAACGAAGTGCAGCCGGACACCGTCCTGGATGAGCTTGGGCACCTCGCGCCCGAGGGCCACGACCATCAGATCCATCAGTCCCGAGACTTCTTCGACAGGACGATTCCAGTTCTCGGACGAAAACGCGAAGACGGTGAGCACCGAGACGCCACGGGCAGCGCACGCTTTCACACACCGCCGCAAGGACTCGACACCTTGCTTGTGCCCGGCGACGCGCGGCAAGAAGCGACGCGTCGCCCAACGGCCGTTCCCGTCCATGACGATCGCAATGTGATGGGGAACGGCGGGCGCGGCGCTCATCGTCAGACCGCCATGATTTCGGCTTCCTTTGCCACCACGAGGCGGTCGATTTCCGCGATGTGGCGATCGGTCACCTTCTGGATCTCGGCTTCGGCGCGCTTCTGATCGTCTTCTGAGGCCAGCTTTTCCTTGACCAGTTTCTTGATCGCATCGTTTGCGTCACGACGCAGGTTGCGTGTCGCAATCTTGGCGGTTTCGCCCTCGTTGCGAACGAGCTTGGTCATTTCCTTGCGGCGTTCTTCGCTCATGGGCGGCATCGGAACGCGGATCAGGTCGCCCATCGATGCAGGATTGAGGCCCAGGTCGCTTTCCCGGATCGCTTTCTCGATCTTGGCGCCCATGCCCTTTTCCCAGGGCTGCACGCTGATCGTGCGGGAATCGATGAGCGAGACATTCGCAACCTGCGAGAGCGGCACGCTTGAGCCGTAGTAGTCGACGTGAATGGAATCGAGCAACTGAGGATTGGCACGCCCCGTCCGAATCTTGGTCAGGTTGTGTTGGAACGCCGCCAACGATTGATTCATCTTGGTGTCGGTCGTGTTCCTGATATCTGCGATGGTCATATTCTTTCTCCACTCAGGCATGCACCAGCGTGCCTTCGTCCTCGCCCATCACGACGCGCTTGAGCGCACCGTTCTTGAAGATCGAGAACACCTTGATCGGTAGGTTCTGGTCGCGACACAGCGCGAAGGCCGTTGCGTCCATGATGCCGAGATTCTGCGCGATGGCTTCGTCGAAACTCAGCCGCGAATATCGGGTCGCGCTCAGGTCTTTCTTCGGGTCCGCCGTATAGACGCCATCGACCTTGGTCGCCTTCAAAACCAGTTCAGCGCCAATCTCGGCGCCGCGCAAGGCAGCGGCGGTATCGGTTGTGAAGAACGGGTTGCCGGTCCCGGCGGCGAAGATCACGACCTTGCCTTCCTCCAGGTACTGGAGCGCCTTGGGACGGACATAGGGTTCGACGACCTGCTCGATCGCAATCGCGGACATCACGCGAGCGATCAGACCCTGCTTGTTCATCGCATCCGCGAGGGCCAGCGAGTTCATGACGGTCGCCAGCATGCCCATGTAGTCGGCCGTGGCGCGATCCATGCCGACCGAGCCGCCAGCGACGCCGCGGAAGATGTTGCCGCCGCCGATGACGACGGCGACCTCAACGCCCATGTTCACGACCTCGGCGACTTCACCCACCATCCGAACGATGGTCGCGCGGTTGATGCCGAATGCGTCATCCCCCATCAACGCCTCTCCCGACAGCTTCAACAAGATTCGCTTGTGGGCCGGGCGGGTTTCTGGCATGGAGAGTTCCTTTGAAATTTGGGCGTGTGCGAGTTTATGACGTGAAATTGAAACAGCGGCGGCGCAGACACGCACCGCCGCTGATCGGCCTTGACTTAAGCCGCAGCAGCCTTCGCCGCAGCGACCTGGGCCGCCACTTCGGCGGCGAAGTCGTCGACCTTCTTCTCGATGCCTTCGCCGACCACGTACAACGTGAACGACTTGACGGTGGTGCCAGCAGCCTTGAGCATCTGCTCCACGGTCTGCTTGTCGTTCTTCACGAACGGCTGATTGTGCAGCGACACTTCCTTCAGGTACTTCTGCACGCTGCCTTCGACGCGCTTGGCGACGATGTCAGCCGGCTGCGGCTGCTTGCCGGCGGCCTCGGCAGCCTTGCGGTCTTCTTCCGCCTTGCCAGCAGCGACTGCACGTTCCTTTTCGATCAACTCGGCCGGAACGTCGGCCGACGAGATCGCCACGGGCTTCATCGCGGCGACGTGCATTGCGACGTCCTTGGCGGCGGTTGCGTCACCTTCGAACTCGACCATCACGCCGATACGCGTGCCGTGGAGATACGAAGCTAGCTTGCCGTTGCCAGCGAAGCGCTTGAAGCGGCGGAAGGTCATGTTCTCGCCGATCTTGCCGATGAGGCCCTTGCGGACGTCCTCGAGCGTGGGACCGAAACTGTCCTGCTCATACGGCAGCGCAGCGAGCGCATTCAGGTCGGCGGGATTGTGCTTGGCGACAAGCATCGCGGCAGCGTTTGCGAATGCCAGGAAGCTGTCGTTCTTGGAGACGAAGTCGGTCTCGCAATTGATTTCGACGATCGCGCCCGCGTCGCCTTCGGCATAAGCGGCAACCACGCCTTCGGCGGTGATGCGGCTCGAAGCCTTGCCAGCCTTGTTGCCCAGCTTGATTCGCAGGAGCTCTTCGGCCTTTTCCATGTTGCCGTCGGCTTCGGTCAGCGCCTTCTTGCACTCCATCATCGGAGCGTCGGTCTTAGCGCGCAGCTCGGCGACCATGCTTGCGGTGATTGTTGCCATGTGTATTCTCCGTTCGGTTTGTCAGTTGCCGCCCCTGACGGGCGCCACGAAAATCAGATTAAAAAAAAGGGGCTTCGAGGCCCCTTCTTCAGGCTCGGACGAGCACAAATCAGGCGGAAGCGCCCTCTTCGACCTCGACGAACTCATCAGCATTGCCTTCGGACACAGCCTTGACCACATCGCTGACCGCATTTGCACGGCCTTCGATGATCGCGTCGGCGATGCCGCGCGCATACAGCGTGACGGCCTTCGACGAGTCATCATTGCCCGGGATCACGTAGTCGATACCTTCGGGCGAGTGGTTGGAGTCCACCACGCCGATCAGCGGGATACCGAGCTTCTTGGCTTCTGCCACGGCGATCTTGTGGAAACCCACGTCAATCACGAAGATCGCGTCCGGCAGCGCGCCCATATCCTGGATGCCGCCGATGTCCTTCTCGAGCTTCTCGATTTCGCGCGTGAAGGTGAGCTGCTCTTTCTTGCTCAGGCTGTCGAGGCCGGCTTCAAGCTGGGCCTTCATGTCCTTGAGGCGCTTGATCGAGGTCTTGACGGTCTTGAAGTTCGTCAGCATGCCGCCGAGCCAGCGGGTGTCGACGTAAGGAACGCCAGCGCGGCGCGCTTCGGCAGCAACGATCTCACGGGCCTGGCGCTTGGTGCCGACCATGAGGATGGTGCCGCGATTGGCGGTGAGTTGCTTGGCGTACTTCATCGCGTCCTGGAACATCGGGAGCGACTTTTCCAGGTTGATGATGTGAATCTTGTTGCGGTGACCGAAGATGTACGGGGCCATCTTGGGGTTCCAGAAGCGGGTTTGGTGTCCGAAATGGACGCCGGCTTCCAGCATTTCACGCATGGTGGTCGACATAGAGATAACTCCAAAGGTTGGGTCTAAAATCCAGCCCGTTTTGTGCGCCTCACCCAATGAATTCGATGGGATCGAGG
The DNA here is from genome assembly GCF_014192575.1 of Variovorax sp. Sphag1AA. Lineage (GTDB taxonomy): Bacteria > Pseudomonadota > Gammaproteobacteria > Burkholderiales > Burkholderiaceae_C > Variovorax. The sequence continues at coordinate 531,318 of NZ_JACHYC010000001.1, read as the reverse complement.
CCTCACAACACCTTGATTGGGCTGGTTTGCGGATGCGCTTCGCCCTGGGAAAACACCAGGGAAGATGAGTAAAAGTACCCGGAGCGAAACCCAAAGAGTATAGCACGCACCCCATCCCCTTCCTGCCGCATTCCGCCCAATATGCGCTCCGATCTGAACGCCGCCCGCCATGCCCTGATGACGGGCGCCTCCGATACACGCACCGAAATGGAGCACTCGATCGCAGCCGCCCAATCGGCAGCCTGCGAGCATGTCTTCACGCGCGCCCTGTTCGAGGAAGCGCGGCGGGACTCCATGGGGGCTCGGGTGGAACAACCGCTGGCGGGGCTCGCTTTCACGGCGAAGGACCTTTTCGACATTGCTGGCCAAGCCACCCCCGCCGGATCTGCGGTGCTCTCGCATGCCCCGCCGGCGAAGGCGGATGCAGTCGCGGTCGCCCGTCTCCGAGCCGCCGGAGGCGCCCTACTCGGCAGGACGAACATGACGGAGTTCGCCTTCTCCGGCGTCGGGATCAATCCGCACCACGGAACGCCAGCCAATGCGAGCGATCGGAGCACGGCGCGCATTCCGGGCGGCTCGTCCTCCGGTGCTGCAGTTTCCGTCGCCACGGGTGCAGCGTTCATCGGCCTCGGCTCGGACACCGGTGGCTCGATCCGGATTCCCGCCGCCCTCAACGGAATCGTCGGGTTCAAGAACACAGCCCGCCTCGTCCCGACCGACGGCGCTCTCCCGTTGTCGACCACGCTCGACACGGTTTGCGCGATGACACGCTCGGTCCGCGATGCGATCACGGCGCACGAGATCCTTGCGAATCGCCGCGTCACTGCCGGAAACGCGCCCCTGGCGTCCTACCGTCTTGCAGTCTCCTCTGACCTTTTCCCGAACGAAATGGATCCGGTCGTTGCCGGCGCCTTCGAGCGAACGCTCCGCACGCTGCGGAACGCCGGTGCGCAGATCACTGAAATCAGCCTCCCTGCGCTTGCGGATCTGCCGGCGATCAACGCCACCGGCGGCTTCTCTGCAGCGGAGTCCTATGCCTGGCACCGCCATCTGCTCGAGCGCAGCGGCGCAGGTTACGACCCTCGAGTCGCACAGCGGATCCTGAAGGGCGCGTCGATGAAGGCGCACGAGTACATCGACCTCTGCAATGCCCGGAGGGACTGGATCGCCCGAATGGAACTGTCGCTCGCGCCTTTCGACGCGGTGCTCTCGCCGACGGTGCCCATCACGGCGCCGACCATCGCGAGCGTCGCGCCAGGCAAGGAGCGCGACGAAGAGTTCTTCCGCGTCAACGCACTGCTTTTGCGCAACCCGTCGGTGATCAACATGCTCGACGGCTGCGCGATCTCGATTCCATGCCACACCCAAGGCGAGTTGCCGGTCGGCCTGATGATCTGGCACGCTGCGCTTCACGATGACGGGGTGCTGGCCGTAGCGCTACAAGCCGAGCACGCGCTCAGCGGCCGGTAGTCCGGCCCGACACCGCCCCTGGGCGTCGATTCAATATCTACAAAGTACCGAATGAAAGTAGCGATCGTGGGAGCCGGCATCATCGGCGTCACCACTGCTTGGGAGTTGGCCTCGGACGGCCATGAAGTCATGGTCTTCGACCGACGCGGCGCCGCGGCCGAGGAATCGAGTTTTGCCAACGCCGGTGTTGTCGCCCCGGGCTACGTCACTCCGTGGGCAGCCCCGGGCATGCGCGGCAAGGTGCTTCGCTCGCTCCTGTCGACGCACGGTGCGGTCAAGTTGCGCTGGCCGCTGTCCATGCGCGACATGCGATGGATGGCGCACTGGCAACGTGCCTGCAAGCTCGAAACCTATCTCGCCAACCGTACGCGGTTGCAGCGACTCGCTTTCTACAGTCGGGCTCGCCTTCACGCCATCACCGAAGCCTGCGAGCTCGACTACGAGCGCAGCGATGGGTACCTAGTGCTCATGCGTTCCAAGCGCGAGAAGAAGCTGGTCCAGGCCGGCCTCGACGTGCTGCGGGCTGCCGGAACCAAGTTCCAGGAGATCGATGCTGACGAGGCCCGGAAGATCGAGCCCGCGCTCAGTGCCGACACCTCGCTCGCCGGGGCCATCTACCTGCCCGAGGACGAGGTTGCCAATTGCCGGCAGTTCGCCCAATTGCTCAAGTGGGAGGCCGAGGCGTTGGGAGCGCAATTCCATTTCAATTGCGACCTAGCGCCACTGAGGCGTTCGGCCCCTACCGAGATTTCGCTTGCGTCCGGCTCCGAAAGCCATCGCTTCGACGCGGTGGTGGTCTGCGCCGGCGTCGCCTCCGCGGATTTGCTCAGGCCGCTGGGATTGCGTGTGCCGCTCGCACCGGTCTACGGCCACTCGATCAGCGCAAATATCCGGGAGCCGCTCAATGCGCCACGCAGCGCGGTCATGGACGAGCGATACAAGGTCGCGATCTCCAGGCTCGGCCTCCGGGTGCGAGTCGCAGGCAGCGCGGAGATCGGCGGGTCGCTCGGAACGATCAACCCGGCGTCGCTGCAGACGCTCTACAAGGTACTCCAGGACTGGTTTCCCGGCGCGGTGACGCTTCGCTCGGGCGTCCAGCAATGGAAAGGCGCTCGGCCGATGCTGCCGGATGGGCCGCCGATCATCGGCCCCAGCGGCGTGCCGGGCGTCTGGCTCAACCTTGGACATGGATCCAGTGGCTGGGCGCTTTCGTGCGGCAGCGCACGTGTTCTTGCGGACCTCATGCAGGGCCGCGACCCCGGCATTGACCTTGAGGGCCTCGGAATGGAGCGCCTGCTGCAACATTGACCTGACGAGGACTGCCGCATGCTTCGCATCACCTCCGCCACCGCCGCCGATCTGTTTGATATCGCGGCCACGCGCCAGATCGAGGAAGCGGCAGCCAAGGCCCATCCTCCGCACACGCTGATGCAGCGCGCGGGCCTGGCGGTGGCCCGGCTGGCGATGGCGTTGGCGCCCCACGCGCGCGTCATCTGGGTTGCCTGCGGACCGGGTAACAACGGTGGCGACGGCTTCGAGGCTGCGGCGCAGCTTCAGCGGCGCGGCTTCAGGACGGTCGTCACCCGCATCGGGGAAGACGCCCGGCTTCCGGCTGATGCGCAAGCTTCGCTCCAGCGTGCACGGGATGCTGGCGTCACGTTTGCCGACGCACCCCCGTCCCACTACGGCCTTGCAGTGGATGCCCTGCTCGGGATCGGGTCTGCCCGGCCGCCGTCGGGCGAGATGCTCGACTGGCTTCACAGGATGGCCGGTGGAGTCACACCCGTGCTCAGCATCGACACGCCTTCAGGACTCGATGCAGATACCGGCGTCCTCGCCGAAAGCTACCTCCAAACAAAGAGCGAACGGGGGCATCGCGTTTGCCTGAGTCTGCTGACGCTCAAGCCCGGACTTTTCACGGCGAGCGGCCGAGACGCCGCGGGCGACGTGTGGTTTGACGACCTTGGCATTTCCGGCGTCGTGGAGGCGCCAATCGCCAGATTGCCCGGCCTCCGTTCCGCATCGGAGCGCCCGCATGCCTCGCACAAAGGAAGCTACGGCGACGTCGCAGTGATTGGCGGCGCACCCGGAATGACAGGCGCGGCCCTGCTCGCAGGCTCTGCGGCCCTCAACGCTGGCGCAGGGCGAGTGTTCGTCGCGCTGCTCGATGCCGGTGCGCCGGTACTAGATCAGGTGCGGCCCGAGCTCATGTTCCGCCGGCCTGACACGCTTGATCTTTCAGACATGGCCGTCGTGTGCGGATGCGGAGGCGGCAACGCAGTGGGCGAACTGCTGCCGCAAATCCTCCCGAACGCCAGCGCGCTGGTTCTCGATGCGGACGCGCTCAATTGCATAGCCGCGGACCCTGCGCTGCAGAGCCTGCTGAAGGCGCGCACCTCGAACAACCGGCCGACGGTCTTGACACCGCACCCGCTCGAAGCAGCTCGCCTGCTGCAATCGAGCGCCCGCGAGGTTCAGCACAACCGCCTTGCCGCGGCACGCGAACTCGCTGCGAGGTTCGGCGCGATCGTTGCGCTGAAAGGGTCCGGCACAGTGATCGCGGAGCCCAACGGAACCCCGGTGATCAATCCGACCGGCAATGGGCGTTTGGCAACGGCCGGCACAGGCGACGTGCTCGCCGGCATGATCGGTGCAGCACTCGCTTCCGGCCTGCCACCCATGACGGCCACTTGCGACGCCGTCTGGCGCCACGGAGACCTCGCGGATCGCTGGCCGCCAGAGATTCCACTCACGGCAGGGGCGCTCGCCGGCGGCAGCCGGCAAATCGCCCCCTGAGCGCCGTCAGCCGCGGCCCACGAAGGGCATCTTGGTCGCCATCACCGTGTGGAAGAGCACGTTGGCATCCAACGGCAGATTGGCCATGTAGAGCACGGACTGCCCGACGATCGACACATTCATGGTCGGCTCGATCGCGATCTCGCCATTGGCTTGCGGCACCCCTTTGGTCATGCGCGCGGCCAACTCGGTCAGTGCATTGCCCACGTCGATCTGGCCCACCGCGATATCGTGCTTGCGGCCATCCAGCGACGCCGTCTTGGTCAGTCCCTCGACCGCGTGCTTGGTGGACGTATAGGCGATCGAATTCGGCCGCGGCGTCGTGGCCGAAATCGAGCCGTTATTGATGATCCGCCCGCCACGCGGCGTCTGCGAGCTCATCGTGCGGAACGCCTGCTGGATGCAATAGAACATGCCGTTCAGGTTGATGTCGACGACCCCGCGCCATTGCTCCGGCGTCCAGTCCTCGAACGGCCCCGGCGGATTACCCACGCCGGCGTTGTTGAAGAGGAGATCGACGCGGCCGAAGCGCTCAACCACCGCGGCGAACAGCGCCTTCACCGATTCCGGGTTGGCAACATCGGTCGACACCGCGAATGCCCGCTCACCTGCGCCCGATTCCTGCGCGACTTGTTCCAGCGGTTCGAGGCGGCGGCCAGCCAGCGCGACGCTCCATCCATCGCCGAGCAGGGCCAGTGCGGCCGCCTTGCCGATGCCGCTCCCCGCGCCCGTGACGATGGCGATGCGGCTTTTCTTTTCAACACTCATTCCAAAATCTCCTTGGGTCAACGGCGCGTCTTGCGCCCTTTTACTTTCATCTTGTTGGCCGCCTTCTTGACCGCAGTCTTGAAGGCCTGCATCGCCGATTTTGGCGCGCGTTCGCTTTGTTCGACGGCTTCCGGCTTCTTGCGAGCGCTGCGCTTGGCGGAAGCCTTTACCGGAACGCCACTCGGCACCGCGCCTTTGTCCTTCATGGCGCGGGCCCCGAGCTCTTCGCCTTCGCGCACCAGGCGGAAATCGATCTTGCGGCCGTCAAGATCGACGCGGCTGACCTGCACACGAACGCGCGTGCCGATCGCATAGCGGATCCCCGTGCGTTCGCCGCGCAACTCCTGCCGCTGCTCGTCGAACTTGAAGTACTCGCCACCAAGTTCGGTGATGTGGACCAGTCCTTCAACGTACATCGCATCGAGTGTGACGAAGATGCCGAAGGTGGTGGCCGCGGTCACGACGCCGCCATACTCCTCGCCGAGGTGCTCGCGCATGTACTTGCACTTCAGCCAGGCTTCCACATCCCGACTGGCCTCGTCGGCACGGCGCTCGTTGGCGCTGCAGTGCAATCCGGCCGCTTCCCAGGCCTGCACCTCCTTGCTCGGCGCAACGTTGGCCTTCTGCGGCCTGGCGTTCGGCGACTTCACGCGCGAAGCCAGCCGCTTGGCGAGCTTGGCATGGGCCTCGCCCGGCGTTGGCAGCATCGGCAACTGGTACTTGGTCTTGCCGAGGATCGCCTTGATCACGCGATGCACCAGCAGGTCCGGGTAGCGGCGGATCGGGCTGGTGAAATGGGTGTACGCCTCATACGCGAGCCCGAAGTGACCGCTGTTGATCGGCGTGTAGATCGCCTGTTGCATCGAGCGCAGCAGCATGGTGTGGATCTGCTGGGCGTCGGGTCGCTCCTTGGTTGCATCGGCGATCGCCTGGAACTCGCCCGGCTTCGGGTCGTCGGTAATCGAGAGGCCAACGCCCATTGCCTTGAGATAGCCGCGGAGGATCTCCTTCTTCTCAGGCGTCGGACCTTCGTGCACGCGATACAGGCCTGGATGCTTGCCCTCTGCGATGAAGTCCGCGCTACAGACGTTGGCCGCGAGCATGGCTTCTTCGATCAGGCGATGCGCCTCGTTGCGCGTGCGCGGCACGATCTTCTCGATGCGCCCCGCCTCGTCGCAGATGATCTGCGTTTCGGTCGTCTCGAAATCCACTGCGCCACGCTTCGAACGCTGGCCAAGCAGCGCGCGATACACGTCGTGCAAATTCAGCAAGTCCTTGACACGCTCCTTGCGCTTCTGCGCCTCAGGTCCTCGCGTGTTGCCGAGGATCGCGGCGACCTCGGTATAGGTGAAACGCGCATGGCTCCACATGACCGCGGGGTAGAACTGATAGGCGTAGATCTCGCCATCGGCCGCCACGAGCATGTCGCAGACCATGCACAGCCGTTCGACCTCGGGGTTGAGGGAGCAAAGGCCATTGGACAGCTTCTCCGGCAGCATCGGGATCACGCGGCGCGGGAAGTACACGCTGGTCGCGCGATCGTAGGCATCGATGTCGATGGCCGAGCCGGTCTGCACATACGCGCTGACGTCGGCAATCGCAACCAGCAGACGCCAGCCCTTGCCCCGGCCGACCTTGGCGGGCTCGCAGTACACCGCATCGTCGAAGTCGCGCGCATCCTCGCCGTCGATGGTGACCAGGGGAATGTCAGTGAGATCGATTCGCCCCTTCTTGTCCGCGGGACGCACCTTGTCGGGCAGCGCCTTCGCTTCCGCGAGACACGCTTCGGAGAACTCGTGCGGCACGCCGTACTTGCGAACAGCGATCTCGATTTCCATGCCGGGGTCGTCGATCTCGCCGAGCACTTCCTTCACACGACCCACGGGCTGCCCGAAGAGCGCAGGCGGCTCGGTGAGCTGCACGACCACGACCTGCCCGACCTTCGCAGTGCCTGTCGCGCCCTTGGGGATCAACACGTCTTGACCGTAGCGCTTGTCCTCCGGCGCCACAAGCCACACGCCGCCTTCGTGCAGAAGGCGCCCGATGATGGGCTGCTCGGGCCGCTCAAGTATCTCGACGACACGACCCTCCGGACGGCCTCGTCGATCGAGCCGCACGACACGCGCCTTGACGCGGTCCTTGTGCAGGACCGCGCGCATCTCGTTAGGGGGCAAATAGATGTCGGCTTCACCGTCATCGCGCTGCACGAAACCGTGTCCGTCGCGATGTCCAAGAACCGTTCCTTCAACTTCATCCAGCAATCCGCCGGAATGGCCAAAATTTTTGATATGATCTCCTTCTTTCCTGAAATTCAAAACATAACTGCTTCGGCAGATATGTGGGCCCAGATGGCGGAATTGGTAGACGCACTAGTTTCAGGTACTAGCGAGTAACATCGTGGAGGTTCGAGTCCTCTTCTGGGCACCAAGTTTAAGTTCACCCTTCCAGGGTTTTTCGATTCAAGCCACCGGTCTCCGGTGGCTTTTTTCTTGGCCGTATGCGGCATCAAATCGGTAGCGCGATCAGGTCGTGCCCCTCTGCACCCACGATACGTGCGCGAGTGAACTCACCGACCTTCAGCGTCTTGCTGATCTTCTCGGGCGGCAGCAGCCGCACGGTGCCGTCGATCTCGGGCGCATCTGCATAGCTCCGGCCAACGCCACCCTTGCGGCCCATCGCGGGCGCGGAATCCACGAGGACCTGCATCGTTGCACCGATGCGTCTTTGCAGCTTGGCGATCGAGACGGCTTCCGCCACCTCCATGAATCGCGCACGCCGCGCTTCTCGCTCGGCTTCGGGCAACATCCCGGGAATGTCGTTTGCAGCAGCGCCAGCCACCGGGCTGTAGGCGAAGCACCCTGCCCGATCGATCTCCGCCTCGCGAATGAAGTCGAGCAGATGCTCGAACTCCGCCTCGGTCTCGCCCGGGAATCCCGCAATGAAGGTGCTGCGAACCACCAGTTCGGGACAGACCTCGCGCCAGCGCGCGAGGCGCTCGAGGTTCTTCTCGCCGCTGGCAGGCCGCTTCATGCGACGCAGCACATCGGGGTGACTGTGTTGCAACGGCACGTCGAGGTACGGCAGAACCTTGCCCTCTGCCATCAACGGAATGATCTCGTCGACACTGGGATACGGATACACATAGTGCAACCGAACCCACGCGCCATAGGGCGCGGCGATCTCGCCGAGCGTACGCACGAGTTCGAGCATGCGCGTCTTGACCGGCTTACCGTCCCAGAAGCCTGTTCGGTACTTCACGTCGACGCCGTAGGCCGACGTGTCCTGACTGATCACCAGCAGTTCCTTGACGCCGCCCTCGAACAGCGCTTTCGCCTCTGAAAGCACATCGCCAACCGGCCGCGACACGAGATCGCCGCGCATGGACGGGATGATGCAGAAGGTGCAGCGATGGTTGCAGCCCTCGCTGATCTTGAGATAGGCGTAGTGCCGCGGCGTGAGTTTCAGGCCGGCGACGCCGAACGCCTGCGGAACCAGATCAATGAACGGATCGTGCGGCTTCGGCAAGTTCGCATGGACAGCGTCCATCACTTCCTGCGTCGCATGGGGCCCGGTCACCGCCAGCACGCTCGGATGCATCTCGCGCACCAGGTTGCCGCCCTGCTCGCCCGTCTTGGCGCCCAGGCAGCCAGTGACGATGACGCGGCCGTTCTCGGCAAGGGCTTCGCCAATCGTGTCGAGGCTTTCCTTGACGGCGTCATCGATGAACCCGCAGGTGTTCACGATGACGAGGTCTGCGCCTTCGAAGGTCTTCGAGGTCTGGTAACCCTCGGCGCTCAGTTGGGTCAGGATCAGTTCGGAATCAGTCAGGGCCTTGGGACAGCCAAGACTCACAAAGCCGATCTTGGGGGTAGTCGGCTCAATCGTTCTATCGGGGGAGGCTACTTCGCTCATATCCCCGTATTGTCCCAGCTATCGGCCGGCACGCGGAATTCAGGGGCGCTTGATGCCGAATGCGCCCAAGACCTGCTCTGTATTTTTCTGCATCTGCTCCTGCATCTGCAGAAACACGTTCTTGGACTGCTCCACGTAGTTGCCCATCAGCCCCTGCAGCACCGGCGATTGAAGCGTCATGAAACGGGCCCACATCTCCGGCGTCAGGCCCTCGGCCTTTTCCGCGAGCTGCGCCTGCACCTCGGCCATCGCCTGGATGTTCTTTTCCAGGTAAGGGCCCATGTAACTCTGCATGGCATGACCGTAGAAGCGGATGATGCTGGCGAGCACCTGCTCAGTGAACATCGGCGCACCACCGGCCTCTTCCTCGAGGATCACCTGCAGCAGGATGCTGCGCGTGAGATCGTCGCCGGTCTTGGCGTCCCGCACGACGAAGGATTCCTTGTTCATGACAAGCTGCTTCACCTCGGCGAGCGTGATGTAGCTGGAGGTTTCCGTGTCGTAGAGCCTTCGGTTCGGATACTTCTTGATGACCCGCTGGACCGGCTTGGTACCGGACTTCTTGCTCTGCACTAGGGACTCCTTCTAATTTCGCATCAGGGCGTGCAAACGATTCTAGGGAGCGGCCATATTGCACCGCGCCAAGGTTTACCCTGACCAAAAAAAGAAGACGTCAGTCCAGCGATGTCGCGTATTCGGCGCCGCAGATCTTGCAGGCACCCGTCTCGGGGCGCTCGTCCGTCGCTTCCCGATATTGCAAAGGGCTCTTGATGCCGTTGAACACCCAACAGCGCGGACAGTGCTCGTGCCCCGCGACCGGGAGATACGCGCGTGCGCGCTGCTCGGCCCGCTCCCGGGTCACCGGAGTGCCCTGACGAAGGGTGCGCGCTACTTCCTCTGCCGCCATGGTGCCGGCACGGCCGTTGGCCCGATCGTTGAGCCCATAGACCACTCGAGCGAACTCGAGCGGTGCCTGCCGCACCAGCGCCGCGATGCGAAGTTCTTCTAGCGTTGGATCGATCTCGGCGGCGGGGGTGTTCATCTGTTCCCTGGAGTCGAGTGCATTGAGGTGACGTGAGGGCAAGTTACCACAACTGACGCGGCAACCGCCAGTCACCCGAAGGCCATAGACCGCATAGACCGACAAGCGATCTGGGCCGGAAGCCGGAGAGAGGGAACGGGAGGAAGAGGATGACTTGATCAGTTTGCGTCTGGTGGTTAATCAGACTCGACCAAGTAAATTGGTAGGCGCGATTGGACTCGAACCAACGACCCCCACCATGTCAAGGTGGTGCTCTAACCAGCTGAGCTACGCGCCTGTGTGTATTCGAGAAGCGAGAGTATAGCAGGCTTTACGAGCCACTTTTTCAGCGACGTCGAACTGATCGCACACCGACTACCGTAGCGACCACGGCAAGCACCTGTACGAGTCGCGCAGCATCGGCGATCTCGATGGTGAACGTCATCCACGCAGTCCCTTTGACGGACTGCGTCTGCACGCCGATCACATTCATCTTCTCGCGCGCGAACACATCGGAGATATCGCGCAGCAGGCCCTGCCGGTCGGCAGCTTCGATCGCGACATCGACCGCATAGACAGCGGCTCCATCGCCCTTCTGCGCGCCCCACTCGACGTCGATCACGCGTTCCGCGTTCTGGCTCGCCATCGACCTGAAGTTGCTGCAGTTGGCGCGATGAATGCTCACACCGTGCCCCTTCGTGACGAAGCCGCGGATCGCATCGGGCGGCGCAGGCTTGCAGCACTTGGCGAGTTGCGTCATCAGCGACGACACGCCGACCACCAGCACGCCGCCGCGCCCGGCCTGCTCGCTCCCGCGCGCCTTCTTGATGATGACGCCATCGTCAGGGCTGGCAGGTGGCTCTGGCGGTCGCAACAGCACTTCGATGTTGCGAAGCGAAAACTCGTCCTTGCCGACCACCTCGAACAGGTTGTCCGCCGACTTGAACCCGAGTTGCGAAGCGAGGTCCTCCAGCTTGAGTGCCGTCTTTCCTTCGCGCTGCAAAAGCCGCTCGACCGCCTCGCGGCCACGTGCAACGGTCTCGTGCGTGATCTGCGCGTTGAACCAGGCCCGGACCTTCGCCCGTGCCCGATGGCTCACGAGATAGCCCAATTCAGCATTGAGCCAGTCGCGCGACGGACCGCCCTCCTTCGCGGCAATGATTTCGACCGTCTGGCCGTTCTGCAGCGGCGTGTTGAGCGGCACCATCACGCCGTCGACGCGCGCGCCGCGGCAGCGATGACCGAGGCTGGTGTGAACCGTGTACGCAAAATCGACCGCCGTCGCGCCCTGCGGTAGCTCGACGATTGCCGCGTCGGGCGTCAGCACGTAGATCCGATCGTCGAAGAGCCCTTGCCCCTGCTGGCCACCGGACAGATCGCGCTCCCACGCAAGAAGTTGCCGGAGCACTGCGATCTTCGCGTCGTACTCGCCCGTCGCCCACACACCCGCATAGCCCTTCTGGCCTGCTTCCTTGTAGGCCCAATGCGCGGCCACGCCGTGCTCGGCATGGTCGTGCATCTCCTCGGTGCGGATCTGGATTTCGATCGGCTTGCCAGCCCGTCCGTCGATCACATCGCGCACCACCGTATGCAGCGACTGGTATCCATTGGGTTTGGGCCGTGCGATGTAGTCATCGAACTCGGCATCGATCGGCTGGAAATGCGAGTGCACCCAGGCGAGAGCGGCGTAGCAATCCTTGACGTCACCGACGATCACGCGCAGCGCCATGATGTCGAAGACCTGCTCGAAGTCGAGCGACTTGCCTCGCATCTTCTTGACGATGCTGTAGATGTTCTTCGGCCGCCCCTGCACCTTGGCCTTGATGCCTTCGGCGGCCAGTTCGCGCTCGAGCCGCGATCTCAACTGCTCGACATAGCTCTCTCGCTCGATGCGCTTTTCTTCGAGAAGTCGAGCGATGAGCTTGTAGGTATCGGGCTCGAGGAATCGGAACGAAAGATCTTCGATCTCCCACTTCACCTGCCAGATGCCCAGCCGATTCGCGAGCGGCGCAAACACTTGCAGCGATTCACGCGCGACGTTCTCGGGCGGGGGATTCTTGGACGCCGCCGCATAGCGCAACGTCTGAAGCCTCGACGCCAGCCGGAGCATGACCACGCGAAGATCGCGCGAGAAAGCCAGCAGCATCTTGCGCACGTTTTCCGTCTGCGTGCCCGCGCCGTCGTTCAGAGGGCCATTCGCCGTCGCCGAACGTGCCTGCTTCTGCACATAGACCAGCTTGGTGGTCTCTACGGCGAGCGCCGCGAAGTTGTCGCCGAACACCTTGGCGATGACTTCCTGCGGCCGGTTCAAGTGCTGGCACGAATAGACGAGATAGCTGGCAGCCTGCATCGCTTCGGAGCCGCCCATCGACGCGACGATATGCGCGACAGCATCCGCATGCGCCAGCGTGTTTTCGCCGGTGTCCAACATCTCGTCGGCGATCAGCGGCTCGGCGAATGCGCGAGCACGCGCGAGCATGTTCTCCATCACCGGCGACCGCTCCGCGGTTGCGGCCGACAACGGGTAGTCGACCACGATCGATTCCGGCGTGGATGGCGCCTGAAGGTTGGATTGCTCGCGCTTCACAGTTCTGGACGCCGGAAATTCGACCGCCCTGCCAGCCGGCAAGCCTCACGGGGCGCGTGATGAAAAGCTGGCGCGGTCATGTCAGAAAAAGCGAAGTCGCGATGAAGATAATGGTCTCGTTGCATCCTACTTCAACCGGAGTTCATCATCATGCTCAAAGGCAAAACCGCGCTCGTCACGGGGTCCACCAGTGGCATCGGCCTTGGAATCGCCAAGGCCCTTGCACAGCAAGGCGCAAACATCTTGCTCAATGGTTTCGGGGATTCCGAACAGCCACGCGCGGAAATCGCAGCACTGGGCGTCAATGTCGAGTACCACGGTGCCGACATGAGCAAGCCTGACCAGATCGCGGACATGATGAAGTTCGCCGCCTCGAAATTCGATCGCGTGGATGTGCTCGTGAACAACGCCGGCATCCAGCACGTCGCAAACGTCGAAGACTTCCCGCCGGAGCGCTGGGACGCGATCATCGCCATCAATCTGACCAGCGCGTTCCATACCACCCGTCTCGCGATTCCTGCGATGCGTGCGGCCAACTGGGGCCGGGTCATCAACATCGCTTCCGCGCACGGGCTCGTCGCTTCGGCTCAAAAGTCGGCTTACGTCGCAGCCAAGCACGGCATCGTCGGATTCACGAAGACGGTCGCCCTCGAAACCGCGACCACCGGCGTCACCTGCAACGCGATCTGCCCCGGATGGGTGCTGACGCCGCTGGTGCAGAAGCAGATCGACGATCGCTCCGCGCGCGAAGGCATCGCGGTCGCTCAGGCCCAGAAAGAACTGCTCGGCGAAAAGCAGCCTTCGCTGCAGTTCACCACTGTCGAGCAGCTAGGCGGGCTGGCTGTGTTCCTGTGCTCCCCGGCGGCGGATCAAGTCCGCGGCGTGGCCTGGCAGGTCGACGGCGGCTGGACCGCCCAGTAAGCGGGCACTACGGTCCGGCTACTTCAGCTGGACCGATCCCGAGACGTTCACCACCACGCTGGTCTTGCCCGCCTCGATCGGCACCGGCGCATCAGACGACGCTGCCTTGGCCATTTCCATCGCCATGACGCGCGGCTGGATCGGGCCGCCGAGGTGCGAGTTGACCGACACCTCGCGCAGCGTGTAGCCGGCAAAGCCGAGCCGCTTGGCCAGTTCGTCGGCGCGCTGCTTGAAGTTGTCGATTGCCTGGCCCTGGGCTTCCGCTTCGACCTTGGCCTGCTGTTCGCGGCTCAGGCTGAATCCGACATTCCGGACGGTCAGCGTCGAAATCCGGCCAGCGGTCTGGGCGATCCGCGGGAAATCCCGGCCTTCGAGAATCAGGTCGGCAGACCCTTGCCAGCCGGTGAGCTTGCCGTCGCGGCTGCGGCGCGGCGACATGGTGAAGTTGCCTGTCTGCACATCGAGTTGCCCGGGTTGCGCACTCTTGCGCGCCTCTGCCAGCGCGGCGTCGAGCGCTGACTTGAGCTGCGCTTGCACCGTGCTTGCGTCGGTGCCGTCGCGCGTCGTCGAAAGCGTCATGCTGAGTTGGTCCTGCTGAACTTCCACCGTGGCGTTCGCCGACAACTGCAGTACGTTCTGCGGAGACGGAAGCGTGACGGCCTGCGACCAGGCCACCGTGGTGCTCATCAGGACGGCACAAGCCGCCAACCATTTGGCTTTGTTCAAGACTGAATTCCTTTGAAGTTGAAAGAGAAGGTGCCCGTGCGGGCACCACTCATGGCCGCGACTTGCCCAGCGCGACGCCCTTGAAATCGGGTGCCGGAACCATGCGCTCGGCCGGCACGGATTCTGTGGGGAGCGATCGCGGCGCCGATTGTTGTCGCACCTGTTGACGCAACTCCGCGAGTTCGGCCGGCGTCAGCCGACGGCCAGCCATCGCCTCGCCCTGCCTGACTTCAGCGCGGGTCGCCGCACGATGAGCTTCGACCGCATCGCGCAGGCTGCGCTGCTGAACACCGCCAGTGGGGAAGAAATTGACAGGCCCCGCTTCGGCGACAAGGCCGAACGACGCGCAGGCGAAGACAAAAGACAGTGCGAATTTGTTGCTTTTCATAACGACTGTGGGACAGCAAAACCAACTTTGCCATCGCAACGCAATGCGTGAACGTCCTACCCGCTAGCGGCCGCAAGTTTTGTAACTTAGTGTCAAACAAATACTTAAAGCGACGCATCGGGTGCGAACACCCTCAGAATTGGCCCTGTTACAAATTCAGCGTTGTAAAAATGAATCAGACTCCAGCTCGCACTGACAAGATCGTGATCGTCGACGACGACGCCCGCATCCGCGACCTGCTTCGCCGCTACCTCACCCAGGAAGGTTTCGAGGTGATCGTGGCCGAAGATGGCAAGGCGCTGAACCGGATCCTGCTTCGCGACACGGTCGACCTGATCGTCCTCGACCTGATGATGCCGGGCGAAGACGGCCTCTCGGTCTGCCGCCGGCTCCGCGCAGCCAACGACCGCACCCCGATCATCATGCTGACCGCCAAGGGCGAGGACGTCGACCGCATCGTCGGCCTCGAAGTCGGCGCCGACGACTACCTCGGCAAGCCTTTCAACCCGCGAGAGCTGCTTGCTCGCGTCCACGCGGTGCTTCGCCGCCGGCCGCCGCTCGAAGCGCCGGGAGCCCCATCGACCGACAACGAGACAGTGAACTTCGGTCCGTTCAGCTTCGACCTCGGCTCGCGGACCCTTAAGAAGGACGGCGAAGAGCTCTCGCTCACCACCGGCGAGTTCGCGATGCTCAAGGCACTGGTGCGTCATCCGCGCCAGCCGCTGTCGCGCGAAAAGCTGGCCCAGCTCGCTCGCGGCCGCGAGTTCGAGCCCTTCGACCGCAGCCTGGACGTGCAGATCTCGCGCCTGCGCAAGTTGGTCGAATCCGACGCCGCGGCGCCGCGCTACATCCAGACGGTCTGGGGCGTCGGCTACGTGTTCGTGCCGGACGGCACGACCTGAGGCATAGACGTCCGTGGCCGTGACGCTCGGCCCCCAGACCACACAGCCAAGCCCGCTAGAGGACAGCACCCAGGGCACGCTGCCGAGCCCGCTTGACGGGATCGGCTCGCGCAAGCGCCGCACCCGGCTGCAGCTCGGCCTCAGCCTGTTCTGGCGGACTTTCTTTCTGCTCGTCCTGCTGCTCGTGGGCTGTACGGTCGCGTGGCTGCAGACCTTTCGCGCGCTCGAATACGAGCCGCGCGCGATCCAGACCGCGCACCAGATCGCGTCGCTCGTGAACCTCACGCGCGCGGCGCTCGTGTATTCCGATGCCATCACGCGCGTTTCGCTGATCAAGACGCTGGCCGACCAGGAAGGCGTTCGCATCCTGCCCCGGGAGCCGGGCGACCGCTTCCTGCCCTACACCAGCGGCGCGCTGGACCAGCGCGTCACCGAAGAGCTGATCGCGCGCCTTGGCGAAGGCACCACGGTCGCCAGCCGCGTCAACGACGAACCAGGCCTGTGGATCGGCTTCACCATCGAAAGCGACACTTACTGGCTGCTGGTCGACCCGACCCGCTTCAGCCGCCTCGACCGCCGCACCTGGCTGATCTGGCTGGCGACAACGATGGCGCTCTCGCTCGCCGGCGCGGCGCTGATCACGCGACTCATCAACCGGCCGCTCAAGCAGTTGTCGCAGGCCACGATGCAGGTACGCGAAGGCGAATACGAGGCGCATCGACTCGACGAGCGCGCGCGGACCAACGAGATCCGCGCCGTGAACGTCGGCTTCAACCGCATGGCCGACCAGCTCGCCAAGATCGAGCAGGACCGCGCGGTGATGCTCGCCGGCATTTCGCACGACCTGCGCACCCCGCTCGCCCGGCTGCGCCTCGAAACCGAGATGAGCGTCGCCGACCCGGATGCGCGCGACCACATGGCCGCCGACATCGCGCAGCTCGACGCGATCATCGACAAGTTCCTCGACTACGCGCGCCCGGACCACGTCGATTTCAAACCCGTGCTGCTGCGCGACGTGGTCGACGCCTGCGCCTATGCCGTGCAGGACCATGAAGACATCAAGATCACCGTCGATGTACCGACCGACCTGCGGGTCATGGCCGACGAGGTGGAACTGCAGCGCGTGATCTCCAACCTGGTCGAAAACGCGCGGCGCTACGGCAAGACGCCCTCGACCGGCGTCGCCGACGTCACGATCCAGGCGCAGGCCCACAACGACGCGGTGCTGATCAAGGTGCGCGACCATGGCGCGGGCGTTGCGCCAGCCCTGCTGTCGCAGCTGAGCAAGCCGTTCTTCCGCGGCGATGTGGCACGCACCTCGGCGGCGGGAGCGGGTCTTGGCCTGTCGATCGTCACCAAGAACATCGAACGCATGGGCGGCACTTTTGCGCTCACCAGCACGCCGGGTCGTGGGCTGGCCGCGCACATCCGCATGCCGCGCGCAGCCTCGGCGCGGGGTGGTGATCCCTCGCAGGCGAAGGACAAGGACAAACAGCCGCAAACGCGGCCGTAACGGCTAGCGGTGGATCAACGCGATGGCGCGCGACTCCATAGCGCGCCCTTCGCCTACCGGACCGAGCTTCTCGGCCGTCTTGGCCTTCACGTTCACCTGACCGGCTTCGACGCCGAGCACCGCCGCGATGCGCTCGCACATCGCCGAGATGTGCGGCGCAAGCTTCGGCGCCTGGGCGATCACCGTGCAGTCGATGTTGCCGATCTCCCAACCTGCGGCGCGCACGCGGCGTGCAGCCTCGGCCAGCAGCACCGCTGAGTCGGCGCCGCGGTACTGCGCATCCGTGTCAGGAAAATGACGCCCGATGTCGCCGAGCCCGGCCGCGCCGAGCAGCGCGTCGGTGATCGCGTGCAGCAGCACGTCGGCATCCGAGTGGCCGAGCAAACCCATGGTGTGCGGCACTTCGACGCCGCCGAGCATGAGCTTGCGCCCCGAGACGAGCTGATGGACGTCCCAGCCTTCGCCGATTCGCAGATTGAGTGGGGTCATGGTTGGATCTTCCGGCTGCGCAGGATGGCATCCGCGAGCGCGAAATCCTCCGGATAGGTCAATTTGAAGTTCTGGCCGCTGCCCGGCACCAGCAGCGGCGCGAGCCCGAGGGCTTCGATCGCACTGGCCTCGTCAGTCACCGAATCGCCGGCGCGCTCGAGCGCGTCGAGCAGCATCCCGATGCGGAACATCTGCGGGGTCTGGGCCAGCCATTTGTCGGCGCGTGTCGCAGTGCTCGCCACTCGGCCGTCGGGCGATGCGACCTTGAGCGTGTCCGCCAGCCGATGCGCGAGCAGCCCGCCGACGGCATCGTGCTCGCAGGCGGCGATCAGCGCTTCGATCTGCGTGGGGGTGACGAGGCAGCGCGCCGCGTCATGCACAAGCACCCAGTCGTGCGCACCTGCACCGGCCTGCCGCAATGAAGTCAGCCCGTTGCGCACCGTCGCGGCGCGGGTGGCGCCACCGACGCGGAACAGATGTTCCCCATCGGCCGGAAAGCGCTGCAGAACGATGCCGACATCCGAATCCTCCGGAGAAACCACCAGCGCGACGCCGGCAAAGACGCCCTTGAGGGACCGGAAGACCTCCAAGGTGTGCTCGACCATGGGCCGGCCCCCGATCCGCTGGTACTGCTTGGGCCCTTTTCCACCGGCGCGGCTGCCGGTGCCGGCGCAGGGAATCAACACGTAAAGACGGGAAACGGACATGGTTGCGAGCGGCCTGCGTGAACGGGGCAGCCATTCTAGAATCGCCTTTCACACCCCTCGCCGGTCGGCGCGGGGTGTTCTGCATTTCCAGGCACTTCATGGACCTCCCCCAACTCACGGCCGGCAAGCGCTTCACGCTGCCCCGCCCGCCCCTGTCGGCCGATGCACTGATGCTTGCGCAACTGGCCGGGCGCGAGAAAGCCGCCGGTCGCGCGACCGCCGTCTTCACCGCCGATGCCAACGACGCTCAGCGGTTGATCGACGAGATCGTCTTCTTTGCGCCCGAGCTGCGCTGCGCGCTCTTCCCCGACTGGGAAACGCTGCCCTACGACAACTTCTCGCCGCACCAGGACCTGATCAGCGAACGCCTCGCGACCCTCTGGCGCATCAGCCAGAAGGATGCCGACGTGGTGATCATCCCGGCTACGACGGCTCTCTACCGCCTCGCGCCACCGGGCTTCCTCGCGGGCTACACCTTCCATTTCAAGAGCGGTCAGAAGCTGGAAGAGGCCAAGCTCAAGGCCCAGCTCACGCTGGCCGGCTACAGCCACGTGACGCAGGTGGTGAGTCCGGGCGAATACGCTGTGCGCGGCGGGCTGATCGACCTGTTCCCGATGGGCTCGCCGGTGCCGTACCGGGTCGATCTGTTCGACAACGAGATCGACTCCATCCGCACCTTCGACCCCGAT
This sequence comes from Variovorax sp. Sphag1AA, assembly GCF_014192575.1. Taxonomy (GTDB): domain Bacteria; phylum Pseudomonadota; class Gammaproteobacteria; order Burkholderiales; family Burkholderiaceae_C; genus Variovorax. Next base: position 512,429 of record NZ_JACHYC010000001.1, on the reverse strand, counting down.
ACGCAGCGCAGCCTCTACCCCGTGCCGGAAGTGCGCCTGCTACCAGGCCGCGAGTTTCCGATGGACGACGACGCCCGCGCGCGATTCCGCAGCCGGTGGCGTGAGCTGCTCGAAGGCGACCCCACCCGCAGCCGCATCTACAAGGACATGGGGAACGGCGTCGCCACCGCCGGGATCGAGTACTACCTCCCGCTCTTCTTCGAAGAAACGGCCACGGTGTTCGACTACCTCGGCACGGACGCGACCCTGGTGCTGCACGGCGACTTGGAGCCCGCGTTCCAGAACTTCTGGCAGGACACCAGCGAACGCTACCGCCTCGTGCGTGGCGATCCGGAGCGCCCTGCGCTGCCGCCCGAGGCGCTGTTCCTGAACGCCGAGCAGTTCTATCAGCGCGCCAAGCCGCACGCCCAGCTTGCGCTGCGCGGCGACGTACCCACCGATGCGCCTTATGCGGAATTCGACGTCCTGCCGCCCTTCGCCGTGGTGCGCGGCGCGGACGATCCGCTGGTCAAGCTCAAGGACCACATCAAGGCGACGCCGCACCGGGTGCTGTTCATCGCAGAAAGCGACGGCCGTCGTGAAAGCCTGCTGGACTTCCTGCGAGCCAGCGGCGTTGGCCCACCGGCCTTCGACTCTCTGGCCGAGTTCGAAGCCTCGCCTGATGAAAAGATCGGCATCGCCACCGCCGCGCTGGTCGCCGGCTTCGCGTGGCGCGAACAGGGCATCGACTTCGTTACCGAGACCGAACTCTTTGCCGCTGCGCCCTCAGCGCGCCGGCGCAATCGCAAGCAGGAACAGGTCAGCGACGTCGAAGCGCTGATCAAGGACCTGAGCGAACTCGCGGTGGGCGACCCCATCGTGCACTCGGCGCACGGCATCGGCCGCTACCGGGGCCTCATCAACATGGACCTCGGCCAGGGCACGGGTCCCGACGGCAAACCATTGATGCAGGAGATGCTGCATCTGGAATACGCCGACAAGGCGACGCTCTACGTTCCGGTCTCGCAGTTGCATCTCATCAGCCGCTATACCGGCGTGAGCGCCGACGAAGCGCCGCTGCACAAGCTCGGCTCCGGCCAATGGGAAAAGGCCAAGCGCAAGGCCGCCGAGCAGGTGCGCGACTCGGCCGCCGAGTTGCTCAACATCTATGCCCGCCGTGCGGCGCGCGAAGGCTATGCCTTCCGCTTCTCCGCAGCCGACTACGAGGTGTTCGCCAACGACTTCGGCTTCGACGAGACCGCCGATCAGAAGGCTGCGATCCACGCGGTCATCCAGGACATGATCTCGCCGCGCCCGATGGACCGCCTCGTCTGCGGCGACGTGGGCTTCGGCAAGACCGAGGTTGCGTTGCGCGCCGCCTTCGTCGCGGTGACGGGTGGCAAGCAGGTCGCCTTCCTCGCGCCGACCACGCTGCTCGCGGAACAGCACTACCAGACGCTGGTCGACCGTTTCGCGAAATGGCCGGTCAAGGTCGCGGAGATGAGCCGCTTCCGTTCGGCCAAGGAAATCACCACCGCCGCGAAGGGGCTGGCCGACGGCAGCGTCGACATCGTGGTCGGCACGCACAAGCTGCTTTCGCAATCGGTCCAGTTCAAGAACCTCGGCCTGCTGATCATCGACGAGGAACACCGCTTCGGCGTGCGCCATAAGGAAGCGATGAAGGCGATGCGTGCCGAGGTCGACGTGCTCACGCTGACCGCGACGCCGATCCCGCGAACGCTGGGCATGGCACTCGAAGGGCTGCGCGACCTCAGCGTGATCGCCACTGCGCCGCAGCGGCGCCTGGCCATCAAGACTTTCGTACGCAACGAAGGCACCGGCGTGATCCGCGAGGCCGTGCTGCGCGAGCTCAAGCGCGGCGGGCAGGTCTACTTCCTGCACAACGAGGTCGAGACCATCGAGAACCGCCGCCAGAAGCTGGAAGAGATCCTGCCCGAGGCCCGCATCGCGGTCGCCCACGGCCAGATGCCCGAGCGCGAGCTGGAGCGTGTGATGCGCGACTTCGTGGCCCAGCGCTACAACATGCTGCTGTGCTCGACCATCATCGAGACCGGCATCGACGTGCCGAGCGCCAACACCATCGTGATGAGCCGCGCCGACAAGTTCGGCCTCGCGCAGTTGCACCAGTTGCGCGGACGCGTCGGGCGAAGCCACCATCAGGCCTATGCCTATCTGATGGTGCCGGACATCGACGGCCTCACCAAGCAGGCCGCTCAGCGGCTGGACGCCATCCAGCAGATGGAAGAACTCGGCTCCGGCTTCTACCTCGCGATGCACGACCTGGAGATCCGGGGCGCGGGCGAGGTGCTCGGCGAGAACCAGAGCGGCAACATGATGGAGATCGGCTTCCAGCTCTACAACGAGATGCTGTCCGAGGCGGTGCGCTCGCTCAAGGCAGGCAAGGAGCCCGACCTGCTGTCGCCGCTGTCGGTGACGACCGAGATCAATCTGCACGCCCCCGCCCTGCTGCCCGACGACTACTGCGGCGATGTGCACCTGCGCCTGTCGTTCTACAAGAAGCTCGCGACCGCAAAGACCTCCGACCAGATCGACATGCTGCTCGAAGAGATCGTCGACCGCTTCGGCAAGCTGCCGCCGCAGGCGCAGACGCTGATCGACATGCATCGCCTGCGTGTGCTCGCGCTGCCCTACGGCGTGACCAAGGTCGATGCCGCGCCGGGCGTCATCAACATCACGTTCAAGAAAGACCCGCCGGTCGATTCGATGAACATCATCAACCTCATCCAGAAGAACAGGCACATCAAGCTCGCCGGCAACGAAAAGCTGCGCATCGAGCGTGAGCTCAAGGAGCCCAAGGACCGCGCGCAGATGGTGCGCGACGTGCTCCGCAGTCTGGGCCAGCCCAAAGTACAGGAAACCGCATCGGTATGACCTCCAAGGAAATCTCTCCCGGCCTCGTCGTGCAGCGCTTCACGCCGCCGCTCGCACTGGCCGATTTCAAGCTGATCGCTTTCGACATGGACTCGACGCTGATCAACATCGAATGCATCGACGAGATCGCCGATGCGGTCGGCAAGAAGGCCGAGGTCGCCGCGATCACCGAAGCCACGATGCGCGGCGAGATCAAGGACTTCAAGGAAAGCCTGCGCCGCCGCGTCGCGCTGCTGAAGGGGGTGCCGGTCGATGCACTGCAGAAGGTCTACGACGAGCGCCTGAAGCTCAATCCCGGTGCGGAGCAACTGGTGGGCGCCTGCAAGGCCGCCGGCCTCAAGGTGCTGCTGGTCTCTGGCGGCTTCACCTTCTTCGCGAACCGCGTGAAGGATCGGCTCGGCATCGACTTCGCACGCTCCAACCTGCTCGACGAAGCAGACGGCAAGCTCACCGGCGAGGTGGTGCAGCAATCGTGGGGTGACATCTGCGACGGCGCGGAAAAGCGGCGCACGATGCTCGAAGTCGCATCGCTGCTCGGTATCTCGCCGCAGGAAGCCATCGCCGTCGGCGACGGCGCGAACGACCTGCCGATGATGGGCGAAGCGGGCCTTTCAGTGGCTTTCCACGCAAAGCCGAAGGTGCGCGAGCAGGCCATGGTCGCGATCAATGAAGGCGGGCTGGACCGCCTGCTCGAAGTGCTGAGGTGAGATATGAGCAACGCTGAAAACGACAAGGGCCCACTGCCCCCATCCGCCACCGTGCATGCCGACCGCCGCTTCGGCGTCGAGCACGGGGCCATCCACAAGCCGATTCACACCTCGGTGCAATACGGCTTCGACCGTGTCGAAGATCTGATCGGTGTGTTCCAGGGCACGCTCAAGGGCGGCTTCAACTATGCACGCCAGGGCACGCCAACCAGTGCTGCGCTCGAAAACAAGATCACCCTGCTGGAAGGCGGCATCGGCACCGTGTCGTTCTCGACCGGCATGGCCGCACTGACCGCGATCTTCCTCACGCTGCTGCGCGCGGGCGATCACCTGGTGTCGAGCCAGTTCGTCTTCGGCAACACCAACAGCCTGTTCGGCACGATGGGCGACCTCGGCATCGAGGTGTCGAAGGTCAACGCCTGCGCCGTCGAAAACGTGCGCGCCGCATTGAAGCCTAATACGCGGATGGTGTTCGTCGAGACGGTGGCGAATCCGGGCACGCAGGTGCCGGATCTCGACGCCATCGGTGCGCTGTGCCGCGAGCGCGGAATCCTTTATGTGGTGGACAACACCATCACCTCCCCCGCCATCTTCCGCCCGAAGACCGTCGGTGCCGGGCTGGTGATCAATTCGCTGACGAAGACGATCGCGGGCCACGGTGCAGCTCTTGGCGGTGCGGTCACCGACACAGGCCTCTTCGACTGGGCGGCCTATCCCAACATCTCGCCGAGCTATCGCAATGTCGATCCGCGTCAGCAGGGGCTGCAGCAGTTGCGCAAGAAGGCGCTGCGCGACATGGGCGCAACGCTGTCGCCGGAACAGGCGCACCGCATCAGCCTTGGCGCGGAGACGCTCGCGTTGCGCGTCGCGCAGACCAGCGCCACCGCGCTGTCGCTTGCGCGCTTTCTGCAGAGCCACCCGTCCATTGCGGCAGTGCACTACCCCATGCTCGAAAGCCATCCGCAGCACGCGCTTGCGGTCAAGCACTTCAAGGCGGGCTCATGGCTGATGGCGTTCGAACTGCGCGACGGTCTCGACATGCAGGCGACGCTCAATCGCCTGCAACTGCCGATCAAGGCTACAGGGCTGGGCGACAACCGCACGCTGATCATTCCCGTCGCGCCGACGATCTTCTGGGAAGCCGGCGCCGCGGTGCGTGCGCAGATGGGCATCGCGGACGGGCTGGTCCGCGTCTCGGTCGGGCTGGAAGATGCTGAAGAGCTGATCGCGGATTTCGATCGCGCACTGCGCGGGGAGTAGCGCCCCGGACAGGGTTTCCTAGGGTCTGATTCATGGATTGCCGGTGCTACGCTGCCCGCGATCCAACCACAAAGAATCAGAGACAACATGCGCATCCCCAGGATCCCGGCGCACGCTCGCCAGACTTTGATCGGACTCTCCGCCCTCGCGGCATTGACCGGCGCCGCGCGCGCCGACGTACTCGATGACGTGAAAGCCCGCGGCACCGTCAAGTGCGGCGTGACGCTCGCAGCACCCGGCTTCTCGGCCGAGGACAACGCCGGCAAGCGCGAAGGCTTCGACATCGACCTGTGCAGGGCCATCGCCGCTGCAACGCTGGGCGATGCCACCAAGATCGAACTCACGCCGATGGACCTGAAGACCGCATTCGCGGGCCTGCCCACCGGTGCGGTCGACGTGCTCACACACCGCTTTACCTGGACGCAGAGCCGCGACGTGAGCGGCCTCAAGTTCCCCAAGGTGATGTTCTTCGACGGCCAGGGCTTCGCGGTGACCACCAAGTCGAAGGCCAGCAAGATCGCCGACCTGAACAACGCGACCATCTGCACCGCGCAGGGCAGCACGTCGGAACTGATCGTGGCGGACTACTTCCGCGCGCACAACCTCAAATACAAGATCGTCACCTTCGCCTCGCAGGAGCAGGCGTGGGACGCCTTCGTCGGCAAGCGCTGCGATGCAGCCATCAACGACCGCTCGGGCCTCGCCGCCCGCCTCGCCAAGCTGCCGAACCGTGACGAGTACAAGGTGCTGGCGGAGACGGTGTCCAACGAACCCATCGGGCCGATCGTGGCGCAAGGCCAGCCGCGCTGGGAAGCCGTGGTGCGCTTCACGATGAACGCGCTGGTGGCGGCCGAGGAACTCGGTGTCACGCAGGCCAATGTCGATGAACAGCGCAATTCGCAAAGCCCTGACGTGCAGCGCCTGCTGGGCGTCAACGGTGATCTCGGCGTCAAGCTGGGTGTGAACGCCGACTGGGCCTACAAGGCCATCAAGGCGGTGGGCAACTACGGCGATGTGTGGGATCGCAATGTCGGCCCCAAGACGCCTCTGCGCCTTGACCGCGGTCGTAATGCGCTGGTCGCCAACGGCGGCCTGATGATGGCGATCCCCGTTCGCTGACTGTGACGCGGCGCCTCGCGCGCCCGGTTCGTGCATGACGGCCCCTCGCCGCTCGAAGATGTCTCGCGCCGTTTTCATGGAACGGTTGCCGGGCTATGTCGGGCAGATCCTGCTATTGGCCGTGATCGGATGGCTCGCGTGGCGCGGCATCGCCAACTTCGTGGTCAACGCTCGCACGCTGGGGGTGTCTATCGGCTGGGGCTTCCTGCGGACCAACGCGGGCTTCGAGATCGCGCAGACGCTGGTGCCGTTCGGCCCATCGTCGACCTACGGCGATGCAATCGTCATTGCCGCCCTCAACACGCTGCTGGTGGTCACGCTGGCGATCCTGCTGAGCACGGCCATCGCACTCCTCATAGCCTTCGGCCGACTCAGCACACATCCGCTGGTTCGCAGCGCATCGACCGCCTACGTGGAGGTGTTCCGCAACATCCCCATGCTGCTCCAGATCTTCTTCTGGTACTTCTCTGCAATCGCGCTGCTACCGGATGTCGGTGACAGCCTGCATATCGGCCCTGCGCTGCTGAACAACCGGGGGCTGTTCCTTCCACACCTGACATCGAGTGGATGGGACATGCCCATCGCCGAAGGCTTCAGCGTCAGCGGCGGCATCGCGTTGCTTCCGGAACTCATCGCGTTGACGCTTGGCCTCTCGATCTACAACAGCGCCTTCCTCGCGGAGATCTTTCGGGCGGGCATCCTGTCGGTGCCTCGCGGGCAGTCCGAAGCCGCGGCCACGGTGGGCTTGAGCGGCGTACGCGCTGCGTTCCTCATCGTGTTGCCGCAAGCCCTGCGCGTCGCGTTGCCGGCATCCGGCGGGCAGTACCAGACGCTCGCCAAGGCCTCGTCGCTCGCCGCAGCCATCGGCTACCCGGATGTCATGCAGATCGTCGGCGGCACGGTGCTGAGTCAGACCGGGCAGGCGCTCGAAGCGATGGCTTTGGTCGTCGTGCTGTATGCAGCCATCAACCTCGTCATCGCGTTGGTAGTGAACCTCGCGAATCGCCAACTGACGAAACACCATGGCCGCTGAGATGAGCCGCTTCGTACGCGAGGCACTCGTCGCTCCGCGCGCTGCGCCGGTCAGCGCGACCTCGGCGCTCACCCGTTGGCAACGGACTTGGTTTCCGGGCCCAGTGATGGGAGCGATCTCGCTGGTGTTGCTGGCCGTATTCGTGTTTGCGATATGGCGCTTCTTCGACTGGGCGATCGTCCATGCGCACTGGACAGGCCCATCGAGCGAGTCATGCCCCGACAGCCGAGGCGCCTGCTGGGCCTTCGTGATTTCTCGATGGAAGCCCTGGCTGGTCGGCGACTATCCGTCGGACCAGTTGTGGCGCGCCTGGACCTGCTTCGCGGCCTTCGCGCTGTTCTGGACCTGGGTGGTTCGTCGCGCGGACGGTGCGAGCCTGCAGCGCGTGCTGGTGGGCTTCGTCTGCATGCCGGTGCTGTTCTTCCTGCTGTTGCTGGGCGGTGGCGTGTTGCCTTTCGTGCCGCCGACGCGCTGGGGCGGCCTGCTGCTGACGCTCGTCGTCACCCTGGCCACGTTCGCGACCGCGCTCCCGTTGGGCCTCCTGCTTGCACTCGGCCGCCGCTCGCGCCGGCTGCCGGTGGTGCGCTGGCTCTGCATTGCGTTTGTCGAAACCATGCGCTCGGTGCCGCTGCTGGTCATCTTGTTCATCGCCGCCACGCTGGTGCCGATGTTCTTGCCCAGAGGCTCGAACGTCGACCTCTTCTCGCGCGCGCTCGCCGCGTTCGCGCTGTTCAATGCGGCAATGGCAGCGGAGGTCTTCCGCGGCGGGCTGCAATCGATCGGCCGAGGCCAGCTCGAAGCGGCCACGACCGTCGGCCTGAGCGACTTCAATGCCCTGCGCCTCATCGTGCTGCCGCAGGCCGTCACCGCGGTGGTGCCGGCGCTCGTCAACATCATGATCGCGGTGATCAAGGAAACGACGCTGCTGTCGGTGATCGGCGTCAACGACCTGCTCGGTGCGGTGGAGACCGGTGCCAAGTCGCCCGGATGGGTGGGCGACGCGAACATCCTGACCTCCGGCCACGTCTTCCTGGCGCTGATTTACCTGGCCATCTGCTGGGGCCTCTCGCGCTACAGCCGGCGGCTCGAAACAGCGCGCTGACTCGAATGAATTGCCGATGACGAACACGCCTTCCAACGAACCCCAAACCGCGTCCGTGGTACGGATGTCCGGCATCAACAAGTGGTACGGCGACTACCACGCGCTGCGCGACATCGAGCTGCAGGTGGCGCCCGGCGAACGCATCGTGATCTGCGGCCCATCGGGCTCGGGCAAGTCGACGCTGGTGCGCACGGTCAATCTGCTGGAGCCCTTCCAGCAGGGGCGCCTGCATGTGTGCGGCGTCGATGTCGATGCCGACGAGATCACCCGCGCAGCGCGGCTAGCAGTGAACCGGCGCGTGGGCATGGTGTTCCAGCAGTTCAACCTCTTCCCGCACATGACAGCGCTTCAGAACCTGACCGTCGGTCCGGTGTGGGGCAGCGGCGTGGGCCGCAAGGAGGCGCACGAGCGCGCCATGCACTACCTGGAGCGTGTCGGCCTGCGCGAGCACGCGCACAAGCATCCGGCGCAGCTTTCGGGCGGCCAGCAGCAGCGCGTGGCGATTGCGCGCACCCTGTGCACGCGGCCGCAGGTGGTGCTGTTCGACGAGCCCACCGCTTCGCTCGATCCCGAGATGGTCAACGAGGTGCTACAGACCATGGAAGCGCTGGCCGGCGAAGGCATGACGATGATGATCGTCACGCACGAGATGGGCTTTGCACGCCGTGTCGCCGACCGTGTGATCTTCATGGATCAGGGCCAGGTCATCGAGACCGCGGCGCCCGACGACTTCTTCGACCGGCCGCAGAGCGCACGTCTGCGAACCTTCCTCGGTCAGTTGCTCACGCACTGAGCCCGACCCGGCCATCCTCAGTCACACATCAAGGAGACAAGAACCATGACCGTCATCGACGTCCACACGCACATGTTCACCAGCCGGTGGCTCGAACTGCTCAAGAAGGAAGGCGGCATCTACAACATCAAGACGCGGCCGGACGGCCAGCAGGAGATCTTCCGCGGCGATACGCCAGTCGTGATCCCGCAGCGCGGCCACTTCGACTACGACCTGCGCATCAAGCACATGGACGCTGCGGGCATCGATGTGTCGGTGGTCTCGCTCACCTGCCCCAACGTGTACTGGGGCAACGAGGACATCAGCTGCCGCGCCGCGCAGGAGTCGAACGACACCATGGCCGAGGCGCAGACGACCTATCCCGACCGCATCCGCTGGTTCACCTCGCTGCCGTGGGAATACCCGCAGCGCGCCATCGAGGAACTGCAGCGAACCTGCGACAACGGCGCAGTCGGCGTGATGGTGCTGGCCAACATTGCCGGGCGCAGCCTGACCGATCCGCTCTTCGCGCCGATCTGGGCCGAGATCGACAAGCGTGGCCTGCCGGTGCTCGTGCACCCGACCGACCCGCCGGGCGTCGACATGATGGACATGACGAAGTTCGACCTGAGCTGGTCCGTCGGCTTCATGTTCGACACCACGCTGGCGATCACACGCATGATCTTCGAAGGCTTCTTCGACCAGTACCCGAACCTGAAGATCATTGCCTCGCACGGCGGCGGCACCCTGCCCTATCTGGTCGGCCGCTTCGAGAAGGGCGACGAAGTCGAGATCCCGAGCCGGCGCAAGATGAAGCGCAAGCCCACCGACTACCTGCGGCACATCTACTACGACAGCATCACCTACAACCTTGGCGCGCTGCAGTACCTGATCTCGGTGGTCGGCGCCGAACATGTGATGTTCGGCACCGACTGGCCGCACCAGGTGCATGACACCAAGGGTGCGTTCGCCAACACCGGCCGCCTGCCGGTCGAGCAGATGGCTGCGGTGCGATCCGGCAACGCGCAGCGCATATTCAAGCTCTAGTGTCACCAATGCGATAGCGGGCGCGGGTAACTCCGCAATGGTCCGCAGACACGCACCACTAGTCTCCGTCCGCCGGTTGTGGCGATCGACTCACGTCGACGGCATGCCGGCGTTCGTGTGTTTCGTGCCTTCCAAAAATCCATAGAAACCCGGAGACAAAAAACCCATGCAATCAAGTCGTGTCCAGTTCCTGGCCCTGGCCGCTACCCTGACCTTGGCCGCTTGCGGCGGTGGTAGTGGCAATTCCATTCCCTTCGCAGCCGCACCTGCGCCGGCGCCGGCGCCAGCGCCTGCACCTGCAGCAGCGGTGGCCCCGGCTCCCGCACCAGTCCCAGAAGAAAAGCGAGAGCAGGACAACCGCAACAGCTTCGTTCCTGCCGACCCGACCGCGACCACCTTTACGGCGCTCGCGGCCGACGCATCCGACACGGTCGACAACACGACCACCAGCCGCTGGGCCGGCGTGCTCGGAGGCGCGGCCTATCGCGTCGAAGTGCCGGCCAACTGGAACGGCAAGCTCGTGATGTACGCACACGGCTACGCGGGCACCGGCAACGCGCTGGGCGTGAGCAACCCGTCGATCCGCCGCTACCTGATCCAGAACGGATACGCGTGGGCTGCATCGAGCTACAGCAAGAACTACTACGACGTGCGCGTCGGCGTCGAAGACACGAACGCACTCGCGCTCGAGTTCAACAAGATCGCCGCGGCGGCCGGTCGGCCCTTGGCTGCGCCAAGCAAGATCTACATCACCGGCCATTCGATGGGCGGCCACATCACGGCAGCCGCGATCGAGGACGAGGCCTACGCCACGGCCAACCACAAGGTCCGCTACAACGGCGCGGTGCCGATGTGCGGCGTGGTGGGCGACACCGAGCTGTTCGACTACTTTGCCGGCGCGCAAGTCACGGCCCAGGCATTGGCCGGGCTGCCGAAGTATCCGTTCGTCAACTGGTCGGACATCTCGGCGCAGGTCACCAGCACGCTCTTCACGAGCATGGCTACACCTGTGACCCTCACGGCGACCGGCACGAAGTACGCCTCGGTGATCCAGAACCTCACGGGCGGACCGCGCCCGATGTTCAGCATCGGCCTCGCCGTTGGTGGCTCGTTCTCCGCAGTCTGGGGCGTGTTTGGCGGCGACGGGACGATCACCGGCATCCTCAACAAGAGCGTGATCGATACCAACCGCTTCACCTACACCATCGATGGCGACACGGCGGGCTCGACCGCGCTCAACGCCTCGGTGCTGAAGCTCACGGCGGTCGCTGACGCCAACCGACTGCGCACCGACGGCCTGCGCTGGATTCCGAAGGCCAACGGCGAGTTCAAGATTCCGGTGGTGACGCTGCACACGCTCGGTGACCTGTATGTGCCGTTCAGCATGGAGCAGATCTACCAGAAGCGCGTTGCCGCCAAGGGCAACAGCGACTGGCTTGTGCAGCGCGCGATCCGCGGCGCGACGCACTGCGACTTCACCGTTGCCGAACAGGTCACCGCCTTCGACGACATGATCAAGTGGGAGCGCGACGGGGTGAAGCCGGCGGGCGACGATGTCGTCACACCGGCGACCGTGGCGGCTTCGACCTACGGCTGCGCCTTCACCAAGGACACCGTCGGCGTGGACGACAGCACCAGCACCAAGAACCTGCGGGCCTATATCGCAACGGCCGGCGCCGCATGCCCTCCGTGATGCACTGAAGGGCGGGCTCGGCGACTCAGAGCGCCGAGCCCAGGCGCGCGATGCCTTCCTTGATCTTCTCGACGTTCGCCGTGGCAAAGCTCAGGCGCAGCGTCGAGACATCGGGCTTCTCGGCATAGAACGGCGCGCCAGGAACGAAGGCCACGAGCTTTTCGATCGCGCGCTTGGCGAACACGTTGGCATCTGCGACCTTGCCGTTCGCACCCGTGAGACGCGCCCAGAAGAACAGACCGCCGCCCGGCTGCGTGAAGGTGATCGCATCGCCGAGCTCCTTGCGCAGTGCCGCACCCATGGCTTCGGCGCGTTCGGCGTAAACCTTGCGCACATTGGCCAACGTCGCAGGCATGCGGCCGCTCTTGAGGTATTGCGCCGCAGTCGCCTGCGCGAAGGTGCTGGTGTGTGCATCGCTGAACTGCTTGCACATCGTCGCCTTGGCGAGCAGTTCGGCGGGGCCGATCATCCAGCCGATGCGCAGGCCGGGGCTCAGCACCTTGCTGAGGCTGCCGCAGTGCACCACCAGCTCGCGGCTGCCGGGCACTTCCTTGGTCAACGACATGAGCGACGGCGGCGGGGCCTTGTCGAAGTAGAGATCGCCGTACGGGTCGTCCTCGATGATCACCGTGCCGTGCTTCACCGCCATTTCGAGCACCTTCTTGCGGCGCTCCAGGCTCAGCATCGCGCCGCTCGGATTGCCGAAGGTCGGAATCAGGTAGACGAACTTCGGCTTGTGTTCCGCAATGAGTGCTTCCAGCTCGTCGGTCTTCACGCCATTGGCGTCGACCGGCGCGCTGATCAACTGCGCGCCATAGAGGCGGAAGCACTGGATGGTCGCAAGGAAGGTCGGGCCTTCGACGATCACCTTGTCGCCGGGAGAGATCAACGTCTTGCCGATCAGGTCCAGCGCCTGCTGGCTGCCGGTGGTGACGATCAGGCCGGTGGGGTCGACGTCGACGCCCTTGGTCTTCATGAATGCGCTGAGCTGCGAGCGAAGCGGCTCGTAGCCTTCGGTCGCGCCGTACTGCAATGCGCCGCCGGCCTCTTCCGCGAGGGCCTTGGCACTGGCTTCCTTCAGCCCTTCGACGTCGAACATCGCGCTGTCCGGAAAGCCACCCGCGAAGCTGATGATGCCGGGCGTGCCGAGCAGCTTGAAGAGTTCGCGGATGGCGGAGGTTTCGACGTTGTCGAGGCGGGAAGCGAATTGCATGGGAACCTTCTGTCGGAGATTGGCGGAGACCGTCGATTGTCGCAGCCGTGCGCGCCCCGCCCTAAACTCGCGCCCACGATGAAAAAAGCCGACATAGAACCCTTCTTCGCAACGCTGGAGGCGGCGAATCCCACGCCCGAGACCGAACTCGAATACAGCACGCCCTTCGAGCTGCTCGCCGCCGTGCTGCTCTCGGCGCAGGCGACCGACGTGGGGGTGAACAAGGCGACGCGCAAGCTCTTCCCCGTCGCAAACACGCCGCAGGCGATCGTCGATCTGGGTGTCGAGGGGCTGGAGGAATACATCAAGACCATCGGCCTGTACCGCAGCAAGGCAAAGCATCTCGTCGAAGCCGCGCGCATGCTGGTCGAGCATCACGGCGGCGAAGTGCCGAAGACGCGCGCCGAGCTCGAAGCCCTCCCGGGAGTGGGCCGCAAGACGGCCAACGTGGTGCTCAACGTCGCCTTCGGCGAGCCGACGATGGCGGTCGACACGCACATCTTCCGGGTCAGCAACCGCACCGGCCTCGCGCCCGGCAAGACACCGCTGGAAGTCGAGCTGAAGCTCGAAAAGCGCGTGCCCGAGAAGTACCGGCTGCACGCGCACCACTGGCTGATCCTGCATGGGCGCTACACCTGCATCGCGCGCAAGCCGCAGTGCTGGCAGTGCGCAGTGTCACCTTACTGTGACTACAAGCCGAAGACGCCGGCACCCTGAAGACTGAACGCGGGGTCGCCCCTCTTGCGGCTTCGGATTGCGCAACGGATGATGTTTGACCATGCAGTCCATCGTCCGGCTCCTGCTGCTTTGCGCACTCGCGTCGCATGCCGCGGGATGGGCACGCGAGAGACTCAACGCCGACACCCTCGCCCAATTCGGCGGCACCTATTCGATGGCCTGCGGCACGCCGACATCCGCCAGGCTCCGCGTGACTGCCGACGCGCTGATCGTCGAATCGGGCAACCAGCGCATGACCGGGACCGATCCCCAGGCCTCCTACAGCTTCTTCGGACAGTCGCCGCCGAGAGGCTTCCAGGTCGCGCTTCTGAGCCAGGTACGCGGCATGGCGGAGCTGACGTTCATGGTGTATCGCGATCGGGTCGGCAACTATGTCGAGCTCGATGGCGCGCCGAACGTGCGCGCGGCGCTCGGGCCTTCGTTGACAGGAAGGCGATACAGGCAATGCGACGGCGCGGCCATGGCGGGTGGGGGTGCGCAGCCACCGCCCATGTCCGCCGGTCGGCCGAACATGCCGCCTCCTCCTCTTCCTCCTCCGCAGGCTGCACCGGCAGGAGGCAATCCTGCCGTCCTCATCGCCGATCCGCGCTTCGGCAAGACATGGCGCGCGATGCTCGGCAGCGCCGGGCGCGAACCCTGGCTTGCCGACATGGACGGCCCGGCGCCCGAGCCGCGCTGGGTCACGGTCGGCGGAACGCGCTACGTGCTGCACTCGTTCTGCAAGCCGCACGACTGCTACGACAACAACGTGGTGCAACTCTACAGCCCGTCCGATTCACGGATCTATGCACTGATCCACCGCACGAACCGCGACACGCTGGTCGGCGATCCTCCGCCGCAGATGGTCGGCGACCTGCGAAAGCTCTGGCAGGGCGAGTTCCGCCAGTCGCGCTGACAGCGGCTCAGACCTCGATCGTCACGCACTCGCCGAACGCGATCGGCTGCGCCGGCCACTGGTCGGAGCGCTCGATCGCACGGATGCCGTCGCGCAGCAGCCACGCGGCACGAATCACGCCCGCATGGGTGATCCAGACCGCATCGCGCCCGCCTGCCCGCCAGGTATCGAAGGCTTCACCCACTCGCAACAGAAACTGCCGCGTGCTTTCGCCGCTGCGGCCCGCGCGGGTCTCTGCGAAATCGCGCGTCCAGGCGTCGAGCTCGGCAGGGTCGATCGCGGACCAGAGCTGCGTCTCCCAGTCGCCCAGATCCATTTCGGCAATGCGCGGATCGGTTTGCAGCACGCGCAGGTCGGGACGCAGCTCGGTGATGCTCCTTGCGAGATCGGAGCAGCGGGACAACGGCGAACAGGTGAGCGGCACGCCCTCTGGCAGCAGCGGTGCCACGCTTTCAGCGACGGCGCGGGTCACTTCGGGCAGCACGGACACGTCCGTTCGCCCATAGCAGTAGCCGTCGATCGCGGTAGTCCGCGCATGGCGGACGAGCAGGAGCTTCATGCGTGCCACGCGAGCGCGAGATAGATCGCCAGCTCGCACACCTGCTGCGTCGCGCCGAGGCCGTCACCGGTGAAGCCGCGAAGCCGCCGCCAGAGCAAGCGCCCCACGAACAGCGCGCCGATGGCGCAAAGCAGCACAGGAGCCAATCCGCGGGCGATGCCGAGCGCCATCACGAGCCATGCGATTGCGGGGAGCGACCATGCCACGCCGACCAGCAAGGCACCATTGCTGATCGCATCAGCGAGCGGCTTCGACTTGCTGGCTGCGTTCTCGTCGCCGACATAGGGCAGCCAGCGGATCAGGAACAGCGGCGCGAGGCGCGACAGCACATGGGCGCTCACCAGCGCGAGAACGACATGCATCGCGCCCTCGCCTGCCAGCGCTGCGAGCAGCACCACCTTGAGGCCCAGCGCCAGCACCAGCGCAATCGCACCGAACGCGCCAATGCGCGAGTCCTTCATGATCTCGAGCGCCCGTGCGCGATCCGCCGGGCCGCCGAGGCCGTCGGCTACGTCGGCCAGTCCGTCCTCATGGAATGCGCCCGTCATGAGCACCGTCGCGATCGTCGACAACACAGCTGCAACCAATGCGCCGGCAAGGCCGGGCAAGCCGGAACTCGCGAGATAGAACACGCCTGCGCCCACGGCGCCCACGAGCCAGCCGACCCCAGGGAAGTGCGCCGCGCTCGCGCGGAGCATCGCGGGGCTGAACCCCACCCATCCCGCCAGCGGCCCCGTGACCGGCACGCGGGTGAAAAACTGAAGCGCCAGGAGAAAGTGGCGCACCCCGTTCATTCGGAGACCTCCGCGCTACAGCGCTGCGGTGTTCGCCTAGGGGCGGCCCGGTGGCTCATGCAGGCTCCTGCCTCGACACGCCTGCCGATTCGAAGCTCGCCATCTCGCGAAGAATGCGGCAAGCGGACTCCAGCAGCGGCCAAGCGAGCGCCGCCCCCGAGCCTTCGCCAAGGCGCAGGTCGAGTTGCAGCAAGGGTTGGAGTGACAGGTAGTGCAACAGCAGCCGATGTCCCGGCTCTGCCGACTCGTGCGCCGCGACGCAGCGCTGCAGGACGTTCGGCCGCAGCGCCTGCGCGACGAGCACCGCAGCGCTGGCAATGAAGCCGTCGAGCACGATCACCCGGCGCTCCTGGGCCGCCTGCAGCACCGCGCCGACCAGCGTTGCGATCTCGAAGCCACCGAAGGCGGCCAGGGCGGCCATCGGGCTCGTCGCGCTTGAGTGCAGTTCGAGCACACCACGCAATACCTTGCGCTTGTGGGCGCGCCCTGCCGCATCCAGGCCGGTTCCGGCACCTGTGCATGCATCGATGTCCTGGCCGGAGAGACGCGCGAGCAACATCGCCGCGGCCGATGAATTGCCGATGCCCATTTCGCCCAGCAGCACCACGTTGCCCGGCAGTTCGCGCACGAGCGCCATGCCATTCGCGACCGCTTCTTCGCATTGCGCCATGCTCATCGCGGGACCGACCGACGCATCGGCGGTGCCCGGCGCGATCTTGCGTACCAGCAAGCCGTCACGCGGCGCGAAGTCATGCCGCACGCCGCAGTCGACCACAGTGAGCTTCAATCCATGCTGGCGCGCCAGCACGCTCACCGCGGCACCACCTGCGAGGAAGTTCTCGACCATCTGCCAGGTCACATCGCTCGGATACGCCGACACACCACGCGCGGCCAACCCGTGGTCGCCCGCGCAAACAAGCATCTGCGGCGAAACGAACGCAGGCGCGGTGGTACCGAGGATCGTTCCGATGCGAAGGCCCAGCGACTCGAGTCGACCGAGCGCGCCGA
Source organism: Variovorax sp. Sphag1AA (assembly GCF_014192575.1). GTDB lineage: Bacteria > Pseudomonadota > Gammaproteobacteria > Burkholderiales > Burkholderiaceae_C > Variovorax. The sequence continues at coordinate 495,597 of NZ_JACHYC010000001.1, read as the reverse complement.
GTGGCTTGGTCTTGTTGTCCAGCACATGCTGGAGTTGCGACGCAAGCGCGGCGTCGTCGATGCTGTCGATGGAGGGAAGTTCAAGCGTCATTCGATGAGGGAGCGCAGCACGCCCGGTTCAACGTTGGAATCGATGTGATCGGCCAGGCCATCGAACACTGCGTCGAGCGTGCGTGCTTCGACGCCGAAGAGCGCCTCGAGCACCGCAGGGTCTTCGAGGAGGCCGTGCAGGTACAGGCCAAGCACATTGCCTGCGCCGTTCTGCCATGCCAGATCGTCCGCCATGACGGCCGCGGCGCGGTCGCCCGCAGCAGCCATGGCACTGTGTTCGGCCGTCTGGCCATGGTGGATTTCGTAGCCGTACACGGTGATGCCGGAGAGTGCGGCCCAAGGCCCGCCCACGCGCGAGAAGCTTGCCTCGCGGTGTCGTACGGTCTTCTCGGCTGCGAACACGGTGACCACTGGCAAGAGTCCGAGTCCCGGCGCATTGCCGTCGACGCCATGCGGATCGATGAGCGCCTCGCCCAGCATCTGCAGGCCGCCGCACACGCCGAGCACCGCGCCGCCACGCGCCGCATGCGCAGCCACCGCGCGATCCAGTCCTTGCGCGCGGAGCCAGGCGAGATCGCCGCTGGTGTTCTTCGAGCCGGGCAGGATGATCCAGTCCGCACCGGCCACGTCGGCCGGACTGCGAGCCCACCGCAGCCGAACGCCTGCGATGTTCTTGAGCGGCTGGAACTCGTCGAGATTGCTGATGCGCGGATAGGCGATGACCGCAATCGTCCGCGTGACCTCGCCGCTTGCGACGCTGCGGTCGTCGAAGACGCCGTCTTCTTCCGGCAGCCCGTGCTGCCACCACATCGGCAGCGTGGCGACCGTGGGTATGCCGGTCAGCGCCTGCAGTTGCTGCGGCGCGGGTGCGAGCAGCGAAGCATCACCACGGAACTTGTTGAGCACGAAGCCGGCCATCAATGCGCGGTCTTCCGGCGGCATGAGCGCCCAGGTGCCGTAGAGATGCGCGAAGGCGCCGCCGCGATCGATGTCGGTGACGAGCAGGCATCGCGCGTTGGCGTGCCGTGCGACGCGCAGGTTGACGATGTCGCTGGCCATCAGGTTGATCTCGGCCGGCGACCCTGCGCCTTCGATGACCACGACATCGTTCTCGGCGCGAAGTTCGTCGAGCGCCTGCGCGATCTGCGGCCACACGCGCTCGCTTCGTCCGCGCCATGGGAGCGAAGACAGTTCGTTGCTGACCTGCCCCATCAAGACCACCTGGCTGTGGGTATCGCGCTCGGGCTTGAGCAGCAGCGGGTTCATGCGCACGTCGGGCTCGGTGCGAGCGGCCAAGGCCTGGAAGTACTGCGCGCTCCCGATCTCGCCGCCGACGACGACGCGCGCGTTGTTGCTCATGTTCTGAGCCTTGAAGGGAGCAACCTTGAGGCCCTGGCGCGCATACCAACGGCACAGCGCGGTCGCGATCCAGCTCTTGCCGGCGCCACTGGTGGTGCCAAGGACCATGACGCAACGCGCTCGCGGATTCACCACATCGGGACTCATGAGCGCGATTGTCCTTTACGTGAAGTCCATCACGGATCAGAGCGGCTCATTTGACCGATGTAAAACCTTTCCCCTAATTCGCCGTTAGCTTCTGGTCAACCGGAAATGAAGGGATACGGCGGATGGCCGCACTACGAGAAATTGCTCTCACTGTCGAAGAGCGCGACACGAATCAGTTCTATTGGGTTCTTCTGGAGGCTGTAAGCACCGACGAGACGGAAGCTATTCACTACCGCAAGATTCGATCTGCGACTCTGGCGCAGACCACTTATTCGAATGCCTTGGCTGTGGGGTACAGCGCGCTGCGGCGGGTGGCGGAATCTGGGGGGTTTTCGGAGACCATCCTTTAGGGGGTGGGCCGCCTGGGTTGGGGTGCGGGGCTGGGGGCTTCACTACGCCGGCCGCTGCGCGGCTGCCCTGCGGTGCTCGCCTTTCGCGGGGGCTCGCGCAAACTCGCTTCGCTCAGACAGCGCGAGCCCTGATCCGCGAAAGGCTGCGCTCCTCGGCGGCGTAGAGGCGCCCCCAGCCCCGCACCCCAACCCAGGCTCCGTCGTGCGTGTACAGCGACTCGGCTCGTCTGCGACGTCGCCAATCGTTCCCGCCCAACATTGGTGGGGGCGGACAGTTCTTCCCTACCGTTTCAGCGGTGGCGGGCGGTGTGCTTTTGGGCGGCCGTTCCGGCGCCGCCGAGCAGCGCAGCGGTACGCGGATCAGGGCCGCGCATGTTTGAGCGAAGCGAGTTTGCGCGGACCCCGCGTACCGCGAGCAGCGCAGGGCAGCCGCAAAGCGGCCGGTGACGTCGGCCGCCCAAGAGCACACCGCCCGCCACCGCCACCCCAACACTCAACCCCAGCAAGCCTCAACGCCCAGCCACCTTCTGATCACGCAAGGAGGAGTCGGCAACGTTCACATCCCAACTCCCCCCCAGCGCCCGAATCAGCCCCACGGTCGCCTGATACTGCGCCGACCGCACCTGCAACGCCTGCCTGCGGTTAGCGAGTTCCTGCCGCCGAGCGTCGAGCAGATCGAGTTGGCTCACGATCCCGTTGCGATAACGAGAGTCGGACAAAGTCGTCGCCCGACTCGCCGAAGTCACAGCCTTCGCCTGCACGTCCGCCTGCTGTTCAAGAATGCGCAGCGAAGAAAGTTGATCCTCCACTTCCTTGAACGCAACCAGCACCTGGGTTCGATAGCTCGCCAGCGCGCCATCGAGCTGCGCCGAAGCACTCTGCACGCCCGCCTCCCGACGACCGCCATCGAAAAGCGGCAAGTTCAGCAGCGCACCAATACCCCATGACTTGGCCGACCACTTGAACAGATCGCTCAAGTCCTGCGACGCATAGCCGCCACCGGCCGTCAACGAGATGTCCGGGAACCACGCCAACTGCGCCACGCCGACTCGCGCTTGCGCCGCCATCACCGACTTCTGCGCTGCGGAAATGTCAGGCCGTCGCGTCAGCACCGTCGCCGGAACGCCCGCAGGGATCGTAGGCAACGCCGTGGACCATTCGTCCGTGTTCACGCCGAAATCCGAAGCCGCGTCGCCCGCCAGCACCGCGAGCGCATGTTCCAGCTCTGCGCGGCGGCGGTCCAGCGTCAGCGCGTCGGATTCCGTCGAGGCCACTTCCGTCTCCACGCGCGCCACATCCAGTTCGGCCACGTCGCCCGCGCGCTGCCGACTCTGCGTCAGCTTCAGCGTGTCGCGGTACGCCTCGACCGTGTCGCGCACCAGCGCCCGCTCAGCATCAACCGCCCGAAGCTGCAGGTAGGTCTGCGCCGTATCCGACTCGACCAGCAGGCGCGTGCTCTGCAAGAGCCCTTCGCGCGCATCGGCATCCAGTTGCGCTGCCTCGCTTGCGCGCGACAGCTTGCCGAACAGGTCGAGCTCATACGAAGCCGCGACGCCCGCCTGAAGCAATGTCGACGGCTTCGGGCTCAGGTTGCGATCCAGGCCCGCACTGCGAATGCCGCCGGCGACGACGCCCACCTGCGGTGACCGCTCCGCATCGGCGCTACGAGCCAACGCACGCGCCTCAGCCAGCCGTGCCGACGCAGCCTGGATGTTCGTGTTGCGCGCAACGGCCCGCTCGACCAGCTTGTCCAGCACCGGATCGTTGAACGCCCGCCACCATTCGCCGCGCGGTTGCGCTTCGGCCGGCTGGGCACGCGTCCATGTGCCATCGCGCTGTGCGACCGGCTGCTCCTTGAACTGTGCAGGCGCCTCGAAGGTCGGGGCTTCCACCTTCGCAGTCGCGCAACCGGCGAGCACCATCGCCGCCACCAGCGGCAGCAACACGGCCCGCCACGGCCGCACCTTGGCTTGTGTTTCGTTTTTCATGATCAGCTTTCTCGATTCACAAAGGTCACTCGATCGCCTTGAGCGGCGCGGCGGGTGAAGGCCGCAGCGGCCCGCCACCATGCGAAGGCTCGACCGGGTGGTCACCCGACACGAACGCATCGCCATGCGGCACTTCGCCATGCAGCTTCAGCGGACGGTTGCCCGTCATGCGACGCAGCAGTACGTAGAACACCGGCGTCAGGAACAGACCGAACGCAGTCACGCCGATCATTCCGGAGAACACCGCAATGCCCATCGCATGGCGCATCTCCGCGCCCGCGCCTGTCGAAAGCACCAGCGGCAGCACACCCATGATGAAAGCCATCGAGGTCATCAGGATCGGGCGCAGCCGCAGCCGGCTCGCTTCGATCGCCGCCTGTATCGGCGTTCGCCCGGCGAACTCCAGCTCGCGCGCGAACTCGACGATCAGGATGGCGTTCTTCGCCGATAGCCCGACAAGCACCATCAACCCGATCTGCGTGAAGATGTTGTTGTCGCTGCCGGAGAGCCACACGCCCGTCATCGCAGCCAGCAGGCCCATCGGCACGATCAGGATGATCGCCACCGGCAGGGTCAGGCTCTCGTATTGCGCCGCGAGCACCAGGAACACCAGCAGGAGCGCAAGCGGGAAGACCCACACCGCCGAGTTGCCGGCGAGGATTTCCTGGTACGTCAGCTCGGTCCATTCATAGCTCACGCCCTGCGGCAGCGTCTCCGCCGCGATGCGCTCGATCGCCGCGCGGGCCTGTCCGGACGAGAAGCCCGGAGCCGGTCCGCCGTTGATGTCGGCCGAGAGGAAGCCGTTGTAGCGCATCGCACGTTCCGGCCCGTAGCTGGGCTGGATGTTCATCAACGCCGACAAAGGCACCATCTCGCCGCTGGTCGAACGTACCTTGAGCAGGCCCACGTCCTCCGCACGCGCGCGGTACGGCGCATCCGCCTGCACCCGCACGCTGTAAGTGCGGCCGAAACGGTTGAAGTCGTTCGCATACAGGCTGCCGAGGTAGATCTGCATGGTGTCGAACACTTCCGTCACCGGCACACCGAGCTGGCGCGCCTTGGTGCGGTCGATGTCGGCATAGAGCTGTGGCACGTTGACCTGCCAGCTCGTGAACATGCCCGCGAGCTCCGGCGTCTGGTAAGCCTTCGCCATGAACGCCTTCACCGCCTTGTCCATGCCCGCGTAGCCGACCGATCCACGGTCTTCGAGCTGCAGCTTGAAGCCACCCGTCGTGCCGAGGCCCTGCACCGGCGGCGGCGGGAAGATCGCGATGTACGCGTCCTGGATCTGGCTGAACTGCGCGTTCAACTGGCCCGCGATCGCACCGGCACTGAGGTCCTTGGACTTGCGCTTGTCGAAATCATCGAGGCCCACGAACACGATCCCCGAGTTCGAGCTGTTGGTAAAACCGTTGATCGACAGGCCCGGGAACGTGATCGCATGCTGCACGCCAGGCTGCTTCATCACGATCTCGTTCATGCGGCGCGTGACTTCTTCCGTGCGGTCGAGCGTCGCACCGTCGGGCAACTGCGCGAAGCCGATCAGGTACTGCTTGTCCTGCGCCGGCACGAAGCCGCCTGGCACCGCCTTGAAAAGGCCGAAGGTCACGCCGACGAGCGCGAGGTAGATCACCATCATCAGCGCCTTGCGCGAGATCGCGCCCTTCACGCCGCTGCTGTAGCCCTCGGCGCCGCGATGGAACACGCGGTTGAAGGCGCGGAAGAAGCGGCCGAACACGCGGTCCATGCCGCGGGTCAACGCATCCTTGGGCGCGTTGTGGTCGCGCAGCAGCAAGGCGGCGAGTGCAGGCGACAGCGTGAGCGAGTTGACCGCAGAGATCACGGTCGAGATCGCGATCGTCAGCGCGAACTGGCGATAGAACTGCCCCGTCAGCCCGCTGATGAAGGCCAGCGGCACGAACACCGCCACCAGCACCAGCGCGATCGCGATGATCGGCCCCGACACCTCGCGCATCGCACGGTAGGTGGCCTCGCGTGGACTCAGTCCTGCCTCGATGTTGCGCTCCACGTTCTCGACCACCACGATCGCGTCGTCGACCACGATCCCAATCGCGAGCACCAACCCGAAGAGACTCAGCGCGTTGATCGAGAAGCCGAAGAGATGCATCACCGCAAACGTGCCGATGACCGACACCGGCACGGCGAGCAGCGGGATGATCGATGCACGCCAGGTCTGCAGGAACAGGATCACGACCAGCACGACCAGCGCGATGGCCTCCAACAGCGTGTGCACCACCGATTCGATCGAGGCGCGCACGAACTGCGTCGGGTCGTAGACGATGTCGTAGTCCACGCCGTCGGGCATGTTCTTCTTGAGCTCGGCCATGGTGGCGCGCACGTCGTTCGAGATCTGGATCGCATTCGATCCCGGCGCCGCGAAGATCGGCACCGCGACCGCGTCCTTGTTGTCGAGCAGCGAACGCAGCGCATAGCTGGACGCACCGAGTTCGAGGCGCGCCACGTCGCGCAGGCGCGTCACGGCGCCGTCGGAACTGGTCTTGACGATGATGTCGCCGAACTCTTCTTCAGTCTGCAGACGGCCTTGCGCGTTGATCGAGATCTGCATGTCCACGCCCGGCAGCCCCGGCGAAGCGCCGACCACACCGGCCGCGGCCTGTACGTTCTGCTCGCGGATCGCGCGCACCACATCGCCCGCGGAGAGGCCGCGCTGCGCGACCTTCTGCGGGTCGAGCCAAACACGCATCGAGTAGTCACCCGAGCCGAAGAGCTGCACATCGCCCACGCCCTGCACGCGTGCAAGCCGGTCCTTGACATTGAGCACCGCGTAGTTGCGCAGGTAGGTCATGTCGTAGCGGCCATTGGGTGACAGCAAGTGCACCACCATCGTGAGGTCAGGCGAGCTCTTGACCGTCGTGATGCCGAGGCGACGAACCTCTTCCGGCAGGCGCGGTTCGGCTTGCGCCACACGGTTCTGCACGAGCTGCTGGGCCTTGTCCGGATCGGTGCCGAGCTTGAAGGTGACGGTCAGCGTCATCAGGCCATCGGTGGTCGCCTGGCTGCCCATGTAGAGCATGCCTTCGACACCGTTGATCTGCTCCTCCAGTGGCGTCGCCACTGTTTCAGCGATGACCTTCGGGTTCGCGCCGGGATAGTTGGCCCGCACCACCACGGATGGTGGAACCACTTCCGGGTACTCGGAAATCGGCAGGCCACGCAATGCGATCAGCCCGCCGATCAGTATCAGCAGCGACAGCACGCCGGCAAAGATCGGCCGGTCGATGAAGAATTTCGAAAGATTCATGATGATTCCCCTCCTCGAACGGGATCAGGATTTCTCAGGCTTCGCTTGCGCGACGCGCTGGGTTTGCGGTGCGAGTTCGGCCTTCGCATCCATCGTCACGGTCTGCGGCGCCACGACCGCACCGGGGCGGATGTGCTGCAGGCCATTGACGATCACGCGCTCGCCGGGCTGCAGGCCCTTGGTCACGATGCGCAGGCCGTTGAACGGCGCGCCCAGCGCGACTTCGCGGTACTCGGCCTTGTTGTCGCTGCCGACGACCATCACGAATTTCTTGTTCTGGTCGGTGCCGACGGCGCGTTCGTTCACCAGAAGCGCCAAGTCGTTGTGAGCCTGGCCCATGCGGATGCGAGCGAACTGTCCGGGGATCAGGGCGCCGTCCTTGTTGTCGAAGGCCGCGCGCACACGCACCGTACCGCTCTTGGCATCGACCTGGTTGTCGATGAGCTGCAGCCGCCCTTCATACGGCGTGCCATCGGTTCCGGCGGTGCCCATCTGCACCGGAATGCCTTCGATGCGCGCACGGGCGCTGGCACCACCGGGCAGATCCTTGAGCGCACGGACCACGATTTGTTCGTCGGCATCGAAGCTCGCGTAGATCGGGCTCACCGACACCAGCGTCGTGAGCACCGGCGCGCCCGGACCGGCCGCGACCAGATTGCCCACCGTGACTTCGAGCTTGCCGATGCGCCCGGCCACCGGTGCGCGGACCTGCGTGTAGCCGAGGTTCAGGCGCGCGCTTTGCAGCTGCGCCTGCGCGGCGCGGAGGCTCGCTTCCGCTTCGCGGCTGGCGTTCGTCCGTTCATCGAGTTCGCGCTGGGCGATCGCCTGTTCCGCCCAGAGGCGGCGTGCGCGCTCTGTCTCGCTGCGGGTGAAGGCCACGCGGGCCTGCGCGGCCACGACCTGTGCTTCGGCGCGATCCACTTCAGCCGCGTACGGAGCCGGGTCGATCGTGATCAGCAGTTCGCCCTGCTTGACCAACGCGCCCTCGCGGAAATGCACCGCCTGTACTGCACCTGCGACGCGCGACCTGACATCCACGCGCTCGACTGCTTCGAGTCGGCCCGAGAACTCGTCCCAGGTGTTGACCTCTGTCGAAGCGACCGCGGCCACCGAAACAGGCACCGCCTGGGGCGCCGCCGCCGATGGCGTGTTGTTCGCCTCAGCATTGAAACTATGGAAGCCCAGCAGCACCGCCGAAGCGATGGCAACCAGGGCCGTGACGCCGGTCACCGCGGGCCAGAGGCCGCGACGGGCCGGAGAGGAAGACTTGTTGTTCGTCATGATGAATACGTCCTTTTGGTGACTTCTGGGATGCAACGGACCCTCCCGCGCGGATAGCGCAGGACGGCGGGAAATCGGATTCGGATGGGAGCGCGGCGGTCGGCGGCCAAAGCCGTTGCGCGGACGAGGGCTCCCCCGCTGCGACGGTCGTGCCGTTGCAGGAGAAAGAGGGATCAGGCCCTCAGCCTTCGGATCGATCCCGCGCTACGGGATGTGTGGCCGCACGGCGAACCGTGCTTCGCCGCTCAGTGAGGCGGCGGTGCGGCGCTGAAGAATTCGCGGAAGTGCTTCTGCACCGCCGCTTCGCACTCAGCGCAACCGGAGCCCTCGGGCTCGTAGAGTGCAGCGGGCCAGTTCGAGGCTCCGGGCAACACACTGCTGGTAACCGGAATGCCGGCGTCCTGGAGCCGCTGCGCGAAGGCGATGCCCTCGTCGCGCATCGGATCGTCCTTGCCGACCAGCACCAGCGTCCGGGCCACTTCGGCAAGCCGGAGCGATCCGCCCGGCACCGCATAGGGGTGCGTGGCATTGACCGGCCGGCTCAGGAATTCGCGCCAGCCCGATGCCCACCGGCACTGGACGGCATCGCCCGTGGCCTGCCGCAACGACGCGGTTCCGGCACACGGATCGAGCATGGGCGACAACAGGATCTGACCTGCCAGCGGCGGATGCCCACGGTCGCGCGCGATCATCGCCACCGCCGCCGCCACATTGCCGCCGGCTTCCTCGCCTGCCAGGAATAGGTCGGCGCCCTTGCCACCGAGCTTCACGCGCTGCTTGTAGAGCCATTCGAGCGCCGCATAGCCCACTTCGATCGGCTCCGGGAACGGCGCCTTGGGCGCCTTCGGGTAGTCGAGGGATACGACCACTGCACCCGCGCCAGCCAGGAGTCGGGCCACGTTACGGCCGTTGTCGAGACCGCCGCAGACGAAGGTTCCGCCATGGAAATGCAGCACCAACGGCACGGTCGCGCCACGGGCGCGCTCGCCGTAGATGCGGGCCTTGACCGGCTCGCGCCCGGGAAGGTCGATGCTGATGTCGGGTTCGGCACCCCGCGCAGCGACCGCGGGGGCGTCGGCGGATAGCGGGGACGGTCGGGTGGACATTAGGCGGTCTCGGTGGATGGACGATGGATGGAATATAAGACGCCGTTCACAGGCTTCAAACAGGATACGAGCCCCCACTCTGTTTCCAAGCGGCTAACAATCGGCTCAAATGACCGTGTGAGAATCCCGCTCCCCCGGCCCCAGGGCCACCCGAAAAGCGCACTCTCAGGAGCAGCATAGATGGATCAGATCCAAGGCATGCGGATCTTCGTTCGCGTCGTCGAAGCAGGCACTTTCACCCGTGCGGCCGACTCGCTCGGCCTGCCCAAGGGCACGGTCACCAAGCAGATCCAGGCGCTGGAGGGGCGTCTGCGCGTCAAGTTGCTCAACCGCACCACCCGCCGGGTCACGGTGACACCCGACGGCGCGGCCTATTACGAGCGCACCGCCCGTCTGCTGAACGATTTCGACGATATCGAAGCCAGCATGACGAACGCGCAATCCAACCCGACCGGGCGGCTGCGGATCGACGTGGGCTCATCGATGGCGCGGCTGGTGATCCTGCCCGCGTTGTCGACCTTCTGCGACCAATACCCCGACATCCAGGTGGACGTCGGCGTCAGCGACCGCACGGTCGACCTGATCACCGACAACGTGGACTGCGTGATCCGCGGCGGCGATCTCACCGACCAGTCGCTGGTGGCCCGGCGCATCGGCAACCTGCCGTGGATGACGGTGGCCTCGCCCGCGTACATCAAGCGCTATGGCATTCCGCAGCATCCGAGCGACATCGAGAAGCGGCACCTCGTGGTGAGCTTCTTCTCGGGCAGCACACGTCGGGTTTACCCGCACGAATTCCATCGCGGCGAGGAACAACTGGAGATCGCCGGGCCCTATCGCGTCTCGGTGAACGACAGCAACGCACACATGACGGCGGTGCTCGGCGGCTACGGGCTGTCGCAGGTCATCACCTATATGGCGGAGCCGTACATCGCAAGCGGAGAGCTGGTGCAGATCCTGAAGGACTGGACGCGCCCGCCGCTGCCGGTGCACGTGGTGTATCCGCCGAACCGGCACCTGAGCGCCAAGGTGCGGGCGTTCGTGGACTGGGCGGCCGAGTTGTTCGCGAAGCACCCGCAGTTGCAGCGAACCGCGTCGATGCCTCTGGCCGCCCCTGCCGCTGTCGCGGCCCCCGTCGCCGCCCCCTCGGCCGCTATCGCCAGGACTGCCTGAGCGCCTCCTGGCTGGCGGTCGGCAGCACGCCCAGCCGGACATGCCCCGGCAGACCGAAGGAAGCCGTGTCGCGCAGCTTGATGCCCTTTGCGCGCATCGCGGCGGCGCGTTCGCCCGAATACGCCACGTCCGGCTTCGCGCAGAAGTAGTTGGCGACGCTGGGCAGGCATGTCCAGCCGAGCGATTCGCACATTTCGCGTTGCGACGCCTTCCATGAGCGCAAGGTGGCACGGCTTTCGTCCACCCACCGTTGGGTCTCGAAACCCGTCCAGCATTCGAGCAACGCGACGCCATGCGCGCCGACGGGCCACGAGGGCGCCAGCGCCGTGAGCCGCCCCGTCATCTCCGCGCTGTCCAGCGGCGCGATGGCATACGCGGCGCGCACACCTGTCAGGCCCAGTACCTTGTTGGGGGTCCAGAGTTGCCAGACCCGATCGAGGTGTCGTGCGCTCAGCAATAGCTCCCCGTCCAGGCGCAAGGGCTCGTAAGCGAGATCGATCACACAGGTCGTCTCCGCACCCGGCTTGCCGATGCTGGCTGCGAGCCCTTCCTGCGGCTGGCCGAGTGGGCTCGACGGATCGCAGCACCACACCAGATCGGCGCCGTCGCTCACAACCTCGAAACCCCAGGCCGCCGCCGCGCGCAAGTAGTCGCCATAGCAATGCGGAGGCACCTGGATGCGCGTGCCGCCACGTTGCGCCACGGCCGCGGTGATGCGCGAGATGAATTCGCTCGCACTCGATGCGATCACGATCCGCCGTGGATCGACCTGGTGGAATTGCGCGAGCTGTTCGCACAAGGCCGTGTAGGCCGGGTCAGGGTAGCGGCGAGGATCGGCTCTTTCGACAGCCGCGAGCGCATGAGGACACGGCCCGCATGCATTGGCATTCGTCGAGAAATCGTGCAGCGCCGCACCCAGCGCGTCGGGTCCGCCGTGCGTCATGCCCATCCCGCCCGGGCGAGAACCACCAGCGTCGCTCCGATCGCGGACAGCACGACCACGCGGGATGCGCATGCAATCGCACGCGCAGTGTCCGACGCCACTGCTTCGCGTCCTTGCTCGTTGAGCACATACACCCCCGGCTTCGCCAGCCGAACGCCAAGGAGAAGCGCCATCGTGCCCATCGGCCATCCGCCGTTGGGCGACGGCGTTCTGTGCGCCTCGTGCCTGCACGATGCAAATTGCAGCGAAGAGCCGGCAGCCAGCAAGGCAGCAGTGATCCGCGCCGGAACCCACGAGAGCACGTCGTCCACCCGTGCGGCCCACTTGCCAGCCCATTCCCAACGGGCATTGCGATAGCCCCACATCGCATCGGCCGTGTTTGCAAAACGATAGATCGCCGCGCCCGGCAGGCCGAGCAACGCAAACCAGAACAGTGGCGCGACCATCGAATCGTTGAGGTTCTCGGCCAGCGATTCGATGGCGCTCTCTCGCACTTCCACCGCACTGAGCGCGCTCACGTCGCGGCTCACCAGCCGTCCGAGTTGCGTGCGCCCCTCGTCGAGCGAACGGCCGAGCGCCGCTTCGACCGCCAGAACTTCATCACGCAACATGCGCCATGCCAGCAGCGGCTTGAGCGCGAAGCCGATCCACAACGCAGCCGCCCATGCAGGCAGCGTCTCCGCCATCAGCCCGAAGCCGCCGGCGATGGCTCCCACCAGCGACGCGCCGACACACCATGCCACTGCGCCCCAACAGAAGCTCGCGAATGGGTGCCGCGCCCGATCAGGCGGCGCAACGCGATCGCCGATCCAGCCCAGATAGCCACCCATCCACACCACCGGATGCCACCTTGCAGGTGGCTCGCCAAGCCAGCGATCGATCGCCAGCGCAAGCCAGAGTGCGGCGACGGACGCCAACGCGGACTTCCTAGTCCTCGATGCCGCGCTGCGCGGGAATTCCGGCCTTGAACGCGTGCTTGACCATCGTCATCTCGGTCACCGTGTCGGCGAGCTGGACGATTTCTTCGGGACAGCGGCGGCCGGTCAGCACGACGTGCACTTCCTTCGGCCGCGTACGAAGCGTCTCCAGCACACCCTCGAGCGGCAGCCAGCCGTAGATCAGCGGATAGGTGATCTCGTCGAGCACCACCAGGAAGTACTCGCCCGACAGGATCGCCGCCTTCGCTTTCTCCCAGCCGTCGCGCGCAAGTTGCGCCGACCGTTCGAGGTCCTGGCTCTTCCAGCTGAAGCCGTCGCCGAGTCCTTCGATCGGGATGCCGATCTGCTCGAACATCCGATGCTCGCCGAAGCGGGCGCTGGGCACCTTCATGAACTGGAAGATCTTCACTGCCTTGCCGCGTCCGTGCGCGCGCAGGGCGAGGCCGAAAGCTGCGGTGCTCTTGCCCTTGCCGTCGCCGGTATTGACGATCACGATGCCGCGGCGTTCGCCTTCGGGCTTTTCATAGGGCTTTTCGCTGGGTGGGGTTTCGATCTGCATAGGTGTGTTTCCGAGGACTCAACGCGGCACGGCAAGCCAGTGGCCCAGCATTTGATGCACTCTGACGCGGTTGTCGAATACGGCTTCCAGTGCGCGGTGCGTGGCGGCGTCATCGCACTGGCCGTGATGCAGCACGCGCCCCTGCCCCATCACCACCATGTCGTCGGCGGCCAGTGCGGCGTTGAGCTCGTGCAGCACGCTGATGACGGTGCGGCCCTGAGCGATCAGCTCGCGCACGGTCTGCATCCAGTCGGACTGATGCGGCGGATCGAGATTGGCGAGCGGCTCGTCCATCAGCAGCACCTCGGCTTCGACGGCGAGTGCGCGCGCCAGCAGCACGCGCTGGCGCTCACCGCCGGAAAGCTGGCCGAGCGCCCGGTCGCGCCACTCCCATGCCTGCGTACTGCGCAATGCGCGTTCGACCGCCGCGCGATCCGCATCGCTTGGCGACGCGAGCCAAGGCTGGTGCGGCAGACGGCCAAGCATCGCGACGTCGTAGACCAGAAGGTCGTCCGCACTGCCCTCGCCCGCGCCACCCTGGCCGAGCCACGACAGCCGGCGGGCGCGCGCGCGTCCGCTCATCGCCGCAAGCGGCTGGCCGAGCAACTGCACTTCGCCGTCGTGCGGCAACAGGCCTGCAAGCACCTTCAGCAGGGTCGATTTGCCCGCGCCGTTGGGGCCGACGATGCTGGTCCAGCGCCGTTGCGCCAAAACCAGGTCGATGGTGTGCAGAACTTCGACGTGACCGAGCCGCGCGCCGATGCACCGGGCTTGCAGCGCCGCCGTCATCGCGCACCGCCTTTCGCGGCCCGCCGATGCATCAGCCACAACAGGTAGCTACCGCCGAGCACCGCAGTCAGCACCCCGACCGGCAGTTCCTGCGGCGCGATCAGCCATCGCGCGAGAAGGTCGGCCGACATGAGGAGCAGGCCGCCCATCGCACTCGACAGAGGGATCAGCCGCGCATGCGTGGTCTTGACGGCCGAGCGCACCAGATGGGGCGCCGCAAGGCCGACGAAAGCAATCAGCCCGGTCTGCGCCACTGCGGCGCCGGTCGCCAGCGCGAGCACCGCCACCAGTGCCGCACGCATCGCACCGAGCGGCAAGCCGAGGCTGCTCGCGGTGGATTCGCCAAGTGCCAATCCGTCGAGCACGGGCGCCAATGCCCATCCAAGCAGCACGCACACGAGGGCCAGCAGGCTCATCACCGCGCAGGCACTCCAGCCCACCAACCCGGTGCTGCCGAGCATGAAGGCCTGCATCGCCTGAAGGATGTCGGTCGATGCGATCGCGATCAGGTCCTTCACTGCGCCGAGCACCACGCCGACGATCACGCCCGCGAGCAAGAGGCGCAGCGTCTGCTGTACGCCACGGGCCAACAGCAGCGTGAGCATCACCGCCACCACGGCGCCGACGAATGCCGCGCCGGTCATGCCGAGGCGGACCGCCCATTGCGTGCTCGCGGGCGAAGCGCCGAACGCCCACAGCGCCGCCGCCACGCCAAGCGACGCTCCCGATGCGCTCCCCAGCAGATACGGATCGGCCAGAGGATTTCGGAAAAGTCCCTGCGCCACCGCCCCCGCAAGCCCGAGGAGCGCGCCGGCCAGCCACGCGCCGAGCGTGCGCGGCATCCGGATGTCGCGGACGATCTGCATTGCGACGGGGTCGTTCCACGCGGCAAAGATGCTCTCGAAGCCCGTGCTGCCCACGCCCAGGCCGAGCACCAGCACGGCGGCGCCGATCGCGAGAAGCGCGAATCCGAGCGCGAACGCGCGTCGCTGCTCGCTCTTCATTCCCCTGCCTTAGACAAAAGGCACTGGGCCATCAGGCGTGCCGCCTCGCCCATGCGCGGACCGGGCCGCACCAGCACGTCGGATTCATCGGCGGTGAATCGACAGATGCGACCATTGCGCACGGCCTTGATGTGATTCCAGCCGGGGCGCTGTTCCAGGCCCTGCCCGCTGCGGGCGCTCACCATGATCAGGTCGGGATCGGCGCGCACCACGAACTCGGGGTTGAGCTTCGGGAACGGACCCATCGCCGCCGGCACGATGTTCTTCGCGCCCAGCCTCGTGAGCGTCTCGCCAATGAACGAAGACTCGCCCGCTGCATAGGGCGTGCTGTTGACTTCGAAGTACACCCGGGTGCGCGCAACGCGTTCCGGCAAAGACTGCGCGGCCGCTGAAACGCTCGCGTCGATCTCGCGCCACACGCGCTGCGCGTCGTTGCTACCGATCACACGGGCCACTGCATCGAGCACGCGGCGAACATCCGCATGATTCTTGGGTTCGAGCACCAGCACCTTGACGCCGAGCCCTTCGAGCCGCTCGGTGACGCGCGATGACTTCGCGAGCAGCACCACGTCCGGCTTGAGACCGACGATGGCCTCGACATTCGGATCGATCCCGCCGCCGACCTGCGGCAGGGCGCGCACCGATTCGGGCCAGTTGGAATAGCGATCCACGCCGACCAGCCGATTGCAGGCACCGAGCGTGCAGACGGTTTCGGTCAGCGACGGCAGCAAGGTCACGATGCGTTGCGGCGACTTGGGCAGGTCCACCGCCACGCCGCGTTCGTCGGTCACGACGACCGCCTGCGCCCATCCCGCGAGCACGGTCAGCAACGCGACAAGCGACAGTCTCGCGAGGAAATTCATTCAGGTTCTTTCAGGGTCAGCGGCAGTCCGGCCGCCATCAAGGTCACGCGGTCGCATACTGCCGCCACACGCTGGTTGAGCATGCCAAGCGCATCGACGAAGGCCCGTACCTCGCGGCCGAGCGGAATCACGCCGAGCCCGATCTCGTTGCCGATCAGCACCACCGGCCCCGACGCAGTGCCGAGTTCGAGCACGAGCGCATCCGCGGCGGCATCGATGTCGATCGGCATGCTCGCGTTGCCGCTGGCCGGCATCAGCAGGTTCGTCAACCAGAGCGTGAGGCAGTCGACCAGCACCATCGCGTCCGGCGAAGCGTGCGCGCGGATCGCCTCCGCAAGCGCACGCGGTTCCTCCACCGTATCGAGCCCCGGCACGCGCAGCGCGCGATCGCGGCGATGACGCGCGATGCGCGCGCGCATCTCGTCGTCATGCGCCTCGGCAGTTGCAATGAGCACGGCCCGGTGTGTGTCCGAACGCCCGAGCCACGCCGCGGCGAGTTCTTCGCCACGGCGCGATTTGCCGCTCTTCTGGCCCCCGAGGATCAGTTCGCGGCAAACGTCGCTCATTTCGGCTGCCACCTCAGCGTCACGTAGAACGCGCGGCCGGGCTGGTTGTAGCCGTAGGCGGTCTCGTACTGCACGTCGCCCACGTTCGAGACGCGGCCCTGCACTGACCAGTCCTTCGCGACGCGGTATTCGGCGTAGAGATCGACCGTGGTGTAGCTGCCGAGCGGGCGCGTGTTGGCCGCATCGTCGTAGCGTTGGCCCATATAGAGCGCCGTGCCACCGAGCTTCCACGCACCGATCTGATAGTCGGCGCCGAGCGAGGCCTGGTCCTTCGAGCGCCGCGGCAACAGCTTGCCGGTGACCTCGTTCTTCGGATCGAGCGAGTCGTAGCTCGCATGCAGGCCGAGGTTGCCGAACTGGCCGTCATAGCTCAACGTTCCGCCTTGGATCCGTGCGTGCGGGATGTTCTGCGGCAGCGTCTCGTTGGTGATGAAACCAGTGATCTTGTTGTCGTAGCCCACCAGCTTCACGGTATGGGCGCCCTGGCTCCAGGCAATGCCGACGTCGGTGTTCTTGCCCTCTTCCGGCTTCAGGTTCGGGTTGCCGAAGCCGGGGTAGTAGAGCTGGTTGAACGACGGCGCCACGAAGCTGGTGCCATGCGACGCGTTCACGCGCCAGTTCTGCGTGATGCGGTAGCCGTAGCCGGCAAACCACGTGTCGTTGCCGCCGAACTGCGAGTTGTCGTCGTGCCGCGCATTGACCTGCCAGCTGTGCGGGCCATAGTCGCCGTTGAGGCCGACGAAGGCGGAGTTGATGTCCCGCTCGGTGACGGTGTAGCGCGTATCGCTGTTCACGTTCTGTTCGAGCCGCTCCAGGCCAGCGATCACCGTGCCGATCGGCGTGGTGATGTCGTTCTGCCAGAGGTACTGGTTCTGCGTGGTTTCGAACAGGCCCGGCAGGTTGAACGTCGACGCCACGATGTTGCGGGTGTAGTCCTCGCTGCGGGAGTAGCGCAGTTGCGTGGACCAGTTCGACATCACCTTGCCCGCTGCACCAGCGTAGGCCGTCTGCGTGCGCACCGTATTGCGCGTGTCGCGGCCCGGGCCGTCATCGAAGTGGTTCAGGCCGTCCGAATACAGCAGGCCGGCGTCGAGCTTCCAGTCCGGGTTGAGCTGGTAGCCGAACGATCCGTTGACCGCGCTCTGATTGAACGGGTCGCGGTCGGGGTTGTAGTTGCCGAATTGCACCCTGCTGTTGGTCGCGGAAAAGCTGTCCTGGATTGTGCGCTGAACATCAAGCGAGTAGGTCGCGGCGCCCGACGCGCCGCTGAAGCCGCCGGTGATCTGCTTGTAGCTCTCGCTGCCGAGCGTCGTCGACGCGCGGGGCATGAAGGCGGAATCGCCCGGCGCAGCCTTGCGGGTGAAGATCTGCACCACGCCGCCGACGCCGTCGCTGCCGTAGAGAGCGGACGCCGGGCCCTTCACCACTTCGATGCGGTCGATCATCTCGACCGGGATGTTGTCCCAGTTCGGCGTGCCGAGTGTCGCGGAGCCGTAGCGGACGCCGTCGATCAACAGGATGGTGTGGCGCGCCTCGGTACCGCGGATGAAGACGCTGCTCGACTTGCCCGCACCGCCGTTGGCCGAAATCTGCACGCCCGCGACGCGCGCGAGGATCTCGGGCAGCGTGCGGCTGGCCTGCTGTTCGATCTGCGCGCGATCGATTACCACGGTGTCGGAGACCAAGTCATCGACACGCGTCGGAGTGCGGGTTGCGGTCACCACGGTTTCGCTGAGCGAAGGCGCACTCTGGGCCATCGCGACCGATGACACGCTAGACAGCGCGGCCACGGCGAGGGAAATATGGGTGACGCGCGCGCGCGGCCACGACGAAGCGCACCGGTCGGTGCGACGGAAGAAAACGCTTGTTTTCATGGGGGCAACAAAAGATCAATGTCCTTCGCCAGCTTCCCCGCCAGCGCATGGACGTCATGGTCACAACGCATGCGCGAACATGCGGCGACCGCCTCGTTGGCCGGTATCCGGGCTGGCAGCACGACCTTCGTCGCCTTCCCAGAAGCCTGTTTCATTGCTTCCAGTGGCTGATTGACGAAGGCGGCATCCGAAAAAGACGCCGTCTGCTTGACCGTTGCGGGGGCAGCGCAGGCTGGCCTGAGCCCTGCGAGGGCATCGGCTTCTGCTTCCCGTTCAACTGCGATGTGTGAACCACCTCGCGAGCACCAACAGCGCGGGATTGTAAAGTCTCGTGAAACACCGCAAGCGCCCGAATCTACAATCGCCCCCCATGCCTGCACCGAGCCGTATTGAACAGATCGCCGAGCGTGTCGAACGCCTGCTCGTGCGCCATGAAGAAGTACAGCGCACCAATGCGTTGCTGCAGGACCAGGTGGAGGCGCTCACGCGGGAACGCGATGCGCTCAAGTCCCGCCTGGCAGCGGCGCGCACGCGCCTCGATGCCCTCCTCGACCAACTCCCGGCCGATCCCACGCAAGACCCGAGCGCCCGCTCATGAAACAAATCGAAGTCCAGATCATGGGCCAGAGCTATCTGCTCGGCTGTCCCGAAGGCGGTGAAACCCAGTTGCGCGAAGCCGTGGAGCGTGTCGACGCCGCGATGTGCAAGATCCGCGATGCCGGCAAGGTGAAGGCGCGCGACCGCATCGCGGTGCTGGCGTCGCTGAACCTCGCGTTCGACCTGGCGCAGCGCGAAGCCGCGCCGCCACCGGCAGCGCCCGCCGCCGCAACCGATCCCACCGCGGACGATGCACGCGCCGCACAGTTGGTCCAGCGTCTCGATCAGGCCCTCGCCGGCGACGGACATTTGCTCTGAAACTCGCGTCATGTGCTTCGCACAGGCGTAAAATGCGCTTCGTCTGCGGTGCGCGCTGGGCTCTATATGTCCTTGTACCAATGCTCCACGGAGCAGGGCTTGGTATATCGCTCGGCGGGTGTGATCATCTCGCGTCAGATGAACCCGAAGCCTTGCTGCCCTCGCCCACCTGAACCCCGGTTCAGGCTGCGAGTCCAGGCCCACTCGCAGACACCTATTCCTCATCGCCACGGCCCCCGTTTCGGGGCCGTGGCTTTTTTCTGGCCTGTCTTTCGCACTGCATGACGATCGAACCCTTGCTGATCGCCGAACTCGCCCTGCTCGGCGTCGGCACCGGATTCCTGGCCGGCCTGCTCGGCATCGGCGGAGGCATGCTGATGGTGCCGTTCATCACGATCATCATGGGCCATCGCGGCGTGGCGGCCGATCTTGCAGTGAAGATGGCGATCGCGACTTCGATGTCGACGATCATCTTCACGTCGATCTCGAGCGTGCGGGCGCATCACAAGCGCGGCGCGGTGCGCTGGGACATCGTCAAGCGGCTCGCCCCCGGCATCATCATCGGCAGCCTGGTCGGCAGCCTGGGCGTGTTCTCGCTGCTCAAGGGCACGGCGCTCGCGATCTTCTTTGCGTTGTTCGTCGGCTTCTCCGCTACGCAGATGTTCCTCGACAAGAAGCCCAAGCCGACCCGACAGATGCCAGGCACCGGCGGCCAGCTCGCGGCTGGTGGCGTGATCGGATTCATCTCCGGTCTCGTGGGCGCGGGCGGTGGCTTCATCAGCGTTCCGTTCATGACATGGTGCAACGTGGCGATCCACAACGCGGTGGCGACGAGCGCGGCGCTGGGCTTCCCGATCGCGGTGGCGAATGTGGCGGGCTACATCGCAAGCGGCCAGTCGGTGCAAGGGCTGCCGGCCGGCTCGTTCGGCTACATCTGGCTGCCGGCGCTCGCGGCGATCGCGATCACAAGTTTCCTGGTCGCGCCACTCGGCGCGAAAGCGGCGCACAGCCTGCCCGTGTCGAAGCTCAAGCGCGTGTTCGCGACGATCCTCTATCTGCTCGCGGGCTACATGCTCTGGAAAGGCCTGCACGGCTGAAGTTTGATCTGGCACAAGCGCTTCTCCGTTGAACGGCTTAAAGTGGCCGCATTCAACTCAAGGAGAACTGAATGTTCCAGCGGATCCTGGTCGCCACAGACGGCTCGCCCCTTTCCAAGAAGGCAGTAACGAGCGCCATTGCGCTGGCGGCGCAGAACGGTTCCGAACTGGTCGCGCTGACCGTCGTGCCGCGCTATCCCACCAACTATTTCGACGGTGCTGCCGTCTTCACGCCCGAGGACATCGGCCGCATCGAGAAGCAATGGTCCGATGCTGCGCACACCGCACTCGAAGCGGTCGCGAACGAGGCCAAGACGGCCGGCGTGAACATCAAGACCGCTGTCGTCAGCTCGGATGTCGTCGGTGACGCGATCATCGGTGCGGCCAAGAAGCACGAGAGCAATCTGATCGTGATGGCGTCGCACGGCCGCAAGGGCATCAAGCGGCTGCTGCTGGGAAGCGAAACCCAGCATGTCCTTACTCATTCAGAGCTTCCTGTTTTGGTGCTGCGCTGATCGCGGTTTATAACGACGGCGCGGTACTACCAGCGCCGTACCTGCTACTACGAAAGGAAGCGAATGAAGATCCTGATCGCCGTGGACGGCAGCCTCCACACGCAGAAGGCCATTGACTACCTCGCGAAACACCGCGAGATGTTCGTGAACGGCAACGAGTTCGTCGTGGTCCACGTCTGCATTGGCGTGCCGGGGCATGTGGCCCGGCATCTGAGCAAGGGAACGATCGCGGAGTACTACCAGGAAGAAACCGCGAAGGTCATCGAGCCGGTCAAGGCACAACTCGCCAAGCACGACATCAAGAACTACAGCATCGACACGCGCCACGGCCATGCGGCCGAAGAGATCATCAAATCGGCGACCGAGTGCGGCGCCGAGTTGATCGTCATGGGTACGCACGGCCACGGCCTCTTCGCGCGCGCGCTCATGGGGTCGGTGGCTACCAAGGTAGTAGCCGAAACCGACCTCACCGTCCTTCTGGTGCAGTAGTGCCGCTCAGGCGCTCGCGAACAGCCTCTTGTGCTGTTCGCGCAGCAGTGCCTTCTGAACCTTGCCCATCGCGTTGCGTGGCAGCTCTGCCACGACGAAGCAGCGCTTGGGAATCTTGAAGTTCGCGAGCTTGGCCTTGAGCTCGGCCACGATCGCATCCGCATCGAGCGTCGTGCCCGCCTTGGGAATCACGATCGCCACGCCCACCTCGCCGAAATCAGGATGCGGCACGCCGACGATGGCGCTTTCCGCCACACCGGGCATCTCGTTGATGAAGCCCTCGATCTCCGCCGGATAGACGTTGTAGCCGCCGCTGATGATCAGGTCCTTGCTGCGCCCGACGATGGTCACGTAGCCGAGGCCGTCGATCTTGCCCACGTCGCCCGTCTTGAAGTAGCCGTCGGGCGTGAACTCTTCCTTGGTCTTTTCCGGCATGCGCCAGTAGCCGGCGAACACGTTCGGTCCGTCGACCTCGATGTGGCCGATCTCCTCAGTCGGGCACGGGTTGCCCTGGTCGTCGCGCACGCGCAGGCGCACGCCGGGCAGCGGAAATCCGACCGTGCCGCCGCGGCGCTCGCCCTGCACCGCGCTGTACGGGTTGGAGGTAAGCATCGCCGTCTCGCTCATGCCGTAGCGCTCGAGGATGGTGTGATCGGTGCGGTCGCGCCATTCGTTGAAGGTCTCGATCAGCAGCGGCGCCGACCCCGAGATGAAGAGCCGCATGTTGCTGCACGCCTCGCGGGTGAGTCCCGGCTCGGCCAGCATGCGCACGTAGAGGGTCGGTACACCCATGAAGACGGTTGCTTCGGGCAGGCGCGCGACCACGCGGCGCGGATCGAACCGGTTGAGCCAGATCATCCGGCTGCCGCTGATCAGCGCGCCATGGATCGCGACGAAGAGCCCGTGCACATGGAATATCGGCAGTGCGTGGATCAGCACGTCACCGTCGCCACGCTTGGACGAACGCCAGCCCCAGTAGTCCTTGAGGACCTCGGCGTTCGACTGCAGGTTGGCGTGCGAAAGCATCGCGCCCTTGCTGCGGCCCGTGGTGCCGCTGGTGTAGAGGATCGCGGCGAGGTCGTCGCCCTTCTTGCGCACGACGTCGTGCTGGTCGCTGCACATCGCGGCGACTTCGAGCAGCGTGCCCGTGCGATCGTCGTCGAGCGTGAAGACATGGCGCGTGCCGGCCTTGGTGGCGATCGGCGCGACCCAGGCCGCGTTGGCGCTGCTGCACACCACGACCTCCGGCTCCGCGTTGCCGATGAAGTATTCGATCTCGGCTTGCCGGTAGGCCGTGTTGAGCGGCAGGAAGACGTAGCCCGCACGCAGCGTCGCGAGGTACAGCAGCATGGCTTCGACGGATTTTTCGACCTGCACCGCGATGCGCGCGCCTTCCTTGAGCTTCAGCGCATGAAGCAGGTTGGCGATCATCGCGCTCGCGCGGTCGAGATCGCGCCAGGAATAGAACAGGCCATCGTCGGTCTCGACCGCGATCGAATCGAGATCCGAAGGAAAGGCGGCGCGCAGCGCGGCGAAGAGATTGGCGTTCGTTGTCGTATCGGTCATGGTGATTTCAGAAGACGGGGGTGCGCTTGCCCAGGAAGGCCGCGATGCCTTCGCGATGTTCATCGGAATCGGCGTAGTCGTAGGCCACGGCTACGAGCGGCGCCAGCAGGTCCTGGCCGCTGGCACTGCGCAGCGCGGAGAAGGTGCGTTTGTTGAGGCGGGCGGCTTCCGGCGCCAGTGCGGCAACACGTTGCGCGTGCGCAAGCGCTTCGCCGGCAACATCGCCATCGGGCAACACCCGCACGAGAAAGCCAGCGTCGTACAGGCGCTGCGCGTCGTGCACGCTGGCCGCAAGGAGCATGTCGCGCGCAAGCGTGTCGCCGATGGCACTGCGCACGAGCGCGGCCTCGCGCGGCGCCATCGGAAAACCCAGCTTCGCGATCGGTGCGCCGAACTTCGCCGAGGTGCCGGCGAGGCGGATGTCGCAGCAGCTCGCGATCTCGATCCCCGCGCCCATGCAGGCACCTTCGATCTGCGCGACGAGCGGCACTTCGCACGCCAGCATCGCGGCAAGCGCCGCCCAGACCTCGTTCTCGTGAAATTCGCGCAGGCTCGCCTCGTCGAAGCGGAACGACGGGTACTCGGAGATGTCGCCGCCCGCGCAGAAGGCAGCGCCCTCCCCGCGTACGACGACGCAGCGGCACGACGCGTCGCGCGCAAGTCCCTCGAAGACTGTGCGCAACTCGCGCCACATCGCGCGCGTCATGGCGTTGAGCCGCCCTGCGTTCGCCAATGTGACGAACGCGATCGGCCCCTCGCCGTGCAGCGTGATCGAATCGCTCATTCGAGCTTGGCCCCGGATTCCTTCACCACAGCGGCCCAGCGCTTGATCTCGGCGTTCACGAAGGAGCCGAATTGCGGACCGATGAGATTCGGGATCTCGGAACCATTGGCCGCCCAGATCGATTTCAGGTCGTCGGTCGCGAGCGCCTTCTTCATGTCGTCGATGGCGCGCGCCTGCACGTCGGCGGCGGTGCTCTTGGGCGCCCAGAGGCCGTACCACGTGGTCACGGTGTACTCGGGCAGGCCCACTTCCGCCGCGCACGGCACGTCGGGGAACGCGGGGTTGCGCTTCGTGCCGGCCACCATCAGGGCCTTGATGCGACCCGCCTTGATGTGCTGCGCCGACGAACCCAGTCCGTCGAACATCACGTCCACATTGCCGGCGATCAGATCCTGCAGCGCGGGGCCCGCGCCGCGATACGGGATGTGCGTGATGAAGGTGCCTGTCTGGAGCTTGAAGAGCTCGCCCGCCAGATGGTGCGAGGTGCCCGAGCCCGCCGAGGCGTAGTTGAGCTTGCCCGGGTTCTGCTTGGCGTAGGCGACGAAGGCCTTCAGGTTGGGCGCGGTCACGCGCTTCGGATTGACGACCACCACCTGCGGCACATCGGCCAGCAGCATCAGGGGCACGAAGTCCTTCTCGAGGTCGTAGTCGAGCTTGGGGTAGACCGATGGCGCGATCGCATGGTGGACCGCCCCCATGAAGAGCGTGTAGCCATCCGGGTGCGCCTTGGCTGCGACGCTGGCGCCCACGGTGCCGCCCGCGCCCCCGCGGTTGTCGATCACCAGCGTCTGGCCAACGATTCGGGTGAACTGCGCCGAGAGCGGCCGGGCGAAGGCATCGGTACCGCCGCCGGCCGGGAAAGGCACGATCATCGTCACGGGCTTGGTCGGCCAGCCCGACTGCGCGCGCGCGCCGCCGGCCAGGGCCGCGGCACCCGCCGCCACCGCGAGCTGCAACACGTCGCGCCTCTGAAAGCCTGGGTTCATTGCTTGTCTCCTCGTTATGGTCTGCACGCGCCGGGGCCCGCGGCGCAGGATGATTCGGCCCTCTGGAAATCAGTCCGGAAAAAAGAGATCGTCGATTGCGCCGGACACCGCGACCTTGCCCTGCGCGAACAGCGCGCGGTGCTTGTCGAAGCGCTTGAGATCGTAGAGGTAGTTGACCATCAGCCCGTAGGACTGCTTCAACCCCTTCGGCGAGGGATCGCCGGCCCAGTTGAGCCGTTCCACCCGCGCGCCGTTGCCGAGATGGAAGCGCGCCACCGCGTCCATCGGCTTGCCGTCGGCGGTGGCGCGGCCGAGGTATTCGGCGGCTGCGTTGAGCAAGAGCTGCCGCACCGGCGACTTGGCATCGAGCGCCCCCACCTCCTCTGCCGCTGCGAGGAAGCGCTCCGTCGTGGGCGGGAGCGATCCGATCACGCGGCCGAGCTCGGTCGCGCGCTTTTCGTCGAGCCGCGAAAGCATGTCGCCCGCATGCTTGCCCAGCCATGCACGGAAACCCGGAATCGGCGACAGGGTCGCGAACGTCTTCAGGCGCGGCAGTTCTTCCTGCAACGTCTCGACCACACGCTTGATCAGCGAGTCGCCGAAACTCACGCCGCGCAGGCCGGTCTGCGTGTTGCTGATCGAATAGAAGATCGCGGTCGTCGCCTTGTCGGGCTTCGTGAGCGCGGCGGCCTCGTCCAGCAGCGGCGCGATGCCTTCGCTGATGCGATCGACCAGCGCCACCTCGACGAAGATCAGCGGCGTGTTCGGCAGGCGCGGATGGAAGAAGCCGTAGCAGCGGCGATCGCTGTCGAGCCGGTTCTTGACGTCGGCCCAGCTCTTGATGTCGTGAACAGCCTCGTACTGGATCAGTTTTTCGATCAGTGAAGCCGGAGAGTCCCAGCTGATGCGCCGCAGGTCCAGAAAGGCCACGTCGAACCAGGTGGAAAACAGATGTTCGAGTTCGGCGTCGAGCGGAAGCAGCCGCCGGTCGCCCTTGAGATGCGGCAGCAACTGCGCGCGCAGGTCGACCAGGAAGCGCATGCCATCCGGCTCGATCGCGAAACGCTGCAGCAGCCGCGCGCGCGGCGAGGCCAGCGCCCGGCGCAGGTGGATCTCGGCCTGGCCTTCGTCGGGCGTGCCGACTGCGGCCTCGTGGCGGTCTCGGGCGCTGCTGAGTTTTTGCGCATCGGGGGCGAAGCGTTCGCTCATGAGCAGCCAGATGTCGCGCCGCTCGTCGAGCTCGCGACCCGCATACCACGCCACGAAATCGTGGGCGCGGCGGCCGCCCTCGACTTCGCTCACGCTCGGGTCGACCACTGACTGAAGCTCCACCAGCGCGCGCCGAAGAGCGCGTGGCGCGAGCGCTTCGCCGGAGCGGCGCAGGGTGGCTTCGAGACGTTCGGAAAGCGGCCTGGGCCCGACGGTATTGGCCGCTTCCGCGGCACTGCCCGGCTTCAGGCGCGAGACATTGCGTGTGATCCAGTCGCTGGCATTCATGAGATCGGTTCGACCCTTTCCTCGCGCACGGTGACTCTGACGAAAAGAGGCATCTTAGGTGAACCGCGACTCAATTTTTTCCGCGGGCTGCCGATAGACCCTGCGAGCTCCGGCGGTCTCTGCCGGCCGACCGGTCTTCAACCTACGCAGCCCCCAGCATGCAGCCCCACTTCAAGCGCATCGAACACCCCAAACGCCTGCGGGCAGGTCTTGCCGCGGCGATCGTGTTGGCCTCCTGCGGCCCGGCCCTCGCGCAAGACGCCCAGGGTGCGGCGCAGCGCGAAGTCCAGCGTCTCTCAAGGTTGCGCGATGCGAGTCCCGGCACGGTGGATTTCTGCTCGGTGGTCCGCCTCACCGATGAGCCGGCGCCGCTCGCCCGCGACGCGCGGGAAGTCACCTGCCATTTCAACTTCGGCACCACCTCGCTGGCCGAACTCGAAGCCGCCGGCTGGGAAGTCACGAACATGACGAACGACGTGAACCGCAACCGCTGGGGTTATCACACCAGCACGCTGGCGATCACGGTTCGGAAGAAGAGGCCGGCGCCTCAAGTCTGAGGCGCGGACCGGTCGGGCGAGCTCAGCGGGCGGCCTGCATTACGCCGCAATCGACGATCTTGAACTCGACGCGGCGGTCCAGCGCATCGACTGAATCGTCGGTGCCGCTGCCGATGATGTTTTCTCGGAAGCCCTTGCCGCTCGGCGCCGTGCGCGTGCCAAGCACGGACGCTTCACCCACCAGCCGCTGCTGGATGAACTTGGCGCGCTGCAGCGACAGCGTGTCGTTGTAGGCCACCGAACCCGTGTGGCTGGTGTGGCCGATGATGTCCATGCAGACCTTCGCGCCGGCGCTCGCCTTGGCGATCTCGCGCAGCCACATCGGATACGGGCCACTGATCTTCTGCTCCGACCAGAACCCGGTGCTGTTCGGATTGAACAGGAACTTCACGCCGAGTTGCTGGTTGGCGATGCCATAAGCCACGAGCTTGCCGAAGGCCTGCTCGGCCTCCGTGGTCTTGCCGAGCTTGGCCGAACTCAGGTAGATGCCGTTGAGGACGCGAAGCTGCTCGCCGACCGCGCTGTCGCCGGCGGCGGCGTTGTAGCCCGCGAGTGCGTCCTGGTAGCGCTCGGCGTTGTACGCGCTGGTGGCGTCCTTGATCAGCGGGGCGACCGCGAGACGTTCGAGGTAGTACGCATCCGCCTTCTGGCCGGGTGCGGTGGCGCTGGTGCGGACGTAGCCGTCGACCACGCGATCCTTCGTGGGCACCGGGGTGTCGCGGTAGTAGAGCAGCGGCGTGTGGTCCAGCCCCTCGTCGCGAGTGATCGCGGAAGACTGCGCGATCACCTTGCCGCTCGCGAGTTCGGTCAACGCGAGGTTGATCTCCATCGGCCCGCGCGGCTGGTCGACTTGCAGACGCGTCATCGTGCCCGTCAGCAGGTAGCGCGCCTTGTCGAGGTTCGCGCGCTGGAAGGGCACGACCTGGATGGAATCCTGCGTGGCCAGCCGTTCGGTCACGCGATCCTGGAGCAACTGGGTGGCGGCCGTCTGCTGGCCGCTTCCGGCGTCGATCATCGGATCCAGCACCACCCCGCTCTTGCCGCTCATCCTCGTTAGGAGGCTCTGCATCTTCTGGGTCTGCACCATCAGTCCGTCGGTTGCCTGCGCGACGGCCTGGTCGAACGGAAGCTCCGTCTTGGAAGCCGGTGGCTGCGCGGCGCAGGCCGCCAAGAGCGCCACCAGACCGAATGACGACATGGCCTGAAGCCAGCGAGCGAGCGTCGTGGTCATCATTCACACCCCTTTCTGAGTTGGGCCGCCTCGGCCGGCGACAGCGAGCCGAGCGAGGCCCGCTGGAGGATGTCGGTGCAGTTCGTGCCACCCGCCGCGTGTTCCGGTGCCGGCGCCGGGTGACGAACGATCGGCACGACGACGGTACGGATTTCCGACTCGGGCTCGGCGACGGGCTGCTCGCGGCGCGCAAGGCGCTTCGGTTCCGGGCGCGCACGCGGTGCGGTTCTCGGAGACGGCGTGGCGGCGGCCGGCGATGTCGCGACCGGGCCGGGATCGGCAGCCTTCGCGGATTCGTCGATCGACGCGGGAGCGACTGGCGCCTTCACCGGCTCGGGGGCCTTTAGCTTGCGGAGCTCGACGATCTTGGGCGGAACCGCCGCCGGGATCGGAGCGGGTGCTTCCACGACAGCCTTGGGCGCTACGGGTTCGGGCCGCGGCGCAGGTTGCATGGCCATTGGCGGTGACGGCGGTGACAGCGGCGACGGCTGCGGCACCTGCACGGGCACGATCACCTGCTGGCGAGCCTCAGGCGGCTTGACCGGCTCGATTACCTGCGCCGGGGGCGCCACCTGCATGATCACGGCGCGCGGCTTGGTGGGCGCCGGTGCGGCCGTCCCGGCCGGCGAAACGCCTGAGGTCGACGAAATGCTGTTGCTGCGGTAGTAGACGAAGGTCATGACGCATGCCAGCACAGCCAACGCTGCCAGCACGGCGGGCTTTCCCCATTTCGCACGCTGCCCGGCCGCTGCCGGAGCGCCAACCAAGGGCGGCCAGTTCGACACCGGCGCCCTGCGGCGGGAGTGGATCACCACCGGCTCCTCGCGGTCGACGATCTCGTCCGACTCCGTGTGCACATGCTCCACCGCAGCGGGCGGCATTGTGGGCGGAACACGCACGGCTTCCGCCAGTTCGCGATCGATGATCGGGTCGGGTTCGGTGAACGAAGGACGGTCGGTCACCACCTTCGCAGCGGAGGCCTGGGGCGCGGACAGCGCGTCGTTGCGGTGTACCGCACGCACGAGTTCGAGATCCTGCAGCTTCTCGCCGCAGCTCAGCATGGTCCAGAACTCGGCCGCGCTCTGTGGCCGGTTGCGCGGATGCAGCGACAGCGCGGCATCGATCGCGGCTAGGAAGGGTTCGCTGTACTGGCCTTTTGCAATGTCCGACAGCGGCTGGAGCCGGTCGTCCATCAGTCGCTCGATCGCTGGCATGGGGGCATGCCCGGTCACGGCCGCGTACACCACGCCCGCCAGCGCATAGAGGTCCGTCCACGCGCCCTGCCGCATCGAGGCGACTTCTCCGTACTGCTCGATCGGTGCGAAGCCGGGCTTGAACACCACCGTCGGTGACGAACCCATGCCGTCGATCACACGCCGCGCGGCGCCGAAGTCGAGCAGCACCGGGCCGGCATCGGTCAGCAGGATGTTGTCGGGCGCGATGTCGCGATGGAAGCAGCTCGCCGCATGCATGGTGCCGAGCGCGTCGAGCAAGGGGCGCAGCCAGTCGCAGAGTTCTTCCTCAGTCGGCTGGCGGCCGAGCTCGGCAAGCGCATGCTGCAGGGTTGGGCCTTCGTAGTACGGCATCGCCATGTAGGCCGTGCCGTTGTCTTCCCAGAAATGCAGCACGCGCACCAGCGACGGATGATCAAAGCGCGCCAACAGCCGCGCCTCGTTGAGGAAGCTACGCATGCCGACGCGGAAGCTGTCGCGGTGCCGCTGCGACTTGACCACCACGGCCGACGAGACGCTCGCACGCGTGGCGAGGATGGCCGGCAGGTACTCCTTGATCGCGACGTGCTGCTCGAGCGAGTGGTCCCACGCGAGATAGACGATGCCGAATCCACCTTCACCGATCGGCCCGACGATCTCGTAGTCCAGAAGGCGCATGCCCTCGGGCAGCGTGTGCACGGTTGCCCGCTCGGAATCGCTCCATTCAAGAGGGGCCGAGTCCGTATCGTCCTGGCCCTGGAGGCGGCCAAGCACGGAATTCGAATCGATTGCCGACACGGAGGTCATTGCATCACTTCAGTTTCCCTGTCGTGGGGACTCTACTGCGCACCGCAGCATGATGCATTCACCAGAAGCACTAGCCGAAAGGACGCTCCTTCCGCCTGTGGAGACGCCGGAATTCCCCTTACGCCGGCGCGGTCGTGGCCCTTCGCTGCGCCGGGGCACTGAGGTAGAGCCACACGCCGAAGAGGATCATCGGCACGCACAGCCACTGGCCCATGCTCATGTTGAGCGCCAGCAGGCCGAGGAAATCATCGGGCTCGCGGAAGAATTCGGCCGTGAAGCGCATCGCGCCGTAGCCGATCAGGAACACCGCCGAAACGCGGCGCTCGCGTCGTTCCTTGCGTGCATAGAGCCACAGGATCACGAAGAGCAGCAAGCCTTCGAGCAGGAACTGGTACACCTGCGAAGGATGGCGCGGCAGCATCGAACCGCTCTGTGGAAACACCATGCCCCAAGGAAGGTCCGCAGGCGCGAAACGCCCCCACAGCTCCCCGTTGATGAAGTTGCCGACGCGGCCCGCGGCGAGCCCGGTTGGCACGCAGGGCGCGACGAAATCCGTGACCTGCCAGAACGGCCGCTTGCGCGAATGCGCGAACCAGACCATCGACGCGATGACACCCAGCAACCCGCCATGGAAGCTCATGCCGCCCTGCCACACGAAGAAGATCTCGAGCGGATGGGTGAGATAGAAGCCGGGCTTGTAGAACAGGCAGTAGCCCAACCGGCCGCCGACGATCACGCCGAGCACGCCAAGGAAAAGGATGTCCTCGAGGTCCTTGCGCGTCCAGGCGCCGGGGCCGGTAGTCGAGCGGAACGGCTCGTGCCGCAACCGAAGCGTGCCGAGGAAATAGAACAGCGCGAAAGCGGCCAGATAGGTCAGGCCATACCAGTGAATGGCGATCGGCCCGAGCTGAAGCGCCACGGGGTTGATCTGCGGATACATGAGCATGACCGGGATTAAAACACCCCCGCGCGCAGCTACCCGGCCGGTCCTTGTCCAATGAACTCGATGAAGCGCGCGAGCGCCGGATTGGCGGCTTCGGCAGCCCAGACGAGGCTGGTCTCGCAGCTCGGCAGCGTGACGGACGCGCGCCGACGGCCTTCAGGCTCGAACTCGGCCGCGCCGCGGTAGACGATGCCGGCACGCCGGAACTGCGTGACGCTCTCGGGCACCCACGCCACGCCGAGACCGCCCCAGACGAGGTTCACGATGGTCTGCATCTGGATCGCTTCCTGCGCGATGCGCGGTGTGCGGCCAGCTGCGTGGTAGCGATCGAAGATCGCGTCGTGCAGCGAAGGCACGATGCGCCGCGGGAAGATAACCACCGGCTCGCCCAGGGCGTCCGAGAGCCGGATTTTTCTGGCCTTCGCCAAGGGGTGCGTGGCGGGCAACGCAAGCACCAGTGGCTCCTGCGACACCGCCAGCCGCTCCAGCCCCGGGGGCGCGGATCCGGGTGAATGCAGCATCAGCCCGGCGTCGATCTCGCCGCGCGAGAAGGCTTCGAGCTGCACGTCGCCGGTGGCTTCGACCAGTTCCAGCGCCACGTCTGGCGATTGCTGGCGAAATTCGCGTACCCAGACCGGCAGCCGTTCGAAGCCGATGGTCGACACGAAGGCCAGTCGCACACGCCCCAACTCGCCCGCCGCCGCCGCGCGCGCACGCGCCGGCAGGCCTTGCGCCCGAGCGAGGAGTTCGCGCACTTCGGGCACCAGCGCCTCGCCCGCTGGCGTGAGCGCAACCCGGCGCCGCGTCCGGTCGAACAGCACCACGCCAAGCGACTTTTCGAGCTGCGCGATGGCCTGCGTCACCGGCGGCTGCGTCATATGCAGACGCTGCGCCGCGCGGCCGAAATGCAGTTCCTCCGCCACCGCGAGGAACTGGCGCCAGACCCGGAGGTCGATCGGGCTCTCTTTCATATGCCAAGCATATCAATGCATGGCAAAAATTGGATTGGAACCAATCAATCAATCGTCCGATACTTGGCGTCCCCCCCGATTTCTCAATTCCCCCGATCACGAGAGAGCCACGATGGAAACGAAACCGATCCAGATCAACCGCCGAAGCGCCAACATCGTCGAAGGCAAGAGCCGCGCGCCGAACCGGTCGATGTTCTATGCCATGGGCTACGAGGAAGGCGACTTCAAGAAGCCGATGGTCGGCGTCGCCAATGGCCACAGCACGATCACGCCCTGCAACTCGGGCCTGCAGAAGCTGGCCGACGCGGCTATCGCGGGCATCGAGGAAGCCGGCGGCAATGCCCAGGTGTTCGGCACGCCGACGATCTCCGATGGCATGGCAATGGGCACTGAGGGCATGAAGTATTCGCTGGTCAGCCGCGAAGTCATCTCGGACTGCATCGAAACCTGCGTCGGCGGCCAGTGGATGGACGGCGTGCTGGTGGTCGGCGGCTGCGACAAGAACATGCCCGGCGGCATGATGGGCATGCTCCGCGCCAACGTGCCCGCGATCTACGTTTACGGCGGGACCATCCTCCCGGGCCGGTACAAGGGCGAGGATCTGAACATCGTGAGCGTGTTCGAGGCGGTCGGCCAGAATGCTGCCGGCAACATGAGCGACGAGGACCTGAAGGAAATCGAGAAGCGCGCCATCCCCGGCACCGGCTCCTGCGGCGGCATGTACACCGCCAACACCATGTCGAGCGCCTTCGAAGCGCTAGGCATGTCGCTACCCTACTCGTCCACCATGGCGAACCCACACGACGAAAAGCAGAACTCGGCCAAGGAATCGGCCAAGGTACTCATCGAAGCCATCAAGAAGGACCTGAAGCCGCGCGACATCGTCACCAAGAAGGCGATCGAGAACGCAGTCGCCGTCATCATGGCCACCGGCGGCTCGACCAATGCGGTGCTGCACTTCCTGGCCATCGCCCATGCGGCCGGCGTGGAATGGTCCATCGACGACTTCGAGCGCATGCGCAAGAAGGTGCCGGTGATCTGCGACCTGAAGCCGAGCGGCAAGTACCTCGCGGTCGACCTGCACAAGGCCGGCGGCATCCCGCAGGTCATGAAGGTTCTGCTGAACGCCGGCCTGCTGCACGGGGACTGCGTCACCATCTCCGGCCAGACCATCGCCGAAGTGCTCAAGGACGTGCCGGACCAGCCGCGCGCCGACCAGGACGTGATCCGTTCCATCAACAATCCGATGTACGCCGAAGGACATCTGGCGATCCTCAAGGGCAACCTGTCGCCCGAAGGTGCGGTCGCCAAGATCACCGGCCTCAAGAACCCGGTCATCACCGGACCGGCACGGGTGTTCGACGACGAGCAATCGGCGCTGCAGGCGATTCTCGACGGCAAGATCAAGGCGGGTGACGTGATGGTGCTGCGCTATCTCGGCCCGAAGGGCGGCCCGGGCATGCCTGAAATGCTGGCGCCGACCGGCGCGTTGATCGGTGCAGGCCTCGGCGAAAGCGTCGGCCTCATCACCGATGGCCGTTTCTCTGGCGGTACCTGGGGCATGGTGGTCGGCCACGTCGCGCCCGAGGCGGCGGCTGGCGGCACGATTGCGTTCGTCAACGAAGGCGACTCGATCACGATCGATGCGCACCAGTTGAAGCTAGAACTGAACGTGCCTGACGCAGAAATCGCCAAGCGCCGTGCCAACTGGAAGGCCCCTGCCCCCCGCTACACCCGCGGCGTACAGGCCAAGTTCGCCTTCAACGCATCCAGCGCCAGCTCCGGCGCCGTCCTGGACAAGTTCTAAAGGGACCGCGGCCCCACACGGGAAACACCACGGAACCGGCTCCGCCGGGCCGTCGGTATTGCCCCCGGTAGGGGGTGCCCGAGCTACACGAAGTGAGCGAGGCTGGGGGCGAGCTACTTCCTTCTCAAAGTGCCCAGCCTGCTGCGCTGGCGATCGATGCGCTCCTGGCGGCGAGCGTTCTCCTTTTCGACGACCTTGCGCTTGGTATAGCCCGAGGCATCGGCCCAGGCCCACCAGGCGATGGCCAGCGCGAAAGGCGTCAGCACGACCCACCAGCTCCAGGTGGCGACAACGCCGACCTCGAGCACCTTGAGCGCCACGGCCAACAGGCCCAAACCCAAGAACCACATCGCGAACTCCTCCGTCCTTTGTCAGCGACGCGACGGGCCAAGGACGTCCACCGCCCTACCTACAATCGCGTTGGATCGACTTTAACGCACCACGCCTTTGAACCCCATGAAAAGAGCGCTCCTTGCTGCCGCGCTGTGTGTCGGCTGTGCCACGCCCGCCCTCGCCGATCTGGCGCTGGCCACTTCGAAGAACTGCATGAGCTGCCACGCGGTCGATCGCAAGGTGCTGGGCCCGGCCTTCAAGGACGTGGCCGCCAAGTACAAGGACAACAAGGGTGCTGTCGATCAGCTCGCTACCAAGATCATGAAGGGCGGCTCCGGCGTCTGGGGGCCGGTACCGATGCCGGCAAACAACCAGGTCAGCGAAGCAGACGCGAAGAAGCTCGCGGCCTGGGTGCTCTCGACCAAATAACGCCGCGAATCAGACCGCCGGCGGCATGCCCGCCGCGGCGCCGGTCACGCGGCGATCCATGCGGTCTTCGAGTTGGCCGATGTGCGCGGCCAACGTGTTGTCGAGTTGCTCTGACCGCACCTTCATCGCTACCTCCAGCTGCTCGACACGCGCGAGCATTGCGGCATGCCGCTCGGCATTGCGCGTCATATGGGCGTTTTCCTGGGTTTCGAGGAAGTTGCGCAGTTCGGTAAAGCGCGAGGCTTCCGCCTTGTCGGCGAGATCGCGCTGGGCCTGCATTTCCTTGGTGTGACGGCGCGTCTCCAGAAGGATCGAGCTCTGCAGATAGACCACGTAGGCAACGAAGAAGATGCCCAGCAGCGCCGTCAACCCCAGCATGATCAGCCCGAAAGGCGCGGTGACCTGCATGAAGCCGACCGACATGGTCGTAGGCGCGACGATGAGGCCCCAATTGAGCGCAGCCAGTGCGGCAATCAGCAGCACGACCACCAGCAATACACCTGTTCTGACCCCCATGACCTGCTCCGGTTTGTGATTGGAGGGTCATTTGTAACGCATGTCGGTCGCATCCCCTGTCGGACAGGGGTGCAACCGATGCGGATCGAACGCGCGCCGGATCAGTACGCCTGACCGAGCTGCTCGAGGATCGCGGGGTTCTCCAGCGTAGACGTGTCCTGCGTAATCGCCTCGCCCTTGGCGATGCTGCGCAGCAGGCGTCGCATGATCTTGCCGCTGCGGGTCTTGGGCAGGTTCTCGCCGAAGCGGATGTCCTTGGGCTTGGCGATCGGGCCGATTTCCTTCGCAACCCAGTTGCGAAGCTCCGTGGCGATCTGCTTGGCTTCTTCCCCGGAAGGACGGCCGCGCTTGAGCACCACGAAGGCACAGACTGCTTCGCCCGTCAGGTCGTCCGGCCGGCCCACGACTGCGGCTTCAGCCACGAGATCGGTCTTGGCGACCAGGGCCGATTCGATCTCCATCGTGCCAAGGCGGTGGCCGGACACATTGAGCACATCGTCGATCCGGCCAGTGATGCGGAAGTAAGTCCGGTCGGCGCTGCGCACCGCACCGTCGCCGGCGAGGTAGATGGCGCCGCCCATCTCCTCGGGGAAATAGCTCTTCTTGAAGCGCTCCGGGTCGTTCCAGATTGTCCGGATCATCGACGGCCACGGCCGCTTGATGACCAGCATGCCTCCGGCGCCATGCGGGATGTCCTTGCCGGTTTCGTCGACGATCGCGGCCATGATGCCCGGCAGCGGCAGCGTGCACGAGCCCGGCACCAGCGGCGTGGCGCCCGGCAGGGGCGTGATCACGTGACCGCCGGTCTCGGTCTGCCAGAACGTGTCGACGATGGGGCACTTCTCGCCACCGACGTTCCGGTAGTACCACATCCAGGCTTCGGGATTGATCGGCTCGCCGACCGTACCCAGGATGCGCAGCGATGTGAGGTCCCAGTTCTTCGGGTGCACCTTCTCGTCGCTGTCCGCCGCCTTGATCAGCGAGCGGATCGCGGTCGGCGCCGTATAGAAGATCGAGACCTTGTGTTTCTCGATCATCTGCCAGAAGCGGCCCGCATGCGGAAAGGTCGGGATGCCCTCGAACACCACCTGCGTCGCGCCTGCGGCGAGCGGACCGTAGGCGACATAGGAATGACCGGTGATCCAGCCGATGTCTGCGGTGCACCAGAAGATGTCTTCCGGACGGATGTCGAAGGTCCAGTCCATCGTGAGCTTGGCCCACAGCAGGTAGCCGCCCGTCGAGTGCTGCACGCCCTTCGGCTTGCCGGTCGAGCCCGAGGTGTAGAGGATGAAGAGCGGATGCTCCGCCCCCACCGGCACCGGCGCGCATTCGCTGCTCTGGCCCTTGAGCACTTCGTCGAAGGTCTTGTCTCGACCGGCAACCATGTTGCACGGCGTCTTGGTGCGCTCGAAAACCAGCACGGTCTTGATCGATTCGCAGCCGCCGAGCGCGATGCCGTCGTCGACGATCGCCTTGAGCGGCAGTTCCTTGCCCCCGCGAAGCTGGAAGTTGGCGGTGACGACCGCAACCGCACCCGCATCGATGATCCGCTCCTGCAGCGCCTTGGCCGAGAAGCCGCCAAAGACCACGCTGTGCGTCGCGCCGATGCGTGCGCAGGCCTGCATCGCGACCACGCCTTCGATGGTCATGGGCATGTAGATGATGACCCGATCACCCTTCTGGATGCCTTGCGCCTTCAGCGCGTTGGCAAACTGCGAGACGCGGGCCAGCAGTTCCTTGTAGCTGACCTTCGTGACGGCGCCGTCGTCGGCCTCGAAGATGATGGCGGTCTTGTTCTCGACCGGTGTGCCGATGTGCTTGTCCAGGCAATTGGCCGAAGCGTTGAGCTCGCCGTCGTCGAACCATTTGTAGAACGGCACATTGGATTCATCGAGCACGCGGGTGAAGGGCTTGGTCCAGACCACATTGGCCTTGGCCTGACGGGCCCAGAAGCCTTCGAAGTCGTCGGCGGCTTCCTTGCACAGGGCTTCGTAGGCGGCCATGCTCGGAATACGCGCGCCCTGGCTGGCGCGGGCGTCCGGCGGGAACACCCGGTTTTCGACCAGGACGGATTCAATGGTGGATGCGCTGCTCATTCGTATGTCTCCTTTACCGACTGCATCAGACTGCGACCCATTGCGGTGCCAATCGAATGTCGGCGCCCGCACTTACGGAGGACTGACGGGCCTTGCCGACGGGGGAATCGTCACATGGCGGTCGATGCGCGACCCCTAGAATCGCGCGTCCTGATCATTGTCAAAGAAGTTCAAGAAACGTCCGCCCGATGTCAAACCAAGATCCTCTCCGCCCGGAAGGCAAGGCTTCGCCACTTCGTCCGTTGCCAAACCTGATCTTTGCGAGCCGCTGGCTGCAGCTCCCTCTGTACCTGGGTCTCATCGTCGCGCAGGCCGTGTACGTGGTGCATTTCCTGGTCGAGCTCTTGCACCTCGTCGAGGCGGGCTTCGGCAGCCAGGACGCGTTGCAGGCGCTCATCACCAGCATCGGCTACAAGACCACCGCGCCAGTCGCGACGCTCAACGAGACGGTGATCATGCTGGTCGTGCTGGCGCTGATCGACGTGGTGATGATCTCGAATCTGCTGATCATGGTGATCGTCGGCGGTTACGAAACCTTCGTGAGCCGGCTCAACCTCGAAGGGCATCGCGACCAGCCCGAGTGGCTGAGCCACGTCAACGCCTCGGTGCTCAAGGTCAAGCTGGCGACCGCGATCATCGGCATCAGCTCGATCCACCTGCTGAAGACCTTCATCAACGCGGACAACTACACCGACCGCGTGCTGATCGCGCAGACGGCGATCCACATCACCTTCCTGCTCTCTGCAATGGCGATCGCCATGACGGACCGGCTGATGGCGCGGGTCCCCGGCGACGACCACTGACCCGCAAGGACCGGCTCAGCGGCCGGTCATTTTTTCGGGCACCACCCAGGCATCGAACTGCTCTGCCGTGAGGTGCCCG
Organism: Variovorax sp. Sphag1AA; assembly: GCF_014192575.1. Taxonomy (GTDB): domain Bacteria; phylum Pseudomonadota; class Gammaproteobacteria; order Burkholderiales; family Burkholderiaceae_C; genus Variovorax. The sequence continues at coordinate 457,691 of NZ_JACHYC010000001.1, read as the reverse complement.
GAGGCGACCGCCGCCTCGCGCAGGCTGCTCCCCTCCTTGTGCGCCTTCTTTGCGATGAAGGCCGCCTTGTCGTAGCCGATGTGCGTATTCAGTGCTGTCACGAGCATCAGCGAGCGCTGGACCAGCTCGGTGATGCGCTCACGATTGGGTTCGATGCCGACCGCGCAGTGATCGTTGAAGCTCACCATTCCGTCGGCCAGCAGTCGCACGCTCTGCAGGAAGTTGTGGGCGATCATGGGACGGAACACGTTCAGCTCGAAGTTGCCGGACGCGCCGCCGATATTGATCGCGACATCGTTGCCGAACACCTGCGCGGCGAGCATCGTGACCGCTTCGCTCTGCGTCGGGTTGACCTTGCCGGGCATGATCGAAGAGCCCGGCTCATTCTCGGGAATCGATAGTTCGCCAATGCCACTGCGCGGGCCGCTGGCCAGCCAGCGGATGTCGTTGGCGATCTTGTTCATGCTGGCTGCGAGCGTCTTCAGCGCGCCATGCGCATGGACCAGGCCGTCGGCCGAAGCCATGCCCTCGAACTTGTTCGGCGCAGTCACAAACGGCAATCCGGTGAGCTTCGCGAGTTCGGCCGCCACCTGCTCGGCATAGCCCTTGGGCGCGTTGAGCCCGGTGCCGACCGCGGTGCCGCCAAGGGCCAGTTCGCACAGGTGCGGAAGCGCAGCGCGCACATGGGCCTCGCCGTGCGCCAGCTGCGCGACGTAGCCCGAGAACTCCTGTCCGAGCGTGAGCGGGGTCGCGTCCTGCAAGTGGGTGCGCCCGATCTTCACGATGTCGGCGAAGTCCTTGGATTTTTTCTCGAGCGTGGCGCGCAACTTGGCAATCGCCGGCAGCAAGCGGTGCGTGATCGCATCGACCGCAGCGACGTGCATCGCCGTCGGGAACACGTCGTTGGAAGACTGGCTGCGGTTGACGTCGTCGTTCGGATGGACGAGGCGCCCTTCTCCACGCTCACCGCCCAGCAGCTCGCTCGCACGGTTCGCCAGCACCTCGTTCACGTTCATGTTGGTCTGCGTACCCGAACCGGTCTGCCAGACCACGAGCGGAAACTCGCCGGGATGCTTGCCATCGATGACTTCGTCGGCGGCCTGAACAATGGCTTTCGTCTTCTTCTCGTCTTGCAGGCCGAGGGCTTGATTGACGACCGCCGACGCCCGCTTCACCTGGGCAAGCGCTCGGATGATCTCGGCGGGCTGCCGTTCGCCGGAGATGTCGAAATTCTGGAGGGACCGCTGCGTCTGCGCGCCCCAGAGCTTGTCGGCCGGCACGTCGATCGGTCCGAAAGTGTCGCGTTCGGTGCGGGTCTTGGAAGATGTCGCCATGAAAAAGAGTCCCCAGTCGGATTCGAAACGCCGACCATGGTACTCGGGCGAGCTCCCCGGCCCAGGCAGTCCACGGCCGTGGCGCGGATAATCGAGGGGTTTTGTCTGCCCCCCACCCACGTAAAGCCATGACCATCATCCAGCAGGCCGACCTGATCGAATCGGTGTCCGCCGCCCTCCAGTACATCAGCTATTACCACCCGACCGACTACATCGCCCACCTGGCCAAGGCCTACGAGCGCGAACAGAGCCCGGCGGCCAAGGATGCGATGGCGCAGATCTTGACCAACAGCAAGATGAGCGCGACAGGTCATCGCCCGATCTGCCAGGACACCGGCATCGTCAACGTGTTCCTCAAGGTGGGCATGGATGTCCGCTGGGGCGGCTTCACCGGCAGCCTGGAAGACGCCGTGAACGAAGGCGTGCGCCGCGGCTACAACCACCCGGACAACATGCTGCGCGCCTCGGTCGTTGCCGATCCGCAGTTCGACCGCAAGAACACCAAGGACAACACGCCGGCCGTGATCTTCACCGAGATCGTTCCGGGCAACACCGTCGAAGTCACCGTCGCTGCCAAGGGCGGCGGCAGCGAGAACAAGAGCAAGCTCGTGATGCTGAACCCTGGCGACAGCGTGGTCGACTGGGTGCTGAAGACTGTGCCGACCATGGGCGCCGGCTGGTGCCCGCCAGGCATGCTGGGCATCGGCATCGGCGGCACCGCCGAGAAGGCCACCCTGCTCGCCAAGGAAAGCCTGATGGACGACCTCGACATGCACGAACTGCAGGCCAAGAAGGCGTCTGGTGCCGAACTGACCAAGGTCGAGGCGCTGCGTATCGAGCTGTATGAAAAGGTCAATGCGCTCGGCATCGGTGCGCAAGGCCTCGGCGGCCTTTCGACCGTGCTCGACGTCAAGATCAAGATGTACCCAACGCACGCGGCCAGCAAGCCGGTCGCGATGATTCCGAACTGCGCGGCCACCCGCCATGCGCACTTCGTGCTCGACGGCTCCGGCCCGGTGTACCTCGAAGCACCTTCGCTCGACCTCTGGCCCAAGATCGACTGGGCGCCGGACTACAACAAGAGCAAGCGCGTCGACCTCGACAAGCTCACGCCCGAAGAAGTCGCAAGCTGGAAGCCGGGCGACACGCTGCTGCTCAACGGCAAGATGCTCACCGGCCGCGATGCCGCGCACAAGCGCATCGGCGACATGGTCGCCAAGGGCGAGAAGCTGCCGGTCGACTTCACCAACCGCGTGATCTACTACGTCGGCCCGGTCGATCCGGTCAGGGACGAAGCGGTCGGCCCCGCGGGCCCGACCACCGCTACCCGCATGGACGGCTTCACCGAGATGATGCTCGCCAAGACCGGCCTGATCGCGATGATCGGCAAGGCCGAGCGCGGTCCGGTCGCGATCGAAGCGATCAAGAAGCACAAGAGCGCCTACCTCATGGCGGTTGGCGGTGCGGCCTACCTCGTGAGCAAGGCGATCAAGACGGCCAAGGTGGTTGGCTTCGCGGACCTGGGCATGGAAGCGATCTACGAGTTCGACGTGGTCGACATGCCGGTCACCGTCGCGGTCGACGCCGGCGGCACCAGCGCCCACATCACCGGCCCGGCCGAGTGGCAGAAGCGCATCGCCAGCGGCGAGTTCAAGACCATCACGCTGGAACCGGCTTGAGCGCTGGCGCGGCAGTGAACTCGTCGGACGCCGATCGGCCGATCGGCGTCTTCGACAGCGGCGTCGGGGGCCTGAGCGTCCTCAACGCCCTGCGTGCCGAACTGCCGCATGAACGCTTCGTCTACTTCGCCGATACGGCCCATGCGCCGTACGGCGAGCGCGGCGATGCCTTCGTCGCGAAGCGGACCACGGCGATCGCGCGCCACCTGATCGACGCGCACGGGATCAAGGCGCTCGTCGTCGCCTGCAACACGGCAACCGCGGCGGCGATCCATCAGGTGCGCGCCGCGTATCCCACCCTGCCCGTGATCGGCGTCGAACCTGCCCTCAAGCCGGCAGTCGCGCTGAGCAAGACCGGGCACATCGCCGTCATCGCCACGCGCGTGACCCTGGAAAGTCGCAAGTTCGAAGCGCTGCATGGCTCGCTCGCAGCGCAAGCCCATTTCCACATCGTTCCATGTGACGGCCTGGCGGGTGCCATCGAGCGAGCGGAATCCGACCGGATCGCCGCACTGTGCGAGAAGTACCTCGGCGCGGCAGGCGCCTTCGGCGATCAGCCCGGGCAGATCGACACGCTGGTGCTCGGTTGCACGCACTATCCGTTCATCACCGGTGAGTTGCGCAGGTGGACTGGCCACGCGGTGCGTTTCATCGATACCGGCGCGCCGGTCGCGCAACAGACGCGCCGGCTGCTGCTGAACGACGGCCAACTCCAGGCTGGCGGCACAGGCGGCGTCCTGATGCTGAGCAGCGCCGAGCCCGGGGCACTCGATGCAGCAGCGGCGCGCTGGCTCGACGGATCTGTCGATCGCGCGATCGGCGCCCGGGTCGCCGATACGACCGCCGCCTGATCGATCGCGCATGCGCCGCCAACTCGTCGCCGCATGCCTTCTCGGACTCGCCTGTGTCGCAGGACACGCGGCATGCGATACCGGCCTCGCAGAGCGGATGCACGCCAAGCTGCACCCCAAGCGCACCCTCGACCATGAGCGCGCAGTATGCGAGCCTTGGAGGGGCTCTCCGAGCCGCTTCATCGTCGTGCTGCCGATGCCGCAGTCCGGCGGGAATCCCGACACCACCCGGTTCGACCTCGATGTGCTCGTCGTTCAGCAAGCCGACAACGGCAACACCGAGCGGGCGAAGATCGTCAGCCGGCTGCTCGATGAGGGTGCGCTGACTGAAGATGCAATCCGTATCGCGGAAATCAGGCTGGACCCTGCGCGCTATACGCTTGCGCCCGATGCGCGCGCCTTCGGCTTGCGCGTGCTCTACCAGGGCTCGTCGCGCGCGAATCCCTACGCGCGAGAGACGCTGACGCTCTACCTGCCTCAAGGCCAGAAGATTGGCAAGGTGCTCGACGAACTCGAGATGACGCTGGAGCGCGGTGAGTGGGACACCAATTGCACCGGCACTTTCGAGACGACGCGCGGCACGCTGTCGGTCATGCGCAGCACGAGCGGTGGATTGGCTGACCTGACGCTGCGCCGGACGCGATCCGGAAGCCGTAACCTGCTCCAGGGAGAAGAGTGCGTCACCCAGGAGCGTCCGGCGACTTTGAGCACCACCGTGCTCCGCTACGACGGTAGCGTCTACCGGGTCCCCAAGCGCGCGGCGCGCGACTGACTTTCGCGGAGGCTCACGCGCGCAGCGCGGCCTCGCGGCCCCTCTGCATGTTGATCGGCAGCAGCATCAGAAGTCCCGCGATGAACAGCACAGCGGTCGAAAGAATCGCAATGCGCTGGTTGCCACCCGTCATCCAGGTAATCAAGCCGTAGCTCAACGGGCCGATGATGCTGGCCAGCCGGGTCGCGAAGGTCCACAACCCGAAGAATTCAGCCAGCTGGCGGGGCGGCGCAAGGACACCCGTCATCGCCCGGCCCGCGGACTGGCTGGACCCCATCGCGAGCCCAGCGATCGATGCCGCCCACCAGAAGCCGCCCTTGGTCGTGACCGACGCTGCAATCACACACACGGCGATCCAGGCGACCAGCGTACCGGCCAGCGAACGCCGATGGCCGATCCGATCCTGCCAATAGCCGAAGACAAAGGCGCCGAGCGCTGCAGCGATGTTCAGGACAAAGATGAGGATCATCGTCTCGTTCTGGACGAACCCGATCACCTGCTCCGCATAGATCGCGGCGAGCGTGATGGCGACCGCCACACCACCCTGGTAGGACACCGTGCAGGCCAGCAGCCACATGAAGTCGCGGTACTTGCGGGCTTCGCGAAAGGTGCTGAGCAACTGTTGCCACGCGCTGGATTCTTCAGCTCGCGGCTGCGGTACCGCGCGCTCGGGCAGCAGGGCGAAGGTCGCGCATGCCGCGATGCCATAGAGACCGGCAGTGATGATCATCGTCACCGGTACGAAGTGCGCAGCGGGCAATCCTCGGCTCTGCGCCCACAGCACGTATGCAAGACACAGCCCCAACGCCAGCATGCCGCCGATGTACCCGAAGCCCCAACCCCACCCGCTGACCTTGCCCATGCCATCGGCGGTCGCCAACTCGGGCAGGAAGGCGCCAGTCAGCGATTCGCCGTAGGAGTAGAAGGTGTTGGAGACGATCACCAGCGCCATCGCGACGAGCACGCCACTGAACCCGTCAACCCGCGGCGTGAAAGCGAGGGCTGCGGTGCCGACCACGCAGCCCGCGGTGGCCAGGATCAACACGCGCTTCTTGGCGGCATGAAGATCGGCCCAAGCACCGATCGCAGGCATCGTCACCATGACGACGGCATACGAGATGCTGAGTGCGAGGGTCCATGCAAAGGCGCCCCAGGGCGCCCCTTGGGCGATGCCACCGACGAAATAGGCGGCAAATACCGCAGTGATTACGACGGTGGTGTAGCCCGAATTGGCGAAGTCGTACATCGCCCAGCCGAGCACTTCACGTTTGCGAACGCCGGGCTGCAGGGCTGACTGGGGGAAAAGGCTCAAGCGACGTCTCCTCGAAAGATCGCCGCCGAGCATAGCGGAGCGGGCTGACCGCTCCGTGTCGCGAATGACTGATGCGCCGAAGCGCCTGGTCCTAGTGGAGGTGACGCGGCCGGCGGCCACCACCGTGGCCACCGCTTCCAGCGCCACCTGTGCCACCACGCGGGCGCTTGCCGATCTCGAGGGAGTTCACGAGTGCGTCGAAGCGGTCGCCGAAGAGCTTGTCGATCTCGGCAACGACGCCACCTAGCTCGGCGCCGTCGAAGTGGCGCTCCATCAGGTTCACGACGTCTTCGACGAGCAAGTCGCGCTGGACCTGCATGATCGCGGCGGGATTCGGGCCGACGAAGAGCATCAGGAAGTCGTCTCGCGATTCCTGGTCCGGATCACCCTCTTCCTCATCGAAGTCGGTGTCGTAGAAGGTGACTTCCAGCGCGGCCCCCTGCTCGGACAATTCGTTGAGCGCCATGCACATCTCATCGAGTGCCTGGCGAAAGTCCTCGTCGCCTGCCACGGTCCAGCAGATCTGGAGCATGTGGTCCTTCTGCTCGAAGCGGATGCCCGGCTCTTCTTCGTACACGCTGCTCGCGCCGTCGGCGAGCGAGCGAGCACCGGCGTATTTCCAGAGCGGCTTGAGAGCTTCCTGAATCTGCTCGAAATTCACATCGGAGCGCAGCGGCACATCGCCGTGCACATGGATTTCGAACGGAGCGTTATAGCGAGGCATGTCTTGCTCCCTTGTAATGTGGTGGTGCCCGGAACCGGGGTCGAACCGGTACGCCCCTTATGCAGGAAGCGGCGGATTTTAAGTCCGATGTGTCTACCAATTTCACCATCCGGGCTTCGGGTCGGATGTTGACGATACCCCAAACAAAAACAGTCCCGTCAATCTGTATTGGCGGGACTGCATTTTGGAACATGAGGATTCGATGGAGGCGCGATCCGGAGTCGAACCGGACTAGACGGATTTGCAATCCGTTGCATAACCGCTTTGCTATCGCGCCGCACTCGTTACCGAGATTCTGTAGCTCGCAGAACCTGCGAAAAAAAAGGAAGCACCGGCTTCCCTTTTTTAGAACTGGAGCGGGAAACGAGACTCGAACTCGCGACCTCAACCTTGGCAAGGTTGCGCTCTACCAACTGAGCTATTCCCGCATACTGCACCGTTTGCTGCAGAGCCTCGAATTATATAGCAATTTTTCAAGGCTCCACAAAACGGCAAGCAATTTGGTTAGTGCTTTACCGAACCTTCAACGGATTGCGCCGCGCGCTGCTTGGCCTGCTCCGCCATCGCCGCCGCAGACGCTGCAACCTCCTCATCGGAAAGCGGGGTCGGCGTCTTCTCGAGCGCGATCTCAAGCACCTTGTCGATCCACTTCACCGGCACGATCTCGAGGCCGTTCTTCACGTTCTCGGGAATGTCCTGCAGGTCCTTCGCGTTCTCTTCGGGGATCAACACCGTCTTGATGCCGCCACGCAGGGCTGCAAGCAGCTTCTCCTTCAGGCCGCCGATAGCCGTCACTTCGCCACGCAGGGTGATCTCGCCGGTCATCGCCACATCCGCACGCACCGGAATGCCGGTCAGTGCCGAAACGAAAGCGGTCGTCATCGCTGCGCCGGCACTCGGGCCGTCCTTCGGCGTCGCGCCATCAGGCACGTGGATATGGATGTCGCGCTTCTCGAAGACCTCGTCCTTGATGCCAAGCCGGCGAGCACGACTGCGCACCACGGTGCGGGCTGCCTCGACCGATTCCTTCATCACGTCGCCGAGCGATCCCGTGCGGCTGATCACGCCCTTTCCGGGCATCGTCACAGCTTCGATCGTCAGCAGATCACCGCCGACCTCGGTCCATGCCAGTCCCACGACTTGCCCGACCTGGTTCTGCTTTTCTGCGAGACCGAAGGTGTACTTGCGCACGCCGAGGAAGTCGTTGAGGTTCTGGCCGTTCACCACGACCTTCGCCTCCATCTTCTTGAGCAACAGGCCCTTGACCACCTTACGGCAGATCTTGGACAACTCGCGCTCGAGCGAACGCACGCCCGCTTCGCGGGTGTAGTAGCGAACGATGTCGCGCACCGCCTCTTCGGTGATGAGGAGTTCATCCTCCTTCACGCCGTTGTTCTTCATCTGCTTGGGCAGCAGGTACTTCAGCGCGATGTGCGTCTTCTCGTCCTCGGTATAGCCCGCGAGCCGAATGACTTCCATCCGGTCCAGCAGCGCCGGCGGGATGTTCATCGAATTTGACGTCGCGACGAACATCACATCGCTCAGGTCGAAGTCGACCTCGACGTAGTGATCGCCGAACGTGTGGTTCTGCTCCGGATCGAGCACTTCGAGCAACGCGCTCGAAGGATCGCCACGGAAGTCGGTGCCCAGCTTGTCGATCTCGTCGAGCAGGAAGAGCGGATTGCGCGTGCCGACCTTGCCCAGGCTCTGCAGCACCTTGCCCGGCAGCGCGCCGATATAAGTGCGGCGGTGCCCGCGAATCTCGGCTTCGTCGCGCATGCCGCCGAGGGCCATGCGCGTGTACTTGCGGCCGGTCGCCTTCGCGATCGACTGCCCGAGAGAGGTCTTGCCAACCCCCGGCGGCCCAACGAGGCACAGGATCGGCGCCTTGACCTTGTCGACGCGCTGCTGCACCGCGAGGTATTCCAGGATGCGGTCCTTGACCTTCTCGAGCCCGTAGTGGTCCTCGTTGAGAACCTCCTCGGCATGCGCGAGGTCGTGCTTGATCTTGGTCTTCTTGCTCCACGGCAAACCGACCAGCACATCGATGTAGTTGCGCACCACAGTCGCTTCAGCCGACATGGGCGACATCAGCTTGAGCTTCTTGAGTTCACCCTCGGCTTTCTTGAGAGCGTCCTTGGGCATCTTGGCGAGCTTGATCTTCTTTTCGATCTCCTCGATGTCCGCACCCTCTTCGCCTTCGCCGAGTTCCTTCTGGATCGCCTTGACCTGCTCATTCAGGTAGAAGTCGCGCTGGTTCTTCTCCATCTGGCGCTTCACGCGGCCGCGGATCTTCTTGTCGACGTTGAGGATGTCGACCTCGCGCTCGAGTTGCCCGAACAGGTTCTCGAGACGCTCCTTGATGTCGTCCAGATCCAGAACTGCCTGCTTGTTGTCGAGCTTCAGCGGCAGATGGGCGGCAATGGTGTCCGCAAGGCGGCCCGGATCATCGATGCTCGAAATCGACGTGAGGATCTCGGGCGGAATCTTCTTGTTCAGCTTGACGTACTGGTCGAACTGCTGCATCACCGCACGGCGCAGCGCCTCGACTTCGGTCGCCTTCTGGGTGGAGGTGTCGGCAGCTTCCACCGGCGTGACGTTCGCCGAGAAATGCGTTTCGCTGTCGTCGATCCGGTTGACGCGCGCACGTTGCTGGCCTTCGACCAACACCTTCACGGTACCGTCGGGCAGCTTCAGCATCTGTAGGATGGTCGAGATACAGCCCACCTCGAACATGTCCTCGACGGAAGGTTCGTCCTTGGCAGCGGCTTTTTGCGCCACCAGCATGATGCGGCGCTCGGCTTCCATCGCCAGTTCGAGCGCCTTGATGCTCTTGGGGCGACCGACAAACAGCGGGATGACCATGTGGGGGAACACGACCACATCGCGCAGCGGCAGCAGCGGCAGATCGAGTTCGGTTGCAGGCAGAGGGGTATGACCGGACATGGGGATCCTTTACTTGATCATGGAAAGATGGTCGGCCGCACGCGCTTTTCAAGCCCGCGTTGGCGGATTTTGGCAAATGACGCCGGACGCCTGTTTCAAAGCGGCCGGCTGCATTGTCATCACGCCTTCTTTGCGGCTTCGCGGTAGACGAGCAGCGGAGGCTTGCTTTCGTCAATGGTCGATTCGTCGACCACCACCTTGTCGACATTGGTCGCGTTCGGCAGTTCGAACATCGTGTCGATCAGCGATTGCTCCAGGATCGAACGAAGGCCTCGCGCACCAGTCTTGCGCGCGAGTGCCTTGCGGGCGATGGCCTTGAGCGCGGCCGGTCGAATTTCGAGGTCGACGCCTTCCATCTGCAGCAGCTTGGTGAACTGCTTGACGACTGCGTTCTTGGGCTCGGTCAGGATCTGAACCAACGCATCCTCGGAGAGCTCGGCCAGCGACGCCACGACCGGCATCCGACCCACGAGTTCAGGGATAAGCCCGAACTTGATCAGGTCCTCAGGCTCGACTTCTCGGAACACCTCGGTCAGGCTACGTTGCTGCTTGCTCTTGACCGACGCGCCGAACCCGATGCCTGAAGCTTCGGTCCGGTTTTCGATGACCTTTTCAAGCCCTGCGAACGCGCCGCCGCAGATGAACAGGATGTTGGTCGTGTCGATCTGCAGGAAGTCCTGGTTGGGATGCTTGCGCCCGCCCTGCGGCGGCACGCTGGCCATGGTGCCTTCGATCAGCTTGAGCAGCGCCTGCTGCACGCCTTCGCCGGAAACGTCACGTGTGATCGACGGGTTGTCCGACTTGCGGGAGATCTTGTCGATCTCGTCGATGTAGACGATCCCGCGCTGCGCACGCTCGACCTCGTAGTTGCAGCTCTGGAGCAGCTTCTGGATGATGTTCTCGACGTCCTCACCGACGTAGCCTGCTTCGGTCAGCGTTGTCGCGTCGGCCATCACGAAAGGCACGTCGAGCATGCGCGCCAGGGTTTGCGCAAGCAGCGTCTTGCCCGAGCCGGTGGGACCGATCAGCAGGATGTTGCTCTTGCTCAACTCGACATCATCGCCCTTGGCCTTGTCCTTATGGCGCAGGCGCTTGTAGTGGTTGTAGACGGCCACCGAGAGCATCCGCTTGGCGGGCTCCTGGCCGATCACGTAGTTGTCGAGGTTTGCCTTGATTTCCGACGGAGTCGGAAGATCGCTGCGGGACTCGCGCGACTCCTCGCCAGTGGGCAGCTCGTCACGAATGATCTCGTTGCAGAGATCGATGCACTCGTCGCAAATGAAGACCGAAGGCCCCGCGATCAGCTTCTTGACCTCGTGCTGACTTTTCCCGCAGAACGAGCAGTAAAGCGTTTTTTCGCTGGAGGAGCCTTTTTTTTCGGCCATGGACAAATGCCTCGTAACAGGGGTTTTAACAATGATAGCGAAACAAAAACGGCGTTTCCCGTGTGGGAAAACGCCGTACTTTGCTCGGGCGCCTCGCGCGGGGATCAGCTGCGCTTGGAGATCACCTGGTCGATCAGCCCGTATTCCTTCGACTCATCGGCCGTCAAGAAGTAGTCGCGCTCGGTGTCGCGTGCGATCTTCTCGACCGGCTGACCCGTGCGGTCCGCCAGGATGCGGTTCATCTGTTCCTTGGTCTTCAGGATGTCGCGCGCATGGATCTCGATGTCCGTGGCCTGGCCGCGCGCGCCACCGAGGACCTGGTGAATCATGATCTTCGAATTGGGCAGCGAGAAGCGCTTGCCCTTTGCGCCGGCTGCCAGCAGGAACGCGCCCATGCTGGCCGCGAAGCCGATGCACAGCGTCGACACGTCAGGCTTGATGAACTGCATGGTGTCGTAAATCGCCATGCCCGCGCTCACGCTTCCGCCAGGGGAGTTGATGTAGAACGAGATGTCCTTGTCGGGGTTCTCGCTCTCGAGGAACAGCAACTGCGCCACCACCAGATTGGCGGTCTGGTCGTTGACTTCACCGACCAGGAAAATCACCCGCTCCTTGAGCAGGCGCGAATAGATGTCGTAGGACCTTTCGCCACGGCCCGACTGCTCGATGACCATCGGGACCATGCCGAGGCCTTGAATTTCCTGTGCGCTCATGTTTGCTCTCCAGAGGGATTTTGACTGTACCCAGACGAAATGGGGCTCGTGCCACAAAGCACAAGCCCCATGGATTCGACCGGCCGTGATCAGCCCTGTTGGGCCATCAGCTCGTCGAAGGATACCGACTTCTCGCTGACCTTCGCCTTGCCCAGCACGAAATCGGTCACGTTGTTTTCGATCACAACGGCTTCGACTTCCGCCAGGCGGCGGTTGTCGCTGAAGTACCAGCGGACCACGTCGGCCGGCTTCTCATAGCTGGCAGCGAGTTCGTCGACGTGCGCCTTGATCTGCTCCGGCTTGGCTTGCAGGTTGTTGGCACGGACCAGTTCGGCAACCACGAGACCCAGGCGTACGCGGCGCTCTGCCTGCGGACGGAACACGTCATCGGGGATCGGTGCCTTGTCAGCGTCCTTGATGCCGCGCTGCTTGAGTTCTGCGCGGGCGCCTTCGATCATGCGATCGACTTCGGCCTGGACGCTCGAGTTGGGCAGATCCAGTTCGGCGTTCGCCATCAGCGCGTCCATCACAGCGGTCTTGTTGCGTGCGAGGAGGCGGAACTTGACTTCGCGCTCAAGGTTCTTCTTGATGTCGGCGCGCAGGCCTTCGACCGTGGCGTCGGCGATGCCGAGCGACTTGGCGAACTGCTCGTTAACTTCCGGCAGATTCGACGATTCGACCTTTTTCACGGTGACCATGAAGTCGGCTTGCTTGCCGGCCACATCCTTGCCGTGGTAGTCGGCCGGGAACGACAGCGGGAAGGTGCGGCTGTCGCCTGCCTTCAGGCCGCGAACCGCGTCTTCGAATTCCTTGAGCATCTGGCCTTCGCCGACGACGAACTGGAAGTCGTCGGCCTTGCCGCCCTGGAAGGGCTCGCCGTCGATCTTGCCTTCGAAGTCGACGCTGACGCGGTCGCCGTCCTGAACGGCGGCATCCTGGGCGCGCTGCGCGAAGGTGCGACGTTGCTTGCGGAGGATGTCGAGCGTTTTGTCGATCGCGTCGTCGCCAACATCGGCGCTGAGCTTCTCGACTTCGGCGGCGGCCAGGTCATTGATCTTGACGTCGGGGAACACTTCGAAGATCGCGTCGAAGGCGAGCTGGCCTTCGGGCGACTCTTCCTTCTCGGTGATGCGCGGCTGGCCGGCAACGCGCAGCTTGGCTTCGTTGGCAGCCTGGGAGAAGGCTTCGCCGACCTTGTCGTTCATGACCTCGTAGTGGACCGAATAACCGTAGCGCTGGGCCACGACGTTCATCGGCACCTTGCCGGGACGGAAACCGTCCATCTTCACGGTGCGAGCCAGCTTCTTGAGGCGCGAATCGACCTCGGACTGGATGGCGCCGACGGGCAGCGTCAGCGTGATCTTGCGCTCGAGCTTCTCGAGGGTTTCAACGTTCACGGTCATTTGAGTCTTCCTTGTGAGGGTCTTGTGCTGGTGCGCGGGGCCGGACTCGAACCGGCACGCCATTGCTGGCGTCAGGACCTAAACCTGGTGCGTCTACCAATTTCGCCACCCGCGCGGTTCCAGTGTTTTCAGGTGATGAATACCCGAAAGCGGCCCGTGGGCCGCCTTCGTCCATTCGCTAGCGGACGGCTCTGAAAGTCGTCTGCCTGAAATCGGTCAACCGCGTATTTTAAGCGCGAACGAGGGCCTCTTCTGCCTCAACCGACGGGTTTCTCTCTTCGCGGCTGACACGGAACCATGCCGCGTACATCGCCGGCAGCGCCAACAACGTCAATACGGTCGCGACGATCAGCCCGCCCATGATCGCCACAGCCATCGGCCCCCAGAAGACACTGCGGGACAGCGGGATCATCGCCAGCACGGCGGCGGCGGCGGTGAGCACGATCGGTCGCAGACGCCGCACGGCCGATTCGACGATCGCGTCCCATGTCGGCACGCCGGCCGCGCGGTCGTGCTCGATCTGGTCGATCAGGATCACCGCGTTGCGCTGGATCATGCCCATCAATGCGATCACGCCCAGCAGCGCGACGAAGCCGAAAGGCCGGTTGAGCGCCAACAATGCGCCGGCCACGCCGACGATGCCCAGCGGCCCCGTGATGAACACGAGCACCGAACGGCTGAAGCTGTGCAGTTGCAGCATCAGCAACGTGAACGTGAGGAACAGCATGATCGGCACGCCAGCCACGATCGATGCCGAGCCCTTGCTGCTTTCCTCCACCGCGCCAGCGACCTCGATGCGATAGGCGCCCTGCCCCGCGGCGTGCCATTTGGCTTCGAGTTCGCGCAGCTTGGGAAGCAGCTGATTGGTCACTGTCGCGCCCTGGAGTCCTTCGACGATGTCGCCCTGCACGGTGATTGCGTAGTCGCGGTTCTCGCGCCACATCACGCCGGGTTCCCAGGTGAAGACAGGCCTGGCGATCTGCGTCAACGGAATCGAACGCCCCGATGCGGTCGGAAGATAGGCGTTGCCGATATCGGAAATCGCCTCGCGCTCGTCCGGCGACTGGCGCAGCACGATGTCGATGAGTCGATCGTTCTCGCGGTACTGCCCGACGGTGGTCCCGCTGAACATGGTCCGCGATGCCTGCGCGATCGCCTGGCTGGTCACGCCGAGAGCGCGCGCCTTGTCCTGGTCGACTTCGAGCCGAATCACCTTCACCGATTCGTTCCAGTTGTCATTGACGCCGCGCATATTCGGGTTCTCGCGCATCACGGCCTTGACCTCGTCGGCGCGCGCGCGCAGTTCCGCAGGGTCGGTCCCGATCACGCGGAACTGCACCGGATAAGGAACGGGCGGTCCGTTCGGCAGGAGCTTCACGCGGCCCCGCGCCTCGGGGAATTCCTGCGCCAGCAGCCCGGGGAGCTTCAGTCGCAAGGTCTCGCGGTAGTGCAAGTCCTTCGCGAGCACGATCAGCTGCGAAACATTTGTCTGCGGAAACACCTGATCCAGAGGCAGGTAGAAGCGCGGCACGCCGGAGCCGATCCAGGTCGTGACCGTCGTCACGCCTTCTTCTTCGCGCAGTCGCTGTTCGACGCGCTTGGCGACTTCCTCGTTTGCCGCGAAGGAGGTGCCCTCCGGGAACCACAGGTCAACGAGGATTTCCGGTCGACTCGAATCGGGGAAGAACTGCTGCTGCACCTTGCCCATGCCGACGATGCCGAGCCCGAACATCAGTACGGTCGCACCGATGGTGATCCAGCGATGCGCCACGCACCAGTCCACTGCGCGACGGAATGTGTTGTAGAACGGCGTGTCGAAGAGTTCGTGCGGCGGCGCGTCGGGATCGTGCGGCTTGACCTTCAGGATGATCGTCCCGAGGTACGGCACGAAGTACACCGACACGAGCCAGCTCAGCACCAGTGCGATCACGGTCACCGCAAAGATCGCGAAGGTGTATTCGCCGGTCACCGATTTCGCGATACCGATCGGAAGAAAGCCCGCCGCCGTGATCAGCGTGCCGGTCAACATCGGCTTGGCCGTGACGTCATAAGCGAAGGTGGCGGCGCGTACCTTGTCGTAGCCCTCTTCCATCTTCCGCACCATCATCTCGACCGCGATGATCGCGTCGTCCACCAGCAGGCCGAGCGCGATGATCAGCGACCCTAGCGATATCTTGTGCAGCCCGATGCCGAAGTAGTTCATCGCCAGGAAGGTCACCGCGAGCACGAGCGGAATGGTGATCGCCACCACCAGCCCTGGCCGGATGTCGATGTACCAGCCGAAGCGCCCGCCCTTGTGCAGCCCGAGCGAGATGAAGCTCACCGCGAGCACGATCGCAACAGCCTCGATCAGCACGTGCACGAATTCGTTGACCGAGCGCGATACCGAGACGGGCTGGTCCTGCACCTGCACGAGCTTCACGCCGAGCGGCAGTTGCTTGTCGATCTGGTCCGTCGCACTGCGCAACGATTTGCCGAGCGCGATGATGTCGCCGCCCTTGGCCATCGACACACCGAGCGCAATCACTTCCTTGCCCTCGTGGCGCACCTTGACCGCCGGTGGATCGACGTAGGCGCGATGGATCTCCGAGATGTCGCCGAGCCGCATCTGGTTGCCCGAGCTGCCGCGGATAGGCATCGCGCGCAGCTGCTCGACATTCGTGAACTGACCGGCGACGCGCACCTGCACGATGTCCTGGGGCGCCTGGATGGTCCCGGCACTCTCGATCGCGTTCTGCGAGCCGAGTTGCGCGAGCACGTTGTTGAAGTCGAGCCCGAGTTGGGCCAGGCGCTTATGCGAGATCTCGATGAAGACCTTCTCGTCCTGCACGCCGAACTGCTCGACCTTCGCGACATCCTTCACGCGCAGCAACCGCTGCCGCACATCGTCGGCGAAGGTCTTCAGTTCGGCATACGTGAATCCTTCGCTTTCCAGCGCATAGATCACGCCGTAGACGTCGCCGAAGTCGTCATTGAAGAATGGCCCCTGCACGCCCGCAGGTAGCGTGTAGCGCATGTCGCCGATCTTCTTGCGCACCGTGTACCAGACGTTCGCCACATCGCCCGGCGGCGATGAATCCTTGATCTGAAAGATGATCTGCGACTCGCCAGGCTTTGAGTAGCTGCGGATCTTGTCGGCGTATGGCGCCTCCTGCAGCGTGCGTTCGAGCTTGTCGGTGACCTGTTCCGCCACCTGTTGCGCAGTGGCACCGGGCCAGTAGGTGCGCACCACCATCGCGCGGAAGGTGAACGGTGGGTCTTCGTCCTGCCCGAGCTGGAAGTAGGACGCGAATCCCAGCAGCATCAGCACGAGCATCAGATAGCGCGTGAGCGCCGAGTGATCGAGCGCCCATTTCGAGAGGTTGAAGCCAGACTTGCCGGCGTCGGCAGCGTTGGGTGACGTCATCGAGGCGTCCTCAACGCGTAGCGACCGGAGCGATGGGCGTGCCCACTGCGGTCGCGGCCGATTCCGTGGCGGCTGGCGCGGCCGAGCGGTCCTGGTAGATCGTCACTTTCTGGCCCGGCTGGAGCACATGCACGCCCGCCGCAACCACCAGCATGCCGGGCTCCAGCCCGCGAGCGATCACCGCATCGTTGCCGTCGGCGGTCATCACGTCGACCGTCTGCGAGCGCACGGTCATCGTGGACTTGTCGAGCACCCAGACGGCAGTCCCCTTGCCCTCCTGCCGAAGTGCACTGGTCGGCACCTTCAATACCGGCGCGCCGCTGCTCGACAGCGCCTTCGGGCGTGCATAGACAGTGGCACCGAGCGCCGGGGCGGTCGCGGGATCGACAGTCACCTTGACGGTGTAGGTCCGCGTGATCGCATCGGCGCTGGCCGCCACCTCGCGCACCTGTCCTTCGAACTCACTGCCGTTGGACCATCCGCGGACCGTGACGGGTGAACCGGCCTTGATCCGGCCCGCCTTGTCCTCGGGCACCGCAAACACGACGTCTCGCGCGCCGTCCTGCGCGACACGCACGACCGGCGCGCCGGCCGTGACCACCTGCCCGGGCTCGGCCTCGATCGCGGTGATGATGCCCGGCACGTCGGCCACGAGCGTGGTGTAGTTGGCCTGGTTGCCCTGCGTCGTCAATTGGGCCTGTGCCTGTTCGAGCTGGGCCTGCGCGGCCTTGAAAGTGGTCTCGCGACGCTCCAGGTCGGCGCCGCTGATGAAGTTCTGCTGACGCAACTCGCGGTAGCGCTTGAGGTCGGCAGCAGCGAGATCGCGGTTGGTCAGCGCGGCGGCGTGCTGTGCGCGTGCACCCTCGGCTGCGAGCCGGTAATCCTGCGCATCGAGTTGGGCCAGCACCTGCCCGGCCTGCACATGCTGGCCGAGTTCGGCTTGCCGCTTCGTGATCTTGCCCGCGACACGGAAGCCAAGCCGCGACTCGACCCGTGCCCGAACTTCGCCGGAGAACTCGGGCTCGGTGTCATAGCCGCTGACGCCGACCGCGATCACCTTGACGGCACGGACAGGCTCTTCAGCAGCTGGAGGTCGCGAGCAACCCGCAAGAAGGAAGGCAGCGGCCAGTACGCCAATGCAGAGCGGGACGCGGAGATGTGATGAGGCGGTCATGTATCACCCTTGATAAACCAGTGGGGTCACTAATGACCGGCCGGTTAGTAATCTAGGGTAAACGCTGAGGGCTGTCAACGAAAACAGCGGCCGCCCCGGGGGCGCTTCAGGTTCGCTGGCCCATTTCCACCAGGCGGTTGTCGGGTAGCTGGAAGTAGTCCGAGGCGCGCCCGGCGTTGCGCTGCAACCAGCCGAACAGCGCGCGACGCAAGGGATTCATCTGAGGCAGCCTGTCGTCCCCCACCGATGCGCGCGACACGAAGTAGGACGTGGTCATCGAATCGCAAGCCAGCCCCTTCTGGTAGGCCAGGATGCGGATGAACTCGGGCACGTTGGGCCGCTCCATGAAGCCGTGCCGCGCAGTCACGACCCAGATCCCATGGCCGAGCTGCTCGGCCTCGATGCGCATTCGCGCGTCCACGCGAGGCGTGTCGCACGCCTGCACCCTGAGCACGATGACCTGCGAATGCAGCACCTGGTTGTGCTTGAGATTGAGCAGCAGCGCATGCGGCACGGTTTCGGCATCGGGGTTGAGGAACACCGCGGTCCCCTTGATCCGGTGCGGCATGTCGGCTGCAAGCGATTCGACGAAGGGCACCAGCGGCAACCGCTCCGCCTCGGCTGCCTGCAGGCCCAGGCGCCGGCCGGTCGCCCACGTCGTGAAGATCGCCATCACGATCACCGCCACCGCGAGCGTCAGCCAGCCGCCATCCGCGATCTTGAGGCTGTTGGCAACGACGAAGGTCATGTCGACGAACGCGAAGAGCACCGCGCCGATCAGCACGGCCACGCGGTTCCAGTGCCACAGCTTGTAGGCGATGATCCCGGCCAGCAGCGTGGTCGTGACCATCGTGATCGACACCGCGATGCCGTAGGCCGCTGACAACGCACTCGAACTGCGGAATCCGAGCACCAGCAGCACCACACCCACCATCAACAGCCAATTGACGCCGGGAACGTAGATCTGGCCGATGGCGGCGCCCGAGGTCTGCACGATGCGCATGCGCGGCAAATAGCCCATGCGCATCGCCTGGGCCGTGATGGAGAAAGCGCCGGAGATCACCGCCTGCGATGCGATGACCGTTGCCATTGCCGCGAGAACCACCATCGCCAGCACTGCCCACGGCGGAAAGAGCCGGAAGAACGGGTTGTCGATCGCGGCCGGATTGCCGAGCACCAGCGCGCCCTGACCAAAATAGTTCAGCACCAGTGCCGGGAGGGCGATGAAGAGCCATGCGAGGCGGATCGGCCGCGCGCCGAAATGCCCCATGTCCGCGTAGAGCGCCTCCCCGCCCGTGAAGGCCAGGAACACCGCACCCAGCACCGCCAGCGATTGCGCGCGATGCTCGAAGAGGAAACCTACCGCATGGCGCGGGTCGAGCGCCGCGAGAACCTGCGGCTGGAGCAGCACCTGCTGCAGGCCCGCGACGGCGAGCACGATGAACCACAGGAGCATCACCGGTCCGAAGATCCTGCCCACGGCACCCGTTCCCCGACGCTGGACCGCGAACAGACCGATGAGGATTGCGATCGAAATGGGAACCACGAAGGGCTGCAGCCCCGGCGCCTCGACTTCGAGACCCTCGACCGCCGAAAGGACCGAAATGGCCGGCGTAATCAGGCTGTCGCCGTAGAACATCGCCGCGCCCACCAAGCCCAGCGCTGCAATCAGCGGTAGCACCCAGGGCGCGGTTTTCGACTCCGTCACCGCCTTTCGCGCCAACGCCTGGAGCGCGAGGATGCCGCCCTCGCCGTCGTG
Source organism: Variovorax sp. Sphag1AA (assembly GCF_014192575.1). Classification (GTDB taxonomy): domain Bacteria; phylum Pseudomonadota; class Gammaproteobacteria; order Burkholderiales; family Burkholderiaceae_C; genus Variovorax. Next base: position 438,233 of record NZ_JACHYC010000001.1, on the reverse strand, counting down.
GTCGGCGCGCAGGACGAACACCACGTACTTCAGCGTGACCACGACGATCAGGCCCCAGAACACGAGCGACAGCAGGCCGAGCACTGCTTCCGGCGTGAACGGAATACCGTGTTCGGGGTTCAGCGTTTCCTTGAACGCGTACAGCGGCGAGGTCCCGATGTCGCCAAATACAACGCCCAGCGCGGCAATCATCAACGCCGGACCTTTGGGATGGGCTGTGGAATCCCCGGAATCCAGGTGCGGCAGCGTTGTTTTCATGATGTTTGAACCCTCGGTGCCGGATCGTACCCGTCGTGCAGCACAATCCGCCGCGTGTCAACCAGCGCCCCTCCGGTCGTCGCCGCGCCGCCGACCCACTACGAGAACTTCCCCGTCGCCTCCTGGCTCTGCCCGCCGCGACTGAGGCCGCCGATCGCCGCCATCTACGTATTCGCACGCACGGCGGACGACATCGCCGACGAAGGCGATGCCGGTCCCGCGCAGCGCCTCGACGAGCTTCGCGCCTTTCGCACGGACCTCGCAGCGGTGGCGCGCGGCATGGCGCCTTCGCCGCGCTGGCCTCAGGTCTTCGGTCCGCTCGCGCATGCCATGCAGGCGTTCGCGCTGCCTGAACAACTGCTCGCCGATCTTCTTTCCGCCTTCATGCAGGACATCGAGAAGACCCGCGACCGCGCCGGTTACGCGAACCGGGTCGAGCTGCTCGACTACTGCCGCCGTTCCGCCAACCCGGTCGGTCGCCTGCTGCTCCATCTGTATGGCGTGAATGACGAACGCGCGCTCCGCCAAAGCGACGCGATCTGCAGCGCACTGCAGCTCATCAACTTCTGGCAGGACCTGAGCGTCGATCTGCCGCGTGGCCGCTACTACCTGCCTCGCGACGATTGCGCGGAACACGGATTGACCGCATCGAGCTTCGAGACTTTCCGCCCCCTCGGTGCGACGCCCGCGCCCGCGAAGGCGATCGCGCTGGTTGCCAGCCTCGTCAAATGGTCCCGCGAACTGATGAACGAAGGCGCGCCACTGGTCCACGCGCTGCCCGGTCGCGCCGGGTGGGAACTACGCTTCGTGGTTCAGGGCGGCCGCCGGATCCTCGACAAGATCGAGGCGCTCGGTTGCGACACCTTCGCCGCCCGGCCGACGGTCGGCAAAGCCGATGCGCCGGTGCTCGCGTGGCGGGCGCTGCGTATGCGGAGACAATCGCCCGCATGAAGAGGCCAGCACGATGACACCCGAGCAGTACGTCCAGGACAAGGCCGCTGCATCGGGCAGCAGTTTTTATTACGCGTTCCTGTTTTTGCCAAAGCTGCGCCGCGCGGCGATCACCGCGTTCTATGCGTTTTGCCGGGAGGTCGACGATGTCGTCGACGAAGTCAGCGATCCCGGTGTCGCCGCGACCAAGCTCGCTTGGTGGCGTGCCGAGGTGTCGCAGGCCTTCGCAGGCCAGCCGCATCACCCGGTCATGCAGGCGCTGATGCCGCACACCGCCGCATACGGCATTGAGGAGCGGCAACTCCAGGAGGTGATCCAGGGTTGCCAGATGGACCTGGAACAGACCCGTTATCTCGACTTCCCGGCATTGCGCCGCTATTGCCACCTGGTCGCCGGCGTGGTCGGCGAAGGCGCGGCGCGCATCTTCGGGCAGACCGACCCGCAGACCACCGCCTATGCGCACAAGCTCGGCCTGGCGCTGCAATTGACCAACATCATCCGCGACGTCGGCGAAGACGCATTGCGCGGCCGCATCTACCTGCCGGTGAACGAGCTCCAGCAATTCGACGTCAAGGCGCACGAGATCCTCAATCGCGTGCATTCCGATCGCTTCGTCGCGCTCATGAAGTTTCAGGCGGCACGCGCACAGGCGGCCTACGACGAGGCGCTCGGCCTGCTCCCGACAGCTGACCGGCGCGCGCAGAAGCCCGGACTGATGATGGCAAGCATCTACCGCACGCTGCTCTCGGAAATCGAACGCGACAACTTCCAGGTGCTCAACCAGCGCGTGAGCCTCACGCCGGTCCGCAAGCTGTGGCTTGCGTGGCGCGTGCAGGCACTCGGAAAGCTCTAGCTTGCAGCGCGTCGGGATCATCGGCGGCGGGTGGGCCGGCATGGCTTGCGCGGTCGAAGCCGTTCGCGCCGGTCATGCCGTCAGCGTGTTCGAGGCCGCGCGCAACTGGGGTGGTCGCGCGCGCGCCGTTGCCGCCACATTGCCCGATGGCAATGAAGTCCTGCTCGACAACGGCCAGCACATCCTGATCGGCGCCTACACGGCATCGCTGGACATGATGGCGCGCGTCGGCGTCGATCCGCACGAGGCCTTGCAGCGCGTTCCCCTGAACCTGCGCTTTGCGGACGGCACCGGCCTCTCGCTGCCGCTCCTTCCGCCATGGCTCGACCGTGCGACGCGTCGCATCGCGCCGCTCGACGTACTGGCGGGCGTGCTCGGTGCGCGCGGATGGTCTTGGCAAGACAAGTTGTCGCTGCTGAAGACATCGACCCTCTGGCAGCGACAAGGCTTTGTGTGCGCAGACCATATGACGGTCGCCGATCTCTGCGTTTCGCTCACGCCGCGCGTGCGTGCGGAACTCACCGAGCCGCTGTGCGTTTCGGCCCTCAACACCCCGGCAGCGCAAGCCAGCGGCAAGGTCTTTCTTCGCGTGCTCGACGAGGCGCTGTTCCGCACGCCGGGCGGATCTCAGCTTCTGCTGCCTCGCTTCGATCTCGGTGCGCTGTTTCCGGATGCCGCGGATCGCTGGCTGCGCGACCGAGGCGCCCGCACGGAACTCGGCCGCCGCGTGCGCTCGGTCGAGCCGGCCGGGCAAGGTTGGCGCGTCGATGGCGAGACCTTCGACCGCGTAGTGCTGGCGTGCTCGCCCTGGGAGGCCGCCCGGATCTCGGCCGACATCGCGCCGACATGGTCCGCGACCGCTGACGCGCTGGCGCACGAAGCCATCACCACCGTGTACCTGCACGGTGATGCCGCGCTTCCGGCGCCCTTTCTCGCATTGCGCAGCACGTCCGAAGCGCCAGCGCAATTCGCGTTCGACCGCGGACAGCTCGGCGGCCCTCGCGGTCTGTTCGCCTTCGTCATCAGCGCGAGCGGGGACGATCGCGAACTGCTGCAGCGCCAGGTGATGGCTCAGGCCCGCGAACAGCTCGGACTGGACGGGCTCCAGCCCGTGCTCACTGTGATAGAGCGGCGCGCGACCTTCGCCTGCACGCCGGGTCTCGTCCGACCGCCGATACAGGTGGCGCCGCAACTCACGGCGTGCGGCGACTACATCGACGGCGCCTACCCGGGCACGATCGAAGGCGCGGTGCGCAGCGCGATCGCCGCTGCTGCGGCGCTCTGAGCTTCAGGCGCGTCCGGACGGCTTGCCCACGCCGGTCCAATCGGCATGGAAACCGGGCGCCGGCGTGCCCAGCATCGTCTCCAGCGGATTGTTCACCGACGCGGCAGGCGCGGTGCGCAGCGTCGGCTGCGGTGTCGGCCAAGGCTGGGTCACATGCGGCCGCACCTCAGAATCCAGCGCGATGCTGTGCTTGTCCATCAAGCGATAGAGGGTCATGCGCGACACGCCGAGTTCGCGCGCCGCGTGCGTGATGTTGCGACCGACCCGCGTCAGGGTCAGCACGATCGCGTCGCGCTCTGCCACCGTTCGCGCGGCGTCGAGTCCCATGCCGACCGGGTTGTCCGCCGGCGCGAGGCCCAGATCATTCGGACCGATCAGGCGCCGGTCCGTCATCACCACCGCGCGTTGCACACGGTTGAAGAGCTCGCGCACATTGCCCGGCCACGCGTGCGCGAGCATCGCCGCGACCGCCTGCCGGCTGAAGCCCTTGACCCTCGCCCTGCTCTTCGCGGCGCAGCGCTGGAAGAAATACTCGGCAAGGATCGGCACGTCCTCCATGCGCCGCCGCAAGGGCGCGACTTCGATGGACAGGACGTTCAGGCGATAGAAAAGGTCGTCGCGGAACTGCCCCACCGCCACCGCTTCCGCCAGATCCACATGCGATGCCGCGACCACGCGCACATCGACATGCAGGTTGCGGACCGCGCCCACGCGGCTGATGGTCTTTTCCTGCAGGAAGCGCAACAGGTTGGTCTGCAGCTCCACCGGCAGGTCGCCGATCTCGTCGAGAAAGATGGTGCCGCCGTTGGCCGCCTCGATGAGACCGCGCCGTTCCGACGACGCACCGGTAAACGCGCCGCGTTCATGCCCGAAGAGCTCGGACTGGATCAGGTTCGGCGAGATCGCGCCGCAGTTCACCGCGACGAACGGCCCAGCCGATCGCTGCGAGCACTGATGGATCGCCCGTGCCGCGAGCTCCTTGCCGCTGCCGCTTTCGCCGCCGATCAGCACCGGCGCGTCGGTGGCTGCGACTTTGCGGATCTGCTGGCGCAGCCGCGTGATCGCAGGCCCCTGCCCCACCATGCCGAGCGCATCGACTGCATGGCGATGCGCCGCGTCATGACGCAATCTCAGGAGCGCACGCTGGTCCGCGCGCTGCAGCGTCATTTCGAGCTCGCCGAGGTCGATGGGCATCACCTGATGGTCGAAGAAGCAACCCAGCACCAGTTCGCGAAAGCCCGTGTGCTCCAGCGCCTCGGTCTCGCAGAGGGTGACCCATTCGGAACCCGGCGAGGCATTGACGCAGGCTTCGACGGCAGCTTCGGGCACGTTGAGCGATGCGCCCACGATCAGCACACCCACCTTGAAATGGCGATGCGCCTGGATGCGGCCCGCGGCGACGAGGTCGCTCGCCTGCGTCACGTCCCAGCCTCTGGCGATCAGAGGTTCGAGGACCTGGGTCGCATTACCGCCCAGCGTCACGCAAAGAATGCTTCCCGGCTGCATGCCGATACGCCCCCACTCAGAAGGACATCGGGAACCTGACTGTCAGTTGGAGGTCGGGTGTGTCGCGCGTCAGTCCGGCGCCCACGCTGACGTTCATCACGGATTTGGCGCTGTAGCGATACGAATAACCCAGCAGCAACGATGCAAGCTGCGTGCGCACCGAGCCGATCACTGTCTGGCCATTCTGCTTCGTCGGCGCAACGGAATACAGCTCCATGCCCAGGCTGAACGACGAGCGCTCATTGAGCGCCAGGCCCATGCCGAAATTGATACCCCACACATCGCCGGCCTTCACGTCGCCGAGAAACTCCTTCTCCCCGTTCAGCACCGTGCGGCTGACGTCGTTGCGCTGGAAGTTGTAGGTGTAGCTGATGCCGCCGAAGAACACGGCGGGATCGGACGGCAACAGGAAGGTCAGGCTCGGCTGCAGCGAATAGAAGCCCGAGCCCGTCGGCAGCTCCAGCGGCAGACCGGTCCCGGTCGTGTTGCCGATGCATCGCGTCACGCAATCGACCGGCACTTCGAACGGGTCCGTGCCGTTGCGCGCCTTGAAGCGCAGCCCGCCAACCACATAGGGCTTGTTGTTGTCGCGGCCGTCGGCGATCTGGTAGCGGATCGCTGCTTCGATGTCGCCCATGCCGTTGCCGTGCGTATTGAATACGTTGTCGTTCGCGGAGCCGGTGAAGATCTCGCGGCTGATGGTCGAATCCGAGCGCGCGACGTAAGGCAGCTTCAGTTCCAGTTCCATCCGGTTCGTCGCGCCCCAACGGCCCGTCAGCGCGCCGATGAAGGTGTTGCGCTTGAACTCGCGCACGTCGATGAGGCCGATCAGGATCGCCGGGATCACCGTGTAGCCGACGAGCGCGACGCGATTGTTCGACGAATAGCCATATTGCAGCGAAGGCTCCAGGACGAAGTGGCCCTGTGGCGTCAGGATGCTGGGCTCGTCGAAGAGCTGGGCCACCGGCGGCGCCTGCACTTCGTCGCTCGGCGCCACACCCACGCGCACGGCGCGCGTCGAGGTGTCGGAGGCATCGGCCGCGCCACCGGCAGGCACCTCGGCGATCTTCGAGCCCGGCGCGGGCATCGGGACCGGTCTCGCGGGGGCCGCGCTCTTTGCTTCCTGCGAGGACAGGCGATCCTGCAGCTCGCGGTAGCGCGTTTCCTGCTCGGTGGCCTGGCGGCGCAGCGCCTCGATCTGCTGCCCCTGCTCAGTCACCTGCTTCTGGAGGGCCTCGACGCGCCTGTTTGGATTGGTATTGCTGGTGGTGGGTCGCGCCGGCGCCGGCTTGGGCTTGGCGGCGCTGGAGGAAGTGGAAGAGCCCTCGGATCCTTGCGACTGAGCCGTGGCATCGGACCATGCCATCGAGGAACAGGCAAGCAACAAGAGCGCCCCGTATGAGCGGTAAGTCTCCATCGATGTCCCTCTCTTCCTGCTTCTTGCGCCTGGCGTGGGCCAAGCGTGCTGCGGGCAGGGTAAGCGGAATGCTCGAACTCCGCAAAGCCGGAAGTTGCAAACAAAAGTAAGCGCCCGATCGTCTCCCGGATGCTGTCTCAGGGATGTGGCAGTTCCGTTGCGAATCCGCCCGGCGAACGCGGCAGTTCACGAGTCAAACACGATGTCGTTGCCTCGGTGCGCAGACATGCGAGGGCTTCCGGAGCAACTGATGCGCGTGTACCACGACTGAGACAGAACGCGAATCCACACGCATCGCGGCTCAAGTCAATGCGCGTACTGGCGTTGCGAGTGAAAGAACCACGAATCCCGCGGGGTTCACCGTCAAGCTGATGTGACAGTCAGCACTTAAAAAATGCTCTCCCAACCACTGTTCGAGGCCCGTTGCTTTGTCGCCAATCCGTGATCTTCGATTCGCTCCCTATGAAGAAAGGTCCTCGGGAAACAAGCCGTAATTTGCTGGCATTGAAGTTGCACTGCGGCCATCGATTTGCGGCAACGCACGTCAATCCATGCCTGTTTAACTTTTTACTGGAGGGTTCATGAAAAAGACACTCTTGGCTTCGGCCATAGCTCTTGCCTTCGGGTTCAGTGGCGCTGTGTTTGCGAGCGACACCGACCAGAGTTCGCGTCAGACATCGGCGACTGGCACGAACACCAGCACGAACACGAGTACGGACAGCAGCAACAACTCGCGTTCGAACAGCAGCAACAATTCGCGCACGAACACCAGTTCGAACAATCGCACGGACAGCCACAACGACACAGGTGAAGCCAACGCCGATGCTGCACGCTCCGCTGCCCTGAACAACGGGTCGAGCAACAACAACTTCACGGATGCGTTCTCCAACACGAAGGTCACCGCCATCAGCAAGCTCGATGGCTCCGTGTCGCACAACAGGATCTACGGTATCGGCAATACCGCCGCGAACTCCGGCTCGGCCAATGGCGGCACGGGTTGGGGCGGACACGGTGGCACCGGCAAGGGCGGCGAAGCCAGTGGCTCGGGCACCGGTGGTAACGGTGCCGTGGGCAACGGTGCAGTCGGCGCAACAGGCGGAAGCGCCTCCAACGGCGCCATCACCCGCGGCGCGATGTCGAATGGCGACTCCGGTGATGCAGGCAACGGCGGACGCGGCACGGGCGGCGGCGCCAACGGCTCGAGCGAAAGCGGACGGGCCTCCTCCAGTGGTGGTGACGGCGGACGCGGCGGCTCCAGCGGCGACAGCGGCCGTGGCGGAAGCAGTGGCAGCCTCGCAGCCGGCGGCGGCGGCGACAGCGGCCGCGGCGGAAGCAGTGGCAGCCTCGCAGGTGCCGGTGGCGGCGATAGCGGCCGTGGCGGAAGCAGCGGCAGCCTGTCAGCCGGTCTGGGCGGCAGAAGCGGCGGCGGCGGCGGTGGCGGCAGTTCTGGCTCGACCGCTGCTGGTTCGGGCGGAAATGGCGGCAACGGCGGATTGGGCGGCGCCGGTGGTGCGGGCGGTACAGGTGGCGCCGGAGGTGCCAGCGGCACGGCAGGTGCAGGCGGCGCGAGCGGCGCAGGCGGTGCGGGCACCGGAACGGCCACGGCAGGCGCAGGCGGCGCGAGTGGCGCAGGCGGCGCTGGCACCGGAACGGCCACGGCAGGCGCAGGCGGCGCGAGCGGCGCAGGCGGCGCGGGCACCGGAACCAGCACGGCTGGTGCAGGCGGCGCGAGCGGCGCTACCGGCGCAGGCGGTGCAGGCGGTGCAGGCGGTGGCGGCGGCGCAGCGACCAGCACGTCCGGCGGAACCCGTACGGCTGGCGCAGGCACCGGCGGTGCAGGCGGCTCGAGCACGAATGCCGGCAACACGGCCGGCAGCGACAGCAACGGGAACAACACCGCTGGAGCGGGCGGAAGCGGTGGCAGCGGCACGGGCGGCGCAGGCGGCGCGGGCAGCGGCGGAACCCAGACGGCCAATGGCGGCACCGGCGGCACCGGCAACGGTGGCACGGGTGGCGCAGGCGGCACGGTGTCCGTCAACGCCGGCACGTTCAACATGTCCAACACGATGGGCAACGCCGCTCAATCGGCCGCCGGCGTGGTGATCATGAACCAGAACAGCGGCTTGTCGTCGCTGGTTCAGCAGGCTGTGACCGTCCAGGCCAACCTGACCGTTCACTGATCGATAGCGAAGCCCGGTGAGTGTCGCGCGGCCTGATGCAGTCAGGCTGTGCGGCGCCCGCCGGCTCCTCTTTCACGGCAGGTCATAGGGAGACGCCATGAAATCCACCACGCTCCTAGGGACCGCATGCATGGCCCTGGGGATGCTGTTGCCTGTTGCGGCCGCGGCGCAAAACGCCCCGCCAGGCAGCGATACGACGGCGAAAACCGATGAGGCCGTGGCGTTCGTCGCCATGCCGGTCGATTCGGACAAGCTGGCAAGCTATCGGGGCGGAGCCGAAGTGGTCCGCAACGACATGACCCTGAACGGCACGACGACCGGGAATTCGGCCCGCAATGTCGACACAGGGGACAACACCATCAGTTCGGGCTCGTTCGCCAACATGAGCGGGCTGCCGGTCGTGATCCAGAATTCTGGCGCGAACGTACTGATCCAGAACGCAGTGATCGTCCACGTGCAGATGAACTGAGGAGACAGACATGCGCGGCATGCTGCTCTCCCTCGCACTGCTGGCCGTGGCCACTGCAGCGCCCGCCCAGGAAGAAAAGGAGCGGGCCTATATGCCATCCATGGGTATGGGCGACTTCAACATACCCGTGACGAGCCTGAAGAAGCAACGCCAGGCACGCACGCTCATCCAGAAGTACGACTTCAGTTGCGGCTCGGCCGCGGTCGCCACGCTGCTCACGCACCACTTCAACTACCCGGTCACCGAGCAGCAGGTGTTCGTCTGGATGTACGAGAACGGCGATCAGGCCAAGATCCAGCAGGAAGGCTTCTCGCTGCTCGACATGAAGCGCTACCTGAAGACGCTGGGCTTCGAGGCCGACGGCTTCGAGCAACCGCTCGAAAAGCTCGCGCAGGCGCGTGTGCCGGCCATCGTGCTGATCAATTCCGACGGCTATCACCACTTTGTCGTGGTGAAGGGACTGCAGCCGGGCCGCGTACTCATCGGCGATCCGGCGCAGGGCACGCGCGCCATGTCGCGCAAGGAGTTCGACGAAAAATGGCAGAACGGCCTGCTCTTCGTGATCCACAACCGGATGGACATCGCACGCTTCAACGTCGCCGCCGACTGGCGCGTCGCGCCGCATAGTCCGCTTGCCCAGGGCATCTCGCGCGAGGGCATGGACATGCTCACGCTGCCCAAGCTGGGACCGGGAGACTTCTGATGGCCGCCCGCCGCTTCCCCTTTATCCATCTCGTCATCGGGCTTTATGCGCTGTTGGTGGGAAGCGTGCTGTCGCCAGCGCGAGCGGACGACCCGGAATCCGAGCAGCCGCAACGAACGGAAGAAGTCTGGATCGCGGCGAGCAACCATGACCTCGACGGAATGCGCGGCGGATTCGATCCGGCTGGCACCGGGCTGATGGTGAGCTTCGGCATCACGCGCGCGGTCTACATCAACGGCGACCTCGTGACGCAGACGACGCTCGACTTCGGCCGCATCTCCGACCTGACGCCGGTGCAGGCAGCGCAGCTCGACAAGCAGCTCGCGAGCATGAATCTCGTCCAGAACGGGCCCGGCAACACCGTTCAGGCGCAAGGCGGCGGTTCGAACTACGGCACCGTGATCCAGAACTCGCTGAACAACCAGACCATCGTCAATCAGACGATCATCAACGCGTCGAGCAACTCGGCGGGGATGGTCAGGAGCCTCAACATCCTCTCGACGATGAACGACAGCATTGCCGCGGCCATCGGTTCGCGGTGACGATCAGGCGCCGCCCGCTTCCAGCGCCACACAGAGCGCGTGCAGATTGGGCACGATGAGTTGCGGGCGCGCTTCGTGTTCCCATGGGCGCTCGTCGCGGACCAACCATGCGGCCTGCATGCCGGCGCCGAGCGCACCGACCACGTCGAGCGCCGCATCGTCGCCGACATGCAGCACATCCTTGGGCAGCAGCCCGACTGATGCCGCCGCAGCCCGGAAGATCGGCGCATGCGGCTTGCCGCTGCCGAATTCGCGCGCGTTGAAGGCAGTGCGGAACCAGCGTCCGACGCCCGTGCGGTTGACGTCGGCATTGCCGTTGGAAACCGCCACCAGCGGGTAGCGCTCGCTGAGCCACTTGAGCGCTGGGAGCACATCGTCGTAGAGCTCCACACGCTGGCGCTCCGCGAAGAAGACGTCGAAGGCGGGATCGGCGAGCGCAGGGTCTTCGCCAGAGCGCCTCAATGCGGCGCGGATCGATTCGCGGCGCAGCGCGCTCAGGTCATGCGCGAGATCGGAGCGCTCCTTCTCGGTGGCTTCGCGCAACTCGCGCAGCACACCGGGCGTGACCAGCAGATTCGCAGTCTTCGGTGCCTCGCGCACCAGCCATGCATGCAGGACGCGCTCGGCGCGCTCGATGGTGGGCCAGATCGGCCAGAGGGTGTCGTCCAGATCGAGCGAGATCGCGGCGATGCGCTTCACGTCGAGGGTCAATGAATCAGGGGTCGCGAGAGCCATGGCCGAGAATATCGCATGCCTTTCCGACAAGAACCGCCCGCTGCCGACATGGCCCCAGGGCGCACCGCCGTGCTCTGGTGCAACCTGGGCTCGCCCGATGAACCGACGGCGAAGGCCGTCCGGCCCTACCTCGCCGAATTCCTCTCCGATCCGCGCGTGGTCGAGATTCCGAAGGCGGCGTGGATGCCGATCCTGCACGGCATCATCCTGCGAACCCGGCCCGCGAAGTCAGCCGCCAAGTACGCGAGCATCTGGATGCCCGAGGGTTCACCGCTCAAGGTGTGGACGCAGAAGCAGGCCACCCTGCTGCGGGGTTGGCTAGGCGAACGCGGCCATCGCCTGACCGTCCGCGACGCGATGCGATACGGCCAGCCCTCCATCGCGAGCCGGCTCGACGAGCTCAAGGCGGAAGGCGTCACGCGTGTGCTGGTGCTACAGGCCTATCCGCAGTACTCCGCAACCACAACGGCCAGCGTGATCGACGAGGTCAACGCCTGGAGCGCACGCGTGCGCCGCGTGCCGGAATTCCGCTTCGTCAACGACTACCACGACGACACGGGCTACATCGATGCGCTCGCGCGCAGCGTCGTGCGGCACTGGCAGCAGAACGGCAGGCCCGATCAACTCGTCATGAGCTTCCATGGCATTCCGGCACGCAACATCCGGCTGGGCGACCCGTACCACGCGCAATGCGTGGTCACCGCGCGCCTGCTGGCAGAACGCCTGCAACTCACGCCCGACCAGTACCGCGTGACCTTCCAGTCACGCTTCGGCCGCGCGAAGTGGCTCGAGCCCTACACCGAGCCCACGCTGCGTGAACTCGGCGCCAAGGGCATCAAGCGCGTCGACGTGATGTGCCCCGGCTTCCCCGCCGACTGCCTCGAAACACTGGAGGAAATCGCGATGGAAGGCCGCGAGGCCTTCCTGCACGCGGGAGGCAAGGAGTTCACCTACATCCCCTGCCTCAACGACAGTCACGACTGGATCACCGCGCTCGCTGGCATCGCGGAGCGCCACCTCTCCGGCTGGCCGACCGACGCGCGGGCGAGAGCGCAATAGTCAGTAGCGCCCGAGGTAGTCGAGCTTGCCGAGCGGCACGCCGCTGTGCCGCAGGATGTCGTAGGCGGTCGTGATGTGGAAGAAGAAGTTCGGGAACGCGAACTGCAGCAGGTAGCGCTGCGCCGTGAACTTCAGCTCGTTGCCGCGGACCTTCATGATCACCTCGCGATCCTCGTGGTCGTCGATCAATGCGCGGTCCACGGTGCCCAGGTAGTCGATGGTCTTCGCGACGCGCGCCTGCAGTTCCTCATAGGTCGCCTCGGTATCGGGAAAGCTCGGCCCGGTGACGCCTGCAATACGCGCGACACCGAACTTCGATGCATCGCTCGCGCTCTGGATTTGCCCCGCAAGCGTGAACATGTCCGGCGCCAGGCGCGCGTTGACGAGTTGCGAAGGATCGATGCCCGCTTCCTTCGCATGCGCGAGGCCTTTGTCGAGGATGTATGAAAGCTGGCCCAGTCCGCGGGTGAACACCGGGACGGAAATGTCGTAGAACGAGAGCGCCATGAATTGACTCCGTGTTGTAGTGGCCGCCCGATTGTGCGACCGCCACGGATCAGGCGCCGGCCCTGCGCACAAAGGCCTCGATGGGGTCCAGCTGCTCCGGCACGTTCAACGCGGGCGCGTGTCCGCAGCCGGGCACTTCGATGATCTGCAGGCGCCGCTTGTCGCCGGGACCGCGGCGGCGCATTTCATCCAGCGTGTCGCGCAGCACGAGGTCGGAGTCCACGCCGCGAAGGCACAGCACCGGCGCCTCGATCGCGTCGTAGTGCGACCACAGCACATAGTCCTCGGGGTGCGAGATGAACTGGCGCACCATCATCGGGTCGTAGTGCGGCGTCACGCGGCCATCGGGCAGGCGTCGGGTGGACGTCTCGGTCAGCCGCCGCCACTGTGCATCGCTCAGCCAGCCATAGGGCTTGTAGACGGTGCGGAAGAAGGCTTCGAGCTCGACAACCGTATCGAAGGCCGGCGGCTGGCCCGCGTAGGCACGGATGCGCGCGACGGCTTCCGACGCAAGCTGAGGTGCGTTGTCGTTCAACACCAGGCTCGCGATGCGCTGCTTCATCGCTGGTTCGACCAGCCCGCCGGCGCAGACCATTCCGATGGCGCCGCCCATCGACGTGCCGACCCAATGCACGCGCGTCAGATTCAGTTCGTCGCACAAGGCCGATGCGAGCCTGGCGTAGAACGACAGCTTGTATTCGTCATCGGGCGCCCTGCTCCACTGGCTCAGGCCGCGGCCGATGGTGTCGGGGCAGATCACGCGGAAGCCGCGCTCCGCGAAGTGGGCAGCCAGCTCGTCCATGTCGCGGCAGGTGCGCGCAAGGCCATGCCAGGCGATGACGACGGGATCGCCGACGCGGCCCCAATCCGTCCAGTGGATCTCGTAGCCCGCGAGCTGCGCGTAGTTGGAAGTCGGTGTGTTCATTTCAATCGCCTTCGTGTTCATTTGCGCAGCCGGCCGACGATGCCCGTTGGGAAGTAGTAAACGGAGAGCACAAAGAGCACCCCAAGCCATAGCAACCAGCGATCCGGCGACAGGAGCGCCGACAGCCACGAGACACCACTCACGGCTTCGCTGCCGAGGCGCAACAGGTCTTGCAGATAGCTCTGCGCGATCACGAAGATCACGCTGCCGATCACCGCGCCGTAGATGGTGCCCATGCCGCCGATGACCACGATCAGCAGCACGTCGATCATGATTTCGAAGCTCAGCGAGGTATCCGGCCCGTTGTAGCGAAGCCAGATCGCGAGCATGGCGCCAGCCAACGTCGCGAACAGTGCCGAGAGCACCGACGCGGTCGTGCGATACACCACCACGCGATAGCCGATCGCCTCCGCACGAAACTCGTTTTCGCGAATGGCCTGCAGCACGCGGCCGAACGGCGAGTTCACGATGCGCAGCAATGCCAGCACCAGCACCACCGCGAGCACGAAGAGCATGTAGTAGCAAAGGAGCCGGCCGTCGAGTGAGACGCCGAAAAATGGCTCCTCCGCGAACTCGAAGCTCGGCGAGATCAGCTCGGGCAGCTTGAAGGTCAGGCCATCCTCGCCGCCGGTGAAATCAGACAGCTGAGACGCCAGCGTCTGAAAGGCCGACGCCACCGCGAGCGTGATCATCGCGAAAAAGATCGCGCGCACCCGCAGCGAGAACAGGCCAATCGCCAGCGACAGCACCAGCGAGATCACGAGCGCCGCACCCAGGCCGAGCAGCAAGGCGCCCCACCCCGAACCGAGGCGCGTTGCCGAGATCGCGATGCCATACGCGCCGATGCCGAAGAACATCGTCTGCGCGAAGCTCACGATGCCCGTGTAGCCCAGCAGAAGGTCGAAGCTCGCGACCAGCACGATGAAGACCAGCACCTTGGCCGCCACGCTGAGCGCCTTGACACCCGGGAAGATGAACGGCGCGAAGGCCAGTCCCAGCACGACTGCGAGCAGCAGCACCGCGAGCACGCGGTTGCGCGGCATGTCGTTGGAAAGAAGACGGGAAATCATGGTCGTCGTCCTTTCAACGATTCGCGACGGGATAGACGCCCTGCGGACGCCACAGCAGCACGGCGACCATCAGGAAGATGCTCGCGAACTGCGTGAGCGTCGGCATCAGGAAGCCGGTGTAGTTGTTCATCAGGCCCACCAGCAGTGCGCCGATCAGCGCGCCCGTGGTCGAGCCGAGCCCGCCGATGATGATCACGATGAAGATCAGGACGTTGACCTGCGCGCCCATCTGCGGAATGAGGTTCTGCTGGAACAGCCCCCACATCACGCCACCGAGGCCCGCCAGCGCGCTGCCCACCACGAACACGCCAATGAACAGCCGGCCGATGCGGTAGCCAAGCGACTCGACCATCTCGCGGTCCTGCACGCCGGCGCGGATCAAGAGGCCGATCTTGGTCCGCCCCAGCGTCCATGCGAGCAGGCCAAAGACGAAGATGCCGACGATCACCGCGAGGATGCGGTACTTGCTGATTGCTGCATCGCCGATGAGCAACGAGCCGCGCAATGCATCAGGCAGCGGCAAAGGGATCTGCCCCGGGCCCCAGATCACCTTGATCAGCTCCTCGCCGATGATCATCCCGCCCATCGTGATGAGGATCTGCTTCAGGTGCTGGCCGTACACCGGCCGCACGATGAAGCGTTCGAACGCCAGGCCGACGGCGCCCGCGACCAGCATGGCGACGAGCATTGCCGGGAAGACGGCCACGAGGTTGCGCCACAGTTCCTGCGAGCCAGTCCAGTCGCTCATGCTGCCGAGCACTGTGCTCGCAACGAAAGCGCCGAGTGCGATGAACACACCGTGACCGAAGTTGAGAACGTCCATCAGCCCGAAGACCAGCGTGAGGCCCGAGGCGATGATGAAGATGATCATCCCCATCGCAAGGCCCGCGACGGTGAGCGTGAGCCAGGTGGATACGGAGCCCGTCAAGGGCAATGCGATCAACGCGAGCACCGGCACGAGCGCCAGCGGTTTCCAGTCGAATTCTTTGTTCATAGTGCGAGCCCCAGCAGGGATTGCTGCAAGGCTTCATCCGCGGAGAACGCGGCCATGCTGCCGCTGTGCACCACGACGCCGTTGTCCATCACGGCGACCGTGTCGCCCAGCCGTTGCGCGAAGTTGATGTTCTGTTCGACGAGCAGGATCGTCACACCGCTTTTCTTCAGCTCGCTGAAGGCGTCGATCATGTTGTTGATGATCGCGGGCGCGAGGCCCTTGCTGGGCTCGTCGACGATCAGCAGCTCGCGCGGCTCGACGATCGCGCGCGACACCGCGAGCATCTGCTTCTGCCCACCTGACAGCTTGCCCGCCGGGTGGTTCCAGAACTTCTCGACCGCGGGGAAGAGCTTGAAGATCCACTTCAGACGCGTGTCGTCCATCTGGTCGGCGTTCTTCGCCGCGCGTGCGGCCAGCAGCATGTTCTCCTTGACCGTGAGGTCCGAGAAGATGCCCATGTTCTCGGGCACGTAGGCGATGCCGAGCTCGGCGATCTGCGGCGTGCGCATCGCGGTGATGTCGGTATTGCCGAAGCGCACGCTGCCTTGCGATGCGTGCCACAGGCCCATGATGGTTCGCAGCGTGGTCGTCTTGCCGGCGCCATTACGACCGAGCAGCATCGTGAGCTGGCCCTTCGGCACTGCGAGATTGACGCCGTGAAGGATGTGATACGCACCGATGTGCGTGTGCACGCCACTCAGTTCAAGCAGGTTCGTGGTCATGCGGCCTCCTTCGCGACGCCGAGATAGGCCTCCTGCACCACCGGCGAGGCAATCACCTCTGACGGTTCGCCGTCGGCCACGAGCTGGCCGTTGTGCAGCACGATGATGCGGTCCGCGAGTTCACGCACCACATCCATCTTGTGCTCGACCAGCAGGATGGTCTTGGTCTTGTCCTTCTTCAGCGCGCGGATCAGGTCGAGGATCACTGGCGCCTCGGCCGCATTCATGCCGGCGGTCGGTTCGTCGAACATGAACACCTTCGGCTCGAGCGCCATCAGCAGCGCAACTTCGAGCTTGCGCTGGTCGCCGTGCGGAAGGCTCGCGACGGTCGCGTGCTCCTTGGCCTTGAGCGCCACGTCGGTGAGGATCTGGTCGGCTCGCTCTGTCAGCGCGCGGTGGTCGCTCCAGATGCTCCAGAGATTGAGACCGCGGCGGTGCGCGCCCTCGCGCGTGGCCTGCACCGCGAGACGCACGTTCTCCAACACGGTGAGATTGGGAAAGAGGTTGGTGAGCTGGAACGCGCGCCCCAGCCCCGCCCGCGTGCGCGCCGAGGCCGGCAGGCCCGAGAGCAATTGCCTGTCGAGCGTCACCGTGCCCTCGGTCGCCTTGAGCTGGCCCGAGATGAGATTGAAGTAAGTGGTCTTGCCGGCGCCATTGGGGCCGACGATGGCGGTCAACGTGCCAGGCGCAAAAGCGCAACTGACAGCATTCACCGCCACGTGGCCGCCGAAGCGGATGGTCAGGTTTCGGGTCTCAAGCATCGATCGAAGAAAGAAGCCGCCTCGCGGCGGCGCGGTTTGAAATCAGCAGGTGCCAATCACGTAGTAGTTGGTTCCGGTCTGCTTCAGGGTCGTGGTGACGAAGGTGTTCCACAGGCCCATGTTCTGGTTGGAACCCTTGGCGTAGGTGTAGCCGCCGGTCTGCGTGGCGCGGCCTGCGGTGGTGTGGGCGTAGTTGCTCGCGGTGTAGCAGACCGGCGTGGTGCCACCGCCGCTGGCGGCGAGCGTGGTGCCAGTGGCGGCGGTGGACATCGCGCCTTCGACGTTGCTGGGGTCGACCGCGGTCACGCTCCAGCTGTAGGTCGTCGACGCGGCGAGCCCGGTGTCCGTGTAGGTCGTGCCGGTGACCGCCGACGCATTGACCTTGCTGCCGCTGCGGTAGACGTTGTAGCTCGCTGCGCCCGAGACCGCGTTCCAGCCGATCACCATGCTGCTGCTCGTGGCGCCGGACGTACCGACGCCCGTGGGCGCAGCGAGCGTCGATCCGCCACCGCTACCACCGCCGGTCGACCCGCTCGTCACGCGATCCACCATGGCCTTGATCGCGGCCATCTGCGGGCCGGACTTCTTCGCGTAGTTCGCGTTGTCGTAACCCCACCAGTCGAAGCAACTGTTGGTCGCCGCCGTGCTGGTCTGCGGGTAGATCAGGATGATGCTGTTGGTGTCGGCCCAGCGGTTGTAGCCCGTGTTGCGCACGTACTTGTCGCCGATGTCGGTGTAGTTCTGCTTGCAGCCGTGAAGCACCACGTGCACGCGGCACGACGTGCTGCTGCAGCTTTGCGGCACATAGATCCAGCCAGTCGCAGCCATGCCGTGGCCGCTCACGAACTCGGCCTGGTTGAACTCGGTGAAGGTACCCGAGAGCGTTCCGTTGTTGCGTGCGCTCAGCGTGCCGTAGAGGTACTGGAGGATGTCACCCGCCAGGTCGAACCCGCAGTTGTTGATGTAGGGCGAAGCCGTCGTGCTGCAACTGCTGCCGTAGTCGTCGGTGATCATCGCGTGGCCGGAGCCGATGTTGTTCTTGTAGAAGGTGTTGGCCGTCGGGACGAAGCTCTGGTAGTAAGTCTTGAGGTCGTTCATCACGGCCTGGACCACTGTGTTGTCCGAAGTGCCGGAGTAGAGATACACCTTCGAGTTCGCGAGGTTCGACACCGGATCGATGGTGCCGGCCGAGGCCCAGCTGTTGGTCGTGCTGACCAACGTGGACACCGGGATGCTGGTGTAGTGAGTCATGCAGCGGCCGGTCGCATTGACGATCGATCCTTCCGCACAGTAGTAGGGCCCACCCGCCACGACGCCCGCCCCACGCTTGAAGGTCGCCGAATAGGCAACGTGCAATTGCACGGCCATGAACCCGCCCGCCGACAGGCCGGACACGCTGACCTCCGCGGCATTGGCCCCCAGCGCTGGCAACGGCACCGCAGCCGTGGCCGCGTGGCCCGCCAGCGCGGCGAAGGCCGCGACCATGCTCATCTTCATCGTCATCCAGTTGCGCTTCATGGTTGTCTCCATTGGTTTTTCGAGGTGCACTGAACCGTCCCCCTCTTGCGAGGGGGACAGATGGGGAAAGCGTTCTTTTAGGGAGAAGGCCTCTGGCAGAGGCCGATGCGCGGCTTAGCGCTTGTTCCGGATTGGGATATCCATTTCCTCGGGCTTGATCTCATGGACCAGCTCAGGCACACCCCACGCAAAAGCCGGGTCCACCTTGATCTTGAAGTGGTACATGCTCTGCATCGCCTGATGGTCTTCCTTGCGGAAAGTCATCTTGCCCTTCGGCGTATCGAAGCTCATGCCTTCCATCGTCGAGATGAGCTTGTTGGTGTTGGTGTCGCCGCCCGTCTTCTTCAGCGCAGTCACCAGTGCCATTGCGGCCGAGAAGCCGCCCGCCGTGAAGAAGTCCGGCGGCGTCTTGAACTCCTTGTAGTGCATCGAGACCATCGCCTCGTTCACCGGGTTCTTCGGGATGCCGAAGTAGTAGTAGGCCGCGCCTTCCATGCCCGGCAGCGCCTTGTAGGCCGCCATCGCCGGCAGGATGTTGCCGCCGGTCGCGATCTCGATGTTGTAGCGCTTCAGGTCGAGGTCGACGATCTTGAACGGGTTACCCGCGCCCGCCCACACGATCCAGATGATCTTGCGGCCCGGCTGGTCCTTGAGCTTGTCGATCAGGCGCTGCGCACCGGCCGTGAAGTCGGTCGTGGCGGCCGGCAGATATTCCTCGTGAACCAGCTTGGCCTTCTTGAGCGCGTCCTTGAATGCCTTCACGCCATCGCGGCCAAAGGCGTTGTCCTGTGCGAGCGTGGCGACCGTGACGCCGGCCTTGTCGACCGCGACCGCGTTGGAAATCGCATCCTGCGAGCTGTTGCGGCCGGTGCGGAAGATGTACTTGTTCCACTTGTCGCCGGTGATCGAATCGGCCACGGCCGGCTCGACCAGCAGGATCTTCTTGTATTCCTCCGCGACCGGCAGCATCGCGAGCGCGACGCCCGAAGAGGTCGGGCCGACCGCGATCGCCGCCTTGTCGTCAGCGTAGGCCGCCGCCAGCAGCGACTTGCCCAGGTCCGGCTTGCCCTGGTCGTCCTTCTCGATCACGACGAGCTTCTTGCCGTTGACCATCATGGTCCCGCCCGTGGCGTAGTCCAGGCCCATCATCAGGCCGGTCTGCGTCTGCTTGCCATAGGCTTCGAGCGGCCCGGTCTTGCTGTAGATGTGGGCGATGCGGATCTCGTTGGACTGCGCCCAGGCCGGTGCGGTGAAGGCAGCAATTCCGGCGGTGGCCATGGCGGCCAGAGCGACGAGGTGGCGACGGTACATTCTTTGTCTCCTGAAAATGGTGACTGAATATTGCACAGTTCATGCCAAGTCCCATTACCTTGAAAACAAAGGACTTTCCCGTACCTCTACCCGCTAAACGCTTGAAATCAAGACAACCAGAGTGTCTTTGTTTCAGGCAATTGACTGTTCTTCAGTCAGGGTTTTCCAGACGTTCATAGAGCGTTGCGCGCGAGATACCGAGCAGACGCGAGGTCGCGAGCTTGTTCCCGCCGGTCTCGGTCATTGCGGCCGCGATCGCCTTGCGCTCCAGTTCCGCGACTTGCTGCGCGAGTGGCCGAAGAAGCAACGCGCGCTCTTCCGCCTCCGTGGCGGGTTCCGCCTGCATTCGCGTCGGCGGCGCGATGTTCTCCTGGCCCGCCTCGCGCAGGATGCGCTCGAGTTGCGCCGCGTCGATGCGCTGCGAATCGCTGCGCATGGTCACCTGCTCCAGCACGTTGCGCAGCTCGCGGATGTTGCCGCGCCAGTGCTGCGCGGCCAGCAAGGCGAGCGCTTCGGGCGTCAGTTCGGGGGGCGCCTCGCCACTGCGCAACGCCATGTCTTCGCCCAGCGCTTCCACCAATGCGGGGATGTCGCCGCGACGCTCTCTCAGCGGCGGCACGCGTACCGGCAGCACGTTGAGGCGGTAGTAAAGGTCTTCGCGAAAGCGCCCTTCCCGCACCAGCGCGGCCAGATCGCGCGAAGTGGCAGCGATCACGCGGGCGTCGAAAGGCACCAGCTTGTTCGATCCCAGCGGTTCGATCTCGCCCTCTTGCAGCGCGCGCAGCAACTTGGCCTGCAGGCCCAGCGGCATGTCTCCGATTTCATCGAGGAACAGCGTGCCGCCGTCCGCCAGCTTGAACTTGCCTTCGCGCGCCTTGCGGTCCGCGCCGGTGAACGCACCGGGTGCGACGCCGAAGAACTCGGCTTCGAGCAGCGTGTCGGGCACGGCAGCGATGTTCACGCTGACGAAAAGCCCCTTCGCCCGCGCCGACGCTGCGTGGATCGCATGTGCGAGCAGTTCCTTGCCCGTGCCGGTTTCACCCAGCAGCAGCACCGGGCTCGACGACTGCGCCGCGCGCCGCGCATGGCGTTTGACCTCCACCGCAGCCGGACTGCTGCCGATGAAGCTCGCGAAGGTGTACTTGGACCGCCGCTGGCCGTCCGCCGACTGCTGATAAAGCGGGTTGTTGCGCTGGCTCGCCAACTCGCGCCGCGCATCGTCAAGGTCGCGCTGGAGCAAGGCGAATTTGCTGATCAGCGGCTGCAGCGTCGTCTCCGGATGGTCGAAGAGCACGATCCCGATCGCGCCAATCACGTCACCAAGCACCGCGTCCTCGCCTTCCTCGCGCAGCGGAATCCGGCTGACTACGAACGTCCCGGCCTTGTTCGTCAGCAGATCGATCAGGATCGGCTCGCCGGTTTCGAGCACGCGGCGCATCTGGGTGTTGGGGATGACGTCCTCGACCATGTGACCAAGGAACTGGTCGATCGACGAGAAGCCCAGCGCCGGCAGGAATCGCCGATACCCCTCGTTGACCCACACGATCCGCCCGGTGCGATCGACCAGGAACATGCCCTGGCTGATGCTCGAGAACAGGTGGAACATCGACCGCGCCGCAAGCGCGAGGATGCTGTCGGCGTCGAGCGGAAGAGCGGGTGGGGCAGCGGTGGTGGGTGGCATGGGCGGGATCGTAGCGCGGAGGCGCCTAGCGATTCACCGCTCGATCTGACCGGCGTTCACCCACAACGCGGCTGCCTGGGTCCTCTTTGGTGGTTGCTCCACACCGTTTGCTGAGCGGCGAGGAAAGCCTTCATCGGCCCACTCCCGCCGGCGTAGATGAGCAAGGGCACCGGCGCAACGGCCCGGCTGTACTTCAGGAACGTCTCCTCGTCGAATGGGGCTTCCACAGCCAGCACGACGTTGACGAGCCTTTCACCACGCTGTTTGCGCTGCCGCTCGACGGCACTTCGGACCGATGAGGGCGTCACCGACGCGATCGGCTGCACACGCGGCAGCACTTCGGCCAAGACCGAGCCCTTGGCAACAAGGACGATGCTCTCCGGGAACTGGCTCTGGGCCCACGCTTGCGACGCGTCAATATGGGCGAGTTCGGCGGCGGATGGCGGGCGTTGTCCATTGACGGGCAGCCCCTGCGCCAGATAGGCGGTCATGCCCCCCGCCATCACTTGCACAGATCGAAACCCCCTGGAACGCAGCTCGCTGCACACCTCATAGAGCCTGCGATCCGCCTTGCCGTCGCCGACAAGAAGGATCGCCTTGTTCCGCAAGTGCCCTCGCGTGCGCAGGCTCGCCGCGTCGAGGCGCATCGCGTTGGAAATGTGGAACTGCGAGAACTCCGCCTCGTTCCCCGCGTCGATCACCGCGGGCTCTTTCTTTTGCAGGAAGTCCGCAATCTCCGAAACGCGCAGCACGCAGGCAGCCTGTACGCGCCGTGCCGCGATTGCCTTGCCGGGCTCCTCAAGATCGGGGAGGCGATCGTTCTTGCACATCGAGCCGACGCGTGGCATGTCGCGCAGGACCGAAGGCAGTTCAAGAACCCCTTGCGCGTCGGCAGCGCCGGTCAGGGTCGTCACCAGAAAGAGAAAGGCCGCGCGGAGAAAGACTGAATGATGCATCGCGATGCGCTCACTGACGTTGGGATATGGGAGGCTGTGTCGACGCCAACTGACCGGCAGGACCGAACACCCAACTTGCGTAGCTCCGCGCACCGTTGAAAGCGTGATCCTCCCCCTCGAACCCGGCCAACTTGATCGGGACCTTGGTCGAAAGGGAATGGATGCCGACAATCCGGCCGGAGACCTTGACGAGCCCCCACTCGGCCTTTCCGGTCATGGGATCCACGAAGATCTTCCGCAGGTGGCGCCTGATACCGGGAAATCGGTCATCCTTCAGCAGATCCTCGAGGGTTGCCGGATAGGACAGAGGATCGCTCCTGAAGCTGCCTTGGGGCGCCGTGCCGGGCACAACCACGTTTCCGCCCGCCGCCGGTGGCGCAGAAACCCCCGTCCCGGCGGACGTGCCGGAGCCCGCTGGAGGGCCCAAAGCGGGCATACGCGCCTGGTGATAGCTGGCCAGCGCCGTCCTGAACTGTCCGCCAATCGCAAGCAGCTCCCTTTCCTTGTCTCGCCGGATGGCGGTGGTCTGAAGCTCAGCGGCAACGGTCAAGCCCACGCCCATGAGCGCGACGAGCAGCAGCACCCAGATGTAGGTGAAGCCGAGTTGCATACGACCGTTCATGCGGCACGGCGCCGGGGTATCAGTAGCTCTCATAGGGAAGGCCGCCCCTCGTGAGGCCCGATGCACCACTCTTGATGTCGGCGATTCCCGTTTCCTCGGCGTCCTGCGGCGGAATAAGAATCCATGTGGAGGACGATTCGGTGATGGGGTCCAGTGGCACCGCATGCAGATAGTGATCCTCGACGAGATCGTCCAGCGACTTGGGCCAATGCCCTTTGTCCGCACGGAACTTGTCGAGCGTGAGGCGAACCACGCGCAGGTTTTCGCGCAAAGCCTGTTCCTTGGACTTGTCGATCGACCCAAAGTAGCGTGGCGCCGCGATCGTGAGCAGCACGGCGATGACAGAAAGCACCACCAGCAATTCGATCAGGGTGAATCCGCGCCCACCTCGCGGCGCGGGCTTGATCGTTCCCATCGAGTTCACCATTTCGAGTATTCGACCCCGTTGAGTCCGACCTTCTTCGAGAGCGAGTACACATCGAAGACGTCGTCGCCCTCGGCAGGCGCATCGGGCGGCGAGGCATAACTTCTCAGCCCCCACGTCTGTGCCGCCGGCACGCGCGCATCGGCGAATGTCGGATCGCGCGGCAGCGCACGCAAGAAGTAGAGCATCTGCTGATTGGGACTGCGCCGGTCGGAGACGCCCTGCCACAGCTCGTCGAGCTTTTTCGGAAAGCCACTCTCGCCCAGCTTCACCTCGACGCGCCCCTGGTCGGACGCCCGCTTGTAGGCATCGAGCGCATCGCGAATCTGCGCGAGCGCCAGTCGCAGCTCCTGCTCCTTGTGCCGTTGCGCCACGATCTGCACGAGTGGCACAGCGACCGTGGCAAGAACCGCCATGATCGCGAGCGTGACGATCAGTTCCACGAAGGTGAAGCCCCGTTGCCGACGGACAGGACGTCGTTCAGGGAACAATTTTGAAGACCTGTTCGATTGGCACGGGGATCGCCGAGGAAGCAGCCGGTTCCGGCGTCGCTGACAGCAGCTTGAGGCGAGCGTCATGGGTCGCCTTGACAGCCTTGAATGTCAACGTGGTCACGCTCCCTGTGCCGTTGATGCCCGCCTCTCCACCGGCCGGGTTCTCACGCAGGGCCGAGATGAACACCTTGCCTTGCACGCCATCGACCCGATGCTTGAAGTTGCTCTTGCCACCGGCTTGCTTGAAGAAGTCGCCCTCCTGCGCACTCATGACCTGCATCACCTGAGGGTCGAAGCTGACCAAAAGCGGCAGACCCCGCAGCGTCTGCTGGCTATTGACACGCAGAACCGCGCTGAACTGCTCTCCCACCTTGACTTGTTTTGGCGCTTGCCAACTGAGGCTCACCGGGCCGCCCGCCGGAGTCGCTGCATCGACCTTCGATGCCGACTGGGCATTCACCGGCGCCACCGCGCTCGCCGCCGAAGGGACGGCAGACGCACTCGGATCGGCAGCGGGCGCAGCAGGAGGCTTTGTGGTTGCGGCCGACGCTGGCGGCCCTTGTGTCTGTGGTGAGGCTGGCTCACGGCTGCCCAACTGCAAAGGCCGCGCGCCGATGTTTGATTCGGTGCCCGACTCGAACTCGGCAGACTGCAGATCGGGACGTCGGATCGAACGCACCACACGGGGCGTGATGGACAGAAGAATCTCGCTGCGCGTGGTGTCGTCCTTCTGACTGCCGAACAGGCGGCCGGCTACCGGCAGTTCGCCGAGGCCGGGCACCTTGTTTCCAGACGATCGGTCTTCGTCGCTGATCAGCCCCGCAAGGATCTGGGTTTCACCATCCTTGAGTCGCAGCACGGTGCTCGCGCCGCGCGTGCCGATCTGATAGGCCAACGAACCCGACTTGCTGAATACCTCGCGCACGAGGCTCGAAACTTCCAGGTTGACCTTGATGGCCACCTCCTCATCGAGGTAGATGTTCGGTTCTACTTCGAGCTTGAGGCCGACGTCCACATAGTTGATCGACTCCGAAACGAACCCCGTCACGTTCGACGTGGTGGTGATCACGGGCACCCGGTCGCCGATCAGGATCTTCGCCTTCTCGCGGTTGCGCACGCGGATACGGGGATTCGCGAGGATGCTCACGTCGCCGTCCTCTTTGCGCGCATTGATAGTCACCGACCCAATGCCGACCTGGATGTTGTCGCGATTCAGATTGGACAAGTCACTCAGCACCAGCGGCACGCCATCAGCCAGCAGCGGCGAGAGCGACATCTGGTTCGGCCAGTTGATGCCCAGCTCCAGCAGGCGGGAGCGCTTCATCTCCACCACTTCGACCTCGAGCATCACTTCCGGATCGGTCAGATCCTGCAGCGCGACAATGCGCTCGGCCATGCGGATGGCATCCGGCGTATCGCGCATGATGATGAGCCCGAGCCGCTCGTCGATCACGACATCTTTCGTCTTGACGATGGTCTTGATGGTGTTGGAGACCGCCTTCACATCCGCGTTGGCAAGATAGAAGGTCCGCACTGTGAGCGTCTGATAGTCCTTGAGCTTCTGCGCCGTGTTCGGATAAATCAGGATCGAGTTCTCGTTCAGAACCTTCTGTTCGAGCTGGTTGGTCACCATCAGCAGCCGCACCGCATCCTCGATGGTGGTGTTGCGAGCCATGATGTTCGCCTTCAGATCTGGGCGAATGTCCTTGTCGAAGAAGAAGTTGAGGCCGGACACCTTGGAGATCACGTCGAAGACCGTACGCAACGGCGCATCTCGAAACTCCAGCGTGATGGTCTTGCGAAAGTTCTCTGCCAGCCGGCTCTCGGGCTTCGATTGCTTGTTTTGCGCTTCGTCAATCCGCTCTTTCAGGTTGAGCGCCTCGCGCTGTCGCGGGTTCTCGATGAGGACCGGACGCAGCATCTCGATCGCCGCTGTCAGATCCTCCGGCTTGCCTCTCTTCAACAGCTCTTCACCTTCCGCGACAACCAGCCGATGCTTGCGCTCGACCACGAGCGCCTGCAGTCCCTGCTGTGCCATAGGGTTGTCGCTGTCCAGCGCCATGGCCTGTCGGTACCATTTTTCGGCCTCCGTCAGCCGGCCTTCACGGCGATGCGCCTCGGCAGCCCGCAGATAGCGGTTGACCAGGCTCGTGCGCGTGGTCGACAGCGCCATCCGGTACTCGGCGTTCTTCGGGTCGAGCTTGACTGCTTCTTCCAGCTTCGCGAGGCCCTCCGTCGGCTTGTTGTCGGCCAGAAGCCGGTTGGCATCCCGGTAGGCGATCTGGCTGGCGCAACCGGCCAGCAACGCAAATGCCAAGAGGCTCGCTACGATCGTCGTCCAGCGACGCGGGTGGGCAAAAGGGGTCATTTCTTTCTTCATCGAGTCGCCGTCCAAGGCAAGCTCTTTTGTTGTCCGAGCGGTAGATATGTCAGTACGACCTGACCCGCTTCGATGGCATCGACGCGCCACTCGGCGTTGATTTTTTCGCCCGGCCACAGCACCACGCTGTCGCCATTGAAAGTGCCGAACATGGCGATGCGCCCGTTTTCCTGGTAGCGGCCGATGAGCTGCAACGGCACAGACGGCACCTGCGGCGGCTCAGCCTCAGAGGACGCATCCGGTAGCGGCGCCGGCCTGCCTTCCGATGCGGGCGCATCCCAGCTTCGAACCGCGAAAAGACTGGAGTCGTTCTCGCCGACCGGGTCGCGCGGGCGCAGTGCCAGCACGTCAGATGCAGCAGGCCTTGTCCCAGGCCGAGCCACTGCGACGTTCGCCGAAGGGGACGCCTGCACCACCTCGTCCGCCTCCGGCGGCGCAAAGTAGACAGCAAGCAGCGTGGCGATGAATGCCATCGCCAATACAGAATGGCGACGCGTCATGGTGACGTGCTCGCGACGTCAAGCGACTTCGTCTCGGGAAGCCCGGTGACCAGCGTCCACTGCACCACCGCCTCGACCTGTTCGGATTGAATCCGGTCCCGCTTGAATTGCACCGATTCAAAAACCAGGCTGCGCTGGTCCGCCAGCGCGCGTTCAATGAAGCGCTGCAGCGAGGGCGCCCTGCCCTTGACGGGCATCGTCATCCTGTATCGCATGAACCGGCCGATCTCATCCGCCTGTGCCCGGTACTCCCCGCGCGAGAGGACCAACTGCTCTTCGATCGCGAGTTCGAGCAAATGGCTGACGACATCTGGAATGCCGTCATGCGCGGGCAGCACGCCCTCGAACTTCTCGAGGTTCGTGAGCGCATGTGCCGTTGTCCGCGCGACTTCAGCAACCGGCTGCGTCGCGAGCAACCCTCGCGCGTCGCTCAACGCATGTCTGGCATGGGCCAGTCTCGCGATGACGATGACGGCCAAGAAGAGCCCAACCAGGATCAGCAGGCCATCCAGCCCCAACCGCCGATAGAGCCGCCGCGTGCCTCGGCGGCATTGCCATCCGATGTCCGGAATGAAGAAACGAGGGCTACCGTTCAGTCGTTCCATGCGACCTCCACGGTAAATCGATAGGCGGCTTGCCCTTCCGAATTGGGTGACCGACTCTCGGGAACCTCATGCCGGATCAGATAGGCGCGCGTAAGCGGCTTCCGGTCCGAGAGGAACGTGACATAGCGCGTCATGTCGATGCTGTTCGGCGCTTCGGCGTGGACCTTGAGCGTGGGCCGGGCCGTGGCTCCGGTGGAGGACCCTGCCACGAGTTCCAGCCCAAGGAGCGCGACCCGCTGGTCCTTGGGCGCCTGCAGTGCACGCAGCAAGCGCGGCAACGGCGTATTGAGCGCCGAAATCACGCCGTTGATCGCCACGATCCGCTTTGCCTGTTCAGGCGTGGGCGGCGGCTTGACGGGCACCGAAGCGGCTTGTCGTTGAGCCGTGATTCGATCTTGGACGGACTGCAGCCGCTGTTCCGTCCTCCAGAGAGCGGTGAACAGCAAGCCGACGCTGGCGATCGTTCCCAACAGGAGCCCGAGTTTTGCGGCAGACGGTCGCGCCGCGCGTGTGACTGCATCCAGCGCACCCGTCGAATGCGCGCTGTGCACACCGCGTTGCGAAAGCCACCAGGCAAATGGTCCGGTGGGCCCGGAGACACGCTCACCAGCCGCCAGATCGATAACGACATATTCGACCTTGCCCTCCATCGAGGACGATGGCGCGGGCTGCCAGCCTAGCCGCTGCACGATGGCGTCGATGGCCGCCGCCGTGAGAGCGGGCCGCTGAGAACTGTCGACCCGGATCGACCGGACCATCACCTCGTCGATGTACTCCGAAGCCTGCTGGCCGCGCAGCAGCACCGTTGTTCGCAGCGCTTCTTCACCAGGCTCGACGATGGCGATCAAGCGTTCTGAAGTCGGCAACTTCGATACGCTGCGGCCACGCCATGCCAACGCCGACAGAGTGATGACCGACGACGGCGACGTCGATAGCGCCGCAGCCAATCGCTCGATGAACTCCATCAGCGCGAGCGGGTAACACACGGCAAGCCGTGGCTGTCTGAGCGGCGCATCATCCAGACGGATCAGATCAGAGCCCGACACGTCATGACCCGCCTCCGCAAACTGCGCACGCCCTGCCGCGAGCGCGGTTGAATGCCTATATTGCGATCCGTCCCAAGGAATCGTTGCACCAGGAGCCCATTGATCGGAGACCAGCACACGCAGACATGCGCGGCCCAGCGCTGGCTCCGCCTTGCATCGCGCGAGCAGCTCGTCCATCAGCGCATCGCTTTCGAGCGGCAATGCATGGGCCGCGATGGGAGCATCAGCGGTCGCGCCTCCCCAAGGCGCATCGATCAGCAACTGGGGCGAAGCTGCGCGCGTCTTGGCCCAAGCCGCCTGGAACCTGTGCGCGCCCAGATAGAGATAGAAGTGAGGCTTCGACATTTCCTCCCCTACCCCGCGACGCGTGCGACTTCGTCGAGCGTCGTTTCACCGGTTGCGACAAGCTCCAGAGACGTTTCGAGCAGCGGCGTCCAGCCGGCCTGTCTTGCTTCCGCCTTCACAGTCGAGATGGAGGCTTGCGCAGCGATCGATTCGCGCAACCTGTCGTTCATCACCAGCACTTCGGCAACCGCTCGTCGCCCCTTGAAGCCGGTTCCGCGGCAGTGGCTGCATCCTTTGCCGGCCCGCAGGTTCCAGGATGAAATCGCATCCGGGTCAAGACTGAGGGAGGACAGCACCTCCGCAACCGCCTTCACCGGCTCGGAGCAAACGCGGCAGTTCATTCGCACCAGCCGCTGTGCCACGATGCCGTTCAGGGCCGCCGAGAAACTGTAGGCATCCACACCCATGTGCAGGAAGCGCCCCACCACGTCGAACACATTGTTCGCGTGAACGGTGGTGAAAACCAGGTGCCCGGTCAACGCAGCCTGCACCGCGATCTGAGCCGTCTCGTCGTCACGGATCTCGCCGACCATGATCTTGTCGGGATCGTGGCGCAGGATCGAACGCAGCCCGCGTGCGAAGGTCAGCCCCTTCTTCTCGTTAACGGGAATCTGCAGCACCTGCGGCAACCGGTATTCGACAGGGTCCTCGATCGTGATGATCTTGTCCCGGCCGGTATGGATCTCGGTAATGGTCCCGTACAACGTAGTGGTCTTGCCCGAGCCTGTGGGCCCCGTGACCAGCAACATCCCATGCGGCTTGGCCGCGAGCCGCCGGATGGCCGACTTGGTCTGCTCGCGAAGGCCGAGGCTTTCGAGCGTGAGACTCTGCGCCTGCTCGGTGAGCGCCTTGCGATCGAGCAGACGCAGCACCGCGTCCTCGCCAAAGATGCTGGGCATCACCGAGACGCGGAAGTCGATGTCGCGGTCACCCACGCGCACCTTGAAGCGTCCATCCTGCGGCACGCGGCGCTCGGCGATGTCGAGTTCCGCCATCACCTTCACCCGCTGGATCACCTGCTCGGCCGTATCGGCGCCAGCGACTTCGGTGATGGGCACGAGCACGCCATCGAGTCTGTACTGCACGCGCAGTCCCTGCGCGTCGCATTCGAGGTGAATGTCGCTCGCGTTGAGCTTGAGCGCGTCATAGAGCGTCGAGTTCACGAGCTTGATGACGGGACTCGCTTCCTGCTGGATCGAGACCATGCTGATGGTCGCGGCCAATTCGGAATCGTCGCCCTCGGCCTCTTGCGGCTGGAAGCCATCCATCGCTCGCATCTGGCCTTCCTGCTGCGCCATGAGCCCGTCGAAGTCATCCGGACCCATGAGGCTTACGACCACGTCGCGAATACCAAGGCGCCGGCACTGGTTCAGGCCCCAGGTTTCGGCGGCTGCGTCCCGGTGATCCGTGAGGGACAGATAGACCTTCCCAACCTCTTTCGGATCATCCGGGGGCGCCTGGAGCACGACCACCTTGCGCGCGACCGCATCGGGGTATCCGACGACTTCCCAGCGGACGCTCAGATCACGCAGACGCGCGGCGTCGAGCCATGCGAGGCCCATCGATTCGGCGATGCCGCCCAGTTGGCTGGCACTCATTGCAGGCTCCCCGCCAACTCGAAAATCGGCATGTACATCAAGACCACTACCAGCCCAATCACAAGACCGATCAACAACATCAGGACTGGTTCGAGCAGCTTGGTGGTTGCATCGATCCAGCGGGCCATCTCCTCGTCGTGAAAGCGCGCCGCGCGTTCGAACATCGTCGAGAGTTGGCCGGAACGCTCACCCACCTGCACCAGCGACTTCGCGACCGGCGTGGCAAGACCGAACTGCACAAGCGCCTGCGAGACACTGCCGCCCTGCTCGATGCGCTCCCGCGCGCCGGCGAGCGAGGATCGTTGCCCCGCGCCGAGCAGGCCGTCCACCATGCCCATGGCTCTTGGCAACGCGATCCCCGCGGACAACAGAA
The DNA here is from genome assembly GCF_014192575.1 of Variovorax sp. Sphag1AA. Classification (GTDB taxonomy): domain Bacteria; phylum Pseudomonadota; class Gammaproteobacteria; order Burkholderiales; family Burkholderiaceae_C; genus Variovorax. The sequence goes on along the minus strand of NZ_JACHYC010000001.1, from coordinate 407,443 downwards.
GGCTCAATGCGCGATAGAACCTGCTCAGTCTGAACAAGTCTGCGCGCGGCGCCAGGCCCGGCAGACGCAGCAGCCGCTCCAGCAGCCTCTGTCGTGTGGATGGTTGCCGAAACTGCCAGACGACCGCCGCGAACGCGCCCGCAAGCAGACTCAGGACAATCACCGCATGCCGATCGATCAGATGGCCGAGGCCTAGCAGCAGGCCGGACGCCCACGGCATTTCCCGCCCCGAGCTTTCGTAGACGGCAGCGAAACGCGGCACCACGTAGCCCAGCAGAAACAGCGTCACGAAGCAACCCACCGCAATCAGCAACGCCGGGTAGATCGCCGCCGCGACGAGCTTCTTGCGCAACGCGTCGAACTGCAATTGATAGGCGACGTAGCGTTCGATGGCCTCAGGCAAATTACCGGTCCGCTCGCTGGAACGAACCGTCGCGACAAAGACTGGTGGGAACTGAATCGAATGGGCCTCGAGCACATCCGAGAAGTTCTTCCCCTGGCGCAATCCGGCATGAACGGCAGCAAGCAAGGTGCGCGTCGCGCCCTGCGATTTCTCCATCAACGTGCCGAGCGCCTCACCGAGATTGAGGCCGGCCTGCAACAGCGAGTGCAGTTCCTGGCTGAAGAGCAGCAGGTCGAAGCGACCGCTGCCCACTGCAGGACGACCGTCCGCGCGCGAACCTGCATTCCCGTCGATGGGAACCCCGGTGCTGTCGATCTCAAGCACGCGCAATCCTTCTCGACGCGCCTGACGCGTGGCGCTGGCAGCGTCCGTTCCCGCGAAATGCACCCACCTGCTCTGCCCATTGCGCTCCTGAACCCGAAGCCGCAAACCCATCGCTGTCATCGACCAGAGGCCTCAATGGAAGGAAACATCGGCGTTTTCTTTCTCGCCACCGGCCTGTCCGTCCTTGCCGTACGACAGCAGGTCGAACTCCGCGGTCTGTCCCGGCGAACGGTAGATGTAGTCTTTGCCCCACGGGTCGGGCGGGATCTTCTTCTGCATGTAGGGCCCGTTCCATTTGCTTTCGCCGTTGGGCTTGACGACGAGCGCATGGAGCCCCTGCTCGGTCGCCGGATAGTGGCCTGTGTCCAGGCGGTAGGCATCGAGCGCCTTGCCCAGCGCATCGATCTGTGCCTTGGCCGTGCTCTGCTCAGACTTGCCGATCTGGGAGAAATAGCGCGGACCGACGATCGCCGTGAGCAGACCGATGATGACGATCACGACCAGAAGCTCAAGCAGCGTGAAGCCGCGCCCTCGGCAAAAGCGCGGAAAGCGAAAGACGCTTGACGGGAAGTTCATTTCAGTCATCGCTGCGACGTGACATCCCAGAAAAACGACCTTCCCATTGGCACTGCGGGAATGAACAGATGATTCGGGATCAGTCGATTGGGCGTACGCACGACAAACGTGCCGTTGGACTTCACGGTCTCTCCCGGGGCCACTGCACCAAAGACCAGAGCGTCGTTGATCCACTGATGGACGGGGAGGGCAACCGATCTCACTTTGGCCGTGACGCCTTTGATCGTTGTACTGCCCTTGTTGACGAGTTCGGCGCGCCAAGTGGACTCCCACACATCGGGCGAAATCATCTGCTCCGAAACGATCGTGATGTTGCAGATTCCAATGTCTGGATCGGTCGTAGTCGCCTGCGGTGGAGGCCCCGCAAGATAGTTGACTGCTGCCTTGCGTGAAACACCGATGTAGTTGGGGTCGGTCGAGACCACCTTTCCATGCAGAACGTCAAAGCCCTTCGCGTCAGTCGGCACACAGTCGTTCGCGGCCGTCACCTGGACCCGCTGAGGAACGCTCCAGTTGGCTGAGGTGAAGTCGAGCTGCGCGGGAACGGCCACGCCGATGCTCGGATCCGTCGACGCGATGGGCACTACCACCGGGGCGCTGGGCGCCTTGCTGAGATACACAAGGTAGGTCAGAGACGAATTGGAGGACACGGACCCAATGGGACTGATGAACGGCACGACCAAGATGTCCGCCTGCTGGGCCGACGGGATGACGACAGCGCCCGGTGCGTCGGCGCGGCCTATGCCCCTCTCGTCGTAAATCCGCGCAAACGGGTAATAAGTCCCAGTGCCGAGCTTCGAGACGTCCCATACATAGCTGCCGGAAGTGGCCCCATGTGGCTGGCGCAACCCATCGACGATCAATGTCCCGACCTGTGAGAAACGCGACGTCGCGTAGTAAAGCGCCACAGTCTGCTCGGCAGCCGGGTTGACGCCGTCCCACGTCAGAGTGACCTGCTTCCGTTCGCTTCCGTCGACCATCGCAACGGTTGGCGCGATCGGTTGCGAAGGCTCCGTCAGCCCAATCGCCGGGGGCAAAGCATCCGCTGCATTCACAGAAAAGCTTGCGAACGGCGACCACGCACTTGCAGCGCCGTGCGTGTCAACAGCCCTGACCCTCCACCAGTACCTTGAGTCCGTGATCACACCCACGATCAGCGCCGTGGTGTCCGAAGAGCGGCTGGTGGCGAGCTGCTCGAGCGTGTCGAAATACAACTCGAACTCGTAGTGCACAACGTCCCCGTCGGGATCGACAACCGGATTGACCTCCAGGGTGGCCGATTTCGTCGTGACCCATCCGCCATTGCTAGGATTCTTGACCGTCGGCGTGGGCGGAGGTTCATTGACCGCATTCACGAGAAAGCTCCCGATTACCCAGGCCGATTCCGAACGTCCGTCCTGCGCTTTGACCCGCCACCAATAGCGCCTGTTTTCCTCGAGGGCCGGCGTGACCCAAGTCGTAGAGCCTGAACCATTCGGTATGACCTCACCGGAATTTCGCCGGTCCGACGAATCGAACGTGTTGACCGAGTCGATCTCGAAAACATGGGTGATCAGATCGTTGTCCTCATCGGTGCTGTTCAGGATCGTCAACGCGGTATTCGCACTGCTGCTCTGCCCGCCGACGGGTGGCGAAACGATCGACGGCTCTGTCGGAACATGGTTGCCCACGTTCACTTTGAACTCCCACGTTGGCGACGACCCGAGGGCGCCAGAAGGATCCCTGGCTTCTACGTGCCAAGCGTAGATTGCATGGTTCTTCAGAGGTATCGGAACCGTCCAGGACGTCGTACCCGTTGGCGATTCTTCGATGTCGTTCCCTTCGGCCTCCAGTACCCAGTGAGGCTCGACGGCCAAGTGGACGATGACGCGGTAGGTAATGGCATCGCCGTCCTTGTCCACACCGTTCGTCCAGCTCAAAACGGGCATCACGGACGACACCTCCGCTTTTTGTGCCGGAGCCGTGAGATTGAAGTTGCTTGGAGGGTCGTTGAACATATTGACGAAGAAGCGGCCACCATTCCGGGCGAAGGCACTCTCAGCGTCAACCAGTTCAAGTGGATGGCGCCGGCCAAGGTCACCTTGCCGGGCGGCGGCACGCAAGAAAGAACCTGGGACGGCCTGTTCAATCTGGAGAGCCTCAAGGCTCGAACGCCGGGACAGCAGACCACGCTCAACCTGACGAATGCTTATGGACAGATGCAGGAGCTCAAGACCACCAGCCGCATCGATACTGCCAATGGTTCCAGCAGCACCCGCAATGCTGCCTACACCTACGACGATGAGATTCGTCTGACGCAGGCCAAGACCGACACCGGCGGATTGTTCAGCGACACCGAGACGTTCACGCTTGACGCGGTGACGAACCGCACGGCCCACAGCCGCGCGAGTGGCGAGTGGACTTACGACGTCAACAACCGTTTGCTTCAACGCCCAGGCGTGGCAGGCACAGTCAGCTATGAGTACGACGCGAACGGCAATCAGATCAAGATGACTGAAGGCAGCAGGGTGACGCACTACGTCTATGACAGCGACAACCGGCTGATCGAGGTGAAGGATGGGCAGAGCAACCCGATTGCACGCTATGGCTATGACCCGCTCAATCGCAGGACGTGGAAGGAGCAGTACCGCGACCGGGCTGGACGGGGGCTGGATCAAGCCTTGCGTACCTACTATCTGTACGCAGACGAAGGCTTGATCTCTGAAGCGACGCAAAGCATTCTGCTCAAGCCCGATCAGAGCAGCAGCGCAGACCAAGAGCCTGTCATCCGTACGCAGTACGGACCCAGACCGGGAAGCCAGTTTGGCACCGGCGTGCTGTTCGTTAAGGCTCAGAACACCAATGGACAGGACGTATTCGCCTGCTGATCAACTTCCAGCTCACGGGCAGCTATGTCGATGATGCGCCCGCGCAGAACACGCTGCTGCTGAATTTCGGAGACATTCCGGCATCGTCGAGCAAGACGGGGCGGTGGGTCATGGAGACTTCGCTCTCCGGCAAGTTCACCGAGTTCAATGCGTCGTTCAATCACGCGGACGAGCTTGGCGGCACCGTCACCTCAATCTTGGAGGCGACCAATGCTCACGTGCTGATCCGCGATGTCCGCGTGGACCTCCCGGGGCGCGATACGGTGCGCGATTTCCTTGCGGTCGATGGCGACGTGATTCGCATCTACGAGTCGGAAGGGCTCGACACGATCGTGACTGATCGCAGTGCGGAGGCGCAGCTGCAGGCGGGCACCAACACGCAAGGCGTCGCGACCTACAAGCTCACGATGCCGCCCACGGACGGCTTTGTATACGCCAAGTTGCCCGATCCGTTCGGCGGCACCAAAGCGGTCGGAGCCGTGATGCGCTCCGATGCGAAGCCGTTGCCACCGGAAAACGTCTGGCTGTCGCGCAGTCGCAATCCTGATACGAAGCAGTGGGAGTATTTCGTCAACTTTTTCGACGTCAACACGACCGGCGTCTACGACAGCGAATTCCAGGCGCCGCCGCAAGCGGCACTCCCGCCGGTCATCCAGTTCATCCCTGATCGCGCGACGAAGGAGGGGCAGCCCACGCCGTTGAAGGTGCGCTTCCATTCCACCGGGCCAACGGAGGTCTGCACGCTCAGGTCCACCACTTCGGCGCTCAGGATGCCATTCGGTGGGGTCACTGTCGTGGCGGCGCCCTGCGCCTGTGCCGCGAGGTTCAGTCCAATGCAGCCGACCAATGCGGCCAACGCCGTACCTACGCGGCGCATGATGACGGTCTCCAATACGCCGTGTTGGCTGTAGGCGTAGCCAATCCGGGTTCCGTCAGCCCAGGTCAGTTGGGTCTTGTAGCCCGCGGGGCTGTACTGGTAGGTGTAGCCCAGTGAATAGGTGCCGCCCGCAGGATTTGGATATATGACGGTTTCGCTTGTCTTGCGGCCGGCGTCGTCATAGGTGAACTTGGCGCTTGTGGTTTGCTGGCCTGCGGGTCGGGTTGCGTCGATGTCGCTCCAGTCCGTGAGATGGCCATCGGCGTGCTGTTCCGCGCGAGCGACATCTATACCGCCACGCTCGACAAACAGGGCAAGCTGATTCCGGGTCTGGCCGGCGCGACCATCACTTTGCAGAACGAAGACGTGGCGAGCGTGAGCTACCAACTCACCACCGACAACCTCGGCGAGGCCTACTTCCAGAACGTGCCGACCGGTCGGTACGCTTATCGCGCCCGCGCCAACAACCACCAGGAAGTTGCGGGGCGCCTGCAGGTCAAGCCTGGGATCGCGCAGACGCAGCCAATCTTCCTTGACTACAACCTCATCACGGTCGAATGGAACGTGCGTGAGATCAACCGACTGCTTGTACGGCTGGGTCGCCAGGACGTTGCCATCGGCGTCGACGATCTTGAAACGCAGCTCGGTCGATGGGTTGTTTCCGCCACCGGTCGCGGTGAGGAATTCGACTTCCACCGCAGAGGTATTTTCGATCGTGAGCCGCACCTTGCCGGTGGCCCCGCGGGTGAATTCGCCGGTCGTCATGCCAACCACCAGCGCGCTGTCACCGATGTCGAAGGTCTGGTTGCGGCCGAGAAGAACGGTTTCGCCTTCGTGCGGGCTGCTTTCGATGCCAGTCATCGCCTGCACCTGATCGGACAGCTCCGCATAGCCACCGATGACGACGGTGACAAGCTGCGTCTGGTTGCTGCCGAGATCAAAGGGCTCAGACTTGTGTTCGGCGAACTGCGTGCCAGCACGGCTAGTCGGCATTCGCACAATCACCCGCGCATTGACCAGCGGCTCCGCGGAAGTGTTGACCACCTGCGCCTGCACCCTATTCATGATCCCGCGCTTAATCGGCAGACCCGACACGATCTGTGTACTGACGGCGGGTAGGGTCAGGCTGCGGCCGATCTCCTCACCTGCGGCGTCCACGCTCGCGACTGTGTATCGCCGCTCGCCGCCGGAAAACCCGCTGTCGCTGATGCTGGTCGCGGTGATCGGGCTGGGCGTCAACTTTGTGAGATTGGCATCGGGGCCGACATACACGTTGTAGCCCGTGAGGTTCCCGTTCGGCGCCTGCCACGAGATGACCGGTAGCGTATTGCCGATCTGCTCGACACGCAGGTTGACGACCGGCAGCAGGCTGGTGTTGAGATAGGCCGAGTTGGACACCGCCGATTCATTGCCCGCGACGTCGACTGCCGTGACAACGTACGCACTTTGGCTTGGCGAAGGTTGCGGATCGTAGGTAATCGGGTTCTTCACACGCGTCTTGACCGGCGTGAGGTCATCGACGCTCGTGATGCTCGTGCCGCTCGCACGATAGAGGTTGTAGTAGTCGACCGGGCTTGCCACGGGTGCCTGCCAGGTCGCCTTGATGCCCTGCCCTGTAAGCAGCAGCGTGAGGTTTTGCGGAGCACCCGGTCCATTGGCGATGGTCGCCACGTCTACGGTGGCGCTCTGGCTAGAGACCGTCTCTTCTCCGTTCGAGGAACGGATCGAGGCCACGGCGTAGGTGTAGCTGCCGTCTGCCGGGGTCTGATCGACGTATTCGGGCCCACTTGCACGAGCGAGCACCTCTAGTGCGGCGTCGCTCGGGCCCTTTCGATAGACTTGGTACGCAAAGGCCTCGTCGACGGACTGCCATGTCAGCGCAGCTTTGCCGCCCGGGATGGCCTTTCCGATAAGCAGTAGCGGCGCATTTGCAGGGGGAAGATTCCCTTGGTAGACCTGGAAGCGGTTGGCCGCGGTGACCTGCGTCGACACGTTGTCGAGATCGTCCTGGGTCTGATTGCTGAAGCTGAGTATCTCGGGTGCAGTCAGGCCGGCGTCGGACGGCAGTGTGAAGCTGCCCTCCCAGGTAACTGCATCGACCGATGTCAGCCCTGCGATGGCAGTCGGCTGACGGCCACTACCGGACAACAGGTACTTGATCTGTGGCGGAACGCCTGCCTTCGGCGTCTTGCTGAAGACGAATGTCGCCTGCACCGTGGTGTTCGCACCCGCCTTGATCGGCGCGGGCGGGTTCAGCATGGTGGACGACAACGCCGGTCCTTCAGTGTCGATCTTGAGCGTTGCACCCGCATCGATTTCGGTGCCACGATTGCCGACGGCATCCCGCGCTGAGAACAGCGTATTTGCGATACCTGATGGCGTCTGGGCATTGACGAAGAACGCGCTCGTGTAGGTCGTGGCGTCGCCCTTGGTCAATTCGAGGACGATCGGCGAGCCGCCTGCTGGCACGACCGCAAGGTACGGCGCGGCCTGTAGTTCCTCGCTCACCTTGAGCTGGACGTTGACTTTGCCCTGGCCGATACGGCCTGTGGCCGTATCGGCCTTGCCTTCAGGCTGGTATATGACCGACAGGGCTTTGGGTGGGTCCCTATCCACAAAGACCTGAACCTGATCTGATACTGCAGAGGTGGTCCCAAGCGAGTTGACTGCTACCACACGATAGAACCAGATTCCGTCTTGATCAGGTAGATCCTCATAGCTGGTGCCGCGAATCGACGACGCATTTGCTTTAGACGCGAATCCGATATCCGCAAATGCAGCCTGCGAACGATACAGGTCATAGCCCGCTGAATTGGGATCGCTAGATGCGGCCCATGTTAAGCGAACCTTGCCTTGGGGTTGCGAGACTGCCCGCAGAAGGGTGGGCCCGCTTGGCTTCGATGTATCAAGCGTCACCACAATCTCCGTGCTGATTGCACTGGAACCGCGATTGTTTCTGACCATGGCGGCTATGCGATTTTTCCCTTCGACGAGTGTTATCGCCCCTTGAAATTCCTGATTAACCACCCCGAACCAGTCCCCTTGAGGTTCGCCATTTAAGATAAGAATAGCCTCAGCTCCCTGCGACGTGGTGCCACGTACAACTACGGAGTCTTGGTTGGTTCTTAATTTTTCTTTCGGTTCAATTAAATTCGGCGCACTCGGCGCCGGGAGATTTATATTCACCCGAACATTTCGTTCAACAAAATTCCCCGCCTGATCTTCCGCACCTGCAAGTAGCTCATGAATGCCATTCGAATATTGAAGGGGGTCAATAACTATTTGATAAATATCATGGTCGTCGATCTTCACCGGCGAAAGTGCATTCCCCGCAAAATTTGCAAAGATCGATTTGATTCCGTTTTTGTCCGACGCTTTTAAAATAAGGGTCACAGCTTGATCAATAGATAGCTGATCGCCAACACCAATTTCCCCATTGAGCACCTCCATGGAAGGCATGGTCACATCAGGCGTGACAGTGATTGTTTTGCTGGCTCTTGTCGTTCCGCCGATGCCGCTTGCTTGCAAAGATACGTCATAGACGTTCGGTTGCGAAAAACGAACAATCGGACTGCTTTCACTGCTCGTTCGACCATCGCCAAAATCCCACCAATAAGACGCCGGGCTTCCGGTCGTCTTATTCCCAAATGCTACGTCGAGGGGAGATTCACCCGAAAGGACGGTAGGATCGAAATCGGCCGTCGGTGCCGGGAGAACAAGGACGTCGACAATGTTGGATTCAGAGGAAAAATTTCCCGCTTTGTCCCGAACATTGAGACGACCGTAGAGCCGCTGGCTAGGCACTGCACCGGCATAGGAATAAGACGTTTGCGTCTCAGGGACAAAATCATCCCAAAGCACGTTCTGAAACTCAGGATCACTCGCAATCTGTAACCGAGCACTTTCAACACCACTTAGATCATCCAAGGCCTGGAAGCGCCAGAGAACAGAACCTGGCCCGGTTTGACTGGCAGCAAGCATCCGTCCCTCAGGGGCATCCAGATCTATCGTCACCACTTGACTGAGTCCAGACCAAAGCTCCCATGTCCCCCCGGAATTCACGCTACCACGAACGCGCGCGCGATAGCTCTCACCGGAGTCCATACGACCACCCCAGGTAAAAGAATCCACATCCCCCAGTACTTCAGCATAAATGGTTTCACCAGCATCTGTCTGAATTTCGATCTGATAGGAATTTAGCTCATCGATTTTCTGCCAACTCCAACTCGGACTTCCATTTGTAAATCGCGCCGCAGCGATCGGAGGACTGGGCGTCAGATCCGAAATGTCGATGAAACCGTAGGGTGCACCCACGTCGACTTTGTATTCCAAACCAGCAGCATCGGGGATATAGGAGATTGCCATTTCAGGGGAAATGACATTAGATTGATTGCAGCCGTGCTGCATGATCTGAGTAGTTCCACCTTGAATTCCGATGGTCGCAGACTCTCCCGTGCTTCGATCCTCTCTCAAGAATCGATACTGAAGTTTTACCTCATTCGTCGTTTCCGACAAGACGGCCTGAAACGTTCCCATCGGCAAATTTGAACCATAAAAGTACTGGTTTGTCCACTGAATAATCAATTTTCTATTTGGGTATTCATTGATCGTTTGATATTGAATTTTTCCGGTGGGCTGCCCTGCCGCATCCGTTCTCAAATCATCCCAAAAAACGTATATCGTATCCAAAAGACTTGGCAGGCAGTAATTTGTGTAGTCCCTATCGTGAGACGCAAATTGAATCAGGCCATTAGTAGTTACATTGAACTCGGTGTATTCTTTTCCATAAAATCGAAACACAAAACCAATGGGAAATGGCCCCGCAGCAGCGTCGTCGCCAACGAGATGCGTCTCAACTCCGGCGTGCGATGTCAAATGAAGAACACACAGTGCACCCACAATCCACGCTCTTGCAATTTTAGAAATCAAAAGAAAAATCACCCCAACATGCTGTTGGAAATATTTTTTAATAGTATTCATTGCTTTTAGATGAGTCTTCTCGCCTCCCACTCACCAGACAACTTGCTTTTGGAGTTCCACGGATAGAGTGGCCTGCCCCCTGAGGCAGGAAAGTGCTAAAGATTGATTGAGCTGGCAACCGGCTAGACAGCAGAGCGAAAGGTTGTCGCGCAAGACAACCCCCTCCGCCCTAACCCGCAGCGCGGCGGTGACGTTGAGCGGGCGCATTTGGAGCGCCGCCATGGCCAATAGGGAAGGTGAATTGGCGAAGTAGGCAACCCGGGTGCCGACTCAAGCTGGAGCGCGCGAAAGCGCGATGACGCTGCAGGTCGCTGGACCTCGAGCGCGACCGGGCCTGCACGGAATCTTGTTCCGCCTGGAACGTTGCGGCGCCTGTTCGTAGCCGTGAAATCGGCGCACGCACGACACCCAAGCGCTGCTCGCGCTTCGGGTTGCTGCTCAAGATTTTCTCCCTGACTATTTTTGTCGTTCGTTCGTGTGAATTCCTCACGAACGCGGCGAGCTTACCCCGAGCTTCGCAACGCGTCGGCGGGACGTTGCGCGGATTTTTCCGGGGCAACTCGCCAACTTCTCCCGCGTCGCATTGGCGCATCTTCAGATGGCTGCAGCACTACTGCCAACTGGCCCAGATCGCCGAGATACCGATGGCCAATTGACGAAGCCGATGGCGCTCACTTCAAGATCGTTGCCGACCTCTTGAACCAGGCCTGATCCGCAGAGATTCCAGGGCCGCACCACGCGATGTCCGCATTGCCCTGAATCGCGTCGTTTTTTTAAATGAGATCAGAGCCGTCCCCGAGCCCCAGCACACCTGTCGTTGCCTGAGCAGTCCTCGCATTGAATGAGGTGCGCGGCCGACGAACTTGTCGTGCCCGACTTTCTCAATCTCTGCCTGAACTCCCGCTGCACCGGGCTGAGCACAACGCGATGCCCGCCGGCTTCCAGTCTCAGCCGCCAGGGTCATACCTAGGTCTGGCTTGATCAGCTCGCCGTCGCCGGCGGCAGGAGTCAACGCCAGTTCCAGCATCACAGGGAAGATCGCTCCGCGCCTTTCGTCTTGCCCTGCGTCGGCCGTCAAACAGCTGACAGGCGCCACTTCCGCGTCAAAGCCCCACAAGTCGCGGCGAACACTCACAGATGCTCTGCACCGCCCTTGCTATGCTCCGCGCCTTGCAGGGCCTCTTGGCCTCTCGACAAGCGCCCAAGCGACCCGCGCGTCGCCGCAGCGCCCCTTTACGCGGAACCCCGAACTCATGAGGACCACCCGGCTTCCGACGCTTTCGCTCGTTGCCTCTTTGCTGTTACTTTCGGCCTGCGCCGTCCCGCGTCCGCCTGAAAAGGTCGATGCGCCGACGCCGCCGACATGGAGCAATCCGCTCCCCGCTTCCACCGCCCCGCTGCCGCACGGCGGCTCGCTGCCGACGCTCGGGCAGTGGTGGGAGCAGTTGCATGACCCACTGTTGGTCGAGCTGATCTTTGCCTCCGAGTCGGTGAGCCCGACGGTGGCGAGCGCCGGTGCTCGCATCGCGGAAGCGCGGGCCACGCGCGTTTCGGCCGGCGCGGCGCTGATTCCGAATCTCAACGGCCAGTTGTCGGCCAGCCGCGGCAATTCGCCGACCACCGGATTCACCGGCACTTCGACTTCCGGAAGCGACGGCGTGAGCACCAGCCTGCCGATCCTCACGACCGGACAGGCCGCCCTGCAATCAAGCTGGGAAATCGATTTGTTCGGCGGTCTTCGCGCGAACCGCGACGCGAGCCAGGCGCGGCTCGCGGGTGCGGATGCCAAGTGGCACGACGCACGTGTGTCGGTCGCCGCCGAAACCGCCAACACCTATCTGGCAGAGCGTGCCTGTCGCCGGCAACTCGTGGTCTCGACATCAGACGCGAAATCGCGTGCCGAAACCGCGCGACTTACCGATCTGTCCATGCGAGCCGGCTTCACCGCACCGGCGGATGCGGCGCTCGCACGCGCCAGCGCCGCCGAGGCCTCTGGACGACTCACGCAACAGCGCGCGCAGTGCGCGGTGCTCGAACAGACGCTGGTGTCCCTCACCGGCATCGAAGCACCGGTGCTCAGGGCCAAGCTTGAAGCGGCGCCAATCGATGTCGCATTGCCAGCCGTGCAGGCGGTGCACAGCGTGCCGGCGGAAGCACTCGCGCAGCGGCCTGATGTGTACGCCGCCGAACTCAGCGTCGCCGCAGCAAGCGCCGATGCGGGTGCCGCGCTCGCACAGCGCTTTCCGAGGCTAACGCTGCAGGGCTCGATCGCCACGGTGCAGGTACGCACCGGGGGCTTCCGCGAGACGCTGGACACCTGGACCATCGGCCCGCTGGCGCTCAACGTGCCTATCTTCGACGGCGGCACGCTCGCTGCCAACGAAGCGGCGGCCAAGGTGCGTTACGACGAGGCAGTCTCTCAATACCGCGCGAGCGTGCGGCAGGCGGTGCGCGAGGTCGAAGAGGCACTGATCAATCTCCGCAGCACCGACGAGCGCGCCGAAGACGCCGACACCGCCGTGAACAACTACCAGGCCTCGTTCGACGCGACGCAGGCGCGCTTCAGCACCGGGCTCGCGAGCCTGTTCGATCTGGAGGACGCGCGGCGCACGCTGTTCGTCTCGCAGACCTCGCGCGTGTCGCTGCAGCGCGAGCGCGCCGAAGCCTGGGTGGCGCTCTATCGCGCCATGGGCGGCGGCTGGTCGCGGCCCGAATCGATTGCAACGACGGCCCCGGCGGCCGCTCCGTCATCACCATGAAAAGAATGAAGAAGCGCTCTACCCTCATCGTCATCGCTTTGGTCGTGCTGGTTCTTGCCGGCGCGGGCTTCTGGCTGTCGCGCGGCAAGTCATCGGGTGACATGAAGGAAGCGGCGTCGACCGCTCGCCCGACGCTGACCGTCACCGTCGCCAAGCCCGAGACCAACGAGCTCAACGTCACGCTGTCCGCCAACGGCAACGTCGCCGCCTGGCAGGAAGCCAGCATCGGCTCCGAGGCAAATGGACTGCGGCTCGCCGAGGTGCGCGTCAATGTCGGCGATGCGGTCAAGAAGGGCCAGGTGCTCGCAGTGTTCTCGGGCGAATCGGTGGATGCCGACGTGGCGCAGGCCAAGGCCTCGCTGGCCGAGGCGCGCGCCACCGCGGCCGACGCGGCGGGCACCGCCAACCGGGCGCGCACGCTGCAGGCGACGGGTGCGATGAGCCAGCAGCAGATCAACCAGTACACGACCGCCGAGCAGACCGCCAAGGCCCGGGTGGAAGCGGCTGAAGCGGTGCTCGCGGCGCAGCAGGTTCGCGGCCGCAATACCAAGGTGATGGCGCCGGACGATGGTGTCATCTCCTCGCGCACGGCGACAGTGGGCAGCGTGGTCTCGGCAGGCACCGAGCTCTTCCGCCTGATCCGCGGAGGGCGACTCGAATGGCGCGCGGAGATCATGTCCGGCGACCTCGGGCGCATCGTGGTCGGCACGCCCGCCGTGGTCGTGAGCGCGACCGGCGCGACGGTCAACGGCAAGGTGCGTAGCGTCGCCCCGACCGTGGATCCTCAGACGCGCGCGGCGCTGATCTATGTGGACATCCCTGACGTGCAGCAGAACACCGGCATCAAGGCCGGCATGTTCGCGCACGGCGATTTCATGCTCGGCCGCAGCCATGCGGTCACCGTGCCGCTGGCCTCGGTGGTGCCGCGCGATGGATTCAATCACCTGCTGCTGATGCAGGCCGACAGCCGCGTGTCGATGCTCCGTATCGAGACCGGCCGCCGCGTCGCTGATCGCGTGGAGATCACTACCCCGCTGCCGCCTGACGCCCGCGTGGTCGTGCAGGGTGCGGGCTTCCTCAACGATGGCGACTTGGTGCGCGTGGTTGATGCACTGCCCGCCAATCCCGTGAACGGAGCCGCCAAATGAACGTCTCCGCCTGGTCGATCCGAAATCCGATCCCGGCGGTGATGCTGTTCGTGCTGCTCACCTTCGCCGGACTGCTGTCCTTCAATGCGATGAAGGTGCAGAACTTCCCCGACATCGACCTGCCGACGGTCACCGTGTCGGCGGCACTGCCGGGCGCCTCGCCGTCGCAACTCGAAAACGATGTCGCGCGCAAGATCGAAAACTCGATCGCGACCGTGCAGGGCCTCAAGCACATCACGACCAAGGTGCAGGACGGCGCGGTCACGCTGATCGTCGAATTCCGGCTCGAAAAGCCGGTGCAGGAAGCAGTCGATGACGTGCGCTCCGCCGTGCAGCGTGTGCGCGCCGACCTGCCGGCGGATTTGCGCGATCCGGTCATCACCAAGCTGGACTTCGCGGCCCAGCCGGTGCTGGCGTTCACGATCTCGTCGTCGCGCATGGACGACCAGGAACTCTCATGGTTCGTCGACAACGACGTGACCCGCCGCCTGCTGGCGATCAGCGGGGTGGGTGCGGTCAACCGCGTGGGCGGCGTGACTCGGCAGGTGCATGTCGATCTCGACCCAGCCAAGCTGCAGGCACTGGGCGCGACCGCGGCCGACATTTCGCGCCAGTTGCGGCAACAGCAGATCGAAAGTGCCGGCGGCCGCACCGACGTGGGCGGCAGCGAGCAGCCGGTCCGCACGCTCGCCACGGTGCGATCGGCGGACGAAATCGCGGACATCCAGATTTCGCTGTCGGACGGCCGGCGCATCCGGCTCGATCAGGTCGCGCGCATCAGCGACACCATCGCCGAGCCCCGTGCCGCCGCATTCCTCGACGGCAAGCCGGTGGTCGGCTTCGAGGTCGCGCGCAGCCGCGGCGCGAGCGAGGTCGAAGTGGGCGATGCGGTGCAGAAGGCGCTGGCGCAAATGCGCGTCGAGCGCCCCGACATCCACTTGACCGAGGCCTTCAACTTCGTCGAGCCAGTGCGCGAGGAATACGAAGGCTCGCTGCACCTTCTGTATGAAGGCGCCATCCTGGCGGTGATCGTCGTGTGGCTCTTCCTGCGCGACTGGCGCGCGACCTTCGTGTCGGCGGTGGCGCTGCCGATGTCGGTGATCCCGGCGTTCGTGGGCATGTTCCTGCTGGGCTTCTCGATCAATGTGGTGACGCTGCTCGCGCTGTCGCTGGTGGTCGGCATCCTGGTGGACGACGCGATCGTCGAGGTCGAGAACATCGTGCGCCACTTGCGCATGGGCAAGACGCCGTACCAGGCCGCGATGGAAGCGGCCGACGAAATCGGCCTTGCGGTGATCGCCACGACCTTCACGCTGATCGCGGTGTTCCTGCCGACCGCATTCATGAGCGGCGTAGCCGGCAAATTCTTCAAGCAGTTCGGCTGGACCGCGTCGCTCGCAGTGTTCGCCTCGCTGGTGGTGGCGCGGATGCTCACGCCGATGATGGCGGCGTACATTCTCAAACCCATCGTCACCGCCGAGAAGGAGCCGCGCTGGCTCGCGGCGTACATGCGCATGGTGGGATGGAGCATGCAGCACCGCTTCAAGACGATGGTGCTCGCCACCCTCTTCTTCTTCGGTTCGGTGGCGATGATCCCCCTGCTCAAGACCGGCTTCATTCCGCCGGACGACAACTCGCAGACGCAGGTGTACATCTCGCTCGCGCCCGGTGCGACGCTTGCGCAGACCACCGCGATGGCGGACGAGACGCGCCGCCGCGTGATGGCGGTGGAGCATGTGCGCAGCGTCTACACCACTGTTGGCGGCGGCAGCGCGGGCGGCGATCCGTTCGCGAACTTCGGTACGCCCGAAACGCGCAAGGCAACGCTCACGATCCAGCTCGATCCGCGCGGCGACCGGCCGCGCAAGCAGGTGATCGAGCAAAAGATCCGCGCTGCGCTGGAAACGCTGCCCGGCGTGCGCAGCACCGTGGGCCTGGGCGGCTCGGGCGAGAAATACATCCTCGCGCTCTCCGGTGACGACCCGAATGCGTTGACCACTGCCGCGCGCGCGGTAGAACGCGACCTGCGCACCATTCCCGGCCTCGGCAACATCACCTCGACCGCGAGCCTGATCCGTCCCGAGATCGCTGTGCGGCCCGACTTCGCGCGCGCGGCCGATCTCGGCGTGACCAGCACGGCCATCGCCGACACGCTGCGCGTCGCCACGCTTGGCGACTACGACCAGAACCTTCCCAAGCTCAACCTCGCCCAGCGGCAGGTGCCGATCGTGGTCAAGCTGGAGGATTCGGCGCGGCAGGATCTCTCACTGCTCGAACGCCTCGCGGTGCCCGGAACACGTGGGCCGGTGATGCTGGGCCAGGTCGCAACACTGTCGATCGAAGGTGGCCCGGCGGTGATCGACCGCTACGACCGCTCGCGCAACGTCAACTTCGAGATCGAACTGTCCGGCGTCGGCCTGGGCGATGCGAAGGACGCGGCGATGAAGCTGCCCTCCATCCGCAGCCTCCCGCCCGGCGTGCGCGTGGCCGAAGTCGGCGATGCGGAAGTGATGACCGAGCTGTTCAATAGCTTCGGCCTCGCGATGCTGACCGGCGTTCTGTGCATCTACATCGTGCTGGTGCTGCTGTTCAAGGACTTCCTGCATCCGATCACGATCCTCTGTGCGCTGCCGCTCGCGCTCGGCGGTGCGTTCGTGGGCCTGCTGGTCGGGCAGAAAGCGCTGTCGATGCCTTCGCTGATCGGCCTGATCATGCTGATGGGCATCGCGACGAAGAACTCGATCCTGCTCGTTGAATACGCGATCGTCGCGCGCCGCGACCACGGCATGAGTCGCTTCGAAGCACTGCGTGACGCCTGCCACAAGCGGGCGCGGCCGATCATCATGACCACGCTCGCGATGGGCGCGGGCATGGCGCCGATCGCTTTCGGCTGGAGCGCCGCGGACTCCAGTTTCCGCTCGCCGATGGCAATGGCGGTGATCGGCGGGCTCATCACGTCCACCGTGCTCAGCCTGCTGGTGGTGCCGGCCGTGTTCACCTACGTCGACGACACCGAGCACTGGATTCGCAAGACAGTCAAGCGCATTCGTGGGGCGGTGCACCACGGCCACGATCACGAACCGCGAGATAGACTCGCGCCATCGTCGTCGATCGACAGAGGTACACCGTGATCAGCATCCTTCAGCGTGTGGCGGTTTCCGGAGCATTCCTGGGCATCTCGTTGGCTGCAGTTGCGCAGACTCCCGATCTTGCGGAGGCCCAGCGGATCCACGACGAGCAGGTCGCCAAGTGCAACGGCGGCAACCTGCCCCGCCCCCAGCGCGATGCCTGCATCCGCGATGCCGGCGCAGCGCTGGATCGCGCACGCGGAGGGCCACCGAGCAATGTGACGACGCGCTCAGGAGATCGCCGCTCCACCGTGGTCAAGCCCCAGGGTTCACCAGCGCCCAGCGGCACGAAGACAGTCCGTTCGGGCGATCGCCGCTCCACCGTCGTGACGCCGCAGGGCACGCCTGCACCCGCAGGCTCGAGGACCGTCACCTCGCCAGACGGCCGCTCCACCGTGGTGGTGCCGGCTCCGTCGCAGAACTGAGCTTCAGGGAAAGCCCCGCACCTCCGCCAGCATCGCGACGAGGCGCTGCACGTCGAGCACGACCAGCGCCTTTCCCTCCTTTTCCAGAATGCCCGCACGCTGAAGCGCGTTGAGTTCACGCGTGACCTGCTCGCGATTGGTACTGACGCGGCTCGCGAGCTCTGAATGGGTCGGCGCGGGATCCAGGCGCGTACGATTGCCATCGATGCCAGCCTCGCGCGCAAGGCGCAGAAGCTCCGCATGCACGCGGTTCTGAACGCCCATCGTGCTCAGGTCGATCACGCGCTCCGACAGTTGCCGGACAAGCGACGTGAGGCTGCGCATCACACGCTCAGCCACCATCGGTTCGTCGCGCAGCAGCTCGAGGAATGCGGCGCGATCCAGGCTCGCAACCACGCTCGCCTTGAGCGTCACCACATCGGCCGAGCGCGGTCTGCCGTCGATGGCGGCAATCTCGCCGAGGTGCTCGCCCTCGTTCAGATCGCGGAAGGTGATCTGCCGCCCGTTGGCCGAATAGGTGGTGACACGCAGTTGGCCGGAGACGAGGAAATAGACATCGCTCTTCTCCTCCGAGCGCAGCACTAGCGGCGCGCCGGCAGCAATGCTTTGCCACTGGCAGCGCTGGGCCAATTCGTCGAGCCGCTGCTGCGACAGCCCCTCCAGCAACGCGATGTGCTGCAGGGCGAGGCTCGAACGCTGGATCGTCATGCTCATGAGCAGTTAAGAAAACCTGTGCGTAATCGCACTGCGTAAAAGGCACGCAGAAACGACAGTAAGGCCCGTGATACAGCGATTTCCGCAGTCACACATCAAGGCCTCAAGGAGATTTCATCATGAATGCAAAGCTACTTCTCGGTATCTCCGCACTCACACTTGCCGGCGCCGTGTCCGCCCAGACCGTCCCGGCCGAACAATGGGTCGGTGCACCGATTCCCGCCGTCAGCCACTTCAGCCGCGCCGAAGTGTCGGCAGACCTTTCCGCGAACCGCGCGAACTTCGCGAGCGCACCGGCGGAATTCCGCGTCGGCCCTGCCGACCCGAAGACCGGCGCTGCAAGCCGCGCTGAAGTCACTGCCGACAACCGCCTGTGGATCCGCTCCGGCATGAGCCAGGTTGCAAACCGCGACAACTTCGATCCGAACAGCGCGGAATTCCGCCAACAGATGGCCGCCTATCAGCGCATGCGCAACGGTCCGGAATTCATGGCTGAAGTGCAGCGCGCCCAAAGCACCCGGATGTTCGGCATAGCCCGATTCGGCCACGAATCGTCGGGCGAATAAGCAAAACAGGCGTCGTCCCGGTGGGGCGACGCCTGTTTCGTGGAGCGGAGGAAATCAAGACATTGCCAGCTGCCGCTTTGCGCCCATGCGCTTGGCCAAGCGAGGAAGCACCAGCACGGCCACGATCACGACGATCAGCACGATCGACATGGGGCGCTGGAAGAACACCGCTGCACTGCCCTCACCAATCGACATCGCATTGCGCAACTGCGCTTCGGCGAGCGGTCCGAGGATCATGCCGACCACCACCGGCGCGGTCGGGAAATCGAAGCGGCGCATCACGACGCCCAGCACACCGATCGCATAGAGCAGCACGAGATCGAACGCGCTCTGCCGCATCCCGTAGGCGCCGACCGTCGCGAAGATCAGGATGCCCGCATAGAGTTGCGGCTTCGGGATCTTGAGCAGCTTGACCCACAGCCCGACCATCGGCAGGTTGAGCACCAGCAGCATCACGTTGCCGATGTAGAGCGAGGCGATCAGCGCCCACACCAGCGCGGCCGACGTGGTGAACAGTTGCGGGCCGGGCTGGATGCCGTAGTTCTGGAATGCGCCCAGCAGGATCGCGGTGGTGTTCGACGTCGGGATGCCGAGCGTGAGCAGCGGGATGAGCGCCGCAGTCACCGTCGCGTTGTTCGCCGCCTCGGGGCCGGCCACGCCTTCGATCGCGCCCTTGGTGCCGAATTCGGCGCGGGCGTCCGGATCCTTTGCCAGCTTCTTTTCGGCCGCATAGCTCAGGAAGGTCGGGATCTCGGTACCGCCGGCCGGGATGCAGCCGAAGGGCGTGCCGATGGCGGTGCCGCGCAGCCATGCCGGGATCGAGCGCTTCCAGTCCCGAGCCGTCATATGCACACGGCTGAGCTTGTTCTGCCCTTCGACGACACGGCCTTCATAGAGAACCGCGTAGAGCACTTCGGCGACCGCGAACAAGCCGACCGCGACCAGCACGATCTCGATGCCGTCGAGCAGTTCGGGGATGCCGCCCGTGTAGCGGCCCTGCCCCGAAATCTGGTCGAGGCCGATGCAGCCAGCCGCGAGGCCGATGAACAGCGCCGTCATGCCGCGCAGGGTGCTCTTGCCGAGCACCGCGCTCACGGTGGTGAAGGCCAGGAGCATCAGCAGGAAATACTCCGGCGGGCCGAGGCGGACTGCGAAGTCGGCCACGAACGGCGCGAACAACGTGACCACCACCGTGGCGATGGTGCCGGCCACGAACGACCCGATGGCCGCAGTCGCCAGCGCGGCGCCGGCCCGGCCGCTCTTGGCCATCTTGTTCCCCTCCATCGCGGTCACCATGCTGGCGGTTTCGCCGGGCGTGTTGAGCAGGATGGAAGTGGTCGAGCCGCCGTACATGGCGCCGTAGTAGATCCCCGAGAAGAAGATCATCGACGCGGTGACGTCGACCTTGCCGGTGATGGGCAGCAGCATCGCGACCGCAACCGCCGGGCCGATGCCGGGCAGCACGCCGACCGCCGTGCCGAGGGCGCAACCCACCAGGCACCAGAGAAGATTCGCCGGCGTGATCGCGAGCGCGAAGCCGTGCAAAAGAGCGTTGAAGATTTCCATGTCAGATCCACCCCGTCGCGGTCAGGCCCGGGAGATTGATCGCCAGGAACTTCGTGAACATCCAGTAGACCGGCGCGGAGATGATGAGACCGGTCAAGAGGTCGATGAACCAGGTGCGCGGCGAATTCGCGATCGCCTGCCCACCCGCACGGCGCAAGCCCTGAACTGCGAGCAGATAGCAGAGCGCACAGCTCAGGATGAAGCCGATGACGGTGATGAGGCCGGCGTTGAGCAGCAACCCGGCGGAGACCCAGATGAAGCCGGTCCAGTACGGAGGCGTCGAATCCGACTCCTCCATCTCGCGGAAGCCGCCGGTGCGGGCTTCCCAGAGGATCCACCCGCCGCACAGGGTCAGCGCGATCGAGACCAGCCAGGGCAGAAAGTTGGGTCCGACGCCGCCGTAGCCGGCCTCGGACGAAATGTCGATCGCGCCGTACGCGAGGGCCAGGCCGGTGACCAGAACCCCAACGCCAACCAGCGTCTGGGGCCAGTTCGCTGGCGTCGGCGTCGAGGTCAGTTCGGCCTGCACGGTCAGACCATTCCCGACTTGACCATGGTGGCGCGCAGGCTCGCGAACTCGTCGTCCACGAACTTGGCGAAGGCGTCGCCCGACATCACAGCCGGCGTCCAGTCGTTCTTCTTCACGGCCTCGGCCCAGGCGGGCGTCTTGACTGCCGCCAGAACGAGGTCCGTCAGCGCCTTGCGCTGCTCGGGCGTGATGCCCGGCGCGCCGTACACGCCGCGCCAGTTGCCGATCTCGACGTCGATGCCCTGCTCCTTGAGCGTCGGCACGTTGATGCCGGGCAGGCGCTGCGCCGAAGTGACGGCGATCGGCTTCATCTTGCCGGCGTTGATGTACTCGGCGAATTCGCTGAAGCCGCTGCCGCCCACCGTGACGTTGCCGCCCAGGATGGCCGCCGTGGCCTCACCACCCCCGCGGAAGGCGACGTAGTTGATCTTGGAAGGATCGACGCCCACCCGCTGCGCGATCATCGCGGCCGCGATGTGCTCCGTGGATCCGCGCGAGCCGCCGCCCCACTTGACGCTGCCCGGGTCCTTCTTGAGCTGATCGATCACGTCCTTCATGCTCTTGAACTGCGAATTGGCCGGCAGCACGAAGACGTTGTACTCGCTGGTCAGGCGCGCGATCGGCGTGGCTTGCGACAGCGACACCGGCGGCTTGCCGGTGATGATGCCGCCGAGCATCACGGCGCCCATGATCATCATTGCGTTGGGGTCGCCCTTGGAGCCGTTGACGAACTGGGCGAGGCCCAGCGCGCCGGCTGCGCCGCCCTTGTTGTCGAAAGTGACCGTGTCGGCCAGCTTGCTATCGGTCAGGGCCTTGCCGAGCGCCCGGCCGGTGGTGTCCCAACCGCCGCCAGGGTTGGCGGGGATCATCATCTTGATGTTGGCAGCGGCCCATGCCGACAGCGGCAAGGCACCGGTGGCCGCCAGCGCGACCATGGATTTCAGGAATGTGTCTCGGCGCATCAATGTCTCCTTTATTTGAAACTGAGTAGAAGCTGACGTCGGTATGATGCGCCGCCCCGCTGTCAGTTGGCTGTCCGTCGGACTGGGGTAAACACCGAAAATCCGGGCATGAAGCTGCTGTTAGTCGAAGACGATCCGTCGATGCAAACCACGCTGCAGCGCACGTTCGGCCGCAGGCAGATCGACGTACGGGTGTGCGGGGACGGCGCCCAGGCCATCGAGCAATGGCGCGCTCTCGAACCCGACGTGGTGGCGCTCGACCTGAGCCTCCCCAATCTCGATGGATTGCAGGTGCTGGCGCAGGCCCGCGCCGCCGGACTTCGCACGCCGGTGCTATTGCTGACCGCGCGCGGAACGGTCGGCGACCGCATCATGGGCCTCAACGCCGGTGCCGACGACTACCTGCCCAAGCCGTTCGACCTCGACGAACTGGAGGCGCGCATCCGCGCCCTGCACCGCCGCCACCAGAGTGCGGGCGCCGATTCACCTGCGCGGCTACCTGAAGTCGGCGGCCTGCGCTACGACACCGAGAACGGCGCGATCTATCACCGCGCCGAGGTGCTCGAACTCACGCCGCGCGAGCTCGCGCTGCTGAAGGCGCTGATGGTCAAGCCCGGCCACGCCGTCTCGAAGGAACGTCTGTTCGAGCTGGTCTTTCCCGGCGAGATGGACGTGCAGTACGAAGCCATCGAAGTCGTGGTCTATCGCCTGCGCAAGAAACTCGCCGCCACCGGCGTCACACTGATGACGCTGCGCGGATTGGGCTACCTGCTGCGCGAAGAGACATGAAGCCGGTGTCTTCGCTGCGCGCGAGGCTGCTGGTCGGCATCCTCGCGCCGATCGCGCTGTTCATTGTCATCAACAGCGTGAGCCTCTATCGCCAGAGCCTCGCAGCCGCGACCACCGCCTACGACCGCACGCTGCTCGCCTCGGCCAAGACGATCGGCGAAGAACTCGATGTGAACGGCTACGACGAGCAGGCCACCCTGCGCGCCATCGTCCCCTACTCCGCGCTCGAGGCCTTCGAGGCCGACAACCAGAGCCGCATGTACTACCGCGTCTCCGCGCTTGGCGGCGATCTCATCTCGGGCTTCGAAGACCTGCCCTTCTGGCGCGGAAAGCTGCCCGACCGGCCGCCGTATGCGGCACTGGTGGATTTCTACGACGACGAATTCCGCGGCATGCCGGTGCGGGTCGCGGTGCTGCTGCAACCGGTGGCAAGCCCGCACGGACGTGGCATGGCGGTGGTGCAGGTGGCCGAAACACTGGAACTGCGCGAGACGCTGGCGCGCAAGCTCCTCCTCGACACGCTTTGGCGGCAACTGGTGCTGATCTCGGTGATCGCCGCGGTTACGGTGGTGGTGGTGCAGCTCGCAACGCGACCGGTGCGCGAGCTCGGCGAGGCGATCGAGGCACGCGCCGACGACGACCTGTCCCCCATCGATGCGCCTGATGCGCCGCGCGAACTGCGTCCACTGATCGACGCCACCACGCGCGTCATGGGACGGCTCCAGCGTCTGCTCGACCATCAGAAGCGCTTCGTCCGCGACAGTGCCCACCAGTTGCGCACCCCGCTGGCGGTGCTCAAGGCCCAGGTGCAGTCCGCACGCCGGGGCGACGTGCCGGCGGAGCAGGCGCTCAAGGAAATCAGCCAGACGGTCGAGCGCGCCACCACGCTCGCCAACCAGATGCTGTCGCTCGCGAAGGTCGAGCAATTGCGCCAGCAACCCGAGTCGATGACGCTGGATCTTGCCGAATGCGTTCGGGACATCGCGCTCGACGTTTCCCCACTCGTTGCGGACAAGGCGCTCGATTTCGAGCTTTCGGCTGCGGCCACACCAGTGCCGGTGCGCGCCCACCGGTGGATGCTCCAGGAGCTGTCTCGCAACCTGTTGCACAACGCGATCAAGCACAGCCCGAACGGGGGGGCATTGGTCGTGCGCGTGGCCGCCGATGCGCAGTCTGCGACGCTGACCTTGAGCGACCAGGGCCCGGGCATTTCGGACGAACTCCGCCAGCGGCTCTTCGCGCCGTTCGCAGCCGGCGACGTGTCGAGCGGATCGGGGCTGGGTCTGGCGATCTGCCGTGAAATCGTGCTGGCGCTCGGCGGCACTATCGCGCTCGAAAACCGGGAATCCGGCGGACAGGTGATCGGGCTCGATGCCGTCGTCCAATTGCCGCTGGCGCGCGACAATCACTGACTCATGGATCGCCTACGTATCGACAAATGGCTCTGGGCGGCGCGCTTCTACAAGACGCGCTCGCTCGCCGCCGACGAGATCGGCAAGCACCGCGTGCAGGTGAACGGCGAGATCGCCAAGGCCTCGCGCGAGGTGAAACCGGGTGACAAGGTCACAGTCCGGCTCGGCCCGTTCACGCGCGAGGTGCTGGTGCGCGGCCTCAGTGGGCAGCGCGGTCCGGCACCGGTCGCGCAGCAGCTCTACGAGGAAACGCCCGAAAGCATCGCCGCCCAGGCTGCCGTGCGGGAGCAGCGACGCCTCGGCAGCGAGCCAGCGCTCAGCATCGAGCAGGGCCGGCCGACCAAGCGCGACCGGCGTGAGTTGGAGAGCGCACGTCGCGGCAACTGGGACAACCGCTGGAGCGCCTCGCTCGACGACGACGAGTGAGTCGCGCCGGACTCCGCCGCTTGGCGTACCCTGCGGCTTTTGCGACAGGAGTCCGATCCCCATGGCCAGCTTCAAGAAGTACTGCGTCACCGGCAAGTTCAAGCTCGCGAACATCGATCCCGCGGCCGTCCCTTTCCTGAAGGGCGACGAGGAAGCGCAGCGGGAGGAGCTGGAGGCGCTCGCGGTTCGCCTGGACGATCTGCAGAACAAGCTCCACGCCGAGGGCCGCCGCAAGCTGCTGCTGGTGCTGCAGGGGCTGGACACCAGCGGCAAGGACGGGACGATACGCTGGGTCTTCTCGCGCACATCCCCGCTCGGCGTTCGGGTGAAGGCCTTCAAGGTGCCCAGCGATGACGAACGCGCGCACGACTTCCTCTGGCGCTGCCACGCAGCCGTGCCGGCGGCCGGCGAGATCGCGATCTGGAACCGCAGCCACTACGAAGACGTGCTGGTCCCGGTGGTCGAAGGCCTCATCGACAAGGCCGAGACGCGGCGCCGCTACGCGCAGATCAGCGACTTCGAGCGCCTGCTGACCGAAACCGGCACGGTGGTCATCAAGTGCATGCTGCACATCAGCAAGGACGAGCAACGCAAGCGCCTGCAGGCGCGGATCGACCAGCCGGACAAGCGCTGGAAGTTCCAGATGGACGACCTGTCGGTGCGCAAGAAATGGTCGGACTACGAGCGGGCCTACGAGAAAGCGCTCGCGGCTACGTCGACCGACTACGCGCCATGGCACGTGGTGCCGGCCGACAGCAAGCTCAATCGCAACCTGATGGTCGCGAACCTGATCGTCAAGACGCTGGAGGACATGAAGCTCACCCTGCCGCCGGCGAGCCCCGCGCTGAACCACCTCGTCGTGCAATGAACGGGTGCCCGGATCAGGCCGCGTAGGCGCGGTCTGACAACGCCTTCCGCCATCGGGCGGATTGAAGCTGCGCACCAGCGTTGAGAGAGTCCCGACTTCATTCCGGCGCTTGCCGGTCAATCCGGAGATTCTTCGATGAGCTTTTTCACCCACATGGATCTGATTGCAGGGCTCGTGATGCTGGTCGGCTCGGCCAGCCTGATCATGACGACGGCCCACCGGCCGCCCAAGGCTCTCAGCGACGAGATCGCTCATCGGGTCGAGACGACCATCGCGGTGCTCGACGAATGCGGCGCGGGCCCGCGCCGCTGAACGCACGCTGAAGGCTACGCGCCGGCGAACAGTCCGGCGTGCGCCTTTCGCAAGTCGCGCTTGAGCAGCTTGCCGCTCGGGTTCTTGGGCAGTGCCTCCACGAACACGACGCGCTTGGGCGTCTTGAAGCCCGCGAGATGCTCATTGCAGTGGCCGAGCACCTGCCTTTCGTCCAGCGTCTGGCCCGCCTTGGCCACGACGACAGCGACCACGGCTTCAACCCAGTGCGGATGCGGCACTCCAACGACCGCAACTTCCGACACCTGCGGCATGCGGTAGATCATTTCCTCGACCTCGCGGCTCGCGACGTTCTCGCCGCCGGTCTTGATCATGTCCTTCTTGCGATCGACGATGGTGATGTAGCCCTCGTCATCGATGGTCGCGAGGTCGCCCGAATGGAACCAGCCGCCCTCGAACGCCGCCTTGGTACGTTCATCGTCGTGGAAGTAGCCAAGCATCAGGTGTGGTGAGCGGTGCACCACCTCGCCGATCTCGCCAACCGACACATCGTTCATCAGGTCGTCGACCACCCGCGTCTCGACATTGAGCACCGCACGACCCGCCGAACCGGGCTTGCGGAGCTGGTCGTCCGGGCCGAGCATCGTCGCCAGCGGCGCGATCTCCGTCTGGCCGTAGAGGTTCCAGAGCCGCATCTGGGGCAGCCGGCGGATGATCTCGCGCATGACTTCGACCGGCATGATCGATGCGCCGTAGTAGCCCTTGCGCAGGCTCCCGAGGTCGGTGGTGTCGAAAAGCGGCGAGCGCAGCAATGAAATCCAGACCGTTGGCGGCGCGAAAAACGAGCCGATGCCGAACTTCTCGATCAGCGGCAGGAGGTTGTCCGGCGTCGGCTTGGCAGTGATGACATTGGTCGCGCCCGCATAGATCGACGGGCCGAGAAACACGTCGAGCTGCGCGCAGTGATAGAGCGGCAGCGCGTGCAGCGTGAGGTCGCTGCTGGTGATCTCGGCGTCGACGAGGCAGCTCACGTATTGGGCGATCACCGCGTCATGAGTGAGCATCGCGCCCTTGGGCATGGATTCGGTGCCGCTGGTGTAGACGATCTGCGCGAGGTCGCCGGTATGCAGGTCCACCTCGGGTGGTTCGACGTTGCCGAGGGCGAATTCATCGAAGCGCAGCATGCCGGGCACCGGCTCGCTGGCGTCTTCGGAAGGTAGCCAGAGAAAGTCGCGCACCGAGGTATCGAGCGCCGCGGCCTCACGCGCGAGGGCGGAGAGGCCCGTGTCGGTCGCCAACATGGACGCGCCGGCGTGGCGAAGGATGTAGGCGACCTCCTCCGACTTGAGCATGAAGTTGATCGGCACCAGCACCGCGCCGAGGCGGGCAAGCGCAAAGCGCAAGGCCGCGAAGGCGTGCGAGTTGCGCGCGAGGACCGCCACGCGTTCGCCTTTCCCGACGCCGTGGCGGGACAGGGCGCCGGCCACGCGTGAACAGATCACATCGAACTCGGCGTAGGTCCATCGCGTCTCGCCGCAGGCGATGGCCAGCTTGTCGGGGTAGCGCCTCGCACTGCGGCGCAGAAGGTCCGCCAGGGTCTGGCGGCGTGCTGTCTCTTGCGGCATCGGTGTCTCCTTTGATGGCGCACGGAGCATAGTGCCCAGCCCGCGCCGCCGCCAGAGGGCCGGCCTCAGGTGCGCATCGGTGCGCGGCTGCGCTCGTTGTTGACCGTCACGAACTTGCTGAGGAGTTGCAGGAACGCTTCGCGCTCGCTGTCGGAGAGCATGCCGAGTAGTGCGTTCTGCATCTGCTGCATGCCCGGGACCATGCGCTCGAGAAGCGCTTCGCCATCGGCAGTCAGGCGCAACTCGCGTTGGCCGCGCGCGAGAAGTTTGCGGGTGATCCAGCCCTTGCCTTCGAGTCGCACGGCGATGTCGGCCGTGCTCGACGTGTCGAGCGCCACCTGCTGCGCGAGCGTGACCTGGTCGATGCCGGGCTTGTCCTGCAGGGTGCGCATCACCGCGTACTGGACCGGGGTGACCTCGCGGCCCAGCGTCTCGTAGAAGACCGACACCGAGATCTGATGCGCGCGGCGGATAAGGTGTCCGGGCTGGTCGTTCAGGCTGATCTCGGCGGTGCTGGTTTCCTGGCTCTGCATGGCGGATTCGATTGGCATTTCAGCCCGCGATTATCGATGGCGGGGGCAGCCCCGCGCGCACCTACAGATCAAGCACCAGCAATGGCGAACGCGACCGCGAGCAGCACGGCGTGAACTGGTCGTTGGCGGCCTGCTCTTCCGGCGTGAGGTACATGTCCTTGTGGTCGGGCTCACCCTCGAGCACGCGCGTGAGGCATGTGCCGCAGACGCCCTGTTCGCAGGAAGTCTGCACTTCCACGCCGATGGCGGCCAGGGCCTGCACCACGGTCTGGTCTTTTTCGACCTTGACCACGCGGCCGGAACTCGCAAGCTTGACTTCGAAGGCGGCATCGTCGTCGGACTTGGCCACTTCAGCGGAGAAGAACTCGTAGTGAAGTTGATCGGCGGGCCAACCCGCCGCGCGCGCGGCATCGAGCACCCAGTCCATGAAGCCCTTCGGTCCGCAGACGTACAGGTGGACGCCCGGCTGCGGTTTGGCCAGCAACGGATCGATCGCAAACTTTTGCGAAGCGTCGCCGTCGTCGAAATGGAAGTGCACCTGCGCCGCGAAGGCCGACTGCGCGATGCGATCGACGAAGGCAGTCCGATCACGCGATCGCGTGCAGTAGTGCATCTCGAACGCGCCGCCGGTCATGGCGAGGCGCTCGGCCATGCAGAGGATCGGCGTCACGCCAATGCCGCCGGCAATCAGCAGGCTGCGTGTGGCGCCATGTGCGAGCGGAAAGTGGTTCTTCGGTGCACTGATGCGCAGCAAGGCGCCCTCTTCCATCGCGTCGTGCATGGTCTTCGAGCCGCCGCGCGAGGCAGGGTCTCGGAGCACGCCGATCAGGTAGCGATGGCTTTCGCGAGGGTCGTTGCACAGCGAATATTGGCGCGTCACACCGCCGGGCATATGCACGTCGACATGCGAGCCGGCGGAGAACGCCGGGAGCGGATGGCCCTCGGCCTGCACCAATTCGAAGGTGCAGATGTCGGTGGCTTCGGTGTCCTTGCGCGCGATGCGCACTTCGAGTTCTGCGGAGCTCATACGACCGCCGCTTCGGTACCAATGCCTTCCTGCGCCATCAACCGATCGAGCACGCGGCGCGATTGCACGCCACCCGAATCGATGTTGAGCTTGAGCAGGTTGCGCGTCGGGTGCGCGAGCAGGTTGCGCTGCTGCGATTCGAGCATCTCCAGGTCTTCGCTGAAGATCTTGTGCTGGCCTTCGCGGATGGTCGCGGTCAGGGCCTTGTCCTGCGGCTGGAAGTTGCGCGCCATGCCCCAGAAATACCAGTGCGAGGTCTCGGTTTCCGGCGTGATGAAGTCGACCACGATGCTCGACACCTTGTGCGCAGGATCGGCGTTGTAGCCACCCTTGCCGGCGTGTGCGACGCCGACTTCGATCATCACGTGGCTCGGCGGCGTGAAGCGGCAGATTTGCCAGCGGTCCACCGGCACGTCGTCGGCGAGGTGGTTGCCACGCAGCGCCATGCGCCAGAACGGCGGCGCCGAGATGTTCTCCATGAAGCGGCTGGTGACGACCATGTCGCCTTCGACCTTGGTGGTGGTGGGCGTTTCGTCGATTTCCTTCTGGCCGATGCTGGTGGAGTGCACATAGGTTTCGTGCGTGAGGTCCATCAGGTTGTCGACCATCAGGCGGTAGTCGCAGTTGATGTGGAACAGGCCCCCGCCGTAGGCCCACTCGGGGCTCTCGGCCCATTCGAGGTGATGCAGCTTGGACGCGTCGGCAAGCGCCGGATCGCCGGGCCAGACCCAAACGAAGCCGTAGCGCTCGATCACGGGGAAGTTGCGAATCGCGGGAAAGCCGCGCACGCGCTGGCCAGGCATGGCGATCGTCTTGCCGTCGCAGCCCATTTCAAGGCCGTGGTAACCGCAGACCAGCTTGCCTTCGACCACCTGACCCAGCGAAAGCGGCGCGCCGCGGTGCGGGCAGAAATCCTCCAGTGCCGTGGCCTTGCCGCCGAGTGCGCGGTACAGAACCAGGCTTTCGCCGCAGATCTTGCGGCCCAGCGGCTTGTCGTCGATTTCGTTGGCCGAACAGGCAACGTACCAGGCGTTTTTCGGGAACATGGTGACTCCTCGTGGGTGTGTGCTCAGTGGGTATCGGGGGGCGAAATTCAGTGAGCGGAGGCGGTCCTGGCAATTGCATTGCGACCATCTTGCGAGAGAGCCAACAACCCCATTCCCAGTGCAATGACCGCAAGTTTGAAGGGCGCGGCTTTGAAGCGCTTCAGTACACTGAATCACTTCGTTAAGTGTACTGAACGAGCTTCGCGTAAGACCCCGGGAATACCCTCGGTTCGTAGCTCCTGTCCCTTGGCGCACCGCCTGAGCGTCCTGCGGCCTCGATTCCCCTCTTGTGTTCATATATGTTACTGTATATGCTGACATATATACCAATCGAGCTCGGCAGACCGGCACCGACCGCCAACCCACCAAAGGACTCTGAATGACTCACTTCTATTTCGCGTACTGCACCTGGCTCAACGACCCCGAGATCAGGCGCTACATGCCCAAGACCAGGAAGATCACGAAGGGCTACGCCGCGAACTACCGCCTCCAGTTCCACGCCGCGGCAGGCCGTGACGATCGCGGCTGGTGCCATCTGAACGGACTGCCCGATGCCTGGGGCGAAAAGTGCCTGGGCCTTGTGTTCGAAGATGACGGTCTCACCGACGACTACGACGACTTCGAGCGCTTCGCCATCACGGTCCACGGCGACGACGGCAAGACCTACGACTGCTGGACCTACCGCATGATCACGCCCGGCATCGCGATGCGTCCGCCAAAGTTCTACTGGCAACACATCCCCGACGGCCTGAAGTCCGAGGGCTTCCCGGCTGACTACATCGCGAAGGTGCAGGCCACCTACGACGCCGCGGCACCCTGCCCCCGCGCTGATCGTCCGAACCCCTCCGCGATCCCCGGCAAGTCCGCCGAGTCACGCTGAATCCAGACCTTCAACCGCTTCCTGACCCTAGATCAACATCGCCCTGGAGAATCCCGATGCGCAAGCTCGTGCAATCGTTGTCGTGGTCCGTGCTGCTGGCGGCCGTGCTGCCTGCAGCCGCCCTGGCCCAGAGTAGTTCGCTCCGCGCGGAGGCGCAGGCCTCCGTGCCGCCCGAGGTGAAAGCGCGCGGAGTACTCCGCGCAGGCTCCCAGCAGACCTTCCCGCCCGTCGAGTTCCGCGAACCCGGCAAGACGGACGTGACGGGAGCGAGCCGCGATCTCCTCGACGAAGTCGCGCGGCGGCTCAACCTCAAGCTGGAATACATCCAGTCCGAGTACGCGAGTCTGATCTCGGGCGTGGAAGCGGACCGCTTCGACATCGCCTCCGGCGGCATCAGCGACACCGAGGAGCGCGAGCAGAAGCTCGACTTCGTCAACTACATGCAGTCGGGCGGCAGCATCCTCGTGCTCTCGAACAACACCGACAAGCTCGCGACCATCGACGACTTCTGCGGCAAGGGCATCGCCACCATGCTCGGCGGACGCACGATCATGACCGCGGTCGAGGCCGCGTCCGACCGCTGCGCCAAGGCCGGCAAGCAGCCGATCCGCGCCGAGCAGCTGCCCACCGCGCCCGACTCGCGCATGCAGCTCGACCTCAAGCGCGTCGACGGCTATATCGGCGACTTCCCTGCCCTCGTCTACATGAGCGCCCAGTTCCCGGGCCGCTACAAGATCGTCGGCGAGAACTACATGCTCACGCCCTACATCACCTCGTGGGGCTTCGCCAAGAACCGCGCCGGCCTGCGCGACGCAGTGCAGAAGGCGACGCAAAGCATGGTCGACGACGGCACTTACAAGAAGATACTCGACAAGTGGGGCGTCGGTGGCGCCGCGCTACCGGTGATCACGGTCAACCTGCCTTCAAGCAAGCGCAAGTGACGGCCCGCATCGAAGTGCCTGCGGCGGCCGCCGCAGCAACGCCGGTGCGGCGAATCGTCCACCGGCGCCAATGGGGTGCATGGATCTTCGGCGCCGTCGTGCTGTTGTGCCTCGCACTCATCGTCCGCGCCGCCGTCAATTCGAAGGTGATCGACCTCGGCGTCTTCGCTTCATACGTCTTCAGCAAGAACATCCTGATCGGCGCCTGGCACTCCGTGATGCTGGGCACGGTGGCGCTGCTGCTCGCAGTGGCCGTCGGACTCGTGGTCGCGATGATGCGCGTCAGCGGCAATCCGATCCTCGTGGGCTTCTCCGCAACCTACGTGTACCTGTTTCGCGGCACGCCAATGCTGATCCAGCTCATCTTCTGGTTCAACGCGTTTCCGATCATGTTCCCGCAGCTGCACCTGGTGATTCCGTTTACCGGCATCGTGCTGCTCGACGCGCCGATGACGCAGGTCATCACCCCCTACGCGGCGGCACTCGCGGGGCTGAGTCTCGCCGAAGGCGCCTACATGGCGGAGATCATCCGCGGCGGCTTTCTCGCGGTTGATGCCGGCCAGCGCGACGCAGCCCGCTCCATCGGCATGACGCAGGGAATGCTGATGCGCAAGGTCGTCATTCCTCAGGCCGCTCGCATCGTGGTTCCGGCCACCGGCAACCAGTACATCATGCTGCTCAAGTCGACCTCGCTCGCCTCGGCGATCGGCTATCTCGAACTGCTGCGCGTCTCCACCGACATCTACGCCGCGAACTTCCGTGTGGTCGAGCTGCTCGTCGTCGCCGGCTTCTGGTATCTCGTCATGACCGCCTTCGCCACCGCGTTGCAGACCATGCTCGAAAAGCGCTATCCGCACCGATGAAACCCATGACCACGGACAACAACGCGCCCACCATCCGAGTGGCGGGTGTCACCAAGCACCGCGGCACGCAGGCGGTGCTGCGCGACGTGAGCTTCGAAGTGCCGCAGGGCCAGATCGTCGCGGTGCTCGGCCCTTCGGGCGCGGGCAAGTCGACGCTGCTTCGCTGCATCAACCACCTCGAGACCATCGACGGCGGAAAGATCTTCGTGCAGGGCCAGCTCATCGGCTACCGCGAGCAAGGCGACGTGCTCGTCGAGCTGCCCGATGCCGAAATCAGCCTGCAGCGCCGCCGCATCGGCATGGTGTTCCAGCAGTTCAACCTGTTCCGCCACGTCACGGTGATCGAGAACGTCATGGCCGGACCGATGCACGTGCTGGGCCAGTCGCGCACGCAAGCGACAGCGCTCGCGCTCGACCTGCTCGCGCGCGTCGGCCTCGCCGAGAAGGCCGATGCCTACCCCAACCAGCTCTCGGGCGGGCAACAGCAGCGAGTGGCCATTGCGCGCGCGCTCGCGCTCAAGCCCAGCGTAATGCTGCTGGACGAGCCGACAAGCGCGCTCGATCCCGAGCTGTCGCAAGAAGTGATCGCCGCGATCCGCCAGCTCGCGACCGACGGCATCACGCTCATGATCGCCACGCACGAGATGGCGCTTGCGCGTGACTTTGCGGAGCGCGTGCTCTTCATGGTCAACGGCGAGCTGGTCGAGGATCGGCCGGCCCGCGCCTTCTTCGATGCGCCGCAGCACGAGCGCGCCCGGCAGTTCCTCGCCCGCCATGGCGATTGAGCCATCTCCATCCAAGAGACAAGCAACCCCATGACCTCCCCCTTCAAGACCCTGCATCACGTGTGCATCGTGGTGCACGACCTCGACAAGACCGTCGCCTACTACGAGAAGCTTGGCGTCGGTCCGTGGTTCGACTACCCAAAGGGCGGCGAGTACGTCGAGTTCGACGTACCTAACGCCGAAGCGTCGAACGCGATGCGCTACAAGTGCGTCGACCTCGACAACGTGCAGATCCAGATCTGCCAGCCTTCGCAGCTCGATTCGCCCCAACGACGGTTTCTCGACGTGCATGGCGAGGGCGTCTATCACCTCGGCTTCGAAGTGCCCGACCGGGACGAGGCCGAATCGTCTGCGCGTGCACTGGGCCTGGCGGTCACCGCCCGGGGCCGTCGCGCGGACGGCTCGGGCTTCGCCTATTTCGACACGCGCTCGCAAGCCGGCGTGGTGCTCGAAGTCCGCCGCACGCCTGAGCGAAGATAGGCACCTGAGGAGACCCATTCATGCGCAAGAGAACCGGAACCGACCTGATCGCGGGAGACGTGCACCAGAAGCTGCGCAGCAAGATCCTGACGCTCGAAATCAAGCCAGGCGCACGCCTGGTCGAAGACGAGATCTCGTCGCTGCTCGAAGCCGGACGCACACCAGTACGCGAAGCGCTGCTGCGCCTGCAGGGCGAAGGGCTGGTGAGCCGCGACCGCGGCTGGGTAGTGGAAAGCACCGACCCCTCGTCCTTCCGGGCGATCTTCGAAAGCCGCATCGCCATCGAAGGCTACGCCACACGCCTGGCCGCCGAGCGCGCCACCCCGGCTGCGCTCGACGACCTGCAGCAGCTTGTGGACGAGATGGACCGCGGCGAATCCTTGCCGCGCAGCGAGATCAACCGGTTGAACCAGACCTTTCACCGGACCATCGTCGCGCTCTCGGAGAACCCTTTCTTCGTCGAACTGCACGAACGCACGCAGTTCCGGTACTGGAACCTGCGCCTTCCGGTGATCTTCCTGAAGGACCAACTCGCTCATTCGGCCGAGCAGCACAAGGCGATCCTTGCCGCGATGAAGAACCGCAACGGAGATCTCGCCGAGCGCGTCACGCGCGAACACATCGAGACCACGATGAACATCGTGGCCGATGCGCTGAGTGACAACTGAGCGTCCGCCCTGCCCATGACCCTCTGGCAGCTCACCGCCAGCAACACCCATCTCTACCCCGGCGCGCGTCTGCGCGCCACGGACACATCGATGCGAGAGCGCATCCGGTCGGGCGATCGCATTGCTGTCGAGTTCGCCGACCAAATGGTCGCCAACGGCGACGTCATTGCCGCCCTGCCGCACGGCGGCTGGACGCTCCGGCTCGAAGCACATACGACCGCGAAGCGCACCGCGATCGAAGAGAAACGCTGGGACATTCAATGGATGCCGCGTGGCGATTCGCCCGGCACCATGAAAGTCAAGGCGCGAGCCGCCTGAGCCGGTGAGCCCGACCGCACAACGCCCCGCGATCGGCGGTGCCCTGCTCACGCTCGCGATGGCGGCTTTCGCCGTGTCCGATTCGCTTGCCAAGCAGCTCGCACCGCACTTTCCGGCCTTTGCACTTGCGTGGTTCCGCTATCTCGCCTTGCTCATCACGGTTCTGCCGCTCGTTCTGCAGCGCCCCGTGTTGATGAAGAGCGGCCAGCCCCTGCTTCAGGCCCTGCGTGCCATCGCCCTCGCCGGCTCGGCCGTGTTGTTTCTCTATGGCTTGCGTTCGATACCCCAGGCAGAAGCCACGGCGATGGTCTTCGCCTCTCCGCTCTTCGTCGTCCTGCTGGCGCGGTTGGTGTTGCACGAGCGGCTCAGCACCGCGCGCGTCGTCCCGGTGCTGATGGGCTTCATCGGCGTGCTCGTCGTTGCGAGGCCCGGGACATCGAGCTTCGGCGGAGCCGAGTTCTTTCCCCTGTTTTCGTCGATGGCCTGGGCCAGCGCGGTGATCCTCACTCGCAAGCTCGGTGCGACCGATGGCACGACGACAACGATGTTTCACTCGGCCCTGATCGGCGTGCTGTGCCTGAGCCCGATGCTGCCGGCGATGAACGGCCCAATGCCGGTCAGCGCGTGGCTCGCACTTGCGTCCATGTGCGTTGCATGGTGCGCGGCCCAATGGCTAGTGGTCAGTGCTTACCGCATCGCACCGCCATCGGCGATCGCGCCGCTGTCGTACTCCCAGATGCTGTGGGCGGGGATCCTCGGATGGGCGGTGTTCGGCCACTGGCCGGACACAGTCAGCCTCCTGGGCATGGGCATCATCGCGCTCAGCGCGATGTATGCCGCCTGGAGAGCCGCCTGAGACTGGGCCGCGCGGCGAACTCGGTCTTGTCGGCGTGCAGCGCCATTTCTCTTTGCCAACGGAATCGAAGTTGCTTATCGAGAAGGCGGCCGACATAGCCGTCGACGAAAACAAAAAACCCCGCTGATCCGAAGATCAGCGGGGTTTCACGTTCTTGGCGGAACCGGAGGGATTCGAACCCTCGATGAGGCTCTACACCCCATACTCCCTTAGCAGGGGAGCACCTTCGGCCACTCGGTCACAGTTCCTTAAGCCCGCCATTATGCCAGTTTCAGGAGGCGGATTGATCCAAATCGAAGGCTTTATGCAACGCGCGGACGGCGAGTTCCATGTATTTCTCGTCGATCACGACCGAGGTCTTGATTTCGCTCGTGGAAATCATCTGGATGTTGATGCCCTCTTCGCTCAGCACGCGGAACATCTTGCTCGCCACGCCGACATGGCTGCGCATGCCGATACCCACGATGCTGACCTTGCAGATCTTGGTGTCGCCGACGATATCTGCCGCGCCCAGGGTTGGCAGAACCTTGGCCTTGAGCAGATCGACCGCCTTGGCGTAGTCGTTGCGATGAACCGTGAAGCTGAAGTCGGTGCGACCGTCCTTGCTCAGGTTCTGGATGATCACATCGACCTCGATGTTCGCATCGGCGACAGCGCCGAGGATGTGATACGCGATGCCCGGCTTGTCGGGCACGCCCAGCACGGAAATCTTGGCTTCGTCGCGGTTGAACGCAATGCCGGATACGACGGCTTGTTCCATGTTTTCGTCTTCCTCGAAAGTGATCAGCGTGCCTGACTTGGCTTCTTCGTTGATATCGATGTCCCAGGGCGTGAAGCTCGAAAGCACGCGTAGAGGCACCTTGTACTTGCCGGCAAACTCGACCGAACGGATCTGCAGCACCTTGGAGCCCAGGCTCGCCATTTCGAGCATTTCCTCAAAGCTCACCGTGGCAAGGCGGCGCGCATCAGGTTCCACCCGCGGGTCGGTGGTGTAGACGCCGTCGACGTCGGTGTAGATGAGGCACTCGTTCGCCTTCATTGCCGCGGCGATCGCCACAGCCGAGGTGTCGCTGCCGCCACGGCCAAGCGTCGTGATGTTGCCGGCATCGTCGACACCCTGGAAGCCGGTGATCACCACCACCTTGCCGGCGTCGAGGTCGGCGCGCACGCGCTCGTCGTCGATGCGTTCGATGCGTGCCTTGGTGAAGGCGCTGTCCGTCTTGACCTGGACTTGCCAGCCTGCATAGCTGACGGCCTGGAGGCCTTCGGACTGCAGAGCGATGGCCAGGAGCGCCGAAGACGCCTGCTCGCCGGTCGAAGCGAGCATGTCGAGCTCGCGGTTGTGGTCGTCGTCGGGCGTGCCGGAGGCGAGTTCCTTGGCGAGCCCGAGCAGGCGATTGGTTTCGCCGCTCATGGCACTCGGGACCACGACCATCTGGTGGCCGGCGCGAGCCCATTTGGCGACCCGCTTGGCGACATTTCGGATGCGCTCGGTCGAGCCCATCGACGTGCCGCCGTATTTGTGAACGATCAATGCCATGGGTGAAGTCAAGAGAGAAGAGTTCGCATGCCGCAATGCCGGCATTCGTGCGCCGCGAGGCCGAGAGAGCTACGGCAAGGGCGAAGCATTGTACCAACGCAGCGTGTCGCCCTCGCGTTCGACCCGGCCAGAAGCCACTTTGATGCGGATCCGATGACCGCGGGTACTGCAGGCGGCGATCTGGTCCAGGAGTTGTTCGAGTTGCGCTTCGCTTGGCACCGCGCCGTGTTCGCTCTTGAGCCAGTGACGAAGAAGATTCGCCAGTCGCTCGCGCGGCAGCGCCCTCAGGACAGCCAATCTTGGCGGAGAGCCCGCCTCGGCGAGATCGCTCGCTGCGGATTCAGCAAGCAGCCGCGACGCCCGCGCCGCATTGCGCGCCGAGCGAGCGAAAGTCTCCCGGAACTGCGGCAGCGCCTGCTCGAGCGCCGGCAGCACGAGGCGGCGGATGCGGTTGCGCGTATAGCGCAGGTCCGCATTGGTCGGGTCGTCGATGTGGGGAACGCCGGCTGCGGCAATCCACTCACGCAATGCACTGGCGTGCACTTCGAGCATCGGGCGGTGGAACACCACACCGTGCCGCTCCATGCGGCTTGGCATGCCAGCCAGCCCATCCACGCCGGCTCCGCGGCTCAGGGCGATGAGCAGCGTTTCGACCTGGTCGTCGGCATGCTGCGCAAGCACCACGTGCTGCAATCCGTGCGCCTGGGCCAGTGCCGCCAGGGTCGCGTAGCGTGCGCGCCGCGCCGCATCCTCAGGGCTTTCGCCGGGCGCGTGACGCGCGTCCACGCGCCCCACGTGCAGCGGCACGTCCAGCATTGCGCACGTCGTCGCGCAATGGGCCTCGAAATCATCCGCGGCCCGCTGCAGTCCGTGGTGAACGTGAAGCGCGTGAACCTGTCCCGGCCATCGCATTGCCGCGGCATGCAGAAGTGCAGTCGAATCGGCTCCGCCGCTGTAGGCGATGCCCAATGGCAAAACCGCCGACCATGAAGCCAGTGCATGGTCGGCGGGATTTTCCATGTGAGACATCACGACGCAGGCCGATGCCCGCGCCGCGCGTTACTTGCCGCTGTCGGCCTTGGTATCGGCGAAGCGACCGTAGCTCTGGAGCCGGTCATAGCGACGCGCGAGCAATTCCTTGACCGACAGATCGCCGACCTGACGGAAAGCATCGTTCAACGCGCGCTTCAGGAATGCAGCCATCTGCCGGTGATCGCGGTGCGAACCACCCACGGGCTCGTTGACGATCTTGTCCACCAGCCCAAGCGCCTTCAGCCGGTGTGCGGTGATACCCAGCGCATCGGCCGCTTCCTGCGCCTTGTCGCTGGTCTTCCAGAGGATGGAAGCGCAACCTTCCGGGCTGATCACCGAATACACGGAGTACTGCAGCATCAGAACCTGGTCGCCCACCGAGATCGCCAGCGCGCCACCGGAACCGCCCTCGCCGATGATGGTGACGATGATCGGCACCTCGAGCTGCGCCATCTCGAAGATGTTGCGGCCGATGGCTTCGGACTGGCCCCGTTCTTCGGCGTCGATGCCGGGGTACGCACCCGGCGTGTCGACGAAAGTGAAGACAGGGAGCTTGAACTTCTCGGCCGTCTTCATCAGCCGCAGCGCCTTTCGGTAGCCCTCGGGCTTGCTCATGCCGAAGTTGCGCGCTGTGCGCTCCTTGGTGTCGCGACCCTTCTGGTGGCCCAACACCATGCAGGGCGTGCCGTTGAATCGCGCGAGGCCGCCGACGATCGACAGGTCATCCGAAAAGTGGCGGTCACCGTGCAGTTCGACGAAATCCGTGAAGATCTCGTTGATGTAGTCGAGGGTGTAGGGCCGCTCCGGGTGCCGCGCGATCTTGGTGATCTGCCAGGGCGTCAGGTCGCTGTAGATTTCCTTGGTGAGCTGAAGGCTCTTCTTGCCAAGCTGGTCGATTTCTTCCGAGATATCGACTGCCGACTCCGTCTGCACATAGCGCAGCTCTTCGATCTTGCTTTCGAGCTCCGCAACGGGCTGCTCGAAGTCGAGAAAGGTTCGTTTCGCCAACGTCTTCTCCTGTTATTCAGTATGCGACCGGTAGCGGGTCGAGCGACCGCCAAATATACCAAGTCGCCACGCTGCAGTATGGGGCCCAGGCGACAGCTACCTCGCGCGCATCGCTGCGGCTGACGGGGTCGCCCGAAAAATAGTTATGGCTGATGCCATTGATGAGCCCGAGGTCATCCAGCGGCAGCACGTTGGGGCGCATCAGGTGGAAGATCAGGAACATCTCGGCCGTCCAGCGACCGATGCCGCGGATGGCCACGAGCTCCTCGATGATCATCTCGTCGGACATGTCTTTCCACTTGTCGACGTGAACCGCACCCGAATCGAAGTGCAGCGCGAGATCGACGAGATATTCGATCTTGCGAACGGAAAGTCCCGCCGCGCGCATGTCGTCGACCTTGAGTTTGAGCACGCTCGCGGGCGCCATCTTGCGAGGCAGCTTCGCAAAACGGTCCCAGACGGACTGGGCCGCCTTCACCGAAATCTGCTGGCCCACGATGCTGCGCGCCAGCGTGGTGAATGCGTCACCGCGCGATTCGAGGCAGGCGTCGCCGAAACGCGGAATGAGCCGCTTCATGACGCGGTCTTTCTTGGCCAGGTGCTTGCACGCCTCTTCCCAATAGTCGGGCGTGAACACCTCGACCGCCGGCTTCTTTGCAGGGGGCATCGTCTTCGTCGCGTTCACTGTGCCGACGACCATGTGGTGCCGGTGGGCGAATCCTTCAGCACGATGCCTTGCGCGAGCAGTTCGCTGCGGATGCGATCCGCTTCGGCAAAGTTCTTTGCCGCCTTGGCATCCGCACGTTGCTGGATCAGGGCCTGGATTGCCGCATCGTCAAGCGTCGCGCCGGCCTGCAGGAACGCCTGCGGGTCGGCTTGCAGGATGCCTAGGCAGGCAGCGAGCGCCTTCAGCAGTCCGGCGAGTTCCGGCGACCGGGTGCGGTTGACTTCACCGGCCAGGTCGAACAGCACCGCCACGGCCTCGGGCGTGCCGAAGTCCTCGTCCATTGCCGCCTTGAAGCGCGACGCATAGTCGTTGCCCCAGTCGATGTCGACCTTGACCGGCGGAACCAGATACAGCGCGTTGTAGAGCCGCTTGAGCGATGCTCGCGCATCGCCGAGATGCACGTCGCTGTAGTTGAGCGGACTGCGATAGTGCGCACGCACCACGAAGAACCGGATCGTCTCGGCGTCGAATTCCTTCAGCACATCGCGAATGAGGAAGAAGTTGCCCAGGCTCTTGGACATCTTCTCGTCGTCGATGTTGATGAAGCCGTTGTGCATCCAGAAGCGCGCGAGCGGCTTGCCATTGGCACCTTCGCTCTGGGCGATCTCGTTCTCGTGATGCGGGAACTGAAGGTCAGCACCACCGCCATGGATATCGAGCGTTTCACCCAGCAGCTCGCAGGCCATGGCCGAGCACTCGATGTGCCAGCCGGGCCGCCCTGCGCCGAACGGACTGGCCCACTTGACCTCTTCTGGTTCGGTCGGCTTGGCACTCTTCCAGAGCACCGGATCCAGCGGATCGTCCTTGCCGTCGAGCACCGCGACGCGCTCGCCGGCGTGCAGTTCATCGAGCGACTTGCCGCTGAGCTTGCCGTAGCCAGGAAACTTGCGCACGGCGTAGTTCACATCGCCGTTGGGAGCGCGGTAGGCCAGGCCCTTCTGTTCGAGCGTGCCGATCATCGAGAGCATCTGCGGCACGTACTCCGTGGCACGCGGCTCGTGCGTGGGCCTTTCGATGCCGAGCGCGTCAGCGTCTTCGTGCAGCGCGCCGATCATTCGATCGGTCAGCGTACGGATGCTCT
Source organism: Variovorax sp. Sphag1AA (assembly GCF_014192575.1). Classification (GTDB taxonomy): domain Bacteria; phylum Pseudomonadota; class Gammaproteobacteria; order Burkholderiales; family Burkholderiaceae_C; genus Variovorax. The sequence continues at coordinate 366,444 of NZ_JACHYC010000001.1, read as the reverse complement.
CGCCGTTCTCGACGGCACGGCGGATGATCTTGTCGTCGATGTCGGTGATGTTGCGCACATAGTCGACCGCGAGGCCCGAGGCCTTGAGCCATCGCTGCACCACATCGAACGCGATCATCGAACGCGCGTGGCCCAGGTGGCAGTAGTCATAGACAGTCATTCCGCACACGTACATGCGAACCCGGCCGGGTTGCAGCGGAGAAAAATCCTCCAGTTCACGCGACAGCGTGTTGTAGATGCGAAGACTCATGAGGTTAGGAGCGTCAGTTCGCGCTCGTGCAAAAACGGGCGAAGGACAGCTGATTTTCAGGGGTGGAAGTGCCGCGCAGACGAGCGGTTCGGCATGACCCCTCGGCTACAATGCCCCGCAGTATAAACGGCCACCGACGGATATTTCCGCGTGTTTACGCGGCTTGTGTCCCTTCAAAATCTCGAGGCTCCATGCAGCTTGCCGCTTTCTCCCCTGCTTCCCTCCTCCGCGTTTTCCCTGCCCTTGTGCTGGCCCTGGCGATGGGCGCCGCGCATGCGGACGACTACGGCGATGTCAACGCGCTGCTGCGCCAAGGCAAGACGGACGAAGCACTGACGAAGGCCGACGCGTACATCAGCGGCAAGCCGCGCGATCCGCAGATGCGCTTTCTGCGCGCCGTGATCCTCACCGAGCAAGGCAAGCAAGCCGAAGCGATCACCGCATTCACGCAGCTCACCCAGGACTACCCCGAGCTGCCCGAGCCCTACAACAACCTCGCGGCCCTCTACGCCGGGCAAAACCAGTTCGACAAGGCTCGCGCTGCGCTCGAGATGGCCGTCAAGCTCAACCCCGACTACGCCACGGCGCACGAGAACCTCGGCGACGTGTACGTGCGGCTTGCCGCGGAGTCGTACAGCCGCGCCAAGCAACTGGAGGCCAGCAACGCCACCGTGCCGCCCAAGCTCGCGCTGATCCGCCAGATGTTCAGCGCACCCACCTCCGGCGACCTGCCCCCCGCAACGGGGGCAGCCCGCAAACCCGTGCGCAAGTAAGTCGGCCACGTCGTACCGCGCCTCGGCGCATCTTCGGAAAGCGAACCTCCCGTGACCCTTCGAATCCTTTCGCGCCGCGCGGCGCTGATCGCAGCCACGACACTGGCGATGGCCGGCACCAGCACCATCGGCTGGGCGCAGACGGCTGCACCTCGCGTCAAGCTCGGCACCTCGGCCGGCGACATCGTGATCGAACTCTATCCGGACAAGGCCCCCAAGACGGTCGAGAACTTCCTCCAGTACGTCAATGACAAGCACTACGACGGCACGATCTTTCATCGCGTCATCGACGGCTTCATGATCCAAGGCGGCGGCTTCACGCCCGAGCTCCGGCAGAAGCCCACGCGTCCTCCCATTCCTCTCGAGGCGAAGAACGGCCTCAAGAACGACAAGTACACGATCGCGATGGCACGCACCTCCGATCCGAACTCAGCCACCTCGCAGTTCTTCATCAACGTGAAGGACAACGCCAGCCTCAACGCGCCCTCGCCCGACGGCTATGGCTACACCGTCTTCGGCAAGGTGGTCTCGGGCACCGAGGTGGTCGACAAAATCCGCGCCGCCCGCACGGGCAACAAGGGCGGCATGCAGGACGTTCCGGTCGAAACCATCACCATTCAATCCGCCACCGTGGTGGCCAAGTAATTCAAAGGAGCCTTCATGAGCAATCCCCAAGTCGAACTTCACATCAAGGACAATGGCGTCATCACGCTCGAACTCGACCAGGCCAAGGCCCCGAAGACGGTCGAGAACTTCCTCAACTACGTGAACAACGGCCACTACGACAACACCGTCTTCCATCGCGTGATCCCCGGCTTCATGGTTCAGGGCGGCGGCTTCGAGCCCGGCATGTCGCAGAAGCCGACCGGCGCCGAAATCCAGAACGAAGCCAACAACGGCCTGAAGAACGACAACTACACGGTCGCCATGGCGCGCACCAGCGCTCCGCATTCGGCCACCGCCCAGTTCTTCATCAACGTCGCGGACAACAGCTTCCTGAACCACACCGCGCCTTCGGCCCAGGGTTGGGGCTATGCAGTGTTCGGCAAGGTCGTGGACGGCAAGGAAGTCGTCGACAAGATCAAGGTGGTCAAGACCGGCCGCAAGGGCTTCCATGACGACGTGCCGCTCGAGGACGTCGTGATTGAAAAGGCCGTCGTCAAGGCCTGACCCCGCGCATGGAGGCGTTTGCAGAGATCGTCGCGCCGGCCAGCTGGCGCACGGTCGATCTCATCTCCGACCTCCATCTGCAGGCCGCGGACCAGGCCACTTTCGAGGCTTGGCGCGGCTATCTCGAAACCTCGCCAGCCGACGCGATCTTCATCCTCGGCGACCTGTTCGAAGTCTGGATTGGCGACGACGCGGCCACACTCCCGGGCTTCGAGGCGCAATGCGCCGACGTGCTGCGCACGGCCACAGCGCGGCGGCCCGTCTTCTTCATGCACGGCAACCGGGACTTCCTGCTCGGCCCCGCCTTCGCGGCGCAATGCGGCATGACACTCATCGACGACCCGACGGTGCTTGTCCTCCACGACAGGCGCTGGCTGCTCAGCCACGGCGATCTCCTGTGTCTCGAAGACGTCGAGTACCTGCGCTTCCGGGCCCAGGTGCGCACCCCCGAATGGAAAGCGGCGGTGCTCGCCCGACCGATGGAAGAACGCCGCGCCCTCGCCCGATCGGTCCGCGCGCAGAGCGAGGACCGCAAGCAAAGCCCCGGCATGGTCTGGGCTGATGTCGACACCAATGCCGCGCGCGACTGGCTGCATCGCGCCCACGCAACCGCGCTCGTCCACGGCCATACCCACAAGCCCAGGAAGCACGACCTGGGCGACGGTCTCGAACGCATCGTGCTGAGTGATTGGGACGTCGCTGCTCATCCCCCCCGCGCGCAGTTGCTCTGCATCTCCGCCGCCGGCGCTCAGCGCGTCGATCTGCGCTGATGTTTTCCTGGCTGCGCCGGATGCGCCCGGCGCCTCGCATTCCCGACGAGGCATGGCAAGCCACGCTGGCCCGCTATCGTTTCCTGGCCGAGCGTTCGCCGGCCGATGTCGATCGACTGCGCGAACTCGCTGCGGAATTTCTACGCGACAAGCGCTTCCACGGCGCGCATGGCTTCGTCATCTCCGACGAGGTCGCACTGGCGATCGCCGCACAGGCGGTCCTGCCGGTACTGCACCTGAAGGGTGGGCTCGACTGGTACGACGATTTTGTCGGCGTGGTCGTGCACCCGTCCGAAGCGGTCGCACAACGCACAACTGTCGATTCGACAGGCGTCGTGCACGAATACGAAGAAATCGTGGCCGGCGAGGCCATGGATCGCGGTCCGGTGATGCTGAGTTGGCAAGACGTACTCGCCAGCGGCGCCACGCGCGACGAGGGCTACAACGTCGTCATCCACGAATTCGCCCACAAGATCGACATGCGCGGCGGCTCGGCAGATGGCTGCCCGCCGCTGCCACGAGGCTTTCGCGGCAGCTCGAATTCGCGAGACGCGCGCGCCGCGTGGCTCGCGGTCATGCAGCCGGCCTACGACACGTTCCGCGAAAAAATCATCGTCGCCGAGCGCTTCGGCGGCGAAGAGCCGTGGCTCGATGCCTACGGCGCCCAATCGACCGGCGAGTTCTTCGCAGTCGCCTGCGAAGCGTACTTCGTGAACCGAGAGAGGCTGCGCAGCGACTTCGCAGAACTCGTCTTGCTATTCGACGAGTTCTTCACGCCGCCCGGGAAGCGATAGTCCGGGCCGGCGCGGCGCTTACTTACGCAGCAGGGCCTTGAGCGCGTTCTGCAGCCGCCGCGCCGAAGCCGCATCGTGCGGTGCCGCCAGAACCTTGCCAGCATCCTGCCCCCAGGTTTGCGCAGGTGCCGGATCGCCGCGGCGTGTCAGCAGCTTGAGCTGCAGCGCGCGGCGTGCTTCGAGTTGCTCGGCCGGGGTCGGCACTTCCGCTGCCATTTCGAGGCGCAGCAATGCTTCCGCGGCGTCGCCCGTGGGCGCGGACGGCGTCGCCACGAGCGCCTGCGACCAGACGTTGCGGACTGCGGGCGTCACTGCGCGACCCAATTCCTGTGCACTCGGAAGTTGGGACGCATCACGCTTTTCCCACGCACCGAGAACCTGCGTCAGCGCTTCCCCATGCGCCTGCGCTGCCAGCTTACGCAGCGCAAAGTCTGCGCGTTCGAGCGCATCACGCTGCGCACGGAATGCGGCATCGCCCAGGCGCGGCCCGCGATCTTCGCGCGGCGGACGGTCACCGAAACGACCACCTCCGGGAGCGCCGCGTTCACCGCGCTCGCCACCGCGAGGCGCACGGTCGCCCGGTCGTCCACCCGTCGCGCCGCGGGCATCGCGACGATCGCCGAAGCGACCGCCACGCGCAGCCGGGACAGGCTCGCCCTTCTTGTTGCCAGGGCGGTCGTCGCCGCGCACGGCAACGACAGGCTTGGGAGCGGGCTTGGGTGGCGCCGCGACCGGCTCGGCCTCGGCATCACTGCGCGCGGAAGGATCTGCACCATCCGCGGGTGCCACCAGATCGGCGGCCGGCGTGGGAGCGTCTGCCTGCGTTGGCGCAGGCTGCGCGTCCGCATCTTCCGGCGAGGGCGATTGCCCCGCACTTTCGCTGAACTCGGCGGCCGCCTGCCCCGGGGCCACGACTTCGGTCGCACCGACTGCCGGGCCATCGGCGGCGACTGCCGCAGGTGCGGCTTCGACGGACGCCTGATTGCGCATCGCAGACTCCAGCTGGGCGATGGCGGCACGGATCTTTTGCGCATCGCCAGTGGCACTGGCGGCTTCGAGCGCCTTCGACGCATCGAGCACGCTGCGGTCATGCGCATTCATCGCCGCAGACGCCTTCTCGCGCTCGGCGGTCTTGCGATTGAAAGCTTCGTCGATGGGCGCGCGGAACGCGTCCCACAGTTTTTGCTCTTGCCGGCGATCGAGCGGAACCGACTGCGCCTCGGCCTGCCAGCGCTGCTGAAGCGACTTGACCGCGTCGATGCGCAACATGGGCGCCGCGCCGAGTTCGGTTGCCTCGGCGATCATGGCTTGCCGGCGCTCGACACTCGCCTTCTGTTGTGCTTCGAACGGCGCACGCGCCGCACCGAAAGCCTCGGACCACTGGGACTGCAATTCGGCGAACACCTTCTCGCCGACGTGGCCTGCGTCACGCCAGCGATCGGCGAACTGATGCAGCGCGCGATTGATGGCCTTCAGGTCCGCCCCGTTCGCGTGCTCGGCCACCCAGGCCTTCACTTCTTCAATCAATGCAACACGATGCGCACGGTGCTCCGCGGCATCCGCGCGAACCTTTTCGAGCCACGCCTCGACCACCTTGTGGGCCTCGTTGCAGGCCTCGTCGAAGCGCTTCCAGAGTGCATGATTCGGCACCCCGCCCTGATCGGACTGTTTCCACTGCTCGCGCAAGGCGCGGAGGGTTTCCTGCATCTTCCTGCCGCCCAGCGCCTGGCCTTCGGGGCGCTTGAGCAAGCCCTCGGCCTTGGCAACGAGTTCTTCACGAACCTTGTCGGCGCTCCAGCGTTGCCAGCCTTCGAGCTCGCCCGCAGCAACCAGGGCGGCGTGCACGCGCGCTTCGAGCGCCGCGTCGACCAAGCGACCGTGTTCCTTGAGCACCGCGCGCAGTGCTGCCGCCGCACCGGCGCTTGCCTTGCCATGCCCTTGCGCGGTTTCCTGCTCGAGCTTGAGAAGCGCGGCCTCCACGGCACTATGGGCTGCAGCACGCTTTTCGGGGTCGACCTTGGGCCCGGCGGGCTTCGCCGCAGGGGGTGCGACCGCTTCAGGAACACCGCCGCGGGCCACGCGCAATTCGTCGGCCCACACCGGCACCGGCGGCAGCGGCGCGGCAGGATCGGCAGCCGCGGCCTGGGCCTGTGCCAAAGCGCCGTGGAATGCATCGGAAACAACCAGAAGTTGTGCCTTGGACGATTCGAGTTGCGGCGCGAACTTGACGTCGAGGCTGTTCCAGTTGCCATCGGCCGCGATCTCCGCCGCCTGCTGCTGCCAATGCGCGACGTCGGAACGCAGGGCCTCTTCGGCCGCCTGCGCGTCGCGCCAGCTCTTGGTCGACAGCACTTCGAATCGCTGTGCGAGCAGCACCGCCGCCTCGCGATGCACCTGGGCGCGGTGTTGCAGGTCCTCGATGCCCTTCACCCGCTCGGCCAGACGTGTCTTGATGCCAGCGAGCGGTTCGCGCGACAGAGGCGCACCGGCCTTTGCTGCGTCGCGCTGCCATGCGAGGGCATCGGCAATGTTGAGCTTGGGCTGTGCGAGGAGCACTTCGGCCTTCTGTGTCCATTCGGCGGCGATGGCCTCTTGTCCCTTCGCGCGCTTGAGTTCGTCGAGCTTCTCGCGCAGCAACCGGGCAGCACCCTTGTCGCGACCGCTCAGTTCCTTGAAGACGTCCTGCATCTGCTCAGCCGACGGATTGCCTGCGAGCCAATCACGGATGCGCTGCGCACGCTCGCCCGAGGTCGGCGCGGTGAACGCACCACCGGTCAGCGTGTCGAGGGACTGGATGTCGTGAGGCTTGGAAGAAGTTGAAGTCACTGCGCGAAGAATCGTTATCTGTAGAAGAAAAGCGAAGGCGCCGGCAATTGCCGGCGCACCCCAGCATTTTCACCGACTTGTCGCCACCCGGCTCAACGGGTCGCGAGTTTCAGCTCGGCACTGGGTTTCCAATTGTCGCCTTCGGCCTTGGTGCGCACCGCGCCGAGGAAAAGGCGCTCGCTTGGCACCTTCTGCTCGAGCAGGTAGTCGCGCACCGCGGCGCCACGCGCCACCGCGAGCTGACGCATCGACTCCTCGTCGACGGGGATGCTGGCCGCCAGTAGATTCTCCATGTCCTGCTGCGGCAGATCCTTGGCAAGGCCCACCATGTTGCGTGGCTTGGTGACGTCCGAGCGTTTGTAGGCCGCGGCCAGGAGATCCGGATATTCGGAATCGCTGAGCGCATCGACATCCGCCGCGTTCTGGCCGGCGCGCACGGCGGCCCGGCGTTTTTCCGCCTGTGCGAGCTGACGCACGCGCTGGCGCTGGTAGCCCTCGCGCTCCTGTTCGAGACTGGCCGTGCCGACAACCGTCATCTGCAGCCCCGGTCGGTCGATGATGGCTTTCGCGACCTTGTCGAGACTCTGCTTGGCCTCGTCGGAGAGTTCAGTGCTGCCCGGCGCGAAAGTGATGGCGCTCGACTCCCCGCCTCCGCCACCGCCTGTCAGCAGTGCGAACGGTGCCGTGGCGGCCTTCGCAATCAGGTTCACGATGGCCTTGAGGATCAGCGGCCCGACGCTGAACTCGGGGTCGTTGATCGAACCACGCAACGGCAGATCCACGTCGATCACGCCGTTCCGGTCCGCCAGCAAGGCGACGGCGAGCCGCACTGGCAGGCTCGCGGGCGCTCCTTCCACTTGCTCGCCAAACTGGAGCTGATTCAGGATCAGCCGGTTGGACGCGGTGAGCGAACCGTCAGGCGCGATCTTGTAGTTGACGTCCATGCTCAGCTTGCCGCGCTCGATGCCATGGCCGGCAAAACGGATCGAGTACGGCGACAGCGGCGGCAGATCGAGCTCGCGCATCTTTGCCGTGATGTCGAGCTCGAGCGGCTTGACCAGCGGATTGAGACGGCCGGTGATCTCGAGCGAGGCGGTCTGCTGGGCCTTGCCGCGCAGTTCGAGGTCAGCCAGCGCCGGCTTGTCGCCTGCCGGCTTGGAGGAAAAGGCGCTCAGCCGTCCGGTCAGTTCGGTGAGATCCGCCGAATAGTTCGGCTTGATGAACAGGTCGGAGAAATCGATCCGGCCATTCACCAGGGCCATTGGGCCGAAGTTGATGACCGGCGCCATCGGATTGGGCGGCGCCGCAGGCGCAGGCGCTGCAGCAGCGGGTGCCGCGGCTGGCGCGGCCCCACCCACCATCAGTTCCGCGGGAGGAGCCTCGGCCACCGCGGTGCGTGAACGGGCCGCGCGGCGGCCAGCGTTGGTGGTCGTGGTCGTCCCACCCAGGCTGCGCTTGCTCGTGACCTCGGGCGCTGGCGCCGATGCATCCGGCGTTGCTGGCTGCCCCGGTTGCCCCGGCTGCTTGACCAGATACAAGAGGTTCAGCTTGCCGGTCGGGTCGATGATGATCCGGGCGAAGAAGTCAGTCAGGGTCGTTTCACGGACGTCGAGGTTCAGCGGTGCGCCCGGCACCATGTTGACCTGCACCCCGCGCAGCCCCAGCGTCTTCCAGCTCAGGAGCTGCCGATTCCCAGAGCTCCCCTGCGTCTGCGTGAGGATCACGCTGTTGGCGCGGAAGTCGTCGACGGCGGTGTCGCCCGCCAGCCGCACGCTCATGCCCGCGGGCGTGGATGCATATTTGACGGTTCCCCGGTAGCTCGCGAAGGCGCGCCGGATGTCGATGTTGAGCGCATCGGCGTAGTACGCCTTGAAGACGTGCGCCGGCAGCGACGCGACATTCACCTTGCCTTCGGCGGCAAGCGGCTTGAGGGCCAGGTTGCCGTCGTATTCGAATCGCCCCGGCTCGGCGCGACCCGCGGCGATACGGCCCGAGACCTTGAGCGGCGAAACGGTGGCGGTGTTCGGAGCGATCTTCTGGGCGTTGACCTTCAGCGCGCTGATTTCAAAGGCCACCGGCGTGTCGCTGGCGTTGTCGGCATAAGCAAGCGCACCGTTGTCGACCGAAACCTCGGCGATCGTGAGCTCCCACGGCTTGGTATTGGCCGCCGGAGACGGCGCTTCGGATGCCTTTGGGTCCTTCGGCGCCGCAATCTTGGCCTCTTTCGCGGCACTGTCGCCGCCGTTGCCGGCGGGAACCTTGAGCCAGCGCTCGAACATCCAGCGCTTTTCCTTGTCACGCTCCACCCGCACCTTCGGGCTCGTGGCTGCGAAGGAGCCGATCGCCAGCGTGTGCTTGGTCATGTCGACATCGGCGTCGCGAAGCTCGAATTTGCCGACGCTTGCAACCGCGGTCTTCTCCTGAGTGAGCGCGAGATCTTCGGCGACGACGCTGCGCGCCTTGAGCTTCAGGTCGGGCTTGGTCCACGCCACGTCGATCTGGCCGCTGAGCTTGCCGTCCAACGTCGGCTCCAGACTCTGCGCAAGGTACGGTGCCGCAATGGACAGCGGCAGCGCGCCGACTTCCGTCTGCACCTGCGCCTCCTTGTCCGTCCCCTGACCTTCGAACTTGATGGTCGCGCCAGCAACAGTGGTCGATCCATTGAAGGTCGCCGGCTTTTCAATGGGCCAGGCAACCGAATTCACTTCGATGGCCAAGTCCTTCGCGTCGATTTCCGCGGCTGGCTTCGTGGTCTGGTCGCGCCATCCGATGTGGCCACCGGTCAATGCGACCTTGTCGACCTGCAGATGCCAACCCGGAGGTTCGGCCGGCTTGGCGGCAGCGTCGCCGTTGGGTTCGGGCGCCGGAACGGTGGCGACCTTTTCCTTGGCGCCGGTCGCGGGATCGGTCGCCAGAAGGTTCAACTTGCCGGCTTCGTCGCGCGCCACCACCAATTGCGGGGCGGCCAACGCCACCTCGCTCAGATGCACCACCCGCTCCAGGGGCCGCACATCCGCCAGCGCCACCTTGAGCGACTCGAAGCCAAGCAGGTCCTTGCCCCGACCGTCGGCGACCTTGATGCCGTTTGCCGCCACGGTGCCTGTGATCTTCAGCGCTGGTGCCGCGGCCTGCGCGAAATCGATCCGGATGTCCGCGTCGAGCTTGCCAGCCTGCAGCGACACCGGCAGCCCCCCGGGGATGTAGCCCAGATAAGGCACGAGATCGAGCCCTTCGAACTTGATCTGGGCATCGGTCTTGTGACTCTCGGCGAAAGGGGTCGACGACGCTGCCGAGTCGAATTTGCTGCCATTCAGGACGAACGCCAGCTTCGGCTCGGTCGTAATGTCCCGCTTGGAGGCCAAGTTGCTCAGGAACGGCACGGCCAGTTCGAGGTTGCGCAACTCATGCCGCCGCTTGACCGTCTGGTCATCAAAGGTGAACGAACCGTTCGAAATGCCGATGTTGTAGATCGCGAAGCGCGGCGGCTCCCCCTTGGGCGCATCCGGCTTGGGCGCGAGCTTTGCGAGGATGTCGTCGATGTCGTACTTGCCGTCGCTCAGGTGCGTGAGAAGGATGGCCGGCGAATCGATCGACACCGCATCCACCACAGGCGCAAGCCGGAGGATCGATTGCAACTCGGCATCGAGATAGATCCGATTGACCGCCACCTGCGCCTGCTTGCCGTCGGCCGTGGCGATCTGCAGGTCATGCACAGTGAGTTCGAGGGTCCAGGGCTTGAAGTCGATCTTGCCGACCGTGACCTGCCGACCCAGTTTGTCACTCGCGATTCGCTGGATCTGGCCCTTGGCAATCGGCGGCACCGCGAGCCACGCGAGCAGCCACACGGCCAGTATGACCAGCAACGCGACCACGCCGCGCCGCACCCATTTGTTCTGTTTCAACTCACCTGCTTTCATCGCCCGGGAGTGTGCCCCAAACGACCTCGCCTTCCCAGAAACGAGAAAGCCCGGTGGCGGGACGAAACGTCATGCCACCGGGCTCGATGGCGGACGCAACGCCCATGCCATCTTTTCGCGCGACCGGAAGGTGATTTGTTCCGGTCAGGCTGGCAGCAAGAGATTGCCACCGTTGGGCCGCAGTCGCTGAACCGTCGGATTGCTCCTCGGGTTACCGGACCTTGGTGAAGCGCCTACAAAATCGAGGCACTTACAGCGTAGGCCTGTACCGGAAAGATTTCAAAATGAGGTTTTCAATCGGCCCGGGGGGACCGATTCGCGAACTAATCCTCACATTTTTTACACTCGAAATTAGAATAACAAGCCCAGTCCTTATTCTTGACCGGGTATTTAGCGGCTCCTAGAATGCCGCCACCCCGGACCGCCAGATCGTCCGGACTCACCCCCTAATCCGCTGCCGATATGCATCGGCTTGATCAGGTGGCCGCGCTCCCTCCCCTCCTCGCGCGGACCTGATTACGTACCAATCCAGGCGCTGCTGCGTTCTTCTTCGCCCTCGTGGCGTTGCGAACAAGGTCCCGCATAGAAAGGAAACGCGATGAAGCAGGCGCTTGATGCCACAGCCCGAGGGCTACGGACTTTCATGTCCGATGTGGTCGACGGCTTCTTTGAAATCACCCACAACGGCTTTGCTCTCGTTGGGTTGGCGATCGTCTTTGCGGCGCTCGCGCTGGTTGCCCGGCCGGATCTTCGCCAATCTGGCGAAGATCAGCTCATGGGCTGGCTCCAGTCCCGCAAGCCGGCGCCGGTGCCCAGCGACTTCGAACTCGAACCAACTGCTATCGAGCGAACCACCGCGGCCAGCCCGCATGAGTTGCCGAAGCAGCAGGCGGCTGTCGCCTACTGGCTGAGCAAGAAATATCGCGTCGCCGCCGAACCGTTGGCCGTACTAGTGTCCGAAGCATTTGATCTCGGAAAGCGCACCAAGCTCGACCCAACGCTGATCCTGGCGATCATGGCCGTGGAATCCAGCTTCAACCCGTTCGCCCAGAGCCAGGTCGGAGCCCAGGGTCTGATGCAGGTCATGACACGTGTCCATGGCGAAAAGTATGAAAGCGCTGGCGGCACGCTCACCGCTTTCGACCCGGTCACCAACATGCGGGTCGGCGTCAAGGTGCTACAGGAGTGCATCGCACGTGCCGGCTCGCTCGAAGGCGGCCTGCGTTTCTACGTCGGCGCTGCCAATCTTGCAGACGACGGCGGCTACGCCTCCAAGGTTCTCGCCGAGCACGAGCGCCTGCGCCAGGTCGTCGCCGGACGTCCGCCGGCCGTCAATGCGCCGACGCCGGCCCCGCGTCAGGCCCCCGTTCCAGTCGTGAGCCCCGCGCCGACCAAGCAGCCGGAGTCTGCATCGGAACGTATCGCGATGGTCGGGGATTAGGCCTTTATTCGACACGGCCGCCATCGCCGTCAGCTACACTCGGCGAGCACGCGACTGGCGATAGGCGCTGCACTTTTTCAGGTGCGCTGCGCTGACGTGGACTACCACTGGGGAGCGTGCTGCCTGCACCTTGAGCAGGTGTTCAGCCGTTCGCCTGGGCAGCCCTTGTTTGGTTAAGAACAAGGCCCACCGTCTTGAAGGACTGCCATGTACCACCGCAACAACCTGGTCGAACAGACCGATCCTGAAATCTGGGCCGCCATTCAGGCCGAGAACGCCCGCCAGGAACACCACATCGAGCTCATCGCGAGCGAAAACTACGCCTCGCCCGCCGTCATGGCCGCGCAGGGCTCGCAACTCACCAACAAGTACGCCGAAGGCTACCCGGGCAAGCGCTACTACGGCGGCTGCGAAAACGTCGATGTTGCCGAGCAACTGGCAATCGATCGCGTCAAGCAACTCTTCGGCGCCGATGCAGCCAACGTGCAGCCGCATTGCGGCGCTTCCGCCAACGAAGCCGTGATGCTCGCCTTCCTGAAGCCCGGTGACACCATCATGGGCATGAGCCTCGCCGAAGGCGGCCACCTGACCCACGGCATGCCGCTGAACATGAGCGGCAAGTGGTTCAACGTCGTGAGCTACGGCCTCGACGCCAAGGAAGAGATCGACTACGACGCGATGGAGCGCAAGGCGCGCGAGCATCTGCCCAAGCTGATCATCGCGGGCGCTTCGGCCTACTCGCTTCGCATCGACTTCGAGCGCTTCGCCAAGATCGCCAAGGAAATCGGCGCCATCTTCATGGTCGACATCGCGCACTACGCCGGCCTCGTGGCGGCAGGCGTCTACCCCAACCCGGTTCCTCACGCAGACGTGGTGACGTCAACCACGCACAAGAGCCTGCGCGGCCCACGTGGCGGCATCATCCTGATGAAGTCGCAGCATGAGAAGGCCATCAACAGTGCGATCTTCCCGGGTCTGCAGGGTGGTCCGCTGATGCACGTGATCGCCGCCAAGGCCGTCGCGTTCAAGGAAGCGCTTTCTCCCGAGTTCAAGACCTACCAGCAACAGGTGGTCAAGAACGCGCAGGTCGTCGCCGAGACGCTCACACAGCGCGGTCTGCGCATCGTGAGCGGCCGCACCGAAAGCCACGTCATGCTCGTCGACCTGCGAGCCAAGGGCATCACCGGCAAGGAAGCCGAAGCGGTGCTGGGCGATGCTCACATGACGATCAACAAGAACGCGATCCCGAACGATCCGGAAAAGCCGATGGTCACCAGCGGCGTCCGCATCGGTACGCCGGCGATGACGACGCGCGGCTTCAAGGAAGAAGAAGCCCGCCTGACCGCCAACCTGATCGCCGACGTGCTCGACAACCCGCGCGACGCGGCCAACATCGAGGCGGTCCGCGCCAAGGTGAACGCGCTGACCAGCCGTTTCCCTGTCTACCGCTGATCCGGTGATTCCGATGCTCAGCCCCGCACGTCAGAGGCATGGTCTGGCGCTGAGCGGAGATGCCGCATGAAGTGCCCCTTCTGCGGCCACCTCGAAACGCAGGTCGTCGAGACCCGCGTTTCGGAGGACGGCGACTTCGTCCGCCGCCGGCGGCAGTGCGGCGCATGCGACAAGCGCTTCACCACTTACGAACGGCCCGACGTCAATTTCCCGGTCGTGGTCAAGAAGGATGGCAGCCGTGCCGACTTCACCCCCGGCAAGGTCCGAGCGTCGATGATGCTGGCGCTGCGCAAGCGGCCGGTCAGCATCGAGCAGATCGACAACGCCCTGCTGCGCATCGAACAGAAGCTACTGTCGAGCGGCCTTCGCGAAATCGAATCGACCAAGGTTGGCGAACTGGTCATGCGCGAACTCAAGAAGCTCGACAAAGTGGCCTACGTCCGCTTTGCCTCGGTCTACCGCAGCTTCGAGGACGTGGATGAGTTCAGGCAGCTGCTAAGGGATATCTGAGCGCGCATCACTGGGCCCTCAACTCGCTACCGCCCTGCACGTTGTCGAGCCTGACGAGGCACAGTCGCCACTCTTATCTGGATCGCAGAGCTTGGGTCGACCGGACATCGCGAGAACAATAGAACTGCGCCGCCCTGTTTCGGCCTTGAGCGTCAGACATCCGGCAGCCTTGCTCGAAAGGAATCCATTCGCGTCGTAAGCGAGCGCCTGTTTGAGTCCTCCGGTGGTCGAGGAAGTGTCGACGACAACGCCCGTCCGCAATCCGTCGAATGTGCGCAGCACTTCTCGTTCATTGCCCACCGTCATCGCCACCTCCCACCCGTTCGACCAATCATCGTCAATCGGCTCAAGCGCCACTTTCTGCGAACGCTTCATAGCCTCGGCCCGGGCGAGGCTCAATGCAGCGACAAAGTCGCTGGTGTTCGATGCGAGGCGTTGATTGAGAAGCAGGTCGCGAAAGCCTGGGACAGCAATCGTCCCGAGGATGGCGACGAGCGCAACCACCACCATCATTTCGATCAGCGTGAAGCCACTCAGTCCCAACGCGCTGTTGGTTTCCGCCGATGCCTTCCATGGGGCATCCTTCGTGAAGTCGAACTTCCAGAGATTCCCCTGTGTGTCTCCGGCGTAGAGCAGACGGGTCCAGTTGTCTGATGAACTGTAGTCACCCACCGGACCCAATGCATTCACCAACGTTGCGTCGGCGGGATTCGGCAGGACGATCTTGTAGTAGTTACTTTCCAATTGCCAAGCCTCATTGGAGCGCCGTGAGGACCACCAGCAACAGCAACACGGCGATCAGCGAAAAACCCGTCTGTCGATGCGGTGCATCGCGGTTCTTGAAGGACGAACTCATGCGGGGTCCCTCTGCACGTTGCGAAGCATCACGGTGAACGTCGACACGGCACGAAAGCGGCCGTCGTCCGGCGGCTCGAAAACGATGCCGGGGAAATCGCGTCCCAACGGGAACAGCTTGTAGTTCGCGGCATCACCAACCTGCTTCCACTCGGCGTTGGGACGATTGCTGCGGACCACCATGCCCACTCGCACGGCAACGACATTGAGCCACTGGACATACGCATCCGTCCCTGCCGTCGCTGCCTTTGCCTCGATCTCCTTGGCTTCCAGCCAGGTGTCGGGAACGCTGTCGTCGTTGGCGTCAAAGCCATAGACGACCTTGAGCAATTCGACGCCGCGCGCCAGTTCCTTTACATCGACGGTTCCATTGCCCGCCCTGCGCTTGCAGTAGAGCTCGGGATGCCCGTCAGTCGCGATATCCACGTACAGGATGTTCCACGCGCGGTCATTGAAGGTCGCCGGCCCCGTCTGGGCCACGCCAAAGCAGTCGTGCATCGTGCCGTCCGCGTCGCTGCCATCGACGTTGCTGCGGCCGAAGAAACGCACCATCAGCGAATCACTCCCGTGGACCCTATCCGAGTCGGTCGAGCCGAATTCGGCGAGGGTCTTACTCACCGTGGTGTTGCTGGCGCCCGCCAGACTGAGGTCGAAAGGACCTTTGGAGTTGCCCGAGAGCGCCACGCCGCTGGCAACGACGCTTGCTCCATCCGGCTGATGATCAGGCGCGTAGTCTGAATACCCCGCCTGACGAATGAGGCGCTGAGCCACATGGCGTGTGAAGCGAACCGTGTCCTGCACGCTCCGCACGTCGGTATCGTTGGTGAACAGCTTCCTCGCCCCGAGAAAAGCAGACGAAGCGGCAAGCACGATGACCAAGCCGATCGCCAGGGCGATCATCAGTTCGATCAGTGTGAGGCCGCGCTGTCGCGGTCGGAGTGCCATCTAGATCGCCTCCGACGCGTCGTAGTCGTGTCCAGGGACGAGTTGCATGACGACGCGCGGCGGCCGATCGTCTTGCATCTCCTTCTCGCTTCCCATTCGAGGGATCCAGCCCATCTTGACCACGAGAGTTCGCCCTTCGCCCTCGCAGTTCCACGCGTAGTTATCGTCGGCGCCCACCATGACGTCGTCAAAGCACACGACGACGTGGGCCTCGGGAAGCGTCTCCCTGACACGAATCGTCCAGTCGTGAATGTCCCAGGCCGCGATGTCCGACGGACCGCAATCACCGGTCAACCCGACGCACCCCTTGGGCGCGACAGGATCGGCATCCGTGCCTTTCAGCTCGACCAGATAGGGATTGGTCGCGCTGCTGAAGACCGCGGGGTTCCGCGCAGCAACGTTCTTGTTGATGCGCGCCTTTTCCGACAGCTCCCGCGCCAGACTGACTGCCGCGGTGAATGACCCGGACTCGCTCGTGCTTCTCACCGAAGTCATCAGCATGCCCATCGCGCCCAGCAGTCCAAGACTGAGGATGACGATCGAGACAAGCACTTCGACAAGCGAAAAGCCTGCGGCCCGGCGTTTGTATGACGCCATATTCTTTTACCTTCCCTGAATGTCGATGCTTGCAAGGAAGCCCTCGCGCTCGACGGGCGAAGTCTAGTGACGGTCTCTTGCCGTTCATCCTCGTTTCGCTACCGCTCGTATGATTCGCTCGCGATGTTTCGCAAGAGTCTTCCAGCGGCTCGCAGATCACTACACAGTTCGATTACATGGTTGCTTCCATGCCTTCTCTAGATGCCGATGCGCAACACATCGCTGCCGCGCAGCAACTGGCAATCGACGGGCGATACCTCACCGATCCCAACCCCCGCGTTGGCTGCGTGCTGACGGATGCTTCGGGCCATGTTCTTGGTGTGGGCCATACCCAGCAAGCCGGCGGTCCGCACGCGGAGGTCATGGCGATGCGGGAAGCTGCGGCGCACGGGCACTCGCTGGCAGGCGCCACCGCGTATGTGACTTTGGAGCCCTGCTCACACCACGGTCGCACTGCGCCGTGCTGCGATGCCTTGATCAATGCCGGTGTCCGCCGTGTCGTGGCTTCGGTCTCGGACCCCAACCCCTTGGTCGGCGGCCAAGGCTTCGAGCGCCTTCGCGCCGCTGGCATCGAAGTCGTAGTGGGCCCCGGCGCCGATGAAACGCGGGAGCTGAACATCGGCTTCTTCAGCCGGATGATTCGCAAGACGCCCTGGGTGCGCCTCAAGATCGCGGCGTCGCTTGACGGGAAGACCGCCCTCACGAATGGCGTGAGCCAATGGATCACCTCCGAGGCCGCGCGCACCGATGGTCATGCATGGCGAGCCAGGGCAAGTGCCGTGCTGACCGGCGTCGGAACGCTGATCGAGGACGACCCTCGCCTGGACGTCCGCCTGGTTCAGACCCCGCGCCAGCCCCATCTGGTCGTGGTCGATAGTCATCTGCAGACGCCTGCCTCCGCCAGGATCTTCGACATTCCCGAGCGCAAGGTCTGGATCTACGCGGCCCACCGCGATGAAGCCAAGGCCAGCGCACTGGAAGCGCGGGGCGCCACCATCACGGTGATGGCCAATGCGGACGGCAAGGTCGACCTCGGCGCCCTGTTGCGCGATCTCGCCGCGCGCGAAGTGAACGAACTCCATGTCGAGGCTGGCCACAAGCTCAACGGATCACTGCTCCGGGAAGGCTGGGGCGACGAGTTGCTGCTGTACCTTGCACCCAAATTCATCGGCGAGGGGATCGGGATGGCGAACCAGCCTTTCGCCGATGGCCCACTCAGCACGCTGGCCGGCGCCCTTCCGCTCGAATTCCGTAGCCTGGATCGTCTGGGACCCGACTTGAGAATCCTGGCCCGGATTTCAGGCCGGGACGCCTTCTAGCGAACCCGCGGACGCCCGGGGCTCGCATCTCTGCGAAAATGCCGGGATGTTCACCGGAATCATTACCGGCGTGGGGCGCATCGCCGCCGTCCACGACCTCGGCAGCTCTTCTTCCCACGGCAAGCGGCTCAGCATCGCGGTGCCCGACGGCTATCTCGACGACGTGGGGCTCGGTGACAGCATCGCGCTCAATGGCGCGTGCATGACGGTCACCTCGCTCGATCTGCCCGGCCAGCAATTCACCATCGACATTTCCGCGGAGTCGCTCGACAAGACCGCCGGTCTTTCCGAGGAAGCCACGACGGTCAATCTCGAAAAGGCTTTGCGCGCGCAGGACCGCCTGGGCGGTCACATCGTGTCCGGGCACGTAGATGGCATCGGCACGATCACCCGCTTCGCGCCGGTCGGCGAAAGCTGGGAGCTTCGCGTGCTCGCTCCCCCAGCCCTCGCCCGCTTCCTCGCCTACAAGGGCTCGATCACAATCAACGGCGTCAGCCTCACCGTGAACAGCGTCAGCGACCTGCCGGACGGCAGTGAGATCAGCATCAACCTCATCCCCCACACGGTCGAGAACACCGCCCTCGGCAGCCTCAAGGACGGCAGCCGTGTGAACCTCGAAATCGACACCGTGGCGCGCTACGTGGAGCGCATGCTTCAGGCCGGCGCCATTCAAACTCCGCAGAAAGACAAAGCCCCATGAACGCATCCGTCACGCCGATCGGATCGCCCCGCAGCGCCAGCGCACCGGCACCCATTTCATCGGTCGAGGAAATCGTCGCCGAGCTGCGCGCCGGCCGCATGGTGATCCTGGTCGACGAAGAAGACCGCGAGAACGAAGGCGACATCGTCCTTGCCTCCGACCATGTCACGCCCGAAGCGATCAACTTCATGGCACGCCACGCACGCGGGCTGATCTGCCTAACCCTCTCGCGCGAAATGTGCGAGCGGCTGAACCTGCCGCCGATGGTGGCGCGCAACGGCGCCAAGCATTCGACGGCGTTCACGGTGTCGATCGAGGCTGCCGAAGGCGTCACCACGGGCATCTCGGCCGCCGATCGGTCCCGCACGGTGCAGGCCGCAGTTGCGCCCAACGCAGTGGCCGCCGATCTGGTCCAGCCGGGCCACATCTTTCCGCTGCAGGCCGTGGACGGTGGTGTGCTGATGCGCGCCGGCCATACCGAAGCCGGCTGCGACCTCGCCTCGATGGCCGGCTGTTCGCCCTCCGCGGTGATCTGCGAGGTCATGAATGAAGACGGCACGATGGCGCGTTTGCCCGACCTGCAGATCTTTGCGGCCGAGCATGGCATCAAGATCGGCACGATCGCGGCGCTGATCGAGCACCGCAGCCGGACCGAATCGCTGGTCGAGAAAGTCGGCTGCCGCGAGATCCAGACGGCATGGGGCCCCTTTACCGCACACGCCTTCAAGGACAAGCCGAGCAACGGCGTGCACCTTGCGCTGGTGCGCGGCAAGTGGAGCCCCGACGACACGGTCGACGTGCGCGTGCACGAGCCGTTGTCGGTGCTGGACGCCCTCGAACTCAATCGCGCCCTGCACTCGTGGAGCCTCGATTCCAGCCTGTCCCACCTCGCCGCGCAGGGCAAGGGTGTTGCCGTGCTGCTGAACTGCGGCGAAACCGGCGCCGAGTTGCTGTCCCAATTCGACGGCACCGCCCGTCCCGCGCAGGCCCCCGAACGCGGGCGCATGGACCTGCGCAGCTACGGCATCGGCGCGCAGATCCTGCGTGAGTGCGGTGTGCATCGCATGAACCTCATGGGCACGCCTCGCCGCATGCCCAGCATGGCTGCCGGTTTCGGGCTCGAGATCGCTGGCTACATCACCAAAGACGAACAATGAAAAACTCCAACGCAGGGCAGGCTGACTGATGCAACACGCGAACAAGGGCAGTGTCGAACTCGACGGCAAGGGATTGCGCATCGGCATCGTGCAGGCGCGCTTCAACGAGGAAATCACCGACGCGCTGGCCAAGGCCTGCCGCGACGAACTCGCGGCGCTCGGCGTGGCCGATGCGGACATCGACCACGTGAACGTGCCGGGCGCGCTTGAAGTGCCGGTCGCGCTTCAGGGCCTGGCCGAGCGCAACCGCTATCACGCGCTGGTCGCCCTGGGCTGCATCATCCGCGGCGAGACGTACCACTTCGAACTGGTGGCGAACGAATCCGGCGCTTGCGTGAGCCGCGTGGCACTCGACTACCGTATTCCGATCGCCAACGCGATCCTCACGACCGAGAACCTCGAACAGGCCGTGGCGCGCCAGACCGAAAAGGGTCGCGATGCGGCACGCGTAGCGGTTGAGATGGCGCGACTGCTGGCGAGCTTCCAATGACCGACGACACCAAAGCCGCCGGCGGCAAGCCGCGCCAGTCGCGCACCGGCCTCACGAGCACCGGCGCCCGCAAGGCTTCTGCCAAGTCCAATCGCAGCCGTGCACGTGAATTCGCGCTTCAGGCGCTCTACCAGCATCTGGTCAGCCACAACGACGCCACCGCGATCGACGAGTTCACGCGTGACCTCGCAGGCTTCCACAAGGCTGATGCGGCGCATTACGACGCACTGCTGCACGGCTCCATCGAAGCCGCCGAAAGCCTCGATGCGCTGATCGTTCCACTGCTCGATCGCAAGCTCGAAGAGATCTCGCCGATCGAACACGCCGTGATGTGGATCGGCGTGTACGAATTCCAGAATTGCCTCGACGTGCCGTGGCGCGTGGTGCTCAACGAGTGCATCGAGCTCGCCAAGGAGTTCGGCGGTACCGACGGCCACAAGTACGTGAACGCGGTGCTCAACGGCCTCGCGCCGAAGCTGCGCGCCGCCGAGGTCGAAGCAGACCGCGCGTCCGGGAAGGCCCGGCCATGAGGATTTCGAGGCGCGCGGAGCGCATCGAGCCGTTTTATGTGATGGAGGTCGCCAAGGCCGCTTCAGCACTTGCGCGAGAAGTGGCCCATACCGATCGGCCGATGATCTTCCTGAACATCGGCGAGCCCGACTTCACTGCGCCACCGCTGGTGCAGGAAGCCGCCATACGGGCGGTCCGCGCCGGTGCCACGCAGTACACGCACGCCACCGGCCTGGATCGCCTGCGCGAGCGCATCAGCGGCTGGTATGCAGAACGCTTCGGCGTCAACGTGCCGGCACGCCGCATCGTCGTGACGGCTGGCGCTTCGGCGGCATTGCAGCTCGCGTGCCTTGCGCTGATCGACTCGGGCGACGAGATTCTCTTGCCGGACCCGAGCTACCCGTGCAATCGCCATTTCGTCACCGCCGCGGACGGCCGCGCGGTGCTGGTGCCGACCACCGCCGCCGAGCGCTTCCAGCTCAGCGCAGCCAAGGTCGAAGCAGCCTGGAACGACCGCACCCGTGGTGTTCTGCTGGCGTCGCCGTCGAACCCGACCGGCACCTCGATCGCGCCCGACGAGCTTCGCCGCATCCACGAAGTCGTGTCGGAGCGCGGTGGGATCACGTTGATCGACGAGATCTATCTCGGCCTGTCCTACGACAGCACCTTCGGACAGACCGCGCTCGCGATCGACGACCAGGTCATCAGCATCAACAGCTTCAGCAAGTACTTCAACATGACCGGCTGGCGTCTTGGCTGGCTCGTCGTGCCCGAAGCACTGGTACCGGCCGTCGAGCGTCTGGCGCAGAACCTGTTCATCTGCGCAAGCACGGTGTCGCAGTACGCTGCGCTCGCCTGCTTCGAGGCCGACAGCATCGCCGAGTACGAGCGCCGCCGCGCCGAGTTCAAGGCGCGCCGCGACTGGTTCATTCCGCAGCTCAACGCGCTGGGCCTCGACGTGCCGGTGATGCCCGACGGCGCCTTCTACGCCTGGGCCGACTGTTCCAGCTTGGCGGAGCGGCTTGGCATCTCCGGCAGCTGGGACTTTGCTTTCGAGGCCATGAAGCAAGCGCACGTCGCAGTCACGCCGGGACGGGATTTCGGCACGGCCGAGACCTCGCGCTTCGTCCGCTTTTCTACCGCCAGCTCGATGGCACACCTCGAAGAATCCATCGACCGCCTGCGCGTGTGGGCGAACGCGGCCATTACCGCATGAGCGTGAGCGCCGCGCCGGGCCGCCCCAAGCAAGCTCGCGCCCCCTCGGGGGGCAGCGAGGACACGCAAGTGCCGAGCGTGGGGGCCTGCTTCACGCTCGCGATCCGGGTCTACTGGGAGGACACCGATGCAGGCGGCATCGTGTTCTACGCCAACTACCTGAAGTTCATGGAACGCGCGCGCACCGAATGGTTGCGCTCGATGGGCATTGCGCAGCAACGACTGCGCGAAGAGACCGGCGGCATCTTCGTGGTCAGCGAAACGCAGCTCAAATACCACCGGCCCGCGCGCCTCGACGATGAACTGCTGGTTACAGCCGAACTCCGGCAGATCGGTTCCGCGTCGTTGATAATCGCCCAGCGCGTGCTATCAAAATCAGAGCGGCCCACCGGTGCGAGCACTGAGGAAAATGCGGTGCTCCTGTGCGAAGGCACGATCCGCATCGGCTGGGTCCAGGCCGACACGCTGCGGCCGGCACGAATCCCGCGTCAGGTTTCGGGAACCCTCGAGCGCCATGCCGGCTCCATGTCTCAACCTTTCAAGCCATGAATCAAGACCTCTCGATCATTTCCCTGCTGCTGCACGCCAGCCTTCCGGTCCAGTTGGTGGTGGCATTGCTCATCATCGTTTCCGTCGCGAGCTGGGCTGCCATCTTCCGCAAGTTCTTTTCCCTCAAGCGCACCCGCGCACTCAATGAAGACTTCGAGCGCGACTTCTGGTCGGGCACGAGCCTGAACGAGCTGTTCTCTTCCGCCGCGCAGAACGCGAAGTTCGCCGGCCCCATGGAACGCATCTTTGCCTCCGGCATGCGCGAATATCAGAAGCTGCGCGAGCGTCATGTGTCCGACCCCGGCACGCTGCTCGACGGTTCCCGCCGTGCGATGCGCGCGAGCTTCCAGCGCGAGCTCGACGCGGTCGAACAGAACCTCTCCTTCCTCGCCACCGTCGGATCGGTCTCGCCGTACGTCGGCCTTTTCGGCACCGTCTGGGGGATCATGCATGCCTTCACCGGTCTCGCCGCCCTGGCGCAAGTGACGCTCTCCACCGTCGCGCCCGGCATCGCCGAAGCGCTCGTTGCCACCGCGATCGGCCTGTTTGCCGCCATCCCGGCCGTGGTCGCCTACAACCGGTTTGCCCGCGAAATCGACAAGATCGCGATCGCGCTCGAGACCTTCATCGAAGAGTTCTCGAACATCCTCCAGCGCAACCTGACGGCCCACCAGAATCCGGCGACCGTCGCCGCGGCGACGGGCCGCTGAAGCGGAGCACGACACCATGCCAGCCATGTCCTCCCGCGGCCGCGGCCGCCGAACGATCAACGAGATCAACATGGTCCCGTTCATCGACGTGATGCTGGTGCTGCTGATCATCTTCATGGTCACCGCGCCGCTGATCACGCCGAGCGTGATCAACCTGCCGAGTGTCGACAAGGCCAACAAGCAGCCCGACAAGCCGATCGAGATCGTCATCAAGAGCGATGACGAAGTGCAGATCAAGAAAGATCCATCCACCGGAAGCGGCGGCAGCTCGATCCCGATGACGCAGATCGGCTCGGCAGCCAAGACCGCGCAAGGCGGCGATGCAGATCGCCCTGTCGTCATCAGCGCCGACAAGTCGGTCAAGTACGAGACCGTGGTCAAGGCGATGAACCAGCTCAAGCGCAGCGGCATCGAGCGGGTCGGGCTCTCGGTGCAGACCACGGGCGCGAAGTAAGGCATGTCGCTCGCCGCGGAACGCCCCGAATTTGCGCCACCACCGCAGCGTGGCACGCTGCGCGCCGTGCTGCTGGCGCTCTTTGCGCACGCGCTGCTGATCGCCCTGCTGACATGGGGCGTGAGCTGGCGCCGCGAGGCCGAGAACGATGCCGTCGAGGCCGAGCTGTGGTCGTCGACCGTCCAGCAGGCCGCGCCCCGCGCTGTCTCGCCGCCAACGCCGACGCCTCCCCCGCCGGTCCCGACGCCCGCCCCCCCGCCGCCACCTCCTCCCCCGCCGCCCCAGGCTGCAAAGCCGCCTGAGCCGACTCCTACGCCGCGCCAGCCCGACATCGCCCTCGAACGCGAGAAGAAGCTCAAGGAACAGAAGGAACGCGAGCTGGAGCAGCAGCGCGTCGAGCAGCAGAAGAAGCTCGAGGCCCAGAAGAAGGCTGACCAGCAGAAGAAGGAAGCCGAGGCTCGCAAGCGCGAAGAGGAGGAAGCTGAGCGCAAGAAGGACGAGCAGAAGAAGCTCGCCGATCAGAAGCGAAAGCAGGAAGCCGAAGCCAAGCAGCAGGCCGATGCCGCGAAGAAGAAGGAAGCCGATGCGAAGCAGGCCGCCCAGGCAGCTGCCGATCGCGCGGCGACGCTCAAGCGGATGCAGGCGCTGGCCGGCACCGGCAATGAAAACTCCACCGGTACGGCCGCGCGTTCTTCCGGCCCGTCGGGGAGCTACGCGGGCAAAGTCCAGGCGGCTGTTCGGCCCAACGTGGTGTTCCCCGATGCCGATCTCGTCAGCGGCAATCCGTCGGCGGAATTCGACGTGCGCCTTGCACCCGACGGCACGATCGTCGGCACACCGCAGATCACGAAATCGAGCGGCAACTCCAGCTGGGACCAAGCTGCGTTGCGGGCATTGCAGAAGACCGAGAAGCTGCCGCGCGACATCGACGGCACGGTGCCTGCGCGCCTGATCATCTCGCTCAAGCCGAAGGGCTGACGCCGGCCGCCGTGCTGGCGCGCAGCCGGGTTACTTCGCGCGCCCGTACTTCGCGGAGAAGCTCGCCGACCCAAGCTTGTTGGCATTGATCATGAAGCCGACCAGCGCAGCAGTGGCATCCGCCGGAATGTCCAGCTTGTCGGTCTTCAGCGCGTACACGGTGAAGATGTACCGGTGCGGCTTGTCCCCTGCCGGCGGGCAAGCGCCACCGAAACCCGGCGCGCCGAAATCCGTGCGCCCCTGCATGCTCCCGGCCGGCAATCCCTTGCCGTCAGCGGTGCCGGCGCCCTCGGGAATCTCGTTGGCCGAGGCGGGAATGTTGTAGATCACCCAGTGCCACCAGCCCGAACCGGTCGGCGCATCGGGGTCGTATGCGGTCACGGCGAAGCTCTTGGTGCCGTTGGGCGCTCCGCTCCACTTCAATGCGGGGGAGACGTTCTTGCCGGAGCAGCCGAAGCCGTTGAACACGTGAGCATCCGTCAGCGTGCTGCCGGGCTTGATGTTGGGGCTCGTCAGGACGAATCCGGCGGCTTGCGAAAGCGTCGCGCAGGCGGCAAGCGCAGTCGCGAGAGAAACCGAACGCAGCTTGGTATGCATGGTCATTGCTCCTCCTTCCCGGATGTTTGCGGGGGCACGATCATGCCGCGCGTTGCATGCCGCCGTCCAGCCCTCGCGAACACGTAGTGGGCAACGCTCGCCGCAAGGCCGCCGAGGATGAGGCCGAAGAGGACGTCCATCGGGTAGTGCACCCCGACGACCACACGCGCCACAGCCACCAGGACGGCGAGCACGAGCAGGATGCAGCCAAAGGCGCGATGGCCCGCCATCAGCAGGAACGAGAAGGCAATGGCTCCGTAGGCTGTCGCGTGGCTGCTCGGAAACGAGGCACTGGGCCCATGGTGCAGATGCAGGAAACCCAGTCCGAGCACAAATGGCCGCGGCCTGTTCCAGAAGTGGCCGATGAGCTCACAGGCCACCGCGCCCAATGCAAGCGCGATGACTGCCGCCAGCAGCGGTGTGAGGGATGCCTTCCCTCGACGCAGCACGTAGACCGCCAGCAGCACCAGCAGAAGCCAATGCGCCTGGACGGCAAGAAAGGTCCACAAGCCGATCCACCAGCGGGGTGCATCGGCATGTGCGTTCAGCAACAGGAAAAGCTGGCGGTCCAGCGTGTCGAGCATCGGGGAGTCCGCTTACTCGTAGACGACGGCTGCCTTGCCGGCCTCGGCCTGCGCCATCCAGCTCGCCAGCGCGGCATCGGTCGGGAAGAACTTCGCGCGCTCCCCGAGTTGAAGCTCGACCTGCGCGCCGTTCCGGGCCATCGACAGACGCACGCCCAGGCCCTGGAGCAGCTCGCCGTGTTCGCTTTGCTCGGTGCGCGGCGGAAATTCCTTCACGAGGCGCGCGATATCCGGTGCCTTGCCGTTGACCGCCACACGCAGGTATTTACCAAAGCGGCAGCGCGCCGCCGCCAGGTCCCATGCCTGCATGACCTGGAACCGGGCCTCGAAGCCGCCGCGCGCCGGTTGCAGCCGGCCGCTCACGATCACGAGTTCATCGTCCTTGAGCACATTGCGGTTGGCGTTGAACAACGCCTCGTCGGCGGTCGCCTCGATCGAGCCCGACTTGTCGTCCAGTTTGAAGATACACAGCCGCCCGCGCTGGCCGTTGATGACGCGGAAGTCGCTCACGATGCCGGCGATCACCTGCTGCTCGCGGCTGTCGATCAGGTCGTCGATCGCACGCTTGCAGAAGCGGCGCACTTCGTGCTCGACCTCGTCGAAGAGATGCCCCGACAGGTAGAAGCCGACCGCCGTCTTCTCGTAGGTCAGTCGTTCTTTCACACCCCATGGCGTCGCATCGATCAGGTCGGGCTCCTGCGCCGCCGAGCCGTGCTCGCTGTCGCCGAAGATGTCGACCTGCGCCGCATTGGCCTCGGTCGCCGATGCGAACTCGAAGGCACGATCCAGCGATGCGATCAGTGATGCGCGGTTCTGCTGCAGCGAATCGAAGGCGCCGGCCTTGATCAGCGCTTCGACAGTACGCTTGTTGATGCGCTGGCGGTCCACCCGAACGCAGAAGTCGAACAGGCTCTTGAACGGGCCGCCCTCCTCTCGCGCCCGAACAACCGCCTCGACCGCGAGTTGGCCGGTTCCCTTGACCGCACCCAGGCCATAGCGGATGACCTTGTCATTGACCGGCTCGAAGCGATAGTTGCCGCGGTTCACATCCGGCGGCTCGAAGGTGATGCCGAAGTTCTTCTGCGCATCCTCGAACAACACCTTCAGCTTGTCGGTGTTGTCCATTTCCACGGTCATGTTGGCGCAGAAGAACTCGGCCGTGTAGTGCACCTTGAGCCAGCCGGTGTGATAGGCCAGCAGGGAGTACGCGGCGGCGTGCGACTTGTTGAAGCCGTAGCCCGCGAACTTCTCCATCAAGTCGAAGATTTCGTCGGCTTTCGCCTCGTTGATGCCGTTCTGCGCTGCACCTTTGCGGAAGATCTGGCGGTGCTCCGCCATCTCCTCGGCCTTCTTCTTTCCCATCGCGCGACGCAGCAAGTCGGCGCCGCCGAGCGAGTAACCGCCCAGGATCTGCGCGGTCTGCATCACCTGTTCCTGGTAGACCATGATCCCGTAGGTCTCGGAGAGCATGTCCGCCACCATCGGGTGCGGATACTCCACCGTCTCGCGTCCGTGCTTGCGCGCGACGAAGCTCGGGATCAGGTCCATCGGACCGGGGCGGTACAGCGCGTTCAGCGCAATCAGGTCTTCGAGCCGCGTCGGCCGCGCGTCCTTCAACATGCCCTGCATGCCGCGCGATTCAAACTGGAACACGGCTTCTGTCTTGCCTTCGGCGAAGAGCCTGTAGGTCGGCGCGTCGTTGAGCGGGATGTTCTCGAACGCGAAGTTCTCCTGCCCCTTGTGGCGCTTGACGATGAATTCCTTGGCGATCTCGAGAATGGTGAGTGTTGCCAGCCCCAAGAAGTCGAACTTCACCAGGCCGACGGCTTCCACGTCGTCCTTGTCGTACTGGCTCACCGCCGAATCGCTGCCCGGCTGCTGGTAGAGCGGGCAGAAGTCGGTGAGCTTGCCCGGCGCGATCAGCACACCACCGGCGTGCATGCCGATATTGCGGGTCATGCCTTCGAGCTTCTGCGCCATCTCGACGACGGTGCGGACTTCTTCCTCTTTCTCGATGCGCGCCGCGAGCTGCGGCTCCATCTCGATCGCGTAGTTGTTCTTGTCGCCTTCGACCTTGGGCGAAGGCGGGTATTGCAGCGTGACCGACATGCCCGGCTTGTTCGGGATCAGCTTGCTGATGCCGTCGCAGAAGGTGTAGCTCATGTCCATCACACGACCCACGTCGCGGATGGCGGCACGCGCCGCCATCGTGCCGAAGGTGGCGATCTGGCTCACTGCGTCGCGGCCGTACTTGTCCTTCACGTAGTCGATCACGCGATCGCGGTTGCCCTGGCAGAAGTCGATGTCGAAGTCGGGCATCGACACCCGCTCCGGGTTCAGGAAACGTTCGAAAAGCAGCTTGTATTCGAGCGGATCGAGGTCGGTGATCTTCAGCGCGTAGGCCACCAGGGAACCTGCCCCGGAGCCCCGGCCCGGCCCCACCGGGCAGCCGTTGTTCTTGGCCCAGTTGATGAAGTCGCCCACGATCAGGAAGTAGCCGGGGAACCCCATCTTCAGGATGGTGTTGATCTCGAATTCGAGCCGCTCCACGTAGCGTGGACGCTCGGTATCGCGCTTCGCAACATCGGGGTAGAGGTGCACCAGACGCTCCTCCAAGCCCTCGAGCGAGGCGTGCCGGAAGTAATCCTCGATCGGCATGCCGTTGGGCGTCGGGAAGTTCGGCAGCTGCGGCTTGCCAAGCACGAGCGTCAGGTTGCAGCGCTTGGCAATCTCGACGGTGTTCGCGATGGCGCTCGGCACGTCGGCGAAGAGCTTCTCCATCTGCGCGGAAGACTTGAAGTACTGCTCCTTGGTGAACTTGCGGATGCGCCGCGGGTTGCCAAGGATCTCGCCTTCGGAGATGCAGACGCGCGCCTCGTGCGCCTCGTAGTCGTCGGCCGTCGCGAACTGCACCGGATGCGTCGCGACCACCGGCAGTTTGAGTCGCGCAGCGAGCTGCACGGCGGCGATCACATGCGGTTCGTCGTCCGGCCGGCCGGCCCGCTGCAGTTCGATGTAGAAGCGATGCGGAAAGATGCCCGCCAGCTCCAGCGCAACCTCGGCCGCGCGCTCGCGCTTGCCTTGGAGCAGCGGCGCTCCCAGCGGCCCGGCCTGCGCACCCGACAGCGCGATCAGCCCGCCCTGCAGCTCCTTGATCCACGCCAGCTTGCACGCCGCCTGGGCCTGCCCGCGGCCAACGTTCTGCGTCCACGCACGCGCGAGCAGCTCGGAGAGATTGAGGTAGCCCTCCTTGTTCTGCACCAGCAGCACGATGCGCGTGAGCGCGGCGGGGTCCGACCCCAGCCCCTCGACCACCACTTCGGCGCCCAAAACCGGCTTGACGCCCTTGCCCCGCGCTTCCTTGTAGAACTTGACGCCACCGAACAGGTTGTTCAGGTCGGTGATCGCCAGCGCGGGCTGTTGATCGGCGGCCGCCGCCTTGACAACTTCATCGATGCGGTTGGTGCCGTCGACGACGGAGAACTCGGTGTGCAGGCGCAGGTGAACAAACATCCGGCGATTGTAGAAAGCGAGGGCTTCACGATGTGATCTCGCTGACCCTATTGCGTTGGCGATTGCACCGGCCCGGCCGCCTAAAATCCCGCCCCGTGCAAGAGACTTTAAACATTGCGGCCTACAAGTTCGTCCCGATCGACGATGCCGCCGAATTGCGCGAAATGCTTCGCGCCAAGACCCATGAGCTCGATCTCAAGGGCACGATCCTCGTCGCGCAGGAAGGTATCAATCTGTTCGTGGCCGGCACGCCCGATTCGGTGCGCACTTTCCTGGCCGTTCTCCGAGCGGATCCGCGCTTTGCGGACCTCGAAGCCAAGGAAAGCTGGTCCGCGTCGCAGCCTTTCCGTCGCATGCTGGTCAAGATCAAGCGCGAGATCATCCGGATGGACCATCCCGCCATCCAGCCGGCCGCCGGCCGTGCACCCGGCGTGGACGCCGCCACGCTCAAGCGCTGGCTCGACCAGGGCCACGACGATGCCGGCAAGCCGGTCGCGATGCTCGACACCCGCAATGCGTTCGAGGTCGACTACGGCACTTTCGAAGGCGCGATCGACTGGCGCATCCACAAGTTCACCGAATTCCCCAAGGCCGTGCAGAAGCACCGCGACGAGCTTGCCGGCAAGACGGTGGTGAGTTTCTGCACCGGCGGCATCCGCTGCGAGAAGGCCGCAATCCTGATGCACGAACTCGGGCTGGACAACGTGGTGCAGCTCGACGGCGGAATCCTCAAATATTTCGAAGAGGTTGGCGGGGCGCACTACCAGGGCGAGTGCTTCGTTTTCGACGGCCGCGAGTCGCTTTCACCGGATCTCAAGGCACGCGCCAACGGCATCAGCGCCCGGGCCTCCGAGGATCCGGATATCGCAAGGAAAAGTTGATCTCCCCCAGCCTCGCCCACTTCGTGTGGCTCGGGCACCCCCTCTCCGGGGGCGACCCCGGCGGCCCGGCGAAGCCGGTTCCACGGGGTCCCGCGCTTAGTCTGCCGCGCGGAAGGCCGGGTGGTCCGGCAAGGGGATGAACTCCGTCTCGCCTGGCACATGTCCGATGCGCTGCGCGGTCCAGTCGGCGCCAGCTTCGACGATGCGTTCGCGCCGGCTCGACACGAAGTTCCAGGTGATGAAGCGCGGCCCGTCGAGCGGTTCGCCGCCGATGACCACGGCGCGGACCGCGCCTTGCGTCGTGAGCACACCGCCCTGCCCGTCGGCCAGCAACGCCATCGTGTGCTGGGCGACCGGTTCGCCATCGAGCATCAGGTCGCCATCCACCGGATAGATCGCCAGCTCGTCGGCAACTGCAGGCAGTTCGAACCGCGCGCCGGCCGGCAGTGCGAGGTCGAGATAGATCGTCTTCGAGAACGTCTTCACCGGAGAGCGGACGCCAAAGGCCTCGCCCACCAGCACCCGGACGGGCACGCCCTGCACTTCGAGCGCCGGAATCTCTTCGGCCGCCGTATGGGTGAAGCTGGGCTCGGCTTCTTCATGCGCTAGTGGCAATGCACACCAGAGCTGAAGGCCGTGGTTCACGTAGGTCGACTGGAGCAGGTGCTCGGGCTTGCGCTCCGAGTGGACGATGCCGCGCCCTGCGGTCATCCAGTTGATCGCGCCCGGACGAATCTCCTGCACGCTACCGATGCTGTCGCGATGCATCATCGCGCCCTCGAAAAGATAGGTCACCGTCGCCAGGCCGATGTGCGGATGCGGACGCACGTCGTGCTGGTTGCCGGGCTGTTCGGTCGCCGGCCCGAAATGATCGAAGAAAACGAAAGGCCCGACGGAGCGGCGCTTGGCGGCCGGCAGCAGGCGGCGGACGTTGAAGCCGCCTCCCAGGTCCTTGTCGTGCGGTTGAAGCTGGAGCGTTGCGGTCATCGTGGTGTTCCGGTCTGAATCTGGATCAGTTTTGTAGCACTGCAGCGATGCGCTCGCCGAACGCGATGGCTGTTTCGAAATCGCCCTTGGCCATCTCGGCTGGGCTGGCATCCGTGGGCGAGGTGGTGAGCAGGCCGTTGTAGCCGCCGACGTAGTTGAGCGAATCGCGCTTCGCTGCCTTGTCGTTGCTCGGCATGATGCCGAGGCTGATCCACAGCCCGCCGTGCTGCATCGCGAAGTGCCACAGGTAGGTCAGCGTCGCGTCCTTGTCGCCGTTCATTGCACTGCTGTTGCTGAAGCCGGCGAAGTACTTGTTCTTCCAGCCCTGCGTGTACCAGACCTTCGAAGAGGCGTCGGCAAACTTCTTGAACTGCCAGCTCGGCCCGCCCATGTAGGTCGGCGCGCCGAGGATGATCGCGTCGGCTCCCGCGAGAAGGTCCCAGCCGTGGGCCGGCAGATTGCCATCGGCATCGATCGCCAGCAGGTGCGCGCCCGCACCGTCGGCCACGGCCTGCGCCACGCGTTGCGTGTGCCCGTAGCCTGAATGAAAAACAACAACGATCTCGGCCATCGCCCCTCCGTGCAAATCAAGCGGGAGAGCTTATGCCAGAAACGCCAACGGACCGGGTTTGCCGGTCCGCTGGTGTTGCCCCCCTGAAGGGGGGTGTCAGAGGGGTTACTTCCGATCCACGCTGATGCGGCCGGGGCCGAACGCCGCGATGGCAAGCAGACCGCCGGCGATGGCCAGGTTCTTGAAGAACATCAGCTGGTTCACATACGCCTTGTCAGCGGGCATGCCCCAGTAGTTGTGGAAGAACACCGCAGCCGCCACGGTGAACACCGCAATGACGATCGCTGCCAGACGCGACTTGAAGCCGACCAGCAACAGGATGCCGAAGCCGAGTTCAACGACGATCGCGATCACTGCGCCAAGCTGCGGCAGCGGCAGCCCTGCAGACGCGATGTAGCCCACCGTGCCGGCGAAGCCCATCAGCTTGCCGAAGCCGGCCGGAATGAAGAGCGCCGCGATCAGGATGCGCCCGATCAAGGCCAGCGCGTCTTGCGCTGCGCCGGTCGTCGCGGCCGGAGCGGCGTAGTTGGATGCGGTGGTGGTGGTCATGGGATGGACTCCTGGGTTGAAAAATCGTTGAAAAGGAAAACCCGCCGCTTCAAGCGGCGAGGTCGAATACCAGCACTTCGGCGTCCTTGCCGCCGTCGAGCGTGAGTTGAGATTCGCCCTGGATCAGGGCAGCATCTCCGGTGGAGAGCTTCGTGCCGTTGGCCTCGAGCTCGCCACGCACCAGATGCACGTAGCTCTTGCGCTTCGGATCGAGCGTCAGGCTGGCCTTCTCGTCACCGTTGAACAGTCCTGCGAAGAGCTTCGCGTCGGCGTGCACCAGCACCGAGCCCTCCGCGCCGTCGGGCGATGCAACGAGACGCAGCTTGCCGCGCTTCTCGTCTTCCGAAAAGCTCTTCTGCTCGTAGCCCGGCTCGATGCCGCGCACATTCGGTTCGATCCAGATTTGCAGAAAGTGCGTCGTCTGGTCGGCCTTGTGGTTGAACTCGCTGTGCATCACGCCGCGGCCAGCACTCATCCGCTGGACGTCGCCGGGCGGAATGGATTCCACGTTGCCCATGCTGTCCTTGTGCGCGAGTTCGCCCGACAGCACGTAGCTGATGATTTCCATGTCCCGGTGGCCGTGCGTGCCGAAGCCGGCGCCCGCGGCGACCCGGTCTTCATTGATCACACGCAGGTTGCCGAAACCCATGTGCTCGGGATCGTAGTAGCCGGCGAAGGAAAAACTGTGAAACGAGCGCAGCCAGCCGTGATCGGCATAACCGCGTTCCTGTGATTTACGGACTTGCAACATCGTTGAACTCCTGCCCTTCCATCAAGGGCCTTTCGGTATGCCGCGCCCTGTGCGCGGCGGATGTCCAGAACTTTAGGATCCGCACCTTCAGCGAAAAGCAATGCCGTTTGATGGCATCATTCAATTTTTTTGAACGATCAGCCCTCATGCCGACCGCCCGCGACGTCCTGACGCCCGACGCCCTCGCGATGCTGCAGACCGTGGCCAGCACCGGCAGCTTCGCGGCGGCCGCACGCGCGCTGAACCTCGTGCCGAGCGCGCTGAGCTACCGCGTCCGGCTGATCGAAGACGCACTGGACGTGCTTCTGTTCGACCGCAGCGGCCGACAGGCACGCGTGACCGAGGCGGGTGTCGAACTGCTCCGCGAGGGCTCCCGCCTGCTCAGCGAGATCGATTCGGTGGCCAACCGCGTCAAGCGCGTCGCCACCGGCTGGGAGCCGATGCTGACCATCGCGGTCGACAGCGTGATCGCGCGCGACCCGCTGCTCGATCTGGTCAACGCCTTCTACGCCCTCGAACCGCCGACGCGTCTCAAGCTGCGGGACGAAACGCTGCTCGGCACCATCGAGGCACTGACGAGCGGAGAAGCCGACCTCGCCATCGGCGCGGTGCTCGATGCCGCCAGCCTCGCCTTCACCGCCACTGGCATCCGGAGCCGGCCGATCGGCGAACTGGCGTTCGTCTACGCCGTGGCGCCGCACCATCCGCTGGCGCGCGTCGAAGAACCGCTGAGCGACGATGTGCTCAAGCAATACCGGGCGGTCGCGGCGGCGGATTCGTCGCGCGCCGGTCCGAGCATGACGGTCAATCTGGTCGGCGGACAGGACGTGCTGACCGTCCCGACCATGCAGGCCAAGCTGGCCGCGCAGTTGCATGGGCTCGGAGGCGGCTTCCTCCCCGAGCCGATGGCCCGGCCGTACATCGAGGCCGGGCATCTGGTGGAGCGCAAGACGATGCGCGTGCAGCCGCTCGCCACCATGCACTGCGCCTGGCGCGTTCGCAGCGCCGGCAAGCCCGGGCGCGCGCTGCAGTGGTGGCTCGAGCAGTTCGAGCACGAAGGCAGCCGCCGGGCGTTGCTCGAACGTCACCGCGGACGCTGAAGAGCGGTCGTCAGCGGTTAGAGTGGCTTGCCTGCTTCACACAATCCAACCAGCGAGACGACCGACATGATTCTTCGCCCCCCAGCCGACCGCCACCGATCCACGCCGTCCCGCCACTTTGCGGTGGTCGGGGCGGGTATCGCGGGCGTGGCTTGCGCCCGCACGCTGATCCAGGCGGGCCATCGCGTCACCGTCTTCGAGCGCGAAGCCACCGCGGGCGGGCGCATGGCCAGCGTGTCGACACCGTTCGGCCGCTTCGACAGCGGCGCACAGTACTTCACCGTGCGCGATCCGCGATTCACCCAGGCCATCGAGACGGCACCGGGCGTTTGCAAGCCCTGGAGCGCGAACCTCGTGCGCGTGCTCGACGCACATGGCCGGGTTGCCGAAGCCGCCCTCCCCGGCCTCGAACAGCACTGGGTTGCCCAGCCGGGCATGGACGCGCTCGTCGCCCAATGGGCCGCGCCGCTCGGTGATTCCCTCGTCACGCGGACCAACGTGACGCGCATCGAGCCCGACGCGCTCGACGCCACGCGCTGGCAGCTCCGCACGACCGGCGACGATGATTCACAGCACGTCTATTCGGGCTTCGACGCGGTACTTCTCGCAGTGCCGCCGGCCCGCACGCGAGAGCTGCTCGATGGCGGCAGGCTCTCGCGCACGATCAGCAAGAAAGTTGAACCAGTGCGTATCGCGCCGTGCTGGACGCTGATGATCGCGTTCCCCCAGGCCAATCAACCAACGATGTCGCACCTCGGTCCGCAATGGAACGTGGCGCGTAGCACCCATCACCGCATTGCCTGGCTGGCGCGCGAATCGTCCAAGCCCGGTCGCGATCGCATCGAGCGCTGGACGGTGCAGGCCAGCCCGACTTGGTCGCAGGAACATCTGCGCGACGATCGCCCGCGCGTCGAGGCCAAGCTGCTCCGCGCATTCGCCGAGATCACCGGCATCCGCGCCGAACCCTCGCATTCGCAGGCACGCTGCTGGCCTGAAGCGCAAACGCAGGTGCCGGTCGGCGAAGAGCATCTGTGGGACGCCAAGGCCCGCATCGGCGTGGCGGGCGACTGGTGCCTCGGGCATCGGGTCGAGGACGCATTCCTTTCCGGCCTGACGCTCGCGCTCAAGGTCATCTGACGCTTCCGCGGAGAGGCATGACGCGGATCGGCCGCTTCGCTCCTTCGCCGACCGGCCCGCTTCATGCCGGTTCGCTGGTGGCAGCGCTCGCGAGCTGGCTCGACGTACGGGCGCAAGGCCCGGATGCCCGCTGGCTGGTTCGGATCGAGGACGCCGACACCGAGCGCTGTCTGCCCGCCATGGGCGAAGTGATTCTTTCGCAGCTCGCCGCCTGCGCGCTGTTGCCCGACGAACCGCCGGTGTGGCAGACGCAGCGCGCGCATCGCTATGAAGTTGCGCTGGACAAACTGAAAGCCGCGGCGCTCGCCTATCCCTGCGGCTGTTCCCGCAAGGACATCGACGAAGCGCTGGCACGGCTCGGCGTCGCGCACACGCGGCACGGCGAGCGCGTCTACCCGGGCACTTGCCGCGATGGCTTGCACGCCAAGGCTGCGCGCGCCTGGCGATTTGCCGCGACGAAATTCCAGCAAGTATCAGCGGAGCCGCTGGTGCATTGGCACGACCGCCGACTCGGCGATCAGCAGCAGGACGTGGCCCATGAAGTCGGCGATTTCGTGCTCAAGCGCGCGGACGGCCCATGGGCGTACCAGCTCGCCGTTGTGGTCGACGATGCCGAGCAAGGCGTGACGGACGTCGTACGCGGCGAGGATCTCGCGGACAACACCGCGCGGCAAATCCTGCTGCAACGTGCGCTCGGCGTGCCGACGCCCCGCTACCTCCACACGCCGCTGGTGCTCGGGCCGGACGGCGACAAGCTCTCCAAGCAGAACGGGGCAACCGCATTGCAGGCGGGTACGCCTGCAGAGGCGCTGGCGGCGCTCGATGCTGCCGCGCAGCAACTCGGACTTCGTGCCACGAACGCTGGCTCAGCCACCGAGGCACTCGCAGAGTGGGTCCCGCAGTGGCGCGATCTCTACAATTCGCGCCCGTGACCAGTCCCATCAACGATATTCCCGACACCCCGCCGGAAGACGCCCCGGCCGACAAGCCCACCGGCGAAGCGCATCCGCTGCATCGGCGGCTCAAGAGCTTCGTCCGGCGCGCCGGACGCACCACCGAAGGCCAGGCGCGCGCCTACGAGGAGTTCGGACCCCAATTCCTGCTCCCCTACAACCCCGCCCCGCTCGACTTCGAGTCGACCTTCGGCCGCAAGGCACCGACGATCCTCGAAATCGGCTTCGGCATGGGCGAGGCCACAGCGCACATCGCGGCGCTCCTGCCCGAGAAGAACTTCCTTTGCTGCGAGGTGCATGAGCCCGGCGTCGGCGCGCTGCTCAAGCGCATCGGCGAGCAGAACCTGAAGAACATCCGCATCTGCGCCCACGACGCGGTCGATGTGCTCGACCACATGCTGCCGCCGGCGACGCTGTCAGGCGTGCATGTCTTCTTCCCCGACCCGTGGCACAAGAAGCGGCACAACAAACGGCGGCTGATCCAGGGCCCGCTCGTCCGCAAGTTGGCGGACCGGCTCGCGCCCGGCGGCTATCTGCATTGCGCCACCGACTGGCAACCTTATGCCGAGCAGATGCTCGAAGTCCTCTCGCAGGAACCGCTGCTGCGCAACACCGCGCAGGACTATGCGCCCAAACCGGCCTACCGGCCCCTGACGAAGTTCGAGAACCGCGGCCTCAAGCTCGGCCACGGCGTCTGGGATTTGGTGTTCGAACGCGTCTGAGCGCGAGCGCCGCCTTCGGGCGGGTCAGTACGCGAGCGAGAGCGGCTGCGCTTCGTTCGCGGCCGCCGTTTCGATCCCCCGCGCCGACAAGGCATCCTCCTGCTCCGCCAGGATGAGCGCTGCGCGATGGGCAGAACGACTCGCGATCTTCGTGTGGGTAATCAGCGCCTGAAACTCGCGCTCCAGGTCTTCAGGCGACCGATCGCCCGGCGCGCTCATCAGCGTCTTGCTCACGTCGACCAGCGCCGCGGCGGCGCTCAGGCAGATGTTCACCGCTGACTGCGCCGCGCTGGTGCGAAAGCGCTGCATTTCCTTGCGTGAAGCCATGTCGATCACGTCGATCGGCAGGTCGATCGCCAGTCCGAATTCCGGACCTCCCCCGAGTTCACTGTCAGCATGCGCAAGCACTTTTTCGATGGCAAGAAGTGCGTTTTCAAGGAGGGCGGTATCTGTTGGCGTTGACTTCATTTCGATCGCCGGCGGTGATTTCCGGTACGGCGGGAATGGTGACAGCACGGGCCGAATTGCCCCTGTGAAAAATGCCACACGCGTGATGCAAAAGTTAACATTTTTGGATCGCTGCAACGACCTCATCGACCGCCTTCATGGCGGGTCAGCGTCAGACCTGTGAACTAATCCCTTTGTTTGCGCCAACCAAGTTGATACATTTTTTATCAATTGCAAGAAAGGTTGGCCATGGAACTGACGCGCAGAAGCTGGATGGGCAAGACCGGCGGCATGCTATTGCTCGGCGGAAGCGCGATCTATGCGAGCCGACCCGCGCACGCGCAAACGACCAACGCTAGCCGTGCAGCAGCCACACCGGCGACACCACGCACCGTCATCCTCGGGCAATCGGTGCCCCTGACGGGCGCAGCCAGCGAGATCGGCCTTGCCTTCGCGGCTGGCGCCAAGCTCTACGCCGACCAGTTCAACGAATCCAGCGCGACGAGCGGCATCCACCTCAAGCTGCTGCAACTCGATGACGGCTACGACGCCGCTCGCGCAACCGCCAATGCGCGCAAGCTTCTGGACGCAGACAAGGTGGACATGCTTTTTGGTTTCGTCGGCACCGCCAGCAGCGAAGCCGGGGCCGCCATCGCCGCGAAGCAGGGCTCGATCCTCTTCGCGCCATTCGCCGCCGCCGACAACCTGCGCGGCCCGAACTCCCCCAACGTCTTCCACGTGCGTCCGAGCATGGGCGACGAGGCGATCAAGATCCTGCGGCAGTGCGCCGCCGTCGGGCAATCGCGCATCGCGCTCATTGGGGATGACGATGCGATGGGCCGCGCGGGCCTCGCGGCGGTCCAGCAGGCGATCGACGAGCTCAAGATCTCGCCGCTCGTCGCGACCGCGATGGTGCCAGCGAACGACGACAAGATCGATGCCGCGATCGCAGGCGTGCTGAAGCAGTCCCCGCAGGCCATCGTGTTGGTGTCGCTGTCGGGCACGACCTCGAACGTGGTGCGCAAGCTGCGCAAGAGCGGCTACTACGGCACCCTGATGACGTTCTCGATCGTGGGCATCGACCCGCTCTACGCAAGCCTCGGAAAGGATGTGGGCGGGATGGTGATCTCGCAGGTCGTGCCCTCGCCGCGCCCGTCCGCGATCCCGATCGTCAAGGAATACCTCGCCGCGGTCGACAACTCGGACCAGACCGCCTCCTACGAAGGCCTCGAAGGCTTCATCGCCGCCAAGACGGCTGGTGAAGCGGTACGTCGAGCAGGCAAAGGCTTCACGCCCGCGACGTTGCAGAAGGTGATGGCTGGCATGACGGACTACGACGTCGGTGGTTTCCGCATCAACCTGCGTCCGGGCTTGCGCGATCCGGGACGCAGCATCGATCTGATCAGCATCGCGAAAGACGGTCGGGTTCTTCGCTGACCCCCACGGTCATGTGGCGCTGCCTAGCCGTTGCAGGGCGTCGATCGACAGCAGGTCGATGCGGCCGTAGCGCAACGCGATCACGCCCTCTTCCGCCATCGCGTTGAGTTCTTTCGACAGCGTCTGTCGCGTCACGCCGAGCATCATCGCGAGAGCTTCCTGAGGTAGAGAAACCGTGCGTCGCAACTCCGGCGATTGCGTGACGTCCCCCCGGGCGAGCGACATCAGACGCCGCGCCACGCGCGCGCGAAGTCCGCGCAGCGTCGCGTCTTCCATCAATCCGTAGAGCCCTCGGACGCGCGCCGCGAGCAGTGCGGCCACAGCGCGCGCAAAAGCAGCGTCTTCCATCTGCCGCGCGAAGGCTTCATAGGGCACGACCAGAAGG
Source organism: Variovorax sp. Sphag1AA (assembly GCF_014192575.1). Taxonomy (GTDB): domain Bacteria; phylum Pseudomonadota; class Gammaproteobacteria; order Burkholderiales; family Burkholderiaceae_C; genus Variovorax. Next base: position 327,448 of record NZ_JACHYC010000001.1, on the reverse strand, counting down.
TCGAGCGCCGACAGCGCCGTCGCATCATGCGTGCGCGGCGACCCGTCGATGAGGCTGATCTCGCCGAACCAATTGCCCGGCTCGAGCACCGCGAGGATCGCCTCGCGCCCGTCCTGGCGCAACGTCGAGATCTTGATGGTCCCGGCCGCAAGACCGTAGAAGCCCGCGCCCCCCACATGCACCGGGTCGCCCTGCCTGAAGACCATCGCACCGCGCCGCACATGGATCAGTTCGGCCGCGCCAAGCAAGGCGTCGCGCTGCGCGCGGCTCATCGAGGCGAACCACGGGTTGGCTTCCAGCGCAGAGCGATGCACGGCGGAAATGCGGGGTCTGGAAGTCGGCGGCATTCGGGGGTTTGTATGGGCGCCACATTGTCAAATTTTTGACAGTTGAGCGTCAACCACAGGTCTACAGTGGGCCGCTTCCCACGGAGACGACACGATGAACGCAAGAGCGAATTTCACCCGCATGCAGGACAGCACGCGCGAAGACTGGCAACTGATCGGCGGCGAATTCATGCAGTTCGCGACCAGCCTGCCCAACCGCGTGATCAAGCACCTGCAGATCCTCGAAGGCGACTACGGCGGCTTTCCGATCGATCGCTACGCGCATTCGCTGCAGACCGCGACGCGCGCCCTGCGCGACGGCCGCGATGACGAGTACGTGGTCTGCGCGCTGCTGCACGACATCGGCGACACGCTCGGCACCTTCAACCATCCTGACATCGCCGCGGCGATCGTGAAGCCCTTCGTGAGCGAGGAGAACCACTGGATGGTGCAGCACCACGGCATCTTCCAGGGCCACTACTTCTTCCATCACATCGGCCTCGATCGCGACCTGCGCGAGAACTTCCGCAGGCACCCGAACTTCGAGCGCACAGCCGAGTTCTGCGAGCTCTATGACAACCCCGCCTTCGATCCGAAGGCCGAGACCTTGCCGATCAGCGAATTCGAGCCGATGCTTCGCCGTGTGATGGCGCAGCCGCGCCAGAGCCTCTACAAGTCCGCCTTGAAATCCGAGCAGGCCACCGCCTGAACCCCACCAGGAGACCCCGATGAACGCCACCTCCACCAGCGAAGTCCAGAAACTCGTCAGCGCCGAAGAATGGCAGTTGCGCGTCGACCTTGCCGCCTGCTACCGACTCGTCGCCCTCTATGGCTGGAGCGACCTCGTCTTCACCCACATCAGCGCGCGCGTGCCGGGGCCGGAGCATCACTTCCTCATCAATCCCTACGGCCTGATGTTCGACGAGATCACGGCGTCGAGCCTGATCAAGGTCGACAAGGACTGCAACAAGGTCATCGACTCGCCCTACCCGGTCAATCCGGCCGGCTTCGTGATCCACAGCGCAGTGCATGCGGCGCGCGAGGACATCCAGTGCGTGCTGCACACGCATACGCGCGCAGGCATCGCCGTTAGCGCACAGAAGAACGGCGTGCTGCCGATCAGCCAGCAGTCGACTTTCGTGCTGGCGTCCCTCGCGTATCACGACTACGAAGGCGTGGCCTTCCGCGATGACGAGAAGCCGCGCCTGCAGGCCGACATGGGCGAGGCCAACTTCCTGATGCTGCGCAACCACGGCCTGCTGACCGTGGGCAAGACCATCGCGGATGCCTTCCTCTCGATGTACACCTTCGAGAACACCTGCCAGATCCAGATCGCGGCGCAGGCTGGTGGCGGCGAACTCACGCAGGTCGACCCGCGCATCGTCGAAGGCGTGGGCCACGCGATGAAGGTGCAGACCGGCGGAATGGGCGGCGCCTTCGTCTGGCCGTCGCTGATTCGCAAGTTGGATCGCGTCGATCCCTCTTACAAGACCTGACCCCGATCCACCAAAAACACCGCGGAACCGGCTTTGCCGGGCCGTTGGTGTTGCCCCCGGTCGGGGGTTGGCGGCTACACGCAGTGAGCAAGCCTGGGGGCGAGCTAAATATCCAGGCCGCCGCCGTCTCGCGAAGTCGGTAGGCGGCCTCGCGCTTCCTCCTCGACGCGGCAGTACTCGCGCAGCTTGATGAGCGCGCGGTACAGCCCATCCCTCTCATCCGAATCGAGCACACGCAACGCCGTCGCCTGACGCTGGCGCGCGATCGGGATGGCCTCCGCATGCAGCGCCTTCCCTGACTCCGTGATCGAGCAGAACACCTTCTTGCGCGGCGTATTGCCCTCTGCGCGCAGTTCCACCAGACCCCTGTTCTCCAGCAGCTTGAGCGTGCGGCTGACCAGCGCCTTGTCCGAGGTCGATTGCTGCACCAGATCGCTGAAGGCCAGCGTGTCCGCATGGGCCACGAGCGACAGCACGCGCCACTCGGAAACCGATAGCCCGAACTGGTCCGCATAAGGCAGCGTCACGATGCGCCGCAGGGCGTTGCCCACCTGGCTCATCATGGTCGTGATGAAGGCATCGACGGTGAGGCCGGTGCCTGCTGCGTCGAGTTCGGTCCAGGGCGTTGTCTGTGCGCCGGCTGGCCGGGAAGAGCTTTGGTCAGTCATTTGGCGCGCATTGTTCCACGACGGCTGGCAGCCGCATTCGGGACAAAATCAAAAGTAAATTTCTTACTGTCAATAGGTATTTACGGCAAGTTGATGCATCAACTTGTGGGCGGAAAATTCTCTCTCGTTAGTGAATCACTGTTTCACTAATAAACCAACGTTTCTTCCCATGTAGCCAGCCGCCATGCGGGGCCTTCACCTCCGCGTGGTTCTTTCCAGGAGCCAGTGATGTTCTCGACCCGTCGCCAAGTTCTTCTTGCGGCCACGATGGCGGCTTGCGCCATGACCGCCGGACCCTCCGCCTTTGCCCAAGCGGCCTACCCGTCCAAGACGATCAGCGTGATCGTGTCCTACCCCCCGGGCGGCGACACCGACGCCATCGCGCGCCTGTTCGCGGACAAGCTCTCGCAGCGTCTGAATCAGGCGGTGATGATCGAGAACAAGCCGGGCGCCGGCGGTGCCCTGGGCAACAACTTCGTCAGCCGTGCTCCTGCCGACGGCTACACGCTCCTCTTCACGCCGAACCCCTTCACCACCGCACCGCTGGTGATGAAGCTGTCGCCGAGCGCGAGCTACGACGTGCTTCACGGCTTCGAGCCCATCATCAACACCGCGACGCAGCCGCTGGTGCTGGTGGCCAACCCGGCCGTTGGCGTCAAGACGCTGCCGGACCTGATCAAGCTCGCCAAGACCGGCAAGCAGGTGACGTACGCCAGCCCGGGCGCGGGTTCGCCGATGCACATCCTGGGCGAATGGCTCAACAAGGAAGCCGGCGTGAAGTTCACGCACGTGCCATACAAGGGCGTGGGCCCCTCGGTCACCGACGTGGTGGCCGGCCATGTGGACACCGCCTGGGTCACCTTCGGTGCCGTGCGCGCGTACCTGGACAACGGCCGCCTGATCCCGCTCGCGATCGGCGATGCACAGCGCTCCAAGCTCGCGCCGAACGTGCCGACGCTCGCCGAACTGGGCTACAAGGACGTGATCGTCGGCTCGTGGAACGGCTTCTTTGCACCCAAGGGCACGCCCGCCTCGGTCGTGAAGATGCTCAACGAAAACCTCAACGAGATCGTCAAGCAGCCTGAAGTGGCCGAGAAGCTGGCCGTGTTCGGCGCATTGCCCGCAGGCGGCGCGCCGGACAAGCTGGGCAAGATCAATTCGACCGAGTACACGGTGATGGGCAAGGTCATCAAGGACCTTGGCATTAGCGCGGAATAACTCGCACCCAGGCTGCGCGCACTTCGTGTCGCTACGCCAACCCCCTACCGGGGGCAACACCAGCGGACCGGCGGAGCCGGATCCGCGGTGTTTCACGAACGGACTTCGCCTTGCTCGTCCTTGCGACAGCCAGGGTACGGAGGTGAACTTATGAAGAATCCCCCTGAACTTTCTACTCCCAGCGCCTCGACGTTGGGTGCGGATATTCCGCAAGTGACCGCGCGGGCCAAGGTGCTTGGGCGCGCGATGTACGCGGGCGATATCAAGGTGCCGGGCATGCTGCACGGCAAGGTGCTGCGCAGCCCGTATCCGCATGCGCGGATCGTGTCGATCGATGTGTCGGAAGCGCTGGCGCTGCCGGGCGTGAAGGCGGTGCTGACAGGCGCCGATGCGCCACGTGCGATGTGGGGCGTGCATCACAAGGAACGGCGGATCCTCGCCGAGGGCGTCGTTCGCTTTGCGGGTGAGGAAGTTGCAGCCGTTGCCGCGACGACCGAAGAGATTGCTCGCGATGCGCTGGACCTGATCCGCGTCGAATACGAAGAGCTTCCCGCAATCCTCTCGACGGAAGAGGCGATGGACGAGGAAGCGCCGGGCGTGCATCCGGGCCGCAACAACATCTCGCACGAGATCCGCTTCGAACGCGGCGATGCGGATGCGGGCTTTGCTTCCGCGCACGTCATCCACGAAGCCACCTACGACACGCACGCGCAGTACCCGGGCTATCTGGAGCCGATGGGCACGGTCGCGACGATCGATCCGGAAGGCCGGCTCGTGGTGTGGACTTCGACGCAGTCGATCACGCAGGCCCGTCTGCGGCTTGCTGCGGCGCTGGAGCGGCCGATCTCGAGCATCCGCGTTCTTCAGGCGACCACCGGCGGCGGCTTCGGCGGCAAGATGGTGGAAGACGCCAACAACCTCATCGCAGGCCTGCTGGCGGTGAAGACCGGCAAGCCGGTGCGGGTGGTCAACAACCGGCTCGAAGACTTTCTCGCGTGCTGCTCCAGCGTGCCCGAGCGCATCACGCTCAAGCTGGGCATGGATCGCGACGGGATCATCGTCGCGAAGGACGTTCGCATCATTGCCGAATGCGGCGCCTACTCCGGGCTCTCCGCCGAGGTGATGCACGTCACCGCGATGCGCAGCGACAACATGCATCGCAACCCCAACGTGCGCTCGCATGCCACGCTGGTCTACACCAACAATCCGCCGCACGGCGCGTTCCGCGGCTTTGGCGGAACGCAGATGCAGTTCGCGCTGAACAGCCACATCCACACGATGGCCGGCATGCTCGGGCTCGATCCGATCGAGATCCACAAGCGCAATGCGATCCGCAAGGGCGACGTGTCGATCCACGGCTGGGAGATCGGCAGCACCGGCCTCGTCGAGTGCATCGATCAAGCCACGCAGGCGCTCGATTGGGAAGCCAAGCGCAAGGCGCCGAAGTCCAATGGCCCGAAGAAGCGCGGCGTCGGCATGGCGGCCGCGATGCACGTGAGCGGCAACCGCACGATCGGCAACTGGGACGGCTCGACCGTCGTCGTCAAGATCAACGAGGACGGCCGCGTCTTCATCATGAGCGGCGAATGCGACATGGGCCAAGGCGCGATGACCATGCTGAGCCAGGTGGTTGCCCATGAACTCGATCTGCCGCTTTCGCATGTGCTGGTGTTGCAGCCTGACACCGACACCTCACCGATCGCCATTGGCTCGCTCGCTTCGCGCGTGACCATCGCGGCCGGCAATGCGGCGATCGTGGCCGGGCGCATGGCGCGCGACAAGCTTTTCGCACTCGCATCGAAGCAATGGAACGTGCCGGTCGAACAGCTCAAGCTCGCGGGCGGCGCAGTCTTTGTCGCCGATGCACCCGAGCGCCGCGCCACCATCGCCGAACTTGCAAAGCTCCACGTCTGGACGCACGGCGGCGAAGGCATCCAGGTCAGTGGCACCTGGGACGCCAAGACCGTCATGCACGACGACAAGGTCTACGGCAACATCGCGCCGGCCTACTCCTTTGCGGCGCAAGCGGTTGAGGTCGAGGTCGACACCGAGACCGGCCAGGTCACCGTGCTCGACAGCTACGTCTCCGACGACTGCGGCAAGGCGCTGAACCCGATCGCGATCCACGGCCAAACCAACGGCGCAACGGTGCAGGCCTTCGGCTGGGCGCTCTACGAGCAGCTCCAGCTCGACAACGGCCGCCTGATGAACGGCAACTTCGCCGACTACACCATGGCCACCGCCGACGCGGTGCCGCTGCTGCGTGGCGGCTTCGTTGAATCCAACGACCCGAACGGCCCCTATGGCGCCAAGGGCGCGAGCGAAACAGCGATCCTGCCGGGCGCACCCGCCATCGCCAACGCGGTGTTCGACGCCGTGGGCGTTCGCATCACCGAGTTGCCGATCACCCCCGAAAAGATCCTCTCCGCATTGCGTGCGAAGAAAGAGGAAGAAAAGGAGACGCGCCATGCGTGACTTCGACTATCTCGAACCCACCACCGTCGACGAAGCCAGCCGCATGCTCGGTGACCTCGGCGACGAATGCCGCGCGATCGCGGGCGGCACCGCATTGATGCTTGGCATGCGCCAGCGCATGCTGACGCCGACGCATCTCGTTTCGCTCGCGCGTATCGAGGCACTGCGCGGCATCGACTTCGATGCGCGCAATGGCCTGCGCATCGGCGCACTCTCGCGCCACGCGGACGTCGCGAATTCCGCGATCGTGCAGAAGCACTACCCGGTGCTCGCCAGCATGGCCTCGCGCGTGGCGAACCCACAGGTGCGCAACCAGGGCACGATCGGCGGCAATCTCTGCTATGCCGATCCGTCCACCGATCCGCCAGGCTGCCTGATGGCGCTTGATGCGCAGATCGTGCTCGGCAGTGCGCGCGGCGAGCGCGTGCTGAGCATCGAGGAATTCCTGGTCGACTACTACGTGACCGCGCTGGAGCCCGACGAGATGGTCGTCGAGATCCGCGTGCCGCCGCTCGCGGCCGGTACTGATGGCGCGTACACGCGCTTCCTGCGCACCGCGGCCGAGCACCGTCCACTCGCCAGCGTCGCCTTCATCGCGCGTCGCGAAGGTTCTCTGTGCCGTGAAGCGAAGCTCAGCGTCGGCGCATCGACGCCGATCCCGACACGTCTGCGGCGCGCCGAAGCCTTCCTTGAAGGCCGCACCGTCACTGCCGACATCGCAACCGAGGTGGCCGACATCGTTGCCGCCGACATCGAGCCGGTGTCCGACGCACGCGGCTCGGCGGACTTCCGCCGCGACATGGTGCGCATCGTCGCGCGCCGCACCGTGGCCGAACTCTTCGGCCTCGACATGAACGAAGGAGCCTTGCAATGAGCCAGCACCGTATCGAATGCACCGTGAACGGCGAGGCGCAGAGCGTTGAAGTGCCCGCGCGGCGATTGCTATCCGACTTCCTGCGCGATGACCTGCATCTCACCGGCACCAAGCGCGGTTGCGAGACCGGCATCTGCGGCGCCTGCTCGGTGCTGGTGGATGGCGAGGTCGTCAAGTCGTGCCTCAAGCTGGCCGTGCAGGTGCAAGGCTGCGAGATCACCACCGTCGAAGGCCTCAGCAAGGGCGACGAACTGCATCCGTTGCAGGAGAGCTTCATGCAATGCGGCGGCCTGCAATGCGGCTACTGCACGCCGGGCTTTCTCATGACCTCGTGCGCAATGCTCAAGAACAACCCCCAACCGACCGCCGACGAAGTGCGGCACGGGCTCAACGGCAACCTCTGCCGTTGCACCGGCTACACCCAGATCGTCGAATCCATCCTGACCGCCGCGGAGAAGATGCATGGAAATTGAAAAGACACTGACCGTCGCTGCCGCCCCGCAGCGCGTATGGGCCCTGCTGCTCGATCCGCAGGTGATGGGCGGCTGCGTGCCGGGCATGAAGTCGATCGACGTCATAAGCGATGTCGAGTACGTCGCGCAGATGCACGTGAAGATCGCTTTCATCAATGCCAAGTTCAAGCTGCGCACCACCATCGTCGAACAGCGCGAACCGAGCTACCTGCGTGCCGAAGGCACCGGTGAAGATGCATCGGTCGCCAGCTCGTTGAAGCAGCAGAGCGAGATCTTCCTCACGCCGACTGCGGAAGGCGGCACCGAGCTGCGCATCAAGGTCAACGTCGATGTGCTCGGCCGGCTCGGCACCTTCGGGCTCAGCGTGATGAAGACCAAGGCCGATCGCATGTGGGAAGAGTTCGGTGCGAACCTCGTGGCTCGCATCGATGGTGGTGTGGTGCCTGCGCCTGTCGCTGCGCCCTCCCCCGCGCCTGCAGCGGCGGCGAAGGAGCCGGCACCCGCACCGGCAGCCAAGACCGTCACCGCAAGCAAACCGGCACCGCAGGTTGCGCACGAAGCGGCCAGTGCAGTGGCACCGGTGCTGTCGGACGGCGGCAAGCCGGTCCATGCGGCACGCCCGCACGTTGCGACGACCCACACGGCGACCACGCATGAACGCGACGCCGAGCCCGGCTGGTGGTCGCGCCTGCTTGGCGTACGCAATGGGCGCCCCGTGAATGGCGCGTCGACGGATCGCTCGATCCGCATCGAGATCCGTCAGCTCGACAAGACGATCAACATCGAATGGCCGCTCGAAGGCGCGGACCAATGCAAGGACTGGCTGCGCGAAGTGCTCGCCAAGTGATCACGCGGCCACTATGATGAGCCCGGCGCCGCGCGCATCGACTCCGGTCGGTGCTCACGGCGCCAAGCGTCGCTCGGACGGTTCCGGGCGCTAACGTCAAGGAAAACTCTTCATGTCATCCGCTGGCACGCGCCGCTTCGCGCGTATCGATCGCCTTCCCCCCTACATCTTCAACATCACCGCCGAGCTCAAGCTCGCGGCTCGCCGGCGCGGCGAGGACATCATCGACATGAGCATGGGCAACCCCGATGGGGCCACGCCACAGCACATCGTCGCCAAGCTCACCGAAGTTGCGCAGCGCCCTGACACGCACGGCTACTCGTCGTCCAAGGGCATTCCCCGGCTTCGACGCGCGATCTCCCACTGGTATCGCGAACGGTACGACGTCGAGATCGACCCGGACAGCGAAGCCATCGTCACCATCGGCTCCAAGGAAGGCCTCGCGCATCTGATGCTCGCCACGCTCGATCGCGGCGACACGGTGCTGGTGCCGGACCCGAGCTATCCGATCCACATCTACGGCGCGGTGATCGCCGGCGCCGACATCCGATCGGTGCCGATGAATCCGGACATCGACTTCTTCGCCGAGCTCGAAAAGGCGATCCGCGGCAGCTACCCCAAGCCGAAGATGATGATCCTCGGCTTTCCGTCGAACCCTACTGCCCAGTGCGTGGAACTGGATTTCTTCGAGCGGGTGATCGCGCTCGCGCGCAAGCACGAGATCCTGGTGGTGCACGACCTCGCCTATGCCGACATCGTGTTCGACGGCTGGAAGGCGCCGTCGATCATGCAGGTCAAGGGTGCGAAGGACATCGCGGTCGAGTTCTTCACCCTCTCCAAGAGCTACAACATGGCCGGGTGGCGCGTGGGCTTCATGGTGGGCAATGCCGATCTCGTCACCGCCCTCGCGCGCATCAAGAGCTATCACGACTACGGGTCGTTCACGCCCGTGCAGGTCGCGGCGATCGCTGCGCTCGAAGGCGACCAGCAGTGCGTGCGCGAGATCGCCGATCAATACCAGCGGCGGCGCGACGTGCTCTACAAGGGCCTGATGGAGGCCGGCTGGCAGGTCGAGAAGCCCAAGGCCTCGATGTACATCTGGGCGAAGATTCCGGAGCCCTACCGGTCGCTCGGCTCGCTCGAATTCGCCAAGCAGCTGCTGGCCAAGGCCAAGGTGTCGGTATCGCCGGGCATCGGGTTCGGCGATCAGGGCGACGACTACGTGCGCTTCGCGCTGATCGAGAACGAGTCCCGCATCCGTCAGGCGGTGCGGGGCATCAAGGCGATGTTCAAGGCGGATGGGCTGGTGAAGCCAGCCACTGCTGCTGCGGCCGGCTAAGGAGCAAGGCGGGAGAGCCCGCCTTCGGCTTCAGGCTGCGGTCGCCGTCATGCCCGGCTGCGGCGCATGGCGCTCGCGCAGCCACAGGATCAGGCCGCAGATGAACACGACAACCTGCGTGCCGATCAGCATCGCGAAGCCCGCGAAGAAGCCCGCGGCCGAGCCGCCCGGCGTGCCCGCGCCGCCCGAGAGCGCACCAATCACCGCCCCCATGAAGGCCGGCATGAAGCCCGCCACCAGGCTGCCCGTGCCATTGACCACGCCGAAGGCGCTGGCCACATGCTCGGGCCGCGAGCAGTACTGCACCGTGCTCGGGATCGCCGGGCTCATCAGGCCCCAGCAGAAATTGGCCGCGATGAGCGAATACGCGGCGACGTAGCGGTCCTGCGCGCTGATCGCCAGCAGCACCGAGAGGGCCACGCCGACGCTCGCGCCCATGAAGATGAAGGGCACGTGCAGGCGCTCGATCTTGTCGATGATCACGCCGCCCAACAGCACGGCAAGCACCGTCGCGTACTGCGGCAGCGAAGCGAGCCAGCCCATCTCGCGCAGCGAGAAGCCGCGCGCTTCCTTGAGGTAGGCCGGCAGCCAGTTGCTGCCGCCCCAGAGGTAGGACAGCACCGCCGCAGTCAGGACCGTGATGAGCACAAGATGCCGCGTGTGCAAGGCACCGCGCGCAATGCCCGCCACCTTGGCCATCGCCTCACCGAAGGAACGCGGCTTGGCCTGGTTCACGTACGAAGCCGGCATGCGCACGAAAGCGATGACCAGCGGAATACCCAGAATGATGTTCATCAGGCCGAGCACGTGGAACGAGGTGTCCCACGCATAGGTAGCCAGCAGATACCCGACGAAGGGATAGCCCACCGCGAGACCCAGCCCGGTGCCCATGTTGACGAAGGAGTTCGGCTTGCCGTTCTCATGGTCTTCGTAGTGCGCCTTGATGTACGAAGACGCGAGCGAGAAGAGCGGCCCTTCGGACACGCCGAGCAGGATGCGCGACGCGAGGAGCATGCCGTAGCCCGTGAACCAGGGCGTGACGAAGGTCACCACGCCCCAGAGGATCAGGCCCATGATCAGACTTTTTCGCACCCCGAACAGTGCCGCGCAGAACGGCGTCAGCACGAAGGCCGACACACCGTAGCCCACCATGAAGGCCGTCGCGAGCAGGCCCTGGCTGACGCGGTCGGTGGCAGCGATGCCCATGTGACCGAGGAACGCAGGGTCGGTGATGAGAACCGCGATGTTGATGCGGTCCACATACGAGATGGCGACGATCACGAACAACGTGATCACGCCGTACCAACGAAATTGTCTGTCTTGCATGGCAATGCTCCTGTGGTGGGCGGCGCCGGGACTAGAACGCGTGGCGCATGCCGAACTCGGTTCCGGTCGAATCGTGGTTCGGCGAAGTCGTCGAGCCGCTGAGCGCCTGCGCGGCCCCGTTGCTGTTGGAAATGCGCGCCACCGTCGCGTACACGGCGCTGCGCTTGGAGAGGTTGTAGACATAGCCGAGCGCCCACTTCGAGGTGGTCGGCTTGGGCACATTGCCTGCAGGCTCGCGCTCATAGCGTGCGTACGACAGCTTGATCTCGCTCGCGCCGATCGGCAGGTTGAAGCCCACCAGGGCGCCCTTGCCATCGACCGTGCCTTGCGACTCGTCGTAGTACTCGCCCATCAGCTTCAGGCTCCAGAGTTGCTCGAAGGTCCACGAGGCGCCGATGTTCGACACGCGCAGATCGTTCGACACGGGCAGGCTGGCCGCGATGGTCGTGTAGGTGGTACGGCCCGTGGCGATGGCAATGTTGAACGGACCATTGAGATACCCGACGCGCCCGCCGACGTAGTTGCCGTCGTTGTGGTTCCAGGTCGGCAGCACGCCTGCGATGTCCGAGCGCGAGTCGTTCTCGCCCATGGCGTACATCAACTGCCCGTAGAACCCACCCAGCGTGGGCGGCAGGAAGTAGCCCACGCTGTTCGATGCACGCGTGCCCGTGGCCGACGTGAGGCCACCAAAGCCGGTGAAGTAGATCTGGTTCGCGCCGATGCCACCGCCCGTGCCGAAGGGATCGAACAGCGCCGTGTTCCAGAAGGTGGGCGTGTAGTCGCGGCCCGCGCGCACTTCGCCGAAGGGGCCCGACAGGCTCACGGTGGAGCGGCGGTTGAAGGTCAGGCCTCCGGGCGTGGTGTTGCCGCTGGCCTGGTTGTTGGTGTTGGTGGTGAAGCCGCTGCCGTTGTCGTTCTGCAGGCCCGCTTCGAGCCAGAAGTTCGCCGCGTAGCCGCCGCCGAGGTCTTCAGTGCCGCGGAAGCCCAGGCGGCTGAAGGTGTTGGCGCTGTTGCTCAGTTGCCATTTGCTGGTGGACAGCGGGCCGGAGCCCGTGGTGTAGGTGACGGCTGCGTCGAGCACGCCGAACAGCGTCACGCTCGATTGCGCGCAGGCGACGCCCGCGGCCATGCAAGCGGCCGCGGCCACTACTGCTTTCTTCATTGATTTTTTCTTTCGAGGGCTGGGGGGGTGGATATCGCCTCAGATATCCAGGACGAGTGGGCCGCGCTTGCAGCCCGAAACACAAATCATGATGGTCTTGTTGGCAGCCTGTTCGGCCTTGGTGAGGATGCCGTCGCGGTGGTCGATCTCTCCGGCCTCGATGACCTTCGTTTCGCAGGCGCCGCAGACGCCTTCCTTGCAGCTGTGGTCGGGATTCAGGCCCGCATCGATCAGGCTGTCGAGGATCGACTTGCCCGGCGGCACTTCGACCGACTTGCCGCTCTTGGCGCATTCGACGACGTAGGTCTGCGTCGCAGACGGCGCTTCGACATGCACCGCCGCGAAGCGCTCGATGTGCGCGTGCGGGAAACCGAGTTGCTCGCAGGCCTTCTCGAAGCTGTCGAGCATCGGCGTCGGGCCGCAGCAGTAGTAGTGGCTGTCCGCGCCCTTGTCTGCCAGCAGTTGGGTGAGGTTGGGCGGTGCGCCCTTCTCTTCATCGAAGTGCCAGGTGAGTTGCACGCCCTTCTCGGCCGCGAGTGCACCGATCGCCTCGCAGAACGCTGCTTCCTTGCGGTTGCGCGCGCAGTAGAGAAATTCAACCGGCCTGCCGATCGCCACCAGGCGCTGCAGCATGCACCAGATCGGCGTCACGCCGATGCCGCCGGCCACCAGCACCGAGCGCTCCGCGCCCTCTTCCAGCTTGAAGTTGTTGCGAGGCGCCGAGATCGGCAACGTCATGCCCACGCGCAACTGCTGGTGCACATAGCGCGACCCACCGCGGCTCTTGCGGTCGTTGAGCACGCCCACTACATAGCGCTGGCGGTCGCTCGAAGGGTTGCACAGCGAGTAGCTGCGCACCAGGCCGTTGGGCAAATGCAGGTCGATGTGGGAGCCGGCCTCGAAAGCGGGGAAATCCACATCGGGCGACGCCGGGCGGAATTCGACGCTGACGATGCCATCGGCTTCGTAGCGCATCGTGTGCACCAGGGCTTTCAGCGTGGGGGAAGACATGGCGGGAACCTCGAAGAAACGATTCAGTTGGCAGTGCGCAGGTCGACGTCGAGCCGCGCGAAGGCGTCGATCTCGACGCGGAGTTCGGGAAACACCAGCGCGCTGACCGCGACCAGGGTGGAGGCCGGATAAGGCGATCCGGCCTGCGCGAAGAAATCGCGCCGGGCACGGCCTACCTCGTCCTTGTCCGCGATGTCGGTCACATACACCACCAGCTTCACGATGTTGTGGATACCGCCGCCCGCGGCTTCGAGCAGCGCCTGCACCTTGCGCAGCACCACGAGGGCCTGCTCATAGGCGCCGAGCGGCTCGCCTTTCTGCGCAGCGTCGCGCGTTGCCGGATGCGCGGTCTGGCCGGACATCACCACCTCCTGGCCAACGACAAGCGCGTTGGACCAGGTGGCGTGCGGCAGATCGGGCACCGACTGACAGGCGACGCGACGAACGGGCATGGCGGCTCCTGCGGTCATGCGGGCTGGGTGGCAGCTTCGATCTGCTGCTGGGCCAGGTTGCGCATGTGGCGACGCAGGCGGACGATGCCCAGGTCGTGCTGGTAGAGCTGTTCGTGCTGGTTGGCGTCGAGCTCCATGTTCTCGATCAGGACGCGGTCCTGCTCGAGGACGTGCCAGTGGCGTGCTTCGAGGCGGTTCTTGTACAGGAAGCGCCAGGTATCGCGCTCCCAGCCCTTCGGCAGCTTGCGCACGCGCCAGTGGAAGGCGCACGACAGTGTCGGCGAGATCGGCGTGTAGCTGCCGACGATGATGAAGTTGCCGCCGGGGCCGCCGGTCTTCGGGTACGGGATCTCCAGGCGCATCCAGTGCATGCCGGTGTCGGCCCATTCGGTCCAGTCGAAGTTGACGTTGCGCTGGCCTTCCTTCTCGAACACGAAGCCGGTGTCGGTCGCGCGGATGCCGAACTTGGCCGTCGAATCGCCTTCGGCCATCGAATGCGACTGCTTGTGCAGGAAGGTGCCGTGCATCGGGTCCATCACGTTGTCGAGCACGTAGCGGTAGTCGCCCTTCCACTCTGCATAGCAGAGGAAGTGCGAGTACTCGTCATCGTTGGTGAGCTGCTCTGGCAGCACCAGCGGCGGCGGCGTCTCGACAGGCTCCTTGGAGTTGTAGAGCCAGACGGCGCCCGCCTTTTCCTGCACGTGGAAGAAGCGCGTGGCCTGCGAGCCTTCGAGCTTGCAGCCGGGGCTGCCGGGCACCTTCGTGACCACGCCGTCGCAGCGCACTTCGACGCCGTGATAGGGGCACGAGAGGCGATCGCCCAGGATGACGCCCTGCGACAGCGGCGCACCGCGATGCGGGCAGCGGTCTTCCAGCGCGTGCAGCACGCCGCCGTGATCGCGCCAGAACGCGAGCTTGCGGCCGAGGCGGCGCAGCGAAACCGGCGATTCCTTGATGAGGTACGACGGGCAGATCGGGTACCAGAGATCCTTGAGGCCAACCTCGAGCAGCTGGTCGACCGGATCGATTTGAATGGGGATGGTGGTCATGGTGGGGTCCTCGAAGAAAAGGATGTCTGGGACGGGATCAGTTGCCGAGGGCGGCGATCTCTTCGCGATAGATGGCCTCGGTCCAGAGCTTGCCGCTCGGGCTGGTCAGGCCGCTGTTGTTGAGCGATTCCACCAGGCCCGCCAGGTCATGGACGCCGGACGCGTAGGCGCGCTCGATCGCATCGCCGAGCAGGTCTTCGTAGGTGGTGGGGGTGCGCGTACGCGCCTGGTGCGGGTCGAGGTAACGGTCGGTCATGGTTCGCTCCATCGGGGATTAATAGGACGTGCGTAAAGGTTTTCTGTACGGCCTCACTGGCCGCCGTTGCGTACGCGCTCGCGGATGCGTTCGCGCACGGGAACGAAGTCGTAGGTCGGATAGCACTCGGTGCTGAACACACCCCACGCACGACGTTCGAGTTCGAGATTCACCAGCGGCAGCTTCTCGGGCGGCAGTTCCAGCGTGAGGATCTGCCCCAGCCCCATCGCCACCGTCCACGAGACGATGCGCGTGCCTTCCGGCGGGAAAGACTCCCACCAGTCGCTGGCCTTCATGCGCGATTGCACGTCGTCCAGCGTGAGGCCGGGGTGATGCTTCATCACGATCGTGAGAAGCATCGTCGGCGAAGGGACCGCTGCGTTGCTCATGTTCTTACTCGGCGACGATGTTGCGCGCCTTGATGATCTGCGCCCAGACCTTGGTCTCGTCACGCATCGCAGTGGCGAACTCGGCAGGCTTCATCGTGGCGGCGGTCATGCCTTGCGCTTGCAGGCGCTCGCGCACGTCGGGCTTCGACAGCATCTCGGCCGCGTCCTTCGCGAGCTGCTCGACCACGGCCGGCGGCGTGCCGGCGGGGGCCAGCAGGCCATACCACGAGGTCACGTTCACGCCCTGGATGCCCTGCTCTGCGAGCGTCGGGATCTCGGGCGCCACCGGCGTGCGCTTGGAATCGGTGATGCCCAGCGCGACCAGCTTGCCGCTCTTGATGAACTGCAGCGTGCCCGGCAGGTTGCTGAACATCAGCGGCACCACGCCGCCCAGCACGTCGTTGAGTGCGGGCGCCGTGCCCTTGTACGGCACGTGCATCAGATCGACGCCAGCTTGTTGCTTGAACAGTTCGCCCGCGAGGTGCAGGCCGCTGCCGACGCCCGGCGAGGCATACGACAGCGCACCGGGCTTGGCCTTGGCCTGTGCGACCAGGTCCTTCGCGGTCTTGATGCCGGAGGTCGGCGATGCCACGAGCACGTTGGGTGCCTTTGCCAGCATCGTGACGGGCACGAAGTCCTTCTCGATGTTGAACGGGAAGTTCGGCATCAAGGTCGGGTTGATCGTCAGGTTGCCGGCCGGCACCACGAGCAGCGTGTGGCCGTCGCCCTTGGCACGCTTGACACGGTCCATGCCGATGTTGCCCGCAGCACCCGCGGCGTTGTCGACCACGGCCACCTGGCCGTAGCGCTTGGCGAGGCCGTCGGACAGGATACGTGCCAGCGTGTCGACAGGGCCGCCCGGCGGGAACGGCGAGACGATCGTGAAGCGATCGCTGCCGAGCTGCTTCTGTGCTTCGGTCTGCGCGTGGGCGGACGTCAGCGCGCCGAAGGCGAGCAACGTCGTGCCGAGCAGGCGAAACATGGAAGTACGGCGATTCATGGTCATGACCTTCATTTCTTTTCAGTGAGGAATTTGCCTTCGGGACCTTGGACGTTCTTCTGGCGGCGGGTGTTGCCGTCGAGACCGCCGTCGATCGCCCATTCAGCGAAGACGGTCGGGCCGGGCTCGAATTCGCGGGGTTGCCATTCGGCAGTGAGCTGGTCTTCGTCGGCGTAGTACTCGATCAGGCCACCGGCCGGATTCTTGAAGTACCAGAAGTACGCCGACGACACCGGATGACGGCCCGGGCCGAGCTGCGTGTCCCAGCCCTTGCGCGAGAAGTGCAGGCCACCGCCGAACACTTCGTGGATGTCGCGCACGGTAAAGGCCACATGGTTCAGGCCGCGCTTGCCCGAGGGAAGCTGCAGCAGGAACAGGTCGTGGTGACCGCCGTCCGGTGCGCAGCGCATGAAGGCGCCACGGTTCGGGTAGCTGTCGGAAGCGACGAAGCCGAAGCGGTCGCTGTAGAAGGCGCTGGTGCCCACCACGTCGGTCACGAAGAACACCACGTGGCCGACTTCGATCGGCGTCGCGCGTTCATAGATCGGCGCGGGCTGGTTGATGCGCTGCTTGGCGTTCCAGGTGTTCATCGCGCCGCAGTCGACTTCGACCGCGCGCTTGCGCGAGACCTGCAGGCGCACCGAAAGGCCGTTCGGGTCGATGCAGCCGATGCGGCGTGCGCCTTCGACGTTGCCGTCGGCAAAGCCCGGGTCCTTCGCGATCGCGGCGGCGTAGCGGTCGAGGTCGGCGTCGTTCTGCACGCCCCACACCACTTCGAGCAGCGTCGGGCCCTCTTCCATTCCGACCGGGAGGCCGGGCTTGCCGAGTGCGGCGACGACCACGCGGCAGCCGTTCAGGCACTCGAAGACGAGCTCGTCAGCGGCCTCGGACTTCAGGGTCAGGCCCCAGTCCTGGAAGAAGGTGCGGGAGACGGCGAGGTCGTCCGCGCCGTAGGTGATCTGGTCAATGCCCAATACGCTCATTTCAATCTCTCCATGCTCACGCGTTCGCCCACGGGAGCGGTTGTTCGTTCGTGCCCCAGTACATGCTCTTCTGCTCCATGTACTGGAAGATGCCTTCGCGGCCCTTCTCGCGGCCCAGGCCGCTGTCGCGCCATCCGCCGAACGGCGTCGAGACCGAGAACTGCTTGTAGGTGTTGACCCAGACCGTACCGGCCTGCACCGCACGGCCGAGCTTCCAGGCGCGCTTGAAGTCGCGGCTCCACACACCGGCAGCCAGTGCGTAGATGCTGTCGTTGGCCTGCGCGATCAGCTCTTCCTCGCTGTCGAAAGGCATCGCGATGAGCACCGGGCCGAAGATTTCTTCTTGCGTGATGCGTGCGTTGTTGGTCAGGCCTTCGAGGATCGTCGGCGTGTAGAAGTAGCCCTTGTCCATGCCGTTGCCGTGCGGGCGCACGCCACCGGTGCGGATATGCCCGCCCTCGGAGACACCGAGTTCCACATAGCGCTCGATGCTCTCGCGATGGCGCGCGGTGATCAGCGGTCCCATCTGCGTGCGCTCGGAAGCCGGGTCGCCCACTCGCAGCGCATTGGCGCCTTCGACCAGCCGCGTGAGGAACTCGTCGTAGATATCGCGCGCCACGAACAGCCGGGAGCCTGCGATGCAGGATTCGCCCGAGCTGCTGAAGATGCCGTAGAGCACGCCGTTGACCGCATGATCGAGGTCCGCGTCTTCGAGCACCATCGTCGGCGACTTGCCGCCGAGTTCGAGCGACACCGGCATCATCTTGTCGGCCGCGATGTGCGCAATGTGCTTGCCGGTGGTCGTGCCGCCGGTGAAAGACACGCGCTTGACCAGCGGATGCTTGGTGATGGCGTCGCCGATGACCGAGCCCTTGCCCGGCAGCACGCTGACGATGCCCTTCGGCACGCCGGCTTCTTCGCAGATGCGTGCCAGTTCGAGCGCCATGACGGGCGTGACTTCGGCGGGCTTCACGACCACCGCGTTGCCGGCGGCGAGGGCCGGCGCCAGCTTCTGCGCTTCGCTTGCGATCGGCGAGTTCCAGGGCGTGATCGCGGCGACGACGCCCATGGGCTCGTGCACGCTCATCGTGACGAACGGGCCGCGCGACGGCGTGATGGTTTCTTCGAGGGTTTCGAGCGCAGCAGCGAAGAACTGGAAGGTTCCCGCGGCGCTGGCAACGAGAGCGCGCGTCTCGTTGATCGGCTTACCGTTGTCCAGGCGTTGCTTCTGCGCCAGCGTCTCGGATTGTTCGCGGATGAGATGGGCCACGCGATGCAGCACGGCAGCGCGCTCGTGCGGCAGCTTCTGTGCCCAGCCGCTGGTGCGGAAGGCGTGGTCGGCGCGCTGGATCGCTTCTTCGACATCGGCCAGGCTCGCAGCCTTCAGGCGTGCGATCGGCTCGCCGGTGGCGGGATAGAGGCTCTCGTACACATCGGAGCCGCCGAGGCGCCATTCGCCGCCGACGTTGATGGGGAGCAGTTCGGTGGAAATCATGGGGTGACTCGCTTCAGGGAGAGCTTCAGATCGTGAGGGCCGCGACGCGGTTGCGCAACGCGCGCACTGCGCTGTAGACGGTCAACGCCGAGGTCTTGGGGTTCGCAGCCAGCGGCTTGTTGCGCATGGTCAGCTCGAAGTTGCCGAAGGCACCTTCGGCTTCGACGGTGTGGACGTTCTCGGCAACAGCCGGGTCGGCGATCAGGCGCACGCTGGTGCGGTCCAGGCCGAGGCCGGCGAGCGACACGGTGGCAGCAACATTGGCGTTCTTCGGATAGAGCGTGGCGGCTTCGCGCGCGCTGCCTTCGAAGATCACGGTAGCGCTGGTCAGTGCGCCGAGATCACGGCCCTGCTCTGCCGGCGTGCCCTTCCAGGCGTGCGGCGGCTTGCGGCCGGTGTAGCGCACGGTTTCGAGGCCGCCGATGCGGGCCGCAGCCAATGCATCGATCGCGCCGATCGCGCCGGCTATCAGTTGAACCTGCGTCTTGCCGGCGACCGCAGCGGCTTCGAGCTTTTCAGCGAAGCCCTGTGCCGACAGCGCACCGACGGATGCGACGACGCAAGGCGTGCCGCGCTGCAGCGCGGGCAGCACATGCGCCTCGATGGCTGCATGGCCTGCGGCTTCGACGACGAGGTCGATGCCGTCGGCCGGCACAGCCGACACCACCTGCGCGCCGGGTGCGAGCCGCGCGGCCACATCCTTCGTGGCCGCGAAGGCATCGGCGGGCACGACGATGGCGACCACCGACAGGCCGGCGTCTTCGCGCAGCAGTTCGAGCGCGGCGGTGCCGATGGCGCCGCAGCCGATCAGGGCGATGCGAACGGTCATTGCTGGTGCCCCGCTCACTTGCCGCCGCTCAGCGCGGGGATCTGCGTGATCTTGTTGGTCGGCGGGCCCGCGAAGGTGCTCTTGAAGCTGCCGATCGTGAGCATGTCGATTTCGAGCAGGAACGGGCCGTCGGTCGACAGGGCTTCGTCCAGGCGCGCAGGCAGTTGGTCGAGGCTGGTCACGCGGGCGTGCGGCAGCGCGATCGACTTGCACAGCAGGTCGTAATCGGGCGTGTGCAGCTCGGCGTAGCAGCGGCGGCCGCCGTACTGCACGTCCTGGATGTTCTTGATGACGCCGTAGCTCTTGTCGTTCATGAGCACGATCACCATCGGGGCCTTCTCCTGGACCATGCAGGCGAGTTCGCCGAGGTTCAGGATGAAGCCGCCGTCGCCGGCCAGGCAGAAGGTCTTGCGGCCGGAGCCGGTCACCGCCGCGCCGATGGCTGCGCCGATCGCCATGGGCATGCCCTGGCCGATGCCGCCGCCCGTGGCGTGGACGCCCTGGCTGGGCTCGAACACGCGCAGTTCGCGGTTGCCCCAGGTGCTGTTGGAGACGGTCACGTCGCGCACCCAGTTGAAGTTGCGGCCAGCCGAAGTCTGGATCTGGCTCACGAGTTCGGCGTACGGGCCGAGGCCGTCACGCAGCGAGGCGACTGCTTCGTCGTGGGCGGCGCGCAGGTCGGTCAGCAGCTTTGGGTCTGCCTTGTACTTGGCGGCTTCGAGGCGATCGGCGAGGCCTTCGAGCGCGAGGGCCGAATCACCGCAGAGGAAGGCATCGGTGGCGTAGCAGCGGCCTTCGACGGCGCCGTCGGCATCGATGCGGTAGAGCGGGCGCGGGAGCTTCAGTTCGTACTTCAGCGTTTCGTTGCCGCGCAGGCGCGAACCGACGACGAGCATCGCGTCGCAGGTCTGGTAGAGGTTCTCGACCGGCTTCTGGATGTTGTAGGCGCCCAGCGAGCCCGGATCGTCCTCGGGCACGATGCCGCGACCTTGCGTGGTCGTGACCACGCCGAAGCCCAGCTTCTGCAGGCGCTTGATGGCTGCGCCGGCGTGGCGTGCGCCGCCGCCGATCCACAGCATCGGGCGCTTGGCCTTCGCGAGGTTCGCGGCCAGCGCGTCGAGGCCGGCCTTCGACGGAACCGCAGCCTCGACGGGCAGCGGCGAGAGGTCTGCCGGCATCTCGACGAGCGCGGACTGGATGTCGATCGGGATCTCGACGCTGACGGGGCCCGTCGGTGCGGTCAGCGCGACTTGCACTGCGCGCTTGAGCGTGCCGAGCACGTTCTCGACGCTGCGCACGCGGAAGGCGGCCTTCGAGACGGCCTTGAGCATGGTGAGCTGGTCCGGTGCCTCGTGGATGTACGACATGCCCTTGTCGATGTAGGGCGTCTCGATCTGGCCGGTGATGTGCAGCACGGGAGCGCCAGCGGTCAGCGCTTCGACCATGCTGCCGGCGATGTTGCCTGCGGCCGGGCCGGTGCTGGTGATCGCCACGCCGAGGCTGGCAGTCGACCGCGCATAGGCGTCAGCCATGTTGCCCGCACCTGCTTCGCCGCGTGCCGAGATGAACCGGACCGCGCCACGCTGGGCAAAGGCGTCCAGGATCGGCATGTTGTGGATGGAGATGACGCCGAACGCAGCCTTGACGCCGCACTGTTCGAGGAATGCCGCGACGACTGCGCCGACGGTCACGGTGTTGGTGGGGTTATGCATGGCGGGAATGGCCTCCGGAGATGTCGATATGGGCGCCCGTCGTATAGGAAGCGAGGGGCGAAGCGAGGAAAAGAATGGCGCGCGCGGCTTCAGAGGGAAGTCCCAGGCGGCCCATGGGGATGTGTTTGCTCTTGGCGAGTTGGCCAGTCCAGGTGGGCCAGTCGAGGCTCTTGTCTTCGCGCGCTTCGAAGCGGCGGCGCCATTGACCGGACTCGATCAGGCCGATGAGGATGCCGTTGACGCGCACGCCTTGCGGTGCAAATTCGGTGGCCAGCGAGCGCACGAGGTTCAGCAGGCCCGCACGTGCGGCCGAGGTGGCGACCATGTGCGGTTCCGGCTGGCGAGCGAGCAGCGAATTCGCGCAGACGATCGCCGCGTCACCGAGCACCACGCGCTGCGCAGCAAGCTGCGGCAGGTAGGCGCGCGTGGGGTTGATGACCGAGAAGAACTTCAGGTGCAGCTCTTCGGTCCACGCCGAATCCTCGGTGTTTGCGAATGTGCTGACGCGGCCCTGCCCAGCGTTGTTGATGAGCATCGAGGCAGCGCCGAGTGCGGCCTCGCTCTCTGCCGCGAAGCTCTGCACCGACTCGGCGTTGAGGACATCGCAGGTGCGGGCAAACAGCTCGGCCTTCGGGAACTTGGCACGAAGCCCGGCAACAGCGCCGTCGAGGCGCTCGGCATTGCGGCCGCACAGCGCGACCGATGCGCCGCATTCGAGCAGCAGCTCGACGGTCGCGAGGCCAATGCCGGAGGAACCGCCCGTCACGACCGCGACGCGGCCTGCGAGCGCGTCGGGCGCGAAGAAGGGAGTGGTGATCGTTGGCGTGGTCATGATCGTCTCAGGCCTGCTCGTCCAGCCGGTTGCCGTTGCCGTTGCTCCGAAGTGGAACCACCTTGGCGGAAGCCACGGGCGAATAGTTCAGGAGGCCGGAGATCGCATCGGCGGTACCGCGCACGCGCTGCACCAGCTCGTCCATGCGGTTCTCCTCGATGTGGCCGGAAGTGATGGTCGCGCCCAGCGCCGCCACGATGTGACCGCTGTGGTCGCGCACCGGCGCGGCAATGGTGGAGATGTTCGACTCGAAGAAGCCTTCGCCCAGCACGTAGCCGCGCGTGCGGTCGGCCTGGACCATGTCGAACAGTTCGGTCACCGTCTTCGGCGTGCTCGGCGAGAACGTCTCCAGACGTTCTTCAGGGTAGAGCGCGCGCAGTTGCGGCAGGCTCAGGTCCTCCAGGAGGATGCGGCCAAGCACCGTGGCATGCGCCGGCAGACGCGTACCGACCGTCACCGAGCTGGCGAACGGCGTCGGCGGCGCGACCTTGGCGACGTAGACGATCGAGCGGCCATCGCGCACCACGAGGTTGCAGGGCGTGCGCAGGTCTTCGCACAGACGCTGCAGCAGCGGCGTGCCGAGCTGCGTCAGTTCGAGCGACGCGAGGTACTCGAAGCCGAGGCGCAGCACCGCGAGGCCGAGCCGGTAGTCGCGGCCGCCTTCAGTCTTCTCGAGGAAGCCCATGTTCTCGAGCGTCGTGAGGAGACGGAAGACCGTCGAGCGCGGCAGGTCGAACCGGCGCGCGAGTTCGGGGGCGGACAGCGCACGGTTCTCGCGGCTGAATTCGCACAGCACGCGAAGGCCGCGCTCCAGGGCCGGCACGTTGTACCGGTCGGAACCCTCTTCGATCACTTCATTGCCAGGGGTGGTCATGGTCTCTGGTTCTGTTTTGTTGTTCGGAGGTCAGCCTGCGAGCGCTTCGCGCAGCAGCGGTGCGACCACGTCGGGCCGCTCGACATAGCTTGCATGTCCTGCCGCGGGGAGCAGCTCGAGTGCGACGCCGCACTTGCGTGCGACCTCTTCGCAGCTCGCGGGCGTCGTCACCACGTCGAGCTCGCCGCATGCGACACGCACCGGCATCGCGGGCGGCAGATCGGCCAGCAGGTCGGCGCCGCAGAGCAGCTCGACGGCCTGCCGATAGCCGCGGTCGTTGAGGCGCGACATGTTCCAGCGCACCCACTGGCGCGCGGTTTCGCTCGCGTTTTCCGACACCAGGCGGCCCGAACGATGGGCGGCCATGCCGGCGACGCCGAGCTTGTCGAGCGTGTCGAGCCGCTCGGTGCGAACGCGCTGGCTGGCTTCCGCACGCGTGCCATAGCCGGCCGCCGGGCTGATGAGCACCAGCCGCTTGATTCGCGCGGCGAGCGCCGAGCCCGGACGGGCTGCCGAAGCCGCGGTCAACGCGCCGAGCGAATGACCGACCAGCACGCACGATTCGATTTCCATCGCATCGAGCAGCCCGAGCAACCGCTCGGCATAGTCAGCCGCCTTGGGCACATCGGCCGTGAGCGGCGTGGAGGCGCCGTAGCCCGGTGCATCCCATGCGATCAGCCGCGCATCCGATTCGAGCAGCAGCGCCGTATCGAGCCACGACGCCGCGCCCGAGCCGATGCCATGCAGGCACACCAGCGCGGGGCCGGCGCCGCATTCGCGCACCGACACGACACCGCCGCGCACCGGCACGCTGCGCGCAGGAAAGCGCGCGTCGAGCCGGGCCACTTCGGACTCGGGCAGGTTCGAGATGTCGGTCACGGCGGCGTTGCTCATCGCGGTTCCTCAGCGCTTGATCTTGGCGAGGGGGTGGTCGGCGGGGTACGTCGGGGTGATCGGCTTCTTCGAGCCGAGCATCACGCACATCAGCGCGTCTTCGTCGCCGACGTTGATTTCCTCGCGGTACACGCCCGGGGGCACCGACACGACGTCGCGGTCGGTCAGGATGGTTTCATAGCGCTCGCCTTCGGGCGTGGTCAGCACGACCTTCAGCTTGCCGCGCAGCACGAAGAACACTTCTTCCACGTCGATGTGGAGGTGCGGCGGACCTTCGTGGCCGGCGGGGATCACCATCGTCGAGAAGGTGAAGTTCTCCGACGGGATGGTGTTCATATCGGTCGACACGCCGGTGCCGCCGGTGCCGATGTAGCGCATCTGCGCGCGGCGGAACTTCGGGTCGTAGTCGGCCTGGAACTTGAGGGCATTCCAGTCGTACTTGCGCGTCGAGAAGCGCGCCACGCGGGTGGTCATCCACTCTTCGAAGCTCGCGCCGTCGGGACGGGCCCAGCTCGGTTGTTCGTTGTCGATGCTCTTTTGCTCGGACAGATCGCTCATCGGGTACTCCTTTGTCGAAAAATTCAGTGCATGACGAAGCCGCCGTTGACGGCCAGCAGCTGGCCGGTCACGAAGCGCGACAGGCCGGACAGGCCGAACAGCACCGCGCCGCAGACGTCGACCGCCTGCTGCTCGCGCGGAATCGAGCGGCCTTCAAGGTATTTCTGGTGACGCGCCATGGGCACGTATTCGGTGGCCTCCACCAGCGTGAGGCCCGGCGCCACGGCGTTGACCGTGATGCCGTCGCCACCCCACTCGCGCGAGAGCGAGCGGGTCATGGAAATCACCGCGCCCTTGCTCGACGCATAGGCCAGCAGGTTGGGTGCACCCCAGAGTGCGGTGTCGGATGCGAGATTGACGATCGCGCCGCGGCCGCTCTTCGCGAGCGCGGGCTGGCAGGCGCGGCTCATGAGCCAGGTGCCGCGCACGTTGACGTTCATCACGCGGTCCCACATGTCGATCTCGAGGGCGTGAGCATCGCGGCCACCGGAATTGGTGATCGCGGCGTTGTTGACCAGCCCGTCGAGGCCGCCGAGCAGGCGCACCGCTTCGTCTGCGCCAGCGGCGATCGATGCCGGGTCCGACAGGTCGATCGCAAGCCCGTGTGCATTGAAGCCTTCTTCACGCATTGCCTGCGCCTCGGTCTGCGCGAGGTCCGCGAGGATGTCGGCGAGGACGACGCTACCGCCGGACTTGGCGATGCACTTGGCAAATGCCAAGCCCAGGCCGCGCGCAGCGCCGGTCACGAGTACGCGACGGCCCTTGAGCAGGTCGGCCGGCAGTTCGGCGAGCAGCGCATTCAGGCTCGCGGGATCGGCGGTGGTGTTCACAGCGGTCATATATGGATCAATCCTTCAGGAATCCGGTGTTCAGTCCGCCTGGATGCCCAGTTCCTTGATGATCCGCCCGAAGCGCGCGAAGTCGGAAGCATTGGTCTTGGCCAGCGTTTCCGGCGTGCCGCCGAGCGGCAGCGCGCCGAGCGTCTCCATGCGCGCGACCACGTCGGGCATCTTGATGATTTCGTTGAAGTGGGCGTTGAGCGTCTTCACAACTTCAGGCGGCAGGCCCTTGGGGCCGAACAGGCCGTGCCAGGCGGTGACTTCGACATCCTTGACGCCCAGTTCCTGGAAGGTGGGCACGTTCGGCGCGAGCGGCGAACGCTTGCTGTCGGCAATGGCCAGCACGGTCAGCTTGCCGCCCTGCAGGTACGGCGCGACCGGGCCCAGCGTGATGTAGGTCAGGGGAACATGGCCGCCCAGCACGTCGTTGATGGCCGGTGCGACGCCCTTGTAAGGCACGTGGGCCAGCTTGAGGCCGGTTGCCTTGTTGACCATCTCGCCGAGGATGTGCATCGGCGAGCCGCTGCCCGGGCTGGCGTAGGTCAGCGATTGCGACTTCGAGGCCGAGATGTCCTTGAAGTTCTTGATGCCGGAAGCCGCGTTCGACACCAGCGCCAGCGGCAGCGTGCCGGTCTGGATGATCGGCGTGAAGCCGTTCAGCACGTCGTAGCCGCCCGAACCGGTCTTGAGCACGAGCTGCGCGATGGAGAAGGTGCTGGGCGCGAACAGCAGCGTGTAGCCGTCAGCCGGCGCCTTGGAGACGAAGCTGCTGCCGATGACACCGCTGGCGCCCGGCTTGTTGTCGATCACGACGGGCTGGCCGATGCGGGCCTGCAGCTTTTCCGCATAGAGGCGAACGAGCGCGTCCGTATCACCGCCGGCCGGATAGGCCACCACGATGGTGATCGGCTTGCTGGGATAGCTCTGCGCCCAGAGCGGCCCGGCAACGGTGGCGGCCGCCAGCGACAGGGCGAGGGTGAGGGCTTGGCGACGTGTCTGCTTCATCATGGTGGTCTGCAATCCGTACGAGGTTGAAACTGAGAACCGGCCTCCGCTCCAGATGCAAATGGGCGGGTCGAACTGCCTGCCTTGCTTGCTCCGGTTCGTTTCACTAATTAAACCGTGATCTATTGGTGAAACGATGGAAGAAGAATATTCCGAAAATCTTTGGGAAAGATAGGTAGAAACCCTATCTTTTACGTGTACTTACAGGCGGTGTCACTGCCCTGCCGCAATTCGGCCGCCGGGTTTGAACACTCGATCGCCTGATTGACGCCTGACTTCCGGGGCCCAGACAAACCCCGAGCGCCAAGACGGCTGTTCGACAGCTTGTCTTCCTACGATGAAGGGGCTCGCAACCCGCCCACTTCCGGAGACACGCATGACATCAGCCACATTGGCGCCCGGGAACACCGCGCCTCACCACGGCACATCCAAACTCGGCGCTGTGCTGCGCGTGACGAGCGGCAACTTCCTCGAGCAGTTCGACTTCTTCCTGTTCGGCTTCTACGCCACCTACATCTCGAAGGCCTTCTTCCCGGCCAGCAGCGACTTCGCCTCGTTGATGCTGACCTTCGCGGTCTTCGGCGCCGGCTTCCTGATGCGGCCGCTGGGCGCGATCATCCTCGGCGCCTATATCGACAAGGTCGGCCGCCGCCAGGGCCTGATCGTCACGCTGGCGATCATGGCCAGCGGCACGGTGCTGATCGCGTTCGTGCCGGGCTACGCCACCATCGGCTTCATCGCACCGGTGCTCGTGCTGCTCGGCCGACTGCTGCAGGGCTTTTCTGCGGGCGCCGAGCTGGGCGGCGTGTCGGTCTATCTCTCGGAGATGGCAACGCCCGGCCACAAGGGCTTCTACACCTCGTGGCAGTCCGCAAGCCAGCAGGTGGCGATCGTGCTGGCCGCCGCACTCGGTTTCGCGCTCAACGAGATGCTCGATCCGAACGTGCTCTCCGCATGGGGCTGGCGCATTCCCTTCTTCGTGGGCTGCATGATCATCCCGTGCATCTTCGTGCTGCGCCGCTCGCTGCAGGAGACCGAAGCGTTCCAGGCGCGCAAGCACCATCCGAGCACGCGCGAAGTGTTCCAGTCAATGACGCGCAACTGGCGCATCGTCGTCGCCGGCATGCTGCTGGTCGCGATGACGACCACCACCTTCTATCTCATCACCGTCTACACGCCGACCTTCGGCAAGACGGTGCTGCATCTGAGCGCGCGTGACAGTCTCATCGTCACCCTGCTCGTGGCGGTGACCAACTTCATCTGGCTGCCGATCGGCGGCGCGCTGTCGGACCGCATCGGCCGCAAGCCGCTGCTGCTGGCAGTCACCGTGCTCGCCATCTTCACGGCCTACCCCGCCATGCACTGGCTCGCCGCGGCGCCGAGCTTCGGCCGCATGCTCGACGTGCTGCTGTGGTTCTCGTTCCTCTTCGGGATGTACAACGGCGCGATGGTCGTGGCCCTGACCGAAGTCATGCCGGTCGAGGTCCGCGTGGTCGGCTTCTCGCTCGCCTACAGCCTGGCGACCGCGCTTTTCGGCGGCTTCACGCCCGCGATCTCGACCTGGCTGATCGAATCCACCGGCGACAAGGCGGCGCCCGCGTACTGGCTCAGCGTGGCCGCCGTATGCGGGCTGGGCGCGACGCTGGCGCTCTATCGCAAGGGACGTCAACCCATGGCCGCGGCCACATAGGGCGGCAGAATCGCGGGATGACCACCACCCTCCCCGCTGCCGTCGTCTCGGCCTTCACGCCCACCGGCGCCCTGCGCGCCTCGATCAATCTCGGCAACCCGATCCTCGCTGGCAAGGACCCCGCGACCGGCGAACCGGCCGGCGTTTCGGTCGATCTGGCGCGGGAGTTCGCGCGCAGGCTCAGCGTGGCGATCGAATTCGTGGTCTTCGAGAAAGCCGCTGCCTCGGTCGAAGCAGTGCGCACCGAGCAGGCAGACATCGGCTTCTTCGCGATCGATCCGGCGCGCAGCGAAGGCTTGCAGTTCACCGCGCCCTATGTGTTGATCGAAGGTAGTTACCTCGTGCCGGCGCAATCGCCCTTGCAGCGCAACGAGGATGTCGACCGCGCCGGGACGCCCATCGCGGTCGGCGTCGGCAGCGCCTATGACCTCTTCCTGACGCGCGAGATCAAGCAGGCGGAAGTCGTCCGCGTGCAGGGTGCGAAGGGCGTGATGGAAAGCCTGAACGCGGGTCAGGTCGAAGTCGCAGCGGGAATCCGGCAGGTCCTCGAAGCGGAAGCTGCGAGCACGCCAGGCCTGCGTCTGCTGCCCGGCCGATTCATGGTGATCCAGCAGGCGATGGGAACGCCCTCCTCCCGCGGCGCCGAAGCCGGTGCCGCCCTATCGGCTTTCGTCGAAGAAATGAAAGCCAGCGGGTTCGTGGCGGACGCGCTCAAGCGGCACCGCATACAAGGCGCGAGCGTCGCGCCTGCGGGCCACACAGCCTGATCGTGCCGATCTAGAGGCCGAGCTCGGACGCGAGCTTGGCGGCCGGCCAGCGTTCCTTGCGCTCCGGCCACGCCTCGACCAGCTCGACCATCTTCGCGTTGAGCGGAGCTTCACCGCCGTGCTTTCGCGCGAGGCGCACCACCTCGCCGCAAAGCGCATCGATCTCGGTCCGACGGCCAAGCGCGAGGTCGTCCGCCATGCTCGACCGCGCCTTCGCGTCGATGCGCAACATGCGCGCAGCCACCAGCCGGAACAGCGGGGTCGGCAGGCGCAGGATGCCCGGCAGCTTGTGCGCCGGCACCGCCGCGAGCTGCGCCGGCGCAATGCCCGCGTTGCCGAGCGCACTCAGCGCCTCGTCCATCAGCGCGGCAAGGCAGCGGCGATAGTCGCGCTTCAACAGTTCGTCGCGCAGCGGCAGCCCCGACAACGCGTTCACCGGGTTGTTGAGGTTCATCAGCAGCTTGCCCCACTGCACCGCCAGGAGGTCGGCATGCAGGTCGATGGGCACCCCCGCCCGCTCGAACACCGCCACCCAGCGGCGGAGCACCGGATCGTCCTTTGCAGCCAGGCGGCCGACGGTGCCTCGATGAAAGGCCCCAGGGCCGAGTTCAGCGATGTTGTAGGGAACCATGGCCGGCAGGACATTGAGCCTGGGCGCAGCTTCGGCGGCGATGTCGGCATTCGAGATGCCGTTCTGCAGCGACAGCACGGCGGTGCCTGCGGGCAGCTTTGCCGCGAGCTCGGCCGCAGCTTCCGCGGTCGCGCCACTCTTGACGGTCAGGAGGACCAGCGCCGGACGAACGCCCGATGGGACGTTTTCATAGACGCGCATCAGGCTCGGCGGCACGTGGTGGCGGATCCCCTCGATATTGGTCAGCGTGAGCCCGCGCGAATCCAGCGCGCCGATCACGCGGGGACGTCCGACGAAGCCGACGCGAACACCCGCGGCCGCAAGACTGCCCCCGATGTAGCACCCGACCGCGCCCGCCCCCATCACGAGGACGTCGACTGCCGACTCCTCGTTCATCCCTTGGCTTGGAGTCGTTCCGCCACCCAACCCTGCACAGACTGCAGCGCGGCCGGAACGCCTGCGGCATCGGTGCCGCCCGCCATCGCCATGTCCGGCTTGCCGCCACCCTTGCCGCCCACCTGCTGAGCGACGAAGTTGACCAGCTCGCCAGCCTTGACCTTGCCCATGGTGTCGGACGTGACGCCGGCCGCGAGCTGCACCTTGGCGCCATCGACGGCCGCAAGCACGATGGCCGCGGTCTTGAGCTTGTCCTTGAGCTTGTCCATCGTGTCACGCAGCGTCTTGGCATCGGCGCCGTCGAGCTTGGCCGCGAGCACCTTGATGCCGTTCACGTCGACCGCCTGCGCGACCAGTTCGTCGCCCTTCGACGAAGCGAGCTTGCCCTTCAGAGCGCCTACTTCGCGCTCCAGCGCGCGAACCTGTTCGAGCACTTGCGAAAGGCGCGGCTGCAGTTCGGAAACCGGCGCCTTCAGCGTCGCCGCGGCGCTGTTCACGGTGGCTTCGAGCTGCTGCAGGTAGACCAGCGCATTGGCGCCGGTCACCGCTTCGATACGGCGCACGCCGGCAGCCACGCCGCCTTCGCTCACGATCTTGAACATGCCGATGTCGCCGGTGCGCGCAACGTGCGTGCCGCCGCACAGCTCGCGGCTGCTGCCGATGTCGAGCACGCGGACGGTTTCGCCGTACTTCTCGCCGAAGAGCATCACGGCGCCGGTCTTCTGCGCCGACTCCATGTCCATCACGCGGGCCTGCGTCGCCTCGTTGGCGAGGATCTCAGCGTTCACGCGGCGTTCGATCTCGGTGATCTGTTCCTGTGTGACCGGCGCGTTGTGCGCGAAGTCGAAGCGCGTCTTGTCGGCATCGACCAGCGAGCCCTTCTGCTGGACATGGCCGCCGAGCACTTCGCGCAGCGCCTTGTGCATCAGGTGGGTGACGCTGTGGTTGCGCATCGTCGCCGCGCGCAGCGCGGTGTCGACGCGGGCGGTCACGGCATCGCCGACCTTGAGGGTGCCCTGCGTCTGCGTGCCGTGATGGCCGAACACGTCGGCCTTGATCTTCTGGGTGTCGTCGACGCCGAACTGCACGCCCTCGGCGGCGAGCACGCCCTGGTCGCCGACCTGGCCGCCGCTCTCGGCATAGAACGGGGTGGTGTCGAGCACGACGATGCCGGACTGGCCTTCGCTCAGTTGCTGAACAGGCGCGCCCTCGAAGTACAGCGCGGCGACCTTCGCCTTCTCTTCCAAGTGTTCGTACCCGGTGAAGACGTTGCCCGCGCCGGTGTATTCGACGGCGCGCTCCATCTTGAACTTGCCGGCCGCGCGACCAGCGGCCTTCTGGCGCTCCATCGCTGCGTTGAAGCCGGCTTCGTCCACCGCCACACCGCGCTCGCGGCACACGTCTGCCGAGAGGTCGAGCGGGAAGCCGTAGGTGTCGTGCAGCTTGAAGGCCACGTCACCCGGCAGCACCTTCGCGTCGTCGGCGAGGGCTGCGTCGAGGATTTCCATGCCGTTGGCGAGCGTCTCGAAGAAGCGCTCTTCCTCGGCCTTCAGCGTGTCGGTGATGCGTTGCGCGTCGGCGCGCAGCTTGGGATAGGCGTCGCCCATCAGCGCGACGAGATCAGGCACCAGCTTGTGGAAGAACGGCTTCTTCTGACCCAGCTTGTAGCCATGGCGGATGGCACGCCGGACGATGCGGCGCTGCACGTAGCCGCGACCTTCGTTCGAGGGGATCACGCCATCGGCCACGAGGAACGCGGTCGCGCGGATGTGGTCTGCAATGACCTTCAGCGAGTTGTTGCCGATGTCGGCGCAACCCGTTTCGCGCGCCGCGGCCTTGATGAGCGCATCGAACAGATCGATCTGGTAGTTGCTATGGACGTGCTGCAGGATGGCCGCGAGGCGTTCCAGCCCCATGCCGGTGTCGACGCAGGGCGCGGGCAGCTTCACGACGCTGCCGTCTTCCTTCATGTCGAACTGCATGAACACGTGGTTCCAGATCTCGATGAAGCGGTCACCGTCTTCATCAGGGCTGCCCGGAGGGCCGCCGGGGATTTCCGGGCCGTGGTCGTAGAAGATTTCGCTGCACGGGCCGCAGGGGCCGGTGTCGGCCATCATCCAGAAGTTGTCGGACTTGTACTTGCCGCCCTTGTTGTCGCCGATGCGGATCACGCGCTCGGGCGGAAGGCCGATTTCCTTGGTCCAGATGTCGTAGGCCTCTTCGTCCTCGTGGTAGACGGTGGCCAGCAGGCGATCGGCCGGCAGCTTGAAGACCTGGGTCAGCAGTTCCCAGCCCCACTTGAGCGATTCGCGCTTGAAGTAGTCGCCGAAGCTCCAGTTGCCCAACATCTCGAAGAAGGTGTGGTGGCGCGCGGTGTAGCCCACGTTTTCGAGGTCGTTGTGCTTGCCGCCTGCGCGAAGGCACGCCTGGACGGACGCTGCGCGCACGTAGGGGCGCTTGTCGCTGCCGAGGAACACGTCCTTGAACTGCACCATGCCGGAGTTCGTGAACATCAGGGTGGGGTCGTTGCCCGGGACCAGCGAACTGGAGGGCACCACGGTGTGGCCCTTGCTCTCGAAGAATTCGAGGAACGTCTTGCGAATGTCGGCAACGCTGAAGGTGGGCTGGCTCATCTTGGAATTGGCTTGTTGCAGAGGCGGTCTGCGTCGTGAAACTGGCGCCTTGCGCCACGCATCGAACCCACCTAACTGCTTGATCTGCTTGAACATTCGATTATAGGTTTGGGGAAGAATCCCACCCCATGCTTGACCGTGTCCTCGCAGACGGCGTGCTGGTGCTGCACGGCGCTTTCATCCTCTTCGTGCTGGTGGGCGGCGCGGCGGTCTGGCGCTGGCCTCGGCTCGCATGGCTGCACCTGCCGGCCGTTGCCTGGGCGATCTGGATCGAATGGTCGGGCGGGATCTGCCCGCTCACCCCGCTGGAGAACGAATTCCGCCGCGCGGCCGGCCTGGCCGGCTACGAAGGCGGCTTCATCGAGCATTACCTGCTCGCGGCGATCTACCCGGAAGGGCTCACGCGCGGCGTGCAGATGGTGCTGGGTGCATTCGTCGCGCTGCTCAACCTCACGGTGTACGGGCGGCTGCTTCTGCGTCGTTGACCAGCGACACGTCGCGCATCAGCGTGGCGGCACGTCGGAACTGGAGCGAACGGACCGCGCCGTCAAGCTCGGCGAAGCGATCGTCGCCGAGCGCGGAACGCAGCGCAGGGCCGAGTTCCTCGAACCAGGGCATGGCGGCGAGGTCCTGCCGGTCGAGTGCATCGACCAGCAACGCGAGCCCCTCGGGGTCGAGCGCCTGAGCCTCTTGCGATTCCTGCGCGTGCACCGGCGCAAAAAGCCACAGGCGGGCCGATGTTTCGAGCGTTTGCAGCGCCGAACTCAGCGCATGCAGTGCCCGCTCGGTCGCGGCCCGATCGCCAGCCTTCAGCGCCGTTTCACCGTCAAGCGCCGCCTGCCGGACTTCGCGGGCACCGATCACGCCGGCGCTACCCTGAAGCTTGTGCAGCCGCGCCCGGAGGGCCTCTCCCGTGCTGTCTTCTTCCGGCACCCCAATGCTCGTAGCCAGATCGCCGTATTCGTTCAGAAGCCCACGCAGCACGCTGAGCAGCAGCACCTTGTCTCCGACCAGCCGCGCAAAGGCATCGCCTGCGTCGATGCCCTCGATCCGGGGCCAATCCAGCGGCAGTTCTGCGCCCGCCGGAGCCGGTTGGACGATTGCAGCGGGCTGCTCGCCCCGCACGCGCGCCACGCAACGGCGGACGGTGCGAATCAGCGCCTCGACCTCGAAAGGCTTGCTGATGAAGTCCGTCATGCCGGCCTCCAACGCACGATCGCGCTCGGAGACCAGCGCGCTCGCGGTCAGGGCGATCACCGGCAGATCGCGCAACCCCAGCTCGCCGCGGATGCGGCGCGTCGCCTCGTTGCCGTCAAGCACGGGCATGTGGACGTCCATCAGCACCGCGTCGAAGGCATCGGGCGCGGTACGCAAGCGCCCGACCGCCTCGGCGCCGTCGGAAGCCAGGCTCACGCGGGCACCCTCGCTCTCGAGGATATGGCGGCACACGTCGAGGTTGATCTTGCTGTCGTCCACCACGAGCACGCGAACATCCTCGAGCCGCCGAAGCGGGTGCGGTTCGTCGGGCATCGGAAATACGTCGTCGTCACCGGCCGTGGCAAGCGGCAGGACGACCCAGAACTCGCTGCCCACGCCTGGCGTGCTGCTCACGCCGATCTCGCCGCCCATCAGCTCGGCAAGTTGCCTGACGATGGACAAACCCAGCCCAGTGCCGCCGAAGCGGCGTGTCGTCGATGAATCGGCCTGCGTGAAGGGGGTGAACAGGCGGTCGAGCAGCGCGGGCTCGATGCCAATGCCCGTGTCCGTCACCGAGAGGCGCAGCCGTACGTGATGCTCGTCGCGCGCCAGCGCCTGTACGTTCAGACGGACGGAGCCTTTCGCGGTGAACTTGACCGCGTTGCTCAGCAGGTTCACCAGAATCTGCCGGATGCGGGTGACGTCGCCGCGAAGCCGGTCGGGCAGGTCTTCATCCGCATCGAGACGCAGCGCGATGTCCTTGTTGTTGGCCACGACTCCGGCCATCTCGATCACGCCTTCGAGCAGCTCGCGCAGGCCGAACTCGGTCTCGTCGATCACCATCTCGCCCGCCTCGATCTTCGAGATGTCGAGGATGTCGTTGATGACGCCCAGCAATGCAGTGCTGGCGGTCTGGATCCGCTTGAGCAGTTCCCGCTGGCGTTCGTCGAGCTCGGTCTGGCGCAGCAGGTAGGCCAGCCCCAGCACGGTGTTGAGCGGCGAGCGGATCTCATGGCTCATGTTCGCGAGGAATTCGCTCTTGGCCTTGCTCGCGGATTCCGCCTGCGCGCTGCGCTCGTTGAGCGCCTCGTTGAGTTGCTCGAGCTGCGCCTGTGCCTCGCGCATGTCGGTCACGTCCACCGCCACGGTGATGAAGCCCTGCACGACGCCCGCATCGTCGCGGTCGGGGATGAAGTGCAGCCAGTAGTGCACGACGGTGCCATCGGTCATCGTGCGGGTGCGCATCACGCGCTGGTCCTCGCCGGCCAGCACCGCGCGAATCAGGGGCTGGTTCTCGCCGAGGCGCACCGGCCCGAGAAGCTCTTCCATCGTGATGCCGGCCATCTCCGCGGATTTGCGGCCGAGCCAACGCTCGTGCGCGTTGTTCGCGAAGGTGCAACGCAGGTCCGGCGTCCAGTAGGCCACCACGCCCGGAATGTTGTCCGTCACGATCCGCATGAAGCGCTCGTTCGAACGCAGTCGATGCTCCGCCACCTTGCGTTCGGAGAGATCGGCCGCGATCGCGATGAAGCCGACCACCGTGCCTTCCGCATCGCGCAGCGGACTCACGTTCAGGTGCACGGGGACGCGGCGGCCGTCTTTCCGCACGTAGGTCCACTCCCGGGCCTGCGCACGTCCGGTGCCTGGCGCGGGCGCGAAGACTTCCCCTGCTTGCAACGGACGGCCCATCTCGGTCGTGAGCGCCATCGTTCGGCCGTGGACTTCGAACGCATCGTGGAAGCTGTTCATCTCCATGCGGTCGACGACCTCTGCGGCCGTGTAGCCGAGCAAGGCCTCCGCGGCTGGATTGAACAACGTCACCACGCCGCGCACGTCGGTCGCGATGATCGCGCTGGCCGCCCCTTCAAGGATCGCGCGCTCGCGCTGCGAAAGCGCGGCCAGCTCGGCGGTGCGCTCCTGCACCTGATGCTCGAGCGTGGCGTTCAGTTCGAGGATGTGCGCCTTGGTGGCCTTCTCGTGCGTGATGTCGCGCATCGTCTCGGCCACACCGATGACGCGGCCATCGGCCGAGCGGATCGGCGCCGCGGCCACCGACACCGCCACCGGCGAACCGTCGCGGTGCCGCCGGAAGGTCTCGAACGCGGCAACCGACTTGCCATCGGCGATGTGCCGCAGCAGCGTCTCCTCTTCCTGTACGTAGTCGGGCGGCAGCAGCAGCGACTGCAGCGTCTGGCCCTGCACTTCTTCCGCGCTGTAGCCGAAGATCTTCGCGGCCGCGGCATTCCAGTCGGTGATCCGGCCGTCGAGCCTGCAGCCGATGACTGCGTCGTTGGAGCTGGTCACGATGGCCGCGAGGCGCGATCGCTGCTCGCCTTCGCGCTCCTTGCGGCGCTGGGTGACCTGCTCGACGAACGACAACAGCGCGAACAGAAGTGCGAGCACCGAGCCGATCAGCAGGATCGCCCACGGGCTGCGCAGGTTGAGCTGGTTGATGAATCGCGGCTGCGAAATGATCTCGACCTGCCAGGTTCGTCCGTATAGCGGCAGCGGCAGCGTGGTCTGGTAGTCGGTCTGCTGCACATCCAGTTGCCGCGGCGACCTGAAGAAGCGTTCGCGGGGCGCGCCGGGCGTCGCATCGACCAGCGACATCGCGAACTCACCGCCCTGGAAATCGAAGCCTTTGAGCACTTCGTCGACACGAAGCGGCGTATAGGCCCAGCCGAAGACGTCGTCGGGCGTGCCGCGCGCCGCCGACGACTTGCGCTGCCGCTGCTGGAGCCTGCCGAGCTGCGCCTCGGCGCGATAGATCGGCAGCAGCATCAGCACCGATCGCAACTTGACGCTGTCCGCCTCCAACTGCACCAGCGTGATCGGCGCAGTGATCGTGGTCTCGCCGCTTTGCGTTGCGCGTTCCACCGCCGCGCGCCGCTTCGGCTCCGAACCGAGGTCGAGACCGATGGCGGGGCTGGTCGAATCGCCCGGCTCGAAATACTGGACGACGAAGCGCTCACCGTCGTTGGGACCAAGCTGGTGGACGCGGAAATCCGGCTTGCCGTCGAGACGCGCCGCGGCAACGAAGGCGGCTTCCTGCCCGACGGGCACGCGCCGGATGTAGCCGAATCCACCCGACCCGGGGAACTCTCGCTCGATATCGCGCGAAGCCATGAACTGGGCGAAGCGCAAGCGGGTGATACCGCTCTCCCCGCCTGCGGCGATGACCGCGCCGCGCGTGCTGCGCAGCCCGGTCTCGTAGCTTTTCATGCGGGCGGCGAGTTGTTCGACCGCACGCCGCGCGAGCGTATCGAAGCGCTCCTTCGCCAGCGACTCGTTGTATTGGGACTGCAACAGCGCGGCGCCCATTGCGCCGCAAAGGCCGACGATCAGCCAGACCAGGGACCGCGCGAACTCACGAATCCCCACGGGACTGTTCAGCCTTCGTCGGCGACAGGCGCCGGCGCTGCATCAGGAGCCGCGATCGCGGCCTGCGCGCGGCCGGCTGCGATCGCCGCCTCAAGCGCCTTCGTGGCCGCTGCAGCCAGCGCGCCGATTGCTTCGACGCCTGCAGCAGCCAGCTCGTCGCGTCGCGCCACATCGAGGCAGGCCACGCCCGCGCTGCAGGTCACATGGCGCGAAACCGCGGACCCCTGGTGACCGATGTCGAGTGTCTCAACCGCACGCAGCACGCGGTTGGCCACATGCAGCGCATCGTCGGCGGATGTGTCGGGGAGAACCATCGCGAAGCGCTCGCGATCGAGCCGTGCGGCGACATCGCCCGGCCGGCGCATGCTGCGGCGCAGCGCATCGCCGACAGCCGCGAGGCAGGCATCGGTCGCCTTGCGGTCGTAGAGCGCTTCGAAGGACTGGAAGAAGTCGACCTCGACCCGTACGACGGAAATGGACTGCCCTGCCTCCGCCGCGCGGGCGCTCTCGCGCGCAACGGTCTCGGCGTAAGCGGTTTCGTTTGCCAGCCCGGTCAGGCCGTCGACGCGCGACAGCCGCCGCAGGTCGTCCGACAGCCGCTTGAGCTTGAGTTGCGTATTGACCCGCGCCAGCACCTGCTGCGCATTGAACGGCTTGCGGATGAAGTCGACCGCGCCCATCTGCAGGACCGCGACTTCGAGTTCGGATTCCTGGTGGCTGCTGACGAAGATCACCGGTACGTCGGCCAGCGCCGGGTCTGCCTTGAGCGCCTCGCAGACCTGGAGGCCGCTCATGTCGCCCATCTGCGCGTCGAGCAGGATCAGATCGGGCGTCGCCTCTTTGCTCAGTTGCAGTGCGTCGGCACCGCTGGTGGCGAATCGAAGGGTGGAGTAATCAGAAAGTATCCGACTCAGCACCTGGATGATGCCGGGATCGTCATCGACGAGAAGAAGGCTCGCCTCCACCGGAAATTTCTTCATCTTTCGATTCTGCCGCAAGCACCCTGACGATCAGCCCTGCGCGACGTAGCGCGCGATGAACTCGTAGCGCGCCGGATACGCCGTGTGCGAGCAGACCAATACGAATTCATTCACTTGCCAGGTGATCGGCGTCATCCCGGTCGGCGGAACTGCGCCGCGCGTCTTTCGCGCGAGGGTGAGATGCGGCACCCAATGCTCGGGGGGCAAGAAAATTCCCACGCTTTCGACCTGCCGCGCGATGTCCTCGTGCAGTGCGCGCAAGCCCGCGTGCTCGTCGGGCATCAGCACTGCGATCGGGTTGTGCCATGCCTTCGGCCTGCAAAGCAGCAGCGTCATCCGGCGCATGCGCACATTGGCCAGCCGTTGCGCGAGCAGCGATTCGTGCGAGCTATCCACCTCCCCGAGGAATTGCAGCGTCATATGGATGCGCGCCACGTTCGTGAGCCGCACGCCCGCGGGCCATGACCACGTCTTGCGATGCGCCTCCAGCGCGGCTCGAACCGGTTCGTCCGGAAACAGCCCGATGAAGAGACGCCGCTTCGGTTCCTGAAGGGTGTTCATCGGCCGTCGACCTTACGCGCTCCCCTCCTCCGCGGCTGTCGGCAAGGGTATATCCCAAGCCACTGGCACAAACCCTGATTTGTATGATGATCGGGCAACCTGCCCAGAGGACGATGTGCAGGTGCGGCATTGTTTTCGCCCCTTGGGCGGTCACGTTCAGGCGGGCCCCACGTCCAGAACAAGGAGACAGCAATGATCTTTCGCACCCGCATCGTCGCCGCGGCAGCGGCATTCGTCGCTGCGTCCGCCATGGCGGCCGGCCCCTCGGTGGTCAGTGGCCCTGGCGAGAACCCCGCCTGCTTCAAGCCCTGGGACGCCAACACCAAGTACTTCCAGTGGCCAGCCAAGAAGGGCCCGTACCGCATCGCGCTCGCCAATGGGTTCGTGGGCAACACCTGGCGCATCCAGATGATCAAGATGGCGAAGGCCTACGCGGCGACGCCAGAAATGAAATCCAACATCAAGGAGTTCAAGATCGTCTCGACCGGCACCGACGTCGCAGCGCAGATCGCGGCGATCGACAACTTCATCAACTCCGGCTACGACGCGATCGTGACGATCGCGGTCAACCCGACTGCCTTTGCGCCGGTGATCAAGCGCGCGAACGCGGCCGGCGTGGTCGTGGTGCCGTTCGACAACGTGCTCGACAGCGACCAGGTGATGATGGTCAACGAGGACCAGCTCGCCATGGGCCAGCAGTCCGGCGAATGGGTGGTGAAGAACATCCCGAGCAAGAGCGGCAAGCTGCTCGAAGTACGCGGCGTGCCGGGCAACTCGGTGGACCGCGATCGTCACCTCGGTTTCCGCAAGGTCGTGGAAGCGCCGGGCAACAAGTTCGAGGTGGTCGAGGTCGTCGGCAACTGGGACGACGGCACCGCGCAGAAGGCAGTCGCCGATGCCGTGGCAGTGCACAAGAACTTCGACGGCATGTTCGTGCAAGGCGGCTCCACCGGCGCGGTGCGTGCGCTGATCGACGCCAAGCACAAGATGATCCCGGTCGCGGGCGAGGCCGAGAACGGCTTCCGCAAGCTCTGCGTGGAACACGCGAAGGAAGGCCTGGTGTGCGCTTCGCTCGGCCAGTCGCCGGGTCTCGTCGCCATCTCGATGAAGGCCGCCGTTGCCGCGCTGCAGGGCAAGGTGATGCCGCAGATGATTTCGGTGCCGATCCCCATGGCGTCGCATCCGAACTTCAAGGCCGGCGAGAACTACTTCCCCGACCTCACCGACAACTTCTTCACCACGAACGATTTCCCGCCCTGCGACGTGAATCTCAAGGCGACGGACATCATGTCGAAGGACGAGAAGAACAACTGACGGTTCCGGCTTTGGAACCGATCCTGCGGCTGGTCGACGTCTCCAAGCGCTACGGCGGGGTGCGCGCGCTGGAGCGCGCCAGCTTCGCCTGCGAGCCGGGACGTATCCACGCGGTGCTCGGCGAGAACGGCGCGGGCAAATCGACGCTGATCAAGATCATGGCGGGCGTGGTGCGGCCCGACGAAGGCCGCATCGTGCTGGAAGGCACCGAGCGCCGCTTCTCGCATCCGCAGGAAGCGGTCGCAGCCGGCATCGCGTGCATCTTCCAGGAGCTGTCGCTGATGCCGGACCTGAGCGTGGCGGACAACATCTGCATCACCAATCCGCCGCGCAAGTACGGCCTGATTGACCGAAAGGCCCAACGCCGCATCGCCGAGGCTGCGCTGGCGCGCGCCGGCGCCGAAGACATCCATCCGCTGGCGCCGGTCGAAAGCCTGACGCTGTCGCGCCGCCAGATGGTCGAGATCGCGAAGGCGCTTGCACGCGACCCGAAGATCCTGATCCTCGACGAGGCGACCTCGGCGCTGACCACGGCGGATGTGGAGCGTGTGTTCTCGCTGCTCAAGCGCCTGCGCAGCGAAGGCCTCGCGATCATTTACATCTCGCACCGCATGAAGGAGATCGCCGAGTTGGCCGACGACTGCTCGGTGTTCCGCAACGGCAGCCATGTCGCGACCTTCGAGGCCGGCA
Organism: Variovorax sp. Sphag1AA; assembly: GCF_014192575.1. Taxonomy (GTDB): domain Bacteria; phylum Pseudomonadota; class Gammaproteobacteria; order Burkholderiales; family Burkholderiaceae_C; genus Variovorax. The sequence continues at coordinate 286,826 of NZ_JACHYC010000001.1, read as the reverse complement.
CGCGCAGCGACGCGGAAACCATCGAGATGATGATCGGCCGCGACATCGCGCATGCCTTTCCGCCAAAGCCGCCGCCGCGTGCCGCCGACGCGGGCGGCGCACCTGCGCTGGAGACCCGCGGCCTTTCGTGGAACGACCGGCTGCACGACATCGACATGGCGGTCTGGCCAGGCGAGATCGTCGGGCTTGGGGGGCTCGACGGACAGGGCCAGCGCGAGTTCTTCCTTTCCCTCTTTGGTGTGCTGCGCGGCGTGAACGGCGAAGTGCGCCTCGAGGGCAAGCCTGCGTCGGTGCGCGATCCCAGGCAGGCCAAGAGCACGCGCTTCGGCATTGCACTGGTGCCCGAAGACCGCAAGACCGACGGCCTGATGCTGCCGATGTCGGTAAAGGACAACCTGAGCCTCGCCGCGCTCGACAGGCTCAGTCGTGCCGGCGTGCTGGCCACCGCGGAAGAAGCACAGGCGGTTGCACAGATCGTGCGCCGGCTGTCGATCAAGGCGCCGGACACCAGCGACGCAGTCGGCACGCTGTCGGGTGGCAACCAGCAGAAGGTGGTGATCGGAAAGTGGCTGATCAACGCGCCGCGCATCCTGCTGCTGAACGACCCGACGCGCGGCATCGACGTCGGCACCAAGCAGGAGATCTACACGCTGGTGCGTGCGCTGGCCGACGAAGGCGCGGCGGTGATGCTCTATTCGACCGACTACGCAGAGCTGATCGGCTGCTGCGACCGCGTCGCGGTGTTCTACGACGGACGCATCGTGCGCTGGCTGGCCGGCGCGGAACTCACCGAACGGGCGCTGGTGTCGAGCGCCCTCAACCTTCAGCAGGCCGCCGCATGATGCATGCCGACTGGCGCTTTCACCTGCGCGAACACCGCGCGGTCTTCGCAACCGTGACGATGTTCGTCCTGATCTTCGCGCTCTATATCGCCAAGCATCCGGTCGGCTGGAGCACGCCGGTGCTGACCACTGCCGCCAACAAGGGCGTGCTGCTCGCGATCGTCGCGATGGCGCAGACGTTGCCGGTGCTGACCGCGGGCATCGATCTTTCTGTGGGCATGGTCTTCGTGCTTGCCAACTGCATGGCCTCGCATCTCGTGATCGGCACGCCGCTGCAAGCGGGCCTCGGCGTGGTCGCCGTATTGGCGACGGGCGCGCTGTGCGGCTTCATCAACGGGATCATCATCGTGTACGGCCGCCTTCAGCCGATCATCACCACGCTGGCCACCGGCATCATCTACTTCGGCCTCGCGCTGGGTCTTCGGCCCGTGCCCGGTGGCGATGTGCATGCAGGGCTTGCCGACGCACTCACCGGCGCCCTGCCAGGCGGCATCCCCACAATGCTGGTGGTGCTCGTCGTGGTGGTGCTGCTGGTATGGGTGCCCTATCGCCGCTCGGTGACCGGACGCGCGGCGCTGGCGATCGGCTCGTCGGAAAACGCTAGCTACATGTCCGGCGTCGCGATCGGTCGCGCAAAGATCGTCACCTATACGCTCGCGGGGCTCCTGGCGGCCATCGGCGGACTGCTGCTGACCTTCGTGACCTACTCGGGCGAAGCCTCGTCGGCGATCGGTGGGGTCTACACACTCAACTCGATCGCCGCAGTCGTCATCGGCGGGACCTCGCTGGCGGGCGGATCAGGCAGCGCGATCGGATCGATCTTCGGTGCTCTCGTGCTGCGCACCATTGGCGACCTGCTTTTTGTGTTCGACCTCGAACCACTGTGGCAGCCCCTCTTCCAGGGCGTGATCCTGCTGACTGCGGTGAGCTTCGGTTCGCTGCGATTGCTCAAGGTCACCAACCGGCTCGAGATATTCAGGTGAGGCCCGGGATGAGCACACTGGCATTGCGACTAAAGCGATCGAGCCATCTGCGGGTGATCGCGGGCGCGCTGTGCACCGTCGCACTGCTTCTCGTCGGCAGCCTCTATTCGAAGAACTTCCTCTCCCCGGACTACCTGCTGCTGCAGTTGCAGATCGCGTCCTTCCTCGGCGTGATCGCGACCGGCGCGATGCTGGTGATCCTGCTCGGTGGCATCGATCTGTCGGTGCCGTGGCTGGTCACCGTGGGCGGAATGATGTCGGCCGCTGCCGCGGGCTGGTGGGGCGGCGCGGGCGCGGCGATCGCGATTCCGTTCGGCATCCTCTGCGGCGCAGTGCTGGGGCTGGTCAACGGGATCGGCGTGGCGTATCTGCGCGTGCCGTCGATGATCTTCACCCTCGGCATCAACGCCGTGGCGCAAGGCCTGATCGTGGTGCAGACCGGCGGCTTCGCACCGCAAGACCGCGCAACACCCGCGATGCACCTCATTGCGACCGGCCGATCGCTGCTCGGCATCCCGAACGCGCTGCTGGTGTGGATCGCCGTCGGGGCGGCCACGATGTTCCTGCTGCACCGCACGACCTTCGGCCGCGCGATCTACGCGGTGGGCAATCGCGAACGCGCGGCCTATCTCTCGGGCATCGACACACGCCGCATCACGCTGCTGTGCTTCGTAATCGCGGGCGCGTGCTCGGCAGCGGCCGGCGTGCTGCTGACCGGCTATTCGACCAAGGCCTACCAGGCGATGGGCGACGCCTACCAGTTGCCGGCCATCGCGGCCGTGGTGCTCGGCGGCACCAACATCCTCGGCGGCCAGGGCTCGTACCTCGGCACCGTCGTCGGCGTGATCCTCATCACCCTGCTCCAATCGATTCTTTCGGTGATGCAGATCCCGGAGATGGGACGACAGGTCATCTATGGCGTCGTCATCATCTCGATGCTGCTGGTGTACGGCCGCGGCCGCCGGCAGTCGGGCTGACGAAAACGACAGGACATCCAAGGAAACTTCATGACGATTGAAACCGCAGCGAGCTACGAAGTGCTCGACCCCCGCTTCAGCCGCCTCATCTTCCCGACCGCGCATGTCGACAAGCTCTACACGGGATGCCGCTGGGCCGAGGGTCCGGCATGGTTCGCTGCCGGGCGCTATCTCGTGTGGTCCGACATCCCGAACGACCGCATGATGCGCTGGGACGAAACCGACGGCTCGGTCTCGGTCTTCCGCCAACCCGCCCTCAACACCAACGGCCACACGGTCGACCTGCAAGGGAGGCTCGTCTCCTGCGAGCATCGCGGGCGCTGCGTGTCGCGCGTCGAGCACGACGGCTCGCGCACCGTGCTCGCCTCGCACTGGGAGGGCAAGCGGCTCAACTCGCCGAATGACCTGGTGGTGAAGTCCGACGGCAGTATCTGGTTCTCGGACCCGAGCTACGGCATCGACAGCGACTACGAAGGCGATGCCTCGCCAAGCGAGATCGGCGACCGCTGCGTCTTCCGCATCGATCCGCAGAGCGGCTCGGTGGCGCGCGTGGCCGATGGCTTCGTGCAACCCAACGGCCTTGCCTTCTCGCCCGACGAACGCCTGCTGTACGTGGCCGATACCGGCGCGACGCACGTCACGGATGGGCCGCGCCATATCCGTCGCTTCCAGGTGGCCGAGGACGGCCGCACGCTCAGCGGCGGCGAGGTTTTCGCAACCTGCGACAGCGGCCTCTTCGATGGCTTCCGCATCGACACCCAGGGCCACCTGTGGAGCAGCGCCGGCGACGGCGTGCACTGCTATGCGCCGGACGGCACGCTGATCGGCAAGATCCGCCTGCCGGAGGTCGTTGCCAATGTGTGCTTCGGCGGACCGAAGCTCAACCGGCTCTTCATCTGCGCGACGACCTCGCTCTATGCGGTTTATCTCAATGCAAGGGCCGCGGGGCGGAACAGCGCCTGAGATCTGTCGGAAGGCATATCCGAGGGTTTTCCCGTATGCGCTAGCTCAGCAAAGGAGTAACCTTTTGTTTTCAATCTCCCGCGTGCATGCGATGCGCGAGTTTGGATTCTTTCAGGGGAGTAGGTCACGATGTTTGGAGAGTTCGTTCCGCGCGAACGTGCTGCCGCATATGCCCTCGACCAAAGGTCGCGATCCAACGCCTTGCTCGATTTCGATTCCGACGAGGTCGGTAGCTCATACAACCGCCAGCCCTTCATCGTCCGCCACAGACTGGCCGAACATCCGTTACTCGAACTGGACTCGCTGTTCGCGCTGTGTCGACGCCTGCCGGGTGACTTCGTCAAGCTGAGACGGGGCATCATTCCCGGCAATGCCCACTTTGATTCGTCCTATGACCGCTACCGGGACGGCCTCTCGCTCGAGGAAACGCTCGAGCATTTCGAGGAATTGAAGGCCTACATCTGCATCTACAACCCCGAGCGCGATCCGACCTACCGGCCGCTCATCGAGAGCCTGCTGGCCGAAATCGCCGCAGCCATCTCGGACACCGATCCCGTCGTTACCTGGTTCTCGACCTACATCTTCGTATCGACCAGCGGCGCGGTGACGCCCTATCACATGGACCGCGAGATGAACTTCCTGCTGCAGGTGCGCGGCGACAAGGAAGTGCTGCTCTGGGATCCCGCCGACGAGGAGATCCTGAGCCCCGCGGAAAAGGACCATCTGCTCTCCGCCTTCGGCGCCTGGCGGCCGACCTACAAGCCGTCTTTCGAGCAAAAGGCGATGCACTTCGACCTCCACCCAGGGCTCGGCGTGCACCACCCGTTCATCGCGCCACACCGGGTTCATACCCTGGATGGCCTTTCCGTATCGCTCGCGTTCACCTTCCGCACGCTCAAGTCCGACACAGTCACGAAGGCCCACAGCTTCAACGAGGTCCTGCGGCGCCTGGGCATGTCGCCCCACCCGATCGGCGAGAACGAAGCGGTGGATCGCGTCAAGGCCGCCGCGTCGAACGCGGTACGGGTGCCGATCAAGGTCTGGCAGGCGCGCAGGCGGGTGACGCACTGGCCCACTCAGCCGAGCACGTAGGCATCGGGACGCTCAACGCCGGGGTCGCAGCCGCTACGGCTATGGTGTTGCTGCTCAATGCGGACGATCTGCCGTCCGCGAACCGCGTCGAACGCGTGCCGGCCGCGCTGCTGCGGACGTTGACGGCAACGCGCCCGGATCCGCACACCAGCGGTCCTGTTATAAAACGCAACCAAGCGCTCCATCGAATCAAGGAATCGAATGACAGCACTCAGCGTTGTCTCGCAGCATGCCGAATCAAGGCCAATCCCCGCAGCGCCGCGGGTCGCTGTGCTGATTCCCTGCTACAACGAGGAGGCGGCCATCGAGCAGGTGGTACGCGGATTCCGGGCCAGCCTCCCTCACGCCGACATCTACGTCTACGACAACAATTCGCGCGACGACACCCAGGAAGTTGCGCGGAAGGCCGGCGCCATCGTTCGCGTCGAGCGCCGACAGGGCAAGGGCAACGTGGTGCGCCGCATGTTCGCCGACATCGACTCCGATGTGTACGTCCTGGTCGACGGTGATGCGACCTATGACGCGAGCGCCGCGCCTGAAATGATCGCCCGTCTGATCGAAGAGGAAAACGATATGGTGGTCGCGTGCCGCGTGCACGACACGGCGGACGCCTACCGCCCCGGCCATCAGTTCGGCAATGCCGTCCTCACCGGCTTTGTTGCCTGGCTGTTCGGCAAAAGCTTCACCGACATCCTCTCGGGCTATCGCGTCTTTTCGCGGCGCTTCGTCAAATCGTTCCCCGCACTGTCGAAGGGATTTGAAACGGAAACCGAACTCACGGTCCACGCGCTCGAACTGCGCATGCCGGTGGCCGAAATCGAGACGCCCTACGGCGCGCGTCCGCCGGGGTCGGTCAGCAAGCTGTCAACCTATTCCGACGGCCTGCGCATCCTGCGTCTCATCCTGGCCTTGTACAAGCATGAACGGCCGCTGCTGTTCTTCGCAGTGATCGCTTTCGTGTTGGCCGTGGTGTCGCTGGGACTGGCGACGCCTGTTGTCATCGAATGGTCGCGCACGGGTCTCGTGCCCCGATTTCCGACCGCGATCCTTGCGACCGGCATCATGATCCTGGCTTGCCTCTCATTGACTGCCGGCATGGTGCTCGAAACCGTCACGCGCGGGCGCCAGGAACTGAAGCGGCTGATGTACCTGCAAGTGGCTCCCTTCCATCGCGGGGCCTGAAAATGAGTTTCAGATTCGTGATCAGGGCGGCCGCTTGTCTGCTGGCGCTCAACGTCGTCTTCGTGATGCTGATGGTCGCCATACAGACGCTCGATTCGGGCCGCGTGCAGGAGCGACTCCGCAAGGATGTGGGAACCGGAAGGCTCATTGCGAGCAACTGGGATCCCGGACCTTACGGTCAGGGCATGGACCTGTTCACGGAATGCATCGCGCTGGGCGCGGGCACGATCCCTCCCGAGGGCAAATCGGCGCTGACGCGCGCTCTCGAACACCGCTATATCGTCGGCATCAATACCGAGAAGGCCGATCCCTGCGGCGCCTTGGTCAGCAATCTCCGGGACGGCGCCTCCGTCCAGGTCGCGCCCTACATGCGCTATTGGCATGGCTACGACGTCTATCTGCGGCCGATGTTGTGGGCGGGCATACCGCTCGCCCGGGTGCACTACGTCAGCCTGATTCTTCTCACCATCCTGAGCGTCGGCCTCCTGCACGCATCCACGCGCGTGCTTCCGATGCCGATCGTGGCGTCGCTGCTGGGCACACTCTTTCTGACGACCGATCTATTCACGTTTCCGTTCGTGACCGTGCATGCGGTCGGCCTCATGGTCTGCCTTGCCACGGCCTGGGCCGCGGCGGTGCATTTGAAGTCCAGACCCCACGATGGCAGTGGTTTGCTGTGGATCGCACTGCTTTCGGGCGCCCTCTTCGCGTTCGTCGATTTCCTCGTCAACCCGCCCCTCACCCCCGCCCTGATGATGTTCCTCATCATCGCGGCCACGCGCTGGAATCGTCCGGACGTGTCCGCAAGGTCGCTCCTGCTGTCTTCCACCGGCGTCACGCTCACATGGTTCTTCAGCTATGCGGCGACATGGATCGGCAAGTGGGTGATCAGCGCGATCTTCCTGGGACCGCAGCAGGTGATCAGTGAGGTTTTCTCGAACATCGTCAGGCGGACTGTGGAAGACCCGCAAGGCGAAATCGGGAAACAGCTTTCAGTGCACATCGGCACTCCGACGCTAGCGAACATCCAGTCGCTGGGCTGGCCGCTTTTCGTGCTTTCGCTTGCCATCGCGGCGGCGCTGCTCGCGTTCACGCTGGTCCGCGGGCGCTTCACGAAGGGTCGGGTCGCCGATTTCCTGATCGTGGTCTCGCCCGCACTGATCCCCGTCGTGTGGATGGAGCTGATGCGCAATCACAGCATCGTCCATTCATGGTTCGTCTACCGAGATCTGGGATTGAGTCTGGGCATCGTCGTGGCCGCATCGATGTTCGTGCTTCTTGCCGCAAGACGAGCGCCGCGGAGCGTGCCAGCCACGCGGACCGATTCGGGTTTGGCGCCAGCCCAATGAGAGCCCGCACTGCGGCTTCGGAATTCGATCATCCCCACGATGGAGATCGCTCAAATTCCCGCCAGCAAAGTACTAAATTTGTGCTAATGTCCGTCAAATCGTAACCGTCAGTTGCAGAGCTCCTTCTGCATCGCCAAAGCAATCGCCACGGAATGCGCATGAAGGGACACATACCCGCTCTCACCGGACTTCGATGCGTCGCCGTGATGATGGTGGTCTTCGGGCATGCCAGCACTACGGTGGAAGGCGGGTTTACCGGGTGGCTCTATCCGCTGAGATTTCTCTCTGACGCCGGCCTCGGCGTTCAGATCTTCTTCGTGCTGAGCGGCTTCCTCATCACGAACATCCTCCACTCCGAGTGGGAAGCGACCGGGCGCATCGATCTTCTTCAGTTCTACATTCGCCGCACGCTGAGAATCTGGCCTGCCTTCTACGCGTTCATCATCGTGCTCGGCCTGCTTTCGCATTGGCAGTTGATCGATATCGCGTGGCAGCAGTTCACCTTCGCGGCGCTGCACATGTGGAACTATTCGGAGGCCCTCGGGTTGGGCCCGGTCAGCGCACAACACCTCGACGGAGCGTGGTACCTCGGCCACTTCTGGAGCCTGTCGCTCGAAGAGCAGTTCTACTGGTTCTGGCCGCCCCTGCTGATCTTCTTGCTGCATCGACGCAGCACCAAGCTCCTGGCCGGACTCATTCTTTTCGTGCCGATAGTAAGGGTGGCTTCGTACTATCTCGCGCCAAACCTCCGGGGGCAGCTTGGGATGATGCTCCACACCGGAGTCGACTCGATCCTGGTTGGGTGCTATGTGTCGCTCAACAAGTCGCGCATCAAGGCCTTTCTTGAAAGCTCTCGATACAGCGCAGCAATGCTGACCGCCGGCTGCCTGCTGGTCGTGTTCGTTACGCCGGTGCTCGCTGGGCTGCTTCGCGGCTACTGGTCCACATACGGAACCACTCTGACCGCAGCGATCGTGGGACTGATCATCATGGGCATCGCATCCATGGAGCAGTTCTGGCTCACGCGGCTGTTGAAACTGCGTCCGTTCGTGTTCATCGGGACGATTTCGTACAGCTTGTATCTGTGGCAGCAGTTGTTCCTGTCCGAGCATTCACCGGTGACGCTGGGCTTTCCACTCAACATCTTGCAGGCCATCGTGGCCGCGACTTTGAGCTACTGGCTGATCGAAACGCCCTTCCTGAAGCTCAAGGACGCACGGAAGCGCACCCCGGGACTCGTGGCGCCAGTACAGATGCGAAGTGACGTCTCGACTCGCAAATGACGATCCGTCGCGTTCCGCTTCTGAAGCCTGTCCCTATTCGACCTCACTGAAGGTCTTGCCCAGGCCCGGATAGTGTTCGATGAATTCGCGGCTCAGCGCTTGCAGTTCCGCCGGCTCGAATGCTCGGGAACGCGCGTAGACGTAGACAGCGACACCATTCTCGAGCCTGTATTCGTTCGGCAATCGCCGGAAAGCAGCCCCCACACCGCGGCCTTCCGTCATGTCCCTTGCCAGCAAACCGATTACCTGCTGGTCTTCCGGACGCAGGTGATATTGCGTCGGCACGGCGACCAATACGGTGTCTGCGCGGACAAACCCATGGGGAAATCCGTCACGCTTGTCGACATCCTTCGTGGGAAGGAGCCGTGCGCAAGATTCCGGCGGCCGTCCTGAAGTCCGGCAGGCCACTGCCATCATGTTCGAGTTGAGCACCGTCGAACTGGCGACCACGTAGACCGTTCCCTTTCCATGATCCACCACGTCGCTCAACAGGCGGTCGAATTCGGCCAGATCGTTCCTGAGCATTGGAGGGAAGCGGGCCGTCGTCACCAGAGCACCCAAGGGACTTGAAGCGTTGCTGATGGTGGTGGAAGAGAAAGCAAGAACAGAAGCTGCCGTCGATTTGTCCATCCTGGAAGATAGGAAGACAAGGAGCGACCCTGCAATCGTGCAGACGAAGACGAGCGCCAATGCAAGAAGCGAAGTCCATATCTTCTTCCTGATCTGTGCGCACAGCCACAGGACCAATGCGGCGATGCCTATCCCGACCGAAGGCGTGAGCAGGTAATAGTGCTGCACGCCAAAGTCCTGGGTTCGCGCAAACAGGCAGAAGATGATGACCGGCTGAACCAGCAGGAAGATCGCAAAGGTCCGGGTTTCCTGGCGCCGCCAGAGCAATACCAACCCGACCAGCCCGCAGGCGAGGAGGCTCCATCCGAAATAGGCGAACAGCCTCTGCGCAACCTCGGTGATGGACGTGCTGTAGCGATACGCAGAATAGATGTCCGCATAGTCAGTGCGCAGGATCCGAAGAACCAACGGTGTCGCGATGACAGCCATCGCACCCGCAAAAGTCAGCCCGATGATGATTGCCTTGTGCGCTGCGCCCCCGCTGCTGCGCCACCGCAGACCGCCATCCTGCCGATGGATCGCAAAGCCTTGCGCCAGTGCGAGCGCCGGAAAAAAGGACACGACCCAGAACAGATACCAGCGCCGGACAAGAACTAGCAGGCACAGCAGGAGGCCAGTCGTGATGAGTTGACGCATCTTCTGCTCGGCGAGCGGGGCGGAAAAGTGAACCCGCAGGACAAGCCCGATGACGAACAAGCCCAGAATGTCCGGTAGGCCGCGAAGCACTGGAATCCACATCACGTGCATCGTCGCAACGCATGCCGTGGCCAAGGCCAGGTCCGCGAGCGGCTTGTCGGTTCGAGGCGGCAAGCCACGCCAGGGCAACCAGGCCAGCATGAACGCGCTTGGCAGCAGCGACATGTTGACGATGGCCAGGACGTAGGCCAGGCGGCCGGGCCCGAAGACCCATTCCATGGGAATCAGCGGGACGATGACCAGGGAGTTGTAGTCCTCGCCTCGAATCGAGACCAGGATCCCTCGCAGGGTACGCAGCGGCTGCTCAAGCAGGTCCGAACTGACGTCGATGAATCGGATCCAGTAGCCCGCCCAGTCCCAGAAGTAGACGGCACGCTCCTGCAAGACATAGTGGACAGCGAATGCGTTGGACAGAAGGACCACACCTGCAAGAGCAGCCAGCGCGAAAGCGCGGCGCGGGGTCGATTGCGAGCGGAAATGGTCGAATGCTGTCTGCATGCTCTCCAGAACGAAGAAGGTCTAACGGAAGGATGGGCGCCAGTTGCATGCCCGAAGCTCGTCGTCGGACTGAACAAGGCGGCAGATTATGCGGCCTTCGCTGCGACAAGGCCAACTCGCACGCGCGGCTTCGAACGGCCACTTCCTGTGGCAGCCCATCGTGCTTGATCGCTTCTGAGCGCGGCGAGCAGCCGCGCTAGAATCCGCATCCGACGCGGGCGTAGTTCAATGGTAGAACGGCAGCTTCCCAAGCTTCATACGAGGGTTCGATTCCCTTCGCCCGCTCCAAAACACATATTCATTGAGCATCACGAGGCCCCATTCGGGGCCTTTTTCATTGGGAAAGCGCGATAATCGGGGCAGCACGGCGGTGCACGGCGCATCACCGATTTTCAGAACTTTTGGGGGCGTAGATGGGGGCGCGGAGGCAGTTACGCCCCCAAACCTCGGAGTTACGCCCCCAAAACCGGCGCAGGAGTGCCCCCAATGCCCAAGACCGTCACCCCTCTGACCGCCCGTCAGTGTCAAGCAGCCAAACCGGGCAAGCTCTTCGACGGCGGTGGCCTGTATCTCGAAACCACGACGGGCGGGTCCCGGTTTTGGTACATGAAGTACCGCCATTCCGGCGTCGAGCGCCGTCATGGGATCGGCCCCTATCCGCAATGCGGGCTCGCTGAAGCACGTGCCGCTCGCGACAAGGCGAAGGCGCTGCTTCGTGACGGCATGGACCCGCAGCAACAGCGCGAGGTCGAGCGAGAGAGCGCTCGCACAGCGTCGGTGCAAACCTATGAGGCCATCGCGCGAGAACTGCACGAGCGCAACCCTCTCGGGTGGCAGGAGGCGCACCGCGAGAAATGGCTCGCGATGCAGACGCGACACCTCTTCCCTCGCATCGGCGGCATGCCGGTGGCGCAAATCACCGCGCCGATCTTGCTCGCGCCACTGACCGTGGTCGAGGCGCAGGGCAAGCACGAGACCGCGACCTCGCTGCGCCAGTACGCGAGCCAGACGTTGCGCTATGCCGTGCAAACCGGGCGGGCCGAGCGGGATGTTTCGGTCGACCTGCGCGGAGCCATCCGTGCGCCGATTCAAAAGAGCTACGGCGCTGTGACTGATGTCGAGCGCCTGCCCGAACTGATCCGCGCGATCCACGGCTACCACGGGCGCGCCATCACGCGGGAAGCGCTCTTGCTTTCCGCCCTGCTCTTCCAGCGGCCCGGGAATATTCGCGGGCTTCAATGGGCATGGATCAATTTCGACAAAGAGACGATCTCGATCCCGAGTCACGAAATGAAGCGGACCCTGCGCGCCAAGGTGCAAGGCAAGCCCCATGTGATTCCACTTTCGCCGCAGGCGATCGAGTGCCTACGTCGACTCGAAAACCTCACGGGCGGCGGCGTCTACGTCTTTCCGAGCGAGCGCACGGGCGAGCGCCCGATGAGCGATGGAACGGTGAACGCCGCGTTGCGACGCCTCGGCTACAGCAAGGACGAGATGACCGCGCACGGCTTCCGTGCGATGGCCCGCACGGTCCTGGCCGAGCATCACAACATTCCCGAAGCCGTGCTCGAAGAACTGCTCGGGCATGGCAAGGCCAATCCGCTGGGAAGCGCCTACGACAGAACGACGTGGACGAAGCAGCGTATCGAGGCCATGCGCGTTTGGGGCGCATACCTTGACCGCCTGCGCGAAGGCGGTCGGGTCGTTCCACTCAAACGTCGCAAGGCATGAGCAAGCCACCCGCCGAAGGACCGGCGGAGCCGAAATCCAAGCGGGCAACCTATGCGCCCGTGCCGTGGATCGACGAGCGGATTCCAGACACTATCGAGCACATGCTGCCGCCCGAAGTGGATGCATCCGACTTCACTCCATGGCTAAAGTCGCGGCTCGGCGAGTACCGTCATTGGTTGGAATTCGCGAAAGGCAATCCGAGCACGCTCGCCGACGAAATTGCTCATGTCGTGCGCAATCGCAAGGCTCTTGAAGATGCGCTTCCCGCACTCAACCGAGACGCCTACAGCGCCGACACGATGGCGGAACTCAGAATCCGCACAGCCGGCACGACAGCGCTCGACTTCGATGAGTGCCTCAAGCTCGGCACGATGGCGCTTGTGATCGCCATTCCGGCACTACGGAAGCGCGAAGAGACGCTTGGCACTCTCGATGCAAAGCGAGGGCGTCGCAAACAAGCACCCCGAGACAAACTGATGCTCGACGTATTCGAACGCCTTGGCGGGATGCCACGGCATCGCAAGCTCGTCGTTCAGATTCTCGAAGCCTGCGGCGTGCGCCCTCTGGTGACTGATCCAAAAGAGCTTCGCGAGCTTTTGCCCGCCTCGTCTCGAAAAAAGCAGGGTTAAGTTCCAAGGGGGAAAAAATGGCCCGCGTCGCAGGCCATTGTTCCCCCTTACGCAAAGCCGGGCAGCGCATTTCAATGCATGCCCATGATGCAAGCCGTAAACGCCCCCCGCAAATCTGGCACGGTGCAGCCCTCGCCCGGTGGCCCGCGCTTTCACAAGAGCGACCGCAAGCAGCCGCTTGCCTTGCTCGACATCGATGACGCCCTGCTGACGAGCGCCACGGTACAGGCGCTCACGGGCGACAGCGTCTCGACGCTTGATCGCAAGATCGCCGCCGGTGCTTTCCCGCCTCCGATTCGTCACGGCGAGCGTGATCGCCGCTGGGTTGCGTGGCAGGTGCGCGAGCACCTGCGCAAACAAGCCGAATCTCAGGGCGTAGTTCGCGCCCGTGCCAAGTCGCACGAAAAAGCGACTGCGCCCGCCTGACGAAACAAAACGCCGGTCGGCTTACCCGGTCCCGGCGTTTCCAAGTTCCACAAACCGGCGCGGGCTGAATCGCGCCAATCAAGGAGACCACCATGCAGAGCAGCAACCTCGATCGCCGCGATTATCTTCCGCAGCCGCCCGCGCGCAAGTCGCGGCGACTCGGCAAGAGGGAGCGAGTAGCAGAACGCGAGCGCCAAGCACGTTCTGCACTCCAACAACAACGCGAGGTGCGGCCATGATCGCCCCGCTCGAAAAGCTCTTGGCCCAAGCGCGGGAGGCCGACCGCGAATCGTCCATGCGCACCATGGAACGCGACATGTTGCAGGCGCGCAGACGCTGGGAAGCATTCTTCGAGGCCCATCCGTCGCGCGACTATCTCCTCGAAGAGATGAGCGAATTTCCCACCGATTGGGGCCTGCCCCACGTGCGGGTTGTGCAGCGGGACGGGTTCTGGGAACACCTGCCGTCGAGCCGCTTCGGCAATCTGGAACTGCTGACCGTTTACGCACGGCTGATGCCCTTCACGAAGGAGCGCATGGCGCGCGCGCTGGCTCTGTGCTGGCAGGCTGACTTCGAACTCGGGCCGGATGAGGATGCGGACGCCAATGCGCCGCCGTGGTGGTGGCGCCGCGTGCTTCGTGTGGTGGAAGAGACCGAGGCAGTGCAGCGCGCAGGCGGCCTGAAGCCGGGACAGTGATGTTCGATCGCTCTCGCCTGCCCGACCCGCTCGCCTACTACGAGTCGCAGGGACTGGACCTGACAGGCTGGGGCCGCTGGCGCACCACCCGATGCGAGTTCCATGGCGGCAGCGACAGCATGCGCATCAACATCGAACGCGGCGGCTTCTGCTGCATGAACTGCCAAGAAAAAGGCGGCGATGTGCTGGCCTACGACATGGCGATTCACGGAGGCACCTTTGTCGATGCAGCCAAGCGTCTCGGCGCATGGGTCGATGACCCGCGCGACGCCGACCAGGTGCGCCGCCGTCCCTTGCCTTTCAACCCGCGCGACGCGCTCGAAGTGCTCGCCGAAGACGCGTTCTTCATCGCTTATTGCGCGCTCTATGTGCATCACGGCGGCATGCTCACCGACGGGGATCGCGCCGCCTTGCTCGATTCAGCGGGCCGCGTCGACGGCATTGCGTGGAAGGTGAAACCATGAAAACGAGTCCGCGTGAACGTGTCGATGCGGGTCTCGCCGCCGCAGCTCTGTACAAGGCAAGGACGAATGCCGCGCCGATCACCGAGGCCGAAGCCGCAGCGACGAGCGGCAACGGGCACGACACGAGCGAGCGCGCCGTCGTGCTGGAGAACCAAGGCCGGCAAGCCCTCGAAAGCGTGACGCTCGATCTTCGCGAACTCGCCTCGCCCGAGCCGCCGCCCTTCGTCATTCCTGAGTGGTTGCCCGAGGGATGCGTGACGCTGCTCACCGCACACGGTGCGGGCGGCAAGTCGCAGCTCGCGCTCTACATTGCGATTTGCCTCGCCGCTGGCCGGGCGCTGTTCGATCAGCCTGCGGGCCGGCCGCGTCGCGTCGCCGTCTATTCGTGCGAGGACAGCGACCACGTGTTGCGCTGGCGGATCAGCAACTATTGCAAGGCGCTCGACATCGAGCCCGCCGCGCTCGCCGGCATGCTGCACATCATCAACGCGGGCGACCTGCAAGCGCCCGAGCTGTTCGTCGCGGGTACGGGTCGGGACTCGACGGGCGAGCCGGCTCCAAGCTACGGCACGCTGCGCGGCTACATGCACGCCGAGCGCATCGAGGTGCTGATCGTCGACAACGCATCCGACACGTTCGCAGCTTCGGAGATCGCCCGGCCCGTCGTGCGCGCGTTCTTTCGCGCACTGCAAAGACTGCTGCCCGACAAGGCGGGCGCGGTGCTCCTGCTCGGCCACGTCAACCGCAGCGCCAGCGCTGGCGGCATCGCGGGCCAGGACGGACAGAACTACTCGGGCTCGACCGCATGGCACAACTCGGCCCGCTCGCGATGGGAGCTGACCCGCGACAGGAAAGGCGGCGGCGGCAGCGGCAGCGGGGCCGATGATGACGACGAAGCGGGCACCGACGCGCCCTACATCCTCAAGCGCGTCAAGGGCAACTATGCGGCCGAGCAGCGCGCGGGAGTGTCTTTCCATTGGAACCATGTGCATCGCGTCATCCTGCCCGTCGAGCAGGCCGGGCCGCTCGTACAGGCGATCGAGCAGCGCAACATCGAGCACCAAGTGCTCGCCGCCTTCGCCGAAGCGCACGAGACCGGGCAGCGCATCTCGCCGGCCGTCACCGCCAACAACAACGCGGCGGCGATCTTCACGTCGATGGGCGTCGGGTTGCCGCGTCGATTGCGCAGCATGAAAGCGCTCGCGCCGGTGCTGCGCCGATTGCAGCAACGGGGCTTTCTCACCATCGAGCAGTACACCGACGACGGGCAGCGAAAGACGCGCCAGCAATGGACGCTCACCGAAAACGGCTTCGCGGAGGTTCGGAAGTGACGCGCAGCATTTGCGCCCGCATCGACGCTTTGCATGCGTTCCGTGACCCCGCATGCAGGCGCATCGACGGTGCGCGCGGATTGGCCGAAATCCACCGAAAACGGTGCGCCCGCTCGCATCCCCCTTATACCCCCTGCGCATGCGGGCGCACGCGCCTCGCTGGGGCTCGGTGCCTGCGCTTGCATGGGCTTGCGGCACGCCGAAATGCGGGCGCAATGCGGGCGCAATGCCCCGATGCGGGCGCAGTCGGTCACCCGTCGGCGCTGCCGAGAGGCCGAAATGGAACACTTGGAACACTTTGACTGTTTGCGACGTACGCGCGCGCACGCGATATACGTCCATAACGTTCAAAGTGTTCCAACCCTTCCAACTGGCGGCATGTCTCACACTGCGAGCGCTTAAAAAATGAGCATCGCCGCACTCGTCACCGGCAAGTTGATCGGTGCGCCCGAGCGTCGCACCGGCCCGAGCGGTCGCGCCTACGTCATGACCCGGCTTCGTGTTGACGACGAGCACGGGCTCGTCACGGTCTTCGCCTTCGGCTCGGCTGGCGATGTGCTCATGACGCTCGGCGCGGGTGCTACGGTCTCGGTCTCGGGTCGGCTGAAGGTCGGCACCTGGACGAAGGACGGCGAAGTGCTCCCGAGCCTGAGCGTCACCGTCGACGCGCTGCTGACCCTGCACGAACGCGCACACATCGACCGTGCCGTTCGCCGCGCTCGCGACGCATCGAAGCAGCGCGGGAACGTCGAGCGCAGCCATCGCGAGATCCGAGCCACGTGGCACGGCGATGGCGCGTAGTGTCACCAATCTTTCTTTTCTCTCGACTTTTGACACTACAAGAGGCAAGCAATGTTCGTCCGTTGCCGGGGCACGAGCTATCAGGTGATCGAGACCTATCGCGATGGCGGCAAGGTAAAGCAGCGCGTCATCGCAAACCTTGGAGAGTGCGCCACGGTGGCTGAAGCCAAAGCGGTATGGCCGCGCTACATCAGCCGGCTCGCCGCCGATCTGGCGAGCTGGGAGTGCTGCTTGCGGGAGGGATTGGAGAGAGAAGCGAAATGCCCAGGATGCAGGTATCGAATGCCTCTCGGCTATTGGAGGCAGGACGGGAAGCGCATCATTGAACGAGAGATTGCCCGGTGCCGCCGTCGCCTCGCGAACGAAGAGACGAACCTCAGGCGAATCATGGAGATCGGCGAGGCCGACGTTTGCACGTCGAGCCCCGAGCGCTCATCCTTGCGGGCATGAAGCTACTGCGCCCCTCCCTGCCGACACTGCGCTCGCCGCTGCGAAGGCTCGAACATCTACCCCCCGGGGTGGTGGTGCCTCGCCTTCGTGGCTCGAAGCTGCAACAGATGCGCCGCCGCCTCATCGTGCGTGACGGCTACCGGTGTCAGTGCGACATGTGCGAGGCAGGGGGTGCCCCTCGCCCGATCACCCTCGCAACGATGGAACTCGACCACATCGTGCAGGTTGCCGACGGCGGAACCAACGACCCTAGCAACCTGCGATGCCTGCACATCGAATGCCATGCTCGTGTGTCGGCGGCACAGCGCGCCCGCTCCGCGCTCGCGGGGGGCGAGGCCGCCCGACCGGGGGGCTAGGCGCGAGCTGGCGGCAATCGCTGCGAAACCGTGCATTGCCCACGCCGAGAGCAAAAAGGCTCTTTTCTGCCCGGCTCGCCGGCTTGAAACCGCGCCGCAGGGGGTCAAGAATGACCGCCACGACCGCCGCTGACCTGCCCTCGATCGAAAGGCACCCCCCATGACCGCACGCCGACAGCTCGATACCTCGAAGCCGACTCCCGCGATGGATTTCCTTCGCAGCGTGATCGCGGACCCGAAGGCCAAGCACGCGGACAAGATGCGCGCGGCCCTGGCCCTCGCGGCGACTGAGAAAGCCGCGATCACTCGCGAGCTTGAACCCGGTCCGCGCGAGCGCAAGAGGCGAGCCGCGAGCGCGAAGACCGGCACCGATTGGGATGCCTTGCTGACACCACCAAAGCGCGCACAGTGAGGCGCGCATTCAGCGCTTTTGAGAGGCCGCGCTGCTTCGAATCGCGCCACCCTCAAGAGAGCACACGAAGTTGACACGGGTCAAGGTGACTTGGAAGCCCAAGACTCTGCGTGTATCAGAACGGCCGTATTGCCCTTCTCGGCACCCCAGAACGGCGAATTCTGGCTCCAGTAATAGAAGTGGGCCATGCCGCTGCCGCCTTCCAGAGGCTTCTTACTTGATGTACCGCGCTTTGAATAAAGCACGATCAAGTCGCCTCTGCTCACCTTGACATCCGGGAACCAGTAGGCGTCCTTAGTGCCCGAGATCGGCCCCCCGTTGTCATTTGTCTTGGACCGCAAGACCACATAAGAGCCGATATTCACGTCCGCGAGAACGCGAATGATCAGCCGCTCCTTGTCGAGTACCCCGGCATCCGCGAAGTTTCTAAGTTCAAGCTGCATCGTCGTTCTTCCGCTTCGATAGGAGTACGCCACCAATCAGTACAACCGCGCCCAAGATCACCATGAAGGTCAACCCCCAGCTACCCCATGCCGAGGGTAGGAAACCTAGTAACGCAGACCCAACTGCCAAGCCTGCATCCTGCAAAACCTCCAGCGACTGGAGTCGCTTCAGGGAGGATCTCGCCTCGACCAGTTTTTCTCGGGTAGCGTAGTAGTCGAATTCCATTGACTCTGCTCGACGGACTCGTGACTCTGCCCTGTCTAGGCGGTCCAGAACCATCTTCTGCACACCGACTTCTTTGAGGTCCTCGAGCTGCAATGCGCGGTCAACCCCTGATAGAGCATCCTTGGCGGTTGAATCTCTGGAAGGGACAGGCGTGGCCCCGCTTTCATCTGGCGCAAGGTCGTCAGCATCGGTTAACTGCATGGCTGTTCGGGTTTGAGTTTGACTGAGTGTAGATCGCCGATCCAAAGGCCAAATCTAGAGTTCGCAGTCAACTCCCTTCAACGGGCATGTCGATTTGCACGCTGGTAGGAGGCCCACAGGCGCGCGAACGTCGTCGCCGCACCCGTTGCCTAGCCGCGCGCTGATCGCGTCGCCTGCGCCCGCCACGGGCCAGCCGTGAGCATTCCCGCGACCCGGCGAGCAGAATGATCGACATGCTTCACCCGCGCAATTCAAGCCGCCTTGTCGACGAGCATCTCGACCGCGAGCACGCGCTCGACCGGCTCGCCGAGGTCGATGCGCAACTGCGCCGCGCTCGCTGCGGTTTGCCCGGCAACGTGTTCCAGGTGGAAGCGCTGGAGGCGCGGCACACGCGCTTGCGCGCCCTCGTCGCGACGCTCGGGTCGAGCCGTTCCGGCTACGGGACAGGATCAAAGAAGCGTCCGTCCAAGTCGATGAATTGGTCAGCAACTCTCGGCAGTCGATCATTGAGGCCGCTTGATAGTGCCGCGACCATCACCGTCTTGCCGTAGCGTTGGCATTCCGTAATCAGCGGCTCGTAGTCGCCATCACCGGCAATCAAATAGACCGTATCGAGGTTGTCGTTGTACGCGTGACCGAGGCAGTCAATCGTCAACTGAATATCCACTCCCTTGCCAGCGCGCTGCCCCCGCACTTTTCGGAAAACCCTCGGGTATAGATTGTTGTTGAGTCGCAGAGTGAAGGACTGGCCCGGCGCAGCGTATTGCCCGAAGGTAAGTGAACGAATGGCGCGCTCGGTTGCGGCATAGTCCGGGTCACTCCCGGAAAAGTATGTGTAGTAGGTCGCGCGCTGTACCACATGCGCGCTCGGCCACACTGCTGCATGAGACCAAGCAAACACTTCTTTCTGATGTTTGACTTCGTGGGTTGGCGTTCTGCCCTTGCTGAGCATTTCCTCGTAACGCATCACCAGATTTTCCCCGTCGATGAAGACCATCATTCGACCGAGCGCGGGAAGGGGGAATTGATCCATGTGGGGTTGCCTTTGTTGACGAAGCAGCACGGGAGCCATGCTATCAAGAGGACCGCATCTCGCCCTCACACCCGCCCTGCTTGCATTTCCGCACCGACGACTTACTCTTGCCATTGATCGCGCGACGGTGGCACCGGTGCTCTTGCAGTAAATCCGGCTCGGTCTTTTCTCCATGAAAGGACTTGCCATGATGAGCATTCACCGGTCGCACGGGCGCAGCCCGCAGGCTGACGACGACGGTCAGACATCCCCCATCCCCTCCCTCGGTGCGCTGCTTCGTCAGAAGCTCGCGCAGGCCGAGCCGCAGGACGGCGAGCGCGATGCCGCCGACGAAGCCGCCGCCGCGATCCGCGCCGCCGCTGCTGATCCGCAAGGGGGGCGGCCGTGAGCGCCGTCCTGCTTTCCCCGCGCGAGGCGCTTCGCGACCCGCCCAACCACCGCGCGCATGCGCAAGCCCTCCCGCGTTCGAGCCCTTCGGCTGCCAGCACCGAGAGCGCGGTCCTGCGCTCGATCGGGCTCGCATGGGCCGCGGGTGCAGCGGGCAAGAGCATCCCCGCCATCGTGGCCGAGCGCCTGTCCGGCGACGATGATCCCGGCGCGGTTCGCTCGCTCCTGAGGGTCATCATGCGGGCGGCGCAACTGCCCGCGATGTCCGATGTCGAGCCATGGGCCGGAGCGCTCGCACTGCGCACGACCGTCGCCTCGCTGCTCGATCTGCTCGCACAGGAAGAGAGCGTGCTCGCGCAACTGCCCGTCACGCGCTATGCCTTCGAAGGGCGGGGCTTGATCCGGGTGCCGGTGCGCGCGTCGACATCGCCGAGCCTTGCCGCGACATTCCGGCGCGAGGGCGACCCGATCCGGGTCGGCGGCCTGACCTTGACGAACCTCGAACTCGCGCCGCTCGGGGTCGGCGTGCTCGCGACCACGACGAACGAGATGCTCGAAAGTGCCTTGCCCGACGAACTCGAAGGCATCGCGCGTGCGAGCGTGATCGCCGACAGCGCGCGCCTGATGGACGGCGTCTTTCTCGATGCGGTCCCCGCCGACGGCGTGCGTCCTGCCGGATTGCAGGCGGTGGGTGTCGTCACGCCGGGGACTGCCGACATCGCCGCCGACATGCGCGCGGCAGTCACGCGCCTGCATGATGCGGGCTTCGGAAGCTCCGCGACGCGATGGGTCGTGCATTCCGAGGTCGCCGCGTCGCTCGCCGAGCAGTCCGACGAGATGCGCCTGAACGGCACGATCTTGAAAATCGAGGTCGTGAGCGGACTTTCGGTGCCGCCCGACACGATCTTTCTGATTGACTGCCGCGCCCTAACCCTCGCGATGGAAGTGCCGCGCTTCGAGGCGAGCACCGAGGCTTCCCTCGTCGAGCAGGACGGCACGCCGTACACCAATGGCGTTACCGGCCCGGTCGGAACGCTCGATACGGGCGCGCCCGCGCGCTCGCTCTGGCAGTCGAATAGCAGCTCGCTGCGCGGGACGTGGCCGGTCAATTGGGGGCTCGCCGCTGCGGGCGCTGTGCAGGTGATCACGCCGCAGGAGGTCGGACCATGAACGGCTACTGCACCCGCGATCTCGGCGGGCTCGCCGTGACCCGCGACGGCGAGGATTTCCTCGTGCCACTGCCGGGCGGGGGTTCGCCTGTTCGCGTGAGCACCCGCCGCCCTGATCTCGCGCAGCTCGTGGCAAGGGGCATTCTCGTGCCCCGCTCGGTGCGCCAGCTCGCGACGCGCGGCGAACGCAAGAGCAGCGGCTTCAGCGCCGTCCAGGTGGAAACGCTCGCCGACCTGATCGGCGACGCCCTCGAAGGCCACGACCGCAAGCAGCACCAGCGCGGCCCGGCTGCACTGCCCGAGACCCCGGCGCTGATCGCGCAGGCTCGCGCCGCCGTCGCCAGTGCGCGCGCCGTGGCGGCTCGGGCACTCGGGCGAGCGGGCACCCTCGAAGCGAGCCTGTCATGAGCATGCGCGGCAGACCTCCCAGCTCGGTGCGCGAAAGCCTCGCGCTCGCCCGGCTGGTGAAATCGAACGACCTTGCCGGCGCTCGCAGCTTTGCCGTCGAGGTTCTACGCCGGCAGCGCGAGCGCGATGCCGAGCTGACGAAGGCCCGCGCCAGTCGCACCGACCCCGATCCCCGGCGTCGCTAAGATGAGACGACCTCGCCCCATGTTTTTTGGGGCCGAGAAAGGCTTTTTGGGGGCGTTGGTGGGGGCGTAAATCGCTGCTCGAATCAAAGGTTACAGGAGTGGCGCGCGCTGTAGCTCATCTTTCGATTCCCTTCGCCCGCTCCACATCACGGCGCCCCATCCGGCGGCTCCTCCACTCCCCTCCGCGACGCATCGCCAAGATGGTCCGCCAACATGCGTGCGGCCGGCGACAACGCTTCGATCGAGCGCACGGCCAGCACCAACTGACGGTGCGCCCAGGGTTCATCGAGCGACACGGTCCGGATCCCCAGCGATGACACATAGAGCCTCGCGCTCAGTCGGGGCAGCACGCCCACGCCCAGGCCCGCGGCGACCATCACCGCCATGGCGTCGTAGGCGCTGACCTGGATGCGGAGCCGAAGTGGCAGACCGGCCTCGTTCGCAGCCCGGTGCAGCATCGCGTTGACCGCACTGCCCGGATGCGCGCCGACGAATTCGTACGCGAGCGCCTCGCGAAACCGCACCCTCCGCCGGCGCGCCAGTGCATGGCCGCGCGGCACCAGCAGCACCAGTTCGTCGGCGCAGTAAGGCAGGAAGGTCAGCGAATCGCCGTAATCGCCGGCGTTGAGGATGCCGATGTCCGCGGTGCTGTCGGCCACGGCGCGTGCAATGGCGGTGCTGATGCGTTCCTGCAGATGGACCTGCACCATCGGGGCCGCTGCCATGAAGCTGCGCAGGTCGTCGGGCAGGAACTGCGTGATTGCCGAGATGTTCGCGAACACGCGTACATGCCCGCGCAGCCCGGTGCCGAAGCCGGCCATCTGCTCGGCGATGTCGTCGAGCCCATTGAGCACGTTGCGCGCAAGCCCGAGCAGTGCGTGCGCAGCGGGCGTGGATCGCGTACCGCGGTTGCTGCGCTCGAAAAGCCTCGTTGCCAACGCGCTCTCAAGCTCGCTCATCCGTTTGCTGGCCGCGGCCGGCGCGATGTGTTCGCGGTTCGCGGCTGCCGCGATGCTGCCCTCTTCCATGACGGCAACGAAAAGACGCAACGAGACGGGGTCGAGCTTCATGCACCGCATTACACACCTGCCCGCCGCCGCCATCGCATTTCGCGATGGCGGCGGGTCCAAGGGCGCTTTGCGGCACGGGCGAAGTGGCATTTCACCAATTTGTCATCTCTCAGGGGAATCCATAGGTAATACTGCAAACCTTGGTATTACTCTCTGATCACTTGACATAACAACAGCTGCAGCCGAAAGGTTGCAAGAAGGAAGAGGAGTGTCATGCTTCAATCCCCTGTGTCCTTGGGAGCTCGCCCGAGCGCGCCGCCCAATCTCATCGATCAGAACGACCGAGAGCCTTGGAAGAAGCTGAACGAGAGCGCCTTCGCTTTCAGGCACAACCTGCAGGGTCACCCGCTCTTCAGGATCGAGCATCTGGCCGATCTTTCGGAACATGTGTTCGACTATCCCGACTACCAGCGCTATTTTGCGTTCAGCGAAAGATCGCTTCCGAAGCCCGAGCTGAAACGCATCCTGCGCGAGAGCATCCTCAACATCGGCAACAACGGCCGGTGGCTGGCGCTGCATCACATCGACAAGGTGGTGCCGCAATACGGGCAATTGCTCGACCAGCTCTTCGCGGATATCGAGCGACTCATCGGCCAGCCGATCCGCTCGCAGATGACCTGGGGCAGCATGTCGATCTTCATGAACGCGCCAGCGCTCAGCGTGCCGTATCACTTCGATCATGAAACCAACTTCTCATGCAGATCGAAGGCGAAAAGAATGTACGGCTCTATCCGCCAGGGCTGCAGACGCTGACGATCGAGGAGATCGAGGACTTCTACCGCCACAACCCCCTGGCGGGCCGCTATCGCGACGACCTGGCCAGCAAGGGAACGGATTTCGCCCTGACGCCCGGCATGGCGCTTCATCATCCGCCGCTGGCCGCGCACAAGATTCAGAACGGCGACGCGGTGTCGGTCAGCATGTCGATCAACTACACGATGTCGGACATGGAAGATCGCGCACGCGTCCATCAGGCCAACTACTGCCTGCGCAAACTCGGGTTGAAGCCGCGCCCGATCGGTGAATCCGTCTTCTGGGACACCGCCAAGGTCAGGTTCATGCGTGGGCTGTCCAAACGAAATCCGCGGACATGGGACGAGTCCATGTACTCAGGCGTGGAGCGGCTCGGTGCGCCATTCCGGCTTGCGAAGGCCTTGAAGCAAAGGGCACGGGAGCTCGCACCATTCAAAGGCCTGAAATCGGACGCTGAAGCAGGACGCTAGCGCCCGACCGGGCACCCGGGGCTTCGGCCCCGCAGCCTGCCATCGCGTTTCGCGATGGCAGCCTCGCCAATGAACGCTTTGCAGCCCAGGCGCCCCTCCGCATCATCCGTGCACCCTCACGGACGATGCACATGCAAGCACCACACACCCAACCCGGCACCGCGACGATCCAGGGCGCGCTCAGCGGACTGCGCGTGATCGAAATGGGCCAGCTCATCGCCGGCCCGTTCTGCGGCAAGACGCTCGGCGAGTTCGGCGCGGACGTCATCAAGATCGAACCGCCTGCCGATCCGGCCCGCCCCGGTGCGAGCGGCGGCGATCCGCTTCGCAACTGGCGGATGCTGCAGGACGGCACCTCCGTCTGGTGGCAGGTGCAGTCTCGCAACAAGCGCTCGATCGCGCTCGACCTCCGCGCCGCCGAAGGCCAGGACATTGCGCGCCGGCTGATCGCCGAGGCCGATGTGCTGATCGAGAACTTCCGCCCCGGAACGCTCGAAGGCTGGGGCCTGGGCTGGGAAACGCTGCATGCGCTCAACCCGCGCCTGGTGATGCTGCGCATCTCGGGCTACGGCCAGACCGGCCCCTATCGCGACCTGCCCGGCTTCGGTGCGATCGGCGAGGCGATGGGCGGCCTGCGCCACCTGACCGGCGAACCCGGCCGCGTGCCGGTACGCACCGGCATTTCCATTGGCGACACGCTGGCCGCGCTGCACGGCACGATCGGCGTGCTGATGGCGCTCTATCACCGCGCGATGCACGGTGGGCCAGGGCAAGTCATCGACGTCGCACTGCACGAGGCGGTGTTCAACGTGATGGAAAGCCTCATCCCCGAATACAGCGCGTTCGGCGCGGTGCGCGAGGCGGCCGGCAGCGCCCTGCCCGGCATCGCGCCTTCGAACGCCTACCGCTGTGCCGACGGCTACGTGCTGATCGCGGGCAACGGCGACAGCATCTTCCGCCGCCTGATGGACGTGATCGGCCGCCCTGAACTCGGCAGCGCGCCCGATCTGCAGAGCAATGCGGGTCGCGCGGCACGCGTCGACGAACTCGATGCCGCGATCGGCGATTGGACACAGACGCGCACCATCTCCGACGTGCTCGCGTCGCTCGGCGAAGCGCGCGTTCCGGCCGGCCGCGTCTACACCGCCAAGGACATCCACGAAGACCCGCACTACCGCGCCCGCGACATGATCCTGCGCCAGACCACGCGCGACGGCCGAGAGATCGACGTGCCGGGGATCGTGCCCAAGCTGTCGCTCACGCCGGGCTCCGTGCGCAGCGCAGCGCCGCACCTGGGCGGCGACACCGACAGCGTTCTCGGTGAACTGGGACTGGCCTCCGGCGACATTGCGGCGCTGCGCGAGAAGGGAGCCGTCGCATGAGCACGCAAGATGTCTGGACCGGCGCGCGCCGCCGCATACACATGCAGGAAGTCGGCCCGCGCGACGGACTGCAGAACGAGGCCGCCTATGTCGCGACCGCCGACAAGATCGCACTGATCGATGCGCTCTCGGACGCAGGCCTCGCGAAGATCGAGGCGACCGCTTTCGTGTCGCCGCAGGCCATCCCTGCGCTGCGCGATGCGGAGATCGTGCTGCGCGAGATCCAGCGCAAGCCCGGCATCGTCTATACCTGCCTCGTCCCCAACGTTCGCGGCGCAGAGCGCGCGATCGACGCAAAGGCAGACGAACTCAACCTCGTGATGTCGTGCAGCGAAACGCACAACATCGCCAACCTGCGCATGACGCCCCTGCAGTCCTTCAACGCACTCAGCCAAGTCATGGCCCTTGCGCGGCAGGCCGAGGTGCCTGTGAACGTATCGCTGTCCTGCGTGTTCGGCTGCCCCATGGAAGGCGACGTCGATCCGCAGGTGGTGTTCGACTGGGCCTCGCGCTTTGCCGAAGCCGGCGCGCGCGGCATCACGCTGTGCGACACCACCGGCATGGCCTATCCGACGCAGGTGTCTGCGCTGGTGCGCGACTTTCGAAGCCGCTTCGGGTCGCTCGAAACCACCCTGCACTTCCACAACACGCGCGGCATGGGGCTCGCGAACGTGCTCGCTTCGATCGAAGCCGGCGCGGATCGCTTCGATGCTTCTCTGGGTGGCCTCGGCGGCTGCCCCTACGCGCCGGGCGCGAGCGGCAACGTCTGCACCGAGGAAATCGTGCACGCGCTCGAACTCATGGACTTCGACACCGGCTGCGACCTGAAAGCGCTGCTCGACGCGGCGCACCGCCTGCCCGCGCTGATCGGACACGACATTCCAAGTCAGATCGCCAAGGCCGGTCAGCGCCTCGATCTGCATCAGCCGCCGAAGGATTTCCAGATCTGGCGAGACCGCGCACTCGCACGCTGAACCCCGTTTTTTACACGCATACGAAACAAGGAGACATCCCATGACCTCGACAACCACCCAACGCTTCACGCGTCGCGCCATCACGACGGGCGCCCTCGGCGCGATGGCGCTCGTGCTCGCAGGCCCGCTGCACGCGCAGAACGCAGCCAGCGGCTACCCGAGCCACCCGATCATGCTGCTGGTGCCCACCGCCGCAGGCGGCACCACCGACATCGCGGCGCGCATGCTCGGCGTGGACCTCGGCACCGCGCTGGGCAAGACCGTCGTCGTCGACAACAAGGGCGGCGCCAACGGCGCGATCGCGGCGATGGCGGTCAAGCGTGCCGAGCCCGATGGCTATACGCTGCTGATGCAGTACTCGGGCTACCACGTCATTACACCGCTCGTCACAAAGCAGCCCATGCAATGGCAGGCGAGCGACCTCACGCCGGTCGCGAATGTGCTGTCGGCGCCGCAGATCGTGGTGATCCGCGCCGACCTGCCGATCAAGAACATGGCCGAACTCGTCGCCTACGCCAAGGCCCATCCGGGCAAGCTCAACTACGCCTCGTCGGGCAACGGCTCGTTGCAGCATGCGACCGGCGCGATGCTCGAACAGCAGGCCGGCATCAAGCTCACGCACGTGCCGTACAAAGGCACCGGGCCCGCGCTGCAGGACCTGCTCGGCGGCACCGTCGACCTGACCTTCGGCACCGCGCCGCCCTTCGTGCCGCACATCCAGTCGGGCAAGCTCCGCGTGCTCGCGACCACCGGCAAGACCCGTCTGCCGAGCCTGCCTGACGTGCCGACCACCGCCGAGGCCGGCCTGCCGAAGCTGGATGCGACTTCGTGGTTCGGCGTCTTCGCGCCGGCCAAGACGCCGAAGCCGATCATCGACAAACTGACCACCGAGATCGCGAAGGTGGTTGCCTCGCCCGCGTTCAAGCAGAAGGCGCTGGAGCAAGGCGCGGTGGCCGACTACATGCCACCGCAGCAGTTCGCGGACGCGGTCAAGGCGCAGACGGCACAGTGGGCCGAAGTGGTGAAGGCAACCGGCATCGAGGCCGACTGAGGCGCTAGGCCAGGAACGGCAGGACGACCAGCGCATCTGGGTCAAGCCCAGCGCGCTCGCAGATGTCGCCGGCCAACGCCATGTAGCGCTCGGCCTCCTCTCCCTTGTCCAGATCGAGGTGCAGCGTGGCGAGACCGTCGTAGCAAGGAAAGAGCAGCTGCGGCTCGCCCGACTTCTCGGCCAGCACCAGCGCTTCCTTGTAGTAGCGCAGCGCGCGCAGCGGATCGCCATGGCACTGGTAGATCTGCGCCAGCACGACGAGCGAGACCGCCAGGTGATCGAGCTGCCCGGTGCTCCGGTCGATGCGGATCGCGTCGTGCGCCGCGACCATGCCGCGCTCGTCGCAGCGGTTGGTCAATGTGCAGTAGGCAACCGCAAGGTTGGCCGACAAGCGCGACTGCAGGCCCAGGTCACCGATGCGGTGGGCGGTCTGCAAGCCGCGCTCGCAGGCATCGATGGCGCGCTGTGGATCGCTGGAGCTGTAGAGCACGCCAAGGTTCGACAGCGCCCGGCATTCCACCTGCGGCAGATCGGCGGCACGCGCCACGTCGATGCTCTGCTCCAGCCGCTCGACGGCCTCGTCGAGCCGGTCCAGCCGCGCCAGCGCGACGCCCTGGAAGTTGAGCGCCAGCGCGACTGCCGCGCGGCTCCCGTGAAGTCCCGCCGGCTCGTCGCTCGACGCGTCGAGGCCCCGGACATGCGCGAGTGCGCGCTGCGTCCACGCCAGCGCATCGTGACTGTCGCCGCTGCGGAACGCCAGCTCGCCCCGCTTCTGGAAGAGCCACGCCAGCTCGGGGTGCGGCGCCGCTTCGTTCATGAGTGCCAGCCCGGCCTCCAGGCATTGGCGAGCTTCGTCGCGCAGGCCGACTTCCCAGCGCAAGGCGGCGATCTTGCGCAGCACGCGTGCCTGTGCAATGCGGTCGCCGGTGCGCGCATGTCCCTCGCGCACAGCTTCGAGATGCGCCGTCGCATCCGCGATCCGTCCGGCTGGCGCAAGCACATCGGCGAGGCGCTCGCGGATCTGTAGAGGTTGTCCGGCATCCGCACTACCGGCCTGTTCAAGCGTCTCCAGCGCGAATTCGTAGTGGCGGATGGCATCGGCGTTCGCATAGCTGTTGCGCGCCCAGTCGCCCGCCGCGACGAGATAGTGCACCGCACGCGACTTGTCCGCGCCGAGGCGGAAGTGATGCGCCAGCGCCTGCAGTTCCTCCAGGTTCCGGGGCGCGCCGCCGCACAGGCGCTCCAGCCCTTCGCCGATGCGGGTGTGCAGTTCGGTGCGGCGGCTCATGAGCAGCGTCTCGTAGGCCACCTCCTGGAACAGGCCGTGCCGGAAGCGGAATTGGCGGTCCTGCAAGGCAGGCGCACTGATCGAAGGCGCGGCCAATGACAGCAGGCCGGCTTCAACGAGCGAATCGAGCGCATCGGTCAATGCCCGTGCGCGGGCGGTCGCGACATCACGAAGCAGTGCCTCGGTGAAGACAGGGCCGATCACGGCCGCTTCGCGCAGCGTCTGACGCACAGGCACCGCCAGGCGGTCGATGCGGCCCAGCAGCAGGCCATGGATCGTCAGCGGCACGTGCTCGGCCGAAGCGCCCTGGCTGTAGATCCAGGTGCCCGCCTGCTGGCGCAGCACGCCGTCGGCGATCAATGCGCGCACCATCTCTTCGATGAAAAGCGGATTGCCGCCCGCGTGCTCGACGATGCGCATGCGCAGTTCATCCGGCAGCGTGCGGCGCGAACTGCCGAACAGGCCATCGAGCAAGGTTGCGCTGCATGAGCGCGAAAGCGGCTCCAGCGCGATCCGCGTATGGGCCGCGGCCCCGCCGGCCAGCACGCCCACTTCCGGCACCGGCCGGTGCGTCACCAGCAGCATGAAGGGCTTGCCGCCCAACTGGTCGAGCAGATAGCGCAGCACGTCGAGCGATGCTGCATCGGCCCAGTGAAGGTCTTCGACGATCATCATCACCGGCTCGCGCTGGAGTCGGCGCTGGATGACCGAGAGCACCGCGGAAAGGATCTGCCGCTTCAGTTGTTCCGGGTCGAGATAGCGCGTGCGCGAATCGTCGCCTTCCAGGCCCAGCACGTAGCCGAGGTAGGACGCGACCTGTTCGCACAACTGCGCGTCAACGCCAAGGTCCGCGAGTGCGGCGGCGATCTTGCGCTGTGCTTCGCCCACCTCTTGCCGCTCCGAGAGGCCATAGGCATCGCGCAGCAGCGCTGCCGGCACGCCGTAGGTCCGCTCGCCGAGCGAAGAGCAGGCGGCGTTGCGCACCGCTACGCCATCGAGCCTGCCGTAGGCGCGCAGTTGCGCCATGAACTCCGCCACGAGCCGGCTCTTGCCGGTGCCCGCCTCGGCGACGACGCTGACAAGCTGGCACTGCCCGGCCCGCATCGCCTCGAAGGCACAGACCAGCGCGTCGAGGTCCGCGTCCCGGCCGACGAGCGGTGTCGCGAGGCCATGCGCCTGCAATCCGCGCGCGGCCAGCGGTGTCGTGAGCGCCGTACCGAGGCGGTATGCGATGACCGGCTGGCTCTTGCCCTTGAGCGGCAGCGGCGGCATCTCCTCGAAGCCGAAGGCGTGCTGCGTGAGCAACCAGGTCGAGCGGCTTACGAACGTCTCGCCCGCGCCCGCTGCAGACTGAAGGCGAGCCGCCGCGTTCACGGTGTCGCCGGTCACGGCATAGGTGGCAGTGGGAGTGGAACCGATGCGCCCAGCCACCACAGGCCCCGTGTTGATGCCGATGTGCAAGGCCAAAGGTCGGCCGATACGCGCCTGCCAGCGTGCGCTCAGCGCGGCGATCCGCTCGTGCATCAGCAGTGCCGCACTCACCGCGCGCACCGGGTCTTCGTCATGCGCGACCGGTGCGCCGAACACCGCCATCACCGCATCGCCGACATATTTCTCGACGAAGCCGTCGAGCCGCTGGATGCTCGAAGACATCTCCGCGAAGAGCTCTGTCTGCAGCGCTCGCACGACTTCGGGGTCCAGCGATTCGCTCAGCGAGGTGAAGCCCGACAGATCGGCAAACATGACCGTGACCGGGCGGCGGTCCGATTCGGGCTCGGGAGCCGCCACCTCGAGACGCTGTCCGCACTTCGGACAGAAGGCGAACGTGGCGTCGGCTTCGAACCCGCATGCTGCACAAGGCATCCGGTGATTCTCCCCTAGCCTTGCTCACTTCGTATGCTCTGCGGGGGCGGCCTACAATCCGCGCCTATGCGCTTTCCCGCCCCGCTCCACGCCAATCTGCACGCCGCCGCGACGCTCGCCGGCATGGCGGGAACGCGCCAGCCGGCCGCACCCTCCTCCGCCCGGCGATCTCCACTTCCCCCTCTTTAGCGCAACCATCGATCGCCGGGCTCCTGCCCCGCGCGACAGCGGCCGCCATCTTCAAAGCGGCCGCATTCGACTGGAGAGTTTTTTCATGACCGCAACCATTCACGGCGAGCGCGTGCTCACCGAACTCGATCACGTCCGCCTCAGCAAGCTGCAGGACGCCAGGTCGCATCCGGCGCTCGAGTCGCTGCTCGACTTTGCCGAAGTGATGCGCTCGCGCGAAGTGCCGGCCGATATCGTGACCATGAATTCGAAGATCACGCTCGTGGACACGCGCACCGGCCAGCGCGACCAGATGACGCTTTGCTATCCGCCGGAAGCCGATCCTGCGAAGGGCTTTCTCTCGGTGCTCTCGCCGGTCGGCATGGGGCTGATCGGGCTTCGCCTCGGCGCTGTGGCGCACTGGAAGACGCCCGGCGGCGACGAGCGCAGCGCGCGGGTGGAGGAGATCCTCTACCAGCCGGAAGCCAGCGGCGAATACACCCTCTGAGCGGACCGATCGGACATGGGCACCAACACGCCCCGCAAGACGCACCTCGACGATCGCACGCTGGAGCCCTATCCGCTGCGGCAGTCGTTGTCAGTCAATGAGCAGAAGCTCGCCTCGCTGCGCGACAACGCGGCGACCGAATGGATTTCCAAGCCGGACCACTACCTGCTTGTGGATGACGGCGAGCAACTCACCCTCTGCGCCGCGAACGAGCAGGCGCTGGAGGAAGCCACGCCCCTAGTCGCCGCCGCACTTGGCGCTTCGGCGCGGTTTGGCACGCCACGCGCACATTGCGCCGTTCGCACGCACGACGGCGCTCGTCTGCAACCTGTGATGTTCGTCCGCGTGCAAGTGTCCCGCGCCCAAGCCGCACACGTGCGAGAGGAACTGGCGCGCCGCGGCGCCAGGCTGGTCGAGGAAGATCCGCAGGGTGACCGGTTGGTCCTGCGGGCAGAGGCGCCGCTCGCAGCGCTGATCGGCTACCGGAAATTCCTCGGGGACACCACGAACGCGCGCTTCGAACTCTGGAGCTGGCTCGCGCGCTACGAGACCGCCGAGACCTGAGCAGCCTCGGCCCGTTGCGGCGGCGGCGCCGCGGGGAGCGGAGGGAGGCCGCCCTCGAGATAGCGCACGAGCAGATCCCGCACCACCGCCTCGGGATGGCTCTCGAGCCGCGACACGAACTGTTCGCCGACACAACGCCCCTGGAAGCGGATATAGACGCGGGGGAAATAGGTCAGTGCCTCCGCGGCATCCCGAAGGCATTCCACGAAGGAGGTGAGGCCCCGATCCTCGTAGCAGGGCTCCGGAACCGGCGCGCCGGTCTGCCGTGTGGCGCGCACCGTGTACGTGTAGGAGCGTTCGCCGAGC
This sequence comes from Variovorax sp. Sphag1AA, assembly GCF_014192575.1. Lineage (GTDB taxonomy): Bacteria > Pseudomonadota > Gammaproteobacteria > Burkholderiales > Burkholderiaceae_C > Variovorax. The sequence goes on along the minus strand of NZ_JACHYC010000001.1, from coordinate 254,585 downwards.
TTGCGAATTTCTAGAACTGGCTGCATCGCGGACTCCTCTTCTGACCGCACAGGGCGGGCGGACGCCAAATCGGCGGGGGTCGTAGTTTACGTTCCGATGCACTCCTGACAACTGACTACGACTTCCGGCTAGTGCGCCGGCGCCACTCAGTCGTCGAGCCCCGGCAGCAGTTCCTGCAGTTCGTCATCGAAGCCCGCGACCGGCTGCGCCTTGGCCAGTGCCATCCAGATCGCGAACGGCAGACGCGGCAAGGCGCGGTGGACGGCCGAGCGGGCCACCACCAACCGGTCGCCCTGCGCGACCATCACGCCGCATTCCGCCGGGATCTCGTCCGGCTCGCCGATCGGCCGCCCGCGAGCGTCGCAGCCGAGCACGTACCAGCACTCCCCGCCCAGATCGAGATAGGCGGCGCGCTTGTCGGGCTTGCGCAGATCGCTGAGAAGGTCGGCGCGATTGACCTTGACCTCATGGACGACCGGCTGCGCATAGGCCTCCACGCTGGTGTTGCGTATCGAGAAGACATCCGGCCGCGCGATGCACCAGCGCGGCTTGTCACCCTCGGCAGCCGGTGGGAGTTGCGCTCGCAGGGTGAGCCCGCGCCAGGCGACGCGGCCCGCGCGCGTCATCTCGCGCGCGACATGCTCCACCAGCGCTTCGTGACGCGACATGACGGCGCGGTTCACGACCAGCGACGACGCGATGTGCACGATGCCGGCGTCCGTGACGCGCAACGTCTCGTGGCCGTGCGCGGAGCGGATGCGCTCCAGCAGCCCCGCGGCGAGCAAGTCCACCTCGATCGAATCGCAGCAGGGCCAGCCGGCGGAGCGATAGACCTCGCGCAACCGCCGCGCATGCAGCCGCCCGAGCGCGATCGCACCGGGCGGCGGATCGGCCACCGGAGGCGACTTGCCCGGCTCGACCAGCGGCGGGTCCACGGCTGGCGGATCGACAACCGGGGTCGGCGGATGCGTCGCGGGTGGCGTCGGCGGCACGGGAATATCGGGCGCGGGCGGCGGCGGGCCGATCGGCGCACCCACGACACCGTCCTGCATGGCAAAAGCGTTCATCGCGCAAGGTTAGCGAAAAGCGCACCGATGAGCGCACCACGAAGGCCCGGTCCTATACTGAATCGAGCTTGCGGTGCCGCCGCCTCGCGTTGCACCCCGCATGCCGAGGAGGTGGACGTGGAAGACGACAAGATCATGTCCGGGCCGGCTCAGCGATCCGGATGGGTCCGTGCCGACGTCATCGCCGGGCTCATCACGGCCGCGGTCGTGATTCCCAAGGCGCTCGCCTACGCCACCATCGCGGGCCTGCCCGTGGAAGCTGGCCTCTACACCGTGCTTGTGCCGATGGCGCTCTACGCGCTGCTCGGAACCTCACGCCCCCTGAGCGTGAGCACCACCACCACCCTCGCAATACTCACCGGCGCGGCGCTCGCGGACATGTCATCGCACGGCAATCCGGCCGACCTCGTTACCACCGCCGCCACGCTGACTGCGCTCACCGGCCTCATCCTCGTGTTCGCGGGACTGCTGCGGCTGGGGTTCGTCGCCAACTTCATCTCCGAGCCGGTGCTGGTCGGCTTCAAGGCCGGCATCGGCATCGTGATCGTGGTGGATCAGCTGCCCAAGCTGCTCGGCATCCACTTCGCGAAGGCAGGCTTCCTGCACAACCTGGTCGCCACGATCCAGGGCATCCCCGAGGCCGCGCTGCCGACCGTCGCCGTCGGCGTGACGACGGTGATCGTTCTCGCACTGCTGGAACACTTCGCGCCGCGCGCGCCTGCGCCGCTTCTCGCGGTGGCGGGTGGCATCGCGGCGATGCAACTGCTCGGGCTCGAACGCCATGGCGTCGCCGCAGTCGGCACGGTACCCACCGGCCTGCCGCCCGTGATCCTGCCGGATCCGCAACTGGCCCTGGCGCTGTGGCCGGCGGCGCTCGGCATCGCCCTCATGAGCTTCACCGAATCCATCGCGGCGGGCCGTGCCTTCGCGCGCTCAGGCGAGCCGACGCCGCAGCCCAACCGAGAGCTGTTCGCTACGGGAGCGGCCAATCTCGCCGGCGCGCTGGTCGGCGCGATGCCTGCCGGCGGCGGCACGACGCAGACGGCCGTCAACCGGCTCGCCGGTGCGCGCACGAAGCTCTCGGGCCTGGTGACCGCCATGGCTGCGCTGGGCACCGCGCTGTACCTCGCGCCCTACATCGCGAAGATGCCCGACGCCACGCTCGCGGCGATCGTGATCGTGTATTCGGTCAGCCTGATCCAGCCGCACGAGTTCATGGACATCGCGAAGGTGCGGCGCACCGAATTCGTCTGGGCGCTGGTCGCTGCCGTGGGCGTAGTGCTGCTGGGGACGTTGCAGGGCATCGTGGTCGCGATCGTGGTGTCGCTGGTGGCGCTGGCCCACCAGATCTCCGATCCGCCGGTGCGCATGCTCGGACGCAAGGCGGGCACGAACATCCTGCGACCGCTGACGCGCAGGCACCCTGATGACCGCACCATCCCCGGCCTGCTGATGCTGCGCCCCGAAGGCCGCATCTACTTCGCCAACGCCGAGCGCGCGGGCCAGAAGATGCGCGCACTGATCGAAGAGACCCACCCCAAGGTCGTCGCGATCGACATGAGCGCGGTCTTCGACTTCGAATACACCGCGCTCAAGATGCTCACACAGGCCGAGAAGCGCCTGCGCGACAACGACATCGCGCTCTGGCTCGTAAACCTGAACCCCGGCGTGCTCGCGATGGTGCGCCGCTCGCCGCTCGGCGAGAGGCTCGGGCACGAGCGGATGTTCGCCAATCTGGAGCTGGCGATCGAGCGGTTCCAGAACGACCGCTAAGCGGCCGACTCGCCTCTTCCTCCCCTCCCACCCGGGGCCATCCCCCGCCCCCGCCCCCTCCGCCAAGGAGGGGCGCCGGAAGCCCCTCGCCTTCCAGAATTTCACCCTGTTCCCGGCCGCCCGCAGGTCAGGACCACACCCCCCACTGTCCAGAAAGAAAGAAAGAGGAGACTCGTGCTTCAGCTCAACACCCAGGCCGCTTCGTTCGCAGCCCGTCCGTCCTTCCGGCTCGCCGCGACCGCGTTCGCAGCGCTGCTCGCCACACTGTCGTCGAACGCGCGGGCGTTCGAGATCGACACGGGCAACCCAGACGTCGAGATCCGCTGGGACAACACGGTCCGCTACAACTACGCGAACCGGGTCGAGAGCCGCGATCCGAAGATCGGCAATTCCGCGGTCTCCGACGAAGGCACCTACAGCTTCGATCGCGGCCAGACGGTGGCCAGCCGCCTGGACCTGCTGAGCGAGTTCGACATCACCTACCAGAAGCGCTTCGGCGCACGCGTGAGCGCGGCCGGCTGGGCCGACGGCGCCTATGGGGCGAACAGCCACTCCAATCCGTACCCGCCGCTGAGCCAGATCCCCAGCTACATCAACCACCAGTACAGCGACTACATCGACCGCTACTACCGTGGGCCTTCGGGCGAATGGCTCGATGCGTTCGTGTTCGGCGGCGCCGACATCGGCAGCGTGCCGGTCAACGCCAAGCTGGGCCGCCATTCGATCTACTGGGGCGAGTCGCTGTTCCTGGGCGGCAACCTGAACGGCATCGCCTATGCGCAGAACCCGCTCGACCTGCAGAAGGGCTTCGCCACGCCGGGCGTGGAAGCCAAGGAACTCTTCCGTCCGCTGAACCAGCTCTCGGCCCAGGCGCAGGTCACGCAGGACCTCTCGATCGCCGGCCAGTACATGCTGGAGTGGGATTCCTTCCGCTACCCCGAGGGCGGCACCTACCTCGGGCCGGTGGACTTCGCCTTCAACGGCCCGGACCGCCAGTTCATCTCGAACCAGCTCGGCTTTGCCCAGCGCGGCAATCCGTCCGAACCCAAGCAGCGCGGCGAAGGCGGCTTGGCCGCGCGCTGGAGCCCTGAATGGCTCGACGGCACGATGGGCTTCTACTGGCGGAATTTCGCGGACAAGCTGCCGCAGACCTTCCTCACGCAGGTCGGACGCAACATCAGCCGCTACAACCTGATCTACGCCGACAACATCGACATGTACGGCGTGAGCCTCGCCAAGAACATCGGCGGCATCAGCTTCGGCAGCGAACTCTCGTATCGCCACAACACACCGCTGAACAGCACCGTGCTCGGCATCGCCCCCGGCCTGCCGGCGCCCGGCGACACCAAGGGTCCGCGCGGCGACACGTACCACGGCCTCATCAACGCGGTCGGCGTGATCCCGAAGACCCCGCTCTTCGACACCGCCACCTGGGCGGTCGAACTGACCTGGGCGCAATGGGCCAAGGTGACCAGCGGCGCCAACCTCTTCTATGCCGAAGGCTTCGCAGCCTGCGTCGGCAAGGACAAATGGGACGGCTGCACGACCAAGAACTACTTCGGCAGCGGCATGTCGTTCACGCCCACCTGGTTCCAGGTGTGGCCGGGCGTCGACCTTTCCATGCCCCTCACCTATGCGGTGGGCCTCAGTGGCAACGCTCCCACAGTCTTCGGCGGCAATCAGGGCAACGGCAACTACAGCGTTGGCCTGGGAGTCGATGTCCGCCAGAAGTACCGCTTCGACCTGAAATACATCGACTACCTCGGCAGCTACCGCAGCGCCAACGGCTTCGCGGTGACCAGCCAGAACGGGTTCACCACGCTGCTGAAGGACCGCGGCTTCGTGAGCCTGACTTTCAAGACCACCTTCTAGAGCCCTCTCTAGAGCCCACCCCAAGGAGACAAGACATGAAGTTCACACTCAAACGCGTCGTCATCGCCGGATTCGTCGCGGCGCAGGCCGGCATGCTGGCGCATGCCGCGGTGAGCGCCGACGAGGCCAAGGCACTCGGCACCACGCTGACCCCGATCGGCGCCGAGAAGGCCGGCAACAAGGACGGCACCATCCCCGCCTACACCGGCGGCCTGACCAAGGCCCCGGCCGAGTTCAAGGCCGGTGACGGCATCCGCCCCGACCCGTTCGCGAGCGAGAAGCCGCGCCTCGTCATCGACGCCAAGAACATGGGCGAATACGCGGACAAGCTGACCGAAGGCACGAAGACGCTGCTGAAGACCTATCCGACGTTCCACGTCGACGTCTATCCGACGCACCGCAGCGTCGCCTTTCCGAAGTTCGTGATCGACAACACCGCGAAGAGCGCAGTCAACGCGAAGACCGCGAACGACGGTCGCTCGATCGAAGGCGTGCATGCGGGCTTCCCGTTCCCGATCCCGAAGACGGGCTACGAGGCGATGTGGAACCACCTCGTGCGCTTCAACGGCCAGTCGTATGAAGCCAAGTACCGCAACATCAACGTCGACGCCAGCGGCCGCCCGGCGCTCGCCACCGAAGGCGTGAGCGTGCAGGACTTCCCCTTCTGGGACACCGCCAAGGCGGACGCGGACACCTACTGGCGCATCAAGCTGACCTACACCGGCCCCGCACGCCGTGCCGGCGAGGCGCTGATGATCGTGGACCCGCTGGACATCGGCAACAAGGACCGCCGCGCCTGGAGCTACCTGCCCGGCCAGCGCCGCGTGAAGGTCGCGCCCGACCTGTCGTTCGACACGCCCAACCCCGGCACCGCCGGCGCGACGACGTTCGACGACACCTTCATCTTCAACGGCTCGATGGACCGCTTCGACTTCAAGCTCGTCGGCAAGAAGGAGATGGTCGTGCCCTACAACACCTACGCCGCTGTCTACGGGACCAAGCAGGACGACCTGCTCAAGCCCAACCACCTGAACCCCGATGCGATCCGCTGGGAGCTGCACCGCGTGTGGGTGGTCGAGGCCACGCTGCGCGAAGGCAAGCGCCACGTCTATGGCAAGCGCACCTTCTATCTCGACGAGGACTCGTGGGCGGCGCTGGCGTCTGACAACTATGACGCTCGCGGCCAGCTCTATCGCGCCGGCTTTGCGTACATGGCGCCTAGCTACGACCTGCCCGCGCCGTACACCGATATGTTCGGCCACTACGACTTCGTCTCGCGCGTCTACTCGCTGACCGGCTACATCGCCGAGACCGGCGGCATGCGCCAGACGAAGCCGCTGACAGACCGTGAATGGACCGCCGACTCCCTCGCGGGCGCCGGAATCCGCTGATACGGGGAGCCTGCACATGAACGCGAAGCGAGCGAACAAAGCCTCCCGGATTGCCGCTCTGGCAGCCGTGGCAGTGGCATGCGCCGCCGCGTGGGGAGCGCAGGCGGCAGCCGACAAGGGCTGGCGCGACGTGCTCGACACGCCGGCCGCCCGCAGTGCACTGGCCTCGCACGCCCTGCTCAACGGGCTGGCGCGTGCCGGCGATCGCATCGTCGCGGTCGGCCAACGCGGCCACATCGTCTACTCCGATGACGCCGGCAAGAGCTGGCGTCAGGCCGACGTGCCGGTGAGCTCCGACCTCGTGGCCGTGAGCTTCCCGACCGCCACCGACGGCTGGGCGGTGGGCCACGACGGCATCGTGCTGCGCACGAAGGACGGCGGCCAGAGCTGGACCACCCAGCTCGATGGCCGCCGTCTGGGCGACAAAGGCGCGGAGAACCCGTTCCTCGACGTGTGGTTCCGCGACGCGAACAACGGCTACGTGGTCGGCGCGTTCGGCCTCGTGTTCCACACTGCCAATGGCGGCGCGACCTGGGAATCGATGGAGCAAGCAGTCGACAACCCCAAGGGCCAGCACCTCTATGCAGTGCGCGGCATCGGTTCCGACATCTACATCGCCGGCGAGCAAGGGCTGCTGCTCAAGCTCGCGCAGGGCGACACGCAGTTTCGCGCACTGGAGCTTCCGTACAAGGGCACGCTGTTCGGCGTGACCGGCAGCGGACAAACCGTGATCGCCCACGGCCTGCGCGGCACCGTGCTGCGCAGCACCGACGGCGGACGTCAATGGCAGCAGGTCCCGACGGGCCTGCAAGTCGGCCTGACGGCGAGCACGCGCGACAGCGACGGCCGCCTCGTCATCGTGAGCCAGGCCGGTCACATCCTCGCGAGCCGCGATGACGGCGCGAGCTTCAAGCCAGTGCCGGTTGCCGGCACTCTCCCCGCGGCCGCCGTCACCGTCGCGGCCAATGGAAGCCTGGTTGTCGCCGGACCGCGCGGAACCCAGGCACTGACGCTGCCCTGACCCTCCGGGGCAGCCGGAGAACTTACATGCACACCCCTGCTACGCGCGCGCAGGACGCCGCGCCGATTTCGCTCGAATCCTTCGACATGCGCTCCGGCCCACGCCTGGAGCGGCTGGTCTTCAACAACCGGCTCGCGATCGTCATCGCCTGCGCGTTGATCACGATCGCCCTGGGCTTCCTGGCCTGGTCGAAGCTCGGCCTGAACGCCAGCTTCGAGAAGATGATCCCGCGCAGCCATCCGTACATCCAGAACTACCTGGAGCACCGCGCCGACCTGCGCGGCCTTGGCAACTCGCTGCGCATCGTGGTCGAGAACACCGACGGTGACATCTACCAGCCCAAGTACCTCGACGCGCTGAAGCGTCTGCAGGACGAACTCTTCCTCACGCCTGGCGTCGACCGTGCCTGGATGAAGTCGCTCTGGGCGCCCGGCGTGCGCTGGACCGAAGTGACCGAAGAAGGCTTCCGTGGCGGCCCGGTCATGCCCGACAACTACGACGGCACGCCGCGCGCCACCGAACAGCTTCGCGCCAACATCGCACGTGCGGGTCTCGGCGGCAACCTGGTCGGCAACGACTTCAAGTCGAGCATGATCATCGTGCCCCTGCTCGACAAGGATCCGACCACCGGCCAGCGCATCGACTACCGCGCGCTCTCGCACACACTGGACAAGCTGTCCGCGAGCTACGAACAGGACGCCAGCGGCAAGGCGACCGGCATCCGCGTGCACACGGTCGGCTTCGCCAAGCTCGTCGGCGATCTCATCGACGGACTGCACCAGGTGGCGCTGTACTTCGCCATCGCTGCGCTGGTCGCCGCGGCCATCATCTTTCTCTACACCCGCTGCCTGCGCAGCACCGCGCTCGTGATCGCGTGCTCGCTCATCGCGGTGGTGTGGCAGCTCGGGCTGGTGGCCGGGCTCGGCTTCGAGCTCGATCCGTATTCCATCCTCGTGCCCTTCCTCGTCTTCGCGATCGGCGTGTCGCACGGCGCGCAGAAGATGAACGGGATCATGCAGGACATCGGGCGCGGCGAACACAAGCTGATTGCGGCGCGCTTCACCTTCCGCCGCCTCTTCCTTGCGGGCCTCACCGCGCTGGTGGCCGATGTGGTGGGCTTCGCCGTGCTGATGGTCATCGACATCCCTGTCATCAAGGACCTCGCGCTAACGGCGAGCATCGGCGTGGGCGTGCTGATCTTCACCAACCTGATCCTGCTGCCGGTGCTGCTGTCGTACGTCGGCGTGAGCCCCAAGGCGGCAGCGCGCAGCCTGCGTGCCGAGAACAACGCAGGCTCGTCGCGTCTGAACGCATGGCTCGGCCATTTCACCGAGCGCAAGTGGGCGGTGCGCACCATCGGCGCGGCGGCTGCGCTGCTCGCGATCGGCTTCGCCGCCAGCACGCATCTCAAGATCGGTGACCTCGATCCGGGCGCTCCAGAGTTGCGTCCACAGTCACGCTACAACCGCGACAACGCCTACATCACGGCGAACTACTCGCTGTCGAGCGACACCTTCGCGGTGATCGTCAAGACCGCCAAGGAAGGCTGCCTGCAATACGGCACGCTGGTCGAGGCTGATCGCCTTGCCTGGGCGCTGCAGCAGGTTCCCGGCGTGCAGACCACCGTGTCTCTCGCCAACGCGGTGCGGCAGATCACCGCCGGCAGCAACGAAGGCAGCCCGAAGTGGCTCACCATCGCGCGCAACCAGGACGTGCTGAACTACGGCGCGCAGCAGGCGAGCGTGAACAACCCCGAGTTGTTCAACACCGACTGCTCGGTGATGCCGGTGATCGCCTATCTCTCCGACCACCGCGCCGAGACGCTCGACCGCGTGGTCGCCGCCAGCGCCGCCTTCGCCGATGCACACAGCAACGAAGACCGCAAGTTCCTGCTGGCCGCCGGTGGCGCCGGCATCGAGGCCGCGACCAACATCGTGGTGCACAAGGCATGGAACGAGATGCTGGTGCTGGTCTACGCCGCCGTGATCGCGTTGTGCTTCGTCACCTTCCGCAGCTGGCGCGCGGTGGTCGTGGCCGTCGTGCCGCTCATCATCACCTCGGTGCTGTGCGAAGCGCTCATGGTGTGCCTGGGCATCGGCGTCAAGGTCGCGACCCTGCCCGTGATCGCACTCGGCGTGGGCATCGGCGTGGACTACGCGCTGTACCTGCTCAGCGTGCAGCTCGCTGAACAGCGCCGTGGCGCGACGCTCGGCGAAGCCTATGCACGGGCACTTCGCTTCACCGGCAAGGTCGTGGCGCTGGTCGGCGTCACGCTCGCCGCAGGCGTGCTGACCTGGGCGCTGTCGCCCATCAAGTTCCAGGCCGACATGGGCATCCTGCTCGCGTTCATGTTCATCTGGAACATGGTCGGCGCGGTCCTGCTGATCCCGGCGCTGTCGCACTTCCTGCTGCGTCCCCGCACGAGCGAGCCTGTTGCGGAGGCCACGCCGACCGCTGCACCGAACGCGGCCTGAGTTCCACCCGATCTGATCTCAAGAACAATGACTTCCCTCAAGAACTACAACATGGCCACGCTGAAGGACCACGTCGGCCACGACTTCGGCGCATCGTCCCCGGCGCTGCTCGACCAGCGCCGCATTGACCGCTTCGCCGCATGCACGGGCGACGAGCAGTGGATTCATGTCGACGCCGAACGCGCTCGCACGGAGAGCCCTTTCGGCCAGACCATCGCGCATGGGCTACTGGTCCTCTCGCTGATCCCGTCCGCGCATTTCGAGCTTGGCGTGTATCCCGCCGACGCCAAGGGCGTGCTGAACTACGGCTTCGACCGCGTGCGCTTTCTTTCGCCGGTGCCGAGCGGCAGCTACGTCCGCCTTCACATCGAACTGGTCGAAGCCAACGAGAAGCAGCCCGGCCAATGGCTCGTGCGTTGCAAGAACACGGCTTACGCAAGTGGCGATTCCTGGCGTCCGGTGATGGTGGCCGAATCTCTCGCGATGGTGGTGTCATGAGCGAGCGCGTCCGCATCCGATCCGATCTCGTCCGCACCGGCTCCCGGCTCAGCGATTCGTTCATCTCGCTGGCGGCTGCAGTCTGCCGCCGGCCCTTCGAGACGATACGCGCCCTGCAACGCTCCAGCACGGCCGTGCTCAAGGCCACCACCGGCTTCTCGAAAATCGAGCCTGCCGCAGGTGACCGCCGCTTCGACGACCCGACGTGGACCCGCAACCCGGTGTACCGCGCGCTCATGCAGAGCCACCTCGCACTCGCCCAGGAAGTGCACCGGATGGCCGGCGAGCTCGATCTGTCGCCGCGCGATGAGGCACGGGCACACATGGCGCTCGGCATGGTCGCCGACACGCTCGCGCCGACCAACACGCTCGTGGGCAACCCCGCCGCGATCCGCCGCACGCTCGAAACGGGCGGCCGCAACCTCTTCGAAGGCGCAAGGCAACTTGCCGCCGACTGGCGCGACAACGGCGGCCTGCCCTCGATGGTCGACGGCACGCAGTTCGGCGTCGGCAGCAACCTGGCGGTCACGCCGGGCGCGGTCGTGCATCGCCACGAGATGCTGGAGCTGATCGAATACAAGGCGCAGACGAAGACGGTGCACGGCACGCCGCTTTTCATCGTGCCGCCGCAGATCAACAAGTACTACATCTGGGACCTCGCGCCCGGCCGCAGCCTGATCGAGTACCTCGTGCAGCAGGGCTTCCAGGTCTTCGTCGTGAGCTGGTTCGATCCCGGCGCGGACCAGTCGGAATGGGGCCTGCAGGACTACGTGCTCGCGCTCGAGGAAGCGATGCAGACGGTCCGCGAGATCTCGCGCTCGCGGCAGATGCATGTGCTCGGCGCCTGCTCCGGCGGCATCACGTCGGCGGCGCTTCTGGCCTACCTGCAGGCCAAGGGGAGCGACTGGGCGCGCAGCCTGACGCTGCTCGTCTCGCTGCTCGATATCGGCAGCATCGCCGACAGCTCAATGGGCCTCTTCGCACACCTGGAGACGCTCGAACTCGCGCGCACCGCAAGCGGCAACACCGGCGTGCTGCAAGGCAAGGACCTCGCGAAGGTCTTCGCATGGCTGCGGCCGAACGAGCTCGTGTGGAACTACTGGGTCAACAACTACCTGATGGGCGAGAAGCCGCCGACCTTCGACATCCTCTACTGGAACTCCGACACCACGCGCCTGCCCGCGCGGCTGCATGCCGATTTCATCTCGCTGCTGGAGACCAATGCGCTGGCCCACGAAGGCGGTCTCTCGATCGGCGAGTTGCCCTTGTCGCTCTCGAATGTCGGATGCGACAGCTACATCGTCGCCGGCCGCACCGACCACATCACGCCTTGGGAAGGCTGCTACCAGACGCGCAACCTGCTTGGCGGACTCAGCGAATTCGTGCTGACCTCCAGCGGGCATGTGCAGTCGATCGTGACGCCGCCGGGCGGCAAGAAAGCGTCGTTCATGACGAACGCCGGCGAACACGATTCGCCGCAAGGCTTCGAGGCCGGCGCGCAAACCAACGAAGGCAGCTGGTGGCCGCATCTCTCGACGTGGCTTGCCGAACGCTCGGATGCGCAACGACGCGCGCCTGTACGCGAAGGCTCCCGCAAGCATCCGCCGCTGTGCGATGCGCCGGGCACCTACGTGCTCGCGGGCAACGAAACGGCGGCAGCTGAATGAGCCGGGCGAGCAAGCCCCTGGAGACCTTCGCGGTCCGCGTCGGAACCCAGCGCCTGCGCGTCGCCATCGGTGGCGCGCCCCGGGCTGAACGCACGCTGTTGCTGTTCAACGGCATCGGTGCCAGCGTGGAAACGATGGCGCCCTTCATGGCGCGCTTCACCCGCACGCGCGTCGTCACCTTCGACGCTCCAGGAGTAGGCGAATCGCCCGCACCATTGCTGCCCTACCGGCCGCGCGACATCGCACAACTCGGCGCGGACGTGCTCGCGCAGCTCGACGTCAAGGACGCACACATCTTCGGCGTCTCCTGGGGCGGAGCGATCGCGCAGGAGTTCGCGATCAACCATCCGCGCCGCTGCAAGACCCTCACGCTCGCAGCCACCTGCGCGGGCATCGTGATGGTGCCTGGCCGGATCAACGTGCTGATCAAGATGCTGAGCCCGCGGCGCTACACCGACCCCGGCTATCTGATGCAGATCGGTGGCGACCTCTATGGCGGCGAACTGCGACTGGAAACGGAACTGCTGCAACTGCACGCCGAATCCATGCGCAGCCCGAGCCGGCACGGCTACCTCTACCAGTTGCTTGCCACGTTCGGCTGGACGAGCTGGCCACGCCTGAATCGCGTCGAGGCCCCCGCGCTGGTGCTGATGGGCGACGACGATCCGATCGTGCCGCCGATCAACGGCCGCATCCTCGCTTCGGGCCTGCGCAAGTCCACGCTGGAGACGGTCGATTGCGGGCACCTTTTCGTGATCACTCGTGCGGCGCAGACGGCACGGCGGGTCGAGGCGTTCATGGACCAGCATGCGGCGACTGCGGCGGCGGACCGAAGTCAGTAGAACCAAAGTTCAAGAATCGCATTCGCGCAACGCCAGACTGTTCCCAAGTAACAGAACGTGTGCTCAAATCGCGCCCCGCTCCAACTCCATTCTGGAGGGCATCCATGGGCAGAAGTCTGGCGTTCGTCTGCATGACGGCGCTGATTTGCGGTTGTGCCACGCAGGCACCCACGACCCCGGGCACCGGCTCGGGTGCGTCGTACGTGCCCATGGTCGACACGCAAGGCGTGGACCCCGACAACCTCACGGCGGACATCGCTGCCTGCCGCACCCTGGCGTCGAACGTGCGCGTGCTGCCGGTCAAGGGCCAGGGCAGCAACGACGTGGCCGATGCGGTTGCACTGGGCGTGGGCATCGTCGTGCCCTTCGGCTTTGTCGGCATGGCCTTGGTCTCCGGCATCGCGTCGGGACTGAATGACGAGACCAAGCCTCGCCTTGCCGATGCGCCGCTACAGCAGAAGACGCTGGTCAACTGCATGGCCCGCAAGGGCTATCGCAATCTCGATCCCCAGGTGACCGTCGCCTATGTGCCGCCGCCAGCGGCAGCGGGCGCGAAGGCTTTCCGGACGGGTCGCGACACCTACGTCGCCGAGAGCTACGCCAAGGCCAACGTCTGCCACGGGCCGGCGCGTGCTGTGCTCGAAAGCAAGGGGCCGGGCTTCGAGCGGCACAGCGTCGTGTGCGCAGACGGCCAGCGCGCTGCGTTGCGATGCGAGTTCGGCAACTGCGCGCTGGAGCCGACGGACGTCGCCCTCGGCGAGTAAAGCTCAGCCCGCGCTGGTCGGCGGCGGCGCGGGATCGCTCCAGAGCTTGCCGCCGGTGGCCCAGTCGTGCCTTGCGATGTCATAGAAGACGACATCGACGCCCTCCGGCGATCCACCGAGCGTGCGCACGGCCGCGTCGGTCAAGGCTTGCGCGAGTGCGCGCTTCTGTTCGATCGTGCGGCCTTCGAAGAGCTCGACGCGAATGGTTGGCATGGTTTCGTCTCCAGTTGATTCAGTCGTTCGTCAATCGCGATAGCCGGGCATCGAGCGATCCAGTCGCCGCAGCAAGGCCGGCCACTCGACGTCGCCATCCCACTCGCGGCCGTCGCCGACCCATTCGCGGTAAGTGCGTTCGGCAAGTTCGTCGCTTGCCACCAGCACCGCGCCTCCGGTGGCGGCCATGGCGCGAAGTTGCGCCTGTGCAGCGCGCTCGAGCAGGTGCATCAGCATCCAGGCCTCGGCGACGGTTCGGCCCACCACCAGCGTGCCGTGGTTCTCGAGGATGAGTCCGTCGAGCGCACCCAGATCTGCGACGAGGCGCTGCTGCTCGTCGGTGCCGAGCGCGAGTCCCTCATAGGCATGACGGCCCAGCCGCCCATGCAGCCGCATCGCGTATTGCGACGTCGCCTGCAGGCCGCCCGGCAGCATGGACAAGGGCACACCCCAAGGGGTATGCAGATGGATGACGCATTCGATCTCGGACCGCGCCGCATGCACCGCGCCGTGGATCGCAAAGCCGCTGGGATTCACGCGCGCGCCCGAACCATCGACCACTTCGCCGCGCACGTTCACCTTGACCAGGCTGCTTGCGGTGATCTCGTCGAAGGTGGCGCCGAAGGGGTTCAGCAGATAGTGGCCGGGCTCGCCCGGCACGCTCGCCGACAGGTGGGTGTAGACCGTGTCGTCCCACCCGTTCTGCGCCGCCATGCGATAGGCGGCCGCGAGGTCGATGCGGACCTCGCGTTCGGTGCGTTCACGGGTCATCGGGCGCTGGTTCATGTCTGGCGGGCAGTATGCCAGCGGCACTGAAACCTACCAGTTACGGATGTCGGGGTTCCTGTAGGCAAAGTCGTTGGGCACGTCCAGATTCGAATACGACAGGGACATGCTGAGATCAAGCGACTCCACCTGATGCCACCAGGCGAGCGGAAGGAAGATGGTTTCGCCGGGCTCGACGACCACATCGAGGACCGTGACTTCCGCGAAGAGCGGATAGCGCCTCAAGTCAGGGGCATCGAGGTCGACCGGACTGAAGACGTTGTTGAAGTTGTAGAGCTTCGGAGTCTCCAGCGGCGAGACGAGGCGCCACCGCTTGCGTCCGATCACCTGCGTGTGAAACAGCATGATCGTGTCGTGATGCAGCGGGGTCTTCGTGCCCGCGGGGCCGAACCAGAAGGATGACCTCTCGGCCAGTTGCGACCGGTCGCAGGCCGGCGGGAGGCTGCCGACATCGGCCAGCAGCGGGGAGAACGCGGCGCTGCGCAAGGCCTCGTTGTTGGCGGTGAGGTAGTAGTCGTTGGTCGGCCCGCCCGCGAGCACCCGATCGACGAAGGGAGCCAGCTGGACGACGCGGCGGTGCATCAGCTTGTTCTCCTCGTAGTTGGGATCGCCGTTGCGGCCGTCCTGGATCTCGACGTCGAACTGTCCGAAGCGTTGCTTCAGGTCTTCGGGCGACCAGCGCTTCATCGCCGGCCAGTCGCGGGTGACATCCGTCAGCACGACGGGGCGGCAGCCGCGGACATAGCGTTCGATGAATTCATCGCGTGACGGGCGGGTGCGCTTTTCGACGACACCGTAGCCTGGCGCGGAGGCCCAGAGCTTCTGGAGGTTGCCGGTGACCGATTCGAGCTTGCGTTGAAGCTGCTGCATGCGGCGCGCCGCAAGGAACGCGGGCTCGTTCTCCATCGCCCCGATCGCGGCCTCTGCCTGCGCCGCTTCGAGACCGGCCGCTTTCATCGTCTCCAGCATGGACTCGGGCGTGCAGTCACGCAGCCGGCTCTCGGCGATCCATTGAGACCAGTCGCGTGACAACTCGGGAGCGGCGCTGGTGGCACGTGGCCGCGGGGCGGGTGGCATCTCGGGCAAGGCGCTGGCCGGATCAGCGCGCCGGAGCGTGTCCAGGATCTCCGAGAACAGGGCATCGATGAAGGGCTTGTCCGGAGCATCCGCGGGGATGCCTGCATGGTCCTTGAGAACGTGATCGATCGTCGCGCGGACGAAGCCGCCCTGCCGACGCTCTGCTTCCTGGAGCAGAACGTGAAGCAGGTAGGTACAGGTCCCCAGTTGGGTGGCCTGGTTTCGTTCAATGGCGTTCGTGTTCATTCGTTCTCCGACGGGTTTCGCCACGGCGCGCCGGGCGCCGACCCGCGCATTCTGGACCGGGGCGGCCGTGTCCGGCTCATCCTCCCCGGTCGTCGCCCGCGGAGTCCTTGGCAAGCGTCGGCGCATCGCGGCGAACGTCGGCAATCGCCCTCGCGCTGGGCGGGCGCGCGATTCGCTCGATCTCCGGCACGGGTGCAGGCACAGCCCCACCGCCGCGGGCAGTGACGAGCGCGAGCGTGGACGGGCCGGTGCCGCAAGAAAGATTCCGATCCATGCACCCCTCAGTCCGGCTGCACCCCCACAACGCAACCATGCCCGCGAACAGGACCATGCCGACGCGCACTCTCATGGCCTCCCCTCCGCGTTGTTGCCGAGTCGAAGCAGCGGGAATCGGAAGGTCAGCGATTGCTGGCCGAGCGGTGATGGCGCTGCGTACAAGCGTCCGCCGAGGCCCTCGACGATGGCACGGCATGTCACATAGGCCGATGGCACCCTGTCGCTCGGTGCCGCCAGGATGCGCGAAACCACCGGCTCCGCCCCACCCGTGTCGAGGCAGTTGACCACGGCCTGCGCGCCGTCCGAGCGCGCCAGGATGCGCAGCGTTGCACCCGCGGCCGGCACCGCGCACACCTCGCGGAAGAGATGCGCGAAGACACGCCGAAGCTCGGCTTCACGCGCCACCACGGTCAACGGCATCGATGGCACTTCGAGTTCCAGCAGCAGGCCGTGACGGGCCAGCGCCGGCTCGTAGGTCGACTGCACCGCGCAGAGAAACTGGCGCAGGTCGAGGGTCTCGCGGTTGCGGTCGCGACGCGATGCCGCCGATGCCGGGTCCTGGTCTGCACGCGGCTCCATAGGGTCGGCACGAAGTTCGATATGTGCCGAGGCCGCCCGCATGTTGGCTTTCATGGATTGCCACAGCATCACGAGGATGAAGAGAACGGCCGCGACGATGGCGATGGCGCTCCCGTTCATGCCACTGCCCCGTTGCGAAGTTCGCAGGATTGATTCACGTCGATTGCTCCAATGATGATGGAGCCGTGAGCTTCACCGGCGCTTGTTGCCGGGGGATTTCGCTTGTTTGCGCGCACATTGCGTGCGCGCCGGGCGTCACGCCGAAGTCGGCTGCCCCGTGACGGCGGGGGTGAACATGTAGCCCTCGTTGCGCACGGTGCGAATCAGGTTGGCGCGCTCTTCGCCGAAGCTCAGCTTGCGGCGCAGCCGACTGATCTGCACGTCGATGGCGCGGTCGTACGACTCGCTGCCGGCACCCAGCGCCTGGTCGAGCAGATGGTTGCGCGTCAACACGCGCCTCGGACTCTGCACGAAGGTGCGCAGAAGCCTGAATTCGCCATCCGACAAGGTCACCACGGCTCCCGTCGGATCGAACAGCATGCGCGCGGCCAGGTCCAGGCGCCAGCCCTCGAAATAGACGGTTTCCGTCGCTTCGTCAGGCGCCGGCGCGGTGGCAGCGGGCGGCGCCACGGCGGGCGCTGCGACACGGCGCAGCACGGTGCGGATGCGCGCCAGCAGCTCCCTCGGATTGCAGGGCTTGGCCAGGTAGTCTTCTGCGCCGATCTCGAGGCCCACGATGCGGTCGACGTCGGTGCCCACGGCCGACAGCATGATGACCGGCGGGCCGCCGCTCTTCTGCAGGTTGCGCAAGGCACTGAGGCCATCCTCGCCCGGCATCATCACGTCGAGCACGATCAGCGCGTAGGGCTGCGCGGCCAGCATCGCGTTCATCTCCGCCACGTTGGCCGCCGTATCGACGTGGAATCCGTGTTTCTCGAGAAACGACGACACCAGGCCGCGGATGCCGACGTCGTCATCGACGATGAGGAGACGGGTGGACAGGTTCACTGAAATCCGGAGATGGGTCGGGGCTGCAACAAGGCGCAACACGATGAAATGCAGGTGCAAAACGCGCGGGGAATTATGGCGGCATTGACTGGCCGAAGGCCGCCCACCGATTCCGTGCCAGCATCCGCACATGAATTCCTCCCGTACCGTGCGCCGCTGGACCGGCCCGCCGCTCGCGCTGCAGATCACGGCACTGCTGCTGGCCGGGCTGGGCGTTGCCCAACTCGTCACCCTCGCGTTGACGATGCTGCTGCCCCCGCAGCCGCCGCCCCAGTACCAGCTAGACGACATCGCCAGGATGCTGAAGGGCGGCGACGTCAGCACCGCCGAGCGCGACCGCATGCTCGTGCGCACGACGCAATCCGGATCGCCCGAGCCCAGCGGTCCCGGTTGGCTGACCTCCGAGCGCTCGCGCCACGACCTCGCGCAACTGCTGGGCCGCGACGATGCCGACGTACGCCTCTACTTCTACACGCCGCTGCCCTTTGCGGGCGTGGCCGGTGCGCCGCCGCGACCGATGAGCAGCAATGCAGCGTCGCCGGTGTTGACGCGCGGCGCGGTTCCGGTGCGGTTGTGGCCCGACGGGTTCATGCGCGTCGATTTCACGGTCGCGCAGGGCGGGCCGGGTGGTGGTGGTGGTATGGGTCCCGGTGGTTTCGGGCCTGGCGGCGGCTTCGGTCCTCCGGGCGGGTTCGGTGCGCCGGGTGGCACCGGCATGCCGGGCGGGTTTCCGCAAGGTGGCACCGGCACGCGGACGCAGCCTCAGCGACAGCCTGATGTGGCCTCCCCGCGGCCGGAAGCGCCGCCAACAGCACCCGTGCAAACGCCTGATTCGACGCCAGGCCCCGGCGGCATGCAGACGCCGCCGGGTGCGGGGAGCAGCCCGGGCGCCCCTGATGTCGCCGGTGCCGCCAAGCCTTCGCCGTCGGCCAGCTCGCCTTCGACGTCTCCAGCGCCAGCGCCAGCATCGCCGCCGGCGGGCATCACCGCAGCCCCATCGCCCTCTGGCGCCGCCCACCCTTCCCTCCCGGGTGGGCCAGCGCCCGGCATGAATCCGGCGCCTATGGGTGCCGCCCGGATGCCAGCCCCGGGCACCGGCGCGGCACTCCCTCCAGCAACGAGCGGCGACACCATCGCCGAGCCGATGCCGCGCGAGCGGGCGCCGCGTCTTGCCGCACCCACGCACCGTGAGACCGCAGCCAAAACGCCCGCCAGCCCTGCCACCGAACCGGCGGCGGCGAGCACGGACAACGCGCATGCGCCACAAGCCCCGATCGTCGCTCCCCCTGCAGCGAAGGCGCCCGCAGCCCCGGCGGTCGTGCGGCCGCAACCTGCTGAAGTCGAACAGCCCCAGCCCGTCACGGCGCCCGCGCGCGGCCTCTTCGGATTGGCGCCCGCGCCCTTCGTCGTCGGCGATTTCGTCGCCGCGGTGCGTCTGCCCGACGGCGGCTGGGCCACCGTCCAGCCGGTGCCCGAGCCCTTCCCTAACGCCTGGCAACGCCGCGTGCTGCTGTGGTTCCTGGTCGCCGCGCTGATCGTCACGCCAGCGGGCTGGTGGTTCTCGCGGCGTCTGGTCAGGCCCATCGCCGGCTTCGCGCGTGCGGCCGAACAGCTTGGCCGCGACCCGCAGGCACCGGTGCTGGCGCTTTCCGGCCCAGCGGAAGTGGGCCGCGCCGCGCAGGCCTTCAACCGCATGCAGAGCCAGCTTCGCAGCTTCGTGGCAGACCGCACCGCGATGATTGGCGCGATCAGCCATGACATGCGCACGCCACTGACCCGCCTGCGCTTCCGCATCGAAGATGCGCCAGATGATCTCCGCGCCGGGATGCTCGACGACGTCGAGGAAATGGAACAGATGATCAGCTCCGTGCTGGCTTTCATCCGCGATGCATCGGAGCCCGGACCGCGCGAGCACCTGAACCTCGCGAGCGTGGTGGAAGACGTGGTCGAGAACGCGGAGTTCGTCGGCAAGAACGTGCGGCTCGGCCACAGCGAGGAAGCGCCGGTGGATGTCGACGCGATCGGCATGCGGCGCGTGCTGGACAACCTGATCGACAACGCCGTCAAGTACGGCAGCGAAGCGCGGGTGCGCCTGTTCGTCGATGGCGAGGATGCGGTCGCCGAAGTCAGCGACAGCGGCCCGGGGCTGCCGGAGGTCGAGCTGGAGCGTGTGTTCCAGCCCTTCTATCGGGCCCCGCAGGCTCGCGCTTCAGGCAAGCTCGGGAGCGGTCTTGGTCTGGCCGTATGCCGCTCGATTGCGCGCGCCCACGGCGGCGATGTGCAGCTCAAGGCTGGCGCGCGCGGGCTGGTGGCGCAGCTTCGCGTGCCCCTGGCGATGAGTTTCTCTGGCGCGCATTGAAGGAATCCTGCAAGGTTGCGAAACACAGGGGAAACAAGGCGTGTCGATCCTCGGCGTCCCACCAATGGACCCGGATGAAGCAAGTGATCAAAGACACCCTCC
Source organism: Variovorax sp. Sphag1AA (assembly GCF_014192575.1). GTDB lineage: Bacteria > Pseudomonadota > Gammaproteobacteria > Burkholderiales > Burkholderiaceae_C > Variovorax. Next base: position 234,570 of record NZ_JACHYC010000001.1, on the reverse strand, counting down.
CCAGCGAACCGACCCACGGACATAGCCTCGCCGAAGACTTCGCACGGATCGAAGCGCAGATGCTGCGACGCCGCCGCGCGCTGGCGTGGCTGGGCTCGTCCGCCGGCGCGTTTCTCGTAGGCGGCTGCGGCGGTGGAGGCAGTTCGTCGGGCGCCGCGACCACCGCGGCGACGAGCGCTGCAACGAGCACGACGGCCGCCACCACTTCGGCATCCGCATCGTCGACATCCAGCAGCACCGACACCTCCAGCAGCGCCTCGTCCACATCGTGCGTCGCCGACCCGCAGGAAACCGCCGGGCCCTATCCCGCGGACGGCACCAACACCTCTTCGGGTTCGACCTCCGACATCCTCACCGCCAGCGGCATCGTGCGCAGCGACATCCGTTCGAGCTTCATCAGCTCGACCAACGTCGCGGAGGGCGTGAAGGTCACGCTGACCCTGACACTCGCCAACACCGGCGCCAACTGCGCGGCGCTGGCTGGCTACGCGGTGTACCTCTGGCATTGCGACGCCGTCGGCAACTACTCGCTCTACTCGGCGCCGGCCGAAAGCTACCTGCGCGGCGTGCAGGTCTCCAACAGCGCCGGCCAGGTGACGTTCGTGACCATCTTTCCGGGCTGCTACTCGGGCCGCTGGCCGCACATGCACCTGGAGGTGTTCAAGACCCAGGCGGCTGCGACCTCCGGAAAGAACGCCGTGCTGACGACCCAGCTCGCGATGCCGAGCGCGGTCTGCTCGGCGATCTATCCGTATGTGTCGACCTACACCCGGAGCGTCTCCAACTTTGCGGCGATCAGCATCTCGACCGACAACGTCTTCAGCGACAACACGTCGGCGCAGATCGCGGCCATGACACCGACGATGGCAGGCACCATCGCGGACGGGTACACCGCGACGGCGACGATCGCGCTGGCAGGTTGAGGTCGGCGAGAATCCTTCCGAACCTCGGAGCCCCGAGTCCGGAAAGGATCCACGGATGGAATCAGTGCGCGCCGACGCGTTCGACGAGTCCTACTACCAGCGCTACTACTTCGACAAGAAGACCCGGGTGGCCGACCCGCAGCATGTCGAACGGCTCGGCGACTTTGTCTGCTCATACCTGAAGTACCTGCGCGTTCCGGTAGATCGCGTGCTGGACGTGGGCTGCGGCGTCGGCTTGTGGCGCGACATCGTGGCGCGGCATTTTCCGCAGGCGAGCTATCACGGCGTGGAGGTCAGCGAGTACCTCTGCAGCCGCTACGGCTGGGAGCTTGGGTCGGTGGTCGACTTCCGTGCCCGCCAGCCGTTCGACTTCGTCATCTGCCAGGGCGTGCTGGCGTACCTGAATCCGTCGGACCTCAAACGCGCGCTGACCAACCTCGGGGCATTGAGCCAGGGCGCGCTCTTCGTGGAAGTCGTCACGCGCGAAGACTACGAGCGCGACATCGTCGACGAACACCTCACCGATCCGAACCTCTTCCGCCACCGCGCCGAGGTGTACCGGCGTGGCTTGTCACGTCACTTCAAGGAAATGGGCGGCGGCGTGTGGCTCAGCAACCGCTCGGACGTCCCGCTCTATGCGCTGGAATGTCCGGCGACCTGACGCCCCGGCTCACTCCGGCTTGAAGTCGATCGACTTCAGCACCTCGCCGACGCGCTTGTAGTCGGCGTTGAGCGAAGTCACCAACTCGTCGGGCGTGCGGCCACTGCCGGCTTCAAGACCCGCATCCAGCAAACGCGTACGCACGGCCGGCTGCGAGATCGCCTTGAGGGCCGCTTCGCGCACGCTTGCCTGCACGGCGGCGGGCACGTCGGGCTTGATCCACAGACCCATCCACGAGACTGTTTCGAGCTGCGGATAGCCCAGTTCCGCGAAGGTCGGCACATCCGGCAGCAGGGCCGAGCGCTTGGGCGTGCTGACCGCGAAGGCCTTGATCTTGCCGGCCTTGATCATCGGCAGCGAGGTCGCCATGCCGTCGAACATCAGCGGCACATGGCCGCCCATCACGTCGGTGAGCGCGGGCGTCGAGCCCTTGTAGCCGACATGCGTCATGTCCATGCCGGCCGCCTTGTTGAGCTGCAGGCCGATCACATGCGACACGGTCCCGGGGCTGTACGACGCATAGCTCACCTTGCCCGGGTTGGCCTTCACCCAGCTCACCAGTTCGGCGAAGTTCTTCGCGGGCACAGAGGGCGCACCGACCATCACGAGGCCGCCGCGTCCGAGTTCGGCCACGGGACGGATCTCCTTGGACATGTCGTTGCGCAGCTTGACGATGTGCGGGATCTCGCTCACGAGCGAGCTGACACCGACGAGCAGCGTGTAGCCGTCATGCGGTGCCATCGAGAGTTCGTTGACCGCGAGCGCGCCGCCCGCACCGGGCTTGGCATCGACCACGACAGGTTGGCCCGTGTCCTTGGTGAGCTGGTCGCCCAGGAGGCGCGCGACGATGTCGGCGGTGCCGCCGGCCGGTCCGGCGACGACGATGCGGACCACCTTCTCAGGCCATTTGACGGGCTGCTCGGCGTGCGCTGCGAGGCTCGCAACGCCGAGGCATGAGAGGCAAGCGGCCTGGATCATCTTGCGGCGCAAGAGACTGGTCTTCATGTTTTCTTCTCCTTGAATTCAGGCGGCCCAGCGCAACAGCACGAGGGCGAGTATGGCGAGAAACACGGTCTCGCCCAACATCAATGCGACGGGCTTGAGACCGACGGTGGCGAGGTCGCGCAGCTGCGTCTTCATGCCGATGCCGGCGATGGCCGCCACGAGGAACCAGCGCGAAACGTCGCTGCCCAGATCGACGATTGCCGTCGGCAGCCAGCCGGTGCTGTTCACCGCCACAAGCACCGCGAAGGCAACGGCGAACCACGGCAGCAGCGGCGGTCGGGCACCGCCCGTCTGCATGCCGCTGGCCCGTGCGCACATCACCGCGAAGACGATCACCGGAAGCAGCATCGCGACACGCATCAGCTTGACGACAGTGGCGATGTCGCCGGTTTCCTTCGACATGCTGTAGCCCGCGCCGACCACCTGCGCAACGTCGTGGATGGTCGCGCCGAGGAACACGCCCGAGCCATGGTCGTCGAGGCCCATGGCGCGCGCGATCATGGGGTAGGCGATCATCGCGAAGGTCGAGAGCGCCGAGACGCCCACCACGGTGAAGAGCGTCGCCTTCTCCTTCTGCGGATGCGACGGCAGCGCCGCGGCGAGCGCCAGCGCCGCCGATGCACCGCAGATGGCGGTCGCGCCACCGCTCAGCAAGCCGAACAGCGTGTTGAAGCCCATCAACTTCGCCACGATCATCGACACGCCGATGGTCACCACCACTGCTACGAGCACGAGCACCACCGGATGCCATCCCAGCGCCACGACCTGTGCGACCGTGATGCGCAGGCCCAGCAGCGCGACGCCCCATCGCAGCACCTGCCGCGCAGTGAATTCGATGCCTGGCTTGCATGCGCCCTCGGCGGACAGGAAGTTCATCGCCATGCCGAGGATGAGCGCGAACAACATCACCGGCGCACCGTAATGCTGCGACAGGAAGGTCGACGCAGCAGCAACGACCGCACACGCCAGCACCCCGGGGAACAGCGTGCGGCTGCGCGCCGGCCACGCCGCGATGGAAAGACTCGTCATGCGAACCTCGATCCGCTGTTGGCCATCAGGTGGTCGCCATGCGCGTCACGCAGCAGGTTCTTCTGCACCTTGCCGGTTGCGCCGAGCGGAATGCGGTCGACGAAGACCACGTCATCAGGCGTCCACCACTTGGCGATCCGGCCGTCGTAGAAGCGGATCAGTTCGTCACGGGTGAGCTCTTGCCCGGCCTTCTTGACGACGATCAGCAGCGGGCGTTCGTCCCACTTGGGGTGGCGCGCGGCGATGCAGGCGGCCATTTCGACGGAGGGATGCGCCATCGCGATGTTCTCCAGGTCGATGGAGCCGATCCACTCGCCGCCGGACTTGATCACGTCCTTGCTGCGGTCGGTGATCTGCATGAAGCCGTCGGCATCGATGGTGGAGACATCACCGGTAGGGAACCAGCCACCCACCAGCGGGCCCGCGCCCTCGCCCTTGAAGTAGTTCGAGATGACCCAGGGGCCGCGCACCATCAGCTCGCCGGCGGTCTTGCCGTCGTGCGGCAGCTCGGCGCCGTCTTCGCCGACGATCTTCATGTCGATGCCGAAGACCGAACGGCCCTGCTTCGACTGGATCGCGAGGCGTTCCGCTGCATCGAGCGACTGGTGGCACGGCTTGAGCGTGCACACGGTGCCGACCGGGCTCAGTTCGGTCATGCCCCAGGCGTGCAGCACCTGCACGTCGTAGCGCTCCTGGAAGGCGCGCATCATCGCCGGCGGGCAGGCCGAGCCGCCGATGATCGTGCGGCGCATGGTGCTGAAGTGGAGGTCGTTGCTTTCGACATGCGCGAGCAGGCCCTGCCACACCGTGGGCACGCCGGCCGAGACGGTCACGCCTTCGGCTTCGAACAGGTCATGCAGCGACTTGCCGTCGAGCCACGGCCCCGGGAACACCAGCTTGGCCCCGACCATGCACGCGATGTACGGCAGGCCCCAGGCGTTGACGTGGAACATCGGCACCACCGGCAGGATGACGTCCTTGGCCGAGCAGTTCAGCGCATCGGGAAGCGCGGCCGCATAGGTGTGCAGCATCGTCGAGCGATGGCTGTAGAGCGCGCCCTTGGGGTTGCCCGTGGTGCCAGAGGTGTAGCAAAGCGACGAGGCGGCCTTCTCGTCGAACACCGGCCACCGGAAGTCGGGCGTGTGGTCTTCGACGAGGTCTTCGTAGCACAGCAGGTTCGGCACCTTGGACGAAGCCGGCATGTGCGCGCGGTCGGTCATCACGACGAAGGCCTTGATGGTGGACACGCGCGAAGCGATCGCCTCGATCAGAGGCAGGAAGGTCAGGTCGAAGAAGAGGATCTCGTCTTCGGCATGGTCGGCGATCCACACCACCTGGTCGGGATGCAGGCGCGGGTTGAGCGTGTGCAGCACCGCGCCGGAGCCGGAGACCGCGTAGTACAGCTCCATGTGGCGATAGCCGTTCCAGGCCAGCGTGGCGACGCGGTCGCCCTGCTCGATGCCGCGCGCGGCGAGTGCATTGGCGAGCCGGCGGGCGCGCTGGCCCATGTCGCGGTAGGTGTAGCGGTGCACGTCGCCTTCGACGCGGCGCGAGACGATCTGCTGTTCGCCGTGATGGCGTTCGGCGTGGGTGAGGAGGCTGGAGATCAGCAGGGGCTGATCCATCATCAATCCGTTCATGGGCTTGGTCCGTAAATTCAGTAAATGGGGTTTGCGTGGCGCAGGCTCAGGCCGGCACGCTGCGGGGTGCGCCTGCGGGCGCGGATTCAGGTTCGGTTTCGGCGGTTTCGCATGCGCGCTGGAGGTCTTCCCCATAGCTGCGCGATGCACGCATGAAGGCGCCTGCCGCCAGCAAGCCAAAGACGGGCATCGCGATCAGCGCATGTTCGAGAGACCACGCGTCAGACAGGAAACCGGCAACCAGCGGACCCATGGCCAGGCCGAGCAGGTTCTGGAACAGCGAGAGCACCGAAGCGCCAGTGGCACGGATGCCAGGATGGATCACGTCGATGACGACGGCCGCGACAACGCCCACGGAGCAGGTCATCAGGAAGCCGCCGAACGCCAGCAGCGCAAACTGCGCCTGCTTCGACAGGACCAGCCCGACGTGCTCTGCGCCGAAGCCCAGCGCGAGCACTGCCGCCGAGGCGATGCAGACGACAGCCGTCACCTGCAGCTTTGCCGCCGGACGCTTCTTGCCGGCGCGATCGGCGACCGCGCCCCAGACCACGCTACCGAGCGCACCGCACAGCACCACCAGCGCGGCCTTGATCGCGGCCTGCTCGGGGGTCATGCCGTGCACACGATTGAGGAAGCTCGGGAGCCACGCCCAGATGGCCGACACCAGGATCAACTGCGCCGGTGCGGCGATGCAGACCCACAGCAAGGTGCGCGAACGCATCAGCCGCTTGATGATGGCGCACGCCGTGCCTTGCGTCGAACGGGTGGCCTGCTCGATGCGGGGCGTGAGTTCGACGGTGCGGTAGTCGCGCACCTTGATGTAGAGCAGCGCAAGGACCAGCCCCGGCACGCCAACCACGCCGAATGCAGCCTGCCAGCCCCAGCGCGCGGCGATGACGCCGCCGAGCATCACACCCAGCACCGAACCGATCGATGCGGCGGAGAAAAAGGCCGCCATCAGCGCACCGCGCATGCGAGCCGGAAAGTGGCTCGCGATAAGCGCCGCGCCAACCGAGCCGTAGCCCGCTTCACCGAGGCCCACCGCCGCACGCGCGGCCAGCAACTGGCCGAAGTTGCGCGTGAACATGCAGGAGATCGAAGCGAGGCTCCAGATCGTCGCCATCGCGACGATGCTCTTCACGCGGCTGAAGCGGTCAGCGATGAGCGCGATCGGAATGCCGCCCACGGCGACGGTGACCGACACCGCCGATACCAGTGCGCCGAGCTGCTTGTCCGAAAGGCCCCAGGCTTGCTTCAGATGCGGAAAGAGCGAAACGATCACCTGGCGGTCGATGTAGTCGACCATCATCAGGCCGAGCGTCATCGCGAAGGCGAACCACGCCTGGCGCGGGCCGAACAGGTAGGTGTCGGACCCTTGCTTGGAGTCGAGGGCATGCATGTCCATGGCAATCCCCTGGGCGTCAGGGCACGAGCACTGTCGCGCCGGTGGTCTTGCGCGATTCCAGTGCACGGTGCGCGTCGGCGGCATCGGCCAGATCGAAGATCTGCTTGGGCTCGCTCACGATGCGGCCTGCGAGCACATGGCCGAACAGCTCGTCGGCCATCTCCAGCATGTGTGAGCGCGGGGTGATGTAGTGCATCATCGCCGGCCGCGTGACCCAGATCGAGCCCTTCACGGCGAGCAGTTGCGAATCGATCACCACCGGCCCCGAGGTGGTGCCGTTGCTCACCAGCGAGCCGCGCGGCTGCAGGCTGTCGAGCGATGCTTCGAGCGTGTCCTTGCCGACCGAGTCGTAGACGACCGGCACGCCCTTGCCGTCGGTGATCTCGCGCACGCGCTTGGCGATGTTTTCGCGCGAGGTCACGATGGTGTAGGCACAACCGTTGGCCTTGGCGATCTCCGCTTTCTCGTCGGTGCTGACGGTGCCGATCATCGTGACGCCCATCGCACGAGCCCACTGGCAGGCGATGAGGCCGACACCGCCGGCTGCGGCGTGATAGAGGATCGTCTCGCCGCCCTTGAGCGGGTAGACCTGGCGGAACAGGTACTGCGCCGTCATGCCCTTCATCATCAGCGTGGCCGCGGTACGGTCCGAAACGCCTTCCGGCAGCGGGATCAGCACTTCGGCCGGCATCACGCGCACGTCGGAGTACGCGCCCTGCGGGCCGATCAGGTAGCCGACACGGTCCCCGACCTTGATGTCCGTCACGCCGGGGCCGACGGCCTCGACCACGCCGACTGCGTCCGAGCCCAGTCCATTGGGCAGCGGCAGCGGATAGCGGCCGGTTCGAAAGTAGATGTCGATGAAGTTGACCGCGATGTAGGTGTGGCGCACGCGCGCTTGACCCGGGCCGGGTTCGCCGACGTCGACGTTCTCCAGGCGCAGGACTTCCGGACCACCGGTCTCATGAAAGCGAATGGCTTTTGCCATGTTCTTGTCTCCTAGTTAGAAATCACCCTCAGGCTCCGCGCACTTCGTGTCGCTGCGCCAACCCCCTCTCCGGGGGCGCACCCAACGGCCCGGCAAAGCCGGTTCCGCGGGTGCCTTGGTGTGAGTTACTTCGTCAATTCGTTGATAAACAGTTCAGCGCGCGGCCATTTGCCAAAGCCGGACGCGGGATTCAGATGCCCGACCTCGCCGAGGTCGAACAGGCGGCTGCCCCAGTCGCGTGCCAACGCGGCCACGCGGGCGTAGTCGCCGAGCGGGTCGTTGCGGCTCGCCGCGACGATGCTCGGGAAAGGCAGCGTCAAGCGCGGCACAGGCAGCCAGCCGCTGGCGCGCAGTTCATCGATCGTCGGATAGCCCTCGGGCATCGGGCGTTCGAAGTCCGGTGGGGCAGCGAGCAGCGCGCCTTCGATCGCGCGGCGCGTCTGGCGGGCCCAGTGCGCGACCATCACGCAGCCGCCGCTGTGTGCGACGAGGACGATCGGGCCGTCGATGGCCTGCGCCTCGTGCTCGATCGCGGCGACCTTCGCCCTGCAATCGAGATCGGTGCGCCCCATCGGCGGGACGGTGCGCACCTTGCGCCCCTTGGCCGCGAGGTCGGCGGCCAGCAGCGTCTGCCAGTGCTCGGCGACATGGTCGCGCAGGCCCGGGACGATGAGGACGGTCGGCATCACGGCGTCACGCTCCATCTTCAAGCTCAAGCGACGCGGCGCAGGTAGCCCTGCTGGCGACCCTTGGGGTTCGGCGCGAAGCCGTTGGCGGCCAGCGTCTCTTCGATGGTCTCGTAGAACACGCCGATCTTCAGGATCTCGCGCGCTTCCTTGCCGTTGGCCACTTCACGGCCGAACTCGCGCGACATGCGAACGAGCTGCTCGATCTGCTTGACCGTCGACATCTTCTCGGTGCGCGACTGGTTCCAGAGGTTGTCCTCGATGCCGCAGCGCACGTGCAGGCCCATCGCCATGCCCATCATGTTGATTGGCAGCACGTTGCGCATGCTGCTTTCGACCGTCAGCATGGTGCCGTCAGGGATGGCGCGCAGGAAGTTGGACAGGCTGTAGATGGTCGGCTGGTCCATGCCGCCGCTGATCGCGACCCAGTTGCACACCAGTGGGCCCTTGTAGATGCCGCGGCGCATCAGGCGCTCGACCGTTTCGAAGCTGTTGATGTTGTAGAACTGGAAGGCGCTCTGGATGCCCGCTGCGCTCAGGCGGCGCACGTGCTCCTCGATGAAGCCGGGGCCCGAGGGCACGATCATTTCGCGATAGGCCGCGTTGTTCTGCGGATCGGCAAGCGAGGTGCCGGCGATGTCTTCGGCTTCCATGTGCTCCAGCACGTTCATCTGCGTCGTGTTGACGGTGACCGTGACCTGGTCGGGCTTCGGATCGAGCTCGGCCAGCATGTGGCGCGTGTCGTCATGCAGCCACTTCGCGTTGGCGCCGTCGCTCTCAGGTGCGAACGAGATCGAGCCGCCGACCTGGATGATCATGTCGGGCACAGCCTTGCGCACGCCGGCGATCAGTTCGTTGAACATCGACAGGCGCTTGGAGCCCTTGCCGTCCAGTTCACGCACATGCAGATGCAGCACGCTGGCGCCGGCGTTGTAGCAGTCGACAGCCTTCTGAACCTGCTCTTCCATGGTGACCGGGATGTCCTGCGGGAAGTCGGAAGGAATCCACTCGGGGCCGTAAGGCGCTGCGGTGATCACCAGCTTGTCCTGGTTCTCCGGGAAAAGGGAGCCGTCGAGGAAGTTCATGGTTGGTCTTTCAGTTGGGTGTTAAACAGAGAAGTCGTAAGGCGCAGCTCAAAGCCAGGAATCCCGCGGAACCGGCTTCGCCGGGCCGCTGGGATTGCCCCCCTGAGGGGGGAGGCGGCTACACGAAGTGAGCAAGCAACGGGGGTGGTTTTCAGTACGTGGCTTCGCCCATGATTCCGGCGCGTTCCATCTTTCGGTGGCACGGCGGGTAGTCCATGACCGCGTAGTGCTGGGTGCTGCGGTTGTCCCAGAAGGCGACGCTGTTCTTCTTCCAGCGCCAGCGGATCTGGTACTCGGGGATCGCGGCCTGGCTGACGAGGTAGTTCAGCAGCAGGCTCGCACCCGGCGCGTGGTCCTGGCCGAAGCGCACATTCGCGGCGGTGTGGAAGTTCGTGAAGTGCGTGGTGAACGCGTTGACGAAGAGGATCTTCTCGCCCGTCTCCGGATGCGTGCGCACCACCGGATGCTCGGCATCGGGGAACTGCGCATGCAGCGCGAGCCGTTTCTCGATGGGCATCGCGGCGCCGAAGCTGGCCTCGATGCTGTGGCGCGCGCGCAGGCCGGCGATCTTCGCCTTCACGTCTTCCGGCAGGCGGGCGTAGGCCAGGGCCATGTTCACCCAGATCGTGTCGCCGCCGACCTCCGGCGTTTCGACGCAGCGCAGCACGCAGCCGAACGGCGGCTTCTCGCGCCAGGTCGCATCGGTGTGGAAGGCGTTTTCGTACCGGTCGTTCGGCACTTCGGGCGACTTGTAGATGCGCACGAGGCCGGGATGGTCCGGATCGCTGCCGGCGACCGGATGGTCTTCCAGGTCACCGAAATGGCGGGCAAAGGCGACGTGTTCGGCGCGGCTGAAGTCCTGGTCGCGGAAGAAGAGGACTTTGTGCTTGAGCAGCAGCGCGCGGATCTCGGCGACCGTCTCGGCATCGCGCGAGGCAGCGCCGAGATCGACGTTGCGCAGTTCGGCGCCGATGGTGCAAGTCAGGCGCTCGACCTGGATGGAGGTCTTCAGCGCGGCGGGCGACACCACGGCAGGTGCGCCTCTCAAAGGGGTTGCTTCGGTTGTAGTGTTCATGGGGCCTGTCTCCGTTATGAGCGCGGCGCTTGCCGGCTCTTGCGTCATGGAGCCGCGTGTCGCGACTTCCCAGGCCCAAAGAATAGGTAGCGGAGGCCATTTACCCCCCCTCCTTGCGGGAGGGGGCAGCCCCTCTCCTCCGCCTCAATCCCCCGGCTGAATGAGCCCGAGAATGCGCGCCCGCACGACGACTTCCTTGCGCGTGCCGGCGTCCAGCTTGGCGAGCAGGTTCTTGACGTGCCACTTGACGGTGGTTTCGCCCACCTGCATCGCGCGTCCGATCTCCTTGTTGGAGAGATTGCGCGCCAGAAGCTCCAGCACCTGGCGCTCCTTGGGGGTCAGCACCATGCCGCGCGCGGCTGCTGGAGAAGGGATCTCGCGGACGGGTGCCGGCCGCGCGGGCGGAGCGGCAGGGGCCGTCGCCCGAGCGGGCTCGCCGCCCTGCTCGGCCACTTGCCGCACCCACTGGCCGAGGTCCGGATGGGCGTCCTCGAAGACGCGAACGAGCCCGTAACTTTGCGCCAGGTCCATCGCCTCGCGCAGCATTGCCGCACCGGCGCGCTCGCCGCAGCGGTCCAGCGCGAAGGCGCGCATGCCGATGATCTCGATGCGGAAGCGCCCCTGATGCAGCGCCTGCGCCAGTTCGTCGGCGCGCGCGAGCGGCTCCAGTGCCGCGCGCCAGTCCTGGCTGGCAATCGCCGCATAGCCCTGCGCGAGTCCGCGCAGCGCGTCGACGCCCCGTCGCCAGAGCCGGCCCTGCGGCAAGGCGGGGTCATCGAGCATCGCGTCGATGCGCTGGCACAGCTCGCGGCATGTGCCGGCACGGTAGCGCCGCGCATGCATGCGAACCTGCTCCAGAAGGCTGGCGATACGAAGACGGGGCAGCGAGCGGGAGGAGCCCACGGCATCGAGCGCGCCGAGCAGTTCCATCGCCCGGTGCTCGGCACCCTCAGCCATCGCCATGCGCGCCATGGTGCGATAGGCCAGCAGCAGCGATTCGGGTAGGCCGCTGCGCTCCAACACATCGATCCGGTCGGCCAGCAGCGCCGCGGCGTCGGCGGGACGTCCGCGTTCCCACATGGCCGATGCCAGGAGCGCCGCAAGCATGCAGCTGAAGCTGTTGCGCCGTCCGAGCTCCGCATCGGCGCTGGCAACGGCGGGCTGCAGCAGACTTTCGACCAGCAGCACCTGCCCTTCCCAGACGTAGGAGAGGCCGATGATGAATTCGCCCCAGCGCCCGACGAAGCCCTGCCCGCGCCCGAAATCTCCGCGCGGCGACTGCTGTTGCCGCAGCCGCGCCAGCGCCGGATCGCCTTCGAGCAGCGTGCGGTAGGCGGTGCGGTTGGCGTGCACCTGCAACAGCATCGGATCGCGTAGCGGCGGCGATTCGGCCCATGGATCGTGCAGCGCAGCAAAGCGGTCCGGATCGTCGGCGAACACCGCCGCGCCGCTGAGGATCAGCGCGCATTCGCATTGCAGCGTCGGGTCGGGCTCGTCCTTGGTCTGGTGCGCCTGGATGCGGGCGACCATGCGGCCGGCGTCCTCGTGGCGTTCGCTGATGGCGAGCGTCCACGCGGCGGCCAGCAGCAAGCGCGGCCGACGATCGAGTTCGTCCGCGGGCAACTGCGCCAGCCATTCGAGCACCACGCCCTGCCGCCCATGCTTCACGATGGCCTCGTAGAGGCTGCGTTCGGCCAGCTCGTAGGCCAGCTCGCGCTGCCCGGCCACCAGTGCATGCCGCGCGGCGTCTTCGAGCATGCCGCGCTCGGCGAGCCATTCGGCTGCACGCGCATGCGCGCCTTCCTGCTGCGCTTTCGGCAGCCCGGTGAAGGCCTCGCGCAGCACGTCGCGCGCCAGCATGTGCATGCGCAGCCAGTCGCCCTGCTCCGCCGCGACGAAGACCGGCGTGTCGCGGCTCAGGCGCGCAAGGCGCTCGGTGGCGTCATCGATCTCGGCAACCCTTCGGCACAGCTCCGGATGCAGGTGGTCGAGGATCGCAATGCGGGTCAGGAACTCGCGGTCGGATGCATCGAGGTTCGCGAGCAGCAGCTTCAGGAACTGGTCGCGCAACTGCCCGCCGATGCCGGCGATGCCTGCCACGTCTGCGCCGCGGGCCATGACCGTCAGCGACAACTGCAGGCCCAGCGGCCAGCCTTCGGTCAGCGCGTGCAGGCGGGCGGCGGTGTCGTTGTCGATGGTCGAACCGAAGCGCTCGTGCACCAGCTCCAGCGTCTCTTCGAGCTTGAACCGCAGCATCGACGGGCCGACCACCACGCATTGGCCGTAGGCGATCAGGTCGTCGATGTCGAGGCTGCTGTCCGGCCGGGTCGCGATGATGGTGCGCAGGTTGGGCGGCGCGTTGCGAAGCAGGTAGCCCAGCGCCTCGCGCGACTCGGCGGGCAGGCGCTCGGCTTCGTCGACGATCAGCACCACGTCGAGCGCGGTCTGCGCCAGTTCGGCGAGCCAGATCGTGATGCCTTCAAGGCCGGACGGGCCCACCGAATCGAGCAACAGATGACCGAAGGTCGAGCGCCCCGAGCTGCGACGCACCGACATCGCCAGCGCCTGCGCGAGCCGCTGCGGCGTGTCGCGCGGCTGCACCGAGACCCAGGCCACGACGAGGCCGTGCGACAGATGCTCAAGCCGCCATTGCGCCAGCAGCGAAGTCTTGCCGAACCCCGCAGGCGCCTGGATCAGGATCGCAGGAACACCACGAAACGCCGGATCGTTGGCCAGCAGCCTGGGCCGCGAAAGCAGATGACGAGGCACCCTCGGCGGCGAAACCCGCAGCAGCAGGTCGTCGCCCGCGCTGTCCGGTGAATGGGTTTCTGGAGTCACTGGATTCCTCGACAAGCGGGGGACGCCACGGGAGTTCACCAGTCTAAATGCGCCCGGCTACTTCAGGTAAGAACGCAGCGCCGAAACGACCACGTCGAGGTCTTCCGCGCGCTCTTCTCGAGAGGCATCTTGCGCGCCGAGGTGGTGACGCACATGGCCGTCGAGCACTTCCAGCATCAATCCATTGACCGCGCCGCGGATGGCAGCGAGTTGCTGCAGCACAGCCGCGCAGTCGCGGTCTTCATCGAGCGCGCGCTCCAGTGCTTCCGTCTGCCCCTTGATGCGCCGGATGCGCGTGAGCAGAGGCTTCTTGTTGAGAACCGTATGCGACATGGGGCGCGATTCTAGGCCGCGTCGGATACTGGGGTAGAGTATCAGGATGATCCATGCTTCCACCAATTCCGAGGCCGCTCTGTTCGATGCAGGCGGCCATTCGCACGTCTTCGACGACGGCAATCCGCTCGGCGAAAAGAATGCCAGGCTCGCCGTCCTGCTCACCGCGACGATGATGGTCCTGGAGATCGTGGGCGGCTACTGGTTCAACTCCATGGCGCTGCTCGCCGATGGCTGGCACATGAGTTCGCACGCCCTGGCACTGGGGCTCTCGGTTGCGGCTTATGCGGCTGCGCGCAGGCTATCGGGCAGCACGCGGTTCGCCTTCGGGACGTGGAAGATCGAGGTTCTGGCGGGCTACACCAGCGCGATCTTCCTGCTGCTGGTGGCGGGCTGGATGGCGTTCCAGTCGGTCGAACGTCTGTTCTCGCCAGCGGCCATCCACTACGAACAGGCAATCGTGGTCGCAGTCATCGGCCTGCTGGTCAACATCGCCTGCGCGTGGCTGCTGAAGGACGGCCACCATCACCACCATGGTCATGCGCATCACGACCATGATCACGATCACCACCACGGGCACCAGGATCTCAACCTGCGTTCGGCCTACCTCCACGTGGTCGCCGATGCAGCCACGTCGATCCTCGCGATCGCTGCGCTGCTGGGCGGCCTCCTCTGGGGCTTCAGTTGGCTCGACCCGGTGATGGGCATCGTCGGATCGGTGCTGGTCGCCGTCTGGGCAATCGGCCTGCTACGCGACAGCAGCCGCGTGCTGCTCGATGCGGAGATGGATGCGCCAGTGGTCGACGAGATTCGAGAGGCCGTGGCTTCAGGCCCGGTGCCCGCCCGCATCAGCGATCTGCATGTCTGGCGCGTCGGCCGCGCGAAGTACGCGTGCATCCTCGCTGTCGAAGTGCGCGAACCGACCAGCCCGGGCTACTTCCGGCAACTGCTCGGCATTCACGAAGAGCTGGCGCACGTCACGGTCGAGGTGAACTCGCCGCAACGTGCGTGAACAGGATCAGGGCGCGACGGCCTTTCGGAACTCCGGGTCGTCGAGCAACTGGGCAATCACCTTGTGGTACAGCGCCATGTACTCGTTGACGGCTGCCGGGATCGCCACCGCGCCGATAAAGGGTGAATCCCAGCTCGCGTCGACCTTCAACTCCTTGTCGTAAGTCTTCTTGCCTTCATCGAGCACCGAGAAGCGCCCGGCCAGGCTGCCCTTGCCCTGCCCGATCGACGCATCGACCGTGCTCTGCGTCAGCTCGCCCTGGATCGTGCGTCGCGAATCCGCCGAGAGCAGGCCTGCGGCACGCAGGTCGGCGCTCAACGTCTGTCCCAGGTACTTCGAGAAAGAGCTGTCGTAGGGCGAATAGAACCTGTTGCTGCGGATGGTCACGACCTGATCGAGAGACTGGTCCTTGCCCGGCGCCAGCTTGAAGCTGCCGACCGCCACCGGCGCGATGCCCGAAGCCTTGGCTTTCTGGACGTTCTCGACCGCGGCGGTAGGCTCCGCCAGTTTCACGTTCGCGCATCCCACCAGCAGAACCGCGCCCAGGCACGTCAGGCCGATGGACAGACGGCGCAGCACATTCATTGCATTCGTCATTCGGTCCTCCCCTTACTGAGCCGTGAAGGCGGAATCATGCGAAAGATCATTGAGCGCGGTGCTCAGGACCTGGCTGGTCATCTGGGTCACTGCGTCGTTGACCGAGTTCGCCTTCCTGGCGGCTCCCGGCGTGGGCGCCGCTCCGATCGTCGTGTGAATCGCGTGACGCGCGCTCTTCGTGATCGGCGTGTGCCCGTCGACCATGTAGGTGACGGTGCAGACATAGCCATCGGAAACCTGTGAACCCGCCAGCCCGAACGTGAGACCGGTGACGAAGCCCTTGCTGAAAGCGTCATCGCCGATCGGCACGTTGTTCAGCTTCACGCTCAGCAGTCCGCCTCCTTTCACCGGTGTCTCTTCGACCGTCGAGAACAGGCCGCTGTCCTTCACCTTCTGCACCACCTGCGCCTTCAACAACGAGGTGGCCGCCGTGTTCGCCACGCCCTTGGTCTGGAACTCGAAGAAGACCTGGACGGGCTGCGCCGCGGCCGGCTTGTGATATTCGCTGGCTGCGACTTCGCGGGTCGCGCCGTCGACATAGTGAGTCGCACAACCAGTGAGCGCGATGGTGACGCCCGCGAACGCAACAAGGGACACGCGTCGCAATGCGGACACGCCACGAATGAAAACCGACAAAGTTCTTCTCCTCGATGTATTTACATATCGATCATAAATTTAGTTTCATCTTGTTACCGTTCCGGACAAACCCTTGCGGCGACGCCTCGAGCGCATCGATCAGCACCCGCACACGCGGCGGCACCATGCGATGTCCGGGCATCACGGCGTGGATCGGCATTGCGGGCGGTCGATGCTGCGCCATCACTTCGACGAGCCGCCCCGCGGCGATGTCGGCCACGGCCATGTAGTCGGGCACCTGTGTGAGCCCCATGCCCAGGACCGCCGCCTGCACCATGGCCTCGCCGTCGTTCAGGCGGGTGCCATGCGCGGGGTGGAGCGAAATCGTCTTGCGCCTCACCGTGAACTGCTGTGGCCGGTCGCGTCCGGTCGTTGGCATGCGAAAGAGGATGTGCCGGTGCGCGCTGAGGTCCTCGATCGCCTTCGGCTCGCCATTGACCTGCAGGTAGGAAGGCGCGGCCACCAGCACGAGCTGCTGGCTCGCGAAGCGGCGCGCCACAAGCGTCGAATCCTGCAAATCACCCGCGCGAATGGCGACGTCGATGCCGTCCTGGACCAGGTCCACGTACGCATCGGAAAAGCGTGCGTCGATCTCGAGCCCGGGGTACTGCGCCGCAAGCCGCGCAAGCACCGGCAGCACGAACATGCGACCGAACACGATGGGCATGTTGATGCGCAGCGTGCCGCTCGGCGCGGAACGCACGCCCAAGGCTTCGGATTGCAGTTCGTCGAGTTCGGCCAGCACGCGCTGGCAACGCCTGAACAGGCGTTCGCCATCGACGGTGAGCGTCACGCGTCGCGTGGTGCGATGAAAGAGCCGCAAGCCCAGCGAATCCTCCAGTCGACCCACCGACTTGGCGAGCGCTGAAGACGAAGTGCCGAGTTCCCGCGCGGCGGAGGCAAAGCCACCCCGCTTGGCGGTTTCCGAGAAAGCCAGAAGCGCTTGCAAGCCATGCATTGCGACTCTCCATTGCGGACATTCTGTCGGCAATGTTAGGCCGCCGCCGCTGCTTCCGCTCGATCGGGATGCGGCCCAAACTTCAGTCGTCCGTGGCGCTACGGCATTCCTTCAACCACTCTTTCGACTGGAGCGAACCATGTATGTGATCGAACAGACATCCCCGAGCGCCGCGGCCATTCCCGGCATCGCCCATGCCACCTGGGCTGGCCATGACGAGGGCGTGGACCAGATTTCCATCTGGCGCCAGACCCTCGAACCCGGCGCCGCCACGCCGCCGCATCGGCATGAATGCGACGAGGTCGTTCTCTGCCAGGCTGGGTTCGGCGAACTGCATGTCGATGGCGAGGTGCATCGCTTTGGTCCCGGCAGCACCCTGATCCTGCCGCGCGGGCGCGATCACCAGATCTTCAACACCGGCGCGGTGCCGATGGAAACGATGGGCATCTTCGGCGCGAGCCCGGTCGTCACCTGCCTGCCGGACGGCCAGCTGCTGGACCTTCCCTGGCGGAGCTGAGTCGCCTCGATTGCCCGCTTCGCAGCGATCGGGTACCGTCGCGAGCCATCTGTCCCCATGAAAGTGACTCACGATGTCTCCCGATCCGATCGCCGCGTGGCACCAACTCCTCAAGGACCGCAATGCCCAGGGGCTCGACGCCCTTCTTGCGGATGACGCGGTCTTTCACTCGCCTGTCGTGCATACGCCGCAGGTCGGCCGCGCGCTCACCCGCGCGTATCTCGCTGCGGCGTTCCATGTCTTCTTCAACGAGACGTTCCACTACGTGCGGGAACTGAAGAGCGAGCGCGACGCTGTCCTCGAATTCGAGGTGCAGATCGACGGCATTGCAGTGAATGGCGTCGACATGATCAAGTGGAACGACGAAGGCAAGATCACCGACTTCAAGGTGATGATCCGCCCGCTGAAGGCGATCAACCTGGTCCATCAGAAGATGGCCGCCATGCTCCAGGGTGGCCAGCAGTAGTGCTCCTGTAGATCAACCGCGCCGCTGGATCATCTTCCACCCGTTGCCCGACGGGTCACGAAAGCCGGCGTCGACGGTGCCGTAGCGCTCCATCGGTTCCTGGGTGAACTCCACGCCCTTCGCCGCCATGCGGTCATAGGCAGCGCGGCAGTCGTCCACCGCCAGCACGAGCGGCGGCATCGCGCCCTTGGCCACGATCTCGCGCACGGCCTGCGCGGTCGCGGCATCAAGCACCGGCGGCCCGGGCACGTTCAGGCCAAGCTGGAACGATGGCTGGTTCGGGTGCTGCACCGTGAGCCATCGATAGTCGCCGTTGCGCACGTCGGTGTGTACGCGAAAGCCGAGCTTCTCCACGTAGAAGCCGAGCGCTTCATCCTGATCGCGCACGTACAGACCGACCACTTCAATACCTTGTGTCATGAAATCTCCTGTTAAACGGTTTCGTTTGTACCGTCCAGGGATCGCCGCCGCTTCTCCGAAACTGCGGTCTTGAGATCAGGCCGATGCGCGGCATTGACGATGCATTCGGGCACCCGGCCGAGGTCGTGCGTGACCGCCCTCGCGCGCGCACGAACCGCACTCGGGCTGTCGCCGGTGATGTCGCGGAACGTGCGCCCGAAAGTACCCAGGCTCGACCAGCCGGTCGTGAACGCGATGTCGGTGATCGGCTGATCGGTATCGCGCAGTAGCGCCATCGCTCGCTCGATGCGTCGCGTGAGCAGGTACCGATGCGGCGGGACACCGAAAGCCTGCTTGAACGAACGCGCGAAGTGCGCCTCGGAAACGCCGCTTACCTCCGCAAGGCGCCCGACGGGCCATTCCTCGTGCGATGCGGCATCCATGCGGTCCTTGGCGCGAAGCAGTCGGCGCAACAGCGCCGGGTCCTGGCTTGCGGGGGTGGCTTTGGGACTGTTCATTTCGAAGCGATGCTAAGCACAATCCGGCATGACGAATCCTTCGCTCCCGAAAGCCATCACGCCTGCGGACCTCACCGACGCGCTGCGCACGTCTGGCGCGATCGACAGGGGACGGGTCATTGACGTCGCAGTCGAGATATCGTTCGCCACCGTGCTTTCGCACATCTTTCGCTTGCGGCTTAACTACGCCGACGCTGGCGCAGACGCCCCCGCCACGCTCATCCTGAAAGCCGGCCTCGCAGACCGTCCCGATGGACCGTGGTTCGGCGGTCAACACGAAGTGGCCTTCTATCGAGACCTCGCACCTGCGATGCCTGCGGGCATCACCCCTCGCTGCTTCGATGCGCAGTGGGATGGTGAAACGGGCACTTGGTATCTGCTGCTCGAAGACCTGACGGAAACCCATCTCGTTGCGACACGGTGGCCCGTGCCACCCACCTTCGCACAGTGCGAGGCCATCATCCGCGCACGCGCGCGATGCCAGGCCGCGTGGTGGGACGACACGCGACTCGGGGTCACGGTGGGCACGTGGCGGGACTGGAGTGCCGATGACGAAGTGCTCAGCAATATGGCGGCGCAGTTTGCCGGGTTCGCAGGCGACATGGGCGACCGCCTTTCCGACGAACGACGTGCGCTCCACGAGCGCTTCCTCGAAGCCGCGCCTCGCCTCGCGGCACGCTACAGGACGCGCCGCAACATGACCGTCATCCAGGGCGACGCGCATGTCTGGAACTGCTTTCTTCCTCGCGCCAACTCGACGAACACTGCGCGCCTCTTCGACTGGGATGCATGGCGCGTCGACATGGGGTCGCACGACCTGGCCTACATGATGGCCATGCACTGGTATCCCGAACTGCGGCAGCGTTTCGAGTCACGCCTGCTCGACGCCTTTCATCGCGAGCTGACCGCACAAGGAGTGCAAGGCTATGACCGCCAGGCACTGAGTGACGACTACCGGCTCTCGGTCCTCTGGCAGCTTGCAACGCCCATCTGGCAGCACGCGATCGGCATCCCGCCGGTGATCTGGTGGAACAACTTCGAGCGCATTCACCAGGCTGCCGACGACCTCGGATGTCGCGATCTTCTGGCGTAGCAACAAGATCGGAAGTACCAGTTGCGGATCAGGGCCAACTAGTTATAAAACAGAACCTTGCGCGCATTCCTCCAGTACAACAATCAGGAGACTCGGAATGAACCTCAAGGATCGATTTCCTGCGCCGCTTGCACTGCTCCTTCTGGGAGCATCGGCCTACAGCCATGCGGCGACGCCCATTGCGTGCAACGCCCTGCTCAACCAGACCATCGAGGGCGCGACCATCACGAGTGCCGTCCTCAACGTGGCAACGGCGACATTGCCCGAGCACTGCGAAGTGCTCGGCAGCATCGGCCAGCACACGGGGGCCGACGGGCAGAGCTACGCGGTGAAGTTCCATCTGCGCATGCCCACGTCATGGAGCGAACGCTTCTACTACCAGGGCGGCGGCGGGCTTGACGGCAGCGTCGGCGGTGCCGATGCCGCGCAGATCAATCAAGGCTACGCCGTGGTCTCCACGGACAGTGGGCACGACGCCGCGACCAACATCTCCGCCGTCGCCGGCAATGCCGAGTTCGGCTTCGACCCCCAGGCGCGCCTCGACTACGGCTACGACGGCCCCGCCCGCGTCGTACAGGCCGCGAAGGCCATCACGCGAACCTACTACCGCCAGAAGATCAGGTACGCCTACTTCGAAGGCTGCTCGGAAGGCGGCCGCGAGGGCCTCATGTTCTCGCAGCGCTATCCCGACCTCTTCGATGGCGTGATCGCCGGCAACCCCGGCATAGACCTGCCCAAGGCCGCGGTCGCCGAAGCGTGGGACACGCAGGCATTCGCCAGCGCCGCGCGTTCGCTCACGCCCTTCGGCTTTCCCGACCTCGCGACCTCGTTCACCGCAGCGGAGCTAAGTGCGATCGGCGATGCGATCCTCAAGGAATGCGATGCGAAGGACGGCCTCGTCGACGGCATCATCTCCAACCCGCACGCCTGCCGCTTCGATCCACGCACGCTTGGTCCTCAGGGCTCGGGACTGCTGTCCGCCAGCCAGGTCACCGCGTTGAGGAATGTGTTCGACGGTGCCAGGGACTCGAAGGGCCGGGCGCTGTATGCCGGCTGGTTCTGGGATCCGGGCATCGCCGCGCCGGGCTGGCGCCTCTGGAAGATCGGACCGCTCTTCCCCGGCCCGGGCAACACGTCGCTCAACACGACGCTCGGCGGCTCGGCATTGCCGTTCGTCTTCACCACCCCGCCGAATTCGAAGACCGCCGGCAGGCCGGGTTACGCGGGCACGGTCATCACGACCGCAGGGCCGGCGCCGAGTCTGCCGGGGCTCAACGACGCCTTCATGCCATGGCTGCTCAGTTTCAACATGGACGCGGACGCGCCGAAGATCTACGCGCGCAGCGGCATCTACTCGCAGTCGGCGATGGACTTCATGGGCACCAGCTCGACCGACTACCGCCGCTTCCGCGCCGGAGGCAGCAAGCTGATCGTCTACAGCGGGCAGGCCGATCCAGTGTTCTCGTCGAAATACCACATCGGCTGGTATCGCGACCTGATCGACCGCACCGGCGGCGTGCGCGACACGCAGCAGTTCGCGCGCCTCTTCGTCGTGCCGGGCATGAACCACTGCGGCGGTGGATACGCGACGTCGCAGTTCGACGCCTTCAGCGCGCTCGTCAAATGGGTCGAGAAAGGACAGGGACCATCGGCGCTGATCGGCACCGCACCTGCCGACACCCCGTGGCCCGGACGCACCCGGCCAATCTGCGCCTACCCCGCCCAGCCACGCTACACAGGACACGGCAGCATCGAGGACGCTGCGAACTTCGTCTGCGTGGCAGTGCGCGACGACAACGACGATGACGGGGATCACAATGGCAACGGCCCCGGACACGGGAACGACAACAACAACCACCAGTGACAACTGAACGGAGACATGACAACTCATTCGAAGACATCCCGACTCACGCGACGCGGCGCGATCGCCACCGGCCTCACGACCGCCGCGCTCGCCGCGTGCAGCACCACGCCGACATCGGCAGGCACGCAACGAACGCCCTTCCAGGTGGCGGACGTCACCGTACCCATCGTCGGCAGCGATGAAGTCTTTCCGGTGCGCCGTATTTACTGCATCGGCCGCAACTACGCAGCACATGCGCGCGAGATGGGGTCCGATCCGAACCGGGAGCCGCCCTTCTTCTTCCAGAAGCCCACCGACGCCATCCAGCACGTGCCCGCGAGTACCGTGGGCAACCACCCCTATCCGACGCTGACAAAGAACTACCACTACGAAGCAGAGCTGATCGCCGTGCTCGGCAAGGGCGGCCGCAATATTCCGGTGGCGCAGGCGCTCGACCATGTCTATGGCTACTCGCTCGGACTCGACATGACCCGGCGCGACCTGCAGCGCGCGATGGGCGACGAGAAGAAGCCCTGGGAGATCGGCAAGAGCTTCGATCACTCCGCGGTGATCGGCGCCGTGCATCGCGTGGCGCAGACCGGCCACTTCACCAAGGGCGCGATCTGGCTGAAGGTGAACGGCCAGACCAAGCAGAACGCCGATCTCGACCAGATGATCTGGTCAGTGGCCGAGCAGATCAGCAAGCTCTCCGAAGCCAATGAGCTGTTCGCCGGGGACATCATCTACTCCGGCACGCCGGAGAACGTCGGGCCCGTGGTCCGCGGCGATGTGATCGAGATGCACATCGATGGGTTGCCGAACCTGAGCGTGCGCATCGTGTGAGCTCTTGCTGCTGCCTTCTTGTTGAACGGCCGGGCGTCCCCAGCTTCTGGCGATGTTCAAAGCCACGCCATGGAGCGCAACATGTCCGACACCACTTCCCAACTAGCCCAGGTGAATCAGAAGATCCTGGCCCAGGGCGAGCAACTCCCAGCCGTCAAGCTCAAGGACGGAACGACGGTGCAAACCGGGACAGTGGCAACCATGCTCCACAACGTGGCTCGTTACAACAACGGTGAGCGAGGAGAGGTCGAAAAGGAACTCGAACTGTCCGTGCCGACGCTCATCAAGGTCGGACTGTTCGATCTATTCCCTGCCGAGGACTGGATTGCCGGAGCGAATCCGGGACGACGGTTTGTCGGGCTGGCCGCAGAGAAACTGCTTGCGTCACGCGGCGAGGCGTAGGTTTCGTTCGTTCTGGGCGTCTGGCCAACGGCGTCCCTGCCCAACCGGGCAGTAGCGCCACCCCCTTGTGGCTTCACACAATGAAGCCATCTAAGGAGTTCACATGGCTGACACGACGCTTTCCTCGTCTCTTGAACAACTGTCCGCCGCCATGGCGGATGCGGTGACTGCCGCCTCGCGTAGCGTGGTCGCCGTGCATGCCGCGCGGTCGCGCGCCAGCGGCTTTGTCTGGCGAGACGGGCTGATCGTCACCTCCGAGGAAGCACTGCCCGACGAAGGCGACGTGGCCGTACTTCTGCCTGACGGCGGCAAGTTGCGCGCGAGCATCGTCGGGCGCGATGCAGCTACCGATATCGCGCTGCTCCGCGTAGAAGGTGCAGCGCCCTCCCCGATTGCCTTCGACGCCACTTCCGTGCGCGCCGGGTCGATCGCACTCGCAGTTGGCTCGCAGGCCGGCACGGCGGTCGCAGCGGCAGGCGTGGTGTCGCTGGTAGGGCCAGCATGGCGCAGTCTGCGCGGTGGCGACATCGACATGCGAATCGAGCTCGGCCTTGTGATGCGCCGCAGTGTCGAAGGCGGATTGGCGCTGGACGCGGGCGGTCGCGCCATCGGCATGAGCGTGTTTGGGCCGCGCGGGCGCGTGCTCGTGATTCCGGGCGCGACGATCGAGCGCGTGGCAGCGCAACTTGCCGCACACGGCCGTGTGCCGCGTGGATACCTCGGCGTCGCGCTTCAACCCGTGAAGGTCGAGCCCGATGGCATCGGTGCGATGGTGATGGGGATCGACCGAGACGGCCCCGGCGCAGCGGCGGGCGTGCGACAAGGGGATGTGATCCTGGCGTGGAACGGCGAGCCGGTGCGCAGCGCCCACATGCTGCTGCGGGCACTCGGGCCAGCGAGCGTGGGCACGGTCGTCAAGCTCTCGCTACGGCGCGCAGGTGAGCCGGCCGATCTGTCGCTCACCGTAGGAGAAAGGCCCGCCGATTGAGCACATCGCGCGTCGCGGAACCGATCGTGGTCGCGATCGACATCGAGGACACCGACCTGTCGGAGCGCCTCTTCGCATCGCTCGTGGATGCGCGCGGCCTGCGCATCGCGCAGCGCGGCGAGCCAGCCGATGTAACGGTGGTGGCTGCCACCGAATCCACGCCCGCATCCGACAACAACGAAGCGGCGCTGACGCCGCGCGAGCTCGAAGTGCTGGCACTGATGGCCGAAGGCGCATCGAACAAGGCGATCGCGCGACGGCTCGGCATCTCGGTGCACACGGCCAAGTTCCACGTGGGCTCGCTGCTCGACAAGCTCGATGCAACTGGCCGCACCGACGCAGTCGCACAGGCGGTGCGGCAAGGCGTCATCCATTTGTGAGACCAACATGTTCGACGACAACACGCCTTCATCATCGAGCGCGGAAGATGGCGCTCCAGAGTTGGATCAGGAAGCGCTAATCGATGCCTATTCCCATGCGGTCGCCACGGTGGCCGACAGCGTCGGCCCTGCGGTGGTGCGCGTGCAGAGCGGCACGCCTGGTCGGCGCGGCGGGTTGGGCTCGGGCGTGGTCATCGCGAACGACGGGCTCGTGCTGACGAACAGCCACGTGGTCGCCGGTGCGCGCCGCGTGCGCGTCGGCAGCAACGAGGCGGGCGACCACGAAGCCGAAGTGATCGGCGACGACCCTGCGACCGATCTCGCGCTGTTGCGCGTCGAGTTGCCGCGCGGCGCCGTGACGGCAAAGCTGGGCGACTCGAAGATGCTCAAGCGCGGCCATCTGGTGGTGGCCATCGGCAATCCTCTGGGCTTCGAGTCAACGATCACCGCGGGCATTGTCTCGGCGCTCGGCCGCTCCTTGCGCTCGCAAAGCGGACACCTGATCGACGACGTGATCCAGACCGATGTCGCATTGAATCCCGGCAACTCGGGCGGCGCCCTAGTGACGGCTTCGGGTCAGGTCGTGGGCATCAACACCGCGATGATCGCTGGCGCGCAAGGCTTGGCATTCGCAGTGTCGAGCAATACGGCGGCTTTCGCGATCGGCGAGTTCATCGCGCATGGCCGCGTGCGGCGCGCGCATCTCGGCATAGCAGCACAGACAGTACCGCTGCCGCGGCGCGTGGCGCTGGCGATTCGCTCTGGAGCGAACGCGGTACGCATTGACGAAGTACAACCCGGCAGCGCAGCCGAGCGGGCGGGCTTGCGTGTGGGCGACATCCTCGTCGCACTCGATGGTGTCGTGGTGGCGGGCGCGGATGACCTACTGCGCTTGCTCGGCGCGGATCGCATCGGGCGTGCAGTCGAGTTGTCGCTGATTCGCGATGGCCGACTCGTCACACGGACCGTCACTGCGCAGGAACGGCCCTCTCGAATCACGGCTACTCGTAGTTCAGCAGGAATTCGACCGAGCCATTGGCCTGACCCGGTGTGACTCGAGCGCCAGTCTGTACCAATCGCGCGGACAGCGGGATAGTCTGAGTGCTGTTGGCCGCGACGTTCAGGAGGTTGAGTCCATCGATGTAGGTATTGAACTGGATCGGGCTCGTCGCGCCGCGTTGCCGTATCTCGATGCCAATGCCGGTCGCGTTGGTGGCTCCGCCAGTGGGTGCTCCCAGCTTCAGGATTCCTGGAGAGAGGATGTTCGCCGCCGGCGGGCTCAATCGAAACTTGATGCTGCTGCCATAGCGAGTATTAGAGGTAGTGTCGACCAAGTTGGTAGTAGGTGTTCCGACCGTATTTGAATAGTGCTGCCAAACACCGAAGCCTCTTCCATGAAAGGCCGGGCAATTCTTGAGCTCAATCACAAAGTCCTTAAAGGGACTGCCGCTTCCGACTCCCGTGAAGTCGGTCTGTGGGTGATCTCCGAGCGGAACAAGTTGGTTAGGCGTTGTGCAGGTCTGGGTAACCATGTCGACGAAACCACCCGCGAAGTTCAAAGTCCAGACCCGCAGGTTATTGCTCCCAACGCTGTAAGAAAATGTCGGGAAACCGGCTGTGCTGATCTTTCCCGGTGGGATATCGCCAATCTTGATGAAAATGGCATCCATGCTTCCCTTCGCATGATTCGCCGCGTTTGCGCTCAGTTCATTCACGGTCGAATTGATCGGCAACGTGCCAACTGCAGCTGACGAGAATGCAACCCCCACGCCGGCAAGATCCGTTTGGTAGATCGGCGCGCTTCCGTACATAAGCCCCGTTTGCCGCATGCCGACGCTCTCAAATTTCAGCGTCGCAGGGAACGTATCACCGGAACATGTCAAAGACGCGTTCGAGAAACCGATCCAGCTTTGATTGTGAAACGCGGTGCCTACCGGCATATCTCGGAGCAAGGTGATCGAAACGCTGCTCATCGGCGCCGTGAGCGTCTGCGCCATACTGCCGCTCTTGTGCGAGCACGTTTGCGCGCTTACGCCGCCTGCCGCGGCAAGTAGGCAAAAAGCCAGAAAACCGCGCTTGGGAAGCAAATTGAATGAATTCTTAATCCAATTGATCATTTTCTATCTCTTTCTGCGCCGGGTCGCGTAGATATCCATCGATATTTCGCGCCGGCCTGGTTTGTCCCTGAGCAAGAATGGCGCGCCTATTTATTCAGTGCGGCCAAAACGGCCGAGGGCAGGCAGGTAATGTCGAAGGTCTCGATCTGGTTGCCTTCCGGAGCGCTACGCGCTGGCAGGGTCGAGAGGTCGATGCGGCAGGTCTCGGGCTTGCCAGCTGCACCCCAGTTCACTTGCAGTTCGCGGACGTCTTCCTTCAGGCGGGCAAAGATGCGCCCACCCTGCGCCACCACACCCACGTTGTTGCCTTCGCTATCGGTGACTTCGGCGCCGAAAGGCAGCGCTTCGCCATTGAGCCGTGTGCTGGTGATGAACGCTGAAGAACCTGGCAACGGGTACTGACGCCGCCACGCTGGTGGGCCTGCAACTCGTTGACGGCATCAGTGGCGCTGCCATCGTTGCTGGCTCGGGCTCGCAGCTCGGCGCAACCGGTACCAACACCGCTCGCGACATCGTCGCTGGCGTGGCCACGCTGCCGTACGCCGTGCAGTACATCTCCCAGGGCGCTGCAACGGCCGGCAAGGTCAACGGCAGCGTGACCTACAGCATCGCGTACGAATAAGTAAGCGCCCACCAGCCGCTTCAATGCAGTTCTTCAGGTTGATGTTGAAATTGCGCTGAGCAGCCGTCGCACCAGCGGTTTGCAGACCGGCGGTCGCAACCTTGGCCAGCGTCACGATTGCGGGATTGCCCGTATCGCCGTCGACATCAATGAGGCAGGTCTGAGCGAACAACTCGCCTTCGAAGTTGATTTGACCGTCAGCGGCGTGAGCCGAAATGGTCAAGAGGGAAGCGCCAGCGGCGACGATCGGGAACAGAATGCGTTTCATTGCTTCAAAAGGCTTCAGTTAAAAAACGTGCAAGAGCGTTCGCCTTGATGGTCTGCAACTTCCAATTAGGATTTTTGCATCCGCTAGGCATCGATTTGCACGAGATGAAGTCTCGTGATTGATCTTTGGTGAGTCTTTGAGAAAACTCCCAAATTCGGTCTAAATGATTTATTTAGATCCGCAAAGGCTGGCGTTGCGCCAGCCCAGTCTTGGCCGAAGGCGCCTTCGGCTTACTCGTAGAGGATGTGGTAGGTGACGGCGCCTTTGACGGAACCGACGGTTGCCGCTCCTCCAATGGCAATGTACTTCACGCCATATTTGAGGGTCGCATTGCCGCCTACGATATTGACACGCGTGGTGTCGTCTTGGTCCACAGCACCAAGCGGAATGAAATTGCCTGCGCCAACGGCGTTGTCGTACACCATCAGACTGACATTTGTAGCCGTGCCAGTATTGACCACCAGACCTCCGCTGACGCCGGGGCCGGATTCAAAGTAAGCCGAGACCTTGCCCGTTGAAGCGCATCCAGTCAGCATCATGTCGAATGGAGTCGGTACGGCAGTCTTGCCGGGCGCATCAAGGTCACTTTCAGTGGCCGGTGCCAGCGTAACGGTCGCGCCGGCGGGGGCTGCCGTTCCATTGATGGAGATATTGCAGGTGGTCCCGATGACCGAGCCGGTGAAGTTGATGGTGCCGTCCGCGGCATGGCCAGTCCCCGCCAGGGTCGTGAGGCCGGCCGCCAGGACCGGAAGAAGTACGCGCTTCATAGGTTGGAAGTCCAATTCGAAAGTAACAAACGGAATGTGCAGATAGGATTTTTTTGCGCCAAACCGATTTGCCGGCTCGCACAAGTCGACACCAATACAGAAGATGCATTGATGGCACCGCGCGAGTCTATGGACCAGCTTCGAATGCGTCCCTCGGAAGATTCTGAAATTCAGAGCTGAAAGGCAATGAAACTTCGTTTGGCGAATCGAGGGCAAATTTAGTGAAAGTCCCGACTCTTGTTGCTCTGCGCCAAACGCCCCAACAGTGGCGTCAGATCCCTGAACCCCGTCGCCACGAGATGCCGCACCTCGCCGCCACTGTCCACGTCGCGCTGCCAGGTGCCCTGTACCGCCAGCAGCGTTGCCTTGAGCAGCGGCTCCCGCCAAGCCTCGATCACGTGGCTCCACACAATCACATTGACGTTGCCGGTCTCGTCTTCGAGCGTGACGAAGATGGTGCCGTTGGCGGTCTGAGGGCGCTGGCGGCCCTTGACGATGCCGCAGGCACGCACGGTCTGGCCGCTGGGCAGCGGGCGCAACTGCTCCGCGCTCATGAGATTCATCCGAGCCAGCCGCGCGCGAAGCAGCGCCAACGGATGGCGGCGTAGCGAGAGGCCGAGCGAGGCGTAATCGCCGACGATCTCCTCGCCTTCGGATGCGGCGGGCAATTGCAAGGTGGGCTCGTTGATGGGCACGCCCCGTAGCAAGGCTGGTGCGCGGCGTTGAGCGGTCGCATCCCACACCTGCTGGCGTCGATGGCCGGAAAGCGACATCAGCGCATCAGCAGCGGCGAGTGCGCCCATGTCCTTGCCATCGAGTTCGGCGCGCAGCGCGAGATCTTCGGTGCTGGTGAAAGGCGCCTGTGTGCGCGCCTCGATCAGCCGCTTCGCTCCGGCTTCGCTGAGGCCGGAGACACGGCGCAGGCCTAGACGCACGGCCGGTTGATCCTCGTTGCCAAGACGATCGGCGTAGCGCGCATCGGCTTCGGGCGGCATGCGCGGTGCGTCGGCCGCACGGGCCTCGATGCTGCTGTCGTACTCGCTCATGCTCACATCGACCGGCCGCACTTCGACGCCATGACGCCGCGCGTCCTGCACAAGCTGCGAAGGGCTGTAGAAGCCCATCGGCTGGGCATCGAGCAGCGCAGCCAGGAAGCACGCAGGCTCGTAGTTCTTGAGCCAACTGCTCACGGTGACCAGCAGCGCGAAGCTCGCGGCATGGCTCTCCGGAAAACCGTAGTCACCGAAACCCAGCACCTGCTTGAAGATCGATTCGGCAAAAGCCGGCTTGTACCCCTTCTTGACCATGCCGTTCACAAGCTTGTCGTGGAACTTGCCGAGACCGCCCTTGCGCTTCCAGGCGGCCATCGCGCGGCGGAGCTGGTCGGCCTCGTCGGCGCTGAAATCGGCCGCGATCATGGCGATCTGCATCACCTGTTCCTGGAAGATCGGCACGCCCAGCGTGCGTTCCAGCGCGGGGCGGAGCTCGTCTTTTTCATAGTGGATCGGCAGCTTCTTGCGGACCCGCTCGCGCTGCTTGAGATAGGGATGCACCATGCCGCCCTGGATCGGCCCAGGCCGCACGATAGCGACTTCGATCACGAGGTCTTCGTAGCAGCGCGGCTTCAGACGCGGCAGCATCGACATCTGCGCACGACTCTCGATCTGGAAGACGCCGATGGTGTCGGCGTCGCAGATCATGTCGAACACCTTCTGATCGTCGTTGGGGATGTGGTGCATCTCCATCGCGCTGCCGCGCCAACGGTTCATGAGTTCGAGCCCGCGCCGAATCGCGCTGAGCATGCCGAGCGCGAGCACGTCGACCTTGAGCATGCCCATGGCTTCAAGATCGTCCTTCTCCCATTGGATGACGGAGCGATCCTTCATCGAGGCCTTCTCGACCGGCACGAGCCGCGTGAGCTTCGTGTGCGTGAGCACAAAGCCGCCGACATGCTGACTCAGATGACGCGGAAAGCCGCGCAGCGCATGCGTGAGATCGATCCACTGCCGCAGCTTGAGCTCGTCCTCCTGCACGTTCACGCGCGCGGCGGCAGTGCGCAACTGATCGCCGAGCACTGCATCGTCAAACCAGTAGTGGTCCTTCGCGAATTCATCGACCAGCCGCGCATCGACGCCGAGCGCCTTGCCCACGTCGCGCAGCGCGCTGCGCGTGCGATAGCAGATGACGACGGCGGCAATGGCGGCACGCTCGCGACCGTATTTCTCGTAGATGTACTGAATGACGATTTCGCGCCGCTGGTGCTCGAAGTCGACATCGATGTCGGGCGGTTCGTGGCGATGGCGGCTCAGGAAGCGCTCGAACAGCAGATGACCCTTGTCGGGATTGATCGCGGTGATGCCGAGGCAAAAGCACACCGCCGAGTTGGCCGACGAGCCGCGGCCCTGGCAGAGGATCTTCTTCGAGCGGGCGAAGCGAACAATGTCCTCCACGGTGAGGAAGAACATCTCGTACTTCATCTCGATGATCAGCTTCAGCTCGCGCTCCAGCTGGTCGGCAACCTTCTTCGGAATGCCCTCGGGATATTTTTCTCTCGCGCCCTCCCATGTCTTGCGCTCCAACGTCTCTGCCGGCGTCTCGTTGTTGCCAACGCTTTCGAGCGGGTACTTGTAGTTCTCGCGGATCACCCCGGGATCGAACCGGCAGCGGTCGGCCACGCGTAGCGTGTTAGCGAGCATCTCGTCGGTGTAAAGACCCGCGATCTGCATGCGCATGCGCAGATGACGTTCTGCGTTGGCTTGCAGCGCGAAGCCGCATTCGGCCACAGTGCAGCCTTCGCGCACCGCGGTGAGCACGTCCTGCAACGGCTTGCGACCGCGTGAATGCATGTGCACGTCGCCGGCCGCGACGAGCGGCACGCCGGCCTGCTCGCCTGCCTCGACCAGCGTGACGAACCAGAGGTCGTCATCAAGCTCATTGAGCATCTCGAGGGCGATCCAGAGGTTGTCGCCATACAGTGCTTTCGCGGCGCACAGGTCTTCGTGCAGCGTGGCGCGATCGACCATGCCGCCGGGCGGACGGTCAGGCACGAAGAGGATCTGGCAATGCGTGAGCGAAGCGACATCGCTCTCTTCCCAGCTCACGCGGTAGTCGCCCTTGGGCAGTTCGTCGGTGGTTCGCGCAGCGGTGATGAACTCGCAGAGGTTGCCCCAGCCTTCGGTGTCGTTCGCGATGACCACGAGCCGGAAACGCTCGAAGCGGAACTCGCTGCCGAAGAGCAAGCGGAAATCCGGGTTGCGCGGGATCGGCGGTTCTTCCGGGTGCTTGAGTTCCCATTCATCGAGCTTGGCCGGCAACTCGCGCAGGCCGACGTGCGCACGCACGATGCCGGCGACCGAGCACTCGTCGGTGATCGCGAGCGCCGAATACCCAAGCTGGTAAGCACGCTCCACCATTTCCTCGGGCGTGGATGCGCCGCGCTGGAAGCTGAAGTTGGTAATGCAGTGCAGCTCCGCATAGTCGGGCAGGCCCGGCACCGGTTGCGGCCGCTGCGGCAGCGCATGCACCTCGGCGAGCACGAGGGAGCGCTGCTTCTTGTCGCTGAGTTCAGGCATACAGGCCCTGCAGATACCAGCGCACTTCAGCGTCGGCGAAACGGGTCGGCACGCGCTCGCGGTAGATCCACACGAGGCCGGCTTCGGGGCTTTCAGCGACGTAGTAATCGCGCACCGCCGGGCGGCCGCCCTCTTCCGCACCGCCCCACCAGCCGGCTTCGACGCGCTGCGGCCCGATCAGCTTGCGCAGCGGGCCGCGATAGCAGGGGCGCTCGCCGTCCATGTCGAGCCGCAGAGGCTCGGGCAACAGCCAAGTGGGGTAGATCGCATCCGGCTGGGATGGCGCGGTGGCTGCGCGCTCCTTCTTTTTCTCCTTCTTTTCCTGCGGCCGATTTGCCGCCAAGGCCGGCTGCCACGCCTGGGTGCGCTCGGCGCGACGATCGGCATGCGGCACAGGCACCAGGACCTGCCGCGGACCGAGCCGCGCGCTGAGCCGCTCGACCATCTCATGGAGCTTGTCGCCCTTGCGGTTGTCCTCCGGCAGAAAGCTGGTATTGGCGCCGGCCCATGGATCGGTTTCGAGGGAACGCAATCGCAGCCAGCTCGCGGGCGCAGCGAGCGTGGTGAGCGCGAGTTTCTCGCTCAGCAGGCGGCGCAGGTGCGCCATGTCCTGCGTGGGCTCGGCGGTGCGCACAGTGATGTGCTGATGGGGCGGCAGGTCCACTCCGTTGAAGCGCTTGAGGTCGAGCGTCCATTGCAGTTCGAGCGCGCGTGCGCCGCGTTGGCGTGCACGCAGCCAGATCTGCAGCGCTGCGAGCAGGCGATTGGCGGACCACATGAGCTCGTTGGCGTTTTCGGCCAGCGCGGGCAGTTCCAGCTTTTGCTCGAACACATCGGGCAGTTCGAGCCATACATGGGTTTCGGGGCGCTGCCCCCAAGCGACGTCGAGCGCCTCACGCAGCGCAGCGCCGAAACGCCGCGAAAGCCCGCCACGAGGCAATGCGGCCACGTCGCCCCAGGTTCGGCAGCCGAGGCGTGCGAGCAGATCGAGGTGATCGCGGGCAACGCTGAGTGTGTCGAGCGGCAGGCCGCCGGGCATGTCATCAGGCCGGCGTTCGCCGCGCACGAAGAGCCGCAAGCGCGCGAGCGCCTCCAGGCTGGTGGAGCCTTGCGCGCCGAGCAGGCGCGTGTCGGGCGCGGGATTGGTGCCAGAGAGCTGCCGCATGAGACTCAGGCGCCCGCCCCAGAGCCGTTCGCAGGCGGCGACTTCGAGCATCAGGGCTTCGTCCTGCCAGGCAACGTGCGGCGTGAACTGCAGCGCCCACCAGCTCAAGGCTTCGGGGGGCGGCAGAGGCGTGTCGGGCGCATCGGGTTCAGGCGACCACTGCAAGGCGATCCAATGCATGGCGCCCTTCCTTCCACGCGTCGATGTGGACCACGGTGGTCGAATCCACCGTCACCGGCTGCGGCATCGCGCCCTGCCGAAGCCGCAGCTTGCGGCGCACGCGCGCGGCCGCGAGCAAGGCGCTCATGCGCTCGCTGCGCGCCGGAGCCATCACCGGCGTCGTCAGCGGCGGGCCGCGTCGTTTGAGGATGTGAAGCTCGACCTGCCCCGCATCGGCCGTGCTGCGCACGATGTGCAGCCGCAACCGCGCCGGAGAAGCCGATTGCGCCACCGTTTCTGGCCGGCAGACGAAAAGCAGTACGTCGTGCTGCGCCGCAGCGAGCTGCAACCGCCGCAGCTCGCCGACCCGGGCCTGCGGCAGCCAGGCCAGCACCGCGCCCACATCAGCACAGCGCAAAGCTTGCTCGCAGGCCCACAGGCGCGCGGCCGATGCATCGCTGCGGACCCACATCAGGGACTCGGGCGCAAGCCCGTGCGCGGCCAGCGAAGCGCCGAAGGGCTCGCAAGGCGCACCGATGAGCACCACCGGCCCGCCGCGCGCCTGCACCGCCTGCACGAGGCCGGGCAGCAGCAGCGGCCAGATGGGGTCCTGCGGCGCGGTCTGCAGCAGTTCCGTCATCGCTCCGACCGGCCAGCCGCCGCCTGGCAGCTCGGCATCGAGTGCGGCATGGCCGGTGCCGATGACCTGCGCGTCGGCGCTGCCGAGTTCGTCGGCATGCCAGACGCCGTGACGGGCGGCAGCGGAAAAGGAGTCGAGGAAAGGCAGGCCCATGATGCAGTTTTACTGTATTTTTATACAGCATTTGTGCGTCTGACCAGAGAAATTTCTTGCAATCCCGAGCAGCCATCCCGGGAACAGAGAGAAGCCTGCGCAAGCGGGAGATCAGCTCCGGATACTGCGTCCGATGACCGATGCAGGCGCCCTCCTTCCCCTCACGCGCGCCCGGCTGCTGCGGCTGGGCATGGCGCTGTGCGCGGGAACCGTCATTCCCGCGTTAGCGCAACAGCAGCAACAGCAGCCAGGCAGGCCCCGCATGAACACTCGCCCCATTCCCTCGACGAAGGAAGCCTTGCCGGTGGTCGGCTGCGGAACCTGGCTCGGCTTCGACCAGCGCCCCGGCACCCCCGAATACCAGCGGCTGTCTGGCGTGCTCGATGCGCTGTTCGCGGCTGGCGGCTCGGTCGTCGACAGCTCGCCGATGTACGGCCGCTCCGAGGAAACCACCGGCGAGCTGCTGGCCGCATCGAACCAGCACGCCAAGGCCTTTCTCGCGACCAAGGTCTGGACCTCGGGCCGCGAGGCCGGCATCGCGCAGATGGAGCAATCCTTCGCCCGCCTGCGCACCCAGCGCATGGACCTGATGCAGGTGCACAACCTCGTCGACTGGCGCACGCACCTTGCCACGCTGCGCGGCTGGAAGGACCAGGGCCGGGTGCGCTACATCGGCATCACGCACTACACGGCCTCAGCCTACGGCGAAGTCGAATCGGTGCTGCGCGCGCAGAAGCTCGACTTCCTGCAGATCAACTACTCGATCGACGCGCGCGACGCCGAAAAGCGCCTGCTTCCACTGGCGGCCGAGCGCGGCGTGGCGGTGATCATCAACATGCCCTTCGGTGGCGGCGGCCTGCTGCGCCGCCTGCGCGACAAGCCGCTGCCCGACTGGGTCGCCGAGATCGGCTGCACGAGTTGGGCGCAAGTGCTGATCAAGTTCGTACTGAGCCACCCCGCCGTGACATGCACCATCCCGGGCACGAGCCGCGCCGAGCACATGGCGGACAACGCGGCGGCTGGTGCGGGGGCGATTCCGGATGCGGCGTTCTGGAGCAGGCACGCGCCATCCATTGGCATCTGACTACCGCGCAGTCCCTGCGCGCGGGGCTATAGACTCGGCGGAACACGCGGCCGTCGAATCCGCGCAAATTCAGGGAAACACATGCTCAACACTGCTCTCGCCCGTGTCCACATCGTCATGGCCGCGCTCTATCTCGTCTTTTGGGCCGGGATCATTCTGAAAGTGCTCCATGCGGGCGGAACGGCGCAGATCGAGGCGGCAGTGCTCCTTACGCTGATCTTCGCCCTGCCGTTCGGCGTGCATGCTCTCGCCTTCGCCGGCGTACGGCGAGGCAAGCCGTGGTCGCGCAGCCTATCGCGTGCGGTGGGCATTCTGATGCTGATCAGCATCCCCATCGGCACCGTGATCGGCATCTTTATCCTGCGCAGGACACGCGCCGCGGATTGGGAGCAAGGCGTGACGCAGACGCCTCCACCCGTCCTTCCGTAACGCGCTCTACTCGAACTTCACGTTGTGCTCCCGCACGGTCGCACCGAAGGCGTCGTACTGCTGGCGGAAGAACTCCCTGAACTTCTCGGGGCTCATGCCGTAGCCTTCGAAGCCCTGCTGCGCGAGCTGCTTGCGGACTTCCGGCCGCTGTAGCGTGTTCTGCAATTCGCGTGAAAGCCTGTCGGTCAAGGCTTGCGGCATGCCCGGCGGGCCGAAGAAGCCAGCCCACGGCGTGATGGTGAGCTTGCCCAGACTGAGCTCCCCACCGGTCGGCACATCGGGCAGCAGTTCGCTGCGCTCCGGCAGCAGCGTGACGAGCGCGCGGATGCGCCCGTCCTTCACGTAGGCCGGCGCGAGCGTGCCGGTGGTGAACATCATCTGCACCTGCCCGCCGAGCAGGTCGGTCATGGCCTGCATGTCGCCCTTGTAGCGCGCATTGACCACCTTGCGATCGCCCAGCAGCTGCAGCATCGCGAGCTCGGAAGCGCTGTTGCTCGACGCGGAGTTGTACGCACCGGGCTTGGCCGCGATGAGCGCAAGCAATTCGTTCACGCTCTTCGCCGGCAAGGTCGACGGCACGACCAGGAACATCGAGAACTGACCGGCCGAGCTGATCGGCGTGAAGGCCTTGAACGGGTCGTACGGCGGCGTCGGCCGCAGCGTGGGCGCCGCGACCATCGCCGTATTCGTGCCCATCAGCAGCGTGTAACCGTCAGGCTTTGCGGATGAAGTGGCCTGAGCAGCAAGTACGCCGTCGGCGCCGGGCCGGTTGTCCACGATGACCTGCTGGCCGAGCTGCTTCGACAACCCGTCCGCGATGATGCGCGTGAGCGCATCCGCCCCTCCGCCGGGCGCGAAGCCCACGATCAGGCGGATCGGCTTCTGGGGCCAGGCTTCATCGGCGCCCGCCGGGAGGGGCAGGCTCGTCAAAGCGGCCGCGCCCCACAGGGCCGCGGCGGTCAAGGTTCTGCGTCGCATGGTCTTGTCCTTCCGGGTTAGAAAACATGACGGATGCCGACCTCCGTGCCGGTCGACACGCGGCCCGCGGCGGGCACCACGCCACCGCTCACCACATAGCGCGCCTGTCCGCTGTTCATCAGGCGCGCATAGCTGCCGTAGAACGCGGTGCGCTTCGAGAGGTTGTGCACGTAGCCAATGCCGACCTGGCGCGCGTCGTCGCGATTGCGCGGCAGGCCGTTGGCGTTGCGCAGGCTGTCGTCGCTGCGGTCGTCGAGGTAGGCGTAGCTGATGCGGATGCGGCCGACGTCGAAGGCGAGGATGTGCGCGCCGATCTCGGCCGTGTTCTTGCGCACCGTGCCAGCCGCGAGTTGCACGCGCACCGCGTTGTAGAGCCCGAAGAGCTTCACGGGGCCGACATCCCAGGTGCCGCCGATGTTGGCGTGCGTGTAGTCGCCGATGGTCGCGGTGGAATCGAATCGCGTGCGCGTGTAGGCCGCAGCGACATCGATCGGCCCCGAGGCATAGCCGAAGCGCGTGCCCGCGAAGTTGCCGTCGTCGCGGTTGGTCTCGCGCGAGCTGTTCTCGCCCGTGCCGGCCATCACCATGCCGTAGAAGCCGCCGAGCCCGCTCGGCAGCCAGTAGCTCACGGCATTACTACCGGTGATCGCCGTGGGCAGCGGCCCCGTGCCGACGCCGGCGAACGTGAGGTTGCCCGCTCGCGCCACACCGTTGGCGTTGAAAGGATCGAAGTAGATGCTGTTGTAGTGCGTCGGGATGAAGTCCCGCCCCAGCCGCACTTCGCCGAAGGTGCCCGAGGTCAGGCTGACGAAGGACATCCGGTCGAAGTTGAACGGCCCCGCCGGCGTGCCGCCGTTAGCCTGGTTGTTGGTGTTGGTCGCGCGGCCGGTGCCGTCGTCGGGATTCAGGCTGCCTTCGAGCCAGAAGCTCGCGCGCAGGTCGCCACCCAAGTCTTCGGTACCGCGAAAGCCCAACCGGCTCGTCGACAGGCCGCCGTTCGACAGCGCCGTCCTCGACCCCACACCGTCGCCCTTGGTGTACTGGACGCCCACGTCCATCACCCCGAACATCGTGATGCTGGATTGCGCGTGAACCGCGCCGCCCATCAGCCCCAGCACGGCACCGATGGCCGAGCATGTCCATTGCTTTTTCATGTCTCTTTTTTTCACTGTCGCTTCTTCTCTTGGTTGAACAAACCTGGAACACGCGCAGGGCTCCGCCACCCGGGGCGCAAGATCGCGCGCCGGGATGGTTCGAGACCTGGGAGAAAGCGGGTCTAGCCCGGCGCCTCGGAGCGCTCGGCGCGCACCAGCACCGCGCCTTGCGAGAGCGCGCCGACGTTGCGGCGGTATTGCTGCAGCCAGCCGGTGTCATGCAGCCGCGGTGGCGGTTGCCAGCCGGCGCGGCGCGCCTGGATTTCCTCGTCGCTCAGAGCGACGTCGAGGCGCCGTGCATCGAGATCGATGGTGATGACATCGCCGTCGCGCAGCAGGCCGAGCGGGCCGCCCAGCGCGGCTTCGGGCGACACCTCTGCGACCACCAGCCCCTTGC
Organism: Variovorax sp. Sphag1AA; assembly: GCF_014192575.1. Lineage (GTDB taxonomy): Bacteria > Pseudomonadota > Gammaproteobacteria > Burkholderiales > Burkholderiaceae_C > Variovorax. The sequence continues at coordinate 196,745 of NZ_JACHYC010000001.1, read as the reverse complement.
AGACGAGGCCTGAGAGATGGCCGTCGGTGAGCAGCGCGACTTCATCGCCGAGCCCCGCACCGTCGAGCGCAAACACCACGCGCGATGCACCGCCGCCCATGGCTGGTCCACCGCACGCACCGGCACCGCGCATCACCATCACCTGGCCGGGCACGATGTCGCCCTGCTTGAGCGCGGCGATGGCTGCATCGGCGGTCCAGAAGCAGATGGCGGGCCCGGTGAAGCGGCGCACCTTGCGTTCGGCGATGCCGGTCTTGATGAGGCCCGACTCCGGCGCGAGGTTGCCGCGCAGCAGGACGATCGCAGGCAGCGGCGCCACCGGGCGGTCGATCGGGCGGATCACGTCCGCGTTCACAACTTCGACGCCGCGCAGGTTGTCCGCGAGCGTGCCGCCTGTGACGGTGCGCGCGCTGGTATCGAGCAGCGGCTCGAGCTGCTTCAGCAACGCCCGGCAGCCGCCGGCAGCCTCGAAGTCTTCGATCGAGTTCTCGCCCACTGGCCGCACACCAGACAGCACCGGCGTGGTCGGGCCGAGCTTTTCGAACATCCCGTAGACATCGACACCAGCCTGCCCTTCGGTCGCGACGGCCTGCAGATGCTTGGCCGTGTTGAGCGATCCGCCCACGGAGAGCACCGCACGTACCGCGTTCGCAAAGGCACCGGGCGTGAGGATGTCGCGCGGCTTCAGGTCGTCCCACACCATCTGCACGATGCGCGCGCCCGCGTCGCGCACGTCGGCCATCATCTTCGGGCTCAGCGCAGCAACCGGCGCACTGCCTGGCAAGGCCATGCCGAGCGCTTCGCAGACGATGTGCATCGAATTGGCCGTGCCGAGTCCCGAGCACACGCCAGGCCCACGGATCGCCTCGCGGCTCATGCCCACGAGCTCCTCGACGGGCAGCTTGCCGGCGACCGCATGCATCGCGCCGATGAACACTTCCTCGATGTCGACGTGATGTCCCTTGTACTCGCCACTGGGCTGGTAACCACAGGGCACGAGCAAGGTGGGGATGTTGAGCCGCGCCGCCGCCATGAGTTGGCCCGGCACGGTCTTGTCGCACGAGGTGAGGCACACCATGCCATCGAGCTGCGCGCCTTCGACGGCCACCTCGATGTCGTTGGTGACCAGGTCGCGCGCGGCCAGCATGTAGGCGCCGCGTGCACCCGCGCCGGTGATGAAGTCGCTCGGCGCAGCGGTGCGGATCTCGAAAGGCACACCGCCAGCGGCACGGATCGCGGCCTTCACTTCGGCGGCCACGATGTCGAGGTGGCTGAAGCAGGCCGCGAGTTCCGACGAGCTGTTGACGATCGCGATCTTGGGTTTCTCGCAATCCTCTTCAGGAATGCCGAGCGCACGCCAATGCGCATTGCGCACCGACCAGAGGTACGAGCCGCGCGGGAAGTTGCTGCGCAGGGGCCGGGTCATGCTGCATCTCCTCGTTGTGCCTTCTTGGTGATTTCGATGACGCCGCGATCGGCATCCACGCGCACCCAGTCACCGGTCTCGATACAGGTGAGCGGATCGCGATCGAAATCGGTCATCGCGGGCGAATGCGTGACCACCGCACCGAGCGCCATCTTGGTCGTCATCTCGTTGAAGAGGAACCCAGCCGGCGCGGTCTTCATGAGCCGCGTCATGTGGAACATGGCCGACCAGCCCGACGACCCCTTGGCCCCCGGAAACACCAGCACCTTGCCCGCAAAGCTCTGCCCGCGCAGCGAATGCCTCGTTTCGATGACGCTGCCCGTGCGCGGGTCGATGCCGCCCCATCCCGAGATGCGATCACGCGTGACCAGCGCCTCGCCTTCCGACACACCGCCGACCACCCTTCGGCCGCGGATGACGATGGTTGCTTCTGCAATGACTGCTGCGCTCATGCGTGGAATCCTTTCCAGCGGCCGGTGCAGGCCGCATCGATGCATTCGGCGGTGCTGCCGAACCAGGCCTGCACGCCGAGGATGGCGGGCAGGTAGTGGGCCTGCTTGGCCGAGTCGAGCGCGACGGTCTTCGTGCCCTTGGGCACGGCGCGGCTCATGGCGGAGCAGCTGTCGGTCATCAGGATGCCACCCGCGTCCTCGATGATCTTCGTGTAGCCATTGCGGTCGGCCAGCGACTTGATAGCGCGCGGCGTGAAGATCCACAGCTCGCAGTCCGGGTGCACCTTGCGTCCCTCGATGAGTTGTGCGGCTTCCCAGATCTGCTCGATCGTGTAGTGCGGGCAGCCGAGCATCACGTACTGCACCTCGGCGTCCTTGCCGGTGCTGTTGATCTTCTCGAAGGTGGCGCGGCGCTCGGCCTCGCCGTAGCGCAGCACCTCGACTGGCGCGCGTGCGCCGAGCGCCTGTTCGAGCGTGATCGCCTCGGGTGTGACGCCGACGATGTGATACATCTCCACGCCGCCCGAAGAAGACGCGGCAGCACCGAAGTGCTTGAGACGCGGCAGGTTCGGCACGCGCGAGATGCCGCGCCGGCTGTGCACCACGGGCACGCGTTCCTGCACCTGCTCGCCGATGTAATAGCCGAGCAGGCCCCAGTCCTGCACTGACTCGACTTCGATGTCGAGCTCCACCACATGTGTGGCGCGGCGGTTCTCATCGAGGTGGTAACCCCAGTACGGAATGCGCCCGGTGAGCATCGCGGCGCCCGTGCTCTCGCGACCTTCAGTGTTGGTGCGCGCGCCGAGCACCGAATTGCAATACACCACTGCAGACGACTCCATCCATGCGCAGTGCTCGCCGCGCGTCGGGATGTTGCCGACCTGGTAAGGCGTGCAGGTGTTCATGATCTGCGCACCCAGGCTCGCCGCGTGCCGCTCGCTCTTGCCGTAGAACTGGACGATCTCCTCGCTCACGCCCATTCGTTCGGGCTGGCCGGGGTCGAAGCCCAGCTGGAGGTGGCTCGTGAATACCTTGAACTTCGGAATCTCGACCGTCTCCTGGCTGTCGAGACTGAACTCGGAGAACACGGCATCCATGCCACCGCCACGGGCCATCGCGAAGTCGCGCTGGAAGGGCGTGGTCGATGTGATGGAAGCGCAGACGTTGCGCGTCTCGACCAGCCGCTCGGCATCCAATGCCTCGCCATAACGTATCAGCAGGTCCATCGCCTTCTGCACTGCCGGTCCGTCGCGGCCGTCGCGCATGGCTTTTTCTTCATCGCTCAGGTGCATGACCTGTGTCTCCGTTCTTCTGTGCGCATTCGTGGGGGATCCCCCGCCGGGCGCGCTAGCCCGACGAGGGTGTGGGTACGTGGCCGCCGATGTCGCGCGCGATGGTCAGCGCAATGTCGTGCAGCCGTGGGGCGAGTTCATTGCGCAGGCGTTCTTCGGTAAAGACGAACGCCGCACCGCCGCCGTTGAGCGCCATGACTTCGCCGTCCGGGCCGATGAGCGGCACGGACACCGAATTGATCTCCCGATGGAACTCGCCGAGCGAGAGACAAAAACCCAGCCGCTTCGATTCACCGATCGCGCGGTTCATGGCGGGCTCGATGCCGCTCCATTCGGGGCCGCGCAGCAGGCGCATCGAGTCGACGAGCTGGTTGCGCTGTGCCTCCGGCAATGCCGAGAGATACGCCCGGCCGAGCGCCGAGTTGGCCAGCGGCGCACGCGAGCCCACATCGAGTCGCGCCGACAACATCGACGAGCGCGGACGGCAAGCCTCGATCAGCACCATTTCCATGCCATCGCGCACTGCGAGGTAGACCGATGCGCCCATCTCCTCCGCCATCGCCTGCATGCTGGGCCGCGCCACCGCGCGCACATCGAGGCTGCCGAGAAACACGCGCGCCAGCGACACCACGCCGGGGCCAAGCATGAAGCGGTCGGCGGCCTGCGCGGGCTTGAGCATGCCCATGGAGAGCAGCGTAGCGACGAGCCGGTTTACCGTCGGACGCGGAATGCCGGTCATCCGGGCAACGTCGGCATGGCCGAGCACGGGCTGCTCTTCGCTGAAGCAGCGCAGCACCGAGATGCCGCGCTCCAGCGCGCTGACGGTGTCGGAGCGCTCCCCGCGCGCATCGGCCGTCTCGGCGGCGGAAATGGTGAGGTCGTTTTTGTCAGTGGACATGATGGAACCCTTTGGAAGAGGCTCCAATGTAGAGGCTCGCATGGGACGCTTTCAGACGTCCGCCTCGGCGGTGACCGCCGCCTTGCCCTGCTCAGCGCCCGGACGCAGATAAACGCCCTGACGCAGCAGCTCGGACTGCAGTGCCCCGATATCGACGAAGCGTGGCGCGATGCCGCCGCGCGAAGCCAGCGCCGCCGCTGCGCCTGCCGCCTGCCCCGTGATCCAGCACTGCGGAATCTCCCGCATGAAGCCGTGCGAGTTGCGGTCGCACGAGATGTGGCGACCACAGGCGAGCAGGCCATCAAGTTGCTGCGGCACCAGCGCACCGTAGGGAATCGAGATATTCGGGAACTTGGGCGACACCGCGGGCGACACGCCGATCTCGTCCGGCAGCGCGACGCCTTCAGGCCATTGGCTGCGCAGGACCGCGCCCACGCCGGTCAGCCGACGCGCGTGGCGCACGCCGATCTGCGGTGCACTCAACATCAGGAACGCGTTCTCGAAACCCGGCGCATGGGCGCGGAAGTAGTCGAGATGCGCCACCATCGCGCGGTGTGAGCGCACTTCCACCGCGGTGAGATCGTCCACGTCGAGGGCCGAATAGCCCGACTGCCGCGGCCCCATGAAAAGCGCCACGTCGTTGCGCCACGAGACAAAAGGCCGCTCGAACAGGCCGCATTGCTCACGCCCACGCGCCATGAAGGCGGAGAAGGCTTCGGGCTGGCCGGCCTTGAATTCAATCCAGCGGTTCATGTCCACGCCACCGAAGAGCCAGGACGTATTCATGCAGTGATGCACGTCCGCTTCCTCGATGTCGTTGACGTAGGCGGCGCCAGCGCGCGCAAAGAGGTCACCGTCGCCCGTGGCGTCCACCACCACGTCGGCCATGATCGCCATGCGCCCTTCCTTGCTCTCGAACACCACGCCCTTGACCGCGCCGTCCTGCACGATCGGAATGGCGGCCCACGAGTGATAGATGAGCTTCACGCCGCGCTCGAGCACGATCTCTTGCGAGAGCAGCTTGAGGCGCTCGGGGTCGATGGTCGGCGACCAGGTAACGATGCCGTGATACGCGGCGGTACGCTGAGACCAGTGCGCGGCCTTGGCCTCGTCCTGCGAACCCCAGTCACCACTCGACGGACCGGCGATGGCGTCGGCCGGCAGGCGGTCGAACAGTTCTTCCGCGAAGCCGCGGATGACCAACTTGCCTTCCCAGTCGGTCATGCGGTCGATCCAGATCACAAGACCGCCGGTCGACAGACCTCCCAGGTGGTTGTAGCGCTCGAGCAGCGCGACGTCGGCGCCAGCATGCGCGGCCGCGGCAGCCGCGGCGGTGCCCGACGGCCCGCCGCCCACCACCAGCACGCCGCAGCGGTGATAGACCGGGATCTGCTTGCCGGGCTCGGCCCAGTGGCCATGGTCGGGGCGCTTGGCGCGGCTGTCGCGTTCGAAGATGTCCGAGGACAGGATGCGCTCATCGGTGCGGACGACGGTTTTCATGCGTTCTTGCGGGATGTCTGATTCGATGCGATGAATGATATTTTGATTTCATCTTCCATTTTTCGAATTTATCTGCGTTTTCTTTCAGGGTATTCCCTGAATGATGATTTGTTTTATGGACATGATGATTGATATCCATGAAAACCAAAGAGACATCCATGAAGAGATCGAGCGCCAGCCGCCGGGCCTTCGCCTCGGTGCTGGGCGCGGCGGCCCTGACAGGCCTGTTGCCGGTCGCCGCGTTGGCACAGGCCTTTCCCGTGCCGGGCAAACCGATCCGCATCGTCGTGGGCTTCACCGCCGGCGGCGGCACCGACGCACAGGCGCGCATCGTTGCCCAGAAGCTCGGCGAGGTGCTGAACACCGCCGTCATCGTCGACAACAAGCCGGGCGCCAGCACCATGCTGGCGGCCAGCGAAGTCGCCCGCGCACCGGCCGACGGCTACACGCTGCTTTACGCGCCCTCGTCGACCATGGCGCAGAACCCGCACACCTTCGCCCAGGTGCCCTACGACCCGTTCAAGGACTTCACGCCCATCTCGATGGGCGGGCGCGGACCGCTGGTCCTGTCGATCAGCACCACGGTGCCCGCCAACAACGTCAAGGAACTGGTCGCCTACGTGAAGGCGCACCCGGGCCAAGTGAGCTACGCCTCGTTCGGCACCGGCACCTCCTCGCACATCTACGGCGAGGCCTTCGTGAAGAAGACCGGCATCGATGCCGTGCACATCCCGTACAAGGGTGGCTCCGATGCGGCCAAGGACCTGATCGGCGGGCGCGTGCAATACATGTTCGACTCGGCCTCGTCGGCGGTCATCACCTCCGCGACGGGCAAGGTGAAAATCCTCGCGGTGGCCGCCAGTGCGCGTATCGCCGCGATGCCCGATGTACCGACCTTCGCCGAACAAGGGTTCGCCGGACTCGACCTGCCGAGTTGGCTCGGCTTCTACGGACCGGCGCGCATGCCGGCGCCAGTGGTCGCAAAGTTGAACGCCGCGCTCACCAAGGTGCTGTCCATGCCGCAGGTGCAGGAGTTCTATCGCAGCGGCGGCTACGAGGCCGGCGCGACCACGTCGGAAGAATTCGCGACCATCACGCGGTCCACCTACGAGCGCTGGGGCACGATGGTCCAGCAAGTCGGATTGACCAAACAATGAGCACCATGCACCCACGCCCGAACCTGAACCGCCGCCGCTTCTCCGCCTGGCTGGCGCTGAGCGCGGGCGCGTTGCCGCTAGCTACGTCCGCCGCTGCGCCCTTCCCGGAAAAGGGCCGAACGATCCGCATCGTGCTGGGCCTCGCCGCGGGCGGCGCCTCCGACGCGCAGGCGCGCTTCGTCGCCAACAAGCTGGGCGAAGTGCTGCAGACGACGGTGATCGTCGAGAACAAGCCGGGCGCGAGCTTCATCCTTGCGACGGAAGAAGTGATCCGCTCCGCGCCCGACGGCTACACCTTCATGTATGCGCCCTCTTCCGTGGTGGCGCAGAACCCGCAGACGCTGGCGCAAGTCCGCTACGACCCGTTCAAGGACCTCACGCCGATCTCGCTCGGGGCACGCGGCCCGCTGATCCTGACGGTCCACACGAGCGTGCCTGCCAAGACGGTGCAGGAGCTCATCGCCTACATCAAGGCCAACCCGGGCAAGATGAGCTATGCCTCCTTCGGCACCGGCACGTCCTCGCATATCTATGGCGAGGCCTTCGCGCGGCAGGCCGGGCTGGACGTGGTGCATGTGCCGTACAAGGGCGGCAGCGATGCCGCGAAGGATTTCCTCGCGGGTCGCGTCCAGTACTACTTCGACGCGGCTCGGAATGCCATCCAGAACACCGCCACCGGCAAGGTCCGCATGCTGGCGGTCGCCGCACCGAAGCGCAGCCCGATGCTCCCGGACGTGCCCACGATGTCCGAGCAAGGCGTGAAGGGGGTGGACATGGCAAGCTGGCTCGGCTTCTACGGCCCGCCGCACATGGCCGAAGCCGTGGTCGCGAAGCTCAATGCCGCGCTGGTGGAAGTGCTTGCCATGCCGGCCACACGCGACTTCTTCCGCCAGGGCGCCTACGAGGCGGAATCATCGACCCCGCAAGCACTGGCCGCGCTGACGCGATCGACCTACGACGAATGGGGCGACACCATCCGCAAGCTGGGTCTGGTCAAGCAGGCGCAATAGGCAGCGGCCGCCTCACCCACGCCAGGGAAGCCGCTTGCCCATGCTGATGCGCGGCTCCACGCTGAACCCGAGCGCTTTGTAGAAGCCGACGACCTCTTCGTTGCTGCTGACGATCTGGAGGTTGATCTTCGGGCAGCCGATGGCGGCAAGCGCCTGCTCGGCATGCTGGACCAGCGCGGCGCCGACACCGCGACGGCGAGCGGAAGGATCGACGGCAACGGAGTAGATCCAGCCGCGATGGCCGTCGAAGCCCGCCATGGTGGTGCCGATCACCGCGCCATCCTGGAGCGCGACGAAGAGCAATCCATCGTCGGCCTTCAGCTTCATGTCGAGCGAGTAGTCCGGGTCGTTGTGCGGCGTTCCGTAGTCGAAGGTCTTGCGCCAGAGCGCGACGACACCCGCGCGATGGGCCCCATCCGAATACTTGGCAATCACGATGCTCATGCGCGCGACTCCGACAGGAAGCGCAGCACCCGCGCGTTGACTTCATCCGCGCGCTCGAACTGCACCCAGTGCCCCGCCCCGTCGATCACCGTACCTTCGCGCAGCGGATGATCCTTGACGAGCTGCGCGACCAGTGGGCGCGAATCGGCCGTGACGTCATGCTCGCCCCAGACCAGCAACTGCGGACCGCCGATGGTCTCCAACGCCACCTGCAAACCGCCCGACAGCGAGATCTCCTTGCTACGGAAGCGGGTGCCGTGGCACGAGATGTCGTGGATCGCGAAGGCCAGCGCGTCGATGGAAGCCTTGTCGTGCAGCATCAGCGCAGCGAGGTTGTGCAGCAGTGCGGCGCGCTCCTCATCGCGATCGCTGGCGGCGCGCCAGTTGATCATTTCCACCGTCATGCGCCGCAGGGTGCCGTGGCCGCCGCTGCCCATCAGGATCATCCGGCGGATGCGGCCTCGGCGGGCGCCGAGCTTCGACGCGATCAGGCCGCCGAAAGAAAAGCCGCCAAGGTCGATTTCGGTTTCGGCGCCGACGAGCGTGTCGAGCGTCGCGCGAAGCGTGTCGAGAAATGCGTCGATGAGCGACTGCCCCGCTGCCGGTTCGGGCATCGCATTCGAATCGTTGAAGCCCGGCATGTCGGGCAGCCACAGCGTATGCGCGGCCGAAAGCGCCTCGACATTGCGCAGCCAGTGCATCCAGCTGCCGTGGCCGCCATGCAGCAGCACCAGCGGCGGATTCGACGAGTCTTTGCCGAATCGGCGCCATCGCACGCGGACACCGCCATGTTCGACGTCGTGGTGGGTAGCGAGCGCATCGACGCGCTCGATCAGGCGGACGGCTTCTGCTTCCGCGAGGGGTTCGAAGGTGGAAAAGTAAGGCACCGGCGCATTGTGACGCGCCGGTGGCGATTCAGCAGGCGCTCAGGCGTTGGCCGAGGCGCCCGCCTCGCCAAACCTGAAGCTCGAGACTGCGATCCCGCCCATGAAAGCGTCCTCGTGATAGACGAGCTCGCCCGCCTCGTTCTCGGCAGCGCCGATGGCGACCATCAGCGGAATCAGGTGCTCTTCACGCGGATGCGCAATGCGCGCTGCGGGGGCCGCAGACCATTGCAGCAGTCGTTCGTTGCGCCGGTCGCCCGTTGTGCCCGCCGCAGTCTGCCCGAGCCAGTCGTCGAACGCCTTCGACACATCGCGCGCCTGCGGCCCAAAGGCGCGCAGGTTGTGATAGCTCAAACCGCTGCCCACGATCAGCACGTTCTCGTCGCGCAGCGGAGCGATCGCACGCCCGAGCGCGATGTGCTCCGCCGGATCGAGCCCGCGACGAAGCGACAGCTGCACCACAGGCACTTCGGCGTTGGGATACATCGCCGCCATCGGCGAGAACATGCCGTGGTCGAAACCACGCTCGGCATCGATGCGCACCGGCAGGCCGGCCGCTTCGATCAGCGATTGCACACGGCGCGCGAGTTCGGGCGAGCCCGGTGCGTCGTAGTGCACCTCGTAGGTGTGCGCGGGAAAGCCGCCGTAGTCATAGATCATCGGCGGGCGCGGATTGCCCATCACGGTGAAGGCAGGCTCTTCCCAGTGCGCGGAAACCATCAGGATCGCGTCCGGCTTGCGGCCGATCTGGCGCGGCATATCGGCCAGCGCGGCCTCGAGTTTGTCGTACGCGTGGCCCATTTCCTTCTTCATCCACGGCCAGGGGCCGCCGCCGTGCGAGATGAAATAGGTGGGAAGACGTGGGTTGGTATTGCTCATGGATTACTCCTTGAGGGCGAGTCTAGAGATTTCCGCATGAGAAATCGATGGGCTACGATGCATCGATTCGTTTCTCCACAGGAAATCGACATGGACCGCCTGACAAGCCTTCGCCTCTTCCGCGAGGTGGTCGAATCCGGCAGTTTCGCTGCAGCGGCGGAGCGTCTCGGTATCTCACCGCCGATGGCCAGCAAGCATGTCGCGCAGCTCGAAAATTCGCTCGGCGCACGGCTTCTTCATCGCTCCAGCCGCCACCTGAGCCTCACCGAAGCCGGACAAGCCTGGTACGAGCAAAGCGGCCGCGCGCTCGATCTGCTCGATGCAGCCGAGGCCGCCATCGGCCAGACCAGCGCCACGCCGCGCGGACAGCTCAAGGTGAGCGCGCCCGTGTGGTGCGCGACTCCGCGTTTCGCAAACGTACTCGCTGGCTACCGCCAGCAGTGCCCGGAAGTCGTGGTCGACATGCATCTGGAGAACCGAAAGGTCGACCTGGCGGCTGACGGTTATGACCTCGCGCTGCGCGCAACGCAGGAGCCCTCCCCCGCGTTGATTGCAAGGACGCTGTGCAAGCTGCAGTTCCATCTGGTGGCCGCGCCCGCATGCATCGCGCGCAGCGGGCTGCCCACCTCGCCGGCCGACCTCGCGAAGCTCGATGCCATCGTGCCCAGCTACGTGAACCTCGAAGGCTTCACGCTCAAAGGCCCCGGCGGCCGGCAAGCGCCACTGCGGCTGCAGCCGGTGATGAAGTCCGACGACACCAACCTGACGCTGCACTCGGTGCATGCGGGCATCGGCATTTCGTTCCTGCCCGAATGGCTGATCGACGAGGACCTGGCCGCGGGCCGGCTGGTTCGTCTCGTGCCGGAATACGCAGCGCCGCCCGTCACCCTGTTCGCGGTCTACACAAGCCGGCAATACATGGCTCCCAAACTGCGCAGCTTCATCGATTTCCTCGGTGCGCGATTGGGCACGGGCTAGCCTAAAGGCTTGTAGCTACCGAGCAAGAAGATTCGTCGCTCGGAAGAGAACGTCCAGCGCTGATCCATGGCTAGACTGCCGCCCATCTGAGAAGCGGCGGAGAAGTGCATGGGAGGGACGATGGTTGGCTATGAGATACGTCGGGTCGTTCGCGCCATCGTTGTCTTGTTGATTTCCGCAATCTGCTCGGTACAGGCGTCAGCCTCATCGTCATTGCCTTCGCCAGGGACCAATCGAGTTTCGATAGCCACGACAGAGGTCCGTCGGAGCAATCCACTGTCACCGGGTGAATATGCGACGGAGAAGGGTTGGGGGCAGCTTGAACTCAAGGAACGGGGCGGCGTACTTTCGTTCGTCATTGAGAGTTTGGTTGGAGAAGACTATTGCACCCTAAGTGGAACGATCCGAGACGACCAAGGTATCGCCACGGACGACAACGGCCCATCCGCCTGTGCCGTGAAGTTTTCGAGCTCCTCAGAGGGAATAGACGTGACCGCAAACACCTCTGCCCAATGCAAAGAGTTCTGTGGCTATAACGGCGACTTTGAAGGCCGTTATCTGAAGCTCGAGCACGAGTGCGGCCGAGGAAATCTTGAGCGTACTCGCAACGAGTTCAAGCGCCTCTATCAGGCCAAAGACTACAAGGCAGCTTTGACCACTTTGTCCCCCGTACTGACAAGGTGCCTGCGGACCTTGGCGTGGGAAGAAGAAGGCGACATCCGAAACGACTTGGCGGTCACTCAATACGAGAACGGGCTGTATACGGAGTGCCTGGCTACGCTCGACAAGTACATCGAAGACGCCGACAAGGATGACAACTCGGCGATAGACGGGTGGACACCTGTGCTTGCCGACCGCCACCTAGCGATCGTCCGCACTGCGCGGACGACGATCGCTTCATGCCGTCGCAATGTGAATGATGGCGGCAACAAGCCATTCGATGGCGAGTGGTCAGCAACATGGTGCGACAAATCGAATCCGGAGGCGGATTGCGGAGGCTTCAACCTTGGCCTTGTCCAAAGGGGGAATCGGTTGTGCGGCACTTACGACAGCGCGCGGGTAAGGCTATCCCAGATTGATGGTGGAAGCGTTCTCGGGATAGCCAAGGGTGACAGCGCGGTTCTGACGATTGAAAGCGAGCGCAGCGGCGGAAAGTACATTGCCCACGCAATGCTCGACGGCGACAAGCTCCATTGGAGATTGGGAGGAACAGTCCTCAAGGCCCATCGGGACATCGACATCATCGCGATTGACGAAAGGCTGGACAAAAGACCTCTGGAAGGCGACCTGGCTTTGAAGCACGCAGAGATCGCGGCTGACTGCCAAGCTCAGCAAGGCAACGAGTAGGAATCAGCGTAAGCAGCAAGGGACGGAGTGACGCATGGACTACCGTGGACTGACCGACGAGGAATACTACGATCGCCTTCGCATCGTGGTGAGTGAAGCCGAAGGACTCCATGCGCGGGCGCAAGACGTAGGCGATGGAAAGGCCACCATCGGCTATGGATACACCTTCAATCGAGGCAATAACGCCGACATCTGGCATGACTCCGGGATAAGGCTGACACCTCGAGAGGTCGCAGCCCTCGCAGCCATCGATGCTGCGCCCGCCGAGGACAGAACGCGTCTCGGACTAACCTTTCAGCGCGAGCTGACCGAAGCGGAATCGGCGCAGTTGCTGCGTGCGTCCATGCGGGAATATGAAGGACCCGCGAATTCCCTGCGCATGCCGCTGTCCGAAGAGCGCGTCGCCATCGTCTCATTGACCTACAACCGCGGCCCTGGGGCGTTGTTGGGCACCAGGAATATCCCGGAGCACCCCATCATGGATGCCATTCGGGAAGGGAACAGGGCCGAAGCGTGGTTCCAGATGCGATACAACTGCTGGGGCTCTGCCGAAGTGAAGTTCGAGGGCGGGTTGCGCAAGCGTCGGTTCGCTGAGGCGCATATGTTCGGGCTCTACGACGATCCGAGCAATGTCTCGCCAGAAGAAGCCCAAAGCGTTGTGCAGATGCATGGCCTGCACCGGGACGAAATCGACCGGGTGGAAGGGGCCCACGGCGTATCGATCGGAGGCGATCAGGCCAAACGGAACCGGATCGCAGAGGCGAACCGTGACTACCCTGCCATCGTCCGTGAGTATGGACGCATCCAGAATATTGCCGACTCGCTCGAGCCGGCCCGTGTGGCGCTGCTGGGGCAGGTGCGCGAGGAGAACCCTGCACTGGCGGCCCGTCTCATCCCAGAGAACTTCTCGGCAGACCGAATCCACCTTGATCCGAATCGAGACTTGCGAGATCCCGCAAACGTCGATCAGGACCTTGCGGCGATGCCCAACCGGCGCAATCCGCTCCGGGCTGCGTCAATCAATGCCATTGGCCGCGAGCAGCGCAACTCGACCACAGAAGATATCGATGTAGATCACGCCGCAGTCATCGATTCGAAGCGGATGTCGCGCGGGCTGAATCCACAGGAGGTTTCCAGCAACGACGTGCTGATCGGACAAGGCGGAAACGATACTCTCCGTTCACACCTTGGCGATGACATCCTCATTGGTGGATCAGGCCACGACCGAATGGAAGGCGGCGAAGGCCACGACACCTACGTGATTGGCGCCGGCGACACGGTGATGGACAGCGATGGCGTGGGCGAGGTGCAATGGGCCGGACAACGGCTGGCCGGCGGCAAGCGAACGGCGTCCGATCCCATCCATAGCTACCGCAGCGAAGATGGTCGCTTCACCTATGCCGTAGAAGGCAACAATCTCTCGGTCACGGATTCGCTCGCGACAGATGAGGCATTGCGGGAACGAGCTGTGATCGAGAATTTCCAGAACGGGCAGTTGGGAATCACGCTGTTCGGACCCAATGGAAATGTCGACATTCGCCCGTGGACCGCGGAGCAACAGCCAAGCGAGCAAGAGGTTCAGGCCAGTCATCTGCCAGAGCGAGGACCGTTCAACGCCCCCTATCTCGACAGAACCTACGCGGCGCTACAAGCGGGCGACAGCAATCAGCTCGACCGGATCGCCATCGAGTTCGCGCAGTCCCCGGAAGGGCTGCGGATGGCTCAGCTTGGCGACCAGTTGTTCACCCAGCAGCAAGCGCAGGAGCAGCAACAGTTGCAGGAGCAGCAAATGACGCAAGCCCGCCAGAGCCCCGTCATGCGCCTATGAACCATACCGAAACGAGAAGATCAGGGGAACATTGCGATGAATAGTGGTGACATGGGATCGATGCAACCTGGCCTGCAGGATGCAGCGAAGGCCATCTTGATGCTGCGTTCTGAAATGGCTCAGCGCGAGGCGCGCATGAACGCGTCGTTCAATCAGCAGGTTCAGTCACTCCGGGAAGATGCAAGCCGGTTCCGCCGAGACGTCGCAGATATCGTCAGCGGCGCCGGCAGCCAGATAGCAAAGGAGGCCAAGGGCGCAATTTCCCCCGTCGCAGCCGAATACGATCGCGCTGTCTCGACTACCTCCGCGCACCTGCAAGAAGCCAGCAAAACCGTCTGGCTATGGTTCGGGGCCGCAGGATCGATCTTGCTGCTGGTGCTTCTTGTCGGCTGGGCGGTCCTGGGCTACTACCGCCGCGAACTCTCCGCCATCCAGGACGAGTTGCAGCGGTACGAGAACGCCCTTCCCATCGTGCAAGCCTTCACTGCCTCTGATGCCGTCCTCTGTGGCGGGCGCGTCTGCGTGAACATCGATCCCGATGGGCAGCGGATTGGCGACAAGCGTCAATACAGGCAGGCAAGACCACGCCCTTAGGTCGAATCGGCGCTTCAGACATCCAGGGGATCAGCTGCCGGGTACCACGCCACTGCATACCCATTGGCACACGCAGGAGCGCGCACGCCGGTACAGTCGGCCCCTCACTGGAGACCGTTCGCCTTGTTCCGCTTCTTCGAAAAACGCCTCGACGCCTATCCACCCGCCGAACCTGGACTGCCGCCGAACGGCTTCCTTGCCTTCGTGTGGTCGTGCACGCAGGGGCTGCGCGGCTCGATCGCCCTGATGGCGCTGCTCACCGCGGCGATGTCGGCTTTCGAGGCGCTGCTGTTCGCGATCCTCGGCCGCATCGTCGACTGGCTCGGCGGGCAGGCGCCGTCGCGGCTTTGGGAAGATCGCGGCACGACGCTGGCATGGCTCGGCTTCGCGTTGGTCGCAAGCATTGCAGTCGTTGGGCTACAGACCATCGTCAAGCACCAGACGCTCGCGATCAACCTGCCGATGCGCCTGCGCTGGAACTTCCACCGCCTGATGCTCGGCCAGAGCATGGCCTTCTACCAGGACGAATTCGCGGGTCGCATCACGGCCAAGGTGATGCAGACCGCGCTCGCCGTTCGAGACACCATCTTCGTGCTGGCCGACGTGCTGGTGGCGATGTGCGTGTATGTCGCGACGATGATCGTGTTGGCCGCGGTGCTCGACCGGCAGCTGATGCTGCCCTTCGTCATCTGGCTGGCGCTGTATGTCGTGCAGCTCGTCTTCTTCGTGCCGCGCCTGGGCAGCATCGGCAAGGCGCAAGCCGATGCGCGCGCGCTGATGACCGGCCGCGTGACCGATGCCTACACCAACATTGCGACGGTCAAGCTCTTCTCGCACGCACACCGCGAGGCCGGCTTCGCGCGCTCGGCAATGCAGGAGTTCATGCAGACCGGCTATGCACAGATGCGGCTGGTCAGCGCCTTCGAGATCACCAACCACACCCTCAGCATGGGCCTGACCGCCGGCATGGCGGGCATGGGGCTCTGGCTGTGGTCGCAAGGCGTGATCGGCGTCGGCGCGGTGGCCGCCGCAACCGCGATGGCGCTTCGCCTGCAAGGCATGTCGCACTGGATCATGTGGGAGATGACGAGCCTGTTCGAGAACATCGGCACGGTGCAGGACGGCATGAAGACGCTGTCGCGTCCGCGAACCGTGGTCGATGCGCTGGATGCCGCTGAACTGGACGTGCCGCGCGGCGAGGTCCGCTTCGAGCACGTGAGCTTCCGCTACGGCGATGCGGGCCGGCGCGTCATCGACGACCTGACGCTCACCGTCGCACCGGGCGAGAAGATCGGGCTGGTCGGCCGCTCGGGCGCCGGCAAGTCGACGCTGGTGAACCTGCTGCTGCGCTTCCACGACCTGGACAGCGGGCGCATCCTCGTCGACGGACAGGACATCGCGCACGTCACGCAGGACAGCCTGCGCGCCCACATCGGCATGGTCACGCAGGACACCTCGCTGATGCACCGCTCTGTGACCGACAACATCAGCTACGGCAAGCCGGATGCCACCGCCACGGCGATCCGGGCCGCGGCCGACCGGGCCGAGGCGCATGCCTTCATCCAGACACTGGGCGATCCGGCGGGCCGCAAGGGCTATGAGGCGCATGTGGGCGAACGCGGCGTCAAGCTCTCGGGTGGGCAGCGCCAGCGCATCGCGATCGCGCGGGTCATGCTGAAGGACGCACCAATCCTGCTGCTGGACGAAGCCACCAGTGCGCTGGATTCCGAGGTCGAGGCGGCGATCCAGGCCAGCCTCTATCGCCTGATGGAGGGCAAGACGGTGGTCGCGATCGCGCACCGGCTGTCGACCATCGCCGCGATGGACCGGCTCGTGGTGCTCGACGAAGGCCGCGTGGTCGAGGAAGGCGATCACAAGACGCTGCTCGCGAAGGGCGGACTCTACGCGCGCCTGTGGGCCCACCAGAGCGGCGGATTCCTCGGCGACGGGAGCGAGGACGAAGACAACGAAGAGACGGAGACATCGACAGTCTGACCCGCGAGTCCTACAGTGGACAGTGCACCCCGCCGACACCGGCGGATCGGTGCGATGGGCATTCTGGATTCGTCTTCAACAGAGGAGTTTCAACCGTGAATTCCATCATCTACATCGTCGGTCTGGTCGTGGTCGTGGTCGCTGTGCTTTCGTTCTTCGGCCTGCGCTGAAATCCTCCTTTATCCCCTGCCCTGCGCCCCCATTTCCATGGGGGCGCTTGCCTGTTCGCCACGGGCATAATTTCCCGCTCCTCTCCGGCGCGCCGGAGTGCCCGAGCCGTGAAAAAAGAAAGCTGTCGAAACCCGTGGCGCAACCCTCTTCGTTCCAGGACGCAACGCTCACCGAAGCGGTGCGATTGATCGAAGAGACCGGTCCGCTCGAGGATTCGCAAGCCATGCGCGAGGCGGCCGCCGCCGGCGCTGCGCACCGGATCGCCATGCGCGCGCGCATCCTCGCCGACCGAACCGGACTCACCCCCGAACTCGCACGCGCGCGTGCATGGGCTCCGTGGGTGCTGCTCGCGCTCGTGGCGGTCGTCGTGATCGCCGGCCTCTCGCTCGCGGGCAATGTCCTCGGCGACGGCGAGCGGCGGATCAACGTCGTCGTCGCACTCGCGAGCCTGCTGGGCCTGCACCTCTTCACGCTGCTGCTATGGCTGTTCGGGCTTCTGGTGCCGCTCGGCTCCTTCAACGCATCCTTCGGCTGGATCTGGATGGCGCTCACCGCGCGGGTCGCAGGCGGCCAGAGCGGGCAGGCGCCGGTCCTGCTGCGCGCCACCACGCGGCTGCTCGGACAGGCTCGCCTGCTCCCATGGGCACTGGGATTCGTCAGCCACGCCATCTGGGCGCTCTCCTTCGCGGTGGTGATCGCGGCCATGCTCTTCGCGCTGGCGTTTCGCAACTACACGCTGAACTGGGAAACCACGATCCTCGACCCGTCCTTCTTCGTGCACGCAGTGCAGTGGCTGGGCTATGCGCCGGCGCGATTGGGTTTCCCGATACCCGATGCGCAGGCGGTGCTTTCGCCGACGGCTGCCGCCTCGAGCCAGCGCGACTGGGCGCTATGGCTCACCGGTTGCATCGTGGTCTACGGACTGATGCCGCGCGCCGCCTTCGCGCTGCTGTGCACCGCCGTCTGGCGCATGCGTAGAAAGGCACTATCGCCCGATCTTTCGCTGCCCTATTACCGCAAGCTCATCGCACGCTTCGACGCGCTCGCGCCGCCGCGCATCGTCGACGCTGATCCGGGTCAGGCGCCGCATCTTGCGCCGCAGCATCTGCCGCAAGGCGACACCACCGACACGCTGATGGCCGTCGGCTTCGAACTGCCCGACGAACTGCCCTGGCCACCCGCGGCACTCGACATGCGCGGCGCCCGCGCGATGCGTATCGATGGCAGTGCTGCATCGCGACGCCAGGTGCTCGACACGCTGGCACAGTTGCGCCCGAGGCGAGTGCTCGTGGGCTGCCATGCAGGCTCCAGCCCCGATCGCGGCACCGAACGCTTCCTGCGCGAAGTGCTGGCGCTCTGCGGCGAATGCCGTCTGTGGCTCATTGGCACTGCGGATGACGAGGCGCGTCAACGCTGGCACACCTGGCTGGCCGATTCCGGTCTCGACGGCATCCGCGCTGCCGACGCGCTGCAGCCTATGCTCCACGACTGGACATGACGACTCCCCCGCCCATCCGCATCGCCGTGGTCGGCCACACCAACGCCGGCAAGACCTCGCTGCTGCGCACCCTCACGCGGCGGGTGAACTTTGGCGAGGTGTCGGAACAGCCCGGGACTACACGGCACGTCGAATCGGCCGATCTCGACGTCGGAGGCAAGCCGGCAGTGCGCTTCTTCGACACGCCCGGCCTCGAAGACGCTGTTGCATTGCGCGAGCATCTCGAAGTCTTCGACAAGAGCCTGACGCCGCCGGATCGCATCCGCCGCTTTCTGCAGAGCCCTGAAGCGCATGGCGTATTCGAGCAGGAAGCGAAGGTGCTTCGCGCGATGCTCGACGTCGATGCAGCCTTTCTCGTCATCGATGCGCGCGAGGCCGTGCTGCCCAAGTTCCGCGCGGAAATCGAACTGCTCAACGCCTGCGCACGGCCGGTACTGCCGGTGCTGAACTTCCTGCACAGTGCCGCGCACCGAGAAGCCGCATGGAAAGAACTGCTGTCCGCCTACGGCCTGCATGTGGTGGTGCGCTTCGACGCGGCCGCACCTTTCGTCGGTGCTGAGCGCGAGCTGTACCGCGACCTGTCGACGCTGCTGCGCGATCGCCGGACGGAACTCGACAAGGTGGCCGCGTCGCTCGAAGCCGAGTTCGCGCAGCGCCGGCAAGCCGCGTGCCAACGCATCGCCGAACTGCTCGTCGACGCTACCGCGATGCGCCGCACTGCGACGGCCGCCGAATTCGCCGACGAGCAGGGACGCCATCGCCTGATCTCCGACTTGCAGAAGTCGCTCTTCGACAAGGCGCAGCGCTGCGCCGACGACCTGTTGACGCTCTATGGATTCCGCGAAGGCGATGCCGACGAGGCGCCGCTGCCCGCGATCGAGGGCCGCTGGACCATGGACTTCTTCCACCCCGAGGCGCTGAAGGACGCGAGCATCCTTCTCGGCAAGGGCGTGGCCGTGGGCGCGGCGGTGGGCGTAGTGGCAGATCTCGCGCTGGCCGGACTTTCGCTCGGCACCGGTGCTGCGCTGGGCGGAGCGATCGGCGGCGCGATGTCGCAAGGGCTGGGACCACTCGGACGCAAGCTCGCGAACAAGCTGCGCGACCTGCACGAACTCACCGTGGAAGACCGGGTACTGTTCGTTCTCATGGGCTGGCAGTTGCGCCTTCTTCGCGCGCTCGAATACCGTGGGCATGCGGCGGTGGACCGGATCGGCGCCGATGGGCTGGACGGCATCGACCACCATGCGCTGGCCGACGTGGTGCGCACTGCGCAGCCAGCGCGCAGCCATCCCGATTGGGAATCCGGCACGCGATTGCGCCGGCGCGAGGCGCCGCAGCGGCAGGAGCTCGTTTCGCATGCCGCCCGACGCCTGCAAGAGGCGATCGCGCTGATTCCGGCATGATTCGAGGCATGGAAGACATCGAACCCCGTCCCCTCGCGATCATCAAGGTCGGCGAGACCTTCGAGACGCTGCGCGAAAGCCGCGGCGATTTCGAACACTGGATCGCCGCCGGACTCGGCGACACGCCCCTGCCCGTGGTGGTGCTCGATCCGCGTCGCGGCGACACACTGCCCGACCCCGCCACGCTCTCGGGCGCCATCGTCACCGGCTCGCATGCGATGGTGTCGCACCGCGAACCCTGGAGCGAAAGCACTGGCGAATGGCTCAGGCAGCTCGTCGCCCATCACACGCCGGTGCTCGGCATCTGCTTCGGCCACCAGCTCCTGGCGGATGCCCTCGGCGGCGAGGCCGGCGACCATCCTGTGGGCATGGAGATCGGCACGGTGCAGGTCGAGCTCCAGCCCGAGGCGGCGGACGATCCGCTCACCAGTGGACTGCCGCCACGCTTCGACGCACACGTAGTGCACCGCCAAAGCGCGCTGCGCCTGCCGAAGGATGCGGTGCGCCTAGCGGGCAATGACTTCGAATCGACGCAGGCCTTCCGCATCGGCGACAGCGCCTGGGGACTGCAGTTTCACCCCGAGTTCGACGACGAGATCATGCGCGGCTACGTCGAGCACCTCGCCGATCCGATTCGGGCCGAAGGTGCGGATCCTGACGCGGTGGAAGCGCACGTGAAGCCCACGCCGGCGGCCTCAGGGCTGCTTCAGCGATTCGCACGCATCGTCGAGGAACGGTCGGCGGCGTCGGTGTAGCAACTACACCCGGCCGCCCCGACTTGCGCTAAGGTGTCCCGCAGGTCCGATCAAGGAACAGCCCATGCCCAACACAGCCTCCGGCACGCGCCCCGCCCCGAAGCACTTCTCGATGATCCGCGGCTTCCACCTCGCGGATTTCTTCACCCTCGCGAATGCGGCCTGCGGCGTCGGTGCCATCTTTCTTGCGATGGCCTTCATCGCAAGCCAGTCGGTCGCGCACTTCCTCTGGGCTGCAGCGCTCGCGCCCGCTGCGTTCGTCTTCGACGTCTTCGACGGCCGCATCGCGCGCTGGCGCCAGACGCATTCGGCACTGGGGCGGGAGCTCGATTCGCTGGCGGACGTCATCTCCTTCGGCGTGCTGCCCGCTTCGCTCGCCTTCGCAGCGGGCCTCAACGGCGGTTGGGATTGCGTGATCCTGATCTACTTCGTCTGCTGCGGCGTGAGCCGGCTCGCGCGCTACAACGTCACCGCCGAGGCCCTCTCGGAAGGTGCGGCCAAGGTCAAGTACTTCGAGGGCACGCCCATCCCGACCAGCGTGGTGCTCGTGGGCATCCTCGCGCTTGCGGCATGGCAGGGGCGCATCGGCAGCCAGATCTGGGGTGGCGCATGGACGCTAGGCCCATGGGTGCTTCACCCATTGGCCCTGCTGTTCGCGCTCTCCGGCACCTTGATGATCAGCAAGACCCTGCGCATCCCCAAGCTGTAATCGTGTCGCGGCATCAGGTCCCTAGAATGCCCGCATCGTCATTGCCGGCATCGTGACCATGACCGCTTCACGCGCAATCGTTGCCTTCATCCTCGGCCTGCTGCTGACCGGCTGCGCGAGTCTTCCGGCGAGCGTCGAACGAACGCCGACGACCGCACTCACGAACACCGCCGACACGCGACTCGGCAAGGCGACCCGGCCGCTGACGTCAGCGCACGCCGGCAAGTCCGGCATCCATCCCCTGGTCCTCGCGGAAGACGCCTTCGCGGCGCGCGTGGTGCTCGCGAAACTCGCGGACCGCAGCCTCGACCTGCAGTACTACATCTGGCACAACGACACCACCGGACAGCTGCTCTGGCAGGCGATCTGGGATGCCGCCGAGCGCGGCGTGCGCGTGCGGCTGCTGCTCGACGACGCGAACACCGGCGGGCTCGACCCGACGCTCGCGGCGCTCGATGCGCATCCGAACATCGAGATCCGCCTGTTCAACCCGTTCGCGAATCGCGGCTTCCGCGCGGGCGACTTCGTCTCGGACTTCTCGCGCGTCAACCGGCGCATGCACAACAAGTCCTTCACTGCCGACAACCTGGCGACCATCGTCGGCGGCCGCAATGTCGGCGACGAGTACTACGGCGCGAACATGGAAGTGGGCTTCCAGGACCTCGACGTGCTGGGCATCGGTCCGGTGGTGCAGCAAGTGTCGAACGAGTTCGACCTGTTCTGGAACAGCGCCTCGGCCTACCCCGCCGCGACCGTGCTCGCGCCCGCCAAGCCTGACAGCGCCGCGACGCTGCGCGAGGCATGGGACAAGGTCCACCAGAACCCCGAAGCCGTCCGGTATCTGGAAGCCGTTCGCAACACGCCGTTGATGGCTCAGCTTGCAAGCGAAAAGGTGGACTTCGAGTGGACCAACGCGCGTGTGCTGCACGACGACCCGTCGAAGGTGCTCCAACCGATGGACCGCAGCGATCTCCAGATGCTGCCGCAGCTGCTCAAGGCCATGGGGCAGCCGAAGCGCGAACTCGATCTGGTGTCGCCCTACTTCGTGCCGGGCGCCGATGGCACCAAGTCGCTCGTCGAACTCGCGCAGAACGGCGTGAAGGTGCGCGTGCTGACCAACTCGCTCTCGGCGACGGATGTGAGCCCGGTCCATGCGGGCTATTCCAAGTACCGCGATGAGCTGCTCAAGGGCGGTGCGGTGCTCTACGAGCTGAAGCCGGGCTCAGCCGTGCCGCCACCCGACAAGGACAAGGACGAAGAGCGGTCGCGCGGGCTGCCGGGCAGCGGCAGCCGCGGCAGTTCGGCCGCGAGCCTGCATGCGAAGACCTTCGCGGTGGATCGCGAGCGCATCTTCGTTGGCTCCTACAACCTTGACCCACGCTCCGCCAAGCTCAACACCGAGATGGGCGTGGTCATCGAAAGCCCGGCCCTCGCCGGCATCCTGTCGAAGCAGTTCGACACCACCATCCCCACACGCGCCTACCTTGTGCGCCGGCAGTCCGACGGACACGGCCTCGAATGGATCGACGTGGAGCCGACCGGCGAAACGAGGTATTCCACCGAACCCGGTGCCGGCCCGATGAAGCGCCTGTGGATCGACTTCCTCGAAATCCTCCCCATCGAATGGCTTCTTTGAGCCCTCCCCCAGCCTCGCCCACTTCGTGTGGCTCAGCACCCCCTCAAGGGGGCGCACCCCTGCGGCCCGGCCAAGCCGGTTCCGCGGGTGCCCCAGCGGGGGCCCCTTGCCACACAGGACAAACATTCAGATGACAACAGGCCTGAAACTCCTTGCCAAAATGGCTGCCCGACAGCCGCTCTCGCCCGCGTGCGACCACTTCTACTTTCTGCGTCATGGACAGACCGCCTGCAACGCGCGCCGCATCTTCCAGGCCACTGATGAGCCGCTGAGCGAGCTCGGCGTGCAGCAGGCGCACAACGCCGCCACGATCCTTGCCGGGGAGCCGGTGCGCAGCATCCTCACCAGTGGCGTGGTGCGCGCATTGACGACCGCGCATACGGTGTCGGCGCCGCATGGCATCGCGCCACTGGTGGTCGAGGGCCTGCGCGAACGCAACTTCGGCGCGCTCATCGGTACGTCGTCGGCCCACATCGACTGGGCCTGCGAGCCCGAGAACGGCGAGACCTTGCCCGAATTCATCGATCGCTCGCGCACGGCGCTCGAGCATGCGCTGACACATCCAGGGCCAGTACTCATCGTTGCGCATGGCGGCACGCTTTACGTGCTCGCGGCGCTGCTGGGCGTGCCGGTGGACCTCGGCGTGCTCGGCAATGCGCAGCCCTTGCGATTCGAACGCAGCGGCACCACTTGGCGCCTGAAACCCCTCCTGCAGCAGGTGGATGGCGGGGCCGCACTGGCCTGAACACGCCGTTCGCCGCATTCTTCTGGAACCCATCGCCATGGAATTCAAGGACTACTACAAGATCCTCGGGCTCGAACGCGGCGCCTCCGAGGACGATGTGCGCAAGGCTTACCGCAAGCTCGCGCGCAAGTACCACCCCGACGTCAGCAAGGAGCCTGACGCCGATGCGCGCATGCGCGAGATCAACGAAGCGAACGACGTGCTGCGCGACAAGGAAAAGCGCACGGCCTACGACCAGCTCGCCGATCACGTGGCGCGCGGCGGCAGTCCCGATGGTGGATTCCAGCCGCCACCCGGATGGGACGAAGGCTTCGAGTTCCACCGTGGCCCGCATGCGGGACCGGCCGATCACGCCGAGTTCAGCGAGTTCTTCTCGTCGCTGTTCGGTGCGGCTGAGCGACGAGGCGCTCAGCGGCAGAACTACCGCGCGCGCGGCGAGGACCACCATGCCGCGATCGAGATTGCGCTGGAGGATGCTCTACAGGGCGCCGAGCGCGAGATCACGCTGCGCTCGCAGGAGATCGACAACAAGGGCCATCCTCAATGGAAGACGCGCACGCTGAGCGTGAAGATCCCGCCGGGCGTGCATCCGGGCCAGTTCATCCGCCTCGCGGGCCAGGGCATGCCGGGCCATGGCGGCGAGCCAGCGGGAGACCTGTACCTCGAAGTGCGCATCGCGCCACACAAGCTCTACCGTATCGAGGACCGCGACCTCTACATGACGCTGCCGATCACGCCAACCGAGGGCGCACTCGGCGCGAAGGTACAGGTGCCCACACCGACCGGCGGCATCGTCGAAGTCACGGTGCCGCCGAACGCGCGCAACGGCCTCAAGCTGCGGCTCAAGGAACGCGGCCTGCCAGGCAAGCCACCGGGCAACCTGTACCTGCTGCTTGAGATTGCGCTGCCGCCGGCCGACTCCGATGCGGCGCGAAAGGCTTACGAACAGTTGGCACAGGCTGCGCCCTTCAACCCGCGCCGCCATCTTGGAGTTTGACGACCATGGCTACCGTGACTGTCACGACGACCGCGCTCAGCGCATCGAATCCCCTCGCCGCCGCGGAGCTCGCCCATGCCTGCGGTGCGGAGATCGACTGGGTCATTCAATTGGTCGAGGTCGGCATCATCGAATCGCGTGAACCCGGAGAACGCCCTGAGCAGTGGCGCTTCTACAGCAGCGACCTGCAATGCGCACTCGAAGTCCGCCGCCTCGAACGCGACTTCGGCGTGCAGGTCGACGCTGCTGCGCTGATCCTCGACCTCGAGCATGAGGTACGCCGGCTCAAGTCCGTGCTGCGCGCGCAGGGGCTCGGCCGCGAGATCTGAGCCGACACATCCTTTTCTACTCAGGAGCTTCCGATGCAACCACGTCTCACTGCCAAGGATTTCGACCAGGAACTGCTCATCCTTTTCGACGCCTACGTGCATGGCAATCTCGATCGCCGCGGCTTTCTTGCGCAAGCGCAGAAGTTCGCGAAGGCCGGCGTCACCGCGGCCGGGCTGCTCGCGGCGTTGAGCCCCGATTTCGCCGCCGGCCAGCAAGTGCCGCCCGGCGATACACGGCTCAAGGCCGAGCGCGTCAGCTATCCCTCGACGGCAGGCAACGGGACGGTCAACGGCTATCTCGTGCGACCTGCGAACGCGGGCTCGAAAAAGCTGCCCGTGGTACTCGTGATCCACGAGAACCGCGGGCTGAATCCGCACATCGAAGACATCGCGCGCCGCCTCGCGCTCGATGGCTTCATGGCCTTCGCGCCCGACGCACTGACGCCGCTCGGCGGCTATCCGGGCGACGAAGACAAGGCACGCGAAGCCTTCGCCAAGCTCGACCAGGCGCGTGCGCGAGAAGACTTCGTCGCGGCGGCCAACTGGCTGAAGGACCGGCCGGACTCGTCGGGGAAGATCGGCGTCGTGGGCTTCTGCTACGGCGGCGGCATGGTCCATATCCTCACCACGCGCCTGCCCGAGCTCAATGCGGGGGTGGCGTTCTACGGCAATACGCCCGCACCTTCCGAAGCCGCCAAGGTCAAGACGCCGCTGCTGGTCCATCAAGCCGGCATCGACGAACGCATCAACGCGGCGTGGCCGGCCTATGAAGCCGCGCTCAAGGCTGCGAACGTGAAGTTCACCGCCTATCAGTACCCCGGCACGCAACACGGCTTCAACAACGACACCACGCCGCGCTATGACGCCGAGGCGGCCAAGCTCGCCTGGTCCCGCACCATGGACTTCTTCAAGGACCAACTCGGGGCCTGAGGGCACTTCTAAAAGTAGGTCGCGGCTGGCAGACTTCGCGCCAGACTCGACCGAAAGTGGTTGCTTCGCGTCGCTGACGCGCTCGGAGTGCCCCATGTCAGTGATCTGCCCGGCCTGCCAGACGGAAAACCGCGACGCTGCGATGTTCTGTCATGGCTGCGCGCGCAAGCTGCCGAATTTTCACCCGACCCAGCCGTCGATGCTGGAAACCATGCGGGCAATGCCGGCCCGCCCGATCGTTTCGACGGCGACCATCGCCACGCCGTTACAGATCGAACCGCGCTCGCTCGTGGGACTGTGGGTCGGCGTCGGTGTCGCGGTGTTCGTGCTGCTGGCGAGCATTGCTGCGTGGTACGTGCACCTGCTGCGCAAGCCCTCTCCTCCCGTGCCTCCGCCCGCCGTGGCCTCCCATGTCGAGCGGCCGGCCACCGGCGCACCACCAGTGGTTGCAACCGACAAGTCCAAGACATCGCCCGCGACGCCTGAAACCGTGTCCCTTGGTGCTTCGCTCGATCCAGGCGAGACCGCAGTCACACTGGCCGCCAGTCCGGCGCTGCCTCCTGCTGCGGCGTCCCCCCCAGTCGCCGCTTTGACGCCCACACCCCCGCCGGTTGAACGCAGGCAGCCACCCAGGGCAGCACCCCCGACCCGCGTCGGCGCGCTCGACCCACGCAGCGGCTGCGAAACACTCAACTTCGTCTTCGCCGCACGCTGCGAAGCCGCCCATTGCGACAAGCCGCAGTACGCCAGTCACCCACGCTGCGACCTGGTGCGCCAGCAACGCAAGCGGGACGAACTGCACCGCAATCCAACGCTGGCGTTCTGATGCCGGGCCTCGCGTCCTAGCAGAAGCCGAACGAGGAAGGAAGCGCCCCGAAGACCCTTGGCGACGATCGCGATTCGCGTCAGACTCCGCTTCGCAGTCTAGAAACGACAACTCATCTCAACGAAGGAGCGACGTTCACCATGGCATTCCAACTGCACGGCCGCATTGCAGCCATCACGACGGCCCTGATGCTGACCGCCTGCGCGGCGCCGCAACAACAGGCACCGATGGCGATCACGCAGGGCAAGATCGAGCAGATCACGCCCACCACCATCCGCAGCGAAGCCCACACCGGCGTGGGTGCCGTGGTCGGCGGCCTGACCGGCGTAGGTCTCGGCAGCCTGATTGGTGGCGGAACGGGTCGCGACGTGGCCATGGTGGCAGGCGCAATCGGCGGCTCCATGGCCGGTGCGCAAATCGCGAACAACGCCGCAGCGCAGATGCCCGGCCAGGAGATCTTCGTGCGCACCGACAGCGGCGTGCTGGTGGAAGTCACCCAGCCCACGACGCCTGGCCTGCGCGTGGGTCAGCGCGTATTCATCCAGGGCCAGGGCCACATGGCCCGCGTCGTGCCGCAGTAACGGCACACGCGGCGTTCGGTCTCAGGCGGACTTCGCCTGCACCAGCTTGATGACGCTCGAGAAATCGAGCGCACCATGCCCTGCGAGACTGTGCGCCGCATAGAGATTGCGTGCGAGCCCGCCGAGCGGCGTGGCAGCGCGCACGGCGGCTGCGTTCTCCTGCGCAAGGCCGAGGTCCTTCAGCATGAGGTCGGTGCCGAAGCCGCCTGCATAGCCCTTTGAAGCGGGCGCGGCTTCCATCACGCCCGGCAGCGGGTTGTACTTTTCAAGCGCCCAGTTGCCGCCCGAACTGCGGCGCATGATCTCCGACAGCACCTTGGGATCGAGCCCGTTGGCAACGCCCAGTGCAATGGCTTCCGACGTGCCGATCATCAGGATGCCGAGCAGCATGTTGTTGCAGATCTTCGCTGTCTGACCCGCACCCGCAGCACCAGCGTGGAAGATGTTGGCGCCCATCTTTTCGAGCACAGGGCGTGCACGTTCGAGGTCGGCTTCAGAGCCACCCACCATGAAGGTCAGGGTGCCCGCGATCGCACCGCCGGTGCCGCCGGAGACCGGCGCATCGATTACCGCCACGCCACGCTTCGCACCGGCATCTGCCACCTTGCGCGAGGTCGCCGCAGCGATGGTGCTGCTGTCGATCACCAGCGTGCCTGCGGGGATCTGCTCCATGAGCCCAGCCTTGCCATCGCTGCCGAGATAGAGCGATTCGACGTGCTGGCTCGCGGGCAGCATGCTGATCACGATTTCCGCACCGGCGATTGCTTCGGCAGTCGATGCGGCGATGCCCAATCCATCGGCCGCGAGCTTCTCGCAGGCCGGCTTCGACAGGTCGAAGCCCCGGACTTCGTGGCCCGCCTTCTTCAGATTCAGGGCCATCGGACCACCCATGTTGCCGAGGCCGATGAATGCGATCTTCATATCCTTTGTCTCCGTTGCTTTGTTGGCGATGAATGGAATTCAGACGAGCGCGGCCAGCGGATGCGGCCCTGGCGCGCGCACGCGCAGGTGGTCTTCGATGAACTCGGGCGTGATCTCTTCGAGCGTCGCAGGGCTCCAGCGGGGATTGCGATCCTTCTCGATCAACAACGCGCGAATGCCTTCCGCAAAGTCCTTGTGCGCGCAGCAACCGAGCGACGCCCAGTATTCGAGGCGGAACACTTCGGCGAGCGACATGCGTGTGACGCGCTGCCAGAGCGCAAAAGACAGTGCCGCGGAACTCGGAGAGCCCTTCGTGAACGTGGCGCCCGCAGTCTGCAGCCATGCATCGTCCGACTTCAGTTGGCGCAGGCGATTCGCGATGTCGAGCAGATCGTCGCCGGCCATCAGATCGTTGATGGTGTCGAAGTGGTCGCGCAACTTCGACGGCTGCCTTTCGGCGCCTTCGCCCGCCTTGGCAAGCAGGCGCGACAGCAACGCGCGATCCGCTTTCGATTCACCCTGCCAGGCTGCACCCGCAATGCCTTCGAGCACTTGTGCCTTGCGTTCGTGCGGCACGACGATATCCGCGAGCCCGCAGAAGATCGCATCGGCTGCATTCAATGGCGCTGCGGTGAGCGCCAGGAACAGCCCGACACGCCCGGGCGCGCGGCGCAGGAACCAGCTTCCGCCCACGTCGGGATACAGGCCGATGTTGATCTCGGGCATGGCCACGCGGCTTTGCAGCGTCACCACACGATGCGACGCGCCTGCCATCAGCCCCACGCCGCCACCCATCACGATGCCGTGCCCCCAGCACAGGAAAGGCTTGGGAAAGGTATGGATCAGGTGGTCGAGTTCGTACTCTTCGCTGAAGAACTCTTCGGCATAGGTGTTGCGCGCGGGCCCGCATTCGAGCAGCGTCTGGTAGAGCTGGCGCAGATCGCCACCGGCGCAGAAGGCCTTCTCGCCCGATGCATCCAGCAGTACGCCAACCACGCCATCGTCCTGCGCCCACTCGCGCAGCTTGGGGATCAGCAGCCGCACCATCGCAACCGAGAGCGAGTTGAGCGATGCGGGCGAATTGAGCGTGGCCACGCCGAAGCGCTTGCCATTGGCGGTCTTGATTTCGTTGAAGAGAACGACGGGATCGGTCATTGGTTCTGGTTGTTATCGGATATCGGCGTCGCCATCCAGCAGCTTGCGGGCGACGATCATTCGCATGATTTCGTTGGTGCCTTCGAGGATCTGGTGCACGCGCGCATCGCGCACCAGCCGCTCCAGCGGGAATTCGCTCAGGTAGCCATAGCCGCCATGCAGTTGCAGCGCCTCGTTGCAGACGGTGAAGCCCGCATCGGTCGCAAAGCGCTTGGCCATGGCGCAATAGGTGCTCGCATCGGCATGACCCGCATCGAGCTTGCTTGCGGCCATACGCACCATCTGGCGCGCGGCGACGAGTTCGGTCGCCATGTCTGCCAACTTGAACTGCAGCGCCTGAAAGCTCGAGAGCGGCTTGCCGAACTGCTGCCGTTCATGCAGATAGCGCCGAGCCGCATCGAGCGCGCCCTGCGCAGCACCGACCGAGCAGGTCGCGATGTTGATGCGCCCGCCATCGAGCCCCTTCATCGCGATGCGGAAGCCCTCGCCTTCCTTGCCGAGAAGGTTTTCCGCGGGCACACGCACGTTGTCGAAGTTGATGGTGCGCGTGGGCTGGCTGTTCCAGCCCATCTTGTGTTCCTTCTTGCCGTAGCTGATGCCGGGCGCATCGGCCGGCACCGCGATGGCCGAGATGCCGCTCGGGCCGCCGCCGCCGGTGCGCGCCATCAGCACAAGTACGTCGGTCGAACCGGCGCCGGAGATGAAGGCCTTGCCGCCGTTGATGACGTACTCGTTGCCCTGCAACTCGGCGCGCGTCTTGAGCGAGCCGGCATCGGAGCCCGCACCGGGTTCGGTCAAACAGTACGAGGCGAGCTTGCGGCCACTGGTCAGGTCGGCACCCCAGCGCTCGCGCACCGCAGGGCCTCCCCAGGTGCCGAGCATCCACGTCGCCATGTTGTGGATCGTGATGAAGGCGGTGGTCGACGGATCGACCGCCGCCATCTCCTCGAACACCAGCGTCGCATCGAGGCGCGGCAGCGCCAGCCCTTCGATGCTCTCGGGTGCGTAGAGGCCGCAGAAACCCAGTTCACCCGCCTTGGCGATCGCTTCCTTGGGGAAGATCGCCTCGGCGTCCCACCGGGCCGCGTGCGGCGCGAATTCGGCGAGCGCGAATTCGCGCGCGGTATGCGCGAAGGCGCGCTGCTCTTCAGTCAGCTCGAAGTCCATGCGGACGAGCTTACTTGAGGCTGATGGTCGTGTTGACGCCGTGCGAGACAGTGCTGTCGTCAAACCAGCGCGAAGTCACCGTCTTGGTCTGCGTGTAGAACAGCACCACCTGCTTGCCGTACGGGCCGAGGTCGCCGAGCTTCGACGCGCGCGAACCGGTAAAGGAGAACATCGGCACCGGCACCGGGATCGGCACATTGATGCCGACCTGCCCCACGTCGATGTCTTCCTGGAAGCGCCGCGCCGCCGCACCGGACTGCGTGAAGATCGCAGTGCCGTTGCCATTCGGGTTGGCGTTGATCAGCTCGATCGCATCGTCGATGTTGTCCGCGCCGACGAGGCACAGCACCGGGCCGAAGATTTCCTGCTCGTAGATCGACATGCCGGGCTTCACGTCCGCGAAGACCGTCGGGCCGACGAAGTTGCCCTTCTCGTAGCCGGGCACTGTGGGCTTGCGTCCGTCGAGCGCCAGCGTCGCGCCATCGGCCACGCCGCGCTCGATGAGGCCCGTGACGCGATCGAACGCCGCGCACGAGACCAGCGGGCCGACGTCCACGCCCTTCTCGGTGCCCGCGCCCACCTTCAGCGTCTTGGCCTTCTCGACGAGATCGGGAACCCAATTGCGCGCATCGCCCACCAGCACCGCGACCGACACCGCCATGCAGCGCTGACCCGCTGCACCGAAGGCAGCCCCGGCGAGTGCATTGAGCGTCTGCTCCTTGTTCGCATCAGGCATGACGATGGCGTGGTTCTTCGCGCCCATCATGCATTGCACGCGCTTGCCGGCCAGCGATGCACGGTTGTAGACGTGCGTGCCGACCTTGGTCGAGCCGACGAACGAGATCGCCTTGATGTCCTTGTGATCGCAGATCGCGTTGACCACCGCTTCGCCGCCGTGCACCACGTTGAGCACGCCGGGCGGAATACCCGCTTCGATCGCCAGCTCGCACAGGCGCATGGTGACCATCGGGTCCTGCTCGGACGGCTTCAGCACGAAGGTGTTGCCGGTAACGATCGCCATCGGGAACATCCACAGCGGAATCATGGCGGGGAAGTTGAACGGCGTGATGCCCGCGCACACGCCGAGCGGCTGCAGCACCGAGTAGGTATCGACACCGCCCGCGACGTTGTTCGCGAACTCGCCCAACTGCAGGTTGCCGATGCCGGCCGCATGCTCGACGACTTCGAGGCCACGGAACACGTCGCCTTCAGCATCGGGAAGCGTCTTGCCCTGCTCGGCCGTGAGGATCGCGGCCAGCTCGCCCATGTGCTCGCGGATGAGCTGCTGGTACTTGAGGAAGATGCGCGCCCGCGCGCCGATGGCCGTCTTGCGCCAAGTCTTGAAGGCTTCCTTGCCGGAAGCGACCGCGGCATCGACTTCGTCCTGCGTGGCGAACGGCACCTTGGCCAGCACTTGCTGCGTGGCTGGGTTGACGATGTCGCGCCACTCGGTGGTCTTCGACTCGACGAACTTGCCGCCGATGAGCAGCTTGACGGTGGCGACCTTCGTCGCGGGGGTGGTGGTGGCGTCCATGAACCTTGTCTCCTGAATGCAATGTGTTCGAAGCGAGCAAGGATGCTAGCTTTGCACTTTTGCCGTTGCAATAGACAAATACGCATCACCGATCTGCATAATTGCAACGCATGGATTGGGACAACCTGCGCTTCTTTCTCGAACTCGCGCGCACCGGCACGCTGGTCGGCGCGGCGCGTCGGCTGACGGTCGATCACACCACCGTCGCACGGCGCATCCAGGCGCTCGAAAAGGAAATCGGCACCGCCCTTTTCTCGCGCGAATCGGATGGGCACCGGCTGACCGAAGCCGGCCGTCGGCTGCAGCCGCAGGTCGAGGCGATGGAAAGCGCCTTCCGTGCTGTCGAAAGCACTGCGCCAGCTTCCAACGAAGGGTTGTCGGGACTGGTGCGCATCGGCGCCACCGAAGGCTTCGGCACCGTGGTGCTCGCGCCGCAGCTTGCGCTCTTCGCGCAGCAGCACCCCAAGCTGGTGATCGACCTGCTCGCGATGCCGCGCCTCGTCCACCTGTCACGGCGCGAGGCCGATATCGTGATTTCGCTCGAACGTCCCGCGCGCGGGCCAGTGGTAGTCACCAAGCTGACCGACTACGTGCTGCGCCTCTATGCGTCGAAGCAGTACCTCGCGAAACACGGCGCGATCCGGTCGCGGGAAGACCTGCGCGGCCACACCTTCATCAGCTACGTGGACGACCTGCTGTTCAGCAAGGAACTGCAGTACCTCGACGAGCTGTACAAGCCCGACTCGTTCGCCCTGCGCAGCACGAGCATCCTCGCGCAGCATCAGGCCACCGCCGCGGGTGCGGGTATCGCGGTGCTTCCAGCCTTCATCGCCGAACGCGACAAGTCATTGCGGCGCGTGCTGCCGGGTGAGGCGAATTTCATCCGCACCTTCTGGATGTCGGTGCCCGCCGAGACGCGGCACCTCGCACGCATGAAGGTGGTGTGGGACTTTCTGAAGGAGACCGTGGAAGCGCAACGCGACATCCTTTTGCCGCCCGAGCACGGCGGCGAGCCAGCCTGATTCAGAAGCTCGGAATCACATCCGTGGACTGCGGAGCCGGCGTGCCCGAGAACACGTCGCTCGCCGCAGGCACTGGGTAGGTAGTTTGCTCGGTGGATTGCGCTTGCGCGGCAGCAGGCCGCGTCACGGGAGCCTTCGAGCGATGCGCAGTTTCAGACAGGCCTTCGACGATCGAGCTGCCGAGTCCTACTGTCGCCAGCAGCGCCAGCGAGATGACCCATTGCCATCCGAACTTTGGAAAGCCCCCTGTTGATCGCTTGTTCATGACGATCACCTTCCTTCCTGATTGCCGGTCGATCAGGTCGACCGTGCACCGCCAAATCTAGTCGGCGATGCGCAGCGGCACATCCCTTGGCGAGGTGATGACTAGGGCCACACCGGCGGATGGCTCCCGGGCGGCATCGAAGGCCGCGGCCATGCGGCGGGTGTGCGCGACAGGCGTGCGCTGTGGCTCAGGCCGGTCAATTCGCCGAAACCGGAAGGTGAGGTTTCGAGAAAAGGCGTCTTGTCGGGCACGGCGATCTTCAATCCATCAGGCACGCGACCCAGGCTGCGCAGCCAGTGGCCCGTTTGCGCGAGCGACACCTGCACATGCCAGCTTCCGCCTTCGCGCCGCTGGCGGCACATCGCGGCCGACGCGCCCATGGCGATGAGATAGCCGGTCGCTTCGTCGAGGATCTGCATCGGCAGCGGCCGCGGCTTGCCGCCGCCTGCAGCTTCGCCTTCGGCATGGTTGAAGCCCATGGCCGTCTGCACGAGCGAATCGAAGCCACGGCGCGATGCCCAAGGGCCCTGCGTGCCGTAGGCGGTGAGCGAGACGTAGACGATGCCCGGACGTGCGCGCGCCGCATCGTCCGGCCCGAATCCGAGCGCCGCAATGCCGCCGGGTCGATAGCCCTGAATGAACACATGCGCATCGCCCCGCAAACGGCCGAGCGCGTCGCGCCCTTGTTGGTTCTGCAGATCGATGTGCGTTGAAAGCTTGCCGCGGCTCGTGTCCGCGACGGCTTCGATGTTCGGCAGGTTCGGTGAATTGACGAGCATCACGTCGGCTCCATAGGCCGCCAGCGCGCGACCGCCGACCGGGCCGGCGAGGATCCGGGTGAGGTCGAGTACGCGCACGCCCGACAGCGGACGCGCATCGTCCGCGAGCGGCGGCAGTGCGAGCGGCGACGCATCGCCGATGCGCTCGATGGTGAACAGCGGCTGGCCGGAGAGCGCCTGGCCCTGTGGCGTCGCGTCCCATTCGTCGAACCGCCGCAACGCGGTGGCGACCAAACCCTTGGCAGCGGCCGCGTCCTCGAAGTCCTTGGCCTTCCACGACTGCATCGCCGCTTCTGCGTCCGCGCGTTGCGCGGTGGCCGGATCGAGTCCCAGCAACCGCAGCGCGCCTTCGCGATGGTGCGCGAAATTGGCATGTATTCGCACCCACCCGTCGGACGCGCGATAGAGGCCCGAGAACGCATCCCAGATATCCGGCGCGCGACCATCGATGCTGAACCATGCGGTGCATTCAAGCGCCGCATGCTGCATGTCCACCGCTACCTGCTGGCGCGGCGCACCGCGCGCATGGCCCAGTTCGCATGCAGCGAGTGCGGCCGCCGCGATGGTGCTCTGCGCGGCTGCACCGACCGCGAAGGACGAGGGCAGAACCGGATCTTCGCCACTGAGTTGCACGTAGGCCAGCGCATCCTCGGGCAAACCGGCCATTCGCCAGATTCCACCCAGCGCGTCTTTCGCAATCATGTTCGGACCTCCATGCAAAGGCAGAGGCCACCCCGCGCTCAGCGTGTGGCGGACTCCGGCTCAGCCAGCGCGGCATCGACCAGCGCGACGTGACCACCGCCGTCCGCGTCCACGATCCGCACGATGTCGGGAAACTTTTCGAGAAAGCTCGTGAAGCTGCTGCAACCCAGCGTCCGCTCGTCGAAGGCCGGCATCAGCCGCTTCATCAGGGACTTGAGCGCTCCGCGCTTCACGTAGTTGTCACCTTGCCGCGCGACAAGCTGCGTCAGCGACTTGATCAGCGTTTCGCGCGCTTCATCGACTGAGAGAAGCGTCGGCAACTCAGGCGCGGCCGGCGTCACGGCGGCGTCCGGCACGGGATTGGCGGGTGCCTCGGAAGCCGCGGGTGCCGATGGGACCGCAGCGGCCGCGACCGAGGCTGCAAGCTCGCTGGCCTCGCTGAGCTCGACCAGCGCACGATAGAACTTGAACTCGTTGCAGCTCGCGATCCAGAAGCGGTTGCTGTTGTTCTCGACGCCCACGCCCGCAACGAAGCGGCCCGCCTGCTTGGCCTTCTGCGCCAGGCTGATGAAATCGCTGTCGCTCGAGACGATCACGACGTGCGTCAGGTGCGGATGCGCGTGGATGTCGCTCAGCGCGTCGAGCGCCATCCGGATGTCGGCGCTGTTCTTCATGTTGGCGCCACGGGGGAACATCTGGATCAGATCGATGCCCGCGCCGTTGAGCGCATCGCGGTACCGCGCGAAGAACTGCCAGTTGCCGTACGCGCGATGAATGATCACATCGCCGAACGACGCTGCGTAGTCGAGCACCGGGGTCACGTCGACCACCGGCGCCTGCACGCTCATGCGATGGTCACGGTAGTAGTCCTGCCCGTTCTTCTGGTCGGTGAGGACCGCGTGCAGGTTCTCGAAATCCCAGTAGATCGCGACCTTCGCTTCGCCGTTGGCTTTCATCCGCGGGAGATTACTGAATCAGCTTCGGCCCGGTCTTCGACTGGAGTTGCTCGAAGCTCACGCCCGGTGCCAGTTCGACGACCTTGAGGCCGTCAGAGGTCACGTCGATCACAGCCAGGTCAGTGATGATGCGGTCGACCACGCCCACGCCGGTCAGCGGCAGCGAGCAGTTGTCGAGGATCTTGAGGTCCTCGGTGCCATCCTTCTTCTTCGCGACGTGCTCCATCAGAATGATCACGCGCTTGACGCCCGCGACGAGGTCCATCGCGCCGCCCATGCCCTTGACCATCTTGCCGGGGATCATCCAGTTGGCGAGGTCACCCTTGGCGCTCACCTGCATGGCGCCGAGGATCGACAGGTTGATCTTGCCGCCGCGGATCATCGCGAAGCTGTCATGGCTGCCGAAGATGGCGCTGCCGGGCAGCGTGGTCACGGTCTGCTTGCCGGCGTTGATCAGGTCGGCGTCGACCTGGTCTTCGGTCGGAAACGGGCCGATGCCGAGCATGCCGTTCTCGCTCTGCAGCCACACTTCCTTGTCGCCGACGAAGTTCGCGACCAGCGTGGGGATGCCGATGCCGAGGTTGACGTAGAAGCCGTCTTCGAGTTCTTGGGCCGCGCGCGCGGCCATCTGGTCTTGGGTCCAGGGCATGTCAGGCTCCTTTGGTGTTCTTGATCGGCGCTGGCACTTCGCTGCCGGCAGCGGCTTGTGCGATGGCAGCCTGTGCTTCGACCTTGGCGGCGACGGCGTCGACCGACGCGCTCACGGTGCGCTTCTCGATGCGCTTCTCTGGGGTGGCGTTGAGCACGATGCGGTGCACGTAGATGCCCGGCAGGTGAATGTCGTCCGGTGCGAGCTCACCGACTTCGACGATCTTCTCGACTTCGACGATGCAGATCTTGCCGGCCATCGCAGCGGCCGGGTTGAAGTTGCGCGCCGTCAGGCGGAAGCGCAGGTTGCCGGACTTGTCGGCCACGTCGGCCTTGACGAGGGCAACGTCGGGAACGAGCGAGCGTTCCATCACATAGGTCTCACCGTCGAACTCACGCAGTTCCTTGCCTTCGGCGACCTGCGTGCCCACGCCGGTCTTGGTGAAGAAGGCCGGGATGCCGGCGCCGCCGGCGCGCAGCTTTTCGGCCAGCGTGCCCTGCGGCGTGAATTCGAGCTCGAGTTCGCCTGCGAGGTACTGGCGCTCGAACTCCTTGTTCTCGCCGACGTAGCTCGCGACCATCTTCTTGATCTGGCGCGTCTCGAGCAGCTTGCCGAGGCCAAAGCCGTCGACGCCCGCGTTGTTGGAGATGCAGGTGAGGTTCTTGACGCCTGAATCGTGCAGTGCGTCGATGAGTGCCTCGGGGATGCCGCAGAGGCCGAAGCCTCCGACAGCGAGGGTCTGGCCGTCAGCCACGACGCCCTTGAGCGCCGCGTCGGCGGAGGGGTAGATCTTGTTCGCCATGGTTCCTCGTTCGGTGGTGGTGGGTGGTTGAATCCGGCTGAATCCGGCTGAATCCGTGACAGCGACGATACTACGTACAGGCATACGTAGTATTTCGTAATGGAGACACCCGAAGGAAATTTACCGATGGTCGACTACCGGCTGGCTTTCGAGCTTGCGCCGGTGGGCATGGTGCTGTCTCGACACCGCATCATCGTGGACTGCAACGCCCGCGTGTGCGAGATGTTCGGCGCCACGCGCGATGCGCTCGTCGGCCAATCCTTCCAGGTGCTCTACCCGAGCGTCGCCGAATTCGAGCGCATCGGCAAGCGCATGGAGCCGATCCTCAATGCAAGCGGACGTTACGCCGACAACCGCATGATGAAGCGCCTGGGCAATCTGCACGGGATGTTCGCCGGCGAGACCTTCTGGTGCCACGTCAGCGGCCAGGCCTTGAACCGGGAGGCACCGCACGAGGCAGGCATCTGGACCTTCGAGGATCTGGGGTCGCGGCGCTCGGTCAAAGCCGAACTCACGCCGCGCGAGCGCGAGGTGGCGGCGCAGGTCATGCAGGGCCGCACCTCGAAGGAGATCGGCAAGGCGCTGCAGATCAGCCATCGCACGGTCGAAATACACCGCGCGCGGCTGATGCGCAAGTACGCCGCGGCCACGACCGCTGAACTGGTCCAGAAACTGATTGCCGGATAGATTGCGGCTCAGATGAACCGCTATCACGACCCCGCCAAACCGCACCACCGCGAACACGGTTTCCAGAACAACTACGTGGAGTTCCAGCCGAAGAGCCTCTCGGAACTGCTGCGCTGGCGCCGGCAGGCCCTCCGCGACCGCCTGCCCCGGCCGCCCCTCGCACCGACGCCCCGCGTCGCGCCAGAGCTGGATTGGCTTCACGCCAATGCGCGTGCAGGCCAGGCGATGGCGCCCTGCTTCACCTGGATCGGCCATGCGACGGTGCTGGTGCAGATGGGCGGGCTCACGGTGCTGACCGATCCGATGTTCTCGCTGCGCGCATCGCCGGTGCCCTTCGCGGGGCCCAGGCGGCACACGCCGCCGGGGATCGAGCTGCCGCAGTTGCCGCGCGTGGACCTGGTGCTGGTGTCGCACAACCACTATGACCATCTCGATGCACCATCGGTGGATGCGCTCAACCGGCAGCCGGGCGGACCGCCGTTGTTCGTGGTCCCGCTGGGCGTCAAGCCCTGGCTGCACGGTCGCCGAATCCGCAATACGGTCGAACTGGACTGGTGGGACCGGCACACGGTGCCCGGCGCGCACGGCGAGGTGGAGATCGCGCTCGTGCCTGCGCAGCACTGGTCATCGCGCAGCCCGCGCGATGCAATGGCGACGCTATGGGGCGGCTTCGCGGTGATCGCGCCGGACTGCCATCTGCTCTACACCGGCGACACCGGCTATTCGCGCGACTTCGCCGACATCCGCCGGCATTTCAGCGACCGGCAGGCGCCGGAGCAAGGCGGCGGATTCGACATCGCGCTGATCCCGATTGGGGCCTATGCGCCGCGCTGGTTCATGAAGTCGCAGCACGTGGACATCGAGGAGGCGTTGCGCATCCACGCCGATGTCGGCGCCAAGCGTTCGCTCGGCATTCATTGGGGCGTCTTCGAACTGAGCGATGAGGCGCTCGACGATCCGCCACGAAAGCTGGCAGAAGTGCGCGACGCGCAAGGCATTCCCGAGGAGCATTTCTTCGCTGTCGCAGTGGGCGAAACGCGCAGGCTCGCGTCGCGCCTCGGGTGATCGCAGGCGCCTAGAACCTGGTGCCTGCCGTGCATCCCCCGGAAGCGCGACCACTGCCGCCCCCGGCGGCGCAACCGAAAACGCCGCATCCGGTCAGGAGCGTCGCGCTCAGAACGGCAGCGAGGACGAGGCGAGCGGTGGATTTCATGTCAACCCGCCTTTCGAAAAGTGAGATTGATCCGGCATCCATCCCAGAACAGATGCGTGCCCTCCTTCAAAGGCAACACGCCGTGGTAATGCAGCCGCGCCGGTCCGCCCCAGACCACGACATCGCCATGGTCCAGCGGAACGCGGCGCGCCTTGTCCGAACGCTTCGGCCCACCGAACAGGAACACCGCGGAGATGCCAAGTGACACCGAAACGATCGGCTGGCTGAAGTCCCTTTCGTTGCGGTCCTGATGCAACGAGAGCCGCGTGCCCGGCTCGTAGCGATTGATGAGGCATGCATCGGGCACGAAGCCGTCGAAGCCCCCTTGCGATGCGGCTTCGGATGCAAGCCGCCTGAACACATCCGGCAGGCGCGGCCACGGGTTGCCGCTCTCGGGATCATGGGGGTCATAGCGATAGCCGGTGAGATCGGTCACCCAGCCGAGATCACCGCAGTTGGTCATCGCGACCGACATGCGGAAGCCGCCAGGCGTCACCATGTGGCGCAGCGGTGCCTGCTCGATCACTTGCCGGACGGCATCCTGCAGCGCAGCCTCATCAGGCCGCGCAAAGCGGCGCAACACCACCGCGCCGGGCCCGAGCGGCAGTGCTGCGGACTGCACTTCGTCGTCGAACAAATCCTGCGTCATCGCGTGCTGCTCATTGAGCGTCGTGGAAGATGATGCCGGCCGTATGCCGTTGCCCCGAACGCACGCGACTCACACCATGGCGCAGATTCACGCGATACGCACCTCGCGTGCCCTGCACCGGCCGGTGATGCACCGCGATCACCGCCGCATCACCCTGCCGCAGTGGCAGCACCATCGGTCGCGACTGCATCCGTGGTCGCTGCTCCGTCATCACGAACTCGCCACCAGTGAAGTCGCGGCCGGGCTCGGAAAGAAGGATCACCACCTGCAGCGGAAACACATGCTCGCCGTACAGATCCTGATGCAGGCAGTTGTAGTCGTCCGGCGCGTACTGCAGCAGCAAGGGCGTCGGCCGCAACTGGCCCGCCGCATGGCAGCGATCGATGAACTCGGCATGCCGCGCCGGATAGCGCACGTCGA
Organism: Variovorax sp. Sphag1AA; assembly: GCF_014192575.1. Classification (GTDB taxonomy): domain Bacteria; phylum Pseudomonadota; class Gammaproteobacteria; order Burkholderiales; family Burkholderiaceae_C; genus Variovorax. Next base: position 156,560 of record NZ_JACHYC010000001.1, on the reverse strand, counting down.
TGTCCATGATCTCGTTCCAGCGATTCGCGATCGGCACCAGATGCGGATAGAGCCGCTCGCGCAGCACCGCGATCGGCTCCGGCAGCGGATAGGCGAAGTACTTGTACTCGCCGCGACCGAAGCCGTGCCGCTCCATCACCACGCGACTGCGAAAGGGCTTCTCGGCCCCGTACAGCCCGGCGAGCGACTCGCACTCGCCGGGCGTGAGCAGAGACGGCAGCAGCGCACAGCCCTGGTCATCGAGATCGGCTTCGGCCTGTGCCCAGTCCATGTGCGTCACCCGTTCCTTCCACGTGCTCATGCGGGCTCGGCTTCCCGGCGCAGCAGCGCGCTCTTGCGATCGACGCCCCAGCGGTACCCTGAGAGGCCACCATCGCTGCGCACCACGCGATGGCAAGGGATCGCCACCGCGAGCGCATTCGCGCCGCACGCCTGCGCCACCGCGCGAACCGACTTCGGCGAACCGATGCGCTCCGCGATCTCGCTGTAGCTGGCCGTCTCGCCCACCGGGATTTCGCGCAGCGCCTGCCAGACGCGCTGCTGGAAGGCCGTGCCACGTACATCCAGCGGAAGGTCCAGCCCGACGCGCGGTGCCTCGACGAAGCCGACCACCCTTGCGACCAGCGCTTCGAATTCGGCGTCGCCGCCGATCAGCCGGGCACGCGGAAACTGGTCTTGCAGGTCTCGCGCCAAGGCATCGGGATCGTCGCCCAGAGCGATCGCGCAGATGCCGCGCTCGCTTTGCGCAACGAGGATCGCGCCCAGCGCGCATTGGCCGATCGCGAAGCGGATTTCGGTGTCCGCACCGCCGGAACGCCATGCCGTCGGCGTCATGCCGAGGATCTCGTTCGAGTCCTCGTAGAAGCGGCCGTTGGAGTTGTAGCCCGCGTCGTAGATCGCCTCGGTCACCGTGTCGCTGCGTGTCAACTCGCGGCGGACGCGGCTCGCTCGATGCGCTGCTGCGTACGCCTTGGGCGTCACCCCGGTCACTTCCTTGAAGAGCCGGTGCAGGTGCCAGGGGCTGAGCCCGGCACGTTCGGCGAGTTCGTCCAGCGTCGGCTCCTGCTCGGCGCTCTCGATATAGCGGCACAGCTCAGCCACCAGATCCGCCTGCTGGCTGGATCGCGCCGGTTCGTCAGGCCGACAGCGCTTGCACGGACGGAAACCCGCGCGCTCGGCATCCGCCACCGTGGCGTGGAATTCGATGTTCTCCGGCCGCGCCCGGCGCGACGCGCAGGACGGCCGGCAGTACACGCCTGTGCTGCGAACGGAATAGAAGAAGCTGCCGTCAGCCTTCGCGTCGCGCGCCACCACTGCGGCCCAGCGTGGATCGCTCACCGTGGCGAGTGCACGTGTTTCGTTGTCGTTACGCATGTTCATCTCGAGTCCTTCAGTGTCGTTGATCGGTGCATTCACTGTAGGGATCAGGGGTGGAACGGGCACTCCGCCGCTTGCTTTCGAATTCGATCGTAGGACGATGCCGACTTCGGCGAACCCGTTTCAGCCATCGACCTACGGAGCCGCGGCCCCACCGTCGTTAACATTTGCGCCACATGATCGACCGACGCTCACTCCTCACCGCTGGCGGTGCCTCCCTGGCGCTCGCTTCCCTGGGCATCTCCGCCGATGCATTTGCGGCCGCCGGGCTCCAGTTGAGCCAGCCAAGGCCGTTCTCCTTCGACCGCCTCGTGGCGCAGGCGAAGGCGCTGGGCGCGCAGCCATACGTCGCCGACAAATCGCTACCGGCCGACATCCTGGAAAAGATCGACTACGACGCGCACGGCAAGATCAAGTTCAACACCGACAACGCCCTCTTCCGCGACGGTCCGGGGCAGTTCCCGGTCACCTTCTTCCACCTGGGCCGCTACTTCCAGGTGCCCGTGCACATGCACGTGCTGGAAATCGCGGGCGGCGACAGCTTCGCGCGCGAGATCGTCTACGACCCGGGGTACTTCAACATGCCGCCGGACAGCCCGGCGAAACAACTGCCTGACGGCGCCGGCTTCGCGGGCTTCCGCCTTCAGGAAAGCCGCCTCGGCGACCAGAAGAAGCTGCCGTGGCAGACCAACGACTGGGTGGCCTTTCTCGGCGCTTCGTACTTCCGTGCGATCGGCGAGTTGTTCCAGTACGGTCTCTCGGCACGCGGCATCGCACTGGATGCGGCCATGCCCGACCGTGCCGAAGAGTTTCCGACCTTCACGCAGTTCTACTTCGAGCCGCCGGCGAACGATTCATCGAACGCCGTGACGGTCTACGCCCTGCTCGAAGGGCCCAGCATCACCGGCGCCTACAAGTTCGTGCTCCAGCGGGGAAAGGCGGTGCTGATGGACATCGACGCTCGCCTCTTCCTGCGTCGCGACATCGGCCGCTTCGGCCTGACGCCACTGACATCGATGTTCTGGTATTCGGAGACCGTGAAGCCGACCGGCATCGATTGGCGCCCTGAAGTGCACGATTCGGATGGCCTCTCGATGTGGAACGGCGCGGGTGAGCGCATCTGGCGCCCGCTGAACAATCCCGCGCAGACACGCGCATCGGCCTTCAGCGACAACAACCCGCGCGGCTTCGGCCTGCTGCAGCGGGACCGTGCGTTCGACCACTACCAGGACGGCGTCTACTACGACAAGCGCCCGAGCCTCTGGGTCGAGCCGCTTGGCCAATGGGGAGAGGGCTCGGTGCAGTTGATCGAGATCCCGACCGACGACGAGATCCACGACAACATCCTCGCGTGCTGGGTGCCCAAGGCGCCGGCCAAGGCCGGGTCGAGCTTCGAGCTCAAGTACCGGCTGCACTGGGCGGCGGAGGAGCCCTTCCCGTCGCCGCTCGCGCGCTGCGTCGCGACGCGCATCGGGCGTGGCGGTCAGCCGGGCACGCCGAGGCCGCAGGGCGTGCGCAAGTTCATGGTCGAGTTCATCGGCAAGCCGCTCGAGACATTGCCATTCGGCGTCAAGCCCGAGCTGGTACTGACCGCTTCGCGCGGGAAGTTCTCGTACATCTTTACCGAGGCGGTGCCGAACGGGGTGCCTGGGCATTGGCGGGCGCAATTCGACTTCGCGGCCGAGGGGACGGATCCCGTCGACATGCGTCTGTACATGAAGAACGGGGATCAGACGCTGACGGAGACTTGGCTGTACCAGTTTCAGCCCTTCTGACCCCCGGAGTTCGTCACTTGTCCTTGATCGCGAGCAACTCGATCTCGAAATTGAGCGTCGCATCCGGCGGAATCACGCCGCCCGCACCGCGCTTCCCGTAGGCGATCCCCGGCGGGCAGGTCAGCTTGGCCTTGCCGCCGACCTTCATGAGTTGCACGCCTTCGGTCCAGCACGGGATCACGCCATTGAGCGGAAACTCCGCCGGCTCGCCGCGCTTGAAGGAGCTGTCGAATTCCTTGCCGTCGGGAAAGGTGCCGCGGTAGTGCACGCGCACGACGTCGGTGGCGGCAGGTGACGCGCCCTTCCCATCCACGAGCGACTGGAAGATCAGCCCGCTCGGCTTGGTGACCGGCGCGGATTGCGCGAAGGCGGACGGCAACACGAACATCGAAACGATGGCGGTACAGAGAATGGATCGCACGGATACCCCTTTGATGTTTGAATGAACGGGTTCATTATTGCCGCGCCGCAAGCCAGCTTGGCATCGCTCTTGCAGGCTCACACTCATGCGCTACCGAACCACGATCGATTCGCACGTCTTCGAGTTCGCCGATCTGAAGCAGGTCATGGCCTGCGCGAGTCCGGCACGTTCGGGCGACTATCTCGCAGAGATTGCGGCGGCGACGGCGCAGCAGCGGCTCGCGGCACGACACGTCCTCGCTGAGACACCGCTGAAGCAATTCCTCAACGAAGCGCTGGTGCCGTACGAGGAAGACAACATCACCCGCCTCATCATCGACAGCCATGACGCGCAGGCCTTCGCGCCGGTGGCGCACCTGACGGTTGGCGACTTCCGCAATTGGCTGCTGTCGGAAGAGGCGGATACCAACGCCCTCTCTGCGCTCGCACCGGGCCTGACGCCGGAGATGGTGGCCGCGGTCTCCAAGCTCATGCGCAGCCAGGATCTCGTGTCGATCGCGCGCAAGTGCAGCGTGGTCACGCGTTTTCGCGACACGATCGGCTTGCCCGGCCATCTTGCGGTGCGGCTGCAGCCCAACCACCCGACGGACGATCTGCGCGGCATCGCGGCTTCGCTGCTCGACGGGCTGTTGCTGGGCGCTGGCGATGCGGTGATCGGCATCAACCCCGCATCCGACAGCATGCAGGTGCTCGGCGACCTGCTTCGCATGCTGGACGAGGTGATCCAGCGCTTCCAGATTCCCACGCAGAGTTGCGTGCTCACGCATGTCACCAACACGCTGAAGCTCGCGGATGCTGGCGCGCCGGTCGATCTGGTGTTCCAGTCCATCGGCGGCACCGAGAAGACCAACCGCTCCTTCGGCGTCACGCCCGAGTTGCTCGACGAGGCGTACGCGGCCGCACTTGCGATGAAGCGCGGGACCATCGGCAACAACGTCATGTACTTCGAGACCGGCCAGGGCAGCGCGCTCTCGGCCAACGCCAACTTCGGCGTCGACCAGCAGACCTGCGAGGCACGCGCCTATGGCCTTGCCCGGCGCTACAAGCCTTTGCTGATCAACACGGTGGTGGGTTTCATCGGGCCGGAGTACCTCTACGACGGCAAGCAGATCATCCGCGCTGGGCTCGAAGATCACTTCTGCGGCAAGCTGCTCGGGCTGCCGCTGGGCTGCGACATCTGCTACACCAATCACGCCGAAGCCGACCAGGACGACATGGACACGCTGCTGGTGCTGCTCGGCACTGCGGGAATCAACTTCATCATGGGCGTGCCAGGCGCGGACGACGTGATGCTCAACTACCAGAGCACGTCCTTCCACGACGCGCTGTTTCTGCGCGAGACGATGGGCCTCAAGCGTGCCCCTGAGTTCGAGGCGTGGTTGCAAGGCATGCAGATCACCAATGCAGCGGGCCGACTGGCGCCCGCCTCCTCCAACGCCATGCTCTCGGACATGGGCACGCTGAAGGCACTTGCTGGATGAACGAACCCACCACCACCGGCCCGCTGGACTCTTGGCGTGCTGCAACGCCGGCCCGTATCGCACTGGGCCGCGCCGGCGCGGGCATGCCCACGAACGAGGTACTCCGCTTCGGCTGGGCGCATGCCATGGCGCGCGATGCGATCCACGCGGCGCTCGACGCGCAAGCTCTTGCAGAATCGTTGCACTCACAGGGCTGGGACACCCTGCAAGTACACAGCCGCGCGGGCGATCGCACGTATTACCTGCGAAGACCTGACCTCGGCCGTCAACTGGCCCCCGAGGATTCGTCACGCCTTCGCTCGCTAGCCGGATCTCCGAAGGACCTTTGCATCGTCATCGGCGACGGGCTCTCGTCGATGGCAATCGAGCGTCACGCAGCGCCGCTGTTGGCTGAACTGCGGCCAAAACTGCCACCGGGCCTCTCGATGACGCCAGTGGTCATCGCTTCCCAGGCTCGCGTCGCGCTGGCGGACGAGATCGCGGAGGATCTCGGCGCGCGCCTGTCGATCATCCTGATCGGCGAGCGCCCCGGCCTCAGTTCGCCGGACAGCCTCGGCGTCTACATCACGCACGCGCCGCGTCGTGGACGGCACGATGCCGAACGCAACTGCATCTCGAACATCCGCCCGGAAGGCCTCGGCTACGCGGCGGCGGCATTCAAGCTCGCATGGTTGATCCGCGAATCGCTGCGGCGAGGATTGACCGGCGTCAACTTGAAGGACGAAAGCCATCTGGCACTGGTCGACGAGAGCGGCTCCCTATGATGGACCGCGTTGCGAATCATCAGGAGACTTCATGACCGAGCGCTACCCTCTTGCCGAGATCAAGGACTTGCCCGACGACATTCGCGCCGCGGTGCTCGAAGTGCAGGAAAAGGCAGGCTTCGTGCCCAACGTGTTCCTCGCCCTCGCCCGCCGGCCTGCGGAGTGGCGAGCCTTCTTCGCCTATCACGACGCGCTGATGCTGAAGGAGGAAGGCTCACTCACCAAGGGCGAGCGCGAAATGATCGTCACCGCCACCAGCGCAGCCAACCAGTGCCTCTACTGCGTGGTCGCGCACGGCGCACTGCTGCGCATCTACGAGAAGAAGCCGCTGGTTGCCGACCAGGTAGCCGTCAACTGGCGCAAGGCCGACATCACGCCGCGCCAGCGCGCGATGCTCGAATTCGCGATGAAGGTCTGCGAGCGTTCGCACGAGATCGAAGAAAGCGATTTCCCTCCGCTGCACGCGCACGGCTTCAGCGATGAGGACATCTGGGACATCGCGGCCATTACCGCGTTCTTCGGGCTCTCCAACCGCATGGCGAGCTTCAGCGGCATGCTGCCGAATCCGGAGTTCTACCTGCTGGGGCGCTTGCCGCGCGACAAGAAGTAGCTCAACTGGTCGCGGCGGGCTCGTGCCCGCGGCAACTCGCCAGCGCATCGAGTGAAGGCAGATAAGTTGGCGTCTGCACGTCCATCAGACCCAGCACGGTGTGATAGAGGTTGTCGTGCGTGAGCGACTTGTCGAGCCCGGATTCCATGCACGAGCGCGATAGCTTTTCGCGTTCGATCATGCCGTCGCCGAACCAGGTCACCATCGGCACGCGCTTCTGGACATCGGGCGCGAAGCCGTACGGCACGCCGTGCAGGAACAGGCCGTATTCGCCCAGCGACTCGCCGTGATCGCTCACGTAGAGTAGCGACGGATCGAATTTCCGTGACTTCCCCCTGAGCCAGTCGATGGTCTTGCCGAGGAAGCGATCGGTATAGGCGATCGAATTGTCATAGCCGTTGATCAGTTCGGAGTGACTGCACTCGGCGAGCGCATTCGTCCGGCACTCCGGCATGAAGCGCTTCATGTCGGTGGACGAGCGCTTGTAGTAAGCCGGGCCGTGGCTTCCCATCTGATGCATCACCAGCACGATGCCTTTGCTGCGGCGCTCGGCCGGCAACGCGGCGATCCGTTCATCCAACCCATGCAGCATGACGTCGTCGAGGCACTCGTCGACATCGCACATCGTGCTCTTGAGCGCCGGGTCCACACGGTCGAAAGCCGACGCATGCGGAACGCGGTCGCACACGCCCTTGCAGCCGCCTGCCTGGTTGTCCAGCCACAGCACCGCAAGGCCCGAGGCTTGCAGCACGTCCATGAGGTTCTCGAATTCATCCTCACGCGCCTCGAATGCGTCCTTGCTGAGCGGCGAGAACATGCAGGGCACCGAAGCGAGGGTGTTGGTACCGCAGGAACGCACGTCGCGGTAGCTCAGCACATGCCGCGCGGCGAGTTCCGGCGTGGTGTTGCGCGCATAGCCATTGAGCCCGAAGTGATCGGCTCGCGCGGTTTCGCCCACCACCAGCACGAAGAGTGGAGGCCTTGCCTGGTTCGCGTAGCTCGCGCCGAGAACGGTGCCGCCAGTCATCGGGATCAGCTTCCGGCCGTGAACGAACATCGGCTTGATCACCGCCGTGGTCGTCGAATAGATGCTCGCGAGCGGGTTCAGCATGTAGCGCAGATGCACGTTGTTGCGCATCAGCGGTGCAAGCTGCCGGTTCATCGCGAACGCCCCGGCGCCGGCGACCGCCGCCGAGATCAGCAGCAGCCCCAGGTTGCGCCAGACCTGCGACAACGCAGTTGCAGGCACGAGGCGCACTCGCCAGAGCGCCCAGGCGGGCAGCGCGACGACCCACAGCACGTTGAACAGCATGCGCCAGCTCAGCAGGTCCTGGACTTCGCTCGAGTCCGTCTGCAGGGCGCTGGCCATCATCGACGGGTCCATCACGACGCGATAGGTGAGCATGTAGTGCTGCACCACCGCGGCGAGGACGGCCACGCCGAACCACAGCAGCTTCATCCATCGCGTCCATGCGGTGAACGAAAGCACCGCGACCATGCCGCAGATCAGCAGCAGCGACATCAGCACGATCAGCGGCAGGTAGACGCTGGGGGCGCCGCCGATCCGGGCAAGTTCGCTCCACAGCGGCCAGTTCGCGGCCACCGCGAGATAGAGGCTCAACCAGATGATGACGCTGCGCGCCGAGCGCGGACGCGCAAACCAGGCGTCCAGCGCACGCCATGGCGTGAGGGCCGGCTGCGCATCTTCCGTGGAGCCTGCTGAAGCGAGGTCGGGCGGAAGAGAGGTGGAATGCGCACGTAAGCCGAACATCGCACGAGACTAGAAATCAGGACTGAAAACTCGCTGAATGTTTCAATCAGGTTCCATTCAGACTGCGCTGGCGAGCGGCATCGCCTGTCGAGCGTGCGGCACGCCACCGCATTGCCAGTTCGATGACGTAGCCCGTGACCCAGCACAACCAGGCGGTCCACAGCGTGTGGCTCATGAAATGAGCGCCGCGCCATTGCTGGGCGAGACCGAGCGCCAGTCCGGCGATCATCGAGCAGGCCAGCCATCCTCGCGCGATCGAAGGCGATGTGCGTCGCCACGCGAAGTAGCCGCCCATGTAGGCAAAGGCGGCCGACGCATGACCTGCCGGAAAGCAGTTGCCGCCGCCCCCATCACGCATGCCCCACGACCAGTGCGAGACGTATTGCGCCGCGCCACCGAATACCTGCAGGTCCCAAGGGCAACTCGTGCTGCTTGCGCGCTTCATCAGGGAAATGACTGCGACCGATGCCAGCGCGCTGATCGCAAGCTGCACCCTGTCGCTGCGCCCGAGCCGTCGCAACGCTCCGAAAGGCCACGGGATCGCGACGAAGAGCGCCATGGTCAGCACCCAGCTCAATGCCTTGGCACCCTCGTGCATCACGTTCACGAGGAACCAGTTGTCCCGCCACGGAAAGCCCAGCGGCGTGCCCATCGCGCGGGCGAGCACGAGATCCAGTCCGCTGGCGTCCCACAGCAGCAACAGGAGCAGCGCCAGCAAAGTCAGGGGAAACGGACGGACGAGCGGGGACCGGGACATCGGGGCGCGAGCTTATGGCCACCGCATGAATCCAGGCTGAAGCCTGCAGGGCGAGCGGCCGCCGGCCGGCGCTGGCACTAGACTTCCGCTTTTGTCATTTGGAAAGGGGGCCGAGGTGCGCATATTGCTGGTCGAAGATGACGCCGCCCTCGCGAGCGCACTCTGCAGCTATCTCGTCGCCAAGGCTTTCGTGGTCGACGTCGCGCCAGGCCTCGCCGAGGCGCGTGCAGCGCTCGCGGCCGTGCAGTACGCGGCGGTCCTGCTGGATCTGCATTTGGGCGACGGGGATGGCCTTTCGCTCCTGCCGAGCGTTCGGGCACTGCGCGACCGCCCCATCGTGATCGTGCTCACCGCCCGTGATCAGGTGACCGACCGCATCCGCGGCCTGGACGCGGGCGCAGACGACTACCTGATCAAGCCCTACGACCCTGCTGAGCTGCTCGCACGGCTGCGTGCGGTCGAGCGGCGGCGCAGCACCAACAGTTCGCCGGTGCTTCAACTGGGCAAGCTGGAGATCGACCTGGCGCGCGACCTGGTGCGCAAGGACGGCATTCCGGTCACGCTCACCCAGAAGGAATGGGCGCTGTTGCGGGTGATGGCCACGCGGCCCGACCGCATCCACACGCGTGAGAACCTGGCCGACGCGCTCTATGGCTTCGGTGACGAAGCCGACAGCAACACGCTCGAGGTGTTCATCAGCCGCCTGCGCCGCAAGCTCGGCCGCAATCACATCCAGACCCTGCGCGGACTCGGCTACCGGCTTTCGTTCAGCCCCGACGACGAGGACGAATGAATCTCGGCTTCCTGCGCCTGTCCACCACCGAGCCGCTCAAGCGCGATTCGCTCGCCGGTCGGCTCACGCGCACGCTCATCGTCTGGGTTGGCGGGGTCTGGCTCCTGTGCGTGCTTGGCGTGGTCTGGTATGTGGACCGCGAGATCAACCACAACTTCGACAACGAACTGATCGAGGTCTCGCACCGGATGTTCGACATGGCGCTCAGCGAGCTCGACAAGCTCCAGACTGCCCATCCGGACGCACCCAAGCCCTTGATTGCGCGGCCGCAGCTCTTCTCTTCGGATGCGGTGATCTATCAGGTGGTCGATCCGGGCGAGCACATCCTCCTGCGTTCCGCCGAAGCGGCCGGCACATCGTTCGACGTGCCGCTGGCCCCGGGTTTCGCGAACGCCGAGCCGTGGCGGATCTACACCGTGCATCACCCCTCGCGCAACCTCTACTTCCAGGTCGCCGACCCACTGGACGAGCGGCGCTCCGCCCTCAATCGGACCTTGCTGGGGCTGATCATTCCGCTGGGCGCGGTGCTGCCGCTGCTCGCGCTGGTCCTGCGCAACGTCGCGCGCAGCGAGCTTCGCGGCCTGCAGGCGCTGGCCGCCGAGATCGAGCAGCGCAGCGGTACCGACCTGCGCCCGATCCGCCTGCCGGGCCTGCCCAAGGAGCTGCGATCGGTTGGGGACCACGTCAACCAGTTGCTGGAGCGGCTGTCGCATTCGCTCGACGTCGAGCGCGCGCTCGCCGCAAATGCCGCGCACGAACTGCGCACGCCGCTCGCCGCAGCCCGGCTGCGGCTCCAGACTGCGCTCGAACACGACCTGAAGCGCGAGGAAGTGGCGGCCGCGCTCGAAGCACTGCAGGTACTCGGCCATCGCGCCGAGAAGCTGCTGCAGCTTTCGCGCGCCGAATCCGGGGCTTCGCTAACGCGCGCGCGGGTCGACCTGGTCCAGCTCGCCGGCACCGTTGCACAGGAGTTCTGGCAGGACGCGCGCGTCAACGAGCGCCTCAAACTCAAGGTGCCCGATACCGAGCCGCCGATTGCGCTCGGTGATGTCGACTCGCTTGCGATCGCACTGCGCAACCTCGTGGAGAACGCCCTGCGCTATGGCAAGGGACGTGTCTCGATCGAAGTGATGTCGCCCTGCACCCTCGCCGTGCGCGATTTCGGGCCGGGGGTGAGCCCGGAGGAACTGCATACGCTGCAGCAACGCCATGTGCGTCACGGCTCGGACCGCGCGGGCTACGGGCTTGGGCTGTCGATCGTGAACACCATCGTCGACAAGCTCGGCGGCCGGCTCGACCTGGCTTCGCCGCCGCCCGGCGCAGCGACCGGCTTTGAAGCCCGGATCGTGCTGCGGCCGGCTTGACGAGGCGGCGGCTACACCGTCGCCAGCTCCCTGAGCCAGTCCGGCAGCGTCAGCGCCTTCTGCGCGGCGACGTCGATCCAGATCGTGGTGGCGCCACCCGCCGCACAGATCACTTCGGGCGCATCGGCACGCGCCATCGTGGCCCAGCTCTCGAAGGTGGTCCGGCCCGGGTCGCTCACGTACATCTTCAGCAGCACGTCACCCGGATACTCGATCTGCCTGTAGAAGTTGCAGAACGCATTGACGATCACGATGCCCTGGCCTTCCGGCATCGGCTCATGGCCAAGGGAATGCATCCAGTCGATGCGCGCGATTTCCAGGTACCTGAAATACGTGGTGTTGTTGAGATGCCCCATCGCGTCCATGTCGCCCCAGCGGATGGGGATGGACGTTTCATAGACGAGCTTCTTCTTTTCGGGGATTTCGATCCGCATGGATGGTCCTGGTCTCTAGAGCGCGAAGCCATCGTCCGCTGCGATGACTGCACCGTTCACGAAATGGCTCTCGCCGCTGGCGAGCAGCACGATGAGCCCGTCGAGGTCCTCGGGCTTGCCGACGCGTTTGCGCGGCAGCATGCCGACAAGCTTCTGCCCACCATCGGTGACCCAGTGCTCTTCGTTGAGCTCGGTCGCGATGTAGCCGGGGCACAGTGCGTTGACGTTGATGCCGAAGCGGCCCCACTCAAGCGCCATGGCCTTGGTCATCTGCACCACGGCCGCCTTGCTCATGCAATAGACCCCGATCTGCGGCAGCACCTTGAGCGCCGCGACCGAGGCGATGTTGATGATCCGCCCGCCGATGTAGGTGCCCGGCGCCGCGCCCTTGGCACGGGCAAGCATGCGCTTGCCTATCTCCTGCGCGACAAAGAAGGAGCCTTTGACGTTGGTATCGAAGATGAAGTCGTAGTCCTCGCCGGACACTTCCTGCAGGCGCTGCGTGGTGCTGACACCGGAGTTGTTGACAAGGATGTCGATCGGCCCGACTTCGGTTTCCGCACGAGCGACCGCGGCCTTGATGCTGTCCAGATCGGTGACGTCGAGGTCCACGACGTGAGCGTCGCCGCCCTCGCCCTCGATGCGCGCGCGAAGCTCCTTGAGCCTGTCGGTGCTGCGGCTCGCGAGAACCACTGCTGCGCCCGCGCGTGCCAGTGTTTTGGAGAACTGCGCGCCGAGGCCGCTCGACGCGCCGGTGACGAAGGCCACCCGGCCGGAAAGATCGATGCTGTACGCCATGGAGAGATCCTCTGGGAGTCGCCAATGCGACGGCTCGGAGCACCCACAACCGCCGCATAAAATGGCCCCGCCACAGCGGTGCCTCGCACCCTCAGATCATTATCGACGAGACCCACATGACGAACGACGAAATACTTGCCCAGTTCGGCCCCCGCGAATCCATGGAATACGACGTGGTGGTCGTAGGTGCGGGCCCCGCAGGCCTCTCGACCGCCATCCGGCTGAAGCAGCTCGCCGCCTCTCATGGCAAGGAGATCTCGGTGGTCGTGCTCGAGAAGGGTTCCGAGCCTGGCGCGCACATCCTCTCGGGCGCGATCATGGATCCGCGTGCGCTCTACGAGTTGCTCCCCGACTGGGAAGAAATGGGCGCACCGCTGAACCAGCCCGTCACGCAGGACACGTTCCTGATGCTGACCGAGACCGGCGCCACGCGTACCCCCAACTTCATGCTGCCCCACAACTTCCACAACGAGGGCAACTACATCGTCAGCCTCGGCAACGTGGTGCGCTGGCTGGCACAACAGGCTGAAGCACTCGGCGTCGAGATCTTCCCGGGCTTCCCGGCGGCCGAGGTGCTCTACACCGAGGACGGCAAGGTGCGCGGCGTCGCCACCGGCAACATGGGCATCGGCAAGGACGGCGAGCCCACCGAGAACTTCCAGCTCGGCATGGAGCTGCTCGGCAAGTACACGATCTTCGCGGAAGGCGCACGCGGCCACCTGGGCCGCCAGCTCATCGCCAAGTACAAGCTCGACGCCGGCAAGGACCCGCAAAGCTACGGCATCGGCATCAAGGAACTGTGGGAAATCGACCCCGCGCGCCACGAGCCCGGTCTCGCCGTGCACACCGCCGGCTGGCCGCTGCCTTCGGACACCTACGGCGGCTCGTTCCTCTATCACGCCGAAAACAACCAGATCGTGGTCGGCTTCGTCGTCGGCCTCGACTACCAGAACCCGTACCTGAGCCCGTTCGAGGAATTCCAGCGCTTCAAGACGCACCCCAACATCCGCTGGTACTTCGAAGGCCAGGACAAGGGCCTGAAGGCACCCAAGCGCCTGAGCTACGGCGCACGCGCAATCACCGCAGGCGGCCTGCTCTCGCTGCCGAAGACGGTGTTCCCGGGCGGCGCGCTGGTCGGCTGCGATGCCGGCTACCTCAACGCCAGCCGCATCAAGGGCAGCCACGCCGCAATCAAGACCGGCATGCTCGCGGCAGAAGCCGCCTACGACGCCGTGATGGGCGGCCGTCAGCATGACGAGCTCAACGGCTACCCGGCCGCCTTCGAGCGCAGCTGGCTGCACACCGAGCTGAAGAAGGCGCGCAACTTCAAGCAGTGGTTCAAGAAGGGCATCGCGGTCGGCACGATCATGACCGGCATCGAGCAGTTCCTGCTGCGTGGCCACGTGCCATGGACCATTCACCGCAACCAGCCCGATAACGAGCGGCTCAAGCGCGCATCGGCCTCGAAGAAGATCAACTATCCCAAGCCCGATGGTAAGTTGACCTTCGACCGGCTCTCTTCGGTGTTCATCAGCAACACCAACCACGAAGAGAACCAGCCGGCGCACCTGACGCTGAAGAACGCGGCGGTCCCGACGCAGATCAACCTGCCCGAGTACGCCGGGCCCGAAGGCCGCTACTGCCCGGCCGGCGTCTACGAGTTCGTGCCCGACGAATCGACCGGCAAGGAGCGCCTGCAGATCAACGCGCAGAACTGCGTGCACTGCAAGACCTGCGACATCAAGGACCCGACGCAGAACATCGTGTGGGTCACGCCTGAAGGCGGCGGTGGACCGAACTACGTGGGCATGTAAGGCCCGCACATGAAAAAGGCGCCCCAGGGCGCCTTTTTCTTTGGGCGGATCAGACCCGCGTCACTTCCCGATCAACTGCGTCAGCTTCTCCGCCTCAAAGGACTCGTCTTTTGCCGCATCGCAAGGCACGCAGTCCTTCTTGCCCGGCTGCTTCGACAGCGTCTCAAGGGCCTGCCACAGCATCGCGATCTGGTGTTCCTGGCTCGCAGTGTGGTCGATGAGGCCCTTCATGGCCTGGCTCAGGGGATCGTCCTCCAGCGTGACGCCGTAGGCCGAGAACTTCGCGGCCGCCGGCTGCGTCACGTCAGCGCTCTCCCCCGCCTTCGAAGGAATGATCCGCGCCGGAATGCCCACGGCCGTCGCACCGGCAGGCACCGGCTTGATCACGACCGCATTGCTGCCGATCTTCGCGCCGTCGCCTACAACGAAGCCGCCCAGCACCTTCGCCCCCGCACTGACCACTACGTTACGGCCCAGCGTCGGATGCCGCTTGGTGCCCTTGTAGAGCGAAGTCCCGCCCAGCGTCACGCCCTGGTAGATCGTGCAGCCGTCGCCGATTTCCGCGGTTTCGCCGACGACCACGCCCATCGCATGATCGAAGAACACGCGTTCGCCGACGATCGCGCCGGGATGGATCTCGATGCCCGTGAACCAGCGCGAGAACTGGGAGATGAAGCGCCCGACCCATTTGAAGCCGTGGGTCCAGAACCAGTGCGCGAATCGGTGCAGCACCACGGCATGCAGCCCCGGGTAGAGGGTCAGCACTTCCCAGCGCGACCGGGCCGCCGGGTCGCGGTCGAGGATGCATTGGATGTCGGAACGCAGCCGGGAGAACATCGGTTGTTGTTATATCGATATGGGGCAGGCAGTCTATTACCGCCCTTCTTCACTCACGGCGGATGGGGGTTTTGCCCGGTCCGCCGCCGTCCGCAGCGTCCGCCATGGCCTTGGCGATGCCGCGCAGGATGTGAATTTCCTCCTGCGTCGGTTGTGCGCGGTTGAACAACTGCTGCAGGCGTGGCATGAGCTTCTTGGGCGCCTGCGGGTCGAGGAAGCCGATCTGTACCAGCGAGCGCTCCCAATGGTCCAACATGCCCGCGACCGCCTGCGCATCGGCGGCACGCACCGGCGCAGTCGCGTCGCGCACGTCAAAGCCGCCCAGCGCCTGGCGCCATTCGTAGGCGATCACCTGGATCGCCGCACCGAGGTTGAGCGAGCCGAACTCCGGATCGGTCGGGATGCTGAGCGCGACATTGCAGCGGTACACGTCCTCGTTGCGCATGCCGAAGCGCTCGGAGCCGAAGAGAAAGGCGACATGCTGCGCCTCGCCCTTCGCCAGCGGTTCGAGGTGTTCGCGCGGGGTCCGCGTCGGGGGGCCAAAGTCGCGCGGGATCATCGCGGTTGCGCAAAGGTGGGTTACGCCGTCGAGCGCCTCATCCAGCGTGTCGACGATGCGCGCATTGGCCAGCACGTCGAGCGCCCCGCTCGCGCGCTGGATGGTTTCCTCGCGTCGCAGCACGTTGGCCCAGCGCGGCGCAACCAGCACCAGTTCATCGAAGCCCATGGTCTTCATGGCGCGTGCGGCGGCGCCGACATTGCCGGCGTGGCTGGTCTGGATCAGGATGAATCGGGTACGCATGGGGGCACGGAAGCGCGGAGCCGGTAAAATCCCCCGATTCTCGCTGCCCGCATCGCCGGGCCGCATTCCCAGGGGGCTACATGCAAACGTCGTTGCTCCCATACCGTTCTTCGCACAATTCATGTCGTCCCCGAACCTGCACCCCATGCTCAACGTGGCCATCAAGGCCGCCCGCGCCGCCGGCGCCATCATCAATCGCGCAGCGCTCGATATCGAAGCAGTGCGTATCTCCCAAAAGCAGGTCAACGACTTCGTGACCGAAGTCGATCACGCGAGCGAGCACTCGATCATCGAAACGCTGCTCACCGCCTATCCGGGGCACGGCATCCTCGCCGAAGAATCGGGCTCCCAGCATGGCGCCAAGGATTCGGACTTCGTCTGGATCATCGATCCGCTCGACGGCACCACCAACTTCATCCACGGCTTCCCGGTCTACTGCGTGTCCATCGCGCTGTCGGTGCGCGGCAAGATCGAGCAAGCCGTGGTCTACGACCCGACCCGCAACGACCTCTTCACCGCCACCAAGGGCCGCGGCGCCTTCATGAACGAGCGCCGCATCCGCGTGAGCAAGCGCACCCGCCTCGCCGAATGCCTGATCTCCACGGGCTTCCCGTTCCGCACGGGCGACAACTTCAAGCAATACCTGGCCATCATGGCCGACCTCATGCCCCGCGCTGCCGGTCTTCGCCGCCCCGGCGCCGCCGCGCTCGACCTCGCCTACGTGGCAGCCGGTTTCAGTGACGCCTTCTTCGAGACCGGTCTGAACGTCTGGGACGTGGCGGCCGGCTCTCTGCTC
Source organism: Variovorax sp. Sphag1AA (assembly GCF_014192575.1). Taxonomy (GTDB): domain Bacteria; phylum Pseudomonadota; class Gammaproteobacteria; order Burkholderiales; family Burkholderiaceae_C; genus Variovorax. The sequence continues at coordinate 139,967 of NZ_JACHYC010000001.1, read as the reverse complement.
GTCACCGAGGCTGGGGGCCTCATCGGCAACTTCACCGGCGAGCCCGACTTCCTCGAACAACGCGAATGCCTGGCGGGCGCGCCGCGCATCTACGGCCAGCTCGTGCCGCTGCTGGCCCAGTACTCGAAGTTCGCCAGCGTGGACGAAAAGCTTCGCGCCAGCGACCGCATCCGATCCGTCGATCCTTCGCGTTCGCATGCCGACCTCTACGCGCGCAGCACGGTCGGTCTGACCGAGGAAAAAGCCGATGAGGAGGCGCCCGCAGTCCCCGCCGAGGCCGCCGCGCCGCAGCCCCGCAAGCTGACCCGCGTCCGCCGCGACGCCCCTGCGGCGCCCAACGAGGGCGACGCGCCGGCCCGGTGATGGCGTCGCAGCGCGCGGCCACCGAGCGGGGCCGCGCGGCCCTGCGGGTGGCACTCAGCCACTACGTGCTCAACGGCATCGCGGTCGCCTTCGGGTTGCTGCTGATTTCCGGGGGCGTGCATCTCGCGCTCGGCACGCTCGCGGCCTCGGCCGCATCGGTCGGCGTCATCGTGACCGCACCGCCCGACCTCGCTGCACCACGGCGCGGCAAGTTCTTCCAGATGCTGCCGGCGCCGCTGATCGGGTTGCCGCTCTTCTTCATGGTCCAGCTCCTGCACGCGAAGCCGCTGCAACTGGGGCTGCTGCTTGTACCGGCGACCTTCCTCGCATTCCTGGCGATGGCGTGGGGCAAGCGCGGGATTCCGATCGCCATCGCGGTCATGTTCTCCATGATCTTCTCGATGGCCACGCCCACGCCGACCGGCATGGCGGAGGCCGTGCAGCGCACGATGCACTTCGGCCTCGGCGCGGGGCTCTACGTGATCTACGCGGTGATCGCCAATTCCGCACTGAATGCGCGCTACCGCGTGCAAGTGACGGCCGACCTGCTGCTCTCGCTGGCGGCGCTGATGCGCACCGAGGCCCGCCAGTTCATGCCAATTGACGAATCCGGCGACGTGCGCGAGATTCCGCCGTCGCTGCTCGGCCAGCTCCTGCGAGAACAGGCGGCGCTGGCCGACCAGTTGCAAGCAGCCCGCGACATCGTGCTCGAATCGCCCCGCACGCCGCGCCGGCAGCAATTGGCCGGCATGCTGGTGACGGTGCTCGAGCTTCGCGACCTGCTGCTGGCGAGCGAACTCGATCTCGATGCGCTCAAGACACACCCCGACCACGCGCCCGCACTCACCGAGATGCGCGACATCCTTCAAGGCCTGGCAGACGACACGACGGCGCTCGCGGACTCGCTGCTGCTGATCCGCAAGCCCGATGCGGTGACCGATCGCCGCCCACGTCTCGCGGCCATCCACCTGCAGGACGACGTCTCCGCCGGCAGCTACACCGGCCCCACGCCGGCGATGCTGTCCCGCGGGCTCGCCAACCGCATCGGCCACATCAACGACGAAGTGCTGCGCTTGTCGGGGCTCGCGCGGGGCGACCGCGAACCCGATCTCGCCGTAGTGCGCGCGAGCTGGCAGGTGTTCGTGAGCCCCACCGAATGGTCGCTGCGCCCGTTCCTCGCGCTGTGGAACTGGGACGCCCCGCCGCTGCGCCATGCCATTCGCGCCACGCTGGCAATCGCCGCCGCCTACGGCATCGCGCTCGCCATGCCCTGGGGCTCGCACGACTACTGGATCCTGCTGACCATCGTGGTCGTGCTGCGGGGCAGCCTTTCACAGACGCTGGAGCGGCGCAACAGCCGCGTGGCCGGCACGTTGCTGGGCTGTGTGTTCGCGGTCGGCCTGCTGTCGGCACACCTCTCGCCGCTGTCCCTGTTGATCGGTATGACGCTCGCGCAGGCGATCGCGCACGGCTTCGCGGTCCGCCGCTATCTCATCACCTCCGTCGCAGCCACGGTGCTCGGGCTGGTGCAGGCCCACATGCTGAACACGGGTGTGAGCACCGCGTTCGCGCTCTTCGAGCGCGTGGCCGACACGCTGATCGGCGCGGCGCTCGCATGGGCGTTCTGCTACGTGCTGCCGTCGTGGGAGCGCGGCCAGATCCCGGCGCTTGTCGCACGCACGCTCAAGGCACAGGCGCGGCATGCGCGGCTGGCGCTCGGGCTCGGGCAATTCCGCTCGGTCGATGCCTCGCCGGAACTCGACTGGCGACTTGCGCGCCGCGAGGCTTTCGACAGCCTTTCCGCGCTGGTGCAGGCCACGCAACGTTCGCTGTCGGAACCGCGCGCGGTGCGCCCGCCGCTGGAGCCGCTCGAGCACCTGCAGGCGCACAGCTACCAGTTGCTCGCGCAATTGAGCGCGGTCAAATCGATGCTCGTGCTGCGGCGCGACCGGCTCACGGTGGCCGACATCGAAGGGCCGCTGGCCCGCACCATCCAGCGCATCGAGGCAGCCATCGGAACCGCGCCGACCAGCGGCCCCGCGATGCCCGAGAGCCCACCCGCGACCACCATCGCCGGCTCGATCCCGCTGCCCGACCCGTTCAACAACGACATCACGCCGTGGCTGCTGCGCCGGCTCGACATGGCGACCGGCATCGCCGCCCAATTGCGCGATGACGCCGCGCGCATCCTTCAATCGCTCGCCGAAACAGAAGCCGAGGCCGAAGCGCATACGCAGGCCGGGACGGTTCGATGATCAAGGAAATCCTCGGCGAGCCATGGGTGAGCCCGATCGTCGCCGCTCTCATCGCGGCGGTGCTGGCGCTGCTCGTCCACTACCTGGGCGCCTTCGTGCTTCGGCGCGTGACCCGCTCGATGCCGGTGCTGAACTCGATGCTGGCCCACATCCGGCGACCGGCCCTTTTCCTGCTGCCGCTGATCGCGATGGAACTGGTGTGGCAGGCCTCGCCCGACGACCTGCGCCTCATCGAGAAGATCCGGCATTTCAACGGGCTGCTGGTGATCGCGGTGTCCACCTGGCTGCTGGTCCAGGCGATCAACGGCCTCGCCGAAGGCATCGTCAAGCAGAACCCGTATGACGTGACCGACAACCTGCATGCGCGGCGCGTGCTCACGCAGACGCGCGTGCTGGCACGCACCGCGAATGCGGTGCTGATCGTGGCGGGCGGCGCCTTCATGCTCATGACCTTCCCCGGTGCGCGGCAGGTGGGCGCGAGCCTGCTTGCATCGGCCGGCGTGATCGGCATCGTGGCCGGTCTGGCGGCCAAGCCGGTGTTCAGCAACCTCATCGCCGGGCTGCAGATTGCGCTCGCGCAGCCGATCCGCATGGACGACGTGCTGGTGGTCGAGGGCGAATGGGGCCGGGTGGAAGAGATCACCGGCACCTTCGTGGTGCTCAGGATCTGGGACGACCGGCGGCTGATCCTGCCGCTCAGCTACTTCATCGAGAAGCCCTTCCAGAACTGGACGCGCCACGACTCGCAGTTGCTCGGCTCCGTCTTCATCTATGCCGACTACGGCATGCCGCTCGCGCCGCTGCGCGCGGAGGTGGAACGCATCGTCAAGGCCGCGCCCGAATGGGACGGCCGCTTCTTCAACCTGCGCGTGACCGATGCGACCGAGCGCACGATGCAGATCCGAGTGCTCTGCACTGCAGCGTCGTCCTCGCTGGCCTTCGACCTGCGCTGCACGGTGCGTGAAGGGCTCATCGACTTCATGCAGCGCGAGTACCCGCAGTTCCTGCCGAGGGTCCGGATCGACGCCGGGCCTGCCGACGCGAAGCCTGCCGGGCCGGTGGCGGCCGGCTGACACGCGCTTCGGCGCGCCGCGACAGCACGCTGCGGATCGCCTCGATCAACCTGCGCGCGCCCTCGCCCGGCTCGCTGCCGCGGCGCATGGTCATGCCCACGGGCCCTTCGGTGCTGCTCGTGTCGATCGGCAACCGGACCAACTCTCCTCCCGCCAGAAAGCCTTCGACAGCGCCCTGCGGCGCGAACCAGACCGCATCGGAGCATCGCAGCAGACCGAGCGCGAAGCTGGTGTCGGTCGCCTCGACCAAGCTGCGCGGTGGCGCCATGCCCTGCGCGAGAAGGAAGGCATCGACCGTATGCCGGATCAGCGTCCCCGACACCGGGACCATCAGCGGATAGGCCGACAAGGCATCGAGCGTCGGACGCCGCAGCGCTGCGACCGGATGCCCGGGCCGGGCCACCAGCAGCAGCGGCTCGCTGTAGAGCAGCTCGAACGCAAGATCGGCCATGGCCGAAGCCTGCGCGATGCGGCCCAGCACCAGGTCGATCTCGCCCTGGCGCAGTTGCGTCATCAATTGCGCGTTGGTGCCGCTGACCACGCGGACTCGCAGCGCCGGTGCGTCCACCTGCAGTAGCGCGACGGCTGCCGGAAGCAGGTTGGCCGCCATGTTCGGCAAGGCACCGACCGCGACCCGGAGCTGGTCCGCTTCGGGCTGGTCGAGCGCAAGGCTCAGCCCGTCGCGCAGTCCGCGCAACGCGACAACTGCATGGCGCACCAGCACCTCCGCGGCGGGCGTCAGCTCCACACCGCGTCGGCGCCGGACGAGCAACTGGCGGCCCACGATGTCTTCGAGTTCGGCCACGGTCTTGGACACCGCAGGCTGCGTGAGCGCGAGCGCCTTGGCGGCGCGAACGAGATTGCGCTCCTGCGCTACCATGACGAGGCACTGCAGATGGCGCAGCTTGAGACGAGCAAAGTTCATGGCTGATCGACGGTCTTCCTCTGGAGAGGTCAACGCAAAATATAACGAACCGGAATAGCAGGCGGAAGAGCTTTCAGTTGTGCCGCCCCGCCCGCGCTCCTAGAGTGCGGCATCGGAGACACGAGACATGACACACCCCGCCCCTTTTGGCGCATTGCGCCGCCTCGCCCTCGCGGCTGCGTGCGCGCTGCTTGTCGCCCCGCTCGCGACCACGGCACACGCCGACACGCTCTACCCCAGCAAGCCGGTGAGGTTCGTCACCAACTTCCCGGCCGGCGGACCACTCGACATCCTCGGCCGCGCGCTCGCGGACCCGCTGCAGAAGAGCCTCAAACAGCCTTTCGTGGTCGACAACCGCCCCGGCGCGGGCGGCAACATCGGCGCCGATGCCGTCGCCAAGAGCCCGGCGGACGGCTACACCGTGCTGCTGTCGATCGACACCACCTTCACGATCAACCCGCACCTCTACGCATCGATGCCCTTCGCGGCGAAGGACCTGAAGCCGCTGATGATCTTCAGCTCCTCGGGCCTGACCTTCGGCGTGAGCTCATCGGTCAGTGCGAAGACGCTGCCGGAGTTCGTCACGCAGAGCAAGGCCGAGGCAATGACCTTCGCGTCCGCCGGCAACGGAAGCCCGGGCCATTTCGCGGCCGAGATCTTCTCCACCGCGACCGGCGCGAAGATCACGCATGTGCCGTACAAGGGCAACGCGCCGGCGGTGATGGCACTTTTGTCGAACGAGGTGCAGGCCGGCATCCTCGCGACGCCGGGGCTGCTGTCTCAGATCCAGGCCGGCAAGGTGCGTCCGCTGGCCGTGACCGGCCGCCAGCGCTCCCCGCTGCTGCCGCAGGTGCCGACCGTGGGCGAGTTGGGCCTCAAGGACCTCGAGTTCGAGGTGCTCTATCTCGCGATGGTGCCGGTCGCCACGCCCGAGCCGGTGATGAAGACGCTGCGCGATGCGCTCCAGTCCGCACTCGCGCTGCCCGAGGTCAAATCACGGCTCGCCATGCTCGACATGGTGGCGCTGGGTGAAACCGGTGATGTAGCCGCCCAGCATCTGGAAAGCGCCCGCGCACGCTACGGCAAGATCGTCAAGTCCACCGGCATGAAACTGGACTGATCCGATGCCCTCGCCTGCGGCTCAATCCGCCTTCGCGCCACGCCGCCGGCGGTCCGCCTTGGGCAGCACGGCTTCGGCGACCATGCGTTCGGCATGCAACTGCAGTCGCGCGAGGGATTCATCGAGGTGCGAGATCGCGTCGTCATCGAGCGCACCGAGCAGGTCCGCGTTGATGCGCGTCACCAGCGGGAACAGTTCGTCGTACAGATTGCGCCCGCGTTCCGTCAGGCAAAGGAGCACCTGCCGCCGGTCGCCCGCCGGATGCGAACGCGCGATCAGCCCCTTCTCCACCAGCGAACCGATGGCCTTCGAGGTGCGCGCGCGATCGAGCTGCGCATGCTCGGCCAGCCCGGACGAGCTGAGCTCGCCACGGCTCGCGAGCGTCGCGATGAGCCGCCACTCGCGCCGCGTGATGCGAAAGCGCCCCTCACAGATCCTGATGACCATGCTGCCCGCAACCGAAAGAAGCCGCGACAGCCGGTACAGGAGCAGGTCATCGAGCGGTCGGCGCGACTCGGGCGTCGGGGTCATCTGGGGTTAGTCCGGAGGATGGTTGATTAGATCAATCGAATGTCGCAACTCTAAAGTCATCCGAGGCCGGGCCCTCCCGAAGGCCCGATGCACGAACACATTCCAGGAGACATTCATGCCCCGCACCGACCTCGACCGCCGCAGCCTGATCGCCGGCCTTTGCGCCCTCGCGCTCTCGCCGCTGGCAAGCGCCGAAGCGGCGTTCACGCCCGGACAGCCGATCAGAGTGCTGATCGGCGTCCCGGCCGGCGGCACGCAAGACGTGCTGACACGCGCCATTGCGCAGGAGACACGTGAGTCGCTCGGTCCGCTGATCGTCGACAACCGCTCGGGCGCGTCGGGTCGCATCGCAGTCGAAGCGGTTAAGCACGCACCACCCGACGGGCGCATGCTTCTGCTCGGCACCGCCAGCATGATGACGATGTACCCGAGCGCCTACGCCAAGCTCTCGTATGACCCGATCAAGGATTTCGTGCCGATCATCAACGCGGCGCGCTTCGAGCTTGCGCTGGTGGTAAGCAAGGACGTGCCGGCCAACACGCTGGCCGAGTTCATCACCTGGGCGAAGGCGCAGGGCGACAAGGTCAGCTTCGGCTCGTACGGTGCGGGCACGCCATCGCACTTTCTTGGCGAGATGCTCAATCGCTCGGCGGGACTCAAGATGGTCCATGTGCCCTATCGCGGCTCCACGCCGGCGCGGCAGGACGTGATGGGCGGACAGATCCCGGTCTACTTCGACACCGTCGGCGGCGCGCTGCAGATGCAGCAAGGCGGCCGCGTGAAGGTGCTCGCGACCAGCGGCGAGAAGCGCTCGCCGCTGATGCCCGATCTGCCGACCTTCGTCGAAGCGGGGTTGAAAGACGTGGTTGCGACCGCGTGGTTCGCTTACTACGCGCCTGCGAAGACACCGCAACCGATCGTCGACAAGCTGCGCGCCGAGTTCTCCCGCGCGGTCAATTCGCCCGAGGTGAAGCAGCAACTGCTGCAGAACGGCATGTATGCGGTCAACGACGACGCGAACACGCTTCTGAAGACAATGCGCGAAGACACCGCCCGCTGGGCCGTGATCATGAAGGCCGTGAACTTCCAGGCCAACGACTGACACAACGCGAATTCTTCGGAGGACCCATGTTTCGCAAATTCATCCCACGCATCGCCGCGACCCTGACGTTGGCGGCCGCGTCGATTGCCGCGCAGGCGCAAACGCTCGAAGGCGGACCGCTGCACATCGTGGTTGGCTATTCGGCCGGCGGTGCGACCGATCGCGTGGCGCGCATCGTGGCCGACAAGCTTCAGGCCAAGGTCGGCGTGCCGGTGATCGTGGACAACAAGCCCGGCGCCGGTGGACGCCTGGCTGCACAGCAGGTCAAGTCCACACCGGCCGGGCAGAACGTGCTGATGGTCGCGAACCCCGCCGTGATGGTGGTCGCGCCGCTCGTGTTCAAGGACAACGGCTATGACGCGGAGCGCGACTTCGTGCCGGTCTCGCATGTCAACGACTACGAGTTCGCGCTCGCCGTCTCGACCGCCGTGCCTGTGCGCGAGCTGTCTCACCTCATCGCCTGGATGCGCGCGAATCCCGAGAAGGCGAACTTCGGCGTGCCGGCAACCGGCAGCCTCCCGCATTTCTTCGGGCTGATGATGGGCGAGAAGGCGAACGTGCAGGCACAGGTGGTCGGCTACCGTGGGTCCGGCCCGTTGCTGACCGACCTGGTGGGTGGCCAGGTGCCGATCGCTTTCGATACCTTCGATGTCGACCTTCCGCAGCATCAGTCCGGCAAGATCCGGATCCTCGCGGTGTCGAGCGCAAAACGCTCGGCCTTCGCGCCGGAAATCCCGACCTTCAAGGAATCCGGCCTCGACCTCGTCGCGACCGGCTTCAACGCGTTCTTCGCGCCGGCCAGCATGCCGCGCGAGAAAGTCGCGCGGCTGTCCAAGGACATCCACGCGGTGATGCAGGACCCCGACACCCAGCGCCGCTTCAAGGACGCACTGATGACGCCGGTCGTCAGCACGCAGGAGCAGACGGCAGCGATGCTCAAGGCGTACCGTGCGCAGTGGGCACCCGTGGTCCAGAAATCCGGCTACCAACCCTGAAATCCATGCAACGACCCAACATCATCTTCATCGTCGCCGACGACCTCGGCTATGCGGACCTCGGCTGCTACGGCGGCCGTGACGCCAACTTCGGGCCGGTGTCGCCGGTGCTCGACCGGCTCGCCGCCCGGGGCATCAAGTTCACGCAGGGCTACGCGAACTCGCCGGTGTGCTCGCCCACGCGCTTCGCGATGATCACCGCGCGCTACCAATACCGCCTGCGCGGCGCGGCCGAAGAGCCGATCAACAGCAAGAGCCGCGGCAGCACCACGCTCGGCTTGCCGCCCGAGCATCCGACGCTGCCTTCGTTGCTGCGCGACGCGGGCTATCGCACCGCGCTCATCGGCAAGTGGCACCTGGGCTTTCCGCCGGCGTTCGGGCCGCTGCGCTCGGGCTATGAGGAATTCTTCGGGCCGATGTCGGGCGGTGTCGACTACTTCACCCACTGCGATTCGGCCGGCCGGCACGATCTTTGGTCGGGCGAAGAGGATCACCAGGAGGACGGCTACCTCACCGACGTGCTCTCGCGCCGCGCGGTCGACTACGTGGAGCGCATGGCGAAGCAGGACGCGCCGTTCTTCATGAGCCTGCACTACACCGCGCCGCACTGGCCATGGGAAACCCGCGACGACGCAGCCAAGGCGCCTGCGGTGAAGGACAACCTGTTCGATCTCTCGGGCGGCAACATCCACACCTATCGCCGCATGATCCATCACATGGACGAAGGCATCGGCTGGATCATGGATGCCCTCGAAAAGCACGGCATGGCCGACAACACCCTGGTCGTCTTCACCAGCGACAACGGCGGCGAACGCTTCTCGGACAACTGGCCGCTGGTCGGCGGCAAGATGGACCTGACCGAAGGCGGCATCCGTGTGCCATGGATCGCGCACTGGCCGAAGGTGATCGCCGCCGGTGGCGACACCGCGCAGCACTGCATGACGATGGACTGGTCCGCGACGATGCTCGATGCCGCTGGCGTGAAAGCCGATCCGGCCTACCCGCTCGACGGCGTCTCGCTGATGCCGGTGCTGCGCGATGCGAAGCACAGCTTTGCCCGCCCGCTGCACTGGCGCATGAACCATCGCGACCAACGCGCATTGCGCGAAGGCGACTGGAAGTACCTCCAGGTGGACGGCAACGAATATCTGTTCAACATCCCGGGCGACGAACGCGAGCGGGCCAATCAGGCCAAGAAGGATCCGGAACGCCTCGCCCGCATGCGCGAAGCCTGGCTGGCGTGGAATGCCACGATGCCGCCGATCCCGGAGGACGCCACCGTGAGCCTCGGCTACTCGGTCAAGGACATGCCGCAGCGTTGAGCGCAGCCAACAAAAAAGCCCCTCGATGAGGGGCTTTTTTCATGGAGCGGCGCCGGAGGTCAGCCGACCTGCATGCCGCTCTTCAGGCGCGTGCCGCGCACCACGTTGGCGCAGGCCTTGAGGAGGCGTTTGAAAGCCGCTGCCAGGAGGGACGGCTCATCGCGGCCGATATGGCGGGCATCGTCGTTCGTCAGGTCGCGCTCGAACGAGTCCGTGAACTTGGGATTGCGGGGGAAGTACGAGGTCGAAGCAGTCATGGCCGCAATTCTAGGGGTTTACCCTGATTTTTGCAGGCACACCCCGAAATCCCCCTTCAACCCGGGATTTCGTCACGCGCCGCCGGTCAGAGCACCCGGATCGGCATGCAGAGCTCGCAGTTGAAGGCGCCGGTCTTCTCGTCCATCGCGAAATCCTTGCCGTAGACCTCGACCGGGGGCGCATCGTCGGCCTGATGGCCGCTGTCCGGCAGCCAGTCGCACAACTGCACCCAGGCGCCATGGATATCGGCGGAAGTGCCCGCAAACCGCGCACAGGCAAAGCGCCCGCCTCGCAGGGTCTGCACGCCGACTTCGCCCTGGGGACTGAACTCGTCGCCCACCTCGATACACGCGTCGTAGCGGCATTTCTCGGGTGGCGTGACGTCGGCGTTGTCATGGCTGATGCCGTACATCACGCGGCGCGGCTCCATCAACCCGTGCTCGCCGCACCACGCCGCGAAGCGCTGCCAGAGCTGGGCGATGCCCGAGCTTCCGTAGGGGCCGACGTGGCGCATGTAGGCAACGCGCACCGGGGCAAGGGTCTTGATCTCGACTTTCATGGATTCGTCTCCTGAAACGCGGCCTTTGGGCCAGGAAAGCTCATCGTCGCGAAAAGCCTCGATCACAGCTTGATAGCGCTTGCTATCCGCTTGATGAATCTTGCTGAGCTGCACGCGGCGGGCCGCCGCCCAGTCCTGGAATGCGCCGCGCCGCCATTCCGTCGGCGTGACCCCGAAATGCGCCCTGAAAGTGCGGGTGAAGACCGGGGCAGACCCGAAGCCCACGTCCATCGCAATCACGAGTACCGGCTCCGGCGGCAGGAACAGCAGCCGCCCCGCCGCCACTTCGAGCCGGCGACGCCGTACGCGGTCCGCGAGCGTTTCGCCGGTCATCGACTGGAACACGCGGTGGAAATGCCACGAAGAGAAGTGCGCAACCTGCGCCAGCGAGGCGAGATCCAGCGGATCCGCCAGATGCCCGTCGATATGGTCGATCACGCGGTTGATGCGCGTGACATAGGTGTGCCGCGAGATCAGACTTGACTTCGACATTATTCAGATATATCTTTACGAAATCAGATAACGATATCGAGGACTCATCCCATGCGCCATTTCAGACATTTTGTACACAGCTCCCGCCGCGATGAACACGACGACGGACTCGGCGGCGGCCGGCACGACGGCGGCATGCACCGCGGCCTGCGCGCCGGTCGCGGCGGCGGCCGCATCTTCGGCCACGGCGGCCTGCGCTTCGTGCTGCTGCAACTCATCGCCGACAAACCCAGCCACGGCTATGAGCTCATCAAGGCCATCGAAGAGCGTCTCAGCGGCCGCTACGCGCCAAGCCCCGGCATCGTCTACCCGACGCTCACGCTGCTCGAGGAACTGGGCTACGTCAGCGTCGACACACCCGAAGGCGGCAATCGCAAGCGCTACACCGTCACGGACGCGGGCCGCGAATTCCTGGACGCCAACCGCGCGACGACCGACGAGCTCATGGCGCGCATGCAAGGCGGCGTGGACGGTGCGGGCATGCGTGCCGGCCGTCCACCGCAGGTCGTCCGTGCGCTCGAGAACCTCAAGCTCGCCATGCGCATGCGCCTCTCGTCACCCCTCACCGAACAACAAGCCCACGAATTCGCCGCGGTGCTCGACAGCGCCGCCCAACAACTGGAACGCATCTGACATTCATGACAACTCCTCAACACGACACCTCCCTCCCCGACCGCCTGCCGCGCCGCGTGCGCCACGAACTGCGCTTTCGCAAGCTGCAGGTGCGCGCGGTGCGCCGCGTCACCCCTCACCTGATCCGCGTCACGCTCGAAGGCGATGACCTTGCAGGCTTCAACAGCCCCGGCTTCGACGACCACGCGAAACTCTTCTTCCCCGACGCCGAAACGGGCGTCCTTCAACTGCCTACGGTCGGACCTGACGGCCCGGTATGGGGCGGCGCGAAGCCCACGATGCGCGACTACACGCCGCTGCGATACGACGCTGAGGCTGGCACGCTCGAATTCGATTTCGCGCTGCACGACGCCGGCCCCGCAACACAATGGGCCGAGAACGCCAAGCCCGGGGACGTCATCGGCGTCGGCGGGCCGCGCGGCTCCTTCATCGTGCCCACCGCCTTCGACTGGCACCTGCTCATCGGCGACGACACCGCCCTCCCCGCGATCTCGAGGCGCCTGGGCGAACTGCCGGCCGGCGCGCGCGCGGTCGTGCTGGTCGAGGTCGACGGCGAGGCCGACCAACTCCCGCTCGCGTCCGCCGCGAATGTGGAACTGCACTGGGTACACCGACGCGGCGCCGAGCCCGGCGCCCGCGCTCCGCTGCTCGATGCATTGCGGGGCCTGAAGCTGCCGCAGGGCGACTTCCACGCCTGGGTCGCCTGCGAATCGGGCGCGGCCAAGGCCCTGCGCGCGCACCTTGTCGACGAACGCGGTGCGCACCCGAAATGGATCCGCGCTTCGGGCTACTGGCGCCGAGGCGCCGCTGCCACGCACGACACCCACGAAGGTTGAGTACCCGACCTACCAAAAGCGCTATGTCGCGTGTCCGGTTTACGACCGCCGCAGCGAGTTTGAGAATTCTGCCGTTTGAATACTTAGGAAGTAATTCCTTGGGGCACACGGATGGGTTTCAGCATGGCGCAGTGGCAGTTCTTCGCGGCCTTGTTGACCGGCGTCCTGCTCTTGCTCGCAGTGATGTGGGCGTGGCGGCGGGCGGCCGGGCGGCGTGAATCGCAACGCCGCATCGAGGCAGCGCGCATACGCTCGGGCCACGTTCCGCTCGAGATTCCGACCGTGCGCGGCGGGCTCGGACCCTCGGGCGACGATTCGGTGCCCGACACCCTGCCCGAATGGTTCATCCAGGGCAAGGGCGAGCACGCGATCGTGGACGAGCATCCACGCATCCGCGTGCGATACGTCGACGCGCACGACAAGAAGATCGAATGCGTGATCCAGGTGGACAACCTGGACCTGCAGAAGAAGGTCATCTCCGGCCACAGCGAAATACCGGGCGAAGTCCGCCGGGTGCCGCTTCATCGCATCCATTCGGCCCGCGTCGCCGAAACGGGTCAGCGTTTCAACGTCGACACGTGGGTCGAGGCGGTGCGCGTCGCGCGGCGGCGACGCGGGCAAGCCTGAGGAATACCGCGGCTCGCACCGCGTCGGTTCCTTATGATGCGTGCCTGCCGGCCCATCGGCCGGCGCAGCTTTCTCTTTGATGACTCTCCCTGCGACGGCACCTCACACGCCCATGATGGCCCAGTACCTGGGCCTGAAGGCCGACCATCCGGACACCCTGCTCTTCTACCGGATGGGCGATTTCTACGAGCTCTTCTACCAAGACGCCGAGAAGGCAGCACGGCTGCTCGACATCACATTGACACAGCGCGGCCAGTCGGCCGGCCAGCCGGTGATCATGTGCGGCGTGCCGTTTCACTCGGTCGACACCTATCTCGCAAGGCTCATCAAGCTCGGCGAATCGGTCGCGATCTGCGAACAGGTCGGCGAAGTCGGCGCGAGCAAGGGCCCGGTGGAGCGCAAGGTGGTTCGCGTGGTCACGCCCGGCACGCTGACGGATGCCGAACTGCTCAACGATAAGAGTGATTCCCTGCTGCTCACAGTGCACCCGGGCATGCGCAATTTCTGCGGGCTCGCGTGGCTTAGCGTGACGGGCGACGAACTGCGGCTGGCCGAGTGCCCGGCCGATGCGCTCGATGCGTGGATCACGCGCATCGGGCCGAGCGAGGTGCTCTACAGCGCCGAAGTCACACCGGCCTTCGAGCAGCGCCTGAAGGCGATGCGCAACGGGACTTCGTCGTTCACGCTCTCGGTGCGTCCCGCATGGCAGTTCGACGGCGGCCTCGGCGAGCGCAAGCTGTGCGAACAGATGGGCAGCAACAGCCTCGCGGCCTGGAATGCCGAATCGCTCTCCAACGCGCATGCGGCCGCGGCCGCGCTGCTGGGATATGCCGAGCACACGCAGGGCCGGACGTTGTCGCATGTGCAGCGCCTGTCGGTGGAGCGCGACGGCGACCTGATCGAATTGCCGCCCGCCACGCGACGCAACCTGGAACTGGTGCAGACGCTGCGCGGCGAGGATTCGCCGACCCTGTTCTCGCTGCTCGACACCTGCATGACCGGCATGGGCAGCCGTCTGCTCAAGCGCTGGCTGCTGGCGCCGCGCCGCGACCGCGCCGACGCGCAGGCGCGGCTCGATGCCATCGATGCGCTGCAGGCCACGCCGCCCGGCGGCACTTCGGCGCCATGGCGCACCCTGCGCGATCAACTCAAGAACACCAGCGACGTGGAACGCATCGCCGCACGCATCGCCCTGCGGCAGGTGCGTCCGCGCGAACTGGTCGCACTGCGCATGGCGCTCGCCAAGGCGGAACAACTCGCGCCGGGGTTGCCAGGCTCGGCGCCGCTGCTCGCGTCCATCGCGTCGCGCCTTGCGCCACCGGCCGGCTGCGTCGAAACGCTGGTCGCCGCGATCAGCCCGGAGCCGGCCGCCCTGGTGCGCGACGGCGGCGTGATCGCCACCGGACACGACGCGGAACTGGACGAGCTGCGCGCCATCAGCGAGAACTGCGACGACTTCCTCCTGCAACTCGAAATCAGCGAGCGCGAACGCACCGGCATCAGCAACCTGCGCGTGCAGTTCAACCGGGTGCACGGCTTCTACATCGAAGTCACTCAAAGCGCGCTCGACAAGGTGCCCGACAACTACCGCCGCCGCCAGACGCTGAAGAACGCCGAGCGCTTCATCACGCCAGAACTCAAGGCCTTCGAGGACAAGGCACTCTCGGCGCAGGACCGGGCCCTGGCGCGCGAGAAGTGGCTCTATGAGCAGCTGCTCGACAACCTGCAACCCTTCGTCGCCGGGCTGAACCGCCTCGCCGGCGCGCTTGCCACGCTCGATGCGCTCTGCGCGCTGGCCGAGCGCTCGCACACGCTGCACTGGCGCGCACCCGGCTTCGTGGCGCATCCGTGCATCGAGATCGACAAGGGCCGGCATCCGGTGGTCGAGGCTCGGCTTGCCGAAAAATCATCGGGTGCGTTCATTGCAAACGACACGCGCATGGGCCCGCAGCAGCGCATGCAGATCATCACCGGACCGAACATGGGCGGTAAGTCCACCTATATGCGGCAGGTGGCGATCATCGTGCTGCTCGCATCGATCGGCTCGCACGTGCCGGCCGACGCCTGCCGGCTCGGACCCATCGATGCGATCCACACGCGGATCGGCGCTGCGGACGACCTTGCCAACGCACAGTCGACCTTCATGCTGGAGATGACCGAGGCGGCGCAGATCCTCCATGGCGCTTCGGCGCACTCGCTGGTGCTCATGGACGAGATCGGCCGCGGCACCAGCACCTTCGACGGCCTCGCGCTCGCGGCGGGCATCGCGGCGCAGTTGCACGACCGCACGAAGGCCTTCACGCTGTTTGCCACGCACTATTTCGAGCTGACGGAATTCCCCGCTACGCACCACGGCGCGGTCAACATGCATGTGAGCGCGACCGAAGCCGGCCGCGACATCGTTTTCCTGCACGAGATGCAGCCGGGGCCGGCGAGCAAGAGCTACGGCATCCAGGTCGCGCGGCTGGCGGGCATGCCCGCCGCAGTGGTCAACCACGCCCGCCAGGCTCTGGAGGCGCTGGAAGCGCAGCAGACCCAGACGCGCGCGCAGGTCGACCTCTTCGCGCCACCCCCCGTGACAGAGGCTCCGACGGTCAGCGCCGTAGAATCCGCGCTGACTGCGCTCGACCCCG
Source organism: Variovorax sp. Sphag1AA (assembly GCF_014192575.1). GTDB lineage: Bacteria > Pseudomonadota > Gammaproteobacteria > Burkholderiales > Burkholderiaceae_C > Variovorax. The sequence goes on along the minus strand of NZ_JACHYC010000001.1, from coordinate 124,243 downwards.
ACGCGATGAGTCCGCGGGAGGCGCTCGAAGCGCTCTACACCTTGAAAAAACTCCAGACGCGCGAACAGGGCTGATGGTCCGATTCGTGCAACAAGACCTCATGACGTACTGTGTAGGCATCAAACTCAACGCCGGATTGGTGTTCCTTTCCGACTCGCGCACCAATGCGGGGGTGGACCACATCAGCACCTTCCGCAAGATGATCGTCTACGAAAAGCCGGGCGACCGCGTCATGGTGCTGCTGTCCGCCGGCAACCTGAGCATCTCGCAGTCGGTACGCGAGATCCTGCAGATCGAAGAGTTGCGCGAAACGCGCGAGGACGGCGAGGAAGGCCCGCCGATCACCATCTGGAACGCCAAGAGCATGTTCGATGCCGCCCGCGTGCTCGGCTCGGCGGTGCGCCATGTGTACGACCGCGACGCCGAAGCACTCAAGCATGCGGGGCTGGACTTCAACGTCTCGTTCATCTTCGGCGGGCAGGTCAAGGGCGAAGGCATGCGCCTCTTCCTCGTCTACTCGGCCGGCAACTTCATCGAGGCCACCACCGAGACGCCCTACTTTCAGGTCGGCGAATCGAAGTACGGCAAGCCGGTGCTCGACCGCGTGCTGACGCCCGAAACCCCGCTGGACGAAGCCGCGAAGTGCGCGCTGGTGTCGATGGATTCGACGATGAAGTCGAACCTCTCGGTCGGCCTGCCGCTGGATCTCGTGGTGTACGAAGCCAACCGACTGGAGACCGACAAGGTCATCTGCATCGACGCCGACAACCCCTACTACCGCATGATGCATAACAGCTGGGGCCAGAAGCTGCGCGAGGTGTTCGACAGCATCGAGGACCCGGTCTGGGACGACGCTTACACCGAGCACCCGCTCAAGATGCCTGCGACGCGGCACAGCCCGCTGCGCAAGATCTCAACCCCAGACGAAAAACTGATCTAACCCCAGATCGAGAACTCACCCCCAGCCTCGCCCACTGCGTGTGGCTCGGGCACCCCCTTTCAGGGGGCAACCCCGGCGGCCCGGCGGAGCCGGTTCCGCGGGGTTTCTCGAACGGGCTTCGCTTCGCTGGCCGGTTTGCTCCGTGTGTCATGGTCCCCTGATTCCTATGCTTCCTCCTGTCATCTTCTCCCACGGCAACAGCTTCCCGGCGAGCACCTATCGGGTGATGCTCGATAGCTTGCGCAACCGCGGCTTCGACATCGACGCGATCGAGAAATTCGGGCATGACCCGAAGTACCCGGTGACTGACAACTGGCCGCATCTTGTGGAGCAGCTGGCCGATTTCACGCGCGCGCGGACCAAGAAGCTCGGCGGGCCGGTGTTCCTTGTCGGGCATTCGCTTGGTGGCTTCCTGAGCCTGATGTGCGCAGCGCAGCATCCCGAACTCGCGCGCGGGGTGGTGCTGATCGACTCGCCGATCATCGGCGGCTGGCGGGCCGGCACCATCAACCTCATGAAGCGCACGCCGCTCATGAAGAGCGTCTCGCCCGGCGTGATCAGCCGCAAGCGCAAGAACACGTGGGAACACCGCGACGCCGTGTTCGAGCACTTCCGCAGCAAGAAGGCTTTCGCGAAATGGGACGAGCGCGTACTGCGCGACTACATCGAGCACGGCACCTTCGACGCCGAGGACTCACGCACGCTGAGCTTCGATCGCGATGTGGAAACCGCCATCTACAACACCCTGCCGCACAACCTCAGCACTCTCTTGCGCGAGCATCCTTTGAAGTGCCCCGCCGCCTTCATCGGCGGCCGCCAGTCGGTCGAGATGCGCCGAGTCGGCATGACGATGACCCAGCAGGTCACCAAGGGCCGCATCACGATGCTCGATGGCAGCCACCTCTTCCCGATGGAAAAGCCGATCGCCACCGCGGCGGCCGTCGAGGCGTCGCTCAGGAATCTGCTCGGCTGACGGGTCGATCGCCCCACTCGTACCAGAAATACCGCGGAACCGGCTTGGCCGGGCCGCTGGTATTGCCCCCGGAAGGGGGTTGGCGAAGCGACACGAAGTGCGCGAAGCCTGGGGGCGAGCTCAATCAGCCCAGACGACCAGCCCGCTCCACGCCGTCGCCAGCACCACGATGCCGAAGGCGATGCGATACCACGCGAACGGGATGAAGTCGTGGGTGCTGATGTAGCGCAGCAGCCAGCGGACGCAAAGCCAGGCGCTCACGAACGAGAACACGAGTCCCACCGCGAACAGCGGGATGTCTGCCGCGGACAGCAGCGCGCGTTCCTTGTAGAGGCTGTAGACGGCCGCGCCGATCAGGGTCGGAATTGCGAGGAAGAAGGAGAAATCGGTCGCCGCCTTGCGCGACAACCCGAGCAGCATGCCGCCGATGATGGTCGAGCCACTCCGGCTGGTGCCAGGGATCATCGCGAAGCACTGCACGAGCCCGACTTTCAGCGCGTCCCACGGCGTCATGTCGTCCACGTGCTCGATGCGCACTGAGCCCGGCGGGCGCTTCTCGGCCCACAGGATGATGAAGCCGCCGATGATGAAGGTGCTCGCCACCACGATCGGGATGAACAAGTGCGCCTTGATCGCCTTGCCAAACAGCAGCCCGAGCACCACCGCCGGCAGGAAAGCAATCAGCACGTTGAGCGCAAAGCGCCGCGCCTTGGGCTGGCGCGGCAGCGCGACGATGGTCGAATGGATCTTCTGCCAGTAGACCAGGATGACCGCGAAGATCGCGCCGGTCTGGATCGCGATATCGAAGACTTTCGCCTTGTCGTCATCGAAGCCGAGCAGCGAGCCCGCGAGGATGAGGTGGCCGGTCGATGAGATGGGAAGAAATTCGGTCAGCCCCTCGACGATGCCCATGATGGCGGCCTTGACCAGCAAAACGATATCCACGCGTGCTCCTTGAAAGAGCGTCGATTATCGCGATGGAAGAAGTCAGGTGCGACTCAGATCAGCACCGCGAGATGACGCGGACTGCCGCTTCGCAGTGGTCTCGGAAGCCCATGCGCAGATACAGCCGGTGCGCGCTGTCGTTGTCGCGCATGACATGGAGGAACGGCGTCTCGCCACGCAGCAACTGGCGGCGGATCAGCTTTTCCATCAACCGTCGGGCGAGTCCGCGTCCCTGGAAGTCCGGGTGCGTGCACACGCCGCTGATTTCATGCAGCGTGCCGGCGTGCATGCGTTCGCCGGTCATGGCGATCAGGCGGCCATCCTCGAAGCAGCCGAAATACTCGCCCAGTTCGGGCGTGTGCGGACCGAAGGGGCCGGGCCGGGTCAGGGTTGCGAGTTCGACCGCCTGCGCGGCATGCTCCGGCCGCAGAGGCACAGCTTCCAGCGCGGGATCGTCGCCTGGCATGGCGCCGACCCAGACCATCCGGTACATGGTGGCATCCACATCGATGTTCCACCCTGTCGGCGCGACGCCGGTCCAGTCCATGCAATAGACGGCTTCGCCGGGTTCGCAGAGCGGCGCGAGCGCATCGAAATCGGGATGCCGCGTGTCCGCGAAACCGGCGATCGGCGAGAAGCCCGGCGCGTAGCGCCGTGCCCGGTCATTGCCGGACGAGAACTTCGCGTGCGCGCCGGAAAGCGCGTTCCAGGCGATGTTGTCGAGCAGCTGGTTCATGCTGATGCGCGCTCGCGCAATGCCCGCACGGCGCTGTCCACGGTCGTCATCACGGGCAGTCCCGATGCGTCCTCGCAGGCGGCCCGTGCGCGCGCCATGCTGAACTGGGCCAGCGCGATACGCACGCAGCCGCGTTCCTTCAGGGCCCTGGCCTGCGCAGCGACCAGCTCGTCGTGCTGCCGCACGTCCCCGCGATTCAGTGCCTCCATCGCGCCAGCGGCGAGCGCGGTCTCCAGGTCCACGCTTTCCGGAAACTCCGACGGCATCGAATCCAGCGTCGGTTGAAAGGTGGCGATCAACCCGAGGCGACCCGTTCCTGCCGCGGCCTCTTCCACCATGGCTTCGTTGGGCTTGAGCACCGGGATGCCGGCATGCCGCCGCGCGACTGCCTCGATGCACGATCCGAACGCCGAGCAGGTGAACAGGATGCCGTTCGCACCGGCATCCACCACGTATTGCCCGAGCCGCAGGAAGCGTTCGTGCATCGCCGCATCGAGGCCACCAGCGCGCACGAGGTCGGCAGAAAGGCTGTCGTCCATGAGGTTCATGCGAACGGCCTCGGGCCAATCGCGTTCGAAGGCGTCGTTGATGGGCGCGATCGAATGGCTCAGGGCATGAATCAGGGCGATGCGTGTCATGCCCCGAGCGTAGCTCAGGAGCCGCTGCTCGCGACAGGCTGGACGACGTCCTGCATCCAGTCGGCATGCCATCCGCCGCCGAGCGACTGGATCAGTGCCACCGCCGCGGTCTGCCGGCTGACCTGCACTTGCAGCAGCGTGCGCCGCGCATTGAGCGCCGACACCTGCGCCACCACGACGCTGGTGTAGTCGATGGTGCCCGCGCGATAGCGATTGAGGAACTGCTCCTCGGTCCGGTCCGCTGCAGCCGAAGCCTGCCTGCGCATGGTTTCCTGCTCGGCCAAGCTGGCGCCGGCGGTCAGCTGGTCCTCGACGTTCTGGAACGCGGTCAGCACCGTCTGCCGGTAACGCGCAACGGATGCCTCATGGCTCGCCTTGGCCGCATCGACGCTCGCACTGATGGCGCCCGCGTCGAACACCACCTGCGCCACCGACAACCCGAGCGACCAGAGCGTATTCGAGGCGTTGAAGAGATCACCCACGCGCGTTGTGGTGCTGCTGACGGCGCCGTTGAGCGTGAAGCTCGGGTAGTAGGCCGATCGCGCGATGCCGATCTGCGCATTGGCAGAGGCGACGTCGCGCTCGGCGGCCGCGATGTCGGGACGGCGCTGAAGCAGCAGCGTCGGAACGCCGGACGGAATGCCGGGCACCACCGGCTTCCAGTCGGCGGCGGGCAGCGAGAACTCCGCCGGCGCCGCGCCGATCAGCACGGCGATTGCGTGCTCCAGCGTGTCTCGCGTGCGCTTGAGCGCCACGCGTTCCGCCCGGGTCGTGACCAGCAGCGTCTCCGCCTGCAGCACATCGCTTTGCGCCGCGATGCTGGCCTCATAGCGATTGCGCGTGATCTTCAGGCTGCGTTCGTAGCCTTCGAGCGTGACGTCGAGGATGCGCAGTTCGGCGTCGGCCTCACGCAGCGAGAAGTAGTTGGTCGCGAGATCACCGATGGCGGACAGGCGCGCCAGCGCCAGATCGGCCTCGCTCGCCTGCGCGTTCGCCTGCGCGCTATCGACCGCCTTGCGCAAGCGTCCCCACACGTCCGGTGCCCAGTCGGCGTTGAGCGAAGCGGCCATCGCGTTCGACGGCGATGTGTTGCGCGCACCGCTGCGGCGCGCGCTGCCGTCGACCGCCACGCTCGGGAACAGTGCCGCTCGTTGCCCGCGAACCAGCGCTTGCGCCTGCGAGTAGTTGGCGACGGCGGCAGCGATGTTCTGGTTCGACACCTGCACGCGAGAGGCGAGATCGTCGAGGGTCGCGTCGCCGAAGAGCTTCCACCATTCACCGCGATCCAGCGCATCCGCGGGCGCGGCAGGTAGCCATCCCTCGGCGGCAGGTGCGGACTTCCAAGCCGGGGGATTTGCCGTTTCCGGCTGGACATATTCAGGGCCGACCGCGCACGCGGCCAGCGCGGCAATCAATGCCAGGGCCATCGCCGTTCGCGCGAGCGCTCGCGGGGGGTTGCGGGAGATCAATGGATTCGAAGCACTCATGATGTCGGGTTCACGTCGGCCGCACGGCTAAGGTTTCTTTCGTTGGACGTGCGGCGCCGCAGCTTGTCCAGCAACACATACACCACCGGCGTCGTCAGCAGCGTCAGCATCTGGCTCGCGATCAAGCCGCCGATGATCGCCACGCCCAGCGGCTGACGCAGCTCGGCGCCCAGTCCGAAGCCGATCGCAAGCGGCAATGCGCCCAGCGCGGCAGCCAGTGTGGTCATCAGGATCGGGCGGAAGCGCAGCAGGCAGGCCTCACGCACCGCCTGCGTGGCGGTCAGGCCGCGCGCACGCTCCGCTTCGAGCGCGAAGTCGATGATCAGGATCGCGTTCTTCTTCACGATGCCGATCAGCAGGAACACGCCGATCAACGCGATGATGGAAAACTCCATGCGGAACAGCAGCAGTGCCAACACCGCGCCGACACCGGCTGAAGGCAAGGTTGTCAGCACCGTGATCGGATGAACGAGGCTCTCGTAGAGCACGCCGAGCACGATGTAGATCACCACGAGCGCCGCGACGATCAGGAACCACTGCTGCCCCTGCGACTGCTGGGCCGCAAGCGCCGTGCCCTGGAAGCTGCCGCGCACGTTGACCGGCATCGCGATGTCGGCCTCGGCCTCTGCGACGACGCGTTTCGCGTCGCTCAGGCTCACACCGTCGGCGAGGCTGAACGAGACGGTGCTCGCGAGCTCGGTGTCCTGGTGATCGATCGACGTCGGCACCGCGCGCTCCCTGAACTTGGCGAAGGTCGACAACGGAACCATCAGCGTGGTGTCGGTCGCGACCTGCTGTCCGGTCGATGCGGTGCGCGATGACGGGTTGGCCGACACGAGCGTCGAAGTGCCGGTGGTGGTGTCCTTGTTGTCCTCCACCGAACTGACGATCGTGGCGCCGCTCGCGTTGGTGGTGGCGGACAGCGTCGAGGGCACGTAGAGGTCCCGCAGCACGATCGGCGAACGCTGGAAACGCGGCGCCCATTCCATGATCACCGAGTACTGGTTCAGCTCGTCATAGATGGTCGCAACCGATCGCTGCCCGTAGGCGTTGTAGAGCGCGGCATCGACCGCGGCCGAATTGACGCCCAGCCGCGCGGCCGCATCGCGGTCGACATCGACGAAGGTCTCGACGCCGTTGTCCGCATCGTCGCTGTCGACGTCGGTCAGCGCGGTCTCCTGCCGCAGACGGTCGGCGAGCTTGGTCGACCATGCGCGCAGGTCATTGAGGTTGTCGCTCTTGAGCGTGTACTGGTAGGTCGAGTTGCTCGACCTGCCGCCCATGCGCAGATCCTGCACCGGGCTCAGGAACACGCGCAGCCCGGTGAGCTGGTTGAGCTGCGGACGCAGCCGATCGATCACCGCCTGCGTGCGATCCGTGCGCTGCGACACCGGCTTGAGGTTGACGAACATGAAGCCGCCGCCCGCACGCCCGCCGCCCGAGAACCCGACGACGGTATCGACCGCCGGATCCTTGCGGATGATGTCCACCGCCTGCCTGAGCTTCTCGGCGATCGCGGCCGACGAGATGCTCTGGTCGGCGCGCAGGCCGGCATTGAGCTGGCCGTTGTCCTGCTGCGGGAAATAGCCCTTCGGAATCGCATTGAAGAGATAGACGTTGAGCGCGATCACGGCGAGCAGAACCGCAATCACCACACCCTTGCTCGCCAGCGCCCAGTCGAGGCTGTGGGCGTAGGCGACCAGCGTGCGGTTCCACGCGCTCTCCGTGATGCGGATGAAGAAGCCGCGCACCTTGCCGGGCTTCTTGTCGCCCTCTTCCGCCTCGCTGCGCAGCAGCATCGCGCACAGCATCGGCGTGGTGGTGAGCGAGATCACCAGCGAAATCAGCACCGAGACCGACAACGTGACCGCGAACTCGCGGAACAGCCGCCCCACCTGCCCGCCCATGAAGAGCAGCGGGATGAACACCGCCACCAGCGACAGGCTGATCGACAGCACGGTGAAGCCGACTTCGCGCGCACCGCGCAATGCGGCTTCCACGCGGTTCATGCCGGACTCGACATGGCGCATGGTGTTTTCGAGCACCACGATCGCGTCGTCGACCACGAAACCAGTGGCCACCGTGAGCGCCATCAGGCTCAGGTTGTTCAGGCTGTAGCCCAGCAGGTACATCACGCCGAAGGTGCCCAGCAGCGACACCACGGTCGCCACCGCCGGCACGATGGTCGCGCGCGCCTTGCGCAGGAAGAGGCCCACCACCAGCACCACCAGCGCGACGGAGATCAACAGCGTGGTCTCGATCTCGTGCAGCGAGGCGCGGATGGAATTGGTGCGATCCGAGGCCACCTCGATGTTGATGTCCTGCGGCAACTGCTCCCGAAGTTCGGGCAGCAGGTTGCGCACGCCATCCACGGTCTCGATGATGTTGGCGCCGGGCGACTGGGTCACCAGCACGATCACCGCCGGTTCGCCGTTGAAGAGGCCCAGCGTCCGGGTGTTCTCGACGCCGTCGATCACCCGTGCCACGTCGCTGAGGCGCACCGCCGCGTTGTTGCGCCAGGCGATCACCAGGTCGCGATAGTCGACCGCCTTCCGTCCCGGTGCTGGCGTGTAGATCTGCAGCTTGCGGTCGGCGCTCTCGATCGCGCCCTTGGGCCGGTTGGCGTTGTTGGCCTGGATGGCAGCGCGCACATCCTCGGTGCTGATGCCGAACTTGTTGAGCGCGAAGGGCTCCAGCTCCACCCGCACCGCCGGCAGCGAACCGCCGCCGATCTCGACCTCGCCGACACCTTCCACCTGTGAAAGGCGCTGGCTGACGATGTTCGAGACCTCTTCGTAGATCTGGCCGGGCGTGCGCGTCTTCGAGGTGAGCGCGAGGATCATCACCGGCGCCGACGCCGGATTGCGCTTGCGGTATGTCGGGTTGCTGCGCAGCGTCGCCGGAAGATCGACGCGGGCGGCGTTGATCGCGGCTTGCACTTCGCGCGCGGCGCTGTCGATGTTGCGGCTCAGGTCGAACTGCAGCGTGACGCGTGCCGAGCCCTGCGAACTCGTGGATGTGAGTTCGTTGACGCCCGGAATGATGCCCAGTCGCCGCTCCAGCGGGGTTGCGACGCTGGAGGCCATCGTGTCGGGGCTCGCGCCCGCGAGGCTGGCCTGCACCGAGATCGTCGGATAGTCGACTTGCGGCAGCGGCGAGACGGGCAGCACCAGGAAGCCGATGATGCCGGCCAGCGCGATGCCGATGGTCAGCAGCACTGTGGCCACCGGGCGCTGGACGAAAGGCCTGGAAAGGTTCATGTCCGGCCCCGCTTACGCGGCCACCCCGCTGTCTTCGGTGTCGCCATCACGGTCGCCCTTGCGGCCACCACCCAGCCTGCGGCCCATGCGGTCGAAAGCCAGGTAGATCACCGGCGTGGTGAAAAGCGTCAGCACCTGGCTCACCACCAGTCCGCCGAAGATCGCGAGGCCCAGCGGCCGGCGCAGCTCGGCACCTTCGCCCCACCCGAACATCAGCGGCAGCGCGGCGAACAGCGCGGCCAGCGTCGTCATCAGGATCGGCCGGAAGCGCAGCAGCGCAGCCTGGTGGATAGCTTCCAGCGGCGACTTGCCCTGGTGCCGCTCGGCATCGATCGCGAAGTCGATCATCATGATCGCGTTCTTCTTGACGATACCGATCAGCAGGATGATGCCGATGATCCCTATAACGCCGAGGTCGTTGCCGGTCACGATGAGCGCCAATAGCGCACCCACGCCGGCCGAAGGCAGTGTGGAGAGGATCGTCAACGGATGGATGTAGCTCTCGTAGAGCACGCCCAGCACGATGTACACGCACACGACCGCCGCAAGGATGAGCCAGAGCTGGTTGGTGAGCGACTTCTCGTAGGCGCCCGCCGCACCGAGGAAGGTCATGCTCACGCTTGCGGGCATGCCGATTTCCTTCGCCACTGAACGGATCGCCGCGACCGACTTGCCAAGCGCCACGTTCGGCGCGGTGTCGAAGCCGATGGTCGCCGCCGGGTACTGCGCCACGCGGGTGACCTGGAGCGGCGCGTACTGCTCGCGCACCGCCGCCAGCGACGAAAGCGGCGTCGCCGTGCCGGCGCCTGTGCGCAACTGCAGATTGCCCAGCGCCTCGGGCGAAGACAGCGGCTCGCGCTGCGCTTCGAGGATCACGCGGTACTGGTTGGTCTCGGTGAAGATGGTCGAGACGATGCGCTGTCCGAAGGCACTGTAGAGCGCGTCGTCCACCGAACTGGCGGTGACCGAGAGCCGCGACGCGGTGTTGCGGTCGATGTCGACATACGCAGCAAGGCCCTGCGCGCCCGCATCGGTGGTCGGGTTGCGCACCAGCGGCTCGCTGCGCAGGCGCTCGACCAGCTTGGTGGCCCAGGTGTTCACCGTCGCGGTGTCCACACCTTCGAGCGACACGCGGAATTCGGTCGGTCCGGTTTCAGCGTCGATGGTCAGGTCCTGCGTCGGCTGCAGGTACAGCGTGGCGCCGGCGACATTGGCGCGCACGCGCTCGCGCAGGCGCTGCATCACATCGGCCTGCGAATCGTGGCCTTTGCGCAGGTTGATGAGCATGCTGCCGATATTCAGCGCGGTGTTGTTGGCGGCATCGACGCCCACCACAGAGCTCAGGCTCTGCACGTCCGGATCGGCCAGGATTGCGTTCGCGGCGGACTGCTGCAGGTCGGCCATGCGCGCGTACGAGACTTCCTGGGCGGCTTCGATGCGGGCCTTGAGCTGGCCGGTGTCCTGCGTCGGGAAAAGGCCCTTCGGGATCACGACGTAGAGCAACACCGTGAGCGCCATCGTCAGCGCCGCAACGATGAGTGTGAGCGTCTGGTGGCGGAACACCCATTGCAGCCATGTGTCGTAGCGGGCAATCACCCGCTCGAAGAAGCGCTGCACGCTCGCGCCAAAACGGCCGCCCTCTTCCGATTCGGGCTTGAGCCAGCGCGCCGACATCATCGGCACCAGCGTGAGCGAAACCACGGCAGAGATCAGGATCGTGATCGCCAGCGTCACCGCGAATTCACGGAACAGGCGGCCGACCACGTCGCCCATGAAGAGCAGCGGGATCAGCACCGCGATCAGCGACACCGTCAGCGAAATGATGGTGAAGCCGATCTGCGTCGCACCCTTCAGCGCAGCCTGGAACGGCGGCTCACCGTCCTCCAGATAGCGGGCGATGTTCTCGATCATCACGATCGCGTCGTCCACCACGAAGCCGGTCGCGATGGTCAGTGCCATCAGGCTGAGGTTGTTCAGGCTGTAGCCCAGCAGGTACATCAGACCGAAAGTGCCAATCAGCGAGATCGGAACCGCGATGCTGGCGATGATCGTCGCGCGCAGGCTGTGCAGGAAGAAGAAGATCACCAGCACGACCAGCACCACAGCAAGCGCCAGTTCGAGTTGCACGTGGCTGACCGATGCGCGGATGCCGGTGGTGCGGTCGCTCAGCACCTCGACCTTGATCGAGCCGGGCAGCGAGGATTCGAGCTCGGGCAGTTGCTTCTTGATCGCGTCGACCGTGCCGATCACGTTCGCGCCGGGCTGGCGCTGCACGTTCAGGATGATGGCCGGATACAGCTTGGCCTCTTCGTCGCCCGCTTTCTCGTCGGGCCGCACCGCCGCCCAGGCGCCGAGCTGGGTGTTCTCGGCGCCATCGATCACGCGGGCCACGTCGCTCATGCGCACGGGCGCCCCGTTCTTCCACGCGACGATCAGGTTCTTGTAGTCGGCCGCGGCAACGAGCTGGTCGTTCGCATTGATCGTGTAGGCGCGCTTAGGGCCGTCGAAGCTGCCCTTTGCGCTGTTGGAGTTGGCCGCGGCAATCGCCTGCCGCAGCGTGTCGAGGCCGATACCCACCGACGCAAGCGCATTGGTGTTTGCCTGGATACGCACCGCCGGTCGCTGTCCCCCGTTGAGCGTCACCAGGCCGACGCCGCCGACCTGGCTGATCTTCTGCGCGAGCCGCGTGTTCGTGAGGTTCTGCACCTCGGTGAGCGGCATGGTTTCGGAGCTGACCGCCAGCGTGAGGATCGGCGCATCGGCCGGGTTGACCTTGGCGTAGACCGGCGGCGCGGGCAGGTCGGCCGGCAGCAGCGAGCCACCCGCGTTGATCGCAGCCTGCACCTGCTGCTCGGCGACGTCGAGCGTCTGGTCGAGCGCGAATTGCAGCGTGATGATCGACACGCCCGTGGCGCTCGTCGAACTCATGCGATCGAGGCCCGCCATCTGGCCGAACTGGCGTTCCAGCGGCGCGGTGACGGTGCGGCTCATGACCTCCGGGCTCGCGCCCGGATAGAGCGTCTGCACCTGGATGGTCGGGTAATCGACCTGCGGCAGAGCGGCCAGCGGCAGGAACCGGAAGCCGACCAGCCCCGCGAGGACGATGGCGAGCATCAGCAGCGCGGTCGCGACCGGCCGCTCGATGAAGACGCGCGAAGGACTCATCTTCTTACCTGTCCCTTGCTTACTGCGGTGGCGGACGCTGGCGACGCCCTTGCTGCTGCCCTTCGCCGCGCTGGCCCTTCGCACCCTGGCGCGGCGGCGTCGGCTTTTCGCCCTGCAACATCACACGCGCGCCGTCCTTGAGGCGATCGCCGCCCTCGGTGACGACGAGTTCACCTTCCTTCACACCGTCGTTGATCGCCACCAGATCGACCGTCGACTCGCCGCGCTTGACCGCGCGCATGGACACGGTGCGGTCCTCGTTGATCACATAGACGAACGTGCCGTTTGGCCCAGTGCGCACCGCGGTCACCGGCACGACGACGGCGCTGATGGTGCGCAGCGTCATCTGCACGTTGACGAACTGGTTCGGGAACAGCGGCGCGCCCTGGTTCGCGAAGCGCGCCTTGGCCTTGACGGTGCCGGTACTGGTGTCGACCACGTTGTCGAGCGTCGAGAAGGTGCCGGTGTCGAGCACCGAAGCGCGCACGCGGTCCATGGCCTTTACGTGCAGCGGCTCGCCCTTGGAGAGCTGGGCCTGGATGTCGGGCACGCGGTCCTGCGGCACCGCGAACTGCACGTCGATCGGGTTCATCTGCGTGATGACCGCGATGCCCGTGGTCGCGTTGGCCGTCACGTTGTTGCCCGGGTCGACCGTGCGAAGCCCGATGCGGCCCGCCACCGGTGCGGTGATGCGCGTGTATTCGAGATTGAGCTTGGCTGCGGCTTCGGCGGCGCGATCGGTGATCACCGCACCTTCGAGCTGCTTGACCAGCGCGGCCTGCGTGTCGACGTCCTGCCGGGCGATCGAGTCCTGGCCGAGCAGCGTGCGATAGCGCGCCAACGTGACGCGGGCGGCCTCGAGCTGCGCCTCGTCGCGCACCCGCGTGCCCTGCGCCTGGGCCAGCGCCTGTTCATAAGGGCGCGGATCGATTCGCGCGAGCACTTGTCCCTTGGTGACCGTCTGCCCTTCCGTATAGAGCACCTCGGTCAGCACCCCGCCGACCTGCGGCCGCAGCGTGATGGTCGCCAGCGGCGTCACGGTGCCGAGCGCGTCGATGAGGATGGGGAGGTCCGTGCGGCGTGCCTCCGAATGGCCGACCGTCTGGCTGAGGCCACCGGCGCCGAAGCCGGGACGTCCGCCTGCCGGCTCGCCCGAGCGCTTGATGAGATACCACCCGCCTGCCGCCAGTCCCGCCACGAGGATCAGCGCCAGCGACGTACCCAGCCAGCGCCGTCCACGTGAAGGAGGCCGGGGTTCGGGATGGATGGGAAGGTTGGGCTCGGCGTTGGGTGACGACATTGTTGGAGTCAGGCTTTGGACGTATGCCTCTGAGTGGAGCCGGGAATCGTAGCGCTCCGTTCTTACAAACCGTAAAGCCTCGGTAAAGCCCAGGTTGCCGTCTGCATCTGGCGACAGCGATCTGCAACTGGCGCCGCCGGGGTGCAGTTCGTCGCATCGCCATGGCGGGCGGGACGGGTCGCCGGCACAGTCCGCCCATCGATTCAGGAACCCATCCACCTCTCACGGAGCACACCATGCTGATGCAGATCCTCCTTCACACCCCCAAGTGGGTCTTCGGCCTCTTCGCGTTGCTGCTGTGGCTCGGCGCCCGCCAACTCGTCGCGTCCAGCCTGAGCATGACCCGCACGGCGCTCATGCCGGTGGTGATGGGCGGCCTGTCGGTCTTCGGGGTCGCATCTGCTTTCGGCGATTCGATCGTGTCGCTGCTGGCCTGGGCTGCCATGGTCTTCGCGACGCTCGCGCTGGTGCTGCAACGCGAGTTGCCCGCGGGCACACGCTACGACGCTGCGGCCCGCCGCTTCCATATCGCGGGGACTGCGGTGCCGCTGATGCTCATGATGGGCATCTTCTTCACCAAGTACATCGTCGGCGTGCTGATGGCATTCCATCCGGAGTACGCTCACCAGACGCCCTTCAGCATCGGCATCAGCGCCCTGTACGGCACGTTTACCGGCGTCTTCGTCGGCCGTGCGATCCGCCTGTGGCGCCTTGCGATGCGCGGAGACGCCGCCGGGGTCGCCGCCTGAACCGCAAACCAGAGACGAAGGAGCTTGATCATGACCAACGAAGACATCGACCACCTGGCCCGCAAGCGCGCGAAGGCGAAGATCGGCTGGTTCATCCACGCCACCGTCTACGCGACGGTCAACATGATGCTCATCGGGCTGTCGCTCTACACCGGCCGCGGCTGGGCGATCTTCCCGCTGCTCGGATGGGGCCTGGGCCTTGCGCTGCACGGCGCTTCCGTCTGGCTCTTCGCGCCCGGCGGCAATCTGCTCGAACGGATGGTGGCGCACGAGCGCGCCAAGCTCGATGCGAGCCATGGCGATCCGTGGTGAAGGCCTTTGACTGGCAACTTCGTCCAGAATCGGCAGCCATGACCGGAGACGCCTCTTGATCGCCACGTTCAAGCGCAACCTCACGCGCGAAAACATGCGGGACGTGTTGCGACACGGGGTGAGCACCGCGTTCATCTGCTGCCTGATCGCGATCATCTTCATCATCACGGGGCATGGCAGCTGGATCTCGCAGTTCGTCTATTCGCTCGCGATCGGCCTGATCAGCTGGCTCATCATCGATCTGGGCCGCCTGATGATGAGCCCGGACCCCAGCAAACTCTGGCCGCACGGCCCCAAGGGCATCGCGCTGGTGGTCTTCGGCATCTTCGTGGGCTTCGTCGTCGGTAATGCGATTGGCGATGCCTACAACGGCGCGCCGGTCTTCGGGCTCTGGACCATGGCACCCCAGAAGCTGGCCTCGATGGTGGTCATCACCGTCGTCTCGGGCGTGGTCATCTGCTACTACTACTACAGCCGCGGGCGCAGCAAGTACCTCGAAGGCGCCATCGCGATCGCCGAGCGCGACGCGGCCGATGCACGGCTCAAGCTGCTCGAAACGCAGCTCGAGCCGCACATGCTCTTCAATACGCTCGCGAACCTGCGCGTGCTGATCAAGACCGACCCGGATCGCGCGATCGCGATGCTCGACCGGCTCAACAGCTACCTGCGCGTGACGCTCGGCGGCTCGCGCTCGCTGGCGCATCCGCTGGCGGCCGAGTTCGACCGGCTGCGCGACTACCTCGAACTGATGTCCGTGCGAATGGGCGACCGGCTGCGCTATACGCTCGACCTGCCCGATGGGCTGCGCGACGTACCGGTGCCGCCGCTGATGCTGCAACCGCTGGTTGAAAACAGCATTCGCCACGGCCTCGAGCCCCGCGTGGAAGGCGGCGAGATCGTCGTACGCGCCCGACGCAACGGCACGACCCTGCTCATCGAAGTGACGGACACCGGCGTCGGCATCGATGCCGAAGCGGCTGCGCCGTCCAAGGAAGGCGGCTTCGGGCTTGCGCAGGTGCGCGAACGGCTGCAGACCGTCTACGGCCCGCAAAGCACCATGACGATGGCCCCGCTGCCGACCGGCGGGACCCGTGCAGCCATCAGCTTCCCCCTGTCTGCCTGAACTGAATGAATCCGACCGCACTCATCGCCGAAGACGAGCCGCTGCTCGCACAAGCCCTTCGCGCCGAACTGGCCGCCGTATGGCCTGAATTGCAGGTGGTCGCCACCGTCGGCGACGGACGCAGTGCAGTGCGCGAAGCGCTGGAGCAGCTTCCGCAGGTGCTCTTTCTCGACATCCGCATGCCCGGACTCGACGGACTCGGCGCGGCGGCGGAACTGGCCGACGCCTGGCCGGTGGACGAGGCGCCCATGCCGCAACTCGTCTTCGTGACCGCCTATGACGAATACGCCGCGCGCGCCTTCGATGCGCAGGCGATCGACTATGTGCTCAAGCCGGTGCAGTCCGACCGGCTGCGCCGCACCGTGACCCGCGTGCGCGCGGCGCTGGACCAGCGTTCATCGTCGTCCCTGCCTGCGGACGATGCGCTCGCCAGCACGCTCGCGCAATGGCGAAAGGTGCTCGGGGCCGCCGAATCCGCATCCACCGGTGTCGCACCGCTCAAGCTGATTCCTGCGAGCGAGGCGGGATCGTCAGGCAACACGGTCCGGATGGTGCCGATCGACGAGGTGCAGTACTTCGAAGCGGCCGACAAGTACGTCCGAGTGATCACCGCACAAAACGAATACCTTATTCGCACACCGCTCAAGCAATTGCTGCCGCAACTCGATTCGCAGGCCTTCTGGCAGGTTCACCGTGCGGCGGTGGTGCGCGCCGATGCGATCGAAGCAGTCCACCGCGACGAGGCGGGCAAGCAGCATCTGACGCTGCGCGGACGGACCGAAAAAATCCCGGTCAGCCGCCTGTATGCCCATCTATTCAGGGCGATGTAGTCCGGCTCTGACACCGCAAGAACGAGGCCAACGGACCAAAGAAAAGGCCGGCCCTTTTGACGGGGCCGGCCTTTTCATGTGACAGCAGGCTATTTATAGGTGTGAGCCGTTCGCTCAGCGGTAGTAACGGTGGCCGTGGCCGTGGTAGTACGGCCCCGGGTAGTACACGGGAGCCGGACGGTAGTAACGCGGCGCCGGTGCGTAATAAACGGGTGCCGGGCGGACATACACCGGTGCCGGAGCCACATAGGCCGCTGGCGGGTAATAGACCGGCGCCGGGGCGACGTAATACGGTTGCGGCGATGCGACACCGACGGCGACGCCAGGGACGTTGACACCGACCGACCAGGCAACATTGGCTGCGCTCGCGGACGCTGCGGCAAAGAGCGCACCTGCGGCGACAGCGCCTGCAGCGGCCCATTTGAAGAGTGTGGATCGAGTTGTGCTCATGTCTGGACTCCTGTTTAAAGCGGGCGTATCGATCGCCCATGTGCGTATTCAACGCGGCAAGTGTCAAGGCGGTGTACGCCGCTCTGTGAAGAAGGTTGCCAAAGGTAACGTGCCTCCAGCGGCACGTAGAATGCGTGAATGACTTCCGCCGCAGCCGACAACGATACCGCCAAGCCTAGCAATTTCTTGCGCCACGTCATCGAAAACGATCTCGAGCAGGGCACATATTCCGACCGCAAATGGGGTGGCGACCCCGGCGATGCCGCTCACCACGCCCAAGGCATGCAAGACCCGGCCAAGGTCCGCATGCGTTTTCCGCCAGAACCCAACGGCTACCTCCACATCGGCCACGCCAAGAGCATCTGGCTGAATTTCGAGCTCGCCAAGGAATACGGCGGCGTGTGCCACCTGCGCTTCGACGACACCAATCCCGAAAAGGAAGAGCAGGAATACGTCGACGCGATCCGCGACGCCGTGCAATGGATGGGCTACGAACCCGTGATGGCCGACGACCCGGCCCACCCCGGCGCGCGCAACGACCACGTCTACTTCGCGAGCAACTACTTCGACTTCATGTACCGCGCGGCCGAGTACTTGATCACCTCCGGTCATGCCTACGTCGATGAGCAGAGTGCCGAGGAGATCCGGGCCAATCGCGGCGACTTCAACACGCCGGGCACCGACAGCCCCTTCCGCTTCCGCACGCCCGAGGAAAACCTCGCGCGCTTCCGCGAAATGCGCGACGGCAAGCTGCCCGACGGCGCCGCGGTGCTCCGCGCGAAGATCGACATGGCGAGCCCCAACATCAACATGCGCGACCCGGCGCTCTACCGCATCCGCCGCGCGACGCACCACAACACCGGCGACAAGTGGTGCATCTATCCGATGTACACCTTCGCGCACCCGATCGAGGACGCGCTGGAGCAGATCACCCATAGCATCTGCACGCTGGAATTCGAAGACCAGCGCCCGTTCTACGACTGGCTGCTCGACCGGCTCGCCGAAGGCGGCCTGATCGCTTCGCCGCATCCGCGCCAATACGAATTCGCGCGGCTCAACGTCACGCACGTCATCACCAGCAAGCGCAAGCTGCGCCAACTGGTGGAAGACGGACATGTCGATGGCTGGGACGATCCGCGCATGCCCACGCTCGCCGGGCTGCGCCGCCGCGGCTACACGCCTGAAGCACTCAAGCTCTTCTGCGAACGCTCCGGCGTGACCAAGTCCGGTGGCTGGATCGACTACGCGAGCCTCGAAGCCGCTTTGCGCGACACGCTCGACCCGGTCGCCCCGCGTGCGATGGTGGTGCTCGACCCGGTCAAGCTCGTCATCACCAACTGGGGCGAGTTGATGGGCGGCGACGACGTGCTCGACGAATGCACGGCGCCCGTGCATCCGCACCACGCCGAGATGGGCCGCCGCAATTTCAAGCTCGGCCGCGCAGTGTGGATCGAGCGCACCGACTACGAAGACGTGCAGCCCAAGGGCTTCTTCCGCCTCTTCCCCGGCAACAAGGTGCGCCTCAAGTACGGCCACGTGATCGAATGCACCGGCGCGACGCGCGATGCCGACGGCAAGCTCGTCGAAGTGCAAGCCAAGCTGGTGCCCGACACGAAGAGCGGCACACCCGGCGCCGACGCGATCAAGGTCAAGGGGAACATCACCTGGGTCGCGGCCGCCGATGCGCTGCCGGCCGAGGTGCGTCTCTACGAGCGCCTCTTCGCAGCCGCGCAACCCGGAAGCGGCGAACTGCTCGACGAACTCAACAACGACAGCCTCGTCGTGACGCAGGGCTACGCCGAGCCGTCACTGGCGTCGGCCGCGCCGGGCGCGCCCTACCAGTTCGAGCGCCACGGCTACTTCGTGCTCGATTCGCACGTGGGCGCAAACGGCCAGCGCGTGTTCAACCGCGCGGCCGGGATGCGGGACAGCTGGGGCAAATAAGTCAGAGCGGCTTGGTGAGATAGACCGCTTCGCGCCCCACGATCGCACGCTGCGCCGGCATGAACACGGTGCAGTCATCGCAGGGCGCACGGATCTCGTCGGGGCCGTTGTTCGCGATGAGCTCGCCCTTGGCAAAGGTCTCGAACCCGATCAACGGCCGCACGAAGCGGAAGTCCTCCGACTTGATCACATGCGTCTCCAGCAGCTCGTAACGCCGCTGTGGTGCCGGCGGAGCGGTGGGCGCCCTCTCGATCAACCCGAAATGCGCAAGGAAACGCAGCGTCACTTCGGTCGCGAGATCGGCCGCTGACTGCTTGAAGTGCTGGCCGCACTCCACAACCACTGCCGCGCCCGGCGCATCGGCACCGGCATGCAGCCCATGCTGGATCAATGGCGTGCCGGAGCCCAGTCCGGCCGGCATCACCAGATGAACCGGCGGCAGGCCGATCGCCATCGCCACCTTCGCGTTGCGCTCGTAGGCGGGGTACACCCAGAAGGGCACCACGTCCTGGCTCGTCGAATGAATGTCGAGGATGTGATCCGCCGCCGCCACCACCGGACGCAGCTCGCGTGCGCGGCGCAGTTCGGGGCTGTCCTCGGGGCCATCGAGCCACTCGTCGGACCAAACACGGTTGAGGTTATGGACGATCTGCCGGTTGTCGAAGGGCTTGGCCGGATCGAAGGCGTTGTAGGCCTCCACATGCGCGAAGCTCACGGTGAGCGTACCGATGAGCGGACGGACGCCCGTATCGAGCAGATGAGTCGCCGCCACCATCCCGCAGATTTCGTTGCCATGGGTCAGCGCATTGATCAGCACATGCGGGCCGGGCTTGCCGGATTCGAAGCGGTGGACGTAGTCGATGCCGGTGTTGCCTTGGCGATAGGCCGAAATGTCGCGTGGGAGCACTTCGAGATCAGGGTTCTGTGTCATTGCGCGAGTTTGCTACACCTTGGCGCCGCGCGCAGGCAGTGCCTGAGGCGCCGCCGATTGGGCCGTAGACTCGCGGGCCATCCATGAGTACCCGCATCAAGAAGCTTTTCCATGCCCCTGACCGCTGAAATGCGACGGTCGATCGACCAGATTCGCGATTACCTCTTTGGCGGCGGCTATCCCGATCCCGTCAGCAATGCGGAGCAGTTGTCGTTCCTCTTTTTCTTCTTCCTGCTGGAGACCATCGACGACGAGAACAGAAGGCGCGCCGAGGTCCTGAAAGAGCCCTATGGCGGCATCTTCGATGGCGAATGGACGCTCCGGAGTGCCGAGACTTCCGCGCGCGAAGGTGGTCGCATCGCCACCGTGCTGCGGACCGCAGAGCGGACGATTCCGCGCGACCGCTTTCGCTGGACCGTCTGGGCGCGGGAAATGTCAGGCCAGGCACTGGTGGATTTCGTGGGTGACCAGGTCTTCCCGTTCTTCGCGGAGATCGGTGCGGCCGGCGCGCACGACTTCATGCGCAGCGCGCGCCTCGGCATCCACGACCCGACGGTGCTGACGCAGGTCGTCCGCCTCGTGGACGGACTGGGCCTTGCCGATGCCGACTCCGACACCAAGGGCGATCTCTTCGAGCATGTGCTGCGGCAGATCAAGCAGGCGGGCGAGCTCGGGCAGTTCCGCACGCCGCGCCACATCATCCGGCGCATCGTCGAGATGGTGGACCCGACCATCGGCGAGACCATCTACGACCCGGCCGCGGGCACCGCGGGCTTTCTGGTGGCGGCGTACAACCACATCCGGCTCGGACGTTCGTCGCCCGAGACCATCGTCGAGGTCGAAGTGGAAGGCAAGACCCAGCGGCGCGGCCTCGGCGATCTGCTCACGGCCGAGGACCTCGACGTCCTGCGCAACAAGACCTTCTACGGCAACGACGTCGACCCGAAGATGGTGCGGCTCGCCACGATGAACCTGCGCCTGCGCGGGCTGGACAACGTGCGCATCCTGCAGCGCAACGTGCTGACCTCGGTCCTCGACGAAGCCAGCAAGGAAGAGCTCGGCCTGCCGCCCGAAGGCTACGACCTCGTGCTGGCGAATCCGCCCTTCTCCGGCCGCGTCGACAAGAAACGCATCGTCGATTCGGTGCGCGTGGGCACCACCAGCAGCACCGAGCTGCTGTTCCTCAAGTACCTGCTCGACAGCCTCCGCGACGGCGGCCGCGCCGCGGTCGTCGTGCCCGAGGGCGTGCTCTTCGGCTCGTCGAGCGCCCATCTTGAACTGCGGCGCCAGCTCGTCGAAAGCAACCAGATCGATGCCGTGCTGAGCCTGCCCAGTGGCGTCTTCCAGCCCTATTCGGGCGTGAAGACCTCGGTGCTGTTCTTCCGCAAGGGCGGCGCCACCCGGCGCGTGCTGTTCCTCCACGTCGACGAGGACGGCTACGAATTCGACGCCAACCACGACACGCCCAACGAGGACGACGATCTGCCGCGGCTGGCCATGGCGTATGCACAGCGAGAAGCCTCGCTGTCGCGCTGGGAGGCGCGCGAGCCCGATGCGGACTGGAACGAGAAGTGGTGGTTCGCCGATGCAGCCGCGCTGCGCGACAACAGCTACAACCTCACCGCAAGCCGCTACCGCCCGCTGGGAAGCAGCGAGGCCGAGCACCAGGACTTCCTCGAACTGCTCGACGACGTGATCGTGCGGGAGCTCGAACTGGTCAAGGTGATGGAGACCCTGCGAGACATGGTCAGGGAGTACAAGCCGTGACAGCGCCCCGGATCGCGCTGCGGGAGGTGGTCGAGGCGAAAACGGGCACGATGAACCCGACTGCCTGGCCCGACGATCCGATCACCTACGTCGACGTCACGGCCGTCGACAACAAGACCAAGTCCATCAGCGGCGCCCGGACCATGCGTGGCGCCGAAGCGCCGAGCCGCGCGCGCAGGTTGCTGCGCACTGGCGACGTGCTGGTCTCCACGGTGCGGCCCAATCTCAACGCGGTGGCGCTGGTGCCCGATTCGCTCGATGGCAACGTGGCGAGCACTGCGTTCTGCGTGCTTCGCGCAACGCCGCGCGTGCTGCCGGAATACATCTACTTCTTCGTTCAATCCGCAGGCTTCGTTCGCGGCCTGGAGCGTCTGGCAAAAGGCGCGCTCTATCCGGCCGTCACCGAGGCATGCGTGTTCGACCAGGCGATACCGCTTCCGTCGATCGAAAAGCAGCGACGCATCGTCGACATGCTGCTGTGTGCGCAACGTGCGCTGCGCATGCGTCGCGAAATACGGGAGCGCACGGGACGACTGCTGCCCGCGCTCCATACCAACACCTTCGGCGACTCGCTCGCCAATCCAAAGCACTGGCCCGTGGTGCCGCTCGAAAGCCTGTTGCGGACTTCACCGCAGAACGGCCTGTACAAACACAAGTCGACGTATGGCGACGGCACGCCGATCGTGCGGATCGACAGCTTCCGTGACGGCGCCCTTTGCGAACCCGCAAGCCTGAAGCGGCTTCGCCTCGACGAGGACGAGGCAGCGCAGTACACGCTGGCCGAGGGCGACATCCTCGTCAATCGCGTCAACAGTGCGGAGCATCTGGGCAAGAGCGTCATGATCCGCACGCTGCCGGAGCCCACCGTGTTCGAGTCGAACATGATGCGGCTGGTCATCGATCCGGAACGTGCGTTTCCGCAATACGTCTTCTCGGCACTGCAGACGGCAAGGACGCGGCAGCACTTCGCACTCAATGCCAAGCGCGCGGTCAACCAGGCGAGCCTGAACCAGAAGGACCTGAGGACGGTGCCGATCATGCTGCCGCCGCTCGACAAACAGGCCGCCTTCGCGCGCTACGCCGACTTCACCGCATCCGCGAGAGGAATGGAGGCGGCAATGATCTCGAAAGCCGAAGCCACGCTGGCGTCGTTGCTGGCGAAGGTCTTTGGCTGATCAGCCGCATCAGCCGGCCTTCTTCGCAGCATCCACCAGCGCACGGATGGCCCACCGCCGGACCTTCTGCGCTTCGGCATCGTCGAGCTGAAGCACGTCCTTGAAGACGACCATCGCCTCGGTGCCGATCACGAGTGCGAGTGCACGGCTGAGGTTCCTGAAAGCGGCGGGCTTGAATTGATCGCGGGTCGGCTCCAGCGCCGCCTCGATGAGCGGCGTGCGGCGGTTCTGCCGCGCAGGAAGTCCGTCCGGCTCGTCCCGCATCGCGCCTTCGATCGAACGCGCCAGCAGCAGCCGCAGCGCCGCCTCGTTGGCGCGGATCATGCCGTGGAGCGCACCGTCGACGCGCTCCAGACGCTGAACCGGGTCTTGCGCAGGTGCGTCGCGAAGCACCTCGACGGGCTCCGGCACCGCCACATCGAGCGAGGCCTCGTGATGCAGCGCATCCACGTTCGGAAAGTAGCGGTACGCGGTCGCGCGCGACACCGCTGCCTCTTCGGCAATCTCCTCCAGGCTCGGCTTGCGCCCCTGCTTCATGAGGCGCGCCGCCGCCTGCAGGAGGTCCTTTCGGGTTCGGCGTCGCTGGTTAGGGCGGCCGGTCGTCTCCGCGTCGCTCATTGAGGAAGCTGGCGAATGATCGCCGCGAGGTCCAGCCAGACGTTCTCGCGCCGGATGTCGCCACCATCGGTGAACTCGACCACATGGAGCAGGCGGAATTCGAGTGGCCTGTCGCGGCCTTCGAGCCCGAAGGGACGGCCCGGCGCCCTGCCCCGCCACATCGATTCATCGACCATGAAGTTGTCGCCATAGAGGCGACGCGTGGCTTCGACGCGGCTGTCGGACAGGTCGTTGAAGAGCGCTTCATAGAACGGTCGCGCGCCGGCATGGCCGCGCGTCGGTCCGGTCGGCGCACCGACGACGTCGTGCTCCACATCGGGTGACAGCGTGGCGAGCACGCCTTCGACATCGTCCCGGGCCTCGAAGCCGAAGTGCTCGTCCATCTTGCTATCCATTTGCGCGCGCGTGAGTGCCATGGCAGTTCTCCTGGGGGTTGTGGAGCCTGCCGTGAACTCTAATGAGACAAAAATCTCATTACAAGAAAATGATCTTGATTCGCGAATCCGGTCTCATTGCGGAAAACTATGCTTCGCGTCCGCAAGTTGCTTGCGCCGGTACTCGCCCTGCCGCGTGAACATCCAGCCCGGGTACTCGGCCGGCAGGCGACTCACCGCGTCGAGCTGTTCGAGCTCCGCTGCAGTCAACGTCACCTTCGTGGCCGCGATGTTGTCCGCAAGCTGATCCGGTCGCTTGGCGCCGATGATCACGCTCGTCACCTGCGGTTGGTGGAGCAGCCACGACAGCGCGATCTGCGCCACCGACACGCCGTGCGCTTTTGCAATCGGACGCATCGCATCGACGCAATCGAACGCACGGTCCTTGTTCACTGGCGGGAAGTCGAAGGTGGTGCGGCGGCTGCCCTCCTCCGCCTGCTGCTCGCGTCCGTATTTGCCGCTGAGGAGGCCGCCTGCGAGCGGGCTCCACACCATGAGGCCGACGCCTTCGCTGGCGAGCATCGGTACCAGCTCGCGTTCGAGATCGCGGCCCGCGATCGTGTAGTAGGCCTGCAGGGACTCGAACCGCGAGAGGCCCAGCCGCTCAGCCACGCCCAGCGCCTTCGCGATCTGCCATGCCGCCCAGTTGGAGACGCCCACATAGCGCACATGCCCCTGGCGCACGAGCTGGTCGAGCGCGCGCACGGTTTCCTCGATCGGCGTGGCCGGATCGAAGCCGTGGATCTGGTAGAGGTCGATGTGGTCGAGCTGGAGGCGCTTCAGGCTCGCCTTCACGCCGTCCATGATGTGCCCGCGCGATGCGCCGCGCGCGTTCGGCCCCGAACCCATCTCGCTGAACACCTTGGTCGCGACGATCACGTTCTCGCGCGGCACCTTGAGGTTCTTCAATGCCTGCCCGGTGATCTGCTCCGAGAGGCCACCCGAGTACACGTCCGCGGTGTCGATGAAGTTGATGCCGGCATCGAGCGCCGAGCCGACCAGCCGCTCGGCATCTGCCTGCTGCAGGTCGCCGATATGTGTCCAGATGCCCTCGCCCCCACCGAAAGTCATGGTCCCGAGGCAGAGTTCGGACACGAAGAGGCCGGTGCGGCCCAGTGGTAGATAGCGCATGGAAAGGATCTCCTTGAAGCGAATCCGCGAGCATAGGGGCCGGCGCGGAATCCTGCAGGCGGCGCGACCGCATCCTTTCGGGCGGCTGGATCGTCATGTGGATGTCACATCCACCCGCCCGGCATCGCCGGAGAAAGGAACCACCATGAAACGCATGATCCGATACCGCCTCAAGGCCGATCGCGTGGCCGAGAACGAGCGCCTCGCCGCCGCCGTGTATGAGGAGCTGCGCAGCATCAAGCCTGCCGGCCTGCGGTACGCCACATTCCGGCTCGACGACGGGGTGAGCTTCGTCCACCTCGTCTCGTACGAGGAAAACACCGCGACCGATGTCCTGACTTCGCTTGCGTCCTTCAAGGCTTTCACGGCGGGTGTGCGTGATCGCTGCGAAGATCCGCCGGTCACGACCGAACTGAAGGAGATCGGCTCCTATGGCTTCTTCGACCGATGAACCGGATTCGATCATCGCGGCGCTCGAGGAGGGCCGCCGGCGCTTCCTGGCGCTGGTCGGCGACATCCGCCCGGAGCTGCATCGCTATTGCACCCGGATGACCGGCTCGGTCGCCGACGGCGAGGACGTGGTGCAGGACACGCTCGCGCGGGCGTACTACCAGTTGCCCGAGCTGAAGGAACTGCCCCCGCTGCGGCCCTGGCTCTTTCGCATCGCGCACAACCGCGCCATCGACCACATCCGGCATGAGTCGCATCGGGCATCGGAGCCGATCGAGTTGGCGCTCGACCTCGCCGACCGGGAGGACCACGAGCCCGACCAGGCGCTCGCGCGCAACCAGGCAGTGCATGCGGCGCTCTCCTGCTTCATGCAGCTCGCACCGGCGCAACGCGGCTGCGTGATCCTCAAGGACGTGCTCGACCACTCGCTGGAAGAGATTGCCGAGGAACTCCAGTTGAGCGTGCAGGCCGTCAAGGCGGCGCTGCATCGCGGCCGGCAAGTCCTGAGCGAGCTGTCACCAGCGGAAGCGAAGACACATCCTGCCGCGCGACCCATCTCACCGGAACTGCAGCGCTACGCCACGCTCTTCAACGCGCACGACTGGGACAGCCTGCGCGCGATGCTCGCGGACGATGTACGTCTGGATCTGGTCTCGCGACGCAAGGCAGCGGGACGGCGCGAGGTGAGCCTCTATTTCGGCAACTACGCGAGCGTGAGCGATTGGCACTTGGTGCCCGCCCACCTCGACGGCCACGAAGTGCTGGCGGTGATGCGCGAATCCGGGGCGGCGCGGCCCGGCTACTTCGTCGAGCTCCAGTGGCGCGATGGCCAGGTGGTCGCCATCCGCGACTACCGCTACGTGAAATACATCGCCGAGGACGCAGCCCTGGTGCTGGCGCGCTGATCAGCGGATCGCCACGCCCCACGGCAGCTTGCCGACCGGGACATCCGCGACCTTGGTGTTCGTCACCGTATCGATGACCGACACGCTGCCAGAGCGCCCGCACGCCACATACAGCTTGCCTCCATCCGGCGTGAGCGCCATGTTCCACGGCCGCTGCCCCACGGGGATGGTCGCGACGACCGTGTCGGTCGTGGTGTCGATCACCGACACGCTGGCATCGCCGCCGTTCGACACGAAGACGCGCTTGCCGTTCGGATGCACCGCAATGCCGTTGCTGCGCACGCCGGCGCTGATCTTCTTCAACACGCCGAACGTGATGGCGTCGATGACGAAGACCTCGTTCGAGTTCTCGGCGGCAACGTAGGCGCGACGTCCGTCCGGCGAGAAGCCGATGCCACGCGGCCGCGACCCCACGGGCACCTGCGCGACCTGCTTGCGCTTCTGCACGTCGATGATGTCGACCGCCCCGCCATCCTCCGCGCTCACGAAGACGATCTTGCCGTCGGGTGAAAAGACGGCGTGCTCCGGATTCTTGCCACGCACCTTCACGACGAAGGCCTTGCGGTTGCTGCGTGTATCGACGAAGGCGACGTCGTTCGACTCCTCCACCGCCGCTACGACCCAGCGGCCGTCCGGCGAGATGCCGACGCCCTCCGGCGATTCGCCAAGATCGATGCTGCCCGTCATCTGCCGGCGAGGAAGATCGACCAGCACCAGCCGGTTGTTCGGCTGGTCGCTCACATAGGCCATGCGCCCATCCACACCGATGGCCGTGCCGCGCGGCTTCTTCCCTGCCTCGATGTCGGCGACCACCTTGTCGGTGGCCGTGTCGATCACGCTCAGCGTGCCCGATCCCTCGTTGGGCACATAGGCGAACGGGGCAGCCGCAGCAAGAAGCGGTGCGGCAAAGACCCATCCGAGCCACGTGTACCGCAAGAGACGCCTGGACTTCATGCGAGCTCCTCTCTGAGTGTTTTGATCAATGGTTCAGCATGCGCCCGAAGACGCCATCGCGGTCGAACGCATGCTTGAGCGCCGCGAGCACATGCCCAGCGATGAGCACGGTGAAGACCATGGCCGTCGTGACGTGCACAAGGCCGAAGAACGCATAGACCGAAGGAAGCGGCGGCCCCCAGGGCGGCCATGCGAATCCGAAGAAGGTGATGCCGAAACGACTGAAGTTCGACGCGATATAGCCCGACAGTGGCATCACCACCATGCACACGTAGAGCGCCACATGCACCGTTCGCGCTGCCCGGCGCTCCATCTCGCCCATCACCGCCGGCCAGGGCGGCGATGCATGCGACAACCGCCAGACGATGCGCAGGACGATCAACAGGCCCAGCACGATCCCGATCGACTTGTGAAGATTGACCACGCCCGAACGCTCTGGCGTGGCGCGCGGCGCAATCTCGTCCAGCAGAAAACCGAAGGCGATCTGCCCAAGCAGCGCGATGCCCAGCAGCCAGTGGAACCAGACGGCAGTGCGGGTGTATCGCGCGGACGGCAGCACTCGCGGACTCGCGGTTCTTGCTGATGATATACCGCTCGATTGCATGCCAGCACATCTCAAAGACCGGTCAGGAAGTGCGCAAGGTTCTCGATGTCCTGCGGGCTCAGCGTGTTCGCCACGCTGGTCATGCTGCCGGCATCGTTGGTGCGCGTCCTGGCCTTGAAATCGGTGAGCTGCTTGACGATGTAGTCGTAGTTCTGCCCTGCCACCCGCGGAATCTCGTTCTGCCCGGCAAATCCGCCGAGGTGGCACATCGTGCACAGCGTCTCTTCGGACTTGGCCTTGCCGAGCTTTGCCTTGTCAGCATTGGCAGCGAACTTCTGGCGCGGCGGCTTCTGGGCCGAGAAGTAGTCCGCAAGCTCGCGCATCTCATCCCGGCTCATGCCCGTGACCAGAGGCGCCATGACTTCGTTCTTGCGGCGCCCTTCCTGGAAGTCACGCAACTGCAGATAGAGATAGCGGGACGTCTGTCCCGCGATGATCGGATAGACCGGCATGATCGGCTGCCCATCCGTACCGTGGCATGCAGCACACGCCGCCGCCTTCGCAGGCACCGCCGCTTGCTGCGCCCCTGCAAGACCGCTAGCAGAGACCACCCAAGCCCCGAGAACCAGCGCCCTAAAACCCAGAGCACCCGCGGAACCGGCTCCGCCGGTCCGCCGGGTGCGCCCCCTTGAGGGGGTGTCCGAGTCACACGAAGTGGACGAGGCTGGGGGTGTTCTCATCAAAGCCCAAACACGACCACGGAATTGCCGCGCTTGAAGTCAAGCTGCGTGTTGCCGCCCGCCGCGACGGCGATGTATTGCTTGCCGTTCACGGTGTATGACACCGCCGGTGCATTCACGCCCGCGCCGCACTGGTACTCCCACAGCTTCTTGCCGCTCTTGGCATCGAAGGCGCGGAACAGGCCGTTGCCTTCACCATTGAAGACCAGGTTGCCGCCCGTCGCGAGCACGCCGCCGATCAGGGGCTGCTCCGTGTCGAACTTCCAGGCGAGCTTGCCGGTGTCGAGATTCACCGCGGCGAGCCGCCCCCACTGCTTCTCGGAAGGAATCACCTTGAACGCGCCACCGAGCCACAGCTTGCTGCCACCGGGGTACTTGGCTTCCTCGACGTGGTAGGTCATCGGCTGATGCAGGTTCGCCGCGTACGCGATGCGCAGGTTCGGGTTGACCGCCATCGGGCTCCACTCGACGCCGCCGTTGGCGCCGGGCAGCATGCGCGCGCCGTCCTTGGTCGGCAGCACCCACATGTTCTCCTGCGGCACCATTGCTTCGCTGTAGCGGATGAGCGCTCCGGTGGCGCGGTCGTGCACGTAGACGTGCCCGGTCTTGCCGCCATGGATCGCAACCTTGCGCATCTTGCCGTCCTTGTCCTTCGCTTCCGTCAGGATCACGGGCGATGCCGCGTCGAGGTCCCAGACATCGTGCGGCACGTACTGGTAGTGCCACTTGTAGGCTCCGGAGTTGAGATCGATCGCCACGATCGAGTCGGTGTAGAGGTTGTCCCCGGGGCGCTCTGCGCCGTAGAGGTCCGGGCTCGGGTTGCCGACCACGAAGATCACCGTGTTGGTTTCCTTGTCGATCGCGGGCGCCATCCACACACCGCCGCCGAGCGTCTTGTAGAAGTCACCACCCGCCTTCTCGAACTGGGCCTTCTCGGCCGCGATGTCGCGGAGCATGTTGCGCTGCGTCGCATCGTTCTGCGCCCACACGCCTTCGTGTCCCTTCTCGGGAACGGTGTTGAAGGTCCATAGCAGCTTGCCGTCGTTCGCGTCGAAGGCCTTCACGAAGCCGCGCACGCCATATTCGCCGCCGTTGGTGCCGATCAGGATCTTGCCGTTCACCGCCACCGGGGCCATGGTTTCGGAGTAGCCCTGCTCGGGATCCGCGATCTGCGACGACCACAGCAGCTTGCCGCTCTTCGCGTCGAGGGCGACCAGCTTCGAATCGAGCGTGCCCATGTAGAGCTTGTCACCCATGACCGCGACGCCGCGATTGTTCGGTCCGCAGCAGAAGGTCGTGACCGGACCCATCTTGTGCTTGTAGTGCCAGAACTCCTTGCCCGTCACCGCATCGATCGCGTAGACGTGGTTGTACGAGGTGGTGAGGAACATCACGCCGTCGACGACGATCGGGGCCGTCTCCATCGACTCGACCACTTCGGTCTGGAAGGTGAAGACCGGGCGCAGCTTCGAGACGTTGGCCGTGTTGATCTGCTTCGCCGGATAGAACCGGGTCTGCGCGTAGCTCATGTTCGAGTGCAGGAAGTTGTTCGCATCCTTGTCCGCGGCGTCGAGCTTCTGCTGCGGCACCGAGATCGTCTTGGGCACCGGCGAGCCTGTCGCGCCCTGATTGGGCACTTCGCCCTGACCGAAGGCACCGAAAGAGACGAGGCCGAGCACAGGCGCGGCAACGAGCGAACGGCGCAGATGGTGCGGGAACTTGGTCTTCTTCATCGCGGGTCTCCTCAGGCTTGTGATGAGCCTCTTTTGCCACCGCGGCGACCCGGGAGCCGGCGTCGCAAGGCGCATGTGGGGTGACGGTGGATGCACGCCCGCGACAGGCTCCGACCGCTCGAAAGATGGTCGCCCTGCCTCGCCTCGCTTGCAAGCGTAGCCACATTCAGGTCCACTGAATAGTGGATTCTTTCGGTGCACCGCAGCATTCGACGACTGGAGGAAGAGCCATGAATCGACCCGCCTCACTGCTTCGCCATGGGCTGCAATCGCTGATGCCCTGGGCCTTCGCACTAGCGCTCGCCACGTTGATCGGCGATGCCGCAGGACAGGCCGAAACCGACCCGAGTCCTCATGCGCAACTGCTGGTCGCGGCCCGCCAAGGCAAGGTCGAGCGCGTGAAGGAACTGCTCGCCAGCGGCGCTTCGGTCAACGCGCGCAATCCAGTGGGCAAGACGCCTCTCTTCATCGCCTGCGAGAAGGGCAACACCGCGCTCGGCATCGTGCTGATCGATGCCAAGGCCGACGTCAACATTCCGTCGACGGCCCACGTCACGCCATTGATGGCCGCGAGCTACAGCGGCGAGGCCGAACTCGTGAAGCGCCTGCTCGCCGCCGGCGCGCGCACCGATCCGGTGGACCGCATGAACAAGTCAGCGCCGGTGTATGCGGCGGCTCAAGGCAACACCGCCGCACTCGATGCCCTGCTGGGCGCGGGTGTCGACGTGAATGCGATGTACGAACACAACCTCACGCTGCTGATGTGGGCCGCGGGGCAAGGACATGCCGATACGGTGCGCCTGCTGCTCGCGCGTGGCGCAAAGGTCGATCTGCGCGACGACCGTGGAATGACTGCCTTCGACATTGCGCGCGGCGCCGGACAAGGTGCCGTGGCAGAGGCAGCCGGGCTGCACTAGGACTCTTCGGAGGGCGTCGGATCCACTGCCGGCTTCGCGCCCTTCTTGCGAGAGGCTCGGGCGTCCTTCTTCGCCTGCCGCTCCGCATCGAGCCGCTGCCCTTCTGCGAGCCACTGCGCGAACTCCTCTGGCGTTTCAAGCGTGATGCGGCCCATGTTGCCGCTGCGGAATTCATGCATGACGACCTCGGCCGCCTTCTGGGTGTTGACCTTGCCCTTGCCGAGCAACGCCCCGCGCTTGCGGCCGATCGTGTCGAGCACCTCGTCGTCGGTGAGCCCCGCGATCGGGTCGATCTTGAATCGCGCCTCGACCAATGCGGCGTAGTGCTGCTTCAGGTACGACAGCAGTTCGAGCGCCACCAGTTCTTCATCGAAGGCATTGCGCCCAACCGCGCCGCTGGCCGCGAGGTTGTAGCCGCTCTTGGCGACGATGATGCGCGGCCACAGCATGCCCGGCGTATCCCACAGGTAGAAATCGTCGGCCAGCACGATGCGCTGTTCGAGCTTGGTGATGCCTGCCTCATCACCCGTCTTGGCCTTGCGAGTGCCGGTCAGCGTATTGATGAGCGTGGACTTTCCGACATTGGGAATTCCGCAGATCAGCACCCGCATCGGCTTGGCCATGCCGCCGCGGTTCGGAGCGAGTGCGTGGCAGGCATCGATGAGCTGCCGCGCCGGGGCGGTCAGGCTTGCGTCGAGGCCGATCGCGCGGGTCGCTGGCTGGGCGTTGTAGTGCGCCAGCCAGGCTTCGGTTTGCGCCGGATCCGCCAAGTCCTGCTTGTTCAGCAGCTTCAGCCCCGGCTTGTGCCCGGTGAGGTCGGCCAGCATCGGATTCGCACTGGAGCCGGGCAGCCGCGCATCGAGCAGCTCGATGACCACGTCGATCTCCTTGATGCGCTCGGCGATGGCTTTCTTGGTCAGGTGCATGTGACCGGGGAACCACTGGATGGCCATCGCGAATGTCTTTCTTTTGTCGGTGAAACGGAGCGCGGATTGTCGCGCGCCCGGTCAGGCCCCGAGCGCGGACCGGTAGCGCCGGCTGCACGGGATGTGCGTGCCATCGCGCATGTGCAGCCGGGCCTCGCCACCGTCGAGCGGCTCGATCTCGGCGATGCGGTCGAGATTGGCCGCGTAACTCCGGTGCACGCGAACGAAGCGCGCCGGATCGAGCTGGGTGAGGAAATCCGTCAATGTCGCGCGCAACAGGTAGTCATGGCCGTTGACGCGCAGGCCGACGTAGTTGCCCTGCGCCTGCAGCCAGTCGATGTCGGCGGCCGCGATCAGGAATTCGCGGCGCAGCTTCCGCACGAGAAAGCGGTCGGGCCGCTGCGGCGGCGAGCCGGGCGTGTCGGGTGACGGGTCGGCAACCGGTTCGGGCTCCGGCGGACCTTCGGGCGGATCCAGCACCCGAGCCTCGCCCTGCAGCCGCAGCATGAAGACCCGGTAGCTCCAAAGCGCGATCAGGATCAGGACGTAGGTCCGCGCGTCTTTCAGGTACTCGTAAGGCCACTTCGAGAGCCAGTCGCCGAAGTCGTAGCGGCTGCCCGCCCAGAAATAGACAAGGTGTCGCAACCCGACCATCAGCGCCACGTGCACCAGGCTGAACACCACGCTGGCCAGCGCATGCCAGCCGATGTTGCGACGCCAGGTGCTCCGGCTGAGCGGAAACCGCCTCTCGAAAGCGACCACGGCCGGCACCAGGGCCAGCAACGCGAGATGGCTGGTCAGTTCCCAGGCCACCGGCTGCCAGGTCGCGATCTCGCGCCCGGACTGGCGAACGTCGATCACCGCGATCACGGTGCCGATGGCGGCCTGCAACGCCATGACCGCGACCCAGAAGCCAACCTCGGCCCATCGCCGATAGGGCTGGTAGCGCTCGAACAGGTTCTTTCCGGGTTCGGTCATCGACCCGGATTCTCACGAATCCGCCCGTGTCGCGGCATTTTTCGTCCCTCCAGGCCGCCGTTCATCACAAAACCGCCGCGCGTCGTCCCCCCGGCCACCCCTTGCAAAGGGCCCGCTCCCAGCATCGAGGCAACCAAGGAGCGACACCATGACCACTGAACGGCGACACGACATCGACGCACTGCGGGCGCTGGCCTTCACCCTGCTCATCCTCTACCACGTAGGCATGTACTACGTGGCCGGCTGGCCCTGGCACATCAAGAGCCCGCACGAGGCCGAATGGCTGCGATGGCCCATGGTGATCGTCAACGTCTGGCGGATGGACCTCGTGTTCCTGATCTCCGGCGTGGCCTTCGGCTTCCTGAGCCGCGGTCGCGGGCCGATGTCGCTGATCGGCCACCGCACCGTCCGGCTTCTGCTGCCGCTCGTCTTCGGGATGGCCGTCGTCGTGCCCTACCAGGCCTACGCGCAAGGCGTCGCGAACGGGCTCGTCGCACCGGGCTTCATGGCCTTCATGCTGCGCTACTGGTCGGGAGGGCCGTGGCCCAAGGGCGCCTTCGACGGGTCGGAATTTCCGATGACCTGGAACCATCTCTGGTACCTGGCCTATCTCTTCGTCTACACGGCGATCCTGGCGCTGCTGCTGCCAGTCCTGCGCTCACCCGCCGGCCTGCAGCTCCGCTCAGCGTTCCTCCGCCTTCGCGGCTGGCGGCTGATCGCGGTGCCGACAGTGCCGCTGCTGCTCTTCACGCTCTGGCTGTCGCCGCGATTCCCGGCGACGCACGACATGGTGCACGACTGGTACCTGCACGCGCTGTACTTCACCGTCTTCCTCTACGGCTACTGGATGGGCGTCCATGAAGAAATCTGGCTCGAACTGGCACGGCTGCGCCGCCCGGCGCTGGCGCTCGCGATGGCATGCATCGGCGTTTACCTCTCGCTTCGATATATCGGCATCGGCGCAACGGCGCCTGCCTGGATCGCCCGAGCACTGCGCGCCGCTTACCTCTGGAGCGCGATCGTGGCGGTCCTCGGCTTCGCACACCGGTATCTCAATCGCCCTTGGCCGTGGCTGCGCTGGGCCAACGAATCGGTCTACCCCTGGCACATGCTGCACCAGACGCTGATCATCATGGCGGCCGTCGCGCTCGCACCGCTGCGGCTCGGCCCTGTACTTGAGCCTGTAGTGATCGTCTTTCTGACGGCGGCCGGGTGCTGGGCGTTAACAGACGCCCTGATCCGCCGCCTGCGCTGGCTGCGTCCGCTCTTCGGGCTGCCCCGCCAAGCACCGAAGCAGGCTTCGCGAAATGGAAGCACCGTCATTGTGGGCATTTGAACCGCAGGGCCGCAACACGCATGCTAGAGGCCTGCCCACCTGCAGCGAAAGGCGCACAACATGCAGATCCAGGTCAACACGAGCAACGGCGTCGAGAACAAGGAAACACTGGAACGATGGGCCGACGGCCAGCTTCGGCAGAACCTCAGCCGCTTCGTCGACGCGGTGACGCGCGTCGAGGTCCATCTCAGCGACGAGAACCACACCAAGGGTGGCGGCATGGACAAGTGCTGCGTCATGGAAGCCCGCCTTGTCCATCATCAGCCATTGGCTGTCACCCAGCACGCCCCGAGCCTCGACGAGGCCTTCCGCGGTGCATCGGACAAGCTCAGGCGTTCGCTCGACAACGCGCTCGGCCGCCTCTACAACCACCGCGATCGCGAATCGATCCGCACCGGCTCCGAAGAAGCGGGCGACGAGGGGAACGCCCCTTGAGCCCCTTCAGGCACAGGCTGCGCGGCGGACCCCGCGCCCCGGCAGCGCTGACATGCCTCCTGCTGGCTTGCCTCGCGCAGGGCGCGTTCGCGGGCAGCATCAAGGGCAAGGTGATCTTCAGCGGCGCCGCGCCCCCTGCCGCGAAGGTGCCGGTGACCATCGACCAGTACCTCTGTGGCAACGAGAAGCCGGCGGACGACCTGCAGGTCTCTTCCGCACGCGAGATCCGCAACGCGGTCGTCTGGATCGAGAACGCACCGCCCGACTCAACGCCCGCTTCGACGAAGAAGGTGGAAGTCGATCAGAAGGGCTGTACCTTCGTGCCCCGCGTGGTGGTGGTGCCCGCGGGCGGCACGGTGGACTTTCTCAACAGCGACCGCCTGCTCCACAACATCCACGCGACGCCGAAGGCCAATGTGTCGTTCAACCGGACGCAGCCGATGGGCCGCACCATCCCGATCACTTTCGCCCAGCCGGAGATCGTGCGCATCAACTGCGACCTGCATTCGTGGATGACCGCATGGGTGGTCGTCGCGGCGCACCGCTTCTATGCGGTCACCGGACCGGACGGCGGCTTCGCCTTCGACGACCTGCCGCCCGGGCAATACAAGCTGCAGATCTGGCACGAGCGACTCGGAACCATGCCGGCGAGCGTCACCGTGGGAGAGCAGCAACAGCCGGCGCAGGTCAGCGTCGAGATGAAGATGCGCTAGGGAACGACGGTGATCTTCTTCGACGCTTCCCAGGCGGCGGAATGCGTCGGCTCGGCGATCGCGCGCAGCATGCCGCCTTCGTCCAGCGCCACGGTGAAGGTCACCGTCGGCGCGGAATACACGGGATGCAGGTAGACACGCGCGATCTCCACCGTGTCCTTGTAGAGCGCGATGTAGCGCACGAAGTGCTCCTGCAACGACGGATGCATCGACTCCGCCCCGATGCTGACGGTCACGTTGAACCAGGCCCCCCGCTTGACGCTATCCGGCGCCGTGATCTTCGGGGTGTGCTTGCCGTCGAAGCCCTTGTGCAGCTCGCGAAACTCCGGTGTGAACTGCTGCGCCTGGTCTTCCTCGGCGTGCGCGGGGAAGAAGAAACCGAGGCCGATCGTCAAAGCCGCGATGTGGGCGAGGCTGGGGGTGTGCATATTCAAACATCCGGCAGGAATTGCTTGACCAGCTTCAGGAGCTCGCTCGGGCTGTAAGGCTTGGCGATGTAGCTCGAAGCACCGGCCTGCATGGCCTTGTCGCGATCGCCGCTCAACGCATACGAGGTGATGACGATCACCGGGATGTGCCGCGTGCCGACCTCCGTCGTCAGCAGCTTGGTGGCATCGAGACCGGACATCCTGGGCAACTGCACATCCATGAGGATCAGGTCAGGCAGCTCGCTGCGCGCAAGCGCCACACCGGTCTCGCCATCGGCAGCCTCGAAGAGCTTGCAGGCCGAGCGGCTCAGGAGTTGCCGCACGATCTTTCGGTTGTATGCGTTGTCCTCGACGTAAAGGATCTTGCGCTCGCTCATTGTGATGCTCCGCCCGCGCGCAGGGGCACGGAAAACCTGAAGGTGGAGCCCTTCCCGACGACGCTCTCGACCCAGATGCGTCCGCCGAGACGCTCCACGAACTTCTTCGAAATGCTCAGACCCAGGCCGGTTCCGCCGAACTCGCGCGTGATGGTGGTGTCCACCTGCCTGAACTCGGTAAAGATGTTGTCGAGCTCTTCCTCCGCAATGCCGATGCCGGTGTCGGAGACGCTGTAGACCAGTTCGTCGCCGGCGAGCACTACCGCGATCTCCACCTTGCCCTTGCGCGTGAACTTCAGCGCATTGCCCGCGAGGTTGGTGAGGCACTGGGTCAGCCTGCCACTGTCGCCGTAGGCCGTGGGCAAGTCGTCCGGCACATGCGCGTTGAACTCCAGCCCCTTCTCGGCGGCGATCGATCGCAGCGCGGTGCGCACCGTGTGCACCACGTCGCTCACCACGTAATCCTCCAGAGCGAGTTCCATGCGCCCGGCTTCGATCTTCGACAGATCGAGCACGTCGTTGATGAGGCGCAGCAGATTGCGTCCGTTCACCTGGATGTCCGCCAGAGGCTCCTTCAGCTCGGACGGCACGTCGCCGTAGATGCCGTCCATCATCATTTCGCTGAATCCGAGGATCGCGTTCATCGGGGTGCGCAGTTCGTGGCTCATGTTCGCGAGGAACTCCGACTTGGCCTTGCTCGCGCTGGACAACTGCTCGTTGAGATCCACGAGCTTCGTGGCAGCCTGCCGCTGCGACTGGTCGAAGCGCTGCAGTTGCTGGCTCATGTGATTCATCCGGTCGGCGAGCGCACCGAACTCGTCACGGTTGGGCACCGAGATTTTGCGCCCGAAGTTGCCGGCCGCCACATCGTCGAGAAACACATGCGCCGCCCGCACCGGAAGAATGAAGGACCACGAGATCACGAACCCGCACAGCCACGCGAGCAGCACCGCACTCACAGCGAAGGCGGAGGTCAGGATCAGCGAGCGGCGGTTGGCTGCGCTCACGCTGTCGCGCAGGCGCCCCATGCGGTTTTGCTCCATCTCCACGAGCTGGCCCATGTAGAGCGCAATCTGTTCGTCGAGCCGCTCCTGGCGCTGGAGAAGATCGGTAGTGATGCGCTCCAGATTGCCGTCGCGGATCGCGTTCGCGATGTCGGCTACCACGCCCATGGCGTCGTCCTGCGAGGCGCGGATGCGGTCGATCAGCCCCTTCTGCCCAGAGCCAGTCGCAGTGTCGAGCTTGGCCAGCGATTCGTTGAAGCGGTTGTTCTCCCGCAGGATGCGCTCGATCGCGGCCTCGTCCTTCGACAGCATCGCGAGTGCAGTGAAGTGCATCTGCCGGTCCAGCGCATGCTGGCTCTGCTGCGACCAGTTGACCCGCTCGTGTGCCTCGTCGAGCAGGCGACTCTGCTCGGTGGTGTTGACGAGCATCATGAGGCTCGCCACCGCCATCGCGATGAACAGCAGCGTGATGATCAGGAAAGCCAGCAGCAGCTTGGTGTGCACCGAGGCGCGAACCCGCGCCACCCTTTGCACCAGCCCGGAGAAGGGTGACCGCTTCAATACCCGCGTGACAAGCTGCTCGAGTTTGATGCCGGGCTCCCTCAATCGGTCGAAGGGCCCTCCCTGCGCAGCGGATGGTCGGCGACTCTGCAGTCATCGTCAAGGTTCCACTGTTCTATGATCCCCGCGCATCAGCGGAGGACGGGCCGGAGAGCCCGTGCAACAACATGACGATTCGAATTTCCGGCAGGCACGGGCGCGCGCTCGT
Organism: Variovorax sp. Sphag1AA; assembly: GCF_014192575.1. GTDB lineage: Bacteria > Pseudomonadota > Gammaproteobacteria > Burkholderiales > Burkholderiaceae_C > Variovorax. The sequence goes on along the minus strand of NZ_JACHYC010000001.1, from coordinate 86,126 downwards.
GGCCCTGACGTTCCTGATTGCCGGCGGGGCCCTTGCGGAGCCCGGCAGCACCGATGACCGGCTCGTGCGGCCGCTTTCCGCGCCCTGCATCGAGAAGCGGTACGAGCCTTACCGGTGGGAGGGCTACAACGACAAGCCTGTGGATGCGTGCCTCGGGCCGCACCACTACCGGATTCCAGCGAACTACTTCCGCGATCAGATGGGGCCGGACTTTGAGGGCGGCATCTACATGGTGGTGCTTTGGCCCCACCTGCAGCCGCAGGCGCCGGGCAAGCTGTCGGAGCTTGGGGTGGAGGGGTGGGCTAGGACCGTCAAGGCACGTCTCTACTACATCGACCGCGTACCTATCGACGACATGCTGGCGAAATCCATTCAACCCATGGACTATCAGAAGGACCGGCAGGACCCCACGGCCCAACTGGATCTGAGGGACCGGCAGCCGCAACGCTTCGGCTTGACACCGTACTACGTCAATGCCGAGAGACTCGAGGCGTTTGGGATGAAACGGGAGCGCGAACTCGGCATCCCCGTTGGGGCGCCTTTGGAAAAGCAGGACGATTGGTATCTCGGCCATGACGCCAAAGGCCGGCTCACCACGGTGATCAAATGCGACTCGCATCTGCGGCCGGACGGGTATGTCATCGAGGGAAACCGCCTGCTGAACCAGGGTCACTGGAGCACCGGATGTACCCAGAGCATCGTGATGCCCGAGGTCAGCACCATGGTCCAGATTGATTACCGCCGGGTCTTCCTCAAAGACTGGAAGCGCTTTGAGGACCGCGCCCGGGAGTTGCTGACGAAATATCGCGTTCGCTGAAGTGATTCATCGGCCGTCTTCTGGGGACGTTCTTGAAGGGAGAGAAAAGAAATGGCAGAACTCAATCAACGGGACTTGGATGTCCTTCAACACTATGCAGACAAAGGGAATCGCTCGCTTTACTGGAACTATCTGGCCCAGCGTGACGGTGGCGACAGTTACGGCCTGCTTGCCCTTGGTGTCGTACGCAACAGCGACATGTCTGGAGCCATCGCGAATACCTATGCCCAACACCATGCGAGAGAACACGACAAGCGCAAACTCAGCGAGCGCGAATGGGAGAAGTTCGGTCAGGACTTGATCCAGCAGGACCTCGCACTGAGAAAACACTACATGGCGCAACAACAACCAGCTGAGGCGCTGAATCTTCCCGTCAAAGACGTCCAGACTGCCCACGACCAAGCTTTCGAAAACGTCGGGCTCAACCCCGACGCCTGGACCCCACGCCGCCTCCTCGAAGCCGCCCGCCGCCAAGGCGGCGAATCCGCCGCAGAAGACATCTGGCGTAACGACATGCTCGACTCCAGCGTATGGGGCTTATCGCGAGCCGGCCGAACAATGGCCAAGGTCGCCTGGCAATACAACGACGGAGAGTTCGATGCGTTCGCCTATACGAGCGATCTCGCGGCAGCCGCTGCATCGGCCTCGCGGGATCTTCCCTGCGTCGACCCCGACACCATCGGCGGTAGCAACCTCCACTTCACCTACGACGCGCAATCGCGCGCATGGACCTCGGTCACGAGCACCCCGGATGGCTTCCCAACAAGGATGCGCGTCACGGATGCCCGCACGCTGGCCGAACTCGACGACGCTCGTGCCGTACGGCTTGAACGAGCAGAGAAGGCGACGCAGTTTCATCCACTCGACCCGCATCGCGAGATCGCCAGAAGCCCGTTCACGCTCGTCGACGCCGGCCAACCGGAGACAACGGCGACACGTCTCGCGAACATCGACGCCTCGCTCTCACGAACCATCGCCGACGACCTCTTCACCCGCCTCACCAACGCCGCGATGAACCGCGACGTGGTCGCGATGCGCACCGTCTCAGCGGAATTTCGTCACTCCGATGAAGGCCGTTCATGGTTGCGCAGTGGTCGCGAACACAACCAGGCAGACCAGGATCGTCAGGCCGCTCTGGAAGCTCAGGCCACCATGCAGCAGGCCGTTCAGTCCCGCAGCGGTCCGGTTATGTCGATGTGAGCCCGTCCATCCAAATCAGGGAGAAAAACATGGAGAGCCAAGACATCAAGGCGCTGGCCGTCAGACTCGCTTCATTGACCGACCTGCTGGAACAACGCAGTGAACGTGCCGTGCGAGAGGTGGAGCAGAGCACGGACGAACTTCAACAGACCGCCAGCGGATTGGGCCTGCACGGGCGCCAGTTGGCCCAGGAGGCTGTCCGCAGCATCGGCGCGCAGGCAGGCAGCACGATCCAGCGCGGGCTGCACGAAGCCGTCGAGCAATGCCGCGCAGCGCTGCAGGACGTCAAGCAGGAAGCCGTGCGAACGACGACCCATCTGCAAGAACACTGCGCCGCAGTGCGGCGCTCGCAACGCAGCGCACTGTGGATGTGTGCATTCGCGCTGTCGATCGGCGCGGTGCTTGCCGCAGGTGTCGCCGGCTACCTCACATGGCAGGCCAAGGCGTCGATACGGCAGGCTGAATTCAGCGCGGCGATCGTCGATGCCACACGCACCGGGACGCTGACACAGTGCGGCGAGGCGCTCTGCGTCAGGACGGGCAAGAATCCGGCGCGCTATTCCCGGAACAACGAATACATCCTGCTCAGCAGGTAGGCGGCCCTGCCGCCCGGTCCATCAGCGCCCGCGCGCGTTCGCCATCGCCTTGCCGACTTCGTTGCTGCCCTGCGCCGCGCCGCTTTGCGGAACGATCTCGCCGTTGCGGTCGGTCACTTCGGCGAGGCGCTCCGCAAGCTGTTCGGGCGCATCGGCGCCGAAGCCGATCCACGCGCCCTGCGTGAGCGTGATGTTCGCGGCCTCGAAGACGCCCGCGCCTGCGCAAAGGATCTGGCGTGTCGGCGCATCTTGCGCCGCAAGCACCAACATCGCGGGCACGACCGCTTCAGGCTTGAGCGCATCGAGCACTTCCTGCGGCATCAGGTCCTCGGTCATGCGGGTGGCCGCGGTCGGTGCGAGGCAGTTGACGCGGATGTCGTTCTTCGCGCCTTCGATGCTCAGGGTCTGCATCAGGCCGACCAGCGCGAGTTTGGCAGCGCCATAGTTGCTCTGGCCGAAGTTGCCGTAGAGGCCCGAGGACGAGGTCGTCATCACGATGCGACCGTATTTCTGCTCGTTCATGATCGGCCAGACGGCCTTCGTGCAATGCACCGCGCCCATGAGATGGACGTCCATCACCAGGCGGAAATCGGCCAGTTCCATCTTGACGAAGCTCTTGTCGCGAAGGATGCCGGCGTTGTTCACGAGGATGTCGACGCGGCCCCAGGCATCGACCGCCTGCCGCACCATGGCCTGCACGGCCTCGAAGTCGGTGACCGACGCGCCGTTGGCGATTGCTTCGCCACCCGCGGCCTTGATCTCGTCGACCACTGCCTGCGCCGCGCTCACGGAGCCGCCGGAACCGTCGCGCGCACCGCCGAGGTCATTGACCAGAACCTTGGCGCCGCGCGCCGCGAGGGCCAGCGCATGCTGGCGGCCCAGGCCGTTGCCCGCGCCGGTGACGATGGCGACACGGCCCTTGAAATCGAGATTGCTCATGCTGGAAGTGCTTTCGGAGGAAATCGTTGACGCGGTGCGTTTTACCCCAGAAAGCGGATGTCCCGGCCCGGTGACATCCCCCGCTCAGTCGTGTGTGTGACTCAGGCGCTCGCAGTAGTCCAGGAGCAGATCGATCTCGGCCGACTTGTCGAAGAAGGCGTCGGCGCCCAGCGCCTTGGAGCGCGCGCGCATGTCAGGCGTGGCGTAGTTGCTCAGCACCACGACTTTCTGATCCGCGCGCCGCTGTCGGCAGGCATCGATCACGCCGAGGCCGTTGCCCTGGTCGAGAAACAGATCGACGATGGCCACATCCCACGCATCGCGATGCTTCTTGAGCCACCTGACCGCCTCGTCCTCGCCGCTCGCGTGGGCCACCACGACTGCATCGGCGATGTCCTCGAGGAACCCTGTCAGGTTCTCGCGAATGACGGGGTTGTCTTCGACCAGATAGGTCTTGAAGGGCATGGCGTGCATGGGCAATCGGTTGTTGAGATGGCGGTTTGACCGCCTTTGTGCCCATCTTCCCCACCGATCGCCTCGCCCGGGTGGGCGTTGGCGGCCACTTCGGGTAGGCAGGAACCTACCCGGCCATGACGGCGACGCCGCCCTGGCGGCTCAAAGCGCTGCGCTCTGGCTCACCGGGCCGGTTGCCAGTTCCGGCCAATGGTTCTTGAAGCCGAGTCGAGCCGGCGACACGTACTGCTCGCGGTAGATCTCGAACGGCATGGTGTCGCTGGACTCGATGCGCTTCTGCTCGTCGAGCGATTCGCGCGTGAGGCGCTCGAACTCGACGCCCTGCTCGGCCGGGAACGGCAGCGCCAGCAGGGTTTCGCGCGTCTGGGCCGACTGCGCGCGCACGAAGCTCACGAAGGAGTCGTTGTGCGATGCCTTCATCGCCGCCAGCACGCGGGCAGAAGGCAGGATCGACGGGTCCTTCAGCGCGGCTGCCGCGGCCTCGATCGCCTCGGCATGCTTCGAGCCGCCATGCGCTGCATCGAGCGCGGCCGCAACCGGCGCAAATTCCTGCAGCAGTTCGCCGCCCCATTCGGTGAGCAACACCGGCTTTCCGGCGCGGCTCAGTTGCAGCCCGGGTTCGCGACCGCGCGCCGCAGTGAGGTGTTGGTTGTGCGCGAGATCGGCGATCTCCTCACGCGTATCGGGCGGGCTGTCGGTGAGCAGGCAGTGCAGCAGGAAGACGTCGAGGAAGCGCATCGTCTGCGCATTGATGCCGACCGGCTCGAACGGGTCGAGGTCCATCAGACGCACCTCGACGTACTCCACGCCGCGCTCGCGCAGCGCGTGGAGCGGACGCTCCCCGGGGTAGATCACGCGCTTGGGGCGGATGGTCCCGTAGAACTCGTTCTCAATCTGCAGCAGCGTGGTGGCGAGCTGGTTGTAGTCGCCACCCAGGTTGCGGATGCCGATGGCCTCGTAGGCGGGCCAGGGACGGGTCAACGCATCCTGGAGCGACGCGGCATAGCCGTCGAGGCTGTTGTAGCTCACGGCGAGCGATGCCTGCGCCTCGCTCTGGTAGCCGAGCCGGCCCATGCGCAGCGAAGTGCCGTGCGGCATGTGCATGCTGCCTTCGCCGATCGGCTGCAATTCGTGCGGCCGGCCGTCGACGAAGCTCGAACACAAGGCCGGCGAGGCGCCGAACAGGTACAGCAGCAGGAAGGCATGGCGCCGGAAATTGCGGATCAGCGCGAAGTACTGTTCGCTCGACACTTCCGGGAGCGACCAGTTGTAGTGAATGCCCGAGATCGTCTGCATGCGCCGGCCGTAGCGGTGGCTCAGGCCCATGCGGTAGACGCTCTTGGCGCGGCCCACGTTCGACGAGCCATAGCGGCCGATCGGAATGGTTTCATCGGTGGGCAGGCCGCACGGCATGCTCGACACCCAGAGGCGCTCGTCGCCGGCCTCGTCCAGTACGCGGTAGGTGAACTGATGGATCTGCACCAGTTCCTGGAGCACCGTCTCGACGTCCTTGTGCGCGCCGGTGATCAGCTCGACCTGCGACTCGCTGAAATCGGTGGTGATGTGCGGATGGGTCAGCGCCGACCCCAGGGCGCCCGGATGCGGCGTCAGCGCCAGCTTGCCGTCGGGCTGGGCGCGCAGGCTTTCCTTCTCGATCCCCCGCCGCACGCCCCTCAGCCGCGCGGCCGAGAGCGCTTCGATGCGCTCCTTCAAATTATTCATGTAGATATAACCCATCTTTCTTCGTGGGGCTGGAAGGTAGCACGCCAAAAAGACTGTTGCTGGCCGGGGATGGTTGTCCCCGGTGTCGGCGGCTCATTCCGCCGGCAACCTACATGAACGTTCGGCCGGATGCTAGGCGAGCACCTTCAGCAGGTAGCGGTTGAGGTCGGCGATCTCCTCCATGCAGACGGAATGTTCCATGGCGTATTCATGCCATTCGACCTGGTAGCCCAGCGCGACCAGTGCGTCGCGGCTGTGGGCGGCGCGGGCGATCGGAATCACGCCGTCGCGCTTGCCGTGCGCCTGGAAGATCGGCGTCGCCTGGTTGGCCGGATGGCGCTCGGCGGCCACGGTCTGCGCCACAGGCAGATAGCCTGAAAGGCCCACGATGCCCGCCAGCCGTTCCGGGTGGCGCAGCGCGGTCATGAAAGTCATCGCGCAGCCCTGCGAAAAGCCGGCGATCACGATGCGATCGGCCGGAATGCCGCGCGACTTCTCGTTGGCAATCAGCGCCTCGATGGCGGCCTGCGAGCGCCGCAGCCCCGCTTCGTCTTCGGGGTTGCCCGGTCCGAGGATGTCGTACCAGGCCGGCATTTGGTAGCCGCCGTTGATGGTCACCGGCATGACTGGCGCATTGGGGAACACGAAGCGCACCGGACCCACCGGCGAAAGATCGAGCTCGCTGGCGATCGGCACGAAGTCGTTGCCGTCGGCGCCGAGGCCGTGCATGAGGATGATGGCGGCCTTCGGATTCGGGCCGGTTTCGATTTCGATCGGAGGGAGTGACATGGCCCCGACGTTACCGCAGAAAGGCCCCTGCGGCGCGCGGCGCACCGGCCCGCTGCACGCACTCCACGAACTGCTGCGCGGCCGGCGTGAGCTTCTGGTCCCGTCGCTTGATCACGCACATGCTGAGCGTGGGCAGCGTCTCCCGCAACTCGACGCGTCGCACGCCATAGCGCTTGAAGGCCACCTCCACCAACGGCTCGACGAACATGCCGACCAGGTCCATCTCCCCGACCAGCGCCAGCGCCACGGTGACCGAGTTGCCGAAGATGATGCGCGCCGGTGGCGCTAGCCCGATCGGCGAGAAGATCGGCAGGACGGATTCGCGCGCAAGGTCGCCTTCGCCCGGCAGGATCCACTCGGCGTCGTGCAGGTCCGACAGGGAACGGCAGTGACGCAACGGATGGCCCACGCGTAGTCCGACCGCGAGTTGCACCGGAAAAAGCTCGATGCCTTCGAATTCCGGGTCGAGCGTTTGCCTCGCTACATGGGCGACTGCGAAATCCAGGCTGCCGTCCCGCATGCGCATCAGCATCCACGGCAGCACCGCCTCCGAGAAATGCACGTCCACCGCGGGCATGCGCGCGTGGAATTCCTTGAATGCCGCCGGAAGCACGGTGAGCGCGGCCGAGGTGCTGACCGCCACCGCGATCCTGCCGGTCGCGCCATCGCGGATCTGCGCGATCTCGTCGCGCGCCCGTTGCATGTCCGCCAGCAACAGGCGCGCGCGGGGCGCGAAAGCCTGCCCGTAGGCGGTGAGCTGCACACCCTTGACGCTGCGCTCGACCAGCGGCGCGCCGAGCGCGCGTTCCAGTTCGCGCACGATCTTCGTGACCGCTGGCTGCGAAATGCCAAGTACCCGCGCCGCGCCCCGGATGCTCAACTGCTCGGCGACCGCGACGAAGGCCTGGAGCTGATTGATCTTCATGAAAACCAAAAGTTATCGTTGGTTATCAATTATTGTCTTTTCATGATCGAGCCGAATCCCTAGCATCGCGGCGCGAAATCCCGATTACCAACAGGAATATTTCAAATCCCATGACCGAACTCTCAGGGCTCCCGGGCCTCTCGGGCCGCGTTCCCACGAGCCATAGCCTCCCCGGCGACCGTGCACGCTTGTCCCGCCGTCAGACCATCGTCGCCACCACCATCGGCAACGCGCTCGAGTTCTTCGATTTCACCGTCTATGGCTTCCTGGCCCTGGTGATCGGCAAGCTCTTCTTCCCCACCTTCAATTCATACGGCCAACTGCTGCTGACGGTGGCGAGCTTCGGGGTCGGATTCATCATGCGGCCGCTGGGCGGCATCGTGATCGGCAGCTACGCCGACCGCGCCGGGCGCAAGAAGGCGATGACGCTCACCATCTTCCTGATGGCGCTGGGCTGCGCCATGATCGCCTTCGCGCCGACCTACGCGCAGATCGGCGTCGCGGCGCCCATCCTGATCGTGCTGGCGCGGCTGATCCAGGGCTTCTCGGCCGGCGGCGAAGTCGGCGCATCCACCACGTTGCTGGTGGAGCACGCCACGCCGAAGAACCGCGGCTACATGGCGAGCTGGCAGTTCGCGAGCCAGGGCCTCGGCATTCTGCTGGGTGCGGTGGTGGTCGGCGTGCTGCTGACCGCCCTGTCGCCGCAGGCGATGGAAAGCTGGGGCTGGCGCGTGCCTTTCGTGCTCGGCATGCTGATCGCGCCGGTCGGGATGTACATCCGCCGGCACCTGGAAGAATCCCTCGACGTCCATGAGGCGCCGGCAACCGCCGCGGCGCCGCGCCGCCATGGCAGCCTGTCTGCCGTCTGCCGCGAGCACGGCAAGACGGTGCTCGCCGCCATCCTGAGCATCATCGGCGGCACCGCCGCAGCCTATGTCGTCACGTTCTACATGCCGACCTACGCGATCCGCGAGCTCGGCCTGCCGCCACCGGTCGCGCTGTTCGGCGCCGCGCTCACCGGGCTGCTGTCGTTCGCACTCGCGCCGCTGGTGGGCGTGTGGTCCGACCGCATCGGACGCAAGCGGCTGATCGTCTACAGCCGCGTGCTGCTGGCACTGATGATCTACCCGGGCTTTCTGTGGCTCAACGCATCGCCGACGCCTGCTGCGCTGTACACGGTGGTCGGGCTGCTGAGCATCACTCTGGTGCTGCAGACGGTGCCGGGCATCACGATGCTGCCGGAGATGTTCCCCAAGCATGTTCGCGCGACGGGCATGTCGCTGGTCTACAGCGTGGGCGTGGCGCTGTTCGGCGGCTTCTCGCCTTTCATCAGCACCTGGCTGCTGAACGCCACCGGCAACAAGCTCGCGCCTGCGTGGTATCTGCTCGCGGTGTCGCTGGTGTCGCTCCTCGGCCTGCTGTGGATGCGGGACTACACCGGCAAGGACATCGACGCGGCCGATGCGCATCCGGCCGCCTGATCAAACACTTTCCAAGGACCCTCACGATGTACAACTCCGCCGCCACCCGCCACTTCTCCGGCACCTATGCCGAGGCACGGCAGAAATTCCTCGATGCCGCGGCCCAGCGCGGCGCGGCGATCGAAAGCTTCGAGCTCGAAGCGCATCGCGGCGCACTCGGCGAAACCCTCGCCACGGACGTCGCCTATCTCGGCAAGCCGGGCGCGGCCAAGCTGCTGATCGTCAGCTCCGGCACGCATGGCCCTGAAGGCTTCTGCGGCTCCGGCTGCCAGATCTCGACGCTGAACGACGCCGACCTCCTCTCGCGCATCGAGCAGGCCGGCATCGGCCTCCTGCTGATCCACGCGGTCAATCCGCATGGCTTCTCGCACCTGCACCGGACCAACGAAGACAACATCGACCTCAACCGCAACCACATCGACTTCAGCGCTCCGCTGCCGGTGAACGCGGCCTACTCCGAGGTCGAACCCCTCGTGCTGCCCGCCAACTGGCCGCCGACCGCCGCGGACGTGGCGACGATGACCGCCTACATCGAGAAGAACGGCATGCGGGCCTTCCGCACTGCCGTGACATCGGGCCAGTACACCTCGCCGCAGGGCCTGTTCTATGGCGGCAAGGCGCCGTCGTGGAGCAATCGGACGATGCGGGGCATCCTGCGCAAATACGCTTCGGAGGCCACGCACATCGGCTGGATCGACGTGCACACCGGCCTCGGCCCGTACGGCCATGGCGAAAAGATCTACGCCGGCCGCAATGCTGCCGCCGACCTGGCTCTGGCTCGCGCGTGGTGGGGCGCGGACGTCTTTTCGGTGCACGACGGCCAATCGGCATCGCCCGATGTGTCAGGCCCGGTCGTCTCGACGGTGTACGACGAGTGCCCCAACGCCAGCGCCGCACTCATGGGCCTGGAATTCGGCACCCTGCCCGACATGGAGGTCATGAACCGCCTGCGCGCCGACACCTGGCTGCGCCGCCACCCCGAGGCGCCCGAAGCGCAGCAGATCACCATCCGCCAGGGCCTGCGCGACGCCTTCTATTGCGACAACGACGAGTGGAAAGGCATGATCCTCGGCCAGTCCCGCGTCGTGCTGCTCCAGACGATCGAAGGCCTAAAAACCGCCTGACCCCACTAACCGCAGCCTAAGCGGGAAACCCCGCGGAACCGGCTTAGCCGGGCCGCCGGGGTTGCCCCCGGAAGGGGGTGCAGAGCCACACGAAGTGGGCGAGGCTGGGGGCGAACTTACTGAGCCACAGCCCGGCATTTCTGCAGGTTGGTGTTGAACCGCTCCTGCATTCCGGGTTCGCAGGCGCTTGCGGTGGTCATGATTCGGCACATGCCAACCACCAGGAAATCCGACACCGCCTCGGTACACATCGGGTAGCTCGCCAACTGCGGGTTGTCGCGCACCTTGAAGCCCCACTGTTCCGAGAAATCGAGCATGCGCGACATGGCGTCCTCGAAGTAGTCGCGGTCGCGCTCCTTGATCGCGTTTTCCATCTGCGGCAGTTCGACGTTCAGGAAGCGCATTGCCGCGCCGGGAAACTCGCGCGCGTCCTGCGCGAACGCGCCGGACGCACACAGCGCCAGCAGCAACGGCGCAATGACGCGTGCAGTGAACGGAAGGACGCGGTGACGGGCAGATTCCATGGGCTTTCGGTTGGGTGACATCGCCCCGTATTTGAACCGAAAGCCGGCCCGGGTCCGGCGAAGGCTTACCAGCTCAGCCGCACGCCAATCGAGCCCTGCACCGACGACTTGACGCGCGCGTCGCCACCGATGTCGAAGACGTGGCCGACTTCGCCGTACAGCGTGGTCGACGACGACAGAGCCAGCGTCGCGCCGCCCGCCACTTCGGCCGAGGTGTAGCCGGTGGCGCTTGCGATCGCCGTGCTCGCCGCGGGCGAAGCAAAGGTCGCCACGTCGGTGCCGGAGCCCGCGTGGTAGAGGTTCACGCGGCCGTAGGGCTGCAGGCGGCCCGCGCTGGTCGCGAAATCGCCCTTGACCCGAACGCCGACGCGACCGATCCAGCCGCTGTCGGCGTCCTGGCGCACCGCCGCGCCGCTGATGAGCACGTTGTCGAAGCTGCTGCGCTGCCAGGCGAGCTGGGCCTGCGGTTCGATGGTCCAGCGCTCGGTCAGCGCGAAGGCCTTGCCGGTCTCGATCGAGGCGGTCAGGCTGTCGGCCTTTCCGGAGGCGCTCAGGTTCAGGTCCGGGCGCACCGTGTAGCGATGGCTGCCGCCTTGCAGCACTGCGTCCGCGTACCAGCCGCTGCCGTCCATCCAGGTCGCATAGCCACCGAGGTAGCGCGATTGCAGGTCGTTGCTGCCCACGCGGCCGATGGTGCCGCGCGCATTGCCCGTCACGTCGGCGCCGCCGTCGAGGTAGCCCACATATACGCCGCCGCGCCACGGGCCGGCCGCGAACAGATCGGTGCCAGCCTGCAAGCCGCTGACATGGCCCTTGCTGCTGGCATCGGCCACGCCGTCCTGATGGATGTCGAGATCGGCATAGACCGCACGCGCCCAAGCCTGACGCCCTGCATCGCCCGAGCCCGCCACCGCAGCCGAAGGAGCGGATTCGTCACCCACCCGGCGATGCAGGTTCCCGAGCATTGCGAGGTCCGCCTGGCGCAGTTGCGCCGGCAACGCGGCAAAGAGCGGCACTTCCGCGCGATAGGCCGTCACCGTCGGCCCGGGCACGGTCTCCACCGGCGGCTTCGGGCTTCCCTCGGGCGCGGGGTCCGGCGTGACTTCGGGCAGCACCGGCGGAGTCACCGGGGGCTTGACCTGCACATCGGTGCGCAGGTACCAGTTCTCGCCCGCGCCCTGGGCATCGGCCGCATACAGGCGGTACTCGAAGGCACCCGCATCGACGTGACCGTTGGCCAGCGTGAAGGCGCTCTTCGTGGTCTGTGCGGTGGTGGTCGCGCCGCTCAGCGCGGTCACCACTTCGATGCCATTGCCCGTGGTCTGCGCGCCGAGCCCGCCGAGATTGGTGACGCGAATCGTGGTCGTGCCGCTCGCGCTCGCCGAAGGGCCGTTCAGCACCAATCGGTCGCTGAGGCTGCCGCTGCCGCCGAGCACCGTGCCGAGGCTCAGCACACCGCCCTGGCCGACGTAGGCGCCGTTGACCGTCAACGTGCTGCCCGGGGTCGCGCTGAGCAAGCTCACCGTGCCCGCGTTCTGGAGCGATGCCACCGTCTGGTTGAAACCCGCGGTGTCCAGCGTCGCGCCCGCAGCGACCACATGCGCGGAGCCCGCGCTGAAAGTGTCGGCTGCACCGGCCTTCAACGTGCCTGCAGTGACCGTGGTCGTGCCGGTGATCGCCTGCGCCTTGGCGAGCGTCAGCGTGCCGGCGCCCGTCTTCTCCAGGCCGCCGGTGCCACTCAGCAGGCCGTTGTAGGTCGCGTCGGTCGGCTGCGCGAAGCGCACGAGACCGTTGTTCGTGACGGCGAGCGGCGCAAACTCGGCGGGCGTCTGCAACGTGCCGGCCGGGTCCACGGTCATGGTGCCGGTGTAGTTGCTGGTGTCCGTCGCAAGCACCAGCGTGCCGCCGGCGACGCGTGCATTGGTAAAGCCCGAATCCTGCAGCGAGATGCCGAGGTTCCAGGTGCCGCTGTCGTTCTTCACCAGCGACTGGAAGTTCGAGATCGCGTGGTTGAAAGTGCCCGTTCCGGTGCCGTTGAGCGTCAGCAGGTTGTTGCCACCGCCGCCGTTGATGGCGCCGGAGATCGTTCCGTGCTCGTACAGGTTGAGCGTGTCGTCGCCATCGGCGAAGTTCAGCGAACCAAGGATCTGACCCTTGTTCGTGAAGTTGATCGCCATCGTGCCGTTGACGCCAATGATGTTGCCGTTGGTTCCGTCCTTGTAGCGGATCACGCCGGTCTCACCGTTCACGACGGTGTTGCTGCCGAAGGTCGATTCGAACCAGATCGCAGCGCCACCGGCTTGCGAGTCGATGGTGCCGTTGTTGATGATGGTGTTGCCGGTGCCGATCGGATTGATCGCCTCGGCGTTGCCTGCCGTGCCCTTCGAGAGCACTTGCGCGCCCTGTTCGATCGTCAGCGTGTTGTTGTGCAGGAACTCCACCGTATTTGCGCCAGTGGTGTACAGACCATCGGTCAGGCCGACTGCGTTGTTCTCGGCGGTTGCGCCACTGCGCACGGTGATGCTGCCGCCACTCTGAAGGCTGATTGCCGGCAGGCCGTCGGTGCTGACAACCGCGTTCTGCTGCACGTCGACCGTGGTTCCCAACGGGGTTCCGTACCCCGCGCCGACCGTGGTGGTCTGGGCTCCGCCGGCGCTCGTGCAGACGTAGTCGGTGCCGGTCAGGGTGCAGGCAGCCGACGCCACGCCCGACAGAAGAACGAGTGCTGAAGCGGTCGAAACGGCCCGGCTCGATTTGCCGGCGGTCGCGGCCAGCTCGGAGGCAACTGCCCAGGTTTGTTGTGATGAGTTCCAAACGACCCTGAAAACGCGATTCACGAGCTTGCTTCCCTTCAACGGTCTCGAAAGATGAAAATGAATACTTACGAATGTAATGCCGAGGTATTCATTTCCGTTGGAAGAAAGTCACGGAAGCGGTGCGCAATCGCAAATCTGCAACGAAAGCGTTACAAAAATCAGCTACTTCTTAGTGCAAAGGCGGTTTTGGCCATATCCGCAGCCCCCGATTGGTGCACGGCGCGGCACACGAATGGCGCGCCTTAAACTCGCCCGATGCCCTCCCGACCGAACCGAGCGCCGCGCATGATCGAGCGCGGCATCCTGTGCATCCTGATTGGTGCAGCCGTGTTGATTTCGCCGCAATTCCTGGAGTCGCAAACCTGGCGCGAGACCGTCGGCGGCGCCTATCTGGTCGGCTGGTTCGCCCTGGTTCTGGGGATTGCCTTGGTGGCGGTGGATCTCGTCGGGCGCTTCCGCTCGGGCGGCCGACGCTAGAACTGGCGGCGCTTCAGCGCCGTCCGCGAAGCCGCTTCACGCCCTCGACCACCGCCAGCACGATAGCGCCGGCGATCACGCCGACCACCGCATTGCCGAGCATCGAGGCCAGCGCGCCCCACGCCTGGATCGCGTGCCCGAGGGCCGGCACGCCATGCACGAGGATGCCCCCGCCCACGAGGAACATCGCGACCGTGCCGAGAACGGAAAGCGCCTTCATGAGCCAGGGCGCCGCGCCGACCATCGCGCGGCCCAGCGCCTGCAGGGCGGCGTTGTCGCGTTGGGCGAGGTAGAAGCCCATATCGTCGAGCCGCACGATGCCGGCGACCAGGCCATAGACGCCGATGGTCATCACGATCGCGATGCCCGCCAGGACGGTGAGTTGCGTCAGGAAAGGTTGCCCCTGCACCGTGCCAAGCGTGATCGCGATGATCTCCGCCGACAGAATGAAATCGGTGCGTATCGCGCCCTTGACCTTGGCCTTCTCGGCCGCGACCACGTCGATCGCCTCGTTGGCGATGGCCTGCTCGTGCCGCTCCGTCTCGATCGCGTGTTCGGCCTTGTGAAGGAACCGGTGCGCGAGCTTCTCGAAACCCTCGAAGCAAAGGAACGCGCCGCCCACCATCAGGAGCGGCGTGACCAGCCAGGGCAGCCACATCCCGATGATCAGGGCCGCCGGAACCAGGATCGCCTTGTTGACGAACGACCCCTTGCACACCGCCCAGACCACCGGCAGCTCGCGGCTGGCCCGCACGCCCGCGACCTGTTGCGCATTCAGCGCGAGATCGTCGCCCAGCACGCCCGCCGTCTTCTTGGCCGCTACCTTGGTGAGCACGGAGACATCGTCGAGCACCGTCGCGATGTCATCGAGGAGCAGCAGGAGGCTGGTGGCCATGTCTATTCTTCGCTGGAAACGGTTGACGAAACCCCGAGCCCCAGGGCGGGAGACACCGCGGAACCGGCTTCGCCGGGCCGCTGGTGTCGCCCCCGGTCGGGGGTGGAGAGCGACACGAAGTGCGCGAGCCTGGGGGCGAGCCTCAGACGCTGCGTTTCAGACGGATTTCCTCGATCTTCACGGTACCGATCGCGGTGGTCTTGGCGGTCTTCATCTCGCGCTTGAAGCCGGCGAGTTCGCAGAAGCGGATCGCGCGGTCGTTGCGCAGCGGCACCCAGATGGTGACGACGGTGCAGCCTTCTTCCTCGAGACCCTCGCGCGCGGCGTCCCAGAGCGCCACGCCGAGGCCCTTGTCCCAATGCTCGGGCCTGACGTAGATCGACCAGATCTCGCCGGTGGTCGACGGCGTCTTGGGGTCGCGCGAACGGTCGAAGCCGACGAAGCCGACCACTTCGCCGCCGAGCTCGACCACATGCACCTGCGGTTCGGCGTACTCGATCGCCTCTCGCCACTTGGCCTCGCGGGTGGCGGGCGTCAGCGCGCGCAGCTGGTCTTCGGGGAGGATGTCCGCGTAGGCGGCCTGTGCAGAGGCGGCATGGACTTCGGCGACGGCCTTGGCGTCGCGCAGGGTGGCGGGGCGAACTTCGAAATCGGACATGAATGCAGGGAAACGGAATCGGTAAAGGGGCGTATTGTCGCTGGCCGCGGAGCACCGGGGGCGGTCGCTAAACTGCGCGGGCATTACAGCCATGAAAGCGATCGTCCAACCCGGCGGCTTCCACTTCGACCTCGAAGCCGACCGCACCCTCCTCCAGTCCGCCGAAGCCGGCGGTATCGAGTTGCCCAGCTCGTGCCGCAACGGGACCTGCCGAACCTGCCTGTGCAAGCTGGTGTCGGGCCGCATCCGCTACCGAATCGAATGGCCCGGCGTCAGCGCCGAGGAAAAGGCCGAGGGCTGGATCCTGCCCTGCGTCGCGGAGCCTGAGGGCGACGTCACGCTCGACGTGCCCTACGCATTCGCCGTGTTCTAGGCTTCGTGCGCCCTCGTCAGGCGGTCGCGCTGCGCGAGCGACGGAAAGAGGCGGAACCAGCAGGCCGCCACGAGCACCGTGCCGATGCCTCCGGCCACCACCGAGCCGACCGGCCCGAGCAACGCGGCCGTCGCGCCCGATTCGAATTCGCCCAACTGGTTGCTTGCGCCGATGAAGATTGAATTCACCGCGCTCACCCGGCCACGCATCGCGTCGGGCGTCTCGAGCTGCACCAGCGTCTGCCGGATGACCACGTTGACCATGTCCGCACCGCCGGAGACCGCCAGCGCAACGAGCGAGACGGCAAAGGTGCGCGACAGCCCGAAGACGATCATGCAAACGCCGAACATCGCCACCGCCATCAGTAGCGTGCGCCCGATGCGACGCTCGACCGGGTGACGCGTGAGGTAGATCGACATGATCAGCGCGCCCACCGCCGGTGCGCCACGCAGCAGGCCCAAGCCCCACGGCCCGGTATGGAGGATGTCCTTCGCATAGATAGGCAGCAGCGCCACCGCGCCGCCGAGGAGTACCGCGAACAGGTCGAGCGACACCGCGCCGAGCACCGGCTTGCGCTTCCAGATGAACTCGACGCCAGCGAGCAGCGTCTTCGCGGTCACGGGCTCGCGCGGTGTGACGATGTAGCGGTACTTCAGTTGCAGCACCAGCGCGGACGCAAACACGAAGAACAGCAACGCGGCGCCATAGACCACGCCCATGCCTGCCACGAACAGCATCCCACCAAGGGCCGGCCCGCCGATGATCGCGCCCTGCATGCCGGCGGAACTGAAGGCCATCGCACGCGGCAGCATCACGGGCGACACCAGCAGCGGCGTCAACGCCTGCTGCGCCGGCATCTGGAAGGCACGTACCCCGCCGAGCACCAGCGAGAGCCCCAGCAGCAGCACGCGCGAATCCTTGCCGCCGTACACCGCAAGAAGAAGCACGAGCGCGACCGCACCTTGCACCGCGAAGCACGCAGCGACGATGCGACCCCGATGATGGTTGTCGACCACATGCCCTGCCCACAGCGCGAGTAGCAGAGCAGGCACGAACTGATAGAGCCCGACCAGCCCGAGATCCCACGCGCTGTGCGTGAGGTCGTACATGTGCCAACCGATCGCGACCAATAGCATCTGGCTCGCCGCCGTGCCACACAGGCGCGCGAACCACAGTCGCATGAAGGGCCGCTCGCGCGTCAGGTCTGAAAAACTGGAACTTCGATCGGGAGCGGCGGCAACGGACATCCGGGCGAGGATAGCCGAGCGACGCTCTTCTAGACTTAGCGCCCAATGAATGACCTGCAAGTGGTCCACGAGGACTCTCACCTGCTCGTGCTCGACAAGCCCGCCGGCCTGCTGTGCGTGCCCGGTCGCGGCGAAGACAAGCAGGACTGCCTGAGCGCACGCGCCCAGCGCCGTTGGCCTGATGCGCTGGTCGTGCACCGGCTCGACATGGCCACCAGCGGTCTCGTGCTGATGGCGCGGAGCCTCGAGATGCAGCGAGCGCTCGGCGACCTGTTCGCCGGGCGGCAAGTGAAGAAGCGCTACGAAGCCATCGTCGATGGATCGATGCCCGTGCGCGACGAGTGGTCGCTGATCGATGCACCCCTGATGGCCGACTGGCCGCGTCGCCCGCTGCAGAAGATCGATGCCGCCGGCAAGCCCAGCCAGACGCACTGGCGCGTGAAGCAGCTGCTACCCGAACGCAACGCGACGCATGTGTGGCTCGAGCCGCTCACCGGCCGCAGCCATCAGCTGCGTGTGCATCTGCTCTCCATCGGGCACCCGATCCTGGGCGATGCGCTCTACGGCACCGACGACATCCGCGCGCGTGCGCCACGGCTCTTGCTGCACGCGACGATGCTGGAGTTCGCCCATCCCATCGACGGGCGCATGTGCCGTTTCGAGAGTGCGCCGCCTTTCGGCTAGAACCGGCTAGAGCTCGCCCTTCACCACGAGCACCGGGCACTTCGCATCCTGCAGGACGCGCTGCGTCACGCTGCCGAGCAGCAGCTTCTCGATGCCGGTGCGGCCGTGCGAGCCCATCACGATCAGGTCCGCGCCGACCGCGATCGCCGTGTCGACGATGCCTTCGTGCACCACGTGGCCGTCGATGACGCGCTGGTCGCTATGAAGGCCTTCGGCCGCGAGCGCGGCGACGCCACGCGCGAGCGCTGCGTTGGCGCTGCTGGTAGCCGCGGCAAGGTATTCGTTCTGGCCGAGCGCGTAGTCCGCGCCCACGCCGATGAAGGGATAGTTGTCCACCACGTGTATGAGCGTGATGCGACTGCCGAATGCAAGCGCCAGCCCGCTGGCCTTGCTGACCGCCAGCATCGAGGTTTCGGAACCATCGATGGGCACCAGGATGTGATTGAACATGGCAGACCTCTTGAACAGAGAGTAGAGATTCCAGGTTCGCGGGCGAACCGGCCCCGAATGTACATCCAAGGCAAGGCTCCCGGATGTAGGACGTCTACTGTCTGCAGCGAGGCTCAATCACCCTGGAATTCGCCTGCCCGGCAGGTCACGACCAGCGTGTCGCGCCAGCCTCCTTCGCCTTCGATCAGCGGCTGGATCGGGGTCGACTCGTGGATCACGCGCGCGTCGTCGAGCAACAAGAGCGACCACGGCTCCGTCAACGTGAAGCGCTCGCCGCGCCGGCCTGCAGCCTCGAAGACACGCGTCTCGCCGCCCTTGATGTTGTGCCGTCCGACGAGCGCGACCGCCACGAGGTCCACGCCATCGCGATGCGCGCCTTCGGGCGTCGGGCGACCGATGCCGTCGGCGGTGTCGATGCGGAACTGGTGTGCCTCGACATACCAGCGCTGCACGCCGCGAAGACCGCTTGCCGCGTCGGCGAGCGCATGCATCAAGCGCTGCCAGGCGGGCTGCGCCACGGTGGCTTCCTGCATCGGCGCGAACCAGCGCTGCATGCCGCCGTGCAGCGCGTTGTATTCGACCGGTTGCCAGTGCGCGCGATGCGGCACTTGCACGACCTCGGCGCCATCGACAGTGAAGCAGGCATGACGCCGCGTGCGATAGCGGCCGCCGTCCTTCAGGTACTCGTCAGGTGGCAGGTGGAACCAGTCCGCGTGTAGCGCATCGAGGTCCGCGACCGGCACGCCAAGCCATTCGGACACACCCTCGGGACTCAACACGGCATAGCCGTCCTGGCGCAGCGTGGGGACGAGTCGGTCGGGCGGTGTGAATGGTGGACTGAAGGCCGAGCTCACTCGGTCACCTTCACGCCCTTCCAGAAGGCGACGCGGTCGCGCACCATCTCGGCTTCGGGCTTGGGGTCGGCGTAGTACCACACCGCATCGGGATTGAGTTCGCCATTGACCAGCAGCGAGTAATAGCTCGCGGTGCCCTTCCAGGGGCAGGTCGTCTTGTGATTGCTGAAGGTCACGTGCTCGCGGTTGAGCGACGCGGCCGGAAAGTAGTGGTTGCCTTCGACGAGCACGGTGTCGTCGCTTTCGGCGAGGGTGACGCCGTTCCAGGTTGCTTTCATTGAGGTGGCTCCAAGGCGCGATGCGCGCCGTTCAGACGGACGAAAGTAGCACATCGCAAACAGTGCGATGTGCCGCAGGGTTCCTAGCGTTGCTGCGGCGACGCCGTCGGTATCGCCCGGATCGCCAGCCGCGCACATTCGGCGAACCAGCTGGCTGCGGCATCGAGCCGGCTGTCCTTGCGCACCACGATGCCGATCGGCACCGTCGGCAGCGGCTCGTGCAATGCGATCTCTTGCGTCATGGGCATCAGCCACGACTGGGAAAGCATCGCCTGCGGCACCGGGGCGATCGCATCGCCCCTGGTGGAGAGAATCAGCGCCGCCATGGATGACGGGCATTCGATCACCTGCCGCGGCGTGGGAACCTGGTTGCGCATGAGCCATTGCCGCACCGCCTCGCTGATGCCGCCGCGCGATTCATCCAGCAGCCACACCGCGTCGCCCAGATCCGCAAGACGATGCGGACCCGGCCCGAAGCGGCCGGGCCGGCCGGACAACGCGATCGTCAGCCGCCCCAGCGGCTCGAAGGACAGATCGGCGCCGAGCACCTCGGGCAGGAGCGCGGTGATCGCCAGGTCGATCGTGCCATCGCGCAGCATCGGCAGCAGCTGCGACAGGAAGGCATCGCGGATGCCGAGCCGCGCGTCCGGATAACGCACCCGGAAGCGCTCCAGCGCGTCGGGCAGGCACAACACCGAGAAAGCCGGCGTCATCGCCGCGTTGACGCGCGGCGTGCCCTGCCCGCGCAGGCTCTGGATCGAGGCACGGGCCTCGTCCAGCTCGGCGAGGATCAGCTTGGCCCGCCGCAGCAGCTCCAGGCCGGCCGTGGTCAGCCGCACGCCCTGCGGGCTGCGATGCAGCAACCCAACCTGCAAGTCGAGTTCGAGTTCACGTAGCGATTTCGTCACTGCCGTCTGCGACAGCGCCAGCGAGCGTGCCGCGGCACGGATGGTGCCGTGCTCGGCCACGGCGACGAAGGCTCGCAACTGGTTGTTCTTCATGGTTCGTGTGAACACCAAATGTTTTCACGATGAAATCTTATCTCTACCACCTCTGGGGCCTCTCTTCCTACGATCCAGCCCGCAAGCGCACGGTGCGCCACAGCAAATCCCCAGGAGACAACCCGCATGCCTTCACAGACGTATTCGCCCTCGGCCGCCAGTGCGGCGCCACCCGATCCGGCCGCTGCCCGAGCCGCCCGCGCCGAAGACGCGGTCTACACCAAGGTCACTCGCCGACTGGTCGGCTTTCTGTTCATCTGCTTCGTCTTCGCCTTCCTCGACCGGATCAACGTCGGCTTCGCGAAGATGGGCATGCAGGCCGACCTCGGCTTCAGCGAGGCGGTCTTCGGGCTGGGCGCGGGCATCTTCTTCCTCAGCTACTTCGTGCTGGAAGTGCCAAGCAACATGATGCTGGCGCGCTTCGGCGCCCGGCGCTGGATCGCGCGCATCATGGTTTCGTGGGGCGTGCTTTCCGTGGCAACGCTCTTCGTGCAGACGCCGACGCAGTTCTATGTGCTGCGCGTCCTCCTCGGCGCGGCCGAGGCGGGCTTCTTCCCGGGCGTGATGCTGTACCTCACGCAGTGGTATCCGGCACAACGACGCAGCCGCGTCATCACCCTGTTCATGGCGGCCATTCCGGTGGCGAGCATCTTCGGCGGCCCGCTGTCGGGCTGGATCCTGCGTGCTTTCGACGGCCATCAGCATCTGTCGGCGTGGCAGTGGCTGTACCTGATCGAAGGCGTGCCCGCGGTGCTGCTCGGCGTGGTCACGCTCTGGTACCTGCCGGACACGATCGCGCACGCCAAGTGGCTCACGTCCGCCGAAAAGCAGATGCTGCAACAGCGCGTCGATGCCGACTCGCGGCATGCTGTCGCCCACCGCATGAGCGATGCGTTCAAGTCGCCGCTGGTGTGGCTGCTCGCGCTCATCAACTTCGCGTTCCTGGCAGGCATCACGCTGGCGTTCTGGCTGCCTTCGCTGCTGCGGGGCGCCGGCGTGAAAGACACGGTGCAGATCGGCTGGATGGTCGCAGTGCCCTACGCCGTAGCCATCGTCGGCATGCTGGTGCTCGGCCGCACGTCGGACGCCACCGGCGAGCGCCGCTGGCACACCGCGCTGCCGGGCCTGCTGTGCGCGGCCGGCATCGCGGCCATGCCATGGGCGCTGCACGATCCGGCGCTGCTCCTGCTGACCTGCACGGTCGCCATCGGCGGCAACGTGGTCGCCAACGCGCTGTACTGGAACCTGCCCACGGCCGTGCTGACCGGCGCGGCCGCCACGGTCGGCATCGCCTTCATCAACGCCTTCGGCCAGATCGCCGGCTTCGCGAGTCCGTCGCTGTTCGGCTGGCTCTTCACCACCACCGGCAGCGCGACGCTGGGCCTAAGCATTCTGGCCGCCTGCATTGCCGCGGGCAGCCTCGCGACCCTTGCGGTGCCGGCACGGCTGGTCGATCGCTGATCGCTACGAATCAACAGGAACGAAAGACATGCCGATGAAACACGCCGACTACCTCCGGCACGACGGCCTCGCGCTCGCACAGATGGTGCGTCACCGCGATGTCAGCTCCAGCGAGCTCCTCGAAGCTGCGATCGCGCAGATGGAGCGCGTGCAACCGCAGATCAACGCGGTCTGCTGGCCCGAACTGGACACCGCGCGCGAAGCCGCCGCAGGCCCCGCGCGTCCCGAGGGCAGCTTCGCGGGTGTGCCGATGCTGCTCAAGGATGTGGCGCTGGCCGCACGCGGTTTCCAGCTCACCCATGGCTCTCGTCTGTTTGAGGGCGTGCGCAGCGAGCAGGACAGCGAACTGGCAGCCCGGCTGCGCAGCGCTGGCTTCAACTTCTTCGGACGCACCACCACGCCGGAGTTCGGCGCCAACTGCACGAGCGAGGCGCTCGTCTACGGCGAGCCCACACGCAACCCGTGGAACCTCGCGCACTCGGCGGGCGGCTCGTCCGGCGGCGCAGCGGCGGCGGTCGCGGCCGGCATCCTGCCGGTGGCGCACGGCTCCGACGGCGGCGGCTCGATTCGCATCCCGGCGTCGTGCTGCGGGCTTTTCGGTCTCAAGCCGACGCGCATGCGCAATCCGATGGGCCCGGTCAACGGCGAAGGCTGGGGCGGACTCGGTGTCGAGCACGTCATCTCGCGCTCGGTGCGCGACTCCGCCGCAGTGCTCGACGCCACGCACGGCGCCGACACCGGTGCGCCCTACGCCGCGCCACACTTCGACGGCAGCTATCTGCAATTGCTCGACCGCGACCCGTCGGCGCTGCGCATCGGACTGATCACCGACTCGCCCTCCGGCGAACCCGTGCATGCGGACTGCGTCGCCGCAGCCGTCGATGCAGCCGCGCTGTGCGAGCAGCTGGGCCACCATGTCGAACCCACACGACTTCCGGACCTGGACTTCGACGGATTCACACGCGCGATGCAACTCGCCGTCGCGGCCGGGACCGCCCAGGCCGTACGTGCCGGCTGCGCGATGAAAGGCATCCGCCCCAGCCTCGACCAACTGGAGACATCGATCTTCACCGCGGTGGACTTCGCACTGCGTCACTCTGCCGTCGACTACGCCGACGCCATCGCGCGCATGCATGGCATCGGGCGCCGGCTGGGCGCCTTCATGGCTGACTACGACGTGCTGCTGACACCCACGCTCACCACACCGCCCGCCTTGATCGGTCGCTATGCAGCCAACCGCGACTACGTGACCCACCGGACCGACACCCTGCGCTACACCGCCTTCCTGCCCTACTTCAATGCCAGCGGGCAACCGGCGATGTCGGTGCCGCTGCACTGGAACGCGGATGGCCTGCCGATCGGCGTGCAGTTCGCTGCGGCGGTTGGACGCGAAGACCTGCTGTTCGCACTCGCTGCTCAACTGGAGCGCGCGAGGCCCTGGTTCGATCGCATCAGCCCGACGGCGCGCGGAGACTGACGGCCACGCTCACTCGGGCTGCGCGTCGAGCACCGCCGCACGACGACGCTCGCGTTCGTCGTGCAGCATGTACAGCCCGGAGCCGACAAGCAGCGCGATGCCGGCCCATGCCGATCCGCCCGGCACCTCGTCCCAGATCGCATAGCCCAGGAGCGTGGCAAAGAGAACCGCCGTGTAGCGGAACGGCGCCGTGAGCGACACCTCCCCAGCGCGCATGCATTGCACCAGCAGGAAGTAGCCCGAAGCGAGGAACGCCGCCGCGACACCCAGCAGAGCCAGCTCGCGCAGCGCGAAGGGCTTCCAGCCACTCGCCACCGTCAGCGCCCCGGACAGCAGGGTCACCGCTAACGCGGTGGCGAGCGTGATGATGATCGACGGGATCGCCGGATCGATGCGACGGGTCATCAGGTCGCGCGTAGCGTGAAACAGCGTGCCGAGCAGGCACAGCAGCGCCCAGCCGTTGAAGCCGTCTCCACTGGGGCGCACGATGCACACCACGCCGACAAAGCCCAGCACCACGGCGATCCAGCGCGCCCTGCCCGCGCGCTCGCCGAGAAAGAGCACCGCGAACACCGTCATGAAGAGCGGTGCCGCGAGGTTGATGGCCGTCGCGTTGGCGATCGGCAGCTGGAACAGCGACACCAGGTACAGCATCGTCGCGCAGGCATCGATCGCACCGCGAAGCGCCACGCGCGGATGCAGCACCGCACCGATCTGCCGCAACGCTCCCAGCCGATAGGCGACCAGCAGAACGAGCACCGTCGCGATCACGCCGCGCACAAAGATGAGCTGTGCCGAAGGCATCGACTGGCTCACGTGCTTGACCGTCGCGTCGTTGAACACGAAGCAGCCCATGGCGCCGACCATGGTGGCGACGGCGCGGCCGCTGGCGTGAGACGAAGACCGGGAGGCGAGAGGCTGCGAAGTCATGTGTGCGAAATGGTGCAGGAAGCGCCCGATCATGCCGCGCCGCGCCAAGCCTGGGCAGTCTGTATCGGCGTGAAACGCTTCTACCTGGACCGCCTCGCACGTCACCACAATGACTCTTCTCCTCGCGACGATGGAGCGATCATGAAGACGATGAGAGCTGCGGTGAACTTGGACGACGCGCCCTCATGACGCCCGATGGCTGGCTCTGGGGAACGGTAGCCACGGACGTGGCCGTTGCCTCCTATGCCGATGGCGATGCGCTGACGGTGCGCCAGCGGCAGCGTCTCGGGCGATTGCTGGCTTCCGCGAAGGCGCACTCGCCGTTCTATGGCCGCCTGCTTGAAAACTGCGACTGCGACCACGCTCATCTGCATGAGATACCGGTCGTCCACAAGACCGAGCTGATGCATCGCTTCGACGAGTGGGTCACCGATCCGGCGATCCGTCTCGACGAATTGCGCCGCTTCGTGGCGGACCGCCACCGCATCGCCGAGCCCTACCTCGGCAGCTACCTGGTCTGGGAGAGCTCCGGCAGCAGCGGCGAGCCCGGCATCTTCGTGCAGGACGATCTCGCCCTAGCCGTCTTCGACGCGCTCGAAGCGATACGCCGGCCGATGCTTCGGCCCGCGCGGCGCCTCTTCGACCCATGGGGCTGGGGCGAGCAGATTGCCTTCGTCGGCGCGACCGAGGGCCACTTCGCGAGCACGGTGTCGATCGAGCGGCTTCGGCGGCTCAACCCGGCGCTGGCACAACGATTGCGCTGCATCTCGTTCATGCAGCCGGCGGAAGCCATCGTCAGGGCGATCGACGCGATGGCCCCGAGCGTCATCGCAACCTATCCGAGCGCTGCAGTCATGCTGGCCGAAGAACGTCTGCATGGACGAATGCGCACGACGCCCCGCGAGGTGTGGACCGGGGGCGAAAACCTGTGTCCCGCAAAGCGCGCGTACATCCAGAGCGCTTTCCATTGCGCATTGGCCGACAGCTATGGCGCCTCCGAATTCCTGTCCCTAGCGTTCGAATGCGAAAAGGGCTCGCTGCACCTCAACAGCGACTGGGCCATCCTGGAAGCGGTGGATGAGCATCAGCGACCGGTGCCGCGCGGCGAGACCGGTGCGACGGTGCTGCTGACCAACCTGGCCAACCACCTGCAGCCGCTCATCCGCTACGACCTCGGCGATCGCGTTTCCTTGCACGCACATGGCTGTGCTTGCGGATCGCGACTACCCGTCGTCGAAGTGGAAGGCCGCTGCGAAGACACGCTTCGCATCGAGGGCGACGGTGCTGCCTCCGTTCAACTGCTTCCGCTCGCGCTAAGCACCGCAATCGAAGATGGCGCAGGCCTCTTCGATTTCCAATTGGTGCAGCAGGGACCGCGTGACCTGCTGATGCGCACCGGACTGCAGGGCGGCGAGGCGGAGCTGGCGCTGCACAAGGCGCACCGTGCGCTGAGCGAATTCCTGCGCACGCAGGGTGTCACCGGCGTGCACATCGAATGCCGCGCGGGCGAGCCCGGCCGCGCAGGTCGCAGCGGCAAGGTGCCGCGCGTGGTCGCCGCCGAGCCCTGACCCGCCGCAGCTCAGCCCCGACGCGCCGCCTCGATGGTTGCGATGTCGATCTTCTTCATCTGCATCATCGCGTCGAACGCGCGCTTGGCCGCCGCGGGGTCCGGGTCGGCGATGGCTTCCATGAGGGCGCGCGGCGTGATCTGCCACGACAGGCCCCACTTGTCCTTGCACCAGCCGCAGGCACTTTCCTCGCCGCCGTTGCTGACGATTGCGTTCCACAGCCGGTCGGTTTCGGCCTGGTCCTCTGTCGAGACCTGGAACGAGAAGGCCTCGGTGTGCTTGAACGCCGGGCCTCCGTTCAGGCCGAGGCACGGAATGCCCATGACGGTGAATTCAACAGTCAGCACATTGCCCTTCTTGCCGTCGGGATAGTCGCCGGGTGCGTGATACACGGACTTCACGGCGCTGTCCGGGAACGTCTTAGCGTAGAACTGTGCGGCTTCGAGGGCGGTGCCGTCATACCAGAGGCAGATCGTGTTCTTGTTGGCCAATTGCTTTCTCCTGTTCGGTTTCAAATGACAACGAAGTGGATTCGCAAAGAGTCGTCAGGGGGCTGCGAATCATGGCCCCGGTCCTCCTCCTACAGGAAACCCGACAAGACGATGACATCCGGGCCGCCCGTCCTGCTGAGATGCTTTTCTGCACAGCATCAGGAGAGCAAATTGGACATCGAACCCACCACCGCCACTACCACCATTCCCCCTTTGACCGACGCTGATGTTGCGGCGCTCGAGGCGACCGCCCCGCTGGCTTCCGACGCGAACCTGCCGCACGGGCTGAAGCACACGCTCGACACCTACGCGGCGCGCACCAAGGCAAACATCGCGGAGCAGCCTGTGCGCGCGACGCTGATCGCAGCTGCCGGCGGCGCGGCCTTGATGATGTGTGCCATGCGGATGTTTCATTCGTCGCACCAGGGGACCGTGCAGTGACAAAGGCCCTCCGACGACTTGTGTCCGATCGGAGGGCCTTCGCGGTCCCTTATTACCTTTGGGGTCTTGCCGAGTCCGTGGAAGCAAATTAACCCGGCTTTCGCGGCCGGCAACTCGGCAAGCGACGAAATTCGTTGCCGGAATGCGCCTACCCCCGCCCGTTGCCACTTGCCTGCCGTGGTGCTTGAATAGCTGCCCTGCCCCTTCACCCCACAGGAGGATGTCATGGCATACGAGGCCCGATATGTCTTCAGACCGAATCCGGGTGCCGATCTCGGCGCTGTCATGGAAGCGATACAGCACGGCGCGGCGCTCTGGAAGCGGCACGGCGCGACCAATGCCAAGCTGTGGGTTGTCGCCGCTGGCGAGATGGGCAACTACGTGCTCGAACTGCGCTTCGACAATGCCACCGAATACGCCAAGGTGACCGACCCGCTTTCGGCCGATCCGGACTTCAGGAAGTGGCAGGCCTCCAATGTTCAGGCGGGTGCGTTCACCTGGGTGCGCAGCAATCTCATGCGTGAACTGCCGCTCGCGTGACCCTGGCGGCCCACGAGCAGCGCCTGGCGCAGTCCGACGCGCTGCGGTTTGCTTTTGCCCTTGCGTGCGTCGAGCGGGTTCGTCACCTGCTCGAGGATGAGCCTGTCATTCGCTGCCTCGATACGCTGGGTGCCTACGTTGCAGGCCAGGTAAATCGAGACGTGCTCGATCGTGCCGCATCCGACGCAGGCGCGCTGGCCAATCACCACCAGGGCTCGCGTTCACTCGATGGCGTGGGCCACGCGGCCGTGTCGGCAAGCTATGCGGTGGCCAACGCCCTGGCTGGCCGGGCAATTCAGGCAGCCGACTACGCGGCCTATGCAGTCGTCTACGGTGAAGGCGGATATGGCGCCGTCGGCGACCCGGAGTCGTTCGTGCCGGAGAAATCCTGGCAGCTCGCGACGCTGGAGCGGCTGGCGAGCGATCAAAACAAATTACTGGAACGCTAGCTGGGTCGCCAATAGCACGCCGCCCACCACTTGCGAGCCCTGCACCGACACCATTGCGCAAAGCCCGCATTGCCCGCTGCAAACCGATCGGCTAACGTCGCGCGCTCGTCAACGTGCGGAGCAACCACCATGGCGGTCCTTCCCCAAACCGGTATCCGTGATCTGGACGACCTGCGGCGCTTCGAGAACGAAATGGCGCTGGAGGAGCGCCTGCCCGAGCGCAGCGTCCTCGACGTCTTCATCGACCGCGCGAAGGTCCAGCCCGATCGCACCGCAATCACGATGCTGATGACCGGTGCACCCGACGAAGAGCCCCGACGCGTCAGCTACCGCGAACTGCTCGGGCTGGTGCGTCGCGCCGCCAACCTGTTCGCCACCCTCGCCGGTCCGCGCCCGGGCGTCGCCTACATGCTGCCGAGCCTGGTCGAGACCCACGCGACGCTGTGGGGTGCCGAGACCGCGGGCTATGCGGTCCCCATCAATTTCCTGCTGCAGCCGGAACACATCGCGGGACTGCTGAAAGCCTCCGGCGCCCGCATCCTCGTCGCGCTCGGTCCGCACCCGGTACTGGACATCTGGCAAAAGGCGCTGGCCCTGCGCGAGTCGGTGCCCGGGCTGCAACTGGTGCGCGTGGCGCCTCCCGGCATCCCGGTCGAGCCGGAAGTGATCGACTTTCACAGCGCTTTGCTGGCGCAGCCCGAAGACCGGCTCGTGTTCGGCGATCCGGGTCGAGACGGGGACATCGCGGCCTACTTCCACACGGGCGGCACGACCGGCGCACCCAAGCTCGTGGCGCACACCCACCGCAGCCAGCTCGTGGCGGCGCTGGGCGGGGCGGTCCTGGGCGACCTGCGACCGACCGATACGCTCACCGCCACCCTGCCGCTGTTCCATGTCGGCGGAACCATCTTCTGTGGATTGAGCGGGTTCATGGCGGGGATCGGCCTGCTGGTCATGTCGCCCGGCGGCCTGCGAAACCCGGCGATGGTGCAAGGCTACTGGCGACTGGCAGCGCGCTACGGGGCAACGCTGGTGGGTGCGGTGCCCACTTCCATCGGCGCCGTGCTGGAAGTGCCGCTTGACGGCGCGGACCTCAGCGCCGTGCGCGCCGGATTCAGTGGCGCCGCCTCGCTGCCATCGGCCGTGAGAGAACGCTTCAGGCAAGTCGTCGGCCTCGGCCTGTTCGAGGTGTACGGGATGACGGAAGCCTCCGGCCTGATTGCGATCGATCCGGTTGCCGGCGAGGGCGGCGCAGGCTCGGTCGGCTGGGCCCTGCCCTACACGCGCGTAGAAGTCCGGCGGCTGGAAGCCAGCGGTCGGCTCGGCCCGGTTTGCGCGCCTGGCGAGATCGGCGTCATCACCGCCCGGGGGCCGCATATCTCGCCCGGCTATCGCAACCCTGAACATGACGCGGGCGTCTTCGACGACGGAACGCTCAACAGCGGCGACCTTGGCTATACCGACGCGCGCGGTCGCATCTACATCGCCGGCCGCGCCAAGGACCTGATCATCCGCAGCGGCCACAACATCGACCCCTTGATGATCGAGAACGCAATGGCAGCGCACCCCGCAGTGGCATTGGCCGCCGCCGTGGCGATGCCGGACGCCTATGCCGGCGAACTGCCCGTGTGCTACGTGGCGCTGAAACCCGGCGCCACCGCGACGGAAGAAGAGCTTCGGGAACACGCCGAGCAAACGATCGGCGAACGTCCCGCATGGCCGAAGCAGATCTGCATAGTCGCCGCCATCCCGCTCACATCCGTCGGCAAGATCTACAAGCCGCAGTTGCGCTGCGACGCGGCCTCGCGCCTGGTGACGCACATCGTCCACGATCGGCTCGGGCTTCGCGACGCGCAGATCCGTGTCGATGAAGGCGGGCGAAGAGGCATGCGAGTGACGGTAGGTCTTCCCAATGCGGCCCAATCGGCAGCGCCAGCCGTCGAGGAAGCACTGGCGGCCTTTCTGTTCGAGACGCAGGTGACAGTCGGCTGATCAGCGCCCCTGCGGAGCGATGTGCTCCGCCAGGTAGGCCGCATCCTCGTCCGCGCCAAACAGGAAGCCCGACTTCCATTTGTGCAGCCAGGGCAGCCCCAGAAAGAACAGACCGGCTTCGGACGTCACTCCACGTTCGTGCACGGGCGCCCTCTTTGACTCAGGCGACTGGCCGAAGACCGGCAGATCGATCCAGCTGAAATCAGCATGCGCACCGTTGGCCCAGATCACCGACCTGATCCCCTCCCGAGCGAGATCGAGTGTGCGGATGGGTGCATCGAGCTCAGGTGGATCCGGCAACGGTTCATCCGGCGAATCCTCGGGCGGCAGGTCCAGTTGCTGGACGAGAACCGTGTCGTCGCAACGGCTGTTGAACGCAAGCAGCGATTCATCGCCACGGGCGATGCTGGCGGCAAGATCGTCGGCGATGTCGAGCCTGCCGTTCTCCGCGGCCTTGACGCGCCCCGTCAGAACGACACCTTCGGCCGCCAGCCGGCGAAGGTCGATGTCATGCCCACCATTCACGCCGGTCATCAAGCGGGACAGGCGCGCGCCCCTCCACTCGCGAAGCGTTGAATCGGCGGAGCCCGTCGCGATCAGCCACCAGATGCAATCCTTGCCGCGATAGCGCCGCCGGATCCGCTCGTGCGAGCTGACGGAAAGGAACACGCGCCGTCCTGCGCGGCACAACTCCTCGGCAATCTGCACGCCTGAGTTCCCGCTGCCGACCACGAGCACGGCGCCGTCGGGCAGTTGCATCGGATTGCGGTACAGGGTCGAGTGGAGCTCGAACACACCCGCGCCAAGCGGCGGCGTTGCGCGCGGCACCTGGTACGGGCCGGTGGCCACCACGACGCTGTTGGCCACATACAGAATGCCGTCCGTCTGCACCAGCAAATCTCGCGACCCCGTCCTGCGTGCAAGTGAGAGCGCTGCGCAGTGGGTGCGCACGGGAGCGCGAATGACCGCCGCATAGCGCTCGAGGTAGTCGGTCACCTCGCGCAAAGGCGAAAAGGCATCGGGGTCTGCTCCGGGTTCGACCGTCATGCGCGGCCAACCTGGAAGATTCATGTTCCAGTTGGGTGACTGGAAGTGAAGCGAATCCCAACGTTCGCTGCGCCAGCGTTCCGCAAGCGCGCCTCGCTCGAGCACGAGGTGTTCGTGGCCCAGGCGTCCCAGGTAGTAGCTCATCGCCAGACCTGCCTGGCCACCGCGGATCACGATGGTTTCGACACGCTCAGTGGACATCGCGAGTTCCTCCAGCGCAGGTGCCATGCATGGCATGGCTTTCCGGGTCTCCCTCGATGCAAGCGCGGAATATGCGATGGCCATGGACCGCGGTCAACCCCGGAGAGCCGCCCGGGCGCCCCGTTGCTGTACGGTTGCGGCATGGAAACCACTGCACTCTCGCCCATCCTCGACGTTGCGGACTTGCGCTTCGCCCACCCGGGACAGCCACCACTCGCGGCCGGATGGAGCACGCGCATCGGCGCCGGCGTCACGCTGTTGTACGGCGACACGGGCACCGGAAAGTCGACTCTCCTTCGCGTGCTTGCAGGCCAGTTGGCCGCCCAGGGCCGCCTCAACCTAGCAGGTGCACACCTCGACCGCGAGCGCGACGCCTATCAACGAAACGTCTTCTTCTGCGACCCGGACACCGACGCGTTCCACAAAGTCACCGCGCTTGAATGCGCCACGTCGCTCAACGCTGGCGATGCGCGCTTCAGCGAAGCCAGGTGGCGAACCTTTGTCGAGGGCTTCTCCTTGACCCCGCATCTCGCCAAGCCGATGTACATGCTGTCCACCGGATCGAGGCGCAAGGCCCTGCTGGCGGCTGCGCTCGCATCAGGACGGCCCCTCATCTTGCTCGATGAACCCACGGCCGCACTCGACGCCGCATCGATTCGTTTCCTGTGGCGCGAACTCGCCACCCTTGCCGAACAGCCCGATCAGGCCATCGTCGTCGCAAGCGCCGCGCAAATCGATTCGGTGCCGCTTGCCGGTTTGATCGAGCTGCCGCTTCGATGACGGCTTCAGGGAAGGCGTGATCGCGCGCGTTTGACGAGCAGCGCAATCAGCACCGTCGCGGCTGCCGAACCCGTGAGGCCGCCCGACGAAAGCAACAGTTGCGCCAGACCATCGACGGTCTCCACGCTGACCTGCTGCGCGTGCTGCACCAGTGCAATGACGTCGGTGGTGTGCACGTTCTGGATGTCCTCGAGCCGCACATGCGGGTCCTGCCCGGCATTGCGAAACCGGATCTTGGCGAAGATGCCGTTGGCAATG
This sequence comes from Variovorax sp. Sphag1AA, assembly GCF_014192575.1. Classification (GTDB taxonomy): domain Bacteria; phylum Pseudomonadota; class Gammaproteobacteria; order Burkholderiales; family Burkholderiaceae_C; genus Variovorax. The sequence goes on along the minus strand of NZ_JACHYC010000001.1, from coordinate 54,167 downwards.
GCGACCAGCGACAACACGCCCAGGGGCCGCATCAGCGCTTCGACAAGGCTGCAGCGCTCGCTCGGGGGCGCCTCTTCGAAAACCTCTGCGACGAGGATCGGGATGGCCGTTTCCGAGCCGAGTTCAGCAGCCGCTTGAGGGTCGGCGATGGATGGCGATGGAGGATTTGCCATGCGTTAGCTCCCGTTCAGCTTTCATTCGAGCCCTCCATCGTGGGCTCGCCAGATGGCATTCTGATGAACGGAAGGTAAAGCCCGGTGACTTTACGTCTGCCGAGTCAACGCACGAGGCGTCGGCTTCAGATGCAAACGCTTGATGACGCGATCGAGCAGTTCAAAGGCAGGCGCAAAGATGAACTCGTCGAAGGCTTCATGCCGCAGCCGCCGAACTTCGCGCTCCAGCGTGGCGCGCGCGGCAGGGTCATCAAGATAGGCCCGGTAAGTCAGCTCTTTCATGGCGGCTCCTCCTGGTGGTTCGATCCGATGCGCAAAGTTAGGCCAATACCGCCAACATTGCGTCATCGGAAGCAATGACTCGAACCACCCCGCCTGCGCAAGCTAAAGTGCCAACCCCGATTCATCGAACATGAGACGCCGCCGATTCACCTCATTGCTCGGAGGGACTGCGCTCGCATCTCTCGCCGGCCTGCCTGCGCACGCGGACGCGCCGGAACGCTGTGGAGTTCCCGACGACCGAAACGATGGCTGGACAGTTGCCACGATCGACGACGACAAGCTCATCGACCGCGGTGCGCTCTGTCGCATGACTGACCAGCTTGCGGCTTCGGGAGCCAACATCCATTCGGTACTCGTCGCTCGCGAAGGAAGGCTGGTGTTCGAGCGCTACCTCAGCGGCATCGACGAAGTGCCGAGCTTCTTCTTCCGCCGTCGTGAGTCGAACGTCACCTTCGACGCCGATACCTTGCACGACGTGAAGTCGGTTTCAAAGAGCGTCGCTTCGCTTGCCGTCGGAATCGCGATCGACCGGGGGTTGATACGCAGCATCGACGAACCGATCTTCAGCTTCTTCCCCGAACTGTCGGACCTGCGCACGCCGGAGAAGGATCGGATCCTGCTGCGGCATGCGCTCGGCATGACGATGGGGCTGGAATGGATCGAGGCGACTCCGTCAGCCTCAGGACTTGCCAACGACGAGGTGCGCATGCGCCTGGCGGACGATCCCTGTCGCTACGTCCTCAGCCGTGCGGTGGTCTCGCCGGCCGGAGAAGCGTTTCACTACAACACCGGTGCGCTCGCGCTGGTGTCGGCCGTCGTTCACAAAGCCACAGGACAGCCCCTCGACGAATTCGCGCGCGCGAACCTCTTCAAACCTCTGGGCATCGCCGGTGGAGATTGGACGCGGTACCGAGGGGAAACCGACGCAGGAGGCGGATTGCGCTTGCGTCCGCGCGAAATGGCCAAGATCGGGCAACTCGTCCTGTGGAGCGGTCGTTGGAACGATCGCCAGATTGTTTCCAAGGACTGGATCGAAACCTCGACGACCTCGAAGATCGAGGCGACGGACGATCAACGCTACGGGTACCTCTGGTGGCTCGGTAGATCCCGGGCCGGCCGTCGCGAGGTCGAATGGATTGGGGCGCTGGGCCGAGGAGGCCAGTCGATTCGCATCGTCCCGGCGCTTGATCTGGTCGTCGTGGTGACCGCCGGGTACTACCAGGACTACAGCCCGCACGCGTTCCAGGTGCAGTTCAACGTGTTCAGGGATGTCCTGCGAGCCACGTTGCCTCGGGCTTGACGCGGTTCGAGCCGACGGCGCTTGCCAAAATCACAGACCATGAACATTCAGCAAGCGCACCCGTCAGATGCACCAGCAATTGCATCCGTCCTGCATGAGGCGGCCCAATGGCTGGCCGGCGACGGAAGAGGCCTTTGGTCAGCAACCGAAATCAGCCCTGAACGCGTTCTACGCGACACAAGCGCCGGACTCTTCCACGTCGCGCGCGACGGCGAGCAACTCGCTGGCGTCATGAAGTTCGAATTGGAGGACGCCCATTTCTGGCCTGAGATTCAGCCGGGGACCTCGGCCTTCGTTCACAAGCTCGCCGTACGCCGAGCGTGGGCGAAGAAAGGGGTCTCGACCGAGTTGCTGTCATATGCGCGAACCCGAGCGCGGCAACTCGGGCGCGGTCACCTTCGCCTGGACTGCGTCGCGGACCGCCAAGGGCTGCGGAATCTCTACGAAGACTTCGGATTCACGCTGCACGGCGTCGTCCAGATCGGGACCACTTCGTATGCGCGGTATCAAGTTTCGACGGCAATGCCGCAGGAGTGAGCAACATGAAGGCAGAACAACGCGATGTGCTCATCGACACATTGAAGTTGCGGTTCGAGCAAAACATGCACAGGCACACCGGCGTCGCATGGGCTGATGTCCATGAGCGCTTGCGCGGCAATCCCGACAAGCTGAGGTCGCTCTACGTGATGGAAGAAACCGGAGGCGAACCCGATGTCATTGGCGTAGCTGACGATGGCGGCGGCTACCTCTTCTGCGATTGCACCGCCGAGAGCCCGAAGGGACGCAGGAGCCTGTGCTACGACGGGGAAGCGTTGAATTCACGGAAACAGCACAAGCCGGAAAGCAGCGCCATCGACATTGCTGCAGAGATAGGCGTCTCGTTGCTGACGGAGGCGCAATATCGCGCGCTTCAGCAGCTCGGGGAGTTCGATACGAAGACGTCCAGCTGGATAGCGACACCACCCGATGTCAGAGCGCTCGGTGGCGCCCTGTTTTGCGACCGACGTTACGGCAAGGTCTTCGTGTATCACAACGGGGCTGAGTCCTACTATGCCGCGCGAGGATTCAGAGGGTGCGTGCGCGTCTGAGCCAAGCCCCTGAAAAGGGTCGAACCCGTTCGGCAATATTCACGTAGACAAGCACCCATCGCCAGCCTAGACTCTTCCGCATCAGTCACATTGAACGCATTCATCGTGTCCAAGCGCCTGTCGATTTCGAGCTTTCGCACCTTCGTTGCCTTTAAGCAGCGCGGGCGAATTATGTGGGGCAGTTAGCCCGCTCATTTCGCCAGACGCCCCCTTCAAAGGCAACGAGTTCACCTCGTTGCCTTTTTGCTTTCTTGGACCTGAATCATGTTCAATCTCAACTCCTTGATGCGGTTGCTTCTGCTCCGACGAGTTCACCCGGGCCAGACTTGCAACCTTTCGTCGTGGCCAGCACTGGTGGCTTTCATCTGCTGTTCCTGCGTTGCCGGCTGCGACCTCACACCCAACGTCCTCTTCGTGGCAGATGGAAGCCCGCTTCGCCTTTTGCAATTGACCGATGCGCCCGGCGAGTGCCCTGCCCCGCGTCGGGTTTGCTTTCTGGCGAACTGGAATGGGGAGGTAGCCTCTGGTTGCTGGGTACGCGATGAGGCCAACGTCCGGGTCATCCTTTCCGATGAAGAGCGAACTGTGCCGGTTATCGATTTCCGACCAACTGCGTACGCAGAACATCGACATGCAGCCTTGAACTAGGAGTGGCCGTCCGCTGCGTACACTCGCCCTCGTCTGTTTCGTCAGCCCGAAGGATGACCCGGAATGCGCCGACTCGCCAAGCCTCAAGACATTGATGCCGTTTTCTCGATCTATACGCACAAGAAGGTGGCGCCCTTCCTGACTTACGAGCCGATGTCGCTCGACGAGTTCAAGGGCATCTATCAAGAGCTTCTCGACAGCGGTTGCTTCTACGTGTGGGAAGTTGAAGGCGCACTTGCTGGCTTCTACAAGGCGAGCCGTTATCCGGGGCGAGTGCAGCATGTCGCCTTGCTTGGAACCTTGGCAGTCGACCCGCGATGCCATGGGCAAGGAGTCGGACACGCCATGCTCACTGATGCGATTGAGCGACTCAAGGCGGATGGTGTCAGGCGCATTGAGCTATATGCCGAGAGCGACAACGCGCAAGCACTGCGCTTCTACCGGAAGCTGGGTTTCGAACACGAAGGCACGTTGCGCCAGTTCTACAAGCGGGCGGAGGAGCCACACTTCGTTGACGAGTACGTGCTCGGATTGCTGGTTTGTTGAATCGCGACCGACTGAGCAGGAGATTCCAAGTGGACATTACGCAGTTCATGGACGGCTACAAGGCGGCTTGGGAGCAGCGCGACGAATCCATGTTTGCCGCGCTCTTCGCGCCCGACGGCCGGTATCACAACACGCCGTTTGCGGTGCAGCGAGGAACAAGCCAGTTGGCGGAGTACTGGAAACGGGTCAAGCTCCAGGAAGACATCCACGTGACGTATCAGGTGCTCGTCAATGAAGCGGGCTTTGGCATTGCCCATTGGCACGTCACGTACCAGGTGGCGTCCGAAGAACTCTTCCAGATCTGGGCCCAGTCGACAGGCACGAACCTCGTCGCCCGCAAACCGGGCGACCCTCTCCCGCGGATGGTCCTTGACGGGGTCATACATGCCACCTTCTCTGGCGACGTTTGCTCCGAGGCGCGCATCTGGTGGCACAGCATGCCTGACAGTGCGCCGGCCAATCTGCCCGGCGCGGAGGACTGAAGAGACGCGGTGGCCCGCGCACCTCAGCGGCAAAATCTCCCAATGCACGAAGCTTCACCACACCCCCCTCAGCCGCGAAATCCGCTACACGGCGTGACGCTGGAGGCCATCGTTCGTGCACTGGAAGCTCGCTACGGATGGGCCGGCCTTGCAGAGCGGATACCGGTGCGCTGTTTCTCGCATGACCCCAGCGTCAAGTCCAGCCTGAAATTTCTGCGAAAGACGCCCTGGGCTCGAGAGAAAGTCGAAGGGCTCTATCTGTTCATGCTTCGGGAAGAGCGGCGAATGCAGCAGCGTCCGCCCGCCTGAGACCGAGGCGGACGTGAGTCGGTTACTGAATCTCCAGCGGCTCAAATGACTTCACCAATTCGTCCACCGCCTTCACCTGCCTCAGGAATGGCTCCAGCTTGTCCAAGGGCAAGGCGCTGGGCCCGTCGCACTTCGCATTGGCCGGGTCGGGATGTGCCTCCAGGAACAAACCGCCCAGACCCACCGCCATGCCGGCGCGTGCCAGATCCACCACCTGCTGGCGTCGTCCGCCGGAGGCCGCGCCACCCGCCTCGCGTTGCTGCAACGCATGTGTCACGTCAAAGATGATCGGCAAGTTGCCCGTTGTCCTTTTCATCACGCCAAACCCCAGCATGTCCACCACAAGGTTGTCATAGCCGAAGCTCGCTCCGCGCTCGCACAGCAGCACCTGATCGTTGCCGGCCTCCCGGAACTTCTCGACGATGTGAGTGACCTGCGATGGGCTCAGGAACTGCGGCTTCTTGATGTTGACGACGCGGCCAGTCTTCGCCATCGCCACGACCAAGTCCGTCTGCCGCGCCAGGAACGCGGGGAGTTGCAATACGTCGGCCACTTCGGCCACGGGTTGAGCCTGCCAAGGTTCGTGGAGATCCGTGAGCACTGGTACGCCAAAGCGCTCTTTGACGGCCCGCAGAATCTTCAGCCCCTCTTCCAACGCCGGGCCGCGATAGGAGTGGATGGACGAGCGGTTGGCCTTGTCGAAGCTGCCCTTGAACACGTAAGGGATGCCGAGGCGCTGGGTTACCTCCACGTACCGTTCGCAAACATGAAGTGCGAGGTCGAGCGACTCCAGCACGTTCATGCCGCCGAAGAGAACGAATGGCAGGTCGTTGCCGCAGCGAATCGTGGGTGTGATTTGGATTGACGTCATGGAAACCCCTTTCGGGCGGCGATTGTCAGGCACGACTCGCGGCCCATAGTAAGCTGGAACAAACTTTCAAGCCCCCCATGAACACTCATCGAAAACCTCAAGTTTGCGTACTTGGGAGCGCCGAGCCTGGTTCGCGAGCGTACGACCTCGCAGCCGAAGCGGGCGAGGCCTTGGCGAAGCTCGGTGTAACGCTCGTTAGCGGTTGCGGAAGTCCTGCAACGAGGATTGCCGCGGAACGCGCCGTGCAGGCAGGCGGACTAGTTCTGAGCATCGTCCCTCCGGCCGAGATGCCTCCGCCGGATTGGCCAGCCACGGTGGTCTTGCCCTGCGGTATGGGGGACGCTCGCAACCTCCTGATGGCCCTTGCGGGGGATGCTTGCATCGTGATTGGTGGGCGGGCCGGGACCAAATCCGAGGTTCATCTCGCATGGCTTCACAAGCGGCCATTGCTCCCGCTCGTCGGCTGCGGCGGTTGGTCCGACGAACTGCCGTCCAATCCGCCCGACGAGCGTGCAAACTCCCGCATCCTTCCCTGGAGCACCGTCGCAGAGTTGCAAGCAAACTTGCGCACCCTCGGGCTCGTCGCCGATGCGGCTTCAAACACCGCATGAAGAACGTCGTCATCACCGCCGCCACGCCCGAAGAACTTCGTTCTGGTGAACTCGGGCGCAAGCTGCGCCACTACAACTATGGCTTCGTCGGCGAGTATCCCGAGCAGCAGTACATCCGCCTCAACGCCAGAGACGAGCGCGGCCGCGTGCTTGGCGGGCTGAGAGGCTTCGTGTTTCTCTACTGGCTCAACATCGAAGTGCTGTTCGTCGAAGCCGATATGCGTGGCTCGGGGTTGGGCAGTCGTCTTCTCGCTGAAGCCGAGCGGCAAGCCATCGAGTTGGGTGCGAAGCATGCAAAGCTCGAAACCTTCGAGTGGCAGGCGCCAGGGTTCTACCGGAGGCACGGCTACGAGGAGTACTCGCGCATTGACGACTACGCTCCCGATTTCTACCTGGCGCTCATGAAGAAAAGCCTCTCGCCACGCCGAGACTCAGCGCTCAGTTCGGCGTAGTTCCCTGCGGTGCCGCCTTCTTGGCCGCCTTGGCGTTGCGTGCTTCGACGCGCGCCTGCCCGGCATTCGCAGACTTGCCACTCCCGACAGGATTGACTTCAGCATTGTTGGCCGAGTCACCGGTCGGCGCCTTCACCATGCCTTGGGGCCGTGAGTCGAGGCGCTGTTGGGCCTTGCTGCCGGCCTTTCCAGTCGCCAGTGGGTTGACTTCAGTGTTGTTCGCCGAGTCGCCGGTTGGCGTCTTCACCATACCTTGGGGGCGCGCCTCCGCCTTGGATTCGGCGCGGTTCTGCGGCTTGGTGTTTGTGACCGGTTGTTGCTCCGAAGATGCTCCGGGCGGATTCTGCGCATAGGCGCCCGCTGCGAACAGGCTTGCAATTGCGATCGCGAGAAACTTGGTCATCTGGACTCCTTGAGGTGTCGAGGTGCGACCCCTCCTCAACGGCGGCGATTCTTCCGACGTTGACGTACCTCTGGTCGCGACTTGCCCGCGTGTCGACCGTCTGTGCTCAGACCATCAGCGCGAGGCCTGGAGAACGCCGGCTGGCCCAGAGATTGACCAATGCATCGAGCTCCGTCTGGAAGATTCCGGTGGTGGTCTTTTTCGCATGTTCGCCGTCGCCGCCAACGATCCGTGACGCGTACCACTTCCCATCGGCGAGCAGCAGGTGGTGGCCCAGGCATTCGAGGCCATAGGGCGATCTTGAGCTGCGCGACATTCGACGCAGGAGCAGCCCCTTGGCTTTGCTGCCAGGCACTCCGACCAGCGAAACGAGCATGTATTCCCCGTCGTCCTGGACGACTCGGTCACCGAGGTTCGGGTGGTCTGGGAGCTCGGATTCCGCCGGATGCTGAGGATTTGACATGGCACCCTGAATAACGGCAGCCAGGCAGCAAGATTGAATACTTCCGAGGGCAGAATTCCGCATGCAATCGAAACAGCTTCTCGCGCAGAACGTCGAATTCGGTAACGCAGGCACCCTGGACACCAATGGAACCGGCTGGTTTGTCGGGTTCAGCGATTGGACCAAGAACCCGCCAGCGCACCTTCGTCATGTTCCGCCCGAGGAGCTTGCCGCTGGGCTGTGCGTCAAGTGGTTCTCGCATGCAGCCGGAGACCCCAACGGCGAACCCAAGCCGTTGAGCGTGGGGCGGACGATGTCGGTCCTCGTAAGCCCGGCCAGCGAATTCAGGATTGAGTTCTCGACCACCGCCGACTTCGCATCGGAAGACACCCTGTCGTACACCCTTCGCTCCCACGGCGACTTTGTCATATGGGGCCCCGGCGTGTTTCATCGCGCGTTTGGCGTCCAGCCGGCATGCATACTCACGGTCCGTTGGTCCACGCCGCGGTAGATGGCACGCGGCCACAAGGCCGCCGCAGAAGGAGCAGTCAATGTTGCCGCCGACCTTCTCGGTCGAATGGCGTGCGGGACCAAAGTCGTCGATCACGAACGTGTGTTCGGGCTGCGAGAGCAGCCGTTCGACGTCGTGGCGGTCTACCACGTGGCAAACGGGCTCATCGAACGCGTGTGGCTGTTTCCTGCGGAATGAGCACAGAGAGCCACTCACGCGCCGGCTGACGCGCTTCGCCTAGACTGCTGCATACCAAGACCCCCCGGAACACTGCCTTGACCAAAGCACGCGCTGTGCCCATGCCTAGCAACAGCGTTCTCGCGCCGCTCTACACGGGCGCAGACCTCTTGGACGCCTTTGCAATTCGACTGCCGGCGGAGGCCAGCAATGACGTCGAAGTGCTGGCACGCGCCGCATTCGAGCGACAGGCGTGGTGGATTCGTGTGCTCACCTTCATACGCGACGTGGTGATGATGACGGTCGGCGTCACATCGTCGCGCGCCGTCGGCCTTGCTGGCGCGGCGCGGGGGCCGGTTATCGGCTACTTGCCGGTGCTGTCAAAGACCGCAACCGAGTTGGTAGTGGGCGCGGATGACCGGCACCTAGACTTCCGCGCCACCATCCAACTTCGCGCCGATGCTGAGAATGAGCGCGAGCTGGTCACGAGTACGGTGGTGCATTGCCACAACCGGCTGGGGCGCGTCTATCTTGCAACGATTGCGCCATTTCATCGTTTGATTGTTCGGGCCAATCTGGAGCGAGCAGTCCGAGCAATGAAGGCTTGAGCATGCTTCCTCTCGGAACTGACCCTCCATCACTTGCAGTTCTCGCGGAACGCGTGGGTGCATCCTTGCGCAGGCGGGGAGAGTCGGTTGCAGTCGTTGAATCTTCTGCAGGAGGGCTCGTGTCCGCATCGCTTCTTGCGATACCCGGGGCCTCTGCCTTCTACCTGGGAGGTGCCGTCGTGTATTCGAGGCGAGCTGGTCGGGCGCTTCTAGGGCTGACTGCCGCCGATCTCAAGGGCATGCGTGGTGAAACCGAGCCCTATGCACTGCTCGTCGCCGGACGGATGCGCGATAGTCACCGCGCAACTTGGGGGCTCAGCGAGAGTGGCGCGTCAGGCCCTTCTGCCAGTCCGTACGGAGACCCACCCGGTCGGGTGTGCCTCGCGGTCGTCGGCGCAACGTCTGTGGCTAAAACCATCGAAACAGGGGATGTTGATCGGGCCGCGAACATGGACATGTTTGCGCGACACCTGCTTCATTTTTTTGACGAGGTGCTGCGAGCACGTCCCGAATAGGTAGCGAACGTTCTCGGCGCCCAGTCTTCGATGGCGCGCCCTTGCGATCATGCAGGGATGCGGCTCCGTTTTTTTTCGCGGCTACATTCCCGACAAGAAACTCAGAGGCAGTCGTGAAGGAGGAACCAGTGCTCATGTTGAGATCTATAAGAAGCTTCGTGCTACCCATCTTCTTGGGCATGGTCTTGCTCGGAAGCGCTTCTGGCCAATCTGGCAATGCGCCGATCTTGTTGCATTCCAGCTATGCGTTGAACACTCTCCCAGTGGCGATTTACCAGAACATCAAGGTCGACGATTTCAGAAGGCTGGTGATAGGCGCCTTCGAGGATTCCGGGTTTTCGCTGACCACCATTGCGAAGACGAAGGATGAGGCAACTCAGTACAAGTTTTCCTATTCCGTGCCCGTGGGAAAAAAGGTCCGGAGCGCCGAACTCGTGGTCAGGGTGAACGAGAACCAGGACCGGAACAAGAGATGTGCCAACTGTTTCTTGCGGTTGGCTGAGTTACCCGACCTTGCCACCTTGCAGGAGCTTCCCTGGATGGACCAGTATGAGGTAGCCGGTCATATCTTTCCGGCGATCGATCGCGCGTTTGCCAAGATTCGTGCGGACGGGCAATCCGCTATGGACGCGCGCTTTGGGTTCAACTACCGAGATCAGTGGCGAGGAGAGCGAAATTTGTACGAGAACTCATTCGTTGGGATTGACCTGCCCGACCTGAAAGCCGCAACCATCGCTTCCTACCGCGCCGCAGGCTTCACGTTCGTGGGCGACGACCAGAAAGACCCGGCCATGGGTCGCTCGGAACTGGTTTTCTCTTTTCCCATCGATCCCGATCAGGCCGCTGGGGTCGTCTACAAGATCCTGCTTGTGAGCCAACTCGACGAGCGCGGCGCTTGCTTCCCTTGTGAAATGAGGGAAGCCTACGATCCCTACCAGCAGCTCCCCGCGGCAGGCCTCTCCGGCATGTCGAACCGACTGTCGCTTGAGCCCCGATTTGCGGCGGCGCGCAGTCTCGCTTTTGATCAATTGAAGGGGGCTACCGAGCGCCACTTGCGGCCAAGAACCGTGTTTTTTGTGCCGTCAAAGCCTGCGCCACTAGGGTCGCCTCGTCCGCGTCCCGTCCCGCCCGTGGTCACGTGAACGGCCTGATGGTTCCGGGCGGCCTGCTGGCGTCGCGCCCCAGGTTCGACTGGGTTCTCATCTTGGGGCCGCTGACGTTGGCCCTTGGTCTAGGGATGATGGCGTCCACGTCGCCCGCGATGCTGATTGCCATGGTCTTGATCGATGTCTGGCTCTTCGCCAATCCCCATGTAGTGGCGACCTACACCCGGATCGGTGCTTGTGCCGCCGACGTGAGACGGCACTGGTTCCTGATTTTCTTTCTGCCGGCGATTGTCCTGGCGGGTGTCGTGGCCACGGCCCTGGCGTACGAAGTGGCGGGCTTGTTCACCCTTTATTTTGTTGCGCAGACCTACCACGTCGCACGTCAGTCCTTCGGTGTTGCCAGGGCCTATCGGCGAACGGAATCAGGCCCGTTCCGCCCGGATCGCGTGGCTGAAGCGCTCGTCTATCTTTTCCCGGCGTGGGGATTGCTCGCGCGATGCGCCGATGCCCCTCAAGCCTTTCTGGGCTATCCCATCCAACTGCCTGCGATCTCGGCTCAGGTTGTCGACGCAACGGGGATTGCGACCCTCGTTTGCGGCGTGTGGTGGCTGCAAAGGCAGTGCCGCGCTGCGCTGACTGGGAAGATCAACTGGCGGCACGACGCCTTTGTAGCGTCCCACCTTGGTGTGTCCTTCGTCGCCTACATCTGGATCGCAGACATCACTTTGGGATGGCTCGTGGTCAACATCTGGCACAACCTCCAGTACCTCTTGTTTGTCTGGATGCAGAACATTCGCCGCGACATTCAAGCGCAGGACGCCATGGCCTCCCAGGTCGATGTCGCCGGGCTTTGGAGGAATGCAGCCCGGTACGGCGGCGTTTGTCTGGTTCTTGGCGCAGCGCTCTATCAGGCAGCCGACTGGACAGGTACGCAATTGCTTTGGCTGGGACTGCCCATGGTGCTCATCACGCACTTCACCCTCAACTTTCATCACTATCTGGTTGATGGGGTGATCTGGAAGCGGCGGCGTTGAAACTGGTTGCAGCGCTCCTCACAATAGATAGTGTCAAGCAATAGCCTGGAAATACTCAAAGTGATGGACTGGGTCCCTGTAGTCTTCATTACGTTCAAGGTTCTCGTGTTCGTCACTGGCATGTTCTTCGCCATCAAGTGGCACTACGAGAAAGGGAAGAAGGGGAAGGAGAAGCAGAGCGGAGTGCTGCGCGCGGGCGGCAAAGTGGCCGCAATCTTCGTGCTGTCGCTCCTGGGCCTCTCGCTCCTCACCTTCGGCCTTAGCAGGATGCTCGGTTTGGACTTGAGCTTCCCATGATGGCTACGGTCCTCCGTTTTGCGCTTGTGTCACACGCAAGCAGACGGGAAGTGAGAAATGGAAGCGCAGAACATTCGAACGGCGATTGATCGACATTGGGCTGCATCAGCTGCAGGTGAACAAGTCGTCGAGCACGAGATTTATCACGACGATGTTGTGTGCGCGTACCCACAGTCCGGCGAGGTGATCCGTGGCCGTCACAACCTTCAGGCGCTTCGCAGCCACCACCCTGGCAAACCGTCGGAGTTTGTTGTCCGGCGGATCGTGGGAGAGGGCAATCTCTGGATAACCGAGTACATGATCAACTACGAAGGCAAGCAGGCCTACACCGTGAGCATCATGGAGTTTCGAGACGGAAAAGTGTCCCGCGAGACTCAGTACTTTGCTGATCCCTTTGACGCCCCCGTTTGGCGCGCTCAGTGGGTCGAGCGCGAAGCGTGATCGGCGGCGCCTCGAGAGTTCGTCGCTCGTCAGCGTCAGAAGAATCCTGGCTTCCTACGGACCCGCGCGATAGAAGTAGTACGTGGCCGTGTATGGCATGCGCGCGATCTGCGCGGCATTCGTCGCATTGCAGCGCTCGGCGGGTGCGAGACCTCCGACCGTCCTCACCCGCTGGATGCTTGCGGTTTGAGCGAGCATCCCCGCGCACAACCGGTCACCGCGGACAGCGCCGTCGCCGTGACGAGGACACGCAAATGGAGAGTCTGCATGGTGGGTCTTCTCTGAGATGCGACGAGCCCTTCGGCTGTCCGCGTCCTCGAAAAACTTCCAATCACCGCATGGCCAGGTCCAGACCCATCCAATTGCAGAATTCAAAAGTGAGGAACAGCATGAGGAACGCAGAAGCGACGAACGCCGCGCCCACCTTAATAGATGTCAGCACCACCGTAGCTGTCTTTTGATTCTTTTCCTTTTGTCCCCGATCGTAGTGCCACTTGACGGCCAAATACATGCCCACGCTGAGCACGAGAACCTTGAAAATAATAAAAGAGATAGGGATTGAATTCATGGTTTAAAGGATATTGATGGCGACACGGCGAAATGCCCCATTGCGGCGAATAGCTCAATTGACCGATAAAGAAACGGAAAACAATCTAAGGCGGAGCAGTCCGCCGGCACCACAGAAGCACTCTCATCGTGCTGTCGAGTGTTCAGCTTCCAGGCTGATACGTACAGAACCAGATCTCCTGAAAATCTCCGTATCAGATGCAAGCAGACCGGCAGTCGCTCCGGGGCACGCCGACATCTGATACGAAAATCTCGGGAGCGGTCCAGGACGACCGTATCAGAGCGAGATGCCCATGAACCGCTACGAGAAGCTTGCCGACAACATCGCTCAGCGCATTCGCGCGGGCAGCCTGAAGCCGAACGATCGCCTTCCCTCCGTGCGCGAACTGAAGTCGCAGATGGGCATCAGTGCGTCCACAGTGTTCTCTGCTTACTACCTGCTGGAGGCGCAAGGGCTTATCGAAGCGCGGCAGCGGTCGGGCTACTTCGTCCGAGCGCGCGCGGAAGTGCCGGCCAACGAACTCGCCGCCAGCGAGCCTGTCCTCCGGTCCATGTCGGTCGACGTGTCGTCGCTGGTCTTTCAGGTCCTTGCACAGGCTCGCGAGCGTGACATGGTCCCGCTCGGCTCGGCTTTTCCGTCGCCAGAGTTGTTTCCCTTCGAGCAACTTGCCGCCGGCCTGACGCGAGCGCTCAAGCGGATGGATCCTTGGCAGACCGTCGAGGATTTGTCACCAGGAAACGCCCTTTTACGCCATCAGATCTCCCTGCGTTACGGCAGCATCGGGATGGATGTTCCTGCGTCAGAACTGGTCATCACCAGCGGGGCGATGGAAGCACTCAATCTCGCGCTCGAATCGGTGACGCAGCCAGGCGACGTCGTGGCGATCGAAACGCCAACTTTTTATGCTGCGTTGCAGGCACTGGAGCGGCGCGGTCTTCGCGCGGTCGAGGTTGAGACCCACCCGCGAACAGGCGTGGATCTCGGCTCTCTTGCTCGCGTGATCGACCAGCATCCGGTGAAGGCCTGCTGGTTCATGCCGACCTTCCAGAACCCAATGGGCTGCACCATGAGCGACGCAGCCAAAGAGCAACTGGTCAGCATGCTCGCCGCTCGCGGCATACCGCTGATCGAAGACGACGTGTACGGCGAGCTCGCGCATGGGCCTCGGAGACCGCCACCGGCCAAGGCTTGGGACCGGGCTGGCTGGGTGCTGCACTGCAGTTCTTTCTCGAAATCCCTGGCACCCGGATATCGCATCGGTTGGGTAGCGGGCGGTCGCTTCGCAGCCACTTTGGGTCGGAACAAGTTGATGAGTTCGCTGGCGACGGCACTTCCCTCGCAACTGGCGTTGCAGGAGTACCTGCAACACAAGAGTTTCGATCGTCACTTGCGCGCCCTGCGGCATTCGTTCAGCCGCCAGCAGGCTGCCTGCTTGCGACTTATCGATCGATACTTTCCGACTGGAACGCGGGTCACGCGCCCCGAGGGCGGCTATTTCCTGTGGCTCGCGCTGCCAGAAGGTGTCGACACGCTCGCACTGCACAAGGACGCTCTTCGGCTCGGCATAGGCGTAGCGCCCGGCCATTTGTTTTCAGCCGACCGCCGATACACCCGGCATCTGCGCATCAACTACGGGTATCTCGACGACCCGCGCCTGGAAGGGGCTATCAGGAGTCTTGGAGATCTCGCTAACGCGCAGCTTGAATCTGTGGGGGTCGAGTGAGCGCTTTCAGGAGGGCCCAATATCTGCAATGGGGGCGCACACCAGCCTCTGACAGGGTCATCAGACCGCCCGATATACTGGCCCGCGTCACGTTGACAAAGCGTGATCGGGTGTGGAAGCCCGGCCCAACACCCCTGCGACGAAAGCCGCAGGGACTCCGCAGGACTTGCGGCTTTTTCGTTCGCGCCAATTTTTTGGCGGCCCGAGCGGGAGGGCTCGCGCCCTGCCGGTTTCCTCAGGGGTGTACCGGTCTTCCACCCCGTTCGGGCTGCCGCCTTCATGTGGAAGTGAGAGCGGTAGTTTCAGCAATCACACTCCCTGGAGGCCATTCATGGCACACCCTACCTGCGCGCCCGCGCGCCACCCTCACGTACATCCCAGCGGCGAGAGCCCACTTCCTCAAGCCAATCTCGCCGCTCAAGTCATCACCGAAATCGAAGCATTGCAAGATGCCTACACGGCCATCACCTGCATCGACAGCCTCATGCGCCACCTCCCGCGCGATCGCGAGGAGCGCCGTGTCGGTGCGGCCGATCTGAACGCACTCATCTCGGTGGTCACGACAGAGTTCATGCGGCGTTCGGACGCCGTCATGGCAACGACCGAACGGATGCTCCCTACCCCACCGCCGAAGCCCTGCTGAAGCGCATCCATGGCCTGCCTCATCAGGCAGGTCATCCGCGCTCCTCGCTATTCAACGCCGCACGCAGCGCCTCTACCGCAACGGCCACCACGAGGCCGGTCAGGACGATTCCTCCAACGCCAAGCAACATGGCCAGCACGCGGGCGAGCCCCGACTTGGGCACGAGGTCGCCGTAGCCAACCGTCAGCCCGGTGACGAACGAGAAGTACAGCCCGTCGGTCAGCGGCCACCCCTCCACCTTGGCGACGAGCAGGCCAACCAGCGGCATCAATACCAGCAAGCCCGAGAGCGCGGGCCAGACGATGGTCAGCCCCCGCCAAAGCTCACGAAAGAACCTGCGCCGGATGATCCTGGATGCGTTCATTTGGTACTCGCTCGATGAACATCAGGTTGAGAGACGGGCTGGGGCGCGCGGCTTCTCCAGCGCTCCAACACCCACACCGTGGCGGACGCGTAGAACGCCACCCCCACGAAAAGGCACACGCGCATGACGGAGCCTTTGAGGACGCTCTTGCCGCTCGCGCTGTCTTCGATCGCGGGGCCGAGCAGGATCAGCGCGGTCACCAGCGCATTGGCCCAAAACGAAGGGCCGAAGCGCGTGCGCCGCACGCCGAACATGGCCGAGCCAGCCCACAGTGCCGCTGCCATGAGCCACAGCACCAGCATCCAGAGGCTGGGCCACAGCGACAGGCCCATCCACACCACCATGCCGATGAAGGAACCCATGAGGGTCGAGCCCACGAGTTCACGGCTGGCAGCGCCCGCCTGTGCTTCGCCCGCCTGTTGTGCCAGCGTCGCGGTCTTCATGACGGCGGCGAGGTAGAACGAAGGGTTGGTCAGGGCCAGCACGAACACCGGCATCACGATGATCGTCCCGCGCAGCGCGATCCAGTTGGCAGACGCGGCGCCGGCACGCGGCGCAGGCGCCCTCGCCTGCTGCGGCGGATCGGGAAAGAGCGCACTGGACAGACCGCTCACCAGCGTGCCGACGCCGAGTCCGACCGCGAGCGTGACGCTGAGCACCGCGATCAGCGATTGCTCCGCCACGCCGGCCACGGGCATCATCGCGAACGAAATCACCAGCAAGGTCGTCACCGGACCACCCCGCACCTGCCCGGCGAAGAACACCGCATAGAGCACCACGGCCGTCAGCAACACGCCGGCCACCGCGTAGTGTTCGAGCAGCGGGACCATCACGACGCCGGCCGCCACCAGCCCCGCGAGGATCAGCGCCACGACGACGCCCTTCACCAGCGGCATCGGCGGGCCGGGCTTGCAAAGCACCAGCACCGCCATCACGCAGACCACGAACGGCAGCTTGGCCGCGAACCCGTAGGCCAGCCCCGTGGCGAGACCCAGTCCGATGGTCAGGCGCAGGCTTGCCTTGTCGCCGCGTGTCATGGATGGCTCCGCCTCAGTAGAGGTACGACAGCCAGCTCACGACGCGCATGTAGAACGCGCCGAGGGCATTCATCACCGGGTGGTCGCCGGTGTAGACGAGCACTTCGGCCTGGCCACCCACCTGGACGCCGCGCAGGCGATCGAGTTCGGACGGGTCGAACTCCACCACCACCGGAAAGCGCTGGGCCTGCCGCAGCCAGTCGCGGTTGTTCTCCACCGTGGGCAGTGCGCCGGGCGAACCCTGCTTGCCGCTGCTCACGCCTCGGCCCACGCTGCGCACGCGTCCCTTGAGCACCTGCCCGGGCAGCAGGTCGAGTGCGATGACGGCTTCATTGCCGGGCTGGATGTTGCCGAGGTTGTTCTCCGTCATCTCGGCGCTGATCCAGAGGTCGTGCATTGCGATCAGTGTCAGCAGCGGCGCGCCGGGCTGCGCGAAGAGGCCGACGTCGGTGGTCAGGTCGGTGACCCTGCCGCGCGCGGGCGCAACTATGGTGGTGCGGGCCAGGTCGAGTTGTGCTTTCTCCATCGCGGCCCGTGCGCTTTGCAGTTGCGCGTTGTCGTCCCCGCTGCCGCCGGCAGCTTCCTGCGCCTTGCGCAGGTCCGCCTCCGCGCGCTTGGCCTGGCTGCGCGCCTGGTCGCGCGTGGACTGCGCGATCTCCAGGCGCCGTACGGAGATAGCGCCCGCGTCTTCGTCGTGCAGCCGCTCCTGCCGGCTGGCATCGCGCTCGGCCATCTCGCGGCCGGCCTGTGCGGCACCTAATGCGGCACGTGCTGCATCGACGGCGGCAACCGAGCCCTGCACGGACCGCCGCACCGATTCGTAGTCGGCTTGCGAACGACGAAGCGCAATGCGGAAGGGCTCGGGGTCGATGTCGAGCAAGAGCTGCCCCGGCTGCACTTCGTCGTTGTCGCGCACGTGCACTGCCAGCACCTTGCCTGCGACCTCCGCTGCTACAGGGACCACGAAGGCCTGCACGCGCGCTTGAGAGGTACTGGGCGTGAGACGGTCGCCGACGAAGTAGATGACCAGACTTCCGAGGATGAGCACGATCAGCACCAGCGCGGCGATGCGCGAGCCGGTTCCGGTCTTCGGTGCGTGTGCTTCGGGCGTGGCGGGTTGCTGGCTCATGGCGTATCGCTCCGTTGCCGCGAGGGCGGCTCTGCCCCGGGGGGCGGCAGGGGATCGTTCAGAAGTGGCGTCCAATCGCTGCGCTGGGTCATCGCACGGCGCGTTTCGTCGTCGATCGGCAGCGGGCGATCGCGGCCGGCCTGCCAGCCGCCGCCGAGGGCCTTGTAGAGATCGACGAGGCTCTGCACCACACTGCCCTGCGTGCTCACAAGCTGCTCCTGCTGGCTGAAGAGCGTGCGTTGCGAATCGAGCACGCGCTGGAAGTCGACCAGCCCTTCCCGGTACTGGATCGTCGCGATGTCGAGCGAGCGGCGCGCGGCCTGCACCGCACCCTGGAGGAGATCGATCTGCGCGCGATTGCTCGCGAAGCCAACCGCGGCATCGTCCATCTCGCGCGCGGCGGTCAGCACCGTGTTCTGGTACTGCTCCTGCAACTCGCGGAAGCGTGCGTCCTGCACCAGCACCTGGTTCTTGAGGTTGCCGTGATCGAACACGTTCCACACCAGCACCGGGCCGATCGCCCAGCTCGCGGTGTTCGACGAACCCGCGAGCGATGTCGCCGAGAGGCCGAGCGTGCCGCCGAGTGCGATCGAGGGATAGAGCGCCGCCTCGCTCACGCCGATCAGCGCGGACTGCGCTGCGAGCTGCATCTCGGCCGTGCGCACGTCGGGGCGCCGACGCAGCAGGTCGGCGGGCACGTCGACGATCAGCCCGAGCTCCGCGCGCGGGATGCGGCCCTGCCCTGCCTGCATCTCCGGCAGAGGCCCCGGCGGCCGTCCGAGCAGCACTGCGAGTGCGTTCTGCGTCTGCCGCAAGATGCCCTCGAACTCAGGAACGGTCGCCAGCGTGCCGAGATACAGCGAGCGCGCCTGCTGCACATCGAGCTCGGACTCGTTGCCGCTCTTGAACAGCCGCTCGGTGATCTGGAGGCTGCGCTTCTGGATCTCGGCGTTCTCGTGCGCGATGCGAAGGCGCAATTCCGTCGTGCGGATGCTGCCGTAGAGGCTGGCCGCCTGTGCCGCGACCAACACCTGCACATCGTCGTACTGCGCAATGCTCGCGAAATAGGCCGCGTCAGCCGACTCGATGCCACGCCGGTATTTGCCCCAGAAGTCCACCTCCCAGGCAATGTTGAAGCCCGCGCTGGCGCTCCAGAAGGCGGTGCTCGTGCCGCGCGACTGACGCTGGCCCGCGCGCAGCGCATTGGCGTTGACCTGTTGCACCTGCGGATAGAGGCCGCTGCCCGCAATGCCGAGCTGCGCGCGCGACTCGAGGATGCGCATCGCCGCGAGTCTCACGCCGGGATTGCGGCGATGGGCCTCGGCCACGAGATCGTCGAGCACGGGGTCGTCGAAGCTGCGCCACCAGTCGTCTTCCACGAGCCTCGCACGTGGCTGCGCGTTGGTGGAGAGCGTGCGCGTGGCATCGCCCGACCAGTCTTGCGCCCACGGCACCGTGGGCCGGGCGAAATCCGGCCCGAGCATGGTGCAGCCGCCCAGCGCCAGGCACGCGGACCAAATCAGGGTCGCAACGGGCCAACGCTGGATCGTGGCCGGCATGCCTTCAGTCGGCCGGCTTCGGACTCGCCGCAACCCAGCCCATGAAGATCTGGTAGCCGAGCGCGAGCAAGGTGGCACCGACGAACATGCCTAGGATGCCTGCAGTCGCCATGCCGCCGAGCGCGCCGATCAGGATCACCGGCATCGGCGCATCGACGCCGCGGCCGAGCATCAGCGGCTTGAGCACGTTGTCGGCCATGCCCGCAACCAGCAGCAGCACGGTGTAGGCGATGCCGGCGGTGGTGCTTTGGTCGCCGCGCGTCCAGAGCCAGATGATCGCGGGCAGGCTCACGATGATCGCCGGCACCTGCGCGATGCCGAGCACCAGCACGATCACCGAAAGCACGCCCGCCCACGGAATGCCCGCGATCAGCAGGCACACCCCGACGATGATGGCCTGGATGAAGGCCACGCCGATCACGCCCTGTGCCACTGCGCGGACCGTCGCGGTCGAAAGCTTCGCGAACTCGACGCCGCGCGCGGGCCCGATGACGCGCACGAAGATCGCGTGCATGGCCCTGCTGCCGGCCTCGCCGAAGGCCATCACGATGCCCGCGATGATGATTGCCGCGAGGAACATCAACATCGCACCGCCGATGCCAGCGACCGCGCCGAGCGCTGTGCGCGCAAGGTTGCCGATCTTCGGCTGCATGCTCTGCACCAGCGCCGGCAGGTCGTCGTGGGCCTGCGTCCAGATGGCGAAGACTTTCTTGCCGACGATCGGCCATTGCGCGACGCTCTCGCGCGGCGCAGGCAGTTGCAGCGAGTTGCTCTGCACGTTGGCGATCAGTTGCCGCACCGAATCGCCCATGGAGCTCAGGAGCACTGCGGTCGGGACGATGATCAGCACGATGCCCGCGAGCACCAGCACGGTCGCGGCGAGCCCCTGCCGCCCGCCCATGCGTCGCGCCAGCGACTGCTGCGCCGGGTAGAGCGTGATCGCAAGGATCAGCGACCACGCGATCAGCGTCAGGAACGGCGAGAAGACGCGGTAGCACAGCAACGCGAGCACGACCACGAGGCCCGCGCGAATCAGCACATCCATCAGCGCGGACGCACCGCGAGAGACGAGTTCGTCGTTGGATCCTTCAGGCATCTGCATGCTCGTCTCCCGTTGGCTTCAACCGCCCAGCGCGATGATGACGGCCTGGATGCCGGCCCCGAGCGCCGCCATCACGAACGCCGCCCGCCATGGCCTCAGGCCTGCGTAGCGCCCCCATTCATGGCCGCACAGGAACATCATCGCGATCCCGATGGCTGCCGACACGCGCATCGCGGGGCGCACCTCGGTGAAGAAGAAGAACGGCAGCACCGGCGGAAAGGTCGATGCGAAGACCAGCAGAAAGACACCGACGCCGCCCACCAGATCCTGACGTGTCAGTTCGGCAACCGGCGCCACATGCTCGGGCTGCGCGACCATCCACTGCCGCGTGCGTTCGAGATCGGAGGGCCCGAGCGCACTTGCGAGCGGACCCAGCTCCTGCGCGATCAGCTGATGGGCCGGTTCGGTCCCGCGCGCCTCGATCACCTCGCGCCAGAGGCGGGCCTGCCGCGCCCGCGTGACGAGGTTGCGCAACACGTACATCACGGCATCGACGAAACCCCAGGCGAGATTGCAGCCGATTGCAGCGATGAGCATCTCGCGCACCTCTTTCTCGCCGGCGGTGGCCACGCTCAAGGTGCCCGTGAAGCTCAGGACCATGAACAGGCCGAAGAGGATCTCGGAATTGCGGTCAATCGGATCGAGTACTCGAGTGCCCATCTGAATTCCTCCCTGCTCCCTGTGTTCCTGCCGCTAGAACGTGACCTTGGTCGAGAACTGCAGGCGCGAGTCGGGTTCCGACGCGCCGTCCTTGTTCTCTCGTCGGCCCCAGAGGTACTCGAGGCCGGTCGTGATGTTCTTCTGCAGGTTGTAGAGGAGGTTGGCAGACGCGTAGCTGCCCTTGCGGAAGGCGTTGCCAAGTTGGCCCTCCGTGTTGCTCTGCCGATGCTCGCTGTAGCCGATCGCGCTGGTCCACTGCGCGTTCCACGCGTGGTTGTAGTAGAGCAGCCAGGCGGTCGACGGCACGGTCTCGGCGCGCAGGGTGGCGTTCGGTGCGAGGTCCACGCCGCCGTCGTTCGCATAGCTTGCGATCGCATGGCCGTACGCAGCCTGCCAGGTCAGCGAATCCTTGCCGCCGAAGAACTTGAAGGCGCCCGAGAGGTTCACCCCGTAGCCGGTCTGATGGCCCGAGGGGTTGCCACCCGGCGTGTTCGCGAACTGGTAGCCCACCTGGCGTACCATGCCGGCCGCTCGCACATGGCCCCAGTCGCGATCGAGCCGGAACGATGCGATCGCGTCCGGTGTGCGGTTCCAGGGCTGCACGCCGACACCGAAGGCCGGGTCGACTTCCGTGAGCTTGCCCGTATCGAGCACCGAGTTCGGCGCCTCGAGCGACAGCGCGACCTTCATGCCGTCACGATCCAGCGCCGTATAGCGCAACTGCGGGTTGCGCAGGAACATCATGCCGCTCGGTCCCCAGTAGTCGATCGTGTTGGGGAACACGTCGATGTCCATGAAGTTCGAGTAGTACTGCCCGACGCCGATCGCGCCGAGTTCGCCCCACACGTTCAGCCAGTGCACGTGAGTGCCACCGTCCGTGCCGAAGAGGTCGAAGCTCACGTCGGTCTTGATCTGGCCGTAGGTGGTCGGGATGAAGCTCTTGAAGCCGAGGCTCGACTGCCGCACGCTGAAGGTGGTCGCGCCGTCCTTGCCGCAGCCCGGATCGCCCGGGCAGTTGACCGGGATCTGCGAAGGCCTCAGCGTCGCGCTCCACTGCGGGTTCATGCGCTTGGCGTCGTAGATCGCATCAAGCATCACCTGCCCGTAGAACTCGACGCGCGCCTTGTCCTTGTCCGGCGCGTTGTCGTCAGCGACCGAGCGCGGCGCAATCACCACGGCGCCGACCGGCGCGCCCGCCGCTGCCGCCGCCGGTTGCGCCGCCTGCGCAGGCTGAGCCTGCTGCTGCCGCTCCAGCGCCTCGACACGCCGCTGCATGTCCTCGATCGTCTTCAAGGCTTGCTGAAGCTGCGCCTTCAGTTCATCGACCTGCGGGTCGGCCGCATGGGCCGTGGGCAAGGCCTGCATGCTTCCGACGACCGCCAGAGTCCAAAGCGATCTCCTCATGACACCCCCTCTAGTGTGGAGTTGACAGCTCGCTATCGACCAGCGCTGATCGGTTGCGATGATAGGAATCGCGATCCGGCCGTCATTAGCGCGGCGGGACAATTTGTTGGCGAATTGGGACAGCGCCCTGCGCAATGAAAGCAGCTATCAGTACGGGTGCGTCTACGACGTCTTCGCCTGTTCGTTGTGCGCTGCGTGATGCGTGCGGCCGAGACCCCGCACCGCCATCCATTCCGAGGCCGTCATGCCGAAATGCGCGCGAAACCAGCGCGAGAACTCGGCACCCGATGCGAAGCCGAGCAATTGCCCGACCTCGTAGCAGGTCCGCGCGCCACCGGTGAGATACGACTGCGCCATTTCTGCGCGCACGCCCTCAATGACCGTCGACACGCTTTCACCCGAGACCGACAGTTGCCGGTTCAGCGTTCGGCGGTGCGTCCCGAGGTGCTCCGCGACACGCTCGACCGAGCAGGTTCCACTGGGGATCAGCACGCGGGCAACCTGCCGGACCCGGTCGAGCGGTTCGTCCTTCGATTCGGTGAGTTGCTGGTCCAGCCATCGCTTGAGCGCGTGGCCCAACTCGGGATCGGCCTGGGGAATCGGCCTGTCGAGATCGCGGCTGCGGCAGACGATGGCATTGAAGGGATGCAGGAAATCGATGGGTACCCCCAGCACCCGACTGTGGACGTCGAGACTGTTCGGCCGCCCATGGCTGAAGCAGATGCTGACCGGATCGAAGTCGTCGTGCGTCAACGCGCGCAGCGTACGCAGCGTGATGCCGGCCGCCATCTCGATCCCCTGGCGCGAAGTGCCGTGCCTCTGCAACCTGAGCTGCAGGAAGACCATCGCGAACTGGCCCATGTCTTCCGTCCACAGGCGCAGGCCGCCGTTCTGCACGCATTGGTAGCGGGCCAGCGATTCGAGCGCGGCACGCAGCGTCGGCTCCTCGCGCACCACCGCGGCGAGGACGCCGAGGTTGCTGATCCGGCGAGTCTCCGCAAGCAGCAGCCCGAAGGCCTCCTGGCCCGATTCGCGCGCCGATGCCTCCAGCAGCGTGGCCACCGAATCGACGCTGATCAGCGTGTCCTTGTCGGAGAGCATTGAGGGCGGCAGGCCAGCCAGCTTCATCATGCGCACAGGATCGAGCCCGACCGAGCGGGCCAGCGCGTCGTAGCCCGTCAGGGTCGCGCCCCGTGTCAGGTGGCCTGCCACCGGCGACTTCTCGTCGCGAAGCTCGTTCATGGTGCCTCCATCCGTTTGCTCGACATCTGGAGCGCCTGTTGCGGCGCAGCAGCAGCTCGGCTTGTATCGGCTTCGCCGCCGGTCACATGCCCCGGTCGGCCGCCTGTTGTCTCGGATCCCACCCGACGTTGGGCGGTTTCCGGCTCTTGCGATTATTGACAAGCGTTTCGTCGGCGAACATCGCACTTTCGGAGGATGCGGCCGCACGTGCCCCAGGGTCTGCGTCAGTCCCTGCGTATAGTCGCCCAGCTGTCCGCGCACGGACTGTGAGAACTAGAACCATAGACAGGGGGATGCCGATGCCCATCACGGACGTCAGCAATTTCGTTTTCTTCCAACTGATCAACGACTACCTTCGGGACGAGATCAACACCTTCCAGTGGAACCTGCTGACCAGCACGGCCCAGTTCATCGGAGCCATTGGCCTGATGCTGCTGTCCGTCTGGATCGCACTCCAGGGCTTTCGCGTCGTCACGGGCCGTTCTCGGCAACCCATGATGGCGCTGGTGGGCGACTCGCTTCGCGCCGTGCTCATCCTGGGCATTGCCACCGGTGCGGCGGGCGTCTCTTCCAACCTCTACTGGGCGCTCACCGACGGCACCGCCAGCGGTATCACAGCACTCGTCTCGCAGCACGCCGACAGCCCCTACGCGAACATCGACAAGAACCTCGCGTACATGCAAGGTATGTTCTCGGCGATCGATTCGCTCGCGAGTGGCGGTGATCCTTCCGTCGAGTCCGCCAAGAGCCGGGCCTTGTGGTTCTCCGGCATTGGCATTGCCGGCCCGGGCGTGATCGGCGGGTCGCTCCTGCTGCTCAACAAGATTGCTCTTGCGCTGTTCGTCGGCTTCGGACCTTTGTTCGTCCTTTGCCTGCTGTTCCAGAAGACGAGGGCGTTGTTCGAGAAGTGGCTGCTGTATGGCATCGGCACGGTTTTCTCGCTGGCCGTGCTCAGCTTCATGGTTGGCCTTGCCAACAACATCGTGCAGGCGGTGGCGATGTCCTTCCTGGCAAGGTTTGCGGTGCTTCTGGCCGATCCCGGCTCCCTCGGAGATGCTTCCACAGCGGGAGAAGGCATCACATCGCTGGCGATGCAGCAAGGCGGCATCGGGCTGGTGCTCACCACGCTCATCGTCAGCACCCCGCCGATGGCGGCGGCGTTCTTCCGGGGCGTGCTGGGGCAGTTCCAGGTTTTCTCCGCGTTCGGGATGATCGGGCGGGGGACGCAGGCTGCCGGATATGCAAGTCATTCGCGGCGTGCAGCGGTGATGGCAGATCACACCAAGCGTTCTTCGAACCCAATCGGTGAGAGCGAAGGGCAGCTCATGACCGGCCGCCGCCTCCAAGGAGCGCCCGGCCACAGCAACGCCGCCCTCGACTACATCAAGCTCCACGAGTGGTCGGACCTCAGCAATACGTCGTTCTCGAAAACGCGAGGCGCTCCTGCGGAAACGAGGGCGATTGCCAACGCGAATGAGTCCGACGCCGCAGTTGAACCAAAGATCGTTGGCGTCGGGACGAATGCTCAGGGTCGGAGCTATTACGAATGGAGCACGGGTGCGGAGACGACTCAGATTCGGATGCAAACGCTCACAGCGTATTCGCTGGAACCGCTCCGTATTTCACGCACCGGCCCTCGCCCTGAGACGCAGTACTCAATCGGAATTTCCGGGACGATCTTCGTGCCGATAACCCCTATCGGCATACCAGCAATCGGTATCGGTGGAGGTGCTTCAATTGGTATTTCGACAGACGGTTCCGTGCCTGGCACCTCACTGTTTGGGCAAGTCCAAGCCAATGCGATGGTTGGAGTCGGCGCGTTTGCGGGCATTGGCCTTGCCCCCGGTGTTTCCCGGTCCGAGGCGTCACCCGGGAAGGGGTGGACCACATCAACTTCCGGGTACTTCGAAGCCGACGCCGGTTGGGGTATGTCAGGCGGGATCGCCGGCTCCATTGACGAAGGAGCGAAGATCAGCAGCGGCTCACTTGGAGTTCCACTGAAAGCTATCCCCGGGGTTGGGTACGGAGCAGCGGCCGGAATCGGTGTCTCAACGTCCAGCACGTATGCGAGCCAGCCCCTAGGCAACGTGCTTGGAAGGGTTCACCCAGCGCCTGTCTCTGAGGAGGAAAAGCGTTGAAATTGCCTCATGTTCTTCGTCGCCCCCTATTGGCGATCGGTTTGGTCGGCCTGATCGCGTCGCTGGTCTCTCTGCTGGGCGTCTGGGCGTTCGGAGTGCATCAACTCACCGTCACATTGAAAGCCGGCATAGCGATCGCGTACTTTTCGTTCCTATTGCAGTGCTACCTAGACCGGAAGCCGATCAAGGTTCGAGACGGTTCTTCCGTGTCACCGACAGCGAATCCAATCCTCTATCGCGCGATCTACGCTTTTTTTGTCGTGTTTGGCGCAGCCTGGGCAGCAATCATCTTCCTCTGAGCGCCATTGACGCAACTTGAGAAAGCCCTGCTCAATCCCTCGCTTGCAACCAATGCACGCTGAAGAGCCGATCCGGATCGGTCCACACTGCGGCGGGCCGGAAGCCTGCCTCGACCGCCAGTGCACGCAGGCTGTCGACGGTGAACTTGTACGAGTTCTCGGTGTGGATCGTCTCGCCTTCCTCGAAGGCGAAGCGCTGGCCGTCGAGCGCAACGGTCTGCGCGCAGCGGCTCACAAGGTGCATCTCGATGCGCTGCAGCGGCGCGTTGTAGAACGCCGCGTGGGTGAAGGCGTCGGGCTCGAAGTCGGTGTCGAGCTCGCGATTGGCGCGCTCCAGGAGGTTGAGGTTGAAGGCTGCAGTCACACCCTGCGCATCGTTGTACGCGGCGTGCAGCAAGGCCGGATCCTTGACGAGATCGACCCCCAGCAACAGCCCACCGCCACGCAGCAGCCGGCACGCGAGCTGGAGAAAGGCCAGCGCCTCTTCGGGGCTGAAGTTGCCTAGCGTCGAGCCAGGGAAGAAGCCGACGCGCTGCCCCAAGCCCTTCTCTCGCGAAGGCAAGACCAGCGGCATGGTGTAGTCGGCCACCATGGGCTGCACGGCGAGTCGCGGGTAGTCAGCGCGAAGGCGGTCGGCGGCAGCCTCGAGGTGCTCGCCGGAGATATCGATCGGCACGTAGCGGCGCGGCGATTCGAGCGCATCGAGCAGCAGTCGCACCTTGGTGAGCGAGCCCGCGCCGAATTCGACGATCTCCGCGTCGGGCCCGATCTGCGCCGCGATCTCGGGCGCGCATTCGGTGAGGATGCGCACCTCGGTGCGCGTGGGGTAGTACTCGGGCAGCTCACAGATGCGGTCGAACAGCGCCGAGCCCGCTGCGTCGTAAAAGAACTTCGGCGAGATGCTGCGCTGCGGCTGGTTCAGCCCCGCATGCAGCTCGCGTGCAAAGTCGGACAGCGGCGCCGCGCGCTGCGCCGCGCGAAAGGCGTGGACGTTGAATGCATGTGTGCGCATCAGAGATCCTTCGCGAGCCGCAGCCCCGAGAACTGCCAGCGTGCCGCCGGCGGGAAGAAGTTGCGGTAGCTCGGCCGCGCATGCCCTTGAGGCGTCGCGACGCTGCTGCCGCGCAGCACGATCTGGCCGACCATAAACTTGCCGTTGTATTCGGCCGCGACGCCCGCCAATGGACGGAAGCCTGGGTACGGGTCGTAGGACGAGCGCGTCCATTGCCACACATGGCCGTGCATCTGGGTGATGCCGGGCACGTCGTGCGCGGCTTCCCATTCGAATTCGGTGGGCAGGCGCGCGCCGGCCCATTCCGCGTAGGCAGCAGCTTCGTAGAAGCTCAGTTGCGCGACGGGTGCTTCGGGCTCCATGGGCCGCACGCCATGCAGGCCGAACACTTGCCAGCCGGCTGCCGCACCGTGGTGCGCGAGCCGTGGATCGTCGGGCGCGAGCCAGTACGCCGGGCATCGCCAGCCCTGCGCCTGCACCGTGGCCCAGCCATCGGACAACCACAGGTCGGGACGCTGGTAGCCGCCGTCGGCGATGAACTGCGCGTATTCGCCGCAGTTCACGAGGCGATCCGCAATCGCGTGGGGATGCAGCAGGGTCGCATGTCGAGGGGTTTCGTTGTCGAAGGCAAAGCCGGGGCCAGCGTGGCCCGCTTCCATGACGCCGCCGTGACGTTCGATCCATTGCATCGGCGGCGCGACCGATGCAAGACGCAACGCCGGCCCCGACGTGGGGCGATACGCCGGCAACACCGGATTGCAGGACAGCGCATGCAGGATGTCAGTGAGGATCAGCTCCTGATGCTGCTGTTCGTGATTCAAGCCCAGTGTGACGATGGGTTCGATCGCCGGCCAGTCGCCTTCGCCCACGGTGCCGAGCAATGCGAGCACCGCTTCATCCACGTGCTGGCGGTAGGCGTGCACTTCATCGAGCGAAGGCCGCGTGAGCAAACCGCGCTGCGGCCTCGGATGACGCGGGCCCAGCGCCTCGTAATAGGAATTGAAGAGATAAGGAAACCGTTCGTCGAACAACCGGTAACCACTGGCGTGCGGCTGGAGCAACACCGTCTCGAAGAACCACGTGGTGTGCGCCAGGTGCCACTTGGTGGGGCTGGCGTCGGGCATGGACTGGATGCACTGGTCTTCGGCCGAAAGAGGCGCTGCCAGTTCGAGCGAGTGGGCGCGCACCGCCTGGAAACGCTCGCGCAGTTCCTCCGCCGCGGGCGCGGCCGGCCGGATCAGGTTCATGGGGACTCCAGTGTTGGTTGGTGGTTTTTTAGCCCATGCACACAACGGGACGCCGTAGGACAAGACCCCGCCCGTTGACGGACAGGGCAACCGGAACGCCGGCGCGGCGGAACGTGGCACTGTGTCACAAGTCGCTGGAGGCTGCCATGACCCTGCGTATCATCCGGCGAATGAGCACGCCCACCTCTTCCGGCCGCCCGCATATCGTCATCGTCGGCTGCGGTTTCGGCGGCCTCGAAGCGGCGCGCAAGCTGCAGAGTGCCGACGTCGATGTCACCGTCATCGACAAGACCAATCACCACCTCTTCCAGCCCTTGCTCTACCAGGTGGCGACCGCCGGGCTTGCGGCGCCGGCCATCGCGGCGCCGGTGCGGGTGCTGTTCCGGGGCCGTGCCAACATCACCACGCTGCTCGGTGAAGTCGCCGCCATCGACCCGAAGGCGCAGCAGGTGCGACTGGCCGACGGCACCCTGATCTCGTGGGACCACCTGATCGTCGCTGCCGGTGCAACGCACAGCTACTTCGGCAACGACCAGTGGGCAGAGGCCGCGCCCGGCCTCAAGACGCTGGCGGACGCCTTCGAGATCCGCCGCCGCGTGCTGCTGAGCTTCGAGCAGGCGGAGGTCGAGACCGATCCGGCCAGGCGCCGCGCGCTGCTGACCTTCGCGGTGATCGGCGGCGGCCCGACCGGCGTCGAGATGGCAGGCACGCTGGCGGAGATCGCACGGCATACGTTGTCCGGTGAATTCCGGCGCATCGATCCTGCAAGCGCCGAAGTGCTGCTGATCGAGGGCGGCCCGCGGGTGCTTCAAGCCATGCCCGAATCGCTCAGCCAGCGCGCGCTGGAGCAGTTGCAGAAGCTCGGCGTGCAGGTGCGGCTGAATGCGCGGGTCACCAACGTCGAGGCCCACGGTCTGCAGGTCGAATCGCCCTTCAGCGACGGCGGGGCGGGCGTCGGCACCCACCACATTCCTTGCAACTGCGTGGTGTGGGCAGCCGGTGTCGCCGCATCGCCGTTGGGAAAGATGCTGGCGAGCGTCACCGGCGCCGAGACCGACCGTGCCGGCCGCGTGAAGGTGCTGCCCGACCTCAGCCTGCCGGGCTACCCGAACATCAGTGTGGTGGGCGATCTCGCGGCCGCCATGAGCCACAGGCCGGGTCACGACCCCAAGCCGGTCCCCGGCGTGTCACCCGGCGCCAAGCAGATGGGCCGCGCCGCGGCCACGAACATCCTGCGCCGCATCGCGGGCCACGCGACCGAACCCTTCCGCTACCGCGACTACGGCAACCTGGCGACCATCGGCCGCAACTCGGCAGTGGTGGACCTGGAGACACCCTTCGGCCACCTGCGCTTCTCGGGCAAGTCGGCGTGGCTGTTCTGGCTGTTCGCGCACGTCTACTTCCTGATCGGCTTCCGCAACCGCTTCGTGGTGCTGATGGACTGGGCCAGTGCCTACTGGAGCTTCCAGCGCTATGCGCGCGTGGTGGCTGATGCCACGGCAGTCACGGCAGCGCCCGCAAAAGAGAAGCAACCATGAGCAACGCAGCGCCCGCACCCAGCCCCGAGGCTTTCACGACGCGTGTCGTCAGCCATGCGCCGTCGAAGGTGCTTCGCGCAATCACCGATCCGACGCACCTCGCCCGCTGGTGGGGCCCTGCGGGCTTCACCAACAGCTTCCGCGAAATCGATGTGCGCCCCGGCGGTGACTGGCGCTTCACGATGCACGGACCGGACGGCAAGGACTATCCGAACGAGAGCGAATTCATCGAAGTCGGGCCGGAGCGGGTCGTCGTCCGGCACCTCTCGGGTCACCGGTTCACGCTCACGATTTCGCTCGATGCCGAAGGCGCAGGCACACGCATCGGTTGGCGACAGGTCTTCGACGAGGCAGAGGAATGCGAACGCGTTCGCCCGTTCATCGAACCAGCCAACGAACAGAACCTCGACCGCCTCGAAGCCGAACTGGCCGCCATGCCCTGAACGCCTATGTCACGCATCGAAAGCAAGCTCCAATCCCTCGGCCTCGTGCTGCCGCCGCAACTCGCCATGCCGCCCGGCGCGGTGCTCCCGTTTCCCTGGGTGCGCGTGGTCGGCCGGCGCGCGCTGATCTCGGGGCACGGGCCGCAGGCAAGCGACGGCAGCATCCCGCAGCCGCGCGGCAAGGTGGGCCGCGAGCTCACCGTGGAACAGGGCTACGAGGCCGCGCGACTCACGGCATTGGGCATCCTCGCGAGCCTGCAGCGCGCCATCGGCGACCTGGACCGCATCACCGCCTGGGTGCGCGTGTTCGGCATGGTGAACGTGGCGCCGGGCTTCAACCGCACGCCCGCGGTCATCAATGGTTTCTCGGACCTGATCCTGCAGCTCTACGGCCCCGATGCCGGCGCGCACGCACGCAGTGCGATCGGCGTGGCCGAACTGCCATTCGACATTCCGGTGGAGATCGAGGGCGAAGTCGAACTCTCGGCCTAGATCACCCCGAGGTCCTTCGGCGTCACGCCGTCGAACACGCGGCCGAGCTGCGCGGGCGAAAGCCCGTACATGCGCTTGAACAGGCCGCCGAACACCGCCCGGTATTCGTTGAGCACCGGGTAGTCGCGGTTCTGGAAGAGGCTCTCCTGCGTGACCGCGACCTGCTCGCCGATCACCCGTCCTCCGGCCTGCGCGGCGAGCCCGCCGCCGAGCACCCAGTAGACCGTGCCGTGGCCGTGGTCGGTGCCCCGATTGCCGTTCTCGCGGAAGGTGCGGCCGAATTCGCTGATGACCACCACCACGGTGTTGCGCCAGCTGTCGGGACCGATCTCCGCGGCGAAGCCTGAAAGCCCGCGCCCCAGCTCGTCGAGCCGGTTCGCGAGATAACCGGTCGCGCCGCCCTGCCCCACATGCGTGTCCCAGCCGCCGATGTCGACGAAGGCCAGATCGAAACGATCGCGCATGAGGCGCGCCATGCGGCGCGCGACGAGCTCGAAGCCCTTGGCGCTCATCGCATCGCGACTCGCGGCGTCCATCTCGGACTGCATCGAGCGCATCACGTCATCGCGCACCTGGAAGCCCTCCGAGACCGGCTGCGCGAGCGATGTGTTGCGATACATCGACTGGATCACCTGGCTCTGCCGCTCGTCGATGCCGGGACGCCCGACGCCGGCGAGCGCCATGTTGGCCGCCTTCGCATCGCCGCGCAGCATGATCGGCAACTGGTTCGTGAAGGCGATCGGCAACACGTCGACGCGCGGACCCGCGCCCAGCACCGTCGCGAGCCGGTTGAGGAAGCCCGTCCGGTAGTCGCGCCGCTTGTCGAGCGCCTGACCGAGCTCGATCGAGTCCTGCGTCTCGAAATGGCTGCGGGTGAGATCGTCTGTGCCCGCGAAAGCGATGAAGGCGGCCTGCCGCTGCTGGAACAGGGGCATCACGCTCGGCGCAAGCACGGGGTGCAGGCCCCACGACCCGTCGAGCGCGAGCGCACCGTCCGGTGCACCGGGGCGCGCGATCGCGATATTCGGCCGCGCGGCGTAGTAGAAGTCGCTCGACGTGGGAACGAGCACATTCGCGCAGTCATACGCGCCGCGCAGGAAGACCACGAGCAGCTTCGAACCACCAGCAGCCGGTGCGGCGACGAGGTGGCCGGCCGCGCCCGAAGCAGCGGTCGCGCCAAGGAGTCGGAGTACATCGCGTCGTTGCATGAGAGCCTCCTTCAACGATGCATCCACTCGGGCGACGCGAGCAGGAAGATGTTCCAGTCCTGTGGCGACTTCGCCTGCGCGAGCGCCTCGCGCGTGTCGGCGCTCATCGACGGCAGGCTCACACGCACGACGGGCGAATCGGCCAACGCGGGCGGCGCAGGACGCTCACCCGGCACACCATCGTCGCGGCGATACAGCACGCCGCCGTTCGTCCCGATGGCGCGGGCGATCTCGAAGCGGGTGGTCATCTGCCCTGCGCTGGCCCAGGCTTCCTGCGTCATCGGATAGCCATCGGGCGTCTCATGGCCGTAGAGCGGCTCGCCCATGCGGCCCATCCACTGCAGCATCGGATTCACGTTGGTGACGATGCGGCCATCGTCCGCGAGCCGGACGCTCGCAATCACGTAGTGCACCGGGTCGCGGAACTTGCTGCCGAGCGATGCGGCGAATTCACGCGACTCGAACATCGTCTGCAGCGTCGCGGCAATGTCGCCGTCGGACTTGCGGAAGGTGTCGGCCATGCGGCCCACCAGGGCAGGCGATGGATCGTCCGCCACGAAGTACACCGCGAGCTTGCGCGAAATGAATCGCGCGGTCGCCGGTGCGCGCGCCAGCCGGTCGAGCGCCTCATCCACTTCGGCGAGGCCGCGCTGTGTCATCGGCTGGCCCAGCAGGGTCTTCGGACCGTAGTCGTGGCGGGTCGGATTGAAGACGAACAGGCCCTGCTCCACATAGTCGCCTCGCACATCCGGCTGCATGCGGGGCGGCGGCGCATCGGGGCCGCGCACGCGGATCCCCACGCCCGTGAGCACCCGGGCCAGCTCCTGCACATCGGCCTGCGAATAGCCGCTGCCGACGCCCAGGGTATGGAGCTCCATCAGCTCACGCGCGTAGTTCTCGTTGATCCGGTCGGCAGCGTTCTGCGCGTTGTCGAGGTACAGCAGCATCGCCGGGTGGTGCAGCGTGGCACCGAGCAGGTCGCGGAACTTGCCCAGCGCATGCGGACGGATCGCGGTTTCCTCGTAGTCGCCAACGAGCGCGCGAAGGTTGGCCTTGCGTGCGTTCACGTTGAAGTGGTTCATCCAGAACCACGTCATCTGCTCTTCGAGCTGGTTCGGCGAATAGAGCGCGCGCAGCACGAAGCGCTGCTGCGCCTCGCGGGTGAGGCGGGTCAGGTCCTGCTGGAGGGTCTTCCTCGCCTCTTTCTTCTGTTCCTCGTCGGCCACGTCGTTCATGGCCCGCCGCTGCGCGCGAAGCTCCGTGACGATGGTCTCCACAGGTGTCCGCGAAATGGTCATCGCGTCGATCTGCGACTGGGCTGCAGGCGGCAGCGCGGCGGGCCGCGGATGCAACTGCTCGCGCAGCCATTCGGGCAGGCCGAGGCGCTTCAGGTCCTGGGCGCTGGAGGCGTCGGCTCCCCAGGTGACCCGGTCGAGCCAATGAAGCTGAGTGGTTTCGTCAGGTGCCGCGACCTTCGGGAGCGATCCCTGCCCGGCCGATGCCATGCAGGCGACGAACAGCAGCGACGAAGCCAGCAGGAGTCCGGGCACCGCAGAGCGACATGGGGTTCTCATCGGGTCTTCCTCGCCCCGGAGCACCGCCGGGACTGCCCCACTCAACCGGCCAGCGCCTCTGCCGGTTGACGGTCTTTACACGACGGTCAGGCGCCGCTCAGGCCACCGCCACGGTCGGCGGCGCGGCGCCGGCGATCTGCCGCAGCGCGCGCTCGAACACTTCGACCGGCTGCCCACCCGAGATCAGGTGCTTGTTGTCGATGATGATGGCCGGCACCGAATGAATGCCCGCTTCGGTGTAGAGCCGTTCACGCGCGCGGGTCTCGGCGGCGAATTCGTTGCTGTCGAGAATTTCGCGCGCACGCTGCGCATCGAGCCCCGCTTCGGTCGCGAGGCGCACCAGCACTTCGTGGTCCGAAGGGTTCTCGCCATCGGTGTGGCAGGCCTTGAGCAGCGCCTTCTTCAGCGCGACCTGCTTGGCGACATCCTCTTGCTCGGCCCAATGCAGCAGCCGGTGCGCGTCGAAGGTGTTGTAGACGCGCGAGCGGCCTTCGCGGCGGAACTCGAAGCCGACCGAAGCGCCGCGGGCGCGAATGGCTTCACGGGCCTGGGCCTGCTGCTCGCGCGTGCTGCCGTACTTCTCGTTGAGATGCTCGAAGGCGTCCTGGCCTTCGGGCGGCATGGCGGGGTTCAGCTCGAAAGGCTGGAAGCGAAGCTCGGCGGTGATGTCCGGCGCGAGATTCTTCAATGCGGCTTCGAGCGAGCCAAGGCCGACGGCGCACCAGGGGCACGACACGTCGGATACGAAATCGATGTGGAGTCGGGTAGGCATGACCCGCATCATGGGGCCGGATGCGTCACTTTCAACCCGTGCGCGCCCGATCACCCCACGCGCGCCATGTCATCGCGGCTCCGCCAGCTTGCGTCCGAGCTGCGCCACCAGCGCGCGCAGCCACCGGTGCGCGGCCGAATGGTGCACCCGGTCGTGCCATAGCTGGTAGAAGCGCATACGCGGGAAGCCCTCCGGCGCCTGAAGCACCGCAAGGGGAAGCAGTCCGGCGTGGTATTCGGCAAAGTGGCGCGCCGTGGTGAAGATCAGCTCCGTGCTCGCGGCAATCGAAGGCGCGAGCCCGAAGTAAGGCACCTGCATGCGCGCATCGCGTGCCAGGCGGCGCTCGCCCAGGTAGGTTTCGACCACGCCGCGCTGGCCCATCGCGTAGGGCACCGGCACGACATGCCCGGCCGCAAGGTAGTCCGCCTCGTCGACTTGCGTCGCACCCTCCTGGGCCAGAGGATGGTCTCGCGCCATCACGCAGACCAGCTCGTCCTCCAGCAGCAGAGAGATGTGCAGATGCTCCGGCGGCGAAGGCCAGTTGCCGATGACGAGGTCGAGTTCGTCGTCGGCCAGCGCGCGTTCGAAGTCGAAGGTGGGGCCGAGTGCACGCAGTTCGATGCGGCAGCGCGGCGCCTCGAGGCTCACATGCTGCGCGAGCCGGGCGATCCATGAGGGGGCGATGTAGTCGGGCGATGCGATGCGAAACCGTTGCTCCGCATTCGCGGCGACGAAGGTTTCCGGCTCGACCAGCAGCGCCTCGATCTCGCCGAGCGCGCGCCGCGCCTGGACCGCGAGGCCGGCAGCACGCGCGGTGGGCACCATGGTCGTGCCATCTCGCACCAGAAGTGCGTCGCCGAAGATCTCGCGCAGCCGCTTGAGGGAGCCGCTCACCGCGGGCTGTGTCTGCCGCAGGCGTGCCGCGGCGCGCGAGACGCTGCGCTCCTCCACCAAGGTCGCGAGCACGCGCAGCAGGTGTCCGTCGAGCAGATCGGCGCCACGTTGCATGGTGTTTTTCTGGTGTTAACCCTAGTCCTATCGCTATGCCCGATGCAGTCTATAGCGATTCACATGCCGCGCCGGTATCGACAGCGCAGGGGCTCGGCTGGCCCAATCCAACCACCCTTTCGATGACACCCCCGTGAACCGCCAAGGAGTTTGTTGTATGGCCACCCTGGAAGTCCCTCAAACAGCCGTCGCGCCCAATGCGCCAGCGGCCAGCGCGCTCGATGCGGCCTACAGCCGCATCACGTGGCGCATCATTCCGTTCATCTTCGTGCTCTGGGTCCTGGCCTGGGTCGACCGCGTGAACGTCGGCTTCGTCAAGCTCACGATGCTCGACGAGCTCGGCTGGAGCGAAGCGATCTACGGCCTCGGTGCCGGCATCTTCTTCCTCGGCTACTTCTTCTTCGAAGTGCCCTCGAACCTGCTGCTGCAGAAGATCGGCGCGAAGAAGACCATCATGCGCATCACGATCGGCTGGGGCATCGTCTGCATCGCGACGATGTTCGTGAAGACGGCCGGGATGTTCTACTTCCTGCGCTTCCTGATGGGGGTGTTCGAGGCGGGCTTCTATCCCGGGATCATCCTGTACCTCACCTACTGGTACCCGAGCGAGCGGCGCGCGAAGGCCTTCGGCATGTTCATGTCGGCCTCTGCAATCGCCGGCGTGATCGGCGGTCCGCTGGCCGGCACGATCATGAACAACATGCACGGCGTGAACGGCTGGTCGGGCTGGCAGTGGGTGTTCCTGATCGAAGGCATTCCCTCCGTGCTCGCAGGCCTCGTGACCTGGTTCTACCTGACCGACCGTCCCGAGCAGGCCAAGTGGCTCACCGCCGAACAGCGCCGCCTCGTGCATGAAGACATGGCCCGCGACGCCAAGGCGCTCGGCCATCGCGAAGAGAGCCTGCTCGCTTCGCTGAAGGACAGCCGCATGTGGCTGCTGATCCTGATCTTCTTCTGCATCATCGCGGCCAACTCCTCATTGACTTTCTTCGGCCCCTCGGTGGTCAAGGAAGTCGGCTTCACCAATCCCGCGACGGTCGGCTGGATCATGGCCTTCTCGTACCTCTGCGGCGCAGTCGGCATGATCTACAACGGCCTGCATTCGGACCGTCACCAGGAAAGCCGCCTGCATTGCGCCTTCGCGGCGGCACTCGGTGCAGCCGGCCTCGCGCTGACAGCGCTCTTCATGAAGCAGAGCCCGATGCTCGCGCTGGCGGCACAGACGCTTGCCATCGTCGGCACGATGAGCGCGATCCCCGTCTTCTGGCAGATGCCCGGCCGATTCCTCGCCGGTGCGGCGGCTGCGGGCGGCGTGGCGCTGATCAATTCGATCGCCAACCTCGCTGGCTTCGGAGCACCATCCATGCTCGGCGCGATCAAGACGTCGACCGGACTGCTTTCGCCGGGCCTCTTCATCGTGGCGGGGATCGAAATCCTCGCGACGGTGCTGATCATTGCCTTCATCCCCCGCTTCACGAAGAAGGCGGTGAAGTGATGAGCGCTGTACTTTCCACTTCAGAAGTGCCCGCGGCTCTCACGCTGGCCGACATCAACCGGCTCGACCGCGTGCGCTTCGTCGCCGCGCTGGGTGGTGTGTTCGAGCATTCGCCGTGGGTCGCGACCCAGGCGTGGGCCGAGCGGCCTTTCGCGAGCATCGACCACCTGCATCGCACGATGATCGGCGTGGTGCGATCGACGTCCCGCGAGGTGCGCATCGACTTCCTGCGCATGCACCCCGAGCTCGCCGGCAAGGAAGCGCAGGCCGGCACGATGACGAACCATTCGACCGCCGAGCAGGCGGGCCTCAATGCGCTGACACGCGACGAGCTCCTGGCCCTGCGCCGGCTCAACGCAGAGTACGCAGAGAAGCACGGCTTCCCTTTCATCATCGCGGTGCTCAAGAACACACGCTCGCAGATCTTCGACGCCCTGCGCACGCGCATCCAGCGCGATACGGACACCGAGCTCGAGGCCGCCATCGAGCAGATCTCGATCATCACGCGCCTGCGTCTCGGCAGGCTCCTGGCCCACTGAACACATCGCCGGATCGACAACCATGACTTCGCCCACCCTCACCCGCCGTGCGTTCCTGCCTGCAGGACTCGCACTCGGCAGCATCGCCGCCGGCAGCGCAGTCGCCCAGAACGCGCCGGCCGCACTGACCACCGCACCGGTATCGCAGCTCAACCTGAGCCCGCGCCTCACGATGCATGCAATCGACACGCACAACGGCTCGCCCGGCGCGGGTATGAAAGTGCAGCTTTCGAAGTACGACGGCGACGACCTGCGCGTCTTGCGTCGCTTCGAGACGAACAAGGGCGGCCGCACGGATGAGCCGTTGCTGGTCGATGCAACGTATCAGCCAGGCCGCTACGAGTTGCTGCTGATGTTCGAGGACTACTTCAACGCACGCGGCACGCAGTTGCCGAAGCCGAACTTCCTCTCGCAAGTGCCAGTGCGCTTCCGCATCAGCAACCCGGCGGAGCGCATCCACCTGGCAATCCTTTTTACGCCCTGGGGCTACTCGTACTACCGCGGCAGCTAGACCGGCAGATCACACATATCAAGGAGACAAGACATGGCCGGCATTTCCACCCATGTACTCAACAGCGGCACCGGGCGCCCCGGCGCGGGCATGCGCATCGATTTCTCGGTGCGCGACGGCGACGGCTGGAAGCTGGTGAAGACCGTCACCACCAACGCCGACGGGCGCACCGACCAGCCGGTGCTCGCGCCCGACGCCGCGAAGGTCGGACAGTACGAGCTGCTCTTCCACGTCGGCGACTATTTCCGCAAACAGCCAGGCGGCGAAAGCGATCCGCCTTTCCTCGACACGGTGCCGGTGCGATTCGCGATCTTCGATACGCAGCAGCACTACCACGTGCCGATGCTGTGCACGCCGTGGAGCTGCTCGACCTATCGAGGCAGCTGAGGCTTCAGAGGCTGCGCCAGAAGTCCACCAATAGCTGGCTGAACTCCACCGGACGCTCCACCGCGGTCAGGTGCGCGGCGTCGATGGTGGCCAGGCGCGAACCCGGGATCGCCGCCACCATGGCTTCGGACATGGCTGGCGGCGTCGCTTCGTCGCGCTTGCCGGCGATGACCAGCGTCGGCACGGCGATGGAGCGATTGCTCTCGCGGAAATCGATCGCCGCCACCGCATTGCAACTCGCGATGTAGCTGCCGGCATCGTTGGCGACGAGTGTTTCGGTGAGCTTGCGGGCGGCTTCGGCGCCTTCCGGTGTCGAGGCGTATTCCGGCGTGAGCCAGCGCCCCACCGCGCCGGGCGCGATCGCGGCGACGCCCTGGGCCTGCACGGTCTCGACGCGCGTGCGCCACGGCGCCTGGTCGGGATAGTGCGAAGACGAATTCGCGATCACCACACTCCTGAGCAGCTTCGGGTGCTTCGGTGCCAGCGCCTGTGCGGTCATGCCGCCCATCGAGAGCCCGACGAAATGCACGGGTTCGCCACCCGCTTCGCGCGTGATGAGTCCCGCGACATCGTCGGCCAGTGTCTGCATCGTGAGACCTGCCACCACTTCGGACTTGCCGTGATTGCGGTGGTCGTAGCGCAGCACCGTGTGCGCGCGGGCAAGTTGCTCGGCCACGCCATCCCACATGTGCAGGTCGCAGCCCAGTGCGTGGCTCAGCACGACGATGGGGCCGTTGCCTTCGCGGAGGACATTCAGATGGGTCATGTTGTCTCCTTTCTCTGATGTCGCCCACTCACTTGGGTGCGTCCGCGAGCAGGCCCTTTTCGCGCAGGATCCCCGTGGCAATGACGAAGGCGTGGTTGGCAGCCGGCACGCCGCAGTAGATGGCGGCCATCATGATCACTTCCTTGATCTCTTCAGGCGAAAGGCGCGAGTCCGGTGGGCCATCGAGCGCCGCGCGCACATGCAGCGCGAACTCGTCGTAGGCATGGATTCCGAGCAGCATCGACAGCACCATGAAGCGGCGTGTCTTGTCGCCCAGTGCAGGGCGGCCCCAGATGTCGTTCCAGGC
Organism: Variovorax sp. Sphag1AA; assembly: GCF_014192575.1. Taxonomy (GTDB): domain Bacteria; phylum Pseudomonadota; class Gammaproteobacteria; order Burkholderiales; family Burkholderiaceae_C; genus Variovorax. The sequence continues at coordinate 14,704 of NZ_JACHYC010000001.1, read as the reverse complement.
GTGACGGGTGATGAGTTCCTGGAACTCGCTGTTGAAGGCGTTGCGGTTGGCGAGCGATTTGTCGACCCAGGCATCGCCCAGCACACGGCGGCGATTGAGAAGGCCGCTTTCGTACGAGTTGTTGGATTCGTCCTGCGGCGGTGTCGAAGCGGAAGTCATTTGGCCAGTTGGGGTGGGTTGAGTTGGGCTTGCAGCACCAACGCCTGCGCCAGTGCCATTTCGCCCGCGGGCGCGGCGAGCGCCGGATCGAACCATTCGTCGGCCGCTTCGCGCGGAAGCTCGGCGCGCAGGCGGTCGATATTGGACCGCATCCGCGCCGCGTCCACCTGAAGTCCCGGCAATGCCCCTGCAAGCGCACGCACGCTGCCGTGCGCCGACATCAGCAATTGCGGCCATTCCCCAAGCTCGGCCTGCCATGCGCCGAGGGCGCGCTCATGTTCCTGCGGCATCGCCTGGAGAAGCGCGGCGACGCGCTGCGGCGCGCGTTCGGCAGCAGCAATGGCGACCATCGACGCCACCGGGTTTCGCTTGTGCGGCATCGCCGAAGAACCGCCGCGACCGGGTTCATTCGGCTCGGTCAGTTCGCCGACCTCGTACTGGCCCATCAAGGAGATGTCCTTCGCGATCTTGCCGAGGCTGCCGACCATGATGCCGAGCTCGCAGCCCAGTGCAATCCATTCGTCGCGCTGCGTGTGCCAGGTCGCGCCCGGATCGCCGAGCCCCAGCGCCTCGGCCATGCGCCGCCGCACCTGCGGGCCCTGCCCTTTCATCTGCGCCAGCGTTCCAACCGCGCCGCCGAGCTGAACGTTCAGCGCACTGCGCGCGGCCCGCGCAATGCGATCACGACTGCGCACCAATGGCGCTGCCCATCCGACGCACTTGAGGCCGAAGCTGGTGACCGAGGCCGGCTGCATCAGCGTACGCGCCAGGATCGGCGTAGTCGCATGCTGCTCGGCATGCCGCAGCAACGCCTGCGCGGCCTTGGTGAGATCAGCCTGGATCAGCGACACCGCCTCGCGCGTGACCAGCGCCATGGCGGTGTCGATCACGTCCTGGCTGGTGCTGCCGAAATGCACGTACGGCACCGCGTCGGCGTTGAAGAGGCCCACCGCCTCTTTCAGGCTCTTCACGAGCGGGATGGCGATGCTGCCGGCCCGGCCGCTGTCGCGCACGATCTTCGCGACATCGAAGAGCTCGACTTTGCAGCTTCCAACGATCGAATGCGCGGCCGATTCGGGGATGAGCCCGACCTGCGCCTGCGCGCGCGCCAGCGCGGCCTCGAAGCGCAACATCGCATCGACGAAGTTGTGGTCGCTGAAGGCTGCCAGCGTTTCGGAGCTGGAGAGGAATCCTTCGAAGACGCTCATGGCGCTCGGCTGTTCAGTAAGCCAGGGTGGCGACGGCGCGCAGTTCCTCGGCCGTGGCGCTCCCGTAGCCGAAGAATTCGAGATAGGCCGGAATCATCTCGAAGAGCATGTCGGTGCCGACCTGCACCGAGCAGCCCTTTTCCTTGGCGGCGCGCAGGAGCGGCGTGTATTCGCTCTTCATCACCACCTCGCCGACAAAAGTGGTCGGCGCGATGCGGTCGATGTCGAAGGGCAGCGGATCGCCTTCCTTCATGCCGAGCGGCGTGGCGTTGACCACGAGATCGAACCCAGCCGGGTCTTTGGAACCGGTGGTGACCTTGAGCTTCGGGTAATGCGTGCGCAGCCGCTCCGCGAGCGCGTCGGCGGATGCCCCGTTCATGTCGAACAGTGCCATTTCCGCGACATTGGCCGCCGCGAGCGAGGCCGCGATGGCCGAGCCGACGCCGCCGCTGCCCGACACCAGCACGCACGTGCCGTCGAGCGAACGGCCCTTGCGCTGCACGCCGCGCACGAAGCCGGCACCGTCGAACTGGTCGCCGATCAGCTTGCCGTCGGCCCGCTTGAGCACCGCGTTGCAGGCGCCCGCGATCTTGGCGGTCGGCGTGGTCTCGTCGACCAGCGACATCGTCGTGATCTTGTGCGGCATGGTCACCAGCGCGCCGCGCAGGTTGGTGAACCTGAAGATCGACGCGAACGCTTCGGGATAGTCCTCGGGCTTCACACCCATCGGAATGACGACGGCGTCGATGCCCTGCTTGTCGAACCAGGGGTTGTAGATCATGGGAGCCTTGAAGCTCTCCGTCGGATAGCCCAGGTGGGCGATGAGGGTCGTCTTGCCGGAAATCATTGCAGTGGTCCTATGGATGAATCAGGCGGTCACCGCTGCTGCCGCATGGGCGCCGCCGAGGAAAAGTCGCTCGATGTTGGGGTCGGCCAGCAGTTCGTCGGCCCGCTTGTGCAGCACGAGGCGGCCCGATTCGAGGGCGATCGCCTCGTCCGCCATGCGCAGCGCGCTCTTCACGTTCTGCTCGACCATCAGCACCGTGGTGCCGCCGTCGGCCAGCCGGCGCAGCAGCTTGAAGACGTCCTGAACCACGATCGGCGACAAGCCGATGGAAGGCTCGTCGATCAGGATCACCTTCGGCCGGAGCAGCAGCGCGCGGCCGACCTCGAGCTGCTTCTGCTCGCCGCCCGAAAGCGACGACGCCGCGCTGTGCATGCGCTCCTTGACGCGCGGGAAGAACTCCAGCACTTCGGGGATGCGCTCGTGGGTGGTCTTCATGCCCAGCGTGATGCCACCGAGCTCCAGGTTCTCGAAGGCGGTGAGCTGGCCGAACAGGTTGCGTCCCTGCGGGACGAAGGCGACGCCATGCTTTACAAGCAAGTCGCGCGCACTGGCACCGGTGATGTCCTGCCCGTCGAGGCGGATCGCGCCCTGCCGCACCTTGAGCAGGCCGAACATCGTCTTCAGCACCGTGGACTTGCCCGCGCCGTTGGGCCCGAGCAGCAGCGTGATCCTGCCGCGCTTCGCCTTGAACGACAGGTTGTTGAGGATCATGAAATCCTTGTAGCCCGCGACGACGTTGTCGAACTCGATGCAGGTGTCGTTGTTCATCGCGCTCATCTCAGTTCCCAAGGTAGGCGTCGAGCACCTGTTTGTTGGCGCGGATTTCGGCCGGCGTGCCGACAGCCATCACCTTGCCTTCGACCATCACCATGATCCGGTGGCACAGGTCCATCACGAAATCCATGTTGTGCTCGATCACGACGAAGCTGCCGCGGCGTGTGCGGTTGAGGTCCTTCAGCAGCGACGAGAGGCCGCTCACGAGGCTCGGGTTCACGCCGGCGCAAGGCTCGTCGAGCAGCACGAGCTCCGGATCGCTCATGAAAGCCATGCCGATGTCCACCAGCTTCTGCTGGCCATAGGACAGCGTGCCGGCCTTCTTGTCTGCGACGTGGCGGATGCGGAACTGGTCGATCAGCGCATCGGCCTTGGGGCCGAGGCCGGAATCGCCGGGCGCGAACATGCGGCTCCACATCGTGCCCTGATGCTCCTGCGCGGCAACGATGAGGTTCTCGCGCACGGTCATCTTTCCGAAGACCTGCAGCGTCTGGAACGTGCGGCCGACACCGCGCCGGTTGAGCTCCAGTGGCCCGAGCTTGGTGACGTCGTCCCCGTTGAGCTCGATGCGTCCGGCATCGGGCGTGATCTGACCGAGCATGCAGTTGAACAGCGTGGTCTTGCCGGAGCCATTGGGGCCGATCACGCCGAAGATCTCGCCGGGGCGGACCTCGAAGCTCACGCCGCCAACGGCCTGGATCGCACCGTAGGACTTGCGCAGATCGGTCACGCGAAGAACGGGCGCGCTCATTGAACCACCCCCACCTTCTGCGCCATGGCAGCGCGAGCCACCGATGCTTCGCGCGATTCACGGCGCGCGCGGATGCGATCGGGGATCGAGAGCAAGCCGTCAGGCAGCCACACCATCAGCAGCACGACGGCCGCGCCGAACAACGGCAGGTACCAATCGGAAACGCCCGGCACGTCGCGCAGCCATTCCGGCAGCACCACGCCGACCGCCGCACCCAGCACCGGCCCCCAGAAGTAGCCGGGCCCGCCGACCACGACCATGAGGTACATCATGATCGAGGCCGCCACGGTGAACGGCGCCGGCTCGATGAACTGCACCAGCGAAGCGAACAAGCCGCCCGCCACGCCCGCGTAGGCGGCGCCGATGGCGAAGCTCAGCAACGTGTAGCCACGCACGCTGATGCCCAGGCTCTCCGCGCGGATCGGGTTGTCGCGCAGCGCGGTAAAGGCCTTGCCCCACGGCGAGCGGAGCAGGCCCCACAGCGCAATCGCGAGCAGCACCGCGACCGCCAGCACCAGGTAGTAGTACGGCCGGTTGCCCTCCAGCGAGATCCCGAAGAGCGACGGGCGCGCCACGTTGTTGATGCCGAAGGTGCCACCCGTGAGCCATTCCTCATTGCGCATCACGAGCCAGATCGCGGTGTTGAAACCCAGCGTCGCGAAGGCGAGATAGATGGTCTGCACGCGCAACGCCGGAAAGCCGAGCGCCAGCCCAACGACGAAGCACAGCACGGCGGCAAGCGGCAGCCCGAGCCAGAAGCTGAAGCCCGCCTTGAGCATCAGCGCCACGGTGTACGCGCCGATGCCGAGAAAGGCTGCATGCCCGAGCGACTTCTGCCCCGCATAGCCGACGGTGAGGTTCAGCCCCATCGTCGCGATGATGAAGATCAGCCAGTAGCTCAGCAGGTACACCCCGTAGTTCTTGAGGAACTGCGGCGCGATGAGCATCGCGGCCAGCGCGGCGACGATAAAGAAGGCATTGAGCTTTTTCATACCTTCCGCTCCTCTTTCTTTCCGAGGAGGCCTTGCGGCTTGAACAGGATGACGACCATGAAGATCACCAGTGCCACCGCGTCCTTGTAGGCCGGCGAGATGTAGGCGGCGGCGAGGTTCTCGGCCACTCCGACGATCAAGCCGCCCACCAGCGCGCCACGCGAGTTGTTGAAGCCGCCGATGATGGCCGCGAAGAACGCCTTGCTGCCGAGGCTTTCGCCCATGTCGAACTTGGCGAGGTAGGTCGGCGTGACCAGCAAGGCCGCCGCCACGGCGAGCGCGGCGTTGATCGCGAAGGTATAGAACACCATGCGAGGCACGTTGATGCCCAGCACACTGGCGCTTTCGGTGTTCTGCGCCACCGCCTGCATCGCGCGGCCGGTCACGGTCTTCGCGAGGAAGGCCTGCGTCGCCAGCACGATCGCCACTGCGAGTGCGAAGGTGCCGAGGTCGGCCATCGTGATCGTCACGCCGGCGACGTTGAAGAGCTTGTCCGGGAACAGGCTCGGAAAGGGCTGCGCCTCGGCGCTGTAGGCCGCGCGCACGCCGTTGCGCATCGCGATCGAGAGACCGATGCTCGCAACCACGATCGGCATCATTCCGTACTTGAGCAGCGGATCGACGATGCCGCGCTTGAAGGCCCAGCCGAGCACTACCACCGCCACCGCGATGGTGAGCACGAAGCCCACCGCCAGCGGCGCGCCGAAGGACATGAACGCCAGCATGGCGAAGGCCGGCAGCATCACGAACTCGCCCTGGGCGAAGTTGATGGTGCCGCTGGCCTGCCAGAGCAGCGTGAAACCGAGCGCCGCCAGCGCGTAGATCGAGCCGGTGGCGAGCCCGGAGAAGAAAAGCTGCAGGAAGTCGGTCACTGCTTCTTGCCCAGTGCAGGCAGGATTTCCTTCACTTCCTGCTTGCCGTTCTTCACCTCGACGATGAAGCTCTCGCGGTCGAGGTCGCCCTTCTCGTCGATGGTCACATCCATCAGCACGCCGGGTTCCTTCGCGACCGGGATCGTCAGCCCGTGCAGCGCCTTGGCGATCGCGATGCGGTCGAGCTTGCCAGCCTTCTCAACACCGGCCTTGAACATGTAGACGCTGGTGTAGCCCTTGATGCCGTTGTGGTCGGGGATGTACTTGTATTCCTTCTCGAACTTCGCGCGGAAGGCGCGCATGGTCGGGATCGGCGCGTCGACCGTGAGGCCCACGTGCGCCAGGATGCCGTTGGCGGAATCACCGGCGAGCTCGATGACCTTCTGGCTCGGCAGCACCGTCTCTCCTAGGATCGGCTTGCTCCAGCCCTGCTTGCGCAGTTCGCGCAGCGCGCGTGCCGACTCTTCCTCGTTGGTGTAGACGAACACGGCATCCGGGTTGCTCTGCTTGGCCTTGAGCACAGGCGCCGACCAGTCGACCTGGCCCGGCTCGGTCGAGATGTCGGCCACGATCTTGATGCCGTTCGCTTCGGCGGACTTCATGAACGCATCGCGCCCGCCCTTGCCGAAGTCGTTGTTGACGAAGATCACCGCAATGGTCTTGGCCTTGAGGTTCGCAGCCACGTAGCGCGCCAGCTTGGGCATTGCGTTGACCTGCGAGAAGCTCGTGCGGAAGACGAAGGGATTGCCCTGCGCGGTGATCGCGGTCGCCTCGGCGCCGGTGAAGTTCGGCGTCTCGCCGCGGCGCGTCTCGGCCATGCTGACGATCATCGAGCCCGAGAAGCCCGGACCGAAGACAGCGACTACGCCGTTGTCGACCGCCTTGGCAGCCATCGCCTTCGCGACGCCGGGGTTCGATTGCGTGTCGCTGATCGCGCTTTCGATCTTCTTGCCGAGGATGCCGCCGGAAGCGTTGATCTCCTTGATCGCAAGCTCGACGCCATTCCTGAAGTTCGTGCCCGCCGTGGCGCCCGTGCCCGACAGCTCCTGGATGTTGGCCACCTTGATGGTGTCCTGGGCGAAGGCGCCACTCGCGCAAGCGGCCAGCGCGCACGCTGCTGCCAGACGGATCGCGAATCGGCGGGGTTGAAGAATGGTCATCGGAAGTCTCCTCTTTGGTGGTTGATGGTTTGTCGTGATTCTTGTGGGCGGCTCAGTGCTGGGGCACGCGGGCCGGCTCGCCGCCCGCCACATGCGATTCGCTGAGCCAGCGCGCGCTCTTCATCGCGCGCTGTCCGACCACCATCGGGTCGGAGTTGACGTAGTCGTCGTTGAACACCTCGAAGGTGTAGTGGCCGCGATAGCCCTTGTCCTCCAGAAGCTGCACGAGGTCGCGCACGTCATGCAGGCCTTCGCCCGGAAAGAGGCGCTGGTGGCGCGCGAGTTCGATCATGTCGGACTGGCGGTCGCTGTATTCAAAGAAGTAGTCGGCGAGCTGCACGAGGAAGATCTTTTCCACCGGCACCTCTGCAAGCTGCTTGAGCGTCTCGGGCGTGTCGTCGCCGTGCACCGACATGTGGAAGAAGTCGAGATTGAGGCCCACGTTCTCGCGGTCGCAGCGGCGGACGATGTCCCACGCCTGGTGCCAGCGGTTGGTGTGGCGGCCCCACGAAAGCGCCTCGTAGCAGATGCGGATGCCCAGCGGCGTCGCGAGCGTGGCGAGCGTGCGCAGGTCTTCGGCTGCGCGGTCGGGGTCGTCGATCGCGAGCGGCGAAGTCGTCGAGCAGCAAAGCAGCAGATCGGTGCCGACCAGCGCCATCTGGCGAAGCTGCTCGCGCGCCATTTCGAGCCGGTGCGGCCGCATCGCGTCAGGCGCGCACTCGAAGTCGCGCAGCGGCTGGAAGTCAGTGACCTTGAGGCCGCTCTGCTTCACGAGTTCCGCGGCCTTCTCGACACCGGCGGGGTGGTTGATGAGGTCGCGCGCCCAGAGTTCGACGCCGGAGAAGCCGGCCGCCTTCATGCATTCCAGCTTGTGGCCGAGCTCGCCCCCCATGGTGACGGTGTTGAAGCCGAAACGGTCGAGGGCGATCGCCATGGAAGTCTTTCAGGCCACGCTGGCCGAGTGATAGCGCAGAGGCGTATGGATCTCGTCGGCCATGGAAGCCGGATAGATCAGCTCGCGCAAGAAATTGGCGTCGTGGCGCACCGCGTTGGCGGCGTCCTTGTGGCCGAAGAAATCGAGGTAGTGCGGCATCTGCTGGATCAGCATCTCGAAACCGGCCTGCGCATTGAGGCCGCGTCCGCGCGCCGCACGAACGATGGGTGTGGGTTGGCCGCGCAGGAGGATGTCGAACAGCGCGGCATGCGAATCCATGCGGGCGACGTCCACGGGCAGCGGGTCCTCGGGCTTGAGGCCGAGCGAGGTGGCGTTGATGACGAGGTCGTAGCCAGCGGGATCGTTGCTGTCCACCGCCACGGTCGTCGCGTCGAAGAAGGCGTCGAGCTTGGCCGCGACACCGGCCGCCTTGCCGGCGGCGAGGTCGTAGAAGGCGATGTGCTCGGCGCCGTTGACCGTGCCGCCTTCAGCCAGGGCGACGCCGATGGCCGCCGCGCTCACGCCCGCGCCGAGCACCAGCACGCGCTTGCCGCGGAAGGGGATGTTGTAGCGGTCGAGCGCGCCGATCAGGCCCTCGCCATCGAAAAGATCGCCTTCGAGCTCGCCGTTCTCGATCCGGCGCACCACGTTGGCAGAACCCGCGACCCGGCCGAAGAGGCCGCAGCCGTCGAGCAGATCCACCAAAGACGGCTTGTGCGGGGGGGCGATCACCATGCCGCGCACGTTCCGAGCCAGGAAGGCCGCCTTGACGAAGACCGCCAGGTCGCGCCGCCCGACTTGCACCGGCGCCATCACCGCATCGATGCCAAAGCGTTCGAACACCGCGTTGAACATTCGCGGCAGGCGCACGTTCGTGACCGGGTCGCCCGGAAGGAGGTAGAGGGAAGTGCTGCCGACGATGGAAGGGAACATACGGGTGTCTCGCTTCAAGTTGTTCGACTATCGACCGAATCACCGAGGAGGCGCCGCTAATGTAGCGGCCGATGTGAACCGAACGTAGCCAGGGATGTATGGAAAAACCGATTATCGAACTACACTGATCGATCATCGAACGATTTCAGGGTTTGTCCCAAAAACACCATGGACAACGACAACTCCCCTGCACCGACCGGCCTCGACAAGCGCGACTGGATCGCGGGTCTCGAGCGCGGCGTTTCCATCATCGAAGCCTTCGACGACGCGCACCAGCGCATGACCGCCAGCGAGGCCGGCCAGCGCACCGGCATGACACGCACCGCGGCGCGGCGCTACCTGCTCACCCTGCAGCACATGGGCTATGTGGCCAGCGACGGCAAGCTCTTCTGGCTCACGCCGCGCGTGCTGCGCCTGGGGCAGTCGTACCTGGAATCGGCGCGGCTGCCGCGCATCGTGCAGCCCTTCCTGCAGCGGGTCGCCGCCGGCACGCACGAGATCGCCTACCTCAGCGTGATGGACGGGGACGAGGTGGTCTACATCGCGCGCAACGGACCGAACCGGAGCATGAGCACCGGCTACGTGCTCGGCGCGCGGGTACCGGCGCAGGTGACGGCGTCGGGCATGCTGATGCTGGCCATGCGCAGCGACGAGGAGTTGAGCGCATGGCTCGAAACGCACGAACTGGCGGTGTTCACATCGCACACCATTTCGAGCAAGGAACGCATGAAGCTGGAGTTGGCGCGCATCCGGGCGCAGGGGTGGGCGCTGTCGGAGCAGCAACTGGATCTGAATTCACGCGGCATCGCCGTGCCGCTGCGGGATCGTCACGGGGAACTGGTCGGCGCGCTGAACATCACGATGCCCATGGGCCACGAAAGCAGCGAGGACGCGGTCACCCGCGTCCTCCCTGTTCTGCGCGAGACCGCGCAAGCTATGCGGAATTTGATCTAACCCCCAGGCTCGCGCACTTCGTGTCGCTCTCCACCCCCTTTCAGGGGGCAACCCCGACGGCCCGGCAAAGCCGGTTCCGTGGGGTTCCTGGGTTCACTTCACCTCAAGCAACGGCCTTGGTCAAGGAAGCCTCGGCCAGCGTTTGGGCGCGAAGGCGGTCGTATTCGTCTTTCGGAACGGGCACCGCATTCGGCTTGCCCAGATCGTTGAGGTGGATGCGATAGGTTTCGCGGGCGCTCATCACGGCGATGGCGGCGATGGCGGTGATGCCGAGGGTCAGCGCGCCGATGATCATCGGGATGTTGGCCGCACCGGGAGGCGCCACAGCAACGAACAGCGCCGGCAGCATCGCGGTCGCGGCGGTACCGAGGTTCTGCGAGATGGCCATGGCCGAGCAGCGGGTGCGGGTCGGGAACAGTTCCGGGTAGAAGCTCGGGAAGACCGCGTTGTAGCCCTGGTAGACGATGCCCCACATCAGCAGCGACATGACGATCGCCAGCGGCACGTTGTGAATGCTGATCGCATAGAGGTAGCCGAAGGACAGCAGACCCGCACCGAGCGCACCGATCACGATCGGCGGCTTGCGCCCGACCTTGTCCGAGAGGTTGCCGACCATCGGGATCACGACCACCGCGAGGATGTTGCCGAGCACCGGAATCCACAGGTAGATGTCCTTCTGGAAGCCGATGCCATAGGCCGGCTGCACCGCATACGCCGCACCGAAGACGGTGGCGACGACCGGGATCACGTTCATCAGCGAGGCGCAGACCACGCGGATCATGTCCCTCCAGCTCTGCGTGAAGGCCTCGATGACGGGGGCCTTCGGTGCGGCTTGGCCCTCACTGACTTCCTCGGTGAACGCAGGCGTCTCGTCGACTTCACGGCGGATGATGTAGCCAGCCACGATGACGACGAAGCTCAACAGAAACGGAATGCGCCAGCCCCAGCTCAGGAAGGCGTCGTCGGGCATGTAGTGCGCAAGTGGCAGGAACACGGCGGCGGCAAGGATCTGGCCAGCCTGCACGCCCTGCAGCGTGAAGGAGGCGAAGAAGCCACGTCGGCCAAACGGCGCGTGCTCGAGGATCATCGAACTCGCGCCGGAGATCTCGCCCGCCACCGCGAAGCCCTGGATCAGTCGCAGGAGCACCAGCAGCACCGGCGCCAGCAGACCAACCTGGTCATAGGTCGGCAGCAGGCCGACCGCGATGGTCGAAAAGCCCATGAGGAACATGCAGATCAGGAGCATGTGCTTGCGCCCCTTGGTGTCGCCCCAGTGGCCGAGCACGAAGGCGCCAATCGGCCGCGCGATATAGCCGACGCCGTAGGTCGCGAGCGACGCCACGATGGCGATCGTCGGATTGCCCTTGGGGAAAAAGATCTGGGGAAAGATCAGCGACGCGGCGGTCGCATAGATGAAGAAGTCGTAGTACTCCAATGCCGAGCCGATCCAGCCGCTGGCGGCCGCCTTCTTGGATTGGTGTCGGCCTTTCGGTTCCGAGGGGTTGCTCATGTGTCTCTCCGGATGGTGGTTCGATGGGCGGCGGACTTGGGACCGGGTCCGGCCGGCTTCGTTCGGCTATCGCGCAGTTCGCGGTGCGCACGGTGAATGTATGGCGCGGCCCCTGGCTGAGCCCAGTGAAATCTGGCGACGCAGATCAATGATCGTACCGGCGCGATCGATGATCGAACGCTCTCCGGGTTTCTCCTGAATCTTGCAGCTCCCACATACTTTCTTGCATTTTTCGGGGTTAACCCTCGAAGACGGGCAAGAGCCTTCTCTCTACTCTTTATTCAACTTGAATTAATTAATGACCCGCAAAGCTCACGAGGAGACAACGCAGTGAAGCCATCCGGCCCTGGTCGAGGCACGAACTCTGTGAACCTCCGCCTCTACAACGAGCGGACGCTGCTCCAGCGTCTTCGCCGGGCGGGCGAGGCATCGAAGGCCGATCTGGCGCGCTGGGCGCAGCTCACGAACACCGCCGTCGGCAGCATCGTGCAGTCGCTCGAGGAATCGCGGCTCATCGAGACGGCGGGCCGTCGGCAGGAAGGCCAGCGCGGGCAGCCCGCGAGCCTCTACCGCATCAATCCGGAAGGCGCCTACGGCATCGGCGTACGACTGGACCGCACGAGCATCGAAACAGTGCTGATCGACCTGGGCGGCCGCATCCTCGCCCGCGAAGCACACGACCTCCTCCTGCCGCAGCCCGAGCGCGCACTCGCCCTCGTCAAGAAGGACGTCGCGCACATGGTCTCCGCGCTCGACCGCGGACAACGCCGCCGGCTCATGGGCGTGGGGCTCGCGCAGCCCTACAACCTCGGAAGCTGGCTGCGCGAGCTCGACCTGAAGGCCGACTTCCGCATCTGGGACGAGGTGGATTTCGGCGCCATGCTCTCGCAGGCCGTCGAGCAGCCGGTGTTCAAGGAAAACGACGGCAACGCCGCCGCGATCGCCGAGCTGTTCTTCGGCGTCGGCCGCGAGGAAAGCGACTTCCTCTATGTCTTCATCGGCGCGGCGCTCGGCGCAGGGGCAGTGATCGGCGGCGAAAGCCTGCGCGGCAGCAGCGGCAATGCAGCCGACCTCGGCCTGATGCCGGTGCCGCCGAGCCGCCTCGCCTCGGCGCCGGTGCTGGACCGGCGCTGGGACATCCTGCTGTCCCGCGCGTCGCTCAACTCGCTCGCGCGGCACCTGCGCCATCACGGCGCCGCCGTGCGCAACCACACCGACCTCGAAGCCAGCGTGAAGTCCGGCAACGGAGCCGTGCGCGAATGGCTCGACGACTGCGCGGATGCGCTGGTGCCTTCGCTGCGCGCAGCACTCGCGGTGCTCGACCTGCCGGCGGTGGTCATCGACTGCGACATCGACAACGGCCTGATCGACGACCTGACGACACGTATCGATTCGGGCCTGCGCCAGATCGCCCCCGAAGCGCGCCAGACCCCTCGCCTGCTGCGCGGCAGTTTCCGCGCGGACGCGGGCGCGATCGGCGCGGCGAGCCTGCCGATGTTCTTCAACTTCTCGCCGCGCGCCGACGTGCTGCGCGGTCGCTCACACCCCACTTCCCTGGAGACGGCCAATGTCTGATTCACAAGGACAAGGCGCGACGGCACTGCTCGAGCTGCGCAAGATCTCGAAAACCTTTCCGGGCGTGAAAGCGCTGCAGGACGTTCGCCTCAGCGCGCGAGCCGGCCATGTGCACGCACTGATGGGAGAGAACGGCGCCGGCAAGTCGACGCTGATGAAGGTGCTCTCGGGCGCGTACATGCCCGACCCCGGTGCCGAGATCCTGATCGACGGCCAGATAGTGCACATCGACGGTCCGCTGGCCGCGAAGAACCTCGGCGTGTCGGTGATCTACCAGGAGCTGAGCCTCGCGCCCAACCTCACGGTGGCTGAGAACATCTACATGGGCCGGCCACTGCGCAAGGGCAGCCTCGTCGACCGCGGCGCGATGTCATCTGCGTGCGAGGCCACCCTGCAGCGCCTCGGCGCGGATTTCGGCCCGTCCACGCGTGTCGCGGAGCTGTCGATCGCGCAGCGGCAACTCGTCGAGATCGCTCGCGCGGTTCACTTCGACTGCCGCATCCTGGTGATGGACGAACCGACCACCCCGCTCTCCACGCACGAGACCGGCCGCCTGTTCGCGCTCATCAAGCGCCTGCGCAGCGAAGGCCTGGCGATCCTCTACATCAGCCACCGGATGGACGAGATCGACGAGCTGGCCGACGAGGTCACGGTGCTGCGCGACGGCACCTACGTCGGCACGCTGGAGCGCGCCGATCTGTCGCGTGACAAGCTCGTGAAGATGATGGTGGGCCGTGACCTCTCCGGCTTCTATCGCAAGGAACACCACGGGCTGCACACTGGTGCCAAGGCGCTGTCGGTGCGCCACCTGGGTGACGGCAAGCGCGTGCGCGACTGCAGCTTCGAACTGCATTCGGGCGAAGTGCTGGGCCTCGCAGGTCTCGTCGGCGCGGGCCGCACCGAGTTGGCACGGCTGATCTTCGGTGCCGATCCGCGCACTGCGGGCGAGGTCTCGCTCAACGGCGCGGGCGAAGTGCTGAAGATCTCAAAGCCGATCGATGCGATCCGCTGCGGCATCCTCTACCTGACCGAAGACCGCAAGGGCCAGGGCCTCTTCCTTGATCTTTCGGTGAAGGACAACATCAACGTGATGGTCTGCCCCCGCGACGCAAGCGCTGGCGGCGTGATGGATGCGAAGCGTGCGACGCAGCGCGCACGCGACGCGATCTCGCAGCTATCGATCCGCGTGCCGTCGGCGCGCGTCAATGTCGGCTCGCTCTCTGGAGGCAACCAGCAGAAGGTGCTGCTCGCACGACTGCTCGAACTCGCGCCGCGCGTGCTGATCCTCGACGAGCCGACGCGCGGCGTGGACATCGGGGCCAAGAGCGAGATCTACCGCCTCATCGACGAACTCGCGCGCCGCGGTGTCGCGGTGCTGGTGATTTCGAGCGAACTGGCCGAAGTGGTCGGCATCTGCGACCGGGTGATCGTCATGCGGGAAGGTCATCTGGTTGGCGAGGTCGGCGGTGGCAGCGGACTGGCCATCACGCAGGAAAACATCGTCGCGCTTGCCACCGGCGCGGTCCCCGCCCACACGCCGACGCTGCACTGAAGCCGCAGTTGCCCACGAAGGAGACACAAGCCATGACCAAGCAGACCTCGCCCGCCATCGCAGCGGCAGACAACGCCGCCCTGCCGCCCGCACTGCGCGGTGCCACGGGCAAGGAGATCATCCGCGCGCTCGGCATGCTGCCGGTGCTGATCCTGCTGTGCATCGGGTTCAGCCTGGCAACCGAGAACTTCTTCAGCCTGCAGAACTTTTCGATCATGACGCAGCAGGCGTCGATCAACATCGTGCTCGCGGCGGGCATGACCTTCGTGATCCTCACCGGCGGCATCGACCTGTCGGTGGGCTCGATCCTCGCTGCATCCGCCGTGGTCGCGATGCTGGTGTCGAACGTGCCGCAGTTCGGCATGCTCGGCATTGCCGCGGGCCTGGGGTGCGGGCTGCTCTTCGGCCTGATCAACGGCGTGCTCGTGGCCTTCGTGAAGCTGCCGCCTTTCATCGTGACGCTCGGTGCGCTCACCGCGGTGC